>NZ_BEYR01000001.1:0-1220658 GCF_002933815.1 Sphingobacterium sp. HMA12
GTCGGTGCCTTTTTTTACACGGAAGCCCTTGCTGGAAACAGTGAAGGGCTTCTTTCGTTTATATCCTTTTTACAGGTCTTCTGGTTCAACAGGGCTATCGGCTCCGGGGGAAGTCCGGGGATACCGGCCCGGAACAGCAGGCCTAGAAACCCGATAGCTTAACATTGTTCCAAGGGACTGAGTTATGATCAGATCTATAACAGGTCTGGAACACATCTGGCTGTTAGGAAAACTTGTCCGATTGAAGATTACCCAACGGGCCCAAGTTTTCATGGAAACCGATACGTCGTTTCGAATGCTAGCGCTGCCACAGATTGGTCATATCATCGTTGACTAATCTAGTACATGTTTAATTCTGCTTAGACAGAACCATAAGAACAAGCAGGGAAGGGAGCACTAAAAAGGTACACTATAATCCAGACGAGAGGGTGTGTAGTTCATGCTTCCGCAGGAGGGGTAGGAGGAAAGAACAGAATACTCCAGAAAATTAGGCAAAAAAGAAGAGTAACCCAAGTCGCTACTGTACTTTCCAAAGTGACAGTAATCTAGCAATCCTACTTATGAAAGTGACAGGTATCACTTTTATTCCCGAACTATTGTACAATAATTTATTTTGTTTCTTGCTCTTTTGATTTAAATATCTTGAAATCAATCAAAACAGCCAATGAAAAGCGGATTATTACTATTTATATAAAGTGACGTACATCACTTTTGTACGCATTGTACATCATTAGATTGTCATAAAATGCTGCTTACTTTTGATTCAGAATCAACAATTTAAGTAATGCAGTTAGAGCAATTTAATTACGACAATAAAATTGTCAGAAATTTCGGAATCGCTACCATTATTTGGGGAATAGTTGGTATGACCATAGGATTGCTTGTGGCGACGCAGCTTGTTTGGCCTCAAATGAACTTCGGATTGCAATACACAACGTTTGGCCGTGTACGCCCAGTACATACCAACGCCGTGATATTCGCTTTCGTAGGTAATGGTATTTTTATGGGAGTCTATTACTCCTTGCAAAGGGTACTTAAAGCGAGAATGTTTAGTGATGCTTTAAGTAAGCTCCATTTTTGGGGTTGGCAGTTAATTATTGTCGCCTCGGCTATCACTCTTCCACTAGGACTCACATCAAGTCACGAGTATGCCGAAATGGAGTGGCCAATTGATATCGCAATTACCCTTATCTGGGTGGTTTTTGGTATCAATATGTTTGGTACAATTATCAAAAGGCGTGAACGTCATATGTACGTCGCAGTTTGGTTTTATATTGCCACATTTGTTACGGTAGCGGTGTTACATATCGTCAACTCCATTCAATTGCCGGTAGCAGGATGGAAAAGCTACTATGTGTATAAAGGTGTGCAAGATGCACTCGTGCAATGGTGGTATGGCCATAATGCGGTAGCGTTCTTCCTAACTACTCCTTACTTGGGAATGATGTACTACTTTTTGCCGAAAATGGCTAATCGTCCGGTTTATTCCTATAAATTAAGTATTCTGCACTTTTGGTCTTTGATCTTTATTTACATCTGGGCTGGACCTCACCATTTGTTATATACCGCATTACCAAGCTGGGTTCAGTCCCTAGGCGTAGTATTTTCGATTATGCTGATTGCACCAAGTTGGGGTGGTATGATAAACGGTCTGCTGACTCTGCGTGGTGCCTGGGATAAGGTACGCACAGAACCTATGTTGAAATTTATGGTCGTCGCACTGACCTGTTATGGTATGGCAACATTTGAAGGGCCGATGCTGTCTTTAAAGCAGGTAAATGCAATTGCACACTTTACCGATTGGATTGTTGCGCACGTACACGTCGGTGCATTGGGCTGGAATGGTTTTATGACGTTCGGTATCCTCTATTGGTTAATCCCACGTATTTATAAAACGGAACTTTACTCTAAAAAATTAGCGTCAACTCACTTTTGGATCGGTACACTTGGAATTCTATTTTATGCTATTCCGATGTATTGGGCAGCAGTTGTACAGGGGCTGATGTGGAAAGAGTTTACACCGGAAGGCGTTTTGAAATATCCAAACTTCTTGGCAACAACACTGGAAATTCTACCAATGCATATGATGCGGGCTGTAGGGGGAGCACTTTATTTATCTGGTGTCTTCCTGATGACGTTTAACCTGATTAAGACCATGAAGCAAGGAAAGCTGCTGGCCAATGAGCCCGCTGAAGCGCCAGCTTTATTACCGGTTCAGGTCAATGAACAGTCTCAGCATCGTCGTCTTGAACGTAAACCTATATTGTTCATGGTACTGGCACTTATCGCGATTCTGATCGGTGGTATGGTTGAGATGGTTCCTACATTTACCATTTCCAAAAACGTACCGACAATCGCAAGTGTGAAGCCTTATACAGCACTGGAACTGCAAGGACGTGATCTTTATGTCAGAGAGGGCTGTGTCAATTGTCATACGCAGGCAATCCGTCCGTTTAGATCGGAGACTGCCCGCTACGGTGAGTATAGTAAAGCTGGCGAATATGTATACGATACACCATTCTTATGGGGATCGAAACGTACAGGACCTGATTTGCACCGTATTGGTTCTAAATATCCAAATAAATGGCATTTTGATCACCTTTTGGACCCGACCATAACTTCTCCGGGAAGCATTATGCCTTCTTATCCTTGGCTAATAGACCAGCAATTGGACAACTCTATTTTGAAAGATAAAATGGAGGCCCTGCGTAAACTAGGAATCCCATATACCGATGCGGCAATAGCGAATGCGGAACAAGATCTGCACAAACAGGCACAAAAAATTGCAGACGATCTGAAACAGAACCAGGTCAATGTATTGGCCGATCGCGAAATTATCGCAGTAATCGCTTATTTACAACGATTGGGGACGGATATAAAAGCAGCTCCGAAAGTGGCTGAGGATGTTAACGTAAATCAATAGCACGATGTTTAAACAAATCACAAATTTGAACGGAAGTGAGCTTTACCTTATTGTATCACTTTGGATATTCCTGATTTTCTTTATTTCGGTCGCAATCATGTTGTTTCGCATGAAAAAGGACTATATAAACTATATGAAGGAACTGCCTTTGGAGGAGGAAACTGAAAAGGAAATGAATCATTCACCTGAAAGTATATAGTATATGAGTTTATTATTAGATACTGCACCTGCCACAGTAGAAGCTATTCAGTCTTCCTGGGGGTTTGGTACAGATAATTTATACACAGATATCTTAATTATCGTATTGATAGTCGTGATGTTGGCCCTTTTGGCATCGGCACTGATGGTCAACCGCGCCATGAAATCCATCATTAAGATTACAATGCCTGAATTGGTCAAAGAGGAAGAGCTCAAGAAATTAGCCAATAAGGGATGGTTAAAACGATCTTGGAACAAGATCATGGGAATAAGACCTATCTCTGAAGAAAAGGACATAGTCATCGATCACGAATACGATGGTATCCGGGAACTGGATAACCCCATTCCAATCTGGTTTAATTTTTTGTTTTATGGAACAATCTTCTTTGGGCTTGTCTACTTATTCATCTATCAGGTTTCCGGGATCGGTATGAACCAAGATCAGGAGTACGCACATGAAATGGTTGTTGCGGAAAAGGAAAGACAGGCTTATTTAGCTGCTTCAGCCAGTAATGTCGATGAAAATACGGTTGAATTTGAACCCGACATGGCTGTTGAAGGAAAAGCAATATTCGCTGCAAACTGTGTCGCCTGTCATGGTGGAAACGGGGAGGGTGGTATTGGTCCCAACTTGACGGATAAATTTTGGTTGCATGGCGGTGAGATTAAAGATCTTTTCAAAACTATAAAGTACGGTGTTCCGGATAAAGGGATGGTGCCCTGGGAGCAAACCTTAAGTCCGGCGCAAATTGCACAGGTGGCAAGCTACATTGTTACGTTGAGGGATACACATCCTGCCAATCCAAAAGAACCACAAGGAGAAGAGGTAGCCTACGGAAACGCTGAGGATACAGCAAAAGCAAAGGATGGAGCCGGGACAGAAAAAAAAGCTGAATAGTAAATCCAGATTGAAATGAGTACAGTAGTAGTTAATAATACCAATAATGGTGGATCTAAGTCAAAAAAGAGACAGTGGATTTATGCCAAAAAACCGCAGGGAGCACTTTATAAAAAAAGACAGTGGGTTGGTTATACACTGCTACTGTTCTTATTTGTAGCTCCTTTCATTAAGGTAAATGGTGAACCGTTTTTAATGTTCAATATTATTGAACGGAAATTTTCGATTTTAGGAAACCTTTTTTACCCACAGGACCTCTATATATTTGTTTTTGGAATGTTGATCGTCATGGTCTGCGTGGTGTTATTTACAGTGGTCTTTGGACGCGTCTGGTGTGGATGGACCTGTCCGCAGACAATTTTTCTCGAACTGATCTTCAGGAGGATAGAATATTGGATCGAAGGGGATTGGCAGCAACAAAAAAAGTGCAATGAAGGCCCCAATACCGATCAGAAACAGATGAAGAAGCTATTGAAGCATGGTATTTTTCTGATTATTTCGTTTTTTATATCGAACATCTTTTTGGCTTATATCATCGGTTCGGATGCTTTGATTAAAATAATCACAGATCCATTGGATCAGCATATTGCCGGCTTAATCTCCATCATCATATTCACCCTGGTATTTTATGCGGTATTTGCCTACATCAGAGAAATTGTCTGTATTGCAATTTGTCCCTATGGAAGATTGCAAGGCGTCCTTCTGGATGACCAAAGCATCACAGTGGCCTACGATCATAGACGTGGTGAACCCAGAGGAAAGCAGCAAAAAGGTACTTCACATGGAGACTGCGTGGACTGCAAACTCTGTGTGCACGTTTGTCCAACAGGGATTGATATCCGTAAAGGCCTACAATTGGAATGTGTGAGCTGCACTGCTTGTATTGATGCCTGTGATGCTGTCATGGAAAAAATCGGAAAGCCCAAAAAGCTGATCGGTTTTTACCCCATGGGGGAGATTGAAGGTACGCTAAAGAAAAAAAGCAACGTGCGGGCGGTAGCTTATTCCATTGTCTTGGTACTGCTGATGTCGGTATTTGGATTTTTGCTGTTCAATCGCTCTCAGGTTGATGGCCGATTGTTACGGGCAAAAGGAAGTACCTATCAACTTCGCGATGATAAGACAATCAGTAATCTTTATGCCCTGGAATTAATTAACAAATCGGGCAAGGAGATGCCTTTTAAATTAGTATGCGAGGATCCGAGACTCAAAATCCAACTGGTTAATCCTATCCAAAAGCTCAGTAAAGGTGGACATGCAACTTTAAGCTTCTTTCTGATTATCGATAATAAGGACGTCGAAACATATAAAAGTAATATCAAATTATCTATCTATTCAGGAGATAAAAAAGTAGAAAGCCTAAAAACTACTTTTATTGCTCCTCCTGGAATGAATTAACAAATAAAACAATGAATTGGGGTACAAAAATTTTTTTGAGCTTGGCGGTATTTATGCTGTGCATCGTTGCCGCAGGATTTTACATGGTCACTCATGATAAGGATAGCTTAGAAGAAGACGATTATTATGAACAGGGCTTGAATTATGATCAGGCTTATGAAAAAAAACAAAATTTACTGAGCATGAAAGAGACGCCGAAAGTGGAGCTTAGGAAAGATACACTTTACATACATTTTGTCTCGAAAGTGAACAAAGGGAAACTATTGTTTCGTAAACCTTCGGACAGTAAGCGGGATAGGGAGTTGCCATTTCAGACAACGGGTAATATACTCGCATTGCCTATTTCGACATTCGACAAAGGAATGTGGAATTTGTATGTTGACTGGAAAAGCGAAGGTAAAGATTTTTTATTTGAGGAACATATTTTATTTTAAACCAAGGGCATGAGCTATACCTATTTTGCATTCTTTATGGGCTTATTTGGAAGCATACATTGTGCTGTCATGTGCGGTCCCCTAATTTTTGCTATTGAGGGAAGGCAAGGGTTGAGTTGGTCTATTTTTCTAAATAAGATACTGTATCAATTAGGCCGGGTTTTGACCTATGGTAGTCTGGGATTTCTTTTAGGAACCATTGGTACATTTGCACAAATTCAGGGCTGGCAACGTGCATTAAGCTGGATCACAGGGATCATATTGGTACTGATTGCTGTGTTTCAGCTTGTAGGGAAAAATAACCGTACCATTGCGCGCTTGCAGACTCGTTCCGTGCAGCCCTTTGTCAGGCTTCTGTCGAAATGGCTGTATAGACCGGGAGGAAGTTTTATTGCGGGTATATTGAACGGATTATTACCTTGTGGTATGGTATATATGGCTTTAATGTCTGCAATGAATGCCGATGGTCCGCAACAGAGTTTCCTATTTATGTTGTGGTTTGGATTGGGGACAATTCCACTGTTGTTTTTGTTTTCCTTTTTGGGAAATTTCTCCAGATCTTTCAAAATTCGCTTTTCAAAATGGGTGCCTTTTTTATATTTTCTACTGGGAATCTGGTTTATACTTAGAGGGGCGAACTTAAATATCCCTTATTTAAGTCCTCTTATTCATATTGACGGTGCAATAAACTGTGCTTAAGGGCAAACAATTTGTCGAGGCTAAGTATTATATTTGATATTAAACTTAGCGCATCATATGGAGGTACTTCATCATATTTTACAAATTGCTTTACAATATTACTGGATTCCCTTACTCATCTTATATATTGGTGTAATCGGCACCATCTTGATTGAAAACCGTAACCCTGCCAAAACGATCGCTTGGATTATGGTGATTGTTTTTCTGCCTGTAATCGGTCTGCTCAGTTATTATTTCTTTGGCCAAAAATTCAAGAAAGTTAAACGAATGAAGCGGATGTACCGCGAGCAATCAAAAAAATTACTCGATGCCTGGCGTAAAGAATCCGAAATTATGGAAGAACATATTGATACACTGAACGAGCGTATAGGGAGTTTGGCTATGGTGTATCGGTACCTCAAAAACCAGAAAATATCCACATTCTCCCTGAATAACGATGTCACTTTGTTCATTAACGGCGAGGAAAAATTTCCGGTATTGATTCAGCAATTGAAAGACGCGAAACATTCCATTCATATGGAGTACTATATCTGGGAAATGGATGAAGTCGGACGTGAAATATTACAAATTTTAGAAGAGAAGGCAAAAGCCGGGGTAACAGTACGTTTGATCTTGGACAGTTTTGGTGCTCCTGATGTGATTAAATATTTACGTAGACATAAGCCAAGTTTTCTTTTTGAGCCCTTTCTTCCCGTCACTTTTTCTTCTTTGGCCAATAGCAATTACCGAAATCACCGAAAGATTGCGGTCATCGATGGAAAGGTCGGTTTTGTTGGAGGAATCAACATTTCAGATCGTTATATCAATAATGGAAAAAATGATATCTATTGGCGCGATACAGCAATGATGATCATTGGAGCGGCTGTAAATACCTTGCAAATTCAGTTTTGGAATAGCTGGAATCAGACGGATGCAGAATCATTTGAACTGGGTAGAGGCTATTTGAATAGATTTCCGATCGCTGATGAAGACGCGAGTGGTGTTGGTTTTACGGCGAGCGATCCCGGTTCTCCAGCTCCATTCAATATGGAGGCAATTATTGCCGGAATCAATGAAGCAAAGGAATATGTACAATTGTGTACGCCCTATTTTATTCCAAGTGATCAACTGACGACAGCTTTGATGCTGGCGGTCTCTTCCGGGGTTCGCGTTGATCTGATGTTGCCGGCAAAATCAGATTCCTTTTTTGTACAGCATGCTTCCTTTTCCTTTATCAAGCCGCTGCTTGAAAGGGGAGTAAATGTATACCTTTATACTAAAGGATTTCTACATGCCAAAACGATCTGTATTGACAGTAAACTAGCCTATATCGGTACCACTAATCTGGATATCAGAAGTTTTTATATCAATTTTGAGATATCCGGGATTGTCTCTGACAAAGCATTATGTGAACGCCTGAACAATCAATTTCTTGCAGATATTGAAGCTTCGGATTTAATTACAATTCGGAAATGGATGCAAAGGAGCCGCTGGAAACGGGGGGTCGATTCCATCTGCCGTTTATTGGCGCCTTTACTTTAGCAGTTTGCTGGATATAGTATAATGGCATAATAAATGTTAAAAATGCCATAACAAGACTGGCCTTTGGTTAAAATTGAATATATTTAGCTATTCTTTTTTTAATTCTAATACTTTCAATGAAGCACATAAAACTATTGACTTTATCGATAGGGATTTTAGGAGTCGGGACAGCATATGCACAGACTGCACCTACATTGCCTATTAATACGATCGTAGAACGGGTTCAAAAATATTTTCAAGGTTACCCAACAGAAAAAGTACATCTGCACTTTGATAAACCTTATTATGCCGTGGGGGATACCCTATGGTTTTCTACTTATTTATCCCGGAACCTTCCAGAATATGAGCCGAGCAAAATCGCCTATGTGGAAGTATTGAATAGCCGCGACTCCCTTATTCAGACCTTTAGGATTCCGTTGGATAAAGGTATTGGAAATGGGCAGATGGTGCTCGATCCACAGTTCATGGTGCAGGATAACTACCGCTTCAGAGCATATACCAAATGGATGTCAAATTTTGACGCTTCTTACTTCTTCAATAAAATCGTTCCAATAGGTGATGTGATCAATAAGAAATTGACCACAAATATTGAGTTTCAGAATAATCTCAGTGGAAATAAAAGCCAAGCTGTCATACAGTTCAGGGATCGGACCGGCAAGCCGATGATTAATTCAAAGATCAACTGGGAGTTTGTCGCTGGATGGGAAACTGTCGATAAAGGTAAAGGTGAGACGGATGCGATGGGGAAAGTGACGATCAACCTATCGGCAAAAGAGAAGGCTAATCTGGAGAAAGGCCAACTAAAGGTGAGTATCCAGGAAAATAAAAATGAAAAACCGTTATCCAGTTCTTTTCTGCTAAAAAATGCACTGTGGGATGCGGATGTGCAATTTTTTCCTGAGGGCGGAGACCTAATTGCCGGACTTGCCAAAAAGGTGGCTTTTAAAGCTGTGGGATCTGATGGCAAGAGTCTAAAAGTAAAAGGTTCAATCCTCGATTCAAAAGGAAAATCTGTTGCAGAATTTGAAGATTTTGGATCGGGAATGGGTTACTTCTCCTTATTGCCTTTAGTTGGAGAAAACTACCAAGCCGTTATCAAATTTGACAATGGACAGGAACGTAAATATAAGCTTCCAGCTGTTGCTAATGATAAGGCAAATGTTGTATTTGTCAAGCAGGATGAAACAAATGCCGAATTTGCTGTTGTGACTAGCGAGGAGAATTTCTCGAAAAACCCAGCTCAATCTTACTATGTATTGGTTCAGTCGAATGGTCATCTCTGTTTTGGTGCTCAGGTTAATCTAAAATCTTCTTCAGCGCTGGTCAATATTCCAAAAGAAAGATTACCTAACGGTATTGTCCAGGTTACTTTAATGACCCCTGACGGCAAACCTGTAAGTGAGCGCCTGGCATTTGTGCAGAGTGAGAAATTGCTCAACATTCAAGTCGCCAGTGATAAACAAAGTTATAAAGCGAAAGATCTGGTTAATTTAAAGCTTTCCGTTGATAATAATGGACAGAAATATCCCGGCAATTATTCCGTTTCAGTAATTGATGAGTCTAAGGTCCCTTATAATGACCAAGCTGATCTCTCCATTGTGAGCAATTTTCTATTGACTTCGGATCTGAAAGGGAATGTCGAAAACCCAAATGCTTATTTTGATGAAAAAAATCCAAATCGTGAAAAGGCGTTGGATGCCTTATTAATGACACAGGGATACCGACGTTTTGAATATCCCGCATTAATCGCTGAAAAATTACCTCAGGTCAGTTTTCTTCCTGAACAAGGGATCGAGTTATCGGGAATTCTGCGAATGAATACCGGTCGTCCATATCCGAATGGAGGCCTGTTGTTGTCTGTACCTTCGCGAAATATCAAAAAGGATGTATACACCGATCAAAATGGCCGCTTTACATTCAAAGACCTTGTTTTTCCTGACTCATCTAAAGTGACTGTAAATGCGCGGTCAAATGATAATTACCGGAGCTTGGTAATCAATATGGATCAGAGTTACTATCCCGAAATAGATAAGAATAATGGCTATAAAAGCTACTTTGTTCCCAATATAGACCAAGCATTTGCGCCTTATTTGGATAATAGCCGCAAAGAGTATCGAAAATCCATTTTGTTGGATGAAGTAGAGGTAACAGGAGTCCAGAAAAAAGTCATCACCAATAAGGATTTTCCGTCGATTTCGGGCTTGTCTATGCCTGAACATCGTATTGAGCCAGAACGTTTGACGGGGTGTAATGTGTTGACCATGTGCCTGCAGACTGTTTTAACGGGGATTACCTATGACCCTCAAACATTGAAATATTATGTTTCGCGTGATTATAATGCTGGTGGACGTACACCTGTTCAGTTTTTTCTAAATGGTATGGCTATTGACGAACCCGGATTGAACAGTATCAATGTGGCGGATATCGAGGGGATAGAAATCTTTTTGCGTGACGAATTGGGGACGGTATCAAGAATGTATCAAAACAATGGTGTTGTCTCTATTTATACAAAGAAAGTGGAGGCCAAGAAACCTCGGATGGCCTTGAGTGAAATTGAGAAACTCCTGCCAAAATCGAATGTTATAGACATGTTCCCGCTAGGCTATGTTAAAGAACGTAAGTTCTACACACCAAAATATGATACGCCAGAGCGAAAATCGGCAAATGATCTGCGGACTACGATTTATTGGAATCCAAAGGTAACGGTAACCGAGACAGGGGAGGCCGCCGTTCAATTCTACAATGCGGATGGAAACGGCAGTTATAAAGTAATTGTAGAAGGGATGGACCAGACGGGTAATATCGGTCGAAAAGTGATCAACTATCGCGTACAGCCCTAATGAGATCGAGGTTAATGTAATACAAAAGAAACGCTGTTCTTTGAAAAGGGCAGCGTTTTTTTACGTCATAAAAAACACCTCCTTGATGGGCAAGGAGGTGCAAACTAACCAATTATAAACCTAAATTATGAAAAGTATTTTGTCGCTTTTGAAAGCGTTTATCTTCTTATTTGTAAGTATATTTCAAATCTTATGCCAAATTGATTCCCGGTCTATCTGGCAGTTATTTCTAACAGAAATGTTATAAATTGACCAGATAAAAGCAACCGACAGCCAGCTGTTTTCGATTGCAATGATAGGATATTCGGTAAAAGAATGAAATGGTTATTGAAGATTGTATCCTAGCGTTGACTATGTGAGTGGCCCTGTTGGTCCAAATGATAATAACATTGTCTACAGCGGGGCTCATAGGCTTCCTTTTCACCGAGTAGCACGGTTTGCGTGTCATCTGTCAGCCGATAAGAATAATTCGCTGGAGCGCCGCATTGCATGCATACAGCGTGAACTTTGGTGACATGTTCAGCTACTGCCATTAAACTTGGTATTGGGCCGAAGGGTTGACCTTTATAATCCATATCCAAGCCGGCAATAATCACCCGAATCCCACTATTTGCCAATTTGACACATACTTCTGTCAATCCGTCATCAAAAAATTGTGCTTCATCTATGCCAACAACTTGAGTAGCCGAACTCAATAGTAGAATTGCTGAAGAATTTTCAACCGGAGTAGATGGGATACTATTGCTATCGTGGGAAACGACCAATTTTTCATCATATCGTTTATCGACTGCAGGCTTGAAAATTTCAACGTTAAGCCGTGCATATTGTGCCCGTTTTAGCCTGCGTATCAATTCTTCGGTTTTGCCTGAGAACATTGATCCACAGATAACCTCAATACTTCCATATCGAGCTGGTCTCAATGTCAGATTATGTTCGGAAAAAAGCATTTGATTAAATTATTTTTTTCGGATAGTCAGCAAATAAGGTGTTATTTGTCCATAGACCTCCTATTATATTCTGTTTTTGACAATGCTAATATCAGAATTAAATATTAAATTTGAGTAGCAAAAAAGTGAATACAAATTCAAATATTTATAAATCAAAGGATTGAGTTTTCCACTTTTTAAGGTAAGGAATGTAAAGGTATTATAAACGATTAACAGGCGATTTCAAATAGAATTATGGGTACTAAAGAAGAAATTTTTAATAAGATAGGAGATTTATTACAGGATTTGAATGCACAGTATTTGGCTTTATCAGAAAAAGACAGTGCTACTGATTTAAGTTATTTGGTGAGTTTGGAAGCGAAAGCGCAATCTGTGGCGGCTTATGTGACTTTGCTTAAGACAGATGTTGTATTACAAGGCGGGCAAGTTCAAAATACCTTAAAAGAATCGGTGTTGGAGAGCAAAAAAATAGCATTTAATGATTATTTTACGCCACCCTCTTCGATACGGACATCTACCCAGCCCATTGTTGAAACCGAAAATACCGTACAGCATATTGCGGATGGTAACGTATCTAAAACGTCAAATGGAGAGGCTGTTGAAGTACAGCAGGAAATAGAAGAAACAGTAGATTTTCCGACAGTTTCGTCTTCGACCAAGATCCCTAGTGAAGCTAATCCTACACAAGTTGATGATGCGGAGCTGACCACACTTGAAGCTACTGTAGAACCTGTTGAAGAAAATCAGTATACCATAAATGAACCCAAGATAGGCCTTGTTGATGAGGAAGCAGTGGTGGTTACAGAGGTTGTAGAAGAACCAAAACAGGTTATCATCGAGGAAATTCAAGAGAACCTTATCCAGGAAGAAGTCAATACGGTAGTGGAGGAGGCTCCTTCTAGACCGCTCACCTTAAATGAGATTATCTCACAGCAAAAGCAAGCCGGAGTACAGAACCGGGTATATCAAGTCAATCAATCCGGAAGTTCCGATAAACTGACTGATATAAAAACCGGAATAAGTTTGAACGATAAGCTTTTATTTATTAAAGACCTATTTAATGGCTATAGTTTAGCTTATAGCGAAGCGGTAGAGTTATTAAACAGATTTAGCAGCTATGCGGAAGCTGATGCATTTTTGCAAACTAATTACGCAATCAAAAACAGGTGGGCAGATAAACCCCATACTGTTGAAAAATTATATGAGGTATTGCGAAGAAGGTATAGCTAGTGCATAATTCCCTCATATCATAAAAAAAGCATCTTTAATCCATTTAATGATGCTTTTTTTTATGAATTGAATAGGAAATATTGTTTGCTATTATTTCAATTGAAATTGCAACCAGTCTTTGCCCTCGTGGCCATAAACGAAATATTTTGGCTGAAAGATCTCCGCTAAAGATTCCAGCTCAGTAAGGTATTCGTATCCTGGGATTTGGGCAAAACCGGGTTTTGTCATAATGAAAAGCTGATCGAGTTCAATGGCCTTTGATTGTGCAATTGAAGGATCATTTAATACTAGCGGAATACGGGTAAATACAGTTTCGTCGCTGTCAATTAGAATAATTTTATCTGCCTCATGGGCAGTTGTTGTTGGAATTCCGCCTGCTATTTTGATAGACTCGTGTAGATAGGCAGATTCATTGATCTCCAGTGGCTCAATTCGATCTAAAACCAATACTTTGGGTCTGTCACTGGCCGTTATAAATTTGAGCTTGTGAATCAAGATACTGGTTTCATCTTCTATTTTTTCTATAAGCGCATTGATGTTTTCTTCGCTGTTTAATTCTTCGCCAAGTGTATTGATATAGGCGATGACGTCTTCGATGCTAACGATTGCCGATTGCTTTGCTGCTAACTTAGCGTATGTTTCTGGTGAGAAAGTGCTATTATTTAGATTCAGCTGTTCCAAAAAATGGGCAACTAATTTTTCCTGATTGCTTTGCATGCTGCAAAAATACAAAAAGGCGAGCATTAGCGAAAGTAAATTAGCAATAGTAGGTATTGGAGGATTTTTGTAAATTGGCATCAAATAAATGTGATAGATATGTTTGACAAATTATTTCAGGCACAGCAAAAAGCAGAAGAAATCAAGAAAAGACTAGATACAATTTCGGTATCCGGTGAAGCTGAGGGTGGTTTGATCCGAGTAGTGGCAACAGCCAATAAAGAGATTAAAGAGATTACGATAGATCCTGTTTTTTTGTCTAATGCGGATAAAGAAGAATTGGAGGAATTATTGGTTGTTGCTTTGAACAAGGCAATAGTCCAAGCAGAGAATATCAGTCAGGCTGAAATGCAGGCGGCAAGTAAAGATATGTTAGGCGGCTTAGGCGGCTTATTTAATCAATAGCAATATGATCATGAAAGCAACTTATTACGGTCAATCTTGTGTTGAGTTTGATTTTGATGGAACGAAGGTCTTATTGGACCCTTTCGTAACGTATAATCCACTGGCAAAAGCAATTGATGTAAACGCGATTAAACCCGATTACATCTTTTTAAGCCACGGACATCAGGATCATGTCGCAGATATGGCTACCATCCAAAAGAATAGCGATGCTACAGTATTGGCCATTGTGGAGACAGCGGCTTGGGTAAAAAGACAAGGTGTGCCTGACGATAAGGTGGTTGAGTTCAATTTGGGCGGTACGGTACAGCTCCCTTTTGGCACTGTCAAGATGGTTTATGCTGCACATACAAATAGTACGCCCGATGGCCAATATGGTGGATTTCCGGTAGGATTTGTCTTTAATGTACAGGGGAAAAAGATCTATTTCGCCGGCGATACGGCGTTGACCATGGAAATGAAGCTGTTGGCAGACCTGAAATTAGATTGGGCATTTTTACCAATCGGTGGATACTACACCATGGATGTAGATGATGCGATCAAAGCAGCGGAGTTTATTAACTGTTCACGTGTGGTAGGGATTCATTATGATTCATTCCCGCCAATTCAGATTGATAAACAAAAGGCCTTGGACAAATTTCAAAACGAAGATATTTCACTGTCTCTTCCGAAAATAGGAGAAACAATAACATTGTAAACGACAAAAAGCCGAATTAGTTCGGCTTTTTTTGCTTAAATAAATTTTACCTAACTATGCTGTTGTCCCATAGTTCTCCTAGGATGAGATGACGATTTTCTTGAGATCTTCTAAGCTGAAAAGAGGGGTGTCAATGATTTTGTTTTTAAGGATCTGTTCCTTATTCTCTTCAAAATAGAATAGCTTCCATTCGCCATTTTTGTATTCTAAGCTACTTAGATTTTCGATCCAATCACCCGAATTCATATAGGTGCAGGTGCCTTTTCGGGTGATAACTTCCTTTATCTGGGGTTGATGAATATGACCGCAGATCACGAAATCATAATTTTTTTCAATCGCCAGTTCTGTTGCTGTATGCTCAAAGTCCGAGACGTATTTGACGGCCTTTTTAACAGAGTTTTTGATTTTTTTTGAGAGTGAATATTTCTCTTTTCCCATTTTATCCAGGCAATAGTTAATGACATTGTTGAGCTGTATCAGTTTGTCATAACCCCAACCGCCAAGTTTTGCCAGCCATTTCGAATGGTGAATGGATGCATCGAAAACATCGCCGTGAAAGATCCATACTTTTTGACTATTGAGTGAAAGAAGCAGTTTATTGCTCAGTTTGATATTACCAAGTTTAAGATCCGTAAATTTACGAAGCATTTCGTCATGATTGCCAGTTATGTAATGAACTTCAGTACCTGTTGAACTCATGTCGATGATCTTCTTGATGACCTTTAAATGATCTTGGGGAAAGTAGCTTTTCTTAAATTGCCAAATATCGACAATATCACCATTTAGGATCAATATCTTGGGTGCGACAGATTCTAGGTAAAGTAAAAGTTCTTTGGCTCTACTTCCGTATGTACCTAAGTGTATGTCTGAGAGTACAAGTATATCAAGGCTTCTTTTCATCGGAATAAACTATAAATATTCTTTTTACAAAAAAAAAGTAAATTTATTTTGTATTGATGAAATTCCTGTTATTAAATCATTAAAATATCCTGTAAAGCAGTATAGGTAAGTTTATTAGAATTTAATATTAGCTTATTTTAGTCAATAAAAAAGGTGTCTGATCCAGATCAGACACCCTAAAATATGTTAAAGATTATTTACCTTCTTATTTGGCAACTGCAGCTGCTCTATCAATGTGGAACTGGACAAGATCATCAATTGGAGAACGCAGGATTTTACCTACTTTCATACCATATTGTTCTGCCTTTTCAGCCAGTACATTTCTGAAATTATAACCTACTGAACCAATGCAATTGAATGTATAGCTCTGGTAATTAGGATATTTGCTGACTAAATTTCTAAAGAATGCTTCAAATGCTTCATCGACAATATTACGTGTATATTCGATGTTCACATTGTTGTCATAGACGAATTTGCTAAAACTTGCACAGAAACGGTTAGGCATTGGTTTGGTATAAACCGCATCCATAATTTCGTCCTTTGTCATTTTATAGGTATTCCAAAAAACTTCTTTGACATCTTTAGGCATTAAATTACGAACATAGTCTGCAAGTAATTTTTTACCAATGTAACTACCCGATCCCTCATCACCTAAAATGTAAGCTCCGGAGTCAATATTTAGCGTAATTTCTTTACCATCATAAAGACAAGAATTTGTTCCTGTACCCAAAATTGCAGCAAATCCGGCTTGAGATCCTAATAATGCTCTCGCAGCAGCAAGTAGATCATGTCCTACTTCCACTTTCGCTGTAGTAAATACTTGTTTTAAAGCATCAACTACAATCTGAGCTTTTTCTTTATTATGGACACCAGCGCCATAATAATTTACTTCCGCGATTTTTTCAAAAGGTAAATCCTGCGGTAATCCTTTTTTTAGGGAGTTTACAATGTATTCACTGTCAACAAAATAAGGGTTATACCCCTCTGTATTGAAGTAGATTTTTTTATTTGAATCATCTAACAAACACCAGTTTGTTTTTGTTGATCCCCCGTCAGCAATGATTATCATTATTGAGTAGTTTTAATTGTGTTTATCGTTATAAAATGAGTAATCAATTCATTAATCAATTCCCCGAAAATACATTTTTTAATTTTAAATATCATAATTTATCCATGTATTTTTAAAAAAATAAATTTTATGAATTCGCTCATTATATAAAAAAACTGGCTTAACAATGTCGTTAAGCCAGTTTTTGATTAGTGTAATAAAATTGTTTAAATAGTGTACTATTTACAATTAGTTGATGCTATTAATGACCTCCTTCAGCCTCGATTTCATCAATATTGATTCCTTGTTTGGTTAAAATTCCCTTGACAAATACAGCAAAGAAAACAATATAACAGAATCCGATTAATGGTAGGATATAGGAGTTATGTATTCCAATAAGGTCGGCCAATTTTCCTTGGATAGGAGGAAGGACACCACCACCAAGAATCATCATAACCAAGAATGCTGAACCCTGAGCTGTATATTTTCCAAGACCCACTATTGATAAACTGAAGATAGATGACCACATAATTGAACAAGCAAGACCTCCTGATAAGAATGCATAGATAGCAATTGTGCCAGAAGAGAAAAGCCCGATTAACATGGCAATGATTCCAAATAAGCCAAAAATAATCAATGTACGTGCAGGTTTTTCTTTACTTAGGTAGAAAGCCACGATTTGAAGAATAATACAGATTACGTAGTAATAAAGGTGTGACATTTCGAAGCCCGCAAGTGTATTGACACCAATAATGATGGAAAATGCAACCAAAGGGACGATAATCAGTAAGCCGTTTTTAGTCGATTTACTTAGGTTGAATGCTGTAATTGCACCTGCCCATCGACCAATCATCATACTACCCCAGTACATGGATACATAGGGTGTGATCTGGGAAGATTGCAGGTGACCAAATTCTTTTAAAGTCAACAACTCACCTAAATTGCTACCAATCGCTACTTCAATACCAACATAGATAAATAATGCAAGCATTCCCAATGCTAATTGGGGGTACTTCATTGCTCCCCAACCTTCCGGATTCTTTTTAGCGCTTCTGTTTGAAAAGAGTAAGCCGCCGATGACAACGATTAAAGCACCTGCTAACCATAGCATACGTTGTGTTTCCAGTGGTTTAGCAACTTCCTTAATGTGTGCTTTTAATTGATCTATCTGAACCTGGTCGGTCAGGCTAGAGACTTGTTGGTGTAGTTGCTCGATGTGTAACGCAAGGTCACTCTTATAACTTAAAAATACAGGTGTGAACATGCCGAATAGCAACACCGTCATGATGATTAAAGTACGTAAAGCCTTGTTGGCTTTTTCCATGGGTTCATTGCTGATTCCGGCTGGGACTTTTTTGCTAAAGTTGAACAATGCCGCAGCGAGAAGGAACAACAAACCTACACCAACATAGAGATAGACCACTTTATTTAAAGGCAGATTGGCAATCTCAGAATCGGAAATGGGTTCAAATGTCCCGAAAAGTGAGAATCCAATCACTAAGGGGCCTATGGTTGTTCCAAAGGAGTTGATACCACCGCCAAGGTTGACACGGGAAGCTCCTGTCTTTGGATCCCCTAATAAGACAGCGAAGGGATTGGCTGCAGTTTGCTGCAGGGAAAATCCCAGTGCAACCACAAATAGACCCAGCAACATGCCAATATATAGATTCACCTCGACTGCTACAATCATCGCTGCCGCACCAAGTGCTGAAAACAATAGACCATACACGATACTTTTTTTGTAACCCCATTTTCCAACGAGATCTTTGCCGCCTATCGAACTAAAGATGAAAAGGAGCAATGCACCGATGTAGTATGCCGTATAAAAGGCAAAGTCTATAAGTTGCGATTGAAATTGATCCAGGTGAAAATAATTCTTGCAGAATGGGATAAATACGCTATTCCCCGCTGCAATAAACCCCCAAAAGAAAAACACAATAATCAATGTGTAGAGTGCGGGGTAATTGGTTTTAGTTTGTTGCTGTTCCATATAAGGGATCTAAAAACTTAAATTTTGAAAGGTACGAACTTATGAAAAAAAATATAAAATTCAATCTAAAAATGTTGTTAAATCGTTTTACTAGCTACAATAGTAAATATTTTTTTTGAAATATTTTGAAATAACAAAATTTGTTTTTTTCTTTGTCTAGGTTCTCAAGATTTAATCCACTTCGGGTTTAAAAGAAATCATTAAGTTCTTCATTCACTTAAACAAGGAAACAAGCTTAAGTGTGTAATCAGAATAAAGCTCAAAAGAAAATCCAAAAATCATACACAACACATTAATGGATATTAACGAATTAAACGCTAAACTCGTATCGGAATTGCGCGAGATTGCTAAGTTGATCGGTATCGCGGATGCTGATAAATTGCGTAAGCAAGAATTAATAGAAAGAATTAGCAATACCGGTGGGGAAGAAGAAGCAGCTCCGGCTTCTACAGAAAATGTTGCTAAAGTGGAGGAAGACAATCAGGAACAGGGTGAACGTACACGTAAACGTGTAAGAACGGTGAAAACTGCAGAGCCTGTGACTGTAAGAAAACGTGAGGCTGTCGAAAGTGAAGAAAGCAGTCCCGCAGTAGATACGACTCCGACAACAGATAAAGGTTCCCAACCTGAAAAAACTCTTCAAACTCCTAAAGCTGAAAATACTTCTTCTAGTACAGATTTCGACAATGTTATCGTTAATGAGGGTGTTTTGGAAATTATGCCTGATGGCTATGGTTTCTTGCGTTCTTCGGACTATAACTACTTGACATCTCCGGATGATATTTATGTCTCACAGTCCCAGATCAAATTATTTGGTTTGAAAACAGGGGATACCGTTCGTGGTTGTATTCGTCCACCAAAAGAAGGTGAGAAGTATTTTCCATTGGTTAGAGTAGAAGCTATTAACGGACAGAATCCTGCAGAAGTACGCGACCGTGTACCTTTTGACTATTTGACCCCATTATTTCCGGATGAGCGCTTGAATTTAGATATGGGTATGGGTAATTACTCTACACGTATCATGGATTTGTTTACACCTATCGGTAAAGGTCAACGCGGATTGATCGTTGCACAGCCGAAAACAGGTAAAACAAATTTGCTGAAGGAAGTTGCGAACGCAATTGCAAAGAATCATCCTGAAGTATACCTGATCATCTTATTGATTGATGAGCGTCCTGAGGAGGTTACGGATATGGCTAGAAGCGTACGTGCAGAGGTTGTTTCATCTACTTTTGATGAACCTGCTGATCGTCACGTAAAGATTGCTAATATTGTATTGGAAAAAGCGAAGCGTATGGTTGAGTGCGGTCACGATGTGGTTATCCTGTTGGATTCCATCACTCGTCTGGCACGTGCTTACAATACTGTTGCCCCAGCTTCGGGTAAAATCCTGTCCGGTGGTGTGGATGCAAATGCGCTACATAAACCAAAACGTTTCTTTGGTGCGGCTAGAAATATCGAAAACGGTGGTTCATTGACAATCCTTGCGACTGCTTTGACAGATACAGGTTCTAAAATGGATGAGGTGATCTTTGAAGAATTTAAAGGAACTGGTAACATGGAGCTGCAATTGGATCGTAAATTGGCAAACAAACGTATCTTCCCTGCAATTGACATTACAGCGTCTAGCACGCGTCGTGATGACCTATTGACAGACAAGGAAACATTGCAACGTATTTGGGTGCTTCGTAATCACTTGTCGGATATGAATTCTACAGAAGCAATGGAATTCTTACAAGGACAAATGCGTGGTACTAAATCAAATGAGGAATTTTTGATCAGTATGAATGGGTAATCCCATCAAATTTTAATATTTTAGCCATCATTTCTAACCGAATGATGGCTTTTTTATAAGAAATAAATCACATAAATGAAAAAACATATTCCAAACCTGCTGACCTGCCTGAATCTTTTTAGTGGTTGTATTGCTGTGCTGATGGCCTTGGAGGGGAATCTTAAAGAAGTAACGATCTGTGTTTTTGCCTCTGGAATATTTGATTTTTTCGATGGCATGGTAGCTAGGCTACTTCATGTAAAATCACTTATCGGCAAAGAATTGGATTCGTTGGCTGATATGGTCAGTTTTGGATTTTTACCGGGTACGATCATGTTTACATTGCTGCAGCAAGCACTTCCTGATGGTTCCTTACTACCGTATCTGGGATTTATTGTAACCGTATTTTCGGCTTTGCGTTTGGCTAAGTTTAATTTGGACGAACGACAAACTTCTGATTTTATTGGACTTAATACACCAATGAATACCTTTTATGTGCTTTCACTACCCTATATTGCTGTTAAGTATCCCGAACTCATTATAAATCCAATATTTTTGATTTGTAGTGCGCTACTGACCAGTTATCTGTTGATTAGTGAGATCCGGCTGTTTTCAATGAAATTCAGTTCGATGGATTGGAAAACGAACAAATTTCGCTTTATCTTTCTGTTTTTAACTTTGATCTTATTTGTAATTGGGCAATTTATGGCTTTGCCAGTTATTCTACTTTTGTATTTTATACTTTCGGCATTGCACTTCAATAAAAAAAACGATCTGGCTTAGATCGTTTTTTCGTATTGTTCAAGTTCAAATAACAGTTCTTTCATTTCGATATCTAGAACGTGAAAAGTCGCTCTGAGTCCCTCTAAGGATTCCTGATTTTTGGCATTCATTTCCAATTCTTCGAATTTGGCTTTTAAATGGAATGCTCCGATATAGTCCATCGTAGGTTTGATGTGATGAGCGGCATCGGCAATTTTTTGATGGTCACCTTCAACTAACGCATTTCGTAAGTTATCTAAATCTACGGGGGTTTGGATAAGATACATTGATACAAATTGTTTGATCAAATCTGAATTGTCAAACATGTTTTGGTTGATTAGGTCAATGTCGATATGGTTCATCGTTGTTAATTTTCTTTACGGGTAATTTGTCCTTGCAGTTACGCAATAAAGATACGTTATTTTTTTTGTAAACAGGATGAATGTAGTCCGGCGCTATTTCTGCTAAGGGTTCCAAGGTGAAACGTCGTTCTGAAATAAACGGATGTGGTATAATTAGGTTTGGGTAGTTGATAGTTTCATCGTTGAAATAAAGTAAATCAATATCAATCGCTCTTTGGCCCCATTTCTTCAAACGTACCCTTCCCAAATCCAATTCAATCTGCTGTGTGCAATTCAAACATTCGATTGGGGATAAAACGGTATTTATCAAGATGACCTGATTTAGGAACGCGGGTTGCTCTTCAACGCCCCAGGCGGCGGTTTCATAAATGGAAGATGCTATCAAAATTTCTCCAACCTGTTTTTCAAGCGCTTGCTTTGCTTGTGATAGCTGTCGCAGACGGTCTCCCAAGTTGGTTCCCAATAATATAAAAATCTTATTCATGTTGCTAAATTAAGGCTTTATGAAATAAAATACTGGGGGAATAAAAAATATTGCATTACCTTTAGTGTAAAATAAATCATTCCATTTTCAGGACTGTATAAATCGGGATTAATTATTAAATATGAGATCATTTTTTAAGTATGTATTGGCTACGATTACGGGGATTGTAATATCTTTTGTGATCCTGTTTATTGTTTTTATGGGGATTATTGGTGCCCTCATCAGTTCGGCTTCCTCCGATCAGGAGGTCGTTGTCAAAAGCAATTCGGTATTATTTCTATCTTTTGATTATGACATCAATGAGCGGAACGATAATAATCCCTTTGGAAGTTTGAATCTTCCGGGTTATTCTACAAAGAGTATCGGGCTGGATGATATTCTGGGGAGAATAAGATATGCGGCCACGGATGGCAATATCAAGGGGATTTATATGGATGCTGGGAGCATCGGTACTGGCTTTGCTAGTTTAAAAGAGGTGCGCGATGAATTACTTGCTTTTAAGAAAACAGGGAAATTTATCGTTGCTTACAATGCCGGTTACAATCAAAAAGCATATTATGTGGCGAGTATTGCTGATAAAGTGTATGTCAATCCACAAGGAACCATCGATTTTAGGGGACTTGCGAGTTCGACCATGTTTTATAAAGATCTATTGGATAAGGTAGGGGTAGAGATGCAGATTGTAAAAGTGGGGACATTTAAGAGTGCTGTAGAGCCTTATTTCTTAAATAAAATGAGTGATCCAAATCGTTTGCAGGTTACTTCCTATCTGGGAAGTATCTATGAAACTTTTATCAGTGAAATTTCGGCAAGCCGGAACATTCCTGCTGATTCATTACGTGGTATAGCCAATGATTATCTGGTCAGAAATGCGGATGATGCGGTACGGTATAAGCTTGCTGATGCCAAGATTTATAAGGATGAATTACTCACTGACTTAAGAAAGCGATTGAAGATAGGTGATAAGGACGAAATATCGTTTGTTTCCTTATTAGATTATAATAAAAAGATAAAAGAAGATGCGAGTGGCTCTGAGGTGGCGGTTCTTTACGCAGTCGGAGAGATTGTGGACGGGGAAGGGACACGCCCGGGAGAGATAGGAGGAGATAAATTTTCAAGGGAATTAAGGAAGTTGAGAGAGGATGATGCTGTCAAGGCTGTTGTGTTGCGTGTGAATTCTCCCGGAGGCTCAGCCCTTGCCTCGGATATTATATGGCGTGAGGTAATTTTGACTAAAAAGGTTAAACCTGTCATTGTTTCAATGGGTGATGTTGCCGCTTCAGGAGGTTATTATATTTCAGCTGCTGCAGACTCTATATTTGCAGAGCCAACCACTATTACGGGGTCAATCGGTGTGTTTGGTGTAATACCGAATTTTCAGAATTTGATGAACAATAAAATTGGCGTACACTATGATGGTGTGAAAACAGGAAAATTTGCGGATTTGATGACTACTTTTGATCGGCCTTTGACAGCTGAGGAAAGAGATATTATTCAACGCGAGGTTGATAAAGTATACGCTACTTTTACAAAAGTTGTGTCTGAAGGCAGAAACATGCCGTTGGCGAATGTGGATAGTATTGGACAGGGCCGTGTATGGACGGGTACACAGGGCTTAAGCAATAAATTGGTGGATCGTTTGGGTAATCTTGATGTCGCTATTCAGGCAGCTGCTAAAAAAGCGAAGCTAAACAAGTATAAAGTTGCTCAATATCCTGCAAAGGAGGATCCTTTCACTTCGATATTGAACAATTCAAAGGAAAAGGTTCAGGCTTGGGTAGCGAAGGAGCAAATGGGCGAATACTATCGTTATTTTGATGTGATGCGGCAGGCGACAGCACAGAGCGGGGTGCAGGCTAGGCTACCTTATGCCGTTGAAATCCATTAATGATAATTTAATCCGATAAAAAGGCATTTATTTGATGAAAATAAATGCCTTTTTTCTATATTTAACTGTTCGTTTGGCAAACGACAGATCCTAAAACACATTAAAGTTACATAATGAAAACAGTAGACGATTTAAATTTTGCAGGTAAAAAAGCCTTGGTTCGCGTAGATTTCAACGTTCCTTTGGATGAGAATTTCAATATTACGGATGATAATCGTATTCAGGGAGCTGCTCCGACAATAAAGAAAATTTTGAATGACGGCGGAAGTGTGATATTGATGTCCCATTTAGGAAGGCCAAAAGATGGTCCTACTGATAAGTATTCATTAAAACATATTGTTGCTCACCTTTCTAAGGTGTTAGGTACAGAGGTTCAATTTGCCAATGATTGTATTGGAAATGAAGCTGTAGAAAAAGCTTCGGCATTGCAAGCTGGACAAGTTTTATTACTTGAAAACCTGCGTTTTTATAAAGAAGAAGAAAAAGGTGATGTAGGATTTGCCGAAAAGCTTTCAAAGTTAGGTGATGTATATGTGAATGATGCTTTTGGAACGGCGCATAGAGCACATGCTTCAACGGCGATTATCGCACAGTTTTTCCCTTCAGCTAAATATAGCGGTTATTTGATGGCTGCTGAAGTAGGTAATGCGGAGAAGGTGTTGAATAATCCGGTTAGACCGTTTACAGCGATTATGGGTGGAGCGAAAGTTTCTGATAAAATCCAGCTGATTGAGGCATTATTGGATAAAGTGGACAACTTACTGATCGGTGGAGGTATGGCATATACGTTTATCAAAGCAAGAGGTGGCGAAATCGGTAAGTCATTGGTGGAGATGGACAAGCTTGACCTAGCAAATGAATTGGTAAAGAAAGCGAAAGAAAAAGGAGTAAATTTGGTTATTCCTACAGATGCGCAAATAGCTGATGCATTTTCTAATGATGCAAATGTATATGATGGTCCAAATGATCAGATTCCTGCAGATCTTCAGGGCTTAGATATTGGTCAGGATTCGGCAGCGAATTTTGCGTCTATTATCAAAGATTCAAAAACAGTTCTTTGGAATGGTCCTATGGGAGTTTTTGAGTTTGATACTTTTGCAAAAGGTACGAAAGCTGTGGCCGATGCAGTTGTCGAGGCGACGAAAAATGGTGCATTTTCTTTAATAGGAGGTGGAGACTCAGCTGCTGCCGTAAGTAAATTTGGTATGACCGAAGATGTCAGTTACGTGAGTACGGGTGGTGGCGCATTGCTGGAATATATGGAAGGAAAGGTTCTTCCCGGTGTTAAAGCACTGGAAGATTAATAGCTTTTAAAAAAAATAGTATGGAAAAGGGATAATGTTGTGTTATCCCTTTTTTATTGCAAAATGTTTCTTATACATGTATTAAAACTTGTATCTGTGGAGGAGCATACTTTAGTATTAGGCACCAATGGTTTGAAAAAGACAGCTTTGGATTAGAATGAGCTATATTTTCTCGCTAATGTCAGATTTAAATCAATTATCTGTTAAATATCTGTATGGCAGTGGCGAGTATTTACTGTATTTCTTAAATTTATCATGACATGATTATATAGGTTTTATTGATGGATGCTAATCACAAAAAAGATAAAGATAGTTCGGGTTTTTTTTCGGTGTTGACTTATAATGTAGCGGGATTGCCGGGGTTTATTTCTTCTGCGATTACAGGCAGGAGTAGGAGTATTGCTGAAATAGGCAAAAAGATTAATCCTTTTGATATTGTGAATGTTCAGGAGGATTTCAATTATAACAATAGTCTCTATTGGGGCGGGAATCAACACCCTTACCGTACCAAGCCTAAGGGGCGTGTACCTTTTGGAGACGGTCTCAATACCTTGTCCCGTTTCCCGATGTCGGATGTTGTGCGAGTCCCTTGGAAAAAACGTACCGGAGCCGATTTTCTGACCCCGAAAGGTTTTACCTTGGTCAAAGTGGAGATCGTTGCGGGAATATGGCTAGATGTCTACAATGTACATGCGAACGCGCAGAACAGTAGACGGGCTTCCAGTGCGAGAAGGGATAATCTTAATCAGTTACGTGATTACATAGGCGAGAATTCTAGTGAAAACGCGCTGATTGTCATGGGGGACTTTAATGCACATTATAGTTTCGGTGATGATAACCTGCACGATTTTATGGAGTCAACCACATTGGTGGACAGTTGGGTTGAACTACAGAACGGAGGACTTGTGCCAGAAGCGAAGCATGCATTTAAACCGCCTCATATGCTGTCAATCGGTAATCAGAGTGAATCAATAGACAAGATTCTCTATCGCAGCAATAGCCATCTGAGTTTGAACGCCCGTGATTATAATATCGAAAACAACCTATTTACGAATGTCAGGGGCTTGCCTTTGTCAGATCACTATGCTTTGGCGGCTAATTTTAATTGGGCTGTTCATTCTTAATAGGTGTAATTTAAACTTACCGTTGGTACGATGCGCTGTGTTGCTGTATTGTCATTGATGTAAGTTCCTTTCACGACAAACTCAAAGTCGGGCAGCGGATATCTAAAAGCATTGAAATCAAAGGAAAGGTATCCTCCGAAGCTCTTAGGTGCTGCTTCTTTGTGTTTATGGATGTTCTGATAATCTGCAAATACACCACCTTTGATACGTTTTACGTAGGCTATTGATCCTACCCCAAAATCAGGATAAGCAATAGGAAATCTATAGTTGATCAGTAAGGTATTTTTCACTGTCTCATATTTATAATAACTAAATCCGCTGACTAGGGGAATGTCGTTGATGTATTCATAGATACCTGTTCCCGCCTGTGCACTTAAGCGGATCTGAAATCCATGGTTAGTCATTAATCCGGGGAGATAGAATACTGCTCGTGCTGATAGAATTTCACCTTTGGCCTTGTTCTCAAAAGGGGTGTGCCTATAGGTTACACTAAAATTCTGCCCCCATCTCGGATATTGATCCATCGTTGCCATGCGCGCGTTTCGGTTGAAATAAAGTTGGTAAGTCAATGGAAATGCGGTCTCGTAATTAAAGTTTTTAAGGTCATTGCGACTTAGATTGTAGCGTTTCAAATAGGCTGTGGCAAAATTGAATCCTGTTGAATAATTGTAATCAAGTCTATAAAAAGACAATGGAACGGAAATCTGTGAAGAAACGTAATGTTCTCTCCAGTCAAATCTAATACTGCTGTCTGGTTTGTTGGGGATCGTTGCTGCTGCGATCTGACCCCTATTTTCATAACGTAGTGTGAATTTTGGGAAATATTTATTATACGTTAGCTCGGCTGAATAGATACCCTTTCGGATGTCTGTGTCGTATTCATAACCAAGTGCAATTTGGGTGGTGTTTAAAATGTTATTTGAAAGCCAAAAAATACCCGGTTTGAAATTATCGAAACTTTCAAAATTACTGCTGCTTAGCGAAAGACTGTGGAAGTTGAATGTTCGGCCGAGTCCTTTGTAAGGTGTGATGATGTATTTTTGAGTAGTATCCGATGCAATGGTGGCCATATTGAATATACTATCCTTTTGTACGGCTGCAGCATAATAATGAGAAAAATAATCGGTTTCTGGTTTGATTTCAAAGACGGTGTCTATGCTTGTCTGACTGATTTTATAGCCGTTATACTGGTAGTTGTTAAAAAATAATCGTTTGGTGTCCTTGTCATAAAAGGGATTAAAGGCACCAAATGGCGCTTTGGTCAAGAGTTGTTTAGCGCCTGATTGTCGATCTATCTTGTAGATGTTATCAATACCATTAAAGTTTGCTTTGACTAGAATGTTCATACCCGGAAGGTATTGAGGTCGTTCGTATTGTTGGTTGCCCCAAGGAGTCAGGTTTGTGATTTTATCATTTTTTAGATCAATCTCACAGAGTGCCGTTCCAATTTCTGACAGGCGGATCGCAATGATTTTATCGCCCGCAGCGTTAAATGCAGGATGCTGAAGCTGCTCCGATCCCGGTGTTTTTATACGCTTGATTACAGCGCCGTTTTTAAGGCTTATGAGCGTAAGATAGCTTGTGTTGGATAAATCTACTTCGATGCAGGCGATGGACTCCTCTACGGGGCTAAATACGGGTGAGTAATACCGGGATTGTTTGGTAAGTGTTTTAATTTCTCCCGTTTTCCGGTTCATTAAGTTGATGACATTGTATGTTCTCTTGTTATAACGGGGGTCTTTTCGGAGTTCGTCCCATACGATATATGTGTTATTAATATCGAAATGCGGGGTCAGCTGGATGCCTGTTTTTACAAGTTGAGATTCCGATTTCTTATCTTTGTCATAAGCATATATTGCATTTGTTTTTTCTGGATTTTGCTTAATAAAGTAAATCAAATGACCACTTGATTTTGGTAATAGATTGTTGTTATAATAACGGTCATTTCGACCAGTAATTTCAGCATAATTTTGGGCTGAATAATCCGCTGTTTTTATCTTCCATAACGTGTCCAATTTTGCGATCGTCTTGTTAAATAAGTAACTGCTGTTTCCCCCTATTTTTTTCTTCAATACACGGTTGATATTATACGGGTAGAGCGGACGCTTGTTGAGGTCTGAAAATAAATCTGCTTCGTAATTTGATGGTAGTTCAGACTTCAGTGTTGATGTCATGAGATAGCCAATCGTATAGTAACTGGGAACAATATCCTTAAATGATCCGAGTAAGTATTTGTTGAAACTGTAGTTGTGTTTAGATTGGAAGTTAGCTTTGATCGGCATTTCAAAAGAAGGCAATCGCCCCCTTCCACCATGAGAATAAATGGTTTCAGTTAGCGTGGCGTCACCTTCAAAAAACCAAGAAGGGACAGTGAGCCCATAATAAGCTAAGGCGAGTTGTTCAAAAAAAGGGGCGTTTAATTTTCCTGTCAATTTGTCAAATTGGCTAACATGTCTAGACTCGTGGAGGATCAGGTTAGGTAGCCAAGTTTGGTTGTCGGGCTCAGCTCCGGCGGTACTATATAGTTCGGATTTTCGAGGAGATAATTGCACAAAGCCATTTGTTTGTAGGTTCGTGTTGTGGATAATAAAAGGAATTTTTCGAGGTGTTATTTTGTAATTTCTACTTGTTGTGTGCAAGGAGTTGAGTACCTGATTTGCTAGGGTAGGGGCTTTGCCTTTCATCTCTTCTGGAAAAATGAGTTTAAAATTTGGGGTTTCAATTTTGAACCATTTCTGACTTAAAGGGGCTTGGCTGTCTTCAAAAAACTGTGCGAAAGTTTTTTTTGAAGATAGTGTTAATATGAATGCTATTAAAGTGTTGGAAATTATATTTTTATATCTCATATATAAGGCTGATTTATGGGTTGCTATTTTTTTTAGCTAAATATTTCGATTTTATATAAATCTTAAGTTTATATTAATTTGTAAAATATATTGATTTATATATAGTTATGTTGTTGTTTTATTTGCAGATTTTGTTGTTTATTTATTATTTTTGTTTGACTTTAGTTGGCTGCTTTCGTCGTGAAAATTCGTTTTTCAACTGGAAAGAACGATGTGACGAATATACTTAAATATTCATCCATAAGATAGCGTCTGCGGGAAAATATCTAAATATTTTTTACTGATATGAATTTTATAGATGCGACCTGACCAAGCTGCGGTTTTTGGAGTTTGCGACTTTTGGGTTGCTTCAAATTTTGTGGTCGGTTTTATAAAGATGAAAGCCTGAAGGACGATTTTAATGAGGGATTGACCCACCATCTTTTTGTTCGAATTTTGGGGTTGTTTTTTAATGTATTTGGTAGTGACAAAATGTCATTACCTTGAGAAGGTTCACTTTTTAGGTACATTATCAAAAGTGAAAATTCACTGCGGTTTTGATATCTTTTTATTATTTATTTTTTTATTCAGAATTTACTTTAAAAAAGCGATTTTTGTAACATATAATTTGTACCGATGTAGGATTTTAAAATCGAAAGGAAGATATGGAAGAACTGGAAATGCAGGTAAGTCAAATAGAACAATTGATAGCAAAAGAAGACTTTGTTGGGCTGGAGGAATTTCTAAATGAATTGAATATTTCTGAGGTAGAGGAACTGATCGATGAACTCCCTGAACATGGTCCACTCTTTATCGAATCCTTAAATTTGAATCGTGCAGTAAACGTTTTTCGTATCCTGGATTTTCCTACTCAAAATCGAATTTTTAAAAAACTTTCTAAGGGTAAAATAAGTGCATTAATTAATGAATTACCTCCTGATGATCGGACCTCTTTTTTCTCCGAAATGAAGGATGATATTAAGCACTTAATATTACTATTGCCGCCCAAAGATCGGGTAGAAGCACTGGCGTTATTGGGGTATCCAGAAGATAGTGTCGGACGCTTGATGACTCCAGATTATATTACGGTAAAAGCGCACTGGAGTATCGAAAGAATATTGGGACATATCCGTCGATATGGGAAAGATTCTGAGACCATAGATGTGCTTTATGTCATAGATTCAAATGGTAAACTGATCGATGATATTCGTATTAAAGATGTTTTGATGGCGGAGCCCGATACGATCGTAGGTGACCTCATTGATTACCGTTTGATTTCCCTGAATGCTTATGATCCGCAAGAGGAAGCAATTAATATTTTCCGGATGAACAATAGGGTTGCGCTTCCGGTTGTGGATGGGCAGGGGGTGATGCTTGGGATCATTACGGTAGATGATATCTTGTGGGTAGCCAATGAAGAGTATACCGAGGATATGCAGCGTATTGGGGGAACCGAGGCATTGGATGAACCTTATTTAGATGTTTCAATTAAAAACCTCGTGAAAAAACGAGCTGGCTGGTTGATAGTTTTATTTCTAGGGCAGTTGTTGACCGCGACGGTTATTGAGCATTTTGAAGAGCAGATGGCTAGTGCCATCATGTTGTTCGCTTTAATGCCGGTTATCATTTCCAGTGGCGGCAATAGTGGTTCACAGGCTTCGACATTGATCATACAAGCGATGGCATTGGGTGAGGTGACTCTGTCGGATTGGTGGCGTGTCATGCGGAGAGAGATATTGTCTGGTCTGCTGCTTGGGCTTATTTTAGGAGCATTGGGCTTTTTAAGGATTATGGCCTGGCAGTCTTTTGCACATAGCTATGGTGAATATTGGGTATTGGTCGCTTTAGTAATTTCATTATCCTTGATCGGTGTTGTTCTGTGGGGTTCGCTTATGGGGTCCATGCTACCCTTTGTGATGAAAAGATTGGGAGCGGATCCAGCGAGCTCATCGGCACCATTTGTGTCTACGCTAGTTGATGTTACAGGACTTCTCATTTATTTTACGGTGGCGACACTTATTCTCAAAGGGGTGTTGCTATAAGGTTCGTTTGAATTGATTCGTTGAGAGCAATCGGTAAATGTGTCTTTTTGTGTGGCGGTAAAAGTTGGATTATGCTGTTTGAATTGCTTAAAGAAGGTTTTTGCCCATGATTCGACAAAAGAAAAATAAATTATTCTAGTTGGATTTTAGGAAGTTGTAAAAAATGTGTTCAAAAAATTTGTAGTATTCTAATAATCTTCCGATACTTGCATCACGGAAACGCGATAGAGTTTCCGGAAAAATTGAAAAATACTCCTGAATAGCTCAGCAGGTTAGAGCATCTGACTGTTAATCAGAGGGTCGCTGGTTCGAGCCCAGCTTCAGGAGCAATTAGAAACTTACATAACCGGAGTTTTTAAAGTATTCAATTTTTCATTCCTGAATAGCTCAGCCGGTTAGAGCATCTGACTGTTAATCAGAGGGTCGCTGGTTCGAGCCCAGCTTCAGGAGCGATAGGCAAATGATAAAATTATTTGCGAATAATATAAAAATGTGCTATTTTTGTGCATTCGATGAGGAAGGAGTTTCTCATAAAAATAAAAATTCCTGAATAGCTCAGCAGGTTAGAGCATCTGACTGTTAATCAGAGGGTCGCTGGTTCGAGCCCAGCTTCAGGAGCAATATTGAAACCGGCTTTATGCCGGTTTTTTTGTTTACCATGCTTATTAAAAAACTATGAGTTTAGTAATTATTGGTACGGTGGCTTTTGATACAATTGAAACACCGTTCGGTAAAACTGACAAAATTCTAGGTGGTGCCGGTACGTTTGCGAGTATAGCGGCATCCTATTTATGTGATCAAATCAAATTGGTCAGTGTTGTTGGAGAAGATTTTGGAAGCCGCAATCTTGCCCTGATAAAAGATCATGGCATCGATGTATCAGGTGTTCAGATTATACCGGGTGGACAAACATTTTCCTGGTCTGGAAGATACCATAATGACATGAATAGCCGGGATACGCTAGCAACGGACTTAAATGTATTAGCGGATTTCGATCCAATTATTCCTGATAGTTATCAAGATTGCGAATATCTTTTGTTAGGCAATCTAACTCCACAAGTACAGTTAACGACCTTGGCCCGCCTGAAAAGGAAACCAAAACTCGTTGTACTGGACACGATGAATTATTGGATGAATGTTGCTTTGGATGATTTAAAGAAAGTGCTTGCGGAGGTTGATGTTTTGACGATCAATGATGCTGAAGCCAGACAATTATCAGGTGAATATTCATTGGTCAAAGCAGCGAAGGCTATTTTGGGGATGGGACCAAAATATTTGATCATAAAAAAGGGCGAGCATGGCGCTTTGCTTTTTGGCGAGAATCAGATTTTTTCGGCTCCAGCACTTCCTCTGGCAGATGTATTTGATCCTACGGGAGCAGGAGATTCATTTGCCGGCGGTTTCATTGGTTATTTAGCCAAGGTAAAGAGTATCAATTTTACCAATATGAAGAATGCCTTGATTTTCGGATCTGCACTGGCTTCTTTTTGCGTAGAAAAGTTCGGTACAGATCGTCTCGTGGATCTTACAGAAGAGGATATACAGAAGCGCCTGAACGCTTTTGTAGCCCTTTCCCAATTTAATTTATAGATTTTTATTAAGTCTTTAGGATTCCGATTATCTGAAATCTTGGAAATACACTATCTGAATGAGGAGCGTCTTTAAGCTCCTCAGTTAGATCCTGGCCTGCCCAGTGTTCATAGTGCATGCCGTTTTTCCAAAGTCTACTGTCACTGACATCATAGATATAGCCTTTGTAAGCGACCCAGATCTGAGGCTTATCCTGACCATTTCGTAACGCAAGCTGACTCTTGCTATATTCGGGTAATCCTTCTTTTTCCATCACAATCTGTAAGAAGGCGAAGATAGAAAAAACTAGGCGACTTTATAAGCAGATAGTGACCGTTTCATCAATTTTCTAGCCACATGTATTCTTGTCTTTACAGTCCCGATAGGAATGTTTAAATGTTCTGATATCTCATGGTATTTAAATCCTTCGAAATAGAGGGAAAAGGGGATGTAGTATTCTTCTGAAAGATTAGCTAAGGCTTCGTGAATATCCTCCATGACAAACTTACTTTCTCCCTGGTTACTTGAAGCGGATATTAATAGATTTGAATTGGAAATATCTTCATCTTTTGTGATAAAGGAGTTTGTTTTTACAATCCGTCTATAATTATTTATAAACGTATTTTTCATGATGGTATAGAGCCAACCTTTTAGGTTAGTGCCTTCTTTAAAATTTTTGAAATAGGTTACAGCTTTGAGGATGGTGTCCTGTACAAGATCATTTGCATCTTCATAGTCGCTGGTAAAATTTCTGGCGTAGAGTTTTAGTGAGTCCGATTGCTCAATAACCATGCTGTCAAATTCATTCTTTGTCATAGCTTAATGAATTATAACTGTTCTTTTTAGGAAACAGTAAGTTTATAAAATGCGGTTCGTTAAGTATGAGGCAAATAATGCGCCAAAATCCTTAAAAATGGATTTCTTAATGTAATTTTAAGATTATTTTAAGGCATGCAATCGTATGTGTATATTAACCTTAAGTAAATAAGAGTGGCTTTGGTTGATGTTGAGATGAAATAGACGCTGTATTATTGTTCTTTTAAGTTTCAAAGCTGTACAAATATTTTTTTTGATTCTTTATAATAAATTAACTTCGCGCTCGAGCGTGATACCAAATTTATTTTGTACATCTTTAATAATTTGGACAGAAAGGTTGTAAATTTCCTGACCGCTAGCATGTTGTCTATTTATTAGTACAAGCGCCTGATTTTTCCAGACACCAGCTTGTCCATATTCTTTACCTTTCCAGCCACACTGTTCTATTAACCATCCAGCGGCCAGTTTTGTTTGTTGGTCTGGCATGGGATAATGTGGAATTGTTGGATAAAGTGCCAATAGCCTTTCAAAGTTGTCTGCTGAGATCACAGGGTTTTTAAAAAAGCTTCCGGCGTTGCCAACTGTACTCGGATCCGGTAGTTTCTCCACACGAATTTTTGATACTACGGTTGCGATATCGGCGATGGAGGGTTGTGTTATATTTTCTTTTACGAGTTCAGCTTCAATGGCACCGTAGCTTGTATTTATTTTAGGTGTAAGGCTGAGTTTATAAGTCACCTCCGTGATAATAAAGCGACCTTTGTGCTCAGTTTTAAAAATACTGTCACGATAAGAAAAATTACAGTCTTCCTTTTTGAAGGTTTTAAATGTGCCCAGTTTGGTGTCAAAAGCTTCGCAGGCATGAAAAACATACATTAATTCAGCACCATAAGCACCGATATTTTGTACAGGGGATGCACCTACGGTCCCTGGAATAAGAGCCATGTTCTCTATGCCCGCATAATTGTGCCTGATACAATGCCAAACAAAGTCGTTCCAAATTTCCCCGGCTTTCGCGGTGACATATACATGATCCGATTCAATTTTTGACTGTATACCTTTGCTGGCCATTCGGATAATGTATCCTTCAAACGGTTTGGTGAATAAAACATTGCTTCCCGCGCCGAGAACAAAAAAGTTTTCGTTGAAAAGTCCTTGTTTAAAAATTTCGGTCAATGTTTCATTATCATTCACATCGATTAAGAAATTTGTCTTTTCTTCTATTCCAAATGTATTGAAAGGTTTCAAAGAGATATTCGATTGAATGTTTAATTTCATATTGACTTTAGTTTTCAGAAATTCAAAAAAATCCGCTATCTTTAGCATGATAATCGGTAAAGATAGTATAAACCGTTTATTTAACGATAAAAAATATAAGTTTAATGGGTAATGCAGATGTAAAAAGGATCAAAATTCTAGAAGCTGCAACAAGGCGCTTTGCACACTTTGGAATGGCTAAAACGACAATGTCGGAGATAGCTAAAGATCTTAATTTTTCAAAGGCGCTGCTTTATTATTATTTTCCCGACAAGAATAGTCTGTATTCTGCTGTTTTTGAGTATGTTATTGATAAGATGATTGAAGATATCGAAGCTGTTATCGATAAAGGTGGCAACTTTGAAGAAATCATGATGTACTCTATTGATATGCGTGTCAAGGCAATCAATCAATATTACAATTTGTTTGAATATACCATGAAGATGGTTAAAGAACTTCCGGATGAATTGGAGCAAGTGTTCAAAGAATCTTATCTGCGTGAAGTTGAAATCATTGAAAAAATTCTTAAGATTGGAATAGACGCCCAAGAGATTCAAGTAGATGATCTGAATGAGACAGCCCGTATTCTATTGTATTCGTTATTTGGTATGCGTATGGGGATCTTGAAAGACATGAAAAATATGCTCTTCCCCACGAAAGAAGAATTTGATCATATCCTCAGTTTACAGAAGAAAATGATGAAAATCTTCTTAAATGGTTTACGGTATCAACAGCGTTAAATCGGTATTTTTTGTATATGTTCGATGATCTGCCTAGCGTGGATACGTGAATTTTCAATAAACCAAAGGTGGGTATTTAATCCACCACATACGACCCCCGCTAAGTATAGGCCCCTTATATTTGTTTCCATCGTCTGCTCGTTATGATAGGGGATACATGGGGCCTGTGTTGGAATGTCAACTCCTATTTTGCGTAGAAAGTCAAAATTTGGCCGATATCCGGTCAGCGCAAGAACAAAATCATTTTCGATCTCAAGGGGGCCTGTCGGCGTTTGAATAGTGGCACTTGTTTCGGTAACCGATGTTAATTCACTATTGTAAAGTACATCAATTTCTCCCGCTGCAATTCTATTTTCGATATCCGGCTTTACCCAATACTTGACTCTTGGACTGATTTCATTGCTCCGAATAACCAATGTTACCTGAGCACCTTTTCGAAATGTTTCAAGGGCGGCGTCTATGGATGAATTGCTTGCTCCTACAACAATTACCTTCTGTCCACTGTAATAATGCGGATCATTGTAATAGTGTCGTACTTTGCCAAGTTCTTCCCCTGGGATATTGAGTAGCATAGGAATGTCATAGAACCCCGTAGCAATGATGACCTTTTTTGTGGTGTAATTGCGTTTATTCGTTTCGACGTTAAAATAAGTAGCCTCTTTTTTTGTAATATCCAATACTTCTTCAAACAGGTGGGTGTCCAGTTCAAATTTTTGTTGGATACGTCTGTAATATTCCAGGGCTTCTGTTCTTCGGGGTTTTGGATTGGTGGTTACAAAGGGAATATCTCCGATTTCCAGCCGCTCAGAAGAAGAAAAAAAGGTCATATTTTGGGGATAGTTATAGAGCGAATTGACTAAACATCCTTTTTCGAGAATAAGGTAATTGAGATTGGCCTGTTTCGCTTCCAGGGCACAGGCGAGACCGATGGGGCCTCCTCCAACGATGATAATGTCATAAGAAGCTTTTATATGTTCACTCATAATGTAAATTTCGTGAATTTTTGGGATAAATTAGCTTGCCAGCTTAGATAATTCTGCTGCTTGTTCGGCAGCGCTTTTGTCATGGAGATCCTGAACAATCTTATTTAAGTCCTGGGCAATCTTATACAGGAACTCCAACTGCTCTTCCAATAGCTTTCCGTCGGCAGAATTGATGTCACTATTGTCAAAGCGATGGTTCGATATTTCGATTTCCATGGGCGAAAACACAGTACTGGAGTCTGATGAATAAAGCAATTGAATAGATTGATCCAAGCTATTTAATATTTTCCGTATGGTCCGAACATGGTCTTTGTTAAGGTAGTTATTGTCCATTTCATCCAGATGATTCATCAGCGTGACAGAAAATGAGGCCAGAATATGATTGAATATAACAAACTTATTGACTTCTTTGCTGTATTTCTGCCTTTTTTTGGGTTCAGTCAACATACGTTGAAAAGTGGATCCCATATTTGCGGTTTCGACATACACGGCTTTTCTGGCTAATTTGTAATCTGTAATCGATGGAGCCTGGCCTGCAATTTCCTTTAATGCCTGAAAGATGTAATTGTAATTGGCAATCAAAAGTTTGCGCATGGATTCTTTCACTTGCATGCTCTCCCAATTTGGAAAGATAATATAACTGGACAGGAAGGCAATCATGCCACCAATAAAGGTGTCTAAAATACGTTCTTTAGTGACCTCAAGGGTGTTGGAGCTTACGAAACTAAGCATGATCAACACATAGGGGGTCATAAATAGCACTGCAACTACATAATTGACTCTAAATAAACTGTATGCTGTCAGGAAGAAAAATACCAGCAGCACGAATAGTATGGTTGGATCATGTATCGTCAATAGGATGACGGCTCCGATCAGTCCACCGATGGTCGTTCCGATCAGGCGTTGTATGTTACGCTCTTTCGTAAGGCCAAAGCCCGGTTTGAGGATGACCATAATCGTCAATAGTATCCAGTAGACATTGTTGGTGATGTTGGTTGTCTCAAAAACGTAGTAGGTGACCGACATCACGATTGCCATGCGGCAGGCATGTCTAAAGATCGTCGATTTTAAGGTCAGGTTTTCACGGAATTTCTTCAGGTCGATGGCTGAACTTTGGACGAAACGTTTAGCGTCATCAATTTCTTTCTTTTTGATGTCGTCGGGTTGCAGGTGAGCATAGCCGTAGATATTTTTTATACGACGGACCAGATCACGTAAATTGATCAGTACTTTACGCAGGGCAAAGGTACTGTATTGATTTTCTTTGTCGAGCTGATCAATTTTAGCATGAAGACGTGTGAGGTCTGCATCGAAATCATATAGGGGTTTGGGCTGAATATTCGTGTTGAGCTGGTAGGCCAAATTGTCGAGCTCATTCGTGTATTTTAAAATAACGTTCTTGAAGTCCTCTAGGATACCCGTGGGGCCGAAACGTTCGCTAATTGTATTGTAATCATAATGCGCGGCCATACTTTGCTCAAATAGATCCACAATATCATTAAAGATCAAGGTGAGATAACGTCCTACTTTTGTGGTGTCTTTAATGGATCTTTTGCTCTGAAACAGCAAGTCTCTAACGTTTTCCTGATGTTGATTTACTTCAACCTGTTTGTCAATCAGTTTCAGGTAGTTTTTATCATTATCGATTTTAGCATCGTAAAAATTAGCTTTCAGCCGAATATAATCAGCTACATAACGAATAGTTTCTGCGAGTTCTTGCTCAGCTAGCCTATAAGGGCGTACCTGTGTGATGGAGAGACTGATTGCGATATACCAAAGCCCGCCAAGGGTGTAGAATCCGAGGTAATTAATTGCCTGCTCGAAGGGATAGTGTATCTGCACATGGATCAGCATCATTAATATACACATCAAACCTACATTGGCTGCCCGGCCATTAAATACGGCAAACATCGCAAAGATAAAGCAGGCGATTCCGATAAAAATGGCAAGGAGATATACATTTTGATTGACAATATTAGTCAGTATAAAAGTCAAGGTAGTCAGTATGGCCCCGGCAAACATACCTTTGCGTCTATGGCTTGGCGCTCCGGGGGTATCGGATAGCCCAACTAAAAGGGCGCCCAGGGATACAATCGTTCCATTGGTAAACTGGCCTATGGTAGCAAAGATGAGGACAGGTACAATGCATCCGATGGTAATTCGCAGTCCATCCGCAAAATATTGACTATAAAAAAAACTTTTTATTTCTTGTGTCTGTTTCATAATGTATAGCACAAATATACGAGATAAGGCTATATTAGCCTGAGGTTTCCTGCTTGTTACGATAATATAGTAAAAACGAAAAATTACGAATTTTCATTAATATCTTTATAATATTTTGATGTTTTTTTTGATTAATTTATATTTTTTTATTTGTTTAAATATAATATTGCTATATTTGGTGCATAGGGTAATTTCAGATATATTACAGAAACTCAAGAGTCACCTAAACTCTCTTGACCATTTTTCAAAGATTTAAATATGAAGCAAAGTAAAAATGAAGCCGTCTTTCAGGACGAGGTATTGACACGCTTTGAGCTTTTTAAAAGTTTGTTTTTAACGTTGCCATTTCAACGTGTTAAGGATACTGGTACTTTATTGCCATTTTTTGCAAAGCAATGTGAGAAGGGGGTTGATCAACACTTAACTCCAGATGAGATCATCAAGAGTTTTTTTGATCAGCATGAAGAGTTTTCTTCAGAAGAACAGCGTATTGATTTATTGTTTCGTTTTGTCCAGTATATAGAACGTCAAGTGGTATTGTTTGATGCGATAGAGGATTCATCATTTCAAGTGGTGGGCCGTGGCGACGATGAAAATGTTTTGGGGGCATTGATCAAAAATGCAGAGGGCAATGGTGATATGCGACGAAAAATCGTTTCCAAATTAAAAGATTTTTCCGTCCGTCTGGTCCTTACAGCACACCCTACCCAATTTTATCCGGGGCCGGTATTGGGGATTATCAATGATTTGATTGACGCGATAAAGACTAACGATATCCATAGTATACATCTATTACTGCAACAACTCGGCAAAACGCCATTCATCAATAAAAATAAACCAACGCCCGTAGATGAAGCAGCCAGTTTAGCCTGGTTTCTGGAAAATGTATTTTATAAAGTCGCTTCAGAGATCCAGTCTTTTATTGACGATGAATTGGATGTCGATACCGAGGAGGTAAAACAGCTCATCGAATTGGGCTTTTGGCCAGGAGGAGACCGTGACGGAAATCCGAATGTCAGTGTTGAGAGCACCAAGAAGGTAGCGGCTTTATTGCGTACTATTTTGTTTAGATGTTATTACCGCGATTTCCGTATTGTAAGACGCCGTATTACGTTCAGAGGGGTCGAAGAATATATGGAAAACTTGCAGACCTTATTTTACGACAATAGCTTTAATCCTGTTGAAAATCCAAAAGATGAAACAGATAATATTATTACGAACTTAAAGGCTATTAAAAATGTTCTGGAAGAATATCACAATGGTCTTTTTGTTGAGATTGTTGATGATTTGCTTCGTAAGGTAATGACATTCGGTTGTTTTTTCACAACTTTAGATATCAGACAAGATAGCCGTATTCTTCGTGAAGCAACAGCATATCTAATCCAACAGAATCAGGAGGCTACCGGAGTTCCATTAAATTACCTGGAACTGAGTGAGGTCGATAAACAAAAAGCATTGAAATTTAAGGAGCTGGATCTTACTGTCGCTGAGGATGCAGATCCATTGACGAAAGACACTTCCGGTGTGATCAAATTGCTCAAGGAGATCCAACGTTCGGGTTCTGAGCGCGCTGCTCAACGTTTTATCATTAGCAATTGCCAACAGGCAAGTGATATTCTGGGATTACGGCAGCTGTTTTTGTGGTCTGGCTGGAAAAAAGATGCATTAACGATCGATTTTGTTCCCCTGTTTGAAACAGTGGATGATTTGACCAGAGCTGCGGATGTGATGAAGACTTTATACAGTAATAAAGAATATAAGGCACATTTGAAGTTAAGAGGAAACAAGCAGACCATTATGCTGGGTTATTCGGATAGCACAAAAGACGGGGGATATCTCATGGCGAATTGGTCAATCTATCGCGCAAAAATCGAGTTGACAGCCATCTCTCGCGAATATGATGTTGATCTTGTCTTTTTTGACGGCCGTGGTGGTCCCCCAGCGCGTGGAGGAGGTAAGACACAACGGTTTTATGCTTCCATGGGTAAGGAGATTGCCAATGATCATATTCAATTAACAATCCAGGGTCAGACAATCAGTAGCCAGTATGGCTCATTGGATACCGCTCGATTCAATATAGAACAGCTTCTACATGCCGGTATTATCTCAGATTTGAAACAACGCGTAGGCGATACCCTGACCAAACATCAACAAGAGATTATTGATAAACTGGCCGAATTGAGTCATCATAAATTTATGGACCTTCGTACCAATAAGTTATTTCTGCCTTATCTGGAAACGATGTCTCCGTTGAAAGCACTTTCATCCATCAATATTTCAAGCCGTCCTGTGAAAAGGAATTCGGGACGTGAGTTACGCCTCGAAGATCTACGTGCGATCAGTTTCGTTACTTCGTGGAGTCAGTTGAAACAAAATATTCCCGGATTTTATGGGGTAGGGACAGCTTTGCAATGGGCTGAGAAGAATAATCTATGGAAAGATGTGCAACAGTTGTATGTTTCATCGGGATTCTTCCAGACCTTGATTGACAACTGTATGATGTCCATGACCAAATCGAACTTTGATATCACGGCCTATATGAAGGAAGATAAAGTCTATGGTGAATTTTGGAAAAATCTTTATGCAGAATATCAGATTACTAAAGAATACCTGTTAAAACTTAGCGGTACGTCCAAATTAATGGAGAATTATCCGGTAGACCGTGAGTCAATTTTGGCCCGGGAGGGTATTGTGTTGCCACTATTGGTGATTCAGCATTATGCGATTCGTGCACTCAACTCGGATAAGCTGGATGAGGCACAACGGGAGGATTATTCAAAGCTGATCGCGCGCACAATATTCGGTGTGATCAATGCAGGAAGAAATGTTGCTTAATTTTTGCTTCTTTTCGCGGATTAGGTTTCGAAGAATGTATATTTTATCTACTTTTGTATAGTTAACAAAATTGATATGAAGATTAATAAGTTATTTATTGTAGCTGCTTGTGCAAGTACTGTATTTGCGTCTTGTGGTGAAACAGCTGCAAATAGACAGCGTCAATATGCCAATGCATCTTTAGCAGATGGTGATGCCTTTGCAATGATTAAATTCGTTGGCGAAGAGGGAAACTATTTAGTAAATCTTGCTGATGTGGCGGCAAAACAGTCTACTTCAACAGAAGTGAAGAATGTAGCGGCTAAAATTAAAGAAGCTTATGCTACTGTATTGCCTGAGTTGGACGGTTTGGCAAAAGAGCTGCATGTAGGGGATGCCCAGCGCGGTGTACCGGCGTTTCAAACTCCGGCGTCAATCGGATCAGACAGTACTGCGGCATTCAATGATAAAGCGTTTTTAGCATTGGTACTGGAAAAACAAGGTGAGATCAATAGCAGATTGTCCCATGAAGAACATAATACCAATAAAGAGGTTATTCATATTTCGGAAGAATCTTTGAAAAAAGTTGAAGAAATCTATCAGTTGGCTGGTGGTAAAGTTGAAGGACATGGCCATCACTAAGTAGAGATTATATAAGAAGAAAAGGAATATTTACCACGGTGAATATTCCTTTTTTTATGCAATTGTTTCCTTGTCTACTTCGTCGATAAATAATTGGTCTATAATAGCATTTAAGACCTATGGAGAGGAGATCGAACTGCACTGATGTTTTATACGATTTTCAAAAGATTTCTGAACCTCATTTTAAACGTTGTAATTAAAATTGGATTTATTTTCGGGATGTAATAGATACAGTTTTCTATTAGCTATAGGAGAATCAGAATAGAAATAATTTGTTGAGTTGTTAAATTAATAATAACTTAACATTACTATAATACAGTTGTTAATAACTGTGTTTATTTTAGCATGATTTAATCAAATAATATTTAAGAAACAATATAACGTGAGATACGCTGCTATAGACATAGGGTCCAATGCGGTCCGTCTTTTGATCGCTGATATCATTGGCCAAAAGGATCAATACAATTTTAAAAAAAATACGCTTTTACGTGTTCCTTTACGTCTGGGCGATGATGCATTTATTCAACAGGAAATTTCTCCCAGAAAGGCGGAAAGTTTGATAAAAACAATGAAAGCATTTCGTGAATTGATGGATGTTTATCATGTGGAAGACTATATGGCTTGTGCAACGTCTGCGATGCGTGATGCTAAAAATGGTGCCGATATTGTTGCGGAAATTAAAAAAAATGGGATCAATATAGATATTATAGAAGGGGCTAAGGAAGCTGAGATTATCTACAATAGTCATTGGGATAATAAGATGGAAAAAGATAAGGTGTATCTTTATATTGATGTTGGTGGCGGTAGCACTGAATTGTCTTTATTTGCGAATGGGGTTCTGGTGAATTCGAGGTCCTTTAATTTAGGTACCATACGTATCTTGGATAATCAGGATAAAGTAGAGACCTGGGATGAACTCAAAGAATGGGTTCGAAGCAACACGCATATGTATAAACAGGTTATCGGGATAGGAACTGGTGGCAACATCAATAAATTGGCTCGGTTATCCAATGAGAAACTGGATAAGCCGTTGTCTTACGCAAAATTGAAAGCGGTATATGAACATTTATCGTCTTTCTCTCTGAAGGAACGTATTATTTTACTGGGTCTCAATGAAGACAGAGCGGACGTCATTATCCCTGCGAGTGAGATTTTTCTGACGATTATGAAGTACGGCCGTTTAAAACAAATCATTGTTCCCCGTGTTGGTTTGGTTGATGGTGTAATTAGAACCTTGATCAATAGGAATTTAGTGAAATAATGCATTAAAAAGCATTTTTCGACTTGCAAAAGAAGGAAAAATCTTTATTTTTGTGATACCAAAGGTGAATATGAGCCCAGGTGGCGAAATTGGTAGACGCACCATCTTGAGGGGGTGGCGCTTGTATGGGCGTGGCAGTTCGAATCTGCTCCTGGGCACTTAAAAAAGGCCAAATCTTATTTAAAGATTTGGCCTTTTTTCTATTTCAACTATAGCATCTTTTTTTAAAAAGAAGAAAAGATTGAACCTGTCAATTACGATTTTTCACTGATTTCTTTAAGTATTTGTAAAGCCTTTGGCCAGGTTTCGTCAAAATAGTCTAGATACTCCTCATTGGTATCTACATCGACTTTTAGTAATGTTTTACCTTCGAGATCCGTAAAGGAATAATTTTCAAGCGAACCGGCCCAACCTTCGACTGCCGGGCCTTCTGTCACTTCTTTGCCCTTATCTAATATGCCGTAGTGACGAATAGATACATATTTATTGGGAATATTTTCGGCTATTTCCGCCACCATACCTTCTTTTTCACCATCTTTATTAATACCGGTAAAATAGATTTTGGCACCTTTGTCCCAACTGCCTTCAAAGTCAGATGTTGGATTGAAAGCAGCGGTCCACTTTTTATACGTTTCTTTTTCAAGCATGGTCTTGAATACATGATCGACCGGCGATTCGATGGTGATCTGATAATTCATTTTCTTCATAATCTTATTGTTTTGGAAAGTTAGGGTCCGCTTTTACCTCTGCAATCTGTTTGGTATGTCTGGCACAATGTGCGGCGATAAACATTAAACCTTGATACCCGTCGACGACGCCGGTTGGGTAATCGTTGATATGATTGCGAAGGTCTTTAGCGTCTGCCTTTTTATGTAATCGATCACTGGTTGTCGCGCAGCAAGAAAATCAGCTAGCGCCGTTTTTGAATCTTTGTATATACCGGTTGGCTGAAGTTCTTTAGGCGCCTGAAATTTATGGCTTCGATCTGTAATTGTCGTTTTTAGATTGTCGTCGGTCATTTGCACTTCGCCTTTTCTTTCTGGTTGGGGAGCTTTTGTTAATGATGCTTTTGCCATATCAAATATCATTCGTTCAGAAAGTACAATATGTTCCAGGCATTGGCTGATTGACCATTTGTCTGGAGCAGGTTTAAATTGTAACTGTGCCTCACTAAGTCCTGCAACCTGTTTTTCGAGTTCGTTCGTTGTCTCGTTAAAGTACTGCAATAGGGAATCTGTGCCCTCTTGTTCTTTTGTGAGCATACTTTGTTCATTTGCTTCAAAAGGATAGCGCTGACTTGCCATTTGCTTTGGAGCTGGGGTGGATGAAAGGAGTACTGCGCTAAAGCCGGCAATCGCTATCATATTCATAATCTTGTACATGTTTATAATTTTTTTAATTGTTGAACGTCACTTTCTCTTTACAATTATAATTCATTTTTGTTTTTTTATTCTTTTCATAAGGCAAGAAAATAAATGATAGGGAGCATGCATTTAAAAGCAATGTTTTTTGCGATAGTAATCTAAAACTACTTACGAAATGTTAAATTTAACTTACAATAAGAATAGTGCGGAATGAATAGGAAGACTTAATAGCTTATTTAAACGACTATGGACAAGATTCATTTTATATATTTTCAATTTTCAAACATTTTATTAAAATGTTTGAAAATTGAAAATATATAACTAACTTTAATTCAGATGAACAAAAAGGAACAGGTTAAGTTGCGGATTGGTCAGGCCGCAATGGAGTGTTTTGAGCGATATGGCTTGGAAAAGACAACATTGGACGATATTGCAAAAGCGGTTGGATTGAACAAAACTTCGCTTTACTATTATTACAAGAACAAGGAAGATATTTTTATAGAGGTTGCTATCCGTGAGGGAGAGTCCTTTATAGGAACGTTACAGCAGAGTACATTGAAGAAAAAGGGAGTAGAGCATCAGATAGCCTTCTATCTGGAATCAAGATTGAACTATTATACGAATGTACTGAATATGAACCGGGTATCGGTAGAATCTCTGGATAAGATTTTACCTCGGTTTTTTGAACTATATGATGCGATGATGGTGCAAGAGAAAGACTTTCTGACAAAGCTTTTACTGCAAGCCGCCGTTCAAGAACAGCTGGATATGGAAGATCCGGAAAATACGGCCTCGGTATTAATCAATTTTGCCAACGCGTTAAAGCATAGTACCGAGCAACAAGCAATCCTAAAGAAGCAAGTCGAAATCGACTATACGCAAAGCCTTCGGGATACTAAATTTTTGGTTTCCTTGATTTTTAAGGGAATCAGAAAGCGAGGATGATAACCTGTTTTAGGGAATCATGGATGGGGTAAAGTGAAGCCTTGAAGCGATTATTATACGCTAACCAATATAAACATGAAAAAAATTACCTTATTCATCCAGATTCTCTGTTTCTGCGCTCCATTGTCGTTGGTTGCGCAACACACAATAAACGGGCGCGTACGTAACAGCCTAACCGGAGAAGCAGCTTATGCCGTCTCCATACGTGTAAAAGACGGTAAGCAAGGCACATTTTCGGACGATCGAGGTCGTTTTCAATTGAAAACGAACAAAGCTTTACCACTAATCCTATCTATTTCTGCAATCGGTTTTGAACCCAAAGAGATTGTTGTTGAAAGTACGGCTTCCACTTTGGAGATTCCGCTGAATGTTTCGCCAATCTTAGGGCAAGAGGTGGTGGTGTCAGCAAGCCGAACGGTGCAGACCAAACTTTCTTCTCCGGTAACTATTGAGCAAATCAATATTAAAGATATCCATAATGCTGCGCAGATAAATTACATGGATATGTTACAGGGGCTGCGAGGAGTTGATGTTACCGTATCGAGTATTGGTTTTACGAGTGTCACTACACGCGGATTCAATACGAGTGGAAATACAAATTTTACGCAAATTGTTGATGGGATGGACAACCAAGCTCCAGGCTTAAACTTTCCATTGGGTTCTGTGATTGGCTTGACCCAACTTGATGTCGATAATATTGAGCTTTTATCAGGCGCTTCTTCTGCGTTATATGGCTCACGGGGACTCAACGGAACGATGATTGCGACAGGTAAAAATCCATTCAAATATCAGGGATTAAGTATATTGGTAACTCAGGGAGTCAATCATATATACCCTAAAAAGAACAACGATCCAGTCCCCGCTTCACCCTACTATGACTGGTCTATCCGTTATGCCAGGCAGCTCAGTAATCGGATTGCTTTTAAGATTAACGGTCAATATACACAAGCAAAGGACTGGGTTGCCAATGATGGGACGAACAAAAACGGTTTGGGTACAGCGCTCACAGATCCCAATTATAATGGTGTGAATAGGTATGGAGGAGCAACTTCGGTAGATATCAATCCTTTCCTGGAAGCTGCTCTTGCAGGAAACCCCGATTTGGGGCCTATTGTTGAACCTCTACTTGCTCATCCAAATTATGTCTCACGTACAGGCTACCCTGAGTATGGATATCTTGATAATCGGGCAAAGCTTTTTAAGGTAAATGGTGAATTTCGCTATAAGATTTCGCCTGATATCGAAGCGATTGCCTCAGCAACTTTTGGTACTGGAAATATTGTCTATACCAATGATACCCGCTATCAGTTAAAAGGATTTAAAGTGGGGCAATATCGTTTGGAGGTACGGAGTGACAAATGGTTTGTTCGGACTTATACGACTCAGGAAAATTCAGGCAAAACATTAGTGGCTGGCCCAACGGCCCAATACATCAATGAGTCCTGGAAAAAAAGTTACGATGGTAATGTAGGGGGCTGGTATCCTGAATATACTACCGGCTTTCTTCAGGCACTGGCCTCGGGGGCAGCACTTACAGATGCTCATCTCCAAGGACGCAGCTTGGCGGATCAAGGACGTGCGGAACTCGGTAGCGCATTATTCAATAAACTTAAAGACAGCATTAGCAATACGCCAATTTCTGATGGGGGGACGCTATTTCTGGACCGTAGTAAGCTGTATAATACCGAAGCACAGTATAATTTTTCGGATCATATCAAATTTATGCAGGTCATAGCGGGCGTAAATTGGCGTTTATATAGCCTGAATTCTAAAAACACTTTATTCCCGGATAAGGATAAACCGATTCACGTCAATGAGTATAGTGTCTACCTTCAACTCGCGAAAAAGATCATGGAAGAACGGATGCATATTGCTACTTCTTTTCGATATGATAAGAATACCTTGTTTGCTCAACCGAAACTTACATCGCGAGCATCGATGGTATACGAAGTGCAAAGACAGAATTATTTACGTTTCTCTTATCAAAATGCGTATAGTTTTCCTTCAAATATTCAGGCGCTCCAAAATACAATGAACGGTTATAATAGCTTTTCATCCGGTGGATCCTCGTTCTTATTGATTGATAACTATCAATTTGACCGTTATCCTCCTTACACATTGGAAAGTGTCCAAAAATTTCAGGCGACAAATGATCCGAAGGTACTTCAGCTATTCAAGTTTGACGATATAAAGCCACAGTCCGTAAATGCTTTTGAACTGGGATATGCGGCCATGATTGGAAAGCGTGTCATGATTGATGTATTAGGTTATTTTTCAACATGGAAGAATTTTATTGGTTATGCCAATGTTGCAAATACACCGGGCACTGACGACATCAATGCTTTTAAGGATCACACGACCTATGTCCAATATAATGTGGCTTTTAACGGTGGAGAAACTGTCAATACATATGGTTATGCCGCAAGTGTGAGCGTAGATCTCGGTAAGAATTTTATGACAAAGGCAAACTATTATTCGGACTATCTTAAAAACAAAAATAACAGTCAGATCAACAACTTTAATACACCGAATTATCACGTCAATTTTGAATTTGCAAATAGTGGATTCGGTAAAAAGCAGGTCTGGTCCTTTAGTACATCTCTTCGTTATAAGCCCGGATATTATTATGTTGTTTCAGGCGGTCTGGCGGCAGGACAGGTGCCCAGCTCCGCAGTAATTGATGCTCAGGTGAGCTATAAGTTTATTAAAGCCCGTTCTGGCATTCGTATAGGTGGAACGAACATTACGAATAAATATTATTCTACTGGTATCGCAAATCCTCGCATCGGTGCGGTGTATTACGTCACCTATGCTTATAATATTCTTTAACAAAAATAAACCATAAAAAGATAAATCATGAAAGGATATGTAAAAAACTGGCTCATAATGGTGTTCATAAGTTTCGCCTTTTGGAGCTGCAAGAATCAACAAAGTAAAGATTATAACATGTTGACTTTTGGGCCCGGGCAGGAGGAAGCGATTGAAGAGGCTTTTCTGTCGATTAAAGATAGTACGAATATACATTTGAAATCGGGTAAATATCGTTTTGATAACCTAAGTATCGCGCAGGTAAATCATATTAAAATTGAAGGTGAGGGACATGATAAAACAATCATTGACTTCTCAGGTCAGATACAGGGGGGAGAGGGAATCCGTATTACTGATGTTAAGGGATTGACAATAGGGAGTATGACGATCCGGGATTCGAAAGGAGATTTATTGAAAATAAACAATAGCCAGGACATTATTATTACGGATCTACACAGTGTATGGAGTTCGGCCGATTCTACAAGTGGTGGATATGGAATTTATCCGGTGCTTTGTAAAAATGTTCTTATTGAAAACTGCTATGCCGAAGGGGCGTCAGACGCAGGTATTTATGTTGGACAAACCAAAGGAGTCGTGGTAAGAAAATGCAAGGCATCAAAGAATGTCGCTGGTTGTGAAATTGAAAATACGACAGATGCCAAGGTATATGACAATGAGTTTTATGGAAATACTGCTGGTTTTCTGATTTTTGATCTACCCGATCTATCCCAGCGCGGCGGACGAGTGAAGGCTTATCGTAATAATATTTATGATAATAATTTTAAGAATTTTGCAAAAGGAGGTAGTTTTGGGACTTTTTGGGGGGTAGGAAATGCTTCACCCGGAAGTGGAATTATTATCCTTTCCACATCAAATATCGAACTATATAACAATACGATTGAACAAAATAACACTTCTGCTATTACCATAGCTTCTGGTTTTGCTGTGGATGAGAAGGCCGCGGAGCGTATCAATAACAACTACTCGCCAATACCCGCTCATATTAAAATCCATGGAAATACAATAAGCATGGGAGATAAGTTTCCTCAGCCTGCCTATGAACACCGTATTGGCCAATTGATTATTGCTACTGAAGCGCAGCTAAATGCAGTCGAACCCAATCGTTCAGCGAAAAGAATCCCTGCAATTTTGTATGATGGGATCACCAGCAACATTATGACCAATGGGACGGCCTTAAATCCGGATGCTATTTGCATTGACCAGCCGGGTGAGAATATGTTTGTTTCAGCAGATTTTAAACATGCGGGCCAGACAGACAAATGGAAACCATCAAGTAATGTAAAACCATTTCAATGCAAATAGCCGTGAAAAATAGAAAACTAACCCTAATTGGGATTGTTATTTTGAGTGTGTTCTTTTTGACTTTGCAACAAAGCTGCCGGCCAGGGGAAAATAAATCGGAACAGCTCAATAATTCATTCGTGTTTAAAGAAAAGCTTTCTGGTTATGGATTTTTCAAGGGAAAGTTGAGGGATCTATTGCCGAAAAAAGGGGTAATCCCTTACGAGCTAAGTACACCTTTGTTTTCAGACTATACGGTTAAAGATCGCTTTATTATTCTTCCACAGGGAAAATCAGTTGAATATACTGCACAGGGGCCTTTAGATTTTCCGGATTCAACAATAATCGTTAAAAATTTCTCCTATATCAATGTTCAAGGGCAGAAGATTATTATTGAAACCCGTTTATTGGTCAAAGACCCCGCAGATCATAACTGGAAAGTGATGAACTACCTTTGGAATGCTGCGCTGACGAATGCCGTTAAGCATATTCGAGGGGCGAAATTAGCGATCACTTTAGTCGATAACAATGGGAATAGGCATAAGACAAGTTATATGGTGCCAAATACCAATGATTGTAAGCGTTGTCATAATAATGCATCGAAATTAATGCCAATAGGTCCTAAAGCCCGTAATTTGAATTTTGTCCGTTCGGGCGATTCTGTCAATCAATTGGCTCACTGGAGTGCCAGGGGATTGTTGAAAAATATGCCCGACTTAGAGCATGTCGCGCAATTGCCCGTATGGACGGATAAGGATAAATATAGTCTTGAAAATCGTGCCCGGGCTTATTTAGACGTTAATTGCGCCCATTGTCATACAAAGGGCGGAGACGCATTTAATACGGGATTATTTCTCAACTACGAAGAGGATACGCCGGCACATCTGGGTGTGGATAAGGCCCCTGTATCTGCAGGAGGAGGAGCAGGTGGCTTAAACTATGATATTATACCTGGAGATTCCGAACATTCCATCTTATTGTATCGAATGAATAGTATAGAACCTGGCACATCAATGCCTGAACTGGCCCGAAGTATAATCCATAAGGAAGGTGTGGATTTGATCCGACAATGGATAGATAATATGCCAAAGAAAAAGTAACATTATCTTCGCCTTTCAATTTTATATTAATTCGAATAGCATGATCGAACAAATAGATTCCATATTTCAGCAACAGCAGCTCTTTAAAATTGAATTGCGATATAGTGATGTCCGGGAACGGATAGAAAAGCTGCGTAAATTGCGCCGTGTAATTGAAAGCAACGAAGATTTAATTTATGAAGCGTTGGCAAAAGATTTACGCAAATCAAGAAATGAAGCTGCAATAAGCGAGGTATTATTTATTTATGGTGAAATCGAGTTTGCTATTCGTCATTTGCGAAAATGGATGCAGCCAAAACACGTAGGGAGTTCAATGACAAACCTGCTGGCAAAAAGTTGGATTGTATATCAGCCCAAAGGGGCTGTTCTGATTATATCTCCCTGGAATTATCCCTTTCAGCTTACCATGAGCCCATTGGTATCAGCCATTGCCGCCGGTAATTGTATTGTGTTGAAACCGTCTGAACACAGTCCATATACTTCGGCGGTAATTCGGATGATGATTTCCGAAGCATTTGATACCAAAGAAATCGTTTGTATCGAAGGCGAAAAGGCTACAGCGGAGACCCTTTTGAAACTTCCTTTTGATCATATTTTCTTTACCGGTAGTTCTGTGGTGGGCAAACAAATTATGAGCGCTGCTTCTGATCATTTAAGTTCCGTAACCTTGGAGCTCGGAGGAAAATCGCCGGTTATATTGGATGAAACAGCTTACCTTGAAAAGGCCGCAAATAAAATAGCCTGGGGGAAATTGATCAATGCGGGGCAGACTTGTATTGCTCCAGACTACATTCTTGTCCCTAAAAAAATGCGCGATGAATTTGTAAAACATTACTTGAATGCTGTAAAAAAAATGTTTTTTACAGGGAGTGGTGGAATAGACCCTACCCGCTATGCGAAGATTATCAATCAGAATCATGCTGATCGCCTCAGTACTTTGATCGCCAGATCGGTTGAAGGCGGGGCAACGCTGGTTGAAGGAGGGTTGCTGTCGGAGGATTTAACATTAACTCCAGCTTTGTTGATGGATGTTTCTTTGGATAATGCAGTCATGAGCGAAGAGATATTCGGACCTATCCTTCCTATTATAACTTATGAAAAATTGGAAGAAGCAATTTCTATCGTAAATCGGGGTGAAAAACCACTTGCATTGTATATTTTTAGCGAAAGTAAGCACCATACCCAGCTTATCATCAAACAAGTTGCTTCCGGAGGTGTCTGTGTCAATGATGTGCTGATCCATGTCTCTAATCCTCATTTACCATTCGGCGGGGTCAACGGTAGTGGCCTGGGAAGCTGCCACGGTTTTTTTGGCTTCAAGGCATTCTCACATGAACGTGCTGTCATGCGTCAATCTAAATATGATCTTTCCAAATGGATTTATCCCCCTTATAAAGATGGAATATTTAAATTGCTAAAAAAATGGATTTAGGCTGCTTATTTTTTATACTTGTATATGAATAAAATTAAAAGCATTGTTGTGTTTTGCGCTTCCAGTTTGGGCAATTCCACTATTTATGAGGATCAAGCGAAATATGTAGGTCATATTTTTGCACAACGGAATGTGCAATTGGTATATGGCGGTGGACGCGCAGGATTAATGGGCGTGGTTGCAAATGCCGTTCTGGAAAAGGGTGGTTCGGTCATCGGTGTTATTCCCCATTTTTTAAACTCAAAAGAACGGGAACATCGCGGCGTAACAAAGTTAATTGTAGTAGATAGTATGCATGATCGTAAACGAATCATGAATGATTATGCCGAAGGAGTTATTGCGCTGCCCGGTGGATTTGGGACACTGGAGGAGCTTTTTGAAATGACTACTTGGGCACAACTGGGGCTACATAGAAAACCTGTTGGGATATTAAATATTAATGGGTTTTATGATCATTTGATCAAATTTATGGATCATATGGTTCTTGAGGGGCTTTTAAAACAGGAGAATAGAGAAATGCTGTTGATAAGCGATTCAATTGAAGGGCTATTAGATAAGATGGAAAACTATGAGGCGCCAGAGGTAACAAAATGGATCCGAAAAAATGAGATTTAAAAAAGCGTTGTTGTTTTAACAGGTTTTGCTTTCTAATACAGTCTTGACACAGCTCCTCTACTTTGTTAAGGCTGCTTTTATTTTAATAGTGTTTTTGGAGTTTTCTAACAGAAATTCTTTAACTAATTATATTACAATTCAAAGGTCTTGTTACCCCTTTATTAATTACTGCTCCTCCTTTTGTCTTCCTGCACAGACGGTTTCGCCTGACAGCTTAAAATCATGAAAATTGATAAAATAAAATCATTTCTAAGCATTATAAGCGGTAAAATCCCCGCCAGTTGTCTGAAGCATAGCATATCTCACGATATGTATGTTGAGCACTGCAAAGCTAATGCGCTAACTGTATTCTGTAGAGCAAAAGATGGATGGATACGTCGGCTGCTCCATTTACTTGCTGATCCCTATCTATTGATTTTCTTACACCAGATTTTATTAAATCAGCATATCAGACTGCAATTTTTGGATTTCGCAGGCTCTTCTGGGAAAACCATTGATTTTTTTTTGAAATTTGCAATTTGATCAATTTTTTCTACAAAATGATCAATAGATAGTTGGACGATACGTTCTATCTTTGAAATGGCTATCAACTTGGTTTGATTGATGGGGAATAGGAGAAATTACCCATCGCTAGCTCGATCATAGGTACCCATATTTTAACCGGCGGGGTGCCTATGACGGCTAGCTTTTAGCAAGTTAAAGGGTAATGTCCTTAACAAAAAAAGGCTTGATCTTCGGATCAAGCCTTTCTTGTTTTATATCGTGATTTTTAAACTGAAATAGTTAAAGTTTATTTGCCCGGGCTGTTATTTCTGCAATATCGAGTACTTCTATTTCGGACTCTTTCTCTTTTATTTTTACACCGTCTTTTAACATCGTCATACAGAAAGGACATGCCGCAGCAACAACCTGTGGCTGTATTGCTATTACCTCTTCAATTCGCTCAATATTGATATCTTTCTTACCTGATTCGGGTTCTTTAAACATTTGACCCCCGCCGGCACCGCAGCATAGACCGTTGCTCTTGCAGCGTTTTAATTCAACAAGTTGTGCATCTAGACTTTCAAGAACTTTTCGAGGTGCTTCATAGACTTCATTTGCGCGACCCAAGTAGCAAGGATCATGATAGGTTATTTTTTTCCCCTTAAAGATGTTATTGTCGGCCGGTTTCAACTTGCCCTCGTCGATGAGGCTTTGGATCAATTGCGTATGATGAATGACTTCGTAATAACCACCCAAAGCAGGGTATTCATTTTTAAGTGTGTTAAAACAGTGGGGACAAGCGGTTACAATTTTTTTGATTTCGTAGCCATTCAAAACCTCTATATTCATCATGGCCTGCATCTGAAATAAAAACTCATTTCCACTTCTTTTAGCAGGATCACCGGTACAACTTTCCTCCGTTCCAAGAATAGCATAGTTAATGCCAACGTGTTGGAGAATTCGACAAATATCACGTGTTATTTTTTGTGCCCGCTCATCAAAGCTACCGGCACATCCCACCCAAAATAATATATCGGGAGTTTCTCCCTTAGCTAACAGTTCAGCGACTGTTGGAACTTTCAATTCATTTTCCATCATTAAACTATTGTTGTTGAGTCCAATTTGCGCGATCCATTTGTGCATACTTCCATGGCGCACCATTATTCTCAATGTTTCCAAACATATTATTGACACTTGCGGGCGCCTGAGATTCCTCCATAACCGCAAAGCGACGAAGTTCGATGATAATGTCCAATGGATTAATATTGACAGGGCATTGCTCTACACAGGCATTGCAGCTCGTACAAGCCCATAATTCTTCGCGGCTGATATAGGTATCAATGAGAGACTTGCCATCCTCCACGAAGCTGCCATTTACCTTAATGTTATTACCTACTTCAGCTAGTCTATCTCTTGTATCCATCATTATTTTTCGCGGTGAGAGGAGTTTTCCGGTGATATTGGCAGGACAGGAGGATGTGCAACGTCCACATTCGGTGCAAGTATAGGCATCCAAAAGGCTTTTCCATGTTAAATCCTGAACATCCTTGGCTCCAAAACGCGCTATTCCATCCGAAGATGGCGGCGTAAAGCTTGGATCAAGCATTGCTTTTACTTCATTTGTTACAGCAGCCATATTGGATAATTTCCCTTTGGCGTCCAAGTTTGAAAAATAGGTATTGGGAAAAGCGAGTATGATATGCAAGTGTTTCGAGTAGGGCAGGTAATTTAAAAAAGCCAATACACCTAATATATGAAACCACCAACAAGATCTTTCGATGATATATAAAGTCGTAGTTGTTGTTGGCAAATAGGGTAGGAGATAGTGGCTTACTGGAAACGAACCAACTGATTTAAAATGCTCGAATCCATAAAGTTGTAATTTAAGATCGGTTGCATTCATCAGCAGAAAAGCCGACATCAGCAGAATTTCTGTTACCAAGATGATATTAGCGTCGGTTTTGGGCCAATTATTAAGATCTTTACTGTTCAGGCGATTTACTCGAATGACATTTCTTCGAATCAGGAAGACTAAGCAGGACACCAACACCCCAAGCGCCAGCCATTCAAATGAGCCAATTAGGAAATTATAGAAACTTCCCAAAAACGAAAATACCCGATGGGTTCCGAATAAGCCATCGAAAATAATCTCCAACATTTCAATATTGATGATAACAAAGCCTAAATAGACAAATAAGTGCAGAATGGCAGGAATAATACGCTTAAACATCTTTTTTTGCCCAAAGGCAACCAACAACATCGTTTTCCAACGCTCCGAAGACCTGTCAGAACGATCTAACTCTCGACCTAATTTGATATTACTATAGATCTGCCGTGCATTTTTACTAAAGAAAAATAATGCGCCCAGAAAACAAACTGCAAATATTAGTTGACCGATCATATGCTCGAATATTGGTTACATAACAAATATAGTATATTATTTTGTTATGCTAACATAATAAAAATAAATCAAAAAAGCAGATTGTTCACATCATTTTCTGAAAATTTATAAGGAAAAGATCGGGGAATGGGAAAAGAGGCTTCCAAGAAATTATGGAGATTTCTTGGAAGCTGAGGTTCTTTTATTTATCGAGTTATTCTACGTCGATAAATGTCTGCTTAAGTATTTTTTCAATCGTTTTTTCGATACGTTTTTTTCCTTCTTCTGTATTGATATCGATGCCACAAAATGTGCTGCCCGTCGATTTGGCCTGTAAGCTTAGGTAGTAAATTCCACTAATCAATAAAGCTAATGTCGTTCTTACATCATTTTCAGAATTTTCAAATTTTGGATCAAAGTATTTAAATAATTCTTCGCCAAGAGCTTCACGGCGATCAGCGATATTTTTTAGTGCTTTTGTTTTCTCGCCCAATCCCCAATGAATGATTTTCTGTTTGGTTTTATCTTTTAAAAATGTATTCAACTGGGATTTTAGTAGTTCATTTACTAGGTTAACATCAATATCCTGTGGATGTGATACCATCTGTTCCAAAACTCCTTTATCTCCGATTTGCCAAAAATCTTTTTGCGTTAAGTAAGCTTCAACCAATTGGTCGAGACCACCAAAATAGTTCCAGATAAGCGCTTTATTTAATCCACATTCAAGCGCGATATTCGGACCGTTCAAGGCATGGTAGCCTTTCTTTTGGATGACTTTTCCTACCGCAGCGATCATGCGTGCTTTGGTGCGTTCTTTGTCTCGGATGGGACCAGATGTTACTTTTCTTTCTTTCTTTGGATGATCCTCAGTTACTTTCTTTTTCATTAGAATAATTTGTTTATTCATTACCAGTTTGTTTTCAAAGGCATTCGTGCTGCCTTCGGCGGTTTAATAGCATTGAAGCTATCATAGACTGAGTTATATAAGCCTTTGAGCTGATTTAAGCCCATGATCATTTCATGCGATTAAAACCATTTGTAGCAATGAAGCTTCCATGAGTTGTCCTATTTGTTCGTTAGTAAACAAATTTGAGCTCATGATGTTTTCATTAGGGTAGATATGTATTTTTTTACAATATCTAAATTTTAGCTGGTAAAAACAAGAAAATCGTATGGCAGATTTTTATTCCTATTCATGAATCAATTTTAATAGCTATTTCTTAACTCATTTAGTAACATAATCAGCTGCTGATTTCAGGGTTTGGGTGAAGAAAAGGGATAATAAAAAAGGGATTATTCATTCGAATAATCCCTTTTTTATGCCGTTAAATATGTTATTATTTTCTCGCTGGTGCTGCAGGTGCTGCTGTAGCAGAAATACCTAATTTAGTTTTAACAGCAGCAGTTAAATCTTCTCCACCTTGGAAATAAGGAATGTTTGTACTTGAGATATCAAATACATAAGCCATACCTTTTTCTTTCGATACTGCAGTGACTGCCTCAGCTACTTTTCTTTGAATTGGCGTAATTAATTCATCTTCTTTTTTACCCAATTCTTCTTGTGCTGCTTGTTGTGCAGTTTGGATACGCGATTGAATATCTTGTAACTCTTGACCTAATTTATTGATTTCAGGATCAACGGTCTCTTTATTCGCTTCACTTCTGTTACGTAATTTATCATTCGCCTCTTTTTGTTTAGTCTGATAAATGGTAACCATATCTTGAATTTCTTTTGTTTTACCGTCACTCAATGTTTTCAATTGGCCTTCAGCTGTTTTGTATTCTGAAGTGGATTGAATGATTTCAGCAAAATTGATATGACCAAGTTTTTGCTGCGCATTCGCGAATTGAGTTGAGAAAAATACTGCCACTATAGCAACCGCACCTTTAAATAAATTTTTCATGCTTTTCATTTTAATCTAATAAGCCATCTCTATGGCAATCTTTTTAGTTTTCTAATTAATTACTATTTGTATTACTTGTGTCTACAATGATAATAAACTCCAGCTTAGTTTGCAAGACTAGGATTAGGTTTATAACCTAATTTTGTAATGACTTCATTACTTTTATTCAATTTTGGGTTCGCATATAGGAAAGTGGATTCTTTTCCTTTATCCATAATGAAATCAAAATTTTGTGCTGAAGCAACTTCTTGTATCGCTTTTGCCACACGGTCCTGAATAGGTTTTACCAATTGCACACGTCTTTTGAAAAGTTCACCTTCGAATCCGAATTTTTGTTTTTGATAATCTTTTACCTCTTTTTCTCTGGTAACGATTTCGTCTTCACGACGGCGACGCATATCTTCGTTTAATAAAACTTGATCTTTTTGATAAGCCTGATATAATTTTTCTATTTCAGCATATTTTTGATCAACCTCTTCCTGCCATTGTTTAGAAAGATCATCCAATTGTTTTTGTGCAGTGGTATATTCGGGGACATGTTTTAGGATATATTCTGAATCTACATACGCAAGCTGTTGAGCAAATGTCGCTGTAGCACTCACGACTACAAAAGCTATAACTAACAATATTTTTTTCATATTTCCTGTAAGTTTTATAGACTATAATTTATTATTTAACATTAATTTACTTTATGACAATGTATACGCTCAAAAGTTTAATCTAGCAAATCGCCTTAAATAAATTTACGGCTCAAAAATAACAAAAAAGATGCAATCTAACAGATATTTCTCGGGTTTAACACTATTTAACTTGTTGGCCGATTCTCAAGATGCCCTTCTAGAAGGGGCAGTATGGCTAACTTTTGTTGCTGAAAATAAGCTTACTTCAATATAGGAAGATTTAGCTATATCTTGCTTTAAATTTGAAAATTAATTTGATACAAAAAAAGCTATCGCAGTTTGTACGATAGCTTTTTTTATTAGGAGTGATCTTAAGGCTTGGATCAACCTTAGAATCCACCCATATTTTGCATAATGCTAAATGTAAAGTTTTGTTTCCAGGTGCTGCTCGGTAATCCTGGGATAGGATCGAATGCGTGACCGTAGTCAATTCCCAGCATACCAAAGATAGGTAAGAAGATACGGGCACCTACACCCGCCGAACGGCGTACTTTAAATGGATTGTATTCAGTGAATTTGTTCCAAGTGTTACCTGCTTCGGCAAATGCCAATACGTATACAGTCGCTTGATCATTTAACATCACCGGATGACGCAATTCCATTTGATACTTCGTGTAGATCGGGCTACCCGAGTTTCTTGCTACGTTGACATTTTGAGTGCCTTCTGGAATAATCACACCATTTGCATAACCACGCATAGCGATAATTTCTGAACCCTGAAGGTAATCAAATCCCTGCATACCATCACCACCAAGTTTGAATCGTTCGAAAGTAGAAATTTCTGTTTTATTGGAATACTTTCCTAAGAAACCAAACTGTGCCTGAGCTTTAAAAACTAATTTTCCTACAATTTTTGCATACCATTGTGAATCGAATTTCCATTTGTGGTATTCAGTCCAGCGGTAACGATCTTGCGGAGTACCATTTTTATAGTCAACGTTATTGAACAATGAATAAGGAGGCGTTAGCTGTACTGAGAATTTGATGTTCGAACCCGAAGTAGGGTAGATCGGAGCATCTATCGAGTTACGGCTAAATTCTTGTGTCAAGTTAATATTGTATGCTGTACCATTGTCAAACAAGAAATAGTTGCCATAATTTTGAAGTTTGTAACGTTGGAACGATAATGAGGTATTGGCTTGGAACCAGTTATCAGGCCATTGTAAACGCTTACCTAAGGTTGCGGTGATACCCGTCATCCAAATACGGTTCAATTCCGAATCTTTTACAACTTGCTCGCCGGTGTAATAATTGAATCCACCATAGGATGAACTAGAGGTATAAGCACTTAAACCAAAATAGATCGGTTTTTTTCCACCTAACCAAGGCTCTGAGAAGGAAAAACTATAGGATTGATAACGTTTACCTGAAGTCTGGCCACGTACACTTAATTTTTGTCCATCACCACGGGGTAGGGGTTTCCAGGAGCTCTTATCAAAGAAATTGCTTGTGGAGAAGTTATTGAAGGTTAATCCTAGTGTACCGATGATCTGTCCTGCACCATATCCCCCTGAAAGTTCTACCTGATCAGAAGGTTTTTCGGTTACATTATAAACAATATCCACTGTTCCTTCGGCATAGTTTAAATTGGTCGGAACTGGATTTGTTTTTTGTTCATCAAAATTTCCTAATTGGGCAATTTCACGAACACTTCGCATAATTTGCTCTTTCGAGAATTTTTGCCCCGGTTTCGTATAAATAGAACGTAAGACCACACGATCATTCGTGACATCGTTACCTTTTACAATGACGTTGTTAATGGTATATTGTGCACCTTCGTAAACGCGTAAATTCAAATCGATGGTATCATTATAAACACGTGTCTGCTCTGGATCTACGGAGAAAGTCAAATATCCATCATTCATATAGATCGATGAAATATCATCAGAATTTCGACCACCGCCTAGCAATTTGGTGTTCAGTTTTTCTTCGGAGAATACATCCCCGCGTTTGATTCCTAAAATTTTATTTAATAGCGTATCCGAATATTTTGCATTTCCTGTCCATACAATATTACCAACATAATATTTAGGCCCTTCGTAAATATCAAAATTTACCAATACATTTTTTTCTCCATCCCGAATGACCGTATCCTTTAAGATTTCGGCATCCCGATACCCTTTGGCCGCCATTTTCTTGATCAGGTTTTCTTTACCCTCTTTGTATTTCTCTTCTTTGAATTTACCTGGGCCAAAGATGCGGTACCACATCTTTTGTTTGATTGGCTTCGCCATTTTCCGCAGCTCTTTTTGAGAAAAATGTTCGTTGCCTGTAAAGTTCATTTTTTTGACTCTAACTTTATGTTTTTTATCCACATCCGCAATCAGGATTTCGTTATTGGCTTGCGCCGAATCCTTAACTGTTTTGAGTGTAATCTCAGGGTATAAAAAAGCTTTTTCTTTTAGAAAACGTTGAATCGTTGCACGTGTAGTATTCATCAAATTTTCGTTGACGATTTTACCTGTATTGCTATTTAAGCGTTTACGTACTTCTTCGGTTTGGCTTTTGCTTAGTCCATTAATATCAATGCGTGTTAAACGAGGACGTTCTACTACACGGATGGTCAAAAAGATGTTTTCGCCCTCAATTTTTTCTGCCCATAATTCGACATCATCGAAGAGGCCTTGAGCCATCATATCTTTTACTACTTTTGCGGTAGCTTCACTTGGTACCTCCAAATATTGACCTACAGACAATTTAGATATGGTAATTAATACATTTTTATCTAAAAATTGTGTTCCGGTTACGTCAACAGCACTAATTACATAGTTTTTAGGGTTGAGATAACTGATTTTTTCGGGATCATTTAAGTTGAACGCACCATTTTCCTGTCCATAGACAAGTTGCATTGATGAGAGACCAAAAAATAGTATTACGGGTAGTATACGCTTCATTTATCTTGAATTATTGGCGCTAAAGTACACCAATCAGTTGTTAATTTTTGTTAATTAAGAAAATTTAACCAGCTTGTTTTTTATTCAAATCAGTTGACAAATTTAATAAAATCATTTATAACTGTTCACTTGTTTTTCCAAACCGTCTTTCTCGCTGTTGATATTCTACAATTGATTTATATAAATCTTCTTTTGTAAACTCTGGCCACATCTTTTCTATGAAGCATAACTCAGAATAGGCAATTTGCCAAAGAAGGAAATTACTGATCCGAAGTTCTCCACTGGTTCTGATCAATAAATCTGGATCTGGTAGGTCTCGGGTATAGAGATTAGCAGCGAACATGTCGTCATTGATTTCTTCTATGCTCAATTCTCCGGCCTTAACTTTTTTAGCCAGATTTCGGGCTGTTTCCACGATTTCCTGACGAGAGCTATAGCTTAAGGCAAGGGTTAGTGTGCAGTGTGTATTGTCTTTAGTAGCGTCAATTGTTTCCTGCAGTTTTTTTTGTGCATTCGACGGAAGCTTGCTGATATCTCCGATGGCATTTAGTCTGACACCATTTTCCTGAAATGTCTTGATCTCTTTTTTTAGAGAGGAAACCAAAAGCTCCATCAGCGCTATCACTTCCAGTTTTGGTCGATTCCAGTTTTCGGCGGAGAATGCATAGAGTGTTAGAAATTTAATGTTGGCCTGAACGCATCCTTCTAAGGCCTCTCTTACCGCTTTTACACCATTTTGATGGCCAAATACCCGGAGTTTGCCTTTTTGTTTTGCCCAACGGCCATTACCATCCATGATAATGGCAATATGTTGGGGTAATTTAATGTTATCAATTTGATCTAAAAAGCTCATTGTTGCTATTTTCAATAAAATTAACACCTTTAGCCTACTAACAGCTTATTCGTGTGTTAAAACCAGAAACTGGTTCTCTGTGTATTATCTTCAAACGAATTTTGACCTCGCAGAATGAATTCGTTTGATCATTATTGTTGAAACCTCACTATAGACGCCTTATGTATCTTATCTACGCTTATTTGTTCCAAATATCGATTTTTAATTGGAAATTCAGAAGTACAATATGATAAAGATTAGTAGTTTCTGACATCGATGCCCCAAAGTAGCTTCTCTCTCAATGTGCTAAAAAAGCTTTCGTGTGGAAGACGAATCAGGTTAATCGTGAATGGGGCTTGTTTAATTGTCAGTTTGACCGACGTATCAATAGACTCGTTTTTTGAGTCACAGCTGAGTATGTATTGATTGCTTCGGCTCTCAATTTCAAGTTCAAGCGTGAATTGATTTGAAATAACGATTGGTCTGACATTAAGATTATGTGGTGAAATCGGTGTAATGACAAAATTTCCACTTTCAGGCATAATGATTGGGCCTCCACAGCTCAGTGAGTAGGCTGTAGAACCAGTAGGGGTGGCGATAATCAAACCATCCGCCCAATAAGAATTGAGCAGTTCACCGTTAATTCGTGCGTTGACAGTGATCATGGCAGAGCTGTCATAACGAAATACCGTAATATCATTAAGTGCATAATGATTGCCCTGAAATAAATTGATCTGTTCAGACTCTACGGATAGAAGAACACGTTTTTGGATATCGTAACGATTGTTTAATATATCATCTATTGCATTTTCGAAATCATTTTTATTAATAGAGGCCAAAAAGCCAAGACGCCCAAAATTAATTCCTGCAATCGGTATACCAGAGTCTCTTATGAGTGATACTGCGGACAACATTGTTCCATCGCCACCTAAACTGAGCATAAGATCTGCGCTGTCTTTAATTTCCTCGTACGTATGATAGGTAGGGAAATTAAAATCACATTCAAACTGCGTTGTCAAGAACTTATAAAAGGGGTCATAAACCCAAATATCGACGTTTTTATTAACGAGATATTTAAACAAGTGCTTCACATGTGCTATAACGGAGGGTTGAAACTCTCGTCCATATATCGCAATTCTCATATTTTTTGAATTTATGGGGCAAAGATGAGAAAAAAACTAATCTTAAATAACTAAATGTTGATGTAATTCATAAGCTGCTGATAACGTTCTGCTGTGTCATCAAAAGCGGCAACAGTATTGTGTGTCTCCATAATTATATAATTATGTCTTAGGAAAGAATTAAGCAATGCATTGATATTGGATTTATCTACTTTTAAAGTAACTTCAATCGAGTCGCTTTCAAGGTTTATTTTTGTAGCGCAATTGAGAATTCTACAATTGTCACTCTCCACCAAGTGCGCAATTTGAGATAATGAAAAGTCATGTAATCCAATTGATAGGACAATAATAGCTCCGGATTCATTTTGAGATTGAATCAATGAAATTGCTTTTAAAATATCTAATTGTGTAGAAACACCGACATATTTGTTATCCTGATCCAAAATAGGAACCAGTGAACTATTATATACGGTCATCATGACTAGAGCATCATAGGGATGTTGGTTAAATTTAAGCTGTATCGGGGCTGTATTAATTTTAATGGCGGAAATAGGAGCTTCTTCATTGTCAGCATCCAATAAAATTGACTCGTTGACAAATCCAATATATTCATCTCCATTTAAAACAACTAATTCTTTACAAAGCATGTCCTGTAATTTTTCTAATGCCTGCTGTATTGAATCAGCTTTTTGAATGCTGAAATCTGCGTTTGAAAGAAATTGTCCTATTAACATACCCAAACTTAATAAAAAAAATGATGTGAAAGGGAAATTTTTATAGATCAGGTTCCTCCATGAAACAGAGGCTTTTTTGAATTTAATGGATAAAATAAAAGTAAGTAATCACATTATTGCAAATAAGTACAATTTTAATGTTTAAAATTGTACTTTTATTAGCATTCTGTTAGTATTTTTGTCAGCTATTTGCTATGCTTAAATAGGGCAAGTAGGTGTTTTTAGTCAGAAAAATAAGATTGATGATTACGAGTGAGAATAAAAAATTTATTGATATACGCGAAGTTATTCACAAAAAAAATGCTGGACTAGCAAAATGGATTCCATCTTTCCTGCTGAACTATCTGAAGAAAACCATCCATGAGGATGAAATCAATGATATCATGACACGCTTTGCAGATTTGCAAGGACTGGATTTTGTCGATGCGTTAATCAATGATCTGGGAGTGAAAGTAAACTTATACGGCGCAGAAAATATTCCGGTGTCTGATCCGGTAATTTTCGCATCCAACCATCCTCTGGGTGGATTGGATGGTATTGCCTTTATGCATGCGATCGGAAAGCATCGGCGGGACGTGAAATTTTTGGTCAATGATATCTTGTTAAATATAGGTAATTTGAGGCCTTTATTTGTAGGAGTGAATAAACTGGGGACTCAAGGGAAACAAGTCATTTCGGCAATTGAAGAAGCCTACAGCGCAGATGATGCATTGCTTGTATTTCCCGCGGGGCTGGTTTCTAGAAAACAGAAAGATGGGCGTATTGAAGACCTGGAATGGAAAAAAAGTTTTATTAGTAAAGCAAAAAAATATAAAAAAGATGTCATTCCGGTACTGATTGACGGCAAAAACTCTAAGTTTTTTTATAATTTTGCAAGGCTTAGACAAAAAATAGGTCTTAAGGTAAACATTGAAATGTTATATTTACCCGATGAAATGTTTGCCCAGCGCGGGCATACCGTTAACATTATAGTAGGAAAGAGAATCCCTTATACAGCGTTTGATCAATCAAAAAACGAAAAGACTTGGGCTGAAGAAGTGAAAAGAAGGGTTTATGGATTAGCTCAAGAAAAATAGAATTTATGCAAGAAATTATACCTCCAGTTGATAGAGAATTATTGAAAGCCGAATTGAATAAAGAGGTTTTCTTACGCTATACCAACAATGGAAATAACGAGATATATTTAATCAACTATCATAACTCGCCAAATGTGATGCGTGAGATCGGCCGGTTACGAGAGTTGACGTTCCGTGGCGCAGGAGGAGGTACAGGGCTTTCCATCGACATTGATGAAAACGATACATGCGAAGACTGTTATGACCAATTGATCGCTTGGAATCCTGAAGATGAAGAAGTTGTTGCAGGATATCGTGTGATTAAATGTGCTGAAGCAGGGGAGGCAAATGGTATTCCCAATTTATCTACAGCTCATTATTTTCAGTTCTCTGATCAGTTTACAAAAGATTATTTACCGTATACAATTGAACTGGGCCGATCGTTTGTTCAGCCTAGGTATCAGCCGGCAATTGATAATAGGAAAGGGATTTTTTCGCTAGACAATTTATGGGATGGTTTGGGTGCTTTGGTTATGCTGAACCCCGAAATTAAGTATCTTTTTGGAAAAGTAACGATGTATCCTCATTATAACAAGGATGCTAGAGATATGCTGCTTTACTTCATGGATTACTATTTCCCAGATCGCGATAAATTGGTTGTCCCACTTCCTGACCTCGAAATTAAAAATGACTACGATCGTTTTGTGGGTATTTTTGATGGATTAGATTATAAAGAAGGGTATAAAATATTAAATAGTCATGTCAGGGCGTTGGGAGAAAATATTCCACCGTTAATCAATACCTACATGAACTTGTCTCCAACGATGAAGTCTTTTGGCACTGCCCGAAATGATGAGTTCGGTACTGTGGAAGAGAAAGGGATATTGATTGTTATTGAAGATGTTTATCCCGTAAAAAAAGAACGGCACATGAATACTTTTGAACGTGACCGTGAATATGGTCACCGAAAACCAAAACGAGCATAAATAATAAGGGATTCAATTTATTGAATCCCTTATTATTTTATCCCTTATTTATTTTATTAAAATATAGACAACAAACGCTAGCACCGCTCCGGTGATAGGTCCTATAATAGGAATCCAGGCATACGACCAATCCGAATCTCCTTTCCCTTTAATTGGCCAGAGTGCGTGGAATAGACGTGGTCCCAAATCCCTTGCAGGGTTAATCGCATAGCCTGTTGTTCCGCCTAATGATAATCCGATAGCCCAAACTAAAAAAGCAACGGGTATCGCGCCTAAAGAGCCCATTCCAATAGGTTCAGTCTTTCCATTGATGGTCACATCTTGTCCGGTGATAAAAAAGATGACAAAAATTAAGACGAAAGTTCCGATGATTTCGCTCGCCAGATTTGTCGTGGTATTTCGGATATTGGGGATCGTAGCGAAAACTCCTAATTTTGTGGTCGGATCGGCTGTCGCGTCAAAGTGATCTTTGTGTATGATGTAAGTTAGCATAGCCCCGCAAAAACCGCCCGCAATTTGGGCAAGAATATAGCCTGGCACTTCCGTCCAGGGGAGCGCTTTATGAAGCGCCATGGCGATAGTCACTGCTGGGTTTAAGTGAGCGCCTGTATAAGGGCCTGCGAATACGACGCCAACGTACACAGCCAAGGCCCATGCTGTCGTGATCACAATCCATCCGCTATTTTCTCCTTTTGTGCCTTTTAAGATTACGTTCGCCACGACACCGTTTCCAAGAAGTAGAAGGAGCGTTGTGCCTATAAATTCTGCTAAATAATGGTTCATAAGTATTGGTTAGTTTTCTGTCCAGAATTGTAATGCTTTAACACCCTTGATCCATTGCTTAATAATTTGTTGGGTCTGTTCTCGCTGTTCCTTTTCGGGTTCAAAAAGACGGTCTTGCGCCCAGAATTTGGAAAGTTCTTCTTCGTTTTTCCAAAAACCGACTGCCAATCCTGCCAGGTAGGCTGCTCCCAGAGCTGTTGTTTCAGTGATTTTAGGTCTAATGACGTTGCTGTTCAGTACATTGGCCTGGATCTGCATCAGAAGATTATTTGCCGTTGCTCCGCCATCCACGCGAAGTTCCTTGATCGGTATTCCGCTGTCTGCTTCCATGGCCTTTAACACATCTCTGGTTTGGAGTGAGATTGCTTCCAGTGAAGCTCTGGCAATATGCCCGTTTGTCGTTGCACGTGTTAGTCCGAATATTGTGCCTTGTGCTCTGGCGTTCCAATAAGGTGCACCCAGACCTGCGAAGGTGGGAATAAAGGTTACTCCACCGTTATCTTTTTCGGAGAGTGCCAACTGTTCAATCTCTGCGGATTTGTAAATAATATTAAGATTATCCCGTAGCCATTGGACCAGTGCGCCGCCTATAAATATACTTCCTTCTAAGGCATATTCGGTTTTCCCGTTAATCTTCCAGGCTACGGTCGTCAGTAGGTTGTTTTTGGACATGATTGGTTTATTGCCAATATTCATTAACATAAAACATCCTGTGCCATAGGTGTTTTTTACCATGCCTTTTTCAATGCATTGTTGACCAAAAAGTGCTGCTTGCTGGTCCCCGGCGATTCCGGCAATTTTGACTTTATGCGCAAAGATTGTTGTTCTGGACTCACCATATATTTCGCTGCTTTCTTTCACCTGAGGTAGCATGGAGGCGGGAATATCAAATAATTCTAGAAGCTCGGTATCCCAGTCCATTGTATGGATATTGAACAGAAGTGTACGTGAAGCATTGGTCACATCAGTAATGTGAACATCTCCGCGTGTAAGATTCCATACCAGCCAGGTGTCAATAGTGCCACAGATCAACTCACCATTTTGAGCTTTTTCCCTTGCGCCATCGACATGATCAAGAATCCATTTTATTTTCGTTGCTGAAAAATAAGGATCTAGGATAAGTCCCGTTTTTTTCTGGATCATTTCATGTTTGCCCGATTTGCGGAGTTCATCACAATAATCCGCAGTCCGCTTATCTTGCCATACAATGGCATTGTAGATCGGTTTGCCGCTTTCCTTTTCCCATACAACAATAGTTTCCCGCTGATTGGTTATTCCGATTGCGGCGATGTTTTTGCCATTCAGTCCAGCTTTTGTTGTTGCTTCAGCTGTGACACCGGCTTGCGTGGACCAGATTTCATGTGGGTCATGTTCTACCCATCCTGGTTTTGGGAATATTTGTGTAAATTCTTTTTGAGCTATTGAAACGATATTTCTTTCTTTATCAAAAATGATGGCTCTGGAGCTTGTTGTACCCTGATCCATGGCCAAGATGTATTGTTGTTCCATAATTGATTACTGCTGGTTATTTTGTATTAGTTTAAGATATAATTTTTTGCAACTTTCTCGAAATTTTCTATTTGATTTTTTTGCCAGTTCCCGTCTTTACCTAATTCATGGGCGAGTATTTTGGCGACTTCCGGGGCTGCAGCAATGGCTGCTCTGGCATCGAGGAATAGCATACGCACACGACGTGAAAGGACATCTTCTACTGTTTGTGCTAATTCGTTGCGAACAGCCCAGACCACTTCGGCTTTTTTAAATTCGAGATGATCCACTAATTTTTCACCCCAGGCAGGATCTTCTTGCGCGAGCGCATGTATCGCTTCCTGGTCAGCGCCATAAATATACATGTGGTTACTTCTGTCGGTTGTAGGGATGGCACTATAAATCTTTTGTGTCGCCGAGTTGCTTTCCTTTTTGGGTAAACAACCAATTTTAATTGCTTTGTCGATTGTATCCTGTCCCATTCTGCGAAAAGTCGTCCATTTTCCTCCAGTTAGCGTCAGTAAGTTTGAATCGCTGACAATAACTTTGTGACTTCGGGAAATTTCTTTGGTTTTATTGGAATTTCCGGTTGGAGCCGCGAGGGGTCGAAGACCGGCAAATACAGCAAGTGCATCTTGACGGGTAGGCTGCTTGGTGAGATACCGTCCGGCAGTTTTTAAGATGAAATCGATTTCTTGTTCCAGTGCTACAGGTTCAAGACTATGTTCGTCAATAGGTGTATCTGTGGTTCCTGCAATAACGCGATTATGCCATGGGACAAGGAAGAGTACGCGACCATCGTCAGTTTTTGGGATCATGATCGCATCATCACCAGGGAGGAAGGATTTGTCAAAAACAAGATGAACACCTTGACTTGGCCTTACCATCTGTTTTGCTTCAGGTTTATCCATTTTTAGGATATCATCGACAAAAATTCCTGTAGCATTGATGACAGCTTTGCCTTGGATCGCGAAAACTTCTCCAGTGTCAGTATCTTGCGCAATAACACCATTTACTTGGCCTGCATTATTTTTCGTAAGATTGGTTACGCGTATATAGTTTAGTGCGACACCACCCATTTGAATACAGGTTTGCGCGACATTGACTGCGAGCCTTGAGTCGTCAAATTGGCCATCCTGATAAACAACACCGCCATAAAGGCCCTTTGTTCTCACTGTGCTGATTCTTCGTTGTGTTTCCTCCTTGTTAATATGTGTGGATTTTCCTAAGCTCAGTTTCCCGGCCAGGAAATCGTATATTTTCATGCCGATGGTGTAGAAAGGACCGTCGAACCAACTGTAATTAGGGATGATAAAAGATTGGTTTTTAACTAAATGTGGTGCGTTTTGCTGCAATAGGCCTCTTTCATGAAGTGCTTCTCTGACAAGGGAGATGTCTCCTTGGGCGAGGTAACGTACACCGCCATGAACGAGCTTTGTTGCTTTGCTGGATGTGCCTTTTGCAAAATCGACTTGTTCCAATAATATAGTTTTGAATCCTCTACTCAATGCGTCTAGTGCAACACCTAAGCCACTAGCTCCACCTCCTATCACAATAACATCCCATTCACTTGTGTCTTTTATTCTTTCTATTAATTTTGACCGTTTGAATTCTTCGTGTTTCATTTTGTTTCGTTTTTGATCCTAAAGTGATATCCCTTAGTATAATCGTTTTAGCCGATTAGTACTAAGTTATAGTATATTTATGAGATTTTAAAGGAATTTGATAAAATTATTTAAAAGCGTTTTATGTTTTATTTCCTTTTGTTTTGTTTTGATATTTATGTCTTTAGTTTTTTTAATTCGTTCGCTGCCACTTGTTTTTTTGTCAAAATTCTAAAAACAATTAAGGTGACATTTTCATTATGGCTCTATATATGTCTTTTTTTTTCAAAAAGAATGATATAATGTTTAACCATTATAATAGGCTTATGTTTTGGTTTGGGAAAATGATTTTGTAATTTTAAATCATTAATAACTTGTTGAATAATGAGAAGGATTAAATTATTGTTTTTAGGACTAGGTGTATTTATGGGTGCCCAGTTAATGCATTCAGGCGCCTTTGCGCAGGAAGCTCAGAAGATTCAGACCGAATTTTCCAAACCATATCATCCAGAAGCTGACGCACAGAAAGATATTGATAGCTTATTGAAATTGGCCAAGAAGGAAAAAAAGAATGTTATTATTCAAGCCGGTGGGAATTGGTGTGTATGGTGTTTGCGATTTAATGATTATATCCATAAAACGGCAAGCATAGACAAATTGTTAAAAAGTCGTTTTCTCTATTATCACCTAAATTATTCGAAAGAGAACAAGAATGAGGCAGTTTTTCAGAAGTATGCGCCTGAGGGCGGGAAGTTAGGATATCCATTTTTTATCGTATTGAATATGAATGGGAAGACACTTCATGTACAGGAGAGCGGCAGCCTGGAAAAGGATAAAAGTTATGACGAAGAGAAAGTGCTTCAATTTTTTAAAGCTTGGGTAGCAAAATAAAAAAGAACCACGGCTGAATTTCTTAAGGAAGATCATCATACAGCAACGGAAAATACACTACGAGCAGGTCCCTAAATAAGGGGCCTGCTTTGTTTTGTGGTAAAATGATGTATCAGAATAGTACTGTACTAGATTCGGTATATAGCGATGTATTTGGATGGAAGCATCAGTGGAAAAACTCCATTATTGATATAAGATTAATATGAATATTATACGGAGTTAAAACGTACTTTAAACGGGTTTATCCGAACTAGGTCCGGATGAGGTCCCTATTAAGTCCGAATAAAGTCCCTGTTAAGTGAAGACTTGTTTTGAAGCTAGGTGCTGTCAGCTTTATTGATTGACAGGGGAAGTTTAGATCGTAAATGATTGAAAAAAGTAGGCGGCTACCTCAAAGAAAAGTCCCGACCTTAAGATCGAGACCTTTCTTTGTATGATTAATTAGCATATCTTCCTTCTAAAAAGATATGTTAAAATTTATAAAGTCATTTTTTTAGTTGGAATATCTTATTGATAACCCAATAGCTTCATGACCTGTTTGGAATTTTGTTCCTCTCCAAATACTTCGTAATTGAAAGTTTCATCTCTGTTTCTCCTTACCAATACATGTTTGGGCGAAGGGAGCAGACAATGATGAATACCACCGTATCCACTCAATACATCTTGATAAGCTCCGGTATGGAAGAATCCTAGATATTGTACTTTACGTGTTTTAGGCATAAAAACAGAGTTCATGTGTGCTTCCTGATTGTAGTAATCTTGGCCATCACAGGTGATTCCGCCTAAATTTACACGTTCGTACTCTGAGTCCCAATTGTTGATTGGTAATAGAATGTATTTTTGGTTTAAAGCCCAAACGTCCGGTAAGTTGGTGATGAAAGATCCGTCAATCATAAACCAGCGTTCCCGATCATTTTGCTGTTTACGTCCGAGTACTTTATAAAGTATACCTGATGCTTCAGCAACTGTATATTTGCCAAATTCTGTAATGATATCTGGTTCCATCACTTCATGATGTGCACAGATCTGTTTGATCCGATTGACAATTTCGTTGACCATGTATTCATAATCAAAGTCATGTACTAATGAATCTTTGAAAGGCATGCCGCCACCGATATCCAGTGTGTCTAAATCAGGATTTATCTTTTTGAATTTACAATAGAGGGTCACATATTTCTCCAGCTCATTCCAGTAATATGGTGTGTCCGATATTCCAGAATTGATGAAAAAGTGAAGTAGCTTTACTTTGAAGTTGGGATTGTCCACAATCTTATTGTTGTAGAAGTCGATCACATCTTCTTGGCGAATCCCTAATCTCGACGTGTAAAACTGAGAATCGGGTTGCTCTTCTGAAGCGACACGGATACCCAAAGCACACGGTTCATCCAGTTCGATCTCATCATCATAGAGATTGAATTCCTCTTTGTTGTCCAGTACAGGAATAATGTTGGTATATCCATCATGGATCATATCGACAATATACTGCTTGTACTGATAGGTTTTGAATCCATTACAGATGACTGTAATGTCTTTTGTTACGGTACCTTGTCTTTCCAATGAATCAATCATCGGCATGTCAAATGCAGATGAAGTTTCAAGGTGGATGTCATTTTTCAAGGCTTCTTCTACGATATGCTTGAAATGGGAAGATTTGGTGCAATAACAGTATTTGTAAGATCCGCGATAGTTATGTTTCAGAATGGCGGTCTGAAAAAGGATTTTCGCTTGCTGAATTTTTTTGCTGACGATAGGCAAATAGGTAAAACGTAACGGCGTACCGTACGTTTCTATCATTTCCATTAAATTCAAATCGTGAAAATACAATTCGTCGTCGATGATTTCGAATCCGTCTTGCGGAAAACCAACACTTAAGTCAAGAAATTCCTGATAGCTCTGCATTTTTTATTATTTTTGCAAAGATATACTTTAATGGTGAATACCTAAATAAGGAATGTTATTTATTTCCAGTTCACTATCAGGAAGTTGTAAAATTTACAAAATCACTAAATGGCAAATTCTATTCAAAGGCGACTTGTTGAAGTCACTGTACAGGCTGTTAAAGCACTTTACAATGCAGATATTTTAGAACATCAGATAGCTTTACAAGCGACCCGAAAGGAGTTTGAAGGGCAGATTACGATCGTAACTTTTCCAGTAACGCGCTTCTCAAAATCGTCTCCGGAGCAGACCGGTGCAGCGATCGGTACCTATTTACAGCAGCATATTCCTGAAATCTCAGACTTCAACGTGATAAAAGGCTTTTTGAATATTGTGCTTTCCGATGACTATTGGGTTTCCTTGTTGAACGAAACGGTTGTGGCCCAGGATTTTGGTGTCTTCCCTGCCAATGGAAAGAAACTAATGGTCGAATATTCTTCACCAAATACAAATAAGCCATTGCATTTGGGGCATATCCGAAATAACTTATTAGGGTATTCTGTTGCTGAAATACTGAAAGCTTACGGTTACGAAGTCATCAAAGCAAATTTAGTGAATGATCGCGGTATACATATTTGTAAATCCATGTTGGCCTGGCAGAAATTCGGTGCGGGAGAGACGCCTGAATCTACAGGAATGAAAGGCGATCACCTTGTTGGGAAATATTATGTAGTCTTCGATAAAGAGTATAAGAAAGAAATTGAAGCACTGAAAGCAGCTGGGCAGTCAGAAGATGAAGCAAAAAAGAATGCTCCCCTGATGAAAGCAGCTCAGTCTATGCTTCAAAAATGGGAGGCAGGAGACGAAGAGGTAATCACGCTTTGGAAAACCATGAACAGTTGGGTCTACGCCGGTTTTGAAAAAACCTATAAACAATTGGGGGTAGACTTTGATAAATATTATTATGAATCCGACACCTATCTTTTGGGTAAAGATATTATTCAGGAGGGACTAGACAAAGGCGTTTTCTTTAAGAAAGAGGATAATTCGGTCTGGATAGATCTGACTGACGAAGGATTAGACCAAAAATTGGTTCTCCGTGGAGATGGTACTTCAGTTTATATTACGCAGGATTTAGGTACTGCACAACTTAAATATGACGAATTCAAAATGAGTGAATCTATTTATGTTGTTGGTAACGAACAGGATTACCATTTCAAGGTATTGTTTTTGATCCTGAAAAAACTGGGTAAGTCATGGGCAGAAGGTTTGTTCCACTTATCCTATGGTATGGTTGATCTGCCTTCCGGCAAAATGAAATCACGTGAAGGAACGGTTGTGGATGCTGATGATTTAATGGCTGAAATGCTAAAAACAGCGCAGGAACGAACAGAAGAACTAGGGAAAACCGAAGGTTTGGCTGAGGATGCCAAAGCAACCTTATATAACACGATTGGAATGGGCGCTTTGAAATACTTTTTATTAAAAGTAGATCCGAAGAAACGCTTATTGTTTGATCCAAATGAATCGGTTGATTTTCAAGGGAATACCGGGCCGTTTATACAGTATACGTATGCTCGTATAAAATCTGTTTTGAGTAAAGCTAATTTTGATGACAGCAGTCCTGTATCTGTTCTCACATCTATTTCATCTTACGAACGTGACCTGATTCAGCAGCTGGGCGCATTTCCTGAAACTATTGAAGCATCGGCACAAGAATTTAGTCCGGCGCAGTTAGCGAATTACATTTACGAGGTTGCCAAGTTATATAATAAATTTTATCACGAGGAAAGTATATTAAAGGCTGAAGCCACGGATGTAAAGAATTTTAGATTACATCTATCCGCGGCGGCAGCGAAAGTTATCGCCAAAGGAATGGGTTTGTTGGGTATATGTGTACCAGAAAGAATGTAAGGATATGAGAAAGATTCGTGTTGGCCTTATAGGCTTTGGTATTTCTGGACAGGTTTTTCATGCTCCTGTCATGCGTTCGATTGCGGTATTGGACCTGGTAAAAGTTACTGCACGCAAAGCTGAACAGCAAGCGTTATTGAAAGAGCGCTTTCCGCAAGCAGAAATCGCTTTGTCTGCTGATGAAATTTTTGCCGATGAAACCATCGAACTGGTCGTGATTGCGACGTCTAACGATATGCATTACCCAATGGCTAAACGTGCTTTGGAGGCAGGAAAACATGTTGTTGTTGAAAAACCGTTTACAAACACGGTAGAACAAGCCGATGAGTTAATCGCCTTGGCTAAAGAAAAGAACTTGGTGCTTGCTCCTTATCATAATCTGCGATTTACTTCGGATTTCCGTACGCTCGTGAAAATCATAAAAGGTGGACGTTTGGGAAGGATTGTAAATCTGGAATCAAGATATGACCGTTTCCGGAATTATTTGCGGCCCAATGCATGGCGGGAAGAAGATTTGCCTGGATCGGGTATATTTTACGATTTAGGCCCGCATCTGATCGATCAGGCGCTGCAGTTATTTGGGAGACCGAAGGCCTTATTCGCGGATCTTGCGGTACAGCGTGACCATGCAAAGACCATTGACAATTTTGAATGTATCCTGTACTACGATAACCTGAGAGTTTCGCTAAAAGGATCAATGCTTGCGAAAGAACCGACCTCACGATATCGCCTCTTTGGTATGAACGGTAATTTTGTGAAAAATGGCGTTGACCCCCAAGAAGCATTATTGAGGGATGGTAAGTTCCCCGATGAAGATCCAAATTGGGGTGAAGAGGATCCCGGTATTTACGGCAAGCTGAACATCGTTGAAGATGGTAGAGATGTAGAAGAAATCATTGTATCGGAGAAAGGATCCTATCCTGATTTTTATCAAAATGTTGCCGATGCGATTTTAGGCAAAGCTACTTTAATTGCTTCGCCCGATCAGGCAAGAGATGTAATTCGTATCATCGAACTTGGGTACCAAAGTCAATTGGAACGATGTGTTGTTTCGGTTGAAGATCAATTGATTGCTTATTAATATACGATTGTGAAGACATACGATGCGATTATCATTGGGGCTGGTGCCTGTGGTTTGATGTGTGCAGCGCAAGCCGGATTGTTGGGGAAGAAAACCTTGCTCTTGGAGCGCAATGATAAGGCCGGGGCAAAGATTTTGATTTCAGGTGGCGGACGATGCAATTATACGAATACCGGAACTACAATTGCTAATTTTATCTCGGACAACCCAGATTTTTTGCACGGGATATTTAAGCAATGGACCGTCGAAGATACCATCGATTTTTTCGAAGGATATGGTATCAGCGGGCAGGAAAAAACTTTAGGGCAACTGTTTCCCGAAACCAATAAAGCTAAGGATATTGTTGCGGTGTTCCTGAAAATTATGCACGAGACTGAGCAGGATATTGCACTCCATACGCTCGTGAAATCGGTGGAAAAGAACGCTGATGGATTTACGGTCCATGTAGAAAATCCAAAAGGAGCGCATCAGTATAAAACTAAAAAGTTGGTGATTGCTTCAGGGGGGCTTCCGGTTCAAAAACTGGGCGCATCTGATTTTGGATTACGTATTGCAAAACAGTTTGGCTTGGAGCTTGTCGCTACGGCTCCTGCATTGGTCCCTTTGACAATCACGGGAAAAGATGCAGACTGGTATAGTTCGTTGTCTGGGAATTCCTTGTTCTCCAAAGTATCTGTTGCCGGAATGTCTTTTGAAGAGAATATTCTGTTTACGCACTGGGGATTAAGTGGTCCGGCAATTCTTCAGATATCAAGTTATTGGCGGCCGGGGCAGGAAATTATCCTTGATCTGCTACCTAATTTTAATTTAGAGAATCTTATCAAACAAGAGCGCCAAGTCGGCGGAAAGAGGCTTGTTTCACAACTGCTGAATGACTATTTTAGTCGAAAGCTGGTGGACGCGCTCGGCAAATTCCTTGCATTGGATATCAAAATAGCATCCTTGAGTAAAGCTGACGCTAAGGTGATTGTCGATACGATCCATCGTTTCAAAGTAAAACCTGCAGGTGATAAAGGATATGATAAAGCCGAGGTGATGCGTGGTGGTGTTTCTACAGAGGAACTGCGTGGCAAGACATTAGAATCCAAGAAAATACCCGGTCTTTATTTTGGAGGTGAGACTGTTGATGTTACAGGCTGGCTTGGCGGTTATAATTTCCAATGGGCCTGGGCAAGTGGCTATGTGATTGCGCAAGCTATTTAGTGCCCAAGGTAAATCTCTGGTTTACTGGGGAAATGTCTTGAAGGTGAGCTGAGGAACAATAAGGAGTTCAATACCGTTAAATCCAGATTTTTACGAAAGATGATTAGAAGCGTGCTGATTCTGTGCGGTATCAGTTGGCTATTCCGACCGATCTAGATATAATTGAGCTGCTGCAGTTAGACGTTGTCTTATCCGACTTTGTAAATTGCGCGGAGCCAATACTTTAATCGCTTCACCAAAACCTAAAATTTCCCGCTCCAATTCAAAGTTCAGGACGACATCAATGCGGATTAAGACTGATCCGTCCTTCTTTTTGTCTAAAATCTGCTGGGAGGAGTGTAGCGGTTTGGTTTCCACATAAGGTGTATTTCTCGCGTTGATCTCTAGTATCACACGTTGGCCACGATCTTTTTGTGTTTTAGTAACGCCTATGGTATCGGAAAAGTATCGTTCAAAATCTATTCCTGTATAGGCGATGTATGAATTTTTACCCATCTCCTCAATCGTATCAATTCGGTCCAACGCAAGTGTCATCAAGCCCTCGCTTTTTTTATGATGGCCAATCAGAAACCACCGGTTACGATATTCTTTTAAGAGATAGGGTGAGAAGACGAGGTCCTGCCCTTGTGTTGCTTTGAAAGACTGGTAGCTGATGAGAAGTGGTGTTTTTTCACGAATCGCCTGATGGAGGAGGCTAATAAATGATAACCCCTTCAAAAGATTGTTGCTCTCCATTTGGATAATGGCGGGTTGATTGTCTTTTTTAGTGTGTATACTATCCTCAAGGCGTGCGACGATATCACTCATTTCGTCGAAGCTTGAAAAGCCACTGACATGTTTTAAGACCTCTACAGCTTCCTTCATTTTTTGCATATCTCCAACAGAAATAGGGGAGTTGCTGATGCTGTATTTTGGGTCTTCGTAGGTGTAAAATTTGCGATGTGTGACAATTATAGGCGCATTATATCCCAATTTATTGCTTCTCATCAACTGGATATCGCCCTGAATAGTTCGTTTGCTTATACCGTTTTTGATTCCTTCGAACTCATAAAGTGCATCGGAAACTTTTTCCATTAGGTCTTCTAAAGTCCACTTACGGTGTCTTAGACGCAGACAGTTGTCTATTGTTTTGTAACGGATAAGTGCGAGTTTATTTAATGCCATATTTTTGCTGATGGAAGTTTAGATGAAAATACAAACTTTATGTTATCTACGCAAAGGGACTGCGTGATTTTTAATTGTCTTCAACGCTTTAAAGGAGCATCATTGAATTTTTAAGGAAATTCGCTGTTTATCCAAGTAAAATAGCTACTTTTGCGCAGAAGCAAACTGGTTCTATCGCTGCTCTTTCGGGAGGAGAGGAAAGTCCGGGCAACATAGAGCGACACGCTTCCTAACGGGAAGGATGCTATGCAAATAGCAGACAGAAAGTGCCACAGAAAATATACCGCTTTTCGGAGTAAGGGTGAAAACGTAAGGTAAGAGCTTACGGTCTTATATGGTAACATATATTACGGTAAACCTCGTGTGTTGAAAGACCAAATAGGTTACGAAATCTGAAGGCTGCTCGTCTTCTTTCAATTTATTGGAATTCGTAATGGGTAGGTTGATTGAGTTTGTCAGCGATGGCAAATCTAGATAAATGATAGAAATTCCACTTCGGTGGTCTACAGAACCCGGCTTACAAGGTTTGCTTCTTTTTCGCTAATTGCTAAAAAAACCTTATATTGATTTCCGTAATTGAAAATAGCATAACGCTGAATTTATGAGTACAATTTTAATCATTGACGATGAACGCGCCATCAGAAGTTCTCTGCGTGATATCTTGGAATATGAAGATTACACGATTTTAGATGTTGACAATGGCCGGGATGGATTAGATATTTTAAAAAAAGAAAAGATCAACTTGGTGCTATGTGATATCAAGATGAATAACATGGATGGAATGGAAGTGCTGTCTGAAGCACATCAGACCAGTCCAGATATTCCTTTTATTATGATTTCCGGTCATGGCACGATTGAAACAGCAGTTGAGGCCGCAAAAAAGGGTGCTTTCGATTTTCTGGAAAAACCATTGGATCTAAACCGGTTGCTGATTACGGTTCGAAATGCATTGGATAAAAGTTCGCTTGTTACCGAAACCAAGGTATTAAAACGTAAAGTCAGCAGTTCAAAGACAAAGGATATATTGGGTGAATCCGGGGCAATCAAACGGATCAAAGAAACAATAGATCGTGTTGCTCCAACGGAGGCCAGAGTATTGATTACCGGAGCAAACGGTTCGGGTAAAGAGCTTGTGGCTCGTTGGCTGCATGAAAAATCAAATCGTTCACAGGCACCATTGATTGAGGTGAACTGTGCCGCGATTCCTTCGGAATTAATTGAATCTGAATTGTTTGGGCATGAAAAAGGTTCCTTTACTTCCGCGATTAAACAACGTATAGGTAAGTTTGAACAGGCTAGTGGTGGGACATTGTTTTTGGACGAGATAGGTGATATGAGCCTTTCTGCTCAGGCTAAGGTATTGCGGGCATTACAGGAGCATAAAATTACCAGAGTGGGAGGAGATAAGGAAATTGATGTTAATGTACGTGTTGTCGCTGCAACCAACAAAGATTTGCTAAAAGAAATTGAAGATGGGAATTTTAGAATGGACTTATATCACCGCCTTTCGGTGATTTTAATCCATGTGCCCGCACTGATTGATCGCGTTGATGACATTCCTTTGCTTTCCACCAACTTTTGTGAAGAAATATGCATGGAGTACGGTATTCCTGTTAAGGAAATAACGAGTGCTGCAATGAAAGAATTGAGCCATCTTCCTTGGACAGGAAATATTCGTGAATTACGTAATATGATCGAGCGTCTAATTATTTTGAGTGATAAATCCATTACTGATAAAGATGTTGTTGCATTCGCTAATCCTTCGCGTGAGCCCGTAGGTGGGGTTGCCTATGAAAAGGGGACAGTAAATTATGGTTTGGATATGGATTCGTTTGATTCATTTCAGGATTATAAGGATCATGCGGAAAAAGAATTTATAAAATATAAATTAGAAAAGAATAATTGGAATGTGTCCAAGACTGCAGATGACCTCGATATACAACGTAGCCATCTCTATAGTAAAATTGAGAAATTTGGTCTCAAAAGGGATTAAAATAAAATAGGGGCTTCTTTTAGAAGCCCCTATTTTATTTTCTTTAAAGGTTTATGCTTACTTCACAAATTATAGTTAAGCAGCTATATCACCAAAATGATCTTGATAAAGTTTAATAAGAGCTATCAAATCAAGATTTTTCTACTGCAACATTGCTTTCACATTTGCTACTGAAATTTCAGTATAGTTTCTGATATAAGTATCGCTTACAGGAAGCTCTTCTTGTTTATGGGTTGATAATACAGCAGCAACCTTCATACCCGCATTCTTAGCAGCTGTAATACCTGAAAAGGAATCTTCAAATACAATACATTTTTCAATTGGCATACCGAGATTTTCAGCTGATTTCAAGTAAACTTCGGGATGTGGTTTATGAAGTTTCACATCTTCGCTGCTTAAGGTGGACGAGAAAAGATCCCGGATATTTAATTCATCCAAGATCAGATCCATATTTTCCTTGGGTGCAGATGTTGCTACAGCAAGTTTAAATCCTTTGTCTTTTAAATCTTTCAAAAATTCTATTAATCCTTTGATCGGAGCCACATGTTCTTTGTAGATCACTCTAAAGAGCTGTTCTTTTTCAAATTCAAGCGTACGCAATTCTTCAGGAGATATTGGTCGTTTAAAAAAATGCTGCATGATATAGCTATTGTGTTTGCCATACATGTGCTGTTCAAATTCTTCTTCAGTAGCCTGCTGTACGTTATGGTTTTTAAAAAAAACTCTGAAAGCTTCTGCATGAAAGGGATTTGTGTGGCTTATAACCCCGTCCATGTCAAAAATTGCCGCGTATTCTGTCATGTGGCTAATATACAATAATTGCTTTATTTGATTGTTTGTCAACTTTCATATTCCGGTAAATATTTTTGATACTTTTTACAATATGCCTAGATTATAACGGCCTTTATCGGAACTGCTTACTTCTTTATGAAACTGAAAGAAATCTTCGTAATTACTTGCTGGATAATTTCCTTCGAAGAGTTCCAATTTCCGATACGTTAATAGTTTATTTCCTTTTATTTCCGATTTAAATTCATATTTACCAAATGGTTTTTCGATGATCTTTTGTTCAGGTGTTATATTTTTTACGATATTGTCCGGGAGTGTGATGCTAATGCTGTCAATGTCAATAAATCCACGTTCTATAAAAATATCCTCTGTACGATTTTTATTCTCGGAAATGCTGGATTGTGTGTTGAAAATATTGGGTTGGATCAACATTTTATTACCATTTTTCACGGCGTAATTTTTAATGAAAACCGTTAGGTTTTCCTCAATAAATGGTTTCTCCTGTTTGTGTTCGGAGTATTTCACCTGGTCAAAATTGATATTGTCGATATTATAATATTCGGCCAATAATTTGGTTTTCTCATTGTTGTTCGCTAAAAGTATCTCCATATGGTTTTCATATTGTGTGCCATAAAACTTCGTGTTTAAAGCACCTTTTATACTGCCGTCATCAGCAAGTGTGAGGTCAGCATTGCGAAGCTGGAGATTGGTTGAATTACTATATTTTGGGGTATGCATAATCACCCCACCATTTTCTGTGCAGGCGATGACATCCCTGTCATCGGTAAAATTGCTGAGGAATCCAAAAGGAAGATTCTGACTGGTACATTCAAGCCAGGTCGTATCATTTTTGAAGGGTACGCATAGGATTGCATGATTGCCATCCTGTACGTTGGCAAATGTTTTGTGGAAATTTTCCTTGCGTTTACCGGCCTCTACCATACAATAGTAAGAAGGTATATTTACTGCCGATAACATACTTTTCATATAGTTCACTAGGGCTTTGCAATCACCATATCCTAAACGGTCAACCTCAGACGCGGGAAAAGGTTCAAGTCCACCTATTCCGATCTGAATGCTGATATATCTCGTGTTTTTTTGCAAATAATCGTAAAGAATTTTTGCTTTTTCCCGATCCGATGAAGCATTCTTTGTAAGTGATATGAATTTTTGTTTTGAGGCTTCTGTAAGATCTTCCTTTTTGCTCAATAATTTGGTTGTAAACCAGTCTCCGTATTCTTTCCAGTCGTTAAAGTTGCCTTCTTTTCCATAATAGACAAAGTTTTTAGGAACGATCAATACACTTATTCTTTTTAGATTTGGATTGGGACAATAAGACTCCTCTTTTTTAGCAGGAATTTGTCCCGCATTCCAGGTTTTGCTGACTGTTTTGTCTGTTTTCTCTTCTTTAATATCACCTTTATAGTTTTTTGACTCAACGCGGAATTCAGTGCCAACGGGCGTTATAAATTGATAGCTGCTTTTTTCAATCGAGACATTGTTCGAAACTTCAGGAGTCCATGAAGGAATAATCAAGTTTTGTTTATGTTTGACTTCGTATTGATATTCAATTGTATAGGGGTAACTGTGGTAATCTGGAACATAAAGCTTCATCCTCGAATCCGCAAACATCGTACTGTTGTCGACAGCACTAAGATCTTTAAAATCTTTGCTTGCTATTTTTTTCTGTAATATCCCCATCTCATTATAAATCGCTCCTTTGATGCTCTTGATCTCATTTGATTTGTTATAATGTATCGGAAGGGCTGCATAGTAATCTCCGTTTTTATTATATACGGTAATGATGCGCGTAACTGTTTCAGTGACTTGCTCTGGGGATTTTACCTCCACCACGGTTTTGTCATTTCTGACTGTGGCTACGGCCCGGCTTTTTAACGGACCTGGAATGTTGGCGATATCGTAGTTATCTTGTCCAATAGCGGCAATTGGAAGGATTAAATAGATTAAATTGGCAATTAACGTTTTCATTTTTTTGTGGTTAATCTAATATCTAATTTTTGCTGTTGTATAATACGTGAATAAAGCTCTTTTAAGGAGAAATATTCATCTACCGTGAATATGGGCTTGTTAAAACTAAGACTTCCCAGAACTTCCAGTTTATTACCATTTAGCTGTGTTAGATATTTATATCGCGCAGCGGATTCAGGAAGGGCTAAAGATAAGTTTTGTGGTTTATCCGTTACTTCATATTGTTCCGGGATTTCCAATTGGATAGTATATTGAAGCTTAGATTTAAATCCCATATCTACAGGATAAGTACGGTCTTGGATTTTGAACGGATTATAGGATATACGATCGATGACGTTGGGCGCAAGCGATAATATAGTACTTCCTTGTTGCTTATTGACTTCGAGTGTAATATCAAATGTCTCGTTTAATACCTGGTCAACCTCGTTAAGATGTTCAATTTTAGCATTCGTAAGACTGAGGTTGGACATCTCTTCATCCATTTTCTCCCAATATTCTTCGAGGGAGTTGAATTTGGCGATATGTTGTCTTTTTAAGAGTGCTTTATTGCCCTGACTGCTTATGGTAAGCGTTCCTTTAATCTGACCTTCTTCATTTAGTACACCTATCAATGTATAGTATTGTTCGGATATCTCCTCGGAAGCTAATGGAAACCAGTCTGAACTTTTTTTGGAGTATATGATTCTGCCGCGTTCATTGAGACATTGTAGTGGCAATGAGCCAAAAGGAAGATAGGTGTTCGATGCATCCAGTTTATATTTCGTCCCATCGATGTCGACGCAGGCGATGACATAGTCAAAATCAGATAATACAGGGAATAGCGAATTAGGGTTGCCGTTTCGTCTAGTAGATAGAATAATTGGATAAGCATCTAAGTTCGCAGCTTGTAGGGCAGTGACCAGTGCTAGATTGATATCACCGATATTACCAGTTCTTTTTTCCAACGCTTTTTCGATCCCGCTTTCTGCATATTTTCCGTGGTAGTTATTCCATTTTATCTGCTTCTTGATATAGTCGTAGATTTTGTTGGCCTTTATCAATTTTGAATCATCTGGAGATAAAAGCGTTGACAATGTAGTTTTGAATAGCTCTGTTTTCTTCAGCTGTCCACCAAAAGTTTTTTCATTCATTAATTCTGTGTCAACATCTTTCCATGTCTTACTAAATGTTTTTTTAACCCCGGTACTTGGATAGAATATAGATTCGAGTTCATAATATATTGCGGATTTAAAATTTTTTGGGGAAGTCATAAAGTCTTCTTCAATAAAAGCTGGAATATTGGACATCGCATAGGTGAGCTTTGAACAATCCATTCTTACCCCATCCAAAAAGAGATGTTCCTTCAAAACTTCTCCTTTTTTTTGGTCGTCCAGTTTATAAGGGCCACGCAATACCACATTATAAGTAAAAGATGCTGGTATAATAGCGATGTACTGGCTCTGTAATTTAGGAATATCATCCTGAAATACCCATGTCTTAAAATTAAATAGATCCTGTTCGAGTGTTCGATAAGAAACTTCTATGATGGATCCTTCTTTAATATTGGGGAGTGTAAATTTATTCAGATCGAGGTAAGTGGAGTAATTTTCTTTAAAAACCTTTTTATTCTCAAGTTCTGTTCGATTGATCTGTCCATTTTCCAAGTTGTAGGTAACAGCTTTTAATTCGTCCAGATGGTCACGTATATAACTGCCTCTTTTGTAGGATGGTATTTCGAAATTAGCTTTTTTAAATCCCTCTTTATTATTTATGCGAATAAGTACATGATACTCATGCATTAATTTTACCCGGTGGTCATAGTCATCGACGAAGACCGAACTTTGTCCGAATTCTTTTAAAACGATAGCATCGGCATTACTGTCGAGTGGCGTAGGCGAGAAATCCGAAGTAGATATCCTCCCAAATTCAAAATTTTGACCAAATATAGTTGGACAAAAATAAAATATAAAAAATAGCGTTAAAAAATGGCGCATAACTTAGGCGTAATTTATTTACGAATATAAGTTTTTGGCCAAAATTAAACGATAGCTCTAAAAATATTATTTGTCTATTTGTAGTAGATTATTAATGACTTCGGTAATATTATCGATATCTTCACCATCTTCCAGCATCGAAAACGCTAGGTATGTTGCGTAGATCTCAGGACTGAATTTAACATGTTTGTCTGAAATAAACTTATCGATTTGCTGCTCATTGCATTCGAAATGTATACTTTGCAACTCGTTGAATAAGTTGGTCGAGATCGTTTGATGATTTTCACCACAGGCAAATCCTGCAATAATATGGAATAGAAATTTATCGGTTATTTCGTCATCTTCCTTTTTGAACATAGCACGAATATGCTTATAATCGAATTTAGTTTTTGCACTATTCACTATAGTGTCCCAAATCTGATACTCCGCTTTTATCTCCATAGCTCACTTTAAATTTATATTGGTATCAGCAATATACTAAAAATAATTTTATTTTGGGCAAGATTGGAGACAAGATTTGTTTGGCAGCGGTGTGTATGTTGTTTTTCTTTGTGCCCTCTCCGGACGCAAATTAAGACATGAGGAGATTGAAAATCATTTCACCTAATAAGCATCCCAATAAGATACCGGAAATAATGGATAGACTTACTTTTAGCCAGATAGGGCTTGTTGTTAACGCTAATTTCATGATGCAAAAATGCGTTAAAAATATCCTTTAAGAAAAAATTTTGGCTGCGAAAAAGACTATTGTAGTCATATCATGACATGAAGCTTTAGGCTTTGTGGTATGATAATTGAAAATTAATATTTGAATTCGATTTTTTTAGTAATTTAAATCGGAAAATGATTTTTTTGAAATAGCCTGATTTATAATTATGATGACACGAATAGTATTGACAGTATTTTTGTTTACAATGGCAAAGATGGGGATGGGGCAGCAGTTGAATATTGATAAGATCCGGAAAGATTATGCTGAGGCAGTTAAAGATGAGGATCTATGTGAACGGAATTTTGAGCTACTCGAAGAAGGTGCTAAATCTACTACAGAAAAAGTTTACCGGGCAGCTTATGAGATATTAATGGCTAAACACATGGGTAACCCCTTTAAAAAAGTCGGTCAGTTTAAAGAAGGTAAGAAGCATTTGGAAGAATTGATTAAAGATAATCCCAATCATATTGAAGCCCGGTTTATTCGATGGAGTGTACAGGTTCATGCGCCTTCATTTTTGGGGTACAAAGATAATATTATCGAAGATAAAAACTTCCTTGTCAAAAATCTGCATAAGTTACCGAATGAAGAAGCAAAATCAATTATTTACAGTTACCTGAAAGGAGCCAATCCCTATCTGAAAGGGGAGCAGATATTCTCTACGGTTGATTTAAAGGAACTTGGACAATAGACGTTAAAGGATGTTAATTCAATGGGATGCTCTTTTTTTGGCTGAAATATTGCTTTATCTTAGTTCGACGAATTAATTCAACATCTACAAAATTAGAATGCTATGAAGAATATAGTTTTTCCGATGTCCATACTGACCGCAAGTTTACTTTTTACGGCATGTGGTGTCAGTAAAAAAACATATGTAGGTTTGCAGACGGAGTACAAAACCTTGCAGACGCAATATCAGGATAGTCAACTTCAATTGACTGAAAGTCGGTCAAGGATTAAGAGTTTGGAAGATCAATTGGCTTCAGAACGACAAAATAATGCTGACCTTAAGGCGGCCTATGCTGCGCTACAAGGTTCACTGGATAAGAGTATCAATCAAAACTCTCAGGGAAATGTCAATATTTCCAAACTTGTTGATGAAATCAATGCTTCGAATAAGTATATCAAACATCTTGTTGAAACAAAGAACAAGTCTGACTCGTTGAATTTGGTATTGACAAATAACCTGACTCGATCACTGAGCCGTGAGGAATTACAGGAGGTTGATGTTCAGGTCTTGAAAGGGGTAGTATATATATCACTTGCGGATAATATGCTGTACAAGTCTGGTAGCTATGAGATCAGTGATCGTGCTGACATGACGCTGAGCAAAATAGCGAAGATTATCCAGGATTACAGAGATTATGAAGTATTGATTGAAGGTAATACAGATACAGATCCTATTTCAAAACCAAATATCCGAAACAACTGGGATTTGAGTACGCTGAGAGCATCTTCTGTTGTTCAAGCTTTGCAGACTAAATACGGTGTGGATCCTAAGCGATTGACAGCTGGCGGTAGAGGCGAGTATAATCCTGTTGCTGATAATTCAACTGCTCTTGGAAAACAGCGTAACCGTAGAACGCAGATTATTATTACACCAAAGTTGGATCAGTTTATGGAATTAATTGATAAAGCTCCAGAGCCGACGGAAGTAACACAAGAACAATAAATAAAGTGTTAGAACGATGCGTAGATCAATAAGTATACTGTTTAAATAAAAAAATCCTTTCCAAAAACTTGGAAAGGATTTTTTATTTTATCCGAAAAATTTACTTGGATCAAAACCATGTTCTTTCAGTACATCGTCTGGAACACCGTTCCAGACCCCCGGTTTATTGCCCGCATACCCTATATCTTTAATACCTATCTCACTGGTATAAAATCCGGAAGAAGTCAGATTGCGCATCAAAGAAAAGAATGCGGCGCCCTGTTGCATTTCTGGTTTTGCCAGCTCAGGATAAGCAATTTCATCTATGAGTGCAAGTTGATCTTTGCTGTCACATTTTATAAATACATTACCATACCGTCTTTTAGACTGAAGATCCAGCCAACGTAGACCGCCGCGCATCGGGATCTTATTGTCGGGTAAATCTTTGACAATAAACTCGATAAAATCGGGAACTCCTGCTTCCGAAGCACTTCCTGATGTGCTGTCCTTTGGAATAATGATATCGGCTAAAACAGTAATTGTTGCCATTTCATGTTCATCAAAAAACTTTTCTGCTTTTAATTGTGCTGTCCTTTCATATTCAAAATCCTGGACACCAGGTAATTTATCCGCATTATTTGCGGTTGTTGTGTTTTTGGCATCTTTGGAATTACAAGCTGCGGTTAAAAGACCAGATCCAGCCGCAATAAAACCCAATGCTTTTAGAGATTCTCTTCTATTCATGCTTTAACCATTTAATTTTTTCTTTTCTTGTAATATATATTCTGCTGTGCGCATTGATAAAGCCAGAATTGTCCATGTAAGATTTTTATCACCTTGTTGTACAAATGGACCTGCATCCACGACATAGAGATTTTTGCAGTCATGGGCTTGTCCCCATTTGTTTAACACGGAAGTTTTAGGATCGTTGCCCATTCGGGTTGTACCTCCTTCGTGAATAATCTTTCCCGGAGCTTCCAAACCATATAAAGTGTCTGCACCCGGAATTTTAGACGTAATGACAGCACCCATTTCATGCATAATGGACTGAAATGTTTCTTGCATGTGTTTGGCTTGCGCTATCTCTTCGTTTGCCCATTTGTAATTAAAGCGGAGTACCGGGATACCAAATTTATCAACTTGGTTAGGGTCAATTTCACAATAATTATCTTTTCTTGCCAATGCTGTACCGCGACCTGCCATGCCAACATTTGCCCCATAGTAGCTGCGGAAATCTTCTTTCAGTGCTGTACCATATCCGCCTTTCGCTTTCGTTTTTCCATTGGTAGCTTTTCCGGCATCATTTACGTTTGGTACCCAGTTTAAAAAGCCATAGGATGGCATATGCAAACCACCGCCATATTCAATATGATAACCTCTTGGGAAATTCAGTTTTGCGTTGTCTTCCCACCATGGTGAATAGATATGGACACTTCCCACTCCGTCTTCGTTATATCTCTTACGATCGAGAAGTTGAGGTAAATATCCAGACAGGCTGGCTCCGGTCGAATCATGGAGATATCTGCCGACTAATCCACTACTATTGCCCACACCGCCGGGGTGCGATTTTGATTTTGAATTTAGCATAATCCGGGCACTCTCGCAGGCACTAGCCCCAAGGATGACCGTTTTTCCTTTTACGGTATATTCTTGTAAATCTTTTGTGTCAACATAGGAAACTCCAATAGCCAAGCCCTCGTCATTGGTCAATACTTCCCGAACCATCGCATTGTCGATCACTTTTAGATTTCCGGTTTTCATTGCCGGAATCACCAGACAAGATGATGATGAGAAATCTCCATATACTTTACATGCACGGCCGCATTGTCCACAATAGAAACAGGTACCTCTGTCTTTAATGTCTTTGGAGACCTCGGTCAGTACGGCACCGCGTCCCGGAATGACAGGTACACCTGCTTTCTTGGCACCTTTTGCGATGTACAATTCGTTGAGTCGAGGTTTTGGAGGTTTCATAAAAATGCCGTCTGGTTCGTTATGTATACCCTCCGCTGTTCCATATATACCGATCATGCGGTCTACACGATCATAAAATGGTTTGACTTCATCGTAAGTAATCGGCCATTCGTCCGTGACCCCATCTTTTGGTTTGAAATCGTCCGGTCCCATACGTAGAGATATACGTCCCCAGTGATTTGTTCGCCCCCCCAGCATTCTTGCTCTGAACCATTCGAATTCGGTTCCATTTACTTTACTATAAGGCTCGCCCTCCAACTGCCAGCCGCCAAATGCCGCGTCGAAATCGCCAAAAGGCCGTGTGGTACCTGCTCCTCTTCGTGGAGACTCCCATGGCCAACGTAACTGTAACGAATCTTTTGCCGGATCATAAAATGGACCAGCCTCCAGCATCAATACTTTAAGGCCTGCATGTGCCAGGATATATCCGGCCATACCTCCGCCAGCACCAGAGCCAACTACGATCGCGTCAAACAATTCGGGATTCTCTTTAATTTGATAATTTGACATAATTAAATTGAGTAATTAATTGAATAACCTATGAGATATATTTTTCTTGAGCGATTTTTCTATCTATGGGACGGTTCAATTAATTGATGGTTATTGTTTCATGTTTAAAATCATCGTGAATATATTGATAAAATTTTATTTTTTTCCAATTTAATTTATCGTTTTAGCAAGTTTCTAAATAAAGAATAGAAGATTGTTACAAATGTCGTGTTGATTATTTGAATGCAGCGAGCATGATGTTGGGGCTCAAAGTAAAATGATACTGATATTACTCGCACAAGAAATATCGGTTATCGCTTGATCTAACTTAATTTTTTAAGTTGATTGTTCTATCTATCCCAATCTCTTGCTGAAATATTTCATCATGAGAAATTACAAGCAGTGTGCCTTTGTAACCTTGAATTGCATGTGTAAGTACACGAATATTTTGGATATCTAAATTATTGGTGGGCTCATCCAATATGATCAGGTCGGGGGCCTGCTGTTTAATTGTTAGACAGCACAGGATCAAACGCATTTTCTCGCCGCCACTTAGAAATTTACAGGATTTGTCCCAGTCATCTTTCCCGAATAGAAAACGGTTGAGTCTAATTTTGATTTCGTGTTCTGGTAAAGATTCGTTATTGTAATTTTGGGCCTGTTCATAAACGCTCAGCTGCAGATCGATAAGTGAATACTCTTGGTCGAGGTAGATGAAGCTAAAGCTATGTCGGTCAATTTGACCTTGTGTAGGAGTGAGCCGGTCTAAGAGCAATTTAACCAATGTAGTTTTGCCTGAACCATTGGAGCCCTTTAAAATAACGCGGTCTCCACTGAATAGCTGGAAGTCAATATTATCCTTCCATAGTTCAGTTGAATTGTATTTAAAATTGATATCTGTGGCTTTGATAATGCTTTTTCCGAGTGGGAAAAAGCTGTTTCCCAAATCAATTTTGATTTCATCCAATGCAGCTTTGGTACTCCTAAGCTCTTGGAGGTTGGATTGGATATCGCTGATTTTGTCTTGGTGAACACTCTTGATTTTGGCCGTGCTTCTTTCCGCATTGTTCCGTAATGTATTCATCATAATACGGGCCACACCTGCTTTCTCTTGTTTTTTTTGACCACGGTTGTTTAATCTATTTTGCCTTTCAATGGTTTCTCTTTCTTTCTCTTTTGCGATTTTGACTGCCTTTTCCTGATGCTGTATATCCTGTTGCAAAGCATGGCGTTCTACTTCTTTTTGCGACTCATAAAATGCGTAGTTTCCACCGTACCGTTTGATGCCATTTGCAGTCATCTCAATGGTATCCTCCAGGAGGTTGAGGAGCATTCGATCATGGCTGACGACAACGATGGTTTGCTTGGAAGACTCCATCCAGTGATAAAGCAGCTTTTTGCTGTCAAAGTCCAAATGATTACTGGGTTCATCCAGAAGAATAAGCTCACAAGCGTGAATCTGAATGCCGGCCAAAAGTACTTTAGTTTTTTGTCCACCGCTAAGATCGGACATGTTCTGTTTCAAATGAATTTCTGGTAAATTCCAATACCCGAAGGCCTCCTGACATCTTTCTTCCAGTGTCCAGTCATCTTGAAGATCATTGAAATTTTGTTCCGAAGCATTGCCGGCTAGAATAGCATATAATGCTTCCAGTCTTTTGTCAATGCCCAAAGCTTGAGCGACAGTAAACTCGTCATACTGTCCGGTCACTTGCGGAATGTACAATGCAGGGGTATCGCTGTGTATGCTTCCGGTACTGGGAGATAGATCTCCGGACATCATACGCAGTAAGGTGGATTTACCAACACCATTGTTGCCAATTAAAGCTATTTTCTCTTGAGAATTGATCGATAGACTTATGTTTTCAAACAATAAATCTTTATTAGGATGTATATAGGATATCTGTTGTAATGAAATCATGCTAAAATTCTTTAAATGTTAAAACGAACCATTTCGATAAGCTATTTATCGTTGGATTTGATGACGTTATAAAGAATTTTAATCTTACATACAGTTTTATTTGTGTTGTAGTATTGCAAATATACAGCTTTATTTTTGATCTCAAAAAGTTTGTTTTTGATCTACAGTCAAATTCCTGAGTGCTGAGCTACGAAAATATAGGATAATAGGCAGAATTTTGAGTGTATATTATTGCCTTTTGCGTTTAACAAATCGTAATTTTGAAAAAAAACATGGTGAATAGAGTACTTCTTATAGATGACGAAGAGAAACTTCGCAAACTGCTCGCTAAGATCATTACTTTGGAAGGTTTTGAGGTAATCGAGGCCGCTGATATTAAATCTGGCTTGAAAAAGCTTGATATTTTCGATATTGATGTTGTATTGTGTGATGTCAAGTTGCCGGATGGTAATGGGGTGGAAGCCGCAAAATTGATCAAGGAACGTTTCCCTATTGTTGAAATTATACTGTTGACTGCCTATGGCAATATTCCAGATGGGGTTAAGGCAATTAAAAATGGTGCATTTGAATATATTACCAAAGGTGATGACAACAACAGGATTATTCCCTTACTCTATAATGCCTGTGAGAAAGTTGCGCTCGCCCGAAGGGTAAGACAGTTGGAAAAGCAGTTGGGCGATAGGCTCTCATTCGATAAAATTATAGGAAGTTCTGCTGCGATAAAATCTGCAATCGCTTTGGCTCAAAAAGTTTCTGTTACGAATACGACCGTGCTTTTAACCGGGGAAACGGGGACAGGTAAAGAGGTGTTTGCACAGGCGATCCATCAAGCTAGTCCGCGGAAGGAACGTAGCTTTGTTGCCATTAATTGTGCGGCTTTCACGAAGGATCTGTTGGAAAATGAATTGTTCGGACATAAAGCAGGCGCGTTTACGGGCGCAACAAAAGACCAGCGTGGCCTTTTTGAAGAGGCGCATTTGGGGACGATTTTTTTGGATGAGATCGGGGAGATGGCGATTGAACTTCAGGCCAAAATTCTGCGTGTACTGGAGACTGGGGAATTCTTAAAAGTCGGTGATTCCAGGCCAACAAAAGTGGATGTCCGTATTATTGCCGCAACCAATAGGGATCTTGAAGCTGAAATTGATGCCGAGCATTTTAGAAGTGATTTATTTTATAGGCTATCGGTCTTTACGATACAGCTACCGCCTTTGCGCGAACGTGTTCAGGACATTCGGTTGTTAGCCCAATATTACGCCGATATCTTTGCACTAAAATCGAATCTCAAGCCTTTAGAAATGACAGCTGAATTTGTTGCCGTGCTCGAACGAAATGTGTGGCGGGGAAATATCCGTGAATTAAAAAATGTGATTGAACGCAGTGTCATATTGAGCGAAGATGGACAGCTCGATGTTGGAAGTCTTCCTTTTGGTGTAAATAGCTTGAAAGCCAACGATGGGCTATCCTCCAGTTTTTCCATGACAACTGTAGAACGCCAGCACATTCAGCGCGTATTACAGCATACAAATGGAAATAAAGCAGAAGCAGCGCGCTTGTTGGAGATCGGTGTAGCCACCTTGTATCGAAAAATTGAGGAGTATAAAATACAATGAAACTCAAGGCAAAACTGACTTTCGGCGTAGGTTTTTTATTTTTCATGATCCTGTTTTTGGCCGTTTTAAGTGGCTGGAAAATCAGTCGTTTAAAACAAGATACCAATAATATTTTAGTTGCAAACTACAATACACTTCATTATTCAAGAAATATGCTGCTTGCTTTGGAGCAACTTCATAGCGACTTGAGCGGGCTGGAGCTTTTTGCGCATAATTTAAAATTGCAACAGCAAAATATGACCGAAAATGGAGAAAAAGAAGCCACCGCACGTGTGAGTTTGCATTTTTCGGCACTCCAACAGCGCCCGTCAGATCTTGCTTTAATAGCTGATCTACGGAAAGATATATCTCAATTGATGTATCTGAATATGGAGGCCATTGAGCACAAAAGTAAAATTGCAGATGACACGGCGGAAAAAGCTATTTTAGCCATATCGGTAGCGGGAGCGATTTGTTTTATGATTGCTTTTGTGCTGCTTATCAATCTTCCTGCGGCAATCGCAAATCCAATTGCTCAATTGACGGAGAGCATACAGCAGATCGCCAATGGAAATTATCGACGACGCCTGCATTTTGAGCAAAAAGATGAATTTGGTCTTGTGGCCCAGTCCTTTAATACCATGGCTCAAAAGCTTGAAGAATATTCCGAAAGTAAGTTGGGGAAAATATTGGCGTACAAAAAACGGATTGAAGCATTAATAGCTAATATGCACGATGCGGTTATTGGGGTTGATGAAGAGGGAAAAGTACTTTTTGCGAATGAACAAGCCTGTCTGATTACCGGTGTAAAACTGATTGATTTTGAGGGCAGAAAATTGCAGGACATTGCTCTGTCTAACAATTTGGTGGATTGGTTAATAGGTAAGCTATTCCATAAGCACCCAGAGAAAACGAATGCTGACCCGATTAAGGTATTTGTCAATGGCAGGGAGAGTTATTTTGAGGAAGAGATTATCCCTATCAATATTATTCCAACGGGAGAAAGTGAATTTCAATTTATAGGCCAGTTTATCTTATTAAAGAATATAACCACATTCAAGGAGCTTGATGTCGCCAAAACAAATTTTATCGGAACAGTTTCTCATGAGTTGAAAACACCGATTGCTTCAATAAGAATGGGAGTCCAGTTGTTAGAAAACAAGCAGGTCGGTGCGTTGAATGACGAACAGAAAGAATTGCTCGCTAGCATTGCCGACGACACAGATCGTTTGCTACGTATCACTGGGGAGCTGTTGAATATGACTCAGGTAGAAAGTGGTGCAATTCAGATGAAACTGATTCCAGTTGCTGTAGCACCAATAGTAGAATATGCTGTATTGGCCAATAGGTCTATGGCTGAACAGCGGGGAATTCATGTTGATGTGCATGTAGCGGAAGATTTGCCGCTGGTTATGGCAGATAGTGAAAAAGCGGCCTGGGTATTGACAAATTTGCTGTCTAATGCAATCCGGTATTCCAATGAAAGGACTTCAGTTTCTATTCTAGTCAGCAAGCGCGAGTCGGGGGTATTGATAAGTGTGCAGGATACGGGGCCGGGGATCGCAGCACAATATCTTGACAAAATTTTTGAACGATACTTCCGTATTCCCGAGACAAAAAAAGAAGGCACAGGCTTAGGGCTGAGCATTAGCAAAGAATTTATTGAAAGTATGGGCGGGGGTATTACAGTGGAAAGTGAGTATGGTGCTGGAAGTACATTTTCATTTTTTCTCCCCGTAGTCTAAATAGCGCAATCCCATCAATCTTTAAATCTGTTTTCAAAATAGTGCAGTTTTTTCATTCAGATGTCTTTTGGTTGGATTTTTTTATGGCCAGGCAACATAGGACCTCTATTGCCGTTTACTTACTTTTTCATTACTGTTTTATGGTCAATATAGCAACGAAAAGGCAACGAAATACCAGAGAAATAGCAAGGATATAGCACCGCAGAAGCAAGCCAGGCCCTAGAAAGTCCGAAGAAATGGCCTAGGATAAGCAATAAATAATCAAACGATCACCAATAAATAAGCAGACAATAACCAAAGAAAAGGCCATCTCATTGCTCAAATTAAAAAAATAGCTTTTTGATATGACTTTTTCTTTTATCTCTAATGATCTGCAATAAATCCTGCGGCATGTCGAAACAGTGGCCGCAGGATCGGCAAACCGCTAAAGTTTTATTTCATTATCGTCGATAAGCTTCGCGTCCCGTGTATTTTTCTGAACAGCAATCGCCGAGAATATGCTTAGTGAGAAAGACATGGCATAAAACCCTTTTTCGCTCAGCAGTAAATCAGCATTCCATAACCCCACCACAAGTAAGACTACGGCGGCAATGGTTGCAAACCAACTTAAGCCGTAATAAAGTTCAGTTACAGCAAGCCCCTCGGCTTTATCCCGGACACTTTTCTGAACAGAAATGACAGCAAATAAGGCAAATAATAGAATCGTAAAATAGTAGCCCTTTTCATTTAATGCCATTGAAGCATTCCATAAACCGATGCAATAACCAATAGTTCCCACCAGTAAAGCGGTCCAGGATGCGCCAATGAAGGCTCCTGTTGGTTTGAAAGGATTTCTTGTGTTTGAATCCTTTTTTGAAATTTTTTCTTCAATCATGTTTTTTAGCGGTTCCATAATTTTTATTTTTTAATGTTGTTTTTATTATTTGTTGGTTCAAATATCAGAAGGGACTGAGCTAAAATAAAATCATATTATCTGAAATACTGATGATATATTTTTGTTGACTATATTTGATTTTCGTGTAAATTTGAAAATATGGATTCAATTGTAGAGCTTATTGGTACATTAAATCATGAAGATATTAAAGACTTTAAAGGGTTTTTAAAAAAGAAAAACAAACGGAACGATGTCAAGAATATCAGGTTGTTTGAAATTTTAGAAACTGATGATATAAATAGATTAAAAAAACTTTATGGTTCTTCAAAAAATAAAGATGCTTATCACTCACTAAGGAAACGATTGCATGACAGTCTTTTATTTTTTATTTCAAACAAGACTTTTGAACGGGATAATAGTGAAGCGCATGAAGCGCTGAGGTTGCTGATCGTCGGCCGTTTCCTGTTGGAGAATCATTTGATAAAACCGGGCTTTAAATGCTTACAGCGTGCTGAACAAAAAGCGTTACTTCTAGAGCAATTTAGCTTGCTCAATGAAATCTTACAAGTTAGGTTGCAATATGCTTACTTGGACTCCAATCCTGATTTGGAGCTATTGGTAGATCGTTTTAGGGTAAATCAACATAAAATGCAGCAGGAAGCAAAGTTTCAAATTGCTTATGCATTTCTTAGAGTCGAATTGCAGGATATCCATTTAAAAGGAAAGATTGTAGATCTGAATAAATTAGTGCTTGATACCATCGGTAAATATGATATTTCATTGCGCGAATTATTGTCTTTTAAGTCGCTTTATCAGCTTTTGTTTATCGCTAATGAATACGCAATGATCCATCAGAATTATACGTTGGTTCGGTCATTTTTGAACATAAGTAACGAATTTATAACACGGCAAAAGGTAAATTCAGTGCATCATTCGTTTTACTACCTGCATATTCTCTATTACCTCGCTAATTTCAATTTACGGAATAGGTTATTTGATGAAAGTTTAACATATTTAGAACAGTTAATTGCGGGCTGTCCTCAAGGAACAGTGCTTCGTACTCAATTTCATTTACGTTATTATTTATTAAAGGCCTTAAACTACCATTATATGGGTGAAGGGGCACAAGCCCTTGCTATTTTAAGACTTGGGATCGAACAATCAACATTGAAGTCCAGTGAGACTGATCTTGCTGACTTACAATTATGTCTAGTTATGTTTCTGACACAATTTCAAGATAAACTAGCATTGACAGAATTAAGGAAATTGATTCGGACGGATGCTTGGTATGAGAAGAAAATGGGCATGCTCTGGACGATTCGCAAGAGTTTGTTGGAAATATTAATCCATATTCAATTTGGGGATATTGAACTGGCGTTTTCGCGTGTGAAAAGCTTTAGACGTCGGTATAAAAAATATTTGGAAACGGTACGGGAAGGCCGAGTTGTCCATTTTTTAAAACTGGTTGAAAAGTATCTGCAAAACCCTGCAATTGTAAAAAATAAAGCTTTTATTACCGCCATTGATAATATGGCTCAGGATGTCGAAAATCAAGATTTATTTGTGCTCGGATTCATTGCCTGGTTAAAATCCCTGATCACATCTGAAAGTCCTTACCAAGCTTTATTGGATCTGGTCGGAACATTGGGGCTGAAAATGGATCAATAATAAATAGTTAAGATGATCTGTTTTGGAGAAGGGTCAATAACAGCCTGCAATCTTTCGTAGAATTTTACATTCACCATCGGACAGCCCTGGCTCAAACATATTGGAGCAACCTGTTCATCGTAAGGCAGGCTGTCATATTTATGCAAAACAATATTTCTGCTGTAGGCATTGCTGTTGGAATTTTCAGTCCATATAACCTGTAAGCCTTTCCGAAGCGGCCATTGTAAGATGAGCCGATCGAGTAGATGCCCAATGAAGTAGCATAAGAGTTTTCCGTATTACTGAATTTTAATTGACCGGCTTTTCCAGTTTCCGATCCTGAGCCATGGGATACCAAACCTTGATCCAGGATCCGGTTGTTTTGAAGGTCGACAACAAAAAAACGATTTCTACCCGAAGATCTTTTCATGTCGAGAAGAAAAGCAATCTCTTTATTGTATTTTTCTTCATTTTTAACGAGGCTTTTGACCTGATCGAGAGCTTTATTATATCGCTCTTGGTCCGATAAGGCCGTGTCATTAGTGTGCTCTGCAACGAGCCCGTTATTTCTGGATATCTTAAAAGCGATCAAACCGATCCCGATGATGATCATCAGTGCAGTAAGTTTATTCATTTCTTAGAAACACTTTCTTGTTCATAAAAGGAGGGCTTATCTATTTTTAGCGGTTTATATCGTTATTCCACTGTTCTGTTGAATCGCTCAAACGATTTCCAATATTTATCTTTATAGATCGAATAGTCTATCTGGAGCTGATTTTGATACTGTGTTATTAACTGATCTATCGTTTGGGATGATTTTCTAAATTCCGTGCAAGCGAGATAAACTTCCCTTAAATTGTCCGCAGTTTCCCGGCCAATATTGAGATAGCCAATATCATGTGGGAGACTAACCATGAGTTCATCCTCAAATTTATCCATTAAGTCGTATGTTTTCTGGTCAGGCATACCGTTTGTGGCAGTTCCGTCATAATTGATCCGCAATGTTACGATCCAAGGATGTGAGGCCTTTCCGTCCCAGTTTAATAATGTGGTGTTTATTATGGCTAAAATAGGTAGGTCATTTTCCATCTGGCCTTCAAAAGCGGTGTAGGAATCATTTTCGGTTTCGTGTCGAATATCTGTGTATTTTTCAATAAATTCTTTCTCCCGCCACACCAAATAGTCTTTTAATTTGATTAGTGGAATAAGTTCTCCGGTTGCTTGCTGGCTTGAAATGACATTTAAATTGTCAATGGTGATGATAGAATTTAGCTCACCGATATAATTATCCAAGAAGATTTCAACCCCATGAGCGATGTGAGCTTTGTTTTCCTCCGTACAATCGGGGTGGACAATAACAATATCGACATCATCGGGACGATATTTATGTTCAATAGGATAAAAATACATCGCGTTAATATCAAAAGAGAACCCATACATGGTTATTTTGAATTTCTCCATATCTTCGATTGCTGGTTTTAAAGCTGTGAATTTCCAGTTTGGAAGGGTAGGCGCAGCATCTACCAAGGCTTCAACAAATGCGATATTTTTTACAACTCCGTCGGGGGTGATGACAAGTTCAGCTATATTATCGTTATACATCCCTGTTAAAAAATAGAGCTCTTTTCGAAGTGGGTCAATTTTTGGAGAAAGTTTGCTGAAAAAATTCTGATCGATGTCATCACTATTTTTTACTGTTTGGAAAAAAGTCTGCTCGTTTTTTATGAACCAACTCCAGAAATCCTGTATGCTATCTTTTTTATTTTCTTTCTTGCCAAAAATATTGTCCAAAAATCCCATAATTCCTATTTATTCGATTTGAATCCCTATGTCATATGCAAAAACTTGTTACACCTTTTCTTTTAAAATTAAGGATATAATTAGGTTTCAACAAGTGATTTGCTGTTTAAAAATTATCTGACAAACAATTGATCGAGCAGTTTGTTAAGGATATTGTTGGAAATCATAAATTAATATTGAGCATATGAAATTTTACAAATTAACATTTTGCCTTTTGGCAGTATCTGCAGCACTTTCTTTTTCTGCATGCAAATCGGGTTTATCGGATGATAAATTGGAAGAAAAGATAGAAAATGCACTTACGGGGCGTAAAACTGTAGACGTTGAAGTCGAAAAAGGAAAAGTAATCCTAAGCGGAACTGTCGCGTCAGAAGAAGAAAAGCAGCAAATCGAAACAATTGCTAAGACAGCGGGAGATAAGGATGTTAAGTCCATTCAGAATAATATTATTGTGAGTGCACCTGTAGCGACAACTCCAGCGCCTATTGAAACATCGAATAATGATGCTGTACTCGGTGCGGCTGTAAACACGTTTATGAAAGATTTCCCTTCTGTTCAAGCGAGTGTCAAAGATGGTGTTATTTCGGTAACAGGGACATTGGAGCAAACAAAGATTGTTACACTGAAGCAGGGTTTGGATAATCTAAATCCGAAGAAAGTGGATTTGAGTGGTATTGTTGTTAAAAAATAAAATAACGGAAATTATGTCATTACAAGAAAAATATAAAGTTTTATTGGATACTGCACAATCTTCAGGCGTTAACGATTTAAATTACGCTGAAATGGATGGTGTACTTCAGATTAGGGGTACCGCACCTAGTGCAGACGTAAAAAATAAGCTATGGGAGATTTACGGAAATATAGATCCAAATTTTCAGGCCGGTGATGTCGTTTTGAATGTTGATGTAGCTACAGAAGTACCGGGAAGTCAAGTGAAAGTGGTTACGGAGAATAGTAACCTGAATATTCGAAAGGGGCCCGGGACAGATCAGCCTATTGTCGGAAAAGCGGCGAAAGGCGAAATTATCACATTGATCAGTAAAGCAAATGACCAATGGTGGCTGGTAAGAACCAAAGATAATGAAGAAGGATATTGCTATGCGCAGTACCTCGAATCCGTCTAATACCATCACTTATTAAGACAATTTGGGAGATTTATCGTAACGATATTTCTCCCTTTTTTATGGTTATATGTTGATATTTACCCTTTTTTGCGCCGTATTACTCCCTGATTTTTCTGCGTTTATCATTTTTGGTGTAATAATTGCATTACTCTATTTGCAACAAACTTATTACAATATGTTGAAATTGAATTTTTTCTTATACCCATTTATTGCCTTATTTGGGCAAATAGCCGTAGCACAAGAGTATGTTCGTTTGGATAAAGACATTTATCAATTGCATTTGTCGGAATCTCCAAAGGACACCATTAGCATCGTTGAAAAAGGACGGGCAACTAAATTGAAACAGGGAAAATACATTTTGCAGCAAAATCAATTTATGGGCAGCTCCAATGCTTTTATCACGATCAACAAAGAAGGTTTAGTGGACGGAAATTTTAAGATTGAAAAAGAAGGAAAGCGCGCTATAGTTCAGGTAAGACATGGTGTCATGCAACAAATGGAGGTTAAAGCAGATGCATTAATGGATTTTCAGTACACCATAACGGATACATCAAGTGTGCAGCGTGATTTCCGAAACGGTAAAATCAGCCAGGAGAAGATCGTTGTATATCAGCCGAATTTGGGGAAGAAGAAGGTATTAAAGACTTTTTTTGATACCTATTACACGATTGAAAATGAATTTGATCATAGTAAATCTGACTATAGTCTGGATAATAAGTTGCTTTATAAGGCTAAATTGGATTGCGTTGGGCAGGTCATGGAATCTAAGTCTTTTAACAAGGAGGGGCAGTTACTCAAACACACCTATAAAAAGGATAAGGTGGCTTACACCGATTTATATCAGCATAATAATCTTGTAGAACGCCTGTACCAATCCAATGGTTCAACTTTTAGAGAATACTTTAAGAATCAATTGCTGTTGAAGAAAATTGTTGAGAAAAAGAGAAATGGTCGTATCGAACGATCGGTGTATAACGCCGCAGGCAAATTACTTGAGAAAAGTGAAGGCAGCGATGTAAAAAAGACAGACGGAAGTAATGTATAATTGCGTTTTTGATCAACAAGAAGCAAAGTCCGGCCTCCGATAGAAGCCGGCTGCGTATTATAGCATCTTTTTTGAATTTTGAAATTATAGCATTACCTTTGCCTAGGCAATGAAGAAAATGAATAATATCTTACGTCTTCCATTTTTCGTTAATTATTATCTCCCGATCGTAGTTCGGGAACATTATGCCTATTAAAAATTAGAGAATTCAATTATTTATATAGCTAAGCCCGAACATCACGTTCGGGCTTTTTTGTTTTTATACCATTATGTTGACAGATTTAGAAGAAAACATTGAAATTATCCTCCCCGTGGGTGGGCTGAGATCCAAATTGGAACAGGCTAAAGAGACGGGGCGGCCACTGATTATTAAACTGGGCTTTGATCCTACTGCTCCGGATCTTCATCTGGGGCATGCCGTGGTGCTGAAAAAACTAAAACAATTTCAGGAATTGGGCCATCAGGTCATCGTTTTGGTTGGAAGTTTTACCGCTCGGATTGGAGATCCAACAGGGAAAAACAAGGCTCGCAAACCTTTGAGCCAGGAAAAAATAGCTGACAATTCGGCTACTTATATTGCTCAGTTAGCCAAAATTATCGATATGTCGAAGACAAAGGTTGTCTTTAATGGCGATTGGTTAGATAAACTGGATTTTTCGGAGGTTATTCAGCTTGTTTCAAAAGTGACAGTTGCGCAACTTATGCAACGACATGATTTTCACAAGCGTTTTACGGAAAATCAGCCTATTGCCATGCATGAACTCATCTATCCTATACTGCAAGGTTTTGATTCGGCGCACATCAAAAGCGATATTGAGATGGGGGGGACAGACCAGTTGTTTAATTGTACAGTGGGGCGACAACTTCAGGAATCTTTCGGTCTCGATCCTCAAGTTGTGCTCTGTATGCCACTGCTCAAAGGATTAGATGGTAAGGAGAAAATGAGCAAATCGCTGCACAATACCATTGGTCTGTTGGATAAGCCGAATGACATGTTCGGTAAAGCAATGTCTATTCCCGACACTTTAATCCCGGATTATATTGATCTCACGACAGACTTTACCAGATCAGAAAAGACGCTCTTGAAATCACGCATGGAAATGGGCGAAAATCCGATGGAAGTCAAAAAGCTTATTGCACACAATCTCGTGTGTCAATATCACGATCAGCAGGCGGCAACGGATGCAGCGGATTTTTTTGCTAAACAATTTCAGCAAAAGTCATTTGACGATAAAAGCTTTGAAGAGGTATCACTGCCACTCGCCAAAGCACAATTGGGGCCTGTTGCAAAGCTTGTTGATCTTTGTCACTTTTTAAAAAAGGACTTGAGCAAATCTGCTGTCCGCCGACTCATAGCCGAAGGAGCAGTTCAGATTGATTCAACTAAATGTATAAATCCGGATCTGGCTGTTGACCTGAAGACTAGTTTTAGAATTAAATTAGGAAAAAGAGGTTTTTTTAAATTTGTTTAGGAAGGTTTAAAGGGGTATACCTTTGATATATTTTGTAAAAATTGTGAGAATGTCAGGTTAGCCTTTCGGAAGCCATAAATATTTTCTACCTTCATACAAAGTCTCACACTTTATTTTGATACCGATTATAAATGGAAACATACAATAATGTTGTTTTGGAGCAGTTGCCCAAACATTTAAAGCGCTATGTAGTCGCCCAGCAATACGAACGTTACACAGCTTTGGATCAAGCATTGTGGCGCTATGTCATGCGCCAGAATTATTCCTTTTTAAAAGATGTCGCCTATTATCCGTATATACCGGGATTGAAGAAAGCTGGACTCTCCATTGCGTACATACCGGATCTGCAACAAATGAACGATAGTTTGAAATTAATTGGTTGGGGGGCTGTAACAGTCGATGGATTTATTCCACCGGCAGCTTTTATGGAATTTCAGGCGCATCGAGTATTGGTCATCGCCGCAGATATCCGACAATTGGAGCATATCGAATATACACCAGCACCGGATATCATTCACGAATCTTCCGGACATGCGCCCATTATAGGGGAGCCGGACTACGCGGTTTATCTACAGTATTTTGGTGAAATTGGGACAAAAGCATTGTCATCCCGTAAGGATTTCGAATTATATGAGGCCATTCGTCATCTGTCAATTTTAAAAGAGCATGCGGGTACAACCGAAGCCGAGTTGATGGAAGCTGAAAATCAGTTGAAGATTGTTCAGGATAATATGGGCGAACCTTCGGAAATGGCTTTACTAAGTAGATTGCACTGGTGGACTGTGGAGTATGGTCTGATCGGTAGTCTGGAAGATCCTAAGATTTATGGTGCGGGGCTACTGTCTTCCATTGGTGAAAGTGCCAGCTGTATGCAGAAGTCGGTACCTAAGCTCCCTTACGATTTAAATACTGTAGCATATACCTATGATATCACTAAGCCACAGCCACAGTTGTTTGTCACACCCAATTTTGAACATTTAATGGATGTCCTGAATCAATTTGCAGATACCATGGCCTTCCGGATCGGCGGCAAACAAAGTTTGGAAAAAGCGATTGATTGTCAGGCTGTATGCACGGTTGTTTATAGTTCTGGGCTACAGGTGTCCGGTATTTTTAAGGCAGCGAATGCAGATCAATCTGTTTCCTATATACAAGCAGCAGGGCCCACTGCATTGGCGTGTTCAGGGAGGCAATTAGAAGGACACGGCGTAAGTTATCATCACGAAGGCTTTGGTTCTCCGGTCGGTCTACTCGCAGATAGCAATAAAGATCTGGCGGATTTCTCCGATGAAGAAATGATCGCTCATGGTATCAGTCAAGGAAAGCGATGTTCTTTACGGTTTTCTTCAGGGATTGAAGTTGAGGGCCTTGTTTTTAATATTGCGCGTCAGGCGGGTAAAGTTGTATTGATTTCATTTGAAGACTGTGAAGTCTACCGAAATGGCCGGAAGGAAATTTATTTTAAACCTGAATGGGGAGTTTACGACATGGCTATTGGAGCTGAGATCGTTTCAGTCTTTGCGGGTGCAGCAGACAAAGATGCTTATGAGTCTATTGATGAAGAAATAGAAGGGCCATCGGCTGCATGGGATGGTCAGCCTGAAAGCTCAAAATTGATCGCTTTACATGCTACAATTGAACAGCTCCGCATAGGAAATTTTGAAGGGGAGAGTTGGAGCAACATCTTTGACCAGCTGCAATCTGAAAGCACAGATAGCTGGCTGGCTCTGGTAGAACTTTATGAGATCGCCTTGGCGAATCATGCTTACGACTTCGCTGAAAATGTAGAACGTAAGCTCCAAGCTATTGTTACTGAACGTCCAAGCTTAAAAAAACTTATTGATGATGGTATCCGGGTAGCAAAGGAGGAGCCCTTAAATAACCATTGAGTGAAATGATTTATTCCAATTCCACTGACCTCTGCCAAAAAGAAGCATAGCCATCAATCTATGCTTCCCTGTTTTTTTAGCCTTGCTTTTGTGTATCGTGTGCCAAGAAGCATTTTTATAGGCTTAATAAGACTTGCCATGCTTTGTTCAATTGTTCTGAATCCAACAATTGTGCAGCATAAGTATGTATTTCTTGTGTCAATTGTGGTGAACCTTGTTGAAAATTCAGCCGGAGATAGTTTAAATATTTATCCTCTTGGGTGGCCTGCTCTAAAACTGGCAAGGATTCTACATTTGCTAGTAACCCGAGATGGTTTCCGGTGAGTACTTTGGAAAGGCGAATGTTTTCGGGTAGCTGATCGATACCAATACCCAGACTGCGGAGTGGTTTAGGAACTATAAAGAGATTTTCGTTGGTTATACGGCAGTACCAGTCACCGCCGAGACGGGCGACCAGGTCGAGTTCCTCTTGTTTTATCGTATTGTTTTTGTGCAAGAGTTCTTTGTGCACATGCATATAGATAACTTCGGCAATAACAAGATTTCCTGCTCCAGGCTCGTCGCTGATGGCGATCACTTCTCTCACACGACATTCAAGTTGAACCGGAGATTCCGCTACCCGTGGTGGGCGAACGTGTAATGATGGGACCGGTGTAAACCCAGATTTGTCAAATTCATTTACCTCCTTGGCGTACTCTGTACTCGCCAGAGACTGTTGCTGTACCATCGCATAGTTTACGATGTTGATGACGACCTCATTAACTTCTTGGATATTGTCCAGCGTATGCTTGGTACTTCCATCACGCATGCGACGTAAGGGAGAGAACACACATATTGGTGGCTGGTGTGACATCAGATTGAAGTAGCTAAAAGGGCTCAGGTTGACATTGCCTTCCCCATCGATCGTGCTCGCAAAACAGATTGGGCGAGGTGCAATGGCATATTTGATTAAATTATCAATGATGGCTTTATCGGCCGAGGACTCAAAAGTGACTGTATCGAAAGAAGAATTCATTGGTTGAATAGATTTATTGGTGGTATAACACAACAGTGTTAGAAAGTGTTCCCAGACCTGTTACTTCCAGTTCGATCTGATCGCCTTCCTGCAACCATCGATCCTGATGAAACGGATTCTCTATGCGTCCTGTGCCATTGAGTTCTAAAAAACATCCCGTTCCAACTGTTCCTGAACCGATCACATCCCCAGGAAAAAGACGTACACCATAGGAGACGCGTTCGATAATTTCGGCAAATGTCCAGTGCATTGTAGCGAAATTACCGGAAGAAACCTGTTGACCGTTCACGCGGCATGACATGTCTAAATTGTATCTGTCGCCAATATGATCCGCTGAAGATTTAATTTTATAAGGTTCCAATTCGTCTTTGGTGACTAACCAAGGACCAATTGCTGTAGCAAAATCCTTTCCTTTGGCCGGACCCAAGCTTAATTTCATCTCTTCCAGCTGGAGTTTTCGGGCACTGAAGTCATTCATGATCATATAACCAGCAATATACTCATCGGCCTCTGAGGCAGGGATATTTATCCCGGTTTTATTGATCACAATGGCTACTTCAAGTTCAAAATCCAGTTGTTCAAGATGCAGCGGCATACATTGTATCGGACCGGGGCCTTGTATGGCTTGATGATTGGAGAAGTAAAAAACAGGAAATTCATCGAATTCCGGAATCATATCCAGTCCGCGGTTTCTTCTTGACGTCGCTACGTGCTGCCGAAAAGCATAAGCATCACGCACCGATGTCGGATGCGGTACTGGGGCAACAAGTTGATTATCTTGAAATAGCTGGTAAGGTCTGGACATCCGCCCCTCCAGCAATGCGTTGTGATAATACTTTAAATCGTTTACGGCTTCATCGCCACGAACCAAAAAAGCAGTCATATCGGTTGGAAGGGAAGGAGCTATTTCCGAGCAGGTGTACACCCGGTCATTGATCATAATTCCTAATTCTTGTTGGCCGTTTTTCGTGCATGTAACAATTCTCATATCGGAATATTCTATTGGTTATTCAATCTTTGAATGCGACACAAATATATCGTATAAGTTTTGAAAAAAAATATTTCTTCCCTTGAAAACAGAAAAATATTCTTACCTTTATTATAACATTATAAACTAGTAAAAATGATTAATCATGGAATACATCGCTTTGCGTCATCCATGCCCTATATTGCTTTTAATAGAGCAATTATAGCTGATATCGTTTTTGCACAATACTAATCCCCTCGAGTTTTTTGCCAATCGATGCTATTGGCAAGGTTGATATTCATTTATTTTTATAACCGTTTTAAATCGTAGAATTATGCCATTTTATGTTAAACAAGGGCAAATTCCAGCACAGCGACATACTGTTTTTAGAAAGCCCGATCATACGCTCTATGCGGAGGAATTGGTTTCTACCCATGGTTTTTCCAGTCTTTATTCGCTCGTGTATCATTGCCACCCGCCTACACTGGTCAAACAGATCCGTGAACCTTATGATGTTACTCCCAAGATTGTCCGTGAAAAACATCTTAAACATACCAGTTTAAAAGGATTTCAGGTTAAGGCCAAAGATGATTATCTGGAAAGCCGGACACCTGTTCTGGTCAACCAGGACCTACACATTTCACTGGCTGCCCCACGTCAATCCATGACGGATTATTTTTATAAAAATAGCCAGGCCGACGAGATTATTTTTGTGCACCAAGGAACAGGGAAACTCAAGACGGGGTACGGAAGCATTCCATTTCAGTATGGTGACTATCTGGTTGTCCCTAGAGGCACAATTTACCAGATGGAATTTGATCAGACAGACAACCGATTATTTATTGTTGAATCGTTTTCTCCGGTACGTACACCAAAGCGGTATCGGAATGAATTTGGTCAGCTGATGGAGCATGCTCCTTTTTTCGAACGGGATATCCATGTACCACAGGATCTGGAAACTTTTGATCAGCTTGGCGATTTTGAGGTGAAAATCAAGAAACAGGGATTGATCTATCCGTACATCTATGGAAGCCACCCCTTTGATTTTATTGGTTGGGATGGCTATCATTTCCCTTGGGCATTTTCCATTCATGACTTTATGCCGATTACCGGGAAATTACATCAGCCCCCGCCTGTCCATCAGACATTTGAGACCGATACGTTTGTGTTGTGTAGTTTTTGCCCACGTCTATATGATTATCATCCACAATCCGTACCCGCGCCTTATAACCACAGCAATGTAGACTCGGATGAGGTACTATATTATGTGGATGGTGATTTTATGAGCCGGAAATCGGTTGAGAAAGGACAGATTACATTACATCCGGGCGGTATCCCGCATGGGCCACACCCCGGTACTGTGGAAAAGAGTATCGGGCAAGTTAAAACAGAGGAACTTGCGGTCATGATCGATCCTTTCCGTCCCTTGATGCTGACAGAAGAAGCGTTAGAAATTGAAGATCCGGATTATTTTAAATCCTGGATGAGTTAAGTTGAATACGAATAACCTTTATATAAATTATGGCAAATACATTTGCAGAGAAGATTGCCCAAGCGCAAGATTTTCTACCTATTAATGGCACCGATTACATTGAATTTTATGTGGGGAATGCGAAGCAGGCCGCACACTATTACAAAACTGCCTTTGGTTTTCAGTCGGAGGCTTATGCAGGACCCGAGACCGGTATTAGAGACCGTGCATCTTATGTTCTAAAACAAGATAAAATAAGACTGGTGCTGACCACAGCGCTTAAATCGGACCATCCGATTGCTGAGCATGTAAAAAAGCATGGCGATGGCGTCAAAATACTGGCTTTATGGGTTGATGACGCCCGAAAATCATTTGAAGAGACGACCAAAAGAGGAGCAAAGGTTTATCAAGAACCGCAACTGTTCAAAGATGAACAAGGGGAGGTCTGGACTGCAGGGATATACACTTATGGAGAAACGGTGCACCTCTTTGTGGAGCGAAAGAATTACAGCGGGGTATTTATGCCAGGATATGAAAAATGGGAAAGTGATTATAATCCTGCAGAGACCGGCTTGCTCTATATCGATCATTGCGTTGGCAATGTGGGTTGGAATAAAATGGATGAAACGGTTCAATGGTACCAGGATGTGATGGGCTTTGTCAACATCTTGTCCTTTGATGATAAGCAGATCAATACCGAATATTCAGCATTGATGAGCAAAGTGATGAGTAATGGCAATGGCTATGTAAAGTTTCCGATCAATGAGCCTGCGGAGGGAAAAAAGAAATCTCAAATTGAAGAATATCTTGAATTTTATGAAGGTGAAGGTGTGCAGCATGCGGCATTGGCAACGAAGGATATTGTACGTACCGTGAGGGAACTTAAATCTAGGGGTGTCGAATTTCTGGGAGCTCCTCCCGAAGCATACTATGATATGCTTCCAGAGCGGGTCGGGGTGATAGATGAGGAAATCCGGATTATCCAAGAACTGGGTATTTTGGTGGACCGTGACGAAGAGGGGTATTTACTCCAAATTTTCACTAAACCAGTGGAAGATCGGCCCACCTTGTTTTATGAGATTATTCAGCGAAAAGGCGCGCAGAGTTTTGGTGCCGGTAATTTTAAGGCACTTTTTGAAGCAATTGAACGGGAACAGGAACGCAGAGGTAATCTATAAGGATATGTTGGGTATGAAAGAATTATTGCGCGCATTTGAGCATAGAAGTCCAGAAATAGTGTTTGAGTGGAAAGATAGTGAAACTGATGCCAAAGGATGGATTGTTATCAATTCTTTGCGGGGTGGTGCAGCAGGGGGGGGCACAAGGATGCGGGCAGGCCTAGATCGGCATGAAGTAGAATCCCTTGCCAAAACTATGGAAGTGAAGTTCACGGTTTCAGGACCCGCGATTGGTGGTGCCAAGTCAGGAATTGACTTTGATCCACATGATCCACGCAAAAATGAGGTTTTGGACCGTTGGTTTAAAGTGGTGACACCGCTATTAAAAAATTACTACGGGACAGGGGGGGACCTTAATATCGATGAAATCCATGATGTCATTCCATTGACCGAAGAATATGGCCTATGGCATCCACAGGAAGGTATCTTGAATGGACATTTTAAGGTAAATGAGAGTAACCGTATCCACCAGATAGGACAGTTGCGCTATGGAGTGTCCAAAGTGTTGGAAGATAATACCTACAGTCCGGATTTAAAGCGTAAATATAAGGTTGCAGACATGATAACAGGCTATGGAGTTTCTGAATCTATACGCCATTATTATCAACTTTTTGGAAGCGACTGTCTAGGAAAACGTGCAGTCATCCAAGGATGGGGGAATGTTGCCGCCGCCGCAGCATTCTACCTCTCTAAGCTGGGTGTGAAAATTGTCGGAATTATTGATCGGGCTGGTGGTTTAATCAATCCTGAAGGTTTTAGCCAAGCAGAAATTACACAATTACTTCTGGATCGTAGGGGAAACGAGCTTAATTCGCCGGATTTGATGTCATTTGAGCAGACTCAGAAGGAAATATGGGGACTGAGGACCGATATCTTTGTCCCGGCAGCTGCATCACGTTTGGTTTCAAAAGATCAGATCCAGCAGCTCCTGGAAAATGGACTTGAAGTCATTGCTTCTGGTGCAAATGTACCTTTTGCTGATCAGGAAATATTCTATGGACCAGTGATGGAGTTTGCTGATCAACATGTTGCGGTGATACCTGATTTTATTGCAAATTGTGGTATGGCAAGGGTATTCGCCTATTTAATGCAGCGAAATATAGAAATGAGTGATGATGCGATTTTCTCTGATGTTTCAAACGTGATTTTTGAGGCTTTGAAAAAGATAAGAGATTCTTCTGCTGATCGTACACAGATTGCTTCCAGAGCATATGAAATTGCATTAAAGCAACTTCTCTAAATCTTTTACAGGAGTCGTTAAACGAAAAACACTTGAAGCGGGGAACTTCAAGTGTTTTAACTAACCAATTATTAACCTAAATTTATGAATGCTTAAAACAGTGCAATACCTGTGCCAAAATTTATTTACCTAAGATGAATAAATTGTCATTTTTTTGTTAACTTATAATTTTGCTTCCATTTTCGCTATACACTGATACCGTTGATTTTTAAATGCTAATTCTTCATCGAACTTTGATATGTGACAAACGTATTAAGGTATGTTGATGGTATTGGGGGATGTTTCTTTGTTTTATTATGTAAATTACTGATAAACAGAAACTCCTGAAGCGGGGAGCAACAGGAGTTTTCCTAACCAATTATTAACCTAAATTTATGAAAAGTACAAGTATAACGTGATCTCAACATAAAATGTTTCAGGTATTTTCACTTTTTTTGGTTTTTTAACATTTTTTAGTATTTGTATGTTGATTTTCAGTAAAATATTCTAGTATGTATATTCTTTTCGTATAAGAAAAATAAAAAACCTGTTAGCGGGGACTAACAGGTTTTTTATAAACTAACTAATTATTAACCTAAATTTATGAAACTAGTAAACATCTTCCAATAAAAATGCCAAGGCATAAAACGACCAGCCGGTTTAACGATTTTTAACGCTTTATATCGCCACAAAGGTGGCAAGAGATTTTACCGTTTGCATGTTGTTTTATTTTTCAAACCTTTTATTGCCTGTAAGCGTTTACTAATCGGAGTGAGCAAATAATAAGTGAAACTGTTTAAAATAAAGTACATGTCGCTGTCCTATCTTTATCAATTCGAAAATTATAGAAGTCCTTTTTGGGCCTTTGCAGTTCACGATGGCCATCACATCGATGCGGATTTAGAATCGTATTTGCATATTTCTCCCGAAAATCGGTTACGTGAAGAGGATCCGTATACCGCTATTTTGGCAGAATTGCCCTTCAATCGTTTTGTTTGTGGCACTTCGAGATTTCAATTGGATTTGAATCGGAATAAGGAAGGAGCAATTTATTTGACACCTGAACAATCCTGGGGAATACGGGTATGGCAAACACAATTGCCGCAGCAGTATAAAGATCAATTGTACGAATCTTATGATCGTTTATATCAAAAAATTGTACAACAGATTCAAAATACAATCGATCGGTATGGTTATTTTGTTGTTTATGATATTCATAGTTACAATGCACGCCGCGATGGCCCGGATACAGTTGTTGACCAGGTCAAAAATCCGCAGATTAATGTTGGTACAGAACATAATCACAGTAAATGGAGAGACTTGACAGATTTATTTTTAGCTAAGCTTAGAAAGGGCAAGGATGGGCAGGATTATGATGTGCGTGAGAATATTAAATTTAAGGGTGGTTTTTTGTCCGCCTATTTAAATAAGAAATTTGGTGATAAAGGCTGCGTTTTTTCCATTGAGTTTCGAAAGGATTTTATGGATGAATGGACGGGGGAGGTCTTTCCTCAAAAGCTACAGGAGTATAAACAGTTGTTAATGCAAAGTATAGAAACACTTGAATCCTATTTTGCCTATGAAAGATAATGCAAAGCAGCTGGCGGGCATTCTAAAAAAGATCAAAAATAAAGAGGTTTTTCATGTTCAGATACCACCAAAGAATAAACTGGTATTCAATCAGGTTGTACCTTACCTATTTCTTTATCGGCAGTTTTTTAGTCCAGATCCGATGTTGGCGGAATTGGTGAAATCAGAACCTGCATATTTTAGAGTGAAGGATCCGGAAATGAATGTGTCCGACTGGATTGCTCCCCTACTCAATCAGCTTGTTGAAGAATTTGGCGCCTGTCTTATTATAGAGGCATGGACCGCAGGACAAGGCCAGGAAGAGGATATCCAGATCCATATCGCCCGGAAAAATGTGCAATCCATTGCTCAGTATCTTGGAAAACAATTGGAAACAGAGGAATCTATTGCTAAGGTTGAGATTGTGACCGAATCGAAAACCAATGCGACACAGAGTCTTTCACCCGCAAGTATCCAACTAGATAAGTTAAATAGCAATATTCTCTACATGGGGCTGGAAATCAAACCGAAGTATCTATTGGGAGCTAATCAGCAAATACTGCCGATCGACCTGCGACATTTTCGTGAAGCAATATCCAGGAGCTTGTCCAAGACATTTTTTGAGTTTATTCGGATACATACCCTCTCAAAACCGACATCATTTAAAATAAGTCATCCCAAAAAGATGCTTCCATTGGCTTGGGAAATTGATCAAAAACTGGCGCGTGAAAGCCAACGTTTTGATTTTCTATTATTAATTACTCCGACGAATTCTTACGATGCATGGCTACAGTTCAGAAAAGGGAATTATCGTAAAGTGCCTGTTTTTCGTTACCGACCTATGCCCATTGATCCTGATATTATCAAACGGAATTTGTATAATCTGCATATTGAAGATCTCTACGACCCATCGATTGCTTATTTGTTCCGAGACAAACGCAAAGAGCTTGATCAGATGATGACTATGCTCAGTGAGCGAGGGAAAGAAGGATTTTTACTCGGCAGCATGCAGGTTTTTGGTACAGTCAATGAGAAACTGCTCGAGAAAGCACAGGCCATCTTAACAATCACAGTGACGGATAGGGAAAGTAGAACAAAAGAAGAAGATATTGTCTATGCCGAAGAATTTGCCAAACTAGCCCAGGAGGAACTGGATTATTTAAAAAGTCAGGATCCGAATTTTTCTACTACTGTACGGCTTCGAGATGATATTTACGGGGTCATGGTCAATCAGGGTGTGTTAAACATCAGTAAACAATATAGTTTGCCAAGGAATAGGGTACAGGCACTAATCCAGCATGAAGTAGGGACGCATATCGTTACTTATTACAATGGCAAACAGCAACCTTTCAGTCTTTTTAGATTGGGAGTACCCGGCTATGAAAAGCTTCAGGAGGGGCTGGCGGTACTTGCCGAATATTTAGTTGGCGGATTGACGAATAATCGGTTGCGTATACTGGCAGGCCGGGTGGTTGCGGTATACCACATGCAACAGGGAAACACGTTTTTAGATACTTTTGCACTGTTGGTAGATAAGTATCAGTTCCTGCCGGAAACAGCTTTTCAAATGACCATGCGTGTTTTTAGAAGTGGCGGACTCACAAAAGATGCGTTATACCTCAGCGGTTTGATCGAATTAATAAATTATATAAAAAGTGGCCGGGATCTTACCTTATTGACCATGGGTAAGATCAGGGAGGATTACATCCCGATAGTCGAGGAATTGATGCTTAAAGGGATCCTGAATGCTCCGGTTTTGACACCTAAATACCTGACATCTTCTTATAACGATGTACTGGCAAATCTAAAGAAAAGTAAAGGAATATTTCAGATGATACAATAATTAGCGACACTATATGAAGATAGCATTTGTTATTAATCAAACCCATAAAGAAACAGAACGTTTCACAACAACCCTTCTCGCATTGAAGGCACATCAGATGGGACATGCAATTTATTACATCGGATTAGCAGATTTTTATTATGAATCTGCCCACATCGCAGCCCATGTGCGGGAAGTATTGCCTGAGCAGGAAGTTACTTCAGCCAAGCGGCTGATGGAGGTGCTGCGAGCGACGACAAAGACAAAAATGAATATGGAGAAGATGGATGTAGTTTGGCTCAGATTCGATCCTGTTCTTGATATGGTCAATCGGCCCTGGGCAGCAACATCTGCCCTGCAATTTGCTTCGCTGTTAAAAGAGAAGGGGGTACAGGTGATCAATGATCCCGATAGTCTGGGAAGGGCAAGTAACAAATTGTATCTCGAAGGTTTTGACGAATCTATTCGGCCTAAGACAATTGTAACCAGGAATTATGCAGATGTAGTCGAGTTTTTTGAACAACAAAATAAACTGATTATTCTAAAGCCCCTAAAAGGTTCAGGCGGTAAAAATGTGTTTTTAATCAATAAAGATAATCAACAAAATCTAAAGCAGACAGTAGAAGCTATAGCGCGGGATGGTTACGTAATTGGGCAGGAATATCTTCCCGAAGCTGCGGGTGGTGACATCCGATTCTTTTTGCTCAATGGTGAACCTGTTTCAATTCATGGGAAATACGCTGCTGTCCACCGGGTACAACAGGGTGATGAAATCCGGAGCAACGTGCATCAGGGTGCGAAAACCCAAGCCGCAGTCATATCAGATGGATTACTGCAGATGGTTGATAAAATCAAGGATAAATTAATTCAGGATGGAATGTACTTCGTGGGGTTGGATATTGTAGGTGACCGTATTATGGAAATTAATGTTTTTAGTCCCGGTGCATTATGTCAAACAGAGGAAATTTTAAAAGAGGATTTCTCTAAATTGATTATCGAGAACCTTGAAGCAAAAATAAAATCTGCTAAACATTCCCCGTGCGGATAAGGATAATAGTGTGATTTCTCCGTATGCTTTTTTCTAAAAGATGATGAGATGTCGACAGTTTGATGAGCGTGAGTAAAAAGAATTCGGCTCCTGCAAAAAGTCTATTATTTTGGCTGTCATTTGAGAACTTAATCATAAAGCCCAGGTAAAATGTTCCAATGGCGGAAATTATGAGTTTGAGATGAATTAAGCCAGATGGATTCTTGCTAATTTTAAGAAAATAAAAAAATCGATGTTTATTATAGATTCACCTTCTCATGATGCTTATTTCAATATCGCCTCGGAGGAATATCTGCTCACCAAATATCCAAAAGAGCCTATATTTTTGTTGTATATGAATGATCCGTCAATTATCATTGGTAAATTCCAGAACACGCTTGCTGAAATAAACCTGGATTACGTGAACGATAATAAAATTAAGGTCGTTCGGAGAATGTCCGGTGGTGGTGCTGTTTATCATGATTTAGGAAACCTCAATTTCTCCTTTCATACGCTATTGGGAAATCTGGATTTTATGGATTTTTCGACCTTCACACAACCCATTGTTTCGGTTTTGAATAAGCTGAATATTCCGGCAAAACTGGAAGGAAGAAACGATCTCTTGGTGGATGGAAAAAAATTTAGTGGGAATGCCAAACTCGCGAAAAATGGTAAAATGATTCAACATGGTACTATTTTAATCGATTCGCAGATGCAAATATTGAGTGATGCACTGAAAGTAAATCCGCTTAAATTTGTTGATAAGGCTGTAAAGTCGAACCGGGCCCGGGTAACAAATCTGATCGATTATCTTCCAGCGGAATTTACAACAACAAAATTTAAGGAACTATTGATCACGGAGATGCAAAAAGAAAATCCCGGAGCGGAGTTAACCCAATTTTCGTTGGCTGATATTCAAAATATCGAAAAGATAGTCAAAGAAAAATATGAAACCTGGGACTGGAATTTCGGTTTCTCTCCGAATTATAATTTTAAAAAGGCGATAAAGATCCCTGCGGGTTTTATTGAGTTACACCTAGACGTACATAAAGGTTATATTGAACACGCCAAGATTTTTGGGGATTTTTTTGCTTCTAAGTCTATTCATGAATTGGAAGAACTGTTAATAGGGGAAAAGCATCAGTTGGAGGGAATTTCTGCACTGCTGAATTCGATAGATCTGAGTTCTTATTTTGGAAAAGTTGAAGTTCCTGAAATACTGGAATTGTTTAAATAAAAATTGTCTTATCAGTCCTGTTGGACTTCAAATAAAAAAATGTTATTATGCCTTGGAATCCAGATGTATATAATCAGTTTAAAGACATTCGTTTCAAACCTTTTTTTGATTTATCCGAACTAATAGTTTCGGAAGTAAAGATGAGAGCCGTTGACCTCGGATGCGGAACAGGCGAGCAAACGGCTATTTTGAGCGATAAATTCCCCCATGCGACATTTCTTGGAATAGATTCTTCTCCAGAAATGTTATTGGCCAGTAGTAAACTTGAAAATGAACGTCTAAAGTTTGAGAACAGCAATGTTGAAAATTTTTTGGAAACAACGGGTTCATGGGATCTCATCTTCAGTAATGCGGCGTTGCAATGGTTGAACGACCATCGTGTACTTTTTCCCAGGCTTATTTCCAAATTGAGCCAGGGCGGACAGCTGGCTGTCCAAATGCCTTACCAACCTGGAAATGTATTAAATAAAATTCTGTTTGAGATGGCTGAGGAAGAGCCTTATCGAAGTTATTTAGCTGGTTGGAATAGACCTTCATCAGTACTAAGTATTGATGAATATGCAGCGATTTTGTTTGATTCGGGCTTGAAAGATTTGGATCTGTCTCTTCGTGTATATCCAATTATTGCAGCAGAATCGGATATGCTTTATGACTTTATTTCTGGATCGGCATTGATTCCTTATATCGAACGATTGGACGAGGATAAGCGCCCCGAATTCATTAGCGATTTTAAAATGCGGATAAAGCTGTTCTTTTCGAGATTTCCGGCAATTTATGCTTTTAAACGTATTCTATTGTATGGACGGAAGGTGTAAAAATAAAGCTTTTAAATACTAATTAAGTCTGACCAGGTGGCTTGAGCCACCCGCGCCAGGTCGTTAGGGTTTAATATCATCTGAAGGCCCCTTTTTCCTGCACTTACAGAAATTTCATTTTCTAACTGAGCGGCTTCTTCAATAAATGTTGGAAATAATTTCTTCATACCAATGGGGGAGCAGCCACCACGAATATAGCCCGTTACAGTAAGCAGATCCTTCATGGGGAGCATTTCGCAATTCTTATTATTGGCGGCTTTTGCGATCTTTTTTAAATCAAGCTGAGCATTTCCCGGAATTACGGCAACAATATAAGGGTCTTTATTTCCTTTTAACACCAGCGTTTTATAAAGTGTTTCGGGGGATAGACCCAAGGACAACGCCACATGATCAGCACTTACATCGTGATCATCAACTTCATATTCTCTTAAACTATATTTTACTTTTGCCGTATCCAAAAGGCGGACGGCATTTGTTTTATGTGACATGACAATCTTTAAACGCTTTTGCGATTTGTAAAATAGTGTGTAATCTCTGCCAACGTATATGTATTAAGGCAATTTTTTGCTTCAAGTCCACCTTTTTGTGCAACAAAAATACCATACTGCATATCCAGTAGTCCTTCAGTGCGGTGGGCGTCGGGGTTGATCGATAGCAATACACCCTTTTCCACGGCATAACGATGCCATCTCCAATCTAAATCCAGCCTTAAAGGGTTCGCATTAATTTCAATGACGACCTGATTGGCGGCGCAGGCATCAATTATCTTTTTATAATCGAGCGGATAACCCGATCTACTCAATAAAAGACGACCTGTTGGATGCCCTAAAATTGTCGTATATGGGTTTTCAATTGCTTTAATCAGTCTGGTGGTTGCTTTTTCTTTATCCATCTTTAAGTTGGAATGGACAGAGGCCACAACAAAGTCAAATTTCGCCAATACCTCGTCGGGATAGTCCAGTGATCCGTCACTTAAGATATCGGATTCTATTCCTTTAAAAATTCTAAAAGGTGCCAGCTTTTCATTTAAGGAAGCAATTTCCTTCCATTGTTCTTCCAATCTTTCGATGGAAAGGCCATTTGCATAGACGGCAGTTCGTGAGTGATCACATATTCCAAGATATTCAAGACCTAATGTATCTTTACATTGAAGAGCCATTTGTTCTAAACTATGTACACCATCACTATAGCTTGAGTGATTGTGTAGCGTTCCCTTAAGGTCTTTAAATTGTACTAATTGAGGTAGGGTATGATTCTGAGCGCGTTCAATTTCGTCGAGACCTTCACGTAATTCCGGTTCAATATAATCGAGTCTTAAATTGCGATAAATAGCTTCTTCACTGGAAAGTGAAGGTAGATCAGAAAGAATATTGTACAAAAGATCCAAATGCACAGTGGAACCTGTACTGAGAATGAGGTCACGATAGAAATCATTGATATTCGTGCTGAAAACCTTGAATGTAAAACCGAATTCATCTGTGATTTCTAAGGAATTTTCTGTTTTCTCTACCAATGTGTAATTACCCAGAAATTTTTCTACGGATTCAATGCTTTCAGAAATGAGAAGATCTACTGTACTTAATACTTCGCACTTTCTTCTAAAATCTCCGGTAAAAGATAAGAGCGAAGAAGGAAAGTGTGTTTTTAGAGCAGTGTAAAATGCATCGGCTTGAGACAATACTTTGGCATACAGAAACCATCCTTGATTCGATATGGAAAATTCAATGGATTTTTTTATCTCTTCTTGGGTTTTTAATCCAAATCCTTTGGCTTCAACAAGACGGTTTTCATTACAGGCATACAGTAGTTCACCAACACTTTCTATCCCTATGTCTTGCCAGATAATCTGCACCTTTTTGGGCCCCAGACCTTTTATGTTTAGCATTTCAACAACCCCTGATGGTGTATTTGCCAATAACTCATCGAGCTCCTTGAACGTACCTGATTGTGCCACCTCTTTTGCTTTTTCGGCTGTACTTTTTCCTATGCCCTGTTGTGCGCTCAATTCTTCAAGCGAGGCCTCATCGATACGAAAAGGTAATTTGTCCAATTTAAAAGATGCACTAGCCATTGCCTTTGTCCGGAATGGGTTTTCGTTGTGAAGTTCCATTAATTGGCTGCACAGCTTAAAAATTTTAGAGATCGCTTTATTGTCCATCATCATGGTGAGTTGTTAGGCTACAAATATCCTAAATTTTGAGGCAAATTACCAACGAAGTAGACAATATAATCCCGTTAAATAATGTGAAAAAGCTATTTCTGATTAGAATAAAACCTTGTTTTATTAAATTAACAACAAAGTGACAAATGAATATCTGTATAACCGTGCATTTTGGCTAAGTTTGTCGTTTTTGGGTGTTGAAATCGATAGAGATATTGTGTTTTTTGAAATATCCGATAACAATTAGCGTGTTATGATAGCAGATATAAGTGACAAAGAGGTCAGTGACCTTTACAAGACAGGTATTATTCAACAGACTGCATATTGGTCTGCCGTGAAAAAGATGCAGGGGATAGCCTCGAAAGCGTTTAATTTCAAATCTAAACGTTCGGATCTTTATATAGGAGTCGAAGACGATGCTTACTTTGTGGGAGATTTATTGCTCATAATCCAGACGATCGATCACGAACACAGCATAGCTTATGTACCCTATGGGCCTGAAATAGAACCATCGGAAGAAAACCAAGGCCATTTTTTAGAGCAACTCTCCGAGAGCTTACGCTGCTATCTACCTCAAAACTGTATTATGATACGTTATGATTTATCCTGGGAATCACATTGGGCGAAAGATGACGATTGTTATGACCTTTATGGAAATTGGTTGGGTGTTCCAGAAAAACGGATTCAGGAAATGCGCTTTAATTTTAATACGGAACATTGGAATTTTCATAAGGCAAATACGGACATTCTCCCTTCTAATACCATTTTTATGAACCTTAGGGGCGAAGAGGATTATTTGTTGGCCAATATGAAATCAAAAACGCGATATAATATTAATTTGGCGCAAAGGAAAGGTGTAAAGGTGCGTTCCCTTGGCTTGGAAAGTCTGCAGATCTGGTATGAATTATATCGGCAAACAGCTGCTCGAAATAACTTTTTCTTACACGATATCAACTATTTTAAGATTGTGCTTTCAGCAAGAGCAAACGATACATTATCACCAGCGGACGTTTACCTGTTGGTTGCGGAGGTAGAAAATCAACCTTTAGCGGCAATGTTTCTCGTCATAGCGGCAAATCGGGGAACCTATTTATATGGGGCATCGGCTTCCGAAAATCGTAATTATATGGCCACCTATGCTTTGCAATGGCGTGCGATGCAGCTTGCAAAGGAAAAAGGGTGTTCCGAATATGATTTCTTTGGTGTATCTCCCCAGGCTGATCCATCACATCCCTTATATGGCCTTTATAGATTTAAAACCGGATTTGGAGGTGAAATCTATCATCGTATGGGCTGTTGGGATTATCCCTTAAACAATGAAAAGTATAGATATTACGCGTCCATGGAGTTTAAGAACCAAAGTTATCACTTGAGCTAAGTATTAAAATACTTCGCCCAAAGTCAGTCTTACACCACGGTGATTCGTACTAATCCCGTAGTCAATGCCGATATTGGTGCCTGAATTCTTATTAAATTTAATTCGGGCACCTGCACCTGTACCAATATTCCAGTCTGCAAACATACTGTTTTTTGGGCCGTTCACGGTCGTGAAATTCATAAAAGCAACAAAACCAAACAACCCATTTCTACTGATGTCACGACGGTATTCTGTTTCCAGATAATACAATGATTTACCTCGGAATCGACTTACTGGAAAACCTCTTCCAGAACTATTGTAGGGATCCCAGCCCAAATTAGGTAAATCAAGATAGGGCGCTTTACTATTAAAAACAGTCCAGAAAAAACTACGTACAGCAATCATATTCTGCTTGTTGGGATCCTGGGTCAATCGGTGATATCTTCTGATTTCGAGAAATAAGGATTCCCAATTCTGATCACTCCCCATAAAAACCGGATTTACGCGAAATTGTAAATTGGCATAATTGCCGGACCAAGTATTAATAGAATTCGCACGCGTATCATAAATGAGATTGAGACTCAGTCCTGAAGAAACAGTATGATCTTTTAAATCCGTGCCATAGGGATAGGAGGTGTATTCTGCAAGCGGAATATCACCGGTGGATTTGATGTTCATTCGATAATCCAGGTCATAACCAATCCCCATAAACAGTCCCCCATGTATTCTTTTCAAGGCGTGTTGATATAACCTAAAATAGCTATAGTCCAAATTGATCTGCTGGTCCCCATGATGTTCTTTTCCGATTCCCCAGGTTTCATGCGGGTATTTTAATAGCCTGATATCACCATCAATCACCCAGGTATTATCTTTTAGCCAGACATAGGAACGGATAGGGAGACCAAATCGCTTTCCAAAATTCGTGTAGGGCGTGAAAGTGACTTTCGACATATAGGTGCTCTTACGTTCACCCAGGTAGAATCCGGCTGTGGTACTTGTGATCAGCGCATGTCCACCTCCCGGAACGTTTGTTGAAAACGGCAAAAAAGAAAAGTAAAACTTTTTTCCTGTGCTATCGACCGACTGCGGTGGTTTTATCTTAAGGATTGCTTTTCCAATATCGATCAGGTCGCGCTGTTTACTTGTATCTGCAACATGTTTTGTAATTTCTATTTCATTGACTGGTCGCTGTGCGTATAATTTAGATTGGTATATCACCAACGAAACCATCAAAAGGGTGAAAATAGTATAGGAAGTATATTGTCTGTCGTAGTGTGCCATGAAAGCATGCAATCTAAGAGGAATTGGACAGAATTGCAATATTCTGTCCAATAAATTATTCTTTCTGTAGAGTTTTACCGATATGTCGGCAAAACCGAATTTTTATTCACCTATAAAAAAACGGCATTTACCGATTTTAATGTAATGTTAATCTAAATGTAATGGAATCAACACATGAGTTGTCTTAAATTTGAATCAGAAAATAAACGAAAAAAAAGCGCAACAAATTTAGGTTGTGTGCGACTAGAGAATAAGAAAATATACTAATACATTATAAATAGAAAATATATGAAAACTTTAGTAAAAACATTTGTGGCAACAGCAATGATAGCAATCTCCACGTGCTCAATGGCTTCGGTTAAACCGGAAGAACGAAATTTAATCACAGCTGATTTGGCTATTGACGAATACGTGGGTGCAATGACAGAGGGTCAAGTCGCGAACTTAGATAAATTATTTACCGCTGATTTTAATCAAAAAATATGTGGTAAACGAGATTTAAATCATGGCCGTTCGGAGATGATTGAGTTCTTGAAAAAACAGAAAGGAATAAAAATGAATTGCAAAACGACAACACAGATCGTTGAAGAACTACCAGATTATGCTATTGCGAAGGTGACTATGCAATTTGATGGTTTCTCTAAGACAGATTTAATTACACTTGTGAAGGAAAATGGCGCTTGGAAAGTTTCTAAATCGGTCAATTCTTACAAATAGGCAATCATTGTCAAAAATTGAAACGATTCCTGGAGGAATGAAGAAGTTATAAAATAACAAGAGAGGCTACTTTTAAAGTAGCCTCTCTTTCTTGTGGAGCATATCAGATTCGAACTGATCACCTCTTCGCTGCCAGCGAAGCGCTCTAGCCAAATGAGCTAATGCCCCTGCTTTTTTCTGCCGCTAAGATAATACCTTTTTTGTAAAAACAAAATTGCTTTTTTATTTTTTTAAGCATTATTATTTATTGCTTATCGGTAAGCAATTCTTCGGTACGTTTTATCTGTTGATTATCCCTCCATTCATCATGTCCGGGAATAACCATTTTTATCTGCGGATACTTCGCCGACAATCTTGCCAATGCCGGCTTCCAGGCTTTAACATCACCATCACCGATAAATCCTAAGTTTTTGGCTTCTGAACTTTTAATGAAGCAACCCCCATCCAGAATCTGATAGTCAGGAAACCAGACAACGACATTGTCCAGTGAATGTCCCGCTCCAAAAAAGTTCAAAACGAAGGACTGACCACCGATCTTATAGGTATTATTGATCTTAACGAGATGTGTAGCCTGGGCTTTATTATTTTCCTTTAGCAGGTCGTTGGTCATTTTTGTTGCATAAGTTGGAATTCCGATCCGATTATAATATGCAAATCCTCCCGCACGGTCCTCGTGCCAATGTGTTGCATATACCGCAATGACAGGAAGCTGATGCTTTTGTTTAATACTGTCCAAAAGCGGCTGATATTGCGTGGAATCCCAAGGCGTATCAAATAGAATAACACCTTTCTTGGTGATTAAGTAGACCGCATTTGCAGCATATTTGGTACCTTCAAAAGTATTGTAAGTCGTATAAAGATAAAGGTGTGAGTTGATCTTCTCAATGGATAAAGGCCTTTCCTGCGCCCGTAAAGATGAGAATACACAGAAAGAAAGACCAAAAAGTAGTGTAACTACTTTTGCGGAGAAGAAAGGGAATGTATTTTTAAACATAAGTAAATAAACGATTGTAGAGGATTAATATTGTATTGTTTTTCCTGATTAAATCTTTTTTATTGGCTACAACGACCTAATGAAATCTTCTCGATGTGGCGTGAAAGAATCTATCAATTCGCCTTCTTCAAGGCATTCGCAGCCGTGGATTAAATCAGGATAGATAATACAGGAGTCACCTTCGCTTAAGATCTCATCTGTGCCATCAATGTGGTACCTGAACTTTCCGGCGTTTACATAAGATATTTGTGTATGTGGGTGTTGGTGTAAGGCACCGACCGCGCCTTTTTTAAAATGTACTTTCATTAACATCAATTCCTTGTTATAGACCAATATCTTACGTTGTACACCATCGCCTAGATCCGTCCAACCCTGCGCATTATCATGTAGGAATATCTCACTCATTTTAATCGTTTATATTTGAAAAATTAATCAACTAATCGCTATTGCCAATGATAGCAAATAAATATGACTTTTATGGCTCAACTTGAAAAAGTTGTTGAACAACATCTATCGTTAGAGAGAAAATAACCTCATTTGTCCGAGAAAAATTGGATAACATCTAACAACTGATCGGCAAAATGTTTGAAAAAACTGTTACTTTGTATCTGATCAAAGCGAATGCACAGGTATGAATTATTTCGATGAACTTACTTCCCTACTAAATGAAGAACAGCAATATGATAAGGTGCAGCATGAGGCAATATTATTGCAAAGCAGTTTAAATGAAAGAAGAATGCAGGGGGTGACCTGGTTTCCTATTCAGATCATAGATAGTGAACTGGGGCGGGGAGATTATTTGTCAGTTAATTTGAAAAAAACAAATCAGCTCGATGTAGATCATCGATTCCGTTTTGGTATGCCTGTTTCTCTATTTTCAAACCATGACCCAAAGGCGGACAGGATAAATGGTATTATATCTTCGGTCAATAAGGAAATTATGCGCATTTCCTTTCGTGTAGATGAACTGCCGGATTGGAGCAGAAGGGGGAAACTCGGTGTGGACTTATTATTTGACGAGCATTCATACCGCGAGATGGCCAATGCGTTGCGACAGGCAAAGGAACTCGCAGCTGACCCACGACGTGGTAAATTGATTAGAAAGCTTATTGGCGCGGAACAATTATATACAGAAGAAAAAGAATTATTTTTTGAGCATCCAGACCTCAATGACGGCCAGAATAAGGCGGTTCAGCGGGTCTTAGACACAACAGACATAGCGCTTTTACATGGCCCTCCCGGGACGGGGAAAACGACCACATTGATAAAGGCAATAGCGACGTTGCTAAAGAGTAATAACAAGCAGATACTGGTTGTAGCACCGAGCAATACTGCGGTTGATCTATTGACTGAGCGTTTGGATGCTGCGGGGATATCCGTTACACGAATCGGTAATCCCGTTAAAGTATCTGAACACCTACAGGAGTTGACCCTTGATAACAAAATAGAGTGCCACAAGGCAAATAAGGATATAAAGTCGTTGCAAAAGCAAGTTAGAACCTATACCGATATGGCCCAGAAATATAAACGTAATTTTGGTAAGGCCGAACGGGAGCAAAGGAAAGCATTGTTTGATGAGGCTTACAGAATTCGAAAAGATGTGGATAAGATTCAGGATTTTATCGTGGCTGATATCCTCGATCGCTCTCAGGTAATAACGGCGACGCTTGTAGGGGCAAATCAAGATATCATCCGAAGTCGGTCATATGAGACGGTTGTTATTGATGAGGCAGGACAGGCGCTGGAGCCTGCCTGTTGGATTCCGATATTAAAGGCCGATAAATTGGTGTTGGCTGGGGATCATTGCCAGCTTTCGCCAACAGTGAAATCAAATAATGGAATGAACAATAAGCTTAGCAATACGCTTTTTGAGAAACTTGTCAATCTTTATCCCCAAGCAGTTTCGTTGCTCGATACCCAATATCGGATGAATGAACAGATCATGAATTATCCTTCCTCAGCTCTATATGGAGGTCTGTTGAAGGCTGATCGTTCAGTGGCGCATTGGACAATCGCAAACGATTCGGAACCGATCGTATATATTGATACTGCTGGGGCAGGATTTGAAGAAACGGAAAGTGATGGGGCGATCTGTAATCTCGGGGAGGCCCGTTTTCTGAAATCTCATTTAAAGACAGCTATCGCAAGTTGGGTGCAGTCTTCTCCGATCAAACAATGGCCAAGTATCGGGATTATAGCACCTTACCGAAAGCAAGTGTCCATATTAAGGGAAATGTTGGAGCAAGATGAAGAATTACAGCGGTACGCTGCTCTTATTAAAGTGCAAACCATCGATAGTTTTCAAGGACAAGAGAAAGATATTATTTATATCAGTTTGACGCGAAGCAATATCGAACAACAGATTGGATTTTTATCCGATGTGCGCCGGATGAATGTCGCCATGACAAGGGCTAAGAAAAAGTTGGTTGTCCTTGGCGATAGCGCAACGATAGGGATTCACCCTTTTTACCAGCACTTTATTGCTTATGCAGAAAGTCTCGGGCACTACCACAGTGTTTGGGAATGGGATATTGCGGAGATGTAATAGAAAAGAGGGACTGCGGAAAAATCCTTTTTCGCAGTCCCTTTCTATTTTTATAAAGAGGTGAAATTCATCCAGTCAGCCTTTTCGTCATAGTTCATGAGCGGCTCGGCATTATTGTTATTGGACAGTTGACCTACCAACATATAAAGGTCCATACTGACGTGTTGACGTGTGATTTCAGTCATTTTATCATTAAAACCAGCGTTATTGATTTGCAAGACATATTGAAAGCAAACAACACGGGCAATTATTTTTCCTAAGGTGACCATCTCGCGTTGTTTAGGTTGAAGCGGGAAATCGAAATTTAAAATAGAGGAGAAAAATGGAGCCGCAAGTTCGGTTGCAGGATTTATTTTCAGGAATGAAAGTAGATTGCTCTCCTTGCTTTTGCGCATCAGTTTAGCAATAGCTTCCGCAACTTGCGAATAGAGCATCTCGTTTGAACCTTCAAAAATTTGGAAAGGTCTGCTATCGACTAAACCGCGTCCGGCAACATGATCCAGTCTATAGCCATTAGCTCCAGACAACTGTACGCAGATCTGTGCAGATTCGTGCATAAGATCTGTTACCAGTGCTTTGACACTGTTGGCGTCTACACTGTGGCCAGAAAGATCATTCTGAATTGAACTGATCGAACTACTATATGCACACATCGCCGAACATATCGTAAAAGCAGCTTGCAAACGGGACAATTGAAACTTCACAGCATCCAATTCATTTAAAGGAATTCCACTGACACGTCTTTCGGTACAATGTTTCATGGCCTCATCCAACATCCGTTTTATGAAACCCATACCCATGCCCGGAAATTGAAGCCTGCTTCGATGCAAGGTGTCCAACATGAGTTTTATACCAGTGCTCTCCGGTGTTAAACGGTAATCTACCGGTACTTTGATGTCTAACTTATTGATGCCGTAGGGAATAGCGTATAGACCAAGGCTATTATACTTTTTGAGTACTTCAATTTTCTGCTCTTCGATGGAATTGTCGGTCACAAAGAAATCAATATCCCGTACAAGTTCACCATTCTCATTTTTCTTTCGGGCAGTAACCAACCAAAAGTCCGCAGCACCTGTCAAACCTTGCCAATGTTTTTCTCCCGTAATATGATATTTATCTCCATCTTGTTGGTAGGAGGTACGCATATTGAGGGCATCACTTCCGTAAGCTTGCTCTGTAATCATCAGCCCGCCCATGGCTTTATTTTCTAAAAATTGGTGGAATACTTTTTCCTGAAGTAAAGGATTGCCGTATTTAGCAAAAGGTTCCAAAAATAAAGCGATATTGATACCGAAGATCAAAGAAAGTGACAGTGACTCATAGGAAGCAGCGGCAAGCACCCCTAGACATTCTTTTACATGTACTCCGCGGCCACCATGGTGTTCTGGAATGGCAACCGAAAGTGGTTTCATGGCCATAATTTCACTTAAGAACTGCGGCGGTAAGCCACGGGTTAAGCTCAGGTTGTTGTAGTCGTATTCTGTATGGAATAAGCTTGATAATCTCTCTCTGAAGTTTCCGATAAATAAATCGAAATCTTGGGCCTTGTTCGTGTGTTCTAAAACGTTAGACATCGCTATATTAATTAAATGATGAAACATTTGCAATAGTAGATGTATACGATATAGCCTCAAAAGATAGCTGTGAATTTCTCCTACATCCAAATCGCTACACAAAAATAAACCATATCGTTGTGATTGGTCTGTCCACTTCCGTATAAAAGATAGGACAAATCGTGCATATCCAAAAAATATTAAGTCGCCTTGTTTCGATAGGAAGTAGGGGAGATTCCTACGATTTTTTTGAATAAACGAGAGAAATAAGAGGGATCGGAAAAATCCAGCTCATAACAGATATCGGCAATGCTTTTATTTGATTCAAACAGAAGAAATTGACTATGCATGATAAGTACTTCTAAGATGAGTTCTTTGGAGGACTTTTTAAACACCGAAAATACACAGCGATTCAGGTAATTGGTCGAAACCGCGAGCTTATCCGCATAAAAACCGATATGCTTTTGTTTTTTGAAGTTTTTGTGCACAAGCTGTTTAAACATCATTGCTATTTCTTGTCTTCGGTTGAGCGCCTGGTTGGAAGAAGATAGCTTAATAATCTTTAATAAAAGGGATTTTAGTAAACTTTCAAACAATTCTTTATAGGGCGATTCAGAAAGTAATTCGTTGTAAAGTAATTTGAAGAGTTCGTTGAGATCTGTGCTCTCCTGTGGGGATAGGTTGAGTAGTGGTGAAATATTAAAAATATTCAGGATCTCCTGCTCCCTAAATATGGAAGTCATGGCGTTGTCATTGATCAACACGCAATGTCCTTTTGCGGATTTGTCAACAGATTTGATCGTGGAAATATTGCCATAATTGCTTATAAGAATCGCCGGTGCTTTTACGACATATTCTTTTGCTCCGATCTTGTGTTTAAAATAACCTTCTGTTATATGGACTAATAGGTTGTATCCCAGGAAAATAGGGGGAGTAGGAAATTTGATATAAGGTGCAATTTCACTGAGCTGGAATATTTTAACTGGAGACTGCTGGTACCTCAGGTGTTCCAGACTACCTGTCATAAATCTATCTACAAACTCACCTGCGTTTACCTGCTTTTCCATTGTGTATTATGTATGCTGCCAAAATCAATAAGCTTTTCATTTTCTTCTGTTGCTACGAACGGATATTGACTAATATCAGAAGAATATCCCAAAGTTAACGGGATAAAATAGAAATGTCAATATAAAATGGTTGACTATCTTCGAAATAGGCTGGGTATCGCTCTAAAAGCCGCCAATGGAATTATTTCATTACTTACTTGAGAAAAATGAAATACGCAATGCGTCTTTTGTGAGTGCAAAACTTGTGATTTGAAATAGGATTTGAAAACATGGAGGTTTATCATTAGCTTTAAGCTTTAGTGAAAGCTAAAAGAGTCTGTTGCTCTATGACTATTTTTATTATAAACCGAACAATTATGAAAATTGTATTTGTTTTTATTTTAGTTTTTTTTTCTTTTATGGCAATCCGGGCACAAAACCAACTGGATTATTGTAATGATCGCATCCGTACCGGAGCAGAACAAACCGAGAAATATATACCTTACCTCAAAGATAAGCGGGTTGCAATTTTAGGCAATCCATCGACAGTCATCAAAAATAGGCACCTCGTAGACAGTCTACTCAATAGGGGGATTAAAATCGTAAAAATATTTGGGCCTGAACATGGGTTTCGCGGGAATGCTAGCAATGGAACGAAAGTGGGGGATGAAGTAGATCCAGCAACCAAAATTCCGGTGATTTCGCTCTACGGCGATAAAAAGAAACCGTCGGCAAAAGATCTAAAAGATATTGATGTGTTCATCTTTGATGTACAAGATATGGGAGTAAGATTTTATACGAATATTAACACACTCCGGGATATTATGGAGGCCTGTGCCGAAAATGAAAAAGAACTTTTGATTTTGGATCGCCCTAATCCAAATGCTTATCTGGTTGACGGTCCTATACTGGATATGAAACATAAATCGGGCATAGGTCAGTTTCCGGTTCCGATTGCCCATGGGATGACAAATGCTGAGTTTGCCCAGATGATTAACGGCGAGGGCTGGATGGCGACGGCCAAAAAATGTAAACTAAAGATCGTAGCTGTAGCGGGATATAATCATCAAATGTTATACCGACTTCCGGTTAACCCTTCTCCAAATTTAAACACCGAACAGAGTATTCTCCTCTATCCGAGCACCTGCCTTTTTGAAGGAGTAAAGATAAATCACGGAAGGGGAACAGATTATCCCTTCACGGTTTTGGGAAGTCCAGCTTATAAAGGATTGTATAGTTTTTCGTTTACCCCAGTGAGTAAAAAAGGAATGAGTGAAACGCCACTTTTCATGAATGAGAAATGTTATGGTTTGGATCTAAGAGAGTATGACTTGCAAAAGCTCGTGGACAGTAAGAAAATAAATCTTTCTTGGATGCGGGAGCTCTATGATAATTCTCCGGAAAAAGATAAATTCTTTGATCAGTCATTTTCCAAACAGATTAACAGCATAGAAAAATTGGTCGGTGTTGATGCCTTTCGGCGACAGATCGCAGATGGTGTTTCGGAAGAGGAAATTCGAAAAAGCTGGGAACCGGGATTAGCACGTTACAAAGAAATGCGAAAAAACTATCTTATTTATCCCTAACCTAATTTATCGGTATCGGAAGCTTTTGCGTGGAGTTGTAAATATCCTTGTAAAAGTGATAAGTGCCTATGCCACGCTTATTGGAAATTACTGGTTAATCTTGAAAAATAAATGATGTTGGATCGAAGATATTACCGTTGTTATGTTGCGTTCTTATGTGGTCTTATCGCAAGTCTAAGTGGGGTCTCCGGGCAACAGCTAGCGCGGAGCGCGGACCGGCTTAACTGTATCGCTGCCGCTAAAATTCGTTCACAGCCAACGGAAAAATGGAAGTTTCAGACCCAAGGTCAAGTATATGCTTCTCCTGTAGTTTTTAAAGATAAGGTGATTGTGGGTTCCTGTGATAGCAACCTCTATGCGCTGGATAAAATAAGTGGTAAAATAATATGGAAGTATAAAACAGGTGGAGAAATCCGTTCGAGTGTAGCCATTGATTCAGGCCTATTGTATTTTGTATGCGCAGATGGTTTGTTATATGCTTTAAGCACGGAGACGGGACAAAAACGCTGGACTTTTGCCACCAATGGCGAAAGAAAAAAAGATACTTGGGATTATTTTCATTCCTCTCCGACAGTTGGTGACGGGATCGTATATTTTGGCTCTGGAGACGGTCATATTTATGCTGTTAACGGCAGGACGGGGGAGCTTAGTTGGAAGTTTCCTACTGGTGGCGTTGTCCATGCTTCACCAACATTAGCTAAAGATGGGGTAATGATCGGGAGTTTTGATGGTTATTTTTATTGTTTGGAGAAAAGCGGGACGCTGCGTTGGAAGTTTAAAACAGTTGGTGAACGCTATTTTCCAAAAGGAGAAATTCAATTTCATGCTGTTACCGCTGATAGTTCGGTCTATTTTGGTGCAAGGGATTTTAATCTATATGCATTGAATATCAAAGATGGAACGGGATATTGGATATATCACCAACCGGGGAGCTGGACAAGTGTGCCCAGCTTATCAGGAGAGAAGTTGATCGTAACAATGTCGGACTCCTACAGTATATTGGCTTTGGATAAGATACAGGGTACGAAACTAGCTGAACCAGCAGTTCCCCTAAATACTTTTAGCAGCGCTACAGTTGCCGGTTCGAATGCTTTTTTTGGTACATTGGATGGAATCGTTTATAAATTTGATATCGTGAAAGGCAGTACTATACCTGTTTTTCAGACAGAATCCAGTAAAAGAAATCGCCATCTATTTGTGGACGAAAAAGGAAAATTAAGGGTGGATTTGCAGCAGAAATATGCAGATGATATTAATAGGTTATTTGCCGATTATTTACAAATGGGCAGCATCTTTTCCACGATCTGGATAGAGCAGGGTACACTTTATTTTGGGGCTGCAGACGGTGCTATTTATGCCATTGAATAATCTTTGCATGACCGTATTTTGGAGTTGATTTATTTTCTTAGAATTTTTTCCATTGATTTACCTTTCGCCAGTTCATCAATCAGTTTATCTAAATAACGAACTTTCTGAACAAGAGGATCTTCAATATCTTCGATACGATAGCCACAAATGACGCCCGTAATCTTTTTAGCATTGATGTTGAAATGGGGTGCGCGGCTGAAAAAATGTTCAAAGTCGGTTTTGTCAGCTATGAGCTGTTGCAACGCTGGTATATCGTAACCTGTTAACCAAAATATAATTTCATCGACTTCTTCCTTTGTACGGCCTTTTTTCTCTGCTTTTTGTATATAATGTGGGTACACACCAGCAAATGACATGCGATATATTCTAGTATTGTCCATTTTTCTTCTGATGATTATTGCTAATTTACCGTTTTTTTGAGTATAAAATTTCTTTAAAGTATGATTTTCCCTGTTCTTTTATCAAAAGTAATAGTTTTGTTCGGTCCTCCATAAAAAAGTGTAATGCGAAGTGTTGTATCCGTTTCTAAATTGAAAATGATGTCTTTTGTGTTTCCTATTCTTATCGCTGTCCCCTCATGATTTAATGCATTTTCGGTACAGCTAAAAACTCTTTTCTCAATCATTCCCTTTTTTTCAATTACTTCTAACCAAGGGGCTGATAAAACACTATAACCAACGATTTGGGCACGATAATTTTCATTTAAATCTTTCGTCATCCGCAGACCGAAAGAAGACATGGACAATACCAAAGTATAAAAGGGTAGCATCATTGGCAGGATGCTACAAATTAATCCCAATATTAATCCAAACAACATAATCTTTGCCAGTATCTTTTTCCAGAAGATGACGATGACGATTACACTTAGCCCTAGCCATGTCCAGAAAAGTAGAACGTCACTATAATAACCGATTAAACTTATCTTTTCCAGGTAGTAAGCGAGCATATCCACACCTAACAGTACTGTGATGGCAATATAAAGTAGTTGTATGTTCCTTTTCATTATAGTAATTTGTCCTTTAAAATAGGGTTTTTTGACGTAGATTTTATTCAGACCGCTCCTATGATTGAATTTATTGTAACAGTAAATATAGTTATTTGCCGTTAGATGTCTTTCAGAAAGAATCTTTAAGGTTAATTGATAAAGATGATGTAATAATTTTTAAATTATAGTCCTATCTTTATAGGATACAAAATTGTCGCGAAAAATGAGTTTGAGGTACAAACGTAATATCATTCATATAAAAGAAGGGGAACAGCGAAGTATTCAGGGTTTTCGGGTACTTATTGGGGGCTGCGGTATCGGTAGTTATATCGCTGAGTGTTTGTTGCGTATGGGATTTGAAAATTTGATCATCATTGATGGCGATATTGTGGAACTGACAAATCTCAATCGGCAGAATTATGTGGAGGGTGACATTGGAATAAATAAGGCTATTGCTTTAAAGGACCGACTGATGGCCATTAATCCCGATGCAAAGATCAGGGCTTATCCTGAATTTCTTGACCGGAACAATTTGTATAGTCTTGAGTTGGATTGTGACGTCGCTATTAACGCCTTGGATTTTTCTTCAGATATTCCTTTTTTATTTGATGAATACATGGCACAGAAAAATATCCCCGTTGTTCATCCCTATAATTTGGGCTGGGCCGGATTTTTAACTGTCATTACACCGGAGAGCCATAATTTACGGTCTTTGGATAGAGAACATCAAGCATTTGAAATAAACGTGGGGAAATTTATTGTTGATAGACTGCGGGAAAAAAACATTGATACAAAATGGCTGGAAGATTTCCTTTCGGAATATGGTAGAATCGCAACGGATTCTCCACCGCCACAATTATCATTGGGGTTATCTCTATTATCGGGAATGGTCTGCCAGGTTGTGTTCAATATTGCTACGGATAAGAAGATTAAGGTCTTTCCTGAATCGTACTATTTATCTATGCGTGAGTAAAATAAGCTCTAATAAGTATTATCTTTAGTATTGTATCTACTTCTCTGTGAAGATCTAATCAACAAATCTATTTTAATAAAGCATTTTTGAATTTCAACTGCATGAACTGGACGCCCGAAAATTATTATTTTACCAAACTTAATAGCGCAGAACTTCCTGAACTTATTCATTTTTATTTGGTTACAGTCCAAGAACACTATAAACTCGATGAGTATTCCGAAGAGGATTATGATAACGATTACAATTCATTGATAGGAGAGGATTCAATCTTTTTTGATCGGTCCATTTATTATGTTCTGCGGAATAAGATAAATAATGCGATCCATGCTTCAATTCGGATTACCTACTGGGATAAGGAAACTTCCTTGCCTATTCAGAAGTTATTCGATATTAAGACCGAAGATCTGTTGATACCCAAAGTGGACAATTTTTGGCACATTGGGCGTTTTGTAATTTCTGGGAAAATTATTGGAAATCGGATTAATATTCTCAAAAAAATGCTTTTCGATGCTTTTTATGGTCCTTATAGTTTAGGTAGCGGTTTAATAATTGCGGAATGTGACAGGAAGGTGGTGAACACGCTGCGTAAGCTGGAAATTGAATCTTATCAATTGGGAGATGCTATTATTTACTTTTATTCCGAAACATTGCCCATCTATATTAAATCGCAATGGCTGGAAACCTTTATCCAAAAAAATAAACTTTCACATTGCAGTACCGAAAATGATAAGGACATTCAAAAATTTATAGCGATGTCAAAGGAGATGTTGTTCGGTTCCAAAAACAATTAGTACTGAAAGAACTATTAAAAGAGAGACAACTCGATAGCTAATGCGGTAGCTTCTGTTATACTCTTTACTTTTAGTTTCGAAAATATCTGTTTTTTATGAAATTTAACGGTATCAATAGATACATAGAGCCTGTCTGCAATCTGATCCATTGTAAGTCCCTGCGCTGAAAAAAGCAGTATGTCCTTTTCTCGCGGTTTTAATTTTACACGCGGCGTTTCCACCCAAATATCCTTGACCACGTCGTATTCAAATTGTCTTCCATCTTCATCTGATTTAAATCTGATGTTACCCGCATTTGCGTGCGAAGACATAGAAACTAAACAAAGTGCAATCCAGGGATTTGAATGGTTGTCCAGCAATAGTGGTTTCAATTTATGGTTAACAAGTAAAGGTTTGCTGCCGGGCTGCTTCAGATGAAAGTCGTATGAGATAGAATACTTTAAACGATCATCGGCACCTAATTTACCATAGAAATCAAAACCAACATCGTTTATTTTCTTTAATAAATGAAGATCGTCTTCTGGAACATTAGTTACATAGTGATTATATCCTTCTTTCATTACTTCTGCAGGGGAACTTCCGCATAAAAAAATGGGATTGTCGGAAACAAATAAGAAACTTTTCTTTGAATAATCTATAAGATAGATACTTTGATAGGTTAGTCGGCTTAGTGATCTTGCGAAATTAATAAATGCGTTTACGATCTCATAATCATCTTTGCTAAAGTTGTCTTTAACATGTATCGGCTTAAAAAAATCTTCAATTTTTATTTTCATAGTGTAAATCACAAAGATGATCTATTGTCGTTTCGAAATTTCAGATTAGACTAATGTTATTTTTTCTCGCAAATTGCAAGTATAAGCTTTCAGCCTAAAGTAATTAACAAAAAATAAGCTTTTCCGACCTTAGTCTAATTAGGGCTTTGGCCAAAAGAGTATCTAATTTTTCTTATTAAACCCTTCTAACATAGAGGAGTAATATTCTACACAAATGGGTAGAATATTACTCACCATGATAAAATGTTATATTTTACTTTGTATCTTTAATATTGTCAAAGCAATAATATGATATAAATATACTCTATTGGATTCAAAATACCCAATGGTTGACTTTGCTTTTAATTGAGATTTTTAATGCGATACCAAATCGTAGCAAATATTAACGCTAATTGTTTCCATTCTCTTCTCCTTCTTACAATACTAATCCATCGTTATACATTTTATGTCGTGGGCTTTAATTACGTATAATAACTGCTTGATTGACCTCTTATAAAATGTTCTTTATATGTATATACATTTAATTTTTTTTGTTTGATATTTGTTATTTTTTATAGTAATATTGTATGCTATATCTAATATTTTGACATTTTATTTTGTTTTTGAACAACTTTATTGTTATGTATATACAATATTGTTTTTTTTTGGATAGTTTGATGTATTGATAGAGTTTTTTTGTTTCTCATCTTCATTCTGATATATACAATAAGTGAAAACAAGTAACTGGCTGAACAAAAGGATTAGTATATTTTTTATTCTAAAATCCATCAATTATGAAAATGCATTTTCCCACTACCATTCTTACAGGCTTGTTGTTGATGTCAGGGCGATTTGTTTCGGGGCAGGAGAATATTGTTTGGCAACTGGGCAATCCAGATGGTTCCAGTAAGGAATTCGCCTTGGCTCCGCACGATTACAAGGGATTTCTTGAACATGATTTTGGTTATGAGGACAAATACTTTATTGTTGGGCAGTCTTCGTTATCTCAGGATTTTCCCTATGTGTTGCCCGGACCTGCCAATGAATGGGGAGGGACAGGTGGAACTTCCGGTCTAAGAACCCACTTTTTGAATTTATACAGTGTCTTAGGTGGCCATGTCGAAAATGGGAAATGGGTCCTGGAAGTAAAATTAGCAAATAACGATCCCAAAAATAAACCGACCTTACAAATCGCGATCAATGGTAAATCTTATAATTACGAACTGAAGAATGAGAACGGCCCTGCTGATCCGGTAGGTGCAGGTTCAAAGCCCGAACCTTCCACGATACGGATTGCGTTACCTGAACGCCTTATTTCCGACGGATTTAACCAGGTTACACTGACCGTAATCAAGGGGGGATGGGTTGAGTTTGATTCCTTTAAATTATTGGGGCCTGATCAAGCGAAATTGTTGACAGATTACACTTCAATAGTCAAAGGAGTACGTCAGTCGGATTTTGAGCTAAAAAATGGGAACGAACGCATCCAGTATATGCTCGTTGATCTATTGAAATTGAAAGATCAGGAGCGCATAAAAGTATTGTTGGATGGAAAGAAAATTCATGATAGAACTCATGAGAAGGGATTGTCAAGACTTGAAATCCCAATGCCTTATACATCGAAAGAGATCCGAAGCAAATATGCGATATATGTCAACGATAAACTGATCAGCTCATCTTTCATAAAACGCTCACCCAAAAGATTGGGAGGAGTTTCGGATTACGTCAATACCATGATAGGGGCGGCACATTCGAGATGGATGCTGGCACCGGGGCCATGGATGCCATTCGGAATGGTGAAGATCAGTCCGGATAATCAGAATATTGGTTGGCAAGCGGGGTATGAACCTTCAATAGAATCCATTGGTACATTTAGTCATATACACGAATGGACAATGGCTGGACTGGGGACATTTCCGACAGCAGGCCAATTGAGAACGGATGTAGGGGATCAATATTCTGTGAATTCTGGCTATCGTTCTGCAATAGATAAAACAAGTGAGCAGGCGCCATTAGGCTTTTATTCTGTCCATCTTCTCGATCAGGATATTGATGCAAAACTAACCGCGGGCACACGATCCAGTTTTCAAAAATATACTTATCATAAGTCGGATACCGGACGTGTAATGATTGATCTTAAAGTGAACGGCGAATATGATTATAACATCAAAGATCTTTCCCTTAAAAAAGTTTCTGATTATAAGGTTATAGGGCACAGTAGCCAGTTATCGGAAAATGTCTGGTCTACGGATGCAAAGCAAGATTATGTTGTCTATTTCGTGATGGAGTTTGATAAACCAATTATCAACTTTGGAACTTGGCATGACGGTAAAATAACAGCTAAGTCTGATCTGGTTGCTGACAGTGCTCAATTTGCTGGTATGTATGTTGAATTTGATGTCCGCAAAGATAGCGAAGTTCAATTGCGAACCGGAATCTCCTATGTCAGTGTAGCGAATGCTGCGGAAAATCTGAAAACAGAACTTTCAGATCCGTTTGGTTGGTCTTTTGAACGCGTGGTCGCCAATCAACATCGGGTGTGGAATGATTTATTGGGGCGCCTGGAGATAAAGAGCAATGACTATTTGGAAAAAGAGAAGTTTTACACAAATATGTATCGAACCCTGGCTAGTCGCAATACATTTAGCGACGTCAATGGCCAATGGCGGTCTTCTGACGAGGCGATCAGAACGATGACACATCCGGGAGATCTGGCCTTAGGATGTGATGCTTTTTGGAATACATTTTGGAACTTAAATCAGTTTTGGAACCTGGTTACCCCAGAATGGTCGAATAAATGGGTGCGATCACAGTTGGCTATGTATGATGCCAATGGTTGGCTGGCAAAAGGACCTGCTGGGATGGAATATATTCCAGTGATGGTTGCTGAACATGAGATTCCTTTAATCGTGGGGGCGTACCAGATGGGAATACGGGATTATGACGTCACAAAGGCATTTGAAGCGGTTAAGAAAATGCAGACAACGAGTCCGCTAAAATTTGAAGGAGGTTTTGCTGGTAATCGGGATTTAGATGTCTATTTGAAGTATAAGTATGTTCCTTATGATTTGGGACGTTTCTCAAATTCGATGGAATATAGTTTTGACGATTGGACAGTTGGCCAATTCGCGAAATCATTGGGAAAAGAAAAGGAGTATAGCTATTTTAATGATCGGGGAAGCTGGTGGAAGAATGCAATAGACGTTAAAAGCGGCTACGCAAGGATGAAAGATGCTCAGGGAGAATGGTATCAGGATTTTGACCCCTTTAAATCCGGAGCCAATCATCATTATGTTGAAGGCAATGCTTGGCAATTGACATTCTTTGTACCTCAGGATATTTCCGCGTTGGCAAAAATGATCGGAGAAGATGTTTTTCTAAAACGTTTGGAATGGGGATTTGGAGAGAGCGAAAAATGGCGCTATAATGGACCAAATGATCAGTATTGGGATTATCCGGTTGTCCAGGGAAATCAGCAGTCTATGCATTTTGCTTATATTTTTAACTGGTTGAACAAGCCATGGCTTACACAAAAATGGAGCCGGTCTATCGGCGAACGCTATTACGGACAGGGTATTTCTAATGCCTATTTAGGAGATGAGGACCAAGGGCAGATGAGTGCCTGGTATATCATGAATGCCATAGGACTATTTCAGTTGGACGGAGGGACACGAACAAAACCGATTTACGAAATTGGTAGCCCATCTTTTGAAGAAATTAAAATTAAGCTGGGACGACAATTTGGTAGGGGGGAGCAATTCATCATTAAAGCTAAAAATGCAAGCAAAAAGAATATGTATATCCAGCAAGCGACTTTGAACGGAAAGCCCCTGCACACATTCTATTTTGACGCCGCGGAACTGTTGAAAGGCGGCGAATTAGTTTTAGAAATGGGAGATAAACCAAATATGCAATGGGGATTGTCGCATTAATACTACTATGTCTTTTGTCGAAAGACTATGCTAACCTTATTGTTTACTTATTCAAAAAGCAGAAATTTTTGTTAAAGTTTGGTTAAACAGGGGTGCGAAAGATAACAATACCTGAGGAGTGGCGTTATAAGGGTAGTTTTCATAATTTAGGTTAATAATTGGTTAGTTAGTAAAAATCCTGAAGTTCCCAGCTTCAGGATTTTTTTTGGAGGTGCTTTTCGCTGTTGAGCTAACGCTGCCCGGGCCATTCCATTGGAATACGCTGACTTTACTTTATGAGGGTCGACTCCTCGAATTCGATGCTATTTTTAGTTCTGCTAAAACCTATTAACATTGTAAAATGATAGATATATGTGCCGTGGATATTTGTAAATCTTTGGTATTATCTGTAGTATTGTGACTACACTTAAAAATGAGCAACTACTGTTCCCTATTTATGGACAGGTCGTTTGCCTTTATCAAGATATGATCAAATTTATCCATTATTTCCTTTTGGGATTATTTGTTTGGGAGCATGCGTCTGCGCAAAAACTACCGACAGACTATGTCAATCCTTTTATCGGTACCAGTAATTATGGTACGACCAATCCGGGGGCTCAAGTACCTCATGGTTTAATGAATGTATCCCCTTTCAACGTAATGGGATCATCACTGAATGCCTTCGATAAAGATGCACACTGGTGGTCTACGCCTTACGAACATAGCAATAGCTATTTTACAGGTTTTTCGCATGTTAATCTGAGCGGCGTAGGTTGTCCTGATATGGGAAGCTTGTTATTGATGCCAACAGCCGGAAAATTAGAAGTTGACTACCATCACTATGGAAGTACTTATACGCAGGAAGAGGCTCACCCGGGCTATTATAGTAATGTGTTAAAAAAATACGGTATTAAAACGGAGGTGTCCGCAACTGTCCGTGTGGGGGTATCTAAATTTACTTTCCCTAAAGGACAGGCTAATATTCTGCTTAATTTAGGCGAAGGACTGACGAATGAAACAGGTGCCACAGTTCGTTATGTCAGTGATACGGAACTTGAGGGTTCGAAATTATTAGGTTCATTCTGTTATACCAACAATCAGGCCGTATATCCGATTTTCTTTGTGATGCGAGTGAATAAAAAGCCCGCTAAGAAAGGTTACTGGAAATTTCAGCGTGCCGGTGAAAAATGGGAGAATGATTGGAACAAAGATGCGGGCAAGTATAAGATTTTTACCGATTATTCGGATCAGTTGTCCGGAGATGATCTGGGGGCATTTCTGAGCTTTGATGTTCAGGAAAATGAAAGCGTGGAGGTTCAACTGGCTGTATCCTTTGTGAGTGTTGAGAATGCTCGAAAAAATCTGGAGGCCGAACAGCCACGTTTCGGATTTGAACAAACCAGAGAACGGGCTTCATCCCTGTGGAACGACGAACTTTCGAGAATTCAAGTAGAAGGAGGTACTAGAGATCAAAAGACGGTATTTTATACAGCTATGTATCACGCGATGATCCATCCAAATATCCTACAGGACGTCAATGGTGAATATCCTGCTATGGAAAACAGGAAGACCCTCGTTGCGGATCACAATCGTTATACCGTATTCTCCCTATGGGATACTTATAGAAATGTACAGCCTCTCATGTCTCTGGTCTATCCGGATAAACAGGTGGGCATGATTCGTTCCATGATTGATATCTATAAAGAAAATGGATGGATGCCTAAATGGGAACTTTATAGCCGTGAAAGCTATACGATGGACGGTGACCCAGCGGTGCCTGTCATCGTGGATGCCTGGATGAAAGGCATTCGGGATTATAATATCAATACAGCTTATGAGGCATTTCTGAAGTCAGCAACGACAATCGATTCGACGAATCGAATTCGCCCGGACAATGCCGATTATGTAAAATATGGCTATGTTCCTCTTCGCGATTCTTTCGATAACTCAGTTTCTCACGCGATTGAGTATTATATGGCTGACTGGAACTTGGCGCAGCTGGCAAACTCATTGGGGAAAACTAAAGATGCACAAACTTTTGGCAAGAGAGCACAAGGATACAAACATTACTATTCGCCGGAATATGGTACATTCCGCCCTATTCTTCCAAATGGATCTTTTTTGACCCCTTTCAATCCATTGATGGGTGCTAATTTTGAACCTAACCATGGATTCCATGAAGGGAATGCCTGGAATTATAGCTTTGCAATACCATTTGATATTCCCGGTTTAGTTCAATTGATGGGGGGTAAGAAAAAGTTCGTGGACAGATTGCAAGCAACCTTTGACAAGGGGTATTTCGACGTCACCAACGAACCAGATATGCTCTATCCACATGTTTTTTCGGAAATAAAAGGTGAAGAATGGCGTACGCAAAAGCTGGTGAAGCAAATTCTGGACAAACATTTTACGAATAGTCCAGGTGGGATTCCCGGTAATGATGACACAGGCACAATGTCCACTTGGGCATTAATGAACATGATGGGGATTTATCCTTTTTGTCCCGGTAGACCAGATTATACGATTGTGACTCCAGTATTTGATAAAGTAACTATTCAACTTGATAAAAAATATTATCCTAAGTCTGATAAGGTAACCATCAGACGCGAAAAACAAGGGGATGGAGAATACATCAAAAAAATTATCGTCGATGGAAAGCCACTAGGAGGTTTTAAGATAAGCCATCAAGTTTTGGTCAATAGCAAAGACATTCTGATTGTTACCGGAAACAGATAAAACACAAAGATTAAAGAAGCTATCTACACTATGAAATATATGAAATATTTGGCATGCGCGGGTTTATTGAGTATCCTGAGCTGTGCATCACAGAAGGATTCGGCAGAAGGTTCCTATGCAAAATCTGTCAATCCATTTATAGGGACAGATTTTACTGGAAACACCTATCCGGGAGCACAATCCCCCTTTGGTATGGTACAATTGAGTCCAGATAATGGGTTACCCGGTTGGGATCGTATTTCGGGATATTTTTATCCCGATAGTACCATTTCAGGCTTTAGTCATACTCATTTAAGTGGGACAGGTGCCGGAGATCTGTACGATATATCGTTTATGCCAGTTACATTGCCTTATCATGAAGCAGCGGCACCTTTGGGTATCCATTCCAAGTTTTTGCATCATAACGAACAGGCATACGCGGGCTACTATAAAGTCAAACTGACAGACTACAATATTGATGTAGAGCTAACAGCAACTCCACGTTGTGGTATCCAACGCTATACATTTCCTGAGGCACAATCCGCTATTTTTTTGGATCTAAAAAAAGCCATGAACTGGGATGCGACAACAGATTCATACATCGAGGTGGTCGATTCGGTCACTGTACGTGGCTATCGATTTTCTGAAGGCTGGGCGAGAGGGCAACGTGTTTATTTTGAAACCCGATTTTCAAAGCCATTCCACGCAGTTCATATAGACAGTTCAGCAATACAGTCAAGTGTTGACACCATAACAAAAACGAGCAGACGTATCGGTACGGCTTTCAAGGCACGTTTTGATTTTAAAACAACTGCTGGTGAGCAGATAACGCTCAGTACAGCCCTTTCGGGAGTAAGTATGGATGGGGCTTCCAAAAACCTGAAAGCTGAGGTGGTAAAGGATGATTTTGATTATTATCTCAAGCAGGCTGAAGATAGCTGGAATGAGGAGCTAGGGAAAATTCGTGTCCAAACGAGTGATAAAGATGAAAAAGCAAAATTTTATACAGCATTGTACCATTCGATGTTAGCTCCTACCATATTTGGAGATGTGGACGGAGCTTATTTCGGTGCCGACCGAAAAATACATCAAGCAGAGGACTGGACGAATTATAGTACTTTTTCGCTTTGGGATACCTACCGTGCTTCACATCCCTTGTTTACCTATCTTGATCCAAATCGTGTAAATGATATGGTTAAATCATTTATAGCATTTTATGAACAGCATGGTCGCCTGCCGGTATGGAATATTTATGGTAGTGAAACTGATATGATGATTGGCAATCATGCAATCCCGGTTATTGTAGATGCCTATCTGAAAGGAATAGGTAATTTTGATGTTGAAAAGGCATTGGAAGCGTGTGTCGCAACAGCGAATATCGATAATTACAGAGGTATTGGACTTTATAAAAAGTTAGGTTACGTTCCCTATGACGTTGTTGATAAATATAATGCCGAGAACTGGTCTTTGTCACGTACGCTCGAATATGCTTTTGATGATCATTGTATTGCTGTTATGGCACACAAGATTGGAAACAAAGAGGTTGCCGCTACGTTCTCTAAAAGGGCAAAAAATTATAAAAATGTTTATAATCCGGAGACATCATTTATGCAACCCCGTAACAGCCAGGGTGATTTTGTCAGTCCATTTGATCCGGAGGAATACAGTGCTCATATCTGCGAAAGCAACGCTTGGCAGTACTTTTGGTCTGTTCAACACGACATCCCGGGGTTGATCAATCTCGTCGGCGGAAAAGAACGCTTTGGACAGAAATTAGACAGTATGTTTACCTTCCACCCGTCAGATACTAGTAAACTGCCTATTTTCAGTACGGGTATGATCGGACAATATGCGCATGGAAATGAACCAAGTCATCACGCAATATACCTATTTAATGCAATTGAACAGCCCTGGAAGACGCAGCAATATGCTGCTGAAGTGATGCATAAGCTCTATCTAAACAACCCGTCGGGACTAAGTGGAAACGACGACTGTGGACAAATGTCTGCTTGGTATGTATTCAGTGCACTGGGTTTTTACCCTGTTGATCCGGTGAGTGGGAGGTATGAAATCGGTACACCATTGTTTGAGCATAGTGAATTTAAACTTGCGAATGGGAAGAAGTTTACTGTGAAAGCAAATCATGTAAATAAAACCAATATTTATATACAGTCGGTTACTTTGGATGGAAAGCCCCTAGAGACAAGTTATATCACACACGAGCAGATTATGTCCGGAGCTGTCCTCGTTTTTGAAATGGGAAGCAAACCTGGTCCCGTTTGGTATAAAAAATAAACGGCAGGAAAGTGTTTTTTACCGATAGAACCTCCAATAAGTTATCAGTTATTGGAGGTTTCTTTTGCGAATGGAATACTATCCAAGTTTTTTATAAAAATAGGTTGTACTACAAGGGGTACCATCGGGAAAAAGAGCATAATTTGGTATATCTCCTACAACATTCCATCCACATTTAAGGTATAAGGCGTGAGCGGGGCTATTTGTTACAGTATCCAATACCAACAGCGATTTTTTCATTTTGCACGCGATTGACTCAAGGTGTTGTAGTAGATTTTCAGCGATACCGAGGCGTCTAAAAGATGAATGTACCAACATCTTTGCTACATCGGCCCGGTGAGGCTGATTTTGAGGAAGATCTATCTGTAATTGTACAGTGCCTATAATCTTGTCCGATAAGGTGTCTTTTGCAATAAGTAGTACTATTTTTTTCTGTTGTACCTTTGCCAGCACTTCGTCCCAGAACTTAAAAGCCCTTTCTTTATTTATATCTTGCATAAAACCGACTGAGGCTCCTCCCCGGACAATATCTAATGTTAATTCTACAAAGTCAGAGACTGCGGTGTTATTCGTCTCCTTTAGTTCTTCGATGCGGATATCCTTCCTATCAGAAATATGCATATTTTTTGTTTTTATACGTATGAAATTACTATTCTTTAATTGAGAAATAGAATTACAGCTTCATTTTGCACAGATGCCATCTGATAAAATGCTTTTAAATCTTTGAAGTATTGAAGCAGATAATCTAATGCACTTTCATCATCCCAGATATCGGGGTATATATCTTTTTCCAGCATGGTAGTTGTGTCAAAACGCTGAGATAACTCTTCTGTGGATATATCTTTTAGCGCTAAATGGATCTGTCGTGTTTGTTCAATGTTGGTATAGGTAGCTGGGCCGTAACCCATGTCTTGATTGCGGTCGATGTCATTAGGGCCAACTATTATCCAGGATAACGGTGGGGACGCCTGATCGTAAGTGCCAATTGATTCTCCTGTCAATAAAAAGAAAATACCCTCCCAAGCTTTATCAATATCTATTAAATTGTCCAAATGAATGGCTTCTTTGCTATATACCATGTCGCTTAAGACACTGCTATCAGCGAGAAAGCGATTTAAAGTCTCCAAATTGACCCGTAGAAAATTTTGTATCATGCTCATGACCTCTCGTTTTTTTTGGCTGCATTATGTTTTCGGCTTTACAACCTATTGTATCTCTAGTTTTATTATGAAAATGAAATATAACTATCAATTGTCGCTTCTTGTAAACGCAAAATAAATAACATATAGCCAGCCCAAGATACCGTGAATAAGAGCCCAGAGAATAGATTTGTTGCGGTCCCATGAGGTAACTACAGCAATTACAGAACCAAGTCCAATTCCGGATTGGGTAATAGTCTGAGTCGTTGAACGGTCAATTTCTTGTGCGAAAACCATGCTCGACATTCCGATGAGCATGATTAATAAAGTTAATCGTTTCATATTGTTTTATTAGTCCTTCTCAATTTGATTCATTATTGATTTTCTTAAGACCACTAAAGTCAACGGTCTTCCAATTTGGTCTGTATTCTTTTTCTAAGTTCCGTAATTCTTTCTTAAGAAACAAACCATGCACTTGACCTGTGTTGTTGGATTTTCTTATTGATAATTATCTTCCATTATTTAAGGGTAAAATTGTTTAAAAATGAATTATTGTTTTGAAAATGAGTTTGTTACTCCTTCTGTTTTATTCTATTCAATAAAAAATGGTTTCATGAATTATTAAATGGAGATTTTTATTTGATCTTATATGAAAGAGCGGACTAATTGACAACGAATCTTAAAAGATCGGCAACGAATATTAATTGCCACAAATAATGGCAATTGAAAATACGTTATTTGTTGAAAAATAGAGAAATGAGAATTATTATTTTGACCTTAATCATCAGTACATTCGCGTTGACATCCTGCGGTGGAAATTTGGAATTTGTATATAACGAGAAAATAGCTGGCCTTTTTAATGGCTGTAAAGAGAAGTTAGATGAGAGTTACAACAAGCTGTTGGAAGGTAATTATGATGTCGATAAAGCTGATGAATTATCGTACGAAATGAAACTAAAGGAGGCGCAGGCCCTCAGCAGTTATGTCAAAGGTATAAGGAGTGAAGTGAATGAACTAAAACCCAGTGAAGCAGCTATGAACTTTCATTTGACCATGACCGCTTATATGACAAGAATTGCGGATGGCTACGGAACATTGTTGATCAAATATGTAGACGAACAGAAAAAAGGGGCAAGACAAGCCTTATTAAGGGATATCACAGATGAAAAAGATAAAATAGCCGCTTTGGCGGATACTTGTCTGCAGAAACAGGTAGAGTTTTTAAACAGGGCGGGAATAAAGGTAACTGCTGTGCAGTAACACAATTAATTTTTAACAAAATGGGAACATCTTTAACCAATCACAGATTTTATTTAATAGGAGTATTACTCTTACTTGTTGTATCCTGTAAAAGCAAAGCTATAAAGCAGGCGGCCAGCGTTCCCCATCAACAGGAAATTGCGCGACCTGACTGGTTGGCTCAAAAGTACTCACAGGTGACAATGATTGATGATCGCCATGTGGCTGTATTAAATGGGAATTACCTCGTGGATTTGCCTTTGCAGTTTAATACAGATTCAAGCTATGTATTTTATTTGAACGCAAAAATTCCAGTAGAATTTTTTAAGGAATCATTGGGATTTTATCCCGAATTAAAGCAATTTATTCTTATTGTCCCTGATTGGAAATTTTATGCTGAAGTCAGTAAAACGGCTTCAAAGGAAGGGATGTGCGTGGAGCCAGAAACGACCAATTTTTACTACTATATCAGACGTGAAGAGGATAAAGTAAAAGTTGATAGTGCTCGGCTTGGAGGGCTGGAAAATCCAGCACTTGATTTTGACAAATCTGTGGTGCTTGACGATATGCTAACGGTGTACCGAAAGGAAAGCTATGGTTCTGTCTGTTGCCCCCGTGATCCAATGTGGGATATCGCTGATCAGGATAGTTCCTTTGTTCGTGGCTTTGAAGAAAGAAATAAATTCAAGGTAACTACAGGACGATATATTCAAATGCAAGGAAAAGAAGGCGAACATAGTATATATTATACATTGCCGGGCTTGACAACACTGCAGCGATTGCAATTTCTGCTCGAGAAGCGTGTGCAATGGAGATTGAACTGGGAGGCCAAGAAAATGCCGCTTTCACCTCAATTGTTTACACCTCAATTGCATCAGATGATAACAACGGGATTTAACAAGTTTGAAGAAATGCCTTAACAGATGAGACAATAATTGTGAGCCGAAGATTTCTGCTTTTTAAATATGTCGGTTTAAGGTGGATGGTTTATATAATTTAATAAATAAACATAATTTCGAAATAGTATGAGAGCAAACAATCCATATAAAATTTTAGGGATAATGGCAACAATTGTATTTATAAGCGATTCGTGTCAGGGACAAGATGTAACCAAAGCTACTAAAATAGGTGTTGAAAAGACTGTTTTACCAATCAGTCAATTACAGGGGAAGTATAATGCAGTAGAAGATATTTGGGAAAATCAAGATGCTGCTTATGAGCAATTTATACGATTTGATGGCGAAAGCCTAGCTACTTTTTATCGGACAAATGCTAATGGGGATTTAGGGACTGTCGGCATCATTGATAAAGAAGGAAAGGTTATCGTGCAGCCCAATTATTTCAGTACAACCACGAAACCACATTTTGGCTTTTTTGAAGTACAAGATAGTAAACAGCGTGTAGGTTTGGTCAACGTGAAAGGCGTGCAAGTTGTTACGCCTCAGTATGAGTCTGTTTTTTTGGATGCCGGTCTGATGGCGATTGATAGTACGATTATCAAAGTTGCTAAAGATGGTAAGCAGGGATTTATCGATCATAGCGGTGCTATTGTGGTTCCTCTTAAATATCAGGCGCTAGATCTGGTTGGGAAAAATAGAGTCATGTATATGGAATCATCACAACATTGGGGACTGATGGATTATGCCAGCAAAATAATCACCGATCCTGTTTTTACATCTAGCAATATTTTTGTCGATGGAAAGACTGTATTACAACAGGCGGATGGTGAGCAGTATGTGGTTTTTGAAGATGGCAGAATCGTTAAGAAATAATGGTTGTCATAAAATAAAGAATACTGAATCCTGATTGGGGAATACTTTAATGCCATTTCCGCTGAGAAAATAGCATTTTATGAATTAAAATGGCCTTTATCATTTCACATGGTAGGATTGATAGTGGTTAGTCCAATAATTGTATTTCAAATATTTTGTCCCAATTTTTTCCTGTAACAAAAAAAGTATTTGATTTTTTATTGTAGGCAATTCCATTTAGTACATCTAGATCGACATGTTGTGTCACATTTTCTCGTAATTTAGAAAGGTCAACTAAACCTTCTATCGCGCCTGTTTTTGGGTTGATAATTCCCATGACGTCTTCCATAAAGAAATTAGCATAAATTTTTCCTTTTACCCATTCCATTTCGTTAATCTGATTGACGATTTTCTCATTTGTAGCAACACGGATATAATCAATTTTAGCAAAATCATTGGGATTTAATATATAGATGTTTTCTGAACCGTCAGACATATACAAATTTTTGCCATCTGAGGTTAGTCCCCATCCTTCCATATTTTGAAAGTATGGCAGTTTTTTAATGGTCTCTAATGTTACCATATCATAGACGTAGGCAAGGTTGTTTTTGTAAGTCAATTGATATAATTTGCTATTTAATATGGTCGCACCCTCGCCAAATATTGAGTCGGCTAATTCGACCTTTTTGATCAGTTCTCCTGTCTTTGGATTCACAATACGGATACTTGACTTCCCTTTACTTCCACTTACCCCAACGCCATTGCCAGTGCTTTCCATTAGGTTATCTCCGAAAAATTCTAGGCCTTGTGTGAATGCCTTGATGTCGTGTGGGTAGGTGTTTACAATTCGGTACGTTAAAATTTGTGGTGGGTTTGGAGGTAAAAAGTCTATGTTTACGGTATTTTCTTCAGATTTTCCTTCGCTAAATACTATCGCTTTAATAATTTGTTTGCCAAATTTCTCTTGCGATAATCTATAGATTATCCTCGTGTTTTCTAAAACTTTAGCAATTGGCTTATCATTGATATAATAGTGGATGGAATCAACTTTTAAATTAGGCGTGCTTGTAATCTGAAACGATAATTCTTCATTTGTTGTATAATCTTGTTTGATCCCTTCGAAACTAAAGTTCGGATTATTTTCTGGTAAGATATCTGGAGACGGGGATATCGTCTTTTTACCGTTTTCTCCACATCCTATAAAAAGAAATGCTACTGTTAGCAAAAATAAGGAGGAAATCGTTTTCATTTTTTAAAAAGCTTTAGAATAGTAAGATTTGTTTTATACCTAAGGTAATATAGATATAATTTCGAAAGAAACCTAAAGCATGGTCGGAGAAAGAATAGGTATATAAAACCATCAAATTGTTCGCTGTTAAAATAATATCGTGCATCTTGTTGCTGAAGTGGTCCATCTGGAGCAGCGCAAAGGTGCGGGATATGCAAAAGGTAGAAACTTTTGCAATTAGGTTTGAGCGACACGAAGTAATTTCGTGCGCTCAAACTTTTATTGCTACAATTATTGTTTTTTATCCCACCACACTCTGGATAAAAAGGAATCTCCATTTGACATTCTCGAAACAGCATCTCTGAGATTTGTTTGGTTTAATTGAGCTTCTTCACTGGAATAAATGGCCCGACGGGGTATCTGTCCATTGGTGGAACCTGGATTTGGCCCCGGCGTCAATTTCGGATAACCTGTACGCCGCCACTCGGCAAATGCTTCCATATCCCTACCAAATAAACTTATCCATTTTTGAGTAGCAATTTTCTCCATTTTTTGTTCATCGGTCAAACCACTTAGGTTGACGATACTTTGTTCATACGATGTGGGGATAGCGGTTAAATTGTATGGTGGAAGCGCGAAAGCAGCCTTTACGCCATCTGTAAAGAATGATTGCGCATTCGTACTTGTAGCACCCCAACCCAATAATGCGGCCTCGGCTTTGTAAAAACAGATGTCTGAGTAGGTCATAGCATAACTTGGTATCGGTGTAAAACTTAAGCTAAACCATGTTGACTTGTTGGCGGTAGAGTAATTTGCTCTGATCAGTTGAGAAAGCTCATTATCGGTTAATGCTACTCCGATTCCTTGATAAGTGGTAACGCCGCCAATAGTGACTGGCTCAGCAAGTATGCCTAATCTGGGGTCATTGTATTCCTTCAATTTACTTACCAAGGTGTTGGCTAAGTATCTCAAGTCTGCACTTCCGGTAGTCATCTGCCGCAAAATAGGATTTTGATTTTCGGCCTGCGCATTATTAAATGTTGGAACTGCTGCATTATCACTATTACTTGATATTAGTCCAATTGAAGAAGTCATTGCTTCCGTAACAGTTCTCTGTGCTAGTGATGGATTGGCATAGCGCATTCTTATACCCAATTTCAGTTTTAACGAGTTTCCGAATCTTCTCCATTTATCGATATTACCCCCATAGAAAAAATCGGAGGAGCCATAAGATTGATCACCAGCGGTAAGTTGTGCCAAAGCTGCATCCACCTTAGATATTAGTGCGGGATAGATCTCTTCTTGTTTGTCAAACTTTGGGGTTCGGTTGATCTCTTTGCTGTCTTTAGTAACATCCGAATAGGGGATGTCTCCAAATAGATCAGTTAACCGCTGGTATAAGTAAACTTCGTAAAGTTCGGTTATTGCTAGTTTACTTCGGCCTTCTGGATTACCTTCTTTGCCACTAAGTTCCCTTTTTATCTGAATGATGTTTCTGAATAAGGTGAAATGCTGTGACCAAATCTGGTTTTCTGGGCCTTCAAAGTAACGAGATACGGGTACCACCGGCCCACCGGCCCAATGCTGGATCCAGGAACCAAATTTATTGTTTGGAAGTTCTCCCGACTCCTGAAATGTACCATCGCGGAGGATTCTAGCCATCAACAGTCCCGGGTCTATTGTTGTTACCGATGTTGGTGGTGTATTTATTTTTTCAAAATCTTTTGTACAGGCACTAAATGTCGCAACGGATATAAGTGCAATAATAAGCCTGTTTTTTGTTATTTTCATTTTCATAATTCAGTATTTTTAAAGACCAACAGTAAGGTTAATGCCAAATGTTCTCATCATGGGTAAAGAAGTGGATTCAATACCTATGGAGCTGTTGTTTACATTGAATGCGGAGGCTTCGGGAGAAAAACCATCTGTTTTTCGTTGGAAATAGAATAAATTTCTACCATACACCCCTAATTTCAATGAGTTGATCATACGATGTGGCATCAGCGTTTTCGGGAATGAATAGGAGAGACTGATTTCGCGCATTGCAATATAGCTCATATCATTAATCATTTCTTCAGACACCATGACCTCTTTGTCACTGGCGACCATATTCCAATAATCCTGAGCATTTATCTGCTTGCTGTTTTTTGTTCCGGTGCTTGTCCAATTACCTGCGGCATCTTGTTGGGCAACCATACCCTCCGCAACATAGGTGCCGTCACGTCCCTGCAACGTTTTTTTGCTTGTGCCATAAATTATTTGTTCCCGATTGGATTGCGAGAAAATCACTCCGCCTTGACGAATATCAACAAGCGCGTATAAATTAAAACCTTTATATTTTAGTGTATTTCCAAAGCCGCCGATCCAATTTGGTTGCGCATTTCCAAGATCGGTTTCCACACGCCCGGCCGTACGTAAAGGGAGCCCCGTCGTGGGATCAATTAACCGGTTTCCATTTTCGTCCTTGACCCAGGCAAATTGAGTTCCAATGAGCTGCCCAAATGGCTTCCCCACCTCGGCAACAACATTGATCCCTCTATCTGTTGCTAAAAGAAAACTTTCGACGCCAGGGTACAACGATTCAACCTTGTTGCGGTTTCTGTTAAAGTTAAACGTGGTATTCCATTCAAAGCCAGCTTCGGTTTTGAGAGGTGTTGCTCCCAATACAAATTCGATCCCCCTGTTACTGATTTCTCCAGCATTGATGCGGTTTTTCACATACAGGCTCGAAGGTGCTATGGGTACATCTAGGATCTGATTTTTAGTTTTTGCCTGATAGTAGGTAAAAGATAGGGAAAGTCTATTTTTTAAAAATCTTAGATCTGCACCGGCCTCAACAGATGTAGTCAATTCATTCTTTAAATTGGGATCGGGGATAATTTCGGTATATGAAGCCATTGGTACCCCACCATGCGTATATTGATTGAGACTATAAGCGCCAGTCAATTGATAGGGGTTTCCGGAGCTACCGGCCTGTGCCCAAGAAGCCCGGATTTTGGCGAAAGACAACGCATCTGACTGCCATTTGAGTGCGTCAGATAACACAAGACTGGAGCTTATAGAAGGGTAAAAAAATGAATTGTTGTTTTTGGATAATGTAGAAGACCAGTCATTGCGCGCCGAAAAATCGACAAACCAATAGTCTTTATAGCTAAATTGGCCTGAGAGGTATACCGAATTAATTTTAGACTCGATGAGATCAAATATATAAGTATTCGTAGTGGTATTATTAATGACAAAGAGATCTGGTACAATAAACTGGTTGCCAGTGTTTCCTGTCATTCGTAAATAGCGGCTTTGATGACTTGCCCCCATGTTGGCACTGAACTTAATGTTATCCGATAAAGTGAAATTAGAGCTGGCAAGGATATCAAAATTATCTTCGCGAGATCGGATAACTTCTTCTCTGATATCACCTTTCCTGTTTAAGCTCTGATAGGTATTGATCGGTCTATATCGGAATCGCTGATCGGTATAAAAATCGGTTCCTCCGGTCGCAGCTACTTTGAGCCAGGGGGCAAAGTCATAACTTAGACGAAGTAAGCCAATAATGCGGTCGCGGCGATCTTCATTGTGATTTTCATGAATTGTCCAGAAGGGATTGGCCGTAGAACTATTTGTTGCGTAAGTTTTTTCCAAACCCTCCGTTAAACCAGAAAAGCCAAGTTGCCTGCTTATTTCCTGTGTGGTCCATTTATATTGGGCCATGATGTCATTACCCAGGCTTCGTGGTTGGCTGATAAACAGATATGCTGGATTGTCGGCTGCATCGGCCAATGTTGGTCTATTTTTTCCTTTTTGAGCAATATAATTTGCTTTTACGTCGATATGGAGTTTGTCTGTAATTTTTGCCTGAGTACGTAAACCGAAATTATTCCTTTTCAAAGTATTGGTCGGGATATATCCTTTAACATCTGTATTGGCGAAAGAAAAACGATAGTTTATTTTTTCATTTCCGCCGTCTACACTCAAATTGTTGACAAATTGCTTTTCGGTTTGAAAGAAAGAGGCATATGTATCAGGTTTAGGAGTTAATTGCAGGATATTTCCATAGGCATCTTCATAAGTTTGGCCCTCCATCTTGGCCCCCCAGCTCGCGCGCGTAGTACGGTCCCGGCCTGCGCTCATTTTCGGAATGCCACTGTAACCGTTTTTTATGGCATCACTCATTGACACGATGGTTCCATCGTCTTTTCGAAAGTGTGTGAATGTACCGTTCAGTCCTTGACCATATTCATTTTGAAAATCGGGAAGTACTAAACCATTTCCAAAGGAATAGTCTGTACCATAGCTGAAACGTGTTTTACCGGCTTTTCCTGATTTTGTTGTAATCAGAATGACACCGTTGCTTCCTCTTTGGCCGTATAGTGCTGCGGCATTGGGCCCTTTTAGGACGGACATGGTCTCAATATCTTCGGGGTTGATATTGCCGATACCATCGCCATAATCTGTGCCGCCGGATTGGTTTGGCGCTGAAATGTTTTGATTGTCAATAGGTACACCGTCGACAACGTAAAGGGGTTGGCTGTTGCCAACAAGTGAATTGTTGCCTCGGATAACCACTTTTGAAGAGCCACCGGCGCCAGAAGCAGCGCGGCTTACCTGCACACCAGCAACCTTGCCAGAAAGTGCATTGGCAACATTTGTTTCTTTACCCTGTGTCAATTCATCTCCTTTTAATTCGGCGACAGTGTAGCCTAAAGCTTTTTTCTCCTTTTTGATTCCCAGTGCGGTGACAACTACTTCTTGAAGGTTTTCCGATACTGTTTCCAGACTGACGTTGATGGCAAGCTTATCTCTCTCGGAGATGTTGTAATCTGTCAGCTCCTTGGTTTTAAATCCAATGGACGAAATGGTGATCTGATAACCTTGACCAGCCGGGATCTGATCAAAAGAAAAAGTACCATCCGTAGCGCTCGTCGTAGCTCTTTTAAATTTGCTGTTCGGATTTTGGATGGACACAGTTGCGGAGTATATGGGTTTTCCCGTTTCGTCACGAATGACCCCATTGATCGCAGCCTGCTGTTGAGCGTTAACGATTTGATAACTAGTTGCCAAAAGGCCCATTAGTCCAAGACGTAAACCCCAGTTTACATCTGCACGGATATTGGTTCTTAGCATAAACATAGTCATTAGGCTATGTTTGGAAGGTAAATAATTGTGCATAATTTATGGATTAAATAAGAGAATTATATTTTATTCGGTACAGTTATAGTAATGTGGTGAAGTTCCTGTATGTCTGATAGTATTTTTCGGAAAACGGAAGGATTATTTTCATAGGTGCCACTGTAATATTTGTCTTCAATAGCTTCGGAATTAAATTCAAGTTTGACGTTATAGTTTTGGCTTATAATATGTAGCAGATCTTTAAGTGCTAAGTTTTTGAAAATTAATGTATTTTGTTTTTCGGCATAAAAACCTCTCCTGTTGAATTTGGACGAATTCATTCTTTCTTCAGCAATAATTTGAAGTCTCCTGTGATCAATGGTTATTTCTTCATTTGGCATAAATTCAAGATGTAGAGGGGAAGAATTGGGTTCGCTTTTTAGGCTCTTGACCCGGATCCGTCCTTCAAATAATCTGACTTTTGTTTGTGAAGACAGTTGTTCATCAATACTGAATACTGTGCCTAATGCCGTCGTTGTCAATCCCTTGGTATATACGTTAAACGGTCTTGATTTATCTTTGGCAACAGCAAACTTTGCTTTTCCTTTTAAATGAATATCGCGGGTAGACAGTGACGAAAAATTATCTGCAAATTTAACTTCCGAATTGGGGTAGAGTTCGATTTTTGATCCATCGGGAACATCTATCTGCACTGGTAAATTGCCGGAATTGATATAATAGAAGTTACTTGGTGAATCTGGTTTCGTTGCCGGCTTCTTAAGTTGGGCAATAATTTGGGGGGTATTTGTTGATTTCTTCCAATATTGGATTGCTTCCCAGCCTAGTGTTCCAACAAGTAGAAGTATCGCAGCATATTTCAGTAGGGTATAAATATGTTGCCTTTTATCATTGATTGTAACTTTTTTGATCAGGGATCGTTTGATAGAGTCATGCTGTTCAAAAGGTGGATGTCCTTCTACGTTATGCCATTCACTTGCTGGAAGCCACTCATCCAAATTTAGCTGGTTATTATCCAGTTCATTTTGAACCGCTTTAACTTCTTCAGCATTTGCTTCTCCGCGGAGATATTTTTCAACAAGTTTCTTCGTAATCTTCATACATATTGATTACGATTGAAAATCGTGTATCCCCTAAAAGAAAATTAAAAAAGATTTAGCATCAGTATTGAAAGCAATAATGCTTTTCTTATCGCTTTTAGCGCAAGGGCAATTTGATTTTCTACTGTTTTAGACGAGATGGAGAGTTTATCTGCAATTTGTTTGTGGGATAGATTGAAATCGCGACTCAAGATAAAAATCTGTTTTCGCTTTTTAGGGAGCTGATTAATTACATGCTGTAATGTAGCTTCAAGTTGTTTTGCATGGTAATCATCTTGTGGGGAATAGTATTGAATGAGTTGATTTTCTGCTTGAAGAAGTTTCTTTCTATTATATTCCTCTTTGATTAAATCCAGGATCGTTGTTCTCGCGATACAAAAAATTTGAGATTCTACTGTGGCATCAATATTCTTTATGTTTAAATTTTTCCAAAGTTTAATAAAAACACGCTGTACGGTTTCTTCGGCCAAATAAGAGGATCTGGTTTTGTTGAATGCATATTGGTATACTTTGGTGCTCCATTGATCAAAGTATTGCTCAAATTTTTGAATATTCAGCGAATAATTGATTCCCATAGTGTAGACTTGGCGTCTCTAAATATAGCGAAACTAAATGATTTAATTTGAATTGTGTTTTTCTATTCGTCAAAACGTTAGTATGATGAGACTTGTTTCTAAAGAAACGTGTAGTGGATTGTTTGAAGTTTGAACTATTGTCCTGGTTTTAATTGTTATTGCGTTATGGAGATCCGATATTTTTCAGGCACAAGTGGAATTCTGTTGCCGTATAAGAACAAGAGCTATTATCCGAATGATTTGAAGGGTAAGAGCAGACTTGCTGTATACAGTCTATTGTTCAATTCTTTAGAGGTTAACAGCTCATTTTATAAGATACCCCGCAGGGAAACTGTTGGACGATGGTCTCTGGAAACGAGTGATAACTTTCGTTTTACTTTTAAGCTTTGGAAGGGGATTACGCATCAAAAGGATTTAATGTTTGATCATAGTGATGTTGTTAAATTTTTGGATGTCATTAGCACTGTGGATAAAAAGAAAGGATGTTTGTTGATACAATTACCACCATCAACTACCTTCTCTTCGCTAAGTCATTTAGATAAACTTTTAAGATGTATTACAACCGATAGGTTAAGTTTAGGCTGGCATGTATGTGTTGAATTTCGGCATCAGTCTTGGTATTGCCAGCAAACAATGGCTCTATTAAATTCTTATGGTATAAATTTGGTGCTACACGATAAAGATGCTAAGGGAATAGCTATACAGTACACTGGTAGTGATGTGGTCTATATGCGTTTTCATGGACCAGAAGGTAATTATAAAGGGAGCTATGAAGATGCCTTATTACATGAATATAGTGGTTATATCAAGGAGTGGTTAGCCGAAGGAAAAGAAGTGTATGCTTATTTTAACAATACTATCGGTGACGCTATCGCTAATCTTAGCACATTAGAAGATTATATTAAACAATGATAATTTAGGGATGGTTTAAAATACACTCCCACGGATATATTCCTTTCCCATATAGCCATCCCAACTTTCATGGTCACGCATAATGTGATGATAGACTGCCGCTAAAGCCTGTGCTTTGGTAAATAACGGGATACCTTTCCGAATACAGTCATAATCTGCATAAATTCCATCAGCGTTATTCCATTGAAGCCATTCGAGTAATTCCTGTCGTTTCATGAGTGAAAGTTTGTCGAAAAGAGTTTTGTCTTTTAAATCCAGTAGCTGATAACGCCAATCTTTTTGTTGTGACTCCATTGCTAGGATTTTTGGCAGTTGATAACCGATGATCTGTTTGATGAAATACTCCATAAATTCAGCATTTAGTTGTTAAACATAAGTTGTATTGAGCCATTCGAAAAATTACTATATAGTTTTTTCGTATGATTTCGTAAGATCTCTCTATGAGTATATTCGACAGCCTTTGATTTGCAAAGTGGTTTTACGCCATTATCCATGCATTTGCGATCCGTGTAATTACCCTTTGGATTGTACCATTGTAGCCAGTCAACAAGGACCTCCCGATCCATCACTTCAAGTCGTTGACGTAAACCATTTATTTCACTGTCTTTAAGCTGTTCTCGCCAATCAGACCATATTGATCGTGATGTGAATTCTCGGTTTGCTTTAAATTTATTTTCCATCGTGTTACTTATAACTCATTTTTTGTTTGACCCAATTTAAACGATCAGCTTGCTTATGATCGCATTCCCCAATTTACTTTTCATAAATAATGCAATTTGTTGCAGTAATTCAGGGCTGACTTCAGGAACTCTTTCCAAATCCCGAATAAACCATTTTTGAATTACAGGATATTGTTTAAGAACTGGGTCAAATTTTACTACTTCGGCTCTGGACGATTTACCTTCAGGATCATAGTATGACCAAAGTACAATAAAGATAGTATCAGGATCCTCATCGGGATAGGGGGTATGGAAGCGAACAATATCGCCAACATGCAATTCCTTATTGTCATATCCTTTTGTCTGTTCCATAAAGACCTTGTCTAAAATTGATAATCAAATATACTAAAAATGTTAGTTTTTAAAAATTTTATTTATTTTTTTTACTAAGTATATTAATAGTTTTCAAAGAAGCGGATTAGCATTTTTTGACAAAAAAATGCTAATATGTCAATCTGTCCTTATTTATCTATTTGAGTGACCGTTTTAAAAATCGTTGCAGCGAATAGAAAAAGAAAATATATTGTAGATGGAATTCAGTTCATTTTGTTAAAAATAGTTCTTCGATGGATTTGCTGATGGTGCAAGGATTGCGTCTTATTTCTTAGGAAACTATCTATGATATAGGTCTTAAAAGGGGACAGGAGTTATTCTGCAATAACACAAAAGGGGGGACTTTTAGTGAGCACGATAACGCTGAGGAAACAATAAAATCAGTCTTTTAAAAAAGAAATAAGGGGATTGATAAATCGATCGAATGCTTCAATATGAGGTAAATGTCCGACATTATCGAGCTCAACGAGTTTTGATCCTTTGATTTTTTGCTGTGTTTCCTTTCCCAAATGTTGGTACAATCCCATCTTTGCGGCTACCTTGGGGTCTTTTACTTGAGCTTTGCCAATGGCTGTTCTATCCCTTGTACCAATGATGAGTAGGGTGGGGTTTTTGATATATTGAAATTCGTAAACAACAGGTTGGGTAAAGATCATGTCGGATGTCTTTGCGTTCACCATGGCAACGATGGGATAATCCTTCGCTTTTGTCCAGCCAGTGAGTAGGTATACCCATTCATCATATTCTGGCTTCCACTTGTTATCGTAGTAAAATCCGCTTTGATATTTTTTTGCAGATTCATATCCCGTTTTTAATTCCATTTGAAAATTTTGGTCAATGGAAGTGTAGGGAGCGACAAGTTTCCAGTCTTCGAGTCCGATGGGATTTTCTAAAATAAGTTTTTTAACTGTTTCAGGATACATCAATGTGAATCGGGTAGCAAGCATCCCACCCATGGAATGTCCAAGTAAATCTATCTTATCAATACCTAATTTGTCTAGGAGCGCTTTTGTGTTTTCAGCCAGCTGCTGAAAGCTAAACTGATAATCTGTAGGTTTCGAGGATTTACCAAAACCGATCTGGTCAGGTACAACAACCCGATATCCTGCTGTATTTAAAGCTTGGACAGTTGTTTTCCAGTACGCTCCGTTGAAATTTTTGCCATGAAGCAGCAACACTGTTTGACCATTTGGCTTTTGCGACCTGACATCCATATAGGCCATCTTTATCTCTTCTCCCTGACTTTTGAGGGGCAGATAATTTACTTCATAAGGATATTGATAATTGCTGAGCATAATATCCAATATAGGACGATCTGTTTGCGCTTTGGACAGCGAATAAATAAAGATGAGTAGTAATAAAGGGAGTTGTTTGATCAATAATTTCATTTATGCATGCTTAAGATTCAAATAATCAATTCGGCAACATTATTTTATAAACACGATAGGGTAATTCGACCCGATCTACACCATTGTTCCATTGCGGATCTCTGGATAGTTGTGCACATGAAAAGTAAAGATAACCATTCCCATCTATACCCAAAGAGTCGGGCCATAACAATCTAGGGTCCTGTGTCAATAGATGAATTTTTCCGTCCGGACTTAAGTATTTGATACTGTAATCCATTGAGGTTGTCAGATAAATATTACCGTTCCGGTCAGCAAGTAAGCCATGTGTAACGCCTACACTTCCCATGTCTTCTACCTTGCCCTCTAAGACTTGCTGGGAGAGTGATTGGTCGGCGAGGTACTTTGTCGCGATACGGTATAGGTGATTTTTGTTAATCGGTTTAAAGTAGAAGTAATTAAAATCATGACTTAGTGCGATCCCGTTGACGTGGGAGAGGAATGGGCTACCATCCTTGTAGCGCATATCTATACCGGAATAAGAGATGACAACTTTGGGATCCGCTAATGTGAAGGGACTTTTTTCCAGTACCTTTCGGCTATTTCCCGTTTTAAGGTCAAGGACTATGATTGCGGCTTGTCCGGGGTCAGAAAGATAGGCGAGATTTTTTTGAAGATCAATGCGGACATCGTTCAAACCCGATTTCGTTTTGTCCAGGTCATCAAATGTGTAGATACGCATGATCTTATTGTTTTTTGTGTCGATTTGTAGAAGTTTGAATTGTCCGGTGGAAGCTGCTCCATCTGGACCGAAAATGGACCCCGAAGTTGATGGTTTGGAGTCTAATACCCATAAGTAATCGGCTGCATCTACAAATATATCCTGAACATTTACAAAATGAGAATCTTCATCCCCTTGTTTGTTCCATGTTTCGTTCGGATAGGGGACGCGCTTGCCATCGATGATTTCTGTCAGCGCAAACTGATAGTCTTTGTTCTGTTTAGGAAATGAGACGAATAACCTGTTTGTTGAAGTTGCGCTAACTCCTATAGGACGATAAGCGCCAAAAGATGCTGCAACTTCCAGTTTTGGATCGAGAGCGGGTTTATCTTGTGCCTGCATTTGAAAGCTTAATAGATGAACAAATAGAATAAAAAATGTAAGTTTTTTGAACATATTTGGTATTTATTTAAGATTTGGTCATTGTGTCGACTAATAATAGTTTGTTTTAAAAACGAATACTCTTTTCTATAACTTCTTTTTCTGCATTATTGTTTTAACAGAAACATTAAATGGAGATGGTGTTGGTCTACCTTATTGTTTGGGGCAGTTCTGTTGTATATGTCATCTCAATGGAAGAAATAATTTTTGGTCTTTCCCGCGCATTTATATCGAGCATGATCAATCGAACCAAATCACTGGATTTTGAAAACCTGAATAAGTTAAAACAAGGAAGCGAACTAGCGTCAACCTTTTTCTATAATAAATATGCAAAGAGGGATATGTCATGGCTTTCTATATTATCAAAGATCGCTTTTTAGTTGGGAATATTCTTCATGAGGGTATTTGTCCATCTTTGGAGTTGCAAGGAAAGTTTCGGTAAAGAAAAAGAAGTTTGGCTGATAAGTGATGTGTAAGCAGAAATCATTTAACAAATTACGTAGCATCTTGCATTATAAAAAGTACAAAGAACACCAGTTAGATCAGATGCCACAAAACGTAGTAAGAAGCCAAATTAGGACGAGCGCCTCTATGGTATATAGTTTTTAACATGCCCCACTATTTGCGACAGCGGGGCATGTCTCTTCATTATTTGGTTAATTTGACGCCAAATACGGATTCAAGTTTTTCCTCCATCGGTCCACCGCCATTTTCGTCGGATCCTACGCTACTAAACACAATTTTTCCGTCCGGATCAATTAGATATGCGGTAGGAATTCCGCTGACAAAAAAAGCCGATTTTGATAAATTTGTTTTGTCGTGTAGTTGTGGCCATGGATTATTTTCTTCTTTTACCGCTTTCTTCCAGTCGTCAAGCTTTGCGTCAATGGAGATATTGATAATTTCGAAGTTCTGACCCTTTAGCTGTTGATAAACCGATCTGAGCCTAGGAAATGAGATTCGACATGGACCGCACCAAGAAGCCCAAAAGTCAATCAATACATATTTTCCTTTGAGCTTATTGAACGAAAAATCATTTCCGGTGGTATCGGGAAGAACGAAGTTCGCTACAGTAGATCCTATACTGGATCTTTTTTTGCTATTGATTTTTTCATCTACCTGTTTGGCTGCTTTAGTTTCTTTGATCGGAGGAGATAATTTGGAAAAATAGCTTTCTAATTGTGGGAGAGAGAGACTGCTGACCACTCCTAACAGCATAAAGGGCGCATCGGATCCATTAGGATCAAAATATTTTGTAAATAGCGAGTCATTTAATTGTGTTTGACGCTTATAATAATAGTCAATTGCCTTATCATAATTGGTAGCTCCTTCTTTCAGAGCATCTTCACCAAATTTAACTGTTATTTCTTCTCCGATCTTATCAGTAGCGGATTTTTTAGCTTTGGAATAATTAAAATATGCAACTGAACGAGCGGGGCCATTTATTTGAGCTGAAAAGAGATCTTTGCCAAGTTCAAAATCAAGATTCAATATTCCTGATTTTTCGATAAACAATGGAAATGGGGAATAAACACCTTTTGTTTTGACGTCATATTGAAGATAAATATATCTTATGTCAGGAAAATCCGATTTAATAAGCATTTGATACTCGCCATTTGAACTGATTTCTGCAGAATCTTGAGACTGATGGCTGTATACATATATTTTATTAAATCCTTTTGTGTCGCCAGTCACTTTTCCTTTTATTTTCAGATTGATCTGAGCAAATAGGGTATTAAATGAGAAGAAAAATAGTGCCACAAGCACTGTTATTATATTTTTAGATTTCATGATAAATTTCAATAAAGTTTAAATTTTAATGTACAATTGGTAGATCTATTAATTTAGTCCAGCAGGTAAATATGGATCGCCATTGGGTTGTAAATTCCAGCTTGGATTGGCAAGTATGGTCGGATTATTGATCTGTAATGTGAAAAATTTACTGATGACATCCGCTTTGTAGGATTTGTTACCTACGGTATGGATGACCTGCGTTTTCGACCAAGGTTTCCCTTTATCTAATGCCAATCTCTTGATGTCGAATGTCCGTTGATAGGTGCCAAGCTGCATTTCCCGTCTACGTTCCTTCAGAATTTCCGCTAGTAATTGATCCTGACTGAAAGCCCCGCCATTTGGAAGATCTGTATTTGCGCCTGAATAGCGATATTTGCGCAGGATATTGAGATCGCTTAACGCTTGTCCCAATTGGTTTAACCTTGCATGTGCTTCCGATTTTATCAATAATAGCTCGGGATAAGTCATTCCCTGTGAAGCGATCATTTTGTTGTCCCTATAATACTTAAGGCGTACACCATCATCATGTTTCACACCGCCTTCAACCACTGAATAGCCTAGCGTTTTGAGCATAAACAGCTTGTATCTCCGATCTACGTTTTTATCAAATAGCTTGATAAATTCTTCCGAAGGATAGGGAGAATAGCTGTAGGGGGTAGGGCGATAAAACAGTTGTTCCCTGTTATAAGTCTGTTTCAATAAATTATCTTCGCCTAGTAACTCAAGACCAACTTCGGCATCGGTACCAGCTGGTGGAGATGCATTTGGATCTTGTCTATAACTGAATTTATTTAGGTTATAGATCAGATTATCAGTATTACCTTTGGCTGCTATGGCTTGCGCCCATGCATCATTTGCATATTTGGACATTTTGGTCCAATCTCTTTTGAACATGTATAGCTGTGCTAACAAGGCATTAACTGCTGGTTTGCTTGCACGGGTTGGGTTCCCAACGGTATTTGGAGCGCCGGTCAATGCATCGAGCAAATCTTTTTCTGCCAGATTCATAATTTCATTTGTGCTGGCGAGATCGGGATTGGGAGTGCTCGGTGAACCTGTCGTCCGGTAAGGAAGCACCTTTTGATCATTTTTACCTTCAGGATCGTACATTGGTCCATAACCCAGTCCTCCGACCAGATAGGACCAAGCTCTTCCAGCTTTTGCCTGTGCAACAATTATTTTACCCAGATCTGAATTTTCCCCCTTAAGATTTGAAACTTCATCAATAGCGATATTAAATATGCCCGCAGCACGATAGATGGCCCACTCCCATGTGTATTGTGGATCTATCGGATTCGTATAGGGATAATAAAATTTAAATGCAGCCCAACGATCTACATTCGGGTGCGTACTTTTGTACAGATATATAGCCTGATTTTCACTGATCGTTAAGTTATCACCCATAAAAGCATAGAAGCAACCTCTATTGTTATCTGCATAAAATGAGCTAATGGTATTTGTATTATTCAATAAATTCTCCAGATCTTCGACTTTTGAAGGAATCAACTGTCCAATAGGTTTAACATCTAGGTATTTGTTGCAGGAGAAGGTCGAGATGGAGACCAGTCCCAGTGCAAGGTATATTATTTTTTTCATTTCAATTAGTTTTTAGGTTAGAGTCCGAATCGTAAACCGATAAATATCTCTTGTGGTAAAGGCAGTGAAGTAAATCCTTGATCTGTTCCTGCCCCCGTACCACCACTTACATTGAATTCTGTAGTTTCGGGATCTATGTCGACGCCTTTGGCGGTAATACGAAATAAGTTTCTGCCTTGGATAAATATTCTAGCGTTGGTAAGACCAATTTTTTGGCTCAGTTTCTCGAGATTATAGGAAAGTGTGATGTCCCTTAATTTGGCATAACTGGCATTACCTACATTGACATCCGCAAAAGGGAAGGAGAACATATCCATATTCCATTCTTCCAGAACGGGATATATTGTATTCTTTTCGTCTCCCGGTTTCCGCCATCTTTCGGCTACATGTCGGTTTTGATAATTGGATCCACTAAACGTATCCTTCCTATATTTATGCCCTAGCTTTGCTATAATCATAAAAGATAGGTCCCAATTTTGATAGCTGAAGCGATTTGTTAAAGCAAGATCCCACTTTGGTCTAAAGGTTCCCTGATAGACCAAGTCGGTAACTTCAGCATTGCTCGCCAATACAACCTGATTGTCTCCGGTATAAACTTGTGTTTGACCGAGTTCATTAAGGCCTGCAAAACGATAACCCCACAAACCGTCTGAAGGATATCCGGCAACCATGATTCCTCCTGGAACAGTGTAACTTCCCGCGTACGGACGATTTACATTGTAATATTTTACCTTGTTTGTGTTAAAGGAAATATTGGGCAAAATATCCCAGCTAAATCTGCTGTTTTTGATGGCGTGAACATTGAGCCCAAGCTCAAATCCATGATTGGTCATTTTCCCTACATTTTTTGTTAGGGAGCTAAATCCCAGTGTCGCATCTGCCGCGTCTGCGGCTAATAAGTCAGAACTGTTCTTGTTGTAATAGTCAAAGCTACCTTCTATCGTATTGTTGAATAAGCCAAAGTCTAATCCCACATTGGCAATCTTTGTTTTCTCCCAGCGCAATTGCTTATTGGGAGGTGAAGATATTCCATAGGAAACCCCACCTGTTGTTGGACTATAGTTACCTACGCTCAAAATCAAAAACGGCCCATTTCTCAGGGAAATATTTCCATTGATGCCATAGGAGCCTCTGATATTTAGCTTACTGAAGACAGCTTTATCCCACCATTTCTCATTACTTAATTTATAAGTTCCTCCAAGTGACCACATCGGTTTGTAGCGGTACTTTTTATCTGTACCGAAGAAATTGGTGAGATCCAGCCGTATACTTCCGCTCAGGATAAACCGATTGTCATATTCGTATGATCCATTGGCATACCAGGATACAAAGCGATTATCTCCATAAGTTAGTAAGCCATCGGTCAGCGATACACTTCCATCAGGGAAGAGCATATCTGCGTTGTAAATTCCAGCAGTAAAATCTTTGATGTTTACAGGGATAAATGAACCTGCATTTTCATTATAGCCAGCTCGGGTAGCCAATCTATTGTTGTCAGAGGTGATTTTTCTGATTTCGTTTCCGACTAAGGCGTGCAACAGATGTTTGTTATCGGAGAAGTTTTTGCTATAATTGAGCTGTGTACGGAGCGTCCAGGTTTCATTGATATTTTTGAATTCGTCCAAGATGCTTCCATCGGGAATATAATGATTAGCAGGATTTGATTTGGAGGTACCATCGTTATAGGCGATACGAGCATTATAGGAGTCTGCCTGTTGGATATTTTTAACATTAGCCGTTCCTTTGACCCAGTTACCTCCGACTTCTGCTGTAAGTCCTTTTAGGATATTGGCTCTTAGAAACCCGCTCATCCTAAAATTATAGATATTGCTGTAACTGGGCATTTTCCCCATGTCTTCTAAAGGAACATAATCCCATGACTTCATGCCGGGGGTATTTTTGTAGGTATTTACCTTATATTGACTGATACCCCATATTGCTGCCGGATTGCCCTTTTCGTCCAAAAGATTGGTATAGGGCATAATCATTGATCCTCCTGAAAAACCGGCTAATGATTGATAATTGTCACCCACTAGCTCTGGACCGTAAATGGTAGAATATGTAAATGAGGTACTATTACCTTTATTATACGTGAAACTGGCAGCGGCTCCTGCAGATAAGAAAGGAAAAAGCTGCCATTCGTTTTTAAAATCCGTAATTAATCGCTTTGAATCATTGTTAATCAGGTTGTCCTTGGTCTGTTGGTAGTTGACCGAAAAATTATAGCTGCTTTTGGGAGATCCGCCGGCGATATTGATATTATGCTGATGGGTTACTTTGTTCCTAAAAAACAGATCCTGAATCTGATTTAATGCATTGATACCGCGAAGTCCATTGATTTCAGCCATTGCATCTTCGAGGCTAATTTTCCCTTCCCGCTCTTGCATTAGCAGATAGGTTACCCGGCTCATATTATAAGGATCCATCGTTGAGGGGCCATTTGGATTCAGGTTGAAAAGATCTATCTCAGCATCAATATAGTCAGATGTCGTCGCTTTGTTCAGATACTTTAGCTGTGGTTTCTGAATAATATTTACAAAGCCGGAATAGCTTATTTTAGGCTCACTATTTTGTCCAGATTTTGTGGTAACAACGATGACGCCATTGGCTGCTCTAGAACCATAGATTGATGCGGCCACACCATCTTTTAGTACGGTTATGCTCGCTATATTCATTGGATTGATATCATCTATTGTTGTTTCGACGGGATAACCGTCAATGACAATCAAGGGTGTTTTTTGTGCATTAAACGTCGAGACACCTCTGATTTCTATTTTGCCGGCCTTGTCAATAGTTAATCCTGTTGTTTGCCCTTCAAGAGCACTTTTGAGATCTGTAGCTAGTTTTCTTTCCAGTTTTTCACCGCTAACATAACTGAAAGATCCAGTGACGCGATCTTTGGGGAGTTTCTGATATCCAGTATTGACTTCCACTGTAGCCTCATTTAATGTCCCCGTTTTTAATGCCAGTGTGATGACTCCGAGATTGTTTGTGACTGGGATAGTGATGCTTTCATACCCTATATAGGATATGATGATATTTGTTCCTACGGAAGAATTTTCTAAAGTGAACTCGCCATTAGCATTGGTGATTGTACCTTTTTTGCTTCCTTGGATCATCACATTGGCACCGACGAGCACATTGCCATTTTCGTCAACAACTTTTCCTCTTATTTTGGACTGGTTTTTAAGATTAAGTAGTAGTATTGTTTCTTTTAATTGAATACCACCAATTTCAGACTGACGCTGTTTAACCATGATCATATCTTTCTCCAGTTCGAAAAAAATGGGCGTATTCTTTTCAAGGGTTTTTAATGCTTCTTGTAAAGGGAGATTGTTAAATGAGACAGAGGTACAGGTCAATGGATCAATATTTGGTGCTGCCCATAAATAATGGTAACCCGTCTGAATGTTAATTTCTTGCAGTATCTTTCGCAGACTAACATTTTTTTTATTGATATTGACTCTTTGTGCCATGGTATTGGCCTGGACCCCCATCATCCCTAAAAGTAATAGTGATGATAAAGAGATTTTCATAAGCGCATTGGTAAATATACGCGATACAGATTTTTCACCTGTACTTTGTTCATCTGTCGGGACTACACAAAAGAGGTCTCCAACATTTTTTTTGGTAAAAAAATGATACATTTGTTACGGTTAATTGATTTAAATAATGGTAGTTTACGATCTTTTAACTTTAATTAAGGGGACGTTGGCGCGTCTCCTTAATCGATCTGACATAAATTTTCGGGTTTGCTCTCCTTTCTTTTAATGGTATTAGATTAATAGCGTTAGTTTATTTTAACTTTTGATTTTTCTACAATAAAATTGGCGTTACTGGCTTTCGATAATAACTTAAATAGTTCTTCAGCGCTGGCATAACGCGGAATAATTCCTTCTATTTTTACTTTCCTTAGTTTTTGATCTATAAATTCAAAATCGAAATCATACCAACGGGCGAGTTTGACCATGACGCTTTCCAAAGGCTCCGCGACAAACTCGAACTGATCTTTGGTCCAGGCTATATCGGATTGATTATCTACCTCGCGTTTGTAAGTATTTTGACCCGAGGCCGATATGGCCTGTTCGTTTGGTTTTAAAATGATAGCTTCTTTTGTAGTTGCGTTCTCATAATTGATTTTTACAGATCCTTCCATTAGTGTTGTGACTGTGGACTTGTCTTCACTATAGCCGCTTACATTAAATTTTGTGCCCAGTACCTGAATTTCCTGCTCATTACATTGTACAAAAAATGGAACAGCGGTGCCATCTCCATTTTTAATTTTGCTGATTTCAAAAAAAGCCTCCCCGATAAGCTTTACCGTCCTTTGTTTATGATCAAATTCCTCCGGAAATATCAACGTAGAAGCCGCGTTTAACCTAACTGCACTGCCATCGGGAAGCAATATATGATATTGACCTCCTTTGGGAGTGCTTATAATCAATGTTTTCTCCTGTTTTAAAGGATTATTTGACGTGATTTTTTTTAATTCTTCAGAAATGTTGAAATATTTTTTTTCGACCGGTAGCTGTAGGGATTTTCCATCTTCAAGTTGAATGGAAGCGCGAAAGCTACCGGGTACAATACTCGATGAGGAATAATTGAATTTAAGGTACCAAAGGAGGATAAATAGCGCGGCAATTGTACAGGCAGCAATAGCAATCCCATATTTTTTAATAAAAAGATGAAAGAGATTAGGTCGTTCAAATGTAATCTTACTTTTTGCTTTTTCAATTACCTCATGAACGGGTAAAGAAAAAGCCCAATCAACATCCTGTTCATAGGTATTATTTGAAACCAAGCTTTGAAATAATTCTTCATGATGTGCTGAAGAGGATCGCCAATGATCTAGTTTTGTCTCACCCTCATCAGACAAGATTCCAAGCTTTTTTGCAGATATTAATTCACTTACTTCGAAAGGACTCAGCTCCATAAATTCTTTGGTTAGTATTTATGGTTATAACAGAATTCAAAAACGGAATTGCTATTTCTGTTCTTATTATTTTGTAAAATGCTGATTTATAGTTTGATTATTTTCTTATTGTATCGATTAATATTAGTATTAGAAGATAATCGCTATTGTCCAATAATTGTTTTAGCAAGGTCAAGCCTTTTGTTTTCTGCGTATAAACAGTACTACTTGTTATATTTAATTTTTGCGCAATTTCTTTGGTGTCCAGCCCATCCAAAATACTCAATTTCATAATGGTACCACATTGAGCAGGCAGTTTTTCTAATGCATTTTTGATGAGTTGTAATGTTTCTGCATAAATAATCCATTTGCTGTCATCCTCAACAATGCTACTTATTTGACTGGCATAGTTGTCGTAATTAGTCAGGCGTCTTTTTCGCTTGTCCAGATAGTTGATGGTCGCATTTTTTGTGCTCAGGTAAAGAAACGATTTTAGCCTGTCATAGGAATCAAAATGAAAATCTGCTGACCAAATTTTTAGAAGAACATCCTGGACGAGTTCCTCGGCACTTTCCTTTTCTATATTGAACTTGATCGCATACAAACATAAGGGCGAATAAAACCTATAAAATAGGAGTTCAAAAGCCTTTTCATCTTTTCTTAGAAAAGCTAAGAATAATTTGGATTCATTTAATGCGTCTTCCATGTGCTGGTAAAACAAATTAAATGAATTTTAGACATAAATGAAAGGATAAGAAAAGATTTTGGATGATAGAAGAGGATATATAATTTTTTCCCCTGATATTAAAATAATTGATAGCGACAATTTTCATTCGTTGAAAGATAACATGAAAATTTAAGCTACCATCAAATGGGAGGAAAATTAACCTGTTTCTGTTTCTAATATTTATCCAAAGTTAGTCATTAAGCTTCTTTATCGTAGTTGTTTGACTGATAGGATGTTAAAAATTAGATATAGCTATTAATGGTTCAGACCTTTATGTAATATCTTATGTATGAGCATTTCAATTTCTTTTGCATGAGTGACTGTCATAAAATGACCAGCTCCTTGAATGATGAAAGTCGGGGTGATATTTCTCATTGAAATTAGCCGGTCTTTATTGCTGTGGATATGAATTAAATTGTCGGGGGTTATTAGACCAAGGAAGTATATATGAGTTCTTAAAAAAAGACAAGATACCCAAACGTGAATGGGTATCTTGTTTTATCCATAAAAGTGGATATTCGTCTTTTATGGATTTTTAGCATATAACTGTTAATATGAATTATTAGAATACTTGGCGCATTGATCTAGCTAAGACAATGTTGCTAAGCTTTTGGACTCAAAGGTAGATAAGTCTTCGAACTGTTCTGCTTGAACTTTCTTTACCCAATTCGGATCTTGCAAAATTGCCCGACCCACTGCAACCAAATCGAAGTCTCCTCTTTCATATCGACGTACCAGTTCATCCAGTGAAGCTGGGGATGACTTAAATTCTGAATTTGTAAATACTTCACCAAAATCTTTGTCGAGTCCTACCGAACCTACCGTTATTGTCGGTTGACCAGAGATCTTTTTCAGCCATCCGGCGAAATTTAAATCACTACCCTCAAATTCTGGTTCCCAATAACGTCGTTGACTTCCATGGAAAATATCCACGCCCGCATCAACTAATGGTAAGATCCAGTCTTCCATCAGCTTTGGGGTAGGGGCTAATCTCGCAGTATAATCTTGCTGTTTCCATTGTGATAGCCTGATGATAATTACAAAGTCAGGTCCAACGGCTTTTCGCATTGCTTTCACTACTTCGACAGCAAATCTGGAACGCTGCTTTATTGTTTCACCACCGAATTCATCTGATCTGTGGTTCATTCCCTCCCAAAAGAATTGATCAATCAAATAACCATGTGCGGCATGTATTTCAAAGGCATCGAAACCTAGCTCTTTGGCAGCTTTTGCAGCATCAGCATACGCTTGAATAGTATTTTCTATATCCGCCAAAGTCATTGTATCAGGACTTTCAAAAGCTGCCGGCGGAGTCCACTGCATTGGTGTATACCCTACATGCCATAGTTGAGGAGCTATTTTACCTCCTTTCGCGTGGACAGCCTCGACAATGTTTTTCCAGCCGTTTAATGCTTGGTCTCCATAGAAATTTGGAATATCCTTTAAGTTTTTAGATGCAGGCCGCTCGATTACAGTTCCCTCGGTTAGAATCAAACCAACGTCTCCGGCTGCCCGCCGTTCATAGTAACCTGTAACGATATCTCCAGGGATTCCGTCAGTAGAAAATGCCCGTGTCATGGGGGCCATGACGAAACGGTTTTTTAATACAAGATTTTTGTATTGGAATGGACTGAAAAGTGTTTGTATGCTCATTTTTTTATATCATTTACGAATTTCTTTACAAAGATATTTTAAATAGTGTATTTTTGTAACTATTGATGGTATAAAGTAGTTACCTTTGCGTAACTATCAAATGTTTTGACAATGAAAAGAACTGATTTTAAGAAGTGTTCATGCGCGATGCAACGCTCTATGGGAATTTTGGGAACAAGGTGGAAACCTATTATTATATACACACTAAGAGATCGAAAAGCCCGATTTGGACAACTCGATGCATTGATCGAAAATATTTCAAGAAAAGTACTGACATCTTCGCTAAAAGAATTGGAGGAAGATGGCATTGTTTTGAGAGAAGAATTTAAAGAGTTACCTCCTCGGGTGGAATACGCTCTGACTGAAAAGGGAAAGGCACTTATTCCCATTATGTGTCAGTTAGCAAAATGGAATGAGGAATATTATGAGGAGCCTGCGCCGTTGATATTATAAGAAATAACAAGTACTTGACTTTTTTTGGATTATATATACTGTTTTTTACTGAAATGTAATAGCAAGAATATCTATAACTAACAGAATATGAAATTTTAAACCCAGACGGTTCATATTTATTTAAAATTTAGGTAATATTGAATTGTGAAAAACAAGGTAAATCAAGAACACAATAAACAAGATTTCATCGAATCTTTTCGTGAAGGTGAAAGAGAAGGATTGAAGTTCTTATATAAAACCTTTTATAGTCCAATGTGTTATTTTCTCGAAAAAATGAACTTGGATAAAGTTATTATTGAAGAAATTGTCCAGGATGTGTTTTTAAAGCTATGGGAAAGACGGAGCGATTTTAATCATTTTGAGTCGATCCGGAGTTTTTTATATACAAGTTGCAGAAACGCGGCACTTAATCGGATTCAACAACATAAGAGATCACAACAGCTTGCTAATAACTATATCACACAGCTTGATCTGATAGACTTGCCTGTCAGCCATCAAATGATCTATCTAGAAACGCTACGTGAGATTCACGATGCAATAGAGACCTTGCCAGAACAGTGTCGACATGTAATATACAAGCTGGTCGTAGAAGATTTAAGCCCACAAGAAGTTGCGATTTCCTTAGGTATTACCACAAGTACTGTATACAATCAAAAGAAAAGAGGAATTGAACTTCTCAGACAAAGGCTTAGACCTGATCAGTTTTTTTGTCTACTGTTACTCCTTCTGTATTATTAGGTTGTAAATTATAAATTTGATTTTCAGTTGATTATAAAAATATTCCCCATCTCTTTAGAGAAACGAAATCAAAATATTGTTTTAAGTATATAAAGCAATATGGAGTTTACACCCGAACATATCATCTGTTTATTGAGTAAGTCAAAACTTGAGGGACTAAGTGACGACGAGCAATTACAATTAGATTCTTGGCGGCTCAATGCGGCTTCGAACCGAGAAGTATGTGATATGTTGGATAACAAGCAGATGTTGGACAAAGATTTGAAGGGCTTATATGCTTACGATTGGGAAGCATCCTTTGAAACTTTTGAACAGGAGCATCTGAGTGCTCCAAAAACTATATTCCCTTTCAGCAGGATTTGGTCGTATGGAATCGCTGCAGTACTAATTGGTACGTTAACATTATTTTTTGTTCGTTACCTGACGGATGCTGGATACCAGGCAAATCCAGACGTAAAAATCCTCCCTGCCAGGACCGCAGGTACAATCTACCTGAAAAATGGAGATTCGATCGCTATTTCACCTAAAGATACTGTATTGTCTTTCGCTACTCTACCCAAGAACCTGAGTAAGGGGAATGATAGCTTACTTATTTCTACCCCAAAAGGTGGTAAAATGGCCGTTCTCTTACCAGATGGTACTAAGGTCTGGATGAATGCTGAGACCCAATTGGATTATTATGAAACAGATAGTCTCAGACAGGTTCAATTGATCGGTGAAGCTTATTTTGAAGTAGCAAAGAAATACTTCTCCTCAGGAGAATTATCACAAGTGAAACCATTTAAAGTTCAAACCGGAAATATTCATGTGACGGTATTAGGTACGCATTTTAATGTTAAGGCAAATAAAAGTCTAAGTGACTTTAGGGCTACCTTATACGAAGGAAAAGTGAGGGTTCAGCAAGGAGAAAGGCAGATTATTTTATCTCCTGGAGAGGAGGCATATATCAATACTGGTCATATCCAACGTAGAACCATAGATACTGAAATCGGTAATGCATTGAAAGATGGTTATTTTATATTCAACTCTGAACCGCTGTCCGTTATTATGGAGGATATTTCTGTTTGGTATAACGTCAATGTGGTTTACCTTGATAACGAGATAAAGTCGGAAAAATTTGAAGGGATGTTGTCTCGTAATAGCCGCTTAAAAGATATTATCAATGTACTAGAGAGTACAGGAAAAGTCAATTTCAAATTTAAAGAAAACACGATTTATGTAGATAAAAAGCAATCTAAATGAAAAGACGAAGCCCTAAACGCTTGCAACAAATAGGGCTTCTGGTCAAGCAATTCTAACTGTAACTGAATTTAATTCTTAACCTAAAACAAATGTATAAAAATTATGCAGAAGTTTGTCGTGCCCTACACGGACAAGCAGAAATTATGAAAAACAGCGATCGGATAGACTTTTGGGGAAGGTCGCATTGGAGAGGAAATATTATGCGTGTATCGCTTACTACCATTATGATGTCCTGTTGTTTGCTTCATGTCGGAGCTAAAACTTACGGACAAAGTGTATCTATTCATGAAAAATCTGTTTCGTTGAGAAAAGTCTTTTCGACAATCAATAAACAGACTGGCTACTCCTATGTATGGGCAGCAAAGACTATTGATCCAAATACGAAGGTTCAGCTCAATGTTGAAAAAGGAACATTGAATGGCACACTTGAAAAACTATTGAATGAGCTGAATCTTAGTTTTGAAATTAAGGGAAAGATAATCGTTGTACGTGAAAAAGCCGAACAAGGGGGAATTGTTTCGAATTACAATAGTTTATCGGATCAAAAGATCCTGATCAAGGGCTTTGTTGTTGATGATAACAATCGTCCATTACAAGGTGCGACCATCCGTGTCAAAGGTGTACCACAAGGTACGACTACAGATCAAAATGGGTATTTTGAAATCAGTAGCGTCAGTGCAAACAGCCTGTTGGAGATTACGATGGTCGGATTTTCGCCACTTTCACTACCTGTAAAATCTGATCTTGGAACAATTAGGCTGCATGCAATAGATGCGCAATTGCAGGAGGTTAATGTAACCGTAAATACAGGGTATCAAAAGATCAGTAAAGAGCGCGCTGCTGGTTCTTTCGCGCAAGTGACTGCCAAAGATATGGAAGGACGATTGCAACCGAATCTATTAGATCGGATTGATGGACTGCTTCCTGGCCTGAATTTGATTCGTAACACCTCCAGCCCCCAAAATGAAAAAAATAATCTTGGTATTGAAGTGAGGGGCCGTTCGACAATTAATGCGCAGGCCGCACCTTTAATTGTCGTTGATGGTATGCCTTATGAAGGTGACCTCACTGCTATCAACCCCAATGACATTGCTTCTATCACTGTTTTAAAAGATGCTTCAGCTGCATCAATCTATGGTGTACGCTCATCCAACGGTGTCATCGTTATTACAACGAAGATTGGTACGGCAGGCAAAACGAAGGTTGATTATAGTAATACCTTGTCTTTCCGTGGTCTCCCAAGCCGGAAGTATCTTAATCAGATGAGCAGTTCAGAGCTGGTTGATTTTCAAAAACAGATGTTCAATTATAGATCAGGTGATTATGCCGCGATCGATCCCCGGAAATCAATGAACGACGTTTATCGAATTCTTTATAATCACAAAGGGGGAGTGATCTCCGAAGCGGAAATGGAAAAACAATTGGATGTCTATCGTAATCGCGATCGATTTAGTCAAATGGAAGAATTTCTGAATACGACCCGGTTTGATCAACAGCATAATTTGGCTATCTCTGGTGGATCAGATCGTTACACTTATCACTACTCCCTTAATTATACACAGCCAGGTGACTATAACAAAGGAAGGGCTACGAATAAAGAGTTAGGTTTCAGTCTGAAAAATAATTTTAGAGTAACTGATTGGTTTAATTTTAGGGCCAATATTTTAGGGAAAAACCAAAATAGAGAGGGCGATATCGGCTTTAATTTCTATGACAATTATATTGGTTTCAATGAGAAGTATGTTGGTACGAAAGCATCCTATTTCTTATTGCGTAATGAAGATGGTTCCCCGGCTCAATGGTACGGATCTAAATCTCAATTTGAGATAGATCGACTAAATGGACTAGGCCTGGAAGACGAAACTTATATACCACTAAACCATGTTTCAGCTGTGCATGAAAAGTTCTATAATAAGTACATTAATTTCAATTTTTCGGCCAACTTTAAGATTATTAAAGGGTTGGATTTTGATCTATCTTATCAAAATGAACGAACCGAAGGGTATAAGGGTACAATCAATAGAAAGAATTCCCAATCGGTTGCTGGTATGGTCAATGATGCTACACAGATTGGAAAAGACGGGGTGATTAAACGTAATATACCGCAAGGTGGGCAATTTTTTGAGCAACGCAATGATGTCAATAGTTATACCCTTCGTGGTCAATTCAGCTATCAGAATAATATCCAGGATAAACATGAGATCGTCGCTATCGCCGGTGCGGAACGGAGGCAGATTCACAATCGCTATACCAATATTTATAAATATGGTTATGATGAGAGTAGTTTAGCTTTTAAAGGAATTAACGAAGAATTGTTTGGTATAATGATTCCAAATACCCAGGCACTGTTCAATAGTTATACTATTTCCAGAAATAAAGATGAGGGCTTCCGTGATGTAATTGATCGATTTGTCTCTTTTTATGCGAACGGGTCTTATACATATAACAAAAAGTTGACCTTAAGTGGAAGTATACGGATGGATCAATCCAACCTCTTCGGTACGGATATCAAAAATCAATATAAACCGCTATGGTCGATTGGCGCACTGTATCAATTACCAAAATTAAATTGGGAACCATTAGATCGCTGGGCAATACGGATGACCTATGGGGTGAATGGAAATGTACCAAAAGATAATGGACCATATTTGATTTCAAGAGTAGGTAAATCTGTTAACCCGTATAGTGGTGAATTACAGGCGACAATTGACTCACCTCCAAATCCGTTATTGCGCTGGGAACGCACATCTGTATGGAATGCCGGACTGGATTTTTCCTTATTTAAAAATAGACTTTCAGGAAATATCGATTTCTATAATAAGAAAACAACAGACTTGTTGGGTAATACACCTTTGGATCCAACATTGGGGTGGGATGTCGTGCTGCTCAATTATGGAGATATGCAGAATCGGGGTATTGAATTGGGACTTAATGGTAAAATTATTCAACATGAACAATTTAGTTGGAATAGTACCCTGAATTTCAGCTATAATAAAAATGAGATCACGAATCTTTTTGTGGAGCAAAATACACCTTATTATTATTACTATATGCCTCAAAATCGTGTTGGGGTGCCTATGGGAAGTCTATATAGCATCGATTACGCGGGCTTAAACGAAAAAGGAAGACCCTTGGCGAGAAAGGCCGATGGCAGCTTGGTCGAAAGTACACAGCAACTGACAGTCGACGATCTCATTTACGAAGGAACAACAATACCCCCATATAATGTTTCTTTCAGAAATGGATTTAAATACAAAGATCTGACCCTTTCTTTTATGTTTATTTTCAATGGCGGACATGTGATGCGCGGTGTTCACCCGGAGTTCTTGAGCAAATACGCCGAACTGAATTATAACAGTAACTTCGATAAGCTTTGGTTGAATTATTGGAAAAAACCAGGCGATGAAAATAATCCTGATATTGCCCCAGCGTTCATTTCAGCTGCCTCTGGTAATATATCGGACATCTATAATGCTGCACATAAATTTGTACAAAAAGCAGATTACATTAAGTTGAGAGATATTTCCCTGTCTTATAATTTTCCAAGCAAATGGATTGCACCGACCAAACTGAGTTATATCCGATTGACTGGACAGGTATTGAATGCTTGGCGTTGGGCAGCTAATAAGGAGAATCTGGATCCAGAAGCTTGGGTAGGTTATACAACAGCGACGAGTACAAATATGTCAGGCCCTAGTCGTGGAATCACAGCTCCGGTGGTTTATAACTTGGGAGTTTCTGTAGGATTTTAAAAAGAAGATATCATGAAAAAAATATACATAGGATTGCTATTTGGCTTAATGACGTTAAGTAGCTGCAATAAATACTTAGATATAAAACCCAAGGGATTTACTATTCCCGAAAATCTTAATGACTACAAATTATTATTAAATGATCAGGGATTAATTAGTGCTTCTCCAGTTTATCCCAATTACCTAACAGACAATCTACAGTCTGGCGATCCTCAAGACGTACAATCTGCGGCTAGTTTTGATTACTATGATTATGTTAAGAAGCAGCTTTATAGTCTCGCTCATGGTGCAATTTTTGAGGATGGCCAATATGATCCTTATTGGGAGACTGCTTATAGCCATATTTTCACCTACAATGTGATTATAAATAATGTGCTGGTGGCCACAGACGGTTCGGAGTCTGAAAAAAAAAGAGTTTGGGCGGAAGCAAAGATCGGCCGGGCATTTGAGTATCTAAGTCTGGTCAATATCTATGCCGCTCATTATGATCCAGCTAATGCGGCTAAGGATTTGGGTGTGCCTCTGGTTCTGAAGGAAGATATTAATCAAAAATATGATCGGGTATCTGTGCAAGCGATTTATGACCTAGTGCTTAGCGACCTTAATGATGCACTACCGCACTTGAGTACAGCACAATCAAACAAATCTCAGGCCGTACGTTCTGTGGGGTATTCTTTCTTGAGTCGGGTATACCTATATCAGGGGAAGTTCAAAGAGGCTTTAGCGAATGCTAAACAGGCGCTAGCTTTGAATAAAAATCTGATCAACTACAACTTATATACAAATAAAGATAAGACAACTTTTGGACGTGTATGTCTCAAGACCGATAATTCCTCACAGTTTCCTGATGCTAGAACCAATATAGAGTCAATATGGACTCGTTCCGGTACAAGTAGCTTAGGCTCTCAAAATGCTGAATTTTATGCATCCAAGGAACTGATTGATACCTATGCAAAAGATCTCCCGGTCGGAGCAAATGATAAGCGTTACGAATTATTTTTCTGTCGTGATCAAGCTTCCTTTGGTCCTAATTTAATTAAATTTCCTGGACGTGTACTTTATGCGCCCTACGTTGACTTTAGTACCGGATTTAATACACCAGAATTATTTCTGATCGCTGCTGAAGCTGCTGCACGTATAGGAAATACGACGGAAGCTTTAGAATTCTTGAATACATTAAGAAATAGTCGTATTGAAAATAATAAAGTATTGACAGCAGGTGATCCGAAAACTGCGCTGCAGTTGGCCCTAGATGAAAGACGACGTGAAATGCCATTTATGGCATCCACTAGACTTATCGACCTGAAGCGTTTGGTTATTGCGGATAACTACAAGAAATCAATTAAGCATCCACTGGCCGATAAAGTATTTGAGGTGGAATCAACAGACCTTAGAATGATACTTCCTGTTCCGCCAAAAGTACTTTCCTTAAATCCTGGAATTCCACAATATGAACGATAAAAAAATATAAATGCTTTTACCTTATCAATCTTTGCCGATCATAAGCAAAGATTGGTTCGAACTTTTAAAGAAATACTTTTATGAAGAAATTATTATTGACATCACTGGCCTTTGTACAGTCTGTGTTATTATTGGCACAAGAACATATCCAATTCCAAAACGTAACCTTTAGGGAAGCGAAGGAATTAGCAAAAAAAGAAAATAAACTGATCTTTTTAGATGGTTTTACTTCATGGTGTGCTCCTTGTAAATGGATGGAAGGGAATGTGTTTTCGCAACTTGAAGTCGCGGATTACTTTAATTCAAATTTTATTAATACCAAGTTTGACTGCGAGATAGGTGAGGGAGTGGATATTGCAAAAAATTATCAGATAAAAAGTTTTCCGACATATCTATTTCTGGATGGGCAAGGGACATTGATCTATAGAACACAGTCCCGTATGGAGGCTGACCTTTTCCTAAAGCAGGCGCAACAGGCGAATGATCCTAATTATCAGATTCCAAATCTACGCAGGCAGTATGATCAAGGAGCTCGTGAATCTAACTTTCTGTTACGCTACATAAAAGTTATGGAACAAACAGACAATAAGGCTGCTAATGATGCAAAAAAAGCGTTGGACAGTATTGCTACTGATGAGTTCTTACGAAGTCCAAATGGTTGGGAAACGATTAAAATGATGGCACAGAGTCTGGAAGACCGTTACGGTAAATTTTTCGAATCAAATAAGGCATATTTTAAAAGCATCGCCTTGGCAACTGAATTTGAAAATAAGGAAATACAGCTCTTGAGATATGCAATGTATGGTTACATCCGTGATAACAAAGCCGTCGAATTTAGAAAGGGGTTGGCTTATTTTGAGCAGTCAAACAAATTAGAACACAAGATTGAAGCTGCAATGTATCAGGTTGAATGGATCGCTGCTCACGGTACAGAAAAAGAGTTTGTTTCGTTGACTGACAAATTGCGAAAAGGACTTCTAAAAGACGAGGACGAGAAGCTTAGTTTTATTGCCCGACGCAATGCCAATGCAAAAGGAGACCTCGCTAAACCTGTTGTCCTTAAACAATGCTACATCCTAGCAAAACAGGCAGTAGAGATCAATCCATCGAGTTATTCCAATCAAGGTACCTTGGCCGATATCTGCATAGCATTGAAGAAAAAGAAGGAAGCAATCAAAGCTGCAGAAGCCGCGAGAGGTTTAGCCGAACTGGAAACTTCAAAAATCATTAAACTGGCAGATGCGCTATTAGCGCGAGCCAAAGCAATTTAACAACCACATGAAAAAAATATTTGCATCAGCTCTTTTGAGCTTATCTATGATTGGAATTGTTGTAGGGCAAAAGCAAGACTTCCGGCTTTCTCTCAACGGACAGGCTCCTTCTCAAGAAGCCAAAGTATTTGTCCGCTATTTTGTTGGTCAAAAACTGAAAATAGATTCTGTCAGTTTAAAATCTTCAAATGTGACTTATAAAGGCCAAATCGATGAACCTACGCAGGTTATATTGTTCTATTCTAAAGATGGGGCTTCTTTTTTCAATAGAAAGGGAACACCCATGCAACGCCTTACATTTTATGTAGACCCTCTTCAGGCTAATACAGAAATTGCTATTAAAGATCCTTTTGAGTCATCTATTGTAAAAGGAGGACAATTGCAAGCTGCTTATCGGAGCTATCAGGAATATTTACGTCCTTATGAAAAGCAACTGATTGCTCAGCAATCCAGACGCGCTGATTTATATCAGGATAAAAATCGAAACGAAGAAGCACTGAGGCAGGTTTCGACAGAGATCGAGAAAATCGAAGAACAGCGTATACAGGCACAGCGCAAATTTATCACCGAGAATTCGGATAATTATTTTAGCTTAATGGCACTTCAGGAGGTTGCGCGGTATGATAATGATGTCAGCCTGATTGAACCTTTATTTCTCAAATTATCTGCTAACTTGCGAAATACAGCAATGGGGGAGAAACTTGAAGGCGAAATCCTACTTGCCAAGAAATTGGGGATTGGCCAACCAGCACCGGATTTCGGACAATTGACACCAGATGGTCGGTTGCTGAAATTATCGGATTTCAAGGGCAAATATGTATTGTTGGATTTTTGGGCTTCTTGGTGTGGTCCGTGTCGTGCCGAAAACCCACATTTAGTTGAAGTCTATAAGCAATTTAAAGGACCCGATTTTGAGATCTTGGGGATCTCACTTGATAAACAAGGAAAGAAAGATGATTGGACAAAAGCCATCGAACAAGATGGTTTGAAATGGCCTCAGGTATCCGATCTAAAGGGTTGGCAAAATAACGCCGCTCAGCTATATGGTATTCAGGCTATTCCGCAAAATTATCTGATATCGCCAGAAGGGAAAATCGTAGGTATTAATTTAAAAGGCAAACAACTAACTGATAAACTTACAGAATTAATTAGATAAGGTAATAATAAGGGGCATTGCAATTTGTAAAGCCCCTTTTCAATTTCAAAAACTCAATTCTCTGTATCAACATCCTTTAGCATAATACCAGAGATTTGAATCACCATCATCATCGATAATTTTTAGCCAACCTTGGATGATGCGTTCGATATTATCCCTGTCATCAAGCTCGGTTTCACAAGGATGTTCTCTATATTTTGTCACCTTGACTTTACACCATTGTCCCTTTATTTCATTGGATAGTTTGATTTCAAATAAATCCCCTCGAATGGCTTCAATAATATCGCTTGAGGTATTTGGTTCCTTTCTGATCCGAAGTCCCGGGTCTTTTGCATAATAACCAAGCACTTTCTCATTTTCTTCCAATAGAAAATTAATCCATGGCTTCGCCAAAAAATACATGCTGTTTAGCTCATTAACCGAAATCCAATAATTTCCTATTTCTGTTAGAACACGAATGAAATTGTCCTGCTTTTCATAAAATGGAATGGCGTAAACTTCATTGCCAATTAATTTGAAATTATCAGTAGAAAGTTTCTTTTTGCCATCAGCTGTTGCTAAATAAATGAAATAGGGGGATTGATTGTCGTCTTCCCGGATTTCCATCTTCAGTTTTCCAATTACTTTTCCATTTGGCGTATCGTGTAGTTTCAATCCATTTTTGGGGGAGAGAATGCAACAATATTTGCTCGTGTAACGTAAAGAGTCTACAGCAGGAAGAAGAAGGCCTGCTTCTTTGGTTTGCGCACTCAGAAAAAATGGCGCTATAGATAGGAAAAAGATACAAATTCTATGGAAAAATCTTAACATATAATAGAAATTTGTGTTATACGAGTTGTTTCTTAAAGCTTTCTATTTTTTGGTTAAGAGCTGTTAAAAGTTCTGGGTTAATGACACCATTGTTCAGATCAAAATTCTCATAGAATTTTGGCAGGGAAAAGGTTTCTTTGATTACAGCACCAAATTGTGGAAAGAATTTTTGTGCCTCGGCCATCACATTTCCACCGCCATAACCGCCTGGGGAGGTGGTCATTAATAACATCGGTTTATCTTGAAACACCTTGACATTTATTCGGGAAGCCCAGTCGAAAATATTTTTAAAAGCAACGCTATAGGAGCGGTTGTTTTCCGCTAACGAACAGATAATAATATCACTTTTAGTAATATTATCCAGAAAATGATAGGCTTCTTCCGGAAAACCATTTTTTTCCAAATCGACAGAAAAAATAGGCATATTATAATCGTTTAAATCAATCAAGTTGATTTCATGCTCACCAAAACTTCTCAGAACAAACTTGACCAATTGTCTATTGATCGAAGTGGAAGAATTGCTTCCGGCAAAGGCAAATATTTTCATGCTATATTTTGTTTAGTTGTCTATAGTCTAAATTTACCGAATTTTTCAATAAAATAATTCGGTATTTCATTATTCGCTCATAGTGTATTCGACAATACAATGAAAGGTCGGTATCCGCTTTTAAAAAAAGCGCCATAGGCCATATTTTAGACTCTTGAACAGCCTATTCTACAGTGAGAATGAAGCAAAACCGTGATTATTGCTGAGAGCGTATGGAAATTAGAATGTTTTTTTGAGCACGTTAATATTATCTATCGTTTCTAAAAATTGAATACAGTGGAATATCATAATATTTTCCATCTTTCTTTAAGTGCTGTTTTAATACGGCCTCTCTTTTCATTCCTATCTTGCTCAGAACTTTTCCAGAAGCTGGGTTATGTGGGAAATACGTTGCAAATATCTTGTTGAAATTCAGCTCACTGAACCCGTAGTCAATCACAGCTTTTGCAGCTTCAGTGACATAGCCTTTATTCCAGTTTGGAATGCCCATCCAATAACCTAATTCGGCTTTATCCGAGCCTTCATCGTGAAGCCCAATGGCACCAAGCAATTTCCCTTTTTTTTCTCGAATTGCGAAGGTGAATCCCTTGTGATTTTTAAAGCTTTCGGTTGATAGTTTCAGCCAAAACTCAGCATCTTCCTTCCGGTACGGGTATGGAATATTCGACGTATAATCAGAAAATACTTTATCTTGAAGATATAGTACAATCTGTGGAATATCTTCCACTGTTATTTTGTCGAGAATAAGTCTGTCAGTTTCTAATCTTGGAAAGTCATTCATCCTTTTGGTATTATAAAACGGTTGTAAATAATAGAATAAGACGTTTTTGTGTTTGAAAAGAATTAAATTTCATTTTCTGGTTGCTTAAAACATGATGAACTAATATAACAATTATGATAGTGTTTTAGTTTAGCCATGTTAGTGGTTCTCTATTAATTCAATATGTCCCTCAATAATCAGTAGATAGAAATTCTCGAAACAATCTTGATATATTTTATGCTCAAGAAGTTTTATTTCTTCGGTAATTCGCTCCTTAGAGATAACAGTATAGTATAATTCGGGATTTGTTTTCATGATCTCCTTGTGGCAAGAAAAATCATGAAGTTGTTTATATAACTCGTTCAGATCCGCAATATCTTCACTGCGATGGTAGGAGGGATGAAACCAAACCCAAAACTCCGACTGATTTTTATAGGGGTGTGGGAGTAATTGGACGGAGGTATTTCTAAATAAATCTCCGGGATGCTTTTTATAGCGAAAATGGGTTGCAGTGGCTTTAATACTATTCATATGGTTAATTCAAGTGAAGATCTAGAAAATATATTCGAGAATAAAGAGTATCAAATTAAATATCGATAAATTTATTTAATAATAAAAATTTATAATTACGAGCATTTGTTTGATTTTCTTTTCCAATCGCTTACATGTTTTTTGTCAGCTGCTCATCAATCCATTGCCCAAGTTCAACACGTTCTCCATAATTCACATGAAAGTACTGACCGTCTGTGGTCATTTCAATTACCCAATTGTCGTCTGCTCGTTGGTTCCTATAGCCTTGTATTGTGTAATACGGAGTAAATGGCGAAGGTCTTCCAATAATTTCAAATTGAATGCTGTCCCAATTTGTCTGATCTGCAGGAAATAACAGCTGGTCAACTTTCGGAATTGCTGTGAACTGGTTTAAACCGTCAAGGAGTATCTGTTCTGCAGAAGTATAGTGAAAAGGGTATGGATAATAAAGTCCCTGATAGTAATAGTCTTTTGTTGAATTTGGAGTTTTACTCCCCTGCACCGATTGTCCTTGCCAGTTGACCAGATATTCTTTGCCTTTGTCATCAGTAGGGGCTACTGTCCAATGTTCACCCCCAGCCTCATAGACCTTTTTGACAACGCCTTCATAGAAAGAAGCATACCCATAGTTAAACATGTCTGCGAAACCTGTTTTTGGATCGGTCAAGAACCTATTATTTATATCGACATAGCCCACTTTACCGTTGCATACATAGCGGCGAATGCCTTCTTGCCAATAATCGGGACCGTTGTCATAAAGGAATGGCTGATATAAAAACTTGCCGTCACGGTCATATACACTACCTACAGATTGATTGGGGTTCATCCGGTCCGTCGCTGAATCAGACAATATATGGTAGAATTCGATAAAAGCTGTAGTTATGGGTTTGTCAAAATCATAGTATCCGATCATCGGAAATTGCAATGCGATAATGGTTTTGCCAGATGTGGTGCGTACACCGACTAAATTACTATCTACAGTGCTAAAGTAATGGAGTTGCTCCTGTGAAAATGATTTGAGAGATAATACGAAAGCAAGAGAAAATAATAGCGACTTGATTTTATCCATTATAAATATGTTTTAAAATTAGTTTTGTTAGCTAGAATAGCTTTACAACAGCCTTGATTGATCAGATACAAAAGCTATTCTAATTCTGGAATTTTGACTTAACAGTCCGAAAAAACAATCTTTAATTTCTGTTTTGCTCCTGTGGCTAATCGATGAGTTTTAGATCTTTTAGTTTCTGTAATATAAGATGATCCACAGCGGAAGTTCTGTTTTTATCAGCAAAACTGATCCATTCAAAACTCTCTATTTCATTGGAAGCTGTCAAAATACCAGTAAATTCGGCAAAGTAACAAGACATCTGCACGATAACATTCTTTTCGCACCCGTCAGCCGCAGCTTCAAAGGTGCCAAAATATCTGACAGAATTCTCAATGATATCTACAGATAATTCCTCACGGATTTCTCTCCTTAGACATATTACATCAGTTTCACCACGTTCTCTTTTTCCGCCAGGCAAATAAAATTTGTCTTTACCTTTTGACCGTGTACTTAAGATTTTCTTATTAGAAATGTGAATTAATGCAACTTTATCAATCATGTTATTGTCCATCTGTATTATTTAATTACCGAATATAATAAAAATGATTCGAACGAATTTTCTCAGATTAAATATGGGGTGAGTAGAGTGTAATTTGATAACTTTGAGCATATTTATGAATACTATAAAAGACGGTCTAAATATCAAGAAAAATGGAGCAACATTTACCCCCGTACTGCTTGCTGGATTTTTGGCAGAAAAAATACTAAAATATAATACTAAAGATTCGGTCAGGGTGTTAGATCCTTCTTGTGGGGATGGCGCGTTATTACTTAGTATTGGAAAGGAATTGATTTCGAAGAAAATAGCCTTTCAGCTGAGGGGGGTTGATATCAATTATAATTATCTGGACAAGGCAGAGTCAATGCTTGAAAGCTACTTTGGCGGATCAAGATGCCAGGTTCAGTATGCTGACTTCCTGGAAAGTATTTCCTTTGATGATACTCGCTTTGGAACGACTAAAGGTATTTCCTTGGATATGAATCAATGTGCTGATATCATCATTGCCAATCCGCCTTATGTTAGAACGCAATTATTAGGTGCGAACTACGCTCAGCAGATATCCAAAAAATATGGACTTAAAGGGAAAGTGGATTTGTACTTTCCTTTTATTAAGGCGATGACTTTTGCTTTAAAAGAGGGTGGGATTTTGGGTGTTATTACATCAAACAAATATTTGAATACAAAAAGTGGGGAAAGTATACGTGAGTTTCTGAGGGAAAATTATGAGATATTAGAAATCATAGATCTAGGAGATACAAAATTATTCGATGCTGCGGTATTGCCGGCCATATTCATAGGAAGAAAAACACGTACCGATAATACGGAAAGTTGCCAGTTCTTTAAAATTTATCAAGACTTTAATAAAAAAACGAAGCTAAATGGTAAAAAAATGTCCATTTATGAGGCCTTGAAAAATAACTATATTGGCAATTTTAAACACAATGAAAATTCCTATATATGTACATCGGGTGTTGTGAAATTTGATTCATCCAATAAAAGCAACTGGATCTTGCTGGATGCGGGGGAAGAAGAATTTGTGCGCAAAATCGAGGCGGCTTGTTTTTCCAGAGTAAAAGATCATTTTAAAGTCAAAATAGGCGTTAAAACAACCGCCGATAAGGTATTTATTCGTAAAGATTGGGGCGCCTATGATACCATCGAACCAGAGGCAGAATTAATGTATGATTTGATATCACAAGAGAACATCAAAGCGTGGGGAACGCCTAAAACAAATTTAAGAATACTATATCCCCATTTTGACAACAAAGGTAAGCGTCATCGAATAAATCTAGAGGATTATCCTAAGACAAAAGAATATTTGCTCAGTAATTTTGATGTACTAAACAACAGGGACTATGTTCTAAAATCTGGCCGCGGCTGGTATGAGATTTGGGTTCCTCAAAACCCGGCTCTTTGGAAACTCCCCAAAGTCGTATTTCCGGATATTAGTATTGAGCCCCGATTTTGTTTTGACCCCAGTGGTAAGTTGGTGAACGGAAACTGCTATTGGATGGCAGCCACAAACGAGAAAGATCTTGATATTCTTTTGTTCATTCAGGGCGTCTGTAACTCCAGATTAATGAATTATTATCATTCATTGATGTATAACAATAAACTTTATGCGGGAAGAAAACGTTACTTTTCTCAATATATAGAAAACTACCCTCTTCCTAGATTCTCAAGTGCAAACTTTCAGGCTATAGTTGCCCTTGTTAAACAACTGAATAATAGCGAGACCTTGGATAAATCCGATCTGGAAAATAAACTAAACGAATTAATCAATGAGGCATACGGACTTTGTAGGGATTGCTTTTAACGAATATCAGCATCTATTCCAAGAGTTATTTTTTGGAGTTTTTATCTTGATTTTATATATTTGCAGACCTTTCAAAGTAGAAGTGTAAAATTGCGCCTATAGCTCAGTTGGTTAGAGTAGAAGACTCATAATCTTTTGGTCCCTGGTTCGAGCCCAGGTGGGCGCACTTCTTTTCTATAATCCATGCATTCAGGATATTATGTTTTCTCTACTATCTTATTTTTTACACGGTATCATAGATCGAAATTGTTTAGGGACTAACGACCTTAAATAAAAATAATTTAGTTTGTTCCGAAATAGATGAGTCCTATGCATTAGGGTAGTAATGTCCATTGGAGAAAATTGTCCATGACTACTGTCCAATGTGGTTTGGTATGATCAGGTTCGTTCTGATCGTTGACTTCAAAAAATTATAGATATTTTTCAAGAACTGGTTTATATGTACAGGATTTATTGGATCTGAGCTTTAAATAAAAGTCAGCGCATACTACTATGGTTTAAATTAACTAACTTAGCTATTATCCTTGGCTGCGAGGTTCGGAACATTCCCTAGCGAACTAGAAAAATGAACCGGCTTTGAGCCACTCGCCCCCGGATTCCGGGGGCTTGTTTTTAATTTTTTAATGTATCGGGATGTGTAAATCCGGAAAACAGCGGGAGAAACCAGTTACCATATGATGTGTTATAAAAAGCTGGTGATAAAAAACAAGTAATGGTAAAATTCTTAAAAACAAAAGGTACTCTTTTCTTAATCCTTGGGATATTGGGGTTTGTCGCTGTAGCCGTCACGGTTGCAATATTGGGAACTGGACATTCTGCTCCCGATAAATTAATGGCGATATATATCGGGATATTCGGATTAATTCCAATCCTATTGTTGCTTGTTATCGATCGCATCTGCGTCTGGAAATTTGGGCCGGCTAAAGTAAATAAAATAGAGGTGTATATTCTCACTGCCTTCATTTTACTTTTCGTTTTAAACTGGATCCGCCTACAATCCCAGATTTAACGAGGGTGCAGCTCCGTAATTAAAAAACTTGATCGTGTAGTATCTATGTAGATCTTGATCTTACAGAGAAATAAATAATCAGTTTTTAAAGATTTAGGAAATTGCTGCTTTTATTTTAACGAATAAACTTGTTATTAATCCTGTTTAGTTGCTAGGTTAAGGATATCGGCGATAAACTGGTCAAACTCTTCTTGTGAATCGACTAAGTACGCATTTTGGTAATGATCAATACGGTGTTGGATATGCGTACGTATTTTATGTTCACTGTAAGTCGAGATAATGATAACATACTTGTTGCGGAGGTTGATCTGTTCCAGAATTCCATTGACCGAATAATTACAGCCACTACTAAATAGTAGAATATCTGCTTCGGCCGCTGCACTATACAGATGAACGTCATTAAGCAGATTGAGTTGCTCGTTATTCTCAATCAATGTAGTGTATGTGTCCTTCAGCCAAAAGTAAGGTTGCCAAAGACAGATTGTGTAGACCGTTTTTAAAGGTAGTGGAACTCGGTCATTTGGACTGTCACATCGATTATTTTGGATGGGATACGCTGTTTGATCAGCGGTAATTGGTCTACTTGACAAACGGGCAAGGCTTCGGGCAATATTAGTACGGTGCATATGATATTGAGTGGTCATACGAAACTGTTCACCTACCAGACCGCAGACGTCTAATTGCTGTGGACAGACAAATGGCATTTTAAACCTCTTGCTGATTATATTGTATAATCTTTTCATATTATTATGAATTGTTATCTGAAAAACTTTGGATACAATATCCCGTTTATTTTCTGTCCGAGGAAGTGAACGTAAACGGGATATTAATGTTAAAGGTACTTGTAAGGTTAGCCCATTGTGGGTAATCCTATCGTTTGATTATATATTTACTTTATAGCGAATATTGATTGCCAGTTGGCCCACGAAAGCTGCTTTTCTATTACTGTCTAGGTTTGCCATTGTTTCGGCACCATTGATCACGATGTCCTTTAAATCGGGCTGATCGTCCTTAGAAGTTGTCTCTTTGAAAAATTGAACGGCCTGTCCGAGTTCATAGCTATTTGCAATAGCTTGACTCAAGGTTTCCTGTAGATCATCGGGCATAGTCATCAATTGAAATTTTTGGCTAGTGGTCAGTGCGAAATTTGCTTCCATCCAAGATAAAAAATTTTGTCGAATAGCTTTTGTTTCGATTGATAATAAACTTTCTGGCAGTGCCAAGATCCGAAATTGTACTTTGGCTACGCCATGATTGTTGAATTGTTGTTTCATTATTTAAATTTATTATATTACAATATCTTAATATTTGATTATAAATTATCTTTTTTTTACTCAAAAATATGATAACACGACAATAAAATGTAGATTATTGGCTGGTTAAACCTCGCTAAGGCGACGTATATTTATCTAAAATAACAATTATTAGCGGTTTGTCTTTAAATCTTGTCCTCGGGCAGTGTTATGATTTTGTTAATTATTTTATAAATATTATCTTTTTGTGTGGTGTTGTTTTATAATTTTGATATTATTTATTATATTGGTATAGTTTTGTAAGTAAGTGCTTCAAATTTGTTATCCTAACCAGATATTATTTCGGAGAAACGTCATGAAATCTATTGTCTATTTTTTTTGCTCGCTGATGCTGTCTATTGTTTTCAATCTGAAAACAATATCGTTTCAAGGTTTTTTGGAACGATCGGATCAGTTTAAATATTGGATTTTGGTCGTCATAATGATCTGTGTCTTTTGGATTGGGGCAACAATGGTATCACTGGTGCTTAATCTGCCAACATATTGGAGTGTACCTTATATGCGTGAACGATTAGGGGAACAGGCAAAAAACATTCCTGGTCTTGATGTTATCCTGCATTTTATCGCTTTTTTTTCGCTTCTTTTGGTGTCTGTTTTTCCATTTCTATTATTGTATGTGGCGATTATCTTTGTATATAGCCAGTCTTCGGAAGAACGGTCAGTGCTTTTTGAATTACATATGCAAATCTATGGTGTGCGTTACGCAACTATCTTTGTGTCATATAGTTTGATGGTGTATATGTGTGAAAATTGGTCACTGCTCTATCATTCCATTGGCCAAAGGCAAAACTTGGCTGTCATCTATAACAGGCCTCTAATGCAGGTAATACGTAATGTAAGTTCGGAGAAAGAATTAGCTGTTCCAGCGCAAAGGGTAAGACTGAGAAAACCTTTGATGAAAAAAAGACCGGCTTTTGAACAATTTGAACAAACAGCACCGATCGTTTCGCTAAATGAATCTAGGCCGGTAAACGAAAATAGTTTAAAGAAGAAAGAGCAATTCTATGGAATGGACATCGAAAACATCGACATCTATCTATTGGCTGACCTGTTGGCTAAAAAGGGTGAGTTTGTCCAACAAATCAACCTGCAACAGCTTCGATTTGTTGATCTTGTTGCAGTGTATACTACGGCAGAGACCAAATGCATTATCTTGCGTAACGGAACGACATTGGGCTGTCCGACAATTTTCGATCAATTAAAGAAGGCTGGCATGGAAAATTGGTTTGTCAAAATATCAAAAAATTATGCAATCAATATGTTCTTTGTGCAATATCCGATCAAACGTGTGGCAGATGACCTGAAATTACAGCCATTTGTTGAGAATATGCTGCTACAAAATATTCAACAAGAGCAGCTTAATGAAATATTACGGACCGGAAAAGGACTTAGGGGGCATCATGTCAAACTTTTCTTAAACAATCAAGAGAATTATTCACGTACCGGCTGGAATATGCATATTAATATATAGGAAACATTGGCCCCCCACATTAGTAAAAGAACTTTTATTTATAAGTTTTGGTTATTCCGTTGTGCCCGCTGGCATAACGGTTTTTTTATTCTCAGAAAATTATCTATTTTTGCCGCAATAGATCATTATTTTTATAATTTTTTAACACAGAGTCATGTAATGCTGTATCAATATATGGGGATAACGTAATCAGCTGGGAGAAATACCCAACTCGTTTGCCGCTATACCTATGTGTTTAAATCAACATTATTCACTTTAGTTTAAAAAAATGGAATCAACGAAATATGGTCGTACCTACCATTTCCCCTTTTCACCGGGGACAAGCAGCGATGATCGTTTTAATTATGAATACTGGAAGGATATTCAATCCTTCTCAAATTTACTTTATACTGAGAAACTGGATGGCGAAAACAATTGCCTATCCAGGAGGGGGGTATTTGCCCGGTCACACGCAGCGCCAACAACATCTCCATGGACCGCACAGTTGCGTGAACATTGGGGACGCTTAAAGAATGATTTAGGTGATCTGGAGTTTTTCGGTGAAAACCTCTATGCGGTACATTCAATTGAATATACGCAATTGGAACACTATTACTATGTATTTGCCGTTCGGGTTAAAGATACTTGGCTTTCATGGGAGGAAGTAACGTTCTATGCTGCTCTATTTGATTTACCTTTAGTACCGGTATTGAGGTCTGAAAAAGTAGCAGACATAGCGATAATACATTTGCAAGAAACTGTTCAAAATCTAGCTTCCCAGCCTTCGGTGTTAGGCTCAATGGACCCTAGACTGGAAACCGAATGTAGCGCAGAAGGTCTAGTCTGTCGGAATGCAGATGCTTATCCAGTCTCCAGATTTCAACATAATGTCTTTAAGTATGTGCGAAAAGGACATGTACAGACGGATGAACATTGGACAAAATCCTGGAAAAGAACAAAGCTTATTTGGGAAAGGAGGATTAGCTAGATGGAATGGAAATTAACAGCAGATAAAGACTGGGTGAAACTGGAAAAACAGTTCTCTTGGGTAGCGGACATGCGGAATGTTCAGCAGGATCCCTTCCATCATGCAGAGGGTAATGTTGCTGTCCACACGCAGCTGGTACTTGAGCAGTTGCAACAATCCAGTGACTACAGAGGGCTTAATAGGCAACGGCAGGAGCTACTTTGGGCAGCGGCATTGCTGCATGATGTCGAAAAACGATCTACCACATCGGTAGACGGAGAAGGAAGGGTCAGTTCGCCTGGTCACGCGCGGAAGGGGGCAAAGACAGCCCGTGAGATTTTGTTTCGTGATGTGGAGACACCTTTTGCCCTTCGGGAAGAAATCGTAGGATTGGTCCGGTATCACGGACTTCCGTTGTGGATCATGGATAAAGTTGATCCAATGCGCAGCGCTTTAGAAGCATCGTTGCAGGTAAATATGCCCGAGTTGAAACTGTTGGCTGAGGCCGATGCCAAAGGGCGGATCTGTCAGGATCAAGCCGCATTACTTGATGTATTAGAGCTATTTGAACTGTATACAAGGGAGATTGGTTGTTGGTATTCTCCGCGATTTTTTGCGACACTGAATGCACAATTTACGTACTTCAATAAAGCAGATGGCTATGTGGATTATGTTCCTTTTGATAGGTTCAAATCTAAGGTTACTCTACTAGCTGGATTGCCGGGAATGGGCAAAGATCATTATGTAACTAATCATAATGAGGATATCCCTGTCATTAGTCTAGACGATATTCGCCGTAGATATCGTATAGATCCAACAGATAGAAAGCGGAACGGCTGGGTAGTGCAACAAGCGAAAGAACAGGCCAAGATCTATTTACGCAAGGGACAGGATTTTATCTGGAATGCAACTAATATTACAACATTGATGCGTCAACAATTGATTGATCTGTTTGTTAGTTATCAGGCTTATGTTAAATTGGTTTATATTGAAAAACCGAACAGCCAATGGCGTTTGCAAAATCGAAATAGAGCCTATCCTCTCCCGGAGGTAGTATTAGATAAAATGCTCCATAATTTGGATGTCCCACAGCTGACAGAGGCACACGAGGTGCTTTATTTGGTCGAATAATGAGGGAATAAAAGATGTCTAATGTTCAAATAGAATTTTGAGATGGGATACAAAAATCATATAACCTCAGATTGTTTTTAGTAAATGAAATTAGACATCTTTTTAAAACAGATGCAAATTTGACCGATGATGAGTCAGTTAAGATTTAGCTGTACGTTGACAGATTCCTTTCAGTCGATTAGGGTTGCTAGTAGCGAGATTTTTTGAGAACTTATACTTTGTCCGAATTAACTTTTTATGGTATCTTGCGGTAGCGGTGAAATTTTGATTATCAAAATAAATTATAATGTATTGGAAAAATTTAGAACACATTTAGAGAAATTTATCCAAATCGATGATATTACATTTGAAATAATATCAAAGTACTTTGATGTTATTTCAATAGCAAAAAAGGAGAACTTACTAGAAGAGGGGAGAGTCTGCCGATATCACTACTTTGTATTAAAAGGAATATTGCGTAAGTTTTTCGTCAATGAAAAAGGCGTAGAGCAAACGACAGAATTTGCTATTGAAAACTGGTGGCTTACAGATAATATGGCGTATGAACATAAGCTTGTCAGTTCCTTCTACATTCAAGCTGTTGAAAAATCGGAGGTTTTATATATCAGTCAAGAAAATCAAGAAAAATTAATGGTAGAATTTCCTATAATGGAACGCTATTTTCGTTTTGTATATCAGCGAGCTTATGCAGCTGCCCAAATGCGTGTTAAATATCTTTTTTCGTTGCCTAAAGAAGAGTTTTATCGCGATATGCTACGTAAGTATCCAGACTTTGTGCAACGTGTACCGCAATATCTTATTGCATCTTTTCTGGGTTTTACTCCAGAATATTTGAGTGAAATTCGAAAAAAAATTGGTTCTTGAAAATACACGATAGGCCCTAAAAAACAATTTGCAAACTAATAGCATTGATCCGAATCTGTTATTCGGTAAGGTAGCATTTGAAAGTACAGATTATGTTCTTTTGAATAATTCTTGACTAAATTATTGAATTTTTCAATTGCTTTTTCTTCGGACTTAGCAAAGCAGTGCAAGTTGATTTCCAACGGTCTTTCCAAAGTAGCTTCTTCTATTCGCAGTTTTCCAACTTCCGAAAGGACTACTGCAAATGAAGTTTTACAGATCTCGATTTCTAATTTATTGTCAATCAACTGGGAAGAAATACTGTAATAAGAATCGTTATTTTGGATTTCATCTTGGAAGGGATCTAAAAGCGTAGTTATGATGAAACGATAGCCATATTTCGCATTACCAAAAAAATGGTCGATATATTCCTGTGCTTTTTCATAAGTAGAGAAAACGCCCTCTAGATTGGTGAATACATCTGGATCTTCTTTAATCTCTTTTGAAACTACTGTATATACCTTAATGGAGTTGGTTGTCATATTTTATAATGCTACTGTCTATACGTGTAAGTAAAGTTTTTCTGCAAAAAAACTAATTTGAAATTTTATCCTTGATATGTTTAAGGATAAATCGTCTTTTTAAAATAAAAAAATTTCCTTTGTCTACTTTGTAGCCTGTGTGGAATATATGTTTGTGCTTTAAAGTTGTGGATAATTTTCGTTTTATCCAAATTTTTTACTGGTTGTTTTTATTTTATTTTTTAAAATAGAAGAACTCCTCGGTGTTTCAAAACCCCTTCCAATCTATCTCTAAAAAGGTAAAATCGTAAAAAAATTAGACGGGTGAACTAAACAAAACATAAAGTATTAGTACTTTTATGGGTAAGTAGACACAAGATTGTGGCTCGAATAGAATATTCAATCTTTAAACCTAATTTAATTAATCTAATGCGAATAGATTTCTTTAGAAGTTTAGTTATACTTTTATTCTTCTCAAATTGTACAGGGCATAGCCAGTTGGCTTTGAATAAGTGTGTAAACCCATTTATCGGAGCAAGTACCAGTGTAGAGGGAGCAGGGACTTATCATGGTTTGGGGAAGACTTTCCCCGGAGCTACAGCTCCATTTGGAATGGTGCAAGTAAGTCCCAATACAATCACAGGCGGTGATAACGGATCTGGATATAGTAATGAACATACGAGTATTGAAGGATTTGCTTTTACTCAAATGAGCGGTATCGGATGGTACGGTGATTTAGGGAATTTGCTTGTCATGCCGACCACGGGCGTATTGAAAACAAGCGCCGGAACATTGGATAATCCTGATAGTGGCTATCGTTCCAGGTACGATAAGGCGTCAGAGCAGGCAACAGCAGGGTACTACTCCGTGTTTTTGAGCGATTATGGGATCAGGACGGAGACTACGGCTGCTCCTCATAGCGGTATGTTGAGGTTTACGTTTCCGAAAAGTTCACAAGCTAGGATTCAGATTGATCTGGCTCGACGTGTAGGGGGGACATCTGTTGAGCAGTTTGTGGAGGTTTTGAATAATCATACAATCGCAGGCTGGATGAAATGTACTCCTGATGGCGGCGGCTGGGGGGATGGTGCGGGGGATCCAAATTATACGGTATATTTCTATATGGAGTTTAGTAAGCCATTGAAAAATTATGGTGTTTGGTCAGCTGCTATTCCGGAGGATAGTTCCAGAAAATTGGCGGATGTAACTAGTGAGCGTTATCGGCAATATATCCGTGAGGCGAAAGTGGAAAATGCTGTGCGGCAGAAAAAAGGTAAACATATTGGATTCTATACCGAGTTTGATACGGAGGAAAATGAAAAGGTACTATTAAAGTCTGGGATTTCATTTGTAGATATTGCAGGTGCCAAGAAAAATTTACAAAGTGAAATTCCGGATTGGGATTTCGAAAAGGTACGGCGTAAAATAGCGCGGGATTGGGATAAAGCGCTCGAAAAAATAGTTGTTGAGGGCGGTAACCAAGAGGAACAGACTGTATTCTATTCGGCTCTATATCATACGCAAATTGATCCAAGAACATTCCAGGATATCGACGGTAGATACTGGGGCGGGGACAATCGTATTCATCGGGGAAAAAATTTTACCAAACGAACGATATTTAGTGGTTGGGATGTATTTAGAAGCCAAATGCCGCTGCAAACTATTATTAATCCAACCCTGGTGACTGATATGATAGAGTCATTGACCAGTTTGGCAGAAGAGAAGGGAAAAGACTATTTGGAAAGATGGGAGTTTCTGAATGCTTATAGTGGCTGTATGATCGGCAACCCTGCAGTTGTGATGATCGCTGACGCATATGTAAAAGGTATTGATAATTTCGCGATAGATAAAAGCTATAGACTTGCTGTACAAAGTGTGGAGAAATTTGGAAATGGTGAAAAGGGATTTACCTCCGAGTCCCATGGCATCTCCAATACATTGGAATATGCTTATTCGGACTGGTGCATGTCTCAATTTGCAAAAAAACTAGGAAAAATTGAAGATGCGCAGAAATATGCTGAACGTGCCAAAGCTTATCGAAATATTTTTGATGCGAATAAAGGGTGGTTTAGGCCAAAAGACGGGGATGGAAATTGGTTGCCTTGGCCAGAAGAGGGGCGGCTAAAACAATGGTACGGATGTATCGAGAGTAATCCCATACAACAGGGATGGTTTGTTCCTCACGATATTGGAGGAATGGTGGATTTAATGGGAGGAAAGGATAAGGTTCGGGCTGATTTGGAAGATTTTTTTGCACATACACCACAGGATATGATGTGGAATGATTATTATAACCATGCCAACGAACCTGTACATCATGTTGCCTTTCTATTTAACCATTTGAATGCACCTTGGCTTACACAAAAATGGTCGCGTGAAATTTGTAAACGAGCGTATAAAAATGCGGTCGAAGGTCTGGTGGGGAATGAGGATGTGGGACAGATGTCCGCTTGGTATGTATTGGCTGCCAGTGGTATATATCCGATAGCGCCGGGAAGCACTCGCTATGAAATAACTAGTCCGGTTTTTAATCGAATTACTTTAAATTTTGGAAAAAAAAACGCGTTTACCATTTTGGCTAATAATAATTCGTCAGAAAATATATATATACAAAAAGCAACCTTAAATGGCCTGAATTATTCAAAGTGTTGGCTCGATTATACAGAAATCATGAAAGGGGGTACACTTGTATTAGAAATGGGAGCTAACCCAAATCGAAATTGGGGAAACGGAAAGGATTAATGTTGTTGAGTAATTTGAAGATTTGGCTAAAATTCTGATGGTTGAGCATGGTAGGTGATTTTCAACAATAGAATTAATTTTCATAGGAATTTAAAAGTTTGATTAAGTTTGTAACAAAGAAAAATGCATTTTTTGAATGGAGATATATGGATAATTTTATTTGTCAAAATTGTGGTGTGGAACATACTGAATTGCCATCCTTGGCGTTTAATGCTCCCTTTCATTATGATATATTAAGCTCATTGGATAAAGAAAAATTTACGGATAAAGATGATGATTTTTGCGTGATTCACCACGAAGACCAAATAGATTATTTTATCCGTGCTGTTTTGCAGATTCCCATTTTGGACCATGATGAAACGTTGGATTACGGTGTCTGGGTATCGGTGAGCAAAGAAACGATAGATGACTATCGCCTGATGTTCGCAGATAAAGAAGCGGAGGAAAAAAACTATTTTGGTATGCTATGTAATGAAATAGAGGATTATGAAAGCTCAACAATCGGGCTGTATATGCAAGTTGTTACCCAACTGGATGGATACCGGCCGCTATTGATACCTTACGAATCGGAACACCAGTTGGTACAGGAGTGGTTAAATGGTATCCATCGAGATGAAGCTATGCTACGTGTTAATTCGGTTTTGTAGCCCATTAAAGCTAAATTCGCTTTTTGTGCAAGGCGTATCGCTTAGATGCAATTGGTTTCCAGAATCTGGTGATTTTGTATAAATAAATCTATCTGCACTTTTTTAGGTATCTCGGCTCCTCGGTCGTTATGCGGTATAGTTGTATGAAGCTTATAAGCTTTCCTTCCCCCATTAAATTATGCATTAGATTTTTTTGATGTTTCAAACGTTTTCGTAAATAAATCATACAACTTGGTTCGTTTGACCTATATTAATTAATATATTGTTTTATTAAAGCAATTGGATAAATAACCATTAGGTAAAGATAGTGCGCCGATCTCCTAAATCGAAAGGGATTAAATTGCATAATAACTTTAATATCCCAATATTGAAAAATACGGTGCACATGATATGAGTAATAAACCAATATTCAATAAATAAACCGGGCTACGAGCTCAAGAAGTAACTATCACAATGAAAAGAAACACAATATTTAAGTCTGTCTTGATGGCAGCGATGGTTGGAAATTCAATTTTATCGCATGCGCAGATAAATAGGGACACCGAAACAGGGTGGACAAACCTTTTTGATGGGAAAACGCTGAATGGCTGGAAATCTGTAGGCGGAAAAGCTCCTTATTCTATTGAGGGAGATGCAATCGTGGGTCGAATGACGAAAGGTACTCCCAATTCATTTTTGATTACCGAGAAAGAATATGGTGATTTCATATTGGAACTGGATGTTAAGCTCGAAGGCAGCCAAACAAATTCAGGAATCCAGACCCGGAGTCATCTAGACCCCAAAGCCAATGATGGGCGCGGTAGAGTGTACGGAAGACAAGTGGAGATAGATCCCTCAGCCAGGGCCTGGACTGGCGGCATTTATGATGAGGCACGTCGCGGTTGGATCTATCCTTTAGATCTCAATGAAAATGCAAAAAAAGCTTATAAAGCTGAGGAATATAATCACATTAGAATCGAAGCAATTGGCGATGAACTGCGTACTTGGATCAACGATGTACCTGTTTCTTATGTCGTGGACACAATTGACCGGACAGGTTTCATTGGCCTACAAGTACATAGTATCCCCTCAGAATTAGATGGAAAGAAGGTCTATTTCAAAAATGTTAAAATTAAGACGAGCGACCTACAGTCGAAAGGTTTTCCGAAGGAGGTCTATATCGTCAATCTAAAACCAAATGAAGTTATCGATGCTGAAAAGAAAAAAGGAGTTAAGCTTTTATTTGACGGAAAAACAAATAATGGATGGCGCAGCATTCATGGGAATAAATTTCCTGATCGTGGCTGGGAGATTAAGGATGGGCAACTAACTGTTTTGAAATCTGATGGCGGTGAGTCTACCAATGGCGGTGACATTGTAACAAAGGATAAATACACCTTGTTTGATCTATCTTTTGAATTTAAACTTAGCCCCGGGGCCAATAGTGGTGTCAAGTATTTTGTAACATTAAAAGAAAAGTCCAAAGGATCGGCTATTGGTCTTGAATACCAAGTGCTTGACGATGAATTGCATCCTGATGCAAAGTTAGGAAGAGAGGGCAATCGTACTTTAGCCTCTCTTTATGACCTGATCACATCAAATAGGGATGGACGTGCCCGGAGACCAATAGGTGAATGGAATAGGGGTAGAGTCGTGGTGACAGCTGATAATAAAGTTGAACACTATTTGAATGGAATTAAGATGCTGAGTTACGAAAGAGGATCGAAGGAGTTCAAGGATCTTGTTGCTATCAGTAAATATAAGGACTGGGATAACTTTGGTGAGGCAAAAGAGGGGTTCATCCTATTGCAAGATCACGGGGACAGGGTTTCATTTCGCAGTATAAAGATTAATACACCAAACTAAGCTTAGAGTTTATGAACCATTATTTATCACGCAGAAGCTTTGTTAAACAATCTGTTATTGCAGCAGGTGCTGTAATGTTATCGAATAGTGTCTTGGGTAAAGTCAATCTTGCAACACCAAATGAACGGGTCAATTTGGCCTGTGTGGGTTTGGGGAATAGGGCGGCAGATATTATAAAAGAACTTTATAAAACCGGACTTTGTAATATTGTTGCATTATGCGATGTCGATCTGGGTGCGAAGCAAACGCAGGAAATTCTGGCAATGTTTCCTGACGCACCAAAGTTTAAAGACTTTAGAGTTATGTTTGATAAAATGGGAAGTCAGATCGATGCGGTCAGTATTGGAACTCCTGATTTTTCCCATTTTGCGATAACAATGTTAGCCCTTGATCTTGGAAAACACGTCTATGTGGAGAAGCCAATGGCGCGAACATTCCTTGAAGTTGAATTAATGACCAATAAAGCCAGGAAGAACCCAAAACTTGTAACACAAATGGGAAATCAGGGACATTCCGAAGCAAATTACTTTCAATTTAAGGCTTGGAAGGAAGCCGGGATAATCAAAGATATCACTCGGATAGACGCACATATGAATATGCCGCGGAGATGGCATGGATGGGATGTGAATATGAAAGGATTTCCTTCCGCTGAAATAATGCCGGAAACTTTAGATTGGGAGCTATGGCAAATGCAAACACTGGGTCACAACTATAATAAAGATTTTGTGAATGGGCAATGGCGTTGTTGGTATGATTTTGGGATGGGGGCTCTTGGTGATTGGGGAGCACATATATTAGATACTGCGCATGAATTCTTGGATCTTGGGCTACCAACCGAAGTAAGTGCCGTCAAACTTGATGGACATAATTCGTATTTTTTTCCTATGTCTTCAACACTGAAATTTCATTTTCCCAAACGGAAAAAAATGCCTGCGGTTGACATTAATTGGTACGACGGATTAGATAATTTACCACCTATACCAGATGGTTACGGTGTTTCGGGATTGGATCCGAATATTCCAGCTCCTAGTACAGGTAAATTGGAACCAGCAAAATTAAATCCCGGAAAAATTATTTATGGAAAGGATCTGACGTTCAAAGGTGGCTCCCATGCAAGCATTTTGCAAATCATTCCCGAAGCGAAAGCAAAGGAAATGGAATCACGTCTTCCAGAAGTTCCAAACTCACCGTCTAATCATTTTACTAACTTCTTAAAAGCGTGTAAAGGAGAAGAAAAAACAAGGTCGGCTTTTGAGATTGCCGGACCTTTGAGTCAAGTATTCTGTCTGGGAGTAATCGCCCAGCGTTTAAATACCAAATTGATCTTTGATCCCACAAAAAAGGAAATCAGTAACGATAAATTTGCTAATGCACTGTTGGCAGGACCACCCCCCGCAAGAGGCTGGGAGCAGTATTATAAGATGTAATCTGATCATTTTGATTTATAACAACAGCGAGGGATATTTAATTTATACCTCGCTTTTGTTTATCAGGCTTTTATCGAGGAGCTAACTTTGTTTTACTATGACGTTAAACGCCAACGTATTCAAATACATTGTATTGGATGGGACAAATCGGAAGTATTTTGATTCTTGATGGAACTATATGAGCTATTGCAAATAATTTTTTTACAATGCCTTGGTATGGATTATGATGAGTTGCAATAATTATCAGACACGCTATTTCAGTTTGATATTAAAAATTAAATAATGAAAAAGATTCGAATCAATATACTGGGTTTGATGATGAATTACATTGTTTTAACCGAAGATTGTTGATAATATACGCGCAATAGTTGCACCAAAAGATAAACATTGATATTGAGACTATTTGTAGATCGCACCGGTCTTGAGATTTTTGCCCCAAATGGTGAAATCTACATGCTGATAAATTACAATTGTGACCGTAATAATTTGTATTATACTATTAGCGTATTTGAATGGTCAGGCAATTTTAGATCAAGCTGATCTATATAAACTGAAAAGTATTTAGTCTGCTAAAGAGAGGGGGAAGACGGAATAGATAGAAACAAAAAAGGTTTTCAAACGGGGAGAATGAAAACCTTCAATAACCAATTATAAACCTAAATTATGATAGTACAAATGTAAGTGTATTTTATACACTATGCAAATTTATTTTAAAATAAAAACATCAATATGATAATAGCTATATCAAATGAGGTTTTGATCAAACTTTTTGATGGTATAATAAATGAACACTAACGCGTCTAGGCCAGAGGGCATTCAATGTTTTTGCTTGTCTTTTTTTGAAATATCAATAAATCTTAAAGAGAGAGTCTTTTTAGTTTTTCTCCCCATTTTCCAAGTTCCTGAATAATTGGAGATAATTCATGACCAATTGCTGTCAATTCATATGTTACTCGTGGTGGAACTTCTGGATATACCGTACGTTTTACAACTCCACTTTCCTCTAATTTTCTCAATTGCAACGTCAACATACGTTCGGTAATATTAGGAAGACACTTTCTGATTTCATTATATCGAAGACTTCCGTTGATTAGATAGCAACAGATAGCTAAAGACCATTGACTACCAATAATATGAGCTGCAAATACTTCAGGACACTCATTTGCTAACATTTGCTTATTGGCGAAATTACTCGAACTTTCTTTGATCTTTGTCATCACGTACATTTTTTATAGTACCGAACATTGGGTTACCACTGCACCAAAATAAGGATTATCTACCTATTTTTAATCCAAAATAGGAACGATAATAAAACTATTACAGCTATTAGATGCTGTGTGTAAATAGTCTATAAACTTTTGAATAACTAGAGATAATGAAAACATTAGTAATTGTAATACACCCAAATATAAATGGATCCATCGTTAACAAACGGTGGATTGAAGAATTGAAAAAATATCCAGACAACTATGAAATCCACCAATTGCATGAAAAGTATCCCGATGAAAAAATAGCTGTTAAGGAGGAACAACAATTGATTGAAAAGTATGATAAAATTATATTTCAATTTCCATTTTATTGGTTTAATTGTCCCCCACTTTTTAAAAAGTGGCTGGACGAAGTGTTAACATACGGATGGGCCTATGGAAAATCAAGTGGTTATAAGTTAGCGGGAAAGAGAATTGCATTGGCGTTGTCTGTGGGAATTGATGAAAAAGAGTATTCCACTACGGGCAAGTACAAATATCACTTAGATCAATTGACTAGTCCATTTGAAGTTACCTTCAATTACATTCACGCGAATTATCGGCCACTTTTTGCCTACTATGGTATTGAACGGAATGCTTCTGAAAAATGGATCGAAGCGAGTGTTCCACTTTATCTTAATTTTTTGGAACAGTTGTAGGCCTCCTGTATTACATTAAAGCCGTAAGGGCTTCATTAGGCTTATATTTGAAATCAAAGGCATCTCTAACTTAAAGAGATACCTTTGATACGGCTGGACTATCGGGTAGTATATCCTCCATTAGCAAAAATTGTCTGCCCAGTGATCCACCAGCCGTCTGTAACGAGAAATTCGACTAGCGGAGCAATGTCCTTAATATTGGTCAAACCTCCTAGTGCAGCGGCGGATTTATGATATGCTACGGCATCTTCGCTCTCTTGTCCGTAGAAAAATGGTGTATCCATTGGACCGGGAGCCACAGCAGTAACGGAAATCCCTCGATCGCCAAATTCCTTTGAAGCAGCGCGTGTAAAATGCTCAACCGGTGCTTTCAATCCCTCATAAGTGGAATAAAGACCTGTATAGGCGGCGAGTAAAGATGTGACAATTGTGCAGATTTTACCATTGTTATTCAATTTTTTTCCAGCTTCTTGAATAAAGAAATAGGCAACTTTGGAATTGATATCACTCATGCTATCATATTCATCCACTGTAGTATCTACAATTGTTTTTTTTAATACTTTACCAACAGTATTAATTGCAATATCAATTCCTCCATATTGAGCTATTGCCGCATCAAAAAGTTTACTGATGTTTTCGACCCTAGTAAGGTCTGCTTGAAATAGGATAGCCTCAGTTCCAGCAGCCAGTACTTCTGCCAATGTTTTTTCAGCGTCGGCTTTGGTACTCTCACTGTTATAATGGATCACTAATTTTGCACCTTTGTCAGCAAAATCTCGACTCAATAAACCACCAAGGTTTTTCGCGCCACCAGCGATTAATACAACTTTTCCTTTTACATCATGCTTTGCCATAATATTTTATATTTTGATTATAACAAATCTCACGAAAGAAAATGAAGATATTATGGTGAACTTTTCGCTTTTTTCAATTGACGAAATTGAGAAGGGGTCAAGCCCTCATATTTTTTGAAAAATTTAGTGAAATTCGAAGGGTCGTAGGTAAGTGTTTGAGCAATAACTGAGATACTCCATGTGGTATTTATTAAAAGCTCCTTAATACAATCCAATATCTTATGTACATAAAAATAGCAAGGATGATTTCCACGTGTTTCCTGTATTATTTTAATAAGATGTTTTTGAGAGATACAAAGTGTGCTGGCAATATCCTTTAACTCTAGCATTTCCACCGCTATACCATTCACTAATTCGGATAAATGATGATCCAGAAATTCAAAGTACCGGATCGTAATTTCTTCGCTTCTCTTCTTATGGTTGGGTAATAATTTTCCAGTCATGCTAATCCTCCTAATTACAGTTAAATAAATATACGGAAATTCCCTGTTTTGGAAGTCGATGGCTATTAGATTAAAATCGCTTAATGAAAAATAATCTGAAGAGAATTTATCATTTTCAATTAATCTTAATCGCGCTATATTTAATTTATCTTGGTGAGAGCTAAGAACAAAAAAAGGTTTTCAAACGGGGAGAATGAAAACCTTAAATAACCAATTATAAACCTAAATTATGATAGTTCAAAGATAGTGTGTTTTGTACACACTTGCAAGTTTTTTTAAAAATAAAATAGAAATGCTGGTACCATCAGGCCCGCTCATTATGGAATCACCGGATGACAGTTGTTTTTTATATCTTCTAGTTTGAATAAGAGCAATTTCTTTTTCTTCCAGTTCTCTGATCTTATGCACATAAAAAAGAACCAATATTAGGTTAAAGTTGATTAATCCACAAGAAGACCAAGCGACTTATTGTATAGATTTATGTTCAAGAAATTAAAAATTAACACCGTAATTTTTTTTTATGGCAGTTTGGAGAATCTTAAATCCCGAGGAGAAATATTACTCTGCTAAAATCCCAACATAATAATTGAACCTGTCTATATCAATATTCTCTTTGTTTAGTCCTGGAATTTTAATTGATTGAAAATGTTGATTTAAATGAATCAATTGTCTTTTTTGACCTTTTATCCCAATATGAATTGGCATATGAAACCCTTTGACTTCGCTAATCCATCTCCCCATTATTCCTCCGGAAGCATCCTGTTGGATCTCTAATGTCGGGATAGATGCATGCTGCACATACTGTTCAAATACTTTTGATAGATCCAAACCAGATTGCTGGCTTAAATAATGGACAATATCGTTATAGTCAACTTGTTGATGGTAGAATGTGCTGTTTAAGCCCCGTAATAACGCACGCCACTTATCATCATTGGCTATCATTGTACGGATCATGTTGAGCATAACACCACCCTTTGGATACATATCACCGGAACCTTCTTTGTTAACGTGATATGGTCCCTGTATGGGAATGTCATTTTGAATGCCGCGTCGAATACCATGCACATAAGCTTGACTAGCTTCTTTTCCATAAAAGTAATCAATGAACAACGCTTCAGAATAGTTGGTGAAGCTTTCGTGAATCCACATATCGGCGAGATCAGCAGCCGTGATGTTATTACCAAACCATTCATGGCCCGATTCGTGTACGACAATGAAATCCCATTTTTTTCCCAAACCCGTGCCTGACGCATCGCTGCCAAGATAGCCATTTTGGTAACCATTGCCATAAGCAATAGCACTTTGATGCTCCATTCCCAAATGATGAGTCTCAACCAATTTGTAACCGTCCTCGTAGAATGGATAAGGGCCAAACCAATGCTCAAATGCGGTAATTGTCCGCTTTGCATTGTTTTGAAGATGCGCCTTTTTATCGGCTGTATTATTCTCACGCAGGATATAATAATCTATATCCAACGGCCCTTTTTCACCTTGATGCTTTTCCTTGAAATGGACGTAGTCACCAATATTGATAGCAACATTATAATTGTTGATAGGATTGACTACTTTCCAGTGGAATTTTGTATATCCGTCATTTAGATTTTCGACCTTGGTTAATCGTCCATTGGATACGTTCATTAACCCTTTAGGGACAGCTACTGAGATCAACATGCTGTCCACTTCATCATATTGGTGATCTTTGTTTGGCCACCATACACTAGCGCCCATGCCTTGACAGGCTGTTGCTACCCATGCTTTTCCATTACTGTCTTTTTTCCAGTCGATACCCCCGTCCCATGGTGCTCGTATCGCTTCTGTAGGTCGCCCTTCATAATAGACGGTGAATTCTTCCTGGCTGCCCTTGCCGATTATCTTTGGGAAATCTACATACACCGCGTTATATTCTCGGGTAAAAGGAAGGTCTTTTCCTTGATAAACGACTTTGTTTACTTTTAAATCCACAAATAAATCGAATTGCAGGCGCTTAAAATCTTCCACTACCCTGAAGCGGAATAAATTGGAGCCCGAGATGAATTTGCTGTCAATATCTACCTTGATATCCAGATGATAATATTGAATGTCATAGCAAGTTCTTAGGGGTGTCAGGTTACCCCTAAGTGAATCTGCTCGGGTGAATTCATTTTTGACTTTCATCAGCTGTGCGGCCACGTGCTTGCTGTTTGCCATTAAAATGCCACAGACGACAAGTGCAATTAAATATGTTCTTTTCATGTGTTATCTTCCGCCTGGAGGGCAATGTAATTTTAAATAGTTTGTAAACAATGTTTTTAGATGCTCGTTGGTTCCTTGTCCTTCACTGATAGCGTGGCTACGGTTAGGGTAGGACATCAATTGAAACTGAACGTTGTTTTTGATCAGTTCATCAATCAGCACTTCGGCGTTCTGATAATGCACGTTGTCATCACCGGTACCATGTATGTATAACAGATTTCCTTTGATATTTTTGGCATACTTTAATGGCGATCCATTTTCAAAATCCGTTAGATTTTCTTGAGGTAAGCCCATGTAACGTTCTTGATAAACATTATCATAAAGCAGCTGATTGGCTACTGCGGCGATCGCTATTCCAGTTTTATAGATTTGCGGATATTGTCCCAGCAGATTAAGTGTGCTCGAACCACCGCCGCTCCATCCCCATACTGCAATGCGTGAACTATCCACGAAAGACCATTTCAATATTTCTTGTGCCGCAAGTGCCTGATCACGGATATTGAGCTGCCCAATCTTACGGTAAATGCTTTTCCGCCATAGATTGCCTTTAGGAGCAGGAGTACCACGGTTGTCAAGTGAAATATAGATATAGCCGTCATGAGCCATATTTCCTTTGTATAAGCTATTGTATCCTGCACCAAAATTGTCCAGGACCGTTTGTGATGCGGGTTCACCATACACCATAAAAACCACGGGATACTTTTTGCTGGGATCGAAATCAAGGGGTTTGACCATCCAGCCATCTAGCTCTATGCCTTCGACGGTTTTTATTTTGAAAAATTCTGCAATGCCATCACTCGCTTTCTTTTGGCGCGTAGTTTCAAAGTCTACTAGAGTTTGATGGCTCGGTAGTGATACCACGGCATCGTATTTAAGTTCAGCGCGATTACTGAAGTTAAAGACCGCCGTCTTACCGTCTTTGGAGATATCATAATCGCAAGTTCCCTCAAAAGATGCAGGTGTGAGCCTTTTGGGAGAACCACCTTTAGTAGAGATACTATACAGATATTTTTGAGTCGCATTGGTAGGCGAAGCAGTGAAATAAATTGTTTCTCCTTTTGGATCTAGAAAATCAAGAGTAATAATGTCATAATCTGCTTTCGTAATCAGCTTTTCATTACCTTTTAAGTCGATTTGATAAATTTTCCGCCACCCGTCTTTTTCGGATACCCATATAAATGCCTTCCCGTCCTGGATCCAGTCCCAGCCTGAAGGATCATTATTATTCCATCTTGCCTTGATATCGATCCAGGAATCACTCGTTTCGCGATGTATCGCTTGAGCTTTATGAGTAGCAATGGAGGCTGTGTAAATTTTACTCTCGTTTTGTTTCCTGTTTAGTTGCTGAAAAATAAGTTGTTTGCTATCCAAGCACCATTCCATGCGCGGAATATAATGCTGCGCAGGATCTCCGGGGATATTGATATGATGGCTGTTTTTGCTAGCAAGTTCATAAGTCCAAATTGAGCACGCGCTTGGTGATTGTCCTACCTTTGGGTATTCGACAGGAATAGTAAAAGAGTAGAGACTATCCGTGTTATTGATCATTAGAAAATTGCGGATACTACGTGCATCAAGCTTCCAGTAGGCAATCGATTGGCCGTCGGGAGACCACCTAAAACCATCTTTGCAACCAAACTCTTCTTCATAGACCCAGTCAAATGTTCCATTGATCATTCGGTCAGTACCATCGGTTGTAACCGCGCTGATGGCTCCATTAGTTAAATCTTCAACATAAATATTATGGTCAGCTTTGTTTACATAAGCTACTTTGTCATTTTGGGGACTGAACTTTGCAAACATCAACTGAGCTGAGGGAAACTGCTTTCCCAATTGTTTCAATTGATTTGACTGTTTGTTGTACACCCAGTAGTCTCCTCTTGTATTCTCGCGCCACACCTTCGCACTATTTGTATAGATTAAAATTAGTTCCTTATTCTTGGATATGGAAAAATTCTCAACTTTTAAAGCTGTTTTAGTTCCTTGAGGAATGAGTAATTCATGAGATAAAAAGATTGTTCTGGCACCGTTTTTAGGATTGACGGTTTCTATACCTCTATCTGAAAATTCATAATATTGATCATTATTTTCCATCCAGAGTCTCTGAGCAAAGAGTGGATTGGATACGTAGAGAACCAATAACAGATTGATTATAATAAAATGTCTAATTCGATTCATATGTTTATGATGGTTTTTTAAGTCCGCTATTCAATGCACAGTGTTTCGCCATTTTGTTTCCCAATATGCTAATTGGGAGCATTGTCTTTAAGTTGATAGATTTCATTTAACTCACGCTCAAGGTATTTTCCCAGACGTTTCGTGCCATTTTCTTGAATAAGATAATTATCCTCGATACGGATACCGCCAAATTCGAGGTGTTTGTTCAAAAAATCATAATTGACAAAATCCCTGTGCAGACTTTGTTGCTCCCAAAGCTGTGTCAGCTTGGGGATGAGATAGATGCCAGGTTCAACGGTAAGTGTGTTGCCCGTTTCTAACTGCTTGCCCAGTCTTAAGGATTTAAGACCAAAAGTTTTCGTGTCTTTAGGTTCTGTCTCGGTATAGCCTACATATTGTTCGCCGAGATCTTCCATGTCATGGACGTCCAAACCGATGAGGTGGCCTAGTCCACATTGAAAGAATAAAGTATGTGCATGATTAACGACTGCATCTTGTGCATTACCTTTCATAAATCCAACTTGTATCAGACCCTCTACAAGCGCTTCACAGGCTTTTAAGTGGATATCTTTAAAGCGAGCGCCAACAGTTAATAAGCGTTCAGCAGATTTAAAAGCATATAAAACGATCTGATAAATTTCCTCCTGTAAAGACGTGAAGCGCCTGCCTACGGGAAAGGAACGCGTTAGGTCGGAGGCATATCCCAGTGATGTTTCAACACCCGAATCATTTAACAAAATGTCTCCCGCATGAACTTGATGAAATTGCATGTGGTTATGCAAAATTTCACCTCGTTTAGTAACGATAGGAGGATAAGAAAAAGACATGCCCTGATCTTGTGCGAAATGCTGCATGGCATTGCTGATTTCATACTCATAACGACCGGGGCTGGTCATCTGAATAGCAAGACGGTGCATATCCACGGCTACGTCCACAGCTTTCTCTAGTTCAATAATTTCCTCTGCTGATTTAATACTGCGTTGTGCGACTACGGCCTGAATTAAAGCGATAGATGGTTGAAATTGTTCAACCTGGCAACTGAGCAATTTCGTAAGCAATAATTTATTGTGTGATTGATAGGGAGGAAGGTAATGGATCGAATTTTTCTCACCTTTTTTTAGATAGTCAAAGAGTTGCCCAAGAGGAAGTACCTTATGAATACCTGACAGGGCGGCTTTTTCAGCCAGGGTCTGCTGTTGTCCCATCCAGACGATTTCATCGATGGTCATTTCATCGCCAAACAATACGGTTTCTCCAAGGTCAATATCGAGTACAGCGGCTAATTGAGGGCTTTGTATACCGATATAATATAAAAAACTGCTGTCTTGACGAAAAGGGTAAGTATTGTGTTCAAAATTGATCGGATTTTCAATATTGCCAAGCAACAAAATTTTACCTGAAATAAATTTTGCAGTGAGCTCGTTCCTGCGGGTAATATAGATTTCTTTTTTAAACATATTGGTGAAAATTAAGAAACGACGTATGATTAAGATTTAATATAGTATTATTCGCATGATATAATATACTAGCTAATATCGAAAAATTTAATCTTTTAGCCTCGAAGACTCTTCTTCAAGAACCGGTACTATGGTTAGTATTTTAATGTTGTTACAATTGCTTATTTTTGGTGATCTATACATGAAAACAAAATAATATTGGGATTTAATAAAGTTCCATGTTTCCAATGAATATTAGTTACCACAATTTATCAAAGTCTAATTGTATTTTAACCTTGTTTTTGTTAGATTTTAAGTTTTGATGTCCGATTTTATCAAATACGAAATGGAAAATTTATAGATTCGTAAATATTATCACATTGTTTACATATTTTGTTTTTGTTTTTTTCCGTATTGTGATAGATGTGTTTCCTTATTTCGTAGTTGTTATATTTATGTTAACTAAACAGTCGTAAATACGAACATAAACTTATGAAATCCTATGAAAACGCTCCAATTTAATGTGCCCAGTATGCAGGGCCAAAGTCTAACCGTACAAGAAGATATTTTAGAAACCTTTTACCCACACCTTCATAGACATCAAGAAGCACAGCTCATGTGGATAATTAAAGGACGAGGAATATTGATTGTTGAAGATACTTTGCATCCATTTAGAGAAAATGATATTTTCTTTTTGGGAGCAAATCAGCCGCATGTGTTTAAGTCCTCCTCTCAGGATGGTTTTTCAAATGAATCTCGTTCGATTTCGATATTTTTTGATCCGAATGGCAAGCTTAAGCTATTATTTTCTTTAGAGGAGTTTGAATCGTTAAATCAATTTGTTTACAGCAATTCCTGTGGTTTTAAAATTCCGGGTGAATATTTTCAGCAAATTTCAGAAAGAATTTTACAATTGAAATCTTCAGAACAGATGGATAAGCTGATGCATTTTTTCTATCTTTTGCGTTCTTTGGCAAATATATCGAGAGATACAGATCCGCTTTGTGCGGAGAGAAGTGAAGTAGCATTTGACGCAATTCATAGCTCAAATCGAATTAACCAAATCTGTAACCATATTAAAGAAAACTTTAAACATGATCTTAGCCTCGAGGATGTTGCGGATTATGCGAACCTCACACCGCAGGCATTTTGTCGGTATTTTAAGAAACATTGCGGTGTCACTTTTGTCTCTTATTTAAATCGAATACGGGTTAAAGAGGTTTGTAATCAATTGAATGAAGATCATTTAGACAGTGTTTCGTTTATTGCATACAGTTGCGGATTTAATAGCATTACGAATTTTAACCGCGTATTTAAACAGATTATTGGTTGTAATCCCAAAGAATATATTCAAAAATATAAGCAGACCCTGTATTCTGTTATTTGAAACGGTGTATTTTTATAGATTTTTATATTTTTTAAAGTATTTTATCTTTAAAATTTGATAATACAGTGTTTTTTTTGATATCATGTAATATCAGCTATAGAATTTTCTTTTATTTTGATGTTATATTTAAGATTTGCTGTGAATATATTTGAAATTCACTGTTTTTATATATTTATTTATTTTTTCGTTGGTATCATTTAACATCTATTGTTAATAATGGGGCAATACTTGTCAAGATTCGGTTAGTAATCAGGAAGTCGGGTTGATAACTTAGTTTATATAAAAAAAAGCACTATAAACTAAACATCTGAAACTAAACTTATGAACAGAAGAAGTATTGCACTACTAGCCGCAAGTGTGCTCGTGAGCTCGGCAGTATATGCACAAACAGTTTTGAAAGGGAAGGTGATCGACCAAGACGGGAAACCTATCCCTGGAGTTACAATCACACTTAGAGATGGAACCGGTACACAGACTGGGCAAAATGGAGAATTTACGATAAACTACAAACAGGCAGGGGTATTGAATGTTTCTGCGATTGGCTATGACCGTAAGGAAGTAAATCTAACGAATCAGACAACTATTCAGGTTACATTACAATCTGATGAACGGAGCTTGGATGAGGTTGTTGTAACAGCTATGGGGATTACTAGGGATAAAAAATCCTTAGGCTATGCTATCCAAGAAGTGAAAGCAAAAGATTTGACCGATGCCGGACAGCTTAATCTGACTAGTTCTCTTGCCGGGAAAATGGCTGGTGTACAAGTGAATCAATTTGGCGGTACGGTCGGGGCATCAGCTAGAATTTCCATTAGAGGAAATTCTTCTCTTCAAGCTGATCAACAGCCGTTGATTGTTGTTGACGGAGTGCCAATTTCCAATGACGTTCAGCGCTCAGGAGATAATACATATAATGGTGTCGATTATGGATCCGGAATAAATGATATCAACCCAGAAGATATTGAAAGTGTTACAGTCTTGAAGGGTGGATCTGCTGCTTTGTACGGTATGCGGGCGGGAAATGGAGTTCTTTTGATTACAACTAAGTCTGGGAAAAATGGGGCGGATGGTGTTTCCCTTTCTTATGATGGAAATTTCACTGTGGATAGAGCATTGACCATTCCAAAGTATCAAAACTTATATGGACAAGGTGGAGCTGGCGATGAATATCATTTCAAATTAGATGGAAAGGGAATGACTTATCAAGATTATGCGGTGAAAAATGCATTTTCATATTTCGACGGGACAGGAAATGATGGTGTGAACGATGGCGTCGACGAATCTTGGGGACCAAGAATGGATATTGGGTTGATGATACCACAATTTGATAGCCCTTTAGTTAATGGAGTGCGGCAATCTACCCCCTGGATATCACACAAAAATAATGTTAAGGAGTTTTTTCAAACGGGATACTCTCAAAATCATAATCTTTCTTTACTAGCGAAAAATGCGAGATCCACTACAAGAGCTTCACTTTCTTTTAGAGATCAAAAAGGAACAGTACCAAATACAGATCAAAAGCGATATTCCGCTCAAATTAATAACACATATAAAGTCTCAGACAAATTTGACTATGACATAACGACTAATTATACAAGAACACAAAGCAATAATTTAGTGAGTCAAGGATATGACGGAAATAATCCGATGAATAGTTTAATATGGTTTGGACGTCAAGTCGATATGAAAAGCTTGAAGAATAACTGGGATGAGAAGGATGCAAAAGGTGACTATACCTATTATAACTGGAATAAAAGTTATCACGTCAATCCTTTTTTTAATGTACATGAGAACACAAACTCCTATCAGCGAGATCGGATTTTTGGAAAGTCTTCCTTATACTATAAAGCTATGGAAGACCTGAAGTTCGAAGGACGTATCGGAATGGATTATTATAATTCCAAAATGTTTCAAAGGAATTTGTTTAATTATGACTACAAAAACGGGAGTTTTAGAGATATTCAAATCAGTAACACAGAACTAAACTTAGACTTCATTGCAACTTATACAAAAATTGTTGGTGATTTTAATATTCTTGCTACGGCAGGTGCTAATTATAGAGATGCACAATGGCAAAACTCTACAATTGGTGCAGACGCATTAACTGTTCCTGGAATTTATACGATAAGCAATAAACAAGGTGCAGCATATAATTTTATGGACCATAGTCATATACGTTCGAATTCTATTTATGGAAACGGCTCAATTGGATGGAAAGATCAAGTGTATTTAGATTTCAGTGCAAGAAACGATTGGTCTTCGACAATTACTAAATCTTTTTTTTATCCCTCATTTAGTTTAAGTTGGTTGCCGACAACTACTTTTGCCAACTTAAAAGGTGATGTTTTGTCTTTTTGGAAAATTAGGGCATCTTGGGCTGAAATCGGTAATGCGACAACAGCTTATCGAAATCGAGCATATTATTTGGCCCAAACAAATTCTTTTAACGATGTAGCTCAGATTTATAAGTCGATGGTATTTCCAAATGAAAATTTAGAACCTGAAAAAATCCGTACGTGGGAAGTAGGAACTGAAGTGGGGCTTTTTAAGGAGCGTTTGCATGCCGACCTTTTGTATTATTATAAATCTTCTAGAAACCAAATATTACCAGTGTCAACCTCAAATGTTATTGGTTTCAATCAAATGATTTTAAATGCTGGGGAAATTGAAAGTAAAGGTGTTGAATTGCAACTAAGAGGCGATATTCTAAAGAGTGAAGATGGTTTTAATTGGACAACTACGATCAACTTTTCAAAGGAGCGAAGTAAAATTATTGAACTCTATCCTGAATTGAATGTTACTAGTTATCGATTAGGGTGGACATGGGGGATTTCCACTGCTGCAAATGCTGGGGAAAAATGGGGTGTACTATTGGGGCCTGGATATGATCGGGTGACAGACGGTCCAATGAAAGGGGCTATCAAAGTTACAGAAGATGGACTTCTAGCCGGCGTAGACAATCAAGTTATTGGTAATATTACACCTGATTTCTTAGCGAGTATGCGTAATGATTTCAGATACAAAGGTTTTAGTTTTGGCTTTATGCTGGATTTTAGAAAGGGAGGAGATATTTGGTCACAGACGATGTCACATGGATACGCTACGGGAATAGCATCAGTTACAGCAGAAAATGGAATTCGTGAGAGAGCAATTATTGCAGGAAAAGATGTTATGCCAAATGAGAGATTTGCGATGCAAAATGATAAAGGAGAATGGGTCGAAAATACGATTGAAACAAATGCGCAAGACTGGTTCAAAAACGCAATTGCACCAATGGCAGTCTTTGATGGCTCATTTCTTAAGTTAAGAGAAGCTCACATAACTTATAATATTCCTAAGGAATTTTATTCGAGATGGAAAGGAATAAAAAGAGCTAATATTACTTTGATAGGTTCAAATTTGGCGCTATTATGGGTGCATAAGTCCAATACAATGCGTTTGGATCCAGAGACTGGAGGGGTTTCTAGTGACAGCCGAGGAGTAGGTTTTGAACAAGCTTCTGTTCCTACGTCTCGTAGCATTGGTTTGAAATTAGGTGTAACATTTTAAGTTGTATTATTCCTTTTCAGGAATTTTTATCGGAACGAAAGATATGAAAAGCTTTTATAAAAATATATCAATATGTGCTACATTACTAACATTCGTAGTATCGGGTTGCACAAAAAACTTTGAAAAAATAAATACGGATCCAGATGCTCTGACTGATGGCCCTCCATTAAATATGTTAGTTAATGTCATTAGAAATACAGGAGAACAATTTGGAGGGGATGTCGATGGATATGGAACATTTGCAGGTTATATCGTGAAAATTCAATATATGGATTTTATGAGCGGGTTGGTACCAACAAATAATTCGTATGGAAATAGGTGGTATGCATGTTATTATAATAATGCTCAATTGAATTATTTATTAGAACAGACAGCGCCTGAACCGCAAAAATATAAAAATGTTAGATCCGTTGCCCGTATTTGGCAGAACTACATGTGGTCATATTTGTTAGATGGTTGGGGAGATATTCCTTATACAGATGCTTTGAAAGGGTTACCTGAAAAAGGGTCAGTTTTGACAGCAAAATATGATAAACAAGAAGATGTCTATCCTGCTGTTTTAAAGAGTTTAAAAGAAATTGCAGATGACATGGCCGAAGGTGTAGGTGAAGACGATATTAGATCTGGTGATTTTATCTATGGTTCGAAAAACTTTAAAGATATTTCCATTAAAGATGAAATGCTGAGGTGGCAAAAATTCTGTAATTCTTTACGTTTAAGAATTGCGATGCGTATTTCAGGAGTTTCATCTAGTCTGGCCAAAGCCACTATTGAAGAAATAGCGGGTGATAAAGGGAAATATCCAGTATTGGAGACCAACGATGAAAACTGTTATTTAAGATGGCCAGGTTCAAAACCTTATTTTGAACCTTGGTATAGCTCTGGAGTTGACGGCAATCGAATCAATAATTGGGGAATTTCAGATATCTTTATTGATCATTTGGCAAGTATGGATGATCCTCGATTAGCGGTCATTGCAACAAAGAATAATGAAGGGAAATATGTTGGATTTCCAAATGGCGCTAGTAAGGGACCTGAAAAAACTACCTCAGTTTCTTGGATTGGGAATAAATATATTCAGGATCCGGTAGGCTTTACTCCTTTCTACAAATCCTGCGAAACTTATTATATACTCTCAGAGGCAGCAATGCTAGGATATAATGTCGGAATTACTGCCGAAAGTGCGTATACACGGGCTGTGCATTTGTCTATGGAAGACAATGGGGTTGCAGGTGCAGATATTACAAAATATTTGGAAGGTAAAGGAAAATGGAACGATACTAAAGAACGAATTTGGTGGGATATGTGGGTAGCTCTATTTAAGGCTAATTTCGAAGCATGGTCACTATATCGACGGACAGGAATTCCTCTAACCAATTATCCTTCACTAAATTCGATTTTTGGTAAAAAACATAACGATCAACCTTGGAGACTACCTTATCCAAACAATGAATATCTCTATAATAAAGAAAATACTGAAGCTGCAGCGAGCTCAGTAGTTGATTATGTTTGGGGTAAACAATTGTGGTGGGACACAAGAAAAGGAAAATTTTAGTTTCATATGTTTATTTTCATACAGCGGGGTAGTGTGAGTTGCCTCGCTGTTTTGTTGAAATCAATTTGTGAGAATTTTTATCGTGAATCTGTTGAATTAAAATAATAGCAGTGTAAAATAATAAAACTAATAGATTGTCCCCTTCTTAAGTCTCTTAACAAAAAAAGAACTTTTACATCCACTTTAGTATAAATAATTTAATCTCCAATGGAAGCAGAGGCGCGCCCTCAAATTTATAACAGAATAGTGTTTCATAGAACTGAAAATTTTTGGAACGCTGTGGTCTTCTTTAGATTAAATTTTTGTATTTATTAACGTTAAAACTTGATAACATTAAGCTTGTCGATAATTAAGAATTTAATGGCATAAAAAAAGGTTTTCAAACGGGGAGAATGAAAACCTTAAATAACCAATTATAAACCTAAATTATGATACTACAAAGGTAGTGTCTTTAATACACTTTGTCAAGTCTTTTTTTAAAATATTAAATCTTTTTAAAGAGAATGCTTGAATTGTGTCCACCAAAACCGAAGGCATTGCTCATTGCTGTGTGGACTTCCTTTTCCAACGGTTGGTTTACAACAATATTGATTCCATTGGGGATTGTAGGGTCTATATTTTCGATGTTTATAGTTGCAGGAATTACATTGTTGTTTATGGATTTTATCGCAATAATCGCTTCAATTGCACCTGCAGCGCCTAGCAGGTGACCGGTCATTGACTTGGTCGAACTGACCCAGAGGTTGCTGGATTTACCAAATGCGAGTTGCATCGCCTTCAGTTCTGCAATATCACCGACGGGAGTAGAAGTAGCATGAAGATTTAAGTAATCCAATTGATCACTGTTTATTTGGGCTTCTTCTAGAGCAAGTGACATTGCTTTTGCTGCGCCTATGCCTTCTGGGTGAGGCGAAGTCATGTGATAGGCATCAGCAGTCATGGATGCGCCGGCAAGCTCAGCATAGATTTTTGCACCTCTTTTCTTGGCATGCTCATATTCCTCCAGTATCAGCGCCCCGGCGCCTTCTCCCATGACGAACCCATCCCGATCTCGATCAAATGGTCTACTTGCTGTTTTAGGATCATCATGCCTGCCCGACATTGCTTTCATTGCAGAGAAACCACCTACTGAGGCAGGAGTAATGGGAGCTTCCGATCCGCCGCTAATAAAGACTTTTGCCTTTCCTAACCGAATATAATTGAACGCATCCATGAAAGCTGTATTGGAGGTTGCACAGGCAGATACAGTTGTATAATTGATGCCCTTCAAACCGAATTTCATTGATATCATTCCCGAAGCCATATTAACAATAAGCCTTGGGACGAAAAAAGGGCTGAATCGAGGGATATAATTACCTGTTACATAGTTTTCAACTTCATTTTCGAATGTTTCCATTCCCCCTTGTCCAACACCCCAAATAACACCAATATCGAATGGATCCAATGTATTCGGATCCAAACCGGAGTCTTCTAAAGCTTGCGATGCGCTATATAAGGCATATTGTGTAAATAGATCACTTCTCTTGATCTCATTTCGATCGAGGTATTTTTCCGGTTGAAAGTTTTTGATTTCGCTCGCGATTTGCGTCCGAAATAAAGACGCGTCAAAGCGGCTGATGATAGCTGTACGGTTTTCACCGCGTAAAATATTATCCCAAAATGTATCAATATTATCTCCTAATGGGTTGATTGTCCCCATGCCGGTAATTACAACTCTTTTCATTTTTATGATATTCAAATTAATATTTCAATATACCGATTGGTATCTGTGTTTTTAAAAAAATTAAATTTTGATTTCCCGATCTACCATTTCTTTCATATTATCCAATACAATAGCTAAATCTTTACCGCGTCCTGAAATTTTTGAAAGTAAAATACCACCTTCGATCATGGCCATGAAGGTAACGGCAAAATGTTCAGCAGAAATATGCTGTTTAAACTCACCAGCCTTAACACCTTCTTCCAATATCGAAATCAATCGTTGCCTCCAAAGTGTAAATGATCGCCTGACTTTGGGAGTCAAAAAAGGCAAGGAGTCATCAGCCTCGATCGCAGCATTCATTAACGGACAGCCGCCCGAAGCCGCGATATTTTTGAAATTTTCTTTGTAGAAATCAAAAAAAGCAAAGAGTTTCTTTAAGGCCGTCTTTTGTTGGGTTATCTGTTGATCTACTCCATCAGCTATTTTTTTACTTTGATAACTATAAACATGAAGTGCTAGGTCATCTTTGTCTTTAAAATTACCATATATGCTGCCTTTTGTTAAACCTGTTGCAGTAGTGATGTCGGAAAGGGAAGTCGCAAAATAGCCCTTTTTGTTAAAAATAGGGGCTGTTCTTTCAATGATAAATTGTCGGGTCTGTTCTGCTTTTGACATGATCTCGCTGTGCTTTGATTGCAAATATAAAAAATACTTTTTGGTATATTATTAATTTATTTGGACGCTGCCTAAAAAAGTTACGCTATTTTCTTTCTCTAATACGATAAGTGCAACGTGCAGCATCTTCGATAATATACTCAATTCTGTCAATTGTATAGGATGGTCCGATAAGCTGTTGAAAATTGTGAAGCTCCGAACGGCAAAAACCTTGACATTCTGTTGCAGCAGCACATATGGGACAGTGATTCTCAATGAAAAGGTAAGAGTCGGCCTCTTTTTTCCATTCCGCCATATATCCCTCTTCTGTTCGCTTCATTGCCATAATATCAAGTTTATTCTCAAGCGTTTCAATACCAGATAACGCATTGTTATACCGCTGATATACTTTTGACTCTCGATCAGTAATCAATAAATCCAGCGCATTCTCGCCAAGCAGTTGTTTAATGGATTGAAGCAGTTGGACCGTAATATCAGCGTGACTATCCGGAAATTTTGAAAGTCCCAGTGCTGAAAGACAATAGTAGGTCGACGGTCGGCCGATCCCCTCGCTTCTAGCATAGGATTCAATAAGCCCTTGATTGGCAAGGTTGAGCAGGTGCTTGCGAGCGCCTTCTTTCGTGATCAACAGCTCCGTGGCAACCAGGGCGGCAGTAACTTCGCCCCTCATTTTTAATAACATCAATATTCTATCTGCAGGTGTTTTTTGCATTTGACAATTAAAAAGTTGTTTTAATGTTTCTGGACAAAGATACTACTTTTTCTATATGTTGTCATAATGATCCTTGTATAAGCTGTCTGCAGTACACAACTGATTTTATGATCTTAATAAAACAACTAATAAGTTGTTTTATTAAGATCTATTATTTAGCTTTGACTTATTCTAAAAACAATAAAATTCAAAATATCATGAACAAATTTCAATTACCAGATTTACCTTATCCTTATGGAGCGCTTGAACCTTATTTTGATCAGGAAACAATGTCTATTCATCACCAGAAACATCATCAAGCCTATATTGATAATCTAAATAAAGCACTGGATACAACGTCCGAAAGTGCTGAATTGGAAGACCTCCTGGCGCAGGTGAGTCTGTATAGCCCTGCTATTCGGAACAATGCTGGCGGTCATTACAATCATTCTTTGTTCTGGGAAATCTTATCTCCAACCCCAAAAACGGTACCTACTGGAAGGCTGGCCAAAGAAATAGATGGGATTTTTGGTTCTTTGGATGAGTTGAAAATAAGGATAAAAAATGCAGGGCTTGGACAATTTGGCTCTGGATGGTCTTGGCTTTACGTTAAGTACAATGGTACATTGGACGTGGTTGCTACACCAAATCAAGACAATCCCTTAATGGACACTCAATTGATGAGCAGAGGAGTACCAATTTTAGGCATTGATGTATGGGAACATGCCTACTACTTGAAATATCAGAATAAAAGAGCGGACTATTTAGACGCTTTTTGGTCTATTCTGGATTGGTCCGTAGTCGAAAAGAAATACGAAGAGACCATCGGTAAATTAATTTAATCGGTTTAAACTTCCATCAAACCGGGATGATAATTACATAAAGATATGTTTGTAAATAAGGTTGAAAATTCGGGGATATTGGCGTTTGACCTCATTGATTTCAAAAATAGAGTTGAAATTGTAGAATTTGACATCAAAATACTCTTTTACCAAGAAATGATTGTTCGTGAAAAGGATTTTAAGGCTGCCCTAGCTGCGTTGGACCTAAAACCCTTTACCGGTAAGGCAGTCGCATTTACTTGTTCCGTCGATGCAATTGTTCCACCTTGGGTATATATGGCTTTAGCCGAAAAGTTCCATGCTATTGTAGCATATTATAATTTTAAAAGTGTGGAAACAATGGAACTGGAATTATGGACACAGCATTTGAATCATGCAGACCTTTCCTTGTATCAGGATCAAAAAGTTGTTATAAGGGCGCGACCAAATATGCCCGAATCACTTTATATATTGGCTACTTCACGTTTAATTCCGATTGTCAAAACATTGATGTACGGAGAAATCGGAATGCCAAAGGTTATTTTTAAAAGAACATAAAAAATAATGAAAGCATTAATATTTAATGGAGCCTTGGAGCGGAGGCCGGAATCTACTTCGGGTGTATTATCTGATTATTTCGCTGAACAACTGAATCAGCTTGGGATAGCGAACAGCGTGTTTAATCTGGCGGATAGTGGCATTCCACTTTTTGATAGTAGTCTTAGCAGAATTCCAAATAGTGTAAGGATTATGAATAATCTTTTTTTAGAGGCAGATGTACATTTTTGGTTATCTCCTTTATATCACGGAAGTATCCCCGGTGTAATGAAAAACTGTTTGGATTGGTTGGAGATAAGTGCAAAAAATAGTCCGGCATATCTTACGGACAAAAATATTGGGCTGGTTTGCTGGGCAGATGGAGTGCAGGCTTTACAAGGGATCAACGCAATGGATACGATAGCAAAATCATTACGGGCATGGACCCTGCCTTTTAGCGTGCCTATTGTTAAAAGTGGACTATTTGAAGCCTCTAGTTCAAGGACGCTGTCTTCAACGTATAAACGTAAATTAGATCTGTTGATCAATATCGCGACAACTAGAGCCGCAGTGTTTGAAATACAGTTGGGACGTTCATAAAAAATTTTCTTTCATAAAAGCAGTTTAGATATATTGCTAGACAGGACAATATAAAGCACCTTGATCGCGATCAAAGTGCTTTATTTGTTTTTAAAATTGCTTAGTTTTGAAGGACCATGTGTTGAAGAGTTCGTGTCCACCGAATTTTCCAGCATTACACATTGAACGAGGCGCATCTCATTAAAAATGCAATAAACTGTTTCATATTATATAAAGTATCTGATTAAATGAGATTACAATGTCGGGTTTTGTTAAAATTAATAATATGTTGTGCAATGCATTTTGCTGCACAGACGACGAATGCGCAAGGATTTCTGCCCTTAAATGAAGAAAAATATCGCACTGATGCCGAAATGTTATTGAAATCAACTTCGGATGACAGCGTAAAAGCACTACAGTACTTTTATTTGGCGGATTACTACAGGTTTCGTGATACCGTGAAATTCTGGGAAAATATGCGGCAGGGGGAGCAGATGGCTAAACCATTTAAAAGCCTCCAGGCCATGGAAGCACTTTATAAAAGCTTCTTCTATGGCCAATTTTTAGATAGTAAGCGTGCAGGGATTGAAGCTCAAAAATGCGTGGATATCCTGGGGAATGCCAAGCAGCCCTTTCAGCAGGAGCTCTTAGCCAAAGCTTGGTACAACCTGGGCTTAATTCGATTTCCGAAAAAAGGGTTTGCTGATTTTTTGGATATACTCAACGGTAGATGTATGCCATATGCCAAAGCACACGATCCCCTCATGGAAGGAGCAATAAATACGATGATCGGTATGACCTTTATGTCATCCAATCAATTGGCAAAAGCAGATGAGTATCATCAGATGGCGATCAAACAGCTTGAACAGCAACCCGCGAGCACCGCGCTACTGGTAGCCTATTTAAATGCCGTTAGTACATATTGTTATCAGGTAAAATCAAAGGAAGCTCGATTACTATTGGACAAAGTTAAATTCCTCTTAGGTAAGAATCCAAACTCTTCTCAGCTACCCAATTACTATTACAATGAAGCGCTCTATTTTACGACAAAACAACAGACAGATGAAGCGTTACGTATGCTGGATATTGGTTTGGACTGGTCGAAGAAAATGAACAATTGGAAATTCTACCAGATGATGCTGTTTAGAAAGTTTAATGTCTATTTGATGCAAAAAAAATATGCTGAAGCGAAACGACCATTGGAGGAGATTATAAAAAACGGATTGTTGACACGTGATCTTTACAATAGTAAAATTGTTTATAGCCAATTGGCTGCGGTCAATGAATTGATGGGGGATTATAAAGAAGCACTTATGATGTCTAATGTGGCGAGTAAGCTATCTGATAGTATACAGAAGGTACAGCTTTTGGAGAAGATGAACGAAATGGAAGCTAAATACAAAACCGTAGAAAAAGAAAAATTGATTTTAAATCTACGTGCAGAAAAAGATCGCAATCAATTAAAGATCTTTCTTGTTTTAGGTATTGCTATATTACTTTTCATCGTTGTTTTATTTGTCACCTTTTCCTATAAAAAACAACGGAGACTGAATGGACAGATCCAGATAAATCATGAGATTGCTTTAGAGAAATTGGCAAAGGAAAAGCAGTTGCAAATTTCCGAGTCCATGCTCAAAGCTGAAGAGCAGGAACGGCAGCGTATCGCACAGGATTTGCACGATAGTATTGGCGGAATGCTGACAGGGTTGAAGTTTAAGGTCGCTGGAGAGCACACTGGCGCATTCAATTTGACGGATGAATTACCTCACAAACTGAATGATATTTTGGGCGAAGTTCGACGGATATCGCATAATTTGATGCCTGAGTCATTACGGCAATTTGGTCTGATAGCAGCATTGGAACAATTGTGTCTTTCGATGAGAAATAAAAAGGTTCAGATCCAATTTGAGAATTATGAGGATGAAGTACGCCTGGACTTTCAAAAAGGGTTAGCAATATATCGGATTGTCCAGGAGGCGATCTCAAACGCATTGAAATATGCAGATGCAGATCTCATTATTGTCCAGGTAAGTAGATCACAGGGAATATTGCAGGTTTTGATAGAAGATAATGGAAAAGGATTTGATTCGTCCGCGGCAAATTATGGAATGGGATTAAATAACATGGTAAAAAGAATTCAATGGATCAATGGATCTATTGATATACAGAGCAAAATTGGATCTGGCACCCAAATTGAAATAAGAGTAAGTGTTTAGTTAAAACTAATGTATGAAAATTATTGCCATATTGGATGACCATCCTTTATTATTGGAAGGCGTAACGTCCTTTCTCAATAACCAAAAGGGGTATAAAGTATATTCATTTTTGGAGGAAGTATTATTGATCGAATTCTTGGATAGGACAAAAGTAGATCTGGTGCTTATGGATATGCAGCTGTTGAATACCAGTGGATTGGAAGTCTGTCTACAGGTGAAGAAGCTGTTTTCCAGCATTCCGGTCATTGCACTGAGTAATCTGGCAGATCGTAATCTTATTTTTCAGTTTATGCGAAATGGAGGAAATGGTTATATATTAAAAGATGTGTCCAATGAAGAATTCCTTCGTTGTGTCCAGCTTGGATTAAATGGAAAAGAAGCGCTCTGCGATAGCGCGAGGGCACTGTATGTTGGGGCAATATCTTCGATGGAATCTCTTCCTCGTTTAACACAAAGGGAAAAGGAGATTTTAATTATGATATCCAATGGCCATACCAGCAATCAGATTGCAGAGAAGCTGTTTTTAAGCCCCGCTACGGTAGAAACACATCGACGCAACCTCTTAACAAAATTTAAGGTGAAAAATATGGTCGAATTGGTGCAACTCGCCTTAAAGTACAAATTATTAGGTCTTTAAGATGTTATATATTATTTTAATGTTCACCGTAGCCTACATCATCTAATTTTCCTTTAAAGACCCGAAATTGGATGATAAAATAAGCGACTACCAAAATTGCTGCAAAGATAAACCATCCTAAACCTACAGCTAACCCATATTCATGTGCTGCAGCATTCTGTATGGTCAGCGATGGGTTTATGGTATTGGTGGAAGGAAGTAAGGTAGGAAACATGGAGGCTACTGTCGTCGCAAAACTTCCTACTATAAATAGCGATGAGAAGAGGAAACCGACGCCATCTTTTTTGAATGTTCTGACCCAAAACTGTCCAAGCAAGCCAACAGTTGCGATCAGTGGGAAGATCCAGAGCCAATAATGATTTTGCAAATTATTCAGGGATATCGGTTTTACATAATGCCAGACATAAGCCGATAGGAGGACCAATACAAGCAATACGAAATTTAGTTTAAATATGATATTTTTAAGCCGTTGGTTTAAAGTACTGGATGTTTTTAATATGACCCATCCAGCACCATGGATTGTCAGCGTTACGACTGCGACTAAACCTAATATCACTGTAAACCAGTCAATAATACCTTGATGTTCGGCCAGAGGATCAAAGGTGGGATTCCAGAGTGCTAGAAAGAAATAATGCGGTTCCTGAGTAGACACGCCATTTTCGACCATGCCGAGGTTAACTCCGCGGACCACATTGCCTAAAGCGGCTCCAAAAAAAAGCGCAAGAAGTAGGCTCGCCAGACCAAAAGCTTTGTCCCATAAGGCCTCCCAAAGCCTATGATGCACTTGGCCTCTCAGTTCAAGGCTTATTGCCCTAAAGATCAGTAACCATAATACCAGCATGAGAGGGAGGTAGAATCCACTAAAAGATGAGGCATAAAGTGTGGGGAAAGCAAAGAATAAAACTCCACCAGATGCGATCAGCCAAACCTCGTTGGCATCCCAAAATGGACCGATTGCATTTGTTACTGCCTTCTTCTCCTGTTCGGTCTTTGCAAAAAATAAATGTACAATTCCCGCTCCAAAATCATAACCGTCGAGAACTACGTAGATAGCCAACATGAAAGTTAATACAATAAACCAGAATATTTCCATGACAAATTAATTTAAAGCAATATGAGGCTCCGGGCCTTTTCTAATAATTTTCAGTACCAGCATCAAGAATAATAAACCCAAAAGGATATACAGTCCGACAAATCCCAGTAAGGTGAACAAAGTATTACCTGAGGATACCGTAGGCGATACGCCATCAACCATACGCATCAGGTTATATACCAGCCATGGCTGCCGTCCAAGTTCGGAAGTATACCAACCTGCTGTATTGGCGATATAAGGAAAAGGAATCATAAACATAATAATCCATAGTAACCATTTGGTTTGATACAATTTATTTCGCCAAAGCAAGAAACTGCCCAATACCATTATTCCGATGAATATTGTACCTAGACCTACCATGATGTGATAGCTATAATACAGTCCGGGGACATTTGTGGGATGTAATGAGTCGTCGAACTCGTTTAGTCCTTTTATTTCAGCATCCCAGCGTTGATAGGTAAGAAAACTTAGGACATTTGGGACAGCTATTTTATTGTCAAGTTTTTTGTTTTCCATATCAGGTTGGCCGATTAGGATAATCTCAGATCCGCCCTTCTCTGTTTTAAAGATACCTTCCATGGCTGCAAATGCAGCAGGTTGGTATTTAACCACATTTTTGGCGGCAAGGTCGCCTGTTGGGAATGCAAGTATAACGGATGAAATGGCGCCAAAGATAACGCCGCTTTTTACGAATATCTTTCCAAATTTGCTATGCCTGTCGCTTAGGAGATAGAAAGCTCCGATGGAGGCAACAAAAAAAGAACTTGTCACCAGGGATGCCGCTTGATTATGGAGATAAGACGGCCATAACCAAGGGTTGCTAAACAATGAACTAAAGTTGTTAAGTACAAACTTTCCATTTTCAAGAATTTCATAACCCACAGGATGCTGCATCCAGGAATGCGTCGCAATTATCAGAAATCCACTTGCCCAGGAGCCAATGAATACCATCAAACCTGAAAGAAAGTGAAGTTTGTGACCAAGTAATTTTTCTCCAAAGAGAAACATTCCCAAAAAAGAGGATTCCAGGAAAAATGAAAACATCCCTTCCATTGCCAAGGTTTGCCCAATAATTCCACCGGTAAGCTCAGAGAATTTTGCCCAATTCGTTCCGAACTGAAATTCCATAGGAATGCCGGTCACCACACCCATTGTAAAATTGAGTGCAAAGATCTTCATCCAGAATTTTGAAGCATTGTTGTAATCTTCATTATGAGTTTGTAGAAATTTCCATTTGAAATAGACGATCATTAATGATAATCCCATGGTCAATTGGGGAAATAAATAGTGGAATGTGATTGTAAAGGCAAATTGAAGCCGATTATAAAGAATCATGTCTTCCATGGATCCGAAGTTTTGGTTAATGACATTTAAATATAACCATTTTTTCCTCGTGCAGGCCTCTTAATTCGCTTTATTTTTTTTAAAAACGCAATATTGTCGAATAAATTAACTGGTGTTATCTTGTGTCTATAAAAAAAAACAGATCAGCAATCGATCGGATAAAATTGCCTTTCTAGTAAGTCTGTTTTTTTGTGTTATCTTCGTCCAAATAATGGAAAATAGCGAAAGGGACGAGGAACATGGGAGACATGAAAAAAGCAGTAATTTTAATGGGTATTTTGCTGATACCTATACTTTTTATTGTACTCAACAATAAGGACAGGGGAAAAATTGCGAAGGATAATATCATATTTCGGGATAAACTATCCGACTATGGATTGTTTAAAGGAAAAATAGCCGATCTTGTACCTAATGACCAAGGTATTTCTTACGAATTAGCTTCTGCATTATTTACGGATTATGCTGACAAAAAACGTGTTATTTTCCTTCCAAAAGGTAAGAAAATTGTGGCATCAGACGATGGATTACCAAATTTTCCGGACGGTACCATTATCGCTAAAACTTTTTTCTACCCACAGCGGGGTACTCCGCAAAACTCAAAATCAGTATTGTTGGAAACGCGTCTCCTGATTAACGAGAAAGGGCAATGGAATGTAGCGACCTATCAATGGAATTCGACTCAAAATGAAGCCTTTTTATTAGCTGACAGCGCAGCGGTACCCGTTTTATTTTTAGATGGTAAAAGCATAAAAAGGCAGACAAATTATATCATTCCTTCCCGCACGGATTGTATTGCCTGTCACCGCCAGGGAGATCGCATACTGCCTATAGGTCCCAAGATCAGAAATTTAAATCGGGTCGTCTTTCGGGACAATGATACAATTCAACAGTTGGAATATTTGAAAGGTAAAGGTGTAATAGATATTCCATCATGGTCCAAGCTAAGTTCGTTGCCAGACGATCAGGACCATAATCAAACTACCGAACAAAGAGCAAGGGCTTACTTGGAGGTGAATTGTGCACATTGCCATAATCCGAGGGGAACCGCCTATATGACTATGCTGGATCTTAGATTTGAAAGTCCGGTAACCGAAACTGGAATCTGGCTCAAACAAGCCAAAATTATTGGACGAATGTCGGTATTAGGTGAGATGCATATGCCTCAAAAAGGAACGACTATGCTTCATGAGGAGGGCGTAATACTAATTAAGGACTATCTTAAGTCGCTCAAATAATTGACCAATGACTTTTTAAGCGAGTGATAATTAGTGCTTACGGGTGTGTTTTGCTCATTGCAAATCGGATTTTATTTGTATTTTAATAAAATCTATAGGATTGGTAGATTTTATTAAAATATCTTTTATATTTGTGAGAGACAACAAAGATGCTAAGTACAAAAAAATGGTGTCTTTTTGTCCGAATAAAATTTTAATGCATTATGAACTATATCAACATTAGTAAAATCACATTCCTTATGAGTATTGCAGTAAAGTCTTTAATGGCTAAATCCCCTTTTGTAAGACAAATGCGAATGTGTATTATAGGATAAATTTCCCTTATCTTTTCTCAAATTGACAGTAGGGGAGGCGCTCGCTTCCCCGAATGTCTTCAAAATAGAAACAAGTTTTCGATTGGCGTTGGCACTTGTTAGTATTCACGATTAACTTTTTTACCTATGAAAAATTTTAGGGTACTACGGTATTCTACATTGACTTTTTGTTTAGGTTTGTCTTGTCTTGGACAATATACCTATGCACAAATTGAACCTAAACCCATTATTAACGCTTCATTATCTGGTTATATTTACGACAGTCAGAGCAAATTGGCACTCGAAGATGTAACGGTTCAACTTGAAACTGTTACACATCGTGTTAAAACGGATCAAAAAGGATTTTTTCAATTCGTTACAGGGCAAAAATTACCACTTTCAATCATTTTATCCCGTGTTGGTTACAAGAAAAAGACTATATCTGTATCTCAATCCCCTGCTATAATCGAGCTCGAACCTATCTCCCAAGATCTGGATGAAGTAATTATCGTTGGTTATGGAACACAAAAGAAGTTTTCTTTAACGAATTCGATCGCTAGTATTGATGGTGAACGATTGACCAAACGCCCAGTTTCTAATACACAACAAGCACTTCAGGGAATATTGCCTGGTGTAACAGTACAAGATTTAGGAGGCAAGCCGGGACAATCTGCTGCAAATATTCGAATTCGTGGATTGACTACCTTTAACACCAATTCAAGCAGTACCAGTGGTTATGATCTCAGTAAAAACAATGCTTTAGTCATTGTGGATGGGATAGAACAACCTTGGTCTAAGCTCAATCCCAATGACATTGCATCAATTTCTGTTTTAAAAGATGCATCTTCGACAGCAATATATGGCTCCCGTGCAACAAATGGCGTTATTATTGTAACGACCAAGAGTGCAAAGTCCGGTCAGGTTGTTATTGATTACAATGGGTACTATACCCTGCAAAAATCGATCAATCGACCTCGACAAATGGATGCACTTTCGTATCTTCAATTGCAGCAGGATGCTTATCGTAATGCCGGATTGGCTATACCAGTAAGATTTACCGATGAATCTATCGAAAGCTATCGTAATACAACAGATCGTGAAAAATACCCATTGCCGAATACATGGTTTGAAACCTTACTGAAAACAGCACCCCAACAAGATCATTCTTTATCATTTTCAGGCGGTAACGAAGTATTAAAGTCGAGACTGGCGGCGCGTTATAACAAGCAGAATGGTATCATCGATAATTATGGTGCAGAGCTGGCTGATATTCGACTGAATAATGATTACAAAGCAACCTCCTGGCTCAACTTTAACGGAAATATTAATTATCGTTACAGTAAGGCCTATGAACCGGGACGTGATCCAATTAATAACTTTTTTCACGGTTCAATGTGGGCAGTTCCCAAATACGATGATGGAACTTATGGACTTAGCACACAGGGAAATAATCCATTGATGTTGATTGAAAAAAGCGGTTATAAAAAAGTAACTGAAAATTATTTAAGCTCGATAGTAAAAGCAGATGTTAAGCTATGGGAAAATTTAGTTTTTACCTCTCAATTCGGAGCTCGCCTGAATTTTAGCAGCACAAAGACTTTTTTAAATGCCTTCGAAAACAAGGACAAGAATACGGGAATCGTGAAAAGTTTTCCAATAAATTCGTTAACCGAGCTCCGGGACAATAGCAGTGAGTATACCTGGAATAATTTGCTTACCTATCAGTTGACAAACGGTTCACATCATATTAAAGCACTTGCCGGATATTCGCAGATCCACAATTACCAAACCAATCTAACAGCATATCGTGAACGATTTTACAACAATGACATCACTTCCATTGGACAAGGGGCAGATGACGCGACCAAAAATAATAGTGGATACGACGTACAATATGGCCTGCGCTCTTTTTTCGGCCGGGTGAACTATGACTGGAATGGTCGATATCTAGTCGAATTTAATGGTCGATATGATGGCTCTTCCCGGTTTACCGGCGATAAACAATACGGTTTTTTCCCTTCTGCTTCAGCGGGATGGCTTCTGTCTAATGAACAATTTTGGTCACCAATAAAAAACTGGATTAATGAGTTTAAACTACGTGCTTCTTGGGGTAAAACTGGTAATCAATCTGTCGATCTATATAGTTACTATTCGGCATTGGTAGCGGCAGGTTATAATTTCGGAGGTAAATCGGTGCAAGGTTATCGATTGGATAGCTACGCAAATCAACAACTTGGCTGGGAATCTACGCGTCAGTATGATCTGGGACTAGATGCTTCACTCTTAAACAATAGATTGACCTTCACCTTAGATTACTACAATAAAGTGACTGATGATATCTTGTTAAATTTAGATATTCCAGCTGTGCTAGGCTTAAAACCTTCCCCCCAGAATGCAGGAACCGTACTTAACCGTGGTTGGGAATTTGCTGTAAATTATCAGAAGAGACCATCGCGTCCTGGTGCTTTCACTTATCAGTTAAACGCTAACTTGAGTATCAACCATAATGAAGTCACTGATTTGAAAGGGACAGGACCATATATCGCTGGCTCCGATATTGATCCGAGATATATTATTGCAACGGGGCTACCGATCAATACACTGTGGGGATACAGAACAGAAGGACTCTTTCAGTCTGCTGAGGAGATAAAAGCTTATGGCGCAACCTATGCAACAAACACGCAACCTGGTGATGTGAAATATGTGGATCTCAATGGAGACGGTGTAATTAATGCAGATGATATGACAGCCATTGGAAACTCCTTTCCAAAATATACTTTTGGAGTGAACGGGGGTGTCGCCTTCAAAAACTTTGATCTTGATATACTATTCCAAGGTGCAGCGAAAATTGATACTCGACTTTCGGGTGCGTTAGCTGAAATGGGAAATCAAGAGGGATTTACCCATGAAATTTATACCGCTAATTATTGGACACCAACACATACCGATGCACGTTTTCCACGTGTGGTTAAATATGATCTCCGAAATGTGGCGACTGCTGACCGATTGGTGGTCAATGGCTCTTATCTCCGTTTAAAAAATATACAATTAGGGTATACCATTCCATTGGAGAAGATAGGGAAGGTAAACATCAGTAAACTGCGTGTCTATTTATCCGCGACTAACTTACTGACCTTTTCCAAACTGAATGAATGGAATTTAGATCCAGAGGCTGAATCAGGAAGGGCTGTTTATTATCCCCAGACTGGACTGTACACCTTCGGTGTTAATTTGACCCTTTAGACGGTCTTTTGTTTTATTTTTAAATTGAAGAGTAATGAATTTTTATAACTATTTACATCAAAAAAGAAACCTTTTTTTTGGTTTGATGATTCTATCTTTTGTAACGGCCGGATGTGACAAGGATCTGCTGGATGCCATACCTACGGATCGACTTTCGGAAAATATATTTTGGAAAAGTCAAACAGATGCAGAATTAGCTGTCAATGCATTGTACAATGATCTTGATGGTGCAGAAATCTTCTATTTGGATGCATTAACAGATATTGCACATGTCAATCAACCTTTTGCAGTCGACGCTTATATCGAACAGGGCACTTATGATGCATCAAGTTCGCGAGTGTATAATACCTGGAATAGTGCATACAAAGGTATTGGTGCTGCAAATTATTTCTTGGCAAACGTGAATAGAATTGAGGGGAGTAAAAATGAAGCATTAATTGCTCGCTATATTGGTGAAGCTCGTGTATTAAGGGCCTATCAATATATTAAATTGGCCTATTTATTCGGTAAAGTTCCCTTGGTGAAAACACCACTTACGTTACAAGAAGGAAGGGAAGTGCGACAAGCAGAACTTACTGAAATATATGATTTTATTGATGAAGAACTGGAGCAAGCTGCCGCGAGTTTACCTAATATTTATACGGGCAATGATATGGGGAGGATAACGCGTTGGACAGCCTTAGGCTTGAAGGCACGTGCGGCCCTCTATGCTGGACGTTTTGCTGTCGCGGCCAATGCGGCCAAGTTAATTATTGATAGTCATCAGTTTGAATTGTACCCATCCTATGCGACACTTTTCTCCTATTCAGCGGAAAATAATAAAGAAGTTCTTTTAGATAAGCAATTTTTGGAAAATATATACACTCAAAATGTTTTTACTCAATTGGCACCTTACAGTCAGCAAAATGGGCAAAGCACCTATGTGCCCACCAAAGCATTGATCGATAGCTATACGACTGCTAGCGGGCACCTGATTACTGATGCTACTAGTGGGTATGATCTCAAAAATCCGTATAAAAATCGCGATCATAGACTTTATTACTCCATTTTTTTAGATGGCGATCAACTCCCTAATGGTGCGATTTTCCGCCCGGCTCCCAACAGCGGAACAGCAGATGCAGTCGGAAGTACTTATATCGCCTCTACAACAGGTTTTAATATCAAAAAATATATTGATAAAAAGGATTTTTCCAATCCTTCTAAAAGTGGTTTGAATATTATATTATTACGCTATGCGGAAGTGTTGCTGACTTTTGCGGAGGCTAAAATTGAAATTGGACAGATTGATGAAAGTGTATATGCTGCAATTAATCAGGTCAGAAATACACGGGATGATGTAAAACTACCAAATGTAAATACAATAGGAGACAAGGACCAGCTTCGTCAGCTTGTACGTCGCGAGCGTACTGTGGAACTCGCTTTCGAAGGATTGCACCTTGCGGACATCAGAAGATGGAAAACAGCTGAAAAAGTAGTTCCAGGTAAAGTATATGGAATTACTTATCTAAATAACAAGGGTGAAACTGTTATCGTTGAAGCGGCATCAGAACGGCGTGTTTTCGATCCGCAAAAACATTACCTATGGCCAATTCCTCAACGTGAAATGAATCTAAATTCTAATTTACGACAAAATCCAAATTGGTAATTTCTTATATTGCATCAATGTTTCCAATTAAATAATGCTATCATGATCCGGTATACCAAACTATTCATGGCAATGACCATGTTTCTCTTCGCTACAGTTGTTAATGCACAAAATAAGAAGCCCAATATAATCCTGATTCTTACAGATGATTTAGGCTATAGTGACCTCGGCTGTTATGGAAGTCCGAATATTTCAACCCCTTTTTTGGATTCTATTGCCAGTAAAGGTGTGCGGGCAACAAACTTTATGGTGTCAACGCCCTCTTGTACCCCTTCGCGAGCATCTTTGTTGACCGGACGATATGCTTCCCGTTATAATCTACCGGCACCAATTGGACCAGGGTCAAATCTCGGACTACCGGATGAAGAAGAAACCATTGGCGAGCTTCTAAAAAAGGTAGGTTATCGGACAGCTCTGATCGGTAAGTGGCATCTTGGCGATAAACAGGCCTATCATCATCCCAATAAGCAAGGATTCGATTTTTTTTATGGAATGTTGTATAGCCATGATTATCGTGATCCCTATGTAAAAACAGATTCAGTCATAAAAATTTTTAGAAATAGGAAGCCAGAGGTTGTAGCACCTGATGATTCGGATTTAAGTGCGTTATATCATAAGGAAACGGTTAGTTTTATAGAAAATCAAGATAAAGATCATCCTTTCTTTTTATATTATGCGCATAATTTTCCGCATTTACCATTGGCCTTTGCCAACAATAAGAATAAGTTTGCTGATCAGCAGAATGCAGGCCCTTTGGGCGCAGTCATGCGTGAGTTAGATCATAATTTTGGCGAGCTTTGGAAGACCGTAGAGAAAAAAGGATTGGCGGAAAATACGATTTTGATTTTCTCGAGTGATAACGGTCCCTGGATTGCATATCCTTCACGGATGTCGGACGACCATGTGACCAAAAACTGGCATGTAGGCACAGCCGGTGTATTTAAAGGGTCGAAAGCTGAAACTACTGAAGGTGGGGTTCGTGTTCCATTCATCGTGTACGGAAAAGGATATGCACAAGAAGGTAAGGTAATTAGACAGGCGATCAGTAATTTAGATGTGCTGCCTACGATAGCAAAATGGACAGGGGCCCCTCTTCCAAAAAAGTCCATCGATGGCCAGGCTATTGATGCTTTACTAAATGGTAAAACGGAAGATTTAAAAACACCACATCGCCCGATATTCTTGGTAAACTACGGTCATGTGGAAGCTGTCCGATCGGGAGATTGGAAATATAGGCGTATACCTGCTGGTGTTAACCAGATATCTGGGAAACCATACGACGCGGTAGAAGAATTACATAATATTGCTTGGGATCCGAGCGAAAGAACGAATATAATTGTAGATTATCCCGAGAAAGCAGCAGAATTACGTTTACTGTTTGAAAGCTTTGATGGGAATATGAAATAATAAAGGGATTGGCGATATACGCTAACGGCACTAATCTCACTGGATGGGGTATTGTGGCTATTTTGAAACTTTCCTACTTGTTTTTATTTGGTTATTTATAGATGCTGGTACTTAACTTATGACCAAGTTAACACTATTTTCATCCTTAAAACCCAATTGGTAGGTACTTTATAAGGTATTAACAGGGGGTTAATAGGGGTTTATCCCTGTTATACCCCTGTTAACCCCCTGCTATCTCCCTGTTAATCCCCTATTAATCATGAGGATGGTGTTAATCAATAGTTAATTTGTGCTTTAGCCATTAAGTCGGCTAATAAAAGCTGTCTAAAAGCAAAGTCAGCCTCGAGAATGGGGTCGATCGACTTTAAAGCAGCTTAAAATCCCCCTCTTTGACATCACGGCTATTGGGCCCAATGTAAATTTTAAAATCCCCAGGTTCGGCAACATAATTCAGATCGTTATCAAAGAACTTGAGGTCTTTAAGTTGAATGTCAAATTTCACGGACTTGACTTCGCCTTTTTTCAAAAATATCTTTTGAAAACCCTTTAATTCCTTAACTGGACGGGTGACAGAGCCAACTAAATCCTGTATATATAATTGAACCGTCTCTTCCGCGTCGTAATGACCTGTATTGCTAATATCAATACGTGCTTGAATGGTTCCGTTGCTTTCCAATGTGTTTTTATCAAGAAGAATCTCTCCATAGGTAAAGGTTGTATAACTCAATCCATAACCGAAAGGGTAGAGTGGGGAATTGCTAACATCTAAATAGTTCGATTTAAACTTTTCAAAATCCCCGGAGTTTCCATAAGGTCTTCCTGTATTTTTGTGTGCATAATAGATCGGAATCTGACCAACATTGCGCGGAAAAGTTGCCGTAATCTTTCCCGAAGGAACAACATCTCCATATAAGACATCAGCGACTGCCTTTCCCGTTTCCGAGCCGCCAAACCAAACATTTAAAATCGCTGGAACATGTGCATCTTCCCAAGTAAGCGTTAGCGGTCTACCTGTAAATAATACAAGCACAACTGGTTTTCCTGTTGATAACAATGCTTTCAGAAGATTTTGTTGATTTTTTGGTATATCCAGCTCGGAGCGGCTCGAGCTTTCTCCGGACATTTCTGAAGATTCTCCAAGAGCGGCAACAACGACATCCGATTTTTGTGCGACTTTTATCGCTTCGGCAATGATCTCCTCTTCATTTCGTGGATCTCTTGCAATGGTGCGCCCAAACATTGTTGCGTGCTTTTGGTAAGTGGAATCTTCCAATAGATTAGTTCCAAGATGTGTCAGGATATTTACTTTACTACCCAGCACTGCTTTCATTCCTTCCACTAATGATGCTGTTTTCTCCAGTTCTGCACTCACGCTCCAGGTCCCGGGCATATTGGCTCCTGAATTGGCTAAAGGACCGATAACAGCAATTGTACCTGATTTTTTTAAAGGCAGAATCTGATCTTCATTTTTCAGTAAGACAAATGATTTAGCTGCAATTTCTCTTGCTTTGGCATGATTGGCAGCTGAACCGATTATGTTTTTCGCACGTTGTTCGTTACAGTAACGATAAGGATCTTCGAATAGGCCCAGTTTATATTTTGCTTCCAGCACAAAACGACAAGCTCTGTCAATATCAGCGAGCTTAACTTTCCCTTCATCAAGCGATTTTTTTAGTGTAGTAAGAAAACCTTCACCCACCATATCCATATCGACACCAGCGTTAAGGCTTAATGCCGAAACTTGTTGTAGATTGCCGAGGCCGTGTGCTGTTAGCTCATTGACAGCTGTATAATCTGTTACAACTAAGCCCTTAAAACCCCATTGCTTGCGTAGCACATCAGTCATCAACCACTTATTGGCTGATGCGGGTACGCCATTAATATCATTGAAGGAGGTCATTATACTGCCAGCTCCGGCATCTATAGCTGCTTTGTAAGGTGGTAGATATTCATTATACATCCGATGGAGGCTCATGTCGGTGCTATTATAGTCACGTCCACCTTCTGCTGCGCCGTATAGTGCAAAATGTTTGACACAGGCCATCATCGTGTTGTGTGCTGCTAAATTATCCCCCTGAAAGCCATGAACGATAGCCTCAGCAACTTTTGAACTTAGGTAAGTATCTTCGCCAGCACCCTCGGAAATACGTCCCCATCTCGGATCTCTTGAAATATCTACCATCGGCGAAAAGGCCCAGTTAATGCCATCAGCTGTGGCTTCTTCGGCTGCAATACGGGCAGATTGCTGGATTAATCCCATGTCCCATGTCGCCGCGAGTCCCAAAGGAATAGGGAAAACAGTGCGATAGCCGTGTATGACATCCATACCAAAGATAATCGGAATCTTAAGCCTAGACTGCTTGATTGCAATTTCCTGGGTCTTGCGAATTTTGGATGGTGTACTCATACTGAAAATACCACCAATCTGGCCATTTCGGATTTTCGCTTCCACATCTGTGGAAACTGTCGTTCCGGTTGTCGCTTCGCCGCCGGTGACTAGATTTAGCTGTCCGATCTTCTCTTCAACAGTCATTTTGGCCATAAGTTGGTCAATAAACTGATCCATTTTTCGATTCGATTGTGCTGGACTCACATGCCAAGCTAAAAATGCAAGGAGGAATGTTCCTACTACTTTTTTCATTGTATTATTTTCTGTTATGCGTTATGAACTATATGTTATCATTGAGTCCATTACATCGGATTTAAGTGGAGTGTGTGTAAGTTGTTATTCAATAAACTGCTTATCAATGTTACCACAGCTAGTTTCATTAATTTTTATAAAAAATAAACTCGAGTCGATTATCGAACTTATTATTGATATTTTCGTGGATGGAACCATTTTCAACGTGTGACGGATTGAAAATGATTCCGAAATTATCCACTACTTGAAATAGGGGCTCGTAAAACCAAGTTTTTTCAATCCCTGCTGAATCTCTGGTGCTTGCATAAATAAGTCCCAGATTTTTCCTGTTCTATAGTTCTCGATCATGACAATAATAGGCCCCTGATCGATGGCCAGATAACGTTGCGGAAACCAGTTGGCAGTTTCGCTATAGGCATCATAGTAGCCATATTTACCCCAAACTTTATCCCCCAATTTACTATTCAGATATTGTGCAAATTGGATACTTTGGTGCGGCGTGTAGGGCATAGAAGATAATGCTGCTGTAGGCGAAATTACCCCCGGATCATTGTCCGGATGATGTGCATCATAGCCCTTTATAGAATAACTGGCTGTCCAGCCCCAGCCTTTGTCAGGCCCGTAGCCTTTATAACCTTTGGGATTAAGCTTGGCATACGCTAAATTTATTTTGACATGATTGCTGGTTACTTCCCAATAATCAGCATATTGATCTTTTAGGCCTTTTGGGCTCAATCCCAAGTAAGAATAATGTTCCCAAAAAAGCGGGCCTACTTCGCCTTCTTTCGCATTATGTTTAATGGCTAGCGGAATATCATATTTTTTAGCCGTGCTTTTAATCCCACCGGATCTTGCCCATCCTTCATGGTATACACTGGCAGCAATAGGGTGGGACGGGGAAGAAGCTGCCAAAATATAGGTAATTAAACATTCATCATACCCTCTGACAGGATGGTTTTGCTGGAAATTAAATTTAGGACTCCAATGCCAATAGAGTACATTTTGTCCATTTGTATAGTGATTCCAATCGATTTCTTTCCAAAGTCTATCTGCTTTTTGTGCAACTGCTCTTGCAGCCTCATTTTTGTCTTTCAAGTATTCGCGAACCGTGAGTAAGCCTTGTGCTAGAAAAGCAGTTTCAACAATATCGCCACCATTGTCTTTTTCACTAAAAGGCTTGGCTGTGCCCAGTTCGCCATCATACCAATGCGCCCATGCTCCACGAAATCTTTCTATTTTGGCAAGATAATCCATGATGTGATTAAGCTTTTGAGTGCCCTGATCGGCTGTAATAAATCCACGTTCCATAGCGACGATCATCCCCATTAGTCCGAAGCCACTTCCTCCAATCGTCACGACATTGCGGTCATTATCTGGGTAGACACCGTCCATGTGGATGCGTTCACGTGCTAATCCTGATGTCGGTTCGGCACCTTCCCAGAAATATTGAAAGGTCTGTTGCTGGATAGTTGTCAACAAGGAGTCTTCATTTATAACTGGTTGGCTTATGGAATCACCGTTGGACGCATTCTCAGTACTGGTGGTTGATCTGTTTTGGCATGAACTGCTGAGAAGAAGGGCCAAAGCAATACCAGTTAAGTAAGGATATGCTGTTCGATTTCTCATGGATAGTATTGTTTAAAGTCTTAAAAAATGTTCAAACGACCTATGGTCGTTTGAACTGAGTTATTATTTGTAAGTATTACCAGCCCGAATTTTGCGGCATTTCCGGTGTTTGGATAAGCTGATTTTCAGGAATTGGAAATAAAAACATTTTGTCTTGGAATGTTTTTCCGTCAGCGGCCATCGCTGCTTTTGCCTGCTTAGTACGAATGAGATCAAACCAGCGGTCATGTTCGAAAGCTAGTTCCAGACGTCTTTCTTTCCAGATCAATTGGCGAAGCTGCGCCTGATCGGTCGTAGTTACTTCGGCTAATTTTACACGTTTACGCACGGTGTTTAAAGCGTTTAAAGCCTCACTACTGTTTCCTGATTCGTTGGAAGCTTCTGCTAATATTAAGTATATTTCCCCCAAGCGAAGGTAGCGGACGTTTTTGTCCGTGTGTTCAGCACCACCATTTGCCGAAGAATAGGCTTTTTCATTATACATGGGATTTTCGACGCCACTATCAATTAACCGTCCATCGTAAAGCGTTTCACCTCTAAAAATAATGGTTGCATCACGACGGATATCATCTTTTTCAGCATTAAAAGCATCCAACAGATTCTGGCTAGGAATATTGAAACCCCAACCTAGCGCGACTGCACCACCCCGAGGAGCCTGTACCTGGCTGTATTGTTTAATGCCATGGGCAATGGAGCTTCCCCGCGCCTGCCACTCAAAAAGCGATTCGGGACCATTCTCACCTTCTAGTCTCCAGATTTTAGCATAATCAGATTCGAGGCTATATCCGCCGGAGTTGATGACAGTTTTTGCCATGTCGGCAGCTTGCTGCCACTTGCTCTGGTACAAATATACTTTTGATAATAGACCTTGAGCCGCCCCTTTTGTTGCCCTCCCTAGATCCTTAGCTGCATACGCAGATTTAATAGGAAGGTTGTCAATCGCAAACTGTAGGTCGGCTTCAATATGGGCATAGACTTCGGCAGCAGGTTCTCTTTTGATATAATCGCGCTCCTGGATAGGGACATCCCCCCAACCACGGACCAAATAGAAATAATTGAGTGCCCGAAGAAATCTGGCCTCTCCGATAAGCCTGTTTTTATAGGCCTCGTCGGTTAAACCAAAACCTTCTGTATACTCAATTGCGCGGGTAGCACGACCGATAGATTTATACCAGCGTGCCCACATCGATTGAAATGAACCCGCTGTAGAGGTGTACGTAAGATTATCCAATAATAATTTGTCGCCACCTGAATCCGTTGCAGAGCTTCCCTTGTCTGCATTATCCGAAATCATTTCGGTGATACCCAAAAAGGAGAAAGCATAATCCCAATCTGTAAACATGCCATAGACACCGTTCACAAATTGTTCGGGGGTATAGACCGTCCCGCTGTCTTCTGCCTCAACATTTTCTTTTGAAGGAACATCTAAAAATTTGCTGTCTTTACAGGAATGTAATGTCAAACCTGCACTGAGTGCGATTGCTATATAGAGTTTATTAATTTTCATGGTGTTGTAATTTTAACGATTAAAATTGCATGTTAAGTCCAAAAAGGAAATTACGTGTGGTTGGATAAGCCGAAAGCTCGATACCTGAAGTTAGGTTTGGACTACCGTCACCAGCCAATTCTGGAGAGAAACCGCTATAGTTGGTAAACATAAATGGATTCTGAGCGGTTACATATAGTCGCAATTTTGATTTTGAACTATACAGCTTATCAAATGTGTAGCCAACCGTGATGTTGTTGATACGGAAGTAACTGCCTGATTCTAAGAAATAACTTGATGCCCAAATTGCCCGTTCAGCACCGGGATGTACATTGGTTGAGCCCGGTCCTGTCCAACGGTTTTCAAAGGTCGACAGGGCAATATTTTCTCCACCATCGGTACGTGTACTTTTCATGCCGTTATAAATCTTATTTCCCGCAACACCATAACCCGAAATATTGAAGTCAATAGCTTTGTAGTTGATGCCAAGATTAATGCCGTATGTTGAACTTGGTATAAATGAACCAAAGAATTTTTTATCTCTTGTATCAATTACACCATCACCATTTTGATCTTTATATTTTAGGTAACCTGGCTTGGCAGGTCCGAAGGAAGGATTATTCGCGATATCATTCGCATCCTGAAATACACCGATGGATTCAAACATCCACCAACCGTAAATTGGTTGTCCGACCCTTAACTGCTTCGTAATTTCACCATTGTTCAAACTTCCACCTGTAGCACCGTCATAAGTATGGACAACATCTGTTACTTTGTTGCTGTTATAAGAATAGTTGACACCTACGGAATAGCTAAAATCTGGCGATATACTTTTGTTCCAATTCAATGCAACTTCAACTCCTTGATTTAATACCTTGGCGCCATGCGCATAATAGTTTTTTTCATCTGGCGAAGAATAGATTGGGGTGACGTCCAGAATGGTATTGGTATTCTTTTTATGATAATAATCGACTGATCCAGATAGATTATTAAATAAAGTGAAGTCGATTCCGGCACCTGTTTCCTTGGTAACCTCCCAGCTTAAGTCAACTGGAGGTGTTCCTTTTGCGCTACCATATACCATATTCTGTTCGGGACCAAAAACATAATTGTAATTGGAACTTTCTGGACTTGAGAAAATATTATACGCATTTAAAGGAATGTTCTGGTTACCTAAATGTCCATAGTTTGCTCTGACTTTTAAGAAGTTGATCCAACTGATGTCTTTCATGAATTGTTCGTTGGATGCAGTCCAGCCAAAACCAAAGGATGGAAATGTTCCCCAATATTTACCTGTATTACGAAACACACTTGAGGCATCTCTTCGAACTGTTGCTGTTAAATAATAACGACTATCATAGTTGTATTGTACCCGTCCAAAATAAGACGCTAAGGCTCTAGGTGTATAGTATGTCTGCAATGAAACGATGTCATAACCATCTGATTTTCCTTTTGCTAAATTGATATTCCAATATTGTTCTTGTTCTGGAACATTATAGCCCATTTGGCTATTCATACTGTTGATATCGTATTTTTCGCGAGACATCCCTACCACAGCTTCGATATTGTGCTTATCAAATGTCTTGTTAAATGTTAGGAAGTTTTCCCATGACCATCTGAACTGTTCAAGATTTTCATATTTCAAACTGTTGTCAGCATAACTGGTATTGCCCGGCCTACTACCTTTTTCTTTATAGAATTCACTTTCAGCTCGTAAAGGATTTGCATTAAGCCAACGATCTTTAATATCAGTGAAGACACGTTGTTTAGAATAGAATTTGTTGGCCCCAATGCGTGAATTTATTTTCAAATAGTCTGTAATTTTGAATTCACCTTCGAAGCTCCCCTGAAGTCGTAACGTATTTGTTCGTTCATTTTGTCTCAGAACCTCATAAACGGGGTTGCCAATTGTATTTAAATTTCCTATGGTCTGTCCAGTTGTTCCATCGATACCCACGATACCCGTATTTTGGTTCACCCGTCCAATGCCATAACGGCCATTGGTATACATTAAAGGCACTAGTGGTGACTGTTTATATGCCGTTGTAAAAGCGCTATTGGGCTTTGGAGTGGCATTTGTCAAGGTTAAATTAAGATTTTGCGAAAACTTCAACCTATTGTCTAAAAATTTATAAACATTGTTGTTGCGGATCGTATTTCGAACATATTTGGAACCATCCAGAATACCATTTTCAGTAAAGTTGTTTGCTGAAACAAAATAATCGACTTTCTCAGTACCGCCAGCGATGTTTACAGCATTGTTAAATACTGTTCCCGTTTTAATCAATTCGTCATACCAATCGGTGTTATTAGGCTGTTTTTCTTTTATTTCCCAATTAGTTATTCCAAGAGAGAGCAAATTTTCATTAAAGTAGGTCCTGAATTGATCCCCATTGGCCATTTTTACACGATTGAGAATTTTCTTCATTCCAGCATAGCTTTCGTAATTGATGCTAACAGTACCTGCTTTGCCTTTCTTTGTAGTAACGATAATGACACCGTTTGCTGCTCTTAAACCATAGATGGAAGCCGAAGAAGCGTCCTTTAATACATCCATGGATTCAATATCCGAAGGATTAATATTATTGATATCATCTTGTGCGATACCATCAACGACATATAAAGGATTTCTTCCTGATAATGCCGTCCCTAAACCCCGAATAATGACATTGGGTGAGGAGCCCGGTGCTTCATTGGCGACAATATTTAAACCGGCGGCTTTACCCTGGATAGATTGCATGGCTGACATCGCGGGTTGTTTAGTGATATCAGAAGATTTTAAAGAGCTGATTGACCCCGTCAGGTCAGCTTTTTTTTGTGTACCGTAACCGATAACAACAACCTCTTCCAAGGCTTTATTTTCATTCTCTAGAAAAACACTGAGTTGTGTTTGGTTTCCGATGTATACCGTTTGCGTGCGGTAGCCTAGAAAATTAAAAACTAAAGAATCGGTAGGAGCGGCGTTGATCTGAAATTTCCCCGTTGCGTCGGTTTTTGTAGATGCGGTTTTCCCCTTAATACTAATGGTGACCCCAGGCATCGATATCATGCTGGAACCATCTTTGACCACTCCTTGGATAGAAGTTTGTCCATAGGCTACCGAGACTACCATGGATGTCAAAAATAATGCGGATAAATTCCTCATATCGTAAAATTTTGGTGTTTGTTTAAAAAATTCAATTGGTTATTCCCACAGCAAATATGTTGATGTAGTGTATACTTGCCAAAATTTAACGTTTGCACATCACTACTACACCGAATTTGGCGTTTCTTTTGTGAAAACTGAATTTATTTTAACTTAGTGATAGATAGTGTGTTGTTGGTTCGTTTTTTATAAAAATACGCGCGCTTTAGTGTTCTTTTTACACTAAAGCGCGTGTGTGGTAATGATGTAGTGTTTGTAGCAAAATTTTAACGTTCCAAAAGGAATTCAGAGAGGTTTTTATCTGTTGGAATACCTAATTTCTTACGCAAACGATACCGCCTGATTTCGACGCCCCGCGTACTGATGTTGAGTAGCGAAGCAATCTCTTTACTCGACATATTGAGCCTCAGATAGGCGCATAATTTTAGATCATTGGGAACAAGATCCGGAAATTCCTGCTTCAGTTTTTTGAAGAAATTCTCGTGTGATTCATTGAAACTCTTTTCAAAAATATGCCAGTCACGATCGTCGTTATGGGCATCTTCGATCAGCTTATTTATTTTTTTCAATTCGTCTGAACTGAGCTTATTTCCTTCTGCATCTTTAAGCTGTTTGAGTTCATCGTGCAGATTGTTCAACATTTCGTTTTTATAGACAATATTAAGTGCGGCGTTGGCGAGCTCCTTGTTCTTTAGATTAAGTTGATCTTCCAGTTGCTGGTTCTTTAATTTAATCCATTCCTTTTCCTGTTGTTCAGCTTCTCTGTCCAATGCAATTTTCTTCTCTTCCAGCCATTTTCGCTTCGCCTGAAACTGTCTCTTTCTTTCTCGTTGACGATTGAAATTATAAAGAAGATAAATCATTCCACCGGACATCAAAATATAAATACCTTTTGCCCACCATGAGAGGTACCAGGGATAGTTAATGGTGAGAGCTATCGTTTGTACCTCCGAAGTCAAGCCAGTGTTGGTTCTGGCCCGTACCTTAATTTCGAAATGCCCATAGGGCAAGTTCGTAAAATCTTGAAAGGCTGTTTCACTCCATTCAGACCATTTGCCCGAATACCCATCGAGGTAATATTGGTATTGTAATGGTGAAGAGGAGTAATAAGGACTTGAGAAACTCACCCGGAGGTTGTTTTCGGATGAGGCCAATTTAAGGTCGGCCCCCGGTAGGATAGTTTCTCCGGTTGTGAGATTGGTCAATTGAGCAATCTGCGGTGGTGGCAATATAAATTTAGTGGGCTCGTCAGAATTCCGGTAAATGGCAAAACCATCGTCCAATCCAATGAGATAGTAGTGATTTTCTATGGGTAGGATGTTCTCATAATTATTCATCATACGATCTTGCAAAGGGCTGAGCAGATTGGAATCTATCTTCAGTTTTCCTTTGCTATCAAAATCCACTTTGGCAATTTTTGTCTTCTGAATAAACCAATAACTATTGGTACTGATGGGAATTACCTTATTTGAATTTTTGTAACTTCCTAATGCATTGTTTAATTCATTGGAATAACTAAAGCGTTTAACGATATTATCAAACTGCATGAAGCCACTGTCTGTAGCGAAAACAAGATTATTTTCTAAGGTATAAATTCCGGTAAATCTGCGTTTAGCAGCAAGAGACTGTCTTGCATCGATGTAAACAGGATGCGTGCTTTTTGGAAGCCCGGATCAAAATCAATTAACTGTACCTGTCCCCAATCCCCAATCCAAAAGGAATGGTTATCTTTTTGGGCAAGGAAGCGAACGGGTTCCTTGATTGAAGAAAATTGCTGTACAAATTGAATTTGTGTACCATCAAAAACGAATTTTGATAATCCGGTATAATTCCCCTGAAGAATATTTTTTGTCCCAAAGATAGGTTTGAATATCCAACCTCCTGTAATTTTGGAGATCTTTTCCAGTTTACCGCCGACCAGTTTAAACGTTCCTTCATTATGACCGCAAATGAGGTCTTCACCGAAAATGGCCAATGTCCAGACTTGACCATTTGAATTAGGGACTTGTGCAAAATCTAATGAATTATAATTGTTTAACCCCTTCCATTCACTGACGAATAAACCCTTATTCGTCCCTAAGTAAATTTTCCCCTGGTAGATGATTGAAGTATACACCGTGCCTATTTTGCCTACAAAGTCGGTGTAGAAAGATAAAGAAGAGTTGATTTCGATCCGGTCAATTCCATTATCTAGTCCTACCCAGATATTTTGTTGTTTATCCTTTACAATGCTAAGTACCGTATTGTTCTGTAAACCGTTGTTTTTATTGATATGTTGGACAATTTCTCCAGCTTTATTGATAATAATCACACCATTTTGAATGGTGCCAAAAGCATATTGTCCATCGTATAGATAAATACCGTTATTTATTTGAGATTGACTAAGAATGGCATTGGCCGGAATTGACCATTGTTTAATTATTCCGTTGGACGCCATCAGGTAAAGGCCGTGTCGGGCGGTCGCTATTATTGAGTTATCCTTATCAAAGGGTAATATCGCTAAAACATTTTTATCCCGGAGGATTTCCTTCCCTTGTACAGGTACCAGTTTTCCGGCTTTGAATTCATGTAGACCACTGGGGAGCTGTTCAAAAAATAGCTGATTATTGAGCTGATGGGGAAATAAGAATGGTTCGCCCTTAGCGATGAGTGGTCTGATTGTATTATTCTCCCAGATATAGGACTTGGAAAAGGTATGGAAGAATACACGATGATCTTCCACGATAATTTTCCAGATCTCCTCATTTGGAAAATAAGTCTTGTCTGCGACCAATTTGGAAAGGCTATGATAGGTCATATCTCCAAACGCTTTTGAAGTCCAGTAGCCGAACTCACCTCGTCCGCCTGTATATATTCTCCCAGCTTTATCAATAGCAACACTGCGTACTGTTGAGTGGTTAGGAAGTGGGTATATGCGCCAGTATTGTCCATCAAACCGCAATAAGCCCTCTGTATTGGCACTATAGATTCGCCCTTCTTTATCAATAGCCAAAGACCAATTTTGGTTTCCTGCCTTGTATTGGCTTTTCTTGTATTGCTTTACAAAAGGTGTGCCCGTAGGTATGATTGTCTGACAATAACCAGTATTCATATAAAGAACAAAAAAAGCACAAAACCAAAAGATATAGGCTATGCTACATTTTCTCGAGACCATCTAACACCTCACTTTAAATTAATTTGAAAAGCAATATATAGATTTTATCGCAAAAGGGAGAATGCCTACGGCAGATGAATGTCATTATAGACATTCAAGCTTGTTTTTTTGACTAAAAAGTCGAAATCGTTTTCGCATTTTTAATAGCCCAATTCATTGAAGGCTACTCGTTTTTTAATTACCTTGGAAACAAATAACCAAACAAAACACGACTATGACTTGATCAAATCTTTAAAAATTAGATTTGGATTCAAACGAATTGCTCAAGGAGTGAATCCATCAATTTAAAACGTAAACCCAAAAACACTAAACAGTAAAATTATGAAATCAAAGCTTTTCAGAAGAGGGCCCTGTGCGCTTATTCCCTATGCTTCCATGGCAATATTTTTGTCGCCGGGATTATCATTGGGGACCACTAAGGGCGAAAATAGAGGTATCTATCATCAAATTAATCAGGAAGAATCAGAAATCAGAGGTAAGGTTGTCAACAAAGACAATTCTCCCTTGCAGGGAGTCTCGATAAGTGTGAAGGGAGTTCCAGGTCGGAGTACCCAGACCAATGATAAAGGCGAGTTTATGCTAAAGGTGCCTGCGCATGCAACATTAACTTTTTCTTCCATTGGTTACGCTGGCCAAGAAGTCAAACTTGCGGTAAATCAAAAGACAGTAGAGCTCACCTTACAGTCGAATGAGTCAGTTATGGATGAGGTCGTCGTCGTGGGCTATGGAACACAGCGAAAAAGTGATTTAACAGGTTCCGTGTCTTCCATTAACGCGAATCAAATTAATGCATTCCCCTTGGCAGGTACTGCACAAGCTTTACAGGGAAGAGCCCCTGGGGTCTCAGTAACCAGCACGAATGGAGAACCCGGTAAAGCTCCTCGCGTACGGATTAGGGGCGGTAGTTCGATCAATGCAAGTAGCGATCCATTGTATGTGGTTGACGGCTTCCCCGGCAGTTCCGCTCCAGCCCCTGAAGATGTTGAATCTATCGAAGTGTTAAAAGATGCTTCTGCAACAGCTATTTATGGTTCAAGAGGCGCCAATGGAGTGATCATGATAACAACAAAAAAAGGACGATCAGGCAAACCTGTTATTGAATTAAATAATTCTTTTGCTTCCCAAAAAGTAGGTAAGCGCCTCTCGCTACTAAATGCTTCGGAATTTGCCGCTTATATTAACGATACCTATACGAATGCCGGGAACAACAATCTCCCATTCAAAGATCCCCAATCCTTGGGTGAAGGAACCGATTGGCAGGACCTTATTTTTAGAAACGGAAACCAGTTGAATAATCAAGTCTCCGTGTCGGGAGGCAGTGACAATATTAGATATTATACTTCCGTCAGTCATTTTGGACAAAAGGGAACTGTGATCAATTCGGATTTTAGAAGACTTTCCGGGACTTCAAATTTAGAGATGAAGGTCTCTGATCGCATCAAAATCGGAACAAGACTGCTGTTTAATCGCAATAAATTAAACGGTGTAAGGACACAGGAAGGAAGTAGCGGAACGACAGGCGCGGGAGTGATCTCTGCAGCCTTGCGTTTTGAACCTACACAGGGCGTTTATGATGAGGAAGGAAAATATACTTTGAAGCAGTTCGGTGACCCGCATGATAATCCGGTGGCTGCTGCGATGGAAAGGAAAAACGAAGTGATTACAGACCTGTTTCAAGGGAATGGATTTGTGGAGTTGGGGATTCTGAAAAATCTGATCTTCCGTAGCACCTTTGGTGTACAGGTCAGTAATCAACGTACAGGTAATTATGTGTCAAAAGAACTTGTCGAAGGTAGAAATTTCGGTGGCGTCGGCTCGATCGCGGCACATAAAAATACCAATTTGATCAATGAAAACTTCTTGACGTATACGCAAACCTTTCACGAAGACCATAATCTGAATGCTATGGCTGGTTATTCTTACCAGAGTTCCAGAAATGAAACCTGGCAGGCCAACAACCGAAATTTCATTTCGGACAGCTTTAACTATTGGAATCTAGGTGCTGGGTCCAATTATCAAAATGCATCTTCGAATCTTGAAGATTGGGTAATGTCTTCATTTTACGGCCGTTTAAATTACAATTACAAAAATCGTTACTTTATTACAGCCACAGGGAGGTACGATGGATCCTCAAAGTTTGGTGACAATAATAAATGGGCTTTCTTTCCCTCCGGAGCACTTGCCTGGAATGTAAGCCAGGAGCCTTTTATGAAATCTGTCGATTGGCTGAGTAATTTAAAGGTACGAACAAGCTATGGCGAAACTGGAAACTCTGAAATTGGTTCCTACCAGTCCCTGGCTAGATTCTCACCTACATTGACAACAATGGGCGGAAGCCCTGTAAATGCAGTACGTCCGACGAATGTAGCCAATCCCAATCTGACTTGGGAAACGACCAAGCAGACAGATGCCGGACTGGATATCGGTATTCTAAAGAGCCGAATCAACCTATCGGTAGACTATTACTACAAAAAAACAATCAATTTATTGTATCAGGTACCATTGCCGCTCTATTCGGGATTTACTACGGCACTTCAGAATGTAGGAAGCGTACAAAATAAAGGTTGGGAATTTGGTTTGCAGACAACCAATCTCAACGGCGCCTTTGGATGGAAAACAGATTTTAACATCAGTTTCAATCGAAACAAGATTTTGCAGCTTCCTGGAGGTGAGATTCGATATAATACGATCCCTGGTCACATGCTTTCAACGGATTCGCAGCTGCTACGCGAAGGAGAGGTACTCGGCGCATTTTTTGGATGGGTGACAGATGGGATTTATCAGCAGGGTGATGATTTTAGCGCACAACCAAATAAGAAACCTGGAGATATTCGCTACAAGGATTTATTTGGCCGCGATAAAAATAATCAATTGATCGCCGGTGCAAATGGTGTTGTCAATGCTGACGACCGTACGATTATAGGCAATCCAAATCCTGATTTCACCTTCGGTTTTAATAATGATTTTAAGTATAAGAATTTTGACTTGAATATTTTTATGCAGGGAAGTTATGGCAATGATATGTTGAACATCACACGAATGGAACTCGACTGGATGGCCGGAAAGGGGAATGCAACCAAGGATGCCCTGCGACGCTGGACACCCGAAAATACCAATACTGATGTCCCAAGGGCGAGCTCAACCAACAATCCCGAGGTCTCCTCGCGCTGGGTAGAAGATGGCTCATACCTCCGGTTAAAGAATCTTGCCCTGGGCTATAATTTTTCAGAAAAGTCACTCGAAAAAATTCATTTAAAATATTTAAGGATATATGTCAGTGCACAAAATATATGGACATGGACCAATTACACAGGTTTTGACCCTGAGGTAAGCTACCAAGATTCCAACCGAAATGTCGGATTAGATTACATGGGCTACCCCAATATTAAATCGTACACCCTTGGCTTAAATCTAAGGTTTTGACATCACGAAGGACCATCTAAATATTATAAATGGTAGTTAAATGAAAAAAAATAATCTGGGTGCAGCAATTTTCAGCTAGATACTCGAAATAGGCACCTGTTAATAATTCATGCTAATGAAAAAGATAACTTTATATCGTATTATACTTACAACGCTGTGTTTTACCAGCCTGTTTTCCTGTACCAAACTAAACGAGGAACCGGTAAGTATTTTGGATCCCAAGCAATATTTTAAGACGGAAGCAGACGCAGAAGCTTCAGTCATGGGAATTTATGGACTTTTGGCCAATGCCGATTTTTATGGACGACGATTGACCATGGTACTGCAATTGCTGGGGGATGACATTGATATTGCGGATATAGGTACGCAATCTAGTCGGATTCAGTTGAACAGTTTTACGCATGATGCGAGCAATCAAGATCTGCTCGCTGTATGGAAAACCGCTTACTTGGGTATTGGCGCGGCAAATGCCGCAATAGATGGCATCCCGGCCGTCACAATGAATGAGACGAAAAAATCCGCACTTATCGCCGAAGCGAGGTTACTCCGGGCCTTGTATTACTATCACTTGGTGCAGCTATTTGGGGATATTCCATATATTGGTGAATTCGTCAGCGATCCAAGCAAAGTAATTGCAATCAGCAAAACTCCGGCAGCAAAAGTTTATGAAAATATCATTGCAGACTGCGAATATGCGATAGCGAATTTGCCAGATACATATGCCAATAATAACAAAGCGAGACCATCCAAAGGAGCCGCTCAGACTTTGTTGGCCTCGGTTTATATGGTTTTGAAAAAATGGGATGATGCTACTAAGATGGCTGAGGCCGTAATCAATGATGCAAACAAATACCAGTATGCTTTGGTCAAAGATTATAATAGCCTATGGGATGCTGATCTTGGCTTTCAGACGGAGCATGTCTGGGTCGTTGATTTTCTGGGCGGAATTACCGGTGAAAATGCATCCAATCAGGATTATACGGCGCCGATGACCGGTGTGCGGGATGCCGATATGTTGGGCTGGAGCGTTCTTGTACCATCAACCGGTGTATATGGTAGCTTTTCTGATCAAGATTATAGAAAGAAAATTAGTTTTCTGACCGAAACACCGGTAAAAGGAGTGATGACACCCTATCAGAAGTGGAAATGGCCTCGTATACATACCGCAAAATGGTGTTTGCATCCGGGTACGAATGCTGGAGCGGATGGTTCCGACTCCGATATCAAACATGTTATCTTTCGCTATGCCGAAGTTCTTTTAATGGCAGCTGAGGCATTAAATGAAAGTAAAGGCGGACCAACGGAAAAGGCTTATAGCTATATAAATGCTGTTCGGGCTAGAGCAAGGTATACGCCACAGGGAGTACAGAATTATCCTGCCGACCTGGCAACGGGTATGTCGCAGACAGACTTTCGAAAAGCCGTGCAGGAAGAACGTCGTGTTGAATTAGCTTTTGAATGGAAAAGATGGTACGATATCAAACGTTGGGGACAAGTAGTAGATGCATTTACTAGGCAGGGAGCCTATGAAAGCCAACCAAAAGTAAAAGATTTTCATGCACTGATGCCTATTCCTCAGGATGAAATCGCACGTAATACAAATTTACTGCCTCAAAATCCAGGGTATTAGAACAGCAATATCAGACTTCTTTGGAGCTAAATGAAAGAAAATATCAACTTGTAAATAGGTTGATATTTTCTTTTTGAGTATAGATAAAGCTTTTTTTATGCTATCGTCAGGAGTGAAGCAGTGATTGAAAATTTAATTTTCTTCAAAATCCATCTAATTCTGTTGTAAATCAAGAAAAAAGACATTTTTTCCACCTATTTGAACGAAAAATACCCCTCTTGGACGGGGGCTATTCTTGATCTTTGGTTTCATTTATTGAGTTAAATAACCAAATAAACCAAGACAACTATGATAACACCGATAACCAAAACGGTAGGGAAAGGGTTGCTTTTGTTTTCGCTGATGAGTATGACCGTACCACAAGTGTTCGCACAGTCACAGTTGAAAATATCAGGAAAAGTAACCTCACCGGCGGGCGAACCACTCGCGGGGGTGACAGTACAGATTAAAGGCGTAAAGAATGGAACTGTTACAGATGCATCCGGCAATTACCAAATTCTTGCTAGGGATATTGATGTGTTGATTTTCTCTTTGGTCGGTAGAGAAAAAGCCGAAATAGCGGTCGATAAAAAGGACCACATCAATCTCGTGTTACAAGAATTAAGTAGCCTAATGGATGAAGTCGTCGTTGTAGGTTATGGTACTCAGAAAAAGAGCAATTTAACTGGAGCGGTTGCCGCAGTCGATGGAAAAGTACTGAATAAACGGATTGCAACTAATCCTACACAATTACTTCAAGGGCGTATGCCGGGACTTCGCGTGACGCAAGGGTCCGGAGAGGCAGGTAATGAAAATGTGAATTTACAGGTTAGGGGATTAGGATCTTATGGTGCTTCCTCTGCTCCACTGGTCATAGTAGACGGGATTCCCGGTAGTCTGGAAAACCTGAATCCACAGGCGATTGAAAATATAACTGTATTAAAAGATGCGGCATCTGCCGCCATTTATGGGGCGAGAGCGGCGAATGGTGTGATTCTAGTCACAACTAAACAGGGGAAATCCGGGAAAGCACAATTGAGCTACGACTATAATGTCGGAATCACAAAGGCTTCAGCATTACCTGATTTGGTCTATAATTCGGTAGATTATATGACATTGTATAATCAAGCCGCGAAGAATTCTGGTACAACCAATGCGAATGCGTTGTTCAGTCAAGAAATGATTGATGCATATAAAAATGCGACAGATAAAACACTTTATCCCGACTTTAATTGGTTGGATGCAGTCTTTAAAACTGTACCGGTACAAACACATAATTTAAGTTTAAGTGGCGGTGCTGGTGGAACTAATTATAATGTGATTCTCGGTTACGTCGATCAGCCCGATATTATGATCGGTACGTCCTTTAAAAAGTATAATTTGCAGCTGAACCTCAACTCGAAAATCAATGATCGAATTAGTTTTGGCTCAAGCATCACATTGAACTACGGTGATCGGAAATATCCCAGAAACGGAGCCGAGGATCAGTTCCTGTCAACAATAAGCCAATCTCCTTTATATGGTCCTGTACTTCCAGATGGTAGCGGCCGATATACTTCCAGAGCTTATCCGTTTCAATCACCCAATAAAAACCCTGTAGCTGTTGCTGAAAATGCATTCACAAGGCTGAATAATTACTTTATGCAGGGCAATATTTTTGTCAATGTAAAATTATTGGATGGTTTGGAATGGAAAACCAGTGGTGGTCTAACGTATGGATTTACAAAAAACTACACAAACAAGCCGGTGATCAATCAGTATATGTGGCAGGCCAAACCAGATGCACTTCCAGCACGACAATTGGATGTTGGGGGACAAGGCTTGGAGGTGACTGATGACAATAACGTGTATCCTGTTGGATATACCCAATTGACTTACGATAAGTCGTTTGGAGATCATCATTTGAAAGTACTTGCCGGCACACAAGCCGAATATAATAAGACACAGAAATTATTTGGCAGCAGATTACAATTTCCCAATAAGGATTTACTTGAATTGGATGGCGGCGGAGCCGGGCAGCAGTCAAATAGTGGGGTAACCAATGAATGGTCTTTAAGGTCATATTACGGCCGCTTGAATTATGATTACAAAGGTAAGTATCTTTTAGAAGGAAATGCTCGTTATGATGCTTCCTCACGTTTTCCTGAAAATCGCAAATGGGCCTTTTTCCCATCGATATCCGGAGGATGGAAACTTTCGGATGAGGCTTTTTTTGGTACAAAACTAAAAGAGACTGTCAATGAAGTCAAACTTAGAGCCTCCATCGGTACCTTGGGGAATCAGAATATCGGAAATTATCCCTACCAGACCGTTTATAGCTCCGCTTTTGCTTATCCGTTTGAAGAAACCCTACAACAAGGAGCGCGTCAGGTTGCCATGGCTAATGAACGCATCAAATGGGAGAGCACCAAAGTGCTGGACTTCGGCGTTGATCTGGGCTTCTGGAATAATAAGCTGACAGCGTCTTTTGATTGGTACAACAAAGTGACCTCTGATATTCTGTCAGCGTCAACAGCATTCCCTTCTTATATCGGTCTGACTGCGCCTACGGTAAATTATGGAACACTGCGTAATCGAGGGGTCGAGCTTGGGCTTCAGTACCGTGAAAAAATAGGTGAGGTTTCATTAACATTGAATGGAAATATTCAGGCCAACCGCAATAAAGTCATAAAATATGGGGCCGAACGTATTTCTGGTAATACAATTATCCGTGAAGGCTTACCTTACGGTAGCTTCTATTTGTGGCAAAATGTGGGCATATTCCGATCGGAAGAGGAGGTGAAAAGCGCACCAGAACAGCAGATCCCCGCCAAGCCCGGTTATTTGAAATTTGCTGATATCAATGGGGATAAGGTGATAGACAATAATGATCGTACAGTGGTCTCCGGTGCCTACCCTGATTTTGACTATTCCTTCAATGCTACAGCAGTGTGGAAGAATTTTGATTTTACCGCATTTTTCTTTGGATCCCAAGGTCAAAAAATATTTGTTAGCGAATGGGGAATTGTTCCTTTTAGGCAAGGCGGAACCTTTACACGAGATTGGCTGGATGCTTGGACACCGGAAAACCCCAATGCTTCACTACCTATCGTGGGATTAGATGAGTCACCTGCTGCAAATAACGTGAGAAGTGCCTCTACATTTTTCCTGAAAGATGGATCTTTCTTAAGATTGAAAAATATTCAAATAGGCTATAGTATTCCACAAAACACATTGGCAAAAGCAGGTATTTCAGGACTACGGGTTTATTTTGCAGCTGATAATCTGGTTACTTTTTCTAAGTTTCCGGGATTAGATCCCGAACGCGGCGTTTCGTCCAGTGGTGGTGCTACTTCGGGACGTTATGTAGCTCATCCCCAAAATAAAGTTTTTGCATTTGGTGCGAACATCACCTTCTAAAAAGATGAAATCATGAAAAATAAAATTAAAACTTATTTATATATCTGTCTGTCCGCCGGTATTTTGTCAAGTGGCTGTACCAAAGATTTTCTGAACAAAAATCCCACCGATAAGATCCCTGAATCAACTTTTTGGAAAACCCAGGCGGATGCAGACCTCGCGCTATCAGGTGTGTACGAATTTCTATGTCGGGGATATAATGCGACTTCTTCATCCAATGCCCGTGGGGGCTGGGGGGGAGCCAGCATGTTTTGGGATGGTCTCTCTGATGATGCATTTGTGTCAAGCACGTCAAATAATTTTAATACAATATCCAGGGGCGGGCTGACCTCCACTACTGGAGGAATTCAAGCAGAAGGCTACGAAATTTCCTATCAGGCGATCGCTGCATGTAATCGGTTGATCGCTAATATTGATCGTATCACTAGCATGAGCCAACAGGATCGGGATCGGTATAGTGCTGAGGCACGTTTTATACGAGCCCATTACTATTTTTTGCTAACCAATCTTTATGGCGATGTACCCTTGACGCTAGCGCCTCTGGGTATGGACGATGCAAGTGCCAAATTGGGAAGAGAAGCAAAAGATAAAGTTATAGAAACAATTTTAGCAGATCTTGATTATGCCAGTGAGAAACTGCCAAATACGGCATATAAAGGCCATGCAGTCAGAGGTGCTGCACTCGGCTATAAAACAAGAGTATTATTGACCCAGAAAAAATGGGTTGAGGCTGCCGCTGCCGCTAAAATAATAATAGATGAAAATAAATTTTCGATTTATCAGGGTGGTTATCGGGATCTGTTCAGAAAACCGGGACAGACCAACAATCCTGAAATCATGTTTTCGGCGCGATTTCTACCGCCTAATATGTATAGTCCGGCTGATATGATGTATTCCTATCTGAAAACAATACAACCCTTGAGCTATCTAGTAGATTCTTACTATTGTGTTGATGGTAAGAATATCAGTACTTCTGCTCAATATGATCCGAAAAATCCTTTCGAAAACAGGGATCCTCGCTTGAAAGCATCTATAATTTATCGGGGAGTATGGCGTGGAACAACAGCTTCTTCTGCCTTTGATCCCGTTGCGGAAGGTGTTTTGGGAGGATTTCTGCCCCGAAAATATATCAACGAAGCCAAATGGCCAACCAGCTACGCTACACAAAGTGATCAAGATTGGGTATTTCTTCGTTATGCTGATATTCTGCTGATGTATGCAGAAGCAAAAAATGAAAGTACGGGACCTGAGCAAACAGCCGTTGATGCATTGAATCAGGTGCGATCCCGTGCGGATGTAAAAATGCCTTTATTACAATTTGGTCCCGGATTGACAAAGGAAGAATTTCGCAACATTATCCGTCAGGAAAGAAGAGTGGAATTGGCCTTGGAGGGGCAGCGTTACTTCGATCTAAAGCGTTGGGGATCGATCAAAAAAGTGATGGATGCAATCAAAGATCCTACTGGAGCTTCACGTATATTTAGAGAGCGGGATACTTTATGGCCCGTACCGCAGTCTGAAGTCGATATTGCCAAAAGTTTGGGAAATGATAAATTTACGCAAACAAAAGGTTTCTAAAAATAACCATTATAGGCATGAAAACTAAACTCAACATATATAAAATACTATTCCTAATACTCTTGGTCTCAGGAATGTCAAATGGCGCATCGATGGCGCAAGAAAATAAACTACCGGATAGTCTGCGGATGAAATGGTGGGAAGAAGCTCGGTTTGGTATGTTTATTCATTGGGGCGTATACGCGCAATTTGGAGGTGTTTATCGTGGTCATGAACAAGCTCGAGGGGGGGCGGAATGGATTATGAACCGTTCCAAAATCCCAGTTGACGAATATCAGGCTATGGCCGGCCAGTTTAATCCCCTACAATATAATCCCGACGAATGGGTGCGCATGGCGAAAGATGCCGGTATGAAATACCTTATTATTACAGCCAAACATCATGATGGATTTGCGCTTTTCGAAACAAAAGCCAGCAAATGGAATATGGTCGATGCTACTCCTTATGGTAAGGATCTGTTAAAGCCTTTGGCTGCAGCCTGTAAAAAGTATGGAATCAAATTGGGCTTCTATTATTCACAGGCGCAAGACTGGAATAATCCCGGAGGTTCAGCAGCGCGAAAACTCATGCGCGAAGGCTGGCCTAATCCGGATTCAGCCCAAATAGATGCCTATACCTTAGCGCATAAAGGTCATTGGGATCCAAAGCAAGAGACCGCGAGTTTTGATGACTATATCAAAAATGTGTCTGTACCGCAGGTGAAAGAGCTTTTGAGTAATTATGGTGATATTTCCGTCTTATGGTGGGATACGCCAACAAATATGACCGATGAGGCTGCAAGCATGTTACAGGAACAATTGCGCCTTCAACCGAATATTATTACCAATGACCGCTTGAAAAGACCAAATTTTCCCGGTGATACAAAGACGCCAGAACAGAAAATTCCAGATTGGAGCGAATTGGAAGGGAAGCATTGGGAAACTTGTATGACTATGAATGGAACCTGGGGATTTCGTACGTCTGACCATAAATGGAAGTCGGCAGAAACATTGATTCGTAATTTGGTTGATATCGCATCAAAAGGTGGGAATTATTTGCTCAATGTCGGTCCGAAACCAGATGGAAGCTTTCCGCAGGAAAGCATAGACAGATTGGCGACGATAGGCAAGTGGATGAAAGGAAACAGTGAAGCAATTTATGCAACCAAAAGCAGCCCGCTGCAACCCTTTGAGTGGGGAAGATGCACAATGAAGGAACAGGGCGACAAGACCCTGCTTTACCTGACCATATTTGACTGGCCTCAGGATGGAACGGTCGTTCTTCCAATAAAAAATAAAGTTTTAAAAGCCAGTTTTTTAGCGAATGGTAAAACGCTTAAGGTGAAATCACAGCCTAATGCGATCAAAATTGAAGTTCCCAAACAGGCGGTTGATGCCGTGGCGACTGTAATCAAAATTGAGTTAGCCGGAAAGCTTGAAAGAGATAAGACTGCTACTGCAAAAAAAATGAAAACCGGAGCCTTGGATGAATAACCCAGATCTAAAGATTAAGAAAAGAGAAGCATATTAATGATAACAGAAAATAAATTTTATAAGATACTGACACTGCTATTAGGATTTGGCGCGTTACAACTCCAAGCGCAGGAATCAAGACGCATTGATCAAGAATGGGACTTTCTGAAGAGTGATCTCGGAGGGATTTGGGAGGCTGTACGACCGGTCGGAGCGGGTAATCCGGAATCCGTTCCCCTATGGCAAACCGTTAGTTTGCCTCATTGTTACAATGCTTTAGATGCCGTTGATCCAGCTGTGAATTACTATCAGGGGCCAGGTTGGTATCGAAAAGGATTAACCATCGAAAATCCGTACCCAAATGGTCGCACATTGCTTCATTTTGAAGGAGCTGGACAAAAGTCTACAGTTTATATCCACACCCAAAAGGTAGGGGAGCATGTTGGTGGATATGACGAATGGACAGTAGATATTACTGAGGCTGTCGAACAGTTTAAAAAAACCGAAGCCTATAAAACACAGTTTAAAGGCAAGATACCTGTTTCAATTCGGGTAGATAACTCGCGTGACCTCGAAATGATTCCTTCGGATCTATCCGATTTTAACCTATATGGTGGTATCTATCGCCACCTGAATTTGAAATATGTACCACAGACGGCCTTAGAAAAAGTCTTTGTTGCCCCAACTGTCGATGCCGATGGAAAGCTGGGAGTATTGCAAATCCGTGGTCGGCTGTTAACACGATCCAACAGCTCAAATTTTGATGTCGAAACACAGCTTTATGCCCCTTCCGGTAAATTGCTACTGCGTCAGACACCGCTTGTTCGTTCGCTGGAAGGATCTCTTGACTTTGGAAAACTAACGGTTAAAAAACCTGAATTGTGGAGCCCAGATCATCCTGCTTTGTATCGTTTGGTAACCATCGTCAAAAGTGATGGGCAGACATTTAAAGAAGAGAGTCTTTTTGGTTTTCGGCACGTAGAATTTAAAGATAATGGCCCCTTCTTATTGAATGGAAAAAGACTTTTGCTTCGGGGCACGCATCGCCATGAAGATCATGCTGCTGTGGGAGCCGCGATGACAGACGCACAGATTTTACAGGAAATGACGATGATGAAAGAGATGGGCGTCAATTTTATTCGGCTGGGGCATTATCAACAAAGCCGCAGGGTGCTCGAAGCCTGTGATAGTCTTGGTATTTTGGTCTGGGAGGAAATTCCTTGGTGCCGAGGTGGCCTGGGCGGCGAAATCTACCAGCAACAGGGGAAGCGGATGTTGACAAATATGATTGAACAGCACTATAATCACCCTTCTGTCATTATCTGGGGGCTCGGTAATGAAAATGATTGGCCCGGCGATTTTCCTGAGTTCGACAAAGAGAAAATCAGAACATTTATGCGTGAATTGCATGTCCTTTCCCACCAATTGGATCCCAGTCGTAAAACCGCCATACGACGTTGTGACTTTTGTAAAGATATTGTGGATGTGTATTCACCCTCTATCTGGGCTGGTTGGTATCGTGGAGTGTATACAGATTATAAATCGGCCTCGGCAGAAGAGAGGAAAAAGGTCAAACATTTTCTTCATGTGGAATGGGGCGGAGATAGCCATGCCCGTCGCCATGCAGAGGATCCGGATCGGGCACTAGCCAAAATAGAAGGCGATGGTACCACCGATGAGCGGGCTGGCGATGCATCCCTTGTTGGTGGTGCCGCAAGGGTTTCCAAAGATGGAGACTGGAGTGAGAGCTATATCTGCAATTTGATTGATTGGCACCTCAAGGAGCAGGAAACCATGCCTTGGCTTACGGGTACCGCATATTGGCCCTTTAAAGATTTCTCAACACCTGTTCGTCCAGATAATCCGGTTCCCTATGTCAACCAGAAAGGTGTTGTCGAACGCGATTTTACGAAGAAGGAATCCTATTACGTATTTCAATCGTATTGGACTTCAAAACCCATGCTGCATATCTACGGACACTCTTGGCCTGTTCGTTGGGGCGGGGCGGATGAGGCAAAGATGATCAAAGTATATTCCAATGCGAAGGAGGTCGAACTATTTGTCAATGGCGAAAGTCAGGGGGTAAAGAAAAGAAATAGCCAAGATTTCCCCGCTGCCGGATTGCGTTGGATGGTGAAGTTACGTGAGGGAAAAAATCAGATCAAAGCTGTTGCCAAAAATGGTAAGGAGCTTATGACAGATCAAATTGAACAAGTGTATCAGACAGAGCGTTGGGGCAAACCTGCGAAATTACAGGTTGAAGAAATTGCACGGGAAGATGATATCGTAACGGTGCAGGCCAAGGTATTGGATAAAGATGATATTCTTTGTCTGGATGCCAAAAACTGGATCTATTTTGATGCTACAGGAGATGGTGAGCTGATCATTGATCAGGGAACATCCATAGGGGCGAGAAAAGTACAGGCATACAATGGAAGAGCCTTGATACGGCTTCGCTTATCCGAGGGAAAAGCGGTTGTGTCCGGACGGATGGACGAATCAAAAAGTACTTTGTTGACAATTGAAAAATAGTGAGATGATAAAATTAAACACTAATTTGAGCTTTTTTCTTTTGCTCGGGATAATGGTCACCGCTACCTGTGGTCATGCGCAACATAAACAAAAAAAGCGCCAACTGTGGTATGATAAACCTGCTGCATATTGGGAGGAGGCACTACCGCTGGGTAACGGTACGACAGGAGCAATGGTCTTTGGCGGGTTGAGCAAGGATCGTTTTCAGATTAATGATAATACCCTGTGGTCGGGCGAACCTGAGGCCGGAAACAATCCCAATGGTCCACAAATTTTACCATTGGTACGTGAAGCTATTTTAGATGGGAAATATGAAGAGGCTGCTGTGCTCTGGAAGAAAATGCAAGGCCCTTATTCGGCACGTTATTTACCCATGGGGGACCTGTGGCTGGATTTTCATCAAGAGGAGAAAGAGGTTAAAGCTTACCGGCGGGATTTGGATTTGGAAGGGGCGCTAAGTACGGTAAGTTATACGTATAAAGGAGTTCAATATCAAAGAGAAAGCTTTGTCAGCTATCCGGACAAGGCTTTGGTCATTCGCTTAAAAGCAAATAAAGCTAAATCGATCACTTTGGATCTGTCTGTGACCAGTAAACTGAAAAGTACGGTTTCAGCACTCGGCAACGATGTACTAAGCCTTGTGGGAAAAGCCCCCAGTTTTGTGGCCAATCGGGATTACGAACCTAAACAGGTGGTTTACGACAGCATTGAGGAAAAGGGGATGACTTTCGAAATACGTGTTAACGTACAGGCAAAAGGAGGGAAAGTGCAGCAAGAAAAGGACAAACTTCGTATTATTGGCGCTGATGAGGTACTATTATTACTCACAGAAGCAACCAGTTTTAATGGTTTTGACAAATCGCCGAGCCGGGCTGGAAAGGATGTAAAGACAACAGTTAACAATTTATTGAAACAGGCTGCTGCAAAAAGCTTTGAAACACTGCTTAGAGATCATCAGAAGGATTATAGGTCGCTGTTTAACAGGGTAGATTTCGAACTGGCAGGAATTTCAACACATGTAAATTTACCGACCGACCAGCGCATTATGCAATTTTCAAAAGGTCCTACAGATCTGGATTTACTGACTTTGTACTATCATTTTGGACGTTACCTGCTGATTGCAAGTTCGAGACAAGGTGGAAGACCCGCTAATCTACAGGGGATTTGGAATGATCATGTACAGCCGCCTTGGGGAAGTAATTACACCACGAATATCAATACCGAAATGAATTATTGGCTGGCAGAAAATACCAATTTGTCCGAATGCCATCAGCCCCTATTTGATTTTATGGAGGAACTGGCGGTCAATGGAGCCCAAACTGCAGCTGTAAATTACAACATAAAGGAAGGCTGGGTAGCTCACCATAATTCGGACCTCTGGGCCAAAACCTCCCCTCCAGGAGGCTATGACTGGGATCCTAAAGGTATGCCGCGATGGTCTGCATGGCCAATGGCCGCCGCTTGGTTCAGTACCCATCTGTGGGAACATTATCGCTTTACGGGAAATAAATCTTTTCTCCAAAATAAGGCCTATCCACTCATGAAGGGGGCTGCTCAGTTTATGTTACATTGGTTGATCGCTGATCCTGACAATAAATACCTGATAACAAACCCTTCTACATCACCGGAAAATACCATTAAAATAGCGGGAAAAGAATATCAATTGACTAGGGCATCGACGATGGATATGGCCATTATCCGCGAGCTATTTACTGCGGTTATTCGCTCTTGCGATGTACTGCAGATCGACCCTGAGTTTAAATCGACATTGGAACAGGCGCGTGCAAAATTATATCCCTATCAGGTTGGACAATATGGTCAACTGCAAGAATGGTTTAAAGATTGGGATGATCCCAAAGATCAGCACCGGCATATTTCGCATCTTTTTGGACTCTATCCGGGCAACCAGATTAGCGTGACAGCAAATAGTGAATTGGCCGCTGCGGCAAAAAAATCGCTGCTTTTGCGCGGTGATGTGAGCACAGGTTGGTCGATGGCATGGAAAACAAATTGGTGGGCAAGATTACAGGATGGAAACCACGCTTATAAAATTCTTAAGGATGCGCTGAACTTTATTGATCCCAAACTGGATCGCGCACAGATGAGCGGTGGTGGTGCTTATCCGAACTTATTTGATGCACATCCTCCTTTTCAGATCGACGGCAATTTTGGCGCAACGGCCGGAATGACTGAAATGCTTCTACAAAGTCACGATGGTGCTATTCATCTATTGCCAGCGCTGCCCGATGAATGGTCAACAGGGCATATCAAGGGAATTAAAGCAAGAGGAAACTTTACGGTAGACATCGATTGGAAGGATAATAAATTGCAACAGACACGCATCGTTTCCAATATAGGTGGAATATGCAAGTTGCGGACCTCTATGCCAGTGAAAGTAATTGGAACAAATGGGAATAAAGTCAATGGGGCTGAAAATGAATTGCTATACAAACCAAGTTCATTAGAATACCATATCCTTGACCGCGAAAAATTATCGCCTTTATCAACCAAAGAAACTTTTGAAATTGAATTTCAAACAGTCAAGGGCAAGGAGTACCGCATTATCCCGATATAGCTCATAAAAATCTAAGGAAATGAATTTAAAATCAATCTTCAGACTAGCTTGCACATGTATTGGGATTGTGCTGCTCCCCCTGTTCGCTGGGGCGAATGAACCCAATGCATCTTTCAAGGGTAAAATCATGACGGTTTTGCGTCCTATTATAAAAAAGCAATCAAAATGGGCACTGAAGCAAAAGCCCTTGACCGTGACGGCTTACCCTGCAGTTCGAAGTAGCGGTGGTATTCATGACTTTTACTCGGAAGGCGACTATTGGTGGCCAGATCCAATGGATGCGGGTGCCCCCTATGTCCAACGGGATGGTATGAGCAATCCAGCCAATTTTGTTGCCCATCGGAAAGCCATGATCCGTTTTAGCCGAATTATCGGCGCCCTAGCTTCGGCCTATCGTTTGAATCCCGATAAAAAATATGTGCAGCAGGCATTGGCTCATTTAAACGCCTGGTTTGTCGATTCCGAGACGATGATGAATCCCAATCTACTGTATGCCCAAGCTGTACAAGGACGATTTACAGGTCGCGGTATTGGCATTATTGATACCATTCATTTAATGGAAGTGGCGCAGGGCGTCAAAGTGCTCGAAAATGATCCAAACTTTCCACAGTCGACCAAAGATGCCATACATCGTTGGTTTGCAACATATCTGCGCTGGTTGACTGAACACCAATATGGTAAAGATGAAATGAATGCGGCAAATAATCATGGTACATGTTGGGTGATGCAGGTCGCATCCTTTGCGAGTCTAGTGCAAGATACGGCTTTGCTCAGCATGTGCGCTGAACGCTACCGGCAAATTTTATTACCTAACCAGATGGAAAAAGATGGCAGTTTTCCACGTGAGCTTCAACGGACCAAGCCTTTTGGCTATTCGCTCTTTAATCTAGATGCGATGACCATGATTTGCCACATCCTGTCTACAGCAAATAAACCGCTATGGCAACATATTTTACCCGACGGACGGATGGTCAGAAAGGGAGTGGATTTTATGATACCTTATATCAGTGATAAGAACAAATGGCCTTATCAAAAAGATGTGATGTACTGGGAACAATGGCCTATCGCTCAACCTGCCCTTGTGTTTGCTGCAAATGCTTACCAAGACAACAGCTATTTGCAACTTTGGGCTAAGCTGGATCATAACCCCAAGGAGGAGGAGGTCATTCGCAACTTGCCTATCCGTAATCCTTTAATATGGTTGTAATGTAAGGATAACAATTTTATTCTGGTTATAAATCTTACCAATTAACCTTTTACTTAAACAAACCTAAATCTAATATGATGTTCAATATGAATACGCTGCTAACAAAATATGTAGATATTTCGAATCGTTTTATCGGAAAAAGAAGATGTATTATTTCGATATTGGGCTTGGCAACTATCCTTTGTGGCATTCAGGAAACAAAAGCGCAGAACGCAAGGCAATTGAAAAAGGCCTGGGATCTTGCTGAGCGACAGTCGCAACTGCTCTATAAGGAACTTCAGTCGCTAAAAAAAGGTGATTCTACACTAACATCGCCACGTACGCTTTCCGAAAATAACGAGCTGGTTGCTGTTAAACGAGGCGATTGGACAAGTGGTTTTTACCCCGGTGTTTTATGGTATTTATACGAGAAATCTGGAAAACAAAATTGGAAAGAACTGGCGGGCGAGTTGACAAGCTCAATAGAAGACGAACAATATAACGCGAAGACTCATGATATGGGCTTTAAAATCTTTTGTAGTGTTGGCAACGGTTATCGCCTTACCGCCAATACACATTATCGGGATGTTATCATCCAGTCCGCTAAAACTTTGGCAACACGATTTAACGCAAAGGTCGGATGTATCCGTTCCTGGGATCATAATAGCCACCGTTGGGATTTTCCGGTCATTATTGATAATATGCTCAATTTGGAATTGCTTTTTGAGGCAACCAGATTGACCGGGGATTCTAGCTATTATCATATCGCTGTAAGTCATGCAAATACGACAATGAAAAACCATTTTAGATCGGATTATAGCACTTATCATGTTATTGACTATAATCCTGCAACAGGTGAAGTACAGCATAAAAATACGCATCAGGGGGTTAGCGATGAGTCCACATGGGCGCGGGGAGAAGCCTGGGCACTCTATGGTTATACCATGTGCTATCGTGAGACCGGTGATCCAAAATACCTGCAGCAAGCGGAGAAGGTCGCGCATTGGCTTTTTGCCCATCCACGCATGCCTAAAGATTTGATTCCGTATTGGGATTTTGATGCACCTCATATTCCAAATGAACCCAGGGATGTTTCAGCCGCCGCTGTCATTGCATCGGGACTATTGGAATTGAGTACATTCAGCGATCAGGGAAAAGACTATTGGAGCAAAGCGCAGACAATAATGTCTAATCTGATTGACAACTACATGTCTCCTCCAAATAAAAATAAAGGCTTTATATTACTGCACAGCACGGGATCAAAACCTTCCAATTCCGAAGTGGATAAGCCATTAAGTTATGCTGATTATTATTTCTTGGAAGCCCTACTTCGGGAGGAAAACTTGCGTTCGGGATTGTTACAGTCAAGCTTGGTTCGAAAAGATCCCAAGGGAAAACTGATCTATTTTCCAGATAATAAGAGGGATATCATCCCCGATTTCAGTCGGGTTGGCTATCACCAGGGGGATCGACCGCTTCCCACGGTGGCTAGCATTATCACATTGCAGCCTACAGCAGATGGAACTGATCAACAGATGATACAAGGTGCTATTGATAAAATAGCAAGACAACCCCTCGGTAAAGATGGATATAGAGGTGCGATAATGCTGAAAAAAGGAACTTACAATATACCTGGAAGTTTACTGATCAAATCGAGTGGTATCGTATTGAGAGGAGAAGGGGATGCGGAAGGTGAAACGTTATTGCGTGCCACGGGAAAGCAACAGCGTAGCCTATTGAAAATTTCAGGTGACGGTAACTATGTCGAAGATCAGGCTGAAGGACATGTGGTTCAGTCAATATATATCCCAGTCGGAAGTAAGTATGTCGTTGTGGACGATAGTCACAATTTTCAGAAAGGGGCATCAGTACTTCTTTCTTATGAACTCAATGCGGCATGGATTAAAGCAGTTAAAATGGATCAAATTATAGCAAGGGAAGGAACAAAACAATGGACAACCAAAGAATATAAATTGAAATTTGAACGTGTTATCGCAGCCGTTAGCGGGGATACACTGTTTTTGGATAATCCGGTCGTTATGGCCATAGATCCTCAGTTTGGTAAGGTATCGGTCGTGCCTTTTAAGTTTCCGGGACGTATTCAGGAAGTAGGGGTTGAAAATTTACGTTTTGAATCGGAATTTGTCAATGAAACAGACGAAAACCATGGCTGGATAGCCATTGAGCTTGATAAAGTTGAAAATGCTTGGGTACGCAACATTACAGCACGCTATTTCGGTTACGCGGCAGTAAGCTTGGGAACCTTAGCAAAACAGACAACAGTCATCAGGTCAAAATGTCTTGATGCTAAATCTCAAATTACAGGGGGGCGTCGGTACTCTTTCAATAACAATGGACAGCTCAATCTGTTTACGCGATTATATACCACAGAAGGAAGGCATGATTACGTCACGGGAGCGAGAACATTGGGACCAAATGTATTTAGTATGTCCGATGCAACGAATACACACGCGGATATTGGTCCACATCATCGTTGGGCTGTAGGTACCTTGTACGATCAGATTACAACTGATGGCGAGATTAATGTTCAGGATCGGGGTAACTGGGGAAGTGGACACGGTTGGGCCGGAGTGACACAGGTACTGTGGAATTGTAAAGTCCGGGGAGCGGCGATACAGCGACCTTGGGCATCAGGACAAAATTTTGCAATAGGGGTAAGCGGTGAAAAAATCCCCGGAAGATTTAAAGATAGACCCGTTGGTTTATGGGAAAATCAAAACCAAAAAATGCGAATTGAGTCGCTTTATGAGCAACAATTAAATGATAGGTTAAATAAATAACTATTGGTGTTTTATAGAATGGAATGATTATTTTTAGCCTATCCATTTCAATTATATTCCTTATGATGCCATTGCGTATTTGTATACTCTGGGTTTTTAGTTTACTGATTACCTTTTCTATTTCTCGTGCACAGGAAAAGAACTATCGTTTTTTACATCTGGATGTAAATGAAGGCTTATCGCAAGGTAGTGTTTTTGCTATTGAGCAGGACCACTTGGGATTTATGTGGATCGGTACCCGCGACGGATTGAATAAATATGATGGCCGGAAGTTTACAATTTATAGAAGCAATCCTCAGGATAGTCTTTCTTTAGAGCATAATTTTATACAGGCGATCACTGAAGATAAGAAAAAACGGCTTTGGGTAGGTACAACAGGTGGTCTTAACCTATACAATCGTGATGCAGATAATTTTACGCGCATCTCTTTGCCCGTAGTAGAGAGCAACAGTGGGAAGATAGAGGTAAATGTGCATCAGATTTTCCAAGATTCTAAAGACGTAATTTGGGTCGCAACAAATGTTGGATTATACCGGATAAAAGAAGGTACTCATTTGGAGGCAGAGCTTGTTTTTAATGAGGTTACAGTAGAAGGGAGCAATGGACGTTCGTATTTTAGAAATTTTAGAACAATCTACGAAGACGGGAAGAAAAGATTATGGTTATGCACAGATGATGCAATTGTACTCATGCAATCAGCTTCTAGGGACGGGAATAGATTGAAAGTGTTACGCACCTATTTTAATCAGAAAGGATTGATTAATAAAGTAAATCAACGATTTCAGGCTGTACTGGAATTTTCTCCCGGAGTTTTTTGGGTGGGAACGAAATATAATGGAATAAAAATAATTAATGAAAATACGGGCGAAGTATCTTCCCTGATTGGTCTCGATAGCCAGACCGCAAATTTAGCTAATCAGGATGTGCGTTCGCTTAAGAAGGCTGATGATGGAAGCATCTGGATTGGAACATTCAATGGTCTCTATCTGTATCAAAATGGAAAGCTATTATTTATACAGGCCGACGACAATAATCCCAATAGTCTAAGTAACAACTCTATTCGGCCAATTTTTCAGGATAAAAGAGGATCCATCTGGATCGGTACTTATTTTGGCGGAATCAATATCTATGATAAGGATATCCCGAATTTTCAGAATTTTACGCATCAGTCCCGACGAAATAGCTTAAGCTATAATGTTGTCAGCGCCTTTTTGGAAAATCCGAATGGAGAGCTAGTCATTGGGACAGAGGGTGGTGGATTGAACTATTTTAACCGATATAATGGTTCCTTTTTTAATGAAAGGCACGATAAAAATAATACTGGAAGCTTAAGCCATAATAATGTGAAATCGATCTGTCACGATCGGGAGGGAAATTTGTGGGTTGGCACTTATGATGGTGGATTAAATTTGAGACGTAAAGGACAACAGGTTTACGAACATTTTCGTTTTGATCCAAATGTCATCAATGGACTGGCAAACAATAACGTGTATGCACTACTGGAAGATCGTCAGGGAGATATTTGGATCGGCACATTTGGCGGTGGTTTGCAGGTCCTCAGGAAGCATCAGAAGCCGGGCTATTTTCAGACGTTCGATGTGGCTGGCAAACAGTTAAGTTCGAACATGGTTAGAGCACTGTTGGAGGATTCCAAAGGTAACCTATGGATCGGGACTTCCAATGGACTAAATCTTAAAATAGCTGGAACGGATAAATTTGTCTCTTTTTTTAACCACAAAAATGATTCCCTTTCGATTAGTGGCAACGATATTATCAGCATTCACGAAGATAGAAAAGGGCAGATCTGGATCGGAACCTATATGGGTGGTTTAAATCGGTATCTACCCGAAAAGAAAGCCTTTAAGCGTTTCAATGAACAGAATGGTCTGCCGATAAACAATGTTTTTGGTATTTTGAGCGATCTTAAAAACAAATTATGGTTGAGCACCAACACTGGGATTACCTGTTTCGACCCGCAGGTGGGAAGCGTTAGAAGTTATACAAAAGTGGATGGCTTGCCGGGGAATGAGTATATTCAAAATGCAGCCACAATACTGCGCGATGGAAAATTCGCTTTCGGTAGTTTCTCAGGTTTTACGCTGTTCAATCCCGATAGCCTGAGTGTAAATAGTTATGTTCCGCCGATACAGTTTACCGATCTCAAACTGTTTAACCGCTCTGTCAGGCCTGACGTGGATGGCATAATTGCCAAGGATATTTCCATGATGGATGAATTGGTGCTGGATCATAATCAGAATGTATTTAGCTTAGAATTCAGTGTGTTGAACTATGTTCATCCCGAAAAAAACCAATATGCTTATTATTTAAAAGGTTTTGATCAGGAGTGGAACTACGTAACAAACCCGGTAGCGACCTACACGAATTTAGATCCGGGCAATTATGAACTCTGGATAAAAGGATCTAATAACGATGGTATTTGGAATGAAAAGCCACGGATGTTAAAAATAAGGATTCTCCCTGCACCATGGAAAACATGGTGGGCTTATACCGGTTATTTTTTGATTTTAGGCTTTGTTGTATTTTTGATTATTCGTTTTTTTCATGGTCGAAATAACTTAAAACGTGACCTTTTGATTCGGAAGCTCGCTTCAGAAAAGCAAGAGGAATTGCATGAAGCTAAACTGAATTTCTTTACAAATATCTCACATGAATTCCGTACACCTTTGTCGTTGATTATAGGTCCATTGAATCAGTTGAAGACGGATCAGTCTCTATCGGAATATGCAAAGGAACATTTGGGATATGCCACACGAAATGCTGACCGATTAATGAATTTAGTTAATCAGCTGCTTGATTTTCGAAAACAGGAAGGTGGAAAAATGAAACTGAACTATCAGAAAGTTCTGGTCGCCGAATACCTTAAAAATGTTTTACTAAACTTCCATTTTATCGCAGAAAAGAATAATATCCAGTTTTTTCTCGAAAATAATATCCCCATCGATTACAGGACAACACTGGATCCTGAGCAGTTTGAAAAAGTACTTGTCAATCTAATCTACAATGCCTTTAAATTTACAGATAAGGGGGGACGGATAAAAGTACAAACCGAATTGCAGGACGTTGGAGGTGATGCCAGATTAATTGTTTCCGTATGGGATTCCGGCAGAGGGATTCCGGCAAAAGATATTCCCCATGTATTTGAGCAGTTTTACCAGGCAAATAGCGAGGGATTCGTCGCTACCAGCAGTGGCATTGGACTTGCATTGTCACGATCCATTATTCAGTTGCATGGCGGTTTGTTAACCGTAGCGAGTAATATGGCAAAAGAAGCTTTGGCGTACAATACTGTTTTCCGGATTAGTCTGCCTCAGCAGAATTTGGGTATGGATGCCTCAGGTACCATGGATCTTTTAACGGATATGCCTGAATCCGATGTGGCCGAACACACGGATCAACCGGTGGATGATGATGAAAAAAACGAAGTTGAAGCGGAGCGCATAGCGGATGAAAAACCGATTATACTAGTTGCTGAAGATAATGTGGAGCTCAGATGTTTCCTTTCTGAAAATTTACGCAAGAAATATTTGGTTTTAGAGGCCAATGACGGAAATGAGGCGCTGGCATTAGTTCATACGCGGCAGCCTGACATTATTATCTCTGACGTAACGATGCCCAATTGCGATGGGATAACATTATTGCAGCAAATAAAAAACGATAATAGCACAAACCACATCCCTGTTATTTTATTGACTGCCCGAACGGCCGATCCTTATATTACTGAAGCCTTTGAAGTTGGTACCGACGATTATATTACCAAACCATTCAGTATGCCGCACCTAATTCAGAAAATAGCCAACATTATACAGACAAGAAAACGTTTGGAAGAAAAGTTTGTGCAAAATTATCTGCTGGGAGGCCAGGGAACAGAGACAACGGAAAGAACGCGTTTTTTGGATCAGGTATTGGGTATCGTGGAGGAAAATCTGGGCTGTGAAGACTTCGGCGTACAGGAATTGACAAAGGCAATAGGGGTGAGCCGATCCGTTTTATACCGCAAAATAAAACAGCAAACTGGCCTGAATCTGGTCGAATTTATCAATATGGTACGTCTAAAAAAAGCAGCACACATATTAGTACACAACAGCGAACTGAGTATTAGCGAAGTTGCCTATCAAGTCGGTTTCAATGATCCAAAATACTTTAGTAAGACCTTTAAGAAATTCTATAAAGAAAGTCCACGTACCTACATCGAGAAATTTAGTGTGAAAGAAAATTAAGGAGAATTGTATTGCATAAAAAAAGGTTTTCAAACGGGGAGAATGAAAACCTTTAATAACCAATTATAAACCTAAATTATGATGATACAAAGGTAGCTGTTTTAAACTTATTCCAAAAATAAAATAGCACCCATATCGGAATGTGTAGCTTAAAATCTACAATGTTGTTTTATTTGTTTATTTTACAGCCTATTCGTTTTAGCTAGTTTGCTAATGAAAAGAAGCGTAAGCAAACCCAATACTGCAAATAAGGCATAGCCCAGTCCGATTTCAAGCTGAGACGACGGGTTGACCAAGCTGACAGTGCCATAACTTAAGGAGGATGTGACCAGGTAGGTAATTCCACCGACTAATCCGCCTGCAATCCCTGCGGACAAGGGAAATCTGCCCAGACAATAACTGAAATAGTTGTTAAATATAAATCCGGCCGTGCAATGGATGGCAAACGCGAAAAATGTCAACGTATATAAATTTGCTATATAAGGAGAGACCACAATCATGACTAATACCAAGATGATCTGAATAAAATTCGCAATTCGCAATTTGGGGAGAAGGGCTTTTTTGATCAATGCTTTTCCAATAAAGCCCCCACACATCCAGGCCAATCCCATGATAAGTGATGTGTAGCCTGTGGTGATTGCCCCGTAACCCAATTGGTGCTCGATGAAAAACGGGCCACTAAGATTATAAAACATAACAAGTCCATAAGATATTCCACACATCAATACCCCAAAGGTAAAGTCGTTGGTCTTTAACATCATTTTGAATTCGCCGATAAGATAGCTGATATGCAATGGTTTTCTTTGTCTAATCGTCTCTCCGGAGAAGATCAACTCCAGCACAAAAAGGATGGCGCTATACACGGCTAGAACTATAAAGTTAGAACGCCATCCAAACTGTGTTTGCAGGTATCCACCAATAAAAGGAGCAATAATAGGTCCGATAGACCAGACGATAGTCATGATGCTGAGGTAATGTTTGCGCTGTTCACCTTCATACACATCCACAAAGTACGCCCGTTTGGAAATCACAACGAACGCAGACAGAATTCCCTGGAGAATACGCATACCGTAAATAACCCAGATATCATGGGTGGTTGCCGTTATCCAAAAACTAAGGATGAAGAGAAACAGTGAAATTAGGTTAATTTTATATCTTCCCCATGCATCGACAAGCGCGCCGGTGAAGAATTGTGCGATACCATAGCTGATCAAAAACAATGAAAGCGTTAACTGGATGCGACTCTCACTGAGACCGAGTTCCAAAGCCATTTGTGGCATCGAAGGGAGATAGATGTCAGTAGCAAGTCCTGTTATGGGAACTAGTGCAAAAGCCAGTATCGTCGGAATAAAAGATTGGCGGGGTTTAGCGTTTTTTTCCATCTTGATAATTTGTCGACAAAAATAATTCCATTGATGGAAACAAAATATATAGAATTCAAACAAATTGTTGTGAAAATCAAACAGTCCTGCCCTGGGAAGTCAATAACAACAATGTTGACTCTAAAATGACTCAACATTGTTGTAGAAATATGGCTGAACCAAGATCCTGAAAATATTTTCAGACCACGCTATCGGTATTATCTGGAATTTAGGAAGTGCAGTACAAAAGCATCATCGTTTAGTTCTGGATAATCGCTGTACACACGGTCAATTTCTTCTTTTTGCCCAGGCGATAGTTGCTCGTTTGGATTGATACACCAAATACCCTTCATCAAGCCCTGGCGTGTGAGGACTTCATGGAGGCCCGGTATACAGCCATGAAATGCATTTGCTGGATCAAAAAATGCAGCATTACTGTCGGTTATAGCAATGGCTTTGCTTAAAAGGTGATTTGCTGTCTGATTATCAGGATGGCGCTTGTAAGTCTTAATTTCTTCCAGAAGCGTGACTGCTTTTTGCGTCCACACGGCCCAATGCCCTAGTAAGCCCCCCTTAAAATCTATAGCTACGATCTTCCCGTTCACTGGAAATTGATAAGTGGTCATTAAGTCATTGACGATATTGTCATCATTGCCCGTATACATGGCGATTTGGTCGCTACGATTTGAATTTGCGAGCGCACGCATAACATCCAGTGTTTGGTAACGATTGAAAGAAGCACATTTGATGGCAACAACATTTTCTATCGCAACAAATTCCTGCCAAAAGGAATAGGAAAAAATACGCCCACCCACCGAGGGTTGGAGATAGAATCCAAATACCGGAATGATAGCGGCGATCGCACGCACCCGATCGAGTATAGCCTTTTCTGTCCAGCCGTTGAGCCCACCCATACTTAATAAGCCTATATCATAACCATATTTAAGCGCTGTGCTTGCTTCCTGAATGGCTTGCTCGGTAGGCCCGCAGATGCCTGCAATCTTAAGGAAGGGCCGTTGAAGTTGCGCCTTGTCCACCTCTTCGCTGGCCCATTTTAAAACTGTTTCGAATAGATTGATTTTTGGATCACGAATTTCGAACTGGGTAGAATGTACGGCGACGGCAATTCCTCCGGCTCCACTTGCGATATAATATTTTGTCAAAAGACGTTGAGACTCCTCATCTATACTACGGTCCTCATGAAGAGCAAGGGGATGGGCGGGGATGACAGTTCCAGCCCAGAGATGTTGTTGTAAATTAGCGTCTAATTTTTTCATTGGAATAATTTTTTTTCCTTAAAATTTCCCTTTTCTTTCTTGAAAATGAGTGTCTTTGTTCCAGAGTTCACCGCCGTTCATTAACCAATGTGCTGTAATAGCAATGGCTTCCCGAATGGTCGTTTTAGGATAACCAAATAAACGATGGCATTCAGAAGCATTGTTGAGCAGGGCGGTTCCTGCAGCTTGGTTTATAAATATTGGTGTGCTGTTGAAATGTTCGGCAAATCGCTCGGCGATCCAACGAATAGATAAAATTTCAGGGCCGGTTACATTTAGTATTTTGGCAGGTGTCTGGCAGTGCAATAAGGATCTTAAAGCGATTTCATTCGCGTCCCCTTGCCAGATTACATTGACGTTTTCGGTGGTCAGGTCTATGGGTAATTGCTCCTTGACAGCCTTTGCTATTTCAACCAACACACCATAGCGAAAATCGACAGCGTAGTTTAGCCGATAGATCAGGGTCGGCGTATGGTTTTTCTTGGCAAAATATTCGAAAATGCGCTCTCGGCCCAAGCAGGATTGGGCATATTCACCTAGGGGTTCCGGCGTGGTTTCTTCAGATACACCGGCACGATTGATGGGAACAAAAGGAAGTACATTACCTGATGAGAAGGCGACAATATTGGATTTTTCGAAATGGGAGGCAACCATCCCAGGGAGGTAGGTGTTCATCGCCCAGGTGAAGTCCTCATTTCCGGTTGTCCCGAATTTATGCCCGGCCAGGTAAATAACATTGGGAACCTGCGGAAGCTGTTTGAGCTGATTGGGATCCAATAGGTCACAGGCAATGGTTGAGATACCGATATCTTCCAATTCCTGCTGTAGCTCTTTTGTTGAAAAGCGTGATACGCCAATGACCTTTTTTTCGATTCCGGCAGCTTCAATGGCCTGAATAGCTAATCTAGTCATGCTTGGTCCCATTTTTCCGCCAATTCCTAAGAATAGGATATCTCCCTCGATTTTTTTTATGTCTTCAATGAGCTCCGCCGATGGTGCGAGTATCTGTTGCTCTAATGCTGCTAAAGTGTTGTTATCCATAGCTGGTTTATTTGATTAAATTGTAAAAATTACTGATAGCGAGGGCGATGAGCAATACAAGTCCCAGGATGGCCCAAAATTTCGTCAATGGTTTGTTTCGGAGATCGCCCATGATCTCCTTGTCGTTGGCGATAAGAAATAGGATTATACCGATAAAAGGAACAAGGAAAATGGTGATGCTTTGCGCAAAAACAATCAGTTCTAAAGGTAGATTTCCGAAGATAAGCGCAATGGCAGAACCAAAAATCATAACCAGGGAAATGAACAGCTTGACTTTCGGGTGGTTCAGGTTATTGCCATAACCAAAGGTATCACCGAGTAATGAGCCACCGAGGACAGCATTTCCAATTAAGGACGAAAAAGAGGCTCCAAACAGTCCAATGAAAAAGAGGTGCGAAGCGTAAGTTCCCAAAAGCGGCTCCAGTGCACGCCCCATTTCGGCTGCCGAACTCAGTTTGATACCCTGTGGATGGAGTGTGTTCGCGGCACATACCATCACGGCGGCACTCATAATGCCAAGGATAATGATGCCAATCCGACTCCCCATGAGCTGCCTTTGGGTTGTCTGCCGATCGCTAGATAATTTGCGCCTGGATTGTACAAGATAACTTTGATAGAAAGCACCCACAATCGAAAAACAGGAAGCTGTAAAAGCAATGATCAGGCCGACTGAGCTGGGCGGAATACTGGGTACAAATCCTTTAAGAAAGTCGCCTACAGGTGTTTCAATCATAATCGCTGTTGAAAGAAAGGCAAAGAGCATAAGGATGATCAATGCCAGCATTAATTTTTCCAGCAATGCGTAGAATGATTTAAAGAAGAGTAACAGAATACCGATCACATTGAACACAATAATCCAAATTTGCGGATTCGTTCCTGTTGCTTCTGAAATGGAAATAGATACGCCAGTCGCATTGCCCGATTGGAAGCAGGTGGCGACCAGGAAAATACCGATGCCAATAACAATGGATGTTGTCTCTCCGAATTTATTTCGGATTAAGGTGAGGAGGGATTCGTCACGGGCGATGCCGATGCGTGCCGCCATATTGGTGAATACTGTCATAAAACAGATGGCGACAACGACGACCCAAAGGAGTGAAAAACCGTAATCGGCACCCATTTTTGAGGTAATGGTCATTTTACTTGGGCCGAAAACCAGCGCCGCAGTAATGATACCCGGTCCCAGGATGGATAACCAGTTCTTGAATAAGGAGCGTTTGGGGGCCTGTTGTTGTTTCATAAATTTAGCGTAATGAGTTTAAGTTCTGTTGGTTGATTTTAGAGGCATTATTCCCAAAATGAGTTCGAATATAATTTGCAACTGCGATGACCTCCTCGTCTTTGAGAAACGAAAATGCTGGCATTGCGCCCTCATAGTTGACCCCATTGATCGACTGACCGTTCAGTCCATGCAAAAGTAGCTTTAACAGTGTTGTAGGCTCACCAATGACTGTGGCTGACTGTGCTAATGGCGGAAACGTATTTGTCAGTCCCTTACCGTCAGATTTGTGGCAGGAAGCGCAGTAGGAATCGTATATTGTTTGCCCGTTTTTTACACTCGGCGCGATAGCGTTGGCCGTTTGTGGCTTGAGGATGGGAGCTACTGCTTTATCTGAAAGCCGAAGCCGATAAATAACATCGTCATCTGGCTTCGGAAATCCTTTTTGCGGATTCCAGTCGCGGTTGCTGGAACAGAAATAGATATCGCCATTTGGTAAAACCAGGACCGAACGCAGCCGGCCAAGCTGATCTTTAAATAAGATTTTTTCATCTGTTACCTTTTTACCATCGGCTGATAATTTCAAAATCCGTAAGGACTGGTTTTTTAGCGTTGCTAAAATCAAGCTGTTCTGCCATTCAGGAATGGTAGCGGCGCCATAATAAGCCATTCCGGAGGGGGCAACAACTGGTGTCCACGCTTTTATGGGTTCGGTTCGAGGACTTAGCTTGGCTATGGCTTTCTCCTTTTCGGTATCAATCATACCTTCAATTTGTGGCCAACCATAATTTTTAAGGGGCTGGATAAGATTAATCTCATCTTCAATGGCATCCCCATGTTCGGAGGTGTAGATCGTCCCTTTGTCGTTATGGGTAAGTCCCTGCATATTACGGAAACCCCAGGCGTAAACATAACTGTTTGCGATCGGGTTATCCGAAGGAATCGTACCATCTAGGTTTAACCGCAGGATCTTTCCGTTTAACGAACTGCTATCCTGTGCAAAGGTATCGCTTGCCGCATCGCCTGTCGCCCAATAGACTTTCTTGTCAGAAGATACAATGACACGCGAACCGTTGTGTCCGGTATTGCCCGGTATCTGCAAAAGGAGCTTTGGGTTGGACAGTCTGCCATCGGCACTGTAATCATAGCGGTATAAATTTGAAAAAATAAGACTGTCTCTTTTACTGGTATAGGAAAGATAGAGATAGGCCTGTTCGTGTTCAGGCTGATACAAAAACATGCCTAACAGCCCAAGCGTACGTTGATGGTAGACCTCTTTTAGGCTGTCAACTAAGCTGACCGTTTTTGTTTGTATATCCAGCCTTCGGATACTTCCGCCGATTTCCGAAAATAAAATAGCCTGGTTCACACGGTCGTATTGTAAATCCCATGGAACCTGCAGGCCGGTGGCTTCTTTGGATAAGGAAAGTATGCTATTTTCCAATTGGATGCTGTTGATTATGGCTGTCTCCTTTTCGTCCCGGGTAGAACAGGAAGATAGAAATGATATCAATAGCAATAGCCAAACGCAGTTTATTTGTTGTTTCATTGTCGGTCAATGGTTATTTTTTTGATTTATCTGGTTATGTCAAAATTAGTTTATTAAAAATAAATATACAAAAAATAATGTAAATTGTATACAAAAATATTGGCAGCACATTGCTAAATTCAATTTAGTCTTCTCATTTATTAATTTAATGGATGGTTTAGTTATACTAATCTGTATTTATTATAAAGGTCTTTTTGTAAAAAAATAAAAAAAATATTGAATTGTATACAAAAAATATATATTATTGTATTCACTATGATAAAGTATAGAGGCGGAGTCATCATAAATCAGGACTACGAAATACCGCTTCTTTTAAATACCAATAAACTGAAGAGCTTATAAATCATTTATTTAACCACTTTAACCTGAGTATTCATGATACTAAAACAGATTAAAATCCGGGATGTGATAAACAGGAACTGTCTTTTGGTCGGACTGCCTTTTATTTCAATGGGTGCGTTTGCCACCGTTCCGTCTTTTCCTCACCTGGAAAAGATTCCTATTCAACGCGTTCTTAATTCGGCTGGGAACGCAGCAAATTTTCAACAGCAGATCGTTGGGCAGGTGCTCGATGCGAAAGGTCAGCCCTTGGCTGGGGTGGAGGTGCGCAATCTTAAAAACTCATCTGTTACGGTGACAGACCAGGAAGGACGTTTTAAATTGAATGGGGCATCTTCGGATCGCATTCAGTTTCGTCTAATTGGTTTTAGTACAAAGGTGGTCTCGGCGAGTGACGTGCAGGCTTTGGTGCTTGAAACGAATGAAAATGCCCTTGATGAAGTCGTTGTAGTTGGTTATGGTAAGCAGAAGAAAGAGAATCTGACAGGTTCTGTTTCCAGTGTTAGATTTGATGAGTCAACGGTGAGTCGGCCAAACATGAATTTGGCGTCTGCTTTGGTCGGTAAGGCTTCTGGGCTTAATATCGCGCAGACCTCCGGTAGTCCCGGTGCAGAAGGATTTGACCTGTTGATTCGTGGCAAGGGGACAATGAATGATGCTTCCCCTTTGGTTGTCATTGATGGGGTGCCCGGTGCGTTGAATGATGTGAATCCCAATGACGTAGAAAGCATATCCGTGTTGAAGGATGCGTCATCGGCTGCCATATATGGTTCCCGCGCTGCGAATGGCGTTATATTGGTAACCACCAAGCGCGGTAAAGGAGAAGATTTTACTGTAACTTATAATGGGTACTTCGGGCGTCAGCAAGTGGCTAAAAATATCGATTTTATAACCGATATGGCAACCCATATGGAGCTTGTAAACGAGTCAGAAGGGCGAGAAAAATATAGTGCTGAATTAATTGATACCTGGAGAAAGGAGTCGGCGGCCGGTAATCCGCTGTATCCAAATACAGATTGGTACAAGGAAATGCTGAATACCGCACCCTTAACCGAGCATACGCTGTCTGTTCGTGGCGGTGGAAAAAAAGGAAATTTTGCCATGTCCTTGGGTTTTCTGGATAATAAGGGGGTAGTGGATAATTCTGGTTATAAAAAATATGATTTTCGGATTAATGCCGATACGAAAATCAAGAATTTCTTGACATTGGGCGGAAATGTTTTTGGTACCTGGTCAAACCGTCAGCCGCTGGATGTGAATAGCTTTTTTGGAGCGATTCGTAATACCACGCCCGGGGTTGTTCCACTGTATGAGGACGGTCGTTATGGAGGGGAGATGTTTCGAGGGCTCCCTCAGGGTGCTAATCCAAGAGCTTATGTAGATAATATTCGGGGTGATTACGAAAGACAAAGGCTTGGTCTTAAGTTTTTTAGTATAGTAAATTTCATGGAAAATCTAGAGTGGGAGAGTAGTTTTGGTTTTAATTACAATAATAATCGGAATTGGGAATATGTGCGGCCTTACTCCTTGTGGAATTTACAGACTGGATTGGAATATCAAAAAAAGCCAAGCGTAAGTAGTTTGTTCAATGGTAGTATCCGTAATTATACAACGGTGTTGAATACCTTGTTGCGGTATCGTGAAACAATTGCTGAGAATCACCATTTGGCGGTATTGCTGGGTTTTGATCAGCAGTATAACCGTCTGGACAAATTTGATGCAAAAAAGAATGATATATTGGGGGATGATGCGATCTATATTCTGGATGCGGGGGCAAACCTTGAAGCGATCAATGGTTCCGGAACAGATGATGCCCTCCAGTCTTATTTCGGCCGTTTGAATTATGATTTTAAGGGGAAATATCTATTTGAAGCAAATGCACGCTATGACGGTTCTTCCCGATTTGCAAAGGAGAATAGATGGGGGTTCTTCCCGTCCTTTTCAGCGGGCTGGCGTGTAACGGAAGAGGCGTTTGCTCAGCCTTTGAAAGCTGTATTTGATGAAATTAAAATTCGTGGTTCATGGGGTAAGCTGGGGAATAATAGAATCGGCGATTATACTTATCAAGTCGTATACGGTTCCTATTTATATCCATTTGGCGGTCAGCTGAAGCAAGGAGTGGCGCCAAAGGAAATCGCGAACAGTAAAATAAAGTGGGAAACGACCACGATTGCTAATATCGGTTTGGATCTTGCTCTATTAAATAATAGGTTGACTTTTAGTGCAGAATATTTTGATCGCAATACATCTGATATCCTGACGAAGATCCCTATTCCTATGGTGATGGGTAACTTTTCACCGCCTTGGCAAAATGTTGCCGAGATGCGTAACAGAGGGGTTGATCTTCAGCTTGGATACTTTGGGAAAATAGGTGCAGATTGGTCCTACGGTTTAAATGGTAACCTGTCCTTCCTGAATAATAAAGTGATTAAGTTCAATGGCAATAGATCAATCAACGAAAGTTATATTACGATGGAAGGAAAGCCTTTCAATAGTTTCTTTATGCTTGAATTTGATCGAATTATACAGGATCAAAGTGAAATTGATCAATTGAAGGCAGATGGTTATACTTTTGGGACATATGTAGGCGGAGAGCCTAAGCCGGGGGATATGTTGTACAAAGATGTGAACGGTGACAAGGTGTTCAATGAGGAGGATAGGGTTGTCAAGAATTATTCGGGATTGCCTAAAGTAACTTACGGACTGAGTCTGAATGCCGGTTATAAAGGCTTTGATCTGAACGTCGTGGCACAGGGTGTTAGTGGTGTGAAGCAATATTGGGGTAACGACGGTTTTAATACGTTCAACATTAATGAAGGTTTCTTGCAGAATGCCGAAATATTAAATCGCTGGACACCTGAAAACCATTCTACCGAATATCCGCGACTGCGTACTTCGGGCAGTGCTTTAAATACCGTGTATAGTGATTATTGGTTGCAGAATACCTCGTTTTTGAGGATAAAATCGCTACAGCTGGGTTATGCGCTGCCAAAAGAAGCTTCGGCGAAATTTAAAGTGGATAGATTACGTGTATTCGCTAATCTGGAGAATTACTTTACATTCACAAAGTTCAAAGGTTATAATCCGGAGAACGCCAGTGTCTCTTATCCCTTAATGAAACAATGGGTAGTTGGTTTAAATGTTACATTTTAAGACGAAAAGCCATGATTAAGAAATTTAACAAGATAATAATTGCATCACTTGCATTAGCGCTACTAAGTTCTTGTAGTGATTTTTTGGACCGAAACTCATTGGTCGGTCTTTCGGAGGAGAGTTTTTGGAAGTCTGAGCAAGATGCTGTCATGGGGGTGAATACCCTTTACCATGCCAATAGGGAATTTACAAATAGTATTGTGATTTATGGGATGATGGATGATTTTACCGATATATCCTATCAGTCTTTTGCAACGGGATTGACAACGGGTGTTTTTCCTGCCAATGCGGGTTTTTACCTCACCTCTTGGGGGATATTTTTTAAAGGAGTGTATCGTGCAAATACGGCCCTGAAGAATATTCCTGCTATCGCAATGAGTGAAGCTATAAAAAAACGGAGTATTGGCGAAGCTAAGTTTTTCCGGGGGTATTTTTATTTTAAATTATGGGATTATTTCGGGGGAGTTCCTTTGTATGACAGCCCGATCAATGTGGATGAATCTTATGAGCCCCGCAATACGGAGAAAGAGGTGTATGCGTTTATAGTCAAAGATATGACCGAAGCCTATGAGACATTGCCGGATACATATGATGCTTCAAATAAGGGGCGTGTGACCAAATGGGCGGCCCTCGCCATGCGGGGCAAAGCGCATCTTTGGGCAAAGGAATATGCAAAAGCTGCTGCTGATTTTAAGGAGCTGATGGATAAAAGTGACCGCAAGTTGCTTGCTGATTTCCATAGTTTGTTTCGGGTTGCCGGAAATAACAATAGTGAAGTGATCTTTGATGTGCAATATATTGCTGAACAGGGGAACGGTATAGCGACCGATCGTAATTATGGGAATGCTCGGGGTGCGACGACAGGATCCCAGAGGACAAGGCCCACACCTCAGCTTGTCAATGCTTTTGATATGGAAGATGGAGCGCCCTTTGATTTTGCGAATTATACCAATGCAAAAGGGCAGCCTTTTAATCCCAATAGTGTGGAAGACTGGAAAGATGAGGCTTCGGTACGTAAGCTTTTTGAAAAACGTGATCCACGCTTGCAGCAGTCTATTGTTGTGCCATGGTCGACTTTTGTGGGGCGTGGTGGTGTGTCTTATCTGTACAAGTTTCCGGTGGCGAGTACCGATCCGAATGCTTATGTGCCTGTGTGGACAAACGGCAGCTACGCCTGGCGGAAATTTGTGGAGACAGGTTCTGTTTATACACTTCAGGATAATATGCCACAAAACTTTCCGTTGATTCGCCTGGCGGACGTGCTGCTGATGTATGCTGAAGCAAAGAATGAGGCCCTGGGTGCACCTGATCAAACGGTCTATGATGCGGTGAATGCAGTTCGTAAGAGAGTTAAAATGCCTGATTTGCCTTCTGGCTTGAGTAAGGCGTTAATGCGTGAAAAAATACGTCGCGAACGCATGGTAGAGCTGGCTGGTGAGGGGCAGCGGTATTCGGATATCCGACGATGGAAAATCGCAAAAGATGTCGTGGATAAAGTTTGGATGACAGATTTTAACGGAACGCAGATCAGGCAGCGGGGGTTTCCGGATCATTATTATCTGTGGCCTATTCCGCAGGCGGAAAGGGATGTGAATCCAAAGTTGACACAAAATCCGGGTTGGGAGTAGAAATACTTCCGTCCCTTGGTTAAATAGTTGTATTGTATTATTCGTAATGAGTGTGATGAAAACATATTTTTCGTTGTTTATGGTATTGGGGTTAGTGTCGGTTTCCCGTGCGCAGCAAAAAGAGATTCTAGTTGACTTGAGTCGGGGTGACTTAAATAGAAAGACCGTCGCTTATGAAAAACCAACGGGAGGAGCTGGGCGGGGGCTGGTGTTGAAAATCGCCCCCATTGCAGGTTACCCTGATCGCGTGGCAGATATTGAAGTTGCGGTTAAGGTGCCGCAGGCAGGGTGGTATGCGTTGGAGTCAGATGCTCGGCCTCAAGATTTGGAGCGATTAAAACAAGAAGATGAAACAGGCTTACTGACAAAAGTTGCCTATTTTCAACTGGGGAAACAACGGGTGACAAAACGTGTTGTGTATGATAATCTGAAAGGTGGGCATCAGGAGCTTGGAAAATTTGAGCTGCTGAATACAACGGAAAAATTGAAAATCTGGCTACCTGCAAATTTAATGTTGCAGGGCTTGCGCATCAGGCCCTATGTCCCGCCTGTGGCACCTTTAGAGGCTGTGCATTATCAGCCTAAAATTACACCGCCGCAAGAAAGGCCAAGGTTGTGGGTGAATAAAGAAAGTTTGCCTGTTGTTAGGAAGCGGCTTTTGTCTGAAGAGAATGGTCCGGCGTGGGCTAAGGTGAAAGTCACCGCTTTAGCGCCTTATACCTTTCCGACTAATGGAAATCAGGAAATATTTTACAACGAAGGGCTGGAGCATGTTATTGAGCAGAAAGCTTTTTACTACCTTATGACGCAGGATGAACGAGTCGGCAGGGAAGCTGTGGATCTGGTTTCGCGTTATTTGTCAGTTCTGGAATTTGGGAATGTAACACACGGTGATATTACCCGGGAATTGGGACGGGCAATCTATACAGGGGCACTGGTCTATGACTGGTGTTATCCACTGATGGATACCGGTTTAAAGAGTCAGATGCAGAAGGATTTTAAGCGATTGGTCATGGATATGGAAGTGGGATGGCCACCATTTTATGGGCTAGAGAGTATTATTAATGGTCATGGTAATGAAGCACAAATCTGCCGGGATATGCTGTCCTGGAGTTTGGCAGTATATGATGAAGATCCTGAACCGTATAAATATGTTGCTTATAGTGTTCTGGAGCAGCTTGTGCCAATGCGTAAGTTCGAATATCAGTCCCCACGGCACAACCAGGGGGTTGATTATGGTGGTTATCGCTTTGGCTGGGAAATGCATGCTGCCTGGTTATATTATCGTATGCTGGGTTATCCCGTATTTGATGATAATATCAAGAATATGCCCTATTATTGGTTGTACATGCGTACACCTGACGGGAAAATGCTGCGTGATGGCGATATGTTTAATGTGAAGTATAATTCCAGTGATGATTTTTATTGGAAGAACCCCCAAACAATGCTGCTTTGTTACGCTTACTCGGGAAATGCAATGATCAAAGCTGAGTTTTTGAAACAGGGTGGTTTGCCTGACAATCCAGTACTGTTTCTGTTGTTAAATGATCCGAAGCTCAAAGCGGATTACGATCGCTCAGAGCTGCCATTGACCAAGGATTTTGGGCCGGTTTTGGGGTCTATGGTTGCTCGGACTGGATGGAGTGAGGAGAAAACAAGTAAGGAGGTCGTTGCGGAAATAAAAGGTGGTGGTTATCATTTTGGAAATCATCAACATGCGGATGCCGGTGCCTTGCAGATTTATCATCATGGTATTCAGGTGGGTGATCTGGGTTTATATCTTTCTTATGGATCACCTTATGATTTTAATTTTAATAAGCGTTCCGTTGCGCACAGTATGCTGTTGGTTCGCGATCCTGCCGAGCCGCTCTTGTTCCGGACCAAAACTAATGATGGTGGGACGCGGTTTAGTCAGCGCTTTCCGCGTACTGTTGCGGAAGTGCTCGGTGACTCCTGGTACCATACCGGAGAAATCAGGGCTTCTGCATTTGGTACGGATCCTATCCAGCCTGCTTATAGTTACTTTAATGCAGACCTTACCGCGGCCTACTCGTCCAAAGTAAAGTCGTATGCAAAGAGTTTTCTGTTTTTGAATCTGAAACGGAAAGATGTGCCTGCTGCTATTGTGTTATTGGATGAATTGGAAACCAATAATAGTGAATTTCAACCCTACTGGCAGATTAATACCCTGAATAAACCAGTTATCAATGAAGCAGGCTTTGTTTTGAATAACCAGTTTAAGGATATGGGCGGGACGACCTATATCGATATGTTTAAGCCTGCGGTGGTCGATCGGGAGGTGAAAATTTATGCGGGTGATTCCACGGCTTTTGTATTTGGAGACCAGTATCAGGTAAAATCGCCCTGGCCGGAGGCGCGCGGGGCGCGGGTTTTGGTTAGTCCAAAAGCTAAAAGTGCGCAAGTGAGTTACGCGACGGTTTTTCAAATGGTGGAAAGTGCCGAAGCAAAATTACAGGTGAATTACGAGGAAAAGGAAGATTATTACCTGATTCGGATTGCAGATCGCATGCTCGTTATTGCCAAACCTGATCGATATCTCGATAAAACGGTTGAAATCGCTGTTCCTGCGGATCAGGAATATGAAGTGATTGTCGTGGGCTTGAAAGATGGTTTCTGGAATGTGAAAAATCCATCGAAAAATAGTAGCTTTAATATAAATATCCTCAAAGGGAATCATACAACCAGTTGGAAATCTAAGGCAGAGCTATTCTATTTGTCACCGGGGAGACAGTATGGTGCCCGTGAAGGGGCGTTTTAGTAAAGGAATATATTGTTTAAATTTTTTAAATGATTTTGTATTCTTATTTTTGTAGAAAATTGTATACAATATGAAAGAGGATTCGCTTGCCAATAAGGTGTATTTGGAAGTCCGCAAGAAGATTTTATCAAGTCAGCTCGCTGGCGGGGCGCGGTTGGTCGAAAGTGCCTGGGCCGATAAGCTGGCTGTAAGCAGAGTGGCTGTTCGCGAAGCCTTTATGCGTTTGGCGGGAGAGAGTCTGGTGGAATTTGGTGAAAAAGGAGGTTGCTTTGTGAAAAAGATGACCGTCGAGGATGTGCGGGATATCCGTGAACTGCGTGAATTGCTTGAAGTCGGTGCTTTAAAGATTTTGTTTTCAAAAAAGAATAAAGAACTGATTGATGATTTGGAATTGATCTGCAATGACTTTTCGGATATGGTCAGCAAAGGGTATTATGGTGGAGCTTGTGAGGCAGATGTACGCTTTCATGAACGTATTATCGAGGGGACTTGTAATTCCAGGTTAATTGCGATTTATAAAAATAGCAATATACCTTTATTTCACATGAAATTGGGTGCTATTCTTGGGCAGATGGAGGATTACCTGGATACCGAGCAAGAGCATCGTGCGATTGTGGATGCATTAAAAGCGAATGATTGGAACAGGGCTTATGAGACGCTGGTGCATCATCTCGATCGAGGCGAGCAGGAGGCTTTGGAGCTTGTTTAAGGTTTTACTAGAATATACAAAAGAGAAGGGGATATAGACTATAATATCCCCTTTTTTGTGTGATTCAGTTGTAGTAATTGCCCCTTTTCCGCTTCTGTAATAATCAATCCAATTACTCCGGATGGGTCTAGTGCACAATTGGTTGGGTTTTTTCCTGATGTTTGAATTTTTTTAGTGGCTGTACCGCTTTGATCCAGCACTAAGATATGCGATGAGCCATATATGGCAACAAATAAATTGCCTTCCTCATCAAATGCGATCCCATCGGGTCCGATCTGTCCACCTGCAAGTGCAAATTTTTCAATGGAATCCATTTGGCATGATAAGGCATTCCAGTTCATTTTCCAGATCCATTTACTGCCTGTTTCAGCAACATATAGTCTGCTGCTATTGGGGGCAAAGGCTAGTCCGTTCGGATAGTACATGTTCTGATGGACTGCATGAGCAGTGCCATTGGTCTGTAGGCAGCAGATGTAGCCTGTTCCATCTGTCAATTCGCTTCCCGGACAGGTAAATAACAGGTTTCCGCTGCTGTCAAAGCATAAGTCGTTGGGCATTTTTAATGCTTTGTTGTTCAATTCATTAAGGCGGGTTTCGCAGCTGCTGTTGGCAGGGTTATACCTGCGGATGCTGTTTTGTAATGCGTCGCAGAACCAGATCGTTCCGTCTGGCGCAACAGCAATCCCGTTGGGATGTCCGCCAACCTGTATGCGATCGTGCTTGTTATCTCTGTAGCGGATTAGGTTGCCGGCTTCTTTTTCTACCAGCCATATATCGCCTTGCTGATCAAAGGCGGGGCCTTCCGGAAAGTGTAGGCCGTCAATAAGTACATTCATCTGAATTATTTTAAAATTTATTTTAAATGTATACAAAAATATTGTAATTTGGTATACATAAAATGATGTGTATTTAAATACAAGATTGCTGTATCACAGATTAGGTGCGAGGCAGTACTCCAATTATAAAAATAATAAAAGCAAAACTTTTAATAAGCATGCAAGAAAACGAAAGATCAGCCGCATTACTGCGCGAAAATGCAAAATGGATACCAGGTGGTGTGGTATCGTTGAACAGAAAGTCGGATCCCAATATCTGCTTCGTTAAGGGAAAAGGTAGTTATGTGGAGGATATCGACGGAAATAGTTATATCGATTATCAGGCTGGATTTGCAGCTTCCTTTCTTGGTCATAATGATCCGGATGTCAATGCTGCGGTATTGAAGACGCTTCAAGAAGAGCAGGTGCTGATGGGAGCAGGTCCTACTTTATTGGAAGGGGAGTTTGCGGAACTGTTTTGTGCATCGGTGCCCAATGCCGAGAGCGTGCAGATCACGACAACGGGATCCGAGGCTACTTACCATGCTATCCGGATCGCCCGTGCCGTGACAGGGCGCGATCATATTATTGTCATGCAGGGCGGATACAATGGTTGGCATAATGATGTGGCCTGCAATGTAATCAGCCAAAAACTGGATATCGGATCTTACCAAAGTCCAGGTGAATACCCCTTTGATTCATTGAGTGCCGGGGTTCCCAAAAACCACAGTGATCTGGTGCATGTCATCAATTACAATGATCTGGATAGTGTTCGCTACGTGCTGCAGAAGTATTCAGTAGCCTGCATCTTATTGGAACCTATTTTACAGAATATCGGTATCGTTAAACCGCAACCAGGATATTTGGAAGGACTTCGCGAGCTTGCAGATGAGCAAGGGTTCCTATTGATCTTTGATGAGGTAAAGACCGGATTTAGACATGCTTTAGGCGGTTATCAATCCATTTGTGGTGTTCAGCCAGATCTTTCCACCTTTGGAAAGGCAGTGGCGAATGGTTATCCTTTGGGTGTAATAGCGGGAAAGAAAAAGTACATGGATTATTTTGTTGATCCAGATAAAGCTAAGCGGGTCATGATTGCGGGAACATTCAATGCTTTCCCGTTGACAACAGCTGCGGCAATTGCAACTTTGAAAAAACTTTCTAGTCCTGAGCACCAAGTCTATAAGCATGTAGAACGTTTGGGCGCACGTTTGGAACAGGGATATCAGGAAATATTTCCTAAATTAGGTGTACCATTTTTTGTCGCTCGTCAAGGCTCGGCCTTCTGTACTTATTTTATGGATCATGCGCCGCTTAATTTTCACGATATTTTGGATAATCACGATTTCGAACTGGATATCCGCTACCGCAAAAATCTCATAAAAGAAGGAATTTTTAATTTCCCGGCTGCAATTAAACAGGGGAGTATTTCCTTTGCACATACGGAAGACGATATCGACCGGACCTTAGAAGCGACAGCACGTGTAATAAAAACTTTGTAACCCTGACTATGAAAATAACCGCTATCGAAACCTTTGTATGTCATGCGCGCATGCGAAATTGGATTTTTGTTAAAGTTGTAACTGATCAGCCCGGACTTTGGGGCTGGGGTGAAGCGACGCTGGAGTGGCATACGCAAAGTGTCGTTGGTGCAATTAAAGATATTTCCCAGCTATTGATCGGCGAGGACCCACGCCGCATTGAATATCTGTGGCAGATGATGTACCGCCAGCATTTTTGGCATGGGAACGGAATTGTCCGCGGAACGGCTATCAGTGGTATTGACATTGCCCTATGGGATATTTTAGGTAAAATTCATAATGTGCCCTGTCATGAATTGTGGGGTGGTCGTGTACGAGATTATATCCGTCTCTATTGTCATTTGGGTGGTGGCCGAATGGAAGATTTTTACGAAACAGCACCGGACGACGCTAAACGGTTTGGTGATCTTGCCTTGAAAGCTGTTGATGAGGGTTTTACGGCTTTTAAATCCATGGCTGTTCCGGAAACGATGTCCCTGGAAGGGCTTCGTCCGATTAAATATGCTGAAGCCTGTGTAAAGGCAATGCGGGATGCCGTGGGTGACGATATCGATATTATGGTAGATTGCCATGCGCGTCCTAGTCCACGCATGGGGATGCAATTTGCCAAAGCGTTAGAACCTTATGGTCTGTACTTTTTTGAGGAACCATGCTGGCCCGAAACCATGGAGGATATTGCCCTGATCCAACGGGCAGTAGCGACACCTATCGCTTCCGGCGAACGCCTGATCGGTGTGCATGCTTTTCGGGATATGCTTGAAAAACGTGCGGTAAGTGTTATTCAGCCTGATATTACCCATTGCGGTGGTTTATCCGAAGCCCGTAAAATAGCTGCTTTGGCGGATGCTTATCGCGTGTCTATGGCGCCGCATAATCCACAGGGACCCGTAAGCACTGCTGCCTCTATCGAGTTGGGCTTCGCAACACCTTCGTACATTATCTGTGAAAGTGTTCACAAAGATGTTGAATGGCGGCAAGATGTCGTCAGTGAAGGATTTACGGTGCAAGAAAAAGGCCGCATTGTCCTTCCGAATACACGCGCCGGTCTGGGGATTGAAATCAATGAAGAAGAAGTGAAAAAACACCCGTTCCAACAGGAAATTTTACAGCGTACGTTTTACAAAGATGGCAGTGTTGGTGACTGGTAGATTTTAAGTAGATATGAGAGCAGAATATAAAAACAAAGTAGTTTTGATCAGTGGTGGACTTGGTGATATTGGCAGGGCAATAGCCGAGGCTTTCCTGACGGCGGAGGCAATTGTCTGTATTGCGGATCGTTTTGTGCCAGCGCTTGCGAAAGAGCGGTGGCCTTTGCTCGATGAATCTCAGACCAACTTATTTTACGATCAGGTTGATGTCACAGATGCTGATCAGGTGGAGTTTTGGGTTGATCGTATAGAGCGGGAGCTTGGAGCAATAGCGATCTGTATTGCTAATGCGGCCTGTGTCACAATCCAAAACTTTCGGGAGCTCAGCAATACGGCATGGAAAAACGAAATGGCAGTCAATCTGGATGGTGCTTTTTTCTTGGCCAATGCTTGTGCTAAATCATTTGTTGCTACTGGTGTTCAGGGAAATATTGTCTTTTTGGGTAGTTGGGCAGGGCATGCCGTGCATCAGAACCTGCCGGCATACAGTGTTTCCAAAGCTGGTTTACGGATGCTTTGTCAAGCTATGGCACTCGAATATGCTGTTGATGGAATTCGCGTCAACGAAATTGCGCCTGGTTATGTCAATGCGGGATTGAGTAAAGTGGTTTGGTCCAAGGATGCCGCGCTTCAAAAAAAGGCTGCCACGGTTGTACCGCTGGGGGATATCCTCGAAGCGGAGGAAATTGCCAAACAGGTGCTTTGGATATGCTCTGACAATTGCAGACAGATGACGGGGACAAGCATTGTACTGGACGGGGGGCTTTCATTAATTAGACCTTAGATCATGGAACAAAAGGATCCAAGAAAAGAAACAACAGGTGGTTTACAGGCTAAAATTGGACTTGGCCAATGCGATATCACGCCTACCTTAGGGATCTATTCGCGCAATTGGGGGGCTGCTACTGCTGATCGGGCTGTTGGTGTGCACCAACCCTTGCTAATGCATTGTCTCTATATGGCGCCTATTGATTCTCCACCTGCCATTCTATTGACAGCCGATCTGGGCTGGTGGAAAAATGCGGAAGACGAACGGACATTGCGTTTTGCATTGCTTGATCATTTCAATCTGACAGCATCACAGCTGGTCTTTACACTTTCACATACGCATGCTGGCCCCAGTATCTGTTCTACGGACATACATCAACCCGGAGGTGAGTTGATTCCTCCTTATCTCGAATTCTTAAAAGCGCAGGCGATCAGCTGTATCCAGCGGGCAAAGGATGAATTGTTCGAAGGAAGTTTACATTGGAGTTATGGGGTATGTGATCTGGCCTGTAATCGGGATCTGGAACTTAATGGCGAATACCTCATCGGGTTTAATCCTGTAAAAGAAGCTGATCATACCTTATTGCTCGGACGTGTATACGATAACACCGAAAAATTGAAAGCGTTGATCTGCAATTATGCCTGTCATCCAACGAGCTTTGCCTACGAAAATGAACTGCTTTCTCCGGATTTTGTTGGTGAAATGCGGCATACGGTGGAAGCGGTCGTGAAAGTTCCCTGTTTGTTCCTACAGGGCGCATCAGGTGATCTGGCTCCCAAGCGTCAATATGTCAAAGATCCTGCTTTGGTCGAAGCCAATGGTCGACAGTTGGGCTATGCGGTGCTTGCGACGTTGGCGCAGGAGGATCATGCAGCTCAGCGTTGGGCGTTTGACAAAGCGTTAATTTCGGGAGCACCTTTGGCTTGCTGGAGCTTTCAGAAACAGGTGTTACCGACTGAATTCAAACAGCTTGTGCATACTGTACAGGTGCCCTACAAAAACTTACCGAGCCTTGAATCTATTTTCAAGGAGTATGAAAGCTGTTCGGATCGGGTTATGAAAGACCGCCTTTGGCGAAAATACAATACCCGCAAGACCATTGCCGATCAGCGGGAAGCGAGCATTCCGGTATGGCTCTGGAAAATGGGGGATGCTATTTTGGTGGCTCAGGCCAATGAGGCATACTCTTGTTACCAATCGATTATACGGGCCGAATTTCCCAACCATACCATTGTCTTTATTAATATCGCCAACGGTTATGTGGGCTACCTCGCGCCAGCGCAGCTCTATGATAAAGATATCTATGCCGTATGGCAGAGCCCTTATGAACGGGGTAGCCTCGAGATACTTATTGAACAAACGAAATTAGGGATTCAAACATTACTGACCGATGAAACTAGATTGGATTGATGTCATTATTTTTGCAGTATATATAGTCGGTATCGTCGTATTGGGATTATATGCCTCGAAAAAAAGTTCCTCGTCCAAACGGGACTATTTTTTGGCTGGTGATAAGTTGCCCTGGTGGATGATCGGAGGGAGTATTATTGCCGCAAATATCAGTAGTCATCATCTTGTCGGCGCCATGGGAGCGGCCTATAGCCGTGGGTTTGTGGCCATCACCTTGGAATGGGGTGCCATATTGATCGGTTTTAATGCGTTGCTTTGGATATTTCTACCTTTCTACATACGCAATGGCTTTTATACTATTCCCGAATATCTTGAAAAAAGATATGGAAATGCTACTCGGGTACTCTATGCGATCTTGATCTTATTTACTTACGTTTTTGTAGAAATCGGTGCAGTGCTTTATCTGGGTGGGCTCTCCTTACATGCTTTATTTGGTGTTCCCATTCTGTATAGTATTTTCGGGATGGCGATTTTGACGGGCTTGTATACCGTATTAGGAGGGTTGAAAGCTGTTATCTGGACCGAAATGGTGCAGCTAGTTATCCTGGTGCTCGGCGGTATCGTCCTGACCTTTGCAACCATCAATGCGGCGGGCGGATTTCAGTCCGTCGTGGAATCATCCAAAGACTGGAAGATGTTCTATCCGGCGTCTGATCCCGACTTTCCCTGGACAATGTATCTAGGCGGTTTGCTTTGTATCAGCGTATTCTACTGTGCGACCAATCAATTTATTGTTCAGCGTGTATTGGCCGCAAAAAATGAGTGGCATGGCCGTATGGGGGTTATTTTCGGTGATTATCTTAAATTTCTGGTACCGCTGATCATCACAATCCCGGCTTTGGTAGCACCCAAATTTTTACCGCATTTAGATCAGCCGGATCTGTTATTTGCAACGCTCGTAGAAACACTGTTGCCTAAAGGGCTGATCGGGCTGGTCATGGCTGGTCTCATCTCTGCGATTATGTCCCATATTTCCGGTGCTATAAATTCCTGTACAACCATACTCACGGTAGATATTTACAGTCAATACATCAATAAAAATGCCTCTGATGATCAAGCGATCCGTTTTGGTAAACGTGCAGGAGTCGTCATTATTGTACTTGGTATTATGAGCGCTGTGATATTGATTAGTTATTCCGACAAACCTGTATTCCTCTACCTGATGAATCTGTATGGTTTATTTACACCGGGTATAGCTACCATGTTTCTGATGGGGGTCTTTTGGAGGCGGACTACGGCACAGGGCGCATTAACGGCTGGCTTATTGACCATTCCACTTTCGTTGCTTTTGGAGTATTTACTTCCTGACATGCCATTTTTTAACAGAACCGGCATTGTGTTCTGGACCTGTATGATCGCCTGTGTACTGGTCAGTCTATGTACACCGGCCGTTTCGGAAGTGCGTTTGAAAAACCTGATATTGACACGCGATTCATTTCAGATGCCCGAAGGGGATCGAGCTTCTTACCGTGGCTTTCGGAATCCAACGCTTTGGTGGATCATTATTACAGTGATGGTGCTGTATTTTTATGTGCGCTATTTTTAACTTAACTTGTTGGACGATTCCTTATGAAAGTATCGTAACTGAAATATCTTTTTTACCAATACATCGATAATGAATGCTATGTTGAAAGAATTAGACACTGAAATTGAAGCTATTTTCCCGGAGATTGTTGCAATCCGCAGGCATATCCATCAGAACCCTGAACTGTCTTTTCAGGAATATGAGACCAGTGCTTATATCCAGGAGCAGTTAACCCGGCTTGATATTCCGTTTAAAGTTGTTGCCAATACAGGTGTGGTTGCCGTGCTTGAGGGCGAAAAGTCCTTAAGTGACGATATCGTGGTTTTGAGAGCTGATATTGATGCATTACCTATTCACGAGCAGAATGATGTGTTATACAAGTCCACAAATGAAGGTGTTATGCACGCTTGTGGTCACGATTTTCATACGGCAAATCTATTGGGTGTCGCTACTGTCTTAAAGGGGTATAAAACCGAGTTTTCAGGAAAAATTGTGCTCTTGTTTCAGCCCGCGGAAGAAAAGATTCCCGGAGGTGCGATCCAGATCCTGGAGTCTGGTATCTTGGAGTCTTTCGGTGGAAAGATCAAAGCTATTTTGGGTTTGCACGTGAGTCCACGCGTACCTTTAGGGAAAATAGGCTTACGCCCGGGGCGGTTTATGGCTTCAAGCGATGAGTTTTATTTTACCATTAAAGGACGTGGCGGTCATGCGGCCGAGCCACATCGGGCCGTCGATCCAATTATGATTGCCGCTCAGCTGCTGACCACCTTACAGCAGCTGGTCAGCCGTAAGGCAAACCCCGATATTCCATCCGTATTGACTTTTGGCCGTTTTATCGGCGATGGAGCGGCGAATGTCATTCCCGAAGAGGTCAAGTTGGCTGGTACCTTCCGTACCATGGATGAAACCTGGCGCAAGGAGGCGTTGGAGACTGTAGCGACAATTGCACGGACATTGCCCGAGGCCTTGGGTGCGACAGCGGATGTGGAAGTACGTCATGGGTATCCCGCATTAAATAATGATCCCGAATTGACTCAGAAAGTAAAAAATATCCTACAAAGGAGCATGGGAAATGAAGTCGTGCAGGATCTGGAAATCTGGATGGCAGCAGAAGATTTTGCTTATTACTCATACCGCTACCCCGCTTTATTTATGTTGGTCGGTACGAATAATGACCGTATCAATACCCAATATGGGCTTCATAATCCGCAGTTCAATCTTGATGAAAAAGCGTTTAAGACGGCGATTTCGGCTTTGGTGAATAGTGCTGTTTCCTTATTGAATGAGTCCAATGGATAGAAAGCATTTCTTACTTTCTCTATTACCTTTGGGGCTTTCTTTTCAAACAAAGGCGGATTTTTCGGAGGAAGGGCTCAACCTGATGTTACCAAAGACGAAGAAGAAAAAAATCGGTATTATCGGTTTGGACAGTACGCATTCCATTGCTTTTACAAAGGCGATCAATACGGCGAGTGCCGATAGTTTATATGGGCAATTTTCGGTTGTTGCGGCTTATCCTTATGGTAGTAAAACAATCGCGCTTAGCGCGGAGCGTATTCCCAAGATCACGGCCGAAATTCAGCAATATGGCGTCTCGGTTGTTTCCAGCATTGCTCAGATGCTCAAACAAGTGGATTATGTATTTTTGGAGACGAATGATGGAAACCTGCATTTACAACAGGCTCTTGAGGTCCTCGGGGCTCGAAAACCCTTGTTTATCGATAAGCCTATAGCCAATTCGTATACCGATGCCCTAAAAATATTTGAAGCTGCCCGGAAGTACGGTTGCCCTGTTTTTTCCTCCAGCTCATTACGTTACATTGTCGGCCTGCAGGAGCTTGATAAAAGTAAAGTTGTTGGAGCTGATGTCTATAGTCCGGCTGTCACGGATCCGTCGCACAAGGATCTGTATTGGTATGGAATTCATGCGGTGGAAATGTTGTTTGCCTTAATGGGACCGGGCTGTATAACGGTGCGAACGGTACAGGAAAGAGGGACGTCCATGTACATTGGTCAATGGGATGATGGCCGGATTGCCTCGGTTCGTGGTATTCGCGAAGGGAAGGACGATTTTGGTGGTACCGTCTTTCTCAAAGATCAGATTGTTCATCTGGGGCAATTTATGGGTTATGGTCCCTTGCTCGATCGTATACTTCCTTTTTTTCAAACAGGGGAAAGTCCTGTGGATGAGCGGGAAACTTTAGCAATTTGTGCTTTTATTGATGCTGCGGAACAGAGTAAATTGAATGGTGGCACTCCCGTTAAACTGCAAAACCCAGGCTAGCTTGAGGCCGATGTCGTGTAGGGCTTGTTTAGTTGCTTGCTACCGTTATCAAAAGATCGCTATTAAAAATCGAGGCCGGTGAAATTACTGTTTCCTCCAAAGGGATCTGATTGCCGTAACGTTCTTTGAGTTTGCTTTTGACCTCGGCGCTATTGAGATCAAAATCTTTGAGTTTTTCCAGTTTGCCTACTTCAATTCCGGCCCCCCGCTGGTAGATTTTCCAGATCAGTTCCGAACAATAAATTCTATTGTCCGACCATTCGAATGTAGCATCGTAATTTTTACCCAAAAATCCCTTACCGATTCCCTTCATTTTAGCTAAAATTTCTGCCGATAGTACTTTGTCCGCTTCTTTAAGCCGTTTGATGACATAATGTTTATTTTTTCCTCGAGCGATCCAATCCGTCAAGCTGGTAACTGTTACGGGCTGAACAGCCTCCAGTACATATGGTTTTCCCTGTTCATGAAAAATTAATCCACAGTGGGAATAGGGTGAGTGTGTCGCCAGTTGTACAGCTTTACATTGGGGCGAGATCGAGGATTGAAAGATCATGTCTCCATCTTTTAATTCCGGTAAAATTGAACGGTTTGAAACGTTTTTGTCAGTAGAAGTAGTTTCGGCTCTTGTTTCATTGATCCGGAAATAAGTCCGTCCGATCATGAGGCTACAAATTAGCAATAGGACAAATACAGCTTTTTTTTTCATGGTTGTAATGCTTTAAGATAGCATGATTAAATCTCCAATAAGTGTTTTATTCCACCACGCGGTAAAACATACCGGCTTAATTTACGGATTATTTGCCCGTAATGAGTTGATAACGTTATTTAAGCGGTTATTCGTATGTTATGACTACGAATTGTTGTTAAACTCCTGTTATTCCAGTGGATAGTTATCATGTTAAGATAGTTATTTGTTGCATGCCACAGATATGAGTCACTGTAAAGTCCTGTCATTTCTTTTAATGGCTATACAACTGGAAGGTCACGTAAATTTTATTTAAAAAGATCAGACAGCTTTTTAGCTTTCATCTTTTCTGTGAGCTGAGCTGCTGTATGTGCCTCAGACTCGTATTTGTACACATTCTCTGTTGAAGCCCCTCTGTCTAAAAGGTAACGTGCTATATCCTTATTTTTTTGAAGTATGGCTTTACCGAGTAAGGTACATTGTGTAAAACTGTAGTCGAATCGGACCTCATCTATCCCTAAGATATTTAAGCTATTTAGGGACGTTTTCTGGATAAAATCAAGATCATCCTGTTCAATAGCTGTTTTCAGTAATTCGAAGTCATTGAAATTCTTATTCTTCGACAGAAACAAGGTGTAAAAAAACTTGGCTAAAGCATAGTTTTTACTTGCTAAAATATTGTGGATCGCATTGTGGCCAAACTCCGCTGTGCTGGAGAAGTCATTCTCTTGGCTTAAAAATAAAAGAATATTTTCCTTGGGTATGGTCCCCCAGTTTAGCTGCTTCAATTGATGTAAATCGTTTACTGTAAATAAAGATTCCAGTTCACTGATGAAGTTCAAAGAAAACAAATGGTTGTCTAATCTAAGTTTGAGCGGTAGATTTTTGGTTCTTAATATTTTGAGTTTGTCGTCAGTAATTTGATAACTGATGGAGACAGAAGCTCCCTGATAACTATTGATTTTAAGTTCAGAATCGGTTAATTCGTATCGTTTCATACGCAGATTCTCCACATTGGTGCCCGGGAATAGCTTATGCAGATTCAGTGCTATTGCAAGATAGCTGCTATCGTTTACCTGGAGATTATAATGTAAATAACCGTCGTCAGTGATGGAATAAGAACTGAATGGTTGTTGTCTCCGTTGATCTTGAGAAGTCGCCAAGGCCTCTAGTGGCATTAACAGTGTACTTAGACTGAGGAGTAAACACGAAATGTACGCTGAGGTTTTCAAGAACAATGTTCGAATGAAATAAAATTTATTCATCATCGTATTGCACTAAAATGGTGTTGATTTCATCTATAATTTTATAGGCATCTGATTCCAGTAGGTCTATTTCTGCTTGAATGGCAGGTGTAATCGGCAATTGCATCAATTTTTGATACACTTGTATATCCAGGTCAATAACGCTGAGTTTGAGCTGAAGTAAATATTGCCCTTGCTGGGTTTGTAAACTTAATTGGCTGAGTGCCTGTTTCGATCCTTCCAGTTCGGCAATTGTTCTGCTGTGGTCATTTTCTCCCGCGAGACCATAATTGGGATATTTTTCACCTAATTGATTGAACGCATCAAAATACTCCTGTTCCGATAAAGAATGTATATTCATATAAAGCAGGTTATAGGCATATAAAGCTTCCTGATTTTCCTCGCTGATCGGAACGTCCTGATGATCTTTGACCAGCTGCGTGATGTCCTGATATTCAATTTGTAAAATAGCTTCGATATCCTTATTGATTAAATCTGATGTGTTCATGCGAATATTTTATCCTTTTTGACAGTCAACGATTGTGATCAATTCGCTTGACTGTTTGTCTCAAGGACAAAGATCAGCTTTTCAATGAAAGATGCTATCCCCATATTCAGCCAATTTTTTGCGACTTTCTCCATCTTTTTGTTTTCTTACTTTCACGCCGTTCTACGATAATTGAACTATATTGTCATTTTAAGTATAGGATAACCTTATGTTTAAATGAATTAATAGTTTTATATTTTAAATTATTTAGTTAATAATCAGCTTGTTATATTTTTACTTGTGTTTATTGAGTATTTTTTACTCAATAAACTTTGTCGAAGTAAAAATAATGCGCATCTTTGTTGAGTAAAAAGTACTCAAATCGAGTGGTTGTAAAAAATGAAACTATGATTGTATTAAATAAACATCAGCTCATCACCGAACAGTTTCCAAATGGGGAAACGAAGGTGAAAGATTTCGATCAGTTGATCAAAGCGGAAAACCTGCTTGAATTTACCTATCAGGAAGATGGCGATTTGATCCGTTTGTTTTTTGTCAAGAAGCGACTTGAAGAAGCAGGTGCAAGCTGTAAATTATGGATTCGTTATATGCCCTATAGTCGTATGGACCGTAAAATTGAGGGGGATCTATTTACGCTAAAATATGTCGCTGCATTTATCAATAGTTTACAGTTTGATAAAGTTTATGTTGTTGAGCCACATTCCGAAACAACCCTCACATTATTGGAAAATAGCATAGCAATCTATCCTGCTTTGGACTGGCTGCCGAAACTGATGGAAAAACTGAATTTCTCGGACAATGACCGAATTGTATTTCCGGATAAAGGGGCGGCGGCACGGTATTTAAATAGCGGTTATGACGATGCCTGTGTCTTTGAAAAACAACGCAATCCACAAACCGGGCGTATCGAAGCGATGGAATTGAAAACAGGAAACATTGTAAAGGGAGCGAAATGCATTATTGTCGATGATTTATGCTCTGCAGGAGGAACATTTCTCTGGGCGGGAAAAATTCTTAAGGAGATGGGAGCAAGTGAGATTTATCTGTTGGTGACACACTGTGAGCCAAGGATTTTCAAGGGGGCTTTGCTAGAGGAAGATTCACCGATCGACCTTGTTTTCACGACAGATTCTATGATGGACACGACGCATCCAAAATTAAATTATATCAATTTAACAACTGAAAGCTATGTTTAGAGCGATGAGCAAAAATCCGATTCTCTGGACGGACGGATACAAATTGTGTCACAAGGATCAGTATCCGGCACATACAGCGTGGGTATACGAAACCTGGACTCCCCGGATGTCGCGTATCGCAGGAATAAGCCATGTTGTCTTTTTCGGCTTGCAGGGTGCCTTGGCTGAAATCAGCCATTCTTTCGATGAATATTTCTTCGCCCAGCCGGAGGATGCCGTTGTCGAACAATACGAAGAAGCCATCCGTGAAGTGTTCGCAATGACCAATCGTAATTTTGCGGACACACATCGGTCAGAACATATACGCAATTTACATCGCTTGGGATATCTTCCGATCAAGGTGAAAGCTTTGAAGGAAGGAAGTCTCGTGCCGATAGGGGTACCTATGTTTACGATCGAGAATACCCATCCAGATTTCTTCTGGTTGCCGGGTTACCTCGAAACGCAACTCTCTGCCTATATCTGGTCACCGATGACTGCTGCGACTATTGCGGATCAATACAAAAGATTGTTGACGGGTTTTGCTGAAAAAACAGGCGACATCAATAAAGTATTCACACAGGCTGGAGACTTCTCCATGCGTGGTATGGGATCGCCAGAAACTGCTTATCGCACAGCCGGCGGGCATTTACTGAGTTTCGGTGTTTCAGCAACGCTGTCAGTTCGGGAATACCTTAAGACCTATTATGGTGCCACAAGTGATGTGATGATGTACACGCCTTCAACGGAGCATAGTGTGATGTGTTCTTACGGTGAACAGGAAGTGGAGGCCTTCCGCCATTTGATTACGGAGGTCTATCCGAGTGGAAACATTTCGATTGTGTCCGATACCTATGATCTATGGCACGTTGTGGATCATGTATTGCCACTATTGAAAGATTTGATCATGGGACGGGAAGGTAAAGTTGTCATTCGGCCGGATAGTGGCGATCCTGTTAAGATAATTTGTGGTGATCCGGAGGCTGACCACGAAACAGTTCAAAAAGGGATTGTCGAACGTTTATTTGAACTCTTTGGGGGGACGGTCAATGCGAAAGGTTTTAAAGAACTTGATCCCCATATCGGTGTTGTGTATGGCGATTCCATCACCGTGGAGCGGGCAGCTAAGATCTGCGAAGGTTTGATGGCGAAAGGTTTTGCTTCGACCAATACAATCCTTGGAATAGGATCCTATACCTATCAGTATGTCACAAGAGATACCTTTGGCTTTGCTTTAAAGGGAACGGCCGAAATTGTTAACGGTCAGTTTAAAGCTATTCAAAAAAGACCGGCCACAGACACCGGTAATTTTAAAAAATCCCAAAAGGGCATAGTTGCCGTTGTATTCGAAAACAATGATTTTCGCCTGATAGATGATCTCAATCCAATGACCGTCGAACAATTGAATGATAGCAACTTGCTCAAAGAATGTTTTGTGGATGGGGTCTTTGTCAGCACCGTTCGTTTTAAGGAAATAAGAAACAGATTACAAACAGAATCAATAAGAGTATATGGAAAATAACCTAAGAAAACCGTTTTTCATCAATGATGAAAACGTTGAACATTATGCACAACAAATGGCATCATGGATTGCGGGACAGGTGAATGCAGCAAACCGTCAAGGTTTGGTGCTTGGCATGAGTGGCGGTATTGACTGTAGTGTGGTTGCTTGCTTATGTCACTTGGCCAACGTGGATGTCCATTTGGTTATGATGCCTTATGGTAGTGATATGAACAATAGCAAGAGCCATGCACATGGCATGGAGCTTATCAAAAAATTTGATTTCCCTTACCATATCTTTGATATCAAGCCTGCGGTCGATGCGCTGACCATCAATAATGAAGCCTATATTGCAGCGTCAAGCGAATCCAACCGTGTCTTGAGTTTGGCCAATATTCGGCCACGGGTCCGTATGACTTATCTCTATCAATTTGCACAATTGGGGAGCCGTTTTGTGATCGGTACCGGCAATATGGCCGAAGCGACTGTAGGTTACTTTACCAAATGGGGAGATGGTGCTTATGATCTTAATCCTCTGGCCATGGTTACCAAACAAGAAGTATATACTCTGGCAAAATATCTGGGTGTCCCTGAATCCATTCAATATAAGAGTCCTTCAGCAGGTCTATGGGAAGGTCAGACAGATGAAGAGGAATTGGGAATGAGTTATGCACAGATTGATGCATATATTCTGACCGGAACATCCGGTGAACCCGAGATAGATGAGCTGATCCATAGCCGTCAACAACAGTCTGCCCACAAGTTTGCAGCAATTCCAACATTCAAGGGCTAGTAGAGAGCCTAAAGCTAGAAATCAGTTAGGTTTTAAATTTCCTTACTTGAAGGAATGTGAAAATAGGACACATACAATATATAATTACTAACAGATGAAAACAAGATATGAACAGATCGTTGATGTAAAACATATAGCATCTGAAAAAAGAGATCATATTCCGTCTATATTGTCATTGGCAGGGGAGGAACAAATCCTGCCTGCTTCTGCCGATAAAAAACGGACACTGCTTTTGGCTATTGACATACAAAACGATTTTATGGAATCCGTTGGCAGTCTACCAGTAGCTGGTTCGCGTGCTGATGTACAACGGCTGACCCAATGGATGTACAACAATATGGCTTCTTTGACGCAGGTCATGTGCAGCCTCGACTGTCATTCGGTATTGCAGATCTTTCATGCAAACTGGTGGGTGGACGAGAAAGGAAATCAGCCCAAGCCATTTACAGTCATCCGTTATCAGGATCTTATGAATGGGACTTGGACTGTTTCCCATGTGGAAGCGCTGGAAAAATCGTTAGCTTATCTTAAAAATTTAGAAACCGAAGGAAAAAAGGAACTGTGCATCTGGCCATACCATTGTTTAGAAGGCAGTTCAGGGGCACAACTGGAAAGTCAATTTGCCAATATGCTCTATTTTCATAGTGTCCTGCGCCAGTCCAAACCTCTCTTAGTCTATAAAGGACAGGATCCCTATACTGAAATGTATGGTATCATTAAGGCTGAATATGATAACAATAAATTTGTCAATCACGCTGTACTTGAAGCTATTCGGGCTTATGATGCTATTTATATTGCTGGGCAGGCATCAAGTCACTGTGTATTGGCATCTACAGCACAGATATTGGAATATTTCGGAGAGGATAAAGCGATTACCTCCCGCATTACCTTACTGATCGACTGTATGTCACCTATTGCTGGTTTCGAAGATTCTACACGGCAAGCCTTTGAGTCACTACAAGAAAAGTATGGTATACAGATCAAAAAGTCCACTGACGTAATTTTATAACATAATGGTCGCTATTCTAAAAACATATAACTACGAATATCCCAGGCCCGCAGTTACAGTCGATTGTGTGATCTTTGGTTTTGAGAAAAATCAGCTTAAATTGTTATTGACCAAACGGGCTATAGAACCTTATTTAGGGAAGTGGGCATTTCCCGGTGGTTTTATTCAGGAAGATGAAACTGCGGATGAATGTGCGCTGCGTAAACTGTCCGAAGAAGCCGGGCTAAGTAATATCTTTCTTGAGCAACTTTATACTTTCTCAGAGCTGAACCGCGATCCAAGAGGGCGGGTCATCAGTATAGCCTATTTTGCGTTGGTCAAAACGACCGAATATACGCTAGAGGCGGGACTTGACATCGATGCGGTGCAATGGTTTAGTTTGGAAGAGGTGGCTGATTTGGCATTTGATCATCAGCACATCTTGTCTGTTGCGGTCGAACGACTGAAAGGTAAAATCCGTTACCAGCCGATCGGATTTGAACTGCTGCCAGCGCAATTTACGTTACCCGAGCTGCACAACTTGTACGAAACAATTCTTCAACGTTCGATAGACCGGGGCAATTTTCGTAAAAAGATGCTCAGTATGGGCTTACTAATTGATCATAGCGACATGCAGAAGGATAGGCATGCCAGAGCTGCAAAAATTTATAGCTTTGACAAAGTAAAATACGAGGAACTAAAGGAAACCGGATTTTACTTTGAAATCTGATCAGCTTCACCTGCCCACGGGCTCATCTGTATCAAATGAGCCCGTGGACATATCCGTTGAAGGGTGCAGTTATCCTTGAAAGTCTCCGCAATCATGTACTTCAAATTGTTCAATTAACATATCCTGTGTGTAGAATTTGGCGATTCTCTTGTTTTTTAGAAGAAATGGCTCGCCAATAATCTTGAGCTCAAAAATCGGCTCTTTTTCAACTTTTCTCAGGATAAACTCGGAATGCTCGGTTTTTATGCGGAGTGTAGAGTCATTGGCGGTATAGCTGAAATTCCTGAGTTGATAGATTTCATTCGAATCACAGACATTCACAAATTGAACCAGGTCTTTTGCTACCTTGATCTCCGCGAGATCACAGGAATAGCAGATACCCGAAAATTCAATCCCATATTTTTCAAATGTATCTTTGCTTTCGGGCTTTAGGACGTCAATCGGATAGAGTTTATGAAAAATTTTTAAAGGATCAGTGGAGGTCAATAAAGGTTTTTCTTTCGCCTTTACGGCACCCTTTTGTACGGGCATATCTTTGACAGCTGTGCTAGGCGTGCCGACAACGTTGTCTCCCTTTTTTTTCGGATTACAGCTGAATATAGAAAGCAAGACCACGAAGGAAAGTATTGTTGGATATAATTTCATACCAATGCTCGTCTGTTAAATATCAATAACCTAATATACATTTAAATATTTAGGCTTTACGAGCCGAATATTAATTGTCCCGGATCGTATATTGACTTACCTTTAGTATGGTGTGGTTAAAATACGATATTGGATAAAATATCTTAAGGATAGGTCTGTTATGAAGAAATTACTTTATTGCATTGCCATTATTTTAACGTGGTGTATGGCATGCCAAAGAAATCAGGTGAAAAATGCTGCGAATATTTCCGTCAAGAAGGTTGCGCCAATGGAGAAGCCACCTGTGGATTCACTTATCTTTCAGGATAAAATGATCAGGATTTATAAGATAGATTCCATCGGCTTTTTTAAGGAGCAGCAACAAGCAGATTATAAAAGAGATACCATTGCTTCAATCAGCGATATAAAAGTTGCAAAAAAACTTTTGCAGGGACGTGTTAAATTTGGAGGTTATGCTCCGGGTAAGGCGATGGAAGTCGACACACTTGTGGAAGGAAACTTAATTGCTCAGGTACGATTTAATAATGGTCGATTGCTGGAGGCCGGAAAAACAGAAGGGGCGATTGATCTGTTGGAGAATATGTTTGTAAAATATTTTCCGTCCGAAGAAATTTTGTTGTTGGAAGGGGGGCATACGACAGATCAGGCCCTGGACTTACGTCAGGGAAAATGGGATATCGAGGAGATTGGTAATTTGGACTATGTCTATTTCTCAAAGCATAGGAAATATAGATTGAACGGCATGTTTAACGGACAGGAATGTTCCAGCTATTTTTTGCAAAAAAGGGAAAATGGAAGTTATCTGCCCTATGCGCAGATTCCCCTGGACTGGAACGACAATTTTGAACTATGTACCTTAAAAGAGATCTTTTGGAAAGGAGATCAGCAGGTATATTTTCGGAATTTTTTCTATGGAGCACCACATGACCAGCGGGCTGGTTTCTATAGGTTAGATATACTATCCAAAGATTGATAATCACGATGATGATGTCGTTCAATCGCCTCGGCTTCTGTAAAATCGCCTTGAGGCGAATTTAAAAATCCCTGTTTTCCGCTAAGCGGAATATTTGATAATAGCTGTATTTTTACTGCTTTAGATATGCTGTTTACTGCTTTGATTCTATTGAGGTAAACAGTATCCATTTATTTTTAAGACTATCACGCAATCGGATCATGGCACATCGCATTTATATATATAACGTAAATCCTAAAACAAAAGAAACATTTGAAGCACATCTGGCCGAATGGAATTATGAAATTCCAGCCCTGATGCTCCCGCTATTTTCTTCGGGTATTCATGCCAAGGGTACACAGCTTTATGCCAATAAGGAAGACGGCATTGCAAGGCTACGTTATTTTTATTCCCTGCTTGCCGATGTTTATCAATTGCATTATAAAAGGAAATATGCTGAACCCGTCAATAAGATGTTTGAGTTTTTGGAAAGTTTACCGTTCGATACTTTTCAGATTGATGCACGGGATGTCTTCAACATGAATGTGGAAAAACATACGGAGCAGGCGAGTGACTGGGTTGATGAGATCAGGGCGACAGGAGCTTTATACACGCAGGCCTTTGAACAACAAAGTTTAGATCCTTTACAGGAGATCTTGCGGCTGTCTGGTTACGATACTTTCCTTGAAATGCTCGAAACAGATTGGATTGATTATGGTTTGGGCCTGTGGGAAGAACATGCTTTTCGGAAGGAGGGGGCGGAAGTCTTTGATGAAAATGGAAAACAGGGTTTAAAAGATGCTCTTGGAAATATTCTGGTCGAAGCAAAATATGACGAGATATTTGAGTTCAATGAAACCGGTATTGCTGTGGTTGAACTGGATCATTTATTTGGTTACATCAATGAGCGGGGAGAGGAGATCGTATCCTGTCAGTACGTTGAGGCATTTGATGCACAGGTTATTGATGGCATTAACTATGCAGAAGTTGAAATCGAAGGCAAGCGCGGTGTATTGCATATTGAAAGCAAACAACTTTCCTTACCTGCTGCTTATGATGATTTGGACTGGTTTGCCGGTGGTTTTTTGAATGCAAAGCAAGGGGATAACTATTTTCTTTTTGCTGCTGATGGAACACAGATTATTGCTGAATCTGCGGATGAACCTTTTGGATACGATTACAGTAAACTTTTTTATAAGCGACAAAAAGGTACAATGAAGCGGAAATTCTTTCGTATGGATGGTCACTATTTGGGCAGTTTTCTGGAAGATAGCCTACAGGCTCTCCCCAACGCTTACTTTTGGATCAAACCAAATAAGTTGCAGCGGAAGACTTCAGTCATCAACCCCGATGGTACCTTGCTTGATGAAGAGATTGATCGGATCATCGTCCTGGATGATTATCGGAGTATCGCTTATCTTAAAAATAAACAATGGCAGATTTACGCACTCGCACATAACCTATTCCGCTTAGTCGATCGGTCCATAGATAAAATCTTGGTCGATAGCATCAAAAATTTCCGAAAAGATGTCTTCGTTATCGCCTGTGCTGAAGGGCAGGGAATATATGAAGCTCATCTTGATCAATGGTTGCTCGAACCTGATCGGGCTTATCAGAAAATCGAATATTGCTATATGGACTTTATGCGCATCCAGCAGCCCGAAGGCATGCGCTATTTTGATACAAAAGTAAATTTCTGTAGTCCGCTTTACGATTACGTCAGTGCGCCGATCCATGATCCGCATCCGGAGCGAAGCGAAGGCGAATTCTTGCTTTTATTTAAAGGAGAAAAGCTGTTTTATGTAGATCTAAAACGAAATATCGCTGAATTCCCTGAAACAGTATTTGGCCGTTTGTATGCCGAAAAATATAATTTGCAGGGAGCTGATCAGAATTACTTTGTACAATTTTATCAAGCGTGGACAAAACGAAAGGGGGCGGGCTACGAATCTTACCTCGATAACGAGACGCTATATGAAAAAGCACGGAAACTAAATTGGGCCGGTAAGATAGTCGAGGCTATACCTTTGTTGACTATCGGTGCCTCCCGAGGTAGCGCTGACTGCCAATACCTTCTCGGCAATATCTATTGCGATACAGATCATGAAGATTTTCTGGATATTCCTAAAGCGATCGGCTTCTACAAGCAGGCTATAGCACAAGATCATGCGCAGGCTTGGACGAACTTAGGGTTCATCTATGCTACGGGTCTCGGCCTGCCGCTTGATATTCCCAAAGCCTTAGCGGCTTACCAAAAAGCCGCGGAACTGGGGGAAGCGCAAGCAATGAGCAATCTTGGCAATTGGTATTATGAGGGGGAACATCTGGAACAGGATTATGAGCAGGCCTTACACTACTTTAAGCAGGCTGAAAAAGACGGTATCAATAACGATGCGCAGGTAGCCGAAATTTATTACCAACAGAAGGATTACGCCAATTTATTACGCTATCTTAAAAAGGATAGAGACGGACAATATGCCGCGATTTATTATGGTATTTTGTATGAAGAAGGTTGGGGCGTAAAACAGAGTATGGTGAAGGCACTGCGTTACTATGAGCAGGCAAACGAAAACGCGGCCTATGCTTATGCCGTCAATCGTCTCTTGTATTACTATAAAAAAGGACCATTTGCAGATTCCACTAAATACAACTTTTGGTTGGATTTTGCTAAAAACAATGACGTTGATATTGAAGAATAAAAAAAGAATATGGCACATCGAATTTATATTTATAACACAGATAAAAAAGATCAGGAGTATTTCCATGCTTATTTGGGTGAATGGAACTATGTCATTCCAGATTTGTTGCTGCCCCTGTTTACCGCAAATCCAAAAGCAAAAGGTACCTTGGTATATGCTGAAAAAGAAGCGGGTGTTTTAAAATTAAGGAAATTCTACGATCTTCTTATTCAGGAGTATAACTTGATATCCAATGCTGCTGTCCTGTTGACCATCGAAAAAATGTTCGATTTTCTGCATGGACTTCCATTTGAATGCTTCCAGATCAATGCGCGTGATGTTTTTAATATGTCTGAGGTGAAACATAGCCAACAAGCAAAGGATTTTGCTTTTGAAATCTATGAGAAGAACCTGTATTACGAAAAAGCAATAGAGAAGCAGTCGTTATCAGAACTTTATCCTATTTTGAGCCGCTCAGGTTATGATTCCTTTTTAGCGATGTTAGAGGCTGAGTGGAGCAACTATGGATTGGGTTGGTGGAATAGGGAGGCGATTGATAGCCTTGATAACCAGTTTTTTGAAGAAAACGGATGTTGGGGGATCCGGAATGCGAAGGGTGAGGTGAAAGTCGAACCCTGTTATGACGGGATCGGAGAGTTTGATTACAATGGCTTTGCAGTTGTTGAGAAAGAAAGCTTGTTTGGCTATATTAATAGAAAGGGCGAAGAGACCATCCCTTGTATGTACGCCTCTGCAGAGCCTGTACAGCGTGGCCGTGGTAAGATTGTAGGAAAAGTAAGTTTAGCGGGCAAATATGGCTTGGTGGACGTGGAGACTGGCGCTACAATTATTCCCTTGAACTATGCGGTGTTGGACGATTTTGCTTATGGATTCTATCAGGGACAGCAGGATGGAAAATATGACATTATCGATGCCGAAGGTAAGGGCTTGCATACGATAGGTTCTGATGAGCCTTTTGAAATGGACTACGAGGGCTTTATTTATCAACCGATAGCGAACAGCAAACTACGTAAATATTATTCCAATCAGGGTGCTCTATTGGGCGAGTATCCAGAGGGGGTTTTAAACGAATTGCTGTTTGATTTTTATGCGGTCAATTTAAACAATAAAAAAAAGAAATCAGTCCATTCGGCAGACGGTACCTTGTTGGTAAAAGATGTAGCTGTGCTAAATGCCATGAATGGGCTCAGTGCATTATATTACCTTTCGGAAGGCAAATATTTTCTGTATGACCTCGCTAGTCGGGATTTTCTGCTGCAAGATCTAACGATTAAATCTATACAGGGAGGTGCAGATTTTGGTAATGGTGCCTATAATTGTTATATCATCGAAACCGAATCGGAAAGAGGAATCTATCACACGGAGACTAAAAGCTGGCTGCTTCCATTGTCAGCATATTATGCCACAATCAGCTATGCGCTAATGGATTATTTTATCCTGCAAGATCAGATGGGCCGGTATTGTTACTACGATACAGCTAGTAAAGAACTGAGTGAATCCTTTGATTTTATCTGTGGTAGTGTAAGACATTACCAAGATCTAATGATGTTGCGCGGCGACCGACTGTTTAATAAAGGCTATGAGGGATTAGAAGAGGTGCCCCAAGATCAGTATGGATATTATATCAATGCATTGGACAAGCTGGAAGGAAAGGAACTTGAGGTTTTTGACCATTTTTTCACGCAGTGGAAATCGGACCGGGGCGTAGATTTTGAATCTGCTTATGATAGTTATACACTGTATCACATGGCCATGGATTGCTGCAGAAATGGAGACGTCGAAAATGCTATCCGTTACTTTACATTTTCAGCTGATCAGGACAATGAAAGCAGTATGTATGAACTTGGTAGTATCTATACGGATACCGATAATGAAAATAAGCGTTTTCTGGACCTGAAAAAAGGAATTGCATACTATGAGCGGTCCGCCGAAAAGGGGTATGCAGCTTCTTGGAATAGCATCGGTTATCTTTACCAGCATGGCATAGGCTATACATCGGATCTAAAAAAAGCTTTTGAGGCCTATAGCAAGGGGGCTGATCTTGGGGATGGCTATGCATTATCCAATCTAGGTTACTTCTATTTTAGTGGGACCTATGTGGAGGAAGATCTTGAAAAAGCATTGGATTACTACAAAAAAGCGGAGTTGAAACTAATCGAAAATAATCGCAATATCGCTTCGATTTATTATAGTTTAGATGACTATGACCGTCTACTTGTTTATCTGAAGAAAGATAAAGCGGATAGCTATTCCAATATTTATTACGGTTTGATGTATGATGCGGGTTTAAAATTTAAAAAGGACAGTAAAAAAGCCATTCATTATTTTGAGCGGGCAAACCGTTATAGTGTCTATGAGTCTGCTACAGAAAGCTTATTGGGTTACTATAAAAATGATCCCGACTTTATGGATCAGGAAAAACATGCCTACTGGTCGGATTTTGCCCGGCAACACGAGCTGGATATTGCACCGGAGCTGCTGATTTGGACAGATGAGACGAAAAGCGGAGGAAAAGATGTGCAGGGCAAATCTGAAGGAAATAGTGGAGCCTCCCTTTTTAGCAAACTTTTTAAAAAGAAAAAATAACCCATACTATGTTGTCCGCTGCAAATTTAGATTTCTCCGGTTTACTTGTTGACCTGATCTGTATCATATTTTTCGGTATAGGTTTAGGTTATTCCCTGATTGTGGGTGTGATTCATCTTGTACAGAAGAAAACTAAAACTTTTGGTTATTATCTGCGCACTTTTTTAATTTCGGGAATTATAGGTCTTGGGCTGGGCACCTTAATCATTATGATGTGGGCGCTATCGCTTTAACTTCCATATAACTTGTTTTAGGAGCAGGAGGCATTGGATGGGCTCCTGTTCCTGAAAAAATGGGACTTTATTATTAGACCGATCTATTTTTTGCATTGACAATATGCATCAGATGGTGATTGCAATGCCAGGCATATAACCCAATATTTACTTTAAGTGAAATATATCTTTTGGTAACGGGATGAATAAAGGCCCGTTCAAGTTGCTCATCACTTAGACTTTTCAAAAGAATCTCCCAACGTTGATGTAACCCTTCCAATAGACGCAGCGAGCTTTCTATCGGATTGTGCTGTGCATCCGGAAGTTGCGCCCAACGATTTTCTTCATAGAGTTTTATGGTTGGATCATCTTCTGTCAGTGCTAACTTAAAACGGACAAAGCTATTCATATGGCTATCTGCACAATGATGGACCACTTGTCTGATCGTCCAGCCATCTGGGCGATATCTTTTTTCTAATGCACTTTCCGGTAAGTCACTGACTTCGGATTTTAGGCGGGTAGGGAAGTCTGCAATTGTTTTTATCCAATCGCTCAGTAATTGCTTGTTAATATGATCTGGTACGGCAAAGCGACCTATGGGATACCGAAGTTTTTCTAATTCATGTTGCATGGTTTAAATTTAACGAAAATTGCTTGAAGGTTCGTATCTTTTATGTGTAAAGTAATGGTCAGATCACCTTTTGGGCTTTAACAAACGTACTTATGTGATTTGGATGACAGGAAGAATTATGGTAATTTCGGCAATTCGAGATGAATCACTTTATTTTTTTCTATAATCGATGAGTTAGGAAAATAAATAAGGGCGGTTTGTTTTGAACATAAAGCACAAGGAATGAAGAGTCTAAATGAGTTGATTAATCCGACAGATTCGGGATGGGGTCTGGTCGAAGAATGGATGAAGGGAGCTAGCAATCCTTATGAGGTGCTGCCCAGAAATCCAAAACGCGCAGATGAGGAGCTGTTAAGAGCTCAGATTACCACAAAATCACCTATGGGCGCTATTATTCATCAAACAGGTGGAATGCTCATTGATGGCGGATGGCTACGGATCTTGGGCTCGGGTTCAGTTAAATTGAATCGGGGTATCATGGAGTGGAACAAAGGAAAGAGTTTTGACAAAGAAGGGGAGAAAGGTGGTTTTTTGCTAATTGCCGATGATGTTTTAGGTGGCTATTTTGCGATTAATGCCGGAGCTTTGGGCGAGAGCATAGGACAGGTCTATTATTTTGCACAAGACACTTTGCAATGGGAAAGTTTGGAGTGTGGCTATTCTGATTTTATTTATTGGACATTGAAGGGTGACATCCGTCAATTTTATGAAACATTTAAATGGAAGGAATGGGTTGAAGATGTACAAAAATTGGATGGAAATCAGGTATTTTCATTTTACCCTTTTCTATGGACAGCAGAAGCGCGTGATCTGCGCAAGGTTGATAGAAAAGTAGTACCTATTGACGAAAACTACCATTTCACGATGGAGTTTGCGGGTGGAAGATAAACCTGTTACCAGTTGGTGATCAACAGGTTCTTTGCCGCACGGAGACTACATTTCTGATATTTGGAATAGGCTTTTGCTGCTCGTTCCTGAATTTGTTCGTTACTTTCTCCGTTTATATACCCAGTTAGTGCATCATGGAGACTGTAGGCTTCTGGACACATCAAATGGCTTGTCCAGAGAATGGGGTTTACAGTTTCCTTATCTATATGAGGTGCAAAATACTTTTTACTATAACAAGCGAGGATAATCGCATTCCGTTTTTGACGGTCAGTGTTTTTAAAACGCTCCCCTAGCTGAAAATCCATAAGACCATCATGTCCAATATAAGCATTGAGCTTTGCATTACCGGCTATTCCGATAATCTTGTTGTCTACTTGCAGTGTATCTTTTAGCTGGCCATGCAAGCCTCGAAGAAAATCAACTGTACATAGCTTGATCTCTTTGCCATCATAGGCATCCGCAACAAGGAAATAGTTCTCAGACTTGCGTTTATAAACCAAACGCTCGAGAATTGCACCTTTTGCTTTGTACTTTTTTACAAGCTTCCAATCTTTACTGCGATTGAAATAAGTTTTTATCCCATATTCACAGCCCCAATAGAGGTTGTTTGCCGGATCCTGACCGTTACCTATTGCTTTGGGAACAGGTACGATTCCCTGATAGGTATTATCACATAATGCAACAAGTACATGGATAGTACGTGTTGTGGAATCATAAGGCAGGACTATCGTATTGTTATTTTGACTATTCGATATTTGGGCTGAACCTGCTGCACTACGCTGCCCACATGCGAGAAGGAGGAGGGTACTGCTTAGTATCCATATATAATTGAAAACCTTTTTTATCTCCATTGTATTCAACAAGAATGAATTTATTTGTCGGTAAATCAGATCCGACATTTAGTCTGCCTTGGATTCTTTTATCGGGGTCATCACCCCTTGTCCAAGGTCAGTCTGAATATAAACAAATATAGCTGGAAAATAGGAATGATATACTCCTTGTTTTCAGTGAATTTTAATCTGCTGTGGGGGTCAGATGCTGCTGATACAATAGATACATGAGCTCGCACGTGATCCTATATAATTTGAAGTACGGATTGAACAATTACATTACGTTCAATCCGTACTTCAAGTGGCTTTCCAATCTATCCAGTGCTAAAATTAGCGGGATTGATTTTGGAATGTATAGGTATGCTCGTTGAGTTTCGTAATTTCTAGCTGGATACCTTCCGCTAGTCCAAGTAGGGTTGCGGCATCTTTACCCAGTTTAAGGACATGGAATCCACGGCCACGGTAAGTGAAATTGCATTCATACTCATTGGAATCAATAACGATCCGGAGCTTTTGTGATTTCGTTGGAAATAAAGGCTTAAAATCTTTGGTAATTCTGATTTGCGATTTTTTTGCATCATCCGCTGTAATTTTATTTCCTGTTGCTGGAAATAACATACGATTGGGAGCATCATTTTGAGCTATGTTTTCTACTAATTGTTGTTCCTCTTTCTGTTGAACTGCTGCAAGCTCTTTTGGGGTATTTTCCGCTACAACTGTATCTTGAGGTTTTTTATTTTGGCGACCTTTTTTTCGCGCATTTTGATTGGTAGGTTTTGCTGTAACTTCCTGTGATTTTGCATCAGTGGTTGCTATTGTTTTTTTGTCTTCAGCTGTTGGTAAAGGGCTGACAGCAGATAAAGGGCGCTTGATAATATTTCGGATGTAATAATGTTTTATTCTCGATTTGTCCGTATTACGTTCTTCGATTTCAAAATCTTCTGTATAGGCTTTGAAAAGATGGGACATCTTATCATAACCATAATTTCGGGCGTCAAAATCCGGTTTTCTTTTATTGAAAAGACTGCCAATTTCCCCTAAAAATGCCCATCCATTTTCATCTGCGGTGTCATCAACGGTATCTTTTAATAATTCCAGCGTCTCTTCATCGAGCACCGCTATGCTGGTTGGATTGTCTACAGGTACCGGTTTGGGTTGGTTTTGTTGTTTTTTCTTGGTGTTAGGCTCCTTCTTTGGATTCTTTTCGAAGATCTCAACATAAATAAATTTGTCACAAGAAGCGATGAAAGGTTTCGGCGTTTTTTTCTCTCCAATACCGATCACCAATTTACCCGATTCTCTTAGACGCGTAGCCAATCTTGTAAAATCGCTGTCACTCGATACAATACAAAACCCATCGACCCTGTCGGAATGTAGGATGTCCATCGCGTCAATAATAAGAGCTGAGTCGGTGGAGTTTTTGCCTTGTGTATAGCTGTACTGCTGGATAGGGGTTATCGCATGGGTGAGGAGCTTATCCTTCCATTTTTCGACATAAGGATTGGTCCAGTCACCGTAGATCCGTTTGATCGTAGGAATACCGTAGCGTTTGACTTCGTTCAGAATTTCTTCGATCTTTCGATAAGAAACATTATCCGCATCGATTAATATTGCAATTTGTAAATCCCCATGTTCTGCCATAAATATATAGTTATTTTTCGATGTATTTTTATGTGTACGCCACCAATAGGATTTTCCTATTTTTTGAACATACGGTTAAAAATACGTTATTGTTGAAGAATTATTGAATTTTTTGAAATTTAATTTGAGTGATGATTTTCTGAGGGACGCTATTTTGAAAGATTTCTGCTCTATCTTATGTAGGATATTACAACAGGGAAACTGAGGAGGAGCATCAAATAGTGTTTAATATGAATTAGTAGGAACAAAAAAAAGGTTTTCAAACGGGGAGAATGAAAACCTTAAATAACCAATTATAAACCTAAATTATGATGATACAAAGATAGTGTGTCTTTCACACTTATGCAAATGTTGTTTAATATTTTTTTATTACGCAATTATTTTTGTAGCTAAAAGACTACAAACTCTTGTTGTTATCCTGATTTCAAAAATAATGATTATTTGAGGTGGGCTGTTTTCGCTATTGCCAATGTATCATCTCAAAGCAAAAATTGACCATAGCGCCAGCTTTCTTGTGATCCGGGTAAAGACGGTTCTGTAAAAGAGTAGCTTATGATTCTTGAATAATTGAAAAAATAGTGTATGAAATTTAAAATGAGCTAAGACGCTCCGCAGGGATGAGGTAATAAGTGATTAATGCTGAATAAATGCAGATGGCCGGTAGCCCATAACAGCATAGAAACTATTGGTAAATGCCTGCAGACTTTGATAACCCACTTTATAGGCGATTTGGGAGATTGTCAGTTCGCCCATACTTAAAAGCTCAAGGCTTTTGATGATCCGAAGTAATTGTTGGTACTTGACAAGTGTCATTCCCGTTTCTTTTTTAAATAGGCGCTCTATGGTACGCAAGGAGAGATTGGATAACAGTGCAATCTCTTCCATTTTGATGGGATGGGTATAGTGGTCATGCAAGTGACTTAAAACTGTCTGCAGTCTGTTTTCACTTGGCAGTGTAATTTCCAAATGCAATAACCGCGCTGCGAATGCAGGAAGCTCGTTAAGGAGTGCGTGCAGGAAGATTTTTTCGTGTTCATTTTCTTCCGTTAATTTTGACCACTTTTCAGCATAGCGTATCATTTCCTGTAATACTTTCGGGGCTGCGAATATCTGAACGTTTTCGAAAAATGGATCGTCTTGTTCGATATCGAAAAAAAGGATCATTAACTTGATGCTTTCCGAATGCGAATTGGTCTTATGTAGCGCATTCGAGGGAACCCATGCAACATGATTTTGAGGAAGCAGATACATTTTTCCCGCCACGGTAAGGTATTGAAAACCCTGCTCGACATAGATCAGCTGTGCTTTCCGATGGGTATGCAACGCATCGTCGTGAATCCAGTTTTCTTCAAACCAGACAAAATTAGATTTCTTGATCCCCTCAATTGTTGCAATATGATTCGAACAGCCCATGTCGTTATAAATTAAATCAATGGCAAATTTAATTAAATAACTGAACATATCTTTGCAACAAATCATCATGGTCGAGAAATCCATAAAGATATATTGCCGCTTCACAGCGGAATGGATTCAATGTGCATGATGCACAAGAAGCAATTAATTTCTATGAATAGTAATTTACAAGAATCAAATACTGTCACCTGGGGCTGGTTATCTGTATTTGTCGTTATTTTGGTATCTACGAACCTAAGGTCGCCCATTACAGCAGTAGGGCCTGTTTTGGGACAGATCAGCGAGGGCCTTACATTGGACAGTTTTCAAAGCAGTCTATTGACCGCCATTCCTCTTTTTATGTTTGCGACTTGTTCGGTTGCTGTTAGCAAGTATTCTCATGTTATGGGCATGCATCGCTTTTTGTTGTTTGGGCTGATCATTCTCGCTGTTGGGATTATTGTTAGGGTCTGGGGGGATACAGGCCCTTTATTTGTAGGTTCTGTTATGATCGGATTAGGAATATGTGTGGGTAATGTGGTGGCACCGGGTTATATTAAAACTAGTTTTCCCCATCATATCGGACTGATGACGGGAATTTTTGCCGTAGCAATGAATCTGACCGCAGCATTTGCATCGGGCTTTAGTCTACGTATTGGGGAATGGACAGGATTAGGATGGAGGGGTTCCTTAGGGCTGTGGGTCGTATTGGCCATATGCGCTCTTATCGCTGTCTTTTTTGATCAATTAGCTGGACCGAAAGATGCTGCTCCTGCCCAAAGGCAACAACCGAAGAGCGGTATCGGGCATATTTTTAGATCCAGATTGGCTTGGTATATCAGTATATTTATGGGGATTCAATCATTGATTTATTATAGCCTGATTTCCTGGTTACCTAAAGTATTGGTCGACTATGGAATGGTGGCTAAAGATACCGGTTGGTTGTTATTTTTGATTCAGATTGCAATGATTCCCATTATGTTTTTCGGACCTATTATCGCACACCGAATGAAAGACCAGCGGTTGATGGCTGTTGCTGTCGCCGGTGGTATGCTGGGCAGTATCGTGATTTTCTTTTTATTTAAGCTGGAGGGAATTTATGTTGCGGCTGTATTGCTGGGACTTTCCAATGGTTTGTCTTTTAGCCTTTCTATTCTCTTTTTTAGTTTAAGGGCTAAAACCATAGCAAATGCAATTAAAATCTCTGGAATGGCACAGTCGGTCGGTTATCTGATTGCAGCATTTGGCCCACCAATTTTTGGAAAACTGCACGAGGTTGACCCCTCCTGGAATTACTCTTTTTATTTTCTTGCAGGAAGTATTATTGTCCTGTTGATTACAGGGATAAAAGCAGCGGAGAACAAATTCGTGGAAGAAACTTAAGGCAATGAAAAAAGTATTTCGCAAAGACATGAGGCCCGATATACTAATATATCGGGCCTCATGTCTTTGCGACCGGCTTATTTTCACTATCAGGTATCCAGTGGTCGACTATCCTTAATCTTTTAAGATATCAAATTCGATATAGGTCGCATTATTGACATCATGGAAAATGCGTTGTGTTGCTTTACGAAAATCAGTTTTGGTCGCTGTATAGGGGGCCATAAATACTTGCGGATTTCGTTCTGCCAATGGGAACCATGAGTTTTGCACCTGAACCATGATACGATGTCCTTTTTTAAAGGTGTGGGCAACATCAGGCATAACGAAGTCTACTTTTTCCACCTTGCCCGGTGTCAATGGCTGCGGTTTGTCGAAGCCATTTCGATATTTCCCCGCCATGATCTCACCTCTGACCATCATCTGGTATCCCGCCATCGGTTTCCCATCAAAACTCGGCGCATCGCTGGGATATACATCGATGAGCTTGACAATATAATCGGCATCAGTACCTGTTGATGCTACTTTTAGAAAATTCTTGATCGGCCCAACAATCGTGATGTCTTCCGTCAATGGTGCTGTCTCATAGACCATGACATCTGGACGACTGGCCGCAAAGCGCTGATCATCGACCATATACTCGCGGGTGCGATTCTGGATTAATCCGCCTTGGTGCGGAACCGGTTTGTTGGGATCTGTTACGTATTCATCCCATGAATCTGTGCGTTGCACTTTCTCAAAACCAAGTTTACCCTGTGGTTGAAAATAAAGCTTTTTTGTTTCGACATTCTTCGGTGGCCATTGTTCAAATTGCTTCCATTCATTGCTTCCCGAAATAAAGATATTGGCTTCGGCAGGAGAGAAGCTGCCCTCTTCTTTTAGATAGTGGCTGAAAAATGGCTGTTCAAATTTTTCCTGATAGGTGATACTTGTTTTTTTCTCAAATTGGATGTCACCCAGATAATCTCCTGCTGCACGTACCCAGCCACCATGATACCAGGGACCGGCAACCAGAACTGAATTGTTTGTTTTGCTCTTTTCTTCAATAGATTGATAGGTTTTAAATGTTCCGTAAGCATCCTCGGCATCGAAAAAGCCGCCAACAACCATCACCGCCGGTTTCACGTCCTGTAGATAATTGGTGATAACACGGCTTTTCCAGAAATCATCGTAATTCGGGTGCTTAAAGAGGTTGTTCCAGAATTGGACAGAATCGCCAAAATATTTTTCTTTGAGTTCTCTGGCGGTTCCGGCCTCAAGGAAAAAATTGTATTTATCTACTTCGTTGATCTGAATCTTGCTGGTAAATTGATTCGGTCTAATTGGTTTGGGGCGAGGAACACCAAAGGTCGACATAAATGTGAAAGCATCCTGCAAAAATAGGACACCATTGTGATGGAAATCATCACCGATAAACCAATCGGTTACCGGTGCCTGTGGCGAAACAGCTTTGAGGCTCGGATGTGTCTTAACCAGTCCAACTGTAGAGTAGAATCCCGGATAAGAGATCCCATAAAGACCCGCTTTGCCATTGTAATTCTGCAGGTTTTTCTGTAACCATTCCAATACGTCATAGGTGTCCGTGCTTTCATCAATTGCTTTTTTATCTTTACTGAGGTTTGTGGGACGAACGTCCTCAAAATCGCCTTCACTCATCCATTTTCCGCGCACATCCTGATAGACAAAGATATATCCGTCCCGCATCATTGCAGGAAAGTTGCCTAAACTCTTTTTGTATTCGTTTTGGCCATACGGGCCTACCGTGTAGGGTGTTCGATTTAACAAAATGGGGTATTTCTTGGATTTGTCTTTGGGGCTGTAAATCACAGTAAACAATTTCTTACCATCTCTCATCGGAACCGTTACTTCGGTTTTTTCATAATGATCCCGCACATAAGCGGAATCTGTGTTCGTCTGTGCATGTAGCTGGCCTCCCGCAAAAAGTGTTAAAGCCAGAAACGAAATTGTAGTTTTCATTTAAATAATATTTAGGAATGTCGACTTATCATCGTTCACATGAATTTTTTACAATCGGTTTGATTCGAGCGCACGATAGTTTCATCAATTATAGGTCTAAAGGTAATGCTCCCGAAATCATTTTCCAATTTTATTGTCATATTTACATGAATTAGAAAAAGAAAAATTGACCAATTTTTTAGAAAGAATAACTTTTTTTGATTTGTATTTGGATTAGTTTTTTAATGTTAATATATTGAGTAAAATTAGTTATGATTATATTTTATTTTTTAGGGGATGGTCAAATGGCTTAAATTTCAATGAGATGAGCGATCCCTGCTTCGGTCGGTATCGTATTTTATCTTCGTTTTTTTGCCTTCAAATAGGCCTTTAAAAAGCAATTGTCACGATTTTATAAATAAAGCGTCGATGGGTATGAAATATGTTTTTTTAAGCTAATTTTAAGAATTATTTTATCATAAAACATCAATTAAATAACAAATTAAGTATATAGAATTAATATGGGACAACAAGTGAAAGATGCCAATGGCAAATTGGGTATTCTTATTCCGGGATTGGGTGCTGTGGCTACAACATTGATCGCTGGTGTGGCATCTATAAACAAAGGTTTTTCAAAACCGATAGGATCTGTTTCTCAGTTGAGCAGAATCCGTTTAGGTAAGCGCACGGAGAATAGAAATCCATTAATAAAGGATTTCGTCCCTTTGGCAAAGTTGGAAGATGTGGTTTTTGGTGGTTGGGATGTTTATGAAGATAACGTCTACGAAGCGGCTTCAAAAGCGCAGGTATTGGAACAAGGTCAACTTGATGCCGTAAAAGCTGAGTTGGAAGCTATTCAGCCAATGAAAGCGGTATTTGATCGTAATTTTGTAAAGAATTTAGACGGTACACACATTAAAACGGAAAAAACACGTCGCGAGTTGGCTGATGCCGTACGACGTGATATCCGCGAATTTAAAGAAAAAAACGGCTTAGACCGTGTCGTATTGGTATGGTGTGGTTCTACTGAACGCTATATTGAGACAAACGAAGCTTTCTCAACAATTGCAAAATTAGAGGAAGCTTTGGATAATGATGATCAACGTATTCCGCCGAGCATGATCTATTGTTATGCAGCAATAAAAGAAGGCGCTCCTTACGTTAATGGTGCACCTAACTTAACCTGTGATGTTCCTGCTATTGTAGAATTAGCTCATGAGCATGGCGTTGCAATTGCTGGAAAAGACTTCAAAACAGGTCAAACATTGATGAAAACAATTGTTGCTCCTGGTCTTCAGGCTAGAGCGCTTGGAGTAGAAGGATGGTTCTCTACAAATATCTTGGGTAACCGCGATGGCTTAGTATTGGATGATCCAGAAAACTTCAAAACAAAAGAAGTTTCTAAATTATCCGTATTGGAAGAAATTCTGGACGCGAAAAAGAATCCTGAGCTATACGGTGATTTATACCACAAGGTACGGATCAATTACTACCCTCCTCACGGAGACAACAAAGAGTCTTGGGATAACATCGATATCTTTGGCTGGTTGGGTTACAAAATGCAAATCAAAATCAACTTCTTGTGCCGCGATTCAATTTTGGCAGCTCCAGTTGCTTTGGATTTGGCATTGTTTATTGATTTGGCACAACGTGCTGGTATGTCAGGTATTCAGGAATGGTTGTCTTTCTATTTGAAATCACCACAAACGGCACCGGGTTTACCTCCTGAGCATGATATCTTCAAACAATTGATGAAATTACAAAATACCTTGCGTCATATTATGGGTGAGGACTTGATTACTCACTTAGGACTGGATTATTACCAAGAGTTAGTAGATAGTATTCAATAGATTACCTTTATAAAAAAGGGGAACAATTACTTCAGGTAATTCTTCCCCTTTTTCTTCGGGATAATTATATCGTGGCCTCCAGATTTGCACTATTAAAAAATAGGATAGGGATGCTGATAAATAATTACCCACCGATAACCCGCTGTAAACTTTTGCGTTTGCAAACGCTAGCATGATGACAGGGGTTTTACTTTTTTAATGAATGATTTTATTTTGCAATTAGAAGGAATGGAATTTGCTATCATTGCGGCGGGAGAAGGATCTCGATTGCGAAAAGAAGGGTTTAATTTACCTAAACCTTTGCTACCCTTACATGGAGTTCCATTAATTGAACGATTGATTCGCGTTTTTGCTAAAGAAGGTGCGCAGCAAGTGCACGTGATTATCAACAGACAATCACCTGAATTGAAGACTTTTTTAACACAAACAGCATTTGAACTTCCCATCATCTTGATCGAGGAAGACACCCCAAGTTCTTTGCATAGTTTTGCTTTGCTGGTCAAAAACAATCCTGCTTGGACTTCTTGCTGTCTGACGACTACAGATACTGTTTTTAGACCCCACGAATTTCACGACTACCTTACAGCTTTCCATCAGAAGACAGATGCAGACGCTTTTATGGCTGTGACACCATTTGTAGATGACGAGAGTCCACTTTATGTGAATACAGACGATAAATTAAATGTCGAAGCATTTTTGGATAAAGCCACAGCCAGGACAAAATTTGTTTCAGGTGGGATTTATTGCTTTCGCAAAGCTGCGATGGACTGCGCACTCCGCTCTGTCGCGGCCGGGAATTCCAGAATGCGTAATTTTCAACGTGCACTGTTGGAAAACGAATTGAACGTTGAAGCGTTTGTATTCGAGAAGGTGGTGGATATCGATCACTTAAAGGATCGCATCGTAGCGGAACAGTTTTTGAGTAAGGAAGTTAGTTAATAAAATGAGCGAAATGATTTCTATTTTAGGCGTGACGCGTAAAAATCGCTTTTCACCCAATCACGTGGGGAATGATGCCGCAATATTTAACGAAGTTGTGCTAAAATTAATCGAAAAAGGTGCAGCCGTTGAAATTTGCAATGAGGACGAATTTTTAGCTTCTGATTCCGTCAAACAGGGAAATATCCTAACGATGGGACGAACGAAAACTTTGGTTAAGAAGCTGCAATCGCTTCAAAATAATGGTGTTAATGTTTTGAATTCGGGTTTTGGTATTGAAAACTGCTTTCGAAAAAACATGACACTCAAATTGTTGGAAGGTGGAATTGCTTATCCTAAAAGTATTGTCATCTCTACCGTCGCAGATATTCAGTCAATTTTTGAAAAATTGAAGGGGAAAGGCGTCTGGATCAAACGCGGTGATTTCCATGCCATCCATAAAGAAGATGTTACCTTTGCTGCCAGCCTCAAAGAAGCACAGCATATCTTGAACGAATACGCCCTTCGAGGAATTAAAGAGGCTGTGATCTCCGAACATTTAGCCGGGGATTTACTCAAGTTCTATGCGGTCAGGGATACCGATTTCTTTTTCTACTTTTATCCCTATGAGCATAATCATCATAAATATGATTTGTATGAGCAAATTAATGATGAAGTTGTCCATTTTCCGTTTGATTTGGCTGACTTAAAGCAAGTCGCCAACCGCGCAGCAGAAGTATTGGATGTCCATATCTATGGCGGTGATGTGATCATCGATTCAAATGGAGATTTTCATATTATTGATCTAAATGATTGGCCGAGCTTTGCCCCTTGTCGAGCAGAAGCGGCTGAAGCCATTGCACAAATGGTTTACCATAAATTTACTGAAAAGAACCAAAATGCAGAGAGAACAAGTTAATGTCATCGAAGAAGAGAAGTTGAGTGCATTCGAACAATCTTTAAAATCCAACGATACCGAAGAAAAAATAGATATCTGGTTTTATAGGCCTATTGGATTTCGTATTGCACAAATATGTGCTAAAATCGGGATTACACCCAATGCAGTGACCATTATAAGTATTTTCTTTGGTGTTGCTGCGGGTATTCTATTTTATTATGGCGATTTATGGATAAATGTGATCGGGATGTTGCTGCTGATCTTCGCGAACTCCTTGGATAGCGCAGATGGGCAATTGGCCCGAATGACAGATAATAAGAGTCGTTTTGGTCGTATTTTGGATGGTTTTGCAGGTGATTTTTGGTTTGCATCCATTCATATCGCTATCTGCTTGCGCAGTATTAACGAGGGGTGGCCAGATTGGCTATGGGTGTTCTGTATCCTTGCCGGCGTATCCCATATGATACAATCTGCAATGGCTGATTATTACCGTAATGTCCACCTGTTTTTTATTAAAGGTAAAGCTGGTAGTGAGTTGGATAATACGCGCGATTTGAAAGTTGATTATGATGCGCTTTCCTGGAAGAAAAACTTTTTCAGCAAATTTGTGTTGAACGGTTACATGGGCTATACCCGAAATCAGGAAAAATTATCGCCAAAATTGCAGAAACTACTACATATCGTCAAATCCCGATATAAAGACGACTTACCAAAACAATTGATGGTTGATTTTAGGATGAAAAATAAACCATTGATGAAATATACCAATATTGTACAATTCAATACCCGGGTGATCTTTCTTTTTGTTTGGTTGTTTATCGGACAACCATGGATTTATTTTTTCTTTGACATGTTCGTATTAAATCCGATCTTAATCTATATGTGCAACAGACAGGAAAAGGTAAGTGGTTATTTTGTTGATAAGTTAACAAACGATCCAACCTATGGGGAGTAAAGTCTATAAGGTACTCTTTATGCTGATTGGTGTAGGCACTTTAGCTTATATGATTCATGCGATGGGAGTTCAGGAGATTTGGACCAATCTGGAGAAAATCGGTTGGTGGTTTTTGCCGGTATTGGGTAGCTGGGCTGTCCTTTACTGGATGAATGCTATGGCTTTTAAAGCGATTATTCAGGAACCGCAATTGCCGCAGACCGATGTTCCTTTCTGGAAAGTATTGCAATTGACCGTATCGGGGTATGCGATTAATTACATTACACCATTTGTTGCCCTAGGGGGGGAGCCTTACCGAATTATTGAACTGAAAAATTATGTTGGCGGTTCAAAAGCAGGTTCATCGGTTCTGTTATATGGTGTTATGCATATTCTATCCCATATTTTATTTTGGGTAGTGTCCGTTTTCCTGATCCTCTGGTTTGTCCCAGCCAGTACATTAGTTGATGTCGCCTGTGCCGTAATTTTTGTGATGGCCATCGTATGTACTTGGTTGTTTACCAAATTCTATAAAAAGGGAATTACGGTTTCGTTATTGAGGGCTTTATCACGTTTGCCTTTAGTTGGAAAGAAAATCAATAATCTGCTTGAGGCGAAGTTCGAAACGCTGAACGATGTTGATCAGCAGGTCAAAAATTTATTCCAAAATCGTAGGGGCCGATTCTATACGGCTCTTTTCTGGGAATTTGTTGCTCGCGTAGTCGGTTGTCTGGAGATTTATTTTATCGGTCTAGCCCTGGATATCAATATAGATTTTATTGATTCCATGATTATTAGCTCTGGATCTTCTTTATTTGCCAACTTGGTGTTTTTCTTCCCAATGCAATTGGGGACACGTGAAGGTGGGTTGGCGATGGCCGTGATGAGCATAGGCTTACCGGCTTCTGTCGGTATTTTTATGGGAATTGTGACCCGGATCCGGGAAATCGTTTGGATCATTATTGGTTTAGGCTGGATGAGTTTAGTTAAAAAGAAATAACAATGGATAAGTTTATAATTAAGGGAATTATTTTTGATTACGGTGGTACGTTGGATACAAATGGGGGGCACTGGGGAGCTGTAATATGGTCCGGTTACGAAAAGTATCAAGTTCCGGTCAACCTAAGTTCATTTCAAGAAGCATATGCTTATGCCGAAAGGCAGATGGCGATTCAGCCGATCATCAAACCGGAGTTCAACTTCTTGGAGGTGCTTGAAGCAAAATTGAAAGTGCAGTTTGAGTATCTTATTGCTGCTGGCTATGATCTGGATAGGGAACTGGCCGATAAAATTGCGTTCGACGGTTATTCTCTTGCCAAAGGTACGGTTGCTCAGGTAAAACCATTATTGGCTGTGCTAGGCGAACGATATCCTATTGTAATGGTCTCCAACTTCTATGGCAATCTAAAGGCTGTGCTGGCTGATTTTGGTATTCTATCTTATTTTAAAGCGGTTGTTGAGTCAGCTGTCGTGGGCGTGCGTAAACCAGACCCCGCGATTTATGCCCTCGGTGTCGAAGCAATGGGGTTACCTGCTGCGGAAATCTTGGTCGTTGGTGATTCTTATAGCAAAGATATGGCTCCCGCTAAGGCTGTAGGTTGTCAGACATTATGGTTGAAAGGACAGACTTGGGGAGAAGATAAGTTGCAGGATACAGCTGCCGCGGATAAACAATTTAATACCATTTTTGATCTCCAGGATTTCGTTTAATCAGGCTTTTTGACGAAATTCTTTAGGCGATATGCCTACATATCGCTTAAAGAATTTCCCAAAAAAAGACTGATCTGAGAAATGTAGCTGCTTCGCGATTTCTCCGATCGAAAGCCCCTGACGGAGCAAGCATTTAGCCTCTTCTACCAATACATTCTGTATTAATTCTATCGCTGATTTTCCCGTAAGTTCTTTTGTGATCACCGAGAGATGTTTTGGGGTAATGCCAAGTTCTGAAGCATAAAACTGCACGGTATGGTCCTGACGAAAGGATTGTTTTAGCAGTAGATAGAAATTGGCCAATATTTCTCTTTTTCGCGAGGGTACGACGGGAATATTTTTGAAATTTTGACTTGCCAGGCGCGCAATCTCACAAAACAACACTTCAGCCAGAGATTTGATAATCTTTGGCTTGAAAATATAATCACGCCCTTGTTTCTCGTAATGGATAAACTGTTTAAACAGATTGGACAGGTTTGTGGCGTCCTGCACCGAAAGAGCGAAGACATGACTGCTATCCAAGGCAAGTGATTTTTTTGTGAGATCAAAAAAATCTTTTCGAAAGTCCAATTTGAAGATAAAATCTATACTAAAGAAAATCAAATAAACTTCGCAGTCCCAAGACTTGGTAACGGAGGCACCGTTAACTCTCGAAGATGGACTGGTCAATAGCAGGTGATGCTGCCCAACCTGTACCCGCTCGTCATTAATCATAAAAGATGTTTCCCCCTTTTTTATTAAACAGAGTGAATAAAGATTCTTGTTTGCCAATATAAGCTGCTGTTGCGGACTGAATACTGGCTTGGACCTGTTTCCTTTGATGTGAAAAGCAAAAAAATCTTTGCTGTCGAGGTATTGATCGATGACGGGCATGTTATTTTACAATAAAATCAAAATATGTTTTACGATAAGGTTCATCCTGTAGGGTGTAATGCCACCATTCTTTGTCGTAGGCTTTAAAGCCAAATTTTGCCATAGCCTGGCGAAGTATCTTTCGATTTTCCTTTTGTTTAGCTGTTAGGCCGGAATAGTTATGGTGGGAGATATCGCCAAAAAAATCAAAGGGGGCTCCCATATCGATTTCTTTGTGATCATTAAGATCGACCAAGGTTAGGTCGACCGTACTGCCACGGCTATGTCCGGATTTGCTGGCAATAAAGCCTAGTTTAAACAAGTTTTTTTTATCCAGCAGCGGATAAAATTCACGTTTTGCGATAGTATCTTTGGTGGCCAGTGACCAGGCTTTGAAATGGTCAACAGCCCGTTGTGGACGATAAGCATCGAAAATTTTTAATGCCAGACCTTGTTTGTTCAGGTATTTTTCGACTTGTTGTAGGGCCAATGCGGCACGTTTGGTCAGGATGGCAACCGGTTTTTCATAGCCGTGAACAGGCCGGCCCGTAAAGTTATGGCTTCCAAAATAACGCATATCGAGGTTAATCGTCGGAATAAATTCTTTTACATAGACGAAGTTTTGCGGCATTTCTTGTTGTGCTTTCGTTTGGAAGGCAAAAAATACAAGACCAATGGACAGACAAAAGTTGAGTTTCATAGGTTGAAGATACAACTTTAGATGTTCAATTCTAGCATCGAGATCTGAGCTATATAACCATTGTTGATGATAATAAGGATGGTAAATAAGCAAACCTCAGGCAATGAAGGCCTGAGGTTGGTCGGAACTTAATCTTAATGATCCGTTATTTTCTTTTTTAAGTATTTGTAGATCTCAATCTGTGAGCGACAGGGCTCCTTTTTATTTTCAACATAATGATTGCTTAGGGAATTGTTCAGCATACGAGCTTTGACGTTGTCATTGAGCTGTATGTGAAGCATCTCCTTTAGGTCTTCCTTGATCTTCTTACTCGTGATTTTTACAGCGGCCTCAATACGATGATCTAGATTTCGGGTCATCCAATCTGCTGAGGAGATATACATCAGCTCTTTACCGGCATTGTAAAAATACATGACCCGGGCATGTTCTAGATATTCATCCACAATTGAAATCGCATTCATGGGTAATTTAAATGTTTTTTGGTTCATTGCACAATAAATTCCCCGAATAATCAGATCTATTTTAACCCCGGCGGTAGCCGCATCATAGAGCTTTTTAATCATATCTTTGTCACTCAGTGAGTTTACTTTGATAATGAGGGATGCTTTTCGTCCAGCTTTAGCTTCTGCGATTTCCAGATCGATAAAATGCAGCAGTTCCCTGCGCATATCGATGGGACAGATCAATAAACTTTTACAGTTTTTGATGATGTCAGTTGGGTTGGATTTGGGCCGTTTGAGGTAATTGAATACTTTATTGATATCAGCAATGACATCCCTGTTACTTGTCAAGAGACAATAATCTCCATATAATTTGGCGGTTTTCTCATTGATATTTCCTGTACTGACAAAACCATACTGAATGGTTTTTGCACCTGTCCGTTTTTTGATGACACATAATTTGGCGTGTACTTTTTTATTTGGGATCCCTGTAAGTACTTTGATGCCTTCAAGTTCTAGTTTCTCTTTCCAGTCCAGGTTATTCTCTTCATCAAACCGAGCGCGCAGTTCAAGCATGACCGTTACTTCTTTGCCATTTCGTGCAGCATTGATCAATGCATTGGCGACCTTGGAATTCGAAGCCAAGCGGTAGGCGGTAATCTGTATTGTTTTTACATCCGGATCCATCGCTGCTTCACGTAATAAATCGATGATTGGTCGAAACTCATGATAAGGAAAAGACAGCAGCACATCCTTTTTTAATACTGTATCGGTGACCCGCTCATAATTTTGAAAATAGGGATGTGGAAATGAAGTTCTTTCCTGCGGCTGATGATAGGACTTAAATACATTTGGAAAGTCCATAAAGTGCTTAAAATTATGGATCTTTTGTCCAGGTATGATACTGTCTTTTTTTGATAGGTTGAGTTTTTTGATCAGAAACTCCACGAGTTTTGGATTCATCTCCTGATCAAAAATAAAACGGGTTGGTTTACCTTTACGCCTATTCTTGACCCCCTTGCTTATCTTTTCGACCAGCGTGGTATTGATGTCGTTGTCGATATCAAATTCAGCATCTTTCGTGACTTTAAACACATGAGCATGGAAAACATCAAAGCCAAAATAGGAGAAGATCAACGGAAGATTGAACTTGATGACATCTTCAAGAAGGATAATATGTTTTTCATCCTTTGGTGCGGGCAACTGGACGAAACGTCCGTTTTGGCTCGTAGGAATTTCAATTAAGGCAAACTTAGTCTCATATTGCCATTCGCTTTTCCCCATGGCTATACCCAAATAGAGGCTCTTGTCGCGAATATAGGGCATTGGACGGATGTCGTCAAGGATCAGGGGGATGACATTGGATTCCACATCGTCCTGGTAATATTCACTGACAAACTGCTGTTGTTCTGGGCTCAGTTCTTCACTCGTTTTGATAAAGACATTTTGCTTGGCCATCTCCTTTTGGATCCGGTTCCAGGTATTGTCAAATTTCTTTTGCTGTTTGATTACGCGGATGTTGAGTTCTTCCAGGATCAACTGCGGATCTTCATAAAAAGATTGATTGGCACTTTTGTCCTTGAGATCAATGGCACGTTTGAGTCCGGCCACCCGCACCCGAAAAAATTCATCTAGGTTATTTGAAAATATACCTAAAAATTTGATCCTTAAGGGTAGAGGAACTGTCTCATCTGCAGCTTCTTGCAATACCCTGCCATTAAAGCTTAACCAACTGACATCTCTAGGAATAAATTTTTTCGCCATAGCTAAATATACATAAATTTAATAAGCAAAACTATAGCTCTAGGCGCGATAAACGAACTTTTTCGTGTTAAAGAATTATTAATTTATTTTTTCTTCATCTATTCTTAAAAAAATACCCCAAAAAGTGCAAGACCTTTTGGGGTAAGTAGCATTCTTGTGCCCGATTATTTCTTTTTTCCGTATTTTTTGGAGATCTGAATCGCCTTATATTTACTGCCGTCAAAATGTGGGGCATCTACTGTCAAGCTTGTTGGATAGGGAGCCGTACGATCGAAAAAATATACAGTTGTCGTACTGCCATAATCATTGACCGGCAGCAGCTCCAGACAGCCCGTGTAATCTGCATTCAATACATCACCTACTGTAACGGCATAAATGCGGATAATTCCACCTTTATTTTGTTCATTCCTGACAAAAGCGACTTCTTTAAACCCGCCCGGAAGATCTTCTATGCTTTTCTGATTGAAAGTATCTTTTAAAATAAAACCCAACAACACTAAAATCGGGATGACCAAAAGCCACACCTTTTTATTCTTCTTCATTAAAATACGCTTAAATAGTAATGTTTATAGCCAATAATTTATAAAATTCTTTTAGGATAGCCTGATGTCCTGGCCAAGCAGGGGAGGTCACTAGATTTCCATCCACAATAGCTTGGTCAGCTGGAATATTTTTCCATGTACCGCCTGCCAGTTCAATATCTGGCCCTACCGCTACATAGGCAGTCAATGTGCGCCCGGCCAAAACCTTCGCCGCAGTCAATACCTGAATCCCATGACAGATTGCCGCGACAGGTTTATTCTTGTCAAAGAAATGTTTTGTAATCTCCAATACACGTTGGTTGAGACGGATATATTCTGCCGAACGGCCACCGGCGATGTAGAGTCCATCGTATTCTTCGGGATTAACCTGGTCAAAATCCTTATTGATTGCAAAATTATGTCCCCGTAGTTCCTTATACGTTTGGTCGCCAGTAAAATCATGTACAGCAGTAGGTACTACATCACCCTTTTTTCGATCAGGGGCGATGGCATCAACTGTTATTCCTATTGATCCCATTGCTTGAAATGGAACCATTGCTTCGTAGTCTTCTACAAAGTCTCCAACCAGTAATAATATTTTTTTTGCCATATCAAAAACCTCTTTTAATAGGTTTTGAATTTACGTATTAAAAGAGGTTTTCACAATGATTATTTGTTAATCTTTTGTTAACCTTGGACAGCCAATTTTTCTGCAAGTGCACGTTTCGTCTTACGTACTTTCGCTTCCAGCTGGCTTCTTAAAGTTGGATTAATAATTCCTTTTCCTTCTTCAAAGTTTTTATGGAATTCAGGAAGGGAGAATGAATCTAGGATTTCAGCACCGTCCCATGTAATTCTATTGACTGCTGTGTTTAATACAGTTGATCCACCCATTGGACCGGGAGCAGTCGCCAATAAGAAAACTGGTTTGCCATTGAATGTTTTGCGGTTTGGGATGCGGGAAACCCAGTCTACAATATTTTTATAAGCTGAAGTGTAGGATCCATTGTGTTCTGCCAATGAAATGAGTAGGAAATCTGCAGCATCCATCTTTGCGGCAAAATCATGGGCCAACTGTGGAATACCCAATTCTACTTCCTTATCATAAGAATAAATAGGCATTTCAAAATGATTGAGATCAAGGAGCTCTATGCTGTCATCTGCTTCTTTATAATATTTAGACGTACTCGTTACAAAGATTTTGTTGATAGAGTTTTTATTACTTGTTCCTGCAAATGCTAATATTTTCATCTGTGTATAAGTTTTTAATTTTTAAACTGGTCAAACTTACAACATAATCATAAAAAAAATGTCAGTCAAATGTCTGCTGGGGGCATAATGCCGCATTTATTGATCTAGGTCAATTAAAAACAAACCGTTCGTACATACCGAGTAGCCCGGTAAGTCCACCTGTGTGTACGACCAACAGTTGATCAGCTGGAGTGAAATAGTCTTTTCTGATCAGATCATCCACAGCGTAGAGCAATTTTCCGGTATAAGTGGGTTCGATCATAATCCCCGTGCTGGTCATAAAATGCTGGGTGAATGCGAGGAGTTCCGGTGTTGTTTTGGCATAACCGCCAAAATGATAGTCCAGATGCAAAATAGGTGGCGGAAGTTGGGGATAAAGCTGAGCGACCTCGTCATTGATAAAACTGCCATTCTTTAATACAGGTACGCCATGTAGCTGTGTAAAAAGGTCTTTTTTGTCAATTGCATTGGCAATTCCGGCAAGGGTGGTTCCGGTACCACAGGCGGTAAAGATATGTTGGTAATCCTGTTCGAGTTCGTCGACAAGTTCGGCACATCCTTTGGCACCTAGGAGACCATAGCCACCTTCGTGGACATAGAAAGCTGTTGGATCCTGATCGAAATGCATACGATAGAGCTTCTCTTTGTCCCGATAGGAATCGCGGTCGACATAAATAAGTTGCATGCCAAATAATTGGCACATGGTCAAGATGGGGTTGTTAACCTGTTCATCACCTCTTACAAAAGCTGTTGTTTTGAACCGGAAAGTAGCTCCTGCGCAAGCAGTCGCCAATAAATGGTTGCTCCATGCGCCTCCAAAAGTAACGATATGATTTTTCTGAAGCTGTAAAGCCTCCTGAAGATTATATTTCAGTTTTCTCCATTTATTGCCTGAAATGAAGGGGTGGATTAGATCGTCCCGCTTCAGTGTCACCTTAATATGCTTTTTTTCCCATAAAGGTAATGTGATTTCTGTTTCGGGACTATGGATTTTGAACGGCAACATAACATTAAATGAAAACAAATTTAACGAAAATTGTTTCATTTGGTTTATTTTTGTAGCATGACCGAACAAATGGGATCGCAAGATCAAGAAGAACAAGAGTTATTTGAACATCTACGAATTGAAGTGGATAAGGGGCAAGCTTTACTCCGTATTGATAAATATCTGATGAATAGGGTGGAAAATGCGACAAGAAGTAAAATTCAGCATGCCATTGAAGCAGGTTCTGTCATGGTAAATGGTAAAGAGATCAAGGCGAGTTATAAAGTCAGACCGGATGATGTCATTACTTTGGTATTGCCTGATCCACCTCGTGACAATGAAGTCTATCCGGAAGATATTCCATTGGACATAAAATATGAAGATGATGATGTATTAATTGTCAATAAAGAAGCGGGCATGGTTGTGCATCCGGGCTATAATAATTATACGGGTACTTTGGTCAATGCATTGACTTTCCATATACAGCAGCTTCCGCAATTGCCAGGAAATTCAGACCGTCCAGGTTTGGTACACCGGATAGACAAAGATACTTCCGGTTTATTGGTGATTGCCAAGAACGAAAAATCAATGGCATTTTTGGCCAAACAGTTTTTTGACCATAGTATTACCCGTAAATATATTGCGCTGGTATGGGGGGATCTGAAGGAAGACGGAACGATTACGGGGTACATTGGTCGTCATTTGAAAGATAGACGTATTATGGCCATGTACGATAGTGAAGATAAAGGGAGGTGGTCTGTGACACACTACAAAGTGCTAGAAAGATTGGGCTATGTAACCTTGATCGAATGTCAGCTGGAGACGGGCCGTACGCATCAAATACGTACCCACATGCAATCTATTGGCCATCCGCTGTTTAACGACGCAATGTATGGGGGCGATAAGATACTAAAAGGGACTGTATTCTCAAAGTATAAACAATTTGTGGATAATTGCTTCGCCTTACTTCCACGTCAGGCGCTCCATGCACAGGTATTGGGATTTATTCATCCAACTACAAAAGAAAATATGTATTTTGAGGTACCATATCCCGAAGATTTTCGTTTAGCTTTAGAAAAGTGGCGCGGTTACGCTGCAAATTCCATGGCTGTAGAAAATGATTAAAATTTAGAAAATAAACAAAGATGCCGACAAACTATATCAATTTTAATGGCAATGTAGTGCCGGAAGAACAGGAAATATTTAGCATAGAAAATAGAGGCTTTCGCTATGGTGACGGATTGTTTGAAACCATGTTGTATAAGGATGGTGATATTCGTTTTCTGAATTTTCATGTAGCGCGCTTACAGCAAGGAATGGAATTGATACATCTTGATGATTCAAATCTTTTCGATGAATTTTTTATTCGTTCAAGATCAGAAGAGCTGATTCGCAAGAATAATATGTTGGGACAGCAGGTTCGCATTCGGCTGATTGTATTTCGGATGGGTGGTGGGCTATACAGCCCAACTACAAATAAACCGGGATTTGTCTTGCAAGTACAACGTATAGAGCCCAATTTGAGGGATAAGAAAGTCGGTCTGATTGTGGGCTTATATAGTGAATTCAAAAAGCCTTATAGTGATTTGTCAAAACTAAAATCGCTCAATTCCCAAATTTATGTGCTGGCGGGAATCTATAAGAAAAAAATGGCCTTTGATGATGTATTGATTTTAAATCAGGAGGGCTACCTTTGCGAGTCTTTGACTTCCAATATCTTTGTGTATTATGAAAAGATACTTTATACACCTGCGCTTTCTGAAGGCTGTATTGAAGGAGTCATGCGCCGTGTGGTGATGGATATGGCCAGGGCTGAAGGGATTGAAGTAGTGGAAGCGCAGATTAGCCCTGAGATCATGAAAAGAGCTGATGAAATTTTCTGTACAAATGCCGTACAAGGGGTGCAATGGGTCATGGGATATAAACAAAAACGCTATTTCAATAAGATATCACGTATATTGCAGGATAAACTTTTAAGTTGGAATTACGATTCAAACGAGGAACAAAACTAAGTTTACACGAAATAAATAGCTAAGACAATGCCAAGATTTGATTAATCTTGGCCTTTTGTATGTACAATTCGAACGATAAAATGTTCAAAAGCTTTTTTAAAGCCGAGTAGAAAATCTTTTGTTTTTTGGAGTTCGATTTTTCCATTTTCACCGATACAGTCTTTTATATTTCCAAGATAGGCTTCCGGCTGCTGCATGGGGTAAACATTAACAAATACCAATGACTGTCGGATATGATGATTTGCCCCGAAAGCCCCGAAAGCTCCCGTTGAAGAGGAGATAATAGCACCCGGTTTGCCATCCCATTTATTTTTACCATAAGGTCTTGACCCCACATCTATGGCATTTTTTAAGACGGCGGGAACGGAGCGATTGTATTCAGGTGTTATGAAAAGAACCGCATCAAGTGCAGCGATTTCTTTTCGAAAGCGGACATAACTTTCAGGCGGATTGCCTTCATCATCATAATCCTGATTATATAAGGGGAGGTCCCCGATTTCGATCACGCGATAGTTAAACTTATTAGCCGGTTGTTCGCAGATAAACGTGGCTATTTTTTTATTATAAGATTGTTTCCTTAAGCTGCCGACAATGATTCCAATGTTGTAAGTATTCATTCCAAAGTCAAGTTAGAGTATGAAAAGTATTATTGGTTGAACAATTCGTATCCAAAAAAGTTTCCCAGTATTGTCTGATCAAACTAAAACTAAGCCGTTTGTACTGAATAGATTAAGTTTTTGTTAACAAAAATTAACATTTATCATTTAATCTTTTGCATACAGTTTGTTGTCGTAATGTAAAGAAGAAATTACAAAACTAAGGGAGGAGCTACTTATGAAAAAATTGTTGTACACCGCTGTTATTGTTGCAGGACTTTTCGTGACAGGAACGGCAGATGCGCAGGTTAGCATTAGCGTAAATATTGGAAGTCAGCCAAGCTGGGGACCGGCCGGTTATGATTATGCCCGATATTATTATATTCCTGAATATAATATGTATTATGATGTGCCGGCGAGATGTTATGTTTATTATGATAATGGCGGCTGGATACGAAGAACAAGTTTGCCGAGAAGATATCGCCATTATGATTTTTATAGAGCACATAAAGTTGTGATCAATGATCGTAACCCTTGGCATCATCATGACCGTTATAGAAGTAGATACGGTCACTCGCGTGGTAGGCAAGTATCCATTCGAGATAGTCATCACGGGCGTAGCGGATACTCTTTTGCGAGTGAGCGTAGTGTAAGACGTAGTCACTCCTGGAAAGAAAGTAGAAGAGATTATGATAGAGGGCGAGGGCATGGACGAGGAAATGCACACGGACACGGTGGAAGGCACAGAGATTAGTTGGATGTGTCCTGTTGGAGTATCTTAATCATTTAATAAGAAAGGACCTACCTAGTGGTAGGTTCTTTTTTTTGATACTATTTTGATAGCGCATAGCTTTCACCCATCTGCGTATGCCTATGCTAAAATTTTATAACATTGTGTTCAATAAAATAACGTGTGGGGAATAAATCGAAAGATATAAAGTACTGATTCATGAAAATTATCTTAATTTTGCGACACAGGCATGCTAAATAACTTCTAAAAGGATGGATTTTGCATATTTGAGATAGAATGTGACGTGTAAGTTAATTTTTGTAATGGAAAAAGTAATTAAATCGAGCTTAATATGGATGAGCTTAGGAATAGTGGGTTTGGGACTACAGTCTTGTAATCAAAATAGCGGTAAAAAAGAAGAAAAAAATGTTTCTGTTGATTCTGTACAACACAAGAAAGATAGTCTGGTTGTGGTACAGGACTCCATTACGAAAGTGGACTCATTACGCAAAGATTCCATCACTAAAATCGAGGAGACTGTTTCCTATAATGGCGTCAAGGATACCACAGTCCTACTTACGGATTCAGTTTCACCACGTTATATTTACCTTACTTTTGATGATGGTCCCCTTAATGGCAGCCAATATCTGGACTCTATTGCGACAGCGAAAGGGATCAAAATCAACGCATTCCTGATCGGTGAGCATGATAAGATGAGCAAAAAATTACATAGCTATACTGAACGGTATAAAAATAATCCGCTGGTGGATTGTTATAATCATAGTTATTGGCATGCACACAATAAATACAGCACATTTTACTCAAATCCACAGGCTGCTTTTGAAGATTTTGAACTGGCTGAGAAGTCCATGGGATTGGAGCATAAAATTGTCCGGCTTCCCGGAAGAAATATCTGGTATGTAGGTGAACGCAAAAGGGTTGATCTAAAAAGCGGTGCTTCTACTGCGGAACTGCTACATCAAAACGGCTATAAAATTATGGGTTGGGATTGTGAATGGAAAATTAATGGTGTGACCGGTAAACCGGATTTGTCCGTTAATCAGTTGTATACGCAGATGAAAAATTTACTTCGAAAAGGTACGTCTTATACAAAAAATAATGTTGTACTGCTGACGCATGATAATATGTACCAGACAAAAAAGGGTCAAAAATTATTATCGGATTTAATTGATAGCCTCAAACAGCATCCCAACTATCGTTTTGAGTTTATGCGCAATTATCCAAATTAGGACATTTGTGCTATTTATTATTTAGCCCAAAACTAGTCGTTTATCGAAACCAGTTTTGGGCTAAATTTATAAGAGAAAGGCTGATCTTTCTTAATTTTGTTTGCGCAGATATTTTGTCAATATGACGATCATCTGGCCTTCTATTTTTCCTTCGATCTGTTCGATATTATCAGCCACTAGACGGATATTTTTAACCACGGTACCTAAGGTTGCTTTTAGTGAAGAGCCTTTGACATCCAGTGTTTTTGTCAACACCACGGTATCGCCGTCCATTAGTCTTTGACCAATGCTATCTTCATGAAAGGAAACATAGCCATCGTTTTCATGATCACCGGTTTTCTTTGCCTCCGTTAAGGTTTCATCATCAAGATAGAGAATATCGAGTGCTTCGGAAGCCCAGCCTTCATTTTTCAGACGGCTTAACATACGCCAGCAGACAATTTGTACAGCAGGGATTTCTGACCACATGGCGTTAGGTAAAAATTTCCAGTCTTCCGGATTTAATTGTTCCGTTTTGTTGAGCTGGTTGGCCAAGGTTGCTGAAATCAGTAGGGTGTTATCCAAGGTCGAACTGGTTTCCGGTGGTAAAGTATAAGTTACTACATCCGTTTCAGCGCCTGTTAGCTCACATTTCCCTCCAGCCCGCGCGAGTAATTGTTCTTCTAATTTCATATCTGTTTCTATAAAAGCCCAAAAATAAGAATATAAATTGTAGTAAGTCCTAACGGCTAAAATAAAGCTGGTTTTTTGGAAAAAAAAAGGACATACTGCTATATTGGTATTGAATTTGTACACCAACGAGATTGGAAAAGATTATTAACTGAAATAAGAATATAGCATATGAAATGGCAAGGAGGTAAACAAAGTGGCAATTTTGAGGATCGTAGAGGGATGTCTGGTGGAGGAAAGATTGCATTGGGAGGTATTGGGGGGATCATCGTATTGGTCATTGGTTTTCTGATGGGGGGAGATCCCATGCAGTTGTTGCAGCAGGCACAAAATATGGGTACACAAACGGAGCAGTCCGGGCAGCCGCGCGAACTGGATCCTGAAGAAAAGAGACTAACGGAGTTTTCCCTAACCGTACTTCAGAGTACAGAGGATGTCTGGGCCAAATTATTTAAGGAACAAATGCAGAAAAATTATACGCCAACGACCCTGGTTTTTTACGATGGCGGTACACAAACAGATGGTTGTGGAATGGGGCAGGCTTCATATGGACCGTTTTATTGCCCCGGAGATCAGAAAATCTATTTGGATCTGACTTTTAACCGCGAACTTTCTGATAAGTTCGGGGCAAAGGGCGAATTTGCCATGGCTTATGTGATAGCGCATGAAGTAGGGCATCATATTCAGCAACTGGTGGGGCTGTTACCTAAAACGAATCAAGCCCGTGGGAAACTAACCGAGAGCGAGAATAACAAGATGTCGGTTATGACAGAACTTCAAGCCGATTTCTATGCTGGAGTATGGGCGCATTATCTCAATGAATATACGGATATAAAAATAGATTATAATGATATTATGGATGGAATGAAAGCTGCAGAGGCAGTAGGAGATGACAAGTTACAGACAGCTGCACAGGGGTATGCTGTGCCAGAATCTTTTACCCATGGAACCTCCGCCCAACGTATGGCCTGGTTTAAAAAGGGATATGACTCTGGCGATATGCGTGCTGGAAATACCTTCGAAGATCCAAGTCTGAGATAATAAAGAACGGGTTTTCGGGTAATTTAATCTATCAATAAGAGAAGTGCTATATTGAACTGCACCCTAAAAGTCGGACAAAACTTTTAGGGTGTTTTTATTGCACCAATAAATTGCATCCCCGAATATCGCTTTGGTCAAATCGACCCAATATCTCAAATGAGCCATCTTGATATACCTTTCCCAAATCCTGTGTTGCTATAAATGAGCAAGAATACCGATTGGCCAGGTCGATGACATTAATGCCACCTGTGCTATCGGAGGAGATTAAACTGAGTGGATCATTTGTGTCACGTATGAGTACTTTCATCCATTTAGGTAAATGGAAAATTCCCTGACCCGAAGAGTAACCCTGTGACAATAATTCGGTCATACCATATTCCGAATGGATCCCAGTAACCTTGAAGGCATCCTCAAGCAGTTGGTGAATTTCCTGTTTGACCATTTCTTTACGTTTACCTTTCATTCCGCCAGTTTCCATAATAATCAGCTCTGGAAACTCAAAAGCATATTGCTCAATAAAATCAAGCAGGGCATAAGTCACGCCAAAAAGGATGGTTTTGGTTCCGTTATCTTTTAATTGGACAAGTGTATCGTAAAGTTCCTGATGATTGTAGAGGAAATAGTTACTCTCCACTTGTTTACTTTGTTTCATCAAGTCATCGATCATATAGATCAAGGATGAACCACTTCTTTCCAGATAGGATGGTAGTAGGGCCAAAATAGCAATGTCTGTAATTGGTCCATAAAAATTTTCAAATATACGGCGAAAAGTGTGTTCGTAGATGGATACATCAGCAACAAGATGTTTGGATGTCACCATACCCGTTGTACCCGAGCTTGAAAATACAATTTGAGAGTCCATTCCAGCAGCCACTACTTTCTGAGTTTTAAAAAATTCGATGGGCAGGAATGGGATGTCGGTGTAATGCTGGACCTGATTTTTTTCTTTGCCTATCAGCGAAACATAGTCGTGGTAAACCTGACAATGCTGCAGCTGGAAATGATAAGTTTCTAAACAATGTTGATTAAAATCGTCTTCTGTTTGAATCTCAAGAAAATCCGTCCTATTCGTCATAGCATTTAAATTTTGATGGACAAAATTAGCTAAAATTTGGAAATATAAGTTGTTGCTTAAGCAGACTATTTATTTGACAGTATTCAAGAGTTCGATTGTCTTTTCATCACCAGCTTTCAAATAAATGGCGATAAACTTAGCTACGCCAGTTTTGGAAAGATTATTAAACGCCGAAATTTCCCTGTTTTTAGGTTCATAAAACGTATCACCTGATTTTAGTAGTTTTGGCTTTTGTCCCGTTATTTCAAAAATTATTTCACCCTCAAGAATAAAACCAATCACTGGACATGGATGGAAATGTGCAGGTACTTTTTGTGCTTTTTCCAATGTAATTTCTTGCATTTCTACCTGATGCAATTGCTGATCTAACAAAATATGTTGTAAATCCTTTCGTTGAACTTTTGTTTCTTGGCCTTGACAAAAAAACGACAGTAACATTAGTGTGAAAATGAGTGCTAGTTTTGTTTTAAAAGTCTTCATAGTTATTTATGATCTGGTTCAAAATTCTGTGTAGCTACATCGTAATTTTCTGATAACGTAATTCTTACTTGTGGCATAGCAATGTATTTTAATTTCATTACAAAAATCCGCAAGAATATTTATTTTCTATCTTGATATAGGTCAAGACTTTTAATTCGTGAAAGTGTTTCGGGACGAATTTTTAGATAGGAGGCAATAAGATGCTGCGGGAATTCTTGTTCGATCTGTTTCCGATTCCGGATCAATTCTAGGTAACGGTCTTTGGCTTTCAGTTTAATTAATGCTGTTTCTTTGAAACACTTATTAATAAACAATTGGTCGGAAAATTTTTTAAAAATATAAGTCCAGGGCTGTAGTTTTATCAATTTGAGATAGTCGGATTTATCTATCACAGCGATCACAGCGTCAGTATAAGCTTTTATGAAAGCGGGGGAGGGAATATCCGTTAAAAAACTTCGATAGGATGTAATGAGACTTTGTTTGCTATACAGTTCGCTAACAATAAAATTTGCATCAGTATCTTCATAATATCCATATAGGGTACCACTTTGAACGATTCCAATGTAGTTGCATGTTTCATTCTCCTTTACAAAAAAATTATTTTTTTTGACCTGAATGATTTTACTTCGACTCTTAAAAAACTCAATATCTTCTTTGGTAAGCATAAACTAAGGATGAGATAGCTGTGTATGATGTTAACCGAATATAAACCGGACGGGGAGGAAGATGGAGCGGAGATTTATGATGCGTTGAACTGCATATACAAGTTGGTGTCAAGATGATAACACCTGACACCAACTGTTGTTATGTTACAGCATACCACCATCAACAGGAAGAACCTGTCCCGTGACATACGCGGATAAATCAGATGCAAGGTATAGGCATGCATTGGCGACATCTTCTGGAGATCCAGCTCGTTTCAAGGGAATTCCTGCTTCCCATGTCGCGATAACTTTAGGGTCTAAAATATCCGTCATTTCTGTACGGATAAATCCAGGAGCGACTACGTTTGCACGGATATTGCGGGAACCTAATTCCTTGGCGACAGATTTGGTAAATCCAATAATACCAGCTTTGGAAGCCGCATAATTTGCTTGACCGGCATTTCCTTGAACGCCAACAACAGAAGACATATTAATGAAAGAGCCTTTACGGTTTTTCATCATTATTTTTGAGGCCGCTTTTGTTACATTAAATACGGATTTCAAGTTAACGTTCAATACATCGTCCCAGTTTTCTTCTGTCATACGCATGAGCAGACCATCCTTTGTGATGCCAGCGTTATTGACTACGATATCCAGGCTTCCGAAATCTGCAACGATCGCATTGACCAATTGTTCTGCTTCTTCAAATTTTGAAGCGTCAGAACGGTAGCCGATTACTTTTGTTCCGTAGGCTTGAAGCTCTTTTTCCAGTGCTTGTCCCTTTTCTACAGACGAAAGGTAAGTGAAAGCGACATTGGCACCGTGTTGTGCAAACACTTCCGCAATTTTTCTTCCTATTCCTTTTGATGCTCCAGTTACCAAAGCAATTTTTCCTTCAAGTAGTTTCATATAAGAGTGTAATGTTATTCGTTGATGTTTTTTGCAAAAATGTTAAAACTATATTATAACACAAAATCTTTCGATAAATAAGGATTTAAAACGTGCCAACTGTGGGTGTGATTTGAGGCCATTCATGGACTGCAGAATAGACGTTATCACTTGTGCGGTGTTCGGAAACTGGAAAAGTGAAATTTTGCCAATACTTAGGATTATTTTAATAAATCAATGGTATTTTTGAATAAGTGTTCCTAAAAAGTACAGTTTTTTGACAAAAGACTTGGGCGTTTACCAAAAACTATATTAAATTTGCATCAATCACAAAAACATGAGCAAAAAATCAAATAAAGAAGTTGACGTTGTTCTAATCGGCGCCGGTATTATGAGTGCTACTTTGGGTACTCTAATCAATGAATTGAGCCCAGACGTTAATATTGAAATTCTTGAGCGTTTGGATGTTGTGGCGGCTGAGAGCTCTGACGCTTGGAATAATGCTGGTACAGGCCACTCGGCCTTGTGCGAATTGAATTATACACCGGAACAAAAAGATGGTTCGGTAAAAGTTGATAAAGCTGTTAAAATTGCTGAGCAATTTGAAGTATCGAAGCAGTTTTGGTCATACCTGGTTGATAAAGGTATTATCGCCCAACCGGAGAATTTTATCCGCAGCATTCCACACATGAGTGCGGTTTTTGGTGAAAAAGACGTGAAATTCCTGAAGACAAGATGGGAGACAATGAATACCCAAACTTTGTTTAAAGGCATGGAATATACCGAAGATGCAGAACTCTTGAAATCATGGATTCCTTTGATGATGGAAGGACGGGATGCAAGTGAGAAAATCGCTGCTACCAAGATGGATTTGGGTACTGACGTGAATTTCGGTTCGTTGACACGTGATTTGATTAATAACCTAGCAAACAAAGAAAATATTTCAATTTCCTTAAACCATGAAGTTGTCGATATCGATCGTGAGGATGATGGACGTTGGGAAATCGAGGTGAAAGATCTGAAAACTGGGGTGAAGAGAGAGTTAAAAGCGAAGTTTGTTTTTATAGGCGCTGGAGGTCACTCGTTGTTATTGCTGGAGAAATCCGGTATCCCAGAAGCAAAAGGTTACGGTGGATTTCCTGTAGGAGGCCAATGGCTGAGATGCGTAAACGAGGATATTATCAATACGCATCATGCTAAAGTCTATGGCAAAGCATCTGTCGGTGCGCCACCGATGTCTGTACCACATTTGGATACACGTTACATCGATGGTAAACAAGCTTTACTTTTTGGTCCATACGCAGGTTTCTCAACCAAATTTTTGAAACAGGGTTCTTATTTTGATTTGCCGGCATCAATCAAATTATCCAATATCCGTCCGATGTTATCCGCAGGGCTTGATAATTTGCCATTGACCAAATATCTGATAACAGAGGTTATGAAATCTCCCAAAGATAAATTGGAGTCGCTGAAACAATTTATGCCAACCGCTAAATTAGAAGATTGGGTGATCGAAAAAGCTGGTCAGCGTGTACAGGTGATTAAAAAGGATGAGAAAAAAGGGGGGATTTTAGAGTTTGGTACTGAAGTGGTATCGAGTGCAGACGGTTCTATCGCTGCTTTATTGGGCGCATCACCGGGTGCATCTACTTCGGTGGCGATCATGATCAGTCTCTTGAAGAAATGTTTCCCTGAACGTGCTAAATCAGATGAATACCGCAAGAAACTCCGTGAGATGATTCCTTCACACGGCAAATCATTAAATGATGATGCCGAGCTTTGTCGGGAGACACGCATCCGTACGCATAAAGCATTGAAATTGATTGATATAGATTAATTTTAATAAACAATATACTTATGGGGTGCTCGGAAATGACAATGTCATCTGGGCTGAGATTATACCCAATAAAAGCGATTGTACGGCCATGTACAATCGCTTTTATATACCTGATCCGGATAATGCTGGCGTAGGGATTTTAATTTCAATAAAAACATCCGTTTTTCCGCTCATAAGTTTATTATTAATTACACGAAATAATAAACAATTGAATGACTTCTGAGACAATTTTCGAAGCTTTTATTAAACAAATACAACAAGCCACTATAGCTGAATGGTTAGGGGTATGTTTTGGTATCTTACAGGTTTGGTTTTCGCGACAGAATAAATCAGTCAACTACCTTTTTGGGATTATTGGTATCATCATCTCAGTATATGTTCTATTCCACGCAAAATTATACGCCGAAATACTGTTACACCTGTATTACCTGGTCATGAGTATTTATGGTTGGATCTATTGGAGATATAGCAGCGATCATAGCGTCCCGATCAGCCGTAGTACGGCCAGAGATTGGCAGATTGTTGGTTTTATCTGTGTAGCAGGCTTCCTATCGTTCTATTTTGGTCTGGTGCATTTAACTGATTCAGATGTGCCGCTATGGGACTCCTTTGTTTCCTGTACAGCTTGGGCAGGGATGTGGCTGCTGGCAAAACGTAAACTTGAAAATTGGATTTTGCTAAACATCAGTAACCTGATGGCGATTCCTTTGCTTATGCACAAGGGCTTATTCCTGTATGCTGGTTTGACCTTATTTTTATTTGTGATGGCTTTCAGTGGCTATTTTAATTGGCGGAGAATATTAAGTGATGAAAAGAAATATGCAACTGATTGATAGGGATATCGCTGTTCTTAAGGATCAGCAACGTAAAGGGATCCAGCAAAAGAGTTTGTCTGATGAGCAGCTTGAGCTGATCTACCGGAACAAGTGGTTTAAAATCTGGGTACCACAATCTTTGAATGGCCTTGGACTGGATTTGGTCGGTGGGCTTTCTCTGTTGAAGGAGCTGGCCTACTGGGATGGGGGATTGGCGTGGACAGTAACTTTATGTGCTGGCGCGAATCTTTTTGTTGGTTTTATTGATCCAGCGGTGGGCCCGGATATCTTCAAATCAGAAACGGCATGTTTTGGCGGCAGCGGGCAGATTGCTGGTGTCGCTGAACGTGAAGGCAAATCGTATCGCCTAAAAGGGCTTTGGAAATATGCTACCGGAGCTCCCCACTTGACACATTTTACCTTGAACGCCTATATTCAGGAGGATGGACAATCACTATTGGATCGGGATGGAAATCCACTTGTAAAATCTTTCTTTGTGGCACGTGAATTTGTATTGATTCATTATGATTGGGATTCATTTGGCCTGGAGGCGACAGCATCGCATTCCTTTTCGTTGGACAATATACGGGTGGATGAGAATCAGTCTTTTTTTATCGATGCCTCAAAAAGTACACGGACTGAGTTGCTCTATCAATACCCTTTTATGCCATTTGCAGAGTTGACCTTATTGGTAAACTTTATGGGGATGTATCATCGGTTTTTGGATTTAATCGAGAAGTTATTTGTATTGAAGTCCAATCAAGGAAAATGGGAGCTAATGGAAAGTAAAGCTGCCTTTCGGATGTTGGATGAAATGCAGCAGGACTATATCAACAGAGCACATTCTGTCATGGAATTGGCTGCACGTTCTTGGGAGAATCTCAAAAATGGGCTGGATAGTTCCACCTTATATGCGGATATAGCAATAGAGAGTCGGGAATTTGTAGAAATTATTTTGTCAAATGTAACTAAACTCTTTCCTCATACCGGAATTTCGGGCGCAGAAGCTGACAATGAGCTCAATATTTTATTTCGGAACATATTTACAGCATCTCAACATAAATTGCTGCAAAAAGGATTTTTGTAAGCTTGAAAGGAGGGATTGTATGCAGCAACGCTAGTCTCATGAAAAATGAAGATTGTTGCGCACATTGTCCATTGATGTTAACAATAAAAAAGACGATCAATTGATCGTCTTTTTTATTGTTAACTAGGAAGTGTTCCCGGCGGGGGTCGAACCCACATCGTCAGAACCGGAATCTGAAATTCTATCCATTGAACTACGGGAACGTGTCGCAAAGATATACTATTTTCCAGATCTTACAAATAATCTTTGCGATAAAATTTAATCTTTTGAGTGGGGAATTTCTGAAGCATATCTCTCTTGGTTTTTGATATCCTTGCTTTATAATTTGTGTTATTCCGCCTTTGTGCGCTAACTTTTTGTCTATTAGTGACATGTATTCAAGGCAGTGTTTAAGCTGTGCTGCACTGTTTACCCGGATGTTTTATTCGGTCTGTAAATCCTTTGGGTTGTGCGTAGTAAAAAAAATCATTCCCTTTGGCTCAGCAGCCATTTTATACTTGCGTATTGACTTGCCCAATCAATAACAGATTAAGATCTGGGATGGTATTGCGTGATAACAGAATGGAGGTAATCCCGATCAATATGTGTATATATTTCAGTCGTTGTAATACTTTCATGCCCCAGCATATCTTGTACAGCCCTGAGGTCGGCACCGCCCTCAACCAGGTGAGAGGCAAAGCTATGTCTAAATGTATGAGGGCTAATCGTCTTCTGTAATCCAATTTTTTGGGCAAGCTCCTTAATGATCAGAAAGATCATCACCCTGGATAAAGCCGAACCTCTTCTGTTCAGAAATACAATATCTTCATTTCCATTCTTGATCTTAATATGGGGTCTAACGGAATCCAAATAAAGCCTTAAGTGCTTGATCGCCTGCTGACCGATGGGAATCAGCCGTTCTTTGCTACCTTTACCTTCCACTTTGATAAATTCTACGTCGAGAAACAAATTGGAGATCTTGAGGTTGACGAGTTCGGACACACGCAATCCACAGCCATATAATACTTCAATAATTGTTTTATTGCGCTCGCCTTCGGTGCTGGAAAGATCTATGGCTGCAATTAATTGGTCAATCTCATGGATACTCAGTACACTCGGCAATTTTCTGCTCAGCCGCGGTGCCTGCAGCAGTTCTGTCGGATTGTTGCCCAGTTCATGTTCGATGATCAAAAAGCTAAAAAATGTTTTTAGTCCGGATATCAAGCGTGACTGGGTGAACGGCGAGATATTGAATTCTTGCAACCACTGTAGAAAATGCTGAATATCTTTGCGGGCAACTTGATTTAAAACGAGGTTGTTATCCTCACAATAGATCTGAAATTTAGAAACATCGTTCAGGTAAGCGTCTATCGAATTGATGCTTAAACCCCGTTCGAACTTTAGAAATTGTTCGAATTCCTTTTTTATGACCTGCCAGTTGCTAAAATCCATTTGCAACAAAATTACAATTAACTATTGTTCTTTTCGAAAGATATTCTGTATTTTTAAGCGTATTTTTTACAAAACATGAGCAATAGCAATGAGAAGCTCCATCCCATAAGGGATATTAAACGTATTATTTATCCGTATTTTACTATTTATCGGGACAATTTGCCTCCAATCCCGTTTACCCTAATATAAACAATTAGCAAAAAACAACTGACTAAAAAAAAGAGATTTTTTTGTATGAAATTCATTAAACCACTCGCATTAGCCTTTTTATTACCGGCGACTTTCTATGGAGTAGAAGCAAAAATGCCAACCACCTTAAGGGCGGAAGCCAGAGCTATCCTGTCACAGGATAGTTTGGACTTAAATCAAAAATTGCCTTTCGACAATGAAGTTGTCACCGGTAAACTAAAAAATGGATTTACATATTTTATCCGTAAAAATACAGAACCTAAGGGCCGCGTTACAATGTATTTAGGAATGAAAGCCGGTTCGATTCTGGAAAATGAAAAGCAGCTCGGGTTGGCGCACTTTTTGGAACACATGAACTTTAATGGTTTAAAGCACTTTCCAAAAAATGAACTTGTCAATTACCTGCAGAAAGCTGGTGTTCGGTTTGGCTCGGATCTGAATGCCTATACCAGTTTTGATCAAACGGTCTATCAATTACCTATACCTTCGGATGATCCTGAATTGTTAAAAAATGGATTGCAGGTCATGCGCGACTGGGCGCAGGATGCTTTATTGGATGGGGAGGAAATTGATAAAGAGCGCGGGGTAATTTTGGAAGAGAAACGCGGGGGAAGAGGTGTGCAACAACGTCTACAAGATCAGTATTTTCCGATGGTACTTAACGGATCTCTTTATTCAAAACGTTTGCCGATTGGTACGGAAGAAATTTTAAAGACCTTTCCGTATACCGAAATACGTAAGTTTCACCAGGACTGGTATCGTCCAGATTTGCAGGCACTCATTATCGTAGGTGATATAGACCCTAAAGCAATCGAAGAAAAAGTGAATGTGTTATTTTCGGATATGACGATGCCGAAGAAGGTTCTTCCACGTAAAGAGTTTCGGGTCGATCTATTGAATAAAAATCAATTTTTGACGATCTCGGATCCAGAACTTCCTTACACTGTGGCCCAGATCTTGATTAAGAACGAAAAGGAAAAGGTGGTTACCGTCGGAGATTACCGCAATGAATTGCTTAAAAGTATTTTCAATCAGATGATTGCTGGACGTTTTTCTGAGCTGATGCAGCAGCCCAATCCACCTTTTATGCAAGCAGGGGGTAGTATTGGCGATTTTGTGGCTAACCTAAACACATTCTCCCTAGTGGTGGTACCTAAACCGGGAGAACTGGAATCAGGGTTTAAAGCGATGTTGACCGAATTTGAGCGTATCCAAAAATACGGCTTTACGCAGACTGAACTAGATCGCGCGCTTGCTGATATGAAGAAGGGCAATGAAATGGCTTATATTGAGCGGGATAAGAAAAAATCCGATAGCTATGTCAACCGGTACCTGAACTACTTTATCGACAGTGAGCCGGCCTTGAGTAACGAGGCTTCCTATAGCTTAACGAAACAATTATTGCCCACTTTAAAACTGGAAGAGGTAAATGGCCTGGTCAAAAAATATTATACCGATTTAAATCGTGATATATTGATTATGGGCCCCGAAAAGGAAAAAACAAACCTGCCTACGGAACAGGCTGTTCTAGGCTGGGTAAAGGCGGTCGAAGATACTCCGGTCTCTGCCTACGAAGATAGGGTCTCTAATCTGCCTTTGCTCTCCAAAGAACCTGTCAAGGGTACTATTCTATCGTCAAAAGACATCGGCGCCGTTCAAGCGAAGGAATTACAACTGAGCAACGGAGTGAAGGTAATTTTAAAACCAACGGATTTTAAGAATGACGAAATTCAGATTATGGCTTATAGCCCGGGTGGAACGTCATTATACTCTGATGCGGATTATTTCTCGGCCTCAAATGCTTCCTCATTGGTAGATGCGAGCGGAGTCGGACAAATGAGTAATGTCGAGTTAACGAAATACCTTGCCGGAAAAGAAGTTTCGATTTCGCCGTATATTTCCGAACGCTATGAGGGTATCTCTGGCAGCACAGATAAAGAAGGTCTAAAAAATGCTTTTGAGTTGATCTATGGATATTTTACAGAACCACGTCTGGATAACGATGTCTTCCAGAGTACAATGACCAGAGCAAAGGGATCATTGGAGAACAGGCTGAGCGATCCCAATAATGTCTTTTCAGATAAAGTAAAAGAGGTGCTCTACGGTAATAATGTGCGCAGACAAAACCCGACTGTGGAAACGCTTACAAAGATTGACCCTAATCGTGCATTGGCAATTTATAAAGAGCGATTTGCAGATGCTTCGGATTTCGTCTTTACCATCGTCGGCTCTTTTGACGAAAACCAGATTAAACCATATATTGAGACTTATCTTGCATCGCTGCCCGCGGTCAAAAGGGGAGAAAGCTACAAAGATTTAAATATTCTGGAGCCGGCCAAAGGGGAACGCGTTGTCGTGCATAAAGGCAAGGAGCAGAAGGCAAGTACACAATTGGCTTATTATGGCGACTATAGCTATAATGAAAATGAAAACGTCAATATGGAAGCTTTGGAAAGTGTATTAACGATCAAATTACTGGAGCGATTGCGTGAGAAAGAAGGCGGTGTATATGGTGTTGGTGCCCGTGCCGGTTTCAATAAACTCCCTAAAGCACGTTATGCTTTTTCAATTGGCTTCGGTTCAGCCGTGGATAAGGCAGATCCATTGATCAGCTCAGCTTTGGATGAAGTGAAGAAGATTCAGGACAAAGGGCCGGAGAAGGTGGATATTGAGAAATTTGTGGCTGAACAAAGAAGACAGAATGAATTAAACCTGCGGGAGAACGGCTATTGGCTGAATTATATCTCCAGTTCTTACCAAAATGATCTGGATATCAGTAGATATACACGTCGCATGGAAAACTTGAATAAAGTAACGCCGAAATCGGTACAGGATGTTGCGGGGAAATATTTGAAAAAAGATCGACTTTTTGAATTTATTTTGATGCCAGATTCTAAATAGGGTAGAACCATTGCATATACAATAAGGGCCGTTTACTGCATGCAGTAAACGGCCCTTATTGTATAAAAAAAATCCCAATCATTTCTGATTGGGATTGCCAAAAATTTCAATAAATATCTTTTTTAACCTAAATAAGATTTTAAGATTTTGCTTCTTGAAGTGTGTCTCAAACGTTGCAGAGCTTTGTCTTTAATTTGACGTACGCGTTCACGTGTCAAATTGAATTTCTCACCGATTTCTTCGAGCGACAGTTGGTGGTTGGAACCTAATCCAAAGAATAGAACGATGATTTCACGTTCTCTTTCTGTTAAAGTTGCCAATGATCGCTTGATTTCTTCTGAAAGAGATTCGTCAATTAAAGAGCTATCAGTGTCTGGGTCATGGTTTTCCAATACATCCAAGAGTGTGTTTTCTTCACCTTGAACAAAGGGTGCATCCATGGATACGTGACGACCGGAGTTACTTAGGGTATCCGAAACCTTATCAACGGTGGTTTCAAGGATATCTGCGAGTTCTTCCGGAGATGGCTCCCGCTCGTATTCCTGTTCTAGTTTTGAGAAAGCCTTACTGATTTTGCTTAAAGAACCGACTTGGTTCAATGGCAGACGTACGATACGTGATTGTTCAGCAATTGCTTGAAGAATAGATTGGCGAATCCACCAAACGGCATAAGAAATAAATTTAAAACCCTTTGTTTCGTCAAAACGTTTAGCTGCTTTAATTAAGCCCAGGTTGCCTTCATTGATTAAATCACCTAAGGTCAATCCTTGATTTTGATATTGTTTTGCTACTGATACTACGAAACGAAGGTTGGTTTTAGTCAATTTTTCCAAGGCAACTTGATCGCCTTCTCGGATGCGCTGTGCTAATTCTACTTCTTCTTCTGCTGTAATTAAGTCTACTTTACCAATTTCGTGTAAGTATTTGTCCAAAGACTGGGACTCACGATTGGTGATAGATTGTGTAATTTTGAGCTGTCTCATTAATTTTTATTAATTCTCCTCTCTAAGAAATGTTTGCGAAAATACGAAAAATTTTTGAATTATTAATGGAAAATGGATTATCTATCCTCTCATCTATAATGAGTTATGATTTGGTATAGCCTCATTTTACACTATCAAAAACTATTCCATTTAATATTGTTTTTCCTCCTCAATTGCCGCTTTAATATTCAACTGATTGATATTTAAAGCCCTAACAATTTTTATTTTTTTTCTATTCTCAAGTAATTTATCTAATGATATCAGATATGTTACGTAAACCTCATTCTTTGAATTTATTTTAAAATGATAATTTTATGATAAAACAAAAAGATATATGTTTTGTTTTACTAGAGACATTAAATAAATTTAAAGGAATAAAAATTATAATATGCCAATCTTAATTCATTTGGATAAAATAATGAAAGAGAAAAAAATGTCACTTAACCAATTGAGTGATAGTGTAGGGATTACGCTTTCTAATCTTTCAATCATAAAAAACCAAAAGGCCAAGGCCCTGCGGTTAGATACACTTGAAGCAATATGTAAAGCGCTAGGCTGCCAGCCCGGTGATTTGTTGCAATATTATGATGGCGATGACGAGAAAAATTAGAATCTATAGCCTTTTAAAAAGTCTACTACATTCATTTTCTTTTTGCCTTCCAGTTGCAGTTCTGATACGCTGATATAGCCATCTTGCGTTGCAAACTTTAAATAGCTTTTTTGGTCTGTCTCTATTGTTCCCGGGAGGACAGCAGTAGCTGTTTGCTCTTTTTCCGTTTTATATATTTTTAATACTTTGTCTTTCAGGGTCGTGAATGCTGTTGGGTAGGGACTGAGTCCACGTATAAAGTTATAAACGACATCAGTAGGTTGATCCCAGTTGATTTTACAATCATCTTTGAAGATTTTTGGTGCATGTTTCAATGCGGTTGTTGGGACGATGTCATCTTGGCTTTTGGGTTGTAAAGTTCCTGCTTTTAGCGCCTGGATTGTTTGGAGCAAAGTTCGGGCTCCTGCATGCATCAGGTTATCGTGAAGATCTCCGGCAGTATCTGTCTCACGGATAGCAACTTTTTCGGCCAACAGTATATTTCCCGTGTCAATTTCATGCTGCAACAGGAATGTGGTCACTCCGGATTCTTTTTCGCCATTCATAATGGCATGATTGATCGGTGCAGCACCCCTGTACTGCGGAAGTAAAGAAGCGTGGACGTTAATGGTACCATATTTTGGCATATTCCAGACCATTTCGGGCAACATGCGGAATGCGACTACGACCTGAAGGTCAGCCTGATAGTTCCTTAGCTCGTTAAGAAAGCCTTCGTCCCGGAGTTTGACCGGTTGCAGAACGGGAATCTGATGTTTAGTAGCGTATATTTTAACGGCTGATTCCTGTATTTTCTGTCCGCGGCCTGCCGGCTTGTCCGGAACTGTAACGACAGCAACGACTTGTTCGCCAGATTGAATGAGTGCTTCAAGTGAAGCTACCGCAAAGTCAGGAGTCCCCATGAAAATGATACGCATAGTATAGGTATTTTTATAAAATTCTTAAAATCAATCAATAGTCTGACAGATAATCAATCCGCCACGAAAGCGCTAATTATTTGTTATTACAGTTTTGTAAATAACAAATTTTTATAACTTTGCGAAGTTACATAAATATATTGAAAGCTTGAATTTTCCTTATTTTTTAGCAAATCGAATAGCATTTTCCGGTAAACGGACCTTCTCTAAGTTGATAGTTCGGGTTACAATTGGTGCAATTGCGCTAGCCATTGCTGCCATTATTATCTCTATTGCTGTTTTGCGGGGATTTAAAGGAGAGATCATTAGCAAGCAACGCGGCTTTTTTGCGGATGTACTGGTTTTGCGTTACGATCTAAATCAATCCTACGAGAATTCACCTATTTCACTTACTCCCGAACTTCATAAAACCATATTGGCGAATCCGCAAGTGTATTCCATCAATGCATTTGCGACCAAGGCTGGCATCATCAATGTGAACGACGAGGTGGAAGGTGTTGTTTTAAAAGGAATTGATTCGCTCTATGATCAGCAGCCGATAAAAAATATGCTGCTTGAAGGGAATACGATAGACTTTAAGTCCGAGAATGCCGATAATCAAATTCTAATCTCTAAATATCTGGCCGACCGCCTCCTCTTAAAAGTAGGTGATGACTTTATTATGTATTTTGTTCAGGAGCCTATCCGTAAAAGAAAGTTTGTCATTAAAGGAATATTTAATACAGGCTCAGAAGAACTAGATAAAGTGTACGTGATCGGATCGCTTAACCTCATTAGAAAACTGAGCAATCTTGATGATAATGAGGTGGGGGGATATGAAATTCGGATTAAGGATTTCAGTCAGCTGGGACAGACAACAGCTAAAATAGAGGATATGTTGCCGATTGATATGCAGGCAATCAATATTAAAGATCAAGTGCCGGATATTTTCCAGTGGCTGGATCTATTGGATATGAATACCAAGATTATCTTTATACTTATGACTGTGGTGGCCATTATCAATATGATTTCGGCCTTATTGATAACTATCCTTGAACGCACGTCCATGATCGGTATTTTAAAGGCCCTAGGCTACCATAATGCAGGTATTCGACGGGTGTTTATGTATAGTGCATTATACCTGATTGGTCTTGGTCTTCTGATCGGTAATCTCATCGGTTTAGGTTTTTATTTTCTACAGGATTATACCCATTTTTTCAAGTTGGATGAACAAACCTACTATATTTCTTATGTTGCTGTAAAGCTTTATTGGTCAGACGTTGTATTGGTCAATCTCGCTGTAGTCTTTATTGGTATGGTTTCCCTGTTTATTCCTTCGATGTTAATCAGCAAGATTAGTCCGATAAAAGCAATTTCTTTTAAGTAAGGCCTTTTTTAAGCATCGTTTTGCTGGAAAAATCGTATTTTTAGAGCTGTTAGCTGTTTCGACCAATAGCGAAAAACAAGTGGACACATTTTACCGATAGCATACGAGCACATATGAATAAAACTTTCGAGCATATTTCCCACGCTTTCGAAGCGCCCTTACAGAATCCCGTACTTATTTTTTCCCTGGTACTTTTTATTATTCTACTTTCCCCCATTGTTCTTCGGCCGATTAAGGTACCAGGCATCATTGGGCTGATTATATCCGGTGTTATTATTGGGCCCCATGGATTAAATTGGCTGGAGAAAAATTCTGCTATTAACCTGTTTTCAACTATCGGGCTTTTATATATCATGTTTATTGCCGGGCTGGAACTGGATATGAATGAATTCAAAAAGACTAAAAATAAAAGCTTACTTTTTGGTTTTTTTACATTTATCGTTCCTATAAGCATCGGTTATCCCGTTTGTCATCTGCTGTTGGGCTATGATGTGCTTGCTAGTCTGTTGATATCGAGCATGTTTGCGACCCACACCCTGGTGTCTTATCCCATTGTGAATAGCTATGGTATTTCTAAGATGGAAGCAGTGGCAATTACGATCGGAGGAACGATCCTGACCGATACCGCGGTACTGATTATATTAGCCGTTATTACGGGTGTTTCACAGGGAAATATTGGCAATGAATTCTGGGTGACTTTGGGAATTTCCTTTGCGATTTTCCTTTTTATCATGTTTGGAATTATCCCTCGGATTGCAAAATGGTTTTTTGAACGGTTGGGTAGTGAAAAGACATCAAACTATATTTTTGTGCTTTCCGTAGTGTTTTTTGCCGCTTTTTTGGCTGAAATTGCAGGTTTGGAGCCCATCATCGGAGCCTTTGTCGCTGGGTTGGCTTTGAATAAATTGATCCCACATTCTTCGGCACTGATGAATCGAATCGAATTTATCGGTAATGCGATCTTTATTCCGTTCTTCCTGATATCTGTAGGTATGATCGTGGACGTGAGCGTAATCTTGAAGGGCCCGCAGGCATTAATCATTGCAGGAACCTTGACAATTGTGGCAATTGTGGGGAAATATGCGGCTGCTTGGCTGACACAGAAGATATTCAAATATAGCCGGGGGCAGCGCAATCTGATTTTTGGTCTGAGCAGTGCCCATGCTGCTGCTACGCTGGCTGTTATTATGGTCGGTCACAAAAATGGAATTATAGATGAAAATGTGCTGAACGGAACAATTTTGCTCATTCTGGTGACCTGTATAGTTGCGACCATCGTCACGGGAAATGCTTCTAAAAAAGTGGTCATGGATGGTGAGCAGGATGAGGAGCATATAGATGTGGTAAGAGAAAAAGATGAAAACATATTGATCTCCATTGCTAATATGGATAATATGGAGCCTATCCTTGATTTTTCAACTTACATCAAGAGTAAGAAGTGTACCTATCCGGTGAGTATTGTATCTGTAGTAAAGGATAATGAACAGGCACAACTGAATATGGCCCGCGCGCGTAAGAATCTGGACAATATGGTCCGTTATGCTTCCGGTTCAGAGACAAACGTCAATATCAGTGCAACGATAGATTTAAATATTGCCAGCGGTGTGGCCCGGTCAGCAAAAGAGGTCTCGGCAAATTGTATTGTGTTGGGTTGGCCAAGCGCAGCCAATTTTATGGATAAATTTGTCGGTGAAAAAACAGAAAGTATTCTCAACAGAACGTCAGCCAATGTAATGCTCTGTCATTTTAAGAAGCCTTTTATTTCCAATAAATCTATTGTTGTGTTTGCTCCGCCGATGTGTGAGGCCGAGTTTGGTTTTGAATACTGGTTAGAGAAGGTTATCAAACTTGCTCAGGAGCTTTCGGTTCCCATTTCCTTTGTCGTTGATACACGTTCTGCTTCGGCGATCAAGGCTCATCTTGCCGAAATCAAGAACTCTGTTCCCGTGACGTTCAGGCATTACGATGACTGGGATAATTTACAGGGACTAAAAGCGTTTAAAGAAGAAGATTCCATGTTTATCTTTGTTTCTGCGCGGAACGGAGAAGTATCTTACCGGGATTCGCTGGATGGTGTTGCAAAAAAATTAGATCGCATCTATGCAAACGAAAACCTTGTTTTGGTGTTTCCTAGTAGGATAGAAAATGCACATATCGACGAATACGAAGATGTTGAGGCTGCACCGATATTCCGGAAGATTAGTAAAGAGATTGGAAATATGTTTAATAAAGGATAGTTGCTATCCGCTAAAAACGCAGATTTATGTCAAATAAGATTACAATGTCCAACGAAGGAACACTACAGGTTCCAGATTTCCCAACCATTCCTTTTATCATCGGTGATGGCATAGGTCCTGACCTATGGCATGCTGCAGTGCGTGTTTTTGATCAAGCCGTGGAGAAGGTCTATAATGGACGGCGGAAAATCAGTTGGAAAGAAGTTTTGGCAGGAGAAAAAGCATTTCATGAAACCGGTGAGTGGTTGCCAAAGGCAACCTTAGCTATATTACGTGAATATCTGGTGGGCATAAAAGGGCCATTGACTACGCCTGTAGGCGGTGGTATTCGCTCATTGAATGTTGCCTTGCGGAAAGATCTGGATCTCTACGTCTGCCAGCGACCGACAAAATGGTTTGAAGGTGTGCCGTCTCCCGTCAGACATCCCGAATATGTGGATATGGTAATTTTTCGGGAGAATACCGAAGACATTTATGCGGGGATAGAGTTTCAGGCCGGCAGCGCTGAATCCAATAAATTGCAGGATTTCCTTCATGATGAACTTGATATTGATTATAACTTTTCGAGTACGACAGGGGTAGGGGTCAAACTGGTTTCTGAGGAAGGATCCAAACGCCTGGTTCGCGCAGCGATCGAACATGCCATTCGATATGCATTACCTTCGGTGACCATCGTCCACAAGGGGAATATCATGAAATATACCGAAGGGGCTTTTAAAATCTGGGGTTTTGAGGTTGCAGAAACAGAGTTTGCGGATAAAACCTATACCTGGGGGCAATGGGAGCGGACTAAAGGGGAAAAAGGTGAGGCGGCTGCCAATCAAGAACAGAAAGAAGCCTTGGCTTCGGGCAAAATCTTGATCAAGGATATCATTGCGGATAATTTCTTACAACAGATCTTGCTCAATCCACGTGATTTTTCGGTAGTGGCTACGTTGAATCTAAATGGAGACTATATCTCCGATGCCCTTGCGGCGATGGTCGGGGGGATAGGAATTGCACCCGGCGCGAATATCAACTTTAAGACAGGGCATGCTGTTTTTGAAGCTACTCATGGTACAGCACCACGATTTGCAAATACAAATACCATGAATCCTTCATCTGTCATTCTCAGTGGGGTGATGATGCTGGAATATTTAGGCTGGACAGAGGCTTCGGCAGCTATTATAAAGGCACTCGGTGAAACCATTATTGCAAAAACGGTAACTGTAGATTTTTACAATCTGATGCATGATGCAACATTAGTGAAAACCAGTGAGTTCGCAGATCGGATCATTGAAAAAATATAAGAATTTTCTTTTTTAAGATATTAAGCAGAAATTTGATTAAAATTTCTGCTTTTTTATGCAATATGATCAACTACCCTCTTTTGTAAAAGAATCCCCCGTATTTAGTACGGAAGATAAAATTAAACTGGCTCAGATAGACCGTTTACCTACACCGCAAGAGGTAGATGAAATTACACCCCTGCCTGAAATTTATGAATTATTAAATGCCTTCATCGGTGATCAATCCTCCCGTAATGTCCATCTTCAGCTTAAAGCGAAAGAGTATTTGCAAGATAATCAATTAGATATGGCTTGGAAAGTGCTTCTTCTTTGATTATTTTAACAACCAATCGGTATCATGTTGTGTGATATTTTTATTGAAATGATTCAGAATTTTGTAAATTTTCAATAAAAAAACAGAATAGTTGAAAAATATATAATTTTATTTTACCTTTGGTTTTTAAAACAACAGATTGCTTTACTAGGGTTCAGAAAGGGCAATCAAACAAACTATAACATCAATGAAACATAATTTTGGAGCAGGTCCATGTATTCTGCCAAAGGAAGTATTTCAACAAGCCTCAGAAGCTGTAATTGATTTTAACAACACAGGTTTATCAATTTTAGAGATCTCTCACCGTTCCAAAGAGTTTGAAGCAGTGATAGATGAGGCGACTCAGTTAGTACGTGAACTATTAGTTGTGCCACAAGGATATTCGATTCTTTTCTTACAAGGTGGAGCTAGTCTACAATTTGCGATGGCCCCCCTAAACCTGTTACCTGAGGGCGGTAAAGCCGCTTATTTAGATACTGGTGTATGGGCGACTAAAGCTTTAAAAGAAGCTAAGAAATTCGGAACGGTTGATGTTGTAGCTTCGTCGATAGATAAAAATTATTCTTATATCCCTAAAGGATATTCAATTCCTGCAGATGCTGCTTATTTCCACTATACGGCAAATAATACTATTTATGGTACCGAGGTGTTTGAAAAACCGGCTACGGATTTACCGGTGGTTGTGGATATGTCTTCTGATATTTTTTCCCGTGAGATCAATGTTGCCGATTACGACTTGATCTATGCTGGAGCACAAAAAAATATGGGACCCGCTGGTGTAACGTTGGTTATTGTGAAAGATGATATTTTGGGGAAATCAGGACGTGTTCTACCTTCGATGTTAGATTACAAATTGCATATCGATGGAGGTTCCATGTATAATACTCCTCCGGTTTATTCGATCTTTGTTTCGATGTTGAATCTACGTTGGTTAAAAGCAAAAGGTGGTGTGCCTGTTTTAGAGCAGGAGAATATCATTAAAGCACGTGCATTATATGATGAGATCGACCGCAATCCTTTATTCAAAGGTACTGCAGCAGTGGAAGACCGCTCGCGTATGAATGTGACTTTCGTCATGGATACGCCAGAATTGGAAGCCGAATTTCTGGCTTTGGCGAAAGAGCGCAATCTGATTGGTATTAAAGGTCACCGTTCGGTAGGTGGATTTAGAGCTTCAATCTACAATGCATTGCCATTGAGTAGCGTGAACGCTTTAATTGATGCCATGAAGGAATTTGAAGATACGCACAAATAATAAAATTGATTAAAAAAGTATGCTGATGAAATAAACCAGCTTCATGGAGATCATATCGTTGATCTGCAAAAGGTTTGTTCGCCTCATCATATCAAAGTAAACAGGGTTACAGAGTCATTGATACAATGAAAATCGGCCCGCATAAAAAATTATAAGGATGAAAATATTAGCAAATGACGGTATCGATCCATTAGGAAAGAAAATGTTGGAAGATGCCGGTCATACTGTAGATACAAACCATATACCACAGGAAGAGTTGGCCGAAAAGCTACCTGCCTATGATGCGATCACTGTACGTAGTGCGACTAAAGTCCGTCAGGGGTTGATCGACGGCTGTCCAAATTTGAAAGTAATCGGTCGTGGTGGCGTGGGAATGGATAATATTGACGTGGAATATGCGCGTTCAAAAGGCATTGCTGTTGTTAATACGCCAGCTGCATCGTCTTTGTCCGTTGCTGAATTGGTCTTTGCACACCTATTGAATGGCGTACGTTTTTTATATGACTCCAACCGGAAAATGCCTGTTGAAGGAAATACCAAATTTGGTGCTTTGAAAAAAGCCTACGGTGCGGGAACTGAACTTCGCGGAAAAACAATTGGTATTGTAGGTTTTGGCCGTATCGGTCGTGAGGTCGCTAAAATTGCCATTGGTTTGGGAATGGATGTTGTCTACACGGATCTATTTGAAGGTCCTAAAGGACTAACCATTGATCTTTCAGGTGGTATTCAGGTGGAAGTTCCGATCAAACAGGTAGAAATGACCGACTTGTTGAAAGTTTCTGACTTTATCTCCTTACATGTACCATTCTTGGATAAACCAGCGATCGGTGCTGCAGAATTCCCACTATTGAAAGATGGTGTTGGCTTGGTGAACGCTTCCAGAGGTGGTGTTATTGATGAGCTGGAGTTGGTAAAGGCATTGGATGCTGGCAAAGTTGCATTTGCTGGTTTAGATGTATTCGACAACGAACCTACACCGCGTGAGGAAATTTTAAAACATCCAAAGATTTCGTTGACACCACATATTGGCGCAGCGACAAATGAAGCACAAGAAAGAATCGGTGAAGAATTGGCCGGTTTACTGATCGAAAACTTGAAGAAGTAATTCTTCCGCATAGAATAAATATATGCGGCACAAAACTTTCATGATTTTGTGCCGCATTTTTTTTAATATAAATTCATGAATTGCCTATATTGGCGCACAGAAATTTAATAATTGTAACTTTAGTATGAAAGTTTTAAAATTTGGTGGTACTTCAGTAGGAAGTGCAGTACGTATCAAAGGGTTGTTGGATATTGTAAACCCTTTGGAACGTCAGATCGTTGTGTTGTCCGCGGTAGCTGGAACGACAAATGCTTTAGTGGAAATTGGTCAGGCTTACACAGTAGGTAAGAAGGACGAGGCTAAGGATTTGATCAAGAAGCACAAGGATAAGTACGAAGACCTTATTAAGGAACTTTTTAATACTGAAGCTGGCTATAAAAATGGCAAGGAGCTCATCGACTATCATTTTAACCTAATTTCCAGCTTGGCAAATGAGCTGTTTACGCCAATTGAAGAAAAAATTATTTTGGCACAAGGTGAATTGATTTCTACCGCATTATGGCATTTTTACCTTAATGAAATCGGCATCTCATCCGTCTTGTTGCCAGCATTGGATTTTATGAAAATCGATGAGGATAATGAGCCAATGGTGGAATATATCGGTGAAAAATTGAGTGCAATTTTGGCTCAGCACCCCGAAAATACCTTGTTTATCACACAGGGATTTATCTGTAGAAATTCATTTGGTGAAATCGATAACCTACGCCGCGGTGGATCGGATTATACAGCTTCATTGATCGGAGCAGCTATCCGTGCCGATGAAGTTCAGATCTGGACAGACATTGATGGTATGCACAATAATGACCCGCGTGTCGTAAAAGGTACGACGCCGATCGCGCATCTTAGCTTCGACGAAGCAGCCGAATTAGCTTATTTTGGGGCGAAGATATTACACCCGCAATCGGTGTTTCCTGCACAAAAATATAATGTGCCGGTGCGTCTGTTAAATACGATGGAGCCCAATGCTAAAGGAACATTAATTAGCAAAGATGGCGCACAAAAAGGTTGTATCAGAGCAATCGCCGCAAAAGATGGTATCACCGCCATTCATATTCATTCTTCAAGAATGTTACTTGCTTACGGATTCCTACGTCGTGTTTTCGAGATTTTTGAGCGCTATAAAACACCTATCGATATGATTACTACTTCAGAAGTAGCGGTTTCATTGACCATAGATGATACGACCAATTTAGCCGATATTATTAAAGAAGTGGAAGACTTTGGTTCTGTTACAGTAGACGGCGATCAGACAATTGTCTGTGTGGTCGGTGACTTCGGTCTGAATAGCCATGGTTATGCTGCACGTGTACTTGATGCTGTAAAACATCTTCCGGTTCGTATGATTTCATACGGTGGTTCGGACTTTAATGTATCCATTTTATTGAATTCGGATCATAAAACTGAGGCTTTACGCTCATTGCATAATCGTTTATTTTAAGAAAGTAGGTTTTATATGATAAATACAGCTATTGCGGCAAAATTTGCAGAGAAAGAAACGCCGTTTTATTACTACGACTTGGCCGTGTTAAACAAAACCTTGGAAGCGGCTTATACTGCTTCCCACAAAAGGGGATTCCATGTTCATTATGCATTGAAAGCCAATTTTAATGAGGTGTTATTAAAAACCATCCAACAGATCGGCTTCGGAGCGGACTGTGTGAGCGGAAATGAAGTGAAAAAGGCTATTGAATGTGGCTTCGCGCCACAGAATATTACTTTTGCCGGCGTTGGAAAATCGGATAAGGAGATCAATTATGCACTACAGCAAAATATCTTTGCATTCAATGTAGAGTCTATTCAGGAGCTTGAAGTTATCAACGAATTGGCTTCAAAACAAGGTGTAAAAGCCCATGTTGCTTTGCGCATAAATCCCAATGTTGATGCACATACCCATCATTATATTACAACAGGACTCGACGAGAACAAATTTGGTATTCCAAATGCTGATCTCGAGAAATGCGCTGCTGTTCTTAAGAAATGTGATTTTATAGAATTGGTAGGATTACACTTTCATGTGGGCTCCCAGATTACCGATATGACGGTATTCAAAAGTTTGTGCGTAAAGGTCAACGAGTGGAAGAACTGGTTTGAGGAGCGCGGAACAAAGATCCGTGTGCTGAACGTCGGTGGGGGACTTGGGATAGACTATAAAAATCCGGATGGTAATCCGATTCCGGATTTTGAAGCTTATTTTGATATTTTTGACCGCTTCTTGGAGCGCAAGCCACATCAGGAAGTTCATTTTGAGCTAGGCAGAGCCCTAGTCGCTCAGTGTGGAAGCTTAGTAAGCCGTGTATTATATGTTAAGAATGGTGTCAAGAAAAACTTTTTAGTACTGGATGCGGGAATGACTGAATTGATGCGTCCGGCTTTGTACCAGGCTTACCATAAAATGGAGAATATCAGTGAGAGCACCGAGGCAGAAGCGCTAAACTATGATGTTGTCGGGCCAATTTGTGAATCCTCGGACTGCTTTGGAAAGGAAGTGCCTTTGCCCATATCAAAACGTGGGGACTTGATCGCTATCCGTTCAGCAGGAGCCTATGGTGAGGTAATGGCCTCCCGTTATAATTTGAGAGAAGAAATCAGATTTGTTTACAGCGATCAACTGTAAGCGACAATTTTAGATGAAAACAGATTTAAAGAGCCGGTTCATTTTATGGACCGGCTTTCTATTTTTCATGTATAGATATCTAAAATGTCTTTTGTATACTTGTTTATGCTTACAGCCATTGAATTTCCGGTTACCATTGACCTATTTGGAAAGACCTTCCTCCTACATCCGTTTATGGAAGGATTAGGGATGTTTATGGGGATGCGCTATTATCAGCTGCTGAAATGGAAGGACAGGGAAAGTTTAGGGCACACCAATTCACTTTTGATTGTTATTGCGGCGGCCTTAGGCGCGTTGATCGGATCCCATATCATTGGTTCGTTGGAACGTCCCGAGGAACTGTTGCGTGCAGTGAGCAAAATACGCTACATCTGGTTAAATAATACCATTGTAGGCGGCCTGGCGGGCGGCCTGCTCGGGGTGGAACTGATAAAAAAAATCATGGGTAAGAAAGAGAGCACCGGCGATCTCATGGTATTTCCTCTGATTGTTGCGATTATGATCGGAAGGATAGGCTGTTTTTATACGGGCGTATTTGAGCAGACTTATGGCTTGCCTACGGACTGTCCATTGGGGATGTACCTTGGTGATAGTTATCGGAGACATCCGGTGGCCTTATACGAGATTGCATTTCTGATGCTGCTATTTCTTTTATTGCAGTTGTTTAAACGGAGATTTATATTCCAAAATGGTTTCCTCTTTCAGCTTTTTATGCTCAGTTATTTTGGCTTTCGTCTTTTATTGGATTTTATAAAGCCAAGGGCAATCATTCTTTTTGGGATGAGTACCATACAGATTACCTGTCTTATTGTGATAATTTATTATATTTATTTATTGAAGAATGCGCATATAGAAAGGAAGGTCTAAATTATGTATTTACTCGAAGGATCATTTGGTTCGGAAAACACAGCCGTTTTGGGTTTGTTTTTACTGTTTGGAGGTGCTATGGTCATTGGAATAGCACTTTTGGTCATCATCATCGGTTCGATTATGAAATCCAATAATAAAGAGTCTAGGTTTAATGTTAACCCTTGGCTGAAAGTATTATTGGGCGGTATTGGAGCAATGATCGCTGGTGGGGTTGCCTGTGGAATAGCACTAAATTAATTAGCGATAGATATATGCCAGTTAGAAATTATACGTATTACGATTATACCATCAGTTTGTGCCCGACTTGTCTTTCGCGTGTAGGTGCAAAGATTATCATCGAAGATGAAAAGGTCTTTATGACCAAAAATTGCCCTGATCACGGTTTTTTCAAAACGCTGATCGCAACTGATGTGGAATATTATAAAAATATCCGGAACTATAATAAGGCATCCGAGACACCGTTAAAATTTGAAAATGAGGTCCACTATGGCTGTCCTTACGATTGCGGTTTATGTGTCGATCACGAACAGCACAGCTGTCTTTCTATCGTCGAAGTGACCGATCGTTGCAATCTGACATGTCCGACCTGCTACGCCATGTCTTCGCCCCATTATGGGAGGCATCGCTCGCTGGAGGAAATCGAACGTATGTTTGACAAGATCGTTGAAAGCGAAGGTGAGCCGGATGTGGTTCAGATCAGTGGGGGAGAGCCAACTATCCATCCGGAGTTTTTTAAGATATTGGATATTGCAAAAACAAAACCGATAAAACATTTGATGCTGAATACCAATGGTATCCGCATTGCAAATGACCCCGGGTTTGCTGAACAACTTGCAACCTACGCTCCAGAATTTGAAATTTACCTGCAATTTGATTCTTTCCGACCGGAAGTGCTTGAGAAGTTTAGGGGAAAGGATCTGACCGATGTACGTAAAAAAGCCATTGAAAAGCTCAATGGTTTAAATCTGAGCACGACGCTCGTAGTGGTCCTGGAGAAGGGTACCAATGACGATGAGATTGGAGAGATACTGGATTATGCTTTGAATCAACGGTGTGTCCGCGGAGTGACCTTCCAACCGGTGGAGATTGCCGGACGAAACGCACAGGATGCTCAACAGAATAAAATGACACTCACTGAGGTCAGGCAGGAAATCCTGGATCAATATCCCTTGTTGAATCCGCATGATATCATTCCAGTGCCGTGTAATCCAGATGCCCTGGCGATGGGGTATGTGCTTAAGATAGGTGAGGAAAAGATTCCACTGACACGACATATTGATCCCGCTGTACTATTGAATAACCAGTCCCGTAATACCATTGTATATGAGCAGGATACCGGTGTTCAAATGCAACTATTGGATATTTTCAGTACCGGTATTTCGGTGGATAAAGTCAAACCCAAGGTGAATCAACTGTTATGCTGTCTGCCTGAGGTTTGTGCTCCTGAACTGGATTATGATAATCTTTTCCGCATCATTATCATGAATTTTATGGATGCTTATGATTTCGATGTCCGCGCGGTCAAAAAATCATGTGTACATATTGTCAATAAAGATCTGAAGTTAATCCCCTTTGAGACCATGAATCTCTTTTACCGTGATGATAAGGTCAAACGCCTAGAGGAACTTAAATTATCGGATGCTATTCGATTTTAGAGTTGGATAAACTATTTTTGTTGGAAAATAATAGGATAGACTTTTTCCCTGAAAATTCCTTTTGTAGCGTTTCTTGAGGATCGAACAGGCTATTATTGAAAGAGATTAACAATTTGGGAATATGAAATTGAGCAGCGTTAAGCATTTCATTACAGTTATCGGTTTATTGATATTACATCTCTATGCCTTCGGACAAGATTCGGTGCAGGTAAGAAGAGGAGCGGCCAATATTGACAAGTCGGTATCACATACAGGTTTAAATAGGAGATTCAGTGCCGATTCGACTCGAGTGGGGAATGATTCGTTACGCAATGATCTGCGAAAAGTCAATCTGACGTTCCTGTCCAATATTCGTACGGCGTCAATGGCGGAATTTGTTGCTCAGCTAAATGAAAAATCCAATTCTTATGCGTTAACGAGCGCAAATTCAGCAAAAGATTCAGTTACGACAGTAAGAAATTCGATTTCCGAAGAACTTCGACAGCTTAAATCTATCAAAGGGAGTATCGCAAATTATTCCAGCAGCTTAAGTAGCACACAAGATCAGATCCGCGGTATTATCAACCGATATGATATTAATGCCAACAATCATTCGCGCGCACATCAATATCTCAATAGTGCCGAGCTTAAACTGTCAGCAAAGATGGATTCGCTTGAATTGATCAATCGCACAATTGATGAGCTTATCTTAAAGAATCAGCGGCATCTCAATAGATTAGACCTGATTCCGGAAACAAAAACTGCAGCAAAGAAACCTGATGTTGCACCGAGCAAGAGTTCAATCTGGAAAGCCAATACCACAAGTATTTCGAAAGACGTACTCTTGGACAATATTCGCAGTAATTATAGTAATAACAAATCCATAGACAAATATGTCAACCGCACGGATTGGGCGAGCCGGATTTTGTTGATTGTGCTCGGGCTGGCCTATTCGTATTGGATTGTACGGGTGGCTTATATTCTGAAGCAAAATGATCCGGAACATAAGCTTGCCATCGATGCCATTGTCGGGAAAACTATTATTTTGCTGCTGACATTATTGCCTTTTGTCAATTTCTTTACACCAACCTTCATTTTACAGGCCTCTCAACTGGTGATCATGTTAATATTCATGTTTCTATTGCGGCATAAAATGACGGGACAGCAACGTAAGATTGCCCTGATTCTGATCATCTTTTACCTATTGGATGTCTTCGTCAATATGATTGTAAGTGATGATCTGTTTTTGCGTATTATCTGTATCGGCTTTAATCTGATCGCATTGGGATTGGTAAGTTATACTAAACGACGTATCAATAATCCGGAGAGTCCAGGGTATATCAGCAATTTTATCTATGTGGTGTTTGCCGTCTTAAATATCACGGCGATAACATTGAATGTCATTGGACATGTGGAGCATTCTCGCAGCTTTAGCATTGCATGTGCCGTAGGCTTGGTGCAGTCATTTACCTTACAGTATTTTGCTGATATGATCAAAGCAGATGTCCGCAACCAGTTCAAAAAGGACCGTTTGGTATCGGGATTCTGGATGCGCTTTAATGAGCAGCGCACCTTGGCTATTATAACAGAGATTCTTCGTATTGTATGTATCCTATTGGCAATTATTGTCCTGGCGAATAACCTACAGTTTATTGAAACCTTATTGGGACTTAGTGAAACGTTTTTTGGTAAGGTGCGTAGCATCGGTAGTATTTCCTTTACCTTAGGTAATCTCGTTGTTGCGGTACTGCTGTTGCTTGTGGCGAATTGGTTTCAAAAGAATATCAGTCTCATTGTGCTCGGGGGTGAAGATGGCCAGCTAAATCAGGCCTATAATCAGAAAATGACACTCTTTCCGTTATTTCGTTTGGCGATTATTCTGATCGGTTTTTTTATGGCTATCTCGGCTTTGGGTATGAGCCTGGATAAACTTACCGTCGTCATTGGAGCACTAAGTGTTGGGATCGGTTTGGGGATGCAAAATATCATTAATAATTTTGTGTCGGGAATCATTCTTGTTTTTGATAAGCCATTCCGTGTAGGCGATCAGATTGAACTAGCGGATAAAAAAGGGCGTGTCAAGGAGATCGGTATCCGTGCCAGTGTATTGAAAACCGCAGACGGCGCTGATGTGATTATTCCGAATGGTGATTTACTGTCGGGCAGGGTCGTCAACTGGACATTATCGCAAGAATATAGCAAGACTAGTTTTGTCCTTCACATCGACCGCAAGGCAGACCTTGATCAGGCCAAACAATGGATAAACCAGGCAATGGCGGCAAGCCCACATTTCGTTAGGGAGCGGGATAGCGGTATCAGTGTGCAGGATATCAGCGAAGAAATGATCTATTTAAGCGTTTCTTGCTGGGTGAATTTCGCCGCGAATGCCTCATCTTTTAAAAATGATGTGCTGATTATCCTTTATAAGCAGTTTGAAGAAAAGGGATTGAAATTCTATAGTGTATTGCCACCTAAAGGCAATTAAGGGACTGAAAAAGGCAGTGCCTTCTATAGTCCTAGACTGTCAGTCGCGATGCAAAAGCGTTATTTTAGATGTTGCTGCCTATAGATTTTTGGACTATATCCCTTTTTACGCTTGTAGAAATGGGATAAATGGCTTTCGTCAACAAATCCTAATTCCTGAGCAATCTGTTTTAGTGTATATGCAGTGGATTTAAGCCGATGTTCAATTAATTCGACGCGGTACATATTGATGTAATCTCTTAGGCTATTGCCAAAGTTCTTCTTGAAATAGATGCCAAAATAAGTCGGAGCGATATTAAATTTCTGTGCGATTGTCTTTATCTGAAGATACTCGGGCGTAAAAATATGCTGATGGATATAAGCCGAAATCGAGCTGTCCAGTTGAAGTGTATGTGCTTGCGGCAAGCGTTTTATCTCAGATATTTCTTTAAAAAGTCCAAAGATAGCAAGTAGTTGATCAAATAACCATTGTGCGGTCTGGCTGACTGCAGCAAGACTGTATAACCTGACCGCCTCCATAAGATGAGAAAAGATCAAACGGTGGTGTTCGGTCAAGACAAGTTTATTTTCTCTGAGCCCTCTGTCGTTCATTAACTCCATAATCCATGCGTATAATTTTTGCTGGCGTCGATTTTGCAGAAAATAGCTGTCCGTAAAAAGAATAAACAGAAAGTGTGTTTTTTCCTGTATGCTGAAGTAATGTCGATCTGCAGGACTCACGAGAAAAATATCCCCACGTTCGTAATCCAATTCAAATTTATTGATGACCTGCTTCCCACGTCCGGCCCGAATGTAAACTAATTCATAATAATTCTGCTCATGCATGGGTAGGTGAAAGGTATCTTCCACAAATTCGCTGATCAATAATGGCTCAAATTGTTTCTTTCGCATGATCTTTTGATAGATAGTGTTAAATATACATAAAAATAATGTATTTATACATGTTTTCTCTAGCACTACTATTGCACTTTTGTGTCGTCTTAAATTGTAGGAAAAACATGGTTAATTTTATAATGATTGCGTTTTGTATTGCCGCTGGCATGCTGTTGAGGAAAGCAAAGTTGATCCATGCTGAGGCGCATAAAGGAATTAATACCTGGATACTTTATTTTGCGCTTCCGGCAGTTTCCTTTAAGTATATCCCAAAGGTTGTCTGGTCTTCGGCGATGCTGTTTCCGATTTTTTCAGCGATTTTGGTGTGGGCTGGAAGCTGGTTATTTATGGAATGGTACTGTAAGTGCAAATCCTATAAACAGCGTTCCAGAAGTAGTCTGGAATTAGCAGCAGGCTACAGCAATACCTCTTTTATTGGGTTTCCGTTGATTATGGCCTATTTCGGAGAGGCACAGTTGCCGATAGCTATTATTTGTGATCAGACGACGTTCATCTTATTGTCCACTGCGGGGATTATCAATGCCCTTAAAGCGAACCTGCATGATGGGCAATCCATTGATGCAAAATTTATGCTGAAAAAGCTGATTACATTTCCACCTTTGATCGGGTGCGTCCTCGCATTAACTTTATCCCAATTTACTGACTTCAGTATAGCTGAGCCTTTTTTTGATAAGCTTGTGGCGACGGTAGGACCGTTGGCACTATTCTCTATCGGTTTACAGTTGAAGTTTGATGGCTGGCGTCAACAGGCTGCACAGATCAGTACAGCTATGATCTATAAATTGATTTTGGCTCCACTGTTGGTTTTGTTATTTGCATTAATACTGGGCGTAAATGGCTCCGTTGCCCGGATCAGTATTTTTGAAGCTGCAATGCCTACGTTGGTCACTTCGGGTATTATTGCCGAACAGTATCACCTCAATACAAAATTGGTAAACTTGGTGATCGGTTTTAGTATTGTAGCGGGACTAATAACGACTGCATTATGGGATCTAGTGATTCAGTTTGTGATAGCCTGATCTGTTTCTCGACCTTTTGATCCTCTCTAGACCGCGAGACCGCAATAGCTTGTGTATTAAAATGATACTAGGAACAACTTTTTTGTGTTTCAGCTGTTATAGCAGTATAACCATCTATAAAAGGAGGTATATTATGAACCTGATACATAGAATTGAACATTGGGGAAACGTCCATCACCCACAATGGATTGATTACCTAAGAATTGCCTTGGGCATCATGATTTTTGCCAAGGGGGTAAGTTTCGTAAACGATAGGCAAGTGGTTGAGCACATGATTGAACAGAGTAGTTTTCACCTATCGATATGGGGAGCAGTTCATTATGTGGTATTTACGCATCTGGTGGGCGGCCTGTTTCTAATCTTGGGTTTCCAAACCCGTTTAGCGGCATTATTGTTGTTTCCCGTCTTGGTGGGAGCTGTCTTTTTTGTCAACATCACCAACGGCTTTAGTTATTTGAATTCCGAATTGTGGCTTTCGATAGTCGTATTCTTTTTGTTGATCTTTTTTATGGTTATGGGATCTGGAAAATACTCCCTTGATAATATGATGAACAAACCGGGATACAAAAGGGATATCTAAAAAAAAGCTCCTTCATCTATGAAGGAGCTTTTATCTTTTCCCTTGTTATTTGTTTTGATTGTCAATCCAATTGCGTGCATTGACGAAAGCTTCTAACCATGGAGAGACCTCATCCTGGCGTCCTTTTGGATAGTTTGCCCAGTGCCATTGGAAAATCGAGCGTTCGATATGTGGCATCGTTGCCAAATGGCGACCAGATTTATCACAGATCATCGCAGTATTGTAGTCTGAACCATTTGGATTATGTGGATATTGTTCATAACCGTATTTGGCAACAATATTGTATTGTTCTTCTGCAAGTGGTAGATTGAATTTTCCTTCACCATGTGAAATCCAAACACCCAATGTACTTCCAGCTAATGTAGAAAGCATAACGGAGTTATTTTCCTGGACTTTCACTGAAACAAAATTTGACTCGTGTTTTCCTGAAGTATTGTGCAGCATTTTACCGTGAACCTCATGTTCGGGGTTGATCATTTCCAGTTCCATAAACAATTGACAGCCATTACAGATACCGACAGAAAGAGTGTCCGGACGTGCAAAAAAGTCTGCCAATGCCTTTTTCGCTTTCTCGTTGTAGAGGAATGCTCCAGCCCAGCCTTTTGCTGACCCCAGTACGTCGGAATTCGAGAATCCACCAACGGCACCAATAAACTGAATCTCTTCGAGTGTCTCGCGGCCTGAAATCAAGTCTGTCATATGGACATCTTTTACATCAAAACCGGCTAAGAACATTGCATTGGCCATCTCGCGCTCCGAATTGGAACCTTTCTCACGGAGAATGGCCGCTTTTGGACGAGTTTTACTTCCGTCAATCACTGGTTTTTTGCCATTGAACTGACTTGGGAACGTAAATGTTAACGGTTGATTTTTATAGTTGTCGAAACGTTGTTGGGCAGTTCCGTTTTTCGATTGTTTCGAATCCAATAGGAATGAAGTGGTCGACCAAACATCACGTGTTGCCGCAACATCAAAGCTGAAGTTCTCTTCTCCGTTTTTGATGGTAACGGTGCTTCCTGCTACTGCATGGCCAATTTTTATGGCATCTACGCCAGCTTCTTTAACAGCTTGCTCGAAAACAGTATCATTTTTAGCTTGAAGTACAAGTCCAATATTTTCACTGAACAATACTTTTACAGCATCAGACTCATTTAATCCCGAAAGGTCATAATTTGCAGCCAAATTCACATCTGCAAATGTCATTTCCAAAAGGGTCGTGATCAAACCACCGGATCCGATATCATGACCGGCTTCGATTTGGTTATCGTTGATTAATTGCTGAACGGTATTGAATGCTGTTTTGAAATAGTTCGCATCTTGGATTGTAGGAACTTCTGTACCTAATTTGTTGACAATCTGAGCGAAAGACGAACCGCCTAATTTGAAGTTGTCTTTTGATAGATTGATGTAGTAAATGGATCCTGCATTTTTGTTTAAGACAGGTTCAACTACTTTGGTAATATCCGTACAATTTCCAGCCGCAGATATAATCAATGTGCCGGGAGCGATTACATTTTCGCCATTTGGATATTTTTGCTTCATCGACAGGGAGTCTTTTCCTGTAGGGATATTGATTCCTAATGCGATTGCAAAATCCGAACAAGCTTTGACAGCCTGATAAAGTCGAGCATCTTCACCTTCGTTATTTGCTGCCCACATCCAGTTGGCTGACAAAGAGATGCCTGCAAGACCATTTATAATCGGTGCAAATACGATATTTGATAATGATTCTGCGATAGCAGTTTTACTAGCCGCTGCCGGATCAATTAATGCTGCTACAGGGGAGTGTCCTATCGTTGTTGCAATACCCTCTTTTCCTTTGTAGTCAAGAGCCATGACACCAACGTTATTTAAAGGTAACTGTAATGGACCTGCACATTGCTGTTTGGCAACACGGCCACCCACGCAACGGTCCACTTTATTGGTCAACCAATCTTTGGAAGCCACAGCCTCCAATTGTAGTACCTGATTTAAATAGCTTGGGATATTCGCGGAATCATAGGTAAGATCCGCATAATTACGAGCAACTATTTTATCACGCATAAAGGTCTTTGGTGATGAACCAAAGAAATCCTCTAAGGCATAATCCATTGGTTTGGCACCATTGCTTTTTGATGCAAATGTGAAGCGGTGATCTCCGGTGACGTCACCTACGGTGTACATTGGTGCACGTTCACGATCAGCAACACGCTTTAGGATTGCAATATCATCTTCAGCAATCACCAGGCCCATTCTTTCCTGAGACTCATTACCGATGATTTCTTTTGCTGAAAGAGTAGGGTCACCTACCGGAAGTGCATCAAGATCAATTAAACCGCCTGTTTCCTCTACCAATTCGGATAGACAGTTGAGGTGTCCACCAGCGCCATGGTCATGAATAGAAACAATTGGGTTATGATCTGCTTCAACTAAGCTTCGTACAGCATTGGCCGCACGTTTTTGCATTTCCGGATTTGAGCGTTGAATGGCATTCAATTCAATGCCTGACCCGAAAGCGCCTGTATCAGCAGAGGATACTGCTGCACCGCCCATACCGATACGGTAATTTTCACCTCCTAAGATGACGATTTTATCACCTATTTTTGGGGTATGTTTTTTGGCTTGATCCAATTTTCCATAACCGACACCACCAGCTTGCATGATGACTTTGTCATAACCAAGCTTACGGCCTTCTTCTTCATGTTCGAAGGTTAGTACAGATCCCGTAATCAAGGGTTGTCCAAATTTATTCCCGAAGTCAGAAGCTCCATTGGAAGCTTTGATGAGGATATCCACTGGTGTTTGGTAAAGCCATTGGCGTTCTGGCATTGCTTTCTCCCAAGGACGATCTTGCAATAGACGTGAATAGGCTGTCATATAGACCGCGGTACCCGCCAAAGGAATCGCGCCTTGACCACCGGCCATACGGTCACGAATTTCACCACCAGATCCTGTCGCCGCTCCAGAGAAAGGCTCTACAGTCGTCGGGAAATTGTGGGTTTCGGCTTTTACGGATAAAACAGAATCGAAAGATTTTTCCTCGTAAAAGTCAGGCTTGTCAGCGGATTTAGGTGCAAACTGGGTGACCCGTGGGCCTTTAATAAAGGCTACGTTGTCTTTATACGCAGAAACAATCTCATTTGGATTTGTTTCGGAAGTTTTCTTGATTAATTTAAATAGGGAAGTAGGTTGTTCTTCACCATCAATGATAAATGTACCATTGAAAATCTTATGTCTACAGTGCTCAGAATTGGCTTGTGAAAAAGCAAAGACCTCGGAGTCTGTTAAAAGACGGCCCAATTTGGTGGCAAGATTGTTTAGGTAGGCCACTTCTTCCGGATTTAATGCCAATCCTTCGGATTTGTTGTAGGCATCAATGTCTTCAATTTCCAAGATAGGTTCTGGTGTGATGTTGACCGTGTACATATCCTGCGTCAACGTACTGAACTTTTGTGAAATCATTGGATCGAAATCATTGAAATCTGCTGGTACCGGTTGAAATTCTTCGATACGAACAATTCCTTCAATACCCATGTTCTGTGTGATTTCTACTGCATTGGTACTCCAAGGAGTGACCATCGCTGCGCGGGGGCCTACAAAGTAATGGTTAAGGGTTTGGTCGTCGAGTTTTTTGGCGTTGCCGAATAGCCAGTTGAGTTTAGTAATGTCTTCTTGTGATAAAGAGTTTACGCTTTGAACACCATATACGGTGTTCGATGGGTTCTCAAAGAAATGAATCATTATAAATGTTTGTTTTGAACGTTCTTCAAATTAAAGCACAAAGTTACATATTATTTTTATGGAAATGATTGAATTTTGATTAAAAAATAGCGGTTACTATTCGGTTTAAAAACAGTGAAATAGCGGTTCTTATGTAAATAAATGTAAAGTTGTGTTAATTCGTGTAAATAAATGTTATCATTCTACCCACTGTTAGGATAGGTCGCTTGTAGGTGGTAGATTCGTAAACCCTATTCCCTATGAGTATAACATGATCGAGCCTTGGGATGTAGATCTAATGCGCATCCCAAGGCAAAGATTGAATTAGGCTGTCGATCAACCAACTTCATAGTCATCTTCTATTCGATTTTTTTCAACCTTTAAAAATCCTGTTTTCTCAGTGCATTATAACGAGCAAGGTGGGTGGCAATCAGGATATGGCAGATTACAAAGAATGCGAGTAACAGTAAGACTATAGTCGGGTGAGCGCCTGGGAAAATGCCTGTATTGACGGGGATAAATTGATATACTACGCAATTATAATTGCATACAAAGTCAAATTTATCTAAGTTTGTGCATCAAATCAAATTCGAGATGAACATTTCATATAATTGGTTAAAACAACACGTTAATATAGATTCGACGCCGGAGGAATTATCTTTGATCTTGACAAACACAGGATTGGAAGTAGAGGCACTGGACGTTGTACAGAGTATCCCCGGTGGATTGGATGGTTTGGTCGTTGGCGAAGTAAAAACTTGTGAGCAACACCCGAATGCTGATAAATTGCGCATTACTACAGTTGATGTAGGCACTTCTGAATTACTAAATATCGTATGTGGGGCGCCAAATTGCCGTACTGGATTGAAAGTAATTGTGGCAACAGTAGGTACAACATGTCACCCCTTGAGCGGAGAACCCTTTAAGATTACCAAATCTAAAATTCGTGGCGAAGTATCCGAAGGTATGTTATGTGGTGAGGATGAAATCGGTTTAGGTACATCGAATGCCGGTATTGTTGAATTGCCAGCTGATGTTGCGGTAGGGACATTGGTGAAAGATCATTTCAATATTCAGGATGATTACCGTTACGAAATAGGCCTTACACCGAATCGTGCAGATGCGGCTTCCCATTTAGGTGTAGCACGCGATATCGCTGCTTATTTCCGTACGAATATCCTAAAAGCGGATGTTTCGGCCTTTCAAGCGGCTGAGGAAGCTGGTACAGCTGTTGTCGTCGAAGACACTGCAGCTTGTCCACGTTATAGTGGAATCAATATTTCCGGTGTTCAGGTTGCTGAATCGCCTGATTGGTTGAAAGAAAAATTAAATGTGATTGGTGTACGTCCAATCAATAATATTGTCGATATCACCAATTATATATTGCACGACCTTGGCCAGCCATTGCATGCGTTTGATGCGGATAAAATTGCGGGTAACAAGGTGCTTGTCCGTACAGCAAAAGAAGGGGAGAAGTTTGTGACCCTAGATGCTGTGGAACGGACGCTTTCTGCTGAAGACCTTGTGATTGCTGATGCTGAAAAACCAATGTGTATCGCTGGTGTTTTTGGTGGTGCACATTCAGGTGTTTCGACAGAAACAACCAATGTGTTTTTGGAATCGGCTTATTTTAATGCTGTATCAGTGCGTAAGACCTCTAAAAGACATGGTCTGAAAACAGATGCTTCATTCCGTTTCGAACGTGGTACAGATCCTAACATTACTGTAGAAGCGTTAAAACGCGCGGCATTGTTGATTCAGGAAATTGCTGGGGGGACGATATCTTCGACCTTGAAAGATGTATATCCTGTGGAAATTAAACCATTCTCATTCCATGTGAGCTATGCGAACGTGGTCCGTTTAATTGGACAAGCAATCCCCAATGAGGAAATTAGAGCCATTATCGTTGCCCTGGGTATTGAGGTTGCTTCAGAGACAGCTGCGGGACTAGATGTTTTAGTGCCCGCTTATCGTGTTGATGTAACCCGCGAAGTAGATGTTGTCGAAGAGGTATTACGGATTTATGGTTACAATAATATTGAACTAAAATCCCAAATCAAAGCTTCATTAAATACTGTTGAAAAACCAGATAAGGAAGTGGTTTTAAATCAGCTGGCTGATTTGTTGATCGGTAATGGATTCCGTGAAATATTAGCGAATTCGTTGACAAAGCTTGATTATGCAGATGACAGCGAGACAGCGGTAAAATTGTTCAATCCATTAAGTTCAGATTTGGATACCATGCGTCAAAACATGTTGTTCTCCGTATTGAATGCCATTGAATATAATCAGAAGCGGAGAAATTTTGATCTGAAATTTTTCGAATTCGGTAAAACCTATTCGTTGGATGGTGAGGGGTATAAAGAAACGCAGCATTTGACTTTTGCAATAACTGGAAGAGAGGAAGCTGAACAGTGGAATAGCAAAAAAGGTAATGTCAATTTCTATAACCTCAAAGCAGCAGTTGATACCATTGTCAAACGGCTAAAGATTGAGGGCATACAAATACAAGATGCACCGAGCAATCATTTTGCCTACGGATTGAGTTATATGAAAGGTCAGAAATGTCTGGTTTCTTTCGGTGCGGTAGCTCATGCCAACTTGAAAAAAGCAGATGTTGAGGGGCAGGTTTTCTTTGCAGATTTTGACTGGGATGTCTTGATGAAAATCATTCGCAAGAATAGTATTCAATATAAGGAAGTGTCGAAATTCCCTGCTGTACGTCGTGATTTATCCCTGTTGATTGATGAAAATGTGAGCTTCGATAAGCTTCAATTTGTCGCTCAAAAGACCGAACGCAAGCTTTTAAAGGAGGTAAATGTGTTTGATGTGTATAAAGGTGATAAAATTCCGGAAGGGAAAAAGTCTTATGCTCTGAGCTTTATCCTGCAAGACGAAGAAAAAACATTGACCGATAAACAAATTGATGCGATAGTTCAAAAATTAATTGTTAATTTTGAGAAGGAACTAAGCGCAGAGGTGCGTGGTTAATTAGAGATATAACATTAATTGGTAACATTCGATTTACGCTATGGCAACATTGTCTTCACAAATGAATCTGATCGTTGAGAAAACGAAAAACTTAATTCAAATGTGCGAAGTCTTGCAAGAAGAAAATGATTTGCTTAAATTAGAGGTACAATCCTTAAAAGTGGCTTTCGACGCGAGCAACGATAAAAGCAAGCAGTTGGAAGAGAGAGTCAAGGCGCTTGCAGTAGCCCGAACCTTGGATTCTGAAACGGATAAGGAAGCAATTAATGAAAAAATACTTGACACAAAACAAAAAATTAACGATTTTGTGCGAGAAATAGACAAGTGTATTAGTTTGTTGAAGTAGTTGGAATTTGGAGATGATCGGAATTTAAACTAATACAACGTTAAAAAGCTCAAAGAAATGGGAGAGATTTCCATAAAAATAAATATCGCAGATCGTGTTTATCCCCTACGGGTGGAAAGCGCGGAGGAGGAAGTGATTCGACATGCTGCGAAATTGATAAATGAAAAAGTAAAGGAATTGCAGGAAAACTATACTGTGAGAGATAAGCAGGATTTGTTATCCATGTGTGTATTGCAGTTTGCTACGCGGATGTTAAATGCGGAGCGGCAGTCCCAGAACCACGAAGTGGGGCTGGAGAATTCAGTACAGGAGCTTGACCAGTTGTTGACGGATTTCTTTAAAAAATAAATTTACGTTCTTTATATTTAGAGCTTAAAACGACGAATTTGCCGCAATTAAATTCGGGTTGTCACTATTTTAAACTTAACGCTTCAATATTACAGGCGCAAAAAGATATAGGCCATTTTGCGAAAGCCATCTGGGTCATAATCTAAGCCTAATTATGTAATCACGAAGTTTAATAATACATGAGACCTGTTTAAATTTAATTGCGGTTTTTTTTTGTTATGAAACCAATATGCACTTAGCCGGCTTGCAAGTGGTGTGGATGAAATTTAGTAATTAATAAAAATAAACATATATAATACAATTATACATACATGGACGTCGCAATTTATATCATAATTTCTCTGATTGTTGGTGTAGTTATAGGTCGTTATCTGTTGGTTCTGTTATTCAAAAAACAAGAACAGGAAGCCAAAGATAAGGTAAATAGCATACTAAAAGATGCAGAGCAAGAAGGAGAACACATTAAAAAGAAACGCCTATTAGAGGCTAAAGAAAAATTCCTTCAATTAAAATCCGAACATGAAAAGGAGGTGAATCAACGTAACAACACCATTAATCAAAAGGAAAATACGTTGAGACAGAAAGAACAATCCATTAACCAAAAGCTGGAAAGCATCAACCGTGATAAGCAGGAAGTGGATACCAAAAAGAAGCAACTGGATAAATTGGTTGAACTTAATGAAAAGAAATCCGAAGAAGTTGAGGCTTTAAAATTACAGCAGATCAAACAATTGGAGAGTATCGCTGGTGTTACAGCGGACGAGGCCAAAAATCAATTGGTGGATTCGTTACGTGAGGAAGCCCGTTCCCAGGCCATGATTCAGATCAAGGATATTGTGGACGAAGCGAAATTGACCGCGACGAAAGAAGCGAAAAAAGTCGTTATCCAAACGATCCAACGTACCGCTACCGAATCCGCAATCGAAAATACTGTTTCCATTTTCAATATTGAAAATGATGAGATTAAAGGTCGTATTATTGGTCGTGAAGGCCGTAATATCCGCGCTTTGGAAGCGGCAACCGGTGTAGAGATCATCGTGGATGATACACCGGAGGCAATTATTCTTTCTGGTTTTGATCCCGTACGTCGTGAGATCGCCCGTTTGGCCTTGCATCGCCTGGTAACAGATGGCCGTATCCACCCGGCCCGTATCGAAGAGGTTGTGGCAAAAACACGTACTCAGATCGAAGATGAGATCGTTGAAATTGGTGAGCGTACAGCCATTGACCTTGGGATCCATGGATTACATCCTGAACTGATCCGTATGGTCGGACGTATGCGTTACCGTTCTTCCTATGGACAGAACCTTCTACAGCACTCCCGTGAGGTTGCCAATTTTGCGGCAACAATGGCTGCGGAGCTTGGCTTGAACGTCAAACACGCAAAACGTGCCGGATTACTCCATGATATTGGTAAAGTGCCCGATGATAATCCCGAATTGCCACACGCGATTCTAGGTATGCAGCTTGCTGAAAAATACAAGGAACACCCTGATGTGTGTAATGCAATCGGTGCGCACCACGATGAGATCGAAATGACCGCCTTAATTTCTCCGGTTGTACAAGCATGTGATGCGATTTCTGGTGCACGTCCTGGGGCAAGGCGTGAGGTGGTTGAAAGCTATATCAAACGTCTTAAAGAACTGGAGGACCTAGCTTTATCGTACCCAGGTGTGGAAAAAACCTTTGCCATCCAGGCTGGACGTGAGTTGCGCGTTATTGTGGAAAGCGAGAAGGTATCTGACGCACAGTCAGAGATACTGGCTGCTGATATCTCCAACCGTATCCAGACTGAAATGACCTATCCGGGACAAATTAAAGTAACCGTTATCCGCGAAACAAGATCTGTATCTTATGCAAAATAAGGAACTGAAAAGCCCTGAAAATATTTAAGGGCTTTTTAAGTAAACCATACTAAAAAAAGAGACTGTCTCCTACTTTTGTTTCAAACAAACCTAGGAGGCAGTCTCTTTTTTATTTTAATACCTATCAATTTAAAAATAAAAAAAGGCTGTGTTTGTCAAAAGGGACTGTAGATTTTGATATAGAAAGTTTTTGAAAGTGCGCTGCGTGGAATAGTTATCCCCTCTTAAAATCTGTTTATGCATCAAAAAACTTAATTAAATCCTTTACGCTAAGCAGCAGATAAGTTGGTTTCTCCTTGATCAGTTCTTCCGCACTGCCATAGCCGTAAAGTACCGCAATGGCATCCATGTTCGTCTCCTTGGCACCGATAAGATCATGTTTGCGGTCGCCGATCATAATACATTCATGCGGGCTCGTTAGACGTGCATTTTCCATCACATATTGAATGACGCTGGTTTTTGTAGGCCTGGAGTCGTCCAACGCACTTCCCCCGGCGAAATCAAAATACTTGTCTATAGCAAAATGCTGCAATATCTTGTGCGCAAAAATTTCGGGTTTGGATGTTGCTAAATAAATCTTGTAATCTTTCGATTTAAGTCCCTCCAATAGTTCAGGAATACCATCAAAAAGCATATTCTCATACAAACCCTGCGTGGCAAAGCGTTCGCGGTATTTGTCGACACAGACCAAAGCTTCCTGCTCCTCAAATCCATAGGTGTACATGAATGTATCTTTCAATGGGGGGCCAATCAATGGTTTGAGACTATCCAAATCAGACGTAATAATTCCCTTGGCTTCAAGTGCATAAGCGATACATTTAGTAATGCCCTCAGCAGGGTCGGTCAAGGTTCCATCAAGATCAAATAAGATGTGTTTATAAGACTTCATGCTGCAATATTACGGAATTGGATAGGAGATTACCAGCTAAGGCCAAAAGAATGCATATAATGACAAGCATCAGACCAAAAAAATAATATTATTATGATGCGCGACCGCCTGGGCAGATCAATATTTATTAAATTTGCCGAATGAAACAAAAGAAGAAAGTTCAGGAAGTAGAACCAAAGCGTCCAGTGGATACCTATTTTGAGGAGTTGGATGCCAATTTTCAAGACCCAGGCAATCGCATGATTCAGATCATCTTTTTGCCGCTGTTATTCTTCGGCGTGATGGGCTGTATCTGGATGATTCCTTTTCCACAGTTTGAATTTTTGGTGAAACTCAATTGGCATACTTTTTTGAACTGGGGTTCTTTCTTCATTGCGATTGTTATCTATTTTTACCTTAAACTATCTGCAACCCTGTCTTACGCGATTTTATTCTCGATAGGGGCAATGAGCTATTTTATTGTCCAGTTGGAATATGTGCAAAAAAATGGCGGCCCTGCAGTAATATGGATATGCCTTGCAATTGCATTGCTCGCACTGGCCGCGTTGTATGTTGGTAAAGGAAAAGAGAAAAAAGCAATCAGCGGAAAACAGTTCGTACAATTCCTACTCATTGGCCCGATATGGTTATGGCATTTTGTATTTCAGAAGTTTAATATTCGGTATTAAATGATCTACAAGATAGGTGTTCTACTAGGAAAACAGACTATAGTAGCAAAATAAGGGAAGATTTTATCCTGTACATGATATAAAAAAGGCCAGATTGCATTGTGTAATCTGGCCTTTTTTATTTATTCGATTCGTCAACCTGATCAATTTTTATAATTGAACCACTTGATGATTTCTTTGAGGCTTGCTTTCTTTCCGTAGATTAAAATCCCTACACGATAGATACGCGCAGCGACCCAAGTGATCAAAAGGAAGGTTAAGATAAGTAAAGCCAATGAAGTTAATATTTGCCATAAAGGGACTCCAAATGGAATACGTACCAGCATAGCGATCGGCGAAGTAAAGGGGATAAAGCTCAGCCAGGTAGCGATTGGCCCATTTGGATCGTTAATGATAACCCCAAAGGAGAGGATATACGTCAACAATAGGGGCATGGTAATCGGCATGGAAAATTGATTGGCCTCTGTTTCGTTATCTACGGCAGAACCGGCAGCAGCAAAGATAGCGCTATACAGCAGATAGCCGGCGATGAAAAATAGAAAGAAGAAAACGATGACTTCGGTGAAGTTGAAGCTTTGGATGGAGGCGAGAATGGAGGCGGATCCGCCTTTTCCGATCGCGTTGGATACCGTTCCCATATTGGCCGCTCCGGGCTGGCTGGCAGCCACCTCTTGCATGTCCTGTGGATTGACAAATAGTGTCGTAGCGGTAATAAAGAGCCCAAGGGTAAGCACGAGCCACATGACAAATTGGGTGAGTCCAACCATGCCAATTCCCACAATTTTGCCCATCATAAGCTGAAAGGGTTTTACAGAGGAAATAATGACCTCAATTATACGGTTGCTTTTCTCTTCAATGATGCCCCGCATGACCTGAGCGCCATAGAGAAATAGGGAGAGATAGACTAAAATAGCAAGTGCAACTCCAATTCCCATTGCTATAGCTGTATTGCTATTTTTTTCTTCACCATCTACTGTGATTTCTTTGGCATCGATAGCCACTTTTGGTTTAATGGATTGGATGAGGTTGAGGTCTATCCCTTTGGCTTTATATTCTTTTTCCCGAATGATATCTTCCAGCTGGCCGCTGATCACCTCCTGGGTGACGAAACTTGTTTTACCACTGGTAATCAATTCTGCCTTTTGTGTTGTCAGGATATCTTGAGGAATGTATAAGATCGCCTGTTTGCCTTGTTCCTGAGCCAAGCGCTCCTTTTGTTGCTGTAGTGGTAGTTGGCTCTTCTTATAGCTTACATTTTTATTACTCTGCAGTCTACTGGCAAAGTCGCCTTGTTGGTCAATGATAAAGACTTCCGTATGGGCATCCTTGAAGCTTTTTTTTGTTAAATAAAACATGCCCGCATATAATGCAAAGAAGAATAAGGGCACCGCGAAGGTCATGACAATGAATGATCTTTTCTTGACACGGGATAAATATTCCCGTTGAATAATGAGTAGTATCTTATGCATGATCTGGAGATAAAGGTGAGACCTCAGTAACTTTCTGAATAAAGATATCCGCCATGGAAGGGACAATCTCAATGATTTGGTTGAGTTGAATTTTTGGTAAGATCTCAGTTAACACATGGTTTATATTAACGCCATTATTTAGTTGAATAGTAGTGTTATAAATGTTGTCTTTTTGTGAAGAAGAAACAATTTGAAATAAGTTTTCATTGCGGATGTCAACCGCTTCGGTATTGGTGGTAAACTCCAATGTATAGGTTTGGTTTCTGTAGTCTTTCTTGATGGTTTGTACAGGGCCATCGAGGATTTTCCTGGAACGGTGAATTAAGGCGATATGGTCACAAAGTTCCTCTACTGTTTCCATCCGATGGGTGGAGAAAATAATTGTGGCGCCTTCCGCATTTAAGCGTAAGATCTGTTCTTTGATGATGTTGGCATTTACCGGATCAAAGCCGGAGAAGGGTTCATCGAGGATAATCAATTGCGGCTGGTGAATGACGGTTGCGACAAACTGGACCTTTTGTTGCATTCCCTTACTGAGGTCTTCGATCTTCTTGTCCCACCATGAGGATATATCGAGACGTTCGCACCAATCGTGTATCCGCTGTAAAGCTTCTTTTTTAGAAAGCCCTTTCAACTGCGCCAGATAAAGCATCTGATCACCGATTTTCATTTTTTTGTAGAGCCCACGTTCCTCCGGGAGGTAACCTATCTGGGCGATATGCTGTGCCCCCAATAATTCCCCATTGAACCGGATTTCACCTGAATCCGGAGCGGTGATCTGGTTAATGATACGGATCAGGGATGTTTTTCCAGCTCCATTTGGACCCAACAGCCCAAAGATCTTTCCTTTTGGAATCTGGATGGACACATCGTCCAATGCACGATGATTGGCGTAATCCTTGGTGACATGATTGATTTCGAGTAACATCTTTTTAGGGTTTAATTAAATTCAGTATGGCATAAAATATAGCATATATCGTTTGCTATCAAATATACACTTGTTTATTTTGACTATTAGTATCTGAACAGCATTAAATGTTACAGATTGGCCGTTCAGTTTTTTATCGCATAGAAGGGTGTAAACCTTGCCAAACGGATTCATTTAATGTACCTTTGTTCCATGGAAGTAAAAAAAGCCGAATTCGTGTGTAGCAACACGAGAGTTGACAAATTACCTGCGCCAAATTTGCCCGAGTACGCCTTTATAGGCCGTTCTAATGTAGGTAAATCTTCTTTGATCAATGCAATGACAAATAAGAAGGGACTTGCCAAAACCTCTCAAAAACCTGGTAAGACTCAGTTGATCAATCATTTTATTATAGATGATACCTGGTATCTGGTCGATTTACCTGGTTATGGATTCGCTAAAGCATCCAAAACAAGTCGCACAGAATGGGAAAAATTCATTCGTAGATACCTCACGCATAGAGACAATTTACAATGTGTATTTGTTTTGGTAGACAGTCGCCTCGAGCCGCAGAAGATTGATCTTGATTTCTGTTATTGGTTGGGTGAATGCGGTTTACCCTTTATGTTGGTCTTTACCAAAGCAGACAAGCAATCAGCGGTAAAATCCGATGCGAATATTGCAAAATTTAAAAAGGAGCTGTTGCAATGGTTCGAAGAGGTGCCGCCGGTGTTTTTGACCTCGGCTGAGAAGAAAGTCGGCCATGAACCGATTCTGGAAACCATTGATGAAGTCAACCGCCGATTTGTGGGCCCTGAGCCGGAAGAAAGAATGCCGTTTTAAGTATTTCAAAAAAATAAATTCGTTAATATCATTGCTTGGTCAACCTGATCATTGCCGAGAATAGGGTGTTAAACGTTTTAAAATCCATTAAGATGATCTCATGAAGAAGTATCTTTCTTTAGTTTTATTTGCTCACAGTGTATTTGCATTGCCATTTGCCCTTATTGGCTTCTTTTTGGCCCTGCATACCACTGAATACGCCTTCTCCTGGAAACTGTTACTATTGATGTTATTATGCATGGTAACAGCCCGGAATGCAGCGATGGCTTTCAATAGGTATTTGGATAGGGACATCGATGCCATTAATCCAAGGACAGCAATGCGTGATATTCCAGCAGGGAAGATTTCAGCCCGGAATGCATTGATCTTTACCGTTGTCAATTGCTTACTTTTTGTCACAGCGACTTATTTTATAAATTCCCTGTGCTTTATGCTGTCGCCCATCGCACTTTTTGTTGTACTTTTTTATTCTTATACCAAACGATTTACTCCTTTGTGCCATTTGGTACTCGGTGCGGGACTGGGTTTAGCACCAATTGGGGCATATATGGTGATCACGGGCCAATTTGCAACTGTTCCTGTTCTGTACGGCTTTGCTGTATTGACCTGGGTGAGTGGCTTTGATATAATTTATGCTTTGCAGGATGAGGCCTTTGACCGGGCCAATACGTTGAACTCCATTCCAGTATGGTTGGGAACAAAAGGAGCGATGCGGGTATCCGAATGTTTACATGTGGTGTCTTTTATATTTGTTTTAATACCAGCCTTTTTAATGCCCATCGGTTGGATTTATTATTTAGGAGTTGCGTTTTATGGTGCATTGCTGATCTATCAACACACCCTATTTTCGTCGACAAATCTAAGTCGGGTAAACCGTGATTTCATGACCACCAATGGTTACGCGTCGGTTATTTTTGCAATCTTTTATCTTTTGGATATGTGGTTGATAAAATAACGTTTTTGTGTCTAATCCAATATGTATACGATGAAGAAAAATATCCTTTTTGTTTCAATGTTATGTCTGTCATTGTTTTCTTATGCCCAGAAGCTAACGAGCTATGTCATCCAGTATAATCAAAGTTTTAACGGGAATACACCTACTAATCAGAATACGGTGTTGGTGTATGCTAATGCGAACGAAACTTATGTCAGCTCGGAAAAAGATATAAAAGGACAATTGTCGCCGCCTTATGAACGTGTGTTGGTGACGCGGTCAGCCGGAAATAACCTGCTTAAAATTGCGAAACTGAAAGATGGTTCACATATTTTGACAGGGGACTCTCTGGCGCTTTCTAAGCAGAAATTTACACCGACCAATGAGACAAAGACCATCTTGGGCTATCTCTGTAAAAAAGTAGAAACCAGTATCAACTCCAATAAGATTGAGCTATGGTATACGGATAAACTTGGCGTAAAAGGAGCTCCGAGCGAACTAGGGCAGGATCTAGGGTTAGTGCTAGAAGTAATCAGAAATGGCAATACACGGACTTTCGCAACGAAAGTTGAGAAAGTCAATGCTATCCCTGATCAATTGAAGCTAAAAGGAAGCGAAAAGCGCTATGATGAACTTTCCTATAAAGACCTTATTTGGAAAAACCGTTTTATTCAGCTTCCTGTTTTTCAAAAAGAGCGCATTCGTTTTTCTGATGATGTCAAATCTGATTCAATTCTACGTTTTGCCAATGGTACAGTCATTGTCAAGAAGATCAAAATACCGAAAATCAAACTTAGCGATAATGTTTTTGTTCAGCTTGTGGAGCAATCAAAAGGTGATGCCTATGATCGCACTGGATCCGTTTTTATTATTCCTGCCAATAAAGCACAGAACTTTCTCGATGGGATGAAAAATGGGATGTCGACCCTACCGACGTATGGAAATGGTAATGGGAAAAGCTACCAAGGTGTGGTAAGAACTGAGACTTTCGAACCTATCGTGGAATTGATGCGGTTTTTTACCCCCTTTGGTGTTAAGCAGTTTAACTATCTTCAGTTAAAGGATAAGGTTTGGCAGGATTCGGTACTTTACAGGCAGGATGTGTCAGAGCTCGCCGGGATGTTGAGCGAACAGGAAGTATATGTAGGCGCTTTCATCGGCAACTATGATAAGAATGGACATGAAGTTAGCGTTGAACTCACGATTCACCCTGGTTTTGAGGCTGGGTCGGAAGGAAAATTAAAAAAGACCATGTCCTTATTTACGACAACCAATGTCATGGAAATGGGCGGGCAGGAGTATGGATCTATGTTTGATCAGGATAAAGGACTGACGCTCTCGTTTCACTTGGATCAGGATGCCAAAAACGTGCAACTGCGTTATATCACAACCGGTCATGGAGGTTGGGGAAATGGCGATGAGTTTGTGCCCAAAGAAAACCGAATTTTTCTAAATGATGCCCTACTGTTTAAGTATACCCCCTGGCGTAATGATTGCGGTTCTTACCGTTTGTCTAACCCCGCTTCGGGTAATTTTGCTACAGGGTTATCTTCATCCGATTTAAGTCGCTCCAATTGGTGTCCGGGAACAGTTACACCTCCAATTTATATTGATCTGGGGGATTTAAAAGCTGGTGCTTACAAATTGCAGGTTCAGATCCCACAGGGGGCTCCGGAAGGGACAAGTTTCAGTAGCTGGAACGTCACCGGGACCTTGCTGTTCGATTAAATTGAATGATATAGGTGAGGTATTGATTTTATTGAAATCAATACCTCATACTTTTTTTTGGGGTGTTTGTCATGTTCGTACCTATTATAATGGATAAGCAGTTTCACTCTTTGTTTCGGATAATACAAAATAAGTCTGTACGGTATTGACCTGCGGGAGCACCGCCAGGCGGTGTCTCAAGAAGATGTGATACGCATCCATATCCTTTGTAGCGATGCGTAACATGAAATCATAAGATCCGGCCATCTGATAGCATTCCATTACCTCCGGGAATTTGGCTACTTCTTTTTCAAATTCGTTCAAAACCTCAAATGTATGCGCTTTCAGGAATACCTGTGAAAACGAAATCAGTCCAATCCCGATTTTGTGCCGATCCAGGATCGCTACTGTTTTTTTGATATAACCCAACCTTTTTAATTTTTTTACCCTTTCGTGCACTGCTGCGATTGATTTATTCAATTCAAACGAGAGTTCCTTATTACTTAATGAAGCATCATGCTGTAATAAGCGCAATAATTTTAGATCGATATCGTCCAATTCCATAATATGAATATTTTCGGTGTTGTTGCAAAATTACAATGTAGGAATGAATAATTTATTGTTGCTGATGTGTTTTTATTGAATTTTTCTTGAAATTATAGTTATGTATTGAATAATATCTTGTTATTGTTCAATTTTGCAACAGAATAATCATTTATATAAAAATGGCTGAACAAGAATTACTAAGTGCATGTTTATCGCCTGCATTGGACAAAAGATTTAAGCATTTGTGGAGATTGGTCGGTAATACGCCAATGTTGGAATTGCAGTATACTTACAAAGGTAAGCCAGGCCGCGTATTCGTGAAATGTGAGAATTATAATTTAACCGGTAGTATCAAAGACAGAATGGCTTTATATATTCTATATAAAGCATATATGAATTGCCAAATTAGACCAACGGATGTTGTTATTGAAGCTACAAGCGGAAATACAGGAATTGCTTTTTCTGCAATTGGTAAAGCTTTGGGACATCAGGTAAAGATTATCATGCCAAATTGGTTGAGTAAAGAGCGTACCGATATTATCAGAAGCATGGGTGCCGATATTCAGCTGATCAGTAAAGAAGAAGGTGGTTTTTTGGGAAGCATTCGTTTGAGTGAAGAGCTTGCTGCCGCTGGTGGTGTTTTTCTTCCAAGACAGTTTGAAAATCAATATAACGCGGAAGCACATGAGAAAACGACTGGTTATGAAATTGTGAAGCAATTGGAAGAACAGGGCTTGATCGCGGATGCCTTTGTGGCAGGAGTAGGAACAGGGGGAACCGTCATGGGTGTAGGACGCAGCTTGCGGAAGGCAAATCCAGATGTTCGTGTACATCCCTTGGAGCCTGCGGAGAGTCCAACATTAACAACAGGACATAAAGTCGGTTCGCACCGTATTCAGGGTATATCCGATGAATTTATTCCGGCAATTGTGAATTTGGATGAACTGGATCCTGTTGTTTGTGCCAACGATGGCGATTCGATCATTATGGCTCAGAAGCTGTCAAGGCAATTGGGACTTGCCGTTGGCATTTCTTCGGGGGCAAATGTTATTGGAGCGATTAAATTACAACAAGAGTTAGGTGATGAAGCAGTTGTCGTCACGCTACTATGTGATGACAATAAGAAATATTTAAGTACGGATTTGGTGAAAGAAGAGCCTATTAAACCAGGCTATTTATCCAGTGATGTTGATTTTCTGGGTTTTCAACCAATTTGTAGGCTGCCAAATCCGGTATTTGGGGCGAATAAGATTTAGTTTCATATGTTTATAGTGAACTCGGGGAGTGTATTGCTCCTCGGGTTTTATTTACACAAGAACAAATGAACAGGTCTCAAAGCAAAATAAATTATGAAAAACACATGATATTCTGATGAAAACTAATTTTAAACTATTAACCCTTTTATTCCTGCTCATTTTTCCTCTTGCTATGTTTGCGCAGCAGGACAGTACGGTTAGCCCGGAAGGTATCGAATTCACGGATGGTACCATCAGCCCGGATTCATTATCTTTTGAAGAGTCTCCTGACACTGTTACAGCTGGTGTAGACTCCAGTAAGACGATGGTAGCTGCCACTGCTAAAACCGTTGGTCCGGCAGAGGGTGGAAAAAAGTCACTTTGGAGTATTTTTATTGCAGGCTTGGTCGGGGGCTTCGCGGCCTTATTGATGCCCTGTATATTTCCGATGCTTCCTTTGACCGTAAGCTTCTTCACTAAACAGTCCGGTAGTCGCGCCAGTGGCATAAGTAAGGCTTTATTGTACGGACTATTTATTATCGTGATTTATGTCGCTTTGGGCATGATCATTACCATTGCATTTGGTTCTGATGCACTCAATGCCCTTTCGACCAATGGGATTTTTAATTTTATTTTCTTTTTGCTGTTGGTGGTATTTGCGGCCTCTTTCTTTGGTGCATTTGAAATTACCTTGCCGAGCTCTTTTGTCAATAAAATGGATGCCAAGTCGGATAAAGGAGGACTTGTAGGTCTATTTTTTATGGCATTTAGCTTATCTTTGGTGTCGTTTTCCTGTACCGGTCCGATTATCGGAACGCTCCTGGTGGAAGCAGCGTCAAAAGGTGAACGATTGGGGCCAGCCATAGGTATGTTGGGGTTCTCCATTGCCTTGGCTATTCCATTTGGCCTATTCGCCATGTTCCCATCAATGCTTAAATCGCTGCCCAAATCAGGTGGCTGGTTGAACAGTGTAAAAGTGGTGCTTGGTTTTTTGGAGCTGGCTTTGGCATTGAAATTTTTGTCGAATGTAGATTTGGCTTACCATTGGAACTGGTTGGACAGAGAAGTGTTCCTCTCTTTATGGATCGCCGTATTTGGTTTGATGGGGCTTTATCTGATTGGTAAAATTAAGTTTTCCCACGATAGCGACCTCAAATTTCTGTCTGTTCCGAGAACAATACTCGCTATTGTTGTTTTTTCCTTTGTGATTTATATGATTCCCGGTTTATGGGGAGCTCCCTTAAAGTCTATTTCAGCCTTTTTGCCCCCATCGGCAACCCAGGATTTTGATTTATCCACTGGAGTTGGCAGTAGTCCTGCTGCGCATACGGATGGAAAAGTCAAAAAATACGCTGAGATTTTTCACGAGCGTGGTACACCAAAAGGCTTCGATCCCTATTATGATTACGATCAGGCTTTAGCAACGGCGAAAGAGCTTAATAAGCCTGTTTTGATTGACTTTACAGGCTGGAATTGTGTTAACTGCCGCAAAATGGAGGCAAATGTATGGACAGATCCTGCGGTAGCCAAGTTGTTGAAAGAAGAGTTTGTAATGGCCGAGTTATTTGTGGATGATAAAACTGAATTGCCTGTCAATGAGCAGATAGTTTCTGCATACAGCAATAAAAAAATTAAGACTATCGGAAACAAAAACAGCGATTTTCAAGCTTCCGCATTCAATAGTAATTCGCAGCCATTGTATGTGATTGTTGATCCAAACGGTCAGGTGCTGGTTCCTCAAAGTGGGGCAAATTACAATGTTGAACAATACAAAGCATTTCTACAGAGCGGTGTAGATGCATTCAAAAAGAAAAACTAACCATCGTCATATGCTAATTTTATCCCCTTTGCGGTTTGCAAGGGGGATTTTTTTTGCGTAAAGCTTAGTTTTTCGATCCTGCAATGCTTCTTAATATAATACTTTTCTAGGGATTCTTTCGTTCACCATCGAATTCGTTTCGCCAAGGCTTCGGCAACGCTTCGGCACAGTGTCGTATCTAATTCGCCCTAAAGTCGGGGTGAATCCGTATTGAGTCCATGATGAGTCCGTGTTGAGTCCGAGTCTCGGACGCATTTATCAGATACTCATTGCGTAGTCATCACGCTCACACCTAGTAGCAGAGGCGAATCTGTCCCGAATCAGATGCAAATATGACCCGAATAACTCCCGAACTCGGAGTCAGCAAGGGTTAAAGTTTTTGGGATTCTTCGTCTAGCCGAACCGCAATCGGATAAATCGACAAAGAAAGATGGGGAAATACCATGGGATAAGGATCAAATGGGAGACGCTGTAAATAAGAAAAAAGGCCCTGTCATTTTTTTCATTGACAGGGCCTCAAAATTATACTATAAATTTACGGAAACTATTAGAAGTCAAATCTAACCCGTGCACGGATTCCCCAGGCTGGAGCATCCACATGGTCAAGATAATTCAGACGTTTGACGTAGTCCACACGCAAAATTTTAAAGATGTTGGCCAAACCGATACTGGCCTCCATATAAGGCTCAGAACCGAAGGTATATGAGCTTTGGATATCTTGTGCATTGCGTTGCCATGCAAACACTTTAGAGCCGTAATTAGGGTCGTCTGGATCATTTTCTTTACGAAGACCACCGTATACACCTTTGAAACTAAATACCTCACGTAACTTCAGCTTTTTGATCAGTGGGATTTTATTCAATAGGAATCCATTCATGTAGTATTGTACGTTAATGGAAGCGTTGTGGTCACTGACAAATTCCAGGAAGTTCATTAAGTTGTACGAGTTTAACTGGTATGCATAAGTCTGGTTTGCACGGTGGATTGTCAGGAAGGGAAATGGTATCTCTTTTCCTGCGATATAGTTTCCTTCGGCGGTTACATCAGCAAAACCAAATTGACTTAAATAAAAACGTTTGAATGCGCCTACGTTAAAACTATGGTAATTATATTCTCCTTTTGCCAGACCTTTTATCCCAGCGGTATAATTGAACGTGAATATCGGGTATTGATTGAATATTGGAGTCCGATAGATTTTACCTTGGTAAAATTCCTCATGCGGTGCGTATCTAAAGTTAACCGATAGTTCTGTTGTGTTTAATTCGTTGAACAATTTGTTTTGTCCATTTTCATCCAACATTTGGTACGTCAGGCTGCCAGCTGGGGACTGTTTGTTGATATTAAATCCAGCACCAATAGCCAGGTGATTCAAGAATTCTTTTTTATACTCCAGTCCATAGTTGGTTTCGTAGATATATCGGTCGTTATCACCACGTTTGAAGGATAGCAAAAAGTTGTCTTCCTGAATAAACTCGAGCTTTTGTCCCGGAATTTTGGTATCTTTCTTATAGGAGGCCCTGACATAGTGCATAGGGAAGGAGTATACCGACTTGTTGTTAAAGGCATAAGTCCCGCTGAAAAAATACTTCCATTTCTGATCCTTGAATCCATAGGCCGCATAACTCTCTGCATAAAAGCGTTTGCTCAGTGATTCGGTCGTACGCCCCCCCACACGTAAGCGAAAGCCTTCAACAGGGTTGAAACTGTAGAATGTATTTACTGGACCAATTTCCACCGGACCGGCTTGTTTGTAACCCGAAAGCACCAAGGCCGCGATATCCATGAAGGTTCTGAAAGAAGGGATTTTCTGTAAAGTATCTATATTGTGGTAGATATTTAGTTCATTCTGTGCCAAAGCTAAAGGACGTTGTGTTTCAAATAAGGACTTTGTCGCTTTTTTATTCTCAACATTGTAAGCTATGACTGTTGATGGACCGTCGTAAATGCTATCGGGTTGTTGCACACCAACTTTATAGTTGTTATAATCGACCGTTCGGCTTCCGCGGATACCCATTCCTTTTTCAGTTAATGAAAAATCAATTCCCAATGTACTTGTCTTCAGGTAGAATCTGCTCTTACTGTCTTTTTCAAATTTGAGCTGAACCTGAAGATCGCGTACAAAATTTAGGTTGATATCATCCGCAACAGTCATATTCGCTCCTTGAACAGCATAATTGCCATCGAGGGTAACATATAATTGTCCTTTAAACAACATATCTGCTTTATTGCGGGGAACGAAGCTCAATTCAACCAGCCAGGGTTGGGACGTTTTGATGGTATCGGTAATGAAAAATTTATAAAATGTCGGTGCAGAATTCGCAATCGGACTCAAAAACTGGTTGGTTACCAATGAAATATTGTTGTCATAGATGTCAACTTGTTCGTAGAGTTTATTAAAATAGGCTGCCAGACCATCATTATCTATAAATTTAGGGTCAAACTGCGCGCGTTGATCCCCCAAAATATATTGTTTGGTTTTGCTCGGATCTTTACGGTAGTACACTTTGGACATTTTCTCTTCGATAAAAGCCGGCAAAACATATTTATTGGCGGTTTTAGCCGAATCATCTGTTTCGAAAAGAAATTGATAGTTTTTAAAGATTTTTTTGTTGACGAATTTTTCTGAAAGATTGCTCAATCCCAAAGACATCTTCTCATATTGGTCAAATTCAGCATATTGTTGTCCCGACAGTCGGTTTTTATCTTTATTTTCAATCACCTTACGGATTAGAGCAACGGCAGGATTGTCTTTGTTGCTGTATTTTTTCTTTTTGGCTTTGACAACAACTTCCTCCAGCATATTATCCTGTGCATCCATCAGGATTTCCTTGGTCTGAACAGCATCATTGGTAACGAAAGCATCCTTATTGTCATAACCAACATAGCTTGCTCTGATTTTGACATAAGATGTTGGAAAAACCAGCCTAAACTCTCCATTTGCATTGGTCGATGTTGAGGTTCCTGCAGCAGCAGGCGCGCCCACGACCGCAACGGTGGCGTAAGCAATGGGGGCTTTTGTCTTTGCATCTTTGACCGTACCCGTAACCGTTTTGGTCTGTGCGAATGCCAGAGATGCTGATAGCAAGAATGTTATCGAGAAAAAGAGTTTATTTATGAAGGTTTGTGCGTTTATTTTAGCTTCCATTATATTGCTATAATCTTGAAAATTCAAAATTGTTTTCTTGTTTTTACTTTATTTCTGACTTTATAAGTATTAAAATCAAAAAATCAGTGAACAAAGGAAACAAAAAATTAAGAATATTTAAAATTTTATTGTAATGTAATAAAGGAAACGTACTTTCTTCTTTTGAGGTTTAAGTAATTGTTTTCCAGTTGTTTGTATTAAATTATTGATTTAGGTCAATAATTTAACGTCCACATTTTGACTTCACGATGATTTTCCAGTCACATATTTGCTGACTTTTGTAACGATATAGTCAATCGTGCTAAAAATCAGGTGGGATTTCAAAGGTGATTTCCTGTCTGGAGCCCGGGTGTATAAACTTAATAAAAGCAGCATGAAGGTGTAATCTATTTGCTTTTCTGCCGTATAGATCATCGCCGACGATAGGTGTATTCAGGCCGTCCGGGTGTACGGCGTGCATACGGAGTTGATGTGTCCGGCCTGTTAAAGGATAGAATCGAACGCGTGTTTGGCCATTTTCAATTGCGATTCTTTCCCATTTAGTCTGTGCAGGTTTTCCATAGGTATAACAGACCACTTGTCGGGGCCTGTCGTCTAAATCCACGCGAAGGGGCAGATCAATCAGCCCCGATTCCTTTTCAATAACACCATCGAGTAAAGCAATGTACTCCTTCGTTATGGTATGTTGTATAAATTGATCTTGTATAAATTGATGTGCCATCTTGTTTTTGGCTACAACCAAAAGTCCCGAAGTGGACATATCCAGCCGATGGATAATAATTGGGCCGGCATTTGGATAGCGTTTGAGGACACGGTTATAGACGGAATCTTTAACATAGATTCCGGGAACTGATAAAAACTCTGCGGGTTTGTTAAAGACGATAATATCTTCATCTTCATAGATCTGCGGGAGTTCCGTTTGCAGGGTTGTTTCCTGTTGCATAGGATTCGGATCGACCGTAAGCCCCTGAAGCATGTAACCCAGAATAGGTTCACATTTTTTACGACAGGCCGGATAATAGTTTTTATGTCTGCGAATTTCGGAAGCCGGGGAACAGCCCCACCAGAATTCGGCCAATGCGATGGGGGTAAGATTGTGGCTATAGGCATATTGCAATAATTTCGGCGCAGCACATTCTCCAGAACCCGCAGGAGGTGTACTTTGATCAAAATCCTGAAAAATGGCAATGACATTCTTGGGTTGCCCTTCGGCATTCAGAAAATTATATTGTTCAAAAAGTTGTCTTTGCAGATTGCCCGACCGCGTCTTGCGCTCCTCTTTCATTGCCAAAATATCGGAAAGCAATTGTTGAAGCTTAAGGTTTTCCGATTCCAGGGCCAGATGCATGTCATATTGATAGCGCTGAAGTTCTTGTTTGTCCTTTAAGCTTTGGCTACGCATATCTTTCATCAGTGTTTCATACGCTTCGTCTGACAGGATGGGACGTAATCTGGTTCGGGTTTCCTTACGTTCTTTTTTCTGACTTCTGAGTTTTGTTTTGAGCAGGTCAAGCGCTGTATCCCATTGGTCTTTTAATCTATTGAGATTGCTTTTTGTTTGTGCCAGTTCCGCACTGTTTTCCAGGAGTTCAATTTTTCTGTTGAGCGCATTTAAGTGTACTTCTTCATTCAAAAAGAAGCCATCTTTTTCCAGCATGTCAAAAATAGGGGGCACAAAGTAGCTATGTTTGTTGCTGCCTGCAAGCTTGCCTGATACGGCCGCAAGATATCCGAGGCGATGCTGCTGATCGCGGACAACCAATATCCCAAACATCTTGCCTATGGCAAGACCATCATTATTTTCTTCTAGACCAAAGTTATGTGTCCACTCATTTTGTGTCTCCAGGTAGGCCTGGAGTTCTTGCGCAGCAATAATGGCTAGCGGATGCGGTTCATAGCAAAATGGAAAAGTGAACCGTAAGGGGAGTTCGATGCCCGAAATATCCTCCTTGAATGCATGAAAATAAGGCTTGTTGTCTAAAGTACCCACAGTATTCCCTTCAATAATAATCTGCCCGCAAAAATACGGTTATTATGCTATTGAAATGACATTTTAACGCCTCTTTTTTTTGTTTTCCCTGCTTTTTTGGGTAAATTTAACTAAGCGATTAAAAGATATAGTTAACAAATAAACACAATATGAAAACTTCAATTGGAATTAAAGATGCCGACTTAAAAAAAGTTGCGAAATTGCTCAATGTCTTATTGGCCGATGAGCACATTATTTACATGAAAACCCGAAACGCACATTGGAATGTCGAGGGACCTGATTTTCATGCGGCCCATTTATTTTTAGAATCGCAATATGATGAGCTTGCCGAAGTGATTGATGAAGTTGCGGAGCGTGTTCGTACATTGGGTCATTATGCCGTGGGCTCATTTGACAAATATCTGAAATTAACACGTTTGACAGAGTCTACTTCCGATAAGACGGACAGCCAATCTTATTATAAAGAGCTATTAACGGATCATGAATCTATTGCAATGTCGATTCGCGCTGATATTGCAGCTGTCGAGGATACAGCTGATAATGGTACCGAAGATTTTTTGGTCGGCTTATTGGAAAAACATGAAAAAATGGCCTGGATGCTCCGTGCTCATTTTATAAAATAGTAAAGATAGATTCATTTGATACAAACAATCCTGCCCATTTTAGTTGGCGGGATTTTTTTTTAATGATTTGTTGTCGGCGCGGGATAATTTTTCTATCTTAAAGAGGAATTAAGCCTTCAGAAACATTTAATATAACACAGCTATGCTTGAAGACGACAACCTAAATCAAACCACACTAAACGAGGAAGAAAATGATGGTACTTTGGAGAGTATGCATCATGTGAATAATCCGGTATTGGATCTGCCCAAAATTGAAAAGAAATACCTCGAAAATGTTGTATCCCACAACCAAAACGATAAATCATACTATTTTTCCGATGGCAAGGCGAAAGTTGAGATTAAGATCGTAACTGATGAGATTGTTCGTGTTCGATTGGCGCCACAAGGAACGTTTTTAGAGGATTTTTCCTATGCATTGGCAAAGAAAGATCATCGCGTCAGCATCCATCAGTGTAAAGAGGAAGAAGATCACTATAGTGTGCATACGAACACGATCTCCTGCCGGATCAATAAAGAAGATTTTTTGATTTCTTTCTCGGATAGGGCAGGGAAATTGTTTAATGCGGATCAGGCACCGATGCATTGGGAGGAAAATCCCGACTTTGGCGGATATTATGTCTATAGTACAAAAATAGCTTTTGAAAACGAAGCATTTTATGGCTTAGGCGACAAGGCGACCAAACTTAACCTTCGCGGCAAGCGATTAAAAAATTGGAATTCGGACACTTATGCATTTGCTTACGATCAGGATCCTTTATACAAAACAATCCCTTTTTACATCGGATTGAAAGATGGGGAAGCCTACGGTATTTTCTTTGATAATACCTTTAAAACCTATTTCGACTTTGCTGCAGAGGATCAGGGTAAGACTAGTTTCTGGTCTGAGGGTGGTGAATTGCAATATTATTATATTCATGGCCCTCATATTATTGATGTAATCCGGAGGTACCATACCCTGACCGGCACACATTATTTACCACCATTATGGGCTATTGGGTACCATCAATGCCGATGGAGTTATTACCCCGAAGCGAACGTACGTAAGGTGGCCGAAGAATTCCGTAAAAGACAGATCCCATGTGATGCCATTTACTTGGATATTGACTATATGGATGGGTATCGCTGCTTTACCTGGAATAAGCAATATTTTCCAAATCCCAAGAAAATGATTGCCGACCTTGCCAATGAAGGCTTTAAGACGGTCGTCATGATTGATCCGGGAATTAAGGTTGACGAAAACTACTGGGTGTTTAGAGAAGGAAAGGAGAATAGATATTTCTGTCGAAGGGGCGATGATTATTTTATGGAAGGATTTGTTTGGCCCGGACGCTGTCAATTTCCTGACTTTACGAACCCTGAAGTTCGGCAGTGGTGGGGGACTTTATACCAGGGTTTAGTGGAGGACGGGGTTGCAGGCTTTTGGAATGATATGAATGAACCTGCAGTTTTTGGTCGTGGAACATTTCCGGATGATGTCAGGCATCAATATGATGGCCATCGCGGATCGCATCGAAAAGCACATAATGTCTACGGCATGCAGATGGTGCGTGCGACCTATGATGGCTTAAAGAAGCTGTATAAGAATAAAAGGCCATTTACCATTACACGGGCGGCTTATGCCGGTACACAACGTTATTCTTCGGTATGGACGGGAGATAACTTAGCCAGCTGGGAACATCTCAAACTAGGGACTTTACAGTTGCAGCGCTTGTCCACCTCAGGAATGTCTTTCTGTGGAACCGATATTGGCGGATTTACTGGGGAACCGGATGGTGAACTCTTTACGCGATGGATGCAGTTTGGTGTTTTTTCACCATTTATGCGTGTACATTCCGCAGGGGATACCCGCGACCGAGAGCCCTGGAGCTTCGGTGAAGACTGGGAAAAAATAAATAAAAAGTTTATTGAGCTGCGCTATCAGCTTTTACCTTATATCTACACCTGTTTTTGGGAACAGACCAAATACGGCTATCCGATCTTACGTCCTATTTCAATGGTTGAGCAGCATATTCCAACCAATTGGCAGCGGGAAGAGGAGTTCTGTTTTGGCGATAAAATATTGGTGTCGCCGGTATTGCAACCTGGCCAGAAAAGCAAGGTTGTCTATCTTCCCGCAGGAGATTGGTTCTATTATTTCAGTAACGCGGTATATGTGGGCGGCAAGGAACATACCATTGCAACACCTTTGGATGAAATGCCACTATTTATTCGTGGTGGATCCGTTATTCCGGAATATCCCGTCATGCAGTATACCGGAGAAAAGAAAGTAGAGGAACTGCAATTGAATATCTATTTTTCGGAGGGCGTGCATCGTTCTTACGTCTATTCCGATCATGGTGATACCTTTGCGTATGAGCAGGATATTTATCTGGAGAAATGCTTTACAGTGTCCGGATTGAAAGACTCCCTGTCAATCAAACAGACCCGAGACGGGTTATTTACCGAGCGGTACGAAGAGTATAAGCTTCAATTGATCGGGCTTCCATTTGCGGTAAAAAAAGTAAAAACAGATGGAATAGAGACGAAAGTGCAACAGGATGAACAGGGGCGATATTGGATTAATGTCGCACGTGAATTTGACAACATATTGATCGAGGGTTAAACATGGCCAATCAAGTAATACCGCATAGTCTTTTTTCGGAATTTGATGTTGCACTGTTCCAGGCGGGCAGGCACTTCAAACTGTATGAAAAATTTGGTTCGCATGAACTGGAAGTGGAGGGTGAAAGAGGCGTTTATTTTGCGGTTTGGGCCCCAAATGCAAAATCCGTTTCCGTAACGGGAAACTTCAATTTTTGGGACAAGGGGAGTCATCCCCTAAATGTCCGCTGGGACACAAGTGGAATCTGGGAAGGTTTTATTCCCGGAATAGCCAATGGTGAAACTTACAAGTATTGCATCCAGAGCTCTTCCGGGGAAGAGCTAGAGAAAGGCGACCCATTCGCATTCAAATGGGAGGTAGCACCTAAAACGGCATCCATTGTCCATTCAAATTGGTATGAATGGAATGACGGAAACTGGATGAAGGAGCGTATCGTAAAAAATAGACTGGACCAGCCCTGGTCGGTCTATGAACTGCACCTTGGCTCATGGGCAAGAGATCCTGAGAGCCCAGATACGCTATTAAACTATCGGGAGATTGCTGTACAGCTTGTGGCTTATGTCAAGGAAATGAATTTTACGCATGTAGAATTTATGCCTTTGATGGAACACCCTTATTACCCCTCATGGGGATATCAGATTACAGGCTATTTTGCTGCAAGCTCGCGTTATGGCTCGGCGCAGGATTTAATGTTCCTCATAGAAGCGCTCCATGCTGCCGGAATTGGGGTATTATTGGATTGGGTACCTTCACATTTCCCTGGTGATGCGCATGGACTTTATCGCTTCGATGGTACAAGTCTTTATGAACACGAAGATCCACGAAAGGGTTTTCATCCAGATTGGCAGTCCTATATTTTTAATTATGGACGCAATGAAGTGCGCTCATTTCTGATTAGCAATGCCTTCTATTGGCTAGATCGCTTTCATATTGATGGGCTGCGTGTTGATGCTGTGGCTTCGATGTTATACCTAGACTATAGCCGGAATGCGGGTGAATGGATTCCGAATGAGTTTGGTGGTAATGAAAACCTCGAGGCCGTACACTTCTTAAAGGAATTTAACGAGGCCGTTTATGCCCATTTTCCAGATGTACAGACGATCGCTGAAGAGTCTACATCCTGGCCAGGTGTGAGTAAACCTACCTATGCCGGCGGTTTAGGCTTTGGGATGAAATGGATGATGGGGTGGATGCACGATACACTGGATTATTTTAAGGAAGACCCGATCAATAGAAAATATCATCATGATCGTATTACTTTCGCTACAGTATATGCATTTCACGAAAATTTCATGCTTCCTTTGTCGCACGACGAAGTCGTTTATGGAAAGCAGCCGCTGATATATAAAATGCCTGGTGATGAATGGCAAAAATTCGCCAACCTGAGGGCTTTATACCTGTTTATGTATACTTTTTCAGGAACCAAACTGCTGTTTATGGGGGGCGAGTTTGGCCAAACGTCTGAATGGAACGTGAATCAATCGCTCGATTGGCATCTGCTGGAATTTATGCCGCATCAGGGAATGAAAAAATTTGTGGCAGACTTAAATGCGACGTATCGACAGCAGCCCAGCCTCTTTCAAAAAGCTTTTGATGCATCTGGATTTGAATGGATAGATGCCGGCGACCGGGAAAATTCGGTTTTGGTCTATTGGCGTAAAGCTTTTGATTCCTGGGATGATACGGTAATCGTGATTAACCTGACACCCGTTGTCCGCGAACATTTTCGAATAGGTTTGCCTTATTCCGGTGAATGGGAAGTGGTGTTGAGTTCGGATGATCTCCATTATTTCGGTTCAGGAGTCTGCAGCCAGCATGTGGCAAGTGAACAGCTGCATTGGATGAATCGGTCACAGTCTGCTCAGGTGGATCTTCCACCGCTTGGTGGTTATATCCTCAAACGTAAGAAGGATCGGAAAGAAACCGCTCCAGTAAAGTCTGCGGAACGTATCCCTGTCTAGGGCGATGTACCCAGACCAGAGAGGTCGGTAAAAGTAAATTTTAATAGGATAAGTTCCATCTGAGCGATGGAGGAAAAATATGTACAGATGAAAGTATTTCATTTAAGTGTCGAATGTTACCCAATCGCCAAGGTTGGTGGTCTCGCGGATGTCGTTGGTGCATTGCCCAAGTATCAAACTAAACTTGGCGTGGAAGCGGCGGTGATCATGCCCTGGTATGATCGCCCATTTGTTAGGGAGCATTCCTTTGATGTAATTCAAGAGGGAAGTTTTTATCAAGGGTCTGAATTATTGAACTATTCTGTTTTTAAAGAAAAAGAAAACACACTCGGTTTTGAACTCTATTTGATAAAAATACCCGGTAAACTGGATCGTCAGGAAGTTTATTGTTATCCGGATGAAGGGGAGCAGTTTATCGCTTTTCAGCATGCCGTATTAAACTGGTTCAAAGCGAAAGCAATCGTGCCAGATATCGTGCATTGCCATGATCATCATGTTGGCTTGATGCCTTTTCTGATGAAGTATAGCAATGAATATAATTTCCTTGCCGGAGTGAAGACTGTTGCGACAGTACACAACGGTCAATACCAGGGCTGGACACATTGGAGCAAGGCGATTCTATTGCCCGGATTCGACAGCTGGAAATGGGGGCTCTTGGATTGGGATGGTCTGATCAATCCACTTGCTGCATTGATTAAGTGCTGTGATGCCTACACGACCGTGTCGGAAGGGTATCTTGAGGAACTCTATGTGGAGGCAAATGGTCTTCAGCATCTGTTTTATGATGAGCGTCACAAGTCCGTCGGTATCGTCAATGGAATTGATTGGGATATCTGGAGTCCGGATAAAGACTATACCTTGATTGAAAATTATGATCTTGCTTCAGCTTTTGCCGGTAAACTTAAAAATAAGCAGGCACTGGCGCAGCAGTATGAAATTGATCCGACGCTCCCTCTGCTCGTCTTTATAGGGCGTTTTGCGACCGAAAAAGGCGCTGATTTGTTGCCGGATATAATTTTGGATTTGACCGAAAATTTTTCGGACAGATTGAGTATATTTATACTGGGAGCCGGGGATCCGGCAATTCAGTCGCGGGTAAAAATGCTCGTGGATGAAAAGATAGAAAATTTTGATGTGTTCTTTGGTTATGATGAAAATCTTGCACACTGGCTTTATGCAAGCGCAGACTTTCTTTTGATGCCTTCGCGGGTTGAACCCTGTGGCCTCAATCAGCTTTATGCCATGAGATATGGCACCTTGCCGATTGTACACTATGTGGGTGGTCTGAAAGATACGGTCATCGATCTGGAAAACAATGGATACGGGATCGGTTTTGAGTCGCTTGAGGTGGCTGAAATCAGAAAGGCGGTTATCCGGGCGGTTGAATACTATGAAAATAGGTCTGAATTTGAGGACAACCAGCACAAAATAATGAATTTGGATTTTTCCTGGAACAAATCCGCAGCGAAATACATAAGTCTATATAACCAATTAATTTAATTTGATATGTCACATCACAATGTAGTAGCTATCGTCTTGGGCGGAGGAAGAGGCTCGCGTCTATATCCGTTGACCGACCAACGGTCTAAACCAGCTGTTCCTATTGCAGGAAAATATCGCTTGGTTGATATCCCCATCTCGAATTGTCTTAATTCGGGATTTAATAAGATTTTTGTGTTGACACAGTTCAATTCGTCCTCATTGAATTCGCATATTAAGAATACATACAACTTTAGTATTTTTAGTAAGGGTTTTGTCGATATTTTAGCGGCCGAACAGACTAATGATGGTGACAAATGGTTTGAAGGTACAGCAGATGCCGTACGCAGATCCTTCAGGAAGCTGGCAAGCATAGATTATGACTATGTCTTAATTTTGTCAGGGGATCAGCTTTATCAGATGGATTTTGATGCACTGGTGGATTTTCATGTGCAGAATGAAGGCGATTTGACAATTGCGACCATTCCTGTCAACGGCAAAGATGCAACAGGATTCGGAATTCTTAAATCGGATGAACACAACCACATTACCTCGTTTATAGAGAAGCCCAATCGCGAGCAACTGGCGGACTGGAGTTCAGAAGTGAACGACCATTTGAAGTCGGAGGGGCGTGAATACCTGGCATCTATGGGGATATATGTGTTTAGTAAAGGTATACTAAAACGCCTGCTGGAGGAAAATAGTGGGATGGATTTTGGAAAAGAGATTATTCCGGATGCGATTGAACATGTAAAAGTGCTCAGTTACCAATATGAAGGTTATTGGACAGATATCGGAACGATCGGCTCATTTTATGAAGCCAATATTGGGCTGACCGATAATATCCCCGCCTTTAACCTCTTTGATAAAAATACGGTTTTTACACGACCACGTATGTTACCGCCATCTAAGATTTCGGGGACAACGTTGATCAACTCCGTTATTTCCGATGGATGTATTATCCATGCGGATAAGGTTGACCGTTCCGTGATCGGTGTGCGTTCACGTATCGGTATCGGTTCGGTGGTACGGGGAACCTATATGATGGGATCAGACTATTACGAGGACTTTTCAGATATGGACGAAGCTAAAAGAAAAAATATGCCTATCGTAGGTGTAGGCGAACGCTGCTATATCGAAAATGCCATTCTGGATAAGAACTGTCGCATTGGAAATGATGTTCGCATCAATGGTGGTCCTCATTTATTGGATGCTAACCATCAGACTTACACGGTGTGTGATGGCATCGTGGTCATCAAGAAAAATGCCGTTATCCCAAGTGGTACCACCATCGGGCTGACAATAGTGTAAATTTATTAAACAAGGGAGATAATATATTGTTATAATTGCATGTTATTGTAATAAAAAAATGCAGTTAAAACAGATTATCTCCCTACTTTTTGTGCTCATCGCACTTGCTGCCTGTAATACTTCCCTAATGGTACAGAGTACAGGCGTTTTGCGGGATGCGTCACGGAAATTTGAACTCCATAACGGCGATCGTCGTATCATTTATATTCCGATGCGGCATTTAGGAACGCGCGTATATTATGATCAGATACAGGCCGCTGTAGATTCACTTCAAAAATCAGGATATGTCGTTTTTTATGAAAGTATCGCTTATCAGGTAGATAGCGCAGCACAACGCGACCTTTACGACCGCAAGTTCAGAAAATTGACCGGTAATCGCCTTGGATTGCAACAATGTATTGAAACTCCCGGAGATACCGCCCGCGTATTGAGGGCCCCTTTGTATCGCAAACTGGGACAGCGTGTTATCAGCCAGCCTGATTATTCTTTTTTTCTGGTCAATTATGAAACTGCTGTCAACGCTGATATTCCTAAAAATAAATTACTGGATGATTTTGAATTCCGTTATGGTACCATACAGCTGGATGCCTGCGACTACAATACCCCACTAAATGAACCTTACAACTGTAAACCGATAAAAACAGCACTCAAAAATAAGTTTGACAAAGAATTTGTTATGCAGCAAAGAGAAGAAAATCTAGCCTCCCTGGTGGCTGATGCCCCACAGCAGAAAATTTTAATCTTATTTGGGACATCTCATTTTAAAGGCTTTTTGCGTAATTTGCAGGCCAGAGATCCCGGTTGGATAAAGATAAAATAATATGTTGGAAAAGATTTTTATTATACTGCTCATACCAGTAGTGATTTATGTTGTCTATTACCTGTTGAATCGTACGGCTAAAAATAATAAGGCAATTAAACGTGTTTTGAGTGATGAGGGGAAAAACATCCTGGAACAGGAGGTTGCCTACTATCGTCATCTTTCGGTTGCTGATAAACAGGAATTTGAAACACGCTGTTTGGCATTTTTGGATGCGGTCAAGATTGAAGGCGTGGGAGTAACCTTGGAATTGAAAGATTATATGCTCATTGCTGCTAGTGCAATTATTCCGATATTTGCTTTTAAGAAATGGAGTTATCCAAACTTGACCAATATTATGGTCTACCCATCACACTTTAATGCGGATTATCAGTTCGAAGGGCATGCAGACCGGAATATTATGGGCATGGTAGGAGAGGGCGCGATGAATGGGCAGATGATTTTATCTAAATCGGCTTTGGAATATGGTTTTGAAAACCCAAATGATGGGCAGAATACTGCGATCCACGAATTTGTGCATCTCATCGACAAAACAGACGGTACAGTGGACGGTGTCCCGACTTATTTATTGGATAAGGCTGCCGTAATTCCTTTTATGAATTTAATACGGGAGGAAATTAACAAGATAAAAGAACATACGTCCGATATTGACACTTACGGCATGACCAATCCCGGCGAGTTTTTTGCTGTTGCCTCCGAATACTTTTTTGAAAATCCAGCAAAATTTCAAAAGAACCATCCTGAACTTTATGCGGCACTTTCTAGAATTTTTGAACAAAGTTAAGTGGGGATAAATAAAATTTTAGTATTTTTAAAGCAAACAGAAAATGTTTGCTTTTTTTGTTAATTACAACTGTTATGCCTAAAACTACTATTTATTCTACTATTGCATTCGCATGTCTATTATTTTGCGGCAATAATCAGGTTTTTTCACAGGAGCATTATGCCGTGGGGACAACCTTTACTGAAATGGCGGATCCGACGAGAGATACGCTTTCTAACTGGTCGAATGTTAAAGCGGGTCTGCATGCTTCATTTGTATCCATAGATAAACGTTATCCAAAGTCAGTGAACCCCAATGTTACTGTGCAGCACAGTGCAACATTGGACGCCTGGAAAGGAGAGCAGGTATCTGCTCAGGTACTTCTATGGACCAATGCTGCAACAGCAGATGTTGTTGTAGCACCGGGTGAATTAAAAGCAGGTGATGGAAAATCTATTGGTGCAGATGCAGTTCAAGCACGATTCGTCCGTTATGTGATGACAGACGAATTTGCGAGCGGCTGTGGTCATCGTAAGCCTGAAGATTTTAAAGCTTCCCTTTCTGCGGATATGTTGGACGATCTGAAAAGTTATGATCTCGAAGCGAAGCGTGTTCGTCCTGTGTGGATTACGGTAAAAATACCTTCTGCAGCTACTGCAGGTCAATATACAACGACAATTGCCGTTAAACAAAAAGGTACTGTGAAGCATAACTTGGTGTTGACTGTGAATGTTCAAGATCACGTTTTGCCACCGGCCTCACAATGGTCATTTCATTTGGATCAATGGCAACATCCATCGGCCGTGGCCCGTGTCAACAATGTTAACATGTGGAGCGACGAGCATTTTGAAGCCTTGAAACCAACAATGAAACAGCTTGCCGCGGCGGGACAGAAAGTTATAACGGCAACACTCAATAAGGATGCCTGGAATGTACAGACCTATGACCCTTATGCAGATATGATCAGCTGGAAGAAAGCGAAAGATGGTTCTTGGAATTATGATTATGCTGTATTTGACAGGTGGGTACAATTTATGATGGACTTAGGCATCAACAAACAAATCAATTGTTACTCTTTATTACCATGGAATAATGAAGTCCATTATTTCGATGAAGCAAAAAATGAACTGGTCAACGTCATTGCGAAACCAGGAACGCCGGTATTTGAGGAGTTGTGGACACCTTTTTTAAAGGATTTTAGCAAGCATGTCAGTGCTAAAGGCTGGCTCAAGATTACCAATATCGCAATGGATGAAAGGAGTCGTGAGGAAATGGATCCAGCGGTAGCGCTGTTGGAGCGGGTGGCCCCTGAATTTGGAATTGCGTTTGCAGATAATCATAAAAGCTACCAGCGTTATCAAAAAAGTACGGATATTAGCGTCGCTGCGGGCGATCCTTTTGACCATAATGATCTTATCGACCGACGTAAAAAAGGGTATATCACGACATTTTATGTTTGCTGTTCGGATGAATTCCCGAATCAATTTACCTTTTCTGATCCTGCGGAGTCTACTTATATGGCCTGGTATGCGCTTGCTGCAGGTTTTGATGGAGCTTTGCGTTGGGCCTTTAATTCTTGGGTAGTTGATCCTTTAAGGGATTCGAGGTTCCGTACATGGCCGGCAGGGGATACCTATATCGTTTATCCGCAGGGCCGAAGCTCAATTCGCTACGAACGTATGCTGGAAGGTATTCAGGATTATACGAAAGTCGGTATCCTGAAAGCAAAATTAGAAGAGGCAAAAGATGTCTCCAATTTAACAAAACTGAATGCCAAAATTGCCAAATTAAATACGTCCAAACGTTATGCGGACTGGAATAAAGATCTCAATGATGCGAAGGCGTTTGTCAATGCATTATCCGCTCAGATCAAATAAACAGCTCACAGGACATTTGAATGTACAGGCTGCCCCTTGGGGCGGCTTTTTTTTGTAAAGCTTTTTCTAGGAGTCGTGACGCTCCATTGTGGCTCAGCTCTGAAAAATAGCCAATCCGCCGACATCAATCTTTTTCGCACAATGGCGGAATATCCAAAACCATTGTTTCCCAATATTGTTGTTATAAGGAAGCGATCGCATAATGAATACATCGTCGCATTATCAACTTCTTAAATCATTATATGGGTATGAAAAATGTAGCACACCAAATCGTTGGTATTTTAAAAGATGCAGGAATTAAACGTATTTATGCCGTAACAGGAGATAGTTTAAATTTTTTCAATGAGGCTGTTCATGAGGATGGAACCATGCAATGGATACATGTTAGGCATGAGGAGGTAGGGGCATTTGCAGCGACAGCAGAAGCAGATTTACATGGAATCGCCTGTTGTGCCGGAAGCAGCGGCCCCGGACATGTTCACCTGATCAATGGCGTTTACGAGGCACATAAGACGCGTGTGCCAATGCTGGTAATTGCTTCGACCTGTGCTACCTATGAGTTTGGTACAGACTATTTTCAGGAAACCAATCCGGTTAAATTGTTTGACGACTGCTCTTGCTATAATCAGATGATTACTCGTCCGGAGCAGGTACAGCGTATGGTTCAAAATGCATTACAGCAGGCGATATCCAAGCGCGATGTCGCTGTCATCGGCTTACCGGGGGATGTTTCCGAAATGGAAGCCGTTCATATCAATACTTCTTCAAAAGTGTTTTTTACGCAGCCACAGATCAGACCCTCCGATCTGGAAATTGGCCGTTTGGCACAATACATCAACCAGGCAGAAAAAGTGACTTTATTCTGTGGTGTTGGTGCTAAGAATGCACAGCAACAGATTGTTCAGCTCTCCCAAAAAATTCATGCACCGGTAGGCTATTCGTTTAAGGCTAAACTGGATATCCAACGGGACAATCCCAATGAAATCGGCATGACGGGACTTTTGGGGACAGCGTCGGCCTTTCAGAGTATGCACCATTCCGATCTGATCCTGTTATTGGGAACAGATTTTCCCTATAAAGATTTTATACCCACCAATAAAACGATTGTTCAGATAGATATCGAAGGAGAGAAACTTGGCCGACGGTCGATCGTGGATTATGGACTTGTCGGCGATATTGAGCATACACTGAAAGCTGTCCTGCCATTTGTGGAGGCAAGAAGCGATTCAAGTTTTCTTGAAAAACAATTGGCTGCTTATGAGAAAGTAAAAGAAGATTTAATGATCTATGTGGATGATTCGGGAAGTGAATGTGCTATTCAACCGGAATTCGTAGCTCATACGATCGACCAAAAGGCAAGCGACGATGCTATATTTTTATTGGATACGGGAATGTCCTGTGTTTGGGGGGCACGCTATATCAATCAGCGGCGGGATCGCAAGATGCTTGGCTCGTTTAATCACGGATCCATGGCGAATGCGATGCCGATGGCTATTGGTGCAGCATTGACACATCCTGAAAGACAGATCATAGCCTTCTGCGGTGATGGAGGTCTTTCGATGCTGCTCGGGGATTTGGCGACGATAAAACAGTATAATCTGCCAATAAAACTGATCGTATTCAATAACCGTTCGCTTGGGATGGTCAAGCTGGAGATGCAGGTAGCCGGTTTAAAGGATCAGGAAACCAATATGGTCAATCCAGATTTTGCCATGGTTGCACAGGCGATGGGAATCCGTGCATTTACCGTGACTCAACCCGAAGAGGTCGATGGTGTGCTCAATGACGCATTTCGCATAACGGATGAACCAGTACTTATTGATATTTATACAAGTCCAAATGCCTTGGCCATGCCACCTAAAATTTCCTTTAGCCAAATGAAGGGAATGACTGAAAGTATGACAAAATTAATGCTTTCAGGTAATTTTGAAGAAGTTTGGGATACCATCAAGTCAAATTATAAGCACTTAAAATCACTCTAATAACTTTAAATAACACGCTTAATCCATCATAAAAAAGCCTCCCCAACTTATAATTTATAGTTGGGGAGGCTTTCTTTTTTCAAGAAAAAAATGTTCGGACTATTAATTGCATCTAATGAATTACAGATCAACACTGGCGTTGAACAAACCAGAGGCTTTTTAATAACTCTTCTTTACAGCGTCGAAGCTTTTCTATTTTCGATTCCGAAGAAATAGAAACGTTCTCTTTAACAATAATAGCCAAATCTGTTTCAATGGATAATTTAGTGAGGGATGTACACCCACTATCAAATTTCTTAAAGCTTACATCTTTCATACTAATATTGGTTAAGAATTCCTGAATTTTATAAAGTACAATTTACTAATAAAAATTAGCTTTACAATAAGCCAGAGATAATTTTATTGTTACTAAATTGTTTATTTTTAATATTTTATCGCGCTATAACTTATAAACAATATTGGTGCAATTTTGTTTTCTTAATTTCAAAATGTTAAATGTTAGTTATTTAAAACAATATGCTGTTTTGATTGCTATTTATAATATTAAACAAAGGCATGGGGGTAAGCGATTCCGGAGCTTCGATCACGGTATTAATGGGCTTTTCCTCATGCGTATTTCATCAGCTTTAGCTGCATATTTAAAAAAAATTATTCACATGAAAATAATCAATGCTGGATTGTCATTATTGGTTTTTGCTGCTGCCTGTCAGCAAACCGGAAAAAAGCAAAGTGACCATGGACAAGTGGGATCAGATACCACAAGCGCTACAGCAGCAATTGCTGAAAATGGGACTTATCAATACCTCAAAAATGGAGATACAATTTCGTTAACAATCGCTATTGATGGTGATAAAGTGCATGGCGATCTCAATTACATCTGGAAAGAGAAAGACCGAAACATAGGACATATAGATGGAGTGCTTAAAGACAGCATCCTATTGGCCGACTATACCTTTTCCTCCGAGGGGCAGCAATCCATCCGCCAGGTCGCTTTCAAATTTGGTAAAAACCGCGTCGTTGAGGGGTATGGTGCGATGGAAGACAAAGGCGATAAGATGTCATTTGTTGCTCCGGATAAATTGATGTATGATGAAAAATTTGTTTTAGAAAAGCTGAGCCAATGAGCCGAATGAAAGGAGCTTTGGGATAAATATAATTAGTCCGATCAGCAAGGCCGTTAGACTGCTTAGCAGTACCGCTGCCGCAGCAATGTCCTTAATTTTTTTGATACTGGGATTTTTTTCTTGGCAGATAAAATCAGCGAGGTGTTCGATGGCGGTATTAAGCAATTCACAAACGAGAACAAAACCGATGGAAAAAATAACGGCCAGCCATTCATAACGGCTGATTCGGAGCAAACAGGAAAGTATAATTACTAAAATTGCTGCGACGAGATGTATCCTGAAATTATGTTCTTCTCGCCCAACAATTTTTAATCCGTTGAAGGCATAGCTAAAACTTCGGATTCTATCTTTCCATGAAAAATTGCTCCTGGCCATATTCGTTCCTAAATTTTATGTAAATATAATCTTTCCCTTTGTTTTGCATGGTGTCAATTTATGTTTGCCCCCGATGTTGCTCTAATTTGGGTAACTTTTGCCAAATAGCTGATTCTACCGTTCTGTAGTTGTTTTACCAGTGGATAAATCCATTGTGTTTTGAGCTGGATTGGAATCATTTTGATATGCAATTTTTCCCAATGATTTTATTGGTAATGCGTTCTATTTTTGAGTAAATTGCTTTATGATCTACAATTTTGATAAAATAATCGACCGCAGGGGCACCGATTCAGTAAAATGGAATCAACAGGACTATGTCGATTTAATCCCGCTTTGGGTTGCTGATATGGATTTCTCTGCCTCAAGGCAGGTTATTGAGGCACTGACCGAACGTGTTCAACATGGCGTTTATGGCTATGCAAAAGCTCCGGATGCTTTTTATGAAGCGGTATCAGACTGGTCTAAACGTAAACATGGCTTTCCATTGCGGCGGGAATGGATACTTCCGGTTTTGGGTGTTGTGCCAGCGCTTTCGGCTATTGTCGCAGCATTGACTGAAGCTGGTGACAAGGTGCTGATCCAGGAACCTGTGTATCACTGTTTTTTTTCATCCATCGAACGTAATGGCTGTAAGGTAGTTTCCAATAACCTGCAGTACCAAAATGGACAGTATACAATAGACTTCGAAGACTTCGAAGCTAAAGCGAGCGATCCAAAGGTAAAACTCTTTATCCTTTGCAGCCCACATAACCCCGCGGGCAGGGTATGGACCAGGGCGGAACTTGAGCGCCTTGGTCAAATCTGCCTCAAGCATGATGTTATTGTTGTCTCGGATGAAATCCATTGCGACTTGGTTTTTGAAGGACACCAGCATATTCCTTTTGGAACGATCGATTCAGCCTTTCTGGCGAATACGATAACCTGCATTGCACCGAGTAAAACCTTTAATCTAGCAGGCTTACAAGTTGCCACTGTCATTGTAGCAGATCCGCTGCTGAACAAGAAGGTGCAGCATGCCTTTCTGGTCAATGAGATTGCAAGTATAAGTCCATTTGCGATCACGGGGCTAATTGCGGCTTATCAACATGGTGAGGACTGGTTGCAGCAAGCGCTGACCTATATCCATCAGAACTATCGTTATTTGAAAAATTTTATGGATGAGCATTTGCCAGCGTTGAAAGTTGTTCCGTTGGAGGGGACTTATCTGGTCTGGATAGACTGTGCGGCTATGGAAATTCCTAGCCGAAAGCTGGGACAAATGTTGCTAGAGGATGTTCACTTACAGGTGAATGTTGGTGCAATGTACGGTAAGGGAAGTGATTTTTTTATCCGTCTGAATATTGCCTGTGCCAGACCTGTTTTACAGGAGGGGTTAAACCGATTGAAACAGGTATTGTTAAATCTACCGGAAGAATAATATATTATCTAATTTTATTGGTTATATCCCGGTTGAAAAAAAACACCTGAACAATTTGATTCAGGTGCTTTTTTAATGTAAGGAGTACTTTGCAGTGAGGGGTTATATACCCATTTCCTTTAAGATAAAATGCGCATTATCAATCTTGTCAGCTACCCAGAGCACATAACGGATATCCACACCAATGGATCGGCTATAGCTTTCATTCCAAGCAAAATCGTTGATTGTGGCATCGTAAGCACGGTCAAAGTTTACACCGATCAACTCACCACTTGCATTCATGATGGGGGAGCCGGAGTTACCGCCCGTGGTATCCATATCATACAGTATATTGACAGGAACCGATCCTAAGTCTTTCTTGAGGTACGGACCGAAGTTCTTATTGAGATAAGCGGTCTTGATTTCTTGGGGATAATCGAATTCGGGCAGACCGAGGTTTCCTTTTTGAATAATACCTTCAATGGTCGTGAACGGTTTCATATAGGTGGCATCTGCTGGAGCATACCCTTTGATGTGGCCATAGGTCAAACGCAGGGTGGAATTTGCATCCGGAACGAAGTTTTTGGCCTGAAAGATTTCCTTTACAGCGACATAGTCTCCCATCAGCTTGTTGAGGACACCTTCACGTCTTTTTTGTTCGGCAGCGAAGATGATAATATCGCTATCCAGTTCATTTTGAAAAGTCAGCAGCTTATCATTAAATTGCTGTAAGGCGTTTGCATTGGCCAAAACTGTATTTAAAATATAGCTTTGATCAGTTAATTTACTGCCATTGATGATTTGTGTCGCAAAGTTATTGGCTGATTCGTTATTCAATTGAAGTTTTTGTACTGCCATAATCTGATTTTTACCCTGAAATGCAGCAGCGTCGGCAAGCATTTTCCCAAAAATACGTTCGTCAGCCTGTTTGTTGTAGCTTTCATAAGTTTCCTGGATGCTCTTTTTAAGTTGTTCAACATTGTAATCAAACAACTGCTTGGCCGTTTGTGAAGATCGCTCTTTACTTATTGCAACTTTTAAGGTATTCAGATCCCGGGCGACTTTCAGTAAACTGGTGCTGTTGTAAATATTGTTAATCCAGAGCTCTTTCAACGCATCTTGATCACTGACCTGATAGTAGGCAGCGATATCGTTCAACAGATTGCCATACTTATCTTTAAGTTCCGGTTTGCTTAAAATAAATGCGGCTAGCGCCTCATCTTCTTGCTTTTTAGTCGCGAGCAGGTCTATACCACGCAGTCCTTTTAGCTTACCGCGGTAATTTTTGAGCACATTGGCGTTACGTTTGATCCGTGTTGCCAAAGAGAGCGCGATATCCGTATTGTCTTTGCCCGCTTCTTCCATTTGCCTATTCTGGAAATCGTACAGATTAGAAACATAAGGCAGTAAATAATCTTGTTGGTATTTGATGTACTGTGCGGGACGGTGTCGGAATGTTTTCCCCGGATAACCCAAGATAAAGGTGAAATCATTTTCTTTCACGCCATTTGGATTGACTTTCAGGTGTTTTTTCGGTTGATAAGGCACGTTATCTTTCGAATAGGGGGCCGATTTTCCATCTTTACCCACGTAGGCACGAAGGAATGAATAGTCGCCTGTATGGCGTGGCCAAACCCAGTTGTCGGTCTCACCTCCAAACTCGCCAATATTTTGACGGGGAATATACACCAGACGAACATCTTCGATCGTTTTGTAACGAAACAGTACGTAGCTCTTGCCGATGAACATTTCGGAGACTTCGGCTTTGATTGTTGGATCTTCCTTTTCGGCCTGTTTAACAAGCTCTTCTTGTTTTCTTTTGATCGTATTAATGCGTTCGACAGGATCGCTGATATTAGCTACAGCATTTAATATTTTGGCCGATACATCTTCGTATGAATCTGTAATTCTTATTTTTAATCCTTTTGCTTCGATTTCCTGCTCCTGATTTTGTGCTACAAAACCATTTTTAAGATAATTGTTAATGGCAGTACTGGCCAATTGGACAGCTGAAAACGCACAATGATGGTTGGTAATGATCAGGCCACGATTGGAAACGAAAGATCCTGTACATCCGCTGACCTGGACCAAAGCGTCCACCAGTCCAACTTGACCGGGATTGTAAATGTCCTTTTCACTGATCTTTAATCCGGCTTTTTTTAACCCGGCTCTATTCAAGTCACTCAGCGGATACATCCCTTCGTCTGGATTAGCTTTACCAAGCGGGATATTTGTAGCGGATAACAATAGCGCCAATGCAATTGTAGTATGATGTATAAACTTCATAGGATTCTTAAATGTCAACTGTTGTAAATCTCCAAATTTAAGAAAAGCTTTTTGATGAATTCGATTTTTCTGTCAACTATTGTCATAATTGCAGTACAATTACAGCTTTTTGGCAAGGTATTTATTGTATTATATCCTAGTGCGGGCAATGGTCAAGCCTTAAAATATTGTGTATTTGCCATCGTTTTACAGGAGTATTCGTAATTTTGCGCTTTAAAGATTTAAACATGACCTTAATCCAATTGGAATATATCATTGCTGTTGATACTTATCGTAGTTTTGTCGCCGCAGCTGAAAAGTGTTTTGTGACACAGCCGACATTAAGTATGCAGATCCAGAAACTGGAGGAATCGTTGGGAGCGAAAATCTTTGACCGGAGCCGCCAGCCTGTGGTGCCTACTGAAATTGGGGAGAAAATTATTCTCCAGGCTAGATTGGTGCTGACCGAGAGCCGGAAGATCAATGAGATTGTACAGGATAAAAAGGGTGAGATCGAGGGGACGTTAAAAGTCGGGGTTATTCCGACAATTGCGCCATATCTACTTCCTAAAGTACTGACAACTTTTATGGAGAAATATCCAAAGCTGCAATTGCAGATCTGGGAATATACAACCGAGCGTATAGTCCATGAACTGAAAGTCGGTCTTTTGGATTGTGGTGTGCTTTCGACACCGTTAAATGATCCGGGCATATTGGAATCGCCCTTATTTTATGAAAATTTTGTCGCTTATATTTCTGAAAATAGTCCCTTGTTTTCAAAAAAAGTGTTAAGTGGGGATGATATTGCTGATGATAAGCTCTGGCTGCTCAATGAAGGACATTGTATGCGTGGACAGGTGCTCAATATTTGTCATCATAAACATAATCAGGATCTCTCCGGACGTTTTGAATATAACACCGGCAGCGTGGAAACCCTCAAAAGAATGGTGGATATCAATGATGGTATAACAATATTGCCTGAACTTTCAATCTCGGATTACGTGGATGAGCAGCTGGATAAGATCCGATATTTCAAATCACCAGAGCCTGTACGGGAAATATCTTTGGTCACGACTCAGAATTATGTTAAACGACATGCAATCCAGGCATTGGAAAAAGAAATATTAGCAGTGGTACCCGATAAATTCAAAACAAAAAAGAAAAAGGAAGTGTTGAGCTTTCAATAAGAAGACATGGCAAATCTCAGTGTACGTTTTTTTAAGAAGATAGATCAGATCAATCAATGGCGGATGAGAAAAGTTTCGAACAGAAACTTTATTATTCTCTTAGCTTTTTTAGTTGGTATTGTTGGTGGTCTGATGGCATCTGTGTTAAAAAGACTAACGCATTTTATTGCGGCGACAATTCAGGATGACATTGATTGGAAGGTCAAGTATTCTGTTTATTTGATTTTCCCTTTAATCGGGATATTACTGAGTGTATTTTTTGTTCGTAAATTTCTGAAGGGCAAGAAGATGGAACATGGTATTACACCTATTATCTATGCCATCAGCCGCAAGGGGAGCCGGTTGGATCCGAGCAATATCTATTCGCAGGTTGTCACTTCGGCGATTACGGTAGGCTTTGGAGGATCTTGCGGATTGGAGGCTCCGGTTGCTTTAGGAGGCTCGTCAATTGGTTCCAATATTGCCCGCTTTTTTGGTCTGCAGTACAAAGAGGTTACCATGCTTTTGGCCTGTGGGGCGGCGGCAGGAATTTCGGGTGCGTTTAACAGCCCCTTGGCGGGGATGATCTTTGCGATAGAAATTTTGCTTCCCGAATTCTCCATTCCGGTTTTTATTCCACTGTTGATCTCTTCGGCGCTTGCTTCGGTCGTATCGCGGCTTTTATACAGCGAACCGCTGTTCAGTACATTCAATTCGGACTGGCAGATCTCTGCGCTGCTGTTTTATTTGTTATTGGCGGTATTGATCGGTTTGTATACGATCTATTTTGCACGAGTCTCCAGTACGGTAGGAAAATGGTTTTCAAAAATAAAAAATCCGTACAACAAAGTTTGGGTAAGCGGAATATCCCTCGGGCTCATGATTTTTGTCTTTCCGGCCCTTTATGGCGAGGGTTATATCACGATTCAGCAGATTCTCAATGGACAATTTAACTCGATTGTAAAAAACAGCCTGTTTTCTGATTATAAAGACATGGGAATAGTCGTGTTGGGTTATACTGTTCTGACCTTATTTGGAAAATCTTTTGCCGCATTGTTTACGTTGAACGGCGGTGGGAACGGCGGTGTATTTGGACCGAGCCTGGTGATGGGTGGCCTATTGGGCTTTGCCTTTTCCTATGGCGTAAATCTAACTGGAATTGCGGAATTAAATGTGCCGAATTTTGTGGTTGCTGGCATGGCAGGCGCGCTGAGCGGTATTATGCATGCACCGTTAACGGGTATCTTTCTGATCGCAGAAGTAACAGGTGGTTATACACTCATGGTACCCTTGATGCTAGTCTGTTCAATTTCTTATCTGATTAACCGCGCTGTCTTGAAACACTCGATCTATACAAAAGTATTGGCTGAGTCGGGTGACTTAATTTCTTACGAAGACAAGGACCGCTCTGTGCTTAGTATGATGCGGATTAAATATGTTCTGGAAACCAATTTTGTGATTTTGCGTCCTGATGAAACACCTAAAAGCCGACAGACAGATATCATCCATAGCAAACGCAATATTTTTCCTGTGGTGAGCCATGAAGGTAAATTTATGGGGCTTCTCTATAGTGAGTTTCTGTTTTCGGTTCTGCTAGGAGAAGTGGAAGGGGGAGATACTCCATTTGAAAAATTGGCACAGAAGCCCAATGATACCGTTGGAATCAATGAGAATATGGAAATTGTCATGGCTAAGATGAACAAAGACGATACATGGATATTACCAGTGCTTGGCGATGAAAACAAGTATATGGGCTTTGTGTCCAAATCCAGTGTCTTTAATAAATATCGTGCACTACTTATCCGTCAGGGGCATTATTTGGAGTAAAACCCTATTTTAGACGGCTAATAAGGGCGCTGGTAGAATTTACTATCTTCTCAATTATCTTGAATACATATCAGATACTTACATGGACTTATTCCCTTATTCGATATCAATCCATGTAAGTATAGTTGGGGCTGAACTAGCCACGCATCGCCATAATTTTTGTGACGTATTTTCCAATAATATCAAATTCGATATTGACTGTCGAGCCCACTTCAACCTGTTGAAGATTGGTGTGTTCGAGGGTGTAGGGAATGATCGCTACGGAAAATTGATCATCACGGGAATCGACCACAGTCAGACTGATACCATTAACGGTGATGGATCCTTTCTCTACCGTGATATTTTGCTTGTTGGGATCGTACTGAAAAGTAAAAATAAAACTACCGTTTTCATCTGTCTTCTTGATACAGGTCGCGGTCTGATCGACGTGGCCCTGTACAATATGGCCGTCAAATCTTCCCCCAGCTAAAGTACATCGTTCAATGTTAACCAGATCTCCGGTCTTCAATTGTGCCAGGTTGGTTTTTTGCAAGGTTTCGTCAATCGCTGTTACCTTGTGTACCTGATCATCCAATCCGACGACCGTCAGGCACACTCCATTGTGGCTTACACTCTGATCTATTTTAAATTCATTGGAAATCGGGGAGCTGACATAAAAGTGGATGTTGCTTTTTTCATGTTCAATACGTTCGATTTTTCCTAAGGTTTCTATGATTCCGGTAAACATGCAATAAAATTTTGATTGAATCAAAGTTACTAAATAATCAAAGGAAACATTGTTTTTATAAACAAAATAGACGCATGAATGACAGAATAATCTATGGTAAACATAATTCATGACCAAGATAAATACTGTAATAGAAACGGCATTAATAGGGTATGATAAAAAAGGGCTTATTAGAAATAGCAAAAAGATTGTGTGTATAATGTACACTTACTATTCCTTTTGTGATAGCTATGCCAAAACAAATTTATGGGAGTTGAAAAAAAATATTACAAAATTTTTGTTTATATCATTGGAAGCATTATCTTTGTCATAGGTTTAGGTTGATTGCCTCTTACAAAGAGGTATTTATAAAAGCTTAGCAGGTCGCCCGACCGGATGCTAAGCTTTTTTTTGTTTTAAGATAAATCGTTGTTTTATAGGTGCTTGTCTTGTTTAGTGCATTTTTTCCCTTAGAGGTATTGGATTCTTTGGGTAAGCAATCTGCTTAATTTTTGAGGACATGTAGAATAGACATTGAAATCAGGAGCAGGTATTCAAAATTTTTAGATTTGAAACGTTCTTTTAAGGCGAGGAGTGCCTTGGAACGGGCATAATAAATGGCTGACGGTGTCGTATCCAGTGCTTTGCAGATTTCCTCTGTATCCAGGCCTTCCAAAAAGCTCAATTTACATATTTTAGCTTGCTGTTTTGGTAACTTATTGATTTCAGCCAATAACAACTCAGTCAGTTCTGTTCTGAATATCTTTTTTAGAATGTCGTCTTCCGGAACGGATAGGTTCTGTAGGATATCTAATTCTTCGGTCTGCATTTTGAATCTGGCCGATCTTTTCATATCAATACAGGCATTCTTTGTGGCGATATACAGAAATGCTTTGAGGCTTTCATAGTTTTCCACTTTCTGGCGGTGCTGCCAAAGTTTGACAAATATATCAGATACAATTTCTTCAGCATCAGTTTTGCTTCGTAGGTAGGAAAAGGCAAAATAACGTAGGGGCTGGCCAAAATGATCCATAAAAAAGCATAATGCGCTTTCTTGTCCCTCTTTTAATGCGTTAATATGCGACTCCAGTTGAAGCATGTTTGGTTATCAATAGTTTTCTTTTACTGCCCAAGTTGGACATAATGACAAATGCCACGGCGTTTATTGTTTTCAATAGGATAGCTATGGGTCAGTTTTCCCGTTACAGATGTTAACAACGAAGTTACATAAAAAAACTTGGGTTGTTATGGTTTCAAACACAACAACCCAAGTTTTTTAGCCGTTTACATTTATGGTGGATAAAATTTATTTTTTCACCAGTTTACTGTCTATAATTTCCCATTCTTTGATATGGGCTGGGCGATGTTCCTCTTTGATAATCTGGTCAAAATGAGCGAGCAGTTCGGGGTGGTTTTCAGCGACATTTTCCTGTTCCCAGGGATCTGTTTTTAGATTGTACAATTGCCATTTTGCTTTGGGATTATTTTTCAGATCCAGTTTGACAGCTTTCCATTGTCCTTCACGTATGGCTACCTGACCACCTTTTTCAGGATATTCAAAATAAAGGAATGCATGTTTTTTTTGGTTCTTTTGCCCTAACCAGGTCGGCAGTAGGGATACGCCATTGGTATTGCCGGGATCCTGTTGGATCAGCTGGGCAAAGGTTGCCATCAGATCATATTGTGCCGAGATAAGATCGGTTTCAGTATTTGCTTTGATTGTTTTTGGCCAACGGACGATCAGGGGAACTTTAATTCCGCCTTCAAAGACATCCATTTTAAGTCCTCTGAGTGAATCGACGCTCTTAAAAAAACGATAGTCAATACCGCCATTGAAGCCTGTTCCATTGTCGCTAGAGAATAGGATAATGGTATTATCATCCAGACCCAACGATTGGATATGTTGCATGATCAATCCCACTTGATCGTCCAGATAAGTTATCATACCAGCATAGGTGGCTCTTGGGTATGGTGTTGCGGTATAGCCATCCTGTCCATAATACGGATGATCATGAAAAAGATTCTTATACCGATCTACGTATTCTTGGGGTACCTGGAGAGAAAGATGGGGTAGGGTGTATGGAAGATAGAGGAAGAACGGATTGTTTCTGTTCCTGTCAATAAATGCCACAGCCTTTTCCGTCATAATTTCCGGAGCATATTGTTTGCCGCTGAATTGCTCAAAATCTTTAGCTGTTGCTTTGGTCGAGTCGAGTGGAATATGCACGAATTTTTCTTTGTTCTGAAGTGGGTATTTTTGCTCGTTTTCCCAAAGATGGCTTGGATAGTAATTGTGGGCCTGCTTTTGGTCCAGGTAGCCAAAGAAGTAGTCAAACCCCTGTTTGTTTGGGCTCCCGGTGGTGTTTTGCATGCCGAGACCCCATTTTCCGATGGCCCCGGTATGGTAACCTGCTTTTTTAAATAGGTGTGCCATGGTATAAGTGCCTTCGGGTAACGGCATCTGTCCACCCTCCAGACTATCAGCGAAGCCGCCTAATTCATAATTTCCCCGGATATAAGACTGTCCTCCGTGTTTTCCGGTCAATAACATACAGCGTGCCGGGGCACACACCGGTGTACTGGTGTAATGATTGATAAAACGAAGTCCTTCCTGCGCGAGTTTCTGTAAGTTAGGTGTCTTAATCAACTGTTGGCCATAAGGTTCTGTCTCGGCGTAGCCCAGGTCATCCGCATAGAAAAAGATGATATTGGGAAGTTTTTTAGACACTTGCTTTTGTTGTGCAAAAAGTGTCCCCCAGCCCAGTAGGATAAGAGCAAGACCTATTTGCTTTTTCATTTTTTCCGTTCTCCTTCCAATAACTGCTTCAACTCAGTCACTTTTTCGGGATATTTAGCTGCAACATTGTTTTTCTCTCCAATATCATTTTTAAGGTCATACAATTGATCTTCGGGGAGGTTTCCTGTTTCAGTATCCGTCAATTTCATATAGGGAGTACCCTTACTTGGCGCAATATATTTCCAGTCGTCCTTGACAATGGCTAGCGTTTGGGCATGCTGAACCATGGTACTGCGTCCTTTGGGGTCTTCACCGGTTAAGGTTTTCAATAACGCCTTGCTGTCTTTTGCTTCGTCAGCTTTTAATTTTACGCCTACAAGTTGTGCACTTGTTGCCAACAGATCCATTTGACTGATCAGTGCATTGGACACTTTGCCTTTAGCGATCCCTTGTCCACTGACGATCAATGGTACGCGTGTTCCGCCTTCAAAGATACTATATTTACCGCCTCTGAGCGGGCCTGCAGGCTGATGTCCATTGCGCTGAGCCACGGCACCGTCCACATAACCATCATCCAATACAGGGCCATTGTCACTGCTGAAGATAATAATGGTGTTTTTATCCATTCCCAGTAACTGCAATTGCTGTTGGATCTGTCCGACCGTCCAGTCCAATTGGAGAATGGCATCACCGCGGTAGCCGAGTTTGCTTTTGCCTCTAAACTGAGTGGCTGGCATACGCGGTACATGCGGCTCTGTCAAACAGAAATAAAGGAAGAAAGGTTTATCCTGATGTTGTGAAATAAAGTCCTGTGCTTTATGTAGAAAGGTTGTGGAAACTTCTTCGTCTACCCAGCGCGCACGTGTGCCACCGCTCATATAGCCAATTCGTCCGATGCCATTGACAATCGTCTGGTTGTGACCTTGACCGGGGGAAGATTGCATTTTGAGTAATTCGGGATGTTCTTTTCCCGTAGGATCATTGCCTATTTTTTTATCATAATCGACCAGGATAGGATCATTTGCTTCGGCTGCAACAACCTGATCATTTTCTAAGAATATGGTCGGGACACGATCTGCTGTTGCTGGAAAGATAAAAGAATAATCAAAACCGACATCGTTAGGGCCGGGTTTGATGGCTGCATTCCAGTCTTTTTTGACTTCGTTGCCAAGTCCCATGTGCCATTTACCAACAATAGCCGTTGCATAGCCCGCATTTTTAAATACTTTGGGCAGCGTAATTTTGTCTGTCGGTACAATCAGTTTGGCGTCTCCGGGTAGGATCCCGGTTCCATCCTGACGCCAGGGATAGGTTCCTGTCATCAATGCAAAACGGGATGGAGTACAGGTTGCGGAAGTACTATGTGCATTGGTAAAGCGTGTGCCGCTTTGCGCCAATTTATCTAAGTGGGGTGTTTCAATCTGTTTGGCACCATAGCTGCTCAAATCACCGAAACCAAGATCATCCGCGTAGATGTAAATGACGTTCGGTTTACTCATTTTTTGGGCCAGTGAAGTCGTGGGCAGGGCTATTGCCAGACTTGAGGAAAGTAGGATTGTAAGAAATAAGGTCTTTTTCATATTGTGCAATACGTGGATTGGGATTCGTCATTAAGATGACGGATCCCAATATACTATTTTAAATTTGGATTGATATCAATTTCACTTTGCGGAATCGGCCAATGGTTGTCCTGACTGGCTCGAAAGGATTTTTTTGTTACAAACCAGCGGCTATAGCTGTCTCTGGTTCCGCCGGTCTTTACGCGGATATTTTTGGCATCGGGAAATGGTGCGCCATAGAAATCTCCATTTAAGACATCTTTTGCGGTGTCCCAGCGCAGGAGGTCCCAATAACGAATGCCTTCCAAGGCCAACTCCACACGTCTTTCATTCCGTAAAGCGGAGCGCACTGCAGCAACACTTGAAACATTGATTGGCGGCATATTAACACTGCTGCGTCGCCTTACGGCGTTGATGGTTTTATCCAGCAGTTCCGCTGTGAGGGGATCCCCATTTTCAAGTTTGGCCTCCAGGTAGCTCAATAGGACTTCAGCATATCGGATAATGGGGAGGTCAGTTCCGGAGTTCTGTAAGTTGCCGCTAAAATTTTCATCGTTAAATTTACGGAGGCCATATCCCGTGCGTGTCGCTTGCTTAGTTGTTGTGAGCTGATCAATGGACAAGGTTGAATCTGGATGTGAGATATAACGAAGGTTCTTGAAACGGTCTCCATTGCTGATGACAGTAAAGCCTAATCTAGGATCCCGATTTTGAGTGATGTTCTGCGCATTATATCGGGGATCCGTATAGGAAAACGGTGTACCATCTGTGAAGGAATAGCTCTCTACCAAGCTCCCTAATGGACAGTACAGATGCCAACCGCCGGCAACTGCCGGAAAGTTATGTTGGAACATACCATTTCCGGCCAGATCTACAAGGTATTGTGTGGCAAAAATAATTTCCTTGCTGGACTCATTGCTGCCGTTAAAAAGGCTTGCATAGTTGGGGTCAATACTATTTTCGTTGGCATTGATGATATTCTCATAGGTCTTAATCGCTGCGGCATAAGATTTTTCGGCCAATTGTAAACGCCCCAAAAATGCATAAGCGGCCTGTTTTGTAGCGCGTCCTCGTTCTGCTGCGGTTAATTTACCGTAGCTTGGAAGATCATTTGCAGCTTCTAGCAGTTCACGTTCGACAAAGGCAACCAAATCCTGTTTTTTATTTTTCGAGATATGATTGGCTTCGTCAGGTGTCAATGTTTTGGTCACCAAGGGGGCATCTCCCCAATACTGCGATAGGTAGAAGTACTGACAGGCACGAATAAAACGTGCTTCAGCCTTAAAACGGGCTAGCATTTCAGCTGAAACAGGTGTCTTGTCCACATTTTCCAAGAAGAAATTCGCACGGGCGATCCGTTTGTAGGAGAGTCCCCAATAGTCAGACAAAATGCCAATGTTACTGGTAAGTGTGCCGTCTGATAATTTATTGAAGGCGGAATTATCCCCACGACGGTCATAGGCGTTGTCAGAGGCAAACTCCATGTAAAGTAGACCATGGTAAGACCACCAGTCTGTGGGGCTGAATTCGGCAAGACTATTCATCTGGATCTCGCCTTTGTAGAGACCTGTGATTGCAAGCCGTGCATTGGTTTCACTGCTCCAAAATGTATCATTGGCGAATTTGTCCAGCGGGTTTGTATCCAATTGTTTTTTGCAGCTCATGGTTAGACTGGAAGCAAATAGTATACAAAGAGCCAATTTTATATTTTTATAGGTTATACGTTTCATATTGTGGTTATGAATTGATTTAAAAACTAAGATTTACACCAAACGTGAAATTGCGCATAATCGGGTAGTATGCGCCGCTTGAATTGATTTCCGGATCCCAGCCCTTTCTATAATTGCTGCTTGTGAATATATTCTCGGCATTGGCGTAGACGCGCAAGCCTGATAATTTCCATTTGGCAAGAAGGCTTTTGGGAATGGCATAACCCATTTGGATATTTTTTAAACGGATATAGCTTGCATCCAACAACCAATAGTCGGATAATTGTGTATTGGGGCTTCCGGTACTCGGTAATTGCTCGAGTCGTGGATACACTGCATTTCGGTCTGGATTTGCAGTAGTCCATCGACCATCGGCTTGCCAACGTTGGATATTACCATTTTGGTTTAGTGCAAATCCGGCATAGTTATTTAGCAAGCCCTGCACGCCACTGACACCCTGGAGTAGGAGACCTAAATCAAACCCTTTATAATTAAATCCAAGGTTCATTCCATAAGTATATTTGGGGATGCGGGATCCAATAAACGTTCGGTCATAAGTAGCATCCACCTTACCATCTGGAACCCCATCAGGTCCGCTGATATCCTTATAACGGATATCGCCCGGTTGAGCCTGTGGATTTACACTTTTTTGATCAGCCCAGGATGCCACATCAGCCGCATCAACAAATAAGCCGTCGGTCTGGTAACCATAATAAGCCTGTATCGGATAACCGATAAACAAATCGGATCCATTGCCAACCATACCATTGGATTGGTTGATATTGCCAATCCCCAAATCGACCACTTTATTCCTGACCGTGGAGAAGTTCAGATTGACGTTGTAGGAGAGCTCATTGATCTTATGTTGATGACCTAACGTAAATTCCCAGCCTGTATTTCTAAGTTTACCTGAATTTTGTATACCTACTTCAAAGCCTAATACCTTTGATACACTTGAACTTGGACTGACCAAAATATCGTAAGTATAACGATTGTAGTAGGTGCTGCTAAAGGTCAATAAATTTTTAAACAATGCAATTTCTAAACCGGCATCAGTGGTTCGGGTTGATTCCCAGCGTAAGTTGGGATCGACAATGGTCACACGGGCTACCCCGGGCGAGATACTATTTCCGAAGGGATAATTGTAACCTGTATTTAAGATGTTTTGGTAGGGATAATTTGAAACAATTCTTGAGGTAAGATTCTCCACAATATTTTGATTACCTAAAACACCAAAAGAGCCTTTTAATTTCAACTCAGTGATCCAGTCAAATTTATCTTTTATAAAAGATTCTTCACTAATGAGCCAACCGGCAGCAAGTGAAGGGAAAACAGCATATCTCTTGCTGGTTGGAAATCGGGATGAGCCATCGTACCGAATCACTCCTTCCAGTAGATATTTTTTTGCGTAATTGTACTGAATACGGCCAAAGAGGGATTCCAAACCCCATTCGGATGCTGTGCCCGAATTAGTTTGTCCATCAGGTGAACCAATATTTAGTTCGGTAAGCGCATTGCTCGGAAAGTTTTGACGAAAAGCGGTAAGTCCTTCACTATAACCTTTTTCAAAGGAATAACCGGCCAGGATTTTAAAGGTATGGTCATTGAATGATTTGGTATAATCGGCCAATGCCTGAAAGGTCTTGTATGTTGTATAAGGGGCGCTTTGATTCAGTGTGGAAGGGGCAAGTGTAATGGAGCTGTTGATGCGCTGTGCCGCACGGAATAATTTGGATCGACCATTTGTCTGCGTATAACCACCGATCGCGGAGAGTGTCAGATCAGAAATTGGATTCCAGTCGAAGCGTGCATTTCCGGAGATATCGGACACTTTTTCTTTGTAAAATGATTCGCTTTCGAGAAAAGAAACGGGAGTTCCCTTTAGGTTATTTCCAGCTCCCCAGTCGCCATTGCTCATACGGATCGGAAAAGTCGCGGGATAGCGGATGACTTGGGATATGATATCGGTCATTCGCGAAAAATCAAGCGTCGCCGGTGCTGCGGGCTCGTCGGTGTTGGTCTGTATCGCCGATACCCTTGTCGTTAACTTAAGTTTATCGTTCAGATTTGAAATCAGGTTAAGCCGGACGTTGTACTTGTCAAAATTGTTTTTGATGACAATACCTTTCTGGTTGAGGTAGCCGGCAGATAGGGTATACTGTATCTTTTCGGTTGTATTGGAAATATTCAGGTTATGTCCAGTCTGGCTTGCCTGCGATTTAAAGGTGCTACCGATATAATCGCTATTGGGGTAATTGTCCGGGTCGGATCCGTCCTTAAATTTCTGAATTTGTTCTTCTGTATACCCGCCACCACCAGTTGTGGTTTCATTGAGCAGGCTTGCATATTCCCAGGAGTTGACAAATTCAGGGAAAGCTGTTGGTTTTTGAATACCAAAATAGCCGTTATAATTAACCGCGAGTTTTCCGGCTGCTGAACCAGTTTTCGTAGTGACGAGAATGACACCATTGGCCGCTCTGGCACCATATATTGCTGCCGATGAAGCATCTTTTAAGACAGAGATGGAGGCAACATCATTGGGGTCAATATCATTGAAAGAACTGGTCGGAATACCATCAACCAAGATAAATGCATCGGTTGTTGCGCCAAAGGAGCCTACACCCCTGATCTGTATGTTATTGTTGGCTGCGCCGGGTTGTCCTGAGCGTTGGATAACCGTTACGCCCGGCATCTGCCCGGTTAGTGCCTGCGCCAGCTGGGGAACGGTACGTTTTGCAAGCTGTTTGCCGTCAATCTGAGAAACTGAACCGATCAGCTCTTTCTTTTTGGTTGCTCCATAACCAACGATCACCACCTCTTCTAAAGCATCAATCTGCTGGCTGAGGGCAATGTCAAGATAGACCTGCGTAGTTAAGGCGATTTCTTGTGGCTGGAATCCGATCATTTTAACGACAAGTGAGGCATTATGATCATTGACATCAATCTGGAAATTTCCACTGACACCTGTTGTGGTGGCCTTGTTTGTTCCTTTGATAGTGATTGTCGCTCCGGAGATTGCACGCCCCTGACTGTCATGGACATTTCCCTTAACTGTTCTCGTCTGTAACATAAACGCATAGTTTGTTGGACTAATGACAGCGGAGCTGTTTGTTTTCGCTGCCGTGACGACCAGCATATTGTCTTTGAAACTCCAGCTAATTGGTTTGTCCTTTAACAATACTGACATTGCTTTTTCCAAAGGCATATCTTTTACATGCCCTTCGATTTTTATTTCGACAAGTTCTTTACCATTTAACAGAAAGGGAACACCACTCTGCTTTTGGATAGTTCGCAGAACTTGTATAAGCGATGTTTTGTTTGCATCTATGGTAATCGATTGTGCATATCCAGCTGCTGAGAGTTTGACAACACATGCAAGCGTAAAAAAGGCGCTAAGCTTCATTTTGGTCTTCCATTGTTTAGGGATGTCCATAGCGATAGGTTTTCTATGGACAAGAAATTTAAAATTCATAAATTTGTTGAATTAGGGATATAATCTGTTTGTACGCTGATTGGGTGAATCGGTCAAAAATGGAGTCACTAATAGATTGGCCGATTAATGTTGGAAGCATTATTCGGCTTTTTTAGTGATGCTGTTCCGTTTGGTTAAGTTGGCTTTTTCATCTGTATAATTTAGTTTATTTTTGTATAGCTAGTTAATTGAATATCAGAAGTTTATTGGTGTCATTTTCTTGGATCAATTCAAACTGAATATTACTTCTTTTTAAAATTTCCAATACGGCGGATAAGCTTTTTGTCCGCTGAATTTCACCGTATAAATAGGTCTCTTTGATGGTGTTTTTGTAAATAATCTGTAGATCATACCATTGGCCGATTGCCTGTAGCGCGGTATGGAGGTCTGTTTCATTGAAATAGAATTTATTGTCAATCCAGGCCGTGTAATTGTGTGGGTCTACGCTTTTCTGTGAAAGTCGTCCTTCGGAGAGGGTGGCCTGTTGATTTGGTTTGAGCTGCATTTGCTGTCCATTGGCTAATAAATTGATAGAACCTTCGACGAGTGTCGTACTACTTTTTTGTTTTGAATAGGTGTTGACATTAAATTCGGTACCTGTTACTTCAATCAATTGACCATTGGATTTTACACGGAAAGGGACTTTTTTATTTTTGGCGACTTTAAAGTAAGCTTCGCCGTCTACTTCAACAAGGCGTTGGTATTGAGTGAATTGTAGTGGATATTTGAATGATGTCTTTGCATTAAGAGTAACCTGCGATCCATCTGCCAGGGTAATTTGGAGCATGCTGCCGGCTGGAGTATTGATTGTGGCAATCAAATCTACATTTGGAACAGTCGATTGAATCAGACTACCGTCGGCATATTTCAAACCATCAGATGTGACCAATACACCTTTTCCGTTGTCCAGTTGGATTACTTTTCCGTTGGAGAGTCGTATTTCAGCATGGTTATTTGGTAGCTCGATATCGTGTAAGACGACTCTACTGGCATTGGGCGCTGAAGGTTTCCAAACAAATTGATAGATCAAACCAGCAAGAACAAAACAGCATAAGGCTGCGGCATAAGCCATAATTCGCCTGACCCTATGGATGCGAATGGTGCGCTCTTGTGCATGAATCGTTGCTAGAGTTTTTGTTTTGAGACGTTCATTCCAGTCTGTTGCATCCGATTCCTGGATGAGAATCCATTGTTTCAAATCCACCATCAGTTCCTCTTTTTGCAATAGATCATCAAGATAAATGCGATGTGCTGGAGATTCCGCTAACCAGGAGGTCAAAGCATCTTTTTCGACAGCCGATAAATCGCCGTGCATGCATTTTACAATCAGTTGCTTGATATCCTCCGTTAGTCTCATGGTTTATTATTTTAGATAGATACGTAGCAGGAATAGGAAATCTTAGTAAAAAAATAAAAATATTTAAAGTGACATTTTTAGTCAGAACAAATATTGTGTGCAAATGGTTAAATATCAGATTGGTAAGTTCGGATATTTTTTTCTCGTTTCCGATTTTTGGATTAATTCGCACTTTTAGGAAAAGTTTATTTTTTGTACAAACTTCTTGTTCTAAAGGACAGTGACACAAAAGCAAACGTAAAAATGGTTATGAAAAAACAGTTAGCTTATATCTTTTTAAGAATAACGGTATTCAGTGTCCTGACGACCTTTATCTTGACGGCGATACTTCAGGCTAATAATGAAGCCCTCAGGCGAGCGCGTTGTTACATGCCTTTGTTTACGGAATTGCTGTTATCCTCTTTTGTTTTATGCATCTGCCTGCTTACTTTGGGCATCTTTTTAAATAATAATTCGCGCTTTAGGAGCAGTCGCCTTTATGTATTCTTATCCTTTACGTTGTTGCCTTTTGGGGTGGTCATGCTGTTTACTTTTCTATTTATCATGGAAGAGGACAGGCCAAGTTTATTTGGGCTCTTGCATCTATTGGCCACATTTGTGCCGGTCTGCAGTTTGATTTTATGGGAGTATTATAAATTTAATACATCATTGCGCAGCGGAAACTGAAAAAGATACTCCATGTATTGATCTTGGATTACAACATGGAGCATCTTTTGCAATTATTTTCGGAGATTGATGACGGTGACCGCAAGTAGGATAAGCACGATGCCGGTCCACTGAATTCCCGAGACGGTCTCGTGCAGTAATAAGACTGCGGAGATGGTAGATATGGGAATCTCCAGGCTGGAAATGATATTTCCCAAAGCGATACCGGTCTTGGGAATACCACGGGTAAAAAATAGAGGGGGAAGAACTGTGCCAAACAAAGCAATGACCAGTCCCCAAGGTAGGGCTTTCAGCGTCATCTGCTGAACAATATGTACATTCCAGAACGCAATGATCAGGAGAAGCCCTCCGAATACCAAAAAAAGACTTCGGACAGGACTTGGTAGCTCATTGGCGATATTGCTGGATGAAAAAATCGCAATGGCATAACTAATGCCAGCCCCGAAGCCGAGTAAGAGGCCTCTTGTGTCCAATGCCTTTGTTTCCGAGAAGATATCGGTTGAAAGGGCGGTCCCCAATAAGACGGTGATAACACCAATCATTTTTGCTCTTGAAGGCATTTTTTTTCTGATCAGCGCTTCAACTATTAAGCTGATCCAAATGGATTGCATGAGTAGGATAATTCCCACAGATACAGGGATATATTGTATGGCAAGGTAATATAGTGTTGACGTCAATCCGAGGGACATTCCCCAGGCAGTTAGTTTTAATTTCGCGGTCAGGCTTGCCCCTTGTTGTATTTTTGATTTTGAAAAATAATTGAATCCCAGCAAAAACAGGAAACCTATCAAGAATTGCAAAAAGGTCAATACGCTGGTATGAATCCCCAGCTTATTGGCATATTTGACCAGCGTGGCGAGCAGACCGTAACTGCAGGCTCCTGCGGCGACGTAAAGAATAGATTTATAGTCCTTCATGGCCAAAATAATTTTTTGGCACTGTATACTTTTCGGAGGATGTTGTGTTGGGCACTAACGGAGAAGCAGAGTGCCAATAAAAGAAAGGTGATTCCTGTTTTCATTGCTTAAGAATTTATTGTATTCTGCAAAATTCTCAAGGATATTTTTTAAAAACATATACAAATGTTGATGGAATTATTGTTTTAATTCTTTACGGATACGGCTTAACTGGGTAGGGGTAACACCAAGGTATGAAGCAATATGGTGTTGTTTGAGACGTTTAAAGAGAGACTGATTGCGGTAGAGCTCAAGATAACGTTCTTTAGCAGATTCCCATTTCAGGTTGATTTCAAGCGGCTCTTTTTTTACGACCCAGTTTTTTTCGAGGTAGGCAATTTGGAAGAGTGCTAGGTCATGGTATTGTACCACCAGTTCACGGAAAAGCCTTGCTGAATATTGCATCAGCAGGACGTCTTCGAGGGCTACAATATTAAAATTACTTGGTTTTTCTTCAATAATTGCTGCTGTAGATGCACAAAAGCTGTTTTCTTCAAAAAATAGTTTGTAAATAATATTACCTGCTGTGTCTGACTTATAATAGCCTAATAGTCCGGAGTTTACGAAGTAATAATATTTTGCATAATCGCCAGCGCGTAAGATCAACTCATTTTTCTTAAAGCTTTTAGGTTGGCAGATTTTTTTCAACGCCGCCATCGTCTGCTCGCTGAGCGGGAAGTATCTGTTCATTTCGGATAGCAGCTTTTCCATCTTTATTTTCTCTGAATGTCGTCCATGTTGACTGGTTGATCTCCATCTATAATGGCTAAAGTTAACAAAATAAATGCTGTACCGCCGCACGATCACCGGGGAGTGAAAATTTTGACCTGTGCAGTCAGGGTATGGAATGATGTGGAGGAGGCGAGGCCTAAATCAAGTATCACCGAAAAACGTATTTTGAAATGTTGGGAGTTATGGCTATTTTTAAACCTCGCATGCAGTCGTAGCCTTGCCTTACCAGTTGCTCCTTTTTGTGTGTTATGAAGTGTTTTTCTAGAGCATATAAGCGATAGATTAACAATTTTTTATTGTGGGTTATCGGTATGAAGACTTTATGTTGCTTTGGCTAAAAGAAAATAAGGTTAGTTTAAAAAAAAGCTTATGGGAGATGATATTCGTTTAGGTGGACGACGGATCGTATGGAATAAATATCTTTTTGAGGGATCGTTAAGATGAAAAATTCACAGGTAATTATCGGTTACGAGAACAGTCTTTTTATAGATTTTGTTGTGGATAAGAAATATCGTTGGATTCGACATTGTTTATTGATCCTGGCGATTGTTGGCATTCATTTTTTGCCCAGCAAAAAAGCGGAAGCAGATCCCACAAGCAGCCTGTGGCGTCTTTTCGAAACTTTGCTTTCCATTACAATTTTGCTGAGCCTTTTTTACATTAATCATTATATTCTAATTCCTGTCTTTGTGCTAAGAAGTCGATTTTTGGCTTACGCTGGTAGTCTTCTCGTCGCTTATACACTTATTTTTTTAGCGTTGATGTATTTGGAGCGACAGGAACTGCGGTTTATCCAAAAACCTGATCGGTCTTATCTGGACTGGGAAGATTATTTAATCATCGTTATTTTATTGACGGTTTTTATCGCAGCGGTCAGTAGTATGAAGCTGTTTAAGGTATGGATTGTCAACTTAATTCGCTTCAAGGAGTTTGAGAACAATACACTGACCATTCAGTTGGAGCAGCTTAAAAGCCAGATTAATCCCCATTTTTTATTTAATACGCTCAATAATATCAATTTCCTGATTGATGAGAATCCAAAATTGGCTTCCAGCGTATTGCTTAAGCTGAGTGACGTGCTCAGAAACCAACTTTATCTATCAAAGGGCGATTCAATCGAACTTGGAAAAGAAATTGCTGTTTTAAAAAATATCCTTTTTATGGAGGATATTCGTAGGGATAAATTTGTAGTCGACTTTAGCATTGAGGAACAGATGGAGCAACTGCAGGTACCACCTTTTTTGTTTATTCCTTTTGTTGAAAATGTGGTCAAACATGGCGCGCATCAGGCGATGGAAGGCGGGCAGCATGTGCAGATAGGTTTTTCGATTAGGGATAAATACATTTGTTTCAGCTGTGTTAACCCTAAGAAAAGAAAGATACAGGCCGCGGCTTATGGTGGTCTCGGCTTGAGTAATATCCAAAAGCGGCTAGAAATTCTATATCCGGCTAAATATAATCTGGAGATTGAAGATTTCGGGGACAGATATAAGGTGTTTTTAAGTATTCCAATAGGAGCGTAATAAGATTATGGACAAATTAAGTATTAAATACATTGTGATTGAAGACGAACCTTTAGCAAGGCGAGGACTGGTAAAATTACTGAAAGGCTACGATTTTTTGGAATGTCTAGGGATGTATGGCAATACCGAGGACGCCCGTATGGTGATGGAGGAGCAACAACTTGATTTGATCTTTTTGGATATTAATCTGCCGGAAGAAAGCGGTTGGGATTTTGCCCAATTTATTCCGGCCCATATCCAGATTATATTCACAACGGCATATCCTAATTATGCATTGGAAAGCTATGAGCTAAATGCGTTGGATTATCTCTTAAAACCTATTGCTGAGGATCGGTTAAAGAAAGCATTGGATAAAGCGGCAAGCCATTTTCAACACAAGGTGCCGGAAAAAAGTCCTGCTGTACCCAATGATCATATCTTTGTCAAAGCCGACCGCAAGCTTTTCCGTTTGGAGCTCAATGAAATCCAATATATTGAGGCCATGAAGGATTATGTAATGATCCACACAAAAGATAAAAAACTGATGGTGGCGATGAACATTAAGACCATATTCAACCAGCTGCCCAATGCAGATTTTGTGCGGATCAATAAATCCTTCGTGGTCAATCTCAATAAAGTAGAGAGTGTGGACAATCATTGGGTGACGATTGCAGGCTTTGAGATGCCATTAGGTGCTAGTTTTAAAGAAGACCTGTTGGAACGTATAAAAAAGCAGACGATCAATAGGTAAAAAGCATGCAAAGGAATAATTTCGCTGTTTCACAGTAAGGAGGCCCCCTATAAGGACTACAGCCTTACTGTGAATTAGACCGAATTAATCAACTTGAACACTTTTGGTAGAAAAGGTATGCGCACTAAAATAGCCAAGTGCCACAGGGCTGATGTTTGTAGGCGGATTACTTGGTGTCACGCCAGAATTAGCGGATTGCTGCATCAGGCTATACCAGTAGTTGTATACTGTTTTATCAACACAGAGCATTTCCACACGGATACGATCCCCCGGAAACATGTCTACATCATCCGGTCGCAATGTTAGACTGATTTCATTACCATTGTTAAAATCGTCATTTACGGCATAAATATCCTTCAATTGCTTATCATTTAGAAAAACAACAAATCTGTATTGATTGATTTGATCTGCCGGATCTTTGTAAAATACTTTAATATTACGCTTCTCCTTATCACCGAATTTTGGATTTTCGACCGAGACGGAATCCAATGTAACGATTTGTGGCATTTGCGAAGTAGCCTGATATTTTTCCTGATCGATACGTACCTCCATGGTATATGTTTCTCCGGGGATTCCTGCAAATTGCTGTGCTTTATATGTTCCGGATTCTGTTTCCACAAATGTATATTCCTGTTGTTTCTGATTCCTGACGATGACAGTTGCACCGGTCACTGCGGGATAGTTGTTGCCGCCGGAGAAGGCAGCATTGCGGCTCAGTTTTATTTCTTGCTGTGATGCCGTGTTATTGATGGCCCCTTCAATAACCAATCGACCTACTTCGTCGTTGACATGGATATCAATGACTTTCTCACAAGACGATATTAGGAATGTAAGAAAAAATATACTGACGATAACAATGGTATGTTTCATATGTAATAAATATTTTATGAGCTTGCTATGCTCGGTTTGTGTTTAGGAGAATTACTCTGTTTATTTTTATCAGTGTCTTTGTTTGCTGAATAAGGGTATTTCATACGTTGTAGCAATACGGATTAAAATTTAAAATTCCAGGTAAAAGAGGGGATAGGGATGCCAAAAATGCTTGTTTGCACTGCTTCCGTCGCATTAGCGACTGTTTTACTATCTCTAAATGCGATTCTGTAAGGATCCTTATGTGCGTAAACATTGTAAATACCAAAGGTCCAGCTTGATTGATAATGTTTCCCCGGTTTTCCATCGAAGGTAGCCGCGATATCCAAACGATGTGAAGCGGGCATACGATATGCGTTGCGTTCCGAATAAGAGAAGGTGGTGCTGCCGCCAATAGTATATTTTCCTGTTGGATACGTAACGGCGCGACCGGTGCCATAGACAAAATTACTGGAGAAAGTCCACTGTTCATTGAGCTTATAGATCCCGACAAGGGAAACATCATGTGTACGGTCTTGCGTTGCTGGGAAATATTTTCCGGCGTTGATTTCATCAAATTTACGTTCGGTTTTTGACCAGGTATAGCCTACCCAACCGTTGAATCGGCCATATTTTTTCTTCAAGAATAGTTCTACACCATAGGCTCGGCCTACACCATACACAAGCTGGGATTCCACGTCTTGATTGACGAGCAATTGCGCCGCATCTTTGTAATCAATCTGGTTTTGTAGGTTTTTGTAATAGATCTCTGCGGAAAACTCATAGACATTATCCTTGAAATTTCGGAAATAACCCGTGGAAATCTGATCGGCAATTTCAGGTTTGATATTCTTGCTGCTCATGACATAGAGATCCGTCGGACTGGAGCTTGTGGAGTTTGTCAGGAGATGAATATTTTGTGTATTCCTGTTATAGGAAGCCTTGATGGATTGTTGCTCATTCAGAAGATAACTTAAGCTAAAACGCGGTTCCAGATTGAGATAATGCTGTACGAGCTCCCCCGATTTATACCGTTGAGAAGCGATGATGTTGCCTGGGGCGTCATAACTGCTAAATGTACCCGGCCCAATCAGTAGCATCGAGCTCAAACGGAGACCATATGCCATATTTAACTTGCCATTTACCTTCCAGTCATCACTGGCATAGGCTGCCATTTCATAACCAAAGCGATGTTCTACATGCTTATTGTTGAAACTGGAACTCGCTGTTGTCGTAATATCTCCTGGGGCAATATCATGTCGGGTTGCATGTAAACCAAATTTCAGGCTATGATCTGCGCTTGCATAATATTGAAAATCCTGTTTGAAATTGATGTCAGCAATCTTTGAGGTGGCTTTAAATCCATCGTTACGGTCTAGGCCTTCGATAACATAGTTAAAATTACTATAGACGAGTGAGGTATTTGAAAATAGCTTGTTGTTGAAGATATGGTTGAACCGAAGTGTTCCGGTCGCATTGCCCCAATTGGTCCCGAAAATATCCTGTAGTCCCAAGACATCTTTACCGAAATACCCGGAGAGATAAATCGCATTCTTGTCGTTAAATCTATAGTTGGCTTTGGCATTAATATCATAAAAGTATAGCGTGCTTTTATTGATTGTGGTATCTGAAGAAGCTTTCATAAAAAGATCCATGTAGGTGCGACGGGCAGATAACATAAATGAGCCTTTACCTTTCACCAGCGGACCTTCAACTTTAATGCGGGAGGCAATTAACCCGATGCCGCCCTGAACCGTAGTTTTTTTGTTATTACCTTCATTCATTTTGACATCGAGTACCGAAGATAGTCTGCCGCCATATTCAGCAGGCATGCCACCCTTATAGATGCTGACATCCTTGATGGCATCTGAATTAAATGTAGAGAAAAAACCGAGTAGGTGAGTGGCATTATAGACAGTTGCTTCATCCAGTAAAATTAAATTTTGGTCGGCACCGCCCCCACGGACGTAAAAACCTGTATTTCCTTCTCCAGAAGTTTTAATTCCGGGCATTAATGTGATGCTTTTTAGAATATCGCGTTCCCCCAATACGACGGGAAGCTGATTGATCTGGTTCATATTTAGTTTTTCAACGCCCATTTGCGGGGAGGAAACATTCTTATTTGTACGTCTGTCGGATGAAATCACCACCTCGTCCAATAAGGTTTGCGACCGCAAGGTAAGATTGAGGGCCTGATCCCTATTTAATTCAATTGTGTCAATGCGGGTATTGTATCCGACATAAGAACTGGAAAGTATATATCTACCCTCTGGAGCGGCGATTGAATAGAAACCATAAGAGTTGCTTGAGCTTCCAGACTGTGGGAGCTCACGAAGTTTGACCGTAGCGCCGATCAGTGTTTCTCCAGTTGATGTATCTGTGATTGTACCTGATAATGTATAGCGCTTTTGTGCGAGGGCAGTGCTGCCTAGTGAAATGGAAAGTAAGAAAAAAGGTAATGATCTGAGCATATTGTGAATTTTTTACGAAAATAGCGGTTCATAAACCGTAAAAAAATTCTTTTATAGCAACATGGCCAGATATTATAGCAACCTATTGTTTTGACGTTTTTTAATGCATTTTCTAAAAATTCTGTGTCTGATTCAACTTTGAAAAGTATAAATCTAATGGATTTCTATTTGAGCAGAATACAGTACATATTCGGTTCCGTTGAGTCCTACATAGATGTATTTATTGAGATCCCCACGATAAGCAACTAACAAGGGGTATTGATGTACGCGTAAGGGATTATTGTAGTATTCTTCAATAGAGGCATAGCGTGCTTTGATCGTGATTTCGCCTGTTTCCTTATTTTTTATTCCCTGGAGTAGTGTTTGCTCATTGGAAAAATAAGTATACGGTATTTCAGTGAATTTAGGGTAATAAATTAATCGGATTCCTTCGTCGATAAGTGCCTTATTTTTTTCTTTAAAATCGGTGATGGACTGATCATCGGGGAACGCGAGTTGACCCGTTTGATTATTTTTTATTTGTTGAAATAGGGTTGTATCGTCCACCTTATTTATCGTATGTGCTGTGGAATTTTTAAAAAGCTGAATGAGTGTTTCTCCAGTTTTAAAATCTGCTGCATCATACTTATAAACCCGTTCACCCTTTTTGTTGATGCGGTAACGCTCACCAAGGTGTTGAACCCAAGCATATTCAGCTGATCCATATTTTATAATCTCGGGTTTGGTGACATGGAAGATCTGGAAATTAAAATCTTCTTCAAATAGTTCTGCCCTTTCGTAAATAGGAGATAGTTTTATGTCAAGAAGACTATCACAGTAACCATATAGACTATCGTTTACCAACACTGGGATTAATTCGGGGTAGGATAAGCCTTTGGTTACGGGACTCGTCTGCGCATAAGTAAAGGTACTTAGCAGTGAAAAAAGAAATATGAAAATGGGACGCATCTGGTTGTGTTTTTTCTAATATATCAAAAATACGGCAATATTGATCGATATAATATCCATGAAATCAGGGGTTTTTAGTCAGTGCTGAAGCAGGGGAAAAGCACACTTGAAGCACACATACTGTATTGATCAAGTATTGACTAAGTATTACTTTAGTATTTTATACACAGTACAATGAGCATGCTTTTATTGTTTTCAATACCTAATAAATGTATATTGCTGATGTCGTTAGTATATTCTGCTATATACCGGTAACAATAAACAAAGGCTATGGAATGTTGTTCGTTGCCAATACGGAAATGGAAGGGCTAATAAAAACCTGATAGTAGGTTTCGAAAAAATATGGGGCATTATAGGGCAATATGCGAGGAAATTGCAATCGGATAAATAACTGAATCTGCAGCCGCTATCTGGTGGCCGACCCTTAGCTCGAATTCTAATCCTGTTAAACAAAAAAAAGCTAATCTTGCGATTAGCTTTTCTAAGTGATCCCGCTGGGATTCGAACCCAGGACCCATACATTAAAAGTGTATTGCTCTACCAGCTGAGCTACGGAATCGTACTTCTTTTTGAACTACCGTTCCTTGTTTGAAGTGATGCAAAGATAGGGTTAATCTTTATTCTACGCAACTATTTCTGCGATAAAAATGGCTTTAATGTGTTTAAACCTTCATTTTTAGTAGTTTATTTTTTATTGCTAGGACAGGAAATCGCGATCTTCATCGGATAATTTGGATTTTGGCTCTTCATTATTCTCTTCCGATTGGTCAAATATTGCTGTGCTTTCCTGTCGTTGTTTCTTTTTACCGCCCCTTAGTAAAAAAGCAAAAATAGTACCCATCACAAAAAAAGCCAGCAGAAGTTTCCATAATGCTATCTTGCCCTCCACAAAGAAATCAATATTGACAGTTTGTGAATTTTTGACGCAAACCAGCGTTACGATGACCGACAAAAGTATTAAGAGTATGTTGCGCATAATGATGATAAATATATGTCATTAGGAATAGCGAATATAGTTAATTATCTATTTTCGTTGCTATCAAACGCCTTTCTTTTTGTTTACTTCTTATCTACTTCTATTGTTGCACGGTTTAAGCGTAGTGAGTTTAAAATCACGGATACGGAACTAAAGCTCATTGCAGCAGCAGCTATCATTGGTGATAATAGGATGCCAAAGCTCGGATAAAGAAGCCCCGCAGCCAAGGGAATGCCCAAAATATTATAGATAAAGGCAAAGCCTAAATTCTCTTTAATATTTCGGAGTAGTTTCTTGCTCAATATTTTGGCTTTGGCGATTCCTATTAGGTCGCCCTGAAGCAAGGTCAGCGATGCACTTTCAATTGCTACATCTGTTCCTGTTCCCATGGCGATACCGATATCGGCTTGTGCAAGGGCAGGGGCATCGTTGATACCATCACCAGCCATCGCAACAACATGTCCTTGTTCCTGTAAACGATGTATTTCCTGCAATTTATCTTTCGGTAATGCATTTGCTTTGAAATGCCTGATCCCGACTTGCTCCGCGACGGATTTTGCCGTATGTGCATTGTCACCTGTAAGCATAATGACATCGACATGATGCTGAAGCAGGTAGTGTATGGCCTGTTTGGAAGAGGCCTTGATCTGATCGGAGATACTAAAGTAGCCAAGTAAATCATTTCCTTTTGATAGATAGGAAACGGTTTTGCCATGAGATTGGGCTGATTCGACTGCCTTGCGTATCTCGTCCGGAATGGTCACCTGCATGGATTCCATCAACAGCTGATTGCCGAGAGCAATCAACTGGCCATGTATATCTCCCTTGACACCTTGTCCAGAAATGTTTTCAAAGTTAGCAACTTGTTGCTCTATTTTAGCGCCTTCCATTTTGGCCTTTTCAATAATAGCCTGTCCGAGTGGATGGGTACTGTTGCTGTTGAGGGAGGCGGCCAAAGATAATATTTCGTTGATATTGCTGATAGGGATGGGTTGAACGTCATCAACGGTGGGTTTGCCTTCCGTTATTGTTCCCGTTTTATCCGTTAATACAACATCGACCCTGTTCATTTTTTCCAAGGCACTCGCATCTTTGATCAATATACCATTTTTGGCTCCCTTGCCGACACCGACCATAACGGACATCGGTGTTGCCAGACCAAGGGCACAAGGACAGGCAACAATAAGAACAGCCAATGCATTGGCAAACCCATAAGCTAGTGACGGCGCAGGTCCCCAGATCCACCAGACAAAGAATGTCAACAAAGCGATCACAATTACGATCGGAACAAATATTTCAGATACCTTATCCGTAAGACGTTGGATTGGCGCTTTACTTCGGCTAGCGTCATTGACCATCTGAATGATCTGGGCCAATAGGGTGTCCGATCCAATACGTTCCGCTTTCATCAGAAAACTCCGTTCCCCATTGATTGTACCAGCGCTGACCTTGTCACCTTCCTGTTTTTCGACAGGTAGGGGTTCACCCGTTAGCATAGATTCATCAATATTTGTGCTGCCGCTGGAAATCTGACCATCGACAGGAATCTTATCTCCGGGTTTTACTTTCAGGGTGTCACCGATCTTAATTTGATCGACTCCAATTTTTACGTCAACCCCATTTTCGACTCGAGTGGCGTCAGAGGGATTGAGCTTAATGAGTTCTTTGATTGCTGAATTTGTTTTGGAATGGGCTTTAGCTTCCATCACCTGACCTAGGAGAACTAATGTTAGGATGACAGTAACGGACTCAAAATATAATGCAATATGGCCGTGGTGATTTTTTAGGTCGGCCGGAAAAACCTGGGGGAAAAACAGACCGACAAGGCTATATACAAACCCTGCACCCGCGCCAAGGGCGATCAGGCTGAACATATTTAAACGCCGGGTTGTGAAAGAAACCCACCCACGCTGAAAAAATGACCAACAGGTGTAGAAGGTAACAGGCAGGGAAAGAGCTAATTGTATCCAGCCCGACCAGTCTGGTGAAATGATTTTGCCGATGGGATTGCCGGGAAGCATTTCTCCCATAGAGAGAATAAATATTGGAACGGTAAATAAAATAGACAGCCACAATTTCATGCGGAGATCTTTATATGTTATGTCGTCATCATCGTCATTCCCGCCCGCAATCGGGACAAGATCCATACCGCAGATGGGGCAATTTCCGGGCTGATCCCGGACAATTTCAGGATGCATCGGACAGGTATATTGTGTTGTTTTGTTTAATTCAGGAACTTTCTCCAGGTTCATCCCGCAAATAGGACAGTTTCCTGGTTGATCATAAAGTTTGTCGCCTTCACAGTGCATCGGACAATAGTATTTTCCTGCCGAACCTACTTTTTGCCTTTTGGATATTGCAGTGGCAGCATGCTCGCTGTGCTCATGTTTATGCCCGTCATGATCGTGCCCATGTTTTACGGATTCATCTTGGTGATGATTGCGATCCTGTGCTATGGATGGATACTGCTGTTCATGTTCCATCTTTTTGTTTGCAGCAGATGGAGCCAAATGACTTGATTGATTTCCATGACTGTGCTGTTCTTTGCTTTGTGCCCGTTCGACAGGTACGAGGTACATGCCGCAAACCGGACAACGTCCCGGTTGATCATATGTTTTCTCCCCTTCGCAGTGCATTGGACAATAATACCTGCCTGAAGGGGACAGCTTTGATGATTCAGTCTCGTGTAAGGAAGGTGTTGGCTGATCCGGCTCGGTGATTTGGTAGTTACCTAATTTGGAGAGGGTTTCCCGGAGTTGGTCGACCGGTATTTCTTTCTCAGATTCTATCGTCAATAATGGCGGATTTAGTGAAACTTCAGCCTGAACATCGGGAAGCTGATTAATTGCATTTTCAATAGTGGTTCTACACCCATCACAGGACATTCCTGAAAGTTTATATTGGTATCGCATAGCATTATATTGTTCAATAAATTTAAGGGTTATCGTATGGCGAATGTTATACTTTTACACTGTTTTTTTGTAATATTTCAATCTGGCGTGTCCGTCGTGCTAATAAGGAAATCAGTGTATTGGGTAAATAATTGCCGCGATGTGCCACATAATATGAACAAATAGAAGGAGCGATTTGTTTCCCATGAATTATCCCTGTTGTAAGCACAATGTGGGATATATTTGACCAGTTAAATTGATGCCCTGAAGAGCGAATATGACGTACTTTTTAGTGAAGTAGTCTTTCAGGAAAGCAGCATGGCTTCGGGATGTTTAATTAAGCGCTGGATTGTTAATTGGTTGTCGAGCAACGCCTCATAAAAAGGAGTGGGAACCATTATTTTAAAAGTCTTACGTGCTGTTTTAACGAAAAAAAGCGCCCCATGAATGACCTGCTTATCATCAATGATTAAGGTATGTTGCGTCACAGGCTGACTACCTAGCTTTTCTTTTTCAACGAGCTGTATGAGTTGTTGCATTGTATCAATATATTTTGCCAAAATTACCAAATACTTATCATTTTTTGTTTTTTTTTATTTCTCGAAATTTAGAAGATATCTACTTCTTCTAGCGCTTTGTTATCTTTTTGTAGTTGATAATCGTTTTAGCAAAAGAAAGTTTTCAAAGATTTGCGCAATCGATTGCGCATTTTGTCTGCTAAAATTTAGCGGCCACGGGGGCTGGTCTTGCTAAAATCTGTTTTACTTTTTTAGCTTTGTGCAACAAATATCCAATAAAACACTATTATGAGTGGTATAACAACATTAGGTCAATTTATTATTGAAAAACAAGCCGATTTTCCTTACGCAAAAGGTGAGCTGTCCAGGCTTTTACGTGATATCGGGATTGCGGCAAAGATTGTCAACAGAGAAGTTAATAAGGCAGGATTGGTCGACATTTTAGGAGATGCCGGGCAAACCAATATTCAGGGGGAAGGACAGAAGAAACTGGATGTATATGCTGATGAGCAATTTATTAAAGCGCTTCAAAGTGGTGGGGAATGTTGCGTTGTGGCTTCGGAGGAACATGAAAATCCAGTGTACATGCAATCTGGAGTTTCTAAAAATGCGAAGTACATTGTTTGTATAGATCCATTGGATGGCTCGAGTAATATTGACGTCAATGTTTCCGTAGGTACGATTTTTTCCATTTATCGTCGGCTTTCCGATACTGGCGTGTCCTGCAATAGTAACGATATCCTGCAACACGGTACCAAGCAAGTAGCCGCAGGTTATGTCATTTATGGAAGCTCAACCATGTTGGTATATACCACAGGCAAAGGTGTGAATGGTTTTACCTTAGACCCTTCCATAGGGGAATTCTGCCTGTCTCACCCCGATATGAAGATTCCAGAGGCGGGGCATATTTATTCGATCAATGAGGGAAATTACTCTAAATTTCCCAATGGTGTCAAGCAATATATCAAATACTGTCAAATGGAAGACGTGGCTACCCAGCGTCCTTATGCGTCGCGTTATATTGGATCTATGGTTGCTGACATTCATCGCAATCTATTGAAAGGGGGTATCTTTCTTTACCCGACGACTTCAGCACACCCGAATGGAAAATTACGATTGATGTACGAATGTAACCCAATAGCGTTTATTGTAGAACAAGCAGGAGGGAAGGCGACGAATGGTTATCAACGTATTTTGGATATTGAACCCAAGACCCTGCACCAACGGACAGCTGCATTTTTGGGGAACACAGCAATGGTGGAACTCCTTGAAGACTTCCTCCAAAAATACCAGTAATTCATTCTGTAGTGATTTGATGACAGGGAAGATTCGTTTGCCAATAAGAATTATTTATCTTTGTCCCAGAAAATGGCTTCATTATTGCGAAGCCATTTCTTTTTCATTATTTGTAGTATGTCACGTTTTTTAGTTTTTATTTCCTTCGTTTCAATCGTATTTTTTTCTTGCAAAGAGAATCCGCCGACTTATGGTGATGTGCTCGCACAAGGATTTGACCAAAAATCTTATAAAGAATTTGATACGACAGCTTATCTGAAGGTGTTTCGGGAAGTGTATGTTAAACAGAAATCTAATCTGCATAACCCAAGCTGGATGAAGGAGTTGTCTGATTCAACAGAAGGAATGACGTTAATTGCCGAGCGTCTATTTGATGGAAGCATTGATACCCTACTGCATTATTTAGAACGGAGTGAAGAACATGGGATACGCAGCAGTTACTTCCACACAGCGGAGATTAAGGAAACCTTATTTTCCCTTCGGAAACTGAAACCAAAGAATGTAGCGGAATCTTACCCTCTTTTAGCCAAGCTGGATCTTTTGGGGACAGACGGTCTTGTCGCTTATGTCAGCAGCATGAAATATGGTGTGGTCAATCCAAAACGTCTATACGGAAGATATTTTGTACCTCAAAAACGCATGAACTATACTGGGGTCGTTCACTTGTTGGACAGTGTCAAGATGGGCCCCTTGATGGCAGATATCCAACCGAAAAACCAATACTATATTCAATTTCAGGATGTGTTGGAAAATGGTAATCTGGATAATGGGCAAAGGGCTAAAGTACTGATGGTATTGGAGAAACTACGTTGGATGGGGGAGCCTTTTCCAGAAAAGTATGTTTTTGTCAATATTCCAGAACAGCGATTGCATATCATGGAAGACGGTAAAACCAGTCAGTTGATGAATGTATGTGTTGGTGAAACTGATAACCCTGCCTACACGCGCAAAGGTGAAAACCATGAAACGCCGGTCATGCAAGGTATCCTGGATGCGATGCAGGTCAATCCTGTTTGGAATATCCCCAGCAGCATTGTAAAAAAGGAATTGTTGGCGAGCGTGCGGAACAATCCGAATTATTTAGCTTCGCGTAATATGGTGGCTTATTATAAAGGAAAACAGGTTGATCCAAGTACGGTCAATTGGAATGCGGATTCTGTCGAGAAATTCCGGTTTAAGCAAAACCCGGGTTCGGACAATTCTTTGGGGAATGTGAAGTTCCTGTTTGAAAATGCCTATTCGATCTATCTTCATGATACGCCTGCCAAACAGATGTTTGGGCAAACCAACCGTGCAGTGAGTCACGGCTGTGTGCGGGTCGAGAAACCTGTCGACCTGGCCAGTTATCTGGTCAATAACGAGAAGCAAGCCGAAAAGATCGCAAAAGAAATTACCACTGACTCCATTTCCAAATCCCGTTGGGTAACGCTGAAACGTCAAATGCCTGTATACCTTACTTATTATACCACCTGGCTTGACGATGATGGTAAAATCGTTTCTTACCCTGATATCTATGGCTATGATCCTCGTCTGAAAGAGGCGCTGAAGAAATATTGGACAAATTGATAAAAGCCTTAACCGCGATTGGTTAAGGCTTTTTTAATATTCCGATTTAATATTCAGAGTTATAAGCGAGGGCTAAACGTATAAAAGGGTAGTCTTTATTCACATTTTTATGGTCTTGGTAATGCCCCTCCAACCTAAAATATCCTGAGTAAAGATTGACACCAAAATTTTTCCAGATCCGTACTGAAGCGCTAGTCGATGCGGTATGAAGATAATGATGGGATTTATTGCCACTGATGGTGACAAAATAGCCTCCACGGTAGTCTATTCCAAATTTGAAGCGATTGAGCGTACTTAGGGTTGCCGATGCCCGAATATCTGCTCCCGGTCCATAGTCGTACGTGCGGCTTTCGCCAAAATGAAGATACGGATCTGGTACCGCTGCCAGAACTACTGGGCCGCCTCCAAGCACGGTGGTCAACTTGGTGCGTTGGCCGATATTAAAATTGGAATACACGTTATAATTGATACTCTGTGATCCGTAATAGAAGGCTTCATTTCGCAGAAAATCAAAATGAGCGGAGACGATTCCACGATGTCGCCCTGTTAAGTTGGATAATATACGGTTGCCATAGAGGGAGGCATAAACATTGACGGCATTTACGACGGAACTATCGTCTGAACCAATCTCAAGATTCAGGAAAAAATCGTCAAATGGTTTCTTCTTGTCGATATCGTCATTGTTATATATCAGCTTGATGCGCGCATAAATATCGTTCTTTCCCCGACTTAGGACATTGTGTTCTTTGGCATCAAATCTCCGGATTCCCAATTCAACTTCAGTATGAACCAGCGAACTGTCAATGACTGCTCCCTTCGTGGTATTTCCCCAACGGCCATCAAGCAGTCTGTTTAACCCGTTCATCGGATTGATCAGCATGGCTAATATTTCTTTTTTATTCCGTTGTCCTTTTGTGAGACTGGGCCTTGCCAGGATATGATGTGAAAGACGATGGGTCATCTCCCCAAGGATCGTTCCGCCAAAACTGGTATTAATGATATCATTGATTGATGGCGGTTCCGTTTCACCAGCTGTCTCCCAGATGTAACTCCCGGCAACAGTAGCCAATGTAGACTGCAAGAAACTAAAATTGTTGGACCGGAATGAATTGAAATAGAACTGGCCATGGTAGGGGTGGGCAATCTGATTGGTAGCGAAGAGATTATCATCCCAGGTCCAAGCTGAAAACTTCAAATGGCTAAAGAAATTTTTGAATGAAATATGGGAAACCGGATCTTTACGGATGAAATAATTAACCGATGCAGGGATTGCCTGAATGGAAAACCATTCTATGCCCGCCCGCAAAAAGTTTTTCTTTTGATAATTGATGACACTATCAGGCAGTTTGGCATTGATCCGATCGGAAATCCATCTTGCCTGTTGTCTCGATACGGCCATGCTGTCTTTTAAATTTTCGCTCCTTAGGGCTCGAACGGCACTATCTATCACTGTAGGCAAGTATGTGCTATCCGATACATGTACCGGATTTACAGCGGCATGTTGAGGGCTATTTTGATGCGTTCGAACAGATGCAATAGCAGGTGAACCGTTTAAGATTAGAGCTCCAAAGAAGGTTGTGAATACATTCAAAAGCAAAAATAAAATATAGCGATAAGGCTTTGGATTTTGTTTCATACGGGTCAATATACTGTTTTGCAATAAAACTTGTATTCAATAACAAATATTGGGTAAAAGTGTTTTTACGATAATCATTTCTTTCTTCTTTTAGCTGCATTTAGGTTGCTGATATGCACGAGGGAATGCTACCTTTGCAACGCTTTATAACTGTTCAACTGATTTTGATATGAACAATACCTTTGACTTTTTAAACATACGGTCTGTCAATTTGAAAAACGAGCTCTTTGCCGGTTTGACGGTTGCCATGACCATGATACCTGAATCGCTTTCATTCGCCATATTAGCAGGCTTGCCTCCTTTGACAGGTTTGTATGCCGCTTTCTTAATGGGGCTTGTGACTGCTGTGTTTGGAGGGAGACCGGGTATGGTATCCGGTGGGGCCGGAGCAACTATTGTTGTTCTGATGGCTCTTGCGGCAAGCCATGGTATAGATTACCTTTTCGCTGCTGTGGTCCTGGCCGGGATTTTGCAATTTTTGGTCGGTCTTTTTAGGTGGGGAAAATTTGTCCGTTTGATACCACAACCGGTTATGTATGGATTTCTAAATGGATTGGCCATTATTATTTTTATGGCACAGGTTGTCCAATTTAAAGTGAATAGTGGGGACGGCGGGGTTTGGATGTCAGGTTCAACTTTATATACTATGGGCGGACTTACGCTATTGACTATGTTGATTGTTATCGGATTCCCGCGGCTCACCAAAGCAATCCCCGCTTCCCTGATTGCTATTTTGGTTGTATTTGCTATAGTCTCCCTACTGGGGATCGAAACTAAGAAAGTGGTGGATATTGCCTCGGTCAGTGGGTCACTGCCGCATTTTCGTTTACCGAATATTGCATTGAATTGGGAAACATTGCAATTAATTTTTCCTTATTCACTGGTTATGGCAGGTGTAGGACTTGTTGAATCACTTCTGACACTTAATATGGTCGATGAGATTACCGCCAGTAAAGGGAATGCTAATCGCGAATCCATGGCTCAAGGGTTAGCAAATATGGTCAATGGATTTTTTGGTGGTATGGGAGGATGTGCAATGGTAGCCCAGACTTTGGTAAACTTGAATGCGGGCGCCAGGACGCGGGTATCTGCTTTTATCGGGGCGATGACAATCCTGCTGATTATCTTGGTAGGGGCTCCTTTTATTGAGCAAATCCCCATGGCAGCACTCGTCGGTGTGATGATGATGGTTGCTATCGGCACTTTTCAATGGGTGAGTTTTCGGATTATCAATAAGTTTCCGAAATCAGATATTTTCGTTGGTATTCTTGTTGCCGGCATAACCGTACTATTGCACAATTTAGCTTTGGCAGTACTTGTCGGTGTTATAGTTTCTGCATTGGTTTTTGCCTGGGATAATGCGAAACGTATACGGGCGCGAAAATATGTTGACCCAGAAGGTATAAAACATTATGAAATATATGGGCCATTGTTTTTCGGTTCCACAGCTAATTTTTTAGATAAGTTTGATATTCAGGAGGATCCTGATCATATCATTGTGGATTTTAAAGAAAGTAGGGTAGTGGATATGTCTGCTGTGGATGCCCTTAATAAAATTACCGAGCGCTATGCAGCACAACAGAAGAAGGTGGAACTCTGGCATCTCAGTGAAGATTGTCGCTCCCTCCTCAAAAATGCGACGGGAATTGCTGTCGTTCATATTAAGGATGACCCAACTTATCAGGTCATGCCCGGAAAGTAGGTTATTTTTGTCTTAATTCGATAAAAATCTCGCTTCCTTGTCGCTGCGGTATACTGTTGAAACAGGTCTCCATCTTTAAAATATCAAAGGTTGAATGAAACAATTGCTGATATTCAGCTTTGTTTCCACCAAATGGAGGCCCCTCTGACGGGAATTCCCTATTGAACAACAAACCTGCGAGAATACCGCGCGGTCGGAGCAATGAAGCTATTTTGCTGCTGTAGCTTTTTCGTAGGGCAGGATCCAATGCACAGAAAAATGTTTGCTCCAAAATATAATCGTATTGTTGTTCATGCTGAAAAAAATCCTGGCATATAATCTGGAGCTGTGGAATTTTACCAAATGCTTTTTGAACTTGATCAACTAATGTCGGTGCGATATCAAGCAGGGTGATATTCTCAAAACCTTGCTCAAGCAACGCCCTAGCTTCATGAGCATTGCCGCATCCCGGAATCAGAATTGAGGAATCTTTGGGAATCACGGTCGCGGCATAGGTAATAATGGCTGGCGATGCATAACCAATATCCCATCCGGTCTCCTGATTTTTATAGCGATTGTCCCAATATTCTTTATCAAGGTCCAATAAATCCATAGCGTCCTAATATGTGTTAAATCGATTGGTACAATTTAAGTAAATCTCCTGTAATACGGTGTTATTTTTGTTTTTTACTTGAAACTATGTGCATAAAATTAATGAAGATATTCCTAAGGTAAATAAAAATAAGTCTCTTTATTTCAATATTTTAGCCTTTTTATTTTAAAGTTGGTAAAACAAAAAAATAACTTTCGGATTTATATGATGTATTATTTCAATTAAAGATTAATCGCGATATGTTACTCAATAGGAGAATCTCCGTTTCGTACTTTCTAAAGACAATTCAGACTGATCTGATCCGAATTGTTTTTTTTGGCTGCTTGGTCGGGCTGCTGGCAAAGCATAAAGACTTTCTTACATTAGAGGTGCCCTTATCATTAATTGCCATTGTCGGTACGGCGATATCGTTACTTTTGGCATTTCGAACAGCACAGTCTTACGATCGGTGGTGGGAAGCCCGCATTGTATGGGGAGCAATTGTCAATGATTCGCGTAGCTTAATACGTCTGTTGCAAACCTTTATTAGTAAGGATCAGGATATACACCTAAAAATGTTTGCCGAAAGACAGATCATATGGAATTATGCCCTGAGCGAATCCCTACGAAAAGAACCGCATTCAAAAAGGGTAAAGGACTATATGGAGGGCTATCAGATCAATGATACAAATGTGGCTTACGGAATTTTAAATGCTCATGCAAAGCATTTACGCTTATTGGCCCAAGAGGGGTTAATTACTGAGTTTAGACAAGTTGCCGCGGACGAGATTTTAACGCGATTTTCTGATTCCATGGGACGTTGTGAACGAATAAAAAATACAGTCTTTCCCGTGTCTTATGGTAAGCTGATTCATTTTCTGATTTATCTATTTGCACTTTTATTGCCCTTTAGCCTGAATGACGATGTGATTTGGGTAAAAATGATGTTGACGATCGGCATTCCGATTATATTCATTATCATTGAGCGAACCGCGATACTGATGCAGGATCCTTTCGAAAATAAACCGATGGATACACCGATGACAACAATCTGTCGGACTATTGAGATGAATTTGCTGGAGGCGATTGGTGAACCGACCCAAAAGCCGACCTCACCTGCGGAGGAATATTATTATATTCTTTAATTGGCCTTTTGTAAATTTTATCCCCACATGTTTTTAAGGCCGATAGCTTTATAACGGACTGACTTATCCTTTGCCGTCTGTTTGGATATAAATTTTTCGTGTCTGAACTATTTTTCGTTTGATTGGGCCAATCTATAATTTTGAAGTCCACGATGTTTTAATTGCTATTACAAATTCTCCATCCCCTGCTTCTTTGTTCTCTTAAGCCAATTCTTCGCAAATTCCAGAAATTTACTATTTATTCCACTTGACTTTGTTGTTTCCAGGATTCTTTCCGTCGCTTCTTCCGAGAAGGTCAATTGATCCTGCGAAAGTTTAAAATCTTTGGTACTGATCCTTAAAAATCATGAAAGTGGACATATTGTAAAAGGAATAGCGCGAATTGTAAATAAACTCATTTTTTTGCTGCGGGCGTATTAGCTTTATACCTATGAAATGCAACTAATATGCGGTTAGTATAATTTATCGGCTAGCTGTATAAATGGTTTGCAGTTAATTCAAGGAAGAACTTTATAAATGGAACAGCACTTACAGACTCAGGCATACAACTTTGACCGGATATTTCGGTATAGCTTATATGCAGCTTTAATTTCCTCTGTGATCATGCTCGTTAGCACAATCTTAATTCGGAATATCCATCCCTTATGGAATGCCATTCTCGTTATAGGTTTCCCGTACTCCTTGTTTGTTTCGAAAATAAAAACGAGTGGCGACAATATGATTTTTGAAGAAAATCATATAGTTTTGAATGGAAATCGTATTGCTTTTCAGGACATTGATTCTTATCATTTGTTTGACTCGTTGAAACTTTATTTTGTATTACGGATCAGGTTGAAAACAGGCCGACAGTATATTCATTATCTTCCGGTTGACGTAAAACAGGATGTCGAAACATATTTTGATAAAGCGAATATGAAGAGTGACAAACGGTCCTTTGATTTTATTGCACGGTATTTTATCTTGTTATATGCCCTGCCTTTTGTCACCTTTCTGGGATTAGCCTATTCATTTGGTACGCGTTTGTATTATTTTTTACAGTATTGAGAAAATCGGGAAGACCATCAAATCCGGTAGAGACAATAGGGCATAAAAGCAATACCTTAAAACCTTCCAAAATGAACCAATTAACGTCAGCGCCTATTTGAAAATTTCGTTATTATAGACGGATATTCATTGTGCCCGGTCAAATATTAGACTGATCTAAAAGTGGAAGACACATATTTTATATTTGGTTGTTGGGTTAAATATCGGAATATTTTCCTGACAGCTACTGCGTTTATTTAGACACTATTAATTGCAATAACATGAAAACAATGAAAATGACGATCTTGACCCTTTTAGCCGGATCGACTTTAGCAATATCACGCTGTGGTGCAGGGAAAGATCAGCTTGCAACACCGATTAATGCGGATCAGTTTGAAAAATTATATGAAAACAAAGGCAATGATGGCAAACGATTTAGCCTGACTGGCTATCCTTATCTCAATAGCGATGTGACAGTTCGTAACGACATGGAAATTGCTGTTTCCTTGTTTTCTGAACCCAAGGGAAAGGGAGATTATATCGGTAGTATAGATTTGGGCTATAAGGATAATAAAAACGGGATGTATATTCCTGATAAGTTTACCGCTGACGATTTGCAGGTGTTTGATAAAGAAGGAAATAGTCTTGGCGTAAACGATAAAATTACTATTTCTTTTGAAATGGAGTTGGATACCAAGCGTCCGCCGAGAACGGGAATCAAAAAATTAGAAAAAGATGAAAACGGCCATCCTAAAATGGTTGAGCAGAAACCGGCGTACTATGGCGATGGACCATCTGATATTATTATCGAAAAGGCGAAATGATTGTTTTTCTTATTGGATCAGGCATAGGGGTGATACATGAGTGATATTAAGAAGTTAAAACTTGATTGTTATGCTGGCACTTGAAAATTACAAAATACTGCTGTTCGTACTCACGTTGCAATCCTGCGGGAACCATGTTCAGAAATCCGCGGACAGTGCTGTACATCTTACTGATGATGACACTCAAATTGTAAAATATAAAAGTAACTCAACTAATGAATTGGTTTTAAACTTTCGGGATCACAGTTATTTTTATAAGGAAACAAACTTGCCATTGAAAGCAGGTGAGGATGTGGGGTATGAAAATCAATCCAGGGGTACATTTGCAGTCAAAAATGATACGTTGACTTTTTTTTCTTCAATGCCGTCGCAGATCGACGTTAAAATGGATTGGTCTACAAGCACAGAATTTCTGAGTTTGTATCAAACTCATGAGAAGATTGATGCCAACAGTGTCAAAATCTATTTTGACAATATCGCTGAACCGCAATATTATCAGGCGTTTGAGTTTAAAAATGGGGGATTTGAAAAGCTGAGGGTGAAAGCGTGTGTAACAGATGGAGACTTTGGTTCGATAGAGACCACAAAAGATAGGATCCCATTACATCAGTATTTAGTGATTGAGAAGCCTCGAAGCAATAAACTTTTAATTATTGACAGTCTGCAAACGCATGAAAGTTATTTTTTTGATTTTGATCATATCCTTTTTCGCTCATTTCACTTTTATACTCGGGCATATTGGAGTTATTACGATTTTACGGGCTTAACATTTGTCCGTACAAACATGAACCTTAAACTAATTGATAAAAATAAGTTAGGGCGTTACCAGCATTCCGCTATGGATTTGATATTTTTAAAACAATAGGGGATCAAAGGTGCTACCTACTGTTAAAAAAAGTTATTCGGCTGTAAGAATAGGGTGATCGTATACATTATTTGGATAAAAAAGGTAGATTTAGCCTATGGATAAGGAACAACATTATTTGGATATAAACCGAACGTCCTGGAACAATAGAACAGACGCGCATCTTAATTCTGAGTTTTATGATCTTCCTGGTTTTCTGCAGGGGAGAAACTCCTTGAATGAGATTGAACTGGGCCTGCTCGATAATCTTGAGGGCAAAACTATTTTGCATTTACAATGTCACTTTGGTCAGGACACCATTTCACTGAGCAGGCTTGGTGCGGAAGTGACGGGTGTTGACCTGTCCGATAAGGCAATTGACAGTGCACGAAAAATAGCTGAACAGACAAATGCCAAAGTTCACTTTATCTGTTGTGACATTTACGATCTACCGAATCATTTAGACCAGCAATTTGATCTTGTTTTTACGAGTTATGGTACAATTGGCTGGTTGCCAGATTTGGATACATGGGCACAGGTTGTTTCCAGATTTTTAAAGCCGGATGGGAAATTTGTATTTGTTGAATTCCATCCCGTCGTTTGGATGTTCGATGATAATTTTGAGAAAGTGGGTTATAGGTATTTTAATTCTGGAGCGATTATAGAAACAGAAACTGGAACCTATGCGGATAAAAATGCAGCTATAAAACAGGAATATGTGATGTGGAACCATAGCATAAGCGAAGTGGTGAATAATTTGATCAAAAATGGACTCCGTATCACGCAACTTGATGAATTTGATTATTCACCTTATAATTGTTTTAAAGGGACGGTTGAATTTGAAAAGAATAAATATCGGATTGAACAGCTTGAAGACAAAATTCCTATGGTTTATGCTGTTGTGGCCATAAAAAAATAAGGTGTTTTTTTATAATCAAAAAAAAGAATTATGATTAAGATATTTATTGCGGGAGCAACAGGATGGGTGGGGACTGAATTGAGCAAAAGGATCATAGCAGAAAATAATTTGCAGTTGGTAGGGGGCTTGTCCCGATCCCGAGATGGAGCTGATTTGGCTGAAATTTTACAGCTGAATTATGACCCCATTCCATTGTTTGATACGATGGTAGGTGCTCTTGATCGAGTGGATTTTGATGTTATGATTGATTTTACCAAACCAGAAATTGCAAAGGACAATGTGATTGCTGCATTGAGTCGGGGTAAGCGGGTTGTATTGGGAACGTCAGGATTATCTGATTCGGATTTTAAAGAAATTGCGAAGGTTGCAGATGAGAATAATACCGCTATTCTGGCTGCGGGCAATTTTGCAATTACGGCAGTGCTGCTACAAAGGTTTGCCGAAATTGCGGCTAAGTTTGTTCCTCACTTTGAAGTTATAGATTATGCCTCAGGGGACAAACCTGATGCACCAAGTGGAACTGTCGCGGAGCTCGCGTATCGTCTGTCCGCAGTTCGGAAACCGGATCTGGCAGTAGCAATTGAAGACACCATTGGACGGAAAGATGCACGTGGTGCGGGTATAAATGGTATACAGGTACATTCGGTGCGATTACCGGGCCATATTCTCGGAGTAGAGGTGATATTTGGTGAAAAAGATGAAAAGTTAATCCTACGGCATGATGCGGGAAATGGAGCAGAACCTTATATCAAAGGAATTTTGCTCGCCGTCGATAGGCTATACACTTTTACGGGCTTGAAGCGGGGGCTTGACACAGTCATGAATATTTAAATTGCTGTTGCGCCTTTCCAAAAGGATGGTTTGCTAGGTTTTAGCTAAAAAAATTAGTATTATATATTTCTGTTTTGTATATTTACATGCTTAATTCACATATTAAAGCCTACCGATAATTTTAATGTTAGATTACTGGTAGCGGTATATTGGTTTTCATGCTTTTTTTAGCTGACCATTTTTGATAGATTACTAAATTTTGAGTTGCTTTTCATGGAAGAGACGATCGGACAGTTAAATACATCCTACAAAGGGCAGATATTTCGCATTACATTTAAGGAAAAGGATTTTCAGGTTCAGCTTTTAAAAAAAAGCCCGACAAAAGAGGAAACAGAGCTGGAAGTATTGCTAGATGGTGGGCTACAGACATTGGTAAAGAAAAAAGAGAGATGGTTTTTTCTGCAACATGATTTAGATCAGGATCTAGCGAATCACATCTGGCGAGCCATCTCTCTTAGGTATAGACTTTGATATAAATAAAATTAAGCTTTCTTAATTTACCCCGGGCGCAATGAGTTCGGTTGTAAGACCTAAGAATCGGAGTAGGTTATTACTGTCAAAAATTAATGTAGCATAATGCTTTCCCTTTTTAAAGGTGAGTCGTGTGCCATCCGGAAATGTGCTTCCCGCCCCCATTTTTTGTTTTTTAGCAGCATATTTACTAAATTTTGCTGTACTCTCTTCTAGGGTAGTTTTGTTGATCACAAGATCGAAAGGAAGTCCCGCTACGACGAGCGGTTTATCGTCAGGAATGTCAAAAAATATTTCATTAATGGCATTATTTTTTCCAAGACTAGCATACAATTCTAACCCGGATTTTGTTAGCCATTTGGCGTATTTTTCTTCATTTGCATCTTCGTAGTAAATGGTCTTAGTGTTTAATGCGGTTTCAATCTTCTGTGCTGTTTGCGGAAATATAAATTCTGAACTCTTATTTAATAGCGAATTTAAACTTGCATTGTTTTGTGAAAATGCACTAAAGGTCGATAGCAGAAGGAACATATTCAATGTTAATGTTTTTATTGTCATAGCGATCTTTTTAAATTTTTGAAAAAATGATAATTAAAGATATTAAAAAATCAGTCAAATGAGCAAAAATAAAAGCATTGCAAAATAGGCTGATATTGCTCTTGATTCTGTAGTAAGTTTAAACGACCGCTGCATTTTGACGTACTACTATAGCTATAGGGATGAGCTGCAAGCTATTTGTTTTGTTTTTTAGCGCATTGAGATATATTTTGACATCCACTTCAAGTTTTGCGGGATATTCATAGCGTAACTTAGTTGCGAGCTCCCTGCCGATCGCTGTGACGAGGTCGGTCATTGCAAATAAAGCTGTCCAGTTTTCGTTGATATCGCTGCCAGAAAAGGTTTGGGTTACTTTGTCCCAGGTTTGCTCGGTCATGTACTTTTTAAATAGGCGTCCATGTTTATTGGTTGTGATGTTCCAATCATGCTGGCTAGCGATATACCACTCAATCAGCGGTACCATATAATCGGTACGTATATTGTTTTCGGACATAAATTTTGCATAAAAAATATCCTTTCTGACAAGACATTTGGCGACATAAGTACAGTCCCACCAAAAATCATTGAGTAGCTGTTTGAATTTTTGCTCGGTAGGTTTTTTTATGATTGACACCCGATAGGAGGGTTTTTGGATCGCTTCTGTTATGCCCTCTTTGTCAAGGAGTACTTGATAACCAATATCCCAGTCTTCACATAACGGGCTTTGGTGCACCTCTTCCAAAAAATTAGGCTTACTATATAACTTAAAATCAACTTTTGTGTGATCTGCGTATAAAACCATCTTCATGGCATGTTTGCTATCAAAGTAGCTTTCATCCTCTTCAATCATGGCGATAGGAATGCCAAAGTTATTTAGCCAATTTTTATTGGCGACATACGTGGTATTGTCATCAAATATAAGTTCGATGTCTAAATCACTTAATTCATCAACTGGCGCCAGTGGATTTACCAAGGAGCTCGTTAGGAGAACTGCCCGAATATCCGTATTGTTTTGTGCCCAATCAATAATCTGCTGTAATTTTTCTGCTCGAGTTTGCATATTTTTAGTTTATTTATGGGGAATAATCCCGTTTATTCCTAAAGAAGGACGACTTACGGCCGTTGGCGTCACAAAGGTGTTGGAACGGCGAACATTAAAAATATACGAAAAATTTTTGTTTAACGGACAAAAGTTACAGCAATCAGTTGTCAGAGGGGGAAGCTCTTTTAGGTTCTGCATGAAGTAAATTGGCGATCTGTTTAGTATAATTTTAGAATCACAAGTATGCGATTTTTTAGATGTCTTGGAAAATACGCTAACTAGTATGTTTTTTATGTGTGTTTTTATTGTAGATTAAAATATTTAATTATATTATTTTTAGAAGGTTAGATATTCATGGCTAGCGTTGCGAACAACTCCATCTATTTAAAAACCGAAGATCGAACTGAAGATAACAAGACAATAGATTCCCATCACTAAAAAGAGGTCTATGCACAATGCTGCATATTTCTTTTTAGCAAGCAACCACACCGATTCTATCGCAGTATAAATAATAAGTGGTATTCCAAAACCGAGCAGCTCAAAATAGAGTAAATAACCCGCACCAAGACGATCATTTTGTTTATGCATAAGCCATTGGGAAATAACAATGATCAGGGCAATAAATAGGAGCACACTCAATCTGACCAAGAGATGCTTTCTTAACTTTCTATCTTTCAAAATCAGTCTTTGGACAAGAATGATTGTCCCTACGAAATACAATATTAGGAATATAAATCCCAAAAACTGTCGGAAGGTATAAGATACATCAAACCAACCGTTCGTATAAAGTAATCCGATAATTAGCGTTGATGAAAGAAAATAGCTTATCGTTTTATAATTCATGTCCTGAAATAGCTGTTCTTTATGGTTCATTATAAAACCTTTTTTGTAGAAAAGGCATTGTTTATGCCAGTAATTTAAGGATAAATCACCATTATGGCAAAATAGGCCTTGAACTTATCCTGTAAAATCGTTTCAGAAGTCGTAGTGCTGTTCGAAGAGGCTGCTGCATATTAATGTCATTTGTTCAAAAGAATCATATTATTGCTTTAATTTGCATTTTTTGCAATATTGTGCAATAATATGCTTTATTTGTGATTTATTATTGATAGTTTTGTGCCCTTAGCCTAGACAAGTCTATCGCTATACTATTTTAGTTTATCTCAATTTATATGGAAATTAAATCATTGCCCATTCGTCCGGATACAGCAAGAAATGCTGTGAGGTTTATCTTTTTTGTGTGCGGTTTGGGGCTTGCCAGTTGGGCGCCTGTCGTCCCTTATGTTAAACATAGGCTCGGTATAGATGATGGTGTATTGGGGCTTTTAATGCTTCTTATCGGCGGCGGAGCTCTTTTTATTATGCCATTTTCGACCATCCTTCTAAATAAATTTGGAACAAGAAAAATTATTTTTCTTTCGGGTATCACCCTCGCACTGATACTGCCGATGTTGTTAATTGCTAATTCCATCATAACAATGGGGATTACACTATTCTTTTTTGGTATGTGTATGGGAGGAATAGAAGTTTCCGCAAATGCACATTCAATCCTTATCCAGAAACTCTTTGATCGGCCGATCTTATCCGGTCTGCACGGTATCTTTAGTGTGGGAGGATTAACGGGGTCGCTCGGATTAGGACTGTTGATAAAGTTAGGGTTTCAGGCTACCTATGCCATGTTATTGATTTCCTTACTGATCGTTGTAATTATGTTTGTCATGTACCGTAGGTTGTATGCGCATGATGATGAAATACGCATTAACAGTCATCATGATGACAAGAAAATGGTTGCAGGTCAGTCCAAATGGGCTGGTTGGTTCAATTTGCATGTTTTATTTCTGGGCATGCTCTGTTTCTGTGCTTATCTCTCCGAAGGTTCGATGCTGGATTGGAGCGCGGTATTTTTGTATGAGGAAAAAAATGCACCGCTTGAAATTGCAGGGATAGGATATGCTGCCTTTTCCATCGCCATGGCAACAATGCGACTTTTTGGTGATGTGCTTGTCCTCCGGTTAGATCATCGGGTTGTTGTGGTCGGAGGGGGAGTCTTAGCGGTATTCGGTTTGCTGGTCGCTGTTTTATCACCTTCTTATTGGGGTGCATTAGCCGGATTTATCCTATTGGGCTTTGGTGCTGCTAATATTGTTCCTATTTTATTTAGTCATGCCGGAAATTTAAAAGGAGTTGGGGCATCAGCAAGTATTCCGGTTATGTCGACATTGGGTCATTCGGGACAGTTGTTGGGCCCCGCCTTGCTGGGTGGAGTTGCCCAATTTTATGGAATTTCAGTCTCGCTTATCGTCGTTGCTTTTCTTATGCTTTCACTTTCCGTGTCTTATTGGACCTATTGGAAATTCCAGACTAGAAAATAAATTCTTGCAAACTATAGCTGGGCAATTACCTCTTGTGATTGGCCAGCTGTAGTTTAACCGTTGGACGTCTTATTTTTACAGATCAGCGGTAAAAAAACGATGTGCGTCCGTCCAGTTCTTCAATCTTTCAAACCGGTGCTCATTGACATTGTGAAATGTATCGAACATAAGCCCTTTTCCAGAAAAACTGTCTAGATTCTTTAGATGATCGTCAATAAGAAAATCGGTGTCTATAATCCCTTTATTCCCACAGAATACAATGTTCTTCCACGAAATAAATGGAAAATATTCCTGTAGCCATTCCCGTTTCTCTAAAAGACTATTGGGAAATTCCATTGCGGCAGATACGACAAAAATCTCATAATAGTTTTGTAATTCCTTCACCACGTCTTGTGCATCTTGTGCAACAGGGATATTGCGGAAAAAACCTGGTGTATGCAAATACCGTAAGACTGCCGTCTGATCAGGTAAACAATCCGCTTCCTTTAGTCCGATAATATCGTCCTCATTTATCCGTATACCCGTTTCTTCAAAATAATGTGCAATATAGTGTCGTTGGATGTCTGCGAGTACACCGTCCATATCGATGGAAATTGTTTTTTTTATCATAAGTTTACCTATATTATGGCACAAATGTAATTATATAATTGCAAAATATTGCAATTATAGCAATTTTTTGCAATTCATTTTATTCTGTTAAATCTATATATTTGTTCCTATGCTAAAGTACGATCGTCTACAAACCATTTTAGATATCACCAATAGGGAGGGGTCGGTTTCATTTCAGACCTTGAGCAAAAAGCTTTCGGTATCCGAAGATACCATACGGAGAGATATTAAGGAATTGAATGATCGGGATCTTCTTCGCGGGGTAAGGGGAGGAGCGCACAGCATTGTTCAAAAAAAATACCATTATCGTGATCGCGAGAAGGCAGGGTTGGAACAGAAAAGGATCATTGCGCAAAAAGCGCTATCATTAATTAAAAATGATCAGGTACTTTTTTTCGATGGAGGTACATCCATTTTAGAGTTAACTAAAATCTTACCGAAGGATCTTAAGGTTACGATCATTACGAATAGCTTTCCTGTTGCGAGTGTGATTGAGGACCATCCTTTGATAGAAATAATATTTTTAGGAGGCAGGCTCTACAAATCGGCCTTTACAACATTTGGCAATACAACGTTGGAAAGTATCGCTAATTTTAGGGCTGATCTATATTTCTTGGGTGTTTGTTCGATTACTCCTGAAAATTTATCATGCAATTATCAGGAAGATGCCGAAACAAAGCGGGCAATGATGAAACAGAGCGTCCGGATCGTTGGATTGTGTACATCGGATAAATTTGATACGGAGTCAAATTTTATCATTGATGAGACCAAAAAGCTTGATATCATTGTCACGGAGAACGATTCAACGAGCCCCCAGATGAATAAATATATCGCACAGGGGATTGAATTGATTTAGGCAATCAATGATAGCTAGTTAAAAGAGGTTGCTAGAACCTCTTTTATTCTGAAAGTTATTTTGTGGCTTTGATCTGAATATCCAATGTAAATTCGTCTTCAATAGCCCGGTTTCCGAGATCAGAGAAAAAGCTTGCTGAACGATATTGAATATCAAAATCCAGGCGATTTACCTTGACACCCAATGCTTCAGCCGAAAGCCCATCGGCAGTGCTGGTTACCTTTGCTGGAAAAGATATGGCTTTTGTTTTGTTTTTGATCGTAAGATTACCTGTGATTATTGGAATAGCCTTGCTGTTATCCACTTTAGCGATAACAAATTTTGCTATGGGATATTTGGATACATCAAAGAAATCTTCGTTTTTAAGATGACCGGTTAGTTTCGGAGCATCAGTACAAGCCATAGCATTCATATCAATGGTAAATCCACCTCCGGTAATTTTACCTTTATCAGTTTGGACTGTTCCCTCCTTCAAGGCTATGGTACCGACATGACCACCGACGACTTTCTTTGCCTCCCATTTGATCTTTGACGTTTGTGTATTGACTTTGTATGTTATTTTTTGCGCAAAGGCAAAGGTGGAGCTACAGGTAATAGCCATGAATAATAAGGCTCTTTTCATAGAAATGATTTGTTTTTAATCAAATATACAAGAAACCGGACATATTTAAGTAAATAACATTGTGATTGTATGGTTGATAGGATCAGGTTGCTACACGTAAGCCTTTTGAAACTTTAAAATCAAATCGTAAAATCGCTGCCCGATACAAGTTTGAATAAGCGCGTGCCTTATCTCTCCTAGCGAACTAGTGTTTTTTTAGTGATCCAATATATTTATAGCTATTGATGAGAATACCTGTAGGAGTTGTCTTTGAATCTAAAAAAACAAGTTTTTGCGCATTCACCTTGTCTGACAGTAGGCGTTTGCCATGCCCCAGCAGAACCGGGTAAGTAATGAGTACGACTTCATCAACGAGACCTTGCTCAAGTAAAAGGGAGGTCAGTGTGGAACTTCCCACAACGATCAGATCGGGACCGTCTGTTGATTTAAGTGTATGAATAGCAACGTCAATGTGGGTACCTAAATTTTTTACAGGTCCCCAGATTAAACTGTCGGGACGGTGGGTTGCGACGTGTTTCGTGGCAGCATTTATAGCATTGGCCATTGGAAAATCACCCGCATTGGGCCAGAAGCTGCTAAAGATATCATAGGTATGACGGCCCAAAAGAAGGTCAAAGTCTGAACCATATGCCTGAAAGAGCATTTCCGCTCCTGCAGGACTTCTATAGGCAGTTGTCCATGCGCCATAAGTGTAATCTCCATCGTGTTCGATGACGCCATCAAGCGAGATGTGTTCGAAAATTCTGATCTTTCTCATTGTTTCAAGTGTTTGATTATTAATCCAAATTTAGCGAAGTTTAAAAATACGAATGCGGTGCAATCGCGACAATATAAGGGTGGAATGTGTAACTTTAATCCCTAAGATCGCTGTACATGTGGCTTTGAAGTCTCGATGTACTAGCTAATTCAGCGATGTAATCGAAAATAATGCATATATGGAATTTTCACCTTTCAACAATGTTGTTAAACTTTGTCTTCAGGGCATGAGCATGGAAGATGCAAAACAGCCTGAAGAAGCCCTTAAGCTATTTATGCAGGCCTGGAGCGGAGCCACCAACGATCACGAATGCTTTCTTGCAGCTTATTATGTAGCCCGGCATCAAAAAACTGTTTCAGATAGATTGATATGGCTCGAAGAGGCCCTGCGGCATGCCTTAAAACTAAATGACGATACAGTTAAAAGTGCGCTACCGAACCTGTATCTGAAGCTTGCAAAATGTTACGGAGATCTGGGAGATAGCGAAAAATCAGCGGAATATATCGAGTTGGTTACAATCCTAAACGAAAAACCATCGGATTCCGGGCCTTTTTATCATGGTACCAAAGCCGACTTAAAAGCAGGAGATCTATTGGTTGCTGGGGGGAACTCGAATTATCAGCCTGAACTTACCATGAATCATATTTATTTTACAGGTTTAGTTAACGGAGCCGGACTCGCTGCTGCTTTGGCAAAAGGAGAAGGCTGCGAACGTGTCTATATTATTGAACCGATGGGAGCCTTTGAAAATGATCCAAATCTAACAGATAAAAAATTTCCGGGTAATCCGACGCGTTCGTATCGCTCCACGGCTGCGCTGAAAATTGTTGGTGAAGCAAAAGAATGGGACAGGCCGAGTCCTGAAGATCTTCAAAGATTTCGTGAACGACTGACCACAGGTAACGGAGAAATAATCAACTAAATCTGTAATACTTAATGGGCAAACGATCTAACCTAAATAAATTTTTGTTGGACTGAAAGGTCACGAAAGGAATCGTAGGCTAAGAGGTTGATTTTGAAGTGGATTAAAATTTGAAAGTAATTAAATTGATTTGTCAATACTGCTGACCCAAGAACATTTTTGTGTTTTCATTGTTTGTTCAATGTCAATAATGTTTGAAAGATTCTTTATTTGGGGTGGTCTCACATTAACTTCGCACAACTTAGTGAAAGGATCTTATCTATTGGAATAGGTCAGTGGGATTCAATTGGTGTTTTATAAAAGTACAAAAGAATGATTAAATCGAAAGGTTATGCGGCGAAAGACAATAATTCTCCGCTGGAATATTGGGAATTTGAAAGAAGAGAACTTGGTTCGAATGATGTGTTAATCGATATCTTGTATAGTGGTATCTGTCATTCTGATATTCATCAGGTCCACGACGAATGGGGGGGGACACAATACCCGATTGTTCCGGGACATGAGATTGTTGGCCGCATCAGTGCCGTAGGCAGTGCGGTGACCAAGTTTAAAAAAGGTGATCTCGCTGGTGTAGGTTGTATGGTGGCATCCTGTGGTGAGTGCGATAACTGTAAATCGGATCAGCAACAGTTTTGCTCGAAGAAGAAAACGGTGTGGACGTATAACAGTACGGATGTGATGCACGATCACTCCTGTACATATGGGGGCTACAGCAACAATATTGTCGCTGATGCGAATTTTGTTTTGCATGTGCCTGAGTCGCTTGACATCAAAAAGGTGGCCCCTTTACTTTGTGCAGGGATTACCACATACTCACCGCTGAAGCGATGGAATATTAGCAAAGGACATAAAGTTGGTGTTTTGGGTTTAGGTGGTTTAGGTCACATGGCGGTGAAGATCGCTGTTGCAATGGGCGCGGAAGTGACGATGATTAGCCATTCGCCACGTAAGAAAGCGGATGCGACACTATTGGGTGCCCAAAAGTTTTTAAATACGCATGAATCTTCGGAACTGAAGGAATTTTCTGCTTATTTTGACTTTATTATTGATACGGTTTCTGCACCTCATGATTACAATCTCTACCTAGGGCTGCTAAAGACCAAAGGTGTCTATATCTGTGTCGGTATCCCAGCTGCACCAATGGAAATCAATGGTCGTTCTATTATGGGCGGAAATAAAATTCTGACGGCTTCAAGTATCGGCGGTATACAGGAAACACAAGACATGCTTGATTTTTGTGCTGAACATAACATCCTCCCAGAAACAGAGTTGATTGACATCGATTATGTGAATGAGGCTTACCAACGTGTATTGGACAGCGATGTAAAATACAGGTTTGTCATCGATATGGCTTCACTGCAAAAGTAGTGAAACAACATAAAAATGGGGACTGTCCAAAAAGTGAAGTGATCCCTAAAAAGCTGGACAGATGAACAAAATTAAATGGAAAGAGCTCGGTATTATACCGGGCTCTTTCCATTTAATGCATGATAAGGGCTTACAGCTAAATTTTAATTTGAAAGGTTGGGCAACTAAAGGAAAAGTGGCAGCCGTGTTGTATTAACAATTTCTTTCATCACAAAATAGCTTTCCATATGGCGGATTCCTTTAATCGTCGCCAGTTTATTGAAGTTAAATTCATGATAGTGGTCGACATCCTTGACCATCACCTTGAGCTGGTAATCAAAAGCACCGGTCACATGGAAGCATTCGACCACTTCCGGAAATTTCTGTATTTCTTCCATAAATAGCAAAGCGCTTTCGTTTGAATGTTTTTCCATACTGATTGCTACAAGCACCATCAGATTCAAATCCAGTTTCCGTCGATCCAGTAGATATACCTTTTGTTTGAGCACGGTTGTTGTCGTCAATTTCTTAATCCGTTCGTATACAGGAGTCATGGATAAGTTGACACGATCGGAAATTTCCTTGTTACTCATGTTGGCATCCTGTTGCAAAAGGTCCAAGATCATCAGATCTTTTTCATCTAGTTTCATTGCTGTAGTAATTTAAATCTAAAAACGAATAGGTATACACCTATCGTTAGGATATTTCATCCAAAAATAATAATATTTCAATATTTTTTTACTAAAATAAATATTATTATAGTCTAAAAATACTGCAAATTAAAATAAAGTAGTAAATTCATCTTACTTAATATCTGTTACCAACCTAATAAAAAGAATTATGAGTGATCCCCAATTAAAGAAAGTCCTTGGCCCCGTGATGTTATGGGGATTGGGGGTAGGGTATGTTATTTCAGGAATGTATTTTGGTTGGAATCTGGGACTGGCAGAAGGTGGGACATTGGGGTTAGCTATCGCTACGATCTTTGTTATTATTATGTACCTAACCTTTACATTCAGTTATACAGAAATGTCATGTGCCATACCAAAAGCTGGAGGAGCTTTTGAGTATGCTAATAGAGGACTTGGAAAACACTTGGGATTTGTTGCCGGGATTGCCCAGAATATAGAATTTGTTTTTGCACCGCCGGCCATTGCGGCGGCGATAGGGGCTTATCTGCATTTGCTCCATCCCGATGTTGGTTACCTTACTTTTGCTATCGGAGCCTATCTTATTTTTACGACAATGAATATCCTAGGGGTGAAACTTGCCGCCTCTTTTGAATTGGTTGTTACTGTTCTGGCGGTTATCGAGTTGCTGATATTTGCTGGTGTGACGTTGCCTGCATTTGAGTTTTCCAACCTACAGCAAAATGCGCTTCCGAATGGTTATTCCGGTATTTTTGCATCCATTCCATTTGCCATCTGGTTTTTTCTTGCCATTGAAGGTGTTGCTAATGTTGCCGAGGAAACCATCAATCCGCAAAAAAATGTACTGATCGGTTTTGGATCAGCTATTGTCACTTTGGTCGTATTGTGTATCATTACGTTTTTATCGGCGGTCGGTGTCGCAGGCTGGGAAGCTGTTGTCTATCCTCCGGGCAGCACTGAGGCTTCAGATTCACCCTTACCCCTTGCTATTGCCAACGTTATTAATAGTACCCACATCCTTTACAAACTGCTTATCGGCGTGGGTCTGCTTGGACTTATTGCATCCTTCCATGGAATTATCTTGGCTGGGGGGCGTGCTACCTTTGAGTTTGGACGGGTAGGATATGCACCATCCATCTTGGGAAAAGTTCATTCCCGCTTTAAAACGCCGGCTAATGCATTATTGATTAATATGGCGGTTGGTATTGTTGCACTACTGACGGGTAAGACAGCAGGAATTATTACCATTGCCTGTTTTGGAGCAATCAGTCTATATATCATATCCATGTGGTCTTTTTTCGCCTTACGTAAAAAAGAACCCACATTGGAACGTCCCTTTAAAGTTCCTTTATATCCCTTATTTCCGATGCTCGCACTGATCATTGCCGTGATCTGTCTGGTTGCTATGATATTTTATAACCCATTGACAGCCTTATTATTCTTTGGGCTTGTCATCTTATCATATCTTTATTTCCTAATCTTCCTTGACAAGGATAAAACCGTCAAATTATGATAGACAAAAAAGAAATTATTTCCAAATTAAAGACAAGTACGAGTACACATGTCAAAGTCGCAGTAGCGGATATCGACGGTGTATTGCGTGGCAAATTTATGCATCGGGACAAGTTTATCTCTTCATTGGACAGTGAATTTGGTTTTTGTTCCGTGGTATTTGGATGGGATGTCAATGATCAGGTTTATGACAATGTAGAAATTACAGGATGGCATACTGGTTATGGCGATTTTCCTGCACGTATAGATGGAAACACCTTCCGTAAAATACCCTGGCAAGAAGATATTCCTTTCTTTCTTGCCGATTTTGAAACGTCAGAAGCTACAGACAAAAATGTCTGTCCAAGGGCACTTCTTAAAAACATCATTGCACAGTCGGAGGCTTTGGGATACAAACCTATTTTTTCACAGGAATTTGAGTGGTTTAATTTTGTAAAAGCAACTAATGGATCTTCGCAGAATAGTTTTGAAGATATGACACCGATCACCTCCGGTATGTTTGGATACTCCATATTGCGGATATCGGACAATTACGGCTTTTTTCAGGACCTGTTGTCGATGCTTGAACGGTTTGGCGTGCCTTTGGAAGGTTTGCATACAGAAACAGGGCCAGGTGTACTGGAAGCTGCAATTCAATGTAGTCATGCACTTGAAGCTGCCGACAGGGCCACACTCTTTAAGTCAGCCGTAAAAGAGATCGGTAAAAAACATGGTATCGTCGCCAGTTTCATGGCCAAACAGACTAAAGAATTGCCCGGCTGTAGCGGACACGTACATCAAAGCCTCTGGGATCTCAAACAGGAGAAAAATCTTTTTTATGATGCCGATGACCAACGAGGTATGAGCGAACTGATGAAGCAGTTTCTCGCTGGGCAACTACATTGTTTACGCGATATTCTACCCTTATTTGCTCCTACCGTAAACAGTTATAAAAGACTTACTGAAGGAGCCTGGGCTCCGACGACTTTAACCTGGGGGATAGATAACAGGACGACGGCACTCCGTGTCATTGATGGTGGGCCTAAGGCGACGCGTATTGAACACCGCGTAGTCGGCTCTGACGTTAATCCATATCTGGCCATAGCGGCCTGTTTAGCTAGTGGGCTCTATGGGATCAAACACAAGCTATCATTGGATAATCCACATACCGTTGGCAATGGTTATAAGGATTTACAACATGGTGTTCTGCCAAGGAATCTTTATGAAGCTACCAGTCGGATGGCACAGTCTAAAATTGCGTCAGAATTGTTTGGAGAAAGGTTTGTTGATCACTTTTGCAAATCCAGATTGTGGGAATGGCGGCAGTTTTCAGAACAGGTAACAGATTGGGAAACAAAAAGATATTTTGAAATTATTTAACTGCAAGATGGATACAGATAAAATTTATGGTTTTAATTTTCCTACACCTATTCGGTTTGGTGCCGGAGCAATCAATGAACTACCGGATTACCTGTTGAATAATGGTCTTATCCGACCTTTATTGGTAACGGATCCAACTATTGCTGAGCTTCCTTTTTTTAAGGAGATCCAGCGTAAATTGATGAGCAGAGGAATTGATGTGATCGTGTATCACGATCTGCACAAAAATCCCGTTAAATCTGATGTACTGCAGGGCGGTGATGTTTATCGGCACAACAATAGGGATTCCATTATCGGGGTAGGCGGCGGGGCAGCACTTGATGTTGCCCGGGCGATAGCACTGCGCGCGCATCACCACCGTGATCTTTTTGATTATGATGATCTTATCGGGGGAGATATCTATGTGACTAATGAGATCCCTCATCTGATCACGGTACCCACTACAGCCGGTACCGGAAGTGAAGTAGGCCGAAGTGCCATTATTTCCGAAGACGAATCCAAGAAAAAGCGTATTCTGTTCAGTCCGCGATTGATGGCGAAAATAGTCTTTGCGGATCCACTCCTTACCATGGACCTCCCGGCATTTGTTACGGCAGCAACGGGGATGGACGCACTCACCCACAATATGGAAGCTTATCTGGCAAAAGGATATCATCCAATGTGTGACGGTATCGCGCTAGAAGGGATGGCTATGGTAGCCGGGTCTATTGAAAAAGCAACCAAGGAATCTGATTTACAGTCGCGTTCCAAGATGCTTTTAGCTTCACTCATGGGAGCTGTGGCTTTTCAAAAGGGACTGGGTATAGTACATAGCCTGGCACATCCGCTTTCGTCCTTGTTGGATACACATCATGGACTTGCCAATGCTATTAATCTACCCTATGGCATGCAATTTAACTATGCAGGATTCGAAGATCGTTTTGATAAGATTGCAGTTGCGCTTGGTATCGGTAATAATGCTGGGGATAAAGTCGTAGACTATTTATTTGAACTCAATACACGTTTGAATTTACCGACGCGTTTATCCTCCATAGGTGTGCAAAAGCAACATCTTGCACCATTGTCGGAATTAGCATACGCAGATTTCTGTCATCCCTCAAATCCTAAGCCGGTTACAATAGAAGACTTTCTAGCTATTTATGAAACAGCATTTTAGTAAAAATAGTATGATCAAAATAGGTATAAGCGCATGCTTTTTTTATCCCGATAAGGATCGTGCTGTTTTTGGTCCTAAGTCGTTGAGCTACATGGAAAATGATATGGCATGCTGGATCGGGAAAAAGGGGGTGCTTCCGGTACTGCTCCCCGATTTGGATGATGGGTTGTTGACGGAAATCATTGATCAGATGGATGGTATCATCCTCCAGGGCGGAAGTGATATCGCTCCGGGGCATTATGGTGAAGTTCCAATAGGTCGATGGAAAGGAGATGCTTATCGGGATCAGTATGAATTAAAAATACTGGATTATGCGATTAAGCAGGAGAAGCCAATATTGGGTATTTGTCGGGGTTTTCAATTGATGAACGTTTATTTTGGTGGTACACTCTATCAGGATATTCCTTCACAGATACCCGGTGCGGGACTGCACCGATCGGCGGAATTATACGATACGATTAATCACCCTATTAATTTTGTGCCTGGAACCTTGTTTGAAGATTTGTATAGACATGTTTCTAACCCTAAAGTAAACACGGTACACCATCAGGCGATCAAACAACTGGGACAGGATTTGGAAGTATATGCCCGTTCAGAGGATGGTTTTATAGAAGCATTTGGATATACCAAAGTTGCTGCCGGTAAAGTTATGGGAGTACAATGGCATCCTGAATTTTCGGATACACAAGCCGGGGAGCTTTTGGATGAAGAATTGATTTTTAATGTTTTTCTTGAACATGCAAAACAACATAGAAATTAGAAACCCTGCTACAGGGGAGGTGGAGGCTGTGATCCCTGCCATCACGGCTGCTGGATTGGAGACAACGGTGAAACTTTTAGAAAAAGGGCAACGCGCCTGGTCAAAAGTACCGCTACAACAACGTTTAGACTGTATAATCGAGTTTGGGCGGTTAATTTTGGCCAATAAACAGGAACTTGCTGAAGTCCTGACAAAGGAAACGGGAAAGCCAATAACGCAATCGCTAAACGAAATTGCGGGTGCACAAAACCGTATTGACCATCTTAAGGCAAACGCCAGCCGATGGCTTTCGGAAGAGCTTATTACGACAGCGGGAGCAACGCACGAAAAGATCGTGTATGAACCATTGGGGGTGATCGCCAATATATCGGCCTGGAATTTTCCGTATAATGTTGGATTTAATGTATTCCTGTACGCATTGGCGACTGGAAATGCTGTGCTTTACAAACCATCAGAGTTCGCTACCGGTACAGGTATACAATTTGAAAAATACCTATATCAAGCGGGGGTTCCCGAAGATGTATTCAAATGTATTGTCGGAGATGGTCAAATTGGACAACGGTTATTGGAGCTACCTTTAGCTGGTTATTTTTTTACAGGTTCGTATAAGACTGGTGTCCATATTGCCACCACAGTGGCACATAAACTGGTTCCGGTTCAATTGGAGCTGGGGGGAAAGGATCCATTATATGTTGCGGATGATATCACTGATATTAAGAAAGCTGCTATTCTCGCAGCGGAAGGTGCTTTTTACAACAACGGGCAGAGCTGCTGTGCTGTTGAGCGCATCTATGTCTCGGACAAGATTTATGATGAGTTTGTAGAAGCCTTTGTTGAAGAAGTGGCCTCGTATACTATTGGGGATCCGATGATACAGAATGTATTTATCGGGCCGCTCACCAGAGCCGCCCAACTTACCGTGCTTGATGCGCAAGTAAAAGATGCGCTCGCTAAAGGGGCGACCTTGCGCCTAGGTGGTCATGCACTGGAAAAAGCTGGATATTATTATGCACCTACAGTTTTTGAACACTGTAACCATGAAATGGAATTGATGAGGGAAGAGACTTTCGGACCCTTGATCGGTATACAGAAAGTAACTTCAGATGATGAGGCGATCCGTTTGATGCAGGATACCGCATACGGTCTTACTGCGGCCGTATTTTCTGCTGATCAGGATAGAGCCATGGCGATATTGGAAAAAATGGATACGGGAACGGTGTATTGGAATTGCTGTGATAGGGTAAGTCCTTGTGTCCCTTGGTCCGGGCGGAAAAATTCGGGATTAGGATCCACGTTATCCGCACAGGGAATCAGGGCATTCGTTCAGCCCAAAGCATATCACCTACGCCCCTAGATTGATACACTACTATCCGATGTAGGGGAGGCAGGACTGAATTTCGAGATTTTAAGTAAGTCGTTTAGTCTAGCGAATGTTTTTTATTGGTGTAACTATCAAATTTATATCAGGTGTAGTCCATAATTCAATATTTATGTGATTACACCTTCTTTTTTTAAATGGAATATCGTGATCTCAGGCAGTATCCCCAATCTGCTTGGGTAATCCAGGTAGCCGAAACCAACATTGACATAAAGTGATTGATGTTTCTCGCGGTATAAGCCGGCCCATTCGCGATATGCATATTGGATTGGACTCCATTGATAGTCAGGATGGCGAAAACCAAATTGTCCACCATGCGTATGTCCGCTAAACGTAACATCAATCATGGGGAATTTTGGTAATATCTCGGCTCTCCAATGTGAAGGGTCATGTGAAAGTAGTAGATTGACCGCCGAGGAGGGGTCCACTTTGGACATGGCTAGATCAAGATTGCCATAGTTGTGCGGGTTGTTTACGCCCCAATTCTCTACACCGATGAGAGTGATTTTTTCGTTGTTTAAATTGAGCTCCTTTGATTCGTTGAGAAGGAGCTGCCAACCAAGTTTACGATGGATGTCTTTTACATCGACTAAATTTTGTTCCTTCGTCAATTTACGTTCATTGTTAAAATGAAATCTATTAAAATGATAGTCTCCATAGTCGTGATTTCCCAAAATTGAAAAAATACCGAGCGGGGCCGTTAGCTTATTAAAAATGGGGAGGTAATCATCCATTTCATCGGCAAAATCATTTACTAAATCTCCGGTAAAAAAAATTATATCCGGTTTCTGTGCAAGCAGCAGTGCTACGCCCTTTTTTATTGCATCTAAATTGTAGAGGCTACCTGCGTGTATATCTGAAATCTGAGCGATAGTAATATTCTCAAAAGATTTAGGAAGGTTTGGTAAAATCAGATTGACATGCTTGACTTGATAATTATAAAGATTGGTCATAAATCCACGGGTCAATCCCAGCAATGGAATACTGCTTACCAAAAGCCCACTTTTAATAATAAAATCAGATCTTCCCATACGCGCGCCATTGCCATTTGAATCGGCTACTGCTGTGCTCTCTGCCGGCCGCCTAAGAATATTTTTGATGAACGCTAATAGTACATCAACGGCAATAAATAAAAGGAGGATCGCTTTTCCCAATAATATGGAAATAGGAAAGAACATGAAACAAGCAGCGATAAAATTGCTCCATTCAAAAAATAAATTCAAGAATATACAGGCATAAGAGAAAATACTCAATAGCCACCAGATTATATTTGCAAATAATGGTTGTGATTTCCATACAGCCAGTTTGCGTAACCTTAAATATATCAAAACATCAAAAAGAAGGAATACAACAATAATTTTTAGGTAAGTGTATAGCTGTGGAATCATATAAAAGTTTACCTTATTAATGAATAAGCTGAGGTTTTTTTATCTAAAATACTATTTTTTATGTTAATCCTGATATGGATTTGTCCCTTTCGATGAGAAACGGTTTGTGGTAAGCTATTAAAACTAGAAATTTTGATTTCTTATCCGGGCTAAATCTTGTCATAGGACAAGCGTTTTGACTAATTAATTTTACTATTTTGTTTGTAATTTAAAAACAAAAATATGAGCATAAAATTTGAAGCGGGAATTAATATCGCTATAAAAATTCCCAAAAATAAATACGAAAAGACAGTTACTTTTTACAGGGATATCCTGAAATTGCACGTTGAGGAGAAGCCAATCGATAACCCCACTGTTTCGAGGACACATGAAGTGAAATTTGGACACAATATCATTTGGCTAGATTGCGTGGATAATTACACCCATTCCGAAACCTGGTTGCAGCTTACTGTTCCTAATGTCCCCGAGGCGACCGATTATTTGTTGTCAAATGGGGTGGAAACCTGTGACGAAATCGAGAAACTTCCAGAAAATATGCACTGGATAACTGACCCTGCCGGTACCGTATTTAATTTGCAAAAAATGTAATAATATGTGGGTTTAAGTATTTTTTGCGCTGTCCTTGCTGTATCCTACTTTTTTTCTGTGGTGATAGCTTTCCCCAACAGATGAAAGTGAGATAATATAACAATGGGTACTACGATGGTTGGAAGTAAGGCGTATGGAAATTGTAATACAGCAATATTGGGCTGTTCAAATGCCATTGCCTGTAGAGGTAATGGCGATGATAATATACCAATAATGACGACTTGCAATAACGAACAGATCCCCAAAATATTCCAAGCCTTGAACAGTACAGATGTCAGTATTCTGGGATTTATGCTACTGAATACTAAAAATAAAATGGCAGTGACACCAAAAAATAGATCATAGTTCCAGCCAAGAAAGGTCATTTCGATAGGAAGCATTTTACGGTTAAAAAGTTGGAAAATGATAAATTCAATTGGGATTCTTATGATATGAATACCCAGCAGGTAATAAGCGTTCAACCTTACATTTTTTGATAATCTATAGTAGCTTACACTGAGCAGGATAACACTCACAAGGATAAGCGCAAATGAAGGTGGAAATGCTAGGAAAATATTAAGTGATGAGACTGCTGAGAGTGCAAATGTCCAAATCATCATAGGAATGATGATCATTTTATTAGGAGATGCTAACCCAAATAAAATGATACATACTAATGTGAAAACTGAAAAAAAAACGTGCATAGAAAAGCAGATTTGTATTATAAAACTAAAAGATATTCGGGGTAAATCACTTGTCTTAAGACAAGTAATTTAATTGCTTACCTTCTGACTTATTTGAGTTTGCAATATCCAAGCTTTACGCCTCAAAGTATTGATAATAAAAAATTATCTGACTGATGTGTCTGTTTTTTTTAACTAACAAGTGAATGCGTAAGCGAAAGACGGTTAAAGGAGGACTGTGTAAATTATATTCATCTCGGTTGATATAATTGTTTTTTGGTAAATGGTTTAATACCAATTATTATTCGTATCTTTAAGAATAAGGTTTACTACTTACATAACCCATTCGGTAAACCAGATATGATAAAAGTTTCTCGTTTTATCTTAAAATTTCCCTATTACACCATCGCGAAATTTTCTGTTAGAACCAACCGCACACAAATTTAATCCCCGGAACTAATGTATTCATAGTTATTGGGTATTCCTCACCATATTAATTTCATAGGTCATGAGTAAAGATCAAAAAAAGGAAAAAAGTACTAAAGAGAAAACGCAGTCGTCTTATCAAAAAGAGAAGGATTCGATCTCAAAAGATTTAACAGATAATGTCTTCCGAAAGAAAAAGAAATAAGCCGTGTAGCGCATTGTTTGTCTTAAAATAATGGTAGATTATTAATTTGGAGCGAGTATAAAGGATGGAGGATTAGACCATGCTTTTGCTCGCTTTTTTAATATAAATTTCTTTATACTCACTCCATTAATTAAACTTTTCTTTATTAGGACTAGGTGTTTAAATTCTCCTCAGGAGCGGGTTAAAAATTTCAAGTATCATTAGACACTAAAACTTATAAGTAAAAGCATTGATATTCATTCCGGCACCTACCGATGCAAACAAGATAATGTCATTTTTTTGGAAAGAGTGACCAGCAATTTTTCCCTGCCTAATTAAATCGTAGAGTGTCGGAATTGTAGCCACACTGCTATTGCCAAATTTATGAATAGACATGGGCATGATGTCTTTTGGTGGCTGCATATGGTATAAACCATAGAATCGTGAAATAATAGCCTCATCCATTTTCTCATTAGCCTGATGAATTAATATTTTTTTAATGGCAGTAATATCTAAATTAGCTTTTTCCACACAGGCTTGCATCGCTAAAGGAACTTTGTTGAGTGCGAATTCATATATTTTTCGCCCTTTCATTTTTATGTAGCGTGTACCTTGTTCGTGTTTGCTGTCAAAGGAACCTCCGAAATAAAGGTAGTCCGATTCATCGAATGCATAAGTTGCACTTTCATAAGAAAGCAAGCCTGCTTCCTCAGTTGTTCCTTCTACAATAACTGCACCTGCCCCATCTGCATAGATCATCGAATCACGGTCATAGGGATCTACGACACGGGAGAGTGTTTCGGTACCAATAATCAAGCAACGCTTAGCCATTCCCGATTTGATAAATGCATTTGCTTGTATCATCCCCTCATTCCAGCCGGGGCAACCAAAAAGAAGGTCGTATGCAATACAGCCCGGATTTTTTATTTCCAATTTTTTCTTGACTCGAGTTGCTAAACTAGGTACGGTATCCGATTGCGTTGTTCCATATTGTACATCACCATAGTTATGCGCTACAATGATATAATCGAGTGTCTCCTGATCCACTCCAGCATTCGCGACTGCTCGCTCTGCTGCAATAAAAGCAAGATCAGAGGCTACTTGATTTTCACTTGCATAACGTCGTTCGGAAATTCCGGTAATATCTTTAAACTTTCCTATAATAGACTCAGGATATTTGATTGGCTCGCCAGTTTCATCCAAAAAAACACGATGTTCAAAATGTGAGTTGTTTATTACACTGTCTGGAAGATAGCTGCCCGACCCAATAATTTTAGTATTCATAAATGTTCCTCCGTTTCTCAATTATTGAGTAAGCAAATTGTATTGTTGTTTGTGAAAATTTAGCTGTTTTTTTTATGCCCATTACTATATAGATGTCAATGTACACGTTTTTTACTAAACCTTCTTCTATATAATTTACTAAAATTATTTCTAATAATCCTACAGCAAATAAATAAAAGGGATTTGTTGTTTGTGTTTAGCTCGTATTTCTGAAATTTATACCAAATTTTTATGGGCGAACTAATATATAGTCAGAACTGTTCTATTTTAAAAAATCGTTTGACAAAACAAATGTCAATAGGATAGTGGCTTGTTAAATGATCTACAGTCATTGTACAGTTTAAAAAATATAACGATGAAAAGACAAATTGTGGTTTGTGACAATGACATAGAGATCTTAAATGCATTTTCTATGATCTTAGAAGACGATCAAACAGTCGTAACGACGGTTGTTAACGCGTCGGCTCTAGCTGAGGTATTGGATCGTATAAAAGCCGATATACTTTTTATGGATATCCATATGCCTAACCAAGACGGTGATCAAATACTTCGCGAATTACGGGCTTCAGATAAACATCATATGCTGCCTGTTGTTATGATTTCTGGGAACGCCGATGGACGAAGGATATCGCTAGAATGTGGAGCTGATGGTTTTTTAGCTAAGCCTTTTGATATCACTGATGTGGAAAATTATATTCGAAGATTTGTTTATGAACGATGATTCTGATTACTGTTTTTAATAAGCATATTTATATATCCTAGAGATTTATCATTTGACTGAAATTTAGTTTTCATATTTTTACGTGCTTGTATTTAGATTTATTCAAAATAATAATATCTTTGACCCCATTATTATCTTTGATTTAAATACATAATAAATATCATCTACTAGGTTTTTATACGCAAATGGCAAATCCTCAATACCAAATGGCTAAGATATCTGCCATATTATTATGCTGTTCTTTTTCATTATCTCCAACAGTCAATGCCAATAGTTTATCTATTTGGAATCCCGCTCGTACGTTACGCTCTTTAGGACAGCAACAATGTTCAATTACAGGTCGTGTTGTCGACATAAATGGACATCCTTTGGCAAATGTTCGTATCAAGTTGCGCGGTTTGAATAGCGCTAAATCTGATAAAGACGGTTATTTTGAATTAACAGGGATTAATTATGGTAAATATCATTTGACATGGAGTTGTGTCGGATTCGAAAGTGTGTCCCAAGATATTGAAATTGTGCAAAAACAACATCAATTAGGATTGATCACACTGCAAACAAAACAGCACAATTTGGATGAAGTTGTCGTGACAGCAAGCCGGTTGGCGGAGTATATCAACGAAGTACCATCGTCAGTCACTTACATTGGAGGAAAGGCGCTGGATCAACAGCGACAGATTAATGACAATCTGCCCAATATCCTCATGCAAAAGGTCCCTAGTATCTCACCCAGAGAAGAGAGTCAGAATAATTTTATTGCGAAGATTCGTGGACGAAATTTTTTGGTGCTTATCGACGGTATCCCTCAATCTACCCCATTACGAAATGGGGGACGTGATCTACGGACGATAGATGCGAGTGCGATTGACCATATCGAAGTTGTTAATGGGGCGACAGCAATGTATGGCAATGGTGCTGCGGGTGGCGTTATTAACTATATCACCAAAAAGCCGCAAAAAGGAAAGATGATAAGCTCCTCCACGTATTTTAATAATAGCTTGAGTCTGGTAAAACCGAATGAAACTTATGGCTACAACATTTCACAAGTATTTTCAGGTCAGATTGAAAAATGGGATTATGTTGTACAAGGTAAAGTTGGTCATACAGGAGTGATACGTAGTTCGGATGGAGCAGTCGTGAGTCCGTTTTATGGATTGGGCGAAACGCGTTCATACAATGCTATGGCTAAAATAGGTTATCAGATCGCTCCCGAACATCACCTGGAATTTATGGGTAATTTTTACCGCAGTTTGCAAGATAGCAAATATGTGGGTACTACTGGTGATTTTGGCCATTCTTCAGCGATAGGTATTCCATCGGATACGGTAATCAATGGTGGTACTCCCTATAATAAGGCATTTCATTTAAAATATGAGGGTCGATATGGAAAGACTGCTGCAAATTTAAGCCTCTATTACGAAGATATGAATACGGTTTTTGAGACATATAATCAAACTTATTCCGATCATCAAGGTGCGCGGCTTAATTTTAACACCCCTTTTCAGTTGGGAACATCTACTCCGCTATCACTGATCTATGGGGTAGATCTACTGAAAGATCACACGGTACAAAAAACGATGAAGGATGATCTGGTTACCCCAGATATGAATATGAACAATATAGCCTTCTACTTGCAGAGTAAATTTAATATCGCTACGAACTGGATTTTGAAAGCAGGGGTTCGTTATGAAAATATACGGTTTAAGGTGGGAGATCTCAACAAAGGGGGGAAGCTAACTCTGGGTGAACGCAATAACTCAGATGCATTTGTATTTAATATGGCGACTAGGTATAATAAATACAATTATCTACAGCCTTTTGCTTCATTTTCTCAGGGGTATTCTATCGGTGACGTAGGACTTATCCTCCGGAACGGCGTCCCTTTAAGTCAGATAGATCCCAAGCCAGTCGTGGTTAATAACTTTGAAATTGGGCTGAATGGCAGGATGGCCATGTGGGATTATCAGCTGACTGGTTATTACAGCACTTCTAAGAAAGGCAATACTTTTGCTGAGACTTCTGTTCCGGGCAACTATGAGTTGATTCAAGTACCTCAGCGAATCTATGGACTAGAGTTTGTCGGTAACCTAAGACCCACACAATGGTTATCCATAGGTACTGTATTGGGCTATATGGATGGACGCCAAGATTTGAAAAATGATGGAACTTATAAGGATAAATTGGATAATTCGATCATCTCACCGTTTAAAATAAATCTGAATACCGATTTTAAATTGACTGATCAGTGGAATATATATCTGCAATATCTGCATCTCGGTGGACGCGATGTATTTCCTGCTGCCGAATATAATTATGGAAAATATCCTATTTCCGGATATACTCTTTTGGACTTTCAAACCAGATATAAATATCAAAAACTTACCTTCTTATTCTCGATCAACAATCTTTTCAATGCCAATTATTATCCAATTCATGCCGAAGTACGCGGTGCCACCAATGAAGGACGCTACTATATAAAGGGCAGTGGAACTATGGCCAATTTGGGCGTACAACTTGATTTATAATCGCTAGTCAACGAATCGAAATCTATCTATTTTAACATGTTATCTATTCTACGTACAATCATTATTATTGGGCTTGTTTATTTTTCGCAAACATCGTTTGCCCAAACACCAAAAGGAAGCGTTAGTGGACGTTTGACGATGGTAGACAGTGAACCAATGGCTTCGAAGGCAATTTCCCTATTGGAGATAAATAAAAACACCCTGACAGACCAAGACGGTAAATATACCTTCAAAGACCTCGATACGGGACACTATACAATTCGTATTCAGTTGCTTGGAATAAAGGAAATTAAGATTCCAGTTTATATTACTTTGCAAAATAAAAATGTTATCGTCGATTATCAATTGACCGAGGAGAATGTACAGGCGCTACAGGAAGTGGTTGTAAAACGTAAAAACAATCGATTTGTTCAGAAAGAGAGTGTTTACGTGGCACGATTGCCTTTAAAAAATCTGGAAAACCCGCAAGTTTATAACGCAGTTCCAAAGGAACTTTTTCAGGAACAAATTGCTGTAGATTTGGGAAGTATCTCCAAAAACGTACCCGGCGCGGGGATCCCTATGATTGCCAATCAAGGTCGGGTTACTTTTCGTTCACGCGGATTTGAAACAGAGCCTAATGCGCGTAATGGTGTTGCAGGGGCTGCTTTTTCGGTTATTGATCCAGTCAACTTAGAGCGTATTGAAGCCATTAAAGGACCTTCGGCAACCCTTTTTGGTAAAAGTGTTGCCAGTAGTTATGGCGGTGTCTACAACCGTGTTACCAAAAAACCTTATAACGATTTTGGAGCAGAAGTTGGTTATACTGGTGGAAGTTGGAATTACAATCGTGTGGCCGTAGATGTAAACACACCGATTAATGCGGACCGTACAGCGTTGTTTCGTATCAATGCGGCGGGGACGATCGAAAAGAGCTTTCAGGATTTAGGTTTTACCAATAGCCTGGCCTTGGCACCTAGTTTTTCATATCAGATTACCGACAAGCTCTCTCTATTGTTGGATCTGGAATATGGACAGGCGAAAGGTACATCCGTCGTGCGGTTCAATCCCTATACCGGAAGTAATAAGGTGCAGTCTATCGCCGACATGAAATTTCCCTATAACAAGACCTTCCTAAGCAATGACCTCGCTTATCAGACCCAGATGTTTAATATTTTCGCGCAGATGAATTATAAGATTTCTGAAGATTGGATTTCGCAGACTATCGTTTCCAGAGCAAATTCTACGATCAACGGGTATATTTCAGCTCTCAATGGAAAATCTGATTCTACGCTGAATGCTCAAGTCATGGTGGGTACTACTTCTTTTATCGCAACGGATCTGCAGCAAAATTTTGTAGGTGATTTTCATATCGGTAAATTCCGGAATCGTATGGTCATCGGACTCGACTATTATAATAATTCGAATTATTTTGATCGTTACCATACCAATACACGTACTGTCAATTTTATTAATGCACCTACGGACTATCGTATTAATAAATTTATTGTGGATTCTCTTACTGCCAAATCTGCTTACCGCAAAGAAAAGAATAGTGATGATACCTATGCAGCCTATATTTCTGATGTGTTTAATGTGACAGATCAATTGGTGGTGATGGCGAGTCTTCGGGTGGATCGATTTCAATACCACGGTGTATACAATATAGTAACGGGCGAAACTACAGGTGGAATAGGAGCAGGTGGAATTCAGAAAGGCCCTTTTGGCCAGACAGCATTATCTCCAAAATTTGGTTTGGTATACGAAGCGTTAAAAGATAAGCTTTCTTTATTTGGAAATTACATGAATGGCTTTAACAATATTAGTGGTGTAGATATCAATAGCAACCCTTTCAAACCGGAATATGCCAATCAGCTGGAATTTGGTGTAAAAGGAGACCTGTTTAATCATCGGTTGGTAGGGACGGTAAGTTACTATGATATTCAAGTTGACAATGTTCTACGGACTAACCCTGAAGATAGTAATTACTCCATTCAGGATGGAACACAGTTGAGCAAAGGCCTAGAGGCTGAATTAACAGCCAATCCTTTCGACGGAATGAATATTGTCGCTGGATATGCCTATAACGAAAGCAAATATAGCAACGCAGACCCGTCGGTCAATGGTTTGCGGCCAGCGCTTTCTGGACCAAAGAATATGTTGAATTTTTGGTTAAGTTACCGAGTACCATCGGGTAAATATCAAGGTTTGGGCGCAGGGTTTGGAGGAAATATAGGTAGTTCATCATATCAGACCAATACACAGACAGCAAAGATCATTATTCCTTCCTATAAGATGTTTGATGCGAGTATTTATTACGATCAGCCGAAATTTAGGATAGGCATAAAAATGGATAATTTGACGAGCGAAAAAGCCTGGTCCGTAAGGCTTACGCCACAGAACCCTGCTCGGTTTCTAGGTAACTTTACACTCAAGTTTTAGACCTAAAAAAAAGGAAAGCCCAGCTTTCCTTTTTTACTTATAGATCGTAAGGCAGTAATTGCAACGATGTCTTATTCTATTAAAGGGAATACCTCGATCACTACCGGACTTATCTTCGTACCAATCTAAGCGTACGATGTATAAACCCTTTTGTGTTGGTTGGAAGATAGTCTTCCCGGTCGGATCTAACAGTATATTTTTTTCCCAATTTTCCGGATTGAAAATACGGACAGTAGATCCATTGGTGACGGGTTCGCCATAGATGTATGGTAAAACCTGAAAGTAAGATCGCGATTGAATTAACGCGATATAAGGGCGATCTGTTAATGGGGGTAATTCCTGCTTTAGAAAACTACGGCCATATTCGGCATATAAGTATTCGATAGAACGAATATTCTTGATACTGTCTTTTTCATTCCTAACGATTACGGGCAAATGTTGATTTATGCCAATGATCTGGTAATAGGTATTGGCGTCAGCAGAAAAAGTCCCCTCCCAGCAATCCTCCTTTTTTGTTAATGGCATTGTCAACTCTAAACCTGTATTTGAACGTATTTTGAATTCAAAGTCTTTGATAGCTTCGTATTCCTTCCCGTTAGTTCTGTGCCGGATGCTTAGGTCGTCAATATATCCATATATGACCTGTACTTTGACTGTATTGCTATTATCTGTAGGTTTTGATAGTTCCAGCCAAAAAGCACTGGCCTGGGATTTAGTCCAGCTCATCAGGACCAAGAAAAAAAATATAAATATGCGCATAAGGTCTAATTTACATACTGGGGATCTGTAAAGACTTCTTTTTTATCTTTACGGTCGAGGATTTCTTTTTATTGCGTTTGTTGAGCCATATCCATACTCCCGTAATAGGAAGAGAGGCCGCCAGGGTGACGGCAAGGAACATAATAATTTTCGAGGGAAGACCAAACACCGATCCAATGTGAATGGGTTTGATCATCTTTCGCATTTGTTCGGCCATCGGAAGCGAGTTCATCGGATTGTTTTTGATCATTAAGCCAGATTTACTGTCGAAATAGGCTTGGTTGATTCGTAGGAGAGAGCCTGCAAACGATTCTTTAGTCACTGAGATAGCGAGGTTGTCGTTTTCAGGAAATGTTATTAGTATATTTCCAGGTTGTGGGTAAAGGGTATTTATGTGTTTATAAATGACATGGAGTGGGGAAAATTCAGTCGGGATTCGTGTTTCTATATTTTTAACTTTTTCTTTTTCAGCCTTACTGGTCCCGAATAGTTTGAAAAACTGTTCGTTGTACCAGTTAAAGCTCCAGGTTAATCCCGTTAAAGTAAAAATAAACAGAAAAAAAGCTGCATAAAATCCCCCGACTGCGTGAAAATCCCATACTTTTCTTTTGGTAGAAGCCGACATCTTGATCTTAAGACGCTGCTTTAGTATATGTTTATTTTTAGGCCACCAGAGATAAAGGCCACTGATTGAAAGAAGTAATGCGACGATGGCAGAAATACCGGTAATCGTTGCGCCAATTTTGTCCATTAAAAGAAAACGGTGAATATCCAGCACCTTTTGAAAAAAACGTGTATTTTGTTGGCCTTTAGATAAGACTTCGCCAGTGTATGGGTTTAGATAGGCATACCAATATTTTTCTTTTTTAGAACCATATTGGATTCGGAGACTCCTCGACGGATCCGAAGGAACTTCAATACGAAAAAGTCTTTTATCAGGAAAAATTGCTTTTGCCTTTATCGAAATTACATCGAGCGTCAAACGAGCTGACTGTACTTCTACCTGCTGTTCTTTTTTCCAGATTAAGGGGGTTAGTTCTTTTTCAAAAGTTAGTAACATGCCCGTGATGCAGATAATTAGGAATATGATGCCGAAGAGTAGTCCGAAGTAAAGATGTAACTGGTGAAAGATATTCTTTGAACCATTTTTTGAGGACGTCCTGTTTTTCATTATCATTGATGTGGTATTGTAACAGCACAAATGTACAGTATTATTAGTAATTATTCTAAACAAGAATAACGCAGACTCCAGAATTTGTTCACTAACCCAAACCTAATGATCGGATCTTCTGTAGCCAGTAGGTGTTTTTCCTGTTCATTTTTTAAAGGTACGAACGAAGGCGCGAGGTTCGGCATAGCCCAAAATGGTTAATATTTCTTTTATGGATGCGGTCGTGTTCTGTATATATCTTATAGGCCAGGTATTTGCAAACTTTCTCAACAATTTGTACATAAGAACCTCCTTCACTTTTACAAAATGCATGGTACACAGTGATAAAATTATTGAATACACCTTAATTGGAAGATAGCTATGCGGTATCAGGGGCTTTGTGATAAAGACTAAAATCTTAATTTGATAGGGGAATTTGTCTAAATTCCATAAAGATTTTGGACAATTTATATTAATTTGGTGAGTGTATCAACGGAGCAGTTAAAATTAATCAATAATATGAATAAAACAGCGTTAACGGTTTTCTTATTAGCTATCACCGGGGGCACATTTGCTCAAAGTAAGGATAAGAGACCCAATATTGTCTTTATTATGGCGGATGATCTCGGTTATGGGGATCTTGGTGCCTATGGTCAGCAAAAGATTGAGACCTGGCATATAGATTCCTTGGCCAGCAAGGGAATGAAATTTGAGAACTTTTATGCGGGTACTTCCGTGTGCGCCCCATCACGATCTTCGCTAATGACGGGACAGCATACTGGTCATACCTACGTAAGGGGAAATAAGGAAATCGAACCCGAGGGGCAACAACCGCTGGCGGATTCGGTACAGACTTTTGCGATGCTATTGCAGAAAGCAGGTTATGCGACAGGTGCCTTCGGAAAATGGGGTTTAGGCATGGTGAATACCACAGGGGCTCCGGATCAGAAAGGGTTCGACGAATTTTATGGTTACAATTGCCAACGCCAATCCCACCGTTATTACCCAACCCATCTTTGGCATAATAAACAGCGAATCGAGCTTGATGGTAACGGGTTATTGGCTAAAGGTCAGTATGCACCAGCATTAATTCAAGAGAAAACGCTTGCTTTTATAGACGCCAATAAGGACAAACCTTTTTTTCTCTTTGTACCTACGGTGCTACCTCATGCAGAACTCTCCGGTCCTGACGATGAATATTATCAGCAATATGCGGATAAGTTTGATGAAAAACCGCACAGAGGAAACAATTATGGCCCCAAAGCGACAGTAGCCGGCTATGCCAGTGTGGATAAGCCACATGCGATGTATGCAAGCATGGTAACTCGTATGGATGCCTATATAGGTCAAATTGTAGATAAACTGCGTCAAAACCAATTGCTTGATAATACCATCATTATTGTTACAAGTGATAATGGTTCACACAAAGAGGGCGGGGCAGATCCTGATTTTTTCAACAGTTCAGGGGGCTTGCGTGGGAATAAACGGGACCTATACGAAGGCGGGATCAAAACACCATTTATTGCTTACTGGCCCGGTAAGATCGCTGCAGGAAAAACATCAAATTATCTAGGGGCTTTTTGGGATATTATGCCAACGATGGTCGAACTTGCAAAAGCTGATAAACCACGGTATACGGATGGAATTTCCTTTCTTCCAAGCCTATTGGGCAATAAGGGTAAGCAAAAACAACATGATTATCTCTATTGGGAATTCCATGAAGACGGCGGCCGTCAAGCCTTGCGAAAAGGAGATTGGAAACTCATTTTACAGAAAGTAATGAGCGGTAACCCCACAGTAGAATTGTATAATCTCAAACAAGATCCGAAAGAACAGAACGATGTTGCTAATGGTAATCCCAAAAAGGTGTATGAATTGCGTCGACTGATTGAGAAAGCTCATGTTGAAAGTGCAATTTTCCCATTGACCAATGCTGTTAAATAAAAATGAGTAAGTCTATATAGTGGTAAATTCATTCATAAAAAATGTTGCCGGGGATATTTCGGGCAACATTTTTTATGAATGGATCATCATATTTTTCCGATATAAAGAACCATTGCAGTACCAACTGACGATACTAATTTTTCTGAATATCAATTAATATCTTGACTTCAGTAGGATCATTAACCAAAGCTTCAAATCCCTCCGAAACGATATTTTCTAATCTTATTTTGCGTGTCACAAGTTTTTCCACTGGCATACGCCCACTATCGATAAGCGCAATAACTTGTGGAAAGATGTTACGATAAGCAATAATACCCTTAATTGTGATTTCCCGCAGCACCTGATCCAGCGCATTCGTGGTAACCGGCTTTCCAAACAATGCGACCAAAACCGCTGTCCCACCATTTTTTAAACTATTGATTCCAGTTGAATAGGAGGCTTGTACGCCAGCACAATCCAGAAATACGTTTACACCAAGTCCTGTAATGGACTTAATTTTTTGTGGAATCCTTTCGTCTTTTGCGTTTATGGTATGTGTTGCACCGATAGCTTTTGCCTTCTCTAGACGTTTGTCTGCGATATCTGTGACAATAACTGTTGTCGCACCGGCTGCAAGTGCCGCCTGAACACATAATAAACCTATAGGGCCAGCACCTGAGACTAATACGGATTCACCGATTTTAAGCCCGCTTTGGAGCACTGCATATACTGCGACAGCGGCAGGTTCCACCAATGCGCCCTTTTCAAAAGACATGCTGTCCGGTATTTTGTGTACCATGTAGTCTTCAACGACAACAAACGGAGCAAATCCGCCATTACTAGATAGCCCGATAAACCCTAAGGGTTCGGATAAATTATATGCGCCATTTGCAATAAAGGGACTATCAAAGTTTTTAAAAATCGGCTCCACGACCACGCGGTCACCGGCTTTTACATGTTGTACACCTTCACCCACAGCCTCCACGACACCCGAAAACTCGTGTCCGAGCGTAGTGATACCTTGGTGTCCGTTTAGTGGGTAAGGTTGATCTACCGGGATTAACTGTGGGCCATGTACATACTCGTGTAAGTCAGATCCACATATTCCGGCAAAATGGACAGCTATTTTAACCTGACCAGCCTTGGGCTCAGGGATTTCTGTTGATTCTACCCTGATATCTTTAGCAGCATACCAACGTGCGGCTTTCATTGTATTTGCCATGTTTGTCTCCTTTTTTGTGTATATACTAAGGTAAACAGAATGATCGGCGATCCACGTGATCTATATCTCCAACGTATATGAGCTGGATCATTTCGCCTGGAAGGTACCGGAGCAAATCCAATTATTTCTATCAAGAGGGAACGTTTTTACAGAAAACGAGTTTAGGTTATTTTATTCACCTGTTTTCGTGGACACTGTCTTAAGAGCAGATGAAAACAGGTGAATTGTATTCAATATAAGGTCTTTATTGAAGCTTTGGCCCATATTGTGCTAATCATTGTCATGATTTTCGGTTGCGAATGAAAACTTAATTGATTTTTGAGGATAAGTTTCCATACTCATGCGGCTTGTATTTTTGATAATACTTTTTAAGCTGACGCGATCTCCCAATTTAAAATAAGCTTCTACGGTTTGATAATCCAATAGATAAGGGCCACAAAAGTAATTTCCATTTGCATCTTTTTCTATGGTTCCTTGATAAAGTCCCGCTTTTGTTTCTTTTGGCATATGTGTTTAATTTGAAAACAAAGGTAGGAAGAGTAATTGGCAATTCGGTGGCAATTGTAATATTCTCTTCCGAAACTGTGTTTGAATCTAAATCATGACCTTACAGGGGCTTATTTTAATTGAAAAATGGCTTTTTGATTGTGGGAGTTCTTTTACTATAATGCATCAGATAATTTAATACATCAGACAGATTCGGACTTTTATTTACCGAGTTTTGCGACTTGAATTGCAATGAATTTTGGTAGATAGTTTGGCGTACAATTTTTAGCAACCATTTCGTCTTTAAAAAGCCCGGTTTGTTCGCCGATCCTTATACATCGCTCACGATATATTTCTTGGAAGATTCCGATTTGAGCAGCAGTGAAATTCATTGCCCATTGTACTTCTGGAACTTCTTTTTCAATTTGATCCTCAATTTTAGAAAGCAACTCGTCACTATTTGGAGGAGGTATTTGTCCTACCCAACGCAAACGGGCTTGATAATACCAAAACGTACGTCTTTGAAGCTTGGATTGGCTATTTTCCCAACTTTGCATCAGCGCGATAGTCTTTTTGTCTTTGGCGAGCTGGTTTGCCATTAGCCAATCTATGAGTTGCAACTTTTCATCTTCTGTATGTTGTTGAATGTCATCGTCTAATTTATCTATAACTTCTTGGGAAAGCAATTTTTTGTCCATGATTAATATCGCTAATTGTCGCGGAAAATATTGCTTAGTTGACCAAAGTTCTAAAGCCAGTTTATGATCTGTTTTTATGCTGTTGGCAATTTTGCGCAAATCGCCAAGTTTCGCTTGCTTGCCACCAATTTGTGCCATTATATTTTCTGCTTTTAACGATAGTTTCATTGCCATTATACTAAATTTTAAAATTCGTTATTTTATCAGGTATCATCTTCTCGATGATACTTTTCCTTCAAGAAGTAAAATTCTTGTTAATTTAGGATGAAGACCATTTTCTATCTTGTTGAAAGATCAATAATTTCCATCATTAATCGGTAAAATGGTATTTCATGTTATTGCTTTATGAATTTACATTTTTTTTCCCTTTTGTTGGTATTGTGTCATTTCCGAATAGATACGGCATTTTTAATAAAGAGTACTCTTGTTTTTATGACCAATCGGTCATAAATTTGTTCAACAAATAAATTTTCTAATGACTAAGGGCGAAGAAACTAAACAGTTTATCATTGAACGGGCAGCACCGATTTTTAATACAAAGGGTATTGCGGCTACTTCAATGAGTGACATTATGGAAGCTACCCAACTGTCCAAAGGAAGCATGTATGTGCATTTTGAGAATAAAGATGTTTTGGCATGTGCTGCTGTGGACTATAACATGGATCTATTACAGGACAAACTTGGGAAGGTTTTGGAAAAAAGCAAAAGCTATAAGGAGAAATTATTGACCTACATAGATTTTTTTAGCGATCCTAATCGGCCACCTGTTGCAGGAGGCTGCCCTATATTGAATTTTGGAACCGAGGTTGATGATACAAATCCAATAATACGACAAAAAGTGCTGCTCGTCATTAAGCAAGCGCAGCAGTTGCTTTCAGAAATTATAAAGAAAGCGATAGCGGATGAGGAACTTAAAGCCGAATTGAATCCCGCGGATTTTGCAATAGCTGTATTTGCTATGCTTGAAGGTGGTCATCTGATGTCGCGTGTATCCGGTCATAATGATAGCATGAAAGCCATTGTTAAGACACTTAAAAATTTAATAGAGGAATATAGTACATAAATTTTTTTTGTTTAATATATGACCGATCGGTCATTTTAAAATAATGATAAATCATAAAATAAAAACCATGTCAAAAACAGTATTAATTACCGGAGCGTCAAAAGGATTTGGCAGAGTCTGGGCGGAAGCATTTTTAACAAAGGGATACAAGGTTGCGGCTACAGCACGAAGTATATCAGCGTTGGATGATCTCAAAGAAAGGTATGGAGATGCCTTGCTGACACTAAAGTTGGATGTGGATAAACGTGAAGAGTCCTTGGCAGTGGTACAGCAGGTGTACCAGAATTTTGGTTCAATAGATATTCTAATCAATAATGCGGGGTATGCGTTGATCGGAGCAGTGGAGGAAACGAGCCAACAGGAGGCAAGAGCACAATTTGAAACAAATTTTTTTGGAACACTATGGCTTACTCAGGCAGTGCTGCCAATCATGAGAAATCAAAAAAGTGGCCATATCATTCAGGTTTCTTCGATACTGGGTTTGGCAACCTTACCGACAATGGGGCTTTACAATGCGTCCAAATTTGCGCTTGAGGGTCTTAGCGAAACGCTTGCTTCTGAAGTGAAGGAATTTGGAATCCACGTGACCTTAATTGAACCCAATGGCTATGCTTCAAATATCTGGCATACGGGGATGAATACAAAACCTATTCCGGTTTACGATGGTTTGAGAAGGGCAGTTGCTACTGCTGAAACTTCCTTTGGTCAGGTGGAAGCTACTGCTTCTGCGATCATCAAACTTGTTGAGACTGAAAACCCGCCCCTACGATTGTTACTCGGAAAAGTAGCACTACCATTTGTAAAACAACAGTACGATCAGAAATTAAAACTTTGGCAAGAATGGAATGAAGTTGCTGTAGCAGCCCATGGTTAAATAATCCTATTTATATTATGGTTCCTGTAGCTTGCAAGAGGAGCGTATTCTATAATTGGGTACGCTCTTTTCTTGTTTGGTTAGACGTTAAATAAAGTTTTGTGTATATGATCGCTACGGAGATTGTACGAATTTGGTCTTTTGAACAAAACAACTTAGGACGTTTAAACAAAGTCAAGGAGAGATACCATACATATCTTTGCTTCATCAAGAATATAAAATATAAAAAGATGAAACGTAACAATTATCAAGGTGCATTACAGTATCCGATCGGGTCGGGGTTCAATGCCGCTTCCACATCAAGAGATGTCATTCAAGGTATTGATCTCACTGGAAAAATAGCCATTGTAACCGGAGGAAATACAGGCATAGGCCTAGAAACAACCAAAACGCTTGCAGAGGCTGGAGCAACTGTTATCGTGCCAGCAAGAGATGTGGAAAAGGCAAAACGCAATCTGAATGGTGTCGCTAATATTGAAATTGAGGCGATGGACTTAATGGATCCTGCATCTATTGATGCTTTTGCTGAGAAATTTATCCTGTCTGGGCGGCCACTTCATCTGCTAATCAACAATGCTGGGATCATGTGGGTACCACTTCGATGGGATAGTCGTGGTATTGAATCCCAACTTGCGACCAATTATTTGGCACAGTTTCAATTAACAGCTAGACTTTGGACTGCACTTAAACAGGCAAATGGAGCCCGTGTAGTCAACGTATCTTCAGGTGGGCATCAGTTTTCGGATTTTAATTTTGAGGATCCGAACTTTAAAAAACGGGAATACGAAACACTCTTAGGATATGGTCAGTCCAAAACTGCTGTTAATCTATTCTCGCTAGAGTTGGCTGGCAGAGCAAAGCCGTTTAATGTGAACGCTTATTCTTTGTGTCCAGGTGCTGTTGGTGATACTGAACTGGCGAGGGAAGCACCTAACGATCTATTTCAAAAATTAGGTTATACTGATATTGAGGGTAACTTACTACCTGAAGTAGCTAAATTGTTAAAAACCATACCACAGGGAGCTGCAACGACAATCTGGTGTGCCACAAGTCCATTACTCAATGCCCTTAGTGGTGTATACTGTAATAATGTTGAGGTATCCTCTTTGGATACCGATGTTTCAAGTATCGGGGGAGTAAAACCATATTCATTGGATAGGGATAGCGCAAAGCGTTTGTGGAGCGTAACTGAGGAATTAACAGGTATTACATTTAACCTCAAATGATATTTGTAAATTTGAGTCATACAAGCATTATGGATTATCACGTAAACTATATCACACCAGAAATCAAGCTTTCTTGCTATGAAGGGAAGCGGTTTAAAACAGAGGCAGCGTTTAGTGATCATTTGCTTGTATGGCTGATCTCTGGAGAAACGAAAATTATTTTAGCAGATCGAACGATGCTACTTGGAGCTGGGAGTGCCTTTTTAATACCCAGAAATCATTTAGCTACTATTATCAATACGCCGAAAGACGGTCATCCTCATAAGGCGGTAGCGATGCATCTTTCCATTGAGCGGCTTCGACATTTTTATCAGCATAAAGAAGTTAAACAAAAAAGAGTAATGGATAAAATTATCAGTTTTCATCAACATCCTTTTCTGCAAAGTTGTTTGGTATCTCTTATACCATATTTTGATCTGAAGGATCGATTCCCAGACGATATTGCCACCATAAAGATTACAGAAGCCATCAGTATCTTGCGCACGATAGATAACGATATTGATCCGATATTGGCAAATTTTGAAGAACCTTATAAGATCGCACTGGAGGAGTTTATGGAAAAAAATTTTATGTTTAATTTACCTCTGGAAAAATTTAGTTCGCTTAGTGGTAGAAGTCTGACAACTTTCAAACGGGATTTTAATAAAATATTTAATATGACACCGCAACGTTGGTTGACCAAAAAGCGGCTTGAACGGGCATATTATCAGCTAAAGGAAACGCAAAAACGGCCGATCGAAGTTTGTTATGAAACTGGATTTGAGAACCTGTCTCATTTTTCTTACGCATTCAAGAAACATTTTGGTTATCCACCTACCGCGCTTCTTGGTCACATATAAGTGGGCTAAAAGGGGATGAAGATGCGTTTTTCTATCGTTAAAACTTTTAGACTTTTGATTGAAGACTTTTTCAAAGACAAAAAGATAAATAGGGAAATTATGTTGAATATAGCCAAGATGAGATCATTGAAAGATTATGGAATGACGGTGCCAGATAAAATAGAGACATTTGATTTCATAATTTGGCCAATGCCTCCAAGCAAGAGTTTGCTCCATTGGCGCAGTCCTGTGTAAAATATCGAAGACCTGTTTGTTTAATTTTATTTTAGTATTTTAACTGAACGAATACTAAAGCATAAGCTAAGCGAACATTATTATGATAAAGACTTTTTTTACCGTTGCCGCGTTCTTGATTATATCATTTGTTTCTGCTCAACAGCCTCAAGTAAAGGTTGAAGAAGGGCTAATGGAGGGAATTACGTTATCCAGCGGAGTGCAGGCATTTCGTGGAATTCCTTTTGCAAAACCACCTGTTGGCAATTTACGATGGAAAGAACCTCAACCTGCCGATCATTGGACAGGGGTTCGCAAGGTAGATCGCTTTGGAAATTCACCAATGCAGAAACCGATCTATGGGGATATGAGATTTCGTTCTCCGGGTATAAGTGAAGATTGCCTCTACCTGAATATATGGCGACCAAAGACGGAGGGTTCTGGTAAACTTCCTGTTTTAGTTTATTTTTATGGTGGCGGCTTCAATGCCGGTGATGGCTCAGAAAATCGTTACGACGGAGAAAGTTTTGCCAAAGAAGGTATTATTGTCGTTACCGTCAATTACCGTTTGGGTATCTTTGGTTTCTTTGCACATCCCGAACTAACCCGAGAGTCAGCAAAAAATGCATCAGGAAACTATGGTCTCCTAGATCAATATGCAGCATTAGAATGGGTTAAAAAGAATATAGCTGCCTTTGGAGGAAATCCAGATGAGGTTACTATAGGTGGCGAATCGGCAGGAAGCATGTCTGTTTCCGCCCAGATGAGCAGTCCGCTTTCTAAAGGACTATTTAAGCGTGCTATCGGTCAGAGCGGAAGTGTCTTTAATTTAAGATATGGTACCATCTCCCTTGGGGAGCAAGAACAGCAAGGTGTTGCATTTGCTGCCAAAATCAATGCCGACAACCTCGGCCAATTACGTAAAATTCCTGCCGCAGAACTACTTGACCGGGCCAGTGAGCCCGGCGCCTTTATGACACGTCTGATCATCGATGGTTATTTTCTACCCAAATCACCGTTGGAGATATTTGGCGCAGGAGAGCAGTCTAAAGTTCCGCTACTTGCGGGCTGGACGTCTACAGAGGCTCCTTATACCGCCTTCACAGGAAAGTCTTATCCATCATCGGTCAATTATGAAAACGTAGTACGCGAGCAGTTCGGCACCAAAGCTGAAGAAGTACTCAAATTGTATCCCGGTAAAACAGAAGGTGAAGTCATCAAATCGGCGACTGCGCTAGCTAGTGATAATTTCATTGTTTACAGTACATGGAAGTGGCTTGATTTGCAACGAATAAACAGCGGCCAACCTGTTTATGTCTACACCTTTAGCAAAGCACGGCCACCGATGAAAGCAGCTTATAACAATGTGGAGACAGGGCTTGCTGGTGGGATAAGAAAAAAATCTACCACTGCACACAAAGAGAATCTGCCACCGGTCCTCCCGGGAGCGTTCCATGCTAGTGATATTGAATATCTATTGGGAAATCTGAAGAGCAATGATGTTTTTGACTGGACGAAGGATGACTACAAAGCTTCACTACTGGGACAGCGCTACTTCATCAATTTTATTAAGACTGGTAATCCGAATGGGAAAAATCTTGCTGTGTGGCCAAAAACTACAGCAACAGACAAGGTGATGAATATACTTGACCTCAATATCGAAGCGCAGGCATCTCCAGAGAAACTCAGGGACAGATACCTTTTTCTTGATGGTTTATTTGTTGAAAACGAACAAAGATTTCTAAAAAGTCCATAGGCAATTCAGTTAAAGTTCTGTTCGATAAGGGGGGAGCCCTCAGTTTTCTATTTGCAGCAAGATCAAAACTATTTATGGCCATAGCTGTTATCAAAGAAACTTTTCATAAACCAGATTAATAAAAAGTCTTGTGAGCTAACCTGTTGAGCAGGCTTATTTTAGCGTAATTTTTTTGAATCAAAATGGGGCGGCCAATTAGAGACTATGTATGACTTATGAAGATGATATGTTAAAGGCTACCAACGTAAAGCGGATCGTGATGTATGGCAGTAAATCCTGATGTGATAATTATCGGTGGCGGTCTCGCCGGGCTCACGAGTGCATTGCATCTGACCAGGCAAGGATTAAAAGTGACATTAATCGAAAAGCACAGTTATCCTCACCATAAAGTGTGCGGAGAATACCTTTCTAACGAAATTTTACCCTATTTGTGCTGGCTTAATGTAAATATAAATGAATTGCATCCTACCCATATTCAACATCTTAAATTCACGGCGCAAAATGGAAAGTCAGCTCAGGTCAGATTGCCCTTGGGCGGTATCGGCGTAAGTCGGTATTGTTTGGACGATTTCTTATACCACAAAGCAAAAGCAAATGGGTGTGCGATTGTAATCGCCAGCGTTTCAGGAATATCTTTTAGTGACGATATATTTGAAGTTTCAATTCAAGATCAGGTTTTGAGAGCAAAGATTGTTCTTGGTGCCTTTGGAAAACGTTCCAATATTGATCAGGTTTTGGCTCGTGATTTCATGAAAAGGACATCGAAATGGATGGCGGTTAAAGCACATTATTCAGGTGATTTTCCGGACGGCCAAATTGCACTGCATAATTTTCCGGGTGGATACTGCGGTATTTCAAAAGTCGAGCATAACACGATAAATTTATGTTATCTGACAGATGTAGAGATCTTTAAAAAATATAAAAATGTCGTTGATCATCAGAAGAATGTCTTGTCTAAGAATAGCCAGCTCAAATATTTTTTTGATCACAATACTTTACTTTTTGATAAACCGCTGACCATTAGCCAGATTTCATTTGAACAAAAAAAGGTGGTAGAAGATCATATCCTGATGATCGGCGATGCGGCGAGTTTAATTCACCCGTTTTGTGGTAATGGAATGGCTATGGCAATACACAGTGCAAAAATAGCTTCTGAACTTATTGTGGATTATTGTGCGGGCAAAATAACCTCACGTAAAGGGCTGGAAAAACGTTACATCAACCAATGGCGAAAAAATTTTGCAATACGTCTATTTTTCGGGAGAATTTTAGCAAAAGTACTACGATATAAAGTTGGTGTCAGGGTCCTAATGAGGATTGCTGCACTTTTTCCCGCAGTGTTGACATGGATAATCAAACGAACTCACGGAAATATGAAGCAAATAAAATGGGGATAAATACAAAATTTAGAACAGATAAAGAAGAAGTTATGGACGATTTTTCACTTGAAGGTGATGAACTCCGTATTACATTGGACGAAATATCGAAAATAAATCATTTTTTGGGGGGCAACAAGATTACTTTGGATGGTGTCCGGACATTGTTATTAAAAGCCGATATAACCAAAGCACTAAGCATTGTCGACATCGGCTGCGGTAATGGTGAGATGTTACGTATGTTGAGCGATTTTGGTTATATCAATAATATAGATCTTAAAATAGTGGGAATAGATGCCAATCCATTCACTGTTAGCTATGCTCAGGTTTTATCAAAAGATTATCCCAATATTTCATATTTGTGTTGTGATGTGTTTGATAAGAATTTTGAAATGTCAAAGTTTGACATTGCGTTATGTACTCTTACGTTACATCATTTTGATAATAATCAGATCATAAACTTAATAAATATCCTAGTCAAAATTTCAAACATAGGGATAGTAATCAACGATTTGCAGCGGAGCAAAATTGCCTATCGACTTTTTCAAACTATTTGTGTTGTTTTTAAGTTAAACAAGATGACGAAGGAGGATGGACTTATTTCAATATTACGTGGCTTTAAGAAAGATGAGTTTGAGGAATTCTCCAAACAATTGCATTTGAAAAATTATATGATCCAGTGGAAATGGGCATTTCGTTACCAATGGATAATTTCCAATATATGAACGTTAAAATAATAAGTGTTGCTAAGCAACTTCCCAAATATTCCAGTACAACTGCGGAAATACTTCCGCTATTGGATATATGGCTCAATGGCCAGGAGCAACGATTCATAAAAAAAGTAAAGAAACTTTTTGAGGGTTCGGCTGTGGATAGAAGGTATGCTATTATGGATCCGAACGAGGTTTTTACAGCAACATCATTTGAGCAGAAAAATAATATTTACATGCGGGAAGCGATAGTGTTAGGTGAGAAAGCACTCTGCAAGGCGCTCGAGAAGGTAGGGTGGACTCCCCAGTCTCTGGATTATATCATCACCGTCAGCTGTACAGGAATTATGATACCCTCTTTGGATGCATATCTTATCAACAAGATGAAACTCCGACAGGATATTGTCAGGCTGCCAGTTACTGAAATGGGATGTGTTGCTGGAGTTTCCGGTATTATTTACGCCAAAAATTTCTTACGGGCCAATCCCGGAAAACGTGCAGCTGTAATCGCCGTAGAAGCGCCCACAGCAACCTTTCAGCTGTCAGACTTTTCAATGTCCAATATAGTTAGCGCTGCGATATTTGGAGATGGGGCCGCCTGCTGTTTACTTTCATCTCATGAAGCAGATCGAGGACCTGTGATACTTGACCAACAGATGTACCATTTTTATGATGCTGAGGATATTATGGGCTTCAAGCTAACAAATGACGGTATGCAGATGATATTGGATGTTGAGGTCCCTAATGTGATCGCATCGCATTTTGATGCAGTCATACATCCATTTTTGCAGAAGAATAGTTTAGAAATCAAAGACATTAAATATATGATTTTTCATCCTGGAGGTAAAAAGATTGTCGCGACAATAGAGCAGATTTTTGCGGAGTTTGGGAAAGATATTACAGATACCAAAGCCGTTCTGGCCCAGTATGGGAATATGTCAAGTGCTACGGTTCTCTATGTTCTCGAACGTATTATGGAACGTAACCCGCAGGCTGGAGAACTAGGGTTAATGTTGAGTTTTGGCCCGGGTTTCTCAGCGCAGCGAGTTTTATTACAATGGTAACTTTCAAAAAATAAATCGATGGATCTGAATGATATTATTGTGCACTTGCCTTATAGGGAACCATTTTTATTTGTGGATGAATTAGTGCATGTAGATGAAGAAGGTATTATAGGAACTTATACATTCGATGAAAATCTGGATTTTTACAAAGGGCATTTTTACGGTAATCCAATTACTCCGGGTGTTATTTTGACCGAAGTGATGGCTCAGATAGGCCTGGCCTGCTTTGGAATTTATTTGCTCGGTATTGATTTAAACAATGGGACTGCGATGGGATTGACCTCAAGTGAAATACAGTTCTTAAAACCAGTCTATCCTAAAGAAAAGGTTACTGTTATTTCGGATAAAATATATTTTAGGTTTGGTAAGCTCAAGTGCGCTGTCAGAATGAAAAACGAAGCCGGACAGGAGGTTTGTAAAGGGACTTTGTCAGGTATGATGACGAAAGGGATATGAATAGAGTTGTAATAACAGGACTAGGGGTAGTTGCTCCAAACGGAGTAGGAGTAGACGCCTTCTCAACGGCCATAAAAAATGGACTCTCGGGTATAAGGCATGATCCTCTACTCGAAAAGCTAAAATTCTCTTGTCAGATAGCGGGAACACCAACGATATCTGAAGATCTCAAAAGACAGTATTTTACAGATTTGGAACTGAGAGGATTTAATAGTACCGGAATATTGTATGGCGTCATTGCTGGTATGCAAGCATGGGCAGACGCAGAGCTACCAATAGATATTACTTCTGGACCGGATTGGGATAGTGGAACTGTTTTTGGCTCAGGTACCTCAGGTATAGATAAATTTCGTGAGAGCATTTATAAAGTAGACGATCTGCAAACACGGAGGCTAGGGAGTACAGTAGTGGCACAGACGATGAACAGTGGAGTTAGTGCATACCTGGGAGGAAAACTCGGCCTTGGAAATCAAGTAACAACCAATTCATCTGCTTGTGCTACGGGTACGGAAGCCATTCTGATGGCCTTTGACCGCATTTGTTCGGGAAGAGCAAAACGGATGGTAGCAGGAAGTACAGGAGATAGTGGTCCTTATATCTGGGCGGGTTTCGATGCTTTGCGGGTTTGTAGCTCTCAATATAATGAACATCCACAACAAGGGGCCCGGCCAATGAGTGCAACCGCCGGAGGATTTGTCCCCGGTAGTGGAGCGGGGGCTTTACTATTGGAAGATTTGGAAAGCGCCTTGTCGCGTGGGGTAAGGATCTATGCAGAATTGCTCGGAGGCCAGGTAAATTCAGGAGGTCAACGTGGAATGGGGAGCATGACTGCTCCAAACAGCGATGCTGTGCAACGATGCATCATCGATGCGCTTAAAAATACGGGCATTTCTGCTATGGATATTGATGCCATCAACGGGCATCTTACTGCAACAGCCAAGGATGCCCTTGAGATAGAAAATTGGACCAAGGCGCTTGAACGTAGCGGGAAAAACTTTCCTTACATCAATTCGCTCAAAGGCTTGATCGGACATTGCCTCAGCGCGGCGGGTAGTATTGAAAGTGTCGCTACAGTATTGCAGCTGTACGAAGGATTCTTGTTTGGCAATAGCAACTGTAATGACCTACATCCCGATATTGCTGCTCTTATAGATCCGCTGAAAGTACCTCTGAAAACAATCCGCTTGATACCTAATATTGTAGCCAAAGCCAGTTTTGGCTTTGGTGATGTAAATGCCTGCCTAATATTTAAAAAATTTAATAATTAAGTCGATGAACAGAGAAGAACTAATAGCAGTATTAAGGCCTATCATAGCACCATATACTGCAAATGATGACGCTTTTGGGAACCTTAGCGAGAATACTGATTTCATTCGGGACCTCCAGATCAATTCTGCCAATCTGGTTGATATCGTATTGGATATTGAGGAGAAATTTGATATTGTTATTGACAATCCTGATATGGAACGTATGCTCAATATAAAGGCAGCTATCGATATTATAGAAAGCAAACTGCAAATGAAATGATTGGTAACGACGTCATCGATCTGGTGCAATCCCGCAAAGACAGTAATTGGCAACGTAGGGGATTTATTCCGAAATTATTTGGTGCTGATGAACAATTGTTAATAGCAAATAGTTCCGATCCCGAGACTACGCTATGGCTCTTATGGAGTATGAAAGAGGCTGCTTATAAGATATGGAACAGAGAAACCAAGATGCGGAAGTACATGCCTAAAGAACTGGTTTGTACGATATCCCGGCAGTCGAACAGTAATGCTTGTGGCCGGGTTGTTTGTGAAGCGAATACTTACTATACTGAAACGATTTTTGCACCTGATTTTATACATACCATAGCCGTTAGCGTTTTTAGCCATCTGGACTACGTTATTGAGATCGAAAAAAATGAAATTGTCAAAGACAATCTTGGCTTTCCATATATTGCTTTAGCGGGAGGAAAAGAACTATTTTCAGCTTCAGTAAGCAATCATGGTCGTTTTGAAAAAGTAGTTGCTATTTTGCGGATATAAGGGTGTTATGCTTTTTGCCATTTGTCGGAAATGTCCCTCTTTTCGCTTAAGTTGGCTATTCCTACCAAAAGTCCTGTTGGGAAAAAGAAAAATGCGAAAGCGACATTCCATAAGGAATGCTGCTTTCGCAATATCGGACAAAAGAATGCCGTTGTATTTGGTTAATAACCTGGGTTTTGCACCAAGTTGGGCTCCACCTGAAAACTACTTTCGTGAAACGGCCACAAGTACTGATGGTTTAAGAACTTTCTGTCCTCAATTTTGAGTATTTCGGATTGTCCACCACCATTCAGACGCATATGACCGAGAGCGGGTTGATTAAGGACTGTTTCTGCTGTTTTCCATCGCAAGATATCGCTATAACGTAATCCTTCGCCAGCAAATTCCGTTCTCCTTTCGTTGCGGATGAGGGCTATCCATTCCTGTTGTGATTTTTCCGTTAAATTGACATCAGCAACGGTCATATCGAGTCCGGCTCTTTTACGAATCTGGTTGATACAACTTTTAGAAAGTTCATCTATATCATTCAACATGATCTTTGCTTCGGCATAGGTTAACAGGACTTCGGCATAGCGGGCCAAGGGAAAATGCATATTTCCGCCGGTGCGAAACGCGTCGGCTTGGTCCACAAATTTCTTGAACCAGTATCCCGATCTACTGCTACGTAGGTTTTGATAATAAAAAGCACTTTTTTCATCATAGATATCTATTTTTTCATTATTGAAGAGATCGCCATGACCAAATACACTGGCTTCATACCGTGGGTCACGGTTTAATTTTGGATTAAGTTCATATTCTTGTTTGGTATGTAGCGGACATTTATCAATTGGTCGGCCCTGTAACGTCCAATAACTATCCACGAGCGCTTTTAATGGGACAACATAGGATTGGCCATTTCCGGTTCGGTATTGTGGAGCCAGATGCTGAAATGATGCCGTTGCTGAATTGTTATGGCTCTCCATATCAAACTTGATAATAAATTCTTTGTTGGTTTTATCTGCTTGATAATTAAATAAATTGGCGTATTGGGGATGTAGTTGATACTTTCCGCTATCCATAATCTCCTTGGCAAGTCTTGCCGCTAGTTCGTACCTTCCATTATAGAGTGCGTAGCGCATGACCAATGTTTTAAAGGAATACTTGTTGAACATATATGCGTTTGTGGTACCTTCATTTTCTGGAAGTCTATTGGCAACATCTTCACTCATTTCAAAGAGCTTGTTAAGGATTTCGGCTTTAGGTGTCACCGGCGGGGTTGCTTCCTCCAGTTTGACAGGAGTGAGCACAAAGGGGACGTTACCCCAGAATTCTGTAATCCTGAAGTAATGCCAGATGCGCAAACCTTCGAGAATTGCTTTATACCGTTGCCGCGTAGATTCATTTTCGACATAGGGTACATCAACATTTGCCAGGTAGGTGTTAATGCGTCCTATATGCTGATTGTGTAAATTCCAGTAATAAACAGCTAATGCAGAGTTACTGGTCATATTGCCGTTGGCGATAATCATGTGGTGATCTGTCTCAATTCGGGCATAAGCATTGTCGGAACGACCTTCAGTCATGTAAAAGAGAAGGCGGCGTTCACCGGGCCCCATAAAAGCATCCAAATAACTGCTGTAGACGACGCGACGCAAATCTTCCTCTGTGTTAAAAAACTCATCAAAAGAAGTTGCTGTTGGATCTCGTTTATCAAGAAATTTTTCGCAGCTACTGAGGGTTGCCAAAGCTATTATCAGGGTAATAATTTTCTTTTTCATTGTTATGATATTAAAAAATACTCGCACTTATTCCAAAACTGTATGTTGCCATCCGCGGATAATTTCCATTACCGCTGCCGATCCGCTCAGGGTCCAGACCTTCCCACTTTGTTATGGTAAATACATCCTGCGCGTTTACATAAATCCGTAAGTTTTTAACACTTTTGCCAATGGACGGAAAAGTGTAGCCGAGTTGAAGTGATTTAACACGAAAAAAGGCCGCATTGCTGAGCCATACATTACTCAAAAGGGTATTGGGCGTCGAGCCTGTCCAGAGGCGCGGGAAGCGGCTATTTGGATTCTCTGGGCTCCAATGGTCGGCAACATATTCAACACGTGGTGCACCCAGGTCATTACTGTTTCCATCGACATAAACAGGATAAGCTTCCTGACCGGCTAGTCGGCCAGTTCTTTTGCCCACACCTTGCCCTAGCGCTGAAAAATCCCAGCGTTTATAATGCAGGTCCATATTGATGGCGTAATTGTAATAGGGAAGTGGATCCGCGAGATAAACGCGGTCATTGTCATTGATTAAACCATCTTGATTTTGGTCTACATAGCGGATATCACCAGGCCTAGAATTGGGCATTTTCGCTGCGGTTTCATCAATTTCTTGTTGACTCTGAAAATAACCATTTGATTGAAAACCGTAATAGTTATTGATCGGGATCCCTTTATACCATATCTGGTCATTGTTGCCTTTGAAAATCAAGCGGTCATTTTCATTATAGCCAGCCTTAAGTATGCGGTTACGATTGTTAAATAGCATGGCACCGACTTTATAGGAGAAATCATCTTTCTTGTCAGACCAGTTTACCGAGACTTCCCAGCCATCGTTCTCTACCGCACCAATATTTACTGCGGATACTAAGGTATATGAACCCGTTAGCGGCGGGACAGCAAATTGATCGTAGATTAAATCATACGAATTCTTATGGTATACCTCTGCTGTAAGAGAAAGTCTATTTTTGAGCGCATTCATATCGAGGCCAAGATTCCATTGTTTTTGTTTCTCCCAGGAAAAATTAGAATTAGGGACGCGCATCGTCCATCCCCAGGTATTGACAGATTCCTGCCATAAATAAGGCGCTACATTTTCATTACCAATCAACCCGTACGACGCACGAATCTTAATATTGCTGATCGCCTCGGATTCGAGAATAGGTTTGAAAAAGCGTTCATTATGTAAATTCCAGGCAAAAGCTCCCGATGGAAAGAATCCCCAGCGACGGCCCGGTGCAAATTTACTGCTTCCATCCGATCGACCTGTTAATTCAAATATATAACGGTTGTCAAATGAATAATTCAGTTTACCAAAAAAAGAAGCCTTGCTAATTTCTCTAAAATCGGTGAAGGTATAGCTCATGATCTCAGAACCGGCAGTGAGGTAGATTTTGTCTTTATCCTGACGTAGCTCTTTGTTATAATTTACCAATGCCCGTGCAGTCAGCTGGCTCTCACTTACTCCTTGTGAAGCATTCACATCATTTCCCCATATGGTGATCGGAGCCCCTTTTTCATCAAAGAATTTGTAGGTTAATCGCTTTTGTTTGTCAGCAGATTTGTTGATCATGTATGACACGTTTCCTTCAATATTTAGATTGCTGTTGATATTGTATTTAGGGCGAAGATTAATGGTACTGCGGTCATGCATATAGTTTTTGGTTCCCCCATGTTTAATCGAAGCGATAGGGTTAATGTTGTTATGGAGAATGAAAGGCTCAGGTCTGTCAGCATCATAATAAATCTGTTGTGTTGAATTCAGGCGCCAAGCTTGTTGATAGAGTCCGTGACCATCGTCGTTTGCCATGAGACGGTCTACTTGCAAGCGATGGGCATAGAAGTCAGCCATGAGGACGAATTTATCAGCAATATTGATGTTGGTATTGAAGCGCGCCGAAAATTTTTGTGTTCCCTCAATGTTATTAAGTCCATTTTCCTTAATATGGCCCAACATAAGGTTGAAGGTTCCCACGCCGCCACCACCGGAAATACTGGCGTTGTTGTTAATTGCTGTGGAAGTTCGTTCCATTACTTCGTCCAGCCAATTGACCTCTTTTATTTTTCCGCTGGCATATTGTTCAATTGTTTCATCCGAATAGATCGCAGGTTGTCCTTGTTGGATCAGTGTTTCGTTTCGCAATTTCATAAAATCAACTGCCCCTACAAATTCTGGAAGATCTATCGGTTTGTTTATGGCATACCAGTTGTTTGTAAAAACCTTGAATTGGCCAGTTTGCCCACGTTCTGTTTCGATGATAATAACGCCATTGGCGCCACGTGAGCCATACATAGACGCTGAAGCTGCATCTTTAAGTACGGTAATACTTTTTACCTGGTTAGGATCGATATCGTGAATACTCTGTTCCATTCCATCTACGATGACCAGAGGATCGGCGTTTTGTAAAGTGCTGATACCACGAATAGAAATCGTACCTGGGACACTGCCGGGAAGACTATTCCCCCGCATCATCGTAACACCGGGAATTGTTCCCGAAAAAGCATCCTGCATTTTATAAATGGGCCGATTTTTTACTTTTTCCATATCCATTTGGGATACGGAGGAAGCCAGGTGCTTTTTATCGACCTCTGAAAACCCGACCACCACAACTTCCTCAAGCCCGACTTCGTCGTTGTCCATGACGATATTGAGCTCAGTTTTGTTGTTGATGGGGAGTTCAAGCTGTTTAAAGCCCACGGCGCTGAAGATCAATGTGCCCTTATTCCCGTCTGGAAGGGAAAGCTGAAATTCACCCCTGGCATTTGTCGAAGTTCCTATGTTTGTCCCTTTGAGCAAAATGCTGACTGCACTTAATAGATTCCCTTTTGTGTCATGTATTTTCCCTCTAATGGATCGTTGCTGATATAGGATTTCGCTGCCTGACCGATCATCAGGGGCATCGTCCTGTTTCCTTTTTATGACAACGGTGCCACGATGTACCATGTAATAAAAGGCACTATTTTTAAAGAGCTGATCAAGTGTTTTATTCAGGGTTGCATCTGTTATATCAAGATTTGCTTTTTCGTTGTTCAGTAAGCCCTCCATAAAGATAAAACGCACCCCTGTCTGTTTGGTGATGTTTTTGAGGACGGTTTCGATTTTGGCATTTTTGGCGTGCAGTGTAATCTGAGCAGAGCTTGAAGCGTAGGCACCCATCATGGATGTTGCCAATAATATTCCTGTCAGTTTCATTTTGATTAGATTGTTCAAAAATTTTCCCTTATCTATAGGACAAAGAATTCCTTTTGAATAAAATAAATTATTCATAATTTGGTAGAGAATTAATAGTTTACGATCAGTTGTTAATTCAATCAGATGCAGGAGTATTGGAGTACTTCTGCATTCTTTTTCATACAATATTTAGGTATTTATTTTCTTACATATTTTAAGCCCTCCTTTTCTTGGTTAGATAGTTTATTTATTTTTGTCGGCCAGTTTATTAACGATTAATTTTTCTTTGTCGATTGTCAACTGATAACCGGTCAGGTCTTTCAGTAGATTACAGACCTCTGCAAGCGTCACATCTCTTTTTATTCCACCTTTGTAACGTCTTTTGTCCAATGAAACGTTGGAGTCAATTTTGATACCATACCATCGACTCAACTCATCTAGAATCTGTTGCATACTCTTATTTTCGAAATAGAAATAACCATCCCTCCATGCCGTAGCCTCTTCCATATCTGGTATCGGAAAGGCCACCAATTGACTGTTAATCATTTTTACTCCATTTCCGGCATCTATAAAAATCTCTTTTTTCTGTCCATTGACTTTTAGTCGTCCCTCTGTTAGTAAAACTTTTGCGTTAGGTTTATAGGAATTGATGTCAAAGGCTGTTCCTATAGCTTGGATACTAAGGTCATTGGCTTCTACCACGAATGGACGTTTTGTGTCCTTGGCAACTTCAAAATAGGCTTCACCCTTTAATCTTACTTTTCGTTGATTTTTCTCGAAATTGGCATTATAGGTCAATTCCGATTCCGAATTCACCCATACCCGTGTACCATCACTTAGTGTTAGTGCTATAGTAGATCTCTTGGGCACAATTAACGTGTGTATCGGATTAGACTCTTCAGTTTTGAGCCGTGAGTACAGCAATTTACCATTTTTTAATTCAATCCCCTGAGGAAGATTTCCGTCAACTTGTTTATTCACTAAGTTAATTTCGTCTGCTCCTTTAATCTTGAGGATAGCACCGTTTTCTCCGGGAAGAACATCATTTTTTTGTCCGTAGACCTTGTCCGGAATAAGATAATTGACAGGTTTTAAATAAGATTTCCAGATCCAGACAAAAGTAAAGAGCAATAATAGCGTGGCAGCAATTCCGGTAGCCGTTTTCCAGTTTCCATTAAACCGACGATAATTTCGAGCAGTTTCTCGTTCATTGTATTTGGCTTTTAAAATTTCCCACTCCTGATCCAAGTCAGTGGTACGTAAATCAAATGGAACATGAATATCTGTATGGGCAAGCCGATTGCGCAAACTATCCTTTGCATCGGGATATTTTTCCAGCAAACGTATTAGTTCATTCTCTTGTGCAGCAGGTAGTTGTCCGTCTTTCAGGAGTGATGAAGCTAATTGAGCCAATACTATTTTATCGGTTTCTATCATAATTCAATAACTAAATAACTTGGGGAATCAAAAAGGGTGACTCTGAATGAAAAAAAATATTTTTTTTAAAAATAGGGGGACGAATGATTCTTAAAATAAAAGAAAGTTCAATACTAAATTCAAGAATTTGGTTTTCAAAAGGTTTATTGCACGCATACGCTGAGTTTTTACGGTGTTGACGGAAATATCCAATTCCTGTGCGACCTCATCATATTTCATACCATCCAAATAGATTAAACGGCAGATCCGCTGACAGCCCTCAGGCAATTGATCGAGTTCACGATATAATGCACCAATCAGTTCGGCATTGATAAGATCGTCCAAGATATTCCTATTGTCAGACTCCGTTATGGTGATGGCGTCCCGTATCTTATCAAATACTCTATCTCGCCGTTTGGCATTCATTGCCATATTTTTTACTGAGGTGTAGAGAAAGCTTTTGATAACAGGTTCTCCCTTCTCCAACAGCTCCGGTCTATCCATCAGGACAATAAAAGCATCTTGTACAATATCCTTAGCTATTTCCTCCGAGTTGACCCATGGAAAGGCAAATGTACAGAGCTGTAGAAAATATGTTTTGAAATAATATTCGATAGATAACATTACCTAGCTATTTTTTTAAAATATAGCTATTATACAAAAATATTGGAAACAATGCGTGTATTTTATATAAAGCAACCTTAGGTGCGTTTTTGTCAATAAGTGAAGAAATGCCTGCTGTTAAAGTTCGGCTTCTAATAGTTTTTCTGTGCAGCTGAATGTTTTTTTTATCGTATTAGCTTCCCGACTGTAACAAATAAATGGATTAATGCCGGTTTTTAATACCATGAATTTTTCATTTGCATAACAGTGTCTTATTCTCCGATTCATCACGATCTGGAGACCCCTTCGGTTCTTATTTTGTTGATTGAATTCGGCTTAATTAACCGCCTAAAAATCAATGATCAATTTTAAGCCAAAATCACAAAATCGTTATTTTCAGGGATATTTTAATAGGGTACCTTTCACTATTTTTGATTTGCATAATTAAAAATAGCGGCATGAAACAGTTCACGATTTTAATTTCCTTTGTAGCACTGACCGGCTGTAAAATCAATACGCAGAGATTGCAGGTTTCTGCTATTCAAACTGAACCAAAACGAATGATAAAAGTGAATCCTGAAACTGGTACAACATATACTTTCACAAGCCGTAGTAGAGTTACAAAGCGGCTTCCGTACCAAATTTTTATGCTTTCCAAAACTGCTGAAAAGCTCAAATTTCGGATACAGGGAAATATTTATTCGAGTGGACATCACATCAACAGGATCAGGAAAATTCGATTTGAAAAAGGAAAACAGCTTGGAAATGCCATCACGCTGCGCTATTTTGTTGAACTTCAAAGAAAGCCCGGTAAAGAAAATGTAAATGTGGAGGGCTATAACTATACGAAAGATGAAATCTACGAGATACCGCATGATGTCAAAATAATAAAAATTGAATTGTACGAAGATCGCTTGAATGATCACGGTCCGGCCAATCCAACGCTGATGACTCAGCAGCGCTTTGATTTTTTTGCGAAAATATAAAAGCATAAAAAATGATCTTATTAAATTAGTAAGACAGAATAAATGATTACAGGATCTAATCTAAATCATGAGGCTCGCTAAAGGGGTAAGACCGAATCTAATTATAAAGCCATTAGAAGGGAAGCGGTACTAAATCTCAAAGCCGGATAAGGAAAAATGAAGTCGTCGTGCAAACTTGCCACAGGACAATTTTTAAGCGGTGGAAATCCACTAACTTTATTTTGTACAAAAAATAAAATACGATGAAACCTAAAATGATATGGGCGAATTTGGCCGTGGCCAATCTAGAACGCACGCAAAAATTTTATAAAGTATTGGGATTTAAAGCTAATGATCTGCATACTTCAAGTCAGTTGGTGAGCTTCTTTTTTGGTGAAAATGATTTTGTGATCCACTTTTTTTTAAAGAATATAATCGAATCAAATTTAAAAGAATTAACCTTCGGTGATCCGAAAATAAGTAATGAAATCATCTTTACACTTTCGGCGGAGAGCAATACTCAGGTCGATCAATGGGCTGAAGAAGTTGAAAACGCTGGCGGAACAATTATTTCTAAACCGATAGGTTTTGGGAACAGTTATTATGGTTTTGTCTTTGCCGACCCCGACGGGCATAAATTCAATGTTTTCAAAATGTAGCGGACGTCTGCGGCTGTACTGGTTTAAACTGGCACAGGTTAGGAAATATAGGTTTAAATCAAAGACAAAGCGCTGCCATAGTTAATTAGCAGCGTTTTGTGCTTTACTTTACTGCTAACTAATTAGAAAATACTCCAAAGTCAGCAAGGTGTGAATAAAAGAAATCACCCCAGGAATTCACAGATTCTACTTTAAGATAACGGGTACTGATCGTTGCATCCAGATTAACATTTATCCAGGAACCGGAGACTTTGCTTAATTGAGCAGATTTAATTAAATTCCAGCTTGTACCATTTGTGCTGGTATAAATATTAATATCTTTCATTGCTCCATTCAAATTGTCTCGGTTTCGAAAAGCAAGTCCTTTTACAGTACGTAAAGCACCCATATTCACCGAGAAGAAATGCGGCTGCGGGGTTTGGGCCGAAGACCATGGTGTATGCCAAATTGTACTTCTATTCATATCAAGTACATTACTTGCCGGTGCGCCAGATTCGTTGCTGTCGCTCCCGACAATTGACCAGCCTGTTGTCGGAAGCAGTTTATGGGTTACAACTTTGCTGAGATCAGGAACATTGTTGACGAAGTTATAAGCATAACCCAAAGTAGAACGGCTACCATTGACATGCATAAAGCCAATCCGCATCTCATAGTTTCCGGTCAGATCATAGAAGTCTGCCAGTGGACATTCAAACCTGAAACTATCTTGACCGATAATTTTGGTCGCCCATTGTACTGCATCGTAGTCGTTATTGCCGCCAAAAGGCTCGCGGTCATGCCAGACGACAATATCAGAGACAGGCTTGGTAGTAGTGAATTTTCCGGAGAGAATAATCTTGTCATTGCTGAAACTTGATGAGAGGGAAGTGATCTCCGCAGATGCAGCACTATACCAGTCATTTCGGGTTACTGTACTGAATACCTGGCTGTTATTAAAGGTTGCAGCCGTGGTTGCAGTCAATGAAGTAGGAGAGATCCCATAGGTTGAATTACCAGATCCCATCAATGCCGTTCCCAGAGTTGGCGCCAATGTCTTGTTCATCCGGTTATGACTAGCGTTTAAGCCATGTCCGAGTTCATGGATCATTCCACCTATCCAAACTGTCGCTTTCCAGCCGATATCACCACCTATTCCTAGGTTTTTAGCATCTAAATTTAAGTAATCCAATGCATAACAGGTGGTTCCGGTTCCATAGAACGGGGGGCCTCCGGGATTGGCCGGATCAGTATTATAAGTAGGGATGATAATCAGATTGTGTTCACTCTTTTTGGCAGCAGGGTTCTGAGCGAAATAGCTGTCTACCTCAGATTTTACAGCACCGCTTCCTCCCGAATAAGGATAGTTTGCCTGCCCAAATTTTCCGGCGATGTAATGGATATTGATTAATGTGTCGTTTGTCAGATCCAATCCAAAAGATTTTCGACCAAAACCTTCCCGATTCATGTTAATGGCAAACATTTCCTGTGCATCCAGGAGGATTCGACTGATCCGTTTTCTAAAATTGGGAATTGAATCAACATCATTGGGTACAAAATAAATAACATTCAGTTTGTACGGATTCTCACGCCATTCGTTCGTAATTGATGTGTTGGATGCTTTTAGTTTTAGATTTTCGCTGTTTTCATCAGTTGAAACAAGCGTCTTATTACAGGACGCTGCACCCAGGGCCAGGGTGGCAATCAATAAATTTAAAAGTTTTCTCATAACGGTTTATATTGTGTTGTCCTGAATATATACCATCGCTCCGATTAATTGGAAAAAATATTACACTTTTATCATATATTGTTTAGTCAATCGATTGATAAATAAGTTTTGATAATTGTTTTGTAACATTTATTAATTCAATTGATAAAAAATAAGCTAGATGTTTTTGGACTAACTTCATGCCGTTGTCTTCGAAACCGCTAGCGCTTAGCAATTTCATCCATTCTGGCGATCGGGATCGAGTGATTCTCGTCGATCAAAACGCATCGGACTGTTTTTGAGTTAATCAATGCATTGATAAAACTATATGTAGTGTTGATATAATCGGTATATTTTTCTACAAATAAAATTTTGTTTAAGGAATAAAACCAATTGACTGTAGCAGTACTATATATACCATCGTTTCATATTTGATCTTAAGCAAAAGCTGGCATTTTTAATGAAAGATCAGGTCTATACTTGAACCGATAATAAATACTACAATTGTAAGCGTTATAAGTCCTAAAATATAGGCGGCCAATGCTTTTAAATAACTGGCTATTTTATAGGGATCGAAAAACTGTGCCATAGACCAAACACAATATAGCAAACCAGCTATACTGCTCTGTACCATGATATTGAAGTGGGTAATGCCTTCGATTATTGCAAAGACGCTGTATATCAGCATGCTCATTCCTAAAGTGAAACATAACAGGATGATAATTTCAAAGAGATTAAACCCATATTTTTTAAAAAATAGTTTTGCCCAAAACGCGATAAATAGTCCTATGATGATATTGGCATAACCATAATGGCTCTGGATCCAGAGATACATTGCACCCGTTGTAGAATGTCGGGACTCATAATAACTGATATATTTGTCTTCAACATGAAAATAATGACTTACAATCGAGTAGATTAGCGAGGTCACAATAATAAAAATAATAGGTTTGACCAAACGGCTTCGATTTTCGGAAATGTATTTTCTTACATTTTTTCCTGGAGTGGTAATGAGTTCTCGAATCGTATACAGGATTCCCCGTTCGAAATGAAGGACATGTTCGATTTCGTGAGCGATATAACGTGCGTCAATTCTTTTGAGGGCCGCTGGTTGACCACAATTTGGACAGAAGTTGGATATGATATCCGTACCACAGTTTTTGCAATTTATCATTTTCAAGGTATTCTATAGGTAACTAAGGTTTTCAATATATGCAGGTTCCACTTAATATATCAGTAAGTAATTTTTTGCTTTCTATCGGCGAATAATTTGACCAAAAATATGACAGATTGCCCTAATAAAAGCTACACCTGAGTGTAGTTTTACTTAATTTTGAAGTATAGCATTTGAACATGGATTTTAACGATTTATTTTCCCCCAAGAATACGGTTACTAGTCTTTCTGCAAAAGATGTGGAACAGAACAATGATTATATAGAAATTGTGAAAGCGTTTGCCCGTATTACATATCAAAGTATATACCTCATCGATTACCAATTGAAAGGATTTGAATTTGTTTCTGATAATCCTTTGTTTCTGGCAGGTTTAACTTCAACACAAGTGATGGAAATGGGATACAGTTTTTACCAAAAATATGTCCCTGCAATAGATTTTCAGATGCTTATTCAGATCAACAATGCAGGGTTTAGTTTCTATGAAAAAATTCCGGTGGAAGAGCGTAAGCTTTATGTGATTTCCTATGATTTTCAAATTCAAGATGCCGATAAAAAGTATATTTTGATCAATCATAAGCTGACACCATTTTTTCTGACCGAACAAGGCAAGATATGGAAAGCCATGTGTATCGTATCGCTATCTTCAAATATCTCCTCCGGAAATGTAAATATAGAAAAACTTCATTCTGATCTGCAATGGCAACTCGATCTCCAGACCAATAAATGGATTGCGCGAACAAAAATTAATCTGACAGCGCGTGAAATAGAAATTCTACGGTATTATCATCGTGGGCTCACCATTCATGAAACCTCTGAAAAGATATTTATTTCAATTGACACGGTAAAATTCCATCGGCGCAAATTATTTGAAAAATTGGGTGTGAGCAATATGAATGAGGCCCTGACTTTTGCCTTGAATAACAGATTATTATAGATGTTTTATCAAAAGAAATTATAGCAAAAAGTTACTGATTTTTGATTCCAAAAGCTGATTGCAACAAGCATGCGGATTTGATTGAAAACCCGGAATCGAAATAGTGAAGCAATTTGGCAAAAAGAAGTGGTAATAATTTTTATTGACGGAGCTTTTATTTGTAGGCGTAATAACAGCTTTGACTGTAAAGGCGTTGTAAATTTGCTGATGAAAGCCAGCTATATTTTGTGTATATAAACTGTCTGAATTGGTGGAAATCTACAAATTCAATTCCTGTATCGGAGCGAATAGGATTCTCGGCTATAAAACGGTGTGCAATTTGATGCACTTTTTTGCAGAGCACATTGCATTCTTCCAGTTGCTGCATATGTAGATCTGGAAATTTAATAGCCAACCTTTCATTAATTGGTTTTAACCAATTTTCTCCAAACTCCATAGATAGTTGAAGTCCATAGTTTAATATTTCAATTGATAAATTTATTTGAGCCATAAATCATAATAAGTTTGTTGGTCCAGTTCCGTATTACCCGCTATATATGTTTACTTGTATCGGTTTCCCTTCCGGTTACTATATGCTATTGCTAAAATAACAATTTATCCTTAAAAACTTGTTTGCCAGATGTACAACAATTTTTTTGATTGGATCGAGCTCGGAGCTTTGATTCATTCGTAACGGAATAACATGGGAACCCGATGCTTGTAAAAAGGATAATCCAATGGGGCCAAAAATTGGAATATTGGCTGAGCAAATACAGGGAATTTAAATACATTGATCGTCAAGGTTAACAGCATAGGATATTCGGTATCAGATCAACCGATTTTGGGATCTGCCGACGGTAACAATTTTTACACCCGGGAGGCATTGGGGTACCATACCAGCAGCAGTGAATAATCCTGTTGAGTTTTATGGCGCATTAGCCACAAACGCATTTGATTTGCGTTTAGATAACGTTTATCATTACGGGAACAAATAAATAGGTATATCCATTTTTTTAATAAAGAGTTTTATCATACGAATTGATAGAACCCTTTATGCTGAAATAATCTCAGCGAAATCATTTTGTTTTCGCCATCTCATGCTCTCTTTTTCCGAAAAAACTGGATGATCAGTTCTATTTCCCAGTCAAACACTTTTATATCGTTCAGGATGTCGTGTATGATCGGTTTATGAACAGATAACCAGATGCTGTAGGGACTTTCGATACCGTATGCCTATACGATAAAAGCCCTGTTAACTGGGACAATTTCATTAACTAGTTCAGTTTGTAGGCATGCACCATATTGGTTCGGACCGTAGGTATGTAAAGTATACCCGAAGATTTGTCATAGCCAATATCAGCAGCATTTACCTTGTTTTCACGGGTGTCAAGTATTATTTCATTGGAGCCGTCAGGTTTGACATGATAGATCAGCCCCTGCCATCCAGAGACCAGAAATTCGTTCGTTTTCACCTGGACAACTCCGTCTAGTCCGCCTTCCATACCTTTTGATAGCACAGTCATCTGTTTATCCGGGTCTACTTTAATTAATGATCTATCGGATAGCACATAGAGCTCTTTACCTACGGCGAGAAGTCCGTTTACTCCTTTGAGGTTTTCAAGGTATAGTGACGGCTGATCATTTTCAATTCGATAAACTTTACCGTTTTTTGTATCGCTGACATATACGATTCCTTTTGAATCAACAGTAATATCATTGAGAAGTCCAGCTCCTGCGATAGCAATTCTTTTGATGATGGACGCTTTTTTAATGTCGATAACCGCTACAGACTGCGAGTTTGCTTCCGCTGCATAAAGAAGATTCTTATAAATTCCTATCCCTAGTACTGCATCTAGCCCCGTTACCCATTCCCTTTTGATAAACTTGCCGTCCATGTCAAGTTTGCTTATAAAACCTTTCCCTTTCTGTTCAAAGTTTACCGTATTGGAGACATAGAGCACTTTATTTTTGGAATCTACCCAGACGGATTCAGGAGATCTTAAAGTCGTATCCGATTGCCATCGCTGCGTCAAAGATTGCTGGCTGAACGATATTTGTGTGATCATTATCAAAGCTAATGTTAGAATAATTTTCATGGAAACTTAGATTAAGGTTTATAGTAGTTTAACTTGTTTATAGCATATTGTTTAAGAATCGCCCTAAGAAACAGATGGCCTCCATATGAAAAAGCAGATCCTAACATATAATTATACAGAATTTTGAGCAGATTGTTTTATTTAATCGCATTGTTTTCTTATTTAAATCGATTGTATTTGTCTAATCATCTGATTTGTGAAACCCCATTCATTATCATACCAAGCCATCACTTTCACTAGATCGCCATCGACTACCCTTGTCATTTCGAGATCAACTGTTGCTGCAAAGGTACTTTTAATAATATCCGTAGAGACCAGCGGTTCGTCCGTTACGGCAAGGACCTTACTGTACCTGGCAGTTTTGGATTCTTCGATTAAGATCCGGTTGATTTCTTCGATTGATGTTGGACGTTCGGCAATAAAAGTAATATCTGATATTGATCCCACTGGAACTGGAACTCTTACAGCAATACCATCAAATTTGCCCAAATATTGTGGTAAAGCTTTCGTGGTTGCTATCGCAGCGCCTGTTGCAGCGGGGGCAAGATTAATGCCTGCAGCTCTACCCATACGAGGTTCTTTTTTTGAAGGAGCGTCTACTAATGCCTGTGAAGCCGTATAGCCGTGTGTCGTATTAAGGATGGCCTTTTTAATACCTAGCTTTCTGCCCAAGATTTCAATAATCGGACTGATATTATTGGTTGTGCAGCTCGCACATGAAAATATATAAACCTTTCCATCCTCAGTATTAACACCATGCACCACAGTAGGAGTATCTTTGGTTGGACCGGAGATTACAACAAATTTTGCGCCTGATGACAAATGTTTTTCAGCATCATTTTTGTTGGTAAAAATACCTGTGCTTTCAATGATTATTTCTGCTTGGATATCTCGCCAGGGCAAATTTTCAATTTCCCTTATGCTTGTATATTTAATCGGTTTTCCATCAACAAATATGGTATCTCCGGCTACCTGTACCTCTTTCTCATACTTTCCATAATTGCTGTCATATTTGAGTAAATAAGCAGCATTTTCAATACTCATGAGATCGTTAATTCCGACCACTTCGAGATCAGCAGTTTCAGTGATAATTTTCAGCGCTGCACGGCCAATACGACCAAATCCATTAATTGCTATCTTTTTCATTTTAAATGGTATTTATTGTTTGATACTGATTTAATATATGATCTAAGTTCTCGCATATAACACTAAAAAGAGATGACCTAGGTCAAGAAGTAATATGGGGCTTTGTACTTTATCCCGATTAATTTTTAACAAACATCTTTGTTAAAGGTTTTGAAATGAGAACCGAATTAGGTGGTGTCAATTCCTGATTTGGCTATAAGTAAAGCGCTTCAGCTTCGGTTGTTTTGTTAGGTAACCCCAATAATTATCTGCATTCAATTGTCCGATTCTGTTTTATCTGAGAAATGGTTAATTTAGTTCTCGAACCGACCATAATTATAAATGGACTATATTAATAAAATTAAGAAATTATTCGCTTTAAAACAGGAGATTACCAATGGTTTTTCCGAGACTGAAGTTCAAAAAATCGAAAACAAATTAAATCGCTCACTTCCAAAAACCTTACGGAATTACTATCTTAATTTAGGTGCAAATGAAACTATAAATTATTGTTATAATACAAATCCGATGCATCAGTTCACATACTCAGGAGCCATGGGAGGGTAAGAAAGACAGTGTCCGGCATTCATTAAACGGAATACGTTCGGGGGTGTTATGTCTATCTTGTGCAATATATGATGATCGTTTCATCTTCATATCCTATTTTTATTTTAATTGCTGTAACTTTAGAATAGATACTGGTTATTGATGACCGGGAAGAACCGTTTTACAAGCGAACAACAAAAGATTAATGTTGATGAAAAAGATAAAAATACAACACACAGATTTGCAGATTGCACCGATTAATTTTGGTGGTAATGTCTTCGGATGGACACTTGATGAACAAAAATCATTTGAGATTCTGGATAAATTTGTAGGTGCCGGATTTAATTTTATAGATACTGCGGATACTTATTCTTGGTGGGTAAATGGAAAAGGTGGTCAATCTGAAGAAATTATCGGCAAATGGTTAAAAAGCCAAGGTAATCGCAATGACATTGTGCTCGCGACTAAGGTTGGGTCTGAAACGAAGGAACATGGTTTCGATATTTCTAAGAAACATATTTTAAAATCAGCTGACGAGTCCTTGCAGCGTTTGGGGGTAGATCACATCGATTTATACTATACCCATTTCGATGACAACGTCACACCTGTTGAGGAGACCCTATCAGCCTACGATGAGCTAATAAAGGCCGGTAAAGTTCGATTTATCGCCGCTTCAAATATCTCTCCTGAACGGCTTATCGAAAGTTTTGATAGCGCAGAGAAAAATGGACTGCCCAAATATGTCGCATTGCAACCTCATTATAATTTGGTCGAACGTAGCCGTTTTGAAAATGACTACGCCTCGATAGCCGAAGCCTATGGTTTGAGTGTATTCCCATATTGGTCTCTTGCGGCCGGTTTTTTGACAGGAAAATATCGTACTGAGGCAGATTTTGACAACACCGCCAGAGGTGGTGGTATAAAGAAATATTTTGGTGAAAAAGGTAAACGTGTATTGAAAGCTTTGGATGTTGTGGCTGAAAAGTATGGTACCAAACAGGCGACAGTAGCGCTAGCATGGCTACTGGCGAAGCCATTGGTCACCGCTCCGATTGTGAGCGCGACCAGCGCGTCGCAACTGGAGACCTTATTTGATGCTCCGAAACTACAATTGGATGCTGAAGATATTGGCCTATTAAACGAAGCGAGTAAATAAACGATGGCTTTTTTGTCAGGCGGCATCGGATAGCCATTGCCTAGTGTTAAATGGACCTATGGCTTTTTATATGGATTATTATGTCGTAAATTTATCTTACGAAGCTATTCCGGTTTCAACGGGCGAATAGCTTCTTCATCCTAATAAATGAACGTATGAGCAGCGCGAAACGAAATAGGGGATTTTTCTTTAGGCAATATGACGAGCCGTTTCAGACGCCCTTTGATAAATTATTTGATATTTTCAAAGAATTGATTACCCATACCTCCGGTGATTTTGATGAAGCTATTGATTGGCTGCGTGAATTGGACCGAGAATTCAAACTGACCACTCCAGAATATACCATAGATGATTTCATCGCCGACCTGAAGAATAAGGGATATATCAGGGAAAAAATGGAGTTTGGTGGCAGCGGTGGTGTAGATATTACATCAAAGATGGAAAAAGCCTTGCGACAAAATGCATTGGACCAGATCTTTGGAAAGATGCGAAAAGGAAAGTCCGGTAATCATAAAACCAGTCAACAAGGGCAGAGTGACGAAAACATGGGCGATTTTAGGAGTTATCAGTATGGAGATGGTCTCGAGAAGATTGCTTTGACCGAAAGCTTGAAAAACGCGCAGATCAATCATGGGATAGGCGAGTTCGGTTTATCAGAAAATGATCTGGTTGTAGAGGATACACAGTTTAAATCGCAGATGAGCACAGTGCTGATGATCGATATCAGCCATAGCATGATCCTATACGGCGAAGACCGGATTACTCCTGCAAAGAAAGTGGCTATGGCCCTATCGGAGCTTATCCTCACACGCTATCCCAAAGACACGCTTGATATTATCGTCTTCGGTAATGACGCTTGGCCGATTGCGATCAAAGACTTGCCCTACCTGCAAGTAGGTCCGTTTCATACCAATACTGTCGCTGGTTTGCAGTTAGCGATGGATATACTCCGGCGTAAGCGGCATGCGAATAAGCAGATATTTATGATTACAGATGGCAAGCCGAGCTGTTTAAATATGCCGGATGGTACCTACTATAAGAATCCAATGGGCTTAGATCCATTTATCACCGGAAAGTGCTATAGCATGGCCGCACAGGCCCGAAAATTAGGAATACCCATTACCACCTTTATGATCACCTCAGATCCCTATTTGCAGCAATTTGTCGATGAATTTACGGCTTCGAATCAGGGGAAGGCTTATTACACAGGCCTTGGAGATCTAGGGGGAATGATTTTTGAAGACTACGAAGAAAATCGCAAAAAAAGAATACGATAAACAATTCGTTTAACGACAATAAGATATGAATCTTGCGCAAGGTTTGCGCCTCATCATCAGAAGATATGGATTACACAAAGATTACAACATTTGGTGCACTGAAAAAGTCAGGTTACAAACCCAAGACGATAAAAGAAGAATTGCGTCAGAATCTGATTACAAAAATTAGTAAAGGCGAAACCGTATTTGTCGGGGTACACGGTTATGAGGATACCGTTATTCCCGAACTTGAGAGAGCTATTCTCTCCAAACACAATATTAATTTCCTTGGCCTTCGTGGCCAGGCAAAGACACGCCTGGCCAGGCTCATGGTTAATCTGTTGGATGAATATGTACCTGTAGTAGCGGGATCCGAGATCAATGACGATCCCTATAACCCCATATCCCGCTATGCCGTGGAGCTTCTGAAGGAAAAAGGTGATGATACAGCGATAAGCTGGCTTCATCGAAGTGAACGTTTTGCCGAAAAACTTGCTACGCCAGATGTGACTGTAGCCGATCTAATCGGTGATGTTGATCCGATCAAAGCAGCCAATCTGAGATTGAGCTATGCCGATGATCGCGTGATTCATTTTGGTATGATTCCACGGGCAAACCGCTCGATATTTGTCATTAATGAATTGCCCGATCTTCAGGCCAGGATTCAGGTGGCACTTTTCAATATCTTGCAGGAAGGGGATATCCAGATCCGCGGATTCAAATTGCGCCTACCCTTAGATGTACAGTTTGTGTTCACTGCAAATCCCGAAGATTACACCAACAGGGGGAGTATTGTGACGCCACTGAAAGACCGCATAGGGTCGCAGATATTAACACATTACCCCGAATCAGTTGAGATCGCGAAGACAATTACGGCCCAGGAGTCCAATCTGGAAGCGGCACAGAAGGAGCAAATATACGTTCCTGAACTTGCCCGCGAACTAATTGAACAGATCAGTTTTGAAGCCCGGAATAGCGAATATGTTGATGAAAAGAGTGGTGTCAGCGCGCGGATGAGCATTACAGCATTTCAGAACCTATTAAGCACCGCTGAACTGCGCATGCTCAAAAATGGATCAAAAGCGACGGCAGTACGCCTAAGCGATTTTGTAGGTATTATCCCGTCTATCACCGGAAAAGTTGAGCTCGTTTACGAAGGTGAACAGGAGGGGGCTGCTATCGTCGCACTGCAATTGATTGAAAATGCAGTAAAAAGTCTATTTCCAATTTTATTTCCTAAAATTGAAAAACTGGAAAGGGATAACGAGCGCCATCCTTATGACGATATTGTTCGTTGGTTTTCAGAATCTGAAGGTATCGAGCTGTCCGATGAACTCATAGATGCGGATTATAAGCGCCAATTGGATCAGGTGACAGCTATTCAAACATTGATCGAGCAATACCAACCGCAAACCAAACCCGAAGATCGTTATTTTCTAAGCGAATTCATCCTTTGGGGACTGGCGCTAAATAGCAAACTAAGTAAATATAGACTGGGCAATGGACTTCAGTTTCAGGATAACTTTCAGGGCTATCTTCGAAACAATCTATAATCAGAAGACAAGGAGCTATTAATATAATTGCGTCAAAAAAGCTGCAGAGAAACTCTTTGCGGCTTTTTTTGATGCACTAACTATTTATTCATCTCAAAAGCTTATAAGCTTTGATGTGACAATTATCTTTTACCCACTTTTTCTTGTGGTATTTCCTGTATATCGTAATGATAATGGAGCTAGCAATGAATCTAAATATCGCAGATGAACGCTGGATTAGAGGTCGTAAAATAGGAAGAAAACGAAGCTGTTACTGGGCCGCATATAAAAGGAGAAGGCACTAACTAAAAGGTAGTCACTTCTTTTTCAGGTAACGGTTGATCATTGGACTGAAATCTATTTTGGAAGATGCTTGTATATGCTCTTTCAGAATAGATTCTGGAAATTCATCCAATGATTTAAAATTAATACAACCCTTTTTAAACTTGGCTTTGGGCAATTCTGTTCTTAATTCATTCATGAGGTGCGGATTGGAGTACATTACCAGTGAATGAAAAGAAATATAGGTTTTGGCAATGGTTAAACCATATTTGAAAACACCCTGCTCATTGTAGCTGATCGCATTAGGATTAGACATAAATTTTCCAAAATTTTCAGAAACGGCCTTGTCATTTTCTAGTATTACTTTTCGGAATTGGCCGATCGCCTGCTGCTCAGTTTCCGAAAGAGTATTGATATATTGTTCTATTTCCATAGCTTTTTTATCATTCCCGTTTCATTTGTTTGCCAATTAAATTTATTCAATTTTCTTTGATTTTATTGCAGATTTTTTCTGAATTCCACAATTGATTTGATATTACGATGAACGATTCCTATTGTTTCTATCACTTCAATGACTTTATAAAGTGATTGAAAAACTTTCGGGACAATTTGACGAAACGATCGTTTACCTTATTATAAGGTAAACGTCAATTAAAATATGATACTTGAACTAGCTTTATGGCAGCTTTTATTTTTATTGGAAGCTCTATTGAAATTAATTTCGCTGTATTTACTTGCCTCGAATAGGCGTAAATTGAGTTCAGCCAATTTTTTATTGTATGTAGTAGCTATCATGTTCTTGTCCTTCTTGGGTAGTATTTGCTTTCTTTTTGCATTGAAAAAAATAAGAATCCAGTCAACGTCTGCACGCTTTCTGATTTAGCTTTCACTTTCCTTAGCATCTATCTTGGCCATTTTTTTATGTACTCAATATGTTCTTTCCGGTCCGCTTCCTCGATTTCATAGAGAGGGCCGATAAAAGTACTTTGTAGCGAAGAGACAGCACAGTATTCCAGAATTCCATTTTGCAATTGCGTAAGCCCGCTTGATTTGTAGGTTTGCTCATAGATGTCCTGGGACAAAATCTCCCGCAGGAGTTATTATTCGCGCAGTTTTTCCTTTTAAAAGGCACTCGGTGGGTTGGGCTTTCACACTTTTAAACGTGATCCCCAGAAGGAAAGCCCGATCAAAAAATCCTTTCATAATGGCGAGCATACCCAGCCACCAAAATGGATGTTATCCATACCCGATGTTCGCTCCATTGTTTATCATCCAATGCCTTTAACAAACGGAGTGATGAGTTCGCCATCTATTTTTTTCTTCATGTTCAACGGATTTTTGTTAATCTCCTAAGTTGGTCTTTAGTCTGTTTTGTACACTCATTAACGAAATATCCGACATATAGCCGGGTGCTCAGGGGAACTATGTACAACAAGCCTATATTTTTTAGAAAATTCTTTGTTATCCATTTTTCCTATAATTTAACGACCACTTTACCAACTGTATGGCCCGTCTCCAGCTGTAGGTGCGCCTTGCCTATTTCGTCAAATTCAAAAACATGAGAAATGTGCGGCCTTAGCACGCCTTTCTCCAATAGTGATGCGAGGTAATACATATCCTGCCCACTTGAATACACCGACATAAAATAACAGGCATGAAGCTTTTTCTCTTCGGCTTTTAATTCATCCGCCTTGGTATGCCCAGAAGGTAAGGTCACTATTGTTCCGAATGGCTTCAATACCTGTACAGATTTCTGGAAATTCGGACCACCGATCGCCTCCAGCACGAAATCAACAGGGGACAATACCTTCTCAAAGGCTGTGTTTCTGTAGTCAATATCTTCGTCTGCACCCAATCCCAATACAAAATCTCTATTTGCTGCCGAAGCCGTTGCGATGACGTGCGCGCCGATATACTTTGCGATCTGTACGGCAAAATGTCCCACACCGCCAGATGCGGCATGGATAAGGATGCGGTCAGTTGGTCTCAGTTTACCGTAGCTATTGAAAGCCTGCCAAGCCGTCAATGCCGCCAGTGTGCATGAGGCCGCTTCGGTATGACTTATATTTTGAGGTTTCAGTGCAAGCTCGTCTGCCGCTGCGGCGACATATTCCGCATAGGCTCTCCCTTGGCCAGGAAAATTGATCATCCCAAATACCTCATCCCCGATAGTGAGGTGAGTTACAGCATCACCTATTTCGGTAATCTCTCCTGAGATATCCCAGCCTAGGATCAGCGGCTGGGATTTTGCCAGATCTTCAGCCAGCGGTGCCAGTCGACTGCGCACTTTGACATCCACCGGATTAATGCTGATCGCTTTCACCTTGACCATTACCTCATTGGCTTTTATTTCAGGTTTTTCGATTTCTGTATAGCATAGATTTTCAATTCCCCCGAATGTTTTCAGTACAACTGCTTTCATTTGTTTTTATTTGATTGACACAAAAATAGACCGATAAAAAACTATAAAACAGGTATATTTCAAGTTTATTTAGGTATTTTTGTACCTATGGGCAGAGAGAACTTGTACAAGTCATTGGAGGTTTATTACGAAAAAGTAGACTGTTGTCCTTTGCGGGATCGTCAGTTTAATTTTTTTGAATTTGTATATGTCATATCGGGCAAGGGAAGTCATGTGATTAATGGTAACCGCCTGGCTTTTAGTGTCGGTGATCTCTTTCTGATCACACCCAAAGATTTTCATGCATTTGATCTTGAGAGTACCTGCGAATTTATGGTGATCCGGTTTGCAGCAAGTTATGTAAAGGCATACAGTTGGCAGAGTATTGACCATATTGAATGTTTATTATACTATGCATCCCATCTTTCCAGATCTGTTTTGGCTAATACAGATGACAAGCAGACGGTTGCTTCCCTAATGGATGCCATACGAGGTGCGATTGACCGCAATAATGTCTATCATGAAGATCTTTTAAGGCATCTTGTCAACGCAATTATCGTCATAGCAGCCAGAAATATTTCGGTTATCAAACCAGAAAATCTTTCATCCAATACCGATGTTCGTATATTGAATATTCTGGATTACATACAGGAGCATATCCGTTGTCCCGACCGTCTGAAAATTGGATCCATAGCAGGACAGTTCGGTTTATCGCCAACTTACCTCGGTAGCTATTTCCGCAAGCAGTGTAATGAGTCCCTACAGCAATACATCTCGTCTTATCGGGTTCGGCAGATTGAGCATCGCTTGCGTTTCAGCGATAGGCGCATAAATGAAATAGCCGATGAATTTGGATTTGCAGATGAGAGCCACATCAACAAATTTTTTAAAAGGCATAAAGGGTTAAGTCTCAAAGCATATCGCAAGAGTTCTAGTGTCTAATATTGTTCAAACAGCGCTTTACATCATGGAGAAAATAGAAATATTCAATAGGTTTCTTAGTTAGTCTTGCTCGGAAACAGATTGTTGTTTTACTTTAATTTATTCCTTTTCAGAATCGATGCTATTGAACTTAAATAAACTTTGTTTTTTGAGAAATCATTGTGCCCTTCATCCTGTAATGTAATAAATTGATCAGTGGTTTTTAATAGCTTCGATAGTTTAACAGCAGAACCATAATATACAGCAGAATCCTTGTCCCCATGGAAAATAATCACTGGACATTTTACCATTTGCAGAGAATACGCATTGTCGAAGTAATATGGAATATTGGACGTATCCAATTCAGGAGCGATATCATTGATCCAGTCTTTTAAATTATAATATGGCGCTTGGAGGATCAAAAGATCTGGATCGTTGTGGGCAGCTAAGTATGAAGCGAGGGCTGTGCCCATGGATTGGCCTAAAACTATTATCCGATTTTCTGAATACGTTTCCTTTAATCCATCATAAACAATTTGAATGTCTTTGTAAATCGAATGTTCGTCAGTTAACCTACCTTGGCTCTTCCCGTAAAGGTCGCAAAGTTATGTCGATCCGATTATTGAAGTACGCAAAAAAAAGGTGAGTTGATAAAAAATTTAAGGCCGTTCAGATACTTTCCGGACGGCCTTTTTTGCATATATTGAATGACCTGTAATCAAGTCCTATGCCATACTGTTCCTTTGCCTAATGATCGGAATTTTATATTCAAAAGGAGTTGATCGCAATTTTTGAGATAACTTTACAGCCAACTTACGCTTCCAGTTTCAACATCGTAATTCGCACCGACAATCTTGATCTTACCTTCTTCTTCAAGCTTCCGAAGAGTTGAACTTTGTCTGCGAATGTCTTTAATGGCGTGTTTGATATTCTGCTGGTTTAATTTCTCCAGCAGTATACTATTTTTTGATGAACGTTCTTCGTCCTCATCTATTACTTCATTGATAATAGCGTCAAAATGATTGACTAAATGGTTCAGGTTGTCCATGCCCAATCCTTCGATTTGTGCAGCATCCAATCCACCTTTCAGTGCGCCACATTTGGTATGGCCCAATACGACAACAAGTTTGGAACCGGCCACATTGCAACCAAACTCCATTGAACCTAGAATGTCCTGGTTGACAAAATTTCCGGCAATTCTGATACTGAAAATATCACCCAGACCTTGGTCAAATATAAGTTCAGCAGAAGTACGGCTATCTATACAGCTTAGCACCACAGCAAATGGCCACTGCCCTTCACGGGTAGCATTTACCTGTTCGAGAAGATCCCGGTTTGCTTTTAGATTATTGACAAAGCGCTGATTCCCTTCTTTTAAGAAGTCTAATGCTTTTTCAGGAGTAATTGTTGATTGTGTTTCGTATGTATGTGCCTTCATAAAATTTAAATATTTCGAGTATTAAAGATAGGATTAATCCATTAAATTTTAATGACGAATAGAAATTGCATATATTTTTATGTTCTCCATTTAATACTTTCTCAAATTGTTATGGATGAAGAATATTACTGAGGCATTGAAATTTAACTTGTTCTGGCCTCTGTTTTTTTAAAGCTATTTAATAAGTTAGATACGGCAAGCAGGTTACCAAATTGTATAAACAGGTATCAATAGAAAATGTAAACGCTAAAATATGTATGAACGCTTAAAGCATCTTGTTTCGCCGCTTTTTATTTTTTTTCTTGTCCTATTGATTATCAATGATTTTTTTCTGAAAGCGGCATTCCCCAATACCTTTACCGGAAAACTTTCCGATTTCAGTGGACTTTTTATTTTTCCTATTTTCTGCTCCGCCATCTTCCCTAAACAAAAATTACTGATTTTTATCTCCACGGCGGTCTTATTTGTCTTTTGGAAAAGTGAATATTCCTCAGATATTATTCAGTTCATGAAACCATATTTGCATATTGGCCGTACCGTTGATTTTTCCGATCTGATCGCATTACCTATGTTGTTGTTGGCATGGTTCTACACAAAAAGAGATTCACAGCAGTCCATTGGTCCAGCGTTAATGACTCGATGGAGTAGCTACTTTATCGGTGCTGCCGCGATTTTCTCTTTTTGTGCTACCAGTCAGCAAAGATATTTCCAATCTTTCGATCAGCCGCAGTATGTCCTGTTAAAAGATCCGACAATCCAGGATCTTAATTCCCATGATGAATTCGAATTTTATAATAGAGATTCCTTACTTGTTGTCAAAATAAATTACTTATCTACCGGTAGACCAGTGCGGAACGATGATTACAATAAGAACCGATCGGTCAACACGCTGGATATCGATGTTTTACATCGTATAGCAGATAGTGCCAGCCTAGTTGCTTCTGAAAAAATAACCTTGCTAACTGTCAATACCGAACAGGGGATTGATTCTTTAAGATTTAATGGCGGACGACTGGACGGACGGTTCATCAGAACAAAAGGAGGTAAGCCCATCATTGAAGGGTTTTATAAGATGGGACTGGAAGACTCCACCTGGATTATTAGGGATACCATCCGTAGCGATAAGGTTATAAAGACATTTGTTAATGGGGAAACAACTAATATCAAATACTATAGACAGGATCAACTCCAATCTTCTTCAAATATCAATACCCGTTCTGATACCATTTTTAACACTTATATGCAGTTAGCAATTTTAATCCTATGTATGGCGGGTATATGTTTTTTGTTATATAGAAATTATCGTAGGACTGTTCCTAATCATCTTAAGTTCAAATTACCATGGCGGTTGCTGCTGTGCTTTGTCTCGCCATTTGTTGTCTGGCTGTTTTATATCGGGATCATGTTATTGCTTATGAATTATAATCAGGATACTTTTGATGTGCTTGCAACAGGTATCTTTATTTTTATTGCGATTTGCCCATTGATGTTTGTCATTGTTTTTGGGATCAAGCTCAGAAAGGAAATAGATATTTTTTTGTATTACCTTTTGTTGGCTCTTGCATGCAGTATCTTGACAACTTATTTCTCACTTGAATCTCTTTCAATTTGAGCTGATAAACTTTTTTATGTGGAATAGATTATAAATGATTCCAGACAAAAATAAAAAAAGACTACTTGTTTAGTAGTATTTATCAATAAGATGTTTTATATTTGTGATCACATCGTTTATCAATTGGCGTTGGCAGCGATACAACCTAACAAAAACAAAGTTCAAATGAAACCACAAAGATCAACCTTTTCCGTCATTCACAACCTGAAAAACATTCGATTTATCCTTACTCCATTTCGAATGCGCTATTGCGCTTAAATTTTTTCTTCTAGACTTTTTTAATGCATAATAGGGGGTCGTGTTTCTCTTATTATCTGTCATGCCGCAAGTAGCATCATCCTACTTGTCAGTATTCACTTATTAAACTAATTCATCCCTATGAAAAAATACGAAGTATTTTTCCAGTGCTCGTTATTGTTTTTTTTTCTGTGGAGTAGTATTCTTTTTGCTTCTGCCCAGGAAGGCTCGGTGCCCAAAGTATTTCAAAATGAATCCGGTGGTCAAAGCTTGGAGAAAGATTATTATTTTCCGGAAGGAAGCCGTTTTGTAACACACATCCCCACACCAAGTCAATTTTTCAATCATCAAATAGGTCACCGTCATACCCGTTATGACCAGATTGTTGATTATTTTAAGATACTTGAGCAACGTTCTGACCGGATCAAGATAGATACGATTGGTCATACCTGGGAAGGCAGACCATTGGTCGTGCTTAAAGCTTCTTCACCCGACAACATACGCAATAGCGAACAAATTCGTCAACAGCATATTGAAACGATTAACAAAGCAAAAGAGAACCGGATAGAGTCCAATGAGGCACAGCCTGCATTGGTGTTTTTGGGTTTCAGTGTGCATGGTAACGAAACCTCTGCTGCTGAAGCATCTATTTTAACCGCTTATTACCTAGCAGCGTCCGAAGATCCTGTTGTTGCGACTTCACTTACAAAAGGAATATTTTTTATAGATCCGGTTCGTAATCCAGATGGTTATGATCGGTATGTCAATTGGGTCAATGCTAATACAACATTTCCACCAAACGGAAGCCCCTTGGATAGAGAGCACAACGAAGCTTGGCCCGGGGGCCGAACAAACCACTATTGGTTTGACTTAAACCGCGATTGGATCAACCAGGTAAATCCCGAAAGTAAAGCGCGTGTCAGCTACTTCCAGCATTGGTTGCCCCATTTTCAAGGCGACTTCCATGAGATGGGGGCTGCATCTTCGTTCTTCTTCGAACCCACAAAGACAGATGCTCAAGAATCTCCCTTAGTCCCTAAAAGTACCTATCAGCTAAATCAGAAATTCGCCGCTTACTATGCCAAAGCATTGGATGAAATTGGATCTTTTTATTTCACCAAAGAACAATTTGACAATATCAATCCAACCTATGGATCTACCTATCCTGATCATGTGGGAAGCCTAGGAGTTCTCTTTGAGCAGGCAAGTCCACGGGGTCTCTTTCAACGAACAAGCAATGGCGATCTAACCTATCCCTTTGCTGTTCGAAATCATTTCAGAATAGCATTGGCGAGCATTAGCGCATCTATTGATCATCGTGCGTCGCTTTTGGAAAATCAATTGAGATTCTTCCAGTCGGCTTTCGAATTGGCCCAAAAAGATCCAGTTAAAGGCTACTTGGTGGATCTAAAGTATAATAATAACACTGCAGCACATTTCAAAGAACTTCTTGCCAGGCATCAAATCCGCTACATAACGAACAATCGTGACCGTAAGGTAGATGGTAAAGATTTTGAGAAAGGAACTTCCATCATTATTCCGACTGCCCAGGCAAACTATCGGCTTGTCAAAGTCATCTTTGACGAAAACAAAACTTATGTGGATAGCGTTTTTTATGATGGTTCGGGCAATTCCATTGCCTACCTCTATGGCTTCTCTTATGCCGGTCTGAAACAAGTGTTGGAAAATGGAGATACTGATCAAAGTTCTGTCACCAATACATCCGCTGTGGCATTGACGAGGAGCAATTATGCCTATCTCGTAGACTGGCGGCAGGAGGGAGCAGCTTGGTTGTTATCTCAATTGCTACAACGCGGAATTCTTGTAAAATCAGCTAGCAGTCCTTTTGAGCTGTCTGATCAGGGCAAGACTATTGGGTTTGATTATGGAAGCTTGTTAATTCCCATACAGGGCCAGCCCATCTCAGCGGATGAATTATTTGATTTCTTACAGAAATTGAATAAAAGAGGAAATATAACTATTGCATCCGCTTCCACGGGATACAGTGGGAAGGGAATAGATCTCGGAAGTAATGGATTTAAAAGTCTCGCACCTCAAAATGCATTGCTTTTGACCGGAAATGGGATTAGTGCTTATGAGGCCGGTGAAGTGTGGTATACATTTGAGCGCCAATTGGAACAGCCCATTTTACGGTTAAATATTGATCAATTTAGCCGTGTAAACCTCGAGGAATATCAAGTGCTTGTATTGGCTAGCGGTGAGTATACCGGATTGAATTCGGCTGCTATTGAGCGTATCCGGACCTGGATAAAAAATGGAGGGACATTAATTGCTTTTGGACGTACCGGACAATGGCTTGCAGGACAAAAAATTGCTTCTTTTAAATTTCTCGACGGGAGGAGCAGTAGTGTCGTGCCGAAAGAGGAAAAACCAACGAAAACAAAGGAACGCTTTGATTATGCCTCCGCTCAAGGTCGGGAAGGAACAAAACGTATTGGTGGAACTTATTTTAACACTGAAATTGACAGAACACATCCCATCGGTTATGGTTACACCCAGAAAACAAAACCTGTTTACCGCAACCACACTCTTTTTGTTGATCTGGGTGATCAGGCCTACAATAATGTTGCAATTTATAGTAAGTCTCCCTTACTGAATGGTTATGTATCGGCCGAAAACCAAAGTAAAATCGCAGGTACAGCCAGCATTCTTGTCGAAAATAGTGGGAACGGACGTATTGTATATTTTGTTGACGATCCCTTATTCCGCGGTATTTCCTTTTGCAATGCACGTAGCTTTTCTAATGCCGTCTTGCTTGGACAGGTTCTCCAATCTGGCATAAGAAGATAGATGATTCCATTTATATCAATAAAAATTAACACTCCTAAATAATTTAAATAGATGAAAAATAAACTAACATTATTTACTTTTTCGATGCTGTTTCTTATCACACAGGCATCGGCCCAAAAAGTAGCAGCACTACGTTTAACTGGAAAAATAGAAGGATTGAAAGAAGGTAAAATATATCTGCAACAATATGATAATAAAGTATTTAAGACGATTGATTCAGCCTCGGTCAATAAGGGGCAGTTTAGTTTCGGAACGAAAGTGCAGTTACCCGAACTCTATGGTCTGAAGTTGAATGAAGAAAGCTATCCTGTCCAGCTTTTCTTGGAAGATGCTCCAATTGAAGTACTCATCCAGTCTGGAGAAAATGGCGGTCATGCTACCGTGAAAGGATCAAAAGCCCAAGCTTATTTTGAGCATGCAAATAAAGAGCAACGTAAGTATACTGCCAAGCAGTTTATTGAGGCGGATCCCAAATCTATTGTCGCTGCATATGCGTTGTTCCGCAACTATTCTTATAATCTGTCGCCGGATGAACTTGAAGAACATACAAAATTACTGGATGCCTCATTACAACAAACACAATATGTACGCATCTTGAAAGATTTAATCTTAAAACAGCGAGCCGTGTTACCAGGTAATAAAGCTTTGGATTTTGTGTCTACCGGTCCCGATGGAAATAAAATACGATTCAGTGAGCATCTTGGCAAAGGATATGTACTGCTTGATTTTTGGGCAGCCTGGTGTGGTCCCTGCCGTCGGGAAAATCCGAATATCGTTGCGGCTTTTCAGAAATATAAAAGCCATGGATTTAGCGTTTTTGGCGTATCACTGGATAAGAAAAAAGCAGACTGGCTAAAAGCCATTAAAGACGATGGATTGGGTTGGACTCAGGTTTCTGATCTTTCGTTCTGGGATACGGAAGCTGCAGCGTTGTATGGTGTCCGCTTTATCCCGAGCAACCTTCTTATCGATGAGCATGGGATTATCGTGGCCCGAAACATTAAAGGCGACGCCCTATTGCAAAAATTAAAGGAAATCTACGGCGAATAAAGAACAAATAAAAAACATCAAACAGAAAAAAACAATGAGAAAATCGAGCTTATTTTATTTGCTTCTTTCATTAGCTGGGAGTGGAGTTGTGGCACCTTCCTTCGCACAGGAGCAAACAAAGTCCATTATAAATGCTGTGCTCAGCGGTGTTGTACAGGACGCTGCCAGCGGAAAGCCACTTTCTGGTGCAACCTTAAGTCTAAAGGACGTAACCCATCATGTAACCACCGATAAATTAGGAAAATTTCAATTTGTAACCGGACAGAAATTGCCTTTTACGGTTACGATTTCCTTTGTGGGGTATACCAGTCAGACCTTGGTCATAGATCATTCTCCAGTGGTTATTGCACTTGAACCTGTGGATCATACACTTGAGGAGACCGTGGTCGTAGGTTATACTACCGCTAAAAAATCAAGTTACACCGGATCTGTAGCTACGGTAAGTGGTAAAGAATTGGATAATCTACAGATTACGACGATCGGGAAAGCTTTACAGGGGACGGTGCCCGGGCTACAGTCTATTGCTGCAGCAGGTCAGCCTGGGAGTGACGCCGAACTATTTGTCAGGGGGGTAGGTTCTGTAAACGCATCAACAGCACCACTTTATGTCGTAGATGGTACACCCGGCGCCAATCCCAATAGTCTCAATCCCAAAGATATCCTTTCCATTTCGGTTTTAAAAGATGCGACAGCAAGCGCATTATACGGTTCGCGTGGTGCAAATGGCGTTATCGTGATCACAACAAAATCCGGTGAACTGAACAGTAAGACCACAGTTAATTTTTCGGCCAATTACGGTTATACAGGTAGGGCCGTGAAGGATTATGAATACCTATCCCAACAGGAGTACTATGAATTGCAATGGGAAGCAATCCGTAATACGCAGCTGGATCAAGGAAAATCCGCCGGCGATGCTGCCCAGTACGCTACCGATTATTTGGTAGATGGAGCGCTTAAAGTAAACATCTTTGGGACTAACTATCCAAAGCCTGTGGGTCTTGATGGAAAGCTGGTTGCTGGAGCAACATCACTCTGGAACGATAACTGGGGAAAAGCAATTTCCCGAAGGGGGATACGCCAGCAATATGACCTTAGTTTGAGTGGTGGTGGGGCAAGTACAAGTTATTATCTTTCTGCTGGTTACCTCAATGAGCAGGGCTGGATTCGTACGGCTGATTTCAAGCGGTATAATTTCCGAACAAATATACAGTCAAAGGTCAATAATTGGTTTGAAGTTGGGGGGAATGTTGCCCTGTCATCAGGCTTTCAACGTGCACCTACGCAGAGCGACAGCAATACCGGCAACTTTGCTAACTTTCAGCGTTTGGTATCCGATCTGTATCCCGTCTATCAACGCAATCCTGATGGCAGTTATGTACTGGATGAACAGGGCAATAAGATCTGGGATTATGGGTTATGGCGCCCAACTACAGCTGCAAGCGGTTCAAATATTTTAGGCAGCGCAGAAAATGCAATTTCCGGTACCAACAATGAATCAGTTTTGTTGGGTACCAATATCAAAATATCATTTGCGGACAATTTATTCCTGAAAACCTCGGCCAATATAGACTACCGAAACACAAGTTCACATACCTATTCGCATTCGTACTATAGTACCGGAGTCCTTACAGATGGAGCGGGATCCGCGAGCCGAAGTTCGAGCCGCACGCTCAACTATACGGTCAATAGCTTTCTGAATTATGCGACTACATTTGGTAATAAGCATAGCGTCAGTGCTCTGGTCGGCCCCGAAATCTATGTAGAAGGAGCTTCTTCATTATCAGGTAACCGTACTGGTTTTCAGGTGCTTGGTAAAACGGAACCATCCGCAGGAACACTGAGTGGTGTTTTTAACGGGACTTCTTCCGATTACAAGCTCGCGAGCTGGTTGGGACAGGTAAATTATGATTATCTAGACCGCTACCATTTTTCTACGAGCTACCGTAGAGACGGTTCATCCCGGTTCAGTAAGCAATCACGTTGGGGTAATTTCTGGTCCGTCGGTGCGGCCTGGAACGTGAAAAAAGAATCCTTCCTGAAAGAAATTAGCACGATTAACAACCTGAATCTTAGAGCTAGTTATGGAGCCCAAGGAAATGATAAAGTTGGTAACTACGCCTATGGAGGATTTTATTCTATTTATAATAGTTTAGACAATCTGGGGCTTTTGCCTTCCGATTTACCCACACCGGACTTAAAATGGGAAACAAATCTTAATCTCAACATCGGTGCTGATATCGCTTTATTCAACAATCGGTTGGTAGCACAGATTGATGTCTATGACCGGCAGTCAAAAGACCTGCTTTTCCAAAAGCCACTTTCACCGTCTACAGGTTATAGCGGGATCGATGCCAATATTGGCTCCCTAAGCAATCGCGGAATTGATGCGCAGATTACAGGGATACCTATTCGAAACAAAGATTTCAGATGGTCTATTACAGCAAATGTGGGGCACTATAAGAATAAAATCACCAAACTACCACAAAAGGAAATTCTCACTGGATCCATTGGGCAGTATGGTAACACTAAAAAAATGGTTGAAGGAGGTTCAATATATGACTTTTATATCAAGGAATGGGCCGGAGTAGATCCGGAGACAGGCAAGGCGACCTGGTATAAGGATGTAAAAGATGCAACAGGAAATATAACCGGGCGTACGACGACAACGAATCAAAATGAAGCATCGTTTTATTTTGAAGGAAGCTCATTGCCAGATCTCTATGGAGGAATTAGTAACAGCTTTAGCTACAAAGGAATAGATTTATCTTTCTTGTTTTCATATAGTTTGGGAGGGAAAATCTTTGATGGTGATCAACCCATGATTATGCATGTGGGTTCAGCACCGGGACGAAGCTGGTCCAAGGAGGCCCTCAATAGATGGACGCCCGAAAATAGAGATACCGATTTCCCCCGATTGTCTTACGTGACCGATTCCTGGAATAGTATCCCCTCTACACGTTTTCTAAGGAGTGCAAGCTATGGACGGCTAAAGAATTTGAGCTTAAGCTATACGATTCCGCGTAATCTCGTGTCAAAATGGTCTCTTTCTGATGTCCGGATACGTTTTGTTGGTGAAAACCTATTGACCTTCTATGGAACTCAGGGCCTGGACCCAGAGCAAACAGTAGGTGGAGTTACCTACTATCGCTATCCGGCACAAAAGTCATACGCTCTTGTTCTAAATGTTTCCTTTTAACACCCATATTTGATTTACCATGAAATTAAAATATATCACCATTATTTTCCCTTTATTGGCACTCTCATCCTGCCGTGACAGTTTCTTCGAGACTGCTCCCGCAACCCAGATTACGACTCCTGAGGTATTTTCTTCTGAGAATAATATTGATGCCTTTATCAACGGATCAATCCGTTTTTTGATTGAAAATAGCACCTCTCAAGACAATCCTGGACTCCCCACCATATTCCTCACACATGAAGTGATGGGAGAGGACGCTATAGCACGGGATGGCCGCTATGGTTTTCGCGACTCATATCCCTATAAAGATCCTTTTGACAATACTACCCGTCGGGCACTTTTCTTTTGGACCTTGCAATATAAATCTATCGATCATGCCAATAATCTGATAGCCAATATAAAAATTGACGATAACAGTAAAGAAAGTCTAAAACACCTCAAGGGGCAAGCCTATGCCTTGAGGGGGCTGAATTATCTCAATCTCGTGCGTCAGTATCAGTTTACCTATGTGAAAGATCCAAATGCTAAGGCAATACCGATTTATACCGAACCGACGACACCAACGACAGTTCCCAAACCTCTGGCAACAGTGAAAGAGGTTTATGAACAGGTTATTTCCGATTTGAGGGAAGCCGAAAAATTATTGGTGGGTTTCAAACGGAAAGTGAAGAACAGACTCGACCTCAATGTCGTTTACGGTCTACTGGCCAGGACATATTTGACGCAGGAAAATTGGGCCCAAGCCCGTGACTACGCAGCAAAAGCACGTGCCGGTTATCCGATTATGACGGCGGAGCAGTACAAGGAAGGATTTAACGATGTCAGTAATCCGGAGTGGATCTGGGGACACCCACAGACCGCCACGCAAAATTTGGGTGGCGCTTCTTTCTTAGCCTATATTGAGACCACTCCCTATGCGACAGACGCCAAAGGTGTAAACCTATATTTTGGTTATAATAGCATTATTCCTGACCCCAATTTTATCAGCTTATTTACAACTGGCGATGTGCGTAAATCGCTCTTTGAGATTGCCAAGCAACCTGCTGAGGCGATCTATCGTTCTTATCGTTACCGTAAGTTCAGAAATAAACACCCCAACCGCGATGGACATATCGTTTTAATGCGATCTTCGGAACAACTGCTTATCGAAGCGGAGAGTCGAGCTCGTCTGGATGATATAAAAGGGGCTATAGACCTCTTAAACGAATTAAGACGTAAACGGGCTTTGCAGGATCTTGATGTCGCGAATTTCGATAAAACAAAGGCGGTACAGGAAGTTTTATTGGAGCGCCGTAAAGAACTATGGGGCGAAGGCTTCCGTCTTTACGATATTCTTCGGACGCAAACGGCGCCTGTACGTCGCGAAGCCAATGAGACCTTTGTGGATGACGCTGGCAAGACAGTAGCTGTAATGGGACATTATATTCTCAAGTTTCCGGATGGAACCAGCATATCTCCAAACAGCAAATATTTTTTATTTCCAATACCTCTAAACGAACTGAATAATAATCCGAATCTGCAAAACTAATCGATGGTCAGCTGTTTATAGGATTTCCTAAAAGGCCACTCAGAAAAAACGCTAAGTGGCCTTTCATTGCAATGCTGCGTATTTTTGTATAGAGAGAAGCTGCCTATCAAATCAGTCAGTTGTTAATAGCACTTGTTCCATTTATTGATGAAGTCGAATTTCTTCCGCTTGATGAGGAATGAAAAAGCTAGCAAGCTGGATTTAACTTATTCTTTTTTTAACAGGAGTGCAATATCCTGTTTTGCGAGAACATGACCTTTATTAACAATATCACTTTTTAGATAAAGAAAGCACTGGTCATTTTGGTCGAGCTTGCCAATAGTCAGCTTTACCGATTTTATATCGAGCGTCTTGATTGCTGATGGATCCATCTTATCTGGATCCGCAACTAGTTGTCCTTCTTTCCTAATTTCTTCAAAATCCCAGGAATATCCCTTCCATGGCCCCGCAACTAGTGTTGTATTCTTGCTGTCCATGATACGTTGACTTTTGTATTTCACCGGTATGCTGTCGATCAGGATCGTATAGTCCCTAAGATGAATTTCGAGCTCTTTTAAATAATGTGGAAAGTCTTCGGGCATGAAATAGATGCTGTTGTCTTTGCGAATGATCTTAAGCTTTACACTCCCTATTTTGTCCATTTTTACCGATTGTGAAACCTGCATAAATGTCGCGTACTCCTGTTCGCTGACACCTAAATTTTTGTGATAGGGCATAGCTTCCCCAGGTTTTAATCCACTCATTATTTTTAGAAACCAATCTTCATTCTGTTGAATGGCAATTTTCATTTTTCTGAGAATTTCAGACTCGGCGGCACTCAAAGGAGGAGAGCCCAACACGTCTACGTCATAGTCGCCCTCAGGAAGTAATCTATCAACGAATTGGAACGCCATTACTGTGCTGTCTGTTCCGGCTCTCTCTTGAGCAAATCCATTTATCGAAAATAGTAAGGTGGTTATGCATGTAATAAAAGAGAGATATTTATGGAGAAAAGTCATGTTGAACCTAAACTTATGTAATCGTTATAAACTTTTAAGTTACAATTTAATTCTGATAAATATGAGGCTGAGGATTTGATAAGGTAGCACATTTAACAATTTGATAATACCTGATTATTAACTTTGCAAAACAGCTTAATCAGATTAAGAACGTGAATTATATTATTATTGTAGGGGCAACCCAGGCCTTAATGGCTTTGGGAATTTTATTGAAGGACAAAAAAAATAATGGGCAGCATGATAATATCCTTTCTTATTTATTAGCCTCCATTTTTTTGCACCTAGCAATCAGTTTTGCATTGAACGTCTTTTGGCCCAATTCAAAAATCCATCAGCAGTTCAATACATTTATCGCATTGGCATACCCCGGTTTGTTATGGTGCTACACGCGTTATCTCGAAGATAAGGGAAAGCCGATCGATATTCTTTTAGCGATGTTTCCGTCGATAGGCGCGTCTCTCGGCTACTTTTGGGTTGCTGCCTATGTGATTACCCATTCTGGTGAACTCCCAACATTCATCAAACTTTACAATTCAATATCTGGTTATGCATATACCGTATTATATCTTGTGTACCCGTTAAAAATTCTGGCTAAGACACATACGATACCGGCATTTTGGAAGCTTGAAAAACGTATGGCTAGACTGGCCGCTTCCCTGTTCCTATTTGTTGGATTCGCATTTTTAGTCATCTCCATCTGGACTCGAATATTTGATATATCCACCTATTTTGATTTTATCCATCTGTGGCTCCGGTTAATTATCTATTCTATATTGGCGGTCATCTGCATCTCTATTATTTATGTCAAAGTAAACTCCTTTCTGTATGTCCATTTACATCAGCAGAAGCAAATAAAACTGCGTGTTCTTGACCTTCAGCATGAAGATCGGTTGGACAGCTCGACGGATAAATCCCAATATCCATCTGTTGAGGAAAATGAAAAGAATGCCGGTATAGATTATGTTAGCATTTTAGCGAAGGTAGAAAATCTGATGTCCCAGCACAAAGTCTTTTTAGATTCCAGTCTTACATTGGAGATTCTTGCAGCAAAGGCTGATGTATCACGTCACCATCTTTCCGAAACGTTAAATCAGTACCGGGAAAAGTCCTTTTATCAGTATATCAATGAGTATCGAATTAAGGAAGTTGTTACATTAATGGATCTGTATAAAAGCAAAGGAGAAAACATCAATATACTTGCGATGGCATTTCAGGCTGGATTTCATTCCAAATCCTCGTTTAATCAGTATTTCAAAAAGGTTCAAGGCTGCACGCCCTCGGCCTATCTCAAGGCGAAGCCACAATATAACCTCGTTAATACCTAATGAAATTTTCTAGTCCGTCGGACTGGAAAAAACATGTATTAGTCCATCCTGAAAAGAGTTTTTCTACTTCGCGATCAGTGTACCAATTTATCGGTAACTTAATCTTAATGTAATATTAATATTTGTAAGTATCACTAAATAAATGTTTTATGATGTTTATCACTAATTGGTGGTACTTCTTTATCGAGAAAGACGACGGGCATCTCATTAAATATCAATTTCGTAGCAAATAACAAAAATTGATTACATGATATGAAAAGAACATTACTCTTTTTGATTTCGTTGATGCCATTTTTTTTACGGGCACAACAAATTACAGGGATTGTCACTTCAATGACTAATGAGGTATTGCCCGGTGCTACAATACAGGCCGGGAAGTTGACCGCACAAACAAATCTCGATGGTAAGTTTACACTGATTTTAAAAGAAAAGGGACCTGTTCAAGTTGCTATTTTCTATACCGGTTATCAGGCATTCAGGTTAGATACACTTGTTGCAGGCGACGGGATTCATTTGGGCGTAACCAAATTGCAGCCATCCAATAATAGCCTGGGCGAAGTTGTTGTCGTCGGTTCTTCAGCAGGTTCTCAGCTGAAGGCATTGAACATCAAAAAAACCGCAAATGCCATTATGGAGGTATTGGCTGCGGATGCTATTGGTAAATTACCCGATCGTAATGCCGCTGAAGCAGTACAACGCATTCAGGGAGTTTCCATTGAACGAGATCAAGGGGAGGGGCGATACGTTTCCGTACGTGGCACACCCATTCAGTGGAGTGCGTCTTTGTTAAATGGGAACCGGCTTCCTTCCGCTAGTCTTGACTATGCAGATCGGCGGATTCAAATGGATATCTTCCCCTCAGAGATGATTCAATATGTGCAGCTGTCAAAAGCAATCACTCCAGATATGGAAGGAGATGCAATCGGAGGGTCGATCAATTTTATTACCAAAGCAGCTCCCCTTAAACGTACGCTCCATATCAATGCTGCTGGCGGCTATAACGGACAGTCTCAGCGCGGCTCGTACAACAGTTCAATTCTCTTTGGCGACCGTGTTGCGCAGGGAAAATTGGGTTATATCCTTTCGGCAGTAATCTGGGATCGAACAGCTGCCCAGGACCGATATAATCTAAACTATGATTTTTCCAACAGTAATGCTACGCAGGTTTTTTCCATCACAGATCTACAATTGCGGGATTATATTGCACGCCGGCGTACACTGGGATTTAATGGCGGACTTGAATATGCCTTCAATGAAAAACACAAAATCATGGCTAAGGGACTCTATAGCGAATATATGGACGCCCAGCGTGTCCGTGAGAATTATTTCTATTTTAACACCAAAACAGTAACCATAACAACCAGAGCTGCGGATTACCATACGAGCCTTTATTCTGGAGAGCTTAGCGGGCAGTCGAGCCTCTCAGAACGATTTGGATTGGATTGGGCACTGAGCATGGATAAATCTGCCTTTAAATTTAAAGATCCCGATTACTATCCTATGGCAACCTTTTCCCAAAAGGTTGATTACGATGGCTTGGCTTCCGATGGAAAGAAATACCTCGCCATGGATTCACCAGATGGATCAGGGGACTACATTGACCATATCCTACCGCATCTTGCTTCCACTACAGCGATTAGCGCAGAAGCCATGCAATTAACACAAGTTGTCAATATCAGAAGCAAAAATCAAGAACGCAATAAGCGTGTTGGGATAAATTTGAAATATACACCTAGCAATTCACTGATCGTTAAATTTGGCGGAAAGTTTATCCACAAAGATAAACAGGTAGAAAACCCCTATAGTATCTACTTGGCCGGTCTCTCGGGAGCTGCTCCAACATTAGCCAGCTTAGGTACTGAACCGTATCCTTACCGGGGTGGTTTTTTGACCGAAATAGGATCGCCTTACAACAATGTGCTTATTGATCAGGTAGCTATGGCATCAGTCAGGCAACTTGCATCACCGGAGGGTATTGCCGAAAATAAGCTGTACCCATTCCGTGTCGATTCAGCGGGCAACGCATCAGGTGCCGCCAACTATTACAGAGGGAAGGAAAATGTATACGCAATTTATGGTTCTGCAGAATTTAAATTGACAGAGCAACTCACCGTTATAGGGGGGATACGAAACGAGTACAATAAAGTTACTTTTTCAGGCAACAAAGTATCCACGCTCGCAGACAAATCGACCAAAGTAGAAGCAATCAATCAGGACAATAGCTATAATGCTTTTTTACCAATGTTGCATGTAAAAATAAATGCGACGAAGAATGATATTATTCGGCTGGCATTTACGCGAAGTTTTACCCGTCCCGATTTTGGTAGCCTCAATCCAGGTACCACACAGGACGATATCAACCGTATCGTCACCCGTGGTAATCCAAACTTGAAGCCTACTTTTGCTAGTAATTTTGATCTAATGGCCGAACATTACTTTGGCGGCATAGGTTTGGTTTCGGCAGGGGCATTTTACAAAAAACTTTACAACCTGATCTATTCCAATCAATCCACACAAGATATTGATGGTATTTTATTCAATGTAAATGAACCCGAAAATCTTCAAAACGCCTGGTTGGTAGGTTTTGAAGCCGGCATATCCAAGAGATTTACTGAGCTGCCAGGAATATGGAAAGGTTTTGGCGTAGATGCCAACTACACCTATACAGACTCAAAAGCGAAAGTTCCGCGCTTTGACAAAGGAAAATTGATAGAAGATGAAAGTGTGATTCCCAAACAGGCAAAACACTTGTTCAATGTCTCCCTGATCTATGAGAACAGCAAATTTATGGCTCGTATTGCCGGCAACTACAAAGGTAAATATCTTGATGCCATTCGTCAGGTCGCTGGACCCGAACATTACCGCTGGTATTCGAGCAATTTTTCGGTAGATTTTTCTTCTTCCTACGCCATCAATTCGAAATTCAGATTATTCGCCGAATTAAATAACATCACTGGAGCCCCTGTGCGCTACTATCACGGTGTATACGATCGTGCCGAACAAGCAGAATGGTATTCTGTCCGTGGTCAAGTGGGGGTCAGCGCAAAACTTTTTTAACATATAACAATATGGAATTCAAACAGATTATCCTAACAACGTTGTCCACTCTGGTACTAGGTACTGGAGTTATACATGCTCAGCGACCTGAGCTTCCGCAGCTTAACGCGTTAAAAATCAACCAGATTCAGGTGCTTGGTACGCATAATAGTTATGCTAGGCCTGTAGATCCCCGTCTTGCCGCCTATGCTGATCCTATTTTTGCAAAAATGATGGAAAAGATGACCACCTTAATCCCAGCGGATAAGCTTGCGTCATTTAAGGAGTTTCATCCAAATACGATGACGATGAGCGAGGGGTTGAAATATGATCATCCATCTTTTGATGTACAGCTCGACAGTGGGATTCGAAGTTTAGAAATGGATGTTTATTATGACCCCACAGGAAATCGTTTCAATAAGCCCGCTGGGTACGAGGTATTAAATAGTAGGGGTGTTTCGGATCTGGCGCCCTATCAAAAGGAAGGTTTGGAAAAGCCAGGTTTTAAGATGCTCCACATCGCGGATTTTGATTTTCGATCGCATTATGCTACTTTTCGAGGCGGTTTGAAAGCGTTAAGAAATTGGTCCGATCGACACCCCGGACATCTTCCGATCTTCATCATGGTCGAAGCAAAGGACAAAGGCATACCAATCTTTCCAAATAGCGCTGAGGTTCTTCCTTTTGACGAGAAGGCATTCGATCAGCTGGATGCCGAAGTTGTCGAAATATTGGGCAAAGAAAAGCTTATTACACCAGATGATGTACGTGGACAGCATAGCACGTTACGTGAGGCAGTGCGTTCTGGCAACTGGCCGACCATTAAAACATCCCGTGGAAAATTTGTTTTCTTGCTACTTCCGGCGACTGCTGGAATGAACTTAGAATCTGCTTATGTTAAAGGCAGGCCCAATCTTGAAAAACGTATCATGTTTGTACAGTCTGAACCCAATGATAGTTTTGCATCCTTTATCCTACTGGACAACGCGCTAGTACGTCAGAATGAAATTCAAAATCTTGTAAAACAAGGCTATATTGTTCGTAGTCGGTCCGATATCGAAACATACGAAGCAAAGATCAATGATTACACGAGGGCAAATGTGGCTTTTAATAGTGGAGCCCAGATTATATCCACCGATTTTTTTAGACCAGGTAATGGCTACCATACATCCTATTATGTGAAGTTGCCTCATGGCAATCCTGCCCGTTCAAATCCTATTAATGGAAGAAAATAAACACGTTGATAATCAAGAACAATAAAAAAAAATAAAATAGTACCGCTTCAATATTGAAGCGGTACTATTTTTATTTGAAACTTTTAAAACACGAGTAAACAGTGATGCTAGGCACTAAAAACGAAAAGTGGCTGTTCCCCATCTCGGCATTTCTATGGAAAGAGGGAAACTGTATTGAATATATTTGCGGTTTTCTTGTTAAACCCTGATTCCTCTGCCAGATAAAAATCCTTGCCAAAATTTGAATGACAAGGATTAATTGCTGATCAGATCCTTATATTAATCAATGGTAATATTATTGATTGCTCTTTCCAGTGATGTCTCCATTATTCCGGGAATTGAAAGACCTTCTGCGCGGAACACACTGATGTCAGAAACACCATAAAATCCAAAGATATTTTTGATGTAAGGAATATTGGAGTCGTATATTTGGTATGGACCTTCCGAATAGACATTTCCAGAGGTAAACGCGACGTAGAGCTTCTTGTCGTTTAACAAGCCCTTTGGTCCATTTTCATCGTACTTGAAGGTATAACCAGCTCTTGAAGTAAAATCGAAATAGGCCCTCAGAGTCGCGGGAACTGAAAAATTGTACATTGGAGAATCAATGACGATAATGTCAGCTTCCTTTAATTCCGAAATTAGACCTTCCGAATATTTGCTGATTGATTGCTGTTCTTCGGAATAATTTTCAGCAGGTGTAAAAAACGTATTTATATGTACCTCCTCTAAAAGTGGAATTTTACTTTTTGTCAGATCGCGTTCTTTTACAATGCTATTGGAATATTTTTCCTGGATTTTTTGAATAACAGCATTTCCTAATTTTCTACTTGCAGATACCTCTGCTCTTGGACTTGAAATAATGTGAAGTATATTTTTCATTTTTCTTTGTTAAAATTTCTTTAACAAAATTATGTATATTAGCTTATTAAAAGTTAGTAGTAATCAAAAGGTTAGTAGTAACCTTTAGGTTAGTTTAATATCTAATCCCATGGAAAATACAATTGATTTAGAGGAGCCCATCACAGCTACAAAATGTTCTGAAAATCTCTCTTCTGTTGAAGATGCAATTTATGTTATCGGCGGAAAATGGAAATTAAAAATTATTATTGTTCTGCAGGAAAGCGGGAATATCAGATTTAATGAGCTTCAAAGAAATATTAAGGGCATCTCAGCGCGAGTGCTTTCAAATGAATTGAAAGATCTTGAATTAAACGGTTTTGTCAAAAGAGTCGTGCATGCTGAGCAAATGCCAGTAGTCGTAGAGTACATTTCCACAGATTACAGCAAAACCCTTAAAAATGTTATTATGGCACTTTCGGATTGGGGAAAAATGCATAAACGAAATATTCGTTCGGACGCATTTTTAAGTCAATAAAAATTAAACTGTCAGCTCATGATGCATATTTCCAAGGTAATTTATTTTTGATTCTTGTTTTTTTTAACCAATCTCAGTGTTCAAAAAGAGAGTTTACTTTAAGATCAATTGGCGCAATCGTTCCTGATTTTCGTCACCCCATGCCCCTAATACAGAAATTACTGGAATTAACGTTTTGCCAAATTCGGTGAGACTGTATTCCACTTTGGGCGGTGCGACAGGAAATATCACCTTTGAAATTAATTCATGAGCTTCTAATTCATTTAATTGTACATTCAAAACCCGGCGAGAAGCATCAGGAATTTTGCGCTGTAATTCGCTTGGACGTTTGTAGCCGTCATTGATGAACCAAAGTAAACGGATTTTCCATTTTCCATAGAGTACCTCGGCAATCAAATCTAGTCCGCAATTTAAGCTTAAAGGTATTTTCTTTTCATACATATTTCAAAGTTAAATCAATGTTTTAAAATAAGCAATAGGGCGAAATTTATCCCTATGCAATTCGTTTTTCCGTACTTGTACAAATTGTTTGTACACCGGAAATTTGTGTTAAAATACAAGAAAATGGAACAGATATTTAATTTCAACAATGAACTCTCAGGTAGAATAGTTTTAGTTACAGGTGGTACAAAGGGGACCGGAAAGGCGATAGCCGAAAGATTGTTGCATGCAGGTGCAACAGTGATTGTTACGGCAAGAAATGCACCCAAGCGACACAACGAAAACATTCACTTTCTTTCAGCTGATCTAAGCCAACCGAGAGAAACACAGGAAGTGATTTCGAAAGTTCTCCAGAAATTCGGGAGACTTGACATTTTGATAAACAATTTGGGGGGATCGGATACACCTGGAGGCGGTTTTTCTGTACTCAGCGATGATGATTGGGAAAAGACGATTCATACAAATTTGCTTGCACCTGTTCGTTTAGATCGAGGATTTTTGCCACAAATGCTGGATCGCGGAGAAGGGGTTATTATTCATATCGCTTCAATACAGGCGAGACTACCCCTATACGATTCTACATTGCCTTATGCTGCATCCAAAGCTGCACTACTCAATTACAGCAAAAATCTATCTAATGAAGTCTCTCCAAAAGGAGTAAGAGTATTAACAGTTTCGCCTGGATGGATACAGACAGATGGAGCAAAAGGAATGATGCAAGAAATAGCAGAGCGCGCAGGTATCACCGTTGAGGAAGCCATTCAGCAGGTGATGAAAAATTTAGGAGGTATACCATTTGGCAGACCTGCAAAACCAGAAGAGGTAGCCGAATTGGTAGGCTTTTTAGCTTCGCCACGTGCGGGATATCTCACTGGAACCGAATTCGTGATTGATGGCGGCACATTGCCAACGATATAAACTTAGAAGTATTCCAGCATGCAGGCAAGCCACGATATCAGTGCTTAAGTGACATGTTTTTCACTATGGCTGCATGTGGATTTTTTGATTATAAATATGATCCGAAAAGAAAATAGTGATGATCTTGTCCAAGATCATCCTACAGAAGCAGGGTGTTATATCTATAGAAAAATTTAGAGATTGATCAACAGACTACATGTTTCCCTGCACAAACTTGCCTTTTTCACTGACAACTTTATTTCCCCATGCCGTAATTGCGTCCAAAACCGGAACAAATGATTGACCGAAATCTGTTAATTTATAAATGACTTTGATAGGAGGTTTTTGACCATATACTTCCCTTGATACCAATTCGTCTTTTTCCAGTTGTTTCAGCTGCAAGCTCAATGTCATTTCCGTAACAGCTGGCATTTCTTTACGAAGTTCACTATATCTTTTGGGGCCATCCTTTAAATGGTACAAAATAACTGCCTTCCATTTGCCGCCCACTAAATCCATTGTCAGGCTTACTGTACAAGGGTAGGTCCTCTCGTTCAGTTTTACATAATCACTGTTACATTCAATTTTCATCTTGTGTTTTTTTGCAGCTATCTATTTTGATAGTTATTGCAAATGTACTTTGCTAAAATTAGTTTTGCAACTATAAAAATTATAGTTAATTAAAATAGCGAACAATGATATCAAAATCAAAAAGACCAGCCTCTTTGGAGAACGATGATAGACCAATAATCACCGTCGTTGGTGTTTTGGGCAAACAAGGCTTGAGCGCCACTCGTTCACTCGTGGAAAGTGGGCGTTATCGGGTACGAGGTATTACCCGCAGGCTCAATTCAATAGAGGCGATTAAGCTGGTGGAGCAGGGAGTTGAGCTTGTGAATTTACCTCTTGACCTTGGCTATAAAAAAGCGTTTATAGAAGCATTCCGGGGTTCTTATGGCGTTTTTTTGATGACGCCAAATATTGCCCCGCCAGCTACTCACGAATTTGAATTGGGTAAAGAGCTAGCGGATGCTGCTGTAGAAGCCGGTATACAGCATATCATTTTCAGCAGTTTGGAAAACGTGGATAAAATATCAGGCGGAAAATTGTTCGCCCCCCATTTTACCGACAAGGCCAGGGTCGAACAATATATCCGGACACTGCCTGTGACAAGCTCATTTATTTATATGGCTTTCTTTTTCACAAATCTGCTTGAATTTTATACGCCACAAGTAAAAGGAGACAGCCTTGTGTTCCCGATTTATTTACCCAAAGATTTTCAGGCACCATTTGTTGACCCTCTTACAGCTACCGGTGCAGCAGTCCTGGAAATATTTGCCAATCCTCTGAGATATTCAGGTAAGGCGCTCCCGGTCGTCGGAGAGATGATCTCCCCCGGGGAAATAGTTGAAACTTTTACAAAAGTTACAGGCAAAAAGGCTGAGTATGCTGCCGCATATTCAAGGGAGGATATACTTAAGTACTTTCCGGAGTTTGGATCAAATGATGATTTGGTGAGAGAGATTTTGGGGATGGCCAGTTACGCTATTGAATATGGATATTATGGCAAGGAACGTGACCTCGAATGGAGCAGACAGGTAAATCCCCAAAGCCTTACTTGGGAACAGTTTCTTCGTAATACAGGTTGGAAAGGTCAAAAACTTGTGTTTTGATTACATTTTAAGTAATTCCTATGTAGAAAAAAAATTGAAAAGAAATGATAAGTGTAATTAAAAAAAATTGACACATGATGAATGTAAGTTATTTTAGTTGACTGGGTGCATGCCAAATTGTTTTTGAAAGGCAGTTGAAAAAGCTTGCGTGCTTCTATCTATATTTTAATGTAATTGTGCTGATCGAATCGACGTTATTCTATTGAAATTTCTCAAAGGTTTTTCTGCAGCTTTTTTTTACTTCCCGTAATTTTTGAATATCTAATACGCTATTGAGAAGACTCGATGTTTTTGGAAAAAGAAACTGTACAGATTACATGTCATTTTTTATTTCCTTGTTGTTCCCATCGGTGTTCGCTCCGGCTATCAACTCAGATAGAAAGTGACACATCAAAAATAGCTGCATTTTTCAAGGTGCAATAATGCCGAAAAAACCGTAAAACCCTACGAATGATAATTTATCGCCGGCGAATTATAATTCGTTTAATTTTTTATAGGTTTTACAGTTAAATTTAAGCATAAAATAAAGCTGACATCATCAATTAATATATTCCATTTTACAATAATCATATATGAAGAAACTATTATTACTAGCCATTTTGCCTTTCATTTTTTCTTGTAAAGGTCGCGGAGAAATAGATTTGGCAACCTTGAACTTAAACGAGCCGATTGAAAAAATAAGCAGTTTTGATGACGCATTATTGATTGGTGTAGAAACTGTAGAGTATCCTTTTAGTTTATTGTTGGAGGTTGAAAAATCAAAGAAATACAGTTTTGATGGAATTGATTTGAAAGGCCAGCGGATTATTTTTCAAATCGAATCTGAGAAGCTGAAAACAGATAGCATTACACGATTTGGTGGCGGACATATTGATCTTAAATCGGCTAAAAATATCAATGAGTTAAATGAGGTTTTAAAAAGTTACGATGCCAAAAGTAAAATCTACGGCGTAAGAATTGAGCTGAAAACGCCAGAACTACAGGCCAATATTTTAAAGAAACTAGAGGCCAAATACGGTAAGGGTACTAAAAACCCAAATACTGACAACGGTTTGTACTGGAACATAAAGACTCAAAATAAATTTGTTTTTTATGCTCCAGATTACAGAAGATTAATCATTTTGAACAATACTGATCTGTCTAAATCGTGCTATTGGGATATCATGAATGGTTTAATTGATTTTGGCGGATGCGATAATGAAAAATACATGGCAGACTTGATGAAAAATGCGACCAAGCCAGAAGATGTTAAAGAGAAACCTACGATAAAAATTGATAAAAATTGGAACATCAATGCGTTGATCGTAGGTAAAACAACAGAAGAAGACTTTGTGAAATCAGCTACTAACAAGCGTTTTGAACGAATCACGGAAATTGATGGGACTACGGCAAAAACTAACGAAATCTATTATCAGAATAACTATCATGATTTTTACTTTTACTTTGCTGTAAGCGAAAATGATCCCGATAATCAAAGGGAGAACTTCATCAATGGCTACGCCATCAACGACTTTAGAAAGGTGGATATTTCCTTTGAAAATGGCTTAAAACCGGGTTTAAAATTTGATGAAGTGCTAAAGTTGTTGGAAAAACTTAAGATAGCCTATCACCCGGTTGATTTTGCCAATTATATCGAAATTAAAACCTCACCCTATAAAGTGACCTTGAATTTTAATGATAATATGTTGCTTTCTGGAATGTTTGTTAAATAGCTTCTGATGAAAAAAATATAAGCTCCATAGAAATGGTAAAGAAAAGCGATTTTTATAAATTGTTGTAAAATCAAGTGCATGAAAAAGATTAGAAAGTTCCTTTTATCGGTTATCGTCCTATGCCTAATAGCTCTAGTTGTTGTTTTGGTAACCAACAGCAACATAACGGCCGAAACAGAAAAGCTGATTTTCACCGAATTTAAAGATGTGCCAAAAGCGAAGGTAGTCATCATTTTTGGCGCCGGTATAAACGGTGATCAGCCAAGTAGGTACTTAAAAGATAGGCTGGATGTCGGGATTTTGCTGTATAAAAACAACAAGGTGGATAAAATATTACTGTCAGGAGATAACGGAAGAGACGAATATGATGAGCTTACCGTAATGAAGTTATATTGTCAGAAAAATGGCGTAGATACAACAAAAATTTACATTGACTATGCCGGATTTGATAGCTACTCGACCATGTACCGTGCAAAACATATCTTTCGTGTTGATACGGCAATTTTGGTATCCCAGAAATATCACCTGAACAGATGTATTTACCTGGGCGATAAATTGGGCATAAAATCATTCGGTTATAGTGCCGATAGGAGTATCTATCCAGGTTATAAGTACTACGCATTTCGGGAAAAACTATCGGTTACCAAAGCTGTTTTAGATGTAATAAGAAACAGAAAACCAAAGTATTTAGGTGAACCGGTTGATATCAATGGAGCATCAAATTATACGAAAGAATAACTTATGAAATACCTTCTTTTCTTTGTATTTCTCTTGTTTTTAGGATGTAATCCTATCCCTAAAAAAGATAAGCACCCCGATGTGCCTCAGCTGATCGATTTGCTAAAAGATGATAGCAAGTTCAGAAAAGTGACCGATATGACCGGCTTAAGCAGCCTTGTTTTTTTAAGCGACGACAGAATACTTTTAAGGCCCAACAACAGTAACTCGCCCGTAAAGATTATTGATGTAGATAAAAACATCGTATTTGAAAAGATTTACAACTGGGCACAGCCATTTTATATCGATAAACAAGGAAATTTATATTTCGACGGCAAAAAGTGTTTTTACCCTGATTATAAAAAACAGGAAGATTTTAAAACGGTCGTTATTGCAGATAGCTTGCATAAAAAGTTGGAAGAATTGAAAGATCTGAACGATAGTTTGCAGACGAAAATTTTAACAAAATACGAGGTGGAAATACTGAAACCGTATGGGCTAAAACCTTGTCCCTACACCATCGTAAATACAGAGCGCTGCGATGTCTTTAAAGTGATTAACCAGACCCTGGTCGTTAGACAAACAGATCTTTTTAAAAGCGAACTTGATCTATCCAAAACTGAAATTCCGAAATTCGATGACGATGTTCTGATTGGCTGGCGCAATGGCAAACTGCCCAGTCCGGATTACTTGGCTTATTACGAGCTAAAAAAACAACGCTTTAAGTGCAATGACATGACCATACCGAAAACCGTAACGCTAAAAGGCCAACTGTATTTTTTTGCTCCTAGTTTGGGTTTGTACCAGATCTTGTTTTAATGCACTTTTGCGACAGATAACACCTTAACCTTTCTATATCAAGATTTTTGTGTGTTTTTTTCTATTCTGGCCAGCTCTTCCCTTACACAATTTTTTATGAGCCAAACGATAGATCTATAAATCAGGTAGAGAAAAAATAGACTTAAAACAACCACAATTCATTACCTGCTGTTATGAGCTACATGAAAGTGTAGCACATCCAGGGGTATTGTCATAGCTCGAAGGCCGCTTTATGGAAAATTCCGGAAATAGCTCTTGGTATGGATTTTCTAAAGCCTGCGTTAGTTTGATTAACATTTCTGTTTTTCCGTTATCAATTTCTTCGATACACTCGTAAAGCAGATAGTTTCTCAGTATAAATTTAGGATTTGTCGTTTTCATTAACTCCAGGGACTCTTCCTTTGAAATCGAATTTGAATGAATACGGGATTGATATTGTTCGATGAAGTCTTCAAGTTTTCTGAGTTTTTCTTCATTTAAAGCAGTATATGCTACCCGGCTGAAATTTTCTTTTAAATCCGTATCTGGAGTTATTTTTTCTAATTGATTGAAGAATAAGGTGTGATCCAATTCCAACTCCTGCATTAAGCCCTGCCAGTTTGTAAAAAAGTCTTCGTCCTCTGTTTTGAGCCCATCGAATCCGAATTTTTTGCAGAGCATTTTGTCATGGGCTTCCCAAAAATAAATTCCAAAACTATTTAACGTGTTTTCTAGGAATTTTTCATCTTCGATTATCGGCTGAAGGGCATTTGCAAGTTTCCATAGATTCCAGTGTGCAATCTTTCCCTGCTTTCCAAATGCATATCTTCTTCCCGGAAGATCCGTTGTATTTGGGGTGAAATTTAAATTATATTCATCCATCATGGAGTAGGGACCATAATCAATTGTTAAACCTAAGATAGACATATTGTCCGTGTTCATTACGCCATGAACAAACCCTACTCTGGACCATTCCACCATTAGGTCTGCCGTTCGGGTACATACTTTTTCAAAAAAATCTTTATATTTCTGATGATCGGTTGAAACAATTTCAGGAAAGTAATTTTCAATCGTAAAATCAAGCAGATCCTGCAAGAGCTTGTGTTCCCCCTGAGCAAACATCAGCTCAAAATGCCCGAAACGAAGGAAACTTTCGGCCGTTCTTATGACTACAGCTCCTTTTTCGTATTGAGGATTTCCGTTATACATGATATCCCGAATAACATCTTCTCCTGTAAAGGCCAGGCTTAAAGCCCTGGTAGTGGGCACGTCTAAGTGATGCATAGCTTCACTCATCAGATATTCGCGTACCGAAGACCGCAATACAGCCCTTCCGTCGGCACGCCTTGAATAAGGAGTTGCGCCGGCTCCTTTCCACTGGATCTCTGCTTTTTTACCGTTTGCATTGGTAATTTCTCCCGCGAGAATAGCTCTTCCGTCGCCCAGCTGTCCTGCCCAGTTACCAAATTGATGCCCTGCGTAAGCAGTTGCGTAGGTCCGAATTGTATCGGGAAGCTTAGACCCCACCAAAAAATCGAGATCCTTTTCCTCAAATTTTCCCAGTCCTATTTCCTCTGCAAGAGCCTCGTTAAAAGTGATTAATCGCGGCTTGTCAAACCCGGCAGGTTCAATTGTGGCAAATAGAACTTTTGGTGTGTTTCTCTGCGCAGGATTATTGGAAAAATCTCCGGGAAATTTCTTGAGGAAAGGTTGTCTGATCTGTTCGATATTCATACCCCAAAGATATTCATTATAACGGAAAACACGTTCCAAATTATTGAAAGGTCTTCCTTCAAGCTGATCTGGAGATGATAACCAGAGGGAATTGGTTTAAAAGATATTTACATTATCCTTTGATATGATCTGAAGTAGACATAAGTCTTTTTACAACTCCTATTTATAATACAGATACCGTCAAATTTCACCCAGCTTTCGGGATAGAAAATATAAACAAGTAGTCACAAAGGAGGTGTTCGTTACCAATTATTCAAATGCCTTCCACGAATTGATGACACCTACCGAACACGCAAATTTGGTTTACGTTATGTATTCCCAGCGTAGTTCCAGGCATCTGCGTCACGCTTTCTTCCAAATCGTCGATCCAATCCAGTAATTCAGGCTCGGCAAAGAACATCCAAAACCTCATTAGGCTATCAAATATAATGGCGAATAAAGGGATATCCTTTAAAAAACCGACTAAAAAAATCAAATTTAGATAGATACTTTAGCATTCCAAAAATAATAGCGAGCTTTCCCCGAGAATGATTGTATAGCTAAGTAGTCCATGGAGCGATAGCTTTGCCTATATTATTTTAAATCAAAAAACTACTGTAAATCAATTTTAATTAAAGAGACTATAGGCCCGCCATTTCCTAGGAAATATAAAATTTTATTTAGCCTACCAATGATTTTGATTTAGTAATTTTATCTTTATATTAAATTCGTCGTTCGTACCAATTATATGAATTTACCACATGAAATCTCCTAAAGAAGCTGTTACACTGGAAAAACTTAAAAATGGAGACCTTAATTCATTTAATGAAATTTATTTCCAATATTCCCCCAAGATCTATATCAGATTGATCAGACTGGTCAAAGATCAAAATATTGCTGAAGAGATCCTGCAGGACGTATTTACCAAAATATGGCTTCATCGCGAAAAGATTGATCCCGGCCGGGGATTTGTCTCCTTTCTCAACCATATTTCGGATAATTTAGCCATGGATTTCTTTCGAAAAGTGCAAAGAGACAAGGCGCTTCAATTGGAAATATGGGCTTCAGCGATAGAATTGTATTATCATACCGAAGAAAAGCTGTTTTTCAAAGATAAACAGCAGATGCTGACCAAAGCAATTGATTCCCTGAGCCCCAAACGGAAGGAGATTCTGATGCTTAACAAATTTGAGGATAAAAGTTATAAAGAAATAGCCGAATTGATGGGCATTTCAGTCTCTACGGTAAGTAATCAATTAGTGAGTGCACTAAAAGATATCAAAGAGTATATTCAAAAAAACTACCGCGATGAGTATATAATCAGTCTTTTTGCGGCTTTTTTATTTACCCTATAAAAAAAATAAAAAAGCAATAGTGTGATTCTCTCTGACAAACGTATAGAGAAACAAATACAGCACTGTATTGAACTAATTATAGAAAATTTTGAAAGAGCAGTCCTTTAAAGATCAATTGTTGGCGTATATCCACAACCGCCTGGATGTGCAGTATTATGAGTCGTTCTTTGACGAATTGGCTGAGATGGATACTGCAATTCTGCAGTTGTGGATCGCTGAGATGCTGGATCAGGATGAAGGACAAACCTTAGAGCAGATTCCTCTACCAGATTTAAATAGTGTTCATCAGAAGGTGCTCGATCATATCTATGCCGTAGATCCTCCCAAGCCAGCGCTGATCCGGAGAATAAGCCTGTGGACCTGGGCTTCCTGTGCCGCCGTGCTGCTCTGCATATTGTCGGTTCTTTTTTTGAAAAATTTCTCGACCCCAGCAAAAGAGCAGATCACCTGGTATGAAAATAAAAAAGCTTATACGATCTACGCGCAGCTCCCCGATAGCAGCACGGTTATCCTTTATCCACATGCAAAAATCGGATTCGAATATAATGACCAGGGCCAACGTGATGTACAACAGGTACAAGGGCGTGTTGTTTATAAAGTACACAAAAACAAAAACGCACCTTTTCAAGTCAATTACAAAGGATATTTGACTACAGCCTTGGGTACAATATTCAGCGTAGACCCTAGGGATACCGATCATGTATTGATAAAATTAATGGAAGGAAAAATATCTGTCGGACCAGTTGCCGGGGATAGCCGAAGCTTAATATACCTCAAGCCAAAAGAAGAAGTATTGGTCAACTTAAATCTAGAGCAGATGATTAAGTTTTCTGAGCCCGAATTGATAAAATCTCAGCCAGCGCGCGCGGACAAGGAGTTAAGGAAGCTCATTCCACATCTAACTGCTAATGTAGAGTGGAGCAATCAGTCCGTCAAATTCAACCAAACCAAAAACGTTCAGCTGTTAAGGGTAATCGAAAGCCTTTATGATGTTTCGATTATATGCGATAGCCCTGACTTACTCAATAGTTCATTTACGGGAAGCTTAAATAGTAAGGAATCGCTGACCAATTTCCTGACCAGTTTCTGCCAATTGAATGGATGTACATTCCGAGTGGATAATGGCATTGTCAACATCAGTAATTCGGGAAGAAAGGAGGACGTACAGTAGGATAGAATCAACCCAACGCGGAAAATAAACCAATATATAAATCAGAATAACCAATTGTAAACAATTATGAAGCATATTCTAATCAAATTAATGCTCGTGGGATTGCTATTTCCATACTTTTCGGTAGGATTTGCACAATCTAACCTGAAAGTAAATGGTAAAATAGTAGACAGCGAAGGTAATACATTGCCCGGCGCTACTATTGATCTTATCCATGAAAAGACCAGCAAAAAACATCATTTTGTGGCTGACAACAACGGTTTGTTTGTTTTGGCCCCGCTAGTTGCTGGCGAGAATTACACCATCTATGCCCACCATCTTGGCTATGACACCGATTCGGTTCAACACTTTGTGGCAACGGCGACCAGCAAAAATACGGTACTCATCCGTTTGAAATCAAACAGCGGTATGATGGACGAAGTTGTTGTCGTCGGCTACGGGACACAGAAAAAAGTAAATCTGACGGGGGCAGTATCTGCCGTGTCGGGTGATGATCTGAACAACAGGCCCGCTGGGCAAACCTCTTCAGCCCTTCAGGGCATGGCCTCGGGAGTGACTGTCACACAGCGTTCCGGTAAGCCAGGGGCGGACGGTGCCGACATTCGTATTCGCGGTATCGGTACACTTGGCAATGCCGCTCCGTTGGTGCTCATAGATGGAATCGAAGGCTCTATCAATAATATCGATCCCAATTTGATCGAGAATATTTCGATATTGAAGGATGCGGCATCCTCGTCGATCTATGGTTCTCGGGCAGCCAATGGTGTTATCTTGGTCACGACCAAAAGAGGGAGTTCCGATAAAGTCGCGATAGCGTACAATAATTATTTTGGCTGGCAGTCGGCAACCAATATGCCCAAGATTGTCAATGCCTTGGATCATATGCTCCTGACAAATGAAGCCTATACCAATGTTGGAGCGAGCCCGTTGTATCCAGAAGATATCATTGCGGCATATCGTGACCAAGGCAATGGCAGTTCGGATGAGTATCCCAATACCGATTGGCAAAAGGAATCATTGCAGGGAAATGGGTTCCAGCAAAGCCATTTCCTAACGGTGAATGCCGGAACAAACAAAGTGAAAATGCTGACTTCTGTTGGTTATTTCGACCAAAAAGGTTTGACACTGAATAGCTCGTTTAAACGCTATACCATACGTAACAACGTGGATGTTAAGTTTTCAGATCAACTGGCCGTCAAATTTGATTTCCAATACGTCAATCCGATCGTGACCTCTCCATCGGCCAGCATCGAAGAGCTTTTCCAGTGGATGAGCAGCATTCCGGCCAATCAATCTTTTAGAAATTCCAACGGCACATGGGGATTAGGCTGGAATGGAAATAATCCCGTTTCGGCAGCTGCCGATGGCGGTGTTGCGACCAACAAAAGTCCATTTGGCAGTATCAACGCTTCATTGATCTATAAACCCAAGGAATGGTTGACTGCTGAGGTCAATTATGCGCCCAAATATGCGACTCAGGTCAATAAGAATTTCAGAAAAGCAGTGCAGTCGTATTTCCCCGACGGAACGCCGAGCTTTTCAGTTCCGGTTCGCACGGCACTTACACAATACAATAGCCAGGAACTTTTTAATAATATGCGAGCTACCTTGACGCTCAACAAGGATTTTGGCCCGCATCAGTTAAAAGCATTGGTTGGTGGTTCGCGGGAAGATTATAAGATTGATTATACCCAGGGATTTAGAGACACCTATGTGCTCCCGGACTATGAAGTGCTTAATGCAGGGTCTGCTCTCAATCAATCTGCTACTGGAAGTGCTTCCGAGTGGGCATTACAATCCTTATTCTCCCGTATCAATTACGTATTCAAAGATCGTTATCTATTGGAACTCAATGCACGCTATGATGGTTCCTCTAGGTTTGCCAAAGGCAACCGATACGGATTTTTCCCTTCGGCCTCAGCCGGATGGCGGTTTTCCGAGGAGGGATTCCTCGCCGCATCCAAAGGCTGGCTTACAGAAGGGAAAATTAGGGCCTCCTGGGGAAAATTGGGAAATCAGAATATTGGGACCTATCCAGCAGTAGCATCCTTGAATCTCGGTTCATACACCCTCGGCAACGGTATAGTCAATACAGCAGCACTCAATGATATGTCCAATCCCGACATTACCTGGGAGTCAACCGAGGAAAAAAATATCGGTATTGATCTCACCTTATTTAAACACTGGACCATTACGGCCGATCTATACAACCGGAAAACCAGTGACATATTACTCCAGCTGGATATCCCACTGATTATAGGGTTGAACAAACCTTATCAAAATGCGGGCCTTGTCGAAAATAAAGGCTGGGAGCTTTCCATGGGCTATCGGAGTGATCCCGGCAAAGCCTTTAAATATAATTTTACGTTTAACCTCTCCGATGTCAAAAACAAGGTGTTGGATATGCGGGGAATCAATCAGACCGGTCTGACCGTCAATCGTGAAGGCCATCCCATTAATTCGATCTTTGGCTATGTTTCGGAGGGATTTTTCCAGACTGCCGATGAAGTGAAAGCACATGCCACACAGTTTGGCACCTTGGCTCCTGGTGACCTCAAATACAGCGATCAGAATGGGGATGGTGTAGTTAATGAGTCCGATAAGGTCATTATCGGGAGTACGATTCCACGATATACCTATTCGCTCAACTCCAACTTCAGTTTCAAAGGATTCGACCTCAGTTTTCTGTTGCAGGGTGTGGGGAAAGCCGATGGCTACCTCTATGGTGCCGGTATCCAGCCTTTTACAACAACAGGCGCAATTGGCGGGACGATCCGTGAGGACAATAAAGACCGGTGGACCCCTGACAATACCACGGCCAAATATCCGCGCCTGGCTTTCGGGCAGAATAACAACCAGCAGTCCTCCCAGTTTTGGATGAAGAATGCCGCCTATCTTCGATTGAAGAATTTGCAGCTCGGCTATACGTTCCAGGCAGACCTGCTAAAGTCCATTGGACTGAATAGGCTCCGGGTATTTGTCAACGGCTCAAACCTATTCAGCGTAGACAAGTTTTGGGACGGTTATGACGTCGAAGCACCAGTGGGCTATGGCAATTTTTACCCACAGGTAAAAGTGTATTCTTTTGGATTGGATATTACATTATAAAATTAGCATTTATGAAAACTCTCAATAAGCTCGCGCTATATATTGCATCTATTGCTATGCTCTTTTTGATGGGGGCCTGCGAAAAATACCTGGACAGGTCCCCGCTGGATGGCCCATCAGACGAAAATTATTTCAAAAATCAAGATGAATTGACTTTAGTTGTCAACGGTCTTTACAGTGCCTTGGCATTTCACCCTACGGACGATATGCCCATCAACCTGACGCTTGATGATGTCACAGATATCGGTTGGGACCGTAATACCTCTGATCTACAGGCTGTGGGAAGAGGGGATCACGATAGCAACAATGGTTACATCCGGAATATCTGGACCAACTCCTATAAGGTCATTGGCAAATGTAATTTCATTTTGGACAATATCCAGAAGTTGGATGGCAAGATGGATGGCAGCTTGCAGCAGCGCTATAAAGCGGAGACACAGTTTATCCGGGCCTATGTCTATCAATATCTCATTGATTACTTTGGCGGAGTGCCTTTAGTAACGAGTGGCTTAAGCCTTGCGGATGCGAATGTTCCGAAAACATCCAAGGCTGAAATTGCAGACTTTATCCTCAAAGAGCTTGCTGAAGCGGCAGCTGTCTTGCCGCTGAGCTATGGTTCAGCAGATGTTGGGCGCGCTACCAAAGGAGCGGCTTTGGCCATACGGGCCCGGGCAGCACTCAATAATGGGCTTTGGAAAGAAGCCGCGCGTTCTGCCAAAGAAATCATGGACCTCAACGTATATGCCTTACACCCCGACTTCGGCCAATTGTTTACCTACGATGGCGAAGCATCTAAGGAGATTATTTTTGCCTTTCAATATTTACGCTTACAAAAAACCAAGACACACAGTACCACACGTGGATTTTTGTCACGCAATGCACAGGGCACTTCCAATAAAATCCCCTCCCAATCCATTGTTGATAGCTACTTCTGTACTGACGGTTCTGCCATTGACAAATCCGCCAAATTTGATCCTAAAAAACCATTTGCCAATCGGGATCCACGCCTGGGGTATACCATCGCACTTCCCGGTACCACATTTTTTGGTTTTCAGTTTGAGACCCATAAGGATAGTATCATCTGCTGGAATTATGGCTACAATACGTCCACGGCAGTTCGCATCCAAAATCAGGATGCCATCAATGCCTATGCGACCTTTTCTGGCTATTGCTGGAAAAAATATGTTGATATCAAGGACAAAGACTTCACCATGGAATCTGAACTAAATATTATCCAGAGCCGATATGCTGAGGTATTGTTGATCTATGCCGAGGCGATGATCGAGAGCAATAAAGCCGACCAAACGGTATATGATGCGATCAATAGTATTCGGCAACGCCCCAGCGTCGATATGCCAGCAATCCCCAGCGGTAAAACGCAGGCTGAGCTGCGCGAGATCGTACGAAAAGAAAGGCTTTATGAATTGGCCAATGAGGGTTTTCGGCTGGTCGATTTGAGACGTTGGAAACTGGCCGATAAATTTATGAACTCGACCCTCTATGGTCGTATTCCAAAAGGCCTACTCGTCAATGCGCCGACGATCGATGCAGATAGTTACGTGAATTATAAAAATGTCGCTAATCAGAAAGATATGCGTGTTATCGAGCTCCGTAAGTTCGATCCTAATAAGAATTATCTCTGGCCGATCCCGAATATTGAAATTGTAACCAATAAAAATCTGGAGCAAAATCCAGGCTATTAAATCCTAAGATGATGAGAAAAACACTTTTAATGACGATAGGGCTGTTGACCATGTTTTGGCAGCTCGTCAAGGGACAAACCGACAGACAGGTCGATATCTGTATTTATGGTGCTACCTCTGCCGGCGTAACGGCTGCCTATACCGCCTCACAGGCCGGTAAATCTGTCTTACTGATCGACGCGGGGACAAGGCTAGGCGGACTTAGTTCCGGCGGATTGGGGCAGACGGATATCGGGAATAAATATGTCGTGACAGGTTTGGCTCTAGATTTTTACCGTAAAATGGGCAAGCATTACGGTAGTTTTGAGCAATGGATCTTTGAACCCAAAATAGCCGAATCCATCTTCAAGACCTATCTGGCACATTCCCGGACGCAAACACTGTTGGGGCATCGCTTAACCGCCGTAAAGACAGACCCACGAGCGATCAAAAGCATAACCCTGCTTCCGAGTGAGCGCAGCGACGGCAAAAATATAACGGTCAAGGCCAAGGTATTTATGGACTGTAGCTATGAGGGCGACCTTATGGCCAAAGCAGGCGTATCCTACCATGTGGGCCGCGAGTCAAATAGCACCTACGGCGAGACGATCAATGGTGTGCAATTGCTGGATGGTCATCAGTTTCCGGATGGTGTAGATCCCTATAAAATAAAAGGGGATGCCAATAGCGGCATTTTATGGGGGATTAATACTGACCCCTTAAAAGAAAACGGAATGGGAGACAACAAAGTCCAAGCCTATAACTACCGGATTACATTGACCAACGTTCCTGAAAACAGGATAGCCATTACCCAGCCCGAGAATTATGACGCATCCAAATACGAACTTTTAAAGCGGCAAAAAGAAATCCAACCCTGGAAGAGCATCCAGGACGTATTTATCTGGAGCCTGATGCCCAATGGGAAGACCGACATCAATAACAGAAATGGATTTTCAACCGATATGATAGGCATGAACTGGCGCTATCCCGAGGCGGATTATTTCGAGCGGAAGGAGATTATCAAGGCCCATGAAGATTACACCAAGGGCCTGTTATATTTTGTCGCAAATGATCGTTCGGTGCCGGAGCCGATCCGAAACGAATTCAAAAAATGGGGTTACCCCAAGGATGAATATCCTGACAATGGGCATTGGTCACCACAATTATATATTCGCGAAGCCAGGAGGATGATTGGCGATGTCGTCATGACCCAAAACCATTGTCAAGGTAGAGAAGTCGTGTCTGATGGAGTAGGCTATGCTGCGTATACCATGGATTCGCACAATTGTGACCGAGTGATTGTCAATGGCATGGTCAAAAATGAAGGTAACGTTGAGGTTGGCGGATTTTCTCCCTTTCCGATTTCCTACAGGGCTATCGTCCCCAAAAAAGAAGAAATCAATAATCTTTTGGTCCCGGTATGCCTGTCAGCAAGCCACATTGCCTTTGGTTCCATTCGCATGGAGCCCGTATTTATGGTGCTGGGACAGTCCGCTGCTTTGGCAGCCTGCGAAGCGATCGACAACAAAATTGCCGTTCAGGATGTTGATATAAAACGCGTACAAAAAACATTGCGTGACAATCCGAAGGCGGATGGCCGTAAGGCCGATTATATCATTCATGTCGATGATGAAGATCAGGTTATGTTGAAAGGAACTTGGCGTAAATCCGCAAAAAAAGGTTATGGTATGAGTTACCAGGAAGCCGACAGCGCTCCAGGGGTCCTGGCCCGTTTTACTCCCGGCAAAGATTTTGCTGGTGGGAAATATATGCTCTACAGCTATTTTCCTAAAACCGCCGAAAGCACGACGACCGGGACATTCATTATCCATACAGGAAAGACAAAGATCGAAAAAAGGATAAATTTTAAGGAAGTTAATATTCTGGGACAGACCACAAGTACCTGGGTAGCGCTTGGCGAATATGCATTTGAAAAGGGGAGCAGCAAAGCCTATGTCGAGATCAGCTCGGATGACGCCGGCTTATTGGCCGCAAATGCCATCTTGTGGGTTCCCGTTTCAGATCAAAATTAAGTACATATGCAAAAGATAAAAATAGGGTTAAAATTGGTGCTTGTCTTGGCTTTTCTGCAGGTTGAGGCACAGCATTCGGCCAAGGAGGTCGATGTCGTGGTTTACGGCGGTACGCCGGCCGCCATCACCGCTGCATTGCAGGTGAAGCAGTCCGGCAGATCGGTTATCGTCTTATCACCAGATCAGCATTTAGGCGGACTGAGTTCGGGCGGACTTGGTTTTACTGATACCGGCGACAAAACAGTTATTGGCGGCCTGGCCAAAAAATTCTACCAGGATGTGTATGATCATTACGCCAAGGAATCGAGCTGGAATTGGCAATCCCGGACCTCTTTTGGCAATCGGGGGCAGGGCACCGTTGCGATGGACAGTGCGCATCGGACGATGTGGATTTTTGAACCCCATGTAGCTGAGCATATTTTTGATTCTTGGGTGCAGGATCATCAGATTGATGTCGTTCGTGGCGCCTATTTAGATCGGCAGGAAAGTGCCATCACGAAAGAAGGCACAGCGATCAAGTCCATCAAAACGGTAGACGGAACCATCTACGAGGCGAAGATATTTATTGATGCCACTTATGAAGGCGATCTGATGGCGCTGGCCAAGGTAAGTTATACGATCGGGCGGGAGGCCAACCAGACCTATGGGGAGCAGTGGAATGGCGTTCAGACCGGAGTATTTCAGCACCGGCACCACTTTATTGCGGAGATCAGTCCATATACGCAGGAGGGAGACCCTAGCAGCGGTCTGGTATTTGGTGTTTCGGAGCAAGATCCCGGACAATACGGGGCAGCAGATCAGAAACTGCAGGCCTATTGTTTCCGTATGTGCCTAACTAACGATGGCCGCAATAGAAGGTCCTTCACCAAGCCCGTGGGGTACGATCCGCAGCACTACGTCTTGCTGCAGCGTTTATTCCGTGCAGGCTGGGACGAAGCCTTTCAAAAATTTGATCTGGTGCCCAACCATAAGACCGATGCCAACAACCACGGTCCGTTCAGTACCGATTTTATCGGGATGAACTACCGCTATCCCGAGGCGAGTTATGCCGAACGCCGATCCATTATCGAAGCCCATCGTCGGTATCAGCAGGGCCTATACTATTTTATGACCAATGATCCTTCGGTTCCAACTGCAATCAGGACAAAGATGGCCGAATGGGGGCTGGCAAAAGATGAATTTAAAGATAATGACAATTGGCCTTCGCAATTATATATACGAGAAGCTCGGCGGATGCTGGGACAATATGTGACCACCGAACACAATATCCTGGGTAAGCGCACAGTAGAAGATCCGATTGGCATGGGCTCCTATACCTTGGATTCGCACAATGTCCAACGCTATGTGACCAAAGAAGGATTTGTCCAGAATGAGGGGGATATTGGTGTCCACGTACCAGCACCTTACGCCATTTCCTATGGGTCTATTATCCCAAAAAGCAATGAATGCAGCAATTTACTCGTTCCGGTCTGCCTCTCCAGTTCGCATATTGCCTTTGGTTCGATCCGTATGGAGCCCGTATTTATGGTGTTGGGGCAGAGTGCAGGTGCTGCAGCGATATTAGCACTTGATCGTGACAAAGTTGTGCAGCATGTCGACTACGGCTTGCTAAAAAAACAACTGCTGGATTCGGGGCAAGTATTGGAACAAAAATAATATATTGCAATAGAATTATACCTGGATATAGGATGGATTTAGATCATATGAACGCCCTTACGCTGGTTTTTGCGTCAATTTTAATCTTTGCGATCGCCTACCGTTTTTACGGGGTCTTTATGGCGCAGAAAGTGCTCCGGCTCAACGATGCCATCATGACCCCAGCGGTCGAGTTTGCCGATGGTCATGATTATGTCAAGACAGATCGCAAGGTGTTATTTGGACATCATTTTGCAGCCATAGCAGCTGCCGGGCCATTGGTCGGTCCGGTGCTGGCGGCCCAGTTTGGTTACCTTCCGGGCGCACTCTGGATTTTGATCGGTTGTGTCCTGGGTGGAGGTGTGCACGATATGGTTGTATTATTTGCTTCCGTTAGGCACAAAGGACAGAGCCTGGCAACCATTGCTTCCAAGGAGATCGGTCCCGTTGTCGGCGGTATAGCCGGTATAGCTGTTCTGTTTATTCTGATCCTGACCTTGGCCGGCCTTTCCCTTGCCTGTATCAGTGCCATGCACGAGGCACCCTGGTCCTTATTTACGATTATTCTGACCATGCCGATTGCCATATTTATGGGGCTCTTGATGCGGTATAAATCCGGGTCAGTCAGCTTGGCCAGCGTTTTGGGTGGTATTTTATTGATCGTGGGGATTATTGCGGGGCATCGATTGATGGCGGTTCCGGTCATTCACAACCTTTTCGATTGGGATGTCAAGACCATTTCGATCGCGATAGCTGTCTACGGATTTTTGGCTTCGGTGCTGCCCATCTGGCTACTTCTTGTTCCCCGGGATTACCTTTCCACCTATCTCAAGATCGGTACGATCCTGATGTTGGCCGTGGGCATTGTCTTTGTGCATCCGACGATACAGATGCCCGCCCTGACCAATTTTATTCATGGCGGCGGTCCCGTTATTGGCGGTCCTGTGCTGCCCTTTATTTTTATCGTGATCGCTTGTGGCGCAATTTCGGGTTTCCATGCGATTATTGCCACGGGCACGACGCCCAAGATGCTGGGCACCGAAAGGGAGATCCTTTTTGTGGGCTACGGAGCGATGCTGGTAGAGGGATTTGTTGCCCTAATGGCTTTGATTGCTGCATGTACTTTATTACCTGGTGACTATTTTGCAATTAATACGCCAGTCAGTGACTACGCCCATTTTCTGGCGCAGCATCCCGAATTAAAAGCCGTAGATCTGCAGCATTTTTCAGATCGTATAGGAGTAGACCTCCATGGGCGTACGGGCGGAGCTGTTTCTCTGGCTGTGGGGATGGCCCATATCTTTGATAAGGTGCCCTTTATGGACGACGTGATGGCTTACTGGTACAATTTCGCTATTATGTTTGAAGCCGTGTTTATCCTCACGGCTATCGATGCCGGGACAAGGGTCGGAAGATTCTTTTTGCAGGAAATGCTGGGGACTGTCATTCCGGCTTTTAAAGACAAAGATTGGAAACCGGGCGTTTGGCTATGCAGTGCACTTTTCACTTTCTCCTGGGGCTATCTCGTTTTTACAGGCAATGTAAGCAGTATTTGGCCTTTGTTTGGCATTAGCAACCAGCTCTTGGCAGCCTGTGGGCTTATTGTCTGCACTACGATGCTTATTCGGATGAATAGGAAAAAATATGCCTTATTTACAGCCATACCGGGCATATTTATGGCCGGTATTACCTTTTGGGCCGGTTATCTGCAAGTGGTGGATATTTATTTGCCCAAGGGGCAGTTGCTGTTAGCTTCACTGGCGATATTGGCCATGCTATTGATGCTGCTTGTCTTTATAGGCACGTTCCGCAAGTGGTATCAATTGTTTAAAACGGAGACTAAATTTATTGATCAAAATGGCGAATCTGTGAAGGTGCTGGTGGATCGTTAAGAGATATTCAATGCGATCATTAAAGGCAAGTGTGGGGTTCAAGTCTCTTTATCCTTGAAAGTTGATAAAGCATTAAAAAATCTTGCTTTTCTATCTTAAGAAATCATCTTTTCTAAAAAGAATGAGCTAAATTTACGGGAATATACAACGGGGCAAAGAAACCGTTTTTGGGTAAAAAGTTTATGGAACTTACACAGCTTTATGCTAATCTGTTCAATCAGTCCATTGGACAGATTAGTAGTGGAGAGATCGAAATTGACCGACAGATAGATGATGAAAGAGACCGCCGTCGTGGTCTTACCTTATTGATACGACCGGATGATGAGATTAAAGCCGGTGTTCGGGCTTTTCAGGAAGAATTGATGAAGATTGACGGCGCACAGTATTATCAGCCATCCTCCGATCTACATGTGACCGCACTGTCGATTATTTCATGTTATGAAGGTTTTGATCTAAGTGAGATACAAATCCGCGATTACGAAGATATTATTTCACAAAGTCTAGACGATATTCCAGCTACCAGGCTGAAATTTAAAGGGGTAACCGCATCTCGGGAGGCCGTGCTGATACAGGGTTTTCCGATGGGCGATGGGCTAGGAATACTTCGTGATAGGCTGAGGAGTAATTTCCGCTCCTCCGATTTGCAGCAGAGCATAGATTCGAGGTATCGATTGGCTACTGCACATATGACCGCAGTACGCTTTCGGGAGGAACTGCGTTTTCCGGCCAAGTTTGGTCGTAAATTGCGAGATTATAGAGCGGCCGAGTTTGGTGAGATGAATATAAAATCGTTTGAATTGGTATATAACGATTGGTACCAGAAGAGCAATATCGTCAAAACGCTCCGTCGCTTTACTGTATAATCCTTGTCCTTTTTAATTGATCAAATTTATTCGAAATACTGATCAACAATTTTATCGCTCAACAAGTCAATGCGCCGTCACAAATTGAGTATCAAAGCTGAATTATATGATTTTGGAAAGCAATTCTCTTATGCACTATTCGTTGGAAAGGTGCAGGAGAGAGTGGGGCAACTAAAATAGTTGAGCTTTATTGCAAATAAATAGGTTGCTACAACGAATTATAAACGATGGCCCTCGAATATAAAATAGTGATTCGTTGTGTTGAGAAATACCTTAGCTTTAAGCTGAACTTAGTTTTTGACACCCAATTCAAAAAAACATGAATAGTTTTTTCATAAATAAACTACAATGTCGAAGTTTGATTATTATTGGTATTATGTTGTCGATCAACATAATCATACCAATTATTTTCTTTGTTGGGACGATGATTGAAACCGAATCTTATGGCAAAGCCGTGTTGGGTGAAGAACGCTATAATGCAAGGGTAAACGACAGTTATCTGTATGCGCTGATACTTTTTGGCTGTGTGATATTGATGGTCATTCCAGCTATCCTTTACATTAGAAAATACACGAATAATTATCGGCAGTTTATTGAAACACTAGCAGAAAAAGATATGGAAAAGCTAATAAAGGTCAACGATAAAGCTCCTTTCTATGAAAAATTCATGCCACCCTATATTGTAAAAGAAGATACGGTCATTTTTTTTAAACACCTGCAATATACCACCATCGCTTTTAAAGATATAAGAAGCATTCATGTTGCACAAACACATTACAAAGGTTACAGTGCAACCGTGAAAATTGAAACAGCAGAAAAAACACATTCTTTTCGCCTGAGCGGAAATATTTTTAAAGTAATAAATTTAGTAGACGAAGCGCTGCAGAGCAACCCCCAAATAATCGTAAATAAAAATTGGAATGTAGCTTAAAATAATCCCCTGTATACCTGTTTGTTAGATGTAATCAGGCTTTCTCCCACTTAATATCGCCACGCTCAATCGTTCCGATATATTTCTCGATAGGATCCTTAGTCAGTGGGTATCGTTGTCCAGATGATATCCAAATTTTTCTGAGAATGTGTCAAATCCAATCTTTCCTGTAATTTTACAGATGAAACAAATGAGTTAGCAGATTAAATCGTATGGATCATCAATCTATCATAGAAAATATTAATAAACATATAGTTCTCAGCGAGCACGAATTGTTGATTTTTCAGTCTCGATTGAAGAAAAAAAAGATAGACCGAAAGAGCTGTCTCCTGACTCAGGGACAGTTATGTGAATACATCTATTTTGTTGAATCGGGTGCCTTACGTGCATTCTATCTTGATGAATCCGGTAAAGAATCAACCATTATGTTTGCTGTCAAAGATTGGTGGGTAACCGATATGTACTTTTTTATTAATCAAAAACCAGCTATGTTAACCATTGAAGCAATTGAAGACAGTTTGGTTTATCAATTAAAAAAAAGTGATCTGGATGACTTATACGTAGCGGTACCTCAATTTGAAAAGCTCTTTAGAATTTTGATGCAGAATGCATATATACGGGAACAATTACGTGTAATCGAAAACCTTTCACTGCCAGCAGAGCAACGCTATGATATTTTTATCAAAAAATATCCCAAGGTTGCGCTTAAAGTGAAACAGAAACAAATAGCTTCTTATTTAGGGATAACGGCTGAGTTTTTAAGTATGATTAAAAATAAAAAAGCAAAAGACTTAAAGTAGTTTATTTTTTTTGTCGCTAAAGGGTCGTTAATTCGCATTCATAAACTAATATAAAAAAATGCTTATACTAATTGCAGGACCTTACCGCGGCGGGACGAATGACGACCCACTATTGATAAAAAAGAATCTTGAAAAGCTTGAGGAGTTCGCTTTGGACATTTTCAATAAAGGTCACGTACCTTTAGTAGGCGAATGGATTGCCCTTCCATTGATTCAGCTGGCTGGCTCAGAGAAGATTGGCGATGAACAATGGGTGCGAATTCAGTATCCGGTCGCCCATCGGATCCTTGAAAAATGTGATGCTGTTCTTCGCCTTCAGGGTGAATCTAAAGGGGCAGATCAAGATGTAAAGCTAGCTAAAGAAAGAGGATTGAAAATCTACTATCACATCGATGAAATCCCCTGTGTAGAGCAGGCCTAAACAAATAGATGATCATAAAACAACAATTTTGTTCTAATGATGAACTGTCATAACTAAATTTTGCTGGTGGAAAAGAAAAATATAGGTGCCAATCGACACCACAACATCAGCCTCTTTTCTTTCAGTTTATTAAGCCTTTTTTGTATTCTTATTACAGGATTTTAAAGCTGTATTTCTAGAGCAAAGAATGTTATTCGATCCAAATGAGTCCCTGAGAATAGGTACGGGCTTTACCTGCAACAATCACTCTTTCTTTTTTATTTTCACAATAAAGTTGACCTTCTCTTTCAGACAGTTGACGGGAGAAAAGATTGTCGTTTCCTAGTCTTAAAGCCCAAAACGGAATAAGGGAACAATAAGCGGAACCAGTAACTGGATCTTCTAGTATGGTTGACTGCGGCGTAAAGTATCTTGACACAAAATCACTGTCAGTCCCTGGCGCCGTGACTACAACACCTCCGGGATCAAGGTTAATTAGGTCAAAAATTGATCTTTCAATTGTGATGTTTTTGATCTCCTCCTCAGATTCGTATACCAAAACATAATCTCTTGATTTAAAGACTTCTTTAGGTTGAATATTGAGTGACTTTTTAATAACATCCGGCAATGTCGATGGCTGGGGCATTCTTGATGGAAAATCCATATAATAAGCGCCGTCTTTTATATCAACTGTTAATTCTCCGACTTGCGTTTCAAAAACAATTCTGTTTTTTTGATAGTTCAAGTGCTTAACCAAACAATGAGCGGTCGCTAAGGTTGCATGCCCACATAAATCCATTTCAATTTCGGGCGTAAACCATCTTAAATGGATTGTATCACCATTGTCTATGAAAAAAGCCGTTTCTGCCACAGCATTTTCACGCGTAATTTTAAACAGTGTCTCATCGGGTAACCAATTTTTTAAAGGCACTACACAGGCTGGATTTCCTCGGAAAATTTCTTCGGTAAAAGAATCTATTTGATATAATTCTAACTTCATTATTGATGAATTTCGGTGGTTTACAAAGTTAATTCAATTCCTGAAAATTTCCTCCATCGTTGACAGAATTCAGTGAGTTAATCACAATACCATCGTACCCCTAAAAAATTGCGATAAACTACTGCAACTGCTGTTGCAGTAAGATTTATTTCTTAATAACCAGCGATGTCACTGGCTTTATGTTTTTTTTAATCCAATCCCAGTCTATAAATTATATTGCTGACTATGAATGTGATAGAAATTAAACCAAATCGTGCTCTTGATTATTTGCTAATAATATTAGTAATTTTGAATGCAGCAACTACCGAAAACGCGAGTCGTCGTTAACGACTGCATAGATAATTGAAAAACATGGAAAGGAGTATAGTACATTGTGATCTCGATACATTCTTTGTATCAGTCGAGCGTTTGCAGAATAGCAAGCTTATCGGCGTACCCGTGCTCATCGGAGGAAGTAGTGACCGCGGGGTAGTGGCGTCCTGTTCTTACGAAGCGCGTAAACTTGGCGTACATTCTGCGATGCCGATGCGGCTGGCTCTGCGCATGTGCCCCGAAGCTATTGTGGTGCGCGGTGATCACGATATGTACAGTCAGTATTCCAGTATCGTTACGCAGATCATCGAAGAGGAGACACCCCTAGTCGAAAAAGCGAGCATAGACGAACATTACCTCGATGTTTCTGGTATGGACCGCTTCTTCGGCTGCTGGAAATGGACACAGGAACTCCGCCAGCGGATTATCAAAGAAACTGGATTGCCCATCAGCTTTGGACTGTCCGTCAACAAGACTGTTTCCAAGATTGCTACCGGCACTGCCAAACCCTGCGGCGAAAAGCAGGTGCAAGGCGGTACTGAAAAAGGTTTCCTGGCGCCACTATCCATCCGCAAAATCCCCATGGTGGGTGAGAAGTCATTTACGCTGCTACGCAATATGGGTATTTCCAAGATCGGCACCTTACAGCAGATGGAGGTATTCACCATGCAGAAAGTGCTGGGCGAAAACGGGATCAACATCTGGCGCAAAGCCAATGGTCTGGATGATTCGCTGGTTGTACCTTTTCGCGAACAAAAGTCCATGTCCAAGGAGAATACCTTTCAGCAGGATACCATTGATATGGATGTGCTCCGTCGTACGCTGATCGGTATGGTCGATACACTGGCTTTCGATCTTCGCAAAGACCAGAAGCTGACAAGCTGCGTTACCCTCAAGATCCGCTATAGCAATTTCGATACCCATACCCAGCAGTTGCAGGTCGGCTATACCAACTCGGACCGAAAGCTAACCGACGTCGTGCTTTCTCTTTTTAAGAAGCTCTATAGCCGCAGAATGCTAATACGCCTTATCGGGATCAAGTTCTCGGGACTGATCTACGGCTCCTATCAGACCGACCTCTTTGACGATAGTGCCGAGGAGGTTGGTCTGATGCAGGCCATGGACAAAATCCGAAAACGCTATGGGACCGAATTTTTGATGAAAGGCATCTGCGCACCGCTACCGGAGAAAGGAGGGGAGCATGCTCTTAAATCTTCGTAGTTACTTTAGCCTGCGCTTTGGTACGCTGAGCCTGCAGGATCTTATCTCAGGCATGCTTGCTGGTGGCTATGATACCGCTGTGCTCACGGATATCAACAACAGTTCGGGATCGCTGGACTTTGTTAAGATGGGACGAGCGGCTGGGCTGAATCTACTCGCAGGTATGGAATTCCGCAATGGCGATCAGCTTTGCTACGTTGCCATTGCCAAAAACGAACGCGGCTTCCAGGAGATCAACGCCTACCGCACCAAACTCAATATGGAAAATCGCTCCACGCCTGAGCGTGCACCTGACTTTGAACAGGTCTTTGTGATCTATCCCTTTCGTCGGATCAATGCCTTTTCATTGCGGGATTTTGAATACATCGGCATCCGTCCCAGCGAGCGGACCCGTGCGCAACTGCTGGAGCGAAAGCTGCTCGACCGCTGTGTCATCCTGGCGCCGGTTAGTTTCCGTAAAGCAGATTATACCCTGCATCGGCAGCTTCGGGCGATTGACAATAACCTGCTGATCTCCCAATTGGAAAGGGAACAGCTTGCAGCCGAGGATGAAGTTTTTGTTCCTAAGGCCAAGCTGATAGGCCTCTTTTCCGAATTGCCACAAGTGCTGGCCAATACCAGCCGTATATTGGCACAGTGTTCCTTTGGTTTTGATTTTACCAGCGTCAAGAACAAAGCAACCTTTACCGGCAATCGGTACAATGATAAGCAGTTGCTGCACACCTACTGCATGGATGGCTTTGCCAGACGCTATGGCCGCAATGATCACATCGCCGGTGAACGTATCCAGCGCGAACTTGAGATTATTGAAAACCTGCGTTTCTCCAGTTATTTCCTCATTACTGATGATATCTGCCGCTATGCCCGTGGCCGCAATTTTCATTACGTAGGCCGAGGCTCAGGTGCTAATTCTGCCGTAGCTTATTGCTTGGGTATCACCGATGTAGACCCCATCGCCCTTAACCTTCCCTTTGAGCGTTTTCTGAACCCTAAGCGCAAGAGTCCGCCCGACTTTGATGTGGACTTCGCCTGGAATGAACGGGACGCTATGCATGCCTATATTTTTGACCGTTACCAGACAGGGCATACCGCCTTAATGGGCGCCATGAGTACCTTTCGGTCGCGCAGTATTCTGAGTGAGCTGGGCAAGGTATATGGTTTGCCCAAGGCCGAGATCGACCGCCTAGTACATGAACCGGAGCATATGCTCAATAAGAATGAGGTGACCAATACCATTTTGAGTGTGTACAACCGGATGGCCGATTTTCCCAATCAGCGAACCATCCACGCCAGTGGCGTGCTGATCTCCGAGGAACCGCTGACCTGTTATTCCGCCATGGACAATCCACCCAAAGGATTGCCGACCATGCAGTTTGATATGTATGTGGCTGAAGATATCGGTTTTGAAAAGTTCGACATCCTTTCCCAGCGCGGGATCGGGCATATCAAGGATTGCCGTACCCTTGTGCGGGAAAATTTAGGTGTTGTGATCGATACCGACAATCCCAAGCGTTTTTTTCAGGATGTCAATATTGCCGCACAGCTCAAATCTGCCAATACCATTGGCTGCTTCTATATCGAAAGCCCAGCGATGCGGCAACTTCTGACCAAGCTACGTTGCGATGACTACCTGACCCTGGTGGCTGCGTCTTCCATTATCCGGCCCGGTGTGGCGAGTTCAGGTATGATGGGCGAATACATCCGTCGGCATCATGACCCGGCGACGGCCGTCTATCCACATCCGGTGTTTAAGGAGCAGCTTGAAGAAACTTATGGCGTGATGGTTTATCAGGAGGATGTGATGAAGATCGCCAATGCCTATGGCGGACTCGATATGGCTGATGCCGATGTACTGCGGCGGATGATGTCGGGCAAATATCGCAGCAAAGACCATCTGATCGAAATTTAGGATAAGTTCTTTTCCAACTGTAGGGCCAAGGGCTATGACGAAAAGATCAGCCGCGAGATCTGGCGGCAGATGGAAAGCTTTGCCGGTTACTCCTTCAACAAGGCGCACTCCGCATCTTTTGCCGTGGAGAGCTATCAGAGCCTTTTCCTCAAGACCTACTATCCTTTGGAGTTTATGGTTGCGGTCCTCAACAATTATGGCGGGTTTTACAATCGCAAAGTCTATGTCAGTGAAGCGCGCATATCAGGAGCCAATATTTGTCTACCCTGTGTGAATCAGTCAGCCTTTAACTCCTCCATTCAGGGCAAGGACATTTATCTGGGCTTTGATTGCTTGCTCAATTTTGAGGGGAAACTGGCCCACCGCATTATTGCCGAGCGCGAGCGCGATGGCACTTATCAGAGTTTGCAAGACTTTGTGAAGCGTACACAGGCTGGGCTTGAGCAAGTGATTATTCTGATCCGTATCGGCGCGCTACGGTTTACCGGTGTAGGCAAGAAGCAACTGCTCTGGGAGGCCCATCTGATGATGAGCAGGCACAAGCCGGCTGTAGCCGGTATGGCGCTCTTTGAGACCGAGAGCCGCAAACCGATTCTTCCACCGCTGGAGGAGGATATATTGGAGGACTATTACGATGAAATGGAGTTGATCGGTTTTTGTGTGACCGGCACCTTATTTGACCTGGCCAAAAGCGATTACCGGGGCGATATGCCGGCTAGGGAACTCCATCTGCATGAAGGAAACATAGTCCGGGTGGTAGGGGATTTTGTCTGTGAGAAATTTGTGAAGACTAAGCGTGGCGACCTGATGAAATTTGGTACCTTTCTAGATGCTGAGGGGCGTTTCTTTGATACCGTGCACTTTCCGCAGACACTGACAAAGTATCCCTTACTTGGCACGGGTATCTACCTGATCGAGGGAAAGGTCTTTGTAGAGTATGGATGCCCTTCTATTGAAGTGATCCGCTGTGGAAAAATGCCCTTAAAGTCCGATCCGCGGAGTGAGTAGCACGCGCTTTTTAGATAATCATTTAGAAAAATGTATGACCGATCCGTGTTGACCCCCCGGTTGACGGCCTGGTATGGTGATGAGAATACAGACTATCAGTTGGCCGGAAGCGATAGTCACAAACCAATGGCTTGAGCCTTTAAAAGCGTTGAAGAATGCCATTGAACAGCAGTGTCATTGTACATTCAATTCCGTATTGCTCAATCTATACCGGGACAACAACGATTCAGTAGCCTGGCACCGCGATCGAGAGAGCGCATTGGGCAACAGGCCTGTGATCGGATCTGTAAGTCTGGGGCAAGCACGCCATTTTGATTTTAGGAAAGTGGACGATCACAGTAAGAAGTATTCCTTGCTGCTAAATCATGGTTCATTATTGCTGATGAAAGGTAATCTGCAGGAAACTTGGGAGCATCGCATCGCAAAATCCACTCAAAAGATGAAAGCACGTATCAACCTGACATTTCGCCTTATCAGTGAAAGTGAGCTGTAACCATTTCAAAATTGCGAGGTAAAGTCGTTTTAAAATGTGGTTGTCCCTCCATTGAGTTGCTCCGTTGCGCCAAGATACCGTTAAAGTGCAATCCAAATCTATCACCCTGAGTAATTAAATTCTAAAATAGTTATTCGCGCTTAGCGCAAAGGAGGGAAGTGCGTTACAGCTGTCACAAAGGTGTAGAACATCGCTGTTACACACAAGATTACGCAATCGATTTCGTTTAAAGGAAATTTTCTAATTTCAAATTTTATAAATAATTTGTTGTAATGACGCTTTTTTAACAGTGGTCAAACTTGTTAACTGATTTTTACTAAAACTTGTAATTATGATGAAAACCACACTATGTGCTACCTTATTGACTGCTCTATTCAGCAATTCCTGCTCTGAAAGTGCCGTATCCGATTTGAAACTCAAAGAATACAGCACAGCTGTACAAAGCGACAAAGACTTGCCCAATTTGAGCCTGTCGGGAAGTAATGCTGCACCGTCGCAACACTTAGTTTATGTGTTTAAGAAAGACGCTGTCTTGAAGATGCATAAGATTAAAATTACCAATACTGCTAAGACCGAATACTTTTCCGTGCATAATTATCACGGGGGCTATGCTGGATTGCAAGATACGCCCGATCAGAATACCGCCACACCCTATACCTTGATCGCATCGTTATGGGATCTCAATACCAGTGCTGCTAACTATGCTTTTTATTCTTATAAAGCACCCACAACAGTGGCCAGTCGCTTTGGTGGAGAAGGAGATGGACAGAAAACTGTAAACCCTTACGGATGGGAATTAAACACCTGGTATAACCTGGTCCTACGATCCTGGAAGGAGAATGGAAAGATTTACATCGCTAACTTCATCCGTAATGAAGCGACAGGGAAGTGGTTTCATACTTCTACGATTGGACGACAAGCGGAATCCGGATTTTTGGAGGTTGGCAATGGCGCATTTCTTGAAAACTGGGTGGGAGACAATCCTTTGTGGGATGGTAGATTTCATCGCAAAGCATTCTTTAAAGATTGTTGGAACTTAGGTGTAGATAACGTTTGGGAGAAATCTACGAGTCGATATTTTTCAGCGAATGCCAATGACGCCGGTCGTAATGGTTATTTCGACCGTGCCTTTAATGCTGGATATGATGCGACACAAAATGCACATTTTATGGAGCATGGTGGTTCCGTAACACCAGATGCAGCCTTTGGAACAGGCCGTACGTTAGATTTGCCGGAGCAAGCTAATCAAGGAACTACGCCAATGCTAACGGCACTTAGCAGCAGCAATGAATCAGCAAAATACCAAAGTAATAAAGTCATTGTATCCTGGGCGGTTAGTGATACCGGTTCGCCACAGTTAAGCTATAAAATTGAACTACTCGATCCTAACGGGGCAGTACTTGCAAATAAAGAATTAATCAGACCGGAGAAACGCGCCGATACATTGAACAATACCCTAGCTGCGGGTAACTACAATGTGCGTCTGACCATTACCGATATTTTCAATACGCAATCCACTGCGAAGACAATCCGAGTGGCGAAATAGTCCAACTTACTCAAAGCAAAAAAAGCTGTAAATCTACGGCTTTTTTTATTCTATAATAGACGTCAGCATTTCGAACCAAATGTGATGAGGGAAAATTATAAAGGTTATAGGTCAAATGTATTGGAGAAAGGCAAAATTCTCGGTATATTATTATAACTCTAGTATATAATATAGTACGTCTTCTGTCGTGCCATCTAACCAATGAATAGATTCCCGATAGGTATATTTGAAACCTGCCCGTTGGTTGGCCGCTTTTGAAATAAGATTGCTTTCCCTATGGCTCGTCGTCAATCTTTTCAATTTTAAAAGGGAAGCACTTTGCATTCTGATTCGATATAAAAGTGAAGACAGCCCTAATCCACGATATTCTTTTTTGATATAAGATTGACCCAGATAAGCTTCATCTTTATTAGATAATAATATACTTGTCATACCGATAGGTTCAGTATTTTTAAAAAGGGCGAAAACCAATCTCGGATATTTTACCCGTTCCTCCCATTCAGTATCTGTAAGTGTCGTTTCAGCAGGTGTACTGGATCTGAACATTGTCGGTTCTGTCTGAATGGCTTCCAGACGCATAGACTTATAAAGAAGAGCTTCATTATCGCCAAGCTGCCGAATATTAAATTCTCCTTCGCTTATTTGTAAGAGTTCATGTGACATTATATTATCCGTTAAAAGTCTTATTATTCAAAATTACGGATTGGTTGTGATATTGGTCTTCTTTTGCAGTGAAAAAAATGGATAGCGTGCCAAACGCTTTTATCTTAATTAAGGATTCAAAATTGCTTTCAAAATATATAATAATGCCATAAAAAACAGGTGTTCCGAAGCAGCAACTTTGTTGGAGTTTGCAAAAGTGCATTGCAATGTTATTGGAATATTCCCGATTTACATACACCATGTTTTCCTGCGAAAGGGCCCTTATCAGCCATACTTTTGCCATACACGTAAAAATCAAAAAAAATATGGCAAACCAATTTTTAATTAAAGAAACAATGACAGTTATGAGAGGTATATCAGCGGCTGAAATTACGTGTCGCTGTCAATATGCCCGTATATCCTCATTGCGCTAGTTCAGATCGTCAATTTTATCGTTGCCTGTTTCGATATCATTATGTAATTTTATTACGCTATAGGCCATATACTATTTTAATTTACATGAAGACCATATTTGTTTTAGTCTCACTGCTATTCGTTTATCCATTGTTCGCGCAAAGCGATAAATTGTTAGGTAGATGGGTTTTAGACTTTGCATTGACTGAAGACAATTCGCTTGTTCCTCTAGATCATCCCTATTTTTCCAACGAGGTTATCTATGAAATAAGTCCGAATAAGATGAAGATATCAGCTTTTACATTTGACACAAAATATATTGGCGATAATGAGATCGACTTGGGGCACATGAAGCTAAGTTATACATTCAATGAGAGCTATTTGACCGTTGTCGAGAAGGACACTAAAATCAAACTCTATTTTTTAAAAAGAGACGATTTTGTTAAAAAATACCCGGAATTTGAAGAAAAACGCATACTTAGTGAGGGCAGAGAATTATATGTCGCTAATATGCTTTCCAAATTAGTATTTGATAATGGTACAATAGATCCCAATTCGTGCATCACTAACGGGGCATCACTATTGAAAAAGAAAACCTCCAAAAATTACTTTATGAAGGCAGCATTTATTCTTGACCAGCACAATCAGATTTCAAATATTGTTGTTTCAAACATTGAAGAGGATGACATCAGGCAACAAGTCATCAAATCGATACAACGTTGTGGTAAATTTTATAAAAATTATACGGGGAAAGATTTGTTGGTCACACTTCCTTTTAATTTTTTTAAAATGTATGAGTTTTTTAATCCCGAAGCCAAAAGAGTTTATCGGGCCTATCAACAGGGAGAAGAATGGTTCGGAAATTCGGAATTTGAAAAAGCAATCTTTGAATATGAAAAGGGTATTGATACAAAAATTGATATAGAGCGGTACGGAAATGTATTTTATGACGATTATATTATCCACCTTGGAATTGCATATTTAGCGACCAATCAAAAGGAAAAAGCTGCATCGACATTTCGAAAGTTGGGCGATGAAACGAATTTTAAGATTCGGAACTATTTACGTTTCTATTGTCAATCTTAAAAGATGGAAAACCTACTGACAACCCCTATGTGGAGTCCCACGGAGGTTGGTGGGGAACTGATGTTATTTATTCTCCAGAATCTGATGCTACAATTACGGTTTTTACGTTATAAAAAGACTTTCAACATATCATTAATCCCGTTATAGGAAAGGAATTTCAAAAGCTATTGGTTAATACAGCAGAGATAGGATAAATTATTTCCTGCCATCACAGCAAATCGGGTAACATTCAATTTCAGGATGTAATCCTATAAACAATGAAATATGGCCTTATTCAACCATGGTATTTAGCTGAAGGAAGGGAATCGGACGCAGGTTACAAAAAATAACGCTCGACTGGTATTTTTCCAAGGGAAAAGAATTTGTTTGGTTTGGAACGACCCCATATACAAAATAAGAATTCTATACGAAATCAGGTTAGGTAAAGAACGGATTCCAGGACTGGAATGATGAATATAAGAATCCGGCGAAACCGAAATTTCGATACCTTTGCGAACGAGCGCCAGACGGACATTCACGATGAAATTAAAAGAAAGAAAAAATTGCCCAATGACTGATATATTTAAAAATTACCTGTCCTTAACAGGGATACTCTCAGCCGAGGAAATTAACTTTTCTGCAAATTTCTTCAAACCGATCTGCTTGAAAAAGGGTGATTTTTTTATTCGAGAGGGTGATACTTGCCGTTATGTTGGATTTATTGTTCGTGGCGCTGTAAAGGCATATGCTATTGACAAAGAAGGAAAAGAAAATATAACCTGCTTCAAGTTTGAAAATGAATTTGCCACCTCGTTTCCGGAATTTGTGGCGCAGGAAAAATCCAGAAGGAGTATCAGGGCGATAGAAGATAGTATAATCTATGGAATAAGCTTTCAGGATTATCTGCAGCTGCTTGGTCAGGTTACCTCCTGGAACGGTATTATAAAATCGGTGATGGAGCGGGAGTATAGCCAAAAGGAACTTTACCTGCTGAATTACAATAATAAGACTGCTGTGGATAAATACCGTCATATCTTGATTAACGAACCGATGCTCGTCCGGCGTGTAGCGACACAAGATTTGGCATCGTACCTAGGCGTGACGCAAAGGTCGCTTACCCGGGCCAAGGGGCAATTGCATAGACACAAGGAATTATAGGACAAATGTCCTTATGTAGTCCGGATCGGGGATGTAGATTTGCAAAAAAAATATGTTACGTCACATTGCTCCCGAGGTGGTTCAGATTTCACTGATGCCACGAAATAGTATTAACTGCTATATTATCGAAGGTGTATTGATAGACTCCGGAATACGGAGTTCGTATACTACTGTAAAGAAAGCCCTCGAGGAAATACCCGTTTACCAACATATTCTTACGCATGCGCATGCGGATCACCAAGGCTGTAGCGATCAGTTATGTCAAGAGTTTTCGATACCATTGCTCTGTCATCCTGACGAAGTTTCTAGGACCGAAACGGGTCTGGTAACCAAAGACTATCCAAGGCCGCAACATTGGATAGCAAGGCTTCAACAAAAGTATTGGGCAGGGCAGGGACATCAAGTCCGCGGAACAATTGTTGAGAACGATAAGATCGGAAACTTTCAGGTTATAGAGACACCCGGACATTCGGCAGGCCATATCTCTTTATTCCGTGAGCGAGATGGTGTCCTTATTATTGGAGATGTGGCAACAAATATGAACCTGCTCACAACTGTCGCCGGTCTACGGCTTCCGCCAAGCCTATTCACCACCGATCAGCAGCGCAACATTAAATCGCTCCAGAAACTGGCGAAATTGAATCCTTCCCTTATCTGTTTCGGTCACGGACCGATCTTGATTAATAAAAATCGGAAGTTTGAGCAATTTGTGGCTAAATGCAGCGAGCTTTAATATCAAATAGGGCCGCGTGAGTAGGATAGGGGTATGTTTTAAGCTGATCAACACGTTACATGCATGAATAGGATTATTGCATATCTTTGAGTACTAAAAAGTTTTAAGATGATAAAATCAATGAGACGACAAATTATTGTCATAGGAGTTATAATAATGATTTTAAATTTATTTGGCTGTTCTGAACGTACTAAGCAAAACAATAGTAAGCCATCAATCGAGCGCCAATTAACCGAACAAATTATTGATACGACTTCAGATGACATGTTATTAGAAGTCGTTTATAATAATCTCTTTCACAAGCTATTGGCAGCAAATGATAAAGAATACGAAATCGTCATGTCTTGGAACAAATCAAGACAAGCAATTTATATGATCGTCCAATTAGAAGCAGAAGTAAATAATGGTGGCTATAATCAATTTTATTTCAATTCAAGCGGTCAATTTGCGCAAGCATTGCCAGATGCGTTGAAATTAGTCGGCGCAACTAAATTTGCTGATTTGACCGAGCGAGCAAATAACACGTTTGAAAAAGATAAATCGAAAATAACTGAACATCAGGATGGCACGATAGAGGGATTTAGTAAATCCTATGAGAACAATCCGTTGCACAAATTTGATGATGAATTCTACAAACTTAATGACACCAAAAATTTGCAAAAAATTCAGGTTGACTACATCCGAAAGAACAAGAAAGAGTTTACTGATTAAGTCCCAAGTTATCCTGATAAGCAGTTGAATAAATAGTGAGCTTCTTCCAAAAAAATGTTCATATTGATGATATTATGTTTTATATACCAAAAAATAGTGATTCTTTGAAAGTTGTTGTTGATCAAAACTCAGTAAAACCATCTTATCTTTAAACTATTTTACTTCTAAAAATAAATATGTCAAAATCTCAATCTTCCAATGGTTGTGCAGCAATTTCTGTTTTATCGGTTGCCATTATTTTTTTTATAGGAATTATCCTTTTTCTTACCCAAAAATCATATTTAGTTAATTATTTTGGAGAATCGTCAACCGGTGAAATTGTTAGAATAGATAGTATTCACCAAGGATATTACAAATACGAATTTCAATACGGTATAAGACAATCAAATGGAAAATTTGCTGTTGTTACAGAAGGAAATTATAAAAACAAGAACCATCAATTAGGAGAAAAGGTAAAAATAAAAACGTACAAAAACGAGTCAGATTTTGAGGCCCAATCTCCAAATTTTTATTTGTTAATACCTTTACTTTTGGTGTTTGCTCTTTTTGTACGAATGTATTTTGTTTTCAGATAAATTCTAAATAATTAAAATAGATATGGCATAAATATATCTTATTTAATAAGAAGTTTTAAGTAGTTTAATATTATTCCACTGTGTTCGGCTTCGTGAAAGTTAGCAGCTTGAAGTGCTTGAATGTGATTATTTATAAAGATGCCAATCGGTAAGCTAAAAGGTTGGTAATTAACAAATACACCCGAGTCTAGATCTTTGCCCAGTTGATTTACTGTATACAGTAATAAATGTTTTATTTCATCAACGTCTGGAATACTTTTCCAAGTATGTGGGGAAGTCCCAATTTTGAATGTTTCCATAAATTCCTGTGATATGTACATTGGTAATCCACTACGCATATACATATGCCTCTGTTGAGATGTGATACAGTGACCAATTTGCCAAACTATATTATTATTAAAGTTCTCCGGAATTTTAAATAATATTTTGCTATCAACGGTTTCTATTAATTGTAATAACCTAGTTCTGCTCGCTTTTAGAATTTCAAATTCAAACAATTCATTAGTCATATTATTGATTAAGATTTTAAATCAATTTAGTAAACCTAATATAATGATGTTTGTTTTAAGTTTAAAATTGTGTGAAATATATATCTTAACGTCAGCGTAAATGCCCTAAAAAGTTTATACTAATTAGATTCTATTTTGGGTATTTCATCTTTATCTTTATACGGCAAATCTATAATGAATATGCACAAATAATCTAGAAATGACCTTAAGTAACAAGAAGCGCACTCATAGTGCGCTTCTTGTTTAATACTCTGTTACGGTTTAGAAAGCACTATTTTACTTGCCGAATAATTTGCTTAAAAAACCTCCAGATGAATTTTTATTCGCCTCTGCGATTTTTAAGTTCTCTATTGTGGTTGGCAAATTATTATATCTGATGGATTTTTTAAGGCATTCAATTGATTCATCATAGCGTTTCAGATCCAAAAAAGCAATGCCCATGTGTTCATAGATTTCAGCAATAACATCATCAGATACATTATCTTGCTGGGCTAGCGCCTGTATCGCATGGTCACCATAATGTAGTGTTTTTTTATTATCTCCCAAATGGTATGTACAATGTGTCGCCCAATAGTAACACCAGAAGTCTTGATTTCCTGAGAATATACTACGCTCAAAACTATCGCAGGCCGCTTCATTGTTTTTCATATAGGCAACTTGTAGATAACCCATATTATATAATGCAACCTGTATAGAACGATCCTGTTTTTTTTCTTTTGCAAAATTTAGTGCATACCCATAACATTCCATTGCTTTGCTGTAATCGCCTTCCTCTATAAATGAATTGGCCCTGCTGATGAGCAGGCTTGGATTATCCGGCATGCTTTCTAATAATCGATCTGTTTCTTTCGAAATGACTTCAGTCGGGCTTTGTGCACCTAAGGCACTTTCAGCCTTGGCTTTGTAAATATAGAAGTTTGTAAAGCAGCGCACTAGCTCTTGATCCTGGCTTATTGGATTGGTAGGATCGAGCTCATAATAGATTTCCAGGCCCAGGTTGATCCACTCCAGTGCTTCTTCATAGTTTTTCAGTTCCATATGTAAGTCACATATCGTATCAATTGTTGCGAAATAGGCCAATAAATCCATTTGGTCGCCAAAATCTTCGATTAGACATTCACCATCTTGTATCGCCAGCTCCAAGAGCCCTGCATCCAAATAAGCTCCAAATCTATTTTGTAGGATGATCATAAAGGAAGATTGATCTATACCTTCGGTACAAATTTCAATCGCATTTTGATGCTCTCCGCGAGATCGGAGCTCACTGGCGAGATTGTTACAGCACATGGCGAAGGTATGGGGATCATAATTGATGAAATCACCATTTCGCGCTACAATGGCATCTTTGTAGAGCTTATATGCCTGTTCATAGCATTGGTATTTTATTGTGGAGAGCCGTTGTGCCTGCCGAGCTGGCATAGCAGTATATTTACCTAATAGGTAGTTGATCTCAACACCGGCATTATAAGCCTCCATACCCGATGTTGTAAAAATGTCAATAGACAGCGTAGCAAAATCAGGGTTGGGGTTATGCTGGTTCTGCATGTTGAATAAGCGGATTTGTAAAACAGGAGAGGTAGCCAACTCAGCCGCTTTTTTGTAATATTTTTTTGCAGCCTCCCAATCCCTAAGCCAGTAAAGTGCCGATCCTGCGTGCCGGTTACAGTTGTAATTGTCAGGGTCTATATCCAAGCCTTTCTTACTCCATTGTACGCATTCGATAAGCGCTTTTTCCCTGTCGCTTTCAAACACTTCATTGTAATCAAGAGCTATAATACCGAGTATGGCATATAAATCCGGATTTGGTGATGCTTCAACGAGTGCTGAAATCTGTTTGAAAAGTGATTCTAGAATAGTTAGATCCTGAGGTAAGGCATTGCCTTGAATACAAATTTTGGATGCCGTAGCATAGTCTCCTTCAAATAACGCTTTTTCGGCCAGCTGTTGTATATATTGTTTCATATGGTGGATTGAAAAAATAAATATTTTTATTGTATTGTTTTCCAGCGCTGGAATAACTTTAATTTTTGTGTCAATAGAATAGAGACCTTTTTGTAAAGATCTTCGTCGAATACAATATCATTGAGAAACTGGTCCACGACGTCATAATTTTCCTCACTTAGGCGTTCAAATGTATCTTTTTGATTTAGAGCGGATAAAATGATGTCACGGAAATAGAAAGATACAGGATTGCCTTCTGGATCGGTCAACTTTCTATTGGTGGTGATGCTATACAAGAAAGATGATAAATATTCGACATCCGCTAATTGATTTTTCCAAAGATGGTTATTCAGGTGTTGCTCCACAAAATCTAAAATTTCTTCAGAATCAGGTTTCAAACCTTTTTTGTATAAATCTTTATCAATCAACAAAAGTTGGTTGTCAAATAGCCATTTGATAATAGCGGTGTGTCCCAATCTTAAAAAAGGGAAGTTTTCAAATTCATGGCTGCGATTAAAAAAATCTCTACTGATAATCTCTGACTCCTGCCTTATAGCGATCCAGCTGCTATAAAATGCATTTCCTTTACTACTTTGCGTATATTTTATGGTAATGATATTTTCCGTTCCTTCGGACATCGCATACGCTTTCTCAACCTCGTTTTCGTACGTTGGTTTTCCCATCAATTGCTCGACTTCTTCATGCGGAGCTTCAGGTAATGGCAATACATCCCAAAAGTCCTTTGGTTTAGAATCGGGATGTTTACTCGAATGATCGACATGGGTAAACATAATACTGCATAAGTAGGCTACAAACTTGCCGCTATCATTGCTTGTGCTTATCGGTGGTTGAAAATGATCATTTTTTATGTCATATTTAAACCAAAAAGAAATATTTAATGGTCTATAGATGATACTTTTTATGCCTTGGTTGGCTGTTATGGTTTTGGGTAGTTTCCCTAATGCATAACGCTCGAAGAACTGGACTATTTTAGGATCGGTGGAAGGTAGACCTAGTAATGCTATTAGCTCGCTCTGTTTTAAGGTATTCATGCCTTTATTATAGTATATTTTTTACTTAAGGAGATTTTATTTTAACGATGGCGTATTTAACCCTGTTAGCATTACACCATCAATAATTAATGATTTGCAACTAAGGTTCATGAAGGAGGTCTCATCATCGTTGACAAAATTGTCATTCATACCGTCCATCACTACTGACTTCAATTCTATTTTTCGAGATGGAAGCTTACCATAAGAATCCGTTACTGTGATCTGACCGTTCAGGGTTGTGTTTTTTTTCATAAACAGACGTAATAAGGGTATGTCTAATCGGTCGAAAGTAATAACGATATAACAGGGATTGTAGTCATCGGCTACTTGCTGATTCACGGAGTCTTTGGCTGTCATTGTCGATGGTTTATTGAACGAGATAGAAACCGTCGTTAGGTTTGAAATGGTTGTCTCTTTGCCATCTTGTAATGATAATTCAATCTTCATTCTATTTCGCTCCCATTGTTGGGCATGGGATATATTGACAAAGAATATAGTGGTAAGGAACAGCAGAAGCACAGGCTTGAATTGTGTAGAGATTTTCATGTTTTTTTTAATTTACTATACAAGATTAATTATTCAATAACAGACTAGATCGTATTGATTTGTAATCGGTAGGTTTGAATATGCATTTGGCTTGTGTGGCTTTTTAATCATTTCTTGTCAACGTTTGTCGATATATCTGCATATTCATTTATAGATTGGAAAACAATATGCTGAGGGTACCGATTTCCACCATTTAAGACTTTATTTATTAAATTAGCAGGCTCTTAATAAACTGAATGGAAGCAATTTTTAAGTTTTTGAATATCTATTTGGCTACCAGGCGAACAGCTTTGTCAATTCTAGTTCTGATGTTTATACTTCTTTGTACCATGAAGGTTTCTGCACAGAAACAGATTCAGATTGAGAAAATGGCTGCAGAAGGTTACGCGATGCGCTTCTCTGACACCATTGCAAGTTTGCGTATTCAGAAGGAAGCTCTTTTTCTTGCAAAAAAAAATAATAGCAGGGTTGATGAAGCCATATGTTATGCCTATCTGGCTATGACCTATAGACGTCTTCTCCAACTTAAGGAATTCACCAGGTATGCAGAACAGTCTTATGGAATAGCTAACACAACAGCTGATAACCGCGCGATTGCCTATTCAAATTGGGCTATGGGGCTTCTGCGGTCTTATATTGACGATAAGGCAGGAGCTGTGGATTATATGCTGAAAGCATATGGTTTATTCACGCAGTTGAATGAATATTCTTACTGTGCTAAAATAGGAGCAGATGTTTCTTATCTCTTTTATCCAGGCTCAGAAGTTAACGTGAGGAAATATGCAGACGAAGCACTCCGCTTTGCAGAGAAATCCAATGATCCGGAAAGTATATTACATGCCCGGTTGGCGGTTGGAAGCTATCTGCTGGAAAGCGCTTCTTCTAATGACTCATTATTATGGAAGAAGGCCGTCTCTTTTTATAAAGAGACTATCCATCAAGCGGAGCAGGTTGAGGAATTCATTGTCAGCAAAAGTAATATTGGTATCGCTCATCTAAACATAGCCGTGTTGTATATGAATGCTCCTAAGCCTATTGATGAAAAAGCATTTTTATCTCATCTGGAACAAGCGACCCATATAGGCAGAAAGTATAACTTACGGAATATTTACCGCAGTTCGCTAGGGCTCCGAGGACAATTTTTTATACAGAAAGGGGACTATCGGACTGCTGAAAATCTTTTTAAAGAAGGAATAGCCTATCAACAGACATTACCTTACAAAGATAACGATTTATTGGCTGCATTTTTTGGATGTCTTAAGGAGCTTGCTTCGAAAGAAAAAGATTATGCCGCATACCATGAGTATGATACCTATTTCAATAAGTACAATAAGTTGAAGTATGATGAGGAGATGCAAAAGATATTGCAGAATACCGATGCCAGGTTTGAGTCAGAGAAAAAATTGGAATTGATCAAACAGTTGGAAAAGGAAAATGAACTTGAAAAAAAGAACAAATTTTTGGGCTATGGCATCTCCGGAGTTCTTTTGGCGGGTTTAGTATTTATGTACAGATCTTATTATTACAGACAACGATATTATCAAAATAGGGAAGATATCCTGCGGCAAAAGCAGACTAATAGCGAGTTAAAGGTTCAGTTGATGGAAAAGGAATCCTTGGAGATCTTGGCAGATAAATTGTCAATCGAGCGAAGATTACTCCAGTCTCAGATGAACCCTCATTTTATTTTCAATCTTTTGGGGAATATCCAAAGTATGATTCTGAAAAATGACAGGTTAATAGCCATTTCCTATCTGGGTAAATTTGCTAAACTGACCCGACAGGTATTGGAACAATCGCGTATGGATCGTATATGCCTGGAGCTAGAGATTCAAACATTGAAGAATTATATGGATCTGCAACAATTGCGCCTTAATCATAGTTTTGATTACTGTGTTGACATGGATGAAACAGTTGATCCGAATGTACATATACCGCCATTGCTCTTGCAGCCCTTTGTCGAAAATGCAATTGAACATGGATTGAAGCCTCTGGCCGATTTACGGCATGGATTTTTGAAGATTTCATTTCACCTCCGTATGGATGCTGATGTTCTTGAATGTACAATTACAGACAATGGGATTGGCTTAGAGGAGTCAAGAAGCAAAAAAAAGAATGCGCCACATACCTCCTTATCGACAAGGATAACGGATGAAAGGCTCGCTCTCCTATACCCAAATAATCTATTTGTCCAATTAAAAATGACTGATAGAAAGGACGTTGATGGAGCAGGGTGCCTCGTCTTTTTATCGATTCCTTTAATTTAAACACTATGTATAAAACTATTATTGTAGAAGATGAATATTATCTGAGAGAAGCATTATCGATTTTATTGGAAATGGTAGCACCGGAAAAAATACAGGTCATCGGTTATGCTGAAAATACTGAAGAAGCGGTCAAACTGATCGATCGGCTAAAGCCTGACCTGGTGTTTATGGATATCATCTTAAAACGAGGTACAGGTTTTGATGTGCTTAGCCAGATTTCCTACAAGGCGTTCCAGTTGATTTTTACCACGGCTTATGAGGAGCATGCCATTCGTGCTTTTAAGTTTAATGCGCTAGATTATTTGTTGAAACCTATTGACTCCGAAGACCTCAAAGGGGCAATAGATCGGTTGGTGGATCGGAAAGCACTGAAAGAATTAGATACCCATTTACAGCAACTCTCCACAGATTACAAAAAAATACCCGATAGGATTGTATTACCTACCCAAGAAGCTATGCATGTAGTCAAGGTGGATGATATTCTGCGATGTGAAACCTCAGGTTCTTACACTACATTTATGCTGGTGGATGGTAAGAAGATTATTGTTTCCAAGCCGCTCAAACATTATGAAGATGTCCTTATTCTCCCTCAGTTTATGCGTGTACATCAGTCCCATATGATTAATTTGAAATATGTAGTCAGCTATTCAAGAGAGGGTATTGTACATATAGAAGATGGAACTTCAATACCCATATCGCGGTCCAATAAAGAAATATTTTTTAAACACATGAAGCCGTCATAAGTTAAAATCGGTGGCTACAACCGTGGAAATTTAAATCAGGATTTTAGATGTTGCTCTCCTCCCCGTTGTTCAGACAGTCAAAAGTGGAGTTTCGGGCTTTGTTCGGGGGACATATACGATAGTAAATCTTGGGACAGTCACATTGGAAAATGCTGATGGAATAGCAACTTTAACTGCATTGGGTAATAATCAATGGAAAGTTACAAGAACTGGTGCTAATGCCGGTTTTGTAAAACTTAAGACGAAAAATTTAAAAGGTTATTCGGTTGAAAAAGGTATAGATGTGGGTGCACGTTTTAATATTTCAGCAAGACCTATTGTTAATCTGGGCCAGACTTATACGTATACTGTAGATGCGTCATTAGGGAATGTCAGTTTTTTTGTTGGTGGGGCAACTGTATTATCAACGACTGCAAATACCGTGAGAGCTAAAGTACTTAATTTTCATATTAAAGCCCTGACCTCACGAGCGATAGATTTGCCTATAACATTAAGTACGATTGAGATGGAAAATGAAAGAATAGTTTATCCAACGATTTCATTCCGATTGTTATATGCCAAAAAGTAAACAGGTTGAAATGTAACGATTCCAGATGTTAAGAGGCGACCTTTTTTATTGTTAGTAAATACCTGTCGATTCCCCATATTTTTCCATACAGACTTCATCCGCTATTCCATAAAGGATCTGATGTATATGATCATTGACACTGATTGGTGTATTTTTCGGACTCTCCAAAATTGAAAAATAAAAGTCCTTACCATTGCTTACAATCCAGTTTGCAATATCTTCCATTCCGTCTTCCGATTCCTCCATATAATCAGTATATGGTTCGCTCTGTAGTTCTACCGAAGCATCCACAAACTCTTCCTGGAATCTGATAAGCTCTTCCTTGGTAAAAGTACCAAGAATATCCTTTAGCTTTTCCCTGTCGAGAGCTGCACGTGCAATTATTGACCAAAATAAATCAGATGTTTCCATATTTTCCTTTTCTGCTTTCCATTCAAATATACATAGCCAGCATGAAAGAATAAAGATAAAAAGACAATGAAAAGAGCAATATTAATTTCGAATTATCTTTTGCTTCATAATACCCTTGATCTGCATGGAGAAGGTCGGGAGTTAGTTCGAAAAAGCGTTTAGCCTAGAGAATTTTGTCAAACGAACACAGGCAGGTATTGAACAGCTTGTTATCCTGATCCGTATCGGTTTCCTGCGTTTTACCGAGACAGGGAAGAAGCAATTGCTCTGGGAGACTCACCTATTGATGAGCAAACATAAGCCTGTCGCAGCAGGTATGGCATTTTCCTCGATGCCGAGGTACGCTTTTTTGATACCGTACACTTTCGGTTATCCTCTGCGCCGAAATGCCGCTAAAACCTGATCCGAGGATTGAGTAGGTTGAAATATGAAGTAATATCATTTTTATCTGCTAAAAATATTAGTATAAATATATTTATTTACTTATATTTGTGTTATTAACCAATTTAAAAACAATATATTATGAGTGAATTAAAGCAGTCTAAATATATCGATATCACGACAGATTATGGCTTTAAAAAAGTTTTTGGAGGAACGTGAGATGTACAATGTAAGTTTAAGGAATAAATGGGATGCGGAGAGTATCCGAAGTAGTCAGGAAGAGCTATTGAAAAGAGCGCGCGAAAAAGCCATGGCGGAGGGAAGAGCAGAAGGAGAAGCTAAGGGAAAAGCAGAAGGAAAGGCTGAAGTAATAAAAAAACTTTTGTCTTTGAATAAGTTTTCGAATTCGGAGATTGCCGAACTATCGAACGTCACTGTAGAATTTGTAAATGGGATCCAGGAGGAGATAGCTAAAGGAAAATAAAGCAAGTCACCAAAATTTCTTTTCGCGAGCTCGGAGAATCGGGCTATGTCGACTTTGTGCTGCAGCGCCTTGAGTGGCCTGATGGAAAGCACCATTGTGAAGCTTTCGACTGGGAGGGACTGCCTCCATTGGTCCAACTCCGACTGAACCCGAATTGAATATAGAGCAAAACCACCCTTTTTTAAATCCAGCGGAATTTGTCAGCGAATATCTCGAACCATTTAGTGCGAGTTCAGCTGTAGAAGTAACCTGGGATTTTGTATTTCAAATCTCGACTTTTCGGTATATCCCACATACCGCTTACATACACCTTGTTTTCCTCAGAAAACCTAGTTCACAGCCATACTTTTGCTATACACATAAAAACAAAAGAATATGGCTAATTAATTTTAATTAAAGAAACTATGGCGGATAACTCGTGTAACGATTGAAAGAAAATTTTACATAATTTTTTTACTGGCATGCATTTCAGTAAATTTGATTTATAACATAAACTTTAAGTAAGAATGGAAAAGTATAATTACGGGGTCATTGGTCTGGGTGTAATGGGAAGAAATCTGCTTTACAATATTGCCGATAATGGTTTTTCTGCCGTAGGATTCGATTTAGATGAAGAAAAGGTAATAGAACTTCGCAAAGGAGTGGCTTCAGGTACAAAGGTTGTTGGAGCTGTTTCTCTAGAGGAATTTGTGTTAAGTTTAGACAGTCCGCGAAAAATTATTTTGATGGTTCCTGCAGGCAAACCGGTTGATGCTGTTCTTGAAAGCATAACACCGCTTTTAAGTCCTAAAGATGTTGTAATTGATGCGGGAAATTCTTATTTCAAAGATACCGAGAGACGTATAGCTGATTTAGCTTCTAAAAACCTTCATTTTATGGGAATGGGAGTTTCTGGAGGAGAGCAGGGCGCAAGAAGAGGACCTAGTATTATGCCGGGTGGAGATTTGGAAGTTTTCAATTTGGTGAAACCTATGCTGGAAGTTATTTCAGCAAAAGTAAACGGGGAACCTTGCACCGCCTATATGGGGAAAGGAGCTGCAGGGAATTATGTTAAAATGGTTCACAACGGAATTGAATATGCCATCATGCAATTGATCAGTGAAGCATACGATTTACTGAGAAAAGGAGCTAATCTTAACAATGAACAATTGTATGAAGTTTTCAAAAGATGGAATGAAGGCGAGATGAATTCTTTCCTTATTGAGATAACAAGAGATATTTTCCAGCAAAAAGATGATGTAACAGAAGGTTTTCTTGTCGACAAGATTTTAGATAAAGCAGGGGCAAAAGGAACCGGAAAATGGACCTCCGAGCAGGCTATGGAAATTGGGGTGTCTATTCCAACCATCGATATTGCAGTAACATCAAGAATTTTATCCGCTTATAAAGATGAGCGAGTGAAAGCATCTCAATTATATGCTAAAGAAGAAGTAAAAACTCCTGAAAATATAGAATTGTTCATCAAAGAGGTGGGGGATGCTTTGTATTTATCTACTTTAATCAGTTATGCTCAAGGTTTGGCATTATTGGTAAAAGCTTCTGAAGAATATCAGTTTGAAATTCCGTTAAAAGATGTTGTTAAAATCTGGAGGGGTGGATGTATCATCCGTTCTGTTTTATTGGAAAGATTTTATCTGGCTTATTCAAAATACGAGAACTTATCTAACATTTTATTGGATCAGGAAATTTCAGAAATTGTAAAAGGTAAAATTTCGTCATTAAGAAAAACAGCTGCTTTTGCTGTATCAAACGGAATTCCAAGCTTAGGAATTCAGTCAGCTCTAGGGTATTTCGAAGCTTACACCACAGCATCTTTGCCTGTCAACCTGCTTCAGGCTCAGCGTGATTATTTTGGTGCGCACACTTACCAAAGAACTGACAGAGAAGGAGTCTTTCATACTACATGGCAAAACCCAAATAACTAAATCCTAACAATGAGTGACAATACAATCCTGCATCCAACAACCATCGTTATTTTTGGTGCAACGGGGGATTTGGCAAAAAGAAAGCTTTTTCCTGCCTTTTACAATTTATATATCGATGGCAGAATGCCAAAAGGTTTTAATATTCTAGCTTTAGGAAGAGCCGAAAATACAGATGAAAAATTCAGCGCTTATATTAAAGAAAATCTGGAGAGTTTTTCCAGGAAGACTGTAATCAAGGAAGATTGGGCTGGTTTTCAGGCTCACATCAGCTATTTTCAGCATCAGCTTGATGAAGAAAGCTCTTATCAGAATTTATATCAGAAACTTGAAAATTTCGATAAAGTGTATGGAATGAGAGGAAACAGACTTTTCTATTTGTCCATTGCACCAAACTTTGTATCGGTAATTTCAAATCATCTTAAAAATACGTCAATAGCATCTGATCCTGCAACAGATCGAATTATTATCGAAAAACCTTTTGGCCACAATAAAGAATCTGCCATTGAGCTGAATAATCTTCTTTCACAAACTTTTCGGGAAGAACAGATTTATCGTATCGATCATTATTTAGGTAAAGAAACAGTTCAGAATATTTTGGCGTTCAGGTTCGGAAATTCAATTTTTGAACCTCTTTGGAACCACAGACATATAGAATCGGTGCAGATTACCGTTGCCGAAGAAGTAGGAGTGGAAACAAGAGCCAGTTTTTATGAGCAGACAGGAGCTTTGCGCGATATGATTCAGAACCATCTTTTGCAAATTCTTTGCATGGTTGCTATGGAACCTCCGGCCTCACTCGAATCAGGTGAGATCAGGGATCGTAAAGTTGATGTTTTAAAATCCATCCGTAGGATTTCTCCCGAAAAAGTAGATCATTATGCGGTAAGAGGACAGTACGGACGGGGCAAAGTAAATGGACTAAAAGTAAATGGCTATCGCCAGGAAGAGGGAATTGCTCCTGATTCCAATACGGAAACATTTGTCGCTATTAAGTTTTATCTGGATAATGAAAGATGGGAGGATGTTCCTTTTTATGTTCGTACCGGGAAGAAGATGAAAGAAAAGCATTCTTATATAACGATTCAGTTTAAGCCACTTCCAAATTCTACGTTTTCAGAAAGCACTTCGCTTCTGTCGGCTAACCGATTGGTTATTAATATCCAGCCACAAATGGACATCAGATTGCAGTTTATGTCTAAAAAGCCAGGTTTGTCTTTAGCGCTTAAACCTGTGGAAATGATTTTCGATAATTTTGCCTGTCAGAACGATACTCCCGAAGCTTATGAAACTCTTTTATTGGAAGCCCTTGTGGGAGACCTTACACTGTTTATGCGCTCTGATCAGGTAGAAGAAGCTTGGGACGTGATAAAAACGATACAGGAAACCTGGGAAAAAACCAAAGACCCATCTTTCCCAAATTATGCTTCAGGCAACTGGGGACCTGATGACAGTGATGCACTGGTAGAGCGACAAGGACATCAGTGGGTTTAAGATCTAATTAAAAGAAAATGAATATTACGATATTTGATAATCTGGATGCTTTGTATAAAAAAGCAGCTGATACATTTGTTGAGCTTTCGAAACAAGCAATCCAGAAGCATGATAAATTTGTGGTTGCGTTGAGTGGAGGCTCTTCACCGAAAGCCATCTTTAGTTTATTAGCTACTCCCGAATATGCAGATAAAATAATTTGGGACAAAATCCATTTTTTTTGGGTAGATGAAAGATGGGTTTCTCTTGAAGATGAGAAAAGTAATTTTAAGATGACTTTGGAAGTACTTTTGAATAAAGTTCCAGTCAATAAAAATCAGATTTTCCCCATGTATAAAGACGGAATTGAGCCTGAAAATTATGCTAAAGAATACGAAGCTCAAATCAGAAATGTTTTGGGAGCTGACGGTATTTTTGATTTCATCTTTTTAGGAATGGGGGATGATGGCCACACAGCTTCTCTCTTTCCAGGTGAAAAGATTTTACAAGAAAAGGAAAAATGGGTTGATGCCTACTATCTAAAGTCGCAGGAAATGTTTAGAATTACGCTGACTGAACCTATTATCAATAAAGCTGAAAATATTCTGATTGTTACATTTGGCAAATCCAAGAAAAACGCTTTGAATGAAGTTCTTAATGGTGTATATAATCCTGAACTATATCCGCTACAGTTAATTGAAAAGAAAGCAGGAGTCCAGATTTTTACGGATAAAGAGGCTGGAAACCCAGATATAAACCAGTTTTAGTTTCTGTTTCACCTATTAAGTTTAACGGTGACCTAGATGATTTACACTGGATTACTATCTTTCCCCGAAGTGATAAAAACTTTAAAAGCTTTAACGCAATACGTGTTCGTTAAGTATGATTGAACCCAATCATATGATAGACCATTGTTTAAAATGTGATGCGGTTAATGATGTAGATTGCTAATGAAAAAGCTTCACACTAATAACCGCTAGAGAAATGGAATATTTGTAAGATATTCCATTTTTTGTTTTAGAACTATTTCTAATTTGAAAAGAGCCTATAAGGACTTTTCGGTATCTCCCCAATACCGCTTAAATACACCTTGTTTTCCTCAGAAAGCCACCACCACAGCCATATTTTTGCTATACATATAAAAACAAAAGAATATGGCAAATCAATTTTTAATTAAAGAGACGATGGCGAGTATGAAAGCAATATCTGCCGCTGAAATCACAGCATTACAAAACGGAACTTATGAGGGAGTTCAGTTATTAGGTTATTATCAAAAAGGGGATACCTCAGCACCGATTGTTTATTATCGAGCCTCAACAACTCCAGATCCTGGACCGGATGATGGAGGTAGTATAATTGACTTAGGTACAGTCAAATTGGTTCATGAATTTAACAGCGTGGTCGATTCCAGTTATTTTGGCGTTTCAGAAACATTAGCGGATAATTCAACTTTGTTAGAAAAGAGTATATCGTATTGTAAGTTAAATAATCCATGTGTTTTAAAGTTGCCTAAAGGGAATATCAAGTATACGAGCTTGCCGAATTTAGGAAAGGGAATGGATGGTAATACCATTAAAGGCTATGCACCCAACATGACCGTTTTAGAGCACCTAGGTTCGGGTATCGCTTTCAATCTAAATGCTTTTGAGGGAGCCACAACCACTACTCCTTTTGCAAAAAATATTACGATACAAGATATTAATATCCTTGGAAATTCCAATACGACAACAGGGATCCATATCGAAGGATTAGCACGGTGTATATTCAAAAATATTAGAATAAATGGGGGAAGTACAACCGAGGGTATAAGCATAGTAAATGGTGCACAATTGTCTCATTTTTATAACCTGAGGAGTTCTTATAATGATGGTGCGGTATCGTATATGGGAATGCGTACAATAGCATCTTCCAGAGTGAACCAATCATCCAATTGTTCTAATAATACGTATTATGATATCCAACTGGAAGGACATCATACCGGCATTCAGCTGACACGTACTGATCAGAATACCTTTATAGGAGGCACTGTTGAATCATGTAAAGCAGAGGGATGTCCATCAGTGGAGGGTTAGCTGGAGGCGGTAGATATAATACCTTTATCGGTGTGGGTTTTGAGAGCTGTTTAGCAGACTATGATATTATTGATTCAGGTGAGCATAATTCGTTCATCGGTTGTTATGCTTTACGGGTTGAACTTCAAAGCAAGATGTCCAAGATTTCATCAGGGTATTACGATTTAATCAAGATCAGTTCGGGCACAGACAATATTCTCGAAAATGTTACTTATTCCCATTGGAAGCAGACACCAAATGGGCTATTGGATCCAGATCCAAATAAAAGAACAATAAAGATCAATACATATGATGCCAAGACGAGCAAAAAAGACGTTAACAATGGACGCTATGATGGTAGCGTCAGTGCTGATTCTTTTCGGACTAAAGCCATCGCCGATTACAAAGCCAATGTATCGACGGTCGACAGTTATGGTGGTTTTGTCCCATTTAACAACGGTGCGGCAATAGACCAGTATATATTTACAAATGGATCAGGTATAGCATTAAATCGGAGGGGTATTCAGGATACAACACCCGATATAGGAGCCTGGCGCCTATGGACTTCCGCCACAACGGATAATGATATTTTGTTTCTTAAGATGACTGCAAACAACGTTTGGACAGCATCCCAATTAGTATCCGACAAAACTTTGGCTACCCCTTCTAAGAAAGGTATTGTCAATCAGGCTGCTGTTTCTGCTGACACTGCTGTAGTATCTTCTGGTGCAACGCCGTCAAAAGCAGAGTATGACGCTTTGCTGGCTGAACTAAGGGATTTAAAGACGAAACTAAGAGCAGCTGGCATACTATCTACGTAATTGTTTGATACCTGTTTTAGTTAGTCTCCCTCTGCCTGTTAGAGGGAGGCTCTTTTATTTGGAGCATCCGCGCAAGCTTTAATAGAATGAAATAGATTTTTCGGTATCTTCCGTGTACCGCTTACATACCGCTTGTTTTCCTTAGATAGCGTCCCCAACATTCATGTTTTTGCTATTGTCCGCCTTAGCTTTCCTTTTCCAATGAAAAGCCCCCTTTGATCATCTCAATGATATGATACCTCATAAATATATTATTTTATCTTGAGGTTATATATTCATGCTAAATTTAAGGTGACTATTTTGTATCTTGATACGATGTAATTGCTGTGGCATAAAGAGAAATATACCGAATTAAAATGGGTGCCAAACAGTTGCCGTCAGGAACTATATTTTATGGATTTGAAAGATGCGTTAAAGAATATTTTTGTGAGAGTATTCGCAATTATTCTCGTGCTTTTGACAAGTATCTAAATGCCTGATAAATGCCTGATTTACTATAGCAGGGCAATAGATTATTGACTTTTTAACATGATATTGATTAAAAACCTATTTATACTTTTGTTAATCTCCTGTTCACAGATTGTTCTTGCGCAGAAGCTGTTGACCTATCAACAACTAAAAACTATTAAAGCTAACAAGGCGAGTATTGATGAAAACCTCACTACGATCTACACATTGACCGATACAGATTCCATTGACCGTCAGCTTACCTTTAAACCAGAAATGCTACATATGTTAACGTATAGCCTAGACGGGGGCAAAAATGAAAAAGAGTACCTGAGTGATATTGTAGATCATATTAACGAATCAAAGAAGACAACCCTGTACTTACAGACACGTCATTTTCTGATCCTCACTTCGGTGTATAAAGACAGGATTATTGATCCGGGGTTGGAGAATGATTCTACATTTGTCCACGGTTTGCAAGCAATGGCACAATTGTTACATTACGACCTTAGTGAACTACGGTCATTTTTATACAAGGAGCAAAATCAGGGAAAAACATACGGTCAGGCCGTGTACGAATATAGTCAGAGTCAGCCTGTTCTTAATATGGAGAATGTCAAGGGGCGTAATCCGCAAAATGATCGGGAAAGGGAGACGGCAGCATGGTTGGTAGCCAATAATATTACTTTCGATAATCCGCGGTGCCCTGAAGGTTTTGAATATTTTCAGAATTGTCCAGAAAAACATGCCTATCGTATGATCAAAGGAGATACCATCATTATCTATTCTTCAGGTGGCGGGATGCAATACAATCTCCGCCGACTGAAGGAAGCCTTTGCCAAAAAAGATTTCAACGTATTCGAATACCCGATCGATAATCAGGGGGATGGGAACGTTTATGTTCAATTTATGCAAAAGCGAACCTTTCTACTGCGCAATGATAGTCTGTATCTATACGACGAATATGATAAAAAGAAAGAGACGGCGTTAATGAAATACATGAATTCAAATCCTAGAGAAAAATTCTCAGATGCGGAAATTCAGGCAGAATTAAAGAAAATAGCAGATCAGGAATATGGCTACACACCGAAGTTTAAATTGATTTATTTTAAAGGCATTTTTAATAGTGGGAGCACCTATCAATTTTCTAAATCGCAAAACTTTCGGGAAGAGTCTGTCTCACTTAAATCAGAATGGACAGATGGAGATAAGAAATACAATAAAATCAATCTGAAGACATATACTGCCGGAACTTATATTATTGCAGACGATTTCTCTTTTATCAATACAGACAAATGTGGTCTATTATAAAATCAATTGCCAGATTGAAAAATCACTGGACTCAGGCGAATAGGTAATGAAAAACTATTCATCTGTCAGCCTTATTGAAAAGGACTATTTTTTATTACAATGAAAAAGTAATATCAAACCCGTTTTAACACTATAAAATATGGATAGGAACACATATGAGAATGAGTTAGAATTTAATGAAAGCAGTTTGGGATCGCTTGATGTTCACAGAAGAGGGAAAGAATTGCAGAGAGGTAATTAGTCAATAAATTAATTATTTATATAATCTGGATATGAAAAGGACCTCCTGGGAGTTCGAAATAGGGAAGATGCAAACACCGGACTTTTTGATATGTATTAGACTGCTTATATACTTTTTTTACTGATCAATCTCCAAAAAAATAATTATTTAATATGGCAAAAGGAGATAAATTATATTTTCAAGCTCTCGTAGAAGCGAGCAAAAACACTGCAGTGGGCGATTCAAATGCTCTTGATTTATTAAATAAAGCGATAGGCAAGAATAACAGTAAAGCACAGTATGCATTGGCTACATGGTATCTATATGGGAAAACTGTCAAAAAAGATTATAAGAGAGCCGTCGAACTCTTGTTGGACTCGTCTATTCAGAATAATGAGATGGCCTGTTTCGATTTAGCTGTTTGTTATGAAAATGGTTTTGGAGTAAAAAAGAATTCGAAAAAAGCTTTTTTGTTTTATTCTAAAGCTATTTTACTTGGTGAGAAACAATCTATTTACGAGGTTGGTCGGTGCTACTATTATGGCGTCGGGGTCAATAAAAACTTGGAACTGGCTAAGGTATATCTTGATATAGCAAATATGTATGGAATAGAAACATAACTAGGTTTAGGACATAAAGTTTGAAAAGCCAAAGTAAACGGCGCCGATTACTAAAATTTTCGCGATTCAAAAACCTTCCCTCAGCTGGTTAGAGGGAAGTAATTTTTAGAATCTAAGACGGTGTCACTTTGTTTATCAATTAAAACTAATTCAAAAATCAAACACATAGTTCCTAGGGCGAATACCGTTACTCATGATAAGAGGTTTTCATTTTGACGGCAAAAGCCTAGGCTTATCGCTAAGGTAATCGTTAAATAGCTGGAAATTTTCATTATCAAAACAGACTATTGTAATTCGTTTGATTGTTGTATCTGATTCAAGAAACTGATTTATCGCGTTAATGGATATTTGGGCAGCCAAGTTCTTGGGGAACCGGTATATACCCGTGCTGATATTCGGAAAAGTAATTGTTGTACAGCTATTATCCACAGCCAGTCGGAGGGAGTTGAAGTAGCAGTTTGCTAGGAGGCTCTCTTCATTCTTTTGGCCGCCATTCCAAACAGGACCGACGGTATGGATCACATATTTAGCGGGTAGATTGCCAGCCGTGGTGATAACTGCTTCACCCGTTTTACAGCCTCCTTGCCGGGCCACTATCATTCGGCATTCTTCCAGAATAGCCGGGCCACCTGCCCGGTGAATGGCACCATCTACACCGCCACCACCGAGTAAAGAGCTGTTTGCAGCGTTTACGATTGCATCGACTTCGATCTTAGTGATATCTCCTTTGATTACGTTTACTATTTTGTTCATTGGGTATGGAATAATATTAGGACATCTGCGTCGACAAAACTAAAAGCTATTACCACTCCATTTTTACTAAACTCACTGTTCCGCTCATATTAACATTTGATAGGTGGGTGTAAGAGCAATCTAACTGTTTAAGTTCTCTTAATCCACACACATTAAGATCAACTAACGGATTATCCCTTAGAGACAGTTCTTCAAGATGAGTAAAATTACTAAAATCCAATTTCGACAATTGATTCTCGTCTAACCTGATCAGCTTTACCGCAGGGCATCCGGTTACATTAAACTCTGTGAGCATGTTTTTCTGAAACTCGATATGTACAAGATTTGGAAGATCGGAAATGTTCACTTTGCTGACTGCATTCTGTAGCATTTTTATCTCTTCAAGCTTTTGCAGTCCTGTTAGATCTATGGTGCTAATTTTATTCTGATGAATGTGTAAAGTCCGGAGATTTGTCAGACCCTTAAGGTTGATGCTTTGGATTTGGTTATTGTATCCAAATATCTCTTCCAGATTTTTCATGCCTTCTAAGTCCAATACTTTTACCTGATTGTTCCAAAAGCTCAGCTCTTTTAAGTTAGTGAAATTTTTAATGCCGACCAAGGAACTAATATCTGCTTTATCAAGGCTTAACCTCGTTACGTTCTGTGCTTCAGATAGCTGGATTTCTTGGTCTCCATTAAGATCAATACCCGCAGTAACCAATTGTTTTTTGAAATTCGGATCGGGTATTTTTATAGTTTGAGCTAGACTAGTGAAAGATACCGACATCCCGACGATGATAATGTATAAATACCAATTTTTTTTCATGATTTTCCCTGATTTTTAATTACTCACCGTTACATTTACAACTGCGCCAGCATCTTTGACTTCAACAAATCCACTTACTTCATTCTCAATAAAAACGTCGTAATGATGATCCTCATAAATTGGCGAAGATCCTAAAGCATATCCGTAAACATTATAAGAGGTGCTCGTTCCTGTTTGCACGGCAACGGTTTTTTGCCTGGCAAATGCAATCCAACTAATGATATAATATTTCCCAGGTTTCAGATTGGTAAACTGAAAAGTGCCTTTATCATCCAAAAATCTGCCTTCTATCCGATAAGTAAATGCAACAGGGCTCATTGTAGCCTGCTTTTTACGACTATTAAATTTTTTCTTTAGCTCCAGAAACTCGGTGAGATAGGATGTTACCGGGAATAGTAGGATCTGGCTTCCTTTAACCCCAAAATTATCTTTCCCCTTTTTCTTAAGTGTAGCGGTGCCTTCTATGGTAGCGCTTCCTCTTTCCATCAATCTTGCTGTCTCTGCTTCATTAAAAGGCGTAGTGGGAAGAACCCATTGAGGAGCTTTCTGTGCATAAGCAATGCTGCAACATAAAAAAAGCAACAAATTAATCGATAATATCTTTGGCAATGTTTTCATATTTTTATTGCTTCAATTTTTAGCGCATTTAAAATTTAGTAGAACTTATGGCTTATTAATAACGTCAGATCCGTTTTTTGAGCTCAAAAGTTGTGCCATCACTACTAATCTCCGTAATCTATGTGAGGCTTTTTTATCGTGTCTTTCTTCGTGTCTATCGTTAACAGCTAACTCAGCCTACTTTTCGGTATCTCCCACATACCGCTTACATACACCTTGTTTTTCTCAGATAGCCCAGCCCACAGCCATACTTTTGCTATACACATAAAAACAAAAGAATATGGCAAATCAATTTTTAATTAAAGAAACAATGGCGGGTATGAAAGCATTATCTGCTGCTGAAATTACAGCACTACAAGCCGGAACCTACAATGGTGTTCAGTTGCTAGGCTATTACGAAAAGGGAGATACCCCAGCGCCGATTATCTACCACTACGTTGATCTTCAAAATGAACCTGATCCCGGCTCAGATGACGGTGGGAGTGTGGTACAAGCAGGCGGAATTAAGTTGGAGCATAAGTTTTCAACAGATGAGGTGGACTTGAGATATTTTCCCGATTCTCAACAAGGCTATTTGGCTTTTTTCAACTATTGTGGCGTTAAACGAAAGACTGCGGTTATTCATAAAGATATCAGTATTACTGTTGTTGCAAAAACTTTTGTTAAGTGTCCTAAAGGTATTAGATCGCTAAATAATAATTACATCAATATCAATGGCTATTTCTTCTTCAGTCTCGATGAACTGTCCGATGAACTTATTGTGTCGGATATTAATTTTTCTACAGAAGGCTTGAATGCTACAATGGTTAACAATAATGTTCCTAAAGCAATTTTTGATATTGATACCGGTTGGAAAGAATCTGTTCAATTTCTTTCGCTCAAAAATATTAAGCAAGATGGTACTCTGTTAGATTTGACTGGAGCAACCCGGAGTAGGGGATTCGTTAATATTAAGAATGTTCAAAATGTTCAGATTCAAAACGTAACGATGAAGAACATCGATGTCGCTATTACTCTTCGTGACAGCAGAAACATCAAAATAGATACAATTTTATTTGAAAATGTCGGAACGGGGATCTATGGTAACAATATCTACAATGCTACCATTCAAAATTGTACACTTAAAAACACTGTCGAGCAGGCGAATAATTGGAGGGGAAAAATAGCAAACTTCGATCTTAATGGTAAAGATTTGATCTTTGCCACTGGCGCTGATATTACTTACTCGAATAACAAATCTTACAATCCGATTGAGAGAAACTGCTATTTCATTGCAGATAATGTTTTAATTCGTAATTGTTATTCATTAAATGGTGATGGATTCAAAGCTGTTGGAGCAATGGGGGACACTTACAAAAACGTCGTAATATCCGATAATCTTTTGGAGATAAATGACAACCTTGTCAATATGCCTATTCGATCTATCGTGTTGTTACAATGTTACTTCATTAACAAGGGACTGTACCAAAATAATAGGATACGTATTCTATCAAATGTTTCGGAAAAAACTAAAACCGTCAGAGGTATTGCAACTATTTCAAGAACAAATGGAGAATTGATTTTTGAAGACAATTACGCTGACCATTCAAATAGTGGAATGATTGCGGGGGTACAGAAGACCGCAGAAGAGGTTGCGAATTCGGGAGAGTTGCTTGCCCAAAAATTGAAGATTATAGATAATTATACCTATACTGAAGGAGACACAATGGGAGCAATTTTGAGTATGTTAACAGTTACAAATGGTATCAGTACATTAAACTATTTTAATAATTTAGAAATGTATGGCAATCGAGTCAAATTACCCATCAATAACAATAGTGTAATTATCACAGCTCCATTATCTCTTTATAACATCAAAGGGGCAGCTAATATAAAAGCTATCGATAATAGGATTCTTGAAGGACGTATTCGATATACAAATGGCCTAAACTCGGATTTAGCGGGAACTTCTGTTAATGCTACTCTTTTAGAGGATGATTTAACTTGTGTTGATTTAAATAGTAATATGATTGCTATTAGAAACTTTGTCTATAATAAAGGGAGCATTTTAAAATTTAAGCAGGTTGAGGGAAAAGGGACGCTCACTCATTACTTTAATGATTCGGTAAAAACTTTTGGGGAAACAGGTACTACTATTATTGAAAAATCTGATGCAACGAATACCAATTTTAACATCCAAGGCAAAGAGGTAATTGTTGAGGGGTCTGTCAAGGGAAAAGGATATTTTAAAAGTAGGCTTGTGCATGGCATTAATATTTTTGAGCCCATTGCTGGGACCATGGATGCAACCCTTATCAAATATTCTTCCAATCAAATTCAAATTAACGGCCTTGATCTTGGACTACCATATTTTGCCAAAGTCACTGTCATATAATCTTTAATTTATTATTGTGTTCTCACTCATAATAGCAGGTATAAGTTCGGCCTTCGCAGGTTGAACTTATTTTTATTTGAAGCACTTGTACCGATACTAAAGAAATAAAATGGACTTTTCAGTATCTCCCCGATATCGCTTACAAACACAAGTATAAATAGATTTTATTTTGCAATATTAAGCAAATTTGCATATGTTTGCAATGTGAATATTTGAAAAGTTTAATTATTAAAAATTACAATTATTAAAAATTTATATGATGACAATTGAACATTTGGCTATCTGGGTAGACGATTTAGAAAAGATGCGTGAATTTTATCTGAAGTATTTTGATACGACAAGTAATGGAAAGTACATTAATGAAAAGAAAGGTTTCTCTGCATATTTTCTTTCATTCGGTGAGGGTAAAGCCCGTTTGGAAATTATGAACAGAATGGATATCAATCAAGAACCTGAGAAAAGAGGCTTTAGTAAAGGTATTGCGCATTTTGCAATTTCGGTCGGCGGAAAAGAAGCTGTGAATGATTTGACAGAAAGGTTAAGAAATGACAATTACATTATTGAAAGTGAACCGAGAACAACCGGTGATGGTTATTATGAAAGTGTGGTTTTGGACCCTGAAGGAAATTATGTTGAAATATCAGCTTAAACATAAAATATCAAGAATATGATTAAGAATATAGTTTTTGATTTTGGAGGTGTTCTTTTGGATTGGAATCCAAGACATTTTTATAAAAATATTTTTACTGATAATGAGGAGATGGAATGGTTTCTTTCTAACATTTGTACAGATGAATGGAACGCAGAACAGGATAGAGGAAGGAGTTTTGAAGAAGGAGTTTCAATACTTAAAAGCGAATATTCCGAACACGCAAAGAATATTGAATTGTTTTCTTCTCAATGGGAAAAAATGCTCAAAGGTGAAATTGATGGTAGCGTTCAAATTCTAAAAGAATTAAAAGAAAAATACAAAATATACGGTCTTACAAATTGGTCTGCAGAAACATTTCCAATAGCCTATCAAAAGTATGATTTTTTCAGATTATTCGATGGAATTGTTGTTTCCGGAACGGAAAAAATGATAAAACCTGACCAACAATTTTTTCAGTTATTATTAGATCGATATGATTTAAAAGCTGAAGAATGTCTTTTCATAGATGACAATGAGAAGAATATCCAGGCTGCTTTGGATCTGGGTTTTAAATGTGTTCATTTTAATAATGCTATTCAATTAAGAAATGTGATATATGAATTTAGCTTATTGTAAAAATAACAGGTAAAAAAAATATTTAAAACGTTTGAAGATTTATAGAGTGCGTAAAGTAAACTGTGTCAGATAAAGAATTTTTATGTTAGACACAGGAAATGGAAAAAGAGGAATTTGACTTTGAACGCTTCAAAGAGGAAGCAATGAGAGGCCTTTACAAAGGCAAGAAAATGGGCGGTACAGATGGAGTTTTTGCACCTATGCTGAAACATCTTCTGGAATGCATGTTGGAAGGCGAACAGGATCACCATCTACAAGATATTAAAGCTTCAGGAGAGATTAACCGTAAAAACGGGAAGACAAAAAAGACTGTACGTCGATTCGTCTCGGAATCAGAAGGTCACAATGACCGCAATCTCCAATTTGGTGATGATTATAATTGAGATTCATGAAGATTTTAAAGACTTCAGTAATTAAGGGTTCATTTTCCCTTCTATGAATAGTTTATTATCCCTATTATTTAAATGAGGTTGTCAAGGTTTTGCAAAATTGCTAATTATTGAAAACTGCAAAATATTTCTATCTTTGAAGCCAACTATTTTACATTTTTAGGTTCTAAAAATGTTCTTAATAAATTCTGACCATTTAATTTGCAGGTAATGTTAAAAGAAAAAAGATTTGATTTTATACTGAAAAATCTCGAAAAGTCCGAACTGTTAACTTATGAATACATAGCAACTGAGCTCAGCGTTTCTGAAGATACTATTCGTCGGGATATCGATTACCTTCATCGTATAGGGTTACTTTCAAAAGTACGTGGCGGAGCAATGCAACGTTCCAAAAATCCGCTTAATTTCCAGGACAGAGATGAATACCTTAAAAAGGAAAAAGACTTGATCGCGCTGAAAGCTATTCGTTTGATCCGGGAAAATATGACATTATTTATGGATGGAGGTACCACAATAGCTGCGATTGCCGCTACTTTGCCTTCAAATTTTAAACTGCGTATCATTACAACGAATATGATGATTGTACCGATTCTACAGCGCCATAAAAATATTGAACTTGTCGTTATCGGTGGCTATTATCACCAACAAACTGGAAGTACAGTGGGAAACATTACCTGTGAGCAGGCGAAAGGCTATATTGCTGATCTATATTTTATGGGTACATGTGGTGTTCACGCCGAGTATGGAATATCCGCCGTAATAAATGAAGATGCTGAAGTTAAAAAGACAATGTTAAAAACTTCCAAAGCAGTGATTGCATTGGCCAACCATGCCAGCTTACGTACTTCTTCGGCATTTAAAGTCTGTGATATAGGAGATATCGATGTACTTATAACGGATCTTCCTTCCGATGATGAGGCTTTGAATGATTTCAGGGGCCAAAATCTAGAAATAATATAAATATCAGTTGAACACCTAAATAAAACAATAAACAAACATGAACAAATTATTCAGTGTCGTACTTTTTGCGGGATTTACCCTTTTTGGGTACAGCAGTTATTCGCAGAGCATTTCCACCAAGAAAGAAATTGGTTTGCAGCTTTTTTCAGTCAGAAGCTTGATCGGTAGTCATGTTGATCCGAGCTCATACAATCCTAATTATGTATCTGTATTGAAAAAACTCGCCGACATGGGGTATACAGGAGTAGAGTCCGCGGGTTTTAAGGATGGTCAGTTTTATAATACTAGTCCGGCCACTTTCAAAAAAAATGTTGAAAGTGTAGGAATGAAGGTGATTTCTTCGCACGCTTCCAAAACCCTTTCAAAGGAAGAGCTTGCATCTGGCGATTTTTCCGAATCTTTAAAATGGTGGGAATCCTGCATTGCGGCTCATAAGGAAGCAGGCATGAAATATATTGTGACGCCTTGGTTAGACGTTCCTAAAACACAAGCAGATCTGGCAACAGAAGTGAAATATCTGAATGAAATCGGAAAATTATGCCGAAAAGCAGGTATCCAATATGGTTATCACAATCATGCGCATGAATTTACAAAAGTTGAAGGTAAAGTAATGCTGGATTATATGCTGGAACATACCGATCCTGAAAATGTATTTTTCGAAATGGACGTTTATTGGACTGTAATAGGAAAAGCAAGCCCCGTTGATTATTTCAAAAAATATCCAGGTCGTTTTTCGACACTGCATATCAAAGATCATCGCGAGATTGGCCAGAGCGGTATGGTAGGCTTTGATGCTATTTTTGCCAATACAGACGTCGCTGGTGTAAAATACATCTTCGTAGAACTTGAGGAAGTAAGCAAAGATCTCGATACTGGTCTAAAGGAGAGCATCAATTATCTGCTAAAGGCTCCTTTTGTGAAAAAAAGCTACGATAAATAACAAATCCCCTTAAAATGATGAACACCCCGTTTGAGTCTCTCATTCGGGGTATTTTACTTTATGGATTTTTTAGAGGGCTTTAATTTTCAAGTTTCTGAATGATACTCCACGAGACCAATCCTGGAGGGCTATTTTTCCACTTGTATTTTTGCCAAATTCAGGAAAATCTTTAAAGTGGCTTTGCTGAACCATACTCTTCCATTTGTCACTGTTAAAATCCATTTCGGCGGTGATTTTATTGTTGAGTACGAAAGTAACTTTTCCATCTTTCTGTATGATTCGTGATGTGTTCCACTCAGCTTTTGTTTTTGTGTTTACAAAATTTTGCTGTGGCAAGAATGTGTATAGACAACCCGCTTTTTTTTGAGGAATAGAAAAGTCGGCATGGGAATCTTCCAAAAGCTGATATTCAGGACCAGACTGCCAGGTTGCGTTGATATCCGGTTTCTCCTGAACATTAATAAAAACTCCGCTATTTCCTTCTTTTTCTAATTTCCAGTCAAATTGAAATTCATAGTTTTGATAGGTTTCATTGGATACGAGATCTCCTCTATTGCTTTGATTATTGGGGTCACAGTAAAGAATTCCATCCTTTATCACCCATGCAGGATTAGTCCCTGTCTGATTATAAACATGCCATTTGTCCAGCGACTTGCCGTCAAAAAGTAGTTGCCACCCTTCAGTTTTTTCTTTCTCACTTAAGGTGTTAGGTTGTGAGATTTCTTGATCACAGGATATCAGCATTGCACTCATAGAGATGCAGGAAAATAATAGGTTTTTAAAATTCTTCATTTTTAACATGATTTTTGTTTTTGCAAATTATAGCAATTTTGTTGTTTTTTTTCTAAATTAACTTTTTAATATTAATTTTGAAATGCAAAAATATGCAATTTTGCTAATTCGTGTAATTGTAGTTGAAAATAAAGAAAAAATGAACAAAGGAAATACCTACGATGCAATTGTCATCGGCTCAGGGATCAGCGGAGGGTGGGCGGCCAAAGAGCTGTCAGAAAAGGGGCTCAAAACAATAATGTTAGAAAGAGGCCGGAATATTGAGCATATTAAGGACTATGAAAGTCCGAATAAAAATCCTTGGGAATTTCCGCACCGCGGTGGCCGTACACAGGAGATGATCAAAAACCATCCGGTGCTGAAACGTGATTATCCATTGAATGAAACAAACGAAAGTTTTTGGGTAAATGAGCAGGAAAGTCCATATATGGAAGTGAAACGATTTGATTGGTTCAGAGGTTACCAGGTAGGTGGTCGTTCGCTAACTTGGGGACGCCAAAGCTATCGTTGGAGTGACCTAGATTTTGAAGCGAACCTCAAGGACGGATACGGAGTCGACTGGCCGATACGTTATAAAGATATAGCAGCCTGGTACAGTTACGCGGAACGCTTTGCAGGGATCAGTGGTAATCGAGATGGTATTGACGTATTGCCCGATGGCGAATATATGCCACCGATGGATATGAATGTTGTCGAAAAAAATGTTGCTGCACGTATTAAAAAAGCCTATGGAGGCAAACGACATTTTATTATCGGCCGAACGGCCAATATAACTGTACCTCATCATGACCGGATCAATTGTCAGTATCAGAATAAGTGCTGGTTAGGCTGCAATTTTGGAGCTTATTTCAGCACCCAGTCGGCTACTTTACCCGCGGCGATGAAAACGGGCAACCTTACCGTGAGGCCGTTTTCTATTGTTACCAAGATCCTGTATGATAAAAATACACAGCGTGCCACAGGAGTGGAAATTCTTGATGCGGAAACAAATCAGACATATGAATATTTTGCAAAAATAATCTTTCTGAATGCCTCGGCACTAAATTCGGCCTGGGTGTTGATGAATTCAGCAACGGACATCTGGGAGCATGGCCTTGGAAGTAGTTCAGGTGAGCTTGGGCACAACGTGATGGACCATCATCTTGGTGTAGGCGCAGGTGGAAGGGTGGAAGGTTTCGAAGATAAGTATTATTATGGTAGGCGAGCGAATGGATTGTACATTCCACGTTTTCAGAATGTTGGCGAAGATAAGCGCGATTACCTTAGGGGATTTGGTTATCAAGGTGGGGCTAGTCGGGAGGGATGGTCTAGAGAGATTCCGGAAATGCAAATCGGTGCGGGGTTTAAAGAGGCACTCACAGAACCAGGGACCTGGACCATAGGTTTTGGTGGTTTTGGAGAGATCTTACCCTATCATGAAAACCGGATATACCTTGATAAAGATAAGAAAGATAAATGGGGGCTGCCCGTACTGGCCATGGATATTGAGATTAAAGATAATGAATTGAAAATGCGTAAAGATATGGCAGCAGAAGCAAAGCATATGCTTGAGTCTGTAGGTGTCAAAGATGTTTATACATATGATAATACTTATGGGTTTGGACAAGGTATTCACGAAATGGGCACCGCAAGGATGGGACGCGATCCGAAAACCTCAGTGCTAAATGGTAACAATCAGGTGTGGGATGCTAAGAATGTATTCGTTACCGACGGAGCGTCGATGGCTTCTGCGGCATGTGTCAATCCTTCTTTAACCTACATGGCTTTAACGGCAAGAGCTGCGGACTTTGCGGTAAACGAATTAAAGAAAGGGAACTTGTAATATGGAAAGAAGAGAAGCATTAAAAAGATTAACGCTCCTTTTTGGAGGGACGATTATTGGGGGGCAATTATTTTTAGAGGGATGTGCCCGCAAGGCATCCGCCGATGTAGCAACCTTGTTTGAAGAAAAGCAAATAGGGTTTCTAGCGGAAATCGCAGAAACTATCCTTCCAAAGACAAGTACCCCTGGGGCTAAAGAAGCTGGGGTAGGGGCTTTTATTCCAGTTATGGTACGCGATTGCTACACCAATGAAGAACAAAAAGTATTTCTGAAAGGTTTACAGGACATAAAAGATAGATCAGAAAAGGAGTATAAAAACTCTTTCGAAAAACTAACGTCTGATCAACGGAACAAACTGCTTGTTGCCATAGACGGAGAACGAGTTGAACAGGAGAAAAACCGTCCTGCCTATGGTGTTCATCATTATTTTTCGATGTTAAGGCAGCTGACACTACTGGGGTTCTTTTCCTCGGAACTGGGAGCTACCCAAGCGTTAAGATATGTCGCTATTCCTGGTAAATACGATGGTAACCTCGCTTACAAAAAAGGCGATAAAGCTTGGGCTACTTAAGAAATAGATTTGCTCGCAGGTTGATTATGTAGGTAAGTTTATGATTATCGGATGGCAGGTATTTTCACCTGCCATTTTTTTAAAAAATTCTTAAAAAGTAATTTTTAGTGTCACTATGCGTTGTTATTATTAATAAAATAAATGCGAACACAATATTTATTGAATTTTATTGATCTTTGGAGATTGAAGGCCTTTTTTATAAATTCAGCAATTCTGGTGTCACAGATAGCCTTTTGCGCTACGTCAGTCCGAGACTGGTACCCGAGTGGAAGAAATATGCCGACAAATGGGAGTCTCCCAAGCGACATTTTTTCAATTGGAAGAAAAAATACGGTGGTCTGGGCGTTCCAGAGTTGCGCAAACTCCGGCAGTTGGAAGAGGAGAATGCCCAGCTCAAAAAGCTTGTCGCTGATTTAAGTTTGGACAAACAGATGTTACAGGATGTGGTAAAAAAAGTTGTGAAGCCTGCCTACAAAAAGGAAATGGCCTGTTGGATGGTCAGCAACTATCGGATATCTGTTCAGCGGGCCTGTCGATGTGTATGTCTGGCCAGGTCAATGTAATATTATATCCATTACTGACATCGGCAGTATGGTTTGTTCAAAATGCGGGTGAATGAAATAGCCCACACACGTATCCGTTATGGCTTTGGACGTATATTTGTTCTGCTTCGACGAAAAGGTTTCACCGATAATCATAAACGTGTTTACCGTATTTATAAGGCTTGCGGACTAAACCTGCGCACCAAGCGGCCAAGGCGAAGTTGTAGTGCTGCCCATCGGTTGGACCGATTGCAGACTACAGGTATAAACCAGGTTTGGAGCATGGATTTTCTACAGGATGTATTATAATATTTCTACAATAGTTTATGGATTATGAAATTGTTTTAGACTATGATCTCGATATTTTTCGCCCCATTCTATAACTTCGTTTATCAGGTTTTTAAGGGTTTTCCCAAGTTCTGTTAATTCATATACTACAGTGAGAGGTTTCGTCTTTAGTTCGGTTCTGCTGATGAGGCCATTTATTTCTAGATCATCCAGCTCTTTCGCAAGCATTTTTCGTCCGATTCCGTCGATGGTATTTAGCAATTCCATAAAACGCATTTTACCCATAACCAATAAACTGCCAAGAATAAAGATTTTCCATTTGCCACTCAAAACATCGGTGGTATCTTTTATACCGAGTATTCTTGATCTGCATAGCGTATTTTGTTCTTGTATTTTGTCTTTATTCATTTTATTTGGATTTATCACTTTCAAAGGTATTAATTATCCTTAAGTATCGTATATGGAACCGGTGTCACGGAAGGAACCTATAGTAATTTACTCTATTGCTCAAATTAACTTTGCATGTAATTAAAATTTAAAAAAATGCGTTTACAAAACAAAACAGCCCTTATTACAGGAGGGACAAGTGGTATTGGGTTAGCAACAGCTCAGTTATTTTTGAATGAAGGTGCAAGAGTAATTATCACGGGCCAAAAAGAGGTCGCTTTAACGGATTTATTTTCTCAATATTCATCCGATCAGCTTTACTATTTTGCTTACGATACGTCGAAAATTTCAGAAATTGAAAGGCTAGCTGAATTTGTTCAAAATACATTTGAATCTATTGATGTGGCTTTCATTAATGCTGGCATAGCCAAATTTGCTGCTTTAGAAGACATTTCCGAGGATCTTTTTGACCAAGTGATTAATACCAATTTCAAAGGAATGTTTTTCACTTTGCAAAAACTTTCACCCTTGTTTACAAACCCTGCGTCGGTTATATTGACCGCCTCGTCAGGTATTCATAAAGCTCATTGGGGGTCTAGTGTTTATTCGGCCTCTAAAGCAGCGGTTAGAAATTTAGCTGTCACCTTGAGCAACGAGTGGATTTCTCGAGGAATCCGGGTAAATGTTGTGAGCCCTGGTTCGACAGAAACGGCATTGTTCCAAAAATTGGGTTTAAATACCGAGCAGCTAAATGGGATGAAAGATAGTCTCATTAGTAATATTCCAAATGGAAGATTGGTACTGCCTGAGGAAATCGCTAATACAGTGTTGTATTTAGCTTCTTCGGGTTCGGAATCTCAAACTGGAACAGAAATTATTGTTGATGGTGGTGCTTTCTTAAAAGTTTAAGATAATGGGAAAGGTAATTTTAGTTTTTATTAATCTTAAAAAAGATATAGACAAGAAAGCTTTCGAGGCATTTGAACACCGGGTTTCGAAGTACAATGTCCATTTGAGATCCCATAAAAGTTTTAAAGTTCTACGTACTGAAGGAATACTGGGCGATGAAAAAGCAGCATCTCCGTACGATTATATCGAAATAATCGATATAGAGAGCCTAGAATCGATGTACAATACTGTCGAACATGATACTACAATAAAGGCTTTTATGTCCGAGTTTTCTGAATTTGCAGAAAGTTCTCAATTTCTAGTTACCGAATATGTACTTAGTGTGTAGTATTTATTCGAAACATGCTATATGGCGGAAGAGGGCGGAGGGAACCGTGTAATTTTTCTATCAGGAGATAATAAAGATGCAAAAAAGTGAAATGGAGATGTTGGAAAAAATGGATTTTGCAGGAATTGATTTAGTGGGACTTGCTGGGAGTGCCATTCAGTAGGTTGGGGATCCCTTAATTACCAAAAATTTTATCAGGTTAGCAAAGTAAAAGCGGCCTATCCTTCAAGGTAAATATGAACGAATTTGTAGGATATTTTAAAAAATTATGTAGCATAATAGACAAACTTATTTATGTAGCTATAGTATATTTTACCTGTAGAACTCGCTTCCAAGGCTATTAATTAAACAAACCTGGAAGCGAGTTAGGTTGTTAAGAAATACTGATACCTCCGTCGATCGGAAGAAGGACACCTGTTGCCCAATCCGAATCGGAGTCCAAAAAGAATACTGCTGCTGCAACAATATCCTGAATCCGTCCTCTTCGTTGCAAAGGAATAGCGGCCCTTTCGCCCTCATTGGCTAAGCGAATTGTTTCCTCATCAAAACCAGCTGATTTTAATATGTCAGTATCTGTGGGACCAGGTGCTATCGCATTTACACGTATTCCAAGCGGAGCGAGCTCAAGTGCCCATATCTTTGTAAGCATATTTAGAGATGCTTTTGCAGCCCCGTAAGCGCTGCTATTGGGATATGGTTTAATTCCGCCGCTACTGCTGGTATTTAAAATTTGACCTTTTGCTGCAGTTAGGAACTCGAGGCATGCTGACGCCAGCAAAGTCGGCCCTAAAACGTGAGATCTAAACATATCCTGCATAGATTCGCTACTAATGTTCTGTAATGGACCAATGGTTATATTTCCTGCATTGTTCACAAGGATGTTCAGCTTTCCCTGCCAATTTTCTTTAACAAAAGCAGCTATGGGCAAATGATCACCTTCTTTTGCGCTGTCAAATACCATTATATTTATTCCTGGCATTTTCAAAGCGATCTGTTCGAGCTTGGCAATGTTTCGACCAGTGATTAACACTTTCCATCCCTTTTCATAGAAATAATTTGCTATTCCGAGACCTATTCCGGACGAACCGCCGGTTATAATTATACTTTTATCCATATTTTTTTTTACAAAGGAATGTAGAAATCAATTATAAAACAATAACTTACGTCTCCGTAAGAAGCTTACCCTGAGGTAGGTATAGTTGATATTCAGCTACTTATTTTAAAAAAAAAATGAAATGGCATACAATAGAAAACCAACATTAGAATGTGAAACAAATCCCAGCGCCGATTGTGCTGTGGAAGCAGCAATGGCAGTACTTAGTGGTAAATGGAAGCTTAAAATTTACAAGATGCTCCGATCAAATGACGCGCTGCGATTTCATGAGATAAAAACTGAAATAGGTGCTATTTCGGATAAAACGCTTACCGCGCAGTTAAAGGAAATGGAAGAAGATAATCTGCTGACTAGGACTGTTTATCCTGAAGTGCCACCACGTGTAGAATATAACCTTACTCCACTTGGAAAGAAACTGAATAATGTTCTCTTAGCTCTTGATCAGTGGGGTCGAGCTTATGTATATGAAATGCGCGGAGGTATATTGCCTGAGCTTGATTAAGGGCTTATTTATTATGTAACGGTTAAAGATGCATTGAAAACATTGAAGACTTAAATATAGTAAGAGCTTTCAAGATGAGCTTTTTAGAAACTGTAATCTGAGCTTTTTAGAAAGTTGAATTTCATTTTGTTTTCGGAAATTTGAATTGAAAGATAAAGATTATGGATATTTTAAAACTAAGTACGGAATGGGCCAAAGCAGAATTATTTTCTGCTAAGATCGTATGGATGTTCAGTTTTATTGTGTTACTCACAGCAATCGGTTTTGCTGTTTTGGGGAAAACCGCAATGGCAAGGTCCTACGTGATTCCTTTAATGGTAGCAGCAGTTTTCTTAATTGCTGTTGGGATCGGCCTATATGCAGCTAACAGACCACGTATTGCCCAGTTTGAACAGGAGTATAAAAAGCAGGCAGCTGCTTTCGTGGAAAAAGAAATCGCCCGAGCAACAAAATCCGAAGGTGAGCTTAAGTTAATTCTTAAGATATTACCAGCTATTGCCATCGTAGCGGCAATATTTCTGCTGTTTTTTTCCTCCGAACATATCAAGGCAATAAGTATCACACTACTACTTCTCGTAGGCTTTCTAATGGCAGTGGACACTAATACTTCTGCGCGAAATACTGCTTACAGAACAGAACTTTTAAAATATTACGAACGGTGGCAAGAATAGAACCTCGGAAGCAGGATTCATTTGTTTATTCCTGTAGTTCAGCAGATAAATGGGGGAACGAACAATTTGTATCAGATCATGTACTGTCTTTTCAGCTTTCAGGTGAGACCCATATATTTCATCAGAAGGGTACTTTTGTATTCGGAAAAAATCAGGTCTTATTGACTCACAGAAATCAATTTGCCAGGACGTTGAAAATGCCTTGCGCAGATCGGGAATATAAGGCGGTGTCCATTATTTTGAAGTCAGAATACCTGAAAAAGTATGCCGCAAATAATGGAATCGAACAAAACCAACGATATACGGGAAATTATAATGTTGTTCTGGAGCCAAACTCTTTTCTCAAAAGCTATTGTCATTCTTTGTTGCCTTATCTTCAAAGTCCGGAGGGAGTTAATTATAAAATGGTTGTTTCAAAAATCACTGAACTGCTGGAACTGTTATTGCACAGTTATCCTGATTTAAGGTGTTTTCTTTTTGATTTTACCGAACCTCATAAAATAGATATCGAAGAATTTATGCTCAAGAATTTTCGCTATAATTCATCGGTAACGGGGAGTGCGTTGGTAAACGATACGAATTTCTTATCTGTAATATCCTGTGGTAATTTTTGCAGTAAGCTGTCAATATGAACACTCTCTGCGGTTAACGAAACGGGAATCACACGGGGTAGTGGTATCTCTTCTCCTGAAAAATCCTGGACAAAATAGCCGGATTTTTCTTTAGAAACTATCATTCCCTTATCCATTAAATAATTAAAGGATTGCAAGATGGTTCCTATACTGATTCCTTTTTTTTGGTGCAGGCTTCTTATAGAGGGAAGTTTGTCTCCTGGCTTGAAAACTCCGCCGTCAATCATTTCAGCGAGTTTGTTAGCAAATGAAATGTAAACCGGTTCCTTCATGAAATTATATCTGTTACAGGAGTAAATATAGAGTTGGAATCTGTTCAATGTACGAAATTTAATGCTATTTAAAACTTTTTGAATGCTTATGCGGTACAAACTGTGTATAACAGAAAGCAAAAAAATTACAATATTAGGGGTGCCGCACTTTTTGTTTAACCTTCAAATACCGTTTATAGTAATCATAGGAAGTTAATAGAATGAATAAGTTGACAGATTTAGAATCAACACTGCTTATTGCTCTTGCAGAAAAATATCCTGCTTTATATATCCATACCTTTGACTGTCTGAACAATGGGGAGGAGATCAACATCTGCGATACTGCTCGTGCCTGTAATTCGCGGAAAAATGATTGCAGCTCTATGCCGTCCTTAAAACTCTTTAAGAACTCCTTGTCGTTTAATAGTGACTCCTTGTCAATCATAATCTTATAAAGTTAGTAAATAAAAAATGCGAAGTCCTTTCAAACTCCGCATTTCTATAAATTACACACTTTATGAGACAGTGTCTTTCTTTATCGACCCCAAGAATTCTTGCACGTATATTGTCTTTCGGTTACTTACTAATATTTTTTTTCTTCGTTCTTTTGGTCGGACTGTAATTACAGACTTTGTTTTCTGTATATTCAATTTTATATTCAGACAGAAGCTGTGCAATTATTTCGTTGGTTTCATTTTCGTTCAATCCTATTTTTTCTCCGAGGTCAATTTCGTTTAGGTGACCAGCATTGTCTATTAGTGCTTTGTAATATTTCTCTTTATTTTCCATAATTATATTTTTTTTTGTACAGCGATCATCATATGGGGACTGAATGGTAGAAGATAACTGTCATTTTCAGTTATTTGGATAAGTTCTATTAATGCTTTCCGCCTTCTGCAGTTCATCATATTAGCAAAAAAGTCTTTGTCCAGCCACGCCATCCCTTCAACCGCATAGGTATTGAGATAGGTTAATTGTTGATTTATAAATTCATCCTTTAGCTGTTCAGGTTTATGATAAAATGCTTCGGCTAAAAGCCAGGGGAAATCATCGGGCGGGTTATGTTTGCCAACTGTCAGTTCTTCTTTACACATTTCAAAAAATGACTTTTTGTGAATTAAGCCATTTAAAAGACCTGCCAAAGTTGATGCAGTATAATTAATGGCGAAACCTAATATAATTCCGTTGTTTTTCAAAACTCGTTTGGCTTCAAAAATGGTTAAATCCCTGTCTTCTTTCTTTTGAAGATGATAAAGAGGGCCGTGTAGTATAATAAGGTCTGCATAGTTATTTGAGAATTCCAATTTTCGAGATTCTCCTATGTGTACAGAAAATTTGTTTTTCAATTTATTAGCTCTGTTTCGGGCTATTTTTATATGTTTTGAAACTGGCTCTACCAAATGAACCTTATGTCCTTTCTTTGCGAGCCATTCCGAATACTTTCCTGTACCGCCACCGATATCAATTATTGTTAAAGGTGAAGATAAAATATGTTTTTCTATAAGTGATTTGATTCTTTCAAACTCAAATACACCCATCCCCTTATCAAGTCGGGTTTCTTCGGATGCCTTATTGTAGAATATCTCTATTTCTCTACTTATTAACTGTTTACTATTCATTATATTCCTTGTATTATCATCATTTTTGGATGCTGAATACATCGTAAAATGATGAGACAATCGACTCGCTAATCAATTGTTTGTTTATGATTTAATAAAATAAGTGGATACAATCATCTGTGCATTAAAATCAAAAGATTTCATGCATTAATTACTCTTTTCGAGTTCGTCTTTTTTTGTTAAGACGAAGATAATATGTTAGATATAGTATAACAGACTACAAAAATAGAAATTTTTTACAACTTATTCCTTTTAATTACATAGAAATTTTCTGCTCTTTGGTCTTGACGAATAGTAAAAATGCGATTTATGATTTTCTTCTTTTCTTCATTCGTTTCGTGACTCTCCTCAAAAAACTGGAGCATTTAGAAATAGAGAATTCGGGGAGAGGTCAGATTTCTAAATAATAATGGTGAAAAATCATTAGAGGACTTTTTTGAGGAAAGGGAAATTGATATTTTTGATATACACAGAGACTTCGTAATCTACAACCAATGGGAAGTTTAACCAAATATGTATCCAATGATCGTCCAGATTTCACGTTAAATATCGAAGATGACAATAAAGTCTGTTACGCATACTTATGGAAAGAATACGAAAACATCATTCCCCATGTATGGCTATACAACGTCGCTCCAACTCCTATTGACCCGTAATTGCAAATAGGGGAAAACCATCCCTTTTTAAATCCTCCAGAGTTTCCCAAAGAGAATCAAGCAAGCATTTTTTTTGTTTGAATGAAGATATTAGCCCATGCCATTCTTTTATTATGCCAGTCATTTGGATATAAATAATTAAGATTTCGGCAAAAGACTAAAATAATTTTCATGAAACAGAAATACTAATAATTATCGTAAATAAACAAAATTAATTATAAGTGGTACTTGGTCTTGCAATCTTTTAATTTCATTTCAATTCATATTGGACAATTTTTACCCTCTTTTGTCGATAGGTAATTAAATGAAATTGATACAAAATATATTTAATTGTAATGCTCTAAATTTAGGTAAAAGCACACAAATGTGTAGATTTTTTATAAGTATTGAAAATTATTGAAAATAATACATAATATTACAACAATATTTTGAAATCATCAATGAAAATACCACAAAAAGAGAAGTGCGGTTGAACGCAGCTATATATGAACCCAATCCTGTTGTAAAAAAGACGATATTGGAACAAGGCAATAAAAAGATCGGTTACTTTGCTTATAATAGCTTTACACCATTATCGAATTCAGAAAAATATCTATCCCCTATATTCTCCTCTTTTGAAAAGGAGAGGATTACAGAATTGATTATCGACCTAAGATACAATCAGGGCGGATATCAGACAACTGTAAACTTTCTGGCAAATCTAATTGCGCCAACTACTTTAAATGGCAAAGTTATGTACAGTGAGCATTACAATTCAACGATGCAGCAGGGAAAGGCCGAAATATTAAAAAACTATAACCTTGTGGATGACAATAATGAGCCTATTTATGACAACGGTGTACCATTGACATTATTTGATATAGATTATAGCGTACAATCGAATGTGTCCTATTTTGAGAAGAATGATGGATTGAGTGCGGTGAAAAAAGTCCATTTTATTGTCAGTAATATGACCGCGTCGGCAAGTGAGATGCTGATCAATGTATTAAAACCATATTGCGATGTCCAGATAATAGGTGTGTCAAAAGAAAATGAGCAACAAGTTTACACTTATGGCAAACCTGTCGGTTTTTTGATATCCCAGTAGGCGAATTTGATCTCTATTTGAGCATGTATGAAATAAAAAATGCACAGAATAGGGGTGGATATTATAAAGGTATTAAGTCGGATCATTCGGTTCCGGACGATGTAAAAAGTGATTTTGGATCCTTCTTTGATCCAGCAGTTAGGCTGATTCTGAATGGGAAAAATATTGGGAGGACAGGCGCTAAAGTACTTAAATTAAGAAACACGGTCTCCGAAAAATCATCTTATTATTTTAATACCGATCTATTAACTGGTAATATAAATGATGTAAAAAACCTTATGATAAAATTGCGGAAATAAAAACTAGCTGTATAGAATTCTGCTTTTGTTCGATGTCTGCTTTTGTTTGATGTAGTCGTAGGCCCTGTTTAGGAGGTAACACGCGTAGCCTACGTCTTGTTTGTTTTGAAGGTAAAAACTTATCCATCCTGAATTTTTAAATACATGATGGTCTTTAATTTTTCCTTCAGTCATTAACGATTGTTTTAATTCTTTATTTAATAAGATGTCCAATAAGCCATTGCTATGTACATGTGCAAACTCTTTTCCCATATAATTAAACTCAGTCCCACCATATTTATGTATTCCAATAGTAGTTCCAGGCATCCGCGTAACATTTTCTTCCAGATTGTCGATCCAATCCAGTAGTTCAGGCTTGGTAAAGAACATCCAAAGCTTCATGAGACTATCAAATATAATGGCGAATAAAGGGATATCCTTTAAAAAGCCGACTCTTTTCACTATAAAAGAAAACATAGGCTATCTTTCGCTTAATAGTTTAATATGCTCCATTACTCTAAAATGGACATTCCTCGTAATACTTTCTGCCCAAAGATCATAGTACCAAGTCGGGAACACATGGAGGTTATACCAACTGTTTCCAATAAGAGTGGTGGTACCATTTCCATTATCCTTCAATATAAATTGACCTCTTTTAATATCTATGTGTCCCATAATTTCAGGGTCTTTGGGTTGATCAACGACATCAAAAATTAGGTTTTTATTGACATCAAATTTTACAATTTTCTCATCGAAGATATACCCATTGCTAAAAATGCATTTTCTGTTTGCACCCAATTTATGCTCGCTTACGGTTGTCGCCATGGGGCTCGGCATCCCAATTCTAAAGAGCCAATAGTTTTCCTTCTGGGATATCGGATCAAAGGCGACCACGTGTTGCCATACCTCTGCTGGGCTCGCATGAATCAAGATTTCATCAGAAACCATATTTTCATGATAATGGTCGCTCAGGGAGTCAACAATAAAAATCCCCAGTAATAAGCTCACAATGCTTATATTCAATTTTTGATTTCTCTTTTTAAACATTGCTCTTCCAATAAAGGCTCCGGAGATGATAAAGCCAAAAATAAGGGGCGAAACAATTAGAAGACAAATAAAGCCCTCACCTAAGAAGAAAAAACTCATTAAAATGGCGATAAGACCATTCAGGATAGAATATCCAGTTATTTGTTTTCCCCTTATTTCTATGTCTTTCCAAAACCAAGCCGTGATAATACCCATTAACATTGGAATAATTACAAATTCTGAAAAAACAAGTATACCTATATCCTTAGGCGCCAATGAGGACTGGATACCAATGATTAGGAACGCGAAAATGTTGGCTATCAAAATTCCTTGAAGTATTTTGGAATTTAGTACTTTAAATAACGTTTTTTGCAAACTCATCGTATTTGATCGTTTATTGTGGTATACTATAGATGTAATTCCCTACTAAGAATTTCAATATTTTTTAACTGATTCATCTATCAGTTTCATAAGATGATCGACAGTTTTAGCTACTTCTTCTTTCTGCACGACTAATGTTTTCTTTTCTAGACTCGGAGGAAGAGAAATCTTGCCATTAAATTCAGGAACGAACAAATTGATGTTTTCCTGATCCATTTTATTGAGATTAATAAAAGTCCATTTTTTTGTTTCGTCCTCTTTTAAAGCTAATAAGTAAGCTGAGGTGATCGCCATTTTGCCTTTTTCAGGCATGGACATTACCAATACTTGAGGAATAAAGCAATACGCTATGCCATCAATTTTTGAGACATCCATATCATCATAATTGATTATGGAATCAACTTTAATCCCGTATTTTATAAGAGAAGAATAGAGTTCCTTGGTCAGTTTTGTTGCCTGATCTATCCCGCCCATGCTTTCAATTATGCGGGGCGAAGTTTGACCTAGAATACCTTCGATATCTCCGGAAATAGATGCTTTTGTCATGATAGACAGTGCTTCCCTGAGTTGTGGATCATTTTGGGCAAAGCTTGTATGATGAAAAATTGTTAATAGCGTAATTAACAAAAATGCTCCTTTTCGCTGGATGTTTTTAAACTGGTTGAACCAATTGTTGCTTTGCATAATGGAACGAGGTTAATTTCTATTGAATGTACAGGTTTTTATTTACAAATCAAATTTAGATAGGTGTCTCCGTCTTCCAAATATAATAGTGTGCTAGGTGAATAGTTGTACTGGCTTGATAGTCCTTTTTTGATCGCTGTAATATGTTACGGTTTTGCAATATTTAAGTGCATGTTGTGTTATCAGCCCCCTGTGTGGATAACAAAACTAGCTACTGTTCGGTATTTCCCACCTACCACTTATATACCGCCTGTTTTTCTCAGATAGCCGCGACCACAGCCATACTTTTGCTATACACATAAAAACAAGAGAATATGCAAATCAATCTTAATTAAAGGCACGATGGCGGCCCTGAACACATTATTTACCGCTGAAATTACCGCATTACAGAGCGGCACTTATGATGGTGTAGAACTGTTAGGCTATTACTAAAAAGGGGATACCTCAGCACCGATTATTTATTATCTCGCCTCGATAACCCTATCATGGTGATATGCCTTCGATTAAACTCCATTTTTGTGAGAGGAAAATTGTCCCTTTAAGAAATCCAGAGATTAAAGAATCGTCGTATGATCACCCATTTACCATTCACTTTTTCAAGCAGAAATGCATTACCGTTTCCACATAAAGAGCCGCATATATAATCAACCGGTATGTACGCACTTTTTCGGTTATATCCCATAATAGGGAGATGAAAGTAATAAATGCTTTTATTACGGTTCATCCTATATTTATCGGCGTCATCTACAGCATATGCGGCTTCAATAGCCGCTGGAATTGGGATGATTGTCTTCCTTTCGTTCATCTGATCAAGCATATCCAGCGAGTCCTTGAGCTGGTTGCCTAGCATTTTCATCAGCCTCTGTGGATCGACGTTGTAGAAAACATAATTCTTGTCCTGCAATGAGGAGATAGAATCCCTCATAAACTTATTATGAATGAACGCCCTTTGTTCTCCATCACGTTGCAGTCTGATACCAGCCGAATCGTCAGACAAAATTGTTTTTAGAATGGAAACATAGTCTTCCTGCAGTGACTTATCTTCATAGATTTTGGGCTTATCTTGTTGTATAGGTGTCATCTTGCCTTTATGCATCGTACATCCCTGGAGAACGAGAAGAAAGAAGATAATATATAGCTTATTCATTATGCGATTAGTTGTTTGTCTTTCGGTTGCTAGATCTGTGCCAAAAATTAGTACTGCATGTTTGTTCTAATGTTATTTTCTCATTTCTCTTTTTGTAGCATTAGGATAATATCGCTTTCCGTCTTTTGCGCCATCCCAGATCTCAGTAATGCTATAGATTTTCAGAGGAGCTTCTTTTTCTAAACGTATTAATGTTTTGCAAACTTTTCTAAAAGTCCTATTCCATCGTCTTTTATCTTGTTTTTCCGATTCCGCAATGGTAATTCCGAATATCTTAGTTTTGCGTATCGATCTTGACATAATTTTACTGTTTAATACAAATATAATATCAAAGGCTTACATTTTAATTATTTCCATCGACAATTCAATCTTGCCTACAAGATCAACTAATACCCCGTTCAACTCTGGACTTTTCGGTATCTCCCACATACCGATTAAGTCCAAAAAAATGCTTTTCAATTCTGCGAATTTTTGTATGTTAGTTGATCGAAAAAGGATTTGCTACATTTGTTAGATCCTAAACTTTTTTATTCTTTATTTTTAAGCATGCTGAAAATATGGAACTGTCTTATTGTATTAATATTCCTCTTTTCTTGTGATGGAAGGAATTATATTGATCCTAAAAATATTCAGATTTTGGCTGAGCATAAGATGAATTTCCCAAAGGAGTCTACAGATCATTTCCCTCAGCAATTGGGAAGTGAGGTGGATATCATTTATAATGAAGGCATCGAAAATAATAATCTCAATCTATACCTAGTTGAACACAACGTAAGTGAAAAATATATCAATAAATTACTTAATAGGTTGAAAGATACTAAGTATTATAGAGGGGGTGATAAAAATCTTTTAATCATCAATAGAAACGAAAAGATCATAGAAGGCTTTAGTGAATTTCCGAAGATTGACAGCGCTAATTTACAAGGCGATGCTCCTGTTCCAAATTTTATCCGTTATAAAAATGGGATAACCGCCGATCCTAATTATGAATTTTATATTATCCATACTGACAATAAGGAAAGACAGTTTAAAAATGAAATTCTTAGCGAAAATGCATCAATGCCATTTAATTGGAAGCATGGTATTACTTATGGTGTTGCTGTCAATAAATTGGAGAAGAATATAATTTATTGGGTTGCAGTTTGGTAATGCTTATGTTCGGCACCCTGAAGATCAAATGACTCAAAACTAGTTATGTTTTTTGACAGATTCATCTATAAGCTTCATTAGATGATCGACAGTATTAGCTACTTCTTCTTTCTGCACGACCAATGTTTTTTTTCTAGACCCGTGCATGTTGTGTTATCAGCCCTGTTTGGATACCAAAGCCGAGGACTTTTCGGTATTTTTCATATACTGCCTACATACACCTTGTTTTTCTCAGATAGCCACCCCCACCACCTTACTTTTGCTATACACATAAAAACAAAAGAATATGGCAAATCAATTTTTAGTTAAGGAAACAATGGCAGCTATGCGAGCTTATCAGCTGCTGAAATCACAGCTTTACAGACTGAAACTTATGATAGTGTAGAACTGTTAGGTTATTACGAGAAAGGAGATACCCCGGCACCGATTATTTATTACTTGGCTCCAACAATTCTAGATTCTGGGCAAGATGACGGGAGAAGTATAATCGACTTAGGTACGGTCAAATTAGTTCATGAATTTAACCATGTAATCGATTCTAGTTATTTTGGCGTTGCGGAGACATTGGCGGATAATTCTACCTTATTGGAAAAGAGCATAGTAATATTTTTTAGTATTTGTAATTCCTGCTATTGCTTTTGGGAATTATTACTGTTTCGCTATTATTTAAACCGAAATAATAGATAAGCAAAATGCTAGTGATAAGCATCTATATGAACAACTTATTTTGGTAAATTCATGAGCAGCTCCTCCGCAGGGACTTCTTTTATTTTTCCATCAACTTTTATAACCAAACTTTCACCCTTTGCTGCACTTTCTTCTGCCAATTTTCGCAAAGCTTTCTGTACTCCTAAACGAATTCGTTCAGCAAGATTGATATTTTCAATATTTACATTATTGTTCATTGTTATACTTCGATTTTATTGCTGACCAAATTTCGCTATTTGAAACGAGTTCTCCAAATCTATCACCCTGAGCAATTATTTCGGGTATTAAATCCATGTTGTCAAAGACCAACCATCGATCACATATGGGGATATAGATGTTAAACAAGTTTTCTAAACCACGATGATATCGTCTCTCTATCACATCAGAAGGGATATTATGCCCTCCGTTCTCAACTCTTTTCTTTACACGCTGTATAGCCAATGAGGGAGAGTCGAGCCAAAAATAAAGTAAGGTGACTGAATATCCTATTTTTTGCGCATCAAATACTAAGTTTTTATAGCTGCGGGTAGAAAGGGTTGTTTCAAAAGCGAAATCAGCTCCAGTTTTCATTAATTCCGCAATACGATCTAACATAATACGTCCCGCTGACACAGCCACACTTTGCGGATTAAACGGAGAAATACCTGCTGCTATATTGTCCGCATTTACAAATTCCCTGCAATCTAATATCTCAGGTAGTACAGTATAACTCGCAGTTGTTTTTCCTGCTCCATTGCACCCAGAGATAATATAAATATTTGGCATACTCGTTTTTTTATCAAAATAATGAAAATTGCCTGCTTTTTCAATTTCTTTTTATAAGTTGATAATTATATTGCGGCGATATACCTAGTTTTCTTGGGATTTATGCGTAATTACTCTTCTCAATACAGTTATAGTCCATTAAAGAAATATTGGATTTTTTATATTTGAAGGGGTATTGTCACTACCTTATAAAGTATTTCAATTCCTTAATGACATATAACCTAGTAGGCTGTAAGAATCGATAAAATAGTAATTGGCGAAGTAGATATATCAACTATGCAGTATACAGCCCCATTTTCTTGTTCGACTATTTTTGTTTAAAAATAGAATAGCCAAATTACCTCCTTTTGCCGATTAAAGGGGGGCTTTTTTGTTTTATAAGTTTTCTTCGTAGCTCTGGGAATCATGAATGGAGCACACTTTTCGGTATCTCCCCGATACCGCTTACATACAGCTAGTTTTCCCCAGATAGCCACGGCCACCACCATACTTTTGCTATACACATAAAAACAAAAGAATATGGCAAATCAATTTTTAATTAAGGAAACGGTGGATGCAATCCGCAATTTATCAGCAACTGAAATCGCAGGATTGCAAGGAACTAATGCAACTTACCTAGGTGTAGAGTTATTAGGCTATTATGAAAAGGGCGACACCCCAGCACCCATTAGATACTATTTAAGTAACACAGTAGAAGGTGATGACGGAGGTAGCATATTTGAAGTCAATGGGATTAAGTTGGAACATGAGTTTAAGGATACAGTCGATGTTAGATATTTTGGATTATTTGATTACTTGTTAGATGTAACTTCTTTAGCCACAAACATAACAAGGGATCTTGCTAGGAAAGGTCTAGGAGTCGCTTTTTTACAAGGCGACTATAGAATAGATGCTACTCAGAACTCAAATAGGGGCTTTCTTATACAAGAAAACACAAAAGTTATAACAGGGCAAAACACTAGATTTGTTTGTATACCTAATTCAAATGGAACATATAATATTATTACACTGAGGGGAGTCTCTAAATTCTATAGCAATAATCTTAATATTGTAGGTGAAAGGGGACAACATACAGGTACAACAGGAGAATCGGGGATGGGCTTAACTATGCGAGGATGTAGTAATGTAACCATTAATAACCTTGCAGTTATTGATTGTTGGGGGGATGGCTTGTATTTAGGAACGGATGGTGGTAGAGAAAATCATAATATTGATATAGGTAATATAAATATTGATAACTGTCGAAGAAATGGTGTCTCATTTGTAAATGTTAGAGATATGTTTGTTGAAAGTATGACCGTCACTAATACTAATGGTACAAATCCTCAACGAGCATTAGACTTTGAACCAAATTATGATACAGAGTATATACAGAATATTAATATTAAGAATTTAAGAACTTCTAACAATGTCAATGGTGGTGTAAACATCCAAACACTTTCTATGTCTAGCAATTCACCCTATGTATCTGTAAATATTGAAAATTATAGATCTGAAAATGAGCCCGCATTGGTAGGATCAGGCATGCGACAGACTAGGGTCAGAGGTCAGGTGAGCATCGGCAATCTTATATCCAGTAATGCACCAGAGTATGCTATTCTGTATAGGTATTTTTTTAATCAACCGGATGTTTATATCAAAAATGCGTTTATAGAAAACAGTAATACTTCAGGAGGCGCGCAGTTTTATAACTCATCGGTTGCTATATATGTAGATACACCGGACGAAGGGGATATTGAAACTAAATATCAAACTTCTATCAATATAGATAATTTAGTTGTTTCAAAATCTAACCAAAATACGGCATATTCTATTTTCGTTCAGAATAGAATAAATAATTCTATTCCTATTAATAATGTCAATATAAAATCTCATAGCTTAGACCGGCCAGTCAATTTTACTTCTTATGGAAAATTGCAGATAGATAAAGTCAAACATATATCAACTGCAGAGACTATTGTACCCGTCAATAAATATGATATATATTCCGAATTTAATAATAGTAATTCTGAAGGCGATAATTTTATAGATTTACAAAAGGGATATTTGGGACAAGTCGTGAAAATCGTTAATGCGAGTGGCAGGACTTTAAAAGTTGGGGCCACGACAGCGTCGTCCACAATTGATGGTATTTTTGATGTCTCAACACCTGTTCCTTACAAATATCTCAAGAGTGAGTTTGCTGGAGACTTTCTAGTGCTTGAAAACATTGGGTTTGGAAATAGTTTTGCCCAGTGGAAGATCATACAACAATATGGTCAATGGAATAATGCTGATCTTAAATTAGAAGCTAGAACATTGATCGGTAAGGAAGTCTATGGTAGCAATAGCACAGGGTCAGCAGATATTTCTGAAATTGAATTAGACGGTTTAAATCGGAGCTGCTTTTTTAGGGCAGCAGGTGTAAACGCATTGGGATTAAATGTTCAACACACTGTAAATAATGGGTATGCTTTTCAAATCCGGCAAAAAGATTACACCTCGTCAAATATTATGGTCAGGATAAAAAATAATAATGTATGGACAGATTGGGTTGAATATTTACCTATGAAACAAGCGTTATCTTCACTGAATTCCGCAGCGAGCCCAAGCGCAATTTACCAGCAGTCAGAAGCTCAGTCTGTACTTGAAGAATTAAGAGATCTTAAAGCAAAATTACGTGCAGCAGGTATTATGGCGAATTAACCATTAACATTCAATAATAGTTAGAGCGATATTCCAATTTCGGAATGTCGCTTTTTTGTTGGCAAAAAAAAGAATCAAAGAAAAGTCTGTTCTCTACTTTTCGGTATCTCCCGTATACCGCTTACATACGCCTTGTTTTCCTCCGAACGCCTCCTCCGCAACCATACTTTTGCTATACACATAAAAACAAAAGAATATGGCAAATCAATTTTTAATTAAAGAGACAATGTTGGCGATGCGAGGCTTAATGCCAGCTGAAATTACTGCTTTAGAGAACGGAACTTATGACGGAGTACAATTACTGGGCTATTATCATAAAGGCGATACCCCAGCGCCGATTATTTACTACTATATTGATCCATTAACAGATCCTGATCCTGGGCCGGATGACGAGGGAAGTGTTATTGCCGTGAATGGAGGTATATATATAACAAACTAATTTAACATTTTTAATTTGTCTGAAAAACAGGTAAGTCTACCTGAAAAAGGTTGAATCGAAGCTCGGACAATTGATTCCCGAAGAAAGGAGAAGGAATGGGGAATTCAAATCCATGGAAGATTTTATTAGAAGGATTCCAATCGGTATTGAAACTTTGCAGATTTTGATTTTTATCGGAGCATTTCGGTTTACTGGTGTACCGAAGAATGAATTGTTTTTAAAAGCAAGAGTACTTCTTGGGGATTTTAAACCCGAACGTAGATTTGAAACGTTGTTTGAAGAACCTTTGAAGGAATTTAAATTTCCAGAATTGAAAAGGAACACCTTTGAAGATGCATTTGATGAGATTGACATTCTATCTTTTCCGGTGTCTTGCACACCCTTTGATCTGTTGCAGACAAAGTACAGAGGAACTGTGATGGCGAAAGATCTTGTTCATTATCATAAAAGAGAGGTGAAAATGCTTACATATCTGATTTCGCGAAAGCATGTACCTACAAAGAGGGGGACTATGTATTTCGGCACATGAGTAGACGTCAATGGCGATTATTTTGACACCGCCCATTTTCCTGATTGCCTTGAAAAGTTTCCTTTTCAAGGAGGTGGCTGCTATCTACTTTTGGGGATAGTGGAGGTTGATTTTCATTTTCCAACAATCACGATTACCAAAATGGCAAAAATGCCTTTTATTCCTGATCCAAGATATGCACATGATGAGGATAAAAAATACGAAGCACAGCAACGTATGAAAGAAGATGTGAGTACGACTTTCCGAGCACCTTATCCTCAGGAACATGAAATTGGATTACCTCGTCAAAAATTAATGGATTAACCAAATATCTAGTAAACAGAAAGCTATCCTAATCTGGGATAGCTTTCTGTTTTTTTGCTCGTGATACGATTAAAATTATAACATCAGATATATTGATCTTTTTTCAATGTAAGAGTTTTGAATAAGAACAATATTCCCAAAATACTACATAAATTTTTGTAGCCATAAGCTGAACAATATCAGTATGTTCAGCGCAAAAAGGCAGGAAACCGTTATATAAATTGAACGTTTGTTAAATTTTTTCAAAAACAAAATGGACAAAACCGGTACTACCAAGGTTATAAAATAGATTATTGCAACTATTTGATTAATAACCCCAAATGTACCAGCCGAAATACCCCAATTTTCAGATATGGCGTTCAATCTCTCTGGGGAAGTAGGGTAAAAACCTTCGCCGCTTACCATCTTAACCATTGCAACACCACCGATGAAGGGCATAAAAAGCCAGAACATTAGCTGTATCAAGCACGCCATAAATGACAGGGCATATAAAACTTTTAGTACTTTCATGTTTAAAAATAGTTATTAATCCTTACAATCTGTGCTTAAAGCGCTCAACGGTTTCTTTCCGTCAATGACATCCTTAACTGTATTCCAGTCCGGGCGATGGATTTCTTGTTTTCCGGGAGCTGCTTTCCCCCCGTTTTTATTTATAAAATCTGAAACCATTTTTTGATACGAGTTCCACAATGCATCAGCTTGACCAAAAGGCCCTGCACCGGGCTTTCCAAAAAAGTCTGCAACAGATTGCAAATTGTTTCCGTCAATATTCGTTAGCCTATCAACCCCCCGCGTAAAGAAAGTATATGAACCATTTGAGTTCTTCACGAAACCAAAATCTCTATTTCCTGAGACTGGGTGTTTCTAGTACATCGGTTCATAAATTGTTGTAAAAGTCCAGCCAGTACTATTGTATTTACTAACAATAACCGATCCGTTATCCGGTCCTGCGATATCTATTCTTACAATCGAATTTAGCGGATTACCTGAATTCCATAAGTTAGTATCATTTACACCTGAGTACTGATAAGGAAAAAACTCTGAATAACTTGTATTAATAAACTGGTTTATATTTTTCCGGAAATGCTCCAGGAATTGTTCTGGAGTTGCTGTTTTTCCGTTGAGCATAGGCAGTTTATCCACATTGATTGGAAAGTAGTCCATATTCACCACAGGGCTAAAAGCACTGTTTATATTTTGGACATTGATAAGGTAAGAATTATCGCTGCCAGGTTTTATTGTATTTTCAACACTTTTTATCCGGTCTAGCGTAGAGTTATTGACAATAAACTTGGCAGTGGCAATCCACTTTTTTATTATCTCACAAGGGATAGTTGGAATTAACGCAAAAGGTTTGTCTTTAAGTTGCTGCTTAATTGCTGCAATGGAAGGTTTAGTAATATTATCGGCAGGTGTACCGCCGCCGCCGCCGCCACTAGTCGGTGGAAGATCATCTGAACATGCAGCGTGGGGCAATTTTGGCTTTGGATAATGCCATACAGTATTTAGTTCCCCTTCAACATAACCTTCAACAGTTCCTTGGTCGTCTTCTTCTGGCTGACACCTTGGATCTCCGGGAAGTCCACCTGCTTTCAGCTTAGATTTTGACTGATCTTTATACCAGGTATTGTCACTATTGAAGTTGACAAAATATGATTTTCCTCCATAATACTTTAGTAAGCGATATACTCCTTTACAATAGGCAGGTCAGCTTCTGCCCAGTCATAGTCAAGCAATTGATCTATGGCTACCCATATTGCCTGGGCATGCTCCAGCGCTTTTACTTCGCCAGATTGCAGGCTGCATACAAAAGGGTAGAGCTGCAGCGAAAAGTCAGCATAGTGATGCTCTACCATAGTGAGCGCTTTGCGTATGGTGATATCAATGTTGATCTCCTCTCTGATCTCTCTGCGTAGGCAGTCTTCTTTCGATTCTCCGATTTCGATCTTTCCCCCCGGAAATTCCCATTTCAACGGAAGTTTCATTGAAGCTGACCGCTGGCAGATCAGTATCTTATTGGCGTGTTCTATAATCGCACAGGTTACTTGCAGCATAGAGGTTCAAAAGTAGTGAATTTTCATTGATGATATAGGTATGGCAAACTTCCGTTTGAAAGCAACCTACAAATAATCAGCTGGTCCTCGCCAACATTTGAATTCTGTAAACTATCCTTATGAATGCATTATTAGATTAGGAAAAAAGTACTTGTTCACGATCGGCCCCTATTTATTTCTTTCCAAAATTAACTTTATTGAACTTAGGTAAGCCTCGTTTTTCGAGAAATCATTGTGGCTTTCATCTTGCAATGTGATAAATTTATCAGTAGCCTTTAATAGTTTTGAGAGCTTAACAGAAGAACCGTAATAGACCGCTGTGTCCCTGTTGCCATGAAAAATAATCACAGGACATTTTACTTTCTTTAGGAAAGAGGCATTATCAAAACTATAGGGAATATTGGTGGTGTCCAGTTCAGGAGCGACATCATTTGTCCAGTCTTTCAGATTATAATAGGGTGCTTGCAGGATCAGAAGATTCGGATTGTTCTTTGCGGCTATGTACGATGCGAGGGAGGTGCCCATGGATTGACCTAAAACGATGATCTGATTTTCCGAATAAGTTTCCCTAAGTTTATCATAAACAATTTGAATGTCCTGATAAAGTGAATCCTCGTTAGTTACCTTACCTTGGCTCTTGCCATAACCACGATAGTCGAGCATAAATACATCGTATTCATTGGCGGTATATATTGGCGCAATTTTACCCCAAGTATCCAATGCGTTGTTACTTCCATGTAAATAGATTATAACACCTTTAGACTTCTTAGCTTTAAAGAGTAGACTATGTAAAACTGTATTATCATTTACATTGATAAACTTCTCTTCAAAGGGGACGCCAAATTGATAAACTGCGCTATCAGCTTTTTTGCCTGGGAATAGCTGGTCGGTTAACACACGTGTCCAATCTTCGGTTGATAAGGATGTTTTGTTTTGTGCATTACTGAAACAGGGAAGCAGAATCAAACTAATGAAAAGATATATGCACCCGAAGGATAGTTTTTTAATACCTACTTTTTTTTCCATGTAATGTGTTTTATTAGCCTTCACTTCGTAATCACCCTCTTATGGCATAAAGTGAATGGAGTTATATGTGTTAATTATCTTAAATGAGCGCGCCTTATTAATCGTTTCAAAACCTATTTATTAAAAGTTTGAGGGAACTGCAAAATAGGAGCGTCCACATTGGTTGGCATAATGTTTTTAACCGATATATTGTTGGCTCATTATAAATTTATTTAAATAAATCATTGATACAATTTTTAATCCCTTTTGACTCCAACCTATAGCTTGGTAAGCGGACTATGTTTTACATTCTTGATTTTTTTTGCTCCTAAGTGTAATTTAATTATTCAATTGTCCATTTTACAAATGCCGACATGACTTCTTTCCAATGAGGCTTGTTGTGGTCAACGTTGCCATTGTTTATCTCAAAGAAATTATGCTCCATATTTAGGTATCTATGATAAGTAAGATTTTTCTTTTGTTCTTGAATAAAATATAGAGGAACTAGGTCGCAAAGATCGCTAGCAACATCGCCAGTTGCATAGGCTAGATATATAGGCTTATTAAAATCCAACAATTCTTTCAATTGTGGCTTGGAAAAAGAATACCAAGAGATTAGATTGGGATTTGTATCTCTGAAACTTATGTCATTTGCGTCTCGAAAATAATGATATTCATTTTCTATTTTCTTATCAGCGATCTCCCATGAAATAATTCCCAATTCAGCATCTTTTCTATATTTCCTGATATTTTGATCAATTCTTCCGAATGGATTAGCACTGAATAATCCCAATTTGGTAACTTTTTTATATTTGGAAGCAACGCCAACAGCCACCTTACTCCCTTGTGAATGCCCTGCTACCACTAACTTAGAATTATCGACCCATTTTTGTTTGGAAAGAAACTTAAGAACAGTAATTGCTCGGTCCACATAGTTATCTAAAAAGTCCTCTTTTTGAAATTCAATACTAGGAACATTTTGATTATCGGAGTTTCCGTAATAGAAATATGATTTATTAACTCTAGTCTCGTCTACTATTAACGGTGTTTTAGGCATTGTTATCACTACTAAATGATAATATTTTTTTATTTCTTGATAATCGAAATTTGAGATACCTCCTCCGATCATCCATAAACCATCTTTTTTGAAATTAATATATAAAGGGACTGGGAGAGAGCCTTGGCACCACAGAAAAATTGGCTTTTTGCTATTTATATTATTATCAACGACAATAAAGTTGATAGAATCCTTTTTCCCCTTAATATTAAAACTTGTAGATTCCTTATTGATGATATGATTATTTTGAGCTAGCCCAAAATTTAGCATCAACATTAACATCAACAGTGTGAAACACAAATTTATCTTCATTTTTTTTGAGTTTTATATTTTTTGCTTCGAATTCAAATTTATCTATGTTTAAAATGCCATCAGCTCAGGATTCGGAATTTTTTCATTTTTCAATCTGTCCACATATTCTATTATTTCTCTGTAATCTATAGCTTATAAAGCTAAATCATCTTTAAATAGTCTAATCAAAGTATTTTGAACATGTGAAATGAATTTTATCATATCTTTACAGAATACAGATTCATTATCAAATCCGTTTTTACTATTATATCTATTGACGAGATATCCCCCTGAACAAACTGATTCTAATGGACATTTTGAACAAATATAAGGTAAAGAAAAGTGATTGTTTATATAAAGATTACCTAATGGATTATCTTTAATTTCAGCTAGTTCATTAAATAAAATATTTAGATTTGTAATAGTTATTCCATTTTTACAAGAGCGCAGTCCATCATTAGTTTGAATATCTCCATTAGATTCGACCACTATGGTGTCTCGATAATTTTTTCCGAAGGGATCGAAACCAACTCCCATACCATACAGATCACTAATAATAAGATAGGAGCATCAGCATTCAATAAGCTCAATCTCATCTTTATTGCATTTATTTAATTAAATTTTTCGAAATTTGCGTTTGCATTGTAGAAGTCTATTTTACTCTAATAAACACTAGATAAATACTATAACAAAAAGAAAGTGTTTATCGAACCTATTTACTCATTAACTCTTCCTGCCACATACTTATAGTAGATATTTGGATATAAAAAATACTTGCCTGAAATGGGCTTGCCATTGAAAACGTACAATTTCTTAAAATCTTCTGATGATATTGAAGATTTCCATACATCTATCTTTTCATAATCAATATGAATCGGAATAAGAACCTGTTTGACGTCTTTTTGCTTTGCTTTAATGTCTTGATATATGCTATTGAAATCAAGCTTTTCTTTCATCTTTTCCATCAGATGAACAAACTGAGGAAACGCACTGTCCGAGAGGCTGATAGATTGCACATCTCCATTTCCGGTAAAATTAATTTTCATTAATGTTATCGTTGATGGCCATTCATCCTGTAGTCCGGAAGGATATCTTAAATTTTCGCCGAAATTTGAGTAAAATTTTTCAAATGAGGGAAATTCAATATTCTTTTGCCCAAAAGAAACAGAGGAAGAGAAAATTGCTAGTAGCGTGATTAAGGTTTTCATTTTCATTTAACAACTTTTTATTTACATTTTGACCCTTTGTAGCCAGTTTCATAATCAGCCAGAATTCGCGAGCGATCATTTAAATTCGGCAATTTATTTTTGTATCTCTCTTCAAGGGCTGCCCAAGTCTGATTATTGATACTATTTTGAAATGCCGTGTATAAACCACCCATTGCCAATGAATATGCGTCTTGCACAGGTGTATTATAATTATCAACTAAATATAATGCTATAACGTCTAAATATTGGGATAACATAAGATCATGTTGATTTGTGTTATAAGAATAACCCTGATAATTAAGGTACGCGTGTACAGATTCATGAGCAATAACCATAGCGATATATTCCCTTGATGCGCCCGGTAAATTCTTTACATTCAAAAGAACGGTAACGTCCATATCAGTTATTTTGCCATCAGCATCGTATAAGATCCTGGTTGCTTGCGCATTACCCATAACATCATCTGCCAACTTAGTACTTTCCATGAACTTAATATTAAAGTGTCCACTCCAGCCGAAAATAGATTGCAAGGTTTCATTAGCTTTAAAAGTAATATCACTATTAACAATAGCATCAACCATTCCGCTCAAACAGGGATTATCTACCAAGTTGTAAATATAGGAGGTTCCACCAGTTGATCCTGATCCGTCACCTGGCGTGTCTCCTCCAGATCCATCATTGGGTGTCCCAGTATCACCGGGTGTCTCAGTATCACCGGGTGTACCTGGGTTGGGATTAGTGCCTCCATCACCAGGTGTTCCTGGATTATTAGGATTGGGTACTTCAACTTCCGGCAGATCGTTGTCGACAGGGCAGCCTACAGGATCGACCCATGTCTCTGCCGCTGGTCTAGTGAAACAGGCAGCAGCCAGTTTGGATTCAGCTAGCGTACCCGGGGCAATGTATGCCCAAGGAGAGATGCAAAGCCTTTTGACAGAGCTTCGGGATCTAAAAACAAAGTTAAGAAATGCAGGCGTTTTATCGACGTAGTTGCGACTGATTAAGCCCCTAATACAAAAGCAGTATTCAACTAGAGTACTGCTTTTTCTGCTTAATATCTTCAAGCGGAGAACATATAGACTTTTCGGTATCTACCACGTACCGCTTACATACACCTTATTTTCTTCGCATAGCCTCCTTAACAACCATACTTTTGCTATAAAAAGTGATGACTTGATCAACATTTTCTCGGAAATGAACAATAGCTATTTCAAATTACGTGCTTTTTTTATGTAAAGACAAACTACATATAGTTTGCGGCTAGGTAAAACCATCTCATTAACCAAATTGCTTCCCTCTGCCGGTTAGAGGGAAGCTCTTTTTGTTTTAGGGCTTTTATGTACGTAGATAGCCGCTATTATTCAATTGATGTAGCGTAAGCGATATATTCGTTTACAATAGGCAGGTCAGCTTCTGCCCAGTCGTAGTCAAGCAATTGATCTATCGCTACCCATATCGCCTGAGCATGCTCCAGCGCTTTTACTTCGCCAGATTGTAGGCTGCAGACAAAAGGGTAGATTATTAGAATGATGAAGGTAGAACATCCAATTTTTATGTGTTGATAGCTTTTATTGTAAAGCTATTGATTTAATCTTGTGCATTTTTCCGTTATATAAGACATTTATGGTCCTTTTTGTTTCGCTATATAACTTTATCATAGTGACATGTCCGTCTTTCCATTGCAAGTCGATAGTTACGTTTCCTTTCGCTTTAATCCCATGGACATACCCCTTATGTGACCAATCCTTTGGCAGCGATGGCAATAGTTCGATATAGTTTTCATGGTTTTGAACTAACATTTCTGCGATAGCCGCAGTGCCTCCAAAATTTCCATCAATCTGAAAGGGTGGCCCTGCTGTCAGTAAATTCAAGTATGAGCCACCACCAGCACCATAATTAATCTGGTTATCTGTTCTAGGGGTAAGGAGCTGCCTGAATAATTTATATGCTCTTTCGCTATCTTTAAGTTTTGCCCAAAATATCATTTTATAAGCAATCGCCCAGCTTGGGCCATCATCTCCACGAACCTCTAGACTTTTCTTTGCCGCATTGGCAAATTCAGGTGTACCGTTTATAGTAATCTGGTCGGCAGGGTAGACCCCGTAGAGATGTGAAATATGGCGGTGCTGAGGATCAGTTTCTTTATAATCCTCTAGCCATTCCATAATGCGGCCATCCCCCGCGATTTGAGCAACGGGTGGGAGCTGTGGCAGTTTAGCTCGTAGTGTGTCACAAAAATTGTCCCGTAATCCTAAAAGATCATTTGCTTTAATCAGATTTCTGAACAACTCATTGGTAATCTGGTTATCTATCGTAGGCCCCATGCAGACATTGGCGTGTGTTCCATTGGGCAGAAAAAAAGCATTTTCAGGTGATACGGACGGTCCTGTGACCAACCATTTTTTTGTAGGATGCAACATCAGTGCCGCATTATAGAACTGAGCTGCACCTCGCAAAATAGGGTAAATTTTCTTTAAGTAATCGAGGTCTTGCGTATAGGCAAAGTGATTCCATAGGTTATTGCAAAGCCATCCAGACCCTGCATTGGCTATACCCCATGAGGCCGCTTCACCAGGTTCGGTATACCCCCAAATGTTGGTGATAACGTGTGCGACCCACCCTGGCGCATTATAGTAAGCTTTGGCCGTTTTCGCACCGTTTTCGATTAGGCCTGAAACCAAATCAGCCAATGGGAGATCCAGCTCACTTAAATTTGCTGCTCCCAAATGCCAGTGGTTCATCTGTACATTGACGTCCAAGTGATAATCACCGTTCCAAGGGGTTCGTATTTGGTTGGCCCAGAGACCCTGAAGATTTGGGGGAAGCAGACCTACACGAGTGCTGCTTATACTGAGATATCGACCATATTGAAAGAATAAGGAACTTAGCTCAGGATCCGCTCCGGGTTCTTTTTGATAGTTTTTTAACCGCTCATCGGTGGGGATCTCTCCTTGGTTAAAGGTGCCAAATGATAACGATAGACGATCAAATAATGTGGCATATTTTTTTCTGTGCTCAATAAACTCACCATTCCAGGACGTTGACAGCGCCGTTCGCAAGTGCTTTTCGCTATTCGCCAAATACTCATTTCCTTTATAATCCGTATCAGTAACGACTTGGAGTATGACCTCATCTGCTGATGTAATGATAATCTTGTCTTTTTCGTAAGCTATGGTACCGCCCTTGACTTTCGTTGATACTCTTGTGATAAATTTCATTCCTTTGCCATTGATACCATTGTCTAGTTGTCCGAGCATGACCAATTGGTTTCCATTGACTTCATAAGTTGCCTTTTCGGCGCGGTTTAAGCTGATTTCGATCGAAATGCTTTTTGGCTTATCTGCCCTCAAACGAATAAATCCGGCATCGGTATTAAAACTAGTGAAATACTCTCGACTGTATTTTATCCCGTCTAAGACGAATGAGGTCGAGGCCTTCGCGGCTTGGATATCGAGCTCCCGCCTATAATTGTTCGGTTTCGCATTTTTATCGAGGTCGTATTTAATATTTAATGCCCCCATCGTTTGGAAGCAGCCCCATTGTGGTCCTCCAGAGCCCGGTCCAGTACAGATAAAATACTTATTGATCAGATCCTGTGCAATTTCATTTTTGCCCGCAAGTAAAAGCGAACGGATTTCCGGGAGATATTCGTTTGCACGGTAGTTATTCGCATCTTGTGGCGAACCCGACCAAAGTGTGATATCATTTAGTGTAATATCCTCCTGCAAAAGTCCACCATTTGGCATCATGCCCATTTTACCGTTTCCCAGTGGTACATATTCTTCCCATTGGGTAGCAGGGTGATCATACCAAAGTACCAGGTTAGGATTACTGTTTTGGCATACCGCTGCCAAAGGCAGCGATAGTATCGCCAAAAGGATAATACCGATATTTATTTTATGGCTCATTGTAAAAACTGTTTAGACTAACTTTGTTTTCGGGCATTCCCTTTTCCGATAAAGGAATAACATATACACCTGCTATAGTTACATTGCTATCATCAATAGAGGATGTCGTGATAAAGAGTTCATTCATCTCCGGCCCGCCAAAAGTACAGGAAGTAGGATTGAGGCAAGGTAAAGGTATTTCATCGATGACTTTGGCTTTTATTAAATCAAAAACAATGATTTTAGCTCCAGCCCAATTAGCAATATAAAGTTTATCGTTCGTAGATATACACATACCGTCTAAAGTAGTTCCATCAGTAAGCTTAAAAATCTCTTCGATCATTGTAAATTGATCCTGCTCGTAAACGAACTTTCGGATGGAGTTTATTTTGGAATCTATAAAGTAAATGTAAGGCTTACGAAAAACAATCCCATTTGAAATAGTGACTCCTTTTAATAGGGGGCTGACTTTTACGCCATCGATCTTATACAGGGTGGCATCCGGAAGCAATGGTGCATCAGGCCCATTGTTGAGATTGTTCATGCTCCCCAATAACCAGTTCCCATTCCAATCTACCCGTCCGTCATTAAATCTAAAATTCGCTTGAGACTCAGGTTGGCATACGAAATAGATTTGCCCGGTTTCCACAATGTAGGTATGGATTCCGCTTTCCAGCGCAATAAGAATCTGAGCCGTATCCTCTGTTAGCGCAACGCAGCTGATATAATCATTAAATACGACCGAATGGGTCTGCCTGGTCGCATAATTCCATCTATACAGCGTTTTTTTTAAAATATCCACAAAGTATAAGGTTTGGATTCGTTCATCCCAGATTGGCCCTTCCCCAAGAGTGAGGGAACGCGGATGGACGGTCTGTAATTTCATTGTCTTTTCCACTTTTTGTTCGATTTTAGTTCAGTTTTAATTGATGGCTTTTAAAGTCAGGACAACACTTTTTCTGTTATTGTTTAGCACTGGGTTTAGACCTATTTTCATCAGGAAGTCACCTGATAGGATAAGGTCTGAAGCAATCCAGCTGTTTGCGTCATGGAGATTGATTTCCTGTATTTTGTATTGTTTTTGTGGATCCAGCCCATACCAGCGCACAGGTGTAGGCGTCTTGGAGACCTGCCCATATTGCACAAGATAGTTGAACATTATGGCCTCCGATTTGTCCTTGTTTACATACGCTATGCTGGCATGATTGTCTTTACGGGGATCTGAAAGCCGATATAGATCGCCATGCCAAATGATATGTTTATATTGATCATAGGTTTTTACAGCTTGTTGCGCAAATTTAAGCTCCTCACTCGTTAATTCTTCCAGGTTTAGATCAAAACCCATTTTCCCCATCATAGCGACATCTATTTTGAATTTTAATTCTTGCTTTCCAAAGGTTGTGACATGATTTACGCTAGCAATAGCCGGGAAAAACAACGAATTTTCATATTGCATAAATATCCGGTCAAAGGGGTCGGTATTATCACTCGGCCAATATTCAGTAAAATATTGCAGCGAGCCATAGTCAATTCGGCCACCCCCGCCCGAGCATAACATCATTGGGACAGTAGGATACTTTTGACGAAAGCGATCCAATACTTGATAGAGCCCTTTAGTATAGTCAACATAAAAATTATTTTGATCTTTCTGGTAGAAGGAGTGTGCATTGTAGATTACGGCATTACAGTCCCATTTTACATAGGCAAGGCCAGGATTTTTTTGAAAAAGCTCATCCAGTATATGGAAGACAAAATCTTGAACTTCAGGATTGGAAAGGTCCAAAACGAGCTGATTTCGAAAGTAATATTCCTCTCTCTTTGGTTGTTTTACGACCCAGTTTGGTTTTTTTTCATACAACTCACTTTTGGGACTTACCATTTCGGGTTCAACCCAAATCCCGAATTTGACATCTTTATCGCTGGCTTCCTTCACAATGGAAATTAAGCCGTTAGGTAGTTTCGACTTATTTTCGCTCCAATCTCCGAGAGCTGAAGTATCCGCGTTCCGTGGGTATTTGTTACCAAACCAACCATCGTCCAATAAAAAAAGATCAACGCCAAGTTTTTTAGTGTTATCCAACAAATGAGATATCTTTTGCTCGTCAAAATTAAAGTAGGTACTTTCCCAATTGTTCAACACTGTATATCTTTCTCCATAACCATCAATTAGCCTTCTTTTTCTGGCCCAATCATGGAGATTTCGGCTTCCGTCTCCAAGTCCATTTGTAGATACTGTAAAGCTGAATTTTGGGGTAAAAAAATCTACACCCGGTGCCAGGGAATAATGGGCTGCGTAATTATTTATGCCCGCTACAACCCTTAAGTTGTCTTGCGGATCTTTTTCAAAGTCCACGCGAAAGTTGCCACTCCAGTCGAGCCCGCCTATGAGCACAGTACCTTCATGTTCATTGATAGAACCGTCGAGTCCCAGCGCAAAATACGATGAACGGAACAGATTTGTCCTTGTACCAAGCTTGCTGTCAAGAGTCTTAATGCCATGTGTTAGCTTTTCATCTTCACGCTGCATTTCTGCAATCCAGTCACCATGGAAACTTCTTAAATAAAAGTCTTCTCCTTTGAGACTTAGATTTGCCGATGCGTATTTGATGAGTTTTACATTTTTTTTCTCATTGTGTTTTATGACTGCCCATTGCTCAATGACATTTTCCTCGTAGTTTGTCAGGTAATGTAATTCCACATGGAAAGCGTATAGTTCATCTTTAAGCTGAATGATTAGTTCCTTTCTATTGTTGTCCAGCGTTCTTAACTGTTGGTCCACGAATTTCAAATCCAAGGATTGATTTCCGTCTGCATGTTCGACACTTATGGCAGGCTCCAGGAGGTTTCTGGTGCCAGAAGCAGTATAGGCAGACTGGTACATATTGGTGTAATCATGGCCCTGTTTGTACTGATTGGCCAGTTGCCTGTACTCGATATGGTCTTGCAATTTTTTTCCTAAGTAAACCATGTTTACATCCTTGTTTTCTTCAATTGTCAATACTAACGACAGGTTTTTTGTTTCCAACACAATGTTTTTCATTGTCTTTAACATAAGTTGTGTTTGTTGTCCTACAGCAATGCTTGCAAATAGTGCCACAAATAATAACAGCGAGTATTTTTTCATTTCATATGGATTAAAAGTTTTCGAAACTGTATTTTATATGATGTTTGTACTGATCCCCCGGAAGTAATAAGGCCGATGGATATATATTTACGTTTGGTGAATTGGGAAAGTAATGTGGCTCACAACATAAACCTTGGAAGGGTTTAAATTTCCCCGAAAGATGGTTCCCAAAATATATTTGGATACCCGGGTAATCAGAAGAAATTGTCAGTCTACGACCAGTGTCAACATCGAGTATCGTAGCGACACGTTGAACCTGATCGCTTGGTTCAATGCAGTAGTTGATATTGCCTATTTTTTCCTTTAAAGTATATACAGATTTAAATGTTGTCAGATCGAAGATCGTATTTTTGACCTTTTTTCGATAAGGCGGTACAGGAAGGTGCAGGTCACTTAGGGGGGTATAATATTCTGCGTTCACTTGTAACTGGAGGTCGTCTATGGACTCCCTATTGTCTGAAAGGTTAAAGTAACTATGGTTTGTAATATTGACAATTGTGGCAGCATCGGCTTTGGCATGATAAATTATAGTCAATATATTATCTTCGGAAACTTCGTAGCGAACTTTTACGATTAGGTTCCCGGGATAGCCCTCATCTCCAGCAGGACTTAAGATTTGCATTTCCAGACTATTTTCAGTACGGCTCGTTAGCTCCCAATATTTTTTATCAAAACCGATAAACCCACCATGGAGATGATTTTTTCCGGCTTCGTTACGAGACAGTTGTATGCCCGAATTGAGTAAGTTAAACTTACCATTTTCGATTCGGTTTGCATATCGCCCAACAGTACAACCGAGATAATGCTCGTCCTTTTTATAATCTGCTATTGCTTTATATTTTAATACGGTGTCGATGAGTTTTCCATGTTTGTCAGGTACCCGAATTGAAACAATCCTGCAGCCCCAGTCCAGTATCTCCACACGCATATTACGTTTGTTTTTTATTAAAAAACTCTTCATATGTAACTATTCTTTTTGTCTAGCTCCGATTTGATAATTTGATTTTTTTAAGATCGCTTGTTTACTTAACGCAGCAATTTGATATTGGTCACTATCGCACAAATTTAATCAGAAGAGAAGAAGCTAATGATAGAGTTAATTTTCATTTAAATGGATTATATTATTATTTGCCACAATCTGCAGCCGATCGCTGGAGCAGATTTATGACGACAATAAAAAAATCCATTAATACGCTTATTTAGTGCATCTCACAAAATGCAGTAATGGACTATCTTAGCAGCATTGAAAAACCAATATTATGATAGAGACGAAGTATAGAAAAGTTTTTATGTTCAGTTTAGTAGCCTCTTTGGGTGGTCTTCTTTTCGGATTTGATATCGCCATCTTTTCGGGTACCATTCCATTTATAACCCCCCTTTTTGAGCTTTCGCCGGGTGAATTGGGATGGGTGGCTAGCTGTCTGTATGTCGGTTGCGCTATTGGCTCTATTGGGTTTGGTAAAATTACCGAGCTTATGGGTAGAAAAAGCTCACTTGTCCTGGTGTCAATTATATTTATCATTTCATCCATACTGATGGGCTTGGCAAATACAGCCGGAGAATTGATACTGTGGCGTATTGTTGCAGGATTTAGTGTCGGTGGGGCGTCTATATTATCACCCCTTTATATAGCCGAAATAAGTCCACAAGCAATCAGAGGCAAGATGGTCACTTTAAATCAATTGGCCATCGTGATCGGTATACTACTCGCTTATAATTCCAACTATTTTTTATCACATCTTGAGCTTAACTGGCGTCTGATGTTTATGAGCGGCTGTCTACCGGCCGGACTTTTTATCATTGGTGCATTTTTCCTTCCCGAAAGCCCGAAATGGCTAATCTATAAAGATAAGGTGGAGCGTGGCAGGAAAGAACTCGAAAAGATTGTCGGGGCCAATCAGGTGGATGAGGAGGTTAAGGCCATTCAGTCACTGAAAGTCCCAAAACAAAAAAGAGATATCAAAAAATCTGTTTTATTGATCTTTTCAAAAAAAACATATCTCTTTTTACTACTGATAGCTATTGTCGTCGCTGTCTTCCAGCAGATCTCCGGAGCAAACGCCGTATTATTTTACGCTCCAATTATTTTTGACAAAGTGGGGATGGATGTGAATAATCAGCTCCTTATTCAGATTCTGATTGGATCGGTCAACCTTGTTTTTACACTTTTGGCTATTCGGCTGGTCGATCGGGTAGGACGGAAAAAGCTGATGGTAACAGGGGCTGGTTTAATGGCTATTTTACTTGTTCTTATTGGTTTGTCTTTTCAAGGAACCTATATTCCACAGTCCTTGGCCAGTGTTTTCGTTTTGTTATTTATAGGAACTTATGCGGCTACCTTGGCACCGGTGACCTGGGTGATTATATCGGAAATCTTTCCGATGGAAATACGCGAACAGGGAATGGCCATTGCTTCCGCATTTCTATGGGCTGCTTGTTTTGGAATTACCTATGTTTTTCCGGTAATGATAGACATGTTCAGTGCCTTCCAGTCATTCTTGACCTTTGCTGGGCTATGCGCCTTTTATTTTGCTTTCTTGATCGCAGTAGTTCCTGAAACAAAACATAACAAAGTATAGCGATTCGTGCTCTAAACAATCTAAACTATAATAATATAATGCGAGATATGAATAATAAAGTCGTTGTCGTGACAGGCGCAGGAAATGGAATCGGAAAGGGGATCGCCGAGCTGATGGCAGAAAGAGGAGCGAAGGTTATTCTGGCGACAAAATATGATGAAGAAGGGTATCTTCTTGAGAAAGCCCTGAAGGCACAAGGCTATTGGGCCTGTTATGTGCAAACGGATGTTAGTAATGAGGAAAGTGTGAAAAATATGGTCAGCCAAGTACTGAAACTAACCGGAAAAATTGATGTTTTGGTAAATAATGCCGGCATAACAATTTTCAAGTCTATTTTAGATGCGACAGTCTCTGATTGGAATAAAGTGATTGATACCGATTTGAAAGGTGTTTTTCTGTGCAGCAAATATGTTGCGGCGGCAATGATTGAAAACAAAGATGGAGGCAGTATCGTCAATATCTCTTCCAACCATGCTTACCGTACATTACCTGACACGGAGATGTATGCCGCGGCTAAGGGTGGGGTCAATGCCATGACACGCAGTATGGCTATAAGTTTGGGTCAGTTCGGAATTCGGGTGAACGCAGTATGTCCGGGGTTTACCGATACCAATCACTATCAACATTGGCTTGCAGAAAAAGAAAATCCAGAACAGGTTGAAAAGGAGATCTTTGGTCTGCACGCATTGGGCAAGATATCGACACCGGGAGATATTGCGGAGCTTGTATTCTTTTTGTCTGCAGACAGCAGTAAAAATATTACCGGAAGTGATTTCCTGATCGATGGTGGTCTGACGGCAAAATTATATCACTCAGAAAAATTTTAAACATGAAAATAACAGGATATAGATTATATAAAGTACCGCCGCGATGGCTTTTTTTAAAGATTGAGACGGACGAGGGAATAGTGGGCTGGGGGGAGCCCATTGTGGAGGGGAAAACAGATACTGTTATGGCGGCTGTCAGAGAATTGATGGAACAGCTCCTGGAGAAAGATCCACGTTTTATTGAAGATCATTGGAACATGATGTACCGGGGTGGATTTTATAGGGGCGGTCCAGTTTTAATGAGTGCAATTTCAGGTATAGACCAGGCACTTTGGGATATTAAGGGGAAATATTTCGATGCTCCTGTCCATGAACTGATCGGGGGAAAATGCCGTGATAAAATGGATGTCTATTCCTGGGTAGGTGGCGACGAACCGCAGGTTATCATCGAAGAGATCAAAAAAGTTGTGGATCGTGGTTTTCATACAGTCAAGATCAATGGGACCGGAAGACTCCGATATTTGGATTCTTTTTTGGAAATAGATAAGCTGCTCGAGCGGATGGCTCTGATCCGGGAATATTTTGGTAATGACATTAACATTGGTATAGATTTCCATGGGCGTGTGCATAAGCCGATGGCTAAAATTCTGATAAAGAAATTGGAGGAATTTAACCCCTTATTTATTGAAGAACCTCTGCTTTCCGAAAATTTTGAAGGTATTGTTGAACTGGCTAAAAATACAGCTATACCTATTGCATTGGGAGAGCGCCTATTCTCCCGATGGGATTTTAAAAAAGTATTTGAATCTGGTGTCGTGGATATTATTCAACCCGATCTATCGCATGCTGGAGGAATTACAGAATGCAGAAAAATCGCCGCCATGGCCGAAGCGTATGATGTCGCTCTGGCACCACATTGTCCCTTGGGGCCTATAGCCCTTGCAGCTTGCCTTCAGCTTGATGCGGTCAGTTACAATGCGGCTATTCAGGAGCAAAGTTTAGGAATTCATTATAACGAGTCTAACGATTTACTTGACTACATTAAAAATCCTGAAATATTCGATTACCAAGATGGTATGGTATCCATTCCCACGGGAAGTGGCCTTGGAATAGAAGTGGATGAAGAATATGTGCAAAAGATGGAACAGGTGGGCCACAACTGGCATAATCCGATCTGGCGTCACAAGGATAACTCAATTGCTGAATGGTAAAAAAATCTAACTATGCGTTTTTTAGAAAAAATTAAACTAGGGGAACCGGTGCTAGGCCCGTTCTCCAAAACATCTGATCCATCCATGATCGAAGCGATGGGGTATGCCGGTTTCGATTTTATTATTATTGATTTGGAACATGGTCCAAATACCATTCTGAATGCTCAAAACCTCATTCGAGCCGCAGAGATTTCGGGCACTTTTCCTGTGATTCGAGTAGCGGAAAATACCGCTACAGCTATTGGTAAAGCATTGGATGCCGGCGCAAAGGGTGTGCAGGTTCCGCAGATAACGACAGCTGAGGAAGCTCGCCTGGCGGTATCCCACGCTAAATTTGCCCCCATGGGCATGCGTGGTGTTTGTCGGTTTGTTCGCGCAGCTGAATTTTCAAACAAAGATCGATTCGATTATTTTCGAGAAGCCAACCAACAACATCTTATTTTACAATTGGAAGGACAGGAAGCCATAGCCAATTTTGAAGATATCATTCTAGTCGAAGGCATTGATGTTATATTTCTAGGCCCATACGATCTGTCTCAGGCGCTCGGTGTCAGTGGTCAGATCAACCATCCACTTGTGTTGGAAAAAATACAGTATGTGATAGAAAAATGTAAATCCAGAAATATAAAATCCGGTGTTTTTACCGATAAGATCGAAGACGCAAAAAGATGGATTGCCCTAGGTGTCGATTACATATCCTTTTCTGTGGATGTTGGGATTGTCCAGGAAGCGAGCAAGTCTATTATTCAGCAACTTACTCGCTAGATAAACCTTAAAGTTCTGATTAATGTAAGTGCTGTTTATTAAATCTAATACTATTTTTTATTCGTAAAGAGAGACTCTTGGGCCTCTCTTTTTTATTGTCTCTGTCGAAGATAAGAAAACGATACCTGCAACTGTTCCGCAATGGAAGGGCCTGCATGGTTTCCACTTGCTTCGAATAAACTTGAACCTATTCCTACCGCCGCCGCGCCGCCTCCAAACCAATGATCTAGATTTGATTGCTCGAGCTTTATTCCGCCCGTGACCATAAACTGGAGATTTGGGAATAAAGGTTTGACCGCTTTGAGAAAATTAGGTCCCAAGACATCTCCCGGAAATAACTTTATAAGTGAAACACCGCATTTTTCCGCCGTATTGATCTCTGTCGGAGTCATGCATCCGGGAATCCATAATTTCCCTTTTTCTTGACATACAGTGGCAATTTCAGGGTCAACAATAGGACTTACGATGAAATCTGCTCCTTCGTTCAGAAAGTGCTGGGCGTCTTCAGCCGATTTTATCGTTCCTATACCCAGGGTTAGGTCGGCATGTTTTCTGGCATTTAGCTTGTTGAAATTCTCCATTGCCTTGGCACCCCTATTGACAAACTCGAAGACACGGACGCCGCCCTCATAACACTGTTCGACAATGTCAAAACAGCGTTCAATGTCATTATCGTAAAAAACAGGAATTATAGGGTGGACAGCTATTTTTGTTAATACTTCTTGCATGGCATCAATTTTTAAAGTTTAATAAAATCCCCCTCTACAAATAACTTATCAAATCCGATCTTGGTAGCAAAGTCAATTACTTCCTGTCCGGATAAATCGGTCGTGATAGCCTTGATCAATCCCGCCATAAAAGCATCCCCACTGCCTATGCGGTCAATAAGCGCGCTCGTTTCAAATCTTTGTGACACGAAATCTGCTTTTGGAGAATGGTAAGTTGCGTAGAGGAGGTTGTGTTTGGCATCCTTCATAAAACGGAAGGTATTGGCAATCTGCTTGCAGTTGGGATAGCGCTCGAATATTTCTTTCGCGACGCTTTTTGCATGGTTCACATACTCATCTTGGGGAGTATTGTGATCAAAATGTGCTTCTATAGTGGTGCCCAACATTTTATTCGCTGCCCAAATATTACCCATGATCACATCCGCATATTCAACCAGCGCCGGCATGACTTCGATAGGATCTTTTCCATATTGCCATAGCTTACTTCGATAATTGAGATCCACAGAAACTGTAATACCTTTGGCCTTTGCGAGCTTTAGGACTTCGAGGCATACCGCTGCAAGGTTTGTGTTCAATGCAGGTGTCAATGCCGTAAAGTGAAACCAGGTAATTCCTGCTAATATCTTATCCCAGTCGATACTGCCAACCTGGAGCTGGCTGAAAGACGAGTACTTCCGGTCGTAAATTACTTCTCCGTTGCTCAGGCCATTGGGAGAAAGAAGAAAATAAGAACCAAGCCGGTCTCCCTGAAATAATATTTTTGAGGTATCCACCTGCTGATCTTCGAGGACCTGCCGTATTTCGTGCGTCATGGCATTTTCAGGTACAGCTGTTACATAGCGTACAGGGATTTTCAGCTGTGCCAGGGCGACAGCAACATTTGCCTCGGATCCACCTGGATAAATGTCTAGTTTATTTTTTTCGAAAAAACGTTCAGATATGGATTGGAGGCGAACTAGCAACTCCCCAAAACATAGAATTTTGTGATTGGACATAACGCAATAAAAGTATCGGTTACGCTCAATTCTGAAATGTACAATCAGCCTGACTTAATGGACTTTTTTATTGTCTGTTTTTAGGCTGTCTCTGTAATGGGTAGGCGAGACGCCCATATGTTCCTTAAACAGACGGGAGAAATAATATTGATCCTCAAAGCCCAGTTCATAAGAAATAATAGAGACCCTCTTTTCTGAGAACTGCAATAAATAACATGCTTTTTGGATCTTGAGGTGATTTAAATATTCAATTGGCGAATAGCCCGTACGGTTTTTAAACAGTTTGCTGAAATGGGAAACCGATAGGTGGACATTGTCTGCTATTTCTTTTAATCCCAGTCTATTCCCAATATTTTGCTGCAGAAAGGCTATTGATATATCAACGACGTCTGTGTCGGTCGTCTCGATATTCTTGAATAATTCTGGGAAAAGATAGCCGCTGAAGAAATTTGGAAGACTCATGGAAATATAGTTAAGGATTTCTTTGCTATATCCCCTTTGCAGCAGTCTACAATAGCGGTTGAAGATTTGGACCAGTTCACCATCAAAAGCCAGCTTGTTATGCTCTTTTTGCACTTTTTTGTAGATCTCTGCTATAATTAAAGCGGTATGGCTACCATGGAAATGCATCCAATAGATCGTCCATGGCATAGTGTAGTTCGCATGGTAAAAGTGTGGTGTATTTGCCGGAATTAAAATAAACTCGTTTGCTTCCAGGATATATTCTCTATGATCAACCCCTACAATCCCGCTACCATCAACACAGTGTAAAAGAATATGCTCAGGACAGCCCTCAGGACGGTCGCAATAATGGTTTTTCGCTTTCGGATAATATCCAATGTCAGTCAGGTAAAACGAATTAAACTGCCGATCTTTGGTGTTTTCCTTGATAATAAGCGGTGGGATAACAACCCTTACTTCTCCTTCAAAACCTTCTAATTTTTCAACACTCTCCATAGCGTAATATTTTTTAACAAAAAGCCATTTAGTTTACAGATATCATAAGTAGACGAAATGTGGTATGACTATCTAGACGCAGACTTCAATTCAGAAATTTTATTTTGGTTATCGTATGATACAAACTTGAAATAGCCACTTAAATTAGGCGAATTTTTTTGTTTATTAAAAAAAAATGTAATAAAGTGTTGCTTTAAATAAATTGAAATACATCTTTAGAACTAAAAAAAAAAGGATAAAGTTGACGCCTTCTGACGAAAACATCGATAAAAATTCGCTTTTAATCAATATTTCCATTTTTACAAGAAAATAGTCTATTTCTATCTTTTAAAAACGGTTTACCTTTCGGTTATAATAACTAGGGAATTTATTAAACCAAATGTAATGACAAAAACCAAAATTAAACCAAGGTGGTGTGTCTTCGGCACACTATTCATTGTCCTTTTTTATTTTACCTACACGATACCGGTTCTAGGGCAACAGCATGCTTCGGTAAATGTGAAGGGGACGGTCCGGGATAGTCTTCAACATCCTATTCCAAATGTGAGCGTACGGTTGAGCGGTGGTAAAGTAGTCGCCTCCACAGACAGGGATGGGATGTTTACGATCAATGTTCCTGCAAATGCGACTTTACTCTTCAGTAGTGTGGGATACAATGAAACCAGTGTAGCTATTGGTAACCAAACGCAAATCGATATACAGTTAGTGTCCTCCAATATTGGCCTTGAAGAAATCGTTATCGTTGGTACTTCCATGAAACAGAAAGACCTGACCGGAGCGGTAGTCAGTTTGGGAGAGTCTACCTTAAATGAACGGCCTGTAACGAGCGTGAATGAAGCCTTACAAGGGAAAGCGGCCGGAGTTTTCATTCAAACAAATCCACAGCCTGGGGGAGATGCCAATATCAAAATCCGGGGAAATAATTCAATGCAGTATGGTGGGAATCCAATCTATGTTGTGGACGGAATTATTATGGAGTCGGATTTCAATATGCTGAATTTAAATGATATAACTTCCATCAATGTACTCAAGGATGCATCATCAACGGCACTTTATGGTTCGCGAGGAGCACAGGGAGTAGTCGTTATTACGACAAAAAAAGGCAGCCGGGGAGAGGGGCAGATCAATTACGATACTTGGATAGGTTTTCAGAATTTTGCAAATACCGATCTTACGCTCGGGGCCAAAGATAGTTATGAGTTGCGGATAGATGCCTTAGAAAATGCCGAATCTGTAGGCGGAAAGTTTTATAAAAATAATCCCGGTGCGAGCAGACAGGATTTTATAGCTAAAGAACTTTTCGGACCCGGAAAATTGTGGTTTGCCGATTACGAGAAAGAAAGCTACAAACAAGGGAAGTCCTTTAATTGGCTTGATGCTGTTACCCGTACGGCCATTGAACACAATCACTCCCTCTCTTTTTCCGGTGGCAATGACAAAGGATCCTTCTACCTGAGTTTTGGGTACAACAATAAACAAGGCCTGGTGAAAACGTCAAATTATAAGCGATATACGGGGCGAGTTAACGTAGAACGCATGATAAAGCCTTGGCTGAAAGTGGGAACAAATACATCCTTTACAGCTACGAAAGATGATTACGTCGACGGGAAAGTATTTCAGGTCGCGCAAAATGCAAATCCATTGTTACCGATCAGCCAGGATTCCCTGGTTTTAGCCTGGGGCAATAATTGGGATGTCAACCTTGAAAATCCATTGAATACCATGCGGATAGATAAAGATCGTTTAAGAAATAAATTACTTTCATCAAACTATGTCAATATCTCTCCCATAGCTGGGCTTAATATACGGTCGACCTTCTCAGTAGATTTATTGCAGAGCAAATATTACGAGTATATCCCTAGTGACATACAGCAAGCTAAAAGAGATTCCTACAGAGGAAAGGCAAGTCACAATTTCAACCATAACAATAATTTTCAGTGGGATAATTCCGTCTCTTATACAAAAAATATAGGCGTACATCATTTAGATGGAATGGTAGCGACCAATTTTAGTCAGAATTCAAATGACTATACAAACGTTACCGCCCGGGATTTTCCGATTGATGATTTCGGATATTATAATCTTGGTGCAGCTTATGACAAGCTCAATTTTTCCTTAGGTTCTGATTTTATCAGTTCAAGGATCATGTCTTATGTGGCGAGATTCAATTACAACTATGACAATAAATATTATGCGACAATTACAGGACGGTATGACGGCTCATCAAAGTTTCCTCAAGGAAAACAATGGGGTTTATTTCCTTCTGTGGCACTTGCTTGGGACATATCGCAGGAATCATTCCTAAAAGACAATGGTACGGTCGATCTTCTTAAACTTCGCATGGGGTATGGCCAGGTCGGCAACCAGCGGATTCCTGATTATGCGTTTTATAGTTTGTACTACCCTTCCTATACCTCAGGCAGTGTCATTTTTAATTCAAATGGGCAACTGGGAACAACAGATTTGACCTGGGAAAAACAGAAACAGTTGAACATAGGGGTAGATGCTTCATTTTTTGGGAAGAGGATCAATTTGACAGCTGAATATTTCAATATTGTCAATTCTAACCTGCTGATGAGACGTTCACTTTCTACGTTGACCGGTTACAACTCAGCGATAGTTAACATTGGTGAGATGACAAACAAAGGCATGGAATTTACCCTGGATGCTAAAATAGTCCATCAGGAAAACTTTAAGTGGAATCTAGGGGCGAACATATCGTTTGACAAAAATCGGATTACAAAATTATTTGGCGATGTCGATGCGGTTTACAACTTCGGTGGATTTTCAGGTACAGACATCCAGCGCGAAGGAAACTTCTTTTTGGGGAGGTCTCTAAACACGATATACATGTTAGAATTTGATCGCATCATTCAGGAGTCCGATATGGATTATGTCAACAGTCTGGATCTTCCAGGTAAAAAATTGCAGCCGGGCGATATCCTGCCCAAGGATCAGCAAGCACCCGGTGAAGCGGGATATGGTATCATTGATCAGAATGACCGGGTTATTATCGGTAAAAAAGACCCCAAATTTTATGGTGGATTTTCATCCAGCTGGGGCTACAAGAATGTTGCTTTGAACGCCGTGTTCGTCTATAGTTATGGCGCTAAGGCACTGAGTGGCTTTTATGAAGGACTCATGTCCGGGACAGGCTATGGTGCCGCACATCAGGATATGTTGGACAGATGGACAGCAGATCATCCAAGTACAAGCATCCCGAGAGCGAACTATGATAACTCACTGCGATTTGGGAGTGGCGAAACATCCTGGGGAGTACAGGACGCCTCGTTTTTACGTTTGGCAACACTTTCGCTGGCCTATGATTTTTCGAAAGATTTCTTAAAGAAGATCGGTCTGAATAGTCTGAAGTTGAATGTTTCGGGAAATAACCTATTCAATATCACAAAATATAAAGGTTATGATCCCGAAAATGGCGATTGGTATCCTACCGCCAGAACATTTGTTGTCGGTTTAAATGTTGGCCTGTAATAATATAATAAAAAAGAGAATCCTATGAATATCAAAATATTGAAATCGTTGTCACTTGTCGCAATAGCATTGTTCGTGAACGGTTGCTCGCTTCATGAAGCACCCAAAACGGCATTGACTGAAGAACAAGTTTATGGTGATGAAGAGAACATTAAATTATTGCTGTCCGGTTTGTACACGCAATGGCGTAATACGAAGCAAGATCGTGGCGGGTTTATGTTTAATTTAGGGACGGATGAAGCTAAACAAGGGAGTCAGCAAATACGGGAAAGTAGTATTCAAGGCTCGTTGGATACCTATAGTTCAGGATTAAATGCCGCGAATACTTCATTGGCCGAACAATGGAACAAACGCTGGCCAGTGATTACCGCTGCTGCCAAAGCTATATTTTATGCCAAGACACCTTCATTGCAAGCCCAGGCTCGTTTTATCCGGGCAACGCTTAATTTTGAATTGGTCATGCTTTGGGGGCCAATACCGATCATTGATCTCAATAATATGCGGGAGGCCCGGCAACCAGAGAAAGACGTATTTGAACTTATTATTGAAGATCTGGAATTTGCGAGTAAAAACTTGGCTGATAGCCAGGCAGACAAAAAAATCCCGACCAAGGCGGCGGCTTTGGCGCTATTGGGAAAAGTCTATCTGTCGGCTCCCACAGCGACCGGAATTCGTGACTATGAGAAGGCAGTGACCTGTTTCGATCAGGTTATTCCAAAGTATCAGCTGATCGAAAATTATGCTGATTTATTTAATACGACAATCAATCAAAATAGTAGTGAGTCCATTTACGCCTTTCAATTTATTAACATATCCCCAGATAATAACATGGCACAGCATCATGCTGGCTCTAGGGCTGTTGCAGATTTGGACGGAAACTGTTACTTTGGAGGTTATGACCTTATTATGCCAACCGCCTATTATTATAATGACAAATCAAAAGGTGGAATTTGGGAGCCTGGAGATACCCGCAGACAAGGTAGTATACGCTATGATTTTACCTTACCTGATGGGCGCGTGCCTAAGATTACCTGGACCGGACAGCAAGATGAGCTTGAACCCCACACCAGAAAATTTGAAGATATACGAACACAAGGAAAACAGAATTTCTGGTATTCCGGTGGGCTCATTTATTACCTTCGTTTGGCAGACATTATTCTTTGTAAAGCCGAATGTCTTAATGAACTTGGTCGATCCGATGAGGCAATCCAGCTTATCAATAATACCGTTAGAAAGCGTGCTTTTAAAGGTAATATTCCGGTGGAGTACAACTGGCAAGGGCTTTCCAAAGAACAGCTGCGTGAGTCTATCATGGATGAGCGGATGCGCGAATTGGGGTTCGAGGGATGGCGGCGTATGGATTTGATACGTACTGGAAACCTGGTGAAATATGTTTCGGAACGCAACCCTTGGGCCAAAGCAAGCGGTACGATTAAAGCGTTTCACAATCGGTATCCCATTCCGGAGTCGGAAATCAAACAGAACGATCAGATTAATGAAACAGACCAGAATCCAGGTTATCAGTAACGAGGAATTGATCAGAAGCAAAAAAGGTCAGGATTATTATATCCTGACCTTTTTTGCTTCATTTTCTGTAGAATAATAAGATCAAGCGATAAAATAGTCCATCAATTCCATCAGATCCTTCATTCCCTACGGTGATATAATCAGATAACTTTGGATAGTAGTAGCATGCCGATACCTGATGTATCCGTATGAAAATAACCAATTTTTGAAGCTTTCCCAGCCTGTGATTGAGTGTTGTTCGCCGGAAAGCTTAATCGCTGGGAAAATAAGACCAATGAGATAACCAATAAACGAACTATGAAGCTAATCTATTATTATTTGAGTTGTATTTGCCTTCTCCTGTTTCTCCATATCCCATATCAGCACTTGTTTGCACAGGCAAACAAATTTACGCTTACGGGATCCGTCTCCGATACCTTGGGTAGACAAATAGAAGGGGTCAGTGTCAGCATCAAGGGTCCTGCAGGAAAGCAGACCCGTACAGATCAAAACGGTAATTTTGTTCTGGAAGTCAACGAGGGCGCTACGCTTATTTTCTCCTTTGTGGGGTATGCGAGACAAGAGGTCGAAGTGAAAGACCGAAGTCCTTTGAACATTGTACTTGTAAGCAGCACTAGGGAGGTGGACGAAGTTGTGGTCACGGCATTTAGCCAAAAACAACGTAAGGAAGCAGTGGTAGGATCTGTTACATCAGTAGAGCCCGGAAAGCTAAAAATACCAGCAAGTAATCTGACCAATGCGCTTGCAGGACAAATTGCCGGTGTCATCGGCTTCCAGCGCTCAGGCCAGCCGGGGCAGGATAATTCCCAATTTTTTATTCGTGGTGTGACCACCTTCGGGTACCGCACAGAGCCCTTGATTTTAATTGACAATGTTGAGCTTTCTACGAATGACTTAGCACGTCTTAATGTAGACGATATTGCAAGTTTTGTCATTCTTAAAGATGCAAGCGCAACAGCGCTTTATGGTGCAAGGGGCGCAAATGGTGTTATTTTAGTCAGCACCAAGGAGGGAAAGGAAGGTCGTGCAAAAATCAATTTTCGTTCGGAACTGTCTGCATCGCAATCTGCACGTACAATTAAGCTGACCGATCCGCTGGATTATATGCGTCTTTACAATGAAGCTTCTTTGACCCGTGACCCTTCGTTACCCTTGCCGTTCACACCTACCAAGATCAGTAATACCGAAGCGACGATGACGGGCGCTTCAGGTAGCAATCCTTATGTCTACCCGGCTGTTGACTGGCTGGATATGCTATTTAAGAAAAATGCGCTGACGCACCGTAATAATGTCAGTGTGAGCGGAGGTGGTAATGTCGCACGGTATTTTATAGCAGGTAGTTATAACCAGGATTATGGCGTGTTGAAAACAGATGTAAGAAACAACAATAAGAATAATGTTAATTTCAAAAATTATCAACTTCGGTCCAATGTCAACGTCAATTTGACAAAAACCACAGAAATGATTGTTCGGCTTTCCGGTAATTTTAGTGAATATAGGGGGCCGATCACCGCGGATGGATCCTTTGCTTCGGATTTGTATAATGTTGCGATGCATACCAGTCCTGTGTTATTTCCGGCCTATTACGAACCTGATGAAGCCAATAGAAATACCAAGCATATTTTATTCGGTAATAATGGGACTGCCGGTGGTACGAGCGATAATAGTATCCTGTACAATAATCCTTATGCGCATTTATTGCGTGGGCAAAAAAGATCTTCGGAGTCCAGGCTCTCCGCACAGTTTGAATTGAACCAAAATCTTTCCTTCCTGACGGAAGGATTAAAATTCCGTGGATTGTTTAATACGAACAGATATTCCTATTTTGACTCCCAACTGGCGTATAATCCATTTTATTACAACATCAATACCTACGACGAACAGACAAATCAATACAGTTTGTTGTGGTTGAATCCAAGGCCCACGGGCAATAATGTCGCTACCGAATATTTAAATTACAATAGGGGTGAGCCTAATGCCAATACCTTTATGTATTTGCAAACCGCGTTGGATTATAGCCGAACCTTTGGTTCACATGGAATAAGTTCGACATTGATTGGCACCATGCAGGAGACCGTATATTCGAGTTCTCAAGATCCGAAGACCGGTCAATATACCTTGCCCTATTCCTTGCCATTTCGCAATATGGGACTGGCAGGCCGTTTGACATATTCTTACAAGAATAGATATTTTACCGAATTTAACTTTGGCTACAACGGATCCGAACGATTTTCCAAAGCCCATCGATTTGGCTTTTTCCCGACGATAGGAGCGTCTTGGGTCGTGTCAAACGAAGATTTTTGGAATAAGGAGGGCTGGTTTAATAAATTAAAGATACGTGCTAGCCATGGTTTGGTTGGGAATGATGCCATCGGAAATCAGCGCTTCTTTTACCTCTCTGATGTCGAGCTTGCGAATGGTCCGAACTGGGCTCAATTCGGATTTGCGAATCAATATGAAAGAAAAGGTGTTTTTATCCGAAGCTATCAAAATAATAACATTACCTGGGAAACCTCCCGCCAGACAAATTTGGCCGTTGAAGCCAGCCTGTTTAAAGGCTTGAATATTATTGCTGAGGTCTATAAAAATCATCGTTATGATATTTTAAGAGAGCGTTATATCCCATCAACTGAGGGGCTAGAGTCTACCGTAAGCACCAACTTGGGCAAAGTAGATTCTAAAGGTATTGATCTTTCTGCAGACTATTCCAAAAGTTTTACCAATGGTTTGTGGACCGCATTTCGTGGCAATTTCACCTTTGCCAGAAACAAATACAGCTACCTCGAAGAACCTAATTACGCAGAATCGTGGCGTCAATTTATAGGACAACCTATCAGTAGACAATATGGTTATATCGCCGAACGCCTCTTTGTCGACGATCAGGAAGCGGCAAGTTCACCGCTTCAGTCCATGAAAGTTCAGGATGAATGGGGGAATGTTATTCAGGGAATTCTCCCGCAGGGTGGTGATATTAAATATCGTGATATGAACGGTGATGGTGTGGTGGATAATTTGGATATGGTCTTTATGGGATATCCCACAACCCCCGAAGTTGTCTATGGGTTTGGCTTTTCCACAGGATATAAAGGTTTTGATTTTTCAGCCTTCTTTCAAGGACAGACCCGGGTTTCACTTTTTATAGATCCTTGGCGTACGAGTCCCTTTGTACAGAGCCCTCAAAAGTATATTTACGGAAATACGCAGGTATTGCAAGAGTTTGCCGATAGCCATTGGTCAGAAGAAAATCAAAACCTCTATGCGCAGTATCCCCGACTTGGAACAAATGTATCTTCGGTTGCCAACAATTTGCAAACCAGTAGCTGGTGGTTGCGCGATGCAAGTTTCCTGCGGCTGAAATCCGTGGAGATCGGTTACTCACTACCGGCCAAGGTTGCGCAAAAACTCAAGATGGAAAGCTTTAGGGTGTACCTAAGTGGTCTCAATCTATACACCATCAGTTCGTTTAAACTTTGGGATCCAGAGCAAGGGGGCAATGGTTTCGCTTATCCATTGCAGCGGGTCTTCAACATGGGGATCAATATTAACTTTTAAATCATCTCAGATATTATGAAAAAAATACATCTATCTGTTTTAACCGTGGCAATGTCGATGGCCTCATTGTTCACTTCCTGTTCTAAATACCTTGATATTGTACCCGACAATGTCGGGACCTTGGACTACGCTTTTCGTAATCGAAATGAGGCCGAAAACTATCTCTTTGGTTGCTATTCGACCATGCAAAAATTTTCCGATGTCATCTATAACCCTGGATTTACAACTTCGGCCGAAATTGTATATCCGATACTCGAGACCCAGTATTTCAACTCTGCCGGATTCAATCTGATACGTGGTATTCAGACCAGTGGTAATCCCATACTGGGCGAATGGGATAATATGTACAAGGCGATACGCCGTTGCAATATCATGCTGGAGAACATAGATAAGCCAATTGACCTAAGGGATGACGAAAAGAAGCGCTGGATTGCAGAGGTGAAGTTTTTAAAGGCCTATTACCATTATTATTTGATCCGCACACACGGTCCTGTGGTATTGATCAAAGAGAATAATCCGATTGATGTTGATATCGCACAAACGAAAAGAAAGCGGGCGACGCTAGACGAGTCATTTGATTATGTCATTAGCCTGATGGACGAAGCGATTCCCGATTTGCCTATCACGATCGAAAATCGGGTCCAGGAATTTGGGCGTATCACTAAATTTATGGCTATGTCTATCAAGGCTGAGATGCTCGCTACTGCGGCCAGTCCCCTGTTTAATGGTAACCCAGATTATTCGAGCTTTAAAGATAAGGATGGCCGATTTTTATTTCCGCAGACTTATGATATCAAAAAATGGGAGATGGCAGCTTTGGCATGCCGGGAAGCCATCGCTGAATGCGAAAAAGTGGGACTGCATTTATCCGAGGATCTACCGACCTCCAATATCCGCAACGTATCGGACGAACTGAAGAAGATTTTGGTGCTACAAAATATAATTACCCAGCGCTGGGAGGAAAGTCCGGAACTGATTTGGGGATTGAATTTTGGTTTTTCCTATCAGGCCTATACGATGCCCAAATTGACGGGCAGAGCTGTCGGGATGTCGAATAGCTATCCATCCAACTGGGCTGTACCCATATCGGCAACAGAAATTTTCTATACAGAAAATGGTGTGCCGATAAATGAGGATCGCACCTGGGATTATTCCAACCGTTTGGCTTTAAAGGCGGGTGATGAAAAAAATCGGCACGTCATCAGGCAGGGATATGAAACTGTCAGCGCCCATTTTAACCGCGAGAGACGGTTCTATTCTTCGTTGGGCTTTGATGGTGGGATTTGGTTTGGAAACGGTATCTCAGATGAGGAAAACGCATATTATGTGCAGGCTCGAGGTATTACAGGGATCGCAGGTCCCAAGAGTTTAAATGCCCGGAATATTACAGGCTATTGGCCCAAGAAGCTCGTGCATTACATGACTGTTATGGACGAAACTTTTACGCCTGCGGATTTCAAGGTACCCATGATGCGCCTAGCTGGACTCTATTTATTGTATGCAGAATCGCTTAATGAGGAAGGAGCAGTGCCTTCCGAAGAGGTGTATACTTATATTGACAGGGTACGTGCGCGGGCGGGGTTGGCACCGGTTCGTCAGGCCTGGGCTAATTTTTCACGTACGGCATCGAAAGCCCTGTCAAAAGATGGCATGCGCCAGATCATACATCAGGAAAGGCGTATCGAGCTCGCCTTTGAAGGACAAAGCGGCTGGGATCTTCGGCGTTGGAAAGAGTTGCAGGCTGTATTGAGCAGGCCGTTGCAGGGATGGAATATCAATGAAGAAAGCTCGGTGAATTATTACAGACCGGTCAACGTGATCACACCAGTATTCGGGCTGCGTGACTATTTATGGCCGATCAATAATACGGCTGTTGTCGTCAATGAAAATTTGACACAAAATCCGTATTGGTAGAAATAAATTTTAACGCACTCATTTTTATGGGTGAGACAGAACACGTATAATAATTAAACCAATGAAAAAAATAGTTTTCATCTTAATCGTATTTACAAGCTGGTCATGTAAAAAAAGTCAGTCACCCGTGGAGGTGATCTCAGACGATACGACCAAGCCGGGCGTTGTAACTGATGTGCGTGTGGAGAATTTGAATGGCGCCGCACGTATCCTATATAAGTTACCACAATCGTCAAATATTCTATATGTATCGGCCAAATACCCTATTCGTGAAGGATACGAACGTGAATCCAAAACAAGCTTTTACACCGATACGATTTTAGTAGAAGGTTTTGCCAAAGCAGGTGAATATGAAGTCACGCTGCATACAGTGAGCCGTGCGAATATTAAGTCCGATCCCGTTGTTGTGAAAGTACAGCCCAAGACCCCCAATTATATCCTGGTCAACGAGGGGCTTCAAATTACGCCGGATTTCGGTGGAGCAAATTTTTATGGAACAAATCCTGATAAAGCCCCTATATCAGTGCATTTGTTAGCTTTCAATCCGAGCAAAAACAAGTTTGAAGAAAAAGATCCGGAATATATAAAAGGAGGTATTGTCGATGTCTCCTTACGCGGTTTTGCGGCCGTCGCCCAGGAATTCGGGGTTTACACCACCGACAGATTCGGGAATAAGTCTGATATCCGCTATAGCAAATTAACACCGCTGTTCGAATCATTGTTGGATAAGCGTAAATTTTTTGTTTACCGTTTGCCTTCGGATGCGCCAATATGGCCAGGTTGGGAATTGCGCTACTTTTTTGATGATAGCCTCAACGAGCCGGGCTGGCATACCCAGGATGCGCCCGTTACCGTAGGTACTTTCGGTATCGGCCCCACGGCAAAGATCAGTCGTTTTGTCCTGTGGAACAGATTGCCGGGGATGTATTCTTACCAGAATCCCAAATCAATCACGATATGGGGATCCAATGCAGATCAACCAAAAGATGTTAATTTGCCGCGCATTTCCTCTCCGGGAGATATCGCGGGTGATTGGGTAAACATGGGCAATTTTATGTATCCCGATCCGCCGTCAGGATTACCGGGCAGCCAGGCCAATGCGAGTGATAACGCTTTTGCCGCAGCCGGAATAAATTTCAGAATGCCTAGTACTGCGCCCCCTGTTAAGTTTATACGATTTTTGGTCAACCAGACCTGGGGCGGGCTGGGCTATACGAATGCCATGGAGATTTCATTCTACGGTATCAATCAATAATCTTAAAAAGTCAATTATGAAAAGATTACTGTACGCGCTATTAATGCTGCTGTTTATCTTCAGTCAACAGTCCTGTGATAAATATGCTGATGATTACAAAAATTATCTGGACAATAAAGAAGTGGTTTATCCGGGATTGGCGCGAGATCTGCGCTACTATGCGGGCTACCTCCGTACAAAGCTGGTATGGAATCCGAACCCTGATCCCAACATAGCATACTATATGATCAATTGGGAGAATGGTAATAAATCCATTCGGGTAGAGGCTAAGACGCATAATCCCATCGATAGCATTCAGGTTATTATCCCGGATTTGACAGAGTATGTTTACAGTTTTTCCATCCGGGCATATGATCATGAAGGTAATGCCTCTATTGGCCAGCAGGTTCAGAATGTCCGGGTCTATGGGCTTAATTATCAATCACTATTGTTAAATAGGTCTCCTAATATACTGAATCCATACACCATTGAGGATAATAAGGTCACCCTTCATTTTAATGCACCAGATACCTTAAATGTCGTGACGGAGATAAGTTATACGGATCAAGCCGGAAGTATCAAAGTAGCACGGCTTTCGCAGAAAGAAAATAAAGTTGAGCTTTCGAACTTTAAGTTTGGTACCAATGTAAGCTACCGTTCGGGCTACCTGGCCGAAGATCATGGTATCGATACCATCTTTACGACCGGCAGTGATATCTTCCCACAGGTCAGACGTTCCATTGCGGTCGATAAAAGCAAGTTCAGGGAGTTTAACCTGCCGAACGACGCCGGACCAGATTGGGGATGGGTAATTACCAATCTTTGGGACAATAATTACGGCGAACCTGGTTATCACACCCCTGGACGAGATTTACCATTGTCCTTTACATTGGATATGGGCGAGAAGTATGAATTATCGCGGTTGAAAGTATGGCAGCGTATTTCGGGTTTATATAACTATGGAAATCCCAAGCGCTTTGAAGTATGGGGAAGCAACAGTCCGACCAATGATGGTAGCTGGGATTCTTGGACAAAGCTCGCTGACTTTACGACCTGGAAGCCTTCCGGGCTTCCTGTCGGCGCTGTGAACGATGAAGACCGGAAAGTAGCGGCTCAAGGCGATGAATATATATTTCCAAATGATATTCAATCGGTACGGTACCTACGCTTTCGGGTCCTGGAGACCTGGGGGAGTACCAACTATGTACATATCTTGGAGGTTACACCCTTCAGAAAGGAATAATACAGGCTTGCGCTTACAAGCAAAACAGGCCGTCTGATAATCTACAAAGACAACACATACAGATTAATATGGACCGCGACTAAGCTCAACTGGTCCGAAAAAAACAATAAATTAGCGATGAAAAAGTATTTTATAGCATGGATGATCATCTGCCTTAGTGTAATAAATAGCTATTGCGAAGTGCAGTCAAAAATGACGGGCGATGTGAAATCTTGGGCGATTCCAAATGGAAAGTTGCTGTTTAATTTAAAAACAGGAACGGTTGATTATATCTATGAAAATGGTGTTAAACTACAGAATACGGTAGCCTACGTGGACTTGGTGTCCTCGGGATTAAAGACCAGTTCCTCATTACCTATACACCACATCTCCGAGCAGCAGATTAAGGATAATTTTGGCTCCGGCACTCGTCTGATCTTTACCCATACAGACAAAGATGGCCTATCGTTAAGACAAATTTTTGATTTTTATCAAGGCAGACAGCACCTACAGATCCGTTTGGAGGTAAGCCACAAAAATGGGCAGCTGTTGGAAACGCGTAATATCAGTCCATTGTGTGTGATGAATTCCTACGCGGGGAAGTCAACTTTTCCATGGGCCAATCCCACCCTGGTGGATCTTCCCTTTGACAATGATAACTGGGGAAAGTTGCTGGCGCAGACCTGGTCTGGTTCAGCGAAAAAGCTGGATGGAGTCAGTCATGAGATGGCGATGATTTACGATACCGATACCTATAAAGGGTTGGTTGTGGGGAGTCTAGAGCATGATTTTTGGAAAACCGGTATCAGTTACCTAACTGCCCACAAAGGAGAACTTAGCAACTTCATTGTATTTGGTGGGGCTGCTCGACCGGATAATGCCGCGTTGCCTGCTAATTTTGGTGGCAACGACGGTACACATGATGTGATGCCTCATGGCAGCATGTTGGCTAAAGTGCTCCGTTCGCCCCTAATTTTTTTGGAAGCCGGAGACGATTTCCGGGTATCCAATTCAAATTTCGGCCATGCCGAGGTGCAATTAATGGGCCGTTTGGATTGGAAAGGTAACGCTCCCATGTACTGGAATAGCTTTAGCGTAGAGGGGGTACTGGGCCACGAAAGAGTCATGATGCCCAAGGGCGTTTATCAGACCATCGACTTTATTAAAGGAATGGACCAATGGAATAGACAGGGAAAACCTGTGATCAGTATAGATTCGTACGATCAAGGGATTTATTCGACCAAAGTTCTCCGGCAGATTGGAGACTATGCACGAGCAGCTGGACAAGAGATAGGCTTTTACTGCAGTCCATTTTCACTTTGGACCTGGAGCAATAATATTGATAATGCCCTATTACCGGGAACAAATGTTCCACTGCGCGATGTGATACTTCGGGATGACAAAAATCGGCCGATCCCCTTTAAAGATGGGGAATGGGGAGCTTATCCGATGGATCCTACCCATCCCGCCACGAGGTTGTCCATGATCAATCAGATAGAGAAGGCACATGCCATTGGTGCGAAATTTATTAAAATCGACTTTTTGACAGCGGGTTCGCTGGAAGCAGTAAGATGGTACGATCCCAAGGTGAGAAGCGGGATGCAGGCTTACAGTTATGGGATGAAGCTTTTTAAACATCTGGCAGATTCCATCATGGGTAATGATATTTTTATTACCATGGCCATATCGCCGATGTTTCCACATCAGTATGCCCATACCAGATTTGTGTCTACCGATGTTCATTCCCACCTTCGGGATAGTCAACCGGGTTTTGCCCATTACGGAAGCACAGCGGCCTCCATGATCACTGCTTCCCATATGGGTTGGGTGCAAGGGACGCTGTGGCCTTACACCAATATGGACAATTTGGTGATGCGTAAGTTTCAAAAACATTCCGATTTAGCTGAAAACGAAGTAAAGGTGCGCCTGATATCACTCATTACCATGGGCAGTATACTTGGCGATGGCTCCGATTACCGCGATTCATTATCATCCATAAGAGCCAAAAAATACCTGAACAATCCTGCGGTAACGCAATTTTTTAGTGCTCCGAAAGCTTTTGTTCCCTTGAAACTATCAGCAGGGGAGAGCATGGATCAGCAGCTTTCTTTCTACTTAAAGGATAAAGAAATACTTGTATCTGCATTCAATTTTGAGGAGAACAGACCTTTTGATGCAGTATTTGACCTGCAGAAAATTGGAGTTGAAAGCGGGACCTATCAGATTCTGGACTTTTTTACAGGGGCGAAGGTCGGGGAAATTGCGGATAAGGACCGATCCTTCTCCCTTCATGTGCAAGCGCGCGATGCAGTCCTTTGCCGATTGAAAAAAATAAAATAATGCGAAAAATAACGATGAATAGAAGAGAAGCGGTACAGCGCCTGGGGATTCTCGCCGGCGGGATCTGGTTGATGAAATCCTGTTCTTTAGATTCTAATGGCGCAAGCATAGAACTGGATAACTATAAGATGACAAAGCAACTAGAGGAAGTATTGTCTGCAGTCGTGCAGACAATACTTCCTTTAGACGGACAAGAGCCTGAAGAAATTAGAAACTTACACCTGTTTGTGATGAAGATGGTTGATGATTGCCATGATCAGACTGAACAACAGGTTTTTACAGATTCACTGGCAGATCTGGTCAAAGGTGAGTGGCACCCGCAGGCAAAACCCTTTATTTCAGCTCCTGCGGAAGAGCGGAAGAGAATGGTCGAATTGCTCAATAGACTGGATGACAATCAAATAAAAAAATGTTATGAAATCATCAAACGCCGAACAATCCAGGGGTATAACAATTCCGCTTATTTGATGAAGACCAAGGGCACCTACGAATTGATTCCTGGTCGGTACAATGGTTATGCTAAAGTGTAAATATAAAAGAGCAGCAAAATAAATGAAAGATAAAGATAATGTATTTGACGCCATCGTTATTGGCTCAGGTATCAGCGGTGGATGGGCGGTAAAGGAGCTGGCAGAGGCCGGTTTAAAGACCCTGGTATTGGAGCGGGGGAGAGATGTCAAACATGTGAAGGACTACCCGACGACCAATAAATATCCATTTGAATTTGAGCATCGTCTGGAGTTACCCCTAACCCTTCGTGCCGAAAATCCGATTGTCAGTAAATGTTATGCGTTTAATGAAGATTCGGCACATTTTTTTGTGAAAGATAAGGAGCATCCCTATAAGCAGCAGAAGCCATTTGATTGGATAAGAGGCTATCAGGTTGGTGGGAAATCCCTACTCTGGGCTCGTCAGACGCAACGATGGAGCGATTTTGACTTCGAAGGACCTTCACGGGACGGTTTCGCCGTTGACTGGCCTATTCGTTATAAAGATCTGGCCCCGTGGTATGACCATGTGGAGAAATTTGTGGGCATTTCGGGAAACCGTGACGGTATCGCCGCCATCCCCGATGGCATATTTCAGCCCGCATTTCCGCTGAATGCTGTCGAAGAATATTTTAAGAAAGTGCTACAGGAAAAATATACCGACCGTCATGTGGTCAGTGCCCGTTGCGCGCACCTTTCCAAACCCGAGCCTATTCATATCGCTCAGGGGCGTGTAAAATGTCAACATCGAACACTCTGTCAGCGCGGATGTCCTTTTGGCGGCTATTTCAGTTCGAATGCGGTCACTTTACCCTGGGCCGAGAAAACAGGAAAGATGACCCTGAGGCCTTTTTCCGTTGTAGAGTCGATCATTTATGATGAACAGACTCAAAGAGCTAAAGGCGTGCGCATCGTGGATGCCATCACGAAAGAAAGTTTTGAATATTACGCTAAAATCATCTTTGTTAATGCCGGTGCCATTAATACGAATCTGATCCTTCTCAACTCAAAGTCCAAGCGTTTTCCCAATGGCTTGGGTAATGACAGTGGCGTGCTGGGACAATATGTTGCATTTCATAATTACAGTACGCGAGTATACGCAGATTATGATGGCGAGCTGAATGCCTATAAAATAGATGGTAGAAACCCCGCCGGAGGTGGATATATGCCTCGGTTTAGAAATTTGCACCGGCAGGAAACAAACTTTTTAAGAGGTTATGCGACTGGTTTTGGCGCTTCTCGTTCCACTTATCAGGACACCTCGTCTACCGGAAGAGATCTGCGGGATAACCTGTTGAATCCAAAACTGGGACATTGGTGGGTAGGTGCCCAGATGATGGGTGAAACCATACCAAAGAGCGAAAATAGGGTATATCTCGATGGAAATGATAAAGATGCCTGGGGTGTCCCATTGCTTAATATAGCCATCGGTTATGACGATAATGACGATAAAATGTCCCGGGATTTTGTTGAACAGTTTACGGAGATGTATGAAAAGGCAGGGTTTATTAATATTCATTCTTCAACGGATAAGCAGGCTCCCGGGCTGGATATTCATGAAATGGGAGGTGTTCGCATGGGACGAGATCCCAAGAGCTCGCTGCTAAATGAATGGAATCAGATGCATGCCTGCAAAAATGTATTCATCACGGATGGAGCTTGCATGATCTCCACATCAACTCAGAATCCTTCACTCACCTTTATGGCTATGACAGCACGGGCAGTAGATTATGCGTTGGGCGAAATGAAAAAAGGCAACCTGTAGTCATTTGACATCATGCCATTTTTTCATATTTCAGCAACTGCCCAAACTGGATGTGGTCTATCCACAGTCACTATATATCCCACAGTCCAAGAATATTAATTGTATTATATTTCATTTTAAAGCCCCGTATGACATCAGTTATTTGGGGCTTTATTATAAAATTTTTATTATCGCGTCTGACCTGTTCGCTCTGTATGATAGGCTTTCTATTTTCCTCTTTTCTGTTTTACCAGTACGACCCAATCATCTTGCACGCTTTTGGTGCCCACCAATAATAGCGCATCATCGATTGACAATAAATCATCTTCCCAAAGTGGCGTTATGCTGGATCTAGCGAGCAATTGTTCAAGACTGCCTTTCAGGGGTCTATAGGCCTACTCACCAAATTTTCGCCACAAGTAGGTGAATCCTCACGCTTCAAATAGCTGAGTATCTTTTCGTTCATAGGTTCTGTCTTGTAATAAACAGAACCCCCGTCATCTTGTTTAAGCCGACGGTCGACTATAAATTATATCACTGACAATGAATGTGATAAAAATTAAATCAATCTAACATCTTGATTGTTTGCTAATAATATTAGTAATTTTGAAAACAGCAACTACCAAAATCAAAAGGCACAATACAGGGCTTTTGATACAATTGAAAAACATGGAGAGGAGGATAGTACATTGTGATCTATATACATTCTTTGTATCAGTCGAGCGCTTGCAGAACAGCAAGCTCATCGGCGTACCCGTGCTCATCGGAGGAAGTAGTGACCGTGGGATAGTTGCATCTTGTTCCTATCAGACCGATCTCTTTGACGATAGCGCCGAGGAGGTCAACCTTATGCAGGCCATGGACAAGATCCGGAAACGCTATGGGGCCGAATTTGATGAGGGCCATTTGTGCGCCGCTGCCGCAGAAAGGAGGGGAGCATGCTCTTAAATCTACATAGCTACTTTAGTTTGCGCTTTGGTACCCTCAGCCTGCAGGATCTCGTCTCAGGAATGCTGGCCGGGGGCTATGATACCGCCGTGCTTACCGATATCAATAACAGTTCGGGCTCGCTTGACTTTATTAAATTGGGCCGCGCGGCAGGACTCAACCTGCTTGCAGGAATGGAGTTTCGCGACGGCGATCAGCTCTGTTTCATTGCCATCGCCAAGAACGAACAGGGTTTTCGCGAGATCAACGAATACCGCACCAAGCTCAACATGGAAAATCGCCCTACACCGGAGCGATCACCAGACTTTGAGCAGGTGTTTGTGATCTATCCCTTTAGCAAACTCAATGCCTTTCCGCTGCGGGACTATGAATACATCGGCATCCGACCCAGCGAGCGTACCCGTGCGCAGCTGATGGACCGCAAGGTGCTCGATCGCTGTGTGATACTCGCACCAGTCAGTTTCCGAAAGGCCGACTATACCTTACATCGCCAACTAAGGGCCATTGACAATAATCTGCTGATTTCGCAGCTCGGCAATGAGCAGATCGCTGCGGAAGACGAAGTATTTATCCCCCGGGTCAAGCTCATGCGCTTATTTTCCGACTTGCCACAAGTGCTGGCCAATACCAACCGCATACTGGGCCAGTGTTCTTTCAGCTTTGATTTTACCAGCGTCAAGAATAAAGCAACCTTTACCGGCAATCGCTACAACGATAAGCAGCTCCTGTACAAATATTGTATGGATGGCTTTGCCAGACGCTATGGCCGCAATGATCGCATCGCCAGCGAACGTATCCAGCGGGAGCTCGAGATTATCGAAAACCTGCGGTTCTCTAGTTATTTCCTGATTACCGACGACATCTGCCGCTATGCACGTGGACGCAATTTTCATTATGTAGGCCGTGGATCGGGGGCCAATTCTGCAGTGGCTTATTGCTTGGGGATTACCGATGTTGACCCCATTGCCCTTAAGCTTCCCTTTGAGCGTTTTCTCAATCCCAAGCGCAAGAGTCCGCCCGATTTTGATGTAGATTTTAGCTGGAATGAACGCGACGAGATGTACGACTATATCTTTAATCGTTACCAGACAGGCCATACGGCTCTCATGGGCGCCATGAGCACTTTTCGCTCACGGAGTATCCTACGTGAATTGGGTAAAGTATATGGCTTGCCCAAGGCCGAGATCGACCGCCTGGTGCATGAGCCCGAGCATATGCTCAACAAGAATGAAGTGACCAATACCATTCTGAGCGTGTACAACCGGATGGCCGATTTCCCGAACCAGCGGACGATTCATGCCAGTGGGGTGCTCATCTCGGAAGAACCGCTTACCTGTTATTCAGCGATGGACAATCCGCCAAAAGGATTGCCTACTATGCAATTTGATATGTATGTGGCCGAAGATATCGGTTTTGAAAAGTTCGATATTCTTTCGCAACGAGGTATCGGCCATATCAAAGATTGCCGCACCATTGTGCGGGAAAACTTGGGTGTGGTCATTGATACCGATAATCCCAAGCGATTTTTTCAGGATGCCCATATCGCAGCGCAATTAAAATCAGCTAATACCATCGGCTGTTTCTATATCGAGAGTCCGGCGATGCGGCAGTTGCTCACCAAGTTACGTTGCGATGATTACCTGACTTTAGTGGCCGCCTCATCGATTATTCGGCCCGGTGTGGCCAGTTCGGGTATGATGGGCGAATACATCCGTCGGCATCACGATCCGACAACGGTCGTTTATCCACACCCCGTGTTTAAGGAGCAGCTCGAAGAGACCTATGGCGTGATGGTGTATCAGGAAGATGTGATGAAGATCGCCAATGCCTATGGTGGGCTCGATATGGCCGATGCAGATGTGCTGCGGCGCATGATGTCGGGTAAATATCGTAGCAAAGACCACCTGATCGAAATAGAGGATAAGTTTTTTTCCAACTGTAAGGCCAAGGGTTATGACGAGAAGATCAGCCGCGAGATCTGGCGGCAGATGGAAAGCTTTGCGGGCTATTCCTTTAACAAGGCCCATTCAGCATCCTTTGCGGTAGAGAGTTATCAGAGTCTTTTTCTCAAGACCTATTATCCACTGGAGTTTATGGTTGCGGTGCTCAACAATTATGGTGGGTTTTACAACCGCAAGGTTTATGTCAATGAAGCGCGTATTTCTGGAGGGAATATCTGCCTACCCTGTGTGAATCAATCGGTCTTTAACACCTCTATCCAGGGCAAAGATATTTATCTGGGTTTTGACTGCCTGCTTAATTTTGAAGGGAAACTGGCCCATCGCATCATCGAGGAGCGCGAAGCCAATGGCAGGTACAGTAGTCTGGAAAACTTTGTCAAAAGAACGCAGGCCGGTATTGAGCAGGTCGTTATCTTGATCCGTGTCGGCGCCTTGCGCTTTACGGGAACAGGGAAGAAGCAATTACTCTGGGAAGCACATCTGATGATGAGCAAGCATAAGCCTGTGGCGGTCGGCATGGCCCTGTTTGAGACCGAGAGCCGCAAGCCTATTCTGCCGCCATTGGAAGAAGATATCTTGGAGGACTATTACGATGAAATGGAGCTGATTGGCTTCTGCGTCACGGGGACGCTTTTCGACCTCACCAAAAGCGATTACCGGGGCGATATGCCCGCTACCGAACTTCATCTGCATGAAGGAAAAATAGTCCGTGTCGTAGGGGATTTTGTCTGTGAGAAATTTGTGAAGACCAAGCGTGGGGACCTGATGAAATTCGGTACTTTCCTTGATGCCGAGGGGCGTTTTTTTGATACCGTACACTTTCCGCAAACGTTGGTAAAATACCCACTCCGTGGTGCGGGAATCTATCTGGTTGAAGGCAAAGTCGTTTTAGAATATGGTTGCCCTTCCATTGAGGTGATCCGTTGTGCTAAGATGCCTTTAAAGCCCGATCCGAGGAGTGAGTAAGGTGGACATGACCTTCTTGATCGGGGACCTAGTTTTAATTCATATACAGGATAATATTTTAATGCTAAAAATATTAGTATTTAAATATGTATTTACTTATATTTGCATTGTTAACCAATTTAAAAACAATGTATTATGAGTGAGTTAAAACAATCGAAATATATCGATATCACGACAGATTATGGCTTTAAAAAAGTTTTCGGATCAGATACCAATAAAGATCTTCTCATTGCTTTCTTAAACGAACTTTTTAGAGGTCGCAAGGTTATTGCTGACCTTTATTATAACAAAAATGAACATGTCGGGGATACAGAGGATATCGGTACCGTTATTTTTGATCTGACCTGTACGGCAGACAATGGGGAACGGTTTATTATTGAAGTGCAGCGCACGTCTCAGGTTAATTTGAAAAAGCGCATGCTATACTACAGTAGTAAATTGATTGCAGACCAAGCACCCAAAGGAAACCGAAGGGCTTGGAATTATGAAATTAGTGAAGTCTATATCATTGTGTTGATGGATGGATTTGCAATGCCTGATGCGGGGGAGGAGAAGTATTTTTTGCACGATATTTGTTTATGTTATCGAGATCATGGTAAAATATTTTATGGGGATCTAGGCTTTATATATATAGAATTGGTTAACTTTGTTAAAGCTGAGGCAGAGTTAGTTAATGATTTAGATCGTTGGCTTTACGTACTCAAAAATATGTCTTCGCTAAATGGACTTTCCACTTATTTGCGTAAGCCTATTTTTGAAAAGTTATTTCAGTTAGCAGAGTATAGCAAACTAAAACCGGAGGAACGAGAGATGTACAACGTAAGTTTAAGAAATAAATGGGATGCGGAGAGTATCCGAAGTAGTCAAGAAGAGCTATTGAAACGAGCGCGCGAAAAAGCAATGGCTGAAGGAAAAGCAGAAGGAAAAGCAGAAGGAAAAGCAGAAGGAAAAGCAGAGGGAGAAGCTAAAGGGAAATCAGATGTAATAAAAAACCTTTTGTCTCTGAATAAGTTTTCGAATTCGGAAATTGCCGAATTAGCGGACGTCACTTTAGAGTTTGTAAAGCAGATCGAGGCAGAGAAGGCTAAAAGAAAATAAAACGGATTGCAATATAAGATTTTAAGGCCACTTGGATATTGTCTAAGCGGCCTTTTTTGTGATATAAACTCTATTTTAGTGCTATGCTGTACAACCCCTTTGAACAAGTCACCAAAAATTCTTTTCGCGAGCTCGTCGAGTCCGGCTATTTCGACTTTGTGCTGCAGCGTTTTGAGTGGCCCGATGTTAAGGAGAAAACAGGCTTTCTACTCACGCCTTATGATGACAAGGAAAGCGCCGATCAGCATGCCCATCAACTGGGGGCAAAGGAGGGAAGAGCCCTGCAGCTGCCGCAAGATGCAGATAAGATTGAAAGCCTGCTAGCAACAGGATCAGGCTATCGTATTTTTCTCAACCGTATCAAGGAAGAGAACTGGGACAAGCGCATGCTTAAGCTCTATGAGAAAAATATTGTCAATTACCTGCGTACCAAGACCAGGTTTAATTGGAAGCAGATAGAAAAAATATACAAACACATAGACGAATAGTGATGAAATACTTTTTAAGTCTTATCCTTTTGGCAGCAACGACTTTTATTAAGGCCCAAATAAAGCTGGATCAGAAAGACCTCAATAATTTAACCTCAATAATTTAATAGCTATTGCTGAACTCTATTCCTATAATACAGATGCAAGATGAGCTAAATTTGCCAAATCAATTGACTCATTACGGACACCTAAGCTGAATCATATCGTTGATGCTTTAATTGCACTTGGTAAAAGCGATAATACAATTTTGGAGACACGCTTTCTTGCAAGACCAAATGACGAAGAGTTGATATTGTGGTATGCCATCCGCGAAATCCATTACAATAGGACAAACGAAAAAAGTCAAGGCAAGGCCAGTTATAGCTGTAGCAAATGAAGTACTTTCCAAGCAGATTGATAGTCGATGGTTGCTCGATAACTATTACTATCGTATCCATGGTGGTATATCTTCACTATTTAATGAAGCAAATCTGAGTAAGTACGATTTCAATATAGAGAGTTTGGGATTTAAGGACGAAACTGAAAAGGCAATCTTTTTTTTGAATGTGATGGATGCTTTGGTTGGACCACGCTTCAAAGTTCTACAGATGATGAAAAACAATAAAAAGATACTTGAGTTTTGCGACAAGCTTCCAAAGTTTAATGGCAAGAAATATTTCTACTTTAAGAACTTTGATTATGCAGACTTTGATTGGATTGGATACGATAAAAAAGTAGCATACAATGGATGGCACATTGGAGAATTTTACAGCACATTGATTGCACAGTTTAGTGCATCTGGTGAAGTAAAGGACAAGAAAAGGATGCAAGAAATTTATTTCAATTCTATTTTACACGAGCCAAAATATTTTAAATTCACGGAATCTAAAGATGAGTTACAATCATTCTATGACAAATCCAAATAAATGACTCTTCTGACAAGCAATGCGCAGCGAAAACAGTTCGAGCGATGAAAGGTCCAACATAAACATATCGACCGATACTCCGATTTTAATTGTTATCTATGCTGAATAAATCTTTTTGAGGACGCTCGATTGAAATTCAATTTTCCCTTTCAAAATACGATGATAGAAATTATAATATATAATGCTTTGATTGTTGTTAAGCTACGCAATATATCTGCGTACTTTTATATTCCTGTGTAAGCTTCAATTTTTTTAGAAAATTATCTGCCTGATAATAAGTAGTCTAACACTGTTTTTATTCTCTTTTTTTAATGCGCAAAAAGGCTTCAGTGGCACAATCGAGCTTTGTGTTAATGGAAATTAAAAAAGCACGAAGAAATGAAAGCACATATCATCAAGAAGCTCATGGAGGTAGAGGCGGACGAAGGAATACGTATACTTTTTGCCTGTGAGTCAGGAAGCCGAGGTTGGGGATTTCCGTCAATCGACAGTGATTACGACGTTCGGTTTATTTATATAAGAAAACCGGAAGACTATAGCCGTTTGTTTCCGCTGCCTACCGAAATGCGATTTCCGATAATCGATGACCTTGATATAGCAGGTTGGGATCTGTTTAAAGTACTCACATTACTGTATAAGAGCAATGTGAGCCCATTTGAATGGATCCAGTCACCCGTGGTCTACTACGAGTTTGACGGATTCAAGACAAGTTTTAGGATAATGATGGAAAATTATTTTAACGCACGTAGGCACGCCCATCATTATTTAGGGATTGTCCGTAGTAAATTAGAAGATCTTCAACGGGAAACGATGAAGCTCAAGAGCTTATTTTATATCCTACGATCTTTACTTGCAGCAGATTGGTGTATTACCTATCGTAGTTATGCGCCCATGACATTGGCAGGACTATCCGTATTATTGCCTGATGTTATTAAAATCGAAGCGATGGAATTGCAGCAGTTGAAGGGGCAGGTAGATGAAGGGTTTATATACAGCTGTTCAGCGACCATAAGGGGTTATATTGAAACAAAGTAAATACATTTAGAGCATCAAGTAAAACAGGTACCCGTATCCGTATCGGATAAAGAAGGACTGGAGAATTACTTTAAAACTATATTAAGATGACTATAGACGAACTTCGAAAGAACGGGCTGATCCTGTTTGAGGCCGTTGTGGGCAGCCGGGCATATGGATTGGCCACAGCATCTTCCGATACCGATATCAGGGGAGTATTTTATCTGCCTTTGGAATCTTACTTGGGCGGTCAATATATTGCCCAAGTGGCTAATACCAGCAATGATGAAGTGTATTATGAGCTAGGACGTTTCGTCGAACTCCTTTCAAAGAGTAACCCGACTGTATTGGAGCTTTTGGCTAGTCCTGCCAATTGCATCGTATACCAAGATCCAATCATGGAGCAATTTAAAATGCAGGATTTTATTACGCGAGAGGCTGCTATGACCTTTGCGCAATACGCCATGGTACAGGTGCGGAAGGCAAAAGGATTGAATAAGAAAATCAACAATCCAATGGATCGTGAACGTAAAAGTTTGCTGGATTTCTGCTTTATCATAGCTGGCAATGGTAGTTTACCGTTAATAGCATGGTTAAGCAGCCGGCAGTTGAAACAGGAAAACTGTGGTTTAATAAAGATCGAACATGCAAAGGGAATGTATGTCCTCTATTATGATCAGACCCAGACTTTGGGTTATAAAGGTATAGTTGCTACACTAGATAGTACTGAGGTTTCCTGCAGTTCTACTCGCAGGGAAGAAACACTTTGTGCATACCTCTTTGTTAATCACGAAGCTTATTCTTCTTATTGCAAGGCTTATAATGAATATTTTAGCTGGGTGTCAGCACGCAATGAGGCACGCTTTGAGGGGACAATGAACCACGAGCAAGGCTATGATGCCAAAAATATGATGCATACCATCCGTCTATTGCAACAGGCAAAAGAGATTTTATGCAAAAGAGAACTACAGGTACAACGTTCCAATAGAGAAGAACTGTTAGGTATCAAGGATGGCGCCTATAGCTACGATGAACTTTTTGTCTGGTCGCACACGCTCTTCGAGGAAGTTCAAGAGCTCTGCTTGCACAGTTTACTCCCGGCAGTGCCGGATCAGGATAAGCTGAGGCAGCAATTGGTGGACATGCGTAAGCATCTTTATCATGTTAAGATTTAATTCTTCATGCCAAGGGGCAGTTACTATTGGAGAAGTAAACTTGATGAAGATTTTTCAAAATATCTAAAAATGACCACTCCGCTAATAAAAACCATTGACCTCGGAGGTGGCATTGCAGTTGACCAGTCTAATCCAGATGCCTATAATTGCCATTATTATACATTTAGTAAAACAGATAAAAGTGCAATAACTGGAACGTTAGCATCTGATGGGAATCCACTTTGGGTAGTGTCAATAAATATCAAGGAAGCAAATTTCATTCAGGTCACAAGCAATGTCAAAGTTGGAGATATTGTACGCTATCAAGCTCCTTACAATGGAGGGCGGGGCTTTCACATTCTGGTATAGTTTCTGGAGTTGATGCACAAGAATTTGCTAGGGAAATAACAAGTAAAATGGTTGAGTATGAAATCATAACGTATCACCCTTCGAGTTATGGGCCAACAAATACCACCTTCCAATCTGGCGGGCAAACTTAGTTGTCCAGAATCTATTATAGAAGAAGATAAAAACACAAAATTGAAAAATCATGAAAAAGAAATATATATTAATAATTACAATACTTTTATCCTATATATCGGTTGTATTTTCACAAGGAATTGTATATCACAGACTAAAATGAACTGATACCTATTTTTAGGTAGGTTTATTCACTAATCATGTCCCATTGACTAAAATTAATAAAAATGGGATATACACTGATCCTTATAATTCATTTATATAATCCACATTGACAATAAGGAAAGACAGTCTAAAATATTTTGTAGGGTTTACAGCAAAGGTGGCAAATCACTGCTGCAAATTCAAAGGCATCAATATAGGTGGATATACAATAAAGAGTCAAATCACGACTTTTTCATCCTGAAAAATTAGAAATTAGCGATAGCTTTTGCAAGTGTAAGCAAATTCTTTATATTTGCAATATACTTGACTAATCAAGTATATTGCAAATATACAATGAAAGAAATAAGTACAATTCTGAATGTTTTAAAAGTTCAATCTGTCATTACGAAAAAGTTTGACGGTTTAAGTCTTCATGGTATTAGCCTTACTGACTATATGATCCTCTATATTTTAAATAATGCACCTGGTAATCGTTTAAAAAGAATTGATCTTGCTGAGAACATTGGTTTAACCGCCTCTGGCATTACGCGGATTATTTTACCAATGGAAAAAATAGGACTTGTAGAGAAAGAAAACAGCGATCGGGATGCCAGGGTGAGTTATGTAAAACTCACTTCTACCGGAGAAAAAATTTTTGCAGAGGCGACCACTACAGCAGAATACATATCCAAAAAGTTATTAGAAGGAATTGTAACGGAAAACTTAGATGTTTTCGCAGGACAATTGAAAATCTTAGGGGGTGATCTTTAAATTAAAATGAACATGGACAAAAAGTACAGAAAGAAATTAAACGCTGAGTTTTTAGAGATGAAACCGTTAATGGGAGTATTGACTATTCTGAATAATGCAGAAAATAAAATATTTATCAAAGAGGGTATAGATTTAAGATCACTTTCCAACAGAATCCGGTTTGAACTGAACAACGGGCTATTTGATAACAGGAACTTACAGTCCGATTGGATCCGGCTAGGAGAGGAGAGTTTCGTTTTTGAAAATGCAATCATTGTTCCATGGGAAGAGAACAAAATCATAGACTATAAAAAGAGGGTGCAAAAAGTTAAAAATGATCTGCAAGAAGAGCAAAGTAAATTAAAAAATATATATTGATATGGAAAACAAAACCTATTTATATCCAACTTACGAAGCCGGGCGGGATCTTATGTTAAAAAATATTCAAGGGTCAATTGTAAATTTAAATCTGATACGTTTAAAGAAAATTGCTGACTATTCCGAGTTTTCTGAAATTGCACCTGCCAGCGAAATTTCAGGTTATGAAGCTTTTATGCGCTATATTAACCTTGCCAAACCTTTTCTAGAGCAGGGTGGTGGACAGATTCTTTTCGTTGGAAAAGGAGACCACTTTTTGATAGGTCCTCCGGACGAACACTGGGATATCTGTATGCTGGTTAGACAAAGAAGTGTATCAGACTTTTTTGCTTTCGAGCAGAATCCGGATTATATGAAGATTACGGGCCATCGCTCAGCTGCTATATTGGATTCCAGACTTTTACCTTTAGAAATTGCATTGTAATTTATGGGATATATTGACCTAAAAAATGCTACCATCTATTATGAAACATTCGGCGTAGAAAACAAGGAGACCATTGTACTGGTTAGTGGGCTGAATACCCAGATGACCCGTTGGGAAGCACCGTTTCTTAAGATGCTTTCAGAGGAAGGGTTTCGTGTAATCTGTTTTGATAATAGGGATTGTGGAAAAAGTACTTTTAAAACAAGTGACCCTAATGATACAATCAATTTTTCGCTGAACGATTTTCTGCAGCATCCAGAAAAATATCCTGTCCCTTATTCTTTATTGGATATGGCGGATGATATAAAAGATTTGCTCCATTCACTTGCCATTCGTAGCGCACATATCGTAGGGCGGTCGATGGGAGGCATCATTGCACAGTTATTTGCATCACGGTATCCGGCAATGACTCAGACACTGAATTTATTGATGTCTTCAAGCTTTAATCCTGCTCTTCCGAAGGCAGATGACGCATTGATAGGCAAAATGACAAACAGCACTGCAAATTTTCACGATAATAAGCAAGCTCATATAAATGAAAAAGTTGATTTTATGAAAGCTATTTATGGAAATAAATATAATTTTAATGAAGAAAAAGAACGTTGGTTAATTATCGAAGACGAAAGCCGAAAGTCTCCGTTCGTTAGGCCTTTTCGTCAGATGATTGCCCTGCTGAGTTATCAATATGATTCAAATGTTCTTAGTAGTCTCCATGTACCCACATTGACGATACATGGAGATGAAGATCCGTTATTTAATATGGAACATGCTGTTGATTTAAAAAATACTATTCCTTACTGTGAGCTGATCATAAAAAGAGGAATGGGACACGCTATCCCGGATTCACTGTTTCCGTCACTGGTGAAAGACATTTCAAATTTTATTGCTAAAACTGGATGAAAAGTCATGATCAAAATGTAAGTAGCAATGGTGAAATATATGGTTTTGGAGTCCATTGCCATTGATCATGAGATCTGTCAATAAACCCTATTCCCGGCCAGGGAAGGTGAGATGCACAAATTAGCAATTTTTGCTCATTACATTTTTCCAATATATTTTTTCGGACGTTGATCCCCAAAGAAAAATCGATATCCCATTGTGTCCCCCAAACCGGATTAGAGATCAGCACAGGGCTATGAACCAGATCAACCAGATGCGTAATGGATAGCTTACCCGAATAAACCGTAAATATGATGTGTCCGGGAGTATGTCCTGGAGCTGCCTGCGTTTTAATACAGGAAAATAATTCGTCACCTGCATCAAATATTTCTAAACGGTGGCTAATGGCCCCTAATATCTGCTTAACCAGTGAAACAGAACCATGACCAAACTCAGGCCTCCGGCTGTTGGGGAAATTCGGCTCCTGCGCAAACCAGAATTCCAGTTCAGTCCGTGAAATATAGAATCTTGCATTTGGAAATACCAGACTATCATTTTCGGTTAATATGCCCCCAATGTGATCCCGGTGAGCATGCGTTATCAGTACATCGGAAATATCATTGGCTCCGAATCCGGCACTTTTCAGACTGTGTAATAATTTTCCTGCATTTTTTTTATCATAAAAGCCTTCTCCTGTATCTACTAGTATTAATTGCTCATTCTTTCGGATAAGCATCACATTAATAGGAGCTTCATAGATATCGGCAGGTAAATGCAGTCGGCTTAGCTCTTTTTGAAGATCTGCAGGTGCTGCATCCGTTGCAATAATGGGTTGATATGGTCCTATATCAAAATATCCATCGGAAAGAATATAGATTTCCAGGTTATCAAATGGAATCTTAAGGTGACTGTAGTTTGTTTGCATATTTACTAGAGTACTGCGATTAAATTAGCATTTGGTCTTGTTTAAAAAAGGAAATATTCGTGGTGCTAATCCAGCCAAAACATGTCCCATTTCTGGAATGGTTATTATGGTAAAGTCTGTCACAATATGTTGCAATCTCCTGGCAATTTTCTGGGTAGAGCGTATTACATCCTGCTCTCCGCCGATGAGTAACACAGGCATTGTCAAACGGCTGAGCTCATCATCTGAAAAAATATATTCCTTTTCTATCCTCGCATTAAAGTTGGTTTGTATTAAATCCATAAATGAAATAATCTTACTGTCCACAGGCTGGCTTCCCAAGACCAGTCTATTGATCCTGACACGTCCATTTTTTCCAAAAAAGGAATAAAGTAGGGCCTTTATGATAAATGTTGTTTTGGTCGGAACTATTCCTGCAGGTGCCAGTAAAATCAGCTGGTCAACTAGTTCAGGATAACTTGTTGCGAAACGCAATGCCAACCATCCCCCTTGCGATAATCCGACTATATTTGCCTTGCTGATATTGAGCCTGTCGAAAACCTCTTTTAACCATTCTGCGAAATCTGTCGTTTGGTAAGAAGGTCTGGTTTCTGCGCTTTTTCCCGCCTCTCCGATAACGTCTATTGCTATGACTTTATATTGTTTTGAATATTCTGCAATGTCCGATAACCATGACGTTGCATTAGAAGATGCGCCATGCAATAAGATGATAATTTCTTGATGTTGACTTCCGGCCTCCAAAAAATGAGTGTCCCCAAAAGTTGTTTTCAATACACCGGTTTTCAAATGCAAAGGCGTATTTTTTATGGCATAGTCGTAGGCATGCATAATTTTATTTTTTCCTTCAGGATTTTTAAAGATTGATTTATTCATGATGATTTTTATGAGGTTGTAATTCAGTAATATATTAACGTCCTGTTGCTTTATCGCCTCTTAAAGTCATGACCGTACTTGTTATCATAGCGGCTTTTTTACCGTCGCTACGAAAAATTCCGCATTGATAATGGCTTAAGTTTTTTCCACTATGTAAGGGTGATGCTTTGGCAGTGAGTATATCCTCAAAAACAGGCCGGTAAAAATTGATTTTCAATTCCACGGAAGTAAACGTTTCGCCTTCCTGAATGAGGGTTGAATGTGCGGTTCCGATGGCTGCGTCTGCCAGTTCACAAAGCAGGCCACCGTGAATGGTTCCCTGTTGGTTACTGTGCAGTTCTTTTCTAGTATTGATCTGTACGGTCGCTGTACCTAAACCAACTTCTATAATGTTTATGCCCAATGTTTTTGATATTGGTGTCGGGTAATGCATATGCGTATGTATTTCGTCGGTAATTTCCCTTTTTATCAATTTATTTAGGTAATCTAATATCGATAATTTTGTCATATACGGTGTTATTATATTTATATAAATAAACCAATCGGTCTTTTTATTAATAAAAAAATTATAAGTTTTCCATGTTTCCTATTATAGACTGTATGGTGTGCAAATGGTGCAAATCATGCTCTGCAACAAAATGCATCAGGTCGATGATATTCATTGGCTGTTGTAACCTCGGATGCATACTTGTCTTCAACAAGTCTTCTTCACTCATTTTTTGAAGCATTGCAATTGTTTTTGTGTCTTTCGCTGACCAGGTTCTTAATAAGCTCGTCGATCAACATGTTGTTAAAAGACGACTGATCGGTTGCTGTATTGTTTAAATCGGCAGGGGACATATCCGATTTTTCTTCCCTTATATCTCTAAAACGGGTTCGCCATAGATCTTCTAAAAGTATTAAATGCCCCAAATTCTCATTGACAGACCATTTACCTCCCATTTTTCGGGTTGAAACTTCTGTAGGGCAGTTTTTTAGCAGCTTTTTTAAAAGAGCCGGAAAATGCTCGAGTCGTTTTAGAAATTCGTCAAAATATTCAGAACCCGTGTTTGAATCAAATTGTCGGTCGAACCATCTGACAAATAATTGTGGCTTTACTTTTTTCATTAGTATTAATTTATAGCTTATTACTATTAATCCATGCTTTGGCAGGTATTATCCACTCATCTAATACCCTGAACAGAAAGCCATGTTCCAGACCTGTGTTGAGGGTAATTTCTTTAAAAACTTTTAAATCAGAATTTTTAAACCTAAGTTGCCTTGATAATAACTCAGCGCCGACGTCAGTTTTTTCATTAATCGATAAAATCTTCCCGTAGAGTCGGAAATTTCGATCTTCATTCATTGAATCGTTTTTAAAGCTTGAGCCGATAAAAACAAATTTCAAATCTGTATTTTTAGCATAATAGGAGATGTATTGAGCAATGTATCCCCCTTGAGATGTTCCAACAATTGAAATATGGTCATAAGGAACTCCAGCGTTGTGTAAGCTGTCAATTTTAAGGATCACTTTTTTTGCATACATTTTAGGATCAGTGTCGAGCTTTCTTTTTTCGGATAGTATGACAGAATTTGTAGATTGAAGCTTTTCTAAAATAGCTTTATATGCCGCTGGTCCGTATTTAGGATGGGATTCATTTAGTGAATGTCCTTCCAAAAATTTATTATGCAAAAAAAAGACATACTTTTTTTGAGTACTATTTTGAGCGTTAGTAGCAAACGGAAGAAATGAAAGATAAAGAAATATTAACCTAAGAAACATATAATTTGAATAAAACAGACCATTTTATTTAGAGACAGCATCAGATTTTATTGTTCCTTATCCACAAGATGCCTTTTTGAGGCTGTCAATGCATACAGCATAGGGATTTTGTCGCCCAGATGATCAATTCTGAACTTACCGGGTTCAGATTCTACTGAATTATTGAAATTATTGTATGGCGAATAATCAAATTCTTCAATGGAATTTATTTCTAAACCATTTTGCATTAGACTGCTTATTACTTCGGCTAAGCCGTGGTTCCAGCCAATTGATTTGACTTCAAATTTCGCTTCTTTATCGGCATAAGTTCCTGTTTCGGTTTCTATAATTGCTCCGGAATTAAAATATCTGTATTCAATCTTTTTAAAACCCGCATCAAACATCCAGACAACCGGATGAAATTCTACAAACACAAATGTACCGCCGGGTTTCAGGAATTTCGAAATGATCTTTGCCCACCGATCCAAATCCGGAAGCCAGCCGATGGTCCCATAACTTGTAAAGATGATATCAAACTGACCATCCAGATGATAGGGCAGATCATAAACATCGCTGCAGATAAAAGTTGTTGAAACATTACTCTGTTTTGCTAGTTGCCGTGCACGATCAATTGCTACATCCGAAAGATCAACGCCGACTACGTCCGCTCCCATGCGACTTAATGAGATGCTATCCTGTCCGAAATGGCACTGTAAATGCAATAGGGATTTGCCTGTCAAATCTCCAAGTAAATTAAGTTCTATATCTTTTAATGAATTTTTCCCCTTCAAAAAGTCTTCCAGGTTATAAAAATCAGAATTGATATGAGCTTTTGTTCTGGTATTCCAGGATTCCCTGTTTATTTCCAAATAATTGTCTTCTGCATTCATATGTTTTATCTAATGAGGTGAATTGATTTTTTGCCATTCCTCGTAGCTGATTACGCCAAGTTCTGGCTGACTTTTGCCTTTCAGAATATGGATAAACTCCAGCTGATTTCCGTCCGGATCGTCAAAATAAAGAGCAAGTGCGGGCATCCAGGCAAAAACCATTGGTTCATTGCTTCCATTTTTGAGAAAATTATAAGCCTTTAAGCCGTTTTTCTTTAAAAAAGTATTTGCATCTTTTAAAATAAAATCTTTGGAACAGCTGAATGCAAAATGTCTTGTCTGGAGATTACCCTGTTGTTCCCAAAGTCCAAGCATTGCCTTTTTATTTACTCCGATCCAGAGAAAGGCAATCGGCCTGGTTTCATCATAATGTGCAAGCTCAAGTCCCAATATTTGAGTATAGAACTGAACTGCGTTTTCCAAGTTGCTTACTTGAATGTGTGTCTCATATAATCCTTCAATCATTTTTACATATTTTATTATTAATAAATTATAATATTTTGATAATAACGACTATTTCATTTTACCATATGAATAATCGGATAATCTTTGCCTGAGCCGTCTTTTTCGGATCTTCCTGCTTTTCTGAACCCTAATTTTTCATAAAATCCGATAGCCTGATAATTTTGCTCGTTGACGTCAACCTTTGTAATGCCATTTGTCTCATCCATGAATTGAAATAAGCTCTTTCCATAACCTTTATTACGGTATTCATTATGAATAAAAAGCATTTCGAGGTTTCCTTCTGATACTGATGAAAATCCGACAGATTCCCTATTTTCAATAAGGAGAAATACTTCGAGATTGGGCAGATAATCCTTCGGGATGACTTCTTTAAAATAAATAAAATCTTCTTCGGCAAGAAAGCCGTGAGTAGCTTTAACCGCAGATTCCCAAATTTCCATAATTCTGGGGTAATCTCCGCTGGTTGCAAGCCTAATTTCAGTTTTATATCCTAATTGAGCACTTCTGATCGCTGCTACATTTCCGCCGGGACCTGACCCGATAACCGTAATATCAAATGTTTCCATTTTATTGTTAAATATTCTTAATAATCTAAAAATAAACCGATCGGTCTTTTTAAAGATAAAAAAAATTATACTTTCAAATTCCTGATCAGCCTCTCTAAAAAGGACATCGCTATATTAAGTTCTGTCATATGCTTGTTGACCTTTGCCTGCATAAATGCACCTTCGATCATTGAAATCATCACGACTGCAATTTCGGTCGGATCGGTATCTACCTTTATTTCGTTTCTTTTGATACCACGTTTGATTTGATTTTCTAGGGAAGTTTTCCAAAAATCAAGCGCTTTTTGTACACGTTTTTGGAGTGACGGGTGTGTATCATCAGCCTCGGTAGCAGTATTTAGAATAGGACAGCCTGCCTGTAAATACGGATACCTGAAATAGTTTTTGTAGGTATGGGGATAAACCAGCAATCTTTCAATTGAATCTTCACTTGCTAAAATACGTTCTTTCATATGCTGCGTTACCTTACCAAAATTGTAGTCAAATACGCTTAATGCAATCTCGTCCTTATTCTCAAAATTACCATAAATGCAACCTTTCGAAAGACCGGTGGCGCTCATTACATCATTTATCGATGTACCCGCAAAGCCTTTCACATTAAAAACGGTCGAAGTTTTCTCTATGATCAGCTGTTTGGTATTTTCGGATTTTTGAGTTTTCATGAGTAATAATTCTTGCCCAGGACAAAGTTAAATAAAAAAATAGAACAACCGGTCTTTTTTTTTAAGAATAGGTGGGTAAAGGCTCAAATGTGGAGTTTTTAATTAACTTCAATAATTGGATTCATAACTGCATTGTTGAACAGTATGTCCGCATTTCCGGTCTGATATCGAATCTCATTAAATAAATTCGTAACATCATCGTGTTTTAAAGCATTGGCACGGATAGCTATAGCACGGCCTCCGCCAGCTATGATCTGATCGGTGATTTCTTCAGCCTCAGCGGATGATATGCTATAATTGATAATAATTGTACATCCTCGTTGGCGAGACGCGGATAACCTCAGAATGTTGCTTTTAATTTGGGCTCGAGAGATTTAGTCTCAAATGAAAATGCAGAATCAGAGTGGGTTGAACAAACCGAGAGTTTCCTTTACTTGAGTTTAAAAGTTTTTTAGATAGTAAAAAGCGGTTTCAAAAGGATATTATAATTGATAAACGTATTAAACAAATCAATAAATATATAAAAATATACCGAACGGTATTATATTTTTATATATTTGTGCACAATTAAAGTTTTTGTCAATAGTAATGAGCAAGATGCCAAAGCAGAAAAAACAAAAGAGTTTATCATTCAGAAATCAGCACAGGTATTCAATATTAAAGGATATGAAAATACTTCGTTAGCTGATATCCGGGAAGCGACTAAACTGACTAATCGAGCGATATACGGTAATTTTTCAGACAAGAACGAATTGGCAGTTGCATCATTTCAGCATAACATCTCGATTGTGTTCAACCGAATCAGTAAATGCATAAATGATGCTTCGACTTTGTATGGCTACAAAATAATATGGTAATAATTTATGAACAATCTATTAAAATTAACGATCGAGGCACATGGGGGGCTTCAAAATTGGAATATGTTTACTAACATATCTGCACATCTAAAAGTCGATGGGCTAACTTGGATTCGGAAGCAACAGCCAGGAATAATAAACGATACCTACGTGTCTGTAGATACAAAAAGACAATTTGTGTCTTTCCAACCGGTCTATGCAGATTGGAAGACATCGTTTGAACCTGATCATGTTGCTGCTTTAACGCTGGATAATGAAATAATTGAAGAACTCTACAGTCCTAGGCAGTCTTTTTTTAACCACAAGAGAGAAACGCCTTGGACGCGCTTACAGGCATTTTATTTTGCAAGTTATGCGATATGGATTTATTTCAACGCGCCGTTTTGTTTTGCGGATCCCATTTTTGAGGTAGCCGAAATTGATCCTTGGGAAGAAGGCGGCGAAACATTCCGTAGGTTACGAGTTGTTTTTCCTGAGATAATTGAAAGCCATAGTCGTATTCAGACATTTTACATCGACAAGGAGGGGCTTATACGCAGGCACGATTATAATGTGGAAATTTCTGAAAATGTTGCAAGTGCACATTATCTATATGATTATACAGAGGTACAAGGTATAAAGTTTCCAACCAAAAGAGAGGTGTTTATCCGTAACGATGATAATACAAGTGTTCAACCTGAGCCAGTCCTGGTCGTCGTTAACGTAATGGATATTGTGCTGAAGTAGTTCGCAAATTTGCTGAACCAAGGCAGATGGAATGGTTACATTTGTAACAGGACAACAATACAAGACAACCTTAACTATTTTAAGGATTTTTTTTAAGCTACAATATACCGATTGGTATATTGTAGCTTAAGTATTTAAAAATAAAAAACATGAATCGAATACTCCTCATCATTACCGTTATATCAGCGGCTATCATGGAATTGATTGATACGTCCATTGTCAATGTGGCAATCAATCATATGAGCGGAAGCTTGGGTGCAACATTGGAAGATACTTCCTGGGTTGTGACTTCTTACGGCATCGCAAACGTTATCATTATTCCGATGACGGGTTTTCTTGTGAATAACCTGGGGCGTAGAAACTACTATATAGGATCCCTTGTACTGTTTACGTTATGTTCTTTTATGTGCGGCAACGCCTCCGGTATTTGGGAATTGGTGGCTTTTCGCTTTTTTCAGGGTATCGGCGGAGGAGCATTACTCTCTGTCTCTGCGACGGTGGTCTACGAATGCTTTCCAAAAGAAAAACAGAATATTGCGAGTGCCCTGTTTGGTATCGGTGTTTTTATCGGACCGACAATCGGGCCAACACTTGGCGGACACATAATTGATAACTTTTCCTGGGAATGGATTTTTTATATTAATATTCCTATCGGTATCATAACTGCTATTATCTGTTATCGGATACTTCCGGAATCGCCAACCAGAAAAAAGGTCAAAGAAATAGACTGGGCAGGAATCTTATTACTGATCGCAGGGGTCGGTTCTTTACAGACCATTCTTGAACGTGGGGAAACAGAAGATTGGTTTGAAACCCAGTATATCACCATACTTGCAGTTATTGCATTTCTTTCACTTCTTCTTTTTATTTATAGGGAACTTACTACAGCACACCCTGTGGTGAAATTATCTATTTTAAGATCCCCTTCATTAAGTATTTCTGCGTTACTCACTTTTATTACAGGTATGGGGATGTTTACTTCTATTTATTTGACCCCTGTATTTGCGCAGAGGCTTTTACAGTTTACCCCGTCAATGGCTGGTTTAATGCTCCTTCCGGGATCTATTATAGCCGTATTTGCGCTAATAATTACAGGACGTGTGCTACAAAAGGGTGTACCACCTGCATTAGTTGTATTCATCGGCTTCTGTTGCTTCATCTATTTCAATTGGTCGATGTCCAGGGTAACTCTAGAAGTCCCGTTCACAACAATATCAGTTAATTTGATTTTCAGGGCACTGGGAATGGCTTTGTTGACGGTTCCCCTTTCTACGCTTGCTATTTCGTCATTAAGACCTGAAGATATACCACAGGGAACAGCCATAAATAATATGATGAGACAGCTGGGCGGGTCTTTTGGTATTTCTATCATCAATACGTTTATTGTCAGAAGAATGGCCCAGCACCGGTCGGATTTAGTTTCAAACATCACCTACACAAATAATTCAGTGGTAGAAAGGCTGGATAAGTATACAGCTCATTTTCAAACTAAAGGGTTTGGGCATGTTGATGCGCAGCATCGGGCCATCGGCCTAATGGATATGATTGTGCAAAAACAGGTTTTCATGTTAAGTTATATCGACGCTTATCTTTTCATCGGGACGGCATTTGCATTATCACTACCGCTTCTGCTATTTTTCTCCACGCGGAAAAGCAATAAAAAAATTGTAGTTGCAGCAGCCGATCATTAATAAAATTAAACTCAAAAAATAAGAATATGAACACAAAAAACAACACGGCAGAGGAAAAAGCGCGAAAAAAATAGGCAATAATTAACGTTTCTTCTGTTGTTGCCTATCTGCCGAGAAACCTTGCGAGATATTCAGCTAGTAAGGCTTCTCCGCATTCTTATACACAGTCGTTAAGAATAGCTCTCGATAACATTTCTTCAACAGTAAAGATCTTTTAACTTATGACTCCCTTAGTTGACAGGGAATTTTCGGCACCCATTGGTGGAAAAAACGGTATTCCCGCATCTGAAGTAGCTACACGTTTTATGAGGAAAACCATCCCTTTTTAAATTCTCTGAATTGTCAGAGAGAATTTCGAACCATTTGATGCGAGTCCGCCTGTCGAAGTAATCTGGGATTTTGCGGAAGAAAAAGTAGCTAATATATTTTTATCCGAAAGATTGATCGCTAAGCTTACTGTTGGGGCATGACCGGGTTGCTCCAATCTTGTAACTAAAAATGTACCTTTGGCGTTGAAGATGGGGGACAGATGTCAATATTCAAGGGGAGCGGAGATTTAAAACAATGATGGGTAGGTATATTAGTAATCCTAGCGATTCGAATGTAAGAATCCAGACTGTAACGCAACCAGTGTCAATGGAATAATTCAATAAGATTTCTATTATAGCCTTGCCCTATACTGCTGTGGTGATAGTCCAAAATATTCTTTGAATAGATTGGAAAAGTTAGGTACGCTTTCATACCCAATTTGATAAACGATTTCAGCGATATGCATATCCCTATTTTCCAATAATTGAAGTGCCTTTAGAAGGCGATGCTGTTTTATGAACTGGAATATGGTGATCTGCATTTCTTCCTTAAACTGTCTGAAAAGCGTTCGCTCCGATAGAAAAAAATTAGCGCTAATCTCAGCGATTGACAGTTTATTGTCGAGGTGTTGGAGGATATACGTGCTTACCTGGATCATCAATTCACTTTTTGCCGGCGTGATTTGTAACAGGGTCGGTTTTGCCAATAGTATTGGGAGCATAGACTTCAACGCCTCCAAAGTAGATGTTGTCAACGTGTCTTGGTCTTTCAGCTTCCAATGTCGCTGGCCAAAAATCAAAAAATGATTCAACAATTCATTTGATGGATACACCTTAACTTCCTCGTGCATATTGTTCATATCCAAGAAAATGGTTTTTAATGACAGTTGCAGGGAACGGGAAATGAGTTTGTGTGGGACATGTGCTGGGATATATACATAGAAAGTATTAGGCACACAGTAACTGGCTTTTTCTGTATAGATAAAGAGGGTACCATTTGTTGGGCTAAGTACCTGTACTTGATCATGAGCATGCATTTCTGTATTGAATTGTCCATAGTTACGTAATTCAATTGTACCATCGTGAAAGTTCTTGGCACATTGAACAAAGGGAATAGTGGATTTTGGCATTATTGAATAACAATTGTTTTATTTTCAAATATATTAAATTCTGTAGTTCCGGTACTTTTAAACTATAAAAATAAGTTGAATATGAAACAAGTTAAGATTTTCGATACTACTTTACGCGATGGAGAACAGGGGCCGGGCTGCCAGTTGACACTGAATGATAAATTAGAAATCGCTGAAAAACTCGATGCAATGGGGGTAGATGTGATAGAGGCAGGGTTTCCAATAAGTTCACCTGGAGATTTTAAGGCAGTAACAGAGGTTTGTAAACTGGTGAAAAAGGCAACAGTCTGTGCATTGGCTAGGGCCAATAGGAAAGATATCGAACAGGCGTCTTCGGCCTTGGGTAAGGCAAAGGTGGCACGGATTCAGCTCGGAATTGGAACATCCGACATTCATATTAAATATAAGTTTAATACCACTCGTGAGGTAATCTTGGCTAAAGCTTATGAAATGGTGGCTTATGCTTCGGATAAATGTGATGAAGTACAATTTTTTGCCGAAGATGCTGGTCGCGCAGACAATGATTTTTTGGTTCAAATGACGAATACGGTGGTTGAAGCGGGTGCAAAAGTTGTGAATCTTCCTGATACCAATGGTTTTTGTACACCCTATGAGTACTTTGAAAAGATAGCTTATGTGAATCAAAATAGAAGGGAAAAAGAGAACGCAATTCTTTCTGTCCACTGTCATAATGATTTAGGTATGGCTACAGCCAATAGTATAGCTGGGTTAATGGCGGGGGCACTTCAGGTGGAAGGAACGATTAATGGTGTGGGAGAACGTGCTGGAAATGCAGCCCTAGAAGAAATTATTTTGACACTCATTGTAAAAGAAAATCTAGGGTTTGCGACCGGAATTGATCCAAAATATATTGTGGAACTAAGTAGTATGGTCGAACGGGCGATGTCAAATCCTGTACAGGCCAATAAGGCCATTGTCGGGAAAAATGCTTTTGCGCATTCTTCCGGCATCCATCAGGATGGCGTATTGAAAGACCGTAGAAACTATGAAATTATTGATCCCCAAATAATAGGGGGGAAATTGCCTGAATTGTTTTTATCCGCAAGGAGTGGGCGTGCAGCATTAAAAGATCGGTTAAAAAGTATGAAAATAGATTTCCCTGCTGAACATTTTGAAAATATCTATAACCGATTTCTTGTTTTGGCAGATCAGAAACGTTTTATTGAAGATAACGACCTCCGGAATTTGATTTAGTCGGGAGCACTAATTACAATTATATTTTAAAAATCATGAATGAACATCCAAACTTAGTTTTAGTTAACAAATTTTTCAATGCATATTCGAGTAATTCAATCGATGAATTGCAGGATATTTTCCATGCCGATGTAAAATGGCATATTCCTGGCAGGCACCCTTTAAGTGGAGTTAAATATGGGGTTGGAGAGATCGTAGAATACCTTAATCAATTAGGTAATTTTAACTTTAGAGCCGAGGGAGTCGTATTAGGGGTAAGCAATGATTATGTAATTGACTGTCATAAAAATTGGAGTGAATTAGAAAATATAGAGAATTTAAATAATTTATCTTGTTTACTATGGAAATTTGAGGGCGGTAAAATTAAAGAAGTGTTTAATTTTCCTCAGGATCAGCACGCAGTTGATTCTTTTTTTAACAAAAACTTTGGGGATAAATAACAATTGAATTAATAATCGTGGTAGATAATGTAAGCTATTAAACCTGCTGTTTAACGAAATGCAGGTTTAATAGTTTACGATTCTATAATAATTGAATGACTTAAAAGGAAGGGATTAAGCTGCTTAAGTGCTTTTTAAGATTCTATATTGCAATAAACTGAATATGGATATTGAGCCGAAGTATAACATTGCTATTGAAGCTGCAGAAATTATATTCTGATTTTCAATGTAATGTAATAATCCAGAGAAGAAGGCAAAAATGAAACCCAACGGCATTAATAGTGATAACCCAATGATCATGACGAGGCCTGTGATTCCATGGTTACTAATGAACGAAATTATAAGTTCAGTCTGTTCCTTCAAAAATTTATTAAACTCGTATGAAAACGCTTTGATAAATTTTGAAAATATACGAGATAACGGTTGCAGTAGATTTTTGTCCTTGATAAAACGAATCAATCCTATTAAATGCTTACTGAGAGAGAGTACAATATTGATCTCGGACAGAAAAGGGAAATGGTCTAAGTATTGTATAATATACTAGCTCATCTAGAAACTACAACGCGCCAAGAAAAAACGCCATATGGGCCCCCATTATATGAGTTCCTGCCGTATATAAATTAGAACTATCAAATTTAAATGATGAGGCTTTCAAAAATCTTCATTTCACTACAGGAATTAAATTTTAGTAAATTAGGCAAACCTCATCAAAAATTATCAATCGTTGGAAACTTTACTGTCTTAAATTAAACGATACAAACGGGTACTTATAGTCATCACATTCGTGATATCTCAGTGTTTATACAGATTCTGCTTTGTTTGGCGCGGTCGTAGGCCTTGTTCAGGAGGTAACACGCGTAGCCTACGTCTCTATATGAGCCATTGCAAATTCACATGGACTGTAATAAATTCTTTTATTGTGTGTGAAGTTTTCCATTGTATTGATTCAAGGATAGAATTAGAATATAGTTTATCAAACTTAATTAACATTTGCTTAAAATTCAAGTTCACGATGTGGAACAAGCGGATTAATATACGATTGTTTATATACGTTAGCAACAATGAATAAAAAGTGATGGGATGCTTATATTTTCTTACATCTTCCTTCCTGGAAGGGATAGGGGAGGTTCATGTTTTTGTCAGATGGGTTATAATTATTCATAAAAAACATTAAATAAAATTGTGCAACCAAATGGTTTTATTATTTTTGACAACCAAATGGTTGTATTATGATAGAACGTAGAGACATTTTTCAAGCAATTGCTGATCCTACCAGAAGAATGATTATTCAAAAACTTTCAGGTGGAGCATTAAACATTGGCCAAATCGTAGAGGATTCTGGAATTAGTAGACAGGGGATTGCCAAGCACCTCAGGGTGTTACAGCAATGTGAAATGATTACACTTACTCAAAAAGGTAGGGAGCAAATTTGTGAAGCGCGATTGGAACAATTAGATAAGGTGGTTGAATGGGTCAATGAGTCGCGTAAACTTTGGAATCAACGCCTTGTAAAATTAGATAGATTTTTAGAAGAAACCAAAAAACAGAAGATATGAAATCACAAGACAAAGAATTGATAATTACCCATTTATTTGATGATGAAATTGAAGTGGTTTTTGATGCATGGACCAATCCTGAAAAGCTTAAACATTGGTATGCGCCAGACGGATGTACGATCAACTTTAGATTCATTGAAGTTCATGAAGGCGGTCAGTTTCATTATTGCATTCAAAGTCCTATACATGGCACTGCCTGGATTATTGGTACTTATTTACAAATCGTTCCATTAGAAAAGCTCGTTTTTACAATACAACTATCTAATGAAAACGGAGATCTATTAGATCAATCGGGAAAGAATGGGCAACAAGGGTGGCCAGAGAAGATCCTAACTACAGTTAAATTTAAATCCATTGGTGATCAAACCGAAGTTACCATTCACGAAACTGTATCAGAGGCTGAATCCAAGAAAACAGGCGCTTATCAAGGTTGGATCGAGATGTTTAATAAGCTTAGTCGATACCTAACTAACCCTATTCAATAAATACTAAATGTAATCCTATGAGAAAGATAATTTCCTTTATGCACATTTCGCTTGACGGATTTGTAGCAGGAGTAAATGGTGAGCTTAACTGGGCTATGGTCGGCGAAGAAATTTTTAGTCATGTAAGCAAACGCATAAGCAAAAGTGACACTGCTCTTTATGGACGAGTAACTTATCGAATGATGGAAGAATATTGGCCAACTATAAGTGATCAGCCAACAGCAACAAAACTTGAAGTTAACCATGCGAATTGGTACGCAAAAGTTCATAAGGTTGTTCTGTCAACAACAATTGCCAATGAGCCGTCCGAGAACACTGAAATTATCAGTGACAACCTCGTTGAAAGAATTAATGAAATCAAACAGCAGCGAGGGGAAGACATTTTGATATTTGGTAGTCCTACAACGACACAGTCACTTATGAAACTGAACTTAATCGATGGCTATTGGCTTTTTGTGAATCCGATTGTTCTCGGCAAGGGAATTCGATTGTTTTCCGATATCGAAGAGAAAATAAAATTAGAACTACTAAATTCCCGACAATTTAATTGTGGGGTTACTGAATTGAATTATATGGTTGAAAAATCTGTCTAAACAATCTTAAAATTTCATTGATTTAGTGAAGTTTTAAGCATTGCTAATAAATTTTATTTGATAATCCATTCTCTGTATAAACATATAAAGGAGAATGGATTTTTAATTTTTCAAACTATAAGTTATGATCACTGGAAATTTCTATGGATATTGATGCTTATTGCAAGACCATTAATTTGATTACAAGAAAGATAATGTTAAATCTTATAAAATGATTAAAAAGGATGACCTCTCCCCAAAAAACTGGAGCAATTAAAAGTAGAGAATTCGGGCTTGAATTACTACCCTTCAGACATTGCTAAGGTGAGGTTAGTCGTAAATTGTAGGCCAGTGGTTGTCAGCGCCTTTATTGTCATCTTATAGCTACCAGCTTTTAAGCTGTCGCTTTTTTTCACGGAAACTGCACCTGTTTGGGTATTTACACTAAACAGCTTTTCGCTATCAGCAAATGCACTTCCATCTTTTTGTATTGAAACCAGTTCAAATGTAGATTTATATTTTTCCGGATATAATGTTGGAGCCGCAGAGGCATAACCATTTGAAAGACCGATATGTATCAGGCTAAAGTCGATCGTAAGGTTTAGATCAGGATAATATTGTCCAAACAAAAATTTAATCTGTGGGATCAGAATGACCCTAAAAGTGGTGGAAGCGACAGGAAAGCCATCTTTCCTCAGTTCGGGAGTCAGCTCGAACGACGTTTCAGCTTTCTTTTCCGGATCGCCAGCATCTTTTGATAACTTGATATGCGTACCCGATACTGAAGCAATATTTTCCTGTCCATCTTCTTTTTTCAAATGAAAGCTGGTACCAGCAATCGGCAGACCAAGTGGATCTATTTCAAAATCAGTAGATTGGTCATTATACAGTACATAAGAATAAGGTAACTCGTTGCCGTCTTTTAAACCTTTAATAGCAATAGATCCAGCTGTTACCTTTATCGAAAAACTTTCCTTTGCTACCACAGTACCATGAGATTCTTTGGCTATTACAGAGACTTTATATTCATCGGGAATCCGTGTGCTGCTGGATTGAGCTCCATTTGGATAGAGAAATGCACTGTTAATCTGGATACTTTGTTTTTTGCTGTCAAATTTAATAGCCTGGTTCAATTTATCACTGAGTTTACTCCCATTTCCCAAATTGATTTCAGCCGTTTGAGAAAAGTCAAAGCTGAATACAAGTCCTGTATTTGTAGAAAGGTCTTTCGGTAGATTAATTTCCTGTGTTTCGCCGTAGCGGAGGCTGACCTGTGAAGGTAACGAAAGCGAGATTTCAGTAGGCGTAGGAGCTGTCTCTTTTTTACAGGATGATGCAGCGCCGAGCACTAGGATCAGTGCTCCCGCAATAAGGATTTGCTTGTTGATGTATTTCATAACGTGTAAAATTTTGACGAAGGTAATGATTGTAAATTATTAATGCAACAATATTGCAATTACTATTTTCTTTTCTATTTTTGCAGCTCAAACAGGAATACATTACACGATGTTACAGTATCAGAATAAATTATTTTTAGTATCTCTGCTGATGTTATTGACAGCAAGCTCTACACATGCGCAGACCAAATCAACTGTCGACACATTGCGCATTATCGAGTTGCCCACAGCAGTAGCAATAGGCCTTGTGCCAGGCTATGGGCAAAAGACAAGGTTGGATCGTAAACAGCTTGATCGTATACAGGCGCAAACCACCGGCGAAACGTTGAGCCATATTTCTGGGATACAAAATGCTTCTTTTGGCCCCAATTCGGGGATTCCAATGATACGCAGTTTAAGTGGTAGCAGGGTAAGTATGCTGTCCAATGGTCTTTCGGTCAATGATTTATCGGGAATAAGCCCAAATCTCAACCCAAATTTTGATATGGATAATCTACGAGAAATAGAAGTGTACAAGGGAGCAGCAAGCGTATTATTTGGTGGAAAGGCGATTGGTGGAGCTGTCAATCTCAGCGACAACAGCATTCCGATTACCCGTTTACAAAGAGGGATTTCAGGCCAGGCCAGTGCAGAATTGGGAACCAATAGTGGAAATAGGCAGTCGCTGGCCTTCAATACAAACATGGGCAAGTACTGGGTAGGGCATATTGGCGCAATGAGACTCACACACGGAGACCTCAAGATCCCCGGTAATCCAAAAGCACCGATTGCTTATGATCCAAAGATAGATCATTTAACTGCCGCGATGGCGCAGGTAAATGTCGACCGTGAAACGATTAGGAATCTAACGCTCTATCCCTATCTGAGCCAGTTTGTACTCGATAATATGGCAGATCCAAAGTGGGGCCTATCCGAGGCTGATTTATATACTTTTGACAATTATTCCTTTATCAATGGGGTAAAGGTACTGAATCCTCAAAATGAAAAATATGTCGCTGGACAGGATCCCAATACGCCCCTGTATACTGAAGTAGTACATGGAATCACGGACTATGTCCCCGTCAAGCGAGGAGTTATGCCCAATAGCCATGCCGAGAGACGATCTGTCAACGCAGGAGCCAGTTATATCAGGGACAACTTTCGGGTAGGACTGGGCCTTTATGCTCTTGAGAGTTATTATGGTATCCCCGGTTTTGCACAGCGTAACAAGCCTGTGCATAGTCATACCACGGTTTGGACCCCGATATATGAAGCGATCAATACCCGCACATATTCGTATGCCTGGCAATTAGAATCTGCTTTTAAACCCAAAACACAGTTGATCCCGGAGATTAAATTTAGCTATAGAGGTGAACTATCTGATGATCGGGAGATTTTAGGCAGCTATCGTGTCAATAAGCTTGATAGCGAGCGGCATGCGGTTCGATCGGAGATAACCCAACAATTCGCTCGTTTTTGGTCTGGGGTGAGCGGATTTGATTTTTCATTTGTAGCTTTGGAGGGCGAGGGCGATCGGCGTTATATTCCCAATAATTTAAGTCGGGAGGGCGGTATCTTTACCTTGCAGACAATAGATCTTCATCCACTTGCGCTTCATTTAGGTTACCGACATGACTGGGTTGCCCGACGCACATTGAGCGATCCTGCATACCGGCGAAGCAGGGGACTGGCCGGAGGTAATCTTTCGGCCCGGGATTTTAGCTTAAATCATTTTTCGGGCGATATCAGCTATTCAATTTTTGACATTGCCTATTTACAAGCTAAATTTTCACATGCAGAACGTGCTCCGGGGGTCAATGAACTTTATGCTGGAAATGACCATTTTGCGATCTTAGTGGAAGAAAATGGAGATGATCGACTTGACAAGGAAAGCTCAGATTCCTATGAGTTATCTGGGGGGATAAAACATGGCGGATTAAAATTGTCCGCGACTCATTACCGCAGTTTTTTTAAAAATTATCTCTATTTGGCCCATACCGGCATTTCCCGTTCTGGCGGCTTTTTGGTCAAGGAATGGCGTGGATCAGACACCGAGATTCAGGGCTGGGAGGTAGAGGGGGGCTATACGTATGTATGGGCAGCAGATCGTCATGTAGAGTTAAATGCTTTCGCCGATCTGGTCAAAAATATAAATACATCGGATGATAGCATGCGCAAATGGGCCGAAGGAGACTATATGCCCAACCTACCGACCAGTAGATATGGGATATCTATTGCACTGCAATATAAGAGGTTTTCTGGGAACGCCAATTTCGACCGCTATCTGAGACAACGTTATTTAGGCAAAAATATCAATGTTGAACCGGCTATGCCCGCTTATTCCTTGCTATCAGGACAATTGGGTTACAAGGTGAATATAAAACGATATGAATTTGTCTATTATATTTCAGGAAATAATCTATTGAATGTAGAAGCACGCCCGCAAAATTCCATACTCAAATATCTTGCACCCCTTCCGGGACGAAATCTTTCCATCGGATTGAAGCTATCGCTAAATAATTAAACGTTGAATTGTTGCGGATAGTTGTATTCTATACATAAAATGGTGTAAGAAGGAAAGCAATTCCATCATTATTTCGTTGCCGAAATGAATGGAGAGCTAATGTGAGAACGATAGCTACAACAAGATTACCGACTAAGTAATTGTTGTAATAGCTGGAAATTTTCATCATCAAAACAAACTATTGTAATTCGTTTGATTGTTGTATTTGATTCAAGAAACTGATTTATCGCGTTCATCGTTATTTGGGCAGCCAATTCCTTAGGGAACCTGTATATTCCTGTGCTGATATTCGGAAAAGCAATTGTTGTGCAGCTATTATCCACCGCCAGTCGCAGGGAGTTGAAGTAACAATTTGCTAGGAGGTTCTATGTTAATCCATTAACAGATCCAGATCCTGGGCCAAAAGATGGTGGAAGTGTAGTTATAGCGAGCGGTATTAAACTGGTTCATGATTTCAAAAAATTTATTCATGTTTCTTATTTTGGAATCATAGGAAACATGACCGCCGATTACACAGATGAAATTAAGAGCCTTTTAATAGCGCAAGCCCAAAATACAATCTTTAAATTTAGTGGTAGTACTATTTTGACAGTTTAAAGAAATATATTCGAGATTTTAGCTTCAGTATATCACTATTTTTCTCAATATTCATACAAATCGTCTCAAAATAATTTAATGCTTATTAGTGTGAAATATTTTTTATTTTATTTATACTGTTATTATATAATAAAGAAACGTGAAAGAAAATTTATAAATAAATTAATGTTATTTAATCAATTATAAGCTGTGTTTATTTAGCTTCTTAAAGAGTTGAATTGTCGCATCAATATTCCTTTAATATTTGGATATATATCAAATAAATCATTTGATATTGTATAAAGTTTATTTTGAACAAAAATCAACAACAGTCCAAAAGTATATATCTCAGGGCTATAATTAAAGGTGTAGGGTGGCTTTCAGTTAAATTATGGCGATCATTTTGACTTTTTGTTAACGGACACAGGGAAATCTATTTTGCAGTTTTTGTTTGGCGCATGAGTATGTATTATAAATATTTTCGAAATGTATAAAATTAATGTGATAATTATAGAGGATGAATTTCTCGCGCTAAAGAGATTGGAAAGTATGGTTGAAAGGGTTGAGTGGTTAATGCTATCAGGAAGTTATGGGAATTTAATAAGTGCAAAGGAAGTTTTAGAATCAGGGAATGTAAATTTAATGATCTCAAATATTCAAGCACCAGGAAGTGAAATCCTGGAATTTTTGAGGTCATTATCCAGCCCTCCTTTTGTGATATTTGTTACCAATTATCGTGAATTCGCAGTTGATGGATATGAACTCGATGTAGTAGATTATATTCTCAAACCATCACTAACGCTTGAGCGGTTCGAAAAAGCTATAAGCAAGGTCCGAAATTTGATCATTTCTAAACAGGAGAAACAATTAGATCAAATTCTCAAATTTAAAGATGGGCACAAATCAATCTTTATCAATTCTGATCATATACTCTATATCAAAGCAATGGGAGACTATGCTCAGATTATTACAAAAGATGAAAACCATACAGTTTCTACAACGCTTAAGGATCTTGAAAAACGGCTAAACGAGAATAGATTTATAAGGATCCATAAATCTCATATTGTCAATGTAAACCAAATAAAGAGCGTTGAAGCTATTCAAGTGCGCTTAAAAAATAATTTCAAATTAGATATCGGTCTTAAATATAGGGCTAATTTATACAGTATAATGGGCTTATAAGAGTCTACTGAAGTGGTACTATTGTATGAAGTGATTTATTACTGTTATTTCGAAAAAATATAAACCACTTCTGTTTTATATGTTCTTGGAGGTAAACTCTTGTTTGGCTAAATCGTTTTTTATTCTTTTTGTCTTGAAAAAATATAAAAATACTATTTGAACCTAAAAAATATCTATTTCATCGAAAATTATTGTTATTGTTGGGCTAGTGAAAAAACATAACGTTATATTAGAGTAGTTAATGTTTATTAATTCAATTTAAAATCATTTTATTATGAACAAAAGAAAAATTATGAAAGCGGTTTTAGGAAGCCTTGCTGCAGTTACGATGTGTGTTGGATTTGCACAAAGTAATACACTTAAAAGTTCTTTGAGTCCGAAAGTTGCACGCGCAGCATTTGACGTTAGCTGTTACTGTGCTTTTTGGGGTGGTAATAATAACTGTGCAGCAAATAATGGAGGAAGTCAATGTGCTCCTGCAGGATCGTCAAGTTGTTCTTCTTACAATTCTAATTGTGAAGGTTAAGATTTTGAACTAATTCGAAGGTAAGAGGTGATTTAATTATTACCTCTTATTTTATTATGAAATGAAAAAGATGCTAAAATATTCTATGAAACCCGTTGTTAAATTTTCAGTGCTTGCTGCTTCTATTTGTTTTTACTCTTGTAAGTCAGAAAAGAAGTCGGACTATTCAACTGCAAAAAACAAGAGTGAAAAATTAATAAAATTTAATGACGTTGCTATTGATTCTATTCAATTGGACTCGATCAATACATCATATGTCGGAGAAATATATATTAAGGATAATTCTTTATATTTTTTAGATTCCAGATTCTGTTTCCTCCATGAATTTCAGAAAGATGGAAGCATTGTTCATTCATATATTGGACAAGGAAGTGGTAAGAACGAGCTTCCAGTGAAAAACGTGACCTTCTTTTCATTCCTTCCCAACGGAGGCTCATTTTTTATGGGTACGGGATATGACTGTTATATATTTAACGAAAAATTTGAAAGGATAAATGATTATGCAGTCAATTGGCGTCCAACGCATACATACGAAGAGCTTTTAGACAAACCAGATCCATCATTACCCGAAATGTACTCACTAGTGTACGGAGGAAAAGTAAGAGCACACGGTGATGATCTGATCTTTCCGATTGTATCTCAACACCAAGCATATAATCCAACAATGAAAACTTACGCGGCAGAAGCCCGGATTTTTGCTAGTATGTCCTTAAAAAACGGATATATTAAGGATATATATGGCGGATTCCCCCCATTCTTTTCTAAAAATTTTGATTTCATGGTATTTGGATTCCCAATATTCGATATTGATCAAAAGAATAATTATAAAGTTTCTTTTGGTGCGGATAGCCTTATTTATGAGATTGACGATAACATGAACGTTAAAAAATCTTTTGGGTTTCAAGGGAGAAATATGAAGACAGAATTTAAGAATACTTCAGATATGGAACTATTTAATTCTAACTATCATGAACAGTCAAAGTTAAATGGCCATTATACTTTCCTAGAATTTTTTGAAAATAAAGATCTTTTATTTAGAGGATATAGCAAAGGGATTGGCGAAGCTAGTGACGGACTTCAGATCTATAAAGACAATGCGCTTATAGCAGATATAGATGTTCCCAGAGGGTTTCGAATGTCAGGAATAATTGATAACGAAGTTTATTCCAACGCCTTCATTGACCAGTCAAAAAATACCATTAAGATTTATAAATTCAAATTAACTAATTAAGCCACATAAAATGAAATTTTTAGTTCTAGTTGTAGCTACATTTTTTTTATTTTCTTGCGTACAGAATAGTCAAAAGCCAGAAGCAGATGCTATTCAAAATATTAATACACAATCTAACGCTGAGATTCAATTTGATAAAGAGAAAGTTGATTTTGGAATAATACCACAAGACACATTAGTAACGGCATTATATCAAATCAAAAATACAGGTAGTGATACTTTAAAAATCACAGATATACAACCCGATTGTAGCTGTACGAGTTTCTATGTTTCAAAGTTTAAAATTGCACCCAATGATACGGCATTGGTACAGCTAAACATAAATACGTTTCACAAACACGGTAATATAGAGCAGTATACTGTTTTGGTGACAAATACTAAAAAGAAATTCTATTCATTAAAAAATACTGCAATAGTGAATTAGCTCATGAATAAAAAAAGGTACTTCATTTTTTTGGGGCTATGTGTGGTTTTTGCTTTTATCATAATAAGCATAGTATATGCGAGAATTGATTATTACATAGTGCCAACTGAATCTATGCTACCTACTATAAAACCAGGTGATTACATTTTGGTAAAGGAATTTAGCCGCGATACAGATACGATCAGCAATAATTCTTTATTGAAAAATAGAATCTTGGTTATAAAAAGGCCTGTTACTGAAGACACGCTCATTTCGAAGGGCGCTGAATTAGATGTTTTCGTAAAGCGTTGCTATGGAATACCTGGAGACACGGTTAAGATTTCAAGAAAAGACCTTAGTCACAAAGTCAGGAACTTACAAGGTCAATTCAATAAGAATATATTTCCGCATGATTCTACTATCCGTTGGTCGGCTACCCAATTTGGTCCGCTTTGGGTACCAAAGAAAGGTGGGAAAATTTTATTAAATCCGAAAAACCTTGCGTTGTATAGTTCCATAATGAAGTATGAAGGAAATTCAATTATCCGCAGTAGTGGAAAGTACGTTTTAAATGGCGAGTATGTTAATCATTATACGTTTAAAAATAATTACTATTTTTTTCTTGGTGACAATTTTTATTCTTCCGAGGATTCTAGATTCTGGGGGCTCGTTCCAGAAATAAACCTGATAGGTAAAGTGATTAAAATTATCTAAAATGTATCTATAATCAATCAATATCTATTCTGTCATTATGTTGAAACAATATTCAAATTCAGCTTTATTGAATCTTATATATATTATTGCCCCTACATTGGTACTTTATTCGTTAGTACTCTCTTTTTCAAGCCAAGGCGATTTTTATCTTAATTCGGAAAAAGTGATTAATGCAACACTTTCAATAGTAGTGTGTATAATTACAATTGCAATCCAACTCACATTTAAGGGACTTCAAAAGTTCCACCTGCCTAAAGTGAATGTAGTAGACATGATAGTGGCAACATGGGCATTATACTTAACAATCGGAGTAGTATACTTTGATATAATACATAATGATAAATTCTACACATTTTCGCTCGCCGTTTTATTTTATTTTCTTGTGAGGCTTATAATACCCTCTTGTAGAAAAATAAAATACCAAGGGATTTTAAATCGTGCGCTTATCTTGTTGTCTTTATTTCAACTGATCATAGTGCTGCTACAATATCTGGGATATTTTCCTGTTTTTGACGATAATTTTAAGGTTACAGGAACTTTTAAAAATCCAGCGCCTTTAGCATTGTTTCTTTGTGCTATTTTTCCCGTCTCGTTAGCAGCTTTATTTTATACGAATGATAGTTCCTTAAAAACACTATCGATTGTTAACATTCTTTTCACCACTGGGGTTTTGTTTCTCACCAAGAATAGAGCATCTCTTATAACTGTATTAGTGATATCATCAATAATGATTTTTCATCGTTATCAATTTGCAGATAAGCTGAGGGATATTGGAAGACGAACCTACCTAATAGTATTACCAGTAAGTTTCACTTTGGTCATAGCCGTATTTTTTTATTTGATTAAATATAAAGTTGCTTCTTCTGATGGCCGACTATTAATATGGAAGATATCATCCAATATAATTTCTCAAAACCCGTTTTTCGGAACAGGTTATGGTTCGTTTAAGCTCAATTATACCAAGTGGCAGGTAACATATTTTGAAAAATATCCACAATTTTTAAATGAAAAATATTTGAGTGATCTACGTGTGAGAGATATTGCGGGATATGTCAAAATATCATATAATGAATATTTGGAAATGATTTTGGAGCAAGGAATAATAGGCTTCCTTATTTTTATTATTATACTATCAATTGTTATTCTGAGATATATAAAAAGTTATAGGGGTAGCGAAACCTTGGGCTATTTTTATTCGATAATTTCCATTTTAATAACAGGACTATTTTCCTATCCCTTCTATTCTTTACCGACCCTTTTTCTATTTACATTTTTATTGGCGATTGTCATAGCCAACAGTGATTATAAAGAAATTAAACTAAATCGCTTTTTTTCATTATCCATTGTTTTCCTGCTCGTCGGAGTTAGCGTCTTTTTATGCTCAAAGGCATTCCATATGCGAAAGGATCAAATCAGCTTGTTAGAAGCTGAAACTTTACTAGTCAACAATGATCCGATAAAAGCAGAAATTATATTTGAGAAGCTAGCGGATTCTCAATCTGGTAACCCAGATTACCTTCTGAATTATGGCAAATGTCTATTATTAAATAAAAAGCTAACTAAGGCTAAGCATATTTTTATAGCTGCTCTTTCGTTCGATTATAACCCTATGGTTCATATAAATTTAGGAAATCTTTATAAAGAAGAGGGAAATATTGACAAGAGTGACTTTTTCTATAAGAAGGCAATGCTTATCAACCCTTCCCATCTTTATCCAAAATACCTACGTTTTAAGTTGTATTACGACAATAATTTAGAGGACGAAAGCCGAAAAATTGCAACAGAAATTATGCATTCAAAAATTAAAATTAGAACAAGCCTCACAGAAGAGATTTTGAAAGAAGTTAATCGGTATTTAAGAACACCCCGGAATTAAAGCGTCGGATTTTTCAAATTTTAATAATTTTTTAAAAAATAGGGTAACCGATATTTATTTCTTGCGTCTAACAAGAAAAGTAAGATTAAAAATTTAGATTATGAACTTTCAACAGTTAATTTGGATCGCAGTTGCGATAAGTGTACTCATTTCAATTTTCGGAGTCAGGTATCTGAAACATAGGGAAAACATGTTTCTTATCCGCAGAAATCAATATTTAAAACAAGAACCTAATATATCTGGATATTTTTCAAGTGGGTTAATTTTATTGGGGATATGTATTGGTGTTACAGTTGGCTTGATTTTAAGACCGTGCATAAATGCCGAAATTATACCTGGCGCATTGTTATATATTTTGTGCGTATCATTTTTCTGCGGAATCGCTCTTTTAGTTATATACTATTATTTTAAAAGTTTAAAATAGAATATGCTAAGGGGATTAATATCGCGGGTTATATGTTTGCTTTTACTTTACATCTCAATTTTCACTATGTCAAATAGAAACCTATTTGCACAAGAGCATTCCGAGGTTAAAGGAAAAGTTGTTGATTCCGTTGATAACGCTCCTTTAAGCAATGTGTCAATTACTATTCTTAGATCTAAAGATTCGATATTGATTAATAGTACTAGGACAAAGGAAGACGGTAGTTTTTCAATAAAAAGCTTGAGCCCTGGTAACTACTTACTATCTGTTTCGCATCTACAGTATACTGCATACAAAACGAGATTAAATGTTACAAGCGATGGAAGTATACCAACCCTGGAATTGATAAAACTCGAAAAGAAAAGCATAAAACTTGATGAAGTGCTTGTCAAGTCGAAAAAGATCGCTGCCATTACCCAGAAGGGAGATACATTAGAATTCCAAGCTGATAGTTTTAAAGTGCGAGAAAACGCACGAGTTGAAGATTTATTACGTCAGTTTCCAAATTTTGAGGTTGACAAGAAGGGCAATATTACGGCCAATGGAGAAAAGGTAAAAAGAGTGCTATTGGAAGGAGAGGAATTTTTCGGAGATGATCCAACTCTGGTTACTAAGAATATCCGTGCAGATATTGTCGAAAAAATTCAATTGTATGATGGCGATAGCGAACAAACTGAACTTGGCGGAAATAATTTTGGTAAAAAAGAGAAAACCGTTAATGTGACTTTAAAAGCGAATAAGAAAAATGGATACTTCGGCAAGATGCAGATATCTGGGGGTACCCCGAAAATATATGATTCCCAAGCAATGTTAAATTCGTTCAGTTCAAAACGCAAGCTTGCAGGCTACGGCATATTAAGTAATAACGGAATCACAGGGTTGGGTTGGGAAGATAAAAGCAATTTTAGTAACAGTGAATTCGGAATCGACGAGCTTGATGGCAGTGGAGGTAATTTCGGTGGTAAAGGAATTCCAACAGTGAAAACTGGGGGAGCACATTTTGATGAAAATTTTGTGGACAAAAAGTATTACATAAATGCCAATTACAAAATCGCAGATTATAATACGCGAGGTTTTGAAAATTCTACTAGTGAGAACATTCAACCTGACAACAGTTTCACACGTTTCTCTAAAGAAGAATTCAATACAAATAATTTAAGAAATAAGGCCGACTTGAGAATAAAAATGGCGCTAGATTCAGCCAACACATTCAATTTATTCTTAGAAGGGCTAAAAAATAAAAACAATGTTCAAAGCGTATTTTCGGATAGCAGTGTAAGAAAAAGTGGAATTAAAATAAATGAGAGCCAACGGGATATCTATCTAAACGGAAACGGTTCTAGTTTTAATGGTTTCTTCGTGTGGAATAGGAAATTCAGTCATGAGAGTTCTATTTCCATTCGCTTAAGCACCTCGAATGCTAGGACAGAGGCCGAACGCAATCTGTATGCAAAGAATATATTTTATAATCTTTCGGATGAAGAAGATCAGCTAATAAAGCTGAATGAACGTCGATTTGATACGAAAACTACCCGACAATATGGTGGGAAGATTGCATATATCAATCAATTTGGGAAAACAATAACTTTAATATCCGAATATGATATATCATCACAACAATCTGATAATACTACTGAAATTTCCAATATTGACAGCACGTCGTTAGGCGTTCATAATGCTATAAAATATAGGCTTAAACAAAATACTCATAAATTAAGGACGTCCTTTGAATATTCACAGTCGCATATTCAGGTGAAAATTGCTCCTGGTATTGAACTCAATCAGCAAGATCAAGAAGACTTTTTAGATAATAATAATCTCAATAGAAAGTTTGTCAACTGGTATCCAAATTTTGAGACCAAATATATATTTCCAAGAAAAAATAGACTATTATTTTCCTATAATGGCGGCACCGTACAGCCTAATATAAATCAGGTTCAGCCCATGCAGATAAATGACGATCCTTTGAATGTTTTTGTCGGAAATCCGTCGCTTAAACCAGCATTTAAGCAATCATTTAATTTAAATTATAGGGATTACCTATTAATGGAAGATAAAACCATCTTATTAAATGGCCTATATGCAGTAGAACAACACTCGATAGTTCCGAAAATTACGACAGATTCAGTTGGTAAAAGTATTTATGAGTTTGCTAATCTTTCAGATATTAAACAAAAATCGTTCGACAGCTACCTTATTTATTCTTTTCGACTGTTGCCGGTTGATATTAAAATTAATAGTGATATTGGTTATGGATTTGCCCACACTGCTAATTATATTAATGAGTTTTTGAATGAAAATAAAGTGCAAAGGCTTAATTTCTCATTAAAATTTTCAAAAAGAAATCCCGAAAAATATGATATTTCAATTTTATTCAATACAAAATATAATACGATCATGTCTTCATTGGATGAAAATCTCAATGCTAAATATTGGACATATTTAATTGTTCCAGAATTTTTATTTTATCCATCCAAGAGGTATGAGCTTTCATTAAATGGTACTTACGATTACCAGGAGCCTATTAATGTATTTAGTAGAAAGTTGGAACGATGTATTATAAATTTCTCAACTTCTAGATCATTTTTTAAAAATCAAAATTTGGTGATTAAAGTATCTGCAAATGATATTTTGAATCAAAATAAGGGCTTTTCAAGATCTGTAAATAATAATTTGATTGTTGAAAATACCTACTCCTCGATTGGAAGAAACTTTTCACTTGGTTTGATTTGGGAGATTAACAAAATGGGAAATTAAAATGAACCACAAAATGTACTAAAAAACAAAAATGATATGATAAATATTCAAAGAATAGTGTTAATTACTATCGCCCTATTTTCCTTCTTTGGGGAGTCCCAGGGCCAGCAAAACGTTTCGACATCAGGTATCATTCATTTTCAAAAGAAGGTGAATAACCATGCACAATTTAAAAATATGTTCGACGATCAGACCCCGCAAGGTAAAAGATTGGTTGATAATTTTACAAAGATGACAGAGCCATTCGATACGTTTCATTTTTCATTGGAGTATGCAGACAATAATACGTTGTACAAACCCGAAGATTACTTTGAAAGTAAAAACATTTTAAGCGAAATTACTGCTCAAAATACTGTTTTTACAGACCTAGATCAAAAACATGCTGTTTCGGCTATGACCATTTTTGACAAAAAAATTAATATGGATGAAGAGCCAATGGCGATTAAATGGAAACTGACAGATGAAACACGCAATATAGCTGGGTATAATTGTATTCGAGCCAACGGCGTATTTGGTGATTCAATCTATGTTGTGGCGTTTTATACTGAAGATATCGCGTTGTCCGGAGGACCTGAGCATTTCAATGGTCTGCCCGGGATGATTTTGGGAGTCGCATTGCCACATGATCACGTCACCTGGTTTGCTACTAAGGTTGAGAAACGATCCAAATCTGATTCCCTGCAGCGAGAATTTGCGGGTGCAAAAATAAGTAGCAGCGAGATACCAGCGTATTTAAAGAAAGCAGTTATTCCTAAGATAAAAATCAAGGAAGAGATGTTTGATAGAATCATGTATTAACACAAATGGTATCTGATACAAATAAAACGAGTGACGAAAAACTTATTGAGGAAGTTTTTAATGGAAATATTATGTCTTTTTCGATTTTAATAGACCGGTATAGTTCGTTTGTTTTTCAAATTGTTATCAAGATTACCGGTAATAGAGAATTTGCAGAAGAGATTACACAGGATATTTTGCTCAAGGTTTATAAAAACCTACATAAATTTGAGTTCAAGTCTAAATTTAGTACCTGGTTGTATCGAGTGGCCTATACTACTACAATTTCTGCCAATAGAAAAGCGTCAAAATTATTTTTAGTTGAAGATTTTGAGCAACACTATTCTAATGAGATTTATGAAGAAGAGGCCGAAGTTGAGTGGCTCGATAAAGGGCAGTTAAATATGGCATTTAAAAAAGCACTATCCGAGCTCGATGAAGCCGACAACTTGATCATAACATTATATTATCTAAATGAACAGTCTATTGACGATATATGCACGATTTTAAATCTCAAGAATAGCGCGGTTAAAACCCGACTGCATCGCGCTAGAACACGATTAAAAAAACTCTTAATATAAATTTTCCCGAGATGTCTGAAAACGAGTACACCGAAAATATGCTTTGGAAGTTTGTCGATGGCAATCTTTCCGAGCAACAAAAAAACGATTTGTTACAGCAATGCGCTGTCAATAAAACGTTGGCCGATAAACTGGAGGAGATCAAATCCGCTCATTCCCAATTGAAACATTTGATGAAAGAATCTATTACCCCAGGGCCTCAATTGACTACAGCCGTCATGTCAGAAATAAATAAATTTGAAATGGCAAAAATGGAATCTGATAAAAGATTTGACTCCATTATTATCGTAGCGACTTTTCTAATACTTACAGGTTGTTTAGGCGTTCCGCTCTATTATTGCATCACAAACGTAGCTTATAAGGATAGTCTTTTGGCCACCCTTAGCAATGATTTATTTTTATACTACATTCCAATTGTATTGGCTTTTATCGCTGCGCTTTTTTTCTCTTCTAGGATTAGGCTGAGGCTATTGAAAGAAGGCATTACTAGTACTTTTTAGACACAGCGTTTAGTGAATATACTATTGTGCTCGTTGAATAGATGATCCGAGAACAATTCTCGATTAGTGTTTTTTTATTAACTGATTTAACCGCTTTATCATGAAGTTTCTCTTATTTTTTGTTATTGCATTATGCTATGCATGCTCTCAATCCGCAGATACAGATCTGCAAAATGCCTTAAAGAGCGCTGGTAAAAATAGACCAGAACTTGAATATGTTTTGGATTATTATTCAAAGCATGATGAGGATAGCCTAAAATATCGATCTGCCAGATATCTGCTAGAGAATATGACCTATCATTATTCTTATAAATCTAATAAGAAGATCGACAGTATCCTACATCAGATTGAAATAGTGATGGATAGTGTATCAAGTCTTTCCAATTCCTTAAGGGATAGCATTTATAGAGAAATGCTAGCGAAGTATGAGAAGCTTCCTTTCGAACGAGTCGATGATACCAAAGTAATCACATCCAAATTCCTGATTAATAATATTGAAAATTCCTTCAAAATTTGGCAGAATGATAATTGGGGTCGACATCTATCATTCGATGAATTCTGTGAGTTTATTTTACCATATAAGGTCTATGATGGTCAAATATTGGATAACTGGAAAGAATATTTTTATGAAAAATATAATAATAAATTAGCTAACTTAAAATACACATCTTTACCGTCCCGAAGCTCATATACTGCGTGTAACATTCTAAATGAGACATTAAGACAAGATATGAGCCCTCAGCTAAATTCTAGCCAAAATTATACGATCATAAGTATGAGAGCATTAGCCAAGATTACTTCAGGTCCATGCGATAGCTACACCTATTTAGCAAATGCTGTCATGAGAGCCAATGGTATCCCCTCAGGAATGGATTTTACCCCACAGTGGCCATTTAGAAGCCAGGGGCATTCTTGGAATTTTTTACTTAATAATACCAAAAAAGAAGTTGTCTTCGAGGCTGCAGGCGATAAGGTAGGGAGCCCTCATAAGTTAGATCATATTATGGTCAAAGTCTTCCGCAAGACATATAAAATAAATAAGGATATTGAGGAATTGATAAAAAATCAAAAAAAGAGCGTCCCGGTAATTTTTTCAAGTCCCTATATGCGAGATGTAACTGACAAATATATGGAAACCGCAGACATTAAAGTGAATGTAAACTCCGACGATCCATATGTTTATTTAGCAGTATTTGATAATGCAGAATGGAAAATCCTAGATTTTGCCAAAAACAATAATGGAACAGCCTATTTTAAGAATATTGGTAAAGACGCCTTATTTTTACCAGTTAGACAAGCTGATCTCGGCGTAGAGGCGATTGGCACTCCCTTTATTCATCATCTCAATGGCACGATAGAGCTGATACAACCTGATACCTCTAAAAAGCAAGATTTACAACTATTTAGAAAATACCCGATATTAGAAAATGTATATGTTTCGAACTTGAGAAAGCTCGGTATGAAAATTCAAGGTGCTAACCGAAGCGATTTTAATGATGCGGTTACTTTCCATGTATTTGATAATTTTGATACAGATATTAAAATCAATAAACAGGGTCAATCGTTTCGATATTGGAGAGTACTATCTGCTGAAAATGGGCATTCCAATATTGCGGAATTATTTTTTTATAAAAACGGTGATAGAAAACCTTCCGTCGGGCAGATTATTGGAACAGCAGGATCATTTGTTCCAGAAAAGAAATATGAAAAAGGAGCCGCTTTTGATCGCGATTTACTCACTTTTTTTGATGCACCCGAAGGGTCAGGAGGCTGGGTAGGAATGTCCTATGAAAAACCGGTAGAAATCGGTCGAGTGGTATGTTTCATGAGAGGTGATGGGAATGATATTGAGGTAGGGGATGAATATCAGTTGATGTATTGGAATAATGGCGTATGGCGATCGCTAGGTGAAAAAAAAGCAGATGATATATCAGTTGAATTTAGCGATTGTCCGCTAAACGCTCTTTTCCTCTTACATAATAAAACAAAAGGCACAGAGGAACGGATTTTTACTTATCAAAATAATAAACAAGTTTGGTGGTAATGCTGTTAGCAGTAAGTATGTGGTTGATAACCAGTAGAATGTCAGTTTCTCTATTTTCGGTATCTCCCACATACCGCTATACTTCATGGACTATTTTTTAGGTATTGTAGCAATCTGTTTTACAATTGTTGTTTCTCTTAATAATGTGATTGGCTATCTAGAGTTCCTCAAAATGTCTGTAGCTATTCTAATAATTTCGGCTGCCTTGTGGAATGCCGCTCGTCTAGTTATTAATCAAATTTTTAATTCTATTCCAAGAAAATATTTAGAATTATCTATCATTTTTATATGTATTAAACCTGATCATATACAACTTCATTAAAACTCTTTATCCTTTCAGCAGTTCATATTCACTGAGGGGGAAATCATGTTTAGACCATTTTTTCTTATAGCCTTCTAATCCTTCCTCATTCCATATGCTGATCAGATTCTCCCGTACCAAATTAATGTATTTCGGCAGGGTAGTAGTTCCCGAAAGTACGGTCTCAAAATTATCTTCACTTATGAGATTCCAACTATCCCAATCTTTGTACCATCGCAGTTCATAGGAAATGCCAGAGCCATTTTTTTTCAATATAAGTTTATGCTCGCCAGGTTCATCCATAAAAACAACTGATTTTTCACCTCTAGTTCTTAATTCAATGGCAGATCGTGCCAATTCCTTCAACGAATCGTGAAAAAAGGAAATATTGAGTGTGACAGTCTTTTCTATATTGCCAACTTCAAGAGCGGCCCAGCCTCCATTATGTAATATGTATTTTAAGGTGAAAACTGATTTCATTGTTTTTCGCAATTTCCTCTACAATTTAAAAAGTATATATCATATTTCTGGGATTTCCTATCGCAAACTTCGACTTTTCGGTATCTCCTATATACCGCTTACATAAACCTTGTTTTCCTCAGATAGCTACTGCCACCACCATACTTTTGCTATACACATAAAAACAAAATAATATGGCAAATCAATTTTTAATTAAGGAAACAATGGCGGATATGAAAGCTATATCCACCGCTGAAATTACAGCTTTACAGAACGGAACTTTTGAGGGAGTTCAGTTATTGGGGTATTATCAAAAAGGGGATACTCCAGCACCTATTATTTATTACTATGTCGATCCAACAACTGATCGTGATCCGGGACCCGATGATGGGGGTAGTATTATTAATATTATGAGTGGTAAATTAGTAACTTATTTTTCTAAATACGTCGATATAAGATATTTTGGAGCTAGTCCGGAGCGGAATGATAATCATATCTATATACAGAAAGTTATTGATAAGTACTTCTATGTTGAAATACCCAATATGAGTTTCGGAATTGGGGCTACCATCCATATCAGGAAAGACAACTTCTCAATGAAAGGTTGCGGCGCTCGTTCCGGTATCAGGGCCGAGGGTTCTGGTTTTACTTTGGTTAAAATGGCTAAGGAAGATAATACTTCAGTATCGTTCATAAATATATCTTATTTGAATTTTAACGGTGTCAATAGGTCTCAGATAGGTTTAGATATTACTGCTTTCCAAAGTTTATTTGAAGGTATATTTGTTCAAAATTGTAGGGAAAATATTAGGTTGTCAGGCACCTGTGTGTTTTTTAGAAATATGTGGATTGTTAATTCTGATATAGGTCTAAACATCATAGAATATTCTCCCGGTATTATTAGCACACAAGTCACTATTGAAAAAAGTAATTTTCAGGGAAATATATTGGGAATGTGGAATTTGTCTACCGATCAAACCCTAAAAACTAGTAATGTTGTAAATTTACTTATAAATGAAACAGTATTTGAAAAGAATGGAAGAGCTTTCGATTTAATTCCATATTCATGCACAATAAGAGACAGCTGGTTTGAACTAAACACCAATCCGCCCCTGATTTTAAAATCGGGTCTACAAACAGAAAATAACAGATTTGATAGAGCAGATCAAAATATTGTTTATAAAGAATCTATAGGATTTGGGCAATATGGAGGATCTGTTAATATAAGTCGTGGAGGAATGGTAGATACAAAAATAATAAGACTTCAGCGGTATGATATCAATGCAAATGACATTTCTGATTTAAGCTTAAGAGCTGTATCCAGTCGTAGCGTGTCAACCGATAATATGTTAGCAGTATATAAAGGTAATAATATTCTCGGGACTTTAGTTTCTCCATTAGGAAGTACTAATGCATTAGGAAATGCAGAAATGATAGGAAAACCCTTAATAGTTAGACATTTTATAATTAAGCCTGACGGATCAGTTTATTTAGGCAATGTTGGCGATGCGATTGTTTCAGTATCAAAAACAGCAACTGGGACTTATGAAATAGTGACGAAAAATTATGATAGGACGACAAATTTCATTATCCAAGTATTCCCCAGAGACAATGCACACCGTTGGATGTATCATTGTTCTTCTGCTTTAGAAGTAGGGGACACAAATGCCTACAATACATATTTTCAAAAAAATAGGGTTAGAATTTTATGTTTTGAAAGAACAGTTTCCGGCACCACTTTTACAGATCAAATTGCTGACGCATATATGTATGTAACTATGATAGGTGACTTAAATATTTTACCTCCTTCAAACTAACTGTTAAGGTCTGTTGATTGTCAGCTTGTTTAACGATTTTGGTTATTTTTTCTGTTTTAGAGCAAACGCTCTAAAACAGAAAAAATAACCAATGAAATAGACTTTTCCGTGTCCCCCGGTACCGCTTACATACCCCTTGTTTTCCTGCCAACTCCTTCAACGGCGATATTTTTGTTAGGAAGAATTGCGAACAGACAAAGTAGAAATGATCTATTAAATTATTAACACGCACAAAGTATTATTTTAAATAATCCACTAATATTTAGCTAAAAAAATTAGTTAATCTAGAGCTTTATCTTTAAATTAGGCTTTAATTATTATTTAAAAACACTATTATGAGAAATCAATTCACTAACAGGAATTTTAAAAAATGGGCTTATTGCGAAATGGTATACGATATGACACCGAGGGCATTTAGGTACAAACGTTTATTGCCGATTATGTTTTTGTATTTTTTGCCTTTAATTGGGGGGGCGGTAATAGCTTCGTCGTCAATGCCAATTGATCTGATTATTGTCTCCTTCATGAGCTTATTAGTGATTTCAATTTTTGGACTTATTTACTTCGTTGATGAGAAGAGTAATCTGGATGATAAATTCAGAAGATTAAATAATCAGTCGGCTACTGCAAATATCAAGGAATCACTTCAAATAGCTAGAAGTAGTGATACAAACTTAAACGTGGAAAATATCTTCTCCGGTAGTTTGTCTGAACTCAAAAAGAGGAAAAATTTAACAAAAAATAGAAAAAAAAACTTTTATCAATTAATCTTGGTTTTACTAGCATATGTTTTAGCGACCCCTAAAATTTTATTTAATGAGGTGATTTTAGCTGATAATGTACTAATTTTTATAGAAGTTTTTAAATATCTAGTGATATTATGGAGTGTGAAGGTGATATACTTTATGATTTTAGATAATGAAATAGCATTATTGAATGAAATACAGCAAATTATTAAAAGAATAAGGGAAAAATAAGTCATTTTTCTGAGTTTGCATCTTATACTAATGATTTGAATTTAAGATAGAGTTCAAGCGATGTAAAATGACCAACAACTATTCCGGAAAACATGTATACATTTATAAATAAATGTTGGTTACAGGTAGTCTGATCAACAAATAGCCAAACTGCTTTCCTCTGCCGGTTAGAGGGAAGCTTTTTTGTTTGGACTATTCAGAATCTCGAGAATTGAATAGACTTTTCGGTATTTCCCACATACCGCTTACATACACTTAGTTTTACTCAAAAAGCCAAGCACACAGCCATACTTTTGTTTTACACATAAAAACAAAAGAATATGGCAAATCAATTTTTAATTAAAGAAACTATGACAGCTATGCGAAGCTTATCTGCTGCTGAAATCACAGCTTTACAAAACGGAACTTATGAGGGTGTGCAACTATTGGGTTATTACGAAAAAGGGGATATCCCAGCACCGATTATTTATTACTTAGCTCCAACGACACCTGATCCCGGCGCGGATGATGGTGGGAGTGTTATTGAAACGAATGGGATTAAATTAGTACATCCTTTTAATGGCTGTATAAACGTTTCCTATTTTGGAATACATCCAAACTCCGGGGCAGATATCACTATTCCTTTACAGCAAGTATTTGACAAAAGTAATTCGGGAAAAGGTATTTTTGTAGTCTTTGAAAACGGTGAATATATTATTGATCCGACATATAATAACAATAGTGGCATCTTCATTAAATCTAACACCACTATTGAATGCAAAGCAGGAACTAAATTCGTGGCAAAAGCCGTATTTAGCGATAAATATTCACTTTTTACTATTGAAAATGCTAAAAATGTTCGAGCTAATGTTTTAAATATTATTGGAGATTTGGGATCTCACCTAGGTGTCGTGGGGGAACATGGTATGGGGTTGAGTATCAAATACTCTTCTGATATCGTTATTGATGATCTTTATGTATCTAAATGTTGGGGGGACGGATTATACATCGGTCAAAGTTTCCTAAATAAAAACACCAATGAAAATTTAATATTCAAAAATATCAATATAGCAGACTGTAGAAGACAAGGTCTGACTGTGATCACGGCAAATGGTCTATTTATAGACAATATGGTAATTGGAAATATTTCGGGTAAGCTTCCTGCTGCCTGTGTCGATATTGAACCTAATTTTTCTTATCAGGTATTAAAGAATATCAATATCAATAATTTAAAGACCTATGGAAACAGTACATACTCCTTTTTGATTGCGTTGGCTAATTATACCAGGGACTCAGATCCCATAAGCATAAATTTAGGCAATATGAATCTCAATGACAGATTCGCAATGGGAGTCAAGGCCTCTGTTGATAATTTTTCGCGAGGAATAATAAATATTGATAATATGATTTTTACTGATAATAGAGCAGACGGATTAAGACTGGATAACTATTATGACGGACCCGATATCAATATAAACAAGCTTGTATTTATAAATACGAATAGAAGTAATACAACTATGGTAGAGGGGGCCTGTTTAAGAATTATTAACACGCGGGAGCAGGTTTTTGAAAGGGAACCGTCAGTTATTATCGGTGATCTGAGGTTTCTTTTTACTATCCCCATGGATAGCTGGGGAATGATGATTTCTGGAAATAATGGGCAGACGCGAAAAAATGTCAGGATTAAGGGCGCGATAGATTATATCGGTGTACCGGAAAATAGAAGAGGTACTTTGCAGGCTGATGACCTATTGGCTATAGGAGGTAGCAAGAGATTATTTAAGAGCATAAATTCAAATACTTTGATAGCACCATATAATTATTTTGATTACATAGATAATGCGTCTGACGCCACTGGCACCTTAGAAGTCTTTTTAGAGAAAAGCTTGTCTAACACTCTTGTGTCAAAAATTGTTTGTGCAAGTTCTTCATCTGCGATCAAAGTAAGGTTTCCGTCCAGTGGAGGAGTTTTTGAGGGGATGCCTAGTACACTTAATAGCTACCTGCAGTCCAATGTCCTAGGAAGTTATATCGTCGTTGTCTGTGTGGATCACGAAAATAATATATGGCGTGTGGCAGAGATGTTTGGTCAGTGGTCTGACGCAAATGGTGTTCTCTATCAGCAACCTACAATGCAAATACCCTGAGTCAGTCTTATATTTAATTTCTATTGAAACTGATATTATAGATTAAAGTAACAAACCACTTAATTAGTCGGCTGTGTCAAAATTTTCTTGGCTGGGAAAATTGATATACCTATACCGTATTCATCTGTAGAATGAATGCGGTATTGTTTTATTGACTATAAAATCAAAATTCCCTTACTTTTCGGTATCTCCCAGATACCGCCTACATACACCTAGTTTTCCTCAGAAAGCCAATCACATAGCCATACTTTTGCTATACACATAAAAACAAAAGAATATGGCAAGTCAATTTTTAATTAAGGAAACGATGGCGGATATGAAAGCATTATCTGCTGCTGAAATCACAGCTTTACAAAACGGAACTTATGATGGCGTCCAGCTTGTAGGCTATTACGAAAAAGGGGATACCCCGGCACCGATTATTGAATTTTAGTTTGTATAATAAATCTTTGGTTAAAGGTAGATACAGCAATATCTTCCTTTTAAAGATTATTTTGGTTACGATTGTTTTTTTCTTAAGAAATCCAAAGATTAAAGAATCGTCGTATGATTACCCATTTACCATTCACTTTTTCAAGCAGAAACGCATTGCCGTTTCCACATAAAGGACCGCATACATGGTCAACCTGCACGTATGCTTTTTTGCGGTTATACCCTATAATAGGAAGGTGAAAGTAATAAATGCTTTTATTACGGTTCATCCTCTGGCTTTTCGGTATCTCCCCGACACCACTTACATAAAGGCTTTTTCCTCAGCTGGCCTAGTCAATAGCCATACTTTTGCTATACAAATAAAAAGAAAAGAAAATGGCAATCAATTTTTAATCAAATAGTTGATGGAACTCGTAGAGATAGTTGGCGGTGGAGTTTCATAACATTCTATATTTGAGTATGTATGAAATAAAAAATGTACAAAATATAGGAGGTTATTATAAAGGTATCAAAGCTCGTTATTCATTTCCTGATGATATTAAAAATAATTTGGATCTGTTTCTGATCCGGCCATCATGTTTAAAGGCTTCTGTCCTGGTTGACGTAATCAGCTGAGTTCATAGAATGTTTCTAATAGCATCAATACTAGCATAGATAAATTTGATAATTTATGTAAATAATTCGTGCAAATTATTTTTGTTATGGGTTAACGTATTTTATTATTTATTTTATAGTAATATATTTGCGATTCATCATATTATCTAATTAAATGAAAAGAGAAATTATTGTATTAGCATTAGTGCCAATGTTATTTTTTGGCTGTAAGAAACAGAAAGATGATAAATCTACGGAGCAGTCGTCGGAAATGATTCAAGTGAAATTCTCTACAGAAGGTTTTCAACAGAAAATCGAACCCAGAGGAAGTAAAGCATCAACCATTACGAGTGGTATTACAGCTGCGGGCTCCGAAATTTCCAATTTACAATTACTAGTTTATGATTTACAAAATAAGTTAATTGTCAGAAAAGAAAATATCAGTGAATCCTCAAAGCAAATAGACAATACCTTTACGTTTGAGATACCAAAAGGCAGATATAAAATCGGGCTTGTAGGACACAACGTGAATTGGAGTACGATGTATTTCAATATCAACGAGAGCAATCCTTTACTGCATGAATTATCGGTGGGTATCCATGCCTTTCCTGATTTTCCCGTAAACACCTATTATTTCTCTGATGCGTTTGTGTATAAATACAAAGAATTTAATTTTCAATCTGACACAACTTTATCTCCATTGACATTGAACCGTTTAACCTCCAAACTTGAGATAAATATTGAGGATGCTATTCCAGAGGATATAAAATTTATTTTAGTGGGAGGAAAAATCAATCCTATTCTAAGTCCCTTTACAGGCATTACGACAAATTATAATGGTAAAGGATATGTCGTATTTGATATTGGTGCTGAAAAACTTAAAACGAATACTATTTTGGCAACGCCAATATATCCATACTTAGATAAGGAAGATCAACCAGTTCAATTGGAAGTATTATTCTTTAATTCATCGTATAAACAGATAGGCATAAAAACAATTGATAAGGTTGTTTTAAAATCGAATCATATTACAAAACTGAATGGAAAATTATTCAGTAATACTTCCAATGGAAATCTAACAACAAATTTGTCATTGGATTATTCAAAAGACATTCTCATAGGCAGCTTTTAGAAAATTTCTTTTTAACATCGACTTGGTATATAAACAACTAGCGCGTTCATATCTGCTTTCCTCCTTTAAGGGGAAAGCTTTTTTGTTTTCAGTACCTTTTAGTTCAAAAGCAAGATACCTAAAGATAACTTTTCGGTATCTCCCCGATACCGCTTACATACACCCTGTTTTCCTCCAATACCCTTCGTAGTAGCTATACTTTTGCTATACACATAAAAACAAGAGAATATGGCAAATCAATTTTTAATTAAAGAAACAATGGCAGCTATGCGAAGCTTATCTGCTGCTGAAATTACTGCATTACAAGCTGGAACTTATGAGGGAGTGCAATTATTAGGCTATTATGAAAAAGGAGATACTCCGGCTCCGATTATTTATTATCTAGCCCCAATGACTCCTGATCCCGGACCTGACGATGGCGGAAGTGTGCTTGTCGTTGCAGGAATGAAGTTATATCACATTTTCAATGGTGAATTGGATATTTTGGTGCACGAAGCGAGAATGCAAACAATCATACCTTTATTCAAAATGCACTGAATTATATTGAGACCAATGGAGGTTGCTCCCTCAGTTTACCTCCCGATCAAATTTTACTTGTTTCTACTAAGTTGCTTGTAGCCTCTTCAATAGTTATCAATGGTAATAATGGAACAATCAAATCAAATACTATTTCATCCGATCTGATTGAATTTGTTTCAAGCTATAATAAAGTTGAGAATTTAATTGTGGAGGGAAAATATGTCAGCAATCAAACAGGAGATCTCGTTTTCAGGCAATCAAATAATAATACCATTACCAATTGTATTTTTAGATCACCGAGCAATGCTGGAATTTTATTTGAGAAAAGCTCTGGCAACTTTGTCCAAAATTGCCGATTCGAAGACAAGTCTTATGGAATCTTGTTAAGGGATTCCTTTAATAACAGTATCACGGGTAATTATTTCACCAGGGGGCGTACACGAGGCGTATTAAATGCCTCTGGATACGAGATCATTCCCAATGGGGACGGTATTAAGATGAGCTCAGGAGCGACTAGTTTCAGTAATCTAAAGGGAGGTTATAAGACTGTTATTTCTAATAATGTATTTGATAATGTTTGGCGTGATGCGGTGGATATGTTTACAGATGGGGAAGACATTGTTTTTTCAAATAATATCGTTTTAAAACCCGAAGCGTTGGGAATGGATATAAAGACAATTTATAGAGCTAATCCCGACGATGGAACTTCAATAATAAATACTCGACAAACGAGGAATATTACTATCTCAGGGAATTATTTTGAAGATTGTGGACTTACAGACTCAGATTCATCTGCCATAAGTATTAAACATACCGAAGAACGTGAAGGGGAATTACATTCTATTGAAAAGGGAGTCCATAATATTACTATCGTCGGGAACCAATTCCATCGAGGGAAAAAGACGGCTATAATTATAGGGTATTCGCAAAATGTGCAAATTAATGGGAATTTATTTAAGGATGTTCCGAAGGAAAATATTCACATTTATCGAGAAAGTCGTCATGTCGTCATTGCAGATAATATATTTGACACGAGTCATTCTACATCGTATCCCATTTATGCTACTCAGAATGAAAATTACAAAGACATAAGTATTACTGGGAACATTTTAAAAAATACAAATGCTTCATTGTATGGGATCATCTGTTATGGAAAAGATATTATGATATGCAACAATAATATAAGTGGGTTTGCAACCAGTATTTATTTGGATAGGGCAGAGGATATACAGATCATGGGGAACAAATTATATGGCGCAACTAGCCAGGCCATCAGACTTGCCTCGCAGAACTATTTCATCAAGGATATACAGATCTTTAATAATAAGATCAGAACGTCAGCTAGAGGGATTTTGTATAATTCAAATACTTCGGATATCATTTCGTCAGGGAATGTCTTTAAAGATTGTACCGTTGGTACGGAAATAAATACCAACCTCATCACAAATTATCAGTCGTTGGGAAACTTTACAGTCTAGATTTGAAAAAGTAAGCAACTTTAATCTTTGAAGATTTTTTTAGATGAGGTAATTTTAGCAAAATCAATGTTTTGATCAACATGTTCTATGAAATGAACAATAGCTATTTCAGATAACGTGCTTATCTTTATGTAAAGATAAGCTACATATAGTTTGCGACTATGCAGACCAACTCACTAGCCAAATTGCTTCCCTCTGCCGGTTGGAGGGAAGCTCTTTTTGTTTTAGGGCTTTTATGTAAGCAAATAGCGGCTATTATTCAATTGCTTTTGCGTGAGTGATATACTCCTTTACAATAGGAAGGTCAGCTTCTGCCCAGTCATAGTCAAGCAATTGATCTATCGCTACCCATATTGTCTGGGCATGCTCCAGCGCTTTTACTTCGCCAGATTGTAGGCTGCATACAAAAGGGTAGAGCTGGAACGAGAAGTCGGCATAGTGATGCTCGACCATCGTGAGCGATCTGCGTATGGTGATATCAATATTGATCTCCTCATTGATCTCCCTGCGTAGGCAGTCTTCTTTAGATTCTCCGGTTTCGATCTTTCCTCCAGGAAATTCCCATTTCAATGGCAGTTTCATCGAAGCTGATCGCTGGCAGATCAGTATCTTTCCATCAAAATCTATTTACAACTAGCGTACCAGGGATACCTACCATTAGCGTATATTTTTCAGCTTGATTTCACTTTGACCGAGCTAGCGATTTTCAAACCGACTATCCCAATTGGGATTATAATAGTATGTCAATACAGGATTATTTAATCCTTTTCATTTTTCTTTGTTTACTTAGATTGATTTTCAAAGGACAAGAATTAAAAATGTACAGGACTTGCCATTTGGTAAGAAATGATTTTTTACGGGAGATCGTTCGTTAGCCCTGCAGCTAATTTAAAATATACTTTAATGGTGTAAACCCTATGAGTCTGAACTATTATCATCAGTTAGTTTTCCATGACTTCGGGTCGAAAATGGCTTCCCTTTTCCTTCATCACGCCATTTATCGATATAAATATAATACGGAATACAAGGTATATTAAATATTCTAGATCTACACTTTGTTGGAAACTTAGAAAATAGTGATCACCGCCTAATTGGAGTTTGTTTAACGTTCGCATATACCTATCTTCATCTGAGAATACACATACTGCATAGCGCACTAGATGATTTAACTCACAAAGAATTTGTTAACTTACGGCTCACAAAACCCGAAACTCCACTTTTGACTGTCTGAACAACGGGCAGGAGGGTAGTAAATATTTATGCCCAGCTTTAAGCTGTTTGATTTTTAGGGACACTTACAGATAAATGCAAAAGAAATATGGCGATCAATTTAGCGTCAAATTTTTCGTTAAATTGTTCCAAATTCGTCTAAAAATAGATTTATCTTCTGTAATAATCTTGCCATCGCCAAATAATCCAGGTTTGAGTTGGATCATTGGGTTAAGACCTACGGTGTCAAGACTAACAGTCGTAAAGAATACACTATCCCGAATTGGAATATCTGAAATATATTCCACTTTTCCATTTAGATAACCATATTCTTCATAGGGATAACCGTTTACTTTGATCAATACTTTTTGACCTTTCTTCACCTTGGCCGAAGCAATCTGAGGCAATAATATCTCCCCATAATATTTTTCGCTCTTAGGATTGATATAAAATAATTTCTGTCCGATCGCAACCTGTTGATTTATCTGTAGGAATTCGCCGTAAATCAGCTTTCCACCAACTGGGCTAGTCATAATATATTGTTTCTTCCAATTTTCAGCTTCGCTGATAAAACTGTTTAAAGCTTGTATAAATTTTTTCAGTTCTTCCTCGATGTGGTTTTCAATTTCCGCCAGTTCTTTATTTTTCGATAGGATATTCCCTTCATAATTAATCAAGCTATTTTCCATTTGTGGAATCATCTGACGCTTAGCCAGCAATAAAGATTCCTTTTGCTGTAGCTCGGACGGACTGATCACTTTCTTTTCCGCCAATAGCTTGTACTTTTCATACTCCTGCTCAGCCAGTTCGAGTTGCTTCTTCTGTAATTCAAAAGATTGATTGTTCTTTTTATATTGTTCATTGACATTTGTAACCTCCTGATTAATGACAGACTTACGCTTTTGATAGATTCCATGGTCCCGCGCTGAAATATAGCTCAAGTAAGAAAGGTAGAAGTTCTGATAGGCTCCTTGCAGCTCTCCTAGATTGAGATTTTTCGGTTCGATCAATGCTTCCAAATTGTAAGTGGCGTTAGGTTTCTGGCGTATCTGTTGCAACTTATCCAAAAGAACAATAACCTGGTCGTGATCTGCAGTACTTTCCAAATAAGCCAATGGACTGCCTGTTTCCACCCACTCGCCATCTTTCTTTAAAAGCTTCACTAAACTTCCATTGACTTTAGCGGCGAGGACTTTTGGGGCATCTGTTGTATTGAACCGGATCTCACTATTGACAGTTTCTGGATAGCGTATAAAAACAGACATACCCAAAATAATTAAAACGGTCAACAGGATAAATGTGATCCCTCTTCTTAACAGCCAAGAAGGTGGTTTTGCAATAATATCCTGTAAATCTTCTGAATGGATGTCTGATTCTATAATTGATGATTCTTTCATAACTGTTTAATTCCCCAATTCCAATTGATTTCTTACTAATTCGAAATATTTTCCTTTTGAGGCCGTGAGTTCAGTATGTGTCCCCTGTTCAACAACATTGCCTTTTTCCAATACGATAATATTATCTGCATTTTTAACTGTGCTGAGTCTATGTGCAACGACAATAACCGTCCTTTTTTTAAAGAAGTGATTGAGATTCTCTATAATAACTTTTTCGTTGTTAGCGTCAAGTGAATTAGTCGCCTCATCTAAAAATATAAACTCCGGTTCTTTATACACTGCTCTGGCAATCATCAATCTTTGTCGCTGCCCTTGACTCACGCCTTTGCCAGCAGTGCCAATTTTTGTTGCCAGACCAAAGGGCTGATCTGCTATAAATTCATTCAGATTTGAAATCTCGATGGCGTTTTCCAGTCGTTGTTTATCCGGAAACTCTTCATTGACAGTTATATTACGTTCTATTGTATCGGCGTAGACATAGTTATCCTGCAATACCGCACCACATTTTTCTCTCCAGAGAGAGAAGTCAAACTGTTCCAAACGCTTTCCACCTATCAGAATCTCTCCCTCTTCATATTCATAAAATCTCAGTAGTAATTTCAGGATTGTTGTTTTACCACTGCCGCTGGTACCTACGATTGCAGTAGTTTTTCCAGCCGGGAAATGTAAGTTCAATCGGCTAAAAATAGGTTCATTTCCTGCACCATAGTAACGAAAAGTTAGGTTCCGGATTTCGATATCCTTATTTTCAGGCAAGTTGCTCAAATAGTCCTTTTTCACATCTTCCTCATCTTCGGTCTCGTAAATTTCATTGAGCCGTTCCATACTAATCTTGGCGTCCTGATAAGATTGCATAAAGCCAAGCAGGGACTCCACGGGGCTACTGACCATCCCAACGATATACTGAACAGCCATCATCCCTCCAAGTGTCATATCGCCATCAATAACGGCCTTGGCACTAATAAACGTGATAAAAATACCTTTGATTTGATTAATGGCCAGAGACCCGATGGATTGGTATTGGGAGAGTGCCAAACTCTTTACTTTAAACTTAAAGAGCTTCGCTTGCAGAGCCTCCCAGCCCCAACGTCTTTGCTTCTGTGCATTGTTGAGTTTTATATCTTTGATACTTTGGATCATCTCGACCATATAAGTCTGGTTCTCGGAAGATATTTTAAATCGCTTATTATCTAATTCGCGCCTATACTTCATAAAAAATAAAATCCATAAGGTATAGAGTGCAGTTGCCGCAAAGAATACTAAGAATATAACTTTGTTATAAACGATGAGAAGAGCACCGAATATCAGCATATTAATAATGGAAAATAGCGTATTTAAAGTATTTCCGGTCAGGAACGATTCAATTCGCTGTTGATCAGCCATCCGTTGCATCAGATCCCCGTGTGTTTTAATATCAAAGAAATTCATTGGCAATTTCATGATTTTGATCAATAGATCTGTCAGAATGGAAATATTGACGCGTGTACTGATGTGAAGCAAAATCCAGGACCGAATAAATGAAACGGAGGTATTACCAACGAATAACATTAATTGGGCGATCAGGATCAGATTGATAAAGCTGATATTTTTGGTATTAATTCCGATATCAACCACAGACTGTGTGAGGAATGGGGTGATCAGCTGTAAAATGGTTCCCAGCACCATCCCCAGTATGAGTTGGATAAAAAGACGTTTATATTTATAGAAATATTTTAACATCTTGCCCCATTTTAGAGATAGATCGGGTTCTTCTTCGTCGAGCTGGTAAAATTCGGGGCCGGGGCTTAAGACCAATGAGAGACCGGAATGCAGTTCTCTGGCCGAGTACCAGTTTTTCCCAAACTCCTTACTGTCATAGGTAACAAGTCCTAGCGCCGGATCAGAAATGTAAAATTTATCCCGTTTTACTTTATATAAAACAACAAAATGATTCTGATTCCAATGAAGGATACAGGGCAGTTCAATTTCTTGGAGCTGTTCCATTGTCAAGCGAACACCATAAGTTCGGAATCCCAGCTTTTCGGCAGCTTCACTTACTCCCAATAAATTAACCCCTGTATTTTTTGTTTGGCAAAGTTTACGGATTTTATGAATGGATACGGACTGACCATAGTATTTGAAGATCATGCGGAGACAGGTGGCCCCGCAGTCCATTACATCCATCTGTTTATAATTGGGGAATTTTAAAATCACTATATTATATTGGGTTTGAATTACTTATACCTTTTCTTGCATTTTTGTTAGATTTTATCGGATAAATGCTTGTTTCATATGATAAATTATTCAAATTAAACTATCAACATATAGTATCATCCAAAGAATCTGTCTTGTCAAGCGAGATCTATTTTAAAGCAAAAAGATTAAAAATTATCATCTTAAACTTAATAAAAATACAATCCTTTTGGCTATTAAACAATAGTGAAAATCGAAGGAAATAAGCAAGCAATAGGTTCCATATGTATAGTAAAGGTTGAATGATATATTAGTGGAATACTATCTTAAATGAGCGCGTCTTATTAATCGTTTCAAAACCTATTTATTAAAAGTTTGAGGAAACTGCAAAATAGGAGCGTCCACATTGGTTGGCATAATGTTTTTAACCGATATATTGTTGGCTCCTTATAAATTTATTTAAATAAATCATTGATACAATTTTTAATCCCTTTTGACTCCAACCTATAGATTGGTAAACTGATTATGTTTTACATTTTTGATTTTTTTTGCTCCTAAGTGTAATTTACTTATTCAATTGTCCATTTTACAAATGCCGACATGACTTCTTTCCAATGTGGTTTAGAGTGATTTACCGCGCCAGTGCTGTCAACATCAAAAAAATTGTGTTCAAGATTTAGATATCTTTTATAAGTTAAGTTTTGTTTTTTATTTCCAATGAATAGTAATGGAACCAGGTCACATAGATCACTTGATACGTCATTTGTTCCATACGCCATATAAATTGGCTTATTAAACGAAAGCCATTCACCAACGAGTGGTTTTGAGAAAGATTTCCATGCTAGCAAAAAAGGATGTGTACTGACTTTGTTCGGATTATTCGCATCTCTATAAAACTGATATTGCTTTTCTATTTGTTTGTTAGCCTGTTCCCATGATATTTCCTTTCGTTCAGCTTGTTTTCTGTAATTACGAACGAGTTCATCAATTCTTCCATAGGGATTCGCTCCAAAAAGGCCTAGTTTTGATACGTGCTTATCTTTAATAGCTATGTGAGAGGCTACTTTGCTGCCTTGCGAATGACCTGCGACAATTAATTTTGAATTGTCTGCCCACTTTTGTTTTCTGAGAAATTTTAGTACGATCAAGGCTCTATTAACATAATTTTCAAGATAATCTGCTTTCTGAAATGCAATACTTGGTGTTTTATCATCTGGTGAAGCACCAATATATGAATATTGATTATTTAATTCTGATTCTTCGACTATTAATGGTGTTTTGGGCATTGATATCACAACGAGATGATAATGTTTTTTGATTTCTTGATAATCAAAATTGGTTATTCCGCCAGCATCCATCCATAAGCCATTCTTTTTGAAATTGAAATATAATGGAACAGGTTGGGAGCCTTGACACCATAAAAATATTGGCTTTTTCTTGGTTAGATCTTGATCAATGACAATGAAATCAATCGTATCCTGTTTATTCTCAATTTTAAAAGCTGTAACTTCATTATTGATTACTTGTTTTCTCTGCGCAAAGCTGACATGGACGATAAGTAAGAAGAGGATTTGAATAAAAAACTTCATTTAGAATTGGATTATAGTGGTTTGATTTACCAAATATAGATAACTTAGTTTTAAAATGAGCGTAGTTCAGCATTGACTTTCTTCTGTGTTTTTAATTTAATTACCTGCCTCAATGTACTTTGGTAGTTTATAGGCTCGAGGTTTAAATCTTTTAAACTATATGCCAATTTATTCTGAATATGCGATATTATTTTTATCATGTCACCACAATAGATTGATTCATTGTCAAAGCCATTCTGTTTACTGTACCTATTGACCATATAACCTCCTGCACAAATAGACTCTAGAGGACAATTTGAGCAAACATATGGCAATTCGAAATGATTTCTAAAATATAGACTTGTTAAAGGATCACTATTCATATCTGAGATCTCATTAAACATAATATTATAGTTCGTTTCTGTTATGCCATTTTTGCAGGATCTTAAAGAGTCATTTGCTTGCATAGCACCGTTTGATTCTACTACAATTACGTCTCCCATATTTTTTCCAAAAGCATCAAATCCTATTCCCATGCCTAATATGACCTGTATCATAGCATGAAAAAATCTTATGTTTGGTTTGGGACCCTTATCATTATACCATAGGTCAAACATCTCACATAGCCATGTGCCTAATTTACCTCTAATGTCGTTTTCTCCAATTGTATCATGAGTTTCATCAGGTACCAAAAGATCCATAAATTGGGCTCCAGTCGATTTTATATGATTATACGACTCTAATGCTGAATAATTAACATCAATCACAGACAGTATCCCTGAATGCCCGGTGTGTTTTTGAAGTAGTTTCAAACCAGCCAAAATTTCGTTATATGAAGATCTTTCGTTATGGTAAACTCTATTTTTATCATTCGATATCTTCGTTGTATCCATGCTGATTCCGATATGAATATTTAAATCTTTTAATTTAAATACATTCTCATCATTTAGTAAAGTTCCATTCGTCTGAATTGCAAGATTCAACTTTTTATCAGGAAAATTCAAAAAAATTCGTTTGTATTCACTCACGAAAAAGATATAGAATTCTATGCCAATTAGCATAGGTTCTCCACCATGAAATACTATTCCAAATGTACTTAAGTCATGCAATAACATATGATTTAATATCTTTTCGAGAAGTATAGTGGTTGTATTTCTTGATAAAAATTTTGGTTGTTTTTCATAAGAGTTATCTCCTTTGTTATAGATATAACAATATGAGCAATTTAAGTTGCATCTGCTCGCAACTTTTAAGACAATATTCTTTACTATCATATGTGGCCGAAAAATTATATTATTTCAAAAAATAGTGTATGGTATTAATAAAACCAGAGTAGTCAATTTTGTATCAACTACTCCGGTTTAAATAATGTTAATCAATCTATTTATTTGGAAGTGGCGGATTACTGCGATAGACTGATTGAGCGTAATTTGAATACGCTAATGGGTCAGACCCATCGGCATCATAAGGAGCTGCTCCAAATTCACCCCCTAAAATTGTTGCTAACTCTTCTTTGGATAGTTTTCCCAAAGCATTTTTTACCTTTTCTTTATCAGAACCAGGATTTAAAAAGAAATTCTTTTTCATATATAAAATTTTAAATTGTGTAGCAATATTATGGTATTTGTATGTTAAATGCAAGATATTTGATCGTGATTAGATATATATTTTTTATAAGTGGAAATATATTTACTTAACCCGTTGTGTATTAGATGATTTTCATTGTTAATGAAACTTAAATTTTGTTACGCGCATTGTAATTTTAATTTTACATAGTTAATCTGATGAACAAAAAAGAGTTTTTTTTGAAAATATATGGATGATATACGTAAATTTGTCTCTTAATATTTTCGGAATTATAATGAAACATCCTACATATGTAATAAATTTAAAAAACAGGACCGAAAGATTGCGTTATATTACTGCTGAGTTTATGAGATTCCAAGAATTTGATTTAAAGATATTCACAGCTTTAGAAGACAAAAATGGAGCAATTGGGCTTTATAAATCATTTAAAGCAGTAATAAAGGAAGTTCAAACAATCGGAGTTGAGTATGTGATAATCTGTGAGGATGATCATAAATTTACAGCAGATTTCGATATCGATTTGCTTAATAAATATATAGAAATAGGAGCTCAGTCAGGCATGGATATTTTGTTGGGGGGAGCAAGTAGCATTCATGATCTTATTTTTGTAAACGACGATCTCCTATGGGTGGATGGTTTTACCGGCTTACAATTTACTGTTGTATTCAAAAGTTTTTTTTCTAAAATTTTAGATCTTTCATTGCCTGAAGGGGGCGTCTTAGATATAGAACTTGGAAAGATAAGTGATGATATCTTTTGTATTTACCCTTCTATATCTGAACAAGAATATTTTGGTTACTCGGACGTAACTAAGAAAAACAATTTGATAGATGTAACAGAATACTTTAAAAAATGTAGAAAAAAGATGGATTATTTTTATTTGCTTACCAATTATTATAATAATCTTCGCGATTAGTGTTATTATGAAATTATATCTCTTTATAAAACAAACGGAAAGCAATTTGCATATTCCCCCTATTGTAAATTGGAACGTAGAAATAATAATAATGGCTTCTGACATTACTGCGGAAGAATTTATTGAGGATTTTTTTTTACAGCTAGTGCATAAATCCTTTACATTGAAACATGAAAAAATAATTTTTTGTATGAATGCTGATCTTCTAAATACCGTTAATATCGAGAAGATGTTATCCGGAATTGCTTTAGCAGAGCGTTTAAATGCAAATGTTATTCTATTTAATGCGGAAAATGTCAATATGCTTATGCCCGTAAGTTCATGTTATTTTTGGATTGATAATTATTCTAAATCGGATTTTTTTCTATTAGAGGGTGCTTTTTTATTTAAAATATTGCAAAAATCCGATGAATATAGCGGATCGTTGCATACTTTTTTGTCAAATTTAACAAGTAATAAATTATTAATGAATCCAATGCTTATATCAAATTCGGATAGGGAGTTTTCAATATTAACAAACAGGATGCGTAAAATTTCCTCTAAATATATAAAACTTAGATGCAACGAATCTCTATATACAAAACTGACATAATTAATTAAAGTTAATCCCTTTCATTATGATAAAAAAAAAGGTCTTATTGACAGCCCATTTAAATGACAATATCGATATTGAATTTCTATTAAATTTGTATATATATCTGGTTAATGAAAATTATCAGGTTTATGTTAATACAAAAGGGAAGAATCTATACAAGGACTTTGACAAACCGACTTCGTCACATGACCAATATGACTTTATATTTGTAATTAATCGACCTGCATTTAATATCAAATTTACTGGAGAGGAAGTTATTATTTATTTTGTGAACTGTGAAAGTGATTTTTATCAATTATATGTAATGGATAAAAATTATGATTTGAGATTTGATTTTGGTGGAAATAATAATAGATTAGAACGAAACTTTACGGATTGCTTGACTATTCTATATCCAGAACAGCCATGTACTGACAATTTAAGGTATACTTTTGATATTATATTCATTATCAATCATCTGGATACATTGTATAAACTTTTATGGTTTATTAACTCAAATTTTGAAAAGGCTGTAGGGATATACTGCAGTGAAAAAATTGAATTGTTTAACCCGCACGTGACAATCATAAAACAAGAACAGTTCGATCAAGCGTTGAGAAGTTCGAAACTTGTAATAGGGGAAAGTATTTTGTTAACGAAGGCGCTACTTCTTGAGAAACCTGTTATGGTGGTAGGGAAACAGGGGTTTGGTGGTATCGTGAATTCGACAAACGTCGGTAGCTTTTTAGAATCAAAATTTTCAGGGCGTATAGGTGGGGTAGATCATGAGATTATTCCAAAGAATTTGTTAAGCTATGAGTTTTTCTTAATGAATAATTTCCAAGAGGACTCTATCGCAATAAAAAAAACGATTGAAAATAAAATAAAATTGGATGGGCAGGTTCTTAGACAAAAAATGGAATTTCTATTTGCGTCGAAACGAAAATCCTCTCTCAGGAATAACTCTTTTATCGCAAATTTCGAATTAGGTTACTTTTCCCTAACTGATCAAAATACCTACATGGTTTTCAATAGATCTATAAATCAATTTCTTTTTACTATTTCAGAATTAGAATACAAAATCGTTAAACATCTAAAAGATAAAAAAAGTTTTGAAGATATTATTGGAATATTAGGCGATATTAATATTAACGACTTGGAAAAACGCCTGCGAAAATTACTATCTCAAAAGCTTATAAACTACGTAGAATTGTCCTAAGTTAGTAACTTTAAAAAATATGGAGGTATTTAATTATACAGATGAAGAGATTAGGAATCCTTCATCCTTTGTGCATAATTTTGATCTTTCAATTGTTATGCCTTTTTTTAAAAAGATTTCTGATTTTAGAATCACATTTCCCAATAATTATCCATACATTAAGAGAAACGGAATCGAAGTTGTTATTTCGATGGACGAACCAAGTGAAGAGAGGGAACTTCTGGATTTCATAAAAGCTTACCCTGAAATTAACTGGAGAATAATTGTTAATAGGAACAAGCATGGATGGCGAAATCCTTCTAAGGCGATAAATGTTGGTATTCGGTTTTCTACAAAAAAATATATTTTTGTCTGTTCTCCAGAATCGGCATTCAAAGATGATGTGTTATATATCATGCGTAAGATGTTACATTTCTACCCGGACCACTTCACAACAGGGTATGTCGACTTTCAGGATTTTGATGGGTCTTCCGTGTATGACAATCCTCTGCCTTATGGAAGCATTATGGTGGAAAAGAAACACCTAATCACCATTAAGGGCTATGATGAGTCAATTCATAAATGGGGTGGTGATGACGATAACATCCGTTCGAGATTGGAAATGATAGGTATTAAGAGACTGTCTTTATCTAATGCTTTATTAGTCCACCGTGAGTCACGACAGGACCTCGCAAAAAGAAAGGATAAACACAGAGCGACAAATAAGCCTCCTGAAATCATAAAATCAATTTTATACCCTAGTAATTGCATTTCAAATAAGGACAATTGGGGGCGAGACTTCGACGAAATTTCATATGATTGGATGAACAAACCTAACGATCACGATGTTTTGTCAAAATATCTAAATGTATTTCAAAAACATGCTTTATTCGTTAAAGACCTCAGCAAGTCATACCATAACATTTTACTTGTACAGTGTTATAATGAAAAAGATAGGGTGCAAAGATTTTTAAATGAAAATGCAAAATATTACGACGCAATAGTCGCGTTAGATGACGATAGTGAGGATGGTTCCTTCGAGCTAATAAAACATGAAAAAATCTTATTGAAAGTCCAAAAACAGAGGAATGGATTTAATGATCTAGAAAATAGGAATATCTTGCTGAAATTAGTTTCATTTTTTAATACTCAATGGATTACATTTTTAGATTTTGATGAAATCATAGATGCACGCTATAATGATATGGCTTTTATTAATGATAAATCTGTCGATGTAGTCGCGCTGCAACTAGTACATCTTTGGGACAAGGAGGACCGTTTTAATGGAGATTATCCATTTTCAAAAAGAGGTATACAAACTCATTTCCGTACCTTCAGAAATATTGGATATTCTCAAATTTTAACAAACAAAAACTCTTTGCATTTTACACTTACACCATACGTTAATCGTGTATTATATTCTAAGATATTGGTTTTACATTACGGCCATATAAATAAATTAAATCGGGAAAGGAAATTTAAGTTCTATAGTGAGGAGGATAAAAGTAATGACCAGTCTGATTATCAACATTTAATAGATAAGAACCCTAGGTTAAGTGATGTTAAGGATATTGCTGTAGATGATTTTGTTAAATCAAAATTGCTTATTTAAAAAAGATGACAAGGTTAATTTATTGAGGAGACGTTACAATAGTAGGTATCTGATCGATTTATTTTGACGATATCGCTTTGATATTATACAGATCACTAATAATAAGATAGGAGCATTAGCTTTGGGAGTGTAACATCAACTGTGTCTTAGGATTAAAACTTAAAAACCTCTTTCGAGTTTGAGTCTATCCCCAAATCTAATATAAAGTTGGGATATGATCAAGTCCCAGTTATACATTGCCATCGTCCATTTTTTTGCGATATCCTTTATGATCAGATACATCAATTTCATTAGTGCCTGTTCGGATCTGAACTTCATAATATAAGATCAAAATATTTGAGTTCTCAATTTGATAAAATAAGATCAATGTATAACTGTTGTTTCCATAAATGCTTAATAAATAACCTTATAGGTAGTGATATATTATAATAAATATAAAAATAATTAAAAATGAAAAAAACGCTTTTATTCTCTCTTTTGTCATTTTTGGGCTTAAGTCTAACGTATGGGCAGCAATTGAAACCTTTATATAGCAAAACTGATACTTTGCCGAAAGTTGCCTACAAAGATCTTAATGAAACACCTTTGCCTAAGATAGAGATGCAAGGGAAAAATTACTTAGGCGAAGCCATGCGATCATTAAAATCTGAAGGAGTTAAGTCAGTAGATATCAACAAAGAAAGGGGAGTAGTAATAGTTGAATTGAAGCCTGAATACCATCCTGTTTTAATGAGTTTGTCTGATATTAAAAAAAAATATACAAACGTAAAATCTGAACACGTAATATTCCGGATTGAAGATAGCTTTGTACAGAACAACCCGAAAGAAGTTCTTGTCGATGCAAGCAATATTATGCTAATTTCTGTTTCCCTTGTTAAGTTCGTGAGCGATATAGAGGATTTATACATGATTACGTTAATACCAAGGACGGATAAGAATATTAAAAAGTTTAATGAAATACGAATTCGCTAAGCATATTGAAGTACTCATACAAAAACATTACAATAAATGTAATGCTTAAATAAAATCGATTTGTACCTATTCGCACAGCTTCCCTCAAATTAAAAAGGGGGAAGCTGTTTTGTTTTATGTGCCGTCTCCTAGTACGAATAAAAACTGCATTGAAGGCGTACTTTTCGGTATGTCCCGCATACCGCTTACATACACCTTGTTTTCCTGAAACAGCACTCTTATCAGCCATACTTTTGCTATACACATAAAAACAAAAGAATATGGCAAATCAATTTTTAATTAAAGAAACTATGGCAGCTATGCGAGGCTTATCTGCTGCTGAAATCACAGCTTTACAAAATGGAACTTATGAGGGAGTTCAGTTATTAGGTTATTACGAAAAAGGGGATACTCCAGCGCCGATTATCTATTACTTGGTTCCAACGAGCTCTGATCCTGGACCGGATGATGGGGGAAGTGTCATTGCGGTAGGGGGAATAAAACTGCAACATACTTTCGAGGGCGAAATAGATGTGATTTATTACGGATGCAAGCCTAAAGGTCTAGCGTTTGATAATGCTCCTCAACTCCAAAGAGCATGTGATTTAAAAAAAGTTATTGTTATCAGAAATATTGATCCAAACAATTATTACTTTATTGATAAAAGGATTAGGCTGTATAATTCCATCAAAGGAATTGGTTCGCCACAAATAAAAGTTAATCCACAAGCGAATAGTTTTGAGGTTCCGTCTGGATATTCTCTTGATCGGTATACAGCTTTTTCAATTTCAAACAAAGTTGATTCGGCATGGCTGATCGTAGAGGGATTGGATATAGATGGATGGTATGATGGACTGCATAAAACAGGTTCGGAATTTGAACATAATATTCATATTTCTAGCTCCAACAATATCATAATCAGAGATAATATTCTTAGAAATCCATGTGGAGATAGTATTTATATAGGAAAGAATACGGCAAATCAAGGGACGGCATTACTGGATTACTGTTCTAACGTATTTATTTATAATAATAGAATGACCAATCAAGGGCGTTGTGGTGTATCTTTAGTTTCTTCATTTAACGTGAAGATCAGTGAAAATCATATAGAAAAATTATGGTCATATGTCTGTCCCATTGATCTCGAACCTAATGGAGAACAAACAGATCTTATGGTTCAATCTACAACTATCGAGAACAATACAATTATCGGTAGAGAATCGACTTATGCTATTAACGTATATGGTGCTACAGATAGTTCATACCAGGCGCATCCATATCCTGCTATAGATTATTCGACGAAAGACGTGATTATTTTTAACAACCGATTAATTGCAAAAGAGACAGGGGTAAACATTGCTGCTTCCTGGGGTAAGATTGCGAACGTTTTTGTAGAAAACAATAAAATTTCTGCCCCTCAGATGGTTAATCTTTCTGGCACGTATCGTAGTACAAATATTAATATATTAGGAAATTATCCTTATCAAGCCGATGAATATGTTAACATCGGAACATTTCGATACACTGATCATTTAAGGATTAAAAACAATGTAAGTAAATCAAATTTAGGCCAGTCAATTTCAGTTTCCCGTACAAAAAATGTCCTTATTGAAGGAAATAATGTTAAGGCTACAGGCGTAATACCAGCTATCAGATTTGCCTATGATGTTTCTGATATCCAAATTACAGGAAATAATAATATTCAGGCGGATTCTTCTTGTATAAAATTCAATACAGGGTCGACTATTGAAGGATTTTGTATTTCCAATAATACATTAAGCAGTTTAAATGATCATATTATTTATTCTGACAACGTTATGATAGGCAAATCAAAAATAGGTATTAACAGTTGGGTAACTTCCACAGAATCAAAATTCCTTGTTAATTTGCCTTCCTTTTTTAATAATTCGGAAAGTGAATTTTTTGATGGGAAAAGACATTTTTACGTTTCTACTTTGCCTTCTGAATCTACCTTGTCTCCTCAGGATTATGGCAATATATACACGAAAAAGATTTTAAGTTCTTCTGCTTATACAGCAAGTAAAGCGGAGGCAGAGAAGTATATGTATTTTAATGGGTCACTTATTGGAATTGGTTTTAAAGGGGAGTGGTTTGGTGAGGACGTTAGTTTGCCGTCCATAAATACCAAAATTGGCCATAGGTATACCAACGTGAATGGAGGAAGTGGAAACACGTTTTATATCAGAGAGGGCGGAAGTTTTAGAGCTGTTCAAACTATTGTGTCTGGAACAACAGCAAATAGGCCCTCTAACCCCGCTTTAGGATTTAGGTATTGGGATACTAGCTTGAACCGGGCAGTTTATTGGACCGGCAGCTCATGGGCGGATAATATTCCCTTAGCAGCGACAACCACAACTAAAGGTTCAGTAAATCAAGCGGACGCATCTGGGGATGTAGCAATAGTAACATCTTCAACTTATTCATTTACAGAAGTTCAGGGGATATTGGCCGAGCTACGCGACTTAAAGCTCAAGCTACGGACTGCAGGTATCTTAGCAACTTAAATATACTATAGGAGGTTTAAAATTCAATGCGGCATAAAAAAATGCCGCATTTTTTTATATAAAAAGCCTCGCAAAGAAGGGCAGATCTTATAACTTTCGGTATCTTACTTATACCGCTTACATACACCTTGTTTTCCTCCAATACCCTTCTTAGTAGCTATACTTTTGCTATACACATAAAAACAAAAGAATATGGCAAATCAATTTTTAATTAAAGAAACGGTAGATGCAATGCGCAATCTATCTGCAAGTGAAATCGCTGGATTGCAAGGGAGCAATCCAACTTATAGTGGTGTCCAGTTATTAGGCTATTATGAAAAAGGGGATACCCCAACGCCTATTGAATATTATTTAAGTACTACTTCCAGAATTGATGATGGTGGATCTGTATTCGAAATACAGGGAATTAAATTGGAACATGCCTTTGGCAATATGATTGATGTAAGGTACTTTGGGATATCAGAAAATTTGAATGACAATACCTCATATTTCAATAATCTAGCTTCCTATATAATTGATGGTCAATTAATATTATTTAAGCCTGGAGTAAGCTATAAAGGCAGCTTAAATCTAGTAGGTAAATCTATCAATATTGATTTTAATAATAGTACACTCGAACCTGTTAGCAATACTGGTAGTATATATCTACATGGTAGTATTGAGTCAAAAATAGATGTTGTAGGTAAACCAAGTTATGGCGATAGATTTATAAATGTAGTTAACATAGGTAATTTATCTATTAATGATTTAATCCTGTTAAGAGATGAATCAGTCAGACCTATAGATAGTCTCCCGGATCAGAATATGGAGACCTTAAAAATAGCAAGTATAGCAGGTAATAAGATTATTGTAGAAGGCATTATCAAGGGGACTTTTGTTACCGGAAAAGTTACGATTCAGAAAATAAATAAAATTAGTAATATTTCTATACGAAATTTATGTATAAAAGATAATATTAATAACACAAGGCCTTTAGTCTGGGTTAGATATGCAGAAAATGTAAGCATTGACAATATTAGAGGTGAAAATACTGTTGGTAATTTCGTCAGATTGGATAGCTGTTATGGAGGGCAGATGACAAATATTTATTGCTTTGACCCAAGAGCAACAGATAGTGGGGAAGGTTATGGCTTGTCGATCAATGAATGTAAACAAATATATTCCAATAACATCCATGGACGAGGTACTAGACACATCGTGGATTTTAAAAATTCTTACGATTGTGTTCTGGAGAATGTATTTGAACCTAAGTCCAAATCATCATCTGTTGTGCTGGCTCATAATGGATTTGGAGGTTTTATAACAGCTAGAAACATATTTACAGCAGGACCTTCTTACTCAGTTAATGTCTCTAGCCAAGGATTTTCTCCAATAAACTTTAATAACCAAATCCTTAGGGGGTATAAAGTTGAAAATGTTAATCATACAGTGCAAGATCGGTTAGCCAATCAATTCGTTCCCGCGGTGTATTTTGATGGAGACTATGCTGATATCTATTTCAATAATATCACTTCCAATTTTTCAAAAGATATAGATACAACAACGATGCATACATCTGCTTCAGTCATCAGATTAAATGGGGATAAAAAAGGGCAATGCGTTATTTCTAACGTATTCACCAGAGCAATGGGTACCGTCGTATTACTAAGTAATCGAACTAATGGAACAAATCAATTAAACTATCCTACATTTATAAAGAACCTATTTGCAGAAAAATGTATTAATATCATATTTTCACTAGGAGTAGGTAATATACAAATAGATGGAATAGATTCCGATAATGTGTTAGGAGGGGCTCTACGTCTTACTGCAAGCAATTCCATAACCCCTTCATATATTGATGTGAGTGGTATGGGGCAATCTAGAGTAAATAGATCTGATTCTTATAATTTTATTGATCCCGTATCCACTGTAGTTAATAATACTGCGATAAGTGGATATCTGAATCCAACATATGGTGCCAGTTTATCAGGCTTAAATATAGACGAAGGTGGTACTATACCTTTGACTAGACTATTAAATTCCTCCGGATATTTAGCAGTGGCCAATACGATTAATACTAATATAACTTTAAATGCAACTACTCCTATTGATAAGGGAATATGGGATGGTCAGGAAATTACAATTGCATGCAGAGTAAATATCTCTAATGAAACTGGCACCATAACTATTCCAACAGGCGCAAATAGTACTGTCATGGGATCTTCTCCTATTGTTATGAGAGCAGGAAGTATTTATACGTTTATATTTTTAAATGGTACATGGAGACTTAAATCTATTGCAAATCTAAAACCAGCAACGACAACAATTCTAGGGCAAGTAAAGATGTCTACTGCAGTGGCCGACCCTGATAGGGTAATACCAGAACCAGATACCTTATCTACGGCGACAGATATTGAAGGAATGAAAGCCGATTTAAATGACTTAATAACTAAATATAATTTATTAAGGCAGGCTACTTCAGATTCCATTAATAAATTCAAAGCGAAAATGTCTGCTGACCGGGCTAGCGGACAACAGGCAATATGATAGGACATTAGATGGAGAAAATGTTGGTTATAGCTAGTCGGGTCAACAATTAGCCCCATTGCTTCCCTCTGCTCATAAGAGGGAAGCTTTTTTGTCTTAGGTTCTTTCCTCTAAATAGTATTGATTGAGATCGACTTTTCGGTATCTCTCCGATACCGCCTACATACACCTTCTTTTACTCCCATTGCCTCCCCAGCAACCATACTTTTGCTATACACATAAAAACAAAAGAATATGGCAAATCAATTTTTAATTAAGGAAACGATGGATGCTATGCGCAATCTATCCGCAACTGAAATAGCTGGGTTGCAGGGAACCAATCCAATCTATGCAGGAGTACAGTTACTGGGCTATTACGAAAAAGGGGATACCCCAGCGCCGATTATTTACTACTATGTTAATCCATCAACAGATCCAGGACCAGATGATGGAGGTTCTGTAATTGAAATTGGCGTCATAAAACTTCGACATGTTTTTGATAAAGTTTCTGTTAAATATTTTGGAGCAAAGGGAGATGGTGTTCAGGATGATTCTACATACATTCAAAAAGCAATAAATTATGTCGAGTTACAGAACTTTATCAAGGCATTATATGTTGATTCAGGAGATTATTTTATTGGATCAACAGTTAATATAAATAAAGGGGGCTTCCGGCTTGAAGGCATAGGTGCCCTGATGCGAGAGGAGTCTTATAAAGAGAGAACTGATCCAATTGTAAGTAGGGCCAAATCATTTAGAGGAACTAGCTTTATTATAAAAACAGGCATAACAGGATTTAGAGTTACCTCTACAGCGACAGACCATATCTTTCTACATAGGCTTCAATTTACAACCGAGAATGATGTAAGACGCGTAGGTAATACTGTAGGATTTTGGTTTAATTCTGACTTTAATGGCCCGCTTTGGACTGTTAATATAAGTGAATGTCACTTTAGAGGGTTTAATAAGGCAGTAAGAGTTTCATCTTCTGTGGTAAATTATTGCGTAGCATTTATGAATATTTATAACAATGCTTTCTCTAGAAATGATGAAGTTATTTACTTTGATACTTTGGAAGTACAAACCCCAGATCAAGGTACAATGAATAATGTTGAAGGATTTAGATTCATATTTAACAAGTGCCACGATAATTCCAGAGTATTAAGGATATATTCTATTGCAGATAGAACTGTGATTGAAGATAATAACTTTGAGGGGAACATTGTTTATGCAGACGGAACCGTCCCTTCATCTATTGTTACAATAGAACTCCGAAGCGGATTAGAAATCAAAGGTAATCACTTTGAGGGTACCACAGTTAGAAATATAGAGGTTTTTGGAAAAGGATATGGACAAACTCATACGAATTATCCTAAAGTATGGTTAAAATCTAATACTTTTTCAGTTGTAAACCCCTTGGCGGCTCCGTTGATACAACGATGTGATGTTTGGGATTATGATGGATATCCTTATGAATTGGATGGTTGTAATTTAATAGAAGATAGCTCTATTCGTAAAAATTTCTTATACCCTAAGAATCTCGCAAACAATGTGGCCGTTATGAACTCTTTTAAAGATGTAATTAAATACAGCTACAATAGTTTTTCAGCAGAGGATGTAAGAACTACAATCGTAGATGAAGGGACAAATGCAGCAAGAACAGTAATGTCTACTCCTTTGGGTAATATGCAAATGATACCTTTTAACTATGTAGCATCGCCTAGTGCAACTTTTACTTTTGGTATAACAAACGGTGCAACAAGATTACAAGTATTCCCAACAGATAAATATTGTGGATTTTCTTTCTTAGTCTATAACCCAAAAGATTCTCAGTTCTTTATGAGTTCTGTGGAAATTAGATTGTTGGTAAAAGGGACAAATCCCGATAGGATTGTTATAAAACCTGCTAGAAAAATAACTTTTACTTCAACTGGGTATACAATTATCAGTGCTATGTGTAACACTGAGGATTTATTTGTGGCAGGAGATGAATATGCATTTGTTTATGGAGTTTTATCATCAAAAGTTCCACTTCAAAATGAGGCTAATACAGTTTTTATATCCTCTTGTCAGACTTTATTCGTATCAACAGATGCAACGAGGTCAGTAGTACCTGTATTTAAATGGAACAAAGATTTGAAGAAGTTTGGAACTTTAAGAAAAGGCGATATTTTCTTAGATACTGATGATTCTTTGAAAACTGTAAAAACAGATGGTACTATCGGTATTTTAACAGGTATTACTGGCTCTATCGAAGCCAACAGCAACAAATTAACTTTATCTGGGGCATCGGAAATATATATTGGGCAATATTTGAAGTTGAATAATGGTAGTTTTAGAGTAGTTAAAACAGAAGGCGTTAATATATACCTGGACAGGAGAGTAACTTCTATATTTACTCATATACCTGTTGATTTTTTTGCTCCTACATATGTAAATATAGGAGTAGCATCCACTACTGAAAGGGGATTAGTGAGGCAAGCCGCTCAAGCAACAAATTCAGCAGCAGAACCAAGTGCGTCCTACAGCCAGTCAGAGGTACAGGCGATCTTGGCAGAACTCCGTGATTTAAAAGCTAAGTTGCGAACAGCAGGGATTTTAGCTTCATAGTACCGGTATAACACAAAAAGTGAAAATGCGACATTCGCTAGAATGTCGCATTTCTTTATTAGAGCTACTATCATCGTTATTAAAGATGTGACTTTTCGGTATCTCTCTGACACCGCTTACAAACACCTTGTTTTCCTCAGATAACCATCGCCACCACCATACTTTTGCTATACACATAAAAACAAAAGAATATGGCAAATCAATTTTTAATTAAGGAAACAATGACAGTTATGCGAGGCTTAATGCCTGCTGAAATTACTGCTTTAGAGAACGGAACTTATGACGGAGTACAATTACTGGGCTATTATCAAAAAGGCGATACCCCAGCGCCGATTATTTACTACTATGTTGATCCATTAACAGATCCTGATCCTGGACCAGAGGATGGTGGAAGTGTCATTGTAACTGGCAGCATTAAGCTTGTACATAAATTTAAGGGATTTGTAGATATTAGTTATTATGGACACCAGGCAAATACAGATTTTAGCCCTGCTTTGAATATTATCTTAAAGAAATTTGGACAGGTAGATCTGGGTAGAAGGGAGGTGTTTTGTAAAAATATTCAAACTGTTATAGATGGTTCAAAAATCAAAAATGGCACATTAAAATTTAATGGCGGAATTGATAATAGAATCTTAACAGTAAACAATAGCAATATTGAAGTAACTGATATTGTTTTTGATGGAAATAACAAGCAGCCAAGCTTCTCGTTGGTATTCGTTGCCGATAACTGTGAGAATTTAGTGATTAACAAGACAGAGTTTAAAAACCTGACCGCTACCGTGAGTGGAGGCAATCCGAGTAACAATGCCTATGGTCTGATGCTGTCTCCTTATGGTGTTAGGAATTTTACCATTCACAATTGTGTATTCAAAGATATCCGCAAATACAATAATACAGCTGTAAGTGGTACCCCAACGGTCGGGCAAGGATTTACAGGCGGGATATTTTTGTACAACGGTTCAGAGCCAACAACACCTACTAGCAATAGCAGCAATGGCGTCATCAGAGAATGTATCTTTGAAAACATTGTAAATATACTTGATGATGATCTAGACTTTAATACATATTCTGGCTATCTAGATGCTGATGGTATTCGTTTCTATAGCGTTGCAGGAGGTGTCAATTATTTTGATATCACGATTTCAGATTGTATATTCAGAAACATATCTAAAAGGGCTGTGAAATTGTCAGGATCAGGATTTTGTCGTGGTATAAAAATTTATAATCTAACAGTCTATGCTGATGCAATGCAGTACCCGATGGTTTCAGCGATAAAATTAGATGCTGACACCATTTTGGATGGCTTAAAATTTTATGCTTCGACGCTAGCTGATAGATGTTCAATATTTCTACAAATGCAGGGCAATTATAACTTACAGGTTAGGAATGTATACGCCAATTATGTTGACGGAGCTATTCAGATTGCTCCAGTTAATACGGAAAGCATAAGAGATCTGAAGTTTGAAAATATCACTATTGAAAGTTATTCTAACTATTTTATAACACAAGGCGGGCCAACGGTAGCTTCACAAAAGAGAATTAATTTTAACAATTGCGTTGCATTACCTGCAAAGGATCTTGTCGATAAATACGCTGTTAGATTAGGGAGTAGTGCAGATCTCACCTGTGGTGTGAGTTTCAAAAATTGCAGAATTGACGGAGCGAATATTGCACTTTCCGGAACGGATATATCGATTGACGGTCTGGATATAACAATAGATAATATCAATTATATCGGAAATACTACTGCTGGTGGCAGTATTTTGTCAACCGGTTTGTCATCCTCAGTAAACAACTATGCAAATGTTTCTATCGTAAATACCAATATTAACATTCTCAATGTAAATGCAGCTTTCTTAACCTCAAATAGAAGCTTTCTACTCACTCGTGGTAAAGGATATGCTATCCGTAATCTGAGGCTAAAAGTATCGGATAATATAGCGACAAATGTTAGCCATTTGGATATTATGGGGGAAAACGTAGCTGTTGATAATTTTTTATACGACGGAACATCCTCCCTACGGATTGGTGTACAAGACTATATTAAAAGTTCATGTTTTACAAATTTGATACGAACAACACGATCTAAAATGGTTCCTAAGACATTTGTTGTCTGCGGAAATACAAGCAATGCGAATGTATCGTTTGCAAATATTTACGATATGCTAGTCATGGATTCGCCCGTGATGTCCTTTAATTCAGGAACGAAATATATAGTCAATGGATTATCGCACAATTCAAGCAATTCTGCTCCGATATTGGACTCGTCTCTTACCGTACCGGTTTCTAAAAATGCTGTTATTAAGTTTAATTAGGTCATATACGGGATATCTTATTATTGTGATTTCCTGTCGGAAAATTATCTATTTGGTCTAGTGAATCTGAGTTCGGTTGATTAAGTGATCGGTTTTGATCAACATTTTCTAGGAAATGATCAATAGTTATTTCGGATAGCATGCTTATCTTTAGGTATTGAAGAACCACAACGTCGGTTTACGGTTAGTTCGACCAACAGATTAGCCAAATTGCTTCCCTCTGCCGGTTAGGGGGAAGCTTTTTTAATTCATAAGTGCATGAAGTGGCGGCTAGGGTTTAGCCTTATTTATCAGCATTCTATATGGTATCTCAACAGCAATGACTACCGAGGATGCTATCATAATAGAAAATAAAATATTGTTGCAAAGCGCATGCGCTATCAGAAAAATCATACCACTGATAACATACGTGCTTTGCAGGGTAACAAACATAACCTTCTTGGAAAGTGTGTAGAGATGCTCGGACTGCAATATTTCATTCACTTTCGCCTTTATGTTTTCTAGATCAAATTGTTTCAGTAGTAATCTTTTTAATGCATAAAGATTATCTTTCCATTGAATTTGCCTTAATAGCTTTAAGATTCCAGTTTTCGCCAATTCGACGATTACTTTTTCTAGGATGATCAATAAAATTTTTGTAAACATTTCCATAATTAGTTTTTTTTCAAGTATAACAATTGCTGTCGTATTTTAATAATTTAAGCTGTTCTGTTGGCTACTATTAAGAAGGGTTCCAATTTCGTACTAGGACTTTTCATTTCTCTTAATTAGCTAGTACAATATATATCAGAGAGTTTTTGGTTTCTTAAAGCGTATTTTTATATTTAGTCCCTTGCTTGAAAGGTTTAAGGCTTCAAGTATTAAAGCTTTTAGAACAATAAGTTTAACGACTTTTATAAAAATAATCAATAGATAACATGGAAACAGAATTATATAAACTCCTTGAGAGGATAAGTCCGGCTGAGCTTTCTAAACTTAGGGGAAAACGGCAGGATACATCGACGAGGGATAAACAGTCACTTTTAAAAAAGGTCTCAGAAATTGAGGACATCCTTAAAAAATTGAACAAAAGAATTTCTTTGATAGAAGGTGAATGATTAAGGGAATCTCATCGGACAAACTACAAGCTATTTCTGGCTTGTGGTTAACTTCTCTATAACCTGAAATCAAAGGATATCTACCTATCCTTATTTCTTTTCCCATCCGCTCTTTTGTGGCCTATCACCCTCCGGGCAGATGCTACCGCCCTTCGGTTGCTGGCTGTTTACCGTTTTATTTTTTCAAGAATTATAGTGCGACTTAATCTTTGATCTCCGAAAAATATTATAAAATTAATGATGAAATTATTTGGAAATATAGTCAAAAATGACTATATTTAAGTATTGATACTTATTTGAAATAAGCAATAATATTAATACAAATTAATACGAAAGGGGCATCGTAAGGTTTTTGAGTTTAATCAATCAAAATAAATATATAAAGTTATGAGTTTATCAATTAACAATTTTGTTCAAGCATTGCAACAATATGAGATTCGCAAAAATATGTCAGTGACTTTAGTACTAGAATCGGACGGATCAGGATACCTTTGTTATTATTCTACCGGGGAGTCTTTTTACGAGTTTGATACACCTGATGATCTTTTTAGTTTTTTGAAGTCTAAAAACTGAGTAATCATATTTCTCAGCGCTATCGCAATATGGCGAATCTAAGGAATAGGGATGTGGCCTATTTCTGAGTGAGGCGTTATTGATACTATGCCCTGCCTTACGGTAAAAACGAGGAAATCAAAGGGATAGGGTTCTATCTCAATATATACTTGTCATTACGCTAGTATAGGGAGAAAGTAGCTAAGTCATGTGTTACTATTTCCATAGCCTTCTTGCTTCAAGAAATAGTTCGATTTGATTCAATATTTTAGGGAGGTTCTTGAGAATGTCCTGTGTCCAGAACCTAAATACCACATAGTCCATATCACGGAGCGCTTTATTCACACGCATATCCTTTTGCATGTTGCGTTCGATCTTGGGAATCCAGAATAGGCGGTTAGACTTAATACTTTCCTTATTGTTCTTCCAATCGAATCCATGCCAAAATTCACCATCCACAAATATCGCTAGTTTGTATTTTTTGATTACGATGTCGGGAGTTCCCGGAAGGGATTTGTCGTGGAGGCGAAATCGGATATTGTTTGACCACAGCGCTTTTCGGAGGATAAGTTCTGGTTTGGAATTATTACTTCTGATTTTGGACATATTAAAGCTACGCTTTGAGGTAGTATAGAAACCAGCTGATTCTTCAAAGCGTGGTACATGTATCCTATCATTTTCATCATCGTAGTTAGCCATTATTCAAATTTAAGGATAATGATAGATATTATTGTACCTTTTAACTAGATATCATTGTAAGACCCTGTTTTGCAATCTATAATAACACATGATACTTGCAGCAGATATACAGAGATAATCCCTTTTACCCGACCGCGATTATTATAAATTTATGCGTCTTTTACTTTATGATAATCCTTTTATAACGACGGGAATTTTTTAATTCTCATTATTGATTTTCTCAATAAAAAATCTATTTGAATTTTAATTTGAGTTAAATGATAACAAAAATGTGGTGAAAGTTCACTTATATCCGATTGACTTATAGTCTAAAATTACCGAGTTTGCAATATGGATATTAAAGAGAAGATTGGTAAACATCTTAAAATACTAAGAACCAATAAAGGGTTGACACAGGAGAAGTTATCCTATGAGTCTGAGGTGGATAAGACTTATATCAGTGAGGTTGAAAATGGCAAAAGAAATATTTCTGTAGTCAATCTCGAAAAATTGATTACTACAATGGGGAGTACTGTAAAAGATTTTTTTAACCACAAAGATTTTGAATAATGCCAATTCCAATAATAGATTTATTTGCAGGGCCTGGTGGGCTTGGAGAAGGCTTTTCATCTATCACAGATAACGAAGGAAATCGTATATTCCAAATTAAGTTGTCTATTGAGAAAGATCCTTATGCCCATCAGACACTACGATTGCGTAGCTTTTTTAGACAATTTCCAGAAGGCCAAGCTCCTGAAGATTATTATGAATTCGTAAGAGGGGAGATTGACATCAATGAGCTCTATAGAAGATACCCGGAGCAATTTAAACAAGCAGATGAAGAAGCGTGGTGTGCAACATTGGGTACAGCGGAAGAAGGGGACCCCTATGCTACCACAAACGAAGAAATTGACAGACGAATCGTTGGAGCGTTAAATGGACGTACCGATTGGGTACTTATTGGGGGGCCTCCCTGCCAAGCCTATTCCTTGGTTGGAAGATCACGTAGGCAAGAGACTGTACTTGATGAAGACCAAGATAAAAGGGTGGGGTTGTATAAAGAATATCTTCGGATCATAGCAGAGCATAGTCCATCGGTATTTGTAATGGAAAATGTCAAAGGCCTACTCTCTGCTAGAACGACAGACAATGAAAGTATTTTCTCTAAGATTCTTAACGATCTAAGAGATCCCACTGTTCCATTTGTGGAAGTACTTGATGAAAATAGAGTGCGTTACCGTGTGTATTCTTTATCTACACTGCCTAGACAAAGAAATTTGTTCAATGGGGAACCTGTGTTTAATCCTCAAGATTTTTTGATTAAGTCAGAGAACTATGGTATTCCCCAAAAGAGACATCGTGTCATTTTATTAGGGATACGTAGTGATATAAATATTACGCCTGATGTGCTTGTTAATCGGGAACCAATAACATTAAGGGATGTTATTGGTGGGTTACCTAAATTAAGAAGCGGCATTACCAGGTCATTTGAATCTGCCGAATGGATTGTAGATGATGAGGGCAAACGCAAAAAGAAAAGAAAATACGTAAAAGTAGCTGATACGTTTGAGACTTGGTCTGACTCTATTTTAGCTTTTGATAGTAACTTGAATGAGAATTTAGAAAGCCAAGCTTTAAGAACGAGGTTTGCCCACTCTTTAGGTAAAGAGTTTGTTAATTCTAACACCTATGATTTAGATAGGGAATCACCAGTATACGATTGGTTTTTTGATCCAAATTTAAGAGGTATTTCACATCACGTATCTCGAAGCCATTTATTACAGGATATTTACCGTTATTACTTTGCTGCAAAATTTACACAGGAAAAAGGAACATTTCCAAAAATGCATGATTATGCGGCTGCAGGCAATGACTTATTGCCAGATCATGAGAATGCGACCTCAGGAAAGTTTAATGATCGCTTTAGGGTTCAACAGCCTGATGATGCTGCGACTACAGTTACCAGTCATATATCCAAGGATGGGCATTATTTTATTCACTATGATCCATTTCAGGCTCGCAGTCTGACGGTAAGGGAAGCGGCACGCATACAGACATTCCCAGATAATTATTATTTCTATGGTGGAAGGACGCAGCAATACCATCAAGTTGGAAACGCAGTACCACCATATTTGGCTTTTCAGATAGCAGAGGTGGTGTCTGAAATATTTGCTGTTATGGGTGTAGATCGTAACCTAATGAATGAAGTACTTCCTGAGCAAATTTTATAAGAGTATGTTATAATGGATAGTAATAGAAAGTTAGCACATGTAGTAGCATATTATTTATCGAGATTTGATAAGATCGCGTTGAATAAATTAGGGTATAAAACGGATAAAGAGGCCTTTAATAAGATAGCAGAAGCTTTGAGTATATTACCTAACTATGTTAAGTTTAGACGCGATGAATTTGATGTTGTTCATCCACATCGTAAAGGTTGGCACAAAAGGGCAATGAGTATAGGAGTGTTGAATACTATCAATGCTTTAGCCGATTTAGACGAACCAACAGTATATGAGCTGGTAAAAGATATTCTTTCGAAGTCGCATCAACCAGATGACCCAGAAATCAAACAGCTAGAAAATATCGTCTCAGGTGGTAATATTAAATCAAAAGGCGATGTTGTTTATGTCCCTCGTGGTATTACAGGCAGAGCAGCCGAAGAATATTTTATAGATCAGTTTAAAGCGGGAAGCACTGCTTTTCAAGGACAATTAAAAGACTGTCGCGATTTAGGTACTGGATATGACTTTTTAATTGAATCGAAAACTAGAACTATTTATGTAGAAGTTAAAGGGAGAGATGGCGAGGAAGGCGGTATATTATTCACTAATAAAGAATGGGAAGTTGCAAAGCGTATAGGAGAAGACTACTATTTATGTCTGATATCCAATATTTCAGCTGTACCTAAGATCCAAATTCTTCAAAATCCTGTTGTGCAGATTGGTGCTGAAAAATATGTGTATACAACTATTCAAGTAAGTTGGACAGTTAGCCAAAAGATTATAAACGAAGCTTTTCGATAAATAGAGATAGAACCTTTAACTTATGATGACACAGCCAGACCATATACAGATTAATTACGAAGATAGCATTCCTAATCCCGAATATCTTGTTAAATCCATATCGGAGCAGGGGTATACGTTAGAGAGTGCATTAGCAGACCTAATAGACAACTCCATTTCAGCTAAGGCATCCAATATTGAGGTTCTGACTGACTTAGAAGGGCCTAGATTTAAACTTTTCATAGCAGATAATGGAGAGGGAATGACAGAGTTGGAATTAATTCAAAATATGAAGTTCCCAAGCTCACTAATGGAGGCTGGTCGAGATCGTATTGATTTAGGACGTTTCGGTTTAGGAATGAAAACTGCTTCTTTTTCACAGACTAGAAAGTTTACCGTTCTATCGCGTAAAAAGGGAAGTGGTTCGTATAATGCTAGAACATGGGATGTCGATTATTTAAAAGATGTAGGAAAATGGCGTGTTATAGTTAATACAGACGAAGAAATCACCGATATTCTCGAGAGATTTAATTTATTGTCAGAGCAATACCTAAATGGAGTAAAAGAGTTCGAACCCAATACGATTATTCTTTGGGATGGTCTATTCAAGTTCGAAACATATCTTAGTCATGAAAACGGATTAAAAGCCATTAAGAGAGAAATAGCCGAAGTTACATCAGATTATTTATCGCTGGTGTTTCATCGTTTTCTAGAAAATAAGAAGAAGCCATTTTCAATTAGGATAAATAATACGATGCTCCAACCATTTAGTCCATTTCCTTCCGACGTAGCTGATCTCAGACTATTAGTACCTAAGCAAGCACTATTTAGTGGCGAAGCTATCAAACTGGAAGGTTATGTGCTACCGGTACGGAGTATAGAAGAATCAAAACAGACAACATCGCTATGGACGACCAAGTTCAATAGTCTATTGGATTTAGAAGGAATTTACATCTACAGAGCCGATAGGATCATACTTTTTGGTGGCTGGAATGGACTAATTCGGAAATCAGCCAATCTTCAACTAGCGAGATTGAAGGTAGATCTGGGAAATAAGATTGATCACCTGATACATCTTAACGTATCCAAATCACAAATTAAGATTCCATATGAATTACGAAATGCCTTCTATCGGTACATCGCTGAGTTAAAAGAAGAGGCGCAGAAAGAGTATTTCAATAGAGGAATAAAGAGAATAGCAAGTAACAATACCAAAAGAAATAGAGACCTTTTTCAAAGGAAGGCAACGAATAAAGGAGCATTAGTTGAGATAAACGAAGAGTTTCCATTGGTTGAGACTCTCTTAGCTTCAATCAGTACAAAAGATCAATCTAATCTACGTATGCTATTACGCATGATCAATACCCAGATCAATAAAATTAGACAAGTGCATGAGGATGTTGACTTTGAGAAAATAGAAGTTAATTCGGCCAGCGAAGAGCGAACTCTACTTGATACTATAAATCATCTGATTTCTTCAGGAATACCAAAAGATGTAATAAAGGATTCAATAATCCCCAATATGGGGATAAAAGCCAATACACTACCAAAATCAATTTTAAACCTTATACAGTAATATGAACTACTTAGAACTCATCAAAGCCCTTATTAAGGACACATTAAAAAGATACGAGAAAGTTGTTGATTCTATATTTGGGGAAATAAAGGATAATGTTTTTACAAAAATGGAAATTATTTCCAGCGAATTTGCCGAGTTAGATCAAGATTCAAAAAATCACGCTTATAACATTGCTGTCAAAGAATACTTATCCGTACATCCGATTAATATTGAAGATTCAGAATCAATAGTGAAATCCAATCACCCTTTTTGGCTTACTGAAGAGCGAAAGAAAGAAATTAGCGTCAGAACCGAGAATTATCTAGAAAGATACCTTAGATACCTTAAGCAAAAGGGAAGAGCAGATAAAGTCGTCGATTCAATACGAATGTCTTCAGAAAGCATTATGGAAAAGCTTGGAGATCCCAACTCGCAGGTTCCATTTTATTGTAAGGGTATGGTGGTTGGTAGTGTCCAGTCTGGTAAGACGGGCAACTTTAACGCTGTTATCAACAGATCTGTTGACTGTGGTTATAAGTTGATTATTGTGCTATCTGGTATTATGGAAGACTTGAGAGCTCAGACGCAAGAGCGCGTTGAAGAAGAGGTCATCGGTTATGGTATTATAGATAAGAAAAATCAAAAGAAAGGAGCAAAAGGAGTGGGTAGCATTTCAAACTTTACCGAGATTCAACTCACAACACCAACTTCCTATAAATCTGACTTTAAGAAAACCTTAAAAGAAGCTGATTTTCCTCTGGACCGAAGAAATATTCTTGTTTGCAAAAAGAACTCAGGCGTATTAAAGAATTTATTACTGTGGTTGAACGAACACCTACCAGAAGGAAAGGACAAACATGATCTTCCGTTATTGATCGTAGATGACGAAGCTGATAACGCCTCTTTAAATAACCTTGGTAAAAAGGGAATAGAAGAAGCCAGTACAATAAATGGCCATATTCGGGCTATTTTAGCCTTATTTACAAAAAAGTCCTACCTCGGTTATACAGCCACACCCTTTGCAAATGTTCTAGCAGATCGTAATAAGTTAGGCATAAAGAAGTGGGTTATCAAAGATAAAATGAACGGCGAGGTCGTTAATAGAGAGTTTTCACTGGTAGACAACATATATCCCGATGATTTTATTGAATTGCTAAAGAATCCATCTAACTACATAGGAGCAAAACAGCTTTTCGAGACGGTCTATGATGATGATGTGAAAAAGCTGCCAATCATTGAGACGATCTATGATTATAATACCTATTTTCCTGAGCGTGTCGTAGAAAAGGACGGTATTATTCGTCCAGCGTCTGCAAGCGATACGAAAACTAGAGCAGCCAAGAAAACAGATCCTTTTCCAAAGGAGTTACCAGAATCCTTAAAAGATGCTGTAGGATGTTTTATCCTAAGTATTGCACTGAGATATAGCAGGCAGTCAGCGATGACAGGCTCATCTATTTCAAACCCGCACCACACGATGCTAGTTCATGTTTCTCGATTTATCCCTTGGCAAAATAAAACTAAGGACAAGATACAGGAACTCATAAATGAAATAACAGGCAGAATTACTAGCGATCTACCGACATCAGAAAAATCCATTTACAGTTATTTCCAAAAGCTTTGGTATAGATATTACGCCTACATTGTTGAGAATATAAAATACCATGTAGCGGATGATTATAGAGACGAATTTCTGTTGCCCAGAACATTCAATGAGCTAAAGCATCTTCTGGACGAATCCATAAAAGGGATAAATGTCGTTGCTGTCAATAGTGATACTGGCGATAAACTGGTTTATGAGAAAGATCAATTTGGAAAAGGTGCAAAATATATCGCTGTTGGAGGAAATAGGTTATCTAGAGGTTTTACATTGGAGGGGTTGACGATCAATTACTTCTTGCGAAACACCAATTTTTCGGACACACTATTACAGATGGGACGTTGGTTTGGCTATAGACCAGGTTATTTGGACTGTTGCAAGATATTTACGACGTCAGATGCAGTGTCAAAATTTGATTCCACAACCCGAGCAATCGAAGAGTTAGAAATCGAATTTACGAAAATGAGACGGGAAGGTAAGCAACCAAAAGATTATGAACTGCGCGTGCGCAAGCATCCCGGTACACTCAAAATTACACGACCGTCTATTCTACAAAAGACAAATGAAGTCAAATGGTCTTATCAGGATCAACTTGTGCAGACTACCAAGTTTAATGTTTCCAGTGCAACAGAGGTATCAAACACTTGGGATAGCTTTAGAAATTATTTCGAAGGTAAGAATTTGGAGCTCAAGGACGAATTTTTGTTGCACCGTACAGATATAAAAGGAGCATTGCAATTTCTCGACTTGCCAAATAATTACTGCGATTTTGAAATGTCCAGTATTATTAAATTCATTGAGCTTTGTGAAGAGAAACATTTCTTAAAAAACTGGACTATCGCTATCAAGTTAACAGGGGCGTCTAAAGTTTTTTTAGAGACAGACGAAACCGGACTTTCCAAAAGGATAGAATTGACTGTACGTACAGGACCTAAGCAAAAGGATACCTATTACAGTGATTTTATCAATAAAGGTCTGTTTGCTGCAGGTAACCGATCGGCCAATATTGTATCTTCGGGAAAAGATTTCTCTTTACTTCTTACCGACCCGCAAAAAGCAGAGGCCAAACAAAAATTTATTAACGAAAAGATCGAGTACTATCTAAAAAAAGGCAAGGGAGATAGTGAAAAAAAAGCACTAGAAAAAGCTGAGAAGTTAAATCCACCTGAGCGTATATATCGTGAGGAGATGTCTGATCAAGATGGGCTTATAGTTGTGTACTTGATGGATATGAAAGCAATATACCTTGTCGATGATAAAGATCAAACAAAAGAAATGAAAGCTTCTTACACACAAAGAGGTTTTGATAAGATTCCAAAAGTGCCACTAGTTGGTATAGCCATTGGCTTCCCTAAAATAGATCCTGATCCAGGTGGCGAGTATGTAGTCGGAGACTATGATCAATCAGAAGATATCGGAGATGAGGATGATCCAGATGCTGGTATGCCTCATGATGCTGAAAATGTTTAATGCCGAAAAATATGGATGCATTTGTTTTGAATGAAAAGTGGCAGCTTATACACCCAGACGGTTCGATAAAGATCTTACGGATCGATTCGGTTTGTAGACCGGATCTTTCTATAGGAATTGATACCGATGGAAAGCGTTGCCTGACTTTGAAGGCTGTTAGCTTAAAGGAAGAATATCTTGATAAAAATGAATTTTCTAACCTTTCTATAGTCTATCTTCCTGCTGAAGATCGTATTATTATCCGCGTGCTCGATGAGTACTTCTGGGATCTTTTTAATGATTTTGTGATTTCAATATACAATAAAGTATATAAGATTGAAGATGAAGAAGCATGTGTCAAAGAGTTTTTTAGGACGTTTAACCGCTGGGCCTATTTCTTTGATGAAAAGCGAGTTTCCAAATTATCCGAAGAGGTTTTAATAGGACTTTTTGGTGAACTATGTTTTATGGACTTTCTTCTATCTCAGTCTTCACCAAGATTTACAATTCCAGAGATTGAGCAGAGTTGGGTAGGACCTTATGATAAAGGGCATGATTTCGAATTCCCAGATATTGATTTTGAGGTGAAAACCAAACCCGGTCGTTCACTCGATGTCAATATTTCCAGCGAGTACCAGTTACAGGAAGATTTAGGAAAGTCTTTAGACTTGGTCGTCATTGATATTGATAAGAACTATATCGAGGGAATATCGCTTAAAGATCTTATTAATAGCATAAAAGATAAAGTAATAGCCTACGGAGGGGATCTTTCATTCATTGTTGAAGGATTGAAACAAAAAAATATTAGTTTCAATGAACTAGAAAGCTATGACAATTATAGGTATAAAGCAGCTAGGATTGTCTTTTATGACTGTTTAGCAGATGGATTTCCAAGGCTAAAGAGAGATTTCTTGTTTCAGAGTATACATAAGGTACGTTACCAAATCCGCCTGACCAATTTAACCGAATTTATTAAACAAGAGCAATCCCTTTAATTGATATGGAGATCAGTGAACTATTAAAGTATAGAATAGATTTATTAGAAGAATGTCAAGACGACGAAAAATTTATTTCTGAGCAGGACTTTTTGACCAATGTAATGCCATTCCTTAATGATGCCAAACTAGTCGATTCTGAGGACTATAATGACTGTTTTCATCTTAATAAAGTAGATAATTTGAAAGTGAATGGCTATGTTATCAATGAATCGGGCGAACGTTTACAAATCTTTCTCGTGGATGAGGTATCGATTGATGTATCAACTCTAGAAGAAGACTTATTGATTTCTCAAAAAAGCTATTACGACCAGCAGTTTAATAAAGCATTCAAGTTTGTCAATAAATCAATAAAGAAGCATCTTGATGAAGATGTGCAAGATTCCAGTCCTGCCAAAGCCCTTGTGAATTTTTTATCTTCAACACAGGGGTTAGAACAGATCGACGTCATCGAGATTTTCTTAGTATCGACCGCCATAACGGTAGAAAAAAGAGGTGCGGAGCCGCAGCCAAAGAAGATTGAGTTTGACGATGATAATATCACATTTAAATATACGGTTGGAAAGGAGAGCCGATCCAAATCAATAAGTGTCTTTAAAAGACTTATCGATCTTAATTTTATATATAATGTCCTTATCTCCCAGGGTAATAGGGAAGTTCTCGTTGTCAATTTTGAAAATCTATATCCTGGAGAGATACATCTTCTCAGAGCAGCAGACGAAGAACATTTCGAATCCTACTTATGTGTGCTTCCTGCGGCACTGATTGCGGAACTGTATCGTAAATACAGTACACGTATTCTCGAAAAAAACGTACGTTCTTTCCTTCAGTTCAAAGGCGTAAATCAAGGTATCCGTGATACCATTAAGAAGACCCCTGAACTCTTTATCGCCTATAACAACGGTATGACTATAACAGCGGTAGATTCAGAACTTAAAGAGAATAACGGACAGTACATTTTGAAGTCTCTCACAGACTTCCAGATCGTGAATGGTGGACAGACCACAGCATCTATATATTTCTCCAAAAAAGAAGGCCTGGATATATCCAAAGTTCGGGTAATGGCAAAAATTAATGTTGCTAAGAATACAGACGAGGACAAACTCAATGAATTTATATCGCAGATCAGTATTTACTCCAATGCTCAGTCCAAAGTGTCTTCTACCGATCTAAGGTCTAGAAATGAACAGCTGGTCAAGCTGAAAGCAGTTTCAGAAAGTACCTTAACACCCACAGGAAAGAAATGGTTTTTCGAAAGGTTTAAGGGCGAATTCAATACCCTGATTCGAAAAAATCCTGCAGCCAAGACTAGGATCAATAATGAGTATCCTAAAGAGAGACGTTTCTCAAAAGAAGAGCTGGCTAAGTACTATATGTCTTGGGGAGACCAACCTTATATGGTCAAAAAAGGAGGCGAGAAGATCTTTAGGTCATTCATCGAAATCATCTCCGGTGAAGAGAAGAAAAAGGCTCCTGCTATCGATCGCGATTTCTTTGAAGAGACCATCGCTCGGATTATGCTTTTCAGAACTTTAGAAAAGCAATATGGAGCAGGTAAGAACTCGTTAGGTCAGTTGCGATCTGCCGTAGTGCCGTACTCCATAGCGATTATTTACAAATACGCTGGAGCGATAAAAACCAATATGGTCTTCGATCTCGCTAAGATCTGGAAGCAGGAGCAGTTTGATGAGTCGTTTTTGGAGATGAGCTACAGTTTAATGGATCTGATGAACAATCTGATTAAAAAATATGCGTTGAGCGATGATTTGGGTGAATATTCTAAGAAAGAAGAACTCTGGGATGCTATCAGCAAATCGAGTGAGATCAAACAGTTTATTGAATCAGATCTATTTAAGACATCGATATTGCGTTTGTTGACATCCAAAGACGCCAAGAAAGCAACCGATAAGGCATCAAAAGGAATAAAACATGTAGACTTTTCTAAGCTTTATGAGAATGTACTGATGTATAGTAAGACTGCTGCATATTATCAAAAACTGGGGATGATATTAGGTAGAACCTATACCGCCAACCAGCAGAATAAATTTGATAAAATCGTATCAGCGATAAATAATAAGGAAGATGTATCGGACAATCTACGCGCATTTGAAATGGAATATCTAAATGAAGTGAGGATTTCGCAACCAAATATTTTTGATAAGATCGCTGTCAAAGAAGAGAGTAAATGGCTGGCTGCGTACGATTTTGTCTTATCCCACTATAATAGTTGTATAGAGAACAAGGGAGATATTAGATCTGTTTTTCAGCGTGAGAGAGAGATCTTCAAGGCGAAGAATGCGAAATTCTATTCTGTTCTGGATGAGATTGGTAATGCACTGCACAAAGGAGAGGCTCCTACGATGAAGGAACTTTATAGCTTATGTTCTTGCTTGCAGCTGCAGTAGGCAAGGTTTTGTTTGTTATTTGACATAAAAATTAATAATTATGATAAACATAGTTGCAAAAGCGTTGGAGTGCGTAGCCAATAGTGATGGTTATTTTTATAAATATCTGACACCAAATGATGTTGGTAGCAACGGTTCCAACCAGAGTGGGGTATACGTTCGTATGGGCGATGGAAAAAAACTATTTCCCAAATCGTTTAAGAAAGGGGAGAATGTCCATGCTGATATACAAGTTTTATGGTACGACTCAAAGCTGACTTCGCTATGCAATTTTATTTATTATGGCAAGGCTCTTGGTACAGAAGAGTTCAGAATCACCCGTCTCAATCGAAAGTTTGTGACGGGTGATCTTTTGCTACTCATCTTGACTACTGACGAATATATTGGTTTTGTCCTAAATGATGGGCAATCTAAAGAGTTTTTGGCCAGTATGCAAAGTGTTTAATAATTTATATCTTTGTTCACAAAATGGCTACTCCTGACCCAATCTATATTTTCCGTATGGTGCATTGGCAAAATATCCAATATATTCTGACTCATGGCTTATGTAGTAAGAATCATCGACTTGCTGATCCTAATTATGTTAATATTGGAGACCGTATGTTGATTGCTGCTAGAGAAGATTATACAGTCCCAATTGCAGGTTATGGTACTCTTGGGGATTATATACCATTTTTCCCCTCTCACACTTCAGATCTAGTGCAGCTTAATAAAACTCTTTGCATATAATGCGATTAATTCTGTGAGCATTTGCTTTTTTTTGTTAATTTAGTAAAAAGCTCGCAGTACCTGCTGTGTTAATTTTAGAACGAACTTTTCGCCCAATTTGTAGACCTATATTCTCCAAGTTGTCGAACCGTTAGTAGCAATTTGAGAAATAGCCATCAAGAATAACAATATGAAAGAAAAGATAATTCAAAGTAGTGAAATTATAGATTTATCAACTCGACAAGAAGGACATTTTTATGACCGAAAAGCGAAAGAAATTGACGGAAAAAAAATACAGAAAATAGCTTGTGCATTTGCTAATGCTGACGGGGGTGATTTTATTGTTGGGGTAAAAGATGATAAAGATGAACCTTCTGCTTCCAATCGATGGAGTGGCTTTAATACAAAAGAAGAATTAAATTTTGTTTTTCAAAATTTAATGGAAGTTAAACCATCTATTCCTTATGTTGCGACATTTCTTCAGAGTGTACTAGACAACACTTACGCTCTTCAAATTACTGTTGAAAAAAGTGAAAAGGTCCACAATACAGCAGACAATACCGTATATATTAGGGTTTCAGCACAATCACTTCCTTTAAAGGAGCCGCAAAAAATACAGGAGTTATCTTTTGCAAAAGGCGAAACTTCATACGAAGATTTAGTTTACCGAGATGCAACGGCAGAGGATATATTTGAATCAAATGAGATAAAACGTTTTCTTGTTGACTATTCTCCTCAATCGGACCCTATTGACTTCACGGTGAATCAGAACTTAGTTGATAGAAATTCATATGAACCTAAAATGTCTGGACTATTATTATTTAATGATAATCCTGTTGCTATTTTACCTAGAAAATGCGGTATCAAAATTACTCGATATGATACAGCAGAAAAAACACCAGAACGAGAACATCTTAAAGAGCAGGTAAATATTGAGGGAAGCCTGTACGAGCAAATTCATAAAGCATCGGAAACTATTACATCACTAATGTCTAATGTCAAGATATGGACGCCCAAAGGACTTGACACTGTTAAATATCCAGAAGAAACAATTTGGGAAATACTGGTTAACGCTGTAATTCATAGAGACTATTCCATTTCCGACGATGTTCATATTTTAATATTTAACAATCGAATTGAAATTAATAGTCCTGGCAAACTTCCCGGCTATGTTACTGAGGAAAATATACTGGAATCTCGTTATTCTAGAAATACTAAAATCGTTAGAACTTTAAATCGATATAGAAATCCACCGAATAAGGATATGGGGGAAGGGTTAAATACGGCTTTTCAAAAAATGAAAGATTGGAGATTGAAAGAGCCAATTTTAAAGGTCGAGGGTAACTACGTAAAGGTTACAATTGCACACTCTCCAATTGCATCACCAGAAGAATCGATAATTGAGTTTCTTAATAATTCTGAAAAGGTAAAGAATAGACAGGCTAGGGAATTAACAGGTATAAAATCAGAAAACAAAATGAAAGCTATTTTTTATAAGTTAAGAGATCAAGGTCTGATTAAACCAGTAATGAGTAGAAATGGGACTACTGTTGTTGCATGGACAAAAGCATAAAGCTGCAGCTTCATAAGAGCCTACTCAGAACCGAATGCACCTTTAGTCTTTGTAATTTTACGGATCTGACGGTGCATCCTTCAATTGGATTGGTGGTGTAAATAGTCTCATAGTCTTACGTATCTGCCCATCATATTCAAAAGAGTGGAGAGATTGGTACAGCCATTTGGAAAATCCATCGCGGCGATCGCTCTATAGCTGATCACAATTTCGGTCGAACTATGAGAATGATTCATTGTCTCGATGGACTGCTCTCGCTCGCTGAAATAGGAGAGGGCTTCTAGAGCCTGTTTCTTAAATTCTTCAATTCCTCACAAGTACATGGTTTGCTCATTGTTCTTAATATTTTGGAAATTTATATCATCAGCAAAATCTGTTATCATACTTTCCACATTCATCTCGTTATAGGCCTCCAAATACCAGGAAATCTTTTCCGTTCTATCATTGAAGACGGATGCGTTCGTAAGTTTTGGTACTAGTTTTTCATACTGATGAACGTTTGACTAATAATACTATTTCTAGTCATGGCTCATGTGATCTTCGAAAGCTTTTGCTAACTCAATTCCACCTTGTTCGAGATATGGATATTCTAGTATATTAATAAATGCAGATTTAGCTTCTTCAGATGCAATTACAAGAGGATCACTTTGATTAGAATGTTGTACTAAAAGAATACCGCTTTTTCGGGTTGCCGAATAAGGGTGGTAATCGTTGCTTTCACCAATTACTGCCTGGTAAAGTGACCATACTTCGTTGATATCGTTTATATCAACGTTTTCGTAAATCCAAGTTTTAAAATCTGTTGTTGCCATGTTGTATTTGTTTGTTAAGTTTGTAGTGTTTTATTTTTATCAAGGTTCTATTCTTCCCCACATGTAATTATTATTCTCATCCCAAAATATTAGTTCAGTTCCTTCAATTCTTCCCCATAACCATCCTTTGTATTCATTGTGAATTCTAAACTCAGTACCATAAAGGTGACCGTAATAAAAAAGATCATTCGTTTGGTTCCATACCCTTACGTAATCATTATCGATTTCCCCATAAAAGTATTCGTTATCTTCATTCCAAATTATTATTCTCATCGCTTTATATAGTCGTCAAAATTTAAAGGAGAGGCTTGTTTCAAATGCTCTTCAATAAAACTTATTCCCTCACCAGTTAACCTCCCTGCCTTGTAAAAAGGCCCCCAATCTTGAAATTTATTAAATAATTGATTGACAAAATGCGTATTGAGAAATGTTACCTCATGTTCACTAAGAAAATGATCTTCTTTCATGAGGATATTTTCAAATCTTCCGTTAGGTTCCGCATGAGTTAGCATTATGCCAATAAAACTAGTGTCGTCGTCAGAATATTCCCAAATAATGGCTGGGTGTTTCAATTTCTTTTTGTCTCTATTTTCGTATGGGACCCAAACGATGTCTCCTTTAACGTACGGCATATATTGTTTATATTTAAGGTGTGCGTTTTATTATCTTTAAATAATCTCTGGCGGTGTACCGTTGTTATCGTTTGATTCACGAATTGAAAAAGCTATTTCCTTTAATGCTTGGCTTTGCTCGCGTAATGCTGCGGTGTGCTCGCGCTTAGCGACGAGGTATCTGTCAAGAAGACTTGAAAGAACTAGGTACAGCCCGTAGAGACAAATTGCGATAAATCCTCCGTATATGAGGTACATTAAAAGTCCGAATGAGAACATAATTTTGAGTTTAGTAGTTAATTTTTAATTCTTTCGTTTATCACTCTCAATCGTTTGGATTGCTTTTTGAACGATATCATTGGGTAGAGACTTTATTAACATAAAATAAAACGGTTTCGCACCACGTCCTTTTTTATCAATTTGCTTTTTATCTGTTTTTGCTATAGAGCCTGCGAAGTTTTTACTAATTGTACCAGAGATCTCTTCATTATCATAGGATACACCAAATTGCTCTATAATTTTATTGCTAATATCTTTGATTAGAAATTCGGATTTTTCGGACATGTTACCAAATACGATTGTTAGATGTTCAACTATAAATCTTTCATTGTAAACTTTTAGTGGTTTGTCACGAGAATTAATTTTAGCTTTTGTTACTTCGGGCAACTTAGAATGGTTTGGGAGTTTACAATTGGGGTTTCCCATTTGATAATAAAGTAAACCGTAAATAGAGGAGACAGTTTGTAGCTTCTCAACATTATAATTTGTTGTGCCGTTTTCCAAATCACTATATTCAGAAGGGCTCATTTCGCTTAAATTGGCCGCTTCTATTTGGCTTAAACCAAAGTGTAATCTAAACTTCTTTGCTTGTTTACCGAATTCTAATTTAATGTCATAATCGCTCATTTATTTATATAAATTTCTTTTTAATTGTATTTTATATTTTTATTTGTATATTTGTTTCAGTTATTTAAGCGACTACAAAAGGAGGGTGGAGACACTCTCTCATTACGATGTTACTCATAACAGAAAACCGCTAATTTTCCATATGAGTTGATCGTGGGTTCGCTTTCTATTGGATTTTTTTATCTTTGTAGATATTAGTCCAATAGGGCGGATTCCATGTCAGACTCTGTGGAACCATAATTTCGGTTATGGTGGTCCTAGCGGTACCTCTGTCAGAGCTTTGGAATTCGCCCTATTGGTTTTTCAACCAATACGCCATTCCTCAAGCTTTCTGAGTTCATCGTTTAATAACCAAAATGAATGATTATGAAACGACTAGAAAACACACCCCAACAGTATCCAATCTACCTCCAGGAGGTAGGCCAATGGTACGCCCACACCATTCCCATAAAGAACGCTATCCGCGCGCCCGAATAGTTAATTAAAATATTAAAAACCGAAACAGGAGAGGGCTGCTATCGCCAATTTGTAATGCGCTGATAGGATACAAATAAGTACTCCCTTGTTGAAGGTTTTCCGATCTGTCTGTTATGCAACATTCCCTAGTGATCAGGTTAATAATAAATTTAATTGCTCTATTAGAGCCTAGACAACTTAAAATTAGCATTTAAAATTTATTCTTGCAAATGAATAAAGGAATTATTGTATAGTTTTTCTATAAAATACACGTCGGTTTTTTATCTTTCCCGATAAGAGGTAGCATAATTTCCCCCTAATCAATGCCTTGTAAATGTTTTGAGCTGCTTTTCGGGATTTTGTTAATTCTTTATTAGTGACACCTGCAAGGACTAGTTGGTCTTTGCGATGACACCTCTTTGGAATGCAAATTTTTTGCAATGGGGGAAGGTATGTCCGATTCAAACGTTAGGACATCACTAAAGTCATCTTTACGAACCTTAAAAATGAATCAAAAATATTCAAATGTGCTAGCGCTAGAACTAGCCATATACCAAGTGCACGATCAGGATTATGATCCCGCGGATAAGATCGCTTACTTTTGGAAGAAGTATGATATCCGCACCATCCAGAATACAATTTCATTACTACTTAAGAAGTCAGCAGACCGCTGGCCCAATGAAAATGTAATAGAGCTCTGCCAAAAGCAGGTGTTCGGTTTCGACCTATTAGCTGTACTGATTGCTTATTTCCATGTGCATAACGACTATGTAGACTTGAGCAAGTTGAATTTTTCAGACGCTGAATCAACTATGCTGAGTTTGGATGAACTGGAGATCACAAAGCGAATCCACGAGTTCTTTGGAAGAATAGTAGACTGATCTTAACAATAAGCAGATGACAAACAGATCAAACCTGGTGTCTGCCTTATTGGATAAGGTGGCACATCTGGCATCTATAAATGGTGCTGGAAAAAATAATTCAAAAAAAGTTCAATTCACATGGGATAAAAAGTACCCCTTCGATTGTATAGTATATAGCTTGAGGCAGATGATGTCGGCACGTACCCCTGTGCCGATGCCAAAGAGCGGAAAGGGAATGATACAGTTAGCGCTGAATCTACACTTTTTGGTTTTCAATGTTATTATTTGTCTTTCAAAGGCATTGAAGAACAAACAAGCCCTGCTTATTCTGGCTTGTTCGTGTTTTAATAAAGTGATTTGTCTTTCTAAGGCATTAAAGAATACAACAATGCTTTTAACATGCATTGCTGTATTTCATATGTTTAGTTTATCGGCTCAGACGCCCCGCAAGGACAGCGGGGTGGATGGGTTGTTAGTCTTGACTGGTACAGTCGTGTCTTCTGCTGACGGTAAGCCGATCCAAGGCTTATCCATCCGAGTCGAAGGTGAAAAGGGTAGGACTTCTTCTAATAAAGATGGTTCCTTTTCATTGTCAGTCTCCAATCCCAAAGGCACAGTTTCGTTCTCCCACTTGGGATTCAGGTACTTAGAACTGCCGTATACAGCCGGAGTATCATTGACTGTCAAATTGATACCATTAGAGAATCAATTGGAAGAGGTAGAGGTGGTAAGTACGGGATACCAAAAGATTCCAAAGGAGCGGGCGACGGGGAGTTTCGAATTTGTGGACAGCAAGATGCTTAACAAGCGTGTTGGCTCCACTATTATCGATCGCCTGGAGAATATGAGCAACAGTGTGCGCATAGATAAAGAGTACAGGTGGCTAGATCGATCACAATATGAGACGGTACCTAACTATAACTTTGATATGCGTGGCAAGTCTGCTCTGCTAGGTGCTCCGTCCCGGACGATTATTTTGGATAATGTCGTCTACGAAGGGGATCTACGCGATATCAATCCCAATGATATTGAATCCGTATCTATACTCAAAGATGCGGTGGCCACATCATTATGGGGCATCTATGGTGGCGGAGGGGTACTGGTCTTAACGACTAAAAAGGGAGCTTTAAACAGTCCGACAAAACTGTCTTTTAATAGTAACCTTACCGTCCAGAAAAGACCGGATATCTATGCATTGCCTTTTATGAATAGTACTGATTTTATTGAGTACGAAACATTTCTCTTTGATAAAGGCTATTTCAATTCCAAGTTGAATGATACGTATAGTTATGTGACGGTGAGCCCGGTGGTGAAACTACTCGATGAGGTCAGGAAAGGTAATGTGTCAGCAGTTGATGCACAAGTACAGATCGACAAGTATAAAACTTATGATATCAGAGATGATTACTCCAAGTACGTATACCGAAATGCAGTAAACCAGCAGTATGCCATTAATCTTTCGGGTGGCACGGATAAAGTGGCCTATAATTTTACGGATGGATATGACGGGAATACCAATAATAAGATAAACTCCAACAATGACCGTACGACTTTGAGATCATCCGTCAAGGTAAAACCAATCGCTGCTTTAGAAATTACCACAGATGTCAATTTCGCAAATGTAAATGCACACGATGCGAGCATTGATCAAAACATTGCCTATGGTGCATTGGATGCTGGCTCAGGAAGTGGGGCCTGGCCTTATCTTAAACTGGTAGATGCGAATGGTAATCCCATTGCAAATGATGCGGTGCCTATTAGCAGGGCTTATCGAGATACTGCCGGAAATGGGAAACTGCAGGATTGGTCTTTTAATCTGCTCAATGAAGTGGATCAAAATTGGCAGAAATTGAGTTCAAAGAATCTGATGGCAACCATTGGTTTAAATTATAAGTTGAGACCAGATCTGACCTTACAATTGATGTATAACTATCAATATAATCCTGTAGAAGTGAAGGATTGGCTTGGTCTAAAATCGTTTAAAATGCGAAACCTGATCAATTATTTATCCCAGTGGAATGATGTGGCTCTCCTTAAAACACCTATTCCGGTGGGCGATAGACTGATTAATGCGCATACGAACAATGTAAATCAAACAGGTAGATTTCAGGTGAACTATGCTTCGCAGTTTAAGGATGGGATACATAAAATAGACTTTTTGGGCGCGGCCGAGATCAGGGAGAGACGATTTGAACGGGATGTGAAAACACTGTACGGTTACGATCCCTCCAATCTTAATATTATCCCAGTGGATCCTACAACGATATTCCCCTTTTTAAATCAAAAGTTTGGCGGTGGTAATATTCCCATAGCTGACGCATTGCAAAAAACAACCAATAGGTACGTCTCTTTGCTCGCCAATGCGAATTACGCGTTCTTGGGCAGGTACAATCTGTCTGCCAGTATACGCAAGGATGCTTCAAATCTTTTTGGTGTAAAGTCAAATCAGAAATGGCAGCCGCTATGGTCTATCGGTACAGCATGGGAGATAAACAAAGAGTCTTTTTTGCATGCGCGATTTATTGACATGCTAAAATTGAGGGCGTCTTATGGTTATTCTGGTCATGCGAACGCGGACTATTCGGCACAGCCCATTATTTATTACAATGGCACCGCTCCATTGACAAATCTACCCTATGCGAGCATCACCTCACCGGCAAATCCTTCCTTGTCATGGGAAAAGATCCGTACAATCAATTTAGGAATAGACTATGGCTTTTTTAAAAATAGATTATCGGGTTCTATCGAATGGTATCAGCGCAATTCAAGGGATCTGATCAGCAGCGTGATGATAGATCCGACAACAGGATTTGAATCCACCATTAAGAATGGGGGCGAACTGGTCGGTAAAGGGATAGAGCTTGAGATCAACAGCGCAAATATAGTTGGTCCGATATTTCACTGGCGCTCGAGGTTGCTACTCAACAGGAACAGGACGAAAGTCAAAAAGTATGACTACAAGTTTGCTTATCCATACAATTACGTGATGACATCGGGATCGACAAATACACAGTACCGTGAGGGTTATGATGTGGGAACTGTATTCGCTTATCGTTCCGCTGGTCTTGATCCCGAAACTGGTGATCCGAGGGGATATCTTGATGGTGAGGTAAGCAAAAACTACAGGGGGATACTGTACGGTGGCATGGAAAATATTGTAGATGTTGGATCCGGTGTGCCACGGTATTATGGATCGCTCAGTAATGATTTCACCATCGGAAAGTTCTCCTTGACGGTAAACCTTCAGGCGAGATGGGGATTCAAGTTTTTTAGACAATCCTTTAATCAGCAGACCGCCGCTGAAAATAGGGCTGGTTACAAGGATTATAAAGATCGGTGGCAACAGCCTGGCGACGAATTACATACCAATGTTCCGTCGCTTAAATATCCGATCGATATCTTTCGCGGCAGGTTTAGTAGCGGGTCTACTGATTGGATAGTCAATGGCGGGAATGTCCGTCTACAAGATATTTTGATTTCATATCGGCTGGGAAGCTTTAAGTACATAAAAGACCTCTCTGTATATGGCTTTGTTAAAAATATGAATGTCATTTTGTGGCGTGAGAATAAGGTAGGAATAGATCCAGAATATAGGGATGCCATTCCGTTTCCACTGTCGGTATCCTTTGGAATAAATATGAGCTTGTAGATTTTAACATGATTGAATTATGATAACGAGATATTATTTTTTACTTATAATCGTTTTTAGCATTACGCTATTAAGCGCTTGTAGTACTTTTTTGGAAGATAAACCTAACCAAAAAATGGCAGTACCCAGTACCCTCAAAGATTGCGATGCGTTATTGGATGACTATTTTACGATGAACAATAGTTATCCAGTTGCCGGAGAGGTGGGGGCTGACAACTATTATCTGACGACAGTGTCTTTTGAGGCAATAAGCCTTAATGCCGAGCGGGATATGTATTTATGGCGTGCTGATGCTGATATTCCGGCCGAAAACTGGACCGCTAGCTATAAGGTGGTTTTTAATGCAAATCAGGTGTTGGATGTGCTAAAAAAACTGGACAGGTCTGTCGATCCTATAAATTATGACCGGATCAAAGGTGAAGCGCTGTTTTTCAGGGCTTATGCTTATATGCAATTGGCAGATGTATTTACATTGCCCTATAGCAAGAGTTCTTCTAATACTGATCTCGGGATTGTCCTTCGGGAGACGGCAACCGTAGATGAAATCTCCAGACGGGTATCATTGGCGGATACGTATCAAAAAATTGTAGATGATCTGATAGAGAGTGCAAAATTGCTCCCCATGATTTCAAATTATAAGACCCGGCCCACAAGTGTAGCTTCGTATGCTGCCCTTTCGCGATTGGGGCTGGTCATTGGTGACTATGATCTGGTAATTGCAGCCGCTGAGAAGGTATTGGAACAGAAGCCTGTTCTGATAGATTATAACACCTTAAATAAAAACGCGGCTAGGCCTTTTCAGCGTTTTAATAGTGAAACATTATTCTATGCCATCACATTGACTTCATCTTGTCTCGATCCTTATGCTTCGTTTGTAGATAGTTCGCTTTACAGCATGTATAGTCCTGCTGACTTAAGGAAGTCTCTTTACTTTCAGGATACTGGCGCTGGAGTAACATTCAAGGCCAAGTATGATGGCGAGAATAATTATACTTCATTCGCCGGAATTGTCCTTGATGAGGTGTATCTGAACCTGGCAGAAGGATATTGCGAAAGGGATAATGTCGGCCTGGCAATGAAATATTTAAACCAGCTGATGCTTACCCGTTTCAAGACTGGTGAATTTATACCCTCTGCTGCGACAAATAAAGCAGAGGCATTGGCGATTATTCTCGCCGAACGCAGGAAATCACTGATCATGCGTAATGTAAGGTGGATGGATCTTAAAAGGCTCAACCTGAAAGATTCCCATGCAAAGACGCTGGTAAGAAAGATTGGTGAAAAGACTTACCAATTGGCTCCTAATGATTTAAGATATGCTTTTCTCATTCCATCGGGAGTCATTGGAATGGCTCCCAGTATTAATCAAAACAACAGATAATATGAATTTTTTAAAAGTAATAGCTTTTTTATGGATATGGATTCCATGTATGGTTTTTGGCCAGGTAAAACCGTTAAAAATTGGTGATACACTTGATTATAATGAACCGTTGTCTGTGATAAACTGGAAGGACAATACTTTGATGTTGGATAGTGTAAACAAAGACCTGATCATTTTTGATTTTTTTACAACATCCTGTACAAGCTGTATTGAGGCGATGCCTAAAAATAATAAACTGCAGCAGAGGTTTGCCGAGAGATTACAGATCATACCTGTAGGGATAGAGTCGAAAGAGCGCATAGGGCAATTATTGGCAGAAAATAGGTATATGAAGGACATCAAATTACCCTTGGTGGTGGAAGAAAAGGTCTTGACAAAGGCTTTTCCGCATCAGGGAGTTCCCCATGTGGTATGGATATTCAAGGGCAGGGTGGTGGCTATTACCACTGGTGATATGATTGCTGAGGAAAATATAAAAGATCTGCTGAATGGTAATGACATAAAAAACTGGCCGATGAAGGATGATTTTTATTATGCTCATCGAGCAGATTCTATTAGCTCCTCGTCAGGATTATATAGCCGTCTGCTTCCTTACGAAAATGGCGCTGCTCTAAATTACAAGGTTGATACAATCGGTAATCAGGTAAGATATAGGATGACCAATGCAACTGCAGTATCTGCATTCTTATATCTCTATAGTCAGATAAAACAGCTACCATTGATGAAAAAGGAGCGCATACAGCTTCATGTGAATAATCTGTACGAATTTGAGAATCTGGATTCCATTCCAGAATCCATTTGGATGCAAAAAAATGCATTTTCCTATGAATCGACATGGCCATTATTAATGGATCATAAGGATCGTATACTGGCGGTCGTTAAGGATTTAAGCAATAGATTGGAGCTCGATGTTGACTTGACGCCACAAAAATCATCTATTTGGCTTGTGAAGAGTGGAAAGGCACGAAATGATAATTTGCAAAATGGTAAATCTCCGACTGACTTGAAAACTTGGATCACGATGCTGGAAATTTTTAATACTTCTTTTCCTCCGATTGAAATAGACAATGGACTTGCTGATCGAGTAATCAATACAGATGCGGTGAATGATTTTGAAAGTCTCAGAAAAGTATTGAAAGGCAACGGATTGGATCTAAAGAAAACAGATCGGGAAATACTGTCTCTCGTGATTCGTTCGCAATAAAATATCAAAAGGCCGAAGATCTTCTCTTCGGCCTTGATTTTGTTAAATTATGGCCTTGAGTTAAGGCTTTAATTTAACATTTGTTGAGCTTGTGCGTGTGTTCAATGCAGTTACCATTTCGCTTAATAAAGCTTGATTAATAACTGGTTTTCCTCCTGAATTTGCCGCTTCAATCGTACAGATTTGGTTATTCCCCAAACACGAAGGCGGCGTTGAGCCAACTGGTGAATAACTTGCTGGCTCAGCAGGATGAGACGCATCGATAATTTCAAATAGTGCCATTTTGCAAAATTTTAATTAATCAATTCTTGTTAATTAATCAGATAAATCGTCAATATATCTAGTTTCACAGATTCTGCCGGGCTAGCCGAAACGCCTTACTGTGCCAGTCCTTTTATGAGTAGATTATCGCTTACCGCCACACGGGAATGTGGTAAACCTGCGCCCGTGCCGGTCGCGTACTGGGCCGGCACAGCAACAGGTGGCTGGTTGCAAAAGCTCCATCTTTGCCAAGCCGGAGTACTTTCGCTGCACCAATTGTGAAGGCCATTGCCGGCGCGGGGTTCTCAAATCCGCGGCGAATGGTTCCTCATTTAGAGAATGTATCCTGACTCGTCCTGTACGCTGTATATGCTCTTGCTTGATCATACCTTCTAGTTTATAAATTCACCCAGTCCTAAGGGTATATGGTTCATAATTCAAAGATAGATAGGTCTCTATCTCAAAATTTGACAGAATCCGTAGGATGATTTGACAAAATCCGTGAATCTATTTGCTAGCTGGAGTTTTTTGGAGGGTGTTCTTGATGTTTGAACTCTATTGGAGATAGCCCGGTTTCATTTTTGAAAAATCGGCTGAAACTTGAAATTTGGCCAAAGCCACATAAGTCTGAAACGATTTGTACACGTAGCTTCTGACGCAGTAAGTGCTTTGCCTTTTTTAGCAATTCTCGATTACGGTATTGCAAGAGGGTTTCTCCATAGCGCTGCGTATGGTATCTATTGAGTTGATCTTCTTGTATATGCAGACTGTCAGCGATATCTGTGATCAATACCATTTCCTCGGTCTCTGCAATGCGCTTGCTGATCAGTGCCCTAGCCTGTTCGACCAACAGATCGTGATGGCTTAATAGCCCTACAGCTCTCATCATTTTATTTTTGCTCAAGAGGAGCAGGTCCTGAATTTTGTGTAGGATAACGCTTTTTGGGATCAGTGGTTTTTTGTTAAGTTCTTCCGTGAGTTCAGCAAATATCCGGCGTGTCTGCTCCATAGCCGCAAAGTCAAGACTGACACGGTACTGTGCAAGTTTGCCTTTGTGTGCAGCGATAAGGCCGGCGAGATACCCAAAGCCCGGTACGCTGCCAATGTTCAGGAGATCCAGAGGGAGAGTAAACCCTTGAATATGATATCTGCCGGGTTCAAATTTTAGTGCAATTTCAGTTTTTGGGGCATAGAAAAATGCACCGTGCCGGGGCCGGAAGATAAATTCATCCTCGACCTGCGGCTGGCTGTACTGTATCGGATTACGCCCCGCGAGATGATAGAGCAGATGTGTCTGTGGACTGCGTATTTCAAATTTGATCGTTGTGGGGCTGGTTACTTCCAGTTGGTAACTATAGCTTTCTAGATCGCTAGTCTGCAGATACTCTTCAAAAAGACGGATCTGATTATTGCAAAGCAGTCGGTTTCGGCTACCTGGTAGCCGCTGGTGAAAGGATTTTGTGAGCGTACTCTTGCTCACAAAATCCATTTCTGCTTCTATCAACTTGAATGATTCGGTCTGCATAGCGCTGTTAATTTTTGGGGAATTTCCACGTTTGTTTCGGGGAAACGTGGATTAGCTGCCTGCTATATTCCGGTAAACAATGCGGATAGAAAAATAACCTGTCGGCAACAGGCTGCCTACGATAGGTTGGTCACTGGATGAATTGTATCGTGAAAGGATAATGTCCTTTGGGGTGTTTTCTTTCTCAACAGCTGAGCTGCTGTTCTTTTGGAAGTCAACGGCAAGGCCGCTGTTCCAGCTGTCGGCGATCCCAATGCTCAAGGAGGTGATGAGTGCTGTGGACATCGTGTTCAGATACTGGATCTGGCTGGCACGAAGATCAAAATAAGCTAGCATAAAGCCGACGAAATCGCTCATCACAAAATTGATCATGTAAAGGCGTTGGGCATAATCGCTCGATAAAACTTCTTGTTGCAGGTCAGATACACCTGGCATGTCAAATGTTCTTTTCATATTTTCTATTTGATTAAAAACCACAAATAAATCCTCAAAAGCGCCATAAAACAAGCCACCGAATGAGATTTGACAGGATTTAGCAAAATTTGACAAAATGTTTCAAACGGAAATAAACTAGAATTAAAAGAAATTTTGTAAATTTGAGATAAGTGCTTTTTGCGATTGTGATTTTCGGGAATGGATATGTGAAATAAGATAATCGGTTCAAATCCCTTTAAATGTTGTCTTTATTAATGTTTAAGCCAATAACCTGTTAAGTATTCAGTAACTATGCTATCTCAAAAACTAAAGAAAAGTAAAAGACTATTTTCGTATTTATTAAAAGATACTTCACTCAGGTGGGGGAGGATTTTGCATTACGTCATTTACCTTTTTCTCTGTACCATCTGTTCGCTATGGATAAATTTGGGATCTGCTGGGCTCGAGCCGGCCGACCGCATGGCAAGTAAGCGCTTTATACCGGTTTGGATCGGTACTGTTTTGCTGCTGTTGGTCTATGCTATTCTGATAAAATATATCCATACGGCATTGGTAACCCGGCAGCGGTTTTCGTCCAATACAAAGCTGAATTTTATCATCTATTTTGTGTACGCTTTATGCATTATCCTAGCCATTCATGGTCTTATACTGGAGGTTTTATTGCCTGATAAGCCGGGCTTGGTCTTGCTGTCGTATGCGTACCTATCGACTGACTTCTGGTTCTTCTTTCCAGTAGTGCTCTTGTATACGTTGTTTATCCACAAGTTTCCCGAATGGGCTTTGATACAATGGCCACCCTTTAGCCAGATGACAATCCATATGGCGGTACCAGACCCTGCGGCTCCGGTTAAACCTAAAATGCTGTTATTACAAGCAGGATCAGTAGATAGCGCACGGCAATCAGCAGGTAAAAATCGGGATTCTTTTGTTCAGATCGGCAGCAGCGGAACGGCCGCTTTGCCTGATGCCGCTACTCCGTTAGATCCCATGATCACTCAAGCTGATGAGACATCATTGGATCCCTTGCTGATTTTATGGCAGTGTGAACGGAATAGGCCGGCATTGATGGTATACCTGCTGCGCCAGTTGAAGGAGGAAGAACTATCGGGGCAAAAAACGATAAAATGCCTCCAGGCTGTAATCATCGTCAAAGAGCAGCGCTCGGCGGATGTGTATAGGCACGACGGTAAATTTTGCCGTATTGATGTCACCACTAAAGTACTGCAGGCAAACCCATGGCTGGTGAAGATAAGCGCAAAAGTATATGTCAATATGCTCTATTTCCGGGTGCCAGTAAACCGTCCTACGGAACTGGAACTCAATGAGAGCATCAGAAGTGAGCTGCAGCGATTATTGCCTGAGAAGAGGTTTAAAAAACTGGTGACGCCCTCACGTGCTTTGAGCAGCAACTTAAATGAATTTTGGGGAATATTAAAAACGCTAGATGAAACAAAATTGGACGAAGAGTTTAATCTGGTATAAAACGGATGTATTGTATAACGCTGTGGTAATGGAGCTGCTGCACGATGCCAATTGTGTGACGCAGCTGGTTTCGGCGACCAGCATTTTTAATTGCGTGGTTATGTTAAAATTAATGAATCGCATATGCGACCTTCTGGAGGTAATATCTTCTTTGCTTCAGGCAATCTTGCGCTACATAACAGAAGAAATGAATAGGATTCCCGCAGAAACCGGGAATACACCTGCCGAATTGGATCATATGCTTGAAATCAATGATGTACTTGATAAATTGGGAATTTCTGAATCAAAGTATTATCGGCTGGTCCGTGAGGGAAAGCTCAGGCCTAGGAAGCTCGGCAAACGGCATTATTACTACTTGTCGGACCTGCACGGCCAGCTTGAGGAGAGTAGGCGAAAGGGGCGGATCTAATACATTTTAAAGGGGAAGCGGATGGCTCCCCTTTTTAATATAGGGGAGTTTTATCTCATATATACTTGATCCTGCATCGGCTATGGTTCGGCAGCTCTTCGACTTTTGTTTGGCTCCGCTTCGGGACTGCTTCGACTCATGCTCGGGTCTCCTTCGGGTGGGCTTCGGGAGCTCTCCGGCTCGGCTTCGACTCCCAGCCGAACGGCACCCGAATAGTACCCGAACAGCAGCCGAGGCGGAGCCGAAGCTGTCCGCACCCCGAGTCGAGCATCGCCCGAAGGACAGCCCCTAATTACCCCAATAGCAGCCGGGCAATTGACTAGGTTGGGAGTGATAACTTTTCGATTTTTCCTATGCCCGATACCGTGAATGGCTACGCCGGTTTCTTATCAAATGCTTAATATATTGCTCAAATCTGACAGGTAATAACAGCGCTCCCAATCATTTAAAATCAATCCCAGTACTTCTTCGTTTATGGCCAAAAGTCAGCCTAATTTAGCTCTTGCTAGCAAAACAAAGACTGCGCATGCCAGTCGTAATTATTTATAAATCAAACATGTATAATCATGGCAAGATTCTTAAAAGGTATACACGGGGCTTACTCTGGGAAAGTAGGTAGTGTAATAGGAAGTAGTTGGCGAGGAGTGGATTATGTACGCTCACTCTCCAAGATCTCAAACAAAAAAGCGAGTGAAGGACAGATCGCTCAGCGCGCTAAATTTGCGATGGCGGTAGCCTTTCTGTCGCCGATCATGGACCTGCTTAACCTGGGCTATTCGGATAAGCTGCAGGGAAAAGCAACGGGCTATAACAAGGCGCTGCAATATCTGATGAACAATGGCGGTGTCACCGGCACTTATCCAACACTGGAAATCGATTATTCAAAGATCATAATTGCCAAAGGGTCATTGTCCAACCTGATGGCACCCGAATGGTCAGAAACTTTTCCGCAGGAGATCGCGCTGACCTGGACATCGGAGCTCAACAAATATAACTCCTTTGCCGATGATTCGGTCATCCTCCTGATGTACAACAAGAACAAGAATTTCTTTAGTATTCTGGAGTCTTCGACCAGGACGGATACAAATCTGAGTTTTACGCTACCGGCCAGCTACTCGGGCGATGTACTCGAAGGCTGGGTCTTTACCGGTCACCGGGATGGCGTCAAGACCTCACCGAGTTTGCACTTGGGCGAACTGACCATTAGCTAATATGGCCGTTCAACACACCCTGCTGCTCCTACGAAAGTATGGAGCACAGGGAACCAATGGAACGATTAGCTATCAGGGAGAATATATCTGCCACACCATCGAATTGCCGGATCGAAACAACCTCCCCAGGATCAGCTGTATTCCGGTAGGTAGATACAAACTGGACAAACGGCGCTATCCAAAGCATGGGGAACAGATCGGCATCCCCAATGTGCTGGGACGCGAAGCGATATTGATCCATGCGGCCAACAATGCGTTGAAAGAATTGCAGGGCTGCATTGCTCCCGTAACGACTTTAACTGGTGAAGGGCGAGGGGATTATAGTGGTAAGGCTTTAGCAAAACTTAAGGCGCTAGTATATAGCTGGTGGGACCAAGGTGCGGAGGTCTATTTGAATATTCGATAGCAATTTGGAGGACGTGAATTTGCGCTGCATTCCTTTGTGACATCTTCTTAGCAATATGACGGCATAAATCAAACTCGCTCTGCTCAGACAGTGATTGGCAGTCGAAATGCTATGCTTCAAATGCTCTGTCCTCCTATATTGCTTGAATAAAGAGGGAGGTGATTGGATGACGGTCAGTCGGAATATAAGGCTTTGACCGTATATCCAATCTCTAAAAAGTAATAATCATGAAAAAAATCATAAACAAAATAGGAGCAGTGCTTCAGGTGATCCTCGCAGCGCCGCTCAAACTGCCGGGAAAGGCCGGGAATATATTAAAATACATTGCCCTGGGGCTAGGGATACTGGAGACGGTCATGGAGGAGGATAAACCTCCGCCCAAAGGGATAGATCAGCCGGATGGCCATGCTGATGCAAATAATGGTGCTACGGAGGAAAGGAGCGGAGCTGATGAAAATCAATGATATCCGCATCTCGGCCATCGGCGGCACCATCTGCTCCATCTGGGCGAGTCTGTCTTTGGGTGACGTACTACAGACTGCGTTGACTGCTGCAGTGGGTACGCTAGTCAGCTTTGTGATAAGTAGACTATTGGGAAGATCGAATGTTGGAAAGAATAAACGGTGATCCGTTTCTTTGGACGCCTCCCACCCGGGAGGCGTTCTATTTTATGTACAAATTCTCCAAAATCATAATAATGGCCCCACAATTTCTTTAAATGTTTTGTCAAACTCTTCCCCCAGATTGATCTGATATCGTTTAATGAAATTTTCATAAGTACTGATCGCTAATGTTTTTTTGTCCTGCTGAAATAAAATCTTGCATTTGATATACAAGGCTTCCTCACTTAAAGGATCGAAAAGAAACATACTGTCAGTAATCTGTAAGAGAATCGAATCGTATTGCTCCAAAGCGATTTTTGGGCTGTGTATCAATGTCGATAAGGTATCCATAACAATGTTTGAAAATTCAGATTTGAAGTTGTCAATCCATTCAAATTGAATATTGGGCAGAAGTTCACCATAGGATGTCAATTCCAGAAATCGTTGAACATCGCTGTGGTCAAAATCATTGTCATTTTTAATTTTTTCGGCTAAAAAGATAGTTTCAGCATAGTCCGAAAGCATGTTTTCGGGTAGCTTGATGGACCAATTGGAACTTTTGTTCACGATCTGGACATTGTCCAATGATTCTAAGAGTAATCTTAATTTGCTGATATTGACATTACGGTTATTGGTCGCGGATTTATCCGATTTGTCAAACCATAGAATTTCTTCCAGTTTGGAGGAGGATATCCCTTTTTCAAACTTAATGCTATAAAGTAAAATAAGAATCAGCAGATGTTTTAAGATCGGTGAAAAGCTTTCTGAATATTCCTTTCCGTATTTATCATACACCTGAAATTCGCCTAGAAATAAGATAGAATTCTGGCGTCGGTTGTAAAAGCATTTCTTTTTCTGGGGTTGCGCTTGTGTAACATTGGCCACAGCTTTGCTGCTTTGGGATGGTAAAGTAGACAGATTGCTTCCCGTGACGGGCTCAGTCTGTCCAGGCGCTGATTCAGAAATAGGGAATAAACTTACCTTCTGTCGTTGTCTGCAGTAACGTAGGTATAGGAAAACACCTATTGCTAACCCCAGTCCAAGTATAAGCATAAAGCTGGTCTTCCAACGGACTGACTTAGCAGGAAGTATATAGTGTAGATCTGCTTGTTTTAGTGGCGGAAAATCAATAGCGTAGACATCTACCGTAGAACTCACTTTGTCTTTGCTACTGACAGTAACCGCAAGTAACATTTTTAAGGCCGGTGAATAAAACAGGTCACAGAATGATAGGTCATCTTTAAAGTGAAAAGGAATGGAATCAGCATATTTTTCCACAGCCTTGGTCTGCATATCGATTTTATTTAACTGAAAATAGGAGGCGGTTTGATCGATTGGATAGGTGAGCACATACATGTTATGGTCGTCTTCTGCCAGGATCAAATGATTGGAAAAGCCGTAATTCTTTTTGTCCAGTAAGATATTGTCGATCAGTAACCGCGGCGCCATTTGCTTCAGATCAATGACGTATAGGTCTGAAAATGATTTGGATGAAAGTTCCTGCAAACCCATTTCAGCACCTTTGCCACCTAATATAAAGAGCTTGTCGCCGGCATGATTGGCCCCCATAGCAGCGAGGTAGCGCGGAGTGATAAAGGCGGAGAGATCTTTTTTTATGGATGCTCCGGTACGTAGATTTATTTTGATAAAATCGCTGTTGTACTTGTAATGCCCATAACCTCCAAAAAGATATAGACTCGTATCTTTGGGCGAGATATAGCTGTTGTGATGGGAATGATCTTGCCGTTGCGCTTCTTGTTTTGTCCAGGTTCTTGAATTGGGATCAAAATAGTTGAGATACGGTGTGTTAAAATTGTAAAACAGAAGCTTATTATTCACGTAATCTATCGTTAGACGATTTTCCACTTTATCTCCGGGAATATTTTTCATGGGGTACAGTGTACTGCTCATCGTACCTGGAGAAAAGTAACGTGCGCCTGTTGAATCCATGACAATCAGTTGATTGTGGATGGAGTCGAAGGTAATCTGTGGCGCATATATGCTCGACATTGAGCCTAATTTATGCCATTTCACACTTTTGTCAATCAGCATTTTTCCATTTTTAAAAATCGCTTCTGCACCTTCAATCTGATCGTAGATTACCTGTTTTTGATATTTGTCAAATTGCCAATGGTTGGCGAGTGTACCATTGATCAACAGTTGTATATCACGCAAAGTCATGGGTGGAACGTCGTTGCTTTCAAAACCCTCTATATGACATTGCCCAAAATTGAATACTAGATTTTTTAAATCTGACAAGACGGTCGTCATCTGAATAGTCTGACCATTTATTTTCAGGATGATATGGTCTGTTGATTTGTCCAACAGTAAACTTACTTGGAGCCGTGGTGCCTGATGGATCTTAAGCTTAATGAATTCATCTTTATGGGCAGGTTTTGAAATAACCAAAAAAACTTCATTTTGATTATTTAACAGCAGGTTGAAGCTCTCCTTTTTGTTGTCGATGATTTTAAGAAGATAGCCAAATAGCTCGCTTTCGTTCCTTCGGATCTCTGCATCGAATTTGATTTCCAGGTTTTTGATCTGATTCTGTTCATATGCTTTTCCCGGATGGAGCAGGAGCGAAGTCCTTCGTTCGATAGCAGACTGGTGCGCATAAAAATACAGACCGCGGTCATTGGAAAAACTCAAGGGAAGAAGCCACAATAAAAACCATATGGTAAGTAGGAATCGTATTGAATAGATAAAATATAATTTTTTACTCGCTTGAAACATAAAAAGGTCTGTGATCAATTGGTTTATTACTGTCAGAATAAATCCCGTCTCTTACTTAACGTGTTTATTCTTTTTTGTAAGCCTCAATACCGCTATTGATAAGGTAAAACGATATTACACCGTTTTGTGGCCTACCCCTTGTTTATCAATATTAGTTCTTTTTTATAAGAGTCCAAAATAAAAAAAAAATATTTAAAATTTTGAAGATTAACAGTGGCATTAATTCCATCATTAATTCATTTGTTATAGAGACCATTGGAACTTTGATCTACAGCGATAAGGGAAAATAAGTATTGCTAAACCGATTTAAACTTTATGAATAGTACGATGAAATCATTTGTGAAAATCAATGTCGACCCTAGTACCGTGCGATTGACCATCGTTTGGAAAAAATGGGATGGACGGATTCGATATCCATGACTTTTTGTGATGTGATGCACGAATTTACTCTTTCTAATAAACCGAAAATTGTGTAACCAAGCCCAATTTTAAAACTTAACTTATGAACAGAAAATGTAAACTATTTTATGATGTTTTACTGGCTTTGTGTGTACTTTTTTTATCCAGTACATTGCTTTATGCGCAGGAAAAGCCAATTAAACTCTCGGGACTTGTCTTGGATATGGACAAAAAGCCAATCTCGGGAGCAATTATTACAGATATCAACTCCAGTACAAAAGGAGTTGGTTCTACCGACGTAAATGGAAAATTTACCATTAATACGACAGAAAATGGCATTATAAAAATCAGTTATATTGGTTTTGCCAGCCAGACTATTGCTTTGCGCGGAAGAAAAGAACTGACGGTGACTTTACAGGCCGAAAACCGGTCGTTGGAAGAAGTGGTCGTGACAGCGATGGGCATAAAACGGGATGTACGGTCTTTGACTTCTGCACAACAGTCCATTGATGTCAACTCGATGACCGAAGTGCGGGGTAGCAACTTGTTGGATATGTTGTCCGGTAAAGCCGCGGGTATGCAAGTGGTACCCGGTGGTGGGCCATTGGGTTCAACCCGTATTGTCATACGGGGAAATAATTCATTAACAGGAAACAACCAGCCGTTATTTGTTATTGATGGGGTTCCGATGTTAAATAATTCGGGAGAGAGTGGCGACCTGGATTATGGAAGTGCCGTAAATAGCATTAATCCGGACGAAATTGAGAATATCGAAATCCTGAAAGGGGCCAATGCTTCCGCATTATATGGTTCGGATGCGGCAAATGGAGTCGTATTGATCACAACAAAAAAGGCCGGGAGAAAACAGGGGCTGGGTATCAGCTATGGTTTCAACGCGATGTTTGGATCGTTGTATAGCTATCCCACCTACCAGAATCTATATGGTGCCGGTCAGAACGGGCGTTTCCAACGAAGAGAAGGCGTCAATTATTTTGGGAATTCAAATAATGGTGTCAACTTTAACCCAGACTTACCCTATGGAATCTGGAATCCAAATCAAGGCAATCAGGATAACCGTTCTTGGGGCTTACCGATGCTCGGATTTGATGTGGTCGGTCGTAATGGACAGGTAAAATCTTATATACCTCAGGAGTCGACCATCAAAAATATGTACCAGACCTCGCATGCACTGACCAATAGCATTGCACTCGATAAATTAACGGATCAAATGAGTTTCCGTCTCTCGTATACCAATCAACATGCCAATGATATTCTTGAAAAATTCAATCTGTATGATCGGCATAATTTTAATTTAAGAAGTACGGCAAAGATTACCAATTATTTTGATGTCGACGCCAGTGTGCGTTATACTTTGGAAGATGTCAAAAATCGGGGCTATCGCAATGCTTCCGATCGAAATCCCTTATATGCCATCGCCAATCTGCCACGTGATGCCTCCATTGAGGAATTGATCCCCTGGAAGCAGCCGGATGGTACACCTTTTAACTTTAACGGTTTTAGAAACCCGTACTGGCTGTTGAATGAAACGGCGAATGCCGATGATAAGAATATGTTTAATGCAAACCTGACTTTAAACCTAAAATTGGGAAATCCATTTCGTTTACGTCTAAGAGGTGCAACAGATCTGCAAAAGTCAAAAGGTTGGGACTTTACCAATCTCTATAGTCCATTTGATACAGACGGCGATTATTCAAAATGGAATCGTTCATGGACAAATAACAATTTCGACGCTTTATTGAGTTTCAATAAGACGCTCAAAAAAGATTTTAATATTTCTGCCAATGGTGGTGCTTCGATCCAGCGCATAGAAGGAGACCGTATAAGTTCACGAAATTTTATGTTACTCTTTCCAGACCAGCGTACCCTATCCAATACCCGGGGAATTACCTCTTCGTTGGAAGAAATCGAACGCAAGGAAAAGCAGGCTGTTTTTGGGATGACGAGTTTTTCCTATAAAAACAGGGTGTTTTTAGATGCTACGGTACGAAACGAATGGTCGAGTTCGCTACCCAAATCTAATAATTCGTATTTCTATTACTCTTTTGGAACGGGCTTGATCATGACAGACCTGTTGCAGCTAAAAAATAGTCCGCTGAGCTATTGGAAGTTGAGAGCTTCGTATGCACAGGTGGGGAATGACACAGGCTTTGATCGTCTATTGACCGGATATTACCGTCCGGATGGTGGTTCGTTTTTAGGTTTACCTTATTATGTGGGTGAAGAGGTTTTGAAAAATCCAAATTTGAAGCCTGAGCAGACACAATCCTGGGAAGCAGGTACAGAGTTTAGGCTCTGGAATGACCGTATTACTGCAGATATCACCTACTACAGCAAACGGACCAAGGATCAGATTGTAGAGGCGGATGCGCCTCTGGCAAGCGGTTACCGTAGGGAAATACTGAATGCCGGTGAGATTAAGAACTGGGGAACAGAGGTAAGCTTAAATATTATTCCAATAAAGACAAAGCTCGTGACCTGGACAACGGGATTTAACTGGTCTAAGAATAACTCGAAGGTAGTATCACTGGTTGCTGGTGTAAATCGTTATGAAATGGGCAGTGGCGATAATATCAAATTGTATGCTGAGGTTGGAAAATCTTATGGTGTATTTTATGGTAATGATTATAAACGCAATGCCGAAGGTGCTATTTATGTGGGTGCTGATGGAAAACCCAAATTTCTTCCGGATCAATACTTAGGTGAAATACAGCCACGCTGGTTTGGTGGATGGAAAAATACGGTCAATATTGGCCGGTTTTCAATCGGAACCATGCTGGACTTTCAGTCTGGTGGAAAAGTGTGGTCCTATACGGCATTCAGAGGTGGTATAGATGGGAGCACGGTACAGACCTTAGATGGCCGATGGGAATATATGCTATCAGATTTGATCCTCGGCGAGAATTCGGACGAACGTCGTGGATTTCTACAGCCCGGTAATACCGTGAAACCAGGGGCCAATTATAACGAAAATTATGTCATGTACCCCGATTATGGAAGATCGAAAGGAATCCAATTGGGCAATACGGTGTATGACCCTTCGGTATCGGATTTTTGGGCAGATAAACCCGCCTTGTCTTGGGTATCACCGATGGACCATTGGACCCACAATAGTGCATCGAGCGCTGCCCGATATATTTATGATGCCTCTTACATCAAATTGAGGGAAGTCAGTGTGGGGTATAATTTCTCGCCACAATGGTTTAGGGCAACACCGATTAAAGATGCGCGATTATCGCTCGTAGGACGTAATGTGGCTATCCTGTTTCAAAACACACCCAAAGGAATGGATCCTCAGGCAACTTCCACAACGGGAAATGCACAGGGCTTTGAACGTGGATTTAACCTGCCAATGGCAACCTGGGGATTTGATCTAAAACTTTCATTCTAAAAAAGAGTGATGAAACCTTCGTGCGTATTCAGATTATAGCAGTGAATGAATAATATATCGATTGCTTCATCACCTTTAAAAGACAAATTATATAAAGATGAAAAAAATATTGACTATTGGAGTAGGGCTATTGATGGCTTGCTTCTTTAACGGATGTACACGCAATTTTGAGGAAATCAATACCAATAAAAATAAATTTTATGATGTAGAGATCAATCAGATTTTTCCGGGAACAGTGTCTCGTACGATGAAGCTAATCGCGGAAATGAATTACAATAAAATTTTGAATTTTTCGCGTTACAGTGTCGTTCAATTTGCGACAAACCCCTCGCAGGAGATCGGGGATAACTTTTTCAACCAATTTTATGTGGGTATTGTACGCGATCTGAAAAATTTAGAACTGGAGTATGACGGAAAACAAGGCTTTGAAAATAGACTGGCCATCGTAAAAACCTGGAAGGCGTATATGTATTATATGTTTGCCTCGACTTACGGGGGAATTCCAATGAGCGACGCTATTGCAGCTGAGCAAAATAAAAGAACCTATACGTATGACAGTGAAAAACAGGTGTACACACAGATACTCGAGGATCTGAAAGCAGCAAATATGCTGTATAATCTTTCGCCTGCTCCAGGTGATTTCTTATCTACCGACCCAGTCTTTGGCGGTGCGAGCAATGGCAGATCTGACTTGTCAAAATGGCAAAAATTTACCAATACCTTGCGTTTAAATGTGGCCCTGCATGTGCAAAACCTATCGATGGATCTGGCCCGGGAGCATGCCATGGATGTTATGAAAGATCCCAGTAAATTGATTTCTGGTGTTGATGATATCGTTACCCTGCGTTGGGGGAAGGACGCTGACCTGAGTGCTTCCTATTATTTTACACGATTGATCAAGAATGCAGGTAGTTTTAGTGAATCAACTTACCCAGCAATCAGTGAATATTTTTCCCTGTATCTCTTTTCATTTAATGATGCACGGATTGAAGCATTCGCACACAAAGGAAATGCATTGGCACCCAATGCTGTTGCGCCGTTTTTACACACAGATACATTAACTCGAAAGCATGCCCTCTTTTGCGGTAATAATGTCAATAATCCAAATACCTATTGCCCCAATTACATACTGCACCAGGCCGATGGACTGAACAATCTGCGTATAGATTCTATCCTGGTCGATTATGCCATGCCGTATGTACCACTGGTCGAACTCAATAGTCTGGCATCAGGCTGGGAATGGGAATTTGTTCCCGGAAAGGATTATCGCTTTAGCGATCCATTGACCAGAAAAAATAGCCCTTATAACTATTCATTTGTTCACAATAATTTTCTCAAAGAGGATGCAACCATGGTGTTGTTGAACTGGGCAGATGCTTGTTTCCTCAAAGCTGAAGCAGCAGTATTATTTGGTACAGGCAATGCGCAGCAGTTTTATGAGGAAGGAATCAAAGCTTCCTATGCGCAATACAACTTATCTTCCAAATTGGACGATTATATGAAAAAGGATGGTATTGCCTGGAATACCAGTGCCAAAGGTTATGCCGACCGCCGACTCTTGTATAGAGCAAGTATCAATGGGAAGGGGGGCAACAGCAACCACCTCGAACAGATTTATAAACAACGGTATATTGCCGATTTCTTTAATGCATTGGAAGGCTGGAATCTGGAAAGAAGAACGCGCGTACTGCGTTTTCCACCGTTCTTTGCCAATGGTGCAGCCAGCGATGTCGAGGGCTATAATTCCACCTACAACTATTGGACAGAACGAATGGTCTATCCACTCGTGGAGCAGAGTAAAAATCAGGAGGCTTATTATCAGGGTATTGAAAATCTTAAGATGGAAAGCCCCTTTTACCGTGCCGATCGCTGGGGAGACAACGTATATACATCCCTTGGGTTTACCAAGAAGAATCCAGACTTAGCAATAGCTGAATACCTATGGGGCGGAAATAAACGGATCTCAGCCAATGTCGAATATTTTAACAAGAAATATGGTAAGACATACGAAGAGGTGGTCGTGACCGCAAAAACAATGACGGGAGAAGGCGATGAAAATACTGCGCTAAAGAAAGCGTTCAATTATAATTTTCGCTCCTTACTGAATACGTATATCCCACAATAATCTGTCACAATCCGAAAGGAAGTTTTAATATAATGTATGTATGAATCTCAAAAATATTTTCATGAAAAATAAACGTAATCAACTGTTCGGGATCATTGCTATTGCGATAGCTTTCTGCTCGTGTAAAAAGGATGAAAACCCTTCCATTGATGATCATCCGTTAAATTATACAATTCCCGAAGTTGCGGTGAGTACGGATATCCCTGTAGGGGCTTATTTATATACAACCAGCAACATTGTCAATGATAATATCAGATGGACCCGTTTGACAGAAACGTTTGACCTCAATACAGGAAAAATAGGTCCCTATGTAAAACCTGAACTGGATCGTTATACGTTAGGAGCAACGGATGAAGGGGTTTACAATATGACTAAAATTGTGGAATGGGCAAAAGCTGGAAAAATTGATTTTTTAATCTCTCCGGCAGTAAAAGAAAATCCAAATGCCTTGTATCCCATGAATATCAATAAAGAAGACTCTTTGTTGGTAAATCAGCTGGGTGAACACCCGAGCGAGTTGGCAAGTGTAAAGATGGGAACATTGAAGTATGCGATTTCATTGGATCTGAATAATTTCTGTGGCGGATTAAGCAACAACCTGCTGTTGGAAAATGCGCCTACAATAACCGTTTCTGGTACCACCTTAACACGTGAACAGCGCCTGTACAACTATATGAAGAGAATCTCGGATTATTTTAGTGATGAAACCTATTACCATACCAATGGTAAGCCGGTATTGGTTTTTATTGGTGCTGAAAGGCTTTATACAGCAGATAGCCGTAAAATCTATGACAATATCAGAGCCTTAATTAAAGAACATACGGGAAAGGACGTGTACATTATTGCCCGCCAACAACAATGGACACCCTCAGCCCGATTTGAATATTTCTTTATGCGCGGTAAAGCCGATGCAGTCACCATGGATAATATGTGTAATGTGGGCGGGGGACAATGGGACCGGACTTATCTGTTGAATCGGCTGATCAATGAAAACTTCAAAATAAATAAGGAATATATGGCCACGAATTATGGAGTTGACTTTATTCCTTCGGTTTCTCCTTCTTTTAACAATTATATTTCATCAGCAGCGACTCCGGATTACAACTATCCAGCGATTTATAAAAAGGACAGTGATTTTAAAGAGCGTTGTAATGTCGCAAAAATGAATTTAGGAACGAATCAAATGGTCCTGGTCGAATCTTTCAACAACTGGATGTACGATTCGCAGATCGAACCTACGGTAGCTGATTATGGAAACGGTTATGGAACACAGTATCTTGATATTGTCCGTCAGCAATTTAAAGTAAAATAATAACATAAGAATGATGAATAAATTATTGATGCAGATACCCCCGTTGTTGGGCATGGTGTGTATGATCGGTGGGGGCCTGATGGCCCAACAACCCATTAACGTAAATTTTGATCGCGCAAACACGTTGGTCGAAACAATTGGCCGTGGACAAAGCCAGGTCGCTAATGGCGTGTACTCGGCCAAGGATGCGTATGCTGTTTTTGGCGACAAAAGCTTGCAAAACTACCGAATGTCTTTTAGAGCCAGAAATCCTAAACCAGCGGATCAGGTGCAGATATGGGCCGGCTTTAGAACCTATAACCGGTTCGATCGTTATATCGTGGGACTGAAAGGTGGTTTGCAAAATGACCTTTATCTCAGCCGGATGGGCTACATGGCAGCAGATGAATTATTGGGATTGGCACCCCTAGATTTTAAACCACAGGTAGACCAATGGTATCAGTTCCGGATTGAGGTTTGCGGCAATCGAATACGCGTTTTTTTAAATGATGAATCGCTGCCGCGGATTGATGTAATTGATCCAAATAGTAATCTGGCACCTTCCGGACAAGCCGCCCTGGGAGGTGGTTGGATTGAAACAGAATACGATCAGTTATCTATTGAGCCCTTGGCAGCCAATGCCTTGGAGGGGGTATCTAATCAGGTCTACAAAGTGCAGGTATCGGCACAGGAAAAAGAAATAAAGCGGGTTCAGGATCGGGCCAGTTATCAGATGAAATCAGTTGCAAAACTGGCGCAGGCACGTACCGAAATATCCTTGGATGGGAATTGGCTATTTATGCCAGAATACCTGCTCAAAGATGGCCGGCAGGGTGCAGATCCAAGTCAGGGGGATCAAGATTGGCACCTGATGCATGTGCCTGATTTTTGGAATCCAATTCGTATCTGGCTGCATGGTGAAACCATGAATAACAATAAATTTCCAAAAGGCGTATCTGACGCATATTATCAGCAGGAAACAAAGCGATGTGAAGAATATACCTTTGACTATAAAAAGACAAAGGCAGCCTGGTACAGGCAATGGATAGATTTGCCCGCCGATATTCAGCAGCGAAATAGTGAATTGATTTTTGATGCGGTATCCAAGATGGCTGATGTGTATGTGAATGGGAAGTTGGTCACATCGCACGTTGGTATGTTTGGCGAGATAAAATCCAATGTTTCTACTTTACTTAAACCTGGTAAAAACCTGATTTCGGTCCATGTTACCAAAGATTATATCAAGGATATTGCAGACGCGGATAAAGTGGTGGATGTTGCTGTGACAGTACCGGTTACCAATAAAATGCTAAAGGATATTGCGCATGGCTTTTATGTCGATGATCCGGCCGGAATATGGCAACCCGTAAAACTCGTGATCACCGATAAAATACGTGTCGAAGATGTCTTTATACAGCCTTCGCTGACAGGAGCACGTTTTGATGTTACAGTCAAAAATTATAGCGATAAGCAGGCTGTTTTTAGTCTATCCACACATATTGCTGAAGCGGATGGTGGACCACAACTCGCTCAGCAGAATGCATTGGATGCGGTAAAGCTGAATCCGGGAGAAGAACGTGTGCTGACCTATGCCATTGATCAGCTTCAACCCAAATTGTGGAGTCCTGAACATCCGAATCTGTACGATTTTAAAATTGCCATCCGGAAAAATAAGACTGAGACACAAGATCAGGTAACGGTTCGATCGGGATTTAGAACTTTCGAGTCAAAAAATGGCTTACTTTATTTAAATGGAAAACCATACTGGTTGAGAGGGGGAAATCATACACCATTTGCACTGGCACCAAATGATAGTGTGCTGGCCAACCGCTTTTATCAATTGATGAAAGCTGGGAATATGGAGGTAACCCGAACACACACGACACCTTATAATAAACTCTGGATCGATGCCGCGGATAAAAATGGTATCGGAATAAGCCATGAGGGAACTTGGCCCTGGCTGATGATCCAGAGCTCTATGCCTGAAATGAAACTGATTGAAATGTGGGCCGAAGAATACCTTAGTCTATTAAAAAAATACCGGAATCATCCAGCCATCTTATTCTGGACCATCAATAACGAAATGAAATTTTATGATAACGAGCCCGATATGGAAAAACGCAAGCTGAAAATGAAGATAATTTCGGATGTTGTCAAACGTATGCGCAAAATAGACCCTTCGCGGCCGATTTGTTTCGACTCGAATTATCGCCGGCGTGAAGATGTTTTTGGAAAGGATTTCTTTGCAACCATTGATGATGGGGATATCGATGATATTCATGCTTACATCAACTGGTATGATCACTCGGTATTTAAACAATTTAAAGGTGAATTTCAGCGCGATAACCGCAATGAAGGTCGTCCATTGATCAGCCAGGAGATGTCAACGGGATACCCTAATAATGAAACCGGACATCCGACACGTTCGTATACTTTACAACATCAGAATCCGCAGTCATTGATTGGATACCAATCCTATGCTTATGCAAATCCCGCGTCTTTTCTACAGGTGCAATCTTTTATTACGGGAGAACTTGCAGAAGCTTTGAGGCGGTCGAATGATAAAGCATCTGGTGTACTTCATTTTGCATTGTTGACTTGGTTTAGGAATGTCTACAATAGTCAGACGATCGAACCTTATCCGACCTATTATGCGATGAAGAGGGCCATGCAGCCTGTGCTGGTATCGGCCGAACTTTGGGGTAGGCATCTCTTTGCAGGACAGCAGCTACAGACGAAGTTTTGTGTTGTCAATGATTTGGAAGAAGGAACTCCCCTCGGTGCGGGTACAATTGAATGGTCTATGGAGACTTCCTCGGGAAATGTACTTGTCAAAGGAACGGTAGCTGTTCCTGCAGTGGGACATTATGAGCGGCAATGGGTGACGCCGCATATTGTGATACCCGAACACTTACCTTCCGGAAAACAGCAGGTTTCATTAAAAATACGTTATCGTGTGAATGAGAAAATATATTCGTCCAATGTCTATGAGCTGGTGGTAGCAACAAAAGAATGGGCCGCAGGTAATCAAGCAGTGAAAAAGGTGGTATTGGTCGATCCTCGGACTGAACAGACAGCGTTGGATGTGATAAAAACAGCTTATAAACGCATGGACAATATGCAGATGGCATTGCAGGCAAATCCGGAAATTTTAATATTGAATGAAACGTTTAAAGATTTTTCAGCCGCGACAATTGATCGTTTGAAGCAATATATCGTGCAGGGTGGAAATGTTTTGCTCCTCAATAATGAAGAAGCCGCAAAGGCGATTTTCCCGAATTATGTGAAAGGATGGATCAAGCCGACAGAAGGCGATATTGTCAATATGGAGATTCCAGAGTCGTCGGTATTTAATGATATTGACCTGTTGGATTTGCGTTATTTTAATAATCACAAGGCCGAGCTCCCGAAAGTGTGCCATAGCGCTTTTCAGTTAAACCGCCATGAAAAAGTAATCGAATTGGCTAGTCAGATAAAGATCCATGGCTATATCGAAGGTGAAATGGATGAACGGTCCAAAAAGATGAACAGCATCAAAGGATATCCGATTTTTCAGGTAAATGAAGGAAAAGGGCGGGTAATTGTATCCTCAATGGCGCATGAAAAAACGGCAACAGACCCTATTGCAGCGAAGTTACTGGTAAATATGATCAATACATTAGCACATAAAAAATAGACAAAATGGTTAAGATAAGAATGCGTATGATCACATGGATCTTTTGTTTGATCCATATGAGTGTAATGGCGCAAGATAATAAACTGGTGTTTGATGCTGTATTTGCACCGAGTGAAGGTTTTGTAAACCGGACTGAAAAAAAACACAGAAAGGAAATTTGTTTAAATGGAACCTGGGATATTCAAACCATGCGGTTACCAAAAACATATAAGCAGGGTGGAGGTCAGGCGCCTGTACTGGACAAGCCGACAGCATCAGGCTGGAGTGACACACCGATTAAGATTCCATCGCCCTGGAATGTTAATTCATTTGCCAACAGGGATCTCCAAGGTCCTGACCATCGTAATTTTCCATCGTATCCCAACGTATGGGAAGAGGCAAAAATGGCCTGGATGAAAAAGAAGGTAATGGTACCTACTGACTGGAACGGAAAGACCATTAAATTGCATTTTGAAGCAGTATCAGGGTATGCGGAAGTCTATGTCAACAATCAAAAGGTGGGTGAAAATTTTGATTTGTTTTTACCGTTTGATATCGATATCACAAAATATGCACAGCCCGGAAAACCAATAGAAGTGCTGGTTGGGGTAAGGGATCAGGCGCTGTTTGAAAATAATGCAACCATCGGACGCCGTATCGTTCCTGCAGGATCGATGTGGGGAAATCATATCCGGGGAATTTGGCAAGATGTTTACTTGCTGGCTGTACCAAAAATTCATGTGGAAGATCTTTATATTCAGCCCTTGGTGTCGCAGGGTATACTGCAGGTGGAAGTCACGGTACGTAATAATTCGGACAGAAAGGAAGCTGTAAATCTCTCGGCTAAAGTAAACGAATGGATCAACCTCGCGGGCAAATCTACATTACTGGCTCCGGTACCGAATTGGGAATTGGGGAATGATGTTGTGCTTACTGGTCAGGCGGCGCTTACAGTACCTGCACATTCCGTCGCCAAGACGCGGGTCAATATCCCGGTCAAAGTGGGTACATTGAAGTATTGGCATCCGGATCATCCAAATTTATATGCCTTGCAATTGAACCTAAACCAAAAAAAACAGGAAATTGATACCAAATATGAACGATTTGGATGGCGTGAGTGGACATTTAAAGGCATCAAACAGTACCTCAATGGTACGGCAATTGAATTGAAGGGCGATTCCTGGCATTTTATGGGAATTCCTCAGATGACAAGACGGTATGCCTGGGCCTGGTTTTCGGCAATTAAAGACATGAATGGAAATGCCGTACGACCCCATGCACAGGTGTATCCCCGATTTTACCTGGATATGGCGGATGAAATGGGAATATGTGTATTGAACGAAACGGCCAATTGGGCGAGTGATGGTGGTCCAAAGCTAGATGCAGAACAATTTTGGGAAGCATCTAAAGAGCATTTAAGACGCTTTGTATTGCGGGATCGGAACCATGCATCTGTCTTCGGATGGAGTATTAGTAACGAGAACAAACCCGTTATTCTGCATGTATATAATAAACCTGAATTGATGACGAGCCAAAAAAAGGCTTGGGAAGAATGGCGTAACATCGTTGCAGAACTTGACCCAAGTAGACCTTGGATATCAGCCGATGGAGAAGATGATGGAGATGGGATTTTACCCACGACGGTAGGACATTATGGGGATACTAATTCGCTAAAAAAATGGAAGGCTGTAGGTAAACCCTGGGGAGTTGGCGAACATAGTATGGCCTATTATGGTACCCCTGAACAGGTTTCTAAATACAATGGAGAACAAGCTTACGAATCCCAATTGGGGCGAATGAAGGGTATTGCCAAGGAAGTGTATGATCTCTTGAGCAGTCAACGCGCTATGGGCGCATCGTATGTATCTGTTTTTAATATGGCTTGGTATGGGTTAAAGCCGCTACCTATTGGACATCGCAATCTGAATAAGATCCCGGATATAAAACAGGATGGTGTATTTTTTAGTGCTTTTGAAGAAGGAAAACCAGGAGTACAGCCCGAACGGATCGGTCCTTATAGCACCACCTTCAATCCGGGGTATGATGAGTCTTTGCCGGGCTATGCGACCTGGCCGATGTTTGAGGCTATGCGTGCGGCAAACGCAGCCGGCAAACCGGCATGGTCTCCTTATGGGACAATTGAAAAAGAGCAAAAAGACAGGAATGCTTTTGTCCCGGAGAAAACCTACGCAGAAGTATTGTTTATGGGCAAGAATACAGCCGTAAAGCAGGTATTGGATGCCCAAGGGGTTCAATTCGTCGCGCAAATAAAAAATGCAGCCCATGCTCTCGTGATTGTAGATGGAACAACAGCTTTACAGCAGGCTGATGAACAGCGCTTACTGGAGTTAAAAAGTAAAGGAACGGATATTTGGATCTGGGGAATTGAGCCTCATGTGCTCGCAGGTTTTGGACGGATATTACCCCATGCACTGAACTTGGAGGAAAGAAGAATTTCCTCATTTATACCGGTCGGCAAATCCTGGTTTACCGGGCTTAATAATTCGGATTTTTATTTTTGTGAGGTGCAGCAAGCAGACGCTGCAAGGTACGGGATGAAGGGGATGCTGATAGATCAGGGAGAAGTACTTTTAAACGGTTGTCAGACAGATTGGCGTCGCTGGAATAAACGGGCAGAGGAAATAAAGACGGCAGCGACCTATCGAAGTGAACTTGAAGGCTCAGATGCATATCCTGTTTTTGTGCGTTACAGACAGGCAAATTCTACCTTGTACATCAGTACGCTTTCCGAATTTGCAAATTCGGAAAAGGGATTTAGGACCTTAGCAACTTTGTTGGCGCAGGCAGGTATCCCATGCCAAAAGAACAGCGAAAGTAATGCACCGCAATTCTTTCTGCGTGATGGAAATCTTCAGTTTCCCAATACCATCAAAGATAACTTCCAACAAAAGGGAGCTGTACCCGTTCTTGAATTTTGGGTGTGGAGTCCAAGACCATTGGATGATTTATTGATTGAACCGGATATGCCCAAGTTAACACTGACTGTGGCTACCCCCAAAAGTTCGCTTTTTCTGAATGAAAAGGAATGGAAAGGGAATCAGGAAAATCGCCACAATTGTCTTTATCGTGAACTGCCTTTATTGCAGGGATGGAATAAACTTGCCCTAAAGGTGAATAAGGAAGACCTAGCGGGATTTAAGGCGTATTTTAACTGCGAAAATAAAAATAGCTTCCTAACGCAGTTAAAAATCACATTGAAGGATCCAAAAGTAAAATAATACGCTAAATCGCATACGAGCAGGCTCTTTCTCCTGCTTCATGGTAGCCTGGAAAATGTGGGGGACTGAAAGTAGATACAGCTATTTAATAAACTACATGGATTAAAAAATTAGAGTTTTTGTATTAACCAATTAAAAAATGCAATATGAAAAGAGTACTAACCTTTGCAAGTATACTATTGCTGATGGTGGGATGTTCTAAAAATGAAATAGAACAGGTTGAAAAACCAGCCATTGAAATTGAAAAGGATATTTTTGAATATCTTAATACTGACCTGTCGGGAGAGGTGGCTGTGACGAGTAATGTCGAATGGGGGATGGCACTGATGGGGGGAGAAGATTGGATAACAGCAAATCGGAAAGATGCGAATATCGGTATTACAATGAAGGAAAACAATTCGGTTAATGAGCGCACGGCCAAAATTATCCTAACAAGTAAAGATGGTAAGATAAAAAAGGTTGCGGTGGTCAAACAACATGGAAATAAGCCAACTTTAATTGTGGATAAGGCAACATTCGCCTTAGATAACAAAGAGTCGCAGCTGGCCGTGAAGATAAGTAGTAATATGGAATGGTCTGCACAGTCAAATGTATCCTGGTGTACTGTTGAAAGGGATGGAAATAATATCAAGATTAGTGTGCAGCCCAATACCCAATTTGCATCACGCACGGCAAGCATTGCTGTATCCGGTGAACTTCCTGTTGCTGATAAAAAAATTACCATAACGCAAAAAGGATCTATCGATTTTGAAGTTGATAAAAGATCACTGACGTTGACACGTTTGGGTGAGGCGCAGGAAGTAATCGTGACAACGGGGCTAGAATGGACAGTAAGTACGACTGCAACTTGGTTAAAGATCGTGAAAAATGGAAATAAACTCAGTATATCTGCACCAGAAAACGTCTTTCTGGAACGTATGGCTACCCTTGTTTTGACGACAAATAATTTAAACGTCAATATCGCTATCAGACAAGCAGGACGGACGTTTGGCAATGAACTGGATCGGGAAGTATTGATCGCGCTATATACCACTATGGGAGCAGCAAATAGTGGTACCGATTGGGATATTACCAAACCATTGAATGAAAGTACCCTGAGCAGTGCATGGTTTGGGATAACGCTGACGACGATCAATGGGGCCAGCCGGGTAACGGGCATTAACTTGACGGGTAAAAAATTAGCTGGAAAAATACCGGCTGAGATCGGTTATTTGACTGAATTGACAGAACTTCAATTATCCAATAATTATACCATCGAGGGAACCTTACCTGCTTCGATAGGTAGCTTGTCAAAGCTGAAAACGTTAACCTGTAGCCGTAATCAGATCAGTGGATCTATTCCTGCCGAGTTTGCAAATCTGAAAGAATTGACTATTTTTCAAATCCATACCAATAAGCTCTCAGGAACACTTCCGGCCAATGTCTTTGGACAACTGACAAAATTAAATTCGCTTGAGTTAAAACTCAATAATCTCACGGGAGCGATTCCGCAGGATATGAAAGACAATCCAAAATGGGCAAGCTGGAATGGCGCTGTCAATATATGTCCGCAAAATCCTGGATTTGGATTTTCCAATTGTCCATAAACACAGGTTGATTTTTTTTGAAAAGACTACCATCCGAATTTTCGACTGGTAGTCTTTCATTTTTATTGATATTCTCCCAGGCGCCGTTGCAAAGTCCCTGGGAGAATATTAAATAGGTTAATTTGTATAGGTCTGGGTTTTGTATTTGCCGACAAATTGTAATTTTTTGAAAGTCGGTTGCTCTATTTCAAATGAAATGATTTTTTTTCCTTGCGGATCGAGTTCAAAACTCTTTTCATCCGTTTTATTCTCATCCACAAATAACGCTAATTTTCCGGCATCCGTTAAGTTTCCGCTATTGCTCACTTCCACCGATACAGTAAAAGGGGTATTGCCTGTTGAAGGGACAGTTTCCAACACCTTAAACTGGAAATTAGCAGCAAAGTTTTGGACATATTTTACCGTGGTTGACAGCCCTTGTGTATCCTGCTGATAGCCCAGGTGATCCTTAATCTGATCCTTTGCTTCGAATGTTGGACTGGCACCACCGACCATAATTTTGAAATCTCCGGATTCGACCACACGATCCATTTTGTCGTTCAATAGAGACAAATCATAAGGTGTGAGGGTAAACCGAACTTGCTTGGTCTGTCCAGGAGCCAGATGAATGCGATCAAAATCTTTGAGTTCCATTACCCGTGTTTTTACACTCGCGAAGATATCGGATAGATAAAGTTGTACGACTTCATCCCCAGCGGTGCGCCCTGTATTGCTAACCTCTACGGATACATCGATGTTTCCGTTGGTTTGTGGAGCAGCGATTAGATTTGCATATTTGAATGTCGTGTAACTCAATCCATAACCAAAGCGGTATAAAGGATAGAATTCCATATCGCTATATTCGTAGCGTCGACCAGAGGTCTTGAAGTTATAATAAAGTGGAAGCTGTCCAACATGTTTTGGGAAGGTCATTGGCAAACGTCCGGCAGGATTGTAATCCCCAAATAGAATATCTGCCGTAGCTGGTCCTCCTTCTTGCCCGGGCAACCAATTTACCAGTATTGAAGCACAATGTGCGCTGGCAAAACTGATATTGTAAGGTCTGCCAGACTGAAGGATTAAGATAACTGGTTTCCCGGTGGCAACAACGGCTTCCAAGAGGCGCTGTTGATCGCCCTGTAGCTCCAATGTGGCAATATCGTGATTTTCGCCAGATGTCTTTTGGATACCCGATATGGCTTCGCTGGTTGATTGATCACCGAGTACAAGGATCGCAATGTCAGATTGTTTTGCAAGGTCTACGGCTTTTTGAATCGTAGAGTGCTCTTTACTGAAAAAATCGCAGCCTTTTTCATAATGAACTCGTGTTTTCTGGCTTACGGCCTTTTGAATACCTTGTAGGACTGATTTAAGCTGGCCAGGCTTAAGTTCAGGAGAATAATCGCCAGGTTGAAGATCGTCCGCTCCAGGACCGATCACAGCAATGTCGCGGATATCTTTGGAAAGTGGTAATATGTTGTTTTTGTTTTCGAGCAATACAATGGATTCTCGCGCCACCTGGCGGGCCAATTGTTGATGCTCGGGAGAATTCCAGCCTGGATAGACTTTTTTCCAGTCTAACTTTTGGCTTGGATTATGCTCGAATAAGCCATTACGAAACATGACACGCAACAGCGTAGCACAGGTGTTATCTAAGTCTCTTGGGCTAATCTGTCCATTCACGACGGCTTCGATAACTTTTGGATCGTTATAGGTATCACCACAATTGGTCGCGATATTGACGGATAGTGCATCTGAGGCAGCTTCGACTTTATCCAGGGCTGTGTAATGTTTTTTACTCGTCATATTGGATATGGCACCGCAGTCACTTACAATAAAACCATCAAAACCCCACTCTTCACGAAGAATATCATTTAAAAGTGTTTTGCTTTTTCCGACAGGAACACCCAAAAAGTCATTGTACGACATCATCAAAGATTCGTATCTGTATTTTTTAAAGATATCCCGGAAAGGAACCAGGTGAATTTCGCGCATTTCACGTTCCGATATACCGATATCATGTGAATCCCGACCACCTAATGGAGCGCCATGAGCGGCAAAATGTTTGGGTGTTGTAATTAATCCACGAGATTGAAACCCTTTAATCCAAGCACCACCGATCTGTGACACCAATACAGGGTCTTCACCATAGGTTTCTTCACAACGTCCCCATCGCGGATCCTGTGCTACATCCAATACCGGTGACCAGGCTTGAAAAGCATTTGCAGCTTTAGTTTCATCCGCGATTGCAATAGCGGCTTGTTCAATCAACTTTTTATTCCATGTGGCCCCCATTGCAATTGAATGTGGAAAAATGGTGGCTCCGCTACCATAGGAAAAGCCATGAATGGCTTCAACCTTCATAATGGATGGAATTCCGAGGCTTGGGATACCGGGTATTCCCCAGCCTTCGCGAAGCAGATCGATTTTTTGTGCAGGCGTCATTACGGCAAGCAGTTTTTTGACTCGTTCTTCGATAGGTAGATTGGGATTAAGGTAGGATTTGTCTACAATACCTGTAGCCGCATTTTGCTTTGTGTCCAATGCAATGGATATTTCGTTGATTTGAAGAGACCTGGTCAGCTTGCGGCCTTTTAAAACCAACTTAATGTGGGCACCATAAACTGGGTCAAAGCTTAATTGATAACCGTCCGATTGCTTAGATACCTTATAGGGAATAGGATTTCCCGGATTCATTGGATCATAGGTGATATATAAGTCAAGTAGCTTTTCTAGCCCTTTCATGTCCAGATCTATCGCATTGATCGTGATCGTTTTGACATCGCCCGAATTTTTAAGTGTTAATAGTAGCTGTTGATCTGAAGTCAAATCTTTGGGGGAGATTTTCCAAAAGGTTTTTGTATTGTGGTCGATAATGTGATGAATAGCAGCTGTATTGGTAGAGCCGCTAATCGTCGCAATGTTATTGTCTTGTTGTGCAAAACAAGGCTGAAAAAAGAAACCGCTGAATAAGGCCAGCGAAAGGTTCAACTTTTTAATTGACATAATTAGGTTTTTTGATAAAAATTGAAAAAAAATAATAGACAAATAAAAAGTAGACCTATTAATAATGGCATTAATAAATCAATAATGAGCTGATTAATTTGAATCAGGCGATGCTATTTAATATAATTAACGGTATACATTAGGAGCTTTAATAGCGATCTCCAGCAAACCGATGATGAGGTGGGGTAAATAGGTGCACTGGCTAAAATCCATAAGCAAAGGTGACGCCGCCTCAATGTGAGGGGAATGAGGTCTTTCGTAATTCTGTGCTATTCTTCCGCTGATTTGAGCTACAAAGAGGGCATCAATGTGGACTAACTTTGTCCTAACAGAATTAAAAAACAAAAAGAATAAAAATGAGCAAAATAGTTTTTATAACAGGAGCTTCCAAAGGATTTGGAAAATTATGGGCTGAGGCCTTATTGAAACGCGGCGATAAAGTTGCCGCCTCGGCCAGAAATATTGCTGCACTAGCAGATCTGAAAGCGGCTTATGGCGACAATATACTCGAAGTGGCATTGGATGTGAACAAGCGCGAAGATGTTTTTTCTGCAGTTAACACGGTCAAAGACCATTTTGGACGGATCGATGTACTGATCAACAATGCGGGGTTTGGCTTATTTGGTACCACCGAAGAAACCTCCGAGCAGCAGGCCCGCGATCAGATGGAAACGAACTTTTTCGGATCCTTGTGGGTGGCGCAGGCTGTATTGCCGATTATGCGGGCACAAAAGAGCGGCCATATTATTCAGGTTTCCAGTTTTCTTGGACTCACCACGCTTCCGTTATTAGGTTTATACAATGCTTCGAAATTTGCCGTAGAGGGATTGATTGAAACAATCGGTTCGGAAACTTCACACTTGGGTATCAAAACGACCTTAATTGAACCCAATGGTTTTGCAACAGACTGGGCTGGCGCATCTGCCGCGCAAACTTCTTCGGATATTACGGATTACGAGCCCGTGCGTGCAGCCTTTGCAGAGACCGGTGACAATCCCGCTATTTGGGGCAAACCGGAAGCTACAGTAGCACCTGTGCTAAACATTATTGACAGTGAAAATCCGCCCAAGCGCATTTTGTTCGGTAAAATTGCCTATCAGGCCATGAATGATGTGTATACGCAAAGGCTTGAAGATATCCAAAGCTGGAAAGAGGTCAGTATTGCAGCGCACGGACATTAAAAAACAGAATATTTTCTAACTTTAATAAAATGAAAACCGATGCAACATTATAGAACCCTGACAGAACTACACCTGGGCAATCTTTGGGAGGCTCCGCAGCATCCACTCTTCAGCATGGTCAGCTGTCTTTCCGATTGTAAGCTGGGGGATAGGGAATTTACCACCGACTGTTATGTGATCGCGTTCAAGAAAATTAAATCCGGCAATTTGATGTACGGCCGTACGCGCTACGATCACGATAACGGATGTCTCTTCTTTGCGAAACCGCGGCAGATCATCGAGATGAAAAACCTGGAGTTCGAGGAAAGGGGCTATATGTTGATGATTCACGAAGACTACCTGCATGGGCATGAACTTTTCAAGGAAATTGAAAAATACAGCTTTTTCGATTATGAAGTGAACGAGGCGCTGCATCTTTCCCCAAAAGAAGAGCAGCTAATTTTGGAGCTTTACGCAAAAATCCAGGACGAATACGATACTAATCCGGACGAATACAGCCGTGAAATTATGCTGAGCCATGTTTCCTCCATCCTGAAATATGCACAACGCTATTACAAAAGACAGTTTATTGATCGGGCACAGGTGATCGGCAAAACAGCATCCAAGTTTAACGATCAGCTTCGGAATTATGTAAATCAGGGCCTGCTGGCGAAAAGTGGCCTGCCCAATGTGGCCTTTCTAGCCGATCAGCTCTTTGTGTCGCCACGCTACCTCAGTGACCTGCTGAAGCAGGAGACAGGCAAGACGGCCATGGAGCTGATCCATATTTTTATGATTTCAGAAGCCAAGAACTTATTGCGCTTAGGAGAGAAGGGGGTTGCTGAAATTGCTTACGAACTAGGCTTTGAAAATCCATCCTATTTTACGCGGCTTTTTAAAAAGCAGACGGGGATGAAACCGCTGGAATTCAGGAAGTCTCAGTTTAACTGATTGATTATAAGGTATCTAATTGAATTTAACTCCTTCATTTTATCCTATTTTTCGTGTGCTAATAATACTTTAAGACCGCTGGTCAAGAGCAATTTTTATTCATAGTATTTGATAGGTAAAAGCTGAGATACTAAGCGGACCAAACTTGATGTAAATTTGGTCCGCTGGGTTAACAAGATAAGTATACTTTAATAATTCTTACGCCTGTTTTAACAGTAATCCTGCTTTGTTATACATTAGCTCAACGGCTTTGTGAAACAATACATGCTGCTGATTGCGCATGAAATTATACTTTGATCAAACGATATTAATGCCTTAGCTGTAACTTTCCGATAAAGGGGCGGCTATCAATTGTCAGAATAGCTTCTGTGATGGAATAGCATAGCTGGTAGTTCTGTTGGGTATAAGGGATCTGAATTAAATTTGGTGATTAATACGGTAAATCCTTCTTTCTGAGCACTGATTAAAGTGTCTTTTGTGATGTCTACTATTTTCATAGTGAGATAATATACGAAAAAAAATACGAAAGAGGATGGGCTAAGTTGAGTTAATAACCTGACCAATAAGGTAGTTGTCATTCCAGAAGCTAAACCTATCATGTTTATCGCTGTAAAACCTTTATTCTTTGATGAGTTAAAATCAGCCGTGCAAGATGCAAAATAGATGGGAACCATAAAAATAAAGCCGTTTGAGATCTCTCAAACGGCTCCGTCACCCGGAGATGACTGATATAATAAAATAAACAACAGCGAATTATTGCTCTGGATAGAGTGTAAATTGAAACAGATGGTTTGGTTTCAGGTATTTTTGCGCCAGTTCTTTTACCTTCCCAGGTGTTATGGATTTAATCTGTTCTTTTTCATTAAAAATGCGTGCCGGATCGAGCTGATCGACCGAGCTGCTCAATAGGTAGGATAACCAAAAGCCGTTATATTGCACCTGCTGACTGCTGCTCAGAAGCTTTTCAGCAATGTACTTATCAATATCTTCTTGCGATGGACCATTCTTACGGATGAGTTCGATCTCCTCAATGGCAGCGGCGACTAATTTGTCAACCTGTCCGGGCGCTGTTGTGAACGATATATTCATGCCAAACCGTTTTCTCGGATTTTTGGACAGCGAGGGGGATACACTGATGGAGTAGATGCCGCCTTCTTTCTCCCGTAGCCGCTCTGTAAGCTTAATCGTCAGGCTACTCGACAGTGCGTCCATCAGCAGATTATTGTATTCGCTGTAATCGTCGTAGGTACCCAGATAGGCCATTGCCACAGTAGATTTCTCTTCTTTCCCCTTATGAATAGCGCGGTGGATACCATCTTGTGGCGGATAAGTACCATTGTCCACAAACGATTCCTTGCGTTTGATATTGGGTAAAGTGGCTAAATATTGCTTGATATAGGGATCTATAAAGGCACGGTCGAAATTGCCGACAATCACAAAGGTGAAATCCGAAGCGTCCGCAAATCTGTCTTTATAGATTTCGAAGGAACGGTCAAAATCAATTTCCTCGATTTTTTTTAGGGTTGGCGCTGTCTTACGTGGATCGTTGTTGTACAAAGCTGCAGCGATCGAATCTGTGAAAAAGGTACTGGCCTGTTGCTGCCTGTTTTTGAGGGACAGTTTTGTTTTTTCAAGATTGGTTTTATTGATGTCCTTGTCTAGACGAGGCACTGTAAAATAGCCGTATACGAGCTCAAATGCAGTCTGAACATCTTCACGATTGGATTGTGCTTTAATGCCTTCACCGATTTCATTGATAAAAGGGCTGGCTGTAGCATTTTTGCCATTGAGGTAATGGGAGAGCTGAAGCGAGTTAAAAGGACCTAACCCACTATTGGTAACGATATTGACAGCATTGGTTGCGGACTGGAAATCTTTAAGTGAATACTGGGAATATCCGCCAGGACTATAGGAAGTTAGCAGGATTTCATCGTTTTTTAATGTTGTAGGCTTTAGGATAACCTTGGCGCCATTACTGAGCAAAAGGGTCTGCGTGCCTACTTGTTTATCTTCCTCCTCATTGATGATCTGCCCGGGCTGTGGTAAAGCCGGCAATAACTGATCTTCGACTTTTTCTTCTTGATAGGCACTGACCTGTTGTTTTGAGGCCGCATTGATCCAGCCGCTTAAGATGGACTCGCTGGGAACGGATTTAATGTCGTCATTATAAACCAATACCATGTCGCGATTCTGATGACCTTTAAATTCTTTAACATAGGTCAGGATGTCGGCCATGCGGATTTCCTCTAGTGCATTGAGCAGGATAGGCTGCAGAAATTGGAAAGAAGGTGCGGGTTCCCCTTTGAGGTAATGGGCGAGGATCTGATCCATAAAGGATTTGGAATCTGTCTTATCATATTCTTTAAGGCTCTGTACAAGCATACTACGATAGTCGGACTTCAAGCGCTCGAGTTCGGCCTCGGTGAAGCCATGTGTGGCAACCTGGCCCAATGTGTAGTATACGGCGTTGATACTGGACTGTAAGCTGTCGGGCTTGGGCATAATCTGAATGCCATTTGTTTCAATATTGCCGACAAGTGCGCCATTACTCAACGATGCTGCCAGAAAAGGCGTGGTGGATTTTCGGGTTTGTTCCGCCAAACGCATATTGCAGAGCTGGACAAAGAAATCTTTGGCCAAGGAGTTTTTATAATCGCCTAGCTGTCGTGTTTTGCGTGCTTCCTGTTTATGTAAAATCTGTAAAGAGCTTTGTGTGACTTCGGGATCGGTAAAGGCCAAAAATTGATTCTTACCAGTTAAAGCAATCGGATAGCTTTTGGATTGTGGCGCGTTCTTGGGGTTCTTCAGCCCCGAAAACTGAGCAATAATCTCTTTTTCGATCGCATCGACGTCGATATCGCCAACGACGATCAGCGCCTGTAGCTCAGGACGGTACCAGTCTTTGTGAAACTTCCGTATCTCTTCATGCTTAAAGTTATTGAGCACTTCATCGGTTCCGATCGGCATTCGGTATGCATAACGCGATTGGTTGGTCAATAGCGGAAATGTTTTTTCCTGGAGACGGTGAGAAAGGCCGCCCCGTTGCCGTTTCTCCTCGAGGATCACCCCACGCTCCTGATCGATCTCATCATCCTCGAGTAGCGCGCCATTTGCCCAGTCGCGCATGATCAGGATACCTTGGCGCAAAAGTGCCGGATCTGTTGTCGGTAAGGGTAATTGGTATACGGTCTCTTCAAACCCGGTATAGGCATTGAGGTCGGCACCAAAACGTATACCTGACTTTTGTAAGTAGTCTACGAGCGCATTTTTCGGAAAATGGGTTGTCCCATTGAAGTTCATATGTTCCAAAAAGTGAGCTAATCCTTGCTGTTTCTCGTTTTCCTGTAACGAGCCTACTTTGTTGGCCAGGTAAAACAGCACCCGTTCTTTGGGTTCGCTATTCCGTAAGATAAAATATTGGAAACCGTTGGCCAGTTTTCCAACCTTAATAGCCGGATCGAGCGGGATGGGACTGTTGGAACTGACCGACCGAACGGTCTTTGCCTTTTGGGCATAGGCGAATGTTGGCGCAGCCGATCCGATGGATAGGGCCAGAAGACTAAAAAATAAGGTTTTATGTCGCATGTTTTAAATGTTTTTGCTGTTTTGTTCTAATAATTCAAGTACTTTTTCTTTCTGGATCAGTACCATACCATGTTTGTCGCTGCTGATCCCTTGTTCAGACCGGTAAGTGTAATAGGGGACCTGTCCGCGCATCTGGGTAGGCATATAGACAAACTGAACCGTAGCATCTTCCTGCTGTAGCTGCTGGCCTACCTCAACAATATGTGTGGATATCAGGTACTGGCAATTGTGGTGCTGCTGGAATGCGCGGGTAACCGTCAGGGTGGCTTCAAAAGCATCCTTGACATTCGTCCCCTTAAAGAGTTCATCAAAAATGACAACCATATTTTTACGTTGGTTGACATACTCGGCCACCTTTTTGACGCGGAGCACTTCCGCATAATAGTGGCTATGGCCCATATCGACGTTGTCAGACACGTTGATGGAACTGTACAAGCCTTCTTTCACGGAAAATTGCATCCTGTTGGCAGGTACCGGAAGGCCGAGGTGGGCAAGGTAAATGGCAATGCCAAAGCTCTTCATGTAGGTGGATTTGCCCGCCATATTTGCTCCGGTTAGAAAGATGAGATTCTTCCCGGCATCAAACAGCAGGTCATTGCCAACAGCGTTGGGAATGGTTGGATGATAGACGTTTTCGAGCAGAATATGTTGTCTTTCTGCTGGAAGGACTTCGGCCCGTACAAAACCCCGTGCATTGGCCACAGAGGCAATGGATTGATAAAGGTCGATGTGATAGATGGCCGAGAGGCTTTGCTGGATCTCTTTGGACCACTTGTGCCGCAACTGATAATCACAGCTAGCGGCCAACGTAAGGGGGATGCCCTCCGGATGGGATTCGATTTTCTGCTGTAGCTGCAACAGCTGTTCATATGCTGCGCGCAACCACGATTGCTCAAAGATGCTTCCTACGAGCTGGCCCCGGTTGTCCTGCTGTTGAAGTTCGGATAGATAACCGGCCAGATGCAGCATAATCCGGAGGGTGGCCCGGATACCGGCCTCCAGGTATTTTTTCTCTTCTTTTAAACCCAGGCTGGCCAGCAGCTTGCGGCGGCCGGCATGGGCGAGGGTCAGGGCAAAGCCCTGATCTGAATAGCTGTTGGTAAAACTCTGCGCAATATCCAGATCATCGGCGTTGATCTGAAAGGTGTGCTGTAAACTCCTGAAAAATGAAACCAGCGCTGCCTGCCGATCAATGGCGTCAGGGTTGGTAAAAGGTTGCTGAAACATTTTTTCCAGCAGCAGCTCCCCACCAAAGGTCTCGGTCTTATTGTAAAGTGAAAAGATGGAATCGCGTTTATATTTCCCGGAAATATTGAGATCCTGATGTGTTTGTTTATCAATGATGAAACTCATGCGCCCGTTTGTTTTTGAGAGGTTAATAAATCAATGATGCCTTCATTTTCTATAATGATCATGCCGTGCCTGTCTGCCGAGATACCCTGCTGCAGCTGATAGCTGTAGCTTGGCTTGCCTTGTAGCATGGTTGTGGGTAAAAAGACAAATTTGATATCGGGATACCCCTGCATCAGCTGCTCGCCAGCTTCAAGAATATGGGTAGATAATACAAATTGACATCTTGGGTGATGGTATAATCTCGATACCACTTCAACGGTACCTTCAAAGGCATCCTTGACATTGGTGCCTCGAAACATTTCATCGAAAATGACAAAAAGCCGGCGCCCTTCAGCAAGCTGCTGAGCGACCTTTTTGATGCGCAGCACCTCGGCAAAAAAATGGCTATAGCCCATCGCGATATTGTCGGGCAGGTTGATTGAGGTAAAAATCCCGTCCCGGGGACTGAATACGAAACGTTTTGCCGGCACCGGAAAACCGATATGCGCCAGATAGAGTGCGATACCCAAAGATTTCATAAAGGTAGATTTCCCGGCCATATTGGCTCCGGTCAGGAAGGTGATATTGTGTAAACTGTCCATCTTATGGTCGTTGCCTTTGGCATTCCTGACCAGTGGATGAAAGACACCCTCATAGATCAGCTGTTGATCCATACTGCTGTCGACAAGGGGTATAACGAATTGTCGCTCATTGGCCACCTGGGCGACACTGAGGTAAACATCAAAGGTATAGATATCGCGAAGGATATTCAATAAGAGGTCTCTTTCTTCGAAGCGGAGGATCGTGTCATACTGGATGACCGTCTCACGCTTTAGCGGCTCTTTCTCTTTGAGCAGCGGGATCTGGTCAATCCCACTGTTCTCAAATTTGAGCGCCCATGTTTTTTGTTCTTCCCGAAAGCTAATTTCAGTGCCGGTGCTGGAACGCATAAGATCTTTCCAGCAGTGTATGATTTTGCTGCAGGCAACTATCCCGGAAACCACTTTTTTGTAATCGGTATCGCCACCGACAAATTGCTGGAAACGTTCTTTCAAAGTCAGATTTCCTGTCTGTAGACGGCTACGTTCATCGGCCATATCCAGATAAAATAAAGCCTGGTCAAACCAACTGGACTGGAAAGGAAATTGCATTGCCTGCCCCATAAAATAATGGATGGTAGCAGTACGTTTGCCAATGGCATTAGCATCTGAAAGTGGATAATTGAACCATTCTTCCAGTAGTTCGGCTCCGCCGGAGGTGGCCGTTTTGTTATAGAGGCCAAAGATGGATTCTGTTCCTCTAGCGGCAAAGATCGAGAGATCGTCCCGCGTCTGTTTGTCTATCAATAATCCCATAATTAACGCCCCCTTCTTCTGATCCAGATAATGATACCGGCACTTAACATCCCCAGTGGTATGATGTATTTGATGAGCAATTCGAAGTATGTCCAGCTGCTTTCGCCAATCCGTAGGCTTTTATCGATTGAATCGGGTAGGCGCATATCCACAGGCACTTCGCCATCACTAAGCCAGGAGAAAGCTGCGCTTACCAAAGAAAAGTTGGATGCATTGACCTGATTGCGTTTGATGAACAGCTCGCTGTTGCTGATCCAGTCCGCATCTCCGGTAACCAGTATTTTTTGTTCCTTTTTACCTACTTTTCGGGATAGCGCCACCACAGTTGGGCGGCTTCCTTCACGCTCTCCGACGGCTGTGTTGAGCAGCGGTGTACGATCAATAAAGTTGATGTTTTCTAGCTCATTCCAGGTGCCCGTGCTATCCGAGGCAAAGAGTACTTTGGATTGGAATGTTGACTGTGGCGATACCAGGATACCAGCGGTGCCGGACATCGTGACGACCTCTTCGCGCCGGGTCATTGGTTTAAGGTAATAAGAAAAGTCCTCGCCGGCCTTGGTTGGTTTGAGTGTCAGCAGGTCTGGCTGCAGGGCTTCTTGCTTTTTGACCAGCACGCCAGGTTCCAACGTAACGCCCAATGGTGACGCGATGCGATTGAAAATAGCTTCCTGTCCCGGCTCTCCGGCAAGCATCATATTGCGACCGCTGGCGATATAAGAATGAAGGTTGGATAACTCCTGGTCATTATAGGCCTGGCGTGGTTCGGCAATAATCAAAATATTGATATTTTCGGGAACGGGCTTTGAAAGGTCAATTTCTTTGAAATCAAACCCTTGGTTGATCATTGAGTAACGGAAAGCCTTTTCTTGGGTGATGGTCTTGTAACCTCGGTCCTGGGTAGAGTTGCTGTTGCGCTCGCCATGACCCGAAACAAAGCCCACCACAGGCAACTCATCCATGACCAAACGTTTGATGGCTGCGCTGATTTCGGATTCGAACGGCACGCGTTGCATGTCATCGTAAACACGTAAAAAGGTCCTTCGCCCATTTTCACGCTCCAGTACACGGACAAAACGGTAGTTTTCAGAAGAGAGGTCTACCTCTTTTTTGATCGCATCGTAGGGTAGGATCTCAAAATTCCATTTATTGAATTTCCGTAGGGTGTCCAAGCGTTGTTCGGTATTGAGCTTTGGAAACTGTCGGTCAAGAATGGGATTTTCGGTCTGGTGGTAGTAATAGACGTATTCCATTTCTATTTCGGGCTTGAAACGGATATATTTCTCAAACGAGCCTACGTCGCTTTTATACGAGGAAGGTAAGCCAATAAAACTGTTTCCATCAAGCATATTGACGTAGGTAGTGATCTTAAATCCGCCATTCAGTTTGGCCATGATGGCCTGGCTACTAGGGCGCAGCGTATTGCTCTTTCGATAGGTGCTGTCATAGTATAATTTGACAAAAGGCAGGGTGGTTAGGTATCCGATAAAGAATATCGCAAGGGTGATGCCTCCAAATTTTAGCAGGTTTTTGCCTGCTGACTGTTTCTTTCTGATGGCCTGAAGCCGAAATATAGAGTAGCTAACAAACAGTGTGTTAACAAGGATAAAGTAAAGTATATCTTCGGTCGTGATCAAACCTGCGATGAAGGTGTCAGCCCGACCATTGATTGCCAGCCAGTAGGTAATCTCGCGAACGAAAGGAATATCCTGCCAAAGTCCACGTGCAAAATTCATCATCGCAAAGACACAGAGTGTACCAATGGCGGCCACAATATTATAGCTGGTCAATGAAGACATAAAAAGACCCACGGCAGCATAGGCCGACAACAATAGGAAAAGTCCAAGCAGGCCTGTCATCATTGGGCCGATATCAGCATGAACCACGGTACCCATTGTAAAAATGACCAGAATTGATACTGATAAGGTGAGGACAAGCCCAAAAAGCAGCAGCGCAATATATTTGCCGAGAATAATCTGACTGTTGGTGATCGGCGAGGAGTACAATAATTTGATGGAACCACTGCTATATTCCCGGCTCATAATGCTCATGGTCAATAAAGGCATGTAGAGGTAGAGATAGGATTGTACCTTTGGATAGATACCGCCCCAAGCAGATGAAAATAAGCTTTCAGTTGCATTGACAAGGTCAATTTTCATGGACTGTAGTTGTACCATGCCCGCATAGGAAGCGGAAAATAAATAACCTATCTGAAAGGTAAAGATCATCAGGACAAGCCATGCGACAGGTGAGTAAAAAAGTACCTGTAGCTCTGTTTTTGCTATTTTTAATGTCGTTTTCATGTTTGGATTGAATTATACTTTTCTTCTTTTTCGTGTCATTTCGGCAAATACGGTTTCAAGCGAACTTTTTTCGGAATAGATCTCGATGAGATTCCATTTTTGCTGGACGCTTTTTTCTACTAAGGCTTCGACGAGTTCCTGGGGATTGGTGGAGCGTATTCGAAATTTAATGTTGCCTAAAGGCTCCACATCAACAAAGCCCGGAAGTTGCTGAAATGCCTCCACAGCTGGTGGGGATATCAGGCTGACAACAACACTATTGGGTGCGACCTGGTTGTCAAATTCTTCAAGCGAACCCGAAAATATCATGCGGCCCTCATGGATCATCCAGATATGGTCGCAGAGCGCCTGTACCTCCTGAAGGATATGTGTGGACAGAACGACGGTACGTTCTGTTGCGATTTCCCGGATCAGGTGCCGGATGTCGAGGATCTGATTGGGGTCAAGGCCATTGGTTGGCTCATCCAGTACCACGAAATCAGGCTCATGGATAATCGCTTGTGCTATTCCGACCCGTTGCTGGTAGCCACCGGACAGGTTTTTAAGCAGCCGATGGCGGAAATGGGCTATGCTGCACTTGGACAGTACCCGTTCGATGGCAGCAGGGATTTTTTCGGGTGCCATCAGACGTAGATTGGCTGTATGGCTCAGATATTCCTCTACTGTCAACTCGGGTAGCAAAGGTGGCTGTTGGGGAAGAAAGCCAATGTGTTTTTTTGCCTCTACCGGGTTCTGTGCCATGCTGATGCCCCGGATAAAGACTTCACCGTGTGACTGGTTCACCACGCCGCACATGATATTCATGGTAGTGGATTTTCCCGCTCCATTGGCTCCTAATAGCCCGTAGATGCCATTTTTTTGTACTTCAAAATTAATGTCCCGAATAGCCCATTGGACGTTGTACCGATGGGAAAGATGTACTACCTGAACAATGGGAGTGTCGTTTGCTGTGCTCATGTTATCGTTAAATTTGGTATGAGTAATCCCTGGACACGGTGTTTCTGTTGCCATGGACACCGTGTCTGCTACCAGCGGAAATACTTCGTACATCCGTTAGTAGTAGGGGATCATATTTATAATGCTTTTGTTACCTTGGATTCTGAATGATTTCAGGATTTAAAACAATGTATTTGGATGCAATAGGCATGACATACCGATTGCTGTTGGGTGCCAGGGTGAATGACTCGCCTTTGTAAGTACGTGTCTGTGTAGTGACAAAACCAGGTTCCGCTGCGAGGCGCTTCTGGTCAAACCAGCGTAAACCCTTTCCCATCAGTTCTTTTCGTCGCTCGTTGATGACGAGCTTGAGGATAGCCTGTTGATCGGTAATCTGTAACGGTTTATAGGCCGTGTCTTCAAAACGATTGCTTCGGAGGTTGTTCAATACTGTCAGGGCTTCAGCAAAACGCTCGTTATCCCGGGCCAAGGCTTCTGCTTTGATCAGCATCATCTCTGGAAGCGTAGGGCCATTGGTAATTTTGGCATTGGCCGATATAATGCGATGTTTGTTGTAGGCTTTGCCCTGAAAAGGCGTCCAGGTGAATACGCTACCGTCAACAGTAAAGAGGGTAGCACGCAGGTCGCCCGGCTCAAACAGTGCCAGAAGATCGGGGTTTAAAGATAATGTGGGGAATGAATTGCGTAAGCTTTTTATAAAAATCTCTTCCGTATCATCCAGGATATTGGGGTAACTGTTGGGTGCCGCTTTGTACTGTTTGAGATCGATCAGTTTATAGTATGGCTTGGCAAGTACAAGCTCGGCATATTGCAGGGCTTTTCCATAGTCGCGCATCTGGAGATAAACGCGTGCCAGGATGCCTTGCGCAGCTGATTGAGAGGCGAGTATATTAAAGTTTGCCTGTTCCGGGAGGTCTGGAATAGCCGAACTGAGGTCTTCAATAATCTGCTCGTATACTGTTTCAACCGATTTACGGTCTAGTTTGGCGTAAAGATCAGGACGCGTCAATAAGGGTACCCCAAGATCGGTATTGGCACTTGAAGCGTTATACTGCTTTGCATAGCTGTTGACAAGGTTGAAATAATTGAGTGCACGATGTACCTTAGCCTGGGCCAATATATTTTTCTTTTGGGCATCCGTTCCGCCCTGACTGTCCATAATCTCGGTTGCGACCTGATTGAAGAGATAAATCTGCTGGTATTGGTCCGCCCAGTCTGGATCCTCATTATTGTCTCCCACAAGGTCACTTTTCCAGCAATAGGCATTGGCGTCGGTCAGTAAAAGTGTATTGAGATAGGCCTCATCCGATCCATAGATGTCGTCGCTGGCCAATACAGGCCAGTAGTACGATTTTTCCACAGAGGTACTGTTATTAAGCAGGCTCTGATAGTCCTGAGTGTATTTTAGTTCACGTTTGCCGACCAGGTCTATCTCCACAAACTTCCGGCAGGAAACCAGGCTGGAAACGAATATGGTGGCAAGGCTGAAGGTGATAATCTTGTTTTTCATGTTCATAATTCTTAAAATCCCATATTGATGCGGAAAACATAGCTCGTAACGGGTGGCATGCTGCCATAACTGCCGTCAAACATATAATCTGGGTCGATATCCCGATTTGTCCTCTTCCATAAAAGTCCGAGATTGGTGGCCGTGGCCCCTATACTCAACAATTTAATGGCTTTATTGCTGCCTAGTATGCTCGCTGGAAAACTATAGCTCAAGGCCAGCATTTGCAGTCGGATGTGACTGGCATCGATGACATTAATGTCTGCATACTCAAAGCGTTGTATGCTGTTAAGGTTGGTATTGATGACACCGGGGATGTTGGTATGCGCCTCGTCTCCGGGTTTGCGCCAACGGTCTACCAAAGCCTTGCTGTTCGGAAGGTATCCGTCAAAACCTGCTGTATTCGTAGGATACTGTGTGGAATTGACTTCTTTCCAACGTACCTTGTGTCCGAATTTCATGGTCATACGCGCTGTTAAGCTAAAGTTTTTGTAAGACAGGGTGTTTGTCCAACCGCCAAAATATGGCGCACTCATGCGGCCCATATAGCGTAGATCTGTAGGCCGGAAATCATCGGTTGAGGCCTCTGAATCCAAGATGTTGCCCTGACCGTCACGAATTAAGGATCGCCCTTTGTTGTCAAGTCCTTCCCAGTGGTAAGCAAATAGCTGGTCGATGGGGTAGCCTTCGATTGGAGTGGAGGTTTGGCCTGGTGTCTTCAATGTATTTGGAAAGCGATCGTCCGTCACTTCGTTGCTGCTATAGGCGAGATTGAATGCGCTGTTCCACCGCCAGCGTGGCCCATGAATAAGCTGGCCCTGGATGTTCAGGTCAATACCCTGACTTTTCATATTGGAAGTGTTGAAGGACAAACTGGACCAACCATAGGTTGCATTGTACGGTACGGAAGCAACAATACCGTAAGACCTTTTTGTATAATAATCAATGTTGACCGTTAATCGGCTGTTTAGGGCGCTGAAATCTAGTCCTGTGTTAAATGTGCGTGTTGTTTCCCAGCCCAGTAGCTGGTTGGCAGGAATACTGATAGATCCAGTAGGCAGCTGGGTATAAAAATCGGTTATCGAAGCTGAGTATAAAGTGTAGGAGGTGCCGTCACGCGGTACCGAGCCTCCGGTACCGATACTTCCGCGCCAGCTAAGGGTATTTATCCAAGGTAGCGCACGCATGAAGTTTTCTTTGTGCAGGTCCCAACGCAGGCCTGTAGACCAAAAGGGTTTGGCACGTTTTGATCGTTCGACACCGATGATCGTCGCATCATCAAAACGTAAACTACTTGTTAAAAAGTACTTTTCAAGGAGTGTATACCCCGCATTGGCGTAATAGCTCAGGTAACGTATACGGTCAATGTTGATTGGAGCATCCTGTATATTTAATGTTTTGTTGGCTCCATAGATATCTTTGTAAGGGACGGTTGGATTGATGACAGTAGATTGGTAGGTGTCTTTGTCAAAACCGTAGCGTGTCTGTAGATAGCCCATTGTCTGACTCTGGCGGATCTCGGTTCCGGCAAATAGGTCAATCTGGTGGATATCATTAATTTTTTTTGATCCATCCAACTGGAAACGTAGCGAATAATCGTCTGTTTTGTTGTTGGAAGTGACGTATTTGCCCCCTAGAGGAACGCCATAGATGAGTTTTCCTGTACTGCTGATTGTCGTACCACTATTGATCAGGTCGCGCATCTCATAACTGTCGCGATCGCGGAGGCTCTCCATATTACGCAGGCCCTTTTGATAGGATCCTGATAAAGAGGCGTTCAGCCAGCTAAGCGGGTGATAGGCCAGTTGACCGGTGAAGCGCGTTAGGTTATTGTCGTACCGATCGTTGCTCAGGCTAAGTTCATCCATGTGATTATAGGACCAAGGTAGATATCCCTGACTTTCAAAGCGCTCTTGGGCGACCTGAGGGGTGAAAGCAAAATAACGACTGATGCTGCTGCCGTTTTCATCCAATAACAGATTGTATGGTGTGAGCCCAAAAGTACCGGGACTGATTGCACGGATAGCAGCGCCATTGACCTTACTCTTTTGAATAATGTGGTTGAGCCCTAACGATACTTTTAGCTTGTTGTTAAAATAACTGTTTTCGACATTGAATGTCAAGGACATATTATTGGCATCGTTTTCCCGGTAGATCGGTCTGTCTTTTGAATACACAGCCGAAGCATAATAGCGGGCTCCCTGGACAGCTCCATTGAATGAGAGATTATATTGCTGGCTTTGTGCGGCCTGTAGCAGTTGATCGCGGATTTGCTGGCGGTTGTCTACCTGCCCCAATTGATTGAGTATATTATTTTGCTCGTCAAGACTGATCTCCCCTCGTTTGGCACGGAACATGGTCATGATGGCATCTGATCGGTTTGGTGCGCGCCAGCCAGAGCTAGGGTCGTAAAAGAAATTGTTGTCAAAGAGTTCTTTCTCAAAATCTATATACTCAGCTGCATTCATGCTCCGTAAGTTATGTAGGTTGGGCGGGGCAGAGGTCCCTAGCGTAGAGGAGAAGTTGATGCTATTTTTTCCTAATTTGCCGGCCTTTGTTTCGATGACAATAACGCCATTGGCAGCTCTTGATCCCCAGATAGAGGCTGCGGCGGCATCTTTCAGTACCGTAATGCTGGCGATATCGTCCGGGTTGAAGTTATTGAGTATTCCGGCACTTGTACTTGTGGCGGAAAGACGATCACCGGAGCCCGTTGGATTGCTGCTCAACTGTTGTTCCATTGCCGGAAAGCCGTCGATGACAATCAATGGAGTACTGGAGGTGCTGGAAAAGGTATTCGGTGAGCGGACAAGGATCTTATTGGTACGGGTATCAAATTGAACGCCAGGAATTTGACCTTCCAATCGCTCCATCAGGCTCAAAGCCGGACTTTCCTGTATTTTCTTTTCGTCAATGACGACGAGCGAACCCGTAGCCTTGCTGGGGTCTAGTTTTTGGTATCCTGTATTTGCCATCACGGATACTTCGTCGAGCGCAGAAATCTGTTGCTTGAGTACAAATAACGGTCCTAGGTTGCTTGCTGGTGTACCACTGAGGTCTATTTGCCGTAATTCATAGCCTAAGTAGCTGATTTCGAGTATCGCATCGCTGGGTACATTTGACAATACAAATATTCCCTTTCCATTTGTGCGGGTTTGATTATGGGTTCCTTTGATCCGTACAGTTGCTCCGGCGAGGGGCTTTTGCTGCGTATCTGTAACGATTCCATTAATCGTGCGTTGCTGCTGATTATCCGTGACAATAATGGTCTTGTTGCGCACGATAAAGCCAAGGGATTGTCCCTGGAAGCAAAGCGCGAGCACCTCGTTAAGCTCAAGCTCACTTAAGTTGATCGTTAGGGCCGAGAACGACTTGCTATGCTCGGGACGGATCACATAATCATATCCCGTCTGTGCACGAACCTGTTGCAGGATCTGTTCGAGGCTGGCACGTTTGACATTTAGGTTAATTTTGTTTTGGCCGTGCAGGGCTGTGGCTGTTTGTAAAAACAAAACCAAAAACAACATGCAGAATAATTGAAATCGCATAAGCAATTTGATTATAAAGTTGGAAAAGATAGGCGGTCTTTGGGTCGGTTGATTTACCTGATACTTTTCATTAGCAAAAAAATATTGATACATTTGTTTGTTGATTTTTGGACATGGATGTCCCTCCAGACAAGGAGACATGTCATGCAGTTCATAATTTTCGTAATAAATGCTAGGCGTGAATTCAAAAATCAGTTCTAGGGGCGGTGCAACGCCTCTAGATTTTTTTTGAAATCGTTTTTTTTCTTTCGTTAGGGTATTACCATCAACCTCCTTTCTTTGCCTTTTATCCGGATATCAAATTTGATACCTGTGGTGGTCTCTAATATTTCAAGGACTTCCTGTAATGTTTTTTTGCGAGATATGCTGCTTATATATCGTTGATTGTTAATAGGACCGAGGTATTCCACTTCGATATTGTACCATCGTGATATTTGGGCCATGATTTCTTGTACAGTCGCCGAATCGAAGTAGAAATCGCCATTTTTCCAGGAGAGATCCTTGGAAAGATCAACTTCCAGTAGCGTAAATTCGTCGCCTGTCTGTATGATTTTTTGACCAGGTTTTAATAGGATAGGAGCAGGATTGGCAGGATTATTTAAGGCAATGGCCCCCTCTTCCAAGGTAAAACTTTGCTGTTTGTCTTCACGATAAGCTTTTACATTGAATTTTGTGCCTAATACCTGAATGGCATTCTGTCCGGCGTGGACGATAAATTCCTGCTTGATCATTTTACTGCCGGCGCTGATCTGCCGTTTGCTGACCTCAAAGTAAGCTTCACCATCCAGCGTCACTTCGCGTTTTGTACCTGTAAACTGTACCGGAAAAGTCAATTTACTATCCGCATTGAGCGTTACCTGCGTACCGTCCGCAAGCCGAATTTTGTAGGTATTGCCCTTTGGTACCACAAGTGTATTGCTGCGTACAGCCTGACTGTTACTTTTTGAGTCGTCGGCTTGATAAACAAGCTGATTGTTATCGCTCCAATCGATAAGGATGTCGTGATCTTTGCGACTGTATGATCCACCGTTTTTGTCAAGTGCTATTTGCTCGCCGTTCGATAAAATCAACATGGCGCCGCTGATTGCTGCTGGGATCGGGAGGACCTTTTGTTTAGAAGATGAACCTGTTTCAACTTCTGAAGATTCTATCCTGCTACTAATGCCCTTGGGGGCGGTGGAGGAATTGTGTATAAGGAAATAATAAGAAGAAAAGCCAATAACACAAATTGATGCTGCTGTTGTAAACCATTTCTTCCAGTGAGATCTGGATGGTTGCGGTACCTGGATTTCGGCATCAATGCTGTTCCATACATTCGAAAGATCCGCTTGTAGTTCTTCGGCTGTCAGCTCAAAATCAGGCAGCTGGTTTACATAGCTAATATACCAATCATCCACAAAGGCTTTCTCTCGGTTCGAACATTGATCTGATGTATATCTTTTTAGTAAATCGCGATCTACTTTTAACGGTTCTTTCACGTGTTGTTGTGTTGTTGTTTTGGAGTATAACAGTTAACTCGGCCACAGGTCCCAGATCAAAATGATTTTTTTAAAAAAAAACTTGGACCACTAGGGTCGGTCCGGAAAAAAAGCAAGGATAAACAGAAGTAAGGGTAACTTGTGGCGCAACAAATTGAGTGCATTTGATATTTGATTCTTTACTGTTTTTTCACTGATTCCAAGTTTTTCGGCAATCTCTTTGTGGCTTAGATACTGCTTGCGGCTCAACTGAAATATTTCACGCATTTTTTCAGGTAGATTTTGGATCTCTCGCTCGATGATGTCCTGCAATTGTTTCTCGCGGATGACATGATCGGTGTCTGATATGTAGGTTGATGCATAAGAGGACATACTTTCCAGATATTTATCAACGACTTTGCTATGTGAAATATAGTTGATCAGTTCATTTTTAACGATTTGATAAAGGTAGGAGGAAAGCTTGATGTCTGTCGGCAACTTGTTGCGTATCGACCAGATCTTGACAAAGACTTTTTGTAGGATATCTTTTGTCTCCTCGCTATCACGGATAAATCTGTTGGCATGGACGTACAAAGGCATACTATATCGCTGGTAGATGACTGAGAAAGCTCTCTCGTCATCCTGGCGAATCAGATCAACCAAGATTCCATCAGATAGTATGGCGTAATCGCTGTCCTGCATGTTGTACTTTGGTACGTTTTTCTAAGGTGAATAACAGAAGCTAGACCCTGTCTTTTTTGCCGAACTTCATCAATTAATAACACAAATATAACTTTTTAATAAAATAAGTATGAATCTTTTGCGAAAATTTCATCTTCATTCCAAAGTTCTTTGGGTTATGACCTTAAGATACGCAAGATTTATGCTGTTGTTTTATCCAAAACGCCAGCTTGAATTTGGTATAATTGGTTTATCACTTATTTTTTCTTTTTGGAACAAAGCTGATAGGCACTAATCCAATCATCAAGCTGGCCACAACAGTTTTGCTGATAAAGGATTTTTTACTGGGAGATGTGCTGCAAACGGTATTGACAGTGGCATTGGGTACCCTGGTCAGCTTCGCCACCAGCCGGCTGATCGGAGGTTGGAATAACAGGGGCCGAAAATAATCCTGATCTGTTTTAACAAAGTAAAGCGCAGGTATGTCTGCGCTTTACTGGGTCATGCCCGAGCGGGTTTAATCGTTAATAAGGCCCGATGAGGCGAATAAAAACTCCTTAGAAGCTGATTTTCGCAATTTTATCGGTGGATGCCAATGGATTGTCCGGCACGCGGCCTACAGCGTGCCGGACTAATCATCAATGTACCAGCGCGCTGGACTCGCTAATCAGCGTTGAGTAGCTTATGTGGATTAGACTTTCCTATCCTAAACAGGATCCGCGCAATCTTTTATTGGGGATTGTGCTCGCCTTCGCGATGCTGGATCATACCCGGATGTTTTTTTATTACTGGAACGTGAATCCGACAGCAATCGGGGAGACCAGCATCATGCCCTTTCTAACACGGTTCCTTTCTCATTTCTTTGCTCCGACGATTTTTTTTCTGTTGGGAATAGAAATTTACCAGTATGGTCAGCGTTATGGATCGAAAAGATTGACAAAAGCCTTGTGTTATACGGCTGTTATGCTGTTAGTGTTGGAACTTGTGGTCAATAATTTTTTGTACACCTTTGATCCGTATTATCGTACCATCGGTCTGTTTATTCTCGGCATGCTTGGACTCTGTTTTTTTTGTATGGCCGGATTGCAGTATCTGGGGCGTAAGTTACTGTTCGTCATCAGCCTGCTGCTGCTATCAGTGCATCATTTGCTGGATGGAATCCAGCTCGAAGGGAATTCTTTTGGATCAATCTGCTGGTACCTGCTGCATCAGCAGAAATTTATTCCCAGTCCGGATCGCCTGTTTATCGTGAATTATACGCTTATTCCCTGGTTGGGCGTGTTGATGCTGGGCTATGGTATGGGTAAGCTATTTGTACCCCATGCAGATCCGGCAAAGCGAAAGCATATCTTACTCCTCGCGGGTTACAGTAGTCTCGCGTTGTTTTTTATGCTGCGTTTCGCGAATGTTTATGGGGATCCTGTCGGGTGGAATGCATATGCCGATCCAGCCAAAACAGTGCTATCTTTTCTGAATCTGACAAAGTATCCGGCTTCCTTGGCCTACCTTTCGCTTACGTTGGGCGCTGTATTTCTTTTCCTGGGCTACACGACAAATTGCCGGGGAGATAAAATTTTCCTCTTTTACACATTGGGAAGAAAACCCTTGTTTATCTATCTGTTCAGCACATTTTTAATTCATTTTATAGCAATGGTTTTACTTTGGCTAACAGGAAAAGATCCAGCAGCAATGCTGATTACTGCAAGGTCTTATACTTCGGCAGGCCCTTTAACGCAATATGGTTATTCCATTGGGGTGGTATACCTCGTCTGGACCGGAATCCTTCTCGTATGTTGTGCGATAAATGGTCTGATCGACAAATGGCTGTACCAATGAAATTTTATGAAGAAAGTGAACTGGATAAATCAAGCAATCATCCGCAACAGCGAAAGAATAGGCAAAAGAAAAAAATCAGTTCAATTGCGAGGCTGTATCCGTTGGAATAGCCGTAGCTCAGCCAGGGGCGGCACCATCTGCTCCATCTGGGCCAGTATCTCGCTGGGTGATGTCGTGCAGACAGTATTGACTGCTGCATTGGGTACGCTGGTTAGCTTTGCGACTAGTCGCCTGCTGGGGAGGTATGGGCAAAAAGATCGTAGAAAATAGTACACAGTAGCAAAAGAAGGCGCACTATTCTGTGCGCTTTCTTACTTCACATACGCTCAATGAATTGCTGAAAACGCTGTATTTGTGGAGTGCCATTATGGAAAATAGTATCTTTGTCGAAGCATGTAACTGCAACACAATGTAGGAGAAATGTACGCACATAAAACTCTTGATCGATGTACAATTTTAAAATTGCCACTACACTACTGGTTTGTATCTCCTCATTTTTAGGGGGTAATGGGCCAGAAAGAAAGACCAATGATCTCCAAACTTATGCCGATGCGCTTGTAAGACCGGTGATGCAAGACAATCATATTTCGGGTTTAAGCATCGCTGTGAGCATCAATGGAAAGCATACTTTTTTGAACTATGGTGTGGCTTCAAAAGCGAATGGTACAGCAGTCTCAGAACAGACCTTATTTGAGCTCGGATCGATCAGCAAAACGTTTACGGTTACATTGGCCTGCCTGGCTGAGGTCGAGGGTAAGCTGGACCTTAGCAAACCGGTGAGCCAATATCTACCCCAACTGAAGCATAGCGCTTTTGACCATATCAATCTCTATCATCTGGGTACGCACACCGCCGGTGGATTTGACCTACAACTACCTGATGCAGTCCAAAATGAGGCGCAACTAATGGATTTTTACAAATCCTGGAAGCCGGAATATGCCGTGGGGACCCAGCGGATCTATACCAATCCCAGTATTGGATTGCTGGGGCTGATTGCGGGCAAAGCGTTTCAACAACCTTTTCCAGCGGCCATGACACAGCATGTGCTCAATAAGTTGCACCTGTCGAACACATTTTATGAGTTGCCTGCCACCAACATGGAACAGTATGCGCAAGGTTATGATAAAACGGATCTACCTGTCCGCGTCAATCCAGCGATGCTCGCCAACGAAGCCTATGGCGTAAAATCCTGTACGGCAGACATGATTAAATTTGTCGATGCCAATATGGGCGTAGTGCCTGTGGATAAGAAGGTCGGCAAAGCGATCAGCAAAAGTCATACGGGATATTTTCGCACCGCAAGCATGACCCAGGATTTGATCTGGGAGCAGTATGACTATCCAGTAACGCTGGAGCAGCTGCAAAGGGGGAATGCATACGATATGATTTATCAGCCCAATAAAGTGCAGGAAATGATACCGCATGCGAAAGCTAAAAAACAGGTATTGATCAATAAAACAGGATCTACAAATGGATTTGGTGGTTATGTCATGTATATACCGGCCAAAAAAATCGGTATCGTTATCCTGGCCAATAAAAATTATCCGAATGCCGTTCGCATTGATCTGGCTTATCAGCTGCTTTCTTACCTGGAAAAAGAGGGGATTAAATAAAGCGCACACTGTCGTGCGCTTTATGGATCTATGCTACATCGGGATCACCGTTGAAAACAACGCGCGATATCCGGTGTCAGTTTGTAGAAAACAATAGGGTATTTTACGCCTTACTGGTGGCCTGCTGTGCACCCAGCAACCGCAGGTCGTCGGATGCCGGCAGTTCAAATACCTGCAGGTGAAAGTGTTTGATGGCTGCCAATAGATGGTCAAAGATATCGGCCATTGTATCTTCAAAATAAGCCCATTGGGTACCCTTGGTAAACATATACAGTTCCAGCGGAATACCGTATTCGCTCGGCGCGAGCTGGCGCACGAGCAGGGTTAATTCCTGATGGATATTGGGGTTATGCTTGGCATAGGCGAGGATATAGGCCCTAAACAGGCCGATATTGGTCATCCTGCGGCCATTGACAGGCGAGGAACTGTCGGTATGCCAGGTTTTGTTGTAATCTGCAATTTCGCGTTCCCGTTTTTCGATATAGGGTGCCAGCAACATGATCTTTTTTAATGCCGTGATTTCCGCTTCACTGAGGTAGCGCACCGAGGACATTTTAATGTTCAGGGCCCGTTTTATCCGCCGGCCGCCGGTCTCCTGCATCCCGCGATAGTTTTTGAATGAATCGCTCAGCAGGGTATAGGTAGGTATGGTGACAATGGTCTTGTCCCAGTTCTGTATCCGTACATTGTTGAGGTTGATCTGCAATACATCGCCGTCTACGCCATATTTGGGCATTTCGATCCAGTCACCAACGCGGACCGAGTCATTGGCCGATACCTGGATACTGGCCACGAATCCCAGAATAGTGTCTTTAAAGACCAGCATCAGGATGGCGGATGCCGCACCCAGGGATACAAGAAAAGACCAGGGCGAATTGCCGGTCAGCAGAGAAACAGCCAGTGTGCCGATCACAAAAATCAGAAAGATCTGCACCACCTGCAGGTAACTGTCAATGGGCTTGTCCTTGAATGCATTTGAGCTGCGGAAGATATCGCGGCAGGTTTTTAACAGGCTATTGACCAGGTGATAGAGGATCAGCAAGACCACTAAATCCAGCAACTTAGCCAGGGTAGCGGTCAGCACCGGAAAACCAAGGAAGATCATCGTCAGCAGCTGCCGCGTCAGCAGCACCAGGATGGTGCGGCTCACCTGGACATGCACCTTGTTTTTCAACAGAAAATCATCCCATTGGGTCGAAGTCCGCCGGGCAATCTTGTTCAATGCCGAATAAAAGACATTGCGCATAATATAATCGAATGCATAGAGCAGCACCGCGAAAGCAAAAAGTAATCCAACGGCCGTAGCTATATGGGCCTGTTGGTCGGGTAAACCCAATTTGGCAAAGAGATCGAAAATGTACTGATAAATTGAACTTGATGGTTGTTCACTGAAGTTAAGCATGTCTAAATTTTTCATATGAACAGACAAATTTACGGAGAAATATAAAAACGGGTTTTGAGGGGAGAAATACCCCTTTATCCCTGTTTTTGCGCTCAAAGTTTGCTTATTGATTAATTTTTTCGTATATTTGTAAATTAATAGATAACCCGATGGCGAAAATTTTCTGTTTCGCATCTTAAAAACCCCCAACGATTTGAATGAGATTAGTGTGATAGGTGCTGGGAGTTGGGCCACGGCCCTGGTTAAAATTTTGACAGAAAATAGCATCCATGTCAACTGGTATATGCGGCGTTCCGAACAGGCGCGCTCAATAAATCAGGATGCTGTTAACCCTGACTACCTATCGTTTTTAAAACTTGACAATACAAAAATTTATGCCTCCGATCAGCTGGACGAGATCGTGGCCCGGTCGAAAGTAATTCTTTTCGTCGTGCCCAGTGCGCACCTGGACAGTGTTTGCGCCGCAATCCCCAAAGAGGACCTTGCCGAAAAATTTGTGATCACCGCCATCAAAGGGACGGTCGGCCCCGACAACCTGCTTCCCAGTGCTTATCTCGCAGGATATTTTGAGCTGAACGATTTTCAGCAGGCAATCATTGCGGGACCTTGTCATGCCGAAGAAATCGCGCGCAATAAGAAAACCTATATGACCCTGTGCGGTCCGAATGAAACGTTTATCCGTAAGATTTCCAAAGGCTTCGCTTCAGGTTATATGCAGGTGAATTATAGCCCCGATACACTGGGGGTGGAGTACGCGGCCATTTACAAAAATGTGGTCGGCATCGTCTGTGGCATGGCCGAAGGACTGCACTATGGCGACAATTTTATGGCGGTGCTGGTCGCCAATGCCATTGACGAACTGGGGCTGCTGCTACATGCCGTTGGCGCGCCCAATGCGCGGCTGGGCAGCTCGACCTATTTGGGCGACTTATTGGTGACGGGCTACTCCGCGCACAGCCGCAACCGGACATTTGGTAAATATCTTGGCCAGGGCTATTCGGTTTTCGAAGCCCGGCAGCTCATGGGGATGGTCGCCGAAGGTTATTTTGCAACCAAAGGTCTGATGGCGACGGTCACGAGCCTCGGACTCAATTTACCCTTGTTACAGACAGCCTATCGTGTCCTCTATAATCATATGGCTGTAATTGATGAATTTAAACTTTTAGAAAGGAATATAAGATAATATGCTATTAGCAACAGATTTAGACGGAACTTTTTTAGGCGGTAAAATGGAAGACCGCCTCAGATTATATAGACTGATCAAGGCCAGCCCGAACTTGCAGCTGGTTTTTGTCACCGGAAGGGGACTGGAGTCGGTATTGCCGCTGCTGAGCGATCCGCTCATTCCGGTGCCGGACTTCATTATCGCGGATGTGGGCGCTACGGTCGTAAACGGCCACAGCCTGGAAGCAATTGAACCGCTGCAGAGTGAGATTGAGGAAAAATGGCCGCAGACGTACGCGATCCGCGCGGCGCTGGAGGAAATACCGCAGTTGAATTACCAACATGTACCACAGCAACGCCGCAGCTCCTTTTATTATGAAGCCGGGGTAGACCATAGCCTGGTGCAGCAGGTGGCGGACAGGTATGACTGTGACATTATTACTTCGGCCGATAAATACCTGGACTTGCTCCCCAAAGGGGTCAATAAGGGGACAACATTAAAGAAGCTGGTTGAATTTCTGGCGGTCGATCCGGATGATGTGATGGTGGCCGGCGATACCCTCAATGACCTGGCCTTATTTCAGATTGGCTTTAGCGGTGTTGCGGTCGGAAAATCTGAGCCGGGGCTGCTACAGGCCATTGATCAATTGGATACAGCGTACAGCGCAGAGGCCGCCGGAGCGGGTGGTATACTGGAATATATGGGCAAACACCGCCCATTTCAGCAGTTGATCCGTGGGGAACAAAAATTAGTGCCCCAAAAGAGAAAGTCCAAAAAATCCGATCAGCTGGTGATGGTGTATCATCGGCTGCCTTTTGAAAAGGAATCGGTCAATGGGAAGACGGTACGGGTAGCCCCCAAAAGCCCCAATGGCATCATTCCCTCACTGCTGGGCTTATTTGAAAAGGGGCGGTCTGGCCTCTGGATCGGGGAGGAAGTCATCCAGCAGGATGGGCAGCCGGTTCCAAATCAGCTGGTGGACGAAAGCAGGTACCCTAATCTGGTCGCCTCCACCATCTCCCTGTCAAAAGAGGATATCGATAAGTTCTATCGTGTGTTCTCCAAGGAGGCATTCTGGCCGACGATCTTTTCTTTTGTGGACCGGGCAAAGTTCAACCACGAGGACTGGGATCATTACCTGATGATCAACAAGCGCTTTGCCGAGCGGATCGCGCGGGAGGCAGACGAAGGAGCGCTGGTCTGGATCCATGAGTATAATCTGTGGATGGTACCTTCTTTTTTAAAGACCATGCGTCCCGATCTGAAAATTGGATTCTTTCACCATACGGCTTTCCCGGCAGCAGATATTTTCAATATTATTCCCTGGCGCAAAGAGATCATCGGCAGCCTGCTGCTCTGTGATTTTGTCAGTTTTCATATTCCGCGCTATGTGGAGAATTTTGTGGATGTGATCCGCAGCCATACGCCATTTAAAGTGGTCAAAAAGGTAGATGTCGCCAATCAGTTTCTGACCTATAGCTGTGCGCTGGGTGTCGATCAGATGACCAAGATCATTGAGGTGGACGGGCGGCAGATCAGGCTGGGGGCACAACCGGTGGGTGTCAACCGGGATCATATCGAACAGATTTTGACGGATGATAATGTGAAGTCGGAGATCCATATGCTCAAACAGCGCAAAGCCGAATCGGGAATAACGCGTATCATATCCATCGAGCGCCTGGATTATGTCAAGGGGCCATTGGAAAAAATTCAGGCTTTTGGTGAATTTCTTGCCGAGTACCCGGAATTTAGGGGCAAGATCGAGCTGGTCAATGTCTGTACACCGCCATCGCAGGGGATGACGATCTATGATGAAATCCGGGACCAGGTGAATCAGGCCGTGGGTGAGATCAATGGGAAGTATGCGACCATGAACTGGACGCCGATCCAATATTTTTACAGGGCGCTGCCCTTTGAGGAGGTGGTCAAGCATTATGCGCTGAGCGATATTGCCTGGATCACACCTTTGCGTGACGGGCTGAACCTGGTGGCCAAGGAATACATTGCGACCCATGGGCTACTGGAGACCGCCGGGATCCTTGTACTTTCGGAATTTGCAGGTGCTTCGGTCGAATTGCCTTATGCCATATTGACCAATCCCTACGACCGCAAGAGCATGAAAGATGCGCTGCTCAAAGCGCTGGTCATGGAACCTAGCGAGGCACAGGTGCGGGCGCGTAGGTTGTATGAGCATATTGAGCACTACGATATCCATTATTGGGGAAGGGATTTTGTGAAAGAGCTGGAAAGATCGGGTAAGACGGTTTTGAATAGCAATGGTGGGGGCTAACCTAGCGCCCCCACCATTGTTCAACGGATTAAAACGTCAATAAGCCGAGGGTTAAACTGGCGGTATAGCGTGACCGGCCTTTTTCAATGGCCCCCACGGGGCTAGACAGGGCCGTTTCCACGCTGCCGGATCCCTTGAGGTAGAGCTGATTGTTGTTTTTCCCGACCGTAGCTAGCCGGTATTGGATACTGAGGGCATTGGTCACCCGGTCCTGCACCAGGTATTGGTAGCTGGGCAGCGCAATGCTATTGGCGACAAAATTGCTTGAATAGCTTTTATCGGTATAGTTCCATTCATTTTTTACCGCAAAATTGTAGTTGGAGGCCAGGTCAATGACCCAGCGTGATACGGCTTTGTTAAAACGGAGGCCGATATCCATGCGATCGATAATCTCCTTGCTCTGGGGTAGGGCATAGCGGTTGTCCCAGCCTGAATAGCTCAGTGAGGCCTTGGCAAACCAGTCGGAACGGTAGTCGCTTGTCTCTCTGCCCAAAAGGTAAGCGACTGAGGCCTGACTGCGGACTGCCGTATTCAGTGTGCCTTCGAAGATGGTCTCGTAGCTGCGATCTTCGCTCCGCTGCAACTGCTGGTATTCGGTATTGGAAATGTCGCGGTACACCAGGTTCAGATCGAAATGATGGTTATAATTACCGCGTTTGAGGTCAAGAGCGGAGGACAGGCTGTACTGATCGGAACGATGCCGGCCTGCTTGCGTGGGGTAGGTGACGCCGTCGCTGACCTTTTCGTCGTGCTGCAGGTAGCCTCCCGACAGCAACCAGCGCAGTGGACCGGCTTCGTAGCGGTAACTAAGTTCTGTGCCATAGGCGTTGGTGATATATGTGCGGTATGCGTCGCTGGTCATCAGGACGGGTGCAGCGCCCATATATTCGCCCAGGCCCAGTCGCTTGTACAGGTTGTACTGCTGATTTTCATTGGCACGCGTTATTTTCAGATCGTTTTTGTGATGCTGATAAATCGCGGCCAGGCCGAGCTGATGCTGTGGGCTGAGTTTGTAGGTAATATTTGGCGCCAGCCGGATTTTATTTTCCGTATCCAGGGAGCGTGGGTCCATTTGCCTTGCGCCGATAGCGACCTGATAGCCGAGGTCAAGACCGGCCCGCATTTTACCGCCGGCAAAACTTGGGCTCGCGATTTTCAGGTTCATATCGTAAAACTGCTTGTTCCAGTCGCCCTGCAGCGAGTCCACGATCTGGTAGGGATTGTCCGTAAAGGGATTGATCAGGCTGCTGTAGGCAAGCTGCTTCTCTTTCAGGGTTTTAAAATCAAAGTTTCCGTAAAGGGTCCAGTCTCCGGCCCGCTGGAATTTTTCAGCGGCGAACTGGAGGCCCTGTTTTGATTTGCCGGTAAAGGGATGCCTAAAATCTCCGCCCTCATAGAAATAGCCCAATTCCGTGTTGCCCATGGCTGGCAGATTGAGCTCCGCCAGAAAGGCGCTGGTATGCAGTTTCAGGAAGGGCTCTTTTTCTTTGGCGTAGCTGAGGGTTTGATTTTCCTGGGCATGCAGCTGCACGAAGCCGGCCGTAAATGCCAGGGAAAAAATATATTTTAATTTCATGATGCTCCTGCTTATTTGGAATAACTTTTAGGACTGGGGGTATCGTTGACCGTAAAGTCGCTGGATGAATTGTTGGTATCTAGCAGCACTTTAACGCCATTGATCTCTTCCCTTACTTTTCGGATCACCGATTTTCCCGTGCCGGCACCACCGCCCACAAAGGCTACTCCGGCGTCAATATTGCTTGGCAGGCGTTTCTTGTCCAGCGTGATGGTGCTATTGGCGACACAGTCTATGCCGTCGATCACCTTGTCTGCCGGTACTTTCATATAGCGCGTGGAGACTGCCGCCCCGGGTTCGGTAACGGTCTCATAATCGGTATAGTCATCGGGTGAAAGGATGACCAGTCCGGATCCATTAACGCCAGGCAGCCAGTCGAAAAGGGTCAGCGAAGAGCTGTGGATCAGTGTCACATTGGGTACATCGGGCGAATCGGTATCGTTGGTATTTCCCGGTGGATTGAAATAGGTTTCGAAATCCGCTATTCCGGCGCCCAGATCCGTTGGTGCATTCGGATTGCCATTCGGATCTGTTTTGTGGTTGATGCCATCAACAGCAATAACAATGGATTTGCCTGGTGCAACGGGATGGTCCGTACCGGCGCTACCCGGAATGGTCCAAAGGGAGGCAAGGTATACATTTTGCTGATCTTCGATAAATTTTGTGGCAACGGATGATCCTGCTTTTGTGGCTCCGAACGAGATGCCGCCGGCATAGAGGGTGTCGGTCGAGTTGTTGTAGATCTCGACAAAACCATCATACAGGTAGGAGGCATTGTTGGGCGTCCGGCTGCCGGTATAGTAAAATTCTTTGATCACAAATCCACCGACGGCACCGCCGCTCAGCTGGATTTCCGTTTTTCCGGATGCCTGGATACGCAGGGAAGCGATGGCGGCATTCAGAAAGGCCTTGCCCTCACGTCCGGTGATGGCCACGCTCTCGGCTTCGGTGATCTCCCGGCTGGCCGTGACCGTATAGATGCCGGGGAGGATATCGCGTAGGTCGACCTCACCCTGACTATTGCTGGTAAATTGAGTTGTTTGTCCTGTAAATGTATTCTTAAGGGTCACTGCGGCACCCTGGGCAAAGGACTCGTTATACGTGCCCGGATACCGCACGGCGAGGGTATAAGAGAGTGTATTTACCGGCGCGAAATCTTTGCGGCAACCACTCCATAGGGGCAGTAACGCGATCAGGTAGATATAACAGCTGATTTTCTTCATTTTCTTAGAATTTAATAGACAGTTCGGTTCCAAAAAAGATATCTATATTTCGTTTCGTGAACTGCTCGGGGTAGCGTGTACTCCGTACCAATGGTCTATTGTTGATGAAATTATTGGCGTAGAACGAGAAGCCCATATTCCGGGCGAATTCCTTGGTGAGTTTCATGTTGAACAACCAAAGAGGTTTCCAGCTCTCGGTCCGGAAGGTGCCTTCATTCAGGCTCAGGTAGATATCCCGGTCGGCCGCGGTAATCTGCTGGCGCTCGGCTTCTGAAAAATAGGTAATGGCCATCTGCTGGTCCGCGCCCACGGGGATGTAGCCTATGGGCAAGCTCGAAAAGTCAACATTGCGTTCTTTGTCGATCCAGATGGTCTGCGCGGTCAGGGTCAGGATAAACCGCAGTTCGGGAATATGGTGTATGGCCCGTAAGGTGGTCACCAGGCGCTCGGCGTCTGTACCGCGGGGTGCAAATACCCCGATACGGGTCATGGTTTGGTTGGGCACCTCCTGCGCGAGGATATAGGGTATCGTGGTCGTTGACCTGGTGGACTGGTAGGCACCCGTCAGCTGAAAGGAGGTACGGATGGCGTCAAAACGCCCCATGTCAAAGTCAAACTCGGCGCCCTTATTGATGATCTGCCGGCCGTTGGTCGGAGTCGCATAGCTAAACACATAGGGGGTATTGGTCACGTCGTTGCTCAGGACCGGTTTGCTGCCCGGTACTTCCTGCTGTACGGTATAGGTCGGGATAAGCGCATAGTGCAGGCTGTTCAGCGTGGTCATGTAATCGTAGGCATTGTCGATTTTATCGTGGTACCCGGTAATGCTGAGGCGCCGGCTTTTCCCGATTTTCCAATCGATGCCGATTTCCTTTTTGTACGACTTGGCCAGTTTAAGCTGTTTGTTTCCGGTTTCGTAGACACGTGTGCTCATCAGCGCAAGTGCCTCATTGGGGTCCTGTTTGTAGTAGTTTAAACTGAACACGTCGAAGTAGGCATTTTCGGGATAGAGGAGGTTCAGTGTCGGTGCCTTGCTGGCGATACCATAGCCGGCACGCAGGCTGAATGCGGGTAGCAGGTCATAGCTCACATTGATCCGTGGGGACAGTGCAGCTTTGTTGTCACTGCGGAAGGGCTGCAGCTGATCCATCCGTAGGCCGGCCTGAATGGCCAGTTCGCGCTCGCCAAAGCGGGCGGTCATGCGGTCCTCGGCATAGGCGCCGAGCTGATTTAATGCCGGTACATCCTGATATGCCCGGGCGCGGTAACCGTTCATGCCTGTGGTGCGGTAGGGGAAGTTCGGATCGAAGGTCTTCCCAGCTCCGGTATTGACATCCATGCGGTAGTCCGCACCGACAAGCAAACGGTGGGTAAAGAGACCGGTCTTGGCGTAAAACTCATCCGATAGCTTGGCAAATAGATTGATCGGCTGCCCTTCTACCCAGGCTTTATTGGTGTAGCTTGCAGGTAAATAGGGGACTTCAAATGTACCATCGCTGTAGGAGTTTCCAACGGCAGAGATACCCGAAGTTCCGGAATTCTCGAGGTAGGATTTTTGGAGCGCGTAGTTTAACGACAGGGTATAATTTAACTGCCGGGCCAGTGCTTTGTTGAGCTTCCATTTTCCGTTGGTAGCAAAGCGGTAGCTGTATTCCTGCGACTTGTTGCGCTGGGGTACCGCGTTGGCATCGGGATCAACTTTGACGTTGTCCAGGTTGCTGCCAAAGGAAAAATAGGTATTGGTGTAGAGGGGTTTGTCCTGACCAAATGTCTTGGTATACTGCGCCGAACCAGTCAGCCGGTTGTAGCTGGCGTAAGCCGAGATTTCTTTGTCCCTGGCGCGGGTGTAGTCCATATCAACGAATAGGGTCCCGCGGTTGCGGCCCAGGTCAAAACCCTGTCCGGCCCAGAACTGGGTCAGTTTGGGGTTGATGCGCCCTTTTACCTGCAGCTCTTCCTTGCCGGCTTTGGTCTGTACGAGAATGGCACCGGAGGTCATGTCGCCGTATTCAACACCGGCAATGCCACGGATGACTTCGACGGATTCAATATTGTCGGCGCTGTATTGCCGCATATCTGCGCCCAGTCCCTGTGAATTGGAGAAAGCACCGCTCGAACCGCTGGACCCCGAAGTACCCGTAATGATGGCTGCCGAGCCCAGGGACTGCAGATTCGCATTGTTGGATATCGGGGCGCCATTGATAATCAGGGATGTCCCGAGCGAACTCATATAATCGGACGATCGGTTGCTGCGGTCGGTATTGCCCACATTTCGGATACCGGCTTTGTTCACATTGGTAAAATCCGGATTGATAGTAATCGCACCCGGTAGCAATTGCAGCACTTCCCCGAGGCTGGTGGCCTGCATATGTTCAATGGCTTTTCGGTTGATAATGGTGGAGGTGGCGCCTTCCTTTCGGTTTTCCTGGGCGACAACGACCACATCAGCAAGCGCGATGGAGTTCTCTTCCATGGCCAGGGCAATGGGCTGCTTGCCGGCGCTCACGGATTGCTCCATGCTGCGCATGCCCAAATAGCTGACCACAAGGGTGTACTGTCCGGCTGGCATCCGCGCAAAGCTAAAGTATCCCTTTTCATCGGTCTTGGAATACAGGCCCAGTTCCCGGATCTGTACCGTAGCTCCTTTTACTGCTTTGCCGCTTGCTTTTTCGGTGATGACACCACGGACTTCCAGCTCTTGCTGTTGGACGCGTTCGGTGGCGGGTTTGCTGCTGCTGGCGCTAAGGGCCAGAGGCGCGGTGGATAGGGTCAGCAGGGCAAAGAACAGTACTGACCGTTGCCGTAGTAGGGCTGTGTCGTTATTTCCCATGGCTATGGCCCATATTTTCGGGGTTGATCATGATATGTGCTTTGTACGATCCTTCGTCCATTAACCAGGGAATGCCTGGTACGCCCGGTTTGCTGGATAGGCCGATATCCGCGGCCTTGGCATAGGGGACATAGATCACATAACGTCGCTGTGCGCCTTCAATTTCTCCGGTGCTATTGTCCAATTTGGCCAATGGCCCCCAGTAACCGTAGAGGATGGTCGGACCTTGCGGAATGGTTAATTTGCCGGCTTTGTGCTCCGCTTCCCGGATTTCATCGCGTTGCTTGCGTTTGCCCTCGGCAATTAATTCCCGGCCTCGGGCCATAAAGGGATCCAGGCTTTTGGGATAGGCATAGGCATAGAGCACGGATAACTTATAGTCGGGGGCGAGGCAGATCAGGTTGTTGGAAGCTGTGCCTTCCTGTAGGGTGACAAATTCCCCTTTTTCATTGTAACCAAGTACTTTGGCGCCTTCACGCTGGTCGGCCGGAGCGGCCTGTAAGGCGATTTTTATCTGTAGATCTTTTGCGAGCGGACTGCGTTGGGCTTGTTGCCCGAATACGGACAGGCTACCCCAGCTGAGCGCCAGGGCGAGGATAAGGTGTTTCATAGGTATTCGATTAATGCTGTTAATGATTAATTGTTTTTGCTTGTTGATGGCATTATGTTGCAAATATATGTATTTAGATTTATTATAAATAAGTGAAATTTAAAATATTATTTGAGTTAAATCAAATTAATAGCGGGTTTAATCGCCCTTTTCTAGATTAAATAATTTATTTTTAATCGTTTTAAATAAAGATATGTACATTTGTATGCGTCTTTATGCGTACTTTAATACATCTTACTATGAAGCATTCCACATGGACGGGTTTAACCCTCGCCTTGAGCGTATTGGCAGCGGACAGGCTGCATGCGCAAAGCATACAGCAGCCGACAGTGAAAACTCCGACGACTTTTGCCATTGTCGTCGACCAGCATACTTACGATCAGGCAAAGCCGGAGATCGACGCTTATCGGACAGCGGTGGAAAAAGATGGCTTGGGGACATATATTATCTCAGGCCACTGGAGCAGACCGGACGAGATCCGGACCATATTGCGGGAGCTCTATGGCAAACAGCAGCCCCTGGAGGGGACAGTGCTGATCGGTGATATTCCGATTCCCATGCTGCGCGATGCACAGTTTTTGACCTCAGCCTTCAAGATGTCGCAAAACATCCGGTGGGATAAGTCTTCGGTGCCTTCTGACCGCTACTACGATGACTTTGACCTGCAGTTTGACTTTATCCGGCAGGATACGGCCAAGACACGCAGCAACTATTTCTATTATTCCCTGGGTGCCAATTCGCCGCAATATTTACAGCTGGATATCTATTCGGCCCGCATTAAACCGCCGGTAGAAAATGGCGAGGATCCGATTGCCAAAATCAGGGCTTACCTGAAAAAAGTGGTGCGGCAGAAGGGGCAGGCCAGGGCGCTAAATGATATGGTCCTTTCCACAGGGCATGGCTACAATTCGAATTCGGTCAATGCGACAATCGGTGATGCCCTGGCGCTGAGGTCGCAGATGCCGGACCTGTTTCGCCCGGGAAACTCGGTCAAGTTTATCAATTTCCGCTCCGACAATTTTATTAAATTCAATCTGCTGAATGAACTGAAGCGGGAGGGACTGGACTTTGCCTACATGACCGGACATGGTACCGCGACGCTGCAGCTGCTCAACGGCTACCCGCTGGCATCCAATCCGCAGCCCTCGATGGAGAATGTAGCACGTTACCTGCGCTCCAAACTGCGGTCGGCAAAAGAAGATGGCCGCGATGTGGAAGCGGTAAAAAAATCCTTTATGGAATCTCTTGGCGTAAATGAAAAGTGGATGCTGGATGCCTTTGATCCCAAAAGCATCGCGGCGGATTCGCTTTTTAACGACGACATGGATATGCAGATCCACGATGTCAAAGATGCGCATATCAAAGCACCGCTGGTTTATCTAAATTCCTGTCTGACGGGCTCCTTTCACCTGCCCAATTATCTGGCGGGTTATTACCCCTTTTCTGATAATGACAATGTCGCAGCGGTGGCCAACTCGGTCGGCGTGCTGCAGGATCTGTGGCCGGGGGAACTGATGGGACTGTTGCAACATGGTGTACGGGTGGGCAATTGGATGAAACATATGGCCTACCTGGAGACGCATATCCTGGGAGATCCGACCTATCATTTCGCCGGAGATGCCGGACAGCGGTTGAAAATCAATACGGCTATCGGTGCACATGATGGGCGTGTCAGCTACTGGAAGACGCTACTGAAAGAAAATGATGCCGACCTGCAGGCGCTTGCCCTGGTTTACCTCTCACGGCTATTGCCCGAAAAGGAACTGAGTCCTTTGTTAAAACAATATTACTTTCAGTCGGCATTTGAAACAGTACGTACCCAGGCATTTATCCAATTACGGCAACTGGAAAATCCAGATTATTTTGAGGTATTGCATGCCGCGAAATCGGATTCGTATGAGTTTATACGCCGTTCGGCAGTGTATGACCTGGCAGAGTTTGGCGGCAACGATTTTGTGAAGGACATGATCCAGCTCTATGTCAGTGATCCGCATTCGGAGCGTGTGGGATACCGTCTGCGCACCTCGCTGAGTTTTATGGACCCGATGTTGGTCAGACAGGAGATCGACCGGCAGATTCGCCTCAACCCCGACCTGAGCAACGGTAAACTTCTGGCGGAAAAGCTTGACCAGATTGTCGCTTCCGGTGAGCGGGCTACCCAGGCACTGGAGAAAAAGATTTTAAACAAGGACGAGAAGGAGAAGGAACGAATGAATGAGATCCGTACCATGCGGCTGTACCGTTACCACCGGATGGTGCCGACATTGATCGCGACAGCCCTGGACAAGGGCAATTCGCCGGATATCCGCGTCACAGCGCTTGAAGCACTGAGTTGGTTCCCGCTGTCTTATCACCGCACTGCGATCGGGGAGGCCTGTACGCAGCTGCTAAATTCGGACGCACCGGAAGCCGTGAAAAATCAGAGCTTAAAAACAAAAAATAGCATGGCTGGATTTTCAAAAAAATAGGCCCTTAAGCCGCTTGCCCCCAAAATTTAGACTATTTTGGGGGCAATGCATTTATTTTGCGGAACGTTTTTTATCGTCTTGTGACCTGTTTCTTTTGAAAATTTCTTTCACACCGCCTTTTGTTAAAATAAGCGTATTATAAATGCCACTTTTGTCTGCGACAAACTCAACCGTCCTGTCGTTGTCGTCCGTTCTGAAAAATTTTGTGCTGGATTCGGGGACAAGTTCCCTTTCCATATCATTGTAATAGAGTTTGCCATCTACGCTCAGGATCTGAATCGCATCGTATTGACCCACATAGCTTTTGTATAACGCTGTATCCAACTGTACACGATGATGCCGGTAGGGAAGTTCGACTTCTTTTCCAAAGGCAATGGCCGAAAGCCCGTAAGCGATGATATGGGACTGGGATTCATTATTGGAAAGGACCGTGACGAAAAGCCTGTCATCCGTAAAACGGTTAAAGGAACTCATGGTGCCGAAAAAGCCACCATCGTGCGCAATCAGTTGATGCCCATGGTTATAAAAAGGGTTGATGATAAAGCCATAGCCCCAGTTTTCAGCGTTGTGTGGCGTAAACATTTTTTTCTTCATTTCGGCAGACAGGATAGTGGTTCCATATAGTGCTTTGTCCCACAGGGCCAGATCTTCTACGGTCGAATAAACGCCATCATGGCCAACATTGATCTGCCAGTTGATATAGGGATTGCGTATCAGGCCATGCTCGCTATGGCAATAGACCTTCGCCATTTTGGATACGATGGAGTCGTTGTTGCTGACCCCCGTATGCTTCATTCCGGCTTTGTCAAAGATATTTTTCCTTAAAAAGACAGCGTAGCCTTCACCTGAAACTTGCTCGATAATTTTAGCCAACAAATAATAACCGATGTTGCTGTACGCACTTTGGCTGCCGGGTGAAAATGCATACGGAATCTGCTTGATGGCTGCATAGGCCGAGTCGCTGCTGATGCTGGATAAAGCGATTTCTTTGAAACCCATGGCCAGTCCTGAACCATGCGATAGGAGCATATGGATGCTGACACTGTCGGCTTTGGGGTAATCCGGGAAAAATTTGCTGAGTTTATCATCAAGGGATAGCTGGCCGCGATCGACCAATTGTAGGATCGCGGTGGCGGTAAATTGTTTGGTCACTGATGCCAGCTGAAATTTGGTATCTAGGGTATTGGGAATAGACCACTCATAATCGGCCTGGCCATAGGCCTTTTTGAGTAATGGGACACCGTCCCTTGACACTAGGACCGTTCCGCTAAACTGATGGATAGTGACCTGTGCCTGCATGTAGCCGACCAGTTTCACAGCTGTACGCTGTTGTCCAACAACCAGCATCGGACACAACAGGATCAATAGGATAAGCTTCATCATAGAATGCATAATTTAATGATGCAGCAATGTTACCATTAAAAAAAACGCCGTCATTGTATTTTTGTAAACCCCTTAAATAAAAATCCATTTGATCTCGTTCCGCTCAAGGGCGGTTATCCTGGAAAAGAAAACTTTTGGTGTAAAGCCTGTTAATTTTTTAAAATCCCGGATCATGTGTGACTGGTCAAAATAATCCACACGATAGGCCTGGCCGATGTTGTTTTTATCGTCAAGGTGGCTTTGGATGGCCGCCCGGAACCGGACTATTTTTTTGAACTGAGCCGGGCTTTTACAGATATGCTGATCGAAATGTTTATTGATCGTTGTCCGTGACCGTCCGATTTGATGCGATAATTTGGTCATGGACTGATTGAGGTTGTCGGTATCGAGCATTTCGCCGAGCACATGTTCCAGCAAAGGATCGGCAAAAGGACGGAGTTTTGAGATCCAATAGGCTTCCAGGGCCTGGATGCGCTCCCGATGATCCGCCACGGAAAGAATGTCGGCCATCACCTCTTTATAGTCGTCGTGGGGATTAAAATCGGGGAAGGTGCCGCTGCTGTAATGCCGCAGGTCATGTGGTATAAAAGCATTTAACCCGAGGGGCTTGAAGTAGGTGGTGATTTCATTTATTTTTCCCTCGTAGCTGATCAGCACCGGCTCGTTAAAATCGCAGACCAAGTTGGTCTCTATCGGGGCCGTGGGACAATGGGTTGTGATTATTTTGTCTTGTGTGACAGAAGTTTTGGTCTGTTCGCTGATGGTCACAATGGTATAAATACTGGGAAAGGTAAAATAAGTGACGGGCCTCTCTTTTGCGGATTTTTCCAGGATATAAAAACACGCAATATAGCGCTTCAATAGGGGACTCTCAGGTTGATAGACTTTTAAGATCATTTTTTATACAGCTGTTTTTTTATCCTTCTTCATGGTTAAGGGTCGTCTGATGACTTTTTTAATTGGTATTGAACGAGGCTTTAAGTTACGCTTTTAATCGATGGGACAAGCCAAGAAATCAACGGTATTTGTGAAAATTTCGGCCGGTTAAAGAATAAAAAAGTGGCGGCGTCATGCCTCATTAAATCAATGAGTTGTGTAAATTTAGCAAAGTCCGATCAGTGCTGTCAGAAAATTTTAGGGAAAATCATAGATCTGCGGATCGCGTAGTATGAACGGATCGTTGGCTTACTAGTCAATAATTTGAAAAGAAGAAGAAAAATGAACAGATACCTACTAAACCTATTTTATGGCATTTTTGTATGTTTTTTCTATGGTCAACCCCTTTGGGCTGCTGAAAAATCCGGCGTTTCCATTGTTCCCGATCAATTGACCTGTGAATACCAGACAAACCCGCTCGGCGTAGATCAAAGGCAGCCTCGGTTAGGCTGGATATTGCAGGCAACCAATAGCAATGCGTATGGCCAGAGACAGCGCGCTTACCGAATTCTGGTGGATACGGACTCAGCTGCATTGGCCCACAAAAAAGGGGGCTGCTGGGATTCCGGTTGGATTCAATCATCCGATACACAACATATCCCGTATCAAGGTAAATCGCTGACTTCGGACCACGTCTATTTTTGGTGTGTTGCCGTTCAGGACGAACAAGGGAGTATATCATCGTATAGCCCGATCGCAAAATGGACAAGCGCACTATTTGACGAAAAGGACTGGACATCCAGCTGGATCGGAACAGGGGATAGCTTTCACCCGAAGGCAAAAGACTGTAATCTGGATGATCCCTGGTTCCGGAAAACGGTAACACTGGAGGACGCCGTTGCGGATGCCCGGATCTATGTCGCCTCGATCGGATTTCACGAACTCTATGTCAATGGGAAAAAAATCGGAAACCCGATTTTAACACCCGCAGTGACCGATCATAGCAAGCGGGCCCGGTATGTCACCTATGACATTGCGCCGTATCTGCATCGGGGTCAGAATACAATCGCCTTTTGGCTGGGTACCGGCTGGTCCATTTATGCGCCTTATGCAACGGCGGACAAACCCCGCGGTCCCATTCTTCGTGCACAGGCCTGTCTGTACGATGCAAGCGGAAAACAGCTCGCCGTGATCTCAACGGATAAAAGCTGGAAAACACACCCGAGCCCCAATAAGCTCCTGGGGAATTGGTCGCCGAACAATTTTGGCGGTGAATTGTTCGACGCGAATAAAGATATTCCAAATTGGAATTTGCCGGACTTTTCGGATCAATCCTGGAAGCATGCGAAGGAATTTCAGCCTAAGCTTGTGTTATCTGCCCAGGCTGTTGAAGACAATATTCTTTTTAAGGAAATCCGTCCAGTAGATATAACATCCCTGCCAAATGGTGATTATCGGGTTGATATGGGCGTTAATTTTGCGGGGTGGACCGAGATCGAAGTCAAAGGCAGTCCGGGTAAACGGATTGATTTCCTATATTCCGAACGCTCGCAGGAGGAGATGACCTTTAAAAATCGAAGTGCCTATATCGTCGGGCCAACGGGGCAGGGTACGTTCAGAAATAGGTTCAACTATAGTTCTGGCCGATGGATTACAATCCGGGGGGCAAAGGAAAAGCCGGAGCTGAGTGCGATAAAAGGATGGGCCATCCGTACCGGATTTATGCCGGTTACTGAATTTAGCTGTTCAGATAGTTTACAGAACTGGATCTATGACCGTATCGTATGGACCTACAGCAATCTTTCCCTGGGGGGAATGATCGTCGATTGTCCACAACGCGAACGTATGGGCTACGGGGGCGATGCGCATGCCACCTCAGAAACGGGTATGGCCAACTTCAACATGGCTGCATTCTATGAAAAATGGATGCAGGACTGGCGCGATGTGCAGGGCACCGAGTCTATGGTGGGCGATATGAACGATCCATCCTGGGCCCGAATAAAAGAAACCAGCGGCCGTATATTCAATAATGGGATCCTTCCGCATACAGCCCCTACGTATTGGGGTGGTGGTGGTCCGGCCTGGGGTGGAATTGTCGTTATGCTTCCTTGGAGTCATTATCAGCAATATGGTGACCTGAACATATTAAAAAACAATTTCAATCTGATCAAGACCTGGATCGCGTACATCAATACCCATGTACAGGATAACATCCTCCAGCCCTATGGTGGTACCTGGGACTTTTTGGGGGATTGGCTGTGGCCAAATGCGACTGCAGAGGGAATGAATAACAACAAAGCTGAAAACATTTGTTTCAATAACCTGTACAGGGTATACAACCTGCGGACCGCTGTCCGGATTGCTTTGGCGATCGGCGAAAAGGAGCATGCACAGGTATGGGAGCAACAAGCCGATCTAGCAGCGGATGCCATTAACAGCTTATTTTACAATACACAATTGCATCTGTATGCTGATGGTTCGATGGCCAATCAGGCGCTGGCGCTGTTGTCAGAAGTGGCAAAAGCGGATGACAGGGAAAAGATTCTTGAACAGCTGGCACAGGATATCATGGTCAACCGTCGGGGGCATATCCATGCAGGTATCACTGGTGGCGCATTGCTGTTCAAGTACTTGCGGTCTGCAGGTCGTCATGATCTGCTGTATAGCATGCTGAAACAGGAAACCTACCCGAGCTGGGGATATATGAAGGCCAATGGAGCCACAACGATATGGGAAATGTGGGAAAAAGACCTGCCGGGACATTCACTCCTCCATAGTTCATTTCTATATCCCGGCGCATGGTATATCGATGGGCTTGCCGGGATAAAACCATTGAACCCGGGATATCGCTCCTTTGTCATTCAGGTACCCAGAAGCCGGGAGGTGCCTATCAGCTGGGTGAAGACATCTTTTAGGTCGCCCTGCGGTCTGATCAAGATCCACTGGCAAAGGGATGCGGACAAACTGCAGCTGGAGGCGGTCGTTCCGCCCAATACGACAGCGACCCTAAAGGTGCCGAAGGAAGATCATATATTGATGCTGCCGGATGACAAAAGGATCCGTCCGCTAGCACCGGAAGATCATTACCTGGTCTTTGAATTGCAGCCCGGCGCATATCATTTTTAAGCTACGGTACGAAAATTTTTTTTACTCTTAACTTCTGACTATTGTTGTTTAATGGTCAGAAGTTTTTATATTTGTTTCGTACAACAACGACACTATAGCCGATTTGATTTGGGACAGTCTTTTTGAGCTATAGTATTGGTCAAAAAATGACGTGAAAGATGAAATATTACTTACTAACCTTTGCTGTTTCGGCCCAGGTGCTGGCCAAACGTGCTGACCTAATCACCTATCTAAGTCGGCATATTGCTGATTTAAAATACATTTCAGCAGATTTACAGGATAAACTGTGTACGATTACCGTGCGAACCTTAAAACGTGATGAAGCGGCCATTCTTAATCTTATAGCGATCAGGGGGTTTAAAGCTGCGTTTTTGTCAGCGACTGAAAGTTCTTAACGACAGTCGCTGTTCAGCCACGTAACCGCTCTCTCTTATTAGAAAAAAAATCTACTAGTTTAGTATACATTATTTGTTTTTATTCTTACATTTGTTTTATCGTAGTTTCAATTGGCGTTGGCGACGATCTAATCACAATCTAAACAAAGTAAAAATGAAACAGCATTATCTAAACCATCCTTTCAACGTAAGTCAAATACCCTTCCCAGATGCACATGTAGCGTTCTCAGCGCGACGAATGTGTTGCTAGTACTTTTTCTCCAATTTTCCAGATAACAGGAACAACAGGCTATTTATTGCTTGCTGTCCTCGGCTATAAATAGGTTTATGGCCTGCACATCTATTTTTTTTAAACTAAACTTTCTACCTATGAAAAAGAGAAGAATACTGCATTATTCTGCCTATCTGTTACTGGCAGGCCTGGCCGCAAAGCCATGTTATACCTACGCACAGGATGCGCCAAAAACGATTATAAATGCCTCCTTTAGAGGACTGGTTATTGATGCCGAAAATGGGCAGGCGATCGAAGGGGCCACGGTCAAGCTCTATGGCGTCACCCATGCCGTGACGACAGACAGAAAGGGCAATTTTGCTTTTGTTACCGGACAAAAACTGCCGGCACGTGTCGTGGTATCTTCTGTCGGTTATAAAGAACAGGTAGCCCTCATTCAGGAACAGGGGGATACCGTACGTTTGGTGCGGGATGATCGGGCACTCGAAGAGGTTGTCGTGGTGGGCTATGGTACGCAAAAGCGGAAAGATTTTACCGGTGCAGCAGCCAGTATCTCGGCTGAGGCGATCAAAGATGTTCCCGTCCAAAGTTTTGACCAGGCCTTGGCTGGCAAAGCCTCAGGAGTCAGTATTTCTTTACCGAATGGCTTGCTCAATAACCCGCCGGTCATCCGCGTGCGGGGACTCAATTCGATATCCCTCAGTTCATACCCCTTGATCGTCATTGACGGTATTCCCGTGAATACGGGCAATATCGGTTCGTCCAACGTGGCCAACAATCCGCTCGCGGATATCAATCCGTCGGATATCGAATCCATTGATGTCTTAAAGGATGCGGCTTCGACCTCCATCTATGGCTCACGGGCGGCTGGGGGCGTACTGATCGTGACGACAAAAAAGGGAAAACAGGGGCGCGCAAAGGTCACCTATGATGTCTGGGGATCGGCTGTCTCCGCAGCACGCCTGCCCAAACTACTGAATGCCACTCAGTATATAGCCATTAAAAATGAAGCGGTACTGAACAACAAGATTTTGTCAGGAAACGGGAATAATGACAAGGTGGCCAGTGAACTGTTCTTTCCGCAGTACGACGCCAATGGCAAGCTGGTCGAAACCAATTGGTATGATCATGTCTATAACACGGGCTATAGCCACAATCATAGCCTCGCCGTGAGCGGAGCCAATGCAAATACGCAGTACTATTTTTCGGCAAATTACTCGGATCAGGAGGGCTTCTTTGCAAAAAACAGTTTTGACCGCAAGGGCCTGCGCTTTAATATCGAACATAAGGTAAATGACTGGTTTGCGCTGGGAAGCAATTTGACTTATAACAATACGTTCAACGATGCCAAAAATTCGGGCTCATTGCCCAGCAGCCAGTTGCTGCTGATCGGCGGCGCACGGTTGGCGCTGGTATTGCCGCCAAACGTAGCGGCTTATAAGGAGGACGGTACCTACAATTTGAGCAGTACGGGTTTATTGGGACCCGGAGCCAACTTATTTACAAATACACTGTACAATCCGGAGGCGCTCTTTGCCTACAGTAAATATACCACTGGTAATGATCATATCCTGGGCAATGTGCATGCTTCGCTCAACTTGTTGAAGAATCTCAAATTCACGACGACCTATGCCGTAGACCGTAACCTCTCGACCACCAAAACCTATTTGAGCCCCAATCTGGGTTCATCAGGCTATTCAAACGGTGGATCGGTCAGTAATGTAAGCAGCCTCCGCAACAACTGGAATTTTACCAATAGCTTGAGTTATGATCAAGTTTTTGCCGAAAAGCATGCCTTGTCGTTCCTAGTGGGTTACGATATACAAAAATATGACAACGATAGTTGGAATGCATCGCAAAACAACGCATCTGATCCATTTTTTGAAAACTTTCAGGGCAATTGGACAACTCTTTCCGGCGCAGGCGGGAGTATTTCTGAGCGTTTCTACCGCTCCACCTTTGTAAGGGCTACCTATAATTATAACAAACGTTATTTCCTGACGGCTAATTTTAGGAGAGACGGCAATTCGGCTCTTGGTGCCAACAACAAGTACGGTGATTTTGGTGGGCTGTCACTGGGCTGGTCTGTTTTTGAAGAAGATTTCTATAAGAACGGCAGCCTGGCAAACCTGCTGGGCGACTTGCGCTTCCGCGGGAGCTGGGGTAAGGTCGGAAATGGTAATCTCTCGGCCTATGAATCGCTCAACCTGTATAGTTCATCGCTCTATGGAACAGCGCCTACCTGGAGCATCTCGCAGGCAGGCAATCCGGATCTGGGCTGGGAGACTTCCGAACAGACCAATCTGGGGCTGAGCCTGGATCTGGCACACAAACGCCTACATGTGGATGTGGATTATTTTAGGAACAACGTAAATGGACTCATTCTGGATGTGCCACAATCGCCTTCAAAGGGTATCCCGGGCAATAGCATCCTCAAAAATGTCGGCAGCATGTATAACCGGGGGATCGAGTTTGCCATCAGTGGGGATATCGTCCGAAAAGGGGATTTTGCCTGGAACTCATCGCTTAATTTTACCCATGTAAAAAATAAGGTCACATCCCTTTCTGAGGGCAATGCGGATATCATTGGCTATACGCATACCACCACTGAAGCCAATAATATTACACGTGTAGGCTACGCGGTGGGCAGCCTGTACGGTGCTTTAACCGACGGTGTAAATCCTGAAAATGGACAGCGGATATTTATCAATAAAAATGGCGAGCGCGTGCAATATAGCGCTGCTGTGGCCTCCGGGCAAAGTAATTGGACTTATCTTGACGGCAGCGTCGCCAGTCCGATCACCGTAGGAGACTATCGGGTATTGGGTACAGCGCTACCAACCTGGTATGGCGGTTTTAATAATTCCTTTCGGTATAAATCCTTTGATGCGGCGGTCAACTTCACCTTTGCCGGCGGCAATAAGGTCATGAATGGTACACGGGGTACGCTTCTGGACCAGCGCTTTTACAACAACTCGGTCGAGGTGCTCGATAGGTGGACCACAGCAGGGCAGCAGACCGACATTCCACGATTGGTCTATAATGATGTGATATCAAATGGTTCTGCCGGATTTTCCATTGACCAGAATGCTGAGAAGGCTGATTTCCTACGTTTGCAACAGCTTACCTTGGGCTATACATTCCGTGGAAACCTGTTTAATACCATCGGTCTTTCCAGCATCCGTATCTACGGGCAGGCATCCAATCTATTCTTGATTACAGGGTATTCGGGCACAGATCCGGAGTCTTCCTCGAATGGAAATTCCAATACCTCAATTGGCGTGGAAAAGAATTCGATCGGCCAGGGGCGCACCTGGACGGCTGGTTTAAATGTCTCATTCTAAAAATCTGAAAACATGAAAATTAATACCAAAAAAAATATCTACCTGGTCGGCACATTATTCCTTTTATCCACCTTGAATTCCTGTAAAAAAGATAGCGGATTATTTCCTGTACCGACGACATCCATATCCGATAAAAACGTATTTGATACACCTGCGCGGATCGAAGGAATTGTCAATGGTATTTATAAAAACTTGAAAGGGGCCAGCTTATATGGTGGCCGCTACCTCCTTTATCAGGATGTCCGTGGGGAGGATTTTATCAATGTCACGGCCAACAGCTATACAGCTTATGAAAGCTGGAACAATTCCTATAGTTCGGGATCCAATGATGTCAACAACCTCTGGTCTGCTGCTTACAGCACGATTAATGGCGCTAATATCCTGATCGACGCACTTAGCCCCGGTACTGAAGTCATCAGCCCGGAGCTGTCCAAGGCCTATATTGCGGAAGCGAAATTTTTACGGGCAGTTTCTTATTTCAGCCTGGTGACCGTATTTGCACAGCCCTACAACAAAGACCAGGGCGCCTCTCCGGGCTTGCCACTGCGGCTAAAGGCTGAAACTGACGGAAACAACAATGATCTGGCCCGCAGTACCGTTGCCGAGCTGTACAAACAGATCTTGAGTGACCTTGATGCGGCCGAAAAAGATTTGCCGGAAAACTATTCCACCGCGCTGCTCAATACGACACGTGCGCATAAAAATACAGCCCGGGCATTCAAAACCAGGGTTTACCTGACCATTAATAACTATGCAAAGGTACTGGAGGAAGCAAAAAAGATTGTCCCGCAGCAGGCCGCGCCTTTTAAAGCGCTGCAAGGCGTTGCGCATGAGTTACAGGCAGATATTACGTCTATTTTTGGGAGCAATTATACCACGACAGAATCCATTCTGAGTATGCCGATGAGCACAACGGATGCGCTGTCAGGACAATCTGCGATAGGATATGTCTATCTTGTCAATAAAGAATATTATCTTAATCCCACCGGTATTTTAAGCGATCCCCAATGGGATGTGGCAGATAAGCGGCGGAGCCTCCTGCAGGTAAATGGGGGCAAGCAATACCTGAAAAAGTATGCTAAGGCCTCGCCCTATGTAGACTATATTCCGGTGATCCGCTACGCTGAAGTGCTGTTAAATTATGCCGAAGCTGCTGCGCAGACTGAACAGCTTTCGATCGCGGAAGCACTTTTAAAGGCCGTGCACCAACGTTCGGATGCCAGTTTTGTATTCCCTGGCGCCTCCCTGTCCGGTAAAACGGCCATTTTGGAAGCAATAGCGAAGGAAAGGCGCATCGAGCTGCTCGGTGAGGGATTGCGGGGGCATGATCTCCTGCGTCAGTTAAAAGCGCTACCAGCAAAAGGAGATGCCAGTATACAGACGCCCAGCGTGCCTATAAGTGCCCAGAACTATATTTTTCCGGCGCCGAATACGGAATTGGCGACCAATAAACTTTTTAATTAAATCAGTTGAATATGAATAATACAAGCAAACTCATCCTCCCTTTATTGCTGGTCAGTGGGGGAGTCTTACAGGCACAAGAGCAGACTTTATCTCTCAATGGTACGGTGAAGAACGGCGAGGTAGCTGTGGTCTATCTGCAACGCTTTGAAAATAAAATATTTACAGTGATTGATTCTGCTGAGGTCAAAAACGGTGGATTTTCCTTCCGACGGCAGATTCCACTGCCCGATCTGTATGGTATTTCGACACAGCGGGATGTCATACCGAGCTATGTTTTCCTGGATGCCGGCGATAATAAAGTGACGATTGACGCAAAAGATGAGAACAAGCAATCGGTATCGTTGTCCGGCTCAAAAAGCCAGCAGCTCTTTGAGGAATATCGGGCGCAGCGAAAACCGGATATTCGGTCTTTTATCCAAAAATATCCGGATAATATCGTATCTAGCTACCTGCTGTACAGGGAATGGTCTTATCGATTAAGTCCGGAAGAACTTGAAGCGAACATTGCATTGCTCTCCCAGCGGCAACAGCAATCGCGTTACATACAGGATCTCCGAAAAATTATTGCGGTCACCCGCCAGGTCGCCGTAGGCAAGAAGGCCCCGGCCATTGTGGCCAATGATCCCGATGGTAATCCACAGGCGCTCTACGATCACTTGGGCAAATATACGCTGATTGATTTTTGGGCTTCCTGGTGCCCGCCATGCCGCAAGGAAAATCCGAATATTGTGGCCAACTACCAAAAATATAAATCCCAGGGTTTTGAAATTTACGCCATTTCGCTGGACAAAAATAAAGCAGCCTGGCAAAAAGGTATTGCGGATGACCAACTGACCTGGCAGCATGTCTCTGAACTGAAGTACTGGAACAGCGAGATTGCGGCCACCTATGCGGTACGTGCCATTCCAGCCAACTTTTTAGTGGATGATAAGGGGATAATCATTGCCAAGAATGTCCGTGGAGAGGAACTTGGCAACGTGTTGGACAGTTTGTTTCATCAGGGAAAAGCTGAGATTGGCGGACTAAAAAAGGATTTTAAGGGACAAAATCCCATTAGCTACGAATCCACCAAATCTCAGGCAATCGTGCAGCAGCAACGCGGTATTTTGTCCGTTGACCAACGTGTTTTTTTTACGAACGACTATGCGGGTGCCCGATTGAATGGGCTACAGAAATCAAATGATGGGGTGTATCATGTGCTAGTGGCTCCGGAACGTACGCCAATCAATCCTAGTCCATGGTATGGTTTTCAGGTCTGGGCTGCCCGCGATACGACGATAAAAATCCAGCTTGATTATCCATCTGGGGTACACCACCGCTACGATCCGAAAGTGAGCAAAGACGGAACGAACTGGAATAAGCTGACGGGTGCTTCCTTTGATCTTCCCGTCTCCGGTACGCGAACCTGGATCTCCGCCCAGGCAAATATTCCCTCCAAAGCCGTATATGACTGGATCGAGCGGGTAAATCCTACCGCGCATATCCAGAAAACTGAAGCGGGTAAAACGGTCCTTGGGAAAGCCATCAACGTGTATGTGGCGGGGGATCCTGCGAGTAAAAAGAGCATCGTCGTCCTCGGGAGACAGCATCCACCCGAAATTACAGGGCATTATGCCTATGCCAGTTTTGTCGAATACCTGCTTGGCAACAGCGAAGATGCCAAGTTATTTCGTGAAAAATTCCGCATTTACCTGATTCCCATCGTTAATTCGGATGGGGTAGATCTGGGGCATTGGCGTGCCAATGCAAACGGGGTAGATCTCAATCGGGACTGGTCCGAATTTAATCAGCCCGAAACTGCCGCGCTACGCGATTATTTCAACCGGGAAATTGGGGAGCAGGGGCGCCAGCTTTATTTTGCCATTGATTTCCATTCGACCGGAAGTGATATTTACTACACGGTAGATGCCGCATTGCCCAGCCGATTTCCGGGCTTTATCCCCAATTGGATCGCCAGTGTCAAGCAAGCTATTCCTGGATACGAACCCCTTGTAAAGCCCCTGTATCTCGGAGGACCTACATTTACTGCGTATAGCTATTTGTATAAAAATTATAATGCCGAAGCATTGGTCTATGAAATCGGCGATAACACCGACGCGGATTTTATCCAGCGCAAAGCGCGTATTTCTGCACAAAAACTAATCGAGAAACTGAATGAAAGCTAGTAAATATATCTCCTATAAATTTTATTTTGCCTGTCTGCTGCTGCTGGGGACTATTTTTCCGGTTTTTGCCAGAGCAGCGGCCGCTGACAGCCTGATTGTTGCGAGTGATCTGGTCCGAATAAAAAATATCGTTGATCTGCAGGTGAAACCAGACGGAAGTGAACTGGCTTATGCCGTGCGCGGTATTGTAGCGGATACGGCCAAACATGCCGGCTTTCGCTACGAAACGGTCTGGTATCTGAACAAAACGGCATCTTCTACAAGGGTAGAGCCGGTGAAAGTGGATCAGCAGTTTACGCAGATCCTGTATAGCCCGGATGGACGTAGGTGGGCGATTGGCAAGGATAGCAATAAGCGGGCGCAGCTTTTTTCCTTTCCCGCAGATGGGCAAAAGCCGCTACAGATAACGACATTGGCCCAGGGACTGGGCACAGCAAGATTCAGCCAGGACGGTTCGAAAGTACTGTTGTCGAGCAGCTACAGCCTCGACGATCTCGTGAGAAGTAAAGATTTCAATGCTGCTGGCCATGTACCACCCTGGTCATTGGAGAAACCCGGTGATAGCAAGAATGCTTCTTTGTTGGCTGAGCCTGCGCAAGAAAATCGTGACGGAAGTCTGCCTGGAATAATAGCCTATCTCAAACACGACGAAAAGGAAGGTATTGCCAAAGTGACCAATAAATTGCAGTTTCAAACAGAGAACTCAACGACGGGCGAAATCCGCTTTACCCATTGGTATATCCTGGACCTCTCTGCCAAAACACAGCCTGTGCCACTAACGCAGGGCTTTCGAAGCTATTCGGGCGCCGAATTTTTGGGGAATAAGAAGGTGCTTTTGAGTGTGGAGACTGAAAATGGCCTGCATCCGGATCGTGTCGTAGCTACTGATCTTGTGCTATTGAACCTTGATTCCCGGCAAAGGGAAGTTATTTTGGGGGATAGCATCCATCGCTATCAGGTGGCTGCGGTATCCGCATCGGGAAAATGGGTAGCCGTGAACCGTGGCCAGCAGAATGCACTGACTGTCGGTGAGCTGTATCTCTATGATACGCAAACTTGGAAAAGCTTTAGCCTGGCCGTGGATCGTAGTTTGAGCAATGTGCAGTTTTCGCCCGATGAAAAGTCAGTGTATTTTATTGCATCGGATCGCGGCGGGCGGACGATAAATCGTGCGGATCTAAAAACCGGAAGTATCCGTAGCTTGAGTTCGGTAGATGAGGGGATCGGTGATTATTGGGTAAATGGTCACAAAGCATTCTATACGAAAACGACTTTTGCCAATCCATCGGAGCTGTACCAGGCAGACGCCAACTTTAAGCATGCATCTGCCATCAGTGATATCAATTCAGGCTGGCTATCGGGAAAGAATATAGGTACTGCACAGAAGGAAAGTTTTCGAAATGAAAAGGGACTTGAGGTGGACTATTGGCTGTTGAAACCTGTCAATTACCAAGAAGGGAAGCGCTATCCTTTACTGGTGGAAATTCATGGTGGGCCAGCATCGATGTTCGGACCTGCGGATGCCAGCATGTGGCTTGAATACCAATACTTTCGTGCGCGGGGCTATGCGGTATTGTTTTCCAATCCCCGCGGTTCGAGCGGCTATGGAGCTGATTTTTTAAAGGCTAATTTTAAAGACTGGGGTACGGGGCCGGCACGTGATGTGCTGGAAGCCGTTGACCGGTCGCTCGCGACAGGTATCGTAGACAGCGCACAGCTGTTTATCACGGGAGGCTCCTATGGCGCTTATCTGACCACTTGGATATTGGCGAATGACAGCCGATTCCGTGCGGCATCGAGCCAACGTGGTGTATATGACCTTTACGTCTTTTTTGGCAGCGCCAATGTGTGGCCGATGTTGAAACGTTATTTTGGCGGGTTTCCCTGGGAGAAGGGGATGCGGGATATCCTCCTAGCGCAATCGCCGACCACTTATGCCGAAAAGATAAAAACCCCCTTACTTATTTTTCATGGGGAGCAGGACAATCGTACCGGTCCGGTGCAGAGTGATTTTCTATACAAGCAACTCAAGTATTTGGGCCGCCAGACGGAATATGTCAGACACCCAGGGGCAGATCACGAGATCACACGCTCCGGAAACGTCGGCCAGCGACTCGATCAGTTGTTGCGAACTTATGAGTTTTTCGAACGGTATCGACCGTGATACTTAAGCTTAACGGTTACGATGCAGCATTTCATGTTTTCTTTTAAAGTCCCAACGGATTTATTGTTAGTTGCTTAGCTTGGTTGATTGCCGAGGAATAGACTCGGCAACCAGCCAAAATTCAGTCCACTAGGCCCATGAGCATATTGGCCAATTTTTTCGGTTCAGTCAGCATGACGTCGTGCCCAGTGGCGATCTCCCGATATTGCCAGTTGAGCTTGCGGTCAGCGCGAACCTTTTCGCTCATCTCCTTCATAATGGGGAGCTGTGGATACGTGCAGGCAATATAGACCAAGGGTAATCCATTCCCATATTGGTTTTTTAGGCGCAGTTGCTGGGCAAATGTACCGTAGGGCTGTGGGCTAAGTCTTTCCTTGACCCAGGAAACCATCTTGGGAGCTGTCACCCCAAATAATCCAACATCAAAAGGCGCGAAGTTTTCTTTCCGCTGAATATTTTTGAGCTGAAGCTCACGCACAGCCTCGGGCTGCAGCGAGATGGGGCTCTGGCCATCTTCAATGATCATGGCATCCAGAAAAATCAATTTGTGCAATCGTGATGGAATGCGGTCGGCAACTCCGGCAATCACGGCGCCGGCATAGCTGTGCCCCACGAGATATACCTCATGCAGGTCTTCCATCTCGATCAGGTTGACAATGTCCTGAATATGGGTGTCGATATCTACTGTCGGCTGGATCAGGTGTTTGCGCTCGCCAAGTCCAGTCAGCGTAGGAGAGTAGACCTTGTAGTGTGCATCAGTTAGCCTTTGTGCGACGTCTTGCCAGCACCAGCCACCATGCCAGGCGCCATGTACCAGCACATAGGTCGGGCGGCGATCTTGGTTTTGTGCGTAGCCGGATAGGATACCGCCTAATAGCAGGAGCAGCAGAAATAAAGTTCTCAATTGTTTCATTTTTTTTAATTTTATACTGTTTTTAATACCTGACAAAGGTATAGGCAAGCTTTTGTCCGCACAATAACTCATCCTGAAGTGAGTGGCTATAATTTGATATTTAAAATGGCAACACCCAGAAAAGAACAATCAACAAATACCGAAAATCTGCAGACTTTGGCACAGGCATGCGATGTGAACGAAGTGCTGCTGCAAATAGCACTGCGTTGGAAAATGCAGATTTTATATTGTATTGCAGAGGACGTATCGCAATTCAGTACCTTAAAAAAAATGTTTCCAACGCTTTCAGACCAGGTCCTGAGCAAACGGCTAAGAGAGCTCAAGGAGGAATCGCTGGTCGTTAGCGAGGATATTGAAAATACCACGCCACCGCAGATGCGCTACAGGCCAACAGCGAAAGGCAAGGAACTGCTCAGGATCATCCTGGATCTGCACCATTGGGGACTAAGATGGAAAAATGCCGACAGTAACTATTGCCAAATCAACCTAGAGGCCGGAGAGCTTGGGGAAAAGAATCATTAAGAGGCTAAGCGATACATCTTATAAAGCCATGGATAGATAGCGTCCAATTGTTGAAAATTTATCCTGCTAAGTTTAAATAGGATAGGGTCTGATGTCCTAAAAAGATTGAAATCTGGTCTTGAACAAGCGGGAGATAAACCAATTTATTTACTATTTTTCGACAAAATTAGTTGAAAGGCAACTTTGCTTTCTGAGGAAATAGTTAAAAATAGCGTTTTCCGCAGTGGGGTTGCCAAACATAAAAAAGAGATATGAACCAAAGATAACATTGAGCCAAGAATATTCTTGGCTTTTTGTGTTTATAGGAAACTTACTGTTCCAATTCTCCCGCTATGCCCGAATAAGTGAGACAAGGAGTGGATCCCTTTTGCTGGAGCCTCATTTTGCAAGGTCGATCTGTAATAAGAAAAATACGAAAACGTTGTAGTTAAATTACGCAAACGTTGTAGTTAAATTTTCAATCTCGGGTATTTGGCTGAGTTTACAAAAATTCTACGGCAGATCTCGGATATATATTTATTTTTTTATATCGAAAATCGTGTTATTGAGACAAAATAGCACTTTTTTGATACGATTGCATCCTATTTTTCTAAATGCTATTCTTCACTTTTACAGTTAAAATTCCTTAATACAAGGAGACCAATTATAAAATTTCTAAACAACTCAAAGTAAATATTGCTTTATGAGAAACTATTGTAAACTTAAACAAAGCCATCGGATACCCTCGTCCTGGTTGCTCTGTCTGGTGGCTTTTGGTAGTCCGACTACAGCATTAAAAGCCAACACAGCATTAAAATCAATCGCCGGATTGGTTGTACAAAACCGTGAAATTACGGGTAAAATATCGGATAGCAACGGGCAGCCGTTATCTGGTGTCACCGTCAATGTGCTGGGGAGTACAATGAGTACAGCCTCACAGGCCGACGGTTCCTATTCCATTGCGGTTCCCCAGCGCGCAGAAAAGCTTGTTTTCAAGCTTCTTGGTTACCAGAGCCAGGAAATTTCCCTTACACAAGCTAAAATACTGAACGTCGTCCTGAATCCATCGGCAGATGAATTGGACGAGGTCGTGGTGGTGGGCTATGGCACCATGCGTAAAAAAGACCTGACGGGTTCGGTGACGCAGATCCTTCCGGATCGAATAGCCAATGAAAACCCCAAAACGGTGCAGGATATCTTGCGCGGTACAGCGGGAATGAATATTGGCTATGACGCTTCGGCAAAAGGTGGCGGATCGATCGAGGTGCGCGGTAAACGTTCGGTTTACGACAGTAACAGTGGCCATAATAATCCGCTGCTTGTGCTTGATGGCATGATATTCTATGGTGAACTTTCGGAAATCAACCCAGATGACATTGAACAGATCGACATCTTGAAAGATGCCTCCGCCGCCGCGATTTATGGCTCCAAAGCGGCCAGTGGCGTGATTATCATCAGTACAAAAAAGGGTAAACAGGGCAAGCCGACAATCAATATGACCATGAATGCCGGTGCGACGCAATTGAGCAACTACCGCAAAAGATTCAGTCCCGCCGCTTACATGCAGCATCGGGAGGATTGGTATACCAAAAATACCTATGGTATTGATCCAGAAACGGGGCTATATGAAGCTTATCAGACGCGCGACGATAACGGCAACCTCACCGTGCCTTATGGATTTTACCTCAATCCGGATCAGCTGCCTTCGTCTTTATCGCTCGATTCCTGGCGTGCGCTTTCAACAAATGAAAATGGGGAGTCCGATCAAAGTATCTGGGGCCGCCGCCTGGGGCTGCAGGGAAATGCCCTGCAGAATTTTCTGAACGGAAAGGCTGTGGACTGGGCCGACCATACCTTTCGCACGGGATTCAACCAGGATTATAATGCGAGTATCAGCGGTGCGAGCGATAAGGTGAACTATTACCTGTCTATGGGCTACCTTAAAAATGAGGGTGCCGTCATCAGTGACACCTACAAGGCCGTCCGGGCAAATATGAAAATCAACGCGCATGTAAACAAATGGCTGGAGCTGGGGGCCAATGTTAATTTTCAGGATCGCTCTGACGGAAATATAGACATTGACCTGGATCAGGAGCTGCGCAACAGTCCTTACGCGGATTATGCGGATGCCAACGGCAACGCCCTGCAATATCCGCTCAGTGAACAATTCAGCCAGCGCGGTTATAACTATGATTTTCTGCAGAACTATCTTGAACTGGACAAGGGCTATACGGTACTGAATTCCATCTTCAATGCGAAAATAAAACTGCCGTTCAATATCACGTATTCCTTTAATGCATCGCCCCGTTTGCAATATTTCCATGACCGCTATTTCATGTCGGCCGAACTCCCCGGATCGAATCCTGCCGATCGGGGGGCCAACCGCGAGCAGACAAAACGCTTTGACTGGTCACTCAACAATACCATCAACTGGGAGCACACTTTTGTGGACAAACATCGCGTCATGTTGACGCTGGTGCAGGAAGCCGAGGAACAGCAGTCCTGGAAAGACCGTATCGAAGCACGTAACATTTTACCTTCAGATGCGCTCGGTTTCCACAATACCAAAAATGGATCAAAGGAAAATAGCAGCTTCGACAGTTACGATAGCCATCAGACGGCAGATGCCCTGTTGGCCCGGTTATTTTATTCTTATGATGACCGTTATATGCTGACCACTTCCATCCGACGGGATGGTTATTCGGCCTTTGGGACTTCTAATCCTTATGCTACTTTTCCTTCGGTAGCGCTGGCCTGGAACTTCAGCAAGGAGAAATTCTTTAAATGGACGGATGTCCTAGATTATGGTAAACTGCGTGCTTCCTATGGTAAAAATGGGAACCGCCAGCTTGCAGATCCCAATCTGGCGCTTGCAAACCTCTATTCCGGCAGCGGAAAAATGCATGGCTACCTCAACTCCGCCGGCGAACTGGTCCAATACCGTTACCTGATGGTTGACCGCCTGGCCAATCCCAACCTGCAATGGGAAAAGACCACCGCATGGAATTTTGGTCTGGACTTTGGATTTTTAAAAAACCGGATCTCCGGTAGTCTGGAATATTACCTGATGCAGACCCACGATATGATTATGGAGCAGAAGCTGCCGAACTTTACGGGCTTTGGCAGCATCACGACAAATCTGGGGCAAGTGGACAACAAAGGGATTGAACTGACCTTGAATACGGTCAACCTGCAAAAGGACAACCTGAAATGGTCCACCACCTTCAGTTTCTCGTACAACAAAAATCAGATTGTACATCTCTATAAGAACTACGAAGATGTACTGGACGCAAATGGTAATGTGATAGGCCGCAAGGAAATGGACGAGATTTCGAATGGCTGGTTTATCGGTCAGCCCATTGGCGCGATCTGGGACTATCAGGTGACGGGTATCTGGCAGGCCAATGAAGCTGCGGAAGCGGCGAGATATGGGCAGGCACCAGGCGACCCCAAGGTAGCCAATCCCTATACCGCTGATGATGTGGTGAATGCCGACGGAAGAAAACCTGTTTATAATAATAACGATAAGGTGTTTTTAGGACAGACAGATCCGCGCTTCCGTTGGGCGATGCGCAATGAATTTACGCTATGGAAAGACCTGAGCTTTTCATTTAACATCTACTCTTCGATGGGTCATAAAAGCCTATCAGGCAATTACCTGAATAATGATGATGATGGGGGCCGGATGGCATACGGACTGGCCAATCTGCCTGCCAAGGAATACTGGACGCCGGACAATCCAACGGATCGCTATGGCCGGATCGAAGCCAAAGGGCCGGTCGGGGCGGAGGGTGCCCGGCGGCTTTATGACCGTTCCTTTATCCGCCTGGACAATATCTCGGTAGGCTATACACTACCGACAGCGTTGACATCCAGGTATCACTTAAACCGGGTCAAGCTGTATGGCACGGTCCGCAATGTGGCTACCTGGACCAAAGACTGGGAATATGGTGATCCTGAAACATTTCATCCCGACAATAACCCCCAGGGATGGGCCTCCCGTGTGTTTACCTTCGGTGTGAATCTATCTTTATAACCTCATGAATTGATAACTATGAAATATACAATAAATACATTCGGATCCATAAGCAAGGGTATCGCAATGATGCTTGCCGGTACGCTTGCCATAAGCAGCTGTTCGAAGGAATTTCTACAGCCAGACCCACTGTCTATCTACTTACCCAATGAGACCTTTAATACCGAGTCTGGACTGCTGTCCGCCATGGCCATCTGCGACCGTCACCTGAAAGGGTATTGGGCCACGGATAATAATGAAATGCTGACCCTCGGGACAGAATACATCTTCTCAGAATTGATGGTCGCCAGCAATACGGACAAGCGTAGTATGCTGGCAGACGTCGCCAACATGCTGACACCGACAAGCGACAATTCCAGCCTGCAAAATCTAGACCGCTCTAATAGTATGTGGTATTTATGGCAGGAGACCTATAAAGGTATCAGTTATGCCAATACCATTATCAAGTATGTGGACCAGGTACAAACCTTGAGTGAACAGGATAAAAATGCCTACAAAGGTCGCGCTTACTTTCACCGCGCTTTTCGGTATATGGCATTGGTATTTGAATATGGGGATGTGCCTTTGGTGACGACCATTATCGATGTACCAAAACAAAACTACCGCAGTACCAAACGTGACGCCATTTTGCAGATGATCACCAAAGACATGGAATTTGCTGTACAATGGGTGCCGGACCAGAAAAATATGAACCTGATCGGCATGATCAATAAGGGAGCCTGTCGGATGTTGCTGACAAAATGTTACCTGGCTCTGGGGGAGTACCAGAAAGCAAAAGAACAGACGGATATCCTGATTGATCAATCGGGGTATTCCCTGATGACCGAAAGTTTTGGAACGTTCAACGATGGGGGCGAGGCGCAGACTTGGCCCATTAGCCGCAATGTCATCTGGGATATGCACCGTCCCGAAAATAAATTAATTCCGGCTAACCGGGAAGTGATCATGGGGATGCCTAACCGGGGTGCCGATGCAGAGTCTTTTGTAAAAATGCTGACTATGCGTATTCTATATCCCTTTGTCTTTGATAATCGGATACAGACAACGGATGGTAAACAGGCCTTGCTAAACATCAAACGAAACACGCCGGATTACAACGCAAAATACGATTATATGCGCGCCTTTGGACGCGGAATTGCTACGTTCCGTCCCACGGCTTTTCAGTCAAAGGGGGTATGGTCTGTCAACGGTAAACCGGATGAAGGTGACTTGCGCCACAGTTCAAAAGTAGGCAACTGGGTGCGCATGGAAGACTATAAGGTAAATAACAAAGCGTCAAAAGATTTTGGAAAACCGATCGCACTGAAAGATCCAGAAACGGGCAAATTGTTATGTACGGATTCCATTCGCCGTTGGTACGATGTGCCGCATTATAAGTTTTTTCTGGATGACCCCGTCAGCGAGGCCAATATCAGCGGGTCGGACGGTTCAAGGGGTGCAACGAATGGTGGTATTGCCGACTGGTATCTGTACCGTTTGGCGGAAGCTTACCTTTTGCGTGCTGAAGCAAAATATTATATCAATCCCGCCGATGGAACGATAAAAGACGATCTGAATGCGGTGCGTCAGCGGGCAAAATGTACGGAACTGTATCCCGGCGCCGTAACTATCGGTGATATTATGAATGAACGGGCACGTGAACTCTATTGGGAGGAATGGCGAAATGTCGAACTAAAGCGGGTATCCCTGTGCTTGGCCCGCAGTGGTAAACCCGATGAATGGGGGAACGTGTATAATCTGGAAAATTTCGATAAGCAGAGCGGTACAGATGCTAGCGGGGGAAGCTACTGGTACCAACGTATCGTGCATTACAGCCTCTATAATAAAGGTGTCATTCATGTGAATGCTACAGGTCTCAGTGATATAAACTACACCATGGATAAAAAGAATATGTACTGGCCAATTCCGAATGTGGCAATTACCTCCAACATTAAAGGGCAATTAAAGCAAAATTATGGCTACGACGGCTATAACGCGGCAACTCCAGTATGGGAAAAGTGGGAGGATGCAGTTGCGGATGAAGCCAAGGCAGAGTAGTCAGGCGTATAGGGGCCGAGCTGATTTGCACAGACGCGAATCGCTCAGGCCTGTTTTTGAAAGTTCAATAGATTAAAAATCAATACCTTTTGTTATGATAAAAAATGTGTTTTTGTTTTTACTTTTTCTTCCGTTTAAATTTTGTATTGGACAAACGGAGCTAACAAATTTTCCTGCAGGAGCAGGGCCAAAGGAAGTAGGCTATCGGATTGCGCACCGTTTTATCACAGGCAAACATATGCTCCATGTGGGTAAATGGATCAGCTATCCCGAGACTTTTTACTGGACGGGAGCTGTTAACTATGCTCACTTGACGGGCGATCAGGAGCTGATGCAGGCAATGAAAGACCGCTTTTCTAAATTAACGTCGGTCGAGCATAACTTGCTGCCGATTAAAAATCACGTCGACTTAAATATGTTCGGAAGTCTCCCTTTACGGCTTTATCAACTCACGAAGGATAAAAATTACCTGGATCTGGGGCTTCCTTACGCGGATACGCAATGGGAAGTACCGCAAAACGCCAGTCAGGCTGAAAAAGACTGGGCGCAGAAAGGCTATTCCTGGCAGACGCGTCTTTGGATCGACGATATGTACATGATTACGATTCTACAGACACAGGCTTTCAGGGCAACGGCCGATCCGAAATACCTGGATCGTGCAGCCAAGGAGATGGTACTTTATCTGGACGATCTACAGCGTCCCAATGGCTTGTTTTATCATGCGCCGGATGTCCCTTACTATTGGGGGCGGGGCAATGGATGGATGGCTGCGGGGATGACCGAATTATTGCGGGTATTGCCTCAGGATCACCAGGACCGGCCCCGTATCCTGAAAGGCTATCTGAAGATGATGAAGAGCCTCAAAAAATACCAGTCGAAAAGTGGTTTATGGAATCAATTGATCGATCAGTCGGATTGCTGGACAGAAACCTCCGGATCGGCGATGTTTGCCTATGCGATGATATCGGGTGTTAAACAGGGCTGGCTAAATGGCAAACAATACAGCATGGTGGCCCGGAATGCCTGGTTGGCATTAACAAAATATGTGGACGATAAAGGTGCCGTATCCGAGGTCTGTGTGGGGACCAATAAAAAGAACGACAAACAGTATTATTATGATCGTCCGCGCCATACAGGCGATTATCATGGACAGGCGCCTTATCTCTGGTGCGTTAATGCACTGCTGGAAGACAGCAGCAATTAGGCCATGTGAGGTAGTTCTATTGCTAAGTGCACTGGTTGCAATGTACTTAGCAACAGACTGGCCCAAATAAAACGATTGGCAGGAGGTCGACGATTTCGTCGGTTAACTGCCGCCGTTTGCTATTCATCCCGCAGGCTATCCACCGGATTGACCATCGCCGCTTTGATGGATTGATAGCTGACCGTGAGCAGGGCCAGTGCCAAAGCGCCCGTTCCGGCAATAAAGAAAAGATCCCAGGTCATCTGAATGCGATAGGTATACGTGCTTAGCATACGCTCAGTGATATAATAGGCAATCGGAAATGCAACCAGGCAGGATAAAAGGACCAAAACAAAAAACTCCTTTGACAACATCCTCGTGACGGAAAAGATAGATGCGCCCAGGACTTTACGCACACCGATTTCCTTGGTCCGATTCTCGGCCATGTAGGCGGTCAGACCGTATAGGCCTAGACAGGAAATAAAAATAGTCAATACAGCAAAGAGGCTGGAAAACTTGCTCAGCTGCTGGAAATCTTTAAATTTTTCGGCATATTGGGCATCCACGAAGGAATATTCAAATGGATAATCCGGATTATATTCTTTGAAAATTTCCGTCATCCTTGATAATGCATCCGCTGTTGCGATATGATTGTTTAATCGGATATTGGTCACATTGGACCCTGAAAAAGCGCCCTGGATAACCAATGGGGTGATAGGATTAAAGGGAGACTCCTGAACGAAGTCTTTGATGACACCGATGATATGCCAGTTCCTGCCGTCGACGACTGTCTTTCCGATCGGATCATCAAAATTAAAAACCTTTGCGGCCGACTCATTGATGAGCATGGCGGCAGAATCTGTCGGGAATTTAGCCAGGTCAAAGTCCCGTCCGCTCACTAATTGCAATCCGGCGGTACGGACCAAATTGTCGTCTACACCCATCCGCGCGAAAATGGTATTGTCATCTTTGGGCTTGCCGTCCCAGCCCATGGAATTGTTGCTCCAGTTTTCGGTGAGTGGCGAGGAGGTCCTGGCGATATCCGTGGCAATGCCAGACTGGAGCAACGCATTTTTGATCAGCGTCCTGTTTTTACGGATATCACCCTGATCAATAACATGGATAAGCTTGTCTTTGTTATAGCCTAATTCTCTGTCTTGTGCATATTTTATTTGCTTCCGGATCGATAGTGTGGTTATAATCAGTGTGATGGCGATACAGAACTGCGCAATAACCAGCACTTTCCGTGGATTAAATTTGCGTTGGATATGGAGCAGCTTACCTTTTAATACTTTTACGGGAACAAACGCCGACAGATAGAAGGCGGGGTAACTTCCCGAGAGGATGCCGGTCAGAAGTACAAAGCCGATAAAGACTGACCAGAACAGCACATCATTAAATGGTATGGATAGTTCTCTTGAAATTAAATCGTTAAAGAAGGGGAGTGCGCTCTGGGTGATCAGCAAGGACAATAAGCCTGAAATGAAGGCAATCAGAATGGATTCGGTCAGGAATTGCCCGATTAATAATCCTTTATTGGCACCGATAACTTTTCTGACTCCAACTTCCTTTGCTCTTTTTTCACTCTGGGCCGTACTGAGGTTCATAAAATTGATGCAGGCGATGATCAGAATAAAACAGGCAACTGCGATAAATGAATGGACCATTCCGATGCGCTGTGAAGTCGGCCTGCCCATATCAGTGAAGTTACTGTAAAGCCATTTATCGGCTATAGGAGCAATAAAATTCTCTACTTTGGTTTCGGTATGTCTCTGCATAAAGCTTTTTATGCGTTGCTGAAATTGGTCGGTATTGACGTTTTTGTCCAGTTCGATATAAGTCTGTACAGACTGATTTCCCCAGTAATCATCCGAATAACCTATTTTTTCCATCAATGTCCAGGGGACCAGATGAGCTGTTCCTTTCATAAAGGAATTATCGGGGATGTCTTCAATGATGGCCGAGACCGTTGAAATCTGGGTGCTGTCCAGTCTGATGCTCTGGTTGATAGGATCGGTATCACCAAATAAGCGCGCTGCCAAAGATCGGGTCAAAACGATCTGACCGGGATTTTTCAGCGCTTCGGCAGGATTGCCCGCCACAATTTTATAATCAAATATTTTTAAGAATGTACTGTCTACAAAAACACCCTGCTCTTTTGAAAGTTTGGTTTCGCCCCGTGTCAGTAGGAATCCGGTACCCTTGTTGACCCTCGTAACACGATTGATCTCCGGAAAGTATGTTTTCAAAGCAGCAGCCATCGGCTTAGGCGTGTAGAAATGCTGCACAGCATCGCCTGCCCAGATATCTTTTATGCCCACGGCATAAATCTGGCTGGTCTTGGAATAAAACCGGTCAAAGCTAAATTCGCTTTTGACCCATAGCATAATCAAGATAGCTGCAGCCATTCCTGTCGCTAGCCCGACAATATTTATTGCTGTAAAACCTTTGTTTTTCAGAAGATGACGAAAGGCTATTTTGAAATAATTTTGAAGCATAGGGATCGGTTTTTATTGAAGCTTGTACCAATTCGTTTGCCAATTGATTAATGTATTGAAAATAAGTTTTTTAATCTCTTTATGTGTGGGAGATTTTGTTCGATCCCGAACGGTATTTGTACGAAAATGGACAGTTTTGAAGTAAAAAAGAATGCTAAATTCAGTAACAAATAGTTATTTTTAAAATCACGATAAACACTCAATGATGACCAGATTTTTTTTATTGCTATGGCTGCTATTATCTTCGACATTTTCTTTTTCCCAAGGTTTTAAGAATGACAGCGTAAAATCATTTATCGATAAAACGATCGAACTGATAGCCTTCAACTCAATCCATACGGAAAACCTCGAGGCCATAAAACGTGATCTATACCATAAATCATTAAACCTAAACTCCATTGATGAAACGGCACCCTTATATGAGGATGTATTTAAACAGCTTCATGATTATCACGGCGGTTTAAAATATAAAGGAAAAACATATGGATGGAACAATCCCGATGTAATGACAAATGCCTATCTAAAAGGTATGTTAAAAGTTGAAAAGAAAACAAGTAGTGCGATCATTGATAAAAAAATAGGGTATATCCGGATTGTTGGAAACAGTGATTTTGCCTTTCTGAAAGTAGATAGTCTGGCAAACGATATCGTATCGCATATCAATTCCATAAATTCCGCGCAAATCAAAGCCTGGATTATTGACTTGAGATTAAATACCGGTGGCAATATGTACCCGATACTATTGGGGCTCAAGGAATTTATCGGGAATAATATCCTATTCGGTGGGTTCAGGAATGGGCAAGATCAACCTACGGGAAATTGGGAAATCAAAGCAGGGAAATTGTTGATTGATGGAAATGTGCTGGACAGAAAAACAGCTTTGTCCCATCCGATACAAACTGATGTTCCATTGGTTATTTTAACGAGTTGCTATACGGCAAGTGCAGGTGAAATGACCGCCCTTTCTTTTATAGGAAGGAAAAATACATGGATTGTAGGCGAACCAACAGCCAATTATACCACCGCAGTACAGGGATTTGAAATAAATGATCATGCAGGAATTAATCTGTCGACAGATTATGTCGTGGACCGAAATTTAAAAGTTTATAAATCCAATATTTTACCTGATGTTGAAGTCCTGGAAGGTGATAACCTCGAAGATTTAAGAAAAGACCGTAAAATAATAAAAGCACTGGAGTTATTCGGTAAATAGCGGATTTAAGAAAAATCTGAGACAAGAGGCAACGTTAGCTATCTATTAAGTAGGTGAATTATATAATATTTTTGAGCGGTAACTGCTGCTTGAGATATAAGAAGCGGCCTTATAAAAAAAAATAGTCTATAAGTTTAGTAGAATTTATTATTAACTTTTCTATATTTACATATCCGTTGAATCAATTGGCGTTGGCAACGATATTAAACAGAGTTACTAATTAAACAACTAGACCGCATGAATACTATAATTTACTCCTTGTATTCTTTTAAAAAACAATCTTTTAATGATCATAGCTTGAATTTGAACGGGCGAATGTGTCGCTGAAGTAGCTTTCCGATGAATTTCAAAAGACAACAAGTTCTTTTGAAAAGCAGATGACAATCATAGGTGATCAATTGGCGTTGGCACTTATTCAGTACACTATTTAAACGCTCATTCATGAAAAAAATCAAGCATGCAAAACATATTTTGTTTTGTATCCTGCTCACTATGGCTTTTATTCCGGTCAAGCTAGTTGCCCAGATAGCCGGTGAGCCTATTATTAATGCAACCCTGCAAGGAAAAATTGTTGATGCTATCTCCGGTGAACCGCTGGAAGGTGTCACTGTACAGCTGGAGGCTGTAACGCATAGCGTAAAAACAGATGAAAAGGGAAACTTTCATTTTGTGACCGGTCAGAAGCTCCCTTTTACGCTGATGCTATCGTATGTTGGCTATGAGCGTATGAAATTGGTCGTCAATTCTTCTCCGGCCTTGATCAAGTTGCAACGTTCGTCGGACAACCTAGACGAAGTGGTTGTAGTGGGGTACACCACGGTCGGCAAGAAGAATCTGATCGGCTCAGTGGAAAAAGTGGACTTAAAGGAGGTGAGTACAATCCCTACGGGCAGTTTCGATGCGCAATTGCAAGGCAAGGTGGCCGGAGTTCAGGTCAGTAGCAGTACCGGTGTGCCGGGCGAGGCTTTAAATATCCGCCTACGTGGAGCAACTTCCATCAATGCCAACAACAACCCGCTTTATGTAATTGATGGGGTGTTTGTTAACTCCGAGAGTCTTCAGACCTTAAACACGGGCGGAAAAGCAACGTCCCCAATCGCTGATCTAAACCCCTCAGATATAGCCTATGTGGAGGTGCTCAAAGATGCGGAAGCGACCGCATTATACGGCTCAAGAGGAGCCAATGGTGTCATTCTGATCACGACCAAACGTGGTAAAAATGGACAGTCTACCAAGATAGACGTCAATTTGTATGCTGGCAGGGCAAAAGCAGCAAAGCTTTGGGAACTGACAACCGGCCCCGAACATGCGGAGCTGGTCAACGAATACAACCGTAATATCGGCAAGCCTGAACCTTTTATCTCAACGGCTCAAGGTGGGCGTGGACTTCCTGCAGAACAGCAGACTTACGATCGACTTTCCGAGGCATTTCGCACTGCAGGGGTATATAATGCCGACCTCTCGTTATATGGCGGTAGTGACAAAACGACTTACTATCTGGGCGCCGGATATAATAAGCAGGAATCCATCCTGCGTCCGATCGCTTTTGACCGCGCAAGTTTTCGGTTTAATTTGGATCAAAAGATCAACGAGCAGCTCAAAGTAGGGTCGAGCAACGCAATTTCACGAACAGGACGCAATCAGGGAAGGGCCGGAGATGGACCACAGGGCGGGATCTTGCAGGCGGCCTTGCATACGCCAACCTACCTTTCGCCCTACAATGAACAAGGGGAGCTGGTCGGGAGGGCGGGCTTTGATAATTTGACCCTGCTATTGGATAATTACGATGTAGGCTCCATTAGTCTACGGTATATCGGTAATGTATACGGGGAATATCAGATCTCTCCAAACCTGAAATTTCGATCGACCTTCAGTGTGGATTACAACCACTATGATGAGCATGAGTATTGGAATAAATTTTTGATTGCGGGCAGCCCCAGTGGTTCAGCAACATCGGCGATCAGCCAGGCCACGACCTGGATCAATGAGCAGACATTGACTTATCGCAAGCGCCTCGGTACGCAGCATTCCTTTGGCCTGCTCCTGGGAAATACCTTACAAAGCAGCACATTTTCGCTCACTTCGGCTACGGGCAAAGGCTTTGCCTCTAATGATTTTAAAATTATCGGATCTGCGGCCAATACCACCAGCTTCCAGGATTGGGACAAATATAACTTGGCTTCTTTCTTCGGACGTATTGATTATGGCTTTGCCGATAAGTACCTGATCGATTTTTCGCTTCGGGCAGATGGTTCCTCAAAATTCAATAAGGGCTACCAATGGGGCTACTTTCCCGCTGTGGGCCTGGCCTGGCGGCTGAATAAGGAACATTTTCTCAAAGATATTTCTTTTATCAATGACCTCAAGATCCGAAGTAGTTATGGAATTACGGGCAATCAGAGCGGGATCAATTCCTTTGCCTCCCGGCAGCTATGGTCTGGCGTGAATGGCGCTTACCGTGGTGTAGCTGGAATGTTTCCTGAACAATTGGCCGACGAGAAACTGACCTGGGAGCAAACTTCGCAGTTTAATCTGGGCATTGATGCATCTCTTTTCAATAACCGTGTGTCTTTCGCTTTTAATTACTACGATAAACAGACCAAGGACGGGCTGTTGACAGCGGTGCTGCCGGGGACTACGGGCTATGACAATTACTTAAACAATGCGGCCGAGATAAGTAATAGGGGGATTGAATTCAACCTGAATTCGACCAACATACAACAGAACAACTTTACCTGGACCACGGCCTTTAATATTGCCAGAAATGTCAACAAAATTGAACATTTAAGCAAGCCTATGAACTTTGGCAGCCGCGACCTGATTTTATTTAAAGAAGGAAGTCCAATGTATTCTTTTTGGGTCTATAAACAGCTTTATGTGGATTCCCAGACTGGCGACGCTGTCTATGAAGATGTCAATGGGGATGGCAAAATTACGACAGATGATCGCCAGCTCTTAGGGAGTATATGGCCTGATTTTTTTGGTGGAATTACCAATAATTTTACATATAAAAATTGGGACCTAAGCACTTTTCTAAGTTTTTCGGTCGGTAATAAGATCTATAACCACAACCGCTTTTTTGGTGAGGCCGGTGGTGCACGTGACGCCGCCCGCGTGATCTTTAAGTCGAATCTGGACCGCTGGCAGCAACCCGGTGATCTAACAGATGTACCGCGTACAGACGGTATAAACAACAACAATTATAAAGATGGGGGCGGACGATGGCTGGAAGATGGTTCGTACCTGCGGTTCCGGTCCCTAAGCCTGGGCTATAACCTTCCCGCGGCAGCGCTTGAAAAACTGTCGCTGACCAAACTACGGCTGTATGTCCAGGCGACAAATTTATTCACATGGACGAAATACACTGGCTTGGATCCTGAATCTGCCGCGAGCAGTTCGGCAAACGAACAGGGCATCGACCTGGGTACGCCGCCACAACCACGGAGTTTTCAATTGGGTGTTAATCTAACCTTGTAACTACAGCATGAAAAAATATTATCTCTTTCTATTGGCCGTTGTTTTCTTTTCGTCCTGTTCTTCCTTTTTGGATGTAGACCCGCGCACCTCCATAGCCGGCGATCAGGTGATCAACGATGAGACCTCTGCCAAAGCGGCATTGAACGGTGTATATGCCGCCTTGCGGAATTATTACAGTGTCAACTATCAATCCATCGCCTACCTCTCCGGAGACAATATCGAGTGGACGGGCTCGCAATCACAGATACAGGAATTTATCAATCATAAGGTCAATGCCGAAAATGCGACCCTGGCGGCTGCATGGAACGGTATTTATAAGTCCATCGACCGGGCGAATAATGTGATCCGGGATTTGACAAACTATGACAAGCAGAATATCAGCGATGCGGTCAAGCAAAATATACTTGGTCAGGCCTATGCCATCCGTGCGCTTAATTATTTTGACCTGGTCCGGGTCTGGGGTGGTGTACCAATTGTCACGGCCCCGACTGCCAAGATCGGGGAGAATATGGGGATCGCACGGAGTAACTCAGATCAGGTATATGCGCGTGTAATTGAAGATTTGAACACAGCGGAAGGCTTGCTGAGTAATACCACCGACCGTACGGCTTTTACCAAAAAAACAATCCTGGCCCTCAAAGCGAGATATTACCTCTATCGCCAGGATTGGCAACAGGCCATTCAATATGCGAATGTGCTTGCTGCGGATCAGGATTACGAACTCCTGAATCCTTATTATAGTTTCTTTAAAAACGACCTTACCGAAACCAAGGAGTCTATATTTGAACTTTTTTACAGTGCCAATGAACCGAATCCGCACCGCACACAATGGCAGCCGCAAACCAACGGCGGCACAAGGCAATGGGCGCCCAACGCGGCATTGATCAAACTGTTGACGAGCTCCGAGACTGGGGGCGCACGTAGTGAGCTCATTGCAAAGGATAATCAGGGGAGGTGGTATGGCAATCTCTACTATCGCGATCCGGCCAAAGATCCTACTTATATCATTCGCATTGCTGAAATTCTTTTCATTCGGGCCGAGGCTAGTGCGCAGCTGGGCAACTATACGCAGGCCCTGACGGACCTCAACCGAATCCGTACACGCGCGGCATTGACCGCACGTCCTTCGTCGACAGCCAAAGAACAGATTTTACAATGGATAGCAGATGAACGCCGGCTGGAATTTGCTTTTGAAGCGCACCGCTGGTTTGATCTTGTCCGAACAGGTCGTGCCAAGCAGACTTTGGGAATTCAGGAGGATTTTCGCCTGCTGCTGCCCATTCCTTATAGCCAGTTGTTGGCCGACCCCGTATTGCAACAGAACCCAGGTTATTCACGCTAAAAAACAGATACCATGACTACCATACAAACGCTTCCGGGCATTCCCTTTTGGAAAAGATATTTACTGCGGCTGAGCATTGTTTTTATCCTTTTGCTCAGTGTGCCCTTACAAGTTGATTTTTATCAACAATTGCTAGGCATCAGCTGGCAATATCTACTGAGCGACCTTTTTAACCTAGTTATTTTCTTGCCTCATTTTTTTGGGGACATATCGGGCTTTGCGGACTGGTTTCTGCTGCTTGCCATAGCTGCGCTTGTGGCAGGACTATGGACTGTCAAAGGTCGTGTCGATCCGGGACGGGAAGCCTCACTGTACTATTTCCTACGCATATTCGTTCGCTTTCGCCTAGCTGCTATACTGTCTGTGGCAGGACTGACGAAACTATTTGCCATTTTTGCACCAGCACTTTCACTGAGCCATCTGAATACACCTTATGGTTATTTTGAAGATTGGAAACAGCTTTATCTCAGTCTGTCTGCAGCACCTGCATATGTCATTTTTTTGGGTGTTATCGAATTACTGGCCACTGTGCTGCTGCTCTTTCGGCGAACTTCCTTTTTGGCCGTTCTGATCATCATTCCATTTTATGGAAATGTGTTTCTCGCTGATCTGGCTTATGGCGGACGCCATTATCTTGCCTCGGCTTTCACGGTATTGTTGACGCTGCCCATCTTCTTTTACGATGCCAAACGGTTGGCTCAACTGGTGATCCAATTTGATTACACCTCTCCGCAACGCTGGCAATTCGATTGGTCGCAGGTACACCTGGGCTATTCCCGCTGGATTTTTAAACTACTTTTTGTGCTACTATTTATCGGTCTCGCAGGTTTCAAATCGTATGAGGTCAGTAAGACGGCATCGCTATATTACCCAGAGCAACCGGGCTTACCAGGTATCGCTGGTAAGTATCTGGTGGACGAATTTATTATCAATGGGGATACCATCCCATTTTCGCCAGCCAATAAACAGCGTTGGCGGGATGTCGTTTTTGAACAATGGAATACCTTAAGTGTACGGATAAATGATGCTATAAAGACAGCCGCGCCGGCTAAATTCCTGGCGGACCAACAGCGGGATTATGAGTATACACAGGTGGGGGGACGGTTATACTATCGATATACCACTGCTCCCAATCGGACTATCCTGCTGAAAAATCCGAATCCGGCCTATCCAAACGATAGCCTGCGGCTACAGCTGCTGCGGCCGGACAGTACGCATATCCAGCTGTATGGCACCAATTCAACAGGGGATACACTTTCCATAGCTCTTCAGAAAGTAAATAAGAAGTATCTGCTCTATGAAGTTGGCAAACGTGGCCGTGACCGGCTGGGCTTTAAATTATAATTGACGGTAGCTTAAATCGAAATATCATGCAAATAGCTGAAAAAATACAAACAGAAAGGGTAGGAGCAAAAGTTGCACCTACACCGAAATGGACGCTCCTTCAACGGATTGCCTTTCGCATAAGTTTTATCTTTTTTATCATTATTTCCATTCCGAATAGTCCTTTATGGTACAAGCATGTGTTTGCCATAAACTGGTTTAATCTGGATTACAGGGACCTCTATGATATCTGCCGTTTTGGCTCGGGTGTCAGCTGGTTTGGGCGTACGACCTTTGGCAGTCGTTTGGAAGGGTACAGCATCTGGGTAAATACGTTCTTTTTTGCGGTCCTTTTGGGTTTGCTATGGACGGGGCTGGCCAAACTGCTAAAAAAGGAGAAACGCAGTTACAACAGGTTATATTATTGGCTCAATGTCATTGTTAGATACCGTGCTGGCCTGGGCATCATCGGGTTTGGCTTTACCAAACTATTTCCGGTACAGATGCCTTACCCATCTTATGGCATCCTGGATACGGACTATGGCGATTTGACCGCCCAAAAGATTTTTTGGCTTTCCTTTGGGATAGTACCCTGGTATCAGGTATTTGCTGGCATACTGGAAGTAACAGCCGGTACCTTGTTGCTTTTTCGGCGTACGGTGGCTGTCGGTGCGACCTTGTTAGTCGGGGCTCTGGGCGCTATTGTCGTGGTCAACTTTGCCTACGACGGAGGTGTGCATGTGTATAGTTCTTATTTCGTACTGTTAAGTCTTTTTCTGCTGGTTCCTTATTTTGGTCCCTATTACCAAGTATTTATTCGCGAACAGCCAGCACGTATTGCCTTGTTTTTTCCAAACTTCAAAGGAAGATTAAATGAAATTAGAATCGGGTTGAAAGGCATCATTATCTTTATTTTTTTGATCGTTTTCTTCTATCTGCAATATGTTGATTTTCGGTACGATCCCTACAAACAACCCTCCACAGCTGGTGTTCAGGAATTGCGTGGTAATTATGAGGTCACGGAATTTCGTCTAAATGGGGTCTTGCGGCCTTTTAATCCTTACGATAGCCTACGCTGGCAGTCCGCAACATTTGAAAAATGGTCAACGCTTACTTTTAAAGTGAATAAACCCTTAAAACTGGATCTATCCAATGGTGGTGGTGATCCAAAAAGAGATGTCAACCGAACATTTGAAATATCGGGTGTCGCCGGTGGACAGCGTGCCTTTCACTATTATGTGGATACGGTAAATCAGCATTTGTACCTGGAAGATAAGTATAAACTGATACCCGATCAGCGGAACGTCACTGCTGGCGAGGGGGGAGACGGTGGTGTGCGCAACTACCTCAAATCGGCAAAAGGACCTGAAGAAAAGCGCCCGGCGATTTCACTAGCCGATTGGATTCCTGCTAAGGTGAAAGCTTCCTTGGGAGATGAGGCCGATTATGTCGCCAAACCTGCGCGGACAGCGCGGCGCCTTCGCGAATTTGCAAAAGCGGATGAACTGGCAGCAAAAGAAATACGCGAAAGATTTGTGGTTGCCTATAAAATAATTGACGGTGGAAATCGGGTGATTTTAACTGGTATTGATGAACATAGAGATTCTATTTATGTCATACTAGACCGAGCCATCAGGGATTATAAAATTTCTCCCGGTAAGTTTGAAGCTGGCAATTATGATCGGTAAGAAGATGAGAATACTTGTCTGCTGTATGCTATTGATCGGCAGCGGCAAAACCTGTACATCCGCTGTCGAGCATAGTCGAAGGGTCAATCCTCGGCCTTATGAAGACGATGGCTCCTGGTCTGCTCAAAGGCTGATGCCGACAGGGACGTACCGTTGAATTACAGGTGATTATCTTGCTATGTTGTAGTGAGCTTTACCCAGCTAATGCTCCGCATGCGTTATCCTTTATATACTTTTATCGCAGATCCGCTTGTATTAAATCGTTTAATGGCAGGAGCTGTATCGCATAGCGAATTTAGTAGAGCGTTTAGGTGTCTTAGATTGCAATCCGTATTTCTATGTAAGGCTCTTTGTAAAATCTATCATATAATTAGAATAAAGTCTACTAATATTATAGATTTTATTTTATGTTTACTATATTTGTTTATCAACCTAGGAGACAAGCTTATAAAATAGGGGCAATAAATAATTTTATGGCCTTCCTAAAGCAGCATCTTCCGTGAGTAATCAACAGCATTTTTAATTTAATTTGTTATTTATGAACCACAGATTTTATTCGAACCTTTCCCAACAAAGCGTATATCAACGCTTTTGTAAATCCTATTGCTCCGACATGAATATGCGAATGTGTAGCTGAGGTTAAAAGAAAGTAATCTTTCTTTGGAATGCAGCTTTACTGACAAGTAATCAATTGGCGTTGGCACTTGTAATTATTCACTGTTAAAATTTTACCTATGAAAAATAGCGTATGGAAGTACGCCGTGACAATTTTTTTGTCACATGGTTTGCTATTGCCTGTATTTTCGCAGCAATCGGAGCCGCTCATTAACGCAACGTTGAAAGGCGTAGTATTGGATTCAATCACCAATCAGCCGATTGAAGGCGTGACGATTAAGCTCGAAGGTGTTACACACCAAGTAAAAACCGATGCGTCGGGAAGATTTCAATTTGTCACGGGGCAACGGCTTCCCTTGACCTTTTCCACTTCAATTTTGGGCTATAAAGGCCGTAAGATTACGGCTCGCGAAGCCCAGATCCAACTGCTGCTGCAGCCGGCAGTATCGGATCTGGACGAAGTGGTCGTCGTCGGTTACGGTACCCAAAAAAGAAAGGACTTAACGGGGTCGGTCGCCAAGATCGATGCCGCCGAAGTCAACAAAATTCCAGTCGCGAGTTTCGACGCACAGTTGCAGGGTAAGCTCCCTGGCGTACAGGTCTCGACAAATTCGGGCGTACCCGGAGAAAGTATCTTTTTGCGGGTTCGGGGAACGACTTCCATCAACTCCAGCAGCGATCCACTGTACATTATTGATGGCGTATTCTTAAATAATACCTCACTCCAGAATATCGGTCTCGGCGGAAGGACCAGTTCACCACTGACAGATATCAATCCGGCGGATATCGAATCCATTGAAGTGCTCAAAGATGCTTCGGCAACGGCAATCTATGGCTCCCGAGGTGCCAATGGGGTGATTATCATTACTACAAAAAAAGGAAGCTATGGCAGCCGTACCAAAATTGACCTCAATCTGCAAGCTGGCTGGGCAGAAGCGAATAAATCTTTACTACCTGAACTTGCAAATGGACCTGAAACAGCAACCTTAGCCAATGAGTGGTGGATAAATTCCGGATTGGACAATCCAACCTTAAAACAAACCTTTGCTAACAGGCCTTACCGTCCGGTTTCGGAAGGGGGTAAAGGTAATCCCGAAGAGCAGTCGACCTATGACCGCCTGGGCTTTCTGCTGCGACATGGTAAGCTGCAGGATTATAATATTGGTATTCAGGGGGGCGGTGACAAATCCAGGTTTTACATTGGTGCTGGGTACACCGGACAGGAAGCCTTTATTAAAGTAATCGATTTCTCCCGGACCAATCTCAAGTTTAATTTCGATCATCAGATCAACAGCCGCGTCAAGATCGGCCTCACGAATAATTTTTCAAGAACTTACCGTAATCAGGCACGTACAGGCGACGGACCACAGGTAAGCCTCTTCAATTCGGCGGTTTCCTCAGCAACGAATGTTCCGATCTTCAATACGGATGGATCGCTCAATGGAACGGACAATACCTATACCTTGGTTGACAATTATGATGTCAATACCACAAGTCTCCGCTATGTCGGAAGTGCTTTTGCGGAAATTGAAATTCTGAAAGGACTGAAATTCAAATCGAGTTTCAGCGCCGATTACAATGTATACGATGAATCGCAATATTGGAACAGCAAGACCAGTATTGGGATAGCAAACAATAATCAGGCGACTTCAGGTATTTCCCGAAATGGTACCTGGATCAATGAACAGACTTTGTCCTATCAGCATACGTTTGGAAAACACAGCCTGACTGGTATTTTGGGGAATACGCTGCAGAGCAATGTGCTTGATTACAACTATCTAGAAGGAAATGGTTTTGCCAATGACTCCTTCAAACAGATTTCTTCGGCAGCGAATATTATCGGTTCTGATAACTGGAGCAAGTATACCATTTCTTCTTATTTTGGTAGGGTAGGCTATAGTTATGCGGAGCGCTATTTTGCGGAGGCAACCCTGCGGGCAGATGGCTCTTCCAAATTTGGAGCAAATAATCGCTGGGGCTATTTCCCTGCTTTCTCGGCGGGCTGGCGCCTGAGCCAAGAGGCTTTCCTGGCTGATCAAACTTGGCTGAGCGACCTGAAAATAAGGGCTTCCTACGGATTGACAGGCAATCAGGCGGGTATCAGCAATTTTGCAGCCCGGGGCCTATGGACGGGCAATGAAAAATATGCGGATAGTTTCGGTAAAGTTTCGCCAGCTACGGGGCCTTTCCAGCTGGGCAACGATGACCTGCGCTGGGAGAAAACAGCGCAGGCGGATCTGGGACTGGATCTGGCCCTATTCAAAAACCGCCTGTCCATCACTGTCGATCTCTACCATAAATATACTTCTGACCTGCTGCTCGAACGCCCCATCGTCGGGATCTCCGGATTCTCCAAATATTGGGCAAATGTCGGTGAAATCAGCAACAAAGGATACGAACTCCTGATCAATTCACTCAATGTGAAAACAAAGGATTTCGCCTGGAATACAAGTTTAAACCTGTCAGGGAATAAAAATAAAGTGGAAAAACTGCCGACACAGATCACTCAGTATACCCGTGATTGGGTCATCCTCAAAGAAGGCTATTCGCTCAATTCCTTTTGGCTTTACGAGCAGCTATCTGTTGACCCTCAAACGGGTAATGCTGTTTTCGAGGGACAGCTGGCCGATGGCTCTTTGCCAACTTCGGCGCGGAAGGTATTTCGCAACGCTTACCCTAAGTTTTATGGCGGTATAAGCAACACGTTCACCTATAAAAACTTTGATTTGGGCGTTGATTTTAGTTTTCAATATGGGAATTATGCCCTTAACCTCAACCGTTATTTCCGGGAGCGTAACCCAAGTAGCGGTGGTGTGTATAAAAATGTGCTGAACCGTTGGCAACAACCCGGTGATATCACCGATGTACCTCGCTTGACATCAGTGGGGCTGAACTATACCATCGATGCAAATAGCCGTTACCTCGAAGATGCTTCCTATCTAAAGCTGAGACAGCTGTCTTTTGGCTATAAATTGCCCAAGGAACTGGTGGAGAAGGCAAGGCTGACAGCTGCGCGGGTGTATTTTGTGGGCACCAACCTCTTTTTGTGGAGTAAATACACCGGCGACCCGGAATCGAATGTGACCAGCAATCCCAATGCACAGGGGATAGGTTCTTTTGGAACACCACCTCAACCACGCACCTTTCAGCTCGGCCTAAATGTCACCTTATAAAGCATTAATCTTAATCTATTAAGCTCATGAAAAAAATTATATATCTCCTTTTTCCGGTACTCGTGTTTCAGCTGACAGGCTGCAGCTCTTTTCTGGAGGTGGAGCCCAAGAGTTCTGTATCGGATGAAGTAACCATTGTAGATGAAAGTTCGGCCACAACTGCTGTTCGTGGTATCTATTCGGCACTGCGATCAAACGATTATTATGGCTACAGCTTTCAGCTTTTGGGCTTCTTTTCGGCTGATAACATCGAGTATCGCGGCAGTCAGACAGTTCATCAGACTTTGACCAACCATACGGTTAAATCTGATCTGGCCGTGCTTGCCACCGTATGGAATCAAGTCTACGCGACGATCAACCGCACCAACCATGTCATCGCGAAGGTCCCGAATCTGGCATTGACAAACACGTTTACCGAAGCGTTGCGGAATCAGCTGGTCGGGGAGGCCTATTTTGTTCGGGCATTGGCCTATTTTGACCTGGCAAGGACCTGGGGCGGTGTACAGATCGTCCTGCAGCCGACCACCTCGGCCAGTAGTCTGCCACAGGTCAAAAGAAGCTCCCTCGCGGAAACCTATGCACAAGTGCTGCAGGATCTACAGAAAGCGGAACAGCTGCTGCCCAATGAAACCAATCGCATCCGGGCGACCAAGAAAACGGCACGCGCACTGCTGGCCCGATGTTATCTCTATCAAAAAAATTGGTCCGAAGCGATCAAATATGCTTCGTATATCATCGACGACAATACGAACTATAGTTTGGTGACGCCTTATCGCTCGTTTTACGCAAATAATACCTCCAATACCAAAGAATCGGTATTCGAACTGGTGTATGATATCAACAATACCAGTGGTCAGGCAAGCCAGTGGCTTGCCGGAAGCAATGGTGGAACGGCCTGGATAAGACCGGCACAAGCGATCTATGATCTGCTGGTGGATCCCAATATTGGAGGGGATAGGGCGGCCCTCGTATCCAAAACGTCGTCTTCGACAGACCCGAATATCCTAATTGGCAATCTGTATTACCGGACAGACCGTACCGATCCTGCGTTTTTGATTCGCACGGCCGAACTCTATCTGATCCGCGCCGAAGCCCTGGCCCAGCGTAATGGAACGGGGGATCTGAACGCAGCCTTGGCTGATTTAAATGCCATACGTTCGCGGGCCAATATCAAACCGCTGGCTGGCCTCGGCGCCGCGGCACTGCTACAGGCCATCGAAGATGAAAATAGGGTAGAGTTTGCCTTAGAAAACCACCGTTGGTATGATCTGCTGCGAACAGGTCGGGCACAGCAGGTACTCCATATTTCCTCTGTGAATAGGCTGCTGCTTCCGATTCCTTATGCGCAGGTATCCATAGATCCAGATTTGCAACAAAACCCGGGTTTGGATTGATCAGTTGGTTCACCTTTTTTTTTCCATTAAATCGTATTGAAATGACCACATTAACAGACACTCATTTTTTTCAGCGTTATCGCTCGAATATCTTATATATCAGCCTGATCTTCTTTATCTTGCTCAGCATTCCTTATGACCCTAATCTTTTTAAGGGTACATCATTCGGAGAGTTGTTTTCACCGGAGAACTGGTTTGCACTGGCTACTTATCGTACGTCTTTTATCCCCGAAAGCTCCTTGGTCGGGACCGATGTGCGTGGCTACTACAATTGGGCGATTGCCCTCGGGCTAGCACTGTTGGTCTTTTTGGTCTTTGGGCGACAATTGAAGCAAGGTCTCCAAGCTGATGATGATGCCTTATTCTATTGGCTCCGTGTCCTGTTGCGCTACCGCCTGGCACTGGCAATGACTTTCATCGGTCTTGTGAAAATAATTCCGATACAATTGCCTGAACCGACCATCAGTGAATTACATACGGAATACGGCGATTTTCTGCTCTGGAAACTCTATTACCTGACCAATGGCATTGCGACCGCAGGTTATCTGCCGGTGATCGGAGCCCTGGAAATTGTGGGCGGGCTCTTTTTACTCAACCGCCGCACAGCAGTCATTGGCGCAGGGTTGCTACTGGCGGTATTGCTCAATGTGGTGATCGTCAACTATGTGTATGAGATCGGAGAGCAAGTATACAGCTCTTTCCTACTGCTATTGGCGATCGTTATTTTCGCTTATGACTGGCCCCGTTTTTACCGTCTGCTGATCCAAAAGACAGCCACTATTCCCGACGGTTTTTGGCCGGTATACGGGCGCAGGATCGCCATCATCCGTCCTTATCTCCAGGTTTTGTTGTTGCTCCTGATCGCTGTATTTAGTGTGCAGGCTTACTTGAGCTGGAAGAATTCGGATTATCCATTCCCCGATGAAAAAGGTCTGGCAGGTGCTGCCGGTGTATACGACGTGAAAGATTTTGTATGGAAGGGGGATACACTGCCATATTCACTGACCGATAGGATCCGTTGGAAGGATGTGGTTTTCGAAAAGTGGAATACCATTAGCATTCGTGGAAACCAGCCTGTAAAAGTGGATAGCCTTAAACCTCGGATCGCCTTTAATAGGGAACGCAATTACGAGTATCTGGGCAATGGCGGCCGTGAATTCTTTGGCTATAGCCTGAAAAAAGGTGGCGAAAAACAGCCGACAGTCATTGAGCTCGTCGGAAAGATCAACCAAGACCATACTTTTTCATTTGTCGTAAACCGGCCGGACAAACGGACGCTGCTGCTCGAAGGAACAAATCAGTCCGGAGACACACTGCAGGTACGGCTTGAAAAAGTGAACAAAAAATATCTGCTGCATGAAGGCCGTAGAAAACCAATCCGTATTTATTAACCGATTCAAATTTAGATTAAGCTTATGGTAACTATTCAACATATTGAGGGAACCCTCACAACTAAAGAAGACAGGGACTGGAAGTACTGGGAAAAAGTAGGTTTTCGGTTTACATTTATTTTTTTTATTCTCATGGTCATTCCCTTGGATTGGGACTGGTATGAGAAGGTGTTTGTCCCTGATTCATTGTATGATTTTATGGCCTCTGTAGCTGGGGGATCTCGAACGGGCTGGATTGAAATTGATACCGAAAGTGGCAAGTGGGGCTTTGCATCCTACACCTCCTGGTGGCTCAATGGCCTGATCGCTGTACTCGGCGCTGCTATTTGGACCATATTGGCGCGAAATAGCAAAGTAAAGCAGTATGATGTGCTTTACTACTGGCTACGGGTATTGGTACGTTATCGTATTGCGTTGGGACTGATTGCATTTGGTTTTATCAAATTCTTTCCCATGCAGATGCCTTTTCCATCACTTGCCAATCTGAATACAGACTTTGGTGAATATGCACCTTTTAAACTGTACTGGCAGATTGTCGGTGTTTCCTATAAGTATGAGATCTTCTTAGGTGTTTTGGAGATCACCGCCGGAAGCCTGCTCTTCTTTCGGCCTACGGTGGTGATAGGGGCTATTATCAATGCCGGCGTACTGTTTAACATCGCCCATGCCAATTTGGCTTACGATGGTGCCGTGCATGTATACAGTTCATACTTTGTATTGCTTTCTTTGTTTTTGTCGCTGCAATATTTTCCCGCGATCTGGAAGCTCTTTATCCTGCGCGAGCCAGTCAGCAGCTACTATTATGTTCCCAGGTTTTTGCGGAAATGGAACAATCCGCTGTACCTGGGAATTAAGGCTACGATTGTCGTGCTGTTCATCTTTGTATACGGTTATTTTAGGTACGAACGATTCTACGATGAAGGTCGCCTGAAGGAACCGGTGCTGCCCGGTTTGACACAGGCAGCAGGGCATTATGAGGTTTCGAGCTTTCTGTTAAACGGAAAAGTTATTCCTTATTCGCCCGAAGATTCGGTGCGCTGGCACGAAGCCTTTTTTGAGCGCTACTCGACACTGGTATATAAGGTCAATAAGGCTAATCCGATCGATCTGGGCAATGGTACCCCTGCCTTGAACGATGTACTTAAAACTTATGAGTTTACAGGTAGGGCCGGCGGAAAGAGCTATTTGTATTACGAAATAGACTCCAATGAACATACACTTTACCTCATTGATAAAAATCAAAAATTCAGCAAGGACCTAAGAAACCTATTGGATGAAAAATTGGATGTAGGTCTTAAAGCGCTGTACGGAAAAGCACAGGGTGATAGCCTGCATATCCTGAAATGGGCTTATGAGCGGCCAAGCAGGGAACGGATCAAGCTCAAAGGCTTGGATACTGAAGGGAACAACGTTGAAATCACCCTTGACCGTATCAAAGAATCCTATCTCACCGGTAAGGAATGGTATATGAAAAATACACTCTTTACATATTAATTGATTTAAAGGAAGTACTATCATGAATAGAAGATTATTTATTCACCGTTCAGCGATCCTGTTTACGCTTGCTTCAGCCGGGCAGGGGGCGTCCTGTTTTGGGAATACCGATAAACAAGAGCTTGGCTATACCATTAAGCAATTTGAAGATGAGGGCCTAGTCCAATTCTCCTATGCAATCTTGGCCGACAGGAAAATTGTACTTGTGGATCCTGCCCGCGATCCAGCTCCTTATTACGCTTACGCGAAGGAGCAGGGGGCAAAAATTATAGCGGTGGTAGAAACCCATTCGCATGCTGATTTTGTGAGTTCCCATCTGGAAATTCATCAGGATCAGAACGTACCTGTGTATGTAAGCAAATTGCTGCAAGCAACTTATCCGCACCAAACGTTTGATGATGGCGACACGTTAAAGATCTCTGATCATATTGTACTGCATGCAATCAATACACCGGGACATTCAGCCGATAGCATTTCGGTGTTGCTAAAAGATAGGGGTAACGATGTCGCTATCTTTTCTGGCGATGCGGTGCTGATCGGTGGGGTTGGGAGGCCCGACTTGCGGGAATATTCCGGCCAACAGGCTTCACAGCGTGAAAAGCTGGCGCGCCAGCTTTTCCATACGGTCAACAACAGCTATTTAAAGCTTGCTGATCATGTGCTACTCTATCCAGCGCATGGAGGGGGCTCATTCTGTGGAAATGCGATAAAGGACCTGAAGCAAAGTACGATTGGCGCAGAAAGAAAACAGAATTTTGCCTTTCAGAAACGATCGGAAGAAGAATTTGTACAGCTGATTTTGAGCGACCGATCGCCCATCCCTGTATATTTTCCTTACAATGTAGCACTGAACCGCAAGGGAGCTGCTGCACTGCACACTAGCTTGTCGGGAATCCCCATTATTGCTGCAAGTATGGCGAAAGTTTTAGAAAGTAAAGTAGTAGATACACGTAAGGCTGCACAATTCAGACAATCCCACTTTCCGAAGGCCATTAATATTCCCGAGCGCAGCAAATCTGAGTCCTGGATCGGGACTTTCATAGCACCACAAGAAAGTTTCTATCTAGTTGCTGACACGAAACAGGAAGTGCAGTTACAACTTGAGAAGCTCGCAAAAATCGGTTACGAACAGTTTGTAAAAGCGGCTGTCATCTATGGTGATTACAAAGGACAGAAGTCAGCAACATTTGATCAGGCAGCATTTGACCGGAATCAGACGGATTATTTTATTGTGGATGTGCGAACGGTAGCGGAGGCAAAGGCAGAACCGGTATTTAAAGAGGCACACAATATTCCACTAGCTGAATTAACGCAACATATTGCCGAACTCCCCTTGGATAAGATCATTGTTGTTCATTGTGCCTCGGGCTACCGCTCGGCAATAGCCAGCAGCCTGATCAATGAATCGGCTCCCGGAACCCGCGTATGGGATGTGGGAGAACATATCAAAGAATACAAGCAATCGAAGAACTAACAAAAAATACAATGAAAACCCGTTACAAGATGAAAGATTTAAAATTAATTGGAAGCATGCTCTTTGCGATCATCGTACTGTTGAATGTAACTAACTGTCAATCCAGACACGACACAAAGGATGCTGTAAAGAATAGTCATCTGCTGCTAAAAAAAGAAGATGCTGTCCGTTTTAAGCATGAACTTGAAAGCTTGAATAATACGAATAAAGTTGCGGTACATATTTCGGATAGCGCACGGATTGTCTATGCAACTGAACAGGAAGTCCTTAAACTCGAAAATGGTATTGTTCTTTTTGGCTGGCCAAGTTGCCCTTGGTTGCGCAATGCAATTGAGCCTTTATTGGAATTTGCCGAGGAGGAAAAACTAGCGATTTACTATCTCAATATTCATGACATCCGGGATCTTAAAGAGAAGGATAAGGAAGGGAAAGTCGTCACGACCAAAGCTGGGAGTCCGGGCTATGAGGCTATCCTAAACAAGTTTCACGCTGTTCTAAATCCTTATAATGGGCTGGGCATTGATTCCATTAAGCGAATATCCTCACCGACAGTATTATTTATTGAAAAAGGAAAAGGGGTACACAAAGTCGTTTCTACGGTAGTCTCCCAGACCGATCCGAAAATTAAGTTGGACAGTACGCAGCGTCAGGAGCTGAAACAACGGTATCGGGAGTATTTTGAGAACGAGCATATTAGTGAAGAAGATATTAAAAACTAATAACATATATATGAAAAAATTAATCAATCTCGGACTTTTAGCATTTGTTTTAACGACATTTACCGTGGCATGTGGATCAGCAGGTAAAAAAAAGGACCATGACAAAACGCAATCAGATTCAACCTCATCAAAGCGTTCAAAAAAAGATCAGCCTAATACAGGTTGTGATTAGTAGGGGTTAAAACACAATTTATGCGAAAATTTGATGCAATTATTATTGGCTCCGGACCAAATGGTCTGGCGGCTGCAATCACCTTTCAGCAGCAAGGACTTAGTACCTTGCTGATTGAAGGTGCTGATACAATTGGCGGCGGTATGCGGACAAAAGAGCTCACGCTGCCAGGCTTTAAGCACGATGTCTGTTCGGCGATTCATCCCATGGCCATGGCTTCTCCATTTTTCAGAAGTCTGCCACTGGATGCATTTGGCCTATCCTTTGTCAAACCTAGGTATGCTGCTGCACATCCCCTGTTAAGTGGGGAGACGGGCATCCTTTATCATAGCCTGCTCGAAACAATAAAGGGTTTGGGGGCGGATGGGGAGCGTTATCGTCAGCTGGTTGAAAAGGTCATTATTCATTGGGATGAGCTTGCGACCGACATTATGGGGCCACTATTGTTGCCGAAACATCCCCTTCAGCTGGCGGCTTTTGGCCTCGATGCGCTGCAGCCCGCAAGCTGGACTGCAGGACGTTTTTCCACGGCATCAGCGAAGGCCCTTTGGGCCGGGATGGCAGCACATGGTATCCAGCCATTGACCAATTGGACAACTTCTGCTATTGCAATTGTGCTATCCGCTGTGGGTAATAAATACGGCTGGCAGATTCCTGTGGGTGGCTCCCAATCCATTGCGAATGCACTGCTGCAGTATTATCAATCTCTAGGCGGGGAATTGCAAACCAATTGCTGGGTGGACGACCTCCGCGAACTTCCTTACTACAAGGTACTGCTGTGCGATATGACACCCAAGCAGTTGCTGCGACTCAAAGGGGTGGAGTTCTCTGCTCATTATCGCAAGCGACTTGAGCGCTATCGGCAGGGGATGGGCGTCTTTAAAGTAGACTGGGCTTTGTCCGAAAAGACACCTTTTAAAGACCTACGCTGTCAGGAGGCAGCTACTGTACATTTGGGGAACACCTATGCTGAAATTGCTGAAACTGAAAAACAGGGCCATTTGGGCCGGCAAGTCGATAGGCCTTTTGTCTTGTTTTCGCAGCAGAGTGCCTTCGATCCCAGCCGGGCGCCAGATGGGAAGCATACCGGCTGGGCATACTGCCATGTCCCGAATGGGAGCACACATGATTATACCGAAGCAATCGAAAATCAGATTGAACGTTTTGCACCCGGATTTAAAGACACGATCATGGCGAAGCACACCTTATCTCCGGCGCAGCTTGAACAATACAATCCCAATTACATTGGTGGTGACATCAATGGTGGAATAATGGATATTACACAGTTGTATAGCCGACCGATCCTGGCATTGAACCCTTATCGTACAGCCGTGGAAAATATGTATATCTGCTCGTCGTCAACACCTCCAGGTGGCGGTGTGCATGGGATGAGTGGTTATCACGCCGCACGGACGGCCCTCAAAGAACATTTTGGTATTGTGGTGAATCGCTAATTTCCTGCATAGCTGATTTAATAAATGCTTCGTATGCAAATGGGTCAAGTCTGCTATTCTCTACCTCGCATACCCGTTTTATATCCCATGTGAGGTTTTTATTTTTGAATCAAATTCAAACAGATATGCATTAAGGTGGATATTCAATTGATTTTTAAACAATCGATTGCACCGCTTTTATTTTTTTTTACTTAATTAAATCTCCTATATTTCAGCAAAGAAATTTTTTTATAAACCATACCTTGTCTTCTCCACTTCATTAAGAACATGTGTTTAAAGTGCGTACAGGCAATTGACCGAAGGAGGGGAGGCGATATCTTATGAGCGCATAGTAGTCTTGGAAGCACGATTACTTCCTAATTTATACAAAATATGAGATTTAAGTTATTTTTAATTGCATTAACGCTGATAACTGCGGAAGAGGGATTCGCACAAAAAAAAGAACCTAAGTCGCAGGATTGGCTAATCAGTGGAACTGCAGCATATCAATCCCGCATTGCGGTCGATGACCAGAACATTGTATTGGAGAATGGGCTTGTACGCCGCTCCTTCTGGGTTAGACCGAATGCCTTTTGCTACGATTTTACCAACTTAATCACAGAACAGCAGCTCATTCGTGCCGTACAGCCGGAAGCGTTGCTGCAGCTCAACGGCAAATGGTATAATGTCGGCGGGGTGGATGGGCAAAAGGAGCGCGCTTACCTGCGACCGGAATGGATGCCCACATTTACGACAAAACCCGAAGATTTTAGTTATGTCAAGCATGAGATCAGTGATCTGGACCCGCTGCTGCCCTGGAAGGGAGATAAGTGGTGGTCAACACACAAGGTTGCCGGAAAAGGGAAGGTGCTGACCTTTACCTATGCCGCTCCGGCTGCCGTCCCATTATCTGGAATTGAAGTAAAAGTGCATTACGCCATCTATGACGGGATCCCGCTGATCAGTAAATGGGTAACCGTGAAGAATACGGGCAACCAGACGGTGCAGATCAACCAGGTGATCAACGAGAAGTTGGCGCTGGTCGAAGAGGAAAGTGCCGTGGTGGGTTCGGTCGATGACATGAAGAAACAGCATGGCCTTTACGTCGAAAGTAATTTTGCGTTTAACAATGCTATGCGTTATCACCTGAGTGATCAGTCCTTACACTGGAAGGCAGATTCGACCTACACCTCACAGGTGAATTACGACCTAAAAACGCCGGCGATCATGGAGGTTTACCCCACTGTGGGTGTGGGTACTAAGCTGGCTCCAAAGGACAGCTTCAGTTCGATCCGATCCTGGGAGCTACTGATGGATAGTTACGATCGCGAACGACGTGGCCTGGCTATTCGCAAAATGTATCGGACCATTGCACCTTGGACAACGGCCAATCCGATCTTTATGCACCTGGTCAGCAAAAAGGATGAGCAGGTTTACACGGCCATTGACCAGTGCGCCGCTACGGGATACGAAGCGCTGATCCTCAGTTTCGGTAGCCATGTGAATATGGAGGATACGACGGCCGGGAACCTTGCCGCACTGAAGAAAATAGCAGATTATGCACATCGTAAAAATATTAAAATAGGTGCCTATTCCTTGTTTAGCTCCCGCAAGATCAGTGAAGCAGATGATATCATCAATCCGAAGACGGGAAAAACAGGTGGCACGTTTTTCGGTAATGCCCCTTGTTTCGGTTCCAACTGGGGGATCGGTTATGCTCAACGGATCAAGACATTTTTTGAAAAAACTGGATTTGATATCTGGGAGAATGATGGCCCTTTTCCGGGCGATCAGTGTGCCTCGACAAACCATCCCGGTCATCACGGACTGGAGGATAGCCAATGGGTACAATTTAATATGCAAAAAGAACTTTATCACTGGCTCAATGCCCGTGGGATTTATATAAATTCTCCTGATTGGTATTTTCTGGATGGTTCCAACAAGACTGGAATCGGCTATCGCGAAGTCAATTTTTCATTACCGCGAGAAAACCAACGCATACTTAATCGACAAAATATATTTGATGCGCTTTGGGAGCAGAACCCATCCATGGGATGGGGATTTGTCCCATTGACAGCTTATCAGGGCGGCGGAAAAGAGGCGGTCCTTGAACCGTTAAATGAGCATCTGGAGGATTACAGGCAGTTGATGATGCAGTATTATGGTGCTGGCATACAAGCTTGTTACCGCGGTCCGCGGCTCTACGATACCGAGCAGACCAAGCAGACGGTGATCGATGTGATCCAATGGTATAAAAAATACCGCAACATCCTTAACGCTGATCTGATTCATTTACGCCGTGCTGATGGTCGTGACTGGGATGGTTTTTTGCATGTCAATGCGACGGCGGCAGGGATCAAAGGATTGGGCATGTTGTTCAACCCCTTGAAAACGCCGATTACGCGTACAGTGGTGTTACCGCTTTACTATACGGGTTTGTCGGGCTCCGCAAAAATGACTTTTGATGATAAAACCGTAAAAAACGCGTCCCTGGATCCACTTGCTAAAACGGCAGTCACCATAACCATACCGGCCGAAAGTTACCGTTGGTTTACCGTAGAGTAGATAGCGCTTATTGCCTCATTCGTTTTTTAGGCTGCAGGAGCCCACTAATTTAGGGGGCTTCTTTGCTTTTCCAGGCAGCTGGTACAGACCGGATACTGGCGTGATAAAAAAATGATTTTTTCATCTTTATCAATTTGTTTCTTAGTTGTATCCATAAACTTGTTTACGCATTAAATTGGCTTTATCTTAAAGGGGAGACCTGCGTCAGGTATTTTTCACGCTATTTATCGTGATCTGAGTATTTTTACGTGATTTATAGCTGTTACATTGTTTTTCAGTTTTTTATCTACATCTTTATTTCGTTATAAACGTGAAATTTGAGTCCATTACACAACCTTCCTGAAGAAACCTTGATTCTTTTATTGAAGAAAAAGAACCAACAGGCCTTTAGTTATCTATACGATAACTATGCGGATGCGCTGTATGGGGTGGTGTGTCGTATCGTAGCTTCCACTGAACATGCCGAGGAAGTGATTCAGGATGTATTTGTGAAAATCTGGAAACATGTCGATCTTTTTGATGCCGAAAAAGGCAGGTTATACACCTGGATGATCAATATTGCACGTAACACGGCGCTGGATTACCGCAAATCCAAGGGCGTGGTCAACGAAATGAAAAACCAACCGCTCTCAAATATCGTAAATACAAAGGAAGAACAGGATCAGAGCCAGAGCGAGCAACATACGAAAGCAGATTTTATTGGATTCAGAAATATTTTGGATAAATTAAAGCCTGAATGTCGTATCTTGATCGAGATGGCCTACTATGAAGGATATACGCAACAGGAAATTGCCGAACAGCTTGATGTTCCTTTGGGTACCGTAAAAACACGGACCAAAGCTGCATTTTTACAGTTAAAACAATTATTAAAGGACTATCGTTAATTTTGGATATCGCAGCTTACATATCGTCAGGGATTATTGAATCGTACGTTTTGGGGCTTGCTTCCGAAGAGGAAGTTAGCATCTTGAACTGTATTCGAAAAAATAATGTCGAAGTGGAACAAGCGATCGCCGAGGCCGAAAAAGCACTCGAGGGATTAGCCGATATCCAGGCGATGGCGATGCCTGCTGCCTTAAAACAGGATATCTGGAATAGGCTTGAAGCTGAAAATCAGATTGTGAAGGACGATCAGCCAGACAGTCTGCCGACGGAGGAAGCTATATCCGATGATGCTGTTGTCCAACCGCCGATGCTGAACGATGAAGAGGAGCCTAAGCGGATCGTGCCGGCTAGGTCCTATGGCTGGGCCATAGCTGCCAGCCTACTGTTTTTACTCAGTGCCGGCGTAAATTTATTCTTCTATCAGCAGCAACAGGACAGCAAAGCAACATTGGCCAAAACAACTGCTGCGCTGGATTCACAGCAGGCTACACTAGCTGTTTTACAAGACAAATGGAGTCTGGTACAAAATCCGGCCATAAAAACTATACCGTTAAAAGGAGTTGAAAACAAACCTGATCTGCATGCACTCGTATTTTGGGATCAGGCATCAAAAGCGGTATACCTCAGTCTTGAACAGATGCCTGCGGTTCCGAAGGGCAAGCAGTACCAACTGTGGGCGATGGTCGACGGCAAGCCTGTCAGCGCAGGTGTATTCCCCTTGAACGCCAAAGAAGAAATGGCCAGTAAAATGCTGGATGTTGCCAAGGCTCAGGCATTTGCCATTACACTTGAAGATGAGGGGGGGAAAGATGTGCCCACGCTTACTGAACTCTGTGTGATGGGCAGCATCTAAAAAAACTATTTTTTAACCAATAATGGCAAATATTTTTCGTAGCCTTCAGCTTTCATTTTTTCTTTGGGTATAAACTTGAGCGAAGCGCTGTTGATGCAGTAGCGGAGACCTCCTTTGTCTGCCGGTCCATCGTCAAATACGTGTCCTAGATGCGCATCGCCTGTCTTGCTTCGCACTTCAGTACGCCGCATGCCAAAAGAATTATCGGACACTTCCGCTATCAAGCTGTCGCTGATTGGTTTGGAAAAACTTGGCCACCCACAGCCTGACTCAAATTTATCGGTAGAAACGAACAGGGGTTCTCCGGTAGTGATATCCACGTAAATACCTTCTCTAAATTCATCGTTGTATTCGTTGGCGAAGGCGCGCTCGGTCGCATTGTTTTGCGTCACGTCGTATTGCAATGGGGTAAGCTCCTTTTTCAGAATTTCCTTGTCTACCTTTTTGTAGCTCATGGAAGGAGCAGAGGTCACTTTTGTTGTGTCTGGATTTGCCTTTCGGGCCAATTCAAATAAATCTGCACCAATGTGACAGTAGCCACCCGGATTTTTGTCGAGGTATTTTTGATGGTAAGATTCAGCATCGTAGTAGTTCTGCAATGGTTCCAATTCCACCACAATCTGCGCCGGGTATTGTTTCGCCAGCTCTGCCAGACGCTCCTTGATCACGGGCACGTCGGCCGCATTGCTGTAGTAGATACCGGTACGGTATTGTGTTCCGATATCATTGCCCTGTCTGTTGAGCGATGTGGGATCTATTGTTTTCAGAAATAGGTCTACCAGCAATTTGAGGTCTATGACCTGTGGATCGTAGCTTACCTTGACCGTTTCGGCGAAGCCTGTTTTCCCGGTGGATACCTGGGTATAGGTGGGATTCTGTAAATTGCCGTTGGCGTAGCCGACTTCTGTGGCGGTAACTCCACGTACTTGCTTGAAGAAGTGCTCGGTCCCCCAAAAGCAACCTCCTGCGAAATAGATGACCTGATCTTTGTCTTTTATCGTATCCATAGTATGTTGTTTAGCTGATTTTAATCCTGTGGTTTTCTGTGCTTTCTGTGAAAAGCCGAACTTGCTGACAATGAATAGACCTATGCCTAAAGCCAGCAGTACAATTAACTGTTTCATATGACCTCCCGTTTTACCCCCTTATCTTTTTAGCTGAGCATATTGATTTTAATTCGCATTGAATGGCGCGAAATAATTTTACTGTTGCTCTTTCTATCGATACAAACACTATACCTTTTCCATGGTTTCTGACTTAGAAATGCTGACGATAGCTGCGGGTGCAATCCTTTTTACACTGGGCAGACAAAGGTTGTTTGTCGAATATGGCTAAACTGACAAAAGGGCGGTAACAAAAATCAATACAGCAGCTTGTCGAATCTAAACATGAAGTTTTCAGAAACATTAGTTTGGCAGCTTTTTTGTATCGATAAAAATTTTATCAGTAGCTTTTTCTCTTTTTGCAAGTGAAAATATTCAAGCTTCCGAATTTTTATACGACATAAACGATTTATTCAACATCATATGAAAACCATAGTAAAGACTTTTTTCTTTTTATCACTAGCTATCTTACTGTTGGCTAGTTGTAGCCATAAGCCAGAAATCCACTTTGTGGATAAAGATGGCAATATTCATCTCCTATCCCGTGAGGGAGAGCGGACAGCCAGCGCTGGTTTGCAAAAAATCATCGCCCATGGACTTGATACTGTAATAACGGTCGATGGAACCGGCCATCAAAAGATATGGACAGCAGCGGATGTCAACGGCATTGACACGACCAAAATTCGCTATTATCTAAAAAAGAAAAATGGCGACAACATCAATATCTATACGCCACTGGAGGATCCTCAGGATTTACTGGATAATCAGGGGTAAACATCTATTTCGATAATTCTTCGCTAGTCGACAAATTGCAAATCAATTGCATTCTTTGTCATCTCCCGGCTCCGGAGTAGCCAAGAGATAACCGCTTGGGGTGAGTCCTGTTTGTCTTTTAAAAAAATGACAGAAGCTGGACTCATCCCCAAAACCGCATCTTATTGTGCTCATTTTGATCGACTGGTTTTGACGGAGACAATATTTAGCTTTTTTCAGCAGTTCTTGATTCCGATATTTCATAATTGCGATTCCAAATCGTTCTTTATGAAGATAACTTAAGTAGCTTGGCCGAATATTTAGGGTATCGGCAATGTCTTTGATCCTCAGCAGATCATCACTTTCGGCGATGCGTTTGGAAATGAGCAGACGAGCTTGTTGCACCATCAGATCAGGGCCGCACAACTGCCCTCTGGCTATTAATACTTTATCTTTGCAAAGATAAAGTAGATCCTCAATTTTTTGTAAGATGCTGATCTTTGGAATAAGTGGTTTATTACCAAGTTTGATAGTAAGATCGCGAAGAATTCGCCGGGTGTGCTCTGAAGCTATAAAACCGATGCTAGCTTTATATTGTGGGGGCTTTATTTTATTGATAGCAATGATTTCGGTCAAAAATCCAAATTCGGCTAATTCACCACATTGAAGTAGGTCGACAGGCAAGGTAAATCCCTGTATATGATATCTTCCGGGCTCAAAATATAAGTTGATGATAGTCTCCGGAACATAGAGGAATACACCCTGTTGTGGGGGGAACAGATACTCCTCACAGCCCTGGTACTGGCAATATCGAACGGCTTTACGCCCTTCCGTGTGGTAGAGCAAATGTGTTTGGGGATTGTGGATTTGAAAATTGATCGCTGTGCGTGTAGCTGCTTCAATGGTATAGCTATAACTTTCCAGATTGCCGATACTTAGATATTCTTCAAATATTCTTATGCTACTGTTGTAAAACAGTCGCTTACGACTACCTGGTAGTCTTTGCTTTATGGATTTTGTCAGCATACTTTCCGCTTGTAAACACATATTTGTTTGTATCAAATGAAATGATTTTGACTGCATACAACTATTGATTTTTTTGAAAAATTTCGGGTTAACTAGGAAAATTGGTTTGTTGTAAGAATTAAACTTATGGACAAATAAAATAAAGTATACGTGGCAAAGCAAACGAATTAATAATAAAAAGTTGGAATCAGTAAATTTTTACGGAAAGTGTAATAGTTGAACAAATATATAATTAAAAGAAATTTTGTAAATTTGGGTTGGCGGTAATTTTGTCTTTGATTCTAATGACGCGAATCAATATTCGCTCTACAGCGACTCAACCTATATTATACGGTCAAATTCGGTAAAAACCAATAATTAATAAAATGCCAATATCTGTCTGAAAAATTTCAATGTATTATAAAGATATTCTTATGTTTTACTTTTCTTATGAAATAAAATAATGAATAAAGCTGAAGAAAGAACAGAAACAGTTACAGGTGAAAAAAAGATGCTAATGCCTCCAGATAACGGATCAAACATACAGAAAAGACCTTCTTTTTTTCAAACGGATAATGAATTCTCTCTGGAGCCTTTGGTGACTCTTTGGAAAAGAGAACGGGACTGTTCGGCATTAATGGAATATATTTTGCGCAGAAGCGACAAGTCTGAGCTGTATAATCAAAAAAAGATAAAATGCCTTCAGGCCGTGATTGTTGTGAAAGGTCCACGTAAATCAGATGTATATATGAAAGACGGTACTATCTGCTATATAGAGGTTACTACAAAAGTGTTGATGTCCAATCCTTGGTTAGTAAAAGTCAGCGCAACAGTCTACTTAAATATGCTGTATTTTAGGGTATATTTACATCGTCCTGAAGAGCTCAAACTTAATTCTCAAATAAAGAAAAAATTAAAATGCTTGTTGCCTGATGAGAAACTCAAAAAAATGATGACGCCTTCACGTGACCTCAAGAATAACTTAAAATTGTTTTGGAAAATGTTAAAAACGATCGAAGAAGAAAGGTTAAATGATGAGTTTGATTTAATTTGACAGGATATTCATGCAAATTGTAAATATTGAAGCTTGTATCTGAATAGTTTGAAGTGTGTCTGATCTTGAATTTGATGCCTCAAAATGTCGTATAGTTGAATAGAAATGAAATGGCCCACAAACAATTTCGTTATACTGCGAGGTTTAATATCCACTATAACATTTTTTGTCTACTGATTCTAGCTATAAAATGCATTAACGTTTTAGTCTCATTTTTTTCCTGTATTATTTGTGCTATTTTTACTCCTAAAAAAATGAAAAATTTTTAAATTAGGGCGTTAAATCTAAACCAAATATCAATTCAGCAAATTAAGTACTGCTAGGTTTGTCCGCTTCTTGTTCACCAATTTTGATACTATTTCATATTGTCTTGAAGCATAAAACAAACTGATTAAAACTAAACTCTATGATGAATCCTGTACAATTCCGTCTTATCACATTCGTGTTGTTCACCGTGTTAGGGACAGCTATATCCAAAGCACAGTTGTTAGCCGACTTTACATTGCCTACACCTTGGACGGAGCAAGTATTGACGGCTGAAATTCCATTGCCAGAATATCCACGTCCACAGCTGAAACGCAAGGAATGGCAGAATCTCAACGGCTTATGGGATTATATGGGAGGGAGTAACCTTAAAGATCCAAGAATGGCTGAAATTGCACCGGTTTTTCCAAAAAATCCCGAACAGATCCGGGTACCTTTTGTACCTGAATCAGAGCTTTCCGGGATTGCCAGAAGTGGTGAGCAATTTTTATGGTATAGAAGAAATGTTCAGATTCCGGCGGCCTGGAAAGGTAAACGCGTTTTATTGCATTTCGGCGCGGTAGATCAATATGCCGTAATATTTGTAAATGGAAAAAAAGCTGGCGAGCATATCGGTGGTTATAGTGCCTTTAGTATTGATATTTCCGATTTTTTAAAATCGGGGAATAATAGTCTTGTGGTAGGCGCCTATGACCCAAATGATGGCAAGAGCCCTTCGGGAAAGAACGGGGATAAAGGTGATTATACCTTTAGTTCGGGAATTTGGCAAACGGTGTGGATGGAGCCGGTACAGCAAAACTATGTAAGCTTGCTTAAGCTGATTCCCGACCTGAAAAATAACAGATTAGAGATTACTGCATTTACTCCGGAAAATGGCCTGACGATCGTTGCAACGGCGAGCGACGAAAAGCAGCAGGTCGCTAAAGCGGAGGGAAGAGCTGATGAATCTTTTTTTCTTCCGGTGAGTAATCCCCATGTATGGAGTCCGGATGATCCTTTTCTGTATCAATTGCATATAGAACTGAAAGATAGGGCGGGGCGTATAGTAGATCAGGTGGACTCTTACTTCGCGATGCGTTCTATTGGTATTGAGAAAGTGGAGGGGGTAAACAGAACCTTGTTAAACGGAAAGTTTCAGTTCCAGATTGGTGTGCTGGATCAGGGTTATTGGCCTGATGGCATCTTTACAGCACCGACAGAAGCGGCTTTATTGTATGATATCCAACTAGCCAAAAACGCAGGTTTTAATGTTATCCGGAAACATATCAAAGTGGAACCGATGCGCTGGTATTATCATTGTGACCGTCTAGGATTAATGGTATGGCAGGATATGCCAAATTTGTGGTATCCCGACGACAACGATTCTATTGCTGTGCGCAAGCAGTTCAGGACGGAACTGAAACAGATGATGGATCAGCTGATCAGTGTGCCTTCGATTGTGACTTGGGTGCCGTTTAATGAAAATTGGGGTGCCTTTGAGGTGTCAGATATCACCAACTGGGCCAAGGAATACGATCCATCGAGATTGGTCAATGGTAATTCAGGATTTAATTATGCTCCAGGATACCGTCCGGCACAGGGCGATCCCGGTAATGGAGATTTTGTAGATATGCATCACTATGGCAAAATGGAGGATAAAGCATTTCCGAAACCCGATGACCATCGGGCTGCGTCCTTGGGTGAATTTGGTGGAAAAGGTCTTTTTGTACGTAATCACATGTGGCCCGTACAAAATAATGCCTACGAAATATTGATCAATAAGGAGACGCTGACAGATACTTACGTCTATCTGCTTAATGAAATTGAGCAACGTATGATATATAAAGGCTTAAGTGCTGCTATCTATACACAAACTACCGATGTGGAACATGAAATCAATGGCCTGGTGACCTATGATCGTCAGGTCGAAAAAATGGATCTGAAAAAAGTAAAATGGATAAACGAGGAAATCATACAAAGCAGCAAGAAGATTGGAGCAAAAAAGAAGAAAATAAGCTCGATTTCGAGGGTTTATCCAGTAGAATAGAAAAAATACACTAGAAAAAATACATCCATACGGATCGGATTTAATCCTTAAATTTACAGTAATGGTAATTGACTATAAGAAATACGAATTGTTTGGCAAGCCGCTGATTCAGAAAATTGATCTATCAGCACCCTTTAAATATGACTTTCCGGTCGCCGAGCAAGCTTGTTTTCTATATGTTTTGGAAGGGGAGTTTCAGTTTCAGCAAAATGATGAGCAAATCAGCTTTCCAACGAATTATGCACTGTTGCTTAATTGTATAAGCTCCGGAAAACAGATCTATAATGCCCAGTCAGATCGGCATTGTCGGGTCGTTATTGTTACGTTTCATCCCGATATTTTAAAGCGCATTTATGAACGTGAGCTGCCCGCATTGTTGCAAAACCCCAAACATATAATTTCAAATCAATCAAATGAGAAAATAGGCAATGATTTCTTGGTTCAAAGGTACGTGGAAGGTTTGCTCTTCTATTTTGATAATCCCACGTTGGTGAATGAGGATATTTTGGTACTAAAATTAAAGGAAATCATCTTGTTGCTGGCGCAGTCACCAAACGCAGACGTAATTCAATTGATTCTGTCCCAATTATTTTCACCAACAAGCTATTCGTTCAAGCAGATTATTGAGGCCAATTTATTTTCACAACTGACAATAGAACAACTTGCTGAACAAAATAATCTAAGCATATCTTCTTTTAAACGGGAGTTTACTAAGTTATACAATGATACACCAGCCAGTTATATCAGAAACAAAAAACTGGAAAAGGCTGCTGAACTGCTCGCTCTATCTAATGAGCGCGTGGGTGATATCGCGTTCAATTGTGGTTTCAATGATTTGGCGACTTTCACCAAAAGTTTTAACGATAAGTACCATCTGAGCCCAACGGCTTACCGTCAACAACGGGGAGTAAAGTAAGCAATAAGAAGCCGTAACGATTTATAATTACTCTTATGGTGATATAAGCTTCTTTTTTTTCTTATTTATAATAGCATTTCTAAAGAGCAAAGAAGTGCTATTTTTTTGAACCAAAATCTCAAATAGTTGAACCAAATCCCAAAGTTATTTCGATCATTTCAACGCAAATTTGTAATGATCCTTTCGGCATATTGTTTAGCTCCGTTTTTGAGTGTTAACAAAGGCGTTAGGTACATGGCGGTTTCGGAAGGGCCGCTTTATTCATTCGTGTATCAACTAATAAAGAAAAAATGGGTTTATCAAATTTAGGATTTTTTCACACCATTATTGGAATTTCAGCTATCTTAGCAGCATTAGTAGGTTTTATCAGGTACGGGAAAATCAATTTAGCCGTATTGTCCGGCAAAATATATTTCTATGCGACCGCGCTTACCTCATTAACGGCTCTGGGGATTTCAAAACAGGGCGGCTTTAATGCCGGACATGTATTTTCATTATTTATTCTTCTTTTGATTGTGGTTTCTTTTTATCTCTTTTTGGACAAAAAGGGAAATCAAAAAGTTAGGTATATCGAGAACTTCTTATTGTCTTTTAGTTTTTTTCTATCACTCGTGCCGACAATTAATGAGACGTTTACGAGAATACCGCTTGGGCATCCCTTGGCGAGTGATAGTAAAGATCCGATAATCGGGCATACACTCCTGGTTCTATTCGTGCTTTTTTTCATTGGATCCATTCTTCAATTTATCATGCAAAAAAGGAGCAATGCGGCGGCTTCTTCGATCGATATCAAAGGGTAGTCGTTTGCAGCGAGCAGATGCCTAAATTGATTTTTGGGCAACCTGGTGCAGTCCTTGCCGTAGGGAATTCCGTATTGCATTTTGTTAGATCCTGATGGGATTGTTCGCTGGGAAGGTTTTCTAACGTTAGACGGGCATGAACTTACGGAGGCCGTACTTACGAATATCATACAAAAATATAGTAAAAAGTAAACATATTGAAAGGTCTATTTAGATATATCCGTTGATCATTATGGTTCTGCTGGAGGAATTTAATAAAAAATCGGGAGGTGAATTAATCTTTGAGGAAAAGCGGCAGTCATAGTATAAAATAATCTATGTCATATGATGAAATATATCGTTGCTTTCTTTCTCGTTCAGTTGTTAGGCTTCAATTTGTATGCACAGTATCGCCATTCCTCCAATGCCGGAAGAATTACAGTTGTGTCCGATAGCCAACCCTTTGTGCTGTCGTTAAATGGGCTGGTTTATAATGATCGTCCGGAATTGCAGGTAACCATAACCGGTCTTTCGGATCAGTTGTATAGCATAAGTACAGCAATCGAAGGAAGAAGCGCGCGAAACATTGAGCGGACAGAAATCGCCGTACGTAATGAGAATGGAGACTTTGTGGAGATGATCTTTAAAATCGGAAGTCCAGGACGTACACGAGGTCGTGGACAGTACCTGAATTTGTTTGCACAGATCCCAATTAATATGTCTTCGATAGAAAATGTCCGTGGATTGGCTTATGCTTATGGCAGGCCAGGTAGACCGATTCAATTAGAGGTGGATTCAGATTTGGGTATTTCTCCGATAAACTCTATTACTCCGATAAGTAAAGCGGAATTGGATAGACTGTTTAGTTTGATGAATAAAGAACCCTTTGATGAGGCAAAGTTTAAAATCATTAACCCGATATTTTCGGAAACGACATTGCATGTTGATCAAATTAATGAGATCATGAAGCGCTTTCAGTGGGACGAGGGAAAATTGAAAGTGGCAAAAGCGGCCTATAAAAATTGTTCGGACAAACGAAACTATTCGCTGCTTTCAGGCAATTTTACTTTTCTCGGTAATAAAAATGATTTATTGAAATTTATCGAGCAGCAATTTCGAGATCAGGTGGTTGATCGTTTAGATGGAATGTAACTGCATAAATACTGAGCCAATTTTCTTTTTTTAATCTTATACCCTTATAAATTAAATTTGGATAATTGTTGATAACTTCTAACTTTGATTTATTGCACCAATTGTTTTGACATCGCTTGTGTTTACTACCTGAAAAACGGATTTCAATATGGGAAATTTATCCAATGAAGAAATAAAGGTCTATTTTGATTTGCATTATCATCGCTTATATCTTTTTGCCAAAAGTTTGGTAAATGATAGGGAGATTGCGCATGATCTTGTTCAAGATAGTTTTATGGTGTTGATACATGCCAATATGAAAACTTCGGATGCTCCCCCCGTCATCAAATCTTTTTTATATACAACCGTCAGAAATCTCGCTTTCAAAAATCTCAGAAAGCAAAAATCCACAGCGTTGTTCTTCCGTAAGGAAAAGATGGCAGAATGGGAAGATGCGGCTGTTTTTGGAAAGCTTTTTCAGGCAGAAGTTATGGCAGAGTTATACATTGCGTTGGAATCTTTACCGCAGGGCTGCAAACAAATATGTAAATTGGGCTACCTAGAAGGTTTTAAAAACCAGGAGATCGCCGATATGCTGGGTGTTAGTATCAATACGGTCAAGACACAAAAGAAGCGTGCGCTTCAACTTTTAAGGGACAAAATCTCTCCGCAGGCTTTCTCACTTCTTTGCATTTACCTTTTTCATTAAAAAAGTTTATATCCTTTTCACCCCATTTTATTCGCAATGGTACATAGTATTAAAAAACCTAAGTTATCGTATGGATAAAACTGGAGAACACCTTTATTTTGCCGGAGTTTTAGCGAAGTACATTCTGGGAGTGGCATCTGATGATGAAATCATGAAATTGAAAAGATATATGGATGAGAACCTTTCAGCAAGTGAAGCATTTACGGACCTAAGGGATACAGATCTGCTCAGCCAAGATTTCGAAGAATTGAGCGACATAGATCTTAAGCAACGCTGGGATGCCTTTGAAGAAAAAGAAGCTTCAAAATCATCTGCCCGGAGAAGGGGTTCGCCTTTGGTTATCTGGTTATCGGCCACTGCGGCCATACTTATTGCTATTGTTTGTCTATTTTTAAATCGTCCAGTCGAATCTAATACATCCATTATACCAGATCATCAATTTGGCTTTAAAAATGATGTTACTCCGGGGCATGCTGGGGCAACCCTTACGTTGGCCGATGGACGTGTCATCGAATTGGGGGCATCAGGTCAGCAGGGAAAGGTAATTGATACAGGGATGATTCATATCTCCAATGGTTCGGTTGAATTTAGGAATCAGGCAAATGCTGACGAATATAGGGGCAATCGTATTCATACACCCAAAGGGGGAACTTTTCAGACTATTCTGGCTGATGGCACTAAAATATGGTTAAACGCAAATAGTGAAATCGAATTTCCAATGCAGTTTTCTGCGAAGGAGCGGCGCATGAAGCTTCTTTCCGGGGAAGCTTTTTTTGAAGTTGCCAAGAATAAACAAAAACCATTTATTGTAGAAACACAGGGCTATGCTGTTCATGTAATTGGGACCGCATTTAATATCAATAATTATCAGGAGAACATTGTCAAAACTTTATTGACAGAAGGTAAAGTTGAGGTCATTGGTAATCAGACGCGCACAAGTTTATCTCCCGGGCAGGCAGTGATTAATAAGGGAGAATTCCTGCAGACAGAGAAGGCGGATATCAACGAAGCATTGTCCTGGCGTGATGGGTATTTTTATTTCGATGGAAAGACGCTGCCGGAAATTCTTGACGAAGTATCCAGGTGGTATGATATCAGCGTCGACTATCGGATAAGTTTGGATCAGACTAGGTATATGGGGGGCGCAAAGCGCTCGATCACCTTGGGTACTATCTGTAAGATGCTGACGGATATGTCGGAATATGCATTTGAAATCAATGGAAAGAAATTAATAGTAACAAAAAATAAAGGAGGAAAAATGAAATAAACTGACCTAAATGATGATGGTATAAAGAATCCGGAGATACGGCAAATACCTCCGGAAGTAATTCGGTATACCAAATGTGTAGTAACAAATAGTTTAATAACCTAATCAATTCAAAATTATGTATAAAATCTGGTTAAGGCAATACCCAGACGAGCCTCGTTATGGCATTAACCTTCGAAAAACAGTATTAGTCATGAAACTTTCTTTAGCGTTTTCACTTGCATTGACAGTAAGCGTTCATGCCAGTGCTCTGGGACAAAAAGTAAATCTTCAAAAGAAAAATATCAACTTAAAAGAATTGATAACCGAATTGCAGAAACAGACAAATTATCGCTTTATGTATAAAAAGGGTATTTTGGAAAAATCGTTACCGGTAAATCTTGATCTGCAAAATGCTCCACTGAGCGAGGTTCTGAAGCTTGCGTTCAAAGACCAGCCTTTTGAATATCGTATCTATGATGGGACAGTAACGATTTCGCAAACTCCGATTATTTCACAGCAGATAACTATTCGAGGGAAGGTGGTTGCGGCTGATAATCAGCCTTTGGCAGGCGTTTCGGTCAATGTGCTGGGCAAAGCGATTGCTACAGTCACAGACGACCAGGGTAATTATGAAGTTAGGGCCAGTATCGGTGATCAGCTGGAGTTTAAATACATTGGCTTTCGATCATACACTGTAGCGGTGGCTTCAACCCGGATGGCAACTGTCACTATGATTCCCGCCGGTGACAGCAAACTGGAAGAAGTAGTTGTAATAGGCTACGGAACACAGAAAAGAGCTGATCTTACTGGGGCGATCAGTTCCATCAAAGCAGAAGATCTCCCAAAAGCAGCCAGTGCCTCGGTGGAACAAATGCTAGCGGGTAAAGCAGCTGGTGTACAAGTACGGTCTACCGATGCGCAACCTGGCGGCGGGGTTGAAGTATTGATTCGGGGAGCGGCATCAACAGGAGCGGGAAATGCACCTCTCTACATCATCGACGGATTCCCGGTTACCGGTGGCGTGGACCCTGGAACAAATACCCGCTATTCAATCGGTAGTCGCAGCCCGCTCAATTCGATTAATCCCAATGATATCGAATCCATAGAGGTACTAAAGGATGCTAGCGCGACAGCGATTTATGGTGCCCGTGCGGCGAATGGTGTTATCTTGATCACCACAAAATCCGGCAAACAGGGTCGCGCTAGGGTTTCCTATGATCTGAAAACGAGTATGCAACGTGTTCAGAAACCCTGGGAAATGATGGATGCCGGTCAGTGGATGCGTGCGCGTAGTAATTATCTATATGAACTTTGGATGGTCAATAACAAAGTTGGTGTATACGGAGGTAAAGATCCCTCAACTGTACCAGCATTTACTGCCCCATATACCGAAGATGAGATTAATGCCGCGGGTAGGGGCACAAACTGGATCGATGAGGTTACTCGAAAAGGGCGTATTCAGGATCATAACCTCAGTATTAGCGGTGCCAATGATAAAACAAACTACCTCGTATCATTTAATTATTTTGGACAGGATGGTATTGTCAGGAAGAATGACTTCAATCGCTATACTGGGCGTGTAAATATCACCCAAGAGGTAAATAGTTGGCTTAAGGCGGGTGTAAGAGCCAGTGGAAGCCGTATAGATATCAATAATCCAGCCTTGGGAACCGGAGGAGCAGAGAATACCGGTGTATTGGAGTCGGCACTTAAATTTACGCCTACATTACCGGTTTATCTCACGGATGGAAGTTATTCCATTGTTCCGAACTCGACCTTCTTCCCGAATCCCGTTTCCCTGCTCGATATAAGCAATATCACCGAGCAGAATCGTTTGATGGTGCAGACCTTTGCTGAAATAGAGCCGATCAAAGACCTCAAAATACGTACACAGCTGGGATTCGACAAGCAGGATGCGGTGAACAACACCTATCTTCCGAAGTCCACGTTATATGGAGAGGCTGTGGGAGGACAAGCAACCATTGGACAGAATAATCGTTTTGATAAATTATTTAATACGACTGTGAGTTATAGAAAGCTGTTCAATGAAGTACATGACCTAAGTATGTTACTCGGTTATGAATGGCAATCCATGGGAAGCTCAGGTCATAATTTATCTAATAATAAATTTCCGACAGATGCCTTTGGCACAAGTAACATTGGTGCGGGAGAATCGGTACGTCCAGCAGTTGGGTCTTACAAGAGCATCAATGAACTTGCGTCATATTTCGGAAGGTTAAATTATAGTCTGATGGAGAAGTACCTCTTTACTTTTACCATGCGTGCCGATGGCTCAAGTCGTTTTGGAGCAGGAAATAAATTCGGATATTTCCCATCCGGTGCATTTGCCTGGAAGATTGACCGCGAACCTTTTATGTCCGACGCAAAATGGATTTCGAGTGCCAAATTGCGTCTGAGTGCTGGTCAAACGGGAAATAGCAATATCTCGGGAGCCTTTGCCTTCTATTCTTTTGGAAGCGATTACTTATTTGGAAATGCTGTTAATACGGGTACTTACCTTTCGTCTTATGCTAATCCTGGACTGAAGTGGGAAACAACAACCGAGTATAATTTCGGGTTGGATTTTGGCTTGTTCGACGAACGGATCAGCGTAACGACAGAACTATTTTCCAAAACAATATCCGACCTATTAGGTGAGAGGCAATTGAAGACTTATCTTCCTCTAGATAAGGTTGCTGCCAATCTCGGTAAAACCTCCAGTAAGGGGTTTGAGGTGACGTTGAATACGCAAAACTTAACCGGAGCCTTTCAGTGGACCAGCAGCCTGACGCTTTCTGCATACCGTGATCGCTGGAAAGAAAGAAGTCCTGATGTAGTGCTTCGATCCTATGAATCGGCAACAGATCCCATTCGGGTGCATTGGGGCTATATAACGGATGGCTTGGTGCAGCCAGGAGAAGTGATCCCTCATATGCCCGGAGCATTGCCAGGTGTACAAAAGGTGAAAGATATCAATGGCTACGACGAAAATAATAGATTGACCGGACAACCCGATGGAAAGATCAACGATGCCGATGTCGTCAAACTTGCCAATGCAGATCCCAGGCTCATCATGGGCTTTGGTAATACGTTTCGGTACAAAGGTTTTGACCTTAATATTCATGTGTATGGTATGTTCGGAACAAGGCGTAACAACGACTATATGGGGTATATAACTGAGATGAATCCCAATATTAATCGGGGGTGGAATATTCCCAATATGGTCGATCAATTTTGGTCGAGCAGCAACACTCAGGGGCAATATCCGAATCCATTTGTTGTCAATCCATTTCCGGGAGCAGGACAGTTTTTACTGCAAAAGTCTGACTTTGTCAGGGTCCGTAACATCACATTGGGCTATGATCTCAATCCACTGTTTCACAAAAAATGGTTCAATGCCTTTCGGGTATACGTAGATGCTTCGAATCCTATTGTTTTCACCAGTTTCAAAGGTATAGATCCCGAGTTTACGGGTATTTATCCACCGGCAAAATCCTTTACACTGGGACTTAGCGTTGGATTTTAATTAAATTATTGGCTTTAATACATTTATTCTAATGAAAAAAATATTTCTTTTGTTGCTAGGGGTATCCCTGATTTACTCCTGCGAGAACCTTGAACCACAGGTGTTTGATCGTTTAAGTCCGTCGAATTATCCGAAAAATGAGGAAGATGCTCGTACGTTGATTACTGGGGTATATGGTATCCTTAACCGAGGGGCATATGGTGGGTTTTCGGATATATCCTGGCAATCACGCTGGGTGATGAATACCGCCACCACCGACGAATTTGTCTGTTATTGGGGCGGTGGTGTCTGGGAAACTTACGCCAAATTTCTTTGGAACTCAAACAGTGAGCACGTGACGGCTAAAACCTACGGTCCGTATATCAAGGCAATTACCAATTGTGTGAATATTGCTGTGCAGCTTGAGCCTATTAGCATGGATGCCGAACTCAAAGCGCGTTATCGTGCTGAACTAAAAGGGATAACAGCTTTGTTAGCCTACACCTTATATGATTTCTACGGACCAACAGCTATAGTGACAGATCCTGCAATAACCCTGGATCCAAACACGAACTTTCAACCGGAAAGACCCACGAAAGCATGGATGTTGAATTTTATCAAATCTACAGCACGGGATGCAGCGGATAAGCTCCCGGTTGTCTATTCGTCACAGGATTACGGTCGTATTACCAAAGGAACTGCATTGATGGTACTCCTCAAACTGGCGATGCACGAAAAAGACTGGACTGAAGCCGCTAAAATTTCGAAGGAGATCATGGATTTGAAACAGTATTCGTTGCAGGTATCCTATTCGTCCATCTTTGCTGTGGATAATGAGATGAATTCAGAAATCATCTTTGCTATTCCATGTTTGACTGTAAACGATCGCTATAATAACTGGCTAGCCCATGTGTTGCCCTCTGAGTATGTTGAACCCAATGGTATACCGGTTCAAAAATGGGGCGGTTATAAAGTCCCTTGGACAATGTTTGATAAGTTTAAAAATGGCGATGAGCGCCTGAAATCAATCTGGGGCAGTATCAATACCAGCAAAGGCATGGTCGATTTGCGCTCAATAAATGAGTCTTGGGCACAGACGGGGGCCGTACCCTATAAATATCCTGCTGATCCTGCTTCGACAGGCGAGGCCCACGGGAATGATTGGGTGGTATATCGCTATGCAGATGTGCTGCTACTTCGAGCCGAAGCCTTAAATCATATTTCGCCACTCAGTAGTGAAGCGGTAGGTCTGATCAATATGGTACGCAACCGTGCGAAAACAACAACTATTTTTGCTTCAGATTTTGCTGGAGAAAATGCATTAAATGACTTTATATTGGATGAAAGATTTAGAGAGTTGTTTATGGAAGGGCATCGTCGGGAGGACTTGATCAGGCATGGGAAGTATCTTTCGGAAGCTAAGAAACGTGGAGCATCTTATTCAGATGAAAGTAGGCTGTTGTTTCCCATCCCGCAATGGGCGATCAATGAAAATAAGAAAATTCAGCAAAATCCTGGTTACTAGGGTTCATTTTTGAAAAAAATGGGTATATGAAAAAAACAATCAAACAACTGACTTTGGTATGGGCGCTATTGGCGCCCATATATCAGGCTTTGGGAGGTGTTTCGACAGACACTTTACAACAAAAGGATCAGCATATGCAAATTGTTGCCAAAAATGCGATCCATAATCCTGAGCGGGGTTATCATTTGGAGTCCAACTATTTTGCGCATAATTTATATAATCCTTTCCACAAAGTTGCCTATCCAAAAGGGTGGATAGACGAACAGATTAGCCGCTATGGTAGTCCTGATGACAATATTTCGGTGTTGCAGCTATACTTTTATCTCACGGATTATGTGGGGGGAGATATTGCGAAAGAAGGGCTAGATAAGATGCAATTGATCTTTGATGAGGTTAAAAAGAAAGGTTTTAAGGTGGTGTTGCGGTTTGCTTATGATGTCGATTATGGAAGTACAAAAGCAAACTTTAAGGATGTCTTTCGACATATAAACCAGTTGGAACCGCTGATCAAAAAAAATATAGGTTTAATTGATATTTGGCAGATTGGATTTATTGGCGCTTGGGGAGAGGGGCATAGTTCGCCGATGAGTTCCGATTATGTCAACAAAGCAAAAATGGTACGGCGCATACTGGATATTTTTGCAGATAGACAGACAACAATCCGTTACCCCAATCAAAAGACAAAACTTAAGCTTAAATCGGCTTATTTAAATCGAATAGGATATAATAACGATTATTTTACGGCATCAGAACACCCAAAAGCACCTGATAATGATTATACATTTGGGAGTAAGGCTTATAAACAGGTCAAACGAGAATCACCTTATGTACAGGTAATGGGGGAGATTCCTTATGCCGAAGCGACTGAGTGGGGGCTACATAGCTTAATTTCGGTACAGAATAGCCTCAAAGCTCTGAAGGAACATCATTATAGTCTCTTTGATATTACACAAAACAATGAACTGAATATTGCGAACTGGAAAAAAACAGCATTGACAGCTGATATGCTCCGGTCTATGGGGATCTTGTTTGATCCAAGCTATTTTACAGAAAACAAACATACTGTAGCCCGATCAGCCTATGATTTTATAAGGGATCACCTAGGTTATAGGCTTTATATAGACCGTGCGAATACTACAGTTCAATGTCATAACAAGAGGCTGGCTGTCGACATCGTTGTCAAAAACGTAGGCTTTTCGACTATTCACAATCCCAGGCCAGTATACCTTATCGTATTAGATAAGGATAATAAAATTGTGGAAAAGAAGAAATTATCGGTCGATCCACGTCATTGGCAACCTTATGATCCAAACGGAAAGGAAGATGTTGCTTTGCTCCATCATATTCAAATGGAAGTGCCTTTGTCAAGTATAGTACATGGCTCTATTGGTTTGTGGCTGCCAGATCCGGAGGAAGAGCTCGCAAGTAAATCTGCATACGATATTCAATTTGCCAATGATGATATGTGCATCATTACTAACCATCCTACATATGGGCGAATTAATATCATTGCGGACTTTTAATCCGTCAATAACATAATCTAAACTATAAAATTATGAGAATAATAATGCGAAACTTGCAGAGGCTTGCCTTTGCCTGGCTGCTTGCATCTCTTGCCTCCTGTGGCAAGAGCAATATTAAGGAAGTAGAACCTTTACTAGAAGAAAAAAAACTCAAGGTGTCAGCCGCTGGTCCCGCACATACTTATTTAGGCCTACAAGCTGGGGAAAAGCTCAGTGATCCATTACGAAATCCTGAACGCGGCTTCCGAAGTGAATTTTTTGTCTATGTGAATAATCGACAAGGGGTGTTCAACGGACAGAATTATACCAGCGGATTAGGGAATGCAATTACTGTCTATCCTTTGGGACAGATTCCAACAGGTTCTTCAAGTGATAGTCTAACATTAACGCAGTTCTATATTTACCTGACACAAGAGGCACAGACAGATTTAAGTACAACCTCATTAGCTAACATACAATATTATTTTGATGAATTAAAGAATGCACATATCAAAACACTGCTTCGGTTTTCCTATGATGGATCACCGCTTACAACAACAAAGATTCCCTACACCGTACAGCATATACAACGCCATCTGCAACAGCTAACACCGGTTTTTGCATTAAATAAAGGCCAAATCCCCGTTATACAAGCTGGGTTCGTCGGTGACTGGGGAGAGTGGGGAGCATCCTATTATAACCACACGAACTATGCGGATGCTACTTCTGTTATCTTTAAATCTATTTTGAATGCAGCGGACAATGAACGACAGGTGATGGCGAGGTATCCAAGGCTTAAAAATAATGCGCTTTCGGGAAGTGTAAGCTGGCTACCTTTTACGACAGTTGACTATAATCGGGTTGCATTTAACAATGATTTTTTTACGACAGGACTACAGGCCCCTGGCTCTGATTTCCCAATAGGTTCAGCTGATTATACTCAGATTAAGAATGAGAATGCTAAGGGGCTATGGATGGATGGTGAAATTCCCTATTTTTCTAATGGATCAGGGCCTTATGATTTCAATAAGGAAATGAATCCAATGACTGTATTGAGGATTTTGAGTGAACATAGATACACTTCATTCAGTATGCGGGATCAGCTCAATGGCGGAAGTAAAAACAACCTGCAAATCTGGCGAAATAAACAAGTATCGCTGTCAGATATTGTTAACTCCGGTTATTCCAGTATACCAAGAGATACGGCGTATTTTACGAATGCTAATGGACAGCTTGTGACACGTTCTTACTACGATTTCATCCGCGATCATTTAGGTTATCGGTTTCAGATAAGGGAAGCTCGCTTCCAGGGAAATGCGACGCGCGGGAGTAATTTTGATATTCAGATCCTATTGACCAATCTAGGGTTTTCAAATCTGATTAATTCGCGCAACCTGTATTTAGCTTTAATCGATAGTAATAACGAAGTAACAACGTTTTCTCTTCAAGAGGATGCACGAAACTGGAATGTATCTACAAATACAGCTTCATACTTGATTACGAAACAGGTTGTGCTGCCAATCAGTCTTCCTGTGGGACAATATAAGCTGGGCTTGTGGTTACCCGATGCTGAGACTGCATTAAAGTGTGATGCTGAATATGCCATTCGTTTTGCAGATCGTGGAATGCAACATTGGCGAGATCCTCAGTCTAAATATCTGATTAATATCTTGGGGACAATCAATTTGCAATAAAAGAGATTGAATTTTAATTGGAAAGAATGATCCTGCTTGAATGTTAATTTAAGCAGGATCATTTGCTTTGTTTGTTTGTTTGTTTGTTTGTTTGTTTGTTTGTTTGTTTGTTTGTTTGTTTGTTGATTTCAATATGTTTATTAACTTCTTGTGGTCCATATCGAAAAGTGATACCGACCTATAGGTTTTTGTTATTTAACTTTGGTCAGACATTTAAAAGTCCTGGGTAGGGGATTACTGGAAAAAGGTAGAAATGTCTTGTGATGACCGGTTAAGTTGTCGACTAGTTCATACAATGACCGGCCAGCTTTTCGAAATCCTACCCCTCTAAAGTCTGTTAGATAGATATCGAATTCATGAGCTGATGCGGAGTCACAATCCCAAAAAAGATAATAGCCATTGTCGCTGCAAGCAAAGGGGAACAATCGTTTTAATAATTCGGGAGATCCGTCAGGCGCGATGTCAAACCAGATATCCCCAAGCTCAACATCGGCAATGTAGGTGTTTTTGATTGCAGCTGTTCGCACAAATAATGAATCACCATACTCGCCCATTGGTAGATAAATATGGAATTCTCCCAATGCTAATCCATATCCGTATGTTAATACAAATTCTTTATAAGATGTAGGAAAGCTTCTTCCATTTGGAAATGTAAAATCGTCTAATGCCGTTAGATCTCCAAATTCTGTCGGAATTCCAGTTAAAGCTAATCCAAAATATTTATTGACCATAGTCCAATCGTTCGAAACTAAAAATATTAAAACAGATAATTCGTCAGCATCTTGTTACCCATCGTATGGATCACTTTTTTGGACGAATAAAAATCATCGTGATCGCCGTTGTCACTTCACCGAAAATGAATGCAAAAATAGTGGAATTAATGGCATAATTCTTATAATTGAAATTTGCCTCCGCTCCGGCTGTTGTTTTATAATAGCCTATTTCAACCGATCGCTTGATGACATAAGAAATAATCCTGTAGAAATATTATGTACTGACAAGCAGTTGTCTTTTGTTTTATTAATTTTATATACCAGTAATAAGCCAGTTGTGTGCTGAGAATGCAGTAAAATGCTTCGCCCTGTAGAAATTTATTGGGGTGGATAATCCGTCAAGATCTGGAAATAATAGATAAACCAAAAATGAATAAGATACAACAAGTAAAGGAAGTGCAGTCCATCAGTATTCATACACATGCTGAATGGCGGCAGTGGTTAGTGGATAACCATCTAGTGGAGAAATCCGTGTGGATTATCTGTAATACAAAGAATTCGGGCCGGCCAGCTGTAGCCTGGAGTGAACTGGTCGATGAAGCATTATGTTTTGGCTGGATTGATAGTACAAGAAAAACAATTCATAAAGGCTCTTTTAAGCAGTTATTCAGCAGACGTAAGCCCAGGGGAACCTGGTCGAGGGTCAATAAAGAAAAAATCGAGATACTTATAGCCAGTGGAAAGATGACTGAGGCGGGACTGGAAGTAATCCGGATGGCTCAGGAAAACGGCTCGTGGTCCGTTCTTGATAGCGTAGAGGAACTGTTTATTCCAGAAGATCTGGACAGGGCATTGAACAGCTATTCAGGAGCTGAAGCATTCTTTGCCGGTTTGAGCAAATCAGCAAAAAAAATGCTGCTGCAATGGATTGCTCTGGCAAAACGTCCTGAAACCCGAAACCGGCGGATTGTCGAGATTGCTGAGCAGGGTGCCTGTCAAATGAAACCAAAACAATTCCGGTAATTCAGTGGATTAAATAAATAATCAAGCCAGGTGCGGCTATGTTTTGGATATAGATTTAGTAGTGGTTTAACTTCAGGAACTTAATCGTAATACCCATCTGCCCCAGGTGGTACATGTCATGGTGAATTAAACCAGTTAACAGATACTTATAATCGTGTGGAAAAGATTGATTTGCATGTGGATAAGCTGTATGGAGGAAAGAATCATCTTTTCCCTTCATAAAGGCTATAATATTATGCTGTGTTTCATAAAAATCTTTCAATAGCTTTTCCCAGCCCTGAGCTTTCAATTCTTCGTTAGTTCGCCAATTTGCTGCGTCGCTCATCTCGAGCCCCCGTGGATTTGCTTTTAGACGGCTTAAAACTTCTCTACGCCATTCGATGAGATGCGATGTTAATTCCGCTATACTATGCATTTCAGCGATCGGGCGTTCAAAGGCTGTCGTTGAATCAACTTGAGCTAGTTTTTTTTCAAAATTTTCGTCGATCCAAAGGTCGGCTGTTTCGACATCAATCAATTGTTGCGTAATATGTTTTATTAATACATCTTCCATCATGCTAAGTTTTAGATCTTTCTTTTGTGGAGGAACAGTTGCTGGATCGTAATTGTTTAAACCTTAATAAACAAGTTTGTAGATATCTACACTAGGGATCAATTATTTTTTTTATGGCAAATATCCTATCATTGAAAATACTGTCAACGTTTGTATGGCATCATCGTAAGACTGTTCTGTATAATTGAAGGATAGTTTTCCTTCACGCGGATAATAATTCCACTATTTTACTCGACGAATATGTATGAATATTAAGTTTATATATATTGTGATAATAAGTTGTATATCAGTGGTAATTGTGGTGTTTATAGAAAGAGCAGACCGTGATTTTCCCTTTATCACCGAGGGGATGGTTGGCTGCTCAATGCACTTGCCCAAAGAGGGGGTCGCGTTGCTATTGCAGTGATTATTATTGGCTATTGTAATCCCTGTGGCTATCTGAATGGCAATTGTCGTATATGATAATATCACCGATCTGAGCAGGGGAAGGTAGTCGCTGGCTTCCGCTGGTTTTCTATCCTTCATTTGTGTGGCATTTTATCTTTCGAAGTTGTTGGCTAAAATCTACATCATGTTTTTTTATCCAGATCATATTATTGTAAGTGGGGTAATCAATATTTATGACTTTCTATCCGAAATAAATAATATTAAAAATGGATCTTTTCGTATTATTGTTGTTTGAAATTTAAGTTATTACGATTATTATCTAAATAAAAAATAGATTATAAAAATCAAGTCGTTATAACCGTTAGTTATAGTGGTCTTTTTGAGTTTTTTTGTGGATTTCTGAGCGTTTTAGAAATTCTTTTTCCCGTTTTGGGAAAGTTGATTATAGCCAAAAACGAAGGTGTTTTGGCAAGGTGTTTTGCCGGAACTAAGGGACATCTTTGCAGACACGGTTATCCCTATGGCGTTTAATTGTAATGCCACGCTACACGCAATGGAAATAGGGTAGAATATATTATAGCTTCATCGATATGACCTGTATTGATGGCTGTAGATGTATTAATAACGGCCTCAGTGGGACGTTTGCTTTTGTTGCCTATAAGGTAACTTATTTTAAAAAAATTGATCACAAAAGCTAATTAAGCTGTTAGCGGGCAACGCGTGGTAACGTTTGCAGGATTGCGCGCGTGTTTGGTTTAGAAAATCATTTACGGGTATAGCTGAGCAAGCGATGCGTGCATTTCGTGTTATAGCGAGATATTTAAATGTGCTGTGTTGTTAATTTCTTAATAAATTGTTTACGAGTTGTTTGTTTGTCTATAATTGTAGTGTCTGTTAATGTGTATGGCCTGCTTCCTTATTCAAATATGCGAGCATGGTGAATTTTTTTTCTGTTTTTTCTTGATCTTTTGTTCCTTGATTTTCTGTGTCTTGAAGAAATTTTCCCTTTATCATCCATACTTCGGTTTGATCTGAATATGCGTTCGTACTCGTAATTGCGAGGATTGTATCATCACTTAGTACGGTGACGCTATTCCAGAGGCAGGATTTATTTTTCGGGATGACAAACGGAACCGATCTGTTTTTGAAATTCATTGCCCGTTCGTTTCCGATAAGCACTTTCATATCGGCATAATCCATTTTGTTGGTGCGACCCTCTGTGCTCTGATAGGAAAGTATGGTCTCACCTGTGCTTAGCTGTCTAATATAGGGAGCTCCAGCATAGATTTCATTTGCAATAGGATCATGTAATGCGTAACTGCGATCAGGACTCTTTGCAGAGATGGTATTTGCCCAGTTTTTTTGAAGTGTATTGCGTAGGATGTATGGTTTGAAAGTAAGAAGGGCATTATCTTCTATGGCCAGAACGATTTCTTTTTTATTCTTCAGCAATAGGGGGACAGGCATGCCGTCGCGTTTTCCTGGACGAAAGCTGACAACAGATGGTGTTTTGCTCCAACTTGCTCCATGATCAACGGACCGCAACATGGATATATTTTGCTCATTGCTTTTTGTGTAGGGTCCTTCATTAGCAAAAAAGAGCTGGATTTCCCCATTTGGTAATTGGATGGCTGATGGTTCCCAACATCCATTTTCGAATTGGTGCCCGGCTTGGTAAAGTATCTGTTCGGCTTCCCAGCTCTTTCCACCGTCCCTGCTTTGCCTAAGATGGATGCCGAACCTCCGGCTTGGGGAAATGTCGTAAGGACGTGCATTATAGAATGCGAGAATACGCTGATCATCCAGTTTAATAAGGTCCGGCACGCACATTTTGACGCCTTCCTTCGCTGCTGCAATAACGATGGGCTCTGACCAGCTGTCGCCCAGATTTTGACTTTTGGCAGCAACAATATTGCCGTCTGCTTCATAAACAGCGAGCAACGATTCGTCCGGTAGCTGGACAATTCGGCCATAGCCGGAATATCTGGCGAAATTAGGTGAGGAGATTCGACGTCGGCTGGAATGGTCCCACTGGATGCTCCCATTCTGTTTTATGTTGTTTACGGTTGCCGGCTTAAGGTCTTGTCCTTCTGAAAAAAACGGCGAGAAAAGGAAGATAAAAGTTAGGACTAAAGTCAATTTAATTAAGTATTGGTAGAGCATATTGCAAAAACTAAGGTTTATTGGTCAATAGGACATCGTTCTTTATATGAAGTTACGATTATTTTCTAAATGTTGTTTCTGATAAATAACATCCCCGCAGCCCAAAAAATTCCGTTCCACGGACAATTTGTTCCTTAAGGCGGATTCTGGTTGATCCGCTTAAGCATACCTTTGCAACATATTTATTTTATTGGATTAATTCTTAATATGCTTTACACTACAAAAATTAATTGGTCATTTGCCGCTAGTATACTGGCGGCAGTATGTTGGATTATCGGGGATATGTTTGTTGCTGGTTTTGATGTGGATCCTGGAGATTACCCGCTTTTTTCGGAGACTTATGCGGATAAGGTTGATGTGGGTATCGCCATTTTGATGTTGAAAGGGTCAACTGCTCGTCTGATGTTTGGAGCTTTGATTGCCTCGATGACGGCTACTTTATTCTTGCCGGGAGTGTGGCTGGCGTACCAGTATTTCAATGACAAGTCGAAATGGTATGCTTGGGCTACCTATTTTGTGTTGATCGTCAGTGTTATGCTGATGCCATTGGGGCATGCTGATTTCTATTACACAGGCGAAATATTCAAAGCAATTTATTATACGGATCCAGTGGCTCATCCTTATCTATTGGAGACTGCTGCGGGCTTTACTAAAGTTTTATATATTGCCTGGGGAACAGCTATTGCGGTATTGATGTTAGGCTGGCTTTTGTTTTCTCTTCTCGTCTTTATGCGAAAAACGAAATTGCCCCGCTGGGCTGCTTTTGTCAGTCCTGTATTTATTACTATCTATCAGCTGCCTTTGCGATTCTTGCCTTCATCGTCGCTAAAGGGCTGGCTGCTCGCTGCGGGTTTTAATATTGCCTATTTACTTTTCTTTGTGTTGCTATTGCTGCTTTTCAAAAAGCCAACAGCACCGGCTAAGTTTGCGGATTCTTAATCTACATTAAGTTTTACGCTTAAACTAGGTTATTGGTTTGTACCTCCTTGATGGCGTAAATTTGACTATACAAACACAAGCAAGCAAGCAAGCAAGCAAGCAAGCAAGCAAGCAAGCAAGCAAGCAAGCAAGCAAGCAAGCAAGCAAGCAAGCAAGCAAGCAAGCAAGCAAGCAAGCAAGCAAGTGCACGCTTGCTGATGTATAGATTCATAAGATAGGAGTACTAAAAATGAAAAAATCAATTGAAAAATTATTCCCTCGTCCAGCACAACCAGGTATGGTTGGCGACGGATTCCGTGTGTATAATATGGTTCCTGGCAATGGAATTACAAAAAGACGGATGAGTCCTTTCCTTTTGTTGGATTTTAATGCGGAATTTGATTTTGGCCCATCTGATCATATCCGCGGAGTAGATGTCCATCCACATAAAGGATTTGAGACTGTAACAATTGCTTATAAAGGCAGCGTAGCACATCATGACAGTTCGGGCAACAGTGGTGTCATTAATCCCGGTGATGTCCAATGGATGACAGCTGGAGCAGGAATACTGCATAAAGAGTATCATGAAGAAAACTTTTCTAAAGCTGGAGGCCCTTTTGAAATGGTACAGCTTTGGGTCAATTTACCGGCAAAAGACAAGTCTGCCACGGCACATTATCAGGGTATAACTGCGGATCAGATGGGTAAAGTACAGCTACCTGAAGGAGCAGGGGTCATCAACGTCATAGCCGGTACATTTCAGGATACAAAGGGACCGGCTGAGACATATACGGCCGTCAATCTATTTGATATTAAATTGGAAAAGGGACATCAGGTGACTTTTAGTGTTCCACAGCATCATAATTCTGCTATTTTGGTTGTCAATGGAGCGGCAGAGGTCAATGGGCAGTTGGCCAAAGAACATAGTTTCGTGCTGTTTGAAAATGATGGTGAGGAAATAGTGGTCAAGGCTAACGAACAAGCGGTCTTGCTGTTTATGAGTGGTGAACCTATCGACGAGCCTATTGTGAGTTATGGGCCTTTCGTGATGAATACGCAAGCGGAAATCTATCAGGCTTTTGAAGATTTTCAGGCTGGTAAATTCGGCACACTTGAGTAGGTTGCTGATTTGAATGCTTATTGAATGTGGTAGTCACCTGTCTTGGGTGATACCCCTAATTTCAATGTAATCTTCTTATAGGTGGAGATTTTTAAACCTATTCAATTCGAGCGCTTCACGGGACGAACTGGGGAGATTGATGATCGCTTTATCGATCTTCTCCTCCAGTTCTTCTTCAAAATAGAGATCCTGACGCGATTGTTCAAATCGGCTTAGCTGACTTGTTTTATAAAAAGAGACATCCTTTGTCTATTCCTTCTTAATCGCTATTCGGCAACGCTTGCACGCCGCAGTAAACAGATAATTTCTTAGGGAGGTCAAAATGATGGATATATAGAAATTCTGTTCCTGAATTTTATTATTAATAATTTGACGCCAATCGAGCGCATGGGAATGAGGTTATACAACATCAGTGGGAGTTAATGTTGATAAAATCATATGGTTGTTACAAAAATAGGATAGGAGTTGTGCTAAAGTCTTTGGATCTTTGAAGATCAAGCATGCCCTATTTGATAGGGCATGTTGCTTAGACCTATGGGTTGACACATACTGTATAGATGAACATGAGAAAATTTATAGTCCTATTGATGCTGTTGGGCATCTGGCAGATGGCATCTGCCAAAAGGAAGACAGCGTTGCGAGTCCTGCAAATTAATATTTGGCAAGAGGGAACGATTGTTCCGAATGGCTTTCCGGCCATAGCGGATGAAATCATAGACAAAGATGCGGATATCGTGCTTTTTAGTGAGGTTCGAAATTACAATGGAACTGATTTTATCCAACGAATATTGGCCGAGTTAAAATTCAAAGGATCAAGCTATTTTGGTAAATCAAGTGATGAGAAGCTAGATGTGGGATTAATTTCCAAATATCCTGTGGGAGATCAACATGCACTTTATGACAAAGATAGCGGAATGGGTGGTGTGCTAAAGAGCAAGATCAAAATTGGCGGCCGAGATTTTGTCTTTTATTCCTTGCATTTAGACTACACCAATTACGCCTGTTATCTTCCCCGGGGATACGATGGCGTGACCTGGAAAAAAATGGAAAGCCCAATTAATGATGTGTCCGCCATCGTGGAATCGAACCGAAAAAGCAAAAGGGATGAAGCAATACGCGATGTTATTCGTGATGTAGCTCATGAGGAACAATTCCAATCCTTTATTATTGCAGGGGATTTTAATGAACCATCACACTTGGACTGGACTGCTGCAACAAAGGATCTGTTCGATCATCGGGGAGCGATTGTTCCTTGGGATTGTTCGGTGCTGTTGGAAAAGGCGGGATTCAAGGATAGTTTTCGTTTAAAATATCCTAATTCTGTAAGTCACCCAGGGTTTACCTATCCGGCGTTCAATAAGGATGTCCCTATTGATAAGCTGGCCTGGGCACCGACAGCTGATGATCGGGACAGAATAGATTATGTCTATTATCGCAGTAAGCAACCATTAGAAGTGGTGAAGGCGATGATTGTCGGGCCTGTGGAAACGGTGAAATACGCCAAAAAGCAGGAAAAAGATAGCGAAGATGAATTTTTGCTTCCGAAAGGAGTGTGGCCTACAGATCATAAGGCACTTTTGGTGACTTTTGTTTTTTAGAATAGTGCGAAAATTGGATATGCGTATCGCTTGTTAACGGTGCAAAATAAACCCATGAAAATGTAACATAAAATCAGCAAAGGCAGGTGTTAACAACAGGTGTGTACTGTTTTTTCTGCAGGCTTGCCCACTGTGGGGTAAGTAGGCAAGCCAACGGTAAAAATAGAACCTTTGTGGGGGATACTCTGTATATCTACTACACCCTTGTTGCGCTCGATCAGGTCTTTACATAATACGAGACCCAAGCCCGATCCGGGTTCGTCTTCCGTACCGAATGATTTGTGCTGGATCACATTGAATAGGAGTGCGGACTTGGAAGGGTTAATTCCAATACCCTCATCTTGGATATGAATATGGGTGTAATTTTCATCCACAGTACTATAGATGCTTATTTTTCCAGCTACATAGCTAAATTTGATGGCGTTACTAATAAGATTTCGGAGAATAATGGTCGTATGGTCTCTGTTCGCAAGTATATGCGTTAATTTAGGTATATCAATTTCAATCTTGAGCTGTTTTGCCTGTATCTGATCAGCAAATAGGTGCATGATATCATGAACCAATGGTTCGATTACCACCAATGTTGCCGGGCTGGTAATTCCACGCATACTACTGCTACCCCATTGAAGAAAATCGTCAAGCGCCTGATTCTGATGCACAATTTGTTGATAAAGTTGCTGTATATATTCTTTGGATATATTGTTGTTGAGTATCTGATCGCGCAACATCAATACCAATGCTTCGAGACTGGCAAATGGACTTTTGATGTCATGGGCGACGATGGAAAATATTTTTTCCTTGTCACGGTTCATGGACTCCAGTTTGCGACGCTGTTCCTCGATCTTCTCCGTATTATTATAAATAATCTGTAGGAAGAAATTAACTGCGATAACGATAAAGGCTAGCGCATTGCAAATATTGAAGATCTGCCTCAGCTTTGGCACACGTTGAGCCACGGGGACAATCGTGGGATAGAAATAAAGTAATGTGATAGCAATAGCAGTTGCAAGGCAGAAAATAATATGGATGCGACGGTCGTCATAGAGCAACATCGAAGCAATTAGCGTACACAGCAGAAAGTACTCGCCTCCATTTTTGAATAATATAGCCCCTAAGAAGAAAAAGATAAAATTACTGACCAATAACATTGCTTTTGCAAAATGATGTTTACCATCATATTGCAAAAATAGTACAGAAATCGAACAGATTGTATTGGACAGGTTGATGGTTGACAGCAAGTAGCGCTGGTCAATGATGTTAAGAATGAAAAAACAGAGTGTGGGCAATAAACAAAGTATGGCAATCAGGTTGACCATCTGTATCCTTTTGAGATTAACATAGGACATATCCGGACGCGTACCGATATTCGTAAGTATGTTCCAATATCTTCGGATATAGTTCATAATTTTATTTAATCTGCTAGTGAATATGAATCTGCTAAATTAACATAAATAAGGGGTTGTAGTGCGATGCTTAGCGAAAAAAATGTTCGCAAAACTTTAGTTAACAGATGGCTGGGGTAGCGATGGATGTTTGTTATCATTCAACTGATTTAAGGCCTCCTAGAAATGCCTTAAATCAGTTGTTGGGAGAATTAGTAATTGTTTGGTTGCAGCCAGATAACTTTTTGGGCTGATTCATGTTTCCGGCCGATAATCTCTCGGTAGAGCTCTGGCCGTCGGGCGTTGATATAGCGATGTCCACCTGCCTGAATTAGTTTTTCAGGTGTAATTGTGGTTGTGACAAAATCGTCTTTAAAGGTACGGCATTCGGCCAAGATATCGCCGAAAGGGTCTATGATCATCGAACAGCCATTCTTTAGCTGATCATCATCCATACCAATGGGATTTGAAAAAACAACGTAGACTGCGTTGTCATAGGCCCGTGCGGGCAACCATTTCATCAGCCAGCCACGGCCTTTCATTCCGTCAAATTCCAGACGTAGTGAAGTAGGGTCGTTCTCACGGTTGTACCAGAGGCCAGGGTCTACAAAGCCTGCGCCGGGTCTGGATGAGGGTGTACACATGGTCACATGTGGCATAAAGATGATGTCTGCTCCCAATAATTTTGTCGCACGTACATTCTCGATGACATTGTTATCGTAACAGATTAGAATACCACATTTCCATCCTTTAATTTCGAAAATAGTATATTCTTGTCCTGCTGTTAGATAGGGGCTTATAAAGGGGTGTAGTTTACGGTGTTTGGCAATTAAGCCATTTTTGTCTACACAGATATAAGGCTTGTATAAATTGTCATTTTCATCTTTTTCAAACAGCCCCGCGAGGATGGTGATGTTGTATTTGGCAGCAATGGCGATCAGCCGCTGCGTACTTTCGCCATCTGGAACAGATTCGGCGATAGCAAGCATCTGTTGCTTATCTAAATTTCGTGCAAAGGTATAACCTGTAATGGAGCATTCGTGAAAGGCAATCACCTCAGCTCCTTGTGCAGCAGCCTCTTTAGCGAGTCGCTCTATAACAGCCAAATTATAGGCTTTGTCCGCGCTTTTATGCTCGAATTGTGCAGTGGCAATCTTTAGTTTTTCCATATTTCATTTATTGATCTATGGACAAATCTAGTCGTAGGCCGTTAGGATAAATTGTATAAACCCGACATCGGATCGAGCATATCCTTAAATTCCATAAAATTGATGGCTAATCGACTTGTACCATTCAGATATTCGGAAGGTGTGATACCAGTGTATTTTTTAAAAGCTCGGATAAGGTGAGATTGATCAAAATATCCACTTTCATGACAGATCGTTGTCAGGCTGGTGGTATCTGATTTACTGCGAAGCAACTTCAAAAATGCATGGAGCTGGACTATGTTGGTGAATTTTTTGGGGCTCATTCCGACTTGTTCGGCAAATATTCTTTCCATGTGCCGCTCTGTATAGCCAGTATATCGGACAAGTTGCTCAACAGTGAGTAGTCCCTTGTGGTGATTAATATGTCTTAATACGGAAGAGAGTAGGGTATGACTGGAAAATTTACGTTGACTCATTAATTCGTAAAAAAAGGTATTTAATGTCTGTATTTTATCCGTTGATTGTCCACATTGCATGAGGGCCTCATGGAGTCTCGTTGCTGACTGTCCAAAAACATCTCGGGTATCGACTATTTGATCCCTTAATTCACGGGCTGATATATTGAGTAGCTGGTATAATCCATTGGGTTGGAATACAATGATAATAAACGATGTCCTTTCGGCCAGAACGAGATCTTGAAAATGACTGATTTGACCGTACAAAAATGAAGATGGTAGGTAATGACTGTGATTTACGGATAAACAGCCCTGATGAAGCAGAAAAACCATTCCAGTATTACCATCAGAGAATAAACGAAGTGTTTTCTGATGAGCAGTGGTGCTTTCCAAAAAAAGATAGTGCTTAATGTAGGGCAATAATTCTTTTGGAGGAAGTATCTGCATGATCTGATCCGCGAGTTGATTTATTTCAAATGTACATATTTCCTTTTGCACAGAAAATTAAAAAAAGAATTTGATATTTGGAACGATCAACCTTAGATGTTAAGACTTCTGACCGCTCGTCCCACTTTCATTGTTCCATTGTAACTACAACTCATTTATAAACAAGGGGCAAGTGAAAGTCCTCTCGAAATTAAATGACAGGGGAGAATCTCTATTCGCTGAAAAGGAACATTTTTCAGTGCTAGTATCCCGTATATTGCATTATCGTTTGGAAGATAATACCGGTATTTTGTAAGAGGTTTTTATGCTTCGACAGAGACCAAAAAAAAGAAACTACCGAATTGATCATTATCGGACGAACTTTATTTTGGTAAAAAGGTGTAATATGTAATTATTAAGCCTATTCCATTTAAAAGGGCATAGGTGTAGCTGCGTGCTTTGTAAATATTAGTTCTCCATGGTCTGACGGGATTTGATTTCTTTATTTATTTGTGTATGATTTATATAGATTGGTATAAAAACACAGAATAGAGAGGCTGAAATGCCAGAGAGTGCATATTTTTTGGTCTTAATAGAAAGATAGAGTAGCACTGCAATGGCTATTAACATAATAATACCGAAGGATATCATGACACCTAAAGATTGTTTTTTCTTGTTGTTTAACTCATCGATAGTTAATTCGGATAAAGTTTTATTTTTAGGCATGGCTCAATTGGGTTAGTTACTATTAAAAAAAGGTGGTTTATCATCCTCTTGATGGATACAAATATAAATATAATTTTGGGTCTGTCGATTATTTCTAAAAATGTTCTATTATCAAATAATAAGGGGCTCATTTCTATCAAGAAAACATTTTTTATAGAATATTGGATTTAAAGACTGAAAAGGGATATAAGAAATATCAAACGCTTTAGCCTTTTTGTTGTTCTTTATTTGAAATGGTATTACAACCAGATTTTGATCGTCTTTGCCCGGATGTTTATATTGGCAGTAATACGTTTGAATATATCATAAATAACCAAAAAACAGTATAGATGAAATCAACGAAATATATTGTGCTCAGTTTTCTCGAAAGTCTAAATAGGGAAGATTTTGCGGCTGCGTATGAGTTACTGGATAAGGATATGGTCTTTGAAGGAGTTTTGGGAAGTCGACATACGGCTGATCATTACATTGCGGATATGAAGAAAATGAAATTTAAATACAATATCAAAGAAGTGATGACAAACGGTAACCATGTTGCAATCTTCTATAACATTGATATGGGAGGAAAGGAGATCTTTAGTGCGGGGTGGTACCAGGTTGAAAATGAACTTATCCTTAAAGTGAAGGTAATCTTTGACCCAAGACCGCTTTTAAAAGATAAATAAGCGCTATTTAGAGGCTTCTCTTTACATTGTAAATCCATATACAATAGGATTTCTTCGACTCTATTTTATTCGACATTTATTGGTTTTTCTATGGTATTGATCTATCTTTCGATCAAGCAGATTCGCTCTATTTCAAAGAAAGAATGATTTTTTAGGTTTCCTTGTTTATTTTTTGGACAGGCTGATTGACCTCGCTGACCCTTAAAAAAGACAGTTTTTGGAACTTAATTAACTTCATGTTTCCCCATCTTTTTGCAAATTGTATTGTCTAAACAGTTCAATATATTGACCTGATTGTTACCATCAGTTCTTACGGATAATTAAGAAGCCATAGCGAATAATAAATACCTTCCAACGAAATTAAAATAATATTATGCGTCACAAAAATCAACTGTATATTGGTGTAAATTAATCTGGTATGAACTGGCTATTTGGCATTTTGATTTTTGTGATAACGGGAAAAAATGTGGCGTTTGCGCAAGCTCATTTAAAAAATGGCGTATATGAATTTAACGACATTATTCCATCGGATTCTCTTGGCGAGGGCAGGGAGAACTTGCTAAATTCTGAAAAGAAAATCATCCGAAGAACACTCATTGTATCAAATGATACGATATGCTATCAGATCAGAGAACATACACAAACACCTGCGGCTAGTTTTGGAATACAAGCAGACTATCGCTTGAAACTTAAACATCTCGATAATGGATTGGGCGCGGAAAGCAAGACTGTCAAATTAAAGTTTGTTATCCTAACTGATGCGAGTATTGCAGTGGAGCTTTTAAAAGGAAAGGCTTACTACTTTTATAGTGGTGGTCAATATTTTAAACGTGCGATTGCACTGCTACCCGAAAGAAAAACATTGACTTTTAAAACGGAATTAACGCCTGAGGATATGGAAAAGTTATGGGAACAAAAACAATAGAAAGTAATGGAAAAAGGATGATTCTTAAAACAGTTCAAATCATTTTAGGGGGGCTTTATGTCCTGGTTATGCTGTTTTATCTCAGCGTTATTTTACCTGAATACCTGACCTGTGTGGATTGTAATACCGAAGGTGCAATGAGAACTGATTTTTTGGGTGATTCTGTACAATGCTTTGGCGACAGTAAAGTATTTGGGCGGGTTTTGTTTGATTTTTCGACCTTGACCATCGTTGGGTTTTCCGTTTTATTGGTTGTTCTATTTCTTTGGCGGAGGTTTAAATCAAATACGTAGTTTCAGACTACGAGCCTAATAAAAAATGAGGATTATGAAAGGAGGTTTTACATTTTTTTTGACTATTGTCTTTGCCTTACAATCCTGTAATTATAAATCACAAGATCAGATCGAACAAAAGGTCGCTCCAACGAAAAAAGAGGCTATTGTCCATATCGATACATTAAGGAAGATCGGTACTTCGAGTCGTTCTTTTATTGGTAAGACGACCGAAGATATCGAAGTATCACAAATGCATACATGTCTTGGAGTGATGTTACCGGTAAATGAACCCAAAGCCAAATTTGCTCTTGCGCAGTATTCCGCTATCATCGATCATTGCCAGCGGGGAAGGACCAAATTTGTGATTGAACGATTTCTACGTTATGATGCGAATGGTAAATCTGTGTTTGTGATTGTAGATGAATTGAATGTGGAGACCAACTATCCTGCAACCTGCTTTGGGAATTTCCGATTGGCAATAGAAGATGACCGAGAAGAAAACTATATAGTAACGTATTATGATAATAATAGCGAAGTGATTACTCAAATAAGCAGGATCTGGCATATTGACTTAGAAAAGGAAAAGTTTGTAGAAGTTTGCAAACCTAAGAATCTAACGCTAACCAATCCCGACTATGTAGAATCAGATGAAGATCCTGCATTTAAATTTCCGTCCACAGGAGAAAAAGCTGGTGATTTTATTGGCGATCCTAGGGTGTTTGAGATTCAATATGAAACAGCGGAGATGACCAATACGATGAAGAAAGATATGCCAGCCAAATCCAAAAGATTTAAGACGGCGAAACAACGATACCTAATTGAAGAAACTTCGTTAAATAGCGTTCTGAAAGTAGCTTCTAAAGTAGTCAATGGCAATTCATAGAAATTGTTAATAATATATATTAATTATAACCGAAAATACTGATGCTATTATCTCAATGATTATGGAGAATGAAAACAAAGCTGGTATAGCTCGAAATTATGGGAGATACAGTTTTACGATAAAGAAAAGCATTGTTATTGTTTTGGCTGTTGTAACTATTCTAGCCTGTGGTTGGCTTATCCTCAGTCTGATGGACTCCTTGGATATTCCGTCCAATAAGAATGATCAGTTTGCAAGTGAGCAAAAGTGGCGGGTGGATCAACGGACTGATATGGATTCCTGCGAAAAACAAATTATCAAAAATCAGATAGATCTGAAACGTGTCAATGAAAGACAGATTTCAGGAAGGGCTTTTCAGACACAAATATTAGCTCTTTTTATGATTGTCTTGCAATTGATATTGATTGTTTTCGTAGTATGGATAGGTCGAAAGTCCTATTCTTCACAAAAGACTTACTAATATGAGATTATTGAAATTTATATCTGGGGGGACATTGGTAGTTGCTTTTATTTTTTGCCTCATTTCATTTTTAAAACCGATACCTTATTCCAACAGTTGCGGTGAGAATAATCTATATCGGTATCGCTTGGGAATCTATCAGATAGATAGAAATGCGCTGAAAGAAAAAGAACTGCAGAAAATTGATGGGCTGTTGTCCTTTGCTGGAATCCAAAATATTAGGTGCCCTAATGAGATTGAGAGGCAGCGGGACAAAATGCTTGCACAAGCTCTTGATAGCACAAATAGGCGCTTAGAATGGAGACTGCTGAAAGACGATCTATGGATTAATAAAAATGGAGATATCGGATTGAAGGAAATGGTTCCTGTTGGAAATGAAGGTATCATTTTTGTTGATAGTTATCTTACACGAATGGGCTTTAATACGGAAGAACCATTGAATACAATTATTGATACCAGTTCATTTCAAAAGCTAAACAGCGCATTTTATAAAGATAAAAAACATATTTACCGCTATTATGCAATGGCTTATGGCGGAAGTTTTTCTACTTTTGAAGAAGCTGATCATGCAACTTTTGTGGCGCTTGGTGATTGTTATGCCAAGGATAAAAGGCATATCTATGAAAATCGCCATGGCATTTTAGATCATGTAGACTATAAGACCTTTAAAGTCAAAAGTACGGTGTCCGGTTGTTTTGCCAAAGATAAAGATGGCTATTTGTCCTGGAGCGATCGGATTACTGAGGAGGATCTCAATGATGAATATGTAAAACAGGCGATCAGCGAATTGGATAAATAATAAAAGTACTCCTTTCCTTTGAGTCAGATCTGGTTAAGGAGATTTATCGACTGTTTTCAGCCATTTATAAAATTCACTTGACAGGATCAAACATCTTGATTTCAAAAAATAGAATATTATTGGTTGGAGGGACAAATAGGGGGCAAATTGTAACAAAACAAACCAACTATATTAAAATCTCTTACAAAATTGATATCTATGTAAGTTGTTGATTAGTAAATTGTTGGTTAGTTTTTTTGTATATTTACTTGCCGATACAAAATTTGGAAAAAATATTATCCAATAAGTCGTCCGTCGAGACACTTCCTGTGATTTCACCAAGGTGGTATAGGGCCTGACGGATATCCATTGCCAAGAAATCTGACGTAACCGGATTATCAATCCCGAATAATACGCGCTCAAGTGAGTCCGATGTTTTCTGCAATGCTTCTACATGTCGGATGTTGGTTACCATGACATCGTCTGTATTTAGGTTTCCTAGTTGTACTCTGTTGATCAGTTCCTCCTTCAATTCCTCTACGCCTATCTGTTCTTTAGCTGAAATATAAAGCGGGTTAAGCGGTTTATATTCAGTTTTTTGTTCGTCAGATAATAAATCAGATTTATTGATGATAGTCAAAAATGGAATTTGAAGATTTTCAATTTCTAATAACTGTGATTGCACTTCGTCTATTTTATCCTGCATTGGATCAAAAAGATAGATAATCAATCTGGCCTGTTTCATTTTTTCGCGCGTACGCTCAACTCCTTTGGCTTCAATAATATCCGCAGTCTCACGAATACCCGCAGTATCTATAAACCGGAAGGTCACCCCATGGATGTTAATTTCATCTTCGATGGTATCGCGTGTAGTCCCAGCGATGTCTGAGACAATGGCCCGCTCTTCGTTTAAGAAAGCATTCAAAAGAGTTGATTTGCCTACATTTGGTTTTCCGGCAATCACTACTGGAACTCCGTTTTTTAACACATTTCCTTGCTCAAAAGACTGAATGAGTTTTTGTACAATGACCTTTATTTTATTGATCAAATTTTTTAGTTGCTCTCTATTTGCAAATTCTACATCCTCCTCTGAGAAATCCAATTCCAGTTCAATGAGGGAGGCAAAGTGGATCAAATCTTCGCGTAGGGATTTGAGCTGATTGGAAAATCCGCCACGCATCTGCTGCATGGCAATCTGATGGGATGCTGCGGAATTCGAAGCGATCAAATCTGCGACGGCTTCGGCCTGTGAAAGGTCCATTCCACCATTGAGAAAGGCACGAAGCGTAAATTCGCCGGCGCGGGCTGCTCGAGCACCTTTCTTGATGAGCAAATTAATGACACGCTCAATAATGTATTTGGAGTTATGGGTAGAGATTTCTACGGAGTTTTCTTTCGTATAGGAATTGGGCGCGACAAATAAGGAAACCAAGACCTCATCAATAATCTCTTCGCCGTCACGGATGGTTCCAAAATGAATGGTATGGGAGGGTTGCTGAAGGAGGTCTTTGCCTTTGAAAATGTCATTGGTGATTTGAATTGCCTGTTGCCCTGAAACGCGAATGACAGCAATCGCACCGTTGGTGCCAGTGGACGTCGCCAATGCGACAATAGTATCTTCAGTAATATAACCTGTATTGGACATGCTGCAAAGATACATTTAAATTGACTTGAATGGAAGAGGCATAAATATGCAAACAAAATAAATTTATCGTGATGGATTAAACCTTTGTTTTAAAGCGAATGTCATACCAATAGAAACGCAGATAAAAATTAAATAATAGACGAAGGCGTACTTGAATTATAAATTTAAATGATGTGGTTATGAAAAAGATGATATACTTCGCATTGGCAATTGGAGGACTTGCTTTAATAACTCCAAAAGAATCGTCAGCTCAACATCGTGGAAACGATAGAGAATGGAAGCACGAGAAAGAGCATCGGAAATACGAGGAAAAGAGAGACAAAGAGGAACGGAAATATTGGGAAAAAAGAGAAAAAGAAGAACGGAAGTACCACAATAAAGTAGCTAAGTATTATCGTAAGGAGTACAAACATGGTCCCCCTGCATGGGCGAGAGCACATCGATATGACAATAGGCATCACGTTTATTTTAGGGACTATAAAACATTTTATGACCCCTATCGGAATGGTTATGTTTATATGAGAAACGGGCGATGGAATTTCTCCGCAAGCGTACCTTCTTTTATGTTGAATGTTAACCTGGGAGCAGCTAACATCCGTGTCGTGAAAGATGTGCCAATCAGCAGACATCCGGAAGATTTTTACAACGACTATCGTTGGGATTAAAAGTATAATTTATCTTGTTGTTTAAACTTAAAAGCCTCATTTCTATAAAGAATGAGGCTTTTGTTTGTGTTGTTAATCTTCTTCGAAGCAGACTTTATCTACCTCCAAAGATTTTATGCGTGCTAAAGATTCTATTCTGATATCGGATAATTCCCGTAATCTTTTGCCTCCTTCCTGAAAGGACTTTTCAATAATAAAGCCCATCCCCAATAGTACTGCGCCAGACTGTTGAATGAGATCCAATATACCAAATGCTGCATTGCCATTGGCTAGAAAATCATCGATAAAGAGCACCTTGTCATCCGCCGCGAGAAACTCTCTGCTCACACAGATGTCGTATGTCCGGTTTTTAGTAAAAGAATGCACTTCACTGACATACATATCGCCCATGGTCTTAGGTTTTGCTTTTTTAACAAAAACAACAGGGAGTTCTAAGAGGTAGCCCAACATAATAGCTGGAGCGATTCCACTGGCTTCAATTGTTATGATTTTGTTGATGGGTAGATCTGCGAAACGACGAACAAATTCTACCGCGATAGACTTCATTAATACGGGATCCATCTGGTGGTTGATGAAGTTATCTACTTTGAGTATGCCCCCAGCGAGGCTCTTACCGTCATTAAGGATTCTATCCTTTAATAATTTCATGTGATACTTTTTATTAATAATTGCGAAGATAGATTGAAGTAGGAGTGATTTGTGTTAATCAGTCTCCATTTGATATAAATTATTGAATTCTTCCTGATGATGCTCAAGAATAACCTTACGTTTCATTTTTAATGTTGGCGTCAGTTCCCCGTTTTCAATCGTGAATTCATCTCTTAAAATAATGGGTTTTTTGATTTGTTCCCAATTGCCGAAATGTTGATTGGCGTGGCGTACTTCTTGATTTACCTTTTTTATAATTACTGGACTGGTCAAGAAGTCTTCTTTGGTCAGATCCGCGATTTCGGGAGCATCATTTTTGGCCCAATCCAATAGATGGGAATAATTAGGTACAATAAATGCCGAGGCAAATTTCATCCCATCACCAATCACCATAGCCTGTTCAATAAACTTGGATTCGACAAGTTTTGTTTCGATAGGCTGTGGGATAACATACTTACCGCCAGAGATTTTAAACATTTCTTTTTTGCGGTCTATGATTTTCAGGAATTTCTCATCTTCCCATTTGCCAATATCGCCGGTATGTAACCAGCCATCAACAATTGTTTTGTCTGTCTCTGCTTTATTTTTGTAGTAGCCCATCATGACATTGGGACCTTTGACGAGTATCTCTCCGTCCTCCGCGAGTTTGATTTCTACAAAGCGCACAGGGAGCCCGACTGTACCAATACGGATTCCTTTGATGTAATGGTTGACAGAGATCAAAGGCGAGGCTTCGGTCATGCCATACCCTTCGTATAGCGGAATACCTGCCGCCAAAAACGCTCTTGTCAGCCTATTATGTAATGAAGCTGACCCTGAGGCGACAGTCAATAGTTCGCCGCCCAGAGCTTCATACCATTTATGGAGTACAAGCTGTTTGGCCAGTTTAAGTTTCATTGTATAAGCGAAACTTCTTTTTGCGGGATTCGGATCATATTCTTCTGCGACAGTTACTGCCCAATCAAATATTTTTCTTTTAAATCCGGTGAGTTCATGTCCCGTTTTCATGATTTTTTCATAAACCTTCTCAAGAATACGGGGAACCACAGTCATGATCTGTGGCTTTACTTCTTTTAAATTATCACCAATTTTGTCAAAAGATTCAGCAATATGTATCGTAAAACCTAGATACATGTAAGTATAAAGTACCATTCGTTCGTAAGCATGGCAGGGAGGTAGAAACGTGAGGCCCCGGTCGTATGCTTTACATGGGGTAATTTCAGCTGCACCCAGTACGTTCGAAAAAATATTGTTATGGGAGAGCATGACACCTTTTGGTTTACCTGTGGTGCCGGAGGTATAGATCAATGTCGCCAAATCGTCAGGCTTGATCTGATCACGCAATTGTGTTAACTTTTCATTTGGACAGTCGCCCCCTAGGTCATTGAGCTCATTCCAGCTTCGTGTAGACTCCTGGTCGGAAATACAGAAGATATATTTTAAGGTATAGATAGATGTGGTCAGGTTCATCAAACGGTCAAATAAGCCCTTATTGCTGACAATACAAACCCTGATTTCAGCATCATTAAAAATGTACTGATAATCGGCGTCGGTAATATTGGGGTAGATGGCGACAACCACAGCACCGATTTGTTGGATGGCGAAATCTATCATGTGCCATTCAATACTGCTGCCCGCGATAAGACCAACCTTTTCATTAGGTTTGACGCCAAGCTCAATCAGCCCTTTGGAAAGATTATCTACTTTTTTTAGAAAATCAGCCGTTTTGATATAGTTCCACTTGCCATCCAGTTTATGTGCAAACATGTTAAGATCAGGATATTTGCTGATCTGATGACGGGCAAGATCAAATAATCTAAGTTTTTCCTCCATTTCAAATATATATACTTTGTATCCCATGGGGACACCTTTTTCCTATGAACTTTATTTTAAGGGAAAAGTTTGCAAACATAAATAATTGTTTTAATAAATGGGAATCAATTTGTAATTAGCCCATTTCGATACAGTAGACGAGAAAGCAGATGTATTTTAAGCTATTTGCAAAATAGCGAGGACATATTGCAGTTTAAATCAGGTAGAATTTAATGGCGAGTAGTAAAAGAAAAGCTAGTCGTTAGCGACGACTAGCTTTTCTTCTTTGCTTTTCCTTGATCAAAAGCCCAAGCTCCCGGCCTGTAGCTCCAGCAACGGAGGTGTTTTCCTGTGCTCTACGGAAAAGGTATGGCATAACAGCCTTCACTGGTCCGTAAGGCATGTATTTGGCAACATTGTAACCATGTGCAGCCAAGTTGAAGCTCAAATTGTCTGACATCCCTAAGAGTTGTGCAAAATAAATACGGTCTGAAGATCGGTCGATACCACGTCTGTCAATTTCCTCAGCCAATAACATGCTACTATCTTCGTTATGCGTGCCAGCCATCAGTCCAAAGCTATCCAAGTGATCTAGTATGAACTCAATTGCTTCATTATAGTCTCTATCAGAAGCCGCTTTATTTGGCTGGATCGGGTCTGCATATCCCATTTGATTGGCACGGGCACGTTCGATTTCCATATAGGCACCACGTACAATTTTTGCGCCCATGTGGAAACCTCTTATCTTGGCATACTCAAAATCGGCTTTTAAAGAAGCTAATTTATCGCTGCGGTACAGCTGATAAGTGTTATAGACAATAGGTTTTTCCATGTTGTATTTCTCCATCATCTCACGAGCGATATCGTCAATAGCATCCTGGATCCACGAATGCTCGGCATCTACCAATACCTTTACACCGGCTTCGTGACAGGCTTTACAGATGCGGTCCGTACGATCTAACATATGTTGGTATTCAGCTTGTTCAGATGCTGTTAATGTTTCCTTTGCATTCACTTTCTCGAACAACTCAAAACGACCTAATCCTGTTGGCTTAAAAACTGAAAATGGGATGTATTTGTTTTTACTAGCAGCAATGACCGTGCGTAACACTTCATCGCAGCAGGCATCAAATGCACTTTCTGTCTCTTCACCTTCAACCGAATAGTCCAGGATAGTCCCTACACCATTTTCACCCAATTCATTGATTGCTGTTTCACAACCCGCGATGGTTTCTCCTCCACAAAAATGTTTGAAGATTGTGCTTCGGATGATACCTTGGATCGGTAATCCAATATTCAGCGCAAAGTTGGTCATGGATGGACCAACTTTCGTCAAAAAGTTATTCGCTATTATTTTGAATAACCAATACGCTCTTTCTAAATCCTTATCGCTTTTACTTTTAAAAGCAATCTCTGTATTATCAAAGGACAATGTTCTGGGCTCAGAATTCTCAATCATAATCTTTATTTGCAATAAGGCAAATGTAGTAATTTAGTAAGCATTAAAACGATGATTATTCTTGTATTCCCCAGTTAAACCACTATTTTTGTGAAATGCAAGAATTTAAAATCGAAGGGGAATATATACAGCTTATTCAGTTACTTAAAGCTTTAAATTGGGTAGAGCATGGCGCTATGGCTCAGTGGGTTGTTGCTGAAGGTTATGTGAAGTATAACGGTCAGGTTGATTATCGGAAAAGACTGAAATTGAAGCCTGGGGACGTTGTTGAATTTGATGGGATGGAAATAAAATTGGTGTAATATTAAACAATATTGGTAAATAGAAAACTTAAACCTTAAAGAATCGTAGAATGGAAGTCATAGAAAGTTTGGGCTATCAAGTATATTTTGATGACACGTTGGCCTCACTGGAGACGTTTTTATCGGAACGCAAATATTCAAAAATTATCGTTTTGGTAGATACCAATACCTTAGACAATTGCTTGCCCTTGTTTCAACAGGCCTTACCTAATTTAACTAACTCTGACGTCATAGAAGTGGATCCGGGCGAAGAGAATAAAAATATTGATTTCTGTATTGGCGTTTGGCAGAACATGCTTGATTTTGGCGCTGACAGGCATTCGTTGCTGATTAACCTTGGTGGCGGTGTCGTCACCGATATGGGCGGTTTTGCCGCATCCACGTTTAAACGCGGAATGGATTTTATTCAGATTCCAACCACCTTGCTTTCGCAGGTAGATGCCTCCGTAGGTGGGAAGACGGGGATTGATATGGGCAATGTGAAGAATATTATCGGGACATTTGCACAGCCACAGGCCGTATTTATTTCAAGTCAATTTTTAAAAACATTGGAACAACGGCAATTAATTTCCGGATTTGCCGAAGTCATCAAGCATGGACTTATCTTTGACCGGGATTACTACAATCATGTCAAAACATTAGCTATTACCCAGGTAGACAATACTCTGGTGAAGCACTCTGTTTCCATTAAAAATAAAGTGGTTTTAGAAGATCCTAAAGAAAAAGGTCTTCGCAAGATCCTGAATTTCGGACATACAATTGGTCATGCCATTGAAGGATATTCCTTGCTGAATGATCGTAAGCCTTTGTTGCATGGTGAGGCCATAGCTGTGGGAATGATCTGTGAAGGTTATCTTTCCCATAAATTGAATGGACTTTCGTTGGATGAATTAAATGACTTGATTGCTACTTTCAGAAGATACTTTGACGATTATTCGTTTACAACGGCCATAGATACAACATTGTTGGATTTGATGCGGAATGATAAGAAAAACCTGTCTAATCAGATCGGTTTTGCGCTACTTGATAAAATTGGTAGTTGTCAGTATGATATTTTCGTCTCTGAAGATGATATTATCGAAAGTCTTGATTTCTATCGGGAGCTAACAGCAAGATAAAATTTTGAAAAAGCCGTGTACGGGGAGAGTACATGGCTTTTTCAACCATCAATCAAGGTTTAATGCATGGGAATGTGCACTGATTTAAACTTGTAGAAGAAAACCTAAACTAAATTTTAATAATAACCAACTATATCATGAATAAATTCTTCATTTTTCTGTTTTTCTTTTTTGCGGTGACCCTGACCGCCATTGCACAAAAAAAGGTGCTGATTTTTAGTAAAACACAGGGGTTTAGACACAGTAGTATCGAAAAAGGTGCTCAAGTGCTAAAACAATTGTTGGACAAGGAGAAGATTGCCTCTGATCATTCCGAAGATGCGGCTCTTTTTACGGATCAAGGATTAAAAAAATACGACGCGGTCATTTTTTTAAGTACCACTGGTAATATTTTGGACGACACACAGCAAGATGCGTTCGTCCGTTATATTCAATCAGGCAAAGGTTTTGTGGGCATCCACGCAGCAACGGATACCGAATATGATTGGCCTTGGTATAACGGTTTGGTGGGAGCGTATTTTACCTCACATCCCGCTGTACAGCAAGCAAAGATAGATGTCCTCGACAGGAAACATGCGGCTACCAAACACCTTGATCCCATCTGGCAGCATAAGGATGAATGGTATAATTTTAAAGATGTCAAAGATGATCTACACGTGTTGATGAACTTGGACGAGAAAAGTTACAATGGCGGTAAAATGGGAGATAATCATCCGATTTCCTGGAGCCAGGATTACGATGGCGGAAAAGTTTTTTATACTGGACTGGGGCATACAGAAGAATCTTATGATGAACCCAAATTTCAGAAACACCTGATCGGTGGTATCTTATCTGTACTTCCCAAAAAATAGTTTAGTCACCATCGACGATTAATGTTTCGTTTTTAGGGATTTAAAGAAATATGCCCCTTAAATAGCTGCTGTTTTAAGGGGCATATTATGCATACAAGCTTTTATTTCGCTGGAAGTACCTTGGTTTCTTCTTTAGCGTTTTCCTCTTTATAAGATAGGTCTAGTACTTGAATTTATATTTCGCTCCAAGATTAAACCATCTTCCCGGCATTGGTACCGCTGCGGCTTCAATATAACTCTTGTCAAAAATATTTTGTATATCGGCAAAAACAAGAAGGTCAGCAAACTGATAGGAAACTCTTAAATCGGCAATAAAATAGTTTTTATAGCTAATACGTTCGTTAAAACGATTGGCTGTTGTCAGCATCCAGTTTTTATGATTTACGGTAAAATTAAATATAACCTGGTGTCTTAGATTTTCAATCGCATATTTGGAGCGCAGTCCATCTTCAATTTTGACTTTGGGATTAAGGTAGTTATAACTCACCGTCGTGTAATATCGTGTGTCAGCCGATGGATCACTGAGTTGGTAGCGGAAAGATGTATTGAAGCCATCGACTGTGTTCTGGCCGATATTGGAAGGTTTCCAGGGAACGACGGTTCCTTCGGCAGTCGCCCCATCTGTTTTTTGCCAGTCTATGAAATCATTTATATTTCGGTGAAAATAGCTTGCCTGAGCAACAATACGATTTGATAAATACTTGATACCACCCTCGATCTGATAGGCATTTTCTGACGTCAGGTCCGGGTTTCCGATATTAGCCGTTTGGTTGGTGTAAAGGTCCGTAAATGACGGAATGCGTTGAGCGGATCCTGCACTGAAGACAAATTTCCAGCGTTCTGTTATCGTGTAGCCTAAATCAAGCCCCGGGAACACTTGCCAGCCAAACTTGGAATTATAATTTACATACGCTCCCGCGTTAATCATTAGTTTGGCAATCGTTTCGGTCTTAAATTCGAGATAACCGCCGTAATTTTCTCGATTATGGGAGCCAATCGCCGTGCTATTGATTCGTTCAAATCTGCTTTCCAATCCAATACCAAAGGTGGCATAGTGCTTTTCCAAGGCTGCATTTACCTCAGCTCCGAAGACGTTGCTATAATGTTTTGATCGTCCTTTGGTGGTTTCTCTTCCCAAATACCAGTATTCGTCTTCGTTGTACCGGTTGCTGAGCCTCGGGCTGATTGAAAATGCGGGACTCAGCTGATGTTTGGACTGTATGGATGAAAATGCTGTTTTAACTTGCTCATAAGCTTCTTTATCTGTCGGGGCAGCATAATATCCATTGGCACCAAACTGATTATCAACATAGCCAAAATTTGCTTTAATTTGATTGGACTCATCGGGCTGATAGGTACCGTCATAATACAATTTGTTGTTATTGGAGGCTGTATTGTAACGCTGACCATTGGAATCTTCATGGCCGAGATATAAGCCATGACTTGTACGGCCATTGTTGAACTGTGCCGCCAGTTGGGCTCCTTTTCCATAATATTTGCCCGAGCTGGACTGTTCATTGTCTTTAAACGAAGAGCCCCCATAAACCTGGGCAGTAATTAGGTTGGATTCAACTTTTTTGGTCACGATATTGATTGCACCGGTCAGGGCATTTATACCGTAAATACGCGAAGCCGGTCCCCGGATTATTTCAATACGTTCAATTGCTTCCACAGGCACCGGTAGATTCATGTTATGGTGCGCACTCTGTGGGTCCGTAATTTTTACGCCGTTCAGTAGTATAGCTGTTTGTTCAAATGAACCGCCATCAATACTAATATCTGCCTGCGAGCCAAAGGGTCCTCTTTGACGCACATCTACGCCCGGAATATTCGTTAGCAATTCGTTGATTGAACGGTTGGGAAGGCGTTGAATATCTTCCTGCGTAAGAATCTGTATATTTTTACTTTGCTTTGAGAAGGGGATCTGAAGTCTATTCTGATTGATAATAACCTCATTCAATGCCGTTGTATCTTTCACCTGCGCATAGGAGGTACCTACAGTCAGCACAATAGCAAGTTTTGTTAACGCTGTTTTCTTGTTCAACATAATTTATTTAGTTGCCCTATTTAATCCGAACTAATTGCAAGTAACGAGGCGCGATATGTTCGCATCATTACTCTTAGTTGATCTGCACCAGACCGTTTTTTGTATCATTCTAAAATTACGGTCATGCCATTCATAGGTTTTATGCCGCAAAACTAGTGCAGATGATTAAGAAAGTAAATAGTCCGGTGCTAATAATGTGTGTAGTCCGGCTTTATCTTTCGGCTCTGACTACAGCCATTCTTCGCGGCCAATCGGTTTTTTGTCCTCGATGATAATGTTATCGGGCTGATTTTCAATTTTGATTGTCGTGGAAAGCTCGGGCTGTCCGGATTCAATCCAAGCAGAATACCAATAGGAAGATACACGCAGGATCGTTTTACGCATCCTTCGCTCCACCATTCCATTTAACGCCTGATGGTAAGCCTTTGCATAATCGTCCGAATAGGTCCACAATAACTGATTGTTCCGCTCAATAAACGAGTTTTTTTGCGAGGCTTTAAATTGTTTGTTGAGCAAAGACTCTATGTGAAGTACAGAATCAACAAGCTGATTACTCTCACGGACAATATTCCATGCTTCAGTTAGGGGGTCCTCAATATAAATTGCCTTTCCGACAAGAAGGTTGTATTTGGCAGCGAACATTTCGGGCAATCGACTCTCCCAAAAAGCATGAATGCCGATCTGATCGGTCAATTGCCCGTTGTAATTTTTGGTTGTATGTAGCGGAACATGAGCATCGGCGATATAATGTCCAAGATCTGCCGAGTATTTAATGATTTTATTGTAGTCCTTCGATTGGAAAGCTTTCACAAGTTTAAGATAGGTAAAGTGGATCTGCCAGGGGACAATACCATTTTTGAGTAGCTGTCTTTCTTGAAATTTCTCTTTGGCCTGAGACCAATGTATGGGTATAGAGTCTATTTGTCGATCTTCCCGATAATCCTCGATGTCTATAAAGTGTCTGGTACCTTCTGCACTGTCTATAAAACAACGTTTGTCTGGATCAACAGCTTTCTCGGTAATTAGCTCGATATTGGATTTGTAAAATTTTGCCAATTTTGCCGGCAGTGCAAAAACTGCGTAATGGTTAATTTTTTTATGTGCAAAAAATCCCCAGGAACTAAATATAAGCAGAGCCACAATGGAAAGCGCCCAAAGGAGAGGAGACTTTATCATAGTAAATTGGTTATTAAATAATTGTTGATACTAAATATACGTAAAAAGAAAGTAAATGTATGTTAACTGGATTGAATTATTGTATTAATTTATATTTTCTTAACCTAACTAAACAATAAAATAATATTGAAATTCGTTAAAATTCATTAATTTGCCGACACAAAATACAGTCGTTATGAAGATATTGTATGCCGTACAAGGGACCGGTAATGGACATCTAAGTCGTGCCATGGATATTGTTCCCTGTTTGAAAGCCTTAGGGGAAGTGGATGTTTTGGTCAGTGGGATTCAGGCGGATCTTTCGTTGCCTTTCGAAGTAAAGTATCGTTTTCATGGTTTAAGTTTCATATTTGGGAAATCCGGAGGTGTGGACCTGTGGAAGACTTTTATGAGCTCAACCATACGTAAATTTACCAATGAGATCAAGAGTTTGCCGATCGAAGATTATGATCTGGTTATTAATGATTTTGAGCCCATTTCGGCTTGGGCTTGTCATTCTAAAGATCTCCAATGTATTGGACTGAGCCACCAGATCGGTGCCTTGGACCCTGCAAGTCCTAAACCAGAAGAAAGTGATATGCTGGGAAAATTTATTATGAAAAATTATGCTCCGGCAACGCATTCTTATGGTTTTCATTTTAAAAGATATGCCAAAAATATTTTTCCGCCAGTTATCCGCAATGCTGTTCGCGATCTAAGTGTTACGGACGAAGGGCATTATACGGTTTATTTACCGGCCTACGATGATGCACACTTATTGAAACATTTAATGAAATTTCCTGATGTGAAATGGGATGTATTTAGTAAGCACAATTCAAGACCCTTTGAGATGAAGAATGTGACCATAAGACCGATCAATAACCAGGCTTTTATCGATAGTATGGCATCTTCTTCGGGAGTTTTATGCGGTGCGGGTTTTGAAACCCCCGCAGAAGCGTTATATTTGAAAAAGAAATTGTTGGTCGTCCCAATGAAAAATCAATATGAACAGCATCTGAATGCCGCATCATTGGAAGAAATGGGGGTGCCGGTAATTTCGAGTTTAAAACAGAAAAATATGCTAGCTATAGAGGCTTGGCTAAACAGTAAATCAAGGGTTGAAGTTGATTACCCTAATATAACACAGGAAATTATTGAAGAAATTGTGCAAAAGCACCGTTAAGCAAACATGAAGTACATCGCATTAGCCCTATTGTCTCTGACAACCGTGACTGGATTTGCCCAGCAGAAAAAAAAGACCGGTTCGGTCAGGAAAAAAACGACAACGACAAAACCTAGTTCAACCCAGGTGTTGACTACCAGAGCAGACTCCGTATCGTATGCATTTGGCATGGATATCGGAAAATCGTTGAAATCTACTGAAGTAGAATATTTGAAAGCTGATGTTATCGCAAAAGCAATTGCTGCTACATTAAAAAACGAGAAAACCTTATTGGAAGATGGACAAACAAGAGAGGTTATCCAGAAAGCCATTATGGATATACGTGCTGAGAAAGAGGCCGTAAGCCGTGCCCAAGAAGACAAGTTCTTTGCTGAAAATGCAAAAATAGCCGGGATGAAAACAACAGCTGAGGGAATTCAGTATCTTGTACTAAATCAGGCGGAAGGTGCAAAACCTACGGCGAATGACGAAGTTACTGTGCATTACAAGGGAACTTTATTGAATGGGAAACAGTTTGACAGTTCCTATGATCGCAAGGAGCCATTGAAACTTTCGTTGGGACAAGTGATTAAAGGCTGGCAAATTGGTATTCCATTGATGTCAAAAGGAGCTAAATATAAATTTTTTATACCAAGCCGACTAGCTTATGGTGAACGAGCTACGGGTGATATTCCAGCCAATAGTACCTTAGTCTTTGAGGTGGAATTGCTTGATTTCAATACGAATGAAACTACGTAAATTAGGTAACAGTGGCCTGATGGTTTCGGAAATTGGTTTGGGCTGTATGTCGTTAAAAAGCAATCAGCCCAAACAATCCAAAGATATTATTCAAAAGGCTTTCGATAGCGGGATTACATTCTTTGATACAGCGGATCTCTATGATAAAGGTCAAAATGAGATGGTTGTCGGTGAGAGTGTACAGGATTTTCGCAAACAAATTGTGTTAGCCAGTAAAGTCGGTAATCTCTGGCGGGTAGATGGTTCTGGCTGGGATTGGAAAGCATCAAAAGATTATATTGTCAAAGCCATTGAAGGGTCACTTTCACGGTTGAAAACAGATTACATCGATCTTTATCAGCTGCATGGCGGTACTATTGATGATCCGATAGATGAAATTATTGAAGCTTTTGAATTATTGAAAAAGCAGGGAAAGATTCGTGCTTACGGATTATCGTCTATTCGTCCCAATGTGATTAAAGAATTTATATCTAAATCTGCTGTTTCGTCGGTCATGATGCAGTATAATCTCTTGGATAGGAGACTCGAGGAGGAGATGGATACGTTGTTGGCCGCAAACGATGTGGGTATTCTGGCCCGGGGGACATTGGCAAAAGGACTTTTAGTAAATAAACCTGTAGAGCCCTATCTCCAATATACGTCGGGAGAGGTGTCGCATCTGCTCCGTAACCTGGACAGGGTGGTTAAACAATCGGGAAAAGACAGGGCGGCTGAGGCCTTATCCTACGTACTTTCCAATGCTGCTGTAGCGACAGCGGTGGTAGGAGTGAGCACCAAGCTGCAACTCGATGAATTGATGGCGACAAAACAGCAGCTTGCACAATTGAGTGTACAGGACAAAAAGAAATTATTGGACGGTGTCCGGTCTTTGTTGTATACCGAACACCGTTAGGTAGCTATTATTTGTTAAAAAATAGCTTTAGAATCTTATCAAGATCTTCTTTCGTATCCACCGCAACAGTTTCATGTGTGGTTACTGCGGTTTGTATTGCATACCCGTTTTCTATCCAGCGTAACTGTTCAAGTGCTTCAGCTTGCTCAAGACCCGAGACTGGCAGCTGAGTCAATGCTCTTAACGTATCTACTTGGTAGGCATAAATCCCGATATGTTTGTAGAACGTCTGCTTTTCAAGCCATTGCTCTTGATTAACTCCCCTTAAAAAGGGGATTGTTTGCCTGCTGAAATAGATGGCTTCGCCCGCGGTGTTTCGGACAACTTTTGGAATATTGAGATTGAACAATTCTTCCGATGTTTCGATCTCCTTTACTAAAGTCGCTATTTTGGTCTGTGGATTTTCAAAGCAAGATGCAAGTAAATCAATTTGCTCCGGGTTGATAAATGGCTCGTCTCCCTGAATGTTGATGACAACATCAAACTCCTGGTCCTTGCTGATGACTTCCGCACAGCGGTCTGTGCCCGATTGATGCGTGTCGGAGGTCATAACCACGTTGCCGCCAAAAGAGAGGACTTCGGATGCGATGCGTTGATCGTCGGTAGCAACAATTACTTTGGCTATTTTTTTTGATTTTTTTACCTGCTCGTAGACCCGTTGGATCATGGTCTGACCTTCAATATCAACCAACGGTTTGCCCGGAAATCTACTGGAGGCAAATCGTGCTGGAATAATGCCTAAAAATTTCATGATACTTTGCGCATTTTTATGTATTAAAAAGCCTGTAAATGGATGATTTTACAGGCTTTTGTCTATTTGTTGTCTGCTATTATTCAAACAACCCGAATAATTCGGCTTCTATCTTTTGTATAATGCCACCTAGATCTTCGGGGTTAGAAGTAAAATCAAGGTTATCCTTGTCTAGGATCATCACTTTTCCTTCTTTATAATTGTTGATCCATTTATCATATTTATCATTCAGTTTAGATAAATAATCCAATCGGATCGCTGATTCATAATCACGGCCTCTTTTTTGAATATTGTTTACCAATGTAGGGACAGATGCTTTCAGGTAGATCAGCAGATCTGGTGGTTTAATGTAATGAATTATACTTTGGAAGATGTTGCTATAGTTTTCAAAGTCACGTGCACTCATTAAACCCATATCATATAGGTTTTCAGCAAAGATATAAGCATCTTCATAGATCGTGCGATCCTGAATCATATCTATGTTTGTTTCCTGAAGCTTCACAATGTGTCTAAAACGACTATTTAAAAAGAAAATCTGTAGGTTGAACGCCCAACGCTTCATGTCGGAATAAAAATCTTCCAGATAGGGATTATTGTCTACAGCCTCAAATTGAGGCTCAAATTTGAAATGACTCGCCAATAATTCCGTTAGCGTTGTTTTTCCTGCACCTATATTTCCTACGATAGCTATATGCATATTCTCTTTTCTTATTTAATAAAATCTTTTGATACCAATGATCTCGCGCACTTCCTTTAGTGTTTTGCGAGCAGACTCTCCAGCCTTTTCAGCGCCTAATTTTGCAACTTTTGCAATATAGGCATCATCGTTTGCTATATCCTCGATACGTAGACGTACATCATTTGTTGCCAATACCATATCTTCTGCCAATTGCTTCTTGAAATCGCCATAACGAATCTCACATTTATTATAAAGCTCATCAAAGTGCTGTAATGTGTCGGGCGTAGAAACCACCTTCATTAAATCAAATAGATTTTGGATTGCTTCAGGTTTGGCCTGGTTCATTTCAGTCGGGCCTGAATCGGAAACGGCACGCATTACTTTTTTGCGAATGGCATCGGCGCTATCTGAAAGATAGATACAGTCGGCTTCACCATTGGATTTGCCCATTTTACCCTGTCCGGCTAATCCCGGTATTTTAACCAATTTGTCGGAGTAGGAAAAAGCAAAAGCTTCTTTAAAATAATCAACATTATATAAACGATTAAAGCGGTTGCCAAATGTACGCGTCATTTCTAGATGTTGTTCCTGATCTTTGCCGACAGGAACTTTCGTTCCGTGGTGAATCAAGATATCGCAAGCCATCAATACTGGGTAAGTTAGTAAGCCGGCATTGACATTGTCCGGATTGCTGCGTACTTTGTCTTTAAATGCCGTTGCGCGTTCAAGTTCACCTAAATACGCGTTCATATTCATGTACAAATAAAGCTCAGCAACTTCTGGAACATCAGATTGAACGTAAATAGTTGATTTTTCTGGGTCAATTCCAGCTGCCAAATATTCAACGATCACTTGACGTACAGTGCCCTGAAGTCCATGCGGTGTAGGGTGTGTCGTCAACGAATGTAGATCCGCAATAAAAAAAAAGCAATTATATTCATTTTGCATTTTCACAAAATTGCTCAATGCGCCATAGTAATTTCCTAAATGTAATTTTCCGGTACTTCTGATACCACTAACAACTGTTTCCATATTCCTGCGAATTTACGGATAAATTTGACAAAGTAGAATTAAATTCCGTGAGTCGCCCACCTTTTAATGTATAGTTGTTATTTTTTTAGATTTTTGGCTTCATTCCAATAAACGTCCATTTCTTCGAGACTCATATCCTGTAGTTTTCGACCATTTTCGGCAGCCTTCTGCTCCAAATGGGTAAACCGTGCGATGAATTTTTTATTGGTGCGTTCCAAAGCATTTTCCGGATTAATGCCAATATGTCTGGCATAATTAATTAACGAAAATAAGAGATCCCCAAATTCGCCTTCAGCCTTTTCCCGGTCAATTGCCTCTGTTGTTTCGATATTGAATTCTGTTTTAAATTCAGCAAGCTCTTCTTCAACTTTTTCCCATACTTGTCTTTTATCTTCCCAGTCAAAACCCACACCTCTTACTTTATCTTGAATGCGATAGGCTTTGACAAGGGCGGGTAGTCCTTTCGGAACACCTGCAAGAACGGACTTATTGCCCTCTTTCAGCTTGATCGCTTCCCAGTTGGATTTGACTTGATCTTCCGTGTTTGCACTTGCATCGGCATAGACATGTGGATGGCGGGTAATAAGTTTATCACAGATTGCATTCAGTACGTCTACAATATTAAATTGCCCTTCTTCTTCTGCGATGCGGGCATAAAATAAGAGGTGCATTAAGACATCGCCAAGTTCTTTTTTTATTTCAGGATAATCCTGTTCCAGAACGGCATCCGTCAACTCGTAGAGTTCTTCGATTGTCAGATGGCGTAGCGATTCCATCGTCTGTTTCTTATCCCAGGGACATTCGAGTCTCAAGGTGTACAATACGTCAAGTAAACGCTGAAATGCAAGTTGGGGGGTATGTTGGTACGCTGGAGCTGCTAGATTTGCCATATGATATTTCGTTTTCGTTTTACAAAAATAGAAATATGATCTTGAATAAACTATTTGAAATTGAGGAAAACAAAAACGGCTAAATAATCGTTTTATAATAAAAAAGTGAGAACGGTTAAACAAAGAAGATTCAGTTATGGAAAGAATGCATGGGTATTCCTCAGCTAGTGTAGCGTTGGAAAAGTTAAGTGATATGGGCTATACGATAGATTACAACATCGAATTTGATGATCTACTGGCAGATGCGGACCAGTTTAAAATTGATTATTTGTTTCGTTATGAAGGAGCATCAGATCCTGATGATGAGTCTACAGTATATGGAATAAGTAGAAATTCCGGGGAAAAAGGTGTTTTTGTAGCCGGTAATTTATCTTTGATTGAAGGCAAAAAACGGGATATTCTGCTACAGCTAGAACTTAGAGAAAGAGAGCATTAGCCGAAGATATTATAACTATTATAAATAAGGACTGTTTAGAACATTCGGAATGGAAGGGAATAATTTTACTGAATCAGAAAGGCTTCAAGGGCTTAAGGTTTGGGCCTTGCGTCGTGATGGAAAACCCCTGGACGGAGGTTATTCCGATTTAAATGCTGATCGTCTTCTGCAAGTGTACCGCAATGAAGCGCTCAACTTAATGAAGGCAGGATCTTATAATAGGGGGACAGGGCTTTTTGAGTCTTATGTCGAACGTCATTATCCAAAGGAACTGGAGAAGCTTATTGGTAAATTGGAAAGAAGTTACGATAGTCTTGAACGCTTTAGCCCGGCTCTGATCGAAGAAGGGTTCTATAATCTCATTTTGGGTGATCTTCCGCTCAAGATGAAAGGAACGATCGTTGTATTGCTAAGGGCAAAGGAATCGGAATTTCCTTCCATTTATAATAATGATCAAGATGCGGATATGCGTAGTTCCCCAAATTGGTTATTGAATCAGTCCTACAGCGATATCTGGGTAGATATGCATCAGACGGCATTAAATAATATTCATTATCCAGATCGGATACTCTAATTTGGCAAAATTTTTGTTATGGACTACCACGAAAAGAGGATACTGATAATCAATATCCTCTTTTTTGGCGCTCAATTTATTTGTGAATTATTAACCAATTTCTAAATTATAATAATATGATTTTATACATCGGTATTTTTGTTGTGATTGTGGCAGTCTGCGTTTTCATTTCTATCATCATGATGAAAAAGCAAAAAGAGACTGCTCGAAAGTACGAAGGTGAGGCTGGGATCGCTTTGGCCTCTGGAATTAAGGATGAGTTGTTGCGCCAGGAGTTTCGAGAACTAAGCAAACAGATGAATGGGGCGCCGATTGAGGCATTTACGCAGTGTGCCTATATTGCAACGGTGGGGGATAAAGTAGCTTCGGCTGCCGCAACAGCAGCTAAAACAGTAGCTTGGGCGGCTGTAGGGGTGAAGGCGAGATACAGTGAACGTGATAATGCTTCTTATCTCGTTCTCAGTAATAATGAATTGCATTATGTCTTTTTTGATGACGGCGAAGCAAGAGACCATTTGGTCTTTGATCACGAAACGTTATTGGACGCCCGACCTGTGCAGATCAGTAATTCGGAGAAAGTTACCCGAATGGGATCTATCATGGGATTGAAACCTAAAAAGATGCATCTTGATGTCAATGGAAATGGGCTTGATATTATCTATTATGGCGCCGTACAAAGGATGCCAGATGGCATTATATCTCCGGGACCGGGTATGTTTGAAACGCAGTCAAAACTTCAGTTGATGGGTCGTTTTTTTCTTAACCGACTGTATCAAAAATACCCCCAGCTCCAAGATTAAAAGCGCTTATCCGTACAGGTATTATAGCTCCATTGTTCGTAACGATGGAGCTATTTTTTTAGTCTATTGAATGCCGCGGGAATGTCATTTGAGTTTCTTTTTTTTGTTGTAGGAGCGCAGGTTGGACAGATTGCGTTAAAATATTGGTAAATTGTATATGTCATAAAATTTATATACTATGGATATTTTAGCAGATAAAGTTGCCTTGGTGACAGGGGCTGGCTCCGGTATAGGGTTAGCAGTTGCTTTGGCATATGCAAAAGCAGGAGCGAAAGTTGTGGTATCGGATATTAATGAGCAAGCAGGTCAGGATGCGGTGCAACAGATTAAAGCATCAGGAGCTGAAGCAGCTTTTTTTAAGGCAGATAGTTCTTTGGCGGAAGATAATGAGGCCTTAGTGCGTTTTGTCGTAAGCACCTATGGGAAATTGGATATTGCCTGTAATAATGCGGGTATCGGAGGTGAGGCAGCATTGACAGGAGACTATAGTTTGGATGGCTGGAAAAAGGTGATTGATATTAATTTCAATGGAGTATTCTATGGTTGTAAATACCAGCTTGAGGCCATGGAGGCAAATGGTGCTGGAGTTATTGTCAATATGGCTTCGATTCACGGGACAGTTGCTGCCCCTATGTCAAGCGCTTATACTGCGGCAAAACATGCTGTAGTAGGTCTAACTAAAAATATAGGTGCAGAATATGGTCAGAAAAATATTCGCTGCAACGCTGTAGGACCGGGATATATCGATACGCCTTTGCTCAAAAATTTGGATGAGGAGCACGTTCATGCGTTGATCAGTAAACATCCTATTGGTCGTTTAGGGAAGGCTGAAGAGGTGGCAGAACTGGTGTTGTTTCTGAGCTCCGAAAAGTCATCTTTTATGACCGGTGGTTATTATTTGGTTGATGGCGGCTATACTGCTGTTTAATTACGAGATAGAGGCGAAAGGAAGCAGAACTGTCCCATAGGGGTAGTTCCGCTTCCTTAATAAGTAACCTATTTTTCGATCAGATTTTCTTTGCGTAATTGTTGTTGAAATGCCGGCCGGTTTTCATCATTGTCACCTGCTTCGGCTTTCAATTTAACGAGTTTCTTTTTTAAGCGACTGATTTCTTTTGCATATTGCCTGTCATGGATGGCGTTATGTGTTTCCATAGGATCCTTTTGTAAGTCATAAAATTCCCAGGCTGCTGCTGTAGTCTTTTTGTCGCTGCCGGTCATTTCGAGAGGCTGTCCATAAAAATAAATCAGTTTATAGCGTTCATCACGTACACCCAAGTGTGCCGGGCGTATTGGGGCATGTTGCCAATAGCGGTAATACATGGAAGAGCGCCAATTACTTGGTGTATTTCCTTTCAGATTTTTACGAAAGCTTTCTCCTTGTATGTAAGACGGTTTTTTTATGCCGGCATAATCCGCGAATAGTGCCGCGAAGTCAATATTTAAAACCATATCATCCAGCTTACTGCCAGCCTTAATTTCTTTAGGATAACTGATGATGAAAGGCATGCGTAGTGACTCTTCATACATGAGGCGTTTGTCCATAAAATTATGTTCGCCCAAGAAATACCCCTGGTCAGAGGAAAGGATGACAATCGTATTTTCATCTAATTTGGCCGCTTTGAGGTAGCGCATGATCTTTCCAAGATTGTCATCTATTCCGGCTACACAACGCAGGTAATCCTTCATCATTTTTTGATAGATTTTTTTGCGGGCATCGATCGCACTCATCCCCTTGGTAGAGAAGGGAAGATCAGGGTAGGACGTCCAGAAAGGCCCTGTTGAGGCTTGCTCATAGCGATGACCAAGTTCTTCAAGTGGCTGGCCTTCAAAAGACCTCCCTGTTGTCGTTGCGCCAGAATCCAAAAATGTTGCGGGGTAAGGAAACTCAATATCCTGGTATAGATCCTTGAACCTGTCAGCAAATTCGAAGGGCTCATGTGTTGCTTTGTAATGGCAAAGCAAAAAGAAAGGCTTTTCCGGATTGCGTTTTGATAACCATTCAAGACTCAGGTCTGTTGTGATATCATCGACATAGCCCTGATAGGGAGTGCCAGCCTCTTCTTTGTCATTCCAGTTGTCTTTGGAAAGGAATGTGGGGTTATGGTAGACACCATGTCCGGGCAATACCCGATACTCATCAAATCCTGAGGGCCTGTTTTTGAGATGCCATTTTCCGAAAACAGCCGTTTGATAACCTGCATGTTGCAGGTCTTTGGCGATATTTTCTTTGTTAGGGTCTAATGCATCATCAAGGGTATATACCTTGTTTTTATTGCTGTACTGTCCGGTAAGAATGGCCGCCCGGCTCGGCGTGCAAATGGAGTTTGTACAGAAAGCATTGTTCAGTATCGCGCCCTGTCTGGCAAGGCTTTCAATATTTGGGTTTTTCACAATATCTTTTAAAACTCCCCCGTAGACACCCCATGCTTGCGCGGTGAAGTCGTCGGTTAGTATAAAAACAATATTTGGACGTGGTTTGCTATTAATTTGTTGCTGGGCCTGTGTCAGGAATGGTAGTAAGCCACAGATGAACAGGAAAATTTTTTTATTCATGTTTATACGCTCCTTGTGTAAAATTAAGTGTTTTTAGTGTAATCGTACATGATGTACCGATAGCACACATATTGGTTTGGATGCTGTTTCACATCGCAGATCAAAGTTATCAAATTCCGCTCATATTACGGACTGCAGTCACGATAAGTTCACTTCGAGTCGATATTAGGCCCATCTTTCGGGATAGCATCAATGTAGTCCTATAATAATTACATTGGTTGTCCGCTGTATGGCATTTTTAATCATCTATACCTTTTCCATCCAAAATATGTTGATAATACTTTTCGATTCTTGATTCACGTGTTTTTGCTTGTTTTGCCTGATTGAAATAAAATAGATATCCTTTCTGACGGCCCGGAGTTAAGGATGAAAAAGCAGCTTTAAGTTCTTTATCCTCATTTAGGGCTTTTGCGAATTCGTCCGGAATCGGATAATCTTCAGTTTTTCGCATATTGACTTTTGCTCCGGACTTTTCAACCGATATAGCCTCTTGGATATAATCAGCTATTGTCTCGCTCAGATTTATAATTTGTTCAATATTGGTAAATCTCAGCTGTCTGCCGGACTGAACGTTTTCAGTTTGTTGAATTAATAGCTGTTTAGGATCTTTTAGCAGTACGCCTTTGTGAAATAATAGGGCGCAGTAATCTTTAAATCCATGAATCAGGACAACATTCTTTCCTCCAAAGGTATAGCAGGGGTGCATCCATTTGTAATCTTCCACGAGAGCCTTGTTTTCGGTGACAATTTTGCGTAATAAATTGAATTCTTCGTTCCATCTCGAGGCGTTTTCGAAGAAATGTGCTGCTTTTAGGTTCATTTGTTACTTTGGTTTAGTGAAAATTTTAGGTTTATGCCAATTTGGACACCATATCCTGGAGCCGGTTATGCGCCATATTGATACCCTGAGCGAAAGGCATCCGGAGGAGCTGGTCACGAAACTCAACGGATTTAAATACAATGTGCATGATCAGTTTACTGCTCGTGTCTGTTATCTTTTCGAAGTTTAGGTATTCTAATTGGACGGGGAAGGGAGTACCTTCCATTTCAAAAGTTCTTGTGATTTTTGCGTTAGCTATAAATTCGTGTATTGTTCCATTTGCTTTGAAGGCGACCGTATTGTTGTGGAAGGTTTCAAAAGCAAAAGAGCCATGTCGTTTATTCTCCCATTTTAACACCTTGGTTCCCATCCATTGTTCGAAGATTTTAGCTTCTTCATAAGCCTTGAATAGCAAATTTAGGGGCAAGTCAAATTCTCTGGTAATCAAAATTTCCTGTTTACCATCTTCGGCATGGATTTTTGTTTTCTTTTCCATTTTATTTGTCTTTATAGTTTTTCATGATTTCTTCCAATTTATTAAAACGGTCATCCCACATGCTTCGGAATGGCTCGATAAAATCTGCTATTTCTTTCATTTTAGGTGCGTTGAGCTGGTAGTAAATTTCACGGCCATTTTGTTCAGATTTAAGCAGTTCACATTCACTGAGAATCTGCAGGTGTTTGGAAACGGTCGGTCTCGCGGTGTTAAAGTTTGCGGCAATAGCCCCTGCTGTCATCGATTGTGAAGCCAAGAGAAGAAGTATGGCTCTTCTCGTTGGGTCTGCTATGGCTTGGAAAACATCTCGTCTTAAATTCATTGTGAAGTTATTTAGCTACAAATATATATGTCGCTACTTAACTACGCAAGTTTTTTTATTTTTTTATGTGATATGGGAGTTATTTGTCAATTATAAAATCAGTAACAATGATATTCCATAGGTTTAACTTGGAAATAAGTCGCCGAAATACGAATAGAAGTTAAACTGCAACGAATTTAAAATGGTAACGGGCGAATTGGAATTCAATAAGAAATTTGATGGGATTAATTTTAATTTAGCTAAGTAAATTATACGATGCCATTATGAATGCGAATTTGTCTTACATTAAAAAACTAACTGTTATAGCAACAAAAACCTTATTGAAACATTATCTGCTGGCTATCTTGTCCACGGTGTTCTATCTAGTTGTTGGATACTTGCTGCTTAGAAGCAATAGCGAAGGCTCTTTTTTTTCAATGCGTGATCATACGCAAACCATCGGAAAATTTTTGTGGTTGATCGGATTGATCCTTTTGCCGATACTCCTTTTCTTATTTAGCAATAAATATGTTTTCTCGACAGTCGCCGGTAAGGTAGTCGAGGAGAGACAGGATGATCTTATCATACCTGCATTGGACAAAGTGTTATTGGTTTTCCAATCCAACCAGCCTGACATCGTTCAAAATGCAGGTGATTATACCTTCGCTAAACTTAAATTGATAAATCAAGTGAAAAATACACAGATTGAAAATCCATGGATCAAGCGTATTGTGGTATTTGGATTGAACAAAATTAAGTTTGACAGTTTAGACCTGGACAATAACAATAGCTTTTATGATCTGGTGAAGTCCAAATTTATTGCTGTATTGGAAATACTTACGGAAGCAGACAATAGGCCGTTCTGGATCTGTATCACCATTCAGTGGCTGATTGTCCTGCTTATATGGTTTGTCGGTTAGGCTGCATCTTTGGTCACCGGATAAATTGTCTGTGAATGATGGATAAAATTTTTTCGGCAAAAATAGAACATGGCAAAATCGTTTGACGAATCGTAAGGGACTTCAATAAGTGGGAATTGTAAAAAAAGTAAAATCGTATGATGAATGAGACCATTATAGAATTTGACAACAAAAAACGGCTAAAAATACTACTGTTAGGTGTAGTGTTTACTGTGGCGGCATTGGCCTTTGCTTACTATATTTTCTTTGTCGCCGAAAAAATAAGAATTGCTCACGGTACAATGATGTTAATGTTGGGATGTTTGGGGATCTATTTTATAATTGCCGGTCTAAAAAGCCTATTTGATAAAGATCGAACCGGTCTGATATTGAACGCAACGGGCATACAATATAAAGGCACACCTGTAGGCAAAAAGATTGGAGCAATAAAATGGACAGCTATTCAATCAATATCTATGGGAATGGCCCATGGTGTGCAATTTGTTTTTTTGAAGTTACATCATCCGGAGAATCATATTCAGCAGCTCTCTTCGCAGGTACAACAACATGTTATTGCCAATGGACTTGCGGTTTCGGCCGATCAGTTGTCGATTGATTTCAATGAACTTAAAAATCTGATCGAAGCGTATTATCAGCGCTATAGGCTGTGACACAAGGAAAAGTATCAACACGGATAAAGAATATCGTGCCCAGTGACTAGACGAAATAAAGTATAGCAGTTGCGGGAGTTACAGAAAATTTTGGACTATCTAGGGGCGAGGATTATTGAAGAAAAATGGCTAATATGAAGAGGTGCCGATTCATTGGCGAAGTGGCTGTAAGGAAAGTGGGAATACTGTTTGACATAGCAACGTATGCTAAAAGCCGTACTTCTAAACAAGTGTTTCATGAAGAGAAGCAGCCACCATCTTTATTTTAGATAAAGATGGTGGCTGCTTTATTTTACTTAAATAGACCAACTACAGGACTTCGCTGCGAAAAAAAATACCGCTAGCCACACAAGTCCCTTTGCCAGGAAGAAGATAAATGCCCCCATGCCGGCACGCTTCAACCATTTTGATTTATTGTCTCTATTATTGTCTTTTTGCTCCATTTGAAGGGTTAAACAATATTCAGCCTATTTAGTTTGCACTGGCAATAGGCGTGAATACTTCACCAAAGTTATAAAAAGTTTGGTTTGCAATTTCTGCCGAACGATCATAAGTTGCAGGATCCGCAGCATATTTATTCAATACAGCGGTAAATCTAGCCCACATCTCACGGCTATTTTCGCCATAGCCTTCAAAGAAGGTTGTCCCTTTGTTGACGCCATATTTGTTTAGCATCTGCACGATGTATGGGCCACCCATAATTGATCCTTCCAATACATATAAAGATGCAAGGGCCTCCTGTACATTTGTTACCGCCGGAGCCGTTGCTTCAGGAAGATTTTCGACGTTACCTCCCAAAGCTTCAATATCGCTTTTGATATACGAAGAGTTGCGGCGTTCTGCTAGATCGGGTAATACTTCGGCTGTAACAAAAGGAGCGATGCTATCTTCCACTGCACGGAAATAAGCATAGAAGCCTTTTAATACCTCGGCATAATCTGCTTCAGAACGAATATTTTTCAATTGGCGCACGATCGTTCCTTCTACGTTTTGGTGAGCAGCGTGCGTCTGCTCTTTGATATGTTGACTTAACATGTTCTTTCTTTTATTTATAACGATTCTATACAAAGATTCGTATTTATTTCCAATTTTTTATGCTGTTTTCTGATTTATCATCTATGAAAAACGACAGGATTTTTATTCTATAACTTTGATCGGATACTGATAATAGGGGGAAGTCAAAAAGGTAGACCAATCTCCTGATAAATTAAGTAATATCCCACCACTAAGCGAAGTTGATACATTTGTCGGTGCATCATTCGGAATCTTGACACGGATTGACTTTAGGTCTTCTGAGGTAGCTAAAAATTCCAAAGGAAAAGCATCTGGATAGCCGGATTCGTTTATGAAATTAAAAATAACTCCTGAAAACACAGTTTGATTCGATAGATGTCGGATTGGGATACTAATTTCATCACCCCTTTTTACTTCCCAGATTTTCGTATGATTGAAATAGGGGTAGGGATAGATGTTTCCCGAAGGAATGTTAACTATTTTTTTACTGCTTCTGACGGGCACTTTGTATTTATTATTTATTTGGACGTAATAATCACCGGCAGGAATACCTGTACCGTCGTATTGGTCAGCTATAAATTGAAAACTTCCCAGTGGAATTTGCGAAACAGCGATTAATTTAAACAATTTATTTTGATCATTTACCAAGAAAAGGCTATCACTTCCATCGGTAGCAAGATTGCGTAATTGGATTGAATATGTGCCTCCTACATGGAGCGTGTTTATTGTTTCTTCATCAAGGAATGATGGCAATACGGCTCCATTGGAAAGCTTTATAGTATAGACTTTGGTCGTGCCGTCCTGAGCTTTTACCTCATATTGGGCGCCATCTTTAAGTATAATTGCTGTTCCTGAGGCGGGGCTAATACTGGCATTCTTAGCTATCTTAATCACGGGACTGACTGTTTCTGGAACAGGCCATTCAGTAGATCCCGGCCATGATATATAGATGTTCTGACCATCGACCGCGGCTACTATTGTATCCTTGCCCCCGTTGTAGGGTATTTTGAATGACGTAATTTCTGTATATGGAGTCGGAGCAATCTCATATTCTTTTTTACAGCCTGAGAAGAGTATTCCTACGAGTAGTAACAAAGCAGGAAAGGTATATATGGTGTATCTTGTTTTCATATGAATAATAATGACTTTCGGTAGTCGATTAAAATTGGCTTTTTTTAGCTGATCTGACGATCCACTTTTTATTAACATTCTGAATGGTTAGTTATTGTAAAAAATTCGAATCGGATTTTTTAAAGTAACTTCGCGGCTATAATAGCGGAGCTTAATAAAATAATCACCTGCAGCAGGCACTTTGTTATATTGAATGTCCCGTCCGCTTCCAGTTACTCGTCCTTCTATATCGTTTAGATTAAGCAGCATATAAGCTTTTTCGATCGAAGGGGTCGTTGCGGATGAGACACTTTTAAATGGATATTCCTTTCCGTTTTTATCAACTAAACTTGCTTTTGCCAGTTCAAGATCACTTTCCGGTGTCGCGATATAGGGATATGACGGAAGGGTATTAAATACATAAATATCATTTCTGGTATACCAGAACGTTTGATCATAGGCAATGGGATTGTTTAAATCTGTACTGACTTCCTGCGGATTGAGTGGGATTTGATCACTTTTGATGGTTAGCGTATAGGTCGCGTTACTTCCATCTGTGGCCGTCACGGGGTATTGTATGTTGCGTCCTTTTGTAAAATAGTCCACCATATCGGTAAGTAAAGTATCCGCACCCTGTTTTAAAGTAGCTCCTGATGCAACTTTTATTTCTGGCTCCAGACTCGTCATATAAAGATTTGCTGGAATGGTAACAGTAATAGTTTTGTCTGTATTATCGATTGCGCCAATAATTTCTTTATTGGTATTGATAATTTTGAAACTGCTGATTCGTGCCATTTCTTCTTTTTCATAAGACTGAATTTCAGTTTTGGTGCAAGATGAGATCAATAGGCTTCCTATTAAGACACCCGAAGTTAGTATTGATTTTTGTAGGGTTAATAACTTAGTTTTCATTGTTAATTGGGAGTAGTAACCGGTATCAGCTATGCCCGATACCGGATTTAAAATTTACAATTCTTATCAAAAAGTACGCTAACTTATTAGTTTAGCTTTTTGTAGTCGAAACTCATAAAAGGGAAATTGGTTGCTGCATATGCGGCATTAGGTACTTCATCCTTATATACGCTATTTAAGCGCAATTTCCATTTTGTATTTGTCGTTTTATTGACCAAGATATACGTTCTTGGGCCATAGCTGCTCATAATGTGATTGCTGAGGTTATAAATATACCAACCTGCGCTTGATGGATTTCCTGTCCCGTTGACACTGTTGGAACCTGCAGTTCCTGTTGAAATCAATGTACCTGTAGTAGACACTGTCACAGCATCAAAACCTGTATTGACGTAGTACAGATTATATTTTGTTGTATTTACAGTCAGGCTTGCATTGGCTGTACCACTAAATTGAAAATCGTAACTAGCCGATGTGCCGCCGTCATTATTGATCAAATCGTAATAATAAGTACTTGCTGGATTTTTCCATTGTGTGGTATCCACTAAATCAGGCACCGTACCTTGGTGGAAATTCCGAGCACCATAAGTGCCCGTAGCGATGGTTTTTAAATATCCTTTTGTACCGCTTGCGGTAAAGTTTACCGTACCGCCAATCGTCGTCGAAGGCGTAACAGCACGTTTGCTGAGTGATTGTTCCTCTACACTGGGTGCAAGTGGATTGTCTTTGCTACATGATGTTGTCATGCCAATCGCGGCAAGACCTAAGGCAATGGATAAAGTTGTGAATTTGATTTTCATTTCTTTTTCGTAATTTTGCCACTTCTACAGTGGGCTAGTTAATAAATATATGTTAATTAGTCAATTTGTTACCGGATGTACCTCGACCGTATATCCGGTTTTTTTTGAATAAGAATTGTACTGTTTAAGGTTTTATCTCAAATGTTTTGCTGCCTTTTGGCACAAGGACATAATCAAAGGAGATAAATACATGGGGAGAACTTTTGAACCATTGCTCAGGTTTTAAAAGATCCTTATACATGGACAAAGGCTTAATCTTGGCGTAGTTACCTTTTGCCGTACGAACAATTAACGTCCGTGGTTTAATTACTTTTCCGTTAAGTAATGTCAGCCCATTTCCAAGCGCATAAGCAACATGTTCAGTTTCCCTGTTTGAAGTATGTTGTTTGACTAAGATTCCAAAAAAATCGTATAAACACCAGCCTACACCATTTCCCTCATCTCCATTCTGATCCATCCCGATCGCATCGCCGATCACCTTGAATTCAGCATCAGCTGGCACTTCCGTTACTTCGTCGAATGCTTTCTCGACGATTAGGATACCACCAGTAGCGTTGTTACCATAACCGAGATTTGTGTTGTTTGTACCATTATTACCTGACGCTGCGCTATTAAAGATACTACTAAATGAAATATCCCAATTACGGGTCTGACGATGTGTTTCTGGCATTGCTTTGTTGGTTTCCAGACTGTAATAAACGGGAGCTGCTGCGTTGTTACCATCGTTTTTATCTGTAGCAGCAAAGTTGCGCACGGATATTAATTTATTGTAAAGCCCGGTATTGCTTTCTTCTTCTTTCGGTGGTTCGACAACAGGTTCTGTTGTCGGATCTGACTTGCTGCAAGCGGTATTGATTGCTAGACCAATGCAGAGCAATGCAATGTACTTTGTTCTGGTAAGCTGTCTTGATATCTTCATGTGTTATATTTATATTTATTTAAAATCATTCTAAATAATAGTAAAGATAAAGAGTTTAGCCTATTACTTGTGTATGAAAAATGATATTTTATATATTAATTTTGGTTTTAACTTTTTTGATACTTACGGGGTGTGGCGAGCTAGGTGTCCATTATCCGAGATGTTAAAATGAAGTAATGTTTGCTAAACCCAGCTAGAAATACGAATTCAATAGTATAAGACTTCGGATTTTTAGCTGGGTTTATAATTCCATTTGGACTATTTTAAAAACTTTTTGAAGTTGATATTATAAGTTGCATCTCCTCGAAGGGCAGTAATTTTGCCAGCTTGAATAACATATAGTTCGTCGCTTGTCGCGCTTAATTTTTCGCCTTTAAATAGCACAACATAACGATTTGGCTTTGCATCTACGGAATAATTATTTTCATGATCATAAATTATCCAGTTCGGGTCCTTAGTAGGTTGATTTTTACCTGCAAATTCAATCCCTAATTTGTCTGTTAATTTAATATCCGCACTTAATACTGAAGAAAGTGTCAACTTTTCTATTGAAGTATTTTCTTTGTCGAAATAACCCATTTTGTAGTTGGCAGTTGAAGTATTTTGCAATGTTGAACCATAGGTTCCTGAAAGGTTGATCATACCCTTACCTTCTTCCTGAACAGTATTTGTTTTAAAATCATAGAAAACTTTTGCGCCTGCGGGAATTTCGATCGTAGCAATGGCCGTGACAGCTGTTGCATCGCTCAGTTTGTTTTCTTCACCCTTATCATCATCCTTGCTACAAGAAGTAAAACCCAAACTCAATGCACATACAAGTGCTGCTGTTGTAAATAATTTGTTCATCTTTAATTTAATTGTGTAATTTTTCCTTATCATAATGTGTTTGTATTCAAGTTCTTACTACCATCTTCCTGCACGTAATATTTAAAAGTGTAGTAGGGGGCAGGCCAGTTCATATTGGTCACTGCTGAGGGATTTCCCTTATAGGCATTGATCAATTGCAATTTGGCATATTTGCCATCAGGTAGGCGAATGGCATAAGTACGGTTTGGGAGGGCCTGCATAATATGCGTGCTCAGGCTATACTGAAACCAGCCGAGCGATTCAGAGTTGGATGCCCAGCCGATTTTACCGGTGCCGCTTTTATTGAATTCTTCATCTGAAGGGGCGACCGTAAGGCTTTGGTAAGACTGTTTTAAGAGCATAACAGCTGTATTGTTGGCTTCACCCTGATAACCGGGATTGAATTCATCCACAGCATTATTGACAAAGACTTCGGAATTATAAGGACCTGTAAATGCAATATCCCAGTCTTTTGTTTTTAACCATTGGGCGGAATCAGCCTTTGTCTTGATCCAGATTTGCTTTTGATCTTTAAAGCGAAATAGAAAGGTGTAGAATGGCCGTTTTTCCTTGCCCTCGGCTCCGTCCCCCATGGCGGCGTCGGTATCGCCCGCAAGATCTTTGATGACAACGCTTTTGCCATCTTCCAATCCGATCGTATAGTCTTTATCCTTTCCACAGGATAGGAGCATAAGCGCCAGAAAACCTGAAAAAATACAACGTCCAAGCTTATGAAAAGAAAGCCAGATGCTACATTCTGCTATAATGATGTTAATTGTTCTCATTGTTTGTTTACTTTATTGTATTTCTCTTTAACTTTAATCTCCAATCTCCAATCTCCAATCTCCAACCTTTAATCTTTCATCCATCGGTAACTCACTCCGCCCATAATGACCCGTCCGGGCTGTCCTAAGAGATAACGGCTGGTGAAATTGAATAGGTTATCGCCGATCAGACGGAGGGTTAATCTCCGGTTCATCAGACTTTTTTCGATCGTCATATTCAGGAGTGTATGGTGGGGGATAAAGATGTCGTACTTGTCAATAAATTGATTCCCGTTATATTCCTGAAAGGGGGTCTTTCCGCGAAAATTAATACGGGCATTGACGTTGACTCCCCAGGGCTTGTATTCGTACTGTGCTTTGAAATTGACCATATGGCGCGAGCGATCTTCAATACCCCAATAATCTGATTTTTTGCTTTGCCGATAAAGATCAGTGGCTGCATCATTGATCTGATTATAGGGGTAGTTGCCCGCTGCGATGCTATCCAACACACTGAGATCCTTTGCGATCAGGTATTGATAACCCATGGATAATTGCAGATCCCTGGTTGCCTGATAACTTATCGAGACTTCAAAACCTTTGTTCATCGCCTTCGGCAGGTTTCGGTAGCTGTAGATCTGGGCGATACTGGTACCATTACCGACACTGACCGTATTGATCTGATTGTTGATCCGATGATAGAACAGGGAGAGATCTGCCTGAAATTTGCCGGAAGGATTCCAGGTCAGCCCAATATTGTTGGAAAGGCTAGTTTCGGCCTTGAGGTTTCCTGCAACTAAATTCAGCATATAACTATTTTTATAGCTCAATTCACCCGCTTGGTCCATGGCGGCAATAACGTCGGCTACTCGTTCGCTTCCCACCACAAGATAGTTGGCGGCTGGGTTGAAGAAGACCTGATAGCGCATCTTGTAGTCTGGCGCTTTGAATCCTGCACCAACCCCGCCTTTAATCAATAGGGTTGGACTGATATGGTATTGTAAACCTAAACTTGGACTCAAATGCCCATTGTACACATTGGTGTGGTCATAACGTAGGCCTAGTGTCGTAAGAAGACGATCAAAGGGTTTCCACTCGGTTTGGAGGTAGGCAAATGCACTGTTGAGTGAGCGTTGGGCATCCAGGTCCTGATTGTCCATTTGCTCTACACTGCCACCTATTCCACCGGTGAACTTAAGTTGTTGCACCGGACTGTAGGCAAATTGTTGTTCGATGCGATGTACATTTTGGCCAAATTCTTCAGCGCTGGCCAAAACTCCTTGTTGCAGCCACTGTGCCGCAATCTGCGAATGGAATCTGGAAAAGTAATATCGTGTCATGCTACGCAGACCCGAATCAAAATTGTGGTCGTAACTGGCTGATAGATTGATGTCTTGGTCTTTTTGCTTATCCTGCAAGGTGCGGTCCTCAGACCAGGCATTGATCATTTCGGATTCACGCGCTGCAAATCGGCCTGTGATGCCCAATGTCCCATGTTTACTGGTGCGATAACGTAGCCGCCCCTGAAAACTGTAATTTGTATAAGGAGGAAATGTCGTGCTTTTTGAACTGAGATATTGTTTGTCGGTATTGAAACCATCCGTACGGTAATAGTTGCCGGAGACAACAGCGCTGCCGCGCTGATTGGAAAATGGTGTTTCGCCTTCTACTGTCGCATCGACTGTATTTAGCGTGCCATAGAGAAGCGAAGCATGCGCTTGTGGGGTAATGGCGCCATGGCGAGTAATAATATTAATGGCACCACCAAGTGCATCGCTACCATATAAACAGGAAGATGCTCCTTTGATAATTTCAATGCGTTCGATATTGGTCACTGAAATACGTGAAAGGTCAAAATTGCCGCTATTACGGCCAAGCATGGGCTGCCCATCGACCAAGACCATAACGTAGTTGCTGCTAAACCCCTGAATTTGCACACCAACAGCTCTTGAGCCACCTGCTATATCATTCACGATCGCCATGCCGGTCTGCTCTTTCAGCACTTCGTCTAACCTCCGGCTCCCCATCAGTTCAATCTCCCTCTTGGTAATGACCTTGACCGGCATAGCTGCATTTTCGGCTTTGATCAGGTTATCAACGGCTTCCAATTTGCGGTTGACCTCGACCTCGTCAATCTGGCGGTTATCGGTTTGTAAAGTGATGGTGAGTTGCTGGTTTTTATCCGTCAAGTCTACAAATTGACGCAGTTCCTTATAGCCTAATGCTTGTGCGACAAGTTCATAACGGCCCGCATAGAGTTTGTTAAATTGAAACCTCCCTGCGGTATCTGTTTTAAAAGCATATTTATCTGGATACAAATAGACGGTCGCATTGGCGACGCCTTTATTGGATTCGTTCTTTAATACACCCGAGATTTTCCATTTTTCTTGTGCTTGCACAGTGTAGATCTGGCATGCGCATAGGGCTATCAGGGTGCTTGTTCGAATAGAAGAGAGGCTTTTAAACACTATTTTTATTTTTAATCATTCTAAATAATGTTACAAAAAACGGGAATACTATTGGATTTTTCTATATGCAAATTGTCATAAATTCTATTTAATTCGATTTTTATTATTGATAAAGGAGTTGGTTTTGAAGTGTATTAATCTGTTTTACAGTTGTATATCTTATTTTTCTTGCTGTTTGAGTTTATTTATATGGATTGAAAATAATTTGTATTTAGACTGATTATTGATTTGTTTTGTAGTCAAATAAAAGTGCTGTATCGAAAAATTGGAATCAAAATTCTGTACAGTTTTAAAGGAGTTAAAGAAAGAGATGCGTAGAATTTACTTAATTATGCTATGTTGTTTGCTGCATATCGGCGGATGGGCAAACGCGCAGCAACGGATTATTACATTGAACAGTTCGCTGACGGAAACAATTTATGGGCTTGGTTTAGGCGATCGCATGATCGCAACAGATGTGACCAGCATCTCCCCAAAAGCTGCAGCGGCATTGCCACGGGTGAGTAAAAACCGTTCTGTGTCTGCAGAAGGGGTATTGTCTTTTAAACCTACGCTTGTACTGGCAAATGAGGGAGATGTGGCCAATGCAGTCATTCAGCAGATCCGTGCCGCCGGTGTAAAGTTTGTTGCGGTCAAACCGAATTATTCTGCTACTGGCGCTTTACGCTATATCCAGGAAGTGGCGGATGCTATCGGTGAGCCATCCTTAGGGAAATCTTTGGTATCACATACAAAAATAAGTTTGGATCATACACTAGCATTGGTGAAAAAAGAAAATAAAGGTAAAGCAGTTCCGAAAGTATTGTTTTTGTATGCACGCGGAACAGGGACAATGAGTGTAGCAGGAAAGGGTAGCAGCCTGGATGCGATGATCAGTTTAGCTGGTGGAAAGAATGCTGTACAGGAATTTTCGGATTTCAAGCCGTATACGACAGAAGCATTGGTACAGGCCAATCCAGATATTATATTACTGTTTGATTTTGGTGCGAGTAGCTTAGGTGGAAAAGAAGCTATTCTTAAATTGCCGGGGATGCGTATTACGAATGCCGGTAAAAATGAACGTATACTGGTGATGAATGCCTCCTTACTAGTCAACTTTAGTAATAGATTACCTGATGCGATCTTGGAATTGCACCGTGGATTTGGAAAAGTAATGGATTCAAAATAGATCAGGTGCAGAAGAAACAAAAGTTAATATTGCTGGCTTTGAGCCTGATATTGTTTATTACGTGTGTTATTGCATTAGGTCTGGGAGCCTATCATATACCTCCGGGGGATATTTTATCCATGCTCATGCAGAAGCTGCATTTGTCTGCAATTTCTAATCAAGACAGCATGCATGCCGACGTTTTATTTGAGATCCGTATGCCACGTTTATTACTGGGGCTTTTGGTCGGAGCCGCCTTGGGTATTTCAGGTGCCGCCATTCAGGGAATTTTTCGAAATCCGCTCGCAGAGCCCGGGTTAATCGGTATTTCTTCTGGCGCCTCCTTGTTCGCTGTGTTGATTATCGCATTTGAAACGTTCCTGTTGACCTCGCTGTCAGCGTGGCTGGGTTATTATATTTTGGCTTTTGGTGCTTTCGTTGGTGCCGGACTAACTGCATTTTTAGTGTATCGCATTGCCAGTAAAAATGGCCGCCCCAATGTGACAACGATGCTGTTGGCAGGTATCGCCATCAATGCATTTGCGGGCGCGCTGACAGGTTTGATGACTTACATGTCTACAGAGCAACAGCTTCGCACCATTACGTTTTGGATGCTGGGCAGTTTGGGCGGTGCAACCTGGGACAATTTAATGGCTATAGGTCCTTTTATATGTATTTCCCTGCTTATTCTTCCGTTTTTTGGAAAGTCTTTGAATGCATTTGCCCTGGGTGAACTCCAGGCTGACTTATTGGGGATGCGTACTGATCGTGTAAAAAGATGGGTGATCATCTTATCGACTCTGGCTGTCGGTGCCTCGGTAGCTGTCTCGGGGATTATTGGTTTTGTAGGACTTATTGTCCCGCATACCGTACGTCTGATGGGAGGGCCAGATCATCGTTTTGTACTTCCGGGCTCGCTGCTTTTAGGCGCTTTGGTGCTGACGCTGGCGGATGTTATTGCCCGGGTATTGGTAGCACCCATAGAATTACCTATTGGTGTGATTACTGCCCTGTTGGGGACGCCTGTATTTTTGTATATTTTAATAAAGGATAAATAGTCTTCTTTCGGATGTTTAAATACTATTTTTTATGTTGCGTGTAGAAAAAATCAACTATGAGGTGAAAGGCCGAAAACTGCTGAAAGACATTACCTTTCAGGTTCGTAAAGGTGAGATTTTAGCTGTCCTTGGAGCCAATGGGGCCGGAAAGTCTACCTTGATGGGGCTCCTGTGCGGTGAAAAGAAGCCTGATTCCGGACAGATTCATTTCAATGGCAAATTGTTGTCTGCGTACGATGCAGCGACATTGTCCAAATGCAGGGCCCTTATGAGTCAGCAGCAACAGATGACATTGAGTTTTAAGGTGGAAGAGATTGTATTAATGGGGAGGTATCCGCATTATAAGAATACGCCCACAGTGCGTGATTATCAGGTGGTGGCCGAAACGATGGAGCTCTGTGGTGTCACGGCATTCGCTGATCGGGATTTTTTGAGTCTTTCAGGTGGGGAGCAACAGCGTGTCCATCTCGCGCGTGTTTTAGCACAGATCTGGGATAATCCCGATGCGCTCCTGTTGCTCGACGAACCTATTTCAGCTTTAGATCTGCATTACCAGCAAAAGGTGCTGGCGATTGCTCGTGCATTGGCCCGGAAGGGATTTATGGTTATTTTGATTGTGCACGATGTTAATTTTGCAGCGATGTATGCCGACCGAATCCTGATGCTCAAACATGGACGTAAACTCTTTCATGGTACACCAGTGGAGGTTTTGGCACAGAAGGAAATCTACACGATTTTTTCGGTTGAATCCAATGTGATCATGAATCCACGAACATTGAAGCCTTATGTTCAACTGGAAGAGATGGAGATTGATCTGGAATTATTTAGATAGATTATAAATAATTTTTAAATACCATCCTAATTTGTTAATTTTAACTGCTTTGGGCTTATTTGGATAGAAATCATGTTGGTGAAAAGTAAAATAGTTGAGTTGGCTGATTGGCTTTTTGAAGAAGAAATTCCAGACGGCTATGTGCCTGACAAACCTTTGGTAGAAAATAAAATTACGATCCATACGGAGCCTGTTCACATGGAAAATTTTCAGCTCTCAACCTCTGGATTGTTCATACTGCACTCAAAAATGCAATTTGATCGGCCTGTTCAGATTTTGACCGAGATCGAAGGAGAGACCATTACCAGTCAATTTATATTTTTTAAACCGGCGGACAGTAAATTGCCCTACGGTATGAGCAGGCACAATATCCGGTATATACCTTCGGTTAAATCGGTTCATCAAGTGGAGCCCGGTATTGAGTATACCTATTTTATTGCTGTGATATCCAAGGAGTATTACCTGAATCTTATTAAGCGGGATTCATTATTGCACCAGCAGTTTGTACATGAAATCGAAAAAGGGGAGTATACATCGTTTTCAGAAGAAGATCTGATGGCAACTTATGAGATGCAGCACACCATAGCCGAACTCATCGAATCCAAGAAGAAAGGTGAGATACGTCGGCTGCATACCGAGTCTCGCATTGTTGAATTGCTGATGTACCAATTTGAGCAGTATAACGAGAAAAATGATCAGGCCGTTTCGTTGTTCCATGACGAAGATGTGCAACGTCTGGAGCTGGCCCGGCAGATTCTCGAACAGCGTATTGCCAATCCACCGACACAAAAAGAACTCGCGGCAGAGGTATTGACAAGTGAAAGTAAGCTGCGAAAGGATTTTAAAGAATATTTTTCGGTTACAATCCACGATTATCTCACTCGAATCCGCATGGAAAAAGCCAAAAGTTATCTATTGGATGATAAGATGACAGTTTATGAAGTTGCTTTGCTGACCGGATATGGTCATCAGAATAACTTTAGCAGTGCGTTTAAAAAATACTATGGAATTTCCCCCGGCGAGCTTAAAATGTAATTAGCTATTCTTTAGCGGCAGGATTATTTCATCGTGCAAAGCATAGCAATCGTACTCCGGCGGCATTTTTCGGCTATCCAATCCCGTAAACTTGCTAAATGCCGGTAGAATAATCTGCTGTGCGGAGACCCAGAAGCAGGGCAGACGGAGATGTTTATTGGGGGGAAGCTTAATACTGACGCCCGGATGAATATGTCCACTGATGGTGAAAGCCGAAGGAGCTATGATCGGTTCATGTATAAAGGAGATCTGCTCCAGCTCGAATTTGTCGTTGTGATAGATCAAATCAATCTGCTTAGCTAATTTCTCCACCTTTCTATCATGGTTACCCAGGACGAGATGAAAATTGAGATCAGCATATTTTTGTTTAAACGCTGCCAGTAAAAGTACTTCCTGATTGACTCCTGCATGAATAAGGTCGCCGACAACCAAAATATTACCCGCCTGGTAGTGATCAATTAGCGCAGCGAGTCTTTGTAGATCCCTGCTAGATGTATCTGAAGGGATAGGAATTCCATGTTTACGGAAATGTGCGGCTTTACCAAGGTGAAGGTCGGATAGAATGAGGGTATTCTGCTTCGGCCAAAAGATAGTACGTTGATTGTTAAGGATAAGGGTTTGTTTATTGAATGTAATGTGCTGTTCCTGTATATTCATTTTCTTCGTCCACGTTTTGATTTATTTGCATGCTCCATGCGTTGAATCCGCTCGATCAACGCTTCACTAGAAAGGGACTGACGTAAACTGTCCACTTTGATCGGAAAACTCAGCGGTGTATATTCCTCTGCAAAGGTATAGATGATTTGGCTATTGTTTATTCTCTCAAATGCTTTTATCAGACGGTATTCCTCGAGTTGTTGGTTGAACACTTCGGTGAAAGCTTGCTTTAACAATAGATTGTCCGGATCGTGATCCATTAAAACACGAAATATAATACCAGAGGAAGCTTGTAAGGATTTGTTGTTTTGTTGGGTACCAGGATAGTTTTGTATCACCAATCCTGAAATTACAGCAATATCGCGGAATTTGCGGCTCGCCATTTCAGCAGCATTGATGCTACTGATCACATCTTCCATGAGATTCTCCCGGCTCAGTACCTCGGTTAATTGCGCTTGATCCAATTGAATTTCTTTATCGGAATAAAGTTCGAAACCATAGTCATTCATGGCCATGGAAAAACTAATGGGATAGCGTTTGCTGATCCGGTAAGCGATCAGCGCAGCCATGACTTCGTGGATCAATCGGCCTTCCAGGGGATAGAAAAACAGATGGTGTCCTTCTCTGGTCTTGATGTGCTCGACAAGAAATTGTGACTCACCGGGCACGGCCGAGAGGCTTTGCTGCTTCTGGATCAACGGCGCGAGGAAGCGCAGTTCTTTTTCAGTATTGTCGGGACTTATTGCTTCTGCAAGTTTTTTACGTAGAAAATGGCTCAGGTTGGAAGAAAGTGGTAATCTGCCTCCCAGCCAGCTTGGTGTGATGGCCTTACCAGATGAATTTTTGACAAATACAGTCATATCCTTGACCATAACAAGTTCGAGAATCCGGCCAGCAAGGTTAAATCGTTCGCCTTTCTTCAATTTGCTGATAAAATATTCCTCAATCATACCAATATATCCGCCCGAGAGGAACTTTACGCGCATCATCGCATCACCAACAATAGCACCGATATTCAGCCGATGGAGCAGGGCGATGCGTCTATTTTTTATTATCCAGTTGCCATCATTGTCCTGTACTACTTTGTGAAATTCTTCATAGCGTTTGCCGATTTTGCCACCCGCTGTGATAAAATACATACACCATTGCCATTCCTCATCTTCCATATAATGGAACGCATGGGTTCTGGCAACGATCTGATGGAGTTCTGTCGATTGGAAACCGCCTCCGAGTGCGATCGTGACCATAAATTGCACTAACACATCGAAACTCTGGATCATGGGGTCGCGGTTTTCTATCGTTTGGGTTTTGACAGCTTCCTTTAGAGCGGCGACTTCGACGAGTTCCAGGGAATGTGTCGGAACGAAATAGATAATGGATGTTTCAAAAGGGCTGTGGCCACTTCTTCCGGCGCGTTGCATAAATCTGGCGACACCTTTGCTCGATCCGATTTGAATCACGGTGTCCACAGGCTTAAAATCCACGCCCAAATCAAGTGATGAAGTAGATACCACTGCTTTTAGCTTTCCACTGCTCAGATTTTCTTCGATCCATTCGCGTATGTGAGCATCTACTGAGCTGTGATGCAGTGCAATCTGTCCCGCAAAATCGGGATGCGCTTGTAGTAATAGCTGATACCAAAGTTCACTTTGGCTACGGGTATTGGTGAAAAGGATCGTACTCTTGCTTTCCAGTATAATGGGGACAACCTGATTTACAAGATTGCCTCCAAGATGCCCGGCCCAGGGAAGGAGCTCCACTTTGTCGGGATAGATGGATCTTATCGCAATTTTCTTTTTCTCCTTTGCGATAATCTGCACGCTCTTTTTTGCTGCCGGCAACAGTACATCCATCGCTTGATCCAGATTGCCTATGGTGGCGGTGATACCCCAGATCTGGAGATCTTTATATTTATATTTTAAGTACGATAATGCCAGTTCGACCATGACACCACGTTTATTTCCAATAAGTTCGTGCCATTCATCTACAGTGATACAGCGGATATTTCTGAAATATTTGTCACGTTGTTTTTGAGCGAGCAGGAGATGAAGGCTTTCTGGAGTCACCAAAAGAATATCGGGCATTGCTTTGGTTTGTTGCGCTCTGATCTTTGGATCAGTGTCCCCATTCCGTACCTGTACGATCCAATCTAATCCGATATCGTCTATAGCGGTCTGCATTGCTCTAGCCAAATCCTTTGCCAGGGAGCGCAAAGGCGTGATCCATAGTAATTTTAGTCCTTTTTGGTAGCGTTCGGGATGATTCATGTAATCGATCAAGACAGCCATAAACACCGAAAATGTCTTGCCAAATCCTGTCGGGGCAATAACCATTCCACTGTATCCCAGCATGTATCGATCCCAGGTTTTAACCTGAAAGCCAAAAGGGGTATTGCCCAAGGATTCAAAATAACGATTGACGATCTTGAATCCTTCACTGTGTATTATCTTCTGACTCAACTTATGGTATTAATTTTTTAATATTTTCCAATGTATCTATATCCGCTGCTTTTTTGTCCCTGCGCCAACGTAAAATACGAGGGAAGCGCAGTGCTACCCCCGATTTGTGGCGTTTGCTGTAGCCTATTCCTTCGAAGGCAATTTCAAATACAAGTTCGGGTTTAACAGTTCTTACGGGCCCGAATTTCTCCACGGCATTCTGCCGAATATAGCGACTGACCTCTAGTATCTCTTTATCTGTAAGTCCCGAATATGCTTTTGCAATGCTTACTAAATGATCACCATCTTTAACCGCAAAGGTATAGTCTGTATAATGTGCACTTCTGCGCCCGCTGCCTTTTTGTGCGTATATCAACACGGCATCGATGGTCATGGGATTGACTTTCCATTTCCACCAGCCACCTTTTTTTCGGCCAACATAATAGGTTGAGTCTTTCTTTTTAAGCATAATGCCTTCACTGTTCAGCGCACGCGAGGCCGCTTGTAATTTCTGTAGGTCGGACCAATTTTCACCATGAATAAGTGGAGACAATTGGATTGTGGGATCAACCTGACCCTGGCACAACTGTTCCAATAATTTACGCCTTTCTTGCAGCGGCTCAGATCGGAGGTCTTTACCATCCAGCTCCAATAAATCATAAAGGTATACAACAATAGGGACTTCTTCACGTAAGGTCTTGGAAATTACCTTGCGATTGATCCTTTTTTGTAGTTCATTAAAATTCAATATCTGACCTTCTTTCGCGGCGAGGATTTCACCATCCAAGACAAAGCTCCCTTTCCATTGTTTGAGCGCATCGGTGATCTCTGGGAACTGTATAGTGACAAGTTCCTCGCCTCTTGACCAGATAAAGATTTCGTCATCTCGTTTGATCAGCTGTCCACGTATACCGTCCCATTTGTATTCGCATTGCCATTCCGTAATCAGACCGAGATCTTCCACTTGTTTTTCAACAGGGTAGGCCAGACAAAAGGGATATGGTTTTGAGAGGTTGGTGTCGCTATATTCGCCGCGAACGAGTTTGTCAAATGCGTAATCATGGGGATTCCACTCGCCCATAATACTGTGGGTGACAATACTTGGTTCGATCTGAAAATGTGCCGCAATTGTATTTATCAGCCCTTTGGACGATATTCCTAAGCGAAAGCTGCCCCCCAGCAATTTGTTGAAAATAAAACGCTCAATGGTGTTGAGCTTATTCCAGGAAGTGAGCACAAAAGCTTTTTTTTCTTCCATTGAAGCATTTGCCAACTGTAGGATTTCTTCCATCCATTCGCTGAGACTTTTGTCTAGTTTTTCAGATGCGGGAGGCAGTAATAAAGCTAAGGTTTCGGAGAGGTCACCTACAGCAGCATAACATTCGATAAACAACCATTCTGGAATACCGGTAATTTCCATTACCCAAGTTTTAAGTTCTTTGGTGGAAATCGCACGCCTTGGTCTTTTGCCAGTCATTAAAGCGAGAAACCAGCGTTTATCTTTCTCAGGCGCGAAGGTTAAAAAGCGGATAATCGCTTCTTTTTTTAAACTCGCTTTATTGCTGCTGTCCAATGCATTGATCAATGTCGCAAATTCTATCATACGCTTAATTCTTCTCCGTAATTCGTATTTACTTCTTCGGCTTCAATACCTATTTCATTCAGATATTTGCTGAATGAGGCTGTCTGTCCATGCGTGACATACACTTTTTCAGCGCCACTTTCCTTCACTGCTTCCAGCAACCCATTCCAGTCCGCATGATCGCTGATAGCGAAACCTGCATCTGCGCTGCGCCATCTTCGTGCACCACGGATTTGCATCCAGCCGGAGCAGATCGCATAGGCAACATGTGGTATCTTTTGAAGCAGTTGCGTATCAAGTAATGCCGGTGGTAGCAATACGATCTTGCCGTCGAGCTGTTTCATGTCCGTCATCGGGTCGATAATTTGGTAGGAGGGTAATTTTATACCGGCATCGCTATAGGCCATATTTAATTTAGCGATACTATTATGCACATATATGTCGCCCATATCCTTTACCGCATTTAATATCCTTTGGGACTTACCCAATGAATAGCCAATAAATACGGATGTTTTTTTATATCCCTGATTGTGTGTGATCCATGCATTTAATCGTTGATTTTGGATTTCGACACTTTCCCAGCGATAGATCGGCAGACCAAAAGTACTTTCGGTAATTAGCTCATGACATTTTACGGGTTCGAATGGGGTAGACAGCCCATCATCCTGGATCTTGTAATCTCCGGTAAAGACAGTCACTTTACCTTTATACTCCAATCGTATCTGTGCTGAGCCAATGATATGCCCTGCGGGATGTAAAGAAATTTTTACACCGTTGATCTGGATCGTCTGGTTGTAAGCTAAGCCTTCAACCTGAATATCGGGCCCAATACGACTTTTCAATATACCAACGGTAAAGTGGTGACAAAGATACTTGTTCATGCCCGGGCGCGCATGGTCTGCATGGCCATGTGTAATGATAGCAAGATCAACGGGTTGCCACGGGTCCAGGTAAAATTTGCCGGGAATACAATAAATGCCTTTTGATGTGAATTGAATCATATCGAATCCTTGTTTTTGACAACATGACTTCTATTTGTAGCATGTTATGTATTCAAACAGGCAGGGATAAGTTAAAGTTTTGTTTATTTTTTAGTGAAAGTCGATCCTAGTGATTAAATTGCGGGGGTAAGGAAATTTTTTACATGAAGAATGGATCCGGTTAATTTTTTTACATTTGTTTACTTTGATTCTTAGTTTAAGCGCTCTATGATATTGATAGTCGATGACAACCCAGATAATATTTATTCTTTACAAAAGTTATTGGAATCCAAAAATTTTAAAGTCGATACTGCCCATTCCGGTGAAGAGGCTTTAAAGAAGATTTTAAAATATAATTATGCTTTAATCATATTGGATGTACAGATGCCTGATATGGATGGTTTTGAAGTGGCCGAGAACATTGCAGGATTCAGTAAGACGAAGGAAACCCCGATTATATTTTTGTCTGCAGTTAATACCGATAAACGTTTTATTACGAAAGGGTATGATTCAGGGGGATTGGATTACGTCACCAAACCTGTCGATCCGGATATTCTGATGCTAAAAGTCAAAACATTCTATCGGCTGTACGAGCAGACCCAGGCTCTCAAGGATATCCAGCAGACTCTGGAAATGGAAGTGGAAAGACGGAAGCAGGCGCAATCGGAACTTCGTTCAAAAGTAGACTATTTACATACCTTACTGGAATCTTTACCGCAAATTGCTTTTACATGTGACCATCTTGGTAATATTGGCTTCGTCAATGGCCGTTGGTTCCAGTTTTCGGACAGTGAGAACACATTCCCACAGACGCATCCTGATGATCGATCGATTACTGCTGAATTGCAGGAAAGCCTTGAGTCTGGTAAACCGTTGGAAATGGAGGTACGGGTTAAGAAGCGGGATGAATCCGGTTATTCATATCAATTATTAAGGGTGTGGCCCATTTTAGAGAATGGCGAAAATAATTGGGTGGGGACATTTACTGACATCGATGCCCAAAAGAAGGCGGAGAAGGAGAAGGATGAGTTTTTGAGTATTGCGAGCCATGAACTGAAAACACCGCTGACAAGCATCAAAGCTTATATGCAGCTACTTGACCGTAAGTTGAGTCTCGACAAAAGCTGCGCCGAGGCCAAGTATGTTGGCCGCGTTCAGGATCAGGTCGAAAAGCTCAACAGTTTGATTACGGATTTGCTCGATCTTTCAAAAATCGACAATGGTAAACTGGGGATCAATAAAAAGGTATTCTCGCTTGAACGGATGGTACAAAATGCCATTGATTCCATTGTTCAGACCCATGATCAGAGTAATATGGAATTGTATAGACGGGGAGATATCTCGGGACTTATGGTCTATGGTGATGAGATACGCCTAGAGCAGGTTCTTGTTAATTTTTTAACAAATGCTTATAAGTATGCCGCCGGGACGGAGAAGGTGATCGTCGATTGCAGTGTAATGACGGATGTCGTAAAAGTCAGCGTGATAGATTTTGGAATCGGGATACCTGAAAACAAACTGTCTGAGGTTTTTGAGAAGTTTTACCGTGTAGAGGAAACTTCCTTTGATTTCCAGGGGCTGGGAATAGGGCTTTATATTTGTTCGGAAATTATCCGTAGTCATCAAGGTACCATTGGCGTCGAAAGTTCTGCCGGTAAAGGAGCCACATTTTATTTTACATTACCATTAAACCTGCCTACAGATGCCAAATAAAACACTTAATAACTTATCTATAGGAATTGGTTTTTCACTACTTGCCCTACTGGTGAGTTCTACAGCATCTTATCTGGGGATTAAGGAACAGAATAAACACCGTCAGGAGCTGGCCGTTACCCGAAAAATAATCAGTTTATCAAATATTATCCTTAACTCTTTGCAAGGGGCGGAAACGGGGAACAGGGGTTATTTGCTTACGGGCAAGGAGAATTACCTAGAGCCATTCAACCAGGCTCTAGCGAGCCTGCCGGTTGAGTTGAAGGAAATAAAGGAGCTTACCAAAGCAGATCCTCAGCAGAATGTTCGTGTAGATAGTTTATTTACTGCGGCCCAGCAAAGGTTAGCGGTATTAAAGGAGTCGGTGAATGTCAAAAGGAATGGTGGGACAGTTAGTCTGGCGCAGCTGGATGAGAGCAAATCCGCCATGGACAAGTGCCGTAGCATCATTAAGGATATTATTCATTACGAAAATGATGATATCGATCAGAAATCCACCAATTTAGATAATTCTTCTTTTATAACAACCTTATTTATTGTGATCAGTGCATTGCTGTCACTGGTCATTACGGCATACTTTTATTTTCGGCTAAGGGCAGACTTTCTTAAACGCTTAGCACTGGAAAAGTCGCTCCGCGAGAAGGATGAAGGGATTGCACGCAGATTAAATATGGTTCAAAAGATTACTAATCGTATTGCGCTAGGGGATTATGATGTCAAAGCGGAGGATATTGAAGAAGACGACCTTGGGGCGATAGCAAAATCCGTTAACCGGATGTCAAAAGCCTTGAAAAAATCATTTGACCAGCTCAAAGATAACGACTGGTTGCATATGGGGTATGCGGACCTTTATACGGGATTGGTCGGTAACAAAACCGAAAGGACACTTACCACAGATTCAGTAAAGGGATTGGTCAATTATATCGGCGCTATGACTGGAGCCATATATGTTTTTAATGAGGAAAAGCTTGAACTATCTGGTGCTTATGGATTAGAGACGAAGGTACAGCAATATTTTCTCCCAAATGAAGGCTATGTCGGACAGGTCTTTGTTGATCGGGAAACGAAAATTATAAATAATATAAACACGGATGATTATATTGTCAGTTTTGCCAGCGGAAAGGTCAATGTACCGCACCTTATTTTTGTACCGATTGTATTGGCTGATCAGGTATTGGGTGTGCTGGAAATCGGGCACCGTCAGCCGTTTGCCGAAATTGAATCAAAATTCCTGACAGAATGTGCCAGACAACTGGGTATCGCTATCGCTTCGGCGAGGGGCCGGGCTAAAATTCAGTCACTTTTGGAAGAAACTCAAGTGCAATCTGAAGAGTTGTTGACACAGCATGCGGAGCTGGAGAATCTCAATACGGAATTGGAGGCGCAGACCTTGCGCCTGCAGTCGTCCGAGGAGGAACTTAAGGTGCAGCATGAGGAATTGATGCAATCAAACCAAGAACTGGAAGAACGTTCAAAACTGTTGGAAGACAAAAATCTATTGATTGCCGAACGTAACCTGGAAATTCAGCAGAAAGCGGAAGAACTCGCTTTAAGTACCAAATATAAGTCGGAGTTTTTGGCAAATATGTCCCATGAGCTGCGTACACCGCTAAATTCCATCCTGCTACTTTCGCGCTTGCTATCGGAAAATAATGAACAGAATCTTAACACTGACCAGATCGAATCGGCTAAAGTGATCCAAAGTTCGGGAACGAGCTTGTTAACCTTGATCGATGAGATATTGGATCTATCAAAGATTGAATCCGGTAAAATGACATTGGAGTATGCGACACTAAATTTAAACGATATCTCAGCAGACCTGAATAATTTGTTTCTTCCGATTGTGAATGAGAAAGGTCTGGCCTTTACAATCAAGATCGATCCCGGGGTCAATAAAAATTTTCAGGGGGATCGGCTTAGAATTGATCAGGTATTGCGAAACCTGATTTCAAATGCGGTTAAATTTACAACAGCTGGTGAAGTGAGACTGGATATTTACGCGGATAGTACCGATAAGGATAAGCTTGTTTTTGCCGTTATCGATTCGGGTATAGGGATTCCGCTGGAAAAACAGAAGATAATTTTTGAGGCTTTCCAACAGGCGGATGGTTCGACAAGACGAAAATTTGGAGGGACAGGACTAGGTTTGTCTATCAGTAGAGAGATTGCACGCTTGCTGGGCGGTGAGATCAGGCTTGAGAGTGAGGAAGGAAAGGGAAGCACGTTCTTATTTGTTATTCCGAATCATCCGGTAGCGCCCGTGGAGCTGCGTACGAAGGAAGAGCTACTTGTGGAAGAGATCCATTCTGAAATAGAGGAGGTGCGCGAGCTTGTGGCAGATGATGTGTATAATCCTGCTACAATACGTATTCCAGAGGAGGTGCCTGATGATCGAGATAACATTATTGAAGGCGATAAGGTTATTCTGATTGTCGAAGATGATATCAATTTTGCGAAAGCATTGTTGAAATATACACACAGTCAGCACTACAAGGGTGTTGTTGTGGTACGTGGGGATCATGCCCTGCCGGCGGCCAAGAAATATCACCCACAGGCGGTTCTATTAGATATTCAGCTGCCAATCATGGATGGCTGGGCAGTGATGGATGAGTTAAAAGGGGATAAGTCTACAAGACATATTCCGGTACATATCATGTCTTCACTTGAAGTGAAAAAAGAGAGCCTGTTGAAAGGTGCAATTGATTTTATCAATAAACCCGTCGCTTTGGAACAGATGACATCTGTTTTTCAGAAAATCGAATCTGCTTTGAGCAGGTCTCCTAAGAAGGTGCTCATTGTTGAAGAGAATCCTAAACATGCTAGTGCATTGGCTTATTTTTTAAGTAGTTTTAATATTTCACTTGAAGTAAAAGATAATGTTGAAGATAGCATCACGGCGTTGGGAACTGCTGAGGTAGACTGCGTAATTTTGGATATGGGTGTTCCCGATGAAATGGGTTATAATACCCTGGAGGCCATCAAACAGCATGAGGGACTTGAAAATTTACCGATTATCATATTTACGGGTAAAAATCTATCAAAGTCAGAGGAGCTGAAGATTAAAAAATATGCAGATTCGGTAGTTGTTAAGACTGCACATTCTTATCAACGGATTTTGGATGAGGTGGGCTTATTTCTGCATTTGATCGAGATTAACAGCTCGGATGATGTACGACGAAAAAATAACGGACTTGGCGCATTAACAGATGTGTTGAAAGGAAAAAAAGTGCTGGTGGCCGATGATGACGTTCGCAATATATTCTCGATGACGAAAGCATTGGAGAAATTTCAGGTGCAGGTCATCCCAGCAATGGATGGCAAAGAGGCGCTGGACGTATTGCGCTCGGGTGAAGCGATTGATATTGTGTTGATGGATATGATGATGCCCGAAATGGATGGATATGAATCAATCAGGAATATCAGGCAAACACCACAATTTGCGGCATTGCCGATTATTGCAGTCACCGCCAAATCAATGATTGGCGATCGCGAAAAGTGTATACAGGCCGGAGCTTCGGACTATATATCGAAACCTGTGGATATAGACCAGCTACTGTCGTTATTACGTGTATGGTTATATGAAAATTAATTAAGGCGGTTAATGAATCAAAATAAAGTGATATTAATTGTAGACGATGACAACCGGAATATTTTTGCGCTCGGTTTGACCTTGAGAGCGAGAGGATGCCAGGTTGTCAGTTGTACTTTAGCGAAGGATGCAATTCAACTTTTGGAAGAGGAAAATGATATTTCATTGGTGCTAATGGATATGATGATGCCTGAGATTGATGGTTATGAAGCGATTCGTTTAATTCGGGCTTCCACAGTCATTAAGGATGTTCCCATTATAGCTGTAACTGCCCAGGCAATGCCCGGGGATCGGGAGAAATGTCTGGCATCGGGGGCTAAGGCTTATATTTCAAAGCCGATTGATGTTGATTTGCTGTTGACCGAAATAGAACGATTGATATAGGGATGTTAGGTCATAATATAATTAAAGATGAGGAGATCGATATTTTATTGGAAGATATCTATCGGCGCTATGGCTACGATTTTATACAGTATAGTCGCGCATCAATCAAAAGAAGGATCAACCGGATTATGACGAATGACCGATTTGCGAGTTTTGCCGAGCTCCGATTCGCATTGAAAGACGACCCGGAGTTTCTGCAGCATTTTGTGGAGGAAATTACGGTGAATTTGACGGAGATGTTTAGGGATCCTTTATTTTTCCGGCAACTGCGCGAGGAGATCTTGCCCCAACTGGGCACTTATCCATTGATTAGAATCTGGGTGGCAGGCTGCTCCAGTGGCGAGGAGGCCTATTCGTTGGCTATTTTGCTTAAAGAGGCCAATCTCCATCATAAATCGTTAATTTATGCAACGGATATCAATCCACGTGTACTGGAAATAGCACGAAACGGTGTCTATCCACTGAGTCAGGTCAAATCGTTTTCGGAAAACTATATCGAATCAGGAGGAAAACAGGACTTTTCGAGTTATTATACTGCAAATTACGAATGGGCAAAATTTAATCCAGAATTGAAACAAAAAATGATTCTGTCGACCCATAATTTGGTCTCTGATACTTCTTTTAATAGTTTTCAGCTGATTTTATGCCGCAATGTGTTGATTTATTTTAATAAAGATCTGCAGGATCGTGTATTTAGATTATTTGACGCAAGTCTTGAAAATTTGGGATATTTGGCGTTAGGTAGTAAGGAAACCATACGTTTCTCAAGCATTCAACAGAACTTCACCGCAGTAGGTGATCAAAAAATTTGGAAAAAACTTTACCCACAATAAGATGGTTTTATTTGGCGCGATATTCAAGCCTTAATAGATCCAGGTATGGGAGATAAACTAAGCTATATGAGCAAAAGAAAAACTGTACTGATATTTGAAGATGATACCATTATTTTGGAGGTCATAACAGTGGTGCTGACAGATTTGGGTTTTCATGTTGAAGTCTCCGAAACATCACATGATATTATTCAAAAAGTAGAATCTACGGAACCTGACCTTATCTTGATGGATAACTGGATTCCAAATATTGGGGGGGTAGAGGCTACCCGCCTCTTAAAAGCCGATGAAAGGTTTAAACAAATTCCGGTTATTTATGTGTCTGCCAATAATGACATCGAATCTTTGGCTGTACGCGCTGGTGCAGATGATTTCTTATCCAAGCCCTTTGATCTAGATGATCTGGAAGATATTGTTAATAAGTATATATAATAACTGATACTTCCCGCCAACCCTTCTGGGTCAGATACATAAAGAATGGAAAAAGCCTTTCATTTCTGAAAGGCTTTTTGTGCGGAGAGTGAGGGATTCGAACCCCCGAACCTGTGACAGTTAACGGTTTTCAAGACCGCCGCATTCGACCACTCTGCCAACTCTCCGCGACAAAAGTACGAATTTTTGCTCTCCTGCCAAATTTTATTTTAGAAATAGTTCCTATTTAGCTTTTATAAACTGTATATCAGCACTAAATTTTACATCGTCACTTACCATAACACCACCTGTCTCCAAAGCTGCATTCCAATTAAGTCCAAATTCTGAGCGTTTGATCTTTCCTTCGACGATAAACCCAGCTTTAGTATTTCCCCAAGGGTCTTTTTGGATACCAGCAAATTCCAGATCAAAAACTACAGGCCTGGTTACATCACCGATGGTTAGATTTCCTTTAATTTGATCATTCGCTAAGCTTGTTGCCTCAAATGTTATTGTCGGATATTTTTCTACATCAAAAAAGTCAGCGCTTTTTAAATGTCCATCACGTTGCTCATTTCTGGTGTTGATGGAAGCAGTATCAATAGACACTTTTGCAAGTGCATTTTCAAAAGTATCATCTTCTGCATCAAGATCTATCTTAAAACTGTCAAAGTTTCCTTTAACATTTGTGATCATCATGTGTTTTACTTTGAATTCTATTTCGCTATGTGCAGCGTCCAATTCCCATTTTCCTTGTGCCATAATTTTGTGTTTTTTCTTATTTGTTTAATAACACAAAGGTAACAGCGTTATTTATCTTTTTGTTTGACCTAGATCAATAAAATAATCTTGTTGAAAAGCAATCAGTTATTGAAAAACCACAAAAAAAAGCAAGTGATATTTTGGAATTGTTGAACAAATGTCTACTTTTGCATTACCGAAAGCGACGCGCCAATAGCTCAGCTGGATAGAGCATCGGTTTTCTAAACCGACGGTCTCAGGTTCGAATCCTGATTGGCGTACGAAAAGCCCCTTTTTTAATATAGAAGGGGCTTTTTTATTATACTGTTCTCAATTTTTCCAATCTGTTATCTAACTGCTTTACACAAAAATTTGGAGATAAAAAAGCACTTTTGCTAAAATATTCAAAGCGCTTTTCTATGTCGTTTGGTTAGCGGTAAAGAAAATTGGATTACTATTTTTAAGTCGCCAGATAAGGGAAGGCGATGGTGTTTTGATCAGTAAGTCCCTTCAAGCTCTTTATAATCTTTTTCCCTACCTTGTTGGCGGTATAACTCCAAGAGTTTGTTGTAAGAGTTAATGCCTCCTGATTTATGATCATATACCGCCGATTTCCAGTATTTCTCGGCGTTTTTTAGGTCGCCAAGCCCATAATAAGCTTCACCCAATATGGCTTTGACATATACATTGTCCTTATTTTTTAGCAAAATCTGGACTGCTTCATCATACCGTTGCAATTTGACAAGGGCATTTCCTAGTGTATAAACCTGCGTGGTATCTCCAGCGTCCACCATAGGCTTCAAATAGGTGATTACATCATTATAGGCTCCATCTCTTAAACTGAGGTTTGCAAGAGTTTCTGCAGCTTTTTTATCCCCTTTATTCAATGCCATTATATAGTATTGCTTGGCTTTTTCGGGCTGGTGGATATTGCTATATAATAATGCGAGCTTATTGATTGCTTCTATACTGCCTTCTTCGATGGCGAGTTGATAATGTTTAATTGCCTCTTCCGTTTTCCCATCGTTATTGAGGCTATCTGCTCTGTCCTCATTGGAGCTAGTACACGAAGCAAATGTAAGAAGTAATGTTACAGAAATTAAACCCCATATACTAAAAATTGTCTGCCTATTCATTGCTTAAAATAATATGTTGAATTAAAAATAAGGATAATACACTTAATAGTTCAAGCTTATTTTTACATATAGGCTATAACCTGTTATAAGTTGTTTTATCGTCATCATTTTGATTTGTATCGCTTGTATTTTCTTACAACGTGATCGTTTATTTAACTAGTGTGTGTGAATTTTGGTTCATTGGTAATAGTCTATTATACATGATTTTTGTACCTTTAGAAAACGTTGAATTATTGTTTATTTAGCTTATTGATGAAAGGCTTGGTCGTACTTTGCGCGTTAGCTAGATTGACTTGATGGTGTGATAACGTCGATATGGATGAAATATTTAAAAAACAGGTGTACGAACTAACGAGACTGATTCCAAAGGGACGTGTTTCAACTTATGGTGCTATTGCTAAAGCTCTGGGGTATCCAAATCATGCGCGTCATGTTGGAAAAGCAATGGGCGGTTGTCCCAGAGATGTGCCAGCTCATCGGGTGATTTCCAGTGGTGGAGTCCTGTCCGTTCCGGAATTTCAGATTAAACTAGAGGGCGAAGGTATTGTGATAAATAATCTTAGGGTCAGGGATTTTAAGAATCTATTCTGGAATCCGATGAATGAACTTTAAAAATTGACAAAATGATAAAGTATTGCGCATTTCTACGGGGTGTAAATGTGAGGGGGACCAATATGAAGATGGCAGATGTATGCCAGGTATTTAGAGATAATGGTATGGATCATGTAAGTTCAGTGCTGGCTTCTGGAAATATCGTTTTTTCATCGGATAACCCTGTGGACAAACTTAAAATCGTTTTGGAAGCTGCTATGTCTAAATGTTTTTCCTACGAAGCTTTTTTGTTCATCAAATCGGAGGAAGAAATTACGCTATTTAGACGTAATATTCCTTTTGACATTCGGCCCGATTATCATATTTATGCTTTTGTAGGTTTGCCGGGAATAGAACAAGTACTCCTGCATGAATTCGATAATAGTACCAAAGCAGCTGATGAAAAAGCTCAGGTGATTGACGGTGTATTTTATTGGCAGGTACCTAAAGGAAATACGCTGGATTCAACATTCGGAAAAATATTGGGTAAGAAAAACCTGAAGGATAAGTTTACCAGCCGCAATGTGAACACATTTGAGAAAATCCTGAAGCTCATGCATTAGGCCATTATCGCAACATTTTAAGTATGTTAGCGTCGAAAAAAAAGCGTACTGATTATCGAATAATAATCAGTACGCCTTTGATATTAATACAATTTACACATTGATCTAACCTCTATCAATCTCTGCGGATTGAGCCCATATATTGATATGGCCATCTTTTGCATAGCGATCAATTTCATGGATTTCTTCTGCAGTGAATGATAGATTTTTGAGTGATCCGACACAATCGATGACCTGTTGTGATCTGGACGCACCAATGAGTGCAGAAGTCACTTGTTGTTTTCGAAAAACCCATGCAATAGCCATTTGTGCTAAGGTCTGTCCTCTACGTTGTGCAATGGCATGGAGCGCCTGAATATTTTTTCGGTTTTCTTCACTCAGAAATTTTGTCTGCAAAGATTTTGCTTTTGAAGCCCTGCTATTTTCCGGAATATCATGTAAATATTTATCGGTTAACATGCCCTGAGCAAGTGGTGAGAAAACAATTGAGCCAATACCAATTTCGCCCAGGGTGTCTAAAAGTCCATCCGACTCAACCCATCGGTTCAGCATGGAATAACTCGGTTGATGGATAACAAATGGTGTTCCCAAGGATTTCAGTATCGTATAGGCCTCTTTGGTACGTTGCGAGTTGTAGGACGAAATACCGACATAAAGGGCTTTTCCGTTTCGTACGAGCTGATCCAGTGCCATCATGGTTTCCTCTAATGGTGTGTTTGGATCAAAGCGATGTGAATAGAAAATGTCAACATAATCTGTTCCTAAACGTTTTAAGGACTGATCACAGCTAGAAATAATACACTTTCGGCTACCCCATTCGCCATATGGGCCATCCCACATATGATAGCCGGCTTTTGACGAAATGATCAGCTCATCGCGATATCCGGCAAACTGTTGCTTAAGAATTTGTCCGAATGCAATTTCTGCGCTACCCGGAGGCGGTCCATAGTTATTGGCTAGATCGAAATGCGTGATTCCAAGATCGAAAGCCGTTGTACAGATGTCAACTTTGGTTTGATGCGCTGTGTCATTCCCAAAATTGTGCCATAAACCTAAGGAAATAGCTGGTAGCTGAAGGCCTGATTTGCCACAACGATTGTATATCATCTGTTGGTAGCGATCGGGATGGGGAGTGTATTGCATAAAATTGAATTGTTTTTATTCCAAATATAAGTAATAAACAAATTTCCTCGAATTGAAATTTAATGTATTTTTATGTCAAAATTTTGAATAAGTTGAAGCTAAAAAACATGAAGAAAATTACATGGATCATAGGCGTGTTTTTGTTTTGGGCAGGCGGTACCTATGCTCAGTCGAAACATCTATTGTTTAAAACCGCATTTGGGGAGTTTAAGGTCGTACTTTATGACTTTACACCACATCATCGTGATTTGATGTTAAGGTCGATTAAAGATAGCCTTTATCAAGGTGCCTTGTTCAATCGTATTATTGAAAATTTTGTTGTACAAGGAGGTGAGCATGATATAGATATAGAAAAGAAGGAGGCACAAGATCCCTTACACCGCAAACCTAGACTGGCAGCGGAATTTGATGAACGTGCTTTTCACAAGATGGGGGCATTAGGAGCGGGACGTGACGGCAACCCGGAGAAAGCTTCCTTCCTTGATCAGATCTACTTTGTCGTTGGAAAAAAGATCACTGCGGCAGATCTCGATAGCTTGGAAATAAAAAAAGGGATTAAATATAACAAAGAACAGCGGGTTGAATACCTCGCTTATGGTGGACAGCCCAGACTTGATCAGGATTTTACAGTCTTTGGTGAGATATATCAAGGGCTAGATGTCATCATGAAGATAAGTCAGGTAAAAACGGATAAACAAGATTTTCCTTTGGTAAAGGTACCCTTCAGTATTGTGGAGATTAAAGAATAAAACCATCCTTTCAAGCTAGTTTTATTCTTTAATCTTTCAAGCGATGTATTTAATTAGCAATGAAAGCTGTTACCTATTGTGCTGTTCGAACTCTTCCTTTAATTTCTCGTAACGCTCTTTCCACTCATTAGGAAGTTTACTCGGGATATCTTTTAGATTTTTTAATTGGAAAGCAAATACACAGGCAGCAAATCCGACCGTACTAATCGCCATGCCTGTCCATATGACAAGGGATAAACCGGCAAAAAGTGGATTCCAAAGTAAAATAAAGCTGAAAATAATACCTAATATCGCAAATAATGTAATCCAGCCCCAGGATTTACTTCCATAGTTTTTAAGATCAAAGGAAAAGGACAATAACTGAAATGACTTGAACAACGCGTAAAACCCAACAATAAAGGCCAGGGTGCCCGCCGATAACAAAGGGTTGGAAATAAGTAAAATCCCGAACAAGGTATAAAGGATTCCGCCGGTAAGATACCATCCCCAGCCGTCAACCTCATTCTTGTTTTGTAATGCAAAAATAATTTCCAATACCCCAGTCGCAATGAATGACCAGGAAAATAAAATGGTCAATGCAAGAAAGGAAGCCACAGGAGTAGATATGGTATAGAAACCCAACAAAATTAAAAGAATACCAACAATAAGTGGGATATACCAGTGTTTAATGGAAGATCGGATTGTTTTTAAAAATGAATTTGCCATAGTAGTGATTTAAATTTATGGTGATAATACAGAATAAAAAGCCCCATTAATTACTTAATGAGACCTAACATATATAAAACTGATTAAATTCGGCAAACGGAAAATATTAAATCTTTCCTGTCTCTTTCAAAAGTTTGTAATATGCATACACGATATTGATTTCAGCATTTGTATACTTCAGTTCCGCTTCGAGTTTTGAATTGGAAGCGTCCATAATATCGACTATAAGTGCCAGTTGATTCAAATACTTTTTTTCAATAATACGATAGTTCTCGTCTGCAAGTGCTTTGTTATACTCGAGCACATTGCGTTGTGAGTAGGCCTCATTGTATTTAATGTATGCACTATTAACAGCTACGCTGGTCTTTTGTTTCAGTGCCTGTTCGTATTTCTTGTTTTTTTCAATTTGCAAATCGTTTAGTTTTAACTTTCTGTCCGTTGTATATAACGATGAAATATTGTAACTCAATGAGACGCCCACATTCCAGGTATTCATATATTTATCAATGACAGGCATGACATTGGTAATCGGTTTGACCAGATTGTTTCCAGCGAAAATGCTAAGAGCGGGGGATTTTTCGGATTTAGTAATATCTTTTTCGGTGTAAAGAAGCTCGGTTTCTTTTGTAGCGAGCTGGATATTAGGATTTGATGTGTAAGCCTCTTGTTTTAATGCTTTTAGATCCTGTGATTGAAAGTGAGTCTTTAGGATGGCATCATCGGGTTTGATGATAGTTCCTTCTGGCAGTCCAAGTGCAGCGATCAGTTCATCATTCAGGATGCGCATATTATTCTGGACGACTTCTTTTGTGAGTTGCAATTCGGAGATCTGCAATTGATTTCTTATAACATCATTTTTGGTAATCATCCCTTGCTTGTATAACTTTTCTGTAAGTTCTAGACGCTTTTGGGCCAATTCAATATTTTGACAATAAACTTGCTCTTGATTGCCGAGTTTAAAGAGATCCAGGTAATATCCCAATACCAAAATTTTGATGTTTTGCTCTTCATTTACATGGTCCAGTTCCGCCAGCTCTTCTCCCAAAGAAGATGCTTTAATTGAATTCTTGATTACTCCGCCCTTCCAGATAAGTTCTTTGGCCTCCAGGGAGTAGTTGTTTCCGAAATGGGGAAGAGGTATTTTCTCAGAGCCCGATAGGTTCTTCTCGATCAGCGCCGCGTCACCCAGGTAAAACGCAGAAGCTGATGCACTGATCTCCGGTAATGTTTTCAATTTTGCGACCGCAGTTTTTTGCTTAGCAATATCAACCACTGCCTTTGAAACAGCTAGGTTGGGATGATTGCGTATCGCGAGGGCAAATAATGTTTCAATATTGATCTTTTTGGTCGAAATGCTATCCTGACCGTATGTTAGATTGCTAAAAGTTGTAAAGAAACAAACGACCAAGTACAGACCTGTTTTTAGTGCGCTTGATTTAATATTCATGGTATATTTCTTAGTTCTATATATGTACTGCAAAGGTACATACCGGTATAGTTCCAAGAAATGTCTATTTAATGCTTTGTGATGTTCAATTGGTAACAATCGTTGCTTGTCGCTCCCGGAATATAATGGGGGTAATACCGACATGTTTTTTAAAAAACTTGCTGAAAGCGTATTGATCAGAAAAGTGAAATTCCTGAGATAGCTGGTTGATTGTTTTGTTGGAGACGATCAATTGCGCCCGAGCTTCACTCAGCAACCAGTTGCTCAGGATCGCGGAAGGGGAGTCGTTCGTGATTTCCCTGACAGATATAGAAAGGTATTTGATAGAAATATGAAGTAATTCCGCATAGAAGGCCAAATCCCGATGTTGTTTATAATTATCGGCAACAAGTTGTAAAAATTGAACGGTAATCTCTTCTTTTCGTTGATTACGGACCGTTAAATGACGTTCCCCCGCATCATAAATTACAGCCGCCAATAGGTAGATGATCGCCATAAAAATATTAACATTCGCTTTTTGAAGAAAATCTATACCCTGATTTTGCGCTTTTTTTCGATTTTGATGTAGTGTGGAAATTAATGTCCAAATCGTTTCAAAATCGGTTGCCGTGGGACTGAATGGAACGGAACTATCTGCATGGATAAGACGGTAAGCATCGTATTTGCTAATCGATAGCCGAATTCGGTTGGAGAAATTTCTATCGTAATTTAATACTTTGAATTGTGCATCTGGGCTAATCTCCGAAAAGCTATAGTATTTATTATAGCCGATAAAGAAAATACTGCCTGCTAACAATTGGATCGCACTGCCGTTACAATCAATAGCGATTGTCCCTGTATGTACGAGGATACAGGTCGTGTTAAGCGGGTGATAAATATATTCACCTACTTTTTGAGGGAGCTCCGATTGGTCTATAAGCTGTATTTCGTTCATCACCGGTGTTATGCTAAAAAAGCATCCTCCAGAATATAAGCACTGGAGGATACGGTCCTTGTGATTTAAAATGCAACTTTTTTAGGATCAGATCCAGAGAAGCCCATTGGCGGTAATTCGCGAATCGTCCGGATATCTTCTTCCGTGAGATCGAAGTTATCAACCGTCAAATTTCGTTTGATATTTAACGGATTGGTAGACTTTGGTAGTGGTAGTATGCCTTGAGATAACGCAAATTTAATGCAAATCTGTCCGACGCTGGTGTCTTTTTTTTCCGCCAAATCAATCAGGGTTTCGTCTTGTAAGATTCTCCCGGAACCTAGGGGCGACCAGGCCTGGACTAAAATGCCATTGGATTTGCAAAGGTCAACGGTCTCCTGTTGGAGGTAACCCGGATGAAATTCAATTTGGTTGACGGCAGGAACGATTGTTACAGTTTCCAATAGGTTAGCAAGGTAATCTTTTGGAAAATTGCTGACCCCAATTGCCTTCACCTTTCCTTGTTGATATAAATATTCAAGCGCTTTCCAGGTTTCAGCGTTGATTGTTGCCCAGTTTTCGAATTGCGACTCATTGGCTGGCCAGTGAATCAAATAAAGGTCAATATACTCCAGACCCAGGTCTGCCAAGGATTTTTCGAATGCAGCGATTGTTTTATCATAGCCACGTTCGGTATTCCATAGTTTGGTGGTTATAAATAATGTATCACGCGCGATTCCACTGTCTTTGATAGCGCGGCCTACACTTTTCTCGTTGCCATATATCGCTGCGGTGTCAATATGTGTATATCCGACTTTCAATGCTTCCTTAACGGCCTGATATGCCTCTTCACCTTCCGGAATTTGCCAAGTTCCAAATCCAATTGCTGGAATATCAATTCCATTGTTCAATTTGAATGATTTCATGCTTAATCTTATTTTTTGTCTGACTAAATTAGGATTTCGATTGTATTATCCCGTCACTGAAATGTAAAGAGGGCTGTCTTTTTGCGGGATGAAGCCAAACTTATTCTGGATTGCCAAAATATATTTATTTTCACAATTTTATTGTCAAAAAGGTCGGATTAACGCATGGTTTATGGCATTAATTCTTATCTTTAGGCGAAATTTTGAAAAATTTAGATTTTTCATTGATTTCACATAGCATTAAAAATTAAACATATTTCTAATAGATTACTATGTCAAACAAATCAAAAATTGTTTGGACAAAAACAGATGAAGCACCTTTGTTGGCGACTTACTCGTTTTTGCCTATTGTACAAGCGATTACAGCTACAGCTGATATCGATGTTGAATTGAGAGATATCTCTTTAGCAGGTCGTGTTCTGGCAAGCTTTCCCGAATTTTTAAAAGAAGATCAAAAAATTGCCGATGCTTTGGCAGAGTTGGGCCAAATGGCGACAACTCCAGAAGCGAACATCATTAAGTTACCGAATATTTCAGCATCTATTCCACAATTAAAAGGCGCTATTGCTGAGTTGCAAAAAGCGGGTTACGCTATTCCTAACTATCCGGATGAAGCAACCTCAGCCGAAGAAAAAACGATCCAAGCTAAGTATGCAAAAGTACTGGGCTCTGCTGTAAACCCTGTATTGCGTGAAGGTAACTCGGATCGTCGTGCGCCGAAAGCGGTTAAGAATTACGCGAAAGCAAATCCACACAAAATGGGTGCTTGGGCAAAGGATTCTAAAACAAAAGTTGCATCGATGACATCTGGTGATTTCTATGGGTCAGAAAAATCTGTAACAGTAGAAAATGCAGGCCAATTCAAAATTGAATTTGTAGATGCACAAGGAGGCGTTACTGAATTAAAGGGGCTTTCTCCATTAAAAGCGGGCGAAGTAATTGACTCATCGACATTAAGCTTAAATGCATTAAAAGGTTTTGTGGCTGACGCGATCGCTGAGGCGAAAGCGGCTGGCGTATTGCTGTCTGCGCATTTGAAAGCAACGATGATGAAAGTTTCTGATCCTATTATCTTTGGCGCTGTTGTTGAAACTTATTTCGCAGGCGTATTCGCTACCTATGGTGAGCTATTCAAAGAATTGGGTATCAATAAAAATAATGGTTTAGGAGAAGTATACGCTAAAATCGCAGGTCATGCAAAAGAGGCGGAAGTGAAAGCTGCTATCAATGCTGCTATTGCACAAGGTCCTGCCTTGGCGATGGTTAACTCAGATAAAGGTATTACAAACTTTCACGTTCCTTCTGACGTTATTATTGATGCATCTATGCCGGCGATGATCCGTATTGGCGGTAAAATGTGGAATAAAGATGGTCAAGAAGAAGATACGATCGCCATGGTTCCCGATCGTTCATACGCAGGGGTTTATGAGGCAACGATAGAGGACTGTAAAGCACATGGTGCTTTGGATCCCAAAACAATGGGGTCTGTTCCAAACGTTGGCTTGATGGCTCAAAAAGCGGAAGAGTATGGTTCTCACGATAAAACTTTCCAAGCTGCAGGTAACGGTGTTATCCGTGTGGTAGACGCCAATGGTCATGTATACATGGAACAGAACGTTGAAGAAGGGGATATTTTCCGTATGTGTCAAACAAAAGATGCTCCGATTCAAGACTGGGTAAAATTAGCTGTAAATCGTGCACGTCTGTCAGATACTCCAGCGATATTCTGGTTAGACAAAGACCGTGCGCACGATAGAGAGATCATTAAGAAGGTAGAGAAATATTTGCCTGATTTTGATACAACAGGTTTAGATATTCGAATTCTATCTCCGATTGAGGCCACTAAATTCTCATTAGAGCGTATCCGTAAAGGGGAAGATACTATTTCTGTAACAGGTAACGTACTACGTGATTATCTGACAGATTTGTTCCCTATTTTAGAAGTGGGCACCTCGGCCAAGATGTTGTCTATCGTGCCATTGATGAACGGTGGTGGTTTGTTTGAAACTGGTGCTGGTGGTTCTGCTCCCAAACACGTAGAGCAATTCCTGCAAGAAGGTTACTTACGTTGGGATTCATTGGGTGAATTTTTGGCTTTAGGAGCCTCATTGGAACACTTATCCCAAACACAGAATAATCCTAAAGCATTGGTTTTAGCTGAAACTTTGGATGAAGCAACAGAGAAATTCCTGGCAAATGACAAATCTCCGGCACGCAGGGTAGGTCAGATAGATAACCGTGGGTCTCACTTTTATTTAGCATTGTACTGGGCTCAGGCCTTGGCTGCTCAAACGAAAGATACTGACCTAGCGAACCGTTTTGCGGCAGTAGCAAAAGAATTGACAGATAATGAGTCGAAGATTAATGATGAATTGATCGGCGCACAAGGCCAGGCACAGAACATCGGTGGTTATTACTTTCCGAATGATGAATTAGCGACAAAAGCAATGCGTCCTTCTGTGACATTAAATAATGCCATAGCGCGTATTTAATAATTAGCTGATGTTGCAATAAAATAAGAAGAGCCCCGGTCAAAGATCGGGGCTCTAATTTTTAGGTTTGGTTGTTGTATACTTTTATTTCAATGAAAGTATTCTATTTTAGCGGATATTTGACGCCTTTAAAAGTCATCTTGACAGGTTGAATGCGGCCATTTTTGTCAAATTTCATTTCGTCGATACACGTGACACGTTCATTTGCTCCTTCCTTGCCCAGTGGTCTACGATGATAAACGATAAAATATTTATCTTTATTAGGGACCTTAATGACTGAATGGTGGCCGGCACCAACGGCAACATTCGGATCACGTTCGAGGATAGTTCCAATACGCTCAAATGGCCCAAACGGAGAATCGGCAATCGCATAAGCGACCTTATAGTCCGGACCTGTCCAGCCACCCTCTGACCACATAAAGTAATATTTGCCATCTTTGATAAACATAAAAGGGCCCTCAACATAATCCTTTGGTGTAATTTCCTTGTAATAAGTTCCATCATCAAAAGGAAGCAAGCCCGTAAAATCCGGTTTGAGTTTGACCATATTACAATGCTTCCAACCACCATAATACATATAGAAAGAACCGTCTTTATCTTTGAAAACAAATTGATCTATGGGTTGCGCACCGTTGATAATATCGTTTATCAATGGTTTGCCCAGTAGATCTGTATACGGACCTTCGGGTTTGTCCGCTATAGCTACGCCAATTCCACCGATTTCCCCTTCATGCACGTCGTTAGCACTAAAAAACAAATAATATTTACCGTTATTTTCAAGCACTGCCGGCGCCCACATCGCTTTCTCGGCCCATTTTACTTGTGTATTTTGGAGCACCCGCGGATGTTTTTCCCAATGTGCTAAATCTGAAGAAGAGAATGCATCAAAAAATAGCTGTTCTTCATACGGGGCTGAATAGGTGGGGAAAATCCAATATTTGTTATCATAAATAATTCCCTCAGGATCGGCATAATTACCATTTAAAACAGGATTCTTTTGCGCAATAAGTGTTGTCGCCAGAAACAAAGATGTTGTCGTAAAAAATGTCTTGATCATCGTTATGGTTTAAAAAGATTAAGATACGACATTCAGTAGGAGGGTATGGCTCAGAAAAAATCATTTTTATGCCGATTTTTCTCAATATTTTTAAAACGTTAAAATTGTGTTAAAATGCAGCTGTGCTTTCGAATCTTTCCGCTTTATTTCACATATTTGTTTATGTCATTTCCAAATGACATAAATACTTTTCATAAAATAGGTTAATAATATGGCTAAGATACCCGAAGTCCCCCAGGCTTCGGGTGTTTTTTTTATTCACGCTCCAGCCCGAAGATCATAACTAATTTTCCATCAATATAGAAATTTAATGTCTGCTCGGCGATGTCAAATTGAAGTTGCTTTTGCTCCACCACTGCAAAAAAATCATTTTCAATATTGGCTACGTTGCAGGATTTCATCGTACTGGCGAGATGCGGAAAGCTGATCAAATTGCCCTTAATACTAAAATTACCCCAAAAATTATTACATCCTGTCGATCCGGCTATGGTACCATTTTTTGCATCAAAACCAATGTTGGCTTTATTATTTGAAACATCTTTGCCATTTAATTGCAGTAAATTCCACCTGAATCTGGCGAGAAATGAAGCCACACTGGGTAGCTCGGTGACCCTTTCTTTCGAAATAATATCAAGTAATTCATATTGAATGTTGTCGGTGTCTTTTGCTTTCGTTTGCTTTACTTTGATACGATAACGATATTGCTCTTGGTAATCGAAGCCGAGGATAGGATTAGAAATATATTCCCATTTATTTTTTTTATTGGATTTCACCTGGAGGCAGGTCAATTTTCCCGATATTGGATTATTCACATAATTCTCGGCAACATCCCAAATGGCAATTTCAGTGTTTTCAGTTTTAGATTTGCTGATGATTTTCGCCAGTGCATAGATCGCTTTTTGCGCAGTCTGCGTTTTTTTTACCCGAATCGTGTATTCAAAGTTGGCATTGTAGTTAAAGTGTGCGATTTCGGCATTGAATTTTTCCCAGTCTTTACTATTGTAATACTTTACGAGATAGGGAGGTATACTTTCAAGCCCAGATTTAACTGTTATCTGAAACGTGCTGTTTTGTGCATATAAACTGTTCTGGAATAGAAATAACGGAATAAAAAATAAGCTGTATTTCAGGGATTTTTTCATAGTGGGCATTAAATATCAATAAAAACGTATCTTTAAACATGAATATTGCACGAGCAAAAGTACTGTTAGTCATCGTACTTTTTCTATCCGGCTTGCGGATATATGCCCAAAATAACAAGGATTATTTTAAAACACAAATTCCTCTGGGTGAATTGAAGGATCCCGGGCTAAAAGAAGTGTCGGGTATAGTAGCTGCCTATGAACAGGGAACCTTTTGGGTTCATAACGATAGTGGAGATGGCGCAAACATCTATTTGATCGATCGTCAGGCTAAGTTAATCAAAAGCTTTGCACTGGAAGGAATAGATGTAATTGATTGTGAAGATATAGACCGTGTTAAAATTGAAGATAAAAATTACCTTGTTTTAGCTGATATTGGAAATAATCTTGGAAAGCGCACCTGGGCGAGCCTTTATCTATTTCCTGAACCTTTAATTAGCGATTCTTCACTGATATCTAAGAAAAATATCAAAACCATATTTGTTAAATTTCCGGGCAAAAAACGGTTGGATGCGGAATCTATCATGGTTGATCCAACAGATAATACCTTATATTTGGTTTCTAAGCGCGAATTTAGATCGACTGTATATAGCGCGCCGGTTTTCCGAAATACAAAACAACAATATTTCACATTAAGTAAAGTGGCTGAACTTCCGTTTACTTTTGCTACAGCAGCAGCAATGGACCCTACAGGAAAAGAGCTGCTTATCAAGAATATTACAACTATTTTTTATTGGAGAAGGAAACCGGGTAATTCATGGGCTGAAACGCTCCAAAGAAAGCCGATCGAAGTGCCTTATTCAGTAGAACCTCAAGGAGAGGCGATTGCATTTGATCAAGATGGGGGAGGTTTCTATACGATTAGCGAACGCCCATTCGGTTTAAAATCCTATCTTTACTATTTCGAAAAAAATCCTAGATCAAATGATAAATAACAAACTTTTTTTAGCGAAACAGAGGGGTAAGATCGTTCATTACCTTACAGATTTAAAACGATTATTCCTTTTATCAATTGCCTTATTTTGTTTTTGTATAACCAGTAAAGCTGCAAAAGTCGATACTTTAGCCATCCGAAGTCAGCGAATGGACAAGGTTGTTAAAACAGTCGTTATTCTCCCCAAGGGTTATTCTGAGCGTACGAGATACCCAGTGCTCTATTTACTTCATGGATATTCGGGCAATTATAGCAATTGGGTGAAGAATTCTAATGTCGCTGCCTTGGCTGACCAATATGGATATATGATTGTTTGCCCCGATGGGGGATTTGGAAGTTGGTATTGGGATATTGCAAATGATCGAAATTATCAATATGAGACATTTGTTTCCAAAGAACTAATCGATTATATAGATGGGCATTACGCCACAGTTCAGGACCGAAGGGGAAGGGCGATTACCGGGCTTAGCATGGGCGGGCATGGGGCCCTGTCACTTGCGATTAAGCATCAGGAGCTCTATGGTGCTGCTGGCAGTACCGCTGGCGGAGTGGATTTTAGACCTTTTCCTTTAAACTGGGAAATTAAAGATCGTATCGGTAATTATGCCGATTCGCCCCAGGCTTGGGATGATCGTGTGGTGATCAATATGATTCCCAAATTAGTAAACAATCAACTTCGCCTGATTATTGATTGTGGAAAAGACGATTTTTTCTATCCTGTCAATGTTGCCCTTCACGATAAACTCATGTACCATAACATTAATCATACTTTTGTTACAAGTGAGGGTGGACATAACTGGACGTATTGGTCACGCTCCATTATCTATCAAATGGCCTTTTTTAACGATTATTTTAGTCAGCCGGAAAAAAAATAAAAAGAAAAATAGATAAATATTTGGCTTAAATGAATAAAATGCTATTTTTGTTTAAAGAAGATCTTGACTAACAAATTATAAACTTATTATTAAGCCTTACAAATTGTAAGGCTTTTTTATTATTTTCAACAAATTTTTGAATTTAATCTGCTATGCTTAAACCTATAAAGGTTGTTTTTTATTTTTCTTCTATTTTGTTTTGCGTACAGCAATCCTATGGTCAACAATCTAAATCTATATCGGGATTTATCAGAGATAGTATCAGCGGTGAAAACATTATTGGCGCTTTGGTGCGTAATGAAGCCGAAAAAAGATCTACGGCTTCCAATAAATATGGATTCTTTAGTTTATCCTTACGCGGGCAAGATACTTTTCTGGAAGTTTCTTCCATGGGATATCGAACAAAAGTTTTGCCCGTTCAGATGGGAAAGGACTCGACTTATATTGTGCAACTGGTGCCGGAAGAAAGCCAACTGGCTGAGGTTGTTGTCACTGGAAATCGGAGAAAATCAATCAAAGACCTGACGCCGGGTCTGACACAGTTTAGCCCGAAGGAGATTGAAAAAGTGCCTGTATTGTTTGGTGAAAAAGATATTTTAAAGACGATTCAATTGTTCCCGGGGGTGACAAGTGGCGGAGAAGGAAGTAGCAACTTTTATGTTCGTGGGGGTGGAGGAGACCAAAATCTGATCTTGTTGGATGAGGCTCCGGTTTACAACAGTTCACACCTTTTTGGTTTCTTTTCGACATTCAATTCCGATGCCATCAAAGATGTCAATTTTTATAAAGGTGGTGTGCCGGCGCAGTATGGCGGCAAAATCTCTTCGGTCATGGAAATAACAACACTGGATGGGAATAATCAGCATTTTAATGTGGAAGGAGGATTAGGGCTGATCGCGTCGCGACTTAAGGTCGAGGGACCTATACAAAAAGGAAAAAGCTCTTTTATGATCTCTGGAAGACGCACCTACGCTGATTTATTCTTAAAACTGTCAAGCGATGAAAATATAAAAAAAAGTGCCTTATTTTTCTATGACCTCAATGCCAAGCTAAATTATCGGATCAACGATAAAAATACCCTTTACCTGTCGGGATATTTTGGAAAAGACGCAATGGCCTATCATGATTTATTTGATTTCAATTGGGGAAATGCAACGGGAACCATGCGTTGGAATCACGTGTGGAGCAATCGCCTGTTTAGTAATACCACATTGATATTCAGTAAATTCAACTATCAAGTGAAGATTGAAGACGACAATAATTTTAAGATTCGTTCCGATATATTCAACTATAATTTCAAACAGGATTTTCAGTACAGCCTTTCTGACCGTCACAATTTAAAATTTGGTCTGCAGGCAGCGTTACAAGAAATCCGTCCAGCAAGTATTGAGGCCGGTGAAGATTCTAAGGTAAATTCATTGCATATTCAGAATCGTAAGGGATTGGACATCGCTGCTTACATTTCTGATGACTGGTCAATAAATGATAAGCTTAAATTGAATTACGGTGTCAGAGCGACGGCTTACGCGACTTTAGGCCCCGGCACCTTCTATACATTTGACAATGCTGGAGAAGCCGTCGATTCCACTTATGTTGGGCGTGGCGAGATGGGAAAAAAATATTTCTATATGGAGCCCCGTATTTCCCTTAACTATGCCGTGAATGAATCGACAACATTAAAAGCTTCTTATAATACGAATGTTCAATATTTACATCAGCTGAGCAATACAACAAGTAGCCTGCCGACAGATCAATATGTATTGAGCAATAATACCATCAAGCCGCAGCTGTCCAACCAGTATTCGCTGGGTTATTTCAGAAATTTCGCATCCAATCGATATGAATTTTCTGTAGAAGGGTATTACAGAGATTTGAAAAATCAGATCGATTATAGGAATGGGGCCGATCTACAAGCCAATGAGCTTTTGGACGGGGAGCTCTTATTTGGAAAAGGCAGGGCGTATGGTGTCGAGTGGTTTATAAAGAAACGGCTGGGGCGGTTGAATGGCTGGATCAGCTATACATTATCCAAAAGTGAAAGACAGTTTGAACAGATCAATGACGGGCAATGGTTTAACGCACGCCAGGATAAAACCCATAACATCGCTGTCGTGGCGCAGTATCAATTGAATCCCAAATGGAATCTAAGTGCAAACTTTGTCTATTATACCGGTGATGCCGTAACAATGCCTGCCGGAAAATATTTTGTTGACGATCGGACGATCTTCTACTATGATAAGCGAAATGGCCAACGTATGCCTGCATATCATCGTTTAGACCTTGCTGCGACCTACGATATCAAACGTACAAAAAATACGTATTCCAGTTTATCTTTCGGGATTTATAATGCCTATAATCGCAAAAATGCTTATTTGATTGATTTTAGGGAGAAAGAAGGACAATCCAATGTGACCGAAATTTATAGGATTGCATTATTTGGCACGATACCGTCAATCACTTGGAACTTTAAATTTTAGCACAACATGAGAAAGATATTCGTATTAATAGCCTTAACCTGGATAACCCTGGTCAGTTGTGAAGATAAAATTGACCTTAACTTGCCCGAAAATACGGGGCAGATCGTAATAACGGCGGACTTGATGGTATCAGACCAACAACACGAGATCAGTATACAGAAAGTAGTTAGTCTCAAAGAATCTATGTTGGCACCCGTAACTGATGCAGAAGTCTTGGTTAGAAACCTGCAAAATAATCGCATTTATACCTTTTTGGCTGGAGCAAATGGTGTGTATACCAATAAGACATTGCGGCTACAGGAAAAGGCCAGCTACCAGTTGTATGTAAAGACGGCCGATGGAAAAGAAATTGAAGGAACCTCGACGGTGCCAAGTTATGTTGATGTTGATTCGATCGGCCTATCGGAACGCGTGATATTTACAGATACCATTTATTATCCAACATTAGTCTTTGACGATCCTCCCGAGAAGGGAAACTACTACAAGTACAAGATGTCTGTAAATGGTGGGGAATTACGCTTTATCGATGTATTTAATGATAAGTATAATAATGGGCTGCAAGTGCAGCATGATATTATTGATCGGGATAGAGACCTTAAATTAGGGGATCGCGTCCGTGTTTTGCGTCAATGTATTGATGTCGGGGCATATAATTATTGGAATAGCTTCCAGATGATCAACCCCGGAGCGGCTTCACCTTCTAATCCCATTTCAAACCTATCTAACAACGTTTTGGGATACTTCAGTGTCAGCGTCGGAAAATATTATGAATCTGAAGTGGTTTTGTCAAAAAGTAGACCATAATGTTTATTCTAGCCGGCTTATTTGATATTGATTTGCCAAGAGAAATTCGATTGTTTTAGGTAAAGCATATTTTACACGGGGAATGGCTTTGATATTGTCATGAAAGATAATAACAGAGCCATTCTGTATATTGGGGATGACGTTCTGAAGGCATTTTTCAGGACTTAAGCTTTGATCAAAATCTCCTGACATAATATCCCACATCACCACACGATAATTATTATATAACTTTTTGAGCTGTGATTTTTTTGCTTTGGCATAAGGGGGGCGAAAGAGGTCCGTTTGTGTTAATTCCTGACATCGAGCTACATTGCCGATATAGGAATGATCATCTGTATCCCAGCCTTTGAGATGATTGTAAGTGTGGTTGCCAACTTGATGCCCTTCTTGTAAAATTCTTTGGAACAAATGTGGATTTTTTTTAATATTTTCACCAACACAAAAAAATGTTGCCTTGACCTGATATTTTTTTAGGATATCGAGTATAAAAGGTGTAATTTCAGGAATTGGACCATCATCAAACGTGAGATAGACTTTTTTTTCCGACCTCGGCATATGCCATATCGATCTGGGATAAAGCCAACGCAGGAAAAAAGGGGATTTGACAAAATACATAACCGATAAATGAAGTTCAAATCTATAAAAATTGTATGGTTCTACATATGAACATGAAAAGATTTTATTATTCTGCAGTAATTTTTACTGGTTTTTTTCTGGGAACGAACAACCTGATCCAAGCCCAGCAGGTCGTTGGGGTAGCCGAGGCCATACGCATGACTTTGGAACGTAATGTCCAAATAAAGCAAGCCGAGTTGAGCAAAGATCTCGCTGCGCAAGATCTATTTCAATCAAAAAGTAACTTATTGCCGGACCTAAGCGCTTCTGTTGATCAAAATTTCCGTTACGGCTTTGCCTTCGATTTGACCTCGGCGCAAATTGTCAACAATGCCTGGACCAGGACTACCGCTGGATCTGTAGGATCCAGAGTGAATTTGTTTCAAGGTTTTCAACAGGTAAATCAGATAAAAGCAAATAAATTGCAATTGGAGTCCTCTGCCACACAGGTGGATAAGGTGAAAAATGACCTTGTCCTCAATGTCTTGGTGAATTATTTGGAAGCTATTACAAATCATGAATTGATGGTAGCCAGTGAAGATCAGATTGCTTTATCAAAACAACAATTTTCATTGGACTCCATTCAGTTTTCTGTTGGAAATAAGACGTTAGCTGATATTGCGAAGTCAAAAAATCAGGTGGCTACAAATGAATTGAACAAAGTAAATTTAAAGAATTCATATGAAATGTCTTTATTAACTTTGAAACAATTGATGGAAATGCCCCCTGAAACATCAATTTCTTTGGAACGTCCGAGTTTAGAATCTGTGTTGTTAAATGCAGAAGATAAAAACGCCATAGATGTATATCAAAAGGCTTTAATAAGACAACCGGATATCCTTAAATCTGCATTGGATAAAGAGGTCGCGCTAAAACAAATTGATATTGCCAAAGGTGGGTATTACCCAACACTCAATTTGAGTGTGAGCTACGGCACAAATTATTCTTCTGCTACAACACGGCAGACTGATCCCTTGGACATTACAACGGTATATCGCGTCCCGTTTAGCCGACAGATATCGGATAATAAGTCTTTTTTCACGGGTTTATCGCTTGCAGTTCCAATTTTTTCCAAAAACCAGAATAAGGTTAATGTTGCAAAAGCAAAGATTGGTTTAAAACAGGCTGAAGCTAATGAGCAATTGGCAAAAAACAATTTAAATAAAGCTGTAAATCAGGCTGTATTGGACGTCAATGCAGCCAAGCAAAAATATACTTCGGCAACGGTGGCATTCGAAAGTGCCGAAACAGCTTATAAGGCTACTAAAGAAAGGTACGATATTGGTATGGCAAATTCACTGGAACTGTTTACCGCGCAGACAGAACGTAACAAAGCTGAATTTGATTTAATTCAGGCAAAATATAACGTAATATTCAGATCGAAGATTATTGATTATTACTTAGGAAATCCAATTCAATTCGACAACAATTAACCTATTTGATTAACAAAGGCAATGGCAAAGAAAAAACGTAGTGTAGTAAAGATTCTATTAATAGTAGTAGCGCTTCTGGCAATTTTTGTTTTTGTCGGCTTTAAGGCCGGCTGGTTTGGGAAAGGAGATATAACCAAAGTCGCTGTAGATGTGGTGAAAGATATGGATGTGGATGAATTGGTATCTGCCAGCGGAAAAATACAACCGGAAATAGAAGTTAAGCTGAGTTCTGAGGTTTCGGGTGAGGTTGTAGAACTAAATATCAAAGAAGGTGACTTTGTAAAGAAAGGACAGGTACTCTGTCGGATTAAACCAGATATCTTGCAATCTGGATACGATCGCTCTGTCGCAGCAATGAATTCGCAGCGTGCGAATCTAGCAGCGGCACAACAACAACTCAAACAACAGGAAGAAAATTTCAAAAATGTATCAGCAACTTACAAGAGAAACCAGGAGCTTTTTGAAAAAAGAGTGATTTCAGCGGCTGAAATGGATAAGAGTTCTTCGGAATACTTTTCGACGCTTGCAGCTATCCAGGCACAAAGGGAAACTGTACGGTCGACCAGATATGGTATTGATCAATCTCAAGCCTCTGTCAAGGAAGCACAGGATAACCTCAACCGAACAACGATTTATGCACCAACGGATGGTATTATCTCTTTATTGTCCATAGAACAAGGCGAACGTGTAGTTGGGACGGCACAGATGGCCGGTACTGAAATTATGCGTATAGCCAACATGTCTTCGATGGAGGTAAATGTGGATGTCAATGAGAATGATATCAATAATGTGAGAGTGGGAAATCAAGCCGAAATCGAAGTGGATGCATTTCAAGATAGGAAGTTCAAAGGTATTGTTACCGAAATCGCAAGTTCATCCAAAAATATAGCAACGACAACTGCAGCAACATCTTCGACAGATCAAGTCACAAATTTTAACGTAAAGGTTCGTATCAGCGCAGAGTCTTACCAAGATTTAGTTAAAGAAAATGTAGCTTCTCCTTTCAAGCCGGGATTATCTGCTACTGTACAGATTTTTACAAAACATGCAAAAGGTCTGGTCGTGCCGATACAGTCTGTTACTGTAAGATCCGATGATAAAGATTCAACCAATACAAATAAGAAAATACAAGAATACGTATTTATCTTAAACGGTGAAGCTGTCAAGCAAGTGCCAATTAAAACGGGGATTCAAGATGATAAGAACATTATTATCCTTTCGGGCTTGAAAAAGGGAGATCAGGTTGTTTCTCGACCATTTGATGCTATTTCCAAAACCTTAAAAGATGGAAGCAAAGTGGAAAAAGTAGATAAATCGGCGCTATAAAATTATAACGATATTAATATTTAACAAAGGGAGGAGTTTTTTAAACATCTCCCTTTTTATTTTCCTTCTAATTTATTAAATTTACGGAACCAAACCATTAACGGCTTATGAAAAGGCTATGGACTTATTTTAGATTTAATAAAACAGAGCAAAATGGTTTTTTTGTTATCTTGGTGATAATCATTTTGTTTAGTGTCATATATTCCTTGGTTCGTCGGAAGGATAAAAAGGATCCGATAGCACATCAAGTACGGGTATTTGAACAATCCTTTCATGACTCAACTGGTCTTGTAGATTATCCAAATAGGAAATTTTCTGAAGCTGCTGATTTGGAGAAGAAAGTAGCTGTAGTAGAACCGAGTGTCAAAAGTAAAGAGGGTGGTGCGAAGCTATTTTATTTTGATCCCAATAATTTACCTGTGGATGATTGGCAGAAACTTGGGCTGTCAGCTAAGCAAATTGCAGTAATCAAGAATTACGAAAAAAAAGGCGGTCGTTTTAAAGATAAAAATGATGTCAAAAAGATGTACTCCATCAATGAACAATTGTATAGAAAACTTGAGCCCTATATTAGTATAAAAAGGGAAACCACTACAGAAAATGGAACCAATAAAACGACCTTATTGTATGATAAATTTGAAACCAATAAAGCTGAACAAATAGATATCAATACTTGTGATACAACTGCCTTGATGAGTCTGAAGGGGATCGGGGCAATCCTTTCTAAGCGTATATTAAAATATAAGGAAGTACTGGGCGGTTTTTATCGTATAGAGCAATTGAAAGAAGTGTATGGTGTTACTTCCGAAACATACGCCTTGATTAAGGATAACATTACGGTGTCTAATTTAGAAGGAATCAAAAAAATCAATATTAACCAGATTGATGCGAATTCATTGGGCAAACATCCGTATCTTAGCCCAAAGGATGCGAAATTAATAGTCAATTACCGTGATCAACATGGCAATTATGCTAATATAGAGGATCTTACCAAGATAGGTACACTTTCGGATCTTGCTATCGCTAAAATCGCGCCGTATTTAATATTTGAGAATGATTCAAGATAAATTGAAATTGGAAATCCGGGATATTGTGGATTTTCCTAAACCGGGTATTGTCTTCAAAGATATTACCCCCTTGTTGAAAGATGCTGCGTTATGCAATGAGATGATAGACGCGATTATTGACCAACTTCAAGGAATAGAAATTGATGCTATTGCGGGTATTGAAAGCCGCGGATTTCTTTTTGGATTTTTGCTGGCCAACCGACTGGGTTTACCTTTTATTCCGATACGTAAACAGGGAAAATTACCATTTAAAACGATTTCTGAATCTTATGCCCTGGAATATGGTCAGGCAACAATTGAGATTCATGAAGACGCCTTTGAGCAGGGGAGCCGTATTTTGATCCATGATGATCTTTTGGCAACAGGGGGGACTGTTGTGGCGGCTAGTAAACTTATTGAAAAATTGGGTGGAGTGATCGCTGCCTATAGCTTTATTATCTCATTGGACTTTCTCAAAGCAAAAGGCCGTTTATCTCGTTTTAGTGATACGATCTCTTCACTGGTGAGCTATTAATACAAAAATATAAGTGTTGATTTAGACGACATCACATGATACTCTTCGCAAATGCTAAAATAAATATCGGGCTGCAAGTGATCGCCAAGCGGACAGACGGTTATCATGAATTGAATAGCATATTCTATCCGCTACCGCTTTATGACATCATAGAGTTGTTGGAGACAGATAAGGAACAATCTACATTGACTGTTCAGGGAGAACGTATTCCCGGAGATCAGGCGGATAATCTCTGCTTACGGGCTCATGCGTTGTTAAAAAAAGAATTTGATATTCCTTCTGTCACGATTGATTTAATCAAACAGATTCCAATAGGAGCTGGATTGGGAGGAGGATCTGCAGATGCATCTTTTGTATTGAAAGGGCTTAATGAGTTGTTTAAATTAAGCTTAACAGACCTACAATTAAAAGAATATGCGGCACAATTAGGGGCAGATTGCCCGTTCTTTATTGGAAATACGCCTGTGTTTGCAACTGGAATCGGTACAGATTTTGAAGCTGTGTCGCTTGATCTAAGTGAATACTATATCGCCCTTATTATGCCTGATATTCATATCTCAACTGCTGAGGCGTACAAAGGCGTGAAGCCAAAGGTTTCGGATGTCAACCTGGAGGAAGCGATCCGATTACCCATTCAGGAGTGGAAGTTCCTGATTCGAAATGATTTTGAAGATCGTATTTTTGACAACCATCCTTTATTGAAAGAGATCAAAGAAGCACTGTATCAGAAAGGGGCGATATATGCCTCTATGTCGGGCTCCGGTGCCGCGATTTATGGTATTTTCTGGGAAAAAACAGATCTAAGTGAATTTTCCAGCTATGGAAAAATTTATTATCCGGTTGCGCTAAATCAATAATATAAGTTTACCAAAAAATAAGCCATACCTTGCGAAATGTATGGCTTATTGCTTTTATTCAAACGTGATGCTATTAATATTCTTCTTCCACCTTATAGTCTAATAATTCACGGGCTTCTTTTAGAACTTTTTCTTTTCGATCTTTGTTGAGTCCTAGAAAATCCAGTTTTTCAGGACTGCCTACAATATCTTTTACGAGGATCACCTGATTTTTTAATAGCTGCTGTTCTTCCAGATCCGAAAGCGTGGTCAAACAGGTGACAGGGTAAAAGACTGCCTTATCAACTCTGCTCTTGATGCTATTTTCTTTCGGATAGTCCCAGGATAGTAGATTGATGCCATAATATTCCGCAAAATCAATGGAATCTGTTGTGAAATAGGCGTTCGTAATCAACCAACCCTCCTGAAATTGCAATTTTTTACCGAAAAACTCGTAATCAATCCCGCTGATATCTTTAAATCTTGACAGGTAATACATTGCTGTGGTGACGGAAATCTTAGCGTCAATATCATTTCTAAATTTACATTCTGCTGTCATTAATTTACCGTCCTTATAAGCCACGACATCCAATTCGTGGGAAACAGCATGTCCCTGTACCGTTTGTCCGGTGGTGCTTTCGTAACCGATTGAACGAAGCAGATGTGCAATATATTTTTCAAAATAAAAACCCTCTGGCCCCAGATCGCGTAGTGCTTTCTTTAGGCTGTAACGTGCAGCAAATGAGTTACGGACTGTTTTCAGCGTATCGAAAGCCAGTTGATATAGTTCCCTCGTAGAGATACCATCATATATTTCATTTACAACACGGTTGTATACTTGGCTTACCTGCTCTACATTTGCTCCCGATCGGGAAAGTGAGTGCTTTAAGGCTTCACCATTAAAAGGTACTAATTCACCGGAATATTTTTTGACTTGCATGGATATTAAATTTGATAAATACGAATATAAGTGATGTGTTTCGAGAATTCACATAAAAAACTATTATTCTATATTTAAACTTTTTTGGTTCATCATTTGTTTACATTAAGAACAATACTTAAATATAGATAATTATGAGTAACCTATTGACATTTGCATTTGATAAGATTACAGCTAAGATAAAGGATGACTGTATTGAGGAGAATATCGGAGCTTCCGAACGTGTATTATCTGTGATCGCTGGCGGCTTTATTTTAGGGTTGGGCGTTAAGAAGATTTTTAAATCACCATTGACGGGACTTTCAGGTTTGACCCTCGGCGGGACACTGATTTACCGTGGTGTGACGGGGCATTGTGACGTAAAAAAGATCCTGGAAGATAAGGATGTTAAAAAGGTAGAGGTAATCGAACATCGTTATTTTGTTAAATAGGAAATGGTGGCGTAATTTTTCGTTGAAAAATGCTGAATAGGATTTCATGAAACTGAACTCACCCTTGTTACAGCGCAACGACAGCAGCAATGCCGGATATGCAAGAAAAAACTGGAATCCGAAATTATCTTTCGGACTCCGGTTTTTCCAGTCTGATGAATTCATCAGCTAATTTTATACGTTAAAACGGAAGTGCATAATGTCTCCATCCTGTACGATATATGTTTTTCCCTCTACGGCTAGTTTTCCGGCCTCTTTTGCAGCACTTTCTGAACCTAAAGTAACAAAGTCGTCGTATTTGATCACCTCAGCACGAATAAATCCTTTCTCAAAGTCCGTGTGAATAACACCTGCCGCCTGAGGGGCAGTAAAGCCGTTTTCAATTGTCCAAGCGCGTACTTCTTGAACACCAGCAGTAAAATAGGTGGCTAAATTCAATAGTGAATATGCCGCTCTAATCAATTTGTGTACACCGGATTCCTCCAAACCAAGATCATCCAAAAACATCTTGCGTTCTTCATAACTCTCTAATTGCGCAATTTCAGATTCAATTTGCGCTGATATGATCAAGACTTCGGCTCTCTCATCTTTCACGGCTTCTTTTACACGCTCCACATAAGCATTACCTGTATTAACAGATCCTTCGTCGACATTACATACATAAAGTACAGGTTTCGCTGTTAATAAAGCCAGGTCTTGAATAAACTCAAAATCTTCGGCTTCAATCGGAGCCGTACGGGCTGATTTACCTGATTCCAAATGTTCTTTGACAACGGAAAGGATATCAAAAGTCTTTTTTGCATCTTTATCACCACCTGTTTTTGCCATTTTCTCCACTTTTTGGATACGTTTTACCACGGTATCCAAATCCTTTAGCTGCAACTCTGTATCGATGATTTCTTTATCTCTGATCGGATCTACAGAACCATCCACATGAATGACATTTCCATCATCAAAACATCTTAAAACGTGAATGATCGCATTTGTAGTACGAATATTTCCTAAGAATTGGTTACCTAATCCTTCTCCTTTTGACGCTCCTTTTACCAATCCGGCGATATCGACGATTTCAATGGTATTTGGAACGACACGTTGCGGATTGACTAACTCAGCTAATTTATTTAGACGGGCATCCGGTACGGTAATTACCCCAACATTTGGTTCAATTGTACAAAATGGAAAGTTTGCTGCCTGTGCTTTCGCATTCGACAGACAGTTAAATAATGTTGATTTACCAACGTTTGGTAAACCTACGATACCGCATTGTAAAGCCATATATAGTGCAAATTTTTGAAATTGCACAAAGATAGAAAATTCACTGTAATTTTTAACTATCTTGTGGTATGCTTCAGTGGTACAAAATTGATGACGCCCAATTTTTAAAGGATAAGGGGATAACCGAGCATAAGTTTGGTGGAAAAACCATTTGCCTGACTTGGTTTGAAGAGCAATTGCATGCTTTCTCCAGAAAATGTCCGCATGCTGGAGCTCCTTTAAAAAACGGTTGGTGTGAGCGAGGAAAAGTAATCTGTCCATTTCATCGGCATGAATTTGATCTTGTGACGGGAAAAGGCAATCCTGCTCAACATGACTTTATTCATATTTATCCTATTAAACAGGAGGGTGGTGCCCATTTTGTAGGTGTTGAGAAAGGTTTTTGGCAAAATCTTCTCGGTTCTAAAAGTAACTAAAGTATCATATCTCCCGATGTAATCGCATATCTAAGCAGTAAATAAGTATATTTGCTTTCGAAAACAAATTAGAAACATGCAGGGGAAAAAGATTGGTATAATAGGTAGCGGGAGCTGGGCCACAGCGATGATCAAGATGCTATGCGAAAATGACCAAGACAAACATATTTTTTGGTGGATTAGAAAAGAGGAAGATGCAGAATATATTCAAAAATTTAAACACAATCCAACCTATTTGAGTGGGGTTGCTGTCGATTTGAGTATTACCAGCATTGATACCAGTGCAAAAAATGTAGTTGCCAATTCAGATATTGTTATTTTAAATACGCCGGCAGCCTATTTAAAAGATGCATTAAATGGTATCACCAAGGAGGATTTCAAAGACAAAATAGTGGTATCCGCCATCAAGGGGATTATTCCGAAGGATAACTTGATTATCGGTGAGTTTTTGGAACAGCGTTATGACATCGATATAAGGCAGATTTGTGTGGTTGGTGGTCCTTGTCACGCTGAAGAAGTGGCCCTTGGGAAGTTGTCTTACTTGACATTTGGTTGTAAAAACCTGGATAATGCTGCTTCTGTGGCCTCATTTTTATCTTCTCGGGTTATTAAAACGATCCTTTCAGAAGATATTATAGGAATAGAGTTTGGGGCCGTGTTAAAGAATATTTATGCCCTTGCAGGTGGTATATGCCATGGCTTGGGTTATGGTGATAATTTTCAGGCGGTCCTGGTTTCCAACGCCATTCGTGAGATGCGCCGGTTTGTCGCTAAAGTAGATGGGGATACATCCCGGGATGTCAATACCTCTGCTTATTTAGGCGACTTGTTGGTTACAGCATATTCACAGTTCAGCCGCAACAGAACATTTGGGAATATGATCGGAAAAGGATATAGTGTGCAATCTGCCCAACTCGAAATGAACATGGTGGCTGAAGGTTATTATGCTTCGGCCTGCATTCAGGAATATGCAGAGAAGTATGCTGTCGAGTTACCTATTTGCGATGCCGTATATCAGATTTTATATGCACATCAACCTGCATCCAAAATTATTCAAGCTTTGAGTGAAAAATTAACTTAAACGTAGCGATAAAGTAGATGATAACAAAAGAAGCAATTGCTTTAGCTTATAAAGAAATTCAAGATGAAATATGCCAGGCGCTGGAGCGTTTGGACGGTTCAGCTCGATTTGAGGAAGAACTATGGGAAAGAGAAGGTGGGGGCGGCGGCCGTACGCGGATTATTCAGAATGGAAACATCTTGGAAAAAGGTGGAGTAAACTTTTCTGCTGTGCATGGTAAGCTACCTGAGAGCATTAAGAAGGCTTTTGGCGTAGATCAAGATGATTTCTTTGCCACCGGAGTTTCTATTGTTATTCACCCCAATAATCCATGGGTACCGATTATTCATATGAATATCCGGTATTTCGAATTGAACGAAGAGGTGCGCTGGTTTGGGGGAGGGATAGACCTGACGCCTCACTATGTGAATGAAGCGGACGCCCAGTTTTTTCATCAGCAATTAAAAACGGTCTGTGATAAACATAATCCAACTTTTTATGATGAATTTAAAAAATGGGCCGACGAGTATTTCTTCATTCGCCACCGACAGGAAACTCGTGGAATAGGCGGGGTATTCTACGATAAATTAAATACTGCGAAAACAGGAATGTCCATGGCGGATATTTTTGCATTTTCCTGCGATTTAGGACGTAGCTTTGCACCTACTTATACTGCATTGGTCGATAGAAACAGAAATAAGGACTATGATGAAGCGCAAAAAAATTGGCAATTGATCCGCCGGGGGCGTTACGTTGAGTTTAATTTAGTCTGGGATTCTGGTACTAAATTTGGACTTGAGACAAATGGCCGCATAGAGTCCATATTGATGAGTCTACCATCCCAGGCCAATTGGGTATATGACCATCAACCTGAAGAAGGCTCCGAAGAAGCCAAGACCTTATCCTTATTGCGAAAAGGTATTAACTGGATTTCATAAAATCGAAAAAAATTACATGGTTTCATACCAAAAATTTACGTTAGAAAACGGACTTCGTGTATTGATACATGAAGATCATAACACAGCAATGGCCTGTGTGAATATATTATACGATGTAGGCGCGCGCGATGAGTCTCCGGAGCAGACGGGTTTTGCCCATTTATTTGAGCATCTCATGTTTGGTGGTAGCGTCAATATCCCTAATTTTGATACCGAGCTGCAGAAGGTCGGTGGAGAGAATAATGCCTTCACAAGCAATGATATCACCAATTACTATATTACGTTGCCTTCATCCAATGTGGAGACTGCACTGTGGTTAGAATCCGATCGTATGTTAAGTCTGGCATTCTCACCACAGAGTCTTGAAGTACAACGAAATGTAGTGAGTGAAGAATTTAAACAACGCTATCTCAATCAGCCTTATGGTGATGCCTGGCTCAAGCTGCGCCCTCTGGCTTATAAGGTGCACCCGTATCGTTGGGCTACCATTGGAAAAGAACTAAAACATATTGAAGATGCAACGATGGCGGATGTCAAGGCCTTCTTCAAATTACACTATAATCCTCAGAGTGCAATTATGGTAATTTCGGGCGACGTTTATTATGAAGAAGTAAAATCTTTGGTTGAAAAATGGTTTGCCGATATCGAACCCGGTCAAAAGTATCACCGCCAGTTGCCACAGGAGCCTGTGCAACAGGAATTAAGAAGGGAGACTGCTTTTGCTCCGGTACCCTTAGATGCACTCTATATGGCTTTTCATGGTCCAGCGCGACTGGAAGAAGGTTATTTTGCTATGGATTTACTTTCGGATATCCTGTCCAGAGGCTCTTCATCAAGACTTTATCGAAGACTGGTGAAAGGGGAACAGGTTTTTAGCGAATTAAATGCCTACGTAATGGGCAGTATCGACAATAACTTGTTTGTGATCGAAGGTAAACCATCCGAAGGAATAACACTGGAAGAAGCGGAAAGCGCCGTATGGAGAGAGCTCGATTTATTGAAAAAAGAATTGGTGTCTGAAACGGAACTGGAAAAAGTAAAAAATAAAATCGAGTCGACAAACGTGTTTGCTGAGTTGTCCATCTTGGATAAGGCAATGAATTTGGCTTTTCATGAATTGCTTGGTGATGCCAACGGTATCAATACAGAAGTATCAAAATATCTGGCTGTAACGGCTGAGGAAGTGCAGCAACAAGCAAGAGCTATTTTTAACCCTGAAAACGCATCAATATTAATGTATAAAGCACAAGAGGAGGAGATACGTCATGTTGGATAGAACAAAAGCGCCGGAATTCCGCGAAATCGCTCATATAAGCTTGAAGGAACCAGCCAAAAAACAGTTTGCAAACGGCTTACCTGTATATGTGTTTCATTCCCCTGAACAAGAACTTGTCCGTATCGAATGGATTTTTGAGAATAAATATCTGGATGAACAAAATGAAAATCCCCTACTAAATAGTGCATTAAGTGCATTACTCAAAGAGGGCACGATGACGATGTCAAGTGCGGAGATTGCTGACAAGGTCGACTTTTATGGTGCTTTTCTTGTTCCCGAATATTCTTTCGATGTGACGTCTTTGTCGTTGTATACATTGAATAGACATAGCAAAGTGTTGTTGCCATTAGTGAAAGATATTTTAACGGAAGCATCGATTCCGCAGCAGGAGCTTGATACTTATCTTCGAAATAATAAGCAAAAGTTTCAGGTATCTATTCAAAAAAATGACTACCTGGCGCGACGCAAATTCTACAACCTGATCTTCGGTGAAAATAATCGTTATGGACGTACACCAAGACTGGAGGATTATGATGCCATTAGCCGTGAGCAATTGACGGCACTGTACCGCAAAGAAATTGTACCTAATAATTGTACCCTGATTGTTTCAGGCAATGTGTCTGATGACCTCATCAACGAACTGGAGCAGATCTTTGGCTTTGAGTGGCAAAGACCTGAGTCAGCCCTTCTTGCTGTGAGTCCCATATTGATTCAAGAGACAGGAGGTTTAGCTTACGAAGAAAAGGAAAATGCGCTACAGTCGGCTATTCGTTTGGGGAGTCAGACAATTTCGAGAATGCATCCGGATTACCCGGCACTACAGTTTGTTAATACACTGTTAGGTGGATTTTTTGGTTCAAGGCTAATGCGTAATATACGCGAGGAAAAAGGGTATACCTATAGTATCGGATCGGCTGTGGCCACGTTAAAACATACCGGTTTCTTGACCATTGCTACAGAAGTCGGTGTAGATGTAACCAATGCAACTTTAGTCGAGATAGAAAAAGAGATCAATCTGCTGAAAACCACACTGGCTTCTGAAGAGGAAGTTGATTTGGTAAAAACGTATATGGAAGGATCTCTATTGGGATCATTGGAGAGTATATTTTCTCATGCTGATAAATTCAAAAGCGTATTGTTGAACGACATGAGCCTAACGTATTATTCTTATTACATGGAGCAAGTTAAAAATATGACGCCCGAAAAAGTTCGTGATATTGCAGATAAATACCTTGATTTTGAGCAAATGGTAAAGGTTGTTGTGGGTAAGTTCAATCAATTCGAACCGATTCATCAAGCGGTTGTAAATTAAATTTCACAGACTACAAAAATCAAATCCAACTTTGTATTTTTGGTTTTTGTTTAAAAAAACATACGATCCAGCATGGAATTAAAATTAAAGAGGCCGTTGGTATTTTTCGATTTAGAGACAACAGGAGTTAATGTTGCGACCGATCGAATTGTAGAAGTATCATTTTTGAAAGTGATGCCCAGCGGTGAAGAAACAGTATATACGAAGAAAATCAATCCAGAAAGACCGATTCCTGCGGAATCAACGTTTTTTCATGGCATTCGTGACGAGGACATTAAAGATGCGCCAACATTTAAAGCAATTGCAGCAGAATTGGCCACTTTTATCGGCGAGTCGGACTTGGCAGGATATAATTCCAATAAGTTCGATGTGCCTATGCTCATGGAAGAGTTTTTACGTGCAGGCGTAGATTTTTCTTTGGAAGGACGTGCCTTTGTTGATGTACAGAACATCTTCCATCAAATGGAACAACGTACATTAAAGGCAGCCTATAAGTTCTATTGCGATGAGAACCTTGAAAATGCACATACCGCGGAGGCAGATGTACGTGCTACTTATGAAGTGCTGAAAGCACAATTGACCAAATATGAGGGTGCCGCATTCGAGGATCGTCATGGCGTGGTTTCATATCCCGTTGTCAATGATGTGGCGGCATTACATGAGTTTACAAACTTAAGTAAACCTGTAGATTTTGCCGGACGTATTGTATATAACGAAGACGGATTGGAAACCATTAATTTTGGTAAACACAAAGGCAAGCCTATCGTAGACGTATTTGAGCAGGAACCCAGTTATTATGCCTGGATGCAGAATGGTGATTTTCCTTTATATACCAAAAAAGTACTGGAAAATATCTGGGTAAGATATAAGAAAGAAAAAAGTGAGCAAAAAGCAAAAGCAGCACCCGCTCATTCGATAGAGGATAAAAAAACTGCTAAAAAGGAGTTCAATCAGCAAAAAGAAGAGGTACCCCAAAGTATCTCTCTGGACATGCTGAAAGGATTGCAAGATAAATTTAAAAAATAACTTTATTAATAGCTTAGAAAAAGGATTATGGAATTCAAACAAGAAGTGGAGCATGTACAATGTTTGATTATTGGTTCAGGTCCAGCGGGATATACTGCAGCAATTTATGCAGCTCGTGCAGATATGAAACCGGTAGTTTATACAGGTATTGTACCGGGGGGGCAGTTGACACAAACAACAGAAGTGGACAATTTTCCGGGGTACCCAAAAGGGATTACTGGTCCAGTTATGATGGAAGATTTACGGGAGCAAGCTGAACGCTTTGGAACTTCCGTGCGCTTTGGTTATGTGACAAAAGTAGACTTCACAGGCGATGTACATCGTGTAGAAATAGACGGAACAGTACAGGTTACAGCAGACACGGTGATCATTGCTACAGGAGCAACAGCGAAGTGGCTGGGCTTGGAATCTGAACAAAAATATAACGGTTTTGGGGTATCAGCTTGTGCTGTATGTGATGGGTTTTTCTTTAAAAATCAGGAAGTTGCCATCGTAGGGGCCGGCGACACTGCTGCAGAGGAGGCAACTTATCTCGCCAAATTATGTTCGAAAGTACATATGTTGGTGCGTCGTGATGAATTCCGCGCTTCCAAAGCGATGGTGCACCGTGTAATGAATACGCCAAATATCGAAGTCCATTATAACTCCGAAGCAAAAGAAGTTTTAGGTGACGGTCAGGTAGTGACTGGGATCCGAGTGATCAACAACAAAGACCAATCTGAAAAAGATCTGGAGGTAACAGGCTTTTTCGTGGCAATAGGTCATAAACCGAATACTGAATTATTTACAGGGGTATTGGAGATGGACGAAACAGGATATCTGATTACTAAACCAGATAGTACGGCAACCAATATATCGGGGGTATTTGCCTGTGGAGATGTACAGGACAATATATTCCGTCAAGCAATTACTGCGGCCGGTACCGGTTGTATGGCAGCGCTTGAAGCAGAAAGATATCTTGCTGCCAAAGAAAGCGGGGAGTAGAACGACAAAAAATAGGGGATTCCGAATGGTGTATATCCCCGTTAAAATAAATGGATTAACTATCTGTAGCAATAAGCCCGATTTAATATTGGGCTTATTTTTTTTGCATACGACTATCCGGTTAGATGGATTCATCATATAAAAATAGTTTTCAAAAAGACTACTAAACAAGTAGTCTTTTTGAAAACTATTTTTATATTTGTACTGTCGTTAACAATTGGCGTTGGCAACGAAGATAAAATCTAGACTACAAATTTTGAACAAGTATGAAAAACGACTATCTAACCGCTTCTGTAAGCAACCGAGAAACTACCCCAATTTTTAAATCCTTCCTTTTCATTTGTCGAATGCGAATGTGCCGCTGAGCACTTCCTTTTTTCTTGTTTATGCTTCATTAAGCAAGTAATTCGAGTTTTAAAAAAACAAAAGTACCAATGGCGTTGGCACTTGTTTTCGTATTCACATTAAATAGAACTGACAATGAAAAATTTCAGCGTACTCTCGTATGCTATTTTAGCCGTGCTTTTGCTGTACACCTTTGCGTCGGTACAGGCACAGCAGCCTCAACCGATCATCAACGCATCCCTAATAGGAACGGTAATAGATGCGACAACCAAAGAGCCCATTGAAGGAGTGACCATACAATTGGAAGCTGTGACACATAGTGTAAAAACAGACCGTAATGGTAAATTCCAATTTGTCACAGGGCAGAAACTTCCTTTTACCCTTATCTTAACCTTTGTTGGTTATCAGAAGAAAAAGATCATCGTAAATACCTCACCAGCCGTTATCCAGCTATCTCCTTCGTCCGAAGATCTTGAAGAAGTCGTGGTGGTGGGATACGGAACCCAAAAACGCCGTGATTTGACAGGAGCGGTGGCATCCTTGCCGGAAAATCTGCTCAAGCAGCCTGTGGCTTCTCTCGATCAGACCTTGAAAGGTGGGATTTCTGGTGTTCAGGTTACGCAAACGTCGGGGCAGCCCGGGGGCGGAGTGAGTATCCGTATACGTGGGGGTGCATCCGTACAAGGCGGAAATGAACCGCTATATGTCATTGATGGCTTTCCAGTCTATAATCAGACGGAAAGCACAGGCGTCGGGAGCGGAACCCCCGTAAATCCCCTAGCCAGTATTAATCCTGCGGACATTGAAAGTATTGAAGTATTGAAAGACGCTGCAGCGACGGCAATATATGGCTCACGTGGGGCAAACGGCGTTATTTTGGTGACCACCAAAAAAGGAAAAGCCGGACATGTACAGTTGAACTATGATGGTAGTATCGGAGCACAAAGTGTGCTCAAAAAAATTGACGTCTTGAATGCCCATGATTTTGCCGTTCTTCGAAACGAGGCGTTGTATGATGCTAACCCTAGTCTGGGGCCAAATCAATATCGCAAACAGACAGAGCTGGATCAATTGGGCGAAGGGACAAATTGGCAACAGGAAGCCTTTCGGACCGGCAAAATACAAAACCACCAATTGTCATTGTCCGGAGGAGCTGAGAAAGTGCAGTACTTTTTGGGAGCAAATTATTTCGATCAGGAAGGCGTCATTATAAATACAAACTTCAGGCGTTTGGGATTCCGTTCTAACATCAATGCAAATCCCTTCGATCGTTTGCAGGTAGGAGCCAATTTGTCCATTAATAAAACAAATGCGCAGATCGCTCCATCAGGTATCGTGAATGCACTGCTGATTATGCCGCCTACGGCTACAATATACGATCCCAACGGCGGCTACACCCTACGCAATCCCTTTGAGAACATCTTTGCTAATCCTATTGCGACGTTGAAAGAAACCACAAATACAACAAATGGTTTACGTGTTTTAGGTACTTCCTTTGCACAGTACCGTATTTTAAAAGGGCTACAGGCGAAAGTGCTTCTTGGGGTTGATCTCAATAACCGCAATGACAAATTCTATCTTCCATCCTATATCTATGAAGGTGCCGGATCTCAGGGGGAAGCAAGTTTGGGAAATTTAAATGGCACTTCTTGGCTGAATGAGAATACCTTAACCTATACCGGGGTTATCGGGCAACATAATTTCAATGCGTTGCTGGGTTTTACACAGCAGGAAAATAAAAATGAAGTGTTCAGTGCCGGGGCACAGAATTTTGTTACAGACGATTTGCTTTTCAATAACCTGCAGAGTGGATCTATCCTCACAAGACCTACCTCGGATACCTATAATTGGGTGTTGCATTCCTATTTGGCGCGGGTCAACTATAATTATGCGAACAAATATTATGTTTCGGCGAGTGTACGCCGTGACGGCAGCTCCAGATTTGGCGCTGACAATAAATGGGGAAATTTTCCCTCATTGGCATTCTCATGGCGTATAATAAACGAGCCCTTTTTTAAACAGGTTTTCCCCGGTATTGATGATTTTAAAATACGTACTAGCTTCGGCACAACCGGTAATCAGGAGATCGGGCAATATCAATCACTCTCTACCTTGTATAGTTTAAATTACCTCTTTGGAAATAATGTGATCACAGGATTTGCATCACAACGGGTGCCGAATAAGAACTTGGGTTGGGAGACTACCTTTCAATATGATGCCGGTTTCGACCTTTCACTTTTGAGAAATCGATTACAGTTTACCGTCGACTATTATTATAAAAAGACAAAAGACCTTTTGTTGAATGTGGAGATTCCCTGGACCTCAGGTTATGCAACTTCATTGCAAAATTTTGGTTCTGTTTCAAATAAGGGTCTAGAGTTTGGCCTGAAATCAAAAAATCTACAGGGAAACCTCAGTTGGAATACAGATCTAAATGTCTCTTTTAACCGAAATAATGTGTTAACTATCGGTGGAGGCGCCACGTCTTATATCACAGGCAACTATATTATTAAAGTAGGAGAACCATTGGGGACTTTTTATGGAACTGTTATCGATGGTATTCTACAATCGGGCGAGGAGAAAACTAAGGGAGCATTGACTGGCAATGCAAATCCGAAAGCCGGCGATCGCTTGTATAAGGACATCAATGGCGATGGCCAGTTTACCACTGCCAACGACCGGACCATCATCGGCAACGCGCAGCCTGATTTTATATTCGGTATCAGCAATACGCTTTCTTACAAAGGATTTGACCTATCTTTCCTGATTCAGGGAACAGTTGGCAACGACCTGCTGAATATCAACCGCCAAAACCTCGAGATGTTTACTGGTCAACAGAACGCTTCAATTGATGCGCTTAACCGTTGGACACCAGACAATCCAAGTCAGCTATACCCGAGAGCCAAGCTTGACCCGGCTCCGGTATTCTCGAATCAATTTGTTGAAAGCGGATCATTTGCGCGACTGAAGTCTCTGCAACTTGGTTATAGCTTTCCGAAAGAATGGTTGAAAAATGCGCATATCGCGAATTTGAACCTATACCTGGCAGCACAAAATCTATTGACATGGACTAGCTATCGAGGATTTGACCCTGAGGTAACCTCAGGTAGCAATGTCCAGATTGGTACGGATGCTGGAATTTATCCAGCTAATAAGTCTGTTTCTGTTGGTATATCCTTAACCTTCTAATTTTACAGATTCCAATGAAAAAAATATATTATTCTATTCCTCTATTGTCCGTTTTGTTAACGGGAATCTCCTGTTCAAAATTGACCGAGAAGCCCGAAAGCGCATTGGTTTCGGAGCAGTTTTACCTGAATCAAGGACAGGCAGTAGCCGCAGTAACAGGCACTTATCGAAAACTATACGAGACGGGGCAATCGTTGTACAACAGCTTATTCCAGATCGGTGTGGAGATGGCAACAGATGACTATGAAGCGGGACCCCGGGCACGAAATGCCCATGTGCGCGCCATCAGTAATTTAACCCATGACGCCTCAAACGATCGGATGGAACAGCTCTGGAAACAGAGTTATGATGCCATTAATGCGTCAAATCTAAATATCGTTAACATCGAAGCGATGAACCAAAATCAGATTGATGCCACGGTACAGCAGCGTCTGGTCAACGAAGCCAAATTTCTGCGTGCATTACATTACTTCAATCTGGTGCGCTGGTTTGGCCCTGTTCCGCTTGTCTTACGTCCTACAGAAGGCTTATCAGCACAAGAATTATACGTGGCGAAAGCTTCAGAAGACGAGGTATATACACAGGTTATAAACGATTTAAAAGCTGCCTCCAATCTCCCGAATTACAAGAATTATGGCGATGCGGACAAAGGTCGTGCTACATCCGGGGCGGCTAAAAGCCTCCTGGCCAAGGTGTACCTAACCCGGTCAGATTGGACTAATGCCAAACTTTTGGCCAAGGATGTGATTGAGAAAGAGGGATATGCACTTTTTCCGGATTTTTCAGATGTCTTCGATATAGATAAAAAAAATGGTATTGAACATATTTTTTCAGCGCAGTTTAAAGGAAATAGTGGTTACCAAGGGAATTCATTAGCCAGTCGTTCCGCTCCGGCGGATATACCCGGTATCAATGGGGACTATGCGGATGCCCTACATGTCGAGGGTGGCCTGTACAAGAGCTTTGCGGTGACTGATAAACGTCTTTCCGTAACGTTTACCAATGGCATGATATCACCCAAAGATGGAAAATATTATGCACTAGCCAAACCACAATTCAATAAGTATTATGACCAGACCGTAGTCGGCAACCAGGCCCAGTCTTCCAAGAATACACCCATCATACGATATGCTGAGGTCCTGCTTATTTTGGCAGAAGCGGAAAATGAGTTAAACGGACCAACGCAGGAAGCGCGTGATGCGATCAATGCTGTTCGTATACGCGCTGGCGTTGAAAAGCTGTCCGATACGGAAAGCAAAGATAGCTTTCGGGAATTGGTATTTGAGGAACGACGCAAGGAATTGGTCTACGAATACCAGCGTTGGTTTGATTTGGTACGTCGCGGGGCAAGTTATTACATCACAAAACTAAAGGCTGCAGGCAAAACAAATGCTGCAGCGAGACATCTTCATTTTCCAACACCACAACGGGAGCTGAATTTGAATCCAAAATTGGTTCAACATCCAGACTGGCTGGCTAAATAGCCAATGGTATCGCTGTATGGGCTAATCTATTTTTATTCGTACTACAAAACATCATAAATTATGAAAACAATATACATTCTTATCGCACTTTGTCTAAGCTGGACGCTGAATAGGAGTATTGCACAGGACAAACGACCAAATATCATATTAATTCTGGTTGACGACTTGGGTTTTTCAGACATAGCACCTTATGGCGGAACAGACTTTCATACGCCAAATTTAACGGAGCTGGCAAAACAGGGGACACGTTTCCAGGAGTTTTATAATAATTCAATTTGTGCGCCGACGCGAGCGACATTACTGACAGGACAATATGCACATCGCGCCGGTATGGGGTATTTTAACGTTAACCTTGGCCTGCCGGCATACCAAGGCTTTTTAAACAACGAGTCACTGACGCTGGCGGAAGTACTAAAAGGAGCGGGCTATTCTACCATTATCTCCGGAAAATGGCATGTTGGCGATGATTATGACCAATGGCCTGCGCAACGTGGTTTTGAACGCTCCTTTAATTTTGTGGGTGGAGCTTCCAATTTTTATGAAATCAATGGACCTGAAAATCCTACCGTGCCTTTGTACCGAAATAATAAACCTTTCTATTTACCACAAGGGCGTTACCTCACGGATGAGATTACTGATCAGGCAATTGGCTTTCTGCGTGAACAAGAGCAGGATAAAAAACCGTTTTTTCTGTATCTCGCCTTTAACGCACCACATTGGCCTTTGCAGGCTCCGGAAGAAGAAACCCAAAAATACGAGGGCGTATACCGGCAGGGCTGGGATAGCCTGCGTGTGAAACGTTATGAAAATGCCGTTCAAAGTGGAGTTTTTCCGAAAGGACAGCCTATTTCGACAAAGGATTCAAGTGTACAGGAATGGAACAAGCTCACCTATGACGAACAGCAATATTGGCAACGTCGACAGCAGGTATTTGCTGCCATGGTCGATCGCGTCGACCAGAGTATCGGAAAAGTGCGACAAACCTTGAAGGAACTGAAAAAAGACAAGAATACCATTATCATCTTTTTGTCCGATAACGGTGCACAGGGCGGTGATCGCAACCGCATCTATACCTCGCGGAATACGGAGACTGTAGGGTTGCCGGGTTCCTATGATATGCAAAATAGCAATTGGTCACAAACAGGCAACTCGCCCTTGCGGAGCTACAAGGATAATCCTTATGAAGGCGGTATCGGTGCACCGTTTATTGTCTGGTTTCCAAAGGAAGTGAAAGCCAACGTCGTCAAGAAAGGTACGGGACACCTGATTGATATCGCCCCTACATTATATGATTTTGCCAAAGCAAAATATCCGTCAACAGAGGACAACTTATCCATCAATCCCTTACCGGGCATTAGTCTGAGAGCCTTATTGCATACCGATAAAAATCAGGTCGAGCGTCCGACTCCATTATTTTGGGAACGAGCCGGCAACACAGCTGTACGGTATGGTAAATGGAAACTAGTGTCTTTATTCAAAGAGGGGAATAAACCACAGCTGTACAATATCGATGTGGACAGGGGGGAAAACAATAATGTCGCAGATCAATACCCGGAAATTGTTGAAGATCTCGAAGCGCGTTATAAGCTTTGGGCAAAGGAGAATGGGGTGGTGGACTATAAACTGCTGAAAATAAACAGTCAGTTTCGCTAGGCATAAAAGGTTGGCTTATGAAAATTCATGATGATGTATTCGAACCGAGTGAAAAGAGTTCATTTTTATCATGGAGACTAAACATATATAAAAATTCTTATCAAATGAAAAAACTAACACTATGTATTGCCTTTATTTTTGGTGGTGCAAGTGCTCTTGTGGCACAAAGCAACAAGCCGAATATTATCTTGATTCTTGCAGATGACCTCGGATACTCCGATTTGGGCGCTTATGGATCGGAGATCGCAACCCCCAATCTGGATCGTCTGGCCAGCGAGGGAATACGTTTAAAACAATTTTATAATAACTCCATTTGCGCGCCAACACGTGCATCCCTGATTACAGGTCAGTACCAGCACAAGGCCGGCGTTGGATATTTTTCCAATGATTTGGGCTTACCGGCTTACCAAGGTTACCTCAATGCTGAATCATTGACGATTGCCGAAGTTCTTCGTGCCAATGGCTACGTCACCGCGACATCAGGCAAATGGCATGTGTCCGGTAAAGGCAAGAGCCTGCCTTGGGACCGTGGTTTTGATTTCGTTTTTCCAAGAGAAGAAAAGAATTCAGATTCAGGAGCTCCGACATTTAAAGGAGCGACAGATGCTGCAGGTTATCCCTTGGAAAGCTCTTTTTCTACAGAAGTAATCAATCGGGAGGCCGAAGGTTTTCTAGATCAGATCAAAGGTCAGGACAAACCGTTCTTCCTATATTTAGCGCATACCGCACCGCATTGGCCTTTAGTTGCCCTGCCACAGGATATCGCAAAGTATAAGGGACACTATGATAAAGGTTGGGAGAGCATCCGTAGGGCGCGGTTTAAGCGCCAAAAAGAACTTGGGATAGTTGACAAGACGACCACACTTTCTATTGCCGATGAAGATATCTACGATTGGGAACGCCTATCCTTTGACCAAAAGCAGCAGTGGGCCAGAAAAATGGAAGTTTTCGCTGCGATGGTCGATCGCCTGGATCAGACGATCGGTAAGTTGTTGCAAAAACTCAAAGAAAATGGCCAGTTGGACAATACCTTAATTGTGTTCCTGTCAGATAATGGTGCACCTGCGGAGGACCTCGTCCGCTGGTTCCATGGTGCCCGATTGAACAGTGGGCCAGTGGGTACGGTAGGTTCATTTGAGTCACAAAGTAAAAATTGGTCCTATGCATCAAATACTCCATTCAAGGCATTTAAAGATTACACTTATGAGGGCGGGATCAATGCCCCATTTATCGCTTGGTTTCCGGAGAAAATCGCCAGTGGCATCAAAAAAGGAACTGGCCATATCATTGACCTGGCGCCAACCTTTTATGAACTTGCCGGAGCCAATTATCCCAAGGAATATCAAGGACATCAGGCAAATAAACTTCCCGGAAAAAGTTTACTTCCGGTGCTGTTCAATCAACAGGATACCGTAACGCGCGACGAAGGTCTTTTTTGGGAGCGGGCCGGAAACCGTGCCGCGCGGATAGGAAAGTGGAAATTGGTGTCCACCTGGCCATCCTACAAATGGGAACTATATGATCTGGAACAAGATCCGACCGAACGAAAGGATATTGCCGCACAACATCACGATGTAGTCTCGCGCCTATCCACCGCTTACTTTCGTTGGGCTAAGGATAATGGAGTGGTGGACTTTGCTGAATTAGAAAGTAAGGAGCCTATTAGTATGAAGGAGTTTCGGGAAAGTAAGGTACAGGAGATCGCAGCACCAGCATTTCGTTTTTAAGAAGCAAACTCTTATATCAATGAAACAGATTTTTTAGGTATGGTTTGATTGTGGTGAAGCGTTTCACTTTACATTATTTTATGAAAAAAGGCACCAAGTTCCAATGGATCGGGTGCCTTTTCGCTAATTTGATCAATATTCAAATTGTCTACATCATTCCTCGACATCGACCTTTGAAGTTGTATCCTGCTACTTGTTTTCTTCGACTTCAAATACCGTATCGATTTTCCAATTGGCCTTATCTTTGGATGCGGCCACAGCCAAACGGTCACAACGTTCGTTTAAAGGATGGCCAGCATGGCCTTTTACCCAAACCAATTTGACTTTATGTAGTTTATAAACACTCATTAAACGCATCCACAGGTCTTTATTTTTTTTTCCCGCAAAACCTTTTTGGATCCATCCATACACCCACTTTTTGTCAATGGCATCGATGACATATTTGGAGTCGGAATATACCGTAACAGCCTGATTTAAGTTTTTTAATGCTTCGAGCCCTACAATGACGGCCATCAGCTCCATACGGTTATTTGTTGTTTTTCTATACCCTCCTGAAAATTCCTTCTCAATTAATTTCCCCTTGAACGCCTCATTGTCGCCTGTATAGATAGTTCTTAAGATAGTTCCATACCCTCCTGGACCGGGATTTCCACTCGATGCCCCGTCTGTATATAATTCGATCATACCCTCCAAACTTAGATAAATTTGTGTTGAAATACAATTATAATTGTGTGGAGCAACGCTATATCCTGACAATCTGCCTGTCAAATCAAGGAGTTATTCGGTTTAGCACGAACGTCTTGGCTGTAATTTATCATTTACACAATAGAATTCTGGCGATTTATATGTATTTTGCTGGCTTAAACTCGTTATGTAATCGATAATTTAGCTCTATGAAGTTTCAAAAGGTTTCTCTTTTTGTTCTTTTAGCGTCGGCGTGCTTAAACGTCAGCGCTCAGAACACTATTTCAGCACAAAAAATGGATTGGTTTGAAGACGCCAAGCTGGGGATTTTTATTCATTGGGGGATCTACTCCGTTGACGGGATTTCTGAGTCATGGTCATTCTTCAATAACTATATTAACCACGATAATTATATCAAACAGCTTGATGGTTTTACGGCCAAAAATTATAAGCCAAAGGAGTGGGCTAAACTGATCAAACAAGCAGGCGCAAAGTATACAGTGATTACGACGAAACATCATGATGGGATTTCCTTGTGGAATACTCAGGCGGATAAAGCGATTACCACCCTAAAAGATGCCGCTGCCAAACAGGATGTTATTACACCATTTGTTCAGGCTATACAGCAGGAGGGACTGCATACAGGTCTCTATTATTCTCTGCCCGATTGGAGCCATCCTTATTACGATGTATTTACACGTGCAAGAAAACGTTACGAACTTGTCAAAGAGCCAAATCGTTGGAACCAGTATGTCGAATATTATCAAAAACAACTCAGCGAATTATCGCAGCAATATAAACCCGAATTGATCTGGTTTGATGGCGACTGGGAACATAGTGCCGAAGAGTGGAAGTCCAAGGAAACGTTGTCGCTTTTACGGAAATACAATCCGAACATCATTATTAATTCGCGCTTGAATCACCATGGTGATTATGAGACTCCTGAACAGGGAATTCCTGTAAGTCGGCCAGATGCTAAATTCTGGGAGCTTTGCTATACCATGAATGACTCTTGGGGATATCAACCCTTTGACAAGAAATACAAATCACCCAATATGATCATCCGCACATTGGTGGATTGTATTTCCATGGGTGGAAACCTCCTCCTGGATATTGGCCCAAAAGCTGATGGCAGCATTCCAGAAGAGCAGATGAATATTTTGAAGCAGTTGGGAAGATGGACGAATAAACACGCTTCGGCAATATATGGCACAAGAGCAGGTATTCCATTTGAAAATTACAACGGGAAGTCCGCTTTGTCAAAAGATGGAAAAACCCTCTATCTTTATGTATATGAGCAAAAACCGCAATTGCAGTTAAAGGGTTTGCTGAACAGTGCTATTCAGGCGGTTTCTGTTGTTGGAGATGTCGGGTCTAAGGTAACTGCGGTAGCGTTGGATGAAAGGATCCAATTGGACTTGACAAAAGTTAACTTTGATCAGGACGTCACAGTATTGGCCCTGACGTTCAAAGACAAGGTACAGTGGCATGCACCCCGGGAAGAAGCTATTACATTACAAGCTGTACTTGATAACAAGCAAACCAATACCGCATTAAATAAAATCGCGTCAGTACTCCATAGTGGAAAAAATATCTTTGATCATTCGGGTTTAACTATAGACGGCATGGAGTCAAAGCTGCCTGTGGGAAATCTGACAAATCCAGCCGTTCTAGACTGGGTTAAGAACCATGCGGAAGCACTTTATGAGACTGGAAAGGGACTACCTGAAGGACATTATGAAGGTTTAAGCGCTCTTTCAAAGGATCGTCAGACCCTTTACCTTTTTGTTGAAGGCACGCCTACAGGCCCTATTGCGCTCAAAGGAATTAAGAACGGGATCGCACGGATTCGGCTGGTGGGTGAAGGATCCATGATCAATCATGAGATTTTCAATAAACTGTACTGGAGCAGTATTCCGGGGATTGTTTATATTCAGGTACCCAAAGAACGCTTGGATAAAAATATGACTGTCATTGCGGTGTTATTGGATTCGCCTTTGGCATTGCACCGTGAGAAAGTTGGCGCGATTGAAAATAATCTTTAACGGTAGCGAAACAAATTATTTGGCCCCGGGGTGCTAGTATCCCGGGCTTTTTTTCGGTCAAAAATAATTTTTGACTCCGCCGTTATGGTGGAAAATATTTTTATACTAAATTAGGCGGATGAGTCTATTGCATACTTTTCTTGCATCCCTATCTGTGGTCGCACTATGTGTTTCCTGTACTGCCGGAGATGGAAATAAAATGGAACGACAACGTGCAGATTCGCTTACGAATAAAGTCGTTGAGGGAAAAATAAATCTGGAGGTGCTGGCCAATTCAGACGAATTTATGTATTTCAATGAGAAATACTTTCATGAGCCGGCTGATTTGAAAACGATACCTAAGTTTGACAAAGTACAGATTCAAATTGTAACCTATCGTATTTATAAACATGTGAAGCTGTCGGATAACCGTTATGATTTTGCTGTAAAACAGGCAAAAGATCTGCATATACCCAATAAGGCGTTTGTTTATTACCAGCGTTCTTTCGATGAGATGAACCGGAAGGCCGCCGCCAGCAAAGATTCTATTCGGCTGGAGCTTCCTAATAACTATGCCACTAAATTGATAAACGAGTAGTGGACTCGTTTCTTGTTTAAAAAGTTATCCTTCCGAACCCACTAGATTCGTAAGATTTATTTATTTTTAGGCACTAAGCAAGCACATGGAAAAGAAAAATATCGTCGTACTGACAGGAGCAGGGATTTCTGCCGAAAGTGGGATACCTACTTTTAGGGATGCAAATGGACTATGGGAAGGACATGATGTGATGGCTGTAGCCTCTATTGAAGGATGGAAGAGAAATCCAGCGCTTGTTCAGGAATTTTACAACCTTAGACGAAAGGCGGCGCTGGCCGCAAGGCCGAATGCTGCGCATCTCGCGTTACGCCAGTTGGAATCGGCCTATCAGGTCACGATCGTTACACAAAATGTCGATTTGTTGCATGAGCAGGCTGGCTCTACAAAGATTATACATTTACATGGTCGATTGGACCAATCCAAGTCTTCTATTGACGATCGTCTGATTTACCCGATAGAGAGCGAAGAAATAAAAATGGGAGATCTCTGCGAAAAAGGAAGTCAACTGCGACCGAATATCGTGTGGTTTGGGGAAGCTGTTCCGGAGATTGAACGGGCAATGTCCTATGTTTCAAGAGCAGATATCCTCATGATTATCGGAACTTCCTTACAGGTTTATCCTGCAGCTGGGCTGCGACAATTTGCGCCTCATTATTGCCGGTCTTTTTTGATCGACAAGCAGATTCCCAACAGTACAACATTGGGTCGGATAACGTGTTTTGAAGAAGCAGCAACCGTGGGGGTTCCAATCTTAGTCGAACAGCTGCTTCAAGAGGCCTCAGTCAAAGATTAATATAGCAGTGGATTATAAACTTCAAATAAACCTCATCCTGATAGATGGAATAAAAACTTAAAAAAATGAAAAGAATAATAGGACTGATTTGTAGTTCAGTATTGGCTATTTCTTGCCACAATAACGCAGAGATCAAGGTAAATAATAGTACAAATAATGCCCCGATACAATTGGATAGTGCCCAAGCAAGACATTTGCTTACATTACCATTGCATTGTATTGAAATTGAATATCCTAACAAATTGGGACAAGTACTCGGAAGTGATCAGGATTTGAAGGGGCCGCGCACATTACATCCGATTTTCTACGGTTGTTTTGACTGGCATTCCTCAGTCCATGGTTATTGGTCAATCGTACGAATTTTAAAGCAATTTCCTAACTTGGACAAGTCTGGCGTAATTCGGAAACAGCTGGACCGGAATATCACTGCAGAAAATGCGGCAACTGAATTAGCTTTCTTTCAGGACAAGAATAATAAAAACTTTGAGCGCACCTATGGTTGGGCCTGGTTGTTACAATTGCAAAAAGAACTACTAACCTGGAAAGATCCCGATGCGGAGCGTTGGGCAAAAATTCTCGATCCGATGGCAAAACATATCATGAAAGCCTATCAGGAATATTTACCAAAATTGGTTTATCCGATTCGAACCGGTTATCACGATAATTCCGCTTTTGGCCTATCGCTGGCATTGGATTATGCGCGGGGAACAAATCATGTTGCTTTCGAAAAATCATTAATGACCAATGCTGTGAGGCTATACGACCACGACAAAAATTGTAATATCTCCTTTGAGCCTAGCGGCAGCGACTTCCTTTCACCCTGTCTTGAGGAGGCACTTTGCATGAGTATGGTTTTAAGACAGGATGAATATCGAAAATGGCTGAAGGACTTTCTTCCGGAACTTTTCAATCCTGACTTTAACTTGGAACCTGGTATTGTAAAAGACCGTACCGACGGACATTTGGTTCATTTGGATGGATTAAATTTTAGCCGGGCGACTTGTCTAAATGGTATTGCAAAGGCACTTCCTGAGCTAAATCATCTGCATGGTTTAGCCAATAAACATCTGAAATATTCATTGCCCAATATTACTTCCAAAGACGACTATATGGGCTCCCATTGGTTGGGTACTTTTGCGCTTTATGCACTTTCCAAAAATTAATGCCCACAGTCATATGAAAGCTGTGACCTGTGATCTGGAATAACAACATCAAAATAGAGTCCCTGCAAATTCAAATGCAGGAACTCTATTTTACATATTTGTTTCACCCCATTCATCCATAAGGATTAAAATCTTTTCCAAAGAGCGCCCCAATGCTGTTAGCTCATATTCAACCTTCGGGGGGACTTGTTGATAGACAATACGGTTGACCAGTTTGTCCTGTTCAAGTTCCTTCAGTTTAGCGATAAGCATACGCTCTGAAATACCGACGAGCCTTTTTCGCAGTTCACTATAACGTAATTTGCCTTCATGCAGGAGATAAGAAAGAATATTTATTTTCCATCTTCCCCCAATAGCAGATAAAGTAAAGGCAATGCCACAATGATCTTTCCAGTAGCTTTCATTGATCATGTTGGTGGAGTTTTCTTTTCTGTTATTCATACTTACTTTTCTGTTCGTATCATACAATTTCGTGCGTACTGTTATTCATGCAATTTAATAAAGAAATTTGTAGCTCATCTCATAAAGTATAAAATGGAAACTATAAAATTTATCGTTCATTGGTTCAGTTATGCCTATTACCTGTATGTATTTGGATATGCCTCATTATTCAAAGTTTTTCAGAAACAGTCCATGATGCAAAGCATGGATTCTTTAGGTTTTAATAAAACCTGGACACTAGGCATCGGAGTAGGCGAGTTGCTGGGTGTTTTACTTCTTCTGATTGGTTTATACAAACCCGAAATCAAAACTGTAGGGATTTTACTTTTATTTCCATTTGCAATCGGCGCTTTTACGGCACATATGGCTCATGGGGAATACCATCATTTTTACAATTCATTAATGATGTGTATTCTTAGCATTGTTTTACTGGCAACGGACAAAAATTTTAAAATTATTATTTAGCGTTTTGATAGCACAGAGTAGGAATGTTTTAAATTCCTACTCTGTGCTATTTTTCTATTCTTTCATAAAGAAAGAGCTACGCTTTTGTGAAAACAATCGTTTAGGCCGCCCCACGGATGACTCGCAACAATACCACTATAATTGCAATGACCAACAATGTGTGGATAATATTTCCTGTCGCGTAGCCTCCAAAAAAACTAATTGCCCAAATGATTACTAAAATAACGGCGATAATGTATAATAAATTTCCCATAATTTTGATGTATTTTTTACTAATAACAATAGCCGTTTAAAGATTGTTTTGGAATAAAAACAAACAATGTTCTGTTAGCTGTTGTTCGGCTGTTAAAGATTACCGTTGGAAGAAAATTTAATCAGTATAAAAACGAATACGATGGCAAAAGCTTATTTACAAATAACTTTAAAAATTAATAATAGCGATAAAGGTGCTGTATCAGGCATATATGACAAATTTCGAGACTCGTTTCTTGATCAGGTAAAAGGCGCAACTTCGATAGAGTTGTTGATTGGAAATGGCTATATCCAATTACTACACGTTTTTGATACGGCTGAAGATGCACAAGCATTTTTATCAACCGAGCTGTATAATAATGAAATTCTTTTAGCCTTGAAATCCCTAATGGTAGATACACCTATGATCAGCGTATATTCTGTCTTATAATAACAGTTTTAAAGAAACAACGAAATAGGATGATGCACTTCTGGGAACGTAAATCTAAAGGCTATGAACAAAATACAATTTTTAGAGGCGCAGCAACTTAAACAAATTAGGAACGTGCTTCTGATTCATCATGAACGTTTAGCAGTAGCAGAAAGCGTTACTACTGGCCTGCTACAGTTTGCTTGTGCACAAATGGAAAATGCGATGGATGTCTATGGCGGAGGAATGACAGCATACACGCTAGAGGAAAAAATCCGTCTATTGGATGTCGATGCAGAGGAAGCCCACAAGTGTGACTGTGTATCACCGCTTATCGCTGAACAAATGGCCGTGAGGATAGCGTCTTTATTTCATACGGAATGGGGAATTGCGACAACGGGTTATGCGACTATTGTACCCGAGTCAAGGGGGAAATTATACGCTTTTTTTTCAATCGCTTACCAAGAAAAGATTGTGCATAGTGAAAAAGTGGAACTAGATGTAAACACCAAAGCTCAGGATGCGCAATCGATTTACGTCACCAAGGCACTTCGGGCATTTTACTTTGCTCTAAAAAATCAGACTAGATCGAAATTACCATAATATAAAAAAGAAACGTCTCTCTAATTGGAGAGACGTGATTCCTTATGCTTCCTGTTTTAAATCAAAAGAACGGTAATTCTTGTAATGTACTAAGGATCGTATCGGCGTTGTTAGCGTGGATAAGACCTCAAGATATATCTTTGCAACCCTTTTCCATGTTGTCTGTTCCCCATAACTACGGGCTTTGAAACGATGCCAAGCAAGTAGTCTTCGAGATTGATAAAGCAATTGGATATTCTCACTCATTGTTTGAATATCGTTGAAGGGAGTAAGAATTCCCCGCTCGTCTGTCAAGAGATCTGTTGCATGCCAATATGGTGTCGAAATGACCGCCGCACCTGCACCGACAGCAAAAGATAATGTCCCGCTACTGATTTGCTGTTCATGTTGATAGGGAGATAAATAGATATCACAAGCTGTTAAGTATTCTTTCAGTTGTTCGTCACTTAAAAATTCATCTACAAAAACTATTTTATCCTGTAATTTCAACTGAGCCACTAAGCTTTGTAATTCAAAACGATAGGATTCACCTTCGTGAGCCAGAACATTCGGATGTGTTTTACCTACGATCAGGTATTTGAAATTTGCTAAATCCAGTCCTTCCAAGGAGCGGATTGCATATTCAAGTCCTTTGCTCCGACCAATTAAGCCGAAAGTCATCATCACAAAATTATCTTGAAAACCTAATCTATATTTTGCTAATCCTTGATTGTAATCAAATTGTGGCACGCCATGCGGAATTACTTTAATTTTTTTATCGTCAATCAAAGGAAACAATTCCATTAACAATTCCCTTCCTTTGGGCGATAAGGATACCACAGCCTGCGATTTTCTTAAAAGCGATTCCATAATCTCCTTTTGACGTAATGAGGGCGATTGCAATATGGTATGAAAGATCGTTAGCAATGGTATATTTAAATTATTGGCAAGCTGATTAATAAATACACCATCAGCACCGCCAAATATACCATACTCATGTTGAATAATACAATAGTTATATTCTTCATTGATAATATGAGCAGCTTGAATATAGCTATCCAATCTTTCCTTGTCAATAACAAAGCGCACAGATGGATCAAATTCTTCAACGCATGTTCTGGATACTGCAATCACATCAATGATGGTATCCCGGTCCGCGCTCATGCCTCGTTTAAGATCTTTTGTGAAAGTTGCCAATCCACATTCCTGGGGTGGATAGGTACTTATAATAGCGATTCTTCTCATAAATTTAGGCTTTTTTGCTGTCTTCTTTATCGTTATCAACAGGGATATCCAAAATAGCCATCAATAATAAATAATATCCCTTTTCTAATCCCATTTTTTTTGCTTTTTGATCTATATTTTCCATGTTAAGTATTATGATTAAGGTGGTGTTTTTTTTTACTTTCGTAAATCAAAAGCTGTACCTAAAAGCCCGTATTTATGACATATCCGTAGTTTTCAAATGTCTAATCCGTATAGTGAACTGTATTTGCCGCAAAAAAAACTTTTGACCAGGTATTTTTCCCCGAGTAAAGAAATTTATTCTATTGCTGAAAATAGTATTTGCCACAGTAATTTATTTCAATCTTAGTCTAAACAATATGTGCCGGCTGATGGTTTATCTACGGGATTACATCAAGGGCCCCATGAAGAGCCTTTAAAATGTATTTTATTAAGATATAATGGAAAAGAATAATTCTAAAAAAATCAATGATCATTTGGCCAACGAGCGTACATTTTTAGCCTGGATAACTACGAGTTTGGGCATCATGGGCTTTGGTTTTGTCGTCGTTAAGTTTTCCCTTTTTATCCAACAGGTGACATTAATGCTCAATTCAAAAATGACGATGGATATTGAACATGAGTATTCGGGGATTGTTGGTATTTCGATTGTTATTATTGGTTCTATTACTGTGGTCTTGGCTTACATCAAGTATAGGAGAGTGGCCAAACAAATTGAAGAGGAAAGTTTTACCTATGGGTCCTATGGTATTGTTTTGATGTCAGCCTGCTTTCTCATTATTGGCCTGCTATTGGGCTGGCATTTGATAGATAGTCTATAAGATCTTTGTTCCAAATATTGTTTCAATGGTACCATCCAATATTGTCCTTCTCTTTTCTTTCAAGCGGAAAGTACTTGCTATAAACTTTCATTGATGGCTATTGCCTTCTCTATATAATACTTTTATTGCATTTTTATGCTCCGCGATATTTTTTGATAAAAAAATAAATATAGTGCAAGCTTTTGTGCCAGCTTGCGAAAAGAGTTTAGGATGTTAACTTTCTAGCTTTTCATATTCATTCTTTCTTCCTGCAGGTCAAGCAGACGTAAGTGTTTTCGTATAATTTCCTCATCAAGCAAAAGCTCTTCACGATTTTTATTGATCAGCCATACCCGTTGAGTTTCCAGAATGTCAATATAGATTTTTCGATATTCAGCGTAATTAATGATGATTTCCGAACTCATCAATTGATTTTCATATTTCTGCAATTGGTCCTTCAATGTGGGGAAGCTGTCTACTTTGTCTGCATAATCCTGACGTATTTTATCCACAGCTACCTGAGCAAGCTTGTTTTGAATTTCGTAATCTATTTCCTTTTCTGTTCTCACGAAATCCCGGTCTACAAGTGGGAATTTTTTCAATAAAAAGGGGAGGGTAAGTCCTTGGACAAGTAATGTTAAAAGAATGGTGACAAATGTGATAAAGAGGATCAGATTTCTTTGTGGAAAAGGTGTACCGTCAGCTAAAGTCAAGGGGATTGAAAGTGCGGCGGCCAAAGAAACCACACCCCGCATTCCGGTCCAACCAATGATCATAGGAGTTTTCCAACCCGGAGACTCCGCATCCGCCACTGTGATGAAATTTCTCATAATTAATGTGGTAATTACTGCCGCATAACCAGCAAAAATCCGTACAATAATCAATACAGCAGTAACCGCCAGACCATAACCTATCGCCGTATAAATATCAGTGTCGCCCAATCCATTAACAATTTCGGGTAGATCCAAACCGATAAGCATGAAAACAATTCCGTTAAGCAGAAAACAAAAGCTTTCCCAAACCGTTACAGTACGTATTCTGGATGCACTACTCAAAAAGTCGTGACTTCGATAAGATAGAAACAAGCCACCGCTTACTACCGCCAAGACTCCAGAAGCGTGAAGTTCTTCCGTGATCAAATACATGGAGAAGGGCGCAATAAAAGTCAATAATATATCTGTATTTGGATCGGTAGGTAATATCTTGTGCATTTTAAGGAAAATATAGGCCATTGTAATTCCTATGCCAACGCCGCCTACACACATCCACACAAAGTTCCCTGCCGCTTCGTACCAGACAAATTGTCCCGTTGCGGCTGCAATCATCGCAAAACGGAAAATTATTAACGAAGAAGCATCATTCAGCAAACTCTCTCCTTCAAGAATGGAAGCCAATCTTTTCGGCACTTTTACAAATTTCAAAATTGCACCTGCACTTACTGCGTCAGGAGGAGAGACAATTCCCCCCAATAAAAAACCTAAGGCCAAAGAAAATCCAGGGATAAAATAATTCGCGAAAATCGCTACCGATAATGCGGTGAAAAACACGACGACAAAAGCAAAACTAAAAATAATTCTGCGCCATCGCCATAGTTCTTTCCAAGACGTGGACCAGGCCGCTTCATAGAGTAGGGGTGGCAGAAAAATAATAAATATTAATTCAGGTTCTATTTTTATGGGCGGTACTCCCGGAATAAAACTTATTAGAAGCCCGGCTACGACAAGTAAAACAGGATAGGCAACCCGAATTTTTTTTGCCAGCATAATAAGCATGGTGATCAGTAGGACCAAAAAAAGATAGAATGCGAAATTTTCTAACATGTATAAATTTTAGATACATAAATATATAGTAAATTTTTAAAAACATTTAGCGCCTTTCTAAAATTTAGACAGACCCCAAATGTTGCTTTAATCTTAATCCCATTTCGATCTTTTTGAGATATGGATTATCGTGTTTAAATCTAGTATGTCAGTCAATTGATTTGTTGCAGGATAATCAGTCAAGTCTGCGTCTACTAATAGCTGTAATAGAAGGGAGCTTTCAGTGTTTTAGACATTTCACGTTAACGGAACGCAAACAGGTTTTCGGAAAAATTTATCCAACTAAGTTTTAAACGAAGTTATCTTGTATTTAATATTTAAAACTATTGATTTTTTTGTTTATGGTGTTCGTTGTACACTGTAACGTTTTCGTTAATTGCGCAATCGTTTGCTGAAATTTTTTAGTGTATTTTCAGCTATATTGGTATATGTTATAGAACAGTATTATAACTGCTGAAAGTTGAATTGCTGACACCTCGTATGATGGCAATTTGTGTTTAGAACAGTTATCTGCTGTTGAATCCGATTTGAAAAAAGAATCTGTAGGGAATCTGGGCTAACAAAATAATTAATTCAATTCATAAACTAAATTTCAAAAACCAATGAGAAAAAACATCATTTATGGCATTGCGCTCTGTTTGATTACCGTATTTTCATCCTGTAAAAGAGAGGGGAGTTGGATGGATCCAGTTTCCCGAGATCCAGCTCCTATGGATTTGGCTGTTGCAGACAGTATTCAGATTTTTAAAATTACACCATCAGCGTCCACGGAAGTGGATCGGATGCAATTCAGGGCAAATCACAATGATATGCAGGCAACAGGATTTTATGTAGCTCCCAATAGTACGATCACCTTGAATGTAAACGTTCATTCTGGGACTACCGTTCCTCGTTTGGCAATAGGTACACCTTTCAGAGATAATATTCGGCCTGTAAGACAGTATTTTAATCTCCAGGCTGGAACGCAGTCGTTCACAGTTGATGAATATGGCGGCTTAGTTTACCTGATCTATACAGCCAACAATTATACAACTGCTGGGGAGATCGAAATTAGCTTTGGAAACGGTTTTATTCCAGTCCCCTACTTCCAGAAAGGGAAAACAACGCATGAGCAATGGCTAGCGACTCTAGATTCGCTAAAAAATACAGCCCCAGATGTTATATTCTCTTCTGACCGTACAATTATGGTCGCGAATATGGACGAAGCTCTCCTTTATAAAAATGAAGATCAACAGCTCATCGTGAGCAGATTAGATTCTATTATTGGATTTTCGAATTATATCAGTGGATTGAGTGGAGCAACCGGTGTACATGCAATCCCTTATAACAAACATTTAATTACCGTTAGAGATTCTTCAGCCGGAGGATATATGGCAGCCGGTATTTCGATCTATTATACAGAATCTTTATCATATAGAATGCTTCAGCCTAAATATCTGTCCAATACGAATGGTTGGGGAATCTGGCATGAAGTAGGGCATACCTATCAGCAAAAAGCCTGGACCTGGGGGAATTTAACTGAAACAACCGTCAATGTCTATTCTTTAGCTAGCGAACGTGGTTTTGGTCTACCTGTGAGCCGCATCACCGCAAATAATTCCTGGCCAAAATTGGATACTTACTTTCAAAAAAACATAGCCGATCGCGATTTTAATTCAGGAGATAACGACTTAAAGATGATTATGTTTCATCAATTATGGCTGGCGTTTGGAGATAACCTCTATATTAATTTAAGTAAAAACACGCGGGAAAACCGACCGGCTGTTTCCACTGACGCAGAGAAAATGCGGTATTTTATGCTCTCAACTTGTCAGATCGCGCAGAAGGATCTTTCGGATTTCTTTAAAAAATGGGGTTTTAAAGTTGATCCATCTGTTTATGCGGAAATTACAAATCTTAATTTACCTGCGCCAGCTCAAGATATTACGTTGTTAAGGGATTAAATTTGTTTTCAGTAGTAATCATATTGTATAAATCGGAGGACGGACTATCTGTGCTCCGATTTATGTAAGGGACAGTGTGCAATTCTAGACATTCGTTGTTCAATTGTGACCAGTTTATGATCTCGGGTATTCTGTAGTGTTTGTTTGCCAGGTGCGTACTGTTTTGGCTAGAAAGTTGGCCGTTGAGTTACTAGCGATATGCAGATGGCCTGGATGAAGTTTTAACATAAGGTAAGCACGAACTTGTAAAGATTTTGCATGATAAAACGATAATTTCCCGAAACCCGCAGCTTGAAGAGAGACAAAGTTCCTTTGGAGCTAATTTTTTGCTAATTTGCAACATGTCAATGCAAACAAATACTTATCAATTATTTTCCGATGCGATTTTGTCCATCTGGAAAAATCAAGGAGTATCCTATATTAAGGTTGAGGAACTATCTACAATTGAGGGGATCACTTTTTTTGAGCTGATACCCGATGCTGAGCTTTTGGATGGAGGTGAGGTAGATACGCTTTATGCCATAGATGCTGAGGATGTAGATGATATGCTATTATTTAGCAAAAATGTTAGGTTTGTCGTTCACAATATCTATTTGGAAGAAGATTAAGCCGAATATTTGTGTAAAATAAGGAACAGCATTCTTAAAATTGAAAATTAGTTATAATTATAAAGCGTTGCTTATAATACGCTTATTCAGATGACAAAAAGAAGATTCAGTGCCGGAATATTACTGTATAAATTTCAGGAAAAAGGAATTTCTTTTTTTCTGGTTCATCCTGGCGGCCCCTTTTTTGCGAAAAAAGACGAAGGATGGTGGACGGTGCCCAAGGGGGAGGTGGCGGATGATGAAAGTGAACTTGAGGCAGCTACAAGAGAGTTTTTGGAGGAAACCGGTTATTTGCCCAGCGGAAGTTTTATACGATTAGATCCCATTAAGCAAAAAGGTGGGAAAATAGTCCATTGCTGGGCTGTTGAGGGGGACATTGATCCTGATAGTCTTATCAGTAACGATTTTCAGATCGAATGGCCACCAAAATCGGGCCGGATACAGACCTATCCAGAAATAGACAGAGGCGCCTGGTTTACGATGGAAGAAGCCAAGAAGAAAATCAATATGCAGCAAATTTCTTTCCTTGAACAAATAGCAGCTATTTTTTGAACGATGTAAGTACTATAAATGAATCTTAGTCGGATTGTAGATAAGGTTTATCTTTTAATGAATCAATTTTTTTCATGGAGAGACCTCATTGTGTAGGTACTGCTTCCGATTTTTTTCGAAGTTGATTTGGAGCTATGCCACAAAGCTTCTTGAAGGCCACAGAAAAAGATGAAGGAGAAGAATATCCTGTCCTGAATGCTATTTCTTTAATGGATAGATCGGTTGTTTTTAACAGAGAGATTGCTTCCTGAATATGTACTTTCGTCGCAAATTGGAAGAGTCCCATACCTGATATCTCCTTAAATCCCTTTTTCAGTTTGTATTGATTGATTCCAAATTTAATAGCTAGCTGTTCGATTGTATAGAATTCTCTGGTATTCTGTACAATAAAATCTTGAATCGCATAAAATATATTGGCATCAGCTTCTCGGTAACTGCTTCCCATGTTCGATTGTTTCTTTTCATGATCGATCCATTCAAATAACAATTGGAGGAGGGTCATTATTTTACCTTTCATAAAGTACTGTCGCAGGATACCCGTTTTATTACAGGACTTCATCTCCTGAAGAATGTGAAGCATTTGTGGACTGACGGGAATGCCTTCTTCAACCAAACGAACAAAGTTATTCTTATCAACTTCATCTATAAAAGAATCTACAAGTTGCGTTTCTGCAATAAACTGGTGAAAATAGTCTGATTCCACATAGATGTCGAAATTGCGATAGGCAATATTTTTCTTGAAGAATATTTCTACATCCGATTCTGAAGGGGTGAAATAAATATAATTGTGCTGAGGCAAATAGTTATTGCTTTTGTTGTTAATACTATCTTTTAACACCTGTTGGTTGAGGAAAAAGGCAATTTGAATATAGTTTTTTGTAGAGGTTTTGTACGTCAGCGTAATGTCCTGTGCGTAAATATAGGCGTAATCCCTAATGATAAACTCTTGACTGTTGTAGATATAGGTTGTCGTGAAACTTCCTAAAGGAGAGTCTAGATGTTTTATCGTTTGGTCATCCTCATCCTGATCATAAAAGCGCAGTACTTCGGCCATCAGTTCTCGATTTGTTTTAATTACTCCCATATTCTAATGTTTTTCTCCCGAATTCGAAATTCGATTGGGTCAATGTGCTCTAAATTTGTGGCGTAAATTTAATTATATTAATTCTAAATAGAGTATGTTGAAGAAAAGTATTCTCTGGAGCATCCTAGTTTTGCCGACTGTGGCCTTGGCACAGAGCGGTAAACCGGAAAAAGGGGAAAATAAAATAAAGCTTGTAGTTGACTCCACAAAGGTGGATAGTACAAAGTCCTATGTGTTATCAACAGCGAATGTTGTGGCCAATAGAACGACTATACCATCTTCGACCTTGCGTCTCGGCGAAAATCTTTTGGTGACTCCGCAGAACATTCAGGTAATCGACCAGCGTTTACTCAATGATCAAATGATCTTGACCACTGCGGAAGGGCTATCCCGGAATGTGAGTGGCGTGCGGACCATTACACATCAGGAAGAGGGGAGTGTAGGTATCGCTGTACGGGGATTTCAGGCCTCCAACCTGCGTAATGGGATGGATGTAAGCGGTAGTTTTGGTCCGCTACGGGAGGATATGGCCTTTGTGGAACGCGTTGAATTCGTGAAAGGTCCGGCGGGATTTATGATGGGTAATACACAGCCTGGAGGTTTCTATAATATTGTGACCAAAAAACCATCGGGAACGAATCAAAAAATCGCGCAGATGACTTTAGGAAGCTATAATCTATTGCGTGCTGCTGTTGATATTGACCAGCGGCTGAGCAACGATGGAAAGTTTTTGGGACGGTTTAATCTAATGGGAACTAAGAAAGGTAATTTTCAACAAAATGTAAATCACGAACAGTTTGTTTTGAATCCATCTTTTAAGTATAATGCGAGTGAAAATACCAATGTAATCGTTGAATACATTCTCTCTCAAAATAATTTTGAAGGCGGGTTTTCGAAATATGTCTATGGTATAGACGGTTTTAAGGAGTTAAAGAAGAATTTTTCATTTAATGATCCCATTATGGATCCGACCAAATCCTGGGAGCACAATGTTTATGGAACGATCAACCATAATTTTAATGAGGATTGGCTACTGACAGCACAGTTTGGTTATGTACGCTCTGAAATGGAAGGAGCCTCTTTGTATGCGAATTACAATGCAATTGCGTTAAAAGATGGAGCTGATGGTATTAAAAAAGGTGATGTAACGCGTAATGTTAGCATCAATGATGCATTAAACACATCAACCGTGGGACAGGTATTTACACGCGGGAAGTTCAAAACTGGCGAGGTCAGTCACAATATTCTTGCAGGGTTGGATATGGGCAAGAAGTTCTACGTGGCGGATTGGTCTGTTGCGGGTAGCATTACCGATGTAAGCAAAAAACTGCCAGTCAATGCCAAGGGAGAGGTGATCTTTAATATCTATAATCCCGTTTACGGGAATTTAACCAAAAATATGTTACCGGTGTATGACCGCTCCAAATCCTTACGGGAACGTGGGGCCAACTATTTATCGGATTATTCGTACAGTTCTGTGCACATACAAGATGAAGTTCGTTTTCTGCAGGATAGACTTAGGATCGCTGCTGGTCTACGCTATACAGCAACAAAGAAGGTATCCATTGCTAATAATGGCAACGAAGTTAAGAACGAAGCATTTACACCTCGCTTTAGTGTAACCGGCTTGTTAACACCTACCTTTACTGTCTATGCTTTGTATGATGAAACATTTCAGGAACAAGCTGGATTGCTTTTGGACGGGGGAGCGGCAGATCCGTCCTATGGAAAGAATAAAGAGATTGGTGTGAAGAAAACCTGGTTTCAGAATAGGTTAATGACCAATTTAACGGCTTATCATTTAACAAAGACCAATATGCTCAACGCTGCCGGTGTTGACAATCCCGGTAAATTTGAACAGTCGGGTGAAGCAACATCCAAAGGAATTGAATTAGACGTCAATGGACTGATTAACAAAAACTGGAACGTCGTCTTCAATTACGCTTACACTGACGCCACGGTAACAAAAGATAAAGATCCAAAAAAAATAGGCGGAATGTTATACGGTACTGCCCGACATATTAGCAATGCGTGGATCAAATATACAGTGACAGCGGGTCATTTAGAGGGACTTGGATTCTCAGCTGGCTACGAATATCAGGCCAAGCGTGCAACTTGGCCTGTTGTCCAAGATCATAAATACCTTCCTGATGACCTGTTTTCTATAGACTTGGGTGCATCTTATCAAAAAAATAATTATCACATTGCATTATTGGTCAATAATGTGACCAACCGGTATAATTATGTTGGGTTTTATCCCGGAGCTTGGGGATATACCCATTATGGATGGCGTGTAGTAAACCCGCAAGGCTTTCGAGTAAACTTGGCCTATAAATTTTAACTAAGTCATTATATAGTAAAAATTGTTTGTCACATGCTTTACTGGCCCAGCTATTCTTAGCTGGGCTTTTTATTTGTCCGATAGGGGAGCATTTGCGCTATTGGAAGCGATAGGCAGGCCTGCTGCCGATAGGTAAGGGAATCCAACGTTTGGTGAAGGAAGATTACAGTCTAGTTTGGGTACAAAGGTTTTTGCTGTAGTGATATTTATAAATTTAGTATATCCCTTCATCTATAATTATGCGATTTTTAAAACCATTTCTACATGTCGAATAATTATTCTATTAAAACGAATTGTAAACAAGGACTTTCGAATATAAAATCCAAGTTTATCTATGTCAAAAAAACCACTAGATTTAAGTTGAACTTATGGTTTGGATATAAAGATTAAGAAATATGCATGCACTGATAGGTGATTAATAAACTGTTCAATAGCAGAGCGCATGAAAAACATGTTATCATTGCTGTTTCTAGTTGTTATACTGCATTTCTGTGAAAACAGTAGGGGAAAAGTAACAGGAAATGAAATCTGCTGAAATCCAATAGTATACAGCTTAAATTTGCAAGATAAGATCTTTGGGTTAGGGGACGAAACTGAACCGAGTTAAAATTAATCTGTTAAATAATAACAGGTCGCACATGTATACAATATGAAAAAAACTATCTTTCGATTTTGGCTGGTCAATATTCTGATAAGCATAACCTTATCTGTTCTGTACAGAATTGTTATTAATGAGCTAAACTCTGCTGATAATACCCTTTTTGAAAGGTTCATCAGTATATTGGATCTATTGATAAACTTGGGTTTATCGGCGGTATACCTTGTTGCAATCGTTTTTAGTTCCCTATCATTTTTTCTCAACCAAATTAAAAAAATCAGGGATAATTATTTTTTGTCTTTCTTGACATTTTCGGCGATACCCTTCTTCAGCGTTCTTGTTCTGGGAGGTGAGGTTTTGATCGACTATTATCGATATGATATCATATTTCCGCCGCTAAGGCTACTGCTGCTCTTTTCAATAGTTTATTTAATATGCACAGTTGTCGAATTTTTGGTATTCAGGAAAAAAGTAGAAAAGATAGATAGCTGATGTTTATTAAAGCTAAACAAACCACAATCGCTATTGATATCCTATTATCAATAGCGATTATCTATCACCTTTAACCTATTGGCGCTTAGGTAAGCACTTCATCGATTATGCCGAATTCTTTTGCCTCAGCCGCAACCATCCAATGGTCTCTATCGCTGACATCATGTACCTTCTGATAAGCTTGTCCGCTATGTTTGACGATAATGTCATAAAGTTCTTTTTTTATTTTCAAAACCTGAGTGGCCGTAATTTCAATGTCCGAGGCTTGCCCTTGGACACCCCCTAAAGGCTGATGTAACATGACCCGTGCATGTGCCAGGGCACTCCGCTTGCCCGCAGCACCACCACATAATAAGATTGCACCAAAGGAGAGTGCCATACCCGTACAGATAGTCGCGACGTCAGGACTGATTAATTGCATTGTATCATAGATGCCGAGCCCCGCATAAACTTCGCCTCCGGGGGAATTGATATACATGTGTATATCTTTTTTGGGATCGACGGATTGCAGAAATAATAGTTGAGCCTGTACAATGTTGGCGATATTGGATTCGACAGGTGCCCCCATAAATATAATACGGTCCATCATTAATCTGGAAAATACATCCATTTGCGATACCCTTAATTCGCGTTCCTCGGTAATGTAGGGCGTCATCGCTAAAGGGATATTAGTGCGTTCAACGCTGCTTAAGTAGTTTTCTACCCGATCCTTTGGGACATAGCAGTGCCCGGCCGCAAATTTGCAGAACTCATTTTTATCAATATTCATGATTTTTTAGATTTATGTTTTTTTGAATAGCCGCCTTATTTTTTGGCTAAAACCGATATATTTGGGTTGTGTAAACAGTGCCTGCTGTATTGCTTCAATTTCTTTTTTCAATTGTTTGCGACCAAATTGTTTTACGATTTCGTAAGCTTTTTGCTGTGTGATTACTTTATCAGCCAATTCATTGTCAAGCAACAATTGTGCATCAAATAGCAGTGCTTCGCCAGGATCTGCTGTTCCCAGGATCTGATTTTCTATCTGTTTTGTCTCATTCCATGAAGTCATCATACACTAGGGATTTTTCTCTGATGGTTTCTCTTATTTTCTCCAGGCATTTATATTTTTGAACAGTAGCACTCCGTGTTCCTGAATAGCCGAATTCATCTGCGATCTCCTGGAGTGATAGGTGATCATAATAAAAGCTTTTTAATAAATTCATACATTTGCGCCCTGCAGTTTCCAAAAATCGTAACAGCCGTCTGCTGGATGGATACTCTTCATCGGCTGAAGGAATCTCGATATGGTCTAATGGAAGATATAGGTTCGTTTGGTAATAACGTTTTAACCACAGATTCCTAGCTGTGCCGATAAGGTAACCGATATCATTTTTTAATGCCGTGGGACTTAAGATGACCTTTTCGTAATAAATGACCAAAGCATCTTGAAATACATCCTTCGCTTGGTCAAAGTCTCCACCCATACGGCTGACATATTTGGCCACCACAGGAAACGCACTTTTATAGAGATCCATAAAAAGTGCCTGTCGCCTCATTGCTCGATTTGAATTACTAACACCTTGCATATATTTATCTTTTATAACAATGTACCAATTATGGTCAAAGTATCACCTTTTATTTAAAAAATAATTTAAATAATAAAAGCTTCCCATTACAGGAAGCTTCGAAGCTTTAAGTTTTTAGCAATGTCTTTCTTGCCTAGCTGTTTCGAAGGTCAAGTTCCATTTGGATATTACAGCGCTGATAAGGACTTGGATAGCCTGTAATTTTTTGAAACCCCAATTTATAATATAGATTGATCGCTGGCTTTAGGATGGTATTGCTCTCCAGATATAATTTCGAAGCACCTAGATTTTTGGCCTCCTCAATAATCGCGCGACCTAGTATAGTTCCTATACTTTTACCTTGTGCTTTTGGGGAAACTGCCATTTTTGCCAATTCATAATCAAATTCAGGATGATCCATCTTGATGAGTGAACAGACGCCCAATGGCTCATTATTATAAAGAGCTACGAGAATTTTTCCCCCTTTTGCTATAATATACGCTTCGGGATTTTCCAGCGCTTTATGATCGGTTTCTTCCATTTCAAAATAAGTCGAGATCCATTCCTCGTTTAAGGATTTAAATGCGTGGCGATACTCAGCCTCATAGGGAACAACCCTCACATCCTTACTTTCACGAATTTTCTTCTGTTCCTCCACACGCTTCAATAACGATTTTTGTTCCAAAAGGAATTCCCATTCCGCTAAAGCTTCCCAAAGATTGTGGGTAGCTTCTTGGATGATACCATCAATGGCATGATCGATATCGATGCATTGGATCCGCATTCGTTCCCAAAGCACTTTACCATTCTCGGTCAATCCAACCATATTTTGTCGTTTGTCTGCTGAGCGTAGATTATCTTCGACCAGCCCGGCACTGATCATCTCCTTGACAATTTTAGTCACAGAAGGCTGGGAGTGACCGATCTCGTTTGCGATATCCGTTATGGTTTTGCAATTGCCTTCCGAAAGAATAAAGAAAACGGGGAACCACTTCGGTGCAAAATCAATCTGGTAGAGTTCGTGTAACCTTGCCGCTTCCTCCGTTACATTTGATGCCATATAGCGTAATCTGCTACCTAAGGCTATTTTTCCAGTTTTTTCAAATAGTTCCACAATAGTATAAGTAATTATATAACCAGTTATGCAAATGTAAAAAACATTTTGAAACCGCAAAAGATCAAATAAAAAAAATAGTATATCAGATAAATGAATCTTACTTTTTATCCGCGAGTTTATCTTCGCATAGCGTAAAAATCCAAGTGCGATCAGATAGTCTTGACGCTTTGGTAGACATACGGATCAACGTAAATAAATGGGCATCAATTGATCTGAGATCATTTTCCCTGCTTAGAGAAGTCGATCTGAATGGTAACCCATTGCGAAAGATCAATGTGATGGGGCTTGAGGCATTTTAAATCGAGATTATCGATGCCATACTACGCACACTGTACGGCTGTCTGGAAAATAATATATGGAGAATTATGGTTATATTTAGGTGATATAAACCGTACAACAATGACAGTGAAACAAAGCGTACCGGCAGGAAAGACGGTTGTAGGAATAATATTCCTTTGCGTTATTTTCAATTTATCTGGATGCGCCTCTTTGAAGCAGACTAGAAAGGAGGGTATGCTTGAAATTTCTGAGTTGCAGGCTTTCGACGGTATTTATAATAATGTGGCTAGTCAACAGGAAGATGCTGAATTTTCTTCTCTTTGGAACCAGCTGATCTTACAGGATAAAATTGATCTGCTCGATTTCAAGAATGCCAAAATCAGACTTAGCACACTGGGAAAGAACCAGATCGAGGCGACCTGGCTGCTGGGGGATACAGTAAGGAAGAGCATCGTGCTTGAAGGAAAACTCAAGGACAATTATTTCGTTTCTAGGCATAAACGGATTATTATACCCATACCACTGATATACGGACAGATCAAAAATAATCAGTTTCAATTGTGGATTGGTCAAGATAATCAACTGCATCTCGATAGACTACAGAACAGGTGGGGCTGGGTGTTCGTTTTCCTTGCAGGAACAGACAATACTTCAAGCCACAGATACGAGAAAGCAAAATAGAAAAGGGGACAAACTGTAAAGGGTATGATTCCTGCTTCAATCGTTCTGTTTTACGACGGTATGTAGCTTTGTCAGGTAGTAAATAAACTGCTTCTTTTTTTGATCGCCTTGGCCCTGCATGGTATAGGCTTTTACGATAAAGGAATTATCATCTAGCCACCTGATATCGTCGACGGCCCAATCCTTGGTTTGAAAGCTCATGAGCTCAGAAAGACGACACTTTTTTTGATCCCCTCCATCCTGTACTTTGAGAAGCCCTATAAAACAGCTATTGCGTTCATAGTCATAATTGTAATAGTAAGCCACAAAGCGGCCGTTAGGTGAGGGAACGGGGAGTTCCACAGCAGCATCGCCGACCGAAATAATTATATTTTTTACTGCACTATTGCTGTCTATCAATACCATGTCACTGAAATCTAAATGTTCCGAAACACTATGGCTGACCAGAGCGTAGCATTTTAGCACGGGAAAATAGCCTTTGTATTGCCACCCACGGAATCCATCCAGCTGATTTGGAGAATCGTCATATTTTTGCAGCTTGACCTTCCCATTTCCGGTAGGAATAATGATGTTGTTCCTATCGATAGTGGGAATGGGCCGGGTAAGCTGATTTACTGCACTCGCCTTTTTATAATCTTTTTCCGTAACTGTTTTAAAATGAATCGTAGGAAGATTATCATAGCTGTCAGCATAGCCAACAGCAAATTCCTTGTTTGCTTGGCCCGAAGCGGTCCTTATCAAAAAGAAAAAAATGATCGTTATTGATACGTTTATCTTGGACATAGGTGATATTAATCTAGATACGCAATGAATTGAAGTTTTCTAATCATTGAATTTACGAAATTGTCACGAGGAGCCCAGCATTATAGCTATATTTCCTTTGGAAGGAGCGATAGTATGCCTTCATGCTTGTGAAGCATGCTTTGTAAAATTAGGTTGGACTTTGTTTAATAAATTGCCTATTTTTAGTAGAGTAAATGGATAGGATGATTTTACCCAAGGAAAGCCTTGTAGTTTTTATCGCACTTTTAAGTTGGATTGCGATTATCGCGCAGTTTTTGATCAGTATCACTAGTGCTACGATTTCGATTGCTGATTTGGTTGTTCGATTTTTTAGTTATTTTACCATTTTGACGAATTTAATGGTCGCAATTTGCTGCAGCAGTGCCGTATTCTTTCCGAACAATATCATCGGCCGATTTTTTGCCAAACCAGCAGTAATTACAGCGGTAACATTATATATTCTGATTGTCGGACTCGTGTACAATACTGTTCTTCGCTACCTGTGGCAACCGGTGGGGATAACCAGGCTTGTTGACGAAATGCTTCATTCCATTATTCCTATATTGGTTTTAATTTATTGGTGGCACTCGCTAGATAAGGCTGTTCTACAATGGCGATCTGTTTTTAGCTGGTTACTTTATCCTCTCTTTTATCTATTATATACGTTGTGGCATGGCTCATTTTCTGGATTTTATCCATACCCCTTTGTTGATGTCTCAGTATTGGGAGTAAACCAGGTACTGACAAATAGCCTGATTGTCGCTTTGGTTTTTGTGTTTATCGGATTACTTTTAATTTTAATAAATAGACGGGTCGCTAAAAACCGGCAATAAAAGTATTTCTATCTTCCTTAATGCTATGCTAAGTAATCCCTATTACGGGAAGAAATAACCCACTGGTAAAGTAATTTTGTTAGGCTGTTGAAAAATGCCGGATGTTGTGCATTTTATTGATGAATTTGGTGCTTGCGGAGATCAGGGTGAATAAGTAGATTCGTATAAAAATCCAATTTCATATGAAAGTCCTTTTAACCTGTATTTTTTGCTCTTGGTTTTCTCTTTCGCTATTTTCTCAAGTTGGGAAAATAAACAAGGTGAAAGATCCATTTGTAGCTATTGATTCTGTACTTGGCCAAGTTTTAAAAGATCATGTTGTGGCAGGTTTTGCCGTCGCAGTTGTAAAAGGCAATAAGGTGATTTATAACAAAGGATTTGGCTATCGCGATCTTGTCAATAAAAAACCCGTTACCCCGAATACGCTCTTTGCTATCGGTTCAAGCTCCAAAGCTTTTACTGCCTCATTATTAGGTTTGCTGAGAGCGGATGGCAAACTAACATTTGAGGACAGAGCAATCACTTTGCTGCCAACGTTGCGGTTTTACAATGACGAAATGAATAATCAAATTGTTGTTAGAGATCTAATGGCACATAGGACAGGATTGTCCCGCTATGATTTATCTTGGTTTCTGTTCAACAGCAAGAATCGGGATAGTCTGATCACAAGAGTTAGATACATGAAACCGAGTTCGGGCCTGCGAATGCAATGGTTCTACAATAATTTTATGTACTTGGCACAAGGAATGATTGTTGAGCGATTGAGTGGCAAAACATGGGAGCAAAATATCCAAGAAAAGTTTTTTACACCCTTACAGATGACCCGTTCCAATACCAATATCTTAGCGTTCCAGCAGGACAGCGATGTTTCTTTGCCCTATACACTGTCTAAAGACGGGGAAATAAAACAGATTGACTATTATAATATTAATGGTATGGGGCCGGCAGGGAGCATAAATAGCAGTGTTAATGACATGTCTAATTGGCTCAAAGTCTGGCTCAACGGCGGGTATTTCAATGGTAAAGAGATACTCCCGGAGAATTATATAAAAGAAGCTGCAAGTTCACAAATGGTGATGGATGCAGCTTTGCCGGACAAACATAAAGATGTCTTCCTTTCCAATTATGGTTTAGGCTGGATGATTGGCTCATACAGGGGACACTATCAAGTAGAACATGGTGGTAATATTAATGGATTTTCTGCAAACGTTGCCTTTTTTCCAGCTGATACATTGGGAATCGTAGTATTAACCAATCAAAATGTATCTAAGGTTCCCACGGTGGTAAGAAACTCAATTGCGGATAGACTTCTTGGATTGGAGCCAATTGATTGGAATGGAGAAAAGAAAGCTGAAATCGACTCTTCGCGTCATGTTAAAAAAGAAGAAGAAAAGTTGCCCGTTCCATCGACCAAACCTTCTCATCCCTTAAGAGATTATACTGGTTCTTTTGAAAATTCTGCATATGGAATTATCCAAATAAGCCTTAAGGATAAGAACTTATACAGTGAGCTCGGTTATGAAAAGGTTATTCTTATTCACCGGCATTATGACGTTTTTGACCCACGGTCTGTAGATAAGAATGGGGTGGCTGATACAGAACCGAGTAATCTGCTGTTTAATTTTTTTAGCGATGTGGATGGTCAGATTCAAGGTATAGGCGTTCTACTGGACGGTAGTGAAAAGCCGGTTATGTTTGATCGTAAAATCAGCTCAGTAGCTGTAAAGATGTAAGATATTTGCTCAGATTACAAATTTGTACTGATGAATATGTTCGAGATCAGAATAATAACCATAAAGCGATTGTTCAGCTCGAAGAGTAAGGACGAAGTAAATGAAGCAAGGGCCCAGTAATAGATATAATAATTCCAACACGGGAAATTGTTGTTGGCGATCTCTGTATCGTAGAGGAAGGCCGTATGATAAATGCTGATGGAGTTATATTACACGGCAACGATTTTTCTGTCAACGAGGCATCCCTTACTAGAGAGTTACTCAAATCCAGAGCTTATGTATCGAAAACGACGGGCTTCAGAAGGATTATAAGCTAGCTTCGTACTGAGCGAATAAAGGCGGCTTCAAAACGAATCGCAAATAAGGGTTGGCAAATATCAAACGTGGCTCAATCAGTGGCAGCGAATTGCTTAAATTTAAAGTGAGTTTAGTGTTCAACTATTGGAAGAATCCGGTTATATTAAATCTAAGAATCCGTTTGATGAAAATAATACCGACAAAAAGAAGAATCGAACTTTTTTTACTAAGCTAAAGTGGCAGAAGTATAAGCCTGCTATGCTGGAACAACTTTTGCTTTATTATGCCATTAACTGAACATATATTTTTATAAACCTATACACATGACTAGACTGGTAAATATACCCATGCCGCGGGCTACATCATTCAAACAAGAGTGTGTTATTGCCATGTTTATCGTTGTTTTGTTTATGGTGCAGATTTTATATGCATTTAGAGTCAGCGCATCACGGAAGCCCATCGAGCGCGGGAGTATACAAAAAAATACGCAATCCCATGTATTGGCGCGTGTTTATGTGAAGATGATACCTTTCGATTCCATCGTGACGGAATGGGTCTATCAGGACATATACGGCAAAAATATGCTACACGTAAAAGTCACAAATCCTTGTAATGCAGATTCGTCCAGATTTGATGGTCTACTTAGCCATATCGAGGTCCGACTGAAAAACAATAAAGGCAACACTTCGGTAACCTATAAGCATCCCTATCCCCAAATGTCACTCATCCAATTTATACAGGAAGAAATACATATTAAAGATCTCGGTGGACGTATGGCGGTGGTCATTCCTTTCTACTACTGTGGAGGATACGAGAGCTATGACATGAAGGTGTCTTATATTGTTCTTTATGAAAACAAAAACTATATCTTCCACCTGGATTACTACTGTGGAGAGGGCGTGGAATGTAAACCCGTGCAAACACTACAAGCCACATTGAAAAATCTTCCAAAAGATATTCGTACCTATCTGATCAGTTATTTAACCAAGAAGCATAGGTCAAGGGATAGTTTCCATCAAGAGTAAAGTTTATACGTTCATTTCAGTAGTTTATGAATTTTATTTTTTTTATAATCTACTGTAATACAGATATTATTTCGGGATATATGCATAAAATTAATATCGCTTGTTTTGCTGTTTTGCTTTTCCTTTTTTCTAGTTACAATAAAGCTCAGACAAAAAGGAAGGTAATAGATACTGTGGTACATGCCGCGGTTAAAGAAGCAATTTTCTTTAATACAAATAAAGCGGATCGTATAACATTACCGTTTGGGTACTCAGCAATTTCAAAAAGACTAAGCATCGACTCCACGCTGTCGATGATAGCGAATGAAAATAAGATAAAGGAAATCAATGCATTAAAATTTGAGAAGACGGTCAAAAAAGATCTTGTATTACTTCCGGAAGAATACGATGTTTTTCTGCCATTTAGCAAAGATGTCAATGAAAAGTATGACAATATTAAAATTTCTTCCCGTTTTCTGTATTATGGAACATATTCAATGTATTTTATGGCTGTTTATAATACCGTCCGCTACACTGACCCATTTATTGAAAAGATGTATTTAATTTCAACGAAGGATGGCCAACTTATTGATATAAAGAGAATCTATCTACATCATGAAGGAGAAATGGGAAATGCAAACTACACATTGTTTAATATAGGCAAGGACTATATTATTTCTCTTCGGGATTATGATTTTAGTGAGGATCCGTTTCGTATAAAAGCATTGCATAAATACAGGATTCTACCCTCAGGAAAATTTTCCAGATACTATGATCATGATGGTTTCTATAAAAATGACGAAGAACAGGGCATGGTGAAAAATCATAGTAGAGAAGGGAGGTGGATAGAATTTAAATTAAACAGCTGTATCGATTTAAAGAATTATCCAACATTTACGGATCCATATACCTATTTGGAAGCAACCTATAAAAGTGGTTTACCGGTCGGGAAATGGAAATTTTATAAATTATTGCAGAAATATAACGAAGAGACCGGAGTGCCCATATTAAACACACGCCAAAAAGGACAATTGATTTATACCGAGGTGTATCGGAAAGGTGTGTTGAAAAACCGCGAATTTCAGGATTAATCAAAAACTGAACATATTATCCGCAATTATTGCGCAGGTGTAATGACACTAATTATAACTCCTAAGTTTCCATCGCTTTGGATCCAGTTTTTTTCAGGCTGATAAGCTCTGGATACGCATCCGTCTAGGTATAGGGCATTTACGCACCCTGATTGCTTGAAAAACTGTGCAAGACTATAAAAATTGATCTCTTCTTAGACATAGCGAAGATGAGATCGCCATTCTCCAAAAGACCTACTCCGTTTCTTACATTCAGATTTTGGGAATCTTTCTGAAAAATCGGATTTATTTTCTGTTTACCAGCAGCATCGGACCGGATTGAGTGGCGTATTTGATTTCCGGAAGCTGTCTGAATTTTTTTGTTTCGACAATTCCCGCCTGATTGTTTTGGTTAAGGTAAAATATCCCATTAGGTGAGAGATAGAAGTTTCCCGGACCCGCTAGCGTATCCATTGATTTCAGTTGTCTATAATTCTCGATATACAGACCTTTTGGCGAATTGTCGGGCTCAAACATGCCACCCTTCATGGCAAACAATAATTTTAGATTGCTGGCTTCGACTTTATTCTTCAGCCAAGCGATGCTTCTCAAAATAGTTTGATCATCATTTTTCCAATATAACCTTATATTTCCTTTTTCGGGACTTATTTGGTAAGCGACAAACTTATCTTCAGCTTCTATTCTTTTTCTACAGGAGAGAGTAAATATAAGTAGGGGGTAGATGACAAAACTGTAGATGCTTTTCATTTATGCTGAGATGAATATTATTGACTAAATTAACACATATTTTCAGATTTTGAAGTTTTTCATTTTCTCAGTGCAGCCATTTCTCTTTTAGTCTAAGTGAAGTGGCTGGAAGAAAGTTATATACATACCGGCGGTGTGCTTTAATAAGTTTATCATATTACTATTGAATGTGTATTATAAAAAAATCTAAAGGTGTTTACTAAATAACCATTTTTGGAGTTCATCTGTTAGTAAATAGGGGATTACAATGTTGTTATGTTGGAGATTTTTAAATGTTGTGAAGATCAGCCTATTATTACCTTTCAATTTTTTGAATAATATTTCGCTTCCAATGTAGGGGTTATCCATATCTTTTTCCCCATGAATTAACCAAATGTCCTTCTGCTTTAATTTTTCAAGATTCGACAAGTCAGGTACAGCAGCTATGGAAACCATTGCCGCGAATTTTTCAGGAGCTAGGCTCATCAGATTTTGAGCTGTTGAAGCACCCATCGAATAGCCAATTAAATAAATTCGGTTCAGATCAATATTTGGATAGTCTTTCTCGATGTTTTTAATCAATGTCAAAATTAGGAGGGCTTCCTTTGATGGGCTTGCTGTTAAAACTCCCGCCGTATTTTGTGTGTAGACAGACGAACGCTGTTGAAATTGGGGTGCTAGTACAAAACAGTTGAACCTGTGAAAAATATCATCTCTAATCCATGTTCGGGCCAAATGCTCTAGTTGGTTTTCGTTGTCGTTGCCCATTCTTGACGAATTATGGAATGTAATTACAAGCGGATATTTTGTGGATAAGTTAAAGTTTTTAGGTAAAAGAAAGCGATATGGGATATTAAAAGCCTCAGTTGTAAATGTTTTTTTTTCAAATTTAATAACGGAGAGATTGTTTAGAATGCTTCTGGTCCGTGAAAATCTTGTACTATCAATACAAGTGGGATCAAATAGCTGTGTTTGTCCCTGGGCAATATTGCAAATAATTATAGTGATAAAAGCGGTGATCTGGAGTTTAATTCTGTTGGTATACATCTGGCTTTATAGTTCAGTAGCACAAATTACGTTTTTTCCTTTGCTATTTGAAATCTCTTTGGCGTAATACTATTGTCTTTTGTAGACTGCAACATATCCCACCAAAACCTTTTATCAATTCAGGTAACATTTTTAATTTCTCATATAGTTTACAAATCGTATAAACTGACATTGGTCACTTATGACCCATGGTTCTAGAAAGGATAGAAGATATCTAATTTGCTTGTTTCTCTGTCAAATTAGCAATCCGTCTTTACAGGCTCCGCGTAAACTGATTGGCAATTTTTGCGTATTTAATAAACCAAAATTATGGTGAAGCTGTTATCCAATCAGGTGACCAAATTGGTCTAAGCTAGATTGATAAGATGAGATATAAATTATATAGGGAACAGCAACTGAAATGCGATATCCAAACAGCGTGGAATTTTTTTTCTTCCCCGATGAACCTTTCTGAAATAACACCAAAAGAGATGGGTTTTGTTGTGGTTTCCGACCTTGACCAGGATGAAATAGCTGAAGGTCTGATTATCGATTATTTTGTATCACCGATCCTCGGAATTCGGTTGAAATGGAAGACAAAAATAACACAGGTTGAAAAAAATAAAAGTTTTACGGATTTTCAAGTTCATGGTCCTTATAAATACTGGAACCATTTCCATGAATTTATTCCAAATGGACATGGAGTATTGATGAAAGATACGGTCGATTATGAGCTGCCTATGGGAATTCTAGGAACAGTTGCCCACGGGATTTTTGTTAAAAGAAAGTTAGGGCTAATTTTTGACTATCGTTATCGGGTTTTGGATAAATTATTTAATCAAACGAAAAGCAACCCATAGCGTTTTATTACACCTTGCTATTTTCATGAAGCCTCACTAAAATAGGTTCGGCTGAAAAGTACCTTCATGGCGAGACCATTCGGCAACCATCAATAATTTCGTATATTTAGGGATATATTAATCTCAAATTATCCAGAGTATACGCTATGGCTGTACCAACAAATAAATTAGAACTGCAATTGGCAATCAAAACGAATTATGATAAATTAGTGAAGGAGTTAACCACAATTCCTCACCAACAGACTACGGTAACTGAACTGGAAGGGCATAGCAAGGGTACATGGATGAGCATTAATAATCTGTTGGCCTATTTGATTGGTTGGGGGGAACTTGTCCTAAAATGGAATCGTGACAAAGATAGTAACGAAGTGGTGTACTTCCCCGAGAGCGGCTATAAATGGAATGAACTTGGCAAGCTAGCTCAAAAGTTTTATCAGGATTATAAAGACTTCGATTTTAAGACGCTTCTACAAAAACTTGATAAAACCGTAGCTGCTATTTTAGATTTGATTGCACATAAATCAAATCAGGAGCTTTATGAAACCGCTTGGTACGAAAAATGGACGCTCGGCAGAATGATACAGTTCAATACCTCCTCTCCTTATTCAAATGCGAGAAATAGGATTAAAAAATGGAAAAAAGGGAGTTCATGTTTTATCGATCAATAACTGTTAAAATTTTTTTTCGCTAAATGGAATTCTAAGTATATGAAACGACTTATTCTCTCAATTTTTGTATTTATGCCTGTGCTGGCTTATAATCAATTTCAAAATACTCTTGGACTGAAAAGTCCAAAAATAGATGATTCCATAATCGTCAGATCCGATTTTAAGCGGTATTTTGATGCCTGCGAGGTGGATGGTTCAATTGCTATTTATGACAATACCAGAAAGATTTGGCTACTGTCGGACACCATGGGTACAAAGCAGCAAGACCTTCCAGCCTCCACATTTAAGGTCATCAATATGCTGATTGCTTTGGAAACAGGAACTATAAAAGATGAGAATGAGACTGTTAAATGGCCGGGGAAGACCGATACCGTGAAATACGGATATCGGCCAAGTATCTATCATGATATAACTGTAAAGGAAGCGTTTGAAGTATCTGCCGGCTGGGCATTTGTCGAATTATCCAAGCGAATAGGAAAGGAGAGATATAAATCTTATTTAGCCAAGTGCCATTATGGAAATCTTGATCTTTCCCAGACTGATCCAGATTTTTGGAATTATGGGAAGTTCGCGATATCGCCGATAAATCAAGTCACTTTTTTAAAGGAACTGTATGATGGCACGCTTCCCTTTTCGAAAAAGAATATGGATATCGTTAGGCGGGTCATGCTCACCGAACAACAGAAAGGATACAGTATTCGGTCCAAAACAGGATGGACAAGACAGCATGGAATCAATACCGGATGGTGGATTGGCTATTTGACAACGAATGACAATGTTTATTTCTTCGCGACAAGACTTCGACAAAATCGTAAAAACAATACGCCTTCCTTCGGCAATTGCAGGAAAGAGATAACAAAGTCAGTGTTAAAGGATCTTGGGGCATATCGCTAAAATTAATGGCCTCTTTCTCCTGTAATCACAATTATTTATTAGTTCAAATAACTGTCAGTGGCCTGAGGTTCTCATCATCAAAGCAAACTATCGTGATTTGTTTGATCTATCTATCGGGGTGTAGAAAATCATTTATCGTTTTAATTGATACCTGCTTCCACTTCCTTTCGTATTGTATATGGTCTATAATGTGTCATTCTATAAACTTACAAATTCATTTTATAAACCCGAATGGCTATTTAGCAACGCATAAAATTTTATACCGATGATCGGGTAGTGCAGGGTATAGGGGAAAATAGTTCACAAGAAAGCTGTCAAACAAAAAGTTTGTTCAGAAAATAAATAGTTTCTCTATTATCCGATACTTCGCGAATATAAAGTCATTAAGAGCGAATAATAATTGATAAGGTGCAACCGGATGTAATCGTATATATTTGATTATTGAAACACTATTTTCAACATATATAAAAGATTTAAAATTCAGGTCTCAGGTTAACAAGTTACAATTATCAGTTTTTAAACAGTGAAAAAAATGAAGAAAATATTTTTGGTAATACTAATCATCTCGACTCATCTTTTTGTTTTCGGGCAGCAGAAAAAATCGAAGAAAAATACGATTCCGCCACCAATAAAAAAGAAGGAGTATTCTATTCCCGAAGCAATAAGAATAGAGGATATCGTTCGAGAACAAACAGAAAAATGTTTTGTTTATAAGATCGAAGAAAAGAAGGATTCGTTGTTGTATGTGAGTAATAGTTTATTGGAATATGGTTGGGCGGGAGATAATGCCCGAATGGTAATAACTTCCTATCATTACGATCCAGTAAAAAAGAAAGAAGCGGAACAAAAAGGATATGTCCTTTTGGAAGAAAAGGATATGCAATTTATAAACGGATCATATAAGGCAGAAAAAAATCTTTTGATTTTCACGCCTGATAAATTGGAACGATTTGAAAAAAGAATATTCAGATTGGTATACAGACAGAAAACGAAAGAAATCGACTACCTGGAAGACGAAAAAAGCAATAAGTATGTTCCGGGGGATTGTCCAGAACCCGTTGTAGGGAAATAGATACATATTCTCTATAGGTTTGTTCCCCTTTAGCGCTATGTTTGGCAGCAAATAGCGGCACAGTCTTCATGTATTCCCAATTCTTTCCCAAATTCATATATAACTTTAGGTTATTACAAATAATGGATTGACAGTTAGATGATATTCATAAAATCATCATAGTATTTAACATTTAAAACTTAAGTTATATGGCAAATTGGAATTTAATAACTGGAATTGATGGGAAATTTTCTTCACAGGATATCAGAAAAAATATCTTGTCTCATATCATGAAATATTACCCTGCAAATCAGGTTGAATTTATTGAAAGAGATCACAGCGCTTATAGAATAGCTATTAGAGAAGGGGAGATTCTTACGTTCGATTTAAAAGGGAAATTTCTAAAAGCAATTAATTAAAGCTTACGCATTTATGTCTCATAGTCAGTTTCGAAAAACTTCTGGCAGAATTGGGATAATTGGTAAAAGAAAGAGATCTAGCTGTTACACCTTTAAATTCGGCCGAAGCCAAGGATTTTGATACGGTCTGCTCGTTTTCAAAATTGCCGGCGGGGATAATAAGTACACCTATATTCTTGGCCGGTTGATTGCTGTAATAGGAGGTTACTTTAACTATTAAGGTTCCTGAAAAATCAGTTACCTTGGTCTCTTTATTCTTTGTAGTACCGGTAGTGACCTGAACATAGTCGCGGATAACATAATTTATATTGTCTGCTTTTGCCGAATCAGCAACTACTAGATAACTTTTGGGGTTTAGATCGCCGAAATCCACTTGACCATTTCCATCTGTCCGACGCTCATCAATTAAGATACTATTGCTTGAATAATAGCTCTCTAAATGATCAAACAAAGATACCTTGATATTAGGTAAACCTTTACCGTTCCCATCGGTTAATCTGTACGTTAATTTTCCACTATTGGAGATAGAAAGATCCACACTTGTTGTTTTCTTACAAGATACAAATACTGCAGACAACAGCATTAAATAGGCTAATTTTAATTTCATAAATGTTAATAAATTGTTTGGGGTTGCAAATATATCATTTTGATTTATATGTTCCCGCTTTTTCAGAATAAGCCAGATAAATTTATTTTGTATTCGATTAGGGGCTGGAAAGTTATCTAAAAAAACATATTTATTATAGAACGGTATAAGTTCTTATGTTAGCTAAAAACAAATTAGGATCGGGCCATAATGCTTTTATGTTTGATAATATATATAGTATCTATCTTACTAGAGACAATTTGTTAAAAATTGGAGCCAGAGATTTACGAATTTTAAATTGTTGTCCACGAATATTAATATTTGTACTTGATGTTAAATCATATGTTGATATTTGTTTTGCAATTAACGGTTATTTGAACCTGCGAATGATCATGATGTATTTTAGTTTCTGAATAGTGACAAGGATATTTATTCCGAAAAATGAATAACGGTATTTTGCTTTCAAATAGGGAAGTATTGTATCATGAAAATAAATTAAATTAGTAAAGCCGTAATCAGGGTGATTTCAGCTGTTAATAAATAATAGAATAGAAAGAGGGTCAGGCACGTCATAAAGATTTAATGAGAAAAAAATACATCATCATCATAGGAGTTTTAGTATTTATCGCTGCATCAGCAATAGGATATCTTATTTTTCTCAGTGCTCTGAGCGGCATTGGAAACCCGACCGGAGGACGAGGGCCTGACTATCCTTATTTTATTACAACTGAGCCTGTAACGGTCAAAAAAATTGTTGTTCCTAAAGGAACAAAGCTGACCTACGAAGAACAGTTTTTTAAGAAAGGACAACAGGACAAAATAATGAATGAAAAAAAACTCACCGATATCCATTTGCCCGAAGGAAAAACAATAGATTGGGGAGGTGTACCAGTCTATGCGATCACTAAATTTTTCAATTCTGAAATGACGGGATACTCGGTTTTCGCTGCTTTTAACCAATTGAGTGATGAACAAAGAACCAAATTTTCCGAATTATGGCAAGCGTGTGGAGGTGAGTTGGGCGTGCTGGTCAAAGATGCAGGTGACTGGACTTTTGAAACGAAAAATATTACTGATATTACCGATTGCAGCGTGAGGTATCAGCGTTACTTTAAGGAAGATGATAGACAGCAAAAGTTTCTTGACAGTCTATATAATGCCCTGGGAGAGCAAGTCAAAACGAAATGAAAAGAATTAATAAATATTTTTATCGCAGCTCTATATTCATTTTAATTTCAGTCCCAATGAAGTTATTCCCTCAGAGTATTAAAAATAAAAACAATTATACTTACCAAGTTAGAGAAGAAAATGGGGACTTAAATCATGATGGCAAAATGGATAAAGTAACGGTGAAAATGGATACCGTAGCAGAAACAAGGCCATTACGATTGCAAATTTTCCTGTCTCAACCTAATGGAAAACTAGCATTGGCGGTATCCTCGGATAAAATCATCGAACCGCAGTATCCCGTTGAAAAGGGAGGAAAGTTTAATGGGTATCAAATTCCCTATTTTTTTATAGAAGAAGGAACTTTGAAAATGTGGAGCGAAATTAAAAGCGGAAATATTACCTGCCACTTCAAATATAACAAGGGTAATTTTGAATTGATTTATATCGACAAGCTCACAAACGACGCAACCAAAGGTTATATGGACGAAAACACCATATTCACAGAAACTAAATTTGACCTGATTACTGGGATTAGAACCGAAACCGATGAAAAATCAGGATCAGCTAAAGTATTGAAAATTAGAAAAAAAAGAGTTTTAATAAGACCTTTGCCAAGAATACAGGATTTTAAATTTTCCGATAAAGATCTGTATTAATTATGATCCATCTTCTTGTACCAACGGATCTGTGCTTATTGTATTTGTAGGTTTGCCTTTTTCGTTATAGTAGGTCCGTTTGTTTGTTTTATAATTATCAATGCTTTTTACCTGTCCCGTTTCGATGCGATAGACTCGCCATTTACCGGTTTTTCGGCCTTGTGTATAGCGCCCTGTTTTTAGTAACTTTCCATTTTGACCATACCAATTCCATTGATCGGTCTTATTGCCATTAGCATAGTGTCCGGTGATTTCTATTTGCCCATTGGTGTGATACCATTTCCATTGATTAATTTGCTGTCCATTATTATCGTAATTTCCCTCCACCTGCAATTGACCATTCTCGTAGTACCATAACCATTTGCCAACACTCTTATTTTCTTTGGTTGTTCCCTGATTTTTTAGCTGTCCATTTTCATGATAGTATTTCCATTCGCCAATTTTAACGCCGTTATCCATAATTCCGGCAGCTTCTAGATGACCGTTTTCGTAATAAAACTTCCATTCGCCCAATGATTTTCCCTCTTTATAGTGAGCAAGATTCATCAGGTTCTTGTTGCTATAATACCATTTCCATTCCCCTGTTTTTAAGCTGTCTTTCATTTCTCCGACACAACGTAATTGGCCGTTATCATAATATTCCATCAGCAAGCCATTTTCCTTATTCCCCGCAAAGTTTTTAACGGCTTTGATTTCTCCGTTTTCAGTATACCATTTCCATTCCCCTGTTTTTTCTCCATTGATGCTGCTTCCGGTAACGGATGGCGATCCATTTGTGTTATAGTATATATAAAGACCGTGCTCTTTGTCGTTGAGATAGTTTCGAATACCTTGTAAGGCTCCGTCTTCGGTATACCATTTCCATTCTCCGGTTTTTGCAGCCATTTTAAATTCTCCTCTAGACCGGAGTTGTCCATTTTCATGATAGAATTTCCATTCTCCGGTTTTAACACCGTTATGGATAATTCCGGTAGCTTCCAGATGACCATTTTCGAAGTAATATTTCCATTCTCCGATCGCCTTTCCGTTAATCAAACTTCCAATTTTACTTAATTGTCCGTTTTCATGATAAGCTCGCCATTGGCCTATTTCTTGATCATCTTTGTATTTCCCTATGGCTAACATTTGGCCATTAGAATAGAATTCTTTAAACTGTCCATTCCGTTTTCCTTTTTTATAGGTAGAAATAATTTGCGTATTACCGTTTTTATAAAATCCTTTCCATTCTCCTTGTAGTTCTCCTTTTTTGTATCTACCGACATATTTTACATTGCCGTTATCGTGATAATATATCCATTCGCCCGTCTTTAGACCATTTTTATCCAATTGACCCTGTTGTTTTACAGTGTCGCTTTCTACAATTACTTTGTGTTCTGATTGAGCATACATGCTCCCGGATAAATTCAATAGCAATAAAAATAGAACGATATTTTTCATGTTTTTTATTTAATCATATTAACAGTTACAGACTCAGGTAAGAATACGACAGAACTGAATCTGATAGTCAACATTTCTTACTTTGGTATGAAGATCTGATTCTTTTCGATAACTTTTCTTTATTGATTTATATTCGATGGATCCAATTTATTATTCGACTTATTCTGAAATAAATAGCACGACAGGAGCAAACATCCACTACGAATAGAATGCGTCCAATTACATGCGTGCATTAATGCATTTTTCTGGATTAATCTTGTGTCGCTTATTTTTCTTTACTGTAGTGTAATTGTGTAAGTCCTGTTTCAAAAGTTTTTGCTGTTATTAGCTTAAGTGTTTGTTCAGGTCGGCCGTCTTTGAACAGTCTTGTTCCATTGCCTAATAGTATGGGGATAACAGAAATCACAAACTCATCGATTAAATCCTGCTTTAACAATTCATTTATTACTTCTGCTCCGCCGTCGCAGTAAATATTTTTTCCATCTTCGGATTTTAGTTTTTCGATCAATTTTGTCAGATCTCCCGTATAAAAGATCGTTCTACCTACATTTGATCTTTCAGTTCCTGTGATAACATAAACGTCGCGATTTCCGTTGTCATAGTGAGATGAGCCGATATTTTTAAGGACATATTCATAGGTTTTCCGACCGACGATTAACGTGTCAATTGAGTCGGTAAATTCGGCATAGCCATAATCTTCACCTTCTTTTTCTACAAGTTTTAAAAAACTCAGGTCATCATTGGGCTTTGCAATGTAACCATCTACGCTCATTGCAATGAAAAGTGATATTTTTCGCATTTGTCTTAAATTTTAAAGTTACTACAAAAGTAACCTTAACCACGCCTTTCTTCCTTGGAAAAATGCGACAAAATTAAATTTGTGAAGGACTCACGTCAATTTCAGTAAATTTGACCAATAAAATAACTCTGGTAAAATAATAGAAATTGCTATAGGAATGACAATGTAAAGACGTAAGTTTGTGTTTCACCAATACTAAATTTAAGGTTATGATATATTTAGGAATTCTAATTTTTTTCGGACTTATTACGTTATTTGCTTCTTTTTATACCGTAAAACAGGAATCCGCAGCTGTGGTTGAACGGTTAGGCAAATTTTTAAAAGTAAGCCACGCCGGACTCCATTTAAAAATCCCGTTTTTGGATCAAATCTCTAAACGTCTGAATTTAAGAATAAAGCAATTGGACGTCATTATAGATACCAAAACGTTGGATAATGTTTTCATAAAGATGAAAGTTTCTGTTCAGTATCAGGTAATCAGAGAAAATGTAAAAGACGCTTATTATCGTTTGGAAAATCCTGAAAACCAGATTACATCTTATGTTTTTGATGTTGTGCGTGCTGAAGTTCCAAAAACAAAATTAGATGATGTTTTTGTCAGAAAAGATGATATTGCAATTGCCGTAAAAAGTGAACTGCAAGAAGCGATGCAAAGTTATGGTTACGATATTATCAAAGCTTTGGTGACGGATATTGATCCTGATGAACAGGTAAAACACGCCATGAACAGAATTAACGCTGCTGAACGTGAAAAAACAGCCGCAGAATACGAATCTGAAGCGCAAAGAATACGGATTGTTGCTGTTGCAAAAGCCGAAGCAGAATCTAAGAAGCTTCAGGGACAAGGAATTGCAGACCAAAGAAGAGAGATCGCAAAAGGATTGGAAGAATCTGTAAAGATGTTGAATGCCGCCAATATTAACGCTCAAGAAGCTTCTGCTTTAATCGTGGTTACTCAACATTATGATACACTGAATGCGATCGGAGCCAATAGCAGAAGCAATTTGGTTTTACTTCCCAATTCTCCAACAGCTGCAAGCTCCATGCTGAATGATTTGGTCGTATCAATGGCGGCAGCGCAAAAAATTGGATCGGATAAGGAGCAGAGTTAAGTTAGAATTGCCCAATTGATTTTCAGTTGTTCTCTTCGGCCTGTCTTACGATAGCATATTCAAAATTAGCGACTTTAATGCTCCAAAGTTGAAGTGTTTGTATCGCTTTAAGATTTTCCTGTTCTTTACGAGCTTGTCCGTGAGAGACTTGATAAATTAACTCCAATAATTTCCTTTGGAATCGTTTAATAAAAAGTAAAAACCCGCGTCACCAAATTTCTTCCCGGGTGAATACGCTCATGTCTATAGTTTGTCGATTTTTTTAATTGTTACCTGCACCCCTTTGAGGCTGTCTAATTTTGATAGTAACAAAATTCTAATAAATTGCACATCTTATGGAAATATTGAATTATAAATGATCCTATAGGGGGTCGTGTGCTTAAGATAATAGAAGAGGCCAACCAGCTGACACTTTGGGTTATAATGATAAAATTCGATAGTAAATTGAAACAGAAAGACTATTATTTTTTCTGTTTTTTTATGTACTTTTCAAGTACTAGTGCAAACCTTTAAATTATACCTCATATTGTTTGAGCATATCAAATAATCAATGAAATATTTAAAGGTAGGCAATTCATTTTTTTATCGCTCGTCCAGATCATTTTGCGAAAGACTAATGAGTCAGAGGGAACTACTCAAGGCGATAAAAAATTATTAATAATCAATTAAGATCAACATAAACCAAAAATGAAAAGAAGAACATTCTTACAGACCTTAAATTTGAGTATTGCAGCAGCGACATTATATCCTGGTTCAGGAAATGCCATGTCCTTAGCAGCTATCTTAGACGTTAGCCATCAGGAAAAGGAACTCTCGTATCACCGGATACAGGAAATAAAATATTCGACCGTTCAGATGAAATATCCCCGCCTTGTGGGGAAAAATGCTCGGTTGAACCTGCACGGCTATGGCCCCAATGTGGAGATCTGTGCGATCAAAACCGACAAAGGTGCCATGGGCTGGGCTTCGTTGCGAGGAGCCATAAAAGATGCCAAGCAGATTGAAATGGAGCTCATCGGTAAAAAAGTATCTGAACTTTTTGCTTCCAATGCTGGGATTTTGAATGACAGGCACATCGCTTTTGATATTGCCCTTCATGACCTTGCAGGAGTAATCTTGCAGAAACCAGTTTATGAATTACTTGGCCGTAAGAAGCCGTATACAACCGACTATTATAGCGGGATGATCTATTTTGATGATTTGGAGCCATCAGAAAGGCCCGCAGGTATAGCCCGGATTCTGGAAGAATGCCGCTATGATTATGAGGTGGGCTATAGACAATTTAAGCTAAAGATCGGTAGGGGACATAAATGGATGCCAGTTAAGGAAGGGTTACAGCGTGATATTGACATAACAAATGCTGTAGCCAGAGCCTTCCCTGAATGTGGTATTTTAGTCGATGGAAACAATGGCTTTACAGTTGATCAATTCATTCAATATTTAAAAGGTATTCCATCGGTCAACTTATTCTGGATAGAAGAGCCCTTTCATGAAACCGTTTCCGACTATGAAAAATTGAGAAATTACATAAAAGAAGCAGGCATAAGCACTTTGTTGGCAGATGGTGAAGCAGATCCAAATCCAGTGTTGCTTAAGGAACTTTTTGAAAAAAAACTACTGGACGTGCACCTTACAGACATCGAGGGACTGGGGTTCACGAACTGGAGAAAATTGATGCCGGAATTAAAAAAAATAGGTGCACAGGCTTCCCCTCATGCCTGGGGCTCACTGCTTAAGTCGTACTATACGGCACATCTGGCAGGGGGGCTGGGCAATACAGTTACGATAGAGGGCGTAACGAGCACGTCGGAAGAAGTTGATCTTTCAGGTTATAAGATCCAGGACGGCAAACTGATTCCGCCTTCCACAGCGGGGTTTGGAATGCCTCTTTTAAAGAAAATATAATAAATGATGAAAAAGGTTCTTTTTAATTTGGTTATGTTCATATCCACCTTGGTTATTTTTCAAGCGCAGGCTCAAACACAAAAAAACAATAATTATGATTTTTTTGATACTGTCGTTAATAACCATGATCAGATCTTTCCGCCATCAGGTATTCCTTCTGCTATCGAAATGCTACTGAAGTATTGCAAAGCAGTGGATTTTAATTTTTACGACTTACAAATTAAATGGCAAAACAAAACGGATGGTTCTTTCCGTGACTTTGACAAAAAGGAATTATACGGAATTACTTTTTCCCAGAAATTTAATTTGCCCCGGGATGAAGGTTTTCCGATAGATAGTCTTTTTCAAACGATAGAAAATGAATTAAAATCTGGTAAAAAGGTAATTATCGCACTTCAGGCGGAAATGGGCTGGTCCATTTTTATCGTCTATAAACAAACCTCGGATGGAGAATTTGTTTCTTATAGCAAACTAGGCAGCCATACAACGATACTTAGAAATACAAAAGAAATTGTAAGGAAGTCCAATGGTACAGAAATCATGACGTACAGCAGTCCGACTCGTTTGTAGCGGGATGCACACATCTTTAAGCTATGGCGACGAGTTGTTTGTTTAGTGTTCGTAAAAGCAATAAAGTCACGATATTTCTGGTCCAAGGTGCTGACCGTCTAACTCTGTATTGTTGACTTTTGTAAAAAACAACTAATTAAATTATGAAAAAGATTCTCTTCAGCCTAACCATGTTCCTATTCACATCGGTTATTTTTCATGCAAAGGGTCAAATAAAGGAAAATGATAAGGGCGATTTTTTTGACACTGTTGTAAATAACCACAATCAAATTTTTCAAATGTCCTGCATTCCATCAGCTATCGAAATGGTACTAAAGTATTATAACCTGGTAGATTTTGATTTTTACGGCTTACAAAATGAATGGCAGAACAAAGCTGATGGTTCTTTCCGCGACTTTGACAATAAAAAATTATACGGCATTACTTTCTCCCAAAAATTTGTTTTACCTCGGGATACAAACTTTCCGATAGACAGCCTTTTTCAAACGGTTGAAAATGAATTGAAGTCGGGGAGAAAAGTGATTATCTCACTTCCGGCAGACGCGGGCTGGCATATGTTTATCATCTGCAAACAGACTCCAGATGGAGAATTTGTATCCTATAGCAAACTCGGAAATCATACTTTAATACTTAGGAATACAAAAGAAATTGTAAAGAAATCCAACGGTACGGAAATCATGACTTACAGTACTTCTCCGGGTTTGCATTCTCCTCAAGCCGCTGCTCACTAAGATAAAACGGGAGTACAATGAATAAAAAACCTTACATTACGATCAATTTTTTGTTTCTTTAAAACGAGATTTTGCAATCTTCTTCTTCGACGCTTTTGCTGCTGGATTATAATCAAGACATATTTTGATCCAGTATTCAAAATCATCAGATTTTTGATAACCGCTGGATTCTACATAACAATACCCTTTGAGCTGCTTTCCCTTCATAATCATCGGCAAGAAGCCTTTTTTTTCCGAAACCTCATCTTCGAGTTCGGGGTTATAGCGGCACATCAAATTATCCTGACTAATATTGACACACATTTTCCCGTTTACAAGAAAAGATAATCCACTGAACATTCTCTTCTCCTCAACTTCCATATGGTCTTCCATCGAAAGTCTTTCACGGACACGGTTGACAAGTTCATTATTATAAGCCATCTCTTGAGTTTTTTAATTAGTTACAATCTAAGACAATTTGCCTTTTTACCAGATTATTCTTGGTATTTCTTGGAGTAACATCTCCATAGTCAAAATGTTTTGGAAAGGACGTCAATTTCTAGGTCGGCTCCATAGAGATTAAATGAATGATGGAATTCGTCAATATGGCCACGGGGGTGCTTATAAGATCTTATAGATTTAGCTGTTCGATCTTTTGTTGACTGGGTTTATTCACGGATAATGGTAAAGTCATGACGGATAATAAATGCGGCTCAACGAATTATAAATCTTCATTACATATCAAAAAAAGCGGTAGTATATTTATACGATGAAAAGATATACAGCTTTATGTTACATGTTGGTGTTATTTAGTTTTCCTGTATTCGGACAGAACAAAACTGATCTTGAAAAAAGTAAATTGTCTGGAAAAGTAAAGAGTATGCATTCATATAGAGTGAGTTATGGTGCTAATACTGACACGATTTTTTTTTGTGAAGATTATTACGATGAAAATGGGATGAATTTGAAATTTATCGATCTTTCGGAATATTCGAGAATTGACAGTGTTATTAATACGTACAACACGAAAAATCAAATTATATCCAAAATAAAATACCAAAGAATTCCTTCTTTAAGTTCGGACCAGGTTGAAAAAAATAATGATACTACATACTATGAGTATAACGACAGATGTCGCGAAGCTATAAGCATTAAGTCGCCTAATGGAAATTATCAGATCAGTTATCTATTTGATGACAAATGCAGAATTATAGCTGAAACTGAAACTGGTAGGGGGACAACAAACATCACCAATGTGATCTACGATTCAATAGGAAGAGTTGTTGAACGGAGTTTCACTTATGAGGGAGAAAAACCTGACAAAGTTGAAACTTACAAATACGATGATGAAAAAAATACGTTAATTTATCTGGAATACAGTCCGAGATATAATGTTTACAGAGAAAAAACGATAACTCAGTTCTCTGGTACAAACAAAATCATCCAGAAAACATTTTTCAATATGCCAACTGCGGGTGGCAGCATAACGTTTAGTAAAGGAAATAAAAGTGAGCCTGATCAAATACATTTGGTAAAAAAATATCAGTTTAACAATGAAGACAAACTGATCGCTGAAACCCATCTTGACTGCAATAACCATGAACTTTTAAAGATTGAGGTTGTCTATGACGATAAAAAGGAATTGAAAGAACAGCGGTTTTACAAAAATGGACAGCTGGAATACAGGGAGGAATACACATATGTCGACGGAAAAAGACTCGAGGAAAAACAATTCTTACCTGATCAGAGGAAGCCCCAATACATAAAAACCCGAAAATATACTGTTAAAGGCCAGCTGTCGGAATTTATCTTATTTGAAGATAAGAATACGTATTCCAATGAGTATGTGTATGATGAATTTGATAACAAGATCGAAAAGAAAGAGTTTAAAAATGGTAAACTTCTGAATACGGAATTGACCAAAATTGAATACTACAAATGAGTATCCGACGCTAGCGCATATTACGGGAAATAAAACCGCGAAAACGTTTTTAATATACAAAAGGAATAACTTACGATTCAAAAAAAAGCGATGAAAAGGAAAGGAACTTTTATTGGTTTGTCACTATTATTAGCTGTCTTTGCGTTTTTACTTAGAGATTGGTTTTTAACGTTTTTTACAGCTGAAATTGTCGGTGTCAGCCTCTTATTTAATGGTAGCTGGCGTCTTCCTAACCAGATTTTTCCGACGATAATTTTTGTTTTCTCGTTTGGGGTAATTCCTTTTCTTTACCTGTTTGTCAAAAATTATTGTAAAATCTCTTCGACAAAAAAGCAACTGCTTTCATTACTAATTATCATCGCTTCCGGAATGATAGGCTGTGGTATGAGAGTGATTTATCTAAAATATGAAATTGCCCAAATAAGAGACCTGTTAAGAAGAGCCGAGTTAACTGTGGATGGAGATATACCAGGTATTGGCTTTCAGGATATGCATCTAGAGTCCTATCTCTTGGCTGGTTTGCTTGTGGGATCGCTACTTTGTATGATTGTTTTTAGAACAACTTTAAATCGTCAAAATGGAGAGCCAAATGTAAAATGTTAATCAATTTAAAATTATTATGAGAGGGAGTATACCGATATTAGCAGCATTTACTGCCATTGTGATGATCTCCTGTCGTGGGAATTCCAAGAGCAGTGCGCGGCAGGCTCCCGATACCCCGACCTGTACTGAGCGTAATAAACTGAGAGATAACAATATTTCCTGCGACCAACTCATAGTCGACCTCGTCAGATCGAGCAATGCGATGGCCATCAAAACATTTGGCAATACACGTGTACAAAGTCGACTTGTTGAACTGACCGATTCAAAAGCTACGATCAAAATGTATGTTATTAATGACATTTCGGAAACACCATCTGAAAAGAGAATGATTGAACGAGCTGTGGGTTGGTTGGAGTTACATCGGCATACGAGTCATCTTTTGGACATCAGCAATGATCCTGACAATCCTGTGGTGATACAATATGATAAAAGCCTTTTAAAGAAACATAATCTTTTTGAGCTGTGCAATGCAGCCGTGCCTGTCGCTAAGCCCGGCTCCGCGTATGTAAAAAGAGATGTGATGTTGGAAGATGATATAAGATTTAATGGCAAGCTGAAAAGATATTTTACAATCGGTGAGTTTGGAAAAGTTTTTGGTAAGCCCGACAGTACACAGCTACTAAACGATCAAGCGCCTTGTATTACCATCTTTGACACAGAAGCCCCCGATGATAAATATCTTTACAAAAGCGGCTCTCGCTTTGAAACCAGCAGGGATAGTATAGCTGTGGATGAGTTCTGGTTTTTGGACGGAAATTTTATTACCTATAAAGGAGTCCGGATTGATGCTTACACCACAATGAGGGACATGGAACAACTGTTTCCTATCGCGGTAAGTGAAAGACTGGGTATGGACAAAGAAGGCAAAATTTGGGTAATCAAATTAAGAGAGGACTATGAAGATATTTCTGATGGGCATATCAAAGTATTTTTTAAGAATGGAAAAGTATCTTTTATGCATTGGTGGTTTCCTTGTTAAATACATCATAATATAAACACATGAAAACAATTATTAGAGCTATCAGTAACTCCCCATGATTATATCTACAGTCACCTTATTGGTCAGCTTATTGTTTACCCGACAGACTTTAATCTTCTGCGACTTTTGGCGTTAGCAATACCGGAATATTTCTAATTATTTTTGTCCAATATTTCTTAGCCTCTTCACGTTGATTTTCAGTTTTTAATTGATCAACATGAATTGAAATTGTCGTTCTATCACACTTTTGGGAAGGAATAAACCTGATTTGCAAACTTGCACTTTCCTTGGACCCCACCTGTTTCCACTTTGTACGTATATGAGAGTGTTCTTTAAAAGTTGAAAAATCCTGTTCAACTCCTTCGGACCAATATTTTAATCCGTCTTCTGAAAAGAAGAGTTTCCATATACTTTCTAAATTTGTTGGGAATGTTTTTCTGACTCCGAACTGCCAGCCTGAATCTTTTGTTAATCCAATATTTTCTATCATGTTGTTATCTAATAACAAATTATGTTCTTATTTATCTTTTTTAGCAAAATTAAAACGTTTTTGAGATACCATTTGTTTTAAAGATGGAATTAATGAACCACTATTTTTTTACTGCGCGAAATTAATCAAAAACTTGATTTACCACAATGTGGTTTGCTGCCAATTATAGTGTTATAATTTCATTCTTACACTCATATAGAAGTATTATTTCACATGTAATTTTTGTACGAATTGATAATTTATTTCCGCCTTATAGTATAAACCAGAGAATAATTGGATATGAAAAAAGAAAAGAATTTAAAAACTGCTGAGATTGATCAGCATTTAGTGGACAATTCCGAACAGGTTATGACCACGAATGATGGGGTGCCTATTTCTGACAACAACAATACATTAAAGGCAGGTGAGAGGGGCCCATCATTACAGCAGGATCATATTTATTTTGATAAGCTGATGCATTTCGACCGAGAACGTATACCGGAACGTGTCGTTCATGCGCGTGGATCTGGAGCCCATGGTATTTTCGAAGCTACTGCTGACCTATCCCAATATACAACTGCAGCATTTTTAAAAAAAGGAACAGTAACACCTCTTTTTGCAAGATTTTCCACTGTAGCGGGTTTCAAAGGCTCTACCGATCTTGCCAGAGATGTAAGAGGGTTCTCCGTTAAATTCTATACCGAAGAAGGTAATTATGATCTCGTGGGAAATAATATTCCAGTTTTTTTTATTCAGGATGCGATGAACTTTCCAGATCTTGTCCATGCTGTAAAACCAGAACCGAACAACGAAATGCCGCAGGCGGCATCTGCACATGACACCTTCTGGGATTTTATATCGCTGATGCCCGAATCAGCACACATGATCATGTGGACTATGTCAGATCGTGCGATACCCCGAAGTTTAAGGATGATGGAAGGTTTCGGCGTGCATACGTTTAAATTTGTGAATGCCGAAGGAAAAGGTACATTCGTTAAATTTCATTGGAAACCGAGATTAGGTGTACATTCGGTCGCATGGAATGAAGCCCAAAAGATTTCCGGATTTGATGCTGATTTTCATCGACGGGATCTCTATGAAGCTATTGACAGCGGAAATTTTCCCCAATGGGATCTCGGTGTTCAATTGATTCCAGAAGCAGATGAGCTGAAATATTCGTTTGATATTCTGGATGCGACCAAGATTATTCCCGAGGAACTGGTGCCAGTTCAGATTATCGGAACAATGACACTGAATCGCAATCCGGAGAATTTTTTTGCAGAGACTGAACAAGCGGCTTTCGACCCCGGAAGGCTGGTGCCGGGTATAGATGTTTCGGATGATCCGCTATTGCAAGGACGGATATTTTCATATATGGATACCCAAAATTATCGATTAGGTGGCCCCAATTTCCATGAGCTTCCTATCAATCGTCCGCTGACCGGCAAACATAATAACCAAAAAGATGGTTTTGCGCGGACTGAGATTCCTAAAGGTGCCGTGAGTTATTTTCCTAATAGCAAGGCTGTAGGATGTCCGTATCATGCAATGCTTAACGACGGTGTAGGATTTGAATCCCACAAGCAGCCTATCGATGGTTCAAAAGTTAGAGCTCGCTCAGATTCCTTCGCAGACCACTTTACCCAAGCCAGACTGTTTTTTAATTCACAGAGTCCAGAAGAACAGGACCACATGGTTAATGCGCTGAGCTTTGAGCTTTCCAAAGTGAATGATGTCCATATTCGAATGCGAGAACTGGCTATTTTGAATCAGATAGATCAGGAACTAGCAAAAAATGTCAGTACGAACCTCGGACTTGTCCCGCCAAAAGAACTTGATCCTTTAACTCTCAAGTTTGCACGGCAGAACCACCCCGAATATCCTTTTAAACCGGTGAAACCAGAAGTTGAAAAGTCTGCAGCTTTGAGCATGAAAGTGAAAGATGGCGAGGGAACGATCAAGACCAGAAAGGTTGCTTTCCTTGTTGATAATGGAGCTAGCAAATCTTCCATAGATAAAATGAAAACAGCACTTGAGCGGGAAGGTGCACAAGCGGTTTTGATCTCATCTCATGTAGGAAAGATCCGGTTCAAGGAAGGAACAGAAGAAGATATTCAGCATTCATATCTTACTGAGGCATCAGTTTGTTACGATGCGTTCTTTACACCAGCAGGTGAATCGGTAAAAACTCTCGCGCAAAATGCCGATTACCTCCAATTTATTAATGAAGGTTACCGACACTGTAAAACGCTGGCATTTGCACAAGGTGCTGAAGAGCTAGCTGAAAGATCATTTATTAAAAAAGATAAAGGTGTTATTTTTGAAAGCAAGGATAATCTAACGGAAGATTTTATAGCGATCATGAAAGGACATCGTGTTTGGGAGAGAGAAAAATCAAGAAAGGTACCTTCCTAATACTTACACCCAACATAAAAACAAATAGCCGTTCTTCAGAAAGGCTATTTGTTTCTTATACATTGTGGAAATCGCACATTGTTTATCGTCATTTAAAAGAAGCAGCATGGAAAAAGTAGCAAGTAAAAAGATTCGACCTTTGCAAAAGCAAAAGCGACCGGGATTGGAGATAAATATGATACCAGTTCCTGACACTTCTCCATTAAAGTATGATAAAGAAGGAAAATTAAAAAATAAGGTAGCATTAATTACCGGCGGAGATAGCGGTATAGGAAAAGCTGTAGCTTTGTTATTTGCCAAGGAGGGAGCTGATATAGTTATAGCCTATCTCAGCGAAACAAAAGACGCAAAAGAAACTCAAAAAGAGGTAGAGTCCTTCTCTAGAAAATGTACGCTGATTAAAGGTGATTTAGGAAAAGAAAATCACTGTAAAAAAGTAATTGAATTTACGATAAAAACTCATAAGAAAGTTGATATTATTGTTAATAATGCGGGGCTTCACTGGGAGACAGAATCAATTGAAAAAATTACGACTGAACAGCTAGTAAAGACGTTTCAAAATAATTTCTTTTCCTATTTCTGGATCACAAAGTATGCTATGCCCCATCTTAAGAAGGGAGCAAGCATAATTAATACATCTTCGGTGACGGCTTATCGAGGGAGTCCAAAATTGATGGATTATTCTGCTACGAAAGGTGCAATAATTTCTTTCACACGAAGTTTGTCAGCAAATCTTATAGATAAAGGAATTAGGGTTAATGCTGTTGCCCCGGGTCCGGTATGGACTCCATTAATAGCTTCTTCATTTGACCCCAAAAAGAATTCAGAATTTGGAAGCGATTCTCCAATGAAAAGGGCCGGAATGCCAAATGAAATTGCACCAAGCTTTTTATTTCTGGCTAGCGAAGATTCACATTTTATAAGTGGTCAAGTTTTGCACCCTAACGGTGGAGAAATCGTAAATGGTTAGATAGAACCTTCTTTTTGCCCACTGTCGATACGATAACAGTAATAAACTACTGTAACTTTTCCTCGGATAAACCAACATTTAAACAAATGGTCAAATGGGATTTGATCATCGGTTCCACACCACTCATGTTGGGCAGTACGGAGCCAGTTACAAGTTCCCTTTCAGCTATAAAAGAAGACCTTTAACAGTTGATTTAACATGGTCTGGCTTTTAATTACTTATCGGCCAGACTAAATTGTTCTTCCGTTAGGCGACTTAGCCAATATAAGCTGAATCGTCTATTGAATATTTTTAATGATCCTTGCGGGGATACCGCCCACAATCGTATTGTCCGGAACATCTTTATCCACTACAGCGCCTGCTGCGACCACGGCATTTTCTCCAATGGTAACCCCTGGTAGAATCGTCGCATTAGCTCCGATCCAGGCATTCTTTTTAATATGGATAGGAGCTACGGCAAGGGATTGCCTGTTCTGTGGTTCGATTGGATGTCCCTCGGTTAATAGACTTACTTTGGGAGCTATCAATACCTGATCTTCGATCACAATACCACCTAAGTCCAAAAAGACAGAATCGAAATTGATGAAAACATTTTTACCTATCGATGTATTCTTCCCATAATTAATATATAACGGCGTAAATACCTGTGTACTTTCATCTACGGTTGAAGCTGTAATCTGAGATAATAAATCCCTAATTTCTTTAGGATCAGTAGAGTTATTCATACGTACCAATAGTGCTTTGGTCGCAAATGAAGCCTCACGTAAACGATAAGCCTCTGGATCGTTGGAAGAAACGCTCTGTTCTTTTTTTAGTCGTTCAAAAATATCTTCTCGGTGATTGTTTTCTGATTTCTTCATTACGTTATCGCTGAAAATTTTAATAGTTAGTGAATGATTAAATGTATTTCTATTTTAAATTAGCTTTAAAAAACGCTGTCAACTTATCAAAAGGAATTTTATCCAATTGATCATATAGATCCACGTGAACTGCGTCTGGGATAATCATTAGTTCCTTCGGCTGTGCAGCTGCCTTGTAGGCATCCTCACTGAAATATCTTGAATGTGCATTTTCTCCTGCAATGATCAGCATTGGTCTGGGTGCAATTTCTCTGATATAAGTAAGGATCGGCATATTCATGAATGATATTGGTGAAGTTGCAGTCCATGAAGAATTAGAATTGATAGAACGGGAATGAAATCCTCGCGCTGTTTTATAATAATCAAAATATTCCTTTACAAATTGTGGTTCATTTCCAACTAATTTTTCTGGTAAATTGTTTGATGAGGGCGCATATTTTCCGCTTGCAGCATCTTTCCAGCGCTGTTGGCTTAATTGTTCAAGTGCTTGAGTTCGTTGTTCGGGAGTTACAGCATCATTATAACCTTTTGACATGACACGGGTCATATCGTACATGCTGGTCGTAACTACCGCTTTAATACGCTTATCGATTGCGGTGGCGTTTAAGGCAAATCCAGCAAATCCACAGATTCCAATGATCCCGATTTTATTTCTGTCGATATTTGTCTGTAAACCTAAAAAGTCAACTGCCGCACTGAAGTCTTCTGTATTGATGTCCGGCGATGCTACATTACGGGGTTCACCACTGCTTTCACCGGTATAGGATGGATCGAATGCCAGGGCAATAAACCCTCTTTCGGCCAATTGATTAGCATACAGCCCGGAAGATTGTTCTTTGACTGCACCAAAAGGGCCACTGATGGCCAAAGCTGAATGAAGGTTGTCAACACTGTTTTTGGGTACATATAGTTCACCTGAAAGCGTGATACCGTAACGATTTTTGAAGTTTACTTTTGTACGGGTTACTTTATCACTTAATTGAAATGTATGCGAATCTGCTGAAGTTTTCATTTTCTTTAAATGTTGGTTTGATTGTACATTTTGCGCGAATGACTTATCTGAAAAGAGGAAAGACAAAATCATTAGTGTTGCTGCTATTTTCATGTCTATTATATTTAATACTACAGATACAAAGTTAGTTCAGGCTGAAGGTCATTTGTTAAAGATTATCAAACCAAGACTTAAGAATTTCAAACCTCGGGTTCTCTGAAAGATTTTGGGTTTGTTCCTGTAAGTTTTTTAAAGAAATTATTGAAATAGGTGGGGTATTCAAACCCAAGCGCACTGGCGATCTCTGAAATATTCCAGTCTGTATGTTGTAAAAGTGCTTTAGCTTCCGTGATGATTCTTTCTGTGATCAGGGTCGTTGTGGATTTGCCGGTAACTTCCTTTACGGCACGGTTAAGGTAGTTTACATGGATATTCAAGTTTTGGGCATAATCCTGTGCAGCTTTCATTTTTAAGGGAACTGCAGGAGTTTCTATGGGGAATTGTCGTTCTAAGAGCTCCATAAATACCGAGGCGATGCGTACTGTCCCGTTTTTGCTAGGACTATAAACCTCAGAAGGTTGAAGCTTAAGCGCTTCATGAATAATGAGATTGATATAATTGCGTATCAGCTCATCCTTAAAAGTATAATTACTTTCCTGTTCTTCAATCATCTTTTGGAAAAGTGTGTTGAGAAACAGTCGTTGGTGTTCAGAAATTTTCAGAACAGGTGTACCTCCGATTTTAAAAAAAGGAGACTGCTGCAAGCTTTCTGCCCGTTCAGATTGTTTTAAAAAATCTTCCGAAAATAAGCATGTGTAACCAACATAAGTTGTAGAGATCGTTTCCCATGAATAGGGAATATGGGGGTTTCCAAAGAATAGTATTGTGCCTTCCTGTTCAAAGCTTTTGTCCGCATAATGGATTTTGCTTTCTCCAGTTGTAAGACAAATTTTAAAGAAATCCTTACGGCTGTATAGGCGTGTGGAATTACTGTCAGCCTCTATCTGAAAAGCTTTAAAACCCTGCAATTTCAGTTCATTATTGAATTCCGAAACGCTGCGCACTATTTTTGTTTCCATTTAGTAAAGTTAAGAAATTCAAATTTTATGACAAACCTGCTTTGTTGAGGTTCATAGTGATATAGCAAGTTTGTCAATAGTTGATATCACTTTAGTTCGCTAAGAACTCTTTGATCAATTCAGCTGTTTCAATTGGTTTTTCAGCAAGAATAAAATGGCCACAGTTTTCGATCTTTTTTAGCACTAAATCCCTTGTGATCTCTGGTAAGGAATGGTGAAGCAGGTCGTACCCACTTGCACCGATTGCTAGGACTGGCATTTCTAATTTATTATAGCTCTCATAGTCTTTGATATCTTGCGGAAAGGCCTGATACCACGCATTAGAACAACGAATAGCATCTTTATTGTCATAAGCTTCACTATAAACAGATTTATCAAATTGGTTTATACTATGTTTATTGACCAGAAGGTTGTCGAATAACCAAGAAATGACAATTGACATGCGCCCCTCGAGCAGCTTTTCGGGCAATTCTTTTACCTGATTGAACGAGAGCCACCAGGGATACAGGTAACTGGCTCCCAAAATAGGTAACATAGGCAGCTGATACATGCTTGGGTCAGGATGTGGTGTATCCAACAGTATTAATTTGCGGGTTGCTTTCGGGTAGTTACAGGCAAAACTAAATGCAACATGTGCACCGATATCATGACCGACGATAGAAACTTTGTCAAAACCCAAATATCGAATTAGTTCATATATATCCTTTGCAATGTTCTTTTTTTCGTAACCATTTTCCGGTTTATCTGAACTGCCCATTCCGCGGATTTCCACAACAATTACCTGGTAATATTCAGCCAATATCGGCATGACATGATGATATGCCCACCATGTTTCCGGGTAACCAGGAATGAGTATTAAAGGTTCTCCTTTACCTCCGCTAACATAATGGAGAGATATATCATTTATTACCGTATAATTGTTTGTGAAGCCGGGTATTAGTTTAATAAGTTCTTTGTCTGAATATGTTGTTTTCATGATGAAAAGATAATTTGTGACTGCGATTGATTTTCTATTGGCAAATTTAACCTGTATTTTTACAACCCACAAGTATGAAGTATACTATATACTTGTATTATTTTTTATAAACAATTGATTATCAAATGAAATTAATTAGTCAGCTGGCACGGGAAGCAAACATACCCATTGGAACAATACGTTTTTATGAAAAGAGCGGCCTTATTTCAGGGATGACAAAGCCGGGTATTACATCCAATAATTACGTGTATTATGACGATGAGGTAACCGAAAAACTTAGGTTTATAAAAATGGCCAAGGCCGTAGGCTTCACGTTAGCAGAGATTAAACAGGTTATTGATGCGTGGTATCAAAAGGAGCTTACTAAAGCGAGTAAAATGGAAGTGCTCAATCTTAAATTGGAACAGATAGACACTAAGATAGGGGAACTTAAAGCAATGAAAAAACAAATAGCACGATGTAAACATAATATTGAAAATGGCCTAAGTCGATAACTGTACAAGGCTGCAGCGCACGATGGCGAGGTTTTTTATTAACTCTTGCCTATGCATCTTATTTTATTGTAAAGTGTTACTTATAGACGGGTAGTTTAAGCCTTTCTTTTTTTATTTTCTCTTTTTTTACCGTAAAGAGCTTTGAAACATTTTTAGCTATTTTGCTGGAAGCTATTCTTATAACAGTATTGAGTAGTCCGATACCGAATTTAGTTTTTGGATGCGCGATCCAAGGCACACCCGGAGGAAGGTTTTGAATTTCTTCAACATAGGGACGCAATAATTTTTCATAAGCAGCGAATGCTTCTTTATGATCGTTATGCCTAGACAGTTCTCCTGCTAGAATATAAGCGCCAATTATTGAGAGACTGGTGCCCATTCCGGTCATAGGAGTAGGGCAATAAGCAGCATCTCCCACCATAGCGCATCGTCCGCTGGTCCATCTAGGCGCTTTTACCTGGCTAATTCCGTCCAGATACACATCCTTGCTTTCTTCTAATGCTGCAAGTATGCGGGGAGCCTGCCAGCCGGCATCTGCAAACTTTTGTTTGAGAATTTCTTTTTGCTCCGCTAAATTGAGTTTTTCATATCCTTTATCTGGTGTTAAAAAGGAAAAAGAAGCTCTGGTCGTACCCTCATTGTCCGGTCTTAGGTTAATAACCCTCGATTCTGGCGCATTGTACCAATAAGCCCATTTTGTATCCGATTCAATACGGGGAATGGTTAGATAGCAACAATAGACACCAATATATTTTAAGACAGGTTCATTTCCGAACATTAAAGTACGGGTTGTGGAACGGATACCGTCTGCTGCGATGACAAGATCAAAGGAACATTGGGGGCTATTTTTAAATGTGACGGTCACTTTATCTTCTTTATCCGCTAAGGCTGTGATTTGATCACCGAAAATATACTTCACGTTATCCCTAGTTGCGTCGTAAACAATTTTTGCCAGATCGCCACGCAGGATTTCAAGTTCAGCTGTTCCGAAGTCTGAGTTTCCTTTCGGAAAAGATCCTATGATTTGATTGTCTTTATTAACAAAACAAACACCCAGCTCTCCGGTATTGGCCTGGCGGATCTTATTTTCTAGTCCCATCAACTGAACGACCTGCTGTGCCGCTTCCCGGACATCTATATTCTGACCACCCAACCTTAATTCATCTGCACGTTCGACAATAGTCACGTCAAAACCAAATCGGTGTAGCCAGAATGCCAGGGTAGGGCCAGCGATACTGGCGCCAGAAACGAGGATTGTTCTTTTAGTCATTTTTTAATTTTTAAGTCACTTATACCAGTAATGAATTTTTATCATTCAAGAAATTCTAGATGTCAAAATTCATCCAATTTCTTAGGCTCTTTTCCAAAATTTGGAAAAATTCTATTGCAGGTACCATAAATACATGAGATCGCCCTTTTTGGTTTGCATAAAAAAGCATCTTTAAGTTTTGATATTAGCTTCAGGCATTAAAATTCGCCGGTTTTCTGTTAGTTTATTCAATCGAAATATGCCAAAGCCCATTAAAGCAAGGAAACCGCTTAGAAACCATGGAAATATGGAATAATCCAAGTGTTTGGATAGTGTACCGAAGAGTAATGGCATAAAAGTAATACCGATATAAGCACAGGCCATCTGTATTCCCATAATAGCTTGTGCATTATTTTCGCCAAAATTTTGTGGTGTCTCATGGAGGAGGCTGGGAAATATTGGAGCACAGCCTAGCCCGACCAGCAAAAATCCGACCAACAAAGTGATATCAAACGGGAGATTTATACTTAGCAATCCGAGAAAAATCAGCACGTAGCCCAGCCAAATGAGTTGCTTATTATTTAATAATCCTGCTAGAAAACCTGAAATCAACCTTCCTATGGTTATTCCTGCATAAAATAGAGCGGTCATGGAAGCTGCACGATCCGTCGCAAATCCCCTGACCTTCACAAGATAACTCGCCCCCCAGATTCCAAAAGTAGCTTCAATGGTACAGTAACAAAAAAATATAATAAGGGCTTCTTTAAGTCCGCTACTGGCGAAAAGCTTCCGGTAGGACTGTTTATCTGTTTCCTGATCCTTTGAAGAATAGGAATCTTGGTCTTTTATCCAAAGAGGGGTACTCACAATCAGCAACAGCACGAGTGATATTTGTATAATACCTACGGTCATATAACCTGTAGACCATGATTTTCCGTTAGCTAAACCATTCGCCATTATAATAGGGCCGATGGAAGCACCAACTCCCCAGAAGCAGTGGAGCCAATTCATATGCCTAGCGGCATAATGCAGGGCGACATAATTGTTTAGAGCAGCATCCACACATCCGGCTCCTAAGCCCAATGGTATGGCGAGCAGGCATAGGTATGAAAAATGGGGAGAAATTGAAAAACCCAGCAGAGCCAATGCTGTCATCAATACACTGACTGTTGTGACCCAGGGAATACCATACCGACTGATGATACGTTCACTAAATAAGCTCGATACCACAGTTCCGGCAGCAACAATCATGGATAGGATACCGGCATAATGTAAAGGCACTTCAAGCGCGCGATACATTGCTGGCCAGCCAGAGCCCAACAGCGAATCTGGAAGACCCAGGCTGATGAATGCCATATAAATAACAAGTAGCAGGAGAAGGTTTTTTCTTTTCATCAATTATAGTCTCTATGACAATATATAAATTATAGTCTCTATGACAATATATAAAATATTGTTTAATTAAATATGTAGACAAAATTAGTCCTGATTTTCATTCATAGTGGACAGGCGTTCCTTTTCGATATAATTTTTTTTAATACTATGTTTAGTCTTCAGATAACCAAAGATTATAAGGAATTAAGGAAGAGATTAGTTGTAATGTTAATGTTACAATTGATTGTGGTCTCCTAAATCGCAAATAATAAAAACCTTTTTTTTGAAAGATTCTTATAATCAAAATATTAGCCGTATTTTGGTTTAGTTCCTATGTCAGACAGCTTTTTTTTATCGAATTGATGCGTTTATTGATCGTGGAACTTGAACTATATTTTTATATTTAGGCCTGATATAACTAGGGGGGACATGATATCGGTAACTGAATTCTTTCAGAATTATAATCCAGTGAAGCGCGTTTTTTTTCACTTGTGCTTTTGGTCTGTTGTTTTAGGCATGCAGTTTATCGGTTACCAGCGGATTGATCCCGATAATTCGTGGGTACTTTTTTTAAAGGATGTCTTTTCGCTTTTATCCATATTTTATGTCACTGCGTATATCATCATACCTCGTTGGTTTATCCGCGGAAAGTTTTTGCTATGCCTGCTATGGTTGGTTATTATTTATGCATGGTGGTCCGTACTGACTTATTACAGTGCGGTACTGACGTTAAACTTTCTGTCTCCGGATGAGCGGTTGAAGGATTATCTACAATTTATGAGCGATAAGGGTATTCTTGGAGCATTCCGTATTTCTTCCGTCACCGATTATCTGTTAGATTTTATTTTTCTGGTTGCTTTTCCGCTGACTGTTAAGATTGTACAGTCCTTTATGAGCATCAGAAATATGAAAGTCAACCTCGAACTTAAGAATGCTGAACTTGAACTCAACAATGTACAGCTCGAACTGGCCTTCCTCAAACATCAGATCAATCCCCATTTTCTGCTAAATACACTCTATAGTATCTATGTACTGGTATCCGACAAGGATGATCGGGGAGAGCAGAGCATGATGCGTCTCAGTGGCATGATGGTTTATCTGCTCCACGAAAGCAACCAGCCTCAGATCGAATTAGACCGGGAATTTCAATTGATCCGCGATTATGTCGAGTTGGAAAGACTCCGATACAATGAATCACTACAGATCAACGTTAATCTTGAAACAGATAATGCACATTGTACAATAGTACCGCTAATTTTCTTTCCATTCGTGGAGAATGCCTTCAAACATGGCCCACGGACCAGTGTCGCCAATGCATGGGTGACGATACACATATCCATTAAAAATCAGATGTTGTACATGCATGTATCGAATGCATATCGTAAATTGCCCAAGCCCAAAAATTATATTGGTGGACTTGGTATACAAAATGTCCGGAAGCGGCTGGAGCTTTACTACCCGAAGCGGTATACCCTCAAAACCACTTCGGATGTCGGAATTTACAGTACTGAACTAACGGTCGAGTTGTCGGAGAAAGAGAATAAAGATCAGTGAAATAAAGAATTTAATCGTTATGTATAGCATAAAAACTATTCTTATTGAGGATGAACCAATAGCAAGAATGCGCCTCGAAAAGCTGGTCAAAAAGATCGGTATCATCGAAATTGTGGGTGTCTATGAAAATCCGACACAAGCTATTGACGTGTTGAAACAGCATAAGGTGGATCTTATCCTATCGGATATCGATATGCCAGAAATGGACGGAGTAGCCTTTCTAAAAGGGCTTTCTCATCCACCTTTTGTGATTTTTATAACCGCCCATTATGAATATGCCGTTGAGGGCTTTGAGCTCGACGTCATTGATTACATCTTAAAACCCCTGCTCACGGAGGAGCGGTTGCTGAAGGCCGTTGAAAAAGTTCAGAAAGCCATTATGTTTTCAGGGGGAAACCAGGGAGAGCGCAAGGCGATCAAGGTGAAAGACAGAAATAAAACCATATTTATTGATGCAAATGATATCTATTACCTAAAAGCTTGGGGCGATTATATTCAGATCTATTCAGCCGAAGGAATGCAAACTCTCCTCTGTACGATGAAAGAGATGGAGACGACATTACCCTGGGATATGTTTGCCCGGATGCATCGTTCTTATATTGTTAATCTGAAACATATCAAAGGAGTAGAGGCGAGCAAGGTTATACTCAAAGACGGTACCGAACTAGCCATTGGATTGCAATATCGCAGCCAGTTATTTACCAGAATGGGACTTAACTAGGCATGTATGTTTTGAGGCTGATGCGCTCGATATTTGCCGATCTGCATCCGATAGAAGTTCATCATAAAGTGGTAGATCGCAAGCTCATACATGCGCTGGTCGCTTAGAAACAATCTATTCACAAACATGTGAATATAACTTGATAAAAGGGATTGCGTTGCCTTCGCCGGGTTAGGTTCATTCGACTTTATTAACATAAATATTTCACTTTGCACCCGATTCAGATCTACCTGACAGACTAGAGGATTGCTGTGTAGCGTCAGTAGGTCAAACCAATGTTTTCGTGCCTTAAATTTTTCATTCAGCTGTATCCGGATCTGTTTTTCGTGGCCAAATTCATTGGAATATAAACCGTACATCTTTTCGCAGAAATCCCGCCGTTCTGCCCATGTAAATCCCGCATTTTCAAATATACAATCGACATACTCAAACGCCAGTTTCCACCGTTGATTGATTGTTGTGAAGGACTGCATTTTTTGTATGATCAGTTCGCTCTCGAGATAGAATAATTTTTCACTCTTCTCCATACAACGTGGCGTATACCGTTCGATCTCACGTATATAGGTGTCATACGAGAGCGACGCAATCTGTTCGTTCTCCAGGAGGTTGCTCAGATTGGCATTCAGACAAGATACGACCTGTTGATAAGCCTGCTGGTCAAACAGTTCTACACGGAACCTGATGTGCGGGCTGGGATCATCATAACGTATAAAAAACCATTTTTTCACGATTTTCTCCTGTTTGAGCGTTGCGATTATAGCGGGAATGTAATCCTTTAAAAGGTTGTCGGCTATGCTGTGACCGCAAAATATTTTTGCGTAGAGCCAGCTGCTTCCCAAGGGAAAGTTTCGTCTGAGCACAGTCTCTGCCGGAGGAGTATGGTCCTGTTGCTTTATCGTAGTTGAATGAAAGGGAATGATCAGTTCATTTGCATAAGACTGCCCGGCTACGTCTTTCACCGGCGATTGATAATGGTCAAGTAAGTTTTCGGTCAGGATGATGTCGTTCTTGGCCAGTTGTTCGAATAATATCGCGATGCAAAGGGCATTATTTAGATTGAGCAACAGTTCATTATCGCCATTGATCAGCACAACGTTTTGCGGTAATCCCCGCTTCTGTCTGATTTCAGCGATGAGCGATCTTTTTTGTTGAGCTGTTTTGGGGGGCGTCAAAATCCTGGAAAGCCGCCATTGTTCACGGCATAGGATTATATTTCTATAGCTCACCCGTGGCAGTCGGGGCTGATCTTTCAAAATGCCCCAGTTCCAGGTAATATCCAGACGGTGCTGCTGAAATTGAAAATCCGCCAAAAACTTGTATAGATTCATGGAGTCCGAAAAGTCATGGGCCGAGGTCAGCCGCGGCTCAATGATCTGTTTAAAAGTCCTAGACCACAAGTACAATTTTCCAGCTTTTGCAAATATGTATAGATCATTGATCGCAACCCGCTGTTCAACTGGGCCTAATCCTGCGGTCAAGCCTATTGTTAAGCTGCGGATATCAGGTCGCTGCAGGATATTGCCCACACGTGCGTCGGGTAAATAAGCGATTTCCGCTAGTTGTGTCGTCCCATAGTGTTCTTGTTCCTTAGCCGCGGATTGATTCAGGGCGTCGGATAGGTTAGGATCCATATAGGCAAATCGAGCCAACAGATTGCCTGATGAGGAACCACCCAGGCTGCTCAGATTAAAGAACATATCTTTGTCAGCTTCCTTTTGCAGTAGATTCCCAAAAGCATAGAGAGACTTAGGTATAAGATGAAACTCCGCTGTCCCAATATCCTTTAGATCCTTGTCGCTGATAGCTATTTTCGAGAAATTGTGCTGTGAACTTTCCAGAAATTTATCCGTGACCAATTGCTGATACCGATGTAGTTTGTCCGTTCCGGATGTTCGCGGTGTGCCGTTTAGATCAGCCAGTATCTCATCCATCATCCGGTATGTGTTTCTGTTGCTGCCATAGCCTATGCCAGTATCTACATCGAGGGCCTGCAATACCGAAACCATACGGTCTCCATATCGCTCTTGAAACGCTGTACTAAATCGTTCAAAATCGACTATTGGACGAGGGTTGTTCAGTACCAGTAAGTTCTGTAGTTGCTTCTCTAGCTTGTTAACAACCACACGCGGTATCTGATTTTGGTCCAGTCCAAGCAACAAGTCCCCGTGAATCAGCTTTTGAAAAGATAAGGTCGAAAAAACTGGTTTAAGCAGTTCTGCCACCCGGTCATTGGTATCTTGTAATTGCGTATTTTCCTGCAGAGCCTTTGCTACAGACAGCATCGTTGGTAAATATTTGTTTTTTTTATCCACTTTGCGTAGTACCCGGATGAGCTGTTCGAGGTAAACCCCGCCGATCACATCCAGCTGCAGTTCGGAGGATAGCAGCCCCAGCTGCAATAGCCTGTCGATATATTGCGAAGCCTGTTCCATTGAAGCACCACGTTGCAGTAGCGAAGTAAGGAGCCTATTATAGCTCACTTTACCCTGACTTTGATTAAATAGTGCCAGTATCTGTTCAAGTACTGCTGTTGTGCGCACCTGTTTCAATCTATTTTTACCATCCGATTGCTGATAGTATTTATACCAATTGCCTTGCTGGTAAATTGTCGGGTTGTTATAATAGGTGAGTTCTGTTAGTATGTCCTGATCTTCTGAGATAAGTTTGACTATCTCCATTAAAAGTCCGGTATCCGGCCGCAGCATAACCCGTTCTGCACAGTCTCTAATGAGCGCAAGCCTGGCGCCATTTTCCCTGCTGAAGTTTCCGAGTGAAATACCCGCAAATAGACCAAAAGGTGTACTGCGTGTAGCCATGCGAACTGTATATTTAAAAAGAGTGCTCAGGGTTTTATGCTGGGGTTCATTATGCTGAACCAACCACCTTTCTACTTCGTTCAGAAAAGCAGGGCTAGCGAGATAGATGGCATCCCGCAGACGGCGGTCTTGATAGATATCACGTAGCTGAGATGTGATTGCATCGACATCCGACAGCTCCATAAGTTTGGTGATTTGCTCCAGATTCAAGAGGGGCGATCGAAGCAAGAAATAGTCTTCACTGGTGAGCGCTGTCATAGGCAAAATCAATGCATGTTAAACACTTCGGCGATGCATTTCCGAAACATCTCGGGGGATATCGGTTTCTGGAGCGCATAGTGACTACGCTCTTTCACAAATGTGGGGTAATCCCTTTTACAGATTGCTGAGGTAATAATCAAAAATGGTATTTCGACGATCAATTCCTCCAAGGTCTCTATGATTCCGCCGCTGACGACCAAGTCTAAGAAAAGTATATCCGTAGCTTGTAGATCGGGGGCAAAACTGGCTGGGTCTTCAATGTCTTCGATTGTGCCAGTAAGGGACAAGTCGGGAAACATTCGGATATATTCGACTATTTTCTTTATTGCCAGGGGTTCATCTTCGATAATAAGACAATTGAGATTGGGGGGCATATAACAGTGTCTAGTATGAGAATAGGGATTAAATAAAAAATGTTGTGAAAGTGCCTACCAGTTCACTTCCACAACGCACCCTACTATTAAATTATTCTTGATGATGTTATGGTTCTGATGGTTGCTAATGCCTCATCGCCACCTGTAAACAAAACCGGCTCTACAATGCCTATTGTCTGTACATCCAGTGCAAAATCTTCAGATGTGAAATTCTCGATATAGTCCATAATATTATGTTTAGCTGATACAAATGTGTTTTTTACGCTGTAAAAGGGAAAATAATATCGATGGAATTGAAAATAGATCCGACGAACGTTAATCTTAGTCCGACAAAAAAATACATGGATGTAGATAAGATTGGAAAATAGACCTGTTTTTGTCCATCGATTATCCCTGATCTTGTTGAAGCCGAAGTAGGAGATGTGTCCGTATTGGATTAAAGTTGTGACATACTCCGCCCACGTGGCGCATTTGGCGATTAAGAAAGTTTCACATATATTTGAGTTGTCGTGGAGTTAAAGTAATACAGAAAAATGGCAGCTACTAAACAAGATACATTTAATGAATTTCATAAAACGACGTTCAGATTATTGAAACTACTGCTTTCACTATCCGAAGAGCAATTGAACTTCCACCCGACAAACGGCTGGTCAGCTGGACAATTAGGAGAACATTTATATAAATCATATGCATTTGTCAAAATATTGAATGGAAAAACAAATGTTACAGAACGACCAGTGGACCAAAAACTAGATCCTATTAAGATCCTATTCGCAGATGATTCAGTTAAAATGAATGCGCCCATAGCAATAGTACCCGCTAACGAAAAAATAGATAAAAATGATTTGATTAAGTCTTTGGAAAATCGGATTGAACAAATAAAGCAAATTATAGAAACAAAAGATTTGTCTTTGACTTGCATTGACTTTTCAATTCCTGCTTACGGAGAATTCACGAGGTATGAATGGATCTGGTTTAATATTTACCACACGCAAAGACATATTCGTCAGTTAGAAAATATAGTAGCATCCAATAACTTAAGTACTAAATAATTTAAAAATACAGTTTAAACATTATCAACTGTATTTTTCCTGGTAAAAGCCAATTATCGCAGGTATTTGCGATCAAGATAATTCATTGCATGCTATAGATGGTAAGTGCTGGATAGACCGCCGTTTCATTGAGTTAACGAATTTTACGATCCTATATTTACCCTTGTCATCATAATTTTAAGCTATTGTTTGTCCGTATGTTGGCCTTGCCATTGAATTCAGCTATCCGTATGGCACCACCGTAATTCGACATTGATTTTTCGGAAGAGTCATCTATTACGAGTGTTTTTTTCAAGAGGCAGCACTTTTGTTTTGCTTTGGATAACCTTTGTACGTATTGGAAGACAATAAATTGCTGTTGAGGCTGTGATAAATAGATCTGTCCGATCTTTACCACCAAAACAAACGTTCGATGTCCAAGGTTCTTTTACCTCGATATGTCCTATCAGTACACCGATCGGACTATAGATGGAAACACCTTTGCCCGTAAGGTAAATATTTCCCTGACTGTCCAATGTCATTCCATCAGACCCCTGATCGATGAGCGCCTTCTGCCCGCTGAGCTTACCGTTAGATGCAATGGTATACCTATAAGTTTTGTTTCGTTCAATATCTGCTACATACAGATATCTTCCGTCCGCCGACCCTACAATGCCGTTAGGTTTAGCTACATCATCAGCCACTACAATTGGCTTTTTCCCCTTTCCCGGAGGGAGGTAGTAAACTTTCTGTCCTTCAATCTCTGGTTTTTTTCTGGACCAATAGTCACGCTGATAATAGGGGTCTGTAAAGTAGATGCCTCCTTTCTTATCTGCCCAAAGATCATTTGGTCCATTCAGTTTTTTCCCGTCTAAATCGGACAGCAGGACGGTAACTTTACCGTCATTGCTTATTGACCAAATTTCGTTTCTTTCATCTGCACAGGCAAGTAGCTGACCGCGATGGTTAAAGTACAACCCATTTGCACGGCCCGCTGAATCTTTAAAAAGAGAAAGATGACCTTTCGTGCTGTATTTCCAGATTTTGTTATTGGGCTGGTCAGTAAAATAGATATTCCCCTCTCTGTCCACTGCCGGCCCTTCTGTAAAGGCAAATTGCCGGGATATTAATTTCAAGCTGTCTTGATTAAACAATTGCGCGCTTAAATCTAAACCCTTTAATGAGAAGAGCAGTAATAGTAAAAGTGCAGGATAGTACCTACTAAAGTTAACCGAAAGTAGCATGGTGAAAGTTATTAGCTAAAATACCATTTTTCCAAAAATCGAGCCATCTAAGTTGTTCAATAGCGTTAAATAGCAATTCCGCTGCCACCAACTACTTTTATACCTTCGGGAAATTTTTTCCAGAAACGGATATATTTATATTTCGCTTCAAAGGGCTCATGATTGTAATCTCCTTTTAATTCCATCTGAAGCGTAATAACTGCCATATCGTCTATGATATTCAGGTCCTCAGTTTGGGAAATAAGTTCGTGTAATTTTAAATTCCCCTCACGGTAGGTTTGTAAATCCATTTCCTTTGTGATTGTCTGACCGCTGGGAATTATAAAAAGTAAATCAGCATGCAATAGCTTGTCGAGGACTTCTGTATTACTACTTTTCATTGCTTCATAAAGCAGTTCCTCAAGTTGTAAAATTTCTTTTTTTGTAATCATTTCTTATTATTTATTGGATTAGATTAGTAAACACATCTTATTCCTCTATCGATATAAAAATATCCTGTTCCATCAAGACTATTGCTTATTGTTTCCATCTCACTTTTCCACTATTGTCAAACATTTCGATAGAAGGGTTACCTAGACTATCTACTTTTAAAATAATTCTCGGTACTTCATTATTATCTTTCATCACCAGAGCAGCATTCCCGTTTTCCGTTAGCAGGTTGATACGGTTGATATTATGTCCGGGCTTACCGGATAGATCTTTATCGTTAATCAATAGACCAGCCCTGAAATAATTGTCGTGTTTATTATCTTGAGCCAAGATACCGACGGCATCGGCATTCTGATAATCAAATGCTAATGCATTCAGGTTAGTCTCCTCATTATCGGTAATTGCCAAACCACCTCTTTCGTCGCCGTTTTTATCAAAGAAAATCAGACCTGCAGGTGTGTAAGCCCTTTTGTATGTTTTGCCGTTGATAATGGGTTGTGGGATGTTATCAGTGTTTGCTATAACGACACGATTTTTTCCAGATCTGTCCTTGATATCTATTCTTTCTGCGGTTAAGCTCTGCTTGTTGTTTACATAAAAATAGGCTACACAAGCCATCAGGACGATATTGGAAAGAATAAGAACCGTTAAAAATATTTTTAGTGTTTTAGAAATTGTTTGCATAATTTAATATTGGCTTTTAGTTATTACTTCTTTATTTTCAACTATTTAATCAGTATTGCATTGTTTTCTATTCCGGATCAATACCTTATAATCAGCGTTTTTTTATTGCTTAATAAAAAGCAAAAATAAAGTATGGTTTCGAGGATATCCTTTACATAGGTTGAGTGCAAGGATTTTTTTATTTGGTCAGTTCTTTCCGTATTCTGCTCAACTGTGTCGGGGTAATGCTCAGGTGCGAAGCAATATATTGTAGTGGAATTCTGGTATCTATTCCCGGATGTGCCTGTAACAATTTTAGATACCTTGCCGTGGCACTTTCGGTCAGTAAGGAGATTTCTCTCTCTTCATTAATGACGATCCATTTTTTTTCCAGATAGGCAATGTACAGGTTCTTTAATTCATCATTTTGATTAATAGCTGCTCTTGTTTGATGATAAGGCATACATAACACTGTGGTGTTTTCAATAGCTTGTAGTGTAAATTCGTTGGGGGTTTTTATGATTGCCGAAAATCTGGTACTCGCAAAATCTCTCTCCAAATAAATCCATTTATTCCAGATGGCACCTTTTTCATCTATAAAATAAGAGTTTAATGCTCCTTTACAGACAAAGAAGATGTCATTGGCGACCCGCCCTTCCTTTAATAAAACTTCATTTTTTTTAAAATGCTGAATATGCACAGTTTCGGCCAACAAATTAAATGCCTTATCCGAAATAGGATAGACGTTCACAACAGCTTCTTTAAAGTCTGCGAGATATTTTTCTGTTTCTATCATTTGGTGGCGGTGTACGTGATGATATTACTTTTAAATAAATATAACGTATCTTTTAAATAGTTAAAATTGTTTTTTCTTCTTGGATAAATAATCTGGTATCTTTCTGGGCATTGAGCAGATGTCGACAGAAAGGTTTAGGAGCTATTTGGTAGTTCTGTTGAAGAGCTGCATTTCCAAGTGTTATGCGCTAGGATAGATCTGGCTACAACAAAGTCACTTTTGGCAACATTTTTCAGCTCTTCGTGACTGAACTTTGCTGTATAAATAAAATTCGACATGAAAGTATTTGTTACAGGCGCTACTGGTTTCGTTGGAACAGCAGTAGTACAGGAATTATTGGGGGCTGGCCATCAGGTTTTGGGGCTGGCAAGATCGAAAGAATCGGCAAAAAAATTAATTGAGGCAGGAGCAGAAGTCCACTATGGAGATCTAATAGATTTCGAAAGCTTAAAGTCAGGAGCAAGTCTTTCCGACGCTGTTATACATCTGGGATTTGTGCACGATTTTGGGCGTTTTCAGGAAATGTGCATTTTAGACGGTGAAGTGATCAGGGCTATCGGTGATGCGCTTACCGGAACTGAAAAGCCATTTCTGATCACTTCTGGCACCGCACTATTTTCAAAAGATGGAATTACTACAGAGAATGATCGCAGTGTTAACCACCCGCACCCAAGGATAGCTACCGAAAATGCGGCAGATGAACAGGCTGCCAGAGGTATAAATGTTGCCGTTATCAGGCTATCTCCTTCTGTCCACGGAGAGGGAGACAGAAACGGCTTTGTTCCATTGTTCATCAGGATAGCCAAGGAAAAAGGTGTCTCAGCCATAGTCAACGATGGAAATAACCACTGGCCCGCTGTTCACCGCTTGGATGCTGCAAGACTTTACCGCTTAGCTCTCGAAAAGCCTTTTGGAAAAGGAACCAGATATCATGCGGTAGCCGAAGAGGGTATTCAGCTTAAAACGGTGGCTGCTGAAATTGCTAAACGCCTCAGCATACCTTTGGTTTCCTTAAATGGCGAAGAAACTGAGCGGCACTTTTCCTGGTTTACACATTTTGTGAAGCTGGACAATCAAAGCTCCAGTACACAGACAAGGAAAGCGCTAGACTGGCACCCGGTTTACCCAACTTTACTGGACGATTTAAAAGATTCGGTTTACTTTAATGAACATCAATAATTTGTATTTTTGTTTTTATCCATTTAAATACCCAAGTTCGTAAAGGCATGCCCGATAATAAAGCGATAAAACTAAAGAGCATTTCTGAATTTCATAAGCTACGGGGGTTGCCGGTACCAAAGCATCCGCTGATCAGCGTGATAAATTTTGAAGATATGACACAGCAAGCCGAGATCGGAAAACAGACCTTGCTGTTTGATTTTTATATGATTTCGGTAAAACGTGATATGGATCATAAGTACAGGTACGGACAGAAGGATTATGATTTTGATGAAGGTGTGATGTTTTGTATGGCACCACATCAGGTTTTAAGTGTGATACGTGAAGAACAAGGCAAAAGTCCTTCCGGATGGATGCTGATGATCCATCCGGATTTTCTCTGGAATACATCGCTGTCCAAATCGATTAAGAAATATGAGTTCTTTGATTATTCAGTGAATGAAGCCCTGTTTCTATCTGAGGACGAGGAACAGAAAATGCAGCATATTATCGAAAATATAAAGCAGGAATATCAGAGCAATATAGATCAATTCAGCCAGAACATTATTGTCTCGCAATTGGAGACATTGCTCAATTATTCACAGCGGTTTTATCAGCGCCAGTTTATAACACGCAAGAAAGCCAATCATCAGTTTCTGGAAAAATTGGAAATGTTTCTTAATGACTATCTGGAGGGTGAACATGTTATACAGAATGGTTTACCGACAGTACAGCTGCTTTGCGAGAAACTAAATATGTCGCCACAATATATGCGAGGGTTGCTCAAATCTCTTACAGGACAAACTACGCAACAGATCATTCACGAAAAATTAATTGAAAAAGCCAAGGAAAAACTTTCAACGACCGAACTTAGTATAAGTGAGATCGCCTATGTGTTGGGCTTTGAACACTCCCAATCATTCAATAAATTATTTAAGGCCAAAACCAATATTTCCCCTATGGAATTTCGTAAATCTTTTAATTGAGGATAGCAACTAAACTCTTCCCCTAATCTAATGTTGTAGTTAATAGGGGATATCCACGGGAAAGCTCGCCTGAACTGCAAAGCCGTATATCAACTACACATTTGGCGAATCGTAAAACAAACCCAGCGAATTATAAATACAATTGGAGTGGTACAGTAGAGATACTTTAAATTTGAAGTGAAAACAAACAATCGAATAATTAAACACTTAAAAACTTGTATCAATAAGGAGCTGGCACAAGTTTTATTAACCAACGAAAAATGAAACTAAATTCAAATTTTAGATTTATAATAGTTATTGCTATTTTATTATTTATTTCAAACTTAAATTTATATGGACAAGAAATTATTAATAACAGTCAAGCAGAAACAATAAAGTTACCCCTAAAAAAAGTTATAAGCTATTTTAATGATTTCAACAATTCTTCCCTACTTGAATATAGTTTGAAAGAAACCAAAATTGATTCTATAAGCCGAAAAGAAAATATTGCTACTATTTATCTTACAGAAAATAAAAATTATGCTTCAGCCATCATTTTTACGGATTTAAGTTTATATCAGAAAACAATTGAAGAGAAATCTTTTGAATCAAACATAATAATGCTTTATAAAGGTGAATATAACAAAGAGGCACTTAAATATCCAATAAAACCAATAATTAAAGAATCTTTTTTCAAGAACGGAATACTTAAATGGAAAATTAACATAGAAGGAATAGATGGAAATTCGACAAAATTGACATTTATTTTTGATTCATTTAACAAAAAACATAAACAAAATTTTATTTCCAATTTTTCAAAAGGAATAGACAAGTATTTCAACTATTCAATCCTAAAAATATATGTATCTAAAAAATTTAGACTTGAGATATTAAAATTTTTAGAAAACGAAATAAAATCTGATGCATCTGATGTTCCACCGACTAAAGGGAACTAAAAAACATCTGCTGACAAGGGTTTGCGATAGGGAGGTGATTGGATACTATCAGAATTCATTTTATTTGAAGATAGCAATAAGTAAGTATCCAACGAGTGTGTGGAATAAAATATCAAAAGCTGTTTAGGGGATGTGACACCTGAAATGTTTATCGAAAACAGGTCAAAACAGCGGGATTTTCTAGTTTAGAGCATTTCTAGATTTGGAGAGACGTCGTAATTAGTATTAAAATGAGAAAAAAAACAGTAGCATTTGCATTAATGTTTTTATTGTACACTCTTGCTTTTGGACAAGGAATACAAAAAACTAAACCTGTGATAAAAACAGAAGAAATAACCTATCACGGAATAGATGGACGCCATATTAGCAGAATTGACAAACAAGGGCTCGATGAATATAAAGAATACAATTCAGATGGTACCGTTGCAAAAATATATGTAGTAGAATTTGATAAAAAGAAGAATAAGAATATTTATAATTTAAATGAAAGATATTTTTATGAAAAAGGAAAACTCAGCAAAATAGAAAAAATTGGCGCAATTACTGGTGAAAAACACGAAGAGCTATTGTTTTCCTATAATGAAAAAATGCAATTGATAAAAAAGATTGAAAATCAATTCGAAGACAATAAATTAGTGATGAATGAATTGAGTGTGTATACCGATTATTTTTATAATGAAAATGAAGAAACAGAAAAACGTTTCGAATATGACGGAACAAAACAAGAATTTCTGTTAACTTCCGTCGTCAAAAAAATATATGACCTTAATAAAAATATGATTCACGAAAAAACAGAAAATTTTGATGGCAATATATCCGGGGTAGTTAGTATAACGTATGACAATTTAAATAGACCAATAGAGATGCGGTCTTCTTATTTTAAAGAAACAATAAATTATAAATACAATTCACACGGAGATTTAGAAGAAGAAAAAACCACATCTGAAAAACGACCTACAATTGAATCATCTAACTACTCGTATATCTATGATAATTATGGAAATTGGATTGAACAAAAAGAAATTATAAGGAGAAATCCTACAGATGAATTTGAAGGCGGACTTTTAGTAAAAAGAAAAATTGAATATTACGAATAAAATTACCGTTAAAAAGCCGTTATATCGTCATTTTAATGGTTTCGATGATTGCTGCGCATATCGTTATGATATTCTCCCTGCAGTTCAGCGCTACAAATTTAAATAAGATATGTTCATGCAGGTACTGGCTATTACTCTCCACTTTGATTGGAGTTTAACACCGACTGTTTCTTTGGATCAATGGTACTATTAATTAGTTTTATTTTTCGCCTTTTTTCTATGGCAAATTAAACATTATACGCTGGAACTTAACTAGAAAAAAAGAATCTCTAGCGTATGGAGTCTGTTAAATTTCCCAGATTCTTACTACCAAATCTTAAGAGTCGGAAATTTATCGGTCATGTTTTCTTTATTTGTCGGTGCGTAAAATAGGGCCTTGTTACGTAGCTGAGCGCCAAATATAGGTAATTTCTATATACCGTTGTCGACTGCCTTGTCTAGCAATAGTTTCATTGGAGGTTATTAGTTAATGTAAATTGTTTTTTCTTAGATTTTAGATTCCATCATTGGGCCCATATTCTCATTAATGCCTCATCTTTTCCGTTCATATAGTTCTCGATTGTATACTTTATATTAATGTCAGGTTTTAAAGGTCCTTTTTTTCCTTTCCAAACCTCCCAGTATTTCGTCGAGTAGGCAATCACGATATCAGATTTTGGCAAACTAAAGCCCCTTACTTCTCCATAATGATTGATTGAGCCACTGGTTTCTTCGCCAATAAAGGTTGCATTAGAAGTTTTTTTCAATTCAACGGCGTTCATCACAGCCGAGGAGAACGTATTCTTGCCTATCAATACAAAAAAATGGTGTTTTTTATTTAGATAGCTATTTTTGATTTGTTCAATAAATGGAGTTAAAATACCGGAATTGCCGCCGTTGTTATACCTCAGATCCAGCACAATTTTATTTGGACGTTCGGCATTGATAAACTTGAATAATTCATTATTAAGTTGGTCGAATGGGAGAGATGAATCTTCACTGCACTTACTATAATTAAAATAAAGGGTTTTGTGGTCAGTAATGTAATCGAACCAATAGTTCCCTTTTTTCTTTTTTGATAGTAGGACGGCCGCTCCATCTACTAAATTTAACTTTTTTATGTCATTTCTTACCAATGAAGTCAATTTTATCTTACTGATTTTATTGTTGCTGCCAACAAATGTAAATTCTGCTTCTTTGTCTGAGTCAATGATTCCAAGCCCCTTTAAAAAAGCTGGGTTGTTTATAAAATGGAGAAGGTGATCATTGAAATAAGATTGATTTTCACTTAGGATAGCATCCTTAAATAAAGCATTAATCTGTTTGAAGCTATGGTTATTGATCGCGACTAACTTGCTTCCCAACAAAGACGCAAAAGCTGAATCTATACCTGTTAAATATATTCCTTCTTTAAACATATCCAGCTGAATGGGAAATATCCTATTGAATTTTCGTTCAACGAATGTATGCTCGTCTTTTATACTAACCATAAGCTTAAACAGCTCTACTGTGAACATATCATAATTCAAAGCATCAGCTTTGCCCACAATATCATCTACAAGCTTCTCAAACTTAGCTTTTGTTGTTTTTGCAAATAAATTGGTATGTTTTACAGGTAAAGTTTTTTTTAGATAATCTAGATCTTCAATATAGTCTGCTTTAGTCAATGCTTGGGAAAAGCCGACCGTAGCGACGAAAACAAGCAGAATGGTAAAGATTGTTTTATTCATATTCATTTAATTCCTTTGTAAACTATCTAAGATTTAATCATCAACTTAATTATATCTTGATCTGATGGGCAAGACACTTGCCAAAATGCTATCATGCTGGAAATAAAAACTTTGAATTGACAACACTGTTCGATTCCGGACACTTGCTCTCTAAAAACGGACACTAGTCAATCAATAGAAAGAAGCTAGAAGATATGATAAAAACACATACCCCAGTCGTCTCTTTTCCGAATATTCTTTGGAAATACTATTTTGGCTGTTCCATTGTCAATGGTATCCCAGGAATGCTATGGCTTATTTACCAAACACACAATAAAAATAAAAGAATAGGCCCAATGGTTAATATAAATACAGCCCATAAAAAATTAACAACTATTTTTTATGGACCGCTTTTTCAATTCCACGAACTACCCGTTATTCATTTTTGATTTTTCACAAGCGAGAAGTTCTTCCACACAGAGTTTGCCAAATTTGTCAGCTGCTAGTGGGCTATCTGCTGTAATCAATTTTCTGTCAACGTGACAATCGCCGGCAATTTTTTTATTTAAAATTTCTATACCCAGTTGTTTGAGTTTTTCGCCATACAACCAAGGCATCTCTCCAGGTTGGTATCCACTTTCTGGCAAAGTCATGTCCATTTCGTCAGGAAACGAGTTGATCTTATACCCCTTGTATGGGAATTCATCTTCACCGACACCATAAGCTGCGCTTAGGAGAGCTGCTGGACCATGGCAGATTGCCAACATGTATTTATCTTCAGCTACCACCCACTTAATAAGCTCTTTTACATCATTATTCTCAGGTAGTCCAATCATCGCGCCGTGTCCACCTGGAATAAAAACGGCTACATAATCGACATAAGCCTTACTTGCGTCCGCTATAAAATTCCTGAGGCTATGGGGATTTGAAAACTGTGTGTTATACTTTTCGAGAATTTTACCAATGTGTTCATCTTCATAAGGCATGGCCCACATCTCAAATTTTACCGTACCACCGGTGGGAGTGTAGAAGTCAACTTCGAATCCCGCTTGTTCGAAATGAAGAATAGGAACCAGCGTTTCGACAGGATGATTACCTGTTGAAAATTTCTTGCCATTTTTCATGGTCATATACCGCTCCTCTGTACAGAGCACGAGAATCTTTTTTCTGGTATCCTTGTTGACGTCGCCGTACTTCTTTTTGCTGTAATCTGTTTTAGTTGCAACCATTGCTTTTCTTGAAAAAAAGGATGGTTCGTAACCAATTCCGTCAAATACCGGTTCTTTGCTCAAATCGTTTGAAAATAATGACATAATAATATCGTTTATGATTTGTAATTCGTATTATTGATAACAACCAAATGTTTGCTGCTCTATTATAACTTGCGTTCATATATTTCCTATACAATGAAAATTTCGCAGGTTGAACAAGCCCATATTTTAGCTAATCTTTAAGAGATAACAACTGCAAAACCAATGCTGTTTCGCATAAAAAAATATTTCTATGTTGGACCTAACACCGAGCTGATCGAAGGAACTACCTCAATTTGAGTTTCAGAGAAAATATTTTTAAAGAACTAAAAACTCGTTAGAAAAAGAACTTTATGGAAAATTCGACCATCTCTTTCAAAGGCTAGATCTTTGAATAATTATACTTAATTTGGTAATTAATTAAAGGATGAAATCTGATGAAATGGTTATACGGAACAGAATTAAAAGATAGAGGCTCATTAGTGAAAGTCGAATCACATCTTGGGATTACATTTCCCTCAGATTTTCGAAAAGTTATATTAGAACATAATGCTGCTACACCAAGTCCTAATACAATTGATACCCTACGACAAGCGGGTAAGGCATTTGGCGAGCTTTTAAATTTTAATCTGGACGCAGCAGAAAATATCATCTCCTTATATCATCAATTGAAAAACAAGCTTCCTGCAAAGGTATATCCCATTACGATGGATCCCGGAGGAAACTTTTTGTGTTATGATTTCAGGATCGACATAGACAATCCAAAAATTATGAGGTGGGATCATGAGCAGAAATTTATCATTGAAGATCAGGAGTTAGTCATCAAAGATCATGAGGATGAATCTGATTATTACCATTTAGATTTCGTTGCGGACAGTTTTACCGAATTACTTAAAGTCTTGTATGGAGATGAAGATGATGAGTCCACTAGTTGGGGAAAATTCCGGGAAAACGACAAATTAAAACAATTTACAGGCGAAGATTTGATTCAGATCAATAGGATAAGGGCTTTACAGGGCTTACCACCAATAGATTGAAAAAAATAATTCTTTATCGAATAACTATTCGATTATATAGCAGCTGCCGCTAAAATTTCATCTTCTACAATTTACGTTTATTTCAAAAACTGTGAAGATATGGTCAACCAGCTATATACAAAGGTGGTCTTTGCCAATTTGCCACAATTTATAGCCAGACATCTGTGAAATATTCGTAGGGTTTACACGGGAAACATAGTTGGACATATCATAAGATGGATGTTTGTTATTCTCTCATAGCAAAACGATTTGACGTTTATAGTTTTTTGAAAATCTCCACCATAGTTTCATTATCAAGACTATTCATATCTAGCAATTTCAATGATTTTACCATTTTTAGCGTAGTGGTTTTATAATGCTGGAAGTGGGGTGTTTGTAAATGGGATTGATACGCTTCTTTATTGGCATACATTTCAATAATCCTTATCTGTGTCGGTCTCTTCTGCTCATACATCGGGAAAATGGCAATCACGCCCGGTTCTATTTTCACGGAAGCCGATGCTTCTTCTTTTAAAATGGCATGGTATTCTTCCACATATTCGGGTAGAATTTCAATTTCTGAGATACGCACCATGATACCTGGCTCTACAACTGGGATGATTGGTTTTGAAAGTATTTTTCTAATGGTGTTTGCCTGTTTCCTACTGATATGTTTTTCTATCAATGCTGCAACCTGTTCCAACTGACTTACTGTGATGCCTGTATTGATGCCCATTCCGATATGGGATTGTAATTGTGGCTCTACACCTGTCGTTGCCGCCAATGCGGAAATGGTTACTAATTCTCTTTGCTGATAGGTAAGCAGATCGTTGTCAAAAATATCCGCAAACAGATGTTCCTTCAGAAAGGCATCAATACGTGGGGCAAATTCTCCAAAACCGGGGGCGGGTTTTACCTGCGGTGTTTGGGTCAATGTTTGCAGTATTTTTCTCCCACGTTCGTATTTATCCGTGCTATCTTTTAAGGGAGCTGCATCTTTGCCGATTGCATCGGTAATCCCTTTGATTTTTCTGTCTTCCAATACTTGCATAAACGTACTGATACCATTCAGGCTTCTCGGAAAACCGCAATAGGTATATAGTTGTACCAATATTTCTTTTATTTCATTAATGTTAAGTCCTGCATCCAGTCCAGTGTTTAGCTGAATTTTCAGATTTTCCAAATCCCCGCTTGCTGTTAGTGCCGAAATGTTTACAATACTTTGCTGTTGGATATCTAATTTAGTGTGCATATTGGTATTATCTTGTGCTTTTACTGTGTTCACGCTTATCGTTATAACAAAAAATAAAATCCATTGCAAAACTTTCTTTGGCTTTATCATTCGTGATGTTTTATTTTTTATCAACCTCATTATATTCTGCATCCGTTACAGGTTGCAACCATGTTACATTTTCTTCGTCCTGATAGTTGGTTATAGCAATATGTATCATCCTGCTGTCGGCAGATGCTCCGTGCCAATGCTCCACACCCTCGGGGATATTTATAACATCGCCTTTCTTGATGACCTGTGCAGGTTTTCTCTTTTCCTGATACCAGCCTATGCCCTCGGTAACAATTAATACCTGCCCTTGGGGATGGGTATGCCAATTGGTTCTTGCTCCGCGTTCAAAGGTTACGTTGCCGAGGGCAAAATTATTGTTCTTGTCCTTTTCCTGCAGGATACGCAGGAATGCATCCCCAGTAAAATATCCGTTGGTGATTTTTTCGCCTTGCGGGAAAATCGAAGTATTACTTTCTTCTTGCATTGTTTCTGGTTTTTTATTGTTATTACAAGCTGATATTGTTGCTATACATGTAAGCAACAATATCAACCTTAGATTTTTGAAAATATTCATTGTTGTATTTTTAAGAATAAACCTGTTACGAGCCTTATTCCGTTAGTTTTGTACTTGCTTTTGTTCGGAAGCGGGGTAACGGTCGCCAACAATAGTAATATTGGCCACTGCCATTTCAAGTTCGCTCCATTCCTGTGCGCTAAAAGTGAAATCCAGTGTTCTTAGGTTTTCCTCCAAATGTGAAAGTTTGGTCGTTCCGGGAATGGGAACGATAAACGGTGCTTTTTGCAGCAACCATCCCAAGGCTACCTGACTGGTGGTAACACCTCTAGTCCGTCCGAATTTGTTTAGTTCCTCCACAATCCTGAGATTTGCCCGTATCGCTTCGGGGGTAAAACGTGGCAGGATATTCCGATTATCGTTGCCGGAATTGAAACTTGTATATTCGTTAATGGCTCCCGTGAGGAAACCACGGTTTAGAGGGCTGTACGGTACAAACCCGATGCCCAGTTCTCCACAGAGGGGCAATACTTCTTTTTCTACTTCACGCCACATCAAATGGTATTCGCTCTGTATGGCTGTAACAGGCTGTACTGCGTGTGCCTTGCGGATAGTTTCTGCCCCGACTTCACAAAGACCAAAGTGTTTTACCTTTCCCTCGGCGATAAGGTCTTTCACCGTTCCCGCCACATCTTCGATAGGCACATGGGGGTCAAAACGGTGTTGGTACAGCAATTCTATCACATCAATATTCAGACGTTTCAATGATGCTTCCACCATTTCACGGATGCGTTCGGGCTTGCTATTTGCTTGGGCGGGCATCTCGTTCTTTTTGTTTCCGGCATAGTTGAATCCGAATTTTGTGGTAACGGCAATTTTGCCCTTAAACTCGGCAAGTGCCTTACCTGCCAATTCTTCGTTGAAGAATGGACCGTAGGTTTCTGCTGTGTCAAAAAGGGTAACACCACGCTCCACCACCTCATGAGCCAGTTTTATCATGGCTTTTTCATCGGGATGTGTGCCACGATGGTAATTCATTCCCATGACACCGAAGCCCAATGCCGAAACTTCCATCGCGGCACTGCCTTTCCCTAACGTACGGCGTTTAGTAATGACGGGCATAGTATTTTCGTTTTGACTTTCTTTTGAACTTGTTGTTTTCCGCTCTGCACCTGTACAGCTTGATACCAATACAGTAGGAGGAACGCAGGCAGCAGCTCCAAAAAGGGCGGCTCTCTTTAAGAAATCCCGGCGGTTGGACGGGTTGCTATTCTCATTGTTCTGAAATACTGTTCTGTTACTCATATCTCTATTTTTAGTTTATAAATCAATTTATTGGATGCTGTAACCGCCGTCCACGACCAGCGTATGGCCCACTATTAGGCTTGCGGCATCACTGCACAGGAATACCACGGCACTGGCTATTTCTTCGGGCCGGCCGAGACGACCGACAGGTACGGCTGCTAACATCGCATCCAGTGCATCCTGCTGACCACCAGCCATCATTTTATCCGCCATTGGGGTATGGATTAGACCGGGACAGGTGGAGTTGATACGTATTCCCTGTGAAGCATATTCCAATGCTGCACTTTTGGTAAGTCCGATCACGCCGTGTTTGGCTCCGTGGTAGGTTCCTCTCTGGGCGCCTCCTAAGATACCGCCAATAGACGAACAGTTTACGATAGCACCGTTGCCTTGCTTACGCATCTGCTGTAATTCGTATTTCAAGCAGCTCCACACGCCACGAAAATTTACGCCTGTAACCCTGTCAAAATCTTCCATCGTTTGGTCTGCGGTATCCGCCAGCACATTTTGGATACCAGCATTGTTATAGGCTGCATCCAGTCTTCCGAATGTCTCTACTGTTTTATCGACCATTGCCTTCACCTGTGCATCATCCGAAACATCACAAACAATAGCGCGTGTTTTATATCCAGCTGCCGTTAGTTGGTCTGCTGCCTTGTTTACCAAATCTCTATCCAAATCAGCTAATGCTACCGACGCACCTGCCTCTGCGAATGCTTTTGCAGTAGCAAATCCAATACCCTGTGCAGCTCCCGTAATAAGAACAACTTTATTTTCCATCAGTTTCATCATCAATCTTTTGTTTACTATTATTATTAAAATGCTGTTTATGTTTGCCGTGATTTGCATCACCTTATACGTTTACAATACAAAGGTCTTATCTTATTTATATATATTTCTTATACATTCCACGGATCATGCTACCATTTTCACTGATTTGCACCAAATTGCATAGAGGGGTAGAAATATTGGGTAAATTTGTATTCATTTTTAAATGCAAATAATATGGACGAAGTTTTAAGAATTGATACGGTAAGTGAACACGATGCTTTTTATCATAAGGAGAATTTACATCCCTTGGTAAGCATTATGGATTTTGACGGCAGGGTGCCGGAAATCTATGCGTCCAAGATGAATTTTGGCTTTTATGCGGTGTATTTAAAAGAAGTGATGTGCGGTGATATGAAATACGGAAAACATACCTATGATTATCAGGACAGGACATTGGTTTTTGTTGCTCCGGGGCAGATCATCAATGTGGATATTAACAAGGATTATAAACCGCAGGGCTACGCTTTGCTGTTCCATCCCGACCTGATACGAGGCACCTCTTTGGGTAGGCATATTGATGAATATACGTTCTTTTCGTACCAATCCAGTGAAGCGTTGCACCTGTCAGAAAGGGAAAGAAAGATTGTGTTGGATTGTTTCGACAAAATCAAGTACGAACTGGAACGGGGTATGGACAAGCATAGCAGAATGCTGATTGCATCCAACATTGAACTTTTTTTGAATTATTGCATACGTTTTTATGAACGTCAGTTTATCACCCGTAATGAGGTAAACACTGATATTTTAGTCCAGTTTGAAAAGCTGTTGAACGAATATTATCAATCGGACAAGCCGCAAACAATAGGTTTACCGTCTGTTACCTACTGTGCCGAGCAATTAAACCTTTCTACCAATTATTTCGGTGATTTGATAAAAAAAGAAACAGGTAAAACGGCTTTGGAATACATCCAACTAAAAATAATGGCGTTGGCTAAACAGAAGATATTGGATAACCGAAAAACCATCAATGAGATTGCATACGAATTGGGGTTTAAATATCCGGCGCATTTTACAAGAGCTTTCAAAAAGAATACTGGTTACACTCCTAACGAATATAGAATGCAGAATTGAGTTATTTAGATGCATGGAGCTATTTTACAGACGTCCATTTGTACGCAATCACTTGACATTGACCGGTAAAGCGCTTCATCTCACTGGCTATACTACGATACGGCGGTGTATTATACCTCGCGTCTGATCAATAAACAATTAGCTCAGTTGAAATATATAACGTTTTAATTTCTTTGATTTTTCTATATGTATTTAACTGCAAGCTATCATGAGTGGTATGATCTAAAGAACAAGTGCTTTTTAGAATTACTCCATCTCTATATTGAGCTTGTTATTTTGTTTTTTATCAAATCGTTTCTTGGCGATTAGATACGCCTCATCGATAAATTGAAGGGTCTGGATCAGTTTTTCTCCAGATGGATTAAGTATGCAGATAAAATTTTGTGCTGCATAATGGGGATGGGGCAAAAAAGTATTCAAGGTTGTAAAATCCCATTCAATTCCAGATTCGGAAAAAAGTTTGGCAAAGGATTCTTTCGAAACTCCGATATTGACACGGAAAATATCCTGGCGATTGAGTTTTGATACATCGTCGTATTCATTATCCGAATCAGCGGTACTCACAAATGGAAGTCTATGATCTGTTCCATAAAAAAAAAGATGGTAGCCGAAGCTCTGCTGTTCTTGAACATTGTCAAGCTTTTCTCTTAGGTATTTTTCAATTATCTGTAATGACATAATAAAGCGACTGATATTTGCTAAATTAAGTGCTTAACTTTATATTAGCAAGTAGTTACCATAATGATAGTAAGGTTATGGACCTTAAAATGTTGGAGGAAAGAAGAATAATAAAACGTAAGATCTTTGCTACTATACCACTGGCCGTTGAATATTCTTTAACCCGAACAAGAAAATATCTGACATACTTAAAAGTAAAGAGCAGCATATATGAATGTCATTGTAGGGCTTCAATTAAAAGTTACAGATCTTTTAGAAATTTCATTATATTTATATAAAATTTTTATTAGCAGACACTTGAGTTATATTTAATGCCTAAAAAATATATAAACTTTTACCTATGATCGGCATTATTATCATCTTGTTCTTATCTTGGATTTTGCTATGGTTAATCGAAAAAAAGCAGCTTACGGTCCTAGGACTAGCGATAACAAAAAATAGGTCTAAAGATTTTCTTATAGGACTCGGGATAGCCAGTTTTGTTTGCGCTGCTTATCATGTTATGAATGTCTATCTGGCCGATAATTTTTGGATTTACAATAAGCAGATGTCTATTCAGGTGCTTTTTAATAGTATATGGTGGATCTTAAAATCTGTGCTATTTGAGGAATTTATTTTTCGAGGAGCATTGCTTTATATTGCAATAAATAGGATAGGGGCTATGTGGGCCTGCATGTTATCAGCAATTTCATTTGGTGTCTATCATTGGTTTTCATACGGTTCTTTTGGAAACCCATTACAAATGCTTATTGTTTTACTTATGACTGGTTCGTTTGGATGGGTTCTCGCCTTTGCGTTTAAGAAGACAGGTTCAATTTATCTGCCAATAGCGATTCATCTAGGCTGGAACCTTGTAAATATCTTCGTTTTTTCAAATGGTCCGCTTGGTCCACAATTGATGATTAAAGCTAATGCCAATCACCTGGAGGGGCTAATGTCCTTATTTACTTTCTTGTTCCAAATTTTTGCATTACCACTGGGGACATACTGGTATGTAAAAAAATTTGCTAAAGAATAGTGGATCTTGGATTTTAGATTGTTTCATTGAATGTTAATAATTAGGAAATGGAGACACAAAAGATAACACAGCCGGATAACACAGCAGTAAGAACAGCATTATGGCGCGTTGATAAATTTAGCCTATGAAAATCTTACTTTGGGACATAATGTAATCATTGATGCTGTAAATCCGGTTCATGAAAGCAGAAAAATGTTCAATCAATTGGCAGAAAAAATCAAAGCTGACTCAAGCTCCTGTTGAGACTTCTTGCTCATTACATTAAAAGTCTCCGTTTTGGCTAGGTCGGCACCTGGGTTATTAAAGTGGAAGATCCCGACTAAAAGCGCTTCCTTTTTTGTATTTTTTGTTTGAACGGCAGCATATGCTGCAAAAAATAGTATTCCAAAAACTATAAGGTAATTTCTCATCAAAAACAATTTTACGTAAATAAATTGAAAATTGAGATTTAAAAATATTTCAAAGAATATACCCAACCATATGGCTTACTCTAGTTATCGAATTTTAGTTTTAGGTATTGATATCTCTACTGTTTAGCAACGGTTCAAATTAGCCCGGTTGTATGAAGGAACGTTCGGGCAAATGGCAGCAGAAAACGGCTGGCAGTTTAAATTTTAGTCGGTATTGTCGAATAAGAAATTTATTGAAATGTTAACGGGAAGGAAATACATCAGTCAGCATGGTAAAGGTGACTTCAATTCACATATTCCTATAAATGAAGAGAATCGCTAGAACGAAAATGGGAACAATAGATTTTTAAACAAAGAGCAAATTTATGCGATCTATACCTCCTATAATCTGAAAATAAAAGACGGGGTAATTTCACTGTTAGCCCGATTTGAGGGCACGGGAAACAATGCCTTCGATTTTTATCTTGAATTTAATAGAGATTAGCCAGGAATAACAATTGATGTGTAAAGACAATCAACCTGCCAGCCCAAAGATTGATATAGTAATTTTCCTTGTTCTGTCGCTACCAAGAAATTTTTATGAATACCTTTAGCGATCGCAATTCGTTCGAGTTCTTTCATCAAAAACGTCGCTAGACCTTTTCTTCTGTGATTTTCTTCCGTTGAAATTCTATCATAGACAGCCAAATCATCTACAATAATGAGTCGCCCTATACTCGCTAAAGCCCCATTGTGAGCTACTATTTTAACAACTGTAGTTGAATTATAGTGATCAAATTCTATCCTGTAACCTTTGGGTAGTTCTGTATCCGGAATATCCATCGGATAAATACAAGACATCATGTACCCTTGTGGTTGAATTACCCATCTTTCTGAAATTTTACTCTTGGCTTCGCTAAGCGCGGCACAGACTTTCAAGAAAACCCAAGTTTCATGAATGGTTTCTGAAAGCTCAATAAAATCATCATTAAGTTCTTGAAAAATATAGCGGGCCTTTTGTCTCTCATAACCAACATCAATTCTATAGCCAGATTTGAACCTGGTCGGCGGTGCTAACTCGCGGGATAATGCCCAAGCATCAAGCCACTTCGCTAACGTATCCAAAGGAATAAATTTTCCCATTTTTTTAAGGAGTTATTGTTTAAATAAACATTATATTTTAATTATTTTTCCCTGTACGTATCTTGTCAAAGTAGGTTGCAACGAGTTTTCTTTTACGCCTGAAAAGTATGATTTCCGAAATGATTTTAGCAACGGTCCAACATAAACACCTGTTTGTGTTACATACTTTTTGAGGGTTTACACTACTCCAAATTCGATACCATTTTTTAGATGGTCTGCAATTTTTACAATTCGCCACTTATGAAGGGTCTTAATTTAATTTTGTCAGCTTCAGATAATGTATTATAGAGTTCCACCATTTTAGATTGGATATAGGCTGTCTTCACTACCCTGGTGATTTTGGGAGCATTTTTCTTTTCGCTCGCTCTCACCATAATACCCAATAATTGTCCGGCTGAATTGAACACCCCACCACCGCTCATACCGGCTATGGTCTGAACTTCTATAAAAAACTCTGCTTCCGGACGATAGGGAATATCACCTTCGGAGTCTCCGGCAGAAATCAGTTTCTGGATGATATCTCTTGCTTCTATATCCGATAGTATTTTCCCGTAGACTACGGCTCCATTTGGATAACTAGCTCTATCCTGGGGATATCCGACAGCGATGGCTTTTTCACCTGCGACCGGAATGCTCCAGGTTTCAAGTGCAGTTGTGCGATCATTTGGGTCATACAATTGTAGCTCCTCAGCTGTCTGTACGAAATCAGGATAACGGGGTAACGGCCCTCTTTTGATGCGTTGATTGTCGATAACACCTAGGTAAAAATCTTCGGAAGGTGCTATCGTGGTGTTGGTGGCCTTTGGAGAGATATCGAAATGCATAAGGGGAAAATCAGCTATTAGTATGTCCCCCAAATTGATATTTCCGTTAATTTGAGGAATTTGTGAAGTTTCGAAAATACCGATATTTTCTGCCAATAGATCAAAGAATTCAGCATCCCTCGATCTCCAGCCAGATAGGTTGTAAACATGATTAGCACTTATATACAGCCCAATAAAATAATTATTTTTTCTGCTCCAGATTGTTTTCGAGGCTGGTCCTCTGGTTCCTACGCTACCTCTTATTTTATGCAGTAAGTCAATCAGGCTTCGATCATTCCCCTCTAATACATCTTCCATCCTCGGGATTGTCGATGTGTCTTTAGCATCGTTCGGAGCATTATCTTTGTTACAGGATTGAAAAACAAATCCAACGAGTGCAATAAAAACAATTATGGCTGCACTGGTATTAAAACTTTGTTTCAATTTTTTATAGATAAAAGTATAGATGGTTGATTTTTTCATAACTTTTTAAAAGGTTCGTTAATAATAAGTCCCGATCTATTTAGTACGAAATAATACGGTAAAACGCTACTTCTGATAGTACAGTTCTTACTTTACAGCCTCATAAAAATGTACATATCAATAAAATTGAAGGTACGAAATGATTAATCAGAGAAGTTATTTTTCATTTTTGAACGTAAGAACGGATATCACTGCGCCTGCTGCGGCGCAAAATCCAAAGACCTGAAAACTTTGGTTGATACCAAGATTTATAATGAGACTGAGTATCAGGCTTCCGAGTCCATAGCCCATGAACATGACAAATGCGAATAGGCCGATCGCAACCCCTTTGCGCTCAGAAAGTGTCGTAATAATTGCTGCGAAAAGAGGATGTGTCATATCAAAGGCCAGGGAAAGGGTGGCAACCAATAGACAGGAAGCCATTAATGGATATTGCATTGACAGGAGTACAACGGATAATGCCCCGAGGGTGATTCCTATTGGGATAATCTTGTTACGTCCATATCGGTCAGCCATTTTCCCTAAGTATGGTCCTAAAAAAAGACCAGGTATTCCGTATCCCAGCAGCGCCAACCCTACACCTTTTTCATCAAGCTGATAATTTTTAAAAAAGAAATATCCGGTCCATGCAAAGATACCGCTATGAAACATGGAATTCAGCAGCACAAAAGTATAGGTGCGGCGCGCTCTTGGCAATTTGAGTATGTCAAAGTATGCAGTGATCATATTCTTGAATGACCCTGTATTTTGATGATGTTGCTGTAGAAATTTTTTACGCTTAAAAAGAAGAAACACCAAAATGATTATTCCCAGCGTTGCAACGATCCAAAATAGCGATCTCCATCCCACATAGGCAGTCAAAAGTGCTCCGGCACTTGAACCAAATGCTGTGCCCGCCGCCATGAAACCAAAAAATAGGCCCAAGGCATGTCCTCTTTTCTCATAGGGAAAACGGTCGCCGATCCAACCTATGGTTGTAGGAGCGACTCCACCGGCAATAAGACCTGTCAGCAACCTGAGAAAGATAAGCTGATCAATGCTGTTTGCGAAACCAGTCAAGGCCGTTATTACAATGAACCCGGATAAAGAAAAGACAATCACCGGAAATCGTCCATATCCGTCTGACAAGGGAGCATAAAACAATGTCGAAACCCCATAGCTCAACAGATATGCCGGTTCGATAAAACTGACGTGCTGTATTGTAACATGAAAAAGTCCGGACAGCTGGGGAAGAATAGGAGCAACCATGAATCCCTGAAAAAAGATTATGAATGTTCCCAGAGAGAGAATCGCTACCAAGAAGAAAGAAGGAATCTGAAGGTCTGGTGAACCAATATTTTGTCCGATATTTTTAGTTGTATTCATTGTATTATTTAATTAGCAAGTTAAAACGATGCGTGAGTTTTTGCTCAAGATGGTTATTGGTTGAATAATGATCTCTTCTTTAGAACTCTTTCAATCTTTGGTCAAAATTAAAAAGATTATCTTTGCGGTACAGGTACAGTTAAAATCAAAACAACCGATACAGATGAAGGCCTATAAGTTTGAAATATTTACCAATGAAATCGAAAAAAATATCAAGAACGGTATTTTCAAGCCTGGGCATAAGTTGCCATCGGTCAGGGAAATAAAGGAAAAATATCAGCTCAGTTCCAGTACTGTACAGATGGGCTATGAGCATCTGTTACTTAGCGGATCGGTTGAAAGTATTCCAAAATCAGGCTATTACGTTCGCAATACGCTTTCAAAAGCAACACCCGTCACAGGCTTGCAAAAACCTGTTATAAGAGATGCTATTTTCAGCAATCATCTTGCACTCACCACTTCGCTGCGGATGGGCAGGAAAATTTCGGAATTCAATGTAGCTGCTCCCGGTGACCTCATTATCCCGCAAAAGTTATTGCTAAGGACGATGCAGCAGGTGATCAGGGAACAGGGAGCAGGTCTATTGCGCTATTATCCGACAAGTGGGCTCCTGGCGTTGAAGGATCATATTGCCAAGCGAGCTGCCTCTTACTACACCATGATCAGCACTGATGAACTGCTCATCACGGATGGAGCATTGCAGGCGCTATACATTGCTCTTTCCGCGACATGTGAGCGGGGAGACGTGATCGCACTGGAAAGCCCGTCTGTATTTTCTGTACTTGAAGTCATCAGGGTGCTCGGGCTCAAGGTTATAGAGATTCCTGTTGATCCGGTGCTTGGTTTTGATGTTGAATTTTTCAGAAAAGCCATTGAGGTAAAGACGATAAAGGCCGTGGTCGTTACCCCGAATTTTCATAATCCAACCGGAACCTTATTAAGCGATGAGAAGAAAATGCTGCTGCTTAAAACTGCCCAGCAACATAATGTGGCTGTAATAGAAAACGATATTTATGGCGACCTGTATTTTTCTGGCCAGCGGCCCAATACCATAAAAAGTTACGATGAGAGCGGACTGGTAATGACTTATTCATCCTATGCAAAGACATTGGCTCCCGGGATCAGGCTCGGATGGCTGAGCTCTGGTAAGTTTACAGAGCGTGCCGAGCAGATAAAATTTGCACTGGGAAGCAGTGTTTCGCCACTGTATCAGGAAACTGTAAGCCGTTTGATAGCAGGCAGCAGTTATGATCGCCATTTAAGGTCCTTCCGCATGCAACTGGCAAAAAATGCGCACTTCGCCATTAATCTGTTGTCTGCTCATTTTCCTGAGGACATCGCTATGGCTACACCTTTGGGGGGATATAATCTTTGGGTAAGGATGCCACAAGATATCGACATGAAATTCTTTTACGAGCTATGTGAGGAAATTGGTGTGCGGTTTACACCCGGGTCTACATTTTCATTTTCTGCAACCTTTGACCAATATTTCAGGCTTGTTTTTGCAGATACCTTCACTCCAAAGCGGATCGAAGCGATCAGGCAGTTGGGAAAGCGGCTCAGTTAAATTCTGCATCGGTTTATCTTACCGAATCTGAATCCCTGAATCCCGCATGTCTTCCATGTTTTTGTATAAAACCATGGAATACACTGTAATTGGCTAATACTATTTACCTAAAAACACTTAAAAAACTTAGAAAACGGCCGACGTTTAGGGCATAATCCATGTTCTACCGATCGGTGAAATAAAACCATCTGTACTGGCTGTATTTACATCATGTGTACTATTGCTATTGATGTATCCTTCATAAATTTGTTTAAACTTTTAAGGAAAAAATGAATATAGTTACCAAATTTGCACTTGCCACAGATGAATCAGTAGATATTCTACTGGAATTGATAAAGGAGCTAGCAACAGAAAAGTTCAGTTCAATACTTGATAAGGCATCTGTTCAGTTGTACATAGAGAAATATTATGATAGAAAATATTTTATCAGTGAAATAAACAGCATGTCCAACCAATGGCTTGTTGTATATGTCGATGATAAGGCGGTGGGCTATGCAAAAGTTACTTCCAGAGGCAAGGTGCCACAAGCACTTAAAGAAAGGCGCTCAATACGGATCGGTGATTTTTCGATCCTTCGGAAATTTTCCCAAGACGAGATCCGTGAATCATTATTTCAGAAATGCTTTTCCATAAGTAAACATGTTGATGGGATTTGGATCAATGAATATCTTGGTAATCCTATGATAGAATTTTTTGAAAACAAAGGGTTCTTGAGAGAGGCCGGGCCATGGGAATTTGACGAGATTGCTTTACCATCTGTCTGCCTGATCTATATGAACGATTCGAAACAAGAAAGAACAGCTTATGGTAGAGGCGGTAATCTTTGATATGGACGGCCTATTGATCGATGCGGAACCATTTTGGAGAATTGCTGAAAGAGAAGTCTTTGGAGACTTAGGTATCCAGGTGACCGACGTACATTCATCGATCACAAGCCGTATGACCACAAGCGAAGTGACAGCCTATTGGTATAATTTTAAACCTTGGGAGGGTAAGGCTTTGGCGGAGATCGAGCGTCATGTTATTGAAAAGGTGGGAGAGCTTATTGATAAGCATGGGGAAATAATACTTTCGCTGTCTGCATAATTGTTAAGCTTTTCCATGAGGTCCGGTCTTGTGAAATTTCGGTTTAGCACACCTGTTGAAGTCCTTAGAGCCGTATTAAGTTCCGCATAGTCCGTCAGGGCTGGGCCATTCACGATATTTTTCGAAGGAATTGCTTTACCCTTCCTAAAAATCTTCATCGGCGGGGTATCGGTTATTGTCGTAACTATAGATATCCCTATTCGCTTCGGGAAGTTTTTTTAATAAATCAATCTCCTTCAGCGCTTCTTCATGCGATAGTAACCTAGCTTTTTTTAGATTAGCTTTATCAGTTTCCTTTCTGTCAAGTTGAAAGAATGGGAGAAATGCGATGAATACGCTGTCATAATGATTTTTGAAATGCTCTTTTATTGCCCTTCATAAGGGTATAAACTTTTCGTCGTCAAATATGTTTCCCATAAGATATTGGTTAAGTATGAATAGCCTTTATTTCAAATCCAATATATATAATTTTATAAAAACTTGAAAATGATTGCAGTCGCTTTAGGATGACCAGCGAATAATAGACAGTTTCGTCTCATATTTCTTAGCCGAATTTGGAATTTAAAATGATAAAAATTGTTTTGGCTTAGCAATTTCTCATTTTGGCTACGTCCTGAGAAAACGGTTTTCAGAACTTTGTTTCATCATTAAATTTAAAGAAATGAAGAACGTATTTATTACAGGAGCGAACAAAAGTATTGGTTACGAGACTGCTCGCCAATTGATACAGAACGGGTATTATGTTTATTTAGGAACCCGTAATTTGAAGAATGGCCAGCAATCCGTTGAAAAGTTAAAATCAGAGGGGTTGCGTAATGTTGAAGCTATCCAGATCGACATCACGGACCAAGCATCGGTAGATGCGGCGCGAAAAGAAATTGGCGGAAAAACAGAAATATTAGATGTTCTTATTAATAATGCAGGAATAAGTGGCGGGATGCCACAGAAACCAGCGTCTGTAGATCTTAACGTTTTGCACGAAGTGTTTAATGTCAACCTCTATGGAGCTGTAAGAACCACAAAGGCATTTATCGATCTGTTGAAAAATTCTTCGCAACCACGTATAGTTAATGTGACCTCCGGTATGGCATCCATGACGCTCTGTAGCAATCCTGATTTTCAATACCGCGATTATGTTGGCGGTATTTATGGCCCATCAAAAGCAGCACTCAATATGTACACGATTGCACTTGCCCTAGAACTGCGCGACACAGCGTTTAAGGTAAACGCTGTTGACCCAGGTTTTACAGCAACAGATTTTAACAACCACCGGGGTACAGGTCGTGTTGAGGAAGCAGGCAAACGTATTTTGAAATATGCTATGATCGGGGAGGAAGGACCGACAGGGAAATTTATATCCGAAGAGATCAACCCAGAAACTGGTATAGTTGCTTTTTAGACATAAAAAAATCGGTTAAATTTATAACATGGAAAAGGAAGAAGGCTTACTTCGCAAATTTAAATCTTTGTCAGACTTTCATCGGACGTTGGGGCAGGTGATGCCCTTTCATCCGATGGTGAGCCTCATTGATATCGGTGTTAATCATATTGATCCGGATGAATCCTTTACCTCGTTTATGACAGATTTCTATCAGATCATATATAAACCGGATATGCAAGGAAAGGCAAGATATGGGCAAAGTTACTATGACTTCGCCGAAGGAGGATTGATATTTTCAGCTCCGCATCAGATCTTCGAAGCCCCACCACGTAGTACCAAATCAGGTTACGTTTTATCCATTCATCCAGATTTTTTATTATCCTATCCGTTGGCAAAGAAAATAAAACAGCATGGATTCTTTTCTTATGCCACCAATGAGGCACTTCATCTATCTGAACATGAAAAGCAAACGATCATGTCAATCTTTAAAATAATTGATGATGAATTAAAAAGCAGGATGGATGAGTTGAGCCATGAGGTAATTATTTCCCAGCTTGATTTGTTGCTGAATTACTGCAACCGTTTCTACAAAAGGCAGTTTATCACGAGAAAAATAGTAAATAACGACCTTTTAATTAGAATGGAGGACTTTTTGGATAATCATTTCAATAGTATGGAACTATTGGGCAGGGCACTGCCGACCGTACACGATCTTGCTGAACACCTGAATACATCCCCAAGTTATTTGAGCGATATGCTTCGCTCCTTGACCGGGCAAAGTGCTCAACAGCACATACATAATAAACTGATTGATAAAGCTAAGGAAAAGCTGTCCACTACCGAAAGTTCCATTAGTGAAATCGCATACCAGTTAGGTTTCGAACATCCACAATCATTCAGTAAATTATTTAAGGCAAAAATGAATGTATCACCATCAATATTCAGGCAGTCTTTTAACTGATACTTTTTGGCTCATCACTATTTTTGACCTTTTTCAATTATTTCCAGTTTCATTCCAAAATCTTTATCTGCTTTAATTGATGCTTGTTTGTCAGTCAGTATAATGCCCGAATAATTTTCAAGGTGACCATCCAGAAACATTCCATCATGCTCTTCGATACAGGATTCCGACCGGTCAAAATCAAATTTGATGCTCGTGTCCAATAATGCATTCAGTTCATTAGAAAGTTGAGTTTCCACAAGTTCTCGTAGTTTCGAACCCATAGCACATGAAAAACCATATTTATTAAACTGTTTCATGCTATGGCTTATACGTTGAATTTACAAGGCTGGGCTATCAATCTATGGCTAATATTTTTTATTATTAAATTGCTAACGGGTGGAGTGGAAGTGCCAAATTGATTATTAGCTTAGTGCCTTATGATTTTCTTTTTAGATATAGACGGTGTCATGGTACATGCCAATCCACATAGGCATATAGAGTAGGTAACCAATAGCTTCTATGTATTCAATAACGCTGCTGTAGAGACATTTAATACTATATTCATTGCAAAAGAAGATCAAATAAAAACAAAGAGAATCTCATATTATGATAAGATTAGAGATACTGTAAAAAAACTTTAAAGATTTGTTAAAATAGGAGATGGTTACCGGGGAGTATAGCTTGAATTATCTTATTTTATCGATAACGCTTAATGTTTGAATACGCACGGATCTGAAAAGAAACCCGGCGGATTGTAAATATAATAACACTATCATTTTTATTTTGTATATACTTGAATAAAAAACCTTTATAGAAATTATGAGAATCACTTTTTCGATGGAGTATTAGGAACCGAAAAATTAGGGATACTCAAGGATCCTAAAATGGAACTAAATTTAAATACACACAATGGACATAGTAAAACACATCCAACAACATTATGAAAGCCTAGGCGCAGACCTTAGAAAACTTTCAACCGAACAAAAGGCGAAATTGAAGTTAGCTGTATTTGGTTTTTACTTTCTGTTACCCAATTTTGAAGAGGTTTTAAAAAGTATATCCAAATTGATATTGATAAAAACAAATTACTTGCTGACATTAAAAATAAAAATGTAGAACATTATCGAAGAGCGATTGAAAAAAGCAACGCTGAAACCGATGAATATGCAGATGATTTTGAAGAGGCCGAACCTATTGAAGTTTTTATATTGGAAGCCTTTGCTGACGCCACGTCCGACTTAGATGATGTAAAAAGTTTAGAAAGATTATTTTATGGAATTATCAACGCATTGGATTACTATGAAAATTTTTCAGATAGTCCTGAATATTGGAATAATCTCTTAGAAAAAGAACTTACCTTTCAAACGGAAGTATTGAACACGTTAAAAAGTCATGATACTTTTGATATTTCCATTTATCAAAAACAATATATCAATGTATCGTTTGACGAACTTTAAAACTACAAAAGCTTTACTTGTTACCAAAATAGCTAAAATATGATCAAAAGGAGATTTTGAAGCATGAGCTGCCATTGATTAAAAATCTTTAAAAAGATGTAAATCGACCTTTTTTATAACAATTCAATTATGTAGTTTTAATGACCTCTTTTCGTGCAAGATCCCTTTGACTACATTAATTTTATTGGGCAGAGTCATAATTGTGAAATCATCAATATCGCACTACATGTTGGTATCCTCGAAATATTATAGCTGGAGAAAGGAGTTGATCGGGAATGGCGGATGATAAATTTAAGCGAAAAGCTACAGCCCTATTTCAAAGCTTGGTTAAAATATTATATATAATTATATTGTAGCAAACGAACCAAAAAAATATCTGGTAGAATTACTTTTTCCCATAGTAAGACATTCACTTTTAAAAATATAATGAGAAAAGTAGTATTTAAAGACATAGACGGAAAAACAAAAAAGCTGATGCTTTGTCAGGCAAAAGGCGGAGTTTATCTTTTTGGATATTACAGCTTAGGGGACAGTTCTGCAGATTGGGATCATTTCTTTTCCACGATGGAGGACGCAAGTGCATGTTGCATTGAAGAGTATGCTATCAATGAAGAGGATTGGATAATAATTGCAGACCAACCTATACATTGTCAACAAGACTTTATTATTCCAACAATGGTAAAGGGCAGAGAAGGGGGAAAGCCAGCATTTGGACATTTACAGCAGTTTATTAAAGAACAGTGGATTAATTATATCATATCAGAGAAATGTATGAGTTTTGATGGACTAACAGGCAACGAGAGATTATCTATTAGCGGACTAGTATTTGAGTATGAGAAGGCTTTAATTGACGATAAAGCAAAAGCGATAAAAATTTTGAAAGCATTACACTTTGACAAACCTTTGATTGACACAATTACTGGGTAAATAAATATAACGCGAACCAGCACCTATGGTATAAACAAATCATTATGGATACACCTCGCAACTTAAACAAACATTCAAAACAGAAAAGTGACAATTGTTGAATAGTAAAAATATGAACATTAGAAAAGCAATACAGGCAGATCTACCAAAGATAAAAAGCCTTTATTTCCAACTCTTTGAACAGTTGGCACATCATGAACCCTATTATTTGCAGACGGCACATCAGGACGAAAGTTTTTTGCAAAGAGTCATTGCCGGAGAAGATCAGTTTACAGCCTTTGTATATGAAGCAGATGGTGAGGTAAAAGGAATTGTAATTACACAATTACAGGAGAGCCCGCCTTACAATTGTTTCGTACCCTTGAAATGTATGTATTTAATGGACATTGTTGTTGATATGGATATGCGCGGAATAGGAATTGGTAAAGCATTGATTGATCGCGTTAAAATGTGGGCAAAGGAAAACGAAGCAGACTATCTGGAGTTAAGTGTCTTGTCTAAAAATACTTCAGCCACTGCACTGTACCTGCACGAGGGATTTGAGCCCTACAGTTTATCCATGAGACTAAAAATAGAATAGCTTCCTAAATATTTTAGATTGCCATTTACCAATTATATCGGTTCTAATGACTATAATTCCGGTGCTATAAACCTGAACCAAGAAGTCCTTGATCTAGGAAGAGTATATCTGGATACAAAAAGTACCATGCACGATGGAGTTGCTATTATTGCAAGCCGCAAACAGCCATTGGTTCAAAGGAAAACGAAAGTCATTTTTCTGATCAGCTTGATGACAGATCCCCAAGAAGGGGAACTTCCGTATTTCACTAAATAAATTAGAATTAGCCTATGAGGTCAATTTGCTAAACTGTAACGGTTTTATTTTCAAAAATCACAATTTAATATAGCCCCACTGCTTGCATTGCTAACCAGCTGCCGATATTGACTTAACCATTTAGAATTCAGTTTTTTTCTGACCGGAGTAAAATTTTTTCTACGCAGTTGGATCTCTTCTTGGCTAATATCAGCTGAAAGTATATGTCTGTCAACATCAATAAGGATGCGATCTCCGTTTTTTAGTAATCCAATCAATCCGCCTTCAGCAGCCTCAGGTGAGACATGTCCTATAGCTATTCCGCGAGTAGCTCCGCTAAATCGGCCATCTGTTACCAACGCTACAGAACTGCCCAATCCCATTCCCACGATCAGACTTGTAGGTGTCAACATTTCCTGCATCCCCGGGCCACCTTTGGGACCTTCGTAACGTATCACCACAACATCGCCAGCTTTGGTATCACCGGCGAGGATGCCTACTATGGCCTCCTCTTGACTATCGTAGCAAACCGCAGTCCCGCTAAATTTCTTTTCGCCCGTGATTCCTGCAGATTTTACCACTGCTCCCTGCTCTGCAAGATTTCCGAATAGAATTGCCAGTCCTCCAACAGGGCTGTATGGATTGTGTATTGTATGTATGATTGTTGAATCTTTGATCGCTGCATTTGCAATCTTTTTGAATAACATTTCGCCACCGACCGTCATATTATCCAGAAGGACATTGTTGCTGCGCTTGGTCATTTCGTTCATTACAGCATTTACGCCTCCGGCGCGATGGACATCTTCCATGTGAACGGTACTTAAACTGGGCGATATTTTTGCGATGTGCGCTACTTGATCTGATATTGAATTAATGTCCCTAAGCTGAAAATCTATATCCGCTTCGTGCGCTATAGCAAGCATATGAAGGACGGTATTGGTACTACCGCCCATGGCCATGTCTACCGCAAAAGCATTCTGGATGGCTCTTTCATTGATGATATTTTTAAGTTTGAATTGTTTGGAAAGCTGATCGTCTTTGGCGATTTCACAGATCCTCCTGGCTGATTCCCGATATAGATTTTCGCGTTCCGGTGTTAATGCCAGTATGGTACCGTTACCGGGTAATGCAATACCCATAGCTTCCATCAGCGTGTTCATGGAATTTGCTGTAAACATACCCGAGCAGCTACCGCCACTGGGGCATGCATTACACTCGATGTCTTTGAGCTCTTCGTCACTAATTATGCCTGCTTCGTGTTTGCCCACAGCCTCAAAAGCTGTAGACAGGTCAATTGCAGTACCATCTTTGGTATATCCTTTTCGCATGGGGCCTCCACTAACAAAGATCGTGGGCACATCTACGCGTAGTGCACCCATAATCATCCCGGGTACAATCTTATCGCAGTTAGGGATAGCTATCATCGCATCCAATTTGTGCGCATTCATGACGCTTTCAATTGAATTGGCGATCAACTCTCGGCTAGGGAGCGAGTACAACATGCCATCGTGCCCCATAGCGATACCATCGTCTATACCGATTGTATTAAACTCAAAAGGAACACATCCATTTGCCCTGATTTCTTCTTTAATGATTTCTGCCACCTTATTCAAAAAAAAATGTCCGGGTATAATTTCGATAAAGGAATTGGCCACTCCAATAAAAGGCTTATCAAAATCGTAATCATTTACGCCTGTGGCCCGAAACAGGGCTCTATGGGGAGTACGTTGGTATCCCTTCTTTACTTCGTCGCTTCTCATTTTTTATTAGTTAGCTAGTAGATTTTAGCCTACTTAGTGTTTCAGGTGATATCGCTAGATAAGCCGCCAGGTTAGCATTAGACAAACGCTGTACGAGTTCAGGATTATTTTTCAATAGATCGCGATAGCGTTCTTTAGCGGTTTGGGTTAATAAGCTGCTAAGTTTATTATTTATAACAGTTAGCCCATATTCCAGGATATAAATATAAAAATTATCCCAGCCAGGCATATTTGCTCTCAAGAAGTTAAAGTCGGTGTTGCTGATGCTGAGCACCTCCGTATCTTCTACGGCTTGGATAAATTCTGTAGCTGGCTGTCTAGAAATGAAGCTGACGATAGAGGTCAAAAAAGTATGCTCAAAGGCCATAAATCGGGTTGCCGTTGATAGTTCGTCATTGCGAAAATATAGACGCAAACAGCCCTTGCCAACAAAGAAAAGATCATCGGCAATGGATCCCTCGTCGAGAAGATGGTCATTTTTCTTTATCGATTGCTGTTTAAAATAAGTTAGGGCCTCCGCTAACTGCTCTTCGGTTAACGCCACTTTTTCACGTAACAATTGTAAAAGTTGCTCTCTCATCGCTTATTAATTTATATGTCAAAGATGCAGTTTATATTAGGATATAGTTGTTGACATTGGTCAAAAACGTCAACGATTTATAAAATTTTTAGCTTCCTTTTGAGTGTAAAAATAAGAGTGACTCACAGGCGTCCAGTTGTTCATCTCACTATTGCGGTAGGGCTGTGTTTGCACAATTAGTTTATGGAGTGTAGGCAGAATTGAAAGTACCTCAAAATAGAAGTTTTTAACCCTGAAAATAAGCACTATATTAATTCAATGCGTTTGACGTCTAATTTAATATTATTTAACATTACAACATAAGTATATTATCTATATTGTATTCGATAATAAACCTGTATTATGAAGAAAGTAATATTGCCTTTTCTGTTGACCTTGGTTTCGACTGTTTTTCTTTCAGTTTTTACTTATGCACAGCAGATCAAATCCTATAACGTTGATCAGCAGATTATTAAAAATGGGCTGCCGGCAGGTTGGTTCTTAGCAGAATCCCGAGGCTATTCTTTCTCCATTGAAAGACATAGCAACTACGTCGATAAGACACAGTTAAAAATTAGTAGTGTACGCGATAGCAATGGGTATTCAGGTGTTTTGATGCTGAATATCCCTGAAAACCTAGAAGGAAAGGAAATTGCTTTCGAAGGGAAAATCAAGACAGAGAATATAACTCCTGATGGTTTCGCAGGATTATTTCTCCAATTAAAACCCAAAGTTGACGTCGAGAATATGGAGTCCCAGAAATTGAATGGAACGCATGACTGGGAAACATTTGGTGTCAGGCTTAAATTAAAACCAAAAGAAACACGAAGTATTGCCATTGGAACTTTTATCGTTGGGAAGGGGACAGCCTGGTTCGCCGATCTTACCCTTAAAATAGATGGTAAGGATTATACTAAGGCGCTGCAATACCCAAGCATAAACAAAGGAGATACTATTTATAATTTCAATTCGCAGTTGAAAGAAATTTCACCGACCACAGATAATATTGTTAAATTAGCTCATACAGCTCAGATTCGGGGAGAGGTTTTGGCGCAAAATCCCGGTCATGCCATATTAATGGGAAATATTAAAGGCAATAAGGGAGAGGGGGCGACACTTTATAAACCCGACGAGATCAGTGCTTTAATCAATTATAAGGACAGCCAGTTTATTCCGACCGATAGTACTGGACATTTTTATATCAATATTTTATTGGATAAGGCGACTTATTTTGATATAGGTTTTAATACTTTGTATATTTCACCTAACGATTCCATCCATATGATCATCGATGGAACTTATCCGACACGTTCCGAGTTTAGCGGTATTGGGGCGGAGATACAGAATTATCTGAAAGGGAATCCTCATTATAAGGGTGCTTCTTTTTTGGAAGGCGGAGACAGTGTTCGTCGTAAACTGGAAGACAACTTGGATTATGTTTTGTCTTCGGAAAAGAAAAGAAATATGGACCTGAAGAAACTGACCAATACCTCTAGCTCATTTCAATATATTGAAAAAGCTCGGACAAAAGCCAATGTCATAAATAGTTTAGCTGGCTTAAGACAACATTATAAAAGAATGTTCAATAAAAAGGAGCGTATAGATTCTATTCCAGAGCTTATTGATTACGATTCCAAGGTTGTTCCTGTTATCAGGCAATATTCATCCAACTTCTTAGATAAAGATTTTTTAGGTTTAATCAATTATCGGTACATTCTTTATACGATCATAAAATACAATGAAAGCAATAAAAAAATAGAGCCAATACTTGAATGGTCCAAGTTTAACGAACTGAGTTCTGGAATTGACAAGGCAATGAAAACGAGTGATGAAGTGCTTTTAAATAAGCTAAAAAACGATATTAATGGCATGTCAAACCAAATATATCGAAATGCCGTTTTAAGTAAATTTTCATCCGTTTCAAGTCTAATGAAGGGAAATCAAGCTTCGGATTTCGATTTTGAGGATGAAAAAGGCAAGCGTCGAAAACTTTCTGAATTTAAGGGCAAACCTATTTTTATTGATCTATGGGCTACTTGGTGCGTGCCTTGTCTGGAACAAAAGCCAGAATTCGAACGACTTGCAGTGACATATAAAAATAAGGCTGCCTTTTTGTCTATATCATTGGATAATGATAAAAATAGATGGTTGAGCTTTTTGAAAAATAAGAAGTTAATTGCTTTTGAAGGGTGGAGCAATTTTCGATCGCTTTCGATGTATAACGTAGTAGGTATTCCTAGGTATATCTTAATTGATAAAGACTTCAATATTTTTAATTTGGATGCTTCAACTGATTTTTCAAAGGTAATTAAAGAATATTTTAGTATCGAAACAAAATAGCTAGTACAAATGCCCATTTCAATAACTTACATAATTAGGATAGTATCAAATGAGAAAACGTTATATAGTTATCCCAAAAGATAAAGGGCCGCAGAATTATTGGGCTAAGCCTTTTGCACTCCTAAACGAATTCGTTCAGCAAGATTGATATCTTCAATATTTACCTTATCGTGCATTATGATATCTCGATTTTAGTGTTAACCAAATTTCGCTATTTGAAACGAATTCTCCAAATTTACCACCCTGTCTAGTCCGGGTATTAAATCCATGTTATCAAAAATCAACCAGCGATCACATATCGGAATATAGATGTTAAACAGGTTTTTTAAACCACGATGATATCGTCTTTCTATAACATCAGATGGAATATTGTGTTCCCCGTTTTCTACTCTTTTCTTTACACGTTGTATAGCTAGTGAAGGTGAATCGAGCCAAAAATAGAGTAAAGTGACTGAATAGCCCATTTTTTGAGCATCGATCACTAAATTTTTATAGCTTTGAGTGGACAGCGTTTTTTCAAATGCAAATCAACTTTGGACTTTATTAATTCCGCTATACGCTCCAAAATAATTCGTCCAGCTGATACAGCTACGCTTTGTGGTGAAAGGAGAAATACCTACTGCTATCTTGTGTCGGCATTTACAAATTCCCTGCAATCTAAAATCTCAGGTAGAACAGTATAACTTGCAGTTGTTTTTTCTGCTCCATTGCACCCAGAGATAATGTAGATATTTGGCGTATGCAGATTTTTTGTCAAAATAGGGAAAAAATTGAACATATTTAATACTCTTTATTTTATTTTGCCTCAAATTTTTGTGTTGCTACCACTTCGCCGCTTGGAATGTAGTACATCATCCGTATAGGTACTAGACCTTTCCTTATAGTGATAGGTACATATATTTTGACGGACGTGTTATTGTATGAAATTACTTTTGCAGGTACATCACCTACGAAAACATTTACCATGCTGTACATATTTGCAAATCCCTTGCCTGTGATCGTTAGGATATCTCCAGCATATCCGCTAGCCGGTGAAAAGCTATCGATACGAATACCCGGTACATCAATTATTTCACCTTCATCAGGATAAACAGGGTAGTAATCACCGCCACCAATGCCAACTTGAAATCTTTCTTTCCCAAAGTTGGCATTCCAAAGTTTAAATTTTAACATCGAATTCTTTGCAGCACCACTAAAGATCTCAAAGTCATTTATCTTAATAACGTAGTTGGTATTATCTAAAAAATTTCCTTTTAGCGTGATTTCATCCCCGATATAATAGGGCATTTTATTTTGGATCTCATATTTTAACTTCTTAATTTCTATTGGTTTTGTAAGTACAATATTGCCGTATTGTGGGGTATTAATAGTTATTTTGTAACTACCATCGGGCAGATTGGGCATTTGAAAATACATGCTATCTGGACCATAATAGGAAAGTCCAGAAGAAAGACTATCACCTACAAAGATTTTCATATTGTAATAATCCGATCCAAAATACCGGAATAAATCGGTGAATCGCATGGTATTCATCTGTCTTGGATGCGCAACAATATTTGTCGTTTCAAAGATGTCTTGATTGGGGCGGATCAATTCAAGCTTTTGTTTGGCAATAATTGTATCTACACCATTATAATACCCCAAACGGATAGACTGTTGGGTTATATTAAGCCCAGAAAGGTTTATTTTGCCGTTGTCATCGAAATACGATAGACTTCTGTTGCTGATAATAAGGTTAAAATTTGAAACGCCCCAATGGAGGCCATAACTTTTGAAAGGAATATCATCACCAAAATAATGAGGGCCATTCACGCTGAATTCTACCTTTCCAAGCAGTTTGATATTAGCCAGGCTTTGTTCTCTTGAAAAGTTTGAGTTCGGCCCGTTGTTAGACTTGCTGACGAGAATTGTCATGGTCTGGCCATGATTCCCCAGATCTTTAGGAATTAAAATATCTATTGACTCATTGTTGCGTTGCAATATACTGAGTTCCCTTTGGGGGTACATGTTGCTTACCTTTACTATATTGTAGTTGTTCAGCTGCTTAAAATTTCCTGTTAGACGGAGCGTGTCACCCAAGGTGATCGGCAATACACTTTGCTGATCTACCCAAAAGTCCTTAACCGTGAAAGATATGGCGTCACTTTGGTATAACTGTTTTTCAGTCTGTATATAGTAATAATAGGAATAATAGGCATCGAGCTCAAAAACCGATTTGGATTTATACTCCAAATTAATTGGTCCAGCTTTCACAGTCTTTCCAAGCGATACCTTTTCAGGATTGCTATTGTTTACCCCCATGATCATAAAACCATGGTCTAAGATGACTTCATCATTTAGATACTGTACCTCGGCATTTAGAGTCACAATTGATGCCGTAACATTGCCTGCTAGAAGAGCCTTTATCTGTATTGGTTTGGTATCAGGGATGATTTCTTCCTTCGTGCTACAACCTAGCCATGCAAAGCCCATCACTGCGTAGAGAAAGATCTGAAAAAGAGAATATCGGTTAATTTTCTTCATAATATTACAGGATTTCAATGTATTGGTTGGTATCCAAATACTTATTATCGTAATTGAAATTTAAGATTATTTTATACTTTCCAGCAAGTAAAGTATACGGTGGAGTCACCTGGAGCGTTTCACCATCTACATGTGACGGAAAGATTGCATAGTTGTCAAAAAAGACCGTATAGACATCATTCAATCCTTTCCCTTTGATCGTTATATTCCCACCAACCGAAACAGTTTTCTGGCTAATACTCGTAAACTGGGGCTCCAATATTTTTAGGTCCTGTTCGAGAACACCCTCCATCTGTAATTTATGGTTGCCCGGGGCTGCCTGAGGTATCACGATATCAAGCTCAGTGGCTGATTTTGCTTTATAGGCTTCTACAGAATGGGCCAATGCGACCACATATGAACGTCCGGCTATAAAGCTCCCAGTCAAGGTCATTTTATCCAGAAGATATACTTCTTTCCGAGGTAATGGGTTGAGTGCAATTTTTTTTACCGTGATCATGTTACTGCTTTTGACTGTATACATCGGCGATACAAACTCTAGTGCGTATTGACCTTCAGGTATATTATTCATACTAAAATGCAGATATTGCTGAAAAAAAGGATCAATAATCTTATGGTTTCCCAATCGAATCTCAGGGAGCGAACCACCATAGTATTTGTAAAAATCAAAATTATCAATAAAGATCGATTCATACGGGTGGTAACCATTGGGCTCAAACTTAAGATGGGACAGGGAGGGGACTTTGAGTTGTAGCGGTTCGGCAAATTCCACCACTTCATTCCCATAATCAATTGCCCACTTGATCTTATTACCCGTAAATGGCCCAAAGTCGGCAAAGGTCAAAACAGGGGTATATTCAACGGATTTTCCATTCATCACAACTTTAAGAGTTCCCGTTACTGGTTTTTCGATACCGATGCCACTGAGCGGCAATACATCACCATAATAATAGGTATTTGGCAATGGTGTATTGACGGTTCCCAATAGGTTTACTGTTAATAGTTTTCGTCTATATTGGTTTGATCCATTCTCCTTTTTATGAAGCAAATAAATTTCCAGCGACTGACCATGATTTTTATTGGTAGCAGGAAGTATAAAAGACAGCTCCGAGTTATCTTTAGAAATTTCAAAGGGCACGGTTTCACTAGATTCAGCTCCTAAGCTGATGAGGTAGCTACTGTTCAGCTGCGCGAAGTCCCCCTTTATCCTTGCCTTTTGACCTATCTTCGCATAGCGTATATTATCCTTATCAATTTGAATAAGGTCTACTGAGAAGCTATTCTGTTCGCCCTTATAGAAGGCTTTTTTCGTTTTCACATACAAGCTAAATCCATAGGTCTGACCCACTACAAAGCTGGTTTTTGCTTTGTAACCATAGGCGACCTTTCCAACTTTGGCAGATTCTTTTCCCATACTGATCTCAATCGGGTTTTGTGGGTCCTTACTGAGATCATAGAGCATAAAACCCATATCCAGGATCTCTTCTTTGTTGAGGCTGTTGATATTTCCTACAAACTGGATTTCATTTACCGACATTATCTTCGCTTCCAATGTCTCCAATTCGATTGCCACTGAATTGCTATTGTCGATCGTTTTTGTTTTTTCACAGGATGCTAACGTCAGGGCAATAAGAAAGCCACAATAGCGTAAGATGTTCCTGTACGTTATCAGGTTAATAGAGTTCAAAATAGTCATCGCTCTGGTATAGTTTTTCGTTCATATAATAATTGATCCGTACTTTCCCGGTTCCATTTATCCTTGGGATCGAAAAAGTGACCTTATTGTTATTGATGATCACTGGTCGTAAGTCCTGGTCACCCAACATAAACTTGCTGGCGTAGGCTATTCCTTTGCCTTCAATGGTCAGGATATCGCCTGACATTCCGCGTTTAGGATAAAAGGTGTCGAAAGTAAATCCATTGGACGTGAAATTTAACGCCTTATCAATAATTACATATTCATCATAGGTCTTAGGATAACCAATCCTGACGGTCTTCACCAGATCAAACAAATTAGTGATCTGGAATTTCAGCATACCATTTTCAGCTATGCCATTCCCTATACTTTTTCCGTCCTGATCAAATATCACATAAGGTTTACCGGCAATAAAATTCCCCTGAGCAGTTACTGTCTCTCCCCAAAAACCGCCCGAACGGTCCATTGTTGTCCAAGCTAGTTCCTGAACTTTTATTTTTTGCAGATATTTATACGTGTAGAAGCGACTTTTTATGACTAGATCATGTTCTCCGATGGGAAGTTGAGAAGCTGCCATGCTGAGTTGATGGCTCCGATAATCGTATCCGCCTGTGATAGACTTTCCACCTATGGTCATCTCCATTTCGGGGAAAAATAAAGCCATGTCTCTAGATTCAAGTGAAAATTCCCCACTCGGATGTATCGTTGTTTGAGACATATGAGCATCCATCTCAGTAGCTGAAACTAGTTGTAGGGGTTCCTTAAAATACATTGTATCTTTTGCATTGCAATAGCCAATCCGAAAACTGGTTCCCTTTAATGTCTTATGGTCAGAGAGTATGATGAAAGACGAAAATGGAAGGACAAGATCATTGATCAAAATTTTAATTCGACTATCATTTTCATGCAGCCTTCCGAGGTTAGTAGATGACATTAGGATAATATCGGATGGATAGAACTGTTTTTTCTCCAATGGATCCAGCTTAGGCAAAAATTCAATCGCTAACACTTTTTGTTGGTAGACATTGGGATTTTCTCCTTTGCGCACCAGAGATACTTCTATTTCAGTACCTTTATTTAAATTGAGCGATGGGCCAATCTCGAAACGCAACGATTTTTTGTCCTCGCTTTTTACATAATGGATGTCAAAAAGGTCAAATGCTCCCGAAGCCTTCAATCTATAATCGGAATCCAGTCCTTCAAAATTACCCGTTACAGTAATCGTTTCTTTACCGTAAGCATATTTTTTAGGCTGGCTGTCAAAAGCAATATTATTTAGCGTAAAGCTACGTTCAGCACCTTTGTAAAATGCGTTGTTGGTTTTTATATAAAAATAATAGTTATAACTGATTCGCTGTTCGAATTTTTCGGTAGGTTTTAGCAGTAAAGATGTTTCCCCAATTTGGGCATTCTTACCTATACTATAATTTTTTTCAGTGGATTTTTTACCATTGGCGTCGATTTTGGTTACCATAAAGCCAGCATCCAAAATGGTTTCCTTATTTAAGCTCTTTACGTTGGCCAGCAGCGTGACCTGATTGGCATTGATGCCGGAGAATGAACCAGTTTCAATAACAGTTGGCTCCTGACTGATTGCTTCTTCGTTGGGCAAGGGCTCTTTGTCGCCACAAGCAGAGAAAGCGCATATGATTATACTTATAATCAGTGCATATAGGTGTTTCATCTCTATTAATATTTTAGCTCGAAAAACTGTTCAGAAGTGAACCATTCTCCATTTTGAAAAATTGATATTTTATATTTTCCAGGTAGGATGTACATGGGCATATAAAGATAGGCATTCCCATAGTCATCAATCGTTGGGAAAAGGACGTTCTCACCGATGTGGACAGTAGCGCCTCTTAAATTCTGCCCCTGCAAGTTTATTTTAGTATTGTAGTTACCGCTCAAAGGTGAAATCCCAGTAAATGTTGCTTGCTTTATCGCAACTTTAAGATTGGTATCGACCCAGATGGTGGGGGTCCAGTCGTCGCCGTATCCAATTTTTACAATTTCGAATTCCTTTGTATTTGACATGGCATACACATCTAGACTTCCATTGCGGGCAATGTTACCATAGGCGGATCCTCCTTTTTCAACCACTGTATATCGTTGACCTTCCATAAAGTTGCCAAAAACCTTTACTAGGCCCATTGGCTCCACCGGTCCCACACCCATCCCTGTAGGTTTGAGTTTTTCAACACGGAGTTTTTGCGTGCTTGTATAGTTATATATATCTGTAAGAATTTCAATAGGATAGCTACCTTCAGCAACGTTTCCTATCGTCAGATTGTCATCTTGTCCCCATAATATTTGTAGCTGTGCTGCTTTACCTCCAAGATTTACCCTTGACTTATCCCAACTCAATGGTAAATATAGATCTAAATTTGCTGCATCCACACGGAGGGTACTTCCAGGATGGGCAAAGGTGTTATAGAACTGAAATGCCGATTCAGAAGGGATATTCAGTTTTATTTTTTTCGGAAAGATAATCGTATCGGCACCATTAAAGTAACCTATTCTAAATTCATTTCCACTTTGTCCGCTCAATAAAACGCTTAAATGATATTCGCCACTGTAGGGAAGTATTTTATTGCCAATGATGATCTGGAATGGAACTTCTGTATTCGAGCTCAGGCCCAGACCATTAAAGCGGATGACATCTACATAGTTATATGCATAAGTTTCTGGGGGCAATAATGTTCCAAGGACAGAAACTTTTGCCAGGAATGAGGACATAAACCTGTTGTCCGCCAGAATAAAATCAATTTCATTACCGTGCTTTAAATTTTGCGGTACAGCAAATGAAATACTTGTTTTGTTGGCATTCAGCGTATAGGGGACAGGATCTGCAGCGATGGAACTCTGAGAACGCATATAGATACGAAAGGTGTCATCAAGTTTGGCAAAATCGCCAGTTACGGTCAGTTGCTGCCCTATAGTCACTCTGCTATCCTCAAGCGCTTTTACTTTGATAGGAGTGGGTACAAATTCAATTGTATTGGCCCAATATTTTTTATCTTTTGTTTGCGCATAATATTGGACGCGAAACGGTTGGCCGCTAGGAGGAACCGTCAGATTCTCTGTCAATAAGCTATTGTTGCCGGCCACGGCCTGGGCTGTTATTTTTAGCCAAGTCGTATCAGCAGCATTTAGACCATTTGAGCTTATCAGTATAAAACCGTGTTCCGTAACTTTTTCACTGTTAAGTGCCAGTATACGTCCCAATAATTTAGTACCCTGCGACCCCATACTTTCCGGTACAAGCGTCTCCAGTTCAATCGCTTTTTGGATAGGTTCAACTTCAGGATCGGTGGTTGATTTTTTACAAGAAATTAATAGACAAATAATGGCTATTATGGCAATAGTCCTTTTCATTAATAAGTTAATTTGAACAAAAGTAAATAATTTTATGAAATTTTCAGATGAAGAAAAATAAAATTTATCCTGCAGTAGGATCATGTAGACAGATCGTCATTTATGGTTTTATAACCTGTACATTTGGTTCTGTTAATATATTGAATTATGGGCATGAAAATCTAGTGTCTTTCATTAAAAATACTTGATGTATATATGTATATACATTATACTTTTTTTATATTTGATTGTATGAAACTTTTAAATGACCAATTACCTTTTGAGTTTTGGATAACTCAAAAAGTTCACTCCTTTCTCTTGGCAATATTTTTTGTTATATGTCCTTTTTTATTGTTTGCAGGGCCTTACAATATTGCAACTGAAGCGACGGTGAAATCTTCTGGCAGCTGGAAGAAAGGATTTGAGGATACAAATATTATTGATCAAAAAATTCGTGTGCAAGGTAGAGGAGAATGGGCCTCCACTTCAAGTATGACATTTTGGGGTGAAATCGATTACCCGTGGATACAGCTTGAATGGACAAAAGTAAAAAAAGTCAATCAGGTAATCTTGTATGATCGCCTAGATCCGAAATCACATACAGGTAGCGGGATACTTCATTTTAGTGATGGGAGTTCTGTCCCAGTATTTCAAATACCCAATGATGGCAGCCCTAAGGTCGTTGATTTTCCCTCAAAGGAAACGAAATGGATAAAATTTGAAGTTACTGACGGAGATGGCTCTAATTTGGGGTTATCGGAAATCGAAGTTTACCCCTCTCCTGAGGGATATGTAGATTATGTGTCCTGGGTAAACCCTTATGTTGAATCTGCTAGAGGTCGATATTTTTTCTTCATAACTGGTAATCAGCCGTTTGGAATGATTGGAGCGGCCCCATTGACCAGAAATAAAAATCAATATGGTGGTGGTTATAACTATAATTCTACTGAAATTCTTGGATTTCCTCAAGTCCATTGCTGGATGTTGTCTGGACTTACCTTGATGCCCACAACAGGAATTGTCAATCCTACCAAAGGCGAAGATTTTTGGAAATCCAAATTTTCTCACGATGGCGAGATTGTACAACCTGGGTATCATAGGGTTTATTTAGAAGATTATAAAACATGGGTAGAACAAACGGCGAGCGATCGCGTGAGTTTCTATCGAATGACATATTCAGAAGATGCGATTGCTAATATTTTGTTTAATCTCGGAGGTTATGTATCTACGACTACCATGATCAATGCGCATGCCGAAAGAACTGCTGATCGAGAAATTTCTGGATTTTTCGATACCACGGGAAGATTGTGGGGTGGTCCGGATAAAGTTCGTATATTCTTTGTCATACAATTAGATAAGCCATTTGACGATACGAACGCATGGTCCGATAAGGCGATCTACGAAAATGTAGGGAAAGTTGAAGGACCTAATTATTCAATACCTAGGAATCAAGGAATGAGTTATCACGATGCACCCACCGCTGGAATGTTGGCTAAATATAAGGTAAAGGCTGGGGATCAGATCCAGATAAAAATGGCTATTTCGTATGTTAGTTTAGATAATGCAAAACAAAATTTGGAATCAGATGTCCCACATTGGGATTTTGACAAATTGCGTAAAACGTCCCAAAATGAGTGGAATAATTATTTTTCTCGCGTAGATGTCAAAGGGGGAAGTGATCAGCAAAAGATTAAATTTTATACAGATGTTTGGCATACTTTGCTAGGTAGACATAAACTGGATGATAGCAATGGACAATATCCGGATTATTTCCAAGGCGGTAGAAGAGAGGGCGCGCATACAATTGGCAGTAAGTTAACGGTAAGAACTTTATCAAGAGGTAAAGGGGGGAAAGTATTACACCATATGTACAATTTTGATGCGCTATGGTTAACGCAATGGAATTTAAATACATTTTGGGGTTTGGTTTATCCGGAAGTTTTGGATGATTTTGCAGCCTGTCTAATTGAATATGATAAAAATAGTGGATTGCTGCCAAGAGGTGCTAATGGCGGTGGAGAATCTTATATTATGACTGGATGTCCCGCAACATCCTTAATTACATCAGCGTACCAAAGAGATCTAAACAAAAAATGGGATATTTCTAAAGGATATGAAGCGATGTGGCGCAATCATCAAAAAGGAGGAATGTTAGCTCTTGATATGGATAAAGAGTTGGATTTCTATAATCAGAATGGATATTGTCCAGGTAATGCGGGATTGACTATTCAATGGGCTTTTGAAGATTGGGCGCTGTCTCAAATGGCTTCTAAACTTGGCCGAAAGAAAGATTTCAGCTTTCTGAAGAAAAGGTCGAAGGGCTGGACCGCTTCTTTTCATCCGCAGCTGAAATTAGTCCTTCCTAAAAATAGCGATGGCACATGGTTACATGAAGATCCATTGGACGGGAATGGATATATCGAAGCTAATGCTTGGCAAGCAACTTTCGGCCTCTCCCACGATTTAAATAAACTGACGGAACTTATGGGGGGGCAAGATAGTTTGTGTGATAAATTAAATTTTGCCTTTACAAAATCCGACGCGAAAGATTTTGTGTTCGGATATAATCAGGGCTATGTAAGTTATGCTAATCAGCCTGGTTGCTCCAATGCTCATGTTTTTGCCCATGCTGGTAAACCATGGCTAAGCCAATATTGGGTCAGAAAAGTAAAGGAACAAGCACATGGGGCTATTACTCCTGACAAAGGATATGGTGGACATGATGAAGATCAAGGGCAAATGGGAGGAGTAAGCGCGCTAATGGCCATGGGCTTGTTTAGTATCGACGGAGGGTCTAGCATTGATCCATCTTATGATATCACTGCCCCAGTTTTTGACGAAGTTACCATTAAACTGAATGGAGATTATTACAAAGGAAATACTTTCAAAATTATTACAAAAGGAAATTCGAAAGCAAATGGTTATATACAGAGGGCTTTCCTAAATGGGAATGATCATAATTCCTTTAGATTATCTCATCGTGATTATGCAAATGGTGGTGAACTTGAACTCTGGCTATCTGATAAACCCAATTTCAAATGGGGATGAGATAAAAATAAGTAGCTAATAGTACTAAGGGGATTATAAGTGACAAATTACTTTTTAAAGGCCAACTTGCTGATTTCTATTATGCAAATTGGCTTTTTTAAGTGAAATATTTTCTAACTAAAAATTAACGATTTCTTCTAATTTCGTGGCAGGAACGATTAATCTTGTAGCTGCAGCACAAGCCTGCCCGCTGTTCAAGAATGCGGCAATCACAGCCAATGGAATAGCTTCTTGGAGATTGGCATCATCTAGAATAATATTGGGCGACTTTCCACCCAGTTCCAAAGTTACTCGCTTCATAGTGTCAACTGCTCCTTTAGCAATAATACGTCCTACATTTGTAGAGCCTGTAAATGAAATTTTGGAGATACCTGGATTTCTCGTTATTTCAGCGCCAACGATATTCCCTAATCCGTTAACGATATTTACCACGCCTTTGGGAAGTCCAGCTGCATGGATGCATTCTGCTATAACCTGCGTTTGTTGGGCACTCATTTCGCTAGGTTTAATCACCACTGTACAACCGGCGGCAATTGCCGAAGCAATTTTGGTACAAATAAAACCGTTGCTCATATTCCAAGGGATAATTATTCCCACCACGCCCACAGGTTGTAAATTTACTTTTGATTTTCCGGTATTTTGTTGAAACTCAAAATCGTTCAATACTTCTGACATGGTTTTGAAGTCATCTAACGAATAGGCATTGATCATGGAAGCAAACTGGTAAGTACCTCCGTATTCTCTGACCATTACATCGATGAGTTCCGGAATTCGGGCCTCAACAGCATCATGTAATTGTCTTAGATACTGAATTCTTTCTTTTTTAGAAGTTTGAGAAAAAGTTTTTAAGGCTTCTTCAGCAGCCTCTACGGCAAGTTGAACATCCTCTTCGTTTCCTAACACAACTTCTGCTTCTTTGATGTTGGTAGTAGGATTGATTAGGTCAAAAACCTCTGTGCCTTTGGACGCTACAAACTCACCATTGATATAGATCTCTTTAATTGTTCTCATTTTTTTAGCTTTTACATTACAAATTTCGAAAACAGATCACTTGATTTACCTTCTGTAACGATCAAATACTTGTTTCTAATAAGCTCAACTTAATTAATCAGGAAAAACTTTGTATTAAATAGAGGTTAGTTTGTTAGCAATTTAACTTTTTTTTAATGTATTTAGAAATTATGGTCAGAACCTAATTTGAATATGGTTCAACTATTTGAATTATGATTTTTGAGCTTTTTAAGACACTAAAATTGAGCTTTTAAAGAAACTTAATTAATGGTATTGGTCGTAATTTTGTATCAGTCAATAATAATAAGGTTGAAGCATCAAGAAAATTTATCATACTTCTTATTGGGGAAATGATTGATTTGAAGGTGTTTGAGTTTGGAATCAATTCGTGGTGAAAGAATAATCGTATGAAACAGCAAGAAGACATCTACGGAATTCAGCGAGCTTGTTATACAAAGAGTAATAAGGCTGGAGAGCAATTCATCAAAGAACATGGTATTTCGTATATTGTTTCGGGTGAAATGGAAGCTTACGATGGAAATACCAAATATGTTTATCATAAGGGTGACGTGGTATTGTATAGGAAAAATGCTTTGATTCGATTTGTAAAGTACCCCAATAAGGATGAAGGTTTTAAGGCAGTTTCGGTAATTCTAGATGAAAATTTGCTTAAAAAATTTGCAGACGAAAATCACTTATTATCTGATAAAAACGTCAAAGGAAGTCTTTTCAAGATAGAGAGAGAGGTGATGATTATCGATTATTTCCAAGGTTTAGAACATTGGTTCGGAAAGAGAATAACCGAAGAATTTGCTGTTGTGAAGAAATTGGAGATGATTCATCTTTTGCTACTTCAAGACAATTCTCTGAAAGATGTGCTTTTTCATTTCGGTATTCCGGGAAAAATCAACTTAGAGGCTTTTATGAATACGCATTTTCGTTTCAATGTACCTTTGTCCCAATTTGCTTTCCTAACAGGTCGGAGCTTGGCGACCTTTAAAAGAGATTTCGAAAAGATTTTTCAGACCTCACCTAATAAATGGCTGCAAAAAAGGCGTTTAGATGAAGCATATTATTTACTTGAGAACAAAAAAATGAAATCAAAAGACGTTTATCTGGAAGTTGGTTTTGAAACTTTATCGCATTTTTCTTATGCCTTCAAAAACCGCTTTGGCGTAAGTCCGTCCACTTTATAAAATAATTTTTACATATGAACAAGACCGTTTTAATCACAGGTTCTTCCACAGGAATTGGAAGGGCCGTAGCTCTTCTTTTTGCCAAAAATAACTGGAATGTAATTGCAACAATGCGTAATCCAGAGGCAGAAAATGAATTGAATCAACTTGAGAATGTATTGGTAACCCGTTTGGATTTGGAAGATATTTCTTCAATCCAGAGCAGCTTAGAAGCAGGTTTGAAAAAGTTTGGAACTCTGGATCTGTTGGTAAACAATGCTGCATTTGGTCAATATGGAATTTTTGAAGCATTAACGCCCGAACAAATCGAAAAGCAGTTTAAAGTAAATGTTTTTGGCACAATGAATGTGATTCGTTCCATTTTACCACAATTCAGACAACAAAAAAAGGGTGCAATCATCAACGTGAGCTCAGCCGGTGGTCGAATTGGCATCCCATTAATTTCAATGTATGTCTCTTCAAAATTCGCATTGGAAGGTTTTTCAGAAGCTCTGTCGTACGAATTAGCTTCGCAAAATATCAGCTTAAAACTAGTAGAACCCGGTGGTGTAGCAACTCCTTTTCACGAAACATCGGCAAAGGTTTTTGCTGTAAAACCTGAATTGACAGATTATGACGCATTTAGTGAAGCTGCTTTGGCAAAACTCGGTCAAATGGGGGAAAATGTGGCTTCCGCGGAGCAAGTTGCAGACGAGATTTTTAAAGCAGCAACAGATGGCTCAGATCAATTCCGTTACATTGTCGGTGAGGATGCCAAAGGTTGGATAAAAGATCGCACTTCAATGGATGATCTAACGTTTGCAAGACATATGAGAAGTTTATTTCAACTTTAAGCGCAAAAGGAAATTCCCAAAAGTTTCTTAATCACTCGGTTTTCCATCTGAATAGGTAGGGCTCATACTTTATGGATTGAAATAATCAAAAGCGTTATGTTTTGGAAAATGATATTCAGCCGATTCGCAATTTATGAACTTCGAATTATGAGGAGAAATATATTGGATTAATGCATAAACTATTTAATGAGAATAAAAAAGATAGCATGAATAAAACAATTTTTATCACGGGAGCTTCTTCTGGTATTGGACAAGCGACTGCTTTATATTTTGCTAATGAGGGGTGGAATGTCGTTGCTACTATGCGAAGCCCTGAGAAACAGGATATTTTGCAAAATACAGATAATGTATTGGTTTTACCTCTAGATGTAGAAAATACAAAAGATATTCAGAGTATAATTGGCAAAGCAATTACTAAATTTGGGACCATAGATGTTCTGCTAAATAATGCCGGCTTTGGGCAACACGGATTATTTGAGGCAACGACAGCACAGCAAATTCAGCGTCAGTTTGCAGTTAATTTTTTCGGGACATTAGAAGTCACACGTGCCATGTTACCATATTTCCGTAAACAAAAAAGTGGAAGCGTCATTACGATTACTTCTGGCGTTGGCCGCGTAACAGTTCCTTTGGTTTCGACTTATGCAGCATCCAAATTTGCGTTGGAAGGTTTCTTTGAATCACTTTCATTTGAATTGGCATCACAGAATATAAAGGTAAAAATCATTGAGCCAGGAAACATTGCTACGAATTTTGAACAAACTACAAAAGCAAATTTTGCGACTGATGAGTCCTTAACGGATTACAGCGAGTATTTGCAAGAAATGGATGAAGTATTCAAAAGTATTTATAGTGGAGGTGGCTCAACAACCAAAGATGTTGCCGCAGCAGTTTTCAAAGCGGCAACAGATAATACATCGGTTTTGCGCTACGTAATTGGTTCGGATCTACAGCCACTTATCGATATCCGCAATGGGGGAACTGATGAAGCGTATATGAATGTCTTAAGAAATACATTTGTACCAAAAAGTTAATTGAAGCTATTGTCAATACAATCCGAACAAATTAATTTTTGTTCGGATTGTATTGGTTTTCTTTTTTAAGTTTCCTTTATTCCCCATGTTAGGATAACTGAAATTAAGGATGTACTTAATTTCATCTATTTTCAATCCAATCCACCATTAACTTCCGCTCCGCGAAAAGCCAATTTCCATTTTGTTTTATGTAAGTATCATGGTATTTGATGGCTGCAACCATCAACTTTTGTATGCCATCCTCAATAGTTAGATGATGTGCTATACAATAAACTATACCTGTTGCCTCATTACCATTCAGTTTTACGGAATTTTGCCCATTAAAGTGCATAGTGGTATTGTATGTATTAAGATTGTCAAATACAGGAAACAAATCTGCTCTGCTGCTTATGACCTGTGACGGGATACCTGATTTTGGGTCATAATACACTTCAAAATTGGTTTTTTCTGTAAATAAAGCCATTTGAGCCTGAGCATCTCTTGAATCGGCATAGAAGGCATAATTGTCTACTAGCTCACGAATGGCCAATCGGTCTTCCGCTTCCAAAATTTTTTGTTCGTAGTTCATCGGTATTGTTTTTTGATTTTTAAACTTTCGGTTGGCGTTACGCCATATTTATTTTTAAATGCTGTGTAAAAATGGGATAGGTTTTCAAATCCTAAATCCAAATAGATATCTGGTGGTCTTTTATTCTCGTGATGGATAAGACGATAAGCCTCTTTCAGTCTCATATCTTTTAGCCATTTTGCAGGGGAGATATTAAAGATTTTAATAAAATCTCGCTTGAATGACGCAATACTTCTTCCGGTAAGTTTTGCAAAACTCTCTAATGGGGCCTTGTAATGATAATTATCCCGCATAAAATCTTCGAGATTGATTTTATGGGGCTCACTAAAATCAAAGAAAAAGTTTTTAAGTTCGGTGTTTAAATTTAATAACAATTCTATCGCTTCCGAAATTTTGGAAAATACCATTCTGCCATTTCCATCTTCTGGATGTTCCAAATATGGAATTAAGGATTGAAAATAACTTTTTAAATAACTGTCAGGTTTTAATACGATATTCTTCTTACCCGAATACTTTTTATCACAAACAATGTTATTGATTGCCGCAAATTTTTTTAAATCCTCGGTTTTCAGAATAATCGAAACCGCTTTATATTCGTTATCAGTGGCGGGAATTTTTAGAGATTTTGCAAATTGATTGCGATGAGCCAAGAGTATTCGTCCTTTCTTCAGTACAAAAACTCCTTGTTGATGAAAAATATGCGTTTCTCCGGACAATTGGAAGGCTAAGATATGTTCAGGTACAAATTGCTCATAGCCCCATTGATCCTTTGAGGTACATGAGTAAACAAATGAATTATCTTTTTGGGGTATTATAGTTTTCACGATATTGTATATTTCATCAACTGTTCACGATATGAATTATTCCTTGCTGAAGTATTGCTATCTACGATCAGTAGGAAAGAAGCAGTGACAATTAATGTAACCGCTATTGCTCTCCAGTTAGCAGATGGCATAACCATAAATAGGATTGCTGCTGTAATGATAATAAGAGGCAATACATTAAATACCGTTTTAAAATCATTTTGGGATTTTGTGGTACGTTCAATCTCTTTTTGGACGAATGCATTGGCATTCGTGTTGTATTCTTTTTGAAATGATTCCAGTCGTGGTTTATTAGCTGCATACAGCCCAATACCGACAGCTATAAGAAAAAGGCCTGAAACGATTAAAGGAATTACAAAAGCTTTGGCGGTAGTTGTTTTACCCCATAAAGCGAAACCAATTGCGCTTAGAATTACGATAACACTGAATAAACCAATTATTTTGGCTGAGAATAATTCTGACTTTGCCCACTCGGTACTTAATCTTAAGATATCCATTTGTACTAATTTTGTATTACAAATTTCAATAATTTATTCCAGCAATTACTTTTTTAAAGGATCATTTTTTTATTTCTCAAAGGTTCAAAGATTTGAAAGTCATCGGAAACGTTGATATTTGCAAATGAGTACATTATCTATGTAAAAGTCAGACTTCTATTTTTACTACAGCTTATATGCTATACCACTTTGAGGAGATGTAAATGAACACTAGTGTCCCGATTTTAATGGGACACTAGTGTTCATTTCTCATTTTATGTTAGACTTTTCATTGAGGTATGTACTCTATACGACATAATTATAGAGTTTAATCTCCTTATTAATTGACAGAGATTCTTCTTTTTTAACCTTTAGTTCTTAGAACACGATTCATTTGTAGCCCCAAAGAGAGAGCAATCAGGGCAAGCCCAATAAAGAATGGTAGACTTAACTCACTATACTCTTTGAAAAATACAACGGCGAGTATGATCGAATAGATCGGCTCAAGATTGAAGTTGAGGTTTACGGTAAATGCTGAAATGTATTTGAGTGCTTTGTTTAACAATACATACATAAGAACAGTGCATACACCAGCAAGAAGCACTAGAAGACCAGTATCTGTTAAAGTCGGGACTAGATATTCGACTGGATTAAAATAAAGGAACATAGGTAGTAACACGCCGATTCCTACTGTACCGCCCAGCATTTCTATTCGAGTAATCATGATTGCATCAAAATCCTTACTCAGTTTCTCATTAAAAATAGTAAAAAGAGCGACCAATAGTGAAGATATTATGCCAAGTATAATTCCTGTTCTATACATTGTATCGAAACTGAAAATTAGGAATATTCCGATAAGTGTCAATAAACTTAAGAGTATTTCGATCCATGACGCCTTTTGCCTTTTTATTAACGGACCTAAGATAGACGTAAAAAAGCCAGTGAGACAAAAGCATACCACTCCGACTGAAATGTTTGCATATTTAATACTTCCATAAAAGAATACCCAATGTAACCCAAGTAGAAAACCAACAGACAATATTTGGAAATAATTTTTTCGGTTTATTGTTTTAGCGCTCTCCTTTAAAAAAGGAGAGGCTATAAAAAGTATGATAGTTGCAAACAACATTCTATACCAAGTGAGTAATACTTCATTTAAAATAATGAGTTTCCCAAAAATGGCAGACAGCCCTGCCAGAACAATAGCGATGTGTAAAAGAAAAAATGCTTTCTTCATTAATAAGTAATTTATGTAAAAAATATGACAATAAAATACCAGTCAGTTTTGTAAAAAAACTGGCAATAATAAATCCTGCGGTATGCAAGATGCTTTTAGGTGAGGGGGTCTAAGGAACGATGTGTTGGTCGAACGCCTTTAAAGTTGTCATAATAACATTATTTTCTTTGGGGCTAAGATAAACATTAGTTTTGTTTTGTGGGTGGATAAAAATAATTTAAATCAATATCGTTTCATAGCTAATGGAAAGTAAATCTAATTGAACCTTCATCTACTTTTTTGAAGTAGCATAATCTGTGCGATAGTCATCAAATAAATTTCCATAACATATTCCCCAAATAGCTGCACCAGATATGCAATGCTTGCCGAGGGAAAAAGCTTCATTAATTTCACGATAGCTACCTCACGAATGTACCCGTCGTGATGACGGGTCATCAGACTAAGTTCTTCAAAACTAACCAGTGTTTCGATCTTAGTTTTCGTGATAGCAGTATATACCCTATGAGGAAATTTATATGTTTTTTCTAACCATAATAATTTGGTTTGTTCCACACGTTAATTATTTAGTTTTTCTTGCATCGTTTTCTAATTTTAGCATCCCTGCACTAAACAACAGCGGGAAGGTGTATCTACACTTTACAGCATGACCATTTTGAAATCCTGGTTTCCAAGGACTAGATTTTCGAATCAATGTTATTAACGCTTCACCAGTTTGATAACCAATATCTTTGGCTATCTGGAAATTACTGAGCTTACCATCTTCTCCAACCGTAAAATTGATGATCAGTTTGCCATTTACTTTTGCCTTCTTGGCAGCCGTTGGCACTTCATAATGACTGATAACCCAATTTTTGAATCCAACTGAGCCATCAGGGGGCTCAGGAAATACCTCGTTGATTTCTGGAAGAGGATCCCTGATTGTGTCCTGCTGTACTATTTTCGATTTTGCTCGTTTCATTTTAAGGAATTCCTTTGTGCAGATAACAAGGATATCATTTGGATTACAACCGATTTGTCCTTCATTTTTTATATAATCAAAAGAAACGATCTGGCTTTCTATGGCAGCCAATTTTTTATTGAGTTTATCTCTGTGATCGATTGGATAGTCGATCCCGTCTATAACAAATGCTGTCTTTGGATCAGCGTGCAAGAAATCAACCAATGATTGATGATTGATTAAAACTGAATTTCTACGTATGGAATCCAAAATAAGGGATTGACCAAAAGCCTGCGATAACAGGACTATTGATAAAATACATATAAATGTTAACTTACGAACCCAGGAAATTCCCATTGTTTTAATATATAACTCAGTAGCTAAGTTACATATCTATTTTGTATCTTGATACAACATGGTTAATCTAGTTATAAGGAAAGTATTGAATGATTATGTCGCTTTTATAAATGACTTCAAATATCAGTTCTCTCCGAATATGGAAGAATTCGAGAAAAAGAGCCGCCGAAATCGTTCGGGGCATATTCGGCGGAGATAGTATCCATTGTTCATTGGAACAAGTGAAAGTGACTTTCTTTGTAATTTTTTGTACCTTACTCCCGATTGATCTTAAATTAAGTTATATGCAAAATAAAAGATTAAGTCTTTCTTATAGTGAGTTTTTCTTGCGACGGATTGGACCTATCCTTCTCTTTGTTCATTTAGCGGTTTTACTAATTTTTTTTAGGTCTTGGCACAAGGAAATCGTACTCATACTTATCATAAGTTTGACCTCTATATTTTTTATGTCTATGATTTCGTTTCTAGATTATTCCAAGCTTAAGAAGAATTTCTCCATTAAACAGCTTAGTTTGGACGCAGACAAATTGACTATCGACAGTGTCTCCTATGCTGCAGATCAAATTCGAAGTATCACCCCTTTAAGCGCACAGAATATATTGGATAAGTATAATATATATCTGATTGAGATCCTCACAGTGGACGGGCAACGTTATTTAGTTTTTGATCGAGACGTCGCATGGAAGTTAGAGTCTGCTACAATCAAATCACTGAGAGAGATAACAGCATTCAATCCAAAGATAATGGAAAGGAAATATATTGACGGAATTGTAGCTTTGAAATCTCAAGTTTAGTAAGCTCCGTAGATGATTGCCATCATTTTTGGATAAAAGGATACTTGGTCTTCCCATGATAATTGAAGTTAAATCTTTTTTAGGAAAACAATCTCTTAGTTTTTAGTGAACTATGTCCAAATTACGCTGACGATTTACATAACATGCATGTATTGTGGCGTAAATTGGTCATAGATTCAGTTCTTATGTTTCATATGGGGTGGACAAATTGTGGACAATTTCGATTGTTCAACGGTGTTACAGTACTTCTAACAAAGCTGTGTAATTGGCTTTATATATGTCTTTTATAACGTTTTTTATCTCATTTATTAAATTATTACTAGATCTTATGACTGTCCGTAATGCCTTACAAGCGGAACTATTATTTCTATATTCGATCGGCTCGTATTTATTTTTTCGGGTAGCTTATTTTGAAATCTTAGTACTAATAATTTAATATGGAGACAGAAGTAACAGTTGAAAATTCCATTACAATTGCGTTGAAGTTTGAAAATTCAAAGTACGTAATGGTCGGCGAAGACGGTATTCTTCGCGCACAAAGTGACAGTATAGGGCATTCGGAAACTTTTCAGTTATCCGTGATTGATGGAAAAATTGTCGCTTTGATGTCTTACAGTGGAAAGTACGTTTCGTTGATGGCAGATACCGTCGATGTGCTCGCAACGAACAGCTATACGATAGGGCTGACAGAGGTTTTTCAAATAGTCGACTTTGAACATGATAAAGCTGCATTAGCAGCTGCCAATCAACTTTTTGTGCAGGTTGACGAAGCAGATGCCACGTTAAAGGCTACATCCAGCGAAATCTCGATTTCATCGGTTTTTGAAATTGTATTTCTCTCTGGAGAAGATCATCTGTTGAAAAGTCCGCTTGGTATGGCGATAGGAACGGAAGAGCCTGTACCTACCGCAATTCAAGAAGATTCAGATGCCATTTTTACGATTTGTTTCGGTGGAACGGGATGCTCCCGTGATGAGGGACAAGCGACGCGTTCTAGAAGTGACATGAAAATATACAGTGACAAAACGGGGTATATTCCGATCAGAATTCACTGCGATATTTCTGAAAGTTTAAAAGCGGAGGCGCCAAGCATTTCGGTGAGAGGCGTAGGCGAAAATGATTGGGCGACGAACGAAGATGACAGTGAGCCTTTGTTTCTTGACGGACTGCTTCAGGTGGATGCATCACTGCATAAGTATTCGGAAAAGTATTCCGGAGGAAATCAATATTCTAAAACAGGGCAAATCAGTGGTTATGCGGCTCCTGCTCTTGCATTACATGCTGCAAACACCGCAGCTCAGGCTGCGAAAGATCAGGGAAAGAAGCAATTTAATTTCATTGGGCATAGTCGCGGCGCAGTAGAATGTATTATGGCAGCGTGGTTTTTGTATGCCTACGGTCCCGCAGAAGTCAAAAATATACAGGTTAACATTTTTGCAATAGATCCTGTTCCCGGTACGGGAGAGTGGTACGGTATTTTTACTCAGCTACCACCAAATGTGGTAAACTATGTTGGCGTATATGCCTGGGATATGTGTGTTCAACCAGTAGACAGACCTTTCAACGCTTTGGTTCCCAGACCAAATGGATTGATGACACAAAGAGGAAATGTTCCTAAATTAAAAAATTCTTGGTGGCCTTGGGATAAATGGCGGTACATCGCAGATGATGCGCAGTTGACCGATCCTTTAGCTCCCGCTTCATTGGTGCAACCTGTTGGATATGAGTTGTTCGCTTGTCGAGGGAGACATAGTACGGTAGCGGGAAACTGCACATCGGATAGTGAATATAAGGCTGGTAATTACTCGGAGGAAGTTACTCCAGTTCCTGAATTAGTCTATAAGATGGCTAGGGCTTACTTGACCAAATGGGGGACCAGATTCTCACAACCAAGTTCTGTAGAACGTGATGTCGTCTCGCTACGAAAATTGATCAATACTAACCATCAGAAGTTTGATCAGATGGGAGGAGGCGAGACGCGGACTAGTATGTTTGCGATGAGGCCGTATGTGCGGCAAGTGTCGTCTATTCTTGGGCGTAATCCATTTAACACTTACTATATGGATGATGTCGTCGGTGATCCACCCTACAAGTTTGCTTATCCTGTCACCATTGAACGGACAAATGAGGCTTGGGTAAAGTGGAAATTTTTGTAGGAGGGATGTTTGCAATTCGTATATAAAAACATCAATTTTTTAAAATTCTTAATTTTTAACATCAACTTGACTATGGCGGAACAATATCTACCTGTTGTAAAACAGCATGTTGCAGGGCCCAAATTGCCATTTCCCCGTTTTACGGGAACTGGCGCAATAGTGGGCCAATATATTTACTATTTGGGCGGAGGAAGTAAGGGGCCAACTGCGGAGTCTCCCAATTTTTTTAGACTACCATTGGACGCAGAACTTAAACCTAGAGGAGAGTGGGAGGTATTGAATGATCCAAATGGGATGATTTTTCGTACTTCTGTGTCTTCTGCAGTTGTTGGGAATAAGATCTATGTCATTGGAGGAATGGGTAGTGATCGACGTTCTACGTTTTCGAACCGAGTAGCGTGTTATGATACCGATTCTCAGGTATGGACAGACGTTGCCTGTATGAATTTGTCTCGTGTTTCTCCAGCAGTTGTAGCCTTCGGAGACTTGATCTATGTGTTCGGGGGAAATAGTTACATTGGTCAAGGCGCAGGACCAGTGAAATCCTGTGAAGTATACAATACCATAACGAATGTCTGGTCGACACTTCCCGACATGCCGGAGCCCAAAGGAAAGCACGGATGCGCTGTTTTTGGAAACAAATTTTACGTCGTAGGTGGTTCGGGATCTAGTTTTGTATTTGATGCGGACAATTCTACTTGGCGAACTATTCCATGCCCGCCACTTACGGATAAAGGCGGAGTGATAAGCACGACCGTATTGGGTATCAATGGATGCATTTTTCTTTTTGGGTCTTGTGGAACGTTTGATCATTATAATGATCAATCCTATTATTTCGATACTAAATCTGAACAATGGTTTTTGCTCAAAGGAGGAGAACTTCAGTATGCACAAGCACTTTCGGCAATCGGAGGGCGAATGGTTGGGAATTCCCTGACGGTTTATGTGATGGGTGGCGCAGTATCAGAATATAATGTGCAACCGACAAATGGCGTGGACATTTTTGAAATATGTTTTTCCAACGAATTATCTCTGATTGATCTGGTTAGAGAAAAGGTACCACCTTATTTTAATTATTTGAGTGGTACAAATTATTTGCGTATTCTAGATACTCCGCGTATTTGGGGAATGCCTTTTGGAAGAAGCATCATGGAAAAAGCGCAACAAACACAGCAGGATTTTGAACGGGCGATCGTGGAGGTGATCCAAAAAACCAAGTACCGTTGTGATATTTCTTCGCTAAATAGTCCTGACCCAGATTGGGTACGCGCTATTTTGGGAGCGATAGACACGTGTTTGACTAAGCGAATGAATAGAACACAACCGACACAATTCCGTTTTATTTTCGGGCAAACTCCCATGGTTCCTTTAGGTGAACCAGCCAATTTTATGGATTTCAAAGCGGCTCTTGTACGGTTGTGCAGATTGAGATCAGCATACTGGGAGGTCATGCCAGAGTTTTGGATGGGGAGATTCTATCGATTAGGTGCTGGGATTATTTCAGTGATTCAAGCCAAAGTTTTTGGTACCGCAATTATCGGAGCGGAAGATACCAAGATGACGTGGAATCATACCAAAATAATTGCCATGGACGGTACAGAAGCAATTGTGGGTGGACACAATCTAAATATGGATTTGTTTCGAAGCTATCCACCTGTGCATGATGTATCTGTGGTGGTGCATGGTGATGCTGCTTATGGCGCACAACAGTTTTTGAATCAGATGTGGGAGACGGGCAATGATTTACTGACGAAGGAATCGTTCAATGTGTCAAAAAAGAAATGGGAAAATGCGGATAAAGATCGAACAAGACCTATTGATCCTCTTGCCGATCCAACAGCGATAGCCTACATGCAGACTAGCCAGCGCGCACTGATCGATCTCCATCGACGAGGGAATCCAAAGGAAGTAGAAGCAGGTAGTTCTTCTGAAGAAATGTTGAAAGTCGAAGGTATTCGGGAAGATGACTTAAATACGCTAGCTGACTTGGGAAAAGAGGTCTTTGCAGAAAGAACTCCGTATGATACTTACGACAAGTTTGACGAATATAAAGAAGCTAGTCGAACCCTGACTTTAGGGAAGTATTGGAATGGCGAAAGTCTGGAAAAAGACTTCCAGAAAGCTTCGGAAGTGATGAAAGAAAAACTCATCAAGAATGCAAAATCGTCCATCAAAATGTCCCAAATGGATTTGATCAGTGCTTGGAAAAAGAATTGGTCTGATCATGTAGTGTGCCAGTGGTTATTGGAGGCTTTGTTGAACAATAAAAATCTTCAAGTACATATTGTCGTTTCTCCCCTCGACGCTGGCGCTGGAGCGCAAGGAGATCAGTATTCATTTGGTTCGGGAGCCAAAAGAACCTTTGATCTGCTCAAATATTACATGACGCATGATGAGAAGACGGATCAATTGCTGCCAGATACAGACGGTGCGCGAGCAGAAGCATTGACACGACTGCGTGTAGCACCATTTTACTACACGGATCAGGTGCCTTTGGACCGACAAATTGAAGGAGAAACATATAAGTGGCCTGATCTCACCAAAGAAGGGCATACTGCAACATTGAAGCAACCTCCATTAACCGAAAAACCGCCACGCGAAGGTGTCATCGGAAGTGCTGCAATGTCAGTGATCGACGCGAGTGGTTTTATCAAAGATCGGGTAGAGTCAGCTCCCGGGAATCACGCGAAAATTATGATCATTGACGATCAAGCCTATGTCGTCGGATCCGATAATCTCTATCCAGGATTTCTTTCGGAAGTAAATCTTCTAGTGGAAGGAGCTGGTGCTTTACAAGAGATACTCCATTCTTATTGGGATCCGCTATGGAAATATTCCAGCCCGCATAGCATATCAGGATAATTCGAGTACGTCAGGCCATTCCAATTTGGTAGCTGTAACTAATTTCAGTGCTAGGCCTCAAACGACACATATCAAAATTTTTGCAAGGCTAAAGCCTAACGGGTTGGTTAAGTTAAAACTTCCATCTAAATTGCAAAATTGGACAGGCGATTAAGCTTAAGAAAATACTGGAAATTATGAAAAGTATCCACTTTTAAGTTGCAATTCCAACCTCTCATGTGGATTTAAAAAAAATACTATTACCCCCCGAACCTTTGTAGGCGAGGGGGATAATATTTTAGCTTTAAACGATTAATATCAATGAAAGCGCAGCAGTCTGCTGTCTGAAGCCTCTTGTTCACCGAGCAGTTCATCAAATAATTCATGAATAATATTTTCGCAGCTGTTCTTGTCAAAATTGGCAATCGTGATGTAACGTCCGTGGCAGTACATCTGTAGTTCAATATAATAATTAGATATTTTCATAACCCAGGTATTAAAGACTGAAAAATAGGCTAGCCTATCTGAGGGAGACTAACCAAGTTAATGCCGCTAGTTGGATTTTTAGGGTATTTCGATCAAAAGCTCACGGTTAATATTATCACAAATAATTTATAGTTACCGGCCGGCTGTATTAAGAATTTCACAAAAAAAAATACCGTGCTTAAAGAACTGAAATTTTTGCGGAAAAGCAGTCAAATTTTACTTGATAAATTGACATAAATAATAGAATCTTTGGCCAGCATGCCGCTAACTGAAACTTTTTCAAATGGCCGGGGGTACTAACCCAATTCGTCGACCTTTTGTAATAATGCATCGACGGAAAGCATACTTAGTGGGATTTGCGTCCCAGCGATAGTGACCTGTTGCTTTTCTATCTTTTCAATCTTAGATATTGAAATAATATAGGATTTGTGAATCCTCAAAAATTGTTCTAAAGGGAGTTTTTTTTGGAGTTCTTTCAGCGTCATCCGTACTAATGTCCGTTTATTTTTTTCTACAAGATTGATGTAGTTATCTTCTCCGCGCACATAAAGCAGCTCGTTTAATTTTATTCTTATCCAATTGTTACCATCTTTTACAAAAAGATTTTCTGATTGCCTGGCTTTTGTAAAGCTGCTGTTGTACCTACTCTCAGCCAGCAGGCAGGCCTGTAAAAAGCGGTTGAAATTTATTGGTTTTAACAGATAATCTGTAGCAGCTAAATCGAAGCCCTTTAAAGCATGTTCTGGGTAGGCTGTTGTAAATATTACTTGTTGATGTCGCTTAATCATTGAGGCAAATTCTAATCCTGACAAATCGGGCATATGAATATCCAAAAATATAAGGTCAACAGGGTTTTGCTGGATATACGTTAATGCTTCCACAGCACTTACAAACGTGGCTAATAATTGGATGTATGTTACTTTCTCCGCATGATTTTTTATAATATCAAGCGCAGTGGGTTCATCATCTATAACAATTGCTTTTATCATTTCGATAGAATTTCTTCCAGTTTTTTCCTAAGCTCTTTGATGTTTAAATTCTTTGCGACAATTGTACCGTTGGGGTCAATTAAGAAATTCTGCGGTATGGCACGCACACTATATAATTTTACCACTTTGTTATCCCAATGCTTTAAATCAGATATTTGTGTCCAATCTAAACGATCCTCGTTGATCGCTTTAATCCAAGATTTTTTGCCATCAATTTCATCAAGAGATATACCTAATATACTGAAATTTTTATCTTTAAAATCATTAAATATTTTTACTAACGCTGGGTTATCCTGCCTGCAAGGTGCACACCACGATGCCCAAAAATCGAGTAGTACATACTTCCCTCTAAAGGAGATGAGACTCACAGGATTTCCTGCTGTATCATTTTGAGAGAATAGAGGTGCTTGTGTGCCCACAACTAGGTTTTTACGATCCGATAAAAATTTAGAATACGCTTTTCCGGTAATTGTATTTTTAACGCCATAACCGAGACAGTTATACATGGGTTCAATAACTGATAGATCCGGAAAGCTTCCTGCATATTCTTCTAATGAAACAAGTGAAATGTAACTATTTGGATTTTGAGTTATGAATTTTTCTAAAAGTGGCTTCGTAGCTTTTTTTAAACTATCTAATTCCCGTCCCATACGGACCATCTTCACCGAATCACCAGCTGTTACAGGTTTACGCGGTTTTTCATTCCCATTTTGTATATAATCACCGGCTTTTATTTGGTTGCTTATATACATTTGCCTATCCCGTATAGGCTTTAGTATGCTTTGAAGCCTTAAGTAATCCGTATTTATTGCCGAATTTATAAATAGAGGATTTTTAACCAGCTTGTCTGTTTTTAAATTGATAACTCCTGGGTATATGTAAAATCTCAAAGAAATAATATCCTCTCCCTGTTTCATTTTTTGAATAACTGTTTGTACGCCCAACCCTTCATTGTCTAAAACCAGTGTAGCATTTAGAGGGTAGTTTATCTTGCCTGTAATAACATAGGCTTGTTTCCTGTGTACGGCTGAGTCTATAATTTTTTTTCCATTGTTCTGATAAACCAGATAAATCCTGGTGTTTTTTTTCGCATTACTAATTTGAACATTTAGTGTAAAATCTTTTTCCTGAGCAATTGTAATGAAAGAAAGCAGGAAGCCTGAAAACAGTAAAACTATTTTTTTCATGATAAGTTAATTTTCTAATTTTAGTGTAAGTCGTGTCTTATACTGGTTGTTTGAGTTTGATTGTTCAAGCTTATAGCGATTTGGGTAAAGTAAATTCAGTCGTTTGACGGTATTTTTTATACCTGTATTATTACCCTTAACTTCATTTGTGTGACTAAAAATATTATTATAAGTTTCCATAATTACCGTATGATTTATTATAGCAATTTTTATCTTTATAAAACAAGGGGCCTCTAAACTTATCCCGTACTTAAATACATTCTCTATAAACGGCAGCAATATAAGGGGAGCAATTGAGAGGTGTTTTTCAGTTGATTGAATCTCAATAGAAATTTTGATATTGTCTTTTTGAGGTAAACGTACTTGCTGTAAATCCAGATAATGATTTATAAAGCCCAGCTCCTTTTCCAGGGAAACAAAAGTTTCATGTATTCCCGTTATGGTATAACGCATCATTGTTGACAGTTTGTCAATACCATCTGCAGTTGTCGGTGCTTTTTCGTTTAAAGCAGTTCCATATAGATAATTTAAGCAGTTAAAAAGAAAGTGCGGATTAAGCTGTGCCTTTAGTGCGTCAAGTTCATTTTTTGATTGTTGAAGTTTAATTTCTTTTTGATTACGGATATCATAATAATAATCCCGTATGATGGCATACACCAAGGCGTAAGCGCTCATCATTAAAATAGGCGCTGTGCCAGATATGAGCCCCAGAATTCTTATTCTTTCAGGATGTATCAATGCTAATACTATAAAGGTCGCAGTTCCCGTTGATAAAGAGGTCAGGAGCAGCAATAACCAATGGATTCTTTTGAACAAAAACAAATAGTTTACTTCAGCTAGGAATAGAAATAATGCCATAACCACTATATCAGAAAGATGAAAGTTATAATTCCCAAAGTATTGCCATAGGGGTATAGGTGATCCATCTTGGTTCGTAAAAGCTACATCTCGATTGCTCCTATTAATAAATGACACAATGCTAGATAGATTTAAAATGATCCAAACTATTAAAAGGTGAGTGAACCAGTTGCGAAATAATATTCTAAGGTTTGCTTTCATACTTTTCTTTTGTCTCAAAGGACGCAAAGAAATTAGTTACTTTTTATTTTTTGTGGTAAAATATGCTTTAAAGGGGGTGAAATTTTGCCATATACTTACATAAACTTCTGTTTTGTACTGTAGATATACATCTCCTTCATACTCAATAGCTACATTTATATTTGGATTTGATTTTACTTCGTCAAAAAATACTGCCAAAGCTCTTTACTTTTGCAAAGTAAAGAACTTAGTTTTATCACCGGCTTCTCTTTTTATTTTATTCATTTATGGTTATTTAATGCTTACTATTTATTACTCGTAAACTTTAGCTCCCTTGAAAATATCAGCAAATGTTGACCATGCAGCTTTTCCAGCATCTACATTTGCGCCTGTATTATCATAATACCCTTGGATATCTTCTGTATATGTCACCAAAGCTTCCAGAAAGTCGGGTAAGGGTTTTGTTTTCCCAAGTTTCAGGATGTTGGAGCAAATCCTGGCGCAACAAATCAAGAAATTTGATGAAGCTCTGTCTGTCTCTTACTTTCAATTCGTACGTGCATTTAATTAATCAGCTAATTAAAGCTGAGTTTAAAATAGTGATTCATTTAGAAAAATAAAAATCAATCTAAAGATATATGCTTTAAATATTTTTTCACGTCAGAGATTTCGATAACTGTCATTTGAGCAAGAAACCGTCATACGGGAACTAGCATTATTTATGTAACAATCTGGTTAATTAAATTTTAGTTTTATTAACTTTCGATAGATAATATTTATCTTTAAACAGAAGCTATTTATCCTATACAGTGAATTTTAGTTTCACCATTAACCAATGACTTAATTTATGCGTATTATACAACAACTTAGAATTTATTCACACGAGAAATTTGAAAGTCTAGTTTTTATAGGTGCTTTCTTGGCTCTACTTCTTCACGCTATAAGTTTTATGTTTTTTAATCAATACACAGCTTTGCTTTATGGGCTGTTTTCTGGATTAGTATTGGTTCTTTTTTTTAAAAATTGGCGGACTGAATATCTCATGAGCAAATATGTAAAGGCGTTTTTAACATTTTTGGTAGTGCTAGAATTTGCTTTTATGCTATATGATCAAGTCCATCTGAAAGATGTAAATTAGCCATGCTATTTAACCAATAGCTATCAAAATAGACTTACGTATTATATAAGACTATGATGACTGATCAAATTAAGCTACAATAATTGGCTGCGATCATGGATGTGCTGCAGTTGGCTGAGAAACTAAAGTACGAACTACGGCATAGCTGGTTGTCCAATGGGCGACAGGAGAGTGTTGCCGAGCATACCTGGCGCATGTCGCTGATGGCGATATTGATTGAGCCGATTTTGGATGAGAAGGTAGATTTAGCCCGTCTGTTAAAAATGATCATTATCCATGACTTTGTTGAAGCAGAAGCGGGAGACGTCTCCGTATTGGATCAGGTCCGCAATCCGGAGATCAGAAAGATCAAACAACAAAATGAAGAACTGGCTATTCTCAAGATCAGTCAAATGCTGGCAACAAGTAACAGACAAAAAATCTATGATCTTTTCTATGAATTTGATAAAAAAACCATTAAGCTCTTTAAGCACTGACTGTATTTGATTTTATTAAATTCACCAAACAGATATTTAAGACGGAAACAATTTCTTGCGAATTTTTCGGGCGATCCCGAAAGTGAATAGGATGATTAGGATCTTAAACATGTGTGATATTATTCAAATAAATATATGTGTTAATAATATTTGTTTACTAATAATATTAGTTTTTTGTATTTTAATTGCTTATATTTGCATTGTTAACCAATTTAAAAACAATGTATTATGAGTGAATTGAAACAATCGAAATATATCGATATCACGACAGATTATGGCTTTAAAAAAGTTTTCGGATCAGATACCAATAAAGATCTTCTCATCGCTTTCTTAAACGAACTTTTTAGAGGTCGCAAGGTTATTGCTGATTTATATTATAACAAAAATGAGCATGTTGGCGATACGGAGGATATCGGTTCCGTTATTTTTGATCTGACCTGTACCGCAGATAATGGAGAACGGTTTATTATTGAAGTGCAGCGCACAGCACAGGGTAATTTGAAAAAGCGCATGCTTTACTACAGTAGTAAATTGATTGCGGACCAGGCACCTAAGGGCAACCGTCGGGCTTGGAATTATGCAATTAGTGAAGTCTATATCATTGTATTAATGGATGGATTTAGGATGCCTGATGTGGGTGAGGAGAAGTATTTTTTGCACGATATTTGTCTATGTTATCGGGATCACGGTAAAATATTTTACGATGATCTAGGCTTTATATATATTGAATTGGTTAACTTTGTTAAAGCTGAGGCAGAGTTAGATAACGATTTAGATCGTTGGCTTTATATACTCAAAAATATGTCCTCGCTGAAGGGACTTTCAAAATATTTGCGGAAACCGGTATTTGAAAAGTTATTTCAGTTAGCAGAGTATAGTAAACTAAAACCGGAGGAACGAGAGATGTACAACGCAAGTTTAAGGAATAAATGGGATGCCGAGAGTATCCGAAGTAGTCAGGAAGAGCTATTGAAACGAGCGCGCGAAAAAGCAATGGCGGAGGGAAGAGCAGAAGGAGAAGCTAAGGGAAAAGCAGAAGGAGAAGCTAAAGGAAAAGTTGAAGGAAAAGCAGAGGTAATAAAAAACCTGTTGTCTTTGAATAAGTTTTCGATTTCGGATATTGCCGAACTGGCGAACGTCACTGAAGAGTTTGTAAAGGTGATCGAGGCAGAGGAGAAGGAGACTAAAGGAAAATAAAGCATATTACAATATAGGATTTTATGGCCGCTAGGATACTGTCCAAGCGGCCTTTTCTTTTTTAGTGAACAATTTAGAATTTACCCATTGTTAAATTTAAAAATCATTACCGTATCCCGTGGCCAAGCAATCACTTTCTACCAATGGAAGCAAATCTAGGACGTTATGGGTGCACAATTGATAGCTCATCTACATTTTTTAACAGCTCGCACAATCGTTATTTAGGTTCACGATTATATTCTTCATCTGTCACTGGTTTATACCACACCGTTTCTCCTTTTTCCCTGCCCGTAATTGCAACCTGTACAAAAGCAGAATCAGCACTTGCGCCATGCCAGTGCGGAACGTCAATTGGGCACTTGACAACTTCGCCTTTGCGAACAATAACTTTATCTTTGCCTTCTTCCTGGTAATATCCGACACCGTCCAAAGCCAGGATAATCTGTCCCGCTGGGTGGGAATGCCATTTGGTCCTCGCACCCGGTTCAAAGGTTACACTTCCGACCGCGTTCTGATTAACGCTATCCGCTGTTACAAGATTATTTAAATATGCTGTTCCCGTAAAGTTGTCGTTTGTAATCTTTACACCTTTGGCAAAAATTGGGTCGTTTGTTTTATCCTGTTCAGTCTTTTCCTGTTTAATCTGTTGACCACAAGAGATGGCCATTATACCCGTTGCACATAATATCGTTATTTTTTTTAAATTCATGATTTTAGTTTTTTAATTAAAGTTTATCAATATGAAACCCAATTTTAGGGAAATCTCAAAGGGATAAGAAAACCAACGGCCTTTCTTTTGTACACCGTACAGATAAAGCAATATACTGCTTACTTTTTATCCGATAATACCTCGTCCAATATTTCTTGCGCATCTAAACTTTCTTTTTTGCCCACTGTCGATTCTATAACGCTTATAAACTGCCGCAGTTTTTCCTCGGATAAACCAACATTTAAACAAATCGTCAAATGAGATTTCAGCATCGGCTCCACACCGCCTATACTTGCCAATACAGATACTGTTACAAGTTCTCTTTCTGCGTAAGAGAGTACATCCCGTTCAAAAATATCGGCAAATAGATGTTCTTTTAGAAATACTTCGATAGTAGGTGCAAAAGCAGCATAACCAGTTTTTGGATCTTTTTCCGGTATACCCGTGAGCTGTTCCAATATAGCTTTTCCACGGTCATATTTTGGCTGGTCATTGCGAATAGGTGAGGCCTCTGCGCCAAGCGGATCGTCAATGCCTTTGGCCTTTCTTTCCTCGAGCACTGCCATCAGCGTCTGCAAACCACGGATACTCCGCGGAAAACCAGCGTAAGCATAAAGATGTATGATTCCCTCTTTAATCTGATTGGTTGTCAATCCATGATCAAGCCCTTTATTGAGTGCATCTTTTAGTTTTGTCAGTTCACCGCTGGCCGTGGTAGCAGCAATATTTACAAGTCCCTTTTCTTTGTTACTTAAAGAATCGCTTTTAGCCGACTGGCCTGCGTATAGCATGGGGGCTTGGCAGAATAATGTCAGTATTAATAGTATTATAAACTTTTGTCTCTTCATTATTATTTAATGTCTTTAGTAACCTTTTTTGTGATCATTATGCTCGGGTTATTGGTTATCTATTTCCGGGTGTAAGCAGTTTAGTGAATGATAGTGACCCCAGCTTCCAATGGCCATTTTGTTTGACATACACTTCCGTAACCATAAAAGGATTAGTCACCTCATTGCCACCAACGACGGCCAATAGATCGATCCTATTGAGCAGAATAGCCGTATTGTCTATGATATTGACCGATACTTCGTGGATATCAGCCTTTTTATACCAGATGCCGCCGCTTTTTATCACTTCGAGCTCCCGTTGTTTTCCCCAGGATCCACCCATGTGGACAAACATGGATTTTTCGTGGAAAAGACTGTCTAATGGGCCGACATTTTTGTCGGCCATCCATTGCCATTTATCTTTAGAAAGTTTGATGATTTCCTGATCGGTGGCCGATTGCGCGAGAGAGATCTAGATTCCGGTTAGGGCCAAGCATAGGCCGAGCAATAATTTTCTCATTATAAGTATATTTTATCTGTTATTGAAGATTTTGGTGATAGAAATCAACCAGTTTATTTACCGCTTTTGCAACGTATTCTTTTTTCCAATACGTTTCAATGTGCGTTGCACCATCTATTAAAAAGAGCTCTTTATTTTTCGCATTTTTTGCCTTCGGAAAAGCCTCATCCGTCATGTATTTGGTATCTGCTTTGCTTCCCGCCATCATCAATAAAGGCTGGTTGATCAGTTCGATGCCATTGGTCGCATCCCATGTCATCAGGTCCATCAGGCTGCTGGTGGTATATAAAAACGTTGAATTTGGATGGGCATGGGTTCTGTAATAGTACTCAAATCCTTCACGATAGAGGTCGGTAGGCGTTTTGGCAATTTCTTCGTCCGTTATGCTCGCAATACCAGAATATTTGATTTCTCCACCTGCTGCTTCCTGTGCCCTGGCATCTGATGCCTGTTTAAGGCGTTGCTCAATGGTGCTTAGCTGTGAATTTTGAAATCCATTCCGTCTCACTTCACCTGAATTGAACATACTTAATGTCGCGACAGCTTTAAGGCGTTTATCAGACTGAGCGGCCTTGAGTATATATCCACCGCCACCGCAGATACCCAGGGCACCGACACGGGCAGGGTCGACACCTGCATAGCCTGCTATATAATCTGCCATTCCATGGATATCTTCTGTCCTGAACTGCGGTTTGTCTGTATGTCTGGGCTCTCCGCCGCTGGCTCCCTGATAGGAAGCGTCAGCAGCCATGGTTATGTAACCTGCTTCGGCAAGCCGCTGCGCGTACAGTCCGGCGGTTTGCTCCTTGATCCCGCCGTTGGGATGTGCAACGATGACGGCCGGATATTTTTTTGAAGCATCATAATTTGCCGGAGTATAAATATTCGCTGCGATATCTATTCCATTTAATTTATAGGTTACAGGATGTATTTTTACTTTTCCTTTAACATTCTCCGTAATAGCATCCCCGTAGACCAGTCCAAATGGATTTTTTGATTTGTCCTGTGCCTCAGAGATCATGCCTGTTGCCATAAACATGGCTATGATGATATATTTGATCTGTTCCATTTCTTAATAATTATAAATTTTTTATTTTGCTAGGCCGATTTTCACAAGCCAATGCTGAATTTCATTTTCAACCAATTTTTCTCTACCACCTTCCATGACGAAAAGGATACCATCACGTTCCACTCCGCCCTTGGTTGAATATCCTTCAAGCACCTTACTACCCGGGAAGAGCTGCCTGACAGTGTCAAACGTACTGCCAATACCGTAACCGGCATTTGTATTGAATGGGACGACAGTTTTTCCCGCCAGATTATAGTCGTTCAGGAAGCTTTTTATTGGTGGTGGCAGCTGCATGCCCCAGGTCGGAAAACCGATGAATACCACATCGTAGGTATCCATGCTGTCGATCTTCGTTTTTAATGGCGGAAGATAACCTGTTCTATTTTCCTGGGCGACCTGATCCACGACAGTTTGATAATGTGCTGGATAAGGTTTCTCCAATTCAATTCCCACTAAGCGACCACCCACTTTCCTGTGGATAATTTCAGCAAGAGCTTTGGTGTTTTTTGTTCTGGATAGGTAGACAATCAATACCTTCTTGTCCTGCAATGAATCTGCTTTCTCTACTAGAGAAGTATCCTTTTGTGCTCCTGATTCTTCTGCCCGTGAGCAAGAAGTCACCGAGAGAAATATGCTGATAATAAATCCGTATAATACTTTAGTTTTCATTTGTATCCTTCTGATTTATACAAAGTTCTCCATAGTTTCCTGCTTTATTGGTATACAGATTACGGATAATACTACCAATGTTACTTATCCAGCTTGTTTTTGTTCAGCCAGCTCGATAGTTCATCGGCGATCTGCACGTTATTGAGGTCAGAAAACGGAAAGTGCGTGTTTCCCATGATTCCTTTTTCCGGCAGATGGACTATGGTCACATCGCCGCCATGTTTATTGACAGTGGCAGCCCATAACCGGGCCATTTCAAGTCCCGAGCGCCAATGGTCACTGTTCCATACGGTAGTCGGTTCTTTGGCGATGTTATCACCGTAGTATACTATGATCGGTATGCGTGTTAGCTTTTTGAAATCTTCGAGGGGGATAGCGGTACCTTTGAGCTCACCAAAGAGTCCTGCAGATTTGATGGGTTGAGGTAGTTCTCCCTCTGGGAATACAAAACCACTATACGGTTCGTAGGCTACGATACCTTTGATTTTATTATTTTTTATAGCGGTCATCCATCCGGGGCCACCGCCCTGCGAATGGGTGACCAGGATGCCGTCACCTATTTTGTCAAATAAACCGGAAACGGCGTCCGATACCACATTGGCATCAAAAGCTCCAGTATTGGGTGTCATCTGCCGATAGAACTGCTCTAGTGAGGCAGCATCTTTCGGAAACTGCACATTGGGAAAGTAATCCGGGTAATTTCCTAAACGGAATTGTGTAAACCAGAACTGTTCATCAGCAACAGGCTTGATCGTTGCTTCCACCATGCTTTTGCCCGCTTCACCACGTCGGGGCTGATCGAGCAGGTACACGCCGAAATTACGGCGCAGGAAAATGTTCTGAAAACCCTCTCGTCCATCTGGCGTAGTTTCCCATGTCTTTTTGGACTGCCCGGCACCATGTAGGAAAACCAGCGGGTATTTTTTAGCTTTTACAGGAATCTGGTAAAATGCATAGGCATGATCTCCATGATAGGTCTGACCCTGCGGCTTAAGTGCATCGTTGACATTAAAATTACCGGATTCAGTTTTTTTTGTGCCACCTATAGCAAAACTTCCCTGCTCGGCAATACGCAGCGGTTTTTGTTTTATCTGAGCATGCAGTGGTAATGTTGCCGATACAAGGCATGCGATAGTAATGATGTATCTTGAAAAATTCTTTGTCATTTCAGTTTGTTTATTTTCCGACTCTGTTCTGTAAATCTGCGGGATAACGGGCACCCTGAATCTTTATATGGGAAGCCGCATCTTCTATTTGCTGAATATCTTCACGCGATAATTTCAAGGTTACAGCACCGATATTCTCTTTCAGACGGTGCAGTTTGGTGGTGCCCGGAATAGGGGCTATCCAGGATTTCTGAGCAAGCAGCCAACCCAATGCAACCTGTGCTGGCGTCGCGTCCTTTTGCAACGCAATAGATTTTACCAACTCTACCAGGGCCTGATTTGCCTTTCTGTTTTCCGCTGAAAATCGGGGTACAATATTTCTAAAATCAGTTGGGTCAAATGTGGTTGTCGAATCAATTGCTCCCGTGAGAAAACCTTTACCGAGCGGACTGAACGGAACAAAACCAATGCCCAGCTCTTCAAGCAGCGGTAAGATATCTTTTTCAGGTTCACGATAAAACAGCGAGTATTCACTCTGTAATGCCGCGAGGGGAAGCTCACCATGCGCACGGCGTATCGTTTCAGTTCCCGCCTCTGAGAGTCCCCAATGTTTTACTTTGCCTTCCTTGATCAGATCAGCGACTGTCCCTGCCACCTCCTCAATAGGAATATGAGGATCAGTGCGGTGCTGATAAAGTAGGTCAATCCGATCCGTACGAAGCCGTTTTAAAGATCCTTCAACTGCGATCCTGATCCTTGAAGGACTGCTATCCAGACCTTTTTTTGAATCACCATCCTCAAAACCAAATTTACTCGCGATCACTACATTATCTCTGAATGGTTCCAATGCCTCACCCAGCAGCGTTTCATTTGCAAAGGGGCCGTAACATTCAGCCGTATCAAAAAAAGTAATTCCCGATTCAAAAGCCGAGCGGATCAACTGAATGGCATCTTTATGATCGGTAGCTGCGCCATAGCCAAAACTCAGACCCATGCAACCCAATCCAAGTGCGGACACTTCAAGTCCGCTATTTCCTAGTTTTCTTTTTTCCATTTTAATATCAGTTCTAAATTTTAGATATCTAGTTTCCTTTCACTCAGCGATCTGACCATCTCGGGATCCCTGTGATCAAAAAATAGACTTTCTCCAGCGTCTAAGGATTTTATGGCATCCATATCCTTCTCCGTCAGTTCAAAATCGAATATTTCAAAATTTTCCGCTATTCTTTCCTTACGGACAGACTTGGGGATAGCGACAATGTCACGTTGTGCAAGCCATCTGAGGATTACCTGCGCAACAGACTTATTGTATTTCTTTCCTATTGAGGTAAGGAGCTCATTATTGAATATATTGTTTTTTCCCTCTGCAAAAGGGCCCCAGGATTGAGTCTGGATATTATTCTCTTTCAGGAAAGCTTGATTTTCAATTTGCTGATGGAAAGGATGAGTTTCTATCTGGTTAACTGCGGGCGTAAAACCGCTGTTTACAATAAGATCCATCACGCGGTCCGGATGAAAATTTGCTACCCCAATAGCTTTCACTTTTCCTTCGTGGTAAAGTTCTTGCATAGCCCTCCAAGATCCGAAGATATCGCCGTAAGGCTGATGGATCAGATAAAGATCGAGATAGTCAAGCTGTAGCCTTTCGAGGGATTTTTTGAAAGCAGCTTTCGTTTGTTCATATCCGGTATCCTGAACCCACAGCTTAGTCGTTATAAATAACTCCTCACGCTGCACACCACAGTTTTTTATTGCTTTTCCCACCGCTTCTTCATTTAAATAAGAGGCAGCAGTATCAATTAGCCGATATCCGGTTTCGACGGCGTCAACGATCGCACGTTCGCATTCTTGGGCATCTTTTATCTGAAAAACACCAAATCCGAGGATAGGCATTTCAATTCCGTTGTTTAATTTTACTTTATACATAGTGTAAAGAGTTTATGTATTATACAATTCACTGCTAACAAAGTTCGGGTTTGCAGTCTAAGGTTTTGGTATATGCATTACGGATAGTTCTACCAATATTACTGATTCTACAAATTATTGGATTCCAGTTTTGTAAATTTGTTTTACCAGACATGAAAGAAATGGAAGAGATCATCAATTTTAAGAGTATCACAGCATACAATAACTTCAACAACAATGAGACCCTACATCCTTTGATCAGTGTTGTCGATCTGAGCAAGGCAGACCCACGCAAGCTCTCCAAGCTCAGGTATGAGTTTTACACTGTGTTTTTTAAAGAAATAAAATGTGGCGATCTACGTTACGGTCTTAAAAACTATGACTATGAAGAGGGCACATTGATCTTTTTGGCGCCCGGTCAGGTCATAGGGGAGAATGGTACCGAATTCTACCAGCCACAGGGAACAGCTTTGGTATTTCATCCAGAGTTGTTGTATGGCACTTCCCTGGCTAAGGAGATTGGCAACTATACTTTCTTTTCGTATTCGGCCAGTGAGGCGTTGCATCTTTCTGAGCAGGAGAGGAAGATTATTATGGACTGTCTCAGCAAGATAAAGCATGAGCTGGCACATAGTATCGACAAGCATACAAAAAAACTGATTGTCTCCAATATTGAACTCTTTTTGGATTATTGCCAGCGGTTTTATGATCGCCAGTTTATTACACGCGAAAATGTCAATAAGGGCATCCTAGAGAAATTTGATGAAAATCTCAATGCTTATTTCCAATCAGACGAACCACAGCAAAGCGGTTTGCCTACTGTAGCCTATTTTGCTGAGCAGTTATTTCTATCCGCTAACTATTTTGGAGACCTTGTCAAGAAAGAAACTGGCAAGACTGCACAGGAGTATATTCAGAACAAGTTAATCGACATTGCCAAGGAAAAGATTTTTGAGGGCCACAAAACTATAAATGAAATCGCCTTTGAACTTGGGTTCAAATATCCCCAACATTTTAGTCGATTATTCAAAAATAGGGTAGGGTTTACCCCAAATGAATATAGAAATCGAAGTCTAAACTAATTATGTTTTAACTTAAGAGTACGGTAACCCCCTACAAATTTAAAGCCTCTTTACGCTTTGCTAGGCATAGAGCCGATGGTTAGGCATTTTTGGTCTGTTGTTTTTCAGTCTTCTTTAGTTAGATGCAATTGAAGAAAACCGTTTTTAAGTTCCTGTTCTTTATAGGTGAACTTTGAATTTAACTCTTTGTTGTTTCCTAAAATAGCGCCAGTTCCAGTGATTATAGGGCTGATGTTAAAATGAATAGCTGTAACCAAATCTTTGTCCAAAAAGGCGTTGAAGGTATTTGCTCCACCGCCAACGGCTATTTCCTGTACGCCTTTAGCAGACATGTATTCAATAGCCTCTTCGGGGCTTGCTACAGTCTTGTAGCCATCAACCGTATAAGATTTATCCGCTAATATGATGATTTCTATTCCATTAAAATGTTCTTTTACCGGTTCTGGAAAAATCAGAAAATTTTCAAATGTTTTCAATCCTATTACCACATTTCCAACCTGTCTTACAGATCGTAGGTAAAATTCCATTGCTTCCGGTGGCAGCTGGTGATGCGGGTTATCGGAGACTAAAACTCTTCCGTTTGCTGAAATGTTTGCTATTACTGTGACTTTCATAATGATTTTTTTTATTTCTGTTCAACAAAACTATAGCATATTCAATATATATATACTATTCATTACCTTTAGGAAAGTAACTATCTGATGGGCAATAAAAAACATGATATAGATAAAGAAACTATACTGGCATTAAAAGATGGCATTGAACTGCTCAGTGGCAAATGGAAATTTTGTATCCTGCGCAATTTGCAGGACCAGGGTACAATGCGGTTTAAAGAACTGCAAGAAATGGCTCAGGGAATATCCCCAAAAGTTCTATCCAAAGAACTTCAGGAACTGGAGGATAATTTACTGATTAGCAGAACGGTCAATAATACCAGGCCTGTGACCGTTTCTTATGCCCTTACGGCACATGCTAAAGAAACGGAGGAAGTTGTCAATGCTTTAATTAAATTTGGACTGAAGCATAGAGATAAAATTAAAGCAAAATGACGTTTCTATTTTAATAGCTCATTTTTTGATTTTAGACCTTATAGGATGGAGTATATGCACGATTCCTGTCAGTTATTGCAATGCCATTCCGGCAGTTAACCGCTAGATCTTAGCGTATTCAACTTTAATGAACTTAATTAATAATTATTAATCTGAAAAAGGGGCACTTGTAGGATCAGCATTTTAAGGATTTCCATTTCAAATACAATAAAGAAAGGACTACAAAATTTTTTAATCGCCATTTTGCAGCTTACAAGTCTTAAGAATATAGTTAAAGAACGAAAGTAAAAAATGAAAAATATCGAGATGTTTAAATTCTACCGAGCTATAATTTTGTTGCTGATTTTAAACAGCTTCTTTTTTTCTTGTGATTTCATTGCTGCCGGTGGTAATCTAATGGCAGAAAGGTACAAATTTGAGGTTTCAAAAGATTCACTGAGGCACAGGATTATATTGTTTAACGCCTCGCAAGACTCAGAATCGCAAGATTCTATATTCAAAATTGATAAAAATAGTCCATATTTTTATAAGGGTTATATCTATGATAATAAGAATAGCGAAAGCTATTTAGTGTTAATTCCAACTCCGTCTGAATCAGACACTGAATTATTACTGATTTCTATTACAGATCGTGAAGGTCAAGTGATTGGAATCAATCATGAGCCTGAAAATAAAGAAGAAATTAAAGTAAGAAAAACGGTGATAAAAAACTTTGAAGATCGAATTTTAAATAATCTAAATTTGAAATACGTTCATTTGGGAAACGCTATGAATAAAAACTATTAGCTCAATAATATTTTAAACCAGTTTATAAGGTTATAAACTGGTTTAAAATATACTAGAGTTTTCGGATTAGAAATTATCTAATTGGGATGTTTTACTACAAATCTTCCCCTTGCTTTACCGTTTAAAATTGTATTAAGAACATCAGGCAATTGCTCTATAGAAATTTCACTCACTATTTCTTTCAAATTTTTCGGCTTCCACTCTTGTGCGAGTAAACACCATATTTTGTTTTTAGGAGTAATTCACATCGCTGGAGTTACCTGTAAATTCAGCTATTTGGATCGCGTTGCCATAGTTCAACATTGATTTTTCAGCAGTGTCATCTATTATAAGCGTGCTTTCCAATAAGAAGCCCGTTCGTTTTACTTTGGATAGCCTTTTTACGTAATAGTATTCATCAGTTATACTTTTCCGTTTTATTGTCGTACGAGATCGTCCCCAGATAAATTCAAAATCGACAGCGACCTGTTTTATTTTATCCACGAGCTCTTGCACGTAAGTATCATCCGCAGAACACTTCATAGAGATAATCGTCTCTATCTATTGGTTCTTTAATAAGTGTGCAAAGCATCGGTCTTATGTGGGCTGGCATCTTTTTCATAACACGACTTTTTTGGTAAACATAAACCACGTGCCTTTAGTTCGCCAAAAGCCTGTTTTGTTAATATCTTAAAAGTTTCAAACGCTATCGGTTGGCGTTTGTTCTATTCCAAAACCAGACAATGAAAATAAAAAGGATGCTAGGGACCGCAATCAGGTAGTCATGAAGCAGATTATTTGGTAAAAAAACTTGGCGTAACCGACATTATAAAATATTTAAAAAATAAAAACATGGCAGATATTACCACATTTACAGGCATTCCAGTGACCAATAGCCAAGGAGATGAGAAATACTTTGATTTTGAAGTTGGCCAGGAGGGAGAGTATGGACAGTATGCAAGAATTACAATGGATGGCTGCCAGCTGATTTTAGATGAGCATCTTGCTTATGTTAAAGGAGATCTTGCGGAAGAATGGCGAGAGCCCGCTATTGCCAAACTTCTTCTTTTGCTGGAAGTAGACCTAAACCGAGATGGCAGCTTTCAATAACACTAAATGAAAATAGCAACATACAACATCAATGGTATTAATGGAAGATTACCTGTTTTACTTCGATGGTTGAAAGAAGAATCTCCAGACATTGTGTGCTTACAAGAATTGAAAGCTCCGCAGGAACGCTTTCCGATAAAAGCCATCAACGATGCCGGTTATCAGGCTGTTTGGCATGGAGAGAAAAGCTGGAATGGCGTAGCTGTTTTATCGAAGTACGAGATTACCGAAGTGACAAGGGAATTACCTGGCGATAAGGAGGATAGCCATAGCCGGTACCTTGAAGTCATTATCAACCAGATATTGATCTGCTGTCTTTATCTGCCTAATGGCAATCCCTATCCAGGGCCTAAGTTTGAGTATAAGATGGCTTGGATTAAACGTTTGATTAAACGGGCAAAAGCATTACTGAAAATGGAGGTTCCGGTGATCATTATAGGTGATTTCAACATTATCCCGACAGAGCAGGATGTATACAAGCCGGAAAAGTATGTTGAAAATGCGCTATTCCGGATTGAGGCCCGAAAAGCATTTAAACAGCTTATTGGCCAGGGATGGATGGATTCGATCCGAACACTTTTTAAAGACCAGGAAGTTTATACCTTTTGGGATTATTTGAGAAATGCCTATGGCCGGAACGCCGGGTTACGGCTGGACCATATATTGCTTAGCCCAATGATAGCACCACGGTTGTCAGAAGGAGGAATAGACCGTCATGTTCGTGGATGGGAGAAAGCAAGTGATCATGCACCGGTATGGATAATGTTGGACGATAAAAAATAATTATGGCTGCAAGTAAGAAATCAAAAATGTTCTTCATGGATTTACTCGAAACTGAAAAGTAGATTTCCCGAAACTCCCATCATCCGATATACCTTCGACAAGCCCGTAAAATAGACTGTTAATATCAGAGGTATAAAATTGAAGGGTAGCTTCACCATTCTGGTCCGTAATGATATTCGGAGCCCAAAGCAGTGTATTACGATAGTCCGGCGCCGAATCGTGTTGTTTATCATAATCGGGTTCGTAGAATACCTTATGTCGATAGTAGCCTTTTGTTCGAACTACTCCGAACATTTTCATTAGTTCCGCTTCACTGTGTTTTGGAAACTCATAAACAATATGTTTTGTGTTTGTCGAATTAAAGCTGAAAGGGTGGGAGCTGGGCGGATTAGGACCAGTCCATATGATATATGTATTTCCCTCGACAGGCAGTTCGTCACCATCACCGGCTGGACAATTTAACCACGCTCCATGAGCTCGATCAGTATTATTTTGGTATTTGGCCAAACTGTCCAAGTACCCGATATATTTATCACGAAATGTTTTTTGCTGCCGAGCGCTAATAAGCACTTCTTCCAATTTTATCGAGCGATTGGACAGACCTGGCAAGGTGCTGTCTTTGATAAAGGTATCCCTAAATGATTTAAAAGGATATTCAATGCGTTTCCAAGGTTGTATTTTACGGATTTGCTGAAATGGATCGAGGATCTTCAATTCCATGTCCTCTGGTTTGCCAAAATGTTTGATATAGACATCTCTACCAATCAGCAGATTCTCGGGCGAAATTTGAAAGATATGGCTGTTATCCACTTGTACCAATCGGCTTTCTCTCCGGTGGGCATCAAAAAGCATAATCGCTTGCTGGCTTCCTTCCTTTCCTTTCTTTACGGGAAGTAGCTGACCCGTGACAATTTCAGAAATTATATCATTAATTTTTAGATTTCTATCAGAAAGGTATGATTCACTCCAATTATAGGAACGCCATCCCTGTGTAAGCAACAACAAATCCATTGCTTGGTGACGGTCAGACTTGCTCGCGTCAAAGTAATAGCTTGGGTTATGAATTTTGCCTCTTATCTGATTGGAAATCAGATAATGTGTCTGTATATCTTTTTGATCTGAGGGATCATTGTATAAACGATCATAGACGACAGCGCCCAATTGAGCAATGACGGGTTTCCCATACTGGTCTTTAGCCTTAATTTTTAAACTCAATTTATTCTTTCTACCAGCGTTTTCATTAGAAATTTCTGTGGTGACGATAACCAATTTATTGGGTTTTATATAGACCAATCTTTCGGCTATGGGGATAATTTTGTTGTTAAAAAGTGTTGCTTCTGAGATACCTGCTGGTACATCGGTCAATGGCAATTTTATTACAGTACTATCTTTAATTTCACCGGAAGCCATTACAACCGGAAGACCGCGGTTCTGCACCTGCAGATAGAAGCTTTGAGGTCTCCCTACATTGTAAATCTGAAAGGCTAAACTGTCTTCTTGGTTGGCAATCAATGAAAAAGTCATACCTTCCCGAACAACCTCTGGCAATGAAAAGCTCTTTTTGTTATAAGGGCTTTCTAGCCTAACGCTATAGCTTCGGCCCGCTGTCGGTATGATCTGAAAACGGCCCATCCCATCATGTATGCTTTTAAAGGAGCCTATTATCTTATCATCCTCATAGATATTTCCCGAAACGTTTATTGGATCTCCTTCTCTAGCTGTTGCTTTAAATGCAACGGTATTCCGAACACCGGCAAGCAGAAGGCCTGCTTCTGGAAAAAGGTTGAATTCGGCTATTTCTTGAAGTGGGGTCTCTATTGCAGCTTTTTTCTTATGTACTTCAAGTTCCTGTATGCTTTTGATGATCTTAATTTTCCGGCCATCTATAAAGCGTTTGGATTCCCCATTCAGTGAATGGGAAGTATATGCACATAACCAATAAGCACCTTCTCTCAATGCGTTATCGAGATAAATATGGCCGGTACTAATTCCCCCCTCAATTGGATATAGCTCTTCCCAAACAACACTGTCCGTTTCCATCTGCACCAATTGTACATATAAGGACTTATCATTTGAGGATAGCAGGAGATGCTTCTGGTCAACGGAATAGGCTTTAAACCAGAGATCTTCCATGGTCTCATAAATATCTTTATTGGTACGCAGATAAATCGAGGTACCATTGTCCTTCGCAGCCAAGCTCTCCAGTTTCTTTGCCAAGGAATCTATTACAGTTCTTGCATCTTGTGCATAGAGTAAATGAGCTGAAAACTGCCATATAAAAACCAGAAAAATGATCAAGTTTCTTTTCGCTATAGTCATTGAGTTCAGTTTTAGGCATATAATTATTGAAATTATTTGCTTTTTCCTCCTGTTATTTGCTTCTCTATTGTATTCTTTTATCTATTCGAATTTAAGTAAATATTCCTCCTCATTATTGACTCGCAAATCTGGAAACTTAAGATTACATAAAGTGCCCAATTCCTCGCCAAAAGTTAGTTCTAGCTTTGTGATTTCTTCAATTTAATGATCACCTCCAGAATAGATCCACATCGGCTCTGTTTGACCGGCTCGTTCAAAACCGTTCTTTTTATAAAAGTCGATAGCTTTACCGTCAGCAGTAAGCATCTGCATATGAAAACTCTTATAAATCTCTTGCATTTTATCCATGATTAAGCGACCAACCCCTTTGCCTTGATAGGAGGGTAGCACCAGTAGATGCGGATAATATACCACCAGATATCCATCGGAAATGGCATTCCCTAGGCCCACTAATGTTGTACCATCCCATGCAGTAACCAAAGAATGCGAATTTAAGAGTGCTTTCATCAGTAATTCTGGTTTTTCGGCTGCACTCCATTTATTAGCTTGGTAAAGTTGCAGAATGTCGTTTGCATTCAAATTTCTATTAACACTAAGGGCTATGTTCATATATTATTCTGTAGTTTTGGTATGTATACTTAAGTAAATGTTCGTTGTAAATATGCGAACATGTGAAAATCGAAGTTTATGCTTAATATTACTCGTAAACTTTAGCTCCCTTGAAAATATCAGCAAATGTTGACCATGCAGCTTTTCCAGCATCTACATTTGCATCTGTATTCTCATAATACCCTTGGATATCTTCTGTATATGTCGCCAAAGCTTCCAGAAAGTCGGGTAAGGTTTTGTTTTCCCAAGTTTCAGGATGTTGGAGCAAATCCTGACGTAGAAGATCAAGAAATTTAATAAAACTCGTTCTGTCTCTTACTTTCAATTCGTACGTGCATTTAATTAATCAGCTAATTAAAGCTGAGTTTAAAATAGTGATTCATTTAGAAAAATAAAAATCAATCTAAAAATATATGCTTTAAATATTTTTTCACGTCAGAGATTTCGATAACTGTCATTTGAGCAAGAAACCATCATACGGGAACTTATTAGCATTATTTATGTAACAATCTGGTTAATTAAACTTCAGTTTTATTAACTTTCGATAGATAATATTTATCTTTAAACAGAAGCTATTTATCCTATACAGTGAATTTTAGTTTCTCCATATTAACCAATGACTTAATTTATGCGTATTATACAACAATTTAGGATTTATTCACACGAGAAATTTGAAAGTCTAGTTTTTATAGGTGCTTTCTTGGCTCTACTTCTTCACGCTATAAGTTTTATGTTTTTTAATCAATACACAGCTTTGCTCTATGGGCTGTTTTCTGGATTAGTATTGGTTCTTTTTTTTAAAAATTGGCGGACTGAATATCTCATGAGCAAATATGTAAAGGCGTTTTTAACATTTTTGGTAGTGCTAGAATTTGCTTTTATGCTATATGATCAAGTCCATCTGAAAGATGATTGGTACTTTCTACCATGGGCGGCTCTGTTAGGTGGAGTTGTGATGGTAGTCAGTAGTATCTTAATCATATTCAAAAAGATCACTATCCGAGATACATTTTTGAAATTCTTTTATGTAAGTGTTATTTTTCTCTTTTCAACAGTCTATTCCTATGGGCTCTTATCCCTTATAAATATTTTTAACGCGCGGCAATTCGTTACATGGGAGCGTGCTAAGGTGGATTTACCATCCTGGGTAATTACTTTTGGAGGAAATTACAACGATGCTGTATTTGAGAACAAAGAATGGGGAAATCGGATGATGAATCTATTTTTTATGAAATGGAAAGGTGATTTTCCGCATCCACCTATGACTGCCGAAGTAAAAGTTTTTAAAGGCAACCTAGGGAAAGATTATATGCTCAAAACGTATGATGAAGATGAAAAAAACGACGCAAGGCAAATCGACTAATATGGACAAGTTTATTTATCTTGACAACAACGCATCCACTCCAATGGATGCTATGGGCTTAGCCGAAATGATGCCCTATCTAACAGATAAGTATGGTAACGCAGCAAGTAGTCACAGCACGCCCTGCTGTTGCTAGGCAAACCAGCTTTTTCGTCGTGATGAATTGTATGTTCATCGAAAAACAGCATCGTTCACGCGTAGAAAATAGTAGATTAGCCATGCTATTTAAGCGATAGATACCAAAATAGACAGACATATTATATATAACTATGATGACTGATCAAATTAAGCTACAACAATTGGCTGCGATAATGGATGTGCTGCAGCTGGCTGAGAAATTAAAGTTCGAACTACGGCATAGTTGGTTGTCCAATGGGCGGCAGGAGAGTGTTGCCGAGCATACGTGGCGCATGTCGCTGATGGCTATATTGATTGAGCCGCTTTTGGATCAGAAGGTAGATTTAGCCCGTCTGTTAAAAATGATAATTATCCACGACCTTGTTGAAGTAGAAGCAGGAGACGTCTCCGTATTGGATCAGATCCGCAATCCGGAGATCAGAAAGATCAAACAGCAAAATGAAGAACAGGCCATTCTCAAGATCAGGCAGATGCTGGCAACAAGTAACGGACAAGAGATCTATGATCTTTTCTATGAATTTGAAGAGAAGAAAACCTTCGAAGCCAAGGTCGCCAATGCCATTGACAAGTTAGAGGTACAGCTACAGCACAATCATGCTGATATCTCTACCTGGGAAGAAGTTGAGTATGATCTTTCTTTTGTAATCGGCAAACATGTCCAATTTGACAAGACCTTTGTCCTGTTAAAGGATTTAATCGAGCAACAGGCCTCGCAGAAATTGGAAAAGGCCGGGTTGAATGTCTCGGAGATTCGTGCGCGCGCGATCTCGACTTTTAACTAGGGGAGGTATCTATCTGTCATAGCTGGGGTAGAGATCAGTAGGTGGGGTTATTTTTGATATAAATATGATCTTTTCGAAATCAATATGAATTACGAGCTTCATTTTGGAAAAACCAAGAACCATTGATATCTTTTGACGAATTACCTATATTTAAGAACTAGACGCAACCGAATTGAAGCTGTAATCGTTTTTCTGCGAATTACAGATACTTAGTATCGCAGATGCTGGAAGTAGAAATGAATGGCCACCTGTATATTTGATATGGATTCAACCAAACCAAAATCAGCAACAATTGGTACTTAGAAGCTAATGGAAGATAAATATAATTTGTTAAAAGAACATATAGAGAAAGTCGTTACACTTACTGAAGATGAATTTGCATTTGTAAAAGAATGTTTCATTCACAAGCAGTATAAAAAATCCGAATGTATTTTTAGAGAGGGCGATAGCGTAAACTATATCTACTTTGTATTGTCCGGTCTTCTCAAATTTTATTATACGGACGATAATGCTAAGCAACATATTGTTTCATTTGCAATGGAGGATTGGTGGGAAACAGATGTTTCGGCCTTTTATACAAGTGGAAAAGCTTCATTTACTTTGGAATGTCTTGAGGACACAGCGTTACTTTGTCTATCGCTGGAAAATTTTGAATGTTTGTGCGACAGTCTTCAAAAGATGGAGCGCTTTTTCCTCCGTAAATCAATTGCCGGCCATATCGGTTCACAGCAACGGATCTTGTCATTTTTAACCTTGGGAGCAAAAGAAAGATATGAGCAGTTGATAAAAAGAAATCTAGCTTTGGTACAACGAATTCCAAAATTGTTGCTTGCTTCTTACCTAGGCGTATCTAGGGAGACATTAAGCCGTCTGTTCTCTTGATTGATTTATTTAATTGTGAGGTTTGTCACACGGCTGAATGTAAAAATATCTTGAGCTTTGTCTCATAATAATTTTACAGCGATGGAAAAGAAAGTAATCAATCCTTGGAACTGGCAGGATGCCAGAAATTATGTGCAGGCAGTTGAAGTTAAACATGTAGATTCAACTTTATATGTATCGGGACAGTGTGCCATTAGTGAAGATGGAATATCGAGTAATGCCGGTATGAGAACGCAGATTTTTCATACTATTGAAAATCTTGAAAAAGTAATTCAATCAAGTGGATATGAAGCTCGACATCTCGTTCGTTTGAATATCTACACGACCGACTCTACAGCATTATTTGAAAACTTTGATGTGATTCAAAATTGGCTCACTAAAAATAAAGTAAAACAAACAAGTACAGTTCTTGAAGTCAAGACATTGTTTGAAACTTTAAAGGTAGAACTAGAAGCAACTCTGGTTAAATAATTTCAGATATAAAAAAATGGCAATAGCTCTCTATTTGCCATTTTTTTATATCTGAATAACGGCACTTTATTGGCCAGTTATTTTAATGATGGTTTAGTTCATATATCATTGAAGTATTATTATTCATTATGCACATATTTGAAACCATAGAGATTATGTGTCGCAGTAATCAGCATATTCTCTACGCTCCGGGATTTCAGGTCTGTCAGGATTCCCATCCAAAAACTGGCACTTTCATTCTTGCCCAGCCACATAGCCAGAACTTCTTTATAGCCATTCCTGTTCAGGCCTACAGCAAGATAAATTGTTTTACTGACCACTTTAGAGTTCTTCCTGATCTTAAAACAATTCCATCCAGACAATCAGATATACATTGTCCAGAGCGTCGATTTTAGGAGTCTCCGTATAGCTTTCTCTACTAAGTGTTTAGCTTCCAATTTTTTACTATTAGCGATAGGTATATATGATAAATGGCAAAAGCAACAAATGAAAGACCTATATAGCTAATAATACAAGCTATTCATATGTTTACGATAATTACGGAAATTGGATTGAACAAAAACAAATTATTAAAAGAAATCCTAAGGACGAATTTGAAGGTGGGCTTTTAATAAAAAGAAAAATCGAATATTATGAATAAGCATGTCCGAAATTGATTGTAATCTTTCTATTTATTAGTTGGACAGATGGCACCCAATTATTGATTTACCCTAATATTTATTTGCTAATTATTTTAGTTTTTCGATTTATTGTTATATATTTGACTGATAACCAGTTGACAAAAATTATGGCAAGATCAAAAAAACACCTTGGTAAGTATGTAGATCCGCGTACCGATTTCGGTTGGAAATTTTACTTCGGTAGAGAGGACAACAAAGTCTTACTAATTGAATTTCTCAATAGCTTGTTTCAGGGAGAGAAGATAATTTCAGATCTGAGATACAAGCCTGTAGAGCATGATGGCGATTATGAAGAAATGCGTCGCGTTGTATTCGATTTACATTGTATGAGCAGCGATGGCGAGGTTTTCATCATCGAGATGCAGCAGCTCTTCCAGGAGTTTTTTAAAGATCGCGCCGTGTATTATACCTCGCGTCTCATCAATAAGCAATTAGCGCGAGGAAAGAAGGGCAGTGATTATTACCTGCCGGAAGTTTACTTTATCGGTATTCTGGAGTTTAATATGGATGCAAATGGAAGTTCTGGTGTAACCCGTATCACAGAGCATCCTTATTTTTATGATGTCGCGCTTTGTGACAAATTGACCAAAGAAATATTTTATGATAAATTGGGATATAAGATGATTTCGCTTCCCCTGTTTAATAAACAGCCAGAGGAACTAAAGACAGTTATGGATCAGTGGTTGTACTTACTTAAACACTTGAGTACCATGGATAGATTGCCAACATTTTTGGATAAAAGAATATTTGGTCTTATCTTTGAGATAGGAGAGATAGGTAAATTAACGGAGGAGGAACTAATGTCATACGAGGCAAGTTTAAAACATAAGCGTGATGCTGAGAGCGCATTCAATTCGGCCAAGAAATCTGGAGAAGCTTTAGGTCACGCTAAAGGTCTAGCAGAAGGTAAAGCTAAAGGTCTAGCAGAAGGTCTAGCAGAAGGTAAAGCTAAAGGTCTAGCGGAAGGTAAGGCTGAAGGGGAGCGCAAAAAAGCTCTTGAGACTGCTAAAGCATTTAAGGAAATGGGGCTACCTATAGCTGATATTGCTAGGGGCACAGGACTCTCTGTTGAAGAGGTCGAAAAGCTCTAGTACACCAGGGCCGGCATGCCTATAGATGAAACCTTTCTTGCAGCAGGAACCATAGCATGCATACCAAGCTTTTTCGTTTAAGTTTTCCATTTCTTTAGTGTTTTCTGACCTCTTTCAGAGGCCACCGCAATTCCTCAGGAACTAAATCAAAGGCAAAGCTAGAGATCCCAAAATCTTTTGAGAATAGCTCTTTATTATTATGCCAAACTGTTATTTGATCCCAATAAGCTAGGAAGAAATCTCCTTCCTGAATAAAGTCCATCCAACCATCTGCTTTAATTGATGCTTGTTTGTCGATCAATATAATACCTGAATAATTTTCCAGACTACCATCCAGAAACATTCCATTATGTCCCTCGATACAGGATTTCGACCAGTCGAAATCAAATTTGATGCTCATGCCCAATAAACTATTTAGTTCATCAACAAGTTGGATTTGCACTAGTTCCCTTAACTTTGGTCCCATAGTACATGAAAATCCATATTTATCCCAATTATTTTCCATAATTACCTATTTATGCTTAGAAAGTACTCTTTCCAATTTTTTGTTATCATTTTGGGGTGTATTATCGCTGAAATATCGTGATGTGCTTATTTTAGCAGGTGTCTGAGATCCCATTCCTTTTTGTTATGCCCAGCATCAATTCCTCCACCAATAATATTTATAATATCCCTAACTGAACGGTCATGATAATTGATTACATCCAGCGAAGCACCTTTTGACACAAGAAGATTTATTATTTTGATCGTATTCTCCTGACCGCGGTAATTCATAACAGCTATCCATAAAGGTGTATTCCCATTTATTTCACGGATATCAATTTCTGCACCGCTATCAATTAAGTGGCTTACAATTCGATAGTTCATTTTAGAAACGGCTACGTGCAGAGCTGCAAGTTCACCGCCACGTTTATTCCGCTTATGATTTACGTCTATACCACAGTGTAAAAGAAAATCTATCAGATCTTCCGGTTGATACCTTTTGTCATATCCGGAACCCGCATATGCTATAAGCAGACTGTTCTGATCATACCCGTCGGTTTTGCAGAAATCAACACCTTCTGACCTTGCTTTTTCTAATGTATCAATGTCATTTTCGTAGATAAGTTTAAATAATTCTGTAAATTCCATCTTTAAGTCGTTTAATATGGTTTTCCTCCCTTTTAAAATTAGTAATTCAAGTCCGAATTCTCTATTTTTAAATGCTCCAGTTTTTTGGGGAGAGGTCAAAATTGAAAATGTCAAATTATTGGACAGTTCTAAAAAATTAAAATGGAAACAGGATAGCAATTCACTTGAACTTGAATTGCCTGTCGGCAAACAAGGGGAAATACCAGTATATGTATAGAAAGAGTTAACTAAATAGCTAATTAATAGTCAATTTCTCCTTATAATAAAATTGCTTACCACTCTTCAGCCAGATAACTTAAGTTATCTGGCTGATTTTCATACTGAATCACACCAAGTAAACATCCCATTTATTTCACGATTATTGTGCTGTATTTTTTTCGGGGGATGTCCAGAAGTTGGCAGGATCAAGCGTAATAACATTGTTTTTTAAATATTTATTGCTGCTTTTGTCAAATCCGCTCGGAATTAAAGAAATGTACTGCAGATCAGCATCGACAGACCTATATCTACTCTCTGTGTTAAACTGGCTCTTATTCGTGCATTGAATCCAATATAAATTCTTGGCCATATAATAGTCCAGGTACCAAGGTTTACTTACTTTGGACTCAGCGTTTAGCCGGAGAGGTTGATTATTTATCAAATGTGCCCTGACTTCTTCAATACTCAGTAAATTGTTGTTGTCGTCCATCACAAATGTACCATGGGAGGGGTCCATCCATAGCCATTTTTTTAAGGTTTCAGAATAGACACTATTGATCACATGGCAGTCAGTATCTTTGTCGTCTTTTGGCATGCATGTAACGTAGCGCGACTTAAATCCCATTGCGAGGTACATTTCATTCAAAGTCATCGCTTTATGCCGACAGTTTATACCTTTTCCTGTTGCTTTATGGTAGTTGTAAAAATCAATCGCGTCAAATTCACATAGCGCCCAATTGCTGCCATCATATTTGATATTATTGGCAACAAAAAACATAATGTTACGGATTTTAGAAATTTCATCACCATGACCAGCTATCGAGTCTAGTTTGAAAAAATTTTTGACCGCTACTAAATTACCATTGCTTGCTGCTTGGTAGGTAAATGGAGGCAAAGCGGCATTACTTTCCTTAACATATTCTCCTGACCGCTGTAATAAGACCAATTTATCATATTGCTTCAATTGACCGAATGCTTTTACAAATTTATTTTCCTGACGGATATTGTCTAAACTAGTATCATTTAGCACATTATTATAGTCCGTATATCCCCACAAAATAGCCTTTTCAAAACTTGTAATGGCCTGTTTTTTTTGATCAAGCAATGAGTGTAAGCAAGCAAGGTTGTAGTAAATATTCGCATTAATTCCCTTGATAGTTGCTTGGAATTCCTGCTTTTCTTTTTCAGACAGCTGTAAGCTGTCCATTTTTGCCGCAATGGAATTTAATACTGTAGTGGCTTTTTGATAATCCTTTGCCGGATAATAGGAATTATAATCCTGTTCTAATTTATTAAAGTCTGAAAGGAACTTATTCCATGTCGCCGAATTTGTTTGCGCAAATGCAGTGGCTGTCAGGAATACGAACAAAAGAAGGTTAAATAATGGTTTCATTGGAGGTTTTTAGTTAAATATCGTTTTATTCATAATCTATTAAATCCGTTGTTAACTATCCGACATATATTCATCAAGTCAATTAATATCTTCGCTAGACAGACAAGGTACTTGCCAAAAAGCTATCATGCTGAAAATAAAAACTTTGAATTAACACAACTGTTCAATACCGGACAATTGCTCTCTAAAAGCGGACACTTTACACAACCTTTAAACTTTTCTACGGCTTCCCGTAATCAACCATTCTTTCAAACCCATACCTTAGCCTTACAGTTTGTAATAATCTTGAAAGTTAATATCTGTAAACATATTAATTCAAAATAAATAATTATATTCGGCTTGGGTATTAACCTTGCCCGATTGAAAAGTAGCATGCCATGATAGTAACCACGACCAATTCCATCGAAGGGAGGGAGATTTCACGATATAATGATCCAATAGCAGCCAATGTTGTCATCGACACCAATATCTTTAGCGATATAGGAGCGAGCTATGTCGATTTCTTTGGAGGTCGCTCTACGAGCTATGAGAAGAAGATGCAGGAGATGTACAAGCGTGTTACCGAAACGCTCAAGCAGCGTGCACAGACGATTCGTGCTGATGCTATTATTGGGCTTAGTGTAGATATCGACGAAATCTCAGGAGAGGGGAGTCAGATGTTTATGATTACTGCGGTGGGTACACCAGTAAACAGGCTGCACAAGCCGCACTGGCAGATTTTGCCGATAGATCGGAATCCAAGTATCCTTATGCCGTAAGATCATAGAAGGAGAACTGGGACGAACTCACCGTCTTTTACGACTTTCCACTTGAGATCCGAAGAATTATCTACACAACCAATATCATCGAAAACATGAATGGGAAGATACGTAAATACACAAAGAATAAACTGTCATTCCCCAGTGATGATGCCGTACTAAAATCTGTATATTTGGCTTTGAGAGAAATCTTTAAAAAGTGGACTATGCCTATTCATAATTGGGGCATTATCCTAAATCAGTTCTTAACTTTATTTGAAAAAAGAGTCCAGTTATAAGGAACATAACTGAACTCCGCATTTTCTATTTACACACTTAGTGGGACAGTCCCTCACTTTTGGAGCTCAAGCAATTTTTCATTTCTCGTCTGGTAATTAATTTCACAATTTGGTAGCCATTTTTTTAAGTTGTCCTTGTCCTTCTGTGTTAAGTAATCGTCATCTATCCGTATTGACTTCAAATTTTTCAACTGGGATATTTTTGGTGAAATATATTTTATGGGGTTGTTCCAAATTTCAAGCTTTTCTAAATTTTTAAGATCAGAAATATTATCAGGTATGCGTTCTATTTCGTTGTCAAATAGCAAAAGTTCTTTTAAATTTCCTAGAAATATTGTTTCTGTTGAAATGTTTTTGATCTTGTTGTTATATAAATAGAGTATTTCAAGCTTCCTTAGTCTACCATCGATAAATGAAAGATCCGAAAGCTGGTTGTCATTTAATGATAGCCAAGTTAGCTTTGGTATCGTCTTAATTAGTTCCGGGAAAAGTGTCAGTTCATTCCCTGACAAGTCAAAATGTTCCAAACTATCCAATTGAGAAAGATCGCAGTCGACTTGTTTAATCCCTGTCTTTGCAAATGAAACACTTTTAAGGTATTTTATTTGTGTTATTTTGCAAGGAAATTTATTGATCGGATTATCAGCCATAATCAAGTCTTCAAGGGATTTAATCCGGAAAATTTGTTCTGGAACTTCTTTGAACATATTACCTGACAATATCACCTTATAAAGGTTAAATTTTTCAAGACCGTTAGGAAGCGATGTCAAACTATTCGAGTTAAGCCATAGATACTGGCCCCTGCTGTCTGTTTGTATTACAGGATTTATAGTTTTATAAGCGCTTGTCTTCTTCCTTGATGCTATTTCATTGCACAAAGAAGTCATTACATCCTTAACCGTCGATACTTCGCCGCCTGTATTAAAGAGCCACGTTTCTATTCTACTATCACAAACAATACAGTCTATTCCAAAGTTGGGTTCCCAATTGATACGAGTGTCATCGAATTCAGGATTGTTGGCATAAGCACACCGAATAGTATTTGGAATATCTTCCATTTTTGTCGAAGTGATCAGGACTCCATCATCAGGCATAACAATTGTCTTTTTCCAAAACTTTGTTTTAGGCAATTCGGGATAACCTGCTATTCCAAAAATAATCCCTGCCTGACTTTTAAAGTTTTTCGGAAAAATGATATAATTGTGTTCTTGCCATGTCATATAGGTCACAAAGACGGAAGATATATACAGGATTGTAAAAATGGATTGCAATGCCCAAAAGGATTTCCTATCTCTCAAAAATCTTTTAATTCCATAATCAATTAGGTATAGCATCAATCCGACTCCAACAAAGATCAATGCTAAAATAATGAGGTAACCATATGTGAACACTACAATCAGCAATCCGAGTAGGATTGTCAATAAACCTAGTATCTTCAAAGGTGAACTTATGAGTCGTTTCATTATTGTCTTCTTTTTAATACTCTCCAACATTTCGCCACAGTACAATATCAAAGTCAGTCAACAGCTGACAGATCTTACCGTCACTGTCTCGTCCGATGTAAGTAGCATAAAAACCATCTCCATACCCCGTGGAGAAAAAGATTGGCTTTTAAGCTATCTTTCGACATAGATAAATTCAACTTTATAGTTATCCGCTAGACACTCGAAAGTCTCATCCTTAAAAAAGAAAATGTAGTGTCTTTTGTTGTCTAAATCATCACTTAACTGTACAATCGGTTCAGGCAATTTCCTATCTAAGCCGCTAATTATTTCGTAGAATTCTCCCCATTCAAGTTGCTTCCAATTTATCCGATATTGTCCATAATAGTATCCCTCGTCATTGCAAGAGTTTAATGAATACTTGTAGGAATTTTCAAATGTAATACGTGCTTTGTCGCCCTCGACAAAGCGATCGAACATATAGTGATTAAGATAAATCTCCATTATCAAATTTTTACCTACAATTTGTAGATTTACTTCCGGTGATACAGGGTGTGCATTCCAGTTGTTTGATAGCTGGATAAAATCAATAACTTTTGCCATATTGTCTTTAGATATAATTATATTGTCAGGAAATTGTACACCTTCACTTCGATCAATGATCTATTTTCAATGTATCATTCAATATTTCTAAGATTTTTCCTGTACCGATCACACGGGGGCCTTCCCGAAATTCAAATAACATACCTTCGGCAAGTCTTCCTCTAAAATATATGACACCCGCTAATCGAATCGCCGCTTTAACTTCCTCTCAGGGATACACTGTATCTTTATCGATAAATGTTTGTTCACCTGATGTTTGCATTTCATCAAAATCAAATTTGATCTGTGGTCTATATTTAGAGAAAGCAGGCGTCTTTCTTCCACCTTCTTGTGTAGTTCTGTATTGCAGCAGCGCTATGAAATCAGACATATACTAAGACTTTTTCTAAAATTAATCAATTTATCGCAGTGATGAGTCATCATCGGAATTATACTTCCTATGATGTACACCCAATGCGACTCCAAATACAACAAGTGAGCAACACATAGTGATGATATTCTCACGCCCATTTAGTAATGTGAATTTAGATAGAGGATGTGCGTGCACATAATCTGCTATTGGCCATACTACTAAAGATAACCCAATTATAATCACTATTGAAAACCAAAACTTTGGAAAAGTCATAGCAAATTCAGATCCTGTTTAAAATTCTCAAAGTCAAATGTTGTTAGGTCTGCTTCATATATACCGCTAAAAGCCCCGCCCTGTACTGAGATTTTAGTTTTTAACCAATTCTTATCCCAGTTGCTAGTCGCATCAATAACTAACAATCCGATTACTGTAATTGAAATTGATTGGCCCCCCTGAGTGCAATCCAATCGTAAAATCGTCAAGCTCGTCCATTTGCAATTGTTAAATTATATTATCTATACATTATATTGACTCAGGTTTATTCCATTGTGGGATACCGATAAACATTTCATTTATAAATTGCTCAGTATATCGCTGCATCCCAGCTTCCTCCTTATCAAAGTAAGTCTTTATTTTTGAACAAACTTTAGGGTTGTAGCAAAGTTTGACCCGGAGGTGTTCAACCCATTCCGCCCGGATTACAATCGTAATTAACCTTTTTGTGTCTCGGGCCAACCCAATTACCGTAATATCTTCGGTCATCCCGGCAAACCAATCGATAATATACACCTTGGTACCGGGGCTAAACTGTTTTGTACCGATACGAGTTTGTAGTTTCCCTTCACCATACTTGATGTTCTCTTTGATGTTAGCTACCAATGTCCATAGTGGTGTAGTTTCTAAATGATCCATATCGGTTCTAATCTAAGCTTGCATTTTTAATGCTTCCATTTATTGTTCAGTAATATTCGTAATAATTGCTTTGAAAATATTGCTCCCTTGGTAGACTTACCTGTTTTTCAGACAAATTAAAAATGTTAAATTAGTTTGTTATATATTATGAAAAAGAGCAAGTTTTCAGAACATCAAATCGTCAATATTCTCAAGGAATATGAGTCAGGAAAGGCCACAAAGGATATCTGCAGAGAGCATGGGATCTCCGCTGCTACGTTCTACCAATGGAAGCAAAAATACGGAGGTATGGATGCTCAACACCTTAAGGAACTAAAAGCACTCCAAGAAGAAAATGCTCGTTTAAAACGGATGTTTGCTGACTTAAGTCTTGATCACCGTGTCTTAAAAGATATCATTGAAAAAAAGCTCTAAAGCTTTGTGAACGTAAAGAGCTGGTGAACGGCGTTATAGATGAGCAAGGGATCAGTATTCATAGAGCCTGTAAGATTGTATGTATGAGTCGAAGTATGTACTACTATGACCACAAAAAGGATGATCAAATCGTTATTACAAAATTAATGGATCTAGCATCCAGATATCCTACAAGAGGATTTGAAGCCTATTTTGGAAAAATACGGCTGGAAGGTCTGTTGTGGAACAGAAAAAGGGTGCTTCGTGTCTATCGGAATATCAACTTAAAACTTAGAGTAAAACGCAAACGTCGCATTCCGTCTCGAATTAAAGAAAAGTTAGCGGTTCCGGGCGCAGTTAATGAAACCTGGTCAATTGATTTTATGAGCGACTCTTTAGCTAATGGGCGTAGATTCAGAGTGCTGAATGTCATTGATGATTATAATCGGGAGTCATTGATAAATGAAGCTTTCTATTCCATACCCGGCGTTAGATTGGTGCAGAAATTAAAAGAGCTATTGTTATTTAGACCCAAGCCCAAACGCATACGAACGGATAATGGTCCAGAGTTTTTGTCTAAGGTATTTATTGAGTTTTGTCACGATAACGGGATTGAGTTACAGTATATCCAGCCAGGAAAGCCTGCGCAAAATGCTTATATCGAACGATTGAATCGGACGTTTAGGGAAGACGTATTAGACGCATACTTGTTTGGTTCACTGACAGAAGTCAATGCGTTAGCTTATGAGTGGCAGGTTGACTATAATAGTAATCATCCACATAAATCACTAAACGGATTAAGTCCGTGGTTATATGTTAAGAATCCATTGGTTTCTTAAAGCATATTTTATATTTATTCACTGTTTAAAAAATGGTAAGTCTTCACCTTTTTAAAGAGAAATTGTCTATTATTAATAGATTTATGTCATCTACTATTTTGTTGAGCCGTTTGACCTGACCTGACTTATGTTGAGGTTCAATTTCTTCATTATTTGTTATTTTATCAATCACAAGCTGTCGAAGCCCCTGGATATATAACTGTTTTTGTTTTTTGATATCGTATATTTTTTGATTCTCACTTTTGTCTTTCGGCATGAGGTAGATCGCGTATTCTACTTCAGCAAGCAGCCTTTTCTGTTGATGTCTAAAATATGTACCTCCTTGTTCAATAGAAGCAAATAATTCATTTATTTTTGAAAATAGCTGAAATAATCTTTTGCGCTGTGTTGCATATTTCTGTTCACCATTTACCTGCATTAAGAAATAGGAATAGAGCATATAATAGTGATCCTTTCCAGCCTCACTATTGAACTCGATATCCTGCAGCAGGTGATAGCTCAATGTGGGATTAATTGTTTCATCAAATACAAATTCAGGACGAACTCTTAAGATATTGTCAAAATAGTCCCGACTGTAAATTAGAGAGTCTTTCGTCTGAAAATGCAATACAATTAATGAATCTGTCGCTGCTAGTTTTGTGATAACTTTCGCCAATGACGAGTTCTTATATCCCAACAAAAGTAATATAACAATACAGATTTGGAATATTTTTACAATTAATTTCATGATATGGCTTTACTGGCTACTGAATTTACAAAACGGGACTCAAAAGACAAAATATTTAACTCAATAACGATAATTTCTATATCTATTTTGTATCTTGATGGAGTATGGTTAATCTAGATTTAAGAAGGGTATTAATTTAATAGAAGACTTTAAAAGCCAGTTTTCTCCCGAGATTAATGAATTTGAACAAAAGAGCCGCCGAAATCGTTGGGACATATCAATAGATTCGATTATCGGTTTCTTGGTGCGGGCTGACGTTTAGAGCAAGAAGGTAGTGTATGTGAATGAAGAAGCAATCTGGGAATTTGTTAAAGCGAGAGCAAAAAGTAAAAAGGTGCCATAAGTTAAATTTTATCGAATACTCTGAAAAATCAATTCATATATTTGCATACTCCTGTCCCTAAAGGAGTTATTTGTCAAAAGTAAAGCGCTAGGCACCGAAGTCATCTTCGGTGCCGTCCTTTTAAATGGATATTATTTATTAAAACTTTATTGAATTTTCGCTTGATCTTAATTTACATTTTCTTTTTAAATGAAAAGACCTGCTGCAAAACATAACTGAAAATAGAAACTAAAATAGTTGTTAGTAACGCCGAGGGGGTCGGATAAAAGTGAAGCTCTTCTACAAAAAATTTGATGAAAATATAATTCAAGAGTATACACAATAGTACGACAAGAAAATACCTAAATAAGTGTATCCTCCTTTTTCTGTTTGCCTGTTGACTGAATACAACATACATATTCAAATAAAAGCCCAAAGGAAAGGTGATCAGAAAAGCGACGATAAAAGCTCCAATATGGGGTGTTACCGCTAATGTTTCAGTTATTTGTATAATTTTCTTTTTAAAAATAAAATTATACGAAATGAAATAGATGAAGATGTTCAGGACAGCCACTCCTCCTCCACAAGATGCATATCTAAATGTCTTGATCGGTAGAAAGCGAAAAAATATATTATGGATATAATCCAATAAATTTATTATTAGATTTTTGGTAGTTAAATGAAGTTTTCTTAGCAAAATCATAAATTGTCCTTCGGTGTGTCTATCACTAAAACAGGTGCAATACTAACATTTTATTTTTACAATTCCCCTCTCTGATGGCAATGCAATTGCAGCGTGCGATGCTGAAACTTACAATAGCCAAATTAAATTGGAGTAAATTGAAATGATCTTTACTATAGTAAGGCATGGGCGGTTTTTGATTATCCGATCTATTGGTCAGATCCAGTTCCCGTCAATTCGGATATTCCTGTCCACGTAAACCATGGTGGAACGATTGACTATTGCGAATGTTGGATAAAACATGACCCCGTTCTTACAATAGAAAAAGTAGAGAGGTAGATATAATTACATTTGGAACTGTTTCTTAAAGTGAAGAAGCTTTGCGGAGTTCGATTGGACTCCGTTCTTTTTTTAATTAATATTTTTATGCGTCTCTTGAGAGTTATGGTGGTTTATTCAAGAAAAAAAATATTAGGCGTAGGTTCAAGTAAGGAAAAGAAGATAGATGTACGAATAAGGATTTGCCATCTTTATGTGCCGATGGTCGTTTTCTTTGGGATCTTTATTATAGATAACGGTAACTGAGTTATCATTACCGCCCTTTAGAGAGAGAAAAGAGGACGAAAGAAAGGAGTTGATTGATTTCTTCATTAATCTAATGATCAGCACCAGAATAGATCCACATCGGCTCTGTTTGACCGGCTCGTTCAAAGCCGTTCTTTTTATAAAAGTCGATAGCTTTACCGTCAGCAGTAAGCATCTGCATATGAAAACTCTTATAAATCTCTTGCATTTTATCCATGATTAAGCGACCAACCCCTTTGCCTTGATAGGAGGGTAGCACCAGTAGATGCGGATAATATACCACCAGATATCCATCGGAAATGGCATTCCCTAGGCCCACTAATGTTGTACCATCCCATGCAGTAACCAAAGAATGCGAATTTAAGAGTGCTTTCATCAGTAATTCTGGCTTTTCGGCTGCACTCCATTTATTAGCTTATATAGTTGTAGAATATCATCTGCATTCAAATCTCTATTAACACTAAGGGTTATGTTCATATATTATTCTGTAGTTTTGGTATGTATACTTAAGTAAATGTTCGTTGTAAATATGCGAACATGTGAAAATCGAAGTTTATGCTTAATATTACTCGTAAACTTTAGCTCCCTTGAAAATATCAGCAAACGTTGACCATGCAGCTTTTCCAGCATCTACATTTGCGCCTGTATTATCATAATACCCTTGGATATCTTCTGTATATGTCGCCAAAGCTTCCAAAAAATAAGGTAAGGTTTTGTTTTCCCAAGTTTCAGGATGTTGGAGCAAATCCTGACGTAGGAGATCAAGAAATTTAATAAAACTCGTTCTGTCTGTCACTTTCAATGCGTAAAGTTGATTAACCATATAATTTTTACCTTATTGTCTATAACTTGTCTGTTTTACTCCACAACACGAGCAAGATAATTGTGCATATAGCAATTACATTTTTCATGATTTAATGGTTGCAAAATGAATATTTGTTATCAAAGCAATAAAATGCATTATTACTCAATTAGTAACACTTTTCTATCCTTTTCTCTTCCCCAGGATACCTGCCACATTCTACCGTCTATTTGATCGAGAAGAATAAAATTGAAGATATTAGTAGTAGAATAAAGAAAAAATCTACCATTTTTTTCTTCTTCTTTACTTGCTAAGGGCATGGCTGACAATGTCATAACAGCTTTATTTTTATTTACCTTATCAGTCTCAATCTGCCACATTTGTCCGTTTCTTGTATTCAATTTGATGAATGTAAACATATTTTGTGTAGGGAAAAGCTTGTAGACCGCAGTACTATCCGTAGAATTAATTTGAATAGGTGCGATGGATGTATTTTGAGCAAAAGATGTTGCTACAAACATTAAAAAGAATGGTATGACTAATTTTAATTTCATTATGTTTTTAATTTGCAGAGTGAGTTATCAACCTATAAATGGAGCAGTTGCTCTTGTATATTCTCTTTATTTAAACCTAGATTTTCAAAAACTAATTTTGTTTCCCGTATATACGTGGCAAGTCCCTCATCGAAAAACTGATTTATCCCTGGAACAGCTTTTCTAGCATCTAGATTTGCACCTGTACTATCATAATACCGTTGGATATCTTCTGTATATGTCGCCAAAGTTTCCAGAAAGTCGGGTAAGGTTTTGTTTTCCCAAGTTTCAAGATGTTGGAGCAAATCCTGGCGCAACAAATCAAGAAATTTGATGAAGCTCTGTCTGTCTCTTACTTTCAATTCGTACGTGCATTTAATTAATCAGCTAATTAAAGCTGAGTTTAAAATAGTGATTCATTTAGAAAAATAAAAATCAATCTAAAGATATATGCTTTAAATATTTTTTCACGTCAGAGATTTCGATAACTGTCATTTGAGCAAGAAACCGTCATACGGGAACTAGCATTATTTATGTAACAATCTGGTTAATTAAACTTCAGTTTTATTAACTTTCGATAGATAATATTTATCTTTAAACAGAAGCTATTTATCCTATACAGTGAATTTTAGTTTCACCATTAACCAATGACTTAATTTATGCGTATTATACAACAACTTAGAATTTATTCACACGAGAAATTTGAAAGTCTAGTTTTTATAGGTGCTTTCTTGGCTCTACTTCTTCACGCTATAAGTTTTATGTTTTTTAATCAATACACAGCTTTGCTCTATGGGTTGTTTTCTGGATTAGTATTGGTTCTTTTTTTTGAAAATTGGCGGACTGAATATCTCATGAGCAAATATGTAAAGGCGTTTTTAACATTTTTGGTAGTGCTAGAATTTGCTTTTATGCTATATGATCAAGTCCATCTGAAAGATGATTGGTACTTTCTACCATGGGCGGCTCTGTTAGGTGGAGTTGTGATGGTAGTCAGTAGTATCTTAATCGTATTCAAAAAAATCACTATCCGAGATACATTTTTGAAATTCTTTTATGTAAGTGTTATTTTTCTCTTTTCAACAGTCTATTCCTATGGACTCTTATCCTTTATAAATATTTTTAACGCGCGGCAATTCGTTACATGGGAGCGTGCTAAGGTGGATTTACCATCCTGGGTAATTACTTTCGGAGGAAATTACAACGATGCTGTATTTGAGAACAAAGAATGGGGAAATCGGATGATGAATCTATTTTTTATGAAATGGAAAGGTGATTTTCCGCATCCACCAATGACTGCCGAAGTAAAAGTTTCTAAAGGCAACCTGGGAAAAGATTATATGCTCAAAACGTATGATGAAGATGAAAAAAACGACGCAAGGCAAATCGACTAATATGAACAAGTTTATTTATCTTGACAACAACCTATCCACTCCAATGGATGCTATGGGCTTAGCCGAAATGATGCCCTATCTGACAGATAAGTATGGTAACGCAGTAAGTAGTCACAACACACCCTGCTGTTGCTAGGCAAACCTGTTTATTCGTCGTGATGAATTGTATGTTCATCGAAAAACAGTATCGTTCACGCGTAGAAAATAGTAGATTAGCCATGCTATTTAACCGATAGATATCAAAATAGACTTACGTATTATATATGACTATGATGACTGATCAATTAAAGTTACAACATTTGGCTGCGATAATGGATGTGCTGCAGCTGGCTGAAAAATTAAAGTTCGAACTACGGCATAGCTGGTTGTCCAATGGACGTCAGGAGAGTGTTGCCGAGCATACCTGGCGCATGTCGCTCATGGCGATATTGATTGAGCCGCTTTTGGATCAGAAGGTAGATTTAGCCCGTCTGTTAAAAATGATCATTATCCATGACCTTGTTGAAGCAGAAGCGGGAGACGTCTCCGTATTGGATCAGATCCGCAATCCGGAGATCAGAAAGATCAAACAGCAAAATGAAGAACAGGCCATTCTCAAGATCAGGCAGATGCTGGCAACAAGCAACGGACAAGAGATCTATGATCTTTTCTATGAATTTGAAGAGAAGAAAACCTTTGAAGCCAAGGTCGCCAATGCCATTGACAAGTTAGAGGTACAGCTACAGCACAATCATGCTGATATCTCTACCTGGGAAGAAGTTGAGTATGATCTTTCTTTTGTAATCGGCAAACATGTCCAATTTGACCAGACCTTTGTCCTGTTAAAGGATTTAATCGAACAGCAGGCTTCGCAGAAATTGGAAGAGGCCGGGTTGAATGTTTCGGAGATTCGCGAGCGGGCGATCTCGACTTTTAGCTAGGGGAGGGATCAGTAGGTAGGGTTATTTTTGATATCAATATGCTTATACGGTTTCCCGTAACCAACCTTTTTTATAAACCACTAGCTTAGCCTTACAAAGTGTGTAATAATCTTGAAAGTTAATATCTGTAAACATATTAATTCAGAATAAATAATGTATATTAGGTTTGGGTATTAACCTTGCCCGAATGAAAAGTAGCATGCCATGATAGTAAACACGAACAATTCCATCGAAGGGAGGGAGATTTCACGATATTGTAGTCCAATAGCTGCCAATGTAGTTATCAGCATAAAACTAAAACCTTCGATAACAGCATTAAGAAAACTATAAACATAACTTATTAAAGAATAGTAATGCGCGTAATATCACCACATTGTGAAATAAAAAAAGAGATTTATAATAAGGTTATATATCAGAATTGGCCCAGGGATGTTTTTAGAGAAATGACAGATTTAGATAGTATTAAAAAATTCTATAATGACTGTTATGATACTTTAAAATTAGAATTAGAAATTGAATTAAATAAATTTCATCCTACCGCGTGGATTCGAGAGGCATATATACAACTTGAACTTTGGACCGTGATACATTACAATGATCCAATTGAAAATGTCGTAGGGGATAAGAAATTTGCTCCCATAGGTCGTTATGGTTGGCGGTTTATTATAGATATTTGTTTAGAAAAGCTAGAAGATAATGCAATTTACGGCCAAGATAGACCTCCAATAGAAAGTGTAAATGTTGTGTTCACAATTTTACTTGCAATGGGCCAATGTTCAGAATACTCAAACTATTTACATTTTTTAAAGAGTAGAATTACGTCAATTAGAATTGTTTTTTCTCCAGATTTATTAATAAAATCCCCTGAATTTGATTCAATACTCAACAAACTATTTGATGATATTACAAAATCAATACTTTCAAATACTGACTGGGACAAATACGCTCGCTTTGCCCCCAATAATGAGATCTTGACGAGTATGGTGGACTCATTTTTATTAAAGAATTTTTCAATTTCTATTGAAGAAATTCAAAATATAGTAATCGCTATTTCTAATAAAATTTCCAACAATATTCAAGCATCAGTTATAATTCAGCCCCTAGATGATTTCATTCGACTAGTTTCTGATGTTTCAAATGTAACAATTGATAAAATTGAATCATTGATAGAAATTAGCTTTTTGAATATTAAAAATGAAAATCATACTAATCGAGATTTTTTAAGAAAAAATCAACAGGTTAGAATGTTGTATAATGCCGGGGTTATAGTGGATTTAGAATCAAATTTTGAAACAATTTATGATTGTAGAAATGCTCAGAAGGAATTTGTTACATCTTCTAAGAAACATGTTATTATTAGTGCGAGAATGTATGCAGAATGGCTTGATATTTTTGTGATCAAGATTGTCTTGGGGCAAAGAAGTGATTTGAAGACCAAAATGCAATTAGCGCAAGATATAATAGATATCGAAGCTTTTTATAGGATTAAAGTATTTGAGAAAGAGGTGAGTAATATGCTTTTAGGGTATGATTTTCACTGCTTAAATGTTTCAAAATTTGATGGTAGAGACATTAATTGTGGTGAAATAGATATTCTTGCTTACAAACCAGAAACAAATGAAATGTTTGTTGTAGAATGTAAGGCTTACGCACCAATTGTGGACGCAAGAGGATTAGCACAAGTATGGAAAGATCATTACCAACAGAAAAGGTATCATAATAAATTTATGAGAAAAATAGAGTGGGTTGAGAACAATAGAAACATCGTAAAAGAAATTTTCATAAATGTCTGCGATGTTTCTAATGACTACAAGGTAGATCCATTTTTTATAACAGCGTCAAATAGTGCTTTGGAGTTTATTGAAAATCAGTACAATATAATGACTTTTTATGAATTTGATAATTTTTTAAAATATGGAAAACAATAATTACGACCTTATTAATTTGGTTATTTCAAAGACAGATATAGACGCATTTTATCACAATGATGTATTAAGTACTTTAGAGCAAATGCATGAAACGCCAACAAAATTTTTCAATAAATTGGTTCTCACAATTCATGGCTATGATGATGATGATAGAGAAATTTATGAAATTCCAGAGATAAGGATGTTTCTCGAATTTCTCGATCGCTCATTTCCTTACTGGTTTTATTATTTAAATACCGATTTGCCAAAACAACACTCCTCACATGGTATTCTAGCAAGCTGTATTTGTACGATAGACAATATTGTACCAATGGAGGCAGGAAAAACCATTGAATTCAATTTAATATCATTGGAAACTTTTATATTAAATCATTTTAGATATATGAATGAAATAATGGAAAAGGAAGGTTTTACTGAGAAGCAAATAAGGGATTTAAGCGATAGAGTCCTATCAAAATTGGTGTAATGTATACTTAGAGAGTGATGTTATGGTAGACTTGCTGCCCCACCCCGCAAAACAGGACTTTTTAAAGAAGTGAATTCGGACGTGAATGGTATCAGTTGGGCTACTTTCTACAATTGAAAGAAGAAATATGACGGGTCTGGTGTAGCCGAACTGTGCAAGCTTTGTCAGCTGGATGAAGGAAATGTGCAACTGAAAAAACTTGTGACCAACCTGAGTGTGGACAAATAGATGCATTAAGATGTGTTTAAAAAAAGTATTGAGCGCCTCCCAGCGTCGGAAAATAGTTAAGGGGATGATTTGCGACTAAAGGTTTACTTAAATAGAGCGCGCCAGGTTCCACTTTTGAAGAGATCCATGTGTTATTACAAAAGTTATAAGCGCTTAGATACATCCCTACACTTAAGAATACTAGATATCGCGGAGACTCGAGTTCATTTCGACGCCACTTTCGACGGAAAAAAACGACGCTTAACTATAGCGAATAATTAAAGTCGTCAATTTATAGTAATCTATATGGGACAAAGTATTAGAGACTATCAGGTTATCGAAGATTTAGAATACACCTTTAGGCCCTATAGCTGTTTAGGGGATATTACAATTTAACGCCTGAAATGTTTATTGAAAAGCAGGTCAAAACAGCCGATTTTTCCACTTTCGAATATTTCTAAAAATGGGTACTTACAATTTTGTAATAATCTGAATCGTTAATATTGACAAACATTTTAATTCAGAATAAATAATTATATTAGGCTTGGGTATTAACCTTACCCGATTGAAAAGTAGCATGCCATGATAGTAACCACGACCAATTCCATCGAAGGGAGGGAGATTTCACGATATTATGATCCAATAGCTGCCAATGTAGTTATCGGCACCAATATCTTTAGCGATATAGGAGCGAGCTATGTAGATTTCTTTGGTGGTCGCTCCACCAGCTATGAGAAGAAGATGCACGAAATGTATAGGCGCGTTACCGAAACGCTCAAGCAACGTGCTCAAGCAACGTGCTCAGGCACTTCGTGCTGATGCTATTATTGGGCTTAGCGTGGATATCGACGAAATCTCAGGAAAGGGGAGTCAAATGTTTATGATTACGGCCGTGGGTACACCAGTACATCTTAAAGAAGTTGCTCGCGTTCCGATCGAGAAGCAGGATGATCTATTGGATGGCGAACTGATTCAGCAAAAGGTCCGAGCAGATATTATCCTAGAAAATTATAAGTCGGTAGAAACTATCAGGTCTAAGGAAATTTGAGCCACTTGTGTTCAAAGCAATGAATGAGGATTACGGTATAGAACAAACTCCAAAAGATAAACTGGAAATGATATTCCGCTATTTTGATTACTTACCGCTTGAGGAAGCCATTGCTATTCTTTATAACGCTTTAATAGAAAGCAATGACAACCTTACAAGTAAAACGTATCAATGCTATTATCACTTCATTCAATTTTATAGATTACTCAAGAGCTATTAACCTTTTACAAAGTAATGTACATGCAAGACGTATAGCCCTGAAAATATTCTCTTTAGACAAAGATTGGTATTCAAAAGAAGAAATAGCTATTTTGAAAAGCTTAGAAGGGAATGCTTTAGCAAAGCTCTTCCCTGAAATTGTAAAAGTTGAGGAATCGAAGGGGATGTTTTCGAGTGGAAAAGAAGTGTGGCGATGTGAATGTGGTCATACAAATAACCTCGATAACTCAAACTGTAGCTCAAGCACACGAGATAAGAGAGGTTTTGGGAAGAAAAGCTTGAAATCGGAAGAGGTGCAGGAGATAATTATTCATAAGACCTTTAATTTCCATAGTTGAAAAAATTCTTTTTTATAGGAAGAACCGATAGGTATTACCTCATTGGAGATCTTAACAGAATCCTTTTCAACAGATATGATCCGATCAATTGAAACAATATAAGATCTATGTATTCGACAAAATTTATGAGACGGTAAAGTGGTTATAAAATCCTTTAGATTCAAGTATGTAATAATGGACTGTGTGGTTGTATAGACACATATATAATTGTTTAAGCCTTTTATATACAATATATCTTGTAATTTTACCTTGAAATATTTCTGTTTAGAGTCTCCTTTAATCAATATGTAATCTTTTAGAGATTCGGTTTCCAGGTTTGAACCAATCTGTAAAAGATGGTAGAATTTAGCTATTGATTTTTCGAAGCGTTCAAAAGTTATCGGTTTTAATAAAAAATCAATAACGTCGTTTTCATATCCATCGATAGCATATTGAGAATAGGCTGTAGTGAAGATAAATTTGCATTTATGTTTACATAATTTTAAAAATTGTAAACCGTTCATGTCAGGCATTTGTATATCAAGAAAAATCAGGTCTATTTTTGAACTTTCAATAATTCTTAAAGCTTCATATACATCGCTGCCATAATATGCCAATGAAAAATTTGGGAATTGGAGTAAGTGATTTCTTAAAATGTCTATAGCAAACATTTGATCATCTATTATTATGCACTGAATACTATTTTTCATGTTATAAAAACATTTTGAGGTGAACTGAATAAAGATCATTCTCAGCGGAAATCTGAAGAATATGCTTGTCAGGTAATAGGAGTGCTAATCTACGTTTCACATTAGCTAATCCAATGCCGCCAGTAGGGTCTTTTAAATTTTGATTAATATAGTTTTCAATCTCAAATTCTATCTTATTTTTCAGTGCGGTTATTTTGATCTTAAGAGGAAATCTGGGGTCATCAACAATTCCATGTTTAAAAGCGTTTTCAATAAAAGTAACTAAAACCATTGTAGGAACCATTATATTATCATTATCTATTGCCCTAATAAAGTTATAATGTATTCCTTGATCAAACTGAGTTGATTGTAAGTCTATATAGTCTTGAACGAATTCGATTTCCTCATTTAAAGGAGAGGTCTGAACCTCGGACTTCGTTAAAGTATATCGCATTGTACTTGCCAACTTTGATATGGAATTGGTTAGCGTTGGCGAAAGGGGTAAGGAAATAGAATACATATAATTAAGTACATTGTACAGAAAATGTGGGTTAATTTGAGATTTTAGTAGATTTAGCTCCGCTTCATGTACTGAAACTTTTAATTCACTATTACGTTTTTCTATCGTAAAAGTTCTAAAAATGAGAAATGTAATGAAACCAATGAAAAAGCTTGGCAGCGAGTAATAGAAGTTATCATATACAAAAAATAGGGGATCTAAATTCTGGCTTTTGGGAAAGCCTAAAAAGCTTACAAAGATTTCCTCTTCCATCACATATTTAATTAGCACACATATCAGATTTAAGCCTATTATCTGAATAGCTATTAGCCCCCATAGTTTTCTTTCCCAATTTTTCGGAAAAATATACGTTGCAGTCAACAATATTATAATCAATAAAATAATTTGAGATTCTACTATTAAAGTTATGCCTATCAAAGAAGCCTTATTAAATACAAGAGCGCCAAATAGCAGATACACGAATGACAAGACCCAGACTAATAATATTATTTCATATTTTTTTCGACTCATAATTACAGACGTTGTTTCATAAATTAATAGCGGTAAGCATATGGAAGATATCGTTTTTAAAGTTAATAGGAAAAATATAATTCAATTAACGATTTGCGTAAAATATAGCTATGTTAACGTAAAAGATTTTAATCCTAGGCATGGCCGGAGCTAATTTTAAAATAAAAAATGGCTATCAGATTTATCTTTCCTTCTTTACTGCTTGTTTTATCTATTGTTTTCTTGTCAGTAAGCTCCTTTTCGCAGCAACGGATGTCTAAAAAAACAGAAAAGGTAATATACGGACAAATAGAGGATTCAACATCTCACCGACCTCTACAGTTTTCAAATGTAACAGTTTCTCATAAAGGGAATCGTTTAATTTCTTTAGTGGCCGATAAAAATGGTAAGTTTCAATTTAGATTAGATTCACTCGAGTACGTCGATGTAAAAATTAGTTTAGTTGGTTATAAGGATAAATATTTGGAAAATATAAAAACACCAAATGATAGCATTGAACTGAATTTAGGTACGATATATCTTGAAAAAGGAAATGTGTTGGAAACAGTTTTGGTGACGAAAAGCGTTCCAGTAATTGAGAACAAATTAGATAAAATGATTTATCATATCTCAAACGACCCTTCTTTATTGGGCACGACAGGTGAGGATGTTTTTAGAAAATTACCAATGGTTTCACTTGGTTATGATGGAAAAGTTGCACTTCGGGGTAATCAACACGTGAAGATTCTTATTGATGGTAAACCATCAGGAATTATGAGTGGAAATATAGCTGATGCCCTACGAATGATACCGTCTAGTCAGATTAAATCAGTTGAAATTATGACCAATCCTTCATTGAAATACGATGTTGAAGGGGGAGGAGGAATAATTAACATCATTACAAACCGGTTAACGGTACAAGGATTAAATGGCGGCGTGGGCGCAACATTTGGAACACGACAAAGCAATCAGAGCAGTAATTTAGCAGGACGAATAGGTCGTTTTGGAATTACTGGGAGTATCGGTAATTCATGGAGTTATCCAATTGCAAGTGTTATTACGACGGAGAATTTAACAGCCCACGGAGAACCAATATTTTCTCAAAAAAATGATAGTAGAAATCGAAGAAATGGAACTCAGTTCGCTGTTGCTATGGATTATTCTTTGGATTCACTTCAAATGTTTGTTGCGAATGTAAATTTTAATAATCTAGTTATTATGACAAACAACAACATTCATAGCCACTATGCAGAAAATGAATTTGTCGGAGCTGTAGATAATAAACAACCTATAGGCAATTTTGATTTTAGTACAGATTATATTAGAAAGTTCGGATCTAGTGGTAAAGAAATGACCTTGTCATTTCAATATTTAAAAGGTAAGAACGACTTAAAGTACCATTCCAATTATGACAATCACATAGAATCTGGCAGAAATCTTGGCAACAATCATGAATATACAGCTCAATTAGACTTTAAATATCCCATTAGCTCACTTTCGCTAGATTTTGGTGCAAAAATAGTAGATCGAAATATTAATTCAGTCGTTAACATTGATACATCGGGCACAGATGGAAGTATTCAGCATGATAGTAACCGAAGTTACTCGTTTAAATATCATCAAAATTTCATAGCAGGATATGCTATAGCTGGAATGCCTATTGGTGAATCATTTAATATTAATGGTGGAGTAAGATGGGAAAAGACTATTTTGAAAGGGGATGAAACCAGTAGCTCATCTGATTTTTCCAACAAATCAGATAACCTATTTCCCAACATAGCTTTTTCTTATTCATATTCGAAGAATTCAACTTTTAAAATTCTATATGGAAAAAGAATTCAGCGACCAAGCTTATACTATCTAAACCCTTTCAGGAATAATACTGATAGAACAAGTCAGATCCAGGGCAATCCAAGACTTAAATCAGAAATTATCAATAATATTGAGATTGGTGGTGATTTTAACTTCTTTAAGAGTACTGGACAAATTAATGTTTCTCTTTATTATAAGAGTACAAACAATATAATTGAGCCAGTAGCACAGCAGATTATTGAAAATGGTAATATAGTCATGTTGCAAACATTTGAAAATATTGGAAGGAACAAAAGTTTTGGAACCAATTTTTATGGATCCTTAAAATTTCTCAAACGGTTTAATTTAAAAGCTAATCTGGATGTTTATACATATTCAAATTCTCCATATAAAGATTTTTCTAATTCCATAAAAGAACCGAATAAAACCTCTATAATGTATAAGACCTTTGTAGGGATGGATGTAAATTTAGGGAAAGGCTATACCTTTGATTCATATCTATTTTATGATTCACCTCAAATAACATTTCAGGGAGAGTTTGCCGCATTCAACTTATTGAATATCTCATTCAAGAAAAAGATTTTGAAAGATGCAGCAGTTGTTGGGATTTCAATTGTTGATCCTTTTAATAATATTAAGAACTTAGGAAATTATTCAGCCTCACCAAATTTTATTCAAACGGGGTATTTTTCCATACCCTTCCGCTCTTTTGGGCTTTCGCTCTCCTGGCAATTTGGTAAAAATAAATCCAATGCCTATCAATCCAAAGAGAAGCAAATAAGAAATGATGATCAAAAAATATCAACATAGTCTATTTGAGAAAATGATGCCCTAGATGACAGATAAGTATGGTAACGCAGTAAGTAGTCACACCACACCCTGCTGTTGCTAGGCAAACCTGTTTATTCGTCGTGATGAATTGTATGTTCATCGAAAAACAGTATCGTTCATGCGTCGAATTTAGTAGATTAGTCGTGCTATTTAACCGATAGATATCAAAATAGAATAACGTATTATATATTACTATGATGAGTGATCAAATTAAGCTACAACAATTGGCTGCGATAATGGATGTGCTGCAGCTGGCTGAGAAACTAAAGTTCGAACTACGGCATAGCTGGTTGTCCAATGGGCGACAGGAGAGTGTTGCCGAGCATACCTGGCGTATGTCGCTGATGGCTATATTGATTGAGCCGCTTTTGGATCAGAAGGTAGATTTAGCCCGTCTGTTAAAAATGATCATTATTCATGATCTTGTTGAAGCCGAAGCGGGAGACGTGTCCGTATTAGATCAGATCCGCAATCCGGAGATCAGAAAGATCAAACAGCAAAATGAAGAACAGGCCATTCTCAAGATCAGGCAGATGCTGGCAACAAGTAACGGACAAGAGATCTATGATCTTTTCTATGAATTTGAAGAGAAGAAAACCTTTGAAGCCAAGGTCGCCAATGCCATTGACAAGTTAGAGGTACAGCTACAGCACAATCATGCCGATATCTCTACCTGGGAAGAAGTTGAGTATGATCTTTCTTTTGTAATTGGCAAACACGTCCAATTTGACCAGACCTTAGTCCTGTTAAAGGATTTAATCGAGCAGCAGGCCTCGCAGAAATTGGAAGAGGCAGGGTTGAATGTCTTGGAGATTCGCGAGCGCGCAATCTCAACTTTTAGCTAGGGGAGGAGCTTACCTGTCATAGAGGGTAATTATTTTATTTTCAATATCATGATAAAGAAGGATTTTCCATTGTCCTTCTTTTGCTCTTTTCTTCCAAATGATTCGTTCTTCCATCGCTTTTTTGCCATCATAATCAGTTTTAAATGCTATTTGATAGTTTAAATATCCCATTTGAGGAAGATTGTCCGCACCATAAAAAACTGTCCCTCCATTATCTTTAATCCAAAAAACCTGATGATAAGGGGTATGTCCGCCGGTGACTTCGAAATCAATCTTTGAAGTAATACTTCCTTTATCAGAATCCATCCAGATAATATTGGCATTTTCAACAATGAACTTCAAAACATCCAAATCAAAAGAAGGGCTTCCATCTTTTGAAAGTGCAAAATCATATTCACGCTTTTGTATATAGACTTCAGCATTTGGAAAATTAAGCGTCCAATCATTTTTCGCTCTATTCACAAGTCCGTTAATGTGGTCTTTGTGCAGATGAGAAAGCATAGCTAGCTTAACATCTTCTGGTTGAAATCCTGCTTTTATAATGTTAGTATGAATTTTTGGAATTCCGTTTTCCGTCCAGCCTAATCCTGCATCTAGCAATACTAGATTACCAGCTGTTTCAATAAGGAAAGGCTGCACAGCAATTTTTAAATTTTTATCGTTTTCAGTATCTTCCAGATAGGTGAAATTTTTATTCTTATCGACACTGAAATCACCGTCTTTTAGAGGATATATTTTCATGTTTACTATTATATTAATTTCACTTTTTCTTCTGATTGATAATACGTAGAATAACAAAACTACGCATCCAAAAGCAAAATACTATATCCGTGTTTTTGCGGATATCAATATAAGGAAAATCTCCATTTTATAGAATTACTTACGGTTTCCCGTAACCAACTTTTTTTATAAACCACTAGCTTAGCCTTACAAAGTGTGTAATAGTCTAGCTAGTTAATATTGACAAACATATTCAGTCAGCATAAATAATGTATATTAGGCTTGGGTATTCACCTTGCCCAATTGAAATGTATAAAGCCATGATAGTAAACACGACCAATTCCAGTTTCCCAATAGCAGCCAATGTTGTCATCGGCAACAATATCTTTAGCGATATAGGAGCGAGCTATGTAGATTTCTTTGGAGGTCGCTCTACCAGCTATGAGAAGAAGATGCAGGAGATGTACAAGCGTGTTACCGAAACGCTCAAGCAGCGTGTACAGGCTTAGTGTAGATATCGACGAAATCTCAGGAGAGGGGAGTCAGATGTTTATGATTACTGCGGTGGGTACACCAGTAAACAGGCTGCACAAGCCGCACTGGCAGATTTTGCCGATAGATCGGAATCCAAGTATCCTTATGCAGTAAGATCATGGAAGGAGAACTGGGACGAACTGACCGTCTTTTACGACTTTCCACTTGAGATCCGAAGAATAATCTATACGACCAATATCATCGAAAACATGAATGGGAAGATTCGTAAATACACAAAGAATAAACTGTCATTCCCCAGTGATGATGCCGTACTAAAATCTGTATATTTGTCTTTGAGAGAAATCTCTAAAAAGTGGACTATGCCTATTCATAATTGGGGCATTATCCTAAATCAGTTCCTAACTTTATTTGAAAAAAGAGTCCAGTTATAAGGAACATAACTGAACTCCGCATTTTCTATTTACACACTTAGTGGGACAGTCCCTCACTTTTGGAGCTCAAGCAATTTTTCATTTCTCGTCTGGTAATTAATTTCACAATTTGGTAGCCATTTTTTTAAGTTGTCCTTGTCCGTCTGTGTTAAGTAATCGTCATCTATCCGTATTGACTTCAAATTTTTCAACTGGGATATTTTTGGTGAAATATATTTTATGGGGTTGTTCCAAATTTCAAGCTTTTCTAAATTTTTAAGATCAGAAATATTATCAGGTATGCGTTCTATTTCGTTGTCAAATAGCAAAAGTTCTTTTAAATTTCCTAGAAATATTGTTTCTGTTGAAATGTTTTTGATCTTGTTGGTATATAAATAGAGTATTTCAAGCTTCCTTAGTCTACCATCGATAAATGAAAGATCCGAAAGCTGGTTGTCATTTAATGATAGCCAAGTTAGCTTTGGTATCGTCTTAATTAGTTCTGGGAAAAGTGTCAGTTCATTCCCTGACAAGTCAAAATGTTCCAAACTATCCAATTGAGAAAGATCGCAGTCGACTTGTTTAATCCCTGTCTTTGCAAATGAAACACTTTTAAGGTATTTTATTTGTGTTATTTTGCAAGGAAATTTATTGATCGGATTATCAGCCATAATCAAGTCTTCAAGGGATTTAATCCGGAAAATTTGTTCTGGAACTTCTTTGAACATATTACCTGACAATATCACCTTATAAAGGTTAAATTTTTCAAGACCGTTAGGAAGCGATGTCAAACTATTCGAGTTAAGCCATAGATACGGCCCCCTGCTGTCTGTTTGTATCGCAGAACTTATACTTTTGTAAGCGCTTGTCTTTTTCCTTGATGCTATTTCATTGCACAAAGAAGTCATAATATCCTTAACCGCTGATCCTTCGCCGCCTGTTTGAAAGAGCCAAGTTTCTATTCTACTATCACAAACAATACAGTCTATTCCAAAGTTAGGATCCCAATTGATACTGGTGTTATCGAATTCGGGACTGTCGGCATAAGCATAACGGATAGTATTTGGAATATCTTCCATTTTTGTCGAAGTGATCAGGACTCCATCATCAGGCATAACAATTGTTTTTTTCCAAAACTTTGTTTTGGGCAGCTCGGGATAACCTGCTATTCCAAAAATAATCCCTGCCTGACCTTTAAAGTTTTTCGGAAAAATGATATAATTGTGTTCTTGCCATTTCATATAGGTCACAAAGACAGAAGATATATACAGGATTGTAAAAATGGATTGCAATGCCCAAAAGGATTTCCTATCTCTCAAAAATCTTTTAATTCCATAATCAATTAGGTATAGCATCAATCCGACTCCAACAAAGATCAATGCTAAAACAATGAGGTAACCATATGTGAAAACTACAATCAGCAATCCGAGTAGGATTGTCAATAAACCTAGTATTTTCAAAGGTGAACTTATGAGTCGTTTCATTATTGGCATCTTTTTAATACTCCCCAACATTCCGCCACAGTACAATATCAAAGTCAGTCAACAGCTGACAGATCTTACTGTCACTGTCTCTTCCGATGTAAGTAGCATAAAAACCATCTCCATACCCCGTGGAGAAAAAGACGGCATTTTGGTTTTGAAAATCGTAATTTAAATAATCCTTGAATTTTTCGGAGAATATTGTCTCCCAGTTTTTATCGAGAATATCATTTAAGCTATTCCTTGCTACTTGATCGACGAAAAGACCTATTCCTGCATCTACTCCATAGCCATATATTTCTTTGGATTTGATGGGAATTGGAGCCTGTCCAGGTAATAACGCAAGCTCCCATTTACAGATAGGCTTATCTGAGAACTTTATTCGTGCAAAGGCGATCCTTCTATCCTTATTAGCGTTGATATTTGCCATTGCCAATTCCACCTGAAACCCACCAACAGGAAACTTTTCATTAAAAGCTATCGCATCGCTTAGCATAACGGGGTCGGTAGCGATAATCTGGCCTGACGATACCTTTAGATTTCCTACAGCTATCTTATCAAAAGTAATTTCCGCGCCGAATTGTGTTACTTTTGTTCCCTTCGCGAAACTGCCTTCAAACAGCTGTGGGAATGTCAGCGATGTATCCTTAATGGTTATTTTCGGTATGGTATCTGTCAGATCGAACTCTTCTGTTGGTACAATGATATCGTTATTTTTACTTGGAACTTTGTTTTTCGAAGTACATGAAAATAGCATCACGGCCATTATACATATCGTTATTGTTCTTTTGTGCATATGGAATAATTCTCTTTGTCCAATTCATGACTCTACAGGATGACCAATCTCCTTAAAGAACTTTCGAAGCATTTCATATATGCTGCAATCAGCGATAACCTGATTGCAGCTATCTATAGCCATAGCTTCGCAACTTAAACAAACATTCAAAACAGAAACAATTTTTCCTGAGCTTTTATAGAATACGATAGCATCCCTGTAAATAGGGCCACACATCCAATTGGACACATCAGTTGTTTTTGTAAGCAAAATATTCTTTAGTAGACTGATTGACTCATTACCATACTGAAAACTATTGGTTCTTTGACTAGAAAAATGAAATAGACCTGTATCATCAATTAAGTACTGTGTTACACTTAATAGCGCCTCCAGTTCGCTCAGGCGAATTTCTTCGGTTTCGGTCAGATTATTGCGTTTCTCCTTTCTCACTTTTAACTTGTTACGTTCTGGTTTAAGCACTTGAATAGCAGCTTCATATTCATCTCCTCTTTGAAGAGAGTAGGTTTCAACGTAGTCAAATGCTAAGCTCTTAATATAATGAGAAGATGTGATTGAATTCGTGATACTTTTCATTGTTAAAAGTGAGCGGTTATTTCTCTAAATATTAAAAATAAAAGTATAAAAAAGGGCTATTAATTGCTAATAAAAATGTGATTAAGCGAGATCAATTAGAATTTTGGAAAATCCTAAACGTCCTGTTTAAAATTCTCAAAGTCAAATGTTGTTAGGTCTGCGTCATATATACCGCTAAAAACCCCGGCCTATACTGAGATTTTAGTTCTTAACCAATTCTTATCCCAGTTGCTAGTCTCATCAATAACTAATAATCCAATTACTGTAATTGAAATTGATTGCCCCCCTGAGTGCAATCCAATCGTAAAATCATCAAGCTCGTCCATTTGCGACTGTTAAATTATATTATCCATACATTACTTTGACTCCGATTCATTCCATTGTGGGATACCGATAAACATTTCATTTATAAATTGCTCAGTATATCGCTGCATCCCAGCTTCCTCCTTATCAAAGTAAGCCTTTATTTTTGAACAAACTTTAGGGTTGTAGCAAAGTTTGACCCGGAGGTGTTCAACCCATTCCGCCCGGATTACAATCGTAATTAACCTTTTTGTGTCTCGGGCCAACCCAATTACCGTAATATCTTCGGTCATCCCTGCAAACCAATCGATAATATATACTTTGGCTCCAGGACTAAACTGTTTCGTACCGATACGGGGTTGTCGTTTCCCTTCACCATAGCTAATTTCCCGTTTTATGTTAGCTACTAATGTCCATAATGGTGCAGGCTCTAAATGATTCATATCGATGCTAATTAATCCAAAGAGTTGATTGAATTTGCTTTTACGTTACCTTTGGACATATATAAATTAACCTTATAGTTATCTCAAATGTGATTGGATAGTCCCTTTATTATTAAATTTTTGAATATTTATGATGTGACCGATTTTCTCAAGCGGCAGATAAAAGTTGTTGGCCTTCTTTGGTTTCTGTTCTCATATATGACTGTTGTACTATATTATACTAAATTTGTTTCAGGCTATAATTCTTGTTTTATATCTCAACCGTGTATTCCCAATAATGTTCTGTCTTGTCATTACAGAGAAAACCCTCAAACAAATCGCTTGCGATAAGTTGATCCATTTTTTTATGATCCGTTGCGATGAGAAAGAAAAAGCTATCCCATTCAATGGTAAACAGAATTTCTTTATCAGCCGAGTATAGGTAATAATCTTTGCCGCCGATCTCATCACAGAATTCATATTCAGTTAATTGGTCAAGATCCACAGTTGTGGTATTTTCATAAAACTCGTCCGTTATCATGATCTGATTCTTTCCCAAGAGTTTGAAAGCTTTATGGATAGCCATCTTTGAAAGCATACCAAACGCACCTTCAGTCGGGTGGTAGATACTTTCGCGATCTGTATAATTATTAAGCTTTTCCATGAGGTCCGGTCTCGTAAAATTTCGGTTTAGCCCACCTATAGAAGTCCTTAGGGCCGTATTAAGTTCCGCACAGCCCGTCAGGGTTGAGCCGTTCACGATATTTTTCCAAGGTATTGCTTTAGCCTCCCTAAAAATATCTTCATCGGAGGGATATCGTTCATTGTCGTAATTATAGATGTCCCTATTCGCTTCTGGAAGGTTTTTTAAAAAATCAATTTTCTTCAACGCCTCTTCATGTGATAGTAGCTTAGCCTTTTTTAGATTACTTTTATCAGTCTCCTCTCTGTCAAGTTGAAAGAAGGGGAGGAATGCAATGAAAATGCTGTCATAATGATCTTCGAAATGCTCTTTTATTGCACCTTCATAAGGGTATAACTTTTCCTGGTCAAATATGTTACCCATAAAATATTGATTAAGTATGAATAGCCTTTATTTCAAATTCAATATATGTAATTTTGCATTAGATGACTTGTGCAAATCATTTATTTACAAAGTGATTTCAGCTTTTCAAAATCTTCATCTACCTCAAAATGGGGATCTTTCTGGAGGTTTAGGGACAATGCTTTTTTTAAATCTTTGCAAGCATTGCTTTCATCACCAAGATCTAAATAAATGGCAGCTCGATTAAAGTAACCTATGGCATAATTCTTATTTAATTTTAAAGCTTTCTCTATTTCCACCAGTGCATCTTTAGGTTTATTGGTTTCTCTATAGAGATTCGCTCGATTGTTATAAAGAATATGAAGGTTAGGCTGATTAGGAAATTCATTTAGTATTTTATCATAGTCCGCAAGCGCTTCGTCAAATAGTTTTAATTCCTTTTTAACGTTTATCAAATTTGCAAGCGACTTAAAATCTTTTGGAGATATTTTTAATTGTGATATTAGGTCATTTTTTGCATTCTCATAATCTTTTAATCTGATATAAGAATATGCCCTGTCAAAATAAATGTCTGGCTGTGATGGATTTATTTCAATTACCTTCGAATAGTCAGAAATTGCTTTGTCAAATGTAGCAACTTCTTTATAAGCACCCGCTCTAGCATAGAGCACATTAATGTTATTAGGGGATAAATCCAGAAATTTTGAATAATCAGCTATTGCAAGATCGAAATTTCCACGAAACCGGTAAATGTTGCCTCTATTTGCATAAGCTCCGGGTGAATTAGGATACAGATTTATTGCTTTATCGAAAGCTGAAAAAGCTTCGTCAAATTTTTCTTTTTTAGCATGTTTTATACCAAGCGCATTTAACTCATCTACAGTCTGGGCGCTTAAACTTTGACAGAACAAAAGTATAACTATGAACGATACTATTTTTTTCATTTTTGGGAATATATAAAGCTAGATATTATGGTTTTACAAAGCTAATATACAAAAAGTACAATAGGTTAATGCGCAATGCCACTAAATTTGCCTGATCTTCAGAGTTTTCTGCCAACTTCGCCATTAGAAGTAGTTCTACAGAATCGAGTTGTTACGGCGATAAGACTTTCAATGGACTATTGTTTGGAACAGAACAGCACAGAACAACTCCGAGAATAAATGAAAGCTGGAAAGTTTTAGATTGCTTTACCGTCCCGAAAAACAGTTCGTGTTTCTGAATACCAAAGGTAATACCTAACCAAAGAGATATTTTTTTTCTGGGCGACTTGCTTTTCTGGTCTATAACTAATAACTTAGTTGATGTAGGTCTAATTCAGAATTATGAGAAAATCAACAGTATTATTAGCTATAATTTCATTATTATCAATTCCTTTGGTCACTATAGGACAGAGTAGTAGCAACTTTACGATTCAGGGAAGGATTGACACCGTTCCAAATGCGAAGTATAGGATCATGTATAAAAATAATGAAAAGGTAATTCATGATTCTTTACAACTATCAGATGATCGAACTTTTACTTTTAGTGGCAATATCGGTGAACCAACCCGTATTAATTTTATTATTGACAATGACTTCAATAAACGATTGGTAAAAGATCAAATTGTCTACTCGTTTTGGGTCTCACCGGGGGATCGGTTAGACTTTCATGGTCTAACAGGTTGGCTCTCGGGCCCTAGAGAAAATTTGAATATTGACGACAACAAATATAAATTGAATGGTTCTGCTTTAGATAAGTCGGCGATAGCTTACAATGAAAACCGAAGAGCCGTATATCTTGCAAATAAAGACCAAGAGAATAAAACGGCGTTAGGAGATAGCATTTTAAGCAAATTTATCCAAAGTAACCCTAACAATTTCTACAGCCTGGATCTTTTGAACCGATCCTTTCCCTCTTTGAAGGGACAACCCGCCTTGGTCAATACATTATATAATGCGCTTTCAAACGAACTCAAAAATAGTTATACAGGCAAGCTATTGAACAAAAAGATAATGGCGCATCCTCATCTTATAATTGGTAAAGATCTTCCCACATTTGAGCTCTCCAACGCTGAGGGCGATCTCGTTAATCTTGAAGATTTTAGAGGTAAATATGTTCTGGTGGATTTTTGGGCGAGCTGGTGCGGTCCGTGCCGAGAAGAGTTTCCCTACCTGCGATCGCTGTATAACGAATACAAATCAAAAAACTTTGAGATATTGGCCGTATCCATTGACGAATCACGGGCGGACTGGCTTTCAGCTATTGACAATGATAAGCTATCATGGACTAATGTATTGGACACAGGAGGCTTCAGCGGTGAACTTTATCAGGTTTTTGGCTTAAAAGGAGTTCCTGACAACTTTCTTTTGGACAAAGAAGGGAAAATTGTAGCACGAAATCTTAGAGGTAGCCAATTAAAAACAGTTTTAGATAAATTGATTCTACAAAATAAGTAGGGATTCGTCTATTTACGATTTTTTTTGCCCTGTCCTAGTAAATGTAAGTTATAAAAAAGTGAAGCTTGCCCGAACTTCACTTTATAACACGCCGAAAATCCTGCAAGATCTATTTAGGACTATGGTTAAATGGAATTCCCTGATTTTCCACCTAAAAAGCTTTCTAATCCAGATGCTGTATACAAAATGCTTAATATAATGAGTGAGAAATTGGAAGTTGCGTAATTAGACTTTGGCCTAGTGAAGTATTTAAATCAATGCTCTCATTATTGTTCCATTTTGGATAGTAATTTTCTCGTCATTAAGGTCGTGAAAAAGCTCACCTTTCTTTTTTATCCTTATCAAAATTTCATCCATGGTAAATTTATAACGATCGAGACCTGGTTTAACTTCCTTCCAGTCTAAAGGCGTACTTACAATTGGCACGTGATAGGGCCTGACGGAGTACGGAGCTGCCAAGGTGTCCCCATAATCGTTCTGATTCGCATCAATATAAACCTTGCCTTTTCGATGATTAACTGTTTCGATTCTAGTGCTGATATCGGGAACTAATTGATGAATTTCATCAGCCAGTCTATTTGCGATAATCCTCGTCTGTTCAAACGAAAAACCACTGCAGGGAATATAAATATGCAGCCCGGTTTTGCCGGAGGTCTTGACAAAGCCTTTTAGTTTATGTTTGTCCAAAACAGACTTGGTTGCAATAGCTACCTGAATAGCCATTTCGAAACCCTCATTCTCGGTATTTTTTGTAACCGTAGGATCGAGATCAAGCCATATATAATCCGGCTGGTCCGGATGTTGGATCCGGGATGCCCGGGGATTAATATCAACGCAACCCCAATCCACCATCGTCAGTAGCGTCTCTACATTATTGCAGACCAGATAATCAATCTGATCCCTTTTGCCAGCTTTCTTTACGCGGCGCCGGTCTGTAAATACTTCAGCGCAGTCCGGCTGGCGGTTTTCCATGTCTTTGATAAAAGTAGTCGGGCCGCCTGCCCTTGTAAGTTTTAGATTCAAAGATTGGGGTCTATCCTGGAGGTAAGGTAGGATGTAGGGAGCAATTTTATTGTAGTACAAGATCAGATCTCCTTTAGCAACACCTTTCCAAAGTTCTCGGCCGATATCATGAAGCTGAACAGTACAGTGTTTCATCGGGAAGTCGGTTACTTCCGATCCTTCAAAAGACTCATCGACTCGCTGCCAATTACTATCCTTGTTTAGATATTTTCTTGTGCTTTTCTTCGTTAGGGGCTTCTTCGGATTTGATTTTGCAACAGGTTTTTCTTCTGCTACTTCATCCTCAATTACATTTGTCGATTTTGGAACTTCCCTTACAACTTGTTTTGGTTTCTTATCCAACCTGAAACCCAAAAATGTGGCCGGCTTACGGATTCTCCCTGTCTTCGTCCAGGTGGCAAACTCAAAGTTGGCAACCAGCTGAGGCTTTACCCAGTGAATTTTGGCTCCCTTAGTATCTAGTACTTTATTTACAAAAGGAGATTCCTGGGTTTCTATGGCTTGTAGCTTTTTAAGGATACCCGGCATTTCCTTGTCTTTGAAACCGCCACCGCTGCGACCGATCCAAGTGAACTTTCCATTTTCATAAGCACCAAATAAAAGACTTTTGAAAGACCTGGCTTTATCAGATTCTGCCCAACCGCCGACCACAAATTCTTGTCGTTTGCGGGTTGGTGTTTTCAGCCAATCGTTGCCCCGGTCACCTTCGGTATATACACTATCTTTCTTCTTGGCAACGATTCCCTCTAGGTTTAAATCCAGCATTTGCTGATATAAAGCCGGCCCATCATCAAAACTTTCACTGTATCGGAAAACATCATTGTCCTTAACCAGTATTTTTAAAAGCTCTTTTCTTTCTGTTAGCGGAAATCCTCGCAAATCCTGACCGTCCATCCATAACAGATCGAATACGCAATACTTGATTGGCAATTCATGCCCGTTATAGAGCTGCAACGCATCAAAATCCGGCTCTTCTTCTTGATTGAATACAACTACTTCGCCATCAATAATAACGTCGTGTTTTAGGCTTTTAAGCGCTTTTTCAACCAGAGGATATTTGGAAGTATAATTTAGCCCACTTCTTGAATCCATGTGTACTTTTCCTTTTTCAACGAAGGATACAATACGGTAACCATCCCATTTCACTTCATAGAGATAATCGTCTCTATCTATCGGTTCTTTAATAAGTGTACAAAGCATCGGTCTTATGCGGGCTGGCATCTTTTTCATAACACGACTTTTCTGGTAAACACAAACCACGTGCCTTTAGTTCTTCGAAAGCCTGTTTTGTTAATATCTTAAAAGCTTCAAACGCTATTGGTCGGCGTTTGTTCTATTCCAAAAACAGTTATTATGACAGACAATGAAAATAAAAAGGATGCAAAGGACCGCAATCAGGCAGCTATCATCACATTTACAGGCATTCCAGTGACCAATAACCAAGGAGGAGAGAAATACTTTGATTTTGAAGTTGGCCAGGAGGGAGAGTATGGACAGTATGCACGAATTACAATGGATGGTTGCCAGCTGATTTTAGACGAGCATCTTGCTTATGTTAAAGGAGATCTTGCGGAAGAATGGCGGGAGCCTGCTATTGCCAAACTTATTCTTTTGCTGGAAGTAGACCTAAACCGAGATGGCAGCTTTCAATAACACTAAATGAAAATAGCAACATACAACATCAATGGTATTAATGGGAGACTACCTGTATTGCTTCGATGGCTAAAAGAAGAATCTCCGGATATAGTTTGCCTTCAGGAATTAAAGGCTCCACAGGAGCGCTTTCCGATAAAAGCCATCAACGACGCAGGATACCAAGCAGTCTGGCATGGAGAGAAAAGCTGGAATGGCGTAGCTGTTTTATCGAAGTACGAGATTACCGAAGTGACAAGGGAATTACCTGGCGATAAGGAGGATAGCCATAGCCGGTACCTGGAGGTTATTATCAACCAGATATTGATCTGCTGTCTATATCTGCCTAATGGCAATCCTTATCCAGGGCCTAAGTTTGAGTATAAGATGGCTTGGATTAAACGTTTGATGAAACGGGCAAAAGCATTACTGAAAATGGAGGTTCCGGTGATCATTATAGGTGATTTCAACATTATCCCGACAGAGCAGGACGTATACAAGCCGGAAAAGTATATTGAAAATGCGCTATTCCGGATTGAGGCCCGAAAAGCATTTAAACAGCTTATTGGCCAGGAATGGATGGATTCGATCCGAACACTTTTTAAAGACCAAGAAGTTTATACCTTTTGGGATTATTTGAGAAATGCCTATGGCCGGAACGCCGGGTTACGGCTGGATCATATATTGCTTAGCCCGCTAATAGCACCACGGTTGTCAGAAGGAGGAATAGACCGTCATGTTCGTGGATGGGAGAAAGCAAGTGATCATGCACCGGTATGGATAATGTTGGACGATAAAAAATAATTATTGCTGCAAGTAAGAAATCAAAAATGAACTGTTTAAAGAAGCTGGATCACAGGAACTCGAAGACAAACGAGCGATGCAAAAAAAGCTATAGTTGATATTGCTGGGTTTGTATACCGATGAAAAGGCGGGTTTTATTCAAAAGCCATATGAAGGTGTTCTTCATGGATTTACTCGAAACTGAAAAGTAGATTTCCCGAAACTCCCGTCATCCGATATACCTTCGACAAGCCCGTAAAATAAACTATTAATATCAGAGGTATAAAATTGAAGGGTAGCTTCGCCATTCTCGTCCGTAATGATATTCGGAGCCCAAAGCAGTGTATTACGATAGTCCGGCGCCGAATCTTGTTGTTTATCATAATCGGGTTCGTAGAACGCCTTATGTCGATAGTAGCCTTTTGTTCGAACTATTCCGAACATTTTCATTAGTTCCGCTTCACTGTATTTTGGAAACTCATAAACAATACGTTTTGTGTTTGTCGAATTAAAGCTGAAAGGGTGGGAGTTGGGCGGATTAGGACCATCCCATATGATATATGTTTTTCCCTCGACAGGCAATTCGTCACCATCACCGCCTGGACAATTTAACCACGCTCCATGAGCTCGATCAGTATTATTTTGGTATTTGGCCAAACTGTCCAGGTACCCGATATATTTATCGCGAAATGTTTTTTGCTGCCGAGCGCTAATAAGCACTTCTTCCAATTTTATCGAGCGATTGGACAGACCTGGCAAGGTGCTGTCTTTGATAAAGGTATCCCTAAATGATTTAAAAGGATATTCAATGCGTTTCCAAGGTTGGATTTTACGTATTTGTTGAAATGGATCGAGGATCTTCAATTCCATGTCCTCCGGTTTGCCAAAATGTTTGATATAGACATCTCTACCAATCAGCATATTCTCGGGCGAAATTTGAAAGATATGGCTGTTATCCACTTGTACCAATTGGCTTTCTCTCCGGTGGGCATCAAAAAGCATAATCGCTTGCTGGCTTCCTACCTTTTCTTTCTTTACGTGAAGTAGCTGACCCGTGACAATTTCAGGAATTATTTCATTAATTTTTAGATTTCTATCAGAAAGGTATGATCCACTCCAATTATAGGAACGCCATCCCTGGGTAAGCAACAACAAATCCATTGCTTGGTGACGGTCAGACTTGCTCGCGTCAAAGTAATAGCTTGGGTTATGAATTTTGCCTCTAATCTGATTGGAAATCAGAAAATGTGTCTGTATATCTTTTTGATCTGAGGGGTCATTATATAAACGATCATAGACCATAGCCCCCAATTGAGCAATGACGGGTTTCCCATGCTGGTCTTGAGCCTTAATTTTTAAACTCAATTTATTCCTTCTACCAGCGTTTTCATTAGAAATTTCTGTGGTGACGATAACCAATTTATTGGGTTTTATATAGAACAATCTTTCGGCGATGGGGATAATTTTGTCGTTAAAAAGTGTTGCTTCTGAGATACCTGCTGGTACATCGGTCAATGGCAATTTTATTACAGTACTATCTTTAATTTCACCGGAAGCCATTACAGCCGGAAGACCACGGTTCTGCACCTGCAGATAGAAGCTTTGAGGTCTCCCTACATTGTAAATCTGAAAGGCTAAACTGTCTTCTTGGTTGGCAATCAATGAAAAAGTCATACCTTCCCGAACAACCTCGGGCAATGAAAAGCTCTTTTTGTCATAAGGGCTTTCTAGCCTAACGTTATAGCTTCGGCCCGCTGTCGGTATGATCTGAAAACGGCCCATCCCATCATGTATGCTTTTAAAGGAGCCTATTATCTTATCATCCTCATAGATATTTCCCGAAACGTTTATTGGATCTCCTTCTCTAGCTGTTGCTTTAAATGCAACGGTATTCCGAACACCGGCAAGCAGAAGGCCTGCTTCTGGAAAAAGGTTGAATTCGGCTATTTCTTGAAGTGGGGTCTCTATTGCAGTTTTTTTCTTCTGTACTTCAAGTTCCTTTATGCTTTTGATGATCTTGATTTTCCGGCCATCTATAAAGCGTTTGGATTCCCCATTCAGTGAATGGGAAGTATATGCACATAACCAATAAGCACCTTCTCTCAATGCGTTATCGAGATAAATATGGCCGGTACTAATTCCCCCCTCGATTGGATATAGCTCTTCCCAAACAACACTGTCCGTTTCCATCTGTACCAATTGTACATATAAGGTCTTATCATTTGAGGATAGCAGGAGATGCTTCTGGTCAACGGAATAGGCTTTAAACCAGAGATCTTCCATGGTCTCATAAATATCTTTATTGGTACGCAGGTAAATCGAGGTACCATTGTTCTTCGCAGCCAAGCTCTCCAGTTTCTTTGCCAAGGAATCTATTACAGTTCTTGAATCTTGTGCATAGAGTAAATGAGCTGAAAACTGCCATATAAAAACCAGAAAAATGATCAAGTTTATTTTCGCTATATTCATTGAGTTCAGTTTTAGGCATATAATTATTGAAATTATTTGCTTTTTCCTCCTGTTCTTTGCTTCTCTATTGTATTCTTTTATCTATTCGAATTTAAGTAAATATTCCTTCTCATTATTGATTCGCAAATCTGGAAACTTAAGATTACATAAAGTGCCCAATTCCTTGCCAAAAGTTAGTTCTAGCTTTGTGATTTCCTCAATTTTAGTGATCACCTCCAAAATAGATCCACATTATCATTACTCATAAACCTTAGCTCCTTTGAAAATATCAGCAAATGTTGACCACACAGCTGTTTCAGCATCTACATTTGCATCTGTATTATCATAATATCCTTGGATATCTTCAGCATATGCCGCTAAAGCTTCCAGAAAATCAGGTAAGGTTTTGTTTTCCCAAGTTTCAGGATGTTGGAGCAAATCCTGGCGCAACCAATCTAAAAATTTGATGAAGCTTTGTCTGTCTCTTACTTTCAATTCGTACAATTGATTAACCATATAATTTTTACTTTACCGTCCATAAGTTTTCTGTCTCAACCCACAACATCCCCATCAAAGACCTCAAAAATAGCCTCATCATTGGTATCATAAATACCCCACGGGTTTTCAAGAGATATTTTAACGATCTTTCTTTTTATTTCTTTCCCTGTTTTGCTAATTGATATCTCAACACGGCTATTCAATATTTGTCCAGGAACAAGTGTCCACAATTCTTTACCACGTGTTTTAAGATTTGTTTAAATTTAACATAAAATAGCAGCGTTAGATGAAGCTTTTAGAATTAATTGATTTTTTTAGGGATGGTGGTTCGTTCAAAGAATTCTGCCATCTGCAGTCATTACATGAGGAATCTGAAGTGATTGAGATTTTTATGGAAATCCCATTGGATATTCATAATGAATTGAGATATTTTGAAATCGAGAAAACAGGAGGGAGTATAGAATATTCAGATAATGGAATCAATTACTATAGTTTATTTGATTTTTATTATTTCTTAGATGCCATTGACGAGGCAAATAATAATCAAAACAGATCCCTTTCTAATGAAGAACTGGCAAAATTACTCTATAATTATGCGATTCATGATGCATAGGGAAATAACTCTATATCACTTCCAAAGTAAATAGTGGATATAATGAAATTAAGTCAAATTAGTCTGAGAGCGAAATTTGTACAAGGTAAAAATTTTAAAGTGTTCAATGAAGAATGTTGGAGCATTGCCGAAATGTATTGGTCATTTCTTCGTGAATATAATACAGATGATGTCAGGAAATGTTTGATTTCGGTTGGAGAGGAACCTGCAGAAGTGGATAAAATAACATCATATCAGGGATTCCGCGAAGTTTATAAGCTAATAAACTTTGACCAGTATTTTGAAATGAGTGCATGTGAAAAGAAGTCTTTACAGCTTGATTTGATTCATTCCGGAATGATAACTATTGGTGAATTGGAAAAGTGGGATACTGAGCCATTAATAAAAGCATATAAATACTGTCTTGACAGCGATTTAAATTATAAATTCTTTATAAATAGTAAATACAAACTCTCACCAAATCGTCAATGGAAATTAGGACTTTGGTGCGAATGGGAGATTAACTGCTTTAGATTATTTTGGGTTTTATTTGACAAGAATGGTATGGAAATCAATCGGAATTTGATTACAGAAGGAGAGCCTAGCGATGGTGAAATAGTTTATTATTTAGATTCCAAATGGGATGACAACAATTATATCACTATTCGTAATAAATCGAGACAAAATATAGAAATGTGGAAAATTAGAATTTTATAATAAAGCAATTCTTCCGCCATGTGAATTTTTACCTTGGGGTGGGTAAAGTTCTTTGGGAAAGGCGGTTTGCAGCTCCCACAGAATCTGGCGGACAACGAACAAGTCGTGGTAACCAATACGATTAAGGGGTGGGCTACGGTTTTCCGTAAGCAACCAACTTTATAAACCACTAGCTTAGTCTTACAAAGTGTGTAATAATCTAGATAGTTAATATTGACAAACATATTAATTCAAAATAAATAATTATATTCGGCTTGGGTATTAACCATGCCCGATTGAAAAGTAGCATGCCATGATAGTAACCACTACCAATTCCATCGAAGGGAGGGAGATTTCACGATATAATGATTCAATAGCTGCCAATGTTGTCATCGGCACCACTGTCTTTAGCGATATCCGAGTGATTCTTTGGAGTCCTTTAGAGTCTCCCAAAGGTATTCTCATCTTAACATCTATAAATTTAAAATTCTAATAAAATTTGATATTAATTGTAATACAAAATGAATATTAGCCAAAAAGAGCGGATATTGAAGGGTATAGAAGATATCCTTTCTTTCAACTTTGATAAATTGATTTCTGATAACAATAAGACTGATAATATTGAGGACATCTTCTTTAGAAATTATAAAGCTAGCGAATTTAAAGCATTATATGATAGGACGTTCAATCAATTAAAAATTGAATTGGAACAAGGTTTAGGACTATTTCTTCCGAATGTAATAAATACTGGAAGTGAGTATGGAACAATTGATATCAATAATGAGATAACTACTTTTTTTGTTTATTTACAAGTATTCCCTCATAAAGATGCCGCTGCCGATGTTTTAAATAAAATAATTTATTATGAAATATTTCATGGATTTTGGGATAAGTCTTCTATTAAATTTCATAATCTAAGGGGAGTTGATTTAGTTGGAGCAGAAACTAGGGTACAACTACTGTCCAAAATATTAGAGGAGCGTGTTACTGAACTTAAAAATTTAAAGGACGAAAGTAGTGAAGAATTTGAGAAAATAACTAAACTGATCGAAGACTTTACTTCTAAAGCAGACAACATTCAGGACTTGCATAAAGATCTATCAATTAAAGGGAATGAAATAAATCTTCTATTGGGCAAATCAAATGAATCTATGCAAAGTATTGAGGCAATACAAAAAGAGTCAAATAATGAGCTAAAAGAAATTAAAAAATCTAACGAACATTATGAGGAAGAATATCAAATTAAGCTTGAAGAATTTGATAATATAAATGCTAAAATTCTAAAACTGGAAACAGAGAATAAGAATTTAAACGATGAAATCAAAGAGAGTCATGAAAATATTAAATCTCAAGAAGATACTATCACTAAACTGATTGGTATGGCAGCGGATGGTAGCCTCGGATATAAATTTAATGACCGAAATGAACAATTATCAGTTAATGCAAGATGGTGGATATTGGGAACATTTTGTTCTGTAGCTGCTACAATAATATGGGTCTATCTTGTATTTACACATTTACCTTCGAATATTGGAATTGAATGGATTAATTTAATCATTAATGCTATAAAAACATCTCCTGGCTGGTTTTTAGTAGCCTTCTGCGTAAACCAGTACAAAAAAGAAAGAAATTATCAGGAACAGTATGCATTTAAATCAGCTGTAGCGATGACTTTAACCTCCTATACCAATATGTTATCTGACGAAACTCCAGATAAAATGAGTGTGAAAGACAGTCTTTTAATCCAGGCAGTATCTGGTATTTATCGAGAACCATCTCTGGAGAAAGAAGAAGTCAAAGTTCCAGAGAAGGCTTTGGAAAAAGCTAAAGAATTATTGCAATCCACAGCAGACTTAATAAAAAGTGTAAAGTAAATTTTCTACGATTATTTTATGTTGGGACACTCTTACTATGATTTAGCCAAAGATTTTATAGTTCCTATTATAGGATCAGTCTTAGGGGTTTTAGGAGCTTTTTTTGTCTTAAAACATCAGCTAAAAAAGCAAGCGCAAGCAGAAGAAGAAAAGGCCAATAGTCAATATCATTCGGTAAGGAGAATATATCAGAGCAACATTCAATCTTTAATTGTTGAGCTAGATAAAATTCATTACGCCATTGAAAAAGAATACAAAAGATTAAGTGATGAGAATTTTGATTTTAACCCCTCAGTACTGAGCTTTAGACCACAGTCCTTAAAATTACTTTTAAAACTTGATTACGAAAATCACTTCACATCGCATTTAGTCGCTGGGTTTGATAGTACAGAGCATTTCAATTTGTCATACAAGTCACTGATACGGTTAGATCTATTAATTGACAAAGTAAACAACGATGTTGAAAATTATCACCACAAATTTTCTAAAGTTTTGCAGGAGAACCACTTGCTTATAAATAGTATATTACAGCGTAAATCTGTTATTTATATAGGCATAAGAAAGATTATAAGGGAACAGTATCAATCTTTGGAAGAAGGAGAAAAAGAAACGGCTCTTTTTCAGCACACCGTTTTTAAAAAATCTTTAAAATCAGAATTCTTACACAGTCCGCATATTGATTCTGAATATACTGAAAGCTTTATAGAAGAATGTAATTTAGCATTAAATAAACTATTGGAGTTGTCGGTTGAAGCTAACAAATTGGAGGAGACCTTTTTCACATTTTTAGGTGAATATGATAACTTGAAACAGAATTTAGAACTGATAAATAAATAGAGTTTTGTTTCCCTTAAATTATGAGATTTGGATACCAATTAAAAATACATACATATAATTGAAAACCAATACAATATATAGTTGATTGTAGTAGTAATTTAAAACATGTTTAAAAAGAACGAAATCATTGAGTTTGGAGGAACCCAATATAAACTCAAAGAGCAAAAGGGGAGTGGTGGTTCTGGTACTGTTTGGACAGCAGAATCCAATGGGACTAATTTTGCAATCAAGTATATCAATTCAGAAAATTCTGACAAAATAGCACGCTTTAAAAGTGAAATATTATTCTGTAAGAATACGGTTCATAAAAACATTGTTAAAGTGATCTCTGAGGGTATCCATAAGGAAAAACCATGTTATATCATGCCCTATTATTCAAAAACACTAAGGGATATAACTGATTCAGAAACCGATGTTGATACCTTAATAAAGTATATTTTAAGACTTTGCAACGCAGTAAAATTTATTCATAAAAAGGGAGTGCTTCATAGGGATATAAAACCAGAAAATATCCTTATTGAAGGAAACGAATTGGTATTAGCAGATTTTGGTATAGCTCATTTTAAAGACTACCATCATACAAAAAAAGGCGATTGGCTAGCGAACCGTAATTATATGGCTCCTGAGCAAAAGTTAAAAAACAATGCTAAAAATATTGACAAAGCAGCTGATATTTATGCTTTAGGTTTGATTATAAACGAGTGTTTTACAAAGCAAAATCCCGCTGGCTCACGCTTTAAGTTAATAGCAGATGTTTATCCGCTATTTTTTGAAATAGATAGTCTTGTTGAAAATATGATACGTCAAAGGCCGGCGGAGAGGTATAATATAGAGACAGTCGAGGCACAATTAAAGTTTCTTTATAAAAAAATAAAATATGAAATTGATGAAGTAGTATTTTACCTTAATGAGGATATAGCCCCAAAGTCCGTTAACAAATCTTTAAAAGATCAAATTGTAAAAAGGGCAAGCCAAGATATTCTATTTGGAAAATATGTCTTGCATAAAATCACTGATCAACAGTTAAGATCTTATAATCACAATTGGCATATGAAAATAACATATTCTGTTGACGATCTTTTATTCAACCTATATATTCAGGAGCAGATTTTTGCATTATGTAAGGGAAAGTTTGAATATGAGAGTAATATTTATCACGCAAATAATTGGTATGTGCCTCTGGACCTGAAAAGTAATTCTGAGCATAAATTACTTTATAGCAGGATGACTGAATTTTTAAACAAATACGATCTAAATGAATATGGCTGGTCGTTATTAGATTTATCAGGTAAAATATTAAAATACTTCTCTTCTTGTGCTGATTATCATTGTCGAGAAATTTTAGATGCTATTGCCGAAGAAATCAAGAGAGCAGAATACAGTCTTAGAAATGCTCCTATTTTGTACATTGTATCCACTTTAAGGTATGGAATAAATAAAAATCTAGAGATTTTTTTAAATGGTTTCAGTGGATTAGCTGGGACGTTTGAGCTTGATTTTGAAGAGCATATTTTTATTCATTGGCGGCATGCACAACATTATAAATCTAATGACGACGGAGATGGCTTATTGGATAAATTCCATTTAGAGAAGGAAGAAGAAATATATATCATTCTTTCAGAATTTCAGAAACAATGGAACATAAATTATTATAAGTTAGATAGAGATTATTACTCAATAAAGTTCAAAACAACTCTTCAATATGAGAAATTTAGGAAGTATGTTCTAGAACTATCCAAACCTCATTATATTTTCGAGGGAGATGTTTTAGATATAATAAAAAACCCTATTTACTTTGGAAATATGGTAGAGTTAAGGATAAGCAGTGTATTCGAGATAACAAATACAATAGCTCAGATTGTTGGTTTAAAAGAAGTTTATGCTTAATCAATATGAGATTTTAATCTTTTCCGTGTTTATAGGGATTAAAAAGATAATTTAATATGTTGAAAGAAAAGTTAAAATAAACTTTTCTTTTATGTATAAAGAATAAGAAAAATGGAGTTAGAAAAATTTATAAGAGATTTGAAAAAAGATTGGGTTAAAGTTGTCGAGGAAAGTCAACGGATCCAATATATCGAGATTAGTGGGGCTTTTACCTTTTGGAACCAAAATAGGAGAACTTCTCCCTATACAACACTTTATGGTGATGAACTAGCTGAAAAACTTGACAAAATCATAAGAATAGAAATTCGGCAAGAAGGTGAATATTATCCTGTTTGGACAAGGGAAGATGGGATAATAGATTTAAATGAAAAGTTTGTAAGATTAAACGGGCGATATTACACCATCCCATTTCTCGAAAACTTAATAAATAAAATCGATGAGTTCAAGAGATTAAATATTTAGATTTAAAGGTAGCAAGTGACATTCATTTTTAATAGAAAATGAATTATGATTCAAACATTATTAATAAAAAGCGGTTAATCAGAGCCAAGAGTTATATTTATGGAAAACCAAGAACGAGTAAGGATTTCATTTTTTGCCAAAAGAGGATATCATGACTTAAAGAAATATAGTATTTGCTTAAAAGAGTATCACAAAAATATTGATATGGAGATTGGACTCGAAACAAATACACCAATATTTTTAGATGCTAATGTGCTCCTAAGATATTATGAGATTTCACTCGTAGCGAGAAAAAAACTCTTAACTTTTATTAAAAGCAAAACTCAGCGTATTGTGTTGACCTATCAGGTTCAACAGGAATTTCTCAAAAATAGGGAAGAGGTAATTGATAATTTTTTTAAAGATGTCACCGCTAAAATACCAGGAAATTTCACGTCTGAGGTTTTGAATAAAATACATAATTTTTTAAATCAGAACAAAGTCATTCTTAAAGATTATCCAGATTTTGAGAGCGATATTTCAAATGCTAAAGATAACTTGGAGAAAGCTAAAGGATCTATTGATGGCAAAATAAAGACTGTAAGCAACGACTATAAAAAACTAAAATTTGAAGATCCTTTTCTTGACATAATTAATAAGTGTATAATTCTGGACGGATTAGACCAAGAGTATTTAAAATCAGTTAAGTCTGAATTTGATAACTTGAAAAAGGATACCAAAGATGTTAGTCCCGAATCTATATCAAAAAATAGAAAGATAATTTTTCCAGGATTGGGAGATATTAAGAAAAAACCTGAAAACCCTTATGGAGATTTTATTATCATTCATGAGATTATGAAATATATGGTTGATAATAATACTAATGCGATCTTTTTAACTTTTGATGCTACGAAAAAGGATTGGATGTCTGCTTCAAAAGAACCTTATTTACACTATATTGAGAATGTTTATTATAACACAGGAAAGATAATAAATATTTTGGATGCAGATCGCACGTTAGAAGGTGTACTTGAGGTTGATCTTGATTCTTTAATTGAATCTGAGCTTGAGATCGACGCAAGTCGATTAACATTACCTCTGCTTACTCAATATTGTAGTAAGCATAAAGTATTGAGGAACTTTAAAAGCTCCAGTTTTTTAGAGCAGCATGTTGAAGAGTTAGTTGCAGCTGGATTCGAGACAGTAGAAGACCTTGATCAGGCACTTAATGAAGTCGATGAAAAATACCTCTTATTTTTACTTAAACAGAGTAGTATTACTAAATTGGGTGCGCTGCGGTTTAGCTTAATACCTTACAATAAAAGCTATCAAAAGGTTTATCTTAGACTTCAAAAGAAATGGATCAAAACCTCGAGTAAATACGATTCGAAATATATAGAATGGCTAGTTTCTTAATGCAATCAATAGAAATTTTCGGAAGTATAATGTAAACTTTGGCAATGAAATAATTGAATAGAGTTATTAGGTCGTCTAATGTCTTCTTTGGCGGACAGCAAGGAGTGGACGAGACTGTAAACTGAGCTATGTCAATGGCATAATTCAATAGGATTACTCAAATTCAATTATTCAAACGATCCGGTCCTAAACGAAAAGAATATATTTAGTTTTTCGCGAATGTTATTTTTAAAAGAACTCATCATAAAGCTTTAAAGATGGAGTTCTTGCCAAATTTCATAACTTAAACAAGATAAAAAGATACGCTATGTTAGAACCAGATAAGGCCTCAATGAACCTAATTGATATAATCGAGAATGGAAAAGCTAGGTATAAAAGACACTGTCTCATAAAGTGTGTAAGTTATAGAAATGCGGAGTTTGAAAGGACTTCGCATTTTTTATTTACTAACTTTATAAGAGTATGATTGACAAGGATTCACTATTAAACGACAAGGAGTTCTTAAAGAGTTTTAAGGACGGTTTAGAGCTGCAATCATTTTTCCGCGAATTACAGGCACGTGCAGTATCGCAAATGCTCGAAGGAGAAATGGACGGCCACCTTGGCTATGAAAAGCATGAGCGCAGTTGTCAGGGCAATTCTCGGAACGGACATACGAGTAAAAAGGTTCGTGGGGATCAGGGAGATCTGGAGATTCAGGTTCCCCGAGATCGCGATGGTACATTCAATCCGATCATCGTTCCCAAAGGCAAGAACATGATTGACGGAGTTGAGAACGTGATCGTTTCGCTATATGCCAAAGGCATGAGTGTTTCGGATATAGAAAATATGATGCGCGATGTGTATGGATTTGACCTTTCTGAATCGACGATTTCCCGGATTACCGACCGTGTGGCGTGTGATGTGATCGCCTGGCAAAACCGCCCGCTGGACAACGTCTATCTGATTGTCTGGATGGATGGCATTGTTTTTAAGGTCAGGGAGAACTCCAAAGTGGTCAATAAGACCATTTATCTTGCTGTGGGCCTAAACAGGGATGGCTATAAAGAAGTTCTGGGCATGTGGCTGGGTAAGAATGAAAGTGCCAGTTTTTGGATGGGAATCCTGGCAGACCTAAAATCCCGGGGAGTAGAGGATATGCTGATTACAGCGACCGATAATCTCAATGGTTTCTCCGCTACCATACGGAGTGTATTTCCTGAGTGCAGCACCCAGGTCTGTGTTGTCCACCAGATCCGAAATGCCTGCAGATATGTTGTATGGAAGGATAAAAAGGCTTTTACAGCGGATATGAAGCCTATCTATGATGCTCCCAATAAACAGGCTGCACAGGCCGCACTGGCAGATTTTGCCGATAGATGGGAATCCAAGTATCCTTATGCAGTAAGATCATGGAAGGAGAACTGGGACGAACTGACCGTCTTTTACGACTTTCCACTTGAGATCCGAAGAATAATCTATACGACCAATATCATCGAAAACATGAATGGGAAGATCCTTAAATACACAAAGAATAAACTGTCATTCCCCAGTGATGATGCCGTACTAAAATCTGTATATTTGGCTTTGAGAGAAATCTCTAGAAATTGGACAATGCCCATTCGTAACTGGGCTATTATCCTAAATCAGTTCTTAACTTTATTTGAAAAAAAAGTCCAGTTATAAGGAACATAACTGAACTCCGTAGTTTTTATTTACACACTTAGTGGGACAGTCCCGGATGGGAGGGAGTTCTTTAAGTTTTAATCCTCCGACACTTTGTATTACACGCCCTTACTCTCTATTAATATCGCAGATGGCGGTACACTCCGTTTATACTTTTAATAAGCTATTTATTTTATTCCTTATAAAAGCGGGTGTACGTCTATCATTTAACTCTTTAATAAATATGTTATCAAAAACCCTTTGGAACTCTTTGAATTCGAAAAGTAGCATTTGATCCTTAATAGAAGACATTTTAACGTAGAAAATATCAACCTTTAATCCTTCAATATTTAAGTTTTTGAGCAGTTCACCTCTAAAATCATACGCAATAAAATTAAGTTTTAACGTCCATTTATCCAGATCGGCAATACTTTCTAATTCTTCTCGTCTTTTTATTAAAGCATGTTTCAATGTTCGAAGATGTCCCTCAGCGTAAATCTTGGTTAATATGCCTCCATGCGCTTCATATGCAGTAATTTGAAGCAGATTTGAATTTTGAAAGTCACAATCTCCAAGTTTTTTTCGTGATACATTATTAGAGTTTACAGCATCGCCGATTCCTCGTCCTCTCCATCCTGCTGATTTTAGGAGGTGATTTGAAGCAAAAAGGTCGACAAACCGCTGTTCGAGAATTCCGTAGGTATTTGTGGGTGACTGTGCTATAAAATCTATGATTTTAAAAATTTGAGATCTAGATAATTCTATAGGTATTAGTTCCGGTTCAATTGTATTGATTTTTATATAGCGTACTAACCAGCGTCTTATCCATCCACTTAACTCTTGGGCAGCCGCAAACCCCATTCCTTCCAAACCTTTTAAAACGCTAACCAGATTAGCTGCTTGTTCATATTCTTTAGGCTTCCTACTACTAACCCAATTATCGTCAATTATATCAACAGCTTTAGCATTGTTTAATATTGGATTTCCAGTGTGCACCAAATTATTCCACTTTTCGAATAGCCAAAGAGCTACATTGCCTCTTGGGTTGAATTCGTAGAGGGTTATAAAGGAATGATCATAAAATTCTGCAATTAGTGTCTGATAATGTAATATTTGAAGATAGGGGAGATGGCTACTTTCTGGAGCAACAAGTCTTTTCAAAATATTTGTAAGATCGAGATTAAACTGGAGGGTGCGAGCTATTTCTCCCACTTGTTCTGCAGCATCTTCTATTGAAGAATCTGCAAAATATAAATCTTGATAGTCGGAATCTTTTTCAAAAACTTGTTCGACATAATTTGGGTTTAATATAGGAGCAATTCCTATTTTCCCTAAAAGGTCCCTAATACTTTTCCAGCTCACTAAATCTAGCCTTATATCAATAGATTTTAAAACTCTAGTAATTTTCGCTGCAGACATTTTCTGTTCAATTGCTAAAGATAATATAATATTTAGGTGGCTTAGCAATATAGTAGCAAATTCGAAAGATGAAAACGGTTTATTTAAAATCAAAGAATGTAAAGTGAAGTAATGGTCACCTAACTTTGGAATTTGTTTTAAGGATATATTTAAAAGATAAGCTACTGCACTCTTAAATGTTGGATCTAAAGTTTGATCTAGACGCCAAGCTTCATATTTCACATCGAGAAATTCGCCTATAGTGTCAGCTTCTATGCCTTGATGAGATAGATATTCTAGCAAATTAATTGCTGCAATTTCCTCACAATCAGGCGGAATTGGAAGCAACATCCTTCGAAGTTTAGCTTTTATAGCTAATAAATTTTTCAAATTAAGTTCAATTAAGTCGATAAATCGTTATAAATAGATGGAAATATTTCGTTAATCCTTTCATATGGAATATCTAAAGCTGCCATCCAAGACAATAGTTCGATAACCGTCACCTTTTTACTGCCGCTTTCTATTTTTGCAATGTCAGATTGGCCCTTACCTAATTGTACAGCAAGATACTCTTGAGAGACGGTCTTTTCTACCCGAAGCTTAGCTAGCCATCGTGCGATAGTAATATCAAAGTTTTTATCTTTTTTAGTCACAATAATTCAGGAAAACTTGTTTCGACGCTATGATATCAAAAAAAAACCATTAATTTTGGGGCTCATTCCAAATTAGAATAATATGATAGACCAAACTGCAGTAAGACATTCGGAAGTGGGGAATATAGTTTCACTATATTCGGGCGCTGGTGGACTTGATATTGGATTTCAGAAGGCAGGATTTAATACTATATGGGCAAATGATATCGATAGATTCGCGACGCAAACATACCAAAATTATTTTCCAAATCACACCGTTACAACTGGAGATCTTCTACTTCAGGAACTACCTAAAGTTAAGGATTTAGCTTTAGTAATTGGAGGGCCTCCGTGTCAAGGCTTTTCTATTGCAGGAAAAATGGATCCCAAGGATCCAAGAAGTAAGCATGTTTGGAATTTTATATCAGTTGTCGCGAATTTAAACCCTCGAGGTTTCGTGATGGAAAATGTAAAAGCATTGGCAACAAACACCAGGTGGCAAAGACTAAGAAATGATTTGGTAATAGAAGCACAAAAATTAGGCTATAAAACGAAACTATTTTTGTTAAATGCAGCTCACTATGGGGTTCCACAGGCTCGGGAACGAATGTTTTTAGTTGGATTTAAAGATAATGAACCGTTTGAACCAAAAGCTACTACCTATGAAACTCCTATTTCTGTATTTGATGCATTATCCAAACTCCCTAAATACGGAAGTGTAGGTAACGATGGTATATGTACTGCAAAGATTACAGTAGCAAAAAATCCAATTTTAAGAAAGTCTCCATTTGCAGGGATGCTATTTAATGGACAAGGAAGGCCATTAAATGTTGAAGTTCCAGCACTTACTTTACCGGCATCTATGGGAGGTAATAGAACTCCAATTATTGATCAAATCCAATTGGAAATTAAAGGGGCAAAATCATGGATAAGTGAATATCATCAACATCTATTGGCTGGCGGTGCACCAAATTTGGCTGTATCTGAAACCTTGAGGAGATTAACCGTTGAAGAGGCCGCCTGCCTACAAACATTTCCGAAAGGAATGGAATTTAGTGGAACACAGACAACTAAGTATCGTCAAATTGGTAATGCGGTTCCACCTATGTTGGCCTATAATGTAGCTTTAGCTATCAAACAATTATTTGAATAAAGATTTTGAGTAAAAATTAATTATTACTCCTTCTTATGGCGAAATAGTTGAGGGTATCACAAGAATACATAATCTAGGTATTAATGCGATTCAAACAAAAATTGATAATTTTTGTTTGAATTGTCTAAATTTTTTGTGAGGTTTTTAATATCGAATTCCGAAGTAAATTGGCTATTTTCAAATTTATTCTGAAATTTATATCTGGTTGTTATTATCTTCTTAATAGTGTGTATTGTATTTCCTGTAGAAAAATTGTTGATCTGCTTAAAAATTACTAAAATCCAACTTATTTTTAATTTCTTAGATTGCATGCCCTGCTTTAGACGATTTTCGGATTTCTCAGTTGAATTACATGACGGGCTAATTTTTTGTCTCTTAATTTTTCAAAGTATTGGTATTCCTGTATCTCTCGCATACAAATTATTTTGGTCAAATCTAATTTTAAACTTAATACTCCGCTAAGATATTTTATACCATCAATTTCTAATTTTATGCATAAATCTGTGGTGCCCAATCTGACTAATCTTTCATCATCATTTTTAGAGTCAATAATCCTGCATTTTTCATTATTAATCTCATTTGCTCTTTTAAACTTTGATGAATAGTTTATGATTTTACTTAACATATGGTCGTTTAAATTTTCATCAAAATATAAATTTTGAATACAGTTTAAATACTGGAGAGCATTAAATTGTATGACATCTTTTTCATTATTTAGTGTAATTTTATTTGCCTTTCTTGTACCCACTTTGTATATCTGTGGGTCGAAAATACAGATTAATAACGTCGGAGATATGGGGATAAAAATTTGAAGTCCTTTTGCCCCAAATCCGGTTTTCCCAAAAGGCCATTTCATTCTCTCTAGGTATGAGTTATACAATGCAATAGGAAAATCTGATGCTATGAAGGGCATTTGGGTATTATTTAATATCAATTTTACCTCTAGGTCCAGCATCAAACGACATAGGTCAAACAAATTTTTAAGATTTAAATGAAGGCTTTCTTCTTTTTCCATTTCTGGTATTTCATATTTTTCATGCTCATCGGGGGAAAAAAGTAGTTCGAATGATTTATTGATCATTTTAGTTATGCCTTCAATTACTGTTGGATTTCTAGAAAAAGTGCAACTTACAAAAAGAAGCAAAGTTGAATAATCATCAGCATATTTAGATCGGTCATCCGAATATCTTTTGGGTAGCGTATGTGTTTGTTGAATATTCTTTAAAACTTTGGCAAAATCACCTTCGATTTTTGAGAAATAATCTTCAATTTTCCCGTCCTTTCCATAGTAAAATTTTTTTGAGGCTTGATTTTTTAAAGGAGCATGCCTTATAGTTTTTTTATTATTTATATTATAAACTCCTATTTCCTTTTCATTTTTTTCTATTGAAAAATATTTTAAGTAAAATTTCGGTAAATAATGCTGGTTTTTTTTTTCAGTTATGTATTCCATGGAAAATATATTTTTAAAAAATATTAGACTTGTTCTTATTTGACATAGTCTTTGTTCAATGTTATAAGATAAAGCTCGTTTATAGAACTATGGAAACAAAAGGGTTGTTCAGGAAAAGGTGGATTCGATTCCTCACCCCACAACATCCACATCAAAGACCTCAAAAACAGTCTCCTCACTGGTGTCATAAATATCCCATGGTTTTTCAAGCGAGATTTTAATGATGTTCCTTTTTTTCTCTTTCCCAGCTTTGGTCGTCAAAATCTCCGTGCGCCGTTCTAATATTTTTCCGGGAATCAGCGCCCAACGCGGGTAGGTTGTATTTTCATCCCAAAATTGATCGGTTAAAACAGGTACTTTATCTTCAATAATGTGCAGACCACCATCTATATCGGTAAATTCACATCTGGCAAACCCAGGAAAGTCGTTGCTTATATAATCAGTGACTTTTATACGTAGAAATCCCATATTTGTAAACTGTTCATTTGCAAATATGTCATAATCATTTAGTTTATCCCGGAGCTTAACGATACGCGGAGCCTTTTTCTTTTTTGTGTAGGTTTGTAGCGCATTTATAATAAATAATGGACGTACATAATCTTTAAAGAAATTCTTACTATCCTGAAAAATCTGTAGTGCTGATTTCGGGATATTGAAATAGCCTGATTGATATGCTGAGTTAATCCAATCCTGCACATTTTCTTGCGTAACGTCGCTATTGATGGGTAGCCCTAACTCTTTTTGCTCATCGCCTAACGCTAAATCAAAATCATCCTTCCAAATTTTATTATCATAGCTTCTCTGTACTTTGAAGTGCTTGTTTCCATTTTCACCTATTGCACGGAGAATGCGAATTGCATATTTTGGCAATGAAACAGGGACAATTTCGTCGAGCCTGCAGTCATAAATGGATCGGATAGTATTGTTTTCGCCATGACCAAGAATAAGCGTGTGATCTGGACGTTCATAGTCTCGAATATAGAAGTCCCTTTGTCCTAATAAAAAAGCAAACTCAAACTGGCTCATTCCAATGCCTTTGCGTAGTTTGAATACATTGAACATTTTAAAAAGTTCAAATTCTGACATGCTTAAGATTTTTATTACTTCAAACGTAAGGTTCATTGTCATATTCGGTTCTTACTAACTTACAACAAATATAGCCAAACTATTCCTTTTGTTAGATATACTAGAAAATGTATATTTAAATCTAAGATGCCATATTAGAATTATGAATGTTAATCAGTCCAAAATAGTCGATTTATTAAGGTCTCTTCCAGAGTTATTAGAAATTCCGTTCGTGCTCGCAACCACAGGAGAATTAAATGTTTTTATCGATACTGCTAGATCGAGAGAGGTTCCAGAACATGTGATCACACAACTTACGGACTTTTATCGTGTCACAAATGGCTATGCCTATGATGTTATTATAAATTTTTTTGAGTGTACTGAATTAACAATTTATGAATGGTGGGAGGATGGAGACCTTTGGTTAGGGCAGAGAGATTTTAATACATTACGTTGGTCAAATGGGAAATTCTCTTTGGGTGACGCAGGTAGTGCAAGCTTGGATGAAACCTGTGAGGCTGATACCCTAATTGGTCTTATTGAAATCTGTAAAATAGAAATATTAGAAGTACTTAAAGACTAGAAATCATGAACATATAAGTTTGGCTTTAAGATTTTGCTTTTGGCTTATACGCTACATAAGTATTAATTCCATTCACTAATTTAACCTCTAAACGCTTATTTTCTCCCTTAGTTGCTCGGCTTAAAGCACTCGTAAAATCTGAACCTTTCCAATTCTGATTTTGGATATTATTACAATAGTCAACAATTTCTGGAAGTGTTCTCGCAATGTCAAAAAAATCTGTTGTTTCAATCACAGCACTTAATGTTGCTGCTGAACCTGTTCCTGCGGGAATAGGAGGGATTTCTTTTATTACTTTATCTCTGTCAAGAATTTCAGACGGTTGCAGGTCTAATATTGAATATTCCGTTTTAAAATTCACAGGAATATTTTCCTTTCCATTTTCACGCTCAATCTTTTTTGCTATTTCAGTGAAATAGATAGCAATTTTCAATAGTACTTCGTCTGTGTATTTTGAATATGAAGCTGTACTTTCAATAACTGCTACATATTTTTTGCTTTTATCTAAATGTAAAGAAAGTTCTTCACCTGATATACCCAATTCTAAGCGAATATTCCTGACGATTATAATTGTTAAAATCTCAAAAGGAGTAAGGTACCATACGTTCATGTGTAAATGAGCTAAATTTGGTGATTGATATTTTGGTTAGTAAATAATTTGCTTTTTATGTATAATATTGATATATTTGAATCACATTTACAGTAATATCATTTTGAAATGAGGTATTTATAACAAAAGAGTCTTGCGGTTGCAATTTCTGAAGCCGTAACGCAAGGCAGTAGTTTAAATACCCACGTCTATTCTTATATAAAAGCTTTTAGTATATTTGCTGAAATAAGATAGATGTGGGCCTACTGTTAGCCCGTGTTACGTTAGGCTTCAGAAACTTTTTCGCAACCACGGCATGTAGGCCCACATGTATCAAAAAGCCTTCTCCCAAGACTCGTTCAGCCAATAACGAGTTATGATTTTAAAAAACAAACATCCGAACAATTCAATTCCACCTTAATTTTTAGGAATAAGGGTCTTTATGCCCCAATCCGAAGCTTGTCAGTGTATCTATATCATCTGCTGTGTAATCAATTATTAGACAACTAACTCGGAGCATTTTTTCAAACTATTTTATGAACCCGAGCGCATACAAGCGCGCGGGATAGGATGAGTATTGCTTTAATTTTTTGCGGTACTGATCATTTTAATGCCTCAAAAATGAACCAAAAATCAAACAATATGCTACCTCGAGAGCTAGCATGTTATGAAATATACGACAATGGATACGATCCATTAAATACCATTACGGACTTCTGGTCCCAACATAAAATCACCGACTGTCGGCAAAGCCTGTGGGGACTCTTTGAAAACTATAGAAAGTGTGTAGTACAAGAAGATGCTGCTGATGTTAAACAGATACACGAATTCTTAATGCAGCTGTACCGTGTCCTGATTGCCTATTTCCTGGTACACTTTCGCAAGATCGGCATCGATACAGTGCCATTCGTATTTGCTGAGCCTGTCGAAGCCATGACGGCCGATCTGGAAACCAAGCAAAGGATCCACAATTTCTTTAACAGAATTTCGGAATAATAACCAATCCATAAGCAGATGATAAAAAGATCTAATCTATGCGCTGCCTTATTGGATAAGGTAGTACTTATAATGCTGTTCGCATTGTTTTTCAATCTTGTTAATTGTTCTTTAAATGTATTGAAGAACATAAGAGCTTTTATTGTATTAGCTCTTATGTGTTTTATGTTTAGTTTATCGGCTCAGACGCCCCGCAAGGACAGCGGGGCGGAGGGACCTTTAACAGTATCTGGTACAATAGTTTCGGTACTCGATGGTAAACCGATACAAGGGGTATCTGTTCGTATTGAAGATGAAAAGGGTAGAGCATCCACCAAAAGTGACGGCTCCTTTGCCATTAAAGTAATAGCTAAAAAAGGCAAAATCTTATTCTCTCATCTAGGATATAATGCCCAATCATTGACTTATACCGCTGGAGTATCAATTAATATTCAATTGATACCTATTGATAATAGACTGGATGAAGTGGAGGTTGTCAATACGGGTTATCAGCGCATCTCAAAGGAAAGGACGGTCGGCAGTGTCGATGTACTAGATCAAAAGCTGATCGACAGATCGGTCTCATCTAATATACTTTCTAGAATAAATGGGCTTACAACAGGGCTTCAACTGCCGAAAATCAATAGCAACGAGGGCGGAAATCAGCCTGAATTTACCATCCGGGGCAAAAGTACTTTATTTGCGAACGCGGAGCCTCTGATCGTTGTAGATGGCTTTCCCTATGACGGTGGATTAAGTAGCCTCAATCCTGCAGATATCGCTTCGATCTCTATCTTAAAGGATGCCGCTGCGGCTTCTATATGGGGTGCTCGCTCGGGCAATGGAGTTGTTGTTATCAGTACTAAACAAGGCAATAAAGACCGACTTTCCTTATCTGCCGAAGTGATCCAGAGCATCGCTGATAAACCTGATCTTTATTATAGCAAATTTATATCAAGCAGTGATTTTATTGACGTAGAGAAGTTTCTCTACGAAAAGGGCGCTTACAATGCTCGCTTGAAGACTGGCTATCAACCGGTGTCACCGGTGGTGGAGATATTGGATAAAATGAGTAAAGGCCAATTATCATATGAACTAGGCAATGAGATAATAGATGCTTATCGTCTAAAAGACAATCGTATACAGAGATTGAAATACTTATATCAAATACCTTTCGAACAACAGTATAATCTGGCGATTTCAAGACCTTTTAAGGATGGTAGTTTTTATATTTCGGGCGGTCTCAATCGATCGGATCAGGCAACTAAATATACCCAAAATGAGCGCAAGACACTCTTGATGAAATACGATCAGCGCTTTCTGAATGATCGGCTCAACTTTTCCTTTCAGACCAATCTGACTGATAGAAAAACGCAGAATGCACAGAACAGCACAGCAATGTATCCTTACGAAGAATTGGTCTCGGCCGATGGTTCGCCAGTAGTAGTAACTGGCGGTATGCGCAATAGCTATGTAGATACTGTCGGCAATGGGAATCTACTCGACTGGTACTATAATCCACTGACGGATCTCGGTAAAGGTATGTCTACCAGTTCGCTGTTCAATCTGCGGCTTAATGGCGGTATA
>NZ_BEYR01000001.1:1220690-1977748 GCF_002933815.1 Sphingobacterium sp. HMA12
AGATCTTTCCATTCCTAACCGCCAGTGTAAAATATCAGTATACCAAATCCATTGGGGATGATCTTATGCGTTATGCAGAGGATTCCTATTATGTACGCAATATGGTCAATACATTTACACGATATGATAATGCTACAGCTAAATATATACAACAGATACCAGTCGGCGAAAACCGGACAATCAGTCACTTACGTGGGACTTCGTTTCTATGGCGTGGGCAGCTGGCTTTGGATAAGAAGATCAACAAACACCATCATATAACGGCGCTAATGGCGATGGAACTGTCGGATGCGAGGAGTGAAGTTGATAAAAAACAGTTGATTGGTTATGATCCGTCCACAGCAACATCAGCGACAATAGACCACATCAATGCCTTGTCGCGCATCTATGGGGGTAGTCAGGTCATCAATGACGGAAATTATCAGAACTGGCATGTAGACCGTTACCGCTCTTATCTGCTAAATGCTGCCTATAGCTACAAAAGTATTTATGACGTATATGGAAGTGTCCGTAGGGATGAATCTAATCTCTTTGGTGTAGCGACCAACCAAAAGGGGGTACCTCTCTGGTCGGTAGGCGGTGCCTATAATGCCAAACGGGGTTTGCTAAACGCAGTTTCGTGGCTATCCGAATTGAGGCTTCGTTCTTCCTATGGGGTACAAGGCAATGTGGATAAAACAATGTCGGCCTGGTTGACTGCACGATATGAAAGCTTTAAAAACATCTACCAGAATCGTTTCGCGACCATTGTCAACCCGCCAAATCCGTCGCTGCGTTGGGAGAAGACAAGGGTAACCAATATTGGGATAGATCTAGGTGTATACGATCAGCGCATCGTGTTACATATTGATCATTACTGGAAAAAAGGAAATGATTTGATAGGCAATGGACCGATATCGCCGCAGACTGGACTGATCCAATATAAAGGCAATGTTGCTGATACTGAGGTGAAGGGATTTGACTTATCTCTAACCAGCAAAAACCTTGTAGGGGCTTTGCAATGGCAATCAACATTTAATTTTTCAAAAGCCAGGGATAAAGTTGTTCATTATCTGGTTAAACAGGGTAGCAACTTTGGTTATCTGACAACCAATTACCTTAATCCTTATGAAGGATACTCCCAATCAGCATTGTTTAGTTTCCCCTATGCGGGCTTAGATAATGAAGGTAATCCAATAGGCTATTTGGACGGCGTGGAAAGCAAAGACTATAGTGCTATTCTCAATAGCAAAAGCCTCCAGAATATCCGATATCACGGCCCTCGGGTTCCAACTTATTTCGGCTCTTTTAGAAATGACTTTAGCTACGGCCGTTTTTATGCCAGTTTCAATCTGCTATATCAGTTTGGCGGTTATTTTAGACGGTTATCCTTGAGTAATACAGCGCTTTATAGTGCGACCACAACCGGTGCTTCGATCTATGATTATGATAGACGATGGCAACAGGTAGGCGATGAATCGTGGACAGATGTACCCAGTCTAATTTATCCAGCGAACTCTTCACGCAGTAACCTGTATGCCTATAGTAGCGCACTTGTGGAGAAATCTGACATGATCCGATTGCAGGATGTTCAAATCGGCTGCCGGCTCTTGGATCAGCACAATTGGGTAAGATCTCTAGACATATCCATTGTGGTGGACAATGTCGGGATCCTATGGCGAGCAAATAACCATAGACTTGACCCAAATGTATATCAATCGAGCTATCCTGCACCACGGCTATTTAGCCTGCGCATCAAATCCAGCTTTTAATCTTATAAAATTATCTGATATGAAAATATTATTATTGATACATACTTTGTTCGTCCTATGCTGCTTTGGCTGTAGTAAATCTTTTTTGGACGAAAAACCTGATGCGAGTATTGTTAATCCAAAAACTTTAGCCGATTGCAGGAATCTACTGGAAAATGACGGCCAATTGGCACAGGGACTGAACAATTGGTTTCCGGCTCTGGTAGCATTGGCTTCTGATGAGTATTATTTTGATAGATCCACTTGGCAGTCGCTGACTTCGGTGCAAGAACGAAATTCTTATGTTTGGGCAGACGATATTTATGAAGGAAATCCACAAATAGGCGAGTGGAACAATTGTTATTATGCAATTTACGTCAGCAACGTTGTGCTAGATGTATTGGCAAACATTGAAATAACAACCTCAAATAAGAGTGAATATAATGATATTAAAGGGACGGCGTTGTTTTTTAGGGCGATCTGGAATTTTGCACTGGCTGAGACTTTTTGTATGCCTTACGATCAGAAGACTGCTGCAAATGAGTTGGGAATTCCGTTGCGATACTCGCCAAACATCGACCGTCTGGAGAAGAGATCTTCCCTTGAAGATACCTATAATGCTATTTTAGGAGACCTCAACCAGTCGGTAGGGCTGTTACAAAATAAAATTCCTTCCAATTATAAAAACCGACCATGTGTTGCTGCGGGGTACAGCATGCTCGCCCGGATCAACTTGATAATGGGAAACTATAGATTGGCAGGGAAATACGCAGACAGTTCATGGCAACTTTATAACGAATTATTAGATTATAATAAGTTGAACCTTGAAGGAGATGCTGTGTTTGACAGAAACAATGTAGAGATATTGTTAATGAGCCAGATTGCAGCTTATGCTTCGATCTCGATCCCGAGATATGCACCAAATACCTTCGTGGATTCTACTGTGATTGATTTATACGACCCTCAGGACCTGCGACTACGTGCTTATTTCACATTTACAAAAGACGGACGGGCAAACAGAAAAAATCTGTATCTGACGGGCTTAAATGTTACCAACTTGTTTAATGGCGTGGCTACTGACGAGACGCTCTTAATTCTTTCCGAATGTCAAGCAAGGGAAGGTGATCTTGATGCTGCAAAGTCCTTATTGGAAAAACTCTATACCAATCGTTTTGCTCCGTCCGATAGACCAAAAATTACCTTTAGGGATAGGGAAGACGCTCTTCGGCAAATATTGGATGAACGCCGGAAAGAACTTCTCTTTCGCGGGATGAGGTGGTCTGACGTAAGGCGCCTGAATGTAGAAGGTCGAAATATAATTTTAAAACGAGAACTGGCTAATGAGCAATATATACTACAGCCAAACAGCCTAAAATATGCCTTTTTGATTCCGCTTCAAGAAGTACAACTCAGTGGATTGACACAAAATAAAAGATAGATATGAAAACACATAATGTAAAACTGACCATACTACATATTTTAGTTTGCCTAGGCTTAATTATGAAACAAAGCGTGTCAGCAAGAACTAAAGCAGGATATGCTACTATGGATAGCATCCAGATGGCCTATCCTTTCGAATTAAAGGATAAAGAAGGCAAAGTGGTGCGGATGGAGGATTTTAAGGGAAAAGTGGTGGTGCTGGACTTTTGGTATACACGATGTATACCTTGCTTGGTACTGGCCGAACCCCTTGCACAGATTCGGGAATATTACAAAGGTAATCCCGATGTGGTATTTATTGATATCAATCTTGATGAGGATACCGAGCAATGGAAGAACAGTCTTACAAAGGGGACCAAACTAGGAAATAATGAAACACTTTTCTATACGGATTCGTTGTCTCTTTCTGTATCCACGGCGCCGCTGGGATTTAATAATCCCATGAATGAGTTTTATAAAATTAAGGGGGTACCGACTTGGATTATTGTTGGCAAAAAGGGGGAAATTCTGGAAAGAAATCCCCCTCGACCATTGCCTAAAAAGAATGGGATAGAATCCGCTGGGTCGCTAAGATTTAAAGCACTCATCAACGAGTATCTGCTATCCAGTTCAAAAAAGGCTAAGGTGCAGTAGCGTAGTCACCATTGAATTCTCCTGTACTATAGGACTCACGTGTTGGATCTGCTGACTCAGGAATTGTCAGTTCGTCACTTTCAATTTTCCAAAGACATGTCTCTGGATTTCCGGGTTGACATGATCCACTGGACTGGACTACCATACGGTATTCTCCGTTTACCAATTTGTAATAGTGTGGGTCAGCTTTCTTGAAGCTATTGAACCCAAAGAATGAAGCGACTGCAATGGCCACAGCTACTGTGGCTTTTGCATTAATTTTGAATTGTTTCATAACATCGTTTATGAATTATAGTAATTTGATAGTCGGCTCTGTTTTAACCCCTAATGGAGGTACAGGATAGCCAATCCTTTACTTGTCTTTTGGCAGACGCGCCCTTCCACCATGCCAGCCTAGGGCTCAGTTTCCGCTGTGGCGAATAGCACTAATATCTTTCAGGTAACGTGGGGCTTAGTTCGTTTCCTTATACTGTCTAATAGTAATCCGGTAATAGCAATTACAGCAATAATTCCGTTGATCCAGAGATGTCCTTTCCAATCAACAGGGAACTCCAGTGTACAATAGCATGGAATAAATCCCCATGTTCTTTTTAACACAAGCGTGATATACCAGGAAAAAGCGATCATAAGCAAGATCGTAAGCGAGAATCCATACCGCTTTGTCTTGTCGAAAATAAAGAGTGCACCTGTACCAAGCTGAATCACTGGTAAGAGGTAGGACAAGGCAATCCCATACTTATCTTCGAAAGGTTGATCTAGCATGGCTTGTCTAAAAGCAGAATAATCAAATAGCTTTCTTGAGGCGACCACAATCCATAAGCAAAGAAGCATATAGGTAATTAGCTGAACCACAAACTCCCGGGGGTGTTTTTTGGCGAAAGAGATAAGTTCGGTACATTTTACCTTTAAAAGCGCCAAGAGTACCCATTGCCTGCTTCCTTTATTTGATACCGAAACTGTATGGTCGATATGATTATTAATTTTATCCATGCTACTAACTATTTACTTGTTGCCTCTAACTATTTATTTGTCAAAGTTTATTATTTCAATCCTGCGTTTTATTATTTATTACCGGGCTTTTATTATTTCTTCGTCTTTATCCCGCTAACTTTTTCGTCGTTAACTTATACCAAAGTTCGGTAGTAAAAAGCAGGTGGACTTGACCGAAGCTGGAGTCGGGTATGTACTGGATTGGGATAATGGAAGGGAATGGGAATAAAAAATCCCCTTGGGGAGGGGATGATAAGTTAAACTTTCAAATGAATTGTTGTTGCTTCTCGGATAATCTCATCGATGAATTCATGACAAATCTTTTCGTTCCAAAGCTCATCGGGATAGATATCCTTATCTACGCGATAGAGGACTATTTCGGCGAGCAGCTTTTTGCTAAATGAAGAACAGATAACCACATATTTGTGAGTCAAATCTATTGTAGATAGAAGCTCGTTGAAGAAAAATTCACTTCCACCACTTCCCAAGATCAGAATATCTGCATTGGCTAAAGATAATTCTTCTGTTTCTTCTTCGACTTCCTCAAGGCATTGATGCGTTGAGAACATCAATGGTATGTCCAGTGCGGTGTCTTGTGTGACCCTCCACATATAATAACTATACTTGTTTTTTGCTACTAAAGGTTTGCGGGGACAAAGCACTTTTTTGGATTTTGATAAGACTCGATAAACATCATGTAATTGTAAGCAATAGCCATCCGTACCGTAGATTTCATCAAGTAAGCTTTGATCTATGGTATAATTATCAGGAAAGTACGAGACGAAAAATGCAACTAATCTGTTTTTCTTCATTATATTCTCGGCTTCGTACCTTCTTTGTGCATCTTCAATAAGCTGTAATTCTGATTGATATGGCTTTGCTTCAAAGATGTTAAATAATATCGTCTTAAGGAATTCCCAGACCCGCTTAAAAAAAACGTTCATAACTTTAGGTATATATTCACTAATTTAATAATAAAGATTTAAAAATAATCAGAGGTTATTACGTTCAAAAAAATCCGTTGCTGTCATGCCCGTTTTCTTTTTAAAAAAGCGGGCAAAGCTGCTGGGTGAAGCGTAGCCCAATTCATAGGCGATCTGGTCGGTAGGCATACCATCTAAAACATATTTTTGGGCCAGATCCAGTACAAATGTGGTCTTCATCCCCTTGGGGCTGTGCCCATAATAGCTGTGGATAAGACGATGTAGATAGTCCACACTGATTCCGAGCAACTCGGCTATATCATCAACTTTAAAATCATGGCCGTATACTGAAACGAAGTGCCGCATGTGATCATGTGCTTCTTTAGCCTTTAGTTGGGCCTCCGAAATCTTATGATATTCCTCAAAGATCTTCTCCTTGGATAGCTTGATCAGTTTCTTGATACCCCATAGTATATTATCTTCACTATCCAGATCTCCTTTCTTGAGATTGCTCAAAATGGTTTTGATCAATAAGGAGGTGCGTTTGCCAACTTTAAAGTCTATACTGCTGCTACTTTGATCGGATCCATTCCGAAAATCGGCAATCAAGTCATATAAATAAGGAAATGGCTTCTCATTACCATCCCGGAATATTGACCCACGAAAGTAAAAGTTAAATACGAAGTGGCGACCGGCTGGTACCCATAGCTCATATTCTCCTTCGGGCAGATAAAAAAATCGTCCCCGTTGTGGCGCTATGGCTTGACTGACATGCGTTTTCTTATCCGTCAGGATAATACCTTGTTCGCCTTCTGGGAGATAGAGCATATGCAGATCGTTTCCTCTGATTTCGATAGGGATTCTCTCCGTAGCCTCAAGGTCAAAATCCAGGCAGTTGATGAAACCTACAAGACCATCAAACTGCTGGTGAACTACATAGCCGATGTTACTGCGATAGGCTATCGGAGGTGCAGCCGCAAGTTTTAAATGTGGCGCAAAATCCCGGGGAATGTCATCGACCTTTTGGAAGCGATGGCTTAATTTAAAATGTGTATTCTTTTTCATAATGAAGTGATTAGGTAAATATTGGCGATTTTGGAAGGTAAAGGAAGGAGCAGGGCTATCGGAACTGCTCCATACCTTTGAGCTGCTCTGGTTATGTACCGTAACTGATCCTGACCATAAGCGGTACCCGTAAAGTTTTCAGAGTAGTGTTATCATTGGGATCCTGCCAGTCTTCGAGACCAAATACTTGCGTCTCCTTGCGATCAGGAATATCTTCCTCTTGATCTTCCTTCGTAAAATTGACGATGTAGCCCGCTTGATAGGTGTTGGCGATTGCGATGGCGATTTTCTGCTTGAAATCTGGATCCATCGTCAGGATCTGCTGCTGTTGCCTGGTCGTCAAGGCAAACCATTGATTCATCCAGGTATCAAAATCTGTTCTGATCAGACTGATCACAGCGGCTTGTTGTAAAGCTGTTAGCGTCAGGAAATTTGCTTGCGCATTATCGACGCCAATTTGGGTAAAGGGTTGTTTAAACATAATTATTTTTCGTTTTGATAGCTCAAAATTGACTAATTAATTATGTTTAAACAGCACTATTCCAGCCCAAAAGAGCTAAGGAAGGGTATTGATGCGTTAAGAATACGGTTTTCGGACTAAGGTAGAAAAATAGACACGTTGGCATCGTTTTATCGATTGTCACTAAAAAATAATAGCAGCTTAATAAATAAGAAAATTGTAAAAAAATATAGAAATTGTGGAGAATATTTACAAATTAATTAGATTTAGATAGCTTAACCGATTAGAATTTGACGAAAAGTAACCTATATGAAGTTTTTGAAAGAGAAAATTGCGCTGTTCACTACGCATCTAAGCCATAATTGGCTCATCTATGTTTTTATAATCATTTTTCCTTTTTTGTACAATAGGATTTCAATCAAGGAATACTTTTGGATAAATGGGCCGATCTTTGATGAAAAATTTGGAATACGCTATTTCCTCACAGTCGCCTTGATGGTTTTTTTGTCAATACTTTTCTACAAGATCGAAAAGTATGGTCGTTACCGTGATCGTGACGCACAATACACATGGAAACGTTTCTGGTGGAAAATTCTTTATTTCTTTGGTCCCTTATCTTTTGGTCTAACCATTTTTATTGCCTTCACGATAGGCCTTTATTTTGAATTTGACCACAAGAAGGTGTTTTCCCTACATCTATCGAGACATTATATGTTCTTTATCTTTATGTCTATTGTGTATGCCTTTTGGTTTGAACGGCTTGCTGATAAACGTAGAAGAAGGGAAGATAGCACGAAGCCACTTGTGCTAAACGCTGATCAGGCAGATCCGCAATTGCACTGGATGCAGGGCATCAAGACAGTAATTGATTTCTATGCACGTGACACCAAGGATTTTGTAAAAGCAGAGCTGGCTAGTATATTCATGAGGCTCCAACAAAATATACAGCAGCCTTCAGTCGACAGTGAACGATTTGTGATTGTCGACACGGCTATTGCACCACTGGAATTAACTTATTTCTTGTTTTATCATAAGCGGTCAATTACGGCCGCCGCAGAACGCGACGAACGTGGCCATTTCAAGCTGCACGCTATTGTATTTATCCGCTCGCATGCCAAAGGCGAAGCTTTTGTCATACTGACTGATGGATCAGAGCTGCAGGCCAACGGAATTATTGAATACCTCAGAAAACATAATTTGCGGCATTATTTCCCAAAGATCAGTAAGACCATTTCGGTCAATCTACTGCACGTCAACCTCGCTCACCCAAGAAACGGACAATTGGTAGAGCTGCAAGTGCAGACAAAACAGGCCATGTATGCAAATATGAAAGATAATGAAATTGTAAAAATAGGGAGCATAGGGCCCCGTATAAAAGATTATGTAGGTGATTTTTGGAAAAACAAGGAACACTTGCCACACGAGGTTTGGGATACTTATGTGGTAATTGACTGACAGATGTCCCGATTATAAACCAGACTTACTGAAATGGGTAAGGCTAAAATATAGCATACCCATTTGGGATTTCGGCGGTATGTCGTCTCCTAAAGACCAATGTATGTTTTTTTCTAATGGCCATCCTTCATGCCAAGGATCCAGCTACCGCTTTGCCACTACAACAGATAATTTCCCAAATACTCGATTTGTTTATTTGCTTAAGCAGCGTTCAACGGCGCTGGTTGACAGTGATCTATACCATCAAAAAATTGACCGTATCCTCGAGCTCCTGCAGGATCAGCATTATTCCGAACTCAATAAGATCATGGGTACGATGACAATCAACGAAGTAGCCTCGTATCTCAGTAAAAGTGTGCGCACCATCGAACGGCGTATCGCGAAAGGATTTCTCAAAGCGGCCCATAAAGAGGGCAATGCGGATTTATTTCTAAAAAAAGATGTAGTACAGCTCTATATCCACGAATACAAACGATGGCCTAGGCGGATGCCTTAGCTTCGGATGGTATGCGGAGCTGCTTCGGAAGGCTTGCGCAAGCGACCAACAATAGGGGCCATACTGACCACTGTCTGACCAAGCTTTCCCTGTTCAGACACTGGTAAAGGTCTGGTCAGAGTCTGTCCATAATCTATTGTTCATCCGAAGCAGGTACCTAGCTGATCCGAAGGAAAGGTTAATCCGACCGTCTATTCTGGAAATTTTTAGTCATGGGAGCCTGGTACTTCCGCTGGAATACGGACGCTGTCAAAGACTTGTTTTGTATCTGTTGCCATCCGCTCTCCGACAGCCCGCCGACAAAAATAGGGATACCTCCGACAAGTCTCCGCCGACTTGCTGAAGGCTCTTGACAAGGGGCAATGTCATGTAGTATGTTTGTTCATATAAAGCGACAAATACCGGTATAAGTTAATGCTTTATGATGGTTTAACTTTCTTAACAATAAAACAAAATGGCAACAATCAAAAATGGTGTAATCGGCAAAGCAAGCGGTAAAGTGGGCGCGGTGATTGCCTCGTCCTGGAAATCTATCAATTACCTCAAAGGCCTGCCTAAAAAGCGCACGAAAGGGATGTCCGAAGAGCAGATTATCCAACAGGAGCGTTTCCTGACGATCTCCAAATTCCTCATGCCGATCACCCCAATACTGAAGGTCGGATTTGGGCTCTCCAAAACAGATACAATGGCACCGACCAATGTAGCGATGCAGCTCAATATCGCGCAGGCAATAACGGGTGTTTATCCAAATTTCGCATTGGATTACAGTAAGATCGACATCAGTACAGGCTCATACCTCAGTGGTGGCGCCATGGCCGCAACTGTAGCGGGTGGAATTCTTTCCGTCGACTGGGATACCACGCTCAATAGCCTTTACAAGACCAAGGCCGATGATCAGGTCATCATCCTGATCTACCAGCCTGAAAAGGATGAGTTTATGACGGCACCAACACCGCCGACACGTGCCGACGGTACCATCGACATCGAGATTCCGGCACACCTGCTGGGGGGCAAAGGTCATGTCTGGATCTTCTTCACGGATCGCAAGGCGACCAAAGTATCCAAAAGTAGCTATCTGGGCGAACTGGACCTGGCCTAACCGCGAAGGGATTAATTAAACGGGAGGAGCTGCGCGCTCCTCCTGATTTTTGAATACATAACGATAAAAGATATGCGATTGATTTCTGAGTTTAAAAAGCAGGATAAAGATCCGACACGTCGGCAGGCAGTACAGGAACGCTTTCGCTTGGCACGCAGATTCTTAAATCCGCTGTACCCACTGATCCTGAAAGGTTATGGCAATAGTAAGTGTTCGGTGCAGGCAGCTTTTGGTCGGGCCATGTCGCATACGCTGACCAATGTGATCAAAGGCGAATTCCCGGATTTCCGGATAGAGCCGTCACTTGTCAAGATCAGCAATGGCATGTTGTCTCCACTGGCGGTGAATGACTGCGCGCGGATAGTCAATAAAATCCAATTGACATGGGCTGCCTCCGAATCAAATATCAAGGATTATAGCCAATGGGACGATCAGGTCATCCTATGTGCTTATGACATCACTAGCGCGCAAGCCGCTATCAATGAACAGTCGGTGCTACGGCAAGATGCTCAAATGGCCATCGATCTGCCATCCATCCTGCATGGGAAGCCGGTGCACCTATACCTGTTCCTGCATGACCGTGAAGAAACGCTCTATTCCAGAAGTCAATACCTGGGTCTTTTATAAAATAAAAAGATAGTATGAAATCAGTTGTAAACGTAAAACGTACCAAACAGGGCAAACACAGTACATTGTCGGAGCTATATGTCAACAACCAATTTGTCTGTTATGGTCTCGAAAATATTCCACGGTCGGTGAAAATAAGGGGCGAGACCGCTATCCCGGCCGGGAAGTATATCCTGGGCTTTAACCGTGATGGCGGAATGAATGGCCGTTACTATGACGACTATCCAAAATTGCATCGTGGCATGCTTGAAATACTTGATATACCAAACTTTAGCTACGTCTACTTTCACAAAGGGAATAGCTATAAGCAGACTGCGGGCTGTATACTGGTAGGCGCACAATATGTATTGGAAGATGGCGATTATCGCCTATTGGCTTCGGGTGTAGCCTACAAACAATTCTATAGTGCTGTAGCTGCACTCTTGCTCCAGGGATTGGTCGAAGTGGACGTACAATGACTTCAGGTCTGCTTGAACAATTACAAACAGTTAAAAAAAATAGAATGAAAAAAATCTTTAACAAAATAGGACAGGTGCTGCAGCTGGTGCTGGCGGCACCTGTTAAACTACCGGGTAAGGTGGGCAATGTATTGAAGTATGTGGCTATTGGATTGGGCATACTCGAGACGGTATTGGACGAGGACGAGCCACCTCCGGAAGTATCGGATAGTTCCCCAAAAATGGACAAGGTGGAAAGGAGTGGAGCCGATGAAGCTGAATGATATCCGCATCTCGGCATTGGGAGGCACGCTTTGTTCGGTATGGGCAAGCTTCTCCTTTGGTGATATAGCACAGACTGTACTAACCGCTGTATTGGGTACACTCGTCAGTTTTGCGACAAGCAGATTGCTGGGACGGTGGAAACCAAAAGGACGTAAGTAGGGAGGCCTTGGGCTATAAGAAAGGGAAGCATCGTAGCTGGTGCTTCCCTTTTTTTATAAATGGGTCCTGTTGCTCGTCGAATAAGCTATTTCTTTTTGACGTATATATATTTGATGCCGTACCAGGCCACCTCATCGTTCTCATTTTTCATATCTTCAGGACCTTTAAAAAGGTATTTATTGTCATTGAAATAATAGGTATAGGATATTTCACCGTAATCGTGACCGTTTTCAGCATATAAATAGGGTGGCGTGTATTTTTGAAAACTATAAAAGCGCACATACTGTTCGACGGTATCTTTCTTGCGCATCCCATAAAATTCCCAAAATCTTGCGTAGCGATTCCATCGGAAAACACTGTCTTTCCTTTGCTCAAACCGAAAATCATTGATTTCATATTTATACGGTCTTTCAAAGGTACTGTCTTTGGTAACGGTCAGCGTATCGTAACGATAATTGGTCAGTTTGGCAGAATTCCAAAAAGATTCTGGCTTCTCTTGAGCTGAAATATCAATACCTCCTTTGAGTGACCCTCTATATGCTTTGAAGACGATAACATCTTTTCGTAAAAACAGAAAGGTATCTCTAATGACTCGGGCTGGTTCTTCGGGTTTCTCGATAACTTTCTCTGGTAACTTGGGTATACTGTCATCCTTATTGCACCCATAGATGAAAATGGCAGCAGAAAATAGTAATGAAGCGATCCGTAGCGTATTTCTCATAAATTTATTTTTCCTTTACCTAATATTATTGTTGTATCTTATTTTTTAGGCTTAGATTTATTTCTTTAAACAATATTCTAAGGTAATAATATTTATGTTAGCATACTAAGAAATAAAAAATATCGTACATATGCCGTTTATCTGATGTTGAGGCAATTGTTTGATTTTTGTAAGCTATTGTTTCTATTTTGTTAACACTGCCGGCTATTGAAGTACTAATTTTGTTCTATAAATAAATTTAATATGAAGACAAATAAAGTATGGTTTATAACCGGGGCCTCCAAAGGAATGGGGCTATCGCTGGTGAAAAAGCTCATCGAAAAAGGGTATAGCGTAGCAGCAACAAGTAGAAAATCTCAACATTTAATTGACGCCGTCGGGCATTTTGACGAGCAACAGTTCTTACCTTTGGGAGTGGATTTGACAAGTGAGAAATCCATCCATGAGGCGTTTGAACGTACGGTTGCACAGTTCGGAAAAATCGATGTTTTGGTGAATAATGCAGGCTACGGTATTGGTGGAGCTGTGGAAGAATTAAGTCAGAAAGAAATCAAGGATAGTTTTGACATCAACGTAATGGCCGTTATCAAAACGATGCAGTCTGCGATGCCTTACTTCAGGCAACAAAGATCAGGTCATATGATCAACATTTCATCTATTGCGGGATTTGCCCCGGGGACTGGCTGGGCAATGTATGCGGCAACAAAATATGCGGTGACAGGACTTTCAGAGGTGATGGCAGAGGATGTGAAAGAGTTTGGTATTAAAGTGACGGTGGTGGCACCAGGGGCATTCCGGACGGAGTTTTTGGAAGATAGCTCGCTGGTTTTTGCTGAAAAGAAAATCGACAGCTACACTGCCATTACAGCCTCTCACGCAAAATATGCAGCAATGAACGGAACACAAATCGGTAACCCCGAAAAGCTGGCTCAGGTGTTTATTGATCTGACAGAGAATCCGAATCCCCCTGTACGGCTATATCTCGGAAGCGATGCCTATAAAAGGGCGACGGAAAAAATTAATTTGCTTTCAGAAGAACTGGAAAACAACAAGAATATTTCTTATTCTACTGATTTTAATTAAAATCTTAATCCAAAAACAAAAAGTGTTGCCACTCTAGAGTGACAACACTTTTTGTTTGATTTTCGTATATTTATCTGATGGAAAAAATGCAGTCGCTGGAGGGATTTTACCAGTCTAAATTTGACAGGGTCCCCGAAAATATCCAAAATGGTGTGGGGCATTTCAATGTTTTTAAAATAGATGAATACATAGGTAAGCATACTAAGCCTGTGGTCTACAGCAGGAAAGATTATTTTAAAATTACCCTGATAATTGGCAGAAATAGAATACATTATGCTGATAAGGTCATTGAAATTAAAAAGCAGGCTTTATTTTTCACAAACCCGCAGATCCCTTACAAATTTGAATGGATAGACGATTATAAAGCTGGATTTTTTTGTGTTTTTACAGCATCATTTTTTCACCATTTTGGCAATCTCAACGACTACGAAGTTTTTAAACCCAATGCCATACCTGTTTTTGAGCTCACGGATGAGCAATTGGAAGAAATAAAGCAGGTGTACCTGAAAATGCAGGCGGGATTGGATTCGGATTATGAACATAAATATGATCTGCTCAGAAATCTCGTGTTTGATCTGCTTCACTATACCCATCGGATGAAAACGGCTTCAAAGGTTGAAAAGCAACAAACGAATGCTTCTCAACGAATCACCCATATGTTCCTGGAACTCTTAGAGCGTCAGTTTCCGATTGAAGATGTGAGGCAGCGGATCAGCTTTCGTTCGCCCTGTGAATTCGCGGACCAGCTCTCCGTGCATGTCAATCATCTAAACCGGGCCGTCAAGGTGACTACAGAAAAAACAACCTCTATGATTATTGCGGAGCGTTTGTTGCAGGAGGCAAAAATATTACTGCGACATACCGAATGGAACGTCTCAGAAATCGCTTATTCTTTAGGTTTTAAAGAGGCTACTCATTTTAATAATTTCTTTAAAAAAATGATGCAGATGGCACCGATCCACTTCAGGGAGGCGATTACACGAGCATAAAATTACGTGAACAGGGGCCGGCTGCTGAACAAGGCCATGATGATTATTCTTGTTGGTAGATGAGGCCTTTGCTGAGACAATGCTCTTCCCAAGGTATTTCTATCAGCCGGCTATGCGCGTTTTGTGGAATGATACTTTTTGATGTCGGCAGGTAAAAATGGGTTTTATTTCCACTTTTCAAAGTACCGCGTAGATCGGGTTATCCCATTCAAACCTTTTACACTCCGGACAGTGACCACGCAATAAGCTGACCAGAGGATAGCGCCTATAAATGCCAGGCCATAACTTAGGGGATTGGCAGCGATATGGCTAAGCATGTCATTGAAATTAAAACCCTCATCACCACTTAAAACCCAGAGCAGGCCACACATCGAAATGAGGGCACCCGGAAAAATCAGCCAATTGGCTGTCTTGGATGTGAAAATTACGGTGGCTATCATCGTGAACGTGGGCCATAAATAATTGACCATCCCAACTTCTATCGCCTGTCTACTGTTTGTCGTATAACCAATCGACAGCGCTAGGCAGAGTTCATAGGAAACAAACAATATACCGCCAAAAATGAGCTGCTCCAGTTCCTATCGACCAGTTTCAGGTCTTTAACGTAATAAAACAAAGATATGGCTTTAAGCCAGATAATTTACGATATACAGCTGAATGTAGGCGGAACAGGAACTACCTCAAGCAATGCACAAGCTGTTTACCAGTCTTGTATATTTACCAATATTATATTTTGCACAATATAAATATTAACCTACCTTTGTTTTACCGTATTGCAACCCAATCTTGATCTATAAGACAGGAAAGTAGTAAACTTTTTATGGAATAAAATGTTTTAAAATGCATAAAATCACGAACAAATGACTACAGAAGTTAAAAACAAAATAAAAGAAGTATTCGAAAAACAGAAAGATTTTTTCGGCACGCAAGCAACCAAGGAAATAGCATTCCGCAAAAGACAGTTGCAAAATTTTCGTAAAGTTTTTGCAAGTTACACGGACGCGATCTGTGAGGCCGTGTATATTGATCTTGGAAAAAGCAGGGCAGAGGCGGAACGCGTCGAAGTTCAGATTGTTCTCAATGAACTGGATGATATGATCGATAATATGGAAGAATGGGTAAAACCTAAGTTTGTCGAATCAAAACCGCATGCTTCAGGAGCCAAAGTCATCAGTAAGTACATCTATGAGCCCTATGGTGTAAACTACATCATAGGTCCGTTCAACTATCCGATACAGTTGACTTTTAGTCCGCTGATCGGTGCCTTGATGGCCGGAAATACGGCGATCATCAAACCTTCTGAAAATACGCCGCATGTTGCCAGGATAATTGAAGAGATTGTTACCGAAGCTTTTGATGAAAAATATGTTGCTGTCTTTCAGGGCGCGATTGAAGAAAATACCTATCTACTGAGCCTCGCTTTCGATTATATCTTTTTTACGGGTAGCCCGAATGTTGGAAAAATTGTGATGAAGGCCGCTGCCGAACAACTGATTCCACTTACCTTGGAATTGGGTGGAAAATCCCCTACGATCGTGCACCACGATGCGGATCTGCAAAAAGCAGTGCAGCGCATCGCTGCCGGTAAATGGATCAATTGTGGACAGACCTGTGTGGCCCCGGATTACGTCTATGTGCATGAATCTGTAAAAGAGGCATTTATTGATCAGCTTAAATCTTATCTGAAAGCGACGTACAATGACGAATCACTAGGGAAGATCGGCAAGATCGTAAGCCAGCATCAGATCAAGAATCTGGCTGGATACCTGGATGCTGCTCCCCAAAAAGTGATTTATGGGGGAAAATATGATTTGGAAACAAGGCATTTTGAAGCGACCTTGATGGATGAAGTCGACTGGAATGACGCGGTGATGCAGCAGGAAATTTTTGGTCCGATTCTTCCTATTTTAACCTACACCAATAGCAATGACGTACTCAAAGAGATCAATAATAGACCCAAACCACTGGCTTTGTACGTGTTTTCCGAAGACCAGAAATTTGCGGACGATGTGATTGCCCGAACAACCAGTGGGGATGCGGAAATCAACAGTACGCTGATCCACGTGGGATCGCATGATCTACCCTTCGGTGGAGTAGGCACTTCCGGAATGGGTAAATATCACGGGAGATTCAGTCTGGAGAATTTTAGCCATCAGCGATCGATCCTTCAAGTGATGTAAGGGACATTGATCTTGATCAGCACGCAGTGGCTGGTCGTCCCTGTGCACAGATCAAATAAAAAGCCCGGGTTATATCTACCCAGGCTTTTCGTCTTGTTCTGATCAAGCGTTTTCAGAGCCGCCGATCGTCTTATTCCAATCGTTTTAAGCGGAACAATAACTGTTGCACAGCCTCCTGTGCATCATCGATAATAGATTGGAAGAAGTTTGCTTTCCACTTGTTCCTGAAAGTTGTTGAAGGAATCTGTATGAATCACAAACTTGATCACGCTTTTTCCTGTCTTCCTGTGGTTATTTTGATTTGCATTATTTTTTTATAAAATCAAAAATTGAATTTATAAATTCCTCTGGTTGTTTTTGCCATTGCCAATAGGTATAAGGCCAGTTGTCCCCTGTACCATTCATCTTTCCTTGGGTAATCATGTCATGCCCGCAGTCTTTTATGGTAATAATATTGTGTTTCACACCCGCTTTTGTCAAGTAGGTTTCCATTTTATTTTTATTCTCAGCGGGTGGCACCAATACATCTTTTTCTCCCAAAATACTTAATACGGGGCATTTTATTGCACTCAGCGCTTCCTTTGGATCATATTCGTTTTTTCGCCACCATAATACATCATCCCCTGTTTTCGACTGCGGGATATCTACCTGATCTATCCATTTTTGCCCCCTGATCTCAGCGGTATATTTTTGAAGTGCATCCCAGTCTTTTGTCGTATTATTCCTAATGTACTTGAAAAAAAGTCCAGAATAGCGAAGTGCAGAATGAATGGATTCTTTGGAATATCCTTCCTCGGCCAAGGTATACTGAACCCGGTTTATATCCTGTTCGTAAAGAGAAACTGCGGGACCTACGATTAAAATGGCAAAACCGCAATTGGAAACTTTATTAGCTGCCAATGGTACTACCCAGCCACCCTGGCTTGCACCTGCAAAGCCTATCTTGGCATAGTTCAGGTCATGTCGCGCTTTCAGGTAATTAAAGGCGGAAGCAGCATCTTCTGCAAAGTCATTGAAATCTGCGAGTGAAAAATTACCTGTTGATTTACCAGTCCCTCGTTTATCATATAATAAAACTCCTATTCCCTTGTTTGCCAAAATATAAGCCATGGATTGGTACCAGGGCGTCTCCCTGTTCTCCCATCCGGAACGATGTACCAGAATGACATAGGGAACAGGGTTTTCTGATTTTTTTGGTTTGTACAAAACACCAGCTAGCGAAACATCAGCATTTGCAAATTTTATTTCTTCTTCTGTAAAGCTTTTCTCTGTTGCAGCTGTCCTTTTCAGGTGTATCCTAATTTCAGGTTTTGCATCCTTGCTAATTCCGGTTAGATCACCTATTTTATGGTTTAAAAAGCAATCGAAATCTCCATAGAAAATTTTCAGGCCCAAAGTGCTATTTTTTCAGTAGTCACATTCATATAACCAATTTCCGGTATATCGTAAGTTGTTTTATCATTATTAAAATCAAATGAAATTAACTGAACAGATCCATTTCGTGTCAAGGCACCTTCATAGTGACCTTGTGGTGTTTGACTGTACACAATTTGTGCTACTAAAAGCAAAAGAATTAGATATAGGGACTTCATAATTGAAAAGTTTTAAATGATTATCTATTTTCAGATAAGCTACTAGATGAAAGACAGCCAAGATGGTTATTTTGTTACATTACCTTAAAAAATATTTAGCGGGTACTTTTCGCTATATTTTTTTACTAAAAATATTAGTTTTATTGATTTGTTTTTGCGATATTTACAGTCAACAACCAATTATTGTAGTTATGAAGGAACCAGTTTATATCGACCTAGTTTCAGACTATGCATTTAAGCGTATTTTTGGATCCGAACCCAATAAGGATTTATTGATTTCGCTGTTGAATGGGTTATTCCGTGGACGGAAATCCATTGTCGATTTATTGTACGAAAAGAATGAACATGTAGGCGATAGCGAGGAGATCGGTACCGTGATCTTTGACCTGATCTGTACCGCTGATAATGGAGAGAAATTTGTGATTGAAGTACAGCGTACCGCACAGATAAATTTAAAAAAACGCATGCTTTACTACAGCAGTAAGTTGATTGCGGATCAGGCGCCCAAAGGAAACCGTCGAGCGTGGAATTATGCAATCACTGAGGTATATATCGTCGTACTTATGGATGGATTTACTTTTTCACAGGCAGAAGAATCCAGTGCTGTCCTTCACGATATCTGTTTGTGTAACAGGGAGACAGGTCGAGTTTTTTATGAAGAGTTGGGGTTTATTTACGTTCAATTGCGTAACTTTACAAAAGTAGAGGCAGAATTAAAAAATGATCTGGATCGTTGGCTTTATGTTTTACGGAATATGTCCAAGCTTAACAAGATCCCGGGCTATCTGAAGAAGCCTATATTTGAAAAATTATTTAAAATAGCAGAATACGCAAAATTGAATAAGGAGGAACGAGCAATGTATGATGTAAGTCTAAAACGTAAATGGGATGCGGAAGCGGTGCGCCAATATCAGGAGCAACAGCTGAACGAGGCTATTCAGAAAGGTATCCAAACAGGTATCGAACAAGGCATTGAACAGGGGATAGAACAAGGTGCCGAGGCGAAAAGCTATGATGTAGTGGAGAATTTGATTACTGAACTGAAGCTTACCGATGATATTATCGTGCGTGTTGCAGAGGTTTCGCTTGATTTTGTACAGAAAGTACGGGCAGATCTAGCCAGAGACAAAAAGTAAGTATTCTCAATTATACAAACATAACAAGCAGCTGTTCATATTTTTGAGCGGCTGTTTTTGTACTAACTAAACCTGTATTTGCTGGACATTGTCATCATAAATTACCCGCTGTCTCAAAAATAATTTCATTTTTTTCTATCGACCCGAGGTCGACTTCTACAATACCGTCGCATAACTTGACCCACACAGACGCCGGCAATTTCCTATTGCTATGCAGGGGAAACAAGTGTAGAAATAAATAGGTAATAGCTTAATGTCGTTTATTTTATATATTTAGCTATCTACAAAAATCTAAGATATGAATATAGTTTTTTTTAAGAACCGCTTGCTCCTGGCTTTGTTGTTCATCAACCTGAACAGTCTAGTGATAGGACAAACAAAGCCCGCCATTATTCCAGAACCAGTGTCGTATACCCAAGGTGAGGGAACTTTCACAATTGACGCCGGTACTGCCATACGGATACCACAGGGTCATACGGAACTTAAACCGCTTGCCGAGCATCTCAATAATTGGCTTGCTGAATTAAATGGCACGACACTGACGATAGCTGACGGATCAGAAAAATCAACTTCAACCATCAGCCTTTTGCTAAACCCTTCCTTGAATAATATCAATAATGACGAAGGCTATCAGTTATCGATCACAAAAAACAAGGTCATACTACAGGCGCGTAAACCGGCAGGGTTATTCAATGGGCTGCAAACCTTTCGGCAATTGCTATGTCAGGCAGCCGACAGTCCCCAACAGCAACAGCTAAGTTTACCGGCAGTAGAAATTACAGACTATCCCCGGTTTCACTGGCGAGGCCTGATGCTGGATGTAAGCCGTCATTTCTTTTCGAAGGATTTTGTGAAAAAATATATTGATGATATGGCCAGTTACAAATACAATGTTTTTCACTGGCATTTAACCGACGACCAAGGCTGGCGCATCGAAATTAAGTCGCTGCCCCGCCTCACAGAAGTGGGGGCTTGGCGGGTGCCGAGAACAGGGCAGTGGTGGTCATATACTCCGCCGCAAAAAGACGAAAAACCTACCGATGGCGGCTACTATACGCAAGAAGAAATAAGAGAAGTGGTCGCTTATGCTGCGGAAAGAAATATAACCGTCGTTCCTGAAATTGATGTACCGGGTCACTCGCTTGCCGCTATTGCCGCTTACCCTTATTTATCTGCGACGGGGTATAACTATATGGTGAATCCCGGCAGCAAATTTTATAATATCGACGATAACACCTTAAACCCGGCAGACGATCGTGTGTATGTCTTTCTAGAAAAAGTAATGAAGGAGGTCGCAGCCTTATTCCCGGGACAATACATCCATATCGGTGGCGATGAGTGTACGAAATATTTCTGGCAGCGTTCGGCTGTGGTACAGAATTTCATGAAACAGCAGGGGATTAAAACCGAACATGAGTTACAGAGCTATTTTATAAAACGAATAGAGAAAATGGTTAAAAAGTACCAGAAAAAAATTATAGGCTGGAATGAGATCCTCGAAGGCGGCCTGGCGCCGGATGCCACGGTAATGAGCTGGCAAGGCGTGCAGGGTGCTATTGACGCAGCAAAACAGGGGCACCAAGTCATTCTCACTCCCGATACGCATACTTACCTGGATTTGTACCAAGGCGATCCTTTATTGGAACCGGACACTTATAGCATGCTGCGTTTAAAGAATTCATATTTGTGGAATCCCGTTCCCACCGGAGTGGATAGTAGTCTGGTTTTGGGTGGACAGGGAAATTTATGGACCGAATCGATCCCCAACGGCAGGCATGCGGAATACATGACCTGGCCCCGCGCACTGGCCTTAGCAGAGGTTTTTTGGTCACCCACGACAAAGCAGAGCTGGCCGGATTTTCAACAAAAATTAACGACACATTTTAAGCTACTGGATCGGGCTCGGATCAAGTATTCAACAGCGGCTTTTGATGTACTGGCAACAGCAAAACACGATACCCAAAAACAATTACTGGTTTCTTTGAGTACGGATATCGACGGCTTGGATATTTACTATACCCTGGATAATACCAATCCCGACACGACTTCCTTGAGGTACAAAGGTACACCTGTTGCCATTCCCAACGGGACCTACCAATTAAGGGCACAACCGTTTAAGGGATCGGTACCTGCGGGAAAAATTTTAATTGCCCCGCGTGCTGAACTGGAAAAAAGAGCGAAATAAATTCCAACATAATGGACTACTAGCAAAAGATTATCGCTGATCGTCATTTGGACAGGCGTCAAAATCAATTCATATAGCTGAGAATTGATTTTAACAATCAAATTTTAGGACAATTGCAAATAAATATTTAATATTGACAAATAAATCTTGATTATTGACAAGTTGGGGCAGGAGTACCTCATAAATCTACCATAACAAATTGACGGATAAAAGTATAGTTAAAACAACAGATGATGCAGTATCGTAATCATTCGGACATGGAGTTGGTTAAGCTGCTCAAGGCCGGCGATCATGCGGCTTATCTGGAAATTTATGACCGCTATAAAACTGTGCTGCAACAGCATGCCTGGAAAAAATTGGGCCGCGCCGAAGATGTGCAGGATCTGATCCAGGATCTTTTTACAGAGCTCTGGGTCAAGCGCGAAGTGCTGACGCTGACGACCGGTCTGGCCAATTATCTTTTTACGGCTATCCGAAACCGCGCACTCAACCTGATCTATAAACGGCGCAAAGAAGCACCCTACCTGGATTCGCTGCAGGAATTTATCCGCGAAGGGAATTACCTGATTGACCTGCAGATCCGTGAAAAAGAATTCCAGGAACTGATCCAAAAAGAGGTAGACAGTCTTCCGCCACGGATGAAAGAGGTTTTCAAACTCTGCCGCGAAGAAGGGCTTTCCCATAAGCAGATCGCGGAGCGTCTGGGTACCTCCGAACATACGATAGCCAAGCAAATGACCAATGTGCTCAAAATTCTACGGAAAAATCTAGGTCCATTCTATTTTATTATTTTCCTGATTATCTGACTATTAGCTATTTTTTTATTTTTTTTAATTATTCGATACTTGTTCGCATGCTTTTCTTTGTCATAGGTATATAGGGCCAGCAATAGGGCCTGGAATAACCAATGAAAGAATCAGAAAAATTACTGCTTAAATATCTGGAGGGACAAGCATCTCCCGAAGAACAGGCCATCGTGGAGAGCTGGTACCACAATCTGCATACAGCAGATGTTTCTGGTTTTGACGAACTGCAGAAACAGCAGCAGCTGGAACTGATCCGGCAGCAGCTACCAGGCTATCCGATCAAGAAAATCAGACGCTGGCCACGTATTGCAGCGGCAGCCATCCTGCTATTTGCACTGGGATCCGGTATTTTTTATTACAGTCTGTCTTCACGCGATAACAAGCTGGTCACTGTACCACAGCACAAAGACATTGCTCCGGGAGCGGTCGGCGCAACGCTGACGCTCGCCAATGGGGAGCAGATTCTCCTGGGTGATGCCGGTGAGGGCGAGATCGCCCGTCAGGCCGGTGTCAGTGTTAGCAAAACCGCTGACGGCCAGATTCTGTATCAGATCTTAGGGGGCAGTGCCAACGATCAGAGCAGCAATACCTTATCCACCGCCAACGGTCAGACCTATGTCGTGACGCTCCCAGACCAAACAAAAATATGGCTGAATGCTGCATCCAGCCTGACCTACAGCACAGCGCTCTATACCAGCAAAGGACAGCGGAAGGTGGAATTAACAGGCGAAGCTTATTTTGAAGTGGCAAAAGATAAAACCCATCCTTTCGTTGTCAAAACGGGGGACCTGGAGGTCGAAGTACTGGGGACACATTTCAATATCAATAGCTATGCGGATGAGGCAGCGATCAGTACAACCTTGCTGGAAGGATCTGTCCGGGTCATTCATGGGCAACGGAAGGAAATCATCCGGCCCGGCCAACAGGCCATCGCCACAGCGGCGGGAATCGCGGTTAAGGAAGTGGATCTCGATGAAATTGTGGACTGGAAAGAAGGTGACTTCGCACTGAATCATATCAACTTTAAAACAGCGATGCGCAAAATTGCCCGATGGTATGACGTCGAATTTATCTATGATAGCAGTGTGCCACTCGATATGGAGGCCGGAGGCTGGATTTCAAGAAAGAACAACCTATCGGCTGTGCTTAAATTAATTGAATCCTCGGGACTGGCCCATTTTAAGATCGAGGGCCGTAAAGTATATGTCTCTAAATAAAATAGATGTTCTTAAATAAAGTATAAGTTCTTAAATAACCCTAATATAAACCTTAAAATGAATGATAAAATGAAAAGAGACTTCGGATAACCTATTAGATCCACAAGATTAACCAGAAGTGCCTGAAACACTCCTGGTTAAGATTTGGCCCAATCTTTCAATTGTTTACACCTACAGCTGCCCAAGCCCTGGAAAGTCAAGGTATGCTGTATATTAACCAAACTAAACAAATGTATAAAAAATATACTATTAAAATTGGTATAGATGGAATACTATGCCGTAAAATATGGCTGATTATGCGACTAACCACTGCCTTACTCATTGTGTCCCTTACACACGTGAGTGCGTTGACCTCCGCACAGAAAATTACGATAAGGCGCCAGCATGCTTCTTTGGAATCTCTTTTGAAAGAGATCCGTAAGCAAAGCGGATATGATCTCTTTTATGATGGCCGCATTATCCCCAAAAACCAGAAGCGAAGCATTGATCTGGCCAACGTATCGGTGAGTGAAGCGCTGGAAACAGTCCTGGAGGGCTTGCCGCTGGCCTATACGGTCCACGCGAATACCGTCGTGCTCCGCCCAAAATTACCCGCTGGCAGTCCGGAAACGGCAATATTCATCCCCATACAGGGAACTGTGCGCGACAGTACAGGACAACGTATTGCTGGTGTATCCATATTAAACCGAAATACCGGACAGAGTATCTCAACCGATACCGAAGGGAAATTTAGCCTCAATGCCAGCATTGGCGATATCCTGGTTTTTTCCTTTGTCGGCTATATACGGCAAGAGCATAAAGTCGCGTCGGCAGAAATGCTCCAGATTGTCCTGCAACAGGAAGAAATGAAAATGGATCAGGTCGTGGTGACTGCTTTGGGTATCCGACAGTCAGTCAAAGCACTGACCTATAATGTGCAGGAATTTAAAGGCGAAGAAATTACACGGAATAAAGATGCCAACTTCGTGAACAGCCTGACCGGAAAGATTGCCGGTGTCACGATCAACTCGAGTTCCTCGGGAATCGGTGGTGCAACCAGGGTGGTCATGCGGGGAACAAAATCCATTGCCGGCAACAACAACGCGCTTTATGTCATTGACGGTATCCCGATTCCGAATAACAATGGCGGCGGCACCAATGGTCCTTTTGAAGGAGTTGTCAGCGGGGAGGGGATCTCCAGCTTTAATCCCGAAGATATTGAAAGCATCAGCGCCTTGACGGGCCCCTCCGCAACTGCATTATACGGAAATCAGGGCGCCAATGGTGTCATCCTCGTCAATACCAAAAAAGGTACCCGCGGCGATACCGAAGGGCTGTTTGGCAGTATACGTGTCAACGTATCGCATAGTTCGGATTTCTTTTCCCCTTTTGTGATGCCTCGTTTTCAAAATACTTATGGCCAGTCCAATCCACAGGAATATGCCAGTTGGGGAGCTAAGCTGCCGCAACCATCGGACTATCGACCAAAGGACTTTTTCCAGACAGGTTACAACATCAGCAATGGAGCAAGTATCACGGGTGGTACCGACAGGAGCCAGACGCTATTTTCTGTGGGAACAAACAATGCCGAAGGTATTATCCGCAACAATAAATTCGACCGTTATAACTTTTACCTGCGGCACAATGCGCAGCTTTCAGACCGCCTGACCGCCGATTTCAGCGGGATGTATGTGCGGCTCAAAGACAATAATATGGTGGCCCAGGGCCAATACCAAAACCCGATTGTACCGGTCTACCTCTTTCCGCCGGGAGATGATTTTAGAAAATATCAGGTCTACTCACGTTACGATCCAAACCGCTTGATCGAAACACAATTCTGGCCCTATCAGGATCAGGGGCTAGGGATGCAAAACCCATATTGGATCACTGATGCGCAAAGTCGGACCACGAATACGGACCGTTATATGATGAGCGTGACAGCAAACTATAAGGTAACAGATTGGTTGAATGTGACTGGGCGCGCCCGTATTGATAATAGTGTACTGGAGAGTGAAACCAAAAGACCCGCTGGTACCTGGGGTCTCTTTGCCTCCGAATTTGGCTATTATCAGACCGGCAAGAACACCACCAAAAATACATACCTGGATCTGATCGCCAGTATGAAGCATAGCTTTGCGGAAAATCGTTTCTCGTTGCGCAGCAATATTGGTGGAAGCTATCAAAACGATCGTTTGGATGGTTTAGGTGCTGGGGGCAACCTACTGCGCCTGGCTAACTTTTACTCGGTACAGGAGAACACGGACAACCCGGCGACACAAACTTACAGCGCCACTCAGCTGCAGTCTGTCTTTGCGACCACCCAGTTGGGCTATCAAAACTGGCTGTTTATGGACCTGACTGGTCGCTATGAGTGGCCTTCGCAACTGCCGCCCGGATTTGCCTCAACTTCCTCTTATTTCTATCCTTCTGTCGGTATTTCGGGGGTGATCAGTGATAAATGGAAGGTCTCCAAGGCAGCAATATCTTTTGCTAAAGTACGTTTTTCCTATGCTGAGGTGGGTAATCCGCCTCGTTTTGGTGTGGCCAATCCCGTGTTTTCCTTAGTCGACGACTCGTTTCGGCCAGCACCTTTTGCGGACTACCGCCCGGAACGGACAAAGTCCTATGAGGCCGGTATGGAACTCCGCTTTCTGCGCGACCGCCTATCCTTGAATGCAACTGTATATCAATCCAATACAACGAATCAGCTGCTCGAACAACCCTTATTGGGAAGTAGCATCTACACGGTCTTCTTTTATAATGCCGGAGATATCCGCAACCGGGGAATTGAAGCGAACTTATCCCATCGGGGTAAATTTGGTGCCCTGGACTGGACTTCGGGTTTGGTATTTTCGTTGAATAGAAACCGCGTCATGCGTCTTTCAGAGGGCTTTATTAATCCGGCTACAGGGGAGCCTTATGAAAATGAACAGCGTCTTGTGGGTGGTCTGGGCGATTTTCAGAATGTACTGACTGTAGGTGGGTCAATGGCGGATTTTTATATTTCCCAGGTATTACGGGAAGATAATCAGGGGAATCTATGGGTGAATTCTAGTGATGGCTCCATCGGCAGGACGACAATTCCACGGCGTTATGTGGGCCGCGCTGCACCAGACTATACGCTAGGCTGGAACAATCAGTTTTCGTACAAAGGAGTGGATCTTTCCTTTCTGGTGGATGCACGGGTAGGGGGAATTGGTGTTTCCTATACCCAATCCATTATGGATGCCTTTGGCGTGTCGGAGCAATCAGCACAAGACCGTGATAATGGTGGCGTAATGATCTATGGTAGTCTATATCCCAATGTACAGGGCTATTATAATCTATTGGGAAATGGCGCGAGCGGTATGGCGGCCTATTACATTTATAGTGCAACGAATGTCCGATTACGTGAAGTGGCCCTCGGATATAATCTGCCAACAAAATGGTTTGGTCCAAAAGGCCCCAATATTCGTGTGGCGTTAACGGGAAGAAATGTATTTATGTTTTACAACAAATCACCCTTTGATCCGGAATCGACTTCTTCTACCGGTACCTACGATCAGGGGATAGATTATTTCCGCCAGCCCAGCTACCGGAGTTTTGGTTTCAGTGTCCGGGCTCAGTTTTAACCTTAACGTACATAACAATGAAAAATTCATCTAAAAGATATAGGTTCCGGATGCTAGGCATCGGCTGTGCGGCACTGACTTTACTCGCTGGCGCCTGTACCAAAAATTATGCGGATTACAATACTGATCCCTATAAGGCTACACGTGAGCAAATGGGAGCCGATGGCTACCTCACGGGACGTAATTTTCCCATTATGATCAATGCGGTGATCCCGGCGGCAGATGCGGGCGCCGGCACCAATTTTGTAAACAGCTATCAGATTGCATTTAATCTCGCCGCGGATTGTTATTCGGGCTATATGGCCCAGGCCAACAACTGGAACGGAAATACCAACAACCTGACCTATGGTTTCAACCTGACCTGGGTGAATGAGCAGTTTAACCTGACTGGCCGATTGCTGAATGCCTGGAAACAGGTGCAGGAGGCAACGACACTTTCTGGCGATTCGCTGCAGTTTTCGGTTGCTCAACTGATCAAGATCACTGGTATGGTGCGTATGACCGATAGTTACGGTCCTGTTCCTTATTCGCAGATCCCAACAGGAACCTTCACGCCAGCATACGACAGCCAGGAAAGTCTGTACCGGACCTTTATTGGCGAACTGGGGCGTGCGGCAAATCTGCTGCACGAACGTGGAGCTGCCGCAGGGACTCCTTTGGCACGCTACGACCAGATCTATGCCGGCAACTACCTGCAATGGGCAAAATATGCCAACTCCCTGAAACTGCGTTTAGCGATTCGCATGGCTTATGTTGATCCGGCCAATGCCAAACGCTTTGCCGAAGAGGCCGTCAGCCATCCCGCAGGCTTATTGACCGCGGTTGGCGACGGGGCCATACAAAAACCGGCGGCAGGACTGAATTTTAAAAACCCCTTGCGTACCCTAACCCAGGATTACAACGAAGCGCGGATGGGCGCATCCATGGATTCTTACTTGCGTGGTTACAGTGATCCACGAATCGGGGTATTCTTTTCGACCTCCACGGTACGTCCCAATGAATATGTAGGGGTACGTACGGGGATCAATGTGGTACCGGCCGTGTATCAGCCTTTTTCGCAGCTGAATGTGACCAACGACACCGGCTTACCTTGGATGCGGGCATCGGAAGTTTATTTTCTGCGGGCTGAAGGTGCATTGCGCGGCTGGAATATGGGGGGCAATGCCCAGTCCTTGTACGAAACAGGGGTACAGCTCTCTTTTACAGAATTAGGGGTAGCGATGCCGGCTGGTTATCTGTCCAATGCGACAGCACGACCAGCAAACTATACGGACTATGCTCCAGGCAGTGCCTATAGCACGGCTTCCCTGGGCGGCAGTACCATTCGTTGGAATGAGGCCGACAACTTTAATACCAATCTCGAACGTATCATTACCCAAAAATGGATTGCGATGTATCCCAATGGACAGGAAGCTTGGGCTGAATTCAGACGCACAGATTTTCCGCGGCTCTTTCCAATAGCGCTCAACCGGAGCGGTGGTACAGTCAATAGTACCGTACAGGTCCGTCGTCTCCCTTATCCCTTACAACAGTACCAGGAGAATGGCGCACAGGTCGCGCGCGCGCTGACCTTGCTGGGTGGAGCCGATAACGGTGGGACAAAGGTCTGGTGGGATGCCAAGCCAAGGTAATAGACGATTGATTATTTAATACGCTATTGTTATGAAAAAATATTGCATAAAAAGGATCCCTTTCTTTCTACTTGTCCTACTGTGCTGCTTGCTAACAGCTTGCCAGAAATCAAGCGTGGAACAAAGGGGTATATATATAACCCGTGCACAGGTGAACCCTTTTGTCGGCTTGTCAGTGGATAATATGGGTGGTTCATTGGCGGTGACGGCAAGTGCCTCCGCGGTTGTCGATCAGGATTTGAACGTTACCTTTCGGGTCAATCCGGCGCTGGTGGATAGCTATAATGCACAGCATGGAACCGATTTCAAAGCATTGCCCAGCCAACTTATCAAGCTGAGCGCTACCCAGGCAGTCATCCGTAAAGGCTCCAGTGTTTCGGAGGCGATACAGGTTGAGATAAGCCCATTGGGTGGAGCCGTTGAAGTCGGTACACAATATTTGGTTCCGATCGAAGTAGCCAGCCTGTCTTCAACTAACTTTCCGATTCTAGAGAGCTCCAAAGTGCTTTATGCCCAGATCCAGCAGGTGCTGGTGAATCCGGCCCTGGATTTATCGAGGGCTGGTGGCGTCAGTTTTGCCATTCCGGATCCTATCAGCAATCTAAAGGCTTTTACCGTAGAGATGCGAGTGCGGGTGACGAATGGCCCATTTCGCAATAATATGACGCTCTTTGCGGCTTATCCCGATGAGATCTATTCGCGTTTTGGTGATGTAGTGATCTCACCCGATCAGCTGCAGGTCAAATATAAAGGGGTACAGCCGGCATCCCGGACACGTTTTTCGGTCAATCAATGGTACCATATTGCCTATGTATTTGATGGGCAGGCCAACAGCTTTCGCATTTATGTCAATGGTGTCGAAGATGCTGCTACGACAGCTCCTCCGGGGAGTTCCTTTAATCTCAACCAAATGTCTTTCGGAGCCAATGGCAACCCCATTCAAGTGCAGGAATTGCGTTTCTGGACGCAGGCGCGCACGGGTATTCAGCTTTTGAATAATATGTGCGCCGTAAATCCGCAATCGGATGGATTATATGGCTACTGGAAATTTGATGCTGGCCAGGGGAGTACGATTGCTGATGTAACGGGGCATGGACATACGGGTACCGTCAGTGGAACCCCACAATGGGTCACTGGAATCCGCTGTCCAGAATAGAGGTATAAACAAAAATTGAAAACACCATGAAAACAATTAAATATCTGCTATATACCTGTCTTTTTGCAGGAAGTATTTTATTTGCTGCCTGCGAAAAGCAGAATATTCCGGTGCCGGAGCCTGTTTCAAAACTGGTTCCCGTCGGAAGTGAAGAATATTATGAAAACTTAAGGGCTTATAAGCGCAGCAAGCATCCGATCTACTTCGGTTGGTGGGGCGGATTGGGGACACCCGGGAGCCCGGAGACGGTTAGTGTGATTGACCAGATTCCCGACAGTGTGGATATTGTTGCATTTTGGGGTGGAATGCCACCGATCGGTTCGCATAATTATGAGACCATGCAACGGATACGGCAACAAAAAGGAACACGATTTGTCATTACAAGTTTTGGCAGTGGGGTGGAACGGATTATGCGGCAAAATGATCCGCAATTGATAGAAACCAATGTGATGCAGGCAATAGATAACGTTGCTAAGGCTATTGCCGATACCATTGCCTTATATAATATTGACGGATTTGACCTGGACTATGAACCTGGAGAAGCTGCCGAAATTAATTCTTTCTTCGGAAATCGCTATGCTGTAAACGGCAATAACCCACATGTATTGCGTCTATTTCAAGCGCTAGGAAAATACCTCGGCCCAAAGTCGGGAACAGACAAATTGCTGATTATTGATGGTTATAGCCATCCTGGCGTAGAACCCTATTACAGTTATTTTATGCAGCAAGCCTATGGTTCGAGTTCCCCTTCGGTCCTCCAGGGACGACTGCAAAACTATGGTCTCGGCGAGTGTCCGCCGCAGAAGTTTGTACCCTGTGAAAACTTTGAAAACTGGTGGCGGGATGGCGGCGTCAATTTTACTGATCCACAAAGGGGGACGATACCTTCGCTATTGGGTTTTGCATATTGGAATCCAACAGAAGGACCTAAGGGCGGTATTGGGAGCTACCATACAGAATACGAATATCCGAACACCCCGGATTATAAATGGACAAGACAAGCGATCCAGATTATGAATCCCGCTGTACGTTAATTTAAGGAGCTAATATCATGAAAAAAAGAATATATAACTGGTTATTCAGTTGCCTAATCGGGAGTCTACTGTTTGCCTGCAAAAGTGATGAGGTCAACACAAACAGTGTTTATCTAACCTTGGCGGAGGTCAATAATACAGCGAGGCTGACGGTGGATAATACTGGTGGTTCACAAGCTTTTAGCGTAACATCCACGCAACCCGCAACGCAGGCGGTAACTGCACAGATTGCGGTAGATACGACCTTAATTGCGGCCTATAACCAACGTTTTGGCACCGCTTATCAGGCACTTCCACAGGGAAGTTATGCGTTATCCGCCAATGAAGTACAGATACAGCCTGGATTGACCGTCTCCGATGCGGTTAGCTTTCGGGTGAATGGAACCGAACTTTTTGAAGTCGGCAAAGCCTATATGATGCCCGTTACTGTGCGGAGCACTTCGGGATTACCGCTTATTGAATCCTCCAAGACTGTCTATCTGATTATCAACCAGGTCATCATTACTCCGGCAGCATCGCTTGCGGGTAATAGTTTTCAAGTTGATTTTTCAAAAAATAATGATGCCTTGCGAGCCATGTCGGCCATTACGATGGAAACCAGGGTGATGGTGAATAGTTTTCAGAACAGCTCACCATTTATCAGCAGTATCATGGGTATTGAAGAAAACTTTCTGCTGCGCTTTGGCGATGTGACGGTTCAACCCAACCAATTACAGGTAGCGGGTGGTGCGACAGCAACCAATGTCAATTTCACGTTCAACACCGGAACCTGGTATCATATTGCCGCAGTCTATAACGGCAGTGAGCTCAAGGTCTATGTCGATGGTACACTGTTGGCGACAAAGGCAGCAGGCCGCGTCGTGGACCTCGCTGGAGGACCTTTTTACTTTGGGTTTTCCGCAAATGGCCGCAGGATAAATGGGGCTATTAGTGAAGCACGAATCTGGTCCAGGGCATTGACGCAGGCGGAGATCGGTAATGGAAAATGCGGCGTGGATCCAGCCAGTGCGGGACTCGTGGGTTACTGGAAATTTAATGCAGCGGAGGGAAGAACCGTACGGGATATTAGCGGCCACAACCGGGATGCGGTTGCCGCCAGCAATATTCAATGGGTACCCAATGTACGTTGCGAATAGGGAATAGGAAAAAAATTATGAACCATAGCGATAAGATCGTATGAAAAGATATTTAAATAAACTGCGTGCTTCCTTTGTAAGCGGTATGAGCTGGATTATCCTGGTCTGCGTTATAGCCAGCTGCAGTAAAGATAATGTAAGTGCACCACAGGACTTGATTATTTATATGCCAACCGGTGCGGGTTTTAATACGGCTGATGCCAGTTATGTCACGGCGCGCAACAATGTGCTCGCCGGGGCTGGAACAGCCTTCCCGGTATTGCTGACACGGGCTTTTGACCAGGAAGTACAGGTAACGGCGACCATAGACACAGCACTGCTTTCCGCTTATGATCTGGCAAATAAGACGCAGTCCCCGGCTTTTCCGGCTGGTGCCTTTGTATTGGCGAACAATGGTCAGGTGCGTATCCCTGCCGGACAGGAACGCTCCGTGGATTCACTGCGCATTACCTTGGGACAAACTGGCGACCTGGACTTGAGCAAGCAATATGTGGTGCCTATACGGCTGGCAAGCACGAATTCCAGTCTACCTTTGAGCAGCAACCGACAGGTGATGTACTTGCGGGTGCGATTTAACAGGATCACCACACAGCTCAATGGCGTACCTGCTAACCGTGTGGTACCGGTTATTATTAACCGGACGCCCAATGGGGATGTCATCAGTGGCAACCTAAATGTAACGGCAGCTGTCAATACAGCCTTTGGTCAGTCGTTGACGGTAGGCCTTCGGGAACGGCAGGATCTGCTGGCGGGATATAACCAAGCCAACCAGACAAATTATGTGGCTTTCCCAGCGAACAGCTTTGCCTTTACTCCGGCCACTGTTTCTATTGCCAGCGGCACCCTCAATGCGGCAGCAGCATTTGTCATGGCGCTTCGGAATACCACTGCCTTTGTACCGGGCCGCAGCTACCTGCTGCCAGTGGGCATTGCGGACGAAGGACCGGTACCGCCGCATGAGACACTCGGTTTGGCGTATCTAACGGTGGAAGTACAATTGCAGAATATCAACCCGGCCAATCCGGCACCTACGGGCAATCGCATAGACCGTACAGGCTGGACCGCTACGGCAAGTTCGACGGATACACAGTATGCTCCAGGTGCCCCCGCACTTGCCTTTGATAATAATGCTGCAACGGGTTGGCATTCGGAATTTGCTTTTGGCACAAAACCCGCAGTAACCTTTACGGTAGATATGCAAAGTCAAAAAAATATACGCGGGTTTACCTTTACACCAAGGTATTGGGACTACTTTGGTTCGGGGTATATCTCCGCAGTAACAGCGATGCGGGTGGCGACAAGTAGTGATAGTGTTAACTGGACCGTCCAGGGCTCCTATACGGGCAGCAAGCCCGGTGGTAGCGCCACCAATCCCGAACTGCGGAATGTCAGCTTTTATACGCCCGTGCAGACACGTTATTTCCGCTTTACTATGACAGGCTATGGCGAATATGCCGCCGGATTTGGTGAATTAAATGCATTTGAGTAAAAGTTTAGAAAAAATTGCGTTTCAATCTGATAGGTTTATTAAAATGGTGGTTTAGTTGGAGAGCGCACGGTCTTAGTACCGGCGCTTTCTTTTCTTGTCAGGTTTTCTGAATTACAGGCGTCTTCCGGCCAAACTCACCGGTTTTCCTGCTTCGTCAACATTGTGTACTCCACCTGATTTGAATTATTCTTGCCGGTACACGAGGCCTTTGCTGAGACAATGCTCTTCCCAAGGTATTTCTATCAGCCGGCTATGTGCGTTTTGTGGAATGATACTTTTTGGTGTTGGCAGGTAAAGATGGTTTTTATTTCCACTTTTCAAGGTAATGCGTAGATCGGGGATTTTTTTGAGGTTGCGCTGCAAGGCCGCAAAAAATGCTTTTGCGGATTTGTCAGCCTGCTTCATGATCTGCCTCAGGTGGATGATTTCTCTTGTCCGATCAGTTTCATAGCCGCCACTTCCTGCGATTGAATATTCGGCTACAGGCGAATCGTAAAAGAGACCAGAGCTTGTGATATCCTCCTGATCTGAAAAGGGATAGGTAGACAGGAAAAAACCATGATAATCCGCCGATGAAAAGCTTTCCAGAAATGCCGACTGATTTTCCTTGTTATATTTTACATAATTACGCTCGCCTGAACGCCGGTTTATCGTTTCAATATAGGCGTGCGCACGATGTTTTTCCATCGTTTCTCCGCAATACTGAAAAAACAGCTGTGCAGGTATGGCAATCCAAAAGTACTGGCCCATTTTCTTTCCTGAATTTAATTTAAGAGATAAATATAAAAATTTCCTTCCTCAAATTCTGCTATCGGATGGGGGACTGAAATATTTCTTTCTGAACCAAAAAGCCAGATTAACCAGTGCGATCAAGGCAGGAACTTCAACCAACGGGCCAATCACGCCGACAAAAGCCTGGCCGCTATGAATGCCAAATACACCGATGGCTACTGCTATGGCCAGTTCAAAGTTATTGCCAGCAGCAGTAAAAGCAATTGCCGTACTCTGTGAATAATCTGCGCCGACTTTCTTGCCGGCAATAAAGCTAACGACGAACATCAACGCAAAGTAAATCATCAAAGGAACAGCAATGCGCAGCACATCGAAAGGAAGCTGCAAAATCATTTCACCTTTAAGACTGAACATGACAATAATGGTGAACAGCAAAGCAATTAGCGTGACCGGTGAGATAAACGGAATAAACCGTTTCTGAAACCAGTCTTCGCCTTTTAATGCAATCAGCCCGTATCTGCTTAGTATTCCCGCAAGAAAAGGAATACCCAAATATATGCCGACGCTTTTTGCAATCTCCATAATTGAAATAGCAACGGAAAGCCCAGATACGCCAAATAGCGGAGGCAATACAGTAATAAATAGGTAAGCGTAAAGACTGTACAACAGTACCTGAAAAATACTGTTCAGTGCAATCAGACCAGCAGCATATTCCCTATTTCCATCAGCAAGCTCGTTCCAGACAACAACCATTGCGATACATCGGGCGAGGCCGATCAATATCAATCCGGTCATATACTCCGGATAGCCGTTCAGGAAAAGGAGTGCTAGCGCAAACATCAATACCGGGCCAACAATCCAGTTCAGCACGAGTGAGATCCCCAATACCCTTACATTACGGAAAACTTTTCCAATATGTTCGTACCGTACTTTAGCCAATGGCGGATACATCATCATGATCAAACCGACTGCCAGAGGAATATTAGTTGTTCCGCTGCTGTAACTGTTGACCCAGGTCGACAAGGAAGGAAAGAATTTTCCGGACAAGACTCCAACGGCCATCGCCAAAAAAATCCATAGCGTAAGGTATCGGTCAAGAAATTTAAGTTTCGAGGGCATAGGCTATAGTCTAATATGAGAGAAAACATAGAACATTTCAATTGCTATCTGCAAACTCCGCTGGGCGTAAATCTGATCCTGTTCCAGACTACCGTCGGATATCTTGGGATCTTCAAAAGGTAGTGGTATGCGTTTTTCGGCACCAGCAATAAAAGGACAGCCACCGTCAGCCTCGGAACAGGTCATAATTGCCGCAAATTCAGTTGAGGGGTTATATGCACTGTCATACTTTTTTGAAAACCCGACAATGGGCACCGCATTGTCGCTGCTCTTTATTGCATATACCGGATTATTGCTGTCTGCAATCTTGAAGATCTGAAAGCCCTGGGCAGTCAATGTCTCGGCAACCTTTGGGAACAGCGCCGTTTCTTCCGTACCACCGGAGTAGCTACTGACATTCGGTATCTTGAAATAAGCGGCGGCGGTGTGTGCCCACACCTGGGCTAAATGGCTCCGGCGTGAGTTATGGGTACAGATGAAGTTCAGATTTACCTGCTGCCCAGCAGTTACCTTCCGCTGGACAAAATCTACGAAGGTCTGTAAAGCAGCCTGACGTTCATCACTGGCAAACTGTTTCCACTGGAGCTGTTCGATCGTGTCTAATAATGTAGGGTACATCATCATAAATGTATGGTTTAGCAGCAGCCCGAACCCGGAGTACAACAAGATGATTGATTAACGGGTAGATCAGCGAGATTCTTCTTTTGTTTTTCAGCAGGAATGCCGCATGCATCCTGAGCAAGGCATGCCGTTGTCAAGCTTTTTAAAACAAAAGTTTTTCCATTGAAATCAAGGCCATACTTACCGATGGTGTCGCTCTGGTATTCCACTTCGATCTCTGCATCTTCCATTCCCAATTTTTCTTCCGAAAGGGCAATAATATGGAGCAGCTTTCCTGGCTTCAACCTGTGGTCGTAATCATCCGCATTCCAAAGCTGAAAGTTTACCGTTTTTTCCTTACGGATAACACCGCCACAGTCTATAAAATTTTTTGTGATCTGGCCCACCTCTGTTACGTGGAAGTGTTCGGGAACAAATGTTCCATTCTCCAATTGGAATTCAACATTTTCCAAGGTTGGAAGGATTTCTTTGATTTTTGATAGTCTCATTTTACTAGATTTAATGTGTTTATATGATATATTGCAATATTACGATATTGATGGTTAAAAAAAAGCGCTACGAACAGCAGCTTTTTACGTTCACTTCCTGGTTGAAGAACCTATTGAAATCACTCTGTACCGACTTCCACACTTCTTCGTCAATACAATAACAGACAGACTTTCCTTCAATAGTACCCTGAATAATACCCGTATTTTTTAGTTCCTTTAAATGCTGTGAAATAGTTGCCTGAGCAAGCCCAAGTTCATCAACAAGATCGTTGCATATACAGGCTTTTTTATCAATAATGTACTGGAGTATCGCAATCCTGGCAGGGTGGCCCAATACTTTGAACGCTGCAGCCACTTTATTCTGCTCGTCCGTAAAAATTTCTGTCTTTGTAAGTCCCATAATGAAGCTTATTTTATATTGCAATATTACGATATTAAAATTTAAGATGCAAATAAAAATAAAAAATGCCGGAAATCGAGCGCATGGCGGGGGAGCGGTCAATTAAAAGATTGTCTGAACGCTAGAGGGGAGAGATTGGTCTTTTTCTTAAACAGTTTGTTGAAGGATTGTGGATGTTCAAAACCGAGTTGGTAGGCAATTTCTGCCACTGAGAGACTTGTGGCCGTGAGTTTTTCCTTGGCTTCTTCAATCAACTTGTCGTGGATGTGCTGTTGGGTGTTTTTGCCGGTAACCGAACGTAGTAGATCACTTAAATAACGTGCTGATACATGGAGGCTTTCTGCTAAATACTCTACCGTCGGAAGCCCTTGTTTTAATGTTTCTTCGCTATCGAAATACGCATCCAGCAATTTTTCCAATTGTGTTAGCAGCGTATGGTTGACGGCTTTTCGCGTGATAAACTGACGCTCGTAAAACCGGTTGCTATATTGCAATAGCATATCAATTTGTGACAAAATAATACCCTGGGTATGTTTGTCGATATGTTGATATTCTTTTTCGATTTTAAGAAAAATTTCTACAATGTCTTTTTCTTCCCGTTCGGACAGATGTAATGCTTCATTAAGCGCATACGAAAAGAAGTTATAATTTTTTATTGTGGTTGCAAGGGGATGCGTATACAAAAAATCAGGATGAAACATAAGCATGTAACCTTTTCCACATTCGATGTTCATTTTTCTGATTTCAGCAATCGTCAAGGATTGAATCTGTTTGGGCGCAATAAAGTTCATAGTTCCTTTGTCAAAATCGTAATAGTGCTGGCCGTACTTTATTTTTGCCGTAACGTCTTTTTTAAGCGAAATACAATAGAAATTCACACAGAACTGCTCCCAAACGTTGCTTTCATCGGGTTTTATTCCAGCTACATCAATGACACTTACGAGCGGATGTAGTGGGGCCGGCAATGACAATTGCTTATGAAATTCGGATATGGAATTGATACTGTGCATCCTGTTTTTGTTTTACAAATTTACAAAAAACAACTGCCCGCAAAGACAGTTGCCGATTTAAAAATTAGGCCTCAAATTGTTTTGCGATTTCTTGCCTGAACGCTTCTTTTCCGATTGCCAGTCGTCTTTCATAGAGTGCATGTGCATCTTGGCCTGCCAGATAGCGTATTTGATCTTTATTGTCCGTTGCGGCTTCATACACTACCTGGGCAATTTGCGCTGCCGTGGAAGCATTTTGCATCATCACATCCATTTGTTCGAACAGTTTGTTTTCGATGTCTTCATAGTCCGGAGTTCGATTCATATCCAATGAACGACCTGCAAAATCTGTCGCGATTCCTCCCGGAGCAACTGTTTTGATCGCTATCCCAAATTTTTTCAGTTCAAAGGACATACTTTCGCTCCAGCCCTCCAAAGCGAATTTTGTCGCATGATACATCGAATGTAGTGGGAATCCCATAAATCCGCCAATTGATGTGGTCGAAATAAATAAACCGCCTTGCTGTGCTCTAAAATGTGGAATAAATGCTTGTGTAACGCGCAATACACCCAACAGATTGGTGTTGATCTGGCGAAGTATTTTTTCGTCGCTCAAGGTTTCAAACGCGCCCATCAATCCATAACCTGCATTATTGAAAACGACATCAATTTTGGCTAAAGAGATTGCTTTTTCTACGGTTTCTTTAATCTGCGCAGGATCGCTTACATCTAATTTTAATAGCGTAACATGTTCGATTTCGGTAAGCTCGGTTTCCTTTTCGGGATTTCGCATGGTTGCGATCACATCCCAACCCGCTTGTTGAAATAGTTTGGCAGTTGCTTTTCCCAATCCGGAAGAAGCTCCTGTAATGAAAATTGTCTTTCTCATCGTGTTATTGTTTGATTCCATACCACAAATGTCTAAAGAAGGCTTAGGGTATCTGTTGCCAAATTGAGCTTGGTTGTAGTCAAAATGACGAAATCAAAATGGAAAAAAAAATCATCGACTTTGGCACGATTATTTGTTGATATTCGTTATAAAAATTATACACTGTTAAGCTGATTTTTGCTCGATTAGTATACTTTTTAGCGTAATCATATTGGCGTAATTGCTGTAATTTAAAAATTTTAGAAGATCTATATTTATGCAAGGCACGATTGACGGGATAAGCGGCGAGCCACATCGTTCACAGGTGTTCCGTTTAACTTACAAAGGACAGGATTATCAGCTGGTGTTGTTGAAAAAGTCTTTATCAAAGCTCGATACGGAATTGCCAATTTTGCTCGACGGAATTGATCAAAAACTAGTAAAAAGGGGCGACTACTGGTTTTTTGAAAATATGCATTCGGATCAGCACTTTGCGACAGAGATTTGGCGTAATTTATCTCTTCGATATCGTCTTTAAAGCCAAAAATTTTACCTTATCTTGGCTCGTACTCCAAGAGATTAATAAATCATAACTTGTGAATTCTTATTTTTAAGGTTTAGCTATCCTGTTTATCATGCCCCTAAATATAAAGCCATGAAAAGGCCATACAGCATACCAATAGAGCCGTCCAGCGATGCCCAAGGGTCTAAAGGTCGCCGTCTGTAGCAAGATATTATCTTCGATCTTAAATTCTAGCCAGGCTTCTCCCGGGAGTTTCATCTCCGCATAAAGCAGTAATCTTTTGGTCTTTCGATCGGCGATCAGCACGCGCCAAAAATCAAGTGCATCACCTGCAGCCAGATCGCTTTTGTTTTTTCGTCCCCTTCGCATCCCCACACCACCGACTAATTGGTCCATGAACCCACGGATTTTCCAGAGCCAATTGCCATAATACCAGCCAGAATTCCCACCAATGGACCAGATTTTGGTCAATGAGGCTTCACTATTTTGGAGCGGAGCCTTACGGACATCTTTAAAGCAACCGTAACTGGGTACCTCGAGTAACCGGGTGAGACCCCCAGCTAAAATTTTACTGGTTTGTGCATCTTTCCAGCTAGACACCACATTGTCGCTTTCAATTTTTTGAAAAGCCAATTGTATCGATTGTCTGTAATTGATCAACTTGATCCCAAGCTCGTTCGCCAGATTATTGGGTTTACAGATCACTTCCACTTTCATGCTATCCACCAGATTTCTGGCCAGGTGATAGGAAGTCGAAGTAACAAAATAAAGCCAGTAGGAGGAGAGCCTAGGTGTCATCAGTGGGATAACATAGATCTGTCGCCTTAGTTTTCGTTCGGCAGCATATTGCAGCAGCATCTCTTTATAGCTCAGGATGTCGGGACCGCCAATATCATAGCTTTGGTTAAATGTTTGTGGATTAGCGATGACACCGATCATAAATTCGATCACGTTGCGTATGGCGATAGGTTGACATTTGGTTTGCAACCATTTGGGTGTAATCATAATGGGGAGTTTTTCTACCAGATCTCGTATGATCTCAAAAGATGCACTTCCCGAGCCAACGATGATACCAGCCCGCAGTGTTGTGACAGGAATCCGTCCGCTTGCTAATATGCGCTCAACGTTTCTCCGCGAGTCGAGATGTTTGGACAATCGATCGGAATTAATTATTCCACTCAGATAGATGATCTGCTGGGCCGTGGTTTTTTCAATAAAGTTGCTGAAGTTGGTCGCGCAATCGGCTTCCATCTGTTGGAAATCACCTGATTGTGTAGCCATCGAATGGATTAGGAAATAAGCGATATCTATTTCAAGCGGAATATTTTTTAGGCTTTCTTTATTCAAAAAGTCAACTTCAATAATTTGAACTTGATCCGAGATTGCCGATGGATCAAAACGATTCTTATCTCTTACACAGCAAATAACTTCATGTCCCTGTTCCAACAGTACAGGCAAAAGACGTTTTCCGATATAACCTGTAACACCAGTTAAGAGAATTTTCATAACCTGAATTTTTTAGTGCAGATACCTGTTATTTAATATATAAATATACTAAAAATATATTTACACGCCTGTTTTAGTATAAAAATATATTATTAACATTCCCTCCGATGGACCAGATTTTGGCCAGTGGCCTAAGATCCCATACTTATATTTATTACTAAAAATATTAGTTTTATTAAATTATTTTTTCGAAATTTATCGTCAACAACCAATTATTGTATCTATTGCTGATCTGGCTCCCAAAGCAAAACGGCGAGCGTGGAATTATGCGATCACCGAAGTGTGCATCGTGGTACTTATGTTGTCGGATTAGATAAGTTTGCTGTGGAGGATCAGTAAAAAGTCATGTAATCTGCTATTTAATTTTTATCTTTAGACCATAACCCATTAAAGACTTAAATAAAATTACCAGATGAACAAGTATGCCCTTATTGTCGTTATTTTTTTCGTAGCCGTTAGTAAGCTTAGTGGACAAAATTCTGGTCCTGAATTTTATAGTGTCAAGTTAATGGCAAGTTTTGACCGTGTCAAAGAAGCAATGCCTGAACTGGCAGCACGGTTGGGAAAAAGTAACTCATCCAGTCTTACCTCAATTTATGAAAACGATAGCAGCGCCGCTTTTGAAATCACGGAGCGCAACACAAATACCCAGCTGCTCGTCGATAACGAAAAGGAATACGAACGGCTCCTGTCGGAAGCTAAAACTGATCCTTACAAACCCAGTATTTATATGTTATATGAATATGAGCTAAAGGATAAGACAGCATCAGTAATACCTCCTAAAAAACCTCTTTCCATTATAGCATATGGACTTGTCTGGACGCTGACCATCAAAAAAATCGCTGAAAAGGAAACCAATATCGTAATCCGTTATAAAGGAGAGGCGAAAGCGTTCACCGAAAAGATCAGGCGCGAATCTGAAAGTGATGCATATTATAACATAAAGATCGTTAAATCTGCAATAGATGACTTAAGAATGCGAAATATGGTTAGGGATATTTTGCTAAAGGAATTGCGGGTAGATCAGGATAATTCAATAACACGATCTCCGGCCAATTAACTTTATTTTGGTCGACAGTCAAAAGTCAAAAGCCCTTCTTCTGGAAGGGCTTTTGATTTAATATCATAGCCAAAAAGGCGTCTCCAGCGTTATTCTAACCGTTTTAGACGGAACAATAATTGCTGGACAGCTTCCTGTGCATCGTCAATAATGGATTGGGAAAAAGTTTCTTTAAATAATCCTTCCCGCTTGCTTTCCACCTGCTTATAAAAGTCCTCAATATATTTAATATAGTTGGCGGGTTTTGAAGTTTCAGGAATAATGATATTCAGTGTACCTTCTAAAGAAAAAGTTGTCTCGACCAACCTGTCTGTAATGTCGATCAGGGATTCAATAGCCTGATCCAGGGAAATATGCGCTTCATAACTCCCTTTGCCTGTTATAGACCAATGGGTTAGCTTTAACGCATTTCTAAATGAAATCATTTCTCCCAGAAAGTTTGCAACCTCCTGTTTGGTGTTCTGTTGTTTTTTTGCCATAATTATCTGTTTCCGCGTTTATATTCACTTTTGAGAAGATAACAAAATACCATCGCTCTTTGTTTTGGAATGCTTTTTTGTTTTCAATCCACCGAGGGAAACAATCTCACAGGGCTAATAATAGTATGACCCGCCAATATGCCACAGTGACCTGTACTTATCAGCAGCATATAGTCCCATCATTATTTTTTGTAACCAAACGGATATATATATTAATATCGCGAATCGTGAAGCAGTCCTAACGAATATTAAAGGGTCATTTTTTCACATGATCCTACACCATACTTTTATCATCAAATAGGGCGTAGGTCTGCTCTATAGCATGTTCAAAATTAAACCAAAATGAAATGAAAAAACTATTCATGAGTGCGGTAGCGGTGGCGGTGATGTCATCGGCAGCATTTGCAGGTACAGGAAAAGCAGCTGTAAACAAAACAGCTGAAACTAAAGCTATTGAAGCTACAACGGTAAGCGAAAAGGTGGAAGCACCGAAAATGGTCCACAGCTCACCGGACGGTACAAGACGCATTGAAATGGTGGAAATCAAAACCGCCAATTCATCGAAAGTCAGATGTACATTCCGAATTGATTACTACGTGGGCGGACAGTATGACGGTTCGGTAACGATCAGCGGTAATTATTCCAGCTGTGGTGGTTTCTTCTGCCGTATGAAGGAACTGCTGACGGATACCTACGGTAGCAACGCTTATTACAACTAATCGTCTAGCTGCTAAAGTTAATCATCAGAAAATTTAAATCCGAAAGTGGACCTCCGGGTTCACTTTCACATCTTTCAGTGTTATGAGATCTTATTTTTTAGTTTGTTTATTGTTGTGTTCGGTCTGGGGTGTGCAGGCTCAGAAGCTGCATGCCGTTTATGAATATATCCCCTCCGGAGTTGCAACCTTTCGGGAGCATGTGTATGCTGAAAATGGCGTAAAAACTGTTGTCCGCGATTCCCTTCCCGTTGCACGGGATACCAATACCGATGCCCTGGATCAGGATCCGGGAAGTATATTTGCTTTATCGCTCGATGTAGGCAAAAATTTCAGACGGGTGATCATCCAAAAAAATGACGATAAGGAAATACTGGAAACACGCTCACTGGAGGGTGTCAATTACCTGGTCAAGGATCAGTTCCCAGATCTGATCTGGAATACAAACTACAGCAGTACCGATACCCTGGGAAAATATGTATGCCATAAGGCTACGGCGAATTATCGGGGTACAACACTGATCGCTTACTATACCAACAGCATTCCGGTACCGATAGGGCCATACAAATTTGGCGGACTGCCCGGGCTCATCGTCATGCTGTATAACGAAAGCGCAAACCCCAATTACTGGATTCTCAAAGAAATAGGATATCCATACGCCGGTGATATCCCCGTAAAGGAATCCTACGTCTACGCATTGCCTAAATTGACGCTGCAGGAATATATCAGTAAATATGAGACCATCTCCGAAGAGAAAAAGCGGATTCTGGAGAGTAAATTTCCCGCCAGCGAGGTTGTTATCGAGGAAAGAACCAAGGCTAGGGGCACCGTGGAGCAAGTGTATGAATGGGAACAGAAAAACGTAAATGAATAGGTATCTACTGTTTTTGTTCCTTTGGCCCGGCATTATTTTGTCACATGCACAGGCTCAGCTATCCGTCCATGGATCGGTGACTTCCAATGGACAGCCTGTCGGCAGTGTACGGGTAGAGCTGCGCTTATCGCGGGATTCGGGTTTATTGGCCTATACCTTTACCGATGGAGCGGGGCGATATCGCCTGGCTGCAAAACAGCCGGGACCGCAGGTTCTGTCCTTTCAGGCATTGAGCTATGTGCCGACCGAACGGGAAATTGATATCCGTAGGCCCGATACAACAGTCAATGTGCAGCTGATTGCGGGTGGGATAGAGCGCCTGGCCGAAGTACTTGTCCATGCAAAGCGCCCCTATATGCTCGGGAGGGATACAATTGAGCTGAGTGCAAAATCATTTCTGCAGGGTGATGAACGTACGGTCGAAGATTTATTAAAGAAGATCCCGGGACTGAATGTCGGTAGCGACGGAAGTATCAAGGTCGGTAATAAGGAGGTCGAGAAGGTGATGGTCGAAGGCGATGACCTCTTTGAAAAGGGCTATCGGCTGCTGACACAGCATATGTCGGTACAGCCCGTGGATAAAATCCAGATTCTACAACGTTATTCCAACAACAAACATCTGAAAGGGATCGAGAATTCGGATAAGATCGCCCTTAATATCCAGCTCAAGGAGGACAGTAAGAATCAATGGGTGGGATCGGTCGCAGTTTCGGCCACCCCGGCCGGAAAACAGTATTATCAGGCGAGCGCCAGCTTAATGAATTTTGGCAAGAGAAATAAGTATTATCTACTGGGAGCGGCCAACAACAATGGTGTTGATGCCGTAAGCAGTATCAATCACCTGTTGTATTCAAGCCAGACCGACGAACCGGGACAGATCGGCGCAGGAGCGGTGACACCCACGCTGATCGACAACATGCCGGCTTTTCCCGACTTTGATTACAAAAGAACGAATTTCAACAACGATAAATTGCTTTCATTCAATACCATTCTGAATCCGACGAAAAAGCTGAAGGTCAAGTGGCTCGGCTTTGTCAATCCGACAAAGAAATCCTTCTACCGAAATATGGTACAGGATTACCATATCGAGGATCTGCAATTTACCAATACCGAAAACTATGAATTCAACAGGCATATCGACAATTATTTTTCGAAATGGGAACTGCAGTATGATCTTAATCAGAAATCCACGCTGACCTACTCCGGTAATCTGGGATCGCTCCAGAAACAGGATGTAGGTAACCTCTTGTTCAATGGCATCGGCAGTACCGAACTAACGGGTAGTAAAGGAAACCTGACCAGCCACAATCTTAGCTATACGCATAAATTTTCCGAACGTGAGGTTCTCGTCAGCTCAGCACGCTGGATCCGTCAGCGGTCTCCGGTCGATTATAGCATAGACAAGTATTATTACGAAGACCTCTTTCAGGTCGGGAACATCGCGGCCGTGAGCCAACATATCGAAAATAACCTGGATTACCTTGGCCTGACATCGCACTATGTCCGGCGGGCAAAAAACGGAAATTTTATGGAAGTCGCGCTGCTCAACGAATATAAGGAGCAACAGCTCGAAACTGTACTTGCCCTAAACCGGGAAAATGATACCCCGATCCATCCTGCAGGCTTTTCCAATCAGATTGACCTGCGGTCCAATCAAACGGGTATCCTAGCGAAGTATACGGTAAAGCAAGGGAAATGGGAGTGGACACCAAAAGTACAAGCCTGGTATATACATAGTCGTCTCGACCGGGGCGGAGATACCCAGAACAGAAATAATTGGCTGATCACACCAGGGCTATCGGGGAAATGGATGCTGTACCCAAAGGGAAAATTAGAAGCCCAACTTTCCTTTCAACAAAAAAATACGGAGCTATTGGATATTGTTCCCAATTATTACAGCACTGGGCTGCGCAGCTTTATCAAGGGATTGGATAAGATGGCGACATTAAACAGCTCTGAGGGTATGTTGACCTATACGCATGGGAGCATGACAGACCGTTTTTTTGCTAACCTTTCCCTGGGCTATACCACGATGTTTGATTACATCAGCAATCAGAACGATATTGGCGTCAACTACAACCTGAATGACAAGATCTTACTCAAAGACAGAAAAGACAGGTTTTATAAATTGCAGCTCAATTATTATGTAAAGACCTTGGGCGGAAATATCCGCTTGGATATTGGCGGTAATTCTTCGGGTTATCAGGCCATGGTCGTTGGCGTGGGTGCACGCCAGATACAGCTGTTCGCACAGGAGTATGCGCTATCATTCCGAAGTGCATGGAGGTCAAGGGTCAATATCTACACGGGCTACAGCATACAATCTACCGCTTATACCAGTGAACGAAGGGATCAGCTAAAAAATACCAAGGCTTTTATGCATGTCTTTTTGAATATGGGTAAAGGGCTGCAGGCAAACCTGAAAAATGAGTCCTACCGTTTTGGTGATTTTCTCGGTACTGATGCAAAAACGTATTATTTTTCCGATTTTTCGGTCTTTTACGAGGCCAAAAAGATCCGGACTCGGTTTGATATCACCGCAAAAAATATACTGAATACACGCCAGTTCAGAAATGCCGTGGTGACGGACACCTACCGTAGCATCACCGAATATCGGCTTTTGCCTAGGTATATTGCTATAGGTGCTGAATATAGTTTTTGAAGCTGATAAGAATATAGATAACTCCTGTACATTTACTACCAATTATATAAAAATTAGCTGATATTATATAAGGTATATTGATTTATAAATCAGAACTTTGTAGGGTATTAATTGATCATTTCGAAGGTTTGTCCATCCGAAGACAAATGCAGAGATGGAGATGAAAATTAGATATCATGAGAGCGGTTAAGTATTTTGTAGTTATTTTATTCTCTATTCTCTCCGCTGCGATCTGCGCGCAGGATATAAAAATAGGTGCAGAAATCTCAACAGCGCTAAAGGACAATATCTATCTGTCCAAGCTGAATTACCCAAAATCGGTCGCCAGGTTCTACACGGACAATTATTCAGGATATAGCTGGACAGATAGCCTACAAAGGCAGGATCAATCGGAAATAGCACTCGCTCTGCTGACACGGGCTGACCATTATGGACTGTCGCGCGCTGATTACCATTTGGAAAGTCTTTCATTTGAAAAGTTAAAACAATGGCGGGATTTTCCTTCCGAAAAGAATCAGAAGGAAAAAGCCTCGTTTGATATACTGCTGACAGATGGCCTTATTACCTTTATGAATCACCTTCATTTTGGAAAATATAATCCGCTGTACGATTCATCTACCCTTGATAGCAGCAGAATCAATGGATTTTGCGCGGATGAGCTATTGTCAACAGCCCGAATGCAGGCGGATTTTCAGGGAGCAATACTTAAGGCCCAGCCAAAGATCAAAGCTTACAGTGATTTTCAGGCTTACCTGGATCGTTCCTATACTGCGAATAATGGTATGACTGCTCAAGCGGAATTGGGCAAGATCATCATTAATATGGAACGTCTTCGGTGGATTAGCACCCAAAGTGACAATTATATCATGGTAAATATCCCTTCCTATACACTGGAATTTCATCAGGGAGACGAGATATCCGACTTTAAGGTTGTGGTAGGAAAGCCCGCAACAAAAACGCCTGTTTTGGAAAGCGAAATCAATTACTTTTCAACGGCACCCGACTGGCGGGTGCCACAAAGTATTTTCCTCAATGAAATACTACCCGAAATTTTGGAAGATCGGAGCTATCTCGCTGATCATAATTACACCGTCTATGACGCATCGGGCAATGAAGTCGTCGTGAATGCATCAACACGCAGACAGATCGCTAAAAATCCTTATAGCTACAGTATAAGGCAATCATCTGGGCAGGACAATGCCTTGGGTGCAGTCGTATTTAGATTCCAGAATCCGCATGCGGTATATATCCATGATACCCCTCAGAAGCAATTTTTTGGTCGCGGGAAAAGGGCACTCAGTCATGGCTGTGTACGTGTGGAAAATGCCGACCGCCTCGCCGCTATGCTATTATCATATGATGGTTCAGAATACAAAATTTCAGCGCTTGAGAACGCAATACTATCTTACGAAAAGAAAGATTTTGTACTGAGCAAGCCCATACCGATTATAATTACTTACCTGACCTGCCTAATAAAAAACGGTAAGCCTACGTTGTACACCGATATTTACCAATTCGACAAGCCACTGGAAGCCCGGTTTGATCAAAATAAATAATGACATCAGCACAGCAGAGTATCCGTTGCCCAGCTTAAATGTATTAAAATAAATTGTTACTCCTCAGCGGAAAGTGATAAGGATCATAGCAAAGAATAGCGGTGATCATGGCCTGAAAATTATTATAAACCTAACTTTAACGTATCAAACCGTCGATTATGAAAACTATATAACTAATTAAGAAAAACTAAAACCCACTTTATAAAAGTGAAATTTTGACGAACATATTCTAAAAAATCGTGTTTTCTTATAGAGTCAGTAGATAACCGTTTTTATATTAAGCAATTTCTTTATGAGATATAATATCCCCAGCCATCTTAAAGGTCTCAGCCAGGAGGAAGTAAATCAGGCTAGGACAAAATATGGGTTTAACCAGTTGGCGGCAGGCCATAAAAGTACCTGGCTGGAATTGCTTTTGGGAGTTTTGAAAGAGCCCATGCTGATCTTACTGATTGTTATTTCACTGATCTATGTGATTGTGGGCGACTATGCTGAAGCAGCTTTTATGTTGGTAGCAATTGTGGCGGTCACTGGGATCTCGTTTTATCAGGACAACCGTAGCAAGAAAGCGTTGGAAGAGCTTGAAAAACTCAATGAGCCCCTGAGTGTGGTCATCCGCGATGCGCAGGTGGTCAAGATTCCAACACGGGAAATTGTTGTAGGTGATCTTTGCGTCACAGAAGAAGGGCGCATGATAAATGCAGATGGAATTATAGTGCACAGCAACGATTTTTCGGTGAACGAGTCGTCCCTCACAGGAGAGAGTTTCTCCGTGTTCAAGGATAGTACGACAACCGATAATTTAGTTTACAGCGGCACAATAACAGTGTCGGGACTTGCTGTTTTTCAGGCACAAAAGATAGGCAAGGAAACGCGCGTCGGCAAAATTGGCGAATCCATTCGAACGATAAAAGAAGAGATCTCGCCTTTGCAGATCCAGATCCAGAAATTTGTCAAAGCAATGGCAATCGTTGGACTCGCTATTTTCCTGTTGGTTTGCCTGTTTAGTTATTTGGATACGCACAATATCGTAGGGAGCCTGCTCAATGGGCTGACATTGGCGATGTCTGTACTACCCGAGGAGATTCCTGTCGCATTTACAACATTTATGGCCCTGGGGGCATGGAAGCTCATGCGCGAGGGTATTATCATCAAAAGGAGCAGTATTGTAGAGACCTTGGGGAGTACCACAGTAATCTGTACCGACAAAACAGGTACAATCACAGCCAATATCATGCAATTAAAAAACCTGTATGATTATCATTCTAATAAGGTGTATGCTGAAGGTGAATTTGAGCACGAAGCACTTCATGAGCTTATTGACTATGCAATGTGGAGCAGCGAGCCTGTACCTTTTGATCCCATGGAGATCACGTTGCATAAAATATACGAAAAAACGCAAAAAAATGATTTACGAAGGAGTTATCAACTTTTTCATGAATACCCGCTGGAGGGCAGGCCGCCCATGATGACCCACCTTTTTGAAAATAGTGAGCATGAGCGGATCATTGCGGCCAAGGGGGCACCCGAGGCGATACTCAGTGTTTCCCAGCTCTCCGAAGCCGATCGAGGTAAGATAAGGGAGGTGATTAACACTTTTGCTCAGCAAGGATATCGGATTCTAGGTGTCGCCAAAGCAAATTTTGAAGGAAATGACTTCCCTGCGAAACAGCAGGATTTTAAGTTTGCTTTTTTAGGGCTCACGGTGTTCTATGATCCACCCAAAGAGGGGATAAAGGAGGTCTTTCAGCAAATCTATGCTGCGGGGATCAAGGTAAAGGTGATTACCGGCGATAACGCCGAAACAACAAAGGCAATTGCATTGCAAGCAGGCATTATCAATGAAACTATACCTGTAAATGGTAGCGAAATCGTTGAGAATACCGAAGATGATATCATAAAGCTAGCTGAGCGCACAACACTATTTACCCGCATGTTTCCCGACGCCAAACTTGCGGTCGTCAATGCACTGAAAAAGAGTGGTGAGGTCGTGGCTATGCTCGGAGACGGCGTAAATGACGGTCCAGCATTGAAAGCAGCGCATATCGGTGTGGCTATGGGAAATAAGGGTACCGAAATCGCTAAATCAGCGGCGGCATTGGTCATCACCAATGATGATTTGCAGAAACTTATTGTTGGCATCGCTGCTGGTCGCCGGATCTATACCAATATCAAAAAGGCTGTGCAGTATATTATTTCCATTCATATTCCCATTATTCTGACGGTATCCTTACCCTTATTTTTGGGATGGATCTATCCACAGATATTTACACCTGTCCATGTGATCTTTCTGGAACTCGTCATGGGGCCTACCTGTTCTATTGTCTATGAGAATGAACCCATCGAAAAAAATACGATGAAACAACCTCCGAGAGCAATGGGAAAGACTTTTTTGAGTATCAGTGAATTGGGGATAAGCATTATCCAAGGGATAGTGATCACGCTTGGAGTCTTATTTAGCTATCAGTTTACTGCCCAGCATGGCGGGAACGAAGAAAAAACAAGGGCGATGGTTTTCTGTACCTTGATCTTTGCAAATATATTGTTGAGCTATGCCAACCGCTCTTTCTATTATAGCATAGTCGAAAGCTTTAAGAATCGTAATTTTTTACTGTTGGGGATCTCTTGTGTTGTGCTTATCCTGCTATTTGTCATATTGTACTGTAGGCCGGTTGCTGCTTTCTTTGAGGTGACAGCCCTGAGTGGATCTGAATTGGCTATAGCGCTGGCTGTCGCAAGTGTATCGGTACTGTGGTTTGAAATATACAAGTTCATCAGGAGGATATAGATCGAATTTTTATGATTGAAGCAAAGCTTGTGGCGCTTACCGCTCTTATCACGGAGGTAGTGGATCACCGCAACGCTACTAACCTCAGTCAGTAGTTTTTCCTATTCCGAACAACAGATCTGCAGGGCATTATATAGTCCTCCGCGTTTCGTTTTTGCTGCTGACAAAAAAATAGGGCTATTTAATTAGAACTATTTAGGTTAACCTATTGTCTATCTTATGAAATCTCAAAGTAAGATGATATAAACCTATATTTTCTCAATCATTGCGGTGGCACTAAACAATCAAAGATGAGCAGAAAAATAATTATTTGCGATGATGAGCCCCTAATCTTAGATGTATTAGCTCTAGCCTTGACGAATGATAAAACCGATGTTATCGCAACAACAAAAAACATGGAAATAATGCCCCTTATAGATGCCGTTAGGCCTGATCTATTGCTTACAGATCTCCAGATGCCGCAGGTCTCAGGTGATACAATCGTACGGGAGATTCGCAATTCGGAAAAATTCAGCCAGTTGCCCGTGATCATAATGTCGGCAAGCTTATTGGGCGAACAGTCCGCCAGAGACTGTGGGGCAGATGGATTCTTGGCAAAGCCCTTTGATCTGGATGAACTATATTTTTTGGTGGAAAAATTGTTGCGGGCATGAAAAACGGTGTTATAAAGCGAGAATGGTCAATCGCGTTCCCGCTTTAAATAGACTACTTTTTTGCAGCATTGTTCCAGAACGCATCTTCGTCTTCAATTTTCTCCGAAAACAACCAGACTTCTTTGATCTTGCCTTCTTCGATACGCAATAGGTCTATACCTTTCATGGCAAGTTGTTGATCTTCCCCGGTTGCTTTGAAATGGATTGCAGCTGTGACAAGGTTGGCATTGCTACTTAGGTAATCAATTGCATCAATAGCAAAAGTACCGTTGCTCCATTTCATAAAATTGCCCAAATGTGCGAATACGGCCTCTTTTCCGCTATAGGTTCCAGACTGAATCCCTTCGCCTGGTTGATGCCATACGACATCAGCTGCAAATAAGCTGTCTACTGTAGCAAAGTCTCCTTTGGCTACAGCATCAAAATAGGATTGAACAATCATTACATTTTTTGACATATCATTTCTAATTTTAAAAGTGTGTAAAGATGCTACAAATGTCTAACTTAGCATACTAATATACAAGTACCTACCTATAAGTAGGGTACTTACCTCAGATTAAGAATAGCTGACTGTCAATTAGATAAAATGAATATAAATATTTCGGACGAAAACTGCCCACTACGCAAAACGCTTGAAATCATAGGTGGCAAATGGACCATGCTGATTATTTTCCAGATCAATGAACGGACGATCCGCTATGGCGAGCTGAAACGCTGTATCGTGGGGATCAGTGAAAAGATGCTGATCAGTCAGCTGAAGTTTTTATGTGATAAGGGATTCGTGCATAAAAAGTCTTTTGCGGAAATCCCGCCAAAAGTGGAATATACGCTAACAGATATGGGAAAAGAACTGCTTCCCGTAATCAATCAGATCATACAATTCGGGCTAAATCATAAGTTTTAATGGTTTTAGCTAAAGCTGAAAGGAGAGGTAGCTACAAGGGGGCTTGGGATTTTCCTTTAACTTGAGCATAAAGACAAAAAAGGCGTTTCCCATGGGAAACGCCTTTAAAACGAATAATTAAATATATAAACAGAAGCCCGGTTTGTTTTTTATTCAATGTAACCCGGATTCTGAACCAATAAAGGGTTTTTTCTGATCTCATCCCGCGAAAGCGGTAAGAAATAAAGCTGATTTTTCCATGTACGGTCTTCTTTGGTGTTGAATTCCTGAGGTGTATAGGTATAGTCGTATATGGTTTCGTCATATCTATAGTTACCTGATAGCGATTTTCCGGGTTTGAATGTTCCGTCAACTTTGATGATGGTCACCTTGCGTCCCAAAGTTTCAGCCGCAATTAACCAGCGCCGCGTATCAAAAAAACGTTGCTGCTCATAAGCCATTTCTATCCGGCGTTCATGCCGATATATTTCCCGTAGTGTATTCTGATCCGTTGCCGTAATAGCAGGCATACCTGCCCGGAACCGGATTTTATTCAACCAATCTCTGGCCGGGCCGGTTTCACCCAGTTCAATACTGGCTTCAACATAGTTGAATACCGCTTCGGTATATCTGAAATAGGGCCAGGGAACAAATTGCCTGCCCTGGGCATCGACAATCTCCGGATCCGGATCAATAAACTTTTGGATGTAGTATCCGGTCCAGGTCCCGTTATGTGGTTCAATCGAACTTTGCTTGGTATCCAGTCCCGAAACTTTGGTCAATTTCCCGTCTACGATCAGATCATAAGAACCGGTCTGGATCTGATTGGCGGGATCAAATCCATAACCCGATTTGTCCCTTGGCTTCCAGTCGGCACCATCATATAGAATGGAAGCATAAAAACGCGGATCTCTATTTTTATAAGGAGCGGATTTCTGCGCGGGGTTGCTCCAGCTGAATTTACTGCCGTCAGCCATTTCATAGTCATCCACCAACCGTCCGAGCGGCTGGTTGCCACCCCAGTTTCTATAGCCATTTGGACCATTGTCCCGGGCATGGGACGAACTGCTTTCTGTAATATAATAGCGTGCAAAAAGGAGCTCAGTGGCGCCGGCCGGATCTATGCCGGGCGCTTTGCTTCCGCCGCCCATGGCCATGCTTTTATAATTGGCTCGACCTTCCAGGGCTGACACCGGAGCCGAGAGATTGAGTTTATATCCACTTCCGGCATCCAGCACGGCTTTGGCCGCCGCCTGGGCCTGTTTATACCGTTCCTGCTGTGAACCGCTCATGTAGCATAATAAAGGCAGTTTATCTTTCAGGTCACTGAGATCGGTAACTTTTGCCGTCAATTTCGCGTTGTCATGAAGATCGCTTGCTGCATAGAGTAGCATTCTGGATTTAAGGGCCAAAATCGCCAAAGCTGTCACACGGCCTTTGTCCAACTTTTCGCTACCAAGTAGTTTAGACGCTTCATCACAGTCTTTAACAACCAGGTTGACACATTCCTCGTAGGTATTCCTTTTAATCTGGTATGTGGTGGGGTCCTCTGTATATGCGTAACTGCTTGTTATTATCGGGACACCACCATAGTAACGCAATAATTGATGATAACAATAAGCCCTGATAAAGTAGGCTTGAGCTAAGAGCTTGTTCTTAACAACCTGGTCCCCAATACCGTTTTTGCCAGCGTCGGTAAGCCGCTCAATGGCAATATTGCAAAATCGAACATATTTATACATGCGTTCCCACCATCTTGAAGTGCCGTCCCAGCCCAAAGCTGCTCCGGTGATGTTGCCGGTATTTAACAATAAAAATGCATCTGTATGGTTCCAGATCGCTTCGTCTGTTGCTGATGCCTGCATCTGTTCCGTAAAACCTGAATTGCTGTTCTCGAATGCGTTATAGATGTCGCTGATAAACTTTTCCGCTAAAACAGGATCTTGCCAAACTTTCTCGTCCGAGAATCGGTCGCGTGGTGTTAGGTTTAGAAAGTCCTTTTTACAGGATGCGATAAAAAGGCTACTGATGATCAGTATATAGCATGTTTTATATTTTAAAATTGTCTTCATCACATTGATTTTAAGGGTTTAAATAAGAATTATAAGCCAACTTTTACTCCGAAATTGATAATTTTTGATTGGGGATAGAAAATGCCGTCACTGTTATCGGATTCGGGATCCCAAATGTTAATTTTATCCCATGTGAGCAAATTGATGCCATTGGCGTACAGACGGATGGAATTCATGCCAACACGCTTACACCAGTCAAGCGGAAAGCTGTAGCCAAGTTCGACATTCTTCAATCGAAGATATTGATTACTGCGAATCCAGTAGGTATTGTCATTCATGTAATAGCGGTCATTTCGGTTCGTTAACCGAGGGTCCTTATCACTCGGATTATCAATGCTCCATCGGTTGTCGTACGACCACTCTAAATAGTTCCCAATTAAACCTGATACGGTTACTCCGGTTTTTCTCATCCCACCTGTGGCGCCCTGCAGTAAAATACTGATGTCGAACCCCTTGTACTGTGCTCCGATATTGAAGCCTCCAGTGAATGTCGGGCTACCATTCTTATCTAAGCGGACCCTATCATCGCTGGTGATCTTGCCGTCGCCATTGTAATCGACAAATTTCATATCACCGGGCCGCAATGCGCCATTTAGTCCTACGCCGCTATAATCAATGTTGTTCGCGTCGATCGCCGCCTGGTCTTTGAACACACCGTCGTATAAGTATACGAGCCAGGAATCCGTAACTTTCCCTACCTGCTGCTGATAAGATAATGTATTGAGCGGGTCGCTAGAATATTGCACATTATTTTTAGCGTAACCGCCATTAACGCCGATATTATAACTCAGATCACCAGCACGATCGCTATAAGTAAACTTAAATTCATATCCCTTATTGGTTAGGTTTCCAAGATTGGCGATAGGTAAGTTGTCTGCAATACCCGAACTTTGCGGGATAACACCGGGATTTTTGGTCAGTACTTTGGTCCGTTTGTTATAGAAATAATCGAGCTCCAGGTATAATCTATTGTTGAGAAATGCGGCATCTAAACCAATATTGCTGTTATTGGCAACTTCCCATGTAAACTGATAATTTGGAATATCACTTTCATATAAGGTTTGAAATACTTTGTCGTTGAATACACCAGAGCCGGTATTCATTAACGACAGGTATTTATACTCCTGAAGGCTACCGCCATAATAAGCTTCGGCGCCCATTTGTCCCCAAGAACCCCGTAGTTTTAGGTTGTTGACAAAGCTGATGTTGTTTTTGAAAAAATTCTCTTCGGAAATACGCCAACCGGCAGAAACACCCGGAAAGAAGCCAAATCGCTTATCTTGAGGAAAGACATAGGATCCATCGATCCGCCAGTTAAATTCAACAAGATACTTTTCATTATAGTTGTAATTAAACCGGCCATAGTAGCTCAGGCGTGCCCGATCGTATACATTCTCATTTCCCATCGTTTGTCGTTCACGGTCACCAAAATTCAGCTGTTCGATCTGTGTGGAGGCAAAGTCCATGCGATTAGCATAAAAGCCATTGTTAGTTACTTTCTCATGTGTTAATCCTGCAATGGCCGAGAGATTATGACCTCCCTTTAACGTGGTATCGTAGGAGAGTAGGGCCGAAAGGTTGATCGCAAGCTGATCTTCCTGCGCTTCCCGGAGCTGCGCTTTGGGTTCTATGCCAGAAGGTATATAGGGTTTTAGCTTAGGTGTTAAACCATCTGATTCAAAAGTTTTTTTGTCCCAATCGTAGAGCGTCCAGGGCGTTTCCCATCGTTTACTACGTCCCCAATACTTGTCTATGGAGGCAGTTCCCGTTAATTTCAACCCTTTAACTCCGGGTATTCTGATATCAATGGCACCTGTATTTTGCAAATAATCTCTCGTATTGCGGTCATATCCGGTATCACCCGTGGTAATAACAACAGGATTGGCTCCCTGTTCCAGATCCGGACCGGGTAAGCCATTGGGCCATGTAGCGATATATGTGGGCAATCCACGCATTAAATAACCAAAAATTGTTGCCGCACTGCGGGTGGGAAAATTTCGGGACTCTTCCCGGCCGGTGATTGCTAACCGTGCGGTGATGTAATCATTCAACTTAAATTCAAGGTTTGTCCGAAGATCATACTGTTTGTAATAAGTCGCCGAATTTTTATAAATGGCATCTTGATTTAAATACCCCAGCGAAACGAGGTACTTCGAATTTTCGTTACCGCCGGTGATCTGTACATTATGGCGTTGCTGTGGTGCCCAATTTTTTAGCGTCGCACCAAACCAGTCGGTATTCGGATAACGAAGGGGATCAGAACCATCCATATACTTTTGCCGATCTGCGGGACTGTATGTAGCTGTGATTGTTTTTGAAGGGCCGTTATATACACCTGATCCTGTATTGAGTGCTTGCCATATCGCTGACCATTGGGATGGATCTTCGGGGTATACTTTCGTTACTTCGTTAATAATATCCGTATACTGTGCCGAATTAGCCATTTTGGGTATGCGTGTCGGCCGCTGGATACCATAGGTAAAATCGTAGGTAAACTGCGGCTTGCCTGGTTTACCTTGTTTTGTTGTGATCAAAATTACCCCGTTACCGGCACGTGAGCCATAGATTGCCGCAGAAGCATCTTTCAGGACGGAGACACTCTCAATATCGTTTGGATTGAGCCGGTCGATACCGCCTGCTCTTGAAGGCACACCATCAATGACTATCAGCGGACTGCTATTACCGCCGGATAAGGAGTTTATACCGCGGATACGGATCGTAGAGCCGTCACCGCCGGGTTCTCCACTATTTTGCATCGCTGTTACTCCGGGCAAACGGCCAGCAAAAGAATTGGAAAGGTTGATGGAAGAAGATTTGGCCAGTTCTTCGCCTTTTACTGTCGCTATCGCACCGGATACAACGGCTTTTTTCTGGGTACCATAGCCTACAACCACCATTTCGTCCAGCAGCTGCGTCTGCTGTTTTAATACAATATTTTTTAGTCGTGCCGGGTCAGCGACAGGAACCTCCAGGATTTCATATCCAACAGCGCGAACCACAATGATTTCTCCTTCGGATACTTCTAAACTGAATCTGCCGTCAGGTCCGGTTGAGGTTCTTTGGCGGTACCTTTGACCGTTATGCTGGCACCGGCAATAGGATCACCTTTGGCATCTTTGACAATTCCTGATATCGGATTCAATCGATGAATTTTGTTGATGGCGACGGTGTTACCCTTTAGCGTATACTGGAAAGGTATCATACTGAAAAGTTCTTCCAGCACCGTTTGATTGGTCTTGTTGATCAGGATGGGATCCGCAACCCAGATATCCTTGATATCCGCCGATTTATAGAAAAATACAAGCCCGGTTTTGTTTTCTACTTTTTTGAGCGCTGTAGACAGTAGAATACGCTGATTGCTGTGGGTTGCCGATTGTGAAAATGCGAGGGTGTCAATCGACTGTAGGCTCATTCCGGCCATTACAACGCTACATTTAAAGGTGAGCATCAAGGATGCTTTTCGCTTCCAAAAATGCATATCTGCACATCTGAAAGGGCACTTAATTGGAGTAAAGTGTCTCATACTTAAAATTGGTTTTAAATTTAGTTTTATAATTCACGCGTTGTTTCCCCGGAGGAAAACGGTATTTTTTATTGCTGTAGGCTTAATAATTTGTTTTTATGACGACTTTGCGGTTCGTGGCGGCTGTATCTAAACTGTATTTAATATCGGTTCCACCGATGATTTCCATGACCTGCGCAAAGCTGAGCTTTTTGCCTATTTTACCTGAAAATGTGGCTGTTGATTTTGGTCCTTCATATTCTACCCGGATATCATACCATCGCGCCAGTTCCAGCATAACAGTTTCAATGTTGTCATCTGAAAAGCTGAAATAATTATCTTTCCAGTCCGCATCTATGTTGTTTATCGCCATATTTTTTAGTTGTATCGATCCATCTGCATGGCTAATGGCACGATCACCAGGCCGTAAAATCAGCTCCGCCTGTCTGCTGAAAATGCGTACTTTACCTTCCAGTAGCGTTGTAATAAAACCATGGTCTTCGGGATAGGAGGAAACATTAAAATGCGTTCCCAGTACTTCAATTTTGGTGTCGCTGTTATGAATGTTGACCAGAAAGGGGCGGTGCGGATTTTTGCTGACTTCAAAATAAGCTTCACCTGTCAGGAACACTTCGCGTAGAGAACCATCAAATGCAATCGGAAAACGTAATCTGCTGCCCGCATTCAACCAGATCTGTGTACCGTCACTGAGCGTAAGGTGATAGCGTCTTCCATTGGGGGTTTCAATTGTATGATAGATATTTTGCGTTAGGGCGCCGGGTTGGCTCAGGGAATAAACAGCCTGTGTGCTATCATATTGTAAGGAAACACCGGCACTGACGGACAGCAAACGCTTATTGCTGCTGTTGTCGAGCTGGATTATTTTCCCATTAGGCATACTGAGCATCCCGCCATCATGTCCGGGCTGAAAGTCGGCAGTAAAGGTTTGTTGAAACGACGGTTTTGCAGATTGGCTCTGATACCAGTAGATACCGCAAACAATCAAGATACAGGCCACGGCCGCAACAATACGAAGCCTGAGCTGAAAAAGAGCTGACTTGCGTTGCATCGTACGATCTACCATTATTTCGGTACCGGAAACTTTATCGATGGCTAAAATGCGCTCAATTTGCGCGTCCTCCAATGTAACTGATGTTTCCTGATCGCTGTCGTATTTGTGCATCAGTCGGATAAATGCCTGTTCGAGTGTCTCCGGATCATCCTGTAACAGGAGATGCTGCAGTTCAGGCCACTCTGCTTCGGTCAATTGTTGCAGGTAATAGCGTTCCAGTAGATAATCTATCCGGTTTAGGTGCATGATATCGGTTTAATAACGTTTATAAGAAAAAGCAATCTTATTTCCCTTTGATAATAGGAATGTAGTTTCTGAACGAACTACTATTGGGAGGTAGTATTTTTTTTTTAAAAATTTTTAACAACACCAGGATTCCGAGGGAAACGGGATACCCTTGATCCGAAAGAGCTTGTCGGATTTGCTTAAGGGCGGTACTGATTGTGTTATGAACGGTATTGGTCGAAATAGCGAGCTGGCTGGCGATTTCTTTGGAATTGAGATGCTCCTCGCGGCTGAGCAGATATATTTTTCGGCGCTGATCGGGCATGTTGGCAACGGTCTGATAGACAATTTTTTTGATTTCATCAAATTCCATCGCGCGCGGCAAATCAATATTGGCGAGGAGCGCCTGATCGTATTGCAGCTTAAGTCGGGCGACCTTGTTTTTGGCATGGACTTCTTTGCGCAGGTACGTTAAGCTCTCCGTGCTGACGACTTTATAAAGCCAGGCCTGAAAGTTATCAATTTCAAGAATACGGTCCCGGTATAACCATACGCGAAGAAAAGCTTCTTGCAGGATGTCATCTGCTTTGGAAGGATCTTCATAGGTAAACTTCTTCAGGAAAGTGATTAGCTTAGCATAGTAGTTTTTATATAAATGACCAAATGCTTTTTCGTCTCCTGCTGAAATGGCTAATAATAATTCCCTGTCCTTATCCGATGTTTCCATTTTTCCTGAAAGTATCTTCTTTTTCCTACCTAAATCCAACGCGGATGGCTTTAAGACCGATCAGCCCCTGCAGATCCTCGACCTCAAATTTTTCGATATCATCGTTTAATAAACCTTTGTGCTGTAGGAGATTGATATAACCTAAGTATTCCGTTTCTTCATGCACATGGGAATAGACAATGACCAGCTTGCCTTTTTGAGTAATACGCTCTGTCGACCCTTTGATCTTCGCTTTGTCAATCCGTTTTTTTGCGATTTCATAACGTACATTGTAGGAACCATCGATATCAAACTGCTTTTCATCCATTTTGAAACGGATGGAAATCGGTGTGGCAAAGACCAGAATCAGGGAGGTCACCTCCAGCTGGTGAGGGAGTTCGGGTTGAAGTATCCTAAACTGACTCTCCATCTCACACATGACCTGCAATTGCCATAATCGTAAATTTTTGAGGTAATAGAGCTCAAAATTTTTGTCCGGTGCGATGGAAGCACCGATATAAAGGTTATGCTCAATGCCGTCGGTCTTATAGCGCTCGTAATAATGCGGAAAATATTCCTGTGCTTCGACCTGCTTTTCATCAAGGATAGTCACCAACTTTTTATTGATCAGCGTAATCGAGTTGTCGTAATCCTGCCGCGCCTCATAAAATCCACCTATGGCGATGTTTATGCGGTCAAAATAGCTATCAATCGCCTTAACGATGTCGCTGTTTTTATTGTTTTTGCGGAAGTTGTCGAGAATGGGATGCACATCCAGGTTAAAATGATCCAGGATAACTTGTTCGGTATCGGTTGACAGGGAATGATCGAGCGTTTCCAGATTTCGCTCCAGATCGAAGATTTTCTGTTCAAACAGCGGTAATTTGTGTTCTTGATTGATGGCGGTGAACAGCGTGATCAGATTGCTCGCCTGGTGGATCAGATCCTCCTTGATGGCCTGATTACGGGATTCCGAAGAGCCCTGCACGTCAATCTGGCCATAGAGTGGATACACATGTTCAAAAACAATTTCCTGTAGGGTATAATCCTTGCCGAAGGCCCTGTCATTCAGGTAGTGGATGGCCTCTTCCTGAAAGCGCCATTTGACACTGGGATGGATAGACGTATATTCTTTTTGGATGATCGCTTCAATCTGGTTCTCCGTTTCAGAAAATGCTTTGGATACTTTATCCTTGATAAAAGGTAAGATAAAGTGGAGTTTGTTGGCATTGACCGAATTCAGTGCACGGACTTTGGAAGAGGACATCTCCAATATGCCGAGCACTTTATCTTCCTGGATCAAAGGGGCAAAGATAAAGCTCTTCACCTGTTGCTGTTTGAGTTTGTTGATAAAAAACGCTTTTTTGGGGTCTATCGTGGGCAACTGATCAATGTCCGGAACAACCAATAGCTCCTGCTTTTTAAGCATGCTTTCTAAGGTTTCGTTACAGAGCATTTCCTCACATTCGGCTATCGTTGAATCGTATAGCAGGTGGCTATACAACTGTTTTTCGACGATTTTCAGATTAAAGTCTTCCTTGATTTTTTCAAATGAGGTCAGTCCGATCCGCAGGTCGTCTATTCTGTAGATGGATCTGAAAATCTCCTGAATTTCATCCAGCTGAACCTTGGGATCTTCACGCAGCAAGTTACTCTTGAAGCTGGATACAGCGTTCTCGGTTGTAGCATCAAAGAGGGTCATAATGGAAAAGCCTTTCAGGATCCAGCTTTGTTCAGGAAATTTAGACTTCCACAGGGCGATATCTGAAAAATTGTCAATCAGCTCAATAATGTCTTCCTCAGAAAGTTCTACCGCGCGATCTGTAGGAATAATATCCATAAAATCGGCATTGAACAGCACCCGGTAATGATGCATGATGTTATTTTTATCCGGAATATCCAGAAATATCGGCATATCCATGGCATCCACTTTAACGCCATAGTACTGACTGATGATCATACAACAATTCAGGATATAATAAGTATCTGAAGAGAGATCGCGGTAGCTAAAATCATAATGATCGCCGGCATCATGGAGGATATTGTCCAGGCGTTCGGTATGATTAAAGGTGTAGAGATAGAAGGGGATCGTAATGGCCTTGATCTCATTCCTGGTCAGTGACCTTGGGAAGAGGTCCGCCAAAAGAACTTTGATAATAGGTTCATATTGGCGTAAATCCTCGGCTTTTTCTATCCCCTCGATAAGCGCTGGATATTTTTTTAATTCCTCTAGCAAAGATTTTGCATACCTAGCCTGAAATTCAACTTCGGACAATGCCGTTTCCTCAAAAGATTTTATAATCTTATGAAAGGCGATCAGGGTCTTAAAAGGACTGGAGTCAAAGGTGAAGTTAAATTGCATAATGCTTGTTCCTGACTAAAATTAGATTATTGTTGGAAGACACACAAAAGTATAAAATTATCAGGTATTGCAGCGCTAATTTTTTTCACAAATAGCAACCGGTTTTTCCTGTGGATTGAATTGGTGCCATATACTGTTATCGGTCGTCATTATTTTGTTGCCACCTACCTGGAAAAGGGGATACAATGCCCGGAGCCTGTTCTTCAATGCCCGTTTTCTGTACAGTGTCCTAAAATATGAACTTTTTTGTATTGCCCGATGTTCTCAAAGTAATCTGCCTCCAAATGTGCAGAGGAGCGAGAAACTAACATAAGATAAAATGAATGTATTTAACAAAAATATGCTGGGTGGACTAATCGGAGCAGTAGTCCTCAATGTGATCCACAGTGTTGCAAAAAGATTTGATACCGAAGCGCCGGCAATTGATGAAGTAGGCGAGGAAGCGATGAAAAAGACGGTTAAAGCTGCTGGATTTACACCGCCAAAGGGAAATGCGCTGGTCGCTGCTACCTTTGGTGCAGATGTTGCATCAAACGCGATGTTATACACCATAATTGGCTATGGCGGTGATAAACATATCCTTCTAAGGGGAGCGCTACTCGGGACAGTCGTGGGCCTGGCTACATTGACCATTCCGGAGCAGGCCGGACTCGATGTCAAGCCGATAAAAAAGACCGAACGGACAAAAGTAATGACCGTCGCCTGGTACGTCATCGGTGGAATGGCAGCCGCGCTGGCCATAAAAGCGATGCGTAGCCATGGTTAAATAAAAAAACGTGTAGCAGAAATCTGCTACACGTCATTTAGAAGATGCGCGATGCAACTCCCAGATTGACTGTTTTACTTAATTATGCGGCAGGTACATTGGTTGCGTTAATGTCTTTTCTTCCGTTTTCTAAATCAAATGTTACGCTGTCGTTTTCTCGTACTTCATTGATAAGACCGGTAATATGTACGAAAATATCTTCACCACCGTCAACTGGTGTAATAAACCGAAACCTTTTGTTTGATTATACTATCCATCCGGTTTTAATTGCGTACATTTATAGAACCTCCCTACGTGCAGCACCCTTGTTCAAGATACAAGACGATCGTATGCAAGGACTTCACATAAACAATCAACAATGATTTCAACAACGAAAAGAGGAATTGCATTCCTGTCAACTTTTCCCCCTCGCGCCTGCGGTATTGCCACCTACACGACAGATTTGATGAAGGCCATTTCAAGTAAATTTCAAGATTCATACGAGCTCATTCCCATACCAATCGTAGCACCTCAGGGACTTACGAATTATGACCAAGCGCCTGTAGGTCTATTGCAGATTGCAGATCCGCATGCATTTGATACGCTATTTGAAAACATTCAACTCCAAAAGAATATTGATCTGGTCTGTATTGAGCATGAATTCGGTCTATTCATTGGCCAGGAAGCGAAATTCAGTTCTTTCCTTTCCAAACTGAATGCGGCAAAGATCACCATCATTATTACTTTTCATACGGTATTGCCGTCGCCAGATGGCAGTATGCTGGAGCAGGTAACAGCTATTGCGGCGTACTGTTCACAGATCATCGTCATGACTCAAAATTCTGCTGATATCCTTATGAGCAGCTATGGCATCGCTGCAGATAAAATCACAGTGATCGCCCATGGGACGCATCTGGCTCCGGCAAAAAATAAGCAAGAAACACTGGAGCAGTTTAATCTATTGGGCAAAAAAGTCCTAAGCACTTTTGGCCTTTTGGGTCCAAGCAAGAGCATCGAAACAACACTATATGCACTTCCGGCTATTATCAGACAAAATCCTGATGTACTATTTCTTATTCTGGGACAGACACACCCCACCTTGTTGCAACAGGAAGGGGAGGCGTATAGAAATCTACTGGAAGAAATAATTGAGCGGTATGAACTTTCGGATCACGTCAGGTTTGTCAATGAATTTCTTTCGATCGAGTCGCTGTTGGCCTACCTGTCGATCACGGAGGTTTATCTGTTTACGTCAAAGGATCCCTTTCAGGCGGTCAGTGGAACCTTTTCTTATGCATTGAGTTCGGGCTGTCCCATTGTTTCGACACCGATTCCCCATGTCAGGGAAGTTTTGAAAGCAGACATGGGAACGATGATCGATTTTGAAGCATCGGACCAACTGGCCGAGGCTGTGAATCAAATTCTAGACGATACACCGAGGCTGGAGAAAATCCGCCATGTGAATCTTCAAAAAATGGTAAAAACCTCCTGGCAAAACGTAGCTATTGCTCATGTCAATCTATTTGAACTCCTTGTTGACGAAAAAAGGGACATGTTGTATTCGGTTCCGCCGCTCAATCTAGACCACATGTTTCGGATGTCAGCGGAGCGAGCGTTTGTCCAATTTGCAGACATCAGTATGCCCGACCTGAACAGTGGTTATGCGCTAGACGATAATGCCCGGGCACTTATCGCAATGTTACATCACTATAAGTTATATGAATCTCAGGAAGACCTTGGCCTGATCAAAAAATACCTTGATTTTATCGGCTACTGTATGCAGGAGGATGGTACATTTTTGAATTACGTAGACAGTGACGGTCATTTTACCAGACAAAACGAGCAGGAGAATCTGGAGGATGCCAACGGGCGCGCGGTATGGGCTTTGGGCGAAGTAGTGGGTTTAGCCCATCTTTTACCGGAGCGGATAGTCAAGCCTGCGATTGAACTTTTGGAACGTGCTTCCGCACATGCATTGGTTTATTATTCAACTCGGTCTATGGCCTTTACAATAAAGGGGTTAAGTTTTATGAAAGGCAAAAATTATCAAACTATCGTAACTATACTTGCTGACCGGCTGGTCGCGATGTTTACGCATGAAAGTACCGGCGATTGGCAATGGTACGAATCCTACATGACCTATGGCAATAGCGTGATTCCGGAAGCATTGTTGGCCGCTTATGAGACAACTGCTGATACGAGATATCGCGATATTGCTTACCAGTCCTTCGATTTTTTGTTGAGTAGAATTATTGTAGATGACGAGATCCATGTAATCTCGAACAAAGGCTGGGCCCAACGCGATCAGCCGCGATCTGAAGCCAAAGGTGGAGAGCAGCCCATTGATGTGGCCTACACCATTATTGCGCTGGACAGGTTTTACAGACATACAAAAGATGAGCATTATCGAAATACCATACGAACAGCGTTTGAATGGTTCCTGGGACGCAATCATATCCAGCAGATCGTTTATAATCCGGTGACCGGTGGTTGTTTTGATGGTTTGGAAGAGCGTACAGTAAATATTAATCAGGGGGCAGAATCGACCATAAGTTATCTATTGGCAAGGCTCAAGATGGAGGCGTATTTGCCTGAGCATGTAAGCTAGCCGGATGCTAAACAGCACTTGCTGGCATACTTGCATGTATGGATTTCGAGCGGGTACAAAGACTGGATGATTAGGCTGGGCTTTTGCTCGCTTTTTTTATTTGATATCGAGCTGTTTCTCGGTCACCCTCCAGATCATCTCTTCCACTAGGCTGAGGCGCCAGCCTTTTTTACCGATTTTTGTTCCTGCGGCAGTGGTATACGGGGCGACAATAAGGATCATTTCCTTTTTGGGAAGCACCTGGAGATCGGCAACAGTGCGGGAGCCGTCGATAAATTCCACATCAACTTCCAAAAACGCACTATTTGAGGATACTTTGAACGATAGCTTCGCAATGGAACCGGGATAAATATGTGAATTATCAAACTCAATCTTTTTCATACCATATATACTAAAAATGAAATTAGGCCTCGTCCTTGGTATTCCGGACCAGGCTGATCCCTGAATAGAAAAACAGCAGCCCAAGTACACCAATCACAATCAATGTGGTATAATCACTATTTTTTTGTATGATTTCATACCCGACATAACCTAGCCCTGTAATACCTAAGATGGTCAGGACAGCCCCAAAAATACGTTTTAAATTCATTGCTTCTCTTTAAATTAAGTACGCTGTTAAGAAGGATGGGCTTGAATAGGGATTGATCGGATTGAAAGGTATGGTATCTGCAACACTCAAAGTTTATTCTTACTTTGCAATAGGACAAGAAAGCTGGCATAAAAGTTTTGCTTTTCTTTTTTCCTGATGCACGAATAGGCCGCAATGGCTTCGGGCAGTGTACGTATTTGAACAGTGTTTTTGGTAAACTGTCCGTATGCGTACAATGGCCTTTCCATAAAAAAGCTAAAATAGTCCATAATTGACCAAAGGCGGCATAAATTGAGATTAGCTAGCTACTGGTATGGTATTTGGCAAGCAGTAACTAAAATGATCGTATGTTCTCCAATTACCTGAAGATTGCCATCCGAATACTCTGGCACAACAAAGTCTATGTGACGCTTAATATGTTAGGTTTGGGGTTCGCCATTGCCTGCTGTATATTATCCTATCTAAATTACAACTATAGGACAAACTTTGACAAAACCCAAAAAAGCGAGAAGCCTGTTTTCCGGCTCAACAGCATCCGTATGGTGGAAGGGGACAAACAGCCATGGGCTACTGTACCAGCTCCGGTTGCCGATGCCATGCTAAAAGAAAAAGACGGCGCAGGACGGACTGCGCGGCTCAGTAACACATCTGTCGTGGTCAAAATTGGGGAGCACACTTTTGACGAACATATTCATTTTACGGATAGAGCTCTTTTTGACCTATTTAATTTTCCTTTGCGGGATGGAAATCTATCCGGTTTTGACCAGCCTAATCAATTGATCATAAGTGCGGCACTTGCTGATAAATATTTTCCAAAACAGATTGCTGTAGGGCAGTCGGTGACACTGATCGGTGCGGACGGTACGCTCAATGTCTATACAATTACTGCTGTGACGGAGCAGATTCCGGCCAACTCGAGCATTCAGTTTGATCTCATTACCGCCTTTGACAATGGGGGTAGGTACGGTCTTCCTGCCGCAGACGACTGGACGCGCCCAAATGCTATCACGACATTCGTTGAATTGTCCAATGGTCAAAGTGCCACTTCGGTCGTTGCTGACCTGAACCGCTACATTGCACTTAACAACCAGCATCATCAGGATCAACGTATTTCGGGTTTTACCCTACAGCCTTTTTCCGAACTGGCAACCAGCTCGGATATTGATATGCCCGGATACATCCACGGAAGCCAGCTGAACACAAATCCGCGCGGTGTACTGGTGATTGTTCCCGCAGTAATGTCACTGTTGATACTGCTGATTACCTGTTTCAACTTTACCAATGTTTCCATTGCTTTTGCCAGCAGCAGGCTGAAGGAGATCGGTATCCGTAAAGTAATCGGTGGTGTCAGAAGGCAGCTGGTCTGGCAATTTCTGACCGAGAATATGATCCTGTGCCTCTCGGCGGCAGTGTTGGCCTTACTTTTTGTTCAGTTATTGTTACCGACGGTCAACCAGCTTACTGGTCTTGATCTTTCTCCAGATTACGGCGCTGATTTTGGTTTTTGGTTATTTCTGATCTGCGTACCGGCTGTCTGTGCAATCCTTTCGGGCTTATATCCTGCGCTGTATATTACATCATTCCAGCCAGTGTCGATCCTGAAAGGTAAAACTGCCTTAGGTGCATCGAGCCGCTTTACACGCTTTTTGCTTATCGCACAGTTTAGCTTATCCTGTTTTGCGCTGGTCGTTGGTATTGTGATGGCCAAAAATGCAAGATTCCAGCAAAAGGTTGATTTTGGCTATGCGATCAATGAGGTCGCAGTTGTCAGCATTAATACTCCCCAAGAGTATACCTTATTCAGCTCCGCGATCCGACAGAATCCGATGATCAGAGACCTGGCCGGCACAACGGAGCAGATCGGCGAAAGTTCCTACACACAAACCGCCCTGGTGGGAAAAGATAACATACAGACGCAGGTTGCACGCGTTGGAGGCGAAGATTACCTCAACACGATGGGCGTTCGCCTGTTACAGGGCCGACATTTTTTCAAAACCGGAACGGATGCGGACCAGTCCATTATTGTCAACGAAACTTTTGTGCAGCGCTTGCAGCTAAAACCGGCCATCGGTCAGCAAGTAACACTGGATAGTGTCCGTTACACCATTGTGGGTGTGGTCAATGATTATAAAGAATACGGTCTGCATGAACTTGTACCGCCCTGTGTACTACGTCTGGCGCCCCCCGATAATTATAAGTCCTTGGTTATCCGTACAGATCAGGATAAGCTTGTGACGGTAAATAAATACCTACAGTCAACGTGGAACCGATTAATGCCCAATGTGCCTTACCGTGCATACTTACAGTCGGATGTGATTGAGAAAGAAATCCGAATGACCGACGCGTTTAAATCCATCGCATTCTTTCTGGCAGTGGTCACTTTACTCTTGTCAGCCTCCGGACTATTTGCGCAAATTTCATTGAATATAGATAAAAGAAACCGGGAAATCGGGATCCGTAAGGTCCTTGGGGCCTCGATAACACAGATCATCCAGTTGATCAGTAAAGAGTTTATCCGCATTCTCCTGATCGCATTTGTTGTGGGTTCAGCGCTGGGCTATCTGTTTACCAGCAAATTCATTTTTCAGGTGATCTATCATTATCACTCGCCGGCAGGTCCCGAACCTTATATCGGCACATTGCTGATCCTAGTGCTATGTTGCTGTTTAATTATCGGAACAAGGATTTATCGGGCAGCACGGACAAATCCTGTGGAGCGACTGCGTGCGGAGTAATTCACAACCTATGGTACATACGCTACGGTGTATTTGTTGACCCTAGTTTCTCGCAAACAGATGTTTACGAAAATCAATAAACGAAAAAGAAGCATTTTGTCGATCGACAAAATGCTTCTTTTGTAATAGAATCACGCTCTCGCAACAGCATCTAACTTTTATGGATTGACCAATGAAATCAACTGTCTGGTAACGGGATAATTGGTCGGCACGATCTGATTTTGTCCGTAAGGAACACCATCGCGATCTATCGCATAACTAAATACACCTGCTTTTTTCCCTTGCGTGGGGTTCCAGTTGCTGTACTTATATGCTCTACTATTTGCCAACGGCGAGGTGACATCACCCCAATTTGCGCCATTTTCTTCATAAAAAGAAAAACCGATCAGATACTGATTGGGAAGGATTTTGCCCGCATACGAATTGAAGGTGTTTTGCAAACCGCTTACCGAACGCCCATAAGACTGCACCAATACATAATCCACTAAAGCATGGACTACGGTAAATAGGGGGGTGTTGCCCTCTTGATTGGTATCGTAGATCAACAGTTTTCCAGTGCCGGATTTCGGTCCGAGAGATTTTGAAAGTGCCGTAAAAACGCCAGTAGCGCGTTGTAGATCTTCGGTATTGAGTGAACGTTCGACATCAAAATCAATACCATCCAGATTATAGGCCGTGATTTTTTCGCTTATAATTTTAGTAGCGAGGGCCTCATAACCCGCAGGCGTATTGGGAAAGCTTTTATCCAATGTGGCCCCAATATCTGCCGTCATGACCACCTTGGTACCGCGAGCTCGTAAATGAGGGACATAGGAGGTTTTCAACGAATCCCAGAATACATTGGTCGGCGGTGTGTAGTCCGGAAAGACAAAGGCAATGTCCAAACTGTCCGGTAGTTCTTTCATGGATGTCTTATTCGTAGCAGGGTCTGTCGCCTTGTCCCGCCAGGTACGAAAATAACCGGCCATAATCTGATGATTGCTCTTTTTGTAATTGCGGAGATTTTCCAGATAATCTGCTGTATCATTAACCGCATAAAGCACCGTATTGTCTTTGGTACAGGAGTTGATTGATGCAGACAGGAGAAGGGCTGCCACTACAAAGCCAAAAAAGTAAATTGCTTCTTTCTTAAAATTTCTCATAATTTAAGTATTGTTTATGGTTATAGAACGTTTAAAACAATACATTGTTGTAGAATAAATTAAATATTTTTATTCAGTTATTAACATTGCTTCGGAAGACTGATTGTAGCTAGTGGATCCTGGTTTTAAGCAGGCAAATTCATGCGGAATTGACAATGATATTGACATCCGTTGAGCGGTCTATAGCAACAACAAGACTGCTTACGGTGTAGTAAGCAATCTTGATGTCCGAACCCTTATTTTCTATTTCCAAAACCGTTGGGAGCAAACATACCCCGTAGAAATTCCACATAGTCCTGCTCTGTTTTATTGTCCCGCGCCTCAATCATTGAGACAATGTCAGGGCCAGCGATGTAACGCAGTTGCTGTGTTCCGTCAGTTATGGCATTAAAAATAGTTTCGGCTACCTGCTGTGCCGAAGCGATATTTTCACTGCCTAAACTGTTGAATAGGGCATTCGTTTCGTTAAGGAAATCAGTGTAATGTGCAGGATTAACTGTGGGTTCCGAATCTGAAAAGGCACGTTGCTGGAAGTTGGTCTCGGTATAACCGGGCTCGATAATTTTAACTTTGATATTTTGGGAATCCAGTTCGTATGCCAATGATTCTGAAAATCCCTCTATCGCATATTTTGACGCAACATATACCGATACCAACGGAAAGGGAATTTTTCCTACGCCTGAAGTAATATTTGCAATTACCCCGCTTTGCTGTTCCCTAAAATGCGGTAAAATGGCACGGGTTACGTTCATTACACCAAAGACATTCACATCAAATTGGTCCCGGATAGTCTTGTCGCTCATGGCCTCAAAAATTCCGCTGGTCCCATAGCCTGCATTATTAAGCAATGCATCAATTTTCCCAAACCTTTCAATGCCTTTACCTATCGCCTCCTGGATCGATTGCTGTTGTGTGACTTCCAATGGAGTAACAAGAATATTAGGGGAATTAATGAGTTCGGTTTCCTTTTCAGGACTACGCATTGTGGCAATAACATTCCAGCCTTTAGCTGAAAAAAATTGTGCGGAAGCTTTTCCTATTCCGGACGAAGCTCCTGTGATTAAGATGGTTTTATTCATTGTTATATTTTTTGCAGCTAAACTTCCGTCGCTATGACTTCCATTTAGAACGTTTTTATAAAACAAATTTCCGTAAACAAACTGAGCCGTTATTTTCTAAACGGCTCAGTTTTTTGTTTCTCAAAAGCTCATATCGAAAATCTGGAGGGGGCAGCGAAAACACAGGTATAGGAACACAACCCAATCAGGTGATGATTACATCGGATGATGCTCCCTTAGGCTTGATCATGAAAAGCGTAAAATGGAGGTGTCAATTAATAGTTTTTTTGTATTTTAGTTTTACTTCCAAATCTATTTTTTTTAAATAAAATAGGAGTGAAGACAAATTCTAGGGAAAATAGTAAAAGGCGAGTTAGGAAGTCACTTCTTTAGAAAAATATGCGCAACAAATATCAGTTAATTAGGATAGCTAATTTATGTACCCATTCCTCAGACAGTACCTTAACTCAATTACGTCGAGCGTTATCAGCGATGAAGAGTTTCAGCATATCGAAGAAGCCTTTGCTCCGAAGATCATGAAAAAAAGACAATTTCTCTTGCATGAAGGTACAATATGCAGATACATGGCATTTATTGTCAAAGGTGCAATGCGGCAATATGCGATTGATGAAAAGGGAAACGAACATGTCGTCCGTTTTGGTGTTGAAGGATGGTGGATGAGCGACAGGGAAAGTCTGAGAATGTCAAAACCTACCAAATACAATATCGAAGCGCTGGAGGACTGTGACCTCTTAATAGCGACGAACGAGCAGTTAAATGGAGTGAAGGAAAAGTCTCCTCTGTTTTTTAAAATGGCACATATTCTCGACGAACGTCATTCCACGGCTGCCCAACACCGGATAGAAGCATCCATGAATTATACCGCTGAAGAGAAACTAAAGGATCTGATCGAAAACTATCCGGGGTTTTTGCAGCGGTTTCCACAAAATATGCTGGCATCTTACCTGGGGATCAGCCCCGAAACCTTTAGCAGGGTACGCAAGAATATCTGAGTAAATCCGCTGGGTTGCAGCCCATTCAATTATACCTTCACTTGATATAGATCAAGTGAATTTCTTGTTATAAATCATTTTTAAATATCTTCGGTCTCATCATCTTTGGTATATAAAATTATATACAAAAATGAAAAAGATAGGAACCATGGTGGTACTGGCAATAATAACCGGAAGCACCAGTAACGTTAGCGCCCAACCAGCTAGAGACCTTCGGCAGGAAGAAACCAACAAAGAGATTGCTACGACATTTTTCCATACGTTCTATAACGATAAAAATCTTGAAGAAGCAAAAAAGATGATGCATCCCGATTTTATCAACCATCATCCATATTCAGGTAAAGGGATCGCTGAAACTGTTGATGCGGTCAATACACATCTCTTTGGCAAATTTCCGGAATTTAAAGTCTCCATAAAGCGGATCGCAGCGGAAGGAGAGCTGGTCTGGATACAATCTTACACCCAGGATTTTCCGGGAGACCACGGAAAAATGTCAATGGATATCTGGCGAATTAAGGATGGGAAAATAGCAGAGCATTGGGATATTATCCAAGATATTCCGAAAAATGTGGAACCGTCGTCGATGTATAACTGATCCATATTTTAATTTCAATAGATCATCTACTTGCCCGAATATTCGGGCTATAATCAACAGTATTTCAATTCATCTAAACATTCAATGTCATGACAACAGAAAAAAATCCAAAAGCGGGACTGGGAGCGCTTCTGACCCCAGATAACTGTGCATTGATACTGATCGACCATCAACCATTTCAGTTTGCCGGTCTGCGCAGTCACGATTCACAAACCATTATTAATAATGTGGTTGGCCTAGCAAAGGCAGCAAAAGTATTTGCTGTACCGACATTGTTGACTACAGTTATCGAATCAAAGGGTGGACTATTGCTTAAACAATTGCAAGATGTGTTCCCTGATCAACAGCCACTTGATCGTACTTGGATCAATGCCTGGGAGGATAAAAATGTGATAGACTGGGTAAAGAAAACGGGCAAAAACAAAATTGTGATTGCTGCGCTCTGGTCTGAAATCTGTCTGGCGATGCCGGCAATACAGGCTGCGGGAGAAGGCTATGAAGTATATGTTGTAACAGATGCTTCCGGAGGCGTAAGCCTTGAGGGACATGAGATGGCTATTCAGCGCATGATCCAGGCCGGCGTGGTACCGATTACCTGGATGGTTTTCGGTTCCGAACTGCAACGTGACTGGGCGCGGACAGATTCTGTACCGGAACTTGCCCAGAGTCTGATTGATCATTCCGGTAATGTAGGTACAAGTCTGTTATGGGAATGGCAGCTTTTGGCTACAGCTCCTGATGCTACCCCCAAAGTGTAAGTCTACACCCATATACCTAGTAAAATAATAAAACGATTACTGACAGTCTTGTGATTTAAGAAACCGCAAGACTGTTACGATAAACGGAATGGTGGGATTATAAATCGGGACATGTTCACCTTCCGGAATAATCCATAATGCAGAATCTGGTATAGCATGATAAATGCTTATCGCAATTTCCAATGGAAAAAAGCGATCACGATCACCATGAACCACAAGCGTTCGTGCTTTAATGGTGGATAGAAGCTGCGCTGTGAAATTCATATCATCATAATCCTGATGAAATTCGTTGAACTGTGTAATAAGTTGATGAATCTGTTCATCACCACGTTTTGCACACTCCCGGTACATCTCTACAACCTCTTCGGGCATGGTGGCAAACGAGGCTCTGCGCATAATGGCCCTTGCCTGATCCGGAAAGTGGGAAGTTGTGCTAATTAATACCAAAGCTTCAATACGAAGGGGCTGGCTTGTCGCCATATGCAGCAGTGTCATCCCACCTGAACTCATTCCCATCGCGGAGAAGCGCGTTATCCCTAATTTGTCGAGTAGGAGAAATAGATCATCGGCCGCTTGCCGATGGGTAAATCTGTTCTCAGGATTCGTGGAATGACCATGACCACGCAGGTCCACAATAATCAGTCGATACTGCTTTGAAAGCTCGGGAACAAAAGGATGCCAATTCTGAGTGCAACCACCAAAACCGTGCAAAAGGAGGAGAGGAGCGCCGGCTCCCAATTCTTCATAATATATTTTTAAATCGCCGATTTGAGCAATATGTCCATTGATATTGTCCTGTTTGGATATGTAAGGTTTTCTCATTGATATGCCTCTTTTATTTTTGGGATTGCGGGTTGGCCAAACTTTTAACATACTGTGTCGGCGACATGCCCGTCCACTTTTTAAAAGCTGTATTGAAGGCCGTTTTTGAATTAAAGCCGGATGCAAAAGCTATTCCGACCATATTGAGCCTTTCTACCTCGCCAGAAACCAGCAATCTTTTTGCCTGTTCCACACGTTGGCAATTGATAAAATTGTAGAAACTGTGGCCAGTGACTTCATTGATCAGATAAGAAGCATCATGCACATTGATATGAAGCTTTTCGGCCAAACGAGGAAGGCTCAGCTCACTATCCAAGTAAATGTGTTGCTCTGCAACCAGTTTATCCAGTTCATCCGCTAGCCCGACCAGCGTAGCTTGATTCATTCGCTGTTCCTTTCTACGCTGTTTTGGCAGCGGATCATCAATCGTATCCATGCGACTAGACAGCACTTCGTCCGCCGATACCATAACAATATGCTGCTGGCTAGAAAATGTTGCCATAAAAAAGACGGCACTGGTATAGACCAGAGGCATGGCTTTCAGCATAAAATTTAGCTGAATCAGTGCATCATTGATCCAAAACAACAATACCAGACTCAAAATCAATAAAAAATTGTGGAGCCAGTTCAGACTTCCTCCAAAAGTAGCTGTGGTTTTGGCACTCTTTTTATACCGAATCAATACAAGATAACTACAGATGACATACACCGCTAGCTGCAGGGGCAATAGATCACGAACGAGAAAATCAGCCGAGCCTATAGGGAATAATTTCGTTATCATCAAATCTGCACCGCCCCCAACAGGGAGTAATGCCGCCACGACAAAAAAAAGAAGCGGCAAAAAATGGAAAAGATCTTTTCGAACAAAAATTCTGGCAGGATTTACAAAGTAAATGGTACTTAACAACAGACTGGGAGCCATCATAAATTGCAAAGCATTGAACCCCAACCGGAGATCGGTAAACCGAAGTGCACTATCGCCAACGCTAACCTCTAAAAGTAAGCTGCCCATCAGGAAAACAAACAGGGCAAGCCATCGGTTGGCTTTTACATGTTGCCGATGTGGATAGAAAAAAAGCATAAAGCTAAAGAGAAAGCAGGCACCGCCGGAAAAGCACATCAGAAAAGCATTCATTGGAGCGATATTATACGATTTATGTCTGAATAAAAATACAAAATTCCGGACTGGGCAAAAAATATAAATACACAATAAATAACGCAGAAATACCAAAAACAACAATGAAATGTGTTCGGGTGGATAAACGCGAACAGTAGATGTTGTGCCCAGGGGTAAATTTGTAAAAAATTATACCTCCATGGAACGAAAATTTTATTGTTGTTTTTTAATCGTCTTGTGTCTTATAAATTGCTTGACAGGCAGCGCATGTACCATATTTATCGCCAATGATGGTCAACATATCTGGATCGGAAATAATGAAGATGAATCTCCTGATCTTAGCTATCGATTATGGTATTACCCACAGCATAAAAAAAGCTACGGTTATATGATCTGGACTGAGCTTTCCGAGGATAAGGAACTGAATAAAATAATGTACAGAAATCCGCAGGGCGGAATGAACGAACATGGCCTGTTTATGGACTACACAGCAATAGATGAAATTGCGGCTATTCGGGATCCCAATAAGCTGGATCGGAGTGAGGAGGTTGTCACTGATGTGCTTAGACAATGCAAAACAGTACAGGAAGCGGTAGACTACATCATGCAATTTAATCTCGTGCGATTGACTGGAGCGCAATTATTCATAGGTGATGCCGATGGAGACTATGCCATTATACATGCGAACTATTGCATACGAAAGACAAGTAGAAACTTTGCGCTGACCAATTATGCGGTGAATAATAACCACTATGAATTTTGTTGGCGACGGGATATGGCAATAGAGTACCTTGCCCAAGAACGGGTATTTCATTTAAAAGATGTTGCTTTCCTTCTGGAGAAAACAGCACAGAAAAAACCGGGCGACATCATTTCAAATTATTCAATGGCGACGGACCTGCGCGCCAGACAGATCCATCTCTACTATAAAGGCGATTTTTCCAGGACTGTTACCATTTCTTTAAAGAAGGAGCTAAACCGTGGCGTTCATCAGCAGGATATGGCCCGCTATTTTCCGTAATCTGGATGTCGTTACAATCTTTCTTCGGTCAGGCTATAAATCTATTCTGATTTAAATTATTTAGAATTATTATAAATAATTCTATATTTGTGGCATTATGAAAAACAACCGAAAACCGATCTCTTTCGATCAAACTGATTTCAAGAATATCTTTCCTACAAATAGCAATAAAATAATCCCTTCGCTGGCATTGATGTTACTATCGGCAGCGACGTTGCATGGGCAAGATGTTCATCTGTCGGGAACGGTCCGCACAATGGATGGAGGAGCGATTCCGCATGCAACAGTGAAAATAAATAATACAAAAAACCTCCAGGCCGATGCGTTTGGTCGGTTTGTTTCAGTTTTGCCTGCAGGATCACATCGCTTTCAATTTACTGCAACGGGTTACCAGATGCTTGATACATTGGTTACTATTCAACCGAATGATACGCTCGATATCTTACCTGTACTCCGGTCCAATACCAGGATCAATGAGGTCATTGTGTCTGCTTCCAGACGTGTTGAATCTTTAGATGAAGTACCATCATCGGTAACAGTACTCTCCCAGAAGCAGCTGGAATCCCAGCGGAGTATCAGTAACAACCTCAGTGATATCTTGGCGGCTACAGTGCCCGGACTAGGCTTTTCGACCAATCGTACACAAAACCTGGGACAGACACTTCGGGGCAGGCGCGTGCTGATTATGATTGATGGGATACCTCAATCTACACCGCTGCGCGACGGTGCCCGTGATATAAGATCATTGGATCCCAGCGTGATCGAACGTGTGGAGGTGATCAAAGGTGCAACGGCCATCTACGGCAACGGAGCTGATGGCGGACTGATCAACTACATCACCAAACATGCTGACCCGGATAGAGCATTTGCTGGAACAACGGAAATAGGCAGTAACTTTTCTCTGGTAAAACCTGGGCAAACAGGTGGCTATAATGTCAGCCAGCTTTTTAATGGACGTCAGGGCCATTGGGATTATGTCCTTAGTGGAAGATATGAAAAAACGGGACTTTACAAAGATGCTGAGGGTGTTGTACTGTCTCCGGAATATGGGATGAATGACCTTAAAAACTGGAATGCTTTCGCAAAGGTGGGCTATCGCATTGACGCCAAAAATCGTTTGGAACTGATGTACAACTTTTTTAAAAGCACCCAGTATACGGACTATATAGCGAAGGCAGGAAAATATGGCGATTTTAATGCACCCACGACAGGCGTTATTGGCAAGAGACCGGGGCAACCCGAGGGTACACCTTATAATCATAACGCAAGCTTAAAGTATGCTGCGCAAGAATTGCTCGGAAAGACTGATTTCGACGCAAATATCTATTTTCAGGACTATGAGACGCTGATCAATTACAGTAATTTTTTTGAAGGAAATGGCCAGCCCGGAACCAGGAGTAAAAAATTGGGCTTACGTTTAAACTTTAATAGCCCTTTGAGTTGGTCTAATGATATATCCAGTGAAATCACTTATGGACTGGATTTGCTATCCGATAAAACAAATACAACGCTTACCGATGGACGTACCGTGATCCCCAATATGGACATGCGCAATTTGGCGCCCTATTTTCAGTTGAAAACGAACTTTGGTAAAGATCTGATATTGAAGGCCGGTAGCCGCCTGGAAAATGTGCATATTAACGTGCCAACTTTTACTACCTTGGGAATTTTGAATGCTGTCAACGGTAATTATGTCGGCGGCGGTGTTGTGGTCAATGGCGGAGATCTTAACTTTACGGCATTGATGCTCAACGCTGGCCTTCGTTATACCAACATACAGTTCTTCAAGCCATTTGTAAGTTTTTCTCAAAGTTTCAGTGTCGCTGATCTGGGCTTAGTGCTACGCGCAGCGAAGGAAAATACGGTTACTAATACATCTATCAAGGCCGTAAAAGCTAATAACTATGAATTTGGCTTCTCTGGAGATATTGGCCGATTTTCCTATGAGGCAGCAACTTATTATAGCACATCTACCCTGGGAGCTTCGTATGTTTTCGTTGACGGGAATCCTCAGATCGCCCGCTCACCTGAGAAAATATATGGCTTTGAACTGTCGGCAAACTATCGTGTGCATCCGATCCTAGATATCGGAGCAAGCTATTCGTATACAGAAGGGAAAAGAGAGTTAGCGGATGGGAGTAAGGCATATCTTGGCGGAGATCGTATAAATCCGCCTAAAATTACGGCTTCCGTTACCGTAAATCCAATCTCAAAATGGTCATTGACAACGCAAATGATAGCCACTTCGGGACGAAATCGTTTTGAACCCGTCAATGGTTTATATAGCTACGGTACAGGCCCCATTCACTCATTCACTACCTTTAATTTTTCCAGCAAATATCAATTCCATAGACGCGCGATACTACGTGTGGGGATCGAAAACTTACTCAATAAAGACTACTATACCGTGATCTCGCAATGGCAGTCAAATCATATGAATTATGTGAAAGGTAATGGTACGCGTATCAACATGAGTTTGGCCTATTCATTTTAATACTATTTTTGATAGATCCAATAGCAAAAAAGGGGCTCTCGATAAAATTAGAGAGCCCCTTTTTAGATCCGAATGAACAAGACCGTCAGAAAAGACCTTGTTAATAAGCGCCGATATAGCGATGACCTGTACCATTCAGTAACTTGGCCCCTTTAGTCAATTTACCGGTTTTCCAGTTGTAAACAAATACATTGCCAGCTTCGCTGATAGGCGTTAATGGGACATAAACGTTATCTCCTACATGCGCGATGCTTTGCTGTTGGTCAAAGTTTAATTTAGACTCATATTCTGTGGCAATTTTGGTCGCCGTTTTTGCATTGATATCTATGAGCGCTAAATACCCACCCTTTTTGTCAATGTCATATAGTACAAACGCTTTACCTTCACCCAGGTATTTCCATGCTTTGATTCCAGCAAGACCACTAACACCCAGTGCTTTGGACAAATCGAATACATAACTATTGTCATAGTCATTCGTGTTTTTATCAATGCGCAAAATATGCGGATAACTCGTCGTATTTGCTCCTGTGGATTGATAAACATGGCCATCTTCGGCGATATACTGTGTCATGGTACGGTAGCCATTATTACCATATTTGCTTTGCGTAGACCATATTAATTTTGGATTTTTTAAGGACGGATAATCAATTACCAGGGTCACTGTTCCGGCAATATTAGCTGCATCGCTCGGCCAGGAGACTACACCTGTTTCCTGATTCTGGCTGGGAGTACCCTTCGGATTTACTTTGGAAATATTACAGCCGATATAGACTTTGTTCTTTGCCTGGTTGATGATCGGCACATCTATACGACCAATGGAATACCCTTGTGCCAATTGCTCCTGTGTAAACGGAATCGTAAATGAAGCTGTATTTAAGATACTTGGATTATCGAGATTGATGGAAGCTACAGTCGCTGTGGAGGTAATGCTGCCGAAGGTTACCGCTGGAAATGTTCCGGTAAAAGCTGTCTCCGTGGAGGCGCTCACACCAATACCTATCCCCTCAGCTGATTTAACCCAGCGGGGTGAGGTTCCCAAAATTATCGATGCGTTTACCTCGTTGCCGTTTTTTACATATTTTTCTGCACCATTGACCGCGAATTTCTGAAAGATACCACCGTCAGTTCCGGTATATTGGATATCGTATAAATACTTACCATCTGCAGATGCCTGAATACGTGAGGTTCTCGGGGAATCAAATTTCAGCCCTTTACCATTGAAAATATCAAGTTCAAAAGCTGGATTGATGGCCTCATCAGGTGAAATGGCATAGGCCATTGTCCCACCGTTACCATCGCCATCGTTTGTCAATTTTAGTGCAGCCGTCAGGGTGATCCATCTTGTATCCGTAGGTTTTTCCTCAGGGGGTGCTACCTCACCGGGATTTCCGCTATCTTTACTACAGCTGCCCAAGGATACGGATGCAACCAATGCACCGAACAGAACGGTTTTAAATAGATTTTTTTTCATTTGTATAAAATTTGAATTTACTTTTATTTATTATAAGAATTTGCTAATGGTGTAATTGAGTTTGATGTAGAATGCTCTTCCGGGCTTCTGGACACCAAAGTTGTCATAGAGTGCGGCATTAAATATGTTTTTTGCATCAAAGCTTGCCACTAGTTTTCCTGAGGGGAAGCGATAGCTAAGCCCTAGATCGTGCGCAAACTGGCTAGGGGTGAGGCTGCCTTCGGAAGGATGCCATGCGATATCGTAATTCCCGACATAGCCCATATTATAATAGAGATTCATGATGGCGCGTTTTTGAAAGATATTGTCCAAGCGATACTGCGCATTGGCATTAACCGTAAAATAGGGTTCGTTCGGAATCTGTAGATTATACCGGTCATCCGCGCGCCCGGCTTCGTCGTATTGTCGTTTGTACAAGGCGTTGAATTTGGAAAAATTGAGCATAACATTAAGCTTATTGCCAAACACATAGATCAGCTCGGCCTCCACACCCCGGGACTGTGTGCGGCCAAGGTTGACAAAAGCGGATGCCTGGATATCCAGATCAGAGTCTGTGACAATACTATCGACTGTCTGCCGGGTGATCTTGTCATAGCCGTTTCTCCAGAAGGCACTTCCATAGAACGAAAACTTATGCTGGCCAAAATCCAGATTTGCCAACCGGAAGCCCAGGTTATAGTTTATATTTTTTTCGGGTGTAAGATTGAGGTTGGGTAATATATTGGTTTCAAGATTCCCGAACATCTGCTCTTCAGAGGGCATGATTTTGCCATTTTCCATGGAAGTAATCAAAAAGAACTTTGGCAGAATGTTGTATGACAGTGTCGCACCATAGCCAAAATTGTCGCTAAAGGTCTTTTTTGTCTCCGGATCAAGGGTATAGGATCCGTCTGCATTATAGGTCGGATTTGGATTGCTCTGCCGCGTACTATTGGCTGTATATTTGACAAGGATGTTGGTCTTCAATTTATTATTGAAGGTTTGTGCCTCATAATTTGCTGATACAATGTGCTTGGTAAGTGCTGTCAGCGTGCGTAGATCCTTATTGACAGGACGCAGGAGATTGGTGTCATCGCGGTCGGTCTTTTCCAGTTTATGGTTAAGCGATACGCGATGGCCGGGTAAGATCATATAACCCAAATTCGAACGCACATTTGTGATTGTGCGGTCCACCTGCGTTATCGTAGGCAATCCCTGTTGTGCCCCATTGGGTGATTTCATCGTAATCGGAGGAAGACCATTTTCGATCATGAAATCCGTGTGTAACACAACCGGATTTCCATCCCAGTTATACAATGTTGTTACGGTATCCTGCACATAGGTGCTACGCTTGCTACGTACGGCATTGACATTGAGCGTCAATCCGTCGACGAAAAGATTACGCTTGTTATAATTCAGGCTGAATACATGGGCGTTATACTCCGAAAAACGGCCAACATAAGGCTGACTTGTTGTTGTTCCATGGGGTATTTCTTTATAGGTGTCCGATATATTATAACCCAGGAAAAACTGATCGGCCCATTTCACATCTGTAAAACCAACTTCAAAACGACCGCCTGCCGATCTATAGGTATCGTTGAATCTTTTTGCCCTAAAATCCCGGGTCAGTATTCCATTTCGATCGGTGTATTTTGAGAATTTCCCCCACATTTCATAACTATTGTCCGTATAGGTATAAAAGCCAGAGCCCCGAAATGAAAGCCCGGTCTTTTTATCCCGCAGGGTAAGGCTTGCATCCGCATTGAAGGTATTAAAAGAACCATATGACGTGGCAATGGTCGCATTGTTATGGGCCGCATCTTTTTTCATGACCACATTAATGGCGCCGCCCACATAATCTCCTGTCAAATGGGAGGGAAGTACTCCTTTGTACACCTCTATGCGCTCAATCATAGCGGGCGGAATATTATTGAGGTTAAATGAAGATCCATAGGTAGATATTTCTATTCCGTCCAAAAACAGGCCGATTGTGCTGCCCGACATCCCGTTGAGATTATACTCAATCTGGGATCCCACGCCTCCATTCTGACGGACGCGTACACCCACAGCCCGATCGAGCAATTCATTGGTAGTCAAATTGCGCAGTGCAGCTTCTTTTGTTTCGATGACAGCTACCGCAAAACCACCGATCTCCATTTCTCTTTTAGTTGAATTACGCTCTACCTTGACCTCTTCCAGGTCATTTTTATTCTTTGTATCCACATGGATGTTGAGGTGCTGATTCTTTTGGTGCGCTCGCAGGGATACTTCTTTTGCCTGTAGTTCCAGTGATGAAATAAATAGCACATGATCACCATAGGGTACATCCACCAATTGGTAATGCCCCTGAGCATCCGTCATCGTGGCGAGTTTACTGTTCCTGATCTGAATGGTCACATGGGAGACTCCTTTTCCCTCATTATCGCGAACGATACCGGAAATACGGGCAACCTGAGCATAGGTGAAATAGAAAGAACAGCTAAGGGCAAGAGTTAATATATATTTTATTTGTTCCATTGAAACGATAACACTATTTTTGATAATTGTTTATATTTAATCTAAATAAGGCGACGCAAAAGTAAAAAGTATTATACGCAAGGAAGTAACGTATTCCGAAAACAAGATGACGCAGAAAGAAATTTATCAAGATAGCTATGATCTGGCTGATGAGCCAACAGTGATAGACCGACAATTAAAGGGCTTACGGATGATCGCTACCAAAAACTGTGGGGATTATTGTGTTCAATTAAAAACAGAGGTTTATGCCTTGGTCGTCAATCTCGCCGATGTGCTAGGCATCCACTACAATGGTTTAAAGGAGACAGTATACAAAAACAAGAACTTGTTTATTCAATTAAATAATCCCAGTTTAGCGCTGGTTGGTAATAAAGAAAGTACTTATTTTATCTTGGCTTTTGACCACGAATATATCCGTGATGTTGGTCTGGAAGGGATATTTCGTCAAGAACTCCTATTCAGCGATGGACAAAACTGCCGCTTGATAGATCATATCCCGGCTCTTGTGGGCAAGCTGATGGATCTGAAACAGATGAGCCTCACCCACGAACTGATGACGGTTTATCTGCGGGCAAAAGTCAGTATGATCCTTTGTCTGTTATTGGATTCAGTGCAACATCATGTACGGTCTTCGCAATCTAAAATTGCTGCCGATCAACAGGAAAAGGTGCTTCTGGTAAAAGAAATTATTGAAAACAATCTGGACCAGAATTATACCATTTCAGCTCTTTCAAAGGAAGTAGGGACAAACGAACAATACTTAAAGCTGAACTTCAAAAAGTATGTGGGGCAAACTATTTTTAGCTATATGACCGCCTGTAAGATGTACAGGGCCAAAACCTTACTAAAGACAACAGATCTAAAAATCAGTCAAATATCACAACAGGTCGGTTACAAACATCCGACTCACTTTGCAGGAGCTTTTAAACGCTTTTTCGGTTGTATCCCAAATATGATCCGTTGCGCGGGTTTCTATTTGGCGGATAGTTTGGAATTGTTTATCCTTGGGGATGAGTTATTACTGCCATTCTGATCCGCAAAATAAAAATCAATGGTAAAATTCAAACAAGATATGCCGCATAAAAAAGATATCCCCGTCAGGACGCTACCCAAAGAATTTGGGAATGGTATTGCAATTGCGAAAGTCTCACCTGATTCTTTCTGGGAAGATGAGGAAACCATGCAGGCGCATCGACACGATTATCATTTTTTTGTTTTGCAGAAAAGTGGTGTGACCGTCATGGAAATAGATTTTAAGCTGTACCGCACGGATAAACCCACCATTCTTTATCAATCACCCAACCAGGTGCACCGCGCGTTGAAGGTGGAAAATATCGAAATGTTTATGCTGATCATGAGCAATGAAAATATACCCGCAGACTACCTGAATATTTTGCAGAGCATCTCGCCTTTAGAGCCCTTGGAGATCGGACCGGAAGATCTTGCTATTATTGAGAAGAGCTATAGTCTCTGCGTTGAGTTATATGAGCGGACGACGGACAAGCTGTATTCTTCCTTACTGCGGGACAGCTGCAATGCATTGATCGGGCTGCTGATTTCAATACATCTAAAATATACGAAACCCGCGGATTCACTTTCGCGATTTGAACGAATCAATAAGGGCTTTTTCCTCGCCTTGGAACAAGACTTCCAGACGTTGAAACGTCCAGCTGACTATGCCGCCAAATTTAATATTTCTGTTTCCTATCTCAACGAATGTGTGAAAAATGCAACCGGCTTTTCGGTTTCCTACCATATCCAGCAGCGCGTGATTCTGGAAGCTAAACGATTGCTTTATCACTCGGACAAATCGGTTAAAGAGATTGCCTTTGAATTGGGTTATGAAGATTATCCTTATTTTTCCCGCCTTTTTACCAAGATATGCGGCATGAGTGCTAAAATGTTTCGCAGTAAAAACCACGATTAGTCCAATCAATACAGCTATCCATTCTTTTTTATGCTGGTGCTGCTGGCTTTCTTTGTATTGAATAAAAATTGAAGAATATGCCAAGCGCTCCAAAGTGGGTATTTGATACCCTGAATCTCTTCGTAGCTCAAATTCCCGATGTACAGGTAAGCCACATTGAATACTTATCTACTTCTCTTAAACGAATTAGTTTACAGGGGAATTTTGAAAAATTGCACTTTTCGGTCGGTGCTTTTTTTGACATTCGCGTCTCTGATACAGACGCCCGAAGATATACCTTTGCTGAGATAAACAACGAAAAAGACAACTTAAAATTAATAGCACATCTCCATGGACATGGTCCTGGCAGTGATTATATGAACCGGCTGAAAATAGGTGATTGCATGACGCTCAACAAACCGCGGACGGAACAAAAATATTACGACCATTCGGCGCAGAAAATCGTGTTCTTTGGCGATGAAACATCACTGGCATTAGCCTGCTCTTTTTTGCCGGTGATGCAGGAGCAAAAAAAGCAATATCTGTTTCTTTTTGAACTGGATGCCGAGAACAATATGATCCCTGAGCTGCTGGGACTGGAAAACAGCATTGTCTTTCCAAACGCAACGGTATTTGCTCATCCGGATCAAATCAATGATTTACCCATTTTCAAAAATGGAGACTGGTCCGATGCTTACTTTGTGCTTACGGGAAATGTGAATTCGGTGCAAAATTTTAGAAAAGTGATAAAAAAACACACGAATGCCCGAATCAAGCACCATGGTTATTGGCTGCAGGGTAAAAACGGACTTTAACCTTAAACCTGAACAATGCATTATTTAGTGATAGAAAATAAACAACTGGAGGAATTGACCTATGACATCGTAGGTTTTTTGTGGGACAATGGAAATGAAATATCCATACAGGGGGGGTATAATGATAAAGACAGCAACTACCTTCGTACAGATTGTATTGTTTCGTTGGATAATAGCCCCTTTTCGGAACAAGACATCTTAACAACGAAGCCGTTTATCCATTTTTGTGAGGACGGTGTGTACTCCAACGTTATTCCTTCTCCATACCGGATATTTGAATGTAAGGGTTTGAACAAACAGACGCTTGCAGCTTTCTTTTCCTGGTGCATGCGTTTGAATCTTTTTAAAAAGTAGAGGACCGCTATATCCGCAAAAAAAATACACTGATCTATTTTAAGATCAGTGTATATCCCTTTATGCCTTAAGTATCTAATATGTTGGTATTAAAGTGCAGATTTGATAGCAGCCAGGCAGTCGGACTGATATTTCATGATGTTATCTTTGTCGGTAGCCGTAATTTTTCCTTCTACCGCGTTTTTGTCGATCTCATTTTTAATATCCAGCAACGATTTCTCCTTATCCACTGCTTTCTCATGTGAGTCGGCATTGATACGGTCTACCCAAGTTTTACCGAGCTTCGTATAAAGTTCTTTGGCTTTATCATTTGATAATGTCGGAGCAGGAACCGATGCGATTGCAGCATTGGCCGCAGCCTTATTTGAATAAACGACAGCTTCGGCATCTTTGGTGGCAGCATCCTCTGAGGTTTTCATCGCTTCTTCGTTCGCATCTGCAGCTTTATCCTCTGCATGTTCCATGCTGTCGGCTGCTTTTTCCTGTGGTGTTTGATTGTTACATGAAACTAAGATTGCTGCGGTCGCTAATGACGCGAAAAATGTTTTGTTTAAATTCATATTATCTATTTGTTTAGTGAAACTAATCAGATAACAAGTGCTTTTTGAAATTCGTTTGATATATTTTACTTTTTTATACCCCGTGCCAACTTGCTTTTGTTGTTTTTTGGTCTTTTTTTAAATTAAATGAAATTATTTCAAACAGTTTTTAGCTGGATACTGTTAATTAACTATAGAATGCTTGTCCATTCATGAAGAATTTTTTTTAAAAAGCTAGGCTCCTTTCCAACCTAGCTTTTTTTAAGCCTAAAGGCTAACTTGATAATTAGTGGACTGAATAATAGCATTTTTAAAGATAATGGAATTTTAAGCAATCGTTTGATTTAATTCAGGTAAATATTTTTTAATATATTTAGCAATCGATATGATTTGTTTGAAGAGGGGTGCAGGATTTAACTGTTTTTGACAAAATGTCTCTTGGAAGATTTCCTATTATAAGCAGATTTAATTACTAAAAATTAGCAGTATGCGGCAGATAGAATGCCATGAAGAGGAGATTCATCTATGTGGTAAGATCCAGTTTTTTGGTTTCTTATTTACTTTTGATGACAGTGGATGTATCGCCGCAAGTGAAAACCTAGTTGAGCTCCTGGAGACACCAATGAAGGATATTTTGGGATTGCCAATGGATCGGGTACTACCGCTATTGTCATCGGAGGTGGAATGGAATCTCGTGGAGATTGAAAAGCAAATCAATGGTGAGATATTCGTTCGTTTTGTGGAGCGAATACGTGTCAAAGACGTGGATTATTACCTCAGTATCTATCGATATGACAAAAAAACATATCTGGAAATCGAGATCTGCAATGAAGATCATTTAAAAGCAACCCGCTTATTCTACTATGCCAAATATTTGGAAGAGCAGCATGGTAATGCCTGGCAGTCATTAACCGTATTGATCCGGCAGATCATTGGTTTTGACCGCGTCATGGTCTATCGTTTTGAGGAAGACAGTAGTGGTCGGGTCATTGCCGAATCATTGGCCGAAGATATGAATTCACTCTTGGGCTATCGCTATCCCGAATTTGATATCCCAGCCCAAGCACGGACACTTTATACCAAATTTCTGGCGCGACATGTCGCTGATATTGATGCGCCTACAATTGCTATGCAGGGGCGCAAGGTTGAAGAGCTTGATTTGACACGTTGTAGCCTTCGGGCATTGTCGCCCGTGCATTTGCAATACCTACGTAATGCCGGGGTGCACGCCAGTGCGAGTTTTTCTATTGTTATCGAGGGTAAACTCTGGGGGCTGGTAGCCTGCCAAAACCGCAAGCCTCTCAACGTGGACCTTGCCCAACGGCATTTATGTGCATTTCTGACTCAATATGCGATAAATTATTACCTGTCGGAACATCAGAAGGAAAACCTTGTCGCACAGACGATCATGGGCGTCATGGAGCGTGACCTGAAGTCTGAATTACTCGTAAATCATGATATAGCGGTGGTGCTTGAGCGCTTTGCTCCGCAAATCATGGAAATCGTGGGAGCGGATGGCCTGATGATCAAACATGACCGTGGTTTCAAAACTTGGGGCGATGTTCCAACGGAGCAATTTCAACAACAAATTGATCACCATCTGGGCCAACTGGCAGACAATGAGCTATTCGCTACATCAAATTTTGTTTATGACGTCGATCAGGCAATGCAATCCACCATATTTCCGGGGATTATTCGGATAAATATTTTGCCCAGCAATACCTGGTACATTTATCTTTTTCGCAAAGAACATGTGTACGAGGACGTCTGGGCAGGCAAGCCCGAAAAGATCTATCAATATGATCCCGGGCGGAAGGTAGAATTTCCATCGCCACGAACTTCTTTTGAAGCATGGCGCGAAATTATGAAGGGTAAATCCACCAAATGGAGTAGGTCCGAACTTGCTTTTGTAGAAAAGGTCGCCCAAATAACCCAACAAGCTATCGCACAGCGGGGCGGTGAGATTGCCCAACTCAATAAAGAACTGATGCGCTCAAACAATGCATTGGATACTTTCGGGTATACATTGACACACGATCTTAAAAATCCATTGTCCTCCATCAAACTGGCGGCGCAGATGATGCTGTTAAAAGATGATCTACCCAAAGATCTATTGCGTAAAATGGCAACCAATATTATGGATGCCACAACATTGATCACCGAAATGATGGATAAGGTCTACCAATTGACGCAATCCAATTCTGTGTCTTTCAAGATGGAGTTAATAGATCCTCAACTAAAAATTCTGAACGTTGTGGAAAGTTGCAAGCAGCAGTTTGAGGTTGCGCATCTGGAGTTTGTCTTGGGGCCAACTTTACCGGTACAGGCTGAGCGTACGCTGCTCTATCAGTTGTTTTTAAACTTGATCGGAAATGCAATTAAATATAGCAGCAAGAAAGAGCAGCCGCGGGTAGAGGTCTATAGTGAAAAACAGGGTAATTCGGTTTGCTATTATATCAAAGACAATGGGATAGGCATGGATATCCGGGATAAAGCCAATATCTTCGAAATCTTCAAACGTTTGCCCAACTCACAGGGTTTTGAAGGCTCGGGGATCGGTCTTTCCATCGTGAAGCGTATAGCTAATCGTCTCTCCGCGAAGGTCACCGTAGAAAGTGAACTGAATGTAGGCACGACCTTCTGCGTTAAATTCAACGGATAATAACAATGGTGTTTCAAAACGAATAGGTCAATTACTTGTTCTTGAGTTATGATTAACTTGGAAAAAATTTTTGCTGGCGGCATAGATACATCATTTCTGTTCGAAATAGGCCTTCGTTCGGCCATCATGTTTCTGCTGATCTTAACGATATTGCGCCTATCCGGAAGGCGGGGAGTGCGGCAACTAACACTGTTTGAGGTAGCCATTATTATTGGGTTGGGTTCGGCAGCTGGAGATCCCATGTTTCAGGAAGATATTCCGATTTTTCATTCGGTTGTTGTTTTTATCTGCGTAATAGTCATTTATAAAACCATTACTTGGATCACGTCTAAATCTGAAAAGGTAGCCCAGATGTTAGAGGGCAAGGTCTTGCCCGTAGTTAAAGACGGTGTATTTGATATCAAACATGAGAATGACAATACCTTCTCACGCATGGAATTTTTTTCTGAGCTGCGCAACCTGAATGTAGAACACCTCGGCCAGGTCAAGGAAGGTGTACTGGAAGTCGATGGGACGATGAGTGTACTTTTTTATTCGGATGAAGACACAAAATACGGGCTGCCGCTTTTCCCATCATCCTACAAGGCTGTGGATACCGCTATGACCGACGGGCCATTTGCCTGTATGTATTGTGGAAATATCTTAACTCAACTAAGTGCTGGTGGGCCACAGTGCCCACGTTGCAAAAGAACAAAATGGGCCAAGGCTATGAACAATAGACGCGTTTGATGAAACTGTTAGGAATTTTTCTTAACGACATCAATCATATGATCGAGATCAAAAGGTTTTTCAATAAAATCATCTGCTTTGCAGGCGTTCGCTTTCGCTGGTAAATCAAAAGATGTGGACGTTAATACCGCTGAGATATCCTCGGTATCCGGATCAGATTTCAGTTCCTCGATGACTTTGGCTCCTTTTTTAGTCCCCTTGATATGCTCATCAACAATGACGAGATTGGGGTCAATTTCATCAATTTTTTCAATGGGTTCGGTGGTCAACGATGAAGTGACATCAAATCCTTCTTCTTCCAGCACTTCATCCATAATATTTAGAATATCTTCGTTATCCTGAATAAGCACAATCTTTTTCTTCTTCATCATTTTAAAAATTTGTTCAAATATATAAAATAAGAACGCTTGTTTTATATGAATTTTTAGGACACTTTTTAGATGGCAGACCAACGATTTTGTCCTCGCTATTGTTATGTATAAAAGTGATTAGCAAGGCTTATAAAATAGGAATCATTCAAGTATAAAATTATGGCTGTAAATAACAATAAACCTAAGAAAAGCACAGATGATGCGAAGGAAGAGGAAAAAGAATTGAAAAAAGAAGGTAATGCTTTTGCAAATACACCCGATACGCGGCCTTTGTCCAAGGCCATCGTGAAAGAAGAGAAAAGAAAAGAAACTGATCAGGATAAATAGTGTTGTGCTTTAAAACATATATTTGAACTAATATAGTTTCTGGTCATTTAGGCAATAAAAACATCTCCGTTTGGTTTTGCCTAAATGACCTCGGGCAAGTTTTTCGCCACATTTCGGACAGACGGATTTAGTATGTACCAACCAATGTTTTTTTAAGACAAAATCTCTTTTCCAACTTAAAAAATCAAAGCTGTAACGACGTGCTTCGGCGACGAGCTGCGCTATCTTTTTTGGAGGTAGGTTGCCGATCAAGCTTTCGGGCTGGACACCAATTCGAAAGAGCACCTCATTTTTAATAATATTTCCTACGCCCGAAAAAATATTTTGATCAAGCAGCGCATCGCATACCATAGCTGCTGGCATGGATTTCAATTTTTTCTTAGCCTGACTCGGGTTCCATATATCGCTCATCACATCCGCCTGCCAGTCAATTTCAGATAGATAGGATTTATCAATCCGTTTTGCGGAGCAGGTATAGAAAAATATGCTGCCTGTTTCAAACTGGATCATCAGACGCAAACTCTTTTCAGGCTTGGTCTGTTCATCAACACTGTATGAACCGAACATAAGCAAATGAATACGTATCGCTGCTTGATCAAACACCAGATAGATTTGCTTACCAAAGGTCTTGATGGTCGTTAACACTTCTCCAGCAAGCCAATCTTTATCGAATTTGGCATTTCCAAAGGCGCTTGTTACCTTTTCGCCTATAAATTGCTGGAGATTTTCTTTAATCAATACGATGGAAGGGCCTTCGGGCATAGTTTTATACTTTTGATTGTTATGATTTACTTTGACAGTGTCAATGTGAACAGTGTAAATGTAAACTGACTTTAATCGAGCGATAAACCTTTATTTTCTTTTGGAAAACAAGCTGTTTAGTATTTTTTAGTTTAGAACAATGCGCTCGCAACAAAAGTTTTGGAATTCATCTGCTGATTTCTTTCTGTCTTATCTTGGATAACTACAATAGCGGCAACAAAGGTGAGGATGTATTCACCATAAATTTTGGCGATATGGGACTACAGGCAAAGCGGTTGAATATAGGCATCATTCTTGCTAAAATGCAACAAGTTTAATTCAATAAATTATTATAAAATGGATAAGTTTAATCAACTGAAAGCTCTGATCGAAGGAGCGGAGAAAGATGCAGAAGCATTCTTCAACAAGAATAACAAAGCTGCAGGTACACGTTTGCGCAACGCGCTTCAAGAAACAAAAGCGCTTTCACAAGAGATACGTAACGACGTTACAGCTAAGAAAAACGCAAAATAACTCCCCATTAGTTGTTACATGAAGCCTGTTCTCCTTAGGGAACAGGCTTAGTCACTGCATATTATTTAACCAACAACCAGCTTAAATCCCTTGCCGCGGATATTGACAATCTTAATGCTGGGATCCGCTTCCAAAAATTTGCGCAGTTTGCTGATAAAGACATCCATGCTCCGGCTATTAAAATAACTATCATCCCCCCATACATAGTCCAGCGCCACCTTACGGTCGAGTACGGCATCCTGATGATCAACGAGCAGCTTCAACAATTGGGCCTCCCTGTAAGACAGCTGCTGCTGCTTACTCCCAATGGTAAGATGCAGATTTTTGAAACTAAAATAGTATTTGCCAATAGCATATTCTTCAGCCGCGCTGCCCTCAGTGTGCTTTAGGGCGGAACGCCTATTGAGAAGGGCATGCATACGAATAATCAATTCTTCCATGCTGAATGGCTTTTTGATATAATCGTTGGCACCGACCTCAAAACCCGTGGCCAGATCCTGAATCGTTGACTTTGCTGTCAGAAATATAATTGGAACTTCGCTAGCTAGCCCACGTACTTCCTGCGCCAAGGTAAATCCATCCTTGTAGGGCATCATCACATCAAATATACAGATGTCAGGTCGCACTACACAGAAGGATGAAAAGGCCTTGAGACCATCAACAGCCCAGATTACCTCAAAATCACGAAGCTCTAAGGCTTCCTTGATCAACTTACCCATCATGGGCTCGTCTTCGGCCAATAATACTTTAATTTTGTTCATACGATGATAACGGACGGATTAAGATTTAAGAGGGATGTGAAGGATAAATGTGGTCCCCATGTCCAGGCAGCTCTCCACTCGGATTGTCCCCCCGTGTAGCTCCACGATTTTTTTAACATACGATAAGCCCAGACCAAAGCCTTTTGTTGCGTGAACATTGCCCATGGGCACTCGAAAGAACTGATCAAATATACGGTCAACATAGTCCTTGGGAATGCCGATCCCATTATCGCGAAAGGACAGGCTGAAATACTGTTTTTCCAGGCTAACACGGAGCTGGATATCGGGCGCCTGATGACTATATTTTAGGCTATTGTCGAGCAAATTATAGAGAATGTTTTCCAAGTGAGTCTTATCCACCACGACATTCGGAAAATCGTCGGCAATTGTGAGTGTCAACGTTCCTTTCACTTCATCCAGTTTAGACTTTGTCTGGCGCTGAAAATCATGCAGGATCTGACTGAGATCTGTGGGCTCTTTTTCCAAAATATAAGGATCATCCTGCGCCAGCCGAAGTACGGTTTCAATCATGCTGGATACACGTTTGAGTTCAGCGCCACAGATATTGAGGTATTCATCGAGTTTTTCAGGGTTGTCCTTTATCCCAAATTTGCTCATCAGCTCCACAGCCAGGCTCGCGGTGGCGATCGGTGTTTTGAATTCGTGCGTCATATTGGAGATAAAATCATTCTTGATCTCGGTCATTTGCTTCTCACGATTGAATGAGTTAATGAGTGCTAGCGCCGTATAAAAAAGCATGCCCAAAATAAGCAACGAAACGAAGAAAAGCCATTTCATACTTTGTAAACTCGTCAGTACATCGGGTTTTACAGTAATTTCGGCATTATACACAGGGCTGATGGTACTCCGCACCAAAAGGTAGTGGCTAGTGGAATCCAAGCGCTGTTTTGTGCTATCTGCAAGAGCAGAAAAGGCAACTTTAAATTGATTTTTCAACTGCAGATCTTCAAAATTGGTCTTGATCAGCGAATCCAACAGCCGACCAATGGCTAATGTATCCATGTTACTTTGTGTGGATTCGGTATCATCGGCGTAAACCTTAACTGCAGAACCGTTCGATTGCGCCGCTGATGAAAGCTTTGTCGGCTGAACCTGTTTTTTTAAGCAGCCTGTATCAGCAGATGGCAACTCCGCCTTGTGGACGCTGCGCGAAGGGATCTGAACGAAACTGTCTTTGACAAAACTTGTACTGACTTTAACTTTCTTGGGTCGCTTGCCCCCGTTGGTGGCCGCTAAGACCGAATCAACAAGCTTCTTCTCCATATCCTTGTCACGTTCGGCGATATCCATCCGAAATTCATGTGCGGTTTTCTTCGGGCCGGCCGCACAGGTATCACAGTTTTTCTTTGCTGTGGAATCCTTTGTGATCTGCCGCCGGATCTCAACACCTTTCAGCTCATTATTAGATACCTGATCGAGTATGCCACCCATGGCACGCAGAATCGAGGACTGCTCTTTAGAAAGAGAGCTGTCAATACCGAAATATGTTTTGAGGCGAACGACATCTATCGCATCTTTGACTGCCCCCTGAATGATAATCTTCTCCTTTTGCTGATTGATACGAAAGGCATTGGATAGCCAAAATAGCTGCATCACAATAACAGCTATGGTACTGGCAATGAGCAAGGCAATGATAATGCGTGTTTTCCTGTGTGTGGTCATCATAAAATTCTCAACTACAATGCTAGCTAAAATCTGCGAAAAACGGGGATTTGCTAACAGTTCATAACATTACTTAACAGTAATTAACAATCCTGCGCCTGGTTAACAGTATTTAACAAAGCGATTATAAAGGGGGCTGTTAAGCCATATTACTTTTGATGCATTGATAAGATAAAAATACTAAAAATGAACACAACAAAGTTTTTACTGACCGTTACTATCGGTCTTTTTCTCTTCGCACAGAAGTTATTTGCCCAGGACAATCAGGTGGATATGTTTATTAAATATGATTTTGAACATATTGCTGACACTACAAAAAAAGAAGACCTGATTACACGTTCCATGTATTTATACATTGGTAAGGGGAGCTCCTTCTATTCGATGGCACCGATGGAAAAGAATCAGGAGCAGGGCTCGCTCCATATCAGTATGGATGCTGCCGACCAGTCGGATGCATTGGTCAATCTCTATACACCTTTCGGAACTGGAGAGCGTCCCTGCCTTGTAACCATGCTGGGCCAGTTGTATAAGGTGTGCCCCAATAAAAATTACAAAATAGATTGGGCCATCACCGAAGAAAAGCGAGATATCGGAGGTTATGCCTGCACAAAAGCTATCGGACAATTTGGTGGCCGTACCTATGAAGCCTGGTTTACCGAAGAAATCCCTTTTCCTGTCGGTCCCTGGAAGCTGCATGGCCTGCCCGGCGCCATTCTTGAAGCAAGCGATGTGACCAATGAAGTTCGCTTTCGTTATGCCGGACTCGATAAGGTCACAGACAAGATGCCCCTGATGGAGATCGACAAATTACCCGAACTTCCCTATGAGAAATACCGCAAAGCACTTGAAAACAGTAAAGCAGACAAGCTGGGTGCAATGATGGCTCAGTTACCGCCTGATGCAACAGTAAGTTTCAAGACGCAGGACGGAAGGGAGATCACGCGTGAACAGGCGGAAGCGCTGATGAAGCAAGCCGGAAAAGATAAACAAAAGTTTCAGCTGAATAACCCGGTTGAACGTACCATCAATTAAGGATCCCAATGAAAGATATCTTTTGCAGTCTATACCTGTCCGTACTGTCCACACTTGTTTTTGCACAGGAGAAAATCGAAGGTACTATCAGCAGCGACAAGCAACCAATAGCTTATGCGACCATCGTGATCGGCTATGCCAATAGTAGCCTCCATACAGTCAGGAGCAATAGTACAGGTCAGTATGCATTTCATCTGACGAAAGAAGAAATGTCCAAGGTCCAATGGATCGAGGTGAGTCATATCTCTTATGAGAAAGTTCGGAAGGAATATAAAGACCAGAACCAGAAAGTGGACTTTGAGCTGGTCAAAAAATCTATTCAACTGGCAGATGTCACAGTCAGGAGCAGACCGTTGGCCGTACGCCGCGCAGGTGATACCACGCGTTATGCGGTCAATAACTTTGTCTCGGCAGAAGACAGAAATATCGGCGATGTGCTGCGTCGCATGCCTGGCATTGAGGTGGACGACAATGGTGTCATCAAACACAATGGCAAGACCGTCAGCCGCATGTATGTTGATGGGGACAATATCTTTCAGAATGGCTATGGCGTAGGCACCAGAACGATACAGCCCAAAGCGGTAAAAGACGTGGAGCTGGTCCAAAATCATGAACATAAAAAAGTCAAACAGGGGGTAAGCAACTCCGAAGATGTCGCATTAAATCTCGTTCTGAACGAAGATGCTAAAATGATCTGGTCCGGGGAAGCTACAATTGGTATTGCCGCACCGTTCGATGGCTTCGTCAATGGAAATACGATGAGCTTCAAAAAGAAGTATAAAACTTTAAATACGCTGCAATATAATTCCATAGGTGAACGCATAAACAATGATGTGGAATCCATTGGCTCATTCAACCTGACTGAACCGATTGCAGCAGCAACTCCCGCTGTACCGACAAATAAGTATTACAACAACCGGTCCGTAGCCTTTAATACGAATCAGTTTTATAAATCCTCCGAACAATGGAGTTCCAGCGTCAATGGCAATCTATGGGCCGACAGGGAGCGACTCATGAGCGATGGTACGCAAAGATATCTGTTGGCCGATGGTCGTGAGGTTACCTACAATAATTATTATAATACCACAAAAAAACCGTTTTATGGGCGCGGTAGCTTTACATTGGAAGGTAACGATAATCGCTATTATTTAAAAAATACAATTGATTTTAAAGCCGAAAACCAAAACCATCATACCTGGTTACTGGATGATGGGGCACGCTATGATCAATGGGGTCGGGATCGGCTGAATTTTATTGCCGAATCCATGGAGTATACGCCCAAGTTAAAAAACAAGGACCTGATCACCTTTAATCTGGATCTGGAGCGCAAATGGCATACAGACCGGCTGGAAGTATCACCCGGTGTGATGGCGAATTATTTAAATGAAAATCAGCCCTACGATGAGGTTCGGCAAGCCGTTTCTCTGCCGCAGACCAGCGGAAATATTCAGGTCGCCTATACACGTAACAATACGCGCTTAAAACGGACATATTTTGCCCGTTTGAATTATCTCGATAAAGAACTGAATTCGGCATTAAACCTGGTCAAAGATGGATCTGTATTTGATAACGAAAGGTTTCCCGACAACAATTTACGCTGGAAACAACAGCAAATGTCTGCTGGTGTAAAGCTGGACTGGAAAAATAAGAATTTTATCTTATCCGGAGCTCTTCCTCTGACCTGGAATGGATGGGATATTGCTGATCGTCTGGTAGGATCCGCGACAAAAACAACGAAACTGTTGTTTACACCATCTGCCTCCCTGCAGGCTTACCTGCCCAATAGGGATTACTTCCTGTTATCACTCCGTTTTAATCAAGAAAATTCAGACCTCGATCAGCTTTACCCGAATCCAATCCTAAGTAATTTTAGGGAAATAAAAAGTTTTGCTGCACCCTTGTATTTCACTTCGAGTCAAGCTTATATACTACGCTATAACATCGAACGGCCAATCAGCTTATTTTACATGAATGTAACAGCTTCGCATTTACAGACACAAAATGATTATCTAATCGGTCAGGATGTAACACAGCAGGGGATCATCAGCAAATTGCTGCCCTATGATAATCGGACAACGACCAATAGTCTGACACTGGGTATGTCCAAATCCTTATTGAAAGAGGGAATTTATTTGGGGTTCAATGCAACTGCAAATCAAAATAAATACAATCAACTTTTGAATGGTCAATTTGCGGCAGCCACCGGCACTACGATGACCTTAAGTCCGCGGCTTGAATATAAGGGAATCTCCCATACGACATTGACCTATCAGTATAGCTATAGCACTTTTTTGAATAAGCTTAGCGGCGAGCAGGAACAAAATTCCAACCGCTATACCTCAAATACCCATAGCCTCGGTATGCTGTATGTTGTCGGCACCTACTTATTTGTGAAAGGAACCTGGAGCTACGGTAGTTATCAAAGCAGTGCCCTTGATCCAATTGCCAATGGCTTTCTGGATGCATCCATCCGTTACAAACCACTTAAAAGCAAACATAGTCTGGAACTTAACATCAATAATATCCTCAATAAAAAATTATACACCAGTTACAGCTTGACTGCGAACCTGGAAAATCGACAAACCATTCCGTTACGTGGACTACAGTCGGTATTGAAATACAGCTTTCTGTTTTAAGATAGCGTTTGCTGCTGACCATTACAGGTCGCCGTAACCACAAATCGAAGCTGGATAGGTATCCGCTTTGATTTGTGGTTTATCTGAATGAGATTGTATTTCTTGATCGGTTCTATTCCAGAAAAAGAGCACTATGGTACATGGATTTATTCCCTATATTGCAAAAGAAAATAATCGGTAGGAGATGCACACAAAGTTTATTGAACTAATTACACAACAGGTCACGCTTTCAAGTCTGGAAAAGGATTTGTGCCAACATTATCTGGAACCGGTAAAGTTTCCTAAAAACCATATCATCGAGGAGGAGGGGCAGGTGCCAGCTTATCTGTATTTTGTTGTATCGGGCTTTGTCCGCTTGTTTCATTATAACGATAAGGGTGATGAGGTAACAACGCATATCAACTGCCCACCGGGATTTATCACTTCGTTTGTCAACTTCAACAATCAAACCCGATCGGATGAAAATTTGGAATGCATCACAGACTGTGAACTACTGCGAATCGGCAAAAGGAATCTTGATCTTTTCATTGAACAATCACCTGCATTTAAAGATTTCAGTATTTATGTGTTTCAACAGTCGCTATCCTACAATGAGAAACGAGCAAAGGAATTGGCAACGCTTACAGCTGAAAAACGTTATCTGAAACTGATGGCCGAGCAGCCGGAATTGCTCCACAACGTCCCGATGCAGTATATTGCTTCTTTTCTGGGCATGAACCCCAAAAGTTTGAGCCGCATCCGTAAACGGATCATTAGGTAACATTTGTGAAGTGGTTTTAAATCGCCAGGGCAGAACTTTGCCATAACATTTAAAATCTACACACATGTCAACTAAAAATTTGGTACTGGTGTCCGGTGCGAACGGACATTTAGGTAATAACCTTGTCAGATTATTGATCGAAAAAGGCTTTCAGGTACGCGCATCGGTGCGGAATATCAGCCGCAGCGACAGTCTAAAAGGGCTGAATTGCGAAGTCGTCCAGGCAGACATCAGGGATAAAGCTGCATTTAAAAAAGCATTACAAGGCGTCGAAACCTTCTATGCTGTGGGTGCCGCTTTTAAATTGTGGGCAAAAGATCCACAAAAAGAGATCTACGAGGTGAATATGCAGGGGACACGAAATACCATTGAAGCCGCTGCTGAAGCAGGTGTCAAAAAAATCGTCTATGTAAGTTCCATAGCCGCGCTGAACTATACGTACACACCCACCAAAGAATCGAACGGTTACAATCCAGATCGCAGGGATGCCTATTACAATTCGAAGAATGACGGAGAAACGCTAGCGCTTAAATTGGCGAAGGAATGGGGTGTCGAATTGATCTCTGTGATGCCCGGTGCCATGATCGGCGGCGAAGCTGCTCTTCCCCTGAATGTTTCCTATGATATCCTAAGATTGATATTAACCAAACAGATTCCCGTCGACACCAATATTGCACTCAATTGGGTGGATGTCAAAGACGTCGCCGAAGGCTGTTATCTCGCCGCCACGAAAGGAAAATCAGGGGAGCGGTACATACTCGCAAATGAAAAGTGTATGCGCATCACTGATACAACCAAAATAGCACAAAAACTATATCCTACACTTAACCTACGTATTCCAGCTTCTGTGCCCAAGTTTGTGCTCTATGGGATTGCGGGACTGATGCAGTTGTCAGCGAAGTTAAAAGGGAAACCACCCATAATCACGACAAAAGATATTGCAATGTTCTCAGGCCTTCAACAGGATTTCGATATTTCTAAGGCAAGAACTGAACTGGGGTTTAACCCCAAAAGCAGCGAACAGGCAGTCACCGAAGCATTGGCATATCTGATGGAACACAAAATACTGCTTTAGCGTTAGCGCAGAATAATTGCATCATAAATCTATTTATGATGCAATTTCTATTGTATGATGCATAGCTTGTCAACATATAGTCAACAAGCTTGTCTTTACACGATGGAGCTCTTAAATTGTTATCTGCCGTATATCATTCTTTATAAGCTACCTTAAATAAAGGTGCATTGTGTTCGCATTAAAAAGCGTATTGGGACTTGCTGGATTTGCTCAATTTTTGTATCATTGGGGAGATCATAACCAATGCAGCAGCTTAAGTCTTTTTTATACGCGTATCTCCACCTCTTTTTTCTCCTTTTGTTAGGGCAATCTTCGGCTTGGGGCCAGGTCAACAACTACGCTTTTAAAACCTTAACTTCTGACCAAGGCTTGGTTCATAATCACGTCAATTGTGCACTCCGCGATAAGTACAATTACCTTTGGTTTGGTACCGAATCTGGCCTGAGCCGGTTTGACGGGGTACAATTCACAAATTTTCGTTATTCTGCCAGTAAAGGTACCGGACTGAGTGGCAATGTCATTTCGGGACTCTTTGAAGGACCCGAAGGAAATGTATGGATTCGTACCGCAAATCGCATGAATGTATATGATCAACGCGCAGGTATCATCGTTCAACAAATAGATTCCTTGCTGGCTGCCCTAAAGCTGCCTGTCATGGATGTCTATGCTATCAGGCCCCTGGATGAGCATAGCTTTGCACTTTTGTATAGCGATCGGTCCCTGATCTTGTACGATTACCTAAAGAAAACGTATCGCAAGGTGCCGCAGTTGACCAAGGACAGCAAAATCACCGATGTAATTTCCGGCAGCGGCCAGACCATCTGGGTAATCTACGAAAACGGCCTAATCGCCAATATCGATACCAAGTCACTGCAAAGTATTAAGACCAGCAGGCTACCAATCCCAAATAAGCTGATTAATTATAATCTGTTTACCGATCGCGATGGCGCCATTTGGATATTCTCAAAAGATATTCCGATCGGGGTTTACTGGCTTGATCCAAAAGACGGACAAATTCATCATTTACAAAAGGAACTTTCCAATCCTTTTGTGGGTAATATCGTGCAAGACGACCGGGGACAGCTTTGGCTGGGCACCGATCATGGAGGGATCAACATCTACAATAAGAAAACCACCAGTATCGAAATCGTTGGGAATGACAAATATGATTTACGAAGCCTACCTTACAATAGTATAACGTCCTTATATCGGGATAAATCAGGTATTATCTGGGCTGGGACGTACAAAGGCGGCATCAGTTATTATCATCCCAACTTATTGTTATTCTCCTTAATCAAGAGCTATCCCGGCCTCCCCAAATCGCTCCCTTTTGATGATGTCAATAAGTTTGTAGAGGATCGCAAAGGTAATCTCTGGATCGGAACAAATGGAGGCGGATTGCTCTATTACGATATTAGACAGAAGACTTTTACTCAATATCTTCATGATCCGGGCAACCCGAAGAGCCTGAGTAGCAATGTGATCGTTTCCTTATTCCTGGATGCAGACAATACGCTCTGGATAGGGACTTATCGAGGTGGTATGTGCCGTTTCAATGGCAAAGATTTTCAGGTTTTCCATCGTGATTCGGCTCCTGGAGAGCTAAATGACGACAGTGTATGGGAGATCTATGAGGATAGTCAGCATCGTTTTTGGGTAGGAACACTGAGCACGGGTCTTTACCTGTTTGATAAAAAAACGTCGCGCTTTTCGAAAACATACACCCGGCAGGGGGAACCTATCAACAGCAATTATATCTCTGTCTTATTTGAGGATTCAAAAAAACGGCTCTGGATCGGCACAGCTACAGGCTTGGCATTGCTGGGGCCTGATGATAAGATCAGCTATATCAGTACGGGAAGTTCGCGCCTAAAACTCATGAACGATTTGATTTATGATATAAAGGAAGACAAAAATGGCCGTATTTGGGTAGCAACACAAGAGGGTCTGCATGTGATAGATGATAAAAAAATCAGCTACCTGACACAGGCGGATGGACTCAGTGATGATGCAATCCTAGCTTTGCTGGTCGATAATCAAGGTAATATTTGGGCCTCAACCAATAAAGGCCTGTCGGAGATCGTCGGTAAGGGGCAGGCACAAAAATTTATTATCCGCAACTTTACACAGGAACTGGGCCTACAGGGGAATGTTTTTAATGAGAACGCTGCTTTAAAAATGCGGGATGGAAGGCTTATTTTTGGCGGGCCAAAAGGATTTAACTTCATTGATCCTACAAAAATCAGTGACAAAAGTGAGCTGATATTGCCAGTGTTATCCAATCTCTATTTATTCAACAAGCGGGTAGCAGTAGGTGAGGAGTTTGCAGGTCGGGTCATCTATGATCAAGCCCTGAATAATCTCAATGAATTAAGCCTTCCATACAATCTAAATGCCATCTCCCTGGAGCTCTCCACCTTTGATTATCTGCAACAGCATAATGGACTCTACCAATATCAGCTTGCTGGTCTAAGTGATGAATGGTTTGATTTTGAACCGGGAACTATGCGGGCCAGTTTTACCAATCTGGACACCCGCAGCTACAGCTTGTATATTCGGCACGCTATCGATTCGAATAGCTGGTCGGATGGTGTACTACTTTTGACAATCGATATACAGCCGCCTTTTTGGCGTTCTACCTGGGCCTTTCTTTTTTATGCCTGTTTGCTACTAGCCGTCCTATGGGCTTATTTTTATTTGACAAAACTACGTGTCAAGACGCGCAATCAACTTTACCTCGCCCAGGAACAGGCAACACAGGCAAAGGAGCTGGATGCTTTAAAAACACGTTTCTTTACCAATATAAGTCATGAGTTCAGGACTCCGATCAGCTTGATCCTAACCCCAGCACAGCAGTTGTTGGATGAAGAACAGCATCCAGAAAAAAAAGCTGACCTAAACTTAATCAAGAAGAATGCCGACCGCCTGCTTAAATTGGTCAATCAGCTGCTGGACTTTAGAAAATTGGAGAAAAGTGAACTGGAACTGAATGAGGAGTATGGAGACCTCATGGGATTTATCCGCGAACAACTCGATGCCTTTGCCGGAATGGCCCAAAGCAATCAGATCTCCCTACAGGTCAATATTGCCCAAGACATATATCCATCCTGGTTTGACAAAAACAAACTGGAAAGCATTATTTTCAATTTGATGTCAAATGCGATCAAGTTTAGCCCAGTATCCGGTATTGTGGTATTCAATGCCGAAGTAACTGAACAAGAAGTAGGAAAGGTACTGCTTATTGAAGTTCAAAATCAAGGTGCAGCGATTCCTGAAAACTTACAATCCCGCGTTTTTGAACGTTACATGCAACTGGCTGTGCCAAATGGAAAACTAAATCAGGGTACGGGTATCGGGCTTTCTATTGTAAAAGACTATGTAGAATTTTTGGGTGGAAATATCAGGCTGAGCAGCAATGTGCAATGGACGACATTTTATGTTCAACTACCTTTAAATAAGGTCGCAACGAGCACTGATCCCGTCGAAAGCAACAAGCAGGATAAACCCGCTATTTTATTGGTCGAAGATGATATTGACTTCCTCCATTACCTGGAGCGGACCCTAAGGTCAATCTACGTAATCCACTCTGCAAAAGGTGTCAATGAGGCGAAATTGATTTTAAGCAAGCAACAAGTTGATCTCGTCATCACCGATCTCAGCCTGCCCGGGGAGAGTGGGTTGGATTTTTGCCGCTATATAAAAGTCCAGGCTAAGCTGGTCCATATCCCTGTGCTGATTGTAACGGCGGTAGTCAATCAGAAAATTGAACTGGAAGCCTTGCAGGCCGGTGCTACAGATTACATCAACAAGCCTTTTAATATCAGTCTGCTGCGTTCTAAATTGGCGCAGATACTCAATCAGCAGCAGAGCTTGGTAAAACGTTATAAAAAACAGATTGACGTCCAACTGACCCAACCCGATATTGAGTCTGCCGATGAACAGTTTATCCGTACGCTGGTAAAGGAAATTGAAAAGGACCTCAGTGACTCGTCGCTTTCTGTCGAACTGCTGGCCAAAGGAATGAACATCACCCGCGTAGGGCTTTACAAAAAGGTGCTTGCCATTACGGGTTATTCGCCGATGGAATACATCCGTCATATCCGGCTTAAACGTGCTATGCATCTGGTTCAGAACTCAAAATTATCAATGGCCGAAATTGCGTATACTGTAGGATTCGGAAATCCCAAACAATTCAGCAAATATTTTAAATCTGCTTTTGGCAATTTGCCCTCATTCTACCGCAAACAGCTGTAAAACTGGCGCTTAAATACTATTTAGGTTCTGTATTATATTTTGTATGTTAACAAAATAGCCCCCAAAAGTTAACAAATCATCACCTTTATACAACCGGTTGCACGCTATATTTGATTTGTTCTTTCGGTAGGAAAGGACGCGTAATAACCAAGGGAAATATAGTAACCAATAATCTTATTTAAATGCGCAACTTAACGTATGCTTTAAGTGGTTTGATGCTCTTCGCCATGCTACAACATGGACTCGGGCAGACCAACAAAGCTCATTATGAAAAAACTCCAACTGGTGTTAAAGTCAGCTTCAAAAATTCGGAAACTTCCATTGATCAAGATGTCTATTTAGATGTGGTGACGGACAAAATCATGCGTATCACAGCTGTTCCGGCCGGTGCTGCCTTTCCAAAACAAACGAGCCTGGTGATCATTGATTCACTTCGTCGTCAAGTGAAATCACTGGCTGTCAGCTCAAGCGACTCCACCGTAAATTTAAAAACAGCCAATATGCAGGCAATCGTTTCTTTGGTGAGTGGCAAAGTAGCGTTTTTTGATCTGAAGGGACAATCCATCTTTAAAGAAGCAAAACGGAATTCAAGTTCTTTCTTAGCCAATAGTTATCAAGGTGATGCATTTTATCACATTAACCAAGACTTTATTGTCAATTCCGAAGAGGGGATTTATGGACTTGGTCAACATCAGAATGCCATCATGAACTATAACCGCGGGAAGCAAGTTTCTTTGCTGCAGTACAATACGGAAATCGGGATCCCTTTTTTGCTATCAACCAACAACTACGGTATCTTATGGCACAATTACTCCATTACTAAGGCAGGTGACGTCAGGCCGTTGCTGCCCTTAAATGCCTTCAAGCTGCTGTCAAAAGAAGGTGAACCAGGTTGGCTCACGGCGACCTATGTAAATCGGAACAAGGCCGACGAAGTATTCCTAACCCGACCGGAATCGATCATCGATTATGGCTATCTAACGGATCAGCACAAGTTTCCAACGGGGATAAAGTTGGCCGACAGTAAGGTCATTTATGAGGGGAGCCTTGCTTCGCCTTATACGGGCAAGCATGTACTGCATTTTAAATATTCGGGTTATATGAAAGTCTGGATAGACGGTGAGCTCGTTGCCGACCGCTGGCGGCAATCCTGGAATGCTGGTACCTTTGAAATAGAAAGGGACATGCAGAAAGATAAAACTTACCGGATCCGGATGGAATGGATACCAGATGGGGGTGAATCTTATTTTACCTTAAACTGGCAAAGCCCCATCCCAGAAGCGCGTAAAAACTTATTTTCCTTTAATTCGGAAGCCGGAGATGCTATTGACTATTACTTTGTGCAGGGTGAATCAATGGATGAGGTTATTGCTGGGTATCGCCACTTGTCCGGCAAGGCACCGATTATGCCGCTTTGGAGCTTTGGATTTTGGCAGAGCAGAGAACGCTACAAGACGCAGGCGGAAATCGAAGAGGTTGCAGCTGAATTTCGCAAACGTAAGATTCCAATCGACAATATTGTGCAGGATTGGTCTTACTGGGCTGAAAATGACTGGGGGAGCCAAAAGTTTGATCTGAAGCGCTTCCCAGACCCTGGGGCAATGGTCAAAAAATTACATGACCAACACTTTAAAATCATGATTTCGGCCTGGCCCAAAATCAATGAAGAGTCTTCCGTATACCAAGAATTTAAGGCCAATAAATGGATCTATCCACGCAATATCTACGATGGCAGAAAAGATTGGATCGGAAAAGGTTATACCTCCACCTTTTATGATCCTTTCAACAAAGAAGCACGCGATGGGTTTTGGAAATTGTTGGACAACAATCTTTTCAAAATCGGGATCGATGCCTGGTGGATGGATGCCAGTGAGCCAGATATTCACTCCAATATTGATTTGGACGAGCGCAAATCGGTTTTTCAGCCGAACATAGGTTCCTCTGTCCGCTATTATAATGCGTTCCCTTTACAAAATGCAAAAGGTATCTATGAGGGTCAGCGGGCGACAGATCCCAATAAACGGGTTTTTATCTTGACACGATCCTTTTTTGCCGGACAACAACGCTATGCTGCGGCAGCATGGAGCGGTGATATTGCCTCCAGATGGCATGATATGAAAGACCAGATCGCCGGGGGAATCAATTTCTCGATGTCGGGCACACCGTATTGGACAATGGATGCTGGTGGCTTTTTGGTCGAAAACAGATTTCACAAACCGAATACTACTGATTTGGAAGAATGGCGCGAGCTCAATAGCCGATGGTATCAATATGGCGCATTCTTGCCCTTGTTCAGGGCGCATGGACAATATCCGTATCGCGAGCCATACCATATTGCTCCTGCGGATCATCCAGCCTATAAAAGCATGACCTATGCGATCAACCTAAGGTATAAATTACTCGCCTACAATTACAGTCTGGCGGCAAAGACTTTTTTCGAAGACTATTCGATGATACGTGGACTTGCCATGGATTTCCCGCAAGACAAAGATGGATTCGACAGCAATGACCAATATCTTTGGGGCCCATCTTTACTCATCAATCCAGTCACAGAAAAAGGAGCAACCTCACGCAAGATACACTTCCCGAAAGGAGACAGCTGGTATGATCTATACAGCGGCAAGATGATAGCAGGTGGGCAGGATCTGCTCGTTGCGGCACCCTATGAACGTATTCCAGTCTATGTCCGGGCCGGAGCTATATTACCTATTGGACCTGTACTGCAATATACGACGGAGAAAAAACCGGATGTGCTGGATCTTTACGTCTATGCAGGAGCGAACGGTCAATTTTCACTCTATGAAGACGAAGGAAGCAACTATAATTATGAAAAAGGGAAATACAGTCGCATTGATTTCAGTTATGACAATTCGACGCACGTACTGTCTTTGGCTGATCGTCAGGGAGATTTCGAGGGCATGTTGACCAAAAGAAAGTTCAATATCATTTTTATCAGCGACATGAACGTAGTCGGACTGGATGTACCATCAAAAAAATCAACAGCAGTATCCTATATCGGAAAAGCTGTACGGATCAAATTAAAATAAATAAAAACCAATTTATAAATCAAGACATATGATAAGCAAACAATTGTTGAGCAGGGGCATGGCCGTCGTGGTCATGACCAGCGTGACCTCTTTGGTCTGGGCACAATCCTTCACAGGATCGGTTGTTTCGGCTGATTCAGGCTTGCCGATCGTGGGAGCGAGTATTAGCGTAAAGAATCAGAAGATTTCAACAAGCAGTGATGATTCGGGCAAGTTTTCACTGAAGGCCAGCACAGGGACTATATTGACCATTACTTACGTGGGGTATAAAACGGAGGAAGTTAAAATTACCGGCCCCAATATGGTAATCCGCCTACAACCACAATCTTCTGACCTCGAAGAAGTAGTGGTGATAGGTTATGGTGTGCAAAAGAAAAAATTGAATACAGGAGCAAACCTAAAGGTTGAAGGCGAAGAATTGCAGAAACGTAACCAATTGAATCCATTACAATCCCTTCAGGGACAAGCACCGGGTGTGTCCATCACCTCCACCTCCGGTCAGCCCGGGGCGGATATGAAAGTTGTCGTCCGTGGATTGGGAACAATCGGCAATTCCGGTCCCCTGTATGTCATTGATGGCGTCCCAGGAGGGGATATTTCGGTCCTGAATGCGGCTGATATCCAGTCTATCGATGTGCTTAAAGACGCCGCTTCGGCCGCCATCTATGGATCGCAGGCGGCAAATGGAGTGGTCCTTGTCACCACTAAAATGGGTGCTGCGGGAAAAAATGTGCTGTCGTTTGATGGCTATACGGGCATTCAGAACGTTTCGCGTAAAGCAAAATTGCTGGATGCAGATCAGTACAAGCTGATCATGAATGAGCAATCGCTGAATTCGGGGGCCGCGGTGATTGATTTTAACGGCATGGACGGTCTGGCTAATACGAATTGGATGGATTACATGTTCAAGGATAATGCGAAAATGGATAATTACAATGTTGGCCTTACCGGTGGCAATGAGAAATCCACCTACGCCTTATCAATGAACTATATTGGCCAGGAAGGAATTGTAGGAGGTAAAGACGTTTCCAACTACCAGCGTTATGGTTTCCGAACGAACTCGGAACATAAACTTTTCGATAATTTTGTGAAAATAGGGCAGCATCTCAACTTTAACTACATTAAAAATCGAGGCATCAGTGTCGGCAATCAGTACAGCAATACGCTGCGTGGTGCTTTTGCTACTTCGCCCTTGTCACCGGTGTATTCGGACAATGGCTTATACGGAAGTCCTTTCAATGACACTTCGAATTCACCCTGGTACAATGGGGACAGCAACCCATATGGGGTGATGATGACTAATTCGAATAACGCCAATGATGGTCAAAAATTACTGGCCGATATCTATGCGGAAATCGAACCAATCAAAGGCCTAAAGGTTTGTTCATTGTTGGGATTTAACTATTATGCTTCGGAATACAGAAGTTTTACACCCTTATACCGCTTCTCCATCTACACCTACAACCAAGATCATACAACGACCTCACAGAACATGAGCAAAGGTCATACGCTGACCTGGACAAATACCGCTTCTTATGATTTTGATATCAATACGGATCATCGTTTTTCGGCCATGGTCGGTATGGAATCGTTACGTTACCAGGGAACTTACCTTTCGGGGTCCAACTGGAATCTACTTTCCCAGTTCAACGATTTTGCACATGCTTATCTGGACAATACCACAGGCCAGGCACATTTGGATGAAAAGGGTAATGTGGTGGAGACCAGAACTGTATCGGGGCGGCCTGAAAATGTCACCCGAAGGGTCTCGTATTTTGGAAGGCTGGGTTATAATTATAAGGAAAAGTACCTACTGAATGCGACAATACGGGCAGATGGCTCTTCCAAATTTTCACGTAACAACCGCTGGGGATATTTCCCTTCTGTGTCGGCTGGCTGGGTCATTTCTTCGGAAGATTTCTTTAAGGAAAATTTAGCTGGCGTAAACTTCCTCAAACTGCGTGCTTCATGGGGACAGGTGGGTAACCAGGATATCGCTGATTTTCAATATGCAGCGCCCATTAGTACCTCAACAGGTATCACCTCATCCAATCCCGGAGCGCATTATGTCTTTGGAACAAGCAATAATAATATCGCTGGGGCTTATCCAAGCCGCTTATCCAATCCGAATCTGACCTGGGAAACTTCCGAACAGACCAATATCGGATTTGACGCCAAATTTGCAAACAGCCGTTTGGATGTCGTTGCCGATTTTTATGTCAAAAAGACCAAGAACTGGCTGGTTACAGCGCCTGTTTTGGCGACAACCGGAACGTTGCCACCTTTTATCAATGGGGGCGATGTAAAGAATACGGGGGTGGAACTGGGACTAAATTGGGCGGACAAGATCAATGAAGTCAAATACCGTCTTGGGGTAAATGGTGCCTATAACAAAAATAAGGTTGGCCAGATACCTACCGAAGATGGTATTATCCACGGACAGACAGCTATGTTGTACGATAATTCGGAAGAATTTTACCGTGCCGCAAATGGTCTGCCCATTGGCTACTTCTGGGGGTATAAAACAGACGGTCTATTCCAGAACCAAGCCGAGATCGACGCTTGGAAAACAGCCGGGAAAGGTATCCTTCAAGCGGATGTAAAACCGGGCGATGTGAAATATGTAGACCAGAATAATGATGGTATTATCAATGCCTCGGATAAAACAAATCTGGGCGTGGGCATGCCTAATTTTACCTATGGATTTAATATTGGACTAGATTACAAAGGATTTGATTTTTCGGTGAATGCCTACGGCTCCCTCGGTAACAAAATTGTACAGTCTTATCGCAATCATGCCAATAAACAGGCAAACTATACCACAAGAATATTAGACCGATGGACGGGAGAGGGTACTTCCAATACGATCCCTCGCGTTACAGAAACCAATGTCAACTGGCAGTTTTCAGACCTTTATATTCAGGATGGAGACTTTCTTCGGATCAGCAATGTGACCTTAGGTTATGATCTGTCGAAGCTGATCAAATGGAAGTATGCCAATCAGATCCGCTTCTACGTACAAGGTCAAAATTTGTTCACGTTCACCAAATATGATGGGATGGATCCCGAGATCGGTTATGGAACCGATGGTTGGGTATCGGGTATCGACCTCGGTTACTATCCAAGACCAAGGACTGTATTATTTGGCCTAAATGTTAAATTCTAAACACAAGAAATCATGAAAAAAACGAGCTATATCTATCATTCCATGTTATTTGGGTCCTTAATCTTAGGATCATGTTCATCCAGTTTTTTGGATGTCGAACCGATGACAAGCGTTTTGGAAAGCAATTTTTATAAAACGGTAGCCGATGCTGACATGGCTTTGGTCGGTTGTTATGATGGTTATCAACGGACGACTTCCAACGGCAGCCAGTCTTTCTATCTGACAGCAGAGGTGGCCGCCGACAATTGTTTTGGCGGAACAGGTACAACAGACGGTCGCTCATTTCAGGCAATCGACCGTTTTGATATTGCACAATCTCAATCGGACAACAATATCTTTGACGGCACCTGGTCGGATTACTATGCTGGAATTTTTAGGTGCAATACGCTATTGGGAAAATTGGACGGCACTGATTTTTCGGGTAATACAACTGTACGGGCACGCATTGAAGGGGAAGCGAAATTCCTGCGGGCCACCATGTACTTTGATCTCGTCCGTTTATTCGAAAACATACCTCTGCTCACAAGCCCGACCAATGAGAATATCCCACAGTCGGACCCCAAAGCGATTTATCAGCTGATTGTTTCAGACCTTAAATTTGCTGCTGCCAATATCCCAGCAACAGCTTACCCCAAGTCAGCTGCGGCAACCAATGATGGTCGGGCAACTCCATTTGCTGCCAAAGCGCTACTAGCCCGTGTTTATCTCTTTTATTCAGGCTATTATGGTGGCGAAGATATCGGTATCACCAAAGCCGAAGCCCTGACGGGACTGGAAGAGGTTATCAGCAGCGGCCAGTTTGCGCTGGTGGCTGATTTCAAGAATCTTTGGCCGGCAGCGAGTTATATCCCCAATGCAAGCAATAATACACTAGATATCTCCAAATATGCCGGTAAGGGAAATGTTGAGGTTGTATTTGCACAGAAGTTCAACAATACATCGAACTACAACGGCTATGTTGATGGCAACCGCTGGGTCGTCTTTCTGGGCATGCGCGGTAAAAATTGGTCGCCTTATGGCCAAGGATGGGGGGCATGTACGGTAAGCAAAAAGTTCTTCAATGAGTTTGACAACATGGATACGCGCAAAACCGCCTCAATTATTGATATCGATGGCGAGAACATCACGGGATTTGATCTGAAAGACCAGCGTGAGTATACTGGTTACACCATAAAAAAATATGCTCCCACGGCATTGCCAGATGGCACTACCAATACAGGAGGGGATAAGGATATGCAATTGTCCCAAGACCAGGATTACTTTGTCATCCGCTATGCTGATGTCTTGCTGATGGCGGCAGAGCTCGGTTCCGCAAATGCACAGAAATACTTTGACGAGGTACGGAAAAGAGCGTATAAGGCCAATTTTGTATCGTTAGCAGTTTCAAAAAATAATATTCTGAAGGAAAGAAAATTTGAATTTGCGTTTGAAGGTATCCGCTATTGGGATGTATTGCGGCAGGGGCTAAATAATGCGGCTGCTACACTGGAAACAACAGAAGATGTGCTTAGCGGTTCGGTGCCGGAGAAGGTTATCGTGACTAAGGAGCGTTTTTTGACGACGAAAGGATTTATGCAAATTCCAAACAAGCAGATTACTTTATCCAATGGTGTATTGAAACAAAATGCCGGCTGGAACTAGACAAAAGCTTAGTAGAATTTGCTATCCGTTGAATTATAACTAGACAAAAATGAAAAAGATATTCACATATGCCATCTGCTTCTTTGCGGCGATGGTACTCTTTGGAGCCTGTTCTCCAGAGAATTATACACTGGGGGACATCGATGTCACATCGGCACAGTTGGAGAAGGGAAAAGCTTTCACCGTTGAACATGACGCTAATAATCCCAATATTGTGTATTTAACCAGTCTGATGGATTCTAAATACACCGCTTTATGGGAGCATCCACAGGGACGGAGCCAGGAAAAAAAGGTGACCTTGAAAATGCCTTTCCCTGGTGAGTACACGGTCAAATTTGGTGTCGAGACCCGAGGTGGCATTGTCTACGGCGAACCTGTGACATTTAAAATCGATCAGATGTATGCCGAATTTATCAGTGACGAAACCTGGACTTTATTGACGGGCGGGGCCGGGGAAGAGAAAACCTGGTACCTCGATCTAGATGCTGACGGGATCTCCCGTTACTTTAAAGGTCCAATGTATTTTTACGGCACCGGTGACTGGTGGGGAAGCATCAACAAAACAGCCGCCCCCTTAAACAGCGATAGCTGGAGCTGGGAACCCGATTGGAAAGGCAATAGCTGGCTGATGCCGGCAGGCGATTATGGGAGTATGACTTTTGACCTGAAGGGTGGCGCAAACATCAATGTTAACCATGCCATGCTGGGCAAAGTTCAGAAGGGGACTTTTAATATTGATACCCAAAAGAAAACCATCCGCATGACGGGGGCTTCGCCTTTACATGGAAAACCACAAGATGGGATCGTCGTCGACTGGGGCGATGTCCGTATTATGTCGTTGACCGAGAATACCATGCAATTAGCCGTATTGCGAGATCCCGTACTTTCGAATGATGGAGCTGCCATGCTGACTTTTAATTTTATCAGTAAGGCCTACAAGGAGAGCTTGACCCAAGATACGTCTGATACTCAAAAGACCAAATAAATGTATGTTGAAGCAATTATTTGATATAGGGTATAGCCGAATAGGTATACTGTTTCTATTATTGATGCTCACGGGCTCCGTAAGTGGGCAGTCCAGAAAGGTTATTGATTTTAATAGAGGCTGGTGGTTTAAACTGGACAGCAACCAGCAATATAGCGATGGGCGAAAAGGAGAAGGCTGGCGAAAGCTCGATCTACCACACGACTGGAGTATCGAAATGCCATTTAGAGAAAACAGTCCCGCAGGTAGCGGGGCTGCTTATCTCGATGGTGGCGTAGGTTGGTATCAAAAAACGTTTAAGTTGGCTAAAGCTGAGCGAAACCAACGAGTATTTGTCGCATTTGAAGGTGTATACGAAAACAGTGAAGTTTGGATTAATGGGCATTTCTTAGGGAAAAGACCCAATGGTTATATCGGATTCGAATATGAGTTGTCTCATGATCTATACTGGGATGGTAGAGACAACCTGCTTTCAGTCAAAGTAAATAATAAGAATCAGCCCAACTCGCGTTTCTATTCTGGTTCGGGGATTTATCGGGATGTTAAATTAATCATTCGAAATCCAATCAGCATAGGCACCAACAGTACCTTCGTAAGGGCTGGACAGCTTAGCGAGAAACGTGCAGTAGTAGACTTGTCGCTGGCAATTGAGCATAGCCGTAAAGAATCAAAAAAGATAACATTGCTGACAGCGATTCTTTCAGCTAAAGGTGTTATTGTCGCAAGTAAACGTACCACTTTGAATGCTGTCAAAGCAGGCCTACATCCTATCGGTCAGCAGATAGTCCTTGAAAATCCTGTCTTATGGGATATTGAAACCCCGTATCAATATACAGCAAGAATGCAGCTCATTGTGGATGGTCAGGTTGTGGATGAACAGCATACCAAATTTGGCTTACGCAATTTTAGATTCGATGAGCAACAGGGCTTTATACTCAATGGGAGACAGCTTAAAATCCGGGGGGTCTGTTTACATAGTGATCTTGGCGCACTTGGCATGGCATTCAATCGGTCTGCAGCATTACGTCAGCTCCGCATAATGAAAGCAATGGGGGTGAATGGGATACGCACATCGCACAATCCTGCGGCCCCAACATTTTTGGACCTTTGTGATAGCTTGGGTTTCGTCGTGATGAGTGAAACATTCGATGTCTGGAAAGGTCATAAAAACCCCTATGACTATCATTTATATTGGGACCAATGGTACAAGCGGGACTTCGTGGATCATGTCAAACGAGATCGGAATCATCCGTCGCTGTTTATCTGGTGTCTGGGCAATGAAGCACAGGAGCAGTGGCATTCCAAAGCTGACGGTACAGCTATTCCGATATCACTGGCGGCGATTGTCGATAGCCTGGATGGTACACGTCTAACCACTATTGCCAATAATGAGCTTTCCAAAGCCAATCCCGTACTGATGAGTGCGGCGGTAGATTTAGTTGGCTACAATTACAACCATAAGAAATGGGCAAGCTTCCCACAGGATCATCCTGGAAAAAAGTTTATCGTAACGGAAAGCACCTCGGCATTGGAAAGCCGTGGGAAATATGATTTGCTTCCGTATGACTCCATTCGTATGTGGCCCGAAAGATGGGATATTCCTTTTGATGGGGGCAACAAGGACTGGAGCATATCAGCTTACGACAATGTATTCACGCCTTGGGGATCAAACCATCAGACAAGCTTGCGGTTAATGGAAAAGTATGATCACATCGCGGGGATGTATGTGTGGACGGGTTTTGATTACCTAGGCGAACCCACACCATATACTTGGCCAGCAAGAAGTTCGTACTTTGGCATAGTGGACTTAGCAGGCTTCCCGAAGGATGTATATTATTTGTATCAAAGCGTATGGACAGCAACGCCTGTCCTACATGTATTACCCCACTGGAATTGGAAAAAAGGAGATAAAATTGATGTAGTGGTTTACTTTAACCAAGCCGACCGGGTAGAACTCTATCGCAACGGCAAAAAGATCGGCGATCAGAAAAAAGATCCAGACCGTTACGAACTCGTTTTTAAGGAGATCGCATTCGAACCCGGCACGCTTGAAGTAATCTCTTATCAGCAGGAAAAAAGGGTCTTAAGTAAAACCATCCGTACAGCAGCAAAGGAGAAGCGGATCAAACTGATTGCAGAAAGCAAGTCCTTCCGTGCGGCGGCGAATGAACTCTCTTTTGTACATGCTTATGTTGTGGACGAATTTGGCACCCTAGTTCCCAATGCAGCAGATAAGATCGATTTTGAGGTGGAGGGAAATGGGGCAAAAATTGTAGCGACAGACAATGGGAATACAACAGATCATACGCGTTTTCAGTCGACATCGCGACGGGCATTTCATGGTAAAGCGTTGGTTATTGTCTCAAGCAAAAACAAAGGCCAAATTGTCGTAAAAGCGAAAAGTAACGGACTTATTTCGGGGGAGGTTCAAATTAAGGCTGAATAAAAGGAATTTGCCTTAATTGGATAACAGTAGGGCGGAAGGGGCATCCAAGTTATTTTGAACGGGAGAATTCCGTAAGGTTTTTACGGAATTCTCTTATCTCATCATGATTTCGCGGATGCTAATTTCGTAGTTCTATGGGGACTCCGTTGTCATCTTACAAAGGAATACCATTGCCTCTTTAATCTTCCGGATAAATGTTTCAATTACTTAATATTGCATTGATTTTGGACGTAATTTCATCCAGATCAAAAGGTTTTGCAATAAATCCATTTGCACCTAAATCCTCTGCAATGGCGGCCCCATCGACACTCGCCGAAAGTATAAGCACTGGTAGGTCTTTCACTTCGGGCGTATTTCGGATAATTTTTATCACCTGATCACCCGATAGTAAAGGCATCCATAAATCCAATAACAACAGATCTGGCTGGTGCGTCGTGAGCTGTTTAATCAGGTTTGTGCTGTTGATCTCGGATATAACATTAAATCCTTCTAATTCGAGAAATAGCTCAAGCATCTCTACTATTCCTTGGTCGTCATCACAGATCATTATTTTTTTACGCTCCATGGCTTTCGTCGTTATTTATAATTGGTAATGTAAAATTAAATGTAGAACCTTCTCCGAGTTCACTTTCTACCCATAAGGTTCCGTTATGATTGGCTATAATCTCATGTGATACATAGAGCCCGATCCCTAACCCGGGAAATTTTTTTTGTATATGGCTGGCCCTGAAGAATCTTTCGAATATCTTCAGTCTATCCTGATAGCTGATGCCCATACCGTAATCTCTTATGGAGATTTTGACAAAATTAGCAACTTTGTGAATGCTTACTTCCACCTTATTTGAATCGGGTGAATATTTAATAGCATTAGATAATAGGTTATTGACTACTTGCATAATCTGTAGCTCATCTCCCCGAACAATGGCCCCTGTAGTACCCGATAGCTGGATTTCATAACCAGGCACAGCAAGTGTAATGTTATCAATTGCCTCGCGGATTGTTTGATCAATATCAAATGGCTCCATATGCAATTCGATAAGACCGGATTGTATTTTTGACGTATCCAACAGTTTAGTGATCAACAGATTTAAGCGATCGACATAGGCTGACATCTTATCGAGCGTGCTCACGAATTTTTCATTTGAATGATCTGAGCTCATACGTTGTAAAATTTGAACCAGACCTTTAATCGTCGTAAGGGGCGTCTTGAGCTCATGGCTAGCAATGGACAAAAAATCGTCTTTTCGCTGGTCTTGCTCTTTTTTCTCCGTAATGTCTTCGAAAGCAATCAATATGCGATCTTTATAATGCCCTTCAAATTCAATGCGATAAGCATTTAATAACATCACTTTACGCCCTATATGGGGGAATATATTGTCTACCTCGTAATCGATAACAGGATTGTTGGTCGGCAGAATCTGTGTCAGGAGTTCTTTCAAAGAATTGATATTCCACTGCTGCTTGCCAAGTTCAAAGAGCGGTTTTCCCAACGTTTCCTCCGAAGAAACCTTAAAAGAATTTAAAAAATGTCTATTCGCACTCAACACGATATAATTGGCATCCAATACCAATAAACTCTCCCGGACTGTCTCAATGATACTGGAGAGAAAAGTTTCCTTTTCCTGTAACTCTTTCGTTCGTTCTTGTATTTTGAGTTCGACATGTGCTTTTTCTTCCCTAAGGTCGTGCTCGGCTTTCTTGCGCGCCGTGATATCATTTTGTACGCCTATAAAATGGGTAACCTGTCCCGCTTCGTTTTTCACAGGAGATATAAACAGTTCATTCCAAAAAAGCGTACCGTCCTTGCGGTAATTGCGAATTTCGACTTTACATTCTTCACCACGCTGGATACTTTCTTTTAAAAGCTGGCGTTGGCGCTGTGAACGATCTTGAGCCTGCAAAAAACGACAATTATGCCCAATAATCTCATTGTGCGAATAGCCGCTGATCGTCTCAAATGCTTTGTTGCAATAGATAATTGGATTGTCATATTGCATATTATCTGTAATAATAATGCCTGAATAGGCAGAATTTAAGGCTTTAAGATAAAGATCGAGATCATTGTTCGAATTATAATTAGTTTGTTTTAATTGATCAATATGCGTGTTTTTTTCTTCCATATACATTTAAGACCCTAACGAGTTAATGTCCTACAATTTAATTTTTATTTTGAGGATTAAATGCAAACCATATGCCTTTTCTGTATGGACCGTATTAATTTTTACCAAAAAGGGTATTTATCCCTATAATGCGTGTGGAATAGTAAACCAGAAATTGCTACCACCACCGATTGAACTATCCACACCGATATTTCCACCATGCCGTTTTATGATATCGGACGCAATATAGAGTCCGAGTCCAAGGCCTGAATATTTTTTACCATCATGATTGGCCCTGTAATAGCGACCAAAAATATGTTGTTGGACTGCAGGGTCTATTCCATCACCAAAATCCCGTACATTGATTTTTACGTACTCATCCAGATGCTCAATCTTGATTTCAATAGCATTCGAATTGGGTGCATATTTGATTGCATTATTGATAAAATTGACCACCACCTGTTCGATACGCTGCTCATCCGCATAGAGGACCGCGTCAAGATCACCACCGACTTTGAGCTGGTATTTACCAAGTAGATTGAGGTTATTACAGCAAGATTCTAGCATTTTTGCTGCGGAAAACGTTGTTCGCTGAAGTTCCAATTGTCCCACACTAATACGGTGCATATTGAGGAGATCATCCACCAAAGCTGTAATTTTCTTGATGCTGACTCCGGCCATACTTATCAGCTTGCAAACCGTCGGGTCAGCTGCCTTATCCTTTAGCATTTCCAACATCTGAATAGTACCATTAAGGCTGGTAATCGGCGTCTTTAGCTCGTGGCTGGCGATCCCCAGGAAGTCGTCTTTCTGGGCTTCATAATTCTTGCGTTTGGTCACGTCGACAGTGACACCTATCAGATTAACGGGTTTCCCTTCAGCGTCATATCGGGTCAGGCCGGATGAACTGATCCAGTGCCGTGACCCGTCGGGCCATTGTGTAAGGTATTCCGCTTGGTAAGGTATGTGATGAAAAATTGCTGCCTGCACCTCATTATGAACCATATCCCGATGTTCTGGAACAATTGAATTCATAAAGTCGGCATACTCAAAAACTTCGCCATCAGATAACCCAAAATGATTTCTGCAGGTCGCTGAGGTATAATTTCTTCCCGTTGGTACCTCTAAGTTAAATGTACCTAATTCTCCAGCTTCAAGGGCCATCTGCAATTGTTGGTTAAGCTCTTCCAGACGCTCTTTCTGACGAATCCTGTCGGTGACCTCATTGGCAATGACAATAATAGATTCTGTATTTCCATCCTCGTCTTTGAGGGGTTCATAAATAAAATCAAAATAATGGTCGTTGAATGCGCCGTCGGTTTTTAATGTCACCAGGGCCGTATCTCCGACATAAGTATCGCCGCTTAAAAACACCTGGTCCAAGAGTTCCAGATAGGGTTGATCCTTTAGCTCAGGCATTGCTGTTGCGAGGGGTTTTCCAATCACGGATGCAGTTTTGCTCCATATCCAAAGCACCATATTATTGGCCACCTCAATTGTCATTTCGCGACCGGTCAATATGGCAAATGCGACCGGTGCTTTGTTGATAAAAGATTTAAGACGTTGTTCGCTCTTTCTTAAATTTTTGTTTAGGGATACTGTAACGTTGTTTGAACGGTTGAGCTGCAGGTTTGTTTTACTGAGTTGTGCATTTGCCGCTTCCATTTCCCCATTCAAATCAATCAGCCGCTGCTGCATATTGGCCAAAGTGATATTGACCTCTTCTACATCGGCAATTTTGACAAGGGCAGACCTTCTAAGTTCAATCTGATCCATCGCCGTACGGGCCAATCCTGCCAGGATACTTCGTTCAGATGGACTGAATTGCCGTGGTTTTTTATCCAGAATACAGAATGCGCCAATTGAAAAGCCTTCCGGTGTGATTAATGGCGCGCCGGCATAAAATCGAAGTCCCAGCTCACCAATGACATTTGGGTTGTGCGATAAACTCTCTTCCTGAAGCGCATCTTCAATCACAGTGACGTTTTCATCCATGATGGTCAGTGCACAAAGGCTATGTGCCCGGGTAGACGTTTTGGTCGTACCCATACCAACATTGGCTTTAAAGAATACGCGTTCTGCATCAACAAGGGACAGGAGAGCAATAGGCACGTTGAAAATTTCGGTGGCGAGTTTTACCAAACCATCAAAACTTGCTTCAGAAGGGGTATCTGTAATCTCATAATGTCGTAATGCGGCGAGACGTTCTCTTTCCTTATTAGGATCAGCACCTTGGCTAAATACATTTTCTGTCATAGGACCGGATAAAACTTTAGTTAAAGATAATCACAAATCTGACATAATGCAGCAGATGATAGCCCGAATTTAAAGTGATCCGGCTAGCTAATGATGCCTATTTCCTTTTTGATGGTAAGCAACATGCTGGGGTGAATTTACATTTGGGACATGTTTGTTGTCCGTTACCACCTGCGGATCAGCATGCTGCATGGCAACAATATCTGGATTAATTTCCGAAGCTAGATCTTTAAATGGCCGATAACCGACGGGTTTACTTGGTTGTTTGCTTCTTGACTTATTTTTGGCTTTCTTTTCCTGTTTTCTATTTTTAACTTTTTCCGCATGACGCTTGAATAAAATCAGTGCCGCTCCAGTGACCAGGGCTATAGCAAATTTGAATTTGATATGCATAGTATTTCTTTTTTAGTTGATATTTTCTGAATGAACAAACCTAGAACCTAAATCGTTTACCTTTTGGCACAGCTATTCCGGTGGACCAAAAGTGTCTACAACGCAAAAAGGGGGCGGTACAGCTGTAGCCATACCGCCCTTTGTGATTAGCTTGTTATAGTACGCCCTTATCCGGTATTGTACCTATGGAAGGGTGGTGAGGTCAATTGCAGGAGCGGGGTTTCCATTGTTGACCGTAAATAAGGTACCGGGATTAACCACGGTATTGAAAAATCCACCGTTCTTAAGGAAGAAACTACCCCCATTAGTGCCGCCCATGGCATCTATACGCTGGTTGTTGGAATAGGTGCCGTCTACAGTAAATTTGGCCTGCACCACCGGCATCCAGCTGCCTGATGCTGTGCGTACCCATTGATTTTTATAGTCTGCTGAGCGTCCAAGATAGCCGTTGTCTGCATTGAAGTTTTCCAAAAAACTGTGGAAATTAGTCAGATAAGTTGTTATTTTAGGCCGCTTCCAGCTTGCGATCAATGTCCAGGTATTGACCGTCGGATCATTGAACCAGGCTGTAAAATCGGTGGCACCATTGCCATCGGGTTCGCCCTTGAGCAGGAATTTATAGCTCTTTCCGCTTGTCCATCCATATTTCATATAACTTTGTCCGCCCGAACCTTCGCCACCAAATTCGCCCGTTGTGGTATTCGCTCCTTTCCGGTTAAGGGTAATCCGATCCTCAACGGGTATTTCCGCCGGATTATCAGTGCTGTAGGGGCTCCATACCGAAAATAGGATCCGGCGCTCGCTGGCCGAATTGACCTGCATGCCAAAATAGCCCTGGCCAAATCCATTAGCCATAAAGTAAGAACCTATCTTGTCTTCACCTGTAGGAACATTGATTTCGCTATAGTAATAGGATACCTGCTGGTTTGTCGGCACCGTATAACTTAAGTGGCAGGATGGCCCGCGTCGTGACCAGTAGTAGGTGTTATCCACATTGTTGTCACTATAGATGGTTGTTCCGTTGGTGGCGCTTCCACTCAGAACGAGGTGAGAAACATCGGCAAAATAACCGCCGGTTTTGGAGATCCCTTGAAGGTCCATTTTGACGTAACCAGCAGTATTCATCGTGTAGTTGCCGACCGTATAATCCTTTACAGTACCGCCTTTCATACTGATTTGTTTACTGACGCCATTAATGGTTAACTTAACCACGCTACTGTCCCCATTTGGCAATACTTTGGCCCGGATTTTTACGCTTAATGTGCCTGCCTGTGGGAGCTTGGCATAGGTACTCACGATGCTGTTCGCATTGGTCCAGTTGGCCAGGCCATTGCTATTGATCACTTCAACAGCGCCAGTAGGTGCCGACGTGACAAAAGCATTTCCCCCGAGGGGAACTTCATAACCGTTAGGTCCTGGGGTGGCCGCCCGCAACGATAGTTTTTCTTGGGTCTCGGTTTGCTCTACAGTCTTTTTGCAAGAACCAAAACAGACCAATGCAGCACCGAGCAGTGCTACTAATTTGATTTTTCTCATAATTTATTTTTAATTGTTCAATATTAATTTATTAAACAACTTTCATATTGTGAAAATAAATTAAACGCAATCGATTGTGCTATTTACTTTTGTAACAGGATATACAATTCTGGGTAATTTACAGACAGTTGACATTTACAAGGTTCATTGGGTTGCTGATTTTTGTATATTGCGCTAACCGCTTATTACCTGAAATTAAAGTGGGTATCATTGCACATTACAAAAAAGACATAGGAATGGATTTAGAAATCAGACCGGCACAGGAACATGAAATTGATATATTATTGGAATTTGAACAGGGAATCGTTGCCGCCGAACGTCCGTTTGACGATACATTGAAAGAAGGTGAGATTCACTACTACGACCTGCTGGAGCTCATAAAATCACCTGAAGCAGAAGTATTGGTCGCTGTGGTCGACAATGATCTTGTCGGATCTGGCTATGCGAAAATAGTCGATGCCAAGCCCTATCAGAAGTTCACCCGATATGTGCATTTGGGATTTATGTATGTAAAACCCGAGCACCGTGGACAGGGTATCAATAAATTGATTCTGGAAGCATTGTTAAGCTGGGCTAAGGAAAAGAATATCTCCGAGGTAAGACTTCAGGTTTATGACCAGAATGACAGTGCGATAATCGCCTATAGCAAAGTAGGGTTTAAGCCCAATTTACTTGAAATGAGAATAGAAGTTTAGAGGTTCCGGCTGCCGGAAGCGTTATTAATTTCTCGATCTGTTTTTTAACTCTACTGTCTATGTTCCTGACGATAGGCGAGGGGAGATTTCCCTGTATGCTGCTTAAAGTAGCGGTTGAAATTCGAAATGTTATTAAAACCAGAACTTGCACAGATTGCTGAAACACTTTCGTTTCCTTCCCGCAGGAGTTTGCAAACATGTTCAATTCTGACCTCGAGCAGAAAATCGAAATAGTTTCTTCCTGTTCGCGATTTGAAATAGTGACAGAAGGCATTGGGCACCATATAAACAATCGCGGCGATATCACGTAGCTTGATGTCTTTATAAAAGTTGTCCATCGTATACAGATAAATCCGGCTCAGGCGTGTCTCGTCTATTTTTTTGAATGGCTTGATATCGTCCTTTTCGATGCTGCCCGAAAGGTTTTGGCTTGCGGCAATTTCATTCATCAGAAGCAGTAAATAGGGCAGCTGTTCATGCGGCTGACAATTTTCCAGTTTTTCCAGCATGCCGACAATAGTTTTTTTTATTTGCCCGTCCACATATAGTCCGATCTTTGCAGCGTGCAGCAACCTGACCAATAAGTTGTTTTCAGAGAGCCCTAGAAAATCCTGTCCTAATTTTTGGGGATCGAAATGAAGCGTTAGCAGCTTCAGCGGCACCGGTGTCCGGCCATGCTTCATGGCATAATCATAGTAGCGATTGGTCTCAAATTTGAACATGTGCGGCATATTTGCTCCGATCACGATCATAGTGCCACTGGATATCCTTTTAGACGATTGTCCGATTGAAAATGTTCCCTGTCCGGAACGAATATAGATCAGTTCGAATTCCCGATGGCTATGGAAGCTATTCGATGCATGGTAAACATCGGCTTTTGCCAAACTGAACGTTGAATTCCTCGCGATAACCTGCTGTCCAAAGTAATCTTCCACTTATATAATATAAATATGAATATTATGATGTATTTGATAAATGTATTAAAATAGTATCAGTTTGTCTTAATATTTAACAAATTACTTCAAAAAATGCCGCCTACCTTCGTGTAAAATTATGATAAAATGAGCAATAACAAATTTACAATGCCGCTGATGGAATCCTCGATAGGGGATATTGATCTGGTCGGCGGGAAGAGCGCCTCCCTCGGTGAAATGTTACAGCACCTGAAGCCCTTAGGTGTCAATATTCCGGATGGATTTATTGTAACCAGCAAAGCGTATTTTCAGTTTATTTCTGACAATCAGCTCGATCAAAAGATTCGCGCGATCCTGGCGGAAGCTGTCATTGAAGACCTGCAGGTACTGGCAAGCAGTGGGAGCAGCATCCGAAAACTCATCCAGCAGGGTAATTTCTCGGCAACGATGGAGGAGGAAATTCTCGCTGCTTACGTAGCACTAATAGGCCCGGACAATATACAGGACTTTGGCGTTGCAGTACGTTCTTCAGCTACAGCAGAAGATCTACCCGATGCTTCTTTTGCTGGACAGCAGGATACTTACCTCAATATCCGTGGCCAACAGGAGCTCTTAACCGCGATAAAGAATTGTTTCGCTTCGCTGTTTACGGATCGGGCGATCAGCTACAGAGAGGCATTTAATTTCGGACATTTTAACATAGGGCTTTCTGTCTGCGTGCAGCAGATGGTCCGATCGGATTGTGGATCTTCAGGCGTCGCTTTTTCAATTGATACGGAAAGCGGGTTTAAAGATGCTGTTCTGATCAATGGATCATATGGCTTGGGCGAACTTGTTGTTCAGGGTATGGTCAATCCGGATGAATTTATCGTATACAAACCGCTATTAAAAAAGGGCTATGCTTCGATCGTAGAAAAAAAATTAGGAAGCAAACAAGTGCAGATGACCTACGCTATTGGGAAAAACGAAACCGTGCAGGTGATTGATACACCCGAAGCACACACAAAGCAGTTCTGTCTGGACGACACACAGATTCTCTTGCTTTCCAGATGGGTGTGCCTAATTGAAGACTATTATACAGCACTCAAAGGAAGATGGTGCCCCATGGATGTGGAATGGGCGCTGGATGGCCTGCGCGGTGATCTGTATATTGTTCAGGCCCGACCTGAAACCATCCATTCCCTGAAAAGCTCCAGCTGTATCACGGAATATAAAATTGAGCGGAAGGATAGGGCATCAGAAATTTTATTAAAGGGTATCGCAGTAGGTGATAAAATTGCCTCAGGAACAGTACACAACTTTAAAGGCATCAGCAAACAGCAGATACATACAATTAACTTTAATCCGGGTGATATTATGGTTGCAGAGATCACTGATCCTGACTGGGAGCCCATCATGAAAAAGGCGTCGGCAATCATCACCAATAAAGGAGGCCGTACATGCCATGCTGCCATTGTGGCGAGGGAGCTCGGAGTACCGGCCATTGTGGGTTGCGCGGGAGCGACCGAAATCCTGCTCACAGCACAGGAAATCACGGTTTCGTGCGCTGAAGGAGATACAGGCATCGTATACCGGGGAAGAATCCCTTATACCAGACATGCTCATGACCTTGCCGATCTGCCTGAAGTCAATACACCGATATTAATGAATATCGGTTCACCTGACATCGCCTTTCAATACGCAGATTACCCCGCAAAAGGGGTGGGGCTGGCCCGGGAAGAGTTTATCATCAACAACTACATCAAGGCACATCCGATGGCGCTTTTAAAACATCAGGAATTGAACGACAGCACGCTGAGCAGCTATATCGATAATCTGACAGCAGGCTATGTCGATGCGGAAAATTATTTCATTGAAAAGCTTTCTTACGGAATCGGAAAAATCGCTGCCGCCTATTATCCAAATAAAGTCATCGTCCGTTTTTCGGATTTTAAAACCAATGAATACTATAATATGCCCGGCGGAAAATACTTTGAGCCTAGGGAGGAGAACCCGATGATCGGTTGGCGTGGCGCTTCAAGGTATTATTCCGCAGCATATAAGGAAGCCTTCGGGATGGAATGCCGGGCAATAAAAAAGGTACGGGAGGTCATGGGCCTAGACAATTTGGTGGTAATGATTCCGTTCTGCCGAACAGTAAATGAATTGTTTCAGGTTTACACCGTCATGGAGGAGTTTGGCCTTAAACGCGGGCAAAATGGCATGGAGGTGTATCTGATGGCCGAAGTCCCCGCAAACGTTATTCTAGCCGAAGAATTCGCACAACATATCGACGGATTTTCGATCGGATCAAACGATCTCACGCAACTGGTGCTAGGTTTGGACCGCGATTCATCACTTGTCGCCAGCCTGTATAATGAACGCAACGACGCCGTCAAAATTATGATTACCAGCTTGATCCGGACCGCAAAGCATCAGGGTGTGAAGGTAGGCATCTGTGGGCAGGGACCATCCGACTACCCAGATTTTGCACAGTTCCTGGTCGAAGAGGGGATTGACTCCATTTCCGTTACACCAGATTCCTTTATGAAAACGGTAAATGCTGTCAAAGAAATTGAGGATAGACTGGTTGCCTATTAAACGCGTCACAGCTATCCAATATGGAGGGCTGACAAAAGGGAAAGGCAGATCATTGAGTGATCTGTCTTTTTTTTAAATGTTTGGGTTCCAAACAAATTAATTCAGCTATCAACAGAAACAAAAGATCGTGCAACACTGTTATAGTGGGCATGAAAGTCTTGATCAGCATATTTTTTATTTTTTTATGCGTTCCCGTTATTGGGCAGACAGGGACCTATCGGCTTGTGACCGCTACAGGTGCTTCAAGTACGATGGTAATCAGATCTATGCAGTCCACTGTCGTTGCAGATGTTTTCGCCTGGTGGAATATCCCTTCAGGTACCCATGGCACCTTTTCTGGGAAAGGTACACGCTTTGGCAATAGCTCTATTATAAAAGAGAAGGACGATCCGAGCTGCACACTAAAATTGACTTTTGTGGAAAAACAGCTTAAAGTTCAATTTTCAGGCTGCAACAGGCAGAATCTAACCGATGATTTTTCCGGTAATTATAATCAACTGACATTGCGAACACATGGCACCTATCGGACCAGACCGGCTAAAACCTATTTTCATAAATATCCAAGACTTACTAAAACACGGAAAAATTATCTCCGAAAAGGAACTCAGGTCCAGGTGGATATTGAAAATATCGTCGATGACCGTTGGGTTTATGTCAATTATCGTGACAACATGGGCAAGGTATCCAGCGGTTATATTTTATGGTCAGACCTGGGACAATAAAACGCTATTTGCTGTTGCAACTTCTGCTTTTGAAATGGTCCTTATCCCGTGCTTCTCGAAGTTTCTCAATACCGTTGCTTGTGCAAACACGTTTCAATAAGAGGAAAGTACCCCAAGAGAGCGGTCTAGCTTATTTAAAATCTGCTCCCGATAGCGGATACCCCATTCGCCCATGGTATCAATGATCTGATGAAGGCCCTTGCCAAATTCAGATGAAATATCTGAAAGCCGGGTTGATGGATTTTCTGAATATAGCAATCAGATCCGGCCTCATGAAGAGTTATTTGTTGCGATGTGATTTTGACGATATCTATTAAAAAGGGAGTTTTAGCTCCCTTTTCTTGTTTTTAAAAACATCTTAACGCAGTTTGATGGGCCGGGAGAAGCATGCAGTTTATTGCTCCCGTTCTTTTAGGTATTCAATCATAGCGTCCAAACTCTGTAATAGTTTCTCACCTTCAAATCCGACCTTACGAAAGCGAATATTTCCTTGGCCATCAAGGATCAACGTCGTTGGAATAGAAGTAATATCAAGTTTACTACTCAGCTTCTTATCCTGATTATAATAGAAAGGAAAATCAAATTGCGGATTGGTCTGTGCCCATTTGTAGGCATCATCCCAGCTATTGCCACTGCCTGAGTTGAGTACAACAAATTTTACTTTTGGATCTTCCGCGTACTTTTTATACACCTGGTGCAGGTAGGGAAAAGAGGCGATGCAGGGCTTACACCAGGTGGCCCAAAAATCTATAATCACAATCTTACCTTCAAAATCTGTCCGGCTTAAAGGTTTTTTGACCATATCCACGATGCTAATTTCCTTTGGAAAAGCTGTATTCCCAATGGTTTGATCAAAGTCTTTATAATAAAGCTGTTTCCATTGCTTGTCCAAATTGTTGAAATAGGCCTGTTGGGCTGATGGGCTTTGGATGCCTCTTTGCTCAACATCTGCCTTTAGAAGCATTTTGATCGCCGGGTCAAAGGGGGCCTGAAGGTACGCGGCTTCCAGTAATGGCTTTGAATGTTGCATGTCACCCCATTGCTGATAGCACTTGGCTATTGCCGTGAGCAAGGGGGCAGATTTTAAGTCGGATACACTTTTGATGAACCATGCTTTTGCTGTTTGACGCTGATTCAACTGGCCAGTAATAAGTCCCTGAATGGCCATCGTCTCGGCTGTGACTGCTTTGATCTTATCTGCCTTGAGCGGATCGTAAGCAACCAGGTAGCCTGTTTCCGGAAAGTAGCGAATCAGGCTTACCGGATAATTAGCGATACTGTCCAATAGGTATAAATTGAAATACCGATAGTTATTGCGGTAGGCGAGATTTGCTGCATTGGCTCCGTTGGCAGTAGCGCGCGGCACATCGGTGATGTCGCCGGGTTTCTGCCAACGGCCCAAGACATACTCATCCAAGTTGGCAAGACCGCCAATGGTCGCGGCCTGAGGCCCATAGCCAATGGAAGGTCCTTCCTGTTTGACAAACTGAAACATAAATCCAAGCGACAGATCACCGTAGGTCAGGTTGTTGCTGAGGCCGCCATAATATTTTGGCATCAACGACCCCAAAGTCACATAGTCCTTAAAATCGCTGATTTTTCCGTCACCATCCACATCCAAAAATTGCGCTATCCCAGTCTGTGTATCCACTCCCGTAAATTGGAATCCGCGCACGATCCGTGTAGACTCACCGATGACATAACTTCTGCTGGCACTGCTGTTTTCCAGGCCTGGATAATCCAATAACGTATTGCTTGGAAAGGTGATGTTAAAATTGGTTTTCCAGATAAACTTATCCTTTTGGATATTGCTGCTGCTCAGTTCAAACTCCAAACCTTTATTTTCAATCAATGCGGGCTGATTACCAAAATACGAGCCAAATCCTGTCTGTGGGGCAAGTACAATATTGATCAGCTGATTATCGGATCTATTGTTGTAATAATTGGCTGTTAGAAATATACGATCTTTTAGGAATCCAAGATCGAGACCGAGCTCTTTCTTTTTTATTTCCTCCCATCCAAAATTGGGATTGAAAACCCGTGTAGGGTAGAGTCCAGCAATGTTTTGATAAGCGAGGCCTGTTCCCCAGGTGTCAAGGTATTGGTAATCGCCGATCTGGTCATTTCCGGTTAAACCCCAGCTTGCACGTAGTTTTCCGAAGCTCAGTATGGTCTGGTTTCGGAGAAAATCTTCACTGCTGAATACCCAGGCAGCACCTACAGAACCAAAATTTCCGTATTTATTATTCGGACCAAAGCGCGACGAACCGTCCCTACGGTAACTAACATTGAATAGGTATTTGTCATCATAGGCATAATTGATACGCCCAAATGCTGACTGATAGCGGTAATCTGCATATTGGTTGTTGCGGACTACAATTATTCCAGCGGCGCCAATATTTTCGAGCTGAGAGTCACTTGGATAACTATTACCATCCAGGTATTTGCCCTCGCTTACCCGTTGCTGCCAGGTACCTCCCAAAAGGAACTTTAATTCATGTTTTCCAAAACTTCTGCTGTAATTAAGCTGTGGTTCAACGATATATGACTGATAATCTGAATTCCCGTAAGAAGCCATCGATCCAGTACTTGTCAAGGGGTTAAAACCCCGCAGGGGCAGTATGGCTGTTTGATCCATACTTTTGAGGTTATAACCAACGCTAAGCTTGGCAATCAATTCAGGCAGAACGGCATATTCAGCGGAAAAATTGGCTAGCAGGGATTTTGATTTTGAAAGGCTCGAGCGTTCCATATAGGCTGCCGGATTCTGTAAGGACTGTTGGAACCAGTAATAGGCTCCCTGTTCGTCATATAAAGGATAATTGGGTGCAAGGTTATAAAATTGGGCGATATCCGTTGGCACACTATTGTTGCGGTCCAGGTTTAAATTAAAACTACCATGTAATTTAAATCGTTGGTCTTTGGATTGTGTCGAAAGATTCAGCAGTCCGCCACCACGTTGATAATTAAGATTACCGGGAAGTGGATCGCCCTGTCTGTTGAAGTTAGCACTGGCAAGATATTGCGTGTATTCATCACCACCGGAAAATGAAAGCTGGTAGGTGGAAAAAGGAGCACTGGCACCATAAAACTGTCGCTGCCAATCGCTGTATGCTGTTGGACTCCAGGTCAGCAGATCTGGTGCATTATCTATTGTTGGTGTAAAGTTGTCGTTTTGGAATGCCTCTCTACGGATCTGTAGATATTGGTCGGTATTCAGCATCTTGAGGTTGCGGATTGCTTTTCCTGCTCCAAGATTCGTATTAAAATCAATTTTCAGTCCATTATTATTTCCTTTTTTTGTTGTGATCAGAATAACCCCATTGCCTCCACGGGAACCGTATATGGCGGTAGCGTCAGCATCTTTTAGGACATCAATACGCTCGATATCTTTGGGGTTAATTAAACTGAGCGGGCTTTGCTTACCATTAGCCGCATTAAATTGATTCATGCTCTCATCAGAAAATGGTATACCATCGATAATATAAAGCGGACTACTGCCATTGCTCAGGGAATTTACACCCCGGAGCTGCACTTGAAAGGAACTACCGGGTAGACCTGAATTGGAAGCAATGTTCAGCCCTGCGACACGGCCTTGTAAGGCAGCAAGCGGATCCAACACAGGCTGAGCCCCAATCTCTTTGCTTGTGATACTGGATACCGATCCGGTGTTTTTACGAATGGAGGAGGTACCATAACCAATGACAACCACCTCATCAAGGTTACCGGGGTCAGCCTCAAGGTTCAGTTCGAGTGGGCCAGCATCCGTAATTTTAACTTCCCTGCTCCGATAGCCTACGGAACTTAACAGAACCACATCATTGAGCTGCAGCCCACGCAGACTAAACCGGCCATTGGCGTCGGTTACCGTGCTGAGGACTTTATTTTTTACCCGTAAGCTGACCCCTTCCAAGGTTAGACCAGCTGTATTACGGACACGGCCCGAGACATCCATCTGCTGCGTTTTAGCCGTTAGGCTACCCTGCAGAACAATGGTATTTTTAACAATATTATAACGGATTCCTTTGGCGGAAAATGCCTGTTTAAGCAGTGTTGGGATATCGGTATCACTGAGATTGACCATTAAGGCAAGATCCGGATTGATTTCATTGGGATCATACACAAAGCGGTAATCGCTACGCTGCTCGATAGACTTGACAAGCTGCTTAAATGGAATGTGATCAGGCGCATTAGTAGGATGCTGGCCAAAGGCATAGCCATTGACATGCATCAGCATGAATAATAGTGCTTTTACAGAGTGTTTCATAGGGTATTAGATTAAAAATACGTTTGTTCGTTGATTTTGGTCAGGGAATAAGCATGAGGTGATCCTTATCGATTTTATAGTTTATGCCCGCAAAATGTAAGATGTGGAGCATTTCCTCAAATGGCTGCTGTTTGCTGATCTTGCCACTGAGGACTTTATTTTTATATGCAGGTGATAGGGTATAGGTAAAGTTGTACCAGCGTGCCAGGTCGGCCATAATTTGCGGTAAAGGGGTCTGATCGAATTCAAAATAACCGTTTTTCCAGGCCGTAAGATCGGGCTGATTGCGCGTACTGTGCAATTGTAGGCTTCCATTGCTCAGGTCCAACTCAATCTTTTGACCGGGAAGCAAGACCTGTTGGTGGTCCACGTTTGTCACCTGTATTTTTCCCTCATCCAGTTGTGTGGTTAACATTGGGCTCTCGCTTTTATAGAGACGCACATTGAACGCAGTTCCCAGGGCTTCAATTTTTGTTCCCTGCACGTTGACAATAAAAGGTTTGTCTTTATTTTTGGCAACCTTAAAATAGGCTTCACCTTGAAGGAATACGGAGCGGTTCTGTTGGTTATAATGTTCGGCGATTTCCAGTCTACTATCCGCATTTAACCATACGGTGGTTCCATCGGGGAGCTGCATTTGGTATTCTTGCCCCTTTTTTGTCTGAACAGTCCATTTTTGGGGTCCGTGCAGGTCAGCCAATGTGTTACTCAGATGTTGCTTATCGTTCAGCGTGATCAGCTCATTGCCAATCAGTAAATCGGCCTGAAACTGTCCGACACTAAAAGGAAGTGGCTGTTGTCGCAGGCGTTGGTTGTCAGGCAAAAAATAAATTGCGAGTCCCGCTGTTAAGAGAACCACAATGCTGGCGGCTACCTTTAGATAGGCCCGCTTGCGGCGTTTGGCAGCTGATTCGGTAGCAAATAGGGTATTCTGAAAGTGTAGATCTTCGACCGTGAGGTTAAGTTCAGGGATTTCTTTGTTATTGTTCTCTTTCGAAAGAGCATTGTACCAACTTTCGACAAGAGCAATCTCTTCGGCACTGCATAAGCCCTGCTTATATTTTAATAATAATTGTTTAGTTACTAGTTGCTTCATGGGCAGTTGTGGTGTTTACTGCTTAGAAGACAGGGAAAGGCAGCTTTAGTGGTAGAAAAAAATGAAAATAGTGCGTATTTTTTTTCGAAGCAAAATTAATGATAACTCCGTTGTTCATAACGACTTTTTTTGAAGATGAGTGCCATTTTACGGGGAAGGTGCTCAATGGCATCTTCGATTTGCTGCACCAATTCCTTCTCCCTTAATAATTCGTCAGGCATGATTTCAAAGACTGGAGCCCTATGCTCAAGATAGCTTTCATATTTTCGCCCTACATCCTGACTGGCCATGCGGTTGATCACCAGGTTACGCGCCGAACGAAAAAGATAAGCCCGGTAAGAATGCTGGATCTCTAGCCGGTCCATTCTGTCCCAAAGGTTGGCAAAGATCTCCTGCACAATATCGCGGGCCTCATCGCGATCATCCAACATCCGAAAAACATGCACATACAACTTCACCCAGTTTTCTTCGTAAAGCTGAGTAAACAATCGTCTGACATGATCTACATTCATGGAAATGGCTTAGTTAAGTGTTGATTTATCAAATTTAGGGTTTATTTTTAGGAAAGGCAATTTATGTTGGATTTAAACGGCGAGCCTATCCTAAAGATTTCACCAAGCTGCAGCTTTTTTACGACTTTTCAGATGATAGGAGTTGTCCACTTTTTTAGGCAGCACGCTAACAAATACTTTATATTTTTACGCCTTAGCTACGTACTTCATACGTTTTCCATCTGGCTTATTACTTAATTATCTTTTATCCTAATTAGTTAATTTTTAAATGTTTTAAGCAAAAATATACTAAAAAATGCTCATTAACTAGCCGTATGCTAAGTTTTTTCCATAAAAACGTACTTCTACGTTAACGGATAATGGGAAGATGATGGGCTAAAAGATCATCATATACTAGCACTCTTATTGATACCTTCTTATGAAATCAACTTCAAATAATAGCAATATAGACAAGATAGAGGAAAAGTTATGAACAATTACAATCTAAACGTACTGATCAAGGAAAAAAGAGGGTTATTAAATCATTTTGCTGCTAAATTCACAAATGACCCGGATGAAAAGGAGGATCTAATTCAGGAAACTTGGATCAGGGCCCTAAAATCCCTGGATAATTTTGTGCAGCACCCCAAGTTAATGAGCTGGCTGTATGTTATTATGAAACATACTTACATAAACAAATACCGTAAAGCAAAGCGTGTCAGCGAAATCCAAGATACGTACATTGGCTTAGAAGAGACCAATACGAGTGTACATAACAAAGGGCTTAATAAATTTATAGCTGAAGACATCGAAAAAGCGATGTGTAGTCTTACAACTGAAAATTATGAAATCTTTCGTTTATTTTTAGAGGGCTATAAATACCATGAAATCGCCAGTTACTTTAATATGCCGGAGGGTACGATCAAAACTCGAATTCATATGTCCCGAAAAAAATTACAAAAACAGCTTAAACTCTATAAATTGAATTAACGAGCTACTTCACTATAATAAGGAAAGAGCCAAATGTTTCGCACATTTGGCTCTTTCTTTATGTGGAATCTGCGAAATAAACCTTAGAATGCCCAATAAAAATTGTACCAGCGTTAACATGGAGGGATATCTTTGTCTTGTTCCAACTGCATTGAACCAGATTGTACGTAAACTTCTGCATAGCGCCTCTGCTAGCGGCATAATCTAACACTATCGGCTTTCTATTTCCATGCCCTGGTATAGCGAAAAAAAAATTAACTAATGGATTGGCCAGATTCAGCCAAATTTAGGCCAATTATATAAAATCTTCGGGTAATCTTGCTGATAACTTTGTGCAAAGCATTAAAAAGTTTATCATGAAAAAAAACACACAAAAGAATACCATAAAATCCGTTCCGGATAAAGCAGTAGATCTAATAGCCAACGCCGAGCAAGAAGGCAGTGATCAAATTGACAGATTTCATTTCAATTATGCCGGAATGTATCTATTTCCATTATTCCCGATGGGAGATCTGACCCTTGTTTTATATGAATTGAAACGGGCCTGGAAGAATTATTCAGCTCATCACCAGCATAGTAAACATAAAGATATTACTGATAAAGGAGCTGCGAAATGAAGTACCAATTATCTCTTATGTCGACCGCTTTGAGTATTATCTTGTTGTTGCAGTCCGTCAATGCACAGGAAAGAGATACGACGGAGACCATGAGTCTGGCAAAAATATGGGAATTGGCCAGCACATACAACCAACAGTTAAAGCTGCAGGGGCTCAGACAGGTGGCTGCGCGTCTGGCTGTTATCGAAGCGAAAGATCGATACCTGCCCACCCTTTCTCTTACGGGAGATTTTAAACTTAACACGAAATTCCTCTTGTACCCGAATGGACTGTTTTCCACAGCACAGGATGTACCGGTGCAGACTTATGGCTATGGCTTGGGCTACAACCTAAACCTTAATCTCTATAACGGTGGTCTGGATAAAGGAAATGTTAAAATAAAGGAGGAAGAACAATTAGCCAGTCACTTTGCATACGAACTGCAGCATAGCAACATCAAATATTTGGCGGCTATTGCTTATTATGAGCTGTACAAACTGATGGAATTCAATAATTTCATCGCCAGCGAAATAACAGCGGAACGTCGCCAGTTAACAATCATTGAAAACCTGTATAAGAACGGCATAGTCCTAAAAAGCGATGTGCTACGAATTGCTGTTAAACTGGACAATTTGGAACTTAGTCAGTCAGAGGTGCTCAAAAAAATGGACGTTAACAAACAAAAACTGAATGTGCTCATGGGACGGGAAGAAATGGAATCCCTTCGGATAACGGCTCAGGAAAACCTATCTGCTAGTCAACATACGGGATGCAGTTACCCAGACTATGTTGATCTGGCCGCCCAGCAGTCTCCCGAGTTTAAAATCCTTGAGTCTGCTGTTAAAACCAGCGAATTACAGGTCAAACAAGTAAAATCTGGCACATTACCCAAACTCTTCCTGTATTCGAATTATAGCTACAGCTATCCACAGATTTCCTTCTATCCCTACAGCAATGATCTGTGGGGATTTGGACAGACGGGACTCAAAATGCAATGGTCGATTGACAATGCAATTAAAAGCAAACATACTGTCGCACAGACGAAGCTATATAACGATGAGCAACGCGCCATTTTACAGGTTAAACGCGAGGAGGTCAATCTAAAGATCAGGGAGATTTTTCTACAGCATCAGCAGGCCGCACAGCGTGTAGCAACAGCTGAAAAAAATATTGCACAAAGCACCGAGGCTGTCCGTGTTATTAAAAACAGTTACCTCAATCAGGAATCACTATTGACGGATCTTCTGGAAGCGGAAAATATGCTATTAGAAGCGAAATTTAAGCGCGTAACTGCCTTGGTCGAACTAAAACTGAACAGTATCCAACTGCAGGCTATTACCGGAACACTCTAAAACATATGTTATGAACAAGAATAAAATAGATAAGATTGTCGTCATGACGACCAAGTATATCGGCATTGCCCTGCTTATAGGCCTGCTGTTTTGGGCAATATGCTATTTATGGCAGAATTTTAAGTACGAACAGACCAATGATGCACAAGTAGATGCTTACCTATCGCCGATAAACGTTAAAGTGGGCGGATATATCAGTAAAATCTTCTATAAAGACAACCAGTATGTACATCAGGGCGACACCCTTGTCCTGATTGAAAAAGATGAATACTGGTTAAAGCGGGAAGCTGCCGCGGCGGAATTACAAAGTTCACGTGCAAAACTACCCATCTTAGCCGCAAATGAGGAAACACAATCCAAAAACATTGCAGTGATAAGCGCCCAGCTGACCGGTGCACAGGCCAAACTCGATCAGCAACATAAAGAATATGAACGGTACAAAAGCCTGCTAGCAGAAGAATCAACGACGCAGCAAAAGTTCGATATCGTAAATACAGCCCTTATCAGCCAGCAATCTGACTACGCACAAATACAGGCTTCGCTGCAAGCCGCTGCAGCAAAACTCAAGGATATACAGGCTCAGCGGGCCGCCATTGCTGCCGAAATTAACATCAAAACAGCACTCCTGGATCGGCAGGAACTGGATCTTCGATACACGGTGATTAAAGCACCCTTTGATGGCCGGATTGGTAAAAAAAACATTCAGCAAGGACAGCTGGTGCAGCCGGGACAGACCTTAGCATTTTTACTTAATGAGGCTGACAAGAAATGGGTGATTGCCAATTTTAAGGAAACACAGATCAAATCATTTTATATTGGTCAGCAGGTCAGCATCAAAGCAGATGCTTACCCAGACGAAGTATTCTCGGGAGTGATCGAATCACTTTCACCAACTACAGGAGCACGTTACTCACTCTTGCCTCCGGATAATGCTACAGGAAATTTTGTTAAAATCACGCAGCGAATACCTGTCAGAATTGAATTGACAGATGCACCTCGAAAGCTGGAAAAGCTTTCTCCTGGGATGAATGCCAATGTTTATATCTTATCCAAATAACGATGGAAGCACATAAAATACCGCTGTTTAGACATTGGGTTTCGGAAGGATTAGCCCGGATGGTCATCTTTGCACTATTAATGATATCGCTGTGTTGTTTTGCCTTGTACAGCAATCCCGTAGCCGTAATGGGATTTTACGGGATTGATGCTACTGCCATGCAATACGGCATGGTGGTCATTTATGGTTCAACAGTAACATTCTTGGCTTTGGATTTCCGTATTGTAAAATATTTTGCATCAAGAAACTATCTGCTACTGGGAATCGGTATCAACGGAGCTTGTTCGCTGATCTGTTTTTACACCAGAGATTGGACAGTTTTTCTGGCCGGACAGTTTTTACAGGGAATTACCTGTGCGCTGCTGTCAGGGATTGTGCTCAACCTAATTTTTCCACGACTGGAATCGACGCGTGCAAGAGTAATAGGTTATACGATTTTATATGCCGGAATCCAGATTTCTGTTCCACTATATGCGATTTATTGCAGTGCTGTCCTCTATGTCAGGGATTTTAACTGGCTCTTTTATGGTGTCCTGGTTCTACTTTTGCTACTCGGTCTGATCGTGCTCACTACCATGCACCCAACCGCCAGATTACATAAGAAAGTGCCTTTGTACCAAGTGGATTGGATAGGTTATGTTTATTATACCTACATCACGCTATCCTTTGGATATATCCTGATATATGGCCGGCAGCTTGGCTGGTTGGATAGTCCACGCATTAAAATGCTTAGCATTATTTTAATTATCGTGCTCCTACTTTTTGGCCTGCGTGAAATGCGGTTAAAACGGCCTTTAATCAACCTCCGTATTTTTAGGGCAAAAAATTTTGTATTCGGACTACTTTTACTGGTGATTTTCTACCTCTTTAAGGGAAGTACAGCATTGACCTATTCCTATGTAGAAACAACTTTAACAACAGATTCCTTACATACAATACCCCTCTGGTCGGCGGTGATAATAGGAACAGTGCTCAGCATGTCTGTGACAGCTCGTTTTGTGCTGATGGGAACCAATTTGTTCCGGTTAATGCTGACCGGATTTATGTTGATGGCGCTCTACTATGGTTATATGTTGTTGTTTGTTTCAGTTGCAGGGGATACCAACGACTTTATCTTACCGATGTTTATTTACGGTCTTGCCACAGGTAGCCTCTTTGTGCCGATTGTATTTTTCACGGCTTCGGCAGCTCCGCCAAGGATAGCATTGCATGCTTCCTTATTAGGTATCTTTGCCCGCTTTATTGGTTTCTGTTGTAGCATGGCCTTTAACAATGAACTGCAACTGTATACAAGGGCTTCCATAAATGAAAAGTTACGCGAGACGCTGACAGTAACAAACCCACTAATAGGCATGGTATTTCAAGATCTACAAAACACCTATTTAAATACAGGAAATGACATGTATGTAGCGAAGAGTGCGTCAGATTTTCTCTTTAGTAAAATGATCAAACAACAGGTATTCGCACGGGCGGTGCGGGATTATTATGATATCATGCTTGTCTTACTTCTTCTTGTCGTCGTCATGTTGTTGCTACTGCCGAGTATTCGAAATGTTAGTTTAAAACTTCGAAAAAAGAATGTTCCATATTGAGTAAAGTAAAGTAAAAACAGGCTGCTCTTACCGCAACTTAGTGCGAAAATCCGAAGGCCGGATATTGGTCAGCTGAAAAAAGGTATTGCTAAACGCTGAAATATTAGAGTAGCCCACCTGATAGGCGATCTCGCTTACAGAAAAGCTGGTATCCTTCAGGAGTTCCATCGCGCGTATGACACGTAGCATCTTGAGGTATTGTATAAAAGAGAGGTGCAGATGCTGCTGAAAGAGTCTGGTCAAACTTCGGACACTAAGACCGAATTTTTGGGCAGATTCTTCCAGGTTTAAAGGTTCACCAATGCGTTGACGCATATCATCTATAATGGTAACAACGCGCTTATCATCCGTGGTCGGCAACTGAATGGAAAATTTTTGTAAGTTTTCACGAGCGAGCAACTTCTTCAGTGTAGACATCAATTCATACTCCCAGCAACCAACAAAATAATTTCCTTGCCAGTTTTCACTAAAAGCGAGCAATTCAGCTAATACCCTACTGACGGGATAGATACCAAGCTGTTTGTAGAACGCATCCTCATTATTATCAGACGGAAAATAAATATTGATAATATGAAGATCCTGTGTATTATACATCAGGTTATGCGCAAAGTTCCCCGGGATCCATATATAATGGTTTGAAGGAATATAATAATCTCTTTCTGCAGTCTGAAGATAAGCGATACCACCAAAAACAAGTAGCAGCTGTCCCTTGACATGTTGATGTGCCGGCAGTTTCTGCTCCGTTTGCTGACGCATAACCAATATGGACTCAGGATACTCATCAATGTTTTTTGAAAGTTCATTTACATATTCCATCCGTGCTTCAAATTTCTAGCCTTCATCCGAAACAAGTTCTGATCTCTTTTCTCGGTATAGTAGTTTACATTAATTCATTAATTGTCCAGCATGATTATTAATGATATGCAATATTACGGTTTCAGTTTCGATAGAGCAAAATTTTTCTGTGCGTTCCAATTTGCTCAAAAACCTTCTGCCAGCAAGAAATGGCATTGGCAACTTCGATCGTTTGATAATAAACGTTATTCCATTGACTCGAAGCGAATTGTGCCATTTAACCGAATTGTCTCTGAAAACAACTAAACTATTTCTTCACTATAGCTGTTCTTTCGTTAATTAGCTTAGACATATACGCAAGTTTGATCCCTATTCGATATGATTATGAAACACTTCAATTGCACAATTGAAACCCCAAAGCACTCCAATGCCAAATACAATTATGATCCACACTGTGGTGGATTTGTACTGGCCAAATATCTTCCAGTGGGCTTCGTTTTCCCTTACGATTTTGGCTTTATACCGGGTACTCTAGGTGAAGATGGTGATCCGCTCGATGTTGTAGTTATTTCTGAACAAGGTACTTTCCCAGGCTGTATATTGTCTTGTCGGGTAATTGGTGCAATTAAAGCTGTGCAAAAGGACGATGCGGGCAATGAAATTGAAAATGACAGATTTCTGGTTGTACCGGAGGCTTCTAAAATCCTAGAAAATGTACAGCGAGTAGTGCAATTACCTGAAAAATTACTCGAAGAGTTGCAGAACTTTTTCGTTGCCTACAATAAATTGGAGGGTCGGCATTTCCAGCTTAAAAAGATATTGAGCGCAAAAGATGCCATTAAAGCAATCGAAGTCGCCAAGAATAATGTAGCACCTACAAATAAAATAGAAATTTTTGTCCCATTAAGCAATAATGAAGGCAATTCGTTTCCAGATTATCTTTACAAAAATATCAAAAGGCAATTAATCAGAGATTTTGGCGGAATGACAGTTTATAAGCGAACGCCTGCAGAAGGTATCTGGGCTAATGACAGCAAACAACAGATTAAAGATGAATTGGTCGTATACGAAGTCATGGTATCAGAAATAGACTGCTCGTATTGGACGGAATATAAACACAAACTCGAACAGCAATTTGGCCAGAAAGAACTTGTCATACGGCAGAGTCCGATGGGATTAATTACATAAGGGAAGGACAAATTGGAATACCTCTTATCAAGGAAAACATATTGGATGGATCTGAATCAATTACTAAAATGGCGTCGATATCATGTCTGCAACGCTGCGACGCCGAAAACTGCTCTTTTTCAACAAGGAGGACAATTGGGGTATCAGGAAAATAATCATGGGTAAACGAAAAAAAAAGACGACTATCTTTATAAACGATACGATAATCTATTAATAATAGCGCTATCTCGTCTGGATAAAACAATTGGCTGCCGACTGTTTCAATAGAAGGCCCTTCAAGTACAATCCTTGCAGGGCTTTGTGAATCGTGTTCAAAAAGTATGCGGTAAGCACAACGCAGCTTACGAACATTAGAAATAATTGCAGTATTGATTTTTTCCATAATATAATATACTATCATGACCTTTTTTCTAATCCAAACAATCCGTCAGATGATCGTTACAGTATTTTTGGTCAAATCTGGCCTGAGTACATTAAACGGATCTACTAAAAATTTTCGTTGCCTTTTCTAGCTCTTTTTCGCTGACAATCTTCCGCAAGGACTGACTTGAAAAGCGATTTTTCCGTTTGGTATAAACGATTTCTATCCCTTCCGCAACGCAATAATCCCGACCCTCAAAATCACGTATTCTGTAGTCCTCACTGACAAATATTTTGTGAATAGGTAATGATTGGAGCATATCCGAAATATCATCATCCGACTCGTATGGAACGATTTCGTCCACAAACTGGCATCCTTCTAACTTAATAAACCGTTCGACTATGGTCTGTGCAGCCATATAGTCATTTGAACATTCATTATTCACATCTGTTTTAAGTCCGACAATTAAATAGTCACATTGTCGTTTTGCTTCTTGCAAGGCCACAATATGTCCGACATGCAACATATCGAATACACCAAATATTATTCCGATAACCATTTCTTGCTATTTTAATTTATTATGCATTTTTTCTTTGTAAAGGATAATTGCCTGTGTCGTTCAATTTAACAACAGCACCTTGAGCGTGTTCTTGTTTTGTCGCAATGATCTTACGGAGTGAAGAACTTGAAAATCTATTTTCGCGTCTATTAAAATATAGTTTAATGCCTTTTTCTTCACAATACTGCCGACCAGTAAATTTCTTATCCATATATTCATCTCCTAAGATGCGTACATGTACTTTGTAGGAACGCAGTACATCCTCAAGGTCTTGCTCTGTTGCATAGGGGATGATCATATCGACATGTTTACAGGCTTTAAGTTGCATGTAACGTTCGAAAACGCTCTGTGTTGGTTTGTTTTTCCCGGGTCGGTCTAATGTAGGGTCGGTCTGTAGCCCACATATTAAAAAGTCACACTGCTCTTTGGCGTCCTCCAACATTTTAACATGACCTGCATGCAAAAGGTCAAAAGCAGAAAATGTAATTCCTATCTTTTTCATCATTATATTACTATTAAATCGTGTAAACTCTTTGTTTTATCAGGAGGAGAACGTTGCAAAAAATAAAATCGTTTTAATTTTAAATTATTTTTTTAACAAGTTGAAATACAACACTTAAAATGAAAATAAACTTTTTTTTTATTGATAAGTCGAACTAATTTTACTGGGCAGCGTTCTGATGTAAATCAAAAATCAAGCGAAGCCATGCATGCAAAAGGACTAGAATCTATATCCCCTCATACGACCTATAGGATCCAATTTCATAAAGATTTTAATTTTAGCCATCTCGAAGCCGCACTTTCTTATTTGCAGCAACTCGGTGTAGATACGATTTACGCTTCACCGATCTTGACATCTACACCGGGCAGCAGGCATGGTTATGACGGTATCGACGTAAATCAACTAAATCCCGAATTGGGAACGCTTGCCGATCTGCGGCGTATCCGCAAAAAGCTCGACCAATATGGCATAAAATGGCTTCAGGATATTGTGCCCAACCACATGGCCTTTCATACCGCGAATGCCTGGTTGATGGATATACTTGAATTTGGAAAAGCCTCCCGCTACAGGAGCTATTTCGATACTTGTTATCATGGCAATATGTTTGCCCCGGGCAAATTAATGGTACCAGTCTTAAAAACGGAGCTACAGCAAGCAATCAAAGAGGGTGAGCTCGCTGTAGTGCGGCATGATGATAAATTATACCTGCGATATGGAAGTGATCGCTATCCGCTCAGTCCTGAATCCTATTGCAGCATTCTGGCGGACCAACTAAAAACAGTGCATAATGATTTCAACGGATTTCTCGTCCAGGTAAATACGGTACAGGCAAACGGAAACCAGGAAGAATGGAACACGTTGCGTTCGATCGTGTTTTCACATATTTCAAACCATATGCTTGAAGGATGCCTTGAGGCCTTTAATAATTCACCTGAAAGCCTACAAGAACTGGCAGATGCTCAATTTTACGAATTATGCCCATGGTGGGACACGCAACAGCGCATAAATTATCGTCGCTTTTTTACAGTCAATGGACTGATCTGCTTGAATGTACATGATCCTAAAGTCTTTGAGCAAACACATCAACTGGTAAGGCAAATTATGCAGGAGGGTTTAATAGACGGGGTACGTATCGACCACATTGATGGATTGTACAACCCAACGCAATATTTGAAGGATTTACGCGCATTGTTAGGACCTGAGTGTTATATCGTGGCCGAAAAGATATTGGAACAAGATGAGAAATTACCACAGATATGGCCGATACAGGGAACAACTGGCTATGAATTTTTATCAGCATGCAATAATCTCCTGACTTGTAGTAAAGGCAAGAAAAAACTAAATTCTTTCTATAAACAACTACTTGGTGAACAAAAACCTTTGAAACTTCAGGAGCTGGAGAAGAAAAAGAAAATCCTCTCGGTATACATGCAGGGTGAAATAGCTAATCTCGTACGCTTGCTGGCAGACTTGCTCGACGATAAATCCAACCTGAACAGACATCTATTAGCGGCTATTGTGCAGGCATTCTTGGCTAATTTTCCTGTTTACCGCATTTACGATGATCATTTTCCGTTGTCGCGGCAGAGCTATCGGATAATCACCACTATTTTTAAAAAGCTGCATGCCGATCCAGACTTGGATGCCCGCATCTTGGCACGGGTCTGGGCCATTTTCAAGATTGCACAGGAGGGCGATAGCCCGACGTATAAAGATGAGCTTATGCAATTTTTGTCACGTTGCATGCAGTTTACTGGCCCGGTCATGGCGAAGGGTATTGAAGATACATTGATGTACACGTACAACCGCTTTATTGGCCATAATGAAGTGGGTGACCATCCGGCTAACTTTGGCATCAGCATCGGCCGATTTCACAAGACGATGGAAAAGCGACAGAAATACTGGCCATTGTCGCTTAGTGCATCCTCAACACACGATACCAAAAGGGGAGAGGATGCTCGCTGTCGGTTATCGGTGCTCACGGCCATGGCCGGTAAGTGGATTAATCAGGTGCAGATCTGGCAGGACATCGTATGGAACGAGTACAGACGTGATCTTCCCCATCCCAATGACGAATATTTTATTTACCAAACTTTAGTAAGTTCATATCCCTTTGGTTCACCAGAAGCTGAATCAGAAGGAGCGTTTGAAAAACGATTTTTGGATTATTTGGTTAAATATCTGCGCGAAGGCAAGGAGCGGTCGAGCTGGGAAAGACCCAATGAATCCTATGAGGCTATTGTAGCAGATTTCGCACGTTTCCTGCTGAACAAAGAGCGACCTTTTTTTACAAGTTTTTATCAGTTCTTACAGGAAATAATAGATTTTGGAATTATTAATTCCCTAGTCTTACAGGTACTGAAATTTACGGCTCCGGGTGTGCCTGACATCTATCAGGGATCGGAAGTATGGAACCACAGTTTTGTCGATCCTGACAACCGAAAACCGATTGATTATACACGTCTTAAGTCCATATTGGCCAACATAGAGGCACCCACCAAAAGTCATGGGTTAGAATCACTATGGCAACAACGGCATAATGGAACCATTAAACTGGCATTGGTCAGGGAGCTGACAAGACTTCGAACTAGTTGCCCCACGTTATCCACAGAAAGCAGTTACATCAAACTTAAGGTCGTCGGCACCTATAAAAAAAATATATTAGCCTTTGCACGCAAATATGGCGATGATTGGCTGGTGGTGGTCGTTCCTCTACGCCTTGCTGCTATAGGTAAAGCATCTCATTTTGTTTCAGGCACCTTTAACTGGCTGGATACCAAAGTGCAACTACCTACAGTTGATTCGCTGAAATGGCAGCATAAACTGGTAGAGGTGGAAGGTGATGAAACAGAAATTCCTGTCGGAAAAATAATAAAAAATATACCCTTAGCACTTATTCAATATAAAGATAAACCAAAAAAAAGAAGTGCCGGCGTATTGATGCACCTTAGTTCGCTACCTGCCGACTATGGTATCGGTGACATGGGTATCGAAGCGCGCCGTTTTGTCGATCAGCTGCAGGCAAGCGGTCAATCCTGGTGGCAAACGCTACCTTTGGGCCCAACAGCAGAAGCGCAGGGGCATTCTCCATATAGTACGCTCAGTGCCTGGGCCGGTAACCCGCTTTTTATTGATCTGCAAGCACTGGTTAAAAGGCAGCTGCTGACAAAACAGGAATTGCGTGGGGTCAGAACAACAGTCTCAGGAACGATCAATTTTCAAGCGGTCAGCGAAGCGAAATATGAGCTGTTAAAAAAAGCCTATGCACGTTCGGGCATGGACAGTGTGGCTTTTGATAAATTCTGCCATGAGGAAGCAAATTGGCTGTGGGATTTTGCCCTTTTTATGGTATTAAAAAAACAATATAATAACCAGCCTTGGTACGAATGGCCTGAAAAATATAGCGCGAGGAATCAAGAGTCGCTGGATCAATTCGAGAATGAACATGCCAATGAGATCCGGATGGTGAAATGGTGGCAGTATCTCTTTTTTCAACAGTGGAATGATTTACGTCATTACTGTACCGACCGTGGCATACGCCTACTGGGTGATATCCCATTTTACGTTAATTACGATTCAGCAGACGTATGGGCCAATTGTCGTTTCTTTGCGCTTGACGGAAGCGGCAAACTGCTTTCGATTGCTGGTGTACCGCCCGATTATTTTAATGATCAGGGACAACTCTGGGGCATGCCAGTCTATCGTTGGGAGATACTTAAAAAGACGGGATACCGCTGGTGGATTGAGCGATTGCGCCATAGCTGTAAACTATTTGACCAAGTCCGGCTGGATCATTTTCGAGCTTTTTCGGCCTATTGGGAGGTTGCCGCTGGAGAACAGACGGCCAAAAACGGGCAGTGGTCTAAAGGACCGGGGTCAGATTTTTTCGATCAGGTGAAGACTGAGCTAGGAGCAATGCCATTTGTCGCGGAAGACCTCGGCGATATAGACGCACTGGTGTATACACTGCGTGACCGCTACCATCTACCGGGAATGAAGGTGCTGCAATTTGCTTTTGGTGACGATATGGCGCGCTCACTGCATACCCCACACCAGTACGAAAATCACTGTGTAGCCTATACTGGTACACATGACAACAATACAACATTTTCTTGGTATAATCAAGAAATTGATCAGCAAACCCGCACAAGAATAGATCGCTATATGGGAAGGCCCATCGACACACACACAGTGAATGAATCTTTTATCCGCATGCTGTATGCCTCAGTCGCGAATACGGTTATCATACCCATGCAGGATATTTTGGGTTTAGATGGTTCATCCCGTATGAATCGTCCAGCTAGTACAGCTGGCAATTGGCTATGGCGGATGGAAAAACAGGCCTTTCATAAAAAACTAGCGAAAAAATTACGTCACTATACGCAAATTTATAATAGATAATTCATGATGGAACCAAAAATTTATACAGGATCGCCTTACCCGCTCGGGGCAACATTTGATGGTAAGGGCGTAAATTTTGCGCTATTTTCAGCGCACGCTGAAAGTGTTGAGCTTTGTTTATACGATGACACGGAAGAAACGGTTGAAATTGCCAGAATCAACTTAAACGAGAAAACTCATCAAGTCTGGCATATTTATCTAGAAGGACTAAAACCCGGGCAATGCTATGGCTACCGAGTACACGGACCCTATGAGCCGGAGCGGGGGCACCGTTTCAATCCCAATAAATTACTGATAGATCCCTATGCCAAGGCAATATCGGGTACTGTACAATGGAATGACGCCCTTTTTGGTTATGGTATTGGTAATGAAGATGGGGATCTGAGTTTCGGGGATGCCGACAGCGCTCCGTACGTTCCTAAATCGGTCGTTGTCGACAATAGCTTTGACTGGGAAGATGACCGGCCACCATGTATATCAATGCATCAAAGCATTATTTACGAGGTGCATGTCAAAGGATTCACTGCGCTTCACCCAGATATCCCCAAAGAAATCAGAGGTACATATGCCGGCATGGGGCACCCCGTAGCGATCGCTTATCTAAAAGAAATGGGAATAACTGCAGTTGAACTACTGCCTGTCCACCATTTCCTGACCGATCGCCATTTGAAGGATAAGGGTCTTAGCAATTATTGGGGCTACAATTCTGTCGGTTTTTTTGCACCAGATGTGCGCTATTCATCCAATGGGACGCGTGGTCAGCAGGTGACCGAATTCAAAAATATGGTAAAGTCACTACATGCAGCCGGAATTGAGGTTATACTGGATGTGGTATACAATCATACGGGCGAGGGAAATGAAATGGGTCCTACACTTTCGTTCCGGGGAATTGATAATGCTGCCTATTATCGCTTGGCTGAGGATGAGCGGTACTACATGGATTTTACGGGAACAGGCAATACCCTCAATGCGCGGCAGCCAAATGTACTGCGTATGATTATGGACAGCCTGCGGTATTGGATACAGGAGATGCATGTAGACGGCTTTCGGTTTGACTTAGCCTCTGCATTGGCCCGCGAACTACATGACGTAGATAAGTTGAGTTCTTTCTTTGATGTTATCCACCAGGATCCAATTATCTCGCAGGTCAAACTGATCGCCGAACCTTGGGACATTGGCGAGGGTGGTTATCAGGTGGGTGAGTTTCCACCAGGATGGGCCGAATGGAATGGAAAATACCGCGACTGTATACGCGATTACTGGATCGGCGCAGACAGCATGATCGGTGAATTTGCCAATCGCCTTACCGGCTCCTCGGACCTCTATAAAGGGGATAACCGTACCCCCTCAGCCAGCATCAACTTTATCACTGCACATGATGGCTTCACGCTGAACGACCTTGTTTCCTATAATGATAAACACAACGATGCCAATGGCGAAGATAACAACGATGGGGATAGCCACAACCGCTCATGGAACTGTGGCGCGGAAGGTCCCACAGACGACCCTGCGATCAATAATCTGCGTGCAAAACAAAGACGGAATTTATTGACCACGCTCTTTCTCTCTCAGGGAGTACCCATGTTGGTCGCTGGGGATGAATTTGGAAGAACACAGCAGGGTAACAATAATGCATACTGCCAAGATAATGCTATCTCTTGGCTCGATTGGGAAAAAATGGATATGTCATTGCTCAACTTTACCAAGGCATTGATTGCTTTCCGACGAGAGCACCCAACCTTGTGCCGGCGCAAATGGTTTCAGGGGGTGCCGATCCGTGGCACAGGGCTAGAGGATATTGTCTGGTTTCTTCCGGACGCAACGGAAATGGACGACTCACATTGGCAGGATGATTTTGCACGATCCCTAGCGGTATTTTTAAATGGCAAGGGGATACGATCGGTCGACCAAAACGGCACAAAGATCACTGACAGACACTTCTACCTTATTTTTAACGCGTATTGGGCGGATGTTGAATACAAACTTCCGGATCATAAATATACTTCCTCCTGGTCCAAAGTGTTGGATACAAACATGGATACCGTAATGGAACACGCAACATTTGGAGCAGAGGAGACTGTTGTCGTTCGGCCTCGCTCCATATTGGTGTTTATATCCAACTAAGATAAAATTCTATAAATTAATCGATAATACTATGCAACATACAGGAGTTACCCAATTGGGGGTTCGCTGGATAAACAATCAGGCTCACATACGGGTATGGGCGCCAATGGCTACTTCGGTAAATTGCCTGTTAAGCGAACGGGAGATTATCTTACCGCTGGAAAAGCAGAAGTATGGATACTGGTATACCAAAAGCGATCAGCCCCTGCGTAATGAGCGGTATAAAATTATAATTAATGACAAAGCCTATCCTGATCCCGCATCCTTATACCAGCCCGAAGGGGTCCATGGTCCTTCAGCAATGATAGACTTGGCCTACTCATGGACAGATCATAATTATCTCGCTCCCAAACAACAAGAACTTATTATCTATGAATTACATGTAGGCACCTTCAGCGCCAGCCACAGTTTTTATGGCGTCATTGAGCGCATTCCGTACCTAAAAGAACTGGGTATAAACGCGATAGAATTGATGCCGGTGGGGCAGTTTGCAGGTGAGCGCAACTGGGGATACGACGGGGTCTACGCCTTTGCAGTACACCATTCCTACGGGGGAGCACGGGCTCTGCAACAATTAGTTGATGCATGCCATCAGGCAGGTATCGCTATTATTTTGGATGTGGTTTATAACCATTTTGGCCCCGAGGGAAATTATTTACCTGCTTTCGGCCCTTATTTTACAGCAAAGTACCATACACCTTGGGGCGAGGCCGTGAATTATGATGATGCGTTGAACCACGGTGTTCGGGATTTTGTATTGGCCAATATACGGATGTGGTTTGAAGACTTTCATATCGATGGCTTACGGATGGATGCTGTCCATGCAATCAAAGATTTTGGGCCAGCACATATCCTGCAAGATATCCGGCGGCTCACCGAGGACATTGTAACCAAAACCGGGAAACAACGTTACCTATTTATCGAATGCGATCTAAATGACCGCCGGTTTTTGGATCCATTGGAGGTAAATGGTTTTGCGATGGATGGGCAATGGCTTGATGAATTTCACCATGCGCTACGGGTTGCAGCTGGCGAGGAAAGAAAAGGATATTACAAAGAGTTCGAAGGCGTCAGTCATCTTGCAAAAGCCTATCAAAACGCTTATGTATTTGACGGCTGTTATTCCAGCCATCGTCAAAAATTCTTCGGAACAGATAGCACTGGAATAACAGGAAAACATTTTATTGTTTTTAGTCAAAATCATGATCAGGTAGGCAATCGGATGTTGGGTGAGCGGAGTAGCGTTCTATATAGTCCAGAAACCACCAGATTGATGGCTTTAGCTGTATTTCTATCGCCTTATATTCCACTACTGTTCATGGGAGAAGAATGGGGCACAAAAAAGCCCTTCCTTTATTTCGTCAGCCATAGTGACCCAAAATTAGTAAAAAATGTACAGGAGGGCAGAAAACGGGAATTCGAAGCGTTCCAGATCCAAGGCGCGGTACCTGATCCACAAGATAATGCCACCTTCCAACGTTCGGTATTAGACTGGAAAGAAACACAAATTGAGCCATACCGACAACATTTAGCTTACTATAAAGCACTTATCGATTTGCGTAAATCACATCCCATAATAAAGAACCTGCGCCGGGAGGAGCTCACGATGGAATGCTTGACAGGACAAGGGGTATTGATATTGCGCGCAGAAAAACAACAAGTGAAGATCTTAGCTGTGATGAATTTTTCGGGAGAGACACAACATATCTATTTGAATGAAGATCAGCTATGGGAATTGATTTTTCACAGTCAGATGATAACTGCAGAAATGCCAGGTATTGAAGGGATGCAATCTGTTCATAAACTCACTATCTCTGCATGGACAGGACTGGTATTTCAAAAAGAAAAAAGTTAAATTGTCTGTCGGGGTGATAGGTTAAATAAAAATGCCCTAATTACGGGCATTTTTATTTTGTTAAGATGCGGATTCGTTAACACCTGACATAGCTATTTCTGTCAATAAGGTATCTGTCTGTTTTTCTTCATCTAAAGTTTGTTGAAGCAACTGCTCAGCCTCGGTATGTTCCATCAATTTTGCATATGTGACTAAACAGCCATAGCTGGCTATTTCATAATGTTCAACCTTCTGTGCTGCTGAAATAAGGGCAGCATCTAACGCTGGATCACCTTCAAAATTCTCTATAATTTCTTCTGCTTCTTCTAAAAGCCCTTCCATGGCTTTGCATTTCTTACCTCGAGCAGCCTTTCCCAGTGATTTAAATACATCTTTCAGCCGTTCTATCTGAGCTTCAGTTTGACTATAATGTTCGTCAAAAGCCTGTTTGAGCTCTTCATTATTGGCCGCTTTACTCATCTTCTTCAATCCTTGTAAAAGCTGCTTTTCCGCGCCAAGGATATCTTTTAATTCATCCACGAATAATTCATGCAAATGCTCATTGGGCATCTGTTGATTGTTTTGATTTGATGTTACCATAATTCTGATTTTTTATAAGAGGAACAGTGCTTAAAATGGTATAGTTTTGATTCTTTTTTTTTAAAATTGATTGTAGTATTAATCTTTTATTTCAAAAAGCTATGTTTTGTTCCTTCTTACTGCCACTCCTTGATCCGGGTATCCAAGATATCATTTTGATAATTATCTAGCTACTTGTCTCCAAGGCGCGAAAACGGATATAATATGGGGAATAGTATCGAAATGAAAAAGGCAGATCATTTTATTGATCTGCCTTTTTTGGGTAAGTAATCGGGCTCGAACCGACGACCCCTAGAACCACAATCTAGTGCTCTAACCAACTGAGCTATACCTACCGTGATTTTGATGTCACAAAAGTAGCATTATACCCCATATCCTCCAAATGTTTTTTAAACTTTTTAACTAAACAATTGTCTATCAAATGGTATATTTTTACTGAAGTATATTGAAAGGCGATAAAAGATAATATTCGCGTAACATTTTCGGTTCAAATGACCATAATTGGACCTTGGTCTATTATTTGCATTATATTATTTATGGGAAAATTTTTAAAATTTTTAGTTGTCGTAGCCATTTTGGCAGTAGGAGCTTGGTTTGTCTATCAAAAATATAATAGCGGACCGAGGGTGGAAAGCAAGCACCAGCTTTTAGTTGACCGTATTGAAGCAATGGGCAAATTGGAACTGGTCAAATACCGCTACAGTGATGTAGTCGAACACAAAAACATCAACACATTCTTGCCTACAGCAAGTGTATTGCTTATTGTTAAGGCAGATGCGGTAGGTTGTGTGAACTTAACAAAACTTACACCTGAAGATATCAAAGTGGTAGGAGACTCGGTATCCATTAAGTTGCCTGCTCCCGAGATCTGTTATATCAAGATCGACCACGAAGCGTCAAAGGTATATGATACCAAGATGGCTTTTCTTAGAGAGGCTGAACTGGTTGACGAAGCTTATAAAACCGCTGAAAAAGCAGTAGCTGATGATGTCAAAAAATCCGATATCTTGCAACAGACCAAAGCAAATGCGACGACGGTATTTAAACCTCTATTGCAAGGATTAGGCTTTTCGAAGATCAACCTGACCTTTGAATAAATATATATCCCAGCAATAGACTATAAAAAAGCTAGACACATACGTGTCTAGCTTCCTACAATAAATCTACTCAAATCGTCTCCCGACGGAAGAGCATACTAATTATGCTATTATCGGATGTTGAACAACAATCAAATAAAAATAGTTTTATTTTTTTGAAGATGTGTCGGGTTGAGGCGTAGGCGGGATATCACCTCGGGATTCACTTGAATTTGTATCCCGATATTGGATTGTTGTCGTGTCATTTGGCACCGAATCCCGCATTAATTCATTTGATTTTTGTTCATTGGTTTTACCATTACATCCGTAGATCGCCAATAAAATGGATGTTATCGCCATAAGGACTTTCGCTGTCTTCTTCATAATCTATTCTCTATTTAAATTTTCTAACAGGGTTTCAATTTTGTTACTGTCTTAATCATAGAACAGTTTCAAACTAAGAGTCGTTTAACTTTTTAAATTTAGTTTTTTTAGTTACCTATTTGACAAGATTCGTCTCGCCTCCCGCTGTCAACGATATTGTATTAAAAAAACTTTTTACAGTTTACTTATGTTTCTATTAGTGGAGACAGTAAGGTCAAAAAAATTAGAAAATTATGATACAGTTAATGCTTGTAGACGACCATCATTTAGTAAGAAATGGTTTTCGACTAATTTTGGAGTCTCAAAAAGATATAGCTGTATCAGATGACGTCGAAAGTGCGGAGGGTGCTTTGGACTTGTTGGCAAAAAATAATCTTCCGGATATGATTTTAACAGATTTAAAAATGGAGAAAATGGATGGCATTACATTTATAGGACGTACCAAGGAAAAATATCCGCAGATTAAAATACTTGCTCTTTCGATGTTGAATGATATACAAACTGTTTTTGAGGTGTTACGTGCTGGTGGAGACGGTTATCTCGTCAAAGACAGCTCAGCCGATGAGATGATCTTTGGAATTCGCCAAATCATCAACGGAGAAAAATATCTAAGTGTTTCATTAGGTCTATCTTGTATTGAGAATTACAGACTATACATGGAAAATAATCCGGATAAAGGATTTATAATGACTAAATATGATCTCTCTGAACGAGAATTGGCTGTGCTTGAACTGATTTCGGAGGGTTACACCAATGCCGAAATCGCTGATCGTATATTTTTAAGTAAACGTACCGTGGAAGGACATCGCCAGCGCCTGATCGAAAAAACAAGAACAAGAAACACGGCCGAATTGGTCAGATTCGGTTTTCATAATATGCTTTTACATTAATAAAAAAATAATTATGGCAACAAAAAATGAAAATAGATTGGTCGGAAAGGAAATGGAGAAAAAGAAAAAAGTGAAACTTGGCGCTGATGGTGAAGTGCTAAGGGATGTAGATCATCAAGATAGAGGCGATGCTGAAGCAGGAGTAGATCCGCAGATTGACCAACTGAATGATATGCCAAATGATCCCACGGACCGGCCCAAAGAAAAAAGGAAATAAAGAAAGTCGCTTCAATAGGCGACTTTCTTTATTTCCTTTTTTTAATTTTTCCCCTGCTTCTCAATGGCCTTGATCAACTCATCTTTGGTCATATCATGCCGACCAATGATTTCAAGTTTTTTGGCCATTTGCAAGAGTTCATCTTTTGTTTTATTGGCGTTGCCATTTTCGGCGCTTCGTTGAGCCGATGAACCTTTTGTGTTACTCTTGTTCATGCTTTTTGCTTTGTCGGTGTTGCCATGTGACTGTCCTTTGGAAGTGTTGCTGGCAGAACGTTTTGCTGTGTTCATAATATTTTGATTTACATGTTACTTATTAGCTGAACAGCTTAGTGGGCCTAAACGTTGACCGATTTACTACGTGAAGATCGTGTACTTCTACGTCTTTTTAGAGAATCTATGCCCTTGCAAAAGCTTTAATAATTGCTTTATTGAATTCAGGTAGATCATCAGGTGTACGACTACTTATTAGCCCCTCGTCAATGACAACGGCGCTATCTTCCCAATTGGCACCTGCGTTGATTAAATCTATTTTAATCGCTTCTACCGAAGTTATTTTCTTGCCTCTAACGAGATCTGCGTTGATTAGAAGCTGTGGGCCATGGCAGATGGCGGCGATTGGCTTATTACGTTCCCAAAAAGCATTAATTAATGCAATAGCAGTTTTGTTGGTTCGAAGTTTATCGGGATTGATGACGCCGCCGGGAAGCAGCAGGGCATCGTATTTATTTTCCTCTGCCTCCTGAAGCGCGACATCGACAACATACTCTTTAGACCATTCATCTCCTTTTTTTGAGCGGACCTTATCCTTCGCAGGTGATATAATATGCGTTTTGGCACCCGCATTTTCAAGTGCTTCCTTTGGACTGCTCAATTCAATTTCTTCAAAACCATCAGCAACTAAGATGGCGATTTTTTTGTCTTTCAATTTTTCCATTTAATGAAATCTTAGTGTTCTTATACTGAACGGTTATCCTTAGTGGAAAGTTTGTATTAATCTCAAATTAGGCTAGACATGATTTGCTATTGCATTGTCAATGCCTAGATAAGGGTTCCCCTAAAAAATCAGATATCTACCATAGCGAAACTTGTCCCATCTCCATGATGGGCCTGCAAAACGGGAACGGCAACATTGTAAATAGGAATACCTGCGGGCGACTGGGCCTTGAATCTGCCGGCATGAGCATGTCCATGGAATGCGGCAGCAACATTACGGCGTTGAAGCGGTTCCATCAGATGAGTCGAGCCCAAAAAAGGATAAATCTCTTTGGGCTCGCCAGCTACGGTCTCCGCAATCGGGGCATAATGAAGAAGAGCAACCTTTGTTATATCCGTGTATTCCTGCTCGAGCCTAGCTAGGGCTCGATCTAATAAGAGGGATTCATTAACGGCCTCTTGGACGAAGCTTTTCATGCCATCTTCACCAAACATCGAAAGCATATAGCGGTCAAAGCCCCCACCAAAGCCCTTGACACCTGCAAAACCGATATCCTCGACCACAATCGCTTCGCCGTCCAAGACCGTAACTTTGTTATCCGTTAGAATCTGACGAATCTGTTTTTGACGGCCTTTTTCATAGTCGTGATTGCCCAAAACCGCGATAACCGGAAGTTTTAGATGCTGTAATTCCGTAACCAGCATTCCGGCTTCCTCTTCGTCACCCGTGTCGGTCAGATCGCCACATAAGAGCAGGACCTTGGCTTTCTGCGAAATCTCCTCAAATATCGTTTTCCATTTTCCATGCTGGCTCTGATTCATATGAATGTCACCTATTGCTGCAATTGTTGTTTTCTTTGTCATGGTTATACTGTTTTTATGGTATATGACTTATAATCCCAGTCCTTAATATCAATTTGATATTGTGTCTGATCAATTAATGGCCCCAAACATATTTTTTCGAGACAGGGGGGAAGCTCATATTGTTCCTGAGCACGTCTGATCAATTTTTCAAACAGATCGCGTGGAATAATATCCCGATAATCATGAGGATATGTAAACTGGAATATAATCATCTGCGCAAGTAAAAGATGCCAGTGTTGGTCCATACGCATGAGTAAGTGATCCCAGTCAAACTGTTTCCCATAGCGGAGCCACAGATGATTGATATCAGCACTATCATGACGTTCCCTATTCTGTACATATAATTTGCACCAGACAAGTTCTTCGGCCGGTATATAGCGCACCTGTGTATCAAATAATATCCCTTCGGGTGCACGATCGTACCAATCCTGTTCCACCGTGCAATTATGATTAACACTATCGAATATAATATCAACAAAATAGGGCGCCTTATGTATTTTGGCAAGCCAGCGGACATCCGTCAATTCGGTCTGATAACCATTGGCCGCAAAATGTTTCAGGATATTTGGATATTCACTGCTCTTGCAAAAAATATCAAGATCCTTGGTGGGCCGGATAATCCCGATATAATGGAACATCGCCAGCCCGCCACCGATCATAAATTGGCTGCCACTGGTATGCAACAGCTGTAGTGTATCCTTGAAGAATGTAATGCACTCCTCAGGGGGATTATCAAGATCTATCATAGTATCGTTTTTACTTTAAACAGCCTCTCGATTTATGTAGTTTGAATTTGGATCGTGAAAACGTATTCCACACATGTAACGTAAGTATAAGTACTTGATTTCGACTTGTGGGCAAACTGACTTAACGCTGATTGATGTTCTGTTAAAAAAATAAGCTGCATTAACAATAGATCGGAATAGAACAGCTTTATTTTTGCGGATCAGATTCAGATAATGAAAACTAAAGAGAAAAATAATGGAAAGTTTATTCAACAAGCTCCTATGTCATTATGTTCCTACCTCAGGTCATTTTATTCGTCTACTTTTGAAATTTCGAAAGTGAATTTTTGCAGATGGCAGAACCCAAACCCGTGGACGCGCTGCATGTGCAAACGGAAAGAGCTGGTCTTTTAAAGATTTAAAAATTATCAACTATAAATTTGACATAAAATGAAAAATTCAAAATTAATGATAAGCGTTCTAAGTATAGGATTTATGCTCAGCGCATGTCGCGACAGACCGAATAAAAGCGCTGAAGCTAAAGATAATACAACCGCGGCGGACACCTTAGAGACAAGCCACGGTGTGCCGCTAGATAATATTCATCGTAGTCGCCCTGCGGATTCGATCCTTAAAAGCACGGCTACGAAAGAACAAGGTGTTCCTTTGGATAACCTTGACCGTGATAAGAAAGGAGAATAACTGTGGAGTTGCGACCGTATTGGAAGATGGATTCGAGATCTTTTCGGCGGAAAATAGGATATTTTGCAATTTTCCAAAAGACGTAGGTCTACCTGTTATTCATGACACTAGACGATGGACGGACCGTCCCTAAACTTCACTTGTTTCACACGCGTCTTTTTCTTCAGAACGATAATAAAGCCAACCATGTAGATCTTCGAATTCCTCAGGTTTGCTCAGATCGACAATTGTATGGAGTCCCAACTCCAATGATTGTAGGCTATCGGCATTAAGCTTATGTAATGGATAATATAGGGCATGTTCGTTTGGCATATCGACATTTCCTTGTAGCCATTTGTAACCTTCCGCATGCAGATTGTCAATCAGTGTATCGGTGACGGCACTTAGATAGCGTATCATTTTTTTGATCCACAAACATTCATCATCCAGATGATCAGGATAATATTCTTGCGTAAAGTCCAGTATCAACTGTTCCCCTTCATCACTCATTCCATCCCGTATCATAGCAAGGCCCATACTGCGAACTTCTTCCTGGTAATAATCATTAGCGTAACGGAAACTGATTTCGCCGGCAACCGGGCTGGCTTCAATTTTTGCACGTAAAGCCATCTGCCTGTTTAAAAGTTGGTGGATATAATCGAATGCCTGTTCCATAATTGTTTTTATTTAATAAGGAGGAGGACAAAGCGTTAAACTTTGTCCTCAACATTGGAAAGTTGGCGTAATATATTATTATTTCAAACTGGGTCTGACTGGTTTTAATTTGGCCGGATTGGCAGCGCCGGGACTTGTCTTTTTTAGCGTATCTTTTGGAGTGTTAATGTTCGCGGGTTGCATATTCTTTACTAGATCGAGATGTTTCTGAAAAGCTGGAATTTTATCAGTTGCAAATTTACGCAGATCTACATCTGTTGTTGCCATACCGGTGCTTGCATCCTTAAATAGTGTGATGGCATCTTGATGACTTTTGGCCATCAGGTCAACATAGGTCCGATCAAAGTTGGCTTGATCAGCATTGTTCAATTCGTCAATCAATTGGCTGTAGTTTTTATCGGGTGTACGCAATTGCCAGTTTTTATTTTTTACCAATGTAGCCAGTTCGTTGCCGGCTGCTGTGTGGTCATCAACGATCATCTGTGCATATTGTTTGATATTTTGATCCTGCGACTTGGCCAGCGCAATATTAGCAGCCTGGATTTCGAAATTATTACTTGCTATCGCTTTGCTTGCAAAATCAATATCTCCAGCCTGAGCCTGGATCTGGGTGCTGTCCTGTGCGTGGAGGACCATACTCCAGGTCATGATGGCTATACATAAGCCAACAATTCTTAAAATGATTTTCATAATGTTATAATTTAATATTAACGATTCTTTCTGTTCCGCGTATCGCTTTTTTGATACCTAAGTGGCAACCAGAATTAAAACAATACCTATAATTATTGATGTAAACATATGCGCTTCTTTTAATGGTATACTTGCTTGAGGAACATAACTCAATAGCTTAGCGTTTTGAAAACTATAATTTTACGTATTTAAAACGAAATTGGAGACTGATACGCAGTTCCATCGTAGAAGTGCGTTGTCTTCGGAATACGGCCTGTTAGAATCGTTTTGGATTTAAAACGAGGCTATTAAGTTAAATTCATTTTCCTGAATATATATTGGCCGTTTACACTTCTTTACTGTTAAATTGTCTTTTCATTTAAGTCTGTGAGCGAATTCCGAGGTTCAGTGGGAACATCTTCAGCACCGTCCGTGCTTTCGTCAATTTCCTGTTCATCTAATTCCGGAACTTCTTCCTGTATCCCCAGATCTATTTCTTCTGAGTCTAAGTCATCCGGTTTAATCTCTGGTTCATCGTTGGGATCATTTTCCTGCAATTCTTCTTCAGGCCACTCTGGTATATCGGCCGGAAAATCCTCTGGACTGAGCTGGCCTATTAGTGCGAATACGATAAATAGTATACCTTGACACCGTTTATGCGCTGATTGGTTTTTATACATCCTATTTTAGCATTAGTTTACTTGTTTGAACCGTCGCCATCTCCCTATAGTTAAAGGAACTAGTACCCATTCGAGATCGGTTTTTACGCAACAGTTATGTATTTTATGCAATGCGTCTTTACCACCCCCAAACGTGTTTTTACTATTAATGATGAATATATGCGTGTTTTAGCGATTTTCCATACTGTAAGATGAACGAATGGAATCTTGCGTCTGTTTAATTAGTGAACCGCTCTTTGAGCATAAACATGTTAGAACTATGGCAACAGTAAACGCAAACAAAAGTAAAACCACGGAAAACAAAGCAAAAGCAACATCGACCAGTAAAACAGCTTCAAAACCCGATGCTACTGAAACGAAAACAAGGGCCAAACCCGATGCTGCCAAGGATCTGGCTGCACTATTCGAAGATGGTTTAAAGGATATCTATTGGGCAGAAAAAGCGTTGACAAAGGCCTTACCCAAAATGAGCAAAAATGCTTCGTCTGAAGAATTAAAAGCGGCCATTTCCAAACACCTGAGTGAGACCGAAACGCATGTGGACCGATTGGAACAATGCTTTGATAGCTTAGGCCTGAAGCCGAAAGCAGAAAAATGTGAGGCAATGGCGGGATTAATAGCGGAAGGGGAAAGTATCATCGAAGAAACTGCAGTCGGTGCTGTCCGTGACGCTGGAATTATTGCTGCGGCACAGAAAGTGGAACATTATGAAATAGCGACTTATGGGACGCTGGCGGCTTTTGCAAAGGTATTGGACCATAAAGAAGCGTTGGATCTGCTATTGATAACATTAGCTGAGGAAAAGCAATGCGATCAGGATTTGACAACACTTGCTGATACAAACCTAAACTCAAATGCTGAATAAGAATAAAATAGAAGGATTTTGAACTTTTCAAATGATTACTAAAAACGTATATTATGGCATTAACGACAGGAAACGAAGGTGAGATCACCAAGAAAATTGAACAACAAACGTCTAAAGTTCCCTCTGCACTATTTTTAGGTGCAGCATTACTTTCTATGGGTGTATCAGCGGCATTGAAATGCATGATGCACGATAAAACTGCCCTGTTCGTTGGGCAATGGGCGGCCCCTTTTCTATTATTAGGCATCTATAATAAAATAGTCAAAACGGAGGGGCACGACTAAGCCCAACATGAAAAAGAGAGTTAGCTTAAAATGACTATTGGGCTCAATTAAATTGAGCCCATTTTTTCAAGATAAAGGTATGGAAGATTAAAAAAAACAATCAACAGGTTAATTGCTGTGTTAGGAATTATTATTGTTTAATGGATTGATTGTTTTCCTTCCTTTCTCGACGGATTTTGCTTTTAAAGTCGTGATTTTCTTGAGCTGCGTCGATAGAGTGGGTACAAGTAAGATCATTCTCTTTAAGCGCCAGTCTGGCAATGTGGGCATAAAACTTTGCAAGTTGATCTAGCTCTGCCTCACTTAGATTTTCTAAATCTACCATCCGATTACTTGTGCCTTCATGCGAAGCAATTAGTTCATTTAGTTTGAGATGGATAGCCTTGGAATCTTTGTTCTGAGATTTCTGAATAAGAAACACCATTAAGAACGTCACTATCGTAGTCCCTGTATTAATCACCAGTTGCCAGGTCTCTGAATAATTAAATATAGGTCCACTTGCTGCCCATATGATAACAGTAGAGGTGGCCAGGATAAACGCCGCTGAACTTCCGGTCGCATGTGTAGCCCAGTTTGAAAATCTTTCAAACAAATTTTTCTTCTTTTTCATATTCCCTTTGTTTCCATATAGACGATAGTTCTGAGCAATCGGTTTGATCTTTTTTTATCCACAGTCAGTTTTAAATCTCAGATAACATTTATCGCTCATGAGGGGACAATTTATTTTAACGTCGCAACGCGAATCTATAACTGCTCGGCGTAATCCCTTTGATGGATTTAAAAATCTTGTTGAAATTGGAAAGACTATTGAAACCACAGGCAAAAGCAATGTTAGTAATCTGTAATTTGTTTTCAGCAATCAGCCGACATGATTCACTGATACGTACCTCGTTTACAAATTGCACAAAAGTTTTTTGTGTACGGGACTTAAAATACCGGCAGAACGAATGCTTGGACATATTTGCCAAAGTCGCAGCTTCATCCAACGGAATTTCGTTTGAAAAGTTATTGAATACAAACTTAAAGATCCGGTCAATTTTATCATTATCCGTCGAACTATAATTGTGTATATACCCAGAACTTGAAAGGCACACATATTCGTCTGTTGTAATCAGCAATTCGATAATCTCAAGAAGTAAAATTGTTTTTTGAATACCATAGTCGAGACGGATTATCTGTTCCAGTTTGCGTTTCAGTTGTTCTTTTGTCTCTCCCTGAAATAAAAGACCTCGTTTTGAGGCGGTAAGGAATGTCTCTATTTTGTGTGTTTTGAAAAGATGTCCTAAGACCTCGACCATTAATTTAGGTTCGATATAAAGTGCCATTGAACGCGACACTTCCATCGAATCTCTATCCATGCTATCATTATGCCATACGTGGGGCAGATCAGGTCCTAAAAAAGTCAACTCATCCGTTGAATAACTATCTATACTGTCACCTATAATCCGTTTACCTTCACTTTGCACAATGTAAGTCATCTGGCAAGCACGATGAAAATGGAATTCGGTAGAAAAAGATGGCTGACAAACCTCCTTTGTTGCGAATGTCGCTATTTCTGATCCCTCTAATATTTTCGTGAAAACGGGTTTCATTTACTTGGTTATTATTTTTTAAAGGAATTTAAATATAGCCTATTTTATCTTTAATATAAAATATTGAAGCAAGTACCGTTAATATAGTGTCAATATTGAGCAATCCAGGCATAGTTTTATTGTATCCAGAATAGTAGTTTAGCAGATGTGTATAAAGTAACAATGATGACTAAAAACCTAAATATACTATCGAAGAAATTTTTTTCGGTTACGCTTTTCATGTTATTATATGCAATGACATTTTTAGCTGCGAGCTGCGGAAAGCACGTGTCGGTCAAACGCTATGCTTCCATTACAGGTCTAAAAACAGATAAATTGAGCTATTACAAAAAGCTGCATGCCGAAGCGTGGCCAAGAGTGCTTCAGAAAATTAAGGAATGCCATATTCGTAACTATTCTATTTTCTTGAAGGAAGTCGATGGAAAACATTATCTATTCAGCTATTTCGAGTATACCGGAACAGATTTTTCGGCCGATATGCAACGGATGGCATCAGATCCTGAAACACAACGCTGGTGGAAAGAAACAGACCCCTGTCAAATGCCGCTCCCAGATGCCCATGAAAAAGGCGCTATCTGGTCCGATATGGAAGAGGTATTCCATACTGATTGAAGCAACATATTGAAATAAAAACTTATACTAAATTAAATGATGAAACAGCAGTTATTATTTTGCTTAACCCTTTTTCTAATAGGCTCGAAGGTGTTTGCCCAAACGAAAGCTATCGTGCCTACTGCGGCTGATAAACCTAACCGATATCAGCAAGAGCAGATTGACCGCAAGTATGGCATGTTTATCCATTTTGGTATGAATACTTTCCATGATCAGGAATGGACGGATGGATCGAAACCTCCAAGTTCGTATGCCCCAACAGCGATCGACGTAAAACAATGGGTATCAACTGCAAAAGCTGCCGGCATGAAATATATCATATTAGTTAGTAAACATCACGATGGTTTCTGTCTATGGGACAGTAAATATACAAGCTATGATGTGGCGAGCTCAGCAAATAAGACAGACGTTGTAGCGGCATTGGCAAAGGAATGCCGAAATCAGGGAATTCGCCTTGGACTTTATTATTCCTTATGGGACCGTAAGCAAAATGGAAATGTAAAAGACTGGACAGCAGACAAAGCGTATAATACCTATATGGTTAACCAGTTGAACGAGCTGATCGACATCACCAAAAAATATACCGACATTGTTGAACTTTGGTTAGATGGCGGCTGGGAAAAGGAGAATTACAGATGGCCGGCACAGGAAATCTATACTTTGGTCAAAAGCAAATCACCACAGTGTCAGGTCGGCATCAATTGGAGCATTGGCAGCCCTGAAAATGTAGATAAGCATATGGTGCTGCCCAAAGATCAGCAAAAGCTATTCCCGATACGTTATTTCCCGAGTGACTTCCGTTTGGGAGACCCGTATCTACCTGCCACACCTGACCCCAAGCTTTTTGCCGCACAAGGTAATACATACTACATGCCCTTTGAAACAACGGTGGTATTGGGAGAGCGCTGGTTTTATAACACAACAGATAAAAAATACAAAACGCTGGGTGAACTGGAGCAAATCTACCGGACAGCAACTGCCCAGGATAATATCCTGATCTTAAACGTCGGCCCAAATAGGGCCGGACGTATTAAAGAGACTGATGTTGATCTGCTACTTAAGCTAAAAGAAAAATTGAAACTATAATTTTACCTATCCAAAAATTTTAAAAAAAACGAAATAGAATGATTTCAACCTACGATATTCAAGACCGCCGATTTCCTTTAGGTACTGGAGCAGGGAGCGATGCTGTACACAAAGATCCTATATATTCCTATGCCGTCACACGCTTGAAAGATGACAAGGGACGTACTGGAACTGGACTAGCTTTCACGATAGGCGCAGGAAATGAATTGGTCTGTCGGGCAGCATCTTTCTATGCCGAACGCCTCAAAGGAATGCCGATCGAAGAACTAATGGCAAACTTTGGCATGATGTTCAACACCTTAAGCAACGAGCAGCAATTTCGATGGCTAGGGCCACATAAAGGTATAGTGCACTTGGCATTGGCTTCGGTTACAAACGCCTGTTTTGACTTATGGGCAAAAACGCGTGGTGTACCGCTTTGGAAACTGTTAATAGATCTGTCACCTGAAGAAATTGTTAACACACTGGATCTTTCCTACCTGGAAGATGAGCTTACGCGGGAAGAGGCCATTGCGTTAATTGCCGAAAATTGGCAAAGTCGGCAAGAAAGAATGGATATAATCGAAAAGGGGTATACCGGTTACGATACCTCTGTCGGCTGGTTTAACTATTCAGACCAACAGGTTCGTGAAAACTGCAAACGCGCAATTGCCAATGGCTTTACAGCCATGAAGCTAAAAGTAGGCAGTGAAGATCCGCTCCGCGATATCAGACGAGCACATATTGTTCGGGAAGTAGTAGGAGATCAAGCTACTGTCATGTTGGATGCAAACCAACAGTGGACTTTGCCACAAGCATTGACCATATGTCATGAACTCAAAGCGATGAATCCTTATTGGGTGGAGGAACCCACCCATCCCGATGATATTGTTGCACATAAAATACTGGCAGATACCATTGCGCCAATAAAGGTCGCTATGGGCGAACATGTACCCAACCGCATTGTATTCAAAAATTATTTGCAATTGGGTGCAACGGGTTTTGTACAGGTGGACGCAGTGCGTGTAGGTGGTGTAAGTGAGTTTATCAGTGTCAGTCTCCTTTGCCGTAAATATGGTATCCCTGTGGTTCCACATGTGGGGGATATGGGGCAACTACATCAGCATTTAGTTCTGTTCAACCACATTAGCCTTGGTCATCAAGCATTATTCCTTGAACACATACCGCACCTAAAATCTCATTTTGCACAGCCTGTGCGGATTGAGAATGGTGTTTATCGTACAGCAATGGAGGCTGGAAGTAGTTGTGACTTAATATAGCATAATTTATGTTAGGAATTATAGATTTAGGTATCGCGATCGCTTACATTGCCCTTATTTTGATCGTGGGTATTCGTGCCGGCATAGGAGGCGGCAAAAAAAATACAGGTACGGCTGAAGGTTATTTTCTCGCTGGAAAAACCCTACGGTGGCCAGCGATCGGACTTGCGCTGTTTGCCACCAATATATCAACTGTGCACCTTGTAAGCCTAGCGCAAAGTGGATTTGATACCGGTTTGCTCAATGGTAACTTTGAGTGGATGGCGGCATTTACATTGGTCCTGTTAGCTCTTTTCTTTGTGCCGTTTTATCTTAAATCTGGCGTAGCAACCCTACCTGATTTTTTAGAAAGAAGGTATGATCGCTCCAGTAGAGACTGGTTGACTTTTATCTCCATTGTGTCCGCTATTGTGATCCATATTGCCTTTTCCATGCTAGCGGGTGGCATTGTACTGAAAACACTTTTTGGATTCAATATGTACATGAGTATCACAGTAATATGCATAATCACGGGAATATATACGATACTTGGCGGACTGCGCGCGGTAGTCGTTACAGAATCCATTCAGACCATTGTTTTATTAGCGGGGGCATTTATTATCAGTTTTGCCGCATTCGATCGTATAGGCGGTTGGATGCCCATGAAAGATATACTTGCCGGAAGCGGGGCGCTTGACCGGCTGTCCATGCTCCGCGGTACCGGCGACAGTAGTGGAATGCCTTGGTATGCCGTATTCTTTGGTTATCCCATTTTGGGAATCTGGTATTGGTGCGCTGATCAAACAATTGTTCAGCGTGTGTTGGGCGCAAAAGATGATAACCATGGCCGGGTCGGCGCCCTGTTCTGTGGTTTTCTCAAAATTTTACCCGTATTTATATTTGTGCTGCCCGGACTGTTTGCTTATACCCTGTTTAAAAGTGGACAGCTCGATCTTCATAGCTTGGGGGTAGATGCGGCTGGCAACGTGAATTCCAAAGGAATATATACATTGATGATAACGCAATTGTTACCTTCCGGTCTGATCGGTGTACTAGTAGCAGCCTTGCTGTCCGGTCTAATGAGCCAGATTTCGGGCGCGCTCAACTCCATCTCGACCATGGTGAGTTATGATATCTTCAAACAGCGGAAACCAGAGGCTACGGACAAGCAGCTGATTCGTATCGGAAAAATATCCGCTGTGATCGCGATGGTTTTTTCTTTGTGCCTATTGCCGTTATTGGATAAGTATGAAAGCATTTTTAATGGTATCAATGATGTGATCGCCCATATCGCCCCCCCAATAACCTGTGTTTTCCTTTTGGGGGTATTCTGGCGGAAAGCCTCTGCGGTATCTGCAAAAATGACTTTATGGATCGGATCATTTTTAGGCATGGGTGTTTTTATTATCAATAAGATCTTTCCACATTCCTGGATTGGACAGACACCGTTTATGATGATGGCCTTCTATCTTTTCTTGGTCTGCATGCTTATGCAAATCATCCTATCGTATCTATATCCGGTACAGCATAGTACTGAAAGCGAACTGCTTTACTGGAAAAGTCCATTGGAGCCGCTTCGTGGAGCCGCATGGAAAGGAATCGGAAATTATCGTGTTTTAACCGGTATATTACTCCTTATTGTCACAATGTTATATGTAATTTTCAAGTAAATGCTTACTTGTCGTATTTTAGATTCCTGAATTAATTGAATAACCTTTTATAGATTTATTGTGAACGCATTAAAGGATAAAGTGATATTGATCAGCGGTGGTACTGCTGGAATTGGTCTTTCATGCGCTCAAGCCTACGCAAAGGCAGGAGCGAAGGTTGCTTTTATTGGCCTGGACCAAAGTTCCGTCGCTGCAGCAGTCGAGCTGCTGGGGGCTCCGCATTTGGGTATCTGTGCAGATATATCCCAAGAAGAAGATGTAAAGGCAGCCGTCGATCAGACTATAGCGACTTTTGGCCGGCTGGATGCTATTCACAACAACGCAGGGTTGGCGAGTCCGTCAAAACCTTTGCATGACACCAGTGTACAGGAGTGGAGCCAGCTGTTTGAAATCAATGTAAAAAGTATTTTGCTGACGACCAAGTATGGCTTTCCCCATCTAAAGGACTCCGGCGGATGCATTTTAAATACAAGCAGTCTAGTGGGGGAGATCGGCCAGGAAAATCATGCTGCTTACGCTGCGACAAAAGGCGCTGTCAATGCGCTGACCAAAGCGATGGCAATAGATTATGCGGCGTTGGGAATAAGGGTGAATTCAGTTATGCCGGCCGCAGTCATGACACCTATGCTTCAGCAATGGGCATCCGAGCAGCCGCAGCCTGAACAGATTTTTGATTTTTTAAAAAACATTCACCTCCTGGGGTATTGTCCGGAAGGAGATGTCATTGCAGATGCATGTATCTTTTTGTTATCCGAAAGTGCCCGTTTTATCACAGGGGTGAACCTGCCTGTCAGCGGTGGGGCCGAGCTCGGCTACCGACGGAATACATAGGATATTATTGGATAAATATCAAACTATTTTCAAATTATATAGTATATTTGGCGCGCAGATAAATCACTGCCAATATTTAATACATCAATCATGAGCCAAAAGTTTACATACAATACACGATTTCCCGCTGTTGAAGATTTAAGAAGACAGGCAAAGAAAAGAATCCCAAAATTTGCATTTGACTATCTAATAGGAGGTGCTAATGAAGAGCTAAATCTCGCCCGGAATGAAAATGATTTTGATCATATTTTATTAAAGCCGCAATATCTTCAAGCGAGCGAGGAAATCGATATGTCCGTAGAGCTCTTTGGTCGCCGATACAGTGCCCCATTTGGCGTTTCGCCAATCGGTTTGCAAGGCTTGATGTGGCCTAATGCACCGGAAATCTTGGCAAAAGCTGCCGCAGAAAATGATATCCCCTACATCTTGAGCACAGTGTCAACAAGCAGTATTGAGCGCATCGCTGAAGTATCACAGGGCAAGGCGTGGTTTCAACTTTATCACCCAACAGAAAATAAATTGCGCGACGATATCCTAAGACGTCTGACAGAAGTAGAATGCCCTGTACTTGTGGTTCTGGTCGATGTTCCTGCCTTTGGACTTCGGTATAAAGAGATTAAAAGCGGTTTGTCCATGCCTCCAAAGATGAATATTGCAAATATTCTACAAACATTTGCCTGTCCAACGTGGGGTATTGAAACACTCAGACATGGCATCCCATCTTTTGCAACGTTAAAGCCTTATATGGAAAAGGGTCTGGACCTGGCCCAACTGGGACAGTTTATGAACAGAACCTTTACCGGAAAAGTAGATGTCGAAAAGATCAAAGCCATTCGCGACTTATGGAAAGGACCACTGGTATTAAAGGGTATTGCAACCGATGAGGATATGCAGGCTGCCATCGCACTCGGGGTAGATGGTGTCATCGTTTCCAACCATGGCGGAAGACAGCTTGATGCCAGTGAATCATCCATCAATTCATTGATTCATCTTGCAGGCAATCCGGAATATAAAAACAAAATCAAGATTATGCTGGATGGTGGTATCCGCTCTGGTGTAGACCTAGCCCGTGCACATGCTGTTGGGTCTGAATTCAATTTCATGGGAAGACCATTTATGTATGGTGTTGGTGCCCTAGGGAAGGTAGGCGGTGAACATACGATCAATATGTTCAAGGCACACCTGTTTCAAGTGATGAAACAGCTCAGCATTTCAAAAATAAGCGAATTCCCAAAACGTTTGCAGAAGGTATTATAACCACTTTTTACAATCATTAAAAAGGCCGAATTAAACACCATTTTCTGTGTTTAATTCGGCCTTCTTGCATACCGGTAGTGCTGATTTTATTACCAGTCTATTGTACGATTGTCATTGTCGCCAAGCCCCCATTGTTCACCGACCTGACCGTTAGAGTCTTCGGGTCTTGCACAAGCAGATCCCGCAGCGATACCTTGCTCAAGTTCGATCATTTGTACCTTAACCTCTGGGGCGATATAGGCAATTTTCTTTTTCATAGTCTTTTATTTAATGATTTATATATATTCTGAATCTATTTCTGTGCTTAGCTACAAGGTATTTTCTTCTTACCTGCACCTACACCTTTAATAATTGTACGTCCGTCCACAAGTTGAGTCACTTTAACTGTATTGTCTTGTGTGCTGCCCCAAGGGAAAGTATTGAAGGAATTACCATTGACCAATACAAGCTCATACAGCGGACCGCCATTTGTTTTACTACCAAACATGGTCACTTTGCCAGTTCTGCTGATCACAAGTTTGATTAATGGATTAGCAGCTGTTCCCTGCATATTATAGACTTGGTCAATTCTTTTACCTGTTTCCACATTTGTACCTGCATATTTACTTCCGTCGAGGAATTGGATATTTTGTGCTGAGGATGCGCCAACTTCAAATTGGATTTCATTTTTTGCCAGTTTCACACCATTAATTTCCATATTGAAGGCATTGTCCAATTCAGTGATGTCAAATACAAACCCGTAGTCGGCGGCAGGTGCCGTAAAGCTTTTTGATATTGTGGTACCGCTTGGATGAAATACACCGTCAATCCGAATTCCTGTTTTACCATTTACGGTTACTGCTGGATAGCTCCAGTTTAATCCGTTGCTGGTCACATCTTGTGTACAGGTTTTGAAATTAAGTTTCAGATCGTATTTCTGTCCCGGATTGATCTTTACATTCGGAATTGTCACGTTCGATTTGGTTTCACCATCAATAGTCAACGTGCCCAATTTAAGTGTTCCCGCGCTTGTTGCTGGATGGATCAATAGGGAAGGAGTGCTCACGACAGTCCGTAGGCCTATTCCCAAAGCAGGAAATTGTGCCGATACGCCAGCGTCGTTTAATCCATTATACGTAAGTGCCTCATCCGAAAGCTTAAGGTTAGCAGATGAATGACTAGGTTTAAATACCGCATTTTCAAGTTTGGTAATTGCACCAGTCATATTGGCATCCATTGACAATGTTGTTGTGATCTGGCTAAAACGGTGTTTTAAAACAACATTCAAGTTGTTCACACCACTGTTTAATTTGAGCTTGCTCGCAAAATACATTAAATCGCCACTAATATTGTTAAGACTTGCGGATGACAATGTGCTCTGACTATTAATGGTTGGCACTGCGCTCGTGCTATTGGTTGAATAGGCAATAAAGGTATATGTTTTCCCGGCATCAAGAACAATACCGTCGGTAGCGGATTCACCACCGTAGCTATACGTTTTTTCAGTCACATAATTCCCTTGGTCGTCATAAACAACAACTTTGTATTTCACACCGTTATCCAAAGGCTTTTCAGTTACCTGAGGCGTTGTGGCTTTGACAGCCGATGAAGCAACCAATCCCTTTTTGACTGCCGCAGCGGAACTGTTTGTCAATACCACATCAATGGAGGTGCCGTTGCCAAAAGGAACACTCATTTCCTGTACATCAGCAGCATAGCTTGCAGCAGAGGCTTTTGTTGAGCCCTGTTTTTGTCCCACAGCGCTACTGTCGTCTTCACCATAGGCTGCTACACCCTGTAAATTGATTTTGACCATCGTTTCTCCGGCCAGACTTGTGTTTTCACCACTCTTTTTACAAGAGTAAATGCTTGATGCAATCAGCATAATGCATCCCAACATTATGACGTTTTTAAGATTGCGGTAACGATTCTTTTTCATGTAAGTAGACATTTTGATTTTACTTGGTTTCTCAGTGATTTTGATTGATTTATTTTATGTTATTACTAATTTTTATTTACAGAGTTAACATTTATTCGTTTTGTCATTATGTTTTGTTGATCAGTGTTAAAATTTATTTGTGCAATTATATATATAGCATTTTGTTTAATCATCATGATTTTCGACAAGTAGTTTTTCTTGTAGTGAAAATTCTACAAATATGCAACAGTGTTTAAACACTGTTTTTAAGCATCTTAACGCCTTTTACCTCTAGTTTTATTAATAGTTTTATTGGGCTATTATTTTCGTATAAATTAAACATATGGCTGTAATAGACAGATTCAGCTTTTTTAAGGAATAGAGAGGTTCAGCCCAGCAAGGCATATCATTTTCAAACGGCATCTATTTAACAGGAGGCCGACGCTTTAATATTAGGATGGAGCAGGATTTGTCGGAGGCGGTACGATTATTTTTTTTCGGAATAAGCTCTTTCTGGCAAGACCATTGCTATGGTCTAATAGGTTTATAGGCCGCAACGAAATGTGCCATAATTATAAAAGAATAAATTTTTAAAATATTTTTCTAAATTTGTATAACAAATGAGGTTAACTGTTATCATACTGATCACCTATATTTTGGGGCTTTCCTTTGTCCCATGCAGTGATGCGGACTTTCGCACCGAGGGGACAGCTATGGGAACACAATTGAACGAACCGCATAACCATAGCGAAGATACCACGGATGCTTGTTCAATTTTTTGCTATTGCAACTGCTGTAGCGGAAATATTACGGTATTTGAGTATCAGTTACCAAAAATCGCAGGTATTCCGATTTCAATTTATTTTGACAATCGCATGCCGCTTCTTGACATACCCATTCTATCGAACTACTTCGGAACTATCTGGCAGCCGCCTAAGGTAGATGCTTAATTTTAATTTTTAATTGCCTTAGGCAAACATTATTGGAAAATTTTTCTTTTCTAATCAGTGCTGCCCGTAGGAATTAATTGTAGTATACTGCTACATGGAAATAGGATATTCTATATCTATTATTTAAGCATTAAACAAGTATATTGTGTTAGATAGTATAATTAAATTTAGCATCAAGAATAAGATCATTGTCGCATTAATGACCTTGTTACTTATTATATGGGGCGGCTGGAGTGCAACAAAGCTGCCCATTGACGCCGTTCCCGACATCACCAATAATCAAGTACAAATTTTCACTTCCTGTCCTACCTTGGCAGGTCAGGAAGTCGAACAACTGGTTACCTTCCCGATTGAACAAAGTATCGCTACGGTACCAAAGATCGAGGAAATCAGAAGTATATCACGTTTTGGACTTTCTGTAATTACTGTCGTTTTCGAGGAAGACGTAGACATCTACTTTGCGCGGCAACTGATCAGCGAACGTCTAAAAGAAGCCGTAGACCAAATTCCCCAAGGTATTGGCAGGCCAGAGCTGGCCCCCGTTAGTACGGGCTTAGGTGAGGTGTACCAATATATTATTCACCCCAAGAAGGGCAGTGAAGGCAAGTATAATGCAAAGGATCTGCGGACAATGCAGGACTGGATCGTGGCTCGTCAGCTCTATGGTACCCCGGGTATCGCTGAGGTCAATAGTTTTGGAGGTGAATTGAAACAATATGAAGTAGCTGTTGACCCTAACCGTCTTAAAGCGATGAATATCACCATACCGGAGATTTTCACCGCGCTGGAGAAAAATAATCAAAATACCGGTGGTGCTTATATCGACAAAAAACCCAACGCCTATTTCATTCGCGGCATCGGACTGGCAACATCCCTGGAAGATGTAAAAAATATCGCAGTTAAAAAATCGGGCGCTGTTCCAATTTATGTTAAAGATGTGGCGGATGTACGTTTTGGACATGCTGTCAGATACGGCGCCCTAACCTATAACGGCGAAGTGGATGCAGTAGGGGGTGTAGTGATGATGCTAAAGGGTGAAAATAGCAATGAAGTCGTCAAACGTGTAAAGGAGAAACTACCTACTATCCAAAAATCCCTACCAAATGATGTGGTCATTGAGCCGTATCTGGATCGTACAGATCTGGTCAATCGGGCAATAGGCACCGTCGAAAAGAACCTCATAGAGGGCGCATTAATCGTCATCTTTGTATTGGTTTTATTTTTAGGTAATCTCCGTGCAGGGCTCATCGTCGCCTCGGCCATTCCTTTATCGCTGCTCTTTGCATTAGGACTGATGAATGTGTTTGGCGTAAGCGCCAATTTAATGAGCTTGGGTGCCATAGACTTTGGACTTATTGTCGATGGTGCTGTCATTATTGTTGAAGCGACGCTCCATCACCTGGGACTACGCAAGTCTACCGAAAAGCTTACACAGTCCGAAATGGACCACGAGGTGTTTGAATCAGCCTCAAAAATACGGACCAGTGCCGCTTTTGGCGAAATTATCATCCTGATCGTTTATATCCCAATATTGACATTAGTGGGTGTGGAGGGAAAGATGTTCCGTCCAATGGCACAGACAGTAGGTTTCGCGATATTTGGAGCACTGATTCTTTCGCTGACCTACATTCCAATGATGTGTGCCCTGTTTCTACCTAAAAAGCATCATGATAAGAAGACTTTCAGTGATCGCTTGATCGAAAAACTCCAACGTATTTATGCACCGTTGTTGCAGAAGGCAATCCGCTTTAAATATATCATTGTCAGTTTGACGATAGCCTTCTTTGCGTTATCGGTTTTCTTCTTTAAAAACATGGGCGGAGAGTTTATCCCACAACTACAGGAAGGGGATTATGCATTTCACTGTATATTGCCCCAAGGGAGTTCGCTTTCACAAAGTATAGAAACGTCGATGCAAGCCTCCCGGATCATTAAGGAGTTTGAAGAGGTAAAAATGGTTGTGGGCAAAACGGGAGCGGCAGAGGTGCCGACAGACCCAATGCCTCCAGAAGCCACAGATCTGATGGTGGTCCTCAAACCACAGAAAGAATGGAAATCCGGGCGGAGCTATAGCGAACTTGGAGCAGCTATCCTTGAGAAACTGGAGGTAATACCGGGGGTTTTCTTTGAAAAGAACCAGCCTATACAGATGCGTTTCAATGAACTGATGACCGGAATCCGCCAGGATGTGGCCGTGAAAATCTTCGGCGAAAACATTGACTCACTGGCTTCTTACGCCAATATTGTCGCCGCACAGATTCAATCTGTTAAAGGAGCTACTTCTCCTCAGGTGGAGCGGGTATCAGGCCTTCCACAGATCAATATTGTCTACGACCGTACACGTATTGCCAATTATGGACTGACGATTCAGGACGTAAATGATGTGGTAAGTACAGCTTTTGCCGGTAAAAGTACAGGACAGATCTATGAAAACGAACGTCGTTTTGATCTTGTCGTCCGTCTGGATACAACACATCGCAATAGTATAGATGATGTACGCAATCTGATGATTCCAACAGATACCGGTATCCAGATCCCACTCACACAGGTAGCAGCAATTGACTACAAGCTTGGTCCAGCACAGATCAGCAGAGAGGCCGGTAAACGACGGATCGTCATCGGCTTTAACGTCGCCGGAAGAGATGTTGAAAGTGTGGTCAAAGATATCCAGCAACAGCTATCAACGAAGGTGAAACTACCGGCAGGCTATTACTTCACCTATGGAGGTCAGTTTGAGAACTTACAGAAAGCGAGTGCACGCCTAATGATTGCAGTACCGGTTTCGTTATTACTGATTTTTATGTTGCTATATTTCACATTTCATTCGTTTAAGCAAGCAACCCTGATCTTTACCGCCATTCCGATGAGTGCAATTGGCGGCGTCTTTGCGCTGATGCTGCGTGGCATGCCTTTCAGTATCAGTGCCGGAATTGGTTTTATCGCTCTTTTTGGCGTTGCCGTACTGAATGGCATTGTTCTGATTGGTACCTTCAATCAATTGAAGAAAGATGGCATGAATGACATTTTTCAGCGCGTCAAAGAAGGGACACTCACCCGGCTACGTCCTGTACTGATGACGGCCACCGTAGCATCATTAGGCTTTCTACCGATGGCAATCAGCACAAGTGCCGGTGCGGAGGTGCAAAAACCATTGGCTACAGTCGTTATCGGCGGATTGGTGACAGCAACTTTCTTAACCTTATTTGTACTGCCGCTATTGTATATCATTTTTAATTCAAAGAGAAATATGAAAAAAGGGAATGCGGGCAAAGCCATTGCAACAGTATTGGTTTTCCTATTTTCTGCATCTGGATTTAAGACTTTTTCACAGGAACGGATCGGGATCGATCAGGCGATCGGTACTGCACTAAAAAACAACCGCCAATTTCAGGTCAATGAAGCTGAAATAACTGGAGCGACCTATACGGTCAAAACTGCCAATGAAATCCCAAAAACAGGCGTCTTTGTGGAAAACGAAGATTATCGGCCCAGCGATAAAACAGGGATCATGAAAATCGGGATCACGCAAAGTATCGCATGGCCCGGACTCTATTCTGCCCGCAAGGAATATTTTAAACAACAGCTAAAATATGCTAGCCTGAACACAGATGTGCTCAATGCGAATATCAAGAAAGATGTACGTACAGCATATTACCAGCTTTGGTACCTCCAGGACAGACAAAAGCTCTATGTGAACTTGGATAGCATTTATTCAGCGATGTTCAAGGCGACCGAGCTTCGCTTTAAAACCGGCGATGTTGCTGCCTTGGATAAAATAGCTGCAGAAGCGAAATTAAAAGAATTGCAGGCGCAGCTAGTGCAGAACAAAAAGGATATGCTGGTTCAACAACAACAATTGATGATGCTCCTGAATCGCAACGACTGGTTATTGCCTGTGGAGCAACCATTGGAGAAGATCAAAATGGAAGCGGACCTACAAAATTCGGAAACCGCCCCGTCGCATCCTGTTTTAGCGCTGCAACAACAGAATGTCAATATTGCATCCTCCAATATTGCGGTTCAGAAAAATACAAATAAACCAGAATTTTCAGGCAGATTCTTCTCACAACGTCTTTGGGGGGCAAAAGATCCTTTTACCGGCTTCTCCGTATCGGCGTCATTCCCTGTATTTGGGCTTGGTGCTTACAAGAGTAAGATAAAAGCCGCAAATGCTGAAATGGAGGCACAGCAAAGACAATTGGAATACGATACACAAGTGTTTCAGACCAATAAGGTAAACTCCCTGGCCGGCATCGAGAAAAACAGTGCATTATTACAATTTTATGAATCTTCTGGTCTTCAGCAAGCAGACGCCATCATTAAGGCGGCAAGCCTGGGTTATAGAACCGGTGAAATAAGCTTCGCGGAGATGAGCCAATTCTTAAGTCAGGCTATTGGTATCAGACAAAACTATTTAGATGTGCTCAATCAATACAATCAATCGGCAATCCAATACAATTACTTTAATAATAAATAAGTCAACAATGAAAGTTATCATAAAAATATTCTTTGTACTAGCGATTTCATCAGTTTTATATAGCTGCGGATCAGGTTCAAAAGGCGCTGGCGAGGTCCAGGGAAAGGAGGAAGGAAAAGGAGCTGCCGGAGAAAATCATGAGGAGGGGCCAGTGACGGTCGCTGCGCTAAGTGAGCAACAAATCAAAGCTGTAGGCATTGTCTTCGGAAGCATTGAGGAAAAAGAATTAACAGCAACCATCAAAGCCAATGGTGTACTTAGTGTGCCCAATAATAATAAAGCCAATGCAACAACCTTATACGGTGGGGTCATCAAAACCTTAAATGTGCAGTTGGGCGACAATGTACGCAAAGGCCAGGTGATAGCAACCATCACAAATCCGCAATTTATTCAGCTTCAAGAGGAGTATGTTGCTTTGGCAAGCAAAATCACACTCGCGGAACAAGAAATGGCGAGACAGCAGGAACTCAACGAAGGCAACGCCGGGGCGAGAAAAAACTTACAATCGGCAACAGCAGAGTTTAATAGTCTTCGCGCCAGAAAAGCATCCCTGCAACAGCAGATTCAGTTAATGGGTATCAATCCGAACACGGTCAATCTTTCCAACCTGCGCTCATCACTTGTGGTTACAAGCCCAATTAATGGTACTGTAAGCAATGTTTTCGCAAAAATAGGCAGTTATGTAGATGTCTCATCTCCGGTTATTGAGATTGTGGACAACAGCCTGTTACATCTCGATCTACAAGTATTTGAAAAGGATCTTCCGATGATCAAAATCGGACAAATCATTAATTTTCAGCTGACAAATAATCCGGATAAAACCTATACTGCTAAAGTCTTTACGATCGGATCTTCTTTTGAGAACGACAGCAAAACAATTGCCGTGCATAGTACTGTAATCGGCAGTAAGATTGGTCTGATAGACGGAATGAACATTACCGGTATGATCGGAATAAATAATGTGACGACTCCGGCTGTTCCAAATGATGCGATCGTAGAGGCTGACGGTAAGTTCTATATTTTCGTAGAGACAAGCAAGCAGCCCGAAGAGCATGAAGAAGGGCACGATGATCATGGTCATGCACATGATGAAGGCGAGGCAAAACATGAACATAAAAATGAACAGGAAGCTGCTAAGCACGCCACAGAACAAGGCAAAAATATAAATTTTGAAAAAATTGAAGTTCAAAAAGGTGTCTCGGCAATGGGCTATACAGCGATTATGCCTGTACAGGAAATCCCTGCACAGACCAGAATCGTTGTGAAAAGCGCATTTTTTATCAATGCGAAGATGAGCAATACCGGTGGACATGAGCATTAACTATTCGCGTTTTTTTAACAGGTAAAATCATGGTAAGTTATGGAACACAAACATATTTATGATGCACAAGGTAAACAGCTTTGTTGTACACAAACCGAAAAAATTTATAATCAGGCAGGCGCGCAACGTTTAATACAGGAAGCGCCTGCACAGGGGCATACTCATAGTCATGACGACGACGACGGACATGATCACGCTGCGGTAGAAGGCAGTAAATTGCAGTTCTTTCTACCTGCAATTATTTCATTTGTACTGCTGATTGCAGCTATTGCAATGGACAACTGGTTGCCTCAAGCCTGGTTCAAGGGCTGGATCCGGGTGTGTTGGTATGTAGTCGCATATATTCCTGTTGGATTTCCCGTAATTAAAGATGCGCTGAAAAGCATCAGCAAAGGGGAAATATTCTCCGAATTCTTACTGATGAGCATTGCTACGCTGGGAGCATTTGCGATCAAAGAATTTCCGGAAGGGGTTGCCGTCATGCTTTTCTACGCAGTAGGCGAGGTGTTTCAGACACTGGCTGTAAGTCGTGCCAAGAGCAATATTAAGGCGCTCCTGGACCAGCGTCCGGACGAGGTGACTATTGTAGAAGCAAACGGTAGTCGGGTCATCAAAGCCGAAACAGCGGCAATTGGTGATATTATTCAGCTGAAACCCGGAGAGAAACTTGGATTGGACGGTGAACTGATCTCAGATACAGCTTCGTTTAATACGGCGGCATTAACGGGTGAAAGTAAGCCGGATACAAAAACCAAAGGGGAAGTTGTGCTGGCCGGAATGATCAATATGAACACCGTAAGCTTGGTGAAAGTGACAACTGCTTACAAAGACAGTAAATTGAGTAAAATCCTAGAGCTTGTGCAGAATGCAACCTCGCAGAAGGCGCCTACGGAACTCTTTATCCGGAAATTTGCGAAGATCTATACGCCGATTGTGGTACTTTTGGCGATAGCGATCTGTCTGCTGCCTTACTTTTTTGTCGGACAATACGTATTTAGCGATTGGCTTTATCGAGCGCTTGTATTTCTCGTGATTTCCTGTCCATGTGCCTTGGTCATCTCGATTCCATTGGGTTATTTTGGTGGCATAGGTGCTGCGAGTAGAAACGGTATCCTGTTCAAGGGAAGTAACTTTCTGGATGCGATGGCAGCGATACAGAATGTTGTCATGGATAAAACCGGTACGATGACCGAAGGGGTTTTCAAAGTGCAGGAAGTTCGTTTAGAAGCAGATTTTGATGAAGCGACAATCCTCAGATTGGTCAATAAAATCGAAAGTCATAGCAGTCATCCAGTAGCAACAGCAATCAGGGAATATGTGGGTGAGGTCGATGAATCTGTAAATTTGACTGATGTCGAAGAAATACCGGGACATGGACTGAAGGGTAGTGTGGACGGCAAGGTATTTTTGGTTGGAAACTTTAAGCTTTTGGACAAGTTTAATATCAGCTATACCATCGATCCCAATACAATCGTTTATACCACAATAGCCATTGCATTGGATAGTCGCTTCGTTGGATTTATCACCATTGCAGATAGTATCAAAGAAGATTCTGCACAGACCATACAACTTTTGCATAAGTTAGGAGTGAAAGCGACTATACTAAGTGGTGATAAGGGGACGGTCGTCGCTTATGTAGCGAAGGAATTGGGTATTGATAAAGCCTATGGAGATCTTCTTCCGGAAGATAAAGTAAATAAAGTCAAGGAGATAAAATCTATTGGTGAAAGTGTGGCTTTCGTTGGTGATGGCGTCAATGATGCCCCCGTAGTGGCTTTGAGTGACGTTGGTATAGCCATGGGGGGACTGGGCAGTGATGCAACCATCGAAACCGCCGATGTAGTCATACAAGATGACAAACCATCTAAGATACCAATGGCAATTAATATTGGTAAACAGGCCAAAAAAGTGGTTTACCAAAATATAGGATTGGCATTTGTAGTCAAAGGAGTGGTTTTGATCCTTGGCGCCGGAGGATTAGCTACGATGTGGGAGGCTGTATTTGCCGATGTCGGTGTTTCTCTTATCGCGATACTGAACGCTATACGAATTCAGAAGATGAAGTTCTAAATCAATTTTTAGTTAGGATGTGCTTACCCTTCAAGTTGAAATATTGGAAGGGTAGGCATAATAAGTTTGGAATAAAGGCTGTAAGGTCATTTTAATAAACTTTTTATACACTAATTTCTTGTAAAAAAGCGCATGGTCGGCTGTGATTCGGGTATCTTACTGGATTTGGTCGAACCTGGGTGCAGCTTTCGTCTTACCAGCTTCGGACTGTGTCCACTATGAATCCGACGTGAGTCCGTGGTGAGTCCGTGGTGAGTCCGTGGTGAGTCCAAGTTAAACACGGTCTGATGGCAATATGACTATGTGTTCATTATGATCTTATATCGACTGAGGGTTGAAGAAGGCCATATCTTACCCCGAATCGAAGCCAAACATATGCCGAATGAATGGTAAAACACGGACATCGTTCCGAAAGTCTAAAAGAATAGCATGTTAATCATTTAAAATGTATTATATATAAATGTAATTATATAGCTATTAAATATAATAAAATGGAAAAATTGGATTTATCGATATATAAGTGTAGATTTTATATATTTTTTAAGGGGTTGCTGAATTGAAAAGAGCTAATATTTATTTTGCCACGAGTTTTTCATAGAGTGGCCAGAGCTCCGCTAGGTCATCATCTGATTGCGCTTCTGGATAGTGTTCATCATGAAGATTACGGATTTCAACACCCTGTCCCTGATCATTTACCACAACCGCGGCCCGAAGTTCGTCAGTTCCATCATAATAAATGCCCACACCGACAAGCTCGTCATTGAGAATAATTTCACTGACAATATACTTTCTTGCAGCCTTACCTTTGTGGGTACTATGACCACTAGAGATCGTGTTTCCTTTGTTATAATTTCTTTCCATAAGCATAGAACACTGAAAACATCAATTTGTTGTATTTTTTAGCTATTTTCTGCCTTCATGCGATCAAAAATAATTCAAAATAGTTCGGAATATTCCATAGAAAAGGGGCTCTTACCTTATATTTGTAATACAATGGAAAAGAAAACATATCTTATTTTTGGCATTAGTAAGGGATTGGGAAGGGCAATCACACTACATCTTCCAGATCCGTCTGATGTTGTATTTGGAGTGTCCAGAAGTAAACCCGATTATTTGGAGGACAACGCTAATGTGTGTTGGGTGCCGGCTGATCTATCCAACCCTGTGGAGGCTGTTAACGCAATCAAAGACAGGATAAAAAATACGAAAATTGACTATTTTATCTATAATGTCGGTATTTGGGAGAATAACGCTTTTAGTGATGAGTATGATTTTGCGTCTTCTCCCATAACGGAGATTAGTGGCCTGATCAATACCAATATCACTTCATGTATTTTAAATATTCAATCAGCATTGGAAAATTTGAAGCAGGCCGAAAATGCCAAAATTATTTTGATCGGTTCTACATGGGGACTTGATAACCATAATGGAAGGGAAGTTACCTTTTCAGCGACAAAATTTGCACTGCGGGGTGTGGTTCATTCATTGAGAGAACAACTTCGATCCGATCGGATTGCAGTATCTATATTGAACCTTGGTTATCTGGCAACAGCGCCTGATGATGAGAATAGTCCGGAAACCACTACTCAAGAAACAAATAGCGATCTTATTCCATTATCGGATGCCATTCAGGCGTTAAGATTTATTATCTCGACATCAAAAGCAAGTTGTGTGAAAGAGATTCATATGCCGGCAATGAATGACAAGAATGTGTAATAATACCGCCGCAGGAGATGTAGACCTCTACTGTTCTAATGGCCAGTTACAAACTTTAATCCAAGAATTGAACCGATCAGTGTGGCTATAAAAAACAGACGCCAAAAGCTTACGGGATCTTTAAACACCAGAATGCCAATAATGACTGTTCCCACAGCGCCAATACCCGTCCAGATCGCATAGGCTGTTCCCAAAGGAAGTCCTTGCACGGATTTGATCAATAAAATCATACTGATGGCTAAGCATAACGCGAAGACTCCATACCAGGCGTACACAGCATTTCCTGTCGTTTCCTTCACTTTTCCCAAACTGTAGGTGTAGCCAACCTCAAACAATCCGGCGATGATCAAAATTATCCAGTTCATATCTTGTTCTTTTAGACAAAGATCTGAATCACGGACGTGCAAACATTTTACAAATGTTAAAAAATTATTGTTGATCTCGTATGAAAATTCCAATTTTGGGTGGTAAAGCTTAAAAAAACAGATAATCTGTGCTTTGTTTAAATCCGATTTTCGGTAATGCGGCGCCCCCAAATCGGTCGCAATTAATATTATTTAATGGCTGATTTGTTGTATTTATTGCGATAGGCTAAGGGGGAAAGGCCGGTTACTTTGCGAAAAATCTCCCTAAAAGCTTTAGAATCGGAATAACCGACTTCATACATGACCTCATTTACTGTTTTTCCGGAGATCTCTAATTCTTTTTTTGCAGACTCAATTTTTACGCGCTGTAAGTATTCAATAGGGGTATTACCCGTTGCTTTAATGAACCTTCGGTCGAAACTTCTTCTACCTACTGTAAATCGTTCTGAAAGCTTTTGGATTGAAATTTTTTCAGCGAAATTTTGTTCAATGTATTCTTGCGCTTTGATAACCATTTCATCACCATGTTTTTTTTGACCATTAAAGATTACAAAATCCGATTGCTGTTGTCGATCAATGTCAATCTGAAATATTTTTGAACAATAGATTGCCGTTTGCCTGTCATAATACTTCTCAACCAGGTAGATGAGCAGATGTAAAAAAGAATATCCACCACCATTTGTAAAAATGCCCTGTTCATCTGTTATAATGCTGTCTGTCTTCATCGTAACATGAGGAAATAGCTGCTTGAAGTTTTTTTCAGCATTCCAATGAATGGAACAGCTCTTGGCTTCCAAGAGTCCTGTGGAAGCTAAAACATAAGCTCCAGTGCACATGCTGGCGACATTAGCTCCATGTGTATACTGATCACGTATCCAATCTATAAAGGGTATGTTCTCCTTATCCAATGTGTTGAAATTTGGATTGATGGCCGGAATGACGATCAGATCGGTCCTATTAATTGCAGAAATATCCTTCTGTGGCATCACAGCCAGCAAGCCATTCAAGAAAACGGACTGTTTGGACAGCCCCACCAATTCAATTTCAAAAAGGGTCTGATCATGTTTCTCCTGGTAATATCTATTGGCTTCTGTAAAAATATGATAGGTACCCACTATACATGATAATGTATTGGGGCCAGTCTGAACCTTAGGCACCAAAATTGTTAAGTGTTTCATCTTTTTCGGTTTAATTGAACGGCCTGATTACCTATTATTCAAAGGTAAGAAAAGATGTTGTCCAAATCAACCGCTAACAATGTCTATTTAGCACCCTGTCTTGGGTTTAAAATGTCAATATATTTGACCTATAAACTTAAAATATGTAAGCATGGCAAGAATGATCGCAATTTATCGAACCCCAGCAGATAAAGCAGTATTTGACAGACATTATTTTGAAATTCATGTTCCGTTAGCAAAGACACTTCCAGGGCTCCTTAAATATGAAGTGGCGAAAGGTGATATCCTATCGACAACCGGACATGACGATGTCTATTGTATCGGAACATTACATTTTGAAACGATGGAAGTGCTGAAAGCCGCCTTTGCTTCCGAACAGGGTAGAGCATGTGCTGCGGATCGGAAAGTCATGGCCGGCAGCGAAGGTGCCGTGCAGATCTATGTATTTGACAGTGTAGAAGTCTAAACAAATGAAATTAACGGATAAAAACACAGAGTATGGAAAAACTTGATTTTACAACAGAATTAATCGTTGAAGCAAAGCCCTATGAGGTATTTGAAGCAATTAACAATGTGCGAGGTTGGTGGTCTGAAAATATTGAAGGATCCACAGACACATTGAATGAGGTGTTTGTTTATCATTATCAGGATATACATCAATGTGAGCTAAAGCTCATTGAGATACAACCCAATCTTAAGATTGTATGGCGGGTATTGGCGAATAATTTCAAATTCGTAGCAGATAAAGGGGAGTGGGTAGGGACCCATGTAATATTCGATATTATTGATCTCGGCGATAGGACACAAATAAAATTTACCCACCAAGGGCTAATTCCCGATATGGAATGTTATGAAGTCTGTCATGCAGCATGGACTTATTACATCCACGAAAGCCTGAACCAATTCATTATGCACGGACAAGGCTTAGCGACTCCAAAAAACATCCCCATTGCGACGCCTGATATTAGCGAAGAATTGCTTTCTGAACAAGCAAGTAAGAGTATATACCACAGATTGTTAATCAAGGTTTCGGTGGAGAAAGTCTACCGGGCAATTACTACACAGGAAGGCTTGGCAGGCTGGTGGACACCTGACACCAATGCTGTTGTGGCAATTGGCAGCGTATTGCGCTTTGGTTTCGGTCCGGACTACTTCAAGGAGATGGAAGTGCTGGCATTACGTCCTTATTCACTTGTTGTATGGAAATGTAGAACAGGTTTTGAAGAATGGATAGGTACAACATTGACTTTTGAATTGACACCCCATCAGAAGGGCTGCACCGTATTGTTCCATCATGACGGCTGGGCTAATTTTAGTGGCGAGTTTGCTTCCTGTAGTTATGATTGGGCATTATTCTTTCGAAGTTTAAAATTCTTCTGTGAGACAGGAAAAGGATTTCCATACCCTGATTTCGATGTATAGCAACCAGATTCATTATTAGCACACGATGTGGATTGGTTATCTTCCCGTGCATTGTTAAACATTTATGGCTAATTAAAAAAGCGTTACAACGCGTAAAATTACTTCATGAAATATGATTAGATTTGAGGGTAATCTAACAATAATGAAGCATAAACTCTCTTTTTTCCTCTTTCTTTTGAATGTTGGTCTTGTTCAGGCCCAGGTTCCTGAAAGAGATATGGATGAATTAATTCAAAGTACATTAAAAACCTTTGATGTTCCGGGAATGTCAGTGGGAGTCATAAAAGATGGTCAAATCAGCTATGCCAAAGGTTTTGGTGTGCGTTCACTAGTGACTAAGCAAACAATGGATGAAAATACCCTTGTAGGGATCGCATCCAATTCGAAAGGTTTTACCTGTGTTGCTCTCGCTATACTGTCGGACGAAGGTAAATTGGACTGGGATGATCCGGTATCGAAATACATACCAGAATTTCAGATGTACGATCCGTAAGTTTCGCAAAATATTACCATTCGGGATCTGCTTACCCATCGCTCGGGATTAGGCGAGGGACAAGGTGACCTGATGTTTTTCCCGGACGGTGGAAGCTTGACCGTGAATGATATTATTCACAATGTACGGTATCTTAAACCCGTAAACTCTTTTAGAGCAGGAATAAATTACAATAATATTCTATTTATCGTCGCCGGAGAGGTTATTCATCGAATATCAGGGCTTAGCTGGGCAGATTTTATTGAACAGCGAATTATGCAACCTGTTGGGATGACCTCCAGTTTTGGTAGTTATATTCGGGCAAAAGCTATTTCGAATAAAATAGATGCACATGCGCCAGTAGACGGGAAGGCTATTCCGGTACCGCACGATTGGAACGAAACTGCTAATGCTGCTGGTGGAATCATGAGCAACATTCATGATATGACTATCTGGGCGGAGTGCCTAATGAATAATTTTACAACTAGAGATGGAAAAAAGTTAGTGTCGGACAAAAATGCACAGCAACTCTGGAGCTTACAGATCGCAGATAAGGTGGCACCAAAAAGTCCTTACGATACAAGTTTCTTTGGTTATGGCTTAGGCTGGTTTCTAAGTGACGTAAAAGGACATAAACAGGTACAGCATACTGGTGGACTGATAGGCACAGTAACACAATTCACATTGATTCCAGATCTGAAACTCGGTATTGTTATATTGACCAACCAACAGTCAGGAGCTGCATTCAATACCATCACCAATACAGTAAAGGACTCTTATCTGGGCATTGAAAACAGGAACTGGTTAAAGACTTATGCGATCAGGATGGCTACACTGAATGCAACGTATGAAAAGCAAAAGAAAGATGCCTTTTCAAGATCAGCATCTTTTAGTAAGGAGAAAAAACATTGGCCAAAGCCTGAGCAATTTGTTGGAACATATCAGGATCAATGGTTTGGCGATGTCATAATTAAGGAAGAAAGGAATGAATTCCGTATTACATGCCAGCGCTCACCGAGATTAAAGGGTGAATTATTACCTTATTCCAATAATGTGTTTATTATTAAATGGGACGACAGGAGCTATGATGCTGATGCCTATATTATTTTTAATTATGATGAAAACGGACAGGCCCAATCGGCGTTGTTAAAACCGATTTCTGATGTAACTGATTTTAGTTTTGACTTTAGCGATCTAAACCTGAACAGGAAAGGAATGAAATAGCGATACATAAACTCAACATCGTTTCATTGAAAGAACAACCAGGCCTGAGCGGCTAATTTATACCATATTTAACCGATTGCTCGCACCTAAATTTAAGACTATTTGATCCTTCGATCTATAAGCTCGAGGCTATCCTTCGGAAAGTGGTTTTTTAACCAAAGGCGTAATTTGACCTGTTGAGTTTCAGCTAGAGGATCTTTTGAAGAATAGATAAAGGCAATGAGATTCGCAAGACTATCCTTTTTTGCATAATATTGTTGTTGTCCTATGCTATACGACTGTAGTTCTGGGAAAAGTACCAACAGATCTTGATCCAATTGTGGACTTGCCACTTGATATCTTGCAAGTTCATTATTCAGTGCCCGAATCGTTAAATCCTTATCATTAACGGCGGTGCTTCGTTTATCAATTTCACTTAAGATCGTCGTCTTCAAGTCGAAGCTATCCTGACGGATGATCAGATCAGTATGTTCTATTCCAAATGACGCCATGGATTTTTTCAAGGCGGCAATTTCCTGGTCACTAAATTTCTTCGCCAAAAAAGCTAGCTCTAAACGCTTTGGCTTCATAAATAATTTTTCGTAGACTACAGTATAGCCCTTATCACTAAATTGTTGCTGAACAAATTGTTTAACCTTGTTGGAATATTTCTTTTCTTGTAGGAGATTATATGCGAAATATATACTTGGGACAACCAAGGCAAGAGTAATCAGCGTGATGCTTTGACTTATCCTCTTTTCTCTTCTTGGATCGACATAATGTTTCTTGGGATACCTCAGGTATTTTACAATCGTAAATGTGGCGATGCAGATAAATACACAATTGATGATATATAAAAATAAAGCTCCAGCAAAATAACTCAAGTTTCCAATAGCCAGCCCGTAACCCGCAGTACAAAGCGGTGGCATCAGGGCTGTAGCAATGGCTACCCCTGGTATGGGATTCCCTTTATCCACACGAGTTAGGGCGATAACACCTACTAGTCCTCCAAAAAGCGCAATAAGTACATCATAGATATTGGGTGAGGTACGGGCGAGCAGTTCGGATTGTGCCTCTTTAAATGGACTCAGAAGAAAGTAAAAATAGGATACAATCAAACTAATCAATGTTGCGATCAACAAATTTTTGATTGACTTCTTTAGTAATTGAAAATCAAATGTTCCAAGCGCAAATCCTGCACCCACAATCGGACCCATCAAGGGAGAGATCAGCATCGCACCAATAATGACCGCTGTTGAATTTACATTGAGACCAACCGAGGCAATAACAATAGCACAGGCCAAAATCCATGCATTGGCTCCACGGAATGAAATGTTATTGATGACATTATCAAGTACAGCCTCTTTACGCTCTTCACCTGGATGTAAATCAAAAAAACGAATTATTTTATTCATATAGATCTTTTTTTACTACTCGAATATACGCAAGAGAAATCATTCTTCTTAAATGAGAGATTTTACTAACAAAATAAGTAACCTTACACACAGGAGAAACTTAGCGCACTCGTGGTAAAATGTCCCTGCAACTTAACCTTCAAGTTGTTCCTTACTCTTACGTCTAAACGCTGAATACACAATAATCACACTAATAGTCATTAAAATAAACGCCAGAAAAAAAGGAGCTCCAGAGAATTTAAAGGGGGCCTGATCGTGTGTAAAATAGTAAAACAAATTGGTCATCATCGGCGGACCTATAATGGATGTCGCACTCATTAAACTGGTTAATGCACCTTGAAGTTCTCCCTGTTCATTTGATGGAACATTTTTAGTAATTACTGACTGTAGTGCAGGACCACAAATTCCGCCCAAGCAGTAAGGGATCAGAAAGACAAACATCATCCAGCCCTGATTGGCGAATGCAAACAGCAATAGCCCTATGGCGTAAAATATCAATCCATAATAAATGCTTTTTTGTTCACCGAGCTTTGGCGTTGTCCAACGTATCAGAACGCCCTGGACCATGCCTATCAACAGGCCAATAACGCCAAGAGAGATACCGACCATTCTTTCTGTCCAGTCAAATTTATACATAGTAAAAAAGTTCCAATTGCTCTGTACAGCATGTCCCGCGATATAGATCAATATCAAAGCTACAATCAGGCCGGAAATTTCAGGGTGTTTTCCTAAGAACCGAAATGACCCGATCGGGTTTGCACGCTTCCAGTCAAATGCACGTCGTTTATCTCTATCCAAGCTTTCTGGGAGAATAAAATACCCATAAAGGAAGTTTAATAAACATAAGCCCGCAGCAGCGTAAAAAGGAACCCTTGCGCCGTAATGTCCAAGCAATCCACCGATTACTGGGCCAATAATAAATCCCAATCCAAAAGCGGCCCCAATCAATCCAAAATTTTTCGCCCGGTCTTCATCCGTAGAGATATCCGCAATATAAGCACTGGCTGTTGTGAAACTTGCCCCCGTTAGCCCTGCAATCACTCGTCCTAAAAATAGCCAGCCGATCGAAGGAGCAAGCGCGAGAAATATATAGTCTACTGCAAAACCGAATAAGGAAATTAAAATAATCGGTCTTCGTCCATATTTATCGCTCAGATTTCCCACCACCGGTGAAAATATAAATTGGGTGAACGCGTAGGCGAAACCGAGCCAACCACCATATTTTGCGGCCTCACTGATATCACTATGAATAAGTTCCTCAATAAGCTTGGGAACAACAGGAATGATAATACCCCATCCTGTGATGTCAATAAGTAAAGTAATAAATATAAAGCCTATGGCGGCCTTCTTTTTCGAGTTGTCAATCATGGACTAAAAATAAAAAAAACATGAAAAAATTCACCTGAATTTTAAATACTTAATTTTTGATAAACGATTAGATCAAATGAGAAAGTCACTTAATAAGTGATCGAACCGGATACAATTTGTTTCAGTCGCTGAAATACGAATTCTGCGAAACAACTCTTTTTTATCAGGAGACAGAACAAACTGCATGATGTCGTACGGAAAAGTTACAGGAATTGGCTATAAAACAAAGCCGATTCGCTTCATGATGTAATGATAGCGCCAATTTGATCTTTGCGGGGTCTGATATACTGACCTCTGGATGTAGATCAACCTGAACAAACCTACCACTGCCGTCCGGACTGGTTTCTAAAACTGCTTCGGCATTGTCGGTATAGGAAACTACTTCAACGTTATTTTTAGAACAAACATATAGGTAAGACATCATGTGGCAAGAGACGAGGCTGCTCAGTAGCAGATCTTCAGGATTATACAATGTCGGATCTCCCTTAAAGGCCTTTGCCGCCGAAAGCTGTAAATCCGCTTTGCCCTGGATAGAAACCCGGTGACTCTTGGGATATAACTTTGCTGCCGATGTGGGCTGTTGTTGATGAAACCATCTTAAAGTAGCCTTAAAATAATGTTTGAAAGCCATGCTCGAAAATTTTGGGTGCTATTAGTTTCTAATTGCTGAAGTTACGTTTATGTTCGAACGAAGGAAATGTAATCGGTATTGATAGGATCAAGTCCATTCTTTCTCATTTCTGTAGCGATTTGTGCTCGATGATATGTACCGTGATTAAATACATGTAACAGAATGTCTCCAAAAGAGTTCTGGAACTGCTCGTTCTTTGTATTGGTATAGTTTACGGTTTCCCTGATCTTGCCTTCATCAGCACGGACCTTTTCTGTAAACCCCGAAGAAGCTAATTGATGATATCGTTCACAGGTTAATAGAGTATGTTCATCCCATACTCCTACAGGAGGTTTTTCACCATTCAGCCGATATAGCCATATCATCTGCGCATTCATAATATGGCTTAATAGCCGTAAACAACCGGAAGGAATTCGTTCAGCGTCCTGTTTCATTTTTTCGATCAGCAATTTATTCGCCCAATCGTTGTATAACCATAATTGTATTAGCGGATTTGACATTGCGAATGACTTAGTTTAGACTATAAATATACACAAGAATATGCGACTAAATGCAGGTAGGTTAATTAATTTGTGACAAACCGGTTATCTCCAGCTGTTTATTTGCGAACAATAATCGTTCGAGAATAAACATGTAAATACATTCCAATTTTTTACACAATACGGATATACAATGTTTTAATTGCACAGAAAACAGATTGATTGTTATGTTAGATAAATACAAAACCAATTATACTAACGATATGATTAGCAGTTACGTTACGATAGTCTTCCGTAATCTAATGAGAAGGATAGGATTCCCTACGTGATGAGTGATAGATGAAATGATTATCTTTACAACTCGTTTGAACTGCATGGAAAATAAAAGAGTTTATAAGATCATAGCCTACAATATTTTATATGTGGCCGTCAATCTTTTCATGTATTATCTGTTTAACATGAAGGAAACCGGATTAAGCTTTTGTGTAATTGGCATTGTGCTGATCAATGTGTATTATTTCATGAACTGGTTTGAGTATACTAAAAAAAAGAAGTTCATCAAAAGTTATGAAATTATTCATTCGCGTGCGCTAAATAAAACCACAATAAATTATAAAATAACATTTACGATAAGCCCAAATATATTATTTACGCTTATTTTTGGTTTAGTCATTTGCTTCTCAGGGATTGGGATACTTCGTGAGCAGTCAATTGCGGGTATTTTTGTCATTTTTATTGGTTTAAAATTTACTTTGATGCCGCTCAGAGAGAAAACAACAGTCAGATTAGCTCCTAATGGGATATGGACCAGCGATTATCAGTTTATCTTTATCAATGATATTCAGGAGATTTGCTTTAAACGTTATCTTGGAAAAAATAGTTCCAAAATGAGTTTGAAGATTAAAGATCCAACATTGTATGGCATGAAAGATCCCTATTTATCTGTACCAATTGGCGGACTGAATCAAGTTACGCAAATGATCCCTATTGTAAAAACGCTATTTTCCGATACACGGATACAACTGGATATTTAGTTATTGGTCAGATTGCAATAAATTTACTATTTTAGTAATAGATTGATTAATAGACCTAAAGAGCAGCGTAATGAAAACTCCCATCCTGTGCCTATTGCTATTATTTCCAATTTTGGGCATTGCTCAAGATCAATACTCGATTACAGGCAAAGTAGAACAGCTGAAAGATGGCAGTAAACTTTTTCTGGTTTACAACAGTGACGGTGTTTCATATGTGGATTCCACAGAAACCAAAGCGGGGCATTTTGCATTTAAGGGAAGGCTCAGCTATCCTGTTTATTCCGCTCTTTACCTGAATAAAAACCCGTACGCAACGAAACTGCAGCCCCGTGAAAAATTGGATTACTTTCGCTTTTACCTGGAGGCGGCTGAGATTGCCGTAAATGCCAAAGACTCGCTCAAAAATATCGTTTTGAGCGGATCGAAGCTAAATCTGGAAAACGAGGAATTCCAACGAATGAAAAAGGGTGTTGATGAGAAGTTCGATGCGTTAAACAAAGAGTTTTCAAAACTGCCAATCGAGCAACAGAAAGATTCAGTACTATTCGCTCAATTTGTAACTCGGGAGAAACTTCTTATGGATGAAAATTACAGTCTCCACCTGAGGTTTGCGCAAGAACACCCCGATTCATACCTCAGTGTTATAGGTTTAAGTTTTGTTGCAAGTCAGGAGAAGTTTGCCACTGCAGTTGAGTCAGCATTTGATGGTCTTTCGCAACGTTTAAAAGATAGCCCTCAAGGCCGGATTATTCCACTACAGCTCGCCTCCCTGTCCAAAACCAAAATCGGGGAACTTGCTCCGGACCTCACGCTCAAAAGCCCCGATGGAAAAACGATTAAAATTTCGGATTTTTTTGGAAAATATTTGCTCATTGACTTTTGGGCAAGCTGGTGTGGACCTTGCCGTACGGAAAATCCCAATCTTGTAGAAGCATATAAAAAATTCCAGGATGCCGGGCTAGAGATCCTCGGCATCTCCTTAGATGATGCGGCAAGGAAAGAAGCCTGGATCAAGGCTATCACAGAAGACAGGCTGCTATGGCCCCAAGTTTCAGATTTGGGAGGCTGGGACAGTGTAGCAGCGAAGCTGTATGGAATCAACTCCATTCCCGCCAACTTTCTATTAGGTCCCGACGGTAAAATAATCGCCCGAAATCTAAGGGGCGAAGATCTGCAAAACAAATTGAAAACGATCTTTACTGCGCAAGCAACTCAGTAACATCCCTATTGCCGGTCAAAAAAAGCCAGCAAATTGTGTTTTTGTAACTCATGTTATTTTGTTCCAAAAATAAGTGTAAAAAATTGCTTGCAATTGCGACTGATTTTCTATCTTGCGCCTTTAATTAAAGATCACATTGCTATAGGATATTTGGACTGTAATCCAATTTAATCGGTACAGTGTGCTTTAAATTTGGAAGAGAGCAGATTATTTTGTATTGGATATAATTCGACTTATTTAATGGATGTTTTTTTTGAATTTCTAAATAACCTCACAAATCCAGACTGGATTGTTAGCCATGGAGGTTTATATCTGCTATTGTTTATTATTTTTGCTGAAACAGGTATCCTCATTGGATTTTTCCTTCCGGGCGATCCGATCCTATTCATCGCGGGAATGATTGTATCTAACATGACAATTCCGCCATCAGAACAAATACCGACATTGCTCTATTGGATTGTACTGGTGTCATTGGCCGCAATTTTGGGTAATTTTGTCGGCTATTGGTGCGGAAAGGTTTTTGGGAGAAGAATAATGAGTATGGAAGATAGCTGGTTCTTCAAGAAAAGTTATATCTACAAAGCTCAGGAGTTTTACGAAAAAAGAGGTGGTGGAGCTATTGTTCTTGCAAGGTTTCTTCCTATTGTCCGAACTTTTGCACCAATCGTTGCGGGCATCGTTGGGATGGAGTTCAAAAAATTTGTATTGTACAACGTGATTGGAGCAATTGTCTGGTCGGGAAGCCTAGTTACGCTCGGTTACCTGTTAGGTGAAAATGTTTGGGTAAAAGAAAACCTGGAACTTGTCATTATTGTTATTGTTCTGATTGCAACAGCACCGGTCATTATAAAAGCGTTTGCATCGAAAGACAAAGCAAAAATTATTCAATAAGATTTGATCGGATACCTATTTGGTGAAGGTCCGCCTGTTATATACTATAACGAACATTACAACCGAACGACTTATCTATTTGATTTCATGGCTTTTACTTTTTTAATATTAGTATCATTCAGAAAATGGAGATATTCCTTTGTTTCCATTCCATAGAGAGCAACTTTCCCTTCATGATCACAATGGATGCCAAAGCCGTACTTTTTTGGAAGGGGAGAAGCGCGTAGACAGGCTTGACCTTTTGAAAAGAATATTCTCTTAGCTTCTTCATATACGTCCTGAACAAGCGTATTGCGCTCCGCATAAATTTTAAAAAGTAATTCATCAGAAGTATATTTATAGGGAAATTGTGCAATAAGCTCATATTGCATTTCCGCTACAGTCTTTCTAGCTCTTTTTGGAGGTATATTTCCTTTAGATACTCCCGTATCTTTGGCGACTTCGATAAATGTGTCCACGTAGTTTGTCGTATGGATTTTCATATCATTAGTTGATGTGCGTTGTCAATAACTATAATGCCTAAACGTTTGAGAGATGAACCTAAAATAAATATTCTTAGTGGTCCGTCAAAATATCCAAAGAAATTATTATCTATATCCTCACTAATTTCATCTGTGTTTTAAACATTTTTTTTCATAGAAAAGAAATGTTTTGCGGTATTTTTCTTAGATTTACAGCATTATTACGGAGCACCCTACAGTATACCTATCATAAGTGGCTACAAATCAACAGACAAGTAGCCATTTTTCTTTTAACGACCTATAAAAACCTTTACATAGACTACCTCTCGGATTACTTTAAAATATAGCATAAAGTAACAATTAGTGATTTTTGACATTGATATCCTCAAATTTATAACAATAATTTACAATATTCCTTGTTTTGAGAAAATTTATTATTCAATATGTTTAAGATTCACTATTTTCTTACAAGGATGAAAAATATAATAACTATAGTTTTAACGAGGGGATAAAGGAGATAGTAACCTATACTAGATATGGTGTCAACCGCTCTAATACACATTTTAATTATTTTTTTTAATTTTGACATATAAGGGAAAATTATTTTTCTATATTTGTATATCATTGAGGCATTTTTTACTCATTCAGTTCTAATGAACTGCCCAAATGAGCTTATAAGGATGTATTTATCCTATAATGAATGTAGATATGATATGTATACTGTAGGTAGGTGTATAATATAACAGGGGTAGCTATAGGGGCTGCCCTCTGTTGTTTTTAACATTTTGTTTATTCGAAGAATTCGCCCCACCGCTTTCTATTCACAAGATTAACATTGTCTTATACCTTTATATACATCGTGAAGGAATTTTCGTAAACGAATGTCTAGCGAGGTGAAAAACTAATTTTTACTTTATATTTAGGGTGTTATTATGAATACCTAACAAAATATCTATGAAAATTAACCAACACATTGATTTTGCGACAGCGAGTTTTAAAGAATTTGAGAATATTGCTGGTTTTGATATGCTGGATACCGCGAAGTATTTCGATTCCTATATCAATTATATGAAAGAAAATGAGCATCTTAACTTTAGATTTATAACTCAAGGCTGTGGTCCTACAGCTATTGTAAGTTCTCCATTTTTAGATACACCAACTGAATGTATAAGTCTTGTATCAAACGATTATCTTAATTTTTCTCAGCATCCAAAAGTGAAAGCTGCTGCAATAGCTGGAATTGAAAAATATGGTACGGGAGCGGGGGCATCGCCGTTAATCGGAGGACATCATGAATATCATGTGGCTTTAGAACAGAAACTTTGCAAATTTTTCAATCGTCCGGAGGGATCGAGTATTGTTTTTACAACAGGGTATACTGCAAATAGCTCGACATTATTAAGCTTATTGAAACAAGAAGACTGCGCTATCGTTGACATGGAAGTACATGCAAGTGTATATGAAGGCTTACCAAATACAAATGTCAAGCGATTTCCACATAATAGCATGGTTCATCTTGAACGTGCATTAGTTGAAGCGAAAGGCAAATTTAGAACCAAATTAGTTATCATTGACGGTGTATATTCTCAGAATGGGGATTTAGCGAAGATGGATGAGATTTATGTGTTGACAAAAAAATATGGTGCATATTTAATGGTCGATGATGCTCATGGCATAGGCGTTATGGGTGATCAAGGCAGGGGTGCTATTGAAATCTACAAACTTTTGGATAAGGTGGATATTATTGCTGGCACCCTGAGTAAGGCGTTGGGCCATATTGGAGGTTTTATCATTTCAACTCCGGAGATCATTAATTACCTTCGCTACCAATCCAGACAACAGGTATTCTCATCTACTTCAACTCCAGCAAGTTTTGGTTTATTAAAAGCGATTGATCTAATTGACGAAGAGCCCTTTTGGCGTACCAGACTCATAGAAAATGTCACCTATTTTAAAGAAGGGCTACTGTCGCTCGGCGTGGATATCGGAACATCATCCTCACCCATAATTCCGATAAAAATTGGCGATCCAATTCGTACCGCTCAGGTATCGAGGATGTTGTTAAAAAATGGGGTCTATGCCAATTGTATTGTGTATCCCGGTGTAGCAAAAAAGGATGCGCGTATTCGTACAAGCCTGATGGCTACACATACAAAAGAACATCTAGATAAGGTTTTAAACGTATTGGAAGACATTGGTAAAGTTGTAAGTTTAAGAAAATCACGATAAATTAGTTATATAATTTTTTATTATTTATTATATTAATCTGAATCATTAATTTTAGGGATTCAGATCAATACCATATCGAAAACAGATGCGTAAAACTTATAAAGGAGAGAAGAACGATAAAGAACGTACCATGAACAAACTCATTTTGTCTGTAGGCAAAGTGCTTAGAGATAAAGGGTACACAGGATTGACAATAGCCAATATTTCTAAAACTGCTGGTGTTGACAGGAAACTCATTTCCCTTTATTTTGGTTCAATTGACAATTTAGTGGAAACATACATCAGAAGTAAAGATTATTGGGTAGCTGCGACTCTCGGTGCTGTTGAATACTTTGGAACCGCACCAAAAGAAGGATCAAAAGGTTTTTTGGAATCACTGTTATTAAACCAAATGGACAGTTTTCTTCAGAATACTGAAATGCAGAAAGCGGTTTTGTGGCAGATAAGCGAGAAATCTAAGATTATGTCGCAGATTACCAGAGAACGTGAAAAGATGAGCGCTTTGTTTTTTGCATTTGCTGATCAGGAAATGGAGGGTAAGAATGTGGATTTAAGAGCTATTAGCAGTATTTTAACCGCAGGAATTTATTATTTAGTGTTACATTCAATAAACACGGATAGTACTTTTTGCGAAATTGAATTAAATGAAGAAGGTTTAAACAGAATACGTAATGCGGTTAAAACAATTCTCTCCTGGGCATACGGAGAGCAGACAAAGCCAGCTTCATCCTGATAACTAGCAACCCATTAATATAAATTCATTTCTTAAATTGATCGTTATGGCACAACAAAGCAAATTACTGCGAATGGACAATGTGGGCATCGTTGTAGAATCTCTAGACAAAGCCATTCTATTTTTTACGGAACTCGGCCTACAGCTTGAAGGGCGAAGTATAATTGAAGGTGATTGGGCAGGCCGGATTACTGGTGTCCATGCGCAATTAGTAGAAGTTGCTATGATGGTTACACCCGATGGACATAGTAGGCTGGAATTATCGAAATTTCTCACTCCTGCTGTGATATCTGACCATCGGACCGCCCCAGTGAATTCTTTAGGCTACTTAAGAGCAATGTTTACTGTTGACGATATTGACGAACTTTTAAGTAGACTTGTCAAACATGGAGCTCAACTTGTCGGAGAGCTTGTGCAGTACGAAAATGCTTATCGTCTTTGCTATATTCGTGGTGTGGAGGGACTACTCATAGGCTTGGCTCAGCCCGTTCATCAGCAATAATCTGCGCAAGATTATTATTTATTCATACGTTCTATTTTTATATTTATCAGCAACTGACAGTCTGCATATAATCAGTTGTCCAGTTGTCACAAGCGAACCGCTCATTTTTCTTCTTCCATTGCTACTTTAGAACATGTCAATCTGTCAATTATCACATAGGGATCAGCTAATTACATTCCCTATTGTCACACAGAAATCAATATCTAATTTAAGAAGCCATTCGTTTTCTCTCCAGGCATTTTTGGCATATCTTTCGCCAGCATAGATTTAAACAATTCAAACATGGCAAAGAGACTGTTGCTCATATTCCTGATATTTATACTTGGTGATATTTATTTTTTTCAAGCATTTACTACTGTTTTTCATACTGCATTTTTACACAAGGCATATTGGTATATAGATTTATTATTGCTCATCGGAGTCTTAACGCTGATTTTTCTCCGACGGCAGGGTAAAGATATTCAGCGGCAAGCAGGCAATTTAATCACTTCTTTTTTAATTGTGTATATACCGAAACTGGTTGCCTTGCCAATTTTATTGACTGAAGATTTACTGCGTATAGTACAGGGCTTTCCGCCGAGAAACATATATCTAAGCGAGTTCGTTCTTATATGTGCCGCGCTGATCGTATTTGTTATCGCTTTCGGCCTCACAAGGGGAAGGCATTTTTACCGGGTTAAAAAAGAAATCTTAAGTTTTCCAGATCTGCCAGATGCATTCGACGGATTTAAAATCACACAAATTTCAGATATTCATTCTGGTAGCTTATCCGACGTTGATGGAGTGCGGAGGGGGATAGCCTTAGCAAACGCACAAAATAGTGACGTCTTATTGTTTACAGGAGATCTCGTTAATAACAAGGCTGCCGAAATGGAAAAATGGATTTCAGACTTTACACTTTTAAAGGCACCGTTTGGTAAATTTTCGGTGCTTGGGAATCATGATTACGGGGATTATACACAATGGGATAATGCTGATTTGAAGGCATCCAACCTCCACAGATTAAAAGAAATTCATCAAGAAATGGGATTTAAACTCTTGCTGAATGAATCTATCAAAATTAATAAAAAGGGAGCAAGCATCGCATTGATCGGTGTGGAAAATTGGGGCAAGGGTGGTTTTCATCAATATGGGGACCTTAGTAAGGCAACAGCTGATTTATCAGCTGATTCCTTTAAAATATTGATGTCACATGATCCTTCACATTGGGATCGGGTCACCTTGGCGCATGATAAACATGTGCATCTGACGCTTGCGGGACATACACATGGCATGCAATTTGGAATAGAGCTCTTCGGGCTTAAATGGAGTCCTATCCAATATTTTTACGAACAGTGGGCCGGATTATATCAAAAACAGGGTAAGTACCTGTATGTTAACCGTGGTTTTGGTTTTCACGGGCTAAAGGGTAGAATAGGCGTGTGGCCAGAGATCACGGTCATTACACTTAAAAGGTCTGTTTCTTAGTTTTTATCTGACTAGTCCGAATGCCTAAAATAACTAGTACCTCCTTTGACTACCTCCATTTATATCATTCTGAATTGATTGTAATCTACACTTTTTTTTGTTTAAAAAATTAATTTTGTTATATTTAGATAGCTTAGCTCGGCAATATAGGCTGCCAGGTACACGCTAGTAATGATAACCAATTACATCTAACAGAAAGAAATTTCCTGTGCTTGACATAATATAAATGAAAGTCGTTAAGAAGATTGTTATACAGATCCTTGGACGGACGAGTTCGATAGTTAATTAGATTTAAAACCAATTATTTAATTTGAGATATGGTACACAAAGTAGTTTCCCTTATTTTGGGAGGGGGTCGAGGATCGCGACTTTATCCACTAACACAACAGCGTTCTAAGCCAGCTGTTCCGATTGCGGGGAAGTATCGTTTGGTAGATATTCCTATTTCGAATTGTTTAAATTCTGGATATAATAAGATATTTGTTTTGACGCAGTTCAATTCGGCATCTTTAAACACACACATTAAAAATTCGTACAATTTTAGCATTTTTAGTAAGGGGTTTGTAGACATACTGGCCGCTGAGCAAACGAACGAGGGTGACCGATGGTTCCAAGGAACGGCTGACGCTGTAAGGCGTACATATAAACATTTGCTGAATGTCGATTATGATTATGTCCTTGTCCTGTCCGGGGATCAGCTCTACCAAATGGACTACGCCGCTCTAGTCGACTTTCATGTACAGAATGGCGGACATATTACAATTGCAACTATTCCTGTCAATGTCAATGATGCCACAGGCTTTGGTATCCTCAAGGCTAATGAGGCAAATGTCATCACCGCCTTCACAGAAAAACCAAATAAGAAGGAAGTATTGGACTGGTCCTCGGAAGTATCCAACGAAATGTCGCTATCGGGCCGAAATTATCTGGCTTCCATGGGAATTTATGTTTTTTCGAAAGGAGTTTTGCTCAATCTTCTTTTAGCCAATCCGGGTATGGATTTTGGGAAGGAAATATTACCAGATGCAATCAATAAATACAAAGTGCTAAGTTATCAGTTTGACGGGTATTGGACAGACATCGGAACCATAAAGTCATTTTTTGATGCCAATATTGGATTGACTGCAGATGTTCCTGATTTCAATTTATTTGATGAAACCGTATTTACACGGGCACGCATGCTACCGCCGTCAAAAATTTCGGGAACGACCCTCAACAATACTGTTGTTGCCGACGGCTGTATTCTTAATGGTGATAAACTCGAACGTTCAGTGATCGGGATCCGTTCCCGTATCGGGGAGGGAACCGTAATTAAATCGACTTATATGATGGGTTCCGATTATTATGAACAACTTGAGGAAGTGATTGAATTGGGTAATACACAAAAACCACCACCAGTAGGGGTCGGGGAACGTTGTTATATAGAAAATGCAATATTAGATAAAAACTGTAGGATCGGAAATGACGTCCGAATAAAAGGAGGTCCGCATTTAGCGGATGGGGACTTTCAGACACACAGCATCTGCGACGGCATTGTTGTTGTAAAGAAAAATGCAGTTATTTCGAATGGTGTAAGCATCGGATGCTGAATAGATGGTTACATTCACACGATTTATCCTTCGAAGTGCACATAAAGGACTAGGGGCAATATGCGCCTGGTCTTTTATTGACTGACCTAAAGAATCAGATACGTATTGATATTTATACAATTCTTGCGCATGTTGTCATTAGTACTACTGCACATAATACAAGTAGGACAATAACTGTCGTAGTATAGGGTGTTCTTCTCATAATCTTTTTTTTATTTATTACTTATAAATTTTATTTGGCAAAAGTCATGCCCAGTTATAAAACCAAATATATCAATAGCCAAAACTGTAGTTTTAAAACTACAGATCCTTGATTTTGTTAGTCTTGTAAAAAATTAGATTGCTAGTTAGGCAAACACTGCAACTTAAAAAAAGTTTTTGCTGCGCTTTTTCCAGATTAAGTTGCCTAGCTATTTAATCTATTACAAGTTGGCAAATCACAGAAATTATCGTTATGTATCCTTTAATGATCTTTTTACTCTGTTTTGGATTGTAAAGGAGATCGAATAATCAAAGTTTAAAAACGAGATCTATGGATTTAAATTGACAGAAGTCAACGCATTCGAAGACCCGGAAACAGGCTCCTATGCCACCGCAAATTACGTAAAAGGGAAGCAGACCATTTATTTGATGGTAACAGATGGAACAGGTCCCGGATCAGAGCAAATAAAAGGTAATTTACTGAACTATTTAGAACTAAAAGAATTCCAGACGCCGGAAGACAAAGCAACAGTTAAAAGTTATAAAGGCTGGTTGACTTCATTCGACTGGAGTATGTCAGAAAGTGACGAGTTGACGAGTATTCAATATTTAGAGAGCAATCGCTATGCTGTTGTTTCTTCAGTAAACAAGGTTTCGATAGAGGAATTAGATTTTTTTTTGAACAGCTTTAGCTTATAACTGAAACATGTATCGCTTTAACTAAGTTAATAACAAACTGAAGTCCTTATGTTTATATTTTTAAACTAGTCGCTATCACAGAAAGTGAGCTTACATGTATGAACGCATACTTTATTGTCCGAAAATAGAAAATTTTCAGTTAAATCGGTAATACAAAAATTTATCGGTTTTTTATTGTATTATTTCTTATTTTCGGCACAATATTGATCATCGAAACGGTTGATGAATTTTAATTTTTCGTTGAGCGGAATAATGATTTTACTTGAATAAAATGTGATGTTTATGCAAAAAAACAACCTAAAGATAACTCATTTCGTCTTATTGATGAGTGTTCTTAATTTTATATTCTTTCATCTCCCGTTTTTTACCTTCGTTTTTAATAATGCTGACTATAAGAGTTTAAATGGCTTTGTTTTAATTCTAAGCCTCGTGATATTAATGTTGGTTTTAAATGCTTTTGTCCTTTATTTGTTGTTTTTTCTATCGCGCTTTGTGGGCAAGGCTCTATTGGTTTTCTTTTTTATTGGCAATGCAATCGCTGTTTACTTTATCAACACCTATAGCGTTATTATCGATGAAACAATGGTTGGAAATATTCTCAACACCAATTATTCGGAGTCGAGTAGTTTCTTTTCCTTTAAATTGATTTTATATGTTGTTCTATTAGGTATCCTACCCAGTATTTACATTATCAAAGTAAAAATAATCAATGTAAAACTAAAGCGGTTTTTAATTACATCATCGCTTAGTTTGTTATTTATTGTTATATTGATATTTGCGAATGCAAGTAATTGGTTATGGATAGATAAAAATTCAAAGACATTAGGAGGGCTCGCAATGCCTTGGTCTTACACCGTAAACTTCACGCGTTTTTATATTCATCAACAGCAAGAGAATAAAAAAGAAATTCTCCTCCCTGATGCTAAAATCATGGACAACAAAAAATCTGTTGTTGTGTTGGTAATAGGTGAATCTGCCCGAAGTCAGAACTTTTCATTGTATGGGTACCAGAAAAACACCAATCCTTTACTATCCAAAGTTCCTAACTTATATCATTTTGACGCTACCTCTTGCTCTACTTATACAACTGCGGGCGTAAAATGTATTTTAGAACATAAAAATAGCAGTGACTTATATGAAATTCTGCCAAATTATTTATTCAGAAACAATGTGGATGTGATCTGGCGGACATCCAACTGGGGAGAGCCTCCAGTTCACATCAAAGACTATAAAAAGGCGGAGCAATTGGCACCAAACTGCAAAGGAGAGGGCTGTAATTACGATGAGGTTCTTCTGGCTGGGTTAAAAGAACAGATTGTTGCCAGCAAAAAAGATAAAATATTTATTGTATTGCATACAAGTACCAGCCATGGGCCTACGTACAGTAAGAAATATCCTGCTCAATTTGAAACCTTTAAACCTGTCTGCAATAGTGTTGAACTGGGCAAATGCTCCAAAGATGAGCTTATCAATGCTTACGACAATACAATTGTCTACACCGATTATATTTTAAATCGTCTGATTGATGATTTAAAGGAATTGAAGGAATATGATAGTGCCATGCTCTTTGTTTCCGATCATGGCGAATCATTAGGTGAAAATAATCTTTATATGCATGGGCTACCAATGAGTATTGCACCTAAAGAACAATATGATATTCCATTTATCGTATGGGTATCTAATTCATCAAAAGAGCTAAAGCAAAATAAACTACTGACACAGAACCATGTATTCCATAGTGTTCTGAAATTCTTAAATATTCAAAGCCCTATTTATGATGAAAGTAAGGATATTTTTAAATAACATCCTGTTATCATGAATATTCATGGCTTTTGAGCCGCATTTTTTTTGTCAAAGGTATTGAGAAAACTTTAAGTTGGACCAGCTAACACTTGGTTTTGTTAACGGCTTTTTGGTTTATAATAAATGATTATTGCCCCACCATTAAAAGTTTTTGTTTTCACGCGATTGAGCACTATCCTTTGGCTTAGATGCTTAAACAGTGGTAAACCACTTCCAACTATTATAGGATGGATGCAAATTTGATACTCATCTATCAGATCGCAATTTGTTAAAGATACGATTAAACTCGGGCTACCCACCAAAATATCCTTACCAGATTGTTGTTTTAGCGCCGTAACTTCATCAAACATATTTCGGTGCGCTAATCTAGCGCTACTCCAATCCAGTTTATTAAGGGTTCTGGAAAACACGATTTTCGATATTCTGTCCATAGCATGGGCAAATTCATCCATGGATCTAGAGCCACTAGGTTTTGTTAAAAATGGACGCCAATACTCCATAAGCTGATAGGTTATCCGGCCATAGAGTATGGTATCGGCTTCAGACAGCAAGGTGGTATAATGCCAATGAATTTCATCATCTGCAACCATCGAATTGTGGTCGCAAAAACCATCCAAGCTCATATTAATTGCCGCAATTACTTTTCTCATATCTTGCTTACATCGGTGTACAACTTGAATCTACGAAATAAAGCGCGAAACAGAGTATGCTATTCGTCTATAATTGTAAGATTGCTAGCAACTTCAAATGTTGCCACATGGTAATCATCAGCAAAAAACAAGCCATTGATATAATGCTGAATAGGATAGAAGAGGTCCAGCGGGATGCCGTTGTAGAAAGTTTTAAAGTCATTTGGAATAGAATAAGACTGACTGTATTTTCCTTTTCCAAGACTAATACCGCCAATTTTTTTCAGGTAACCCGTAATTCTGTGTTGATAGGAATTTGAGAACTTTTCACTTGTCTCCACAAAATAGTCCTCAATATAAAAATTTCTAATATCTTTCAGCTTGATCGGAGAGGTTTTATCGGGTTTTATCCGACGGGAATAGGATATATCCGTTAAAATGCAGCTCGCTTTCTGAACTGTAGAAACATCAATAAAGTAATCACCATCAACCAACAGATGTTTACTATCCTTATAGATTCCCAGGATCATCTCATTAATTTCCCTGTCGGAATAGTCCATTATATTTGAAGATCTTCCAAACTTTTCGAATTGCAGGCCACTATCTTTAACATTTTTCCTGATTTTATTTAGCTCATATTGCTGAAAAGTTCTTATTTTTTCCATTTCTGTTGCTCATTATATTTGGCACGTTAAAGATAATTTTAAAACTTCGCTTTCAGTCTCTTTATCAGTATCTAATTGCAATTTGAATCGAATCTAATTTAACACTAAGATAATTTTTTGTGAACATTACCTCAGCCGCACGGGATTATGTTTATAAACTTGCCCTTTCAATTCCAGCTGAAGTAAATGTAATTCCAAAACACCATAGGCATTGTCATTAGCGGTTTCGATCATACCTTCAAGCGTAATCATGGGAATTCCTTTATATTTACCAAAGTTACCTGGATGATGATCTCCGGAAATAACTGCTTTAACGCCGGAATATCTTTCAATAAGCGCGAGAATATCCCTGTTGTCGAGTGTTTCAAGGCCGTTCTCAGGAAATAATGGATGATACCTCCATTTCCATGGCTGCGTATTTAACGTTGCTCGAGTTTTAGCCGATTGTTTAATAATTGCCATGCAGATTGCACGCGAGATATGGCGGCTGTAGCATATTCGGTAAGTTCATTGGTATTGAGGAAGGTAAAACAGCCTATTTTTATTGTCACGGTATAGTAGGTGGGGCATTCTATACGCTTTGTAAAGGCCACTACCGTCCTTCACATCGACATAGTTAAGGTACCTAGCAGAATTATAGACCGATGCTTTGAGCTCGCCGAGACATTTTTAAGGTAGGAATCAAATCTTTTGTTCCTGCGTCGACCGGATCTCCGACCATAACCGTAAAATTCACTTGAGCTGTATTTATTGCTGTGGTTGCAGCATACAATTTTGAAAGTGAATTGCTGTAATATCGAATTCCTTTTGTATCCTGGTAAGCATACTGCGGATCCGCAATTAAACCTATTTTTAATGGAAAAGGTTTTTGTTGACCAAGACTGTTGTCAGTTAAAAGAGCGCATAGGAGCAATATGATTAAGAGTTTAATTTTCATCGTGTTTTAAGCTTTATTGTAACATCTGACATGTATTGGTCAATCCGATCGGCTATAGAACTTTAATTTTCGAAACCAGCAGTGATCACCGATCTTGTTAATCAGAAGACGATTCATCATAATTTCGCATAATATAGTAGAAATATTCGATCATTTTCATATAGTTTTCAATACTGATGTATTCATTCGTACCATGCAGACTCTGTTGCTCAGAATGATTAATCTTGACAGGCATAAATCGGTAGATATTCTTGCTGAGTTCCTGGTATTTGATTGCATCCGTCCCACCAACAGTTAGGTAAGGTGTCACGGTGGAAACCAACGGTATCTTGATGCCCCCTGCTAATCGGATAAGATCGTATCGTCGGGAATTAACCGAATAGCCTTTGTATCGGATTTTTTTATCCGGGCAAAGGGAAACATTAACGTCCTGATCAACAGGCCAACAAAAAGCGCAATTAACAATAGCAATAATACAAAAAGAAGCTTTTTTATAAGAATCTTACTTGTCATGTGAAATCTACGTCAATATCATCTGAAATAGAAATCTACAGATAAAAACATCCTATTGCTTGCTTTGTTTTAAACCATTTCCCAAGATTAAAAAGTATCCTGCACTCGCCCTTATCAAACCTAAATCAGTTCAAAATCCATCGTCAATGTTTCCTGTCCATTGACAATAATGGATATTTTGTGTCTACCGGTGTAAAATTTTCGCGTGGTAATTACTTTAAATGATTGGTTTCGTTGAATCCGATTGGTTTCAGATCCCTGGTAGATCCGTTCACTAATTTTGAATACTTTGCGTGATAATAAGCCATTTGATTTTTTATAATACAGTCCATACTCCAGCCGGAGCGCTTTCGGGTACGGCTGGGTATTTTCAATCTGAAAAGAGAAACTGACCTTCTCTCCAATCTTTACGACCGGAGTTTCGATGCATAAATCGGTGGTCTTGAAATCTGTACCGTCCAAACCATAATAATGCAGAATCTCGGGATGCCCTTGCTTGAGCAATGTACGGCTAGCATGTTTGATAATTGCATCTGTCTCGCTACTAGTCCCTCTCCAATGCCGGGCTATCTCCAATAAAATAACTGGATGGTCTTTCGAAATGTCATTTAAATTATTGGCGACACTTCTTCTTACGCTTTCGGACACATCACTTTTTAACAAGTTCAGAATGGGTAAAATTGGTGCCGGATTTTGCTTTAAAAAAGGGATAGCCATTGCCCAGGGCAATCTTGGCCGCATACCCTCACTTGCCAAACGACGGACCGCCGCACGCGGGCTTTCAGCCCATTGTTCCATAACGGCGATCATCCGCTCTCTGTATTTGATAATAAAGGGACGAACCGCAAATTCACAGGTTATGAAGGTTGTAACTAATTCAAATGATTCTACTGCTAATTCAAAATGGTCAATACCGTAAGTTTCAATATAGTCGGGAAAAATAATATATTCGAGACCACCAGAATGGCCTGCGGCAATGGAATTTCTGACAACCTGATTAATCAAGTTAACCGCTTCTTCAAAATCGGGTGGCATAAACTCATGTAGGGTTTTTGTGCTGTGTTTTGTCCGTTCCTTCCATTCTAAATCATTAAAATTAGCGCTAAAAATCCGTTTGATAAATTGCTTGCCATCGAAATCAGGTTTTACACGGCTAAACTGATCTGCTAGTTGTTGGTAAAAACTGATAGAATAGATATTCTTAATAAGACTCATAAATACACACTAAATAGTTTAAATATATATTTTCTTATTCAGGAAATAACTAAAAAGAAAATAACATCAGAGCATGGAGTGAACGATAAAACCTAACTAAATTTTTGAATGGCTGCAGGACTAACCGGTGTGAAGAAGTTCAGTAGATTTCCATCAGGATCACAGAACAACAGTGAACGGTTTCCCCAAGGCATCGTGGTAGGCTTTTGAATGATTTTTTCCGTGATATCTTTTATCCGTAAATACTCTTCATCCACATCACTCACCTTAAATTCCATGATGATAACTGAATTATCACCATGAATTGGCGAGTCATCTCCAAATAACTGTAATGTTTGCGTACTGCCAATAGCCAGTGTAAAGGCATTTAGGGACAATTCTGCAAAATCTGTTGTAAACCAATGAGCATCAACTACTAAAACCTTTTCGTAAAATGCTACAGACCTCCTGATGTCACTTGTAATAATTCTATTGGATTGAAATTTCATTGTATTAAATTTTTTATTGCTGGACAAAGTTAGACCATCGAACTGACAGCAGACTGTCAACATTAAAAAGATTATGATTTAATTTCATTCCACTTTTACAACTTGCATAACCCGTTGTAAAAGTAGCGTAAGTGTTTTCAATTCATTATCTGTCAAAGATTTTGAAACTCTTTTTGCAATACTTTCCCTAAAATTTTCCGAATTGTCGATGATATACCTGCCTTCATCTGTCACTGTTAGATCAAAGAATCTACGATCTATCGCAGACTGTTGCTGCTCGATAAGCTTATTTTTAATCAGAAATTTAAGCTGTTTGGAAATAGCCGCTTGACTGATTTGAAAAGCTTCAGCAATCTGTTTTCCTGTTACCTGACGTTTTCTATATATATACTCAATAATATTATAATGTGTGGCAGTCACGCCGTGCACATTGCCCTTATTCATGTGTGCCAATATATAGCACTGTAAGTCCGTAAAGACATGATAAAAATCAACTTCGCTCTCATTCATAAAACAATATATTAGTTAACTTTGTTAAATAATATACTTAACTTAGTTAAACAATAAATACCAAAGATAAATAAAATGGAGCATATCGTCGTTATAAATGCCAAGCAGAACAATCTAAAAAATATTTCGCTTAATATCCCCAAAAAGCAGATTACAGTTTTCACAGGTGTATCCGGTTCGGGCAAATCGTCCCTGGTGTTTGGGACTATTGGAGCAGAAGCCCAACGTCAGTTTAATGAAACTCAAACGAGCTTTATCAGAAACCGATTACAACATATTGGAGTACCCGAAGTGGATAAAATTGAGTATTTAAATGTACCCATTATCATCAATCAAAAAAGACTAGGTGGGAACGCACGTTCTACCGTAGGTACCGCAACAGACGTTTATAGCTCATTGAGGTTGCTTTTTTCTAGAATGGGAACACCTTTCGTAGGGTATTCCAATGTGTTTTCATTTAATAACACACAGGGGATGTGCCATGAATGCGAAGGTCTTGGGTTTGTGCAGACTATAGATGTCGGGCAGCTTCTGGATAAGGAAAAATCCCTAAATGAGGGCGCAATCAAGTTTCCGACATTTCAGCCCGGTGGATGGCGCTTAACCCGATATATACTTTCGGGATATTTTGACAACAATAAGAAATTAAAAGACTATAACGAGTGGGAATGGGAGATCCTCTTAAATGCGACAGAACATAAACCCAAAAATCCTAATAGACAATGGGGGAAAACTGTAAAATATGAAGGATTAATTCCCCGCATCGAAAAAGCATTCCTAAAGAAGGATTCGAAAGAACACGTCGCCCGTAAAGAAGTACTCAAGAAGATTATTACCACGACTGACTGCCCTGAATGTAATGGTAAAAGACTGAATAAAAAGGTGTTATCCTGTAAAATTTCAGGAAAAAGTATAGCCGATTGTGCATCGCTCGCAATAGATGAACTCCTCGACTTCATGAATACCATACGTTCGAGTACGTATGACGTGTTGTTAAGCGAACTTATTAGGAAATTACAACATATTGTTGACATAGGCTTGCAATATTTGACGTTGGAACGACGTACAGACACCTTGTCCGGAGGGGAATCCCAACGCATCAAAATGGTGCGTAATCTCGGCAATAGTTTAACCGATTTACTTTATATTTTCGATGAACCGAGTATAGGGCTGCACCCCAAAGACCTCCAAAATATTGCTGCTATTATCCAACAGATTAAAGCAAAAGGAAATACTGTATTAATTGTTGAACATGATCCGGATCTGATCAAAATTGCGGATTGGGTTGTCGATATGGGCCCCGGATCCGGAAAAGCGGGCGGTGAAGTTGTATACCAGGGAAAATTCGAGGCGCTTCCAGATTCAAAAGGGAAAACAGGAGCCTATTTTGTCGAGCATTTTGACTTCAATCGAAGTCCGCGCCAGGCGAAAGGTTATTTGGAGATAAAGCAAGCAGACTTATATAATTTGAAAAACATCTATGTTAACATACCAAAACAAGTTCTATCTGTTGTTACAGGGGTTGCTGGTTCGGGTAAAAGCACCTTAATCAACAAGGTCTTGCCAACATTTTACCCAGAAGTCATCGTAGTCGATCAGACCTTATTCGCCGCTAGTGTACGTTCAAATCTGCTTACTTATCTAAATTTATCGGATGCGATTCGAAGACTCTTTTCAAAAGCTAATAACATTTCCGAAAAACTATTTAGTCGAAATAGCCTTGGAGCGTGTGAAAATTGCAAAGGGTTAGGTATTGAGAAAATTGATCTTGCTTTTATGGAGGATATTGAACAGGCCTGTGAACTTTGCGGTGGTTCGGGTTTTTCGCCCAAAATTCTAAATTACCGTTATCAAGGTAAAAATATAGTTGATATTATGGATATGACGGTGATCGAGGCCGTCAGCTTTTTTCCCGAAGAGCCATTTCATTCTGCCCTTGATTTATTATCCAAGCTTGGCCTTGGTTATCTTAGCCTAGGACAGCGACTGGATAGTTTTTCAGGTGGCGAAAGGCAACGGCTGAAACTTACACGCAAACTCCATCAAAGCAATGGTATTATTGTCCTTGATGAACCGAGTACAGGACTGCATCCTACAGATACGGAAAAGCTATTGGACTTTATAGATATCCTTGTAAAAAATAAGAATACGGTTATTGTGATCGAACATAATCTTGATGTTATTGCACAAGCCGACTGGGTAATTGATATTGGTCCCGGGGCAGGTAAATATGGAGGTGAACTACTTTTTGAAGGGACAGTGGCTAGTCTATTAAAAGATAAAAGGTCGTCAACAGCAGAATACCTGCGACAACACTTAAAAATGACATAATATAACTTACTTTTTGCTCCGGCACTATGTTGCACTTAAATTGTACTTTCACATATTGAAATTCTCCCATCAAAGAGCCCATAATTTTACAAATCAATCCAGTAATTCCATAAAGATTTCCGAGCCGTTTGTGTGCAAATTTGTAATGTAAGATTAAACATACAGCTATGGCTACAAATAACTATAAAGAAACAATTTACATTCCATTGGAAGATGTTGAAAGCGAACATTGCGCATTAATTGTTGAAAAAGAACTGTCCCTGGTAAAAGGGATTGAGAGCCACAACGTAGAATTAAATAACCGTAGGGCAGCTATCACTGTCAAGGATAATGAAGTTGTTGCCGCTGCCGTAAAGGCTGTCAAAGACCTTGGCTATGGCGTATCTACGATAACAAAAACTTTTCCGGTATTGGGAATGACCTGTGCTTCCTGTGCAAGCAGTGCAGAGAGTATGGTCAAATACGAGCAGGGAGTATTAAATGCTGCCGTAAATTTTGCCACCGGAAACTTGACTGTCGAATATCTTCCGAATATAACCGATGCTACGAAAATCCAGAAAGCTGTTCAAGCTGGCGGCTACGATTTATTGATGGAAGACGAAGCAACACAACAAGAAACCTTAGAGTCCATTCACGCTGAAAAATTCAGAACACTCAAAACCAAAACAATATGGGCTATCATTCTGTCTCTACCAGTGGTGATAATTGGTATGTTCTTTATGGATATGCCTTATGCGAACCCGATTATGTGGTTCTTTGCGACACCTGTTGTACTCTGGTTGGGAAAGGACTTTTTTACCAATGCATGGAAACAAGCAAAACATGGTTCAGCCAATATGGATACCCTGGTCGCGTTAAGTACTGGGATCGCTTATATATTTAGTATTTTCAATATGCTGTTTGCCAATTTTTGGCATCAACGTGGATTGCATGCACATGTGTATTTTGAAGCTGCGGCTGTGGTAATTGCTTTTATTCTGCTCGGGAAATTGTTGGAGGAAAAAGCAAAGGGCAATACCTCATCAGCCATAAAAAAGTTGATGGGCTTACAACCTAAGACAGTGATGGTGATACAAGCAGATGGATCTGAAAGACAGGTTGCTATAGCAGCGGTCAATGTTGGCGACATCATTCAGGTGAAACCTGGTGAAAAAATTGCCGTTGACGGGATGGTCATATCGGGAGACTCCTACGTGGATGAAAGCATGTTGAGCGGTGAACCTGTACCTGTCCTGAAAAAAGAAAATGAAAAAGTTTTTGCCGGCACAATCAATCAAAAGGGCAGCTTCCAGTTTAGCGCCGTAAAAGTGGGTAAGGAGACCATGCTAGCTCAGATCATCAAAATGGTTCAGGACGCCCAGGGGAGTAAAGCACCCGTACAGAAAATGGTCGATAAAATCGCCGGTGTATTTGTTCCGGTAGTCATCGGCATTGCGCTATTTACCTTTGCTATGTGGCTTACTTTGGTTGGGGACAACGGAGTGGTACAAGGTTTGTTGGCTGCTGTTACCGTATTAGTTATCGCCTGTCCCTGTGCACTTGGTCTAGCAACACCTACCGCAATTATGGTTGGCGTCGGTAAAGGGGCAGAGCATGGTATCTTGATCAAAGATGCGGAAAGCCTTCAGCTTGCCAAACGCATAGATGCGATCGTATTGGATAAAACAGGAACAATAACAGAGGGAAGACCACGGGTAACAGGTATCCAATGGTTAAATGATGATGATACCACAAATGGCATCTTATTGAATATTGAGAAACAGTCAGAGCATCCGCTGGCAGAAGCACTAGTCAATCATTTGGCAGGTGTAAGCGCCACGCCAATAGCTGCATTCGATAGCATAACAGGCAAAGGCGCAAAAGCTAAGTATGGGTTGGAAACTTATTATGTGGGAAATAAGAAACTTTTAATGGAAAATGGGATCAGCATCGCGACAGAATTGCAGCGTCAGGAAGACCAATGGAGTGAAGAGTCCAAAACTGTTATCTGGTTTGCAAACAGTACAAATACACTTGCGGTAATTGCAATTTCCGATAAAATCAAAGAAACCTCCGTGTTGGCCATTCAAGAAATGGAGGCCATGGGCATTGAACTTTATATGCTTACGGGTGATAATGAATCTACCGCTAAAGCAATTGCCGAACAAACCGGTATTAAACACTACAAAGCGGAAGTTATGCCACAACACAAAGCTGACTTTGTAAAAGAACTTCAACAACAGGGGAAAGTGGTGGCCATGGTCGGCGACGGTATCAATGACAGCACCGCGCTGGCGACAGCTGACGTCGGTATAGCGATGGGTAAAGGAAGCGATATTGCTATGGATGTGGCGAAAATGACCATCATCGCCTCGGATTTAACTAAAATACCACAGGCAATCCGGCTGTCAAAACAAACGGTAGCCACGATCAAACAAAATTTATTCTGGGCTTTTATTTACAATGTGATCGGTATTCCGCTTGCCGCCGGCATACTCTTTCCGATCAATGGCCTCCTTTTAAACCCTATGATCGCCGGAGCGGCAATGGCCTTGAGCAGTGTTAGTGTAGTGAGCAATAGCTTGCGTTTAAAATGGGAAAAATAGAATTAATAATATTAAAATTAAATAACATGGAAAGCAAAAATATTCAATTCAAAACAAACCTCAACTGTGCAGGCTGTGTAGCCAAAGTTCGTGCTGATCTGGACAATGCCCAAGGGATCTGCGAATGGAATGTCGACACATCGAACAGTGATAAGATTCTTACCGTGAAATCAAACGGTATATCCGAAGAAGAAATTATCGAGATTATCAAAAAGAAAGGCTTTATTGCAGAATCACATTCTGCATAATTAACTGCAATCATCAAGGAAAAGTCGCCGGTTTATCCCGGACGGCTTTTTTTTCTAGCTATATAGGGTATTTTTTAAAAGCTTATAGTTGACATCATGGTGAAAACGTCTGCTCTATAGAGATCATTTTGAATGTTATCGAATGGACTTTAAAAATAAATAAAATAGCTTCAGTCACTTGTGCGCTTGCACAATTAAGCTTATTTTAGCCATTGATGGGCTACATTAAATCTAACATTTTCAAAAACTACGGACAATATGTGATGACTTTTCTTATGTTGATCATCGTATCGTTCACATCTTGCCCAATAAAGAGTGGAATCAAAAGCCTCATCGGGCTACCGATAAATACCGTCCAAGGAAGTGCGAAGCAACCCACCGTCCTGATTGAAAATGGATCTGAACGATGCAGTGAGTCGATAGAGAACGGAAATACACGATCAGTCTTTGCTCAAGGGAGCCTTCTTTTACCTCGGAATTTATGCACGGATACTTTATTTTATCCATTTAGTGCATATTCACACCTGAAGATCAAAGCTATACAGTATTTTAGTCAGATAACCACACGTACCTTACCCATTTTTCTCCAATATCAAACATTGCGCATTTAGGATTATCTTTTTTCACAAGTTTGTGTCTTCTCAACAGAACGGCAGCAGCTGTATTCACATTTTTATACAGCTGAAGGTTAGCAGGGTAAAAAAAATTAAGGCAATAAATTTCGAGTATAAACTATAGTAACTTACACATACAATGATGAATATAAGATTTAACAGTATAACCATACGTATTGGGCTTTTTATTATTGCGGCAAGTGTTTCGACTTCCTGCGGAAATCCAACACCGAGTAACAAACCAGAAACCGAAAAAGATCAGCCTATCCAGGAGATGCAGACTCCAAACGTGGCGGACGTTTCTTTTAAAGATAAGTCGGGAAATGTGGTATCGCTGAGTGCATTAAAAGGCAAAGTTGTGTTTATTAACTTCTGGGCTACGTGGTGCCCTCCATGTATACATGAAATGCCATCCATAAATACCCTAAGAAAAGAATTCAAGGATAATAAAAATATTGAATTCCTGATGGTGGATGTAGATAATGATATCGATCAATCGGCAGCATTTATGGAAAAGAACAACTATGACTTACCTTTGTACACTCCCGCAGGAGAAATCCCACCAGAGTTTTTAGGTGGATCAATTCCTACGACAGTAATCCTAGACAAAAATGGGCAGATAGTCGAACGCTTAGAGGGCAGTAGAGACTATGCTGCTCCAGAGATAGCAAAAGCATTAGCGGAACTTACAAAAGCAAATTAACAAGAGAACAAATAGTTAAAGTAAAATATCATAAGAGCTAAATGGATTTTAAACCCATTTAGCTCTTTTTATAATACGATGATTTCAAGATACTGCACTCACAGCCTCTTTGATCAATGCAGCAATTTCATTTGGATGGGTAGCCAGGGAAGCATGACTAGCTGCTAAATGAATGATTTTTTTTGCGTTGATCCGCTCAGCCATTTCTGTTTGCGTTGCCGGTGGTATCATATGATCATTGTCCGATACCTGGTACCAGCTAGGTTTTGTTTTCCATGCTGGCTCATCCGCCTCAGCGGCGAAAATACTGCCATGAGTTGGCTTTTGAGCTAAAGACATCGCGATCGCATCTTTTTCGTTTAAATCATGGGCAAAGCTTTCGTGGAATTTATCGTACTTGATCCAAAGAAATCCTTTTGCATCAGGAACAATACTTGCGGCGCCAGAAGGCTGCTCTCGGCGACTGAATATCCCACCCAGACTTTCGCCCTTATCTGGAGCAAAGGCAGCAATATACACTAAACCCGCAACTTTTTCATGATGCCCTGCTGCCGATATAACTGCTCCGCCGTAAGAATGCCCAACTAACACAACTTTACCTACCTGTAAGTCAATTAAATCCTTCGTTTTCTGAATATCATCTTCGGCAGATGTCAATGGATTTTGTACGCTCCGAACCGTATAACCTTCCGCATGAAGATTTGCAATAACATGTCGCCAATGGGATCCATCTCCCCAGGCTCCGTGCACTAAAATAATTGTTACATTTTGATTTCCCATGTTCGTTGAAGTTTATAAACAAATATATATTTAAGTTGCTATTAAATATATAACTTAAGTTGACGTTTTAAAATCCGTCGACGGATTCTACTCAACGATGGCAGTTTGACCTCGAGATAGCTGGCGATATGTTTTTGAGCAACCAATTGAAATCTCCATTTTCGGCGAGCAGGATAATTTTATATTAAAGTTATTGAAAACTTTTGTCAATACGTCACAACATTGAATTATATACTTTCTTTATCGTTGACAATAAAAATACTACCTTCGTACTACATCAGAGCAGTATTGATATGTCGCAACTTAAAGAGCAAACAGCAGTAAGAACCACCTATTTCAGTATTATTGGAAATGCTATACTGGCATTGCTAAAGTGGCTGGCGGGCTTTTTTGGGAATTCTTATGCACTAATCGCAGATGCCATAGAATCAACGGCTGATATTTTCTCTTCCTTTCTCGTTCTTCTCGGACTAAAGTACGCACAACGGCCCGCAGACGAGAATCATCCTTATGGCCACGGAAGAGTGGAGCCACTTATCACTTTTATTGTCGTAGGCTTTCTCATTGTGTCAGCTACAATTATAGCCTATGAAAGTATAGCAAATATCGGGACACCGCACGAACTCCCTAAACCCTGGACTTTATTTGTCCTGGGTGGGATCATTATTTGGAAAGAAAGCTCTTATCGAATCGTGATGAAGAAGAGTCGAGAGACCAATAGCTCCTCGCTGAAAGCAGATGCCTGGCATCATCGAAGCGATGCAATTACTTCAGTTGCAGCATTTATTGGGATATCTGTCGCTTTGATATTAGGAAAAGGCTATGAGAATGCAGATGACTATGCTGCACTGTTTGCAGCCGGATTCATCTTGTATAACTGCTATCACATCTTTAGACCAGCCCTTGGCGAAATTATGGATGAAAATGTTTACGCTGAGGTGATCGAAGATATCAGAAAATATGCATTGGAAGTAAAAGGGATCAAAGCTACCGAAAAATGTTATGTTCGAAAATCAGGAACAAAATATCACGTCGACCTACATGCGATTGTCGACAGTGAAATTACGGTGAAGGCAGGACATGCTTTGGCGCATCAACTCAAAGATTATTTGATTAAACACATCCCAGACCTGGGACATGTCATGATCCACATTGAGCCCTGCGAAAGTATCGACTGAAGTAAGAAGTTTAATGCTAATTAGGGTGTTCGTATATAAAATAAGGCTATTCGTATAATTTAGTCAATCTGTATTTATTTTTCTTTTAGCTTTATCCTAAGTAATAACTTACTTCTCTAAAAATAGTTTTTTGTCAGCATTCTCCTGTTGGATTACGATTTGGCTGTATACAACCAGGCATTCGGTTACGTTAACAGAATTACCAGGAGGAACTTAAATAGTAAATGACATTGTATGCCAGTCAACAAAAGAAAGAAAATTGTATTTGCCGTAACAATAATTTTTGGACTATTGTCCACACACAAAGCTTCAGCACAATTTGGGATGGGCATTCGGGCAGGGGGGAATCTATCAAATACAGATGGCTCTGCCTTTCGCTCAAATAAGAGAGTCGGTTTTCAGATCGGAGGGGATCTTACATATCATTTCAATAAAAACATCGCTTTACAAGCTGAACCAGTTTATAACTTGATGCGGGTCCGAAATAATGACCAGACAGCACAGCGTGAGCACGGGATTGGGGCCGGTACCAGAAAGTTAGCCTATATGAGTGTACCACTCTATTTGAAACTAAACTTTACCCGTACTATCGCAATTATGGGTGGTCTCGACTTTAATTTTTTACTCAATGATGATCGCTATAAATTGAACAATGGAGACAATGCGTTTCGTAGTAAACCAAGAACAGGTTACAGTTTAGGTGCAGAATTGGGTGGAGTTTATTTTCGATATCGAAAATTTAATAGGACAAATAATATTATTGACAATTGGACTGCGGATATTGAACAATATCAACTGGGATTCAAATTTGAATTATTTTAAATGGATTTAGGTGCAATACCTCATTGTGGAAGAATTTGCTAAAAGTTGATTTTTTGCATAAAATTGATATTGGCAATATTAACAGGAGAGGGCCATCCCGATGTAATCGGGATGGTTTTTTTAGCTATATTATCCTATATTTTCTGCCGATAACATTTCAATCTGCCACCTAATATGGTCCATTGTAATCGGATATTCAACATCATTAACAAGATTTTCATAGATAGCATTGAATAATAGATTATAATCTCCTTTATGAGGACGGGGATAAGATATATGCTTTTGATTTGCGCTATCAATAGTCACAAGTTTCCCTTCACTGCCGTCCGGCTCCATGCCATATATCGAATTGTTGGGAAGCATGCCATCTATTAATTGCTGTTCCTGTACATCAGCCATCGTTTTAATGAAGCTGCCCTTTGTACCGTGTAAAACAAAAGCAGGTAAAGGTTCGGTAACGGCGAGACTTCCTGTTAAAAATACATTCAAGCCATCCGCATAACGCAAATGATAATGAAAATAATCCGCAACTTGAGAACCCGGTCGATTGATTGAGGTTGTTTTACTAAATTTTAATGGCTTACCAAAAAGTGCTATAGCCTGATCTATTAGATGAGGTCCTAAGTCGTATGTAAGTCCACTGGAGATGTATTGGTTATTTTCCTTGAAATATTTTTGGCCCAACTCAAGTTTATAGCGGTCGAAGCGAAAAGATACTTCAGCAAGTTTGCCAAGATCACCACTTTCGACAACTTTCTTTACATCAAGAAAATGGCTATCATAACGTCTGTTTTGATAAAAGAAAATCCGCTTCCCGCTTTTCTTGCTGACCTCAATAAGTTGATCGAATTGTGCAATATTTTCCACTGCCGGCTTCTCGATAAGAACATGTTTTCCTGCTTTTAAAGCCTCGGTAGCGAATTCAAAATGGGTATGATTTGGCGTATTTACAATCACAAGTTCAATTGTATCGTCAGCCAATAATTGAGTTACGCTATCATAACTAATAATTTCTGGATAAAGTTCCTGTGCTGTTTTATTTGACCGTTCTACGACAGCAGTTAAGTTAAAATGTGGACTAATATGGATGAACGGTGCGTGAAAGACACGCCCAGACATGCCAAAACTTAAAATTCCGGTGTTGATTTTGGTACTTGTCATTTTTATTTAATCTTGTTGTAGCGATGTTGTCCGAAATTGAATATTCTTACTCCGATTATTCATGCCATTGTCGAACCTAGGAAAGACCTAACATAAATATAGAAATATCTTATCTTATTTTGATGAATCCCCGTTAATATTTTGACCGGATTTTTCAGGAAATAACATGTATATGTTCCTTGCCAACCTTGCTTTATCCAATTGTATGTGCATTGAAGAGTACATTCAGCGGGAAAGAGGAATAATATTTCCATTCCAAAAGGAAAGAACCGTAAAAAACATATTTTATATAACTGGATAACAACGTATTGACTTTTAGTTGTTCGGAAATAAGTTTTTACGCCTTCGGTATTTTTAAACTTATGCAATATATAGTATAGAGAAGAGGGTTACGACATATAAAAACGAAACCAATCTATTTTGGACTCTTCTATTTATTGTAAAAAAGATATGGAAGTTTTAATTAGCTCGTTAACCAGTAACGGTCATAAATTGACGCCTCAACGCCTACATATTATTCAACACTTGTGGCGTAAAGTCATTATTGACAACATCGATGATCTTTACGTCGAGTTAAGGTCAATACAGCATATCAGCTGGGCAACATTGTATTCCACCATTAGATTATTGCATGCACTCGGTTGGCTGGAAATGCGAGGAAATGGTCCCCGAGGAAAGTACTATAGCTGGATCCGAAAAGATCTTCCAGCTGTATCATCCTATTAACTCAACTACGTCCATTGCAACCTACATTGACAGATCATAACGCGGGCATATACAATTCTCTTTTCCCTCATAAAAGATTTTGATTTATTTTAGAATAAAAAGTATATTTGGTTAATTAACAAAACCGGTTTTGCTTTTTTATGACGCTATAACCAATTTCAATATGAAACCTGTTTGGAAATTTACTTTGATAGCTTCCTTGGGAGGCTTTTTATTTGGATTTGAAACTGCGGTCATCTCGGGTGCTGAGCAGATTATTCAAAAACTATGGCAGCTCAATGCAGTACGACATGGTCTCACTGTCTCCATCTCATTGATAGGTACAATCCTCGGTGCTATTATCGCTGGTCAGCTCACCAATCGTTATGGCAGGAAGCCAATGCTTTATGCTATTGCGTTACTTTATCTATTATCCGCGATAGGATGTGCACTCGCATCTATTTGGGAAGTTTTTCTTTTATTCCGCTTTTTTGGTGGGCTTGCCGTTGGGATAAGTTCTGTTGTCGGTCCGGTATATACTTCTGAAATCGCGCCCGCCAAGGATCGGGGAAAGCTGACTGGTACATTTCAGATTATGATTGTGACAGGGATTTTTACAGCCTATCTCACCAACTTTGTTTTTTTAGGAATAGAGACGGATGCCTGGCGATATATGCTTGGTATCATGGCATTGCCTGCATTGTTATTTGTTATACTTGTACGGGGAATTCCAGAAAGTCCAAGATGGTTATTGCAGGTGGGAAACAGTAACAAAGCACGTAAGAGCTATACTGTATTAGGGGAAGAGGAAATGCTGTACGGGCCTATGACTGAATCCAGGGATGTTCGCCCATCTAAGCAGGTTAATCTTTTTCAAAAACGTTATGCTAAACCCATTGTATTAGCTGTTCTATTGGCTTTTTTCAATCAGATGACGGGTATAAACGCAATTCTGTATTATGCGCCGCGCATATTCGAAATGGCAGGATTTAGTGCTGCACTGGCTTATCTCCAACCTATATTTATTGGTGGGACTAACTTGCTCTTTACCTTGATAGGGATGAGTATTATAGACCGTTTTGGCCGTAAGAAATTATTACTGACAGGAGCAGTAGGAATGTTTTTCTTTCTATTGCTATCGGCCTATGGACTAAAAGGCGTCCACGCTGATTATCTCTTATTTTTCATTATCGGTTTTATTGCTGCCTTTGCATTATCGCAGGGAGCTGTTATCTGGGTATTCTTGGCAGAGATCTTTCCGAATGAAGTGCGTGCGCAAGGATCATCTTTGGGGAGTACAACACATTGGTTTTTTGCCGCAATAATATCTTGGCTTTTTCCCATTATCGTGGAGGGAACAGTTTTGGGTGGGTTTTATGCATTTCTTTTCTACGCCATTATGGTTGTGTTATCTTTTATCTTTATTCTTTTCCTACCAGAAACGAAAGGCAGAGCGCTGGAGGAAATAAAATAGCCATTATGAAGACATTTATTAAACTTTATATTATTATCCAATCTATTATTTTACAGGGATGTAGTACGCAGCATGGAAAGTACAATGGAAAAAATTGGATAATGGGTGGATTTGAGCGGCCTTCAGGTGTTAACCCTGTTATTGCACCGGACAGTAGCACCAGATTCTACGATCCCCTTAGCCAAACTACCATCCGCTGGGAGGATAATGATACGTTTAATCCGGCGGCCGCTGTCATCAGAGATAGTGTTTATGTCATTTATCGCGCTGAAGATAAAACAGGAATAAAAATTGGGCATAGAACGTCCCGTCTTGGGCTTGCGGCGAGCGGGGATGGACTGCATTTTGAACGAAGCAAAACACCTATATTCTTTCCGGATAAAGATAGTCAACAAGCCAGCGAATGGCCAGGGGGAACTGAAGATCCACGTATTGCGCAGGCACAAGACGGAACCTTTGTCATGTTCTACACACAATGGAATCGCAAGGTTCCGCGATTAGGCGTGGCCACCTCCAGTGATCTAAGAAACTGGACAAAGCATGGACCTATTTTCAAAAAATCCGCCAAATTACCCAATCTTGTTGACATGGCACACAAATCCGCATCTATTCTCACAAAGTTGGTAGGAGATAGACTGATTATCACTCAGGTAAATGGTAAGTATTGGTTATATTGGGGCGAACACGGGGTATATGGAGCTACATCAGACAATCTGATCGACTGGGAGCCTGTAGTAGATAAAAATGGAAAGTTGCAAGCATTTATCACTCCACGCGAGGGCTATTTTGATAGCTCCCTCACCGAATGTGGACCACCCGCGATTTTGACAGCGAAAGGAATTCTACTGCTCTATAATGGCAAAAACCATGCAGACAAAGGAGATCCAAGATTCAATAAAAACACCTATTCGGCAGGGCAGGTGCTCTTTGATCGGAAAGATCCCACCAAAGTACTAGCTCGTCTGGATACACCATTTCTACGTCCAATGGAAGCTTTTGAAAAGAGTGGCCAGTATGTCGATGGAACGGTATTTATCGAGGGCTTAGTATATTTTAAACAGAAATGGTTTCTGTATTACGGTTGTGCTGATTCACGCGTCGGCGTAGCGGTTTTTGACCCGCAAAAACCAGCTGCGATAGATCCTTTACCTGAGTGATAAAATTATAGTTTTTACTAACTACTAAACATCTACAGACTCTAGTCCTTTATGTATAAAGAGGGCTATTTTTCGAAAAGGAATAAGATTTAAGTAGGGACTAGCAAATGCTTTTGTTCAAGCTATTAATTAAGGTATGAAAGGCACAGAAATAAAAAGGGGCAAATCAATGTACATTGATTTGCCCCTTTGGGTAAGTAATCGGGCTCGAACCGACGACCCCTAGAACCACAATCTAGTGCTCTAACCAACTGAGCTATACCTACCGTGATTTTGATGATACAAAAGTACGATTAAACCCCATTCCCTCCAAATAATTGAACAAAAAAAACAACGATTCAAGACAACTAAGTGAAAATTAGTTTATTAAATTTTAATAAAAAATGATTGCGTTAGCCCACAAGATTAAATATGCTTCTTTTACTTAAAATCAAGCTAGAAATTTGCCAAATATGCGAACAAAAAAGCACGAAAAAAGCGATTACTCTATTCGGGTAATCGCTTTTTTGATTAAGATTGTAGTGGGTATTAGATCATCTCAACACTTCTTTTTACGAAAGATGTCAAGTCCGCACCCGATAAAAGACCTCTTGACAAGAGTGCTAAATCAAAAGCTTGTTTCGCTAATTTTGAGCCTTCTTCCTCAGAAGCTGATAAAATCCGTTTGATCAAGGGGTGATTACCGTTAACAGTTACTTTGTAATTGTCCGGCAGTGAACCATAAAAGTTCATACCACCACCAGTTTTCGCCATATCTTTCATACGACGCATAAACTCATCGATGGTGACAGATACTGGCAAGTCAGCTTCACTGAGTGCATCTACCTCAACCTTCATATCTTGACGAGAGATCGCTTTTTCAAAAACCTCCAATGCTTTTTTGGATTCTTCTTCAGACAACGAAAGTTCTATTTTTTCATCTTTTTGAATAAGCTTGTCGATTACATCTGCGTCTACACGTTTAAGCTGTACTTTTTCGCCACCCTTTTGCTCCAAATAGGAAGTAAAATGCGTATCAAGCGGACCGTCAAGTACCAACACGTCGTAACCTTTGTTTAACGCTGTTTGGATAAAGCCATCTTGCTGAGCAGCATCGTGTGTATAGAGGTAAACGATATTACCGTCTTTATCGACTTGAATGTCTTTTACCTTTTCATAATATTCTTTGATCGTAAAACTCGCATTGCCGGTATTTTTCAAAAGGCAGAAATCACTCGCTTTTTCTGCAAACTTCTCATCACTTAACATACCGTACTTAATAAATAGGCCGATATCGTTCCATTTTTCTTCAAAACCTTTGCGGTCGGTTTTGAATATTTCATTTAATTTATCAGCAACTTTTTTGGTGATGTAGCTATTGATCTTTTTGACATTGCTATCAGCCTGCAAGAATGAGCGCGAGACATTCAATGGGATATCGGGCGAATCAATTACACCGTGCAGTAACATTAGGAATTCTGGTACAATATCTTTCACTTCGTCAGTGATGAATACTTGTCGCGAATAAAGCTTGATTTTGTTACGTTGTATTTCCAGCTCATTTTTCACCTTAGGGAAGTAAAGTATACCAGTCAAATTAAATGGATAGTCTACATTAAGGTGGATCCAAAACAAGGGCTCATCCATCGAATAAGGATATAGCTCGCGATAGAAAGCTAAATAATCCTCATCTTTTAATTCAGACGGAGACTTTGTCCAAGCTGGATTTGTGTTGTTAATAATATTATCAACTTCTAAAGATTTATATTTTGGTTTGCCTTCCTCGTCTTCACCATCTGCCTCAGAACTTGTCTTTGTACCGAAACGAATCGGAATAGGAAGGAACTTTGCATATTTGTCCAAGATATCCTGCAGACGCGCTTGGCTTAAAAACTCGGTGGACTCGTCATTGATGTGCAAAATGATATCTGTACCACGCGTTGTTCTAGTCCCTGTTGAAATTTCGTATGAGGTACTACCGTCACAGGTCCAATGCGCCGGCTCAGCTCCGTCTTGATAGGATAATGATTGAATTTCTACGGTATCTGCCACCATAAATGCAGAGTAGAATCCCAATCCAAAGCGACCGATAATCTCGTTTGCATCGTTCGCTTCTTTGAATTTTTCCATGAATTCCGTTGCTCCCGAAAACGCAATCTGATTAATATATTTTTTGATTTCTTCAGCTGTCATACCGATACCATTGTCTGAAATCGTAATGGTCTTGGCCGCTTCATCAAACTTGACGTCTACGATTAACTCACCTGTTTCGCCATTGTATTGCCCCAAAGAAGCCAAACGTTTAATCTTTTGGGAAGCATCAACTGCATTAGATACCAGTTCGCGTAAGAAAATCTCATTATCTGAGTATAAGAATTTTTTGATTACGGGAAATATGTTCTCCGTGTGGATTGAAATACTACCTTTTTCTGGATTCATAATTTTGTATGTTGCTATTTAATGTTATGATTTTGGTGATCCATGCACAATCAGTGTTCCAAATACTGATAGTAGGACAGGATGGCAGAAATTCATTCATTTTGTCATAAACGTTCAATCACACTATTAATCGTACTTTAAACCTACGTCAGAATAACGTAGGCAGAAAAAAAAATACCTGTTCCCTAAGGGAGCAAACAGATGTTTGAGCCATCGGATCAAAAATCGGGCGGACCTCAATTAAGGAGTAACTCAATTTAACTCCGGACTCTGCGGAAAATTGGCGACATGCGCATATTTAGGACCTAACCCAATAATAGCGTCCTTCCAGAGCAAATCTCCATTTCCTTCAAAAATAATGTGATGACGGTATTTATTTTGAACGGCCCAGCTATTCTCATTGATTTCCTTATCCAATTGACCGCTTGACCAACCTGAATAGCCGATGAAAAATTTAATTTCATCAGTTTTAATCTGATGTTGTTGAATGGCATTAATAAGCTTTTCCTCGTCACCACCAAAGTAGAGGTTTGGCGCAACTTCTTCACCACTTAATAAAAGATCGAATCGGCTATGTACAAAAAATAAGCTTTCCTGTGCCACTGGTCCACCAAGATAAATTGGAAAAGTACACGTCGGTATTGGTTCCAATAATTGACCAATTTGAACATTTGTCTTATTATTCAAGACAAAGCCCAAACTTCCTTCGCTGTTATGGTCACAGAGTAAAATAACGGACCTCAAGAACCGAGGATCCAACATAAACGGTTCTGAGATCAATAAACTTCCTTTTTGGGGGTCTAATTCATTAAACATAGGACGTAAAATTAAGTATATATAGAAATTATCCTTTTTTATTTAACGTATGCGAGATCTGTGCCAAAAAAACGTTTTTGGCAATTTCTACTAAGTTTATAGAGAAAAAGCAATGATTTTAGTAAGTTTGTAGGAATATAGAAATAGGTTTATATGTCCATTCAACATAAAGATATTGCAGCGATCAGACAAGATTACCTTTTAGGTAACCTATCGGAATCGGATGTGGATTATGATCCCGTCCTTCAGTTCAAGAAATGGTTTGATGAGGCCATTCATAGTGAGGTCATTGAACCCAATGCAATGGTGCTGTCTACTGTATCATCGCAACATTTACCCTCTTCAAGGATTGTGTTATTAAAAGATATTGCAGAAGACGGCTTGGTATTCTTCACAAATTACGAAAGCCGAAAAGGGGAAGACATGAAAGCCAATCCGCATGCGGCGCTCTTGTTTTTCTGGCCCGAACTACAACGCCAAATCCGCGTTGAGGGGGTTATTGAATTTGTCAATGAAACTAACTCGGATGAGTATTTTCAATCGCGTCCCAAAGCAAGTCGTATAGGAGCTTTGGCGTCGCCGCAGAGTCGGGAAATTCCAAATCGAGATTTTTTGGAAAGTAAAGTAGAAGAGCTTCAGAAGCAATATACTGACGATGTTCCTGTACCTCGTCCAGCACATTGGGGCGGTTATATCTTAAAACCCATTTATTTTGAATTTTGGCAGGGGCGTGCAAGCCGCCTTCACGACCGTATTGTTTATAAAAAAGTATCAGATTCTTGGAAAATCACGCGTTTAGCCCCATAATATGACATTTGAAGAAATTAAATCAAAACTAGTTTCCACATTGGGGGGGGCGATAATACTGAAAGAAGAGATCACTGGCTTACAACCAGCTTTGTTTATCGCCTCGAAAGATCTGCTTCCTGTATGTTCTTTTCTTCGAGATACGGAAGGACTTTATTTTGACTTTTTGAGCAATATAACGGCGGTGGATTATGAAGACCACTTTACCATTGTTTACCATCTTAATTCCCTGCCTTATCAACATACACTTGTTTTGAAAGTGGAACTGGAGGGAAACCGGTCTTTGGACGAACTACCAGAGATTGCATCAATAGCATCCGTTTGGCGTACAGCAGATTGGCATGAAAGAGAAGCATTTGATCTGATGGGAATATATTTTTCAGGTCATCCAGACCTGCGGCGGATCCTTTTGCCCGATGATTGGGAGGGGCACCCATTACGTAAAGATTATCAGGACCCTGAAAAATATCATGGTATTAACATTAATTGATCCCTATGGCGAATCCAAAATATAAAGAAGCATTAGAGCGCTATGAAAGACATTTAACCGAGATCTCGACGCAGGAAATGGTGTTGAATATGGGACCGCAACACCCATCAACACACGGAGTATTACGCTTGCAACTGATTACCGATGGCGAAATTGTGAAAGAGGTCGTTCCACATTTGGGGTATCTGCACCGATGTTTCGACAAACATGCTGAATCATTAAACTATGGTAAAACAATTCCTTTCACCGATCGCTTAGATTATCTGGCCTCCATGAATAATAGTCATGCGTTCGTCATGGGTGTAGAACGTATGTTGGGCTTGGATAATAAGATTCCCAAAAGGATAGAATATATTCGTGTATTGGTATGTGAACTGAATCGTATTGCATCACACCTTATTGCTATCGGTACATACGGCATTGATATCGGTGCAACAACTCCTTTTCTATGGTGTTTTAGAGATCGTGAGCATATCATGAACATGTTGGAATGGGTATCCGGTTCACGCATGTTATATAACTATATATGGGTAGGAGGCCTATTCTACGATTTGCCCGTTGGCTTCGAAGCACGTTGTTCCGAATTTATAAGTTATTTTAAACCAAAGCTAGTTGAACTTGATGAGATATTAACGCAGAATCAGATATTTATATCTCGAACAGCTAATATAGGCGTCTTACCGGCCGACGTTGCGATCAATTATGGTATCTCTGGCCCTATGCTACGTGCCTCAGGTATTAAATGGGATTTGAGACGGATTGATGGATATTCCGTCTATCCGGAAATAGAGTTTGAGATTCCAGTGGGACAAGGGGCGATGGGTAGTATCGGAGATTGCTGGGATCGCTATAAGGTCAGGGTAGATGAAGTACGTGAATCTGTACGTATCGTTGAACAATGCCTTGAAAGGTTGCAGAAAGATTTTAAGCGTACTACGGATTTTGATCCACGTGCTTTGGTGCCCAAAAAAGTAAATTTGAAAGCGCAAGATTACTATGTGCGTGCCGAGAATCCGAAAGGAGAACTTGGCTTTTATTTTGTAACTAAAGAAAAATCTGATATTCCCTTAAGGGTAAAATCAAGAGGACCAAGTTTCAACAATCTTTCTGTCATTTCCGAATTGGGAAAAGGGGTTTTAATTGCCGACCTTATCGCTATACTAGGGTCAATCGATATTGTTCTTGGCGAAGTTGACCGATAAATTGCAGTATTATGCATATTATCAAATAGTTTTAACAAAAACTGAGATATTGTATTGAAAATGTTGCACAAAAACGCATTAAAATTTGCATATATAAGCAATATTCACCATATTTGCAGTCTCATAATTTAAGTTTATAATTGGTTAATGAAAGCTCGTTACTCCCATAGTAACGGGCTTTTCTTTTTATCACTCAGCTGTTTTAGCGGGCAGATACTTTTATTGTTAAAAGCAGGCAACATCAACTTAGGTTCCTTCGAAATATCTTTTTTGTACGGATTTCGTCGAAATTCTTAGTAAAGAATTTGGCTTAAATTGTTACCTTTACTGGTCTTAAATAAAAGAAAGTGGCGGAGAGTTTAGTTATTATTCCAACATATAATGAAAAGGAAAATATTGAAAAAATCATTCGTAAAGTTTTTTCCTTATCACATGCATTTGATATTCTGATTGTTGATGACGGATCGCCTGATGGAACTGCAGATATCGTAAAGCGCTTACAATTAAATGAGTTTCAGGACCGTTTATTTATCGAGGAACGAAAAGGGAAACTAGGCTTGGGAACAGCTTATATCCATGGGTTTAAATGGGGGCTCGTAAGAGAACATTATCAGTACATCTTTGAAATGGATGCGGATTTCAGCCACAACCCTGAAGATTTGGTCCGATTGAGACAAGCCTGTGTGGATGGTGCCGATATGAGTATCGGCTCCCGCTATATCAAAGGTGTAAATGTTGTCAACTGGCCTATGAGCAGGGTATTGATGTCATATTTTGCATCAGTATATGTCCGTTTTATTACCGGAATTAAAGTTCAGGATGCTACAGCTGGTTTTGTCTGTTTTACGCGGGAGGTGCTGAAGACTATTCCCTTGGACAAGATTAAATTTGTTGGCTATGCTTTTCAAATTGAGATGAAATTTACGGCTATTCAATATGGGTTTAATGTTGTGGAGGTGCCTATCATATTTACTGATAGAACCGAGGGCACATCTAAAATGAGTACAAGTATCTTTAAGGAAGCTTTTTTTGGTGTGATCCAGCTTAAATTGGGAAGTATTGGAAAAAGTTATAAGAGAAATTAATATTATTGGTCGATGAACGAGAATTTAGATCCAAATCCCGAACGTTTGAGCAATACCGATCGCGATATCGAACGGGCATTGCGACCTCAGGCTTTTGAAGATTTTACGGGACAGGCAAAAATATTGGAGAATCTAAATATTTTTGTGAAAGCCGCGCGATTGCGCGGAGAAGCATTGGATCATGTATTGTTGCATGGGCCTCCGGGATTAGGTAAAACAACGCTATCCCACATCATCGCAAATGAAATGGGAGTAGGTATAAAAATTACCTCCGGCCCGGTCTTGGATAAGCCCGGAGACCTTGCTGGGCTGTTGACAAATCTGGAGGAAGGGGATGTGCTCTTTATTGATGAAATCCATCGTTTGAGTCCCTTAGTCGAAGAGTATCTCTATTCGGCAATGGAGGATTTCAAAATTGACATCATGCTGGAGACTGGTCCAAATGCCCGCTCTGTTCAGATTTCATTGAATCCTTTTACCTTAATTGGCGCAACAACCCGATCAGGCTTACTGACAGCTCCGCTACGCGCACGGTTTGGCATCAATTCACGCCTTCAATATTATGATGCAAAATTATTGACCACAATCGTACTCCGTTCTGCGCACATTCTGAATACGCCAATCTCAGACGAAGGAGCGTACGAAATTGCACGCAGAAGTAGGGGAACCCCACGGATTGCAAATGCTTTGTTGCGCCGAACACGAGACTTTGCCCAGATTAAAGGAAATGGAAGTATTGATCAGGAAATAGCGAAATATGCACTTCATGCGCTTAATGTTGATGAAAATGGTTTAGATGAAATGGACAATAAGATCTTGACCACAATTATTGATAAATTCAAAGGTGGTCCAGTTGGACTCAAAACTGTTGCCACTGCCGTAGGGGAAGATGAAGGTACAATAGAAGAAGTATACGAACCTTTTTTGATCCAGGAAGGTTATATCATGCGCACCTCTAGAGGGCGTGAATGTACCGAAGCTGCATATAAGCATCTCGGCCGCACACATCATCCAAAAGGAAATACATTATTTTAATTACTAAGCTTAAAAATATCCTTCCAATCAGCTACTTTGAAGGATTCGCTTCGTACGGCTCAGCAATGCCGGACTAGGTTTTATCTGCTGAAAATAACTGATCTGGGCAAAAAGCTCCTCTTTTATCCAAGTATGTTTCTTGCTCAGATTATTTAAAATATCCAAACAATTGACCAACACAGCTACCGGACATTGTTGTTCAATCAGCCATTGAAAAGCATATTCAATAAGCTCTTCTTCAGTCTTATCATCAAGATGATAGCTTTTATTTTTCTTTGATGTCAAGTACATCAAAATTTTGCTATAACTCCTAAGACAACTCCAGTTTTTTTGTTTTTTCAGATTCTCAAAAAATTGTGGCAACAATCCTTGAAGCAGGGCCGTGTCCTTTAATACAATTGTCTCAAACACCCAGGCAGCACGAAAAGACAGCGTTTTATCCTTCTCCAGCGAAATGTTGAGCAAATCTTGAAGGCTAATATCAGCAAGCATATCCAAAGAAAAATCCGTTACCTCAAACGATCTTAAGGTAACGGACAAAAATTCTATTTTTTCATGGTAGGTCATAAACCTGTTATTTTAACGGCTTCTCTCGATTCATTTCGGTCATATCGACTTCGTCCATTTTGGAATCTCCCAAAAGGTATTGACTAAAATAATCACCCATCTTCCAGAAGAAATATTCTGTCATATCGCCGAACCCATGTCTTTGTCCCGGCAAGAGCAAGAAGTCGAACCGTTTATTTGCTTTGATCAATGCATCGACCATCCGGATCGAATTTGCCGGATGCACGTTGTTGTCAATATCACCCGTTGCAATCAACAGCCGGCCTTTAAGATTCTTGGCTAATTCCGTGTTCTTGTTGATCTGATATGAAAACGTCGTATCACCTTTTGCTGAAACCTTTTCTGTTACACCATGGTGGCGTTCGCTCCACCAGCGGTTGTAGATCTGATTTTCATGGTTACCCGCTCCCGATACAGCAACTTTAAAGAAGTCGGGGTAAACAAGCATTGCCGCTGTCGACATAAATCCGCCTCCGGAGTGCCCCGTAATGCCTACACGATTGATATCAATAAACTTATAACGGTCTGCGAGTTGCTCTGCTGTCACCTTTTTATCTTCCAATCCATAATCCCGCAGATTGCCATAACCATAGGTATGGTACCATTGTGAGCGGGATGGATGACCGCCGCGATTTCCTACAGTAACCACGATAAAGCCAAATTGCGCTAATCGATCTATCCGGTCCATACTCCGTCCAAAAGATTTATTGACGGCTTCTGTCTGCGGTCCCGGATAGACATATTCTACAATAGGATAAGTTCTTGTACTGTCAAAATCAAAAGGTTTGTACATGACACCATAGAGATCTGTGGTACCGTCGCCAGCCTTCACTTTAAACGGCTCAGGGAATTTATAACCGGCAGCAAATAACAGCGATAAATCGGCCTTTTCAAGCGTCATGATCTTCTGTCCGTTGCTATTTAATAATACAGATTCGGGTGTTGTATTTACTCTTGAAGAATTGTTTACAAAATATTTGGACGATTCACTCATCTCAATCTGATGATCAAAATTTCCCGGATTCAGCAGTTTAATTCCATTTCCGTTTAGATTGACACTATAATGGTGAAGGTAATAGGGGTCCTCATTTTTCTCACGACCAGATGCTGTAAAAAACAAGGTCTGGGTTGTTGGATCTAACCCCGTAATTTCCTCACAGTGAAAGCTTCCCTTAGTAATTTGGTTTAAAAATTTACCATTGGTGTCATAGCGATAGTAATGACCCCATCCGTCTCTTTCGGACCAATGAACCAATTGTTTTCCATTTTCAAGCAATAGTGGCTTTTGAACATCCAGATATACATTGGAACGTTCCTGAATAATGGGATTTACTGTTCCGTTCACATTTACCTTTAAAAGATCTATTCTTTTTAAATCACGGCTAGAACGGGAAATATAGAATTCTTCGTTATTACCCAACCAGTAGTTAATGTAATAATCTTCTTTGTATGAATTTCTGTCTGGCGTTTTAGTCCAGTTGGAAATGGTCTGGTTTTTAAAAGCTGCGATATTTATCCTACGCGGAGCCTTTGTTGCTGTCTCAAAGATATAGAATTCAGTCTCGGTTGAATCAACCTCGCCCGGCATCTGGTATTTATAAGTCTCCAGGGTAGGCCGAGAGGAACCTACATTATTGATCACCCACAAAGGTCGCAACGATCTATTGTCTTTTCTTGTCAGTGTAAAATAGCGACCATCCGGTGACCAGCTTATCCATACGCGTTTGCGTTTCGTTTCATTGTCTTTATCCTTTTCGTCACCCGTGGTGGTACTATATTCATCGCCGCCCCAAGCATAGTATTGTACACCGTCTTTTGTAATCTGGTGTTCGACAATAGTGCTATCTTTCTCATTCTTGACCGCTTTGAGATAATTGGCTTTATCCATCCAATACAGATTAAAGTCTTTGGCAAAATACACCGTATTGGTATCCGGGGAGAAGCTTGCCCAGGACAGGGGAGCTTTTACTTTCGTAGAATCACTAATTTCGGATACTATCTTTGATGCAAAATCATATTCCAAATAGAAGAGTTTCTTTTTTGTAGTATCGGATTTATTTTTAAGTTTTTCGATCTCATCTTTGGACTTCACAGTATCTTTCGTGCTCTGAATCTGAAATCTGATTTTTTTTTCATCTTTCGTAAATCTTAAACCCTGTAATTCCAGATGTTGGGCATCAACAGGATTTTTGACAATTTTAGTAACTTGGGCAGCCAGATGCTCACTGTCAAAAAGAGCCTCTTTCTTTTTAAGTGCTGGGTTGACGATATACCAATTTTTCCCTTGTGGACTGGCATAATCATACCAAAAACGATCCGAAAAATTGATCCAGTTTGGCTTAATGGTCGTGGAGAAAATCATTTTTTTTAATTTCTCTGGCGAAAATTTGGCAGCCAACTGATAATTCGGTTTTACCGGAGGCTCTTGAATCTGTTGTGCAGCACCAAAGTAAGGCAATAGACTGGCTGCAAAGATAAAGTAGAACTTATGCATCAAATAAATATAGATAATTGTGTAATCTTGGTTTTGGTCGCTAAAATATCCATTATTACACAGTCAAAAGAATGATTCGTGTAATAATCCTATGATGGATAGAAGTTTTCATTAAAATTTACCAAAAAAAGTTCCTGCGTAGCCCGAGTAACACCAGTATATAGCCAGCGAAGAAATTCAAGATCCAACATTTCATCATTGATATATCCCTGATCAACAAAAACAATAGGCCATTGTCCCCCCTGTGCTTTGTGACAAGTGATTGCGAAAGCAAATTTAATCTGCAATGCATTGTAATAAGGATCTTTCTTGATAGCTTCAAGTCGATCCTTTTTATCTAGAATATCCGCGTAATCCATCCCGATCTCTTCGTATAGGTTTTTCTGGCTTTCATACGAAAGGTTAGGTCCTTCTGTATAGAGACTGTCTAAAATAACGCGACAGGTGATGGGTTCTATTTCATCAAAATCCATAAATTCCAGCGTAACATCAGCAAACCTGTAACCATGCTGTTCGTGGATATTACTCACTTTCCTGACTTTGGCCATATCGCCATTTGCAATAAAACCATCACCCATATTGTTTTCCTGTAGCCAGAAGTAGTTGTTCTTTACGACCATGATATAGTCGCCGCCGGTCAACTCCTCATCCCTAAAAAGGATTCTGTTGCGGATGTTCTGATTATATAGGTTTGCCGAACGGTTTGAACGGCATATGATCATGGTGTTCTCTACACCATATTTATCATAAGCATAATTTATACCTTCAATCAATCGTTCACCAGTCATACGATAAAGATCTTTAAATCCTTTTGTTATGAATTTAGGAAACGGGAAATCAAGCTGTCCTTCCTCAGCGGATATGATCTCATTACGTATTTTAGTTGCATTGTACAATATGCCCGAATCCTGGGACTGCCGAACCACGGTAGTCAGTTCGTAAGGATAGACACAAAGCTGAAATTCATGTTCGAGATAACCGGGGTTTAATGCCGGACTGTCCAATAGACCGACAGGCGGCAATTGGGCAGTATCTCCCACAAAAAGCAAGCTACAATTCTTGCCGGATTGCACATAACGAATCAGATCATCCAAAAGACTTTTTGAAAATACATTTACTGCTTCATTGGAGATCATTGAAGCTTCGTCAACAATAAAAAGAGTATCTTCATGTAAATTTTCTGCGAGTGTAAAGTCCAATTGAAAAGAAATGGCAGACTTTTTCCGGTAAATCTTCTTGTGAATGGTTAAAGCTTTTCGTCCCGAATAGTAACTCATCACTTTAGCGGCCCTGCCTGTCGGAGCCAGGAGTACGGCCCGTTTCTTCAATGTGGGCAGTACTTTGACCAATGCCGCAATTAATGTTGTTTTACCGGTACCGGCATAACCTTTGAGGACAAAACAGGACTGCCTGTCAAAAGCAAGCAGAAACTCTTCCAATAACTCGAATGCTTCCAGCTGCTGTGCGGTTGGTTGCCAGGGAAATTGTTGTATTAGCAGATTTTTGATGAACACGCCCAAAGTTATTTAAAAGGTTTGTCTTATCCTCTAGAAAAAGCTATTTTTGCCTTAACAAGTTTTTATTTTTACAATTCAGCGAATGAATTATATTTCAAAACAATTTAACATTCATTACTTACCTGAGTATAACCTTTTGGTAAAAGCTGGCTTCCAAAAAGATGTGTTAGCGGTAGTCGATAAGAAGTCAGTAGCACCGATATTGATCGAATATCCCTCAGAGGAGCCAATTTTAGATGCAACAAGAATAATGAGTCTGCCATTTCGATTCGTTCGAATAGTGATCCCACACCAGAGTTTTACATTTATACCTAAAGAGGTTTTTCAGAAGGATAATATTGCACAATACCTGCAATTTTTGGGCACTTCAGATCTTGAAAATACATTTATTTACTATTTAGATAACCTTGGTTTAGTAGCTTTATATCAATTCGATAAACTTCTTTTAAATCGTTGGCGCAGATTATTTCCTGACGCTGTGATCCTTCCTGAATTTGCTGTTGTATTAGATCGTGCTCAGGAGCGTATATCCATCAGAGGAACTGCGCTGGGATTACATTTTGTAGCTGACAACATGGTTGACTTTTATCTATTCAAAAATGGGGGTTTTCAGCTTTATAATAGTTTTGAAATTCATAATCTCGATGACATCAGCTATTACGTCTTGAATATATTGACACAGTTCAATCTGGGTGATTCCATCGATAAGATTCTCCTTTCCGGCGAAGTTCCCAATGATTCTTATTATAGACGGATTGCATCCTATGCGGGTAATATCGAAGTCTTGGAGTTAAAAACAAAAGTGGTCTTGGCTGATCAAGAGATCGAAGGCAGCTTAACACCTTACAACGTACTATTTGATTCAATATTATGCGAATAATAGGAGGTAGAATAGGTGGTTTAAGGCTGAACCCGCCGACCAATTTACCGGTTAGGCCAACCACAGATATTGCTAAGGAAGCATTGTTTAATATTTTGCAGAATCGTCTGGAATTTGATGGACTAAATTGCCTTGATCTTTTCGCGGGCACTGGAAATATTAGTTTTGAACTAGCCTCGCGTGAAGTGAAACAGGTTGATTCTATTGATTTGCATTTTAAATGTGTGCAATATATTACCGAGACTGCAAAAAAAATGAAACTTGAACAGATCAAAGCAAAGAAAGCAGATGTCTTTAAGTTTATTGGCAGCTGTAAAAATACCTATGATCTAATTTTCGCAGATCCACCTTACGATATTCCAAAACTACCCCAATTGCCAAAATTGATCTTCGAACACAATCTACTGAATGACAATGGGCTTCTTATTGTAGAACATCCTTCTACAAGACAGATGGAGGAACACCCGAATTTTATAGAAACCAGAAAATACGGTTATTCATCTTTTTCATTTTACACAAATCCTTTATAGTATGAAAATTGCTGTTTTTCCAGGCTCGTTTGACCCCTTTACTTCAGCTCATCAAGATCTGGTCGAAAGAGCCCTGCCGCTATTTGATAAAATCATTATTGCTGTAGGTTATAATGCGAACAAAAAAGGCATGTTAGACCATGAGGAGCGTGTCAATTGCATCCAGCATCTTTTTCAGGAGGTCCGAGCGATAGAAGTGGTAAAGTATAGTGGTTTGACCGTAGATTTCTGCCAGAAAGTCGGTGCGAAATTTATATTACGCGGTTTACGAAATACGGGCGATTTCGAGTTTGAAAATGCAATAGCTCAAAACAACCTGTTACTAAACCCTGCTGTCGAAAGCTATTTTTTGATGAGTAGATCCGGGAAAGCGCACATATCGTCAACTATCGTACGGGATGTCTGGTTTAACGGGGGAGATGTTAGCGCAATGGTACCAACAGAAGTCCTTAGCTTATTGAACGAGAAGAGACCGACAAACCCCTGATTGTGATTTACAACGATAAAACATATAAAATATGCTGACAAAATATTATTTTGTCAGCATATTTTATATGTTGAAATACAGATACTTATATTTTACAATATAAAGAACTAATTTAACAGAAATCCAAACCCCAAATCTTTTACGCGCGAACTTGCCAAATAATATTCTGAATAGCACCAAATTTTATTTTAAAAACCTATATACCAGAAAATTATAACAAAATACATGTCAACTTTGTTCCCATGCGCTAGCTATGTTTAACAGGGACATTTCGTCAGTGGACAAATTTATTTTGGTTGCTTTAGTTAGTTCCTCAAGTTGTTGTAGGGAGGTGGCACTGACAATAGGTGCGGTGACTGAAGGTCGATGAAGAATCCAGGCGAGTGCAATTGTTGACATAGCGACCTGTTGATTGTGGGCTACTTGTGCTAAGGCGTCCAAAACACGAAGTCCACGGTTATCAAATCGACCTTTTAGGGCATCCGATCGCTTCACATCTTTAATATCCTCTATCGACCTATATTTTCCCGAAAGAAATCCGCTTGCAAGGGAATAGTAGGTGATTACACCCAAGTGATTTTCAACCGCGAGCTGCTCATAATCTTTCTCATATTTTGAACGGTCGTATAAATTATATTCTGGCTGGATGGCAATATAGGTGGGTAGACCATGCTTCTCCGCGACAACCAACGATTCCTTTAGGCGCTCAGGACTTAAATTAGACGCTCCAATCCATTTTACCTTACCAGCATGCACCAGTTGCTGGTAAGCCTCCAACGTTTCATCTATGCCCGTTGAAAGGTCATCGTGATGCGACTGATAAAGATCTATTGTGTCTACTTGCAATCGCATGAGCGATTCGTCTACAGACTTGATAATATGTTCCTTTTTCAAATTGGGCTTGTCATTACCGGCATGGCGTCCGCCCACCTTCGTTGCAATCTGAATTTTATCCCGCACATCCCGTTTACTAATCCATTTACCGATAATGGATTCGGACTCTGATCCAGTGTGACCCGGTACCCAATGGGAGTAGTTGTTGGATGTATCTATAAAACTAAAACCCATATCGACAAATGCGTCCAAGAGAGCAAACGACTGTTGCTCATCTACAGTCCAGCCAAATACATTCCCACCGAAAACGATCGGTTTAAATTCAATTTCACTATTTCCTAACTTTACCTTTTCCATGATTTGCCTAATATTTCCAGCTTAAATTTAAGAAAAAAATGCCAGTTAAGCCTTTGGAGGGGGATTACAAATAGTTTTATAAAAAATTTCTAATTCATTTTCAGGCAGTTTAGGAAAAGAAGTAGAAGATCGTTTGGAAAAATAAAAACTTTCCTTACTTTTGCATCATCCCAAACGGATATGCCCGGATGGCGGAATTGGTAGACGCGCTGGTCTCAAACACCAGTGGGAAACCGTGCCGGTTCGACTCCGGCTCCGGGTACTAAAAGGGCCTTAACATTATAAATGTTAAGGCCCTTTTTAAGTAAAATACCCTTTCTGGGGGAATAAAAACCACATCTCGACACGGATGATTTAGTTAACAAGCCGAAAAATTTGTAGACATCGTGTAGACAAGATTCATATGGATCCGTTTCAAAACCTGCGGACTAAGCGAAACAGCAACAAATAAGAAAAGAATAAGCAAAAAAAACACCATAAGAGAAACCTTATGGTGTTACATGAATATATAGTTTGATTAGTTTTTCGCTATTACCATTTCTGGTTCTTCTTTGCCGCCATGACAAGTTTTACAGGAAATTGCTTTGGCCGGAGAGCTATCCCAACTACGATTGAAATATTTTTTGTTAATCTTCTGTGTCATCTTGATCATTGCCCGACCAATTTCCTTTTTGTGATTTTCATCACTTGCAAAATCCATCTTTTTAGGATCTTCTTTTGAAGGTGCATGACAAAATCCACATTTTACCCCCAACGCGACATTAAACTCTTTCATTGTCGCGATCAATTCGTCATGTGAGATATTTTTCGGTAAGACTTTTAAATTTGTAGGTTTGGGCTCTTCCTGAGGTTTTTCCTGCTGGAAGTTAAATCCACTCAAGGCGATGACTATGGCAAATACAGAAGCAATTGCTCCAATTTTTTTGATTTGTTTCATTTCTCTTTTCATTATGCTTCACTAAATATAACGATAGGGAAATACTTTCACAACAAAAAATGAATTTATTATGACAATTTAGATTGATTATTACTTACGAAGCGCATTGTCCACAATCCAAGTTTCACTGTTTGATTGGTAATTGATAGTTAACCGTTTTCCTTGAATTCTTACGTCCTTCAATTTTATCGTATCGCTGGAAATCCATGTACTGTCATTAACGTTGATAAAGCGAACTCCTGTAATATTTGGCACGCCAGTAAAAAACTCAATCTTATAGGAATCTACATTTCCCTCACGCAGAATTCGGATCAATCTATTGGATCTATCAACAGACAATGAGTTGCCTTGAAATTGAACCCTACCAATAAAACTTCCAGAAATTCCGGCGGAGGCGCCAGCATCAGGTGTTTCATTCTTTTTACATGAAACAACGGCAATAAAGAATAAAACGAGCGCGACTAAGAGTTTGAACGACTTCATGTGTTTAAATTTTGGACTAAAATACGGTTTTTAGCTTAAATACTCAATTGATCAAACCGGAAATGATATTGATAGTCAATGCCACCACGAATGTATTGAGTGCAAAAGACAGTAGACCGTGAAATAGCGCCACCCGTCTGATCTTCTTTGATGAGATACCCACATCAGATACTTGAAAAGTGCACCCCATGACAAATGAAAAATAGGCAAAGTCTATATAATCGGGCTTATCATCGCCGGGAAATTCCAGCCCATTTCCATTAGAATCATTTTCATAATATAAACGCGCATAATGGAATGTATATATGGTATGGACCAAACACCACGAAGCCAGCATCGCAAGCATACAGATAATAATAATAAATGAATTATCAAGCTGTTTATCCTTAGTTGATATAATGATCATCAATACAGAAATAAAGCAACTAACCGTAACTAATATTATAAATAAGGATACAAAGAGCCGGCTACCATCTTCCTGTTGTGCTTTCTTAGCGATTGTCGTCACCGGCATGGTGTAAAACGTATACCAGGAGACCGATATATAGGAAATACAAAAGCCAAACCAACACAAAACCAGACTTAACAAGGTCAAAGTTTTAATCGGGGAGAAGAGATATACAAGTGTAAAAACGCAAATTGCAATCAAAGCCCGATGAATGGACTTCATTTGATGCAGTACTGTCTTTATTTTTCCCATAGCCGCAAATTAACAATCAAACTGTTCATTTGCCTCGAAAACCAATGGTTTTCCGTTATTAGAAAGAAACAAAAGCAGCACTTCTTCCTCATAGTTCCCCGGATTGGAAAAGATAAAATCCAATTGCCCGTCACGATCTATATCACCAACGAATTGTGTGGACATAAATACATCTTCATATTGATCCTTTTGAAATAATGTCAGTTCATGCGTTTCTCCAAAAGTGGCATTGAGTTTATAATGAGCTACTTCGTGAAATAGCTTTTCATGCCCTTTTTCGTCAGTCTGTACTTCGGTCGATTTAATATCTCCCGACCCTTTCAGGATAATATGCTGTTTTCTGAAATTATATTCTACAGATTCTTTCGGCCATATCTCCGAATGCTTTATCTGCATATTTTCCAAGGCTCCCGGTTTCAATCCCTTTATATTCAGAAACAAAAGCGAGTTTCTTTTAGACTCGACACTTTTAGAAGGGACCTGAGCACATTCGTCGTAGCCATCTTTAATTTCATAATCCACTTTCTCCAAATAATATTTTCCTTCGCGCTCATAGAGATCAAACCAATCCTTATTCAATACAGCGGTGGGATCCTCTTTTTCCCAGATGCGGTAACTGCGCACCAAAAAAATCTGACCTTTTGAGCTATCGGCTGACGCGGAAATTATCAAGTCCGTACTGTCTTTTGACAATAAAGTTGAACTATCTTTCGTGGCAACTGAATCTATCGGGGTATCCTCTTTTTTCGTCGTGGGACTATGACAAGCTTGGATGAATATTAGCCCAAACAGTAAGGTAAAAGCAGAATAGCTGTTCATATATTGTGAATTTTTATTTAAATATATAAAAATTCACAATATATAAGTCTCTAAGACGCCTTAGGCAAGTGCTTCCTTAAGCAAGGAAAATGATTGCAGGCATTTTTCATCGTCAAAAATATAGGAGGTAGCCATTATTTCATCGACTTTATGATCTTTGACAAATTTTTCTATTTCTGGGGCAATCTTGTTTTTATCCCCCACGAAAGCACAGGAGGCCATGCTCTGTACAGCTTGTTCAATGGCTGGAATTCCTTTATAAACTACTTCCTCTGTCGGCGGAGATAAGGGTCGCCGGGTATTCGTTACAATACCAGCAAATAAATTATAGAAGCTAGTAGACAAAAACTCGGCCTCTTCGGTACTATCTGCAGCGATAACATTGACACAGGAAATAAAATAAGGTTTATCCAACACCTCCGATGGTACAAAATTCTGATGATAGATCATACTCGCTGAGGCAAATTGAGCCGGAGCAAAGTGTGTAGCAAAGGCGTAGGGAAGTCCTAAACTGGCTGCTAAATAAGCGCTATCCGTACTAGATCCCAGAATATAAAGAGGGATTTCCAGTCCTTCACCGGGAAATGCACGCACTTTTGCATCATAATTATCGATACTGAAGTAACGTTGAAGATCCTTGACCTCCTGCGGAAACTGAAATGCAGTATTTAGGTTATTTCTTCGCAAGGCCATTGCAGTCAATTGATCAGTACCCGGTGCCCGACCTAAACCAAGATCAATTCGCCCCGGAAATAACGTTTCCAATGTACCAAATTGTTCCGCGATCACTAGGGGAGCGTGGTTAGGCAACATGATACCGCCCGAACCCACTCTGATCCGGTCAGTATTCGATGCAATATGTTGTATAAGTAGCGAGGTTGCCGAACTTGCGATATATTCCATATTATGGTGTTCGGCAACCCAGATTCTTTTAAAATCTAGTTTTTCGATATGTTGGGCAACCTTTACACTGCGAGCGATAGCACTGGCTGCATTTTCTCCCTTTTTGACAGGAGCTAAATCTAATGCTGATAATACGATTTTATCCATGCATTAAAATTACGGAGAAGAAACAGGACAATTGTAATCAAATTGTCTATTCTAGAATTCGCTGCGCATGTATGACAATAAGCTGATCATTCAGCACTGTTGTGAAGAAGCTGAAGGTGTCACCCGCATCTTTGATCTTAAACTTCTTTTTGATCTCCTCCGTTTTTAGCGGAAAATTTTTAGCGATAATATCAGCTATCAGCGGACTTTTCTTTTTCTTAAATTCTGTAAAAGATTCCACCTGCTTAATTATAAATACTTTCCCAGGAAAATCAGGGATTTTCTGATCGGAGGTATACAGATGAGTGCTTTTGTGTAGTTTTTTTAACCCAAAACGACTAGCAATTGTTTTAAACGCTCCTGCTTTGGCCAGGGCCACATCGGGTTCATAAAGATAGGATAGGGGGACACTATAATCCACCAGGGCCGCACGTTCTTCTGCATAGGTGAAAGGGACTACCTGCTGTTGCTCTCTGAACAGCCGCACAGCATGAATGACTGGTTCGCCTTCGTAGCCTTTCTCTTGAATAAAAATAAGTTCTTTACAATCATTTTGCAAGGATACCACATATACATCCTTTACATGAACTAACATACTCAATGCCGAAGAAATATCCAATAATGGCGCGAGCTTGCTGATAATAACATCAGATCGTTCAAAAAAATCGTTTTGCAGTGCAACCAAATTGGGCTCACATTCATCCAATAAAAATACTTTTTTATTTTGAACCCTGCGCGAAGGATCCAGATAGATATAATCAAAATGCTCCTGCGAACGGTTAAGGATGTAATCCACACCATTCGCCGCAACAACGCTAATATTTGTTGCGGACAATATTTTTGCATTATGCGAAGAAATTTCTGCAAGATCGGGATTGAGCTCACATGAAGTCACTTGCTTTGCGCGTATTGAAAAATAAAAGCTGTCGACACCAAAACCGCTCGTTACATCAATTAAATTTGTACCTTCCTGAATAAGCGAACTTTTAAATAATGCAGTTTTTTCAGACGAGCATTGTTCTAGATTTAATTTAGCCGGGAAATAGATTCCAGGAGTCTTTGTCCATAGTGGAATTTTAATCTTTGCACGTTGTTTACCATCGAGCTGTGCAGCGAGTTCAGAAGACGATATTCCTTCAAAAGGAAATTTCTTTAAAGCTATTTTGACAGGAGATTCCTTCAGGTTTTTTTCCAAAAACAACTGTACCTCCTTTTGAAGAATCAATCTATTCATTTATATTTTCTTAACAAGAAGCTGACAAGTATATCTATCCTTTAATTCACTGATCACCTCCTTATCGACCAAAACTCGGTCGATCGTTTCCTGGTTATAATAACGGATAGTGATTAACTCAAGACCAGACTCATAGGTAACTTTAAATCGTTGCTCAAGATCGTTAATTAAATCCACCAGGTTTTTCCCGGTATCATCCACTGCGACGGTGAAATTTATCGCCGTATTGTGCATCATATTGATTTTGATGCGATGTTCATGAAACAGATTAAAGATATCCCTGAGGTTGTCTTCCACGATGAAAGAAAAATCCCGTGGCGAAATAGAAATAAAAATCTGATTTACTTTAAATATAAACGAAGGGACTGGTAATGTCTGATTTGTACTTCGAATTATCGTTCCGGGAGACTCCGGATCAACAAAAGAACGCACATTTAAGGCGATTTTTTTATTCTGCAACGGTTTGATCGTCTTCGGATGAATGACAGTCGCACCATAATAGGTAAGTTCGATCGCATCCGTATAAGATAGTTCGGGAATCAATTCGGTTTTTTCAAACCATTTGGGATCAGCATTGAGAACCCCCGGAACGTCTTTCCAGATTGTTACATTTTCAGCATTTAAACATGACGCAAATATAGCTGCTGAATAATCCGAACCTTCACGACCTAAAGTTGTTGTGAAATTCTCCGATGTGGACCCCAGAAAACCCTGCGTGATGACAATATATTCGTCCAATATGGATGGAAGTTCAGCCCGGATTTTCTCTTCTGTTTTGCTCCAGTCCACGGCAGCCTCGCGGTAGGTATTATCGGTCAATATATAATCACGCGCATCTACCCACTTTACTTTCTCCCCAATAAAGGCAACATAGGCAGCGACAATTTTCGTCGAGATCAATTCGCCCATGGACACGATCTGGTCAAATAGGTAATCGTAGGAGTCCTGCGGATCCTCTTCCAAAATCCATTCGATCTCGACGAAACAGTTGGCAATTTCATCGAATATAGGATGTTCACCTCCAGGAAATAGGTCCTGAAGAATTTGAAAATGAAATGCTTTGGCTTCTTCAAGGGTTTGAAACTGCAAGCCCGTATTATTATAATATTCTCTGGTCAATTTCTCCAGAAGGTTTGTTGTCTTACCCATGGCAGAGATAACGACCAACAAAGCTTCACCTTTGTATTTCGAAATAATCTTTGCTGAATTTCTGACACTTTCTGCATCCTTTACCGATGCACCTCCAAATTTAAAAACCTGCATTTATTTTATTGAGTTTAGTTGATTGCTAATTGATACTATTGATATAATGTAATCCTTTTTTTGACATCAGATCTTTAAAAGTTGAGTAGGGAATACGCAGCTCTGTGCCGCCTTCCGCGTAAGATTTAATTTCGTAGATATTATAATAAAATAATAGTTCGTTTTTTTCAAATGTAAAATTATCTGCAAGCGAAAACTTACCACCTTCAAAAAAATATTTTCCATTTAAGGAATCATCGTTATGCAGTCCCTCTTGCTTCCGAAAACACTGTTCAGCGATTGTGATAAACTTATCTTTATCTTCTTTACGAATAATATCGTCAATTGTAATGGGACTATTAGACTGCCTATCAAAGTTCGAATATAAGGTTACATGGTCGCCATGAGCTCCGCCAGTATATTCCTCCTGTTTTGTTCGTATCGCTAGATACATGGGCGTATTTGCAACTACGTCAACCTGAAGATCTCGATTCCAGGTCGCAGTAGATTTACCATTGTTATCATCCACATATTCATTATAAGCATTGATAAAACGATGGGCGGCTTCTTCCATGCTGGTATCTCCTTCAAGATGAACAATAGATGAGACAAGATCATTGATTTTTGCTTCATCGAACACCGGATAGCTCGCCCGGAAATAAGTAGTATCCAATTGATCTTCTCCTTTTAGAAAATAATTACTATGCTCATCAACCATTTTTTTGTGATAGGAGAGTGTGTCCCCGGTCTGAGCTAGGGAAGGTGATACACTTTTGTTTTGACACGAAGACAAAAAACAGCCTATAGATAATATTTTAAAAAAAAGATAAAACCGCATTGAATTGATTGTTTCCCCTCTAATTTAATAAGTGATTGACACATTAATCCACTCCGAATCAAAATCAGCTTTATACCGCTCGTAGAATTTGATGGCAGATTCGTTCCAGTCCAAAACTTGCCATACCATGCCATGGTAACCACATTCTTTACCATAGGCGAGCGTCCTGTCAAAAAGTTGCTTGCCCATTCCCAGTCCGCGCATTTTTTCGGTAACGATTAAATCTTCCAGATAGAGTCTTCTTCCTTTCCAGGTGGAGTATCTGACGTAATATAATGAAATTCCAACAATTTCTTCACCAATTTCCGCTACAAATGCACCCCAAATAGGATTATCGCCAAACCCCGCTTCTTCAAACTCCGCGAGGGAAACCGTTACTTCATCCGGAGCTTTCTCATAGATCGCCAATTCTTTGATTAGCTCAAGCATTTGTGGGCAATCAGACTTAATTGCTGCGCGTATAATTGGTTTAGTCATTGTTTTTATAATGTTTGATTACTCTTCTACCAAAGATTGTGCTTCCAATACGAACCATAGTTGATCCCTCTTCAATCGCCAATTTATAGTCCGATGACATTCCCATCGAAAGTATGTTAAAATAATCATCTTTCCGGTAGAAGCTAGCTTTAATGCCGTCAAATAACATCTTTAATTCGTAAAACTCCGCTTTGATCACCTTCTCATTATCTGTATTGGATGCAATCCCCATCAGTCCACAAATTCGGATATTCTTTAGTTCCAGGAATTCCTCATCACGAAGGAGCTCGATCAACTCCGCATGATCCAGACCGAATTTGGTATCCTCATCAGCGATATAAACTTGCAATAGACAATCAATGATACGATTAGCTTTTAACGCATGTTTATTAATTTCTTTTAACAGCTTTAAGGAATCTACGGAAGCAATCAGGCTAACGAATGAGGCAATATATTTCACCTTATTCGTCTGTAGATGTCCGATCATATGCCACTGAATATCTTTGGGTAAAAGCTCTGCTTTCTCAATTAATTCTTGAACATGATTTTCACCAAAAATACGTTGTCCAGCCTCATAGGCTTCCATGATTTCTGAATTGGACTTTGTCTTTGAAACTGCTACAAGCTGAACGCCTTTGGCCTCAGCTTCCAATCTTAAAGCTTCTAAATTACTCGCAATACTCATTTCCGATATAGTTTGATGATGTAAAAAGTGCCAAATGTCGGTCCTTTTTGTAAATTTGTACAAAACTACGAAATGCTACGATTAATACTGAATCTACTTGCGGTGATTTTTTTATTTGGTTCCTGTGTCAGACCAGAAGAGAAGGATATTATCTCACAAAGCAAATTTGTCAATGCTTTGACAGAAATCCAATTGACAGATTCGTATCTCAATATTTTGCCCATTGATAGTGCACGCAAAGTGATGGTGCCTTTGTATCAGGTAACTTTTGATAAATACGGGTTGGACTCCGTATCTTTTAAAAAAAATCTGAACTATTATGGTAAAGATGCTGAGGTCATGTCAGCTATTTACAAGAAAGTGGAAGATAACTTGACTAAGCAGAATAAGTTTTATACGGATATCGAACGTAAAAAGCAAGACTCCATCCGCACGAGGGATTCGATTGTCAATGCGCGGATTCAGGATAGTACGAATCGTATCATGCGACAACAACAACAGTATCAAGAAAATATTGCTGCGCTTATCCACTACAAACCAAGTAAGGAAAAATTCAGCTTTAAAGAGGCATCTTCACTGTTTAACAAAAATTTCCAGCAGAAAACAGGTATTAGTTTGGACAGCTATTTAATGAACCAGCTTTCTACAGCCAGTTCAAATATTCCAGCCGGTTCAACAACACCTGCATCCTCAGGAAATCCTGCGCCCCCGGCGACAACACCTGGCATTTCAGCAAAGGACACAGCAACGTTACCAAAAAAAATGGAGCAAAGGCTTGAGAAACCTATCCTTACTCCACCACAGGCGTTAAAACCTGTGTCAGAACTTTAACCATCAAAGAATATAATTTTATGGTATATCCATTAAATGCGATAGATAAACTCGGTTTTTACGAGATAAAAGATAAAATAAAACAAAAGTGCCTGAGCGAATCAGGACGTGAACTGGTTGAAAAAATTCAGCCGCAAACTCGCTTCGATCAGATAGATCGTTTTTTGAGGCAGACAAGCGAATTTAAAGATCTTCTCGTCAACGATGGCGCATTTCCCGTCGAGAATTTTTTTCCTTTAAAATCCATTGTTGAAAAGGCTAGGGCCGAAGGTGCTTTTCTACTTGAAGAGGAGTTTTTTCGTGTCCTGTTGTCCTTGAAAACTGTTTACGCCATCATTCGATATTTTAACGAAAGAGAAGGTCTATATCCGAATTTGGAAGTGCTCTTTGAGCATCTACCCATAGAGAAGGGAATCATCCGGGATATTGAAACAGTCATCGACGAGCGTGGAAAACTCAAAAATAATGCCTCCCGCCTGTTACTTGAGATCACCCAGCAAATACAACGTGCGGAACAAGATGCGCTCAAACGCATAAATAGTATTTTCAAAAATGCCCAGGACAGCGGGTGGACTGCGGATGGCAATTTGACTGTACGCGATGGGCGTCTATGTATCCCCATCCTGGCGGAGAACAAAAGAAAGCTCAAAGGATTGATCCACGACGAGTCAGCAACAGGACAAACAGCTTATATTGAACCAGAAGAGGTATTCCAGCTTAACAATAAGATTAGAGATCTTGAATTTGAGCGCAGGAGGGAGGTTATCCGAATTCTTGTGGAACTCACAGATAAAGTACGTCCACATCTCCCATTATTGCTGTCTTATCATGGCTTATTGACCAAGGTAGATTTTGTTCGGGCCAAAGCTTTGTTTGCCTTGGATATTGAGGCCGAGATGCCGGAACTGTCCAAAGAAGCTGAGATCAATCTCATCAATGCGCGCCACCCTTTACTCATCCTCAACGAACACCATAAAAGCACCGTCGTTCCATTGAATATACAGATCGATCAGCTGCAACGTGTTATTGTTGTCTCCGGACCAAACGCCGGTGGTAAGTCAGTCTGTATGAAGACGGTAGGTTTGCTACAGATCATGGTACAATCGGGTTTATTGATTCCAGCTGAACCAACGACGAAAGTAGGCGTATTTAAGCAGATATTTGCTGACATCGGTGATGATCAATCTATTGAGAGTGATCTAAGTACCTATAGTGCGCATTTGTCGAAAATGAAATATTTTACGGAATTTGCCAGTGGACGCACTTTGGTACTCATTGATGAATTCGGTACCGGAACAGACCCCTTATTTGGTGGACCTATTGCCGAAGCTGTGTTGGAATCGTTGAATAAAAAGCAGATTAGAGGCGTGGTCACCACCCACTACTCAAACCTAAAGGTGTTTGCGAGCAATACGACGGGTCTGGAGAACGCTTCCATGTTGTTCGATAACCGGGAGATGCGCCCCATGTATATTCTTCAGATCGGTAAACCCGGTAGTTCTTATGCCTTCGAAATTGCACAGAAAATAGGATTGGGAAAAGATATTCTGGAGGCTGCCAAAGGGAAAATCGGCGTACAACAAAAAAAGGTAGATACTTTATTGATTGACCTCGAACGGGAAAAGAAAGAGGTGTTTGATACGAAAGTTGCCATCAATAAAAGGGAAAAAGAACTTGAATCCCTTAAATCTGAGTACCTGGAATTGCAAAGTTATCTAGAGGAAAATAAACGGATTATACTGAAAAAAGCCAAAGAGGAGGCTCAGGAAATCATCAAAAACTCCAATAAATTAATTGAAAATACGGTTGCACAGATCAAGTCGGCGAAAGCTGACAAGGAGAAAACCCGTGAACTGCGCAGCAATCTGGATCAGGCTTTGAAAGCCGTTTTGCCAAAAGAACAGGCGACTAAGCAAGTCATCAAAGAGAAAATAACGGAATCCTCCGAACTGACCGTAGGTGACTGGGTACAGATTATTGACAATGGAGCTGAAGCGCAGGTTGTTGAAATTGCTAAAAACAACTTGATTCTTGCCATGGGAGAATTGCGAACAGTACAGAAACGAAAGAACGTCCTTAAGCTCGAAGGACGGGAAAATAAGAAATCGGCAAAAAGTTTGTCCAAGTCATTGTCAGCTGGAACGGTTGCGGATTTTAATCCGGAAATAGACCTGAGAGGAATGCGTACCGAAGATGCATTGAATGAATTGGAGAAGGTGCTGGATAGGGCTGTTATGGTAGGCTATCCATCACTAAAAATTATCCACGGGAAAGGGGACGGTATTCTACGAAAATTCATTCGGGATTACTTGCGTAAATACAGTCATGTCAGCCGGTTTGAAGATGAACATCAAGACCGCGGCGGAGACGGGATAACTTATGCTTATTTATAGCAATATAAGAGCACTCGCATGTGCACGCATGCGAGTGCTCTTTATTTTTTAGATCGCTTGATCTTTACCACCAAAGGTGATCATCACCATACCGACAATAATAACAAACATGCCGGCAACCTGCTGCCAGCTCAGTGGACTTTTAAAATAAAATGCCATTGCCAACTGAACGGTCAGAAAAGTCCCTCCTGAACATAATGCTATAACAATAGGTTGAGAGACATTTTTAAATAATTGAATGAGAAACCAGCTCGCCGAAAGCAAAATAATATTGCCGACAATCAAGGCCGCCCATTTATACTTCGGATGAATACCACCGAGTTTAAATAGGATGGAGGAGACAATTTGGCAAGCCCAAAATGCCACAAAATAAAGGTAGTTTAACATAATTGTCGCTATTCGTATCTACTGTAAGCCCCGTTAAAAGATTGACGCATTAACGCGAACTGGTCTATTACACTTTTCAGAAATTCCTCATCAAGCAATTCAAAAACACCATTTACGCCACCTATAATGTCAACCTCTGCAATTTTATAGGACTGCTCCAGATTTCCTTGTTCAAATTTGATGATGAATTTTTGATTCATTCCAAAGATGGAAATCTTGCAATCAGGATGGGGGAGTTCCGCTATTAATCTCATGTAAATCTCTTGTTTTAAAAATTACCATAAAAGTATAAAAAAACGCCCAAATGAAATACATTTGAGCGTTCAGGATTATGATATGATTAGAAAAAGGCTGATTATACAACTCCCTGGGCTTTCATGGCATTAGCCACTTTGATAAAGCCGCCAATATTGGCACCTTTTAAGTAGTTAACAAAATCACTTTCTTTGCCATATTTCAAACAAGTCTCGTGAATGCTTTCCATAATTGTTTTCAGACGGCTATCAACTTCCTCGGTACCCCATTGTGTACGGATCGAGTTTTGGGACATTTCCAAACCGCTCACAGCAACCCCGCCAGCATTTGCCGCTTTACCTGGTGCAAAACTAATTTTAGCATCTAAGAAAACCTTAATTGCTTCGGCAGTGGAAGGCATATTAGCGCCTTCAGCAACACAGATGCAGCCATTTGCCACAAGTGTTTTCGCATCGGATTCATCCAATTCATTCTGTGTCGCACATGGCAATGCGATATCACATTTAAATTGCCAAGGTTTTTGTCCTGGTAAAAACTGTGCATTTGGATAACGAGCAGGGTATTGGTCCAGGTTGCGACCTAGAGTTGCTCCAAAAGCCATCTTCTCAGTGTCAAAGCCATCAGGATCATACAAAGTACCCAGGCTATTAGAGACGGTTATTACTTTTGCACCTAATTGCATTGCTTTTTCAACTGCGTAAAATGCTACATTACCAGCACCTGAAACTGTTGCCACTTTTCCTTGTAAAGACTGTCCTTGATGTTTAAATATACAGTCTACGAAGTATAGTAGGCCATATCCGGTAGCTTCAGGACGAATATAGGAACCTCCCCATAATTCACCTTTACCTGTTAGAACCCCAGTAAAATTATTTTGAAGGCGCTTAAACTGTCCGAATAAAAAGCCAATTTCACGTCCACCAACACCGATATCCCCCGCAGGAACATCTGTATCTGCACCTATATGACGATATAATTCCGTCATAAAGCTCTGGCAAAAACGCATAATTTCATTATCTGATTTGCCTTTAGGGTCAAAATCAGAACCACCTTTACCGCCACCGATTGGTAAGCCTGTTAAACTGTTTTTGAAAACTTGTTCAAAAGCAAGGAATTTCAAGATACTTTGATTCACAGAAGGAGCGAAGCGCAGACCTCCTTTATATGGACCTATAGAACTATTCATTTGCACACGGTATCCGCGGTTTACCTGTACTTGATGATTGTCATCTAACCAAGTTACACGAAAAGAAATAATACGTTCAGGCTCGGTCAGGCGTTCAAGAATTTTTTGGTCGAAAAATTCAGGATGATTGTTGGTGATATAAGGAAATAAATCCTCTGTAACTTCTTTTACAGCTTGTAAGAATTCTGGCTCATTTGGATTGCGTTTCTCAACGCTCGCAATGAACTCGTTAAAATTTTTTGACATGTTTTAATTAGTAAAATTTCCCTTTGGCTGGCACTAATTTATGTATTTTTTAATAAAAATCCAATTTTTGTTAATTTTTTATAAATTTTGCGTTGTTATAATGAAATTTCGAATTCTATAAAATATGGCTATTTAGCTTGATTATATCGAAATGTAGCCAAAAACAAATCATCCGCGTATTTTATTCGATACTTTAGATAAAAAAAAGAATCATTTTCGATTTTATATAGAACAGGCTAAACGTAATGATTTGTGTAATTCTAGTCCTTATAAATTTTAATATTTATAAGGCTGCCATGGAGTCACAATAAATTGTGCGATATAATTTTAAGCTGAATTAAGATTGTGATGGCCCATATATAGGGAGGGTTTATTGTTATTTAACATAATATAAATTATAACAAATATATGGATTGATAAAAACAGCGGCTTTTAAAAGAATTACTGTAAATAAAAAAGGAATCCGAACAACCTGCCCGGATTCCTCAATAAATATTTAGGTTGAATATTTACAGATAAAAATACTAATCAACAGCTTGAATCATCAGCGCGCCGACTGTCAGATTAGTCCGTGGATCAATCACGATCGCTTGCGAATTCGCAGCATTTTCTGCCTGTAAATCGAATACAAGATTTTCAGCAGATTTGATCGCGATCCGGCCAATATCATTGAGCTTGATCGTTTCGTCAAAGACTTTTTCCTGCGTGTTGATGTCAAATTTATAAAGCACATCAACGATCTTTATTTTTGTCAATTTACTGTGGCTCTGTAGCAAGTAAATCTGTTCGGTATCCAGGGGCTTATTGTCAAACCAACATACATTTGCCTGTATATTGCGCTCAAATTTTGGTTGTTTTTCAACATTTGCAATCGTGTCGCCGCGACTAATGTCAACATCGTCAGTTAAATGAAGAATAACTGACTGTCCATTTTCTGCCCGGTCAACCTGCAGACCGTTAAATTCTATGGCCTTGACAGTGCTGTATGTTTCTGAGGGATAAATGATCACCTGATCGCCTACCGTAAGCCCCTCTCCTAACACTCGACCTGCATATCCCCTATAATCATGGAGATCATCCGTTTGTGGCCTTACAACCCATTGTACCGGGAATCTCCAGTTTGCTGCCTGATTTTCGTGAATTTCAACATTTTCCAGGTAGTCCAATAGCGATTTTCCTGAATACCAGAGCATACGCTCAGATTTATGAACAATATTGTCACCTTTCAATGCGGATACAGGGATAAAATCAACATCCTGAAGTCCTAGATTGGCAGCCAATTGTTGGTAATCATTTTTGATTTGTTCAAAAACAGCGGCACTATAATCCACCATATCCATTTTATTGACACATACTAATACCTGGTTCATCGCCAGCAATTTAGCAATAAATGAATGCCTTTTAGTTTGTTCAATCACACCCTTCCTTGCGTCTACCAAGATAATAATCAGCTCAGAATTAGACGCGCCAGTAACCATATTTCGCGTATACTGGATATGGCCTGGAGCATCAGCGATAATGTATTTTCGCTGATCGGTCTGAAAATATTTGTAAGCAACATCGATGGTTATTCCTTGTTCGCGTTCTGCTTTTAATCCATCCGTTAATATCGCTAAATCTACTGTTCCATCATCATTCTTTCGATTGGCACGTTGTATCGCCTCCAATTGGTCATCCAAAATAGAATTGGTATCGTAAAGCAATCGACCTATTAGCGTACTTTTACCATCATCTACCGAACCAGCTGTTATAAATTTCAATATATTCATTGTTGTCAATATCAAGTATTAGATTTGAGGAATTAAAAATACCCCTGTTTTTTGCGTTCTTCCATTGCTGCCTCGGATACTTTGTCATCCATCCGAGCCCCACGTTCACTGACTGTTGATGCCTTGATTTCCGCGATGATATCATCTAAAGCAGTTGCTGTAGAATCTACTGCCGCAGTACAGGTCATATCACCCACCGTCCTGAAACGAACAGATTTAGTTTCAACAACATCCTCCTCATCCATATTTAAAAATGGCGCGGCCGCCATTAATTGTCCGTTGCGGGTAATTACCTCCCGTTCATGGCTAAAATAAATGGATGGCAATGCGATTTGTTCGCGTTTGATATAATTCCAGACATCGAGCTCAGTCCAATTTGAAATCGGAAATACCCGTACATTCTCACCTTTGTTTATCCTACCGTTGAAAATACTCCACAGCTCAGGTCTTTGTCTTTTTGGATCCCATTGTCCAAACTCATCACGCACCGAGAAAATACGTTCTTTTGCACGTGCCTTTTCCTCATCTCTACGTGCCCCGCCGATACATGCATCGAAACCGTGTTTCGAGATCGTCTCGAGTAAGGTGACAGTCTGAAGTGCATTACGACTTGCGTTTTTGCCTTTTTGCTCAACGACTTTGCCCTGATCTATACTATCTTGTACGTAGCCCACAATCAGTTTTTCTCCGATCTCTTCAATAAGGCCGTCACGGAAAGCAATAGTTTCCGGAAAATTGTGCCCGGTATCAATATGAACCAGTGGGAACGGGAATTTACCCGGTCTAAAAGCTTTTTTTGCCAGATGAACCAGTGTTATGGAATCTTTTCCGCCCGAGAATAATAATGCTGGTTTTTCAAACTGTCCGGCGACTTCTCTTAATATATATATTGCTTCCGCTTCTAAATGATCTAAATAGTCCATTCTTTGAAATAATAAATTTGATTTAATGAATTCGGGTTTACGCTTTTTTATGATTAAGATTTAACAGCATGTAAACCACATTCTTTTTTACTTTGATCTTCCCACCACCATCTTCCGGCCCGAAAATCTTCTCCTTCCTGAATAGCCCTCGTACAAGGTTGGCAACCAATGCTCGGAAATCCTTTGTCATGTAATACATTATAGGGAATATACTGTTCCTTGCAATACATTTTTACCTGTTCAAAGGTCCAGTCAAACAACGGATGGATTTTTATGATATCATTTACTTCGTCATACTCTACAAAATCCATATCATGTCTATTGACCGATTGTTCAGACCGAATGCCGGTAATCCAAATTTTTTTCCCTTTGATAGCACGCTGCAATGGTTCGATCTTCCTGATCCGACAACATTCTTTACGATTTTCAACAGATTCATAGAAAGAATTAGGTCCCTTTTTACTGATAAAATCTTCCAGCGACGCTGTATCCGGTGTGTATGTATTGATAATCAACTGATAACGTTCCAATGTACGGCTCCACAAGGAGTACGTTTCTTTGAACAATCGCCCGGTATCCAACGTAAAAATCTCGATACCGATATTATTCTTACCGATCCATTCGGTGATAATCTGATCTTCTATCCCAAAAGAAGTCGAAAAAACAACTTCTGCAGGATATAGTGCCGCAATTGTCTGCAGCATCTCCGCTCCCTTTTTATCGCCGATAATTTCTTTAATTTCCTTAACGCTCATGACGTAATATATTTTTGGTATGTTCGTTCAGCTTCTTTACTTTAAATTCAAAGTCCCCTTTCAACTGTTCACGATATTCGCTCATCAGCGAAAGCGTTTCGTCAATTTCGGCCGGTAAAAGATCGTTGAGCAATTCCTTCACCCTTTTTGCAATCGTTGGCGATTTGCCATTTGTGGAAATCGCAACTTTTAGGTTGCCCTTAGTAACAATAGATCCCAGATAAAAGTCGCATAGATCTGGCTTATCCGCTGCATTGAAAAGGATATTGTGAAGTGATGTTAACTCTCGAAGTTCATCATTCAGTTCCATATTATTCGTTGCCGCAATTACAAGTTGCTTGTTTTCGACGTCATTTGTCTCAAAAGGACGTATATGAAATCGGACATGCGGATAATTGACGAGCAATCGTTCAAATTCTGGAACAATTTCCCTTGCGACAACAGTTAGTTTCAGTCTCTCATCATTTGTTATCAGTGCCTGGAATTTTTCCAATGCAACTTTTCCACCTCCGACCAGTAAGGTCTGGATCTGATCAAGTTTAACGAATATGGGAAATAACTGATTCATACTTACTTATAATGCAAGCGCTTTCTCTTTAATCTGTTGAAACGATCTGTGTTTCGCCACCACTTCACCAATGATGATAATAGCCGGTACCCCGACTCGCTTTTCAGTAGATTCATCCAGTATATTATCTATTGCGCCTAATACAACCTTCTCATTAGGCAATGAACCATTTTGGATCAAAGCGATAGGTAAATGATGAAGATTTTTATCCCGGTAGATGGCTACAATTTCAGCTAATTTTCCATACCCCATCAGCACGACCACAGTCGCATTGGATTCCGCAGCCAGGTATAGATCGCTAGATAAACTGCCATCAGATTTTGACCCTGTTATCACCCAAAAGCTTTCGCTAATCCCCCTATAAGTCAAAGGAATCTGCTGTAAGCCTGTCAGACCGATAGCGGAGGAAATACCCGGTACAACGGCTGTTTCAATACCATATTGTGCCACATGATCGATCTCCTCACCTCCACGTCCAAAGACAAAGGGATCTCCACCTTTCAAACGCACCACATGCCCATAATTTAAAGCATAATCAACCAGTAAGCGATTGATTTCATCTTGTGATGTAGAAAGCTGTTCAGCACGTTTTCCGACATAAATTTTTATACAATCTGCTTTCGCATAATCCAATAGTTCCTCATTGACAAGCGCGTCATACAAAATAACATCCGCTTGCTTGATTGCTTTGATCCCTTTGAGGCTAATCAAGTCTGGGTCTCCCGGCCCAGCGCCTACTAAAGTTACTTTTGCTTCTATCGACATTCCGTTCCCTCCTAAGCCAATACAGGCGTTAAATTTTTACGTTGATAAACCTCATTGATAAACTTTTTCGCCGCTTGTAGATAGCCTGTTGCAAAGCCCTCGGTGGGTTCATTTTTACTGATTTGTAAGACAAGCTCCGGAAATGACGGATCAAAGTTATATTCTCCAGACTCTACAAAATGTGTCTGAAATTCGTTGATCACTGTATTTTGTGTGCTTGCGCTGATACCTTTATCTAATAGCAAGGCTTTCGCCGCCTGAACAAAGGCATTGTATGCATGATAGATAGCGTCTGCGAATTTTGCCTCCTCGAATGTCTCGTTTGCCCATTGTAGTTTTTCCTCCGCCTCATAAATTAATGTTGCCACTAAATCAATTACCACCCCGGCACACTCACCCACACCTATGGCTGTCTGGAAAGTGCCTTCATGTCCCCAGTCCACAAACTCATCTTCCGCAAGCGTCGTCAGATCCGACAGTGGTTTTAATAGATTGTAAAAATAATTTTTACCCTGTCTGTCATAATACGCATGGAAATTCTCGGTCTCTTCAGCATTCTTTTTATAATCGTTCAATACGAATTCAACCACATGCAGTACCCTTTTGGTCGGTACTTTGATAATCCGTTCGGCCACCCGGCCTTCACCATCGCCGATCGTACCACCACCAAGCATAACCTGAGCAGCAGGAACTACCTTGCCCTCTGCTTTAACCGAGCTGCCATGGAAGCCAATATGCGCCAGTCCATGTTGACCACAGGAATTCATACAACCGGATATCTTAATTTTCAAATCTCTGTTGAAAATAAAATCTTGATGGAATTCGGCGATATACGATTCAATAACCCGTGCCATTTCGGTACTATTTGAGATGCCAAGATTACAAGTATCCGTTCCGGGACATGTTGTCACATCTGCAGTACTGTCAAAACCTACCTGTGCAAGATCAAGTGATTTGAGCAATTGGTAAATATGAGGTAACGAGTTCTCAGTTGCATACTTCAATAGTAAACTTTGGTTTTGTGTTATCCGGATATCATCCGCAACGAGATTTTTTAATCCAGCGACTAAGGATCGCGCTTTATCCGTGCCGATATCTCCAGTAGAAACACGTACATAGACACCATAATAGCCTGCTTGCTTTTGTTCAAATGTATTCGTATTCTTCCATACCTGATAGTTTAAGTCGCTATCCAGATCAAGTACAGTAATTTTGCTGTCATCAGGTGGTAGCGGTTGTTCAATTTTGGTTCGATCAATAGCGAAAGTCTTAACTTTTGTAGCGATTTTTTCCGCTTCGATCAGATTTAGTACCACTTCCAAGCCTAGTTTTTGAATGAGGTATTTAAAACGGGCTTTATTTCGGTTGTTACGTTCGCCATATCGGTCGAATACTCTTAAGGTAGCCTCTATATAAGGAATAAGCTCATCTTCCGGAAGAAATTCATTTGTTAGCGATGCCAAAAATGGTTGCGACCCCAGTCCGCCGCCTAGCAGCACTTTGAAACCACGCACTTCCACACCATCCACATATTTCAATTTTGGAATAAAACCCAAATCATGAATATACGAAAAAGCGGTATCCTCTTCACTTGCTGAAAAAGACATCTTGAATTTTCTACCCATCTCTGCGCAAACCGGATTACGTAGAAAATATTCAAATGTTGCCTGTGCATATGACGAGACATCAAAGGGTTCTTTCGGATCAATACCTGAAGTTGGTGAAGCCGTTACATTACGAACGGTATTACCACAGGCTTCCCTTAAGGTAATATCATCCTCTGCCAATTTTGACCAGAGTTCTGGAGTTCGATCCAGACTAACGTAATGGATCTGAATATCCTGACGTGTGGTTAAGTGCAAGTTGCGACTTGCATACTCATCAGATATTGCTGCTATTTTGATTAACTGTTTAAAAGTAACTTTTCCAAATGGAAGTTTGATACGAACCATTTGAACTCCTGGTTGTCTCTGTCCATATACTCCCCTGGCCAGACGCAATGATCTAAATTTTTCATCAGCGATCTTACCTTCGTGAAATAATCGAATCTTTTTTTCAAGTTCAATAATCTCCTTTTCCACGACTGGATTTTCTAATTCTGTACGGAAGCTTTGCATAAAACAAATAAAATCTATTGATTTAGTATTCTTTTCTCGATGTCAAATGTAAAAATATTTTTTTAATATTCTATAATATCTACCAAATTAATATATATTTGCCGTATAAAATTTAATATACTAAACCTGTAGACTAATGGGTGTAACGACAAAGAGATATTTTATAGTTCTGATTTTTAGCTTTATAACCATATTTAAGATCACGTCATGCGCACCAAAAGTAAAGAATGGATATAGTAAAGAGCGAGGATTTGAAGGCAATATTTCACTATCTGGAGCTTTTGCCCTCTACCCTTTGGCCGTAATCTGGAGTGAAGACTTCAAAAAAATTCACCCTCATGTCCGTTTTAATATCTCTGCAGGCGGTGCAGGAAAGGGGATTGCCGATGTATTAACAGGTATGGTAGACATTGGTTTAGTATCACGGGATCTGCATCCACAAGAAGTCAAAAAAGGCGCAGTCCCTATTATTGTTGCCAAAGATGCTGTAATATGCACATTGAATCCTGGCAATCCGAATTATAAAGCATTACTGCAACGGGGCTTAACACAGGAGGAACTTGCTGATATTTTTGTCAGTCGAAAATTTAGGACATGGAATCAAATTGATCCGCAATTTACAGCAGATCCGATTAATGTTTATGTGCGTTCGGATGCCGCCGGAGCAGCAGAGACCTGGGCCAAATTCTTTGGGCGTAAACAGGAAGACCTGCAAGGTGTTGGAATCTTTGGAGATCCCGGTATTGCGCAAGCTATTAAAGATGATAAGTTTGGCATTGGCTTCAACAACATTAATTATGTATATAACTTAAAGACAAACAAAGTCTTTGACCATATCGATGTACTGCCATTGGATTTAAATAGAAATGGACAGATTGAAGCCGACGAGCAATTCTATGGATCGCTGTCAGACTTGACCGGAGCTGTTGCAGCAGGCAAATATCCCGCGCCCCCCTCCCGTGATCTGACATTTGTCACACGCAATAAAACAGAGTCCCTGCTCTTGAAGGAATTTATCTCTTTTGTGCTGCAGAAACAGGCGCAGTCACAATTACTTGAAAATGGCTATGTACCATTGAGTGAAACACTGATCAATGACGAACTAAATAAGTTATAGCATGCTAAATACACGTCTAGTTAAAGATACCTTAGTAAAACGGTCCACATTTTTGTTACTACTGATTTCGCTATCAGTTGTCGTTATTATTGCGGTCGGTTTAACTGTAAAATCCATCCCACTATTTGAATACAGCAACGTATTTCAGCTATTGACAGATAAAGTATGGGCACCTATGAAGGGCTCATTCGGATTTCTGCCTTTTATCGCCGGTACACTCGCTGTCACATTGATATCGCTTGCCATCGCAATACCACTGTGTGTATTGACGGCAGTTTATCTGACCGAATACGCTTCGGATGCGCTAAAAAACATGATGCTTCCGCTTGTCAATATTTTGGCAGCCATACCGCCGGTGTTATATGGTGTTTGGGGTGTATTATTTATCGTCCCTTTGATCCAGCTTTATATTGCTCCGATTTTTGGTGTGGTGACATCTGGTTATTCAGTATTAGCCGGTGGCATCGTATTGGCGGTCATGATTTTTCCGATCATGATTTCCATTATGGTGGAGGTGCTTCAAACGATTCCCTATGAATTAAAAGCCGCCTCTTTGTCTTTGGGAGCAACAAAATGGGATACCATAAAACATGTTATTCTCAAAAAGGCAAAACCTGGTATCATCGCCGCCATAGTCTTATCGACCTCCCGGGCATTTGGAGAAACGATTGCAGTATTAATGGTTTGCGGGAATGTCCCCAAGGTACCCACATCGATATTTGATGCCGGTTACCCCATCCCCGCTTTAATCGCCAACAATTTTGGTGAGATGATGTCCATTCCCCTTTATGAGTCTGCTTTGATGTTTTCAGCACTATTGCTATTTGTCATCATATTTATTTTCAATTTAATATCACGTCTGATATTGAGACGACTTGAAGGAGGTTTAGATGGATAACACCAAAAGAAGATTAATAAGCGAAAAGATCGCGAAAGGCTTTATGCATTTATCCGGGATTACGGTAACAGCTTCCCTATTTTTTATTGTGGGAACTATACTCTACAAGGGTCTTCCTTATCTCAATTGGGAAATGGTCAGTCAGTTGCCCAAAGGCGGATTTTACATCGGCAAAGAAGGTGGAATCTTAAACGCCATACTGGGTTCGCTATATCTGGCAGGTGTGGCGACCGCCCTATCCGCTTTTATTGGGATCCCAATCTCCCTTTATCTTAATATCTATTTGGGAACAAAATCCAAAGTAACGCAGTTCTCGAAGTTATTATTTGATGTGCTTTATGGTGTTCCATCCATTGTGTATGGAGCAGTCGGCTTTGGTATCATGGTCTATTTTGGCATTAGAGCATCACTATTGGGCGGCATCATGACAGTCACGCTATTGACGATCCCTATTGTGGTGCGTACGGTAGACGAGCTGATCAAAACGATTCCTGAAGACCTGAAAAATGTCACCCTTTCCTTGGGTACCACACGCTGGGAGCTTGCGAAAGTCATGTTGCGGAGTATTCGTGCCGGATTATTGACAGCTATCCTATTAGCGTTCGGAAGGGCAATAGGTGATGTCGCGGGCGTATTATTGACAACAGGGTTCAGTGACAATTTGCCTAAATATATTGACGAACCGGCAGCAACACTTCCCTTGGCTATATTTTTTCAGTTAAGCAGTCCAATTCCTGAGGTACAGGGGCGGGCATATGCTTCGGCCTTGGTTTTAACTATCATCATTTTAATTATCGTAGTATGCACGCATATCCTTCAATCGAAACAAAAGAATCGTCGTTAAACAGTCCTTTGACTGATCCTCACATTCAGATCAAGGATCTCAATGTATATATCGATGGGAGACATATTTTAAAGAATATTAATCTTGCCTTACCAAACAATAGCGTAACCTCCATTATCGGACCTTCAGGCTGTGGTAAGACCACACTGCTGAAAACACTGAATCGCCTGGTCGACGACACAAAAGGTGTTGAAATAACGGGATCTGTGCTTGTAAACGGCGAGGATATTTATGATAAGAATGCCGAAGTAACGCATATCCGTAAAAAAATGGGGCTTTTATCCCAAAAACCTTATCCATTACCGATGTCCATCTACGACAATGTAGCTTATGGCCCGCGCATACATGGCACTAAAAATAAAAAAGAACTGGATAAGATTGTCGAGACACAATTGCGAAATGTGGCCTTATGGGATGAGGTCAAGGACCGGTTGGGGCATTCCGCAAGCGGGCTTTCGATTGGACAGCAACAACGGCTCTGCTTAGCGAGGGGACTTGCTGTAGAACCCGAAATTATACTTGGCGATGAATCAACTTCTGCATTGGACCCATTATCCACAGCAAAGATTGAAGAATTACTCATCGAACTAAAGCAGGATTATACCATTGTTCTGGTGACACACATTTTACGACAAGCCCGAAGAGTGTCTGATTATATTATTTTTGTTTATGGTGGTGAAATCCTTGAATTTGGCCCCACTGAACAAGTGCTGTTAAATCCACAGCATGAAATCACAAAACAATACGTAAAAGGTTTTATCTCCTGATAGATTGCCTGCCGTTTATAGAAAAGCCGAAGATTCTATGTATCATAAAATCCTCGGCTTTTTACATCTCTATCTTTTATTGCAACTCCGCTATCTTAGATCGAATAGATCATCAACGCCTAATATTTTTTTAGATGTAAATCCTTCAGCATATTTTGCCTGGATATAACGACCGAATTCCCTTGCTCTGGCAGCAGTAGATTCCATAAAATCCGGATTGGAGATATAGGTTTGCGGCTCATCGGGATTAATATTTTCACCTGTATAGAATTGCGTTTTATAGGCCAAGATTGATTTTTCCTTCATGGCATAGTAGTCCGTAATATCGATGACTACATCGGGTTTGATGTAATAATCCTGCACAAACTGCAACACTAGACGTGGACGAAAGGCTTCTTGGATTTGATTGTTTTGATCTCTGGTTTCCACTTTTCTTAACCCCGAAAGGAAACAGGCTTCATTCACAAGCTGTCCTGCTCTTCCATGATCCGGGTGACGGTCATTAACCGCATTGGTGATAACAATTTCAGGCTTGTATTTCCTTATAGCATTTATAATGACCATTTTTTCCTCAATGGCATTTTCAAAAAAACCGTCTCTCAAACCGAGATTTTCACGCACTGACAGTCCGAGAATAGCTGCTGCATCTTTTGCCTCTTGTGCTCTGGTCTCCGCGGTACCACGTGTACCCAGTTCACCCTGAGTTAAGTCTACAATTCCTACTTTTTTCCCCTCGGCAATATATTTTGCCATTACTCCGCCTGCCCCCAATTCTGCGTCATCGGGATGTACGGCAATGACAAGTAAATCTAGTTTTACCATATTTTTTTCTTCTTTTTTGTTTATGGCTTCCAATATCAGCAAAATCGACAAAAATCGGCGTGATGCAGTTCACCACTTCATAGTGCTGGCTTACGTTGAAGATAGCAACCATATCCAGATTTTTACTGTTATGAAACCGATGCCAAAGGTAGGAAGTTTGTAGGTTACTCCTCCAAAAGTCGTTCGATATTACGACAAATTTTACCTGACAATGGCGAAGTCGTAGGATAATAGAAATCCACAACTTCCCCTCTCCTGTTGATCAGGTATTTATGAAAGTTCCAGGAGGGCTTGCTGTTTATATGCCCATTTTCTGCCTTATTTGACAGAAAACTATACAAGGCAGTTGTATAGGTACCAATGACGTGACTACGTTTAAAAACCGGAAAACTGACCTGTTGATTTATTCTACAGAATGTCTCCAATGTACTGCCTGTCAAGGGCTCTTGATTCCGAAAGTTATTGGACGGAAATGCCAAGACCTCAAATCCTCTTTCTCTATATTTCTGGTAGAGTTTTTCGAGCGATTTAAACTGCCTTGTGAACACACACTGACTCGCTGTATTGACGACCAACAAAACCTTTCCTTCAAAATCTCCAAGAGATTTCATGGTTCCATTGAATTGCAAAGCATCAAAGTCATATATCGTTTTCATATTGTCTTAATTTAGGTATTACATAACGATCCCGATCTTAACTAAAGTACCTTCGTGACTTATATATCCGAGTATATATGGGTTCTTACATCACCGGTTTGGGTCGCGACCGTTCAAATTCACGGATGATATTTTCGATTTCAAAGTCTTCTTTTGGATCGTATGATGATTTCAAATTATGCCCAAAAATTTTGGCAACTCCCTGATAAAAAAATGCTGAGATCCCACCTTTCATTTCCTTCACCATTTCATAGCTTGTATGTCCGGTATAGCGATCGATCAGCTTTATTAGGATTTTACCCTGGGAAATGGTCATATTTTTAATTTCCCTATTAAACATTTGTTTCACATCGTTTTCACATCTTTCCACCAGAGCTTCATGTTCTTTTTTATCCGATGTCATAGCCAAGTCCCGGTCCAGTTGGTCATATCTTTTTTGCGCATATATGGCATAGGGAAGCACTTTCAATACGTTTCTCCGAAAACGTAAATATTCCCGTCGGGCTTCCTCGCTTGACCAGACTCTTTTCCTGACAATAACCACTTCAGGAATGGGAAACCAAGGCAATATCTCACCTGAGGGCAGTGTTGTTTTCATATAATCCGTCACTGTCTCCTGGGCCCCCTCTCCATATAAAGGAAGAACCAGAGACTGAGCCTGTGCCACGCCTGGCAAAGTCCCAAGAAGAAAAAACAAAACACATACTGTTGTCTTCATCTGAACGACTATATAACTCTTTTAATTTGTCAATGCTATTATATTTTGGTAGATTTATTACAAAATAAGTTAGCTTGATAATTGTATTCAAAATACATTAACTAAATTAAACAAAAATACTCAAAAAAACATCATTTACCTGCAACGTTTATGAAAGATTATGTGATTGATATTGAAGCAGAAAACAAAGAGATAAGAAAACGTTACCGTGCATTATTGCGTGCCTGTAAGCCTACTTTGCAGCGTGGGGACAAGCAAGAGATTCGTAAAGCTTTTGATTTGGCCCTGGATAGCCACAAGGAGATGCGCCGCAAATCAGGAGAACCCTATATTTATCATCCGATTGCGGTAGCGCAAATTGCCGCCGAGGAAATCGGTTTAGGGACGACCTCCATTGTATGCGCTTTGCTCCATGATGTTGTTGAAGACACCAATGTAACCTTGGACGAAATTGAGGAAATGTTTGGAAAAAAAGTTCGTCGTATTATCGACGGATTGACAAAAATTTCCGGGATATTTGATCCCAATAGTTCAATGCAGGCCGAGAACTTTCGTAAAATGTTGCTAACGCTTGCTGACGATGTACGTGTTATCCTTATCAAATTGGCGGATAGACTGCACAATATGCGGACGATGGAATTTATGGCAAGAGATAAACAGCTGAAGATTGCTTCAGAGACCAGTTATCTTTACGCTCCCTTGGCGCATCGTTTAGGTTTATATGCAATCAAATCCGAATTGGAAGACTTGTCCATGAAATTTACTGATCCGGACACCTATAAATTTATTGCGCGAAAACTGAATGAAAAGAAAGCAGAGCGGGAGAAATTCATTGGTGATTTTATCGGTCCTATTAAAGAGATTTTAGAAGAACAAGGAATTAAAGCTGCCGTATTTGGAAGGCCCAAATCCATTCATTCGATCTGGAACAAGATGCGCAAAAAGTCAATTCCATTTGAAGAAGTATATGATCTCTTTGCCATTCGTATCGTTATTGATGCGGTGGATGAGAAGGAAAAAACCGAATGTTGGAAAGTATATTCTATCGTAACTGATTTATATCGCCCCAACCCGGACCGCCTGCGCGATTGGATCTCTTCGCCCAAAGGAAATGGCTACGAATCCTTGCATACAACGGTAATGGGCCCTAAGGGGCAATGGGTGGAAGTACAGATTCGGACCAAGCGGATGAATGAAATTGCGGAAAAAGGTTTTGCAGCACACTGGAAGTACAAAGAATCCAATTCCGATTCAGGCTTGGATCAATGGATCAAAAAGGTACGTGATGTACTCAGCAGCCCCGATCAGAATGCCATGGATTTTGTGGATGATTTCAAGATGAACCTGTTCTCTGATGAAATTTTTATCTTCACACCCAAAGGCACCTTAATTCAATTACCCAACAATGCAACGGCATTGGATTTTGCCTTTGAGATCCACTCCGATATCGGTGCAAGCTGTATTGGGGCCAAAGTAAACCACAAATTGGTTCCACTGAGCCACGTTCTACAAAATGGTGATCAAGTGGAGATCATCACTTCCAGCAAACAGTCGCCAAAAGAAGACTGGCTCAATTTTGTTGTTACCGCAAAAGCGAAATCAAAAATTAGATCTTCCCTCAAAGAAGAAAAACGAAGGGTCGCAGAGGATGGAAAGGAGATCCTGGAGCGTAAACTGAAGTCTTTGAAAGTGACATACAATACGGATAATATCAATAAAATTGCTAATTATCTGAAATATCCAAGTTCTCAGGATCTCTTTTATAACGTAGCCAAGGGCATTGTTGATATCAAGCAATTGCGAGAGTATGTGGCCCATGAAAAAGCTGTTGAAATCAATGCAGGGTCTTCTTCCGGCAATCAGTTCAACAGTCATATTGGAGGTTTAGTTGAGAAAATCAATAAAAAGGAATTTGATACCATCCTTATCGGTGATGATATGCAAAAAGTTGACTATACCCTAGCGCCTTGTTGCAACCCTATTCCTGGCGACGACATCTTCGGCTTTCTGACGGTCAATGATGGCATCAAAATTCATCGCACCAGCTGTCCCAATGCATCCAAATTAATGGCAAATTACGGATACCGTATTCTGAAGGCACGCTGGGCGTCGACGAAAGACTCCGCATTCCTGACCGGCCTGCATATCGTGGGTATCGATGATGTCGGTTTGGTCAATAAGCTTACTACGGTTATTTCCCAAGAGTTTGCGGTCAACATACGTTCCCTAGCCATATCGAGTAACGATGGTATTTTTGATGGGAATATTATGGTGTACGTCAACGATACGCAGCAATTGGAAAGTTTGATGAAAAACCTTAAACAAGTACGGGGAATAACAGGAGTAAATCGTTATGAGTCTGAAAATTAATCAAATGAATATCACAATTTAGAAATACTATCAAATGTCAATCTAAATTGGTAAATTTGTACAAGAATATTTTTACTATGAATCAAGCTGAAAATTTTGCAACTGTAAAAAAAATCTTTGAAGCATACTTAGAAAATAAAAATCTAAGAAAAACTCCAGAGCGTTATGCTATCTTGGAAGAGATTTATTCACGTACTGATCACTTTGATGTTGAGTCTTTGTATATTCATATGAAGAACAAAAAATACCGTGTCAGCCGTGCTACAGTTTATAATACCCTCGAACTTTTGGTTTCTTGTGACTTGGTTACCAAACACCAGTTTGGCCGTAATATGGCTCAATTTGAAAAATCCTATGGCTTCAAGCAGCACGACCATGTGATTTGTATTGAATGCAATAAGGTTGTTGAATTTTGCGACCCACGTATCAACCAGATTCAAAGCCTTATGGGGGATTTATTGAAGTTTGACATCAAGCACCATTCTTTAAATTTATACGGTGTATGTCAAGATTGTCAGGAAAAAAATAAAAAAGAAGAAACCGTAGCTCAAGAAGCTATTTCAAATTAATCTTATATTTTTGTTAAATATAATAGTACATTTGTTCAGGAATGTTCAGGAGAAAAATTCCTGAACATTTTTATTTTTTTAATGAGTCTATTTTTATTAATAACATTTTAATTACTATACTTTAAAAGCTATGCAAGTTGATGTGCTTTTGGGCTTACAATGGGGTGACGAGGGTAAAGGTAAAATCGTAGACGTATTTTGTCCAAAATACGATTTAATCGCTCGTTTCCAAGGCGGCCCTAACGCCGGACACACGTTGGAATTTGATAACAAAAAATTCGTGCTCAACACAATTCCATCTGGTATCTTCAATGAAGGTACACTAAATCTTATTGGTAATGGTGTCGTTATCGATCCGATTATCCTAAAAAGAGAATTAGACAACCTTAAGACAGCTGGTTTTGATCCGGTGGGTAAAGGCAATTTGGTATTAGCACGCAAAGCACACCTTATTTTGCCGACACACCAATTATTGGACGCCGCTTCAGAATCGAAAATGGGCGCCGGCAAGATCGGATCTACATTGAAGGGTATCGGTCCGACCTATATGGACAAAACTGGTAGAAATGGCTTACGTGTAGGTGATACGACACTTCCCGACTTTCAGGAGCGTTACCAGAAGTTGAAAGAAAAGCACTTGAACATTCTTTCTCACTACGGTGAAATTCCTGATTTCAGTGAAAAAGAGCAAGCATTCCTAGCTGCCATTGAATTCATTAAAACCATTCCGCATGTTGATTCAGAGCATTTGGTCAATCAATATCTGAAAGAAGGCAAACGTGTATTGGCTGAGGGTGCCCAAGGTACTCTGTTGGATGTGGATTTCGGTTCTTACCCTTTTGTGACTTCGTCCAACACGACAACTGCTGGAGCCTGTACAGGTCTTGGTATCGCACCGAACAAAATCGGTAAGGTATACGGTATTTTTAAAGCCTATGCAACACGTGTGGGTGGAGGCCCCTTCCCTACTGAACTTCATGATGAGACAGGAGAAAAGCTACGTCAATTGGGTCATGAATTCGGCGCTACAACAGGACGTGCACGCCGTACAGGATGGATTGATATTCCGGCATTGAAATATGCTATTATGCTCAATGGTGTAACAGACCTTATCATGATGAAAGCTGATGTATTGGATACTTTCGACAAGATCTACGCATGTACACATTATAACTATAATGGTGAAGTGATTGATTATATGCCGTACGAGATTATCACACATCAGGCAGAGCCAATCTTGGAAGAAATCCAAGGATGGAAACAAGATTTGACAGGCATCACATCTGAGGCTGAGATTCCTGAGGCATTAAGTAACTATATTTCTTATTTAGAGAAAGCTCTCGAAGTTCCTATCACGATTTTATCAGTAGGTCCGGATCGTAAACAAACATTGGCTTTATCAAAGTAAAATATGCGGATCGAAAGTTTTGATCTTCTCGATTCTAAAGATAAATTTCATCAGAAAGCGCTGCACTGGTCGGGGCAATTTGATGAAATTTCTTTCTTTAATAGCAATGGGTCGCCAGACCAATGGGGAAGATTTGAGAGCGTACTGGCGGTGAAGGCCTTACATTCTTTTTGCGCGGATGAAGATGTACTGGATCAATTACAGCAATTCCTATTGCAACATCCATGTGGCTTTATTCCGGGATTTCTATCCTATGATCTCAAGAATGAGATTGAAGAATTACAGACCCGCGCAACGGATAAGCTTGGCTTTCCATCTGCCTATTTTTTTGTCCCAGCGATTACGGTAAGCACAACGGATATGCAGGTACACATTCAAGCCGACGATCCAGTTGCTGTGTATAAATCCATCTGCGAGACGACAGCTCCGCAGACTAATGCTGCACTAGATCTGCACGTACGCTCACGGTGGACAAAAGAAGAATACTTTGATGCCTTTGATAAAGTGCAGCAACATATCCAACGTGGTGATATCTACGAGGTAAATCTCTGTCAGGAGTTCTTCGCAGAAAATGCAGATATTTCCCCGATCGAGGTCTATCTAAAATTGAATGCTGTTTCACCTACCCCGTTCAGCAATTTTTTTAAAGTTGGATCTCATTTCATTATGAGTGCATCTCCAGAGCGTTTTTTGACCAAGAGAAAAGGCCGATTAATCTCTCAACCCATCAAAGGCACAGCTAAAAGGGGCATCACTGAGCGCGAAGACCGAAATATTATCAATCGTATGCTTCAGTCGCAGAAGGAGATCGCTGAAAATGTAATGATCGTAGATCTTGTTCGTAATGATTTAACACGGAGTGCGCTTCCCGGGACAGTTGAAGCAACACGTCTATTTGAAATCCAGTCTTTTAAACAAGTACATCAGATGATATCCACAATCAGCTGCATACAGGATCCCAACGTTTCCAATATGGACGTCTTTAGACATACATTTCCTGCTGGCTCCATGACAGGTGCTCCCAAAATTGCTGCCATGCGTATTTGTGATCAGATTGAAGGCTCCAAAAGAGGGATTTACGCAGGTTCGGTAGGCTATTTTGATACTATTCGTGATGAATTTGATTTTAATGTCGTCATCCGTTCCCTCCTGTACAATCAACGCGAAAAATACCTATCCTTTCATACCGGCGGAGCCCTTACCAACCAAGCATTGGCGGAGCAAGAATATCAGGAATGTCTTTTAAAGGCCTCCGCGATCTTGCAGGCACTCAACAGCAAATTGGAGCAATAAAACTAGACTAAATTTGTAGAGAATATTTTTTGCTTCAACTATTTTTTCGACCTTTGTCCTTTGACAATGCAGGTTCCCTATATCGACATACATACACATCGGCTTGATATTATACGGGACGGTTTCAACCGATCTGTTATAAATATAGCATTGAACCATAGTGAGACTATCATTGAGGGAGACTGCTCTATCGGTTTGCATCCATGGTACATCGACTGCAATACGGAAAAAGCATTAGAGTTGATGCGAACAATGATACAAAGAACGAATGTTGTCGCATTAGGCGAATGTGGTCTGGACAAAAATAGTGCTGTTGCTTTCGAGAAACAGCAACAGGTTTTTGACCAGCAGATTCTATTGGCTATTGTTTTTCAGAAGCCGTTGATTATTCATTGTGTTCGTGCTTTTCAGGAAGTTTTGGCATCTTTGGCAAAAGCTAAATTTCATTTACCGGTTATCTTCCATGGCTATCGCAAGAATTTGACGTTGGCCAAACAGCTTATGGATAAAGGGTATTACCTTTCGATCGGTGTCCATTGTTTGGATGGCAGCCAGGACGAAGTCATAAGAAATATCCCCCTTACACATTTATTTTTGGAAACAGATACCTATACAGCAACGGAAGTTGCTACCCTATATAAATATGTCGCCCAAGTCCGATCTATTCCATTAGAGATGCTAAAGCAGACATTATATCATAATTATAAGATTGTATTAAAAAAATGAAAGATTTAAGTTGGCTGTCGCGCACCGAGGCATTGGTTGGTAGGACAGCTTTGGAAAAATTAGCAAATTCACACGTGATGGTTCTAGGCCTAGGCGGTGTTGGTTCCTTTGCAGCTGAATTTATCTGCCGTGCGGGGGTTGGTAAAATGACCATAATAGACGGTGATACTGTAGACCCTTCCAACAGAAATAGACAGCTGCCAGCTCTTGCAACGAATCATGGTGAAGCGAAAGCTGAAATCATGAGACAGCGTCTTTTAGCTATTAATCCGGAATTGGAATTGACCGTGATTCAGGACTTTATTATCCCTGAAAAAATACCGGCTTTATTGGAAATGGCGCCCGACTACTGTGTAGAAGCCATCGATAGTATTACACCGAAGTTATTCTTCATCAGACTGGCACTGGATGCAAAAATGCCATTTGTAAGTTCAATGGGTGCAGGCGGTAAAGTTGACCCGACAAAAATTGAAATCGCTGATATTAGCAAGTCTTATAATTGTAAACTGGCTCAACATATTCGTAAGAAGTTGCGTAAACATGGTATCCGTGACGGTGTTAAAGTTGCCTTCTCGACTGAGCTTCCGGATAAAAGCTCCTTACTATATACCGATGGGAGTAACTTCAAAAAGTCAGCATATGGAACAATGTCTTATCTACCCGCAGCATTTGGAGGTGCAATTGCCTCAGTCGCTATTCGGGATTTGATGGAAAATGTTTAAATTAGGGGTAAATAAACATATGCATAAATAATAATAGCTACTCGTCTGTTGACGAGTAGCTTTTATATTTCAATGGAAATACGAAAACTATCGACTGGTTACTCCTTTCATATCAATACCCTTAGGCTTAATATGTTCCAATCTTTTCTTTAGGGAATCCATTCTTGTTTTTTCAATATTGCCTGTTGCAATAATAATTCCTTCCTTTACCTGTGCTGTAATGGTCGGAAAATCTTCGAGGACCCGGTTGACATCTCTAGTAATTGTGGAATCGACTGACCCCTCAACTATTTCATGATATTTTTCACGTGCATCTTCAGGTTCAGGAAGATTGACCATGATATTATTGTGGATGGATTTAATATTCTCACCTCCCACAGCCTTTGTTTTCTCTTCTACAACTTGCTTTAATGAGTCTGATCCTAACTGCCCGTTCAATGTAACATTACCTTCTTCTACATCCACTGCTATGCCCTGGTTATCTATTAAAGCTTCTTCAATTTTTGACTTTAGCTTATCATCGGATTCTGGTGACCGGCAAGAGTGAACAAAAGGTAAAACACCGAATGAAAATATTAAAAGTAATCTGTTTAATTTCATCGTATTGTTTTATTTTCGTTCATAGTGAAAACAATTATGAGGACATATTGTTTAGCTTTCTTCTTTTTCGGCAATTAGCAAAGCTCCAATATGGTCTGATTTAATCTGTTAAACAGAAAACTCTCTCCTATTTTCCTACCAAGAAGCAACTGACCTACAGGCGATGCCGCTGAAATGACAAAAACATTATTATCCCCGATTTTTATTGCACCAATACTTGTGGCGATAAAATAAAGTCCCACATTTGTTTCGACAAGACTTCCCAATTTGACAAAATCGGTTTTATCCCCCACCACTGACATAATATTCGTGAGCTGTAGTAAATCCTTATTCGCTTCAAGAAGCTGCCCTTGATATCGATTGATGTCTTGTTGGATCATTTCCCTTGAGGTTTCGTACTTATCCCCGGCGCTACTTTTCGTGTCGTCACTACTCGAATCCCTAGCGGTTTCTAGCGCCGATTCGATCATCGCGATCCGATCATTTGTTCGCTGTAGGGCGACTTCTAAAATATTCTTTTTTATGTCTAAATAGCTATTTGTCATTCTGAAAAATAAGAAATATGTTTTATTCAAAAAAATATAAAAACAATGCGCTTATGATCAATCGCATAGGAAAAATCGTTCTTAAAAAAAGCTGTATGGTATTGCAATAAAGCAAAAAATTACTACATTTGTGCACTGAAACACGGAAAGGTGTCAGAGTGGTCGAATGAGCAGTCCTGGAAAGACTGTATACGGGATGACTGTATCGAGGGTTCGAATCCCTCCCTTTCCGCTTAAAAGGTTTTTTTTAACCTATCAAAAGCATTTAAAAAGTATTAAAAAGCCTGTAATTTACTCAAAATCGCAGGCTTTTTTGATTTTAGATATTTTTAAAGTTCAAGTTACTACTTCCACATTTTGTGATTAGATGATGTAGATATTTGTCTACTATTTCAACATCATAATAACTTGATGCAGATCATTTAATCATTGTTTCACAATAAAAATAATTTTATACATTATCTTTAGTAGTATAAAAAATCACATTTATCACATAAAATTTAGAATAGAAAAAATGGGAAAATTTGTAGTGAAAACAAGAAAAGATGGTGAGTTTCAGTTTAATTTAAAAGCAGGCAATGGCCAGGTAATTCTGAGCAGTGAGGGCTATAAAACCAAAGCAAATTGCTTAAACGGTGTTGAATCGGTAAAAAGAAATGCTCAGGACAACGATAAATTTGACAGAAAGGCTTCGACAAATGGTAAGCATTACTTCAATTTGAAAGCGACCAATGGTCAAGTTATCGGAACAAGTGAAATGTACGAAAGCGCAAGTGGAATGGAAAACGGAATTGAATCCGTAAAAGCAAATGCCCCAAATGCTACCATCGAAGATCTGGATTAAGGTGTAAAATTTGGTTTGCGTCAGCAAATATCAAAAGCCCGATAAACATATTGTCGGGCTTTTGTCTTATACATGTCGATCTCTTTCCTCTATTTCTAAATCATTGATACTAGCATAGCGCTTTTTCATGAATCCGTTTTTATCGAATTCCCAGTTCTCATTCCCATAAGCGCGAAACCAACGACCTTCCTGATTTCTATATTCATATTCAAACCGAACCGCGATTCTATTATCTGTATGAGCCCAATATTCCTTTTTCAATTTATAATCTAATTCATTTTCCCATTTTGTGGTCAGAAAGCTTACAATTTCTGCTCGACCATTGATAAATAAATTGCGATTGCGCCATTCGCTATCGATTGTATAAGCCATTGACACTTTCTCGGGGTCCTGCGAATTCCATGCATCTTCAGCCATTTGGATTTTTTGTTTTGCCGTTTCAAGTGTGAATGGTGGCAAAGGTTGTCTCTGTTCCATAATTTTTTAAATGATGTGATTAACGATTTCTTTGGATTTCTGTACACGTTCATTTGATCTGAATAACTGACTGTCTACAATAGAACTTTCAAACAACAAATAGATATGGGTTGCGAATAGCCCTTTCCCCAACCTATTCTCGAAAAATTCCTTCAGATCATTTTTGTGGGACTGAATAACAGAAAGAATCGCTTCCTGATCTTGTGACAGTTCTGAAAGAATATTTAGGAAACTGCACCCTCTATAATTTTCTCTTTCGTTCATATAGATGATAAAATCGAATACACTCATTATAAAGTCATCGGTACTTACACAATCCTTTGTGTAATCCGACAACGCCGAAAACCAATACTCATGCCTGGACTTTAGAAAAGCAACACAGAGCTCATCCTTTGACTTAAAATGTTGGTAAAAACTAGCTTTCGCCACTTTTGCCTCACTGATAATCTGATTTATTCCGGTACTGTTGTATCCCTGCTGATGGAACAGCAGGGAAGCTGTATTCAAAATTCTTGCTCTTGGGTTATCCATTTTCTAAAATTGTATCAAACAAATATAGAAAAACCATCCAAAACAGACAAGTCTGTCTATATTTTATTTTTCTTTAAATAATGTGCGGAAAAATAAGATGTAGAAGAATTTGCAGATAGAACGATTACCTTTAAAAATTAGATCATTAAGATTATGGCTGTGCTCGCTATATTTCACAAATTATATATTAACTTTATGTAAAAGAGCGTCTTGATAATGAAAAGATTATTTACCTGTCTCAAAGTGATTGTTTTTTATCTTCTCACCCTCGTCTTTTTTGTCGGAGCATCAGCAATCACCAAACAAACATCTTCGCCAGATCTATTTTCCATAATCCTAGCATCTATCCTCACTTTCATCTTAGTCTATGGCTTTGTCCGGAATGATAAGGATTCACTTTCAAAAAATGGACTGGGCATTGATCAAAAGACCCCGATGCACTTTGTTTCAGGATTTTGTATTGGTATAATTATGGTTCTTATAATGACACTGATTGTAAGTAATTTTAGCGGCGTTTCTTTTATTCGATCGCAAACATTTAACCCTTCTATTCTTGCCGTCTATATTCCTTTGTTTCTTTTTGTCGCTTTCCGGGAAGAGCTTGTCTTTAGAACGTACATACTTTGGAGATTAAAGGCAAATAATGGGCCTTTAATAGCTATGGTAATCGTTACGGCTATTTTTATTGCTGAGCATCTCCTCAGTGGTTATTCTGCTGCAAACGCATTCATCGGATCGGGACTGGGAGCGATCTTATTTGGCTTTGCAACTTTAAGAACAGGAAATATTGCCCTGTCCGCAGGAATTCATTTTGCATGGAATCTGACACATTGGTTTTTTGGTTTCAAAGACAATACCGGATTATTTACAGAATCCGTTCTTCGAGGAACAGCGCAACAAGCGGCAATTATTGCATTCATAGGCTATACTGTTGCAATGATAATAGGTATATGTGCTGTTTATATCTTCTTTATACCACGAAAGAATAAGCACATCTAACAAGCTCAGGTATGTACAGGTTAATTGGTAATGCCTTAAGTTTATTGAAAAATCTATACTTTAACATGCATTTAACGTTATCGCATGTTTTTGATTCAAATATAAAACGTAACTTCACATCAGCCAATCACTTCAGATTGCAAATTAAATACGAGAAATATCTCCACCGTCAGAAATCACATGTCCCAGTCTGTTAAATTCGACAATGTTAATACATTGTTCTCCAAAGCGTTAAAGCAAAAAATCAATAATTATTTTAATAATTCATTAAAGCAAAAAACCGGCAACCGAAGGATATTTTTGAAAGCCACTATTCTTTTGATCACTTTTATCCTTTTATATATTCTCTTGGTCTTCGTTCCACTTCATTGGAGCATTGCTATCGTACTATGCCTTATTTTCGGGGCCAACTTGGCTGCTATCGGCTTCAATATCATGCACGACGCCGGACACAATTCGTTTTCGGATAGCAAACGCCTGAATACGGTATTGTCCTATACACTCAATCTCTTGGGTGGCAATATCTATTTTTGGAAACTCAAACATAATATCGCCCACCATACATATACCAATATCGATGGTGAGGACCATGATATTGAAATTAAATTTATGCGTATCCACCATGATCAGAAGTTGAAAAAACACCACCGCTATCAACGGTTTTACTTTCCACTGTTATACGGTATCTCCTATTTGGCCTGGATTTTTTATCAGGATTATGAGAAATATTTCCGCGGCCGCATGGGAAATCAAACCGAGCGTTTTCATTTTCCAGTTAGGGAACGTGTCATTTTTTGGCTCAGTAAGATCGTACATTTCACGCTATTTGTCGTTCTTCCCATTATCTTTGTGGGTTGGCTTCCTACTCTTTTGGGCTTACTGATTGCTGGCGTTATCTGTGGAATGAGTCTGGCAACGGTATTTCAACTGGCTCACGTTGTTTCCGGAACTGAATTTAAGACAGTTGAGGGAGCGCGTGTGGAAGAAGAATGGATGATTCATCAGATCCAGTCCACGGCCAATTTCGCTACAAGGAGTAAGATACTGACCTGGTTGCTCGGTGGACTTAACTTTCAGGTAGAACATCATCTCTTCCCCAAAATAAGCCATGTGCATTATCCGGCGCTCAACCGTATTGTAAAACAGACCTGCAAGGAATATAAATTGCAATACAACGAATTCCGTACTTTTTGGGCAGCGTTTAGGTCGCATATTGGTGTTATTCATGCCATGTCAAAATAAACTTTAGTCGAGTGATCCAATATCGTTCTGCAAAACAAAATTTAAAGCTCCTTCTTCTTCATGAAGAAGGAGCTTTAATGCTATATAAAGGCGGTAAATGAATTTATTCTGAAAATAAAACACAAAATATGCTATATACCAATAATTTATACCTATACTTGTATCATAATCAGGTTCCGCCTTTGCTCTTCTGAAATCGTCAAGTATCCCTTTCTGCTCAGTTTTTGCATTTCCAGAAGCTAATTTTGTTTTCAAAATAATAGTGAAGTACCTTTTTGAACTTGCATAACCCCAAGCCCATTAAATACAAAACATCATTTCTTGCAAACAAATGGATTATTTCTCGTTGTTGGGGACAGCATCCTTTATACAACGTGTGTAAACAGAATAATTTAATACTAATATATAATACAATGCAAGAAGGAACAGTAAAATTCTTTAACCAGACAAAAGGTTTCGGTTTTATTACACCAGCTGATGGTGGTGAAGACATTTTCGTACATGTTACCGGTCTGATCAATGAAGTACGCGAAAATGATAGCGTAACATTTGACTTGGAAAACGGAAAAAAAGGCATTAATGCCACCAATGTACGTATCGCTTAATTAAGTAGAATAGTCAATCTGGGAGTTGCATGGCGCATCTTCTAAGGACGTGTAGCAGATCTCTGCTACACGTTTTTTTTTGTCCATCAAAAGCGCAGCAATAAAATCAATAACATACAATGCGCTATTACGATTTTATAGCTACTTTTCCTATTTTTACTTTTGAGATACGTAAAACAGTCACAGATGTATACTACTTTATTCGAATATATAAATTCACGCATTTCCAGGCCATTGGCCGAAAATGAGATCAGCATACTAAAAAAGAGCTTTGTACCTCAGAAAGTAAAAAAGCGCGAATTTTTCTTGCAGGAAGGCGATGTAAATAAATACATGGGCTTCCTTGTTAAAGGGTCTATGAGAAAGTATAGTGTGGACAGTAAGGGAATCGAACATATTGTCAATCTTTATATAGATGGCTGGTGGGTCGGTGACCGTGAAAGTTTTGCAAAACTCAGCCCCTCTCCTTTTAATATTGTAGCCTGCGAGGATACCGCACTTCTTACATTAACAAAGAGCGATTCTGTAGAAGTATTCTCTCTTCCAGCTATGATCGAGTTGACACGTCAATTGGATGAAAACCATTCATTTGCTAACCAAAGAAGAATTAATGCAGCAATCAGCATGACAGCAGAAGAACGCTACAATATGTTGTTGAGTAACTATCCAGAATTTCTGCAGCGATTTCCTCAACACATGATTGCATCCTATTTAGGTATTACCAAAGAAACACTGAGCCGCATTCGGGCACGTTCAGTCAGAAGATAATCTGCTTCATTGATTTATTAATGGTATTACTCTTGTTCCAATGAGCTCAATGGACCTGAATATATCTTCTTTACTCAGCCCGGGATTATCCATCTGAAAAGTAAATCTTGATATACCTCCCAGGGCTTCGCTATGGCGCAGTATCTTTTCAGCAACTTCTTCAGGGCTGCCAATCACATAAGCTCCTGTCTTACCTGCCTGTGCTTCAAACATATCACGTGTTGGTGTCGACCAACCTCGCTCCTTACCTATTTTACCCATCATTTCCTGATAACCCGGAAAATATACGTCTTTTGCTCTGGTTCCTGTCTCTGAAACAAAACCAAGGGAGTGTAACCCTACCTTAAGATTCTCCCGAGGATGCCCTGCTTTCTCTCCAGCCTCATAATACAAATCAATCAATGGACGGAACCGATGTGTTTCGCCTCCAATAACAGCTACCATCAATGGAAGCCCCAATAGTCCGGCCCGCACGAAAGACTGTGGTGTGCCGCCTACTCCGATCCATACAGGTAGCTGCTCCTGTAATGGCCGCGGATATATTGCCTGTTGTTTTAATTCGGGCCGAAAATTTCCCTTCCAGCTCACAATTTCGTTGTTCCGAATTTCAAGGAGCAGTCTAATTTTCTCATCAAATAATACATCGTAATCCTGCGTATCGAACCCAAACAAAGGAAATGCATCAATAAAAGAGCCTCTACCAGCCACGATCTCTGCTCTTCCTTTAGAAATAAGGTCCAATGTTGCATATTCTTGAAATACACGAACAGGATCCGCAGCACTTAATACAGTGACTGCGCTCGTCAGCCGGATGTTTTTTGTTCTCGCTGCCGCAGCGGATAGTATCACCGCAGGCGATTCATCTAAAAATTCCTTGCGATGGTGCTCACCCAATCCAAAAACATGTAGTCCCATCTGATCCGCGAATTCTATTTTTGTCAGCAACGCTTCTATGGCCTCCACATTTTTAGCAGGACTTAACGCACCTTCATATGCACCTGTTGCAATAAAACTATCTATACCTATTTCCATGTTTAATTATTTTAGCTGTAATCCTCTATCTAGGAAATGATCAAATTTCTGTTTTTTTATTATTCAACACGATGATCTACGTCAACAAAATGTTATTTATTAACCGTTACTTGACGTCAAGTGTTTTAAATTCAGGCAATTTATCTAAATGACTATCGGATGTCTAATTTTAGCGTGTATTTTTTATTAAATTGGCCTTAGAAAACTGATGAGCACAGACCAAGAAACATATCAAAGCTATAGAATACCCGTTCCGGAGGAATTTGAAACGGTGTTTTCCCATTTTTACTTTGCAGCGAATACATCAAAAAACAATATTACAAAAACACTGTTACCATCATTTCAGACAATGATGGTATTTAATTTCGGGACACCGGCCTTATTTATCTCCAAGGAAAAGGCAGAAATTAGCATTGGTACCTGCATTGTACTCGGCCCAGTTAAACAGGCCTTTTCTTACACTTTGCTTCCAGGGACACAGCTATTAATCGCTAATTTCAAAGCTGATGCTTTTTATCGTTTTTTTGGTAAACCACACCTTTCCGGGGATCAGACCATGGATCCTGACGAGCTCTTGTTGGACAATTGCTTTCACTATTTATGGCAGCAGCTAAATGAAATCGGCCATGTGACAGAAAAAGTAAAGTTTATCTTAAATTTTTGTAAGCCTTACTTGAGATCGCAGGATGATATTTCTGCTTTACTTTTCAATTTTCAATCCGGACCACTGAATCCTGTTAAATCTGTTGCCGAGCAAACCGGACACAGTGAAAGAAATATTCAGCTCATCCATAAAAGACATTTTGGATTCAGCGCTAAAGAATTGAGTCGATATGAGCGTTTTATCAAGACGATTGGACTCATCCAACAACTAGCCGCTTCAACAGGAAAGGTAAACTGGTTTGAAATAATCGAGGAATGTGGCTATTATGATCAAAGCCAATTGATTCATGACTTCAAACATTTTATCAATACTTCACCTAAAAAATTTTTAAAATTTCAGCGTGATGTCTGCAAGACATACGATGGATAGACCATTTCGTTTTCTTACAATTTTCTCGGTCGCATTCCTGATAGATTTGTCCTATTCAATCCATTAAAAATGAAAAAAATGAAACATCTCATCATTTATGCACACCCCATTGACGGTAGTTTAAATAATCACTTTAAGCAGATCGTAAAAGACACCTTGCTACAAAATGGACAGGAAGTTATCGTAAGAGATCTCTATCAATTAAATTTTAACCCGGTATTGTCCCGTGATGATATAGACGGCCAACGCCAGGGCGTTATTGACCAAAACGTAAAAAGAGAGCAGGACTATATTATCTGGGCCGATGCCATTACTTTTATATACCCCATCTGGTGGACAGGTATGCCTGCCATTATGAAAGGATATATAGACCGTGTATTCAGTTATGGATTTGCCTATAGATATGATGCCGGTGTTCAAAAAGGTTTGCTGGCTGGAAAATCGGCATACATCATCAATACTCACGGTAAATCAACTATGGAGTACCAAAAGACCGGAATGGACAAAGCCCTACAATTGACTTCTGATAACGGTATATATAGTTATTGTGGTCTTGAAATCAAGCAACATTTCTTCTTTGATCGAGCTGACCGCGCAGACAATCATACTGTCGAAGCGTGGGGATCACAGATCAGACAGGTCTATTTAGAAAATGAACTAGCTGTTTAAAATAAAAAATCATTGTGTTGCCTAGCAATGGTCAAAAAATCCGGGAAATGAAACTGTTTCCCGGATATTCCGGTCAATGGTTTCGATTTAAGCAGAGTCTTCAGGAAAAGAAGCTAATTTTCCCGATCCTTAAACTTGCATTGCTATACTTCCTTTCGCCTTTCTGAATTCTGTGAGGCTCATTACGTGTCTCTTTTTAAAGAATTTATTCAGGTGGCTCTCATCTGAAAAACCAAATTCAGACACAATTTCATTGACCCGCATGTCACTAAAAAGAAGCCTATGTTCGATCAATCTCATTTTATAATTCAATATATAATGCTGGATAGTTTCACCACATTGCTTTTTAAAGTAGCTACCAAGATAACTTTCAGAGAAGCCAAATTTATGAGCAATTGAGGAGACTTTTAACAATGCCGGATCATGGATATTTCCCTGAATATAATTAATAATGTCTAACACCCGCTTATCTGTATTGGATGCCACATGCGCTATTCTCATTTTTGAGATGTTCCTTGCCGCAATGACAATCAATGCGTTTACATAATGTAAGGTCAGCTCCTCTTGAAAAAGGTCCGGATGATTGATGCTATGGAGAAGCGAGGAAACAATCGAATCAACCAGAATAACATCGGGTTTATTCTGTAAAATGCAACCGGACAAATAGGAAGCCCCATATAATAAACATTCCATCGAATTAATGCTATTCCACTTATAGTCTTTTACATACCGTTCGCTGAACTTAACGAGCAAAAGTTCTGTATGTTCGATTACTTCTAAATTATGCAGATCATTTGGTGTCAAGAGTATCAAACTGCCTTCACTATATGAAGCGGTATTGTTGTTAATCTTAAGAAATCCTTTTCCACAAATGACATATATGATTTGGAAAAAGGAAAACTGGTTATCCTTTAAAGGGCAGTTTACCACCTGATGGTGTTCCACTTTGACCAATTGATCTATATTCTCTCTTCTCATAACGCAAAAGTACCTATTTATCATTAAAATGTACTGATTATTCACAATATTTCTGTTCAAATTTGCTACATCAAAACTTTAGATAGCAATGAAAAAATCAATCTACGTCCTGGCACTTGGTGCTTTCGGCATAATTACAACTGAATTTGGAATAGTTGGGATCCTTCCGACAATTAGCCGTGAATTCGGTGTAACATTAGATACCGCCGGATGGCTACTCAGCGCTTTTGCGATAACGGTCGCGGTCTCCTCACCTTTCATTACTTCCTTCACGACCAAAATAAATCGGAAACTTCTTTTATGTCTAGTTATGAGCATATTTGTTCTCTCAAACTTAATCTCCGCATTTTCTTCAAATTTCACTATGCTGATGGTGGCCCGCATACTACCTGCAATATTACATCCCCTATTTTGGAATATCTCTATCGCTATTGCCTTTAAGAATAGCGGAGCAAAGGGTGTTTCTACAGTAATGTTAGGGCTCAGTTTAGCGACTGTCCTTGGAATCCCGTTAACAACCTATGCGGTAGATCTTTTCGATAATTGGCAGGCGTCATTTTTCCTTAGCAGCGCTATAAGTCTAATCGCTTTTATAGGTCTGTTGGTTTTTATACCATCCATTCCTGCGGACAATACAAAATCTACGCAAAATCAGATCGCGATACTGAAAAGTCCGCTTTTATGGCTCAACCTGGTCTCTACCATTTGTACACTAGCAGCGATGTTCTCCAGTTATACCTATCTTACCGCCTATCTTGAGCAAATTACTAAAATGGATGGCACACAGATCAGCGTAATGTTACTTCTCTTTGGTGGCATGGGAACGCTAGGAAATTGGCTGATGGGCCTCGCGTTAAATAGAAACGTGCTGTTAACGGCAAGACTCTTTTTGGCCTCTTTGATCGCAGTACAGGTACTCGCTTACTACTTAGGTGGAATATTTGTACCAATGGTCATTATTGTCTCCGTTTGGGGAATGATTCATACGGGTGGATTTCTGGTTTCAAATATTCGGACAACTCAGTCGGTTCCCCATCACGCACTTGAATTTGTGAATAGCTTACTTACTTCATCCTTCAATATCGGAATTTCCTTAGGTGCTTTTCTCGGAGGAATAATAAGTGTCTACTACGGGGTACATCATGTTTTATGGGTAAGTATCTTGCTATTAGTAGTAACATTTGCAATGAGTTTTGTCACTTTCTCAAAACCCCATACGGAGGATGAGGAATGTTTAGCGACAAGGCTTGCTCCATCGGTCTGTAAAAAAGCGTAGGAAACTGATTCGCATAATAGCTTAAATAAAGGTATTCCTTCTGTTAGGAAGGGATACCTAACAAAAACACTATGCCTATTTATAGCGGAATTTTCACCGATCATCGTTGTTTTTGGGTAAATTAAAATTTATTAATATTATCTAAGTACTTGTCCAACATACTTAGCCTAAATATTAAGTTAGAACCCCAATAAAAGCAAAAGTCTTTGGTCGGTAATCAAAGGACCGCCAAAAAGTAAAAACATTAACTCTGTAAGTTTTGTTAGTATTTAATTAAATTAACATTATATTTATGTTAATTCTCAAAATAACAGTAAATTATGGCTAAATCTGCAAAAATTCAATCTCCAAAAAAAGAATTAAAAAATCAAGTAATCACTCATTTACAAAATGCTATTTCTTACTTACGTGATCATTTCAGCGAAAAGGAATTTAGCAACAGAATAGAAAAGGCAGCCAAATTATTAACTGAGGGACTTAAAAACAAGACTTTGGCTAAAAAACATATTAAATCAGCTAAGGAAAGTTTGGCTAAAAAAAAGTTAACTACCAATAAAATGGCATCCAGTTCTATCAAAGCGGATGTTTCTCATTCATCGACTAAAAATAACAGTACAACAGCTAAGCAACCGTCTAAAGCCACGACAAAGAAAACAACCGTACTAGCCGCTAAAACAACCGCAGCAAAATCAACGGTTGAAAGTGCTGCAAACAAAGCCGCTCCAATAGCAGTCAAAAGTACCAGTACTGCAGCTAAGCCGCAGCCTAAAGCCACGATAAATAAAACAACCGTACTAGCCGCTAAAACAACCACAGCAAAACCAACGGTTGAAAGTACTGCAAACAAAGCCGCTCCAATAGCAGTCAAAAGTACCAGTACAGCAGCTAAGCCGCAGTCTAAAGCTGCTCCAAAGAAAATAGTTGTAACAGCCGCTAAAACAACCGCAGCAAAATCATCGGGTAAAAGTACAGCAACAGCAGGCAAAGTTGCTCAAAAAAACAGCAGCAATACGGACGAAACAAAATCAATATAGAAGGTAACACTTATTTCAAAAGACTTTCAAGTTGGTCAAGGATGTATTACTTCTTAAAATGAAATTTTGGTTGGTACAAACCCGCTGTGAGAGAAACTACTTCGGTATTTCTTTTGATGCCGGTGGATATATTGCCACCAGCTGCTTTAACCGTTTTAAAATATCTTTCGGATCATATAATGGTATGAAGTAGATTGTGATATCTATGTCGGAGTTTTCCTGTGCGCCTCCCTGAGGAATGAGATCCGCCCAATGCGATAGCCTCAATGTGCGCTATCTGGCAAAGATCGTTTACTAAGCTTATGATAAATTGTCGCTTTCTATCGTTAAACTAACGATGTTCTTTACGATATCTTCCATTTAATATACTAATTTTTAAGCACATAACATCCAGGAAAATCGTAGAACCCTACAAAAAAGGTATACATCTTATTTTAAGATTGCAAATGCGATCTTAAAATAAGATGTATACCCTAATCTCAGATTCACACATATTATTTTCCAAACAAAGCCTTTTTGAGTGCTAAGGCGCCCTGCTCCGTCGAAAATTTCACGGCTTCAATATGATCCAAAGGATTCAATAGGCCGTAGTCATGAATAAATCCGTTATAAGTTTGAATGGTTGTTGGTACTCCCGCTTCATCTAATTTTCTCGCATAGGCTAACCCCTCGTCAAACAGAATATCGTTTTCGGCTAGCTGCACCAGTGCCGGCGGAAGCCCTTTCAATTGTTCAATAGAAGCACTGAAAGGCGTGGCATAATATTCCTTACGTTTTGCCGTATCTGGCAAATAATTTTCCCACATCCACTTCATTAAAGGTGCTGTAAGAAATCGTCCTTCGCCGTATTTCTGCCAGGATTCCCGAGAAAAATCAGCGTCTGTAACCGGCCACAATAACAATTGGAATTTTATTTCTGGCCCAGCCTTGTCCTTTGCCATTAAACAAAGAACAGTCGTCATATTACCACCGACGCTATTTCCGGCAACGGCAAGATTCTTGCCGTCTACACCTATTTCAGCTCCATTACCAGCGACCCATTTTGTGGCTGCATATATCTGATTGATGGCCACCGGATATTGGGCTTCTGGCGATGGTGTATAATCTGTGAAGACCGCAGCAGCACCGCTATTTACGACTAAATCCCTTACTAATCTCCTATGTGTCGGATAATCCCCCAAAATCCATCCTCCCCCATGCGTAAACATAAATACCGGAAGGTTTTCAGAAACAGCGCCTGCTGGTTTTACAATATGAATGTTTACCGTGACTCCGTCTTGCGTAATTTCTCTTTCTGCCTCGATAATACCGGAATAGTCGACTTCTACTGATTTCTGTGCATCGATGAGCACCTGTCTTGCTTGCTCCGGTGTTAATGTTTCCAAAGGTTTACCGCCACTATTATTTAGCGCTTTCAAAAATTCCCGGATGCCCGATAGGATTTGCGGATCGTTTTCCGCCTTCATGTGCTGTGCCATAATTACATTTTTAATGATTAAGTTACTCCCCCTTGATCGCTGAATTTAAATTATTCATTTATTTTCCCTCAAAATGTCGGATAACAACCTTGCCCACTTCCTTTGAAATAAGGGCTTCTGCCCTCTGAAAAAGATGACCACCTATTAAGATTTCGAATATGCTCATCGTCATTTCCTTTAGTATAACAAAGTTCTCGGAAAACTGTTGAAAAAAAGTAGCCAAAACCTGGGATTTGTAACAGAATCTCTGCTATTCTCTATTGGATTAAGGAGCAATTCTAAAAACCGGATAACGTAAATGTGATTTTTCATAATAGTTCGAATGCTTATATACCCAATCCAATTGGGCTTTTCCGTCAGCTGCGAATTTTGGGTTATTTATTTTTTCTTTGTCAAACGCAGATTTTAAATCTTTATTTTCTTTCAAAAGTTTAGCTGCTGTATCTTCAAAAACATAGGCAGAATAATATTCTTTTTGTCCAAGGATCGCATCAAAGAAATTCCAGTTGAAATAGGAATCTATCGCTTCGGGTTCTAGGGTCTCCAAAAGATACTTTACGCCTTCCTGATCCAGTGGAACCAAAAAGTCTCCGGCCCTGAACTTTACCTCCTTCATTTCTCTGACGACATCGGTATCATAATGGAGATAATGTCCTTCATAAGGAGTAGAAGTCGTCTTGAAATCGTTGATCCGGTATTGTTCCACAACAATGGTGGAATCTTGCTCAATTGGATTCATTTTGATCTGATTGAGCTTCAATAAGTCAATAACTTCCCATTCGGATTGCGGGATTACATAATACTTCGGAATAGTAACTTCTTTCGTTGGAATATAGGTATTGTACAGCTTAACCTTTTTTGAGAATTTGGAACTTCGGTCGTACCACAATCGTTTTGCAGAGGAAACATCACTTGGTTTATAATTTGCTTCAAACCCTTTAAAATCAATATTTTCATATTTCGTTGTATCGGGTTTCCAGGCAATGGGATACTTGCTTCCAATCCTATACTGTTTTAAATTTTCCGTTCTTTTCTGTTGAATAACTTTATGATTTCGCTCAATAAAATCGAGCGTATTTAGCATATAATCATATGTTGCCTTTACACGCTCTTTATAAGGTTTCAACATATGTGTTTCCACGACTGTGCCAATGACGTTGAAAAGACTGGTGTATCCTGTTGCGTATCTTGGTGAATCCATAAAAACGGGAAAACCAAGATCTGGAATATCATGGTGGATATTGACATAGGGAACTGAAATAAATCCTTTTTTTTCGAGATCCTTTAATAATATTTTTTGCATTTCGTTATTAAAATAGTTCCCTAAAATTCTTCCCAAACGTTCCTTATTGGTCGAGATATAAGTAAACGTATATTGATAATCGGCACCATTGCTGACATGGTTGTCAATAAAAACATCCGGTTTTATCCATTGAAAAATCTGCTGAAAACTCTGGGAATTTTTAGTATCTGTTTTGATAAAATCCCTATTGAGATCATAATTTCTTGCATTTCCACGAAAGCCATACTCCTCGGGTCCATTCTGATTCGCCCTGGAAAACCCGTTGCGGTTTAGCATTCCGCTGACATTATAGCTCGCTATGGCAGCTATTATAACATGCTTAGGTGTTTTTATCCTGCCTATTGCCAGATCTCTCATAAGCATCATGGTTGCATCAATTCCGTCGGGCTCCCCCGGGTGAATGCCATTGTTAATAAATAGTACTGATTTATTTTCTCTTGCCTCCGCCAAGCTTTGCTGCGATGGATTGAACAGTACAACATCGATCGGAGCCCGGTTATCATCCTCTCCCTTTGTTTCATAGCTGATTGCGGGAAATTGATTCGCCAATCCCTGATAGAATTTACGCATTTCCTCAAAAGTTGTCGACTGATTACCATTACCTTTCTCATACGGTGAAAGGTTTTGAGAATAGCCCACACTTGAAATCAATAAAAAGAATAAAATTGGAAGTTTTTTCATAAGATAAATTTAATGGCCTAATTTAAAAAAAACTTACTAAAGTCAGTTTCTTTCAAACAAGGCCTATACCAGAACGTATATGATGCACTCCCGATTGTGGAAATTCATATTTCTATCCCCGAAAATTGTATCGGAGCTTTCGAGGGCAGATGAAAACAGGGTTCATTTTACCAAGAGCTGTTCACTTATAGAGTTTTAACAAGAGAAAGATCCACACCTAACCCCTTGAGCGCGGCAAATGTTAGCTTGTCCATCATTGCTCCGTCGAAGCGAATTGTTTGGAGTGTTTTGTAATACCTGTTTGTAAAGTTAGAAGTAGATCGAAATGAGACATTTCTAAATGTCGCTCCCTGAAAAGAAGCACCTGTCAGCGCGACACGATCAAACATTACATCAATAAAGGTCTGTCCATCGAGGTTAACTCCGCTCATGTCACAGGATTTAAATGTCGTACCTTTAAAGGAACAGTTTTCAAACACTGCTTTTTTAAGATCAATGCATGCGATCTTAGCATTGATCAATGAAACCTCCTTAAAATTTGCTTTGGTAAGCTCGGACGCATAAAATTCTGTATCCGTAAGAATAGTCTTATCAAAGCTAGCCTTTGTGAGATTGTTTGTAGAAAACTTGCAACCGCTTAGATCGGTTTCGTTGAAATTGGCTCCGGAGAGATCACTTCCTTTAAATGAACTACCGTTGAGATCAGCGTTCGAAAAATCGGCATTCCGCAGATCACTTCCTAGGAATTTGCGTTTGGGGGCATGGACACCAACGAAATCAGTACCTGCTAAAGCACTGCCGCTGAAATCAGTCAGTAGGGGGAGTTCGGGCTCGGTGGTTGGCTCCATGTCGCAGATCATTCCTGCTACCGTACCGTCACCGTTGTAATAAGTAAGTTTAGGAAGCTCCCTGCCCTTCTCCACATGAGTGCCGCCAGAAAAATAGTCTAATCCTACAGCAAAAATATCAGCCAGCTGATTAATCGTCATAAAATCAGGGATGGATTCTCCGCGCTCCCATTTTCCAACGGCCGGGGGACTAATAAATAAAAGTCCAGCGAGTTGAGCCTGAGACATGTTTTGTGCTTTTCGGGCATTGGCAATTCTATTGCCTAATATCTTTAAGTCCATCTTTGTAATTGTGTTTATGTTTGACTCTGCAAAGATACACGGAGCCATGGCCGAATAGGGTAAGATAACGACTACTTCTAGTTGTTATTACACTACTTATAGTTGCAATGACTAATCTATAGTTGTAAACTGCGTTGGTTAATACAAATTGCTGCTACTTATTGGCCTTTTTATCGTTAAGCGCAAATTCTTCCCATAACTTGTTGATTGCTGTTGTTGACAATCTTTTTTTATCTGATGCAATGAGAATACGATACCGAAATGTTACCGAATTGCCCTTTTCCAATCTAAAATTCAAGACTTCATTTCCATTACTAAAAACTTTTTGTCCAAGTGGATTAGCGGCAAATAAACCATAGCCCCGTGCATGCCAATAAGTAGGATAGCCAACATTCTCTGGATTGTCCATAATCACTATACTAATGGTATCTTTTCCTTTTTGTCCATACAGCATACACCATTTTCCCCGGGAGCCCCAAGCATCGTCTCCGGTTTTATTTTCACTGGTTAAGTATTGGCCTGTAACATTATGCTCAGAATTAGGTTTAACTGTTGTTAGGGAACCATGGATATCTGTAAACTGCCGTTCTTCTTTGGAAGGCAATTCCAGTTCATGTGCCACGCGCAAGCCTAATAGCCCATCCTTAACGTCGGCAAATGAAACAGGTTCCATAGCAGTAAATGTTGTCGTCCGGTCGATGATTCGCAGATTCGTTGTTGCTGTAAAAGTGAATGTGGTATGTTCTTTCAGTAGCACATGTTTTTTGATGTCGCACCAGTCTGCCGTGTATTTTATGACACCGGATGTACCACTTTTAGTTTCGGAAATGACCGTTGTTTTGATCCAACCATATTTGTTTTTCTTAATTTCTGGTATGGCAGACGAGTTATTCCAAAAATCAAGGCCATTCACACTTTCATAGTTCATCCACAAGCCGATATGATGTGGATGATCTGTAGGTTCACCGGGACGTGGAGCCAGTGGAAACCCTCGGGTAATAACTTCGCCATTGGCCGCAAAAATCGGATACAATGTCGGTTTTTCCAAATTATCTGGATAGATAAATGCGGTGAAGGCGCTATCATTTGCTGTAATAATAATTTCCTTACGTGCTTTGTCTTGCTGAACAGCTATAAACTGTTTTTTTTGGGCAGACACCATGGGTATAATGACCGCTAGCGATAGGGTAAATAAGAGTAGTTTTTTCATTTTTCGAATTGATCTGAATTAAACTTGATTAATATTTGAATGCTTTACCTCCTGCAATCACTTCTTGTTGCTTATCATTGAAAATAACCTTTTCTCCTGTCCTATAGGCTGCATTTGCCATAATAACTGCAATTGAATGATTGTATCCCGCTTCAACTGGCGCATTGGGTTCTTTACGATTGCGGACACATTCCATCCAATTGCGTATATGTGCCATTGTGACAAGGTCCCCACCGGTATTCGCCGCTGTACTAACCCGGATATTATTCAAATTGATATCCGGCAATAAATTTGCCTTCATTCCCATTGCCCTAGCGTACTCGTCAGTCAGACCACCCGTAGCTGATATTTTATTGGTATCCAAATTGAGCGTTCCACCATTGCTGTAATAAATTTCCTTCACCTCCTCGCCGTTCAGAACGCCCGAATTTGTCTGCCTGGACTTAAACAGTACCTGAAATCCTTTAGTCAAATCATCCAATGGACCGTAATCAAATACGGCAGTAAAGGTGTCCGCATTTTCCCTACCATCTTTCCAAAGGTAATTCCCTCCATTTACGGCTACACTACGTGGGTGTGGAAGCCCCGTAAACCAATGCACGGTATCAATCTGATGGCATAACCATTGTCCGGGAATACCAGATGAATAGGGCCAGAATAATCGATATTCCAGATAATGTCTGGCATTGAAAGGCTCATACGGGCGATTAAGCAAAAATCTCTTCCAGTCGGTTTCTTCTTCTCTTAATTTGGCCACGAGATCTGGTCTACGCCATCGCCCCGGCTGATTGACGTTCCAAGTGAGCTCCACCATGACGATATCACCAAATTTTCCTCTTTTAATAAAATCATTTGCAGCAAAGTAATTTAAGCCGCTCCGACGTTGTGAACCGATCTGCACGATCTGCTTACTATCTTTCACCGCCTTTAATACCGCACGGGCATCTTCCATCGTTTCGGCCAGTGGCTTTTCGACATAAGCATCCTTACCGGCACGTACTGCTTCAATCGCATGTAGCGCATGCTGAAAATCGGAGGTTGAAACAAATACCGCGTCGACATCCTTGATATCGTACAGGGCTTCATTATTTAGGCAGGGCTTAATGGCATGTCCCAGCTTTTGCTTCCAGAAATCCACACCCTCCTCCCGACGAAGCTTCCAGATATCGCTTACAGCAATAATGTCAAAATTCAAATCTTTATAGGCCGCAAGAAATGAAGGCGCATGTGCTCCTTTATGTCGATCTGAAAACCCAACCACCCCAATATTAATACGGTCATTCGCTCCAATAATCCGTCGATAACTTGAAGCACTGAATGCACGTGTTCCTGTATACATACCAGCAGTTAGCAGCCCCGCTTTTTTTATAAAATCTCTACGTGAATTAATCATTTATTTAAGTTTAGTTATTTACTAAAAGAATATTTTTGGTATTTTGTTTTCTTTTGACTACTTCTCATTGGTTCATCAGAAAACAAAAAGCATTTTTTGCGGCTAAATATCCCCCACTCGCATTGGCCTCGTATTTCGGAAAAATATTAGCCTACATCGCTAGTGAACAACTTCCCCTTGATTACGACACTTGCTTTTTAGTTATTTCAATTTTAAACCCAAGGACATTTTATAGAAAGAAATACCCGGCGATTTGATTATTTTATATTAAAATAATTTTAGTATTTAACAATATCTGTTTATATTTAGCTGACAATCGCGACAATAATTAATTAAATACTAAATGAAAAAAATAATTCAAGAAGGGGAACTAATCACGGTCGGAAGGATGCAAAAAGATCCTTTTATTATGGCAATGGAAGAAAAAACAGCTTGGAAAAAAGAGTTACAACAGAAAATCCGTAGTTACCTCTTTGCCCGGCAGCAACCTTTGATCTACCGGAAAAATGGACAGATGGTTGCTGAATATCGAGATGGAACAATTCAAAGCATCTGAAGATGGCAACAATATATATCATAGCTGGCCCACCTAACATAGGTAAAAGTACTTTCGGACCAGAATTTGTTCCTGAGGGCATAAAAATACTTGATCCAGATCTTATCGTGCAGCGTTACCGCGAGCTCGGCATCAGGAGTGGGTACAAGCGATTTGAAAAAATGCTACAGCATGAACTTTCCGCCAACCGGGACTTCGCAATAGAAGTGAATTTAGGATTGAGAAAACATTTCGACATGTTGAGAATGGTAAAATCTTTTCGTTCCGATAATAGAATAGAAATATTATTCTTCTACACGGATGATATCGATATTTGTTTGGCCCGGGCACAGGGACGAAAAGATAGCCGAGCCCACCGTAGTATGGAAACTATCGAAGATTTATACATTCGGACACTCCCATTGCTCAAACGGAATCTGGATATTTTTGATACGCTAAAAGGTGTAGACGTAAGAGAAAACGCTATAGAACCTGAAATCATCTTTCATTATCAACAGTCTTCAGCCACTATTGAGGTCGCTAAAGAGCTACCGCGATGGGCAGGGTAATAAAATTGAAAAAATATTTGTGCCCCAACTAAATATTCTCTTATCTTTGCAATCATCAGATGATATGACTATATGAAGACTGAACACATCGTTAGAAGATCTTTGGCTGAGGAGGTTGCTGCCGCGATTGAAGAAAAAATCAAACTGGGCAATTTCCCGATAGATTCAAAACTCCCTACTGAACCGGAATTAATGAAACAGTTCGCAGTAGGAAGATCAACAATTCGCGAAGCCGTTAAGTATCTAAGTCAATCCGGTTATTTGCATGTACAACAGGGACTGGGAACTTTTATCAAAAGTGTGACCGGCCATCATGCGCTTGATGCAAAAATTGAGAAAGGTAATTTTAACGATATTTTTGAGGTAAGACAGGTCCTGGAATTGAAAATTATTGAAAAAGCAGCAGTAAATCGAACAGCAAAAGGACTAAAAGATATGGCTCTTGCACTTAAAAATAGAGCAAAATATGCCGCCGCTGAAAATCTTATCGCTTGCGTGGAAGCAGATATTGCCTTCCATAGTGCTATTGCCGAATCTTGCGGAAATAACATTCTAACAGCTTTATATGATACCTTATCCGTTCACGTTAATAAATTTTTCATGGAAATATATAAAGACACCACGCCTTTCCTTGACTCACAGCAGCAGCATGAGGATCTAATGCAAGCAATTAAAGATAAAAATATCCAGCAGGCTGTTGCAGTAGCGAATCAAATTATCCTGCATAAATAATTGTCTTACCCATTTTTCCTTTACGACCCCGACAATCAATTAATAGTAGATCACGAAACAAGACATCAGATGACCTGATGTATTAATTTATGAAAACAGAATCTTTAAAAGCTGATGGTTCTTGGAATAGTTCCCAGACAGTCTACCCTATCTTATTTGCAATTAGCATTTCCCATTTGTTGAATGACCTTATTCAATCGGTTATTCCGGCTGTTTATCCGCTACTGAAGGCTAATTATGCACTTAGTTTTACCCAAATCGGTATTATTACCCTAGTATTTCAGCTGACAGCTTCCATTCTTCAGCCCTTTGTTGGACTTTATACCGACAAAAACCCCACGCCGAGGTCCCTGGCAGTTGGTATGTTGTTTTCGTTAGCTGGTTTACTGTGCATCGCCTTTGCTTCCAGCTTTATTTATATCTTACTTTCAGTGAGCCTGATTGGCATGGGGTCTTCTATTTTCCATCCCGAGGCCTCTCGTGTTGCCCATTTGGCTTCTGGCGGAAAAAAAGGATTGGCGCAGTCAATTTTTCAGGTGGGTGGAAATGCAGGTGGTGCGATCGGGCCGCTTCTTGCCGCACTGATTGTTATCCCCTTTGGTCAACAATATATCGGTGTCTTTGGTGTATTGGCAATTTTAGCCATCTTAATCCTTACCTATGTGGGAAATTGGTATCAATTGCACCTTAGGCCGAAATCTACTGCCGCAGCACATAGCTCTGCACAGATAAAGTCGAACTTTTCGAAATCTAAAATTATCTTTGCGCTGGTTATCTTGCTGATTCTGATATTTTCAAAGTATTTCTACATGGCATCCATGACCAGCTACTTTACATTTTATTTGATCGATAAGTTTGGCATTAGTGTACAGGAATCTCAAATTTACCTTTTTGTTTTTCTGGCATCGGTGGCGGTCGGAACAATACTTGGTGGGCCCCTTGGCGATCGCTATGGACGCAAACTCATTATTTGGGTTTCAATACTCGGTGCAGCGCCTTTTACGTTGCTTTTACCACATGTGGGGCTAACTTTAACCATGATACTGTCTGTTCTGATCGGACTGATTATATCCTCCGCTTTTTCCGCTATCTTGGTGTATGCAACAGAATTGATTCCGGGCAAAGTAGGTATGATTGCAGGGCTCTTCTTTGGACTTGCTTTTGGAATGGGTGGAATTGGTTCTGCCCTTCTGGGATGGCTGGCCGATAAAACTTCCATTGAACATGTATTCAACATCTGTGCATATTTACCCTTGATCGGTATTGCAACAGGGCTATTACCCAACATTGAACGTCAGAAAAAGGCATAATAAAAAAACAGCTCTCCAAAGTTCCTTGAGAGCTGTTTTTAATGACGTTTAGTATCCGGGATTCTGGATAAGTTTTGTGTTTCTGTTTATTTCGTCACGATGTAGAGAGGTAAAATACATCTTATCGTTCCAACTTCTATTTTCAATTCCGGGGTCGATATTACTCACAACGTATTTGTACGTATAATTGCTTGGATCGTATTTATACAGGGTTACTTTCTTATTGTCTTTTAGCGTACCGGTGATATTGATGATATTGGCTTTACGTCCAATCGTTTCGGCAGCTATCATCCAACGTCTTGCATCAAAAAAGCGATGTTCTTCATAAGCCAACTCTATCCTACGTTCATTACGATAGCGGTTTTTTAATGCCGTTCCAGTTTCTTCAATTGCGGGCATTCCTGCTCTGAACCGGATTTTATTTAACCAAACTTTTGCTTCTGCCTCTTCCCCCAATTCAAGACAAGCCTCTACGTAGTTTAATACAGCTTCGGTATAACGTAACATTGGCCAAGGAATGCGCTGTCTTGTATTCTGATCTTCCTGAGCAGGATCGGGATCAACAAACTTACGCATGTAATATCCCGTTCTTGAGCCATTCCAATCTTCGACAGGACTTTTTCGGGTGTCTAAGCCAAAATGGGTAACTTTATTCCCTTCCGCATTAATAATTTCATATTGACCGCTTTGAATTTGGTTATTGGGATCTCTTTTTGTTACATCTGCTGTCCTTGGCTTCCAGTCGGCGCCATCATATAAAATTGTCGCCTTCAATCTCGGATCACGCTTTTGATAAGGAGCCGCGGCCATGGTCGCATTTGACCAGTCAAACTTTTGCCCTTCCACCGTTTCATAATCGTCAACAAGTAATTGTATCGGCGTGTTTCCCGCCCAGTTATGATAACCATTGGGACCATTGTCACGTCCAACCCAACCGCCGCGTTCGTCTTTTTCATCAACAAAGTAACGCCCTAAGATCATGTCCCTGGCAGCTCCGGCATCTACCATTTTACTTCCACCACCAAGAGATAAAGCCATATAGTTTGCGGTACCTTCCTCAGCAGAGGCTGCAGACGTCAAATCCAGTTTATAGGCAAAATCTGCTCGGTTCAAAACAGCTTTTGCTGCTTCCTTTGCTTTTGTCCATCGTTCAGTTTGGCTGCCAGTAGTATACATCAAATATTCTGGTTTTGTGTAAGCTTTTAAGAGCGCAGATTTGGCACCCGCCTTATTAGCGTCATGCAAATCACTTGCAGCATATAGGAGTACTCGCGATTTAAGTGCTAATGCAGCAGTTTCGCTTGCACGCCCCTTTGCTGCCCGCAAATCTTTGAGCAGCAAACTCGCGCTATCCAGATCGCGGACAATGGCAGTGACACAATCGGCGTAACTATTTCTGGGCACCATAAAATCTTTGTCATTCAGCGTATAGATCTTATTATCTATCGGTATACCGCCATAGAAACGTAAGAGCTGCTGATAATAGTATCCACGTAGGAAATACGCTTCTCCCAATAATTTATTTGCTTTTTCCTGATCAAATTTGGCCTGTTTCAAATTTGAGATTGCAATATTCGTGGCGCGAATACGCACATACATACGGCCATATTCATAGGTATCCATAATATAACCTTGATCAGCTGGGTTGGAACGTGACTCTGTGACTGTATTAATACCGCGATTAGGGTGAGTGAATAGTGCCTCATCTGTCATGGATGCCATTTCTTGTTCATAGAAACCACCAACACCAAAGCCATTGTATATTTCGACCACGAAAGCTTCGGACAGGCCGGCATCCGACCAGACCAACTCATTCGGCACCTCACTAAGTGGCTTTGTATTCACAAAATCGTCATTACAAGACTGGAAACCAGCCGATAACACAAGCAAAAGCAGAGATATATTCGCAATTTTTTTCATTTTCTTATCTGATTTATATTTCTGAGAATAAGTTTTAATAGGACCCTTGTTTATCTTTATTATCTTTAGCACTTAAAAGGATAACAACACGCCAGCATTAATTAATCTTGCCTGTGGATAATACTGTCCTAACGCGTTTACCGCTTCTGGATCGTACATCTTGATCTTGCTCCACGTGATTAGATTCATACCATTTGCATAAACACGCAATGATCCAATACCGATTTTATCGCAGATCGTCGATGGAAGATTGTAACCCAATTCCACATTTTTTAGACGTAGGTAATCTGTACTCCGCATCCAATAGGTATTGTTATACGAGTAATATTGGTTACTGCGATCCGTTAGTCGTGGATATACACTGCTCGGATTAGTTATGCTCCAACGCTTATCGTAAAAATCCTCAAGAAAATTACCGATAGAGCCGGATTCATCTGTACCGACACGGATTTCTCCACCTGTTGCGCCCTGGAATAAAACGGACAAATCAAAATCTTTGTAACTCAAGCTAAAATTGAATCCTCCCTGAAATGTTGGGTCACTATTTTTGTCTCGCCTTACCTTATCATCCGGTGTAATTTTCCCATCACCATTGACATCCTTATATTTCATATCACCGGGACGCAAATCACCATTTTTTCGCGTTTCGGCTCCAACAATAGCGCTATAGTCCAATTTATCATTGTTGATATCATTTACATCTTTAAATACGCCATCATAGATATAGTAGATATCTGTTTTAATCGGTTTTCCTGTGCTTTGTTGCCATGCTGGAGCACCGGGTGCTTCATCCCAAAATATAATTTTGTTCTTCGCATAACCCCCATTAACACCGACCGTATATCCAAGCTCGCCGACCTTTCCTTTGTAACCTAGGTTAAATTCCCATCCCTTGTTATCCACTTTACCAATATTTTCTGCTGGAAGAGTCATGCCTGTACTCTGTGGGACGGACGCATTTTTTCGCCATAAAATGGAGTTCCTGCGGTTTTTGAAAATATCAAACTCCAGATTTATTTTGCCTTGCAAGAATTGGAAGTCGAAACCTAAGTTATAATTATTAGCGACCTCCCATGTGACCATTTCGTTTGGTACCCGGCTTTCAAAGAGTGTTTTGGCCAGTTTATCATCCACAATATAGGTCCCGAATGAATAGGTTGAAAAATATTGATATTCTTGTAATTTATCTTCCCAATAAATATTATCGTTCCCCATTTGACCATAGGATGCACGAATTTTGAAGTAATTGATAACAGGAATGTTTTCTTTCCAGAAGTTCTCTTCAGAGACAACCCACCCGGCCATTGCTCCAGGGAAAAATCCAAAACGTTCACGCTCCGGGAACATATAAGAGCCATCATAGCGCCACAGAAACTCAGCAATATACTTACTTTTGTAATTGTACCCAAAACGACCAAAATAATTCAGACGCGCACGCTTCCATGCTGTCCCATCGTTATTTTTCTCTTGCTCTCCACCCGCAAAAAGGTAATCTATGCTGTTCGATAAAAAGTAACGTCTATAGGCACTAAATTTGTCGTTGTCAATAGTCTCTCTGTTTACCCCTGCAATCGCATTCACTTGATGATCTCCAAATTTTCTGTCAAAACTTAAAATACCGCCTAACAGAATATTGAGTTGATCTTCGTTACTTTGGTTGAGGTTCGGATCCGCGGGACCACGCCGACCGGCCTGTAACAAAGGTGTTTTACCGTCGGCTTCATAACCTCCCGGCCAGGAATATAAAGTCCAGGGTGTCACCCATGTTTTTTGATTTTTCACATATTTGTCCACAGAGGCGTTTAAAGTTAACTTCAGGCCTTCAACCCACGGATTTGTAATATCTACCTGTCCATTTGTCTGGAAATAATAGCGTTTGTCGTGATCGTACCCAGTGGCATTTGTCGTGATAACAACAGGATTTTCGCCATTCTCGATATCAGGACCGGGTTTACCATTTGGCCAAATTGCAGGTTGGGTCGGATTTCCGCGCATCAACATCCGAAAGATTGTACCTGCACTTTTAGTTGGATAATTACGGTTTTCCTGCCGGCCTAATACACCGAATTGGGTTTTGATATACTGACTGATATTGGCGTCCAGGTTAATCCGTAAATCATACTGTTTGTAACCGGTTGCAGAATTTTTATAATAAGCATCTTGATTTTGATACCCCAATGACAAAAGGTATTTTACATCCTCAGTACCACCATTGACCTGGAGGTTATGGCGTTGTTGGGGGGACCAATCCTTCAATGTGGATTTATACCAGTCTGTATTCGGATGTCCCCAAGGATCTGAACCATCTTTAAATTTTTGAATATCGTCAGGTTTAAAAGGTGCTCCCAGAGTAGTTCCATCCTTTTTTGTATAGGATCCTGTACCATTTAGAGCCGTCAATGCTGCTGACCACTCATCCACAGGAAGATTGTAGATTTCAAGTTCGTTACGGATTTCAGCAAATTGTGTTGCGTCCGTCAATTTAGGAATTACTGTTGGCTGAGAATACCCTTGGTTAAAGGTATAAGAGAACTGTGGTTTACCGGTTTTCCCCCGACGTGTCGTCACAAGGATAACACCATTGGCCGCTCTTGCACCATAAATCGCCGCAGAAGCATCTTTTAGGACGGAGATATTCTCGATATCCCGGGGGTTAAGTCGTTCAATCCCTCCTTCACGGGCTGGTACACCATCTATAACTATTAGCGGGCTACTATTCCCCAAAGTGTTTGTCCCCCGGATCTTGATCGTGGATCCATCGTTTCCAGGCTCAGCACTACCGTTGGTAGCAATAACCCCCGGTATCCTTCCGGTCATTGCATTGGAAATGTTTAGTGCTGGTGATTGAGCGAGATCACTCCCTTTCACCGTAGCCACAGCTCCCGTTACTGTTTCCTTCCGTTGTTTTCCGTAACCAACCACAACGACTTCATCAAGACTTGACTGAGAATTTAAAAGTGTTACATCTATGGCCCTCCGTCCATTGACTACTTCGTCCATCGTCTGTTTACCGACCATTCTAAAATTGACCGTGCTATTGGCAGGAACTTTGTCCAATTTGTAACGACCTTCATTGTCTGTTTTAGTTACTAAATTAGTTCCATTGACTGAGACAGTAACACCTGAAATTGGCATTCCAGCTTCATCCCTCACGACACCAGTAACACTTAATTCCTGTTGAAAGAGATTTCCGTAATGGGCAAAGCTCGCGGCGTCTACAGATTGGGGATTTAGTGCGACTAAAGAGCACAACGATCCAGTCCAAAACGCTCTCTTCCATTGATTTGAGAAATAATGGCAATTAATCATAAAAACTGTTTAATGGTTTAAATTGTATGTTTATTAGTTATTTATTTGCTTCCACAAGACACCCGGTTTAGCATCTTATCAAAGGCGGTTTATAATTGAATTTTTGATTATATGAAAATACAAAAATAAATAAACAAAGCAAGTGTTATTTTCACACTATTCGAAAAAATAAATATAAACATCTGACTATCATTAAATTAATACAAAATAAACGCCTTAAGATATCGTTTTTTTTCATTTAAATCTGATCATATCAAGACAGTCTTAAACGTACAATATACACTAACAAGTCATATCCGGAAGTCTTAACAAAATATCGTCTTAATACATGTTATGACAATCTTTTACTAAAAATAGAACTGTTATATTCTGAAAAGACCGGATTGTGGATTTTAATTATTATGGTAATAGAATTATATGGGGATACGTAATTTTACGATAAACGGTTTTTTATTTCATAATTTCGACATTAATAGTAGCAGTAATATAGAAATATGCGTTTCCAAAAAAAAACACACTAATAATGAATATTCACATCAGACAGGAAAGCACAGTCGATCATCAGTCAGTTTTTGAACTCATTCGGAAAGCTTTTGAACATGAAAAATATAGTGACCATCAAGAACAATTTCTCGTTGAAAAATTACGCCTTTCAAGCGGATTTATTCCAGAGCTTGCCTTAGTAGCAGAAATCGGCGGTGAAATTGTTGGCTACATCTTGCTTACAAAAATTTAAATTCGCAACAAAGCAAGAAAACGGGATTATCCTTCTCTTGCTTTGGCACCGATTGCGGTGTTGCCTGAGTTTCAAAGGAAGGGAATTGGCAGTAAATTGATTGCAGAAGCGCATCGAATCGCTGCGCAACTTGATTTTGGATCAATTATTTTATTAGGCCATGCCAATTATTATCCAAAGTTTGGCTATGTGACAATGGCGGAATATGGTATTAACATGCCTTTTGAGGTGGCAGATGAAAATTGTATGATCATTGAACTCTGTCAACGGGCTTTGACCGGAGTACAAGGAACAGTTGTGTATCCACAAGAATTCGGAATAACCTAAAAATGGTCGACTATTGGTAACATATCCGGCCGACCATTTATTTTAATATTTAATGGGATAATCTTGCATAAATTCAAATTGATATCCATCTTTTTTAAGTGCATCTATTAAGGTCGACAACTCCTGCTGTCCCTTTTTCGTCTGGAACATATCATCATGCATTAAAAACACCACATTATTCGGAACCATTGAACTCTTATTGTTCATAAAGTTATGGATATGGGATAACGTGGCTTCCTGAGGTTGAACAGGAACTCCCGTAATACTGTTTAAACGCCATTCTACATCCCAACCAAAAATACGATAACCATTTTTGTGGAGCATATCAGCTGTCATAGAGCCATTTTTCAAATCTATCTTGCGGATATCATCGTACATCCATATATTTCTACCCGGGAGTCTAACTATTTTATGCTTAAGATTAAGATCCTTTTCATTTTTTTCAAAATCAGCAAAAGCCTTTTCCGGATTGTTATAAAATCTTGAATATTGATTATTAGCATGTGTATAGCTGTGGTTATAACAAGCAATCAAGGGATTATTTTCATATTTTTCAAGATCCCGTTTTCTACCTTTACTCATATTGGCATGTTTGCCAATTAAAAATACACTTACTTTTATATTTTTCTCTTTTGCCAACGAATCAATGGCGGCACTTCCGATCAAGGGACCATCATCAAATGTCAGATAAATATGTTTCGGATGAGCATCAAAGGCTCTCCGCAACGAATCCTTTAAATTACGTTTTTGTTGCTTTACAGGGATAGGGTGCAAACTATCGACTGTAAAATGTAGCTGATTTCTTTGGAGAGAATCCCATTTGTTCAACAGAACGGGCACCTTCTCCTTATGGGTCAACTTTTCATTTAGCGTATCCCTATCGCCTTCTTTGCCACTGCCCAATACTTTATTTGAGAAATCTTTACATGACATTGAACCTAAGATCACACTACCAGTGAACAATGCAATCAACAACCTTCTACACTTCATATCTATCGTAATAACTTGAGTGATTTTTTACGTTTCAAAAATACCATAAAAACCCACGCTAAAAGTATAATATTTCATAAATCCCTGTTTTCCGTGATAATCAGCTACAAAAACGACAAAATTATTTGTCTTAAGGGTTTATTACCCCTATAATGACACGGTTAGAATGGCTCGCTCAGCTTTGAATTAGCAAAGCGTTATTTCTTCTTAAAAATTAAAGCCCGGTTATATTCGAAATTCATTCGGGCAATGTTTAGCACAGATATCCCTTGCGGACATTCAACCTCACAGGCTTCTGTATTTGAACAGTGACCAAAAGATTCGGCATCCATTTGTCTGACCATATTCAGTACACGTTGATTTCTCTCTTCCTTTCCCTGCGGGAGCAAAGCCATATGTGTAATCTTTGCTGAGGTAAACAGGGCTGCACTCCCATTTTTGCAAGTTGCGACACATGCACCACATCCGATACATGCCGCTGAATCGAAAGCTTCTTCTGCCAGTTCATGTGAAATAGGAATAACCGTAGCATCTGGTGCCTGCCCCGTATTGATAGATACAAACCCACCAAGAGAAATAATTCGGTCAAAAGCGGATCTATCCACTTTCAAGTCTTTTTTTACCGGAAATGCTGACGAGCGAAAGGGCTCAATCACAATGGTGTCATTATCCTTGAACGAACGCATGTGTAACTGACAGGTTGTTGTATGTTTCAACGGACCGTGTGCGATACCGTTAATCATTACGCCACATTGACCACAGATCCCTTCTCTGCAGTCATGGTCGAATTCGACGGGCTCCTCCCCATTGACAATAAGCTTCTCATTCAATGTATCCAACATTTCTAGAAAAGACATATGGGGGTTAAGTCCTTGTAGATCATAGGCTACTAGTTTCCCTGTTGATTGATTATCTTTCTGCCGCCAAATTTTAAGATGTAAATCCATAATTGTTTATTTTATTTGTAGCTTCTTACTGTAGGTTGTATTTCTTCAAAAGTCAATGGTTCTTTGATTAGTTCCGGCTCCTCCCCGTTTCCTTTCCACGCCCAGGCGGATATAAATTGAAAGTCAGCATCATTTCGTAAAGCTTCGCCATCTGCTGTTTGATATTCCTCTCTAAAATGGGCACCACAGGATTCCTTACGAGTCAACGCATCATAACACATTAATTCACCTATTTCAAAATAGTCTGCAACACGTCCAGCTTTCTCCAATTCAGTATTTAAAGAGTCCGACTGGCCACTTACCATGACATTGTCATAAAATTCCTGTTTAAGCTTCCTAATTTCTGCTATTGCATATGTAAGGCCTTCTTCATTTCGGGCCAGACCACAATAGTCATATAATAGCTTGCCAAGTATCTTATGAAAATGATCGACAGTCTTATTCCCATTAATCTGCAACAGATCTTCAATTTGCTTTTTAACGGCTAATTCCGCCTTTTCAAATTCTATATGATCTGTAGAAATCTTTCCGGCGTGAATTTCATTCGACAAATAATTGGCGATCGTATATGGCGCAATAAAATAACCGTCCACCGACGCTTGAAGCAACGAATTTGCCCCTAGACGATTAGCACCATGATCGGCAAAATTAGCTTCACCCAGCGCAAATAGGCCCGGCAAAGTTGTCATTAGTTCATAGTCAACCCAGAGTCCACCCATCGAAAAATGAGCCGAGGGTGATATCATCATCGGTTCGGAATACGCATCATAACCTGTTATTTTATGATACATATCAAACAGATTACCGTATTTCTCCGCAATTTTATGCTTCCCCTGTTCCTTGATTGCCTTAGCAAAGTCAAGGTAAACCGCGTTTTTTAAAGGACCTATTCCAAAGCCCGCATCTATCCGTTCCTTGGCAGCTCTCGATGATATATCCCTGGGTGCGAGATTACCAAATGCAGGGTATCTACGTTCCAGGTAATAATCTCTATCTTTTTCGGGTATATCATTTGGTTCTCTTTTTTCATCCACCTTTAACGGTACCCAGATACGTCCATCATTACGTAAAGATTCTGACATCAAAGTCAACTTGGATTGATAATCCCCCGATTGTGGCAAAGAAGTTGGGTGAACCTGGATCCAGCTAGGGGATGCCATCAATGCGCCCTTTTTATGTGCTCGCCAAATTGCAGATCCATTGCAGCCCATTGCCAGTGTGGATAAATAATAGATTTTACCGTATCCCCCTGTAGCGAGTATAACGGCATGTGCAGCATGTCGTTCAATCACCCCGGTATCTAAATCACGAACAATAATACCGCGTGCCTTGCCGTCGATGACGACAACATCTAGCATTTCATGGCGGGAAAAGAGCTGAACAGTTTTTTTGCCGACCTGACGCATCAACGCCTGATAAGCTCCTAATAGCAGCTGCTGCCCGGTCTGCCCCCGGGCATAGAACGTACGACTCACTTGAACCCCACCAAAAGAACGGTTGTTCAGATAGCCGCCATATTCACGTCCAAAAGGGACCCCCTGCGCCACGGCTTGGTCTATCAAATTCAAGGAACATTCTGCCATTCGGTAGACGTTAGCTTCACGGGCACGAAAATCTCCCCCTTTTAACGTGTCCACAAACATTCGATAGACACTGTCGCCGTCATTCTTATAATTTTTTGCGGCGTTGACTCCACCCTGGGCTGCCACGGAATGGGCTCTTCGGGGACTATCTTGAAAACAGAAGGACTTGACCTGGTAGCCCATTTCGCCAAGGGATGCAGCGATCGAACTTCCCGCTAATCCCGTTCCCACAACAATGACATCCAATTTTTTTCGATTCGCCGGGTTTACAAGCTTTGCCGTTTTTTTATAGCGTGTCCATTTTTCCTCCAAAGGTCCCGCTGGTATTTTTGAGTTTAAAGTCATGTCTTCGCCTTTAGTTAACAGTAAAAAATATATAAATTGGCATCAATGCAAAACCAATGCTAATAATAATCGAATAAGTAATCCCAATTGCTTTAAACCAACGGACAAATTTTGGATGATACAGGCCCAAGGTCCGCACCGCGCTATGAATTCCATGAACAAGATGATAACATAATGCCACCATTGACAAAACGTAGATAAGTACATACCACCATTGTTGAAACACCGCAATAACCAATATATAGAGATCCTTATTTCCTTTTGCATCCAGTGGTGGAGCGCCAAACTTATATACATACCAGAAGTTCTGGAAATGGATCACCAAAAAAATAAGGATAAGCGTACCCAAAATTCCCATGTTTCGCGAATACCATTTACTTGCTCGTCCACGACGGTCTGACTGATACGCTCCGCCCGTTTTTTTATTCTTTATCGTAATGACCAATCCATCAATAGCGTGCAGGATGATACTCAAATAAAGCACATAGGAAACTATTTTTATCAGGATATTTCCAGACAAAAAATGTGAATACGCATTAAATTGTAAATGCGCCTGCTCCCGGGGTAAAAATAATTGCAGATTTCCCAAAAAATGAATCAGCAAAAAGAAAGCGAGAAATAACCCTGTTAAACACATGAGCATCTTCTTTGATAAGGTCGATAGCATAAGCTTTTTCTTTAATAATAACCAATAACTTTCATCCATAACCCTCCTACACCCATATAAATAATAAGGAGGACAATCCCGATTTCCAGACCGCGTAACCACCAGGACTTGAGATCAACATAACCGCTACCAAAAAAAACTGGCGCTGGCCCATGCCCATAATGTGTCAATACACCGTATATGGAGCCGAGGAACCCAAGCATCATAGCCAATAACATGGGCGGAATACCTAATGATACTCCAACGCCTAACAAAGCAGCGTACATTGCAGCGACATGGGCTGTAGCACTTGCAAAGATGTAATGGCTAAAGAAGTACACCAAAATAATTACTGGAAAAGCGATTTGCCAGCTCAGTCCCCCAATCTGTACCTTGATCAAGTCACTAAACCAGCCGATAAACCCAAGTTCATTCAGCGAACTGGCCATCATCACCAAAACGGCAAACCAGACAATTGTATCCCAGGCGCCTTTCTCCGTCTTTACATCCTCCCAAGTCAGTACCGAAGTCAGCAAAAGCAAGGTCAGGCCGATAAATGCAGTTGTGGTCGCGTCAATAGACAGAGAGCCCCCGAAAATCCAAAGTGCCAGAAGAATAAAAAATGCCAATAACATCAGCCATTCATTTCTGGATATTGGTCCCATTTCCTTTAATTTTTCCGCGGCCATTTTAGGCGCATCGCCCGTCTTTTTTAGTTCCGGTGGATAAAGTTTATAGAGTACCAGTGGAACAACAAAAAAGGCTACGATTCCGGGAATAAATCCAGCAACAGCCCAGGACATCCAAGTAATGTCAATTCCAAGATTGGCGGCGAACTTTTGACACATCGGATTGCTCGCTGTTCCGGTTAAAAACATGGAGGATGCAATCAAATTCATGTAGTAGCTGTTCAATGTTAGATAGGAACCTAATTTTCGATGCGTCTCAGGCTTATCAGGTACAGAATCGAAGCTGATGGCCATGGATTTCATAATCGGATAGATGATACCACCACCTCTAGCTGTATTGCTGGGTATTGCAGGAGCCAAACATACATCTGCCAACCCTAAACCATAAGCCAATCCGAGCGAACTTTTTCCAAATACACGAATAAAAAGAAATGCAATACGATTCCCCAAACCCGTTTTGATAAAACCTCTCGCGATGAAAAAGGAAATTCCGATCAGCCAGATAACTTTGTCTCCAAAACCGGTCAGTGCCTTGGTAATCGATTTGCCGGCATCTCCCGGCGCGAGTACTTGTGTGAGTGCCGTGAAAGCGATTGCCATCATACACATGGTACCCATTGGCGCAGCCTTTAGAATGATACCGAGTATCGTAGCAGCAAATATGGCAAACAGGTGCCAAGCCTCAGGACTAACGCCTTTAGGGACGGGAATAAACCACAAAATGAGCGCAACAATAAAGGTGATGGCAACATTTCTGATACTAATTTCTTTCATAAGAATTGGGATTTAAAAGATTAGAATCTACTTTGTACTTGTACGATAAATAAATTTTTATTGTATTCATTGGTATTCTGAGTCTGCTTTTTATATCGATCGAGCTGGAGTCCGAGCTGTATCCGGGCGCCATAATTCTTCAAAAACTCCAGGCCAAACATGGGTGTAAACGTTTGCCTTGCGTTTGCATTTAGCTTATAATTTGGGTCAATATACTCGTAACGACAGGAGAGCTCAAATGCACTGAGATTGTAATAGTTTACTTCATATCTCAAGTTTGGAAGAAAATAGACCCCTCGAACGAGATAATCACTTAGCTTTGAAGTGCGCGATTCCTCATCTAGCGCATAATATAAGTTATGATTTATAGCCTGTTTCGCTTCCAGTTGCATATCCAGGTTCCATCGCTTTCCAAAATCCACATTCCCACTCAGGTCGACTCCCAGTGCATGAACTTGCTTTTTCATGACCTCACCAATCCCCCCATTTAACCCCAGATTGACACCATATTTTTTTGAAAGCCCGAATACCAGGCGTGTTGAATATTGTTTTCCATTGTCATTATCAACGACTTGATTTTTACCATTCCCATTAACAACGGAAAGGGAATAACTGAAGGGTATATCTCCTAAGTTAACTTCCCCTGTTGCAGCCATCCCGATCTGAAAGCTCGCCCAGCCCAACTTCCCAAATTCAAGATATTGATTTGACCAATCCAAGGATTTAATAATATCTATCGGATAGGTTTCTTCAATGCCAAACCAAGGTCGGAATTGACCAACTGTAATGGCCAGCTTAGGGCTAAAAGTATATTTTAGGTAGGCATTTTCGAGTACCTTAGTTTTTGGGTCGCTTTTAAAATCCGCTAAGTTGGCAAGCACAGCCACTTCTGTTCGTTTACTGATCTGCGCACGCATCTGCACTCGCATGTACTTCACCATAAAATTATTATCTGTCCCTGAGCCGTCACTGTGATGAAGGCCATTGACATCAACATCTTTCGTTGTGCTCACAAGATACCGTGCCTGAAAAAGTCCTTTGACCTGTAGTTTAGGATAGGCTACGTCTTCTTTGTTTTGCCGTACCGAATCTTTTTTTGCTGGCTCAACCGACCCCGGCTCCTGCCCTTTGACAGTCGTATACAGCAATAAGCATAAGACAGAAATTGGAATGTAAAGTTTCCTCATATCTAAATTAATTATTTATTCACTGGTAGCCCAGCGCACTTTTCAATGTCAATAATGTGTATTAATCTATTCTTGCTCTATTAACATATAAATGGATGATTGGTTTTAATTTTTTAATAAAAATTATAACTCAAAGAAAATGCTAACCAAATATATTTGAAGTTGAGTAAATTCGCTGTTTTTGTGTATTTTCACGGTTGGATGTAAAATGAAATGCTAAATTCTAAACCACGGTCAATATAACCTTGAAGATCTTCGTGAACTGTAGACATCCAATAGAATACATTGTAGATAAATTTTATAATCAATAAATCACATGAAAGAACAATTAATCAGAAAATGCTGTATCTGTCTATTATTAATTATTTACGGATTTTTCGTTCCCATTTCCAAAGCTGCAGAGCGCGAGAAACCGGCCATGTTTTGGACTTGGCTTGATTATAATCCAACCACAAATTTTGATTCCATCTGTCAGGAGATGAATTATTTGGGAATAGATGGGGTTATGCTAAATGCAGCAAGTCCTGATGAATACCGCATTGCAATTCCTATTGCAAAGAAATATGGCATACAGGTGATTGCTTGGTTGTGGACTATGAACCTGGAACATGATCGCGATAAAATTCTAAAGGAACACCCTGACTGGTTTAGTGTCAACAGAAATGGAAAGAGCTTGGCTGATACCACCGCGTACGTGGGCTACTATAAATTCCTTTCACCCGTCGTACCGGAAGTTAAAGATTACATTAAACAAAAGATTCAGTCTTATTGTGAAGTCGAAGGTCTAGCGGGGATATCCATAGACTATAACCGTTATGTCGATGTTGTATTGCCGACGACGCTATGGCCAAAGTATAATATCGTCCAAGATCGCGAATACGCCGCATGGGACTATGGATACCATCCAATTGCAATAGAAAAATTCAAAAAACAATTCGGTTATGACCCTAGAGCACAAAAAGATCCTTCAAAAGATTTAAAATGGAGACAATTTCGTTGTGATCAGATTACTGAAATAGCTAATATGATTGCGGATGTTGTGCACGCTCACGGAAAGACAATGGCAGCCTCCCCTTTCCCTACGCCCAAAATGGCTTCGCGAATGGTTCGGCAGGATTGGGGGAAATGGAATCTGGATCTTGTATTTCCTATGGTCTATAGTAACTTTTACACCGAAGATCCAAGCTTTATAAAAGATTGTACCCTAGAAAATGTCCGTGATAAAGCAAGCCATACCACACTTTATTGTGGTTTAATGGCCAAGAACAATGATGAAATGTTTGTCGATATGGATGAGGCATTGAACAATGGTGCTCAGGGTATTTCTATCTTCACCATACATAGTCTTCAGGATCCAAAAATTAAGGACCGTTTCAGAGCCTATACAGCAGCTGCGAAATTAAAAAAAGAAAAAAACAATGGAACTTTATCTCGAATCTCAGGCCATAAAGTAGAAAACGATCCCTTCAAAAAAGTAGGTATCATGAAATTGATCACGCAAAAAATTCAGGACATGGTTAAGGCTGAAAATCCGACTGCCAGTCCCGTCGCATTGTCAAAATATAAAAAGGTCGACGGCTACGATGTAACAAAAAAATATCTTGTGAAAGATAAGGTCAGTAAAAAGAGTTTCTATGTTACATTCTTCTTTTATGGTGACATTCTTTCAGGTTGGAATGTTGATCCCGTACCCTCGAATAGCTAAAATAGGCATACTTTCCTATCTTTGAAGTTTCATAAAAAGATTAAAGAAATGAATAAAACTTTTAGTTTGATAGCAACGCTGTTTTTCCTAAACAATACGGGAGCAATAGCCCCATGCTTTGCGCAACGGACTGCGACCGCATCGACGGTATGGGACACAACAACCTTAGATCAAACAACTTTAAATAATATTCTTGAAAAGAACCGTCAATATTATAAACAAGGAAAAGTAGCGGATTATATACCTGAACTTGGCAAAGCAAATGCAAAATCCCTTGCACTTGCGGTTGTCAATAGCAATGGTACTGTCGTCAGCGCTGGGAATATCCAACAGAAATTTACAATCCAGAGTATATCAAAGATCATTGCACTGATGATCGCGGTCCAGGAAAATGGAGAAGAAAATGTTTTTGATAAAATGGGCTATTTTGGTACAGATAAACCTTTCAATCATTTTGGCAATCTAGAGACGATGGGAAAACCACTTAATCCAATGATGAATGCGGGTGCTATACTGACCACATCACTTATTAAAGGAAAAGGTGAGGAACCATTTGTTAAACTCCTCAAGATGATCCGTTTCATCACAAAAAATGAACATATTGATTATAGCCATGCGGTTTATAATTCAGAAAGGGAAACAGGGCATCGAAATCGGGGTATGTTCTATATCATGCGAAACAATGGCTTAATTGATGGCGAAGGAGAAGAAAAACTCAATAATTATTTTAAACAATGTTCGATTGAAATTACGGTCGAGGATTTGGCTAAAATAGGTTATTTTTTTGCCCACCATTGCGTCCGTTACGATGGAAACAAAAAATATCAGGATCCAAATCTATCACAGCTAATTCAGTCACAGATGTTGATTGCCGGTATGTATGAATTCAGTGGTGAATACGCCCGTACCGTTGGTTTACCTAGTAAATCTGGTGTCGGTGGTGGAATCACGGTCAGTATCCCCGGTAAAATGGGCATAGGTGCCTTTAGTCCCGCTTTAGACCAGCATGGCAATTCGCTTGCAGGTTACCGCATGATCCTTGATCTGGTCAAAGCCAGAAAGCTCAGTCTTTTTGATTAACAGATTAACTCCTGTTAATTAACCCTTTATAAAACCGAATTCCTATTTCACTTGTTTATTCCTTGGCCGACATAGCTGTATGAAGGCTAAGGAATCATTAAATACCAAAAATTAAACCAATGGTCAGAACAGAAACAATAATCGCTGTAGAAAATGTTCCAGCAAGCTCATCGTTTTATCAGAAACTACTGGGATGCAGCAGCGCACATGGTGGCGATACTTTTGAAATACTAACAGCCGATAACAATGTCATTTTATGCCTTCACAAATGGGGAGAACACGCGCATCCTACGCTACTTCAGCCTAAGAATGCCGGAAATGGTCTTATCTTATTCTTTCGGGTAGATAATCTCCAAGAAGTATTTGAAAATGCGACCCAACTCGATGCAACTTTCGAAAAGGAAATTCATTACAATGAAAACTCGCTAAAAAATCAATTTATTCTTCGGGATCCGGACAACTATTACCTGATGATATCTGAATAAGAAAATTCGCCCATGAATCATTCCTATGGACTAGAATAGTAAATACGGCTTCTATGAACATTCTTAAACCAGTTTAAGTTTATTATTCAATCTTTCCTTGAACTTTGTCGTATAAAAATATAACACAATGACAGCACGATTAAATATTGCAAAAGTAGACGCAACAGCGTACAAAGCAATGATGGGTTTAGAAACCTATCTTGCTGAAACTTTTTTAACTCCTATCCAAAAAGAGCTCATTAAGATAAGAGCATCTCAAATTAATGGATGTGCTTTTTGCCTGGATATGCATACAAAGGACGCATTAAAATATGGTGAAACTCCACAAAGGATATTTTTACTGAATGCTTGGCGCGAAACTCAATTGTTTAATACCGAAGAACAGATTTTATTGGAGATGACAGAGGAGATCACTTTAATTCACCAACAGGGCCTGACAGAAGAAACCTACCAAAAAGCAAAGAATCTTTTTGATGAAAAACAAATTGCACAGATTATCATCGCTATTATTACGATCAATGCCTGGAATAGAATCGGAATAAGCACACATTTAGAATTATTGAAATAGCAGATAAAACCTCCTAACATATCCGGTATAAACGTATGATGTCCTGTATATATAGGCAGCTTGTAAATTGTCTATGCATGCAGTATAACGAGAAGGTGCCATCGTAAACAAAGGGGCTGATCCAAGTTGGTCAGCCCCTTTACTTCCCCTCTTTCCAAATTCATATTTATCGACTATCTTTAATTCGTAAACAGTTTATTAACCAATTAAATATAGAAAAATGAAAGTCGTTAAAAAAATTTTAATTGTACTGGCTATTCTTATAGCTATTCCATTGATAGTGGCACTTTTTGTTCCCAAGGATTTTGCCGCTCAAAGTGAGATAACGATTGATAAGCCAAAGCAGGAAGTTTTCAACTATGTAAAAATCATACGTAATCAAGATCACTTCGGCGTATGGCAACTTTCCGACCCACAGATGAAAAAATCCGAAAAAGGTGTTGACGGTCAGGTTGGATTTAAGTACAGCTGGGATGGGGAAAAAGTTGGAAAAGGTTCGCAGACCATTACGCGAATTGTTGAAGGCGAGACCATCGAAACATCGCTAGATTTTGGATTTGGTGAACCGTCCAAAGGATATTTTATCTTGAAGGAAATATCCCCCAATCAAACGGCTGTAACCTGGGGTATCACGGGCAAATCACCTTATCCATGGAATTTAATGAACCTATTTATGAATATGAATAAAGATTTTGATCAGGGGCTAAACAACCTGAAAAATGTTTTAAAGTAACTAGAAAACCTTGGCACAAAAAAAAGTATTTAGCGCACATTTGAATGTGCGCTAAATACTTTTTCCCCTTTCCATGAAACAAACCGAATTAACGGCGGCTCATTAGAATACGTAAGATATACCAAAACAGCAACATAATCGAAGAAAACAGCTGCAATGCTGCTCCGACATATTGCTCATTGCCATAATTATATTTAAGATTTTGTGTCTGGTATAAGATACTGCAGGAAGCAATCAAAACCATGACTACAGAAAACCACAAGCCCAGTTGAAATCCAAATATTGCACCAGCGACAATTGCACCTAAGGCCAGGAAGCCGCCGATAACAAGGATATTTTTCAGAAAAGAAAAATCCCTATTTGACATAAATGCAACTGCTGTCAGCGCTGTAAATAGGGCAACAGTCATGATACTTGCCTGATAAAGCATACTCGCTCCATCAGTCATCGCTGCAGCAATAAAAATCATCGGTAGGAAAATAACGGCCTCCAATACGATATAGAAAGCCAGGCCCATATACTGAGTCTGTCGGCTTTGGGCTAAGGTCCATTTGGAAGAAAGCGATGCTCCTAACCAGAAGCAACCGAGAAGAAATAACCAGATAAACTTTCCGCTGACCATCCATACGATAAAATCATAAGGCACTAATTTTATCAACAGACTTTCTAAAACGATAAATGCCAAAATGGAAAGAGCAACATGAAGATATGTTTTCTTGTAGAAAACTCCCCTTTCAGCCTCATCGTTAATAAGTAAATATTCTTGTGATTCCATAAAACAGATAATAAAATATATTAATATAGATTAAAAATAAGCATTAATTCTATTTTCGCAAGAAATAATTTAGTGGTGAGGGCAAAAAAGAACCCCGCCTAGCGGGGTCCATTCAAACAAACAACTTATTTCCAGCCTCCTCCCAAATCTTTGTAAATATTGACAACAGCATTCAGCTGTTGCTTCTTAGTTTCTATTAATTCAAGTTTTGAATTCAGTACATCACGTTGTGTCATCAGCACTTCCATATAATCGGCACGTGCCGACTTAAATAGATCACCAGAGACGGTCACCGAATTATTGAGCACTTCAACTTCTTTGGTTTTAAAATCATAACTCTTTCCAAGATTTTCGATATTGGAGAGCTGCGTAGATACTTCGAGATAAGCATTTAGAATCGTCTTCTCGTAGTTATAGACCGCCTGTATCTGCTTTGAATTTGCTGTATTGAATTCTGCTTTCAGCCCATTTTTGTTCAACAGCGGCGCTGCCAGCTCACCTATAATATTGTACAACATGGATTCAGGCATTTTAAACAGGTAGGACGGTTTAAAAGCTTGCAAGCCAAGAGCAGCCGATATCTCTAAAGACGGGTAAAACTCTTTTCTTGCAATCTGTACATCCAATTTAGCAGCCGCCAATTCGTATTCTGCCTCACGGATATCGGGTCTATTGCTCAACAATTGACTTGGTATACCTGTTTGTACTTTTGCGGGTATCATATCCACGAAACTGCTTTTATCGCGCTTTATCTCCTGTGGAAAACGACCTAAAAGAAAATTGATACGGTTTTCCGTTTCTTTAATCTGTTGCCGTGTCTCGAATTCCATGCCCTTAGTTTTCAGTACCTCGGCCTGAAATTTCTGAACAGCAAGTTCCGTCACACGTGCCGCCTGCTTCTGTAGTTTGATTACTTCCAGCGCATTGTCCTGCAATTCGATATTTTGTTTGATGATCGACAATTGGTTGTCTAATGCCAACAGTTCATAGTAAGAACGGGCAACCTCCGCAATAAGGCTGCTCAAAACAAAGTTTTTACCTTCGATTGTAGCAAGATAACGGTTCAATGCTGCCTGTTCGGAATCTTTTAGTTTTTTCCAGACATCAATTTCCCAGCTGGCATACGCCCCTATCGTCAAATCACCCAGCGGATCGGGCATTTCTTTGCCAGGCGCGATGTCTGTGCTGGCGTCACCCGCACCTTGGCTGGTATATCTTCCGACTTTTTCCACACCGCCACCGGCTCGTAATCCTACGCTTGGTTTCAATGCCCCTTTTCGCAATAAGATATCGTTTTTTGCGATTGCCAATTCCTGCAAGGTCACATTTAATTCCTGATTATTTTTTAATGCGGTGTCAATTAACGAGACTAAATTGGGGTCGCTAAAAAAGTCGCGCCACTTCACGCTCGCCGAATTCGTTGTATCTTGTGCTAATGCCTCGTCAAATTGCTGCGGCACCTGCTTATTTTCTTGAATCTGCGTCGCTTTAGGAACTTTACAGCCGGTCATTGCCGCTGACAACAGAATTCCTATTACCCAGTGTTTATATTTTTGACTAGCCATTGTTATCAATTTCTTCTGTTAATGGATTTTCATCTTCATGTTTAATGAGCTTGCGTTTGGAAGCAATTGTTCCAAAAATAAAGTAAAGACCCGGTATGACAAGGATACCAAACACAGTTCCAAATAGCATACCCCCTGCAGCTGCCGTACCGATTGTCCGGTTACCAATCGCACCCGGTCCTGAGGCTAACACCAATGGAATCAAACCTGCAATAAATGCAAATGATGTCATTAAGATAGGTCTAAACCGCACTTTGGCGCCCTCCAGCGCTGCTTCGATAATACTTAGTCCCTGCGCATGCCGCTGTGTGGCAAATTCAACAATTAAGACGGCATTCTTACCGAGCAAGCCAATAAGCATAACCAAGGCCACCTGAGCGTAAATATTATTTTCCAGTCCAAGGACCTTCAATAAGAAAAATGCACCGAAAATACCAATGGGCAAGGAAAGCAATACCGCAAAGGGCATAATAAAGCTTTCATACTGTGCCGATAAAATAAGGTAGACAAAGCCCAGACAGATCAAGAAGATATAAATGGCCTGGTTACCGCGCCCTACTTGGTCTTTAGAGATACCGGCCCAATCTATGCCATAGCCCTGTGGTAAGGTTTTAGCGGCGACTTCGTTGATTACCTGAATCGCTTCACCACTGCTATATCCTGGGGCAGCAGACCCCGAAATCTCCGAAGCCATGTACATATTATGCCGTGTGATCTCAGAAAGTCCATATACTTTTTCCATATGCATAAACGCTGAGAAAGGTACCATCTCATCCTTGTCATTTTTCACATATAACTTCAAGATATCCTCAGGAAGAGCTCTATACTGTGGCAATGCCTGCACCATAACCTTATATTGTCGGTCATACTTAATAAAATTGGTTTCGTAGTTACTACCCACCAAGGTTGAGAGTGTATTCAGAGCGTTGTCAATGGTAACACCTTTTAATTGAGCCATATCGTTGTCGATATGGAGCATATATTGTGGAAAGCTCGCACTATAAAAGGTAAAAACAGAGGATAGCTCAGGCCGTTTATTCAATTCCCGGACAAAATCCTTACTTACAGTCTCCATTTTTTTGTAGTCGCCCGAGCCGGCTTTATCCAAAAGCCGCAATTCAAATCCTCCGGCCGCACCATAGCCCGGTACCGCTGGTGGCTGAAAAAATTCGATGGAAGCTCCAGGAATATTTTTTGCTGCTTTTTCCAGCTGTTCGATAATTTCCTGTGAAGATTCCTTACGCTCCTCCCAACTTTTTAAATTGATCAGGCAAGTTCCGGTATTGGCTCCGGTTCCCTCCGTTAATATCTCATAACCCGCCAGCGAAGAAACGGATTGTACGCCATCAATATCCTCCGCTTCCTTTTGTAAGGTTTGAGCGGCCAGATTTGTCCGCTCTAAAGTCGATCCCGGCGGCGTTTGGATAATAGCGTAAATCATCCCCTGGTCTTCATTTGGAATAAAACCTGCCGGTACGGCATTATTTAAAAAGTAAGCCCCAATACAGAATCCGATCAACACCACAAAAGTAAAGAGACGCTTGTTAACAATGCCTTTTAGCAAGAAAACATATTTGTTTGACATTTTATCGAACAGGCGATTGAAGGCATCTAAAAATTTGTCCACAACGGATTTCTTGCGTGCCTTTCCATGATTGTTCTTTAACATAATGGCACAGAGCGCCGGCGTCAATGTCAAGGCCACTACCCCCGATAAGATGATAGAGGTCGCCATTGTAATGGAGAACTGACGATAAAATATACCGACAGGTCCCGACATAAAGGCAACAGGTATAAATACCGCTGCCATTAAGAAAGTTATCGCAATGATCGCCCCACTGATTTCGTGCATCGCTTTCTTCGTCGCCTTATAAGCAGAAATATGCAATTCCTCCATCTTGGCATGCACCGCCTCGATGACGACAATGGCGTCATCAACCACAACACCAATGGCCAATACAAGAGCAAACAAGGTGATTAGGTTGATTGTGATGCCAAAGAATTGCATAAAAAGAAACGACCCTACTAAAGAAACCGGCACCGCAATGGTGGGAATCAATGTCGAACGCCAATCCCCCAAGAATAAGAAGACAACGATTGCTACCAAAATAAAGGCTTCAACTAAGGTATGAATAACCTTTTCCATAGAAGCGTCCAAAAATTTGGAGACATCATAACTGATCTCATAATCCAGTCCCTTTGGAAATGAGCTTTTCAGTTCTTTCATTTTGTCTTTAACATCCTGGATGACCTGAGAAGCATTACTACCATAAGATTGTTTCAGCACAATTGCAGCAGACGGTTTTCCATTTAAGGTGGAATAGATATCATACATTGCCGAACCGAATTTGATGTCCGCCACATCCCTCAGGCGTAACATTTCACCGTTGGCGTTTGTACGCAATACGATATTGCCATAGCCTTCTGTCGTCGTAAAACGTCCAGGATATTTCAGCACATATTCAAAAGATTGCGAAGTAATACCGGATGATTCCCCGGCTTTACCCGGAGATGCCTCCAAACTTTGCTCTGAGAGGGCTTTCATCACCTCTTCCGCTGAAATTTTATACGCTGTCATGCGATCGGGCTTCAACCAGATCCGCATGGCCAATTCCCGAGTTCCAAGAATATTTGCCACACCAACACCATCTACACGACGAAGTTCCGAAACGATATTCATATCCGCATAGTTGTACATAAAATTTCCGTCGAGTTCTTTATCCTTACTATAGAGATTGATATACATCAACATATTGGATTCTTCTCGTGTAATCTTTACGCCCTCACGGACAACAATGGGCGGAAGCTTATTAACAACTGAAGCCACACGGTTCTGCACGTTCAAGGAAGCTTGATTTGGATCCGTGCCCAGATTGAACACCACCTGTATGCTAGCTTCACCGTCGTTACCGGCATCTGAAGCCATATATTTCATTCCGGGAACACCATTTATGGCACGTTCAAGCGGAATGATTACTGATTTGATCATCAATTCCCCATTCGCCCCCGGATATTCCGCTGTAATATTTACTTTAGGTGGCGATATGGACGGAAACTGAGTTACTGGAAGTTGTACCATCGAAAGAATCCCCAGAAACACAATGATCAGTGATATGACTATCGAAAGTACAGGTCTATTTATAAAACGACTAAACATAATAATTTAAGAGTATGGGGATTTATTCTGTTTTTAACTTCAAATTAGAAATGGCCTCTTTTGGCTGAACGAAACTATAGCTGATTTTTTCATCCTCTTTCACTTTCTGTATGCCATCCAATAAGAATTTGTCGTCTTTTTGAAGTCCACTTGCGACCACATAAAGATCAGGAAGGGAATTACCTATGGTGATATGACGGGCTTTTAGCTTGCCTTCTTTGTCCACAACATACACATATTTACGATCCTGCAATTCATATGTTGCCTTTTGTGGTATAATCAATGCCTGCTTCAATGGAAAATTCATCACGACCTTACCGCTTTCGCCATGCTTTAGTAATCGGTTGGGATTTGGGAAGCGGGCTCTAAACGCAATGTTACCTGTTTCACTGTCAAATTCACTCTCTATGGTTTCTACCACACCGTGCTCTGGCAACAATTCATTATTGGCAAGCAACAATCCGACATGAGTATCCCCACGTTTACTGACATTCGTCTGATAACTAAGATACTCTGGTTCCGAAACATTGAAATAGACAAGCATCTGGCTATTGTCAGAAAGGCTCGTCAATAACTCCCCTTCGTCCACCAGACTTCCTAATTTTAATGGAATTCGGTCAATTGTACCATCGAACGGTGCTCTGATCTCTGTAAAAGATAGGTGCAGTTTGGCAATAGCTGCAGCGGCTTTGGCCTGTTCCAATTTAGCTTTGGCCATGGCCAGTTCATTCGGGGATACTACATTTTTATCCGACAGGCTCTTGGTATTCTGTACTTCGATCTCGGCAACATTCACCTCGGCCATGGATTTTCTAAACTCTGCTTCATACATTTTGGGCATAATGCGAAACAGCAGTTGTCCTTTGTGTACAAATTGTCCTTCGTCCACAAAAATTTGTTCCAGATATCCCTTTTCCTGTGCGCGTAATTCGATATTACGGAAAGACTTGATCTGAGACACAAAATCTTTACGGATAGTCGTGTCCATTTGTACCGGAGAAGTCACATTGAATTTTTCTTTCTCTTCTTTCTCTTCCTTTTTGGAAGTACACCCAATTTGGCATAATACAATAGCCAAATTAACGAGCATAAATACTCTTTTCATTTGTAAGCGTCTAATTAAAAATAAGTTTGATTGTTTGTTTGATATGGGAATTGAAATAACTCACCCTTAACTTGTTATAAGATGCCAAAACGGTAAAATCATGCACGGGGAAATGAAAATCCGATTGATACAGGAATAAAAAAGAGTAAGGCTAAGCTATTTCGGGGGATTGGCTATTAAATTCTCCAGTTTTGTTGGAGGACATATCTTTGGAGATATAAATAAGCGACAAAATTGCAAAAAGGGATTTTCTTTGCAAATCGAAATACAAAAATGAAAAGTACAACTGCACAAAGCAATAATGCGACAAAATCAGAAGCCGTATGGAGATCTCTGGTTAATTGAAAATTCTCACTGTTAAATTCTTCAATAACGGGATTTTCATCGTGTACACATCCCGCAATAAGGGGGTCAATGTGTGAGGTCAGTGAAGTAATCTTGTCCTTTAAATTTGCCTCATTGTGCTGGTACATGAAACTGATCGCAGGACGATCAGACTCGTTCAGCACAGCATGGCTATTACCGCTCCTAATTAATAGGAAGGCTATAAAACACAGAATTGTAATAACCGCTTTCATTTGTGGGCAAATATACTAGCGTAGAAATTATTTTAATAAGGTTTAACACAATTTAACAAAATGATTACAATCCGGCAATAATACTCAAAAAAGTGAAAGCTGTTTTCCTGTTTCATCAGCCTTTGGAGGTTTTGCGCGACCAAAGACTGTCCGGCCATTGTATTTCCAGGAATTTCTGCGTTCTTCCTCTATTACCTGCTGAATATCAAATTGTGGCGTAAAATCCCCCTCCGCTTCCCGTATGATCCGATGCAGTTTATTCATGGATTTCAATTTATCGCTATTGCCTAGCTTTGACTTTTCAATACCTTTTTGTAAGATCTGAATACTTTGATCATAAATATCCAAGGGAACAGGAAAGGGATGACCGTCCTTTCCACCGTGAGCAAAAGAAAAGCGTGCGGGATCATTAAAGCGTGCAGGAGCTCCATGGATCACCTCACTGACAAGTGCCAGCGACTGTAAGGTGCGGGGGCCCATGCCTTTTAACAACAAAAGATCCTCAAAATTTTTCGGCTGATTTTCCCGTGCAACATACAACATTGCTCCTAACCTTTTGAGATCGACATCCGAAGCCCTGACATCATGATGAGAAGGCATCAGCAATCTTTTAAAGTCCACAAAGACATCAGAAGAAGCGTTAACGAGCGTCATGATGCCCGTTCTATTCGGAGCCGCAGCAGATGCAGTCAAATTTAAAATGATTCCCTGTGAACAACCTTTGATACCCGTATGCGGTTCCTCAATGAACGAACGGATTTTTTCCGAATGCCAGTGATAGCGACGAGCAGTTCCATCATGATCATGCATACCTTGTTGTACCACAGCCCAATGACCGTTCTTAGCGACAATAAAATTATGAAGATACAACTGATAACCATCTTGTATCGCAGTATTATCTACTTTTGCGACTAACTTACTCGTTCGAACCAAGCTGTTGCCGTCCAAGCCAGTTTTATCGGCCAGGTAAAGTAATTCCTGTGGTGTGTCTTTGGAGAATTTACCTTTACCGCCACATATATAGAGGCCAAATGCATCCGCACAGGGATTAATAGCACGTTTCAATGCGCCCATAACCGATGTCGTAATACCAGAGGAATGCCAGTCCATACCTAATACGGCACCAAAGCTCTGGAACCAAAACGGATCGGCCAATCTCCTGAGCACCTCATCTTGCCCATAATCCATCAGGATGACCTCTACAATGGACTTGCCCAATGCGCTCATTCGCTCATAAAGCCAAGCCGGCACCTTTCCATAGTGCAGCGGTAAGTCTGCTGTCCCTGAATGTTTCATAAATAAAAACTAAATTTATTAGCACAAAGGTAACTCTTTTTATTTGTTAAACAAGATCTTTGGAAGATCTCCCCGGTTGACTACATGATGAATACAGCACTCGTGAGTACGATGCGCTAGGAAGAACAAGAAAATAACCTTCATCATTTCATGAAAACTTTCATTTAAACACAATCTGATTCAATACAGGCGTAAATACATGACATAAATAATACGAAACGGCCGGACAATTATCAAATTATTCAGCCGTTTCGTATTTCAATATTGAACGAATAACGCAGGCAAAAGCGGTTACCTACTGTCAATTCATTAACCCTATTTTCCCGTCAATGCGGATAAAAATCCAGCACGGAAAGACGGATCTTTTTCGGAAAATTCAATAGAATGTTTATACGTGTCCACATTAAAAAACAATTCCGCTGGCTCCGCTTTTTTATTCTCTAAAAAGAGCTTAAAGCTGTATGCGGTTTTCTTTGATAAGTCAACATTCACTTTATTAGATGAGAATACGTTTGGTAGGATAACATCTTTTGTAAAACCATCCTTGGTTGGCAGCTGAAACAATTCACCCAGCGCTTTGACCAAATTATCGGATTGCGTTCCTATAGAAGATATTTTGATTTTTCCTTTGGTGAATCCTACGTCATCGCTTGGTTGACCATCAATAATACCAGCGGGAATAAAATCAATAATTTCAAATTTAGCACCTACAGTATCCTGATTGTAAATCGATTTCGTTGTATAGATACGGCTTGAATCTGTTTTAACTTCGTCGGTAATGCGCAGAAAGAAGTTTTTCTTTTCAGGCCCCGGAGCGCTATTTGTTAATTTTTCGATGCTTACCCGCTCGATTGTATTTGCCGTCACAGTATCACTTCCATCAGTTTTCTTCTGATTGGAATTTCCACAAGCAGCCATCATCATTGTAGCTGTTGCAAGAAGGGCTATAGATTGGATTTTGTACATGGTGAATTGTTTATTATCAGTAATCATTGAAATATTGCTCTTATAATATTACTATTATTACTGATAACAAACAACTATTGGCAATGTTTTTATTTTATTTCAATAAAGCATCGTACAAAATTTCAACAGGATGAAAGGATTTTCTTCCCACACCATCCTTGATCTGATGCCGACATGAGGTACCCGCTGCTGCGATTAAAGTTGTGCTATCCGTTTTGCGTACAGCGGGCAATAATACCAATTCCGCCACTTTCATCGAAACGTCATAATGTTCGGCCTCATAGCCAAAAGACCCCGCCATACCACAGCATCCCGATGGAATGATTTCAACGGAATAATTTAACGGGAAGGACAATACTTGCTGGGTAATACCCACCAAATGAAAAGCTTTTTGGTAGCAATGTCCGTGCAATTTGATTTTTCTGTCAAGGGCAGTAAACTGCTCCTGGTGAATACGACCGGCCTCAATTTCCGCTAAAAGAAACTCGTCAATCATTAGTGCATTTTTTGCTACCCGAAGTGCATCGCCATGCAGATTTTCGTCAACTAAACTTAGGTATTCGTCCCTGAATGTAATTATTCCAGAAGGCTCGATACCCAACAACGGCGTGTCATCTGTGATCAGATCCTTTAGAAAACTAATGTTCTGGTTAGCAATTTTTTTTGCTTCTTTGACAAATCCTTTGGAAAGAAAAGTCCGGCCACTCTGCACATGTTTTGGAATAACTACCTCATAACCCAAGGCCGTTAGCAGTTTATAGGCAGTGATACCAATCTCAGCATCATTGTATTCGGTGAACTCATCGGAGAATAGATAGACACGGCGTTTCACCTGTGGTTCGACCTTTTGTTTCTTGACCCATTGGCTTAATGTCGTGCCATTCACTGTAGGAAGTGAACGCTTTGGAGCAAATCCGACCGTTTTTTTAACCAAACCGGATAGGAATTCGTTCTTCACAACAAAATTATAAAGTGGGGCGACCAGCGAACCCAGTTTTTGAGAGTCAGTAAAATTAGCAATCAATTTTGTTCGGAAGCCAGCGCCGTGTTCATCGTAATAATGTTGTAAGAATTCTGCTTTCATTTTAGCGACGTCCACACTTGACGGACATTCTGTTTTACAACCCTTGCAGCTCAAACATAAGTCCATAACTTCTTTGATTTCCTCATGATCAAAGCGATTTTTCTTGGTGGAATTGGTCAAAAATTGACGTAACATATTTGCTCTGGCACGTGTTGTATCCTTCTCATCACGAGTCGCCATAAAAGAAGGACACATGGTACCACCAGTAATTTCCGTTTTTCGACAATCGCCCGATCCCGAGCATTTTTCCGCCAAGCGGAGAATGGATTCATCTTTGGAAAAATCGAAATATGTTTTTATAGCCGTTCTATTCTTGTCATTATCGTAGCGCAGATGGGCATCCATTGGCGGTGTGTTAACAATTTTATTGGCATTAAAAATTCCCAGTGGATCAAAAATGACCTTGACCTCTTCCAAAAGCTTATAGACCTTTTGGCCAAGTACCTTGCCGATAAACTCACCTCTTAAGCGCCCATCACCATGTTCTCCGCTTAATGACCCATTGTACTTTAAAACGAGGTCACTTGTTTTTTCCAGTATGGAGCGAAAAGTGCGCTTACCTTCATCTGTTTTCAGATTGACAAAGGGTTCAATATGCAATTCACCGGCTCCGGCATGCGCGTAGTAAGACGCATGTACACCTTCAGCAATCAATAATTTTTGAATGTCGCTGACATATTCCGGCAGATCTTCCGGAGAAACAGCACAGTCTTCGATTAAATTTACTGGCTGACTGTCCCCAGGGAGATTTCGGATAAGGCCGAGCCCAGCTTTTCTAACATCCCAGACGAGATTTGTCTGCTCAATTCCAGTAATATAAGGATACGCGTAACCCAAGCCCCTTTCCATCAGCTCAGCCTTTAAAGCCATTGCTTTAGCCTCGGTCTCGGCCTCTGTATCGCCTCTAAATTCAACGATTAACAATGCCTGCGGATCGCCTTCTATAAAAAAACGATTATACTTATAAGTAGGATGACCAACCGTAAAATCCAGAATATACTTATCTACCAGCTCCGAAGCCTCAGGTCTATGGTTTAATGCGATCACATTGCCATGCATACATTCAACCATATCAGAGAAATGAACACATAGCAAGCCTAATTCTTTAGGTGGTAAATCCATCAAGCGTAGCTTTGCCGCCGTGACAATCGCCAAGGTACCCTCAGAGCCGGCCAGGAGATTACACATATTAAATGGCTGACTCCGATCACTTAGCATATCCAGCGCATAACCTGTATTTCGTCGGGTAATTGAACGCTTGGGATAACCCGCTTCAATATCTGCCAGGTTTTGAGGGTCAGTCAACAAGTCATTCATGTGACGATAGATATCCCCCTCACGATCTGTCTGTAACAGTTTTTTAAAGTAACTTTTCTCGTCCAGCGCAGCAAAGCTTACCTCGGATTTATCATCTAAAAGTACATTTGCAGCAATCAGGTTATGGCGCGTATCACCCCAGACAATAGAATGAAGACCAGAAGAATTATTACCGATCATTCCACCGACCATGGCCCGGCTGGCGGTAGAGGTTTCGGGACCAAACATCAACCCAAATGGTTTAAGGTAACTGTTCAGATCATCACGAATGACACCCGGTTCCACACGCACCCATTTCTCTTCCACATTCAATTCGAGGATGCGGTTAAAATGACGGGACATATCCATGATGATACCATTTCCAACAACCTGTCCTGCCAACGATGTGCCAGCGGTACGTGGAATTAAGGTTGTCCGATTTGCTCCCGCAAAATCAATCAGGTTTTTTATATCATTTATATCAGATGGAATAGCCACTGCCAACGGCTTTTCCTGGTATACCGAAGCGTCCGTTGAATACGCAAACAACATGGTTTGATGTGATGCTTCTTCTGTATAGTACAACTCCCCTTTCAGTTGAGTTGCCAATAAGGCTAATTGATTCTGATCTTTCACTGAATTTGCTTTTTAAATGTAGAAAACAAATTTAGTTAAATTTCTCTTTTGGAAAAAGGAACAATTGCAAGAAAACACACAATTCGTTAAAACAAAACGCATAAAAACGCATACACAAAATGCAACAATCCTGAATTTTATTTCGTGCCTTCATCATTTGCTCGTATTTTTGCAACAGCAACACGGTTTAATGAATTAACATCTTCTTTGTTATATGCGTAATCTTATCCTTCGATACACATTACATTCAGATTTTATTATATATACAATACGGGTACTTGCCGGATTTTTATTGGGCTATATTCTATTTGTATCCTTTCCGGAATACTCTGTCTCCTGGACGCTTATATCTATTATCCTGGTCATATCTCCACAGGAAAATGAATCAAAAAAAATTGCTATCGATCGTGCTAAATCAAATTTTATCGGTTCAGCTATCGGGCTTAGTCTGTACTTTGTCCCTATCCCGCAACTCTATGCGATGATTATTGGTATGCTTGCTTCACTGGTTATTTGTAAGGCACTGAATATTATGGCTGTGGCCCGCACCTCAATGGTCGCGTTAATTATAGTCTATTTGCATGAGCAAGAAAGCCGTTCCTATTTTGCAGCACTGGACCGCTTTGGCTGCGTATGCGTAGGATGTTTGATTGGATTGGGCGTCATTCTATCCACCCGAAATATAATTATTAATTTAAGAAATCGGTATAATTGTTGAATACAGTAAGCCACAACAATGTCGCAATTCCTTTTTACTCAATAAATTAGATTTAAACTCCGGTAACACCCACCTTTTCATCGAATAAAATTCACAAGAAGAACGATAAACACAGAATATTATTCATAATTATTGTTAACATTTTGAATATTCTACTTTTTTACTTACCTTTGCAGTCGAAATGACAAAAGTAGAATATAATTTAGATCAAGTAGATTACAAAATCCTTCGTTTGATGCAGGATAACGGACGTATCAATAATGCGGATATTGCCAGGGAACTAGGCATGGCTCCTTCAGCAATTCTGGAGCGGGTTAAAAAGCTCGAACAAAAAGACGTGATCTTAAAATACAGTGCTAAAATCAATCCAGCTGCTGTTGATCAAAAACTTTTATCATTTATTTTCATCAAAGCGAATGACATTATTGGTGAACAGCGCGTTGGCTTAGCCCTCGCTGAAATCCCAGAAGTACAGGAAGTACACGACATCGCTGGAGATGATGGTTATCTTATCAAAGTGAGAACCGCTGATTCGACAGGTTTAGTGGATTTAATGCGCAATACGTTAAGTAAAGTTGAAGGAATAATTTCCACCCGGACCACAATCGTACTTCAGACGGTAAAAGAAGATCAACAGGTTGTTATACCTGAATAATAGAAAGGAGGTTTCATTATGTTACAAGGACACAAAAAAGCTGCAAGCCCACTTATGGTTGTTGTTGCTTATTTTATAATTTACGTGGTATGGGGATCAACCTTTTTCTTTATAGAAAAAGCGTTGCATAGCTTTCCACCGTTTATATTAGGATCATTTCGGTTTGTCACCGCAAGTGCAATCTTGATGAGTTATTGTGCCATAAAAGGTTATAAACTTTTTAATAAACGTTCCATATTAGAAGCTGCCTTCGTCGGGTTTCTACTCCTCTTTATCGATATGGCTGGAGTCATCTGGGCCGAGCAATATGTTTCGGGCGGAGTGGCGGCAATTATCGCGGCAGCAGCAGCAATCTGGTTTATTTTACTCGACAAACCCAAATGGAAGGAGAATTTTAGCAGCATTACAACAGTAGCAGGCGTTGTGCTTGGATTCGTTGGAGTCGTTATGCTATTTGCCGAACAGATTATGGCATCCAACGACAATGCAAATGGAAATTTGAAGATCATTGCTTTATGTATTTTGGTATTGGGCTCCATCGCCTGGACAGTAGGCTCATTGGCATCTAAATATTTCAAAAAATCAGAAACGCAAGAAAAAGAAGACTTACATGTGATGGTTAAAACGGCCTGGCAGATGGTCACTGCAGGTGTCCTTTTTAATATCACTGCACTTTTTACAGGCGAGTATGCATCATTTGAATTAAGCAGCGTTGCTCCTGTCGATTGGTTCAATCTAGGCTATTTGATCACATTTGGTTCTATCCTCGCATTTAGCTCTTACATTTGGCTTTTACAAGTACGCCCAGCGATGGAAGTAAGTACTTATGCCTATGTAAATCCGATCATTGCGTTGATATTAAGTCATTTTTTCACTTCACATGCAGTGACTTCTCTACAAATTGTAGGTTTGGCAGTTATTTTGTTCTCTGTTTTATTGATGAATTGGAAAGCTTACCGCACCAAACTATCAGCTAAAAATAAAAACAAAAAGATCCTTCAAGGAAGCACATTGGATACATTGACGAAAAATAAGGATCGTCAAACGCCCTTAGATGATCTTCCAGAGGCCGAATTGGTTCACTAGGTTGTTATTTTTCTAATTATATGATAAAGCTTAACGTAAATCTATGTTAAGCTTTTATTGTTTTTATGTTTTTGTCAAAATTAGCACTTAAGGAATAAGATTTCTTCATATTTAATTGGCTAACTTTGCCCCAATATTTGGTTAAACTAACTATAATGAATTTATCAAAGCAAATTGCCTTTATTGGTAGTCTTGGAGTCGCTTCGCTTTTGATGGTCACAGGTTGCTCAAAGCAACTCCACCCTACGCAGAAGGATTTCCAGCAATATCATATGAATAAGGATGTACAAGCAGATCCTACTGTCGTTTCCATTTATGAGCCGTTTAAGCAAAAGATGGAAGCTGAAATGAACCGTGTTATCGGACATGCCGACAAGGCCCTCACGAAAGAGAAGACCGCCGAGACGCTAATGGGAAATTTTTTCTGTGAAGCGCTATTATGGATGAGCGAGCATTATGCCCATAATCCCGCAGACCTGGCCTTTGCAACCAAAGGAGGAATTCGTAACGATCTCAAGGCAGGAGATATCACCGTGGGGCATATTTTTGAAGTAATGCCATTTGAAAATACATTGACGATTATCGAACTAAAAGGCAGTCAAGTACGTCAGCTTGCTGATTATATCGCCATCACACATGGCCAGCCCATTGCTGGTATGACCTTAACGATAACAGGCAATATAGTTCAGGATATAAAAATAAAAGGACAAGCAATCGATGACAACAAATTATACAAACTGGTCACCTATGATTATCTTGCCAATGGTGGTGATAACCTCGTGTTATTAACGCAATCGGTCTCCAGAACCAACTACCCCCAACGGATGCGTGAAGGTTTAATAGAATATGTAAGTGAATTAACAAAAGCAGGTAAACAAGTAAATGCGGAATTAGATGGAAGAATTAAAATCAATTAATCGGAGAACGTTTATCAAGCAAGCCGGTGGATTTTCCGCAGCACTTGCTTTGGGTTCATTACCTTTTCAGGCGGTTGCCGAAAATAAAAAGATCAAATTGACCATTTTACATACAAACGATGTGCATAGTCGCATTGAGCCCTTTCCAATGGACGGTGGTAAATATCAGGGATTGGGAGGCGTGGCCCGCCGTAGCACATTAATCAATAAAATCCGTAAGGAGGAAAGGAACCTCTTATTATTGGATGCAGGCGATATGTTTCAGGGAACACCCTATTTTAACCTTTTTGGAGGTAAATTGGAATTGGACCTCATGACGAAATTGAGATATGATGCCGGGACTTTCGGTAATCACGAGTTTGACAATGGTCTAGACGGCCTCGTAAAATATCTGGATCACGCCAAATTTCCATTTCTGACGGCCAACTATGATTTTAAAGGTACTGTACTTGAAGGGAAAACGCAGGATTATACGATATTTCATAAAGGCGGTATTAAAATAGGTGTATTCGGACTTGGTGTTGATATCGAAGGTTTGGTAGATCCCAATAATTATAAAGGCATGAGCTATCTGGATCCGATCGAAATCGCTAACAAAATTGTTAAAATCCTAAAAGAAAAGCATAAGTGCGATCTTATTATCTGTCTTTCACACCTTGGATATCAATATGAGAATGATAAGGTTTCAGATCTGGTACTTGCCTCCAAAACATCAGATATTGATCTGATCATCGGCGGTCATACCCATACTTTTTTAAACGAACCGACCTTGGTCACAAATTTAAAAGGAGCGCAGACAGTAATCAACCAAGTGGGTTTTGCAGGCATTAACCTCGGCCGAATTGATTTCATTATGGAACCCGGCTCTGGTAAAAAACAAATGGTAGCAAGTACCTATGAGATTGACCCGTCAATCGAAGAGTCATTATTGGCATAAATGTTATCAATTTAAAATAGATGCCAAATTGACCATAATCAATTTGGCATTTTTTTATCAAAATGAGTTGTCGCTTTTATAAGCCTGAGCCACCCCCTCTATCGGGATGACAATAAAGCGCTGATAAAATCAACACGGTCTAAAAAGCAAATTATTTGCATGAAAAAAATTATATCCATATACCTAGATTCTTTTAAAGGCCTCTCGCAGGCAGCCTGGCTTTTGGCCATTGTAATGTTGATCAATAGAATGGGTAGTATGGTCATCCCCTTTTTGGGACTTTATATGACGCAAGTACTTCATTTCGATATTAAGCAAGTCGGAATTGTCCTGATGAGCTACGGTATAGGTTCTGTATGCGGTTCCTATATCGGCGGATGGCTAACAGATCGGATAGGCAGTTTTAAGGTGCAATTCGGGAGCCTGGTGTTGGCTTCCCCCTTATTTCTATTAATCCCCTATTTTAAAGAAGTTCAATCCCTGTCCATCATGATCTTTACGCTAAGTCTGATTTTTGATGCGTTTAGACCAGCGAATTCTGTTTCTGTGGCCAGCTATGCCAAGCCCGAAAATATAACCCGCGCATTTTCACTAAACAGACTGGCTATCAACCTGGGCTTTTCAATTGGTCCCGCTGTTGCCGGTTTCCTTGCCACTATTTCATTTAACTGGATTTTCTATGGAAACTCCTTTGCCGTGATGTGCGCAGCGGTAATTTTCTTTATCTTTTTTAACAAAAGACAAAAAAGAACTGATGTTAAAGCAAAAAAAGACGCTTTAGTACACAGCGAGGTAGCAAACCAAAGCCGCAACCCCTATACAGATATTCCATTTGTGTTATTTAATATCTTCTGCTGTATTTTTTCATTTTGCTTTTTCCAGTTAATTACGACCTTGCCGATATTTTACCGCGAAGTGCATCACTTGGATGACCATCAGATTGGATTCCTATTGGGCTGGAGTGGTTTTGTAATTGTTTTATTGGAGATGTTTGTTGTCCATCTTGCGGAAAAGAGATTTTCACTGGTCAGCACCTTGGTCTTTGGGACGTTTCTATGTGCTAGTTCGTATGCCATGCTGAATTATATGGGCGGACTCGGCTGGCTATATTTCACCTTCTTTATTTTTGGTCTTGGTGAGATGCTGACATTGCCATTTATGGCTACTGTATCGGTTAACCGCTCTAGCCCAAAAACGCAAGGTGCCTATATGGGCTTCAATTCCCTGGCATTCTCTGCAGCAAATATTTTTTCGCCTCTGCTCGGAACATCTATTGTTGACTCCTTTGGTTTCACCACACTTTGGTGGGCAACAGCGCTGACACTTTTCTTCACGGGACTTGGTTTTTACCTCGTCCTAAAATGGATGCGATAGACAACAAAGGGGGCATTTCAGTTGAAATACCCCCTTTGTCGTTCAATAAGATCCGGAGATTTCCCTACCAGATCTTAATACGTTTATCCATCGGTACAAACATCTTGTCGCCATCCTTCGTTTCCCACGCGGCATGAAACGCATCTAAATTGATAATCGGAGCAAAAGCCCGATATTGCGCAGGAGAATGTGGATCTGTTTTTACCTGATTCACAACAAATTCATCGGTTGTCTTGGTTCTCCAAATAGTAGCCCAAGAAAGGAAAAAACGCTGGTTTTGTGTAAATCCATCGATTAGACCGGGATTTCCTTTATCTTTTAAATAAAGCTGTAATGCATCGAATGCAACAGAAGAACCGCCCAAATCACCAATATTCTCACCTAAAGTAAAACGACCATTTACAAAAACTCCTGGAACTGGTTCATAGGCTTCAAATTGTTTCACCAAGGCATCTGCCGCGGCTTCAAATTTAGCTTTGTCGCCATCCGTCCACCAGTTATTCAAATTTCCGTTTCCATCATATTTTGCTCCTTGGTCATCAAAGCCATGCGATAGTTCATGCCCTATAACGGCTCCTATGCCTCCAAAATTGACGGCTGCATCCGCTTTGTAATCATAGAACGGAGGCTGAAGAATTGCTGCTGGGAATACAATTTCGTTAAACAACGGACTGTAATAGGCATTGACTGTCTGTGGCGTCATTCCCCATTCAGATTTATCAACTGGCTTGTCCTGTTTCGCAAGGTTCTCATAAAAAGACCATTTACTGGATGATAAGACATTATCGTAAAGCGAAGTTCCAACATCCAGTTTGCTATAATCTTTCCATTTGTCCGGATAGCCAATCTTTACTTTAAATTTCGACAGTTTTTCGAGCGCCTTTACTTTTGTGTCTGCGGACATCCATGTTAAACCATTGATATGTTGCCCAAATGCTTTTACAAGATAGCTTACCAGTTCTTCCGCGTCAGCCTTCGCCTGTGGTGGAAAACTCTCTTTCACATAGAGTTTTCCTAAGAGCTCTCCGGCAATAGAATTAACGAACTCTACCCCCCGTTTATCCAGCGCTCGTTGCTGCTTCTGCCCTTTCAGCTTACGACCCCAGAAATCAAAAGAAAGGTCATTTAATTCCTGTGTTGTATACGAGGCTGCGGTATTTAATAGATGAAATGTTAATATATCCTTAATGATCGGGAGATTCGCAGGGTTGAAGATCTTATCTAAATTTTCATAGTATTTCAGTTCAGGTACAATAACGGTATCTGCTTTGAAGCCAACATCACGTAGATATTTAGCAATATCGACGTTTTTTACCATCTTCTTCAAATCAGCAACTGCTACCGGATTGTAGCGGCCGTTTGCGTCTCGCGACTGTTCAACAGTTTTTAGATTAGCGGCTAATTCTTTTTCAAAAGCGACAATTTTAGGACCTTTAAGATCTTTCGTACGTTGACCCGCCTTGGAATAAAGCGCTGAAATATAATTTGAATAGTCCTTTAAGGTCTCTTCATTTTTTTGATCCTTTACCTGATAATAGGAACGGCCTAAGCCTAAGCTTCCCCCACCCAAATAAACCGTATTGACATTCGAATTTTTGAGATGTGCATAAACATATCCACCAAAAAAAGGGTTACCTCCTATGGGTGCCACCTCTACCAAATATTTATAAAGATCATCAAAATTCTTGATCGCATTTATTTTTGTCAAATAGGGTTGAACAGGTCCCAAGCCAAGCTTGTCGCGTGTCTTCATGTCGACAAAAGATCTGTACAGATCACCAATCTTCTGGTTATCCGTCCCCTTTTCGAACTGGCCAGACAATGATTCTTGCAACACCTTCAGCGTGGCAATATCTGTATTCTCACGCAACTCATCAAAAGATCCCCAACGCGCTTTATCCGATGGTATCTTAACAGTCTTCATCCACTGACCATTTACAAAATTGTAGAAATCATCCTGCGGACGAACGGTTTTATCCATGTAGTTTACATTGATCGCATTATTTTGGGCATAACCGGCCAAAGAACCGCAAGCCAACAAAGCTGCTAACAGTATATTTCTCTTCATATAATATTTTAGTTTGTTATCTATCCACACAAACTTAAGAAAAGTTTTGCTATTGTTCTTAACACAAAACATAGTTTTGCTGACAACAAAAATAATATATATATATTATTATGTCTGCGTCTTGTTTCTCGTCGATTTACGGAGAAGAAGGAAGAAGACAATCAGAAATAGCGCCACACCCGCCAGCCAAATCCATGGATTGGCATACCATAGGGTGCCGTTTGCCTCTCTGAGTTTTTGATTTTCCTCAATGGGTACGTCCGCATATAATGCAACAAAGGAAGAGAGCAAACAAAATAGTACAGACATTCTTTTCATACGACCTACTTTATATAGATAGAATGCTCCGCCGGCCTATTTAGTTTGCTTAGTATAAAATTTGTGTTCAGTCCTTCTGTCTGATTTCCCCCAGATGAACGACATCTTTTAAATCAAAAGGTGTTTCCTGGTAAACAAAGTAGTTAAGCCAATTATTAAATAATAGATTTGCATGACTCGTCCATCGTACCAAAGGTTGATTGTCAGGATTGTCATCGCGATAATAGTTCGCTGGCATACGTATAGTTTGGCCTTTTTCTAAATCTCTTTTATATTCTTCATCCAATGTAAAAGGCGCATACTCGGAATGACCAGTTAGATAAAACTCACGTCCGCCACGCGAAGACGCAATTGCAATGCCAGCCTCGGACGATTCAGAAAGAATTTCTACGCCGCTTTTGGTAAGCAAATCCTCTTTTTCAATAGTTGTATGCCGGCTATGCGGAATAAAAAACTCATCGTCAAATCCACGGAATAATGGATGTCTTTTGTCGAGCGCAGTATGTTTGAATACGCCAAAAAGTTTCTCTTCCAAAGGTTTCTTCTCCACCGAATAGAAATGGTATAAAGCAGCCTGTGAAGCCCAACAGATATATAAGCTCGAAGTGACATGCGTTCTCGCCCAGTCAAAGATTGTCTGGATCTCATTCCAATAAGTCACCTCTTCAAACCGAACCATTTCCACAGGTGCGCCCGTGATGATCATACCGTCGTAAAAGTTCTCTTTCACTTCACTCAGGCTTTTATAAAACATCTCCAAGTGTTCCTCGGGTGTATTTTTGGACACGTGGGTTTCCAGTCGAAGAAACTCCATCTCCACTTGCAAAGGATTATTGGAAAGTAAACGAATAAAATCGGTCTCTGTTGTGATCTTAAGCGGCATGAGATTAAGGACCAAAACACGTAATGGTCTAATATCCTGCTCATTTGCTCTTAAGTCACTCATGACAAAGATATTCTCCTTTTTTAAAAGTTCTATCGCAGGAAGGTTATTAGGAAGTTTGACGGGCATATATAAATTCTCCTTATACAATTAGCATGCAAAATTAGCAAGAAAATGGCAGAATACTAAATGAATCCGCAAATTTAAGTTTGCACCGAATGAGCAGATTCAATTACCTTCCAACTTATTCTTCAGTTAATTGTTTTAAGGCCTCTCTAAACTTCACTGATCCGAAATTCATCCCTCCAACATGCTTGTTGACCAATTTGCCCACCTTATCCAGTATAATGGTGGTCGGTATACTTGTCGTACTCCATTCTTTTGGCAATGCTGAATTTAGTTGATAGAGCGGAAGACTATACTTCCGCTTTTTTAGAAATTTCGCTGAAGATTTTAGGTTACCGTCAACGTCCACGGACAAAAACACGATCTGGCTATTCTCCAGAAAATCCTTATACAGCTTGTCCAGAGAAGGCATTTCCGCCAGACAGGGTGAACACCATGTCGCCCAAAGATTGATCAGGACAACCTTACCTTTGAGCTGATTTAATGAAACAACATTTCCTTTGTTGTCTTTAAAGCTAACCTCCTCATTCTTGCTTAACATAACTGTCCTTTCTTTCTGTTCTCCGGGATGGGCATAACTGAATGTTGTATCGACGAATAGTATAGAAAGCAATAAGCTAGCGGTAATCAATCTGAATGTATTTTTTATTTCCATCTTGTTTTCTCCAATAAAAGGACATTAACTTAAACGTCTGATCTAGCAAATGATTGTACGGATATCAACCGATTTAAACCGTCTGATTAAAAGATTTAAATCTTGAAACTATCAAACATAATATAGGAATAAACAGGTATTTAGTTCGAATAAAACGTAGCCCAAATTTATTCCTGATCTGAAACGGCTGATTTTGTGCAGTTCAACAACTGAAAGAAATGATTTGTCTAAAAGTTATTACAAACAAATTTACGGATATGCTTATTATATACTATATAATAAGTAAATCAATATGAGCAAGGAAAAATCAATTCAGGAAATCGAAATCGATGGAAGAGTGTATCAGTATAGCTCCCTAAGGGATCTACCAGAAAGTAATATTGAGCACCTCCCTTTTAGTATCCGAATTCTCCTGGAAAATGTATTACGTAATCATGATGGATTTAGTATAACGGATGAACATGTCAGCACCTTGATCGGTTGGTCTCCGCAGCCCGTTGATAAGGATATTCCATTTAAGCCGGCACGCATTCTGATGCAGGATTTTACGGGCGTTCCTGCTGTTGTCGACATGGCTTCCTTAAGGGCTGAATTTATTCGACATGGTAAGGATGGCCAGAAAATCAATCCGGCAATTCCGGTGGATCTGGTGATTGACCATTCGGTGCAGGTGGATTATTTTGGGACAGAGTATTCTTATGACAAAAACGTCGAATTGGAATATGAGCGCAACCGGGAACGTTATGAGCTTTTAAAATGGGCGCAAAAAGGTTTAAAAAATTTCACTGTCGTTCCGCCAGGAATGGGAATCTGCCATCAGGTAAACTTAGAATACCTTGCCAAAGGTGTTATTGCCCGTGATAATTGGCTTTTTCCAGACACCTTGGTGGGTACCGATTCGCATACGCCAATGGTGAATGGAATCGGTGTTCTGGGCTGGGGTGTTGGTGGTATCGAAGCCGAAGCCGCCATGCTGGGACAACCCATCTTCTTCACCTGTCCGGAAGTAATCGGGCTCAAACTTACAGGCAAAATTCCGGATATCTGCACCGCAACCGATATGGTTCTTTCGATTACAAAGATCTTACGCGACAAGGGTGTTGTCGGAAAATTTGTCGAGGTCTTTGGAGATGGATTGGATACATTATCGGTGACAGACCGCGCCACCATATCCAATATGTCGCCCGAGTTTGGTTGTACAGTCACCTATTTTCCAATAGATGACCGTACGCTGGAATACATGCACAGTACCAATCGAACCGAACAGGAAATCAAAATTGTCGAAGAATACTGTAAACGCAATTTACTCTGGCGCACGGGAAAGGAACAGATCTCATACTCTTCGGTAGTGGAATTTGACCTAAGCACACTAGAACCAACTGTCTCAGGCCCCAAACGCCCACAAGACAAAATTTTGGTCAAGGATCTAAATAATAAGTTTTCACAGCTATTAGATAGCGAACACCATAGGCAATATATTCCAATGCCACAGCGTTCAGAATCAGCCTGGTTGGCCGATGGTGGGTCGGGTACCGAATTTACTTTTGGAAAAGTTCCCGTTGAGCATGCTTCTCCCCATGAAGTTATTTCAGAGTCCATACATGCCGTACGCATCAAACACAATCACAAGGAATATATCGTCAGCGACGGTAGTATTGCTATTGCTGCGATAACCAGTTGTACCAATACCTCTAATCCGACTGTGATGATCGGTGCAGGTCTATTAGCCAGAAATGCGATTGAACGTGGTTTGCGCACAAAATCATGGGTAAAGACCTCACTGGCCCCGGGCTCAAAAGTAGTAACACAATACCTCGAAAGATCTGGTCTGAATGCAGATCTTGATGCGCTAAGATTTCACACCGTAGGTTATGGCTGCACTTCCTGTATTGGAAACTCCGGACCACTCCCACCCCAAATTGCTGAAGCAGTCGAGAAAGGAGAATTAATCGTTGCCTCGGTACTGTCAGGAAATAGAAACTTTGAAGCACGTGTCCATCCGCAGGTTAAAATGAACTTTTTGATGTCTCCAATGCTGGTTGTTGCCTATGCCTTGGTAGGTCGAGTGGATATCAATCTAATGGAGGAACCATTGGACTATGATCCAAATGGCCAACCGGTTTATTTAAAAGATATCTGGCCAAGTCGCGAAGAAATCACCAAAACCGTTAACGAATGTGTCAAACAATCTGATTTCCAGGAAGTATATGACGTTATTTTCGACGGATCTACGGACTGGCAGGATCTGGAAGTCAACCTTGACCAAAATTACCAATGGGACAACAGCTCAACCTATATTAAAGAATCCCCGTTTTTTGAGAACCTACAGGCAGTTCCGCAGCCTATCGAAGACATCCAAAATGCTAGGGTATTGCTTTATTTAGGGGACTCTGTCACAACAGACCATATATCTCCTGCAGGTTCTTTTAAGGAAGATACCGCAGCCGGGAAATACTTAAAAGCACATCGGGTGAATAGCGAAGATTTCAACTCCTATGGCTCTAGACGTGGTAATCATGAGGTGATGATGCGTGGAACCTTTGCCAATGTGCGCATTAAAAACAAAATTATCGATCAGGAAGGTGGTTTCAGCCGGTATTTTCCAACAAATGAAGTGAAAACAGTCTATGATACGGCAATGGAATATCGAAAAACCGATACGCCACTGATCGTTTTGGCCGGAAAAGATTACGGTTCAGGATCGTCCCGGGATTGGGCAGCCAAAGGAACTTTTCTCCTTGGCGTAAGGGCGGTCATTGCCGAAAGCTTTGAACGTATCCATCGAAGCAATCTCGTGGGGATGGGAGTAGCACCGCTTGTCTTTATCAACGGTGAGAATGCCGAAAAGTTGGGACTTGATGGCACTGAAACCTATACCATCACTGGCTTGGCAAATGAGCTAACACCGCATAAACTGCTAGATGTAAAAGCTGTTCACGACAATGGGAAAACAATCACGTTTCAGGTCAGAGCAAGACTGGATTCAGCTATCGAAATCGAATATTTCAAAAATGACGGTATTTTACAGTATGTATTAAGGCAATATTTAAAAAATAATTAATTCAGAGCCTTATTGACCGATAGCAAATAAAAGGGGGCACGATATATCGCGCCCCTTTCACAACCTATATAAAAACCTACCAGAGTTCTATTTGGACAATATTTCCGGCCAACACACCAAGATGTTTGGCGACTTGCCAAAGTTACATCCGATAACAAGGGATTTTTCTCCCTGAAGTCAGCCATTTTTGTCTTCCGGGCAATGTAAGGGATTAAATCAGTTATCCTTCCATTATCAATGATAAAACTGTATTTTCGTCTGCAATCAATCCCGATAATTACGTAGATAGACAAATCATGGAAGAACTGGTAGAGCAGACTATTTCGAATGTAAACTTCAACAAAGAATTACAGCAGATTACAGAATTTTATAAATGCACATTTGAATATTGCGATTTCCAAAACGCCGCAATGGCTGATTTGATATTTACAAATTGTGAATTTAAATCCTGTAATTTATCCAATATAAAATTAAAAGGAACACAATTGGATCATATTATTTTTCAGGACTGCAAGATGTTGGGTATCCTGTTCAATGAATGTAGTTCATTCTCTTTTCATATCGAAATGAAGAATACCACATTGGATTACGCTTCTTTTTTTGAACGTAATATGAAGAAATTTAAATTTGAACAGTGTTCATTGCAACATGTTGATTTTGAAAAAGCCAACCTCCAACAGGCTATCTTCAAAAATTGTAACTTCCTAAACGCACGGTTTGAGCAATGCAATCTGGAAGGCTGTGACTTTCGGACTTCGGTTCATATTCAAATGGATCCCGAAGCCAATCGGATGAAAAAGAGTAAATTCGAACCGGAACAATTACCAGGCTTATTGGCTAAATATCAATTGCTGATCGACTGAGCAGAATTTTCAGCATCGCGCACGGCAATGGTTTTTAATCAACAATCGACTAAATAACGGATTTCAGGGATAAAAGAGCTTATCCTAAATCATCATATTTGCCTATCAATTTTAGGTAGATGAACCTATCATGCACTTATAATGGCAAATATACCTTATCCATATAAGCTCTTGATCGTTTCCTCACCGCTAAAAGCAAATTATTCTGATGAAAAAAACATTCTTATCATTCGCAGTTTTGATGGCTGCCAGCACGGTATCTCTCGCACAGATCAATAAAGCGTTTAAAATCGATTACGCCATTGTTTTTACAAACGCTAATCAGGGCACCGAGCAGGGAGCTCCGGTCTCCCTGTATGAAGCCTATGTCAGTAATGACAAGATAAAAGTAGTCTCCTCAGCCGATGGACAGGAATCTATTTTTCTGGCTAAAAAGAATGAAGATAAGTCGACCATACTCTATCCGTCCTTATCGAAATACACGGTACACGAAGAAGAAGCAACTTCCTTCTCGATCAAATTGGTTCCGGGCCAAACTAAAAATATCGCCGGTTACCCTTGCAAATTAGCGCAGATCGAACTCCCTAATATAGAAGATATCGAAGGAAATACCGCCTTATCCATCTGGTATAGTGAGAAACTGCCAGTTATCTATTGGGAAGGTTTTGATATTTTCAAAAAAATTCCGGGCGGCGTTTTACAGGTAACCACACCGCTGGGCGTAGATATTGTGGCCCAAAGTGTAGCGAACAGCCAGCTGAATGACATCGATTTTATCGTTCCCGAAGACTATGACCAAGTAGATTCCATCTACAGCGAAGAACAGGAGGGTGAAGAAAATAATCAAATGGCCGAAAATCTATACTTATTTGAAGATAGTACTTCTGGTCTTATGGGACTCCAGGATGATGCCCAACAAATCGTTGTACCAGCACAATACCATTACATTACGCCATTTGTCGGTGAAGTAAGCGTTGTTCAGTTTAAAAACGAGAAATATGGTGCAATCAATCTTACGGGAAAAACCGTGATCCCTTTTCAATACGATTATTTAAGCTATGACGATAATTCGGAGCAGTTTCTATTTGGAACAAATGAAAAATATGGTATACTGGACAAAGCAGGTAAAGTACTTATCCCGGCCAATTATGATATGATTTCATTTATCAATGGCGCTTACGCCGTTTTCCAGCAGAATGAAAAATACGGGATCTTGAATCAGGCCGGAAAAACCGTTGTACCGGCAAGCTATAGCTTCATCTCGGAGAATAATGGCACACATTTCATTTGTGTCGAAAATGACAAATACAGTCTGGTTGACATAAAAACAAATAAGATCCTCACGCCAGCCTATGATTTTATTTCAATAACCGAAGAACCGAATCTTTTCCTTTCGAGTAAAGACGGCAAATACGGTTATTTGAATGGTCTGGGAAAAATTGCAATTCCTTTTATCTACAGCGGCGCAACCTCTTTCAGCGATGGTGTTGCATCCGTCACAAAAGAAGGATCTGATGATGTTATACTAATCAATACAAAAGGTGAACCGGTCGAATTGGACGCTGCTGCCGAAGCTGTCGCGGAGGAAATCTAATTCATACAAATTTTTTATAAAATAAAAGCTAGTAATCACTTACTAGCTTTTATTTTATAAACTATTTATTCAGTAATTATATCGCGCTTGCGGTCTTCTTTTTGCCAAAAATTTTCTTTCCTATGGTAAAAAGTAACACCGCAATAATGCCTCCCCCAAGTCCAAACAAAAGCTCCTTAACTATACCCGGAAAATCCGGCAAGGCGTGATGTAGGAAATCTATATAATGGGTAAAAATACCACCCGAAACCAAAATTAAGGCAATGGTACCCACCACGGCCAGCAATTTGATAATAACAGGGAGGGCACGCACCAGCAATTTGCCCAAACTGGCCAGTGGTCCTTTTTCTTTTGCATTCCTGATCAATTTATAACCCGCATCATCCATCCGAACAATTAATGCAACGATACCGTAGACCCCTACAGTAGCAAGAAGAGCGACTACACAAACGGTAATAATCTGTAAGGTTAGACTTTTATCCAATACTGTTCCCAAAGCAATAATCACGATTTCCACAGAAAGGATGAAATCCGTTGTGATCGCTGCTTTAACTTTGGACTTTTCGGCTTCCATATTGTTTTCTTCGATCACCTCTTCAACCTTGGTCTCACCTGCCTTATGTTTACGGTGAAATAAATATTCGATAATCTTTTCAACCCCTTCAAAAGCCAGATAAAATCCACCTAAAATCAAAATGTATTTGATCGCGATCGGAAAAAAGACATTCAATACCAAAGCTATCGGAACGATAATCAGTTTATTGATGAGTGAACCTTTGGTAATCGCCCACAGAACAGGCAATTCCCTCGATGCCAAAAAACCAGTTGCCTTTTCCGCATTCACGGCCAAATCATCACCCAAAATTCCTACTGTTTTCTTGGTTGCGATCTTACTAGCAACGGCAACATCATCCATTAAAGCTGCAATATCATCTAAGATTGCAAATATTCCTGAAGCCATATTTTATTAAAATTTGAACGTAAAAATATAAATTTAATTCAATTCGCAACTATGTAATTTAGCTGAATCACAAGAAGCAGTAATAAACAGATCTATTTTAATTGTGTATTTTAGATACAAATTATACCAAATATGAAAAAATCACTTTCAGCGACCGAGCAAACTGCATTGTTAAATGTGCTTATGGCCAGATTTGAGGCTAACATGCAAAGACATCAGCAACTCGTTTGGGAACCGATACAGCAAAGAATCGAAGCAAACCCGGCCAAGGCCTGGAGTTTGCAGCAAATGGAATTGAGCGGTGGCGAACCTGATGTTATCGGCCTCGATCCAGTCAGCAATACTTATCTATTTGTCGATTGCGCAACAGAAAGCCCAAAAGGAAGAAGGAGTCTGTGCTTTGATCAAGCTGCACTGGATTCCAGAAAAGAAAATAAACCTGCGGGCAGTGCAGTAGAAATAGCCAAACAAATGGGTGTCGAACTACTGACAGAAGAACAATATCGACAGCTGCAAACTTTGGGAGAATTTGATCTGAAAACATCAAGCTGGATACAAACACCTGCAGCCATCCGCCAACTCGGAGGTGCTCTATTTTGTGATCGGCGCTATAATCATGTTTTCACCTACCACAATGGCGCGATCTCCTATTATGCCGCACGTGGATTTAGAACTATACTATACATTTAGGTAACAAAAACCAACAGCCTGTTATAAACTAAATTAATATAGAAATGAAAAAATCAATAATCGTGTGGCTTAGTCTTTTCTGTATCGTTTTGTCCAAGTCAGTATCCGCACAAAGCCCCTTTCCGACCTTTCTACAAGGCACCTGGAAAGTAGTTGGTAAAGACAGTTACGAGCACTGGGACCAGATCAGCGACAGTGAATTAAAGGGCATGTCCTATGCGATAAAAAATGGTCAGAAAATAATAAGTGAGTACCTGAAAATTAGAAAACAGGGCAATAAAATTATCTATTCGGCACTAGTGATCGGTCAAAACAATGGAAAAGAAATAGATTTCGAATTAAGCTATCAGGACAGCACGTATTCGTTTAGCAATATTGCCCACGATTTTCCCAAACACATACGCTATACCCGACTTGAAGGTGATCGTCTGCACATCTCAGTTGAGGGAAAATCCGGACAAGGACATACTTTTGATTTACATAAAGTAATACATGAATCACATTGACTTAAAGCTTCAGGAACAATAATTTTTTATTTCAGTGATTCCTAATGACAGACAGTTGTCAGTTGGCGGATCTATTTTTGGAGAAAATATAAAACGCATGAAAAACAGATCTATTCCTTCTTTTAATATTATTGGAATTGCGATACGCACAAGCAATCAGAACAGTCAGGCCGCCAAAGATATTCCGGATCTCTGGGCTCGATTTTTTGAAAATGATATCATGAACCGGATTCCAAACAAAGTTTCCAATGAGCTCTATTGTGTTTATACCGAGTATGAAAAGGATCACACCCTACCCTACACCACTTTGCTGGGCTGCAAGGTTGCCCACCTCGATGATGTTCCGGATGACATGGACGGCATACGCATTGAGGAAAATGTCTACTATCATGTCGAAGCTAAAGGGAATCTGGAAGCGGGCATTGTTTACGACGCATGGCTGAACATTTGGGAAGCCGATCTCCCGCGCGCATTTTCAGCAGATTTTGAAGTTTATGGAGAAAAGGCACAAAATCCCGAACAAGCTAAAGTCGATATTTTCATCGCGCTCCAATAAGCAAAATAACTGAATAGCACCCATCGGGGCGATAACAGCTCAATTTGTTAAACCCTGACAACATGAACGGCTCTGTCAGCCAATGTAACAATAGGTATGTCGGAGCCGCCTTGCTTTTATTTTCGCCAAAATATCTTTTACCTTTGTGCCGATTTAAAGCAAAACAATATGCAGGGCACCACCACACATCGCAGGAAAATTGTTCGATATAGCTACCTTAAATTAACTGGAAGCTCAGTTATTGTGAGCGTGATCTGTTGCTTGTTGGCCTATAGCCTCAAACATATCACGGGCTACATTCAGGAAAGTATAGCGGAGCGCGTTGTACACCTAGATCGCCGACTATTTATCATCTTGCCCAGCATAGGCATCACAGCAATATATTTCCTCCGGAAATATGCTTTTCAAAATAGAAAAAATAAAGGGATCAAGGAGATTTACACGACACTCGAGACACGAAAAGATCATTTACCTTTTTTTAAAATTCCATCCCATTATATCAATGGCTTTTTGACCGTTATTTTCGGTGGATCAACAGGGATTGAAGTCTCAACGGTGGTCGCAACAGCAACGGTAGGTAATCAGGCCTATAAACGCCTCCATCCCGCCTGGGCCTATAAGACCGAACTGATCTGCGCCGGTGTTATCGCCGGAGTGACCTTATTGTTTGGCAGCGCATTGGGCGGCCTATTATTTGCCTTTGAAGTTATTTCCAGAAAATACAACAAAACACTAATGATAAGTGGTATCAGTTCAATGCTTGTTGCTTCTTTATTTGTTTACTGTATGGATGCGGCTCCCTTGTTTCACTTCGCGGCAAAGCAATGGCAATGGCAGGCAATTCCTTATATTATTATCCTGGCATTAATAGCCGGTTTATTGGCGCTGTATTTCACTAAAATTGTGATCTATGCAAAATCGTTCTTTGCTGGAATAAAGAATAATTTTATTCGGGTCAATTTGGGAGCGCTCAGTGTGGGCCTGCTGATATTCTTTCTACCGCTATTGTATGGTGATAGTTATCATGGTCTTGGAGAAATCCTGGAAAGTAGTTTGCATGGATCGGTCAATTGGCTATATGTACTCCCATTGCTTTTGTTGGTGCTGTTAAAACCTTTGGCGGCGGCGCTTACCTTGGGCGCTGGCGGTGATGGTGGCGTCTTCGCACCAAGTATTGTAACGGGTGCACTCTTCGGCGTGTTTTTTGCACAGATTTGCAACCATTATCTCGGCACCCAGCTCATTGTCATTAATTTCGCGTTATTTGGCGCAGCTGCTATGCTTTCGGCAGCCATCCATGCTCCTTTTACAGCAATTTTTATCGTTGCAAGTATCGTTCCTTCAGGTTATATACTATTCGCACCGTTGCTGCTGTCCAGTCTTGTCTCTAAATTGCTTGCCAAAAAGATCTACCCTTATAATGTGTACACCTATAAAGAAGTCGCCCATAGTTAACAGCTTGTTTGCTTTTATACAAGCTGCCAACACGAGGAATTCATAAGACCTGTCTGAAAGGCCAGAATGGATCACACAATTAAAAAAACAAAAAAGCAGTTCCATGTTAGTCCTCACGGCTACCATCGTCTGCCATGCGAACAATCTTTGGTGAGAACTTAGCCACAATATCCACCAATTCCTCTTGGGAGGCCATGACAGTATGAATGTCTTTGTATGCCATAGGCGCTTCATCCATTCCCGCCCCTAACAACGTAATTCCCTGATCAGTCAGTATATTTTTCAGTTCAACGGACGAAAGCGTTTTGATCGCCTGCGTACGGCTCATTAAACGCCCCGCACCATGGGAAGCCGATTGAATCGCCGCCATCTCACCCTTTCCGCGAACCAAAAAACCCGGAGTCGCCATGGAGCCCGGAATAATCCCCAAGACTCCTTTGGCCGCAGGAGTAGCGCCTTTTCGGTGTACTATAACCTCTCGGTCATTCCAGCGTTCTTTCCAAGCAAAATTATGATGGTTTTCAATTTTCGCCAGCAGCTCGGCACCCAAAGCAGTTTTTATCTTTTCATGGATAACTTCGTGACAGGCAGAAGCGTAATCACCCGCTAAATTCATTGCCAACCAATACTCCTGTCCTTCCATTGTATCTAAGTCCAGATAAGCCAGATGCTGCGCTTGATAAGGCAGCTTACATAAAGACTTAGCCAATTTGGTATAGTGAGCAGCCACGGTGGCCCCCAATCCTCGGGATCCAGAATGTGTTAGCAAGCCCAAGTAAATTCCTTTCTCAATATCCAGTACTTCATCCTTTTCATTGAATTCCACCATCCCAAATTCCACAAAGTGGTTGCCGCCCCCCGAAGAACCTAACTGCGTCCATGCTTTATCTTTTAACGATGCAAGCAGATTATTCTCCGAAAACAAGGAGTTTTCCAACACTGCGTGCTCCACGCGTTCGTGTTTCAGATACCCATTACCGGCGCCAAATCGCGTATGTTTCAGGATAGTTTCCTTTAATGTATCGGTATGTGTGTCCAAAAGGGATGCTGGCAGATCAAATATGGACAAAGCCATTCGACAACCAATATCAACCCCTACGCCATACGGGATCACCGCATTATTGGTCGCCAGTACACCGCCTATCGGAAGGCCATAACCTTGATGCGCATCCGGCATTAATGCACCGGCAACGGTCACAGGAAGCTTCATCGCCACGTTCATCTGCTCCTTGGCCCCCGCTTCAATTTCAGACTCCCCATAAATGGTATATCCCATGGGATTTTCATTTAGGGCAATCAGGAAGGCATCTACTGTATCCTGGCCTAATATGGCATGCGCCAGTACACTGAACACCGTATCCTCCACATATGCGGATGGATTTTCCAGCACAGCTTTAAATTTGTCCAACATTTCCGTTTTGGTCAAACCGTGTCGCTTGCTATTGATTTTCAACGCAGCACCCAATGTATGATTTTCTTTATATCCCAATGCAATCAGATCATTGCCGTTGATTCTTTTATTTTCCATTTTTTATCTTTTTGTTATTGAGGGGAATTAACCGAATTCCAAACAGGTGGCAATACCTCTTTACAATTGCCACCTGCACCTCTTTTTTCCAATTTTATATCCTTTCTATGCTCGTTATTTCACAAACAATTGCTTTAACTGATCGACAATCTGTCCATTTCCTGAAACAGATATGCTATTGATCTTTTCGGCGATTTTTTCTACATATTCCATTTCTTTCAATTTAAACAACATGTTGTTCTCCTCCATAAGTTTCGCCGTGTTGAGCAAACTTCTTGTGGAAGCGGTTTCTTCACGCCGCATAATAATATTTGCCTGTGCCCGTTTTTCTGCGATCAGCACCTGATTCATAATATCACGGACATCTCCGGGAAGAATAATGTCTTTGACACCGCAAGTTAATAAGCGTAGTCCCAGTCCGGCGATATAAGCAGTGGTATTTTCTAAAATATAGCTGCTGATCTCGGTCTTCTTCTCCATCAGTTCGTCCAAAGTCATCTGCCCGATATAGGTACGCAGATTTAACTGCATCACCGCATACAATTGCTTCTCGTATTCTCTATGATCCAACAGCGCTTTCACGATATCCACGATTTGATATTGTAAAGTGAAATTGACTCGTATCTGTGCTTTGTCCCGCGATAGAATCTCCTGTCCGACCACATCCAAGGTCAACACACGTATATCCGCTTTTGAAACTGCGATTGTTTTTGCATTCTTCCACCAAAAATATGTTCCTGGATTTAAAATTTCCGTAAACACACCATCAACAAAAAGTAAGCCTTTCTCATTTGGTTCCACTTTATATTGGCGGATATAGTAAGCCAAAGTTTGCTTTTCAAACAATTGACGGTTGACAGAAGCCGGTATTTCGATTTCCGAAATATCCTCCAATTGAAATTTACGCAACTGTAGACCTTTCCAGAATACATGTCTACCTGCCGCCAAGGTCTTCTCAAAATTATTGTTTAAGAAAACGAGCGCAATGGCGGTATCCTCCACTTCAACAATGTCAACCAATTCACGAAAGCCCTCCAGCAGTAAGAGCACATCAATGTTGTGGTTGGACGGAAATGAATGTGCCCTATTGTATAGCTCCAGTTTTTCGCCGAAACCCAACCAGTATTTACCGGTTTCCAATACGCGGATGACTTGGTTATTCTTAACCACCAATCCAATTTCATTGCCATTTACTTGTACTCTTTTCATACTATCTTTTGTTTTATACTATTATCTAATGAAAAACCTGCTATTATTTGTCCATCAATGCAGGGCGGAATCAAAAAGAGCCCATACAGACCTTTACACTTAGAAACTTCAAGACAGCTAGCACCGCGAGCTGCTATCCCCTCTTCCTGTATCGGCTCTGTTTGAGATGTTCCCGATCGCAGGCCCTTCACCAACTGTCCCGAAGAGAAACAAAGCGCTCTCCAAGACCAGACAAATTATAGCAAGCTTTAATTAACTGACCTTTCTAAAGAAGGTTAACTTTCAAATCCAGAACCTAAATTCTGTGCAATACCCTTATGCTATTCCATCCGAAAATGGAAGTGGGATTCGAACCCACACGATACAAACAAAGGCCATGCTCTACCCTTGAGCTACCCCTTTCGAGGGAAGGATTCGAACCTTCATCCCTGGCAATCTTCTCTCATGCTTTTCATCTTATCAGTATATTGAATCCCATCGGGAACAACACTATCCTGCTATACAGAAACAGGAGACTGGGATGCAAGTCAAAGCCTGAGAGTATTTTCGTGCTCCCTTCACAGAGAGGCACATATCTTAAAAGCATTTTGCTATTATTTTCATCAAAGAACGTTTATCATTGCTGACATGACAAAGATCGCACGGCGAGTATGCAGGCAAGTTGCGCAGTATAATTAAACCACAAAAAAATAGCAAACAAAAACACAACACACTGATTATAAAATATAAAAAATTTAAAATCTGACCACACATAAGAGTAAAAAAAATTAATGCGCAATTAGAATGCGTACACGAGAAAAAACCATAGCGTAGTTGACGTACACGAACCATTCGAAAGCAAAAAATATCACTGAAATCCATGATAACGGCTTCCGATATAAATACTAATTTTACGTCTGCATAAACAACATGAAATCATCCTAAAATGAGTGTAAAAATATTTTCGGCCATATTGGCTGTATTGCTTGCTAGCGCAGGCTGTAAAGGCTCGGACAAGACGAATAATCCGGCCAGGGAAATGCGTAAAAACGAAAAAAGGATCTTGCTATCGGACAGCACAAAAAACAATGATCAAGTTACGTCAAAAGCAGCTGCAGATCCGGCCAAAGAATGGCTGGAGGCCATTTTTCGCTGCGAAGGTGGCAATTCTGGAAAGTATTGTTATTATTTAGACAAAGAAGAGACCGTCTGTACGGCACGTTTTATGGAATTCCTGCAAGATGCCAATGAAATCTATGGTCCTTCTAACCTGACAGATGCTGAATTACCCGTCGCAAAAGCACGATACAAAACCAAATGGGAAAAGATTTATCCTCTACAAACACAGGAAATGTGGTTATTTGGCCGAGGCAATGATGATGCCCTAAGGATCAACAATGTACTTATCAAAAAGTTAGGCACAAATAAATACAGCATATTTATAGATTACGGCGATGATATAAAGACACAAAACGAGGTACAACTGGCTGTCGAAAAGAATAACTATAAGATTGATTATTGCAAGACAGTCTTTGTAGAATAACGGCGTTAGAAAACAGTTGATCTGAAAAAAACCACTTTCTATTTTTGAGGATAAAAAGTGGCTACATAGTACTATAAATGGGGCGTTTAAGCAAATTGAATAGGTGGCGAATTACGCCATTTTACGATATTGCCCTTATGCAACAGTCCGTCTACAGCAGAAATTCGCGATACCGCTTCCGCGGAGCAGCTTGCATCCACCAGTAAGAAACTTGCCTCATCACCTACCTTTGGCCATGTCCTATTGCCCTTATCATCCAAAGGTAATTTCCCATTTGTAGCATAATACAAACTTCGGGATAGGTCAAATTCCGTTTCGTAACCATACAATTGTGCTGCAAGATTGGCTTTTTGCAGCATATTTCCACTGCCGAAAGTGCCCCAATGATCCTGTACATTATCATTTCCTATAAGTACCTCCACTCCAGCCTTGCGTAGTTGCGGTAATGGCATGAGCATATTTCGTAAAGGAACCGAACTGGCAATGCCGACTTTGGCTGCGGCCAAACGTTCGGCGGTGTATTGCAGATCCTTTGGAGCCATATACCCCAATGCAAAGGCATGACTGATAAATGTACGCCCCTGTAGCTCGGGATTCTCAAGCACTTTATCTATTAAATAATGAATGGTTTTAGCACCTGATTCTCCCCCCTCATGCAAGTGAATATCAATTCCTTTTTTGTTGTCCAAGGCTAACTGAACAGTAAAGTCAATCGGTTTTTCAATACTTCCGTCTATACTATAAGGATCTAAACCGCCTATAAAATCAACCTTGTCCCAAGCGGCAATTTCACGCATCAGTCCGGTTGAATCCGTGTAATACAATCCATGTTGTGGGAAGGCAACCAATTCCGCACCAAAAGACGCTTTCACATGCTCGAGTGCCCTGAGCAGATGTTCCAATGATTTAGTCCCCGAGGTTGGGTCAACGTTAAAATGTGTCCTCGCAAAATGAGTTCCATAGCCTTGTAACAACATAATTAGTTTTTCGGCTCTTTCTACGGATGTATTGAGTAGTTCAGGAATAATTTCCTGCTCGCGTGCGATCATATCCTTCACCGTCCTGTTTTTAGGAAATACAGCTTTCCAAGGAAGACCGTATAACGTTTTATCCAAGTGAATGTGCATATCCCTAAATGCAGGTAATGCCAACTTTCCATTGGCATTGAATGGTCCTTTTCCATCGCCGGTTTGGGCCGGCCGAATTTCCTGTATTTTTCCATCCGTTACCGTTATGGAAAAAAGCGCGGTATCAGTTCCAATAACTTGTCCTTCCCGGTATAGAAAACCCGTTTCCAATCGTACATTTTCCAGTGTATACTGCTCACTGCGCTGAATTAATTCGTTCATGACAATATCATTTTTTTTCAAAACTAGGCTATTTGGAGCTTTCCGCTTTGTAGATATTATCACATCATTTGTAAATATTATGGTTGGGTCCTAAATTGGCTAGGCGTCATATCGGTATGGCTCTTGAAAAACTTACTAAAACTAGCATTGTCATAAAAGCCCAGGTCAAAAACAATATCCTTAACGGATTTATTCGATATTTTCAGCAATCTTTTGGCTTCCAGCAATATCCGCTCCTGAATCAAAGCAGAAGCCGATACCTGAAAAATTTTATTGCTAAGTACATTCAGATAATTGGCAGAAATGTTTAATTTCTCCGCATAAAACGCAACAGATCGTTCAGTTTTATACCAACAATCTATCAATTGCACAAATTTCGCAATGATTGGGTTATCCTGATATTGGTCATAATCGTTAAAATTGTCAGCGACAAATTTACTGATCAGCAATGCAATTACTTTGACCCTGGCGTAGATGAGTTCCCATAGAATTTCTTTTTCTTTCAAGTCTTTGGAAATCGCCCGAAATTCCTGTTCCAGAGCCTGATAACCTGATTTGGATAAAGCAATCACCAAATGCCGCAAATAATAGGATACTGGAAAGCGCAATGCAGGTAAAAGGCTTTCAAACCACGACCTGCTGATCATCAATTGCAACCCATGTGTAGGGTCTGTCATCGACCATTGATGTACCTGTCCTGGAAATACAAGGTGCAATTGACGCTCCCCTAAATTAAAAGTCTCAAAGTCTACGCTATGCGTACCGGTCCCTTTTTCGAAGAGCAGTAAAATAAAAAAATCGTGCTTGTGAGGTTCTTCAATCTCCCGCTTTCCGCTTAATTCATGAAAAAGTAAATCACGGTCGGACATTATTCCATCGTAGAATTTCTGCAGATTTAATATTGGGAAATGGTCAGTGGGATGATGCATAAACAGATTCAAAGATAAATCATAAATCCTGGAAAACAAAAATGGCAATTTAGCCAATGAAGGAATTTTCGCCCAATTAATGGGTTTAATGCAAAAATATAGTTACTTTGATTTCAGTTTATAGAAAATCGGAAGTTGCGCAGGACTAAAAATCCAGTTTAGAACGAAAAACAGCCCGACGGGTTTTCAAATAACTTTAAAAAAAAGTTTTTATATGCAGATTGAAATTGATCATAATTTTTATGAAATCGTCAGCTGGAACAAAGATTATATTCAGATTCAGGGAACACATACTCCCTATCGTATCTATGCCCCGCCTTATTACGATATTAACTCTTTGAAGCAATATATCAAGCTCAATCCGCCAGTAGACCAGGGAGAAGATCAATCCTATTCTTATCTTGAAAACCCTTATTATCTATTCAAGAAGCCTTACCTTGTTAAGGTTTTTTCGACGGTATCTGCTGCATCCATTGAACTTAAGTCAAGCAGCATCTGGATTCATCAACGAAAAAATGTAAACACCTTAAAGTTACTCAAAGCATGGAGTATAAATCTTTTATACAATGAATTGATCAAAATAGTATCTTTTTGGGAAGAACAACTGGATAACTATGCGATCAGTGCTATTCGTTTAAGCAAGCGATCGAACTCGAATTATAAAATTCAAGGCAACGAGATCTGTTTTTCTTCGCGATTGATTGAACTTGATAAAGAACAGTTGAATTTGATTGTTTTAGCAGCATTTTGTAAATTTTCTAAAAAAACGAAGAAAGAATCCGAAGCTATTTATAACTTGTACATCCCCAATTGGAGGGAGTTTAATGTATACTAAAACATGGCAGAAACCGCAGTACAATTCACCGTCGCAGTAGACGGTAATTTTGACGCACTGATTGATGATCCCGTCCAGTTTTGGGAGCTATTAAGCCCTGAACAACGTCGTCAGATTGATGATCATGTCGTTAATCAGCTGGAAGATAAAGATGGTGCTCCGAACTTGACCGATTTTAGCATCGGCAACATTTCCTTTGATTCCATCACCTCAAAAGGCTCTTTTCGCGTTCATTTCAAAATTTCCAGACAATTCTGTTGTAGTGACATTATTTCCTGTCAGACAGATTATATAGACTTCACATGCACAAAAAGGGGGCAAAAACTTGATATAATGGGCTCCTATGTATTATGGACAATCCAATAAGTTACATCTTGAATTCAGAACGAGTGAATTCAAGTCATATATATTTTATCAAAAATGAAAATTCCCGAGCGCTTTAAAATTAACACAACCTCTTTTCACTTTTACTGGACAAAAGGTATTGGAGCTAGCTTACTGGCTAAATTGCCGACCACTCCTGACCTAGCGCAGGCAGCACAATTTATACCGTTGCTATACCAATATGACAAAGCCTGTGATCAACTGGTGGAACATTTGCATCTGAAAATTGGTTTCGCAAAGGGACAGCAACTGATTCGGGACTATATGTGTGGTAAAACTATTGAAGCCGATTATGTTGGATTGATTTCGGATTTCATGGATACAGTAATCCTGGAACCCGAATGGCTCGATTGGCAAAAAATACAGCAGGGGGTCGAACTCAGTCAACGCTCGGGACTAACCGGACTCATTGTCTTACGGGATTACTGTCTTATGGGCGGCTACGAATCCAGTGCGATCAATAAACCACTAATTTTTACCGGGGCACTGAAAAAAGGTGCGGTAAAACGTTTAACAGAAACCGTCACATTTTGGGTTGATATTACAGCCAATGACGCATTGAAAAAAGGCGGTATCGGTATTGAGGCCATTCTATTGACCCGATGCATCCATTCATTTGCTCGATTGAATATATTAAAACATGGTGACTGGGATTCTGACAAATGGGGCATTCCTTTAAACACCTGGGATATGCTGGCGACAAACCTGGGCTTTTCATTAGTTTACTTAATTGGACTCAAACAAATGAAATTCAATATTTTAAAACCTGAAATTGAAGGCTTATTTCATCTTTGGAAATATGTGGGAACTTTATTGGGCATTCCATTGAATTTTCTTACAGATTCGGAAGAAGACGCCATAAAATCACTGTATTATTGGACAATGACCCAAAAAGAAGGCGATCAGGATAGTGTCGCGCTCGCACAAGCCCTCATGGAAGAACCGGTAAACGCGGCATATCCAAGAAGCAAGTTTGGCAGAAAACTCATGCGGGAAGTGCACTTGTATTATAACAACTACCTTTTAGGAGCCTATTCCTGCGCATTATTGGGACTTGAAAAAACGACTATAGGCAAAATCGCCTATTTCAACATCCTTAAAAACAAGAAGGAAAACAGTCAAATCCTAAAGGATGAAGTAAGGCAGCAACAGATACGGAAAGGCCGAAAAGTTCATGAGGGAGTCAAACAGATCTATTTGACCTACAACTAACCTACATTTCGTTCATAGGGTACTCTCGTGGCAATCGATCTGCCCAATGTGAGCTCATCGACATATTCCAGCTCACCTCCAAATGCAATACCGCGTGCGATTGTGGTAATCTTAATATCAAATTCACGCAACTTCCGGTACAGATAAAAGATCGTTGTATCCCCCTCCATTGTCGCTGACAACGCCAAAATAACCTCCTCTACACCACTACGTTGAATACGATTAAGTAAACCTTCAATTTTAAGATCAGCTGGACCGATACCATCCATGGGCGAAATCAGTCCGCCCAGCACATGATAAACGCCTTGATAAGAATTCGTATTTTCAATGGCCATGACATCACGTGTATCCTCCACGACACAAACGATGCTTTTATCCCGCTTGAAAGAATTGCATATTTCACAGGTCGTATGGTCCGAAATATTAAAGCATTCCTGGCAGTACTGAATATCTTCCTTCAATCGGTCAATAGAGGCGGTAAAACGGGCCACTTCAGGATCGGATTGCTTCAATAAATGCAAGACTAGCCTTAGCGCTGTCTTTTGTCCCACACCCGGTAATTTACCAAATTCCGCAACCGCGTTCTCAAGAAGTTTAGAAGAAAAATTCATAATGCAAATGTAAGAATAATCGCAAAAAGTAGCTAGTATTAAAAAAATAGCTATATTGTATTCCTTTTTGAAAAAAAATGGGTTTTAGAAATTAAATGTATAACGTTATATATGGACATTACAAAAGAAGATAAAATTATCCGCGCTTTTGAGAACAAAACATGGCAGGAAATTAAAGTTAAAGATTCATGGCAGATTTTTAAAGTCATGTCAGAGTTTGTGGACGGGTTTGAAAAATTAGCTAAAATTGGCCCCTGTGTATCCATATTTGGTTCGGCTCGTACTCCGCGTGAACACAAATATTATCAGATGGCTGTAGATATCGCTGCTCTACTCACTGAACGCGGTTATGGTATAATATCTGGTGGTGGGCCCGGGATTATGGAAGCAGCGAATAAAGGTGCCTATGAGTCTGGCGGAAAATCTGTGGGCTTGAATATTGAATTGCCATTTGAACAGTTTCACAACAAATATATTGATCGGGATAAATTACTTGAGTTCAAATACTTTTTTGTGCGAAAGGTAATGTTTATGAAATACTCCCAAGGTTATATCGTTATGCCAGGGGGCTTTGGAACAATGGACGAACTCTTTGAAGCGATTACCTTGATCCAAACAGGTAAGATTGCCCGTTTCCCAATTGTATTAGTCGGTTCGGAGTACTGGAAAGGGCTAATGGACTGGGTGCAAAATACCATGCTGTCAAATAAGTATATCAGTGAAGAGGATCTCAAGCTTTTTCGCATCGTGGATACAGCTGAAGAAGCAGCCGATCATATTTTCCGCTTCTATGATAAATATTTGCTGAAACCAAACTTCTAATCGCTATAATAGCAGATAAAGCACAAAAAAGAGTATCCGATCAGATCAGATACTCTTTTTGTGCTATTATATCCAGGCAATATGACCACGACCGCTCAGCCAAATATCCGCCGTAAATAAGAATTGATATCGCCGTTTCAATAGTTTTTGTTGCACATAATTAAGGGAAATATTAGCCTTAAATAGAAAGAAATATTTAAAAACTATAAATTAACAATAGAAAACTTTATCTATTTTTTTCGATGCATACTTTGAGACTCCCAGTTCCCTGTACAGATATAGCACTTGTTAAGCACAGATAAAGTACTATTTTCATACAAAGCGCAATGTACTTTAACAGTGCTTTAAGCAAGCTATTTGACTGCTAAAAAGCAGCAAAAAGCAAAAATAGGTACCCTTGATTATTTTAACTACTAGACAATCTTTAAAGTAGATAAAGCGCGATCTTCGAACCGATTCACACGCATTTCATATTTACCGAAAAACGAACGTCTGTCGGAGCGATCAAATTAGATAGTAGGTTAGCCTGAACTAGGTTTACAATATTAATTTTTAAAATTGGAATATTAGTAGCTACATTTACAGCACAAATTGCATGGTCACATAATATAACCGAAGAAAAACAGATTATTGTCTCAGATGAAAGATATTGGGAGCCACTCGGATGAAGAGTTGATCATATTGATTCAACAGGATGATAATGTAGCTTTCGAAGCATTATATGAGCGCTACTGGAAGCAGCTCTACTATCAGGCTGCCCGAAAAACAGATTCACTTGAAGATGCACAGGAAATCGTACAGAATATCTTCACCTCCATTTGGCTACGAAGACAGCATTTACATATAGAAAGTAATGTTTCATCTTATCTCGCTGTAGCCGTTAAATACAAGATTTTTAAATATATGGCCCAACGTTATAAACGGGAGGCCTTTAATCATGGCAACGATTGGGTAGATTTCGATAATTCTACCGAAGACTGGATTCAATTTGAAGAATTACGGACGCGGCTGGACCAGCTCGTCGCTGCGCTCCCAGAGAAATGTCAACTGATATTCAAATTGTCCCGTGAACAAGGAATGACCTACAAACAGATTGCGGATGAATTAGACATCTCCGTGAAGACTGTGGAAACCCAATTAGGTCGTGCGCTAAAAAAAATACGTACTGGTATTCAACGTTTTCTGATCACATTGTAATTTTTTTCACCTTTCTGTCAGGGTATTTTCCTATTTCGGGAACTATATAGAAATAACCCCTAAATATGGTTGACAACAATCGTTTTCGAATTGAGCAATTAGCATACAAATGGCTTCAGGGTACATGTACCAAAGAAGAAGAAGCATATTTACAACAGTGGTATCAGGAAAATAACGAAAACCCTTTACCCATCCCGGCAGATATAGCAACGAGTGAGCAACAACTCAGGGAACTGTTATTGTCCAATATCAAACGGGAAATAGAAAACTCCAAAATCAAACGGATCCCAAGATGGTACAAATTGGCTGGAATTGCCGCTGCATTAGTACTCCTGTTTGGGCTGCCTTTATATCTTGTAAGGCTAACAAACTATGAGCAAACAGGGCAAATCACACGGGTCCAAAAAGAAGTCCATCCGGGCACAAAAACTGCCATATTAACACTTGCTGACGGTACAAAAATTGACCTTTCCAATAATAGACAACATGTGCTGCATCAAGATGGAAAGATAAAAATCACAACGACAGCCGAAGGTACCGTTCAATATCAATTTACTCCTGACAAAAGTAAGCTTAGCAATAAAACCAATACGATAGAAACACCCATTGGCACGGAATACAACATCATCCTCGCAGATGGCAGCAAGGTTTGGTTAAATGCGGGGTCTACGCTAACCTTTCCTGAATCTTTCACAGCTGATAACCGTGAGGTAAAACTGTCTGGCGAAGCTTATTTTGAAGTGACAGCAGATAAGAAAAGACCCTTCTATGTCAAAGCTGATCAACAGGTCATTCGAGTATTTGGGACGCATTTTAATGTAAAGTCTTATCCAAATGAGGACAACCGGACGACCTTAATCGAAGGTTCAGTCCAGGTCACCCAAGCTGGGAGATCTAAAATGCTTAGACCCGGTCAGGCCGCATTCAGTACCAATAATAACTTAGTTATTGCTGATGTAAACACAGAAGAAGCTATCGCCTGGAAAAATGGGTTCTTCTATTTTGAATCCACACCAGTAAAACAGGCACTTTCTGCCATTAAACGTTGGTATAATGTAGATATAATTTACAAAGGAACCAATGAAAAACGTGAATTGACCGGAAAAATAAAGCGCAACTCCACAGCACAACAATTAATCGAAACGCTCAATTTTCTGGATATAAAATGCCAATTGAAAAATAACAAAATCGAAGTAGAACTTTAAAGTATCTAAATATAGCACACATTTACCTTACTAAATTATGTATAAACTTCCATCTGATCATTTTGCACATAAACGGGCAAAACTCTTTGGTGCCTTACTGGCTATCCAGTGCATGGCAACTGTAAATAACACGGCTATCGCCTTTGTGAGCCAATCCAAAATTAAGTTACATGATAAAGAATATACGCTTGCGAAGTTTGCGCGGGAAATCGAACGCCAGAGTTCCTATGTATTTCTTTACGACAACTCACAGATCAATGACAACCAGAAGATTCTGATCCATCATAAGGATGGATCCATTGAAGAAATTTTGGATGATAACCTAAAAGAACTGTCTTATTCTTACAAGATTGTCAACAACACCATCGTATTAAAAAGAAAAATAGATAGGCCGCAGGCAAATCAACAAACTGTCCAACAGTATATCAAAGGAAAAGTGGTGGATATGGATGGAACCCCCCTGAGCGGAGTCACCGTCCGAAATACGAACAATGGCCGTCAGGCGGAAACCAACAGTCAGGGGGAATTTACTATCGAGGCGGCACCGGCACAACAACTAAGCTTTAGCTCGGTGGGTTATGAAACGGTGAACAATTCCATCAGCGGCAATGCTTTTCTAACAGTCCAGCTGAAAACAGCCAATAACCAATTGGAACAGATAGTTGTCGTAGGCTTTGGGACACAGAAGAAAAAGGATATTACTGGCGCTATTGCCACCATGAGCACAAAGGATATTGAAGACAGACCTGTAACTCAACTAGCCAGCGCTATGGAGGGAAAAATGGCCGGGGTAGAAATCGTCAAGTCCTCTGGTCAACCACAAGCAGGTTTCTCTATCCGTGTCCGTGGAACCTCAACAATCACTGCAGGCAGCAACCCCTTATATATTCTGGACGGGGTCCCTACAGAGAACATCTCGGAACTCAATCCATCCGATATACAGAGTATCTCGGTCTTGAAAGATGCGGCATCCGCGGCAGTCTACGGTTCATCCGGAGCCAACGGCGTTGTTTTAATTACGACCAAACGTGGAAATAACGGCAAAACGCTGGTAAACTTCGAAACCTATCAGGGCTTTTCTACTATCTGGAAAAGACCAAAGGTACTGAATGCGGCACAATACAAAGAGTTGATGACCGAAGTTGGAGAAGCAGCCGATTGGTCGAAATATTCAGCAGACACCAATTGGCCCGACCAACTGTTCCGTACCGGACATAGCCAAAAATATCAGGCTTCAGTACGTGGCGGAGATGAAAAAACTGGATTTTATATCTCGGGATCCTATCAAAAGGATAATGGTACAGTTATTACAAATACCGTCAACAAAGTCAATTTTAAAGTCAACCTCGATCACCAGATCAATAAGATATTTAAGGTAGGAACAAGTTTGTCCTATAACAGATGGTATGATGTGGATATTCCTGAAAACGCCAGAAACGGGGTCATTATGAATGCCTACCTAGGTTCGCCCGTAATTGGAATATACGGAGACAAAGGAGCATTCACGGTGGACCCTTTCTATACCGATCTTGATAACCCTGTTGCACTGGCAACGGGGAATGAACATTATTATGTCAATAATAGATTCACCGGAAACTTTTTTGTGGAGGCGAATATCTTTCCTGAACTCAAGTTCAAAAGCTTATTTGGCTACGAGAAATACAACAACCAATACCGCAGTTTTGTGGACCCGTTTCGCACCACCGAAGGCCGGAAATACAAAGGGAGAGCACAGCTTGATCAACAGGACAATCAGTATTGGATGTCTGAAAACACATTAAACTACGACAAGACGTTTAGTGAAAAACATCACTTCACCGGTTTATTAGGGTATATTACGACCAAAACACAAACCACAGGTTCAAGTATTAGCACGCAGAATTTCGCCAATCCAGCGATCCGTACCGTTAACGGCGGATCTATGATTACCGAAATGCCAAGCGCAAAGGATGCAGCAGTGACAACTGTTTCCGGAATAGCAAAGATAGGTTATGATTATAATGGCACGTATTTATTAACGGCCAATTTAAGGGCAGATGCATCTTCGGTATTTGGCCCCAATAACCGCTGGGGTTGTTTCCCCTCCTTCTCGGCAGGCTGGCGCATATCAAATGAAGGCTTCTTTGAAGCCTGGAAAAACACGGTCAACGACTTGAAGCTAAGAGCAAGCTGGGGTAAAGTCGGAAATAGCCAGATACCGGCATTCGCTTACCTAGGCTTAATAGATGTCACGGGATCCTATGTCATTGGTGATCAAGTTGTGCCCGGCTACACCCCAATCACATTGGATAATCCCAACCTAAAATGGGAAACGACCAACCAGACGGATATTGGTATTGATGCTAGCTTTTTAAATTCGAGATTGACTGTCGCCGCCGACTATTATGCAAAAAAAACGATAGGGCTTTTACTTGATTCGCGGGTCCCTTATAGCTCAGGATATGCCAAAGTCCTTAGGAACCTTGGCGATCTACAGAACAAAGGATTTGAATTGGAATTAAGTAGCCGGAATTTTGTCCATGACTTTAAATGGAATACAACGCTAACCTTTGGCCTCAATCGCAACAAAGTCCTGAATATTGATGGCGGAACATATTATGATGGTAACATTGACGGCCGTGGAAACAGTACCATTGCTAAAGAGGGGCTTGCTTTAGGTTCGTTTTGGGGTTACGTAGCCAAAGGTGTCAACCCGGAAACTGGCGACATGATTTATCAGATGGCTGATCCTGATGCCGGTCTTCAGACGAGTGATATGAATGTCATTGGTAATGCCACACCTAAGTTTTCCTACGGTATGACAAACGATTTCAGTTACAGGAACTTTAATTTATCTTTTTTCTTACAGGGTGTACAGGGGAATGATATCCTCAATGCGACACGTATTTATACCGAGGGTATGTGGGAGCCCCGAAATCAAAGTGCAACCGTCCTCGATCGTTGGAGTCCAACAAACAAAAACAGTACGATGCCACGTCCTGATCTTAACAACACGGAGGATAATTACAATACCAAGATCTCGTCCCGATTTGTTGAGAAAGGATCCTATCTACGATTAAAATCCCTGACACTTGGCTATACAATACCCAAACAAGTCCTGGAAAAATGGAAAATGAACAAGTTGCGTTTTTATGTGACCGGTGAGAACTTATTGACCTTTACGAAGTACTCTGGATTAGATCCCGAGGTCAGTATGTACAGTGCGACCAATCAATATACGGTAAGTTCCAATATGTCTCCGGGTATCGATTTCGGCACCTCACCCCAGGCACGCACCTTTATCGTTGGTTTAAACTTAACCTTTTAACCATTTAATCTGAATAACATGAGATCAAATTTATATACATCCCTCACAATAGCCTTAATGGCATCCTTATTCTTTACTTCCTGTAAGAAATTTCTGGACGTACAACCGACATCCACCGTAACCAGTGAAAATGCTTATCTCACGGGTGACAATATTGAAAAAGCATTAAATGGTGCATACAATTCTTTCATTGGAAATGGTACCCGACCGGGTAGTAACGCAAATTACTACCAATGGGAAATGATTTTACAGACGGATATCCGCTCTGATAATGCACATGCCGCAGGTGGTGGTGAGATTGATTTTGCGCAAATTGATTTCAATACCATCACTAATACGAATGACATGGTACGAAGAGACTGGGAAGAATTATATGGGGCCATTTCAAAATGTAATATTGTCATTGACAATGTAGGAAAAGTCACTGACCCTACTTTCTCTGAAGAGCGACGTAAGCAAATCCTGGGCGAGGCTTCTTTTTTGAGAGCATTCCATTATTACCAATTGGTCAAAATATATGGTGGAGTTCCTATTGAGAAGCACTCAAACAGCACAGACCCGGAAGTCCTCCGTATCAAAAGATCGACCACAGAAGAGGTCTACGACTTTATAGACTCGGACCTCCAGGTTGCAGTAAATAATCTGCCTGATGGATTTGGACAGCCATCCATAAACAAAGTACGTGCGACAAAAGGTGCTGCAAATGCCCTTTTAACTAAGATATGGGCACAGCGGCCCGACCGCGACTACAACAAAGTACTTCAATACGCAAATGCTGTCATCAACGGTAAAGGCGGTTACCAATTGCTTCAAAATTATGCTGACCTCTTTGACGGAGCGCACAACTATAACAATGAGTCAATCATAGAAATCCCTTATGTAGCGGGGAGTCCCAACTTAAGCTGTTGGGGCGGAGCCTTCTTCTTTCCTGATCTGGACGATAATGGCCTGATCAATGAAAACGAATGGCGCCGATATGGAACGCCCTCCAAGGATCTCGTAGATGCTTATGATAAGGCTGGTGATACAAAACGAAAAAATGCCAATATTTGGTTCTTTTCCGTCCCCTGGGCCGACGAATTCTGGAATCCATGTGGTGATGCCAGTACCAAGATTCCATTCAATGTCAAACAAAAGCATGCGAATAGTTTTCAGAGTGGAGACCACTTCTATCTACTCCGCCTCGGAGACATCGTTTTGCTAAAGGCAGAAGCCCTAAATGCACTGGGCAACAGCAATGATGCGATTAACACCATTAACTTAATCCGCCATCGTGCAGGATTACCCAATATCACAACAAGCAATGCAAATCAGCTGAAGTCAATTATACTCAATGAACGCCGTTTGGAACTCGCTTTTGAGGGACAACGCTGGGATGATTTAAATCGTTATGGTGTTACCGTGGACGTCATGAACAACCTGAACGAGCTTAAGTATACCTGTAACGACGGAACAGTAAGCCCCCCTACTTCAATAAAATATAATTTTAACCAAAATAGCCTGTTATTACCAATACCATTATTGGAAATGCAGGCAAATCCTAGTCTGGTTCAAAACCCTGGCTATTAATGACCAACCCCAAGGCCGCTTTAGTTAAGTTGAAAACTACTTAAAGCGGCCTTTTTTAAACTCAATCTATGAATCGCTTTAAATCGCTAGACATATTCCGTGGGTTTACAGTAGCAGCTATGATACTAGTCAATAATCCGGGGAATTATCACCATGTATATACGCAACTGGAACATTCTTCCTGGCATGGCTGTACTTTTACAGATCTTATTTTCCCATTTTTTCTATTTGCCGTAGGAAATTCCATGGCGTTCTCCCTGAAAAAAATAGATGAAACTCCATCGCCGGTATTTCTCAAGAAAGTCACCAAAAGGTTCCTATTGTTGTTCCTGATTGGTTTTATTTTAAATATCTTCCCATTTGTTGAATGGAACAGTCAGCATCAATTGGAGTGGCTTCCAGTGGAAAAACACCGTTATTTTGGTGTATTACAACGTATCGCTTTGTGTTATTTTTGTAGCGCGCTGCTCATCTATTACCTCAGAGATAAGGGAGCTGTCATGGTAAGCATCCTTCTGTTATTGCTCTACTGGTTATTTTGCTATATAGGCAACCCTAATGATCCCTATAGTCTGGAAGGATGGTTCGGAACATCACTGGATATTAAGTTTTTTGGTGCATCCCATCTCTATCATGGTGAAGGAACAGCATTTGATCCGGAAGATCTTTGGAGTGCTTCCGCCGCAATCAGCCAAACTATTTTTGGTTATATTACCGGAAAATATATCATCCAAAAATTAGCCGGAAAAAAAGAACTGATCTACTTGCTCGTCTGGGGAGTAGCTCTAATTGTCGCCGGATACCTATGGTCCTTTGTATTTCCGATCAATAAGAAAATCTGGACCAGCAGCTATTGCATATTTACAACAGGAATAGCTTTATCTTTCTTAACCTTATTGATTTATCTTATTGAGTTTCTAAAGATAAAGGGACCACTCTACAGCTTATTTGACGGCTTTGGGAAGAACACGCTTTTCATCTATTGCTTAAGTGGGATTATCCCAACGATATGCAATTTTATTTTGATACCAGATACAAGACAAAATCTTTGGGATTTTACTTATCAGGCAGCATTCGGAAATTGGACAAATCAGGCACTGGGATCGGCACTATTCGCGCTATTATTTGTCTTTCTTAATTGGTTGATCGCGTTCTTGCTAAGGAAGAATAACATCTATGTAAAAATTTAGCTATAACACGCTATTTAATAGAAAATGGGATTCTTTTGATTGTCTTTGAAAAATAACTCATCGCAATAATAAGGTGAAAAAAGGGCCGAGGCCCTTTTATATATAAAGATATGGATAAGATATACCGCAGCTACTTTTAGAAAACGCCCCATCTTTGTTTACTAATTCCGCCATTACAGTATGCTCAGGCTAAAATAGAACAAATTAACTCTATAGAGAAAAAAACAAGGGGGGACAAAAGGGGGGACAAATCACAAAAAACTGAAAAACAAGCAATTAATATCATCCGAAAACATGTTAAAAAAGTGTCTTTCGACTTATCATTGGATCTGGACTAGCGTCACGGGTACTGTATTTCTGTAAGAACACTACAGAAAATTAGCTTTTTAAATGCAAAAAAGAAGACCTGAGGTTGGGAGCCCCAGGTCTTAACTAACCAATTATTAACCTAAATTATGAAAAGTCTTTTTTATTATTCTACACAAGGAATATTTCAACTATTAGACCAAAAGAAAACGCTGGCTCTTATTTCACATTTTTTTAACTAATAACTGAGATTAATATGACGAAACCCGCTGCCACAATTCAGTTTTGCAAATTATAACGTCTGATCCGACTAATGGAAGAGCCTGTCAGAAGTAATTTTGTCATAGTTGCTGACAGGTTCCGCAGCGACAAGCCCCATCATAGGATTATTATTCATGAAATGTACCTTATTTGGATATCGCTCGGCCATCTGTCGTACCAGCTCCAGCATATAATGATTGCTAGGATAAACCTTAACTGCTGCTCTGATATCATCAAGACTGGCATACTGGCTATATTGGTCAATATAGCCCATGCCATAAAATCGGCCATTTTCAATAACGATACAGCTCTTTTCTTCCACATTTCGTCCCTGATCTATAAATACATAAGAAGGCCTCCGCTTTAACCATTCATCTATACAGCGTTCAACCCGCGTATTATGTAGCTCACGATCGGGCAAATCACCCCGGCTTGTGGATTTAATTGCCAAACTGGCAGTGCCAAAATGACAAAACTGGACATTAATTTCGCCTTCTTTCATAAAGGATTGCAGCAATTGAATAGCGTCATATTCCCGCTGAAATAACTGAATACAATCCTGAATGCGATTCATTTTACCAATGGCCAAATGGAGATAACCATTTTGGTCCTCATAACAAAATAAGGCAAATTTCGGCTCGTAACGTTTGAGTGCCCGATTGTATTTAGGCCATAGCCGTTTAATTTCAGCGCATTCCAGCAATAGGGACATCAGTTCCGTTCCACAACATTCATAACTGATGTGATAGATCTCTTTTAAAAAATTTTGCCGTTGTGCCTGAATATTGTTACCTGTAAAATGTGATGATACCCGCTTCTTGATGTTGACTGCTTTTCCCACATAGATTACTTTTCCATTTCTATCGTGAAAATAATACACACCGGGGGTGTCTGGGAGCTGCTCAAACTCACTAAGATTTAAATGAGGTGGAAAACGCTGATCAATAGCCTTATGTTTGATCATTTCCTGAAAGACCTGCGTTGTATCCAATGCGCGAAGGTACGCAAAAAGGATCGCCGTGGCATCCGCGTCACCGCCTGCACGATGCCGATTTTCAATCGGTATATCCAGATAATCACACAAACGGCCCAAACTATAAGATAACAGTCCAGGCTTGATCTTACGGGCATAACGCACCGTACATAATTTAATTGAAGACCACTCTATTCCTACTTCCTGAAGCTGAAAGCGAATAAAAGAATAATCAAAATTGACATTGTGCGCAACGAACACCCGATCTTTCAATAAAGCGTGAAGATCTGAGGCCACATCCTCAAACATCGGTGCATCTTTAACCATGTCATTGTCGATGCCGGTCAACGCAAAAATAGAATTCGGAATTTCCACCCCTGGATTTACCAAAGTTTCCCAACGATGCAACACTCGATTACCGTCGTGTATAACGATCGCAATTTCAGTAATCCGACTGGATTTTGCATTACCGCCAGTGGTCTCGATATCCACAATGGCAAACTCTTGTCTTTTGCTTCGATTCATAGTCATTCCTAAAACAAATATACTAACATTTTTAGTATAAGTGTATTTTTTCTAAAGTTTATTAACAAAAGGAGTAATTGGGGTTCCAAAAATTGTTGGTTCAACCACCATTTATGATCGTTTGGTCAATTTTACGCAATATTCAACAGAATCAACAGTACAGGAAGGCTGTTGATTTGATTTTGCTTATTTTGTGGCTACTTTTAGATAACACATTAAATTATAATCAATGGAAGTAATACATAAAAACGACGAAAAACATGGCAGTTTTGAGGTAGTAGATCAGGAAAAATCAGTCGCGCAAATGACATACACCTGGGCTGGTCCAACAAAGTTTATCATTGACCATACCGAGGTCAGCGAAAACTACACAGGTAAGGGATTAGGCAAGCAAATGTTAATGGCTGCAGTTGCTTTTGCCCGAAAAGAACATCTCAAAATCCTTCCCTTATGTCCTTATGCAAAATCTGTCTTTGACAAAGAACCGGAATTGGCGGATGTACTTTTTTAATCCAAAGAGAGCACATAAAAAGCAGGTTAAATCTAGGATTAAAAGAGCTAACCTGCTTTTATTATTTAAGACAAGCTCCATTTCACTGGCAGCTATCTGGGGATACAATAGATTAAAACCTATCTAAAAACTTAAAAACAAGATCTGCTGCTAATTTGGCTGTACGGGAATCAATATCAAAATAAGGGTTTAACTCAGCAATGTCCATCGACCTCAAATTGGGAAGTTCGATGATAGCACTATACAAATCGAAAAATAATTCATCAGGAACTATACCATTGAATGCTAGTGCACTTACTCCCGGTGCATAAGGCGCTGCAAATGCATCCAGGTCAATAGTCAGATATACATAGTCCACCTGACTGGCAAAATCCTGTATCTGTCTCCGAAGCGCAGTGAGTCTGTCCGCGACCAAATCCTTCCGTTCAATAATCTGGGTATGTTTAGATTTTGCGTAAGCCATAAGACCTTTCGTATTGCTGATTTCCTGTACACCTATGGCCAAATAGTGAAATGATTGACCTATGTTGCTAAGGTCTTTTTCAATCTGAAAAAATCCTGTACCTGAATTCCCCTGCTCTGCAGAAATTTCACGCATATCCAGATGCGCATCGATGTTAATAATGCCGATCTGGCATTTCGGATCGTTCAAAAAGTGTTTGATCCCAAGATAATGGCCATAGGTTACCTCATGTCCCCCGCCCAAAACAATGGGAAATCCCCCGCCTTTAAGAATGGAGGATATCGCCTTTCCAAGAGCAGATTGCGAAGATTCCAAATCATTATCTTTTAGCACAATATCACCAGCATCTTTAAGTTTAAGTTCAGCTGAAAAATGAGCCGGTAAGTTAGTAAGTACATTCCTTATTGCGCTTGGCCCATCCTTCGCACCTACCCGCCCCTGGTTCCTACCAACCCCCTCATCACTACAAAATCCCAAAAAAACCAACGAATGACTCAAACTGAAGTCAGCGGACAAGTCTATACACTCCATCAACTGGTGCCAACGCATCCAATCTCTTTCCTGGCCGTCAACCCGTCCTTTCCATACGGCCCGGTCTCCACGGGTATATAATTCTTTGTGATTAAGTAAAGGATTCATCAATCTTCATTAAACAATTCATCGATAATAGCATCGTCCACCAGCTGCGCACGGGTAACCAACAGCGCGCTATTGCTCGCCATTGCATTGTCCAAGGCTTGATTTGCCTCCCTGTTCCGCGCCCATGCACGCCTTGCAATACCATTATTTACATCAAAATACAACATTTTCTCCAGTTTAACCTCAGCAGCAGTGGAACCATCAAGCAGCATGCCAAAGCCACCATTAATGACTTCGCCCCATCCGACACCGCCGCCATTATGGATAGACACCCAAGTTGCACCTCGAAAACTATCACCTATTACATTATGGATAGCCATATCAGCTGTAAACTGGCTACCATCATAGATATTGCTTGTCTCCCGATAAGGGGAATCCGTCCCGCTGACGTCGTGGTGGTCACGCCCCAAAACGACTGGGCCTGCCAGGTCGCCTTTTCTGACGGCTTCGTTAAATGCTTTGGCAATCGCGATACGTCCGTTGGAATCGGCATACAGAATACGTGCCTGCGATCCGACAACCAATTTATTTTTACCTGCCTCCTTGATCCATTGGATATTATCCAACATTTGCTGCTGAATCTCCTTCGGAGCAATGGCCTGAAGGGATGTCAATACGTCCATTGCGAGCTGATCTGTCTTTTCCAGATCATTGGCCCCGCCAGAGGTACAGACCCAACGAAATGGTCCAAATCCATAATCAAAGCACATCGGCCCCAAAATATCCTGAACATAAGAAGGATAGCGGAACCCATCCCCTTCAGTGTCCAATATGGCAGCTCCGGCACGGCTACTTTCCAGCAGGAATGCATTGCCATAGTCAAAGAAATATGTTCCTTTAGCGACATGCTTATTGATCGCATCTACATGGCGAACCAATGTTGCCTGTACAAATTGTTTGAATTTATCAGGATCAGTAGTCATCAGGGTATTGGATTCGGCAAAAGATAATCCCATCGGATAATACCCGCCTGACCAAGGGTTGTGGAGCGATGTCTGATCCGATCCGACAGTCACAAAAATATGCTCCCGGTCAAACGCCTCCCAGACTTCTACGACATTGCCAATGTAAGCAAAGGATATTGTCTGTTTTTGAATCATTGCTGTCCGAACTTGCTCCACCAATTGGGTAATATTTTCAACCAGCACATCTACCCATCCCTGCTGATGCCGTTTTATTGCAGCCGCAGGGTTAACCTCCGCGCATACAGTTATACAGCCCGCAATATTACCTGCCTTAGGTTGGGCACCACTCATCCCGCCCAGCCCCGAGGTTAAAAATACCTTTCCTTGAATGGACTCTCCTGCAGGCAACTGCCGACGGAAAGCATTCATGACAGTAATTGTGGTCCCGTGAACAATCCCCTGCGGCCCAATATACATGTAAGAACCAGCCGTCATCTGTCCATATTGCGTAACGCCAAGCGCATTATAGCGCTCCCAGTCATCCGGCTTGGAGTAATTCGGGATCATCATCCCATTACTCACCACCACACGGGGAGCATGTTCGGATGATGGGAATAAGCCCATAGGATGCCCACTGTACATGTGTAAAGTCTGTTCATCCGTCATTTGGGACAAATATTGCATCGTAAGCCTATATTGTGCCCAGTTCTGAAAAACAGCACCATTGCCGCCATAGGTAATCAGCTCATGGGGATGTTGGGCAACAGCTGGATCCAAATTGTTCTGAATCATCAGCATAATGGCAGCCGCCTGTTTACTTTTTGCAGGATACACGTCTATTGGCCGCGCATACATCGCATATTCAGGTCTAAAACGATACATGTAGATCCGGCCATACTCCTTTAATTCTGCCAAAAACTCCGATGCCAGTTCAGCATGCCATGATTTCGGAAAATAACGGAGCGCATTTCTCAAGGCCAGTTTTTCTTCTTTTTTCGAAAGAATATCCTTACGTCGTGGCGCATGACTTACTGTCGAGTCACGTTCTGTTGCAGGTGGCAGCTGCGAAGGAATGCCCTCCGCAACTACACGACTAAATGTATTGTCCATCATCGTTCAATTGAAAATACTTCCTTACCATTTTTCCACACGGCAGAAGGCCCCATACTTCCCTGGTAATACGTAATATTTTGATAATTATCGGTCTGAAATAAAATAAAATCCGCACGCATTCCCTTCAGCAGCTTGCCACGATCATGTAGATTCAGGGCTTGTGCAGCACGAAAAGTCAACGCTGATAAAACTTCCGCATTGCTTAGTTTTTCCATCGTAGCCAATATGCAGGCGCTGGTCAGCAATTGGCCCATTGGTGCAGAGCCTGGATTCCAGTCGCTGGCGATGGCCAGGCATGCGCCTGCATCCAGCAGTTTTCGTGCTGGGGCGAAGGCACAACCGATACCAATTGATGCCGCAGGTAAAGCCACGGCAACTGTATCAGACTGCGCCAAAAGCTCAATTTCAATCGCTGTGGACGCCTCCAGGTGATCGGCGGATCGCGCCCCTAATTCCACGGCGATCTGACTTCCTGAAGTACTGAACTGATCCGCATGGACCGTCAGATCAAAGCCCATTTCTTTGGCCCGTTGCAAATATGGCCTGATCGTTTCCGCATCAAATGCTGTTTTTTCAATAAAAGCATCCACGCGATTGGACAATTGCTGTGCTTTCAATTTAGGAAAAAGGTTTGTTTCCATCAGATCAAGATAATCTTTTGCAGATCCATTGTAGTCTCGGGGCAGCATATGGGCAGCCAGACAAGTGGGTACCAGATCCGCCACAGCGAGTTCATTTGCTCTTTTTATCGCACGTAGTACCTTAAGCTCTTCTTCAACCTGAAGCCCATAACCACTTTTAACTTCAATAGTTGTAACTCCCTGAGCCAATAAAAATGCGCCCCGGTCGATAGTAAGCTGTACCAGATCCTCCTCCGTGCAACCCCTTGTATGGGCAACAGTGCTCCAAATTCCGCCACCAGCTTTTGCAATTTCAAGATACGAAGAACCTGCATTTCGAAGTGCGAAATCATTTGCCCGCTGTCCCGCATAACAGATATGGGTATGACAATCAACAAAACCGGGTAATGCAACCTGATCACCTTCAAGACGAACAAGAATTGCCTTATCATGCCATTTTTGGTACAGAAAATCAAAATCACCTATCTCTTGGACAAGCTCACCTTCGATTAAAATTCCCGCCTGCTCAATCACCTGCAGTTTCGCATCCTTTACAGCGCCTTTTAATGGAATACCGTCCATTGTCAATATTTGCCTGAACGGACCTATCAGTTTTAAATCTTTTTCCATTGTCACGTAGCTTTAAAATGTATCAAAACGTTCTATCAGTTCCATCGTTACAGCTTGCTGTGGATTGCTTTGACGACGTAAGCTAATTAGCTCGCCCGATTTGACCAATGCCAATGCACTGCTCAACAAAGCTTCCATTGGCTGATCAGATTCAATATGTGGAATAAACTTTCGTATGCGTTCATGAACCGCTTCCAATGCCGGAGTAGACCGCAGCGGGTGATGATAATCCTTCGCCTGCGCCGCGCACAATAGTTCGATGCTCAGAATTTTATCCACGTTATCTATGACTTGAAGCAGCTTTCTACCGGAGATAGAGCCCATACTCACATGATCTTCCTGTCCCAGCGATGTCGGAATACTGTCTGCGCTAGCAGGAAAACACAAGCCTTTATTTTCACTTGCAATAGCAGCTGTACTGTACTGAAGAATCATAAAACCAGAATTGAGTCCTGTCGATTTCATCAACAATTTTGGAACCCCATTGGTTTGCCCCTCTAAGGATAAATAAACCCGGCGATCCGATATATTGCCAATTTCAGAAACTGCGAGCGTGGCGTAATCCAAAGGTAAGGCAATGGACTGCCCATGAAAACTACCGCCACTTATCGTTAATTCATCGTTTATAATAACTGGATTGTCCGTTACCGAATTGATTTCTAATTCGATCGTCTCCTTTAAATGAAGCCAAGCATTACGCGAAGCGCCATGCACTTGTGGAATACAACGTAAAGAATACGGATCCTGAACGCGCGAACAATCTTTATGACTTTCTAAAATAGCCGACCCATAAAGTAAAGCATGGATATTTGAAGCAACATAACGGTTACCTGCATGTGGCCGCAGTTCATGTAGTTCGGAAAAGAATGGTTTAATAGAGCCATTCAGCCCTTCAATCATCAATGCTGCGATAATATCCGCGTTCTGAAGCACCCGATTGAACTCACTGACAGCTTTTACACCATGAGCGGCCATAAATTGTGTTCCATTAATCAATGCTAGCCCTTCTTTAGCGCTCAAATGAACCGGCTTAAGGTCATGCTTCGCCAAAATTGTCTCCGTTGCATAAATCTCCCCATTGACATTGACTTTCCCCAGACCAATCAAAGGCAAAAAAAGATGGGACAACGGTGCCAGATCACCCGAGGCACCAACTGAACCCTGCTTGGGAACAACAGGAATGACATCCTGTTCGATATGCCAGATAATGCGTTCTATGGTACTGTACTGAACCCCTGAAAAGCCCTTCGCCAATGCGTGCACCTTCAATATAAGCATTACTTTAGCCAGATCATTAGCGATCGGCTCCCCCATTCCCACAGCATGACTTTTCAGAATATTTTCTTGCAATAACTGCGTTTGATCCGCATCAATTAAAGTCGTGCAGAGTGGACCAAAGCCGGTATTGATACCATACACAACCTGTCCACGTTCGACAATCTTGCGCACATAGGCCGCACTCTTATCGATATTTGCTTTTACTTGTGCCGAAATTTCCCCTTTAATATTTCCTTTTGCTATTGCTAAGGCAATGGAGCAAGTCAAATGTCCACTGCCGTATAAAAATTTTTCCATCGTTATAAAGCTTTTATCAAATTTAGCCGCTATATTTAATAATTAGAAATACCATTTTTATCATCAATTGATAACCATGAATTATCAGATAGAACTCAGACACCTTCTTTACTTCAAAGTGTTAGCCGAGGAGCTGCATTTCAGAAAAGCTGCTGAAAGGTTATTTATCGCCCAGCCCGGGCTGAGCCGGCAGATCAAGCAGCTGGAAGAGAACTACCGCGTGAAGCTATTGGAGCGGAATAAACGACAGGTATCTCTCACCGAGGCAGGCAATTATCTTTTTGATGAGGTTAAAGATCTGTTTAGGCATCTAGATCAGATTGAAACCCAGCTCCAGAGCTTGGCCAATGGCAAGATCAGTACACTAAAACTAGGGTTCATCGGCTCGGCAGTACAGACAATATTACCTCAATTATTGATTAACCTCAAACAAAAACAACCGGATATTGAGCTATCGCTACATGAACTTGCCAATGAAACCCAATTGGACCTGATTCAAAAGAAGGAACTTGATTTTGGCTTTGTCCGTCTTTCCGATACGCCCATAGGACTACGTAGTCTTCCTATTTATACGGAACATTTTAGCCTGGTGCTGCCTAAAAACCATCCATTATTAAAGCAGAAAAAACCAAATCTGTACGAATTAAAGAATGAATCGTTTATCTTATTTTCTAAAAATTACAGTCATTCCTATTACGATCTGGTCATGAGTATTTTCCGGGACCATCAGTTTACACCGAAAGTCACCTTGCGTACCGTAAACGCGTTAACAATATTTAATATGGTAGCCCAGGGGTTGGGTGTCGCCATTGTCCCCGCTTCATTAAAGAATGGCTATCGGGTTGATGTCTGCTTCCTTGAACTGGACAGCTTGCCCCAACGAACGACGCTTTCCTTGGTCTGGAATGCCGAAAACCGTAACCCTGGAATACCTTTCGTTTTGGATATTCTTGCTTCCGAAAGCCGGAAAGGCATTATTGCTGAAACTTAGCCTTTTTTTATCGCGGAAATATTTGATATATTTACTTGACTATATATTTAAAAAAACAAATTATGATTTTAGAAGTAGCCGTACTGCAAATTATCGAGGGACAACAGTCTAATTTCGAACGTGATTACAAAACTGCCTGCCAGTATATCAGCGCAAGCAAAGGGTATATCACACATTCGCTACGCAAATGCATCGAAAAGGATAATCAATACATTTTATTGGTTGAATGGGAGACATTAGAAGACCACACTGTTGGCTTCAGAGAATCTGACTTATTTAAGGAATGGGAAAAACTATTACATCACTATTATGATCCTTTCCCAACCGTAGAACATTATGAAGTGTTAAAATAGCTTTTTTATCCACCTTTTTCAATAATATCTACTACCTTTGTAGAAATTCTAAATTCAACTTTTAACCCCTGTGAAGCCCAAAGCTTTACAGTAATACACAGAATAAGATGTATACAAAAGAAAAAGCAAAAGTAAATAGTTTCACGGTAGACCACACCAAATTGAAACAAGGGATATATGCCAAAGCTTCCAATACCAATAACAGCACCATTGAAAGCTATACGACATACGATATCCGCATGATCAGACCGAATTCTCCGGAGCGCATGTTATCTCCAGAGGTGATGCACACCTTGGAGCACTGTTTTGCTACAGAAATTAGAACAATCTTAGGCGACGAAGTGATCTACGTTGGGCCAATGGGCTGTTGTACGGGATTTTATGTCGTCTTAGCTGGCACAGACAGAAGCCCGCAAGCTGTTGCCGAATTAATGAAAGAAGTACTCGAAACGATTTTGACCGAGGGTTATGAGGTACCTTTTCAAAATCCAATCAGTTGCGGAAACTACACGTTTATGGATTTCGATTCCTCAAAACAGGCCTGTGTCAATTTCTTACATTTGATTAATGCTGGAGAACTCGCTTTCGAATACCCTTATATTGAAGAAAACTAAATGATCCTTAACAAAGAGATTGAAACAATCATTCTGGTAGCAAATAAAAATGAATTATCTTTTACTACCGACAATAAATCGACCATCATCTATGAAATAGGTGTTGGGAAAGTGAACGCACTCTTATCTGTGGCAACGCTATATGAGGAGATCAAGGCACTGGGCATCAGCCCGGTTCTAGTCAATGTAGGCACGGTTGGATGTACACGATACCCAATCGGTCACGTACTGTACCCAAATTACTATGCCCAAGGCGACGCTTATACCGACGGATTCTTTATGGAGAACACGTTTTTCCTAAAAGGCCAAGGTTCAATCGAATCTGTTTCCCTGAAAGAATTTGATTATGAAAACGCCCTATTGACATCAGATCGTTTCATCAATGTAAATTCAGCATTTTATCAAGATATTAAGCACCTGAATCCTTTGGCTTTTGATATGGAAGCTTATGCACTTGCAAGTTTTTGTTTTCTCAAAAATCTGTCTTTTCATAGTGTCAAAATTGTTTCTGACAACTGCGATGGCACTGTAAAAGATTGGGAAAGCATTCTTGGTGAAATTTCCGGTCGATTGGGACAAATATTGGATGAATTTGTGAATGATCGACTCCACAAAGAAAAAATAAGCATAGCCAGTATATCATAATACTGAATATGTCGAAAAAAGACCTAAAGTGTTCACTTTAGGTCTTTCTTTTTTTTCCTCCGCGCCCTATCGAAAGATCAAAATAGGTAAACTATCTTCGCTACACAAACTCGGCGTCAACCTAAAAAATTAAAATCGCGATTATTTGATTTATTCTAAACTATTTCCAGCCGCGACTTGTTTACATACATAGATTACGTACCCATCGTTATATTTATTATAACTCTTCTACACTGCAAATAAATCGATCTAATACTTTTATGAAGAATAAAAAGAAAATAATAATTTCAAATAGGCTGCCGATACAAATAGAACGAAAAAAAGACAAACTTATCATCAAACCAAGTACTGGAGGTTTGGCCACCGGCTTGAATTCAGCATTTGATTCCAGCGAAATCCTCTGGGTAGGCTGGCCGGGGATAGTTCCCAAAGATGATGCTGAAAAGGAAAAAATCACCGAATTGCTCAAACCGATGAACCTGCTGCCAGTTTTCCTTTCAAAAGAAGAAATTCGAAATTTTTATGAGGGTTACTCCAATGAGGTCCTCTGGCCGATCTGCCACTACCAACCGAGTTATATACACTTTGATCGGGAATACTGGTCTACTTATGTAGCGGTCAATAAAAAATTTTGCGAGACTGCTCTATCTATACAACAATCTCCGGATTGTATTTGGGTACAGGATTACCAACTCATGCTGCTCCCACAACTTTTACGTCAGGAAAACAAAGAACTTAATATTGGCTATTTCCATCATATCCCCTTCCCCTCGGAAGAGCTTTTTATGAATATTCCACAACGGAGGGAACTGATTGAGGGCCTCTTGGGAGCTGATCTTGTTGGTTTCCATACATTCGCAGATAGTCAAAACTTTCTTAACTCCTGCAAGAAAATATTAAACGTTCCCTGTAGTCACAATCAGCTCAAACACAAAGACAGACATATATTCATCGAGTCTTTTCCGATGGGGATCGACTATGATAAATTTGTCCATGCCAGCTCACTTCCGGAGGTAAATGCCATTGCGACGCAATTTCGCAGTCATTTTCCCGATCAGAAAATAATTATTTCGGTCGATCGGCTGGATTATAGTAAGGGAATATTAGAACGATTACGGGCTTTTCTCACTTTCTTGGAAAGGTATCCGGAATGGCATTCTAAAGTTGTGTTGTATATGCTTATTGTTCCATCAAGGGATAAAGTATCACAGTATAAAAAACTAAAAGATGAAATCAATCGAAAAGTAAGTGAGATAAATTCCATCTATGGTAATCTAAGCTGGACTCCGGTACTCTATTTTTATAAATCTCTCCCATTTGAAGAACTTATAGGGCTGTATTTGGCATCAGACATCTGTATGGTTACCTCCACGCGGGATGGCATGAATCTCGTGAGTAAGGAATATATTGCCAGCAACACCAACAGTGACGGTGTATTGATCCTCAGCGAATTTGCAGGCGCTTCAAAGGAGTTGGTCGATGCGCTCATCGTCAATCCTTATAATCGGACAGAAACTGCGGAAAGCATCTATCAGGCTCTTAAAATGTCCCCTGAGGAGGTTCGCGAGCGCTCAGAAGCCAACCGTCAGATTATACAGAAATTTAACGTGCAGCATTGGGTTCGTTTGTTTATCAGCCGCCTGGCGGAAACAAAAGCGATACAACGTGATGAATGGGCACGACGAATTTCCGACAAGGTGTTTAGCAGTATTGCCGAACGTTACCGAAAAAGCCGCAACAGACTGTTTTTTTTAGATTACGACGGTACGCTAGTCAAATTTCAAAATCATGCCCAGAAGGCCAGTCCAACGGTCCTGCTGTACAATCTCCTGGACAGTATTATTGCAGACCCGCTCAATACACTGGTCATCATTAGTGGCCGTGCACAAGAAAGTCTATCCACCTGGTTTGATGGGCGTTCCTATTATCTGGTTGCGGAACATGGTATCTGGTCCAATTTTCCTAACTTCAACTGGGCTTACAAAAAAGGCCTGGCGCTCCATTGGATGCCTGAAGTCAAAAAACTCATGGAAAAACTGGCCGATCAGACTCCCGGTGCCTATATAGAAGCCAAACCCTACTCCTTAGCCTGGCATTACCGTAAAGTGGAACTTGGACTTGGTGAACTTAAAGCTGCAGAATTGAAAGAAATTTTAAATCCGATGTTAAATGACTATGGACTGCAGCTTCTTGATGGCAACGCTGTTATTGAAGTGAAAAATACCGAGGTCAACAAGGGAAAAGCGGCTTTAGAAATTGCCGGGCATATTAAAGCGGATTTCCTCTTGGCGATTGGAGATGACATTACGGACGAAGATCTTTTCAAATACTTACCCCAGTCAACCATAAGTATCAAAGTGGGCAGTAATAAATCAGCAGCAAAATATTATTTGGATCAACAGGAAGATGTACTTCAATTTTTAAATCAACTTATTATAAAATAATGAAGGAAAACACAACAGCAGACAGACACATTTATGAAACCGGTATCATCGGCAATTGCTCCTATATTGCCCATGTAGGCATTGACAGTAACATTTCTTGGTTATGTTGGCCTTCCTTCGAAGATAGTTTTGTATTTGGCGGTCTAATAGATAAAAACCAGGGCGGACGTTTTGCCATAACCCCGGAGGAAGAAATTTTAGAGACAAAACAATATTATATCAAAAACTCCAATATTCTTTGCACAGAAATCCATACTGAATCTTTCGCGTACCGCATCACCGATTTTGCGCCACGATTTGAACAATTTGGCCGCTATTTTAAACCCCTGATGTTAATCCGTAAAATAGAACCGCTAAGAGGTGCCCCAAGTGTTAATATCCAATGCCAGCCAACGGGAAACTATGGTCGTAATATGTTAAAGGCTACACGGGGAAGCAACCATATTTTATATAGTAGCGCTGAAATTGGTGAGCGCATCCGTTTAACGACTGATGTTCCCATCTCCCATTTTTTTCAGGATGACAACTTGACAATTATCAGCGAAAATAAATATCTTGTTTTGACTTATGATGCAGCTTTCGAATCTGCTATTGCAAGTACTTGTGAGGATTTCCTTCAAAAAACATTGGGCTATTGGCAGCGCTGGATAAAGCACTGCAGTATTCCAAATATTTACCAAAAGGAAGTGATCCGTTCGGCCCTGGTGCTCAAATTGCATCAATATGAAGATACAGGTGCAATTATTGCCGCCTCAACCACAAGTTTACCTGAATTTCCAGGCTCCGGGAGAAATTGGGATTACCGTTACTGCTGGGTACGCGACAGCTACTATGTCTTGACCGCATTGACACATATTGGTCAATTTGAGGAGATGGAAAGTTTTGCTAATTATATCGCTGGTATTACACATCATAATCCAGGAAGGCTGCAACCGTTATATGGCATACTCGGAAATTCGGAACTTACCGAGCATATTCTTCCCTATTTAAAGGGATACCGTGACAGCGGCCCTGTCCGCATTGGAAATCAAGCATTTGAGCATATCCAAAATGATGTTTATGGTCAGGCTATGATTGCCCTGCTCCCCCTCTTTACAGATCAACGCTTTAAAATCCACGAGAACAAAAATGTCTTGGGTTGGGTAAATTTTATTCTAGAAAAAATTGAGGCGACCATAGATGAGAAAGATGCCGGAATATGGGAGTTCAGAAATTTTGCCAACCATCACTGCTATTCCAACCTCTTCCAATGGGTAGGCTGTAAGGCGGCGCTACTTATCGCCCGTCAAAACGGCTATCAGGATATGGAACAACGCGCCGCAGTACTCCTCGAAAAAGCGTCCGCATATATCGAAGCTTGTTACGACGAAGAAAGAAAGGTCTACCAAAATGCCTTGGATAGCCAAAATTTAGATGCCAGCACCCTGCAGTTAATTGTAATGGATTACTTAAACCCTAAATCTGAACGCGCACGGCAACATCTTGAAGCGCTGGAGAAAGAACTTAAAGGCGAAAATGGACTCTTTTACCGTTACAAACATCAAGATGATTTTGGTAAACCCAAGTCTACATTTTTGGTTTGCGCATTCTGGTATGTAGAAGCGCTGGCTTGCGTAGGAAGAGTTGAAGAAGCAAAAGAAATATTGGAAAAATTGCTTACTTATAGTAATCATCTGGGACTATTTAGCGAGGATGCCACCGAAGATAACGGCAGCCAATGGGGAAATTTCCCACAGGCCTATAGTCATGTGGGCTTAATGAATGCAGTGTATCGACTCGCCATTAAGTTAGACAAACCAATCTTCTCCTTATAAAACACAAAAATGCGGTCAATAATTAATTGACCGCATTTTTTCTCATATGTAAGTTTAAAACTCAAATCGAACACTTACATTTTATCTAACCAATCTTCCACTTCTTCTTTTGTCTTTCCTGTTTTCTGTTGCAACTTACCTAACAACTCATCTTCCTTGCCCTCCGCATATAACAAATCGTCATCCGTCAAATCAGCATATTGTTGCTTTACTTTACCTTTTAATTCGTTCCAACGACCTTTCCATGTTAAATTACTCATAATACTTACTTTTTAGTTTAAAAATGAATTGATATATTTTATATTAAGTTTTCTTTATATTCATTGAAATGTTCACAAATTTCATCCATCCCAATACTCTTTCCCATTAAATCAATAAAACGATTCTTATAGAGGGAAAATATATACAAACCTGTGGCAATACTCCCGATAACGAATATACCTTCAAGTTCATTGCTCCTGACAATCTTATCTTTCAGATGACACTCTTTTAGCAGAGGAATAGTATACGAAGACCATTTCCCCATTCGATCCTTAAGGATCAATCCGATATCTTTTGTTCTAGCCATTGTTGTCAACCTTTCTGATCTGATTATAGAACAGTAGTCAGCGATTAAATGTTTCACAATTTCAACGTTTACTATCAAAACAAGTGTTTTATGCCAGGGACAAGTATTTATACGTCTTATATATTCGTATGACCCACAAAAAAAAGTTTCCACCCCAGCTGGGGTGGAAACGTACTGTTAAGGTTGCCAGTTATACTGATGTTATCTTTTTCCCGGCAAATAGATCTGGAAGCCCACGCCTACACCAAGGCCACTGGCTCCACTGCCGGTATTGATACTTGCTTTGCTATAGTTATAACCAAAAGTTGCTTCCAAAGCCACTGTCCGCGTGATAAAATGGGCATAACCAACATTTGCTCCCACGGCCAAGGATGCACTTTTGCCAATGGAACTCCCGGAGATACCAATATCACCTTGTCCGAAAAAACGGCCGGTAGACGATCCTGCGTTCGGGAAATAATAACGAACAAACGGCGCTATACCGTAGGTCCATTCGTTATCTTCGTCCTTTTTAGTGTGTAATCCAAGGTTTGCCTGAGCACCTATCGCAAGCCCGTCAGACACAAAATAACCAGCACGTGGCTGAAGTGCAGCGTTAAATGATTTTCCTTCGAAACTATAGCCCAGACTACCGATTGATCCACCTACCATCCAATTACCTTGGCGAATAGGTTCAATACCGACATCCGACGACATCTGTGGTGTGGTTTCAATCTTCTGTGCATTTGCCTGTAGACAAATGCCGCCTGTAACCAATAAAAGTAGTGCAAATTTTCTCATAGTATCTTTTTTAATAAATTACTTTAATTTAATAACAAGCTACACGATTGAAAAGTTTTGTATTTATTATTAATTTCATTTTTGATGTAGAAACAATCTTGTCCAGACAATAGCGAAGCTATTTCACATAATCACAACGATTCGAATCCGGGAATTGTTCTTTTCAAAAAAAGAATAGAAATATGAGAACAACAATTCAATTTCGTAGTGGTATGCCATTAAAGTTCGAAGATGCTTTCTTGCTTTTGAACGAAATAGATCCTATTGGCACTAATCCGGGTACAGATGAAGGTACACCAGTCCGCAGGCCTCCTAGAGTTCCTGACTTGGAAGAAGTAACCCCTGACAAATACTATCCGGAAAACGCCGAAGGCCCCGATCCGACAGAGGAAGAACAACGCGACAGAGATGACCTGGACCATATAGATCCGGACCACGAAAAACATCCGGAGAAACCGGATCATAAAGAAGAGGATATCTATCCTCCCGATTCAGATCAGGAGGAAGACGTTGAGGAGAAAGGCTTATAATCAACAACTAAACAAGACGTTATGACTAAAAATCATGGTAAACAGATCAAAGATGACGCGAAATATGAGGCCTTGCGCCGTGAGGGTTATAGCAAAGAAAAATCTGCCCGCATCGCCAATACACCGGACTCAGGAAAAAAAGGCGGAAATAGCACAGATTTGGAGGAAAGAAGTAAAACAGAATTACTTGCGGAAGCAAAGAAAATCGGAATAAAAGGCCGTCATAAGATGACTAAGGAGCGCCTGATCCAAGTAATTCGCACCTAATCAAAAAACTCCCTATGTGACGGGAGTTTTTTGATTATTCTTTTCTATCAGTTTGCTGTTAGCAATCTTAACGTTTGACACCCGTTGAACTATCTTTTTGAGCAGTGTCCAGTAAGGTTGTATCTTTCTGCATACTCATCTTCTGCTGCTCACTTAAGTTATACCTTGTTTCGTCGGCATCACTTGGGGCTATATTATCTGATTGTCCGTTTCCCTCCGCATTTTTCGAAGAGTTTTTACAGGAAAACAATGTTGTGCTACAGAGTAGCGCGATTCCAATGATAGCTATTAATTTCTTTATCTCTTTCATATGTAATTTATTTTTGTGTGCTCATTCTTAATAAAGGAACCCTGTTCAGGAAACTTTAGTTCAATAAAATTGAAAAACTGTCCGTGCTGCCTCAAAAGTTGGACATTGCGGGGTATGGAATACCAGTAACCTACACCCGTAATTAAAACATTTCTTAGGGGAATAAATACCCGATTGAAGAGCCATAAAAAGAGCCTGAAACAATTTATTCATATACTTTTTTTTTTGAATAAACCGTCTTTTTATGTAGCTAATAAGCTACAATGTATAAAACTTCCGCTACACGTATTTTCCGCATTTAACTGTTTAAACAAAGGTTTACATCCGAATTTTGGCAAAAATTAGCACTCTAATTGCACCAATATGTTCAGAAAATCAATCAATTTAAATAAACGATAGATATCATGAACAATTCCAATTTAAACTTACTCGTCGAAGAAAAAAGAAGTCTATTAAAACATTTCGCAGGAAAGTTCACCACCGATCCTGATGAAAAGGAGGATTTGATTCAAGAAACGCTTATTCGTGCATTAAAGTCGATCGATGACTTTATTAAGCATCCCAAATTAATGTCATGGCTGTATGTTATTATGAAGAATGTTTATATTAACCAATACCGCAAAGCCAAAAGAACCACGGATATCCACGAGACCTATATTGGTTTGGAGGCGTACAATACGACAGAAGCGAATAAAGGTGAAAATAAATTTGTGTCGGATGATATTGAGAAGGCCATGTGCAGTCTCTCAGAAGACAACTATCAGATCTTTCAATTATTTCTGGAGGGTTACAAATATCATGAAATTGCCTCCTATTTTGGGATGCCGGAAGGGACGATAAAGACGAGAATACATATGACCCGCAAGAAGCTGCAAAAACAGCTAAAAGTATATCGAATACAATAAAACCAAATGTTCTTTTGAATGTTAACATAGCAGAGTTCCTCACATTAATTTGACAATACATTAAAAAAATAGCTATATGAAATCTAAAATCACAGCATTCGATCAGCGGTATTTGCCGGTTTTGCTGATCATTTGTGGCGGTCCTATTGGTAAAGGAAATAACAAAACGATGGTTCAACCGGACGCGGCCAGCTCAATAAACAAAAAACAAACTAAGCCTAATGTGGAAGAGGAAAAGAAACCTTCCTACCCAGCTAAAACAAAATAAGATGTACGCCTGTTAAAAGAGGCGTATATCTCTTCTATTTTTGCCAGACGATTTACCTTCAAGCGCCAGAATAGCGTGTTTCATTTTTTTAAAGACAATCAAAAAGTTACAAAAGGGTAGAAATACGCATACTACTATTTTTTCCAACGGAACAGCTCCAGCATTCGTTCTAACAGTGAAATTCAATCAGCTATTTTAAACGCTAAAATAAATGGAAACGATAACAATAAATGATAGCACATTGATCAATGATCTTATACAGATTAACAACGATCGCGTTGCCGGGTATAAGAAAGCAATCGAGATTGCAGGTCGCCTTCATATTGATACCTTAAACGATATTTTCGTTGATTATATGAATCAATCCGAACTATTTATTGAAGAGCTAAAGCCTTATCTGGAGCAGCAGGCCAGGGCAGCTACTGATGGTACAATGATCAGCGGTAAGCTTTTCAGAATATGGATGGAAATTAAATCTGCCGTCTCCGGCAACGACAAAAAGACGCTGCTCTCAAGTTGTGAACAGGGCGAAGATGCCTTTACAAAGACCTATAAAGATGTTGTTGACAATCAAGATTGGGAAATCACACATGACCTACTCCTACTGATCGAAAAACAGCTGGCCATACAATTGGAAGCACACGAATACATCAAAACATTACGGGATAGTGCATTATAATTAAGTACCATCCAACTTCACCATAGAAGATCCTTATTTATCGATAATGAGGATCTCTTTATTATTCAACAGCATAATCTCAACAGTTGTTACTAAATAAAACGGCTATATGAAGATCAAAAATAAACAAGGCTACAGGAGGCGGAAAATTGGAAAAACCTTTAAATATTTTGATAACTCAGGCAAAGAAATCACCGATCCAAAGATATTGGACCGGATACATCATTTGGTCATTCCACCGAACTGGAAAGATGTCTGGATTGCAAAGAGCGCAAGAAATGATCTCCAGGCTTATGGTTTCGACCAGAAGAACCGCAAACAATATATCTACCATCCAAAATTTGTCCATCAAAAACAAACGGAGAAATTTAAACATGTCCTTTACATGGGGCAGTATCTGCAGGATCTTAGAAAAATAAGCTCTCGACATTTGAGAAATAAGGACTGGGATATGGAAAAATTATGCGCAATTGCTTTTAAAATAATGGACAGTACGCTTATGCGAATTGGCAATAAGCGTTATACACTGGAAAACAAGTCGTATGGTCTCAGTACTCTTGAAAAACGGCATATCAACATAAAGGATCATACCATCACATTTGCTTATAAAGGAAAAAAAGGGGTTTTCCAGGAAAAGACCTGGCGAAACAAACAACTGGCAAAACTACTTGGCGAACTGCTCCAACTGAAAGGAAAAAACCTATTTCAGCTTGATAAAAAAATCTGTGAGGGCAGTTTTTGTGGACGTACATTCAACGCTTACCTGCGTCATCATTGTCCGGGCCAAATCAGCTGTAAAGATATCCGTATTTGGGGTGCCAGCAGAGCGGCGTTCGACCTACTCTCCCAGTCAAAACAGAGCGACAATTTAAACGCGCGAAAAAAACAACTAAATGAGGTGATAAAGACAGTCGCCAAGCAATTGGGCAATACCAAAACAGTGTCACAAAATTATTATATCCATCCGGTTATACAACAGGTATATTTGGAGGATAAATTCCCTGTCATCAAAGAAAAATTGACTGGTAGTATGCTGGAATATAAACTATTTCGCTTTCTGTTAAAATATAGCTAAACCCTAGCGTCCAAACCTAAACCATTCGGTGAGGGGATGTTTTTTATGTGCTAGCCAATAGGCAACCATTTCCATTCCAGTTACCGAAAATGTGATTCCATTCCCCCCAAAACCACAAACAAAATAGGTATTTTTAAACTGGTTATGTTCACCGATATAGGGTAGACCATCTTTGGTGACACCAAAGGTTCCAGCCCAGCTAAAATCTGTAAAAAAAGGTCTATTGAAAATCTTGTGAAAAGAGCTCCCCAACTTATCGGCTTTTTTAGCGATCAATGCATCACGTTTTTGCGGGTTACGAAATTCTTCATCTTCGCCACCGATCAAAAATCGGCCATCATCAGTCGCTCGCATGTAAAGGTAAGGATCGGAAGTATTCCAGATCAATACGTTTTTATACCGTTGATAAAGAACGGGGTCTACCTCGGATACAACGGCAAAAGTACTTAATAAGTCTACAAATTTTTCTGGGATTACCCCTACTGTCTCATATCCAGTGCAATAAATTATCTTTTTTGCGCGGATCATTGCACCTGTAGATACTTTTGCCGCATGGCCCCGTAGATTGCTTTTCACAGTAATAAGCTCCGTCTTGTCAAAAATTTCTAATCCATGCCTGACATTGTGAGTCAACAGTTCATGCGCAAAGCAAAAGGCATCTATACTCCCTCCTTGTTCGGAAAGTATTCCGCCGTAGGCTTTCTCCAGATGGTATCTGGTTTTGATTTCATTTTCACCAAGCCATTTTACTTTAAACCCGGCAGCTTTTCGGGCGTTAAATTCTTGTTTTAACCAAGCAATATCCTTTTTGCGCGAAGCATAATATAATGAATCTTTTGTCCGAAAACCAGCTTTGGATCCGATCTTGCGTGAAAGTATTCCGATATTGTCTATTGCTTTGCTACAAGCTTCATAACTGGCAATCGCACCTTCCTCGCCTATCAATTCCTTCAACTGATAAAGCGGCGTGTCGATCTCGTATTGCAACATGGATGTCGTCGCCGCCGAACTCCCATTGACGATTTCCCGTTTATCTATCAGCACACACTTTTTCCCCATTGATATACACTGGTGGGCAATCAGTGCGCCGGTGATTCCGCCACCAACGATTAAAACGTCGCAGACTTTGTCCTCGCGCAGAGAGGGATAAGTTGCCAGAAGTCCATTTTTTATTAACCAGAAAGGTTCGTTTGATTTTAAATCCATATTGTGAGATAAGCCATGCCCTTATAACCAATTCGAGAAAGAAAAGTTTGGATTACTTCGCCAGGTGTAGAAAGAACAAACGCTCCATTTTTTTGAAGAGTCCAAACTATTTCGACTTTGTAGCGGTTATCACTTGAGAACAATCGTTAATAAAAGCAATCTAGCTATCAGATAGCGATAAAAAGAACTTATTATGCGAGCCATTTGGACAGGAGCAATCGGATTTGGTTTGGTAAACATCCCGATAAAACTATATAGCGCAACAGAAAGCAGTAGTCTTGATTTAGACATGCTCGATCGAAAAGATTTAGCCAACATTAAATTCAAACGCGTCAATGAACAGACGGGCAAAGAGGTGAAATGGGATAATATTGTCAAGGGATATTTTATAAAAGATCATTATGTTGTATTGGAAGATGCTGATTTTGAAGATGCCAGTCCAGAGAAATCAAAACTCGTCAATTTACACGCATTTGTCAAATTGGCCGATATCGACAGTATATATTTTGAGACACCCTACTATCTTGAGCCCCAAAAAGGTGGTGAAAAAGCTTATCAGCTGTTATTGAAAGCCCTGGATAAAACTAAAACAGCCGGACTTGGCGCTTTTGTGATGCGTAATGTAGAACACCTGGCAATCATAAAACCCTATCATAACGTTTTGGTTTTGAACAAAATCCGGTATCAACAGGAAATAAGAAGCTTCGATGAATTAAAGCTGCCTGCTGAAGTAAAAATACAAAAAGCAGAAATGGACATGGCCACGCAACTTATTAAACAGCATAGTCAGGCTTTCGATCTAAGTAGCTATAAAAATGAATATAGTGACGAGCTGCTGAAGATCATCAAACAAAAAGATAAAGGTAAGCGGCCTACGATAAGGAAGATAAAGGTTGAAAATACAAAAGCCGATGACTTGCTCGCCAAACTACGAGCAAGTTTGGGTTAGACTTAAAAAAGCTGTTCCATGATACGCAAACTCAAATCGGGGAAATACCGAATTTATTCCAAGCATCCAGATAAAGAAACCAATAAGCGTAAAAACCTGGGCACTTTTGATAGTCTGGAGGCCGCTAAGAAACATGAACGTGAAATACAGTATTTCAAGCATACTAAATAATATTTTTGTTCAGTTTTGTTTGCAACAAAAGGAGCTAGAAAATATACAATCAGTAAAAAACTTAGCTGTTGGATAAATAAAATTATCTTAATTTAGCATACCGGAGTTATTTCCACCAATCAATTGCTACACACATTCATATGATAGTTAACGAACAAGTTTCCCTATTAGCTGTTCTTGATCACTCGCCTCTCGCTACCGCGGTTTACAATAGCCCTCACCTTCATATTGCCTACGCAAATCAGGCAATGTTGGATATGTGGTGTACAGACCGTACAATTCTAGGTGAAACGTTTTGCTCTTGCTTCCCAGGGTTTAAAGCAGAGGGATTTTCTTCTATTCTCAAAAAAGTATGGAATACGGGGCTTACCTATCAGGCAACGGATACGCCTGCGGATATTATCGATGGTAGTACAAAAACGACCCGTTACTTCGATTTTGAATATAAAGCACTTGTGGATGGGACCGGTAGCACCTATGCTATTTTACATACGGCGCATGATGTCACTGCACGTAAGCTGGTCTATAACCAGATAAAAAAGCAGGAAGAAGAAATCTCGTTTAGCCATCAATTAGATTTACTGGCCAATACCTTATCACATGATCTAAAAAATCCCTTAGCCGTCCTTAAGATGGGCAATGATTTCTTAATGCGAAATCCAGAACTAGATCCCAATGTGAGCAAAAAATGGAACCACAATATTGCAAATTCAATTCAAAATATCGAGGCCATTATAAATCAAACGCTACAGGTCAGTAAAGCACGTACGAATACACATCAAACCGAGTGTATTGCCATGGATCGAAAGATACATCACTGCTTAGCTGAAGTAAAACTGCTTTATCCACAATTGACCGTGTCATTTCGCATAGGGCATCTCTATCCATTACATGCCAATCGCACAATAGTCTATCAAATCTTTATGAACTTAATTGCGAACGCTGTAAAATATGCTAAAAAAACCAAATCTGATTCCTTACATATCTATAGTGAACAGACGGAAAAGGGGAATGTCTACTTTCTGGAGGACAATGGCATTGGTATCCCAGAAGATGAACTAACTCGGGTATTTCTTGCCCACGAACGTGCGAGTAACAGTAGTCATATGGCTGGCTCTGGCATTGGCTTATCCTTGGTAAAACAATTGATCGAAAGGTTGGGTGGTTCCATCAATCTTTCAAGCCAGTTAAAGACAGGCACCATTGTTCGTTTATTTTTTCCTTATCCTTAGGCTACCCGCCAATGATTCGCTATTTTCTGTCAAACCATATTGGACTGAGCACTGTTCTTAATCAAAAAAGGCATGAAAAATATTATTCCTGAACAGAAAGAAGGAAAGAAGCTTGATTGCTTTGAGTCAGTCGATTTCGAGAGCGCTGCAATGGCCGACTTGGCTTTTGAGACTGTATGCACCTATCTTTTGGATGTCAATTACTGGTATGAACTTGCAAAAATCCCCGCCACAACTTTCCAGTTGACCGACAGCAACGGTCTTCCGATTGACCGTCAGCTAGCGTTACATGACTACATCAGACTAAATATTCCCGGTCCGGGGCTGCCGAGCAGTGCGGGTTATGACTGGGTAAATGTCGTCAATATTACCCAGGATGAAACAAATGAATATAAACTTTATTCGTTGACCCTAAAACCATGTCCTGATCCAAAACACCCCGAGAATAAAGATACTGCTCATTTTTTTGAGGGTGTCTCCTCTTCTACCTTTCTTGTAGAACAACGACGGAACAGCATACTAATTCAATATGCAGGACGGAACGAAATCATTAACGTAGAAAATCATCGTCTGGCCGATAATCTCAGGAACTTAATTATTGGCTTGGCTGCAAAAATTGGCGCCTCTTATCCGCAATGGAAACTCCTCGTTAAAGGCCTCGCCGACCGAATACGACCTGAATAGATCATAAATTGAATCAGCAATAAGCGTATCATGTATAATATAATTGTTTTTTAAGAAAATAAAATCAAATAAAGCAACCTAATCAATAAAAATATCCTGTTAACCAACGATAGGTCATCCATTTGTGTTAATTTTTTTCGTATATTTAAGCCTATATCTTAAGGAGTTTTTGGGTTACTATGAACACTGATTTTCAATCTAACAATCAAAATGCAATCAAACTTCAGCATTTTGGTAGTCTTGTTGTTTTGGATGAACAATATACTATTGTAGCTCTGAGCGAATTCGCGGCTGATAAGGCCAATCTGCCTACTGCCCTTCTATTACGCGCAAATTTTTTCGAAAGTTTTGGTAAAGCTTTTGGTGATGCTATCCAAAAGATCGCAAATGTCCTGAGTGAATTACGTGAAAACGGACAGTCACGTCATATCCTGCCCATAAAAGTGTTTCAGGATCGTATCTATTTCAAGATCAAACTATATCAAGGTCATTTTTATATTGAATGGGAACGACAGCATAAAAAATATATTTCTGCAAAAAAAATAAATGAATTTAACTTTTTACTCGACACAATCCAACCCAACAATTGGGATAGGGTTTGTTTAGCAATCAATAGATTACTAAATTATGATCGTGTTTTTGTCCTGCAGATTCAGGAAACCGGATACAGTGAGGTGATCGCCGAACATACTGCTGACGGCAAACCTTATTTTAGGGGGAAAGAGTTTTCCAGAGATTTCATGCCCCAAGAAGCAATGGAATATTACAGCAGCTATTCCTATCGCTATATCCCCAATATCAAAAAAGATAAGCAGCGTTTTGTATATATGGAAGATAGCATAGACACACTTTCCAGTCTTTTGCGTCCGCTTCCTCAACTTCATCAGCTTTTTCTCGAAAAGATCGACGTCCAGAGCGCATTGTTCTTCCGTATTTGTATAGATGATGGGTTTTGGGGACTTGTCGTTGCACAACATGCTCACGAAAAAGAGGTGGATCTACAACAACGGAAACTTTGTACTTTTGCTATCCAAGCGGCAACCAATAAGTATGAAAGCCACGTAAAGCAAAACCTGCTCGAAAGAACAGAGCTTCTTAATTCGGCAGAAGAAGAGCTTAAAAAAAGTTTGTCCGAGAATAAAATGGTTAATTGCGCATTGGTCCAGCACATAGATACGCTCACCCAACTGGTCAATGCAGACGGCCTTTCTATTTTTAATCAGGGCGACGTCTTCAATCACGGCCATACACCACATAAATCACTGTTTTATGAAATCATTCAATTTCTCCAAAAACATAGTGATAAAGCGCTGTTTAAGGATTACAACTTCAGATTAAATCATCAGCATTATTTCAAGGAAAAATTAAATTTTGCAGGACTAATGTATCTCAAAGTTGGTTTGGAAAATGATTATTATCTTGTATGGTTTAGAAAAGCGAGCCAAAGTCGTGTAATGCAAATTGGACCGGGCGTAAAAGCTTCTAAGAAATCCGCGAAACTGGAATTTTGGGAGGATGTCCGTTATGATGTCGCCAAACCTTGGAACGATGCCGAAATCAATTTTGTCTTGCGTCTCAATCAGATTATTAAAGAATCCATATTTAGAAAACTTAAAGAAAGGCAATTGCTCAATGAGGAACTTCTGAGTCTGAACAATGAACTGGAAATGTTTACCTATACGCTATCCCATGACCTGAAAAACCCCTTATCCATCCTGAAAATGGGTATTCAATTTCTGCAACAACATTCCGACAACATTGACCTTTCTAAAACCAACAAATGGTATCAAAATTTCAGCAGAAGCGTCACCAATATTGAGGATATTATCAACAATATGGTACAATTAAGCCAACATCGGGCGAGTGTTCTGGATAAAGAACCGCTTCCGATGGCTTACACCCTACAACGTATCTTTCAGGAAAATAAAACGTTGTATAATGCAGCTGACTGTGAACCCCGTTTTGGGAAATTACTACCGATATGGGGCGAAAAAAGTGCTGTTTATCAAATATTTACAAACCTCATTGTAAACGCTATTAAATATTCTTCTCAATCCAATAAACCTACAATCAACATTGAGAGCAGCAGCCGGGATGATATGACCTATTATTGCATCAAAGATAACGGTATAGGAATACCTGAAGAAAATTTACCACATATCTATGAAATGTTTACCCGGGCAGATAATGTCGGCGGGATTCCGGGAACGGGGATTGGCTTATCACTTGTCAAGCGTGTCATGGAACGTCTTGGGGGAAGCATTAGAGTCGAATCCAAGGTTGGTGTCGGGACAACAGTTCACCTTTATTTCCCTATTATAGCGCCTTTTCCGGATCATATGCTAAATGACTGATGCAATACGATCTTGACGGATAAGACAAAGGAAATAAAATTATAGGAAATAGATTAATTTTTCTTCACTAATTTTCGGTAAATAACGAGTGCCATAACAAAAATAAAAATAAGGATAAAGAGCCAAATACCCGGTTCTGTGTACCACTCATTCGAATTTCCGGTATTTAATGCCTCTGTCCGTTCCTGCGGTTGCACTATCAGAGCAATAAATGCGATATTTAAAGTGTTTAATATCATCATAACAATTTTATCCTTGGGTTCCACGTTTAAAGAACCATTTTCATCGGGATGTGGTTTGAATCAAATTAGTTTAAACCAATTGAGTAATTGGATTGTTCTCTCATTAAAGCATAGGTATAAAAGGTATACCTATACCTACTCATTCAATCATTAAAAACAATGGAAAAGATATTGCAGCATTCGATAGTAAAACAAGGTTTGATTATTGCCTACTATTTTAGTAACAGATGGTATCGCAAGTGCTTGTTTAATGAGAGCAGCATTCCTGTTTCAACGAATAGCGATCCCGAGGAAGTAACCCAACCAGATTTAGGTCATACTCGACCACAAAAGAAAGCAGATTCAACTTGCGTTCATACACAGGAGAACAACAGCACCGAAGAGATAAAGCAATCAAGTAAAGAAAAATCCAACTGGAATGAGCCTGTGAAAAATCCAGCAATATCCAAAGATACAGCGTAGCTTCCAAGATCAATCTGACTGGATTTGTAATTGATTATTTTTATTGAAGCTAATATCCCGGATAAACACCATCCGCTTATCTCCTGTTTTTGTTGTCCGCCCATGATAAACACAACGTAGTTTACCATTGCGATCTTTAAAAATACTATTGTGCCCCGTGCCTGAAATAATTCCGCCGTGATCGGTATTCTTTTGTATAATTGGATTAGTTTCCGATTTACTGTAATTTCCCAAAGGAGACTTAGAAGTAGCATAACCGACGGCGTAATTTGCGCCAGCAAAATAATTAGCGGAGTACATGATATAATATTGGCCTTTTGCCTTTACTAAAAATGACCCTTCCGTCCATCTTCTGTTGATTTCGCCTGAGGATACCGAACGACTTTCCCATTCCGACTGCCGATCGTTCATCTGTAATGGTGGACGTATTAACAGCGCAGGTTGCCCAATAACCTGTAGCATACTGCTGTCCAATTCAACACCATAGACCCAGCTTTCCTCAATATCTTTATACCCCCATTTAGATTTAGCCCAATCGGCAATTTCTGAAGCAACGGGATGTTCATAGCAACAACGGGAGTAAAACAAATAATTTTTGCCGTCGGTATCACGAAAAACATTGGCATCAATAATGGGATAGCCGGGGTCAAATAGGGGCTTACCCGTCAGGTCTATAAATGGTCCCACCGGATTATCTGCAACCGCTACACCAATGCGATAGTTCTCCAACTTATTCTCAGGATTTTCTTTCCAGTGCGCACTGTAATACATATAGTATTTATCATTGACGACATACACTTCTGGCGCCCAAAAGTCTTTGATTCCCCAGCCTTTAGACTGCTTTCCATCATACACCTTTCCGGCTTCCTTCCAATGGATGAGATCTTTGGAACTGTATGCTATAAACCCATTTTCTGTACCCCCGGTTCCATACAGGTAATATTGATCACTGGGTTTATCATAGAGAATGAACGGATCGCCGAAACTGACATCAATGAACGGACCAGAGTTGTCCGCAATCTCAAGTAACTGAAATTTAGTAGCATCAAACTTAGGTGTTATCCTCCCACTCCCTTCCTTGGAGACAAGATCGACAGGTACTATAGCTGTACGTCTTGGAGCAACTTGCTGTTCAGAAAAATGTGTATGACAAACATAGTACCACTGTTTTCCTTTTTGGAATAGGTCGCCATGGCCAGTGCCCGCAAACCTACTGTTGGTTTGGCTTAATAGTGGATTTGTTTCTATTTTCTTCCAAGGGCCGAATACATTGTCAGCAACAGCTACACCTACCGCATAATCCTTATTTCTAAAATCATTGGCCGAATAGAACATGTAATAATACTTACCCTGTCGCAAAACAGTAGGTCCCTCACTGACTGGCCATGCGGATCCAGCGGTATTCTCCCAAGGGAGCGATGCATGTAGACATTCTGTTAATGTTTCTTCCTTAATCCCCGAGTAATCATCCTTCAATTCAGCGACGAAGATGCGGTTTCCTTCCATTAACCTAACATGAAACACATATTTTTTGCCATCATTATCCCTAAATACATAGGGATCGATCTGCTTTCCGCCCTGCATAAGAGTTTTAGGTAGGCTTTGTTTAAAAGGGCCTATAGGAGAATCGCTGACAGCGATCGCAATTTTCTCATCAGCTGTATATGCCATGTAAAATTTCCCCTGCTCAGACCACACCTGCGGGGCCCAGAACCCCTTACTTCCAAATACGTCATCTTCGATTAAAGCGAACCCTGCATTTGCACCTATCGGTCCCTGCCAATGCTGCAAATCTTCGGACTTGTACACCTTAAAACCCTGTTGCTTGTCACCATCCCCATTAGTACCATATAAATAGTAGTAACCACCATGAAAGAATATCGTGGGATCGGCCTGAAAAATTCCGTTTTCGTGTGACCGTGCCTGTTCGTCAGAACCACGCACAGATGAGACAATACTATCCCTTCCCATCACGTAGTCTAGGGGTAGTATGGCGCAAAGCATAAAAAGCAATGTAATAAATTTTACCTGTTTCACCGGATACAAATTGAGTGTAACCTAAAATTGAAGAATTAATTGCTATATCACAGGCGATTTCGTATCAATAAAAGATCAATTTGTATCTTTTTTCGGTTTTTCACTTTTAGCGAATTATTTATTACGCGCGGTAGATCCGCCTTTATGACTAGGTATCACGACATAAAACCAACTGTCCAATCACAGTCCTATCTGGGATGGAATACTAATTTAATATTCCATTCTCGAAGGCAAACTTGACCAAATGAGCGGTATTTTTCACGCCAGCTTTATCTATAAGATTTTGGCGGTGCCCCTCCACGGTACGTTTACTTAAAAAAATCTTATCTGCAATTTCAATATTGGTATAGCCCTCGGCGATAAGCCCCAAAACCTCAAGTTCCCTTTCGGAAATCTCAAAATCAGTACGTATCCCCATCGGATGCTGCGCGTAGCGTTGACCAGATCGTATCTGTTCAAGCAGTAGCATTGATATCTCTTCACTCATATATCTACCGCCATTGGCGATATGGTTAAGCGCAAATAGTAATTCATTATAACCGACGTTTTTCAGCAAATACCCTCTAAGACCATATTCAAATGCTTCAATGACATAATTAATCTGGTTCAACATTGAGAGAATAACCACTTTTATATTTTTATGGCGTTGATGTAACACCTGCAAAAGCGCAATCCCATCCATTTCCTCCATGCTAATATCCGTTAATACAATATCGGGTAAGGAATCTGGATTCGAATCTAGATAATCCAAAGCTTCTTTACCATTGGACGCTTCTCCAACAACTTCAAAACTATCCTGGGATTCCAGCAGTAATTTTATACCATTACGTACCACCATATGGTCTTCTACCAATAGGATTTTTGTCATATCGTCTTTTTAAATGTTTAATTTAAGTGTCATACCCTTTTCAGTGGTATCGTTAATAATTTTAGCACTGTATAGCTCCATTACTTTTTTTAACCGCATTGGGCTATCTGCGCTTCTGGTTTTTTGCAGTATATTATCCGCTTTAAAATAAGGCAAAACTTTTATAAATACGGCGAAATCAATGAGCTGTACAGATATTGAAATTGACTGAATAGGCATTTCGTCTTTTAGATATTCAAATAGTGCTGTAAGCAATTTAAAAAGATGCACCTGAATATGATGATGAAGCTCCTTTAAATCCGGATCAAGGATAATATCTATATTAAAACCTAACTTTTGTTTATATGAGGCCACGACCTCATCAATTGCATGAAAAATTCCTAAATCATTTAAAATTGGATTGTAAAGCACAATGGCTTTGTTTCGCAATTCAATCACCAACGAGGTTAAAGAATCACGTAGGCAACGTAGTTCTTCAAAGTCACCATGCCGATTTGTAAAATTCTGTAATGATATACGCATTCCATATAATTCTTGAGCGAGGTCATCCCTAAAGTAACGCCCTATACGCCCCAAGTCTTCCTGTTGGTTCCGGATTATGGATTTGTAAAAATCTTCCTGACTTCCTCCCCACATCTGATTCAGATCCTGCCCCCCGTCATTTTCCTGTGATTGATCTACATATATATTTTTGTCATCGTTCCCCATAGTATGCCGCTTTTCGTAATATGACTAATAACCATTTTCAAGCTTGAACAGTTTTTAAAATCTGATAACTCCGTTAAATATTCCTGTATAGTTTATAGTACTACGTATAAATACGTAGTACCACGGGATAAAGGGTGGAATTCCACAAGGAAAACACTTGTTGTTAAAGTAAAAAACACCTTAATTTCCCTTTAACGCTAAAGCTGATTATCAGTAGCAAAACGAAACAAATACACTGAAAAACAGACAATTGTATCAGAAACAAAATTACGTAAACCGAATTTTAATTTTAAAAGCATCACTTTTACCCATTTTTTCTAGCACCCTAATTGTAGTAGTCTAGGCACTAATAAACACTTAAAATTGATAATATGGAAAATACAACAATCGATCAACTGTTTAAGGAAAAGAGACCTACATTAAAATATTTGGCTGCGCAATTTACAAGCGATCCAGATGAAAGAGAAGATTTAGTGCAGGAAACTATGGTTAGATCACTATCTTCCATAGAAAAGTTTTTAAAACATCCAAAGCTCATGTCCTGGTTATATATTATTATGAAGAATACGTATATTAACCAGTATACTCGCAATAAACGGTTGGAAAATTACCGCAACGAGTACATAAGTACAGGTTATGTGAATGAGATCACAACTAATCGTGGCGAAAATAACTTTGTTGCATCGGATATACAGCATGCGCTCAATAAATTACCAAAAGATTATTATAATGCGTTTGCATTATTTTTGGAAGGTTTTAAATATTATGAAATCGCCGAGCATTTGCAAATCCCGGAAGGGACGGTAAAAACACGTATCCATATGGCTCGAAAGTCTTTACAGAAGCAACTTAAAACGTATGCTAAAAGTATTTATTAAAAACAGCAACCTTTTATACAAAAGCAGACGCAATTATTGTGTCTGCTTTTTTTGTACATTTTTTTCGCTTTTATAATGCGAGGTGCCACAGATGCTTTCCAAATATTTAGTATATTAGGTTAGTTACTCATAAAATTCAGCCTAATAATCGTTATGCTATGAAACATAAAATAAAGTTATTATCGCTAATTGTCAGCAGCGGTTTGTTATTGATGATATCCTGCCAATCTGTTTCCAGTGACAACAAAGACCGGATACGGGTCAGCGGCGAGGGAAAAATTAGAATAATGCCTGACCAGGTTACACTTACGATAAATACGGCATTTACAAAACCACGGATGGTGGATGCTGTAAGGGAAACACAAAATACCGTTGACAGTGTCATCGCCATACTTGGAAAATATGGGAATAAAAAGGAGGATATCAAAACAAGTAGTGTTTCGGCAAACAAGGACTATCAGTTTATCGGAAATACAAATAAATTTGTCGGTTATCAAGCGCAACAGACCATCGATTTTGTTTTACACGATCTATCCAAATTCACGGAACTAACGGGTAGGTTACTCGAAACAAAAATCAGCGGCATTGGTTCAATTGCATTTGACCATTCAAAAGCCGATAGTATTCTTCGGGAAGCCGACCTCATTGCATATGATGATGCACTAAAATCAGCCCAAAAGTTGGCCTCAAGAGCGGATGTAAAGATTGGAAAGCTGCTATTTTTATCAAATGATGGCAGCGCCTCGAATGAATCTACAGGATATAGAACAGGAATGGCTTTGGAAACATTTAATAAAGCTTATGGCGGCGAGGGTTTTAAGATCGCTCCAGAGGTGCTTGAATTTAAAAGGACGTTATATACTGAATTTGAAATAAAATAGCGAACACACTGTATCATGCCTTCGACCCCAGCTATCAATAAAATGCCCCCAAAGCCTGTATATCGCCTTGGGAGCATGCTATTTTCAGTATTTTTTTAACTGCATTTTTGCTAGAATTTGAGACTCAGCTCGGCTGCAAAATTCCTTGGCATTTGGGCGACAACGACCCCCTGTCCAGAAAAGTAATGTGCATTACTGATGTTGTTCATCTTTACACCAAAACGATAGAAATCACGTTCAAGAGAGATCGAAGCATTAAGCAAGGTATAGGAGGGAAATACAAATTTCCCTGTTGTAGAATTATCAGCAGAAACCTGTTTTCCTACGTGATTTACACCAAAACCAAAACCCAATCCCTGTAATTTTGGAGCCTGTAACACATAGCTGATCCAGGAGTTAAAAACCTGTGAAGGACCTGCAGAAGCCGGACGACGCCCCTCAACCGTAGAATCAGCCCGTTGATACCGGCTATCATTATAGGTATAACCCGTAAGAATATTTAGCCCTTTGATCGGATTGGTGATCAATTCGAGCTCAATACCTTTGCTGCGTTGTTCGCCGTCCTGAATTGTTATGTTGTAGTTTTTACCCTCAAATTTAACACTTTCCATACGGGTCATATTATTGACAACAATATCGTAATAGGAAGCGGTAAAGTTGAAACGGTTATTCCAGAAATTGGTTTTGATCCCCGCTTCCCATTGGTTGGCCAATTGCGGTTTCATCTCATTGGTATATTGACTTAACTCATTACTTGCAGGAGCAACATAGCTAAAGCTATTCATATAGTTACCATAAGCGGACAATTTATCTTTAAGAACTTGGTACACCACGCCAAATTTGGGTGAAAGCGCCGTTTGCTTAAAGTTACCTGCTCGTATATTTGTACTTAAGTTCAATTGGCCACGGCTGTTATAATGATCCAATCGCAAGCTCAAAATAGTTGTTAGGCGATCCGTCAGCGACAGTACGTCAGATAGATAAGCGCCATAGATGTTGCTGGAAGAGTAATTTCGAATTAGCGGTCTCGTAGATAGCTGGATCTTTTGCGAAGCCAGCTGATTTGAAATAGACAAATAACCTTTTTCTAAATCCAGCCCATTGATCGTATCAAACACAACAATGGGTGAGTTATTATTCCGTAAGGTTTGATTAAGATAATCTAGGCCTACCAAAATTTTATTTTTAACATTTCCGATCTGGAAACTTCCATTGAAATTCTGCTAGATACTCGTCGAACTTCCCTCTGTATTCTGCCATTGAACATTTCGTTCAAGCAAAGCATCACTTTTATCCCCCCGAATAAATTGGTATTGGTACATGCCTTCTGTTTTTCTGAAATTTCTGGAAATCAACGTCTGCGAAGTCCAATTATCCGAAATTTTGTAGTTAACCTCACCTTTGATATTAATGGATGGGGCTTTCAGTGTGATATCATTGTTTGAATAGGATCTATTCCAGTCAAATCCGAGATCTTCGGGTCTTGTCGCAATAAATGGACGCGTCCTTGTTAGAAATATAATGGGGGTGTTGGTACCTTCGTAGTTGTATATCTGTGCACCGAGATTAAACGTTAAGCGATCATTGACCTCATAGCTAAACGTTGGCGCAACGAAAAATGATTTTCTAAATTCCGAATCGCGAAAGCCATTTTGGTACTGATAAGCAGTATTTAGTCGGAACAAGGTCTTACGATTGTTGGTGATGGGCCCAAATACATCGGCTGTAAGGCGATTTAAGTTGTAGCTACCAAATAAGTAAGATACTTGGCCACCGTAATAATCCTTAGGCTTTTTGGTCACAAGATTGACCAATCCACCGAATGAAGTTGCCGCTCCACCATATAAAGTACCGGAAGGCCCTTTTATAACCTCGATACGTTCTACATCTGCAGGATCTATTTCACCATTCGTATTTGCGGGAAGACCATCCACCAAACCTATTTTTGTTGGGAATCCGCGCAGATTGTAATAAATAGCACCATCTGACGCACGGCCCGGACTTCCCTGCACTTTCACCATACCTACGACATTTTTAACTGCCTCCGACAGATCGGTTGTCAATTGCTCCTTCATCAATTCCTTATTGACATTGGAATAGGATTGTGGATTTTCCATATAGCCCAGCCGTACCTTTGCAACTTTTGAGCTATCACGTTCCAAGAATTTATTTCGTCGATAACCGTATACAGTAACGCCATCTAAGTAATAATTATTTTTAGTCCCATAAATTGTTGGGAGTACAGTTGTCCCGTTATCGATATGAATATTCTCCCGTAATATTTCAATATCATTTAGACTGACTTGCATAATATAGGCGCCTGGAGGAACATGGTCAAGATAGAATTCTCCCATAGCATTCGTCCGCCCCTGATAAGAGGTATTTAACAGTCGTACAATAGCATCTTTGGCAACAACGGATTGATCTACCATGATCTTACCGGATATACGGTCGGCCTTCTGGCCAAATGCTGTGAAGAACAGCAAGATTGAAACGATAAAAAGTATCGATCTTTTCATAAAAATTGTGATGGTTTTTAAACTTTATTAAATCTTTTATTTAGACAAATTCTAAGCAAAAGTAGGCTATATTTTTAAATTTCAAAACAAGCTTATAAAATGACGCAATCTGATATATTTCTCCATTCGATCACAATATTTACTAAAAAAAAATATGCAATCAAACAAATACACATATAATCTTATAATTTCTTAAAACACTAAAAAAACAATGTAAAAAACTTTATTATATTCAATATATTTAAATACTATTAACGCAAATAAAGTAAAACATGCCCTTTTTCAATTTCAACATCAGTAATTAGCGTATTGGAACGATTGGAGAAAAAAAGGTAGTTGTCGGTTTTGATCCAACTACGGTGGTAGCGTTTCAGGTATGGGAATTTCTTTTTAAATCAGTAGAGCAATGATCACATAAAAAGATCTACTTCCGAATGATTCGGAAGTAGATCTTTTAGTTCAATTGCAACTAAGGAATAATTGTCAATATGGCATTTGCACTACGTGCATTAATGGCGGGATCATACATACATCCTACCGTAGTAATTCCCGAATTAAATGTGCCCGGATTATTGGCTTTAACCTCATACTCATAGATTGATCTCCCCTTTGGCAGGCGATCCATAAAGTAATTTGTCGAAGCATCTTTTGAACTAAAATAATACCCCTTACGCCATTGGTATCCAGAAGGGCTATACACAGGCTCAACACCAGCTGGGCGACTATCTTTCAGATGAACATATTGAATGGGGTCATCATTGATTACTGTAATTCTAACTTTGATCCGTTCTCCCAATTTGGCCTCCTTAGATTCTACCCACTCGCCTTTTCGCTCGACCAGATATACTTTCTGAACTGAAAGCCCATTTGTACTGGATTTCACCAGATCAAGATCAGCAAAATACTGATGGACAATACTTCCAGAAATAATTCTATTATTATTGTTTTGTATTTGAATAGCCTTATCAGTTTGCAGTTCTACTTGATCAAATTGCTTACTGACTTCCCCCAAAACATTGTTACTTAGTTCAGCCTCTTCCCTATTGATCAAAACACGCACGGTGTTTCCGGTAACAAAATCCTTCGGATTGTCCGCTAATAATAGCGCATATACGGCATCAACTGTCATCCAGGTGCTAGACCAATGATTGACCTGTTTGTTATAATAGATCCATTGGGTGACTTGATTCAGCTTCGCCGGGTTATTTAGTTTGTACGCTTCGACGAGATAAGATTGTAAACTAATCTTATTGTATTGATTCAAATTACTTTTCCAGTACATTCCCTTTTGTACATCTACAATCGCCTCTTGATCAAGTCTATTTTTAATTTCCAGACTTTGTTTACCTTGCCCAAAAAGCTGGTTAACAATCCATGCTTTAGCCGCCAGTCCCGCATTTCGACCGGCACTGCTTAAGGAGGAATTATGCAATTTGCGCTGAAGGGATCGGAGTGAATCTTGCGGTAAAAGATTGAATTCAGTCCAGTACCGGCGCGCAAACAAATAGTCTATTCCAACATCCACACTGGCTTTGGACGAAAATATGACCGGATCGCGATCAAGGTATTGTGTAAGCCTCAAAGCAAGGTCACGCATATCACTGTTGATTAAGGTTCTGTCCAAATAGAGTACCTTCCCGAAGATTTCCAACATACGGATGCTAATTTCGGTGTTGGCTTGCCCACCGTCAAACCAGGCAAACGAACCATCTTTGGATTGATTGTTTTTTATCTTCTGTTCAACGGTACTGATTTCCGATTGTATATCAGCGTTAAAAAATGCTGCAATTGCTTTCAACCGTTCCTTATCTCCCTGCATTTCCCGTAGCCAGGGCATTTCTTCCATTTTGAACTCATCTAAACTGCTATTCTCCTCTAATCGTCCTTTTTTTGATCCGACATCCAATTTCTTGAAATAGTCTGTCACAGCAGGATAATGTAGCTGTATGTATTGCGCCATCTTGAGACCAAACCATTTGCTGCTCAATTGTTCATTACATTCGTAGGGATAGTTTTTCAAATAGTCCAGTGCAGAGAGTATTTCCAATATAGGATTGCTTTGCACTTGTATCCTTCCCATGAGGTTATCCTTAGTATTTCCTTTTAACGGATATCTTTTGGATTCTCCTGCTTCTAGAATAATTTTCTCCGAATCAGCAACCAGAATTTTATTTGGTAATACCGGAATTTCAATAATTTCACCGTCAGAAAACTCATTGCCAGCCGCAAGGATGCGAATTTGTATTGTTGGATATTCAGCGGGGATTTGCAAAGTCCATTCGACGGTTGTGTTATTGGATGCTGCTACACTAAAGTTTTTTAGGACGGAATCAATCTGGAAAGCCGCCGAAACGACCTGATTATTTCGTGGATCAATAAGTTCTATTTTCGAATTTCCCTGAATGCGCTCCTTCGTCATATTTTGAATTTGCGCCTTGATCGTGATCTGGTCACTGGTTCTAAAATAGCGTGGAATATTCGGGCGCACCATCAGCTGTTTTAGTGTTTGCGTAAAATAGGTGCCTCCAACTGACGCCAGTTCCTGAGTATGCGCAAAAAGTAATAACTTCCATTTTGTCAATGCTTCGGGGCTGTCAAATTCAAAGTTGATATTACCCGCTTCATCGGTATATAAATTGGGATAGAAGAAAGCGGTTTCCTGAAGATTGGTCCGGGCCTTAATCCGCTTGAACTGATTGTCTGCAGGGGCATCCATTTCAATAGCACCCATTCCAAATTCGGCAAGCTCCTCATTGACCGTACTTCCTACGACTGCCGGTTCATAGAGCACTGCTGAAGCGGCTAAAGGTCGCGACTGCTTTGTTACACGGGCTGCACCGCGGATGCGTATCGCGCCAACTTCAGCACGCAGTCCCGGGTCCCGCAACTCGTCATACATGGTCACTGTTGACATGTAGGCTTGGTTATCCATTAGGTTTGATAACAAACCATAGTCATAAATCTGATTCCGTTGGTTATCGGCATTAGCGCCGTAGTAATACGAGACAAACATATCTCTCGAACTGATCTGCTGTCTAAAAGCATTGTTGATGTAGTAATAATTGGTCCTTGGATAATAAGGATAACGCAATTGAAAAGAACCGAAAGCATTGCTAGCAAATGCGTCCAAGGATGCATCATACATCGTAGCCAACACTTCTGTAGCTATTGTTTTATCCTCCTGCTTGACCATAAAGCTCCATTTTTCTTTTTGACCGGGCGTTATTTTATCCCGAAATGTCTTGGTTTGGATCGTTAACTCCTTATTTGATTGATAAATAGGAATCACAATTGGTGCTAGCGCCAGCTGATTATTAACCACAAAAAGTGCATTCAGCTGTAGTTGTCCCATGACATCTTTTTCATCCAAGACAAATTGATAGTCAATACGCCCATTTTTCCAATTTAGGATTTTTGTATCTAATTTCTGCGCGTTTCTCTCGCGCAATAACAACAGTTTACTTGCATTTTTCACATCAGTCTGCAGCATGATGGTGACCCGATCACCGATCTTGTATTTATCTTTATCCAACCGGTAAGAGAAAAACTCCTGCTCATTTAGTTTCTTATCTTTTGACCGATATAAACTCGTATAGCTAACCGTGCGTACGGTATCGCCTTCCTGTATACTGATGGCTTCGATCTGGTATCTCCCCCAGTTGAATTTTAATGAATCCAGGATGATCTTACTCGTATCGGCGTTATCAAAATCATAACTGGCTATTTTGGTCTTTTTCTCTTCTTTTTGGAGGGAAACAGGATCAAAATAAAGTGGGAAATACTTACTATAAAGCTCTTTTGAAAGCAGGTGATATTCTACCCGTCCAAAACTCCCTTGGTATTCCGCTGTCAAAGGAATGCTGGCATCTTCCAACTTATAAATCGTAACCTTTCCGTCGAACTTCATCGGAAACCCGTTTTGATTTTGCTTTAAGATCGTAACATCGCGCCATTTCTTTTCTTCCATAAGAGCTGGAACCTGAATCTGCAGCTGCCATGGACGAGACGAATAAACATAAGCACCAGAAGCCGCCTGCATCTCCCCTGTCTGATTTACCACCTCAGCTTGATACGTCAATACATAGTCTTTCAGTCCGGCAAACTGACGGTCCATCAAGGGTACCCGAATGGTAAAATTTCCTTTTTCATTAACGGTTGTTGTCGAATCGCTATAAACAATATTCTTTCCCTCCCTCGCATGATAGAATGATACTTTATACTTGACTGTGGAACCGACCAGCGATACGCCAGCCAGACTCTCTGCTTTGCCAACAAATACCGCAGTATCTTTGGCCGTATAGGTCAATTTATTCGGCTCCAAAATTACTTCAAATGTCGGTCGCTTATATTCTTCGACCCGGAAATAGTGTTGATCAAGCTGTTTTGAGTTGTAAAATACCAAGAGATTATAATTTCCATTCAATGCCTTTGACGGCAGCTGGAAACTCGCGTTGGCAGACCCAAACAGATTCGTAGTCAAGTTGATCGAGTCGATCTTCTGACGATTGGCATCCTGCAGATAGATTTTAATAGTTTGTTTTTCTAAGACCTTGCCCTGCTGTACATGATCATCGTAAAGAATTGTCTTAAAATAAACGATTTGTCCTGGTCGGTAGATTGCTCTATCCAATAAGCTGAGGGCACGCATATTTCGCTTATTATTGCTTTCGGCTGATTGGCTCAGGTTGTTTTGATAATAGACTTGATTTTCGTTATCCAAAGGAATTAATGTCTTTTCCCCAGGTAGCAACAATGCATGATTGCGTAGATAGCCCTCATTTTTGGGTGGGTAGGTCGACTTAAAGCTGAATTCGCCGACAGCATTGGTCTTCAATTGCGCAATCAATTTAGGAAGAGCATTATCTACAAGATGGTACAATGTTGCGCTTTGATTGGTATAGGGTGCTCCGGTTTTTCTGTTCAATAACAAACCCGAATATATAAACTCATCGGTAGATTTTACAGCTATATTTCCGGGTACAAATGCATCTGAAATGATAAGCTGAGATACAGCGACATCCTGCTCCTGCCCATTATCTTGAAAAAACATATTATTCCCGACCAAAATGGTATAAGTACCTGCTTTAAGCGGGTTAATTTTATAAATTGTATTGTGCGTTGTATAATCACCAAACGTTTTCAATGCCACTTGTTCCTCATAGATCAGCGCCGCATCTACTGTAGTCCGATAACTTACAGAATCATATTTTACCGTATAGTCCTTTGAACGCTTCGGCATCAGGCTTGTATTATACACCCGGATATAAATGCTATCTACATTTGTGTGGTAGATTTGGACTGGTACATATTCTTCAGTCGGTGCCGTTTTCTTGTAATTTAAGGTAATGGAAGCCTTCCTGATTTCCTTCATTAAATTAACTGCATTCGAAATCCATGGTGATTTTGGGTATTCTTTTAAGGCTTTTTCAAGATAGGTAACTGCCGTAGCCTTTTTCCCAATATCATTGAAAGCCACCGCTATCTGATACAATAAAAAAGCGTTATAGTCACTTTTATTGCCCGCTATATTTTTCAGGTACTCGTCCACGCTTTCTTCGATATGATTCCATTTCCAATCATTGGACATGATATAGCTACGCGCATCCGGATAATTATTTTCGGTACTGATAGTTAGCAATCTCGCTTTAAGTTTATCCTTATTCGCCGTGCTGACATCCTTAAATGTATTCAAAAAATCCAGGTACTGGTAGCTTAGAAAATGGTAGAGTGTAGGATTCAGACTAAGGTTCCGGCTTTCGACAAACAGACCTTTCCAGCGTGTTATGGGTTGAGCACTTAATCCGTTTACATCCGAAATTGACAGGCGAAAAATAGAATCAATCATCTGTATTTTACCTTTTGCGTCTATTGCCACAAATTTGTTCTGGCTTTTACTTGCATACCGATTAATATTGGAAAATAGATAGCTTGCATAAAAATTTTGAAGGACCGCTTTTTCTATCTTTTCAGCTTTCCGGATATTGTCTTCAAAATGTTTCTGAATACGCAAAAAAGAAGAATCCTCGGATTGGTTTACCTCCAAGACTTTGCTCTCGGCCAAAAATGCCCGCATCCATTCAGCATGATCTTTGGAGCGTCGAGCTTCGGCTTTAATATCGGCTAATAAGGGTAAGATCTGCTCATAGTTTTTTAGGGAAATAAGCCGTTCGACCTCGTTCCACTTTGTCAACTGCTTGTCTGGACCATGCTCCTGCGAAAATCCCAAGACCGGGATACATATCAACAATAACCAAATGTATTTTTTCATAAAATATGACGCTAAATATTTACTAAATATCCTGTTTTTTTTCGAAAGGATGCGATAAATTAGCATATTCCATAACTGTTTAAAAAAATACTTCACCTCTGACCGATACAGCATTCTGGGGTATATTTTATTTATCTTTACTGTAAAATACGATACATGAATTATTTGAAATTTACAGGCCTCTTCATTCTTTCGGTCATTATATTATCGGCATGTCAAAATAAGACAACGAATTTGACGCAAAAAAAATCACCAATTTCAACGGATACAACGATATCTTTCCAGCAAATCTCTTCTAAGAAAGCTCTCCCTGCAGCAATTGGCAGTCCAACGGATTCAATGGTAAAAGGGCATCTCCTGCTTCCCTTTGCCTATCGGGTCTGGGAGAATAATAATGTATCCAAAGTAATTAATGACAACTGGTTGGAACTATATCGTAAAAACGGGAAATATTATGTAGGAAAGGCAAAATATAAGATTACTTACGAAAAGGAGGAACCCTGTTCAGGATTGCCCACAGAAACCATAGACTCGGAGAATGATGTTTTGGTGTTTTTCAATATAGCTAACATACAACATGGCGCTGTAGACAGCATCTCTTTCCCAAATAAGATTATCCCATCCAATAAATCATTCGAGTTTACCTATAAAAATGACCGTTATCAATTGCGCGCTTCGGGGATTGAATTCTATAAAGATGAGGACCGGAAACCAAACGCAAAATATACATTGAAGCTTTTTATTAATGGTCAATACACGCGTACGTTGATAGATCAATCTGCCTATCATGACACAGCGACTGAACTTGAATTTATTGGCGACCTGGATCGAGACGGCAAACTGGACTTTGTCATCTCCAGCCCCCGTGATTATGAAGAATCAAGAACCATAGTCATTTTATCTACGGCTGCGTATCCATTTGTTGGTACTGTACAGTTTGATTGCTAGGTATGACTAATGATTAGTCGATATTTTTTCATATATTTAATAAATAATTCATATCCAGTTAATATCAGTTTCGTTCCTTTATAGTGGGATAATTATTGGAGTTAACACTTTAATGTATCAATTATGAAAACGATCAACTATTTTTTCCAAAGGATTATATTTCGAATCTTTTTAGGTCGGTTCAGTTCATTTTACTCACCACTAAGATTCCATAAAAATTAATTCATATTCAGGTCAGTCGACGTCACTGGCAACTATATTTCAATAAATGCATTTAACCAAAGATGCCTTTGGCAAAGATTTTATATGGGGAGTGTCTACGGCTGCCTATCAAATCGAAGGGGCACATGATCATCAGGGCAAAGGTCCCTCCATCTGGGATATCTTTGTAAAGAAGAGAAACCGTATATTTCAGAATCAGCATGGTGATCAGGCCTGTGATTTCTACAATCGCTACATACAGGACCTTGCTTTAATGCAGCAAATGCATATCCCTAACTATCGATTTTCCCTATCCTGGAGCCGCATCTTGCCGGATGGCATCGGACGGTCCAATCCATCGGGCATGGATTTCTATGATCGGCTGATCGATCTTTCATTGGAATTGGGTATCATTCCTTGGGTTACTTTATATCACTGGGATCTCCCACATGCCCTGGAAAAAAAAGGAGGTTGGGTAAACCGTGATGTCAAGGAATGGTTCGGTGAATTTGTCGGCACCTGTGTTGCCCGTTATGGAGATCGCGTCAAAAACTGGATGGTACTCAATGAGCCCACCGTATTTACGGCTGCAGGTTACTTCTTTGGTGTGCACGCTCCGGCAAGAAAAGGCTTGGGCAATTTTCTTGCTGCTGCCCATCATGCCGCATTAGCACAGGCTCATGGCGCCAGAATCATAAAGTACTTACAACCAGATAGTCGGGTAGGAACTACTTTTTCGTGTTCCCATGTAGAGCCATTCACTTCAAGAGAAAAAGACGTTATTGCGGCAAAGAAAGCCGATGTATTACTCAACAGGTTGTTCATCGAACCACTTCTGGGTATGGGCTATCCCACGCAGGAAATCAAAATTCTCAACCGAATTGAAAAATACATGAAACCGGACGACGAGAAAGAGTTAAAATTTGACATGGACTTTATCGGTATTCAAAATTATACCCGTGAGATGATCCGTTACGCCATGTTTGTTCCCTACCTCCAAGCCAAGATCGTAACAGCCAAGGAACGTAAAGTGGAAATGACCGAAATGAACTGGGAAGTATACCCCGGGTCCATCTACCATATGTTAAAGAAATTCAGCAGCTACCCTAATATGCCACCCCTCATTGTCACTGAAAATGGTGCCGCCTTTCAAGATCGAATTGAACACGGACAGGTACATGATCCCAAAAGGATGGATTATCTGCAAAAAGCCATACAAAATGTCCATAAGGCAAAAGAAGAAGGCGTAAATGTGAAGGGCTATTTTGTCTGGACCTTTTTAGACAACTTTGAATGGGCCGAAGGATATCGCCCAAGATTCGGTTTGGTGTATGTCGATTTTCAAAACCAACAACGCACCATAAAATCATCAGGGCATTGGTATGCTAATTTCTTAAAATAAACATTACTTATTTAGTGAGCCCCTTTTCCATATATTGACAAGTTTCAATAGCAAAAGTACCAATAAGATGGTCAGCAAAATACTGATTGCGCTGACGACTATATTTCGTCCGTTATTGCCCAAGAAATAAATGGAAAGGCCACCTAATGCACATGGGATACCAAAAACCAAAATCTTAACCCATGCAAGCTCCCGTTCTTCTCGGTAAATATGCGGAGAAGGAATAGCCGCTATTAATTCAATGTCCTTGGCATTGAAATAGGCTAAAATTTGTGCTATTTCAGATGCCCTTAATTCCCTTGGCCGCAAAATCTCTCCTTTTACAACAATGAGCAACCCGCTCCTGTCCTGCTGAATGGAATCAATATCTTTTGTCATAAAGTATTTTTTATACCCCATAGGGTTGAGTGCATAGCCCTTGTAATCATTATTCCCGGGACAGAGGCAAGAAAAGTGGTCCGCATTCATTGAAAAAATAATATCGCGACGATCATCCCGGATAGTGTTTACAGAACTTATCACACCCAGAAAACAAGTTAATGCCAGAAATTGTAAGATGAACACCCAGAAGGACAGCTGAATCCCCCAAGATAAAAGTAGACCCACGAGAATCAATCCAAAGAAAAACCATTTCAAATGTTCTAAGATCATTATCCTACGGTTCAGAAAATAGGTTACAATCACACAAACCACGGGTGCTATACTCGACTTCCAATCCCAAAAAACTGAAAAAAAACCCAACAGGGAAATAAGGCCGAACATAATTGCCGTGGCATAGGTCCCCTTTTTACCTAGATTCTTTCGTTCAATTTGAATACTATTTTTCAAGTTTCGGTACGTTAACAAGAAAGTATACATTCTTATCCAAGTCTATATCATTAATTGGATAAATATAAATATCTTTATCCAATTAATGAATATTGAATAGGAAGATAACATATCAAATTTCGCCTTATGAAGACTTTCCAGTTTAAATCACACAACGTTAAGAAAGGCTTAATCTTTGGATTCGCCTATCTGTTTATTGTTTTTATTATTTTCAGTATTATCTATGGCGGAATCAATGGAATGGCCGACGCCGTCAATAATTTCGGATCAGCCAAAGGGATTGGCTTTTTGGTTGCGATCATTGTGATAGGTCCATTTGTTGTGCTATTGCAGATTATCAATCCAAAAATAGAAGTACTTATCGATCGCCATCATCTGGTCATCAAACAACAGAAAAAAACAGATCTGGACATCCATTTAAAGGATATTTATGAAATGAAAATTAACTATTCATTGGTAAATCAGCTTCAGATTTTTGGCCAGCAAGCACAGCTGCTTGCAACGATCCATCCTCAGTATGACACACAGGTCATCTATAAGATCGCCGCTGAAATAGCACAGCATGAAATCTTCTTACAGCAAAAGGGACAGAAGAAGATTTTTGGAAATTCGGTTGAAACCGTATCCTACACAAGGGAATAGCTCCAACTGGTATAGAGTCGATTTCAAGTAAAAACCAGGATTTAGCAAACCAGAATAGCGCATGAAAGTATACTATCCCAATAATCAATGGACATTTTATATGATTCCCCCCTTGATCGTCTTGGTGGGACTTTGCTATCTCCTATCGGTGAAGCAGAATTTCTCCTGGATATTGATAGGTTTAGCTTTATTTTCTTTCCTCTTTTTTTGCTATTGCCTTTACGCCAGATTTGCCACCAAATTAACGATCTATGGCGATCGATTAGAACTCCGCCGAAACTTTCAACGATCTCAATCACTTCATTATATAGATCATGATTTTGTCATAGGCCCGGCCTATGATACCTATAAGCGACAGATATTTTCAATAAAATATGCAGGTAGGTCAAATTATTTTTTCATCTATCCATTGGATAAATATGGAAATCGCATGAAAATACTTTCTATTGCGCTTGAATTGGATATTACAAAAGGTCATTACAAAAAGATCCAAAAGGACTTATCGGCCAGTTTGGCAACGATGGATCTGTTGGGACATTTATGTTATAATAACGACACCATCATCGTTAGAAATAGGTGATCCAAATCGAGCAATACCCGGACTGTTGACTTACTTTAGTTCGAGCAACTCCTTACCAAACTTTTTCTCAATAAACGGATTCAACTGTGGGATGCCAAATTTAGGATTGTCCAGCCAAAATTTGCTGGCATACCTGCTTTTCAACTCTAGCCAGAGACCTGAAGTCAGCTCTTTCTTTACTGCCTTAAATTCCTCTTTAGTAATGAATTTGCGCTCCTGTGTATAAAATTCACTCAAAAAATCGAAAGGGACAAATTCTGATTTACTACCTCTTTTAATAGCCCCTACATTCATCACCACCTTACTGACCAATTTACTTGGCTCGGGCTGTTCGAGATTTGTCCCTGTATAATTTTCCATCGTCACTCCCGTGTATTGCTGGCCTTTAATTTTGAAGAAACTGACTTCCTTTTGGCTATTAGGCGGAATGACATCAAAATAGACCTGCACATCACCACGTGTTGTCTTTTGGATATATCCTGTATTCAGATTACCCGTTTTGATTAATTTCCGTTCCTTGTCCTGAACCAGCACAAATTTGGGCGGAAGATTATTGATAACAGATTGTGCCTTCATCCGCATCACATGTGGATTCCAACTCAAAAAATTGCCCATTACTTCTTTAAAATTTTTGGCAGCGAGAGAGTCCTCGAAAATGCGATAATCCAAAATTCGATGGTAGACCTTCCCTTTTTTGTCTTTCAATGGAATATAATATTCAATAATACCATCGTAAAAATAACGTGTTCGCTTGTTAAAAAAAGTTGTATTTCTAAAATAACCCCTCAGAATCAGATAGTCATATTTGCTTTTATCCGCAATAGTGATCTCGTCTATTTTAATCCTTCGAGGGATTAATTTAACCACTTTCTCTTTTCGTAACGAGCCAATTGTTTCCTGATAATTATTATAGGAGATATGCTGTAATATGAGTACTGAATTTGCACTTTTCAGAAGTGAATCTGGTGCGACCTCCCCTTTCGTGTTTGCTACGCCCAGTAATGTACCATCTTCTGCGTAGATATTCACTAAGGGCACAGGCTCACCAGTCAGACTATCAATGATGCGGATTTGAGCAAATAATATGTTGCAACTAAAAAAAAGGCTTAACAGAAATAATATTTTTGGCATAAGTCAATTGATCACCCTAAAATATAAAATAGTCATTATAATAAAATGTCAAAAATCGTTAAAATAAAATCTTATACAGATTCCTTCCATCAAAATCTATCCGGTCCGATCTCACTGCATTTTTGAAGTACGTTTTTTATTCCGTACAATAATTTCTTTTTATATTTGGCCATTATCCTAGCGTAATATGAACAAAAGGTTTTTCAATAAGGGAACACTAGGAAAACGTATTTTTTAGACTACCAGCTCAATTATTGATGATGGAACACCTCGCTGGAGAACATTATAGCAATAAACAAAGGATTAGCGGAGTTTATTCAGAACGAAGTTACAAACAACAGTCTAAAAAAATTGTGCCGATGGAATTCAAAAGAACTCACTACCTGATTTTAATGTGCATAACAATAGTGTTAGGATTGTTATCGCGAAAAGTGGTGTTTATCCCCCTTTTTGTCGGCGATAGTCTGTATGCATTTATGGTCTACTGGTTATGCAGGTTTATTTTTTTCCACCGATCGTTCAACTTTTGTTTTGTCAGTACTCTTGTCTTTTGTTTCACAATAGAGTTTTTACAACTGGTACAACATCCATTATTGATCAGTGTCCGCATGCATCCGCTCCTGCGGTTACTATTTGGCCAGGGTTTTCTTTGGTCTGATTTGCTCGCTTATATCGCCGGCGCTTTTTTTGCTCTTCTATTGGACCGATCAATCCATTCATACGCAAAAAAGCAAAAACAGCTCACTATGCGGCTGTGAAAATTACTTCGTGGTTTTGGCGCCCACGCTTTTTCCAAGATTTTCATAAGCGACATCATTGGGTTGCCATAGTTCGATTTTATTCCCTTCGATATCCATAATATGGACAAATTTCCCATAATCAAATGTCTCGATTTCATCCAGAACATCTACTCCTTCTTTTTTCAATTCAGCAACTAGGTATTCAAGGTTTTCGACACGATAGTTGATCATAAAATCCTTTTCGGAGGGTCGAAAATAGTTCGTATTCTCTTTAAAAGGGCTCCATTGGGAAAATCCTTTTTTGGTGCTGTCAGCGCCCTGGTACCATTCAAATACTGCACCATATTCATTCGTATTCAGTCCCAAATGAGTGGCATACCATACGCGCATTTTTTTTGGGTCTTTACACTTAAAAAAGATTCCGCCAATACCTGTTACTCTTTTTACTGGAGGTTCTATCCCCCCGTTCTTCACCGCGTTAAAAGCATAGCCCATGCAAAACGCTGATAATATGCTGACAATAAAAAAGAATCTTTTCATATTTTGATCACTTGTTATCCAGATCTAATGGTCTAATGTAATGATTACGCTTTATAAAAATAGGCTATCCTATTTTATTTTATCAGTTTAATTTTCTTAAATCGCATTTAGATAGTCATTTAATGACAGCTCCGTTTCAACCTGCAATTTCTTACGCAATCTATACCGGTGGATTTCAACTCCCCTAACGGTAATATTCTGTAACTGCGCAATCTGTTTGGATGTAAAATGAAGTTTCAGATAGGCACATACTTTAAGATCATTACGAGATAATCCCGGATGTCTTAGCTTTAGCTTGTTTAAAAAACCATCATTGAGCTCATCAAAATGACTGGCAAACTGGTTCCAGTTGGCACTGTTCTTTTCGATGTCTTTTAATAGATTATTGATACGTTTTAGATTGGAGGTTTCATCTTCACCCGTATCCAACTTAGCCAGTTCATCTCTCACTTTAATCAATGCGCCCGAGTTTTCAAGTAACTGCATACTTGTACTTGCCAGTTCTTTTGTTTTGGTCATGACTTCATTGGCCAGTTTCTCATTATTCAACTTCACGATCTCCTTTTCATTTTTTTCAATTTCCAGTTGATGAATATAGCGCAGTTGAGCCAATTGCTTTTCATGTTTCAATTGTTGCTTATCCTGTTCAATTTTTCGCACACGAATCAATGCCAATACAGCAAGGATAGCAAGCAGAAAATAACCTACTTTTGCCCATAGAGTCTTATACCAAGGCGGCAAGACGATAAAGCTGTATTCCTCCACACTAGATTCTTGGTTGAGGTTGTTCCGTACTTTCACTAAGAAAGTATATTTGCCATCCTGCAAATTAGTGTATGATTTCTCTGAATGCTGGGCCCAAGACGACCAATTCTCGTCATATCCCGAAAGTTTATAACTAAACTCGAGGTGTTGATGTATGCCATAACTTGGTGAGGAGAAGCTAAATCGGAAAGAATTGAAAACAGCGGGTAACTGTAGAACGCTATCCTTTGCAGACGCCTGTTCCCGTTTTGAAGCATTTGAAAAAAAACCGCCAAAAATAAGGCTATCTCCCTTCCCTGTTGCGACAATTCGCGATAGTATAGCGATAGGTTTTGCACTTTGTTTCAAATATTTATCATAATTGATATGAAGCGCTCCTTTTTCTGCTCCTACATAGATATTATTTCGATCAAAACTATAAATATGTTCGAAGCCTGAGGTATTCATACCTTCTATTTCTGGGAAATTAACCAAATGATAAGTTTCCTGTTTTGGATCAAATTGCCCCAAACCGACTGTTTTCTTTGTGCAAAACCAGACATTTCCATCTTGGTCATCCCTTAGATAGCGTATGGTCAGATCTTTAAAGGCAGCAAATTGCTTGCTTGGCACAAATCGCTTCCTAGCATAGTCATAATTGTAAAGCCCTTTTTCGGTCGCAAAGACCACCTGATTTTTTATTTTAAACACATAATTCTGATAATCCGCGGGGAGTCCATGCTTTTGCGTGTAGAGTTGAGCCTGATATGACTTTTTATCCTGTGAAAGTGTTAGGCGATAGATCCCCCTGTAAGGATGAGAAGCCCACATTGCTCCATGTTCATCCTGTTCAAGAAACCGAAAAGAATCGGACGGCCCATTAAGCGCGCCACTGGAAGAGAAAACGCCATTATGAAAATGCAGTAGCTCCAATCCCTGATAGGTACCGACCAAGCTCTCTTCAATCGGATACACCATATTTAGCGGAAGCAATTTCCATGTTCCTATCCCCCGGCTTAATGGTCTGATGGAATGCCCCAGGATCTGAAATAACCCTTTATTGTGTCCAAGAAGCAATTGCCCATTGAGCTGTTCAAGCCGCCATGCTTCTCCGCCATCGCTCCCCTGAAGAAGGGAGAATACGGATGGTGAACGGCTCTGATCTATTAGATCGCTTTTTATACCTGCATAATATACACCATTGGAGGAAGAGAGATAGAGTGTATGATTAAAGATCAGGGCGGAATATCCGGTCACATCATTCTCCATATTGGGTCTTAGATACCGAATGGCGCTTCCATAACTTATCACAGAAATCACGTTATCCGTACCGATCCAAATATTCTTTTGCCGATCCACAAAGACGGTGGTGACATTCTTATTTTGCAGACCTTCGCGGACACCGATCCGTTGTATTGTATTTCCAGCTAAGTTGCGTATGTGGCACCCTTCTTTAGCATTGCCGACAACAAAGGTTGAATCATCAATTTTTGCTAAGGACGGTGTGTAGCTACCGTCGCCATCTTGTGCGTTCAATCGTGTCAATTTCATATTTAATAACGAATAAGTTTCGTTATTTAAGGTCGACAACAACATACGATCTTTGCCAAAAGGCATCAATGAAGCGATTTTCACATCATTAAAAGGCAAGTCTTTTAGATAGGGATTCCATTTATTATCACGAAACTCCAGCAAGCCATTCTTCTTATCCTGAGCATAAAGCATCCCCCCTGATTGTCCCATATAATACCATTCCACAGCCGCTGGGTGTACTTGAATCTTTTGCCCCTTTAATTCAAATATCACATTGGTACCCCGAAAAAAGACCGATTGCCCTACGCCAACGGTATTCCAGATGTCTGCAAAGTTCCTATATTTTTCGGGAACCAAATCCTGCAATGACCGATAGACTAAACCCCATTGCGGTGAACGCTCAAAATATCCAAAGTCACCTTGTCCACCAACATAAATTCGATCATCAGCATCAATCCAGATCGAACGGATATTGGTGTGATTAGGCAAGGAAAATGTTTTCCAATATCGTCCGTCAAAAGTCAGCAGCCCTTCACTGTTACCAAAGTACATGATGCCATGACTGTCCTGTTTGATATCCCAGGTGCGGCTCCCACCCTGGTATACGGATTTACTATAATTGTAGACCAAAGGCAAGCCAAGCAAATCCTGTGCAGATAGTGCATTTGAAAAAGCAGAAAATAGCATAAAAAACAGGATGGCAAAACACTTCATAATAATTCCCTTCAATTGGCTGACGTAAACTTGACGTACCCCAAATATATTGAATTATAGCCGAAAAACCCAACATGAAGTAATGTTGTAGTACCCTTAAAATTCATTAATCACATTTCTAAGGCTAATTTTGGTTCTTGATAATTATAAACAATTCCTAAATTTCAATTCATTACACATGAAAAATAATATCAGTATTATTGCCAGTACTGTGCTGTTCTCCTGCCTAACGAATATGGTCAGTGCACAGAGCAGAACAATCAGTGGGCGGATTACAAACGAACAGGGTAATCCTGTTGTCGCCAGTATTGTTGTACAGGGAAACTCCAAAATAGGCACAAGCAGCAATGAAAACGGGGACTTCACACTCGCCATTCCCTCCAACTTCAATTATGTCATCATCTCATCACTGGGATATGAAACAAAAACAGTCCCCTTAAACGGAACCACTTTAACTATTCAACTCAAACAAAAAGGAGATTTCAATCTCGATGAAGTCGTTGTCGTGGGTTATGGTACCCAACGCAAGAGCGACCTAACTGCCCCTATTGGCACAGTAAATATGGAAGAAATGGTCAAACGTACCGTTTCCAATCCAATGGATGCGCTACAAGGTACAGTTGCAGGTGTGCAAATCGTAAGTTCGGGAGCACCGGGCTCATCACCCTCCGTTCGTGTCCGTGGGGTGGGTTCCTTCAATAATGAAAGTCCGCTGTATGTTGTGGATGGAATGTTCATGGATAATATTGACTTCCTGAATCCAAATGATATCGCTGACATCTCCGTTTTAAAGGATGCTTCTGGTGCCGCAATTTATGGGGTACGAGCCGCAAATGGTGTCATTCTGGTAACCACAAAAAAAGGAAGCCTCAATATGAAATCAAAAATTACATATAATGGTTTCGCTGGTTTCCAAACACCTACAAATGTCCTCAAAATGGCCAATGCACAGCAATATGCAGCCTATGCGACAGCCATTGGTAATGAAGCCTTTGTAAAAAGTTCGGTGCAAAAATTTGGCGGTACCGAGACCAATCCGGCGATGGACACCGATTGGTTCAACGAACTCCTGCGTTCCAAAGCCCTGATCACCAACCATAACCTCGACATCATGGGCGGGTCCGATAAAATCACCTATTCCTTGGGACTTAATTATGTCAAACAGGATGGAATTATGGATGCCAGCAATATGAACCAAAAATACAATATCCGCATGCAGGCGGATGCCAAAGTAACAGACTGGTTAAAGGCGGGTTTTAGTGCACATTTCAATAACTTCAAAACCTACTCACCGAATAATGCTGCTTTTAGACAAGCTTATTTCGCCTCTCCGCTCTATCCGGTCTATGATCCTTCCCTGGAACTTGCCAAACCGGAGAAATTTGGCTCGAGTACAGCGATCGGCATGCAATCCGGCTTTTGGTACAACAATCCCATTGCAACGGCCTTTTACAATACAAACCAAACAAAGGGTTTCCAGATTCTGCCTACCATTTATCTGGAAGCAACATTGTGGAAGGATAAAATCACTTTTCGTTCACAGCTTAGCCAACGGTATCAGTCCACACACAATATAAATTATAATCCTGTCTATTATATTGATAATGATCAGCGCAATGACCGCTCCTTTTTACGGTCAGCACAAGCCCGCAATACCAATTATATTTTAGATAACCTCTTAACGTATAAAGATCAGGCTGGCAAGCATCACTGGTCCCTATTATTAGGCCAGTCCTCACGTGAGGAACGCTGGCGAGAAACCTGGGTACAAGCCAATGATGTACCTGCATCAGAAGAGTTTTGGTATGTTGGTGTAGATGCCCAAGGTACCGGTTCAGCCACCGGTTATGGTGAAAGAGGATCTCGAAATGCAGGAATATCATACTTTACCAGAGGCACTTATGATTATGACAACAAGTATCTGTTGACCGCGACATTCCGCGCGGACGGAAGTTCAAAATACCAAACGAAATGGGGCTATTTCCCATCGGTAGGTCTGGGCTGGGTATTGACACGCGAAAAGTTTATGGAAAACCAAAAGCTTTTCAATCAGTTAAAGCTCCGTGGAAGCTGGGGTAAATTGGGGAACGATGGCATCCAGCCCAATGCAGGTTATGCGACGATCTATTCTGGCAACAACTACTCAGGTATATTTGGCAGCGAGGGAGCAACAAACGGTATCCGAGTACCCGGATACCGCGTCGGCCGTTTTTTCACTCAAGTCCGCTGGGAAGTTGTTGAAGAGTGGGATGGCGGTCTAGATTTTGCTTTGTTGAACAATCGTTTGACAGGGTCAGTAGATTATTACCACCGCACGACAAATGATCTTGCATTTAGCCGGCCTATCCCCTTTTCTTGGGATCGTGTTTATGGCAACTGGGGCAGTGTCACAAACAGTGGCTGGGAGATCGGTTTGCAATGGAAAGACAAGGTCGGTGACTTCGGATATGCAATAGGCGGAAACCTAACCACCCTAAAAAATCGGGTAAAGAATCTTGGTGGACTGGAAAATATCATGAATGGTTATCCGGAATGGTCAGCGGAATTTCCGGCACGGATAGAACTTAATCAGCCCATTAACTTCTATTATGGCTATGAAGTCGCAGGGGTCTACCAAAACCAGGCTCAGATTGATGCAGATCCTATCGCAAAAATATACAACCAACAAAATCCAAATACACCGATTTTACCGGGATATCTTCAATACAAAGATCAAAACAACAATGGCGAACTCGATGAGAAAGATCGCATCAACCTGGGCAACTACCTTCCCACTATTACTTATGGATTTAACTTAGCATTTGATTATAAAAAATTTGATTTAAGTGTTGCTTTTCAAGGTGTAGCCGGCAACAAGATTCATAATCTTAATCGTGCAATGCGCCGAAAATATAATCAGATGAACGCAGATGCCGCATTTATCGAAAACCTATGGACCGAAGAAGGAAGCAGTAATACACATCCCTCCGCAAAAGGTTCCGTTGCCCCCTGGAATCTTCAAGCCAGTTCCTTTTTTGTTGAAAGTGGAGCTTACCTACGAATACAGAACATACAATTGGGCTATAACTTTGATCTGAACAAAATACCAATACGTGTTTTCGCAACAGCTGACCGGCCTTTTATTTTTACCAAATACAATGGATTTACGCCAGAAATATCCGGAATGGGATTCGATGCCAATGTGTATCCGATCGCTTCTACTTATAGTCTAGGTGTCAAAGTATCGTTCTAACTATCAACCCTTTAATTTAAACTGCATGAAAACTTTTAAATATATCCTGATTGCAAGCTGCTTAGGCGTCTCTTTTGGCCTATCGAGCTGTAGTAAATTTTTGGACAAACCCTTAGAAAACCAACAGCGTTCTGAGGAGATCGATTACAGCAATACTGCTTTGATGTATGGTCCTGTTTCCGGTGTATATCGTTCGGCTTCAGATGATAATCTAGTACATTGGATTGATCTTTCAATTCGTTGTATGCGCGATGACGACTACCAACAGGCTGCACCGAATCCAAATGATAATCCCGAATTAATGGGGATCAAAAATTTTCAAAATGATGTCACAATTCAATCGTATTGGGGGTTAAATCAATCTTGGATCAGTTATTACAGTCTCGTTATTGCAGCAAACAACGCATTGATCGAGCTGGATAATTTCGCTGCAAAAATCCCCGCATCAAATACAGCCGACATTAAACTCAATAAACAATACAAGGCCGAAGTCAGGTTCCTAAGGGCCTATGCCCATCTTATGGCATCACGTCTGTTTGGAAATGTACCTATTTTAATTGACAGCGATAATATCGGTCGCCTGGCCACAATCAATAAAAGTACAGCCGCAGAGGTCCGCCAGTTTATCATTGATGAAATGAATGCCTGTTCGGAGGATCTTGAAGATGCTCGTCCTAATCAATCCAAGCATGTTGGTGCGGTAACACGATATTCCGCACTTCTTTTAAAAGCTAAAGCCGCAGCAGATTTGGCCGGAAACGATAATGGGAGTCCCCATTGGAATGAGGTCCTCGATGCTACAAACAAGATTATTGCAAGTGGCAAATTTTCGCTATACCCCAACTACTACGAACTTTTTAAAATTCCGGGAAAACTGTCAAACGAATCTATCTTTGAACTGCAATACTCAGATTTTGGATTGGGAACCGGGGATATTGTTCGTCCCGGTGTTGATTGGGGAACGTTTTTCAAGTGGCAAGGTCCCTCAGGTGATCAAAAAGGCAGCCCTATTTCTGGTGCCGGCTGGGTGCCGCCTTCACAAAATATCGTCGATTTCTTAACCAATAGAGGCGAAACCGAACGCCTAAAAACGACAATTTTATATTGTGGCATTAACGGCAACCCGGCAACCACGGCAACAACACCAAGTGGCGATGTTGTCTATGGAAATCCCTTCGGTGTCAAATATTTCAACGGCAAGGCTTATCTCCCAAAATCACAGATGACGGCAGGTCGACTGGAATATGGAGCGAACAATAATGTGCGGATATTACGTTATGCGGATGTACTTTTATTAAATGCGGAGGCCAAAGTCAGGAAGGGACAAAATGGTGATGAACCTTTTCGTCTGATCCGTGAACGTGCCAAACTAACAGCAATTAACAATGTCACTTTAAATCAGATTTTAGACGAACGCCGCGCCGAATTTGCCTGTGAATGGTGGGGCGAGCGTTTCAATGACTTGGTCCGTACAGGAAAGGCAAAAGAAGTATTCGGTGCAAAATTCACTCCCGGCGTAAGTGAGTTCATCCCTATACCACAAACTCAAATAGATGCAAATCCTAACTTTCGATAAATGATGACAGCAGGAAAACTACTCACATTTCTATTGCTCAACCTTCTCTTCCTCCCCATCGGATGGGGACAGCAAGGGAAACCTGTTAAAACAACAATTACTAAGGTCGGCGGCGGCTTTACGATCATGCGCAACGGGCAGCCCTACTTCATCAAAGGTGCGGGCGGAACAAGCAATATGGAACAATTAAAAGCGTATGGAGGGAACTCCATACGCACATGGAGCCCTTACCAAGCGGATGAAATCCTGAATAAGGCACAACAATTGGGACTTACGGTAACCCTGGGTCTTGACGTGAAAACAGAACGGCATGGCTTCGATTACAACGATCCATTAGCTGTTGCAAAACAAAAAGAATACCTACGCACAGTGATCCTGAAATACAAAGATCATCCGGCCCTATTAGCCTGGGGAATCGGCAATGAACTCAACCTGCATTACAGTAATCCCAAGGTCTGGGATGCTGTCAATGCCATTGCCAAGATGATCCATGAATTAGATCCCAATCACCTGGTCACCACGATGCTCGCCGGTATAAATCAAAAGGAAATTGATTATATCAAAAGCAAATGTCCGGCATTGGACCTTATTGCCGTGCAGGTGTATGGCGGACTTGCCTCCGTACCTGAGCAATTGCAAAAAACAGGCTGGCACAAACCCTATATCGTGACAGAATGGGGTCCCACGGGCCATTGGGAAGGCCTACAAACACCTTGGGGTGCATCGATTGAAGAGACCAGCCACGAGAAAGCAACCGTTTATAAAAGCCGATACGAAGCCTCTATCGGTCAGGATAAGAACTGTCTGGGCTCTTATGTCTTCCTATGGGGACAGAAACAAGAACGTACGCCAACCTGGTATGGATTGTTTACCGAAGCAGGGGAAGAAAATGAGGTTGTCGATGTGATGCAATACCTTTGGTCGGGCAACTGGCCCGACAATCGAGCTCCGCAACTGGACTCCCTTTTATTGGACAACAGGCAGGCAAAAGATTTTATCTATCTTGAATCCGGTAAGACCTATCCCGTGGAAGTTTTTGTACACGATCCCGACGGGGATAAATTAAGGATACGCTGGGAACTTCTCCATGAGAGCACTGACCTTAAAGAAGGTGGTGACCGTGAAGAACGACCACAGGCGCTAGCCGGCTTTCTTAAAAATAGCTCCGACGAAAAGGGTACATTAACTGCTCCTTCCGAAGAAGGTGCCTATCGGCTATTTGTATATGCAAACGATGGAAATAACAACGTTGCGACGGCAAATATTCCTTTTTATGTGAAATCAACTTCAAATAAGACCAGCGGCAAAGTCTATCACTTTTCGCCAGTGCCGATATGGTCTGATGAATTTAATTACTCGGGCTTACCGGATAAAAGCAAATGGTCCTACGATATCGGTTCTCTCTATGACGGCTGGGGAAACAATGAATTACAATATTATATGGAAGCTTCACGATCAAATTCCCTGGTCCAGGATGGCGTCCTGAAGATTACAGCGAAAAAAGAAAATAAAGGCGGTAAATCCTATACCTCCGCGCGGCTGACCAGCAAGAATAAGGGGGATTTCACTTACGGCAGATTTGAGGCTCGGGCAAAACTACCGCGAGGCCTTGGCACCTGGCCCGCTATCTGGCTGCTTCCTACCGATTGGAAATATGGTGACTGGCCCAATTCGGGGGAAATAGATATACTTGAACATGTTGGATACGATCAGGATGTGGTTCATATTTCTACACATACCCAAGCGTACAATCATGGCATAAACACACAGAAAACAAGTAAAAAAAAGGTATCCGGCGTTTCCGACAGGTTTCACAACTATCGTATCGACTGGACGCCAACCTATATCAAAGGCTTTGTTGATGAGCAGGAAATTTTCCACGTGGACAATGAAAATAAGAGTTTCAAGGAATGGCCCTTTGACCAGAATTTCCATTGGTTAATCAATTTGGCTGTCGGTGGCAACTGGGGTAGTAAGGAAGGTGTCGACGACACAATATTTCCGGCAATATTTGAAATTGATTATGTCCGTGTCTATAATTTATTAGAATAAAATTTCATTTGTTCGTTCTCTTTTAAAAACCAAAACCGCTTGTCAGATCACCTTGACAGGCGGTTTGGACATTGATGAACGCCGCTTTTCCGATTCCGCCGCAAGCTTTGGTGATGATTTCCTTTATAATATTTTTTTTGTTCAAAAGCAGAAAAAAGTAAGAAGCTATTTATACTTTTGAATGCACAAACGGCGATCAGCTTTTCTGGCATCTATTTTTTGAAACAAGGATCAGGAAAAAGAGCGAAAGCTGTTAGTAAATATTAAAAAGGATCCCAGAGCGAAAACACTTACTATGTACAACTTTAAAAACGACTATTCGGAAGGAGCCCATCCCCGCATTTTGGATAAACTCATTGAAACCAATTTGGTACAACAACTTGGATATGGAGAGGACGAGTATGCACAAGAGGCAAAAGCAGTTTTAAGAGAAAAATTAAATAATCCAGCCACAATAATCCATTTCGTATCAGGAGGTACCCAAACGAATTTGTTGGTTATCTCATTCCTCCTTCGTGTCCATGAGGCCGTAATAAGTGCAAAAACAGGACATATTGCTGCAAATGAAACGGGTGCCATCGAAGCCACGGGACACAAAGTGATTACAGCTGAAACAGTAGATGGAAAATTAAGACCCGGGGATATCGCCGAAGTTTTAGCTGCATATGCACTTGCTCCCCATGTGGTCAAGCCACGCATTGTTTATATTTCTAATTCGACAGAAATAGGCACGATTTACAGCAGTGACGAAATCAAAGCTCTTTATCAATTTTGTCAGTCCCACCAGCTGTTACTTTATATGGACGGGGCTCGGTTAGGGCACGCTCTTACCGCAGAAAATAACGACTTAACGCTTGCAACCATCAGCCAGTATACTGATGTCTTTTATATTGGCGGCACAAAAAATGGTGCGCTTTTAGGTGAAGCCATTATCTTTAATAAACCCGAATTGGCGACCGATTTTGATTATGCGATCAAGCAAAAAGGTGCCATGTTAGCCAAAGGACGTATTCTATCCATTCAGTTTTTAGAACTCTTCAAAGATGATCTGTATTTCGATCTGGCACGGAAAGCAAATACACTAGCGATGCGTATTGCGACGGCGGTCCGAGAAAAAGGCTATACCTTCCTAACGCAGTCCACCACAAATCAGCTGTTTCCGATCCTACCAAAAAAAGTTATAGAACACTTGAGCACGGATTATCAATTCTATGTTTGGAAAAATGTCGATGCGGATTATGACGCCATTCGACTCATCACCTCCTGGGCCACCGATGAGGAAAAAGTCGCAGCCTTTATCAGCGATTTAAAAGAGGCATAGGTTTACAGCAGGTATAACTACGGGACGACCATTGGTTCGAAACAGGAGTTCAAGACACAAAAAAGCGCGCAAGTCCTATTTTTACTTGCGCGCTTTTTTGTGCTCTTTATAATAATTAATCTTTAGGTTCCAGGGCTCTCCATACGACCGCAGCAAGCGCGGCCCCCACTAGCGGTGCAACAATAAATAACCACAATTGTGATAATGCTTTGCCACCTGCAAGCACTGCCGGGCCGAATGAACGGGCAGGATTAACCGAAGTACCGGTAACGGGTATGGCTACCAAATGGATTAAAAGCAATGTAAATCCAATGGCTAAGCCCGCCATCGTACCGTTTCCTACCTTTGATGTTGTTGCCAGTATGACAAAAAGAAAGAGAAAAGTTAAAACGGCTTCAATCAGAAAGGCCGAAGCATTACCATATTCATTCTGATAACCTTTCCCCCATCCATTAGACCCATACGCCCATTCGCCAGCTGTAAAACCTGCTAATTGACCGCTTAAAATCTGTTGCAAAACAAATGCCCCCAAAAGCGCACCGATAAATTGGGCAATGATGTATACGATTGCATCCTTAGCAGACATTCTTCCTGCCAATAGTACCCCAACTGTCACCGCCGGATTGATATGACAGCCTGAAATTCCACCAATGGCATAGGCAAAGACCACAACCGATAGACCAAATGCCACCGCAATGCCCAGGAGGCCTAACCCCGAAAGTCCCCCCATGGTATTGGCGCCAGCAATAGCAGCTGCGCCACAACCAAATAGTACCAAACCAAATGTTCCAATTAGTTCGGCAACAAACTTTGAAGATGTTTTAATTTCCATATGAATCTGTTTATAACTTAGTTAACTCTAATTTAATCATTTTCTATATAAAAGAAGAATAAGGAATAAATTATTGTAGAACAATATCTACACCCTTAGGAAATTGTGACATTATTGTATTTTTAGTTACATCGTCTAGTGACTTATCGCATTATTTAACTGTACCCCTTCAACTTCCCGAATTAGCTCCTGAAGGATATCCCCGGTCGAACCGTCCCGATAAGGATGAATGGATTGTCCAACCCAAATACCGACGAAATCTGTATTTCCTTTTGCCTTTGCTGCCTTCCTTAAGGCATTCGTTAATTTATTTTGATAGGGATAAGGTAAAATATAGTCCGTTCCATCCAACGTTTCAATAAAAGTGTTTATGATTGCCCGCGTAAATCTACCCGAAAAACTCCGCGTCAAAATGATATCCGACTCTTGTACCCTGCTTAAACGTTGTTTCTCAAAATCCAGTAACGCACTTTCCCTAGACTTAAGCAATAAACTGCCCACCTGAAAACCTGCAGCTCCCAATTGCTTTGCGGCAAGCAATGTTCGGGCATTGTATATACCCCCAGCATAAATCAATGGCTTGTCAATATGATCATGTACTTGCGACAACAAAGAAAGTCCGCCAATCTGCGGAATGGCAGTCGCATGGAAACTTCCACGGTGTCCCCCAGCTTCCAGTCCCTGTACGCAAATAATATCGATACCTGATTCCTCCAGGATCTGCGCTTCAGCAACCGAGGTACAAGTGCCGATAAGAAGTGTATTATTTTCCTTTAATAAAGCTATGCTCGGTTCATCTAGATTGCCGAAAGTAAAACTAACGATTTTGCACTCGCTTGCGATAATGGCCGCAACCTGTTCCCGATAATCGGTCAGATGAATTTCCTCAAACTTTGGCAGCTCCACCTCCAACCCGTGCTGATGAGCCAGTGTCGCTATAAATGAACTAACTTTACTATAGTGAGATCTTAGTTTTTCGGATACCTTGGGCATGCTATTAACAAAGATATTAACGGCAAATGGCAGTGCTGTCAACCTTTTTGTTGCCGCAATGGCAGCGATGCATTTTTCGTAGGGTACATCTCCTAGTGCCAATGTGCCCAGCGCGCCGGTTGCAGCAGCTGCTGCAACCATCTTCGGTGTCGTTACACCAAACATAGGTGCCTGTACAATCGGATATGCTGTGCCTAATAACGCTGTAATTTGAGTAGACCAGTTCATGATGATGTGATTTTTATGTCCAAAAGTTAATCGGATAACTTTATGGTGATTTTAAACTAATTTAGCGCTTTTATTGGGCATTTCGCAAAAATTAGCTCTATTTATTCGACAAAATTTAAACCGAATAAAAAATTAATACCGTATATTTACATAGAAATACAATTTTATGAAAATAGCTTTCTTTTCAACCAAACCTTACGATAAAGTCTTTTTTGAACGGGAAAACGAGACCTACGGTTTTCAATTCAATTTTTATGAAACCCATCTTGGCCCTCATATTGTCAATGCAATTGAAAACGAAGAGGTTGTCTGTGTTTTTGTCAATGATAAGTTGAATCGGCAGGTAATCGAAGTCCTTGCACAGAAAGGTATAAAGTTGATTGCCCTGCGATGTGCAGGTTTCAATAATGTCGATCTGGCGGCCGCGAAAGAATTCGGTATCCCGGTCTGTCGTGTCCCAGCTTATTCTCCTGAAGCTGTTGCAGAACATACGATGGCGATGCTATTGACACTCAACCGGAAAACCCACAAAGCTTATAATCGTGTCCGTGAGCAAAACTTTGCCTTAAATGGCTTGTTGGGCTTCAATATCCATCAGAAGAAGATTGGAGTTATCGGAACAGGTAAAATTGGAAAAGCATTTATCCGGATTGCCCTTGGATTCGGTGCAGATATCATTGCCTATGATCTGTATCCTGATCAGGATCTGATCGTAGCCGGTGTTCAATACAAAAGTCTCGACCAGTTATTTATGGACTCCGATATCATCTCATTGCATTGTCCACTTACACCAGATAACCATTACCTCATCAATAAAGAATCACTGGCAAAAATGAAGGACGGGGTTACCATCATCAATACAAGCCGTGGTAATCTTATTCATACAAATGATGCCATTCGTGCATTGAAAGAGCGTAAAATAGGATTATTAGGAATAGATGTGTATGAACAGGAAGAGAAACTATTTTTCAAAGATCTCTCCACAGCTATTATAGAAGATGACACCATCCAGTTATTGATGAGTTTTCCAAATGTTTTAGTAACGGCACATCAGGCTTTTTTCACAACGGAAGCACTCACCCAAATTTCTCAACGTACATTAAAGAGTATTGCTGATATCCTGGCCACCGGAACGACAGACAATGAGGTCATATTATAGCACTGCACCCGAAGAGATCATTAACTTAAGATGAATAATACAGATAGCAATAAAGTTTTGAAAGGCTTTTTATTGGCTGTTAGTGCAGCTATACTTTGGGGTGTTTCCGGAACTTTTGGCCAATTTCTTTTTCAGCAACGAGGCATAAATGTTGAATGGCTTATTACCATTAGAATGTTGATCACTGGTGCCGTCCTTTTAATCCTTGCAGGAGCAAGCAACCACAGCGACCTATGGACTATCTGGCGCAACGGCAGAGATGTTATTGATCTGCTCTTATTCAGTATTGTTGGCGTGCTTGCCGTTCAATATTCATATTTTGCGGCGATCAACTATTCCAATGCTGCTACAGCAACGGTCATGCAATATACCGGCCCAGTGATGATCGCCATTTATATTGCATTAAAAGAGCGAAAATTTCCAAACGGCAAAACATGCCTGGCAATTATACTGGCCGTGTTAGGTACATTTCTACTGGTCACCCATGGTAAAATGGGCACGCTTTCGATCTCTGGAATCGCCCTATTCTTTGGGCTGGTGTCTGCGGTAACACTTGCCTTTTATACCTTACAACCTGTTTATCTCCTAAGTAAGTATAAGTCAACCATTGTCATCGGCTGGGGCATGCTTATCGGCGGAGCTGCATTTTGTTTTGTCAGAGTTCCCTGGGAGGTAGCCGGTGTCTGGGATATGCAGACTTATGCCTATACAGCGTTTATTGTTATTTTTGGAACGCTAATTCCCTTTTATGCCTATCTCACAGCCGTGAAATTAATCGGTGGACAAAAGACCAGCCTCCTTGCCTCCGCTGAACCCTTATCTGCGGCATTGCTGGCGGTACTATGGCTTAACACCCCATTTGCCTTTACAGACTGGATGGGTACCGCATGTATAATATTAACTATTGTTTTACTCGGAACCGCAAAGGACACAAAAAAGCAATCCTCACAGGTTATATAAACAATGAATTCTGAATGCTGGTAAAAGGATACATAATCCTGAACAGCGTTAAAACAGTTTTAAAGCTAGTGTGAAAAAGACGTAATGCCGCAATTATGCTGTCAGCGTACCCGAATATAGAGGGAAGTCCATCGATAATCGGTTAATGAATTAGAAATCTGCACTTTTTGGTAATTTTGCGTATACACAGATCAGATTAAAATCAAGTTATGAAAGTCAACTTATCACGGAGTACACTTATTTTCTACAGCATTTTAGCTCCCTTCATTATGTATGGATCATTCTATAATCTTATGGGGCTTATTGCCGGTACCAGTACAATTATTTCATTTGGTGCCTTTTCGCTTTTTGGCTTTGTGCTACTGCCGGCCTTACTTTTCTCTACCTATCGGCAGAATCGTTGTATTATACACAACGACCACATAAGCATCGGAAAAAAAGATTACCCTTTTAGCAGCTATAAGGTATCCATTATTGATAAACAGTTACCATTTGCCCAAAGGCCAATTTTTTCTACATTCAGAAAAAATTATTCAGACTTAACAATCCTGGAAAAATCAACGGGACAAGTTGTTTTTATGCAAGATCTTGATCTTTCAGCTCGGGTCATCGAAAAAATGAAGGAAGCCTTACAGGCATAGATCAACGGCATCAGATTATTTGGCTATTGATCTATTATAGGCCAAGATAGCGCTTTACCAGACTCCCCTTTTAAAGCAAAAGAGAAATGAGAAAGATCTTCAAAACCAAGATCGGGATAAATTTCTTTTAGGATCTTGCGCACTTAACCTATAGCAAGATCCTAAAAGAAATGCAACCACTAATTACACTAAAATAGTTTTTGATTCAAGGTATTCTTCAAGTCCAAAAACACCAAACTCCCTCCCTACTCCCGACTGCTTAAAGCCGCCGAAAGACGCTAAGGGGTCGATATTGCATACTCCAGCACCATCACGTCGATTAGTTCCTGCTTTTTGCCCGCTACAGCGTCTTTTAAACGCCGAAGCAGTGCTATTCGTTCAGAAATGCCGTATTGAGAAAATCCTTTTAAGGCCTGTTTTGCCGCCTCAACGGCCAAATACACATCGTATTCATCACCAAGTACAACAGAACCTATGTGCTGGCCATTGGTCGGATTGATCAAATCGAAGCTCTCCGTGCCATGAGGTAGTACAATTTCGCCATTAATTAAAAACCGATTTATCTTTTTCATGATCTTCTATTTTTATCCAAAGTTCACAAAAATCAACCGGTCAAGTTTTGTTGTGTAGCTCAAAAATACATTGTTGTATGGCTCATGTCTATCGTGTTACAGGCGCGATTCATCTTAACTCTTTTTATAGTGCAGCCACCATTCATCCAGCTGCTCAATAATCGGCAGCAAAGTCTTGCCCATTTCGCTCAGCTTATATTCTACACGCGGTGGTGATTCTGCATAAATCTGTCGGCAAAGGATACCATCGCGCTCCAGTTCACGCAATTGTACGGTCAATGTGGTCTGCGCCATATCAGCCATCTCCCTTCGCAATTCCCCGAACCGTTTAGGGCATTTTTTTGCAATGGCTTTGATAAGTAAAACCTTCCATTTTCCACCAATGATCTTGAAAATACCATTGACATCACAACAACTTCCAAAAAATTCACTTTTTTTTTCATCCATAATCACCTCATACTGACCATTAGTTCATAAAACCATACTAAGTACATCATTTATAACTACTTGACTATAAAAAATATCCAAACTACTTTTGACTATAAAATTATCAAAAACTTTGGCTATATGCGCTTCCGAATTAAAGATTTGCTTCACATTTTTATCCTATCCATTGGCATCTTTTTGTTTGTCATCGATCTATTCATTATCAATGTTTCCCTACCGACCATACAACAAGCCCTGGATCTGAGCAATAGTGCAACCCAGTGGATCATCATCTTATACATTATTGGTTATGCCAGCCTACTGATCAATGCAGGCAATGCCGGAGACTATTTTGGCAAAAAAAAATTATATGTCATGGGTATGGCCGGTTTTACCTTTGCATCAATTTTATGTGGGCTGTCAACCAATATCTACCTTCTGCTACTGGGGAGATTACTGCAAGGGATTAGTTCAGGTATGATGGTACCACAGGGTATCGCTCTGATCACTGTGCTTTTTGAAGACGCCTCAAAGCGATCTATGGCCTTGGGGATATATGGTAGCATCGCAGGTATTGCCTCGGTGATCGGACAGCTGCTCGGGGGGTTACTTCCCGATCAGTCCTGGATTCATGAAAGCTGGCGCCTTATTTTCTTAATTAATATTCCAATAGGTATCCTCGCCTGTATCGCTGCTTACTGCTATGTCCCCCGGGACCAGCCAAACCCCAGATCCACAATTTCGTTTATACCGATGCTGAGTTTATTTATACTCTTGATGGGCATAATATCTCCGTTGGTCATGGGCCCTGAGCTGCATTGGCCGATCTGGTCTATCCTATTGCTGGCAGCTGCACTTATCTTTACACTATTATTCCTAAAAAAGCAGAAGAAACTATACAAAACGGGACAACAGTCGCTTTTTAACTTCTCCCTTTTCCGCAACAAGGTTTTCAATCTGGGACTGATTGCGGCATTAGCGTATTACATGGTTCAAGATGCTTATTTCATTATTAACTCTAATTATCTACAGCATCACAAAAGCTATACAGCAACAATGACAGGCATCGCATTCGTCTATCAGGGTATAGGCTATGTTGTTGCCAGCATCATGGTCAGCAGGTTTATTCAACGCCATGGCAAAGCCGTTGTACTCATCGGACTGGGAATAATGGTTATGGGCCTATTTCTTCATTTACTTGTTCTCAATAAGGTAAATGTCGCAAGCGATCAGCTTCATCTGCTCTTTTTCTTTTATGGGCTTGGCTGTGGTAGTGTCCTACCATCCCTGATGACCCTAGCCTTAAAAGATCTCAGCAAGGGATTGATCGGCGTGGGATCCGCGATTTACCTTACCGTACAGCAACTGTCCATCTGCCTCGGTATTACATTTGTTGTCGGCCTGTTCTTACATGAAAATGGGAATTCCTTTTTCCGGCTGAACAATATTATTGTAGCTTACGGCTCTGCTACCACAGTATCTGTTTTATTATTGCTATTGGTTGCCTGTTGTATTATCTTCTTACCCGCAACTGGGAAAAAGAAGCGTAACGTTATTACCGCTCAGCAAAAGCATGACTGTGAAGTCTAATAATACCATGAAGTATAGGAGTAAAGAAGACTACATTAGTCTTTTGGTTCGTATTTTTTAAACAGGGCGTAGTCATAAGGGATGTGCATACTTAAAGATTTGGCTTCCCATGTATCGCCTCCATCGGGAAGATAAAAATCATAGGCATTGTCCAAGAAATTCTCCCCATCAGGAGCTTCCTGCCAATGTTTCTTTTCCCGATTATAGAGTAATATCATGCAGCTTACACAGTGTTTGTTGCCCTCTTTATTGGGGTTTTCATAGCATTGTCCAATTTTAATATTCAACTTTTGCTGAATGATCACGTCTGTCAATCGTCTATTTGTAAGGTAAATTAAAGCTAATTGCGCATCTTCATCTGTTGGAGTCTTCTTTGCGGGGATCAGTTTATCGAATTGAGCATTTTTAATCCTCTCCATTTCTGCCGATTTGAATTCGGGAGGAAGAAGATTGGTATCGATAGGCCGGAAGTCCTCTGCATCAGCTACCCTGGTGACACCGGGTTCCAAAGAGACTTTTCGGTCTGCAGTATCAGCATCCAAAGCCGCTGCTCCTCCATCATTTTTATCAAACACTTGAGCAAGATCTGACAGATGATGTCCGATATGGTTAAAACCAACAACATAGCGTAAAAAAACAAAACCTAAGGCAAGCACAGCAAAGCCTATTATTAAGCCTTTCTTACTCCCCGCCCTCTTGCTTTTGTCCCGTTCTACTTCCAAAAAAGAAGACGGTTCAGGCTCTCCCCTGGCTGAAGTTTCGCTATTGGACATTTCGTCGTAATCAACTAAGAACAGGTCTTTGCCATCAAAAAGATCTATATCACCTTCGTCAAATAGTTGAACAATATCACGGGCCGTTTTAAATTTTACATTTGCACGGTTGGCGATCAGGTCAATGGCACCGTCGCGATCATCTTGTTTGATCAAATCGATGATGATTTCTTTTTCGATTTCAATTTTATTAACGAGAATATTTTTGTTCATCTAATTTTATGTTCTTTTCAGGTGATTCCAGTTGTCGTACCTACTTTACGCATTTCAAAAATGAGATTAATAAATGGAAGATCAATGAAAATTTCGTCCTTTATAAAAAACCTGTGTTACCTGCTCATCTTCTTCGGCCAGATTTTTCAATAAACCAGACATATCAAAGCAGCGTTCGGCAATAATATGGATCACTTCACCTTCAACCTGTACTTTACCAGCGACCATAAATAATTTAGCCCGGAGGATTTCTTTTCGGTATTTTTCAAATACTTTACTCCAGATGACCACATTTGCAAAGCCTGTATCATCTTCAATAGTAACAAATAACACGCCCCTGGAAGTCCCCGGACGCTGCCGTACGGTAATCAATCCACAGACTTTAACAGGCATATTATTTTTTATCAGCCCTAATTTTTCAGTTGGAACAACATGGAGCAAGTCTAATTTGTCACGTAGGAAACTCACCGGATGTGCTTTGATAGACAGCCCCGTTCTTGCATAATCCGCTACGACATGTTGGCTGGGGCGCAACAAAGGTAATTCAATCTGCCCTTCAGCAGTTGATGATGAAGGTTTTCCTTCGAATATACCAATGGGGCGATCACCCAAAGCTGTGATTTCCCACAGTGCTCGCCTACGGTCGATGCCAAGCGAACGAAAGGCATCTGCCTCGGCTAAACGTTCCAGTCCCGACAGGGATACTCCGGCTTCCATCATCGCCGTGATCGTCGAATACCCCTGTTTACGCCCTTTGGTCAACACCTGTGCCTCTTCTTCCGAAAAGCCTTTAATCTGACGAAGGCCTAAGCGCAGGGCATGTTGTTTGCCCATATCACCTTCTAGGGTGTTATCCCAAAGGGAATGGTTGATATCTATTGGGAGAACGTTCACCCCATGCCGCTCGGCATCAATAACGATCTGTGCCGGTTGATAGAATCCCATAGGCTGGCTATTGAGCAGGGAAGCCGCAAAAATATCGGGATAATGGCATTTTATCCATGAAGAGACATAGACCAGCAGTGCAAAAGAGGCCGCATGGCTTTCCGGAAATCCATAACTTCCGAATCCTTCCAGCTGGCGAAAGACGCGCACGGCAAACTCTTCCGTATACCCTTTCTTCACCATGCCATCGATCATCTTCTGCCTGAAAAACGACACCTGTCCTTTTGCTTTAAAAGTTGCCATACTGCGTCGCAGTTCATCCGCTTCGGCGGGTGTGAATCCAGCTGCAACAATTGCAATCTCCATGGCCTGTTCCTGAAAAAGCGGAACCCCTAAGGTTTTTTCCAGAATTGCTCTAATTTCCTCTTTGGGATAGTCCACGCCCTCTTCTTTGTTACGCCGACGCAAATAAGGATGTACCATATCCCCCTGTATCGGTCCCGGACGTACGATGGCCACCTCGATAACCAGATCATAAAACTCCCGCGGCTTTAACCGCGGTAGCATGGACATCTGCGCCCGGCTCTCAATCTGAAATACGCCCAATGTATCGGCGTGACAGATCATATCATACACCTTCGGGTCATGGTCAGCGCCAATGCCTGCCAAAGTCAGATCCAGTCCATAATGTCTTTTGGTAAGATCAAAGGCCTTCCGGATACAGGTCAGCATGCCCAATGCCAATACATCCACTTTCAGGAAACCCAGCGCCTCTAGATCATCTTTGTTCCACTCCAGGTTGGTCCGGTTATCCATACGCGCATTCACAAGCGGACAGAGTTCATGGAGATTGCCCTGGGTAATGACAAAACCGCCTGTATGCTGCCCCAATTGCCTTGGAAACCCAATATACTGATGGGTCAGTTCGAGCACTTTACGTAAGTGCGGATCTTCGGGATTAAATCCCTGCTCCATTAAACGTTCCAGATCAATATCCTCATCCCAATGACTGCTTACCACACCCGCCAAACGGCCAACGGTATCCATGGATAGCCCCATCGCTTTTCCAACATCCCGAACTGCCCCTTTAGCCCGTACCTGCGTCACTGTGGCCACAATAGCCGCACGGTTGCGGCCGTATTTTTCATAGATATACTGGATCACCTCTTCACGGCGTTCATGTTCAAAATCAACATCTATATCCGGTGGTTCATCCCGGGCATCAGACATAAACCGGGCAAAGAGCAGCCTAAACTCAGCAGGGTTGACCGAGGTAATGCCCAGACAATAACAAATGGTAGAATTGGCAGCCGAACCGCGTCCCTGGCACAAAATACCCCTCTCTTTTGCAAAACGTACATAATCATAGACGGTCAGAAAATAAGAAGCATAATTTTTTCGTTCGATAAAATCAAGTTCCATTTGGATGGTATCACGAATGGCATCGGGGATCTGGTCATCAAATCTACTCTTTGCCCCCTTCCAGGTCAAATAAGCCAGTTCTTCCTGTGCAGTACGTCCATTGGATGATAATTCATCCGGATAAACATATTTTAAATCGTCCAGCGAGAAACAGCATGCTGCTGCTATTTCCATCGTCCTGGCGATGGCCTCGGGGTATGGCCTAAACAGGCGCTCCATCTCCGCAATAGGTTTCAGATAACGCTCAGCATTGGGGTATAATTTAAATCCGGCTGTCCGAATCGTACATTTCTCCCGGATACAGGTCAAAACATCCTGTAATTCCCGCCGTTCGGGAATATGATAATGTACATCACCTAAAGCAACAAGAGGGATAGCAAGATTTTCACCCAGTTGCTGCATACGAAACAAGAGCTTTGCATCATCACCACGGTAGAGCCGTTTGACACCTAAATACAAAGTCGTCCCCAATTGCTGCCTGTATTCCGTCGCAAATGCGATAAATTCCCCTTCAAGCTCAAATCTGGCCGTTAATCTGTCGGGGGGACAAATGATAAATTTGATTCCTTCTTTATACTGATAAACATCAGATCTATAGAGCGAGCATTTGCCTTTCTCGGCACGCAGATTACCAACGGTCAATAAGGATGATAAACGTCCATAGGCTTCCTTATCGGTTGGATATGCCAATAGACTTGGGCCATCCTGCAGGTCCAGACGACAGCCCGGGATAAGAGTAATCCCCTGTTTTTTAGCGGCGGTATGAGCCCGAACAATACCGGCAAAACTATTCCGGTCTGTCACCGCAATTTTGTGATACCCCAATGCCGCCGCACGTTCCATCAGTTCCTCAGGATGAGAAGCTCCTTCCAGAAAGCTAAAATTGCTGGTCACCTGTAATTCACAATAGCCCGTCATTATGCAAAAAAACCATGTAAAAACCATTGATTGGGTGTACGGTCATCGTAATGCCCTGAGCGGTAGAGCCAAAATCGTCGGCCTTTATCATCCTCAACAGCATAGTAATCACGGTGCTCCCCCTTATCTATCCACCATTCCCGCTCAATACGCTCGGGTCCATCTGCCTTCTTAACCGTATGGACTTCCCCCTTGTAACGAAATAACAGGGGCGGATAATCCGGAATAGGTGCTGTGACCATAATCGGTTCGGGAATATGTAGTAAGCGGGTGGGGCGAGGTCTGTCAATTTGCCAATCAACAGTAGGTACTTCCTGTGCTGAACTGGCCATTTTCATGGACCGCTCAGGCCAATAATGTGCCGCAGGCAAATAGCGTGAAATTTCACAGGCGGGGTCCCTGCTTTTGAGACGGTCCAATAATTCGGTTAGCAGGGGATTGTCCAGTCCGATACGATGGCTCCATAAATTTTCCTGAACAGGGTCTGCCTCTTCAACTTTGGGAATTTCCAATATAAACAGCTCAATACCTAGTGCTGGTTCTATCTGTGCGATTTTCAGGGCAAATAACTGAAATATATGCTGTTGATGTGCTGTCGCCCGATTGGTTCCGATACTGATCTGCTCTATTTTCCCGTCCACCCGATGGCATTGTAGTACTGCTTCCCGAATACCCTTACCTTCCCCGGTTAAACGTTTACAGATATTGTTTAGCAGCTGCTGTAGGGCAAGTTCGATGCCATTAGCTGTGCGAATGGGTTCCAGACAAGGCAAACGTTCTTCGTAAGGAAAAATAGGTTTTATAGAAACAATAAATTCATCCTCATCTCCGACAGCCTGATCCAGTCGGAGGACTAAATCTTTTCCAAAGCGTCTGCGCAGAGCTGTGCGTGGCATGCGCGCGAAACTTCCGATTGTTTTTAATCCAAGACTTTGTAAACGTTGCAGCACGGTTGCCTCCAGCCGGAGTGCCTGTGTGGGCAAATCCACTATAGCATCAAACTGTTTATCCGCCTCAACAATGGCATTTCCATTTCCAAAACGGGCAATTGCCCAGGCGGCGCCGATCGTATCCGCAATACTTACACGTACGTCATAACCGTAATGTCTAAACCGGGAGACGATATGCTGTAAATAAGATTCTTCTCCCCCCCAAAGATGGGCACAACCACTGATATCCAAAATAATTCCTTCGGGCAGATCTATCGCCACAAGCGGTGTATACCGGATACACCAATGTGCAATATTGCGAAGCAACTTTTCGGTTAATCCGGGACGTTCATTGACCACTTTTAAGGCAGGTAAAAAAGCCTTTGCATCCGCAATGGCCAAACCGGGATACACACCTTCCTGCTCAGCTAAGGCATTACAGGCATTGGCGATCAGCTTGCCATGCGTAGAAACTGCCAATACAAAGGGAATTTCCTTGAGTTGAGGTTGTCCAACAGTCATCCAATCTGTTTTTAGATGGCGAAACCATAAAGAGGCAAATCGTTTTTTCATGCCAATCCCTGATTAACATAAGATTGTTCCCATTCTTCCGTACGCGATCTTGTTTTAGCAACAGGTTCAAAACCGCTCGCAGTCCATGTCATCTGCCATCGCCCCGGATTTCCATTCCGCACTTTAAGTAACTCAATATCCCAGCTTGGATAACCAATTCCCGGTAGCCCATCTTCCAGTTGACTAGGCCGCGAACTAATTTTCCAGCGTGCGGCACAGGCTGTTGCCCCCAATAGCTTCGGATTGTGCTGCAGGATAAACCCTGTCACACCACTTTTCTCCACAGCCAGCTGCAAACGCCGCGACTGTACAAAGTCCAATTGATGTATCTCCGCCAGTACAGCTGTGATTCCCTCACATTTCAGCGCCTCTTCCATTGCCCATAACAGGTCCTTTTCCCTGCCCATACGGACAAAAATGACCTTTTCAGGATCAACACCAAAAGATTTAATGGCCGTAGGAAATAACGTTTGAAAGCCGCTTATCCAAACGCAAATGCCACCGTTTCGCATCAGTTTGCCCAACAAGCCGGCTATAAAACCACAAGAAACGGCACCTCCTATCCGATCAAAACTAACAAATTCATGAATCACTCCACTAGGAAAAATCCCGTTGGGAAAAGCCTCCTCCAATGGGCCAAGCCCCATTGGAAGCACATCAGCTGATTTTTGCTTTATTCCCTGCCATACCAGCAGGTCTTTTTTCAATTGGCCGATTAAAGCTTGTTTTTCTTTTATTTGCATAGCCACCTCCGTCTTAAGTTTAAGCAAATTTAATACTAATATATTTAGTATTAAAACGAAGTTGCTATATTTTTTAGTTTTTAAATATTAAAAAGTAGGATAAGTAAACGTTTCATTCCCAAAGAAACGGGTATTTTCATTAGAAATCATTCAGAAACTGCTGGATAACATCCTTCTTCCTTGTCGCTACCGGAATCATTTTGCCATCTGCCATTTCCAATTGACCATCCTTAAAATATTTTTTGATATAGTTTGCATTGATCAGGTAGGATTGATGGCAGCGGATAAATTCTGTTTCGGGCAGCATGGTTTCGAAGTGTTTGAGTACTTTAGAAACCATCATAGGCTTGTTGTCCTTGATATAAAATGTGGTATAGCCTTTGTCGCCATGGCAGTATAAAATATCGTCGATATTCACAATCTGTGTATATTCAAAAGTACGCAGAGCGATTCTTTTGGGCTTATTTGGTGCCTTTAAATAACTCTCGGCCATATTCAACTGCATGCTATTGAATCTGTATTCTGTATTCTTCTTATAGCATTTTTCAATGGCTTCTATAAATTGCTCAGGCACCAAAGGTTTCAATAAATAGGCGATGGCACCAATATTTAATGCTTCAATGGCATATTGATTGAATGCTGTAATAAAAATCGTATTGATATCCAACTTAAGCTCGGACAGAAAAGACAGGCTCGAGCCATCTTTTAATTGAATATCCGCCAAAATCAAATCGGGATTAGAAGCCAGCAATTCTCGCTCAGCCTGTGCAATGGAAGGGCTATAGCCCACGATCTGAACATAAGGAATGCTATCCAGGAGTGACTTTATATACAAGTATATATTATACTCATCTTCAAGAATATAAACTTTCATAATATTGATTTTTTAGTTAAAATATAAAACAAGTGGAATATAAATTTCGACTTTATAACCACGCTGATCATCGGTATAATTTGGCGTTATTTCAATTCGTGCTTTCGGTTCTGCGTCCGCAAACAACAGCTCCAGTCGTTCTTTCGTAATGATCTGCGATAACGATGTCTTGTGGGAAACCTGTTCTTTATGGACCTGCATCCCCCAGCCATTGTCACAGATGCTGACATGCAATTGATTTTCATGTGCATGAAAAGAAATCGTCAATTGTCCCCTATAGGGCAAGTTCTTAAACGCATGTTCAATGGCATTTTCCACAAATGGCTGTATGATCATTGGCGGAATCATGACATCATCCAGGTCCAGATCATCTGTCTTGATCTGAAAGTCAAATACATCCTGATAACGCATCTGTTGTAAAAGTATGTAATTATTTAATGATTTAATCTCCTGATCCAACGAAATGTATTCTTCCCTGTTCAATTCAAGGATATCCCGAATCTGACGGGACAATAAGAGCAGGTATTGGTTGGCTTTAGCTTTCTGCTCGCTGCTGATCAAGCCCTGTAGATTGGCAATGGCATTGTATATAAAATGTGGATTAAGTTGATTCTGCCTAGTTTTTTGTTCCAAAATAAGCTGCCTATTCTCAGCAAGAATCCGTTGGTTGATATTTTGCAGTAATTTCTGCTTGTTTCTGAAATAGATAAAAAATGCGATACTGAATACCAGGGCCAATAGAATCACAAATATCCAGCGTTGCTGCATCAGGATCTTATGGTTGAAGGCATTAGTGGTTCGTAGCAACGTAATCGCCTGATCTTTTTTCTCCGTCTGGTACTTTGTATTGATATCGTTGATTTTCTCGGCTTCAATCCGTTGCGTACTTTGTTTATAATCTTGAAATGTTGAATCCAGTGCAAAATATGCCCGTTCATAATCTCCTTTTAATGCATATGCTACTTGCAGATTTTTATAATAAAACATCTTATTATGCTTCACTTTATGCTTTTTGATAAATCGGAGACCGGCATTAAAATAAAATATAGCCGAATCCACCTGATTATTGTTCAGAAAATTCTTGCCCAAATTGGCATATACATAAGCATTGAGTGTATTGGAGGCTTGTAGATAGTTGAAATATGTTCGGGATGCTTCTACCGCTTTCGGATTGTTATTGATACTAAAATAATACTGCGCTTGTAGATCGTACATGCGCATGATAATGGCCGAATCCTTTGTTGCATTGGCATAATGCCGGCAACTGTCCAACGTCCCTTTTAGTTTCTCAAAATCATGTAAGGCCATATATTGCATAAATTTCATCTCCTGATAGGCCTGAGAGACATGCGGGTTCGTTTTATTGGGATGATAATGATACCAGGATTCGACATCTTTCAATGCCTGCCGGTAGTCTGCCTGTCGATATTCAGCATTGGCCAATAGATTATAGAACAGAAAAGTAAATACACTTTCATGTGCCAGAGCATACTCCTTTGCATCAATAATCTGTGCCACCATCGTTCCGCTCGTCACATCATGAAAACTGAAATTGGCACGAATCCTCAAATAGTCCTTTAAAACGGCCAAATCCGGAGACAACTTGTGTCCTTCCAGATTTTTTAAGGCAATTTCAACAGAATCTATAGTGTCATCCAATAAATACTCGTAGGCCAACAGAATAGAGCGGTAAGGAGAATGCTCAAAATAACCGTCTTTAAGCAGTTCAGTGCTCTTCTTTTTTACGACAGCGGCACTTTTGAAATCCTGTGTCGAAAGATAGGCCAATAGTACATTTTCATAACTTAGCTCAAGTGAGTCGTTGGTGACTACGGTATTCTTATGCGGATCAGGACTTTTATTTTGATGGCAGGAAAATAGCTGAACGAGCAGTAAAAGTGCCATAAGACAGTGAAATGCTCCCGTTCTATAATTCTTCATCAACATTTTTATTAATTTACTTTTGTTCTTTCTGAATGGCCATCATAAGGCCTTCGTTTGGTTTTAAATAGATACCAGCATTCTTTTCATGATGGCTCCGCCAACAAGTAACCGAATATCGGAATATTCCCAACAAAACAATATATCTGAATTCAAAAATATTTAACTTTCCTGATATTTAAGTATAGCTCTTATTTACGAACAAATATACTGGATCGAACAGTGGTAAATCAAGCGAATTAATAAGTGTATCCTCCGTATCAATATTCGTCATAAAAGGCCCGTTTTCTGAATAAATAGCCTAGTTGCGGGATTTATTTCAATAATTTTCTGTAACAAAAAGACGCCAGCGCATACTCATTGTATAAACTCAAAAACATTAGCCCTTAATGACAAGCAATATCGTATTAAATTTCATCACTTGGGATGTCAGCAGTGATATCTTCATCATACCGATCATCAATCACCGTGTACGTTGGTACGGATTATTCTGGCTACTGGGAATAGTTTTATCTTACAGGGTACTATGCAACCTATTTAAAAAAGAAGGGAGGCCGGTTGAGTTTCTGGATCAGTTGAGTATATACATTGTCCTGGGGACGATAATAGGGGCACGCCTGGGCCATATCTTATTTTATGACCCATCGTATTATTTCAGTAATCCCTTAAAGATCTTTGCAATATGGGAAGGTGGTTTGGCAAGTCACGGTGGTGGAATTGGTATTTTGGCTGCTATTTTCTTTTTTGCAAAGAAAAAGCAGCTTTCTTTCCTATGGGTAGCCGACCGAATTGCACTGGTTGTTCCTGTTGCTGGCGCCTGTATCCGTCTGGGGAATCTAATGAATTCGGAAATCATCGGTACCCCTACAAAGCTCCCCTGGGCTTTTGTCTTCAGGGCTATTGACCCAATCCCACGGCATCCCGCACAGCTGTACGAAGCTTTATTTTGTCTATTGCTATTCCTTTTGTTGAACTACCTCCGGACAAAACCTATCCTAAAAAACAACATCGGAAACTGCTTTGCACTCTTGTTGATCCTATTATTTTCTTTTCGGTTTATGGATGAATTCCTCAAAATCAATCAGGAAGATTTTGAGAGTTCATTGTTCATAAACATGGGGCAGCTCCTCAGTATTCCATTTGTTCTCATCGGATCGGCCCTACTTGTGATCAACAGTCAGCGAAAATCAAAGCAACTATCGCAAAACAAAAGTAAACCTGGAGACAAGCAGGCATGAACGGTGTTATTTTAAGATACCTGACTGGAATGCGACTTTAACGAGCTCCGCAGTATTTTTTACATTCATTTTTTCGATAAGACTTTGTCGGTGTCCTTCTATTGTGCGTTTGCTCAAAAAGATTTTGTCGGCAATCTCAACATTTGTGAAGCCGTCAGCAATTAATTTCAGCACCTCCAGTTCACGCTCACTGATATCAAAGTCCGATAACGATCGATTTGGTATATCCGTATAATTCTCACCGGAAATTACTTGATCCAGCAGTGCCATACTAATTTCTTCACTGACATATTTACCCCCATTGGCCACATGGTTCAGGCCAAAAAGAAGTTCGTTATAATCCACATTTTTAAGCAGATACCCCGAAAGGCCAAGTCCAAATCCTTCAATAACATAATGAATCTGGTTTAACATCGAGAGAATGACAACCTTAATGGACGGATACGTTGATTTGATGATCCGTAGCAGTTCCATACCATCCATGTGATCCATGCTGATATCCGTTAAGATAATATCCGGCAACAATTCCGTGTTAAGAAGTTGCAGCGCTTCATCACCATTCGATGCCTCACCCACGACAACAAACCCCTCCTGAGACTCCAATAACAATTTAATACCATTACGCACGACCATGTGATCTTCAACCAACAGTATCTTAACCTTACTCATCATTTACAGTATTTAATAAAAATATATTTTTTTCTTCTTTATCCGAACAGTATGCCACCATGGAGTTCAGCTGCATTTTTTACCTTGGAAAGATCAGGAAACAACTTGTACCCCAGCTCCCCTCCTGTCTTCTTTGCAAACTGGTACAAACCGAATAAAGATACAAAATTCTATCCATTTAAAGGACTTCATACGCATATTCTATTAGAGTCCTGATATAAAAAAAAGACTACATTTGGCTTAAAATTCAAAGAAAGTATAGAAAGAATACGGAAAGGGAACAATATTTGTTTTAAACTAAACAGTATTTAATTTTTTTGACACTTTATGATCCGTTCCGACAAAGATATTTTAGCCGTACTCAAGTCCTCATTGGGAGCCTGTGCAATCTACGATAGCCCGGATCTCCATATATCCTATGCTAGTATGAAAATGCTGCAGCTGTGGAAGTGTGATGAAAGTGCCGTTGGACAACGCCTGGAAGACTCCCTTCAGCAACAGGAGTTACTTGAATGTGTCTCCAAATTAAAACAGGTCTGGTTCAACCCAAAAAGTCCGGTAGAAGAACAGGTGGCTATTAAACTTGATATCGCAGGACAGTCCGGCTCATACAATTGTAAAATGGAATATAGTCCATTGATCACTGCCGATGGAGAAATCTATGGACTATATCACGCAATAACGCTACTGTCCGATCCTGTTCCTGCGGCGCAACAGGTCACGGAGAAAAATAATATTGAACAGCAGCTCCTAGAAGACTTATTGACACCAAAATATAGCCTTGGCGGCGATGTGCAAGCTGTAACAAGTTTAAGCAAATATCCATTACCGGACAGGGGGCCTAAAAACTTAAATCTAAAGCTGATAGACGCCCTGAAAAAGATCATCGAAAGCGAAGAACATTATCATTTCGCGTTGCAATCTGCCGAAATGGGCACTTGGAACTTAAATTGCAAGAATTACATCGTGCATTGGGATGAGCGTACTCGTGAACTATTTGGTTTTGCCAATGGTGAAACCGTCCCTTACACGGAGGTGTTACGCTATATACATCCTGATGACAGGAACAGGATAGATCAAGAGGTCAAAAAATCATTAAGTTACCGGAATAAAGGGGTATACGATGTACAGTTCCGCACCATTGGAGCCGAAGATCAAAAATTGCGCTGGCTCCATTGCAAAGGAAAAATGTATTTTGATTCCAACCAGCAACCGGAATGGTTTGCCGGAACTACCCTGGATATCACAAAGCAGCACGCAGAGCGCGAAAAATTGGAGGCCATAAATACCTTAATTACAAAAAAAGACCAGGAGTTTAGAATGATCGTCGAAGCAGCTGGGATTGGTATCTTCTCCATCGATCTAGAATCGCGGAAAATGGAGCTTAATGATCAATGTCGTGAACTCTTTGGCTTCGATGCTCAGCGGGAAATACAGGAAGTTGATTTTTTCGCGCAGATCTTACCACAGTATCGGGATAAAGTACGCCATATCTTTCAGGAGGTAGTTTCCAAACAATCACCTTTTGACTGTCAATGTGAAATAGAAGATAAAAAAACAGGGAAAGTAAAATGGCTCCGCTCTGTTGGCGGTGGACAATTAACAGCAGAATCTGACCGACAGATTGTCTATGGTGCCATATTCGATAAAACAAATGATAAAGAAGAGGAACGAAAAAAACTGGATTTCATCAGTATCGCAAGCCATGAACTCAAAACGCCACTGACTTCTCTGATTGCATATATCCAATTACTGCTGGCAAAAGAGCAAACGCTCAGTTCGGAAAGACGGCTACAATATCTTCACCAGTCAAACGAGCAAGCCATACGTATGCGCGGGCTCATCGATGGTTTTCTGAATGTATCTCAGCTTAATGAGGGCAAGTTATTGCTTCACAAAAACACATTTCGGATCTGTACGTTAATAGATTACATTCAAAATATCTATTCGCTAAAACCTGTCAAGCATCTCATTCGTTATACCGGAGCGACCGATTCAAATGTTGAAATCGTGGCTGACCGGGATAAGATCGAGCAGGTCATTATTAATTTTATGGACAATGCCATAAAATACTCTCCGACCAATTCTACAATTATTATGGATATTGCTGTGGATAATGCGTATTTCAGTATTAAGGTCAGCGATCAAGGCCGGGGTATCAGTGATAAGCACCAACAACAAATTTTCAATAAGTTTTATCGGGTGAATGATTCAACGGATAGTTACGCTTCCGGATTCGGGATCGGACTCTTTATCTGCCGGGAAATTATCCAAAAACATCAAGGTAAAATTGGCGTGGACAGTATTCTGGGTGAAGGATCAACCTTCTGGTTTAGAATTCCTATCCATTCCCAGACAGTGCCTGTAACCAGCACACAAGACACAGCTAAACAGAATTGAAAACTTTGCCCGGAGTGGAAACAGTATTCGGCGACTAACATCGTTGTTTTCGGTCAGCATATGGAGAATGTAGATCGTAAAGGAAATTGCTGTGATAATAACAGATTATCTAGAACAAAAACAACAGCTGTACATTCCTTTTACAGCTGTTGTTCTTTATGCATTATCAATTCTTCCAAAAGATTATTTCATTTTCAGGTCCTTTCCAGCAATATCTTCCCAATGATAATAATGAAAAGTTTTATCATCGCTCATGGCTACAAATAAACCATGTTGAAAGCTGTCGTTTAGACGGGAAGACACGACCTCCGAACCGTCACTTTGCGTGGCCATAACAGGCACTGTCTTCAAATAGGTATGTTCAAATGGGTTGGCCTTTGTTCCCTCACGGCTAAAAATCTGAAAGCGGTTGGCTCCCTGATCGGAGACCAGGATATAACCTGTGCTATCTGTCAGCTTATAAATGGAAATACCCTCATGATCTTCTTTAAAGCCTTCGGTCGCAAAAATGGCCAACTGCTGATTTCCCTTCGCCGGATCTGCATAATACTGCTTTACCCCTACCTGCTCGTCTGAATAGTAGATATAGCCCAGTTCATTGTCCACGGCGATGGCTTCAATTTCTTTTTTTCCACTAAATGAGCCAAACTTACGGACTAAGGTTGCTTTCACGACGCCAGCACCGTTATCTTCCAGTAAATACTGACCTAAATAACCCTCCTTAGGACCGTTTTTGCGTCCCACAATCGCATAGATTTCACCTTTCGACGATGTGTAAAGTGCAATACCCATCAGATCCCTGAATTCTGGCTCCGTCTCGCCTACAAACATATCCAATCCCCCTCCGTCAATTGGTTTCATATCGGGCAACGAGAATATACGTAACTTATGGGTCATACGTTCGGTCGTAACAGCGATATCGACAGTTTTGCCGCCCAACAGCAATCCATAAGCGATATCCACATTATTGGGGCGCCTCAGATTAGAAACCACTTTATCCGAAACAATTTTCCCCTGTAAATCATACACAAATAAAGCACCGTCCGCATCTTTGTCCGTAGCAATGACCAGGCTCTTGCCGGGATCGGTCTTATTGATCCAGATCGCAGGATCGTCGGAGTCATATCGTACTGCATCAGTAACAATGACCGGTTTGATCGTATCCGTTGCGGAAGTACCGGACTGAGAGTTGTTGCAGGCGGTCTGCAGCAATGTTGAGGCTGCCAGACAAAAAAATAGTGTTGTTTTTAAAGTTGTCATGCTATTGCGTTAATTAAAATTTGGCACCAAAAGCACCGACATAGGTCGCGGGCTTTGGCGAGATATAGGATAAACCATTGGACAGCAGTAAGCCATCCATAAAATGTGGCTTAAAAGCGGATGTGCCGGCTTTTAGTGCTGGCGAATTTCCCTGTAGATGGAAATCCCAGGCTAAATCAAACACATAGTTACTAACCGCAGTTTCCAATGGGTATGCGGTGAATTTAGGATTGTTATCGCCAGCGGTTTTACCTCTGACATCATTGGTACCGCCTACAATATCATTCTTTCCGACCTGAAATTGGTCCACCGTCAATTGATCATAGCCATAATACCAGTTGTTGCTCGAAACCGAGCGGCTATCTTCCGGATTTTTGGCATCACGTTTAACACCAAACCGTGTATTGGCAAAAAGATTATTGTAGATCTCTGCTTTTACCGAAGCTTCCAGCCAAATAGAGCCCCCCTTAGCAGTCGGTCTACGCCAACCCGTATTGAGCATGGTGTTGTTATAAACAATGATATGCGCTTGCGGTGTGCGGTCGCCGGAGTTGGAAAGCTTCAGCGCATTGGTGTTGACACTGTAGACCAAATTGTAAGCCACATCAGCCAGACAGCCCGATTTAAAATTCATCGCCTCGCCACCCGTTACACCATTCGAAAAGAAACGGTTGTTAGCGAAGATAATTTTACCCCCTTCAATATAAGTACAGTCTTCATAAAAATGACTGATCGTGCTATTTTGAACAATCAATTTCCCTTCCACATTGGAAAACCACAAAGCAGGTAGCGCTTCTCCCGCCTTCTGTTTGTAAAGCCTCATCTTCACCGAAGTCGATGCATCCGAGGTAACCGCACCACCATATTCTAAATACGCATTATCCAAAACCAGTTCCTTACAGCTTGGCGCAGCCAAAATACCGCCCCAAAGTTTTCCAAATTCATTTTCTTTGGTTTTATAAGAATCCTCCACCGTAAATTTCACGGGGCTCTCGGTTGTACCCAGCACATACAGGTTGCCCAGTACAACTATCTCAGGCTTATTGTCCGGATCCATCAGCACCGTTACACCTTCCTCAATAGTAAGGGACTTTCCTTCGGGAATAATGATATCCCCCGTGATACGCTGTACGGTACCTTTGCTCCATATGCCTGTTACCTCACCTATCGCACTACCATTGGCATCGGAGGTGTCCACATCGCTATTTGCTTTCTCACAAGCCGTCATCCCTACCATCGCAAGGGAAATGAGCAGAATAATAAAGTTATTTTTCATCTGTAAATATTTTTCCACCATCGTTCAGATGGGCGTTCTTTGTTTAAATTCAATGGAATTATTTTTGGCAAACAGTTCGTGCAGACGCTTATTTCTTAAAAGAATAACGTAAACCAAGGATATAGTTCTGACCGTATAGATCCTTACGGATAAGCGTGTTGCCACCTTCCACTATTTTCTCGGCGATCTTATCATTTTCTGGATTTTTCCCCTTTACATAAAGTTCCATGGGCGTGTTCAACAGGTTATTTGCTTTGGCAAAAACCGCCCAGCCCGCGTTGAATTTCTTTTCTATGGAAGCATCCAGCTGGATAAATCCTTTCTGCCATAAATCGGCATTTAAAAATTCCGATACCGAATTGATCCGTGAACCCGTATAAGATCCAGCCAACTGTCCCTCCCACCCCTTGTTTGCATCCTTATACAGCAAAGATAGATTGGCAATATGGGCTGCCTGCCCATGAAGAGGCCGGGTCTGATCCACGAGGATTGGATCCAGATCCTGTGTGACCTCATTGATGATACGAGATTTTTTCGGTGTGGTGATCCGTGAATGAGTATAGGTATAATTGGCTTTAACACCGAATTTTTGAATGTATTTAATAAAATCCAACTCTACACCGAAATTGTTGGCCGTTCCAAAATTACCCGGCATATAGTACACATCCTGCCCCCGAATTTCATCAGGCTGAAAGGTATATTCGATCGGATTTTTAATCCTCTTATAGAATAGCCCGGCAAGAAATTGCGATGAAGGCTCCGGAAATAACTCATAACGTAAGTCAAAATTATCCGCAAGTGCATGTTTCAAATCCGCATTTCCGCGTTCCCAGAATTCTTCATTTAATACCCGCGATGGCACAACCTCATAGAAACCCGGGCGGTTTAATGCTCGATAATATGCCCCATGAAACTGCTGCTTACTATCCAGGTGATATTTCATGGTCAAACTAGGCAACCATTCGGTATAGGTCCGGGAGCCCTCCGGTCTTTCTTCACCATCCGGAAACAACAATTTATAACCTTGCTTAGAGTACTCCATCCGTATACCACCGATCATTTGAATTTTGTCATTCTCATAGTTGAACATCCCATAGGCAGCGGTGGTTTTCTCGCTGGCATCGTAGGTCAGCGGATTCCGTACGGCACCCGTCGGATTGCTTACCGTGAGATTCAAATCCGTATAGTCCTGAAAATCCACGCCATATTGGTACTTCGCTTCACTGGCAATTGGAGATAGATTGTAATTGTTATAGAAACTGCTCCGCTGTTTGTCACGATACAACCCACCGGTCGACAGCTCCAGTTTATTCGCCGCCAACGGCACCCTATACGCAAGATCCCAATATCCGGCACGGTCATCATCCGTATTCCGCTCCCAGCGATAAGTCACCGGAGACCTATTGACCAAGGAAGTCCGTCTGCGTTGAAAATTCTCTTCGATACCATCCAAACTAATTGTCGTATTCTGCGGCAATTCATTGCGGGCGGATGACAGCACACCGGACCAGCGGAAGTTCAAGCGGTTATCCAGAAAATGATGATCACCCTGTAGATTACCATTGTAAATCTGCTGTTCGGTCTTTCTGGTCCGGGTCACATACGTCAGTTCAGAATTGCCGATACTCGGATCATACTGTCCATTATAAATTGTATTGACCGCATCGCGCAATTGTAGATTATTCAGATTCACAAACATCTGGTAAAAACTCAGCCGATGATTGGCATTCAATCGGTAGTCTATCTTGTTATGCACCCCCAGGCGCTGTTGCTGCTCATCATATTGCCGATCATCCTTTTCGGAGATGATCGCATTCGGATTGGTGTTATTGACCGAAGATTTGTAAAAAATGGAATGACTGCCACGGTAAAGATTTTGGTAGCTCAACCCCAATATTACACCCAACCTATCATTCAAGTAACGGCTCCCAACCGTCAAATTACCAATAAGATCTGGTGTAGGTTTCTTAAACGTATAGTTCAATGTGCCCCGATCAAAATCAGCGGCAGTGGCATTGTAATTTTTTCCATGTAGCTCATAAGGCGACTTTGACGACACAGCGCTACTGGAGAAACCACCAAAATCCTGATTAAAATACCGTTGACTATAACCTGTAGCCAGATTCGCCTGAAAGAAGAGTTTGCTCGGTGCGGATTTCATCACCATATTCACGACACCGCCGATGGCATCTGCTTCCATATTTGGTGTCAGCGATTTATAGACTTCTAATCGTTCCAACATATCGGACGGGAATAAGTCCAGCGGTACATAGCGGTATTTATTGTCCGGACTGGGTACTTTCACACCATTGACCAAAGTCGTATTATAACGTTTGTCCATTCCCCTTAAAATCGCATACTGGCCCTCGCCATTTGAATTGCGTTCGATTGAAACGCCCGAAACACGCTGCACAACGTTTGCCACCGTAATATCTGGAGAGATTTCAATTGCCCTGGCCGATACCACATTCATGACCTGTGAAGCATTTTTTTCCAGTCGGCGGGCACTCGGATCGTCATCACCACCGTTGCGCTGTCCCTTGATCGTTACCTCCATTAACGTCTGCTCACTTGAGGTAAGCTGAAACTTAAAATGAGGGGTATCTTCTTTTTTTATCTCAATCTCCCTGACGAGTTCCGCATAGGCCACATGTCGGATATGTACTTTATCTATACCTGCGGATAGACCTTTGAATTCAAATGAACCATCCAGTTGCGTCTTGGTTGACAAACCACTTTGTTCGAGGAACACGGTAGCACCGACAATGGCTTCCCCTGTTTGTCCATCCAGAACTTTCCCCTTGATCTTCGTCGCATAAGCGGCGCTGATCGAAATACTGGAGGCAAGCAATACCGTTAAAACGTTTTTCATTTTTAATAGATTATTATGAATCTTTGATTGTTGCTGCAAATATGAATGCCTGCAACAGATTCACAAAATCTTTGGCGTTACAAGAAAGAAACAAACCAAAAACAAGACTAGACAACAGGGAAACAATAAAAAATAAATAATTGAAATAAAGCCACTTACACCTACAATAAACGCCATTAAAGTTCGATTACCCTTATGTTAAGAAATCATGAAATGCGGAGAAGATATCCTGCGAGATCCTCACCCTGTTCCAATTTTAGTTTTTTCCTTAACCGGTGTCTGGCTACCCGAAGGCTGTCCTGGGAGATCCCCAAAAGAATTGCGATATCGGTATTGTTGAGATTAATTTTTAGCAACGCGATCAGGCGCATATCGGCGGCGGTAAGATCGGGAAACAGCTTGATAAGCTTTTCAAAAAAACTATGATGCACACGCTCGAAGGTGCCCATGAATTCTTTCCAATGGATACCTTGTGTAATATGTTCACCGATCTGCTGCACTAAGCGCTGCATCGGTTTCTTCTGATCCCTTCGTTCATCCTTGACCAAGGTCTTCAGTTCTTCCCGTAGTTCTTCCAGAAATTGATTGCTACGGATAAGGTTAAGCGTATGCGATGTAAGTTCTTTTTCTTTCAGGGTCAGTTCCTGTTTGAGTTGCTTGTCTTCTAGCAGCTGGTTTTTGAGCGCTATTTCAGCCAATTCGCGCTCCGCTTCCTGTTTGCGTGATTCTGCGATCTGTGTTTTGATCTTTATTTTTTGCCGGCTATAGAGCACATAAGAAAGTATGCTCAATAAGATCAGTACGAGGATTGTGCCCAGCAGCAAGATGGAATTCATCCGTTTGTTGGTCTGTAGTTTTTCTATTTCCTCCGCCTTTTGGTTCATGTCATACAGTGCCTGAAAGAAAGCGGTATGACGGGCCCCATCCACACTATAAAGTTCCAACACGAGTTTTCTGCTCCGCTCTGCATAGAAATAGGCACTATCTATCTGCCCGCTTAAGGCGTATGTTTTACTGAGATCTTTTGTCGTTGATGCCATCTGATAGACATCTCCAAGGTTTTCAGCCAAGCGGAAAGCGAGCTGGGTTAGCCGAATACTTTCGGAATATTTATTTGTTTTTCGAAAGATATCCCCCATGTTATTCATGACCACAATGTTTCCATAATTGTCCTGCGTTTCCTGATACAAATTACTCGCCTTTTCAAAATGTGCATAGGCGCTGTCATATTTGCCCAGATCCTCGTAGATACTGCCCAGGTTTTCATGAATCTTGGCTTCACCGTTGCGGTTCGCCTGTTCACGGTAAATCGTCAAAGCCTGCTTTTGATAGACAAAGGCTGAATCATAATTTCCCTCTTTTTCAAAAAGATGGCCGATATTTCCCAAGACTGAAGCTTCGCCATTTCGGTCATTTTCACTTTTAAATGCGTACAAAGCCTTGTTAAAGTATTCTTTCGCGACATGATGTTGCTTATTAAAAATATTGAGCTCGCCAATATCAGTCCAGTTGGATCCCAGCGCCTGTTTCGCATGGAGCTGCGTATAGATACGGTCTGCCTGAAAATAATAATCTTGGGCCTGAGCATAATGTCCCTGATTGACACACAACCAACCGATCGCCTGTAAGCAATTTCCCTGCAGTAGTAGATCACGGTCATTGACGGCTTTCGCATAACGTTTTTTGACTAAGGTAATCGCTGAATCCGGATAGTTTTGACTTATTACCCGAATCTCCTTAAATGAATCAACTTGCGCCGTAGTCAGCTGTGAGAAAAAAAGTTGTATCAGAATGACAACCGAAAATATAATGTTATAAGAGATCCTCATTTTTGCAGTAAATAATCGCTAGGCAAATTTAAGCGGAAACATGTTAAGAAAATATTAAATCCGATTAAACTTAATATGCCGCAAAGGACAATCTACATCACAAGCTCAACAGGAGAAAAAGCATACTTTTTCGTTGGTATTTCTCTGCTTATTCTTTACCGTTTCTAGGCCATTTCTTCGGACTTCCTAGGGAACAGGCTTGCATAATCTTTGCTATTTCCTTACTGTTTCTTTGGTATAATACCAAAGAAACAGTAAGGAAATAACTTTTAATGGGCCATGTTGGACGTAGGTTACTAGCAACGAAGTCCCTTCCATAAACAGGAAATGGCCTGACCATGTGGAAGCGAATTGCCTGAGAATAGAACTTTTCCATAGCTACTGTCAGGAAGCTAACCCTGAAAACAGAAAAAAAATAAGGGGTGTTCGATCTTAGCATCGAACACCCCTTGGCACCTGTTGATTTATTAAATATTAATACAGGTACACTACAGAACATTTTGTTTAATTGCAGTTAAAATACAGCTGGCATAGCGGCTAACCTAAGCCAAGATCAATCGCAACAAAGTCGTGCTACCGATCAATACCCAGATTTAAGCTCAATCAAAGGCGTTATCCGTTCTAAAATATCAAAAGCGACCTCAGCCATCTTATTTCCTTTATTGTCCAGCAGCGGATTTACTTCGACAATCTCCAGACAGGTTACTTTTTCCGAACGGATGATTTCTTCCAATATCAACACGATTTCCTTTGGCATAAAACCCTTGGGAACAGGTGTCCCTGTACCGTCCGAAATCAATTCACTATCCATACTGTCCACATCAAAAGAGATATAAATCATATCGCAGTCCTTCAAATTGGCTAATGCCTCAGCCACACAGTCTTCAATGCCCCGTTGACGAATTTCTTCGACGCGGTAATTTTTTATACCTAAAAGCTCAATCAGCAGATCCTCAGGCTCCTCGGTATCTCGAACGCCAAAATAGATTAAATTCGAACGCTGTATCTTCTCGGCCGGTCCGGCAATACGTTTCAGCTTATTCCAGAATTCCTGCGTTGATTGATCAATTTCATTGATTTTACAGGACAAATTATCTTCATTCAGCATCGCAGCAAGGGGCATACCATGCATATTACCAGAAGGGGTTGTATATGGTGAATGAATATCTGCATGGGCGTCAATCCAGATCACCCCTAATTTTTTATCTGGATAAGCCGACTTGATCCCACTGATTGTGCCCATTGCCGAAGAATGGTCGCCCGAAAATACCACCGGGAAATTACCAGCAGACAGACTGTCCTCCACAGTGGAAGCTACTTGTTTGCATTGCTCGTAAATCTGCTGAATATGCTTACCGAAAGGATGATTATCATTTTGATAAATGGAACTATTTCGGGTAGGCACATCCACAAAAGGATAATTGATAAAATACTGACTACCTTTATTGATCGCCGCAATCTCAATAGCATCAATTCCTAAATCAGAACCTCTGGTCCCCGCACCGATATCCGACCTATTTTTGATCAATTCAATCATTTTCTTCATCGTGCAGTCACATTAGTCAACGATCGCTCGATTATCTCCAGACAGCTGTTAATCTGGCTTTCGGTAATAACCAGTGGTGGGGCCAAACGAATCTTGTTGCCATGGGTAGGTTTTGCCAGCAAGCCATTCTCCTTAAACTCAAGACAGATTTTCCAGGCCAAGTCACTTTCTTCACTGGCATTGATTACAATGGCGGTCAACAGTCCTTTACCCCTAATCTCGGTGATGATGTCCAATTTAGCTGCAATCTTCCGTAATCCTTCCAAAAATAGATCGCCCATTTGACGTGCATTCCTGATCAGACCTTCATCCAGCACAACCTGTAATGCCTCCATAGCGACTGCGCAGGCCAAAGGATTGCCGCCATAGGTAGAACCATGCTCCCCCGGCTTGATGCATAACATAATAGCATCGTCAGCCAACACCGCTGACACCGGCAATACGCCTCCAGATAGGGCCTTACCCAATATCAATACATCCGGCTTACTAGCACTGTCCGCATCGTCAATGGCATAAGAAGCCAACATACTTCCGGTTCTTGCGATACCTGTCTGGATTTCATCCGCAATAAAGAGTACATTATAGGTCGTACACAATTGACGTACACGTTCCAAATAATCTGCATCGGGAACCACAATACCTGCTTCACCCTGAATGGGCTCCACAATAAATCCGGCAATATTTTTATCCTGTCTGAACAATTCTTCCAGCGCCTCAATATTATTATAAGGCACCAAAGCAACCCCTTCCACAAAAGGACCAAAATCATTGGTCGCGGTCGTATCATTTGAAGCAGATATCACTGAAATGGTACGCCCATGAAAATTATCTTTGGCAAAAACTATTTTAGCCTGATTCTGTGCAATACCCTTCACCTGGTAGGCCCACTTACGGCAGAGCTTCATGGCTGTCTCAACCGCCTCCACACCAGAGTTCATGACCAACGCTTTATCGAATCCGAATAGCTTGCAGATCATTTCCTCAAAATCCCCTAATTTATTGTTATAGAAAGCACGTGAGGTCAAGGTCAACTTTTGGGCTTGGTCCGTCAATGCAGCAATGATCCGCGGATGGCAATGTCCCTGATTGACTGCAGAATAAGCCGACAGAAAATCAAAGTAAGACTTACCGTCAACATCTTGAACCATAACACCTGCTGCACGCTCCAACACAACCGGTAAAGGGTGATAGTTGTGCGCTCCATATTTTTCTTCCTTAGCAATAAATGCCGCGCCATTTCCTCTTGTAGATACCATACTCATAATTTGGATTTTATTTCAAATAATAACAAATATACAATTTTTACTATTTTTACGATAAAATAATAAAATTTAACACTAAATTAGCTTCAAAATATTAAAATTAACTTTTAAACCTACATAACAATGAATGGCATAGATGAATTTGACCTTCAGATTTTAAAATACCTAGATGCAGATGGACGGATGGCCTATTCCGCAATCGCTACTGCATTGGGCGTATCCAACACCATGATCCACCAACGTATCAATCGCCTCATGGAACAGGGCATATTAACAGGCATAAAACCTGTATTGAATGAAAAAAAATTAGGCTATGATTGGGGGGCTTTTACGGGCTTAAGTCTCGAAAAAGATCATGATTCAAGCCGTATTATCGCTGAATTGAAAAAGATTCCTGAGGTAACAGAATGTTATTACATCACAGGAAACTACACCTTATACATTAAGATTATCGCCAAAAACCATGAGCATATGCGCCAGTTGCTGTATGAAAAAATTGACAATATTCCCGGCATCGCAAAAACGGATTCACTCATCGAATTGGGTTGCGCTTTTAAACGCAATATTATCCTTTAACAAAAGCTTGCGCACCTGGTCTTGAATCTATGGCAACAACGATGGATTCAGGACCCCGCTGTTACTTTCCGATATTTGCCAGCTCATCTTCCGTCCAATAAATCAATTCCCGCAACACGTACACGTTTTCATAACTTCCCAATCCATCTATATAATCCCACAAATCGCCCTCAACTTTAACCGGTCTCCCATGATGCAGTATATCGTATCCATTATCCAACCAATTTTGTATCTGCTCTTTATCCATCTTTATATAATCTTATTGTTAACATTTATACCAAACGCTTACCTCAAATATAAGGCATTTTTACGAGGGAAATAAACCTCCTCATCAAGAAAATTAAAATTCGGCAATTATTAAAATATGAACTCCGTCACTAAGTTTTTCGATCTAAAATAGCTGATTTAAGATTAAATAAGGTATATTCGTATGAAAGCAAATTGCATAATTATGGCAGATTTTTTCTATGTTGGCTATGAAGGTGAAGATGAATTGCTCGAACTCGTAGCGGTATCAACCATTCAATCCCTCCTCTATTTTCAAGACGCCGATCAAGAAGATTTTACAACAATAAAAACATCTATTGATCAAAACTTTATTGTTGAGGAAGACCTGATCACTGTGGCCGATACCCTGCGACTGGATCAATCCATTGTACGCTTCACTCCCGGAAAGCCAAACTATAAAGATTAAGTTTAAGGTATAAGCCCCAGGCTTAACAATAGCAATAAAGTAATGATGATCAACAGGATTGACCTGTAAATCATTTGGTGTGGAACACAAAAAAACAAACAACATGAGAGCAGTCTTAATCGGCGGTTCCGGTGCAACCGGAAGAATACTTGTGCAAGATTTATTGAACTCAGCGGAATTCACTGAAGTTATCGTCCTCCTACGTCGCAAGACATTTGAAGAGCAGCCCAAATTACAGCAGATCATTGTGGACTTCAATAAGCTACAGGAATTTGAACAGCATATTCGGGGTGATGTCGCTATTTCCTGTCTGGGCACAACAGCCAAAGATGCGGGTAGCAAAGATGCCCAATGGAAAGTGGATCATGACCTCAATCTGCAATTTGCAGCTCTTGCCAAGAAAAATGAAATCCCCTGTTTTGTATTGCTGTCGGCAGTTAATGCTGATGCTGGATCGAAAATTTTCTACAATCGAATGAAAGGAAGTCTAGAACAACATGTTAAGGCTCTTGATTTTGGCAAGCTTATTATTGTGCAACCCGGCGGTTTGATCCGTCCAAACACGGACCGTTTAGGTGAAAAGATTGGCATAAATGCATTAAAGGCATTTAACCGTATTGGCCTATTCAAGACGTATGAAGCACTTCCTGTTGCCCGCGTAGCTATGGCGATGCTGCAGGCTATCCGCAGCTGTCAAGATCCCGTCAACATCATCTCTGTAAAAGACATCAAACAATTATCGAAAATAGCAGAGTAACAGCAACGCATCAAAGGTTGTATAAAGAGCATAGATAATAATGAATTAACAATTAGCTAATGCTTACTTGTTAATTTGCGGACATTTATTATTATTTATCACGCTAATGAAAAAACACTTTTTATTCCTCCTCCTCTTTGCATTTATCCAGGTATTTCCGGCTTTTAGCCAAGAAGCGAAATATATCTTTTACCTGATCGGAGATGGAATGGGCCTCAATCAAGTCAACCTGACGGAAATACACCGTGCCGAAATCCAGCAAAAAAACAGTACCATACCGCTCGTGTTTACCCGATTCCCCCATGTGGGCTTTGCTTCCACGCATTCCCTGTCCAATGGCGTTACCGATTCCGGAGCCGGCGGTACCGCACTTGCCGTAGGCAAAAAGACTAAAAATGGTGTTATCGGTATGGACAGCACCGGAACAGTAGCGTACAAAAGTATCGCTTATGCAGCCAAGGAAAAAGGAAAGAAAGTCGGTATCATCACAAGTGTGAGTATAGACCATGCTACGCCGGCTTCGTTTTATGCCCATCAGCCTGACCGCGATATGTACTACGAAATTGGAAAAGAAATTATCAGTTCCAATTTTGACTTCTTTGGCGGATCCAATTTCCTAAAACCTGAAACAAGCTTTGACAAAAAGCCGGCACCTTCCCTTTTTCCACTATTCGAAAAAGCAGGATATCGGATTTTGAAGGGAAAAGATGCCTATATGCAATACCCGCGCAAATCCGATAAAATTATCCTCATGAACACAGATGGAACAGCGACTGATGCCTTAAAATATGCCATAGATCAAAAGCCCAACGACCTAAAGCTCGCCGACATTACTGCCGCGGCTATACAGTCCCTGGAACTGAACAATAAAAATGGGTTCTTTTTAATGGTTGAAGGTGGAAAAATAGACTGGGCCTGCCACGCCAATGATGCAGCTACCACCATCCAGGAGGTGCTAGACTTTAATTCCGCTGCGGAACTAGTCTTTGAATTCTATAAGCAACATCCCAATGAAACGCTTATTGTCGTGACAGCAGACCACGAAACAGGCGGATTGGGAATCGGCAACGGTAGCTCGACATTAAAAACGAAATTGCTGGCCAACCAAAAACTATCACATGCCGAACTGTCAAATGAAATCGGTAATCTGCGCAAAGGCAACGCAAATGCTTCTTGGGATGATTTGAAAAACTTACTTTCGACACATACAGGTCTGTATAATCAGGTAAAAGTGAACGCAGATGACGACAAAAAGTTGAAAGAAGCCTTTCAACGAAGCTTTGTGGAGCATCAAAATGAAACCGCCAAAAGTTTGTATGCAAATGATGACAAAATCGCCGCTTTAAGTATTGCCATACTAAACCGCATGGGCTCAATTGCCTGGGCTTCCAACAACCATTCGGCAGCCTATGCGCCCGTCTACGCCATTGGCGTGGGCGCTGAACAGTTTAATCAAAAAATGGACAATACCGATATACCGAAAAAAATAGCAATAGCTGCCAAACTAAGTCTGGATTAAAAACAAAAAATCCCCAAGATAATTCTTGGGGATTTTTTGAGCCTCTTATCGGGATCGAACCAATGACCTACTGATTACAAGTCAGTTGCTCTACCAGCTGAGCTAAAGAGGCCTTTTAAATGAATTTTAATGAGTGTCGCTCAAAGAGCCTCTTATCGGGATCGAACCAATGACCTACTGATTACAAGTCAGTTGCTCTACCAGCTGAGCTAAAGAGGCTTTTTAAAGAAGTTTGATGAGTAGTACTCGAAGAGCCTCTTATCGGGATCGAACCAATGACCTACTGATTACAAGTCAGTTGCTCTACCAGCTGAGCTAAAGAGGCGTTAACTTCTTTTCAATTTTAAAACGATTGTCTGTTTTAAGATGCTGCAAATATCGAAAGCCTAAATCAAAAATGCAAGTCCGCCGTTATAATTTTTGCCCTCGGCACGCCAAATAATTAGAAATCAACCGCATTATTTTTACATCATGAAAATTTGTCATGATTCAATAAATATTAATGTCATTTTTTCCGAAACAGCGCATAAAACCCGAATGGCATTTCAATTGTTATAGATGAAGCACAGCAACAAAACTTTAATTAAGCGATACAATATGAACTTTAACAATTACACGATCAAAGCCCAAGAGGCTATACAAAAAGCTTCAGAGATTGCCGCTGGTAATCAACAACAGGCCATCGAGACAGCACATATATTAAAAGCATTACTGACTGTGGATGAAAATGTTGTCAGCCACCTCTTAAAAAAATTGAACGTCAATGTCACTTACCTTGGCACTGAGCTGGATAAGCAAATCGAGCGCTTCCCAAAAGTAAGCGGCAGCAATATCTATCTGAGCAGTGATGCCAACAATGCGCTACAAAAAGCGCAAGGTTACCTCAAAGAATTCAACGATGAATTTGTATCTGTTGAGCACTTGCTATTGGGTATATTGGCCACTTCGGACAAAACATCCACCCTATTAAAGTCGCAGGGGGTGACCGAGAAAGATTTAAAGACTGCTATTAAAGAACTACGTGGCAACAGCCGGGTGACCGATCAAAATGCGGAGGCGACCTATAATGCATTGGGCAAATACGCCCGTAATCTAAACGAATATGCTGAGTCCGGCAAGCTTGATCCGGTCATCGGTCGGGACGAGGAAATTAGACGTGTCATGCAAATCCTTTCACGACGCACCAAAAACAACCCTATCCTCGTTGGTGAACCCGGGGTCGGTAAAACAGCTATTGCTGAAGGAATTGCCTACCGGATTATCAAAGGCGATGCACCGGAGAACCTCAAATCCAAAATTGTTTTTTCTTTGGATATGGGTGCCCTCGTGGCCGGAGCCAAATACAAAGGTGAATTTGAGGAACGTCTAAAAGCGGTTGTCAAAGAAGTAACCGATTCCAATGGGGAGATCATTCTATTCATAGATGAAATCCATACCTTGGTCGGTGCTGGTGGCGGTGAAGGTGCAATGGATGCCGCAAACATCTTAAAACCTGCCCTGGCCAGAGGTGAGCTACGTGCCATCGGTGCTACTACACTCAATGAATATCAAAAATACTTCGAAAAAGATAAAGCTTTGGAACGTAGATTCCAAAAAGTCATGGTGGAAGAACCGGACACCCAGGATGCAATATCCATTCTTCGGGGATTGAAAGAACGTTATGAAACACACCATAAGGTACGTATCCTCGATGAATCTATCATTGCCGCAGTAGAACTGTCACAACGTTATATTGCAGATCGCTTTTTACCAGACAAAGCTATTGATTTGATTGACGAAGCAGCTTCTAAATTACGTCTAGAGATGGACTCCGTACCCGAAGCGGTCGATGAACTGGAGCGTCGTATCATGCAACTGGAGATTGAACGCGAAGCATTGAAACGTGAAAATGACGACAAGAAGGTACAGGAACTTTCAGAAAGCATTGCCAACCTATCCGCTGAACGCGATACCCTACGGGCTTCTTGGCAAGAGGAGAAAAGCTTAGTTGACAATGTAAACCAGGAAATTGAAAACATTGAAAACTATAAGCTTGAAGCCGAACAGGCTGAACGTTCGGGTGATTACGGCAAAGTAGCAGAATTACGTTACGGACGGATTAAAGAGGCACAGGAAAAAGTGGAAAAATTGAAAGCTGAACTGGCTGAGAAACAGGAAAGCAAACGCATGCTCAAGGAAGAAGTTACTTCGGAGGATATTGCTGATGTCGTTGCCAAATGGACTGGCATCCCTGTCAGCAAAATGATTCAGTCTGAACGTGAAAAACTCCTGAATCTGGAAGAAGAGCTTCACAAACGGGTTGCTGGTCAAGACGAAGCCATTGAGGCGATTTCTGATGCTATTCGTCGTTCTAGAGCTGGACTGAATGATGCAAAACGTCCGATTGGTTCATTCATTTTCCTCGGCACAACCGGAGTCGGAAAAACCGAACTCGCTAAAGCGCTGGCCGAATTCCTCTTCGATGACGAACAGTCCATGGTGCGTATCGACATGTCCGAATACCAGGAAAGACATGCTGTATCCCGTTTGATCGGTGCGCCTCCAGGATATGTCGGTTATGATGAAGGCGGTCAGCTCACAGAGGCTGTACGAAGACATCCTTATTCGGTGGTATTGCTGGATGAAATCGAAAAAGCACATCCAGATGTATTTAATATCCTATTGCAGGTACTGGATGATGGTCATCTGACGGACAATAAAGGCCGTACGGTCAACTTTAAGAACACGATCATTATCATGACCTCGAATACTGGTTCACACATCATCCAGGAGAATTTTAGTCATTTAGATGATGACAATAAAGAGGAGATCATTGCAAAAACACGTACCGAGGTATTTGAGCTGCTTAAACAGTCGATCCGTCCAGAGTTTCTGAACCGTATTGACGAGGTGATTATGTTCACACCATTGAGCAGAGATGAAATCGCTGATATTGTGAGACTTCAATTTGCGCATGTTCAAAAACAACTGGCCGAACAGAATATCTTTATCACGGCCTCAGACGAAGCCATGGACTGGTTGGCACAACTCGGTTACGATCCGATCTATGGCGCCAGACCGTTGAAACGCGTCATTCAGAAACGTATCCTGAATGAACTTTCCAAAGAAATCTTATCCGGCAAAGTCAGCCGCGATTCCATCATACGACTGGATGTCTTCGACGGAAAATTTGTCTTTATCAATAAACAGGAAGATTAACACCTGGTGTTCCCCAAAAGTAAAAGCCCCGCTCATGAACGGGGCTTTTACTTTTGGGAACAATAATCGTTTAATTCGAAACCCCTACTGCTTTCAGCAATTTTTTCACATCGTCTTCACCATCAAGATGCTGTACCAATGTTCGGGTTTTTGCATCATAAATATAAAGGGACGGATAATTACTCGGGTTAAATTTTTCAATAAACTGTGTTCCACTATCAAACAAAAACTTCACGTTAGCGGCCCCTTTCAGTGCTTTAGCATGCATATTAATAAATCCATCCACATAGGCTTTATCGTTCATCGAGATAAAGTAAAAAGTAACGTTTTTGAGCTTCTGTATATTCTGTGCGATACCCGCCCCCATTTTTTGACAATGGCCACAGCCAGGATCATAAAAATCAAGGACAATATAGCCTGTCTTAGGTAACTTGTCCGAACTGAACTTACCGGATTGATACACTTCATCGAATGTAAATGTGGGTATCGTTTTTGGCGCCTGGGCAAACAAAGGTTGAAAAAGGAAAAATCCAAAGGCAAGAAATAGCGAACAAAGTAACTTCATGTTAAAGAATTTTAAACTGACAATGAATATTCAATTAATTTTAACCAATTATACTTAAAAATGCGGTTCTATTCGTCAATATTTTAGTTTTTTTACAAAAAATGCGTAAGTTTGGACTAATTTTTAAATCGATCAAATCTATTAACACTCATTAATCGTGAAAAAACGAATTGCCATTTTTGCTTCAGGTTCAGGATCCAATGCTCAAAAAATAATGGAACATTTCAAGTACTCAGATGAAGCTGAGGTTGCACTGATCCTATCCAACAATCCTGATGCTTACGTTATTCAGCGCGCTGACAATTTTGAAATTCCAGCACATATCTTCGATCGCAATGAATTTTACAACACAGACAATATCGTTAACATTCTTAAAAATTTAAATATAGATCTGATTGTTTTGGCCGGCTTCCTATGGCTAGTACCCAATAATCTGTTAAGGGCCTATCCGAATCAGATCATCAACATCCACCCTGCTCTCTTGCCTAAATATGGCGGTAAGGGCATGTACGGAGACCATGTTCATAAAGCTGTTTTAGCAAACAAAGAAGAAGAGCATGGCATCACAATTCACTTTGCCAATGAGCACTTTGATGAAGGTGAGATTATTTATCAAGCAAAGTTTAAAGTAGATTCCAATGATACCCTGGATATCATTAAGTTTAAAGGCCAACAATTGGAACATCAACATTTCCCAAAAGTGATTGAGAATCTAATCAAAAAAATGTAAAAACAGCAGTTTTATTTAGAATTATTTTAAACAAATAGTAACTTTGTGCTATGAACGAAGTTATTGAATCCTTGGTGGAACAGTGTGAGGGCGAGGGCAAAGCAAGCCCATTTCAATTTAGAAGTGCCGCAATGAATCCTTTTTCTGATTTTTCCTGTGTCTGTTTCAAAAAATGTTGCAAGAAATACAAAGAAGGAAAACGCTGCAAAAAGTGTCCTGGCCGAAAAAAATAGGCTTCCCATTACAGCCTCTTACTTCTCGAGATAGTCCAGGTCTTTGTCAAAGCTTTCCTCGAGCTGTGTCAGGGAATAGATAGCGATACCGGAAAGTAGCAATACCATCGTAATTGCCGCTGGCACAATACCAAAAGAATTTACTAAAAGTCCATATAACATGGTCGATGGAATCAAGGCTCCTCTGACAAAATTAGGAGCTGTCGTAGCTACCGTCGCCCGCAGATTTGTACCGAATTGCTCAGCCGAGATCGTCACAAAAGTTGCCCAATAGCCTACGCCAAGCCCCATAATAAATGCTAGAATCAAAAACCTATCGGACGTAATCCCTGTACTTAGCAGATACCATAGTGAACTGGCAACAATAATCAATTGGCAGATAAAAACAACCTTTTTTCGTGATTTTAAAACCTGCGCAAATACGCCTGCCAAAACATCCCCTAAGGAAATCCCTATATAAGCAAACATCACCCCTTTGCCCGCACTTAAAGTTCCAGATGCGCCCAATGCCTTTCCGATTTCCGGAGCCTGCGTCACCAATACGCCGACCACAAACCAGATTGGCAGACCGATGCAAAGACAATTGATATAGCGTTTCAATCGACTCTTATTGGTAAAAAGCATCCTAAAATCGCCTTTAGGGACATCCTTTTTATCCTGCTCTTGAAATAAGCCCGATTCAAAGGAACCGACACGTAGTAACAATAATAATAACCCCATTCCACCACCAACAAAATAAGCGGTGCGCCAATTGAATTCCTCGGAAACAAAGTAAGCAAGAATGGCGCCCAACACCCCGACACTGGCCACCAGCATTGTTCCATAACCGCGTTTCGACTTATGCATACTTTCCGAAACCAAGGTAATCCCCGCCCCCAGTTCACCGGCCAATCCAATACCCGCGATAAACCGGATAATGCCATATTGCATGACATCGTGTACAAAACCATTTGCAATATTCGCTAATGAATACAGGAGAATAGAGCCAAACAAGACCTTTAAACGCCCAAATTTATCACCGATAATCCCCCAGATAATTCCGCCCAAGAGCAAACCGCCCATTTGCATATTAAGTACAAATTCACCTTTTACCCGCATCTCAGCTACTGGCACTCCAATATCTGTAAAGGATTGAATGCGAACAATGGAGAAAATAATGAGATCGTAGATATCGACAAAATATCCCAACGAAGCTATTGTCACCAATAACCATACTTTCTTGCTTTCAGCCTGTTTATCTTTTAATGTTGACATTTTAGGTCTTTTGATGCCGTAAAAATACCATAGTGAACGAAGAAAACCAAGATTTCAGAAAATAATCCGTTACATTGTTTTATTTTTGTAATATGAGATACAGTCCGCGTGCATTAACATGGCTTTTGCGCTTTTACCCACCTTTTTTATTTCAGGGAATCTGGGTAAAAAAGATCAGCCCCGGCTTCAAAGGAGCCGAGGTAAAAATTTACAAGACCCCATTCAATATCAATACCAATAAAACCTTATTTGGTGGAACCATCTTCGCTGCGGCGGATCCTATATTTCCGATCCTGATTGATCAGTACCTTCAAAAAACTGGCTTTAAAAAAACCATTGCCTGGCTCAAATCATCAAAGATTGATTTTAAAAAACCGGGCAAGACCAGCGTAGGCTATTCAGTGCAGCTTTCAGATGAACTGCTGGCGGAATGTACGCAGACTATACTAAAAAAAGGTAAAATCGTAAAAAACCTGAGTCTGGAAATCAAAGATAAAAATGATGAGCTATGCGCTGTAGTGCATTGTGAAACCTACATTCGTGACTTGAATTTTACATTCCCGGGTAGAAATCAAAAGCCCGGGCAATAAGAAATTGATATCTTTGTCCAATTACCAAAAAAAAATAGAAACATGAACAAAATCGCTTTCATGGCTATCGCATCCTTGGCAATAGCGGCATGTGGAACCACCGGCACAAATAATGTAAAGGCTTTACAGGATTCAACAATTAAAATCCATGATGAAATCATGCCTCAAATCGCTCATTTTGACCGCGATGCAGTTAAAATTGACTCAATCTTAAACAGCTTAAAGACGCTTAAAGCAGCTAAGGCAGATTTGGACACTACAGCGACAAGGAAAGATCTCAGCATATTAAAAGCGAATCTGGAAAGTGCGACAGACCATATGATGGACTGGATGAAAGGATATAATCCAGATAGCACTGATGTCAAATATTTTGAAATTGAACTGCAGAAGGTGGCGGATATGAAGAAAATATTTGATGAAGTTTCCAAAGAAAGTCAAGAGAAATTAAAAAATTTCTAGGACAACCGCGAGCGAAATTTTTTAGCGGAATGGAAATGCCCGAACGGGCAAATTGTTAATGAAAGAATAAAAACAGATGAAATCTATAGTTAAACTTTATTGTGCTACAGGCCTATTGCTTAGTTTATTTTCTTGTAAAAACACCAGTCAGTCGAGTTTGCCCATTTACGGCGAACGCGAAGCAGTAGAGAAAACCGTTGACGGAAAGCAAGTTGTAGATACTGTTTATCACACTATACCAGCATTTAAATTTTTAAATCAGGACAGTGTCATGATCTCAGACAAGAATTTTGAGGGCAAGGTATATATTGCCAACTTCTTTTTCACCCATTGTCCAAGCATCTGCCCTACAATGAACCGTAATCTATTGAAAATCTACGCTCAGTATAAAGACAATGATGCCGTCCGCTTTTTGTCTCATAGCATAGATTTTAAATATGATCAACCCTATGTACTGAAAGATTACGCAAATAAGCTGGGCGTAAGCAATGACCACTGGCAATTTGTTTCAGGCACAAAAGCTGACATATATGGCATCGCCAACCAATACCTTGTGTATACAGCAGAAGATAAAAATGCGCCTGGGGGCTACGACCACCAAGGCTACCTGGTCTTAATTGACAAAGACAAACGTATCCGTGGTGCTTACGACGGGACAAATGACGAGCAGGTAAAAAAGCTGATGGATGACCTGCCAAAGTTGTTGAACGAAGCTAAAAACTAATATGCGCGCGCTTTTTACGACCTGTTTTATCATTGGCGCGCTCCTGTTGGCGCTCATCGGCTGTCAGAACGAAGTTGACATCAGAACAGCACAGTACAGTGTCAATGGTCAAAAAGTGTATCTCACACATTGTCAGAATTGCCATGGCGAAAAGGGCGAAGGATTAGGAAATCTATACCCTCCACTGACCGATGTCAAATTTCTGGAAAACAATCGGCAAAAGCTTGCCTGCATAATCAAGTACGGAGCTGCCGGAGAATTAGAAGTCGCAGGAAAGAAATTCAATTCTACCATGCCGGCCTCAAATCTTTCGGCTATTGATATCGCCTACGTACTGACCTATATCAACACGAAGATCAATAAAGGCAAGGATATCTTTCCCTTAGCGGATGTAGAAAAGCAACTGAAAAATTGCCAATAAAAAAAGGAACTTTCATAAAGTTCCTTTTTTTATTGGCTTATCGGCAGCAACATTCCTTCATACTACTGACAAAAAAAATAATTACCCAAAGCCAAAACAATTTAAATCTTTTTTCCTTATTGTATTATTGGTCCAAATTGTTTTAGCATTTATTGATTTATAACAATAATTTGACAGTTTGCTTCCAAATTAATCACTAATTTTGCAACCGAATGAACGTTCGATTGATGAATTCTAATGAAAAAATTGCAGCTGTCTTTGCTGCCACACTTAAACTGATACACACAAACGGCTTCCACGGGACGCCAATGAGTAAAATTGCACAGGAGTCTGATGTAGCGATAGGAACTATCTACCACTATTTTCCCTCAAAAGATGATCTGATCTTTGCACTGTTCAAACATTGCCGGTCGCTATTGAACGATTATATATTTGACGGCATAAAAGAAGACTTTGATTATAAAGCTTCTTTTTTTCATGTGTGGCGCAACTTTGTCAAGTTTTACTTAGAAAACGAAACGGTATTCAGTTTTTTTGATCAGTTTTTTTCTTCACCCTATCATGAAAAGAATAAAGCGGAGATACAGGAGCCTGTCGGTGGTCAAAATAAAGTACTCGACTTTTTGCAGGAAGGCATTGACAGAAAAATTTTAAAACAGGTAAACGTCCACCTTTTAGTGGCTAGTTATATCGGAGTAGCTTTGTCTACGGTACATAGCATCAAATTCAAAGACCTACAGTTCTCTGAACAGAATATGGGGGAACTGATGGAGATCATTTGGGACGGTGCCGTTAATAGAAATAAAAATAATTAATTAGATATATGAAGTTTAATAAAATCGTTTATTCCTTAGCGACTCTGTCGCTCTTGAGTAATACAGGATTTGCACAACAGCAATCTGAAAACTTGCCGCCAAACGCGACGCTTCAGCAGCTGATAGATTATGCACTACGCAATCAAATTTCTGTAAAACAAGCACAATTGGATGAGACCATCGGTGAAAAGGATATCGATATCTCCCTTTCAGGCTGGTACCCCCAATTGGGTTTGAAAGGAAGCTATAACTATAATGTGATTGTCCCTGTGGTCAATATCGGTGGAAATAATATCAAAATGGGTCAGAACCATGCCAGTGCATTGACCCTACAAGCAGACCAACAACTTCTGAATCCCGAATTGATACAGGCAAGAAAGGCTGCATCATTGGTTCGACTGGGCAACAAACAAAACACAGAAAGCAAAAAAATAAATGCGGTTGTTGAGGTCAGTAAAGCTTATTATGATATCCTGACAACAGAAGAGATGATTAAAATTGTCCGCGAAAACATTGCTAGGCTCCAAAAACAGCTGAAAGATGCAAAATCGCAGTATGATGTCGGGGTGGTGGACAAAACAGATTACAAAAGAGCGCAGATCGCTTTGGCTAATTCCAACGCAGACGAAAAACGCAATGTCGAATTGCGGAAATATAAGTATGAATATCTGAAACAGCTACTAGCGTTAGATAAAAATCAAAATCTGACGTTATCATTCAATAACAGCAACATGGAATCCGAAATTTTATTGGATACTACAGCTGGGGTAAGTGTTTCCAATCGGATCGAGTTCCAACAATTGGAAACATCAAAAAAGATCCAACAATTGAACACACAATATTATAAATGGACCTATTTACCAAATGTAAGCGCCTTTTATAACTATGCATTCAATTATCGGAATGATAAATTCAGTAAGCTCTATAACGACAATTTCCCGGGATCTGTAGCCGGACTGAACCTTTCGTTTTCTATTTTTGACGGTTTTAAACGAAAAAAACAAGTCAATAAATCCAGGTTGCAGGAAGAACGCATTGACTGGGATATCAAGAATCTGGAAAACAGCATCAATACGGAGTATGCCTTATCAAAAGCCACCTACAATGCAAATCTCAACGACTGGAAAACAGCAAAAGAGAATGTAGAATTGTCCAAAGAGGTTTATGAAACGATCAAACTGCAATACGATGAGGGCATCACAAAATACCTGGATTTAATGACCGCTGAAAATGATCTCAAAATAACGCAATTCAATTATCTGAGTGCCCTTTATGCGCTATTGTCAAGCAAATTGGATGTTCAAAAAGCGGTTGGGGCGATCCAAACTAATTAATCAACTAAAACGGAAACTAATACAAATCATGAATAAAAGACAATTATTATTCGCTTTCTTCCTTGGGACGGCTTTAGTATGGACCTCTTGTGGAAATAAAGATGCAAAAAAGCAAGGTGCAGCACAGGCTCAGGCCGAGAAGGTTGTTCCTGTTACCTTTGGCGCAGCATCACATGAGACTGTTACGGGAACCATAAGTTACCCAGCAACAGTCAAACCGTTGAACGAAGCAGACCTATTTGCGGAAGTAAGCGGGTATATTACTAAAATATATGTTTCAGATGGTGCTGTGGTCTCTAAAGGTCAAGCCTTATATGAGATTGACGGAACACGTTATAATGCAGCGGTACAACAGGCCAAAGCAAGTCTACAAATCGCACAAACAGACCTTGATCGTCAAAAAAGAGATTTAGCGCGTTACCAAACTTTGGCGGACAAAGATGCGATCGCTAAACAGGTTTATGATAATGCCGTATCAAATGTTGCTTCTTCACAAGCACAAGTAGAATCTGCACGTGCAGCATTGGTGACAGCCAATACCAACCTTTCCCGCTCTACGATCCGTGCGCCGTTCTCCGGAACCATCGGCATATCGCAGGTACGCTTAGGTGCTTTGGTCAATCCCGGCACTACACTACTCAATACGCTATCATCGACAAGCCCGATCGCTATTGAGTTTCAGGTGAACGAAAAAGATATCAGCAAATTTGCCCAAATGCAGAGCAGCCATGCTTCTTCGGACCTTTCTCTCCTCTTGCCGGACGGAAGTACCTATGAAGGTAAAGGAAGTATTACGACCATTGACCGTGCTGTTGATCCAGCGACAGGAACAATTAAAGTAAGGGCTACTTTCCCCAACAATTCCAATGCGTTAAGGGCTGGTATGAATATCACGATGAATGTGTCAACCACATCGGCAGCTGAAGAAGTCGTGGTTCCTTACAAAGCTGTTTTTGAGCAATTGGGTGTATTTAACCTGTATGCCGTCAACGATAGCAGTAAAGCTGAAATCCGTCAGGTAAAATTAGGTATTAAAGCCGGGGATAAAATCGTGATTAAAGAAGGTGTCAAAGACGGTGAGAAAATCATTGTTGATGGTACCATGAACGTCCAAAATGGTGTTAAAGTTGTCGATGCTGCCACTGCTGCCCAACAAGCTGCAAAAGGCGCTCCACAAGGAAAATAGCAGCATTAATTTTTTAAAGAGAATCTAAAAGATAGAGAATGATTTCAGAAGTATTTATTAAGAGGCCAGTTACCGCAATCGTTATTTCGATATTGATTTCAATTATCGGAATTATTGCAGTTTCTACTTTGCCAATTAGCCAGTACCCTTCTATTGCACCTCCAACCGTAACAGTTACAGCAAACTACACGGGTGCAGATGCACAGACGGTTGAACAGACCGTGACAACGCTGATTGAGAGTCAGATCAATGGTACACCTGGCATGATTTATATGTCGTCAAATAGTACTTCAAATGGTCAAGCAACAATTACTGTTACATTTGAAGTAGGTACCGACATCGATATTGCAACCCTGGACGTCCAAAACCGTGTCGGGATTGCAGAACCTGCCCTTCCAGAAGCTGTTAGACGCTTGGGGATCACTACCCGTAAAGCCAATAACGATATCTTGATGTTGGTAGCTTTAACATCACCCAAAGGAACAAGGGATGAAAATTTCTTGGCCAATTACAACAACTTGTACGTCAAAGATGCGTTATTACGTGTCAAAGGTGTCGGTGATGTAACGGCCTTCGGCCAACCTTTCTCCATGCGTGTATGGCTAGATGCCAATAAGTTAGCTAATCTAAGCATGACACCTGCAGATGTTTCCGCAGCGATTGCCGAACAGAACACCCGTATACCGGGAGGTAGTGTCGGTGGACGTCCACAAGAGTCTTCAACGGTATTCGAATATCCAATCATTACAGATAGTGACTTGTCAAATCCGGAAGACTTTGAAAACATTGTTGTAAAAACCAATAAAGATGGATCCATTGTACTTTTAAAGGATGTCGCTCGTGTAGAACTGGGTCAATTTAGTTATGGAACATCATCTACTGTAAATGGCATGACCTCATCTGCGATGATGATCAATCAAACGCCGGGTGGAAACGCCGTAGAATCTGCAGAAGGTATTGTTGCTGCCCTGGAAAAATTAAAGCAATCCTTTCCAACTGACGTCGATTATACTATCAGTTACGAGACCGTTTCTGTTGTAAACGCTTCCATTTCTTCGGTAATTCATACCTTAGTTGAAGCATTAATACTGGTAACTATCGTCGTATTCTTCTTCTTACAAAGCTGGAGAGCGACATTAATTCCTGTTCTAGCGATTCCAGTATCGATTATTGGTACCTTCATCTTCTTCCTGATGTTTGGTTTCTCGGTCAACAATTTGACGATGCTTGCCTTTGTATTGGCCATCGGTATTGTGGTGGATGACGCCATCGTTGTGGTAGAAGCGGTACAACATTATATTGACCACTATAAACTGGATGCAAAAGAAGCGACCCGCCGTGCAATGGGCGATATTACTGCGCCGGTTATCGCGATTGCCTTGATCTTGGCAGCGGTATTCGTTCCGGTAGGATTTATTCCGGGGATGGTGGGTAAACTGTACCAACAATTTGCGATTACCATCGCCGTATCGGTTATGTTATCCGCATTTATTGCTCTTTCCCTAACTCCAGCACTATGCTCAATTTTATTGAAACCAACAGCTGTACACGAAGGTGCAAAAGGATTGAACAAGTTCTTCTACAAATTCAACGTTTGGTTTGAAAAAGTAACGATCAAGTACTCACGGGGTGTAAAACAATCCATCAAAAAGGCGCCGCTTGTGTTGATTATCCTTTTATGTATCTTTATTGGTACTGGTTATATGTTTACGACAAAACCAACAGGATTTATCCCTTCCGAGGACGGTGGTGCATTTTTTGCAGGTATTACGCTGCCAGAAGGTTCTTCTGCTGCACGTACAAACGAGGTGCTTAAAGAGATTGAAGCGGATCTACATAAGACCTTTCCTGAAATCAAATATGTTACCGCGATCTCTGGTATCAATATTTTGAACCGTGCCTTCAAATCCAATGGTGCGACAGTTTTCGTTTCGCTCAAACCTTGGGAAACACGGACACGCACGGCCAGCGATATCGCCGGTATGATCATGGGCAAATACATGGGTTATACCAAAGCAAGAGTGTTAGCGGTAACACCACCAGCTATTCCGGGCTTAGGTACATCCGGAGGTTTCTCCTTGCAGGTACAAGATTTACAAACGGTAAATATCAAGGACTTCGAAGCTACCGTGGGTAAATTCCTCATGGCTGCCAACCAACGTCCAGAAATTGGAATGGCTTATACGATGTTTAACACCAATTCGCCAAACTACAAATTGGAAGTCAATCGTGAGCAAGCAAAACGTATGGGAGTTCCCATATCAAGTATCTATTCGACAATATCGTCATATTTGGGTAGTAGCTATGTTAATGACTTTACGAAGTATGGCCGTAGCTACCGTGTCGTTACACAAGCCGATATCCCCTACCGTATGAACATTGAAGACATCAACAAACTTTATGTCAACAATACGATGGGGAATCCGGTACCAATGGGTACGCTCGTTAAATATGAATTAATAACGATGCCTTCGATCATCAACCACTATAATATCTTTAGAAGTATCGAGATCAACGGTAGTTCGGCTCCAGGTTACTCGTCCGGGGATGCATTGAAAGCCCTACAGGAAGTTGCAGCGCAGACCTTACCGGAAGGTTTTGATTACCAGTTCTCAGGACTTTCATTACAGGAGATGCAGTCAGGATCTAAAACCATTCAGATCTTCGCCTTGTGTATTCTGTTTGTATTCTTGCTATTGGCAGCCTTGTATGAAAGTTGGTCAGTACCATTCTCTATCCTCCTATCAGTTCCTTTAGGAGTATTTGGAGCGATCTTGACCTTGACCTTGATACCGTCTTTAGATAATAATATCTATGCACAGATCGGTTTGGTAACCATTATCGGTCTAGCGGCCAAGAATGCGATCCTGATCGTGGAATTTGCCAAAGAACGGGTAGACATCGGAATGAATCTCTATGAGGCGACATTGGACGCTGTAAAATTGCGTCTACGTCCGATCATCATGACTTCTTTTGCCTTTATCTTGGGTATTATTCCATTGATGTTGTCACACGGAGCTGGTGCCATCTCCCGCCAAACAATCGGCTGGACGGTATTCGGAGGTATGACTGCAGCAACACTTTTGGCAATCTTTATCGTTCCCGTGCTGTTCGTAGTAATCACAAGGATGGCTTACGGCAAGAAAAAACTAGCTGAACTGGAAGCTAATTTCGATGAAGAAAAAGCGAAGAATTTAAGTGCACACTAAGCAAACAACAGTTTGCAGTATGCGCGACCAGTATACATGATACAAAAAGCAAGCGACCTTTCTTTCTGACGAAAGAAAGGCCGCTTGCTTTTTGTGCTTCCAATTATAATTTTTAATTTTACCGCACACTATTAAAAGTATATGTCACCTGAATCACAACGTAAATTCGAACTGCTAAACCTTCTTGCCGAATCCTATGACGCTCTACTATTCGACGTCGATGGCACACTGGCTGATAACATGGATGCCCATAAACAAGCCTATAAGGCCGCTGCCAAACAATATGGCGTTGAGCTGGATGTCAACTTAATTGATGAAACAGCTGGCTGGCCTACCGTAGCCGTTGCTGCGGAAATTAGCAAACGCTATGGCGTAGACTTTGACCACCAGGAATTCTCAACACTTAAATCTACGATATTTAGAGATGAATATGTTTTTAAAACAAAACCTGTCGATTACGTTGTTGAACATTTGAAGTACCAAAAAGGTAAAAAACATATTGCTGCCGTCTCGGGCGGAACAAGGACAACCTTGTCCATGACGTTGAATACAATCGGTGTATGGAATGACCTGGAAACATTGGTATGTGCCGGAGATACCCCAGAAGGTAAACCCTCCCCACAACCTTTTCTGCTCGCAGCTTCGCAATTGAATATTGCTCCTGAAAAATGCTTAGTCTACGAAGATGGAATTCCCGGAGTTGAAGGTGCTAAAGCCGCTGGAATGGGCTGGGTCCGCGTAGATGAACTATAAACAGATTTAATGATCGACCATAAAAAAGCCCTTGAATTATTTCTATTTTCAAGGGCTTTTCCTTTTTTCGTGATCTCCTCTTTTTTTGCTGACTGATCAACTCCGGGAGGATTCACTTTTATTTTTGTCAGTCGCCTTTTTACTAGAAGCTTGTAATAATTTTTACACCACCATTGCTATAATTCAGATCAGACGAGCGCAAACCTCCAACAGGAAGTTTATAATAAGGTTCCACAGAGATTGAAAGTTTGCCGACTTTCTGTTTTCGTCCGACTGAGAAATTCACAAACCCATTCACACCTTTATCATCCACATTCTTATCTGTGGAGGTTTGTTTATATTCTTTATTGTTGGTTTCATAAATTGTAGCCCGTTCCTGATCCAATACACCAACATAAGAAACCCCTACCGAGGTATAGAAATTTTTACTGATCGCATAACGGACATCAACTGGAATATCTACGGTTAAGATTTTACCGGAAACACGTTCGTTACTTTTAGCATCTTTAGCATCCGCCGTGCGCATTACCAAAGGATTATTCAGACTACTGGGCTGTGAAAGATAATTTGGGGCATCAGCAACAAACGAATTTGAAGCCATCGCGGGTGTGATGGGCGTATTCCCTGACATTGCTCCATAATGCTGAATAGAAGCACCGGATCGGATACTGATCTTACTCGAAACATTATAAGCCAGGGCAACTCCGCCCCCAAGGGTGATGCTCTCTGAAGTAGAAGCCGGTGAGACAAATGCCCCCAGTTCCCATTTACTGTCGAGATCATTCCCGTTTTTCAGCACGACAGCGCTCTTCCGATTTCCCTGCTGCTCCGCATATAGCGCAGAAAGGCGTGCAGCTTCACGCTGTGTCTGTGTATAGGTTGGGATTGTATTTGAATTTGTTGATGCTACAGTTGAACTGGATGGCGCACCAGCTTTCGTTGCACCCAGGACAGCTGAGGAAGCAGCAACTGTAGGCTCATCCAGATTGATCTGTGCGGATAGGGTACTATTTCGCAATTGCATACGCTGCGCCCCACCCAAAGCGGAGAAATTATTTGATACACGAATATTATTTCCGCTCACTGCTTTTCCATCAAATAAGACAAACCTTTGTTTTTGACGATCATCAGCAGAAATACTTCCCACTTTCGAATAGGTAAACGGCCTATCACGCATCAATTCCTGTTCACTCAATCCCTGCGTCCCGGTCCCATCGGACAACGAACGCTGAATGGATTCTTTTAAATCTTTGTTATCCGCGAGCACCTCGCTATCTTTCTGATGCTTGGTGACAACCGGTGATGATGGAAGGACTGCAGAATTATTTTTCACCCCCCAATAGCCAGCACCAAAACATAAAAGTACTGCGGCTGCCGCACTCCAATATTTCCATGCGGAAGAAGGTGGTGTTGCTACCTCATACCTTGATGCAAATTTTTCCCATGAACCTTCCCGATAAGGTAATTCATGGTCTTTTAATTGCCCAATGATTTCTTCTATCAATTCTTTTTTCTTATTGCCTTCCATTGTAACAACACTATTTATCTTATTTCTTGTACTACACCTGTATAGTCCAAGTATAATTTTCTCAGTTTTTGCTTTGCCCTTGTCAAGTAAGTACGTGACGTACTATCCGGTATATTTAGCATTTGGGCAATTTCATCATGCGAATACCCTTCTATTTCATAGAGATTAAAAATAGTTTTCTGAATTTCGGGGAGCTGATCCAACAAGCTCAAAATCTCGTTTACTTCCAGACGACTATCCAATTGCACCGATGGTGTATGCATATCTCCTTCAGCCATATCCTCAACAGAATACAACTGTTTTTTACTCCGTAGAAAGTCAATTGAGATATTTGCAGCGATTCGACCTATCCATGCCCGAAACGATTTTTCGAGGTTCTCCGCATCGATATCCCTATTGAAGGACTCCAATTTTCGAAAAATCCGGACAAAGCTCTCATTCACAAGTTCCTCGGCATCGACATCCTGTTTGACATAACGGATGATGATTGCCATGAGGTAGCCATAATATTTTTTATAGACGAAAGCCTTGCCGTCCTCGCGATTTCGCAAGCAACGTTCCAGGGCATCATGTAAAGATGATAGCTTCTTGTTATAAAAATATGACTGAATAATTCCCACTTAAACTATTTAAATATTAAGCTTCAAATAACGAAAATAAAATTATAAAACTTAAAATCAAATAGTCGAATGTCCCCGCTTAATATCACTATTTAACTATTTTTCTTCTTTTAACGGTCGCCGTTTGTATTTCGCTACAGTGCTTTCAAAAAAATCAATAAAAAGAATTGAAAAAAATGGCTATTTTTGCATGATTTTCACATTTTAAATATTATTCAGACCGAATGAGTACTGTATTATCCGAACAGGAACAACTTAGAAGACAGGCGATGCAATCCTTGTTGGATATGGGAATCGAGCCTTTTCCAGCAAATGAATTTGTCGTCAACGCACACGCTGCCGATATTTTAGAAAACTACGATAGAGATAAATTGAATTATAAGAACATTACCATCGCCGGACGTATCATGAGCCGTCGCGTGATGGGAAGCGCTTCATTTTTTGAAATTCAAGATTCTACCGGACGTATTCAGGCTTATATCAAGCGTGATGACGTATGTCCTGATGAAAATAAAGATCTCTACAATGTTGTTTTCAAAAAACTTTTGGATATTGGCGATATTGTAGGTGTCAAAGGATATGTTTTCACGACACAAACTGAAGCAATTGCAGTACACGTGGAGGAACTTACCGTATTATCCAAATCCTTACGTCCTCTTCCAGTGGTTAAATCTGCTGAAGGCAAAACATTCGATGCCTTTACAGATCCCGAGCAGCGCTACAGAATGCGTTACGTTGACTTAATTGTAAACCCTGCCAATAAAGATATATTTGTCAAACGTACCAAACTTTTCAATGCCATGCGTCAATTCTTTAACGACGCTGGTTATATGGAAGTAGAAACACCCGTTTTACAATCTATCCCCGGAGGTGCCGCAGCCCGTCCATTTATCACGCATCACAATGCATTAGATATCCCTTTATATCTTCGTATTGCAAACGAACTTTATTTAAAAAGACTGATCGTAGGTGGTTTTGATGGTGTGTACGAATTTTCCAAAAACTTCCGTAACGAAGGAATGGACCGTACGCATAACCCCGAATTTACCGCCATGGAAATCTATGTAGCTTACAAGGACTACAACTGGATGATGGATTTCACAGAACGCCTTTTGGAACACTGTGCACTTGCTGTAAACGGGACCACCGAAGCTACATTTGGCGAACATAAAATTGATTTCAGAGCGCCATATAAGCGTATCTCGATGACCGATTCCATCAAAGAATTTACAGGATTTGATATCACCGGCAAAACCGAAGAAGAAATCCGTGTAGCTGCAAAAGGAATGGGTATCGACGTTAACGAAACAATGGGTAAAGGCAAGTTGATCGACGAGATCTTCGGTGCGAAATGTGAAGGTAATTACATTCAGCCAACATTTATCACCGATTATCCAAAAGAGATGTCACCATTGACCAAAAAACATCGCGATAATCCAGATTTAACAGAACGTTTCGAGTTAATGGTCTGTGGTAAAGAGATTGCCAATGCTTACTCCGAATTGAATGACCCAATTGATCAACGCGAACGCTTTGAAGATCAATTGAAACTTTCAGAGAAAGGTGATGATGAAGCCATGTTTATTGATCAGGATTTCTTGCGCTCTTTGGAATATGGTATGCCGCCTACTTCCGGTTTAGGAATAGGTATGGATCGCCTAATTATGTTCCTGACAAATAATGCTTCTATCCAAGAAGTATTGTTCTTCCCACAAATGCGTCCTGAAAAGGTAGCAAAAGTTGCGGACGTGAAGGACTATGAAGAGCAAGGCATTCCTGCAGCATGGGTACCCGCATTACAAAAAATGGGTTTTACCACGATCGAAGCCTTAAAAGAAGCCAACCCAAATAAGGTTTTCAATGATCTTGGCGGCATGCGTAAAAAACTAAAACTAGACATAACTATGCCGAGCAAAGAAGAAGTGCTGGCTTGGTTTAACTAATACAATGAATCTAACATCGGCGGACTAACATCCGCCGATGTTATTTGAGTATACCCCATACCCAAAGGATAATACCTAACTATCCCGATCAATAAAACCGAAAATCCCCCATTGAGAAACTGTAGGCCACCCCAATTTATCATCTAACGCAAACATGCACCTGATCGGCTATATTTTTATTACAAAAGCCTTTGGCTCAAAAGGGCAATCTAAATTGTAAACATTTTCTATATTTACGTATCTTGAATTAAAATAGCTTTAGCGTATGAAGAGCATACTTGCCCTTGATGGCGGTGGTATTCGGGGGATTATCCCGGCTATGATACTAGTGGCTTTGGAGGAAAAATTACAAAAAAAAACAATGGATCCCAATGCGCGGATCGCTTCTTATTTTGACTTTATTGCCGGCACAAGCAGTGGCGGAATTCTCACAAGCATCTTATTGTTCCCCGAAGAAGGAAATCCTACGCACCCTAAGTTTTCAGCACGCGATGCTTTAAATCTATTCGTCAACCACGGTACAGAAATCTTTCACACCTCCAAATGGCGGCGTTTTCTGGGTGGATTCGGTCTGGTGAGTGAATTGTATTCCTCGGCCGCCTTGTCGAATGTGCTGGACAAATATTTTCAAAATGCACGATTAAGCCACCTGATCAAACCCTGTATTATCACGGCCTATAACATCGAGCTCCGTAAAAATCATTTTTTTAGACAACAGAAGGCAATCACCCATGGCGAAGCGCGCGACTTTTACCTCAAAGATGTCTGCAAAGCTACTTCGGCAGCCCCCACGTTCTTTCCTGTTGCCGAAATATATTCAATATCCAATACCAGATATCCGCTCATAGATGGAGGAGTGTTTGCACAGAATCCTTCTATCTGCGGTTTACTTGAGGTGTTAAAAGCCTTCAACAGTACACAGATCAACGATATGTTTATGGTTTCCTTGGGTACCGGGGTATCAAAGACAGCCTACAATTACGAACACTTCAAAAAAAAGCTTGCCATTCAGATCGGTCCGGCCCTTGTGGACATCATGACCAGCGCCTCTTCCGAAAGTACGGAGTTTTTTATCAAGCAATTGTTTAGAAGTAACGGAAAACAACAAAATTACGTTCGTCTGGAGCCGTCAAACCTATCCAGTATCAACGCTTCCTTAGACGCAGCCTCCCCAAACAATATCCAGAAACTCATTTCCTTATCAGATAAGCTGATCAGTGAACATGAGGATACACTGGATTACATCATCGAACACCTTATCAAAGAAAAGAATCAGAATAAAAAGAAAAATCCTTGGAGCCAGTTGATGGATAAATTCTAAAAGGTTACTTTTACGCATATTTAAATCTATTATGGCATTAAACTACGTTTGGGTTGCATTTTTTTTAATCACATTTGCCGTAGCCCTTGTAAAACTTATCTTTTTCGGAGATACCGAAATCTTCCAACAAATTGTCAACTCCATCTTTGACAGCGCTAAAACCGGAGCTGAAATCTCCTTAGGGTTGATCGGGATGATGAGTTTTGCCCTTGGAATCATGAAAATTGGTGAAAAAGGCGGCATGATCAATATCTTCGCAAAAATCGTAGGCCCTTTTTTCCATAAATTATTTCCCGAAATCCCCAAGAACCATCCCGCTCTCGGATCTATCCTGATGAATTTTTCTGCCAATGCGCTTGGTCTGGATAATGCAGCAACGCCTTTGGGACTTAAGGCAATGAAGGAACTCCAAGAACTGAATCCCAATAAGGAAACGGCAACGAATGCCCAGATTATGTTCATTGTGCTCAATGCATCCAGCCTCACGCTATTGCCGATTTCCATTATGGCTTATCGAAAAGAAGCAGGTGCACCAGATCCTTCTGACGTCTTTCTTCCGATTTTGATCGCAACCTTCTTTTCCACCCTAGTAGCCTTGATCCTTGTTGCTATTTATCAAAAAATAAACCTCTTCAACCGTGTTGTTTTAGGCTATTTAGGTGCCATGGGGTTATTTATCGGTGGATTATTATATTATTTTTCAGGACTACAGCAAGCTGAAATAGAGATTTTTAGCAAAGTATTTGGTAATGTGATCCTGTTTAGCCTCTTCACTTCTTTTATAGGTTTGGCGCTTTTTCGCAAAGTTAATGTCTACGATTCTTTTATTGAAGGTGCTAAAGAAGGATTTGAAGTTTCCGTCAAAATTATTCCTTATCTGGTGGCCATGTTGGTCGGCATCGCTGTTTTTAGAGCTTCAGGAACGATGGATTATATGGTTGCCGGAATATCCAAGGGCATTGCCCTATGTGGTTTGGATACCTCTTTTGTCGATGCGCTCCCGGTTGCATTTATGAAACCCCTTAGTGGGTCGGGTGCCCGTGGATTAATGGTTGACCTGATGAATGCCAAAGGTCCGATGGACTTTGCAGCACGTGTCGCCTGCGTCATTCAGGGCTCCACTGAAACAACTTTTTACGTACTGGCAGTCTACTTTGGTGCCGTGGGTATAAAACGGACGAGACATGCCTTACCTTGTGCCTTACTGGCTGAACTGGCGGGTGTAATTGCGGCTATTATTATATCCTATATTTTCTTTAAATAGCATCTTTAAGCATTGCCTAAGTTTAGAAGATATAGACAAACATATGAAAAGCACAAAACTAACTGTGCTTTATTGTAAAATTAGAACGGCCTATAGACATATAATCTATTGAAGAGGGCTTTTTAGCCGCTTGATGCAAATACAAATGAACAAATAATTAGATACGGATGAAAAAAACAATCGCGCTGATCGCTCATGATGGCAAGAAACCAGAGATGGTTGCTTTTGTCAAGGACCACCAGGATCTATTGGAGCATGCAAATATTATCGCAACGGGAACGACGGGTTCCTATGTGCGGCAAACCGGACTTCCAGTCGAGTTGAAATTAAGCGGCCCAATGGGGGGCGATGCACAGATCGCTGCATTGGCTGCTGAGGGTAAAGTAGATGGCATTATCTTCTTTCGTGATCCACTTGGCAAGCACGCCCACGAGCCTGATATTCAAATGCTGATGCGTGTGTGCGACCTTTACAATGTTCCGCTGGCCACGAATCCTGCCACCGGAAGCTTAATTATTGAAGGGTTATTGGAAGATATTGTCGACTAAAACTAAGCTATTTTATTCAAGATGATGGAAAATGAAGTTATTGTCACCCTAGGTGAAACACCTTATACTACGACTGTAAACTATGGTAAACACCAGATTATTGCCGATGAGCCCGAAGACTTGGGTGGACAGGATCAGGGAATAAATCCTACACCGCTGCTGCTCTCTTCCTTAGGTACCTGCAAAGCGATCACGGTAAAAATGTATGCTGACCGAAAAAACTGGCCTTTGGAAGAAGTTATTATCCGCCTTTCGCATGAAGTGCAGACCAGTGAACGTCAGCAGACGACCTATATACAATGTCATATGAGCTTTAAGGGGGATCTAGATGACGAACAAAAGAAGAGATTATTTAAGATTGCCGAAAAATGCCCGGTGCATAAAATCTTAACTAATCCTATTGTAATAACTTCAAATCATTTGTAATTGTTTCTTGGGATAACCGACAACACTATTTATATTTGTCCGCACAAAAAAAATCTTCGTATAACAGTCCTTCCCCAAGCGGAAAAAGGATAATGAAGGTTCCTATTGTCTGCCGAATGGAGCAGAAAGGGCTCAGAAATAAAAGAATAAGCAGAAATCAAATACAATACGTTCAATAAAAACAGCAAATCGATGCAATTGGATCCACAAATAGCAATAGACTCTCCTTTTAGATCAATTAAACGGGAAGACTGGAAAAATCTAAATGGAAAGGTATTGCACAACTTCAGTCACGAAGATCTTGACAACTTACATGCGCTCAATGAGCCATTGACAAATCAAGAGATCGAAGAAGTTTATTTTCCGTTGAGTCATCTGCTGGAAATTCACATTGACCGTTTCCAAAGCCTACATCAGCGCACAAATCGTTTTTTCGGGAAAGAAGAAAGTAAATTACCTTACATCATCGGTATTGCAGGTTCCGTCGCTGTAGGGAAAAGTACAACAGCAAGGGTATTGCAACGGGTACTGAGTATGCTACCTTCCAAACCAAAAGTGGATCTGGTGACCACGGATGGTTTTCTCTATCCCAATCAACAACTGATCGAAAAAGGAATACTGAACCGCAAAGGATTTCCGGAAAGCTATGACGCCAAACGACTGATCCATTTCCTTTCCGCGGTCAAATCCGGAGCACCTAAAATCACGGTCCCAGTATACAGCCATCTGGTTTATGATGTATTACCCGATGAGCAGCAACAGATCATTGAACAACCTGATATCTTAATCGTCGAAGGAATCAACGTGTTACAGGTCAACTCACAACGCCCCCGTAAAGGACATAGTGTTTTCGTTTCCGACTTTTTCGATTATTCGATCTACGTACATGCCAGTGAGAAAAACCTCATCGAGTGGTATACCAATAGGTTTGAATCCCTACGGGCGACCGCCTTTCAGAATCCGGCCTCGTTTTTCCATAAATATGCAGATATGTCACCCGAAGAAAGTAATGCCATGGCCGTCAATATCTGGAATGAGATCAACAAGCCCAACCTGATCAAGAACATCTTACCCACCCGCTACCGCGCCGATCTTATCCTGGAAAAAGGCAGCCATCATTTTGTCAAGAATGTGAAAGTCAGAAAGATCTAACTGACCATTCCCTTGAATTGAAGAACCTCATTCAGGATCTTGCTCTGTACCTGCTGGTGAATCCGGTTGCTTGAGGATATCGTACTGACCTCTACTTTATATTTGACATAATCTTTGGCTAAATCCGCTATTTTCACCGTAAATCCCTGACCATGATCCAAATTGGAATTCTGCTGAAATAAGGGTTTAAAGTATTCTTCCAGCACTTCTACAGCCACGGCACGATCCACCGGCAATTCAAATTTCACGACAATTTTATTAGATTTTTGCGAGGTTTTATTGACTAGGGTCGCGGTAAACACCAAGTTGTTCGGGATCATGACCGCATCATCATCCTCATCCCGGACAACAAGATTGGCCAGCGTAATGTCCACAATTTTACCTTGGTATTCCCCTATTTTAATGCGATCGCCAACAGAAAACTGGTCCGAAAACATAATAATCAGACCCGATATCATATTGGTAATATACTCCCTGAAGATCACTGCGATCGCCATCGCCACGATAGTCATACTGGTTATAAAATCTTTCGGGTTGATACCTACGGCAATCATCAAACTAACAATGATAAAAAACACATTTCCAACGGTTGCCACACGCGTAATTCCGAGCACAAAGTTACCGCGGACAACCTGATGCTCATTTCTGCTATTGTAAAGCTTAACGAGGATAAAATGGCCGATCGAAATCAGTACACTGGCCGTCAGAAAAGTATTTAGTCCGTAGGCCATGTTCCGAATGGCCTCCCGTTGCTTATAAAAAGCTTCAAACTGCACAAACGAAGCCGTGAGCGCAATAAGCAACATAATCCGCACGATAAAGGAAATAGAAATAGCTTTCGTCATTTTTAAACGTTGATGATTTGCAAATAAAAACAAATTTATCGTTTTCTTTGCGGTGACCGAAGATTTTTTTTCCTGTATAGTACAACTAAACGAATCAGAGAACTAAACAATTTTACTTTACGTAAAAAGCATTATCAGGAAATACCTATCTTTGCCTAAAGACATTACATGCTATTAAATGAAGGAATCCAACCTGCAAACTGAACTCAACGTAACCGGAATGCACTGTACAAATTGTGCTATTTCGATCCATAAATACTTAGAAGACAAGGGTGCTAAGGAGATCTACGTTGATTTCGCTTCAGATGAGGTAAAGTTTTCGGACATCCCCCGGGATCAGGTTCCCCAGCTTGTCAAAGGTATCGAGTCGTTGGGCTATAAAGTCATTGAGGAAAAAGACGGCAAAGTAAGCTTTTGGAAGTCAGTTGAATTCAAATTTTTGATCTGTTTGCTCTTTACCATTCCGCTATGGAGCCATATGTTTATGGATTTCCCCCTGCTTCATGACCCCTATATACAGCTGGCTTTTTGTACACCGGTCTATCTTGTTGGCTGTCTCTACTTTGGCCATAGTGCCCTGCGCTCACTATGGAATAAAATGCCCAACATGGATGTGCTTATTTTTGTAGGATCCACTGCGGCATTTGTCTACAGCGCTATTGGCACTTATTATCATCTGGGGCACGATTATCAGTTTTACGAAACCTGTGCAACCATCATAACCTTGGTCTTTATGGGTAATGTGCTTGAAAAACGCGCTGTTACCAAAACCACATCCGCCATCAAAGATCTGGTTAAATATCAGGATATTAAAGCGATTAAAATTGAAGACGACAAAGAAATTGAAATTAGGGCTAAAGAGATCAAATCCGGAGATATCGTGAAAGTGAACACGGGAAGCCTGATTCCTGTGGACGGTGACATCCTGGATGGACATGCCTGGATCGACGAATCCATGCTGACGGGCGAGAGTCTCCCGATCGAAAAAACAAAATATGATGCCGTGATCGGCGGGACATTGCTGACCGCCGGCAATATCCGGATTACGGCCACCAAAGTGGGGTCGAAAAGCATTTTATATCAGATCATTCAATTAATTAAAGACGCCCAGGGTAAAAAACCGCCCATTCAAAAATTTGGCGATAAAGTAGCGGCCTATTTTGTACCTATTATCGTCACGATCGCATTTTTCACTTTTTTTATCGCTTACTTTATTGCCCAATTGCCGCTACAGCAGGCACTGATGAATGCCATAGCGACACTTGTGGTCTCCTGTCCCTGCGCGATGGGCCTAGCTACACCTACAGCAGTGATGGTCGGTCTGGGACGGGCTGCCAAACAGGGCATCCTCATCAAGGGCGGCAGTACAATCGAGGAACTGTCAGAAATTAAACAGATCGTCTTTGATAAGACCGGAACACTGACCACTGGCGACTTTAATATCAAGGCCATTCAGACCTTTGGGATAGAGCAATCACAGGTGGAGTCAATCATTGCACAGCTGGAAAGTTATTCAAGCCACCCGATTGCCCAATCCATCCGCAAGCAGCTCAAGGAGATCAGGTCATACCGTATTATCTTCAAAGAAGTCAACGAAATAAAAGGACAGGGAATATTTGCCACGGACACTAACGGCAACAGCTATTCCATCTGCAATGCAAAAATCGGCAAAAAAGATTATTCCAACAGGTACGACCTGACGCTGACCATTAATGAAGTTGTTATTGCAGGTATCGTTTTGGAAGATCAGATCAAGCCCTATGCAAAAGAACTTATACAGTACCTAAAAGATAAAGGGATCCGGCCTATCCTATTGAGCGGTGATAGGCAGAGTAAATGTGAACGTGCGGCCCAAAAACTTGGTATCGCGGACGTCTACTGGGAAAAATCGCCCAGTGAAAAATTGGCGATCCTTTCGGAGCTCAAAAAGACGGCCGCTACGGCGATGGTAGGCGACGGCATCAACGATGCCCCCGCCCTTACGGCGGCTGATGTAGGTATTTCACTTGGCGACGCAACACATATTGCCATTCAGTCCGCAAAAGTCATTCTATTGAACAGTGATCTGAAATCTATCGAAAAGCTGATGCAGATAGGCCATCACACCTTATTGACCATCAAGCAGAATCTTTTTTGGGCATTTGCCTATAATATTATCGCGATCCCATTGGCAGCAGCAGGATTCTTAGGTCCCATGCTCGCGGCTTTGAGTATGGCCTTCTCCGATCTCATTGTCATCGGTAATTCGATCCGCTTGCGCTTTAAAAAATTGAAATAAAAACGATACGGCATAAGTACCAAGACAATCCATAAAAGATTGTCTTTTTTGTGTATATTAGGGTTCAATTCATTCGCTTTTGAGGTTAAATTTTTGTAACTTCGCATGCGTAGCAAGCCAATTAAAAAGGCTTGCTTACTAGTTTTATTGAAACCAAATTCATATGGCTGAAGAAACAGAAAACGACAACAATCTTGTTCCGGCAAACGACCGGATTATCCCAATCAATATCGAGGATCAGATGAAGTCTGCTTACATTGACTACTCCATGTCTGTCATTGTATCCCGGGCCCTTCCTGATGCGCGTGATGGCATGAAGCCTGTGCACAGACGTGTTCTTTATGGTATGTTGGACTTAGGGGTTACCAGTGGTAAACCTTATAAAAAGTCTGCCCGTATCGTTGGTGACGTATTAGGTAAATATCACCCACATGGTGATTCCTCCGTTTACGACACCATGGTTCGTATGGCTCAAGATTGGAGTTTGCGTTACCCGTTGGTGGATGGTCAAGGTAACTACGGTTCCATTGACGGTGACCCTCCTGCGGCAATGCGTTATACAGAGGCGAGATTAAAGAAGATCGCCGAAGAAATGCTATCCGATATCAACAAAGATACCGTTGATTTCCAAAATAACTTTGACGACTCCTTACAGGAGCCTACCGTATTGCCAACGCGTATCCCTAACCTCCTGGTCAATGGAGCCTCAGGTATCGCCGTAGGTATGGCAACCAACATGGCCCCGCACAACCTATCGGAGGTAATTGATGGTACCATTGCCTTCATCGACAATCGTGATATTGAAGTACCTGAATTGATGCAGCATATCAAAGGCCCTGACTTCCCTACGGGAGCATTGATCTACGGGTATGCCGGTGTTCAGGATGCTTGCAATACAGGTCGTGGCCGTATCGTCATGCGTGCTAAAGCCGAAATCGAAACGACCAAATCCGGAAAAGAACAGATTATTGTGACCGAAATCCCTTATCAGGTAAATAAGGCCAATATGATCGAACGTACTGCTGATTTGGTCAATGAAAAGAAATTGGAAGGTATTTCGGCGATCCGTGATGAGTCTGATCGTACTGGTATGCGTGTCGTTTATGACATTAAACGTGATGCCAACGCCAATGTTGTTTTAAACAATCTATTCAAATATACAGCACTACAAACCTCTTTTTCAGTTAACAACATCGCCTTAGTTAAAGGAAGACCTGTACTGATGAATCTAAAAGATATGATTCGTGAGTTTGTTGAGCATAGACACGATGTTATCGTCAGACGTACACGTTACGAATTGGCAGAGGCTGAAAAACGTGCGCATATCTTAGAAGGATACTTGATCGCGCTGGATCATTTGGATGAAGTCATTAAATTAATCCGTAACTCCGATACACCTGAAGATGCGCGTGTTGGATTGATGGAACAATTCGGTCTATCCGATCTTCAGGCCCGTGCTATTCTGGATATGACTTTGCGTCGCCTGACAGGACTGGAACGTGATAAGATCAAAGAAGAATATGCTGAATTGATGAAAACAATCGACTATTTGAAATCTATATTGGCAGACGAAGAGCTCCGCATGAAGATCATCAAAGATGAGTTGATTGAGATCAAAGAAAAATATGGTGACGAACGTAGATCGCAGATTGTTCACTCTGCCGAAGACATGCGTATGGAAGACTTTATTGATGACGAAGAAATCGTGATCACAATCTCCCATAACAGCTATGTAAAACGTACACCGTTATCCGAATATAAACGTCAAGGTCGTGGTGGCCGTGGATCAATCGGAACAAACACGCGTGAAGAGGATTTCACAGAACATATCATTACAGCTTCGGCGCACAACTACATGCTCCTATTTACCGAAGCAGGCCGCTGTTTCTGGTTGCGCGCATTTGAGATCCCTGAAGGAAGCCGTACTTCACGTGGCCGTGCACTTCAAAACATCATCAATGTACCGAAGGAAGAGAAAATCAAGGCCTTTATCCTAGTCAAGAACCTGAAAGATCAGGAATACCTGGAAAACAACTTCATTATCATGTGTACTAAAAAAGGTACCATCAAGAAGACGTCTTTGGAAGCATATTCCCGCCCGAGAGCCAATGGTATCAATGCGATCAACATCAATGAAGGTGATCAATTGATCGAAGCTTGTTTGACTACAGGAACCAGCGAAATTGTGATGGCACTGCGTTCAGGAAGAGCAATCCGCTTTAATGAATCTACCGTCCGTCCAATGGGCCGTACAGCAACGGGGGTTCGTGGTATTACCCTATCCTCTGAAAGTGATGAGGTGATTGGCATGATTAGTGTCAATGATTCAGAAACAACTGTGTTGGTGGTTTCGGAAAAAGGCTACGGAAAACGTACCGATATCGAAGATTACCGTGTCACAAATCGTGGTGGTAAGGGTGTCAAAACAATCAATGTAACCGATAAAACAGGTGAGTTAGTAGCGATTAAAGGGGTTACAGATGCAGAAGATCTTATGATCATCAATAAATCAGGTATTGTTATCCGGATAGCTGTAGAAGAATTGCGTGTAATGGGCCGTGCAACACAAGGTGTAAGACTCATTAATCTGAAAGACAACGACGAGATCGCTTCGATCACAAAAGTAGATCGCGAAGAAGAATCTGATGAAGAGTCTGGCGATATCGAAAATTCAACAGAAGCAGCTAATGGAGGATTAACTTCTGAAGAAAATATAGATTCAAACGAAGAATAAACTGAATGAAAAACTTACTGATATCATTGTTCATATCTGCAAGTAGTTTAACTGTTGCTGCCCAATCAAATTTGAAAGAGGGCAGCAACAGTTTTGCTTTATACACCAAAACTGGCGATTTTAAAAATCTTGAAAACGCCCGGAAGTTTGCGGATGCTGCATTCCAATCCAAAAAAGATTCGGCATCTGTCAACAACAACCTTCTGAGAGCATTGGTATATAGCTCACTGGCAGTTGCGGATTCAACTCGAAAACAGCAGTATAAACTAGACCCTATCGACATATCCATCAAATCATTAAAATTGCTGGATGCGAAAAAAGCACGTCGAAATTTTCCCGCTGAGATGGACTATATCCGTCAAAATCTTGCTGGCGCCATCTCCTATCAAGGTGGTGTTGCTTTAAAGGACGGAAAATTTGATAAAGCATATAAGGCTTACCTTCGTATAGACTCGCTCGGCTTTAAAAATAGTGACCTAAAATATAATCTCGCGGTACTTGCCGGAAAAAACAAAGATTATATGAATTCCATCAAATATTATGATGAACTCATTAAAGGTGAAAACCCCAAGCCGGGCTACTTTCTGGAGTTAGCACAAATTTATGGTCTGGGAGGTACTAAACAAGATGTCTTAGACGTTTTAGAAAAAGGACATGCTGTATTCCCGGAGAATAAGCAGATACTTTTTAGATTGATCGACGTGTATTCAGCCAACGGTTCGTATGATGCTATATTGAATGTGATTGCTGATGCCATTCGTCTGGAGCCCGAAAATGTTGAATTAAATTACATTGCCGGTTATTCTTACGAAAATGCAAATGATCTAAAAAAAGCAAAAGAGTATTATAATAATGTATTGCGATTAGATCCAAACAACTATGAATCTAATTTGGCATTAGGCTTAATTAATCTTGAAACGCTATTAAAAGATCCGACGAATCAAGATATTCAGGATTTGACGGTCGAATATCTATTAAAAGCAAACGAGATCAAACCCTATGATGTGAATGCCTTGAAAGCACTGGCAAAATATTATACACTTATTGATGATGCCTCACAATTAGATAGGGTAAACTTATTATTGAATCAATTAACAGTTAAATAGATATGAATTTAAAATCTCTATTATTATTAGCGGCAATAGGTACTGTTTCTACATCAGTTTCTTTCGCCCAAACGGGTAACGTAAAAAAGGCAAAAACTGGTCTTGCAAAATTTCAGGAATTAAAAGAAGCCGGTACTGCACAATTAGGCCTGCCTAATCTTAAATCAGCAAAAGAAGCCATCGACGCTGCTGTTATCAACGAAAAAACAAAAGATAATGCAGAGGCTTGGACAGTTTATGCTCTAGTTAACGCAAACCTATCAACTATAGATAAATCCACCGAACTGGCAAAATTAGCAGAAGATGGTATTGCTAAAGCAAAACAACTGGATACTGATGGTGCTAACAAAGCGAACATCACTGTGGCTGAGCAAATTCTTGGACAATATAACTTCAATATCGGTGCAGAAGAGTATCAGGCACAGAAATATGCTGATTCTTATAATTCATTCACCAAAGCATTGACTTACCTTCCCGGAGATACATTGGTGACTTACTACAGCGGTGTAGCAGCATTGTCCAACAAGGATTATAAAAATGCAATCGAGCGTTACAAAGAACTGATCCCTAGAAAAGACTTTTCTTCCCATAAAACAATTATGGTCGATCTACCTAAATTGTATTTATCGCTGCAAGACACAACTTCTGCCTTGGAGTACGCAAAGAAAGCTGCGGAAGCTTATCCCGATGACAATGCAGCAATGACGCAAAATATCGAATTAAACCTGATTACAGGTCACGAAAAAGAGACTATTGATGCCATCACTGCGCAATTGGCGAAAGATCCTTCAAACAAAAGTTTGAACTATTATTTAGGAATCGCACAGTCTTCCGCAAAAAATGACGAATCGGCAATTGCTGCTTATAAAAAAGCATTGGAAATTGATCCTAACTTCTTTGAAGCCAATACAAATTTAGCAATCACGTTGATGAACAAAACACGTGAAAAACTAAATGCCGTGAACAACAACAGAAAATTAACGCAGGCGCAATATAACACCGAAGTAGATAAGATTAAAGCTGAATTGAAACCTGTATTACCTTATTTGGAGAAAGCGGTTTCTTTGCAACCAAAGAATGTCGATGCGTTGACTAATCTCAAAAACTATTATGTTTTTATGCAGGATGAAGCTAAAACAAGTGAAATCAACGCCAAAATCAAAGAATTGGAATAATTGATTTAATTTTTTCAAAATAACTAACAAAAATCCCCGATAAGACACCGGGGATTTTTGTTATACAGGAATTATTTTTCCACAGGAATCAGTCGACTCCTCAATAAAGTGTTTTCTCCGGTCAACGCATTACAAAATTGCAATCAGTTCGATCTGAAATATCAAGGTACATTCCCCTCCTTTTCGCGGCAATAACTCTTCTTTTCCGTAAGCTAAATGCGGTGGAAGATAGACTTGCCATATTGAGCCTACCGGCATCAGGCACATCGCTTCCTGCCAGCCCCTTATAAGTTCGTTAATATAAAACGTTTCTGGGCGTTTACGTTTATAGGAGCTATCAAATACTGTTCCGTCCAACAGTTCGCCCTTGTAATGGCAGATGACCTTGGAAGTCTTCGTTGGGATCTTACCCGCACCTTCTGTCAATATCTTATACTGTAAACCTGACTCGCAGACGATCACACCATCTTTCGTCGCCTGCTCCGTTAGAAATAAGAGACCTTCTGCCCTATTCTTTTCCAATAAGGCCGTAGCATTGAGCTTACTTTTCTTTTTTTGTACCAAAATAATATCGTTTTACTTTCCCTCACCGTGATCAGCTGGGTTTATGCCATTCCCACCTGATTTACCAGACTGGGGCATACACCAGACTGATCAGAAACCAAAGTAACGGCTTTTTATTTTTTTAACGAAAAAATGCAGTGATGTTTTAGGAAATCTTAAAAAATCACTGCATTGCTATGGTCTTTATACCATTTTTTATTCCGGCGTTTTTATATCAAAGTAGCCTGTAACGTTTTTTCGAAGCTAAATGCTTTGCTTACGGGACAATTCTCTTTTGCTTTCTGAGCGAGCGTCTGAAATTCCGATTCATCAATGGATGGCACTTTCGCTGTCAGTTCAAGTTCGGAACGGACAATCGCGCCATTTTCAAATACTATTGTCGATACGGTCTTGAGTTCATCGGGTACAAAACCTGCTTCTGTTAAAAATGCGCTCAGCTGCATGGTAAAACATCCGGCATGAGCCGCCGCCAGTAATTCTTCGGGATTGGTCCCCACACCATCTTCAAAGCGTGTTGAAAATGAATATTGCGTATGGTCCAACACCGTACTATCCGTAGTCAGATTTCCCTTACCTTCTTTTAGATTCCCATTCCATAGGGCTGTTGCCTTTCTTCTCATGATTATACGTTTGCTGTTATGTAATTATTATTGATAATGTATCCAGATTTTTCAAAACTTCACCAAAATCCTGCTTAGTTCATACGACAACGAACTCTATATACAACAAACGACAGTGTAAAAAGTTGTATTTTATTCGGCAAAATTCTGTCGCACATCCGAAGAAAGTCTCGTTATTCAATATAATAAAACTAAACTCATGAATAAATTAGCGTATCTCCTCATCTTAGCAGCAGCATTTACTTCTTGCAAAACCCGTCAGGGCAGCCAGCAAACACTTATCCAGGACTGTCCCGAAGAAAAAATTGTCAACAAAATCCCGGGTCCACCTGTAAAAGGAGAATCCGAAAAAATCTATTATATCTATCAAGGTAAAAAGATCTCACCGAAACAATTCGATCAGGAATGGCTCGATAAAAATTGTGAGATTAAAGAGACAGTCGTGTACTAATTTTATTTTCAAAAGCAAGGATAAACAAGTACTTTTGCCTAAAGTTTTTGAAAATGACAGTTTCTCTTCGGGAGGTCAACAAAAAGATTTTAGGCTATGTATCTTTAACTTTCCTTGGTTATTTCACGATTGGCTTATCACTTGCGACCTTACCCATCTTTATTCATCAAATTTTAGGGTTTAATACAATTATCGCCGGATTAGTGATTAGTGTACAATATATTGCGACCTTTTTACTTCGGGGCTATGCCGGCAAAATCGTGGACACCAAAGGCCCTAAAATCTCCGTGCTGCGCAGCATGCTCTTTTTCGCACTTTCGGGAATCTTACTTTTGCTGGTCTTTTTATTCCGGTCACAACCGCTGATTAGTTTAGGTTTATTGCTGGTCACCCGGTTATTCACCGGTATTGGCGAGGGGCTGGTCGGAGCCAGTCCGATCAACTGGGCTTTATTGGAACTTGGGGATGAACATGCGGCCAAAGCTATTTCGTTTAATGGGATTGCGAGCTATGGTGCACTTGCCCTCGGAGCACCATTGGGTGTACTTATGGTCGACCATATAAATTATCAATCCCTGGGAATACTCACCTGTGTAATCGGGATCCTGGGTTATCTGTATAGCAGGTCAAAAACACCTTATCAGGTAATCAGCAAAAAAACAGTCGCTGTGAGTTTCAGCCGGGTGCTTCTTACTGTGGCTCCATTTGGAACTTGTCTGGCCTTGGGAGGGCTTGGCTTTGGCAGTATTTCCACCTTTATGACGCTTTACTATGAACATTTCAGCTGGCAGAACGGCGCCGCTTGTTTGACAGTTTTTGGCGTTTTTTTTATTCTGACAAGACTCGTATTCAACAAAGTAATTGATCAATATGGCGGTTTAAAAGTGGCATTAGTCAGTCTTTTTGTGGAAACATTGGGGCTCATGGTTATTGCCCTGGCTCTCCATCCCCTTTGGACACTTGTAGGGGCAGCACTGACGGGACTGGGATTTTCCCTTGTTTTCCCGGCACTTGGTGTGGAGGCAATCAAAAGGGTTCACCAGAACCAACAGGGTTCAGCATTAGCTGCTTACGGACTATTTATAGATATTTCCCTAGGCATTACGGGCCCGCTGATCGGTTTCGTTGCCAACAATGTCGGTATGACGGGAATCTACCCTTTCAGTGCCATCATGGTATCCATTGGTTTTGCAGTTGTAGGAAATTTATTATATAATCAAAGGGCGAAACTTGCCTGATGGAAGGCACCAACAAAAAAGCTAACCGAATGAATGGTTAGCTTTTTTTATAAGATGTATATATCTTCAATTAGCTTTCGATGCTTGGTACAGCAACGACCTCATCTGTATCAGCGTTGTAATCTATACCATCAAAGTTAAAACCAAATAAATTGAAAAACTCATTACGGTAACCTTCGATATCGGAAATCTCCTCCAAATTCTCCGTAGTTGCCTTCTCCCATAATGCAGCAACTTCCGACTGAACATCTGCACGCATCTCTAGGTCGTCAACACGGATTCGGCCTTTATCATCAAGCAATACATTGCCATCAAAAGTATAAAGACGCTCTGCAAACAGACGTTGCATCTGTTCGATCGTACCTTCGTGGATTCCTTTTTCTTTCATCACCTTATACAATAGCGAAATGTACAAAGGTACTACCGGGATCGCAGAACTGGACTGTGTCACCAATGCTTTGTTAACGGAAACGTAAGCCACACCGTGCAGGTCACTTAAGATCGCATTGATAGCCGGTACAGTACCTTCCAAATCATCTTTCGCACGACCAATTGTTCCGTTACGGTAGATCGGATAAGTCAGTTCAGGTCCAATATAAGAATAAGCAACTGTTTTTGCGCCATCAGCCAAAACGCCGGCAGCTTTCAGATCTTCGATCCAAAATTTCCAGTCTTCCCCACCCATTACTGCGACTGTATTCGCGATATCTTCATTATTTTCCACGGGCTGGATCGTAATATCCGAAACAACACCTGTATGAAAGTCTACCGTTTTATTGGTAAAAGGTTCCTGAATAGGTTTTAAAACAGAAGCATGTGCAACACCTGTTTTCGGATGCGTGCGACGTGGAGATGCTAAACTGTAAACCACCAAATCTACCTGTCCCAGATCCTCTTTGATCAATTCAATGGTCTGTTTTTTTATATCATCTGAGAATGCGTCACCATTGATACTTTTGGCGTATAGTCCAGCTTCATGGGCTTCTTTTTCAAAAGCTGCAGAATTGTACCAACCAGCGGTTCCCGGTTTACCTTCTGCCGCAGGTTTTTCAAAAAATACACCGATTGTAGCAGCTCCAGAACCAAATGCTGCAGAAATCCGAGACGCAATACCAAATCCTGTGGAAGCACCTATGACGAGGACTTTCTTTGGACCATTCGCGATCTCACCCTTTGATTTCACGTATTCAATTTGATTTTTAATGTTTTGCGCAGCCCCTTGTGGATGCGAGGTTAAACAAATAAAACCTCTAGTTCTTGGTTGTATAATCATCTTGATTAATTTTCTTACTACTTGTTTTATTGATTAGGCAAAATAAGGAATTTTAAATGAGAATATCGCCATAAAAATCAATTACTTTTTGTTTCATTTCCAATTAAACGGCCATTTGCGTACTTTCACCATACGAAATAGACACCGCATTCATTTTATTTATGTCCTCCCAATTTACAATAAAAAACAATAAAAATACGGCACTTTTTTTAGGAATATTAGCCGCATTATTTTTCGCAAGTACCTTTGTCCTAAACCGTATCATGGCTGTTTCGGGAGGAAGCTGGCAATGGACAGCAGCCTTACGCTTCCTATGGATGCTTCCAGTGCTGTTGGTTATCGTATCGGTACGGGGCAACTTAGGCCCGCTCCTCCATGCGATCAAATCCAATCTGCTGCAATGGCTGCTGTGGAGCACCATAGGTTTTGGTGTATTTTATGCCACACTAACATTTGGTGCGAGCTTCGGCCCCTCCTGGCTGGTTGCCAGCACCTTTGAATTCACCATTATCGCCGGGATGTTTATAGGCCCCCTACTGGAGAAAAAGGGACATCGAAAAGGAATATCCAAAGCTTCACTTCTCTTTTCGACTATTATTTTTTTCGGAATTGTGCTGATGCAAATCTCCGAAGCAAGGGCCACTTCCATTAAATCCATGTTATTGGGCACGATCCCGGTATTGGTCGGAGCAATTGCCTATCCCTTAGGCAACCGTAAAATGATGCAAATCGCGGGCAATAAATTGGATGCTTTCCAACGCACGCTGGGCATGACCCTATGTAGCATGCCCTTTTGGATCCTGCTCAGCATCTTTGGCTATATGAACAGTGGGCTTCCAACGGAAAGTCAGCTTTTACAAACCCTAATGGTTGCTATCTTTTCAGGGGTAATCGCCACGCTCCTATTCTTTAGCGCAACGGATATCGTGCGCACCGATCCCAGGGCACTCGCGGCAATAGAAGCAACACAAGCCATGGAAGTCATCTTTACGCTATTGGGTGAAATCATCTTATTACATGCCGCGCTTCCAAATAGCTATTCCTGCATTGGGATTGGTCTGGTCGTCATTGGAATGATCTTGCATAGTCGGTCAAATTAAAATGCCAAAACAGCATATTATTTTTCATCTGCTTGTAAGGTCTTACTGATCTTGCTTAAATTAAGGCTATTGGCCATCGCCGAAAAAATCTCATAATAGGTACCTTTTGCCATATAGAGGTCTTCATGCTGCCCCTGCTCGACAACGTGACCTTTCTCCATGACAACAATCGCGTTGGAATCTATTATCTGGGAAATACTGTGCGACACTATAATCACCGTACGATCTTTCTTGATCGCATCCAGGCTATTTTTAATCTGCTCTGTAGCGATTGCATCCAGATTTGCCGTAGGCTCATCCAGAAAGATGATTGGCGGATTTTTTAAAAACAATCGTGCGATGGCAATACGCTGTTGCTGCCCGCCTGAAAGCGATTGTGCATCCGTTTCATATCCTTTTGGCAATTCCATGATCTGCTGATGGATATAAGCTTTCTTTGCGGCTTCTACGACCTCTTCAGGCGAACTTCCCATCTTGCCATATTCAATATTTTCAAATATCGTTCCTTTAAATATATGATTGCGCTGCAGCACCATGCCGATATGCTGCCTAAGGTATGCGGTATCGTAATCCGCCAGATCAACACCATCCAGTAAAATCTGGCCCCGTATCGGCTCATAAAATTTATCCAACAAATTGATAATCGTACTTTTACCGGCGCCGCTTAGTCCGACCAAGGCAGTAATTTCATTGGGTTTAATCGCAAAACTGACATCTTTTAACGCCTGTGTCCCGTTGGGATACGCAAAAAAAACATGCCGCAATTCCAGATGTCCTCGAATTTGCGCCGGTCGATAAGTTCCTTTCGATTCAATCTGATCATCAGATTCCAGAATCTCAAAAAAAGATTCCGAATAGATTAAGGCATCATTGACCTCATCGTAAATGCGGTGCAATTGGCGAATCGGCGCCGAAACATTGTTAAATAGCATAATATGAAACATAATCGCTCCAATCGTAATCTGACCGGATAACACCAGATAGGCGGTCAGGACGATAATAATTACAACAGCGATCTGTTCCACAAAATTTTTAATGCTATCGTAAAAGAAGCTTGTCTTGCGAGTTTCCATTTGGTTTTCGGTCATTTCGTACTGGATCTTTTCATGCCGTTTCGCTTCTTCGGGCTCCCGGACAAAAGATTTAATTACGAGAATGGAGTCAATCAGACCAATGATCCGGTTATTTTTCGATTCACGGTATTTGCGCATCTGCCGCCTGAAACCCGTTAATTTAGAGGCCTGGGTCTGACTGATATAAAGATACAATGGGATAACCGCCAGCCCCACCAGTCCAACGTATACATTAGCGTAGAACATACAGGCCAGTGCAATGATGGCATTGGCAAACAAGGGCAGAATATCAATAAAGAAATTCTGTACTAAACGAGTCAGTGAGCTGATCCCAGCGTCGATACGTGTGGCCAGCTTTCCGCTTTCATTATCCGTGGAGGTATAAAAAGCAAGCTTATAGGTCAGGATCCGGCCAACAATAGCCTGCGAGAAATCACGCGCAATATAAATCCGAAGTTTCTCGCCGTAAAACTTTTGTCCAAACTGTACGAGTGCATAAACAATTTCTTTGAGCAACAGTACCGCACTGATAATGCCGACGATATACATCCCCTTGGACAAGGGCTCTTTGGCAACCATTAGCGCATTGATCATATCTACCGTATACCGCAGGATGAAGGCGTTGATCTGTGCAGCGAATGATCCCACTACAGTCAAAAGCAAGGTATAGACGATCAATTTGCGGTAAGGGCAGGCAAAGGGAATGATTTTTTTAAAGAGCTGTGGAATGGTCATGAAGAAAGATTTACAATGAGCAAATAACAAATAAGCGCCATGCTTTGTTTAAAAATAAGCAGAAATCCTGTCACAAAAAAGTCGTACCATGCTTTATGGTACGACTTGGACGTTATCTTCTATCTATTTTGGGCTATCCAAAAATACGGTTCAGCACTTTAGCTAAGCGTAAGCCACCCTTTAATAAACATTGTTCCATCGTATCTTTATTTTGATAGACATACGAATACGACAAATTCGCATTATTCGCTACATCGGCATAAATTTTCTCAGCAAGCTGATTTGATTCGTATAGCCAATTAGACAACTCCCCTGCGGCCAATTGTTCATTTTCCTTTTTTCCGTTGATATCCAATACTGTCGCGTATTCGGTATAGCTATATTTTTCATTGTCTACCAAATCACTATCCCAGACACGGTGAATATTGGATTTTTTTCCAAACCAGCTTACCTCAATCTTATTTCCACCCTGATCTTCGGCACGACTGACATGCATGGGCTGATGAGCATCGCCCAGGATATGGATCAAGAAATAGAGATTCTGTTTCTGTTGATCCAGCGAAATGTTTTTATCTGCAAAAGATTGCTCGATACGGATAGCTGTTTTGTATAAATTCTCATCAGCCGAACTTTCAAGTCCTTGCTGAAACGCTGCCCATGGTAGATTTGAATTTAGATTTATAAAATGTGAATTTCCCAATTTCTTAAATTCAGGATTAGGATCCGACTTGATAAAGTCTCCCCAATTCGCCCAATATGCCAACTTTTGCTGTCCAATGATTTTTCCAATATTCTTCTTTGCTTTCTTGTTCAAATGGCGCTCTGCGATTTCCGCGACAACGCGATGCCCAATGGTCCCCCAGGCAAATACCGATGAAAGTTGAAAGCATAAAGCTACAGCCAACAAACCCTTAATCATTTTTTTCATTGTTGTATTTATTTTATTATTATTATTTAAACATATCGAACGCGTATTTTGCCGAAGACCAAAATTCATCCAACGCGATCATCCGGGGTTTAAAGAAAGCGATAAGCTCCCCCCATTCCGCTTCCTTAAAAATACTATGGTCCGCTAAAGTCTTATAGATCTGACAGACCGGCTTGCCATATTCGTCATAGGCATCCATGTCCCAGGCCCATTCCTCACCAAGCGTAGCATGAAGCAGGGCTTTGTATTGTAGGAATTGTTCGGCCATTAAAGCCCGTATTCCCGCATCTGGATGTGACCAGACGATCGCAATTTTCGCAAGCTTTTTGTCAGCGTCCATCTTAAAATACAAATGCTTGACACCGGTCTTATAGTTAATCCAATTGACTTTTTCATCGTCTGCAGACATGTGCAGCGCCATGAATTGCCCAAACTTCGTCCAGAACAGCTGTTTTAATTGCTTTACCTCTTCTCTAGAATACACAAATACAATTTTTAAGTCAACAAAATTAAGAAAATAGCTCGGTATGGCTAAACCATATTGGTATTAAAATTGTTGTTTTATCAACAAACAAATTCAAAAGATGAATATAGACAAGAAAAAATCGCTCTTACTACTGACAGCTGTAGCTTTGGGAACGGTGGCATACAATGCGTTAAAGCCTGTGATCTCCCGTCCTGATGTAGTGGACCCTTTTGATTTAGATAAATACCTTGGAAAATGGTTTGAAATCGCGCGCTTAGATTTCCGCTGGGAAAGAGGACTCAGTCAGGTTTCGGCCGAGTATAGCAAAAATAAGAACGGCACCATTCGGGTGAACAACCAAGGTTACTCCGAGGAGAAAGAACGCTGGAAACAATCCATCGGAAGAGCCAAATTTGTCAATGGCCCCCACGAAGGTGCTTTGAAAGTATCCTTCTTTGGCCCCTTTTACAATGGATATAATATTGTAAAAATAACGCCGGACTACAGTTACGCGCTTGTGTTTGGGGACAATCTTGATTACATGTGGATCCTAGGGAGAGATACCGAGATTCCGGACAAAATCAGGAATGAGTTTCTTACCTATGCATTACAATGTGGTTACGAAACTGGCAATCTTGTCTGGACAAAACATTAACCAAAAATTGGAGCGATCATCTGGTAATTGAGGGTCGGGTCCTGCGCCAAAACATCGGCGATCTCCTGAAGATCCTGTTGATCAATGGCATTTTTGATTCCTGCATTATACAGATTCGCAAGAAATAGCGCGGCCTCACGCTTTTCAGCCAAAGCCAGGATGGAGCTTCCAACATAAAAATTGAGGACGGAGACGGCGTAATCACCGAAGCTATTAAAGCCAAAATCACCGTTTTTTTGCAATGCATAACGCATCATTTTCTCAAAATCAGAACGCAAGGTATCTTTTATTGTATCTTTCATCACCTAAAGTAAACTATTGCAGCTTATTCGATCTTTTGGGCAAAGGTGCAAAAAAAATCCCAAACAATGCTTTATAGAAGAGCATTGTTTGGGATAATTGTCCTTTTATGTAAGGGATTAAAGTGCCTCAGCGTGTTGAGAAACGTCCAACCCAAGTTCCTCGTCTGTTTCCTCCACACGTAAAGGAGATATCAGATCCGTTACTTTTAATAATACCAAAGAGCCTACGAAAGCAAAGAACGAGACCGCAAACAAGGCCACTGTGTGCACGAAAAACAATTTCGTTTCACCAAAGAACAAGCCATTATCGACCACCAGTGGGTTGACATTATGATGTGCAAACACACCCGTTAATATCATTCCTACCATACCTCCAACACCATGACAGGGAAATACATCCAACGTATCGTCAATGCTAGTTTTGCTTCTCAAATATACAACCAGATTACTAATCAATGCAGCAACTAGCCCAATGATCATTGCATGTGGAATGCTGACAAATCCAGCCGCTGGTGTTATTGCAACTAGTCCCACAACCGCACCGATACAAGCCCCCATTGCCGATGGTTTTTTGCCACGGATGATATCCACAAAGATCCATGCCATCGCCGCCATTGCCGAAGCAGTCGTTGTCGTTGCAAAGGCATAGGCTGCAAGAGTATTTGCACCGCCGGCCGAACCCGCGTTGAATCCAAACCAACCGAACCACAGCAAGGCAGTCCCTAAGATCACATAGCTGATACGCGCTGGATTATGTGTCTGTGATTTACGGCCTTTTAAATAAATGGCTGCAGCCAATGCTGCCCAACCCGCAGACATGTGCACAACGGTACCACCGGCGAAATCAAGCACACCGAATTTTGCCAAAATTCCCTCCGGATGCCAGGTAGCATGTGCCAAAGGCATATAAATAAATACACCAAACAGAATAATAAATAACATATAAGAGTTAAATCGGATACGTTCAGCAAACGCACCGGTGATTAGTGCAGGTGTGATGATCGCAAACTTCAGCTGAAACATAGCAAATAAAACCAGTGGTATGGTTGGTAATGCACCCCAAGCGACATTCCCTAGCGTACCTTTCATCATAAAGAATGTCCGTGGATCACCTATAATTCCGCCGATATCATCGCCAAAGGCTAAGCTGAACCCAACAATAACCCATAGGATGGTCATCAGACACATACAGATAAAACTCTGCATCATCGTTGAGATCACATTCTTTTTACTGACCATTCCCCCGTAAAAAAATGCCAGGCCCGGTGTCATAATCAACACCAATGCAGAAGAAGTCAACAACCAGGCAGTATCCCCCGTGTCAAACTCTGCTTTGTTCAATGCAGATAAATCTATCGAAGGAAATACAAGTCCTAATACGCCCAAAAGTACCAGAACAAAGAGTGGAATAATTTTTTTCATTTGTTTAAACTGATTAGTGTTTATTAATACGTCAATAAATTTTTAAATAAAATACAAAAACAAAACAAAAACCCTTTTTTACTTATTGTTTTGACAAATATAAAGTCTTTTTATTGAAAAATTACTATCAAATATTATTTTTTATGATATTTTTTACATAATTTCACATAAAACAAAGACAAAACCACAAAAACCTATAAAAAAACAAAGAAAAATCAACCAAAAATTCAAACAAATCAAACTTAAAACCTTATCAACATGAAAAAAATTCTAACAATTATCATTTTATCTATAATTTTCATACAAAAATCAAAATCACAAGAAGAAAATAAAGAAAAACCTGTTGAAATATCAGGATCAGTAGACACCTACTGGAAATATGACTTCCAAAACAAACCAAATATCAATACTTATTTTACTGAGGATAATAATTCAGTCTCCATCGGAATGGTTGACCTGGCACTAAAGAAGCATTTTAAGAAAGCGTCCTTTGTTGGGGAACTTTCTTTTGGCCCACGCGGACAATATCGTTCTATTGTTAATGGGGACGGCCAGCCAGGTGATGATAAGAACAGCTTTCACATTCAAAATTTATATGTGGGCTATGATCTTACCGACAAACTGAATCTTACTGCCGGATTTATGGGCACATTCGTTGGATTTGAAGTCATCTCTCCCACTTATAATTTTCATTACTCCACCTCTTATTTATTCGGTGCCGGCCCTTTTCAGGACGCGGGTCTGAAAGCGACTTATAGTTTTTCCGACAAATTTGCGTTAATGGTCGGGATATTTAATGACTGGAACGTATATCAGGATTTAAACGGTGTCTCACATGTCGGCTCACAACTAGCCTATAGACCCAACGAGAAGGGCAGCTTTTACTTAAATTTCCTAACCGGATCTTCTGTTGGAGGCAAAGAAAACTACAGCTCGGGCACGCTTGTGGATTTTGTGGGAAATTACGACTTCACACCTAAATTCTATCTTGGCGTAAACGCCACACATTATAAGAGAAGAGCGGAAGGTGGATACACCGGAGTAGCACTCTACCCAAGAGTTCACCTGACAGAACATTTCGGAATTGGATTACGGGAAGAGTTCTTCCAAACACACAAAGAAGAAGCCAATGGTATTCCAAGTTCCAATATGTTAGCCACCACATTGACTGCTGAATACAATTACCATGGCTTCAAATTCATTCCTGAAATAAGAATTGACAAAAGCAATACTGAAAAGTTCGTTAAGAATGACCTTTCGCCGACAAAATCAGCAGGTCAGTTTTTATTAGCCTGTGTATATAGTTTCTAGATCAGCGATTCAACACGATATACGCTGTTAAAATACCCATAAAATAATTTCAAATTATCTTAAAATTGATACCTTCCGATAAAACACAAACGATGTAAAATAAAAAAGCGGATCCGAATCCGCTTTTTTATTTTACTTTTTTAACGCAGAATCACATCACCTGACACTGATGGAGACATGCCGATCTAGAATCCGGTCGGTCTCTGGCGCATCAGCTGCATATTTCGCAAATTGAGATCCATAGCCTTCCGCTCCGACGACCTGCTTGGAGAGTCCCGCCTTATCTAGATAGTCTTTCACGGCATTTGCCCGATCCAATGATAGTTTTTTATTGAAATCTTCATTTCCGGTTTTATCGGTATAACCGCCAATTTTCACGTTGGCTGCCGGAAAAGCCTTGAGTATTTCCGCCAGATTACTGAGCTGCACCTGACTTTCAGGTAAAACTTTTGCCGTACCGCTTTCAAAATTAAGATTATCAAAATCAAACCAAGTATTTTTCAGAGAATCCTCACCGAGAGACTTATAGTCGGATTTTAAAAATTGAACCAATTTATCTTCTATTCCGCTCTTAAATGCACCAAGTTTTCCTCCATTTGGCAACATCACATCTAAATGCTCACGATCGATATGGCTGGCAGCTCCGCTACCCATCGCATTTCCGGAATCAACCATCCCACGATTGACACTCGTATCCGAAGCACCTTCTTTTTTACCACTGCTACAGCCCTTGCCGAACAAAAACCAAAGCAGCGCAATTACAATCAGTGCAATTAAGATTTTCCACCAGCCGCCACCCGAAGAGCCTGTCGAAGCAGCTGCAGACCTGGAGGCATCTGCCCGGGGTAATGCCAACGGCTCTTTATGTGCTTCTAGTTCAGTCGCAGGATTAATAATCGGTGTATCTGTATGATTAGGGATGTCCTTCACTGCCTCTTCTATCGGAGTTTCGGGCAAAGCTTCCTCGGGTGCGGAAAAATGTCCGCTATCAAATAATTTCCCGAAAGCACCTAAACTCAATCCTGCAGGGATAGCAGCCGCAAATGCAGTTTTATTCTCTTTTAATTTCTGGCCCACTCCTTCCGCATCCCAGTTTTGCCCTTTATTCGTTAAACTGGAAAAAATGGCAGGCAGAGAAAAACCCATCAATTTCTTTACCGAATCAGCATTAAAGCCCAAATAACCAGCAACAGTAGTTAATACGGTATCCAAGCCGCCGCCAAATATTGAAGACAGGATATTGCCATGTCCAGCATCCCCTTCATCCGGCTGCTGCCCTTCGACCTCCCCGCCATCCGGCTGCCCACCCAGTATTTGACCCGGATCAAAACTTGGAAAATGCAGTTTCGCCTGTTCCAAAATCTTCCCGATCACGCCGCCATTTTCTGACTGTTGACTCAAACCTAAAAACAAAGCCGGGACGACAGCATTTAAGCCCTGCTTTACCTGTTCATTATCCTGGTTTAAACTTTGTCCGACCCGGGCAAGCACCTGCTCGTCAAAAAAGTCTTTTGCTGATTTTAAAAGCTGATTTTCCATAACCTTCGTTTATTAATTGTTAATTGATAAAACATTAACAAACAAAGCCTTAATTTGTTCACATCAAACCACGCTCCTTTAAAAATCCCCTGATAGCCACTTAGGCACAACAAACTCTGCAGCAAGATGGGCCAGCTGATAATTTTGCCAGTTATCTTTTTTGATCCATTGCACTTCTTCCAGTTCCGCCCTCGGCAGAAAAATAAATTTGGCGTCGAGTTTTATCAGATAGATATGCCCCTCTACCTGTGTAGCTACCTCATTCACTGCTTGCGTAAGATGCTGGCCAATAAACTGTAATGGCATACCACTTGCATCAAACTCTAGCTCCTCCTGGAGCTCCCGGAACAATGCTGTCACATCATCTTCACCTACAGCAATCTTTCCACCGGGCAATTGAAAATAGTAAGATCCTTTTTTTCTAACCATCAACAGATCGCCATCCGGATCGATCATCATTGCTGAACAAATTACAATCTTATGCATACTTTTTACTTGAAGCTACAAAACTAACTTTTTGTCAATCATTTAAAAAATGTGTTTTATTCTTATATTTAAGGATTAAAACAATAATTTATATAGTCCATATATGAATAAAGGATTAACATGTCTCGTATTTAGCCTATTATTTCTGGCATTGAGTTGCCAGCAGGAAAAGAAAAGCACAGCAAAAAAAGAACAGCCAATTAAGGAACAGGAAGTCGCCCCGAACAAAAAACAGGAGGAAAAGCCGAAACCCGTCACTGCGCAAGATATTATTATCAAAAAAGATCTGCTCTACAAAAAGTACACGTTGGAGGACACTTATCCTTATAAAGATACCACACGCGGTTTTCAGTGGGACAAAATAAAGGAACAGCTGGCTTTCGTTGAAAATTTTCAACAGACTCCTTCACGCTATGCCGTACTTCAGAATTATCAAAATGAAAAGGGTGAATCTCCTACAATTAAAGATTTCAAGCGGGATTCTTACAAACGTGTGTCGGACAGCTTCAATGTAGAACGCTATCAGGCCGCGCCATTATACGACCCAACTACGGATAAGCCTGTTCGTTACGGACGTGATGGATGGCTGGTCCGCGTCAAAGGAGCAGATACCCTGGCCCGGGTACCTATCGCCGGAGTGTCATTTGAAGGGGAATATACTGTCCCCAAGCGCTATCTACGGCTGATAAGCGACAGTGTGCAATTTAATATTATTAACGTTGTTGATGTTAAAAACCAAAACATCTGCACGCTGGAAAAAGTTGGCAAAGAATGGCTCGTCCGCAGCATGAACCCGGTCACAAGCGGCCGCCACAAGCCCCCACATGCACAGGAAACACCGACAGGGCTCTTTGTGGTACAGGAGCACAAATCAAAAATGTTTTATTTTGAAGACGGCACGCGCACCTATGCGGGCTTTGCCCCCTACGCAACCCGATTCACCGCCGGAGCCTATATCCATGGGGTACCGGTCAATAATCCAAACGGAAGCATCATCGAATACAGCGAAAGTTTAGGCACCACACCCAAGTCACACATGTGTGTCAGAAATGCGTCATCACACGCTCAATTTGTCTATAAACGGTCAAAAGACCTCTCCTCACTAGTCACCGTTATTGATTAACAATATTTAACATTCTGTAAATCAAATATGTATTAACTTTAATTATTATTTTTGTAAACATCTACAAAGAAAAGGAGGAGAATGGGAAATACGTTTATGTTTCTTTTGATGGCGCTAAATACAGCACTGTCGTCAAAAGAAGAGTTAAAAACAACAGAGCAACAGACCAATACCCATCATATAAATGTAGAACGTCAACGTACGGAAGTTGATTCTTTATATGATGAAATGAATTTAAGCCCAGTATTAAAATACGAGGCATTTCGACAAGCAATGGAAGGCAGAAAAGAGCTATCCATTCACAACAAAGCTATTATGACAGTCATTGACTTTTCCTTGGCATCCACGGAAAAAAGACTTGTTGTACTTGATCTGGAAAACAAAAAGGTGCTTTTTAACACCTTGGTGTCTCACGGTAAAAATAGTGGCGAAAACTATGCCACAAATTTTTCAAATCAGCAGGAATCTTTAAAAAGCTCGCTGGGATTTTTTGTTACCGAAAACACCTATAACGGAGAAAATGGCTACTCGCTGGTGCTAAATGGTCTTGAGGAAGGAATAAATGACAATGCCAAAGCTCGGTACGTGGTCATGCATGGTGCGGATTATTGCAGCACCGGAGCAATATCCAGCCTGGGAAGACTGGGTAAAAGCTATGGCTGTCCTGCCGTACCGCGTGAATATGCAGGTCCGATTATCAATACCATTAAGGATGGCACCCTGCTTTTTATCTATGCAGATAATCCCGAATATCTCGCGAAAACGCACTTGATCCATCAACCAAATGTATTAATGGCGCAATTCAACCGGAAGCAACGGCTTGAAAACACAGATGAGGGTTAAAATAACAAAAGGCTGATGTTATCAGCCTTTTTCTTTTATATTAAATTTTAAAGATCCAAACAGCGCAAAGCTGAGGTCCATTAGTCAACTTTACGATTTATGCTTTTTCTTAAATTTTAACATCCAGTCATAAATCGCATCATCGTGAAATAAACGTTCAACACTACCGTGCGTCCCCCCTTTGATCACATTTAAGCTCACGTCAGCATCGGGATCAGCCTTTTTTATAGCTTTCATAATTTTTCTGGACTCTGAAATTGGTACAGCACGATCAGCTGTTCCATGATGCAACCAGATAGGCACCTGGCTCAGGTTGGAAGCATATTGGCTCGATCCGCCGCCACAAATCGCCACAGCAGCCGCAATACGATCCGGATATTTTCCGGCAACATCCATGGTACCATAGCCCCCCATACTCATTCCACATACATAAATACGATCAGGATCAGCATGGTAATGCGCGATAACGTAATCTACAATTTCGATCACTTTATCCGGATCCCAGCCGCCACGGGATTGGGGAGCGACAATAATTCCGGGCACATCCTGCCCCTTATTGATTGCATATAATACCCCATAGCGTTTGACACGATCTAAATTTGTCCCTGATAAGCTCCGGCCATGCAAAAACACAAAAACAGGCTGCTTTTCAGATTCCGCAGTATCCCGATCGGCATCTTTCAATAAAAAAGGATAAGCAGTTTCCCCTTTGATTGCTTGTATTTCTTGTGCATTTAACTTCGTAAAAAACAGAAAGAAAATACATAAACAGAGGTAAATTTTATGCATAAATTTAATTTATCAACGATTACTTAGCTTAATTTTGGAAGACTAAAAATACAATTAAATGATTTTTTTGGATCGCATTTAACAACTTTTAACATTTCATCAGCATCCAGCGACACCGTTTAAACAGACACCAACATAAATTTAGACGGATATGCAATTATAATTGCATATCCGTCTAAATTTATCTTAGTTTGTACTATCTGGTAAAAATTAAGGGCTCAGCATGAAAATACTACATACTGCCGATTGGCATTTAGGAAAGCGGTTGGACAGCTTTTCCCGCATGGATGAACAACACCTGGTCATGGAGGAGATTATTCAAATAGCTGACCAACAGGAGGTGGATCTGGTACTTATTGCAGGCGACCTCTTCGACAGTTTCAATCCCGGTGTAGAAGCCATCGAACTCTTTTATAAAACCATCAAACGACTGGCAAAAAATGGTATGCGCCCTGTAGTCGCTATTGCCGGGAACCACGATTCACCGAATCTGATCGACGCGCCAGATCCCTTAGCCCGCGCATCAGGCATTATCCTTATCGGTCATCCCAATGCACTTGTTACACCATTTACAACAGAAGGTTTCTCTGTCATACACACGGACAGGGGTTTTATCGAACTTCGCATTGACGGTCATGACTATCCTATCCGAATACTTCACACAGCTTATGCCAACGAGATCCGGCTCAAACAATACCTCGGCGAAGAGAAAGAAGTTCAATTAAATAGAGCGCTCGCAGAAAACTGGCTGAAGCTGGCTGAAACTTATTGTGACAACAAAGGTGTCAATATCCTGACAGCACACCTCTATATGAATAAAATTGGTACCCCATTGATTGAAGAACCTGATGGAGAAAAACCCATTAAAATTGGCAATGCTGACTTGATTTATTCCGAATCTATCCCCGATCAGATTCAGTATACAGCATTGGGGCATATCCATGGGTTCAAAAATATCGGCTCTGCACAAAAGCCTGTTGTATACGCCTCTTCACCGCTTTGCTATAGTTTTGCCGAAGCAGGACAGACAAAGTATGTGAACATCGTCAATGCTGTACCGGGCAAAGTCGCCACCTACGAACAAATTGCACTCCGTCAAGGAAAACCGCTGTTCCGAAAATCGTTTACGGATATTGACCAATGTATTACTTGGCTGACCGAAAATCCCGAAACACTCGTGGAGTTGACGCTAAAATCGCAAACATTCCTGAAAGCTGAAGACCGTAAACTGATCTATCAGACGCATTCAGGAATCGTCTATTTAATCCCTGTTGTTCAACATGATCAACAAAATACGCTGAATACAAAAGAAATTAATCTGACGCAAAATATCACTACACTCTTTACCGATTATTTCAAATCCAAAAATGCCAATCAGGCACCTAACGAAGATATTCTTAACCTCTTTCGCGAAATACTAAATTCTTAAAGCCCATGATCCCTTTAAAGTTAATTGTAGAAGGTATATATTCTTACCAGGAACGTCAGACAATAGATTTCACGGCATTGACAGAAGCTGGACTTTTTGGGATCTTTGGTGCTGTCGGCTCCGGCAAATCTTCCATTTTGGAAGCAATTACCTATGCCTTGTATGGTGAAACGGAACGATTAAATGCACGCGATAAACGTGCTTACAATATGATGAACCTGAAATCAAACCGTTCGTATATCGAATTAGATTTCATTAATTTCGAAAATCGCACATTCAAGGTCACCCGGGAATTTAAACGAAACTCCAAAAATTTCGAGGACGTCAAGTCGCCGACGGTGGTATTATACGAAAACATTCATGAAGAATGGATTCCACTGGAAAGTAGTAACGCTCAGCCTATCATAGGATTAAGTTACGAGAATTTCAAAAGAACGATCATTATCCCCCAAGGACAATTCAAAGAATTTATTGAACTGGGTGCAAAAGAACGCACCGAAATGATGAAAGAAATCTTTCAGCTCCATCGCTTTGACCTGCAAGACAAAGTCGCCACGTTATATAAAAAAAATCAATCCGAGCTGGATCAGCTCAACGGTCAATTGTTAGGTTTCGAAGAGATCAACAGCGACCGCATCCTGGCAATACAGGACAAGTTGCTTGAAGAACGTAAATCTTTCATCCGGGTGCAAGATAGCAACACAGTCCTTCTGGAGAAATTTCAGGCGCTCAAAAATGTGAAAGAAGATTTTTTGGAATTGCATCAAATGAAGGTGCAATTTCAACAGCTGACAAACCAGCAGGCAGAAAAAGAACATTTACGCCAGCGCATGATACGCTTTGAAGAGGCATGGACAAATTTCTACCATATCCTCCAGGCACAGGAGAAATTAAAGCAGGAAAATGTTCACGAACAGAGCAGGTTGCAGCACGAAGAGACAAAAGCCAATGAAATCCAACAGCTTACCCAACAGTTGTCTCTGCAACTCCAGCAGATTAGACCCCAATACGACCGCTTAGCTGAACGGCGAATAATTGAACTGGATCTGGAGCTCATTCTACAGCTGATCAATTTTTCAGCAGAAATAAAAGTTTTAAAAGAAAGTGCGGAGAAAGGGCGAAACTTTGTCCTAGACGCCAAGGAGCAGCAGACGCAATGCAAAATCAGCATCCGAGATACTGAAACCCTGCTCCTTGATCTAAAACAATCCCGACCATCGGCCAATGAGCTGATGGAGCTGGGCCAGTGGTATACCCAACAACAGGCTATCCTTCAGCGAGAAGCTGAACTCCATCAACAACTTTTTGAACTGGAGGCCGCCATAGCTGACCTGAAAAACAACTTGCAGAGCCGGGGGTTTGATGCCGTCGAATTTGAATCCAAGTATAACAGTGAATTAGTAACACTTGAAAGCAGACTTGCCAAACTAAACGACGAGAAAGCGCATCTTTTGTTACAGCAAAAGCTGACACAATTTGCTGAGAATCTAAGTTCGGGTTCCCCCTGCCCTTTATGTGGAGCACTGGAACATCCGGCTATCGCAGAAGGTATGGACTTTAGCCAGGAACTCGCCGATAACCAAAAGGCGATCACAGAAATTACCGCAGGTATAAAATTCAAGACTGATCAAAAATTCGATTTCGAAAAACTCCTGCTCCGGCTACAGTCGCTAGAAGCCCAGCACAATGACCTTCATGTGAAGAGTCAGGTAAACGAATCTCTTAAATCAAGCCACCTGCTTCAATTTACCTGGACAGATTACAGCAGTACAGATATATCAATTTATGCACAGAAAAAACAACAACTTACCAACATTGAAACCCGGATCGTAGCAACGGAACAAACGCTCACCAACCAGCAGCTGGTCTTGGTCGATATCGAGAAAAAGCTTGAAAGGGCAAACAAAAGGTTAAATGAGCTAGAAGTTGATGAAGTGCGAAAACAAACCCAAATCAACCAGAATATAGGCCATTTAAAACATTTGAAATGGTCAGATTACCAATCTTTGGAACAGACGGCCATCGAAAATGAGTACAGTACCCTAAAAGCAGAAAATTTGCGGATAGAACAACATTTCAATACACTAACAGAACAGTTAAATGGATTAAACAGCCAACTTGCAGCACAAAAAAGCTTAGTACAATCCATTTTTGAAAGAATTGGTAAAATAGAGGCTGAAGCCGCTCAAACCGAGACCAAGCTCGGGCAACTGCTGCAGATTTCTTCCTTTGACACGATAGATCAGGTCAAAGAGACTTTGGCAGAGAACCTGCCCGTGCAACAGATCCGGACGGAACTGGAACAGTTTCAGATCCAGTTTGAAACCCTCAGGGCCCAAATCGCACAGTTGGACAAAAAGCTTTCAGGCAAAGTTTACGACGAGGAAACTTTCATCGCGCAGGAGAACGCTTTGAGAGAAAGCTCCCATCAGCTAAAAGTGCTGACGGAGAATGTTGCCAAATACGAGCAAGAGCTGCATCAATTGGAAACTGCTTATGAGAAAAAGGAAGTTTTACTTCAACAACAAGCAAAGTTAAACTTGCGCAATGATGATCTAAAACAGCTCTTTAATCTCTTTAAGGGTGCAGGATTTGTACAATACGTATCATCCATCTATTTGCGTCAGCTCTGTGATCATGCCAACATTCGCTTTCACCGAATGACCCGAAACCAGCTGAGTTTGCAGATCAATGAAAACAATGAGTTTGAAATCATAGACTATCTGAATGAAGGGAAAAGTCGGAGTGTCAAGACACTCTCCGGGGGACAGGCTTTCCAGGTATCTTTGAGCCTCGCCCTTGCCTTGGCTGAAAGTGTTCAGTCCAACACCAAAGCCACAAAAAACTTCTTTTTCATCGACGAAGGCTTCGGCACCCAGGACAGTGCCGCCGTCAATATCGTCTTTGAGACTTTGCTTGATCTTCAAAAAGAAAATCGGATTGTAGGTATCATCTCCCATGTTGAAGAGCTGAAAGAACGGATTCCAATATCACTTTCGATAGAAAAAGATGAAGAACGAGGCAGTCAGATTTTCATTAACTAATTGCAAATTTCAAAGTAATTTTGTAAATTAGTTAAGGTATCAGTAACCAAAAGACTGGTGTCATAACCAAAAACGAAAGATTATGGGCTTATTTTCAAACAACAGAAAAGGGAAAGGGTCACATCCTTTTTTTCATAAATCAGCTAAATCAACCGTTCCTTTAGCTGTAGTAAATACCAATCCAACTCCTGTACAGCGGACAACACATGCTATGCTCTTTGTCAAACAGTACGATATTATGACGATCCTAAAGGAAATTTTAATGCCGCAGAACCAGAATTAGTTTTACCAAAAAACTATTGTTTAAAAGCGAGAGGTATCTTTGTAGTATACTGTCTTATTTTTACAGCTAAGGTCTGACGGCCGGATAAAATCCTTTATATTTGCACGTCTCCTGCCCCCTATTTCCCCGATTTATCAGTCTGAAAAAGAAATTAAAAAAAACATTGAAATTCTAAAAAGGAAGTTTAATTTAACAATACAAAACATTTCTAAAAAAATATTGTCATACGATACATAGAAATTAAAGCAGTACTTAATACAGACACATGAAATACAAACAGATAAACAACAATTCCATTAACCAGATCATGCTTATCATCATTATTTTGCTGATATGTATTTTGATATTTACAAGTTTATTCTATTATCTTCCCGGCTTTTTGGGCGCTGTTACCTTATATATCCTTTTCAGAAAAATCAACTTTAAATTGACTGAAGAAAAAAAATGGAATAAATCTCTTGCGAGCCTTTTACTAATTCTGCTGACGATTGTATTTCTTGTAGGTCCGCTTTATTTACTGATCAATTATATGGTCCCTCAGGTAACCGATGCGATCAGCAATAAAGATGAGATTATGGAAAAATTTGATTCCATTAAAACTTATTTTAAAGATAGTCCATACCTCAGCAACATTGATTTATCAGATACTGCTTTGATGGGCGCACTACAACGGGCAGCGAAGTTTATTCCGAACATCCTGAATTCTGTTGCCGAGGTCGGTGTCAATGTTTTGGTTGCTCTATTTGTGCTCTATTTTATGTTGGTCAGCAGCAAACAGTTAGAGAAGACCATATATAATGCTATTCCATTTTCTCCGGGAAGTAAGGCAGAATTATGGAAAGAATTCGATATGATGGTTAAATCGAATGCCATTGGTATTCCGATCCTTGCGATGTGCCAAGGGATAGTCGCCGGCTTGGGCTATTGGTTTTTCGGTCTTGAAAGCCCGATTTTTTTAGCCATCCTAACTGCTGTCTCTACCATTATCCCCATTTTGGGCACGATGGTGGTCTACCTTCCAGCGGCTGTGTTCCTGTTGGCGAATGGTCAATCCGGTAATGCGATCGGACTTGCGCTGTATGGTATCATTATCATTGGAAGTATCGATAATGTGCTTCGGTTTACAATATTGAAACGGCTTGGTGATGTCCACCCGCTCATAACCGTTTTCGGTGTGCTTCTGGGATTAAATCTTTTTGGCATGCTGGGGTTAATATTCGGGCCCCTTATTCTATCCTGCGTGGGTGTATTACTACGCGTATATAGTAATGAATTTGGCCGTGGGACACCAGAAATCATTCAATCGACCTCGTTGATAGATCCAAACAGCCCACCCGAAATCAATGACCGTACACAATAAGATAAATTCCGGGAAAAATAGCAGCGCGGCCTATGATTCATGTTAACCAGTAAACTGTCATAACTTAAGATTAGACACTGCATAGTCCTATTTTTTTTTTAGTTTTGGTTCTTTATTGGTATTGTTTAGGCATGATTTGCATGCAGCTAATAATAAGCTGCCGAGCATTGGCCTATTGGCCAGACTAAAAGAACATATGGAATCATTAAAACTGATTTAAAATCAAACGTAGTCTATGAACAAAAAAATAATTTTAGGAGTAACGACTGTATTAGCAGCAGGCATGCTTTATTCATGTAACAACAAAGGCAATCAAAAGACCGGTGGTACGGAAAGCAGTGCAATCGAAAATGCCGCGGAAAATCAGGATCATGCAGGTCACGACCACGCTGGGCATGACCATGCCCAGAAGGCACCGACACAGTCATCCGAACCGGCTGCAATTCTTCCTAATTTCACTTTTTATCAACTTCGATCGGGTATACGTGTCAGCAATGAGAATCTTGCAAAAGATAAGAATACCGTTTTTATCTTATTTGATCCGGGATGCAGCCACTGTCAGCACGAAGCAACTGAACTTGAAAAAAATATCGATCGCATTAAAGATGTCAATATCTTCTACATTTCCATGAACGATCCGGCATTGGTATTAGGCTTCTTTGATAGCTTTGCCCCTAAATTGTCTAAATCTTCCAATGTGGAAGTACTCATTGACAAAGATCAAACTTTTATCCAAAGCATACATGTTCCTTCACAGTTTCCAGCAAATTATGTCTATGGTGCTGACGGAAAACTTAAAGCACATTGGGAAGGTGAGAAAAATATAAATGAGGCGATAAGCCAATTTCATAAATAAGCTAACATGCTCCATATAGCGATAAACGGATTTGGACGTATCGGAAGAAATACCTTGCGCAATATTTTTCTGCGCGATACTTTTGATCAGCTGCAGGTCGTTGCCATCAATGATTTGGCAGACACCAAGACTTTGGCCCATTTATTCAAGTATGATTCTGTCCACGGGCCGTTCTCGGGAACAGTCACACACGATGAAAATTATCTTATTGTAAACGGCCATCAAATTTTGGTGACCAATGAACGGGATCCGGTGCTGCTGCCGTGGGAATCCTTACATATTGATGTCGTCGTCGAATCTACAGGACACTTTACAAGCCGAGAGAAGGCGACACGTCATTTAACTGCCGGCGCGAAGAAAGTGATTATCTCTGCTCCGCCGGCAGACAAAGATATTGCAACAGTTGTATTGGGGATCAACGACAATGCGGTGGATCTCTCCGACTCTATTCTATCAAATGCCTCCTGTACAACGAACAACGTCGCCCCTTTAGTCAAAATACTGGATGACAACTGGAGAATAAAAGACGGATATATCACCACAGTGCATTCCATGACGGGAGATCAAAACCTGCACGATGCACCCCATAAAGATTTAAGGCGTGCGCGCGCGGCCTCTTCGGCGATCATACCCACAACGACAGGTGCTGCCAAGGCAATCACTAACGTTTTTCCGCATTTACAAAATAAATTGGGCGGTGCGGGCATACGTGTTCCTGTATTGAACGGATCTTTAACCGATTTCACGTGTACATTAGAAAAAGAAACAACGGTTGAAGAAATCAACAAAGCATTCAAAACTGCAGCAGAAAATGAATTAAAGCATGTATTATTTTATACAGAGGATCCTATCGTATCTGTCGATATCATAAACAATCCCTATTCGTGTGTTTTCGACGCACAGTTAACCTCAATTGTGGGGGGATTGGTAAAAGTTGTGGGTTGGTACGACAACGAATTTGGTTATTCCAATCGTCTGGTTGACCTCTTAATCAAGATCGATCAGCTCGTTTAATTCTGCTGCCTGAGTTGCCCTAAATTAGGTTGACAGAATTTAAGAATTAATATTGTCCTTGTCAGGTATACTGGCAAGGACTTTTATTTACATCTTTCCATCCATGTATATTGCATATCAAAAAGATAAATATAGCATAGATAAAGCACGGGAAAAGTACTTTTCGCCTTGTTCAATATTGGTCAATAGCGACTACCCCATTGGTAGTCATTTCGAGTAAACAATATCTTTAAGGATGATATCCATTGCCTCCTGTACCTCTTGTTGGTATGCCTTGTTGCTGGGATGGTGTCGTTATTTTGGTGCTATATGTATGTAATATCGCTACTTAAGCAAGACAGTTGAAGGGACTTGAGCGGACTTGAAGTGACTTGAAGGGACTTTAGAGCTCCCTTTCTACCCCTAAGCCAAAAAGTGCAAAATCATACTTTACCGGATCATTTGGATCCAGTAGTCGAAGGTTGTCCGTTAGCTCCTGTGCTGTCTTCCAATTGACTTTTTCCAAGGTAATCAGTCCAAATTTTTGTGCGACACGTTCAACATGGACATCACATGGACAGATGAGATCTTTTGGTGACAGCCTATTCCAAATACCAAAATCAACGCCGTTGTTATCTGTTCGGACCATCCAGCGCAAAAACATATTGATGCGCTTGACAGTGGATTTTTGTGCCGGGCTGCTGATATGCTTACGCGTACGCTGTGGATAGTCGGGCAGGGAAAAAAAATATGTTTTAAACGCATTGAGGGCCTGTTCTAAATTGACCTCTGCTCGGGTTTCCTGCCCTACCAAAAAAGCATCCTCCAAAGAGTTAAAGTGATTGTAATGATGCTTAAAAAAAGCGACAAAATAGAGTATATCTGTATCATTGAACGTACGGTGCTTAAAACCGAGCAGGCTTTTAAGATCTTGGTCCTGATGATTCATCACAAAATCATAAGGAGCACCGTCCATTCTTTCGATCAATTCATTGCATTTATTAATAATCGTTTTACGTTGTCCCCAAGCCATAATAGCGGCCAGGAAGCCCATAATTTCAATATCATTCTTACTCGCAAACTGATGCGGAATGGAGATTGGATCGTTGGGGATAAAATTAGGTTGATTATATTCATCAACCTTTTTATCCAAAAAGTCTTTTAAATTAAAATCTACAGCCATTATCCTGATCTATCTTCCTGTCTGTAGTATGCCCTTGCAAATATTCGTGATCAAGCCTGGCCCCTCATAGATAAATCCGGTGTAGACCTGAACAAGGCTAGCGCCTGCATCCAGTTTTTCAATAGCATCTTTTGCAGAATGAATGCCACCAACACCTATAATCGGAAATGCTTTGTTGGATTTTTCGCTTAGGTATCGGATTACCTCGGTAGAACGCTTGGTCAATGGACGTCCACTCACCCCACCCGCTTCCTGGGTCAATTCTTGTTGGCTCTTTAAACCTTCGCGCGAAATAGTGGTATTTGTTGCAATAACCCCAGCGATCTGGGTCTCCATGACGATTTCCACAATATCATCCAGCTGGCTATCGGTAAGATCAGGAGCGATCTTAAGCAAGATAGGCTTTGGAGCCGGTTTTGCGTTATTCAGGTCTTGCAGCGTATTTAATATATTTTTTAACGGTTCTTTTTCTTGCAGATCCCTTAGCCCCGGTGTATTGGGCGAGCTGACATTGACAACAAAATAATCCACATAGTCAAAGAGCGCATTGAAGCAATAAATATAATCGTTCACCGCTTCTTCGTTCGGTGTAAGCTTGTTTTTCCCGATATTACCGCCAATCAGAAGCCCTTTTCGGTCTTTTAGATTCTTCAGGCGATTTGCAGCCACATCCGCGCCCTGGTTATTGAATCCCATACGGTTAATCAACGCTTCATCTGGTACAAGACGGAACATCCGGGGTTTATCATTTCCGGGCTGTGGTCTTGGTGTAACGGTTCCAATTTCGATAAAACCGAACCCTAAATTAGTCATATCGGATATATACTCGGCATTTTTATCGAAGCCTGCAGCCAGTCCTACCGGATTTTTAAATTTCAATCCAAATACCTCACGTTCCAGGCGAGGATCTTCTACGGTAAAAATAGCATTCAATAGTTGCTTGGCGCCCCAGATTTTTGAGAAGACATTCAATCCGCTGGTCACTTTGTGGTGAGCCATCTCCGGATTCATGGTAAAGAATATAGGTTTGACTAATTTATACATAATCGCAAAGTTACTCAAACAAGAAGAAATATTCATTACTTTTGTACTTTTGCATTTGAAATGATATCAATAAATAACTTAACATTTGAAATAGGATCCCGTGCATTGTATGATGAGGCAAACTGGCACATCAAACCGGGTGATAAAGTAGGTCTAATTGGCGCCAATGGAGCCGGAAAATCTACCTTGTTGCGGTTGATCGTCGGACAGTACGCCCCAACTTCGGGAACGATTTCCATGGCAAAGGATCTTAAGATCGGTTACCTCAACCAAGACTTGCTATCCTATCATTCCGATAAGAGCATATTATATGTAGCCATGGAAGCGTTTGAACGCCAAAATCAATTACATGCCGAGATAGAGGACTTACTTGCTAAATTAGAAACAGATTATTCGGACGATATTCTAAATAAACTCAGTGACAGACAGTTGGAATTTGAAGCGCTGGACGGTTACAATCTGGAATTCAAAGCCCACGAAATCCTGGCCGGTCTAGGTTTTTCAGAAGAAGAACAAAAAAGACCGCTAGCGACATTCTCAGGAGGTTGGCGTATGCGTGTGATGCTTGCCAAAATCTTATTGCAGACTCCTGATATCCTATTATTGGATGAGCCGACCAACCACATGGACTTACCTTCTATCAAATGGCTAGAGAACTATCTACAGGCATTTGACGGCGCTATTGTCATCGTATCACACGATAGATACTTTCTCGACCGCATCATCAAAAAGACAGTTGAATCACGAAAAGGGAAATTAACACTTTATGCGGGCAACTACAGTTTTTACCTGGAAGAAAAGGAATTAAGAAACGAATTACAGGCCAACCAGTTCAAAAATCAGCAAGCGAAGATCAAACAGGAAGAGCGACTTATCGAACGTTTCCGTGCCAAAGCTTCCAAAGCTAAAATGGCGCAGTCGCGGATTAAGGCCCTGGATAGAATGGAGCGAATTGAAGATGTGGATGATGATAATCCAACGGTCAACTTTAGCTTCAAGTTTTCAAAACCTTCCGGACGTCATGTGGTGACTTTAGACAATATTTCTAAATCTTATCCGAACCTAGAAATATTAAAAAACACCTCTGCCATCATTGAAAAAGGAGATAAGATCGCGTTGATCGGTGCGAACGGAAAAGGTAAGTCTACCCTTCTCCGTATTGTAGCTGGCGCAGATAATCAATTTGAGGGAAAATCAGAGCATGGGCACAATGTGTCGCAGACGTTCTTTGCACAACATCAGCTGGAAGCACTTCACCTCGAAAACTCGATCTTGGCCGAACTGCAGGCTTTTGCTCCAAAGCACACGGAGACTGAATTGCGTTCGATATTGGGCTGTTTCCTATTTACAGGCGACGATGCCTTCAAAAAAATTAAGGTATTATCCGGAGGAGAAAAATCCCGCGTAGCTCTTGCTAAGGCATTAACTGCTGATGCCAACTTCTTGGCACTCGATGAGCCCACCAACCACTTGGACATGCAATCGGTCAATATTTTGATTCAGGCCCTGCAGCAATTCGAAGGCACCTTTATTGTGGTTTCCCACGACCGCTATTTCTTGGATCATGTGGCCAATAAAATTTGGTATATCGAAGATAAAGAGATCAAAGAATATCCGGGTACTTATCAGGAGTATGAGGAATGGGCTTCAAAGCGTGTTGTAAAAACAGAGTTCAAACCGGAGAAAAAAGTCAAGGAAGAGCCAAAGGTAAAAAAGGAGAAACAAGCGCCATCTGAAGACCGTACCCGACTGCTGAGCAAAAAGAACAAGGAGCTTTCTGCATTGGAGAAAAAGATCGGAGAACAGGAAAGATTGGTCAAGGACCTTGAACTGAAACTGGCGGATGAAGTTGTTTATTCGGATGCGACTAAGTTACAGGAAACTACGCGCGCTTACAATTCGGCAAAGGCCGAGTTAATCCATTATCAAGAACAATGGGAACAATTGGCCGAGGAAATTATGGAATTGGAAAATGATTAATTTTTTTGGCTTAAAATCAGCTTTTTAAGCACAGGAGTGCGATTTTAAGCCAAAAAAATTTGCAGAAATAGGATTAAAGCCCTACTTTTGCATCACTTCAAACAAGGAACGATAGTTCAAAAAAAGAAGTACGATTCCGTAGCTCAGCTGGTAGAGCAATACACTTTTAATGTATGGGTCCTGGGTTCGAATCCCAGCGGGATCACAGAGGAAAAGCTAATCGCAAGATTAGCTTTTTTTGTTTAACGGAATTAGGATTCGGACGAAGGGTCGGCCGGGTTCGATCCTTCGGAGGCTCAAGGATGCTTAAGTGGGTATCTTCAGGAGCAAAAGTAGAAATCCTGGAACCGGAAATTTGATACTTTGGTTATAGCTACCTAAAATTTTCAACAGTTAATTATAGATATTTAATTTACAAATCGCTATTTTTATAATGTAACTAACTGATTTATAAGCATGGAAATTATATTACTTATTATCGGCATTATTGTATTTCCTGGAGGGGTTGCGCTCAATATGTCAATTAACCGCCGGCGGTTTTATCGCCGAGGCCCTGGAGGCTTACAGCATTTTGAAAGTTACGGGAAGGCAGTTGATATTTCCTATTTGCTTTATATCCTTTACTTCAACTCCTGAAAAAATAATGTTCAGCGCCCTTTTTTCACCCGCTCATTTTAATTATTTTAGTCTGACTTCATTAATTAAAATGATCAATAAAAATAGGCCTTATATAAAAGCTGCAGTTTCCCAGTGGGGGCATGCTGCTTACCAATCTGTTGAAAAGTACTTTTCAGGATTTATCGTTTCTTTCCTGCTCCTGTATGCTACGCCTTTTGTTGCCGACGCCCAATCTTCAAAGGATTCTCTTACACAGGCGCTGAATGAACAATACAGTAAATCGGGGTTTCCCGGTTTTAGTGTTGCCATCGTAAACAAGGATAGTATTTTATATGAACAAGGCTTCGGCTTTGCTGATATCGATAAAAAGCTTCCGTATAATATCAACACGCTGCAGCCCATAGCATCCGTAAGTAAACTTTTCATTGGTATGGCAGTAATGAAAGCAGTGGAACAGGGGCTGTTCACACTTGACGCGGATATCAACGGGATTTTACCGTTTAAAGTAGTGCACCCCTATAACCCTGAAATCCCCATCACCATAAAACACCTGGTGACCCATACATCGGGTATAGTAGATCACGCGGATACCTATAAAAAAACCTATATCTACCCCCCTCCTGTGAAAGAAGGCAACGCGCTATATCAGCTTATGGTTTCTAAAGGCTACGGTGCTACAGCATCGGATACGACTCTGGGAGGTTTTCTAAAGAACTATCTGACAACAGACGGGCACCTTTTTAAAAAGAGCAATTTCAACAAGGCCGCTCCCGGCAAAAGGTACGAATACTCGAACCTTGCTTCTGATCTTGTTGCCTACCTGATAGAGGTGAAATCTGGACTTTCATTTGCGGCATATACGGAGAAATACATCCTAGGTCCCCTGCACATGAACGCTTCTGGATGGTTTGCCAGGCCAGAATTGAAGGACAGAAATGCTATTTTGTATACTGGGTTAAAAGTTCCTTATCCTTCTTACACCTCCATTTGTTATCCGGATGGTGGCCTAATCACATCCTGCCATGATCTGAGCATTTTTCTGAAAGAGAATATTGCCGGCTATCAAGGGAAGGGCACGCTGTTAGAACCCGCATCATTTTCTATATTGATGCAGCCGACCTTTTCAGCAGCCTACAAACCCAGCGATATCAACCCGGACGAGCCCAACATCGGCGTGCTCTATACCATAAAAAAGAACGGCATTATTGGTCATAGTGGCAGCGATGGTGGCGTCACATCCTTTCTTTATTTCAATCCAGAAAAAGGATATGGTATGCTTTTCATTGCCAATACGGAACTGGAGGGTCTAAATGGTATTAATAAGAACCTGCTTTCCGACTTTCAGAAAATATGGGGCATTATGAGCCAATATGGTACAAAGTTACATAACCGGTCTTAGCGCCACAGCGCAGTTACTGTTGATGATATAAGAATAAACACTTAAACACTCCTGTACAATACAGACTCAGTCGACTCATTTTTAGGAATCGGCCTTTTAGTGCCTTAAAAACACTTTTTTGATATGAAACGCGCAGAATCCCTGTGGGCTGCTTCTCAACCAATGATTGCATTTTTTACGAACCGATCGTGTTTTTGATGGGCAACAGGTTTTCATAATTCGTCTTCATGCTAAATTGTATTGCGTATTCTGCGACTGTTAGGTCGCTTAATCTATTGTTTAATAATTTTGCTTTCCGCCTTCCATTGCTCGTACCTCTCTTTCATGCAATGGCCACATGGTCTGTACCCGTTCAATAACGCTTCGGTATCGTCCTTAAAGAAAACCCGGTTTTCAACTTTCATTCTTTTACCCGATGAGCAGGTGAGCAAACCGTATATCTTTGCTTTTTTGTAACCACCTAGCGTAACATCGCCATTGCGTATTAAAGTGCCGATTGCTTTTTTTCTTTCCTCAACGGTTTGTCCCAAATCTATATGGTTTACCATGTCGTTCGTTTTAATATTATTGCTAAAAGACGAGAACCACAGCTTCTTTAATGATCATCGCCCTTTTTCGTTTTGCGCCCCAATAATACCAGCCCATGCCATGCCGGATTGCTTTTCATTTTATGAATACCTGTAATTAGTTGTTAAGATTTAGCGTCATGGAAGATGATACCCAAGGTATGTCTTTCACCGCTGTGTATGGTAGCAACACCGTGTTTCATGGTTACCCTGTAATAACCTTTTGCACCTTTTACCGGGCGGAAATTGGTTGCGAATACAATTACATCACCTTTCTTCGGCTTGATTACGTGTGTACGGGATTGTGCCATCGGTATATTTTCGGTCAGGATAAATTCGCCTCCGGTATAATCCTTGTCAATGTCATCTAAGAAAAGGACGATCTGCATCGGAAAATAAACCTCGCCATATAAATCCTGGTGCATTGCACAAAATCCACCTGCACCATATCCAAGAATTAAAGCAGTAGCTTTTTCCTGCCCGTTTTCCTTACACTCGTCAATGAACTCTTTATGCGTTTTAGGATAGCGGATATTTATTTTCAATACCTCAAACCATTTATTGGCAACAGGGGCGAGATAAGTATAAAAATTCGCTCGTAATTCCGTCAGAATGTTAGGCAACGGATAATTGAAGTATTTGTAAACGCCTTTACCAAAGCGGTAGCGTTCCATAACGACCGTTTTTCTGTATCGGTATTCTTCCTTGAACTCATGGAGCAGCTCTGCACATTCTTTATCGTTGATTAGGCCAGGGACAATGGCAAATCCTTTACTGCTTAATTCATCAAGGATTATATCCCATTTTTTTATCTTTAATCTCTGTTCTATTGTATTCATAACTAATAACTGCTATAATTAAAAATTGAATTTATTTATTGATTTTCTGCCTTGTTGCGAATACTTACGTTTTCAAATGAAGCATCAAAACCTACTGACATGGGCGAGTCTACCATTAAACCGACTTGTACTGACTTATAAGCGATAGCGTTTAAGTGACCAATTTCTTCAACGATTTTTCCATCTACTACTTTCAATACGGTTGTTCCGGTGAAGTGCATTTTTCTCCCTGTTGATTCGGGAAGTGAGTCTCCTTCGGCAATCAGGTCCGCTGTACCCCAAAAATTCAAATCAGGGAATGCAGCACGAAAATCTGTCATAAATGATTTGATGTCTTCACGGCCGTTGCGTGGTTCATGAAGTGAATATTTTAACAGCATATCTGCTGGTGCAATTTCATCAACGATTGAAAGGTCGAATGTTTCGCCCCAGAAGTGTGTAAACCAACGTAAAACTACTTCTTTATTCAATTCCTCTTTTGTTTTTTGATTTTCCATTTTATAAAAATTTTAAATTGTTTAAAAGTTTCTCACCCGTTTGATAGTTCAAAAGTAGTCAGACCATTCACTGTAGAAAATCCGTTTCTTGCGGTATCAGTTTGGCGACATTTTTTTAATTTATAGCAAGTTTCGGATTTTTTATTTTTGGCGGAGATTATTGTTTTGAACCATGAATAATAAGAAAGTAGAAAGTACGATGCCCGGTCCGTTTAGCACCTCACGGCGATGCCAGTCTTTTGAACCCATTAGTTAATCATGGCATTATCAGAACAAAAGACAATAGACCAGCGATAGTCGAGTTCTTTAAGGCATTTGAGGGCTGGCAAAGCAAAATATATCTTACTTCCGGCTTTTACAGTATTAACCCTTTCTGTTAGCTAAGTCCATCATGAAAGATGATGCCAAGACTATGCCTGCTTCCCGTATGGACCGGACTTACACCATGCTTCATATTTACCCGATAATAGCCTTTGGATCCCTTCATCGGACGGAAATTTGTAGTAAAAATAACCATGTCGCCACAGTTAGGTTTTAGTACGTTTGCCTTAGATTGAGCGCGTGGTATTTGTTCGGTTAAAACAAATTCACCACCTGTATAATCCTTATCAAACTGGTCAAGCATCAAAACCATTTGCATCGGGAAGAAAATCTCACCGTACAAATCTTGGTGCAACGTATTAAAGCCACCCTTCCCATATTTTAAAATAAGGACTGTAGGTTTTTCCTGTCCGTGTTCCTTGCATAGCTTTTTCATTGCTTTATGCGTAGCAGGAAATTTCTTATTTATGTTCAGCTCCTGCATCCATTGGTTGGCAACGGGTGCTATTGCAACATATACTTTTTCACGCAGGGTTGTAATCAGTTCTGGTAAAGGGTACTGAAAGTATTTGTACTCGCCCTGACCAAAACGATAACGTTCCATATGGATTGTTTTACGGTAGGTGCCATCTGCATTATATGCTGCAATCAGTGCATCGCATTCCTTTTCATTCAATACATCCTGGACAATAACAAAACCCTTATCGTGCAATTCCCTTGTGATTTCCTGCCAGTTCTTAGCAGCTAACCGTGCTTCTATATTTTCCATCATTATGATTTTTAATGGTATAAAATTAGGTTTAGTGTATGGGCTGGAAAATCCGAAAATTGCGGTTTTCTATAATTTGCTTGTTTATTCATTTGTGATAAGCAATATCAATTAAAGCGAAAGGTATTGATCTCTACTCATGTCCGCTCCTTTTAAATCATTTACCTGGTAATGGAGTTGATCTGGTTATTTGGTATCTTCCCTTGGATGACGAGGAAAAGCAGGTTTTGATGTATAATAAACGTATTCGAAAATTTTCTTCCACACGGTACTATGATAGGCATTCACTTTGGAAGTCGTATCCCTATTACTTACAATACTAATTTTGGTATCGATACCGTCCACGGGTTGAACACTCTTGCCTTCCTCGGATGCCTTAAACTCCACCAGATCGATTTTAGCAATTAGGATCTTCCAATCCTGAGGTGATGTTTTTTTATGATATTCTGAATTATTGCCCGGATTAGCGGCAACAGTTTGCTTATAGTGCGTGGAATCCTTGTTTATTAAAATACGCGTGTGGTACCCAAGTTCGCCACCGCTACTGAGGATTTCAACAGATTTTATTTCTACATCTTCCATAGCTTTAGGTTGATTTGGAGTTTTATGACTGCCGTCAGTACAACCGAGCAAAGACAGGGACAAGACAATGAATTTATACATCCTTCAAAATTTAAACTTCTATACTTGATTTTTTACTCCTAATCCTTTTAAAATCCGGTGCATTTGCCAGCGCACGGACGGGTCTTTCTACGGGTGAACAGCGTTTATTACTTAAGTACCTATTCTGAGTAGGCAATTACCGAGAATAGGTACTGATTCCACTATAAATTTAATGCATTTCTTATGTCATCCAGGTTCAATTTTATATTTGCTGGTGATCACTTACTATTCGTTGGACTAGCATGATTTTCCAGTATAAGGAATACGATTAAAGAAGAAAAAGATCAAGGTCTGACGGCGTACACACTAATTTTAGTAATTGAATTGATGTAAAAGAGCTCATCACAAAAAAGAATCGTTGAAAATCGTATTGAAAGAAAATAAAGGAATAGTTTTTGATGAGCTGGAGGGCAAAATACTAGATGCATGAAGAAATTATTATTGCTATCACTTGGAATACTATTTTTAAAAAACGCTATCGGGCAAGAAGTTGAAAGTTATTGGAAAACAGATAACGTTACCAGAATAGATAATAAAGAAATATGGGGTGTTACCTTATCCTATATGGAAATGCTCGCCAATATGCAGATCCATTTGACGAAGCATGGTGATTTGCTTAAATTTTCTTTTCCTGATCAGCAAGAAATCAAATTATCACAGTTTAAATCGATCACCAATTGTCGCCTAAAACAATCGGGCGAGCTGTTGGACAGTGTGTATGCCGTAGAAAGTGAACCGGAAAAATTGAAGATTATGTTTCATTATGCCGGGAGAGATGGAGAAAATCGATTTGCAGTAAATTTGTTACCGATTGAAAGCGGTGTTTATTTTAAAGAGGTGGAAAAGCTCAGGAATGAGCGAAAAAAACTACTTGAGCTCCTGGTTCCGCTTGATTTATCAGGCCTTAATTTATCTTTACCCATCCCCTCCTATTTTAACCCCAGCCTAAATCTTGATATATTAAACCCCATCCAACTGGCGGAGGATCTCTGTGATATTGAAAAATTACGCACAGAGTCTACCCGGTTTGATTTTACGATAAAAGGGGAGAAAAAATATGAATTCAACCATTACGCGATCCAAAACTCGGCATCTATTGGACATGTTGCTGCAAAAATTGGAAATTTGAACTTTGATAATCTCGCGCTGGTAACCAGCTCGGACAACTCATATGCCGAAGCACTAATGGTCAGCAAAAAACAACTTGATGGAACAAGCATCCAGGCGCTATGCAAGTTGATCAATGCAAAATTGATCAACGCAAAAATCGAAAAACATGGTTTACCCAATCAACCTACAGATGATAAAAGGAGTCTATTTAATATCGCATCTAGCTTTGGCCTTAAATGGATTGATGGAAATATCATCGTAGAAATCGTCATACAAACACCAAAAGAAGTGTATCAGAATAAGATCGACGAAAACATCTTTATTGAATCCTATAAATATGAAGATAACGTCCCTAACGATGTTATTCTCAAGGTCTTTAACCACTATTTGTCTCTGGTTAAATCTTCGGATATAAAAATATATATTGTATCAAAAGAATTTGGAGCTAAAATTACTTCTGATGAATTATCTGGAAGCAAACCATCTTTTCTTGGCGAATTCCGATAATTTAATCAGGAATTCGCTTAATCGCATCCAATCTTAATTAAAGCAGGAAAATGAGACTATTTGTTGGGAATTTGATATAATTTGAAGGAGCTTCGAGCGGTTATTTATTTAATTTCATCCATTTAATTAAATAAGACCTTATATAAACGATAATCGGGCTTAAATTCCGTATCCAACAAATAATGAATCAAAATAGTCTCTTTACAAAATCACATTTCCCCATACTGGATGGATTACGTGGTATCGCCGCCATCATCGTGGTCACTTTTCACTTGACTGAGCCTTTGGGAACCGGGCATCTGGATATTTTAGTCAACCATGGTTACCTTGCGGTTGATTTTTTCTTTCTCCTGTCCGGGTTTGTGATTGGCTATGCTTATGATGACCGCTGGGATCAGATGAGCGTAGGGACCTTTTTAAAACGCAGGATCGAACGCCTTCAGCCCATGGTAGTTTTAGGGATGACCCTTGGAGCCATTGGCTTTTACTTTACAGATTCGACCATCTGGCCGCTTATACACACCGTTCCACTATGGAAAATGTTGCTTGTCATGCTTATCGGTTACACGATATTACCCGTTCCGTTATCATTGGATATTCGGGGCTGGCAAGAAATGCATCCACTCAATAGTGTAGGCTGGTCGTTATTCTTTGAATACATGGCCAATATCCTCTATGCAGTAGGCATCCGTAAACTGTCAAAAACAGCCTTGGCTATTTTGGTATTTATTGCGGCAGCAGCGCTTGCACATCTGGCTATTACAAGCCCAAATGGTGATGTCAGCGGCGGTTGGACACTAAATATGGAACAGCTACGTATTGGAATTACCCGAACAATATATCCTTTCTTTGCGGGCTTATTGCTCTCAAGAATCACAAAACCCGCCCGGGTTAAGCACACTTTTTTTTGGTGCAGCCTCTTGCTTGCCATCATCCTGTATATGCCCCGCATCGGTGGTGCCGACCACCTTTGGATGAATGGTATCTACGAATCGTTTTGTATCATCATTGCCTTTCCATTCATCGTCTATCTTGGGGCCTCTGGCAAAATACATACGTCTGGAGAGAATAAGATTTGTAAATTTCTCGGCGATATCTCCTACCCGCTTTATTTAGTGCATTATCCAATTGTCTATTTTTACGTTGCATGGATCAGTAATCATAAAGGGATGACCTTTGCACAGGCCTGGCCTTATGCCTTGCTTATTCTTATCAGCAGCATTTTGTTAGCCTACATCAGTTTAAAATGGTATGACGAACCAATTCGCAAATGGTTAAAAAACCGGGGAGCTTTACCTGCAGATCAAACAAAGACCTAAAAAATAATTTCTGGTAAAAAACGAAATACACCAGTACGATTTGGCCAAATAGAATAGCATTGATTTTTACCGAATATTTTTTATAAAGTGTTCTATGCTAGAAGCACTTTACCCTCCTAAAAATGGGAGGATAATTTTAATGGTTTATCTGTATTGCTATAGTTGCCAAAACTTGATATGTTTGTCAATGGATAAAGCTTGTCATTTTAAAATACTGATCAGCACGTAATTACTAGCCACCAATGAAGAAACTCCTTTTCCATTTGATCTATGCGATGCTATCGCTACATCTAGTATATAGTCAGGGTACTGGTGCGATAGATAGTTTAAGAAATGAATTTATGGCGGCCAAATCCGACACCGCTAAACTTTCACTCTCGAATAAGCTTACCCGAGAATATTTTGTCCGTGGAGATAGTATTTCTGCCTTTCAATATGGCTATAGATCGCTAGCGCTATCCAAAAAAACGAAGATCCCGTTATATCAGGCAAAGGGTAGACAAATTATGGGTTATCTGCATACACTGAAACTTTCCGATCCAAGCGGAGATAAAACACTTAAGGTGCAGAATGCAAATGAGCAATTAGGCATCGCTATTGGTGAGCTCAGAAGAACCGCAAGGGGAATGATGCCCGAAAACCTGCTCAAAAATGGACTTGCAACAGCAGTGCATGACTTATGCGCAGATAGTATAAGCTCCGAAGTGCAGATAGAGTTTCAGTCCAATAGTTTATTCACCGATCTTTGCCCGAATAATACTGTTCATATCTACCGTATTGTGCAGGAATTATTAACAAATGCGATCAAGCATGGCGAGGCTAAAAATATTCTTGTCCAACTTATTCAAGAAAAGGACAGCATTTTAATCACGGTAGATGACGATGGAAAAGGATTCGACCCAACCAAACTTGCAAATGCGACGGGGATTGGCTTGAAGAATATCCAGAATCGGGTTAATTTTCTCAAAGGGAAATTGTCGATCGATAGTACAACCGAACATGGCACCTCAAGTAAATATCGAGACTTATGTGCAGCCCAAACCTGGCATTAACTAGACGAGAAAACGAGTTATTACGGTATCTGGCCCAAAGAAAAATAAAAGACTATCTATACAGAAATTTAACGTGAGCAGTATCATTGGGCTATTATCGCTGGTACCTAGTAAAAATATGCTAGGAAAATCCTAAATTTAATAAAAGCAATAGGATGAAAAAAACTGTTTTAACCATAACATTAAATCCCTCGGTCGATAAGAGCACCAGCGTTCAAAGCATTGTTCCCGAAAAGAAATTGCGCTGCGATCGCCCAAAATACGAAGCTGGCGGTGGTGGCATTAACGTAAGTCGGGCACTCAAGCGGCTTGACATACCTTCAGATGCACTTTTTACATCGGGCGGAAAAACGGGCACTATGCTCGAGGATTTATTGAAAAAGGAAGAGCTCGATATCCTACCGATCCATTTAGGCAGTGAAACAAGGGAAAATTTTATCGTAGTAGACAAGACCACTAACCAACAATACCGATTTGGATTTCCTGGTGAGGCATTTTCAAAAAATGAACAAGAAAAGGTTCTGACTGTTATCGACCAAATATCCTCTGCGCCGGATTTTGTCGTCATTAGTGGTAGTCTCCCCGGCGATGTTCCTGCTGACTTTATCGGGTTTCTTATCAATAAATATAAAGCGAAAGGAAGTAAGGTAATCGTAGATACTTCAGGCGATGCACTGAAAGTGGCACTGAAAGAAGGGATATTTTTGCTGAAGCCAAATGCTGGCGAATTAGCAGCACTTGTTGGAAAAAACGAGCTGGAAAACGCCGATCTAGATCATGCTGCCCAACAAATAATTGCCAAGAAACAAGCTACCATTGTCGTCGTCTCTTTGGGCGCCCAAGGAGCTGTATTGTATACCGCGGGAGAAAAAATTCAGATGGTACCTCCACTTGTAAAAATACGTAGTACTGTTGGTGCCGGAGATAGTATGGTGGCCGGCATGGTGTCCGTCTTGGTCACACAGGGAACAACTGAAGAAATACTTCGCATGGGAATCGCCTGTGGTTCGGCCACCACAATGGCTGAAGGAACTGCCCTTTTTCAAAAGAAAGATGTTGATAGACTGTATAAGGAGGTCAGAAAGCAATAAAAAATGTAAACCTCTATTCGCTTGATCAGTTATGATTGTTGGTTATTAACTTCCAAAAAAGAGAACCTATTCAGTACCCTATTTATGCATATCAATAAAATTCAGCACCAAAATCTTTTTGCCTATCGAAGATTACGCAGGGCTATCGGTTATTTGGGTATTTTTTTGCCCATCATCTTGGTATCACTTTCGTTATTCAAGTTTTTCGGGACCGGTATTCAACCTTCCATAAGTCACTATTACTTCTCAAACCTTCGGGAAATTTTTACAGGAACATTATGCGCTGTAGGTTTATTCTTAATTTGTTATAAGGGCAATGGCAATAAAGTCTTCTGGAAGAATGATAACCTCCTCACAAACCTTGCGGGATTCATGGCTATTGGAGTTGCATTGGTACCGACGGATCCGATCGGTACCAGCTGTACACAATGTACATTGATTTCCTTTGGCTTAAAGGAACTGCATTATGGATTTTCCGCCGTACTTTTTCTCACTTTTGCCATCCTTTCTATTCACGTATTTACAATTGGGCAAGCGCTCAACACAGCAATTCCAATCAGCATGGTCAATGAAAATAACATCTACAGATTTTGCGGTTATGGCATAATCCTTTGTATTGCCTTAATCCCATTTAAGCTTTTTGAGTATGCTACATTGGTCTTTGAAGCACTTTCACTATTTCTGTTTGGCACTTCATGGCTTATTAAGGGACGGGCACTGGGGGATAAAGGCATTATTGGCAAAAAATTGTATCGTGAGCAAAATATAATAGACACCGAAGAAACAGTGTCTCAATAGGAATTTAAAAGGTTGCTGATGTATAAATAAGCCAAATCGCTGGACTTAACAAATCATAATTTACACAGTGCGAATATATTACAAATTCCGATACGAAAAACGCTTAATCATGACGATGTGAGTTCTGCCTATAAACTATTTGCGTCTTACACCTTGAAATCATCTGTTTGGTCAGCTACGACTTGTTTCTCCTCCTGCGTAAGCGGGGCTGGAGGAATCTCGCCGCCCGCGCGTTCGATCTCCTGAGTTTCCACATGTACGGCAAATTGAGCTGGCTCAATCGGAATACCCATCACGGTTGCGTACTCTCTGGTGTAGATCGCTCCAAAATATAAAATGGCAGCCGTATAATACACCCATAGTAAAATCAAGACAAAGGAACCTGCCGCACCATAGGTATCCTGCGTAGCCGAATGTTCGAGGTATATTCCAATCAGGTAGCGGCCCAGTACAAACAAAATCGAAGTAAATAAGGCGCCGGCACGTACAGTACGCCACTGAATATTGACGTCGGGAAGCACTTTAAAGATAATGCTAAAAAGTACGAATATAATCCCAAACGATATCGCAAAATTAATCCCGTCAAGCAACATGACTGTCATATCGGGAAAATAGCGCTGTAATTGCCCCGTTAATGCCAAAATTACACCATTAATGATCAGGGTGACCACCAGTAAAAAACCCAGACCGATGACTAAGGAAGAAGACAACAAACGATCCTGGATTAACTTCAACCAGCCTTTCTTTGGCTTGGCCCGTACATGCCAGATTTTATTGATCGAATTTTGGATATCCCCAAATACACTTGTTGCTCCTAAAATCAGAGTGATACTACTGATCAACAGGGCCATATTAGATTTGCCCGATAGTTCGAGGTTTTGAATAACTTCCTGAATCTGTTTGGCGGCACTGTTCCCCACTAGTCCCCGTAACTCCATAAACACCTTCCCTTCAATGGCATCTTCGCCATAAAATATGCCCGCAAGGGCAATAATCAACACGAGTATCGGGCCAATGGAAAAAACGGTATAGTAAGATAAGGAAGCACTATATTTCATGGAATCTTCATTGAGAAACCCCGCAACTGAACTCTTCAAAATTCGCCAGTACGTCTTTATTTTACTTCGACTTTTAGTCCTTATATCCATAGTGGTGGTCTTTGTTAATATGAATAAACCACCTACTGGCAAAGAATGTTTTGAATTTACGAAGAAACGCTGCGGGTTTATTGGCGAATTCCCTTTTTATTCATGCGAATAATCCCGAATGGTACCCTGTAGAATAAGCTGATTGGAGCGGACAACTTTCAAACTCAGATCCATATCTGAAGCAACGGCTTTTAGCATTAAGACCGGAGCCACTTTTAGACCATTCGGCCAGTCAGCAAGATGAATCGCCACGTGTGAAAGACTATTCGTTTTTGCATATTTTGACTGTAATCTATCTATCGTTGGGGCGGTAGATAAGATACTGACTTGATCATCTCTTTTCTGAAACCATTGGTAAAATAATTTATTGGGCAAAAACTTTGGTAAGCCCGCATCACCTCTTATGCTCAACCTAACATTAGGTACTTTACTTTCATAGGGAGTTTTCTCCTCCACAGTTTCAAAATTGTCGTTGACAGCATAATTAATGATGGTATCCGTTTGTACAACTTGACTATTCAAAACTTCTATATCAACATAATTCCCGTTTGCATGCGCCATAATCGAGTCCGCTGCTAACGGAAGATCAACGAGAATATCCTTTATCACGGTTTTCAAACGTTTGTCCGGAAAATTGATCCAGCCTTTGCTGATGTAATCCGCATCGACCAGCTCGCGGACAAGATATTCTTGCGGAAAATTCCATGTATTTGACTGCAGTTCCCCCACAATCTCAACGCGGTTGCCTTTCAAGTCAAATTCAATAAAATTTTTTGTAGAAATATCACTATAACGCAACGATTTACGTGTTAATTCGCTTGGATGATTGATGAAACTGTCAATAGAAACGCGCTCAGTGTCCGATTGAATCAACCGGAGCATTTCTTCCTTCTTTTTGTCGAGATGAAAGCCTAATCCCACCAATAGAGCGTCACCTTTCCAGACAAATGCAATTTTATTCGTCTCCTGGTAAGCATAATTCACTCCCGGAGCAACATTATTTTCAATGGAATCAACGGAAAGACCCTCTTTTAAAAAGGTCAAAAATTGCTTTTCATCTTTCAGATCAAAAAATGCATAGAAGTTTTTCGCACTATCTTCAAGGGAAAAAAGAAATACATTGGCCTTGATATCGATTCCATTATCTTTTAGCTTAGTCAATTTTTTAGCGAAGTCCTGCCCTCCTTTCGGTGCTGTCTGCCATTTATCAAAGAGTTGGTTCAACAAGATATCATCCAAAGAGATTGTTAACAATGCCTTCGTCCTCTTATGAACGACAGATTTATACGACTGCTGCTGTCTAACGATATAAATGCCCCAGCCTATTATCGCTAATCCTACGATAATACCTAAAGTCCAAATTATTCCTTTTTTAATCATTGTCAGTCACATCAATTGGTTTATCCAGTTCGGCTTGTTCATCCGGCACAATTCCATCTAGCAATTGGTTGATAACAAACTGTAGCGCATTGTTTGCCTTTGTCGGTAACTCAAGTCGCAAATCTGTTTCCAATCTATCACCAACAATTCCTTTGGAACTCAACGTAAAATTACCATAATTATTCAATTCATCTAACGTAGCGCGCCAACTATTACCCAATACGAGATTCAAATCTTTTGTCAGCCCCGGTATCTCCTTTGTTTGGAAAGCCGCAGAAAATTTACTTCCTTTCATAAGCTTAACAAACGATGTATTGAGTTTGGTGGGAAAGTTATCTTTGTGCAAAATTTTATTTAGTTGCAGGCTATCGTTGCTGATCATTACCAGGTCTTCGTTGAACATAAGATACAATGGAAAATCTTTGCCATTGCCTTGTTTGATTTTATAAATACCTCCCGCAAAGCTTGCATCGGCCTTTGATACAGCGACATCCAATGTTTTTTTGAAGATTCTTTGATCTTTGGATGTAAACATCCAGATAAAAGAAGGTACCTTCTCTTCCTTGCTCTTATGAACCTCCTTTAAATCGTAATTATCGTCGTAATCGTAGTCAACATAGTCGATCTTTAAATTAGTGATTCCATTGACAACGACCAAATTATCGCCGGGCATAATTTTGGAGATAGCCTTTTCATCCAGTGCAATTTCAAGTCCGAGGGCCATAAGCTCAAGAACCTCATTTTCTTTTCCAAAATATTTTTTTAGGTTTTTTGTAAAAAATACTGGTATTTCATTGAGGTATGCTTCGGTATTCACATTGACATTAAAATACCCGAATGTTTCGGTTGTTAAATACTTTGCGAATTTCGGATTGGGCTTTCTGGCGTACAATTTTTTGGTTAGGCTTATTAGGTCTTTCCCCAAGGTTACACTGGTTTTCAGTGTAATTTTATTTCGTTGTTGCGCCAGATCAAAGAACATGTCCTTATATCCACTTTCCAAAGAGAAATTACTTGTATTATAATAGGCGTCCACAATCGAGCGTACAGAATGAAGTCCCTTATAAAAGCCGTCAATTTGGGGTAGCCACACACGCGCCAGATCTACATTCTTTAATAATCGAGCCTGCTCCTGTGCACTTATATTTGGATATTTTCCGCTCAATAATTGTTCTTGTTCATGCAGCAGCCATTTTTCCAACAATCTATTTTTAATGGAATCATTTCGTCTATTCACTTCCTCAAAAGCGGTATCAAGTGAATCATAGTTGATCTGATTGTCATACACACTTGTTTCGGCGTTCTGCACACTCTCATAGACCTCCAATGGCTCTTCTTCCTCTTGCTGTACCTCAGCTTGCGATGTATCAAAGTCATATGCTTCCCACTCCATAGCGGTGGAATCCATTAATACAGAATCAGCACAATTAGCGGCAGCCTCGGCCTTATCTGCTGCCGCAGTAGCCGCCGATACCGCCGCGGCGGCATAGCCTATATTTTCAATACCATATAAACCTGCAATAGAATCGTTGGCAAAATAAGTTGGCCCAACCTCTCCCTTCAGCACCCTAAGCTCCTTAGCATTCCAAGCAAGTAATTGTCCATCCGCTGTTTTAAAACGACTATAACCGCTTATGGCGGGAAGCGAAGTTCCTTCCATCTTCAGCAATCTTTCAAAACGATCCATATCAGCGATCGGGAGAATCAGCTCGCCATATAGCAAACTATCCCTATCATTTCTGTAATATACAGCTACCCCTTTTACATCGACACCAGTCTGCTGAAAATCTTTTTGCAGATCAATGTCTTTCTTTTCAAAATGTTTGAAAAAACCGATACGATCCAACAATTTATTCAATGTTGAAGCCTCAGCATTTTCGACGACCTTGGCGAGATTAATAGCCACGACCGTATTCGATCCAGCGGGTATTTTGCTTACAAAAGCCTGCGCACGAACGGTACCGAAACCAGCTCCTAAGCACAATACTACACCAAAACCATAACGAAGCAATTTTCTTCCCCGACAGCGGAATAAACAATTTGATATAACCATATACATTTGATACTTTCTACTACTTATCTATTGCATCAAAAGTATCAAATGCAAGAGGCTATTCTCATCCCTGAATTCAGGTAATTCGTGTATTTCCTTTAAGCTTCGCGTATCAAACCATATTCTATGGCGGATTTCACGGCCGCAGTCACGCTTTTTGTCTGAAATTTTTCCATTAAATTTTTACGGTGGCTTTCAACGGTATGTGAACTGATAAATAAGGATTCAGCAATCTGATTGGTTGTCATTCCTTTGGCCACAAAGGTCAGTATCTCCTTTTCGCGACGGGTAAGTTTGGGAACTTGCTTCAGTCCTGCCTCTGTCTTCTTATTGAGTATGACTTGGGTTTTCGCACAGATGTAACGTTTACCAACGAGAACATCGGATATGGCGGCAATGATCTCAGTGCCGGTGGCATTTTTTTGAAGATAAGCGTCCGCTCCCTCATTTAATATACTATTGATCACAGCCAGTTCGTTATGAACACTAAAAGCTATAATTTTTAATTCTTTATAGCTCTCTTTCAATCCCTTTACCAGATCAATTCCATTTGCATCGGGAAGATTGATATCCAGTAACAATACAAGTGGCGCATCTGATGCAATGTTTTTAAATAAGTCCACAGCACTTGCATACATACCCACCACCTCAAAATCTTCATGGGTATTAATAATATTTTTTAGTCCCTCCAACAAAAGAGGGTGATCATCTGTAATCGCTATCTTTATCATTTTACACTATAATTAAACAAGCGGCATTTCAATTTCTATGGTAGTGCCCTCACCTAGCGCAGACATAACCTTCATATCACCATGTAGAAAAGAAAGCCTTGACTGTATGTTGTGCATTCCTGCGGAATGTTGTAAATCTACCTTTTCGGTATCAAATCCCTTACCATCATCTTCAATCGTTATATGTAAACGCTCATTATGTACAGAAAGTTGTATGAAGATATTGCTTGCTTCGGCATGTTTCAACGCATTGTTCACAAGTTCCTGAATAATTCTGTACAGGGAGATCTGATGTTCTACACTTAAATGTGATTCAAATTGAAGAAATTCGCACTCTACCTGGCAAGTCGGTTGACTCATACGCGCCGCATAATCCCTTAGGGCTTCCTGTAAACCGTATTTTACAATCAGATCCGGCATCAGGTTATGTGCGAGTTTACGTAACTCATCGACGGCATCATCCAATAGTTCTATACTCCGCGTAATACCTTCCTTAACTGCGGGCTGATCAGATCCCTTATCGTTGAGCGAGGACAACCCCAGTTTTGTGCTCGACAATAATCCCCCCAGACCATCATGTAAATCGCGGGCTAAACGTGTCCGCTCTTTCTCTTCTCCAGCCAACATGGCGGTTAGATTTTTAATCGCATGCTGCTGGTTATTTTTCTCGATCTCAAGGCCATGTAAATGCTCCTTTTGCTTCAACGTATTGGATCGCTGCCAATAGGCATAAAAAAGCAAGACAACAGCAATCAAACAACTAATAAACAACCAGATATATATCGAGTTCATCCGTGATTTAAAAGCAACTTCCTGTTTGGAAACATCAAGCTCCTGCAATCGCTGTTCGTTTTCCAGGCGGCTTAATTGCAGGTCTTTTTCCTTTTTGTCTCGTTCCAGCTGAAGCACCTTCAACTGTTGCGTCCGATTTAGTTCGTTTAACTTTAAGTTCTCAACCAATTGATTTTGCCGGTCATTAAGGGCTTTCATCAACTTGATCTGTTGTTCTTTTTTCTCCCCCTCCAATCGCAGCCGCATTAATTTTTGGTTGTGCAGTTCGCGTTCATATTTGATTTCAAGTTGTTTGGTTTTATCCAGCTTATCTGAATTGAAAGCTTCCTCGAAAACATTGATATAACTCTTTTGATACTGAAATGCGTCCTCATACCTACCTTCTTCGACGCTCACTTCAGCAAGTCTACTGTAAAGACTGAGCCCTACCTGATAATCGTAATGTGGTTCCCGCTGTAAGTTATAAAGCGCCTGCTGTAAATACTTTTTTCCGAGCTCCCGATGTCCATTTTTGAACGCCTCATCCGCCAATATGCCATAAGCAGGTACTGTAAGGGCATATTGGCCGGTCTCCTGCGCAATTTCTAAAGCTTGTTGAGCAAATGAAGTGGCCTTTTTAGCCGAATTTTCGGGATAGAACTCATGATATAGATTTGCTAAATTAACGGAAACATAAGCCATATCCGTTGGGTTAACAAGATTCTTCTGATTATTTTTTGCTATTCTGTAAGCTTCGAGGTAATGTTCTTCGGCTTTTTTCAATATGTTTGGGTCTGTTTGATTTGACCGATACTCTTCCTCAAACAGATAGCCGGCCTGCATATAGGCATCGAATAAAGTACTTACATTGCGGCCGGATTTGGCTGTTTCCAGCAAAAGGTTCGTGTATTTCTCCTGAAAATCGTAATTCCGTTGATTGGCATAAATAGCTGTTAATTCCTTATAAATAGCCAATTTTCGCGCAATGTTGGCATCGGTTTGAGGAGCCTTTTCCAAAAAGGAAATTGCTTTGTGAAATTGTGAAACTGCCTGATCTTCTTTGCTCTGTCTTGTCATAATCCAGCCATCACAATAATAAACGTACCCCTTGGTACTGTTGTCGTTGATAATGGGCAGAACGGACTTTGCATGCTCCAGATAAAAGCGTGATTTCTCAAAGAGATGATCATTGTAGCTATTCATTGCTGCAATGCAATTTAAATAAGCGTAGTATTGTTTATCCGGATAATTTTTGGCCAGTTGAATATTATCGTTGAGCAGTTGGCTCGCCAATGCTTTCTCATTATTAAAATACAGCGCCTGCGCATATTTTCCGGTCAGCAGAAAACGTTCTTTACTTCCCAAGGGAAGATTATAATATGATTTCTGTAACTCCTGCAAATGTTCCTGTGCATGTAGCTGACAGCAAGAGAATAGAAAAACTAAGCATATAACAAAGGTTTTAAAAAAAACACGAATATACCCCATAAAGTCTATTAATTCCCATTAGTGGATTGGTCAAACTTAGATAAATTTACCATTATAAACAATTATAATCGCCGTCAAAATCTGTCAGATCCACATAGATCCGCCGTATCGGCATCATTTCAATCGCCAAAATTTTGCAAATACAATGCCGTTGGAAGCAAGTAAAAAGCAAAAAGTGTAGCTTTGTATAAAATTGCTAGGTCACAAAAAAATTCTTGAAGATGAAATATATATACTTATTCCTCGCTATCGCAGCTGAAATTTTTGCTACTACTTTTTTGAAAAAATCCGAGGGGTTTAGTTTATGGAAACCAACTCTCATCTGCATCATTGGTTATATTATCGCTTTTTATTTCCTGAGTATAACACTGAAATATTTGCCGGTAGGTATCTCTTATGCCATTTGGTCGGGCATTGGTATTGTTGCCATTACATTGATCGGTATGATTTTATTCAAACAGATCCCCGATACAGCTGCAGTGATCGGAATGATATTGATTGTCGCTGGGGTTATTATTATTAATGTATTCTCAAAAATGGGCGCACATTAGCTGATCTCAAAACTAAATGTGTATTTTTGCAGCTTACATAAACTATAGGATACGTGTCGTTAGAGAAACTAAAACTAAGCAAAAGATTGACTGCAACAATGACCGAGCTCGGTTATTTGGCTCCAAAGGAAATTCAGAGTAGGTGTATTTCCAGAATTCTTGGCGGACAAGATGTGATTGCGATTGCTCCTGAAGGAGCTGGCAAGACTACAACTTATGTATTATCAACCTTGATGAAATTAAAATTCACAAATGATGAAGCACCTAAGTTTTTAATCCTTGCTCCCAATGAAGAGCGCATCGACGAGATCGTTGAAAAATTCTATCAACTCAGTAAAAATAGAGATCTTCGCATTATCGGCTTACGAGCTGGTGGAAGTATGGAAGAGGAAATAGAAGAATTAGTTGCCGGAAAGGATATTGTCGTAGCTACACCTAACCGAGCCCGGGCAATCTATCTCAAATTAGCGCTCAATCTGAACCGTATCCAAACATTAATTATTGATGATGCAGAAGAAATCATCAAACAGGGCATGCAAAATCCTGTAAGGGAATTGGCCGAAAGCTGTGGTAAAGTACAACACCTGATCTTTAGTACCGTTGCGCATCAGAAACTATATGACATGATAGATACGCATCTAAATGAGGATTACGCATTGGTGGAAGTCGATGAACTGGAAAATGAAACCATTGACACCTTGGATCTTTTATTGTATCAGCTACCCAACTTCACCACCAAGATCAATTTGTTAAATTACCTTTTGCAGGATAAAGAAGTATTTCAAAAGGTGATTGTTTTTGTAAATTCAAAGCTTACGGCGCAAAAATTGGCAAGCAGCTTATTTCAACAGAACAAAACGGAGATCGCTATTTTAAATCCATTGTTTTATGATGATTTTGGTTACGAATCAACAACAGATTTTATAGAAGATGAACATTCCCGCGTATTAATCATTGCCCGCGAAAATACGAATGCGGTTGATCTCGCCAATATTCCTTTTATTTTTCAATTTGAATTACCAAATGAAAAGGAGGACTTTTTAAATCATTTAGTCAAGAATGAGCAAAATGAGGATAGCGTAGTATTGACATTTTCGACCGATCTGGAACTTCCTATGGTCAGAAAAATCGAACAGGCTGTTGGCAAGAGAATGGACATATTGGATCTGCCAGAGGATCTTCAGATCTACAATCCCGCAAATGATAAAAAGAAAAAAGCAACCAAGGACGAACAGGAAGACAGTTCCCGCGGTGGAGCATTTCATCAAAAGAAAGAAAGCAATGCTAAAACTTTCAATTATGGCGGCGGTGAAAAAGCAAAGATGACGATGAAATTAAAAAAGAAATAAAAAAGGGAAGTTAAGCACTTCCCTTTTTTATTATTGATTCGTATCTTTTTCATTCAGGTAACCATGCGCTCGCTATGCCTAATTTGTTGGCCGGAATGTGCTTACGAGAGCATGAAAGTTTTATTTTAGCACATTCTTCAGTAGTTTAATATAAGCATTGGCGATACGTTCCATTCCCTGATCATTGGGGTGGGCATAATCTACTGTAGAATTTAAGTCCAGCCCCAATTCCCCACTAGATAACATAAAAAGCTGGCGAACACCCTGAGATTGTAACTTTTCAAATGTTGCCTTTAGGACACGGCTGCTTTGTTGATATTCTTTATTTTTATCTTCATTAAAAACCGTAGGCATATTTCCTGAACTATGCTGTGTTAAGATGATCGGCGTTGTCGGATGGTCTTTTCTCAGCCATGTAACTGCGTTGACCAATAAGGAATCCAGCTGTTTTTCCGTCAGTGATTTTGTAATCGCCAGATTGGGAATACAGTCCAAAACATAACATGCTGCGTCCACATGATTCATGACATTTAGGATAGGTTGTTCAAGACGGCCGTTCCCCGAAAAGCATAAATTCAAAACTTCGTTATCGAAAATACGACCTACCTGACTTGTCCAGGCAAGTCCCGGACGGCTGGTACATGCCCCCTGGCCGATAGAGGTTCCATAGACCACAATGGGTTTTAACGTAGCGGTATGTGTGTATGTTAATTTCGCATGACTTGGAACACCTATCTTTAGCCATTTAACTGTATTATATAAAGGAAGGTATAAACGATAATTAAAGTTATCATTCTTACCAATATTTTTCCATGTGTAAGAAATGGTATCTGAAAAATCATAATTACCATAGGCCCATTTCCAGTCTTTATTGGTTTTATCGTAGGCGTAGAGATCCAGGCCGCTCACACCTGTAGTAGGCATGTGGGGCATATTCAATCCACCAGCGACTTGATATTGCACAGTTATTTCTGACGCCGATGTTTGAAAATCTATATAGACCCCAGCAGCATTTTGCCCCAGCTCCCATACAGGTTTACGGACTTGTTTCTCCAGTTCATCTGGAAGTCGGTTAAAAGCGGTCAGCTTTTGGTTGTCAAGCCGGCCTTCGACGTGTTTATCTTCAAGCGGTGAAAACCAGGTGTAATTTTGCTGTGCTTTGACAAACGAAAGCGAGAACAGCATGAATGCCATGAAAGAAACTTTTGAAAACATGCGGTAACTTAGATTTAAGTTTGAATTGATTAAAAAAGGAGCCTATTGGCTCCTTTCTATCGCGATTTATTTATTATACTATAAAATAGCTTGTCTAACACGTACTAATTTTTCCATCAGTCCTTCAAGCAGGTCAAGGTGCAACATGTTTGCGCCATCAGATTTTGCATTTGCAGGATCAGGATGGGTTTCGATAAATAGGCCATCAGCACCCACAGCAATCGCTGCTTTGGCAATGGTTTCGATCAATGCTGGCTTTCCGCCAGTTACTCCAGATGTCTGATTCGGTTGCTGAAGTGAATGTGTACAGTCCATTACTGTCGGCACATTAAAGGAACGCATTTCAGGAATTCCCCTGTAATCAACAATCAGATCCTGGTAGCCAAACGTATTGCCACGATCGGTCAAAAAGACTTTCTCATTGCCAGACTCCACAATTTTATCTACAGCAAACTTCATGGATCCAGCACTTAGAAATTGTCCTTTTTTCACATTAACGACTTTATTGGTTTTTGCCGCAGCGACCAGTAGATCCGTTTGTCTGCATAAAAATGCCGGGATCTGAAGGACATCAACATATGCCGCTGCCATTTCCGCCTCATGGCTTTCATGAATATCCGTTACGGTCGGAACGCCGAAAGTCTTCCCAACTTTCTCCAAAATTTTCAACGCTTTTTCATCACCTATACCCATAAAAGAGTCCAAACGCGATCGGTTGGCCTTACGGTACGAGCCTTTGAAAATATAAGGGATGTTAAGTTTATCTGTAATCGTAACAATTTTTTCAGCAATTCGCAAAGCGATTTCCTCTCCCTCAATCGCACATGGTCCAGCCATTAAAAAGAAATTCTGCGAAGTTCCATTCTTTATTTCAGGAATGTATTTGTTGATCATATAAATTATATAAAAATTTTAATTACCTAATTCAGATAAAAATTTGATACGCATCAGTTGGAGGTCTTCAAACGTATAATCGTCTCCTCCCAATTCTTTAAGCGCATCGTTGATCGAATCAGTTTCAGCTGTTTTAAAGTAATCGTACACTTCATCCTGGCGGTCCTCATCAATAATCTCATCAATAAAATAATTGATATTTATCTTTGTACCTGCATTAACGATCGTTTCGATTTCCTTTAATATTTCCTCGTAGGTAATCCCTTTTGCTGCAGCAATATCATCCAGTGCGATCTTGCGGTCAATATTTTGGATAATCGCCACTTTCAGCGCAGATTTATTAGCTGTACTTTTGATAACAAGGTCTACAGGACGGTCGATTTCATTTTCCTCCACATAGTCTTTGATCAGCGCGATAAAGGAAGCGCCAAATTTAATCGCTTTACCATTCCCTACACCTTGAATCTGTTTTAATTCGTCAATATTGACAGGATAATGTGTACACATCTCTTCCAAAGAAGGATCTTGAAAGATAACAAAAGGGGGAAGGGATTTACTCTTGGCAATCTTTTTACGCAAGTCTTTGAGCATACCCAATAAAGTCGTGTCGAGTGCTCCGGTCCCATGACCGGCATCTTCTCCACTTGTACTCTCTCCGCCTTCAATAGGGCGGTTTAAAACAAACTTTAACTGATATGGATTGTCCAGATAACGTCGACCGATGTCGGTCAGTTTCAGCAAGCCATAATGGTCAATATCTTTCTCAATAAAATTATCCAGTACAGCCTGTCTTACCAAAGACTTCCAATAAATGACGCCTTTCTCTTTTCCTGAACCGAACAAGCGGTGTTCGTCATGTTTATAGGAAGATACAGGTTGATTGTTCTGTCCGATCATGACATTAATGACATGATGATCATCAAATTTCTCGCCCTGTTCCTTAATAAATCCTAATATATCTTTCAAGGACTCTTCGGCTTCAAAATATTCTTTTTCCGAACGACAATTATCACACATGTTGCTACAACCCTGTTCGTCAAAATTTTCACCGAAATAATGAAGAATCTGTTTACGGCGGCAGACTGCTGATTCGGAATAATCAATGACTTCTTTGAGTATCTGTGTACCGATCTCACGTTCGGCCACAGGTTTATCTTTCATGAATTTTGTTAGCTTCTCGACGTCTTTTTCTGAGTAGAAAGCCAAACAGTAGCCATCTCCTCCATCCCGGCCGGCCCGGCCAGTTTCCTGGTAATAGCCTTCCATGGATTTCGGAATATCGTGGTGAATAACATAGCGGACATCAGGCTTGTCAATCCCCATTCCAAAAGCGATTGTAGCGACAATCACTTCTACATCTTCCATCAGAAATTTATCTTGTGTATCAGCTCTGGTTTTCGCATCAAGTCCGGCGTGATAAGGCAGTGCCTTGATCCCATTCAGGTTCAATACCTCGCTTATTTCCTCCACCTTCTTTCTGCTCAAGCAATAGACGATACCTGTCTTACCGGATTTTGTCTTGATAAACCGTACGATTTCTTTGACGACATCTTTTTTGGGACGTACCTCATAGTATAAATTGCTTCGGTTGAATGATGATTTGAACAGTACTGCATCATTCATCTGTAAGTTTTTGCGAATATCGGATTGCACTTTTGGAGTAGCAGTTGCTGTCAAGGCGATAATAGGAATATTCGCCCCTATCTCATTGATAACCTGCCGTATTTTGCGATATTCCGGTCTAAAGTCGTGCCCCCATTCGGAGATACAATGCGCTTCATCTACGGCCACAAAAGACACGGTTATCTGATGCAAAAACTCCACATTGTCTTGCTTAGCAAGTGATTCAGGAGCGACATACAGCAACTTGGTTTTGCCCGCAAGCACATCCTCCTTTACCCGGGTGATTTCACTCTTGTTCAGTGAGGAGTTCAAAAAATGAGCGATACTGTCTTCGCCGCCGAATGCACGAAGCTGATCAACTTGGTTTTTCATTAAAGCAATCAACGGGGAAATTACAATTGCAGTTCCCCCACTCATGAGTGCTGGCAGTTGATAACAAATTGATTTCCCTCCCCCGGTTGGCATAATAACAAACGTATCCTTCTTTTGAAGAATACTGGTTATAATAGCCTCTTGATCTCCTTTAAAAGTATCAAAACCAAAAAAATCCTGTAAATTGTCGAAAAGTGATTTTTCTATTTCCATTGCGCCTTGGGCAAAAATAAGATAGATAAATGAAGAAATAATCCTGAAAAATAATCTATTTTTGCAATCTATTCTAATACATAAAAGTAAGAGTATTTTTTGTGAAAAACAACTACGAAATAAAAAATATAGCTATTCAGGCTATTCAAGAAGAAGCGAAAGCAGTAGCTGCTCTGGCTCAATATATTGATGATGATTTTGTTACCGTGATAAATAAAATCCTGCATCTCCAAGGTCGGGTAATCGTCACAGGCATTGGAAAAAGTGCAATCATAGCACAAAAGATTGTTGCCACTTTGAATTCTACCGGAACACCGTCCATCTTTATGCATGCAGCCGATGCCATCCATGGGGATTTAGGTATTATTCAACAGCATGATTTGATCATTGCCATCTCTAAAAGCGGCAATACCCCAGAAATCAAGGTGCTGGTTCCTTTTCTGAAGCAAACGAAAAACACGCTGGTTGCTTTGGTTGGTAATACAGAATCCTACTTGGCTAAAAATGCGGATTATATCCTGAATACGACGGTGGAGAAAGAAGCCTGTCCAAACAACTTAGCACCAACCTCAAGCACCACTGCGCAGTTGGCCATGGGTGATGCCTTGGCGGTTGTCCTGCAGGAATGCCGGGATTTTACGGACCAGGACTTTGCAAAATACCATCCAGGAGGAGCCCTGGGTAAGAAACTTTACTTAAAAGTCGGAGACCTATCTGATCAAAACGGCAAACCGAGCGTACAATTGAATGCCAATATCAGAGATATCATCATCACCATTACACACTTTAGGCTCGGAGCCGTAGCTGTTTTGAAGGACACACAGATTCAGGGTATTATTACCGATGGTGATATCCGCCGCATGCTGGAGAGACACACCGACCTGGCGACAATCAACGCTGCAGACATTATGGGCAACTCGCCAAAGGTGATTGATAAAAACGAACTTGCAGCCAATGCGCTCCATATTATGCGGGAGAACAATATCACCCAGCTGCTGGTATCGGACCATGGAAACTATGATGGCGTCATTCATATACAAGACCTGCTCAAAGAAGGCATAATCTAACTGTAATAAAGTTGTTAGATGAGTAATAAATTAGCAATAAATACTACATTTGGCATATCAGTTGTACTATTTTAATCACAAAGTAATATCTTAGAAGCATGAAAAAGTATATAACAATCTTAGCAGTGATCATTTCCTTTATCGGTTTATCGTCTATGCAGGCTGGCCAAGGGGAATTTAAATTTGAAAAAGAAACACATGATTTCGGCAAAATTCCAGCCGGAACACCTGTATCATATAATTTTAAATTTTCAAATACAGGCAGCGAGCCTATTATTATTTCAAACGTAGTCCCTACCTGTGGTTGTTCGGTGGCTGAATTTACCAAAACGCCTATCAAACCGGGAGAAACAGGAACTATCAAGGTTACTTATAACGCCGCGGCGAAAGCACCTTTTACCAAAAGTTTTACGGTACAATCAAATACGAAAACACCTGTAAAGACGCTTTATATTAAAGGGATTGTGGAATAAAAATCCGACAGATAAAACGAAAAAAGCCACATCCTGATGTGGCTTTTTTCGTTTTATTTTGGTTAGCTTTGCACAACTAATTTTAAAAAAACTATAATGCCAGTAATATCAGAAAAAGGGCTGAATATGCCTGCGTCACCAATCAGAAAACTGACGCCTTATGCTGATCAAGCAAAAAAAGATGGTAAAAAAATATACCATTTAAATATCGGGCAACCTGATATCCAAACACCTGAAATTATGCTTAATGCATTGAAAAATATTGATTTCAAAGTTTGGGCTTATACACCTTCTGAAGGTACGGCCTCCTACCGTAAAAAATTAGCCGAATATTATAATAAGCTAAATTACAATATTGAACCTACAGATATCTTGGTGACCAATGGTGGCTCTGAGGCAATCACGATTATCATGCAAGCATGTTTGAATGAAGGTGAAGAAGTGATTATCCCAGAACCTTTCTATGCGAATTACAATGGTTTTGCCTGCTCATCTGATATTGTGATCAAACCGATCATGTCCTATATCGAAAGTGGATTTGCATTGCCTTCCATTGCTGAATTTGAAAAAGTAATTACGGAAAAAACAAAAGCAATCTGCATCTGTAATCCCAACAACCCGACAGGTTACCTTTATTCGAGAGAGGAGCTGGAAGCTTTGCGTGAACTTTGTCTTAAATATGATCTTTATCTATTTTCGGATGAGGCCTACCGTGAATTCTGTTACGATGGCAGGGAGTTTATATCCCCTATGCACCTAGAAGGTCTTGAAAATAATGTCGTCATCTTTGACACCGTTTCTAAACGTTATTCAGCGTGTGGTGCTCGTATTGGTTGCATCATTACTAAAAACAAAGCGCTTTATCAGACCGCATTAAAATTTGCGCAGGCGCGCTTAAGCCCGTCGATGGAAGGCCAAATTGCGGGAGAAGCTGCTGTAGATACACCAGATAGCTACTTTGAAGCAGTATCCAAAGAATATACAGCGAGAAGAGACACCCTAGTCAAAGGATTAAATGCAATTGAAGGCGTTTACTCCCCTAATCCCGGCGGTGCATTCTATGTGGTTGCCAAGCTGCCCATAGATAACGCGGATAAATTCTGCCAATGGATGCTGGAAGAGTTTTCTCATAATAATGAAACGGTCATGATGGCTCCAGCGACTGGTTTTTACAGTACAGATGGTGCCGGAACAAATCAAGTTCGATTGGCTTATGTACTGAATCAGAATGATCTTAAAAACGCATTGACCTGTTTGGAAAAAGCGCTGGAGGTATACCCCGGAAGAACAAAATAAAAAGCAAAGCATAACCGTGCTTGCAGCCAGTCCAAAATAAGGACTGGCTTTTTTTTGCACCACAACAAGTGATAAAGCCTCTTTTTTTTCAGTTTTTTAAAAAAAACAAAACAAAGTTTCGAGCGACATTGTTCTTATTACAGTATAACTAAAGATATTGCATATGGATAAATTGAAGAAATTCCAATTGATGGAAAAAATAGCAAGAGAGTTAGAAGATGTCAGAAACAGTCAACAAGCTGTTTTAGAAAAAATAGGCAAAATCGAAGTTGATAACATCGAGCTCGGAGATAAGAATATTGAAAAGACAATTCCTGAGATTTATCAACGTACAGCGGATAATTCAGACGCTATCAAAGCGCTACTGGAATCTTTTCAAGAACAGACTGCAGAGTTTGGAGAAAAAAACAACGTTGACAAATTACTTGAGCAACAGCAAATCAATAGTATCAAATAGCTGGAGCCAGAATACAAAAGATGCCGATTGAAAAATCGGCATCTTTTGTTATGTACATAGTTATGCTTTTATTCTAGCTGCTTTAACTTTCAGATATTCTTCTTCGACAAAATGCAACTGTTGTTCTGGAGTCAAATTTGAGTTATCCAGTACAATGGCATCTTCGGCTTGCCGCAATGGACTCTCGGCACGGGTACTATCAATTCGGTCCCGATTGGCAAGATTCTCCACCACCTCTTCAAGTGTGACGTCCTCCCCTTTTTCCGTTAGTTCCAAGTATCTTCTAGCGGCCCTAACTTTAGGCTCAGCTGTCATAAAGATCTTGAGATCGGCATCCGGAAACACCGTGGTACCAATGTCACGGCCATCCATAATGATATTTCGACGGCTGCCCAACTTTTGTTGTTGCGCAACCATGGCGGTACGCACCGCTTTAATCGCGCTGACCTCGCTAACCTTATCGGAAATATACATCTGACGGATTTCTTCCGAGATATCTTCATCATTCAGGTGAATCTCTGTTTTGACGGCGTTTGGAATAAAGTCAATATGGATATCGTTTAAGGCATTATCAATCGCTTGTTGATCGTCCAAAGCAATATGATGACGGATAAAATAGAGCGTCACTGCTCGGTACATCGCGCCGCTGTCAATAAAGGCAAATTTTAATTTTTTAGCCAGAGCCTTGGCCAACGTACTCTTTCCACAGGAAGAAAAACCATCTATGGCAATGATAAAATTGTGTCTTGTACTCATTATTCATTTCCTCCTATGATGACACCGGGTTTATTTACCAAGGGAACCTTCGTCAGGTTGCCATCGACGATGCTTTCGGGTAAAAAGATATATTTTTTATCGTAAATAATATTGTCAATATAGAAGCTCAACCAATATTCATTGGTCAGGCCAAATACCTGCTCGTCGATTGCCTCCACCCGATCAAAGGATTTTGCTTCGATATTTCCGATGAAATGCCGCAAAGTGGTGGTGGTTACCTGGCGACCATCTTTTTCACCGTAACCTTTTGAGCTGATCAGCACATTCTGTATCGCTATATTTTTATCGTTAATAACGTACACCGTCCAGTTTTTTGTCTCCACGGTCTCGCCTTCCAAAACCACGGCAATCATAATATCTTTTACTATATTTTCTGGCAAATCTGCTTTCATCCTTATTTAGACTTTGTCGTTTTCTTTGCTGGGGCCTTCTTTGCTGTCGCTTTTTTTGTAACTGTTTTCTTTTCGGCAGTTTTTGCTTTCACAGTTTTACCTTTCGGTGCATCCGCTTCCGCCCACTTAAGCACATCTTCATAACTGATTTTTTCAATTTCGGTTCCTTTCGGAATTTTCAAGTTCTGCTTTCCAAAACGTATGAATGGTCCCCAACGGCCCTGTTCGATCTGTGCATCCGGATTTTCATCAAATACACGAATCACTTTTTCAATATCTTTCTGACGTTTCTCCTGAATAATCTGAATGCATTCCTCTTCGGTCACATCCAACGGATCTACTCCTTTTGGCAAGGAATAGAAAGCGGAGTTATGACGGATATAAGGTCCAAATCGACCGATGGCAACTGTCATTTCCTTATCTTCAAATATGCCTACTTTTTTTGGAAGTTTAAACAACTCCATGGCATCTTCAAAGGTAATCGTTTCAATCATCTGCCCTTTGCGTAAAGATGCGAATCGAGGTTTTTCCTCATCATCTGGCGAACCGATTTGAACCAGGGGCCCAAATTTTCCGATACGCACAGAAACCGGTTTTCCGGAAACTGGATCTATACCTAGTTCACGTTCGTTATTGGCACGATCAGCATTTTCAAGCGTATCTTCCACTTCGGAGTGAAAAGGGCCATAGAAATCGTGCAACATTTTTGTCCACTCGGTCAATCCATGCGCAATATCGTCAAACTCTTTCTCGACATTCGCCGTAAAGTGAAAGTCTACAATGCCATTAAAATGTTCTACCAAGAAATCATTCACGACAATACCGATATCAGTGGGGAACATTTTTCCTTTTTCGGCGCCTGTAATTTCTGTTTTGGTGACAGCTTTCAATTCGGCATTTTCAAGCGTCAATACCCGATAGTCGCGAGACCTTCCTTCCCGTTCCTCCTTGACAACATAACCACGATTTTGAATTGTGGAAATAGTCGGCGCATAGGTAGAAGGTCTGCCGATACCTAGTTCCTCTAATTTTTTTACTAATGCCGCTTCCGTATAACGTGCCGGAGGTCTTGTAAAGCGCTCCGTCGCTGACATGTTTTTCAACGTCAGTTGTAATCCAACGGTCAATGGTGGAAGGATGGCGTTATCGCTATCTTCGTCCAGTGTCGTCTCCTGATCATCATCTACGGATTCCATATAGACTTTCAGAAAACCGTCAAACTTCATCACCTCTCCTGAAGCATTCAGATCTTCCGGACGCGTAGAAATGGAAATCTTTGCCAGCGTACGTTCAAATTCTGCTTCACTCATCTGAGATGCAATTGCTCTCTTCCAGATCAGCTCATATAGTCTCCTCTCAGCCGAATCACCTTCAATGGTATGTTCTGAAAAATAGGTAGGACGTATAGCCTCGTGCGCCTCTTGCGCACCCGAAGTTTTTGTTTTATATTTTCTTACTTTATGGTATTGATTACCATAAGCCGATTTAATTTCTTTTTCTGCCGCTTCAATAGCCGTATCACTCAAATTGACGGAATCTGTACGCATATAGGTAATACGTCCCGACTCATATAAACGTTGAGCAACTTGCATCGTCCGAGCGACAGAGAAGCCAAGTTTTCTACTTGCTTCCTGTTGTAAGGTTGATGTGGTAAATGGCGCAGCTGGTGAGCGTTTTGATGGTTTTGTTTCCAGATTTTTAACCGCAAACAAAGCTGCTTTACAGTCTTCCAAAAATCGTGTCGCCTCTGCTTCTGTTGCAAATCGTTGCGGAAGTTCGGCTTTAAAACTATCTTTAATCTTGCCCGTATGGAAAAATGCAACAATCTTAAAAGCCGCCTCCGGTTCAAACTTGTTAATCTCACGTTCGCGGTCTACAATTAATCGAACTGCGACAGATTGTACACGGCCTGCTGATAAAGAAGGCTTCACCTTTTTCCATAAAACTGGAGATAGTTCAAAACCCACCAATCTATCTAAAACTCGTCTCGCCTGTTGTGCATTGACAAGATTATAATCTATTTTACGGGGGTTGTCGATGGCTTTCAGTATAGCAGGTTTGGTGATCTCATGAAACACAATACGTTTTGTACTTTCGTCCTTCAATCCCAATGTCTCAAATAAATGCCAGGAAATAGCTTCCCCTTCGCGGTCCTCATCGGATGCAAGCCAAACAGTTTCCGCTGACTTAGCTAATTTCTTCAGCTCACTCACGACTGCTTTTTTATCAGAGGGAACTTCATACTTTTGTTCAAAATTCTTCTCTGTATTAATCGCATCATCGGTTTTCACCAAGTCACGGATATGTCCATAACTCGACTTTACCAAAAAGTCGCTTCCTAAATATCCTTCTATCGTTTTTGCTTTCGCGGGAGACTCAACTATCAATAAATTTTTCGCCATCTAATTTGAGATTTGTGCAAATAAAGGGAATTCTAAAAGGAATGACAATAATTTCTTGCAAAAAAGACAAAAAAAATAGATTTCCTTATTATATATTAAATGTCTTGCTCTATTTTCAATCACGCTACAATTGTCCGCTAAGCGTCTTTCTTCCTACAAAGAATGATATTAATAGCGCCTTAAAACTTCGTTTATCTTCATTTCAACAATTTTGACGATTCATATTAGTTTGTACGCTTTCGAAAACACTTTCGAGAGAGAGGAAATCAATCATTCAAAATCGTCAAAAATAAAATAGGTTATGTATATTCGCCTATTCAAAACGGGATAATCTACCCTTATTTTGTTTTAAATATAATAATAAATGAAAAGATTTTTTCTTAGAATAGCCTTTTTGGGTCTATTATTACCATTTGCATCTTGTTCAGTTATGAAAGATTCTGCAAAAACAGAAAACAGCTTTCCTAAACTTAGTTTGGAAGCACACCGTGGGGGACGAGGCCTGTACCCAGAGGAGTCCATTGCTGCAATGATAAATGCCATCGACCTACCCCAAGTGACGACGCTGGAAATGGACTGCCATATCACAAAAGACCGTAAAGTTGTTGTTTTTCACGACGACTATCTCAATCCAAAATTTGTATTGAAGCCGGATGGCAGTGAGCTTGCGGAGAAGGACAAATCCTTGAAAATTTTTGCAATAAATTATAAAGATCTGCTTAAGTATGATATTGGTTCGAAGTTTTACAAAGAATTTCCTGAACAAAAAAAACAGGTGACTCGCATTGCAAAACTCGCTGACCTGATCGATAGTACAGAAGCTTATGCGCTTCAAAAGAGAAAGGCACCCCTATTTTATAACATCGAAGTAAAAAGCAGCGCGGACAAGGACGGCATTTATCACCCTAGAGTGGAAGAATTTGTTGATTTAATGATACAGGTGATTACTGAGAAAAAGATTGCAGCTCGCACTGTTATTCAGTCCTTTGATATTCGGGCGGTCAAGTACCTAAACAAAGCTTACCCCCAAATAAAAGTATCGTATCTGATTGATGCCAATTATACAAAAAATGCAGCGGAGACAATCGCAGCATTAGGCTTTACGCCTTTCATCATCAGCCCGCACTATAAGTTGGTAAACCGCGACTTTGTCAAGCAATACCACAAAGCTAATGTTAAGATTATTCCATGGACGGTAAATACAAAAGCAGAAATAGAACAGCTAAAAGTACTGAAGGTGGACGGGATAATCAGTGATTATCCGAATCTGTTTTAAAATCCTGCTATTTAATAACAGAACAAATCCGGATGTAATAGACGGTTGATTAGATCATATAGACCAAAATAAGACAGCCAATGGCTACTTTATTTTGGTCTTATTTTTAAGGGCCTTATCGATATACTCCCTGCCCTTTTGAACAAGAAATTCTGCACGGTGGTAATCCCATAAATTACAGATATTATAAGGAATATCCACAACAACATCCGGATGGTAGAGATCAATGATCATACGACTCATTTTTCGGCGCATGACATAATAGGATGCCTGAAGGATATCCAGGGAATTTGAAGTCTTGGTGTCCAGCTTTTTGATAACAGAATATTGTTTATCTGGCTTCGACTCCAGATTGACCGCAATAATTAAATTTTCTTTTTTTGTGACATGGTTGATCGGCAAAGGATTGAGCACTCCGCCATCCACATAGACATGGGTATCCTCCTCTACCGCAGTAAATACGGCTGGTATGGCAATGGAGGCGCGGATCGCGTCATACATACTTCCAAAATCCAGGACAACTTCTTTCTCATAGTTCAGGTCGGTCGCGACAGCCTTGAATAAAATGGGAAAAGTTTCAATATTTGCATCCGGAATCACCGATTTCAACGCATTGAAAACTTTGATTCCTTTCATCATTCCCAACCCCTTCCAACTAAAGTCCATCATATTGAAAACCGATTTCTTCGTGAGATTATGCATCCAGTCTTCCAGTACATCCATCTTTCCCTGTGCATAGATCCCCCCGACCAGCGCACCGATAGAACAACCCACAATTTCATCTATCTCAAAGCCCATTTCCTCCAATTTACGGATAACGCCTATATGCACCAATCCTCTTGCCCCGCCGCCGCCCAGGACGAGTGTTACCTTACGGTTCAAAAAATCTTTCTCTGACATATGCTTAAACCTGCATTCTAATGATGTTGACATTGCCCCAACAATGTAATCCGATAATCATCGTTATTATATGTATTTTTGATTACAATATACGGAGTAAATTAAGAATTATGAAAATAGAAATTTGGTCGGACATCATTTGTCCATTTTGTTATATTGGTTTGACAAAGCTGGAGCTGGCGCTACAGGAAGCTGGGCCTGAGGTTCAAGCAGAGATCACCTGGAAATCCTATCAGCTTAACCCCGAGTTTCCGGATGACGCTGCAGGAATACCAACGTACGATTATCTAGTCCGGACAAAGGGAATGAGCATGGATGATATAGTGGCAATGACAGGACAGCTCAGTGCGCAGGGGAAAGAATTGGGTATTGCGTTAAATTTCGATAAAGCGATCATTGTAAATACTAAAAAGGCACACCGCCTTATTCATTTTGCACAGGCACAAGGCAAAGGAACAGCATTGAAAAAATCATTATTCAAAGCACATTTTACGGATGGTCTGGATGTCAACGATAATTCCACCCTCATTGAGCTGGCCAAACTTGCAGGCCTTCCCGAGCAGGATATCCACGAACTTCTGGCCTCTGACAATTATGCTTACGATGTCAGTCAGGACATCCAAGAAGGAGTCAACCTTGGTCTCCGCGGGGTGCCTTTCTTTGTCTTTGACCGTAAATATGCCATTCCCGGTGCACAACCCATGGAGGTTTTTCACAACACAATCAAAGAATGTTTGGCGAGTCAGGTCGCCCCGCTGCAACAAAGAGGTGAAGATGGGTCTTCCTGTGATCCTGAAACCGGAAAATGTGAGTAAAGAAAGAAAAAGTTTTAGTTTAATTTACTATTTTCGCAAGCTTATAACGACAAACAAATTTGGTATAAATGCAGTTAACCAAACTAGAAATAAAAGGATTTAAAAGTTTCGGAGACAAAATCACGATCAACTTTAATGACGGTGTCACCGCTATTGTTGGACCAAATGGATGTGGGAAGTCCAATGTAGTGGACGCAATACGTTGGGTACTTGGTGAGCAAAGTACAAAGATGCTACGTTCTGATAAAATGGAGAATATTATTTTTAACGGAACGAAAAATAGAAAACCAGCCAATCTTGCCGAAGTTTCCTTAACCTTCAACAACAATAACAATATCCTCCCAACGGAATTCTCGACCGTCACGGTCACCCGTAAACTATTCCGCAATGGAGATAGCGAATACCGTCTGAATGACGTAAAATGCCGTTTAAAAGATATCACAGATTTATTTTTGGATACGGGAGTTGGTGCAGATAGCTATTCCATCATCGAATTGAAAATGATTGATGAGATCATCAACAACAAAGATAATTCGCGTAGAAATCTTTTTGAGGAAGCCTCCGGAATCTCAAAATATAAGGTTCGTAAAAAACAGACACTAACAAAATTAAGAGATACCGAAGCAGATCTCAGCCGCGTAGACGATTTACTCTATGAGATCACAAAAAACCTCAAATCGTTAGAAAATCAAGCGAAAAAAGCAGAGAAATATACCTTGCTCAAGCAAGAATACCGTCAAAGTAGCATTGATCTCGCCTATTATAGAATTGCTGATTTCTCAACAGAGCTTGACCGGCTTCAAACACAGGAGTCTAAAGTTCAGAAAGACGCCGCAAATTCTCAGGAATTGATCCTGAACGCAGAAACACAATTGCAGTCATTGCGTCAGGTAAATTTGGAGCAGGAGAAAAACCTTTCCGTACAGCAAAAGGCTACACAAGAATTTGTGAATAAAATCCGTGGTTATGAATCGGAAAAAAAGATCAAAAATGAGAAAGTAAAAAATCTTCAGGACAAAGAGAACAGATTAAATCTGGACATTAATAGCGACAAACAACAACTTAATCACGTTCTCTATACGATAAAAAGGTTAAACGAGGAATTGTTTGATGAGCAGAATAAACTTGATTCATTAAAAGACAACCTGGAGTCCAATAAATCTGAAGTGGATGCCTTACGCGGTCAGCAACAGTCTGCTAAAGGCAAATTGGATATTTTCAACAAAAGTAATGCTGAACTCCAAGCCAAAATCTATAAACTGGAGAAAGATCTCGCTGTTTTTAATATTCAAAAAGAAGCTCTTCTTCAGGAAGCTGTACGCAATAGCGCGGATACCGAAGCAAAGGAAACTGAGCTAGTGCAATTTGACAATGCTGTAGCTGAATTGGAAGGTCGTGTGGAGGCCCAACAAGCACAGTATGAATCGGCCAATGAGCTTGAAGAAGAACTACAGGCGCAAATTCTTCAATGCCAGACAAATCTGGAGGAATTTAAAGCGCAGCTTGCGAAAGACCTCAGGTTAGTTGATGCCAAACAGAATGAATATAACCTGACAAAATCCCTTATTGACAATTTGGAGGGGTTCCCGGATTCCATCCGATTTTTAAAGAAAAATGCAGGCTGGAAAAAGCAACCACCGCTGTTCTCGGATGTACTGTTCTGTCAGGAAGATTATCGCGTTGCAATTGAAAATTACCTGGAACCGATCATGAACCATTATGTTGTCGAAACACAACAAGATGCTGTTCAAGCAATCCAGCTACTGAGTGATGCCGCAAAAGGTCGAGCTCATTTCTTCGTATTGGAAGCAATTGCTACCGCGGTTACCTCCCCCGCCCCTCCAAATCACAATCTCATGTCTGCTTTGGATGTGATCACAGTGGATGAAAAATATAAAGCCCTTTGTACCCTACTCCTTCAGCATGTCTATATATTAAAGCAGGAAGGTGAAAAGGAACTGGAACAGGAGTTACCTGAAACAGGTCGAGTGGTTCTACAAAAGAATGGTCGCTATGCCAAACATCATTTGGGACTCTCGGGTGGATCGGTCGGATTATTTGAGGGAAAACGCATCGGTAGAGCGAAAAACCTGGAGGTTCTCGCTCGGGAAATTAAAACGCTCAATCAAGAGATTGCAAAGCTTGAAGACAAAATAACAGCCGAAACAGCCCGCGTAGAGGCTTTACGTAGTAACTCACAAAAAGAGCGTATTGATGAACTACGTTTTCTACTCAATAGACTTAACAATGAGCTGATCACGGTAAAAACGAAACAGGAGCAATATCAGTCTTTCATTAGCAATTCGCAGCTACGTAAAAAAGATATCCAGGAAAAAATTGCAGGTATCGAAACCGATCTTACTCTCGCCGAACCTCAACTGCAGGAATTGCGTATACAAAAAGATCAGAGTGTAGCCGAGCTATCGGAATTACAGGATCAATTCCATGAAATTTCGGAGATTTTGAATGAAAAATCCATCGCCTATAATCAGGAAAATATTAGTTATCATCAACAACTAAATAAAGTCTCTAACATCAGCAAGGATCTTGAATTCAGGGAGACCCAAAAAGATGATTATGAACTCCGTATCGAGCGAAATAGTGTTGAACTTGCTGAAGTACAGGAAGCGTTGCGAACGACCATCCCCTTTGAGGACGAAGAAGATGCGGACCTTATTGCGATGTATGAGCAAAAAATTTCATTGGAAGATGGTCTAAAGGAGCTGGAAGAAAAGTACTATGCAGACAAACAACAGATTAATAATCTGGAGGATTCACTCACACAACAACGTCGTTCAAAAGAACAGAGTGATTTTCTTGTCAATGAAATCAAGGACAAGAAAACTGCCTTACAAATAGATCTCAATGCACTTAAAGAACGTCTGTCCGTAGAATTTAATATCGAACTGAAAGATCTGATTGAGCGCGAAGATGTACTAGAAATTGCGGAAGATCAGTCCACCTTAGCGACAAAATGCAGCAAACTCAAAAAGCAGCTCGATGAATTTGGAACGATTAATTTAATGGCCAAAGAAGCCTTTGATGAAATGAATGAGCGCTATGATTTTATCAATAAAGAAAAAGCGGATTTGATCGAAGCAAAACGTTCTTTAATGGCCACAATTAAAGAAATCGACGATACCGCCAAAGTACAATTTATGTTCACCTTCAATGCAGTAAGGGACAATTTCATCAAAGTGTTCCGTTCATTATTTAATGAAGAGGACAGCTGTGATCTGGTACTGACTGATCCAAGCAATCCATTAGATTCGGATATTGATATCATTGCTCAGCCAAAAGGAAAACGTCCGTTGTCAATCAATCAGCTTTCAGGAGGTGAGAAAACCTTGACTTCAACGGCATTATTATTTTCACTGTATCTTTCAAAACCAGCACCTTTCTGTATTTTCGATGAGGTAGATGCGCCTTTGGATGATACCAATATCGACAAATTTAATAACATCATTCGTGATTTCTCCAAAAACTCGCAGTTTATCGTTGTATCACACAATAAGAAAACGATCGCAAGCACCGATATTATCTATGGTGTGACCATGGTAGAACAAGGGGTCTCACGTGTTGTTGCTGTAGATTTAAGGGAAGTGGCTTAAAATATAGACTTAAAATAGCAAAGCCCTACAACTTAATAAGTAGGGCTTTTTTATGCTTATAGAATTTCACTCCTTGAATGACTTCGTCCTATTCATAAACGCAAGTACATTTTCTATCGACGCAGCAAATAAATCGGACAACAACATTGTGTTGCGCGACCAAAGCCAATGAAATCATTATAAAAAAAACAACACTTATTCCTTGGCTATACGTGAAAATAAAAAGCCCAGAGTGGGGAACTCTGAGCTTTCGTTAGCCATATATTAACCTATTTTATGAAAAGTATTTGCAATTAAAACGACACTTGTTTCAATTAATTATATAATTACTATTCCTTTAACATTTTTTAACATTTAAACAATATCAAGCGCGGTCATTAGTATGTTTCAGCTATAGGTTCAAACCAGAGCTATAGGAAAGTATTCCGCATATGAATTGTAAACAATTTTGAATGTATAAAAAAAGCCCGAAGTTGAGAACTCCGAGCTTACCTAACCAATTATTAACCTAAATTTATGAAAAGTCCAATTTTTACTAAAAGCATCCTTTTGCATTACTTTACTTTATAACGTTCGCCTTTCCGTCAATATTACATACGCCGGTTGGATTTATTTGAATTTTGACATTTTTTAACAATTCAATAGCTAACTTTAGGTGAATAAACTTGATAAAACCAATATATTATGGCAGAATACGATTTAAAAGAGCTTCAAAAAATCCGTCAAAACAAAGATGTTCTTGACTATTTAGAGCAGCATGGAATTTTGGAAATCAAAAAATTTAACGATGTTTACGACTATGAAAAAGAGCTCTATGATCTACAGGTAATCCTGCTCAAATTACAATATGATATTATTGAAAAAGGGAAACGTGTTGTCATTATATTTGAAGGAAGAGATGCTGCTGGAAAGGGTGGCACAATTGGTCGGGTGACCGAACATTTAAATCCCAAAAAAGTACGTGTTGTGGCATTACCAAAACCAACCCCCGAAGAGAATGGACAGTGGTATTTTCAACGGTATATCAAACATCTGCCCAATGCGGGAGAAATGGTAATTTTCGATCGTAGTTACTATAACCGCGCGGTGGTGGAACCTGTATTTGAGTTCTGTACCAAAGCACAGCACGAATTATTTATGAAACAGGCCCCGGAATTTGAAAATCAATTGATTGACGATGGAATTATCCTGATTAAACTGTTTTTGAGCATCAGTAAAGAAGAGCAGGCTGAACGACTAAAAGAACGGCAAGAAGATATTCTAAAACGCTGGAAGGTTGGGGTCCTGGATCAACAGGCTCAAGAAAAATGGGATGTTTACAGCGGTTATATTGAAAAACTATTTAAAACAACAGGAACAAAAAAATCACCCTGGTTTGAAATCGACAAAGACAATAAAAAGAAAGCCCGTCTGGCTTCCTTTCGGATAATTATCAACGCTATTGTTGGCAATGAACAGGAGAAGCTCGATTCTTTTGTCAAAAAACATGATTAGCAAACCTTTGTGAAAAATACTTCCGGAAAGAACCCTCTTTCCGGAAGTATTTTATTGCGCAATTCGCTCTACCATTAGACAGGCACTGTCGCAGGAATTTTAGGTCCAGCCAACTGTACCGAAGCTGGCATTTCGTCGTCAAATTTTTCGAAGTTTTGAATAAATAGTTTTGCTAAACGTCGGGCTTGCATATCATACGCTTCATTATTATTCCATAATCCCCTAGCGTCCAGCATCTGTTCAGGAACATATTCGCCGCAACTTGTTGGATACTCCAATCCAAAGATCTCGTGTTTGTTAAATCGGGACTCCAATAGCGATCCATCCATTGCGGCACGGATCAACGCCCGGGTATAGTTCAGTTTAATTCGACGTCCGATACCGTATGGTCCGGCAATCCACCCTGTATTGACCAACCATACTTTAATGTTGGGGTTTTGTTCCAGTTTAGCGCGCAGTAAAGTGGCATACCTAGCTGGATGTAAAGGTAGGAATGCCTGGCCGAAGCAAGTAGAGAAGGCAGCGGTAGGTTCCTTTACCCCTACTTCAGTACCGGCTACTTTAGCTGTATAACCACTCACAAAATGATAGACAGCCTGATCCACTGTTAACAACGAAATCGGTGGCAAAACGCCAAAGGCATCCGCTGTCAGGAAGAAAATATTTTCGGGCGCATTCCCCACACCCGACATTTCAGCGTTTTCCATGAAGTCTATCGGATAGGAAACCCGTGTATTCTCCGTTTTACTAATATCATCATAATCCGGTCTATCGAACTCATCGAGGACCACGTTTTCAAGCAATGAACCAAAACGGATCGCATGATAAATCTCCGGTTCCTTTTCGGCTGTGAGTCCAACACATTTGGCATAGCAACCACCTTCAAAGTTAAAAATACCCTTCTCACTCCATCCATGTTCATCATCACCGATCAATTTCCTATTTTTATCTGCTGATAGTGTTGTCTTTCCGGTTCCGGAGAGTCCGAAAAATAATGCCGTTTTGCCATCTCTGGAAGTATTTGCCGAACAGTGCATGGATAATACATTATGTTCAAATGGTAAAATAAAGTTCAGAATGGAAAAGATACTTTTCTTGATTTCACCGGTATAACCCGTACCCGCAATCAGCACCATTTTTTTTGTAAAATCGATTGCTACAAAATTTTCGTTGCGAATACCGTAATCCTTTGGATTAGCAATAAGCAATGTCGGTGCCGCTAATATAGACCATTGCGGTTGATTATCGAGATGAGCCTCCGGTCTCAAAAATAGGTTATTGGCAAAAATACTTTGGTAAGCTGTTTCGGTAATAACACGAATGGATAACTGATAGGTTGGGTCTGCCCCAGCGGCACAGTCCCGCACATAAATTGTCTTGTTACTCAAGTGTGCTGCAACCATCGAAAATAATGCATCAAAATTAGCCGGAGTCATGGGCTGATTGATTTCCCCCCACCATACAGCATCCTTGGTCAAAGAATCTTCCACCAAAAAACGATCTTTGGGGGATCTTCCAGTAAATTTTCCCGTATCAGCAGCCAATGCTCCAGTATCAGATAGTCTACCTTCTTGATTCGCTAGCGCATGCTCGACCAACTCTGAAACAGGCAATTGATAAAATACATTTCCTGTATAATCAATTTTCAAATATTTCAAATCAGGCGCGTTTCCAATGTTACCCTTTTTCATATTTTTTGTTTGTTTTAAAATGTGCCCAAAGTTAAAGGCAAATTTCGCTAAAAACAAAACTTAATTATCTTAAAATCAGGCTTATTGTATAAAAAACACAAAAGCAAACAATTCATTACCAAACACTTATATAGGTAAAAAAAATTAAACTTTTTAGCATATTTTTTTAGCATAATATCTTCCTCTACCGTTCTTATCATTTAGATTTTTCGTAAATTGTTCCAAGCTTTACAAATATTAATAAGATGAAATTACACGCAATAGAAACAGGTTTCTTTAAATTGGATGGCGGGGCGATGTTTGGAGTGGTTCCGAAAAGTATCTGGAACAAAACAAATCCAGCCGATTCCAACAATATGTGCACCTGGGGCAACCGTTTACTCTTGATCGAAGAAGGCAAAAGATTAATGTTAGTAGACACAGGCCTTGGCGACAAACAAACTGAAAAATTTTTCAGTTATTACTATTTACATGGCGATGCTACACTGGACAAATCGCTCAAAAACTTAGGCTTTGAAAGAAGTGACATCACGGACGTCATACTGACCCATTTACATTTTGACCATTGCGGCGGTGCAATAGTTCGTGAAGGCGAAAGACTATCACCTGCGTTTAAAAATGCTGATTTTTGGAGCAATGCTGATCATTGGGCCTGGGCAACAGCTCCAAATCCGAGAGAGAAAGCATCCTTTCTGAAAGAAAACATTTTTCCTATTCAAGAAAGCGGGCAGTTAAAATTTGTTGAAGATTTTGAGAAGCCTTTTGGCAAGGAGATCAGCATTCGGTATGCCAATGGCCATACCGAAGCGATGATGTTGCCACAGATCCAATATAAGGGCAAAACGGTACTCTATATGGCGGATCTATTGCCTTCCATTGGTCATATCCCTCTCCCCTATGTCATGGGCTACGATGTGAGACCATTAGTCACCATGGAAGAACGCAATACATACTGGAATGAAATCGTCGATAATGAATACATTCTTTTCTTTGAACATGACCCGATTAACGAATGCTGTACCTTACAGCATACAGAGAAAGGAATCCGCGTGAGGGATGTGTTTAAATTAAGCGATATTTAAGAATGCATAGATTGGATATGAAATAATCTTTTTCCCGAAGGACATAACATAAAAATGGGGCTGTTATTGACAGCCCCATTTTTATGTTATTATAGATTGAAATCTTTAGAATCTAAAGCCTAGAGCCCAATAGTTTTCAAAAAACCAAATCTGCTGTGTTGCTTTGTCGACACCTCTCCTGCCTGTTGTACGGATATTGTACAGATCAGTCCAACCGGTCTTAAAGTTCCCTTGCAAATAGAGTCCCTTATAGAAACGATAATGTAAACCGACTTTTGCCGAGGCACCATATCCTGCGATATTCCAGAAGTGGTTACCGCCTTCACCAAAAAGGTGCACATCCGAACGCGGGATCAATAAGCCTACATCTACACCCGACTCCATTGTAAGAACTTGTTGACCTTTACGATTGTTAATGATATCATCGTATCGCTCCAACCCTACCGAAGCAAAATTGTAACCGTCTGTATGTTCAAAAGTTAACATCGCAGAATCCACTGTGATCTTTTCGCCATTATATTGTCCCGCTCGATTTCCGGTCGGTATGCCTGGATTAGAAATTTCATCGCCAATATAACCAGTGATCTTAACCTGCTGTGGAATATCCACAACATATTTCATATGATCCCAGCCTAAGGAAATGGAGTAATTATCTTTGATATAATAACCAAAATGCAGATTAAATTGTGGAATGGTCAAACGACTGGGATCAAAATAAGTTGACCCAAATTTGGTTGGGCGATCACCCGCTTTTACATCATGGAGAATGAAGTCATAGTTTGGACCTGTAAAATGTATATCAGATTTTGCATACGAAGAAAAGTTATATCCCCAAAAGAAGAAGAACTTCCCTTTATTACTTTCTGTCCTTAAATTCCTCGGCTTAAAAATGCTTTTTCCTATCTCGGGATTTTCCTGTGCAAATAAACTCGAAACACTTAATGCAAGTGCTCCAATCGTCAAAAATATTTTTCTCATATCGGCGCTAAAAACGTTGGGCAAAAGTACCCCCATTCTATTTTATAACCAAATAAATTAGATGGAAATTAGGAAAATATGACGAAGATCACAGAAATGTTTCTAGGTTAGCGCTTGCATAAAAAAAGCTGCTTTCTAACGAAAGCAGCTTTTAAACTAAATTTATACGGAATCAATTTATTTCGCTTGATTCTTACGAATAATATTCAAAGCACCACCGGCTTTAAACCATTCGATCTGCTGTGCATTGTAGGTATGGTTTGCCAAAATCTCTTCTTGTGTTCCATCTGCATGGTGTAAAACAAGTGTTAATGGTTTTCCGGGAGCAAATTCAGTCAAGCCAAGGATATCAATCGTATCATTTTCTTGAATTTTGTTATAGTCATCCTTATCAGCAAAGGTTAAACCCAACATACCTTGTTTTTTCAGGTTTGTCTCATGGATACGAGCGAAAGATTTAACCAATACCGCACGGACACCTAAATGACGAGGTTCCATGGCAGCATGTTCACGGGAAGACCCTTCACCATAGTTCTCATCTCCTACCACAATTGATCCAATCCCGTGTGCTTTATAGTCACGTTGTGTTGCCGGAACGGGACCATACTCACCTGTCAACTGGTTCTTCACATTATCGGTTTTTTCATTGAAGAAGTTTACCGCACCAATCAGCATATTATTTGAGATATTATCCAAGTGACCACGGTATTTCAACCAAGGGCCAGCCATAGAAATATGATCTGTCGTACATTTACCTTTTGCCTTGATCAATAATTTCAAACCTTTCAAGTCTGTACCTTCCCAAGCAGCAAAGGGCTCCAACAATTGAAGGCGGTCTGATGTTGGCGCAACATCAACGACTACCGTACTACCGTCCGCCGCCGGAGCCTGATAGCCTGGATCATCGACAGCAAATCCCCTTGTTGGTAATTCATCACCCACAGGTGGATCCAATTTCACTTGCTCCCCTTTATTATTTGTTAGGGTATCTGTAACCGGATTAAATCCCAAATCACCGGAAATTGCAATTGCAGCAACCAGTTCTGGCGAGGCAACAAACGCATACGTATTTGGATTACCATCCGCACGTTTTGCAAAGTTACGGTTGAATGAGTGAACAATTGTATTTTTTTCTTGCTTATCCGCACCCACACGATCCCACATACCGATACATGGACCACAAGCATTAGTGAATATTGTTGCGTTAAGATCTTCAAATGTCTTTAACAAACCATCACGATCTGCAGTAAAACGAACCTGCTCAGAACCGGGGTTAATACCGAATTCAGCTTTGGTGATCAATCCTTTATCCACCGCTTGTTTCGCAATGGAAGCCGCACGCGATAAATCCTCGTACGAAGAGTTTGTACAAGATCCGATCAATCCCCACTCCACTTTCAAAGGCCAGCCATTCTTGTCCGCCTCTTCACGCATACGTGAAACTGGCGTATATAAATCTGGTGTGAATGGACCATTCAATGAAGGCTCCAGTTCCGAAAGATTGATTTCGATTAATTGATCAAAATATTGCTCAGGATTAGCATAAACTTCAGCATCAGCTGTCAAGTGTTGTTTAATGGTATTTGCAGCATCCGCAACTTCAGCACGACCTGTCGCACGAAGATACCGCTCCATGGACTCATCGTAACCGAATGTTGAGGTAGTAGCACCAATTTCAGCACCCATATTACAGATTGTTCCCTTACCTGTACAAGATAGGGATTCTGCTCCTTCGCCGAAATACTCCACGATAGCGCCGGTTCCCCCCTTCACAGTCAGGATACCAGCAACCTTTAGGATAACATCTTTTGCTGCTGCCCAACCGCTCAGTTTACCAGTTAACTTAACACCGATTAGTTTCGGAAATTTTAGTTCCCAAGGTAAGCCTGCCATGACATCACAGGCATCAGCGCCACCGACACCGATGGCCACCATACCCAAGCCGCCAGCATTTACTGTATGCGAATCCGTACCGATCATCATACCACCGGGGAATGCATAATTCTCCAACACCACCTGGTGGATAATACCAGCACCGGGTTTCCAGAAACCGATACCATATTTATTTGAAACAGAGCTCAAGAAGTTAAATACTTCTGAACTTTCGTTTTTAGCACGTGCTAAATCTTTATCTGCCCCTTCTTTGGCCTGGATCAAGTGATCACAATGAACCGTAGAAGGAACTGCAACCTTTGGACGTCCGGCCTGCATAAATTGCAATAAAGCCATCTGCGCAGTTGCATCTTGCATCGCGACACGATCAGGAGCAAAATCAACGTAAGAAACGCCGCGTTTGTAATCTTCTGTCGCATTGCCGTCCCAAAGGTGGGCATATAAAATTTTCTCAGATAAAGTCAAAGGTTTGTTTACCACCTGACGAGCCGCAGCAATGCGTTCGTCATAACGGCTATATACCTTTTTAATCATATCTACATCAAAAGCCATATCTCTCTTATTTATGTTATTTAATTAAGTTACTGAAACCCTGATAGCTTTTATTTTGTCGGAATAGGCGCAAATTTAGTCAAGTTAATGCCTTCGACAGCAGCTTTGTATTCTTCAATATTAGGGATACGACCTAAAATCGCTGAAAGTACAACAACAGGTGTAGACGCCAATAAGGATTCACCTTTTTTGCCATCTCTATCCTCAACAACACGGCCTTGGAACAAACGCGTTGACGTCGCCATAACCGTATCACCTTTTGCAGCTTTCTCTTGATTACCCATGCAGAGGTTACAACCGGGACGCTCTAGGTACATGATATTTTCATATTCTGTACGCGCAGTGCTTTTTGGTAATGCATCACTAAATTCAAATCCTGAGTATTTCTGCAAGAATTCCCAGTCGCCTTCTGCTTTCAACTCATCGATAATATTATATGTAGGCGCTGCAACAACTAATGGCGCTTCAAAAGTAACCACACCTTTTTGCTGCTCGATATTTCGCAACATTTTCGAAACGATCTTTAAATCATCCTTATGCACCATACACGAACCAACGAAACCTAAATCTACCTTTTTGTTTCCGCCATAGTAAGAAAGGTCACGAATCGTATCGTGTGTATAACGTTTAGAAACGTCGGCGTTATTTACATCTGGATCTGCAATCATTGGTTCTTCAATTAGATCCAAATCAACCACAACCTCAGCATAGTATTTGGCATTGGTATCTGGCGTCAACGCTGGTTTAGCGCCAGATCTGATTTCCTCAATACGTCTGTTCGCTTTATCGATCAAACCCTGTAAAACATTGTTTTTATTTTCCATACCCTTATCGATCATGATTTGGATACGGTTTTTAGCGATTTCCAACGATTCAATTAACGTATCGTCCTGAGAAATACAGATGGATGCTTTTGCTTTCATCTCCGCTGTCCAGTCCGTGAAAGTAAAGGCTTGATCAGCAAGCAATGTACCGATATGCACCTCGATAATTCTACCTTGAAAAACGTTTTCTCCAGCGAATTGCTGCAACATCTGTGCTTGTGTTGCATGTACAACATCACGGAAATCCATGTGTTCTTTCATGCTACCCTTGAAAGTCACTTTAACAGATTCAGGAATCGGCATAGAAGCCTCACCTGTAGCCAATGCTAATGCAACAGTACCCGAGTCAGCACCAAAAGCAACTCCTTTAGACATCCGTGTATGCGAGTCACCACCAATGATGATGGCCCATTCGTCAATCGTAATATCATTTAACACTTTGTGGATCACATCGGTCATGGAGTGATAAACGCCTTTTGGATCTCGTGCCGTGATCAAACCAAAATCGTTCATAAATTTCATCAATTTTGGAATGTTCGCTTGCGCTTTCTTATCCCATACAGATGCAGTGTGACAACCTGATTGATAAGCACCGTCAACTGTAGGTGCAATTACTGTAGCAGCCATTGCCTCCAACTCCTGTGCAGTCATTAAACCTGTCGTATCTTGAGAACCGACAATGTTCACTTTCACACGTACGTCAGAACCAGCATGCAATACTTTTCCTGGAGTTACCCCAACCGCATTTTTGTTGAAGATTTTTTCTACTGCAGTTAAGCCTTGACCTTCAATGGTAATTTCTTTCGAAGGAGCAAATACTGTCGGTGCTTGAATACCTAACGTTTGTGCAGCAAAAGTTTGGATTTTTTTACCAAACACGATGGCATAAGAACCGCCGGCTTTGATAAATTCCATTTTTTGTGGTGTCAATGCCTTTGAAATATCAATTAGCTCTTGTTCACCATTGTATAATTTCTTTGTTTTTGTATTGATGGTTAACACAGTACCTGTGGCAACCGAATAAACCTCCTCTAAAATAGGCTCATCCTTTTCATTGCGAACTACGTTTCCGTTTTCATCAACTTTCTTCACCCAGTTTTTAAGGTCGATACCAATACCGCCCGTAACGTCTACTGTGGTCAAGAAAATTGGAGAAATACCATTGGTACCACCAACAATCGGCGCGATGTTTACAAAAGGAACATAAGGGCTAGCTTGTTTACCGGTCCATAATGCCACATTGTTCACACCTGACATCCGTGAGGATCCTACACCCATTGTACCTCTTTCAGCGATCAACATGACACTTTTACCGGGATGTTGTGCCTGTAACTCCTGAATTTGTTGTTGTGCTTCTGCTGTGATCATACATTTACCATGTAATTCACGGTCAGAACGGGAGTGTGCTTGATTACCGGGAGACAATAAGTCTGTAGAAATATCACCTTCACCCGCGATAAAAGTAACCACCTGAATTTCTTCTGCTACTTCAGGAAGTTTCGTAAAGAATTCAGCTTTTGCGTAGCTCTCCAAAATATCTTTTGCAACAGCATTCCCTTGTTCAAAGGCCTCTTTCAAACGAGCGGTATCAGCATCATATAAGAAAACCTGTGTTTTAAGAACCTCTGCGGCCTGACTTGCAATCGCGAGATCAGTACCTAGCGCTAGGTCCAATAATACGTTAATAGAAGGTCCACCCTTCATGTGAGACAATAGCTCAAAAGCAAAATCGGGTGTAATTTCAGCAACAACTGATTCCTCTAGAATAATCTCCTTTAAGAACTGTGCTTTAACACCAGCAGCTGGTGTTGTACCCGGCAAGGTATTATAAATAAACAATCTTAAAGATTCCGCTCTATTTTCATTGTTTAAATCTTTAATTTGAGCAATTACCTCACTTAGTAATTCTGCTCCGTCAATAGGCTTAGGATGTAACCCTTGGCCTTCTCGTTCTACAACCTCTTGTACGTAATCGTTGTAAATACTCATAGATATCAATCTTTCTATTTTAAGGGTAGTTCAGAAGATATATTCTCACCTTTCTGCACTACCGTGTCTGTAATATAATTAAGCAAATATGATAATTCCTGTAGACCACTACATTACATTATCAATCAGCCCCTTCAACTCATGTTTTTAAGTGGATTCATTTACCGTAAATCAACTCTTATGACTAAATACAAAAATAGTGAAAATCCAACTTTAAACGCATGCATTCCATTTATTTAAATCAATTTGGAATTGTTCTAAACAGCACTTATGCAATCCGGCCATTTTTTTTTAGAATCTATTTTTCCAGCCTTATCAATCTAAAAAAAGAGGTGATTTATTTTATTAAATCACCTCTAAATACCGCTATATGCTTTCTATATTGATATCTATATCTTTCAATGTTTTGATGGTCTCCAATGGATCCGATGCATTAAATACAAAAGAACCAGCAACGAGTACATCAGAACCCGCTTTCAACAGCTGCGCTGCATTTGCAGTCGTCACTCCGCCATCAATTTCAATAAGCAAACCATCGTTTATTCCGGCAGCCATTGCACGAAGCTCCTGTACTTTCGTATAAGTATTTGAAATGAACTTTTGCCCACCAAATCCAGGGTTGACAGACATCAGACAGACCAGATCCAGGTCCGCCAAAACATCTTTCAAAAGAGCCACCGGCGTATGTGGGTTTAATGCGACCCCTGCTTTGCAGCCCAATTCTTTAATAGCTGCCAATGTACGGTGCAAGTGCGTGCATGCCTCATAATGCACGGTAATTATCTCGGCGCCAGAATCCTTACACACTTGTAAATAACGATCAGGATCAACAATCATCAAATGTACATCCAACGGTTTTGTGGCATGTTTCGCAATAGCTTGCATTACTGGAAATCCAAACGAGATATTCGGCACAAAAACACCGTCCATAATATCGATATGAAACCAATCAGCCTCACTATTGTTTACCATGATAATATCATCGTATAATTTTGCGAAGTCTGCAGCAAGAACGGATGGTGCAATAAGATGTGATTTTGTTGACATGTTGTATTTTTTTTCGCAAAGATAACAAGTATTTTTCGTTCGACACAGCATTGTACACATTTAACGTGAATCAAACTGTAGCCAATAGAATTCACAAAAAATAAATTATAACTACATTTGTATATTAACTTTATATAAAAACATCGTTCACAGTGGGAAGATTAAAAATAAAATACAAAAGAGAACTCAATACAACCGAAAATCTCATCCGGAAAATTGGATTAATATTAATCACCATCGTCCTGATTTGTATTTTTCTTCCCAAACAACCACGATTCCGATATGAGTTCCAAAAAGGAAAAGTCTGGAACCATGAAAATCTGATATCACCTTACAATTTTGCGATCCTAAAGACACAGGAAGAACTCAATGCAGACAAAAAAAGTATTTTAAATACGATCCAGCCGATTTATAATGCCAATTCGACAACAAGCAAAGAGCAGATCGACCAATTCAATACCGATTTGTCCGAAAAATGGCAAAGCAGTAAACTGGATACCACACATGAAAATATCAACGATTATCGCAGTGCCGGGAATGCGATATTAAACCACCTCTATGGGAAAGGTATCCTCTCGCTGAATAATCGGTTTCAAAACCGCAACAATGATAAATCCCCGGCTTCGAAACATTATAATTTTACCTTAATACAAGATAAGGTTGCTTCGCAAAAAAATACGGCAGACTGTTACACGATCGAAAGCTCGTATGAGTATATGGACAATTTAATGCCCAAGCTGACCAAAATCAAACAGAAAGGTTGGCTCGAGGAGACATTAAAAAATTATATCACGATTAATTACATCTATAACGACCAGCAAACCGAAGCACTTGAACAAAATGCGATCACAAATATATCCGCTACGCGAGGTGTTGTTCAGAAAGGTGAACTGATTGCGGAAAAAGAAAAAATTATATCCAATGAGACTTACCAGAAGCTCGAATCGCTACGTAAAGTGTATGAAGATGAAGGCAAAATAAGCGGGAATCAAAACTATGTCACACTAGGGCAATTTCTGATTATATCCCTCGCTCTTTCGATACTCATGGTATTTCTTTTCCTTTTCCGAAAGGACATTTATTTCAACAATAGGTTATTGATGATTATCATGATTGTCATCATCGGGATGCTTGCTGTACTCTCTTGGGCCATCAAGATCAAAATACCAAATTTGTATTATATTCCGTTTTGTGCCGTCCCCATTATTATCCGCATCCTATTTGACACCCGCGTTGCTCTAAACATCCATCTGTTGATGGTGCTCCTGGCGGGACTATTTGTTCCCAACAGTTTTGAGTTTGTCTTTTTACAATTTATGGCAGGCATCGTTGCAATCTACAGTATCAAGACATTGGTAAAACGTGAACAACTATTTGTTTCTTCAGCAATCATCCTAGGGACATACTGGATCGCTTACATCGGACTAGTGGTCACAAGAAATGGCTCTATTGACACCATCTACTGGGCAGACCTCCTTCCATTCCTGGTCAGTGTCATGATCACGTTGCTGGCCTATCCGATGATCTATGCTTTCGAAAAACTCTTTGGAATAGTATCTGACCTGACGCTGATGGAGCTCACAAACAGTAACTCCAAGCTATTGCGAGAACTCTCGTTTAAAGCGCCAGGTACTTTTCAGCACTCCTTACAGGTAGCCAATCTAGCTGAAGCAGCAATTTATAAAATTGGTGGCAACCCGCTGCTGGTCCGCGCCGGAGCACTGTACCATGACATCGGCAAATTGACCAATCCACAATTTTTTATTGAGAACCAAAAAACGGAAAAAAATCCACACGATGAACTTTCTCCGGAACAAAGCGCGCAGATCATTATCTCCCATGTCATCAAGGGTGTAGATATTGCTAAAAAACATCAGCTTCCCGAAGTGATCCTCGATTTTATACGGACACACCATGGTACCACTCGTGTAGACTACTTTTACAATGTGTTTGTTAAAAACAATCCTGACAAACTCGTTGACGAATCTTTATTTACCTACCCCGGTCCTATTCCCTTCTCCAAGGAAACGGCTGTGCTCATGATGGCCGATTCAGTAGAAGCGGCGTCCAGAGCTTTAAAAGAACCGTCAGAAGAGTCCATCAATAATCTTGTGGATAAAATAATCGAACATAAACTAATGCGCGGACAATTCAACAATAGCAATATTACATTGAAAGATATCACCGAATCCGCCGTTATTTTCAAGGCGATGCTTAAAAGCATCTACCATGTTCGGGTGGATTACGATTTAAGCAAAAAAACATTGTAATTTTAATTGCCAAACAACAAATTGAAATTCAAATGCTTATTGTGACGTTACGTTTTTTTTGCATTTTTTTTGATATTTAGGCTTTGCAGATTCAAATAATTGCCTTATGTTTGCAATGTCAAAACACGGAAGGGTGCCTGAGTGGCCGAAAGGAACAGTTTGCTAAACTGTCGTACTGGAAACGGTACCGCGGGTTCGAATCCCGCCTCTTCCGCAGACAAAAGCGCTTTCAGAGGAATCAGAAAGCGCTTTTTTTGTTTCTGGCGCGAAGGCAGCACCAAAAACAGCACCAAGTTTAAAATCCGGAAGAAAGCGGTTCATGAGGACAAGAATGTTCAAGAACGCGCGGATCGTCAGGGCGGCGAACGGGGACTGGAGAGTTGTCTATGAATACCAGCTCCCCGGCCAGACGGGAAAATTCAGAAAATTCTATGTCAGGGACGGAATCAACTATATCCATGACCCCGAGGAAAAGGAACTGGCCGCGCAGCAGCTCAGGGAAGACATAGATTACGCGCTGGCATTCGGATTCAACCCTTTCCTGCCCCAGGAGATCCTTTGCCAGCAGATCACCGAACAGGAAAGCATATTAAGCCTCCAGAACGAACAAAAGAAGCAAAAACCATGGTCCGTTCCCCTAGCCGCTGAAAAATTCCTGGAATACGGCAGAAAATGCGGTCTGAGCGAAAACACCACCCGGACTTATGTTTCATTCCTGAACAACCTGAAAAAATATGTGGAATCCATGGATGATCCCCATATCCCCTGCTCGGCACTTACCGATGGACATATCCAGGATTTTCTGGACTATTATTTTTTCGAAGAGGAATGGACTCCCAGGACTTATAACAATCACGCGAAATTCATGAGCCAGTTCTTCACCAGAGTTTCCAAACTTGAAAAAAAACAGAACCGGTCCATAAAATATGAAATCGACCTGTCCGACCTGATCATCAAGAAAGACAGGGCAGAAAAAAATAAATATTATTCGCCTGTCGTGGCCGAAAAAGTGAAATCAGAGCTCAAAAATGATCCAGAGATTTATAATTACTCCAAATGGATCTTCTATTCATGCATGCGCCCCAAGGAAATCCGTCATCTTAGGGTGCAGGACATTGATCTCTTCTCGCGTCAGATCAAGGTTCCCGGGCCCAATGGAAAAACCGGAGACCGACTTGTCCCTATCTGTGATGAGCTACATGAACTGATCCTTGAAATGGGAATTGACAAAGCCAATCTTAACCACTACATCTTTGGAAAAGGCAAAACGATTTCTCCGCATCAGGTTTATGAAGATTATTTCAGAAGAAGATACCAAAAGATCAAAGAAAATCTCGAATTGGACTACAATTATACTTTATACTCATGGAAACATACACGCGTTGTTTCATTGATCACGGCAGGATTTGATGACAACCAGGTAATGACACTTACCGGTCACAGAGACAGGGCCGCATTTGAAGCGTATAAAAGGGACCTGATCATAGACAACACAGTCATGAAGAAAAAAACAATTAATTTTTAGACTCTTATTGTTTTTATTTCATCCATTCTATAAAGTCTATATGAATGGAAGCGAGGTTGCTAGTACAACCGGAACAGAAACACTGAAAAAGGAATTTAGCATACATGCAGCTGAGGTTAAAACCTATTTCACCTTAAATGGACAGCATACCGTAAAAATAGATGGAAATAATGCTACAGGAATTTCTTTTTCACTGCTTAAAATGATCAGGGAAAAGGAAGGGAAAGATATTATTACGGATTACAGCGTAAAGTATGAAGACGTATATATCTTCCAAAACGGTAAATGGCTAATAAAAGAACGTATCGGACATTTTCTGATTATTGAAACAAGAACACTGAACAATTGATAGTTAAAATCAAGTATCTAAAATGAAAACACATAAAATCATAGCTACTTCGCTGACTGTACTCGTAGGAATAGTGGTTATTGCAAATGGTCTAATGAAAGCCATTTATTTACCCTGGTCAGTCGCTGGTCTGGTTAAATTCAACCTTCCAAATTCTGCTACAGTACTTGGGTTAATGGAAATGTCATTTACTATTCTTTTCTAATTCCAAAAACAATGCGTATCGGCTTTATCTTGTTGAACTGCTATTTTGCCGGAGCAATGGCAACAGAATTATCCCATGATGGTTCAATGCTTAATCCAGGAATTCCTTTGGCCTTGATATGGGTAACAGCATTTTTAAAAGACCGATCCATATTTTTGAGACCTTTGAATAATTAAAATCTGTATTGGGAGATAAAGTATATATCATACTATATAACCTTAACAACAGGACCTTATATCATATAATGTCCTGTTTTTGTATTAAACAAAATTAAATTCAGCTAATCTATTTGCGATAAAAAAGCCTATCTTTATCTACCTACTAGTAGATAGATTATGACAACAAAAGAGAAAATAGTCAATACAGCTGCAAAGATGTTATCTAACAATGGTTTTAATGCTTTCAGTTTCCATGACATTGCAAACGAAATCGGAATTAAAACATCTTCAATACATTATTATTTCCCGACCAAATCAGACCTTATAATCGAAATAATACATTATTCTCAAAATATACAAGCTGCTTTATTTGAAACAATATCAGAAAATAAACCACAGGAAAAACTTTCTCTACTGATCGACTTTTATGTGGGTTTAGCAGACAAAGGACAGATGTGTCCCATTGTTTCTATTTCCTCGGATATGAACGATATAGATCCTAATATCAAATTGGAAGTAGGGAAATTTTATGATTTTCTAGCTGATTGGCTTACTTCCATCATTGAAGAAGGAATAACTAAAAATCAATTTGTAACAGCACAAACCCCGCAAGATAAATCGATGGAAATCTTGAATATCTTGGCCATGTTTCCTATTTTATCCCGTCTGGGTAAGGAACGCGAAAATCTCGCTAACCTTAAGCAATCTGTTATGGCTAATCTAATAAATAAAGATATCTTAGATAATAAAATCTCCTTGCAAACCCAAGAGTTCGAACAACAACAGCAAACCATAGCGCATCAAGCAGCTGTAATCGCAGCCCAGAAAAAAGTAATCAATTTATATGAGGCAAACGAGACTTTAGAAAAGTGGGAACAACAGAAATAATACTATGTCATTTAGACCAAATCCATAAAAAATAGTAGTATTTTCCAAAGAAAACACTATTAAGAAAACTTCTATAATTTAGCTTGCAGTCTTAAATAATTGACTAATGAGAGTTGAAATAAACACATAAATTATAATGCAAAGAACGATTAGGCATGTATTTAAAACAAAGGATGTTATTTCTGATATAACAGGAAATATACCCAATTCATTTAATATAAAAATATCCTATGCAAAAGCCGAAAAAAAGGTTTTCCAGGAGGGTACTATGTACAGCCAGTATTTTAGCCATTACCTTTATTTAATAGAACTGACAACCATAGAGCTGCATAAGGATTTATTAACAACTTATATCAATGAGAAAAAGAGACTTTTTCTATTCATGATGTTGCAGGGAAATATATCTTTTTATACCAACGAGGGAATTCCCATTACAGAAATTTCAGAAAATACATGTTATGCAACATACAAACGTAAAGGCAAATACCTTTTCAAGCTTTTAAAAGGTAAACATCAATTTTTCTGCATTATACCAAGAACGGGTTGGCTTCATAGGAATAGCGAAAATTATCCAAGTTTAGAACTATTTCTTAAATCGATGAAAAATGATCAAAAGTTATTCGGGCAGCTTTCCTTGTGTTCAATTGACAAAAAATTAAATGATCTTTTGTTTCACTTATTTAGCTTAAATCAAGATAATCCTATTGAGCTTGAAACCCTCCTATTGATAAATGTAAAAGCAATAATTAGCCAATATCAGCTTTTATTAGACAAAAAACATTCAAGTCGGGCCTATATTATAAAAGATTATATTGATATTAACTTCGCTGACATCAATATAAATAACAAAATACTAGCAGAGCTTTTTTTTACGACCGAAAAAACACTGATTCAAACTTTCAAAAAGGAATTCGGGACCACACCACACAGTTATTTAATTAAAAAGAGATTAGAACGAGCAAAGGACTTAATCACATTGGAACAAATGACTCCAACACAAGTGTATAACCTTGTAGGATACTTAGATTTTCAAAGTTTTAGTAAACAATTTAAAAAATATTTCGGTTTACCACCATCGAAATTTATGTAATTAAATTTTGTCAATTTTTCCCTTAAAAGACAAAACACACCCAAAACCACTAAAATATAATATAAAACTGCAATATTTTGTATGTTTTTTCCTATCTAGTAAAACCAATTTAAGCCGACTTTTAAAGTGTAAAGAGAGACTTTAAAACAGTCAAGGATTAGTCTGCATACCAAGGTACGGGCCATTTCTGGATGGTTAAGTTTCGACAAGATAGTTAAAAGCTGTCTGTTTCCGCTGGTATGCTAAACTGGGTCGAGATCGGATGTCGAAACATGAATGAAAATATATTAATAATTGGAAATAAGTTTTGGCTAAAGATGGTTAACCACTCCATTTCTAAAATATTGGCTTTTAAAATTGAGTAGAAATGAAAAGCATAATAAAATGTAACAACGGTTTAATTCCCAAATTCAGTAAGGATTTTAGCACTCTCACCCACCAAATTGAGAGACAAAATATTCATGGGAATATATCTTATCGCAAATCCCTCTCAACGAGTTTTCTTTTCGATCACGATGATCAAAAAGAAAGGTATGACCGAAAATTTCACATCTTCCGACGATTCCTGGTTATTTGATTTCTAGGAAACCGATTGACCAATTTTAAAATTGCTTATTATAAATTTAAAATCCGCCGGAAGCGGAAATATTACACATTAAAAAATCTTATTATGAAAACCTTAAAATCTAAAATCTTCACAGGAGTAACAGTATTCATTTTATTGTTCGGAGTTTTCTTTATGGTAAAAGCGAAAGAGAAAACTAATTCTCCCAGCGCTCCTACATTAGTAAAAGCTAGTACATGGCATTTTACAGGAACGGATCAAAGTCAGATATATAACGCAAGTTATTGGCAAAGCGGAGTTTCATCAAACCCAGATTGCTCAGACGATGCCGAAACTCTACCTTGTACTTTTACGGTAACGGATGCTACGATATCTAATACAACTCAATTGGTAAGCTATTTAAATACCAAGTATCCGAGCAACCCGAATGCCGTAGCTTCAAACGCAGATTCGCGTAAACCAGAGATGTAAAAATCTTATTTTAAAGCTCCCTACGACTACTTATTTAAACATTAAGGCATCGGATTAACTCCGATGCCTTTTTTATTTTATCTAGGATTTTGTTGCATACCCGAAAGCTCAACGACATCTTCGGGAATTGGTAACGCATACCTGAGATCATTAGACGGAAGCATATATTCTTGACCATTCAATTGCCGTCTGATGGTTATATTTCTACCTTCTTTATTTAGCCTTTTAAGGTCAATCCATCGCAATCCTCTAAATAACAATTCTTTTCTACGTTCGGATAGAATAATTTCTAAAGCTTCATTATCACTTGCAGCTGTTATAGCTGAAAATGTCCCCTTTTTCCATCTCGTAATCAAAAGTCTGTTTAATAATTTTAATGCCTCAGCCCTATTACCAGTTCTTACAAGACACTCTGCCCTAGTCAGAATCACCTCGTCGGTTGCAAATCCCGAAAACAAACTTGTTCCCCCGCTATATCGACCTTTAAATCCATGCGATCCATCTGAATTATTGGTAAAAAATAGAGTTTTACGAAGGTCATCATTGTCATATTGATTATACAATTCATCCACAACCCGGGCCCTTGTTAGATTTAAAATCTGCCCCACGGCCATTCCAGCCTCTGAAAGAACCTCATTATTTAAACTTACAAAAGGATATGTTGCCTTGCTACTGGCTAACGTATTATAGTCAATAAGTGCGTCAAAATGCTGTAGGCATGAATCCGCATATACATTCGCCTCTTCATATCTTCGCATGGCTAAAAATGTTCTTGAAAGACATGCAAAGGCCCCGGGTTTTGAAGGACGAACATAACTTACTGGAATTACTGGTAATAAAAGTACTGCGTTCTTTAAATCAGATATAATATGTTCATATGTCTGTCTTAAACTTGATCTGACCGACGGCTCATTAAAATTGGTATTCACTCTTAAAGGAAGGCCAAGATCACTGGAGGCTGTTGACTCATCGTAAGCTAAACACCAAATGCCACTCGCCGCAAGCATATTTTTAGCACGAAAAAAGAGAGCCTGCCCTTTGATATTATCATATAATACCGAATTGCTACCCGTACGAGCAACTCCTTCCAGCCCCTCCAAAACCGAATTACAATAGTAAACAGCGGTAGAATATGTTTGCCATTCCACTGCATTTGTCAGAAAGAGATAGTCTTTTTCCCAAATATATGCACGTCGGTTTGCCTCAGAAGATAAAGATGTCCAATCCGAGTTTTGAAGGTAAAAATCTCCCGAACTGATCTCACCCGTATTCGGTTCTGAGGTAAGGGCACCTTTATTATCTAAAAGCGCTTGAAGATCTTTTAATGTACTTGGGATAGCTAAACTTTTATCGGGTTTCTCGGACAAAAATTTATCGCATCCGTTGATGAAGATTGCTATAACTAGCATGAAAATTGAGAAATATATTCCTCGAAACGATTTATTTGCTTTCATAACTGATGTTTTAAAATGTAATTTGTGCACCTAAACTCCATGTTTTAGAAGGCACCATCATTAAATTATCATAGGAATAATCTGGATCCAATCCTTCTTTGTTTGCACGCCATAATATTCCTAAGTTACTTGCCGACAAAAAAACTTTGAACCTCTCAAAAGGCATTCGGGATCTTCCCTTAGAGAAATCGTAAGCGAAATTCAGATATTGAAGCCTGATATGATCTCCCTTTAAAACGAATGGTTCAGCAAATTGATAAAAGGCTTCGGATTGAACGGAAGCTGGATAGGTTAAAGCTGGGATATCGGTCCTCATCTCATCACCAGGTTCTTTCCATCTTTTTGAATAATCGGAGTGTCCATTCCAATTTGTGTACAAAGAATTATATGAGATCGTCGGTTTTCTAAAGAAGTACTTTAATTTATATTGAATCCTCACCGCTAGGGAAAAGCCCTTAAAATAAAAGCTGTTTCCAACTGAGCCAAACATTGTTGGGTTAACAGCCCCATGATAAATAAGGTCACTTGCAGCAGTTCCAGATCCGGTGATTTCACTGTATGCTGTACTAACTTCGCCTTTGAGATAACCTCTTGGCGCACCAGTCAGAGGATCGAGTCCAGCCCATTTATAAGATAACATTGAGTAGACAGGTTTTCCAACTATGCCGGTAACAGTAGGAATGACCAACATAAAATTACTTCCTCTATCAGAAGGGAGATAATAGCTGACTACTTCATCTCGATTTGTACTAAAATTAAACTCTGTCCTCCATTTAAAAGATTTGTCAATATTGATAGTATTTAGAACGAAATCCCATCCGGATCCTTTTATTTCTGCTGCATTTTTGACTACTGATGTTCCAATTCCACCTGAGTAATCTATTGGAACATTGGCAAAAAGATCATTGGAGTTTTTCCGATAATATTCTACTGATCCTGATAATCGATTATTTTTTGAACCGAAATCTAATCCTATATTCAGCATAGCCGTCGTTTCCCACTTTAATTCGGGATTCGCATATCTATCAAAACTAGCATACGGTGATTGAGTATAAACGGAATTACCTCGATATCGAATTGTTGTAACAGCAGCGAGCGACGGGTGAATATTTCCGCTACGACCATATGTTAACCGTGCCTTTAGGTAAGGAATAGTCTTCCCAATAAAGCTTTCTCTATACATCCGTTCATCAGAGATCAACCAGCTCACACCTGATGACCAAAGTGGATTCCAGCGGTCATTGGTTTTAAAACCAAAAAGATTTGAAGCATCTCTTCGGGCACTGGCTGAAAGTGTATACTTATTCTTAAAGGTATAAGCAGCATTCCCATACACAGACAAAAACCGAGTAACCTTTTCATTCGAGGAGATACCATTATCAATGAAAAGGGATGCTCCTGTTATCAGGTTGGGATAGGCTGTAGTAAAGTCCACAACTCCAGATGTCATTGTATTGGAATCAAAGCCATAACTTCTGCTCCCATGCCCTGAAGACGTTGATTGCCTTAATTCAGTACCCAATATTGCATTTATAAGGTGATTCCCGGATTTCTTGTCAAAACTCACCTGCCCTCTGGTATTATGGAAAACCATAGTACCATCCTGATAGTCAACAATACCGCCTTCAGGGACTTTTCTTAACATATTTCCCTGAGCATCAAATTGAGTAAAACCATTAATAAAATCTCGAACAAAATAGCTTTCGTCACTCCGATAGTAATTCATCGAACTCCCCTGCCTTTGGTATTGATACAAAAGATCAGCTTTGAACCATTTCAGAAATTTATAATTTAATGAAACATTTGCAAGAATATCCAAAACTTCGCCCTTCTGTTCGTTTGATTTGTAATCTTCTAATGGATAATATTTCCAGTCCAATAATTTGCCATTTCCGAATGTATCAATATAGCTGTAACGCCAATCTTTAGGAATAGCAAGAGAATTGCCCTGAGCATCTGCCAACATAGCATAAGGATACAAAAACCCTCCTTTGGAACTAATTTGTCCTATTCCTTGCCGTCCGCTATGGTTTTCGCTTTTTGTAAGAGTTAAGTTAGAGCTTAAGCTCAGATTGTCCGTAAGGATGATAGTATTCTGAAGCCTTAAATTAATACGCTTATACTTATTTCCAAGATTGTCCAAATTGATGTCGTTACCGATAAAGGACTTCCATCCCATTTTAGACGTCCCTCCATTCATGCTAATAGCATATTGCTGGTTTACACCTTTTTTATAAATGTATTTATCAAAGTCATCCCTTACATCATGCTGTTTTAATAGCTCTATCGTATTATCAATTTCCTGTATTTCCGTTGGACTGGCCGCACCCCTTTTAATCAATAATTCAATGACCGGAGATAGCACTGGTTTGTTGCTCGAGCTAATATCATTCTCATAATAACCGTTGGAAAAAAGCATTTTTTCCACATCAATAAAATCAGAAGAGCTCATCTGTTGTTTATTGTACAAGTCTGGCTTATCTATTACCGATGTGTTTAGCATCAAATCGATCTTCAACGGCTGATTTAATTTCCTTTTTTTTGTAGTAATTACAATAACACCATTTGCAGCCTTTGCTCCCCATATTGAGGCAGCTGCTGCATCTTTAAGAACTGTAATATTCTCAATATCATTGGGATTCAGATTATTAATATCTCCTTCGTAAGGAAAATTATCTAGCACAATAAGAGGAGAATTCATCGATGGCTGTAAGGTACTGAGCCCACGAATGCTCAGTCTTGGAGTTGAGCTTGTACTCCTATCAAATACCAGCCCATTTACCGTACCATCTAATTTCCTTATAATATCAGTGGAAATCTGCTCATCAAGCTTCTTACTATCTATCCAAGAAAAAGACCCTGTAATTCTTTCCTTCGGTAAAGTTTGATACCCTGTTGAAACATTTACATCAACCACATCAAGCTTTGTATTAGCTTCCTGTAAACGAAGGATAATCTGTTTATCTTTCAAATTAGAGACACCAATAATCGTATCCAATTTGGCAAAACCTACCGCAGAAACTTTTATTACAATATCATCAGACTTATTGATCTTTAAAAGAAATCTACCTTCGTTGTCTGAGTTTAAAAAAATACTTTTTTTCCCATTCCGAACATCGACGTTAATAGACTCCATTGGTTTTCCTGTACTTGCATTAAGTATCCTTCCAATTATAGCGTCTTGTGCTTTAACTTCAAATGCACAGAAAAAAATGGAAAAGAAAACTAACAATACGAGGTATATTAAAATGCTACTTTTCATAATGATAATTCTATTTTTGGTCGTCCTTGATTATTAAAATAAATTTTTCACGATCTCCCTCCTTCAACTTCTCTATTATACCTTCATATGGTGTAGAGTCATTAATGAGTGATAAAATATGATCATATAGCTCTGAAGATTTATTAAGGGGCATAATCACATCATAACTATAGAGATTCGCCTCTTCCCACTCATATTTCAATGCCTGCCTATTCGGATTTTTAATATTCACACCCATTTGCTCAAAATCCAGCAGTTGAGGATTTTTAACATCAAGAACTATATCGGTCGTCATATTGAACATTACTCCTTTCTGCCTTAGAATTTCAGTGACGATTGTAGCGTAGATAGCTTTTAGTGTTGCGTTCGTATAGCATCGTCCATAAACCCTTCCGTTAAGGGTTCTTTCAAAAAAACGATGTGTATATTCGGGCCGTACCCCTTTGATAAATACTGAATACTGCTTAAGTCCCAGATCATCTAAATCGTTAGATAATAGAAGTGCGCTAGTGCGAATCACATCCCTCGCCATTACTAAATTTGTAGTATTAGAACTGTCCAGCATACGGTTTATGTTAGCAGATGTGACCTGGCGGGCACCAGTTATCGAACGGACTCTTCCATCCGATGAGATCCATACGTAATGGGGTAAAGAATTATGGGGAAAATACTCTTTCATCTTAACATCCCCCACAATTGAGAATATATCCAATGAATCTGTAATATAGTTTGACTTTATAAAACTTACAGTTTTCTCAGAAGATTCATAGGTGACAGGTACAAATACAATTCCTGCATTTTCTAGTTCCAACTTATGAGTTCTAGGCATATTAACTATACAGGAACCGCACCAAGTAGCCCAGAAATCGAGTATTATCAACTTTTTATTCTTATAATTTTTCAGTTTTATAACTTCTCTTTTCGAAGGATAATTCACAACTTTTAATGGTAGATCCCACAATTCTTCAGGAATTAAATCGCCTACCTCTAAAGGTTTAACATGTGTTGTTGATTTTGTAACTGAAATAGCTTCACAGAAAGGAAAAATTAAAATAAAAAATAAACAAAGGAAACGTATAAATATTTGATCAACATTATTTTTCAAAGGTTTTATCAAATAAGGTAACTGTTGTAATTTTAAAATTAAACTGTTATTAGTCAATCTCTTTAAGAGGAAGGTTCTCAGAAACTGTTCCCAGAAGGAAATATTAAGGTTCACAATTTTCATTGTATAATTGTTAGGTCAGTTAAATAGATTTAAAAAAATCAAAGATTATTCTGCTCCGCTTGAATTCCACCTCACTTGCTACATTGTTCGCAATTGATAATTCAATGTCTTTTAATTCCAATTTCCTCAAATGGGCGACGTAGTAAGCTATAGCAGTACGAATTAACGCAAGGAGGAATTCTTGAATACGCTCTCTTTCCAAACCAAATTTTAAATTTTTAACATCTTCAGCAATTAAAATGGAAAGATCTAGTAAATATTGATGGATACTTTCCAAATCATAATTATCCCAGAAATTTAGTATATCAGAAATAGGATCATAATCTTCCTTATGAATATTATAAAATAGTAAATCGGCAGCGAGCAAATTGGCGTAAAGAGGATGCATATTTTTGATTGATAATGCTCAAATAGCTCATTTCAAATCTCTATCGAACTGATATCAGATTCAAAAAATTTGCTGAATTAATCGAGCCAAAAACAATAAATTCAATTCATCAATGTATGATTGCATTAAACGGAAAATAAAAGGTCAACATTGGGACATGCAATCGATAAGGAGCCACATTGTGGCAAGAATAATCATCTATTCAGGAGCTTTGAAAAGATTTTTTAGAAGTGATTTTTTTAGGTACATATCTTGCTTTATTTAAATGAAATAAAGCGAGGAGAAAAGAAGAACGGCATAGTTCTCTACTCGCCCCCTCCCCAGCCAGGATCGGAAAGACGAGCGAGCTACCTATGCCGCAAATCAAATATATTAAAAATATAATTGCACGACTATAGGAGCGCCACTCGCTGCATCCTATTTCCGAATTTTGGCTGGGGAGAGTCGGATGCATTAAATATTGCTGCCACCTAGAATAATATCTAGAACTGACTATACTTGAATTATTTAATTCTATTTAGTTCATATAATTTTTAATAAACTATTTATTCAAATATAAAAATAAGATTTTAAACCTCCAAATTTTGGAGGTTTAAAACATTTATTTGGAGGCTGTAAATTGCGTATCAATAATTTTTCCTACCTCTTTTGTATATATGGAAGAAACAATTGGAAAATATATTCAGAAAAATTTAAGATTCAAGGGTATTTCAAATAAAGACGCAGGTGAATCTATTGGACTTTCTGAGTCTGCTTTTGAAAAATTCCTGACTAAAGATGACATTTTGGTTAGCAGACTATTCAAACTTTCACAATTTGCAGAAATTAATTTTATAAAATATTATCAAGATAAAGAGCCTCTAAAAGCATTTATACAAGGAGAAATTAATGATATAAGTCAGAAACTTGACTTTGCCGAGATACTATTAAAGAAAAATGATTTAATAATTGAAAATCAAGTAAAATATATAAAAGAGCTAGAAGAAAAGCTTAAAAATAAATAAGTAGAAATTTATTTGCTTTACAACCCGTACCTAAGCATGTCTCGACCCCAATTCACATGTTATGCAAATAGGTTGTACAGAAATACATCCCGGTTTACTGGGAGTAGTTGTTATTCAATTTATGTTGCTCGGAGCTCAGGGTCTATACTACTTAGAACGCCCTAAAGAAAGAGACCGGCTAGGGAAACTTATATATTTCGCATTAGTAGTCCTATTCAATATAATCATTGGATCTCTTCCAAATCATTATATTGAGACTCCCTTGTTTATTACAAACATCTTGCGAACTAGCTTTAATTATATTGTTGCTTATTATTTTCCTATCGTTTATTTACTTAACGAAAATAGTAAGTGGAAAAAAGAAATTCTTATTTCATTTACACTGCCCTTTCCTTTTTATTTCATTGCCCTATCTGGCATCTTTAAAGATTTAGAATCCGTGCACCGATATACAATGTTGTTATTAAGCTTAAATAATTTAAGCCTTCTTTTTCTGCTAAAAAAGCTGAAAGGAAAAAATTCCATAGATAACTCCAATAAAGAATATACTCAAGAAGAATCTTTATCAATTACAACAATTATAATTGGATGTCTTCTATACTCAATCACCCATTTTAATTTGGGAATAAGTGTTGAAACTATTTTCATAAATCTGGGCCCAATAATTCTGAATATTTTCTTGCTATCTAATTGGATAAAAAGTAAGCGGCTAGAATATGAACAATTACAAAATTGTTACTCCTCGATATTCGATCAGAAGCTGATCATTAATAATTGTCAATACTTTGCGCTGTCTGAAAGAGAAACGGAAATAGTCACCTTACTCTTTCATGGACTCAAGAGGCAACAGATCGCTGAAAAGCTATTCATTTCAATACGTACCGTAGATAAACATATCGAAAGGATATTCCTAAAAACAGGCGTTTCTTCCAGAGAACGCCTAATGGAAAAGCTGAGGTTTATAAATAAGCTATAAAACTTTCATTTTTCTTCATTACGCATGTTTTACGTACACAATTACGTAAAACATACGCTATGTAATTTCTTCTTTTGATCATATTTTCGATTAAAAAACCAACAAGTTAGTTAATCAGAGATAGAATATGATACCAAAGGAATTCGATAGCCGATATTCAGTCATGACAGCACGATTTGCTGTTATTAATGGATCTCTTAATGATTCAGTTGTAAATCTGAACGACACATTGATTATAATTAAGGAAAATCTCTCTTCTTTAAGAGATCATATCCGCACGAAATCATTTTTAAGCGATCAGGATGAGATTGACTTTTTTAAGTATACAAAACCAGCCTTTCAAGCTTGGCAACACTATTATATAGAATTATATAATATCATATCGTCTACTCCAGTTGGTACAGAAGATATGATAAGAAATTATTACGTGAATGAAATCAATGTAATAGACCGATTCTTTAAAATTCATGCCTTCTTTTACCAGTATTATTTAAAAGATGAAAATTCAAAAGACAATATCTATTTCCTAAGGCGCTATAGATCCCTATTCCCCCCATCCGCAGAAAACTCATCTCTTGAGACAGAATTTTCCACTGAATTGGATCACTTATTTAGTATGTTTAGAGCTTATGAAATGCTAAAAGATTTTATAATTCGAAGGATCAAATTACTGATTAAGGAAACAAGCGATATTTTCATAAACACACTTTTAAAAAAAAGACAACGTTCATGGTCCGGCGACAAAGTAGATTTAGTTGAAATTGCATATGGAATTTACTACACCGCCCGTGTGAATAACGGGAAAGCTGAAATTTCAGATATTATTCATTGGCTTGAAGATAGTTTTAACGTAGATCTAAGTCAGGCGTACAGAATGTTCGTCGATATACGCCGGAGAAAAACGGTTAGTTACACCAAATATCTAGATGAGATGCGTAATAATATTAATGCACAAATAGAAAACTCATTTAAATTTAGATCAAAATGAGGTGGTAAATGATTATTATTTTGAAAATATTAAAGATTTTCCTGCGATCCCAACATACTGATATTGGTAAATTATATCCATTATAATTCACGTATTATAACACTATTTTTAGCCATAAAGCTTAAAACTCCTAAATTTCAACAAAATTAAGTTTGCACTCATATTTCTAATCAAAATATATCCCTTCTCACATTTTCTCCCTTTCAATTTTAGAAAAAAAATAGCCGAAAAAAATCTATACCAAGTTATTCAACTTGGGAATTCCCCATGCCTACACTTGCCAATTTTGCCCCATAAGGACTCGTTCTTTGACATTGGGGGAAAAAGCATTTCCACTTAACAAACGGAAATTATCGTGCAGTCAAAAAGATATTTTTGATGAACCATAGGCAGCCGGTTTCGGCGGGTAAGTATTTACCAACGTGTGTATTCCCGAACATATAAAAAAATAGAGTGTCCACTCTCGTAGCGATACGTATCAATAAATCCAACTGTGATTACATCATTCTACATATAGTAAGGGGCAAAAGATTTGCCCCTTTTTTATTTCTGAAAACATTTTAATCCTGCAACTCTATGGAAACAATCAGAAACGCAAAACAGATCAAAGATGAAGTTTCTTTGGTTGACTTTCTCGCCCGCTTGGGTCATCACCCATCTCGTAAATCAGGTAAAGAACTATTTTATAGTAGTATGCTCCGTAAAGAAAATACACCGTCGCTATGCGTAAATGAACAATTAGACGTTTGGTTCGACCACGGAGGTGCCAATACCTCTGGTATAAAGGGTGGTAATGTTATTGATTTTGCATTAGCATTTTGGCATCCTACAACTTTTAAGGAAGCCCTTGATAAAATAAATCAAATCATGCTCCTTCCAACTAAAATTGTCTCCCTAAATACAGATAGAAAAATCCGGCCACGCATGAAGGCGACTCGTCTCGCCAATTACAAAATTCAGGAGATTAAAGAACTTGGCAACAATCATTCGATCGAACAGTATCTTAAAAAACGTGGTATTTGGGAGCAGGCACAAGGAAAGATTAAAGAAATCTATTATAGTATTGAAACTGGACCAAAAAAAGGTAAAACTTACTTCTCCGCTGGATGGCCGAATGAAAATGAAGGTTGGGAGCTCCGAAATAAAGTAGGTGTTTTCGATTTCAAATCCTGTCTTGGTCGAAAGGGAATTTCAGTTATCGATGGGGACACAAATAAACTGTCGATGTTCGAAGGCTTTCTGGATTATTTAAGCTGGAAAAAAGATAATCCCAATGCTACCGATTCTATTATTGTCCTCAATTCTGTCAATCTACTGGATATTGCTGTGAAAAAAGCACGTGATTTTTTAAATATTGATGTATACTTTGATCACGACAACGCCGGTGATACAGCCTTCAAACTGATTAAAAAAGAGATTCCTCATGCAATTGATTGCTCGCATATTTACGGCAATTTCAAAGATTACAACGAGATGTTGCTTGCCCGAAAAAATACCCGTATGCCGTGGGAAGAAGATAATATATTTGAAAAAATCTTAGCAACCTATAAACGTTAAATATACTTTTTCGAATTAGGCCATAGGGCTTTTATTAAATTGGCCATTATGCAATACAGCAAAATAGCAACTATACTATTTATACAGTAAGCATTATATATAATAGGCTATGAACCTATCGGTCAAATAGGCTTGACTATGTTGTTGCTGATGTGCTATTAATCAGGCTAAATTGCTATATAGCTAAACAGCTAATCGCATAAAACCATAAAAATGATTATGCTAAACTCCCCCCTACACTATCATGCTTATCTAATGCTATGCTTGCTTAGATAAGCTCAGGTAAAAAAAACATTCTTGTTTTGCAACCTGCAAGTTGTGTTTTCGGGTACCCTGAAAACCACCTTGCCTTTACCCTGCGGCGCCCCTATTGGGGAGCTGCTGGCCAAAGGGAGAAAAACCTTCGCAACTCGGTTTTTCTTTCTTTTTGCTGGGAATAGCCTCTTAAAGGACATGAAAAAAGCTCAAAAAAAGCCAGGTAGACCACCGATGCTAACCGGAAAACGGACAAATATTATCAAAGCCAAACTCACCGACGAAGAATTAAAGGCATTGATCGAAATCCAAAAAACATCCGGTTTAAACCGGATGGAGCTCATACGCAGACGTGTGCTCAGCAAAGGAGCGCCAATCATTATCAACGTTAATGAACTGCTTCACACTCTTGATGCGATCGGCACGAAACTGGGAAGAGCAGGAAATAATATCAATCAACTGGCTCGACATGCCAATATACTCAACAAACAAGGCCAGCTAAATGACCAGATTGTGAAAGATTTTAACAATCTATTTTCTGCCTATATCCAACGGCAGCAAGAACTCGAAAAGCAACTCCGTCATATTCTCAGGGCAATGAGATTACGTTAATACCAAATCATTTATGCTTCTTTCCCCTTATTCTTAATCCATGATTCTATTTAGCATATCAAATTTAATTTCTAATCCAAAATGATTGTCAAGATTCTCAAAAAATCGACAACTTTCAAAGCAGTAAATTACAATACAGGCAAAGTCGACAAAAACAAAGGAGAATTGCTTCTGGTGAAAAATTTTGGTATGCTTCAGGGAATTGAAAATCTACGTCCACAAGATTATATCAATTATCTCGAAACTGTTTCTTCTTCTAGCACACGTATCAAATATCCCCAGTTCCATGTAGCCATATCCACCAAAGGACGACAGCACAGCAAAGAAGAACTTTCGGCTATCGCACAGAAATGGATGGAAGGAATGGGTTACGGAGGGCAGCCGTATTTACTGATCTTTCACAAAGACACAAACAACAACCATGTACATCTGGTGTCCACACGTGTAGGAAGGGACGGAAAAAAAATCTCCGATAGATTTGAGAAACTGCGTGCATATAAGGTTTTGGACCATATTATGAATATTAACGAAAACCAGGTACTAAAGGATCAACTAGAAAAAGCTTTGTCCTATAATTTCCCAACTCGCGCCCAATTTATGATGCTTCTCGAATCAAAAGGTTATCTTCTTGATCTGACTCCAAAAGCTTACACTATAAATAAAAATGGTCAACATATTGGTTCAATTGATCTAACCGAAATCGACCGGAAAATAGCCGAACGAAGGAAAGACAGCGCAAGAGTGATGCAGATCCGGGCGATCCTTGAAAAATACAGATCCATCTATGACACCTCAATAAATAACACTGAACATGGCTACAGCTCTGACTTTGCCGAATTTCTTCGTAAAAATTTTGGTCTGGAAATCTTCTTCCACAGAAAAGAGGGAAAGCAGTCCTATGGTTATACGCTCATCGATCATGCGAAACGAGCAGTCTATAAAGGCAGTGAAATTATGGCTCTTAAAGACATTGCCAATGTAAAACCTGATCAGACCAATGAATCAAAGAATGAAACGATAAAAACAGGGATTCAACTGGCTTATGTCGATAACAAAGGGAATCTTAACAGAGAAAGTGAAGAGAAAATTCAACTTGGAAACTCTGATAATGAATTAGACCATACTCTATCAAATGATATTCCATTCGCAATGCTCGCTCCGTCCGAACTGGAATTCTATGTCCCTGTTCCTGAAATCAATATTTCCGACGATATTGATGACGAAGCTATCCTGGGAAGAAACCGCCGGCGCAAGCGTAAGTCCAGGACAAATAACAGATAACTCTAACCATCTCAAAATTTCTGAATTATGGTCATTCTCATAGGAAACCAAAAAGGTGGAGCAGGAAAAAGTACACTTACCCTGCTTCTTGCCAATTACCTCACTTCTGTACATGAAGAAAAAGTCACTGTCCTAGATATGGATTACCAACAGTCGGTGTCATCAAAATACGAAAAAGCTAAGGTTCTGGAGAACGAAGCGCCCTACGAAATCCTCGCAGTTGATCTCTCTCAGTTTCCGGCATTAATCAAAGTTCTGACGAAAAACACAAAGGAAATGGTTCTAATCGACCTGCCCGGAAAAATGGATGATGATTTGCTGATACCGGTCATTCTCTCCGGTAACATTATCCTCTGCCCATTTAATTACGATGAATTTTCGGTCGACTCTACCCTGCTTTTCGCCATGGTCGTCAAGAAAATAAATACTAAGGCGCCGATGATATTTATTCCAAACCGGATCAAATCAAACGTAAGATACGATACCCAAATGGAAGTGGACAGAGTGATGACTAAATTTGGTACCATAACCCCCATTATTGCTGACAGGATAGATTTCCAGCGTGTAAACACACTCCAGACACCAACAATTGTACTACCAGTCATTTTACCCATACTGAGTCAGATCTATGACAACTATATCAAGAAGCAAAAATCCGAATGAACGATATCAAATCCCTTGCCGACAGGCTCCGTGACCAGCTCCGCACCGGAGATGCCGACCCGAAAAGCCAAGCGAAATCAAAAAAAGAACCCCCTACAGATTCAAAAAGAGAAAAAAAAGATCCTCTTCCCAATCAGGAGAATGCTACAGCCTTCTTTAACGAAATGTTGAATTTTCAGGTTGAACTGACAGAAAAAAGCCTCATCAGGGTTGACAAAAAAACACTGAATCTGCTCAAACGTATTAAACTCACCCAAGGAGTGGATATGAACCGATTTATCATCTATGCGCTCCATCAATATCTCTCCCAGAATCCCTGGCTATCCGATTACATTAATGAAACCCTTAAAAACACAGAACTATGAACTGGACAAATTTTCTGGTAATCCTGACATTCTCCTATCTGGCTTATTACGGAATTAACCTCCTCTATGATCTCTTTATTTCACATAAAGGATCCCCCTCCGGCACTAACGATGAAACCCTAATTTTCGAAGAACATATCCAGCCTCAGCTTATCGAATACCAAAAACCTTCCTTAACAACGGACGATACAACCGAAAAAGAAGCTGTCCAACCAATAAATTCCCCAAAAATTGCAAGACAGGCTACCGACAAACTGATGTCCACCGGAGCGGTAAGTATCAAAGAACTCTTTAACCTGGCCAAAAACAATCTCATCGAACATACCAGTACTATACCTTATTAAAATATGTGGCAAAAGCACATGTTATGGACGGCAACTGCCGTCCTTTTTTTTATGGCGGCAGAAACAGCGGCAGCACAACCCGGTATCAGTGAATTCTATCAGGTTTCCGGCGAAATGCACCGATGGTACTTTAGCCTTTCCGACCTGATTTTAGTGATCGGCGCCATATCTGGAATACTCGGTGGATTGCGCATCTACAGCAACTGGCAATCCGGTAAAACCCACCACATCGACGCCCAGGTTATGGGTTGGTTCTTTTCCTGCCTGTTCCTGATCATTGTCGGTGCCTTCATCAAAGCCCTCTACGGGATCTATTAATCCTTTTCTAATCCTTTAATAATTTCAGATGACAGTAAAAACAAAAAAACTGTTCGTTTTCGCAGCGCTTTTCCTCGGCGCAGCAAACACGCTATTTGCCCAAACTGCGGGTGGCACGCTAGGTATTGATGCAGCAACCTCCTCGCTGACATCTTATGTTGATCCTGTATCGACTTTAACACTGGCAATTGGTGCAGTGGTAGGTATTGTGGGCGGTGTAAGGGTTTACATCAAGTGGAACTCCGGCGATAACGACATCAACAAAGAACTGATGGGATGGGGCGGTTCCTGTCTCTTTCTTGTGCTCGTTTCCGTCGTCATCAAAGCCTTCTTTGGCGTTTGATGATGACAAAGTACTCCATCTACAAGGGGCTCCAAAAGCCCCTTGTTTATCGTGGCTTCAAAGGCAGGTTTATCGGCTGGGGAATCGGTTTCCTAGTTCTGGGACTGGTTGGTGGTGGCCTGACCGGAGCGTTGACAAATATGTATCTCGGCGGGATAATAACCATACTGACCATAGCAGCAGGACTTACGTTCACCTTCTCCAGACAGAAAGACGGCCTGCACGATAAAACACGGAACAAAGGTATTTCTATCCATCCCATACGCCTCAAGAAAAAATATGCAGACCCATTCTTATAAATCTATTTTTAAACTGCCCTATGCGGGAATTGACCATTATAATGGCCATGCACTTCTATTTGGTGAAAGAGGCGATTTTTCCGCCATTTTCAGCCTGCAAAATCCAGTGATGCAATACGGGGCCGATCCAGCTCCTTACATGACCTATCATTCCCTGCTCCTTAATCTGGTAAAGATCCTCGGTGAGGGATATATCATCCAAAAACAGGATATATTCTCCAGAAAAACCTTTCAGGGAAACAGAAAAAGTGAGTTCCTCCAACAGAAGTACGATGATCATTTTCAAGGCCGGGAATACACGGAGATCACTACCTATCTAACCATAACAAAACAGGTGAAAAAGGGCGCATTCTACGTTTACGACAAGAAGATACTCGCTGATTTCGCCCACCAGATGGAAAAGGTTCACGATCTGCTGCTGGGTGTAGAGCTTAATCCCAAACAGTTAAAAGAGGCGGAGATTAACTGTTTCATATCCCGCATCCTTGCCGTCGATTTCTCCTCAGAAAACATTACTCTGGAAAATATACGTTCTGGGGACAGCGAACTGGGTTTGGGAGACCGCGCCTTGCGGAATATCACCCTTATCAATACAGATTCCATCGACCTTCCTGAATCCATTGGTACCTATGCACATAAACAGGATGGCGGAAACCTTCGGGAATTTCCCATTGATAATCTCTTTTTTTTACACCATGTACCAGAATATCGTTGCATTATTTATAACCAGCTTATAGAGATCCCAGCGCAGCAACTGACTTTGAACAAACTCGAACTCAAGCGTAAACGCCATTCAGGTATTCCGGATCCGGCCAACCTGATCTGCGTCGAAGACATCGACCAGTTACTGGTGGATGTAGCACGGGAAAACCAGCTTCTCGTAAATGCGCATTACAACATTGTACTCTGCGCAGATAACGATAAGCTCGGCAAGGCAGCTAATTATATCGAAGCTTCCCTCTTCCAGCAGGGCATCATCCCCTCTCGAAATGCCTACAACCAGCTGGAACTTTTCCGTACCGCCCTTCCGGGAAATGGTATTGAACTCAAAAAATACGACTGGTTTCTCACCACCTCGGAAGCGGCCCTGTGCCTTTTTTTTAAAGAATCCCTACAAAAGGATGAAGACTCTGACTTCCTTGTCCGATTTACAGACCGTCAAGGTCTACCGGTCGGTATTGATCTGGCAAACCTGCAGACCGGAAGGCTCAATAACCGCTCAAAATTTACGTTGGGTCCCAGTGGGTCCGGGAAATCTTTTTTTATGAATGCGCTCGTCGAACAATACTGCCTTTATAACATGGACGTTGTGATAATCGACACCGGAGACAGTTATCAGGGACTATGCAGCTATTACGGGGGTAAGTATATCACTTATACTGAAGAAAACCCGCTTTCCATGAACCCTTTTGCCATGACCCAAAAAGAATTTAATCTGGAACAGAAAGACTTCCTTAAAACGCTCGTAGCGTTATTATGGAAAGGATCTGAGGGCGAGCTTACCCAAATTGAGGACAGCGTTATCTCAAATGTCTTATCCTCATATTACTATGAATATTTTTGGCTGGATCCAGGTCCACAGCATCCACGAAGACCTGAAAAACTGGATTTCGATTCTTTCTATATCTACTCGGTCGAAAGGATTAAAGAAATCACCGAGCAGGAGTCCGTCAGTTTTGATCTGGACGAATACCGCTACGTACTCCGTAAGTTTTATTCGGGCCAGGAGTTTGGTACATTATTGAACGAAGCGACCGACCAATCGCTGTTCACCGCACCTTTTATTGTCTTCGAAATAGACAATATTAAGGAGAACAAGATCATTTTCCCCATCGTTACCCTATCGATCATGTCTGTTTTCCTCCAAAAAATGCGACACCGGACAGACCGCCGTAAAGCCCTCATTGTGGAAGAAGCCTGGAAAGCAATCGCAAGCCCCATTATGGCGGGCTATATCCTCTACCTCTATAAAACGGTCCGTAAATTTTGGGGCGAGCTCACCGTTGTCACCCAGGAGCTTGGCGACATTCTGGGCAATCCGATTGTCAAAGATAGTATCATAGCAAACTCTGATACGATCTGCCTGCTTGACCAGGGAAAATTCAGGGAAAATTATGACGAGATCGCCAAACTGCTCTCTATTACTGATACCGAAAAACGAAAGATCTTTACCATAAACCAGCTCGATAATAAAGATGGCCGTGAACGCTTTAAAGAAGTTTATATCCGCCGCGGAAATAGCGGTGAGGTCTATGGTGTAGAGGTGTCCATCTACCAATATCTGTGCTATACAACAGAAAAACCCGAGAAAAATGCGGTACAGATCTATGTAAAACTGTATGGAACCTATCAGGAAGCATTGCAGGCATTTGTTTCGGATATGCAGACCAGTGGGCTTGCACTGCCTGCATTCGTGTCCAAAGTCAACCAGGCCGGAATTCCCTTTCCTTCTATACAGTAATGAAACCATGATTCTAAACAACTCCTCTTAAACATGAAAAAAATCTATTTTATCCTGCTCCTTTTCCTGTTTTCCAGTTGGTCTCGGGCACAGATTTATGTTGATCCGGCGGTAGCGGCAGCCACTGCGGCCCACGCGTCCATAATGAACCGACAGCTGGATAACACGAACAATAACCTAACCCTCATCCAGCGTGGACAGCTTGCAGTTACCGGACAGTTGGTCATTGTCAATGACCTCCAGGACAAAATATATAAAGGTCTCAGTGAAGTTTCGGCGGTCGTACGCAATCTACTTGCCATAAAGGATATTACCGAAATCAGTTCTGATATCGTCCATGACGCAAACAGGGCCATGGATATCGCCGGATCAAATCCTATCCTACTTTTATTTGCCGAGCAGGGAGTCCGTGAGTTTAAAACGCGTGCCACAGCATTGGTCACAGAAGTAGCATCTTTTGTCACCAAGGGAGGAAAAGATAATCTTATGGATTCTGGCGAACGCGCCAAACTGCTCAACAGGATCGTTAATGAGATGATTATTCTTCGGGGCATCGCATATGGCATGTACCGGACCATGTACTGGGCAAAACAGCGGGGAATCTTGAATTCCCTCAATCCATATGCCGGTTTTATCAACACGGATAAACGGATCGCTGATGATATTATCCGAAATGCCAAATATCTCAAGCCATGAAGAAACTACTGATCCTAATCATAGCTATACTGTGTTTTTCTGCCTACGGGCATGCGCAGCTCAATGTGGAACTGCTCCATCAATTGGTCCAGCATAGCAAGGACGAATATGGTCGGCAGACGACCGCGCGCAGCAGACAGGCTGTTACCTCGGCCAATGAACAGGTCAACCGTTCCAAAATGGATGAACTGAAACAAAAATACCGAAACCTGCAAGACCGTTTTCACATGCTAAGCCTTGCGATAGATGCTTCCCAGATAGCGCTGCAGGCCAGTCCCCTGATTTCTAAGATCATCGAAAATCAGGACAGAATTATCAGGCTTGCATCCGATGATCCTCTGCTCATTGCCCTGGCATTCCAAACGGAGATCGATATATCAGGTAGAGCTTACATGCTCAGCAGGTATCTCTATGCACTTGCATTGAGCCTCGGGGATCTTAACCAGATGAAATCCAGTGACCGAAAATTGCTGTTCGGGCACGTGATCCGGGAACTGAGGATTATAGAAGGCAGCTCCCACGGTCTTGCGGTAAATATGTTTTATTCGAGCAGGAAAAAGATGGTCTCCGCTATGAATCCCTTTGATGGTTTTATAAACCGTGACCGGGAACTGGTGAACGACATTCTGGCAAAAGTCAAACAGATGAAAAAATGAGAGCAAGCATTTTAGTTTTCCTATTCCTCAGCCTCCTACTGAACGTAAAAAAAGCAAGCGGTCAAGGTTACGCTGTTATCAGTGATACGAAACATCTGGCTATTGTCAACGAGAACGGTGCTGTACGCTATTCCTCAGAAGCAACGCACAATGGCTATCTCAACTCGATCAGGCAAAAACTGGATGACATTAACGTCAATATTAGCTCCGTAGTTCTCGTCCAGGATATCATTCACAGGTCTCTGACAGAAGTCAACGGGGTATTACGTTCCGGGCTCACTATCAGACAGATTGCAGAGATCAGCACGGATATTATCCGTGAATGTGACCAGATACTCCAGACAGCGAAAGACTCGCCGCATCTTTTGCTCTTTGCCGAAGATGTCGCAGGAAACATGAAAAGCCGTGGCGTGAACCTCGTTTCCGAAGTATCCGGATTCATCCTCAGGGAAGGACAGAATGTACTGATGGATTATGAGAAGCGGGATGCCCTGCTACGTAAAATTGTGCTTGAACTACAGGTGATGCGCGCCCTTACCTATAGCCTGCAAAGTTCTATGTACAGGGCAAAAATAATTGGCGTCTTCAGGTCATTAAATCCCTATCAGAATTTCATCAACCGTGACTTCCGCCTAGTGGATGACATTATATATAAGATCAAAATCATTAAGAAATAATCACATGAAAAATCTTCTTATTCTTGGTATTGGCCTGTTGATGGTAATAAACGGAAAGGCACAAAGCGTGCGCAGGCTTACCGACCAGCACATAGTCAACCAACAGGAACGTATGGTTTTCAAACAGTGGGACAAAAAGAAATTTACCCCCACAAAAGGCTTTCTTGGGCTCAACCCGAACTACTGGTTAACCTGGGCATGGCATTCAAACTATCCCAAAAATGACCTCCGCCCGCTCAGCAGCGGCGGTGCACAGACACAGCGTCTCTTATTGGTGGCTGCCATGAAAAATACCGAAGAAGCCTACAGTAGACATGCCGATACGCTCCGAAATACCGCACTTACCGAAATGCTGAATTATACGGGCGCCGTGTCCCAGGTCGATCCCTTATGGCAGCTCTATTATGGCCATGAATTTCAATCTCTATACCAGATAAACCACGCTTCTGCGCTTCAAGGGGCCGCTTCCGAGGTTAGCAGCTATCTCATCCGGACAGGTATACTTCAGTGGTACATCGATGAAAGCGCAGCGCTGTCCGAACGGCTAGATGGAGCCCGGTCAACAAACCTTGACCGGGGATCGCGCATTATGAGCTATCACCGAATGCTTGATGAATACAGAAAACTCCGTTCCGTCTGGGAAGCCAAGAAACAGCGCGCTAAACTTTTCCTTTCCCTGGCAAAAAAGAATGCCGAACAAAAGCAGTCAGCCAAAGCTCCAATCGTACCTCAGGGAAGAACAGACATTCAGATCGCACAGGACGTGCTGCGAAAATCAAAACTCTAAAAACCAAAGACATGAACTTTATTACAACGTTCACAGGCAATTTCATCACTCAGGTACAGTCCGTGCCTGTTCCGGACAGCTTTAAAGATACCTTCAATTTCCTACAGGGGAATGGCGTCTACGAAGAAGGAATGATGCACTTTTTAAAGCAGATGAAGGATACCATCTGGACACATTACGACGCCTTCATCGCCGATGCACAGGCACTCTGCGCAATTTTTATGCTCATCTTCTTCAGTATCAAAATCTATGAGATGATGGCCGGCGATAAACAGCTCGAAATTATGCCGCTGCTCCGGCCCTTCGGTCTGGTCATGGTTATCCTCTGGTGGCCCACATTTACCCGCGTCATCGCCTTCCCTACAGAAATTGTCGAAAGCAGGACAGAGGCTATGTTTGACGGGAGTCAGACTGAGGTAAATAACCTGAGGCTCCAGCGTGCAAAACTGATGGTAGACGTTTCCGATCAGCTCCTAACCGTACAGGCCGAAACAGAAACAGCAAAAGCTGAAGCAGACACCTGGTATGGAAAAGCTTGGGATTCTGTTAAATCTACCGTTAAAGAGGGGTTTGCAGAAGTATGGAATCCGATTGTAGAAATGCGCAACCGTCTACAGGCTAACCTACTTTTATTGCTCTCTTCAATATTGGAAACACTAGCGGTATGGCTTCTGCGTATCTGTGTATATGTTATCTTCATTGTCCAGATTATATTTTCTACCATTCTCATTATACTTGGACCATTTGCTGTAGCAGTAAGCATACTGCCTGCATTCCGTGATTCATTTTCAACATGGATAGCCCGCTTTGTGTCAGTCAATCTATATTCGGGAATCGCTTATTTGGTCATGTACATATCTTCCCTTTTTCAGCATTATGCGATGGAGGCAGAGATCAGCAGATATCAATCACTCCTTGGAGCCTCTGGTCCTGATCTAGGGAAACTCGTTTCATTTGCGACTTTTGGTGTCCTTTCATTTGGAATGGTCATCGGCGCATTTGTCATCGGTGCACTGACCATGCTTACAGTTCCGAGTATTTCGACATGGATCATCTCTACCAGCGGAATTTCATCCGCCGCATCCTCTATGGGGCGGGGTGCCTCCTCAATGGCCAGAACAGCAAGAAAAGTATTGACCAAACTTTAACAAATGAAACAAAAATGATTATCAAAAATATTGAATCCAAAGTACGACTGGCAACTTTTCTCTCCGCAGGATGCCTTATCGCAGCTGTATTGATGGTACTGGCCGTCTCGTTCTTTTCCTACCGCCAGGTTGTTAACGCACGCAAAAGTATCTATATCTTGGACGCTGCAAATGTTCCCATGTCAGCCAGACAGACTGACGTACAGATGAACCGGGAAGCAGAATACCGATCGCATATCGGAAGGTTTCATAGTCTATTTTTCTCCATGACACCGGATGATAGGTTTATAGAATATCAGATGAAGCAGGCTATGTACCTGATAGATGAGAGCGGAGCCCTCCAATACAATAACCTAAAGGAAAAAGGTTTTTTTAGTTCCATCCTCTCCTCCAGTGCCGTACTCACCATACGGACTGATAGCATTTATCTCGATATGCCAAAACATTACTTCCGTTACTATGGAACACAAAAAATTGACCGTCGCAGTTCTACCATTACCCGCTCGCTGATTACAGAAGGCTATCTAAATGACCTGGAATTCCGTTCAGAAAATAACCCTCATGCTGTCTTGATAACAAGATGGAAAACCCTTGAAAACAAAGACCTGCAAAATGTCCAAAAAAACACCTTCTGAACATATTAATCCCCCTGGTGGCAACACGGCCATTTTAAGGCGTCTGGGCAGGGTGGTAATTCTGATCCTTCAAATTTTTAAACGTTATCCTGCACATGTTCTCTGCGGAATGCTGACCTGCATCATCATTTCAGGAATTCTCGCTTTTACTGTCATGCGTAGCGGTTCTACACGGACTCTGCCTATTTATCCAAAACTGCCCCTAGTGGGTTCAATGGATGGAATCAGTGAGGCAATCGGGACTTATGGGACACTACAGAATGTCCTGTCAATTCAGGATACCATAGCTGCCATAATAAATAAAGATAGCCTGGACAAAACAGACAGCCTTCGCCTAGTGGAAGCATTAAAACGTTTCGAGCAGTTGCAGCGCTCAATCTATAAACCGGGAAATAAGAAATAAGAACAAACTGCCCAGATCTAAACTTTGCTTATAAATGCAGCCAAATGACTAGTAGATCAACATAATAGGCCCCCTGCCACGCAATATTACAATCCTAAATTTAACCAATACTTAGAGATGAAAATAGATTTCAGAAAACCGCGGTATGTCATACCGCTCATCCTGCTGCCTTTTTTATGCGTTTTTTTTTATGCCTACAAAAGTAGCTTCGGAAAAGAACAACCTGTACTAGCTGGAAAGGATTCGCTGCAGACCAACCTAGTAGGCGTTTCCGACCAGATAAGGAAAAGTACACTTTCTGATAAGCTGGAAGCCTATCGCAATCAATATAAACAGGCAGATGGCTACACCGCTATTGGCCATATCAATGAAGAACAGCCTACTGAAGAAAAGTTGGGAACACTCTATAACGATAGAGAAAAAAGAATGCTGGACTCCATTGACCATGAAATCAAGAACAGATACGGCACCGGCTCAAAGCGAAATTTTCCGGACGCAGTACAAAGAAACTATTCTCATGACCAAAAGGAACAGGACAAAGCTCTGGAAGAAGCAATAGCGTCAGTGAAACAGCCCTACCATCAGGTTGTTAGCGTTCCGCAAAAAAAAGAACCCGATCCCATGGAACTCTTCCGAAAACAGATGGAACTAGTCGACAGTATGGGAAAGGCCAATGATACTGAATACAAACAGCAACAACAGTTAAAAAAATCACGTGAGTTTGAAAAAGAAAACCAGCATGAACATATTCTCTCAGTCAACAAGGCTTCCCCATCCCATGCCATCTTCAATACCATAAAACCGCAGGTGGAAGAAACGTTTATAACCGCTATCGTCGACCAGGACATTAAAGGTTATTCTGGAACACGGCTTAGGATAAGATTACTTGAAGACATGATGGCAGGCAGATTTCTGATAAAAAAGGGAACCTATATTTATGCGCTCATCTCTGGATTTTCTGGACAGCGGGTTAACCTGTCCATAACATCGATTATGAACGGACAGCACATCCTTCCCGTTAAACTGGACGTTTACGATCAGGATGGTCTTCCGGGATTATACGTTCCGGCATCCGCATTCCGTGATTTCACAAAAGAACTCGGTGGAAACGCCAGTCAGGGTATTACACTGCAACAGATGGCAGAAAACAATAGTCAGCTGGTCATGAGTATGGTACAGAAAATGTTCCAGTCCACAAGTACAGCTCTTAACAAGGTGATCCGCCAAAACAAAGCAAAGATAAAGTACAATACACTGGTCTACCTGATCGATCCGCAGCAACTGAAAAATAATCAAAAAAACTATTAATCCTGATTTTACATGAAAACATTGATCTTAATACTATCCCTCTTATTCGCCGCGCTCCAACTACAGGCGCAACAGCATGCCGGCATCTACCGTGATCAGCTTCCGGACATTATCATCGACAGTAACAGTTCCCTCCATATCATTTCTCCTGAACCTATCCGCTATGTCGATGTCCCCTCCCATTCGGTCATAGGTGACCTTCCTGAAGAAAATGTACTGCGATTAAAATGGGTGACTGATTCCAATGACCATAATTCCGAAAGAAACTCCTATTTAGGGATCATTACAGTTATTGGAGAAAGTTATATTGCCCAATTCCAGCTCCACCGCTCAGCAGGAATATCGTACAGCAGTTTACCCGCAAGCTTCAACATCTTACCAGAACATACTCGTTCACTGGAAATTCCAGTGGAAATTACTACTCCGCAGCTGCGAAGCCACGCCTTAAGTATGCTGGCCTTAAGAAACGCTTATCCTGTCCGCAAAACTGAAAATTATGGAATCCGTGCTGAACTGAATAATGTATATACGGTAGGCGACCTGGTGTTACTGGATATAACCTATCACAACGGGAGCAATCTATCTTTTGACATTGATGAAATGCGTTATAAAATTGAGGACAGGAAAGTGACCAAGGCAACAAACGTGCAGTCTGTTGAGATAAAGCCGGTCTGGCAGCTATATCCGCATGCCGCTTTCAAACGAACCTACCGAAATATATACGTGCTCAAAAAAATCACCTTTCCCGCAAGCAAAATATTAAGTGTAGAACTTTCCGAAAAGCAGATTTCCGGCCGTACAATCACATTAAAAATCAAGTATAAAGACGTTCTCAAAGCCGACCGGTTCTGACTATTCCAGTCACAATAACGCTACCTTTAAAAAGGCAATTCCCTAACTAGTTTTTTTCAATTTTAGGAGTCTATGGAAGAATCCAAAGAACAGCAGGCGATACATCGTTTTCTGCAATTCGGCATCTATCTTTCTGTTGGGATTGATATACTCATGTTCATTTATGCCGAGAAAATCATCGTTCACCCACTTAGCGAAAGTTATGGTTTTTCCCACTTTCTTGAACGTATGAGCAGGATTTTCATCTACCACTATCCGATCAACAGCAAACTTTTCACCTTGATTTTGATCTGTCTGGTTTCTATTGGTACCCTGAGCAGAAAAGAAAAAGATCTAAATCCCAGGAACACGATCCTCTATCCCCTTATTGCGGGACTTATACTTTTGCCGCTAAGTATCTGGTGTTACGAAAAACAGGGGCACTGGTTTTTACCCTATACCAGCTGGTATGATCTGGGATATATTATATGCAGTTTCCTTAGCACCATCCTGCTTCACATCGCGCTCGACAACATCTCTAAGATTATTAGCTCACGGTTAGGTAAAGATAGATGGAACGTTGAAGAAGAATCTTTTATGCAGCCTACAAAACCCAAAATAACCCCTTATGCAGTAAATATTCCAATGCTCTTTTATTTCAGAAAAAAAGTACGCAAAGGGTTTATCGTGATCGAGAATCTATTTCGGGGCTGCTTGATCATTGGAACACCCGGATCAGGAAAGAGCTTCTCGATCTTCATGCCGATCATACGCCAGCTAGTTGCCCTGGAGTGGACGCTCTGTGTTTTCGATTTTAAATTTCCAGATCTTGGGCAAGTAACCTATTACCATTACTTGTTAGGCAAACAGCAGGGCAAGCTGAAAGATTTTGAATTCCATGTCATCAATCTGACGGAACCCGAAAAAAGCAGGCGCATCAATCCATGGCGAAGTGACTATCTTCAAACACTTGCCGAAGCAGGAGAAACCGCCGAAGCATTGGTGGAAGCAATGAAAAAGGGGGATAAAGCTTCGGGAAGTGATCAGTTCTTCACCCAATCAGCCGTAAACTTTCTCGCTGCCTGCATCTATTTTTTTAGTAAATTCAAGGGCGGAAGATATTCAAGTTTTCCCCATGTTCTTGCTTTTCTAAACCGTTCCTATGAAGAAATATTCACCGTATTATTCAGCAATAAGGAGCTGGAATCGCTGCTTTCTCCTTTTATGACGGCATTCAAGTCGCGCGCATTTGATCAGCTCGAAGGACAGGTCGGCACCTTAAAGATCTTTATCAGCCGTCTAGCAACCAAGGAAACTTTTTGGGTATTCTCAGGCGATGATTTCGACCTCAAGATTAGCGACCCCCGAGCACCTGCTATACTGATATTGGCAAGTAATCCCAATACACAAAGCACAAATTCAGCATCATATTCCGTGGTCATCAACCGGATCACCAAACTGATCAACACCCGGGGAAATATTCCTGTAGGTCTCATCGTCGATGAGGCACCGACTTTATACCTATATAAAGTCCAGGACATCATTTCCCAGGCCCGAAGTAATAGGGTTTCAGCGATATTAGGGGTCCAGGGGCTGACCATGTTCCGCCAACAGTACGGTAAGGAAACTGCCGATACGATCACTTCCATTGTCGGAAATATCCTCAGCGGTTCGATCCGCGACAAGGATGGGCTGGAATGGATGGAACGCCTATTTGGAAAAGTCAAACAGATGGGTGAAAGCCTCTCCATTGACCGCACGAAAACATCCCTTTCCATCAATGAAAAGCTTGAACCTCTTATTCCCGCAGGCAAGATCGCCTCACTGAGAGCCGGCGAAATGGTCGGAATCCTTGCCTCCGACGCTGTTGATAAATATACTGGCCAGTTTGAAACTACTGCAGTCAATTGCCGCATCGACCTTGATTTGAAAGCTATAAGGAAGGAGGAAGAATCGTATCCCGAGCTACCTATATTTTATGATTTTGCCGGACGCAAAGACGAAATCCTGTTAGAGAATTTCTACCGCATAACAGAGGAAGTTAACCAGCTGGTGTTAAAGTTCAAGCCAGCCTCTTCTCCCAATCCCACGTTCCAGGGCAAGTTTACGGGGAGAACCGGTTTAGAAAAATAATTGACTAACAAAAGATTCGCAAAATGAACGATTTAATAGGAACAATTGTCATGGTTGATCCCTCAATTGCCGACTTTCGAACACATGGATCCGCAAAAATCGGCATAATTACCGCTGTTGATCCACATCAAGAAGATATTGAGGTGGAATTTATGGGACGATGGAGAGAAAAACTTGCAGCCAGAACCTTATGGACACTTAAACCACTTGTGGAGATCCACCGCAGTCTATCCGAGAATAAACTCAAATGGACAGATAAAAAAATTATCATTCCTATTACATTCTCAGCAGAATACGGTGTCCATAATATGCAGTACCATTATTTGGAGTCACTTTTACATGGGAAAAAAACACTGGATATAGCCGCTGAAACAGTCCAAGACCTTTTGAACCGCTACCCGCAGCAGTCTCATAGAAAGTTTGGATATGGGCGGTAAGGATGGAAAATACAGACTCTACTTTATTTTGCTCTTGGTGTTCTTAAGCAAAATAGCTACTGCTCAAAATAACAGTCCAAAACAGATCACCCTATATTCAGCGGAAGGCGTAGCCCAACAGCAGGACAGTACCGAAGTCCCAAAGGAGAAACTTAACTTCGAAAGGCCACAGGGACTAGGGATGCCCACTGTAGCCATGCCCCTTGCTCACTATAGTATCTCTTCTGGTTTCGGCTGGAGAACTCATCCTTTAACCGGAATACAAAGCTTTCACAATGGAATTGACCTTGCCGCAACTGCGCAGGTTGTGTATTGCATCCTACCAGGAAGAGTTGAATCAACAGGATACCACCAAAATCTGGGAAAATTTGTATGTGTTGACCATGGCTTTGTTTTCAGTATCTATGGCCATCTATCCAGAATAACGGTTATAAACGGAGAATATCTTCAGGCAGGATTTCCTATTGGTATTACCGGAAATACAGGTAGAACAACGGGAGAGCATCTGCACTTGAGTATGCGCAGGAAAAACATATACATAGACCCGTGGAAGTTTTTGCATGGGCTTACTCATCGATGAAAGATTAAAATTAATCAGATTTTTATGGACAATAAATTTTTAGAAACCGATATTCCTATCGGGGAATTACGAAAACTTGGTCTTATTACGGCTGGCAAACCCGATCTCTCCAAAGAAGATATCGAAGCCTTGATCTCAGGAAATAGAACGGACCTGATTACGCTCCGGGACCTGCATGGCGATGGCATCCATATACAGGAGATGCAGGCTAAATTATCACTCCATCAAGACGAAAATGGGCATATGTCCATTCAGCTGCATCCTATATATAGGGAAGCTAAGAGACATTCGCTATTGTTGGATATCGAATTAGAACAGTTGGAACTTGGACAACTGACAAATGTTCAAAAAACCTATCAGACATCCCAGGGAAAGCAATCATGGATCATAGAATATGACCCAGAAACAAAAGAATTCATTTCCTCCGATCCAGATAAAGTTGAAGTGCCTGAAAAAATCAACAATGAAACCCTATCAGATCTGCAGAAAGATCAGTACCGTAATGGTGCTGTTGTAAACCTGTCAGATGGTACTGTTGTACAACGTCGGGCTGCTAGCCGAGGCGGAGTTACATCAAACAGAACCGCACTTATTTACTCACTCCTTTTGGATGGTGGTATGTCCTATCTGGTGTTAAAGGTAGCAGGCAATCTGTTAAACAGCAAAAAGCAACAGCAGGATCCATACACAGTAGGTTACAATCAAGCAATTAACGAAATGCGTGGTCAGAACAAACCAAAGATCAAAGATGAATCCAGTAGAGATCAGGAGGACAGCCATACAAAGGTTCACAAATTGAAATGAGAACTGACAAGGACCTTAAAAATAAACTGGAACAGCATTTAATAATTTAGTAGAATTATATTGAAGAATATCTCCACACATACTACCGGGACTATCGAACCCTGTATGGCGAGACAACATTTCCTGTTCCATACCCAACATGATCTGCTTTGCTTTTGCCACCTTTATCCCCACTGGAGTGCCCGACCGAGCAACAATGTCTTCACAGCACTAGGCCTTACCCCTTCCACAGATCAGTTACAGGATCTTATGAAACGATTTCCTAATGCGCGTTTTGTGGGAGTTTTTGACAATGACATTTTAGGTAACGCGCTCGATTGTAAAATCCTACTCTGGCAAAGGTCAAAAGACATTCAGTTTACCCTGTTTCAAGATCATATTCTTTTCAGTTACAGCGGAGAAGAATATAAAGTACCTATTGCGAGGTTTTCTGTAAACAGTTTCAAAACATTAATAGGTATCCGGTCAACCTATCGGACTATTAAACCTAAAAAGTATATTTCTTTTATCTCCATGTTATCCCACGCTATCCCCGAGCTGTAACCACAAATAGTTTAAAATGCTCCTACTGTTAGGTAGTAGCTCATTTTTTCACATTTAAAATAACTGAAATGAATGAAAACAACATTGAATACCTGAAAAAAAGCTTAGAATATCTCGGATTCGGGAAAAAGCTCAATGACGTACTGGAAAATGCCATCCGTAAGGAAATCCCCACATTTAGTCTCGGTATCGAAACAAAAATGAGACCTTTAGAAAGTAAAAATCAAAATGCCGAAAGGACTGAAACACTACAGTTCAAAATTAATTTCAACCGTTCCGGAGAAAGTGATCAATATTTCCTCAATAGCTATCTGGTCACCTTAAACAAAAAAAATGATCCAATTGTCAGGTAACAGACCTTTAACCTTGCCAGGGATCATCGTATCACCGCATTACAGGCCTACAAATTATTATCTGGCCTATCACTTGAAAAAGAAGTATACTTAAAAGGCAATAATGACCAGATATCACAGGCAAACGAACAAGGGCAGAAAACTCCCATATGGCTCAAACTTAATCTCGATATCACCGATGCCTATGGGAATCACCCTTTACGGACTTTCCGTCCGGAATATGGATATGACCTGGTAAAGACCCTTGCTACTTACCCTATTAAAGATATAGAATCACCTGATAAACTACAGGAGGTCCTGACGACTTTGCGCAATGGCAATTATTATCATACCGAAATGATGATCGGAAATAAAAATGTGCCAGTTTCAATTGCGGCTAATCCCCAGATAAAAACCCTTGATGTGTACGATAAAAATATGAACGAGATACGTCAGGAAAAAATCTTTCCAGAGCAGACCCAAGGAAGAAAAAGTCAGCAGGAAAAGGGAACAGCAAATAGCCTCCCGAGTAATCAGGACATCGTCCAACCTTGGACTCAGGATAAAGCACAGCAAACGGACCGCAAACGGGGACGGTAAAACACTCCGATCGGTTTTATGGCCTGATGGAAACCTTAAAAAATGGTTATCAGTCATTTTACTTCCTATATAGTAAGACATTGCTAGCTAAGATATCCCATTGTCCAAAGGAGAATGGTCGGATTCTGCCCCGGCGCAGCACGCGATTGCCGGCTGCGTACCTGCGGCATCCTCCTTCCAAACACCTTTGGACACCCACACATGGAGGTCAGCAGCTGATCCCAACAAATTCCTTTACTAACTCAGCAGCTGACCACCATGCACCGCCTGTCAAAAGAATCATCTAGGATAAATTCAAAGCTCAAAACATTGACCATGAAAAAATTATTCCAACGAATAGACAGAATCCGTGCTTCCGGTTTCGCTACACTTAATCTGAACCCCTCCTCTCCATATTACCATCTGGATGGCCGGCGCTTTAAAGTATGCCGCATGGGAAAACCTGAACTCAAATGCAGGGTAACTCTACTGGTAGAAGGGATGGAACTCGAATTTACAATTGATGATATTCTTTAACTTTTCTGATCCCACTAGATGAATAGTATTTCAAGACATGCACCAATCGGTTACTATGTCGGGTAATAAAAACTCTACTCGCTCATATTTTCACCAATATCTTGGAAAAGATTCTATTGTGAGACATTTTTTTACGAAGCGGTAATTCCCTTCACAGAAAGTCCTTCAGATATCGAACTTAAATAAGGTACAGAAAGAGCAAAAACCTTTCTTGATAAAATCGAAATAGCATAGAAACAATATGGAAAATACCTTTGACACACTTTGGAACAAACTTAGTGAATTATATACCCACGGAAAAGAAATAGGGTTATCCTTGGAAGAATCCATCATTTATGGCGTCGAATATGCAGATGAATGGCCATTCGATGATGACAGTCCTTTTGAAGATCAGGAGGTTTATAATGGCTAACAATAAAATAAAATCGCTCCATGAACAGGTCGCCGCCGATCTTATAGAAAGACTAAAAAAAGGCACCGCCCCCTGGCAAAAACCCTGGAACAGCAGCACCCCTGGTTTTGAATTTCCTTATAATGCCATAACTGGAAAGCGTTATAAAGGCATAAATATTTTTTCACTCCTTTCTGCCGAAAGAGATGATCCCAGATGGATGACATTCAAACAGGCCGCCTCCAAAGAATGGCAGGTCCGAAAAGGAGAAAAGGCCCATTTGGTACAGTATGTAAAAACACATAACCTTATAAACCAGTTGGATGAAAAAGGAAAGAAAATATTGGATGGAAACGGTAAGCCTATAAAAATAGCAGTTCCGCTTGATAAAGCAATGGTCACAGCGGCATGGGTATTCAACGCAGAGCAGATAGACGGCATTCCTCCGCTTGCAAAAATAGAAAGGCTCGATTCAAACTGGCACCCCATCACAGCTGCAGAGGAACTAGTCTTAGCAACAGAAGCAACAATTTTTCATGAAATGGGAGATCGGGCATTTTATAATCTGACAACCGATAGGATCACTATGCCGCTTAAAGAACAGTTTTCAGCACCAGAACTTTATTATGGAACTTTATTACATGAGCTGGCCCACTGGACAGGACACAATACCAGACTCGACCGATCTTTATTTAACAGATTCGGTACTGAGGCCTATGCCCGTGAGGAATTACGGGCCGAGATCGCATCCATGCTCATCGGTCAGGAATTGAAGATAGGTCATGATCCCGGCCAACATGCCGCCTATGTCAAAAGCTGGATACAGCTCCTCACTGATCACCCTTTTGAAATTCATTCAGCTGCGGCTGACGCTGAAAAAATATTAAAATATCTGTTGACTTTTAATAGGAAGCTTGAAATAAATAAGTCAAGTACCCTAGAAAATAATTTAGACCAAAGCAGTTTATTGACAAAAAAATCGGATCTCTTCATTGGGGATCAGATAGCCTACAACGATAACGTTTATAAAGTTACAGGACAATTAAAAAAAGGCAGGTTTAGGATAGAGGACTTAAATAATGGCAGGTCATTCCCCTTATCAAAAAGTGATGGTCTATATACCTCCCTTATTAACTGCAAATGGCAATTTGAACAGGCTGAATTAGGCTCAAACTCTTTAAAAGAACCAAAAATACCATCGGCGCAAAAAAGATAATCAAACCCACCTGCCAGAAATCAGACCCAAGCTAGCTCCTAACTTAATGTGCAATTCTAAACCAATGATCATGAAACCCAAAGAGCCACCCCTATTTGACAATTTCCGCCCCTATTATCATGGAACAGATGCTTCCTTTGAAAAATTTGAAGATATATTCAAAGGCAGCAATACGGGATGGGATAATACGAAACATGGTTTTTTCTTCGCTGACAAAGAAGAAAATGCATTACTTTTCGGAAACATCCTCATCGCAGCATACCTCGATATTAAAAAGCCCATTGACTTTCGGCTCCATTCAATATTCTCCTTGGAAAACCAGGCTCACCTAATCTGGGAAATCCTATCAGGTCAGCAGCTCGATGCAAAAAAAGCCCTCAGAAAACTAAATAAAGAAATTGGACTTGGAGAAATTGAAGAAATGTACGATAGTTTGGATAGTGAAGATTGCCACCTCTTATTGGAACAAGCTGGCTACGACGGCATCATATCAAGTTTGGGAAATGACCAGACCGAATTCGTCGCATTTCACAGCTCCCAGATAGAAATTATTTCAATACAAAGACAGGATTTAATATGTCGTTCCCGATAAAGAATTTCAATTGAATAAATTAAAATGAAAATAGAACTAAAAAGAATTCTGCACAGCCAGCAGTTCAGTGAAGAAACACATGCCTTTACCGCCAATCTATACATAAACGGAATCCAAGCTGGATACGTAAAAAATAATGGGCACGGTGGGGCTACATTTTACACACCTAAAGACCAGCAGGGAAAAGTTCTGATAAGGGAAGCGGAAAAATATTGCGCAGCCCTACCTCCAGCTGATCGGTCGAACAATAATTTAATGAACGGCCTTTCATGGGATATGGATCTTGAACAATATATTGATGATCTGGTCAATAAATACATTGAGAAAAAGGAAATTGCAAAATTCAATTCTAAGATGAACAAAATCATGTTGAAAGGAATAGTATATGGGATTCCAGATCAATCTTACAGCGGTTTTGTCTATACTCTACCTATGGTAAAACTTCTTGCCTTTCCTAAAGGTCCTGAAATCGTCTTAAAAGATCTAACCGAAAAAGTGCTTCCTTACTTAAACGATGGACTGAAACTTCTCAATACGAATATTCCAGAAAGCATAATAAAAGCAGCAGGTTTAAAAAAAGAACAATATCTAGAGCCAACGATTCGGGATATCCGCTACGGCAGCATCCCATATAATGAAGAAGATAAAAAAAACCAGGGCAGACGACAATAAGCTATTATAAATAGCTTTAATTATATCAATCGATAATTACAATCTACAAGCGATACCTTAAGGAAATTAATCTTCCGATATCGTTAGCAAAATCCTTATCGTTATCCGAATTTTCAAAATGCCATATATCCTTATTTCTTATGAGCTTTTGCACCATTCCATCAAGTAGAATAGATATTTCTATCATTCCTTTATATAACTCCTTATCCAAAATCCTTATTTGGAAATCCTGGCCCTTATAAGTGATTCTAAGGGATTGCCTAGGTATATTATTTTGTGCTAATACATCAATTGCCTCTTCCATATTGTACCGTAAATTTAATAAAATGGCTTAACATTAAATGTTAAAAATAAATAAACTTGATCTGCATTGGTATCTTATAGCAGAACAATATGTCAGCATTTAGCACCTAAATTATATATTCACCTTACTGAAAATAGGTATATTGAATTAAATTATAATTGAATAAGCACACAAAACTTTATATATATTATGGATAAAAATATGTTGATTGAAATGGCTAGACTTATTAGCATTCAACAAGCAGAAATAGACCGTTTAAAAACGATGCTACCCGCAAATAAAAAAAGTAAGAAAAAACTTGGCGTCGAAATACATACGAGAAGGTTATGTCTCATCACAAAGATGTACCAAAAGCAATGGGAAACGGCATTGTTTGAAAACGCGGATCAGATAACTTTTTTGAATCAACGGCTATCGGTTACAGGACTGACTCCATTTAAGCCAGGTTTTGAAATTAAACCAATATTAAAAGCTTTTAGATAATCCCATTTCTATTAAATGATACCCTGTATAGGTTTCTTATCAGAAAATTTAATCTTATGAAGATAATTTCTAAGTTCTATCGTTTTTATGGCTTCATTGATAACACCGTATTCCCTACCATTTTTAAAAATTCAGAGGAAGCTTGCATTAAAGCTAAATTGGCCCTTCAGGAGACATTAGATTTAGTGGAAGGAAAATGGAAATTGGTTTTAATGTCTATTTTAACCCATGGCAAAAAAAAGCTTCGAGAATTATCGAGGGAGGCTGATATATCACCACGAATTTGAACAAAAGAATTTCGTGGACTGGAGATTAACGGATTAGTGAGTAGAACCGTTTTAGAAACTAATCCCGTGAGTGTTGAATATTCTTGACCCCATACAGCGAAGCTCTAGCTGAAGTAATAGCAACCATGAAAAAATGGGGATTGGAGCATCGACAAAAAGTTATCAGGAAAGATTTCTAAGGAATATTAACACTTGTTTGCCCAATTCTGCCTACCCTGTTTGTGAATTTAAGCTTTTTATAATATTTCAACCATCAAAACATATTTTCGCAAATTTTCGGTTTCGAATAATTCATCTGTTTTTTTGTTCTATTAGAATTTGTAGATCTGCTAGTGATCTTATTACAGAACTAATTTCAAATGTATTATAAAAAAAATAGACCATAAATTTCCCACAGGTTTGATAACAGCTATAATCGAAATATTTACATTAGGCGATTCAGAATAACGACCTAAAAAGCTATTCTTTACAATTTATTTCGAAATGCTATAATGTAGCAGCTCTTCATTTTCATTTGGAAGCATGATTTCTCCAGTTAATTTTAAGCCTAGCTTTTCTAAGAGCTTTTGGGATGATAAATTATCCTTCCGAGTAATGGCATTGACACTCTTAAGCCCTAAATCGTTAAATGCTGCCTTCAATATTCTATCAGATGCCTCAAAGGCAAAGCCTTGTTTTTCAAAACGGGGAAGAAAAGCGAATCCAATATCAATTCCTTCCAGCCCATCTCTATCATACAATCCACATGTACCTATCTTTTCTCCATCCTCTTTTCTTATCAAAGTGTAACTGGAATACCCCAATCTGTCCAGTTGCGGAAGCATTTTAATTTCAATATATCGCTCGGTATCTTCTATCGAATGAAGATTTCGATTACCTATATATTTAAGCCAATTAGGAGTATTGAAAAGTTCAAAGATAAATTGTGCATCGTCTTTGTTAGTCGGCCTGATGAAAAGCCTCTCAGTATCAAATGTTTTAAAACTCATATTTTATTCTTTGAGATGTCGGCAAAATATTAAATAGAATAACAAATTCGTTAAATAGTTACTGACGATTGATAATCCAAAATTACAAAAAGCAAACTTATATCCTTTATCAATTTCACGAAACTTCATAAACCTAATCTCGTCCGAATAATTCCTTTACGTCGCTAAAGCTATTATCAAAAACCTGATCGTTGATACAGTTTTTTAGATATATCGCATACTTCCCATAATATGGGATACTGGGACTTTTGCTGCAATTCTCGATTTGATTCTTTATTATTTTAATATCATCCGTCGAAGAAACAAAGATTGCTGAATTTGCACAGTCGCGAATCGTATTTGCTTGGATGGTTATATTTTGATGTACACCCGCGGGCTTGTCAATCCCTCCTATTTCATGCCCTGTCTTAATGGCTATAGCGCCATAACCTGTCAGTGTATCGTCCCACCTGAGGTACTTGCCACAGTTATCTATTCTGTTGCCCGTTATAACCGCCTTTTTCACAGTCGTCGCTTCAAACCAGCGCTCCATATCACAGGAAAGTAAGATCGCTGGACCAGAAATATTCCATATTTTATTATTGCTGATAACAACTTTCTTGGACTGAACTACAAATCCGCGAGCACGGCTGTTTGAAACCATGCAATCCCGTATAATGGTCGAAGGTGTGCGTGTGTCTTTTGCGGCAAAATCGCCTACATTAATATTCTTTGGAATAGATTGTAATTGGTATTGTCCTTTGTCGCGGAACCTTACTTTTGCCTTGCCCTTAGATAACCCTGTCTTCCCGTCCAGAAACTCAATGATATCATGTTTGAAAGCCCAATCATCTTCGACAGGAGCTTTCGTCCAGCCATTGATCAATAAAACCGAGTCAGCACTGATCTTGCCGATAGTGCACAAACGGCTATGTATATTAATGGCGTCATCGCCCAATCCAACAAATTCACAATGCTCGGCCTTAAACGTACCCGACATAGAGGCTACATGTATGCCATCTGCGCTAATGGACATTAAACGCCTGGATGTGGGCTTTGGTTTCATCTGAATACGTTGCAGTGTCATATTGCTGGAACGATAACGACTATCTGCTAGGTCTGATACGTACATCGCAAATGCAGGCCATTGCCAAATGGTGATATCGCGCATTGTTAATGTGTTGACACCTAAAAAACTAAAGCAGGGATTGCCCGTAATCTTTAGTCTCAGATTGATTTGTTCGCCCTTACTGAGTTTATGAGCATGGTCATTATAAATTTTCAATTGTAACGCGCTTAGCTTTTCGATGCGTGGCCAATTTCCGTTCTTAAGATCACAATGCGTGGAAATATGATAATTGGGTGTTCCATCGGCATTATAGCTGAGCTGATGCATAATCTTGAGCTCAGCTAAACGATCCGCATATTCAGAAAACTCAGGTAAAAGATCGAGTACATAGAATGTACCCTCCGGGCTTTCGCCAGTACCTACGACTGTTCCATTGATACTCACGGGCCGATCGACATCAATAAAAAGGTCGCGTATAATGAGGTCTTTACAGTCGCTGACTTCCAATAAACTTATCCAGCTGGTATTGGAACTGAACGGATCGAAACCGGTAGCCATAAGCGTAGATGTATTCTTACCGACGCTACCATAAATCTCAATTCCCATCTTACCAGAGAGTCTCAATGACGATGAAAACGCGTAGGTACCCGCTGGAAAGTATATTTTATCACCATCTTGGAGACGATCCAAAATCAACTGTAAAGCCTGACGGTCGTCTTGCCCGTCATCCGGTAGCACTCCAAACTGGGTAACATTGATAATTTTTGCACTTAAATCTGTCCAACCTAACAGTAATTGAACCAATATTCCTAGCCTGAAAAAGGTTAATCGTGTCATAAAAAACGGCTTATAAGATCAATACTATAATATAGATTTTAAAAGATTCCTGACTTCGGTCGCCCAGATCTCATAGGCATCCTGATTGATATGTGTGCCATCAGTCGTATATTGTGCGTTGAGACCTTTCGATGAACTAAGTTTGCCATTGATATCCAAATAGTAAATTCCTTTGCTTTGACAATAGGCTTTCAAATAGCTGTTGAGGCTATCGACCTGAACCTTACTCTCCGGATTATCTTGTTGGTAGAGAATGGACTGGACGACGGGTGTAATCTGATGTTCCAGCAGCCCATTGATGAGCGAACGGTAATTGCTCTTGGTGCGATCCAAAGGGATCCCTACGCCTATGTCATTGATACCGCCCTCGAGAAAACATACGCGAGGGGATAGATCAATGACGTTTTCTTTCAATAGCCAGACCAGATGTGAGGTGGTAAACCCAGGGAAACCGCTATTTTTGACGTCGCTACGTCCTAATAATGTTGCCCAATCTCCCCCCTTGGTAATCGAATCACCAAACATAACGATCGTTATCTTTTCATCATTTTGATCAGACATCCATTTAAAGCCTGTTAGAATCCCGGCCAGCAAAACTGAGCACAGGAATAGCAAGAGTGCCTTTGGAGTATACTTTCTATTCATAATTTCTATTTTTAAGCCTATGGTTTATCGTTATTTAAACCGCTGCACTTTTAAGCGTCTTACCTCATCGGTCGTACTGAATTCGGGATTTTTGGCTTCAACTTTCCAATAAATATCTCCTTGTTCACCAGATTTGAAATGCATTGTATTCATCAGCGAATCCAGCACAAAGTGAGTCAAAAAATATTTTTCACCTACTCCGGCAGATATCACTTTTCTTTCAGTGGTCAACGTGGGGTCTACAGCAAGAAGAAGATTGTAATCTATATAGGGTCTTTTTGAAAAGTACTCGAAACCAACCAAGGTACTTGGATTACTCTTATCCAGTATCACCAAGGAATCTGCCACAGGTTTGAGCAGTGTAGTCGGCTGAAAGCCCACCTCATAAAATTCATTATCATTCTTACAGGAGAAAAACAGATTTACGCTAATGAAAACGAAACTGATATATATTTTATATTTCATAATGGTTATCTTAAATTTAGTTCATAATACAACGTACATTGTAGTGAAAGTTACCTCCACCTGCACTGCTCCTTGATTGTGTGTTGATATCTGGATTACCGGGATCGTTGTAAATAATCACAGCTGATGCTTCCCCAGCACGGTCCGCTGAAAGTGTTTCCCAAGAATATTGATAGCCTTTTAAAGCTGGCGACGAGGTCCAGAATCCGCACATTGTCCCCGGATCCGTGAGAAATGAAAGCCCTTCATTCCAATAAAACCCCGCCGGCACAATATTGAATTTAACCTCATCGGTAATGGCTCCATTTTGAATCCAGAACTGTGGATTTTTGACTTTATTACCTGAGTTTGGCCCGAGATAATTAATGACCTCTTTCCATTCGCGCAATGCAGGCACATGCCAACCATCCGGACAAATGCCCTGAATATTTTCGTTAGCTAACGCTTTCTCCCGAGCCATGGTTTCGTCGCGGACAACCGTTCCCCATGAATAAAATCCTCCGGCCATACTTCGTAGAGCTGCAGGGTTGTCTTGTGGAGCTAGTTTTCGGGAAAGTGGCAGTGCCGCACCGTCTGCGTAAACCGTTGCCCTAAGATTCTCGGACATCATGGTGACAAGTTTCCCTCCAGGCAAGACAAATTGTAATGCCTTATAATGCTCTTGATCCCGGGGGTCGACAAAGCTGGACACTGAAACCAAAGCATCAAAATAGCGCCATACACTTTCGACCTTTCCGTGATTTTGCTGTTCTAGTTTCCAAAAAAATCGACCTGAATTCTTAAATGATGGATTTAGTTTCTTAAGATCATCCAAAAATTCTTGATTGGGAATTTTATAGCTGGCTTTTGCTCCAACTTCGTATCGAATTGTATTGTCAAAATTCTCGTCAATGCCCAGCATTAAGGTATAGGTAGCTCCCTCCCGCTGTACCCAGCTGAATTCCTGCATCGTCTCATTGTCAAAATAATCAATTTTTATTTGTGTGCTATTCATCGGTAACAGCTGTTGTACCCATGTAGGGTTAACATACTCTATCTTTTCTGTACAGGACATGAACAATAGGAGCATGAATAAATAGATGGATTTTATCTTCATACGTTTCAGTTTTAAGGAATTGAACATTAATATCCTGGGTTCTGTTGTATATTGGGATTAGCATTGAGCTCTTCATTCGGTATCGGCCACAGATAATCTCTGTTGGGATTAAAAGACCTACGGTCAACGACAATCGGAATATACTGCCAGTAGGCTGTAAGATTGCCATCCGAATACCAGGAAAGCTTGGATTTATCATAGCCCAATGCATCGACCATAACGGTTTCGGCTATTTTCCAACGTCGGATATCAAACCATCGCCTCCCCTCCGCAAAAAACTCTACACGCCTCTCGTTGCGAATTACCTCTGTCATAACGGCCTGGGAAATATTGGGCATTGCCTGAGATACCTTCACCATCCCGACACGTGATCTTACTCTATCGAGCAATTCATAAACTTGAGCAGAAGGTCCATGGAGCTGATTCTCTGCTTCAGCCCAGGCGAGCAACACTTCTGCATAACGCATCACGATGCGATCTGTGGTTTCATTGGTCAGTGTTTTGAGATAGGGATCAACAAATTTGCGCACTGTAAATGATGTGGCAACATCCCAGTTGGCCGGTACGTAATGTGCCTGATACCAACCTTGGCCATCCAATCTAAACTCGGAACCGGGAACAACGATGGATAGCTGCAACCGCGGATCACGATTGTCAAAAGGCCGGTCTTTGTTATAAGTTGGATCCCCGCCAATAAATGCGCCGTCAGCGGTACGGATGTCATGGATTGGATATCCATTTGCGGTATAATAACTATCAACCATCTGCAGGGTCGGCGTAAAGTTATTCCAATTCCCAAAAATTTTAGAGACTTCGCTGCTCTGCAGATCTTTGGCGTAGTTTATTTTAAAGATAATCTCGGGGTTATCGTTTTGCTCAATACCGGCGGGTTGAAAAAGCTCAAAATAATTTGGATACAGCTGATAACCGAGTTTTTGGATCTGCTGGGCCATGGAAATGACAAGCTCGGGCTTATTCATCCATTCGGCTACCCGAAGTTTCAACATCAAAGCTGCACCTTTGGATGCACGCTCTCCTCCTAATGCGACCGGAAGCTGATCTATCGCATAATCAAGATCGTTGTTTATAAACGATAGTACCGCATCCAATTTGCCCCGTTCGGGATTGTTTAGTACGGTCTGTTCGTCCAAAATGGGTACCTCGCCATAAAAACAGACCAAGTCAAAATAATAGTACGCCCTTAAAAAACGGGCTTCTGCACTGATTTTAGCCTTTTCCGAATTAGCGATCGCATCTGCGCCAGCGAGCCCTTTGAGCAATGAATTTGCACGTGAGATGCCTCTAAAGTTATATTTCCATTTGACCAATGTGAAATCACTGTCACCCGTCTGTGTACCGGATGCAAATTGTGGCGCAGGATCCCAGGAATGCGAATTGAAGGAATTATCACTCATATTGTCGTAGACATAAGGAACCATCTTATCAGGACTATCATAATACAATTGATTGTATACTCCGTTTAATAGCGTGTTAGCTTGCTCTACTCCTGTCAGAAAGCTTTCGGGGGTTACTTTGTCTTCGGGAACCGTATCCAGATAACTTTGGCAGGAAGCAGATAGCATTCCTGAAATAATAAATGTATAAAGCAATAGTTTTGAGTTCATGTCGATTAGTTTAGAATGTCAAATTCACGCCAACGGTGTAGGTTTTCACTTGCGGATAGTTTCCTATCCTTGTCCCTTCTCTTGGATTGCCCGAAGCTTCCGGGTCAAAGCCTTTATACTTTGTGAGTGTCAACAGATTTTGTCCGCTTATAAAAAATCTGCAGCCTTGGATCGAAAGCTTACGAAGTGTCTGATCAGACAGGTTATAACTAAATTCGATGTTCTTAACCCGAAGGTATGAGAGGTCTTCTACGAAATAACTGGACTTTAGATTGCTGCGCTGATTGTCAAAATAGACACGCTGATAGGTATTATTGGGCCGTTCAGGCGTCCATCTATCTATAAGCCAGCTGGCTCCATTATACCCTCCGTTAAAGAATGGTGTAACCAGCTGCCCTGCACTCCATCCTTTTCCGCCAGACGTGCCCTCCAGAAGAGAACGCAGCTCAAACCCCTTGTATTGAACATTCAGGTCTGCGGAAAATACATAATCGGGAGCAGTATGACCCAGTACGACCTTATCCTTATCATTAATAATCCGATCACCATTCTGATCCTTCAACCTAACATCTCCAGGAAGGGCCCGCAGGCCTGCGTATGAATTTAATAAGGAATACCCATCATCGTCGAAGGTCCGGAGGTGCTGCTGTATCTCACTTTCACTCTGATAAATGCCCTCGATGTCGTACCCAAATAATGAAGTAGACTCTACCCCTTCTTTTAATATTGCACCATCGTAAATAATTGGACTCATTCCCTTTAGATCAGTGACGCGATTTTGATTGTGGGCCACAGCAACATTCGCCTTAAATAGCCATTCGTTGACTTTCTTATGGTATCCCAGTGTCAGCTCAAGCCCTTTATTGCGCATTTTTCCTGCATTTTGGAAGGGGACGTCTGTAAAACCAAATGTGCTGGAAATAGGCAGCTGCAGCAGGATGCCGCTAGTATTTTTAATATAATAGTCGGCTGTTACACTAAAATCCTTAAAAATCTGTAGGTCAACACCGATATTAGTCTGTGTCGTCTGTTCCCAGGTAAGCCCTTTATTGGCTATGACCGAAACAGCAGCACCTACATTGTCCAGGTTGTTAAAAATATAATTGTTCTGCCTTCCCCCTAATGCTAATATATCTGCACCAGCATAGGGATTGCCAATATTTTGATTGCCGAGTATCCCCCAGGAGCCGCGTATCTTTAGATCCTGAACGAAGGTAATATTCTTGAAAAAACGCTCTTGCGACAGGCGCCATCCTGCAGAAAAAGAAGGAAATGTACCCCATTTATGGCCCCGTGCAAATTTGGAAGCGCCATCATACCGCAAGTTACCCTCAAATAGATATTTGCCTTTATAATCATAGTTTAACCTTCCAAAAAATCCAACGGAGGTTTCCTTGCTTCCCCAATCACTATTTTTGGCAGAGGAGGGGTCACCCACGCTAAAGTAAGGCAGATTGGCGGACAGTCGCCTGATTGATGTTTGGAAATAATTGCCTTTCCATTGAAATTGCTGAAAACCGGCCAGCGCTTTAAAATGATGATCTTTTGCTAAGTCATAGGCATAATTAAGGTTTGCCCAGCTGGAAATAGTACCGTATTTATTTGAGCTTTTGCTAATGGAAGATTCTCTGGAATTGTTTTTTCCAATGATGCTGGTTCCGTCGGCCGCTCGAGTAACCAGAAATAAATCTACATTTGGCGCATAAGACAGCTGCCGATCATTGTTGGTCACATAGCTCAATGCACTTTCAAATGTGAGCCGAGGCGTAACGTTAACAGTCAAATTTGCGATTGTATTCAAATTGCTATTGTCGAAGGTCTGCCCTCCTCCTGCCTCTTTAATCGCATCGCTGTAGAACCAGTCAGTCCATCCATACCCTTCTATCTTTGGAACTACAAACGGCGCCATTTGGGTAATTCGGGCAATCGTCGCCCCAGCCCCTTCGATCAGGTCCTTTGACTTGCCGATATATCCCGAGACAGTAAGCCCCAGACGTGCTTTATTGTTCAAAAATGAATGTTGTGTATTGAACCGGAAATTATATCTATCGTAGTTCGTCCCCTCAACAATACCTTTTTGATTGAGGTATCCTGCGGAAATAGCATATACAATATTTTCCTTGCCGCCACTAAGCTGCAAATAATGGTTTTGCTGTAATGCGGGCTTAAAATAAAAATCTGCCCAATTGTAATCCCTATAGCGTACAGGATCCTTAATATCTTTATAATGGCTTATGTATTCATCATCATATTGTGGCTGGAAACCTGAATTAGTTTTCGCTTCGTTTAGTAGTGTAAGATAAACATAGGAATTCAGCAATTTTGGGTAACGAGTCACCTGTTGAACTGCGGCATATCCATCATATTTGATTTTCAGTTTTCCTTCCTGCCCCCTTTTTGTCGTAATCAAAATAACACCATTAGCGGCTTTATTGCCATATATCGATGCCGATGCTGCGTCTTTTAGTACGGATATGGAGGCAATGTCTTTTGGATCCACATCGTTAATTGCTGCTTCAAACCCATCTATGATGACCAGCGGCGACGCATTGTTTAATGTACCAATGCCACGGATGGTTAGGGTACCGCCATCAGCACCTGGCTGTCCTGAATTTTGCGTAACCTGTAGTCCGGCCACTTTTCCAGCTAATGCCATGGAAGCGTTTGTAATGGGACGGCTTTCTATATCAGTCATGGAAACGGAGGTAACTGCTCCCGTGAGATTTACTTTCTTTTGCTTTCCAAATCCTACGACAACAACATCCTGTAGTCCAAAACTGTCCTGCTCAAGTTTGATCATCAGTTCGCCCATGCCCGATTCGACCTGAATAACAGTCTGTTTATAACCCAAAAATGAAACTTGCAAACTCTGTCCAGAACGAACGTTAATACTAAACCGTCCCTCACTATCGGTCTTGGTACCTATCTGCGTTCCCGTTATTTTAATATTAGCACCAGCAAGTGGAACTCCCTGCTGGTCCATGACACGTCCGCTGCGAATCTCCTGTTCGCAATAGCGATCTACAGAAATTGCTTTCGCTCTCCACGCCGCATGAACGACAGGTGTCTCTAATAGAAAAACAAAGAGAAAATAGAGCACATTATGGTTTAACTTTTTTCGGTTCATCTCTTCCTAAATTTGGTTATTGGTTATATTGTGCCGCAGAATAAGGTGATCCGCAACGTTGTCCCGAAAATAAGGAGTTATTCCAACTAAAAAAGATAATCTGGTTTAAATATGGATGAATTTAATTTTTTATCAATTTTTTTTGAGGCACTGAACGATATTACAATTAAATAAACGATATTATATTTAATAATCTATACATAGTTGTTTATTTGATGAATAAGCAAAGCCTAAAGAAAAATGACTCAAAAAACGTTTCTCATATTTTATTATCTGCTGTTCACCTGTCTATCACTGGAGGCACAGCATATCAGAAAATATAATAAGCTCACACAAGAAAATGGCCTTCTCTCAAATCGGGTAACCGCAATTTCTGAAGATCCTATTGGCCGTATCTGGATCGGAACGAGCGATGGCATTAACCTATATGATGGCGCCCACGTCATGGACAATCCAAAGTCCATTAGTGACTCAATCTTTCAACCGGGTAAAATCATCGAAATTAAATCATTCAAACAGCAAATGATCATTGCTGCGGATAATGGCATATATGGATATGATTTCAGCACCAACAAATATAGACTATTGATCAAAACCGAATTGCATAATACGTCGAAAGCCTTGGCCTTGACGATAGATGGCGTTGTAATACTATGCAACAATACGTTATATAAATGGGCTGAACAAAAGATTACTGTGCTCAATAAAAATGTATATTTTAATAGGATTCAGGTGGATAATCAAGGTAATCTGTGGGGAGCTACTTTCACCACAGTTGCCAAATGTGACAAAAAAGGAAATGTTTTAGCCAGTTTTAATTTCGCGGAAAGCTATGACAGGGATGTCCTGATTACCTCTCTGTACTGTGATAGTAAAAATCTGACTTGGGTAGGAACTAAAAGGCATGGTATCCTGCGCTTCGATCCCATCCAAAATAAATTTAAGGCACAGCTACCGCAGCCCACACAGATCCAAAATGTATGTAGTATTGCCGAAGACGCAGAGGGAAGACTCTGGATAGGACACAACAAAGGCGTGGCCGTATTTGACTATATCAACCAGTATACAGCGTATCGGATGTTAATAGAGAATTTTGACAATGAGCTTAATTCAACTGTCTGTGCGATCTACAAAAGTAAGCTCGATGACATGATATTGGGGACTTATTTTAATGGAGCATTCTGTCTTTCAAAAAATGACTCTTGGCTAGATTTTTTACACGTCACCAATCCGGAAAGAGCCCGTGGAATTGTGATCAACAATATACTCATGTCGTCTAAAAAGCAGCTTTGGGTGGCAACCAACGCCATCGGGATAAATGTATACAATGGGCAATCGCAGATAATAAAAAGGTTCAATCAGAAAAACAGCAACATCAGTGATAATATCATATCACTGGAAGAAGATGCGCAGGGCAATATTTGGGCTGGGTCAGAATCAAACGGTCTGTACTGCCTAGCTGATCAAGGCAACAAAATCAGGCATTACCAATATGATAAGAACAAAGCATCATCGCTGCCAAATAATAGAATATTCTCCATACGAAACTTCAACCAGGATTATCTACTTGTGGGGACAGATGGTTTTGTAAGCATATATGATCGCCATAAAGATAATTTTACAACCCTACTTAAAACGACCTCGACGATCAATGACATCGCTGTAAAAAATAATTTAGTATGGATTTGCTGCCTCGATGAGATCTTATGTTATGACTGGAGCAAAAAGACAACTAAAATATATAAGAAAGAACTTGAGAAGGGAAATAGGGTACAATTCCTTTCCATGCTCCTTGATGGAGAAAATGTTCTTTTGGGAACAAAGCAAAACTATCTTTATTTTATTGATAGCAATGGTCATCTACTGCCTTATCCCGGTAGAGGGAAAATAAATATTCAAATACATGGTATCAAGAAAGACAATTCGAAGCGGTATTGGCTATCAACAACAAGTGGCTTATATTGTATTGATACCGACCGGTCCATTAAAAACTTCAATGTCAGTTGGGGTTTAAACACGTCTTGGTTTAACGAGCGTTCCGCCTACTATTACAATGATACCTTATATTTTGGATCTGTTGACGGAATATGTTTTTTTAAGGCGCCACAGCTTGACCCACTTCCTGCACATAAACCTTTACTCTACTTTTCTGATTTTAAAATATTTAATATCAGCCAACTCAGAAACAAAAAGTATTTTGAAAAAGGTATTGATCACACGGATGAGATCGTGCTGCCTTATGATCAAAATATGATTTCGATTGAGGTGAACCAAGTAAATTTCGATCCGCAAAGCCGCGAAAACTATCGCATATATTATACTTTAAAAGACATTGACAAGCGTTGGTATGAACTTTCGAAAGCTTCAGGAACAATAACTTTTACTTCCTTAAAATCAAAAAATTACGAACTCCATGTTAAGTTAGTAGATCTGAACAATAACATCATCGCAACAAAAAAATTGCTGATCAAAATCAAACCCCATTTCCTGCTGAGCAATATTATGCTCTGTGTATATGGAGCATTGCTGATTGTAGCCCTCATCCTATTTAGAAAGTTCTTAAAAAGACGGCATTTGAAAATCTTGAAGATAAAACTGGCTGAAGTAGAAAAGTCTAAATTAGAGGAACTGAATAAAAGTAAGCTTGATTTTTTCACCTACATGTCCCATGAACTCAAGACTCCCTTAGCCATTATTATGGCGATACAGGAAGACCTTTTTTCCAATCATAAGATTGAAAACATCAAGGAATATGAAATCTCCCAAAAAAATGTTAAACGGCTTACGTTCTTGATAAGTCAATTAATGGAATTTAGGGAGATTGAAAGCAGTAATTTGCCATTAAATACCATTAATGGGGATCTGATCACATTTTGTCAAAATATCTTTTCGATGTTTGCGCCTTTATTTGACCGTAAAAACATTGCATATCGATTTGAACACCCAGCGTCAGAAGTAAATGTCGACCTCGATTTTGACAAACTGGAAAAAATAATCAGCAACCTGCTGAGCAATGCGTTCAAAAACTGTGAGGTGGGTGGCCAGATAGCTCTTGTACTATGCGTTTCAAAAGATACCAATGAAGTTGTTATTCATGTGAGCAATACGGGCAGCTATATACCACAAGATCAGATCGAAAAAATATTTGAACCTTATTTCAGGCAAAAGTCAAGCGGCAATTATTATGACAATAATGGCATTGGACTCGCTTTAGTTGTAGGACTCACAAAGCGTATAAACGCACAGATTGATGTGAAGAGCAGTATAGAAGCTGGAACACAATTTACGCTTACAATACCGGTGGATAATTTTGAATCAAAGCTTCCAGATGACCCAGATCTCGAATTGCATGCAACAATGGAGCTCATAGACGACGTGATCTACACGGATAACAGCCAGATAAGATCTGATGTTCCGCCGGAAAGCAATACACATAAAATTCTTTTGGTGGAAGATCACACTGATCTGGCAGAACTATTTAAAAATAAACTACTGGAATCCTACCATGTCGTCATTGCTCACAATGGACAAGAAGCTTTGGAATACATTAGAAATAATCCGATCGACATGGTGATCAGCGATATTATGATGCCTATCATGGATGGATATGAATTGTGCAAGCATTTGAAAAGCAATCCGAAGACCAAACATATTCCGGTAATCTTAATGACTTCTTATGACACCATTGCCAATAAAATTAAAAGTTATGAACTAGCTGCTAATGGTTATATCAATAAACCGTTCAGCACACAGGAGCTATTGGCTAAAATGGGTAGTTTATTAAAAAATAAAGCTACTTTACGCCACTACTACAGTCAGGCTGAACCATTGCGTATCAAAGAAGAAGCAAACTCACAGGAAGAGACATTTATTTTAAAAGTGCAGGAAATTATCGTTAGAAACATTGCGGAAAATAATTTTTCAGTCCCTCAACTCGCTCAAGAGATGCGAATCAGTAGAACCCAACTGTATCTTTTGCTGAAGAAGATAACAGATCTCACTCCCACTGATTTCATTATCAAAGTTAAGCTTGATTATGCTAAAACACTACTAAAAGATCCATCTTTTAGTATTTCTGAAATTGCATATAAGTTAGGCTATTCCAATGCAAACTATTTTAGCAAGCAGTTTAAGGATTTCTTTGGTATAACGCCAAGTCACTATAGAAAGGCTAAATAGTCACTATCCATTTCAATCCTGACGATTGAAATGGATAGCAAAAATGCTTATTGATATGCAATTTCTGGATTCCAGTATGTAGTGTCCCAGCCTGAATTGGAACGCTGATCCACACGAAAGGATAATTCGTCGCCAAAAGTGACAGGTACATTAATGTCATGCCAAAATCCAGTAGTATTATTATAAACGACAGTCTGCCAACTGCTGGATGGCCAAATCATCACATTATTTTTCCAAATGCTTACGTTTACACCATCCCCGCCCCCGGTATCATTTTTACGAACCAATCCGGTAATTTTTACGGTACCCGATTTTGGCGCATTCCAAACAAGTATCGGCTGGCTATTATCGGGATGAATATAGATGTTACCGCTACCGTTCCATATGGCGTCATAGCTACCCGAACCGCGCCAATGATTGGATCCGTCCGGATTCCAGCTCATCAAACTTGTTCCTATTCCAGCCTGCCAGTATTTATAGTACCACCTGCGGGTTCCCTGTACCGACGAAAAATCGGTCGATGCATTATATACATCGCTATTAACTGTACCCGATGGACTGATAATCTTAACCGAATTCGCATACTGATTCAGCGTCAGATGACTATCCTTAAAATCTTTAACATAGTTACCGTTAATCTTAACATTCTCCAGTGTCACTCCTTCAATACGATGGCTGTCATTCCAACCGATTAATTTGATTTCGTTACTACCGCCAGATGTGGATGTAATATTCTTATAAAGTATGTTTGTCATTGCTCCGGGCCAATTCCAGTTTCCAGTCAACGAACCAAAATAAAATGTTTCATCCATCTGAACATTTATTAGTCTTTTTGCTCTTTCTACACGGATATCTTCAAAGGTTATGTCATTAAAATAGGTGCCATGTAAGGCAAAAATATTGATAGCGGAACGATCAGGGAGAACATCCGGATGATTTTTGTCATCGTAATTATATAGGATATCTATATTTTGAAACTTAATATTCTGAAAATAGGCTGCGCGTGTCTCAGCACCGATACCGATTGTGTTATTTGCATCAGCCCATAATTGTGCATTTTTGTAGATTATATTATAAACGGGCAGTGAATTTGCGGGAATTTGATCCGACATTCCTTTGATGGCGACTGCATCATCTGCAGAGTGGATAAAAGATTTATCAAAAGTAATATCGTGACTACTGTTGATATTAAATCCATCGGAACTAGCAAAATATGGGCTGACAGCTTTATAATTAGTTACATTGACGAATGAACAATTGTGCATGGCGGCAGTCCAGCTTCCTATGTTTCGATTGACAATGATATCTTTTACTGTGGAGTTGTTTACTGTCCCCAAAGCCAGGGCAATATCATCCGTGGGACTATTGTAATCATTGAGCAGAATGCCCCTACCCCTTATTGTCACATTTGACGCATTATCTATTTTTACCCTTCCTCTGATAACGGCTCCGCCGCCGATATATAAGGTTTTTCCGGAACTTAAGGTTAATGGCGGCTGTGCGCTCAAATCGTAATATCCCGGACCATAATACAGTACATTGGGGTCTGTCGCAGATGGAATATCAGCTTCGGGCTCCTGCGCAAATAAATGTAGCACCTTTCCTTGGTAATCGTTGTCCAATACAAGTGATATATTGGTCGGCTGAGAGAGACTGAAAGTAATCGTGTTGCCGGATCTCACTCCCGTGATACCCAATGATGAAGGCACTAATTTGAAGCTGCTGAATCCGCTTGAGGGCGTAATCGATATCGATACAGTACCGCTGAAATCAAAGTAACCATAACTAACACTATTTCCCCAGCCGTTATTTCCGGCGTTATATAGGCCGACTGGATTTCCACTTGCACTAACTGTAAAGGCCGTTGACTTGTACTGATTTGGCAGGCCACTTGGCAAAGGATAGGTTGATACTGCTGCGCTTAAACTGGCACTGGTGCTGTGGCTTTCTGATTTCAGAAAGGCCGCATCTTCTTTTGAAGCTGTTATTTTGTTGCATGCAACAAAACATAGCCATACGAATGACAAAATAAATAATTTCATAGTTGATCTATAAGTGGTTAACTACCAAGCAAGATAGAAATCATCTAAAAAAACTGCACCGAGTTAATCAATTATTGAACGAAAGTGTACCACTTTAAACTATAATAGTAATATTATAAAATGGATGAAGACAAAAAATAAGGTTTCCCCTTGAGGTGGAAGTTTATACTTTAGCAATGGAAACTTCCCCAAAAATATGGTTACAGCTGCAGCTCTAAAACTAACGGTGACAACAGGTAAGTTTCGTCCGAAATACCATCCTCATTTTCCGCCGGAACAGGTGGTCACTTTATTCCGAAATCAGGTGGTCAATATCGGCGAAATCTCCACGCAGGTACTGCAGATGGGAATCGCCTGCGGCTCGGCAACGACGATGGCGGAAGGAACTGACCTATTCGCTAAAAAAGATGTGGATCGACAGTTTTCGGAAATAAAAAAAAGTAAAAAGTAAAGATTTTGCCTTACAAAACGGCGCACGCTCTCGTGCGCCTTAATTCCCACCCATCATTTCCGCTTGCCCCATTTGGCCAGTAGCCTACTCGTTGCGAAACTGACCAATGTCCCCAATGCAGCTGTAAGGGCTGTTTGCAATACATCACCCAGCGAGATACTGGCCCAGATGGAGCAGATGGTACCACCGCTGACCGAGACGCGGATATCATTCAATTTCATCCCTAGCACTCCTCTCAGCCTTAGTTTCGGCAGTGCCGTCTTCTTCATTTAAATCAGCCCCGATGGAGGTTTTCCGTCTTTCACCTCCGGTTGCGATTTAGCATCATCCAATACTGTCTCCATGATCCCCAGCCCCAGGGTAAGGTATTTCAAAACATTGCCTACCTTTTCCGGTAGTTTAACAGGAGCCGCCAGCACCAGCTGCAGCACCTATCCTATTTTGTTAAAGATTTTTTTCATTTCTTTTACACTAAATAGGCAGGATTATGGCCATATGCTATATTCCTTCGTGCAATTGCTACTAACAACTATCCCGGCCTCCTCCATACTTCCTTTATTCGTACAATAAAGGAAGACAAAGAATTGAAAGCATGGCATACCGACTGCCAAGATGACTATAGTATAAATCATTGTCTGAGCGTAGCGAGTTTAATTTATGCCGTCAGCTTGCGAAGAAGATGACACAAAGGAATGCAGTTACCAATTCATGTCCTCCTAAATTGCTATCGAATACTCAAATACACTTCATCCCCCATATCCCACAGGCTATACACCAGCACTTTAAGCTTTGCCAATGCATTGCCGCTGTAATCGCCTCTGTCTTCACCTGTGAGCTTTGTCTCTGGAGCGATACAACCTTGCAGTTCATCCAGTGCGCTATTAGCCGCATGAATAAGAATACCTTCACGGTTGAGTACATGCGGGATACCGATCTGCTCCACATGCCACTGATAGCGGATTTTTTCGAGCTTATATTGACCGATCGGAATACAGCTGATCCGCTGGATGTTGTTGCTATCTGGCAGTTTGATGGTATGGCAGATATGCTCGCCATTAAAGGTGATCGTTCCATTTGTTCCCTCAGCCCCGTATTTCCGTACGAGCTTGAGGGTGTGCTTGGTTTTCATAGGCTTACGGTTGGATCACTTGAACAAAGGTCAACGCATTGTATATACCGTTGGATAAAAAGTAGTATCCGCCATTGACGAATTGAAATAACTTGTAGAAGGCAAGATCGGGGATCTTTCCTTCAAATTTCACTAAACTTACTTGTCTTGCCATGATTGTCTATAATTGGATTACGAAACAAAGGTGCATAGACAAAAATCAGGGCTTGTCCAGAATGGGCTGATGTGGGCTTACTTGTATCCAAATGGGGTTAAATGGGATTATTTGTCTGTTTTAAATATAAATAACATTATCTATCTTTAGGTTAATATTAAGCAGTGTTGTCTGTGCGTAAGACCATTCTTCCCGGAAATCAAGTTGCCAATTTAAAAGATTTTTTTCTTTTAATGAGCTTTTATCCCAATATCCTTTAGCAATACAACAATTCGGTTAATAGCAGTCCGATACGATCTGAGCGCTGTCCAAATATGTCTGTATTTCCACCTGTAAAAGTTCCTGACATGCCAGAGAAATCTCTTCCAAAACATCTTTTTGCATAGCCAGCGAACCACAGATCATTATAGTACCTTTATCTTGCAAAACCTGTGTCACCAGACCAGATTGTTGCCTAATAAGGTCTGTAACGTATAGCTTTTCTTCAGCTCGGGAAAAAGCCAAATATTGCCCTGAAAGTTTGCCGCTCTGCAAGTAGTAATCCATTTCCTGTTTCAAAAAATTGTCATATACATCTTTTTGCCTTGAACCATAAAACAGATGAACAGGAACTCGTCTGTTCGCATTTATCATTCCTCTAAAAGGTGCAATGCCCGTTCCGTTAGCTATCATGATTACTGGGCGTTTATTATCAGGAAAATGAAATTTAGGATTTTCCATTATCCTGGCCTTAACTGAATTGCCTAAAACTGTATTTTTAAGGAAAGTACTTCCTAGTCCGCCAGGAAATTCACGAACTACTAATTCTATAGCATCGCCTATCCTGCTAACAGAATAGAAACGTTCCCTATTATCGTCGGCAGGATAAATGGATAAAAGGTCACCGCTTGTAAAGTTGACATTAGTATCTGGCTTGATGCGGACCCTGAACAATTGTTCATCTTCGGAAAAATACCTATCAATAAATACAAAGGTTCTTAATTGTTTGGGTTTGACAGAAAATAGAGCTGGAGATGCTATTAATGGCAAGGAATAGTAGTTTACTAGTGCTTTTATCCATTCACAGAACTCTTCGACATTATTATCGTTTACTTTGTACAGCGGCATTGGCATATCAGCCCAGCTTTGCTCTTTCAGAGCTCTGAATATCCGTTCAGAATAACCGCAAAAATCGGCGTAATCCGTCGACCCTAGGCCAACTATCGAAACATTTATTTGCTGTCCCTGCGGAATTTTCTGTAGCCTATTTAAAAAACGGGAAGCACTTGAAGGAGCATCACCTTCTCCATATGTGGATGTAAGCACCATAAGATACTTGGCTTTTGGATATTCCGTATAGTCATTCAGATCGGCCAAATAGGATTTTAAACCTCTATTTGCCAATTGGTTCATTAATTCCTTCGCAAAGACACGGGTGCCACCAGTTTCAGAACCAACCAATAAAATGAATTCCGCATCTGCACCAGTATTGGGATTGTCAGACATGTCTATACCTACGGATGTCATCTTGTTTTTTAAAATAACACCGAACAAGATATAGAATAAAAGTCCCAACGCCCCAATTAGGAATATAATAGGCCCAGTTTTGTCAATGGGGCCACCTATCTGTAATAGCGAAATAGGGATAGCAAGCAATCTTTCCAGAGATATAGTTGCAATGCTATCGATGTGTATAACAGCCATAACTGTTTCAATCATTATATTTTAGAATTTTATTATCTATTCGTCTTCTTATCAAAAAATCAGAAACAACAAAGGAATGATAATGCCGATAACGAATTCAATACCCCGGATACCGAAGAAACCGCGGTCGCCTTTGTTCATAATCAACCCCGTGATGATGACGATGATGATACTGATGGCAAATGCATCGGAAAAATACTTCCAGTATGTACCTGGATTATAGTGCAGAAAAGATAATTGGAAGAAAAACGGGCGTCTTTTTATCCCTAGATATTCCACCTGCCCGTTTACGGTATTAACGCTAAAGGAGGATCCGGTAGAAAGGAACACTTTAAGTGTTTGGGGATTGGGATAAAAATGTTTTTTGTAATGTTGGTCTTCGGACACGGGTTTCAGCAGGTTTACGATTTCGTCTTTAGTAAAATTTGCACTGCGCGGAAATTGTCCTTCAGCTTTGTACTGTTGGACGGAAACGTCATACTGGGGGTTAAAAATGCTTTGGTGGTTCATTGCAATCCCGGAAACAACGTAAATGAAAAGCACTCCTGAAAAAAAGAAGGATAAGTGACCATGTAGATTGCGGCTGTACTTGCGTAAAATATTACCCCAGGTTGGATTGTTAATTATTTCTTTAGCCATATATTGGTAATTTCAGATATAAACATATTGTGATGGGACATCGGTGCATTTTTGTACATATCGGCAATTTTATAGGACGGAACTGTCTTATTATAGTCTAAATCCTGTATCATTATATTTTTACATTCAATAATCATCCTTGCTTCCTTATAGGATATTAGTCCGGAAGGCGTCTTTATCGGTGTAAGACCTGCTTCTTTCACTTTGTCGTTAGACTTTCCTGATTTACTACCTAAAATGTGTAATGCTCCTCGGTATTTTTCTGGGAAGACAGCCAATGTGTAGCCACTCTCCTGTTGTAAAAACTGATAAGTATATCTGCTGCTGTTTATGAAAGTAAAAACAACTGGTTTTTCCCATATAAAACCTAGTCCCCCCCAGCTGATCACCATGCTGTTAAATGCATTTTCTTTGCCTGCCGTAACCACCATCCATTGCTCACTGACAAGCTCGATAGCATTGTCAGGTAGATCTTTTGGGTCAATGTGATCGTACTGTGACTGCCATCCAGTATTTTGCGTGATGTTGTGCGTTTTCTTGACAGGTGGCTTTGGATCATTACTACAACCTGATAATGCCAGGACTAATGGTAAAAATCCCCAGAGCCACTTTATGCTTGTTGTTTTCATCTTTTATGGGCTAAACCCCTCTATAGTAGTTATTTAAATTGTTTACATAGAAATGCTGGATACGAAATTATCCGCATACACTGTTTTTTTATCTGTACCTTAAGTGTTTTTTTTAATTTTTTAAAAAAAAGGAAACATCTCCTCTTATTAATCTCTGTATAGTTGGACACCATACTTTTTTTGCAGTAAAAATTAAGGCGAATTTTTAAAGTTGTCTTTTATTTTAAGCATGACATTGTAGAAAATATGGTATAAAAAATAATCACAAGACCTTATCAATATTGTTTTGCTAATACATCCATTTCCGGCTTCCTCCATGTTCAATAAATTTAGATTTGAACCCTGCACACTGCAAGTAATAATATCCTCATTTGAAACAATAGCTACATCTGTATTTTTCGCAATTATTTGGATATTTAAGTCATATTCTATATATGTTGAAGGTGTAATTTGCTAATGAAGCGATTGATATCAATTGCCTTAGCCATTGGATTTCCGGAAGTAAATAAATTGGTAATAATATGGATTATCTTAAACAAGAGTACCAAAATCATACTCAAAATTAATTAACCCATATTATGTGATTTGAATATTATTTTTGATTCTACTTTATGCTAATTCAAAATCGATTGGCGCTTCAGGATCAAAAGCTAGCGCATTTAAAAGGTCTTTTTTCTATTAAAGAATTTAATTCTTACCTGACAACTCAATTGACTCTCCAATATCTAAGAGCAGCAATTCCTTGCCTTTTTCGGAAAATAATCGTTTTGATTCTTCATGATTGATCTCAATAAAAGGATTTGTATCAAAATGATAACCCAAAATCCTATCACAATCTAAAAAGTCGGAGGCTATTACTGCATCTTCAACATCCATTGTAAAATTACTGCCAATGGGTAGAATTGCCAGGTCCAATTTGGTACGCAGCGGAATCAATTTCATATCATAAGTCAAAGCGGTATCTCCCGCTATATAAATATTTCCATCTTCAGTATCTATGACGAACCCACCCGGATTTCCGCCGTGGGTACCGTCCGCAAAACTGCTGGAGTGGATTGAATTGACGTATCTTACTTTACCAAAATCAAAGTTCCAGCTTCCGCCGTGATTCATAAAATGATACCTAAATCCTCTTTTCTCATAATATGTCGTGATCTCGGGATTTGAAACGATCACGGCATCGGTATTTTTAGCAATGGCTTCAACATCCAAAACGTGATCAAAATGAGCGTGCGTCAACAATATATAATCCGCTTTGAGTTTTGTGATATCGATTTTAGAGGCTAGTGGATTCCCTGTTATAAAGGGATCGACAATGATATGTTTTCCTCCCACTTCAATTCCCAATGAAGCGTGTCCGTAAAATGTTATTTTCATTTTTTATTTGATTCTATTCTTTATCTTACCCCAGTCTATGAGTGTGATGATTACTTTTTTTAAAGTATTTCCGTAATCTGTCAATTCATATTGTACAGCAATAGGTCGCGAACCTAAAATTCTCCTGGTAATAAGCTGGTTAATTTCCAGTTCTTTCAGCTCCTTGCTCAGCATCTTGGCAGATATCCCACTGACATCTCTTTCTATACTCGAGAAATTTCTTTGACCATTACATAATATAGAATAGAGAATACGCAGCCTCCACTTGCCGTTCAATAACGTTACGCAGTTTTGCAATGACGTCATATCAATTTCAAACTTCTCTATTCCAACAGATTTACCGGTCATAACAGTTCATTAAGAATGATTATTAGTTCTTAACTATTATAAGATTCCCAGTCGATATTTTTTTCTGCCCATTGTTTTGCAGAGGTTGTCTCAATCCCATTTTTGAAATTAAATGTCTTATCAAAATCCCAGGATACTCCACGACCTGCGCCGAAAATTGAACGGTATTTTTTAACAAAATTAGTGGGGTCATTTTGAAGGTCATTCTGTAATTCATTGACATCAGAAAGTATACGTTCGTACTTTTGTCCCGATAATGATTCTGCGATATCTCCCAACTGTCCATAGGTTAAAGTGTCTCCACCTATGTAAACGATCGTATCTTCAAAAAGCGGCTCTGAAAAAAATATTTCGGCTGTTAGCATTCCGATATCTTCGGGTGTGGTTACAGTAACAACGGCATCCCAGCCACCGATCGCATTGACCACTTTTTTCTCCAGGTCCAATACACCGAAGAACGGTTCAAACAGATAACTTGTAAACATACCGGTCGAAATAATCACCCATTTTGTCTTGTTCTGCGAACGAAGAAGTTCACGTACATCAAGCTGTTCATCAAAAAGATCCTGTGCACTGCCTCTTCCGATGATTTCAAAGTCAACTCCAAACTGCCATGGAAAATACCTTTCAACACCTGCCTCTAAAACTGCATTGGCCAATTTTAGCTGAAAACCACCTGCGCCACTTCCATAGCCTGTACATGAAATAATGGCATCGAAGTTTTTGAATATTGAAACTAATTCAGACGAAGGAGCTGACAGATCTCCTGAAAGCAATTGAACATCGAGTGCCTTGATTTCGTCAATATTCTTTTTCTTATCAGGATCTTCAGAATGGATCGTTGCTTCTCTCAGCAGTACGGTAACTGTAACGTTATGGTAGCTTTTAGCCTTTTTTGCTATATTTCTGATGACCGGCATTCCTAATTCGCCTGCCCCCAAAATTAAAATTGATGTATTTTTCATTTTAAAAAATTTAAAGATCGCAATTGAAATCCTTTCGTTCTGGTTTCAATTACTTTGTTTCCTTCTACAAATTTAAATCGTTAAAATCTGGAAAACAATAAGGTACACTGAGGTAAGCAAGTTACCTCGAGGTTAGTATTTTGATTGATAGCAACATTAATTTCAACTATTTTTTTTCAAATAATAATAGTCTTTAAAATTCTCCCTATTCCATATTTTCTCATCAGAATCACATATCTTTAAGAAATATTTTTATTTAAACTAAGAAAAAATGAAAGAATTGATGTCAGATGAAGAAATCGTAGAAGCTTGGGACGACATTTGTAAAGTTCTGAATAAAGATCAGGACGAACTTAAACGAGATGTATTGAACCACGTTGGCAACAAATGGTCACTTTTTGTCATACACGCTCTGGGAATAGATGGCAAAATGCGTTTTTCAAATCTACAGAATCATATTAACGGCATCAGTCAAAAAATGTTGACAAAATGCCTCCGCGAATTAGAAAGGGACGGATTGGTTTCAAGAAGTATCTATCCCGAAGTACCCCCGAGAGTCGAATATGAACTCACCGCCTTAGGCAGAGGTTTATTAGTCCAGGTAACGCCCCTTTGGTTGTGGATTGCCGATAATATCAATGCATTTAATGAGGCAAGATCTAATTTTCTAAATGATAGTATCATTTGACGTCTTGTGTTTTGAAAAAAGCTCGCTTTAACATTTCCACATTGTAAACTTTTTTTTTGAAGTAGATTTTGTTATAATCAGTTCACAAGCTTGTTATTTACCCCCTAATAAACACTTACGTTACAAGACACCTTAAGGCTTTCGCAATCTCGGCGGAACTAAGATACAGGTTTTAAAAATTTCATTCAGACACCTATTGTCAATTATGAATAAAATATTGAAAAAATCAATTCTTCAGCCAATAAATGAAGCACTTAAAAATTGCTTAGAAACCCAATTGAGTTTCTAAGCAATTTTTATTACTGAAGAATAAATCTCTCCCTTCAGAAAGCTATCCATTCAGGAAGTGATTCAAATAGCTTATTATGAAATAATTACATGAGGATGTAATAAAAATAAATCGTTTTGAAACGTTTGAATTCTTCCGATTAAAATATTATTCTGAAATTTATAAAAGCGATATAATTATCCATTTGTAAGACGTCGATTTAAAATTTCTTGACTTTTATTAAAAAGAGAAAATATCGTCAATATTGCAAAAATGAAAGGAAAAATTGAAAGATGCCATATAGCGGCTATAACCAAACTATGAACAGTATAAAACCAATTTATTAAAATTAAAAAAATAAAAATCAGAAGCTTTCAACAACAGATCCGTCAGTCAGTGAAATTGCCTATGAATTAGATTTTGAACATGCACAATCCCTAAGTCGGATCATCAAAGCTAAAACCAAATTTTCGCCATCAGAATTTTGACGACTATTTAATTAAGTAGTGCCTTACTTTCTGTACTATAGATGAACTTTTTTTTCGAAGATAATTCTCTCCTTACAAAAGAACAGATGTATTCGAAAAGAAACAAAATGCATAACGACGCCTAAAATCAGATAGGTCTGAATAAGCTTTCAAGCTAATCTTTATTGAGAAAAATCTCTATCAACAAGCATCGGAAAACTCCGAAAAACAAAGGGGCCTCCTTAAATCAAAGGAAACCCCAATGCAACTATAACAGTAAAATTAGTTCTTTTGGTTAGCGAATACTGGACTAAATATAAATAATCTAATTAATAAAAATAATTGCAAACTGCTTCTATCGCTGATTTTTACTTCTCAATTATTTTCCACAATGATTCCACGGGCACAGTATTTTTAACGACCATCTGTACACTTGGATTCATATCGCTATGTAACAACATATTTGTATTAGATACCGTCCCTACAACATTACCGTAAATATCCAAAACCGGACCTCCACTTGACCCTGTAGCATAATCAGCGGAAATAGCCATCATTTCCCGGTATATTCGATTGTTGGGTTCTCCGGTCTGCTCCATATATTTATTATTTATAAAGCCCTGTGAAAAATAGTAATGCATACCCTTAGGGTGCCCGAGCACGTAAACCTGATCTCCTATCTCCGCACGTTGTGCTAAAGGTAAAGCAGGTAACTCGTCCCCTTTAGTGTCTAGCTGCAAAATAGCAAGATCGTCTATTTTCGAGGAAGCTAGTATTGATATCACATTATAAGTTTTTCCGTCAGACAGGCGCACAAAGAAACCCTTGGGTTTGTTGCCATCTTTCATAAAAGCATAGGTAGCCATCACGTGATAATTTGTGACAACGATACCTTTAGAATCAATGACATAACCGGAAGATTCGCTAAGATGGACCTTATCACATTTTGGACATAGATATGCGCATCCCGTAATTACAGTGGCTTGTTTAGCTAATTTGTAAAGGTCATTAGCCTTTAACACTCGCTTGGATGGTTTTATTCCATTAATTTTAACGATACTTCCTCGTTGTTTCAATTGGTTTTGTGCCAAATTGATATTTAGGGTTCCGTCGGAGGCAAGTAACGAATCTACTGAATGTTCATATGCCGTTAAGATCTTTACGTCATTTGTAAAAACTTGGGCTTTTCCTTTTCCGACCGTAATACCGGAAGACACAATAATCGCAACCAAATATTTTCCAATTTTTATTTTAAGCATATCATATATTCTATTGATTCTCCGCGCAGCAACTACGCGGAGGTGTATTTATTTGATGTTATCCGCATATCCTTGATAATGTGACGATTCCTTTTTCAGGCGGTCGGACTGATCCTGAAAATATCCTTTGATGGCAGCATGTTGTTCAGGTGTGGCTTTCTTGAGCTTCTCCGAAAGAATACTATCTAAGATTCCTTTGAAAACATCGTCTGAGCGCAATCTCGCTATGTATCGCTTATAGTAACGGATCATTCCATCCAAGTCGTTATTCGCGACATACAGTGCTATCCTGCACATGTGATGTTCAGGCACATTCGGATCTAGCTTTAATAAAGAAATAGTATAGGCTATTTCCTCCACTTCTTTGGCCGTGTAAAATACATTGTAACGGGCACCATTTTCATTGGCTATACTATACATATCTTTCCGGACTTTATCAAAGATGATCCTATTGATAACTTCTGAGCCCATTGCCTGGTCTATTCGTGCCTTCTCTAACATCAACTTTCTGAAAAATGGACTTCCAAATTTGGCTGTTCCCAGAGCAAGCTCAAGATAATTTTTACTAAAGCGCTCAAAGTCCTGGGAATTTTCGAATAATTCATCCAGTACTGGACCAGGATCTTTGGAATTTTGGTACAACGCCAACGCATAGGGCATTCCGGTACTCATCCCCTTTTTTTCCTCGTAAGCAGCCTTTAGACCTGGAAGGGAATTCTTAGGATCAAGGGCAGTAGTCACCTTCTCAATAAATTCATCGGCTGTAGATTTACCGACTACCCTATTAATCTCTTGTCCTTTGGAGTTGAGCAGAAGAAAAGTCGGATATGCTTTTACATTATACTTCTTAGCGATCTCCTTTCCCTCCCCTTTCTCCATATCAAATTTTATGGATATAAATTTAGGATTGAAATAATCTCCAGCAACCTTTTTAGGAAACTCCATCGATGACATTTCGATACAAGGAATACACCAAGACGTATAACAATCGACTAAAATTAGCTTAGGTTCAGCGGGATTTCCTGCCTTTGAAATGGCATCATTTAATGTAATATGCTCAAAATTAATCCCCTGTGCCAATACTGTCACTCTCCATAATAAACAGAAAGTGAATAAAACGGCGATACAAATTTTATTCATTATAAATTTTTAAGATATTTTAAAGTTTTGACTCAATAAGTGTTTTTAATTTAGGATCTGAAGGTCTCGGAGCATTGAAGTTAACTGTTTTACCATTTTTATCAAACACAATATATCTAGGGACTTCAGCAACTTCGTAGTCTTGAATGAAACGGGGCTCACTGTTTGAAAACAACTGTATACCAGATAATTGCTTTTGTTTGACCATATTCTGCCATTTTGCCTTATCAGTATCGATAGATAAACTAATAAAAACAACATCTTTACCTTCGAATTGCTTCTCTAAATTTTCTAATGCCGGAATTTCAGCAAGACAAGGGGCACACCAAGTTGCCCAGAGATCCAGCAAAACAACCTTTCCTAGGTTTTCAGAAAGACTACGCACCTTTCCATTGATGTCAGGGTATGAAAAATCAATCCAAGATCCACCAGGAACCTGTAAATAGGCACGACGTAACAACAATGCTAATTCCTTCTTCTGCTTATCATCCATCATATATTTACTGTTTCCCTCCAAAAATTTAACGAGACTCTGCGTCGCTCCACGCTGAGCGTGCGCTAAAACAAATTTGGCGCGCAGCTGGTTATCAGTAATTTCAGATACTAGCATCTCAGAGGCAATCCCCTGTTCAGTATTATAAAGAATATGCTTAACAAAGCTAAAATTCGCCATATAATTATATGCCAAAGGCAAAGACCATAGATTTGCGTCTGCAAATTTTTCTCCTTTGATCAGTTCTGCTATCTGAGCCGGATATTCGTTTTTTGTTTTAAATGTAAGGCCTGAAACCAATGGCATTAGAAGATCAAACTTATAACTGTAAGGAAGTAAGTACCTAACCTGTTGATCGAAACTATTGTTGCCCGTGTGAATATTTTTCACAAAATTTTGCACGGGCTTTTCTAGTGAATCCAGTAGGGTAATGTAGCGATCAGTAGATAGTGTATAACCTTTTTTTGTATAACCATAATTTCTTAAGGGTGCAATGAGTTTATACCAATCCGCAAAAACTTTATTTTCTTTGCTCACATTGCCCGAGTAATTTACTTTGCCATCTCCAGCTTCAACAGACAATTTTTCGCCTTGGCGTACATAAACAGGATACTGCTCATCAAAAACACCGACGTAACGGATCACATTTAGGTCAGCTGGTTTCAACTCTGTCTGAAAAGTGTGATCTGATTTTGATTTTAACATCTCTTCCACTATCATCAGACCACCGTCATCCGGTCTGGAAAAAAAAACCCGGTCGACATCTGCACCATTCGGTAACATTTTTTGGAATTTCCCCTTAATTGTTGCGGTCTGTGCAGACAACGATGTTGACATTGCAACAGTTAGCATTAACATCAGTATATTTCTCATTTTATCTATTTGTTTGTTAATTTCAAAAATTGTTTAGCTTTCGCTTTATTAAAAATTATTTCCCTATTGAGTTTTTAATTCAATTTGCGCTAAGATCTGGCGCATGATCATATACTTATCCATAATGCGCTGGTTATCTCCATATTTCTGTTTAAACTGTGCCTCCGTATTTACTACAACTGCCTCGAGGTACATACATACGTCCATCCAAGTTGACATCGGCGTATAATAGGCATTACGTGGATCGGTAGCCAAATACCCTATGGCTTGTGTCGTAATTGGAACGCCGGCGGGAAGACCTTTCACATAGGTGTTCAATGAATATATATAAAGGCTATAGGCATCCCGGTCGGGCACATATTTTCTTGATACTGCATAAAATTTATCCAGCAAATTGTCGAATCTGCTATCCAATATTGTATTGGTCAATATCGCCCTTAAAATTGCTCCTTTATAATTTGCCCGCGTCACCGCGTCCATATTACGAATTTTAGATACCTGCGCGATAACTACAGTATTGAATCCTTTAAAGGCATAGGACCCAAAAGCGTTGCTCGTCATATTTTCAACCAAAAGAATGCTTGGTATATGAACTCCCTTGGGTAACATGGGAATAATCTCTTCTCTCAAAAAGGTAAGTGCGTCACCCACGTCCGCTTTATTGCAATATGAAAATGACTGCACCAGAGGCGGGGCCCCACTCTGGATGCCTCCCAAAGAATAACTCATGGACAATTTTTCGTAATAAGTGTACTCCTTGCCGAAAACATCTGTTCGCTGTTGGGAACCAAGGGTATCATTTGCAAAAACCGGTATTCCTGTTTCTTTGTAGAAAAGGTATCTTGCATGGGTTGAAGCATCATCGGTATCATCCTCCACCACCAACCAATTTTTATCATAGTCATGAAAAACGGTAGTCTCCTCTTTGCTACATGACACTGTCAAGGCTAGGACAATTAAAAGGGTCATAAAAAATTTATTTTTCATAAAGACGGAATTATAAGGGTTTGACTGTGCGAGCAGAACGAACAGGATTTGTCAAGTCGCCACGGTTAAACTCAATTGCATAATTAGGGATTGGCACCTGCCAACATGCAGGGTCTTTTTCAACAGATTGGAGTACAAAATATCCTACGCGCGTATGCGTATCGGATTGTGCATCGTAGTTGTATGTCGGGTGTTTTATGGTAAATGATTCTGCGAGCGGATACCTGGTGTTAACAGCATATCGTCTTAGATCAAACCAACGATGGCCCTCAAAACACAGTTCACGACGTCGTTCTTTGCGTATATATTCAACCAGCGCCGCATTGGACTGTGGTAAGGTGCCGGCAGCAGCAATTTTTAACCGCTTTTGACGAAGGCTTTGCAGCTCATTTCGTGCCTGTGCATCTAAGCCGAGCATTGCCATAGCTTCGGCCCGGTTTAAGAGAACTTCAGCTGCACGGAAAGAAAAAAGACAAGAGACCTGTTCTGGATCATTATTTGTTCTCCAAGTACGATATTTGGCCGGCAACCAAGCTTTATTTTTTGCAGAACGCATAAAAAAAGCCGTTGGTCTCAAATCATCGGACTCGAAGCTTTCCATCAGGTTATCTGAACTTTTGAATGCCGATGCACGACGGTCATTGCCACCATATGCAGCGACTGAATCATTCATAAATACCGTAGGAATCACATTTGGACCCATGGTAAATACTGTCTCACTGGAACTACGTGCACTGAAATTGGTGTTTTGCACGTATTGATTTAGATCAGAGACAATATATCCCATCAACTCGAAGCCATCCAGTACAGCCAATGCTTTTGCGTACTCTTCCGTATAAAGATACACCCGGCTCTGTAATATTTTTACGGCCGCAATTCCAACCTGCAATTTGGAAACAGGGTTATAGTTGCCAAAGTAGTTTGCTGCCTGATCGAGATCTGCTACAATCTGTCTATAAATAGTTTCATTCTTGTCGCGTTTAAAATAACGGTCTTCAACCTTTTCACTGATCTTCAACGGAATACCATCGTCTGATGCTGCAGTCGACTTGTGATAAGGCGAGCCATAAGTATTTTGTAACAAGAAATAATAATATGCTCTTAAAAAATAAGCTTCTCCGCGAAGATGCTTTAGATCGTTATCTTCAGGAGTTTTTTCAGCTATATTTGCGGCCTGAAATAGGATGGCATTCAGAGCGCCAATTCGTTTGTACAATTTTCGCCAAAAGACATCTGTCCATTCCATATTAAGAATATTACGTGCAGGCTCCTGACTCCAGTTGTGAAAACCAGATAACATATAAAATGGAGTTGATTGGTCTGTCGCTACATTATTAACCAGAAAAGGCTCACTATCGTCATCCATAACGTGTAACCACGGAGCCGTGATGCCGGTTTCCGAAGTCAATGTGCCCATGGTTGCCTGATTATAGATAGAAAATGTAACGTTATTTATATAGGCTTCGCCGATCATGAGACTTTTGAGATCTGCTGTCGTCTCAACATACTTTTGATCTGTTGCATATTCTTCCAAAAATTTACCACAGGACGTTGTGAGGTAAACCAGTGGTAATAATAAATAAATATATTTCATATTAAGCTCGGGTTAAAATGATACATACAGGCTTCCTGAAAATGTAGGCCTTACTGAAAGATTAATATTGGGTGTAGATCCGGATTGTGTGGGATCTTGTCCTTTGAGTTTTTTATTGCTCAACATAAATAGATTGGTGCCGGTAATACTGACATAAGCAGAATTGAGACCAAGTTTTCGAGTCACATTTTCCGAGAAATTGTATCGAAATGACGCCGATTGTAGTTTAAGGTGATCTGCGCTGACCAGCCGTACATCCGAATTATCGTACATTTCATACAAATTTCCTCCCAGACGATATGCTGTAGCTGGAGACATTTCCCACCAGGACATATTTAAGCTGTTTGAAGCCTGCAGACCAGGTATATCGGTATAGGCTTCGTCCCCGGATTTGCGCCATCTTCTGACAAATTCTTTGCGCATATTCTGTTGCGGATAGACATTTGTCGATGCATATCCCGAAGCAATTTTCATTAAACGGATTTTATTACCTAATGAATAGGACAGATTGAAAGAAAATCCAAAGTTTCGCCAGCCAAAATAATTCGATAGTCCCCCTTGGATAAATGGTTCACGACGTCCTGACTCACTCATCACTTCAAGGTAAACATCTTCTTTTTCCATTTGGGAATATTTCTCCTGATAAGCAGTCGCCTGTTCAGCCTCTGTGCCGTAAAAAATAGGAGATCCATCCACTGCACTCAGACCTTTGAACTTATACGAATAGAACGTATTGATAGGTTTGTCTGCCAATTGTACGGTTCCATTCAAAAAATTATTATAAGTCAGATTGTCTATCAGCACATTATTTCTATTATTGATCGCCCGGTTTAAAACTTTGTTCAGTACCTGGCCCAACTGTGGATCAAAACGCCAAACGAAACCGCGTCGGGATTTGTTCAAACCGGCATTGTCGATAGCAGTAATGCTCAATGCCACCTCCACACCTTTATTTTCGAGTGTCCCACTATTGATAATATAAGACTGTACCCCATTGATCTCAGACACAGTTTTATTCAGGAAAGCATCTTTAGTTTTCTTGTAAAAATAAGATACTGTTCCTTTGACTTTGTTTCCAAAAAGAGCGAAATCAAGACCAACATTTGAAGAAGAGGTACGCTCCCATTTCAAATCTGGATTTGGATAATTCACAATATTGGAAAAGGTCGAATTATAAAACGGATCGGTATTTAAGGATTGCCGGATGATCATGTAAGCAGATTGTCCAGGAAGCATATTTCCCTGCCATCCCCAAGAAGCCTTCATGGCAAGATCATTTACCCAATTTACTTTATCGAAGAGATCTTCTTTCATATTCCATCTACCGGAGAGTGCCCAGATCGGCATAAATTTATTGTTGGAGCGTCTACCGAACAAGTTTGACTGTTCACCCCGGACATGTACATTTAATATATAACGGTCGCTCCAAGAGTAGCCGGCTGTTCCGTACCAGGCAACCTCGTTTGTCAATTGCCTACCATAATATCCCAATGCTGCTTTACTTGTCATCCACTGTTGGTAATATGCTGTATAATCAGTAGGTACAATATCAAAATATCCACCCATCTCCCGAAAATATCCTCTCCGGGTGATATTAAATTCATTGTATTCATTTGACTTAACCTCTATTCCTGAAGTAGCCGATATAGAATGTTTTTTGTCCTCTCCAAGAGATGTGAGATAATTGGCCTGTAGGCGTGCGGTATAATTGTTATTGCGCGATTCACTTCGCTGCAGTTCACCACCCACCGGGCTAAGATCACTACGTAAGGATTTATCACCGCGCAGCTTATGGATATAGTAAGTGTCTTTGGTATAATACAATTCTCTGTTATTACTACTTATGCCATATGCAAAAGTACCTTCTACATCTAACCCGCGAAATATTTTATACTTAAGTAAAGCTTTGATGTTCGCAGAAATCAGATCGGTCCCATCACCACTATTTTCCTGTTCTTTCAATATATTGTAATCATAGAACAGGGAGCCATCAGTCCTCGGATAAAAAAATAGACTCCCATCGGGACTATAGGCCGGTACTGTTCTGCTTGTATTATATGCATAGTTCATAACACCCAAATCCGATGGGGAATATTGCTTTTTTGAATAATTGCCATTAAAGGAAATCTGAGCCATGAACTTTTTGTAATCTGCCGTGAGGTTCATCATTGCGGAGTATCGTTTTCCTCCCTCGCCTTTAATCACGCCGCGTTCATCTTGATAGCCGATCGATGAATAATACTTAACATCCTGAGCACCTCCGGAAAGACTAAGCGTATGATTCTGTGAATAAGAGTCCTTGGTGAGCAATCCAAGCCAGTCTGTATTTACGTTGGCATAATAGTCACTCTGTTTTTTGAACTCAGGATAATCAATCAGCCCTTTGTAATAATCCTGTAGTGCCTTTTCATACCCCGCCCATTGGGTTACATTATTATACTGCATGCCGCGCTCGATCATCTCGCGGGACACATCCATACGCTCCTGTGAATTCATCATATAGATATTTCTATCCGAATAACGAGGTCGTCTGGTGTAGGTCGCAGTAGTGGAATAACTGATTGTCGGCTTTCCCGGCTTTCCCTTCTTTGTAGTAATAACAATAACACCATTTCCTGCCTTCGCGCCATATAAAGCTGTAGCCGATGCATCTTTAAGCACATCAATCTGTTCGATATCCTCTGGATTCAATCCTGCAATGGCATTACCTAGCAAATTAACAAAATCAAGATCATTGATCTGCTGAGGGTCCACATTTACGGGATCTGTCAAAACGATTCCGTCCAAGACCCATAGGGGCTCCCGGTTACCTAAAATTGTTGATGTACCGCGGATCCGCAATTTTGGTGCAGCTCCCACTTGCCCCGAGTTTTGCATAAAAATCATTCCCGGAACGCGGCCTTCAAGTAACTTGTCAATCGTGTTGATCCCAGGAGTAATGATGTCATCCATCTTTATGGTTGTCACAGCACTGGTCAGATGCCTTTTATCAATTTTCTGATAGCCTGTATTTACAACAACATTCACCTCATCCAGCGTGGAAGCTGTCATTTTTAAAGCCACTGTTCTGGCGCGTTGTGCGTTTACCTCCAACTTGCCATAGCCCAAATGATGTATTTCAAGAATAGCGTCTGCGTACTGGGCTGGAATGACAAAGTTGCCCAATCCATCGGTTCTTGTAGAGAAAGCCTCACCTTTAACCTTTATAGTAGCTCCTACTAATGGATTACCTGATTCATTGGTCACATGTCCGCTAATAGGGGTTTGTAATAACACCGACGTTGTTCGATTAGAAGCTGATGGACTTTGATCAAAAATAATGATCATATTATCTTTAATCTCATAAGTCAAAGGCTGCTGAGCAAATAGTTTTTTAAGCGTATTTGTTAAAGTTTCGTTGACTACTCTTAATGTGACTGGCTTGGTTTTTTTTAGAATCTGATCATTATAGGAGAAGTCGTATTTCGTTTGTTTAGTTATCGTTTCTGTTGCTTCTACAAATGATGCATTTTTTAAATTTAATGAAACAGTCTGCGCACATAAAACACTTAGTGCACTCACCAATATGACGAATATAAGGAGTAACCTTGTGAGGAATTTAGAGAAAGTATATGGAATGGCTAGTTGATCGTACCTATTTGGCAATACACAGCTCCCCTTACCCTTGTGTAAAAGGAAATAATTCATAATTTTGTAATGATTAGATAGTTTGATAGTTGTTTGAATATCGTCAGATATCGGATCTTGTGTTGATGGTGTCCCCACACCATCAGCACTTTTTTAAGAACCGATTTTATAGTTCAGTTCTTTATTTCATAAGGCTAACACTCCTTCCTTTTACATTAAAATTTAAACCTGTAATTTTCTCCAGTGCGTGTATAACGGTTGACAAATTGCTATTACGATTAATCGACGCATGTATTTTGATGCTCGATGGAATGCCTTTATAATCAACATCTAGATCATACCATCGTTCAATCTGCCGCAACGCATCGGGTAATGGTGTTGACCTGAACCTGAATGTACCATCTTTCCACGACGTATAGAGGTCTGTATCCACGTTCTCTACCTGTATATCAGTACCATTATTGCTAGCTTGCTGTAGCGGAGTTAATAATTGTAAAAGACGGTCAGTTTTATCATTGATTTGAACACGACCAGTAACTAAAGTGGTTATTGTACTATTTTCGTTATCGTAAGCATTGATATTAAATGAAGTACCCAAAACCTTCACTTTCTGTATGGCCGTATTAACGATAAATGGTTGTCTGCTGTTATGGGCAACTTCAAAATATGCTTCACCCTTTAATTCAACAATTCGCTCTTTTCCACTGAAGGATGTGGGATAACGTAAAGAAGATTCGGCATTTAACCATATTCGTGTCCCATCACTAAGGGTCAGCTTATAATTCCCTCCCCTGGGCGTCACTAGAGTCATGAATTCTTTGGAAGCTATATTCGTAAGAATATTTCCATCTTCATAGCGGATACTGCCCTGATCTGAAATGATCTCATGTTTATCACCATTTAAATTGTAGACTTTACCGTTTGGAACAATGAGTTTTGCGCGATCTTTCCCCGGTTGAATATCCTGACGTTCTATCATACTTGTTTTGTCTATCTTAAACCGGCTGATCATGTAAAAAGAAAAAGAACCCAATATCAATAAACTGGCGGCAACACTGAATTTAAATTTAAAGGAACGGGCAATTGGTATTGGATTCGAATCATCTTTAATACGTTTCTCTATGCTTTTCCAAGAATCATTTTTTAGTTCATCGAATCTATCATAGATCACCAAATTATCCGGTATTGTTCCAGCTTCAAAATATTCTTTTAAAAATATATCAAGTTCCACATCATTTTCATCAATCTGACTGTAATGACACAAGATCTTTAGTTCCTCATCAGTTATCGTATTATTAAGGTATTTCAGAAATAAGTTTCTCATTTTTTGTTGATCATGTTATTTTCAAGCCTCTGTTCTCCCGCTCTTTAATAATAGATACACACGAATAAGAAAAAATAGCACCCTTAAATAAAAGAATTTTAAAAAAATTTGAGAAGATATGGAATTTTGACCTAGAAAATTCAAAAATAAGGTATAACTGAAAGGGAAAACGACTAAATTATTTGGTATATATATAGAAAATGCGAAAACATCGAAATCAAAAACTATCAAGAAATGGAATTAGTAATATTAGCAATATACGATCAGACGTTAGAATATCTTTCAGTTGTTTATTAGCCTGTTGTATATGGTGGTTTATAGCCGAATCGCTAATATTTAATAGCTTACCAATTTCACGGTAGCTTAAACCTTCCAGTTTATGCATACAGTAAACTTCACGCTGTCTGGGGGTTAACTTATCCAACGCCATGTTTAAAACTGTCTTTGCGTTAGACGCATCATCGATATCCTCAAAAGGTGAATAGCTGTCGTTCTTAGCAAACTCGTTTCTCATCAACTGATCATAAATGCTTTTCCGAAAAACATTTTTGACTAAATTAGAGGCCATCGTATATAATAACCCACCAAAATTACCTTTTGGTTCTATGGTTTCACGGATTTCCCAAATTTTTACAAAAATATCCTGGAGCACATCCTGAGCTAACTCCTCCGATTTAAGTAGGTAAACAAGCTTTAGTGTTAGACGACGGTGATATAAATCATAAAGCTCTTTAAATGCTTCCCTATCTCCATTCCGCAAATTTTCTAATAGCAGCTCTTCACTAGTGATAGATATTGTTTTCAAGTCTATAGATAGATTAGTAATAGTAAAGTGACATAAATTTAAACTTTTTTTTAAAAAACTTCAAAATTCGACGGAAAAAATATAAAAAACAACGTTCATAAGAAACGCTGGCAAACCGAGTGATAATTTTAAAAAAGAGTATTTTTGGCGACATCGTTTTCGCAAACTAACCGGTAAATACTTAAAGCTATCCCAAAAGCCATTTTTGCTTTAAACCCCACAAATAGCTCCTTTTTAGCACAGTGTAACAAGTTGTATATAGAAGTTCCTTACTAACTAAAATTAGCCTTTAAATGATTTTTGTTTTTAAGCCCACATTTGGCGCAAATCTCTCCAAATCGGGATTCAATAAGATCAAAATGAAGAAAGAATCACGCATCATAACGCTCATGGTAGTTGGTTTCATTACTAATGGAGATACTAGACACCACAGCGATATCAACAGCCTTACCCAAGATGGCACATGATTTTCAGAGTAAAGTCGTCCATCTCAGTGCTGGGATTAATTCGTACACCTTGAGGGCGATGCTTCTCATCAATAAGCGGTTGGATTGCCGACCGCCACAGTACAAAAAAGTTTTCAATGCAGTATTGTAGGATTTTTACTTTCTTCAACTGCTTGTGGACCAAATATCACCTTAACATCCTTCGTCATAGCACGTATATGCCAAGGGATAGCTTTAGCCCTTATGGCGTCGGTAGGCCGTTTCATAGTGTTAAAGCTTACAGAAAAGAAAGATCTGGTTGATGCGATCGGTATTTTCTATCAGCGGTATCGGTCTCGCTGGAATTATATTGGGAACTGAAATGACAAGCGCAGCCATCATACAAAACCACTTGCGACTATCATAGTAAGCTTTTAGCTTAGGGTATTTGTGGCCCTTTTTAGATGTATAACTTTGAGTTTTTTATGTTGATACCGTATTTGATTTTTATCATTGAACGGTTTAGGGATCTGCACCCCCGTATAGCCGATCTATATATTTCAAGATAACCCGACGAAACTAAATCTAAATTTAACTTGGCAATTAAGTTATGACAAATTTATCTTTTAATAAAAAGCTACCCAAAACTCTACATGAGCAGAGTTTTGGGGCCGGTGACGAAGTTCAAAAGGCCTTCTTCATCACTGGGCACGTAATTAGAAAAATTATTTAATGTTTCCGAATACATGCTCCAATTCTCTACGGAGATTATCGCCTCGAAGTCCGGAAGCTATTATTTTACCCGATGGGTCGATCAAGAAATTAGCGGGAATTGACTTGATTAAATATAATTGACTTGCGGAATTCTCCCAGCCTTTCAGATCTGAAACCTGAGTCCAGGGAAGGTGGTCCTGTTCTACCGCTTTAAGCCATGCTTCCCGTTTGTCATCAAGAGAAACAGATAACACTTCAAGCCCCTTTGGATGGAAATCATTATAGGCCTTTAGGACATGTGGATTTTCGGCCCGACATGGTACGCACCAACTCGCCCAAAAATCAACAAATACATACTTACCCCTATAGCCCGAAAGCTTTATCAACTTCCCATCTTTATCAGGTTGCTCAAAATCAATGGCCATTGTTCCAGGGGCTATTTTCAACCGCCGACGTTGCTCGTTAATATCGGTATAGATAGTCTTTGCTAAGTAAGATGAGCGCAGGCGCGGTTCCATTTTATCCAGTCCTGCTTCAAACCTATCTAAACCAGCTTCATCTGGAGGAATAACCATCTGCATGTATCGCAGCGTTACAAAACTGTTCGGATTTGCCGCTATCCAATCTTGGATATCTTTTGTATAGACTTCTAAGGCCTCTGTATTTGCCTTTGTTAATATTCTCATCTGCGCTGTATCACCTTGTCTTTGTGCTTCCATGTAACCTCGTCTAATTTTGTCTCTACCCGAACGTTTCATAGCGCCATCAAATAGATACTCATTTTCTTCGTGGACCTTGGAGCCCGTCACTATCAAGTTTTTTATGTGTTCACGCGAAGAGGTGTCCCAAGTTGCACGCAGGTTAATATTGGAATTCTCTAAAAATAATCCCATCGAAGCTGGATATTTGCTACCAGGTATGTTTGTATATATACTTACCATACACGGTTCGTCTACTTGCCCTCTGAATGTAAACTTGCCGTCTTTCATGAGTACTGAATCGGTATGCAACTCCTGGTTTCTGACAATGGACGAAAGATAAACATATTGCTTTCCAGCTGGCATGCTGTCAATTTTACCATGAATTACATAGTTATCATTCCTACCTTTCTGGGCGAATACCAGAACAGGCAAGAATAGCAAAGTTTGAATTATCAATGTTTTTATTTTCATGCAGTTATATTATTTTGCTGTTTTATCGATTATTTTAATTTAAATTTTATCCGGTGCCTCTTTACTCTAGAAATGAGGTAGCAGTGCTCCATTATTAATTTTACTCTTATGTCCAGTTCATCACTACGCGATTTTGTAAACGAATAGTAGAAGGCATCCTGGGGCGCAAATATTTAAAAGAGCAGTTTGGGAAAAAAGCAGCAAACAAGAATCCCCTGAGAGACTCTTGTTGTATTTTTATCCTTTTCGCGCAAATTCAATCATTGCAGATAGCTCCCTTACGGCTGTATCCTCATCACCTGAAAATCCCGATGTTTCAAATCGGATACGTCCCTGCGGATCGATGATTACTTTTGTGGGAATGCCGTCCACCTTGTAAGCTTGTGCCACTTCGCTCTCGTGGGTGGAAGGTTCACGCAGATCCATCAGCACCTCAAAACTGTACTTATTATCAGTCACAAATTTTTTGGCATTTGCTGTTGCATCACCTGTCCCCCTTTCCCAAGTGTGCAGAAATAGGAAACGGACGTCCTTGTCGTTTTTGTATTTATCTACTGCTTTTTGCATAGCTGGAAAGGACGCTTTACATGGTCCACACCAGGTTGCCCAAAAGTCGAGCACCACTACTTTTCCGCGCAAATCAGCTAGTCTCACGGTATTACCATCCACATCCTTTAGTTTAAAGTCTGGTGCCTCTTTAGACACTAATTTTTTCATCATTTCGGCTTGGTCATTTGCGATCCTATTTTGGTCCAAGGCTTCTTTATAGGCCTGGTACCCCTCTAACGATCCTTTGCTGTCGGAATACCCTTTTTGAAGCAGATCGACTGTCACCACACCTTTGTTCCCTTTAACATAATCTTCTTCGAGATAAGGAAGTGCTTCCGCATATTTTTTATTATCCAGCAGGGCATTTAAATATGCTCCTTCTATGATCTCTAAATTCGTTTGCTCCATTGGTGCTTTTCGCATCAATTCCTGACGAACTGCTGCTATCAACTGCAGGCCTTCAGGTGCTCTATCCGCTCTGCCTAAAGCATCGGCATAACTGCTTAGGGTGATATAATACCCTTGTTCACTCCTTCGACGTCGTTCCTTTCGGATTTCTTCCGTATCACCCACCTCCGGTTTGGCCAAATCCGAGCGATGGTAGGCAAGACCATCCTCTAAAAATGGTAAGGCAGCCTTTGGATTCTTTCTACTTAGGATACGCGCACAGCTGGACAATATTGAAGCTTTGTTCAGGCGATTTCCGTTCCGGTCCGAAGACATATCTGCATATAAGTCCGCATACTGGATCATTTTTGCGACATTCCCCTCTGCTGCATAGGCATTGGCCATGTTATACATCTCAAAGCCCATTGATACTTTTGGATGTTGCTTTATAAGCGCCTGAAAACGAGCGTCACGTTCAGCAATTGATTCCAAAGCACTTATCTCTTTGACCTTGTCCTGGATCGCAAGTTGGCCATTTGGAAAATCTTTAACTACAGACTTCCGAACAGTCTCTACCTTTTCTTCATTTTTCTGTCCATAGTAATACCAGTACGCCAAAACTCTATCCGATTCTTCCTTACTATGCTCCAACTTTTTTAGGGTGGATTGTAAAGACTTCGAATCATTCATTTCCTTCAAAGCGGTCAGGCGCTCTTGTATTGTAGATACTTTTTTCTCCTGTGCCTGAGCTACGGATAGCAACGCTATCAAGCCCAGTGTTATACTAATTTTCTTCATTGATTTATTTGTTACTGATATGGATAATATGACCAAGATTACCAAAAACCTTTTTTGGCGCAGCGTCGACAAATTTTCCCAGATCGTTTATTTCGAAAAGGTTAAAATTACCCGAAGTGCCATCCCAGGTAGACACAGCAAGCGTTTTGCTTGTTTTACGTTTTATCTCGATGTCTGTAATTACCTGTGAGCTGGGAAAACTATAAAGTAACTCCGCGCTATTAGCTACTATGTTGTATAAGTATATCTTATTATCCACGGCATAATACATATGTTGGAATAAGCCCGAGGCGGTAAATAGCTTTGCTTTGCTAAAATCAGGACACTGGCTATCCGTAACTTTTTGGTACAGATTTGGATCCAAATTATTTATCCCCATAACATACCTTCCGTCATTGTCTTCCATCACACAATAAAACACACTGCTACTTGATGAAACTCTTCCCTTTTCGGCAGCTATCATAGTCTTGCCGACATTTGACATATTGAATATGTTAAGTGTAGTGTTCGATCCGTTGGCAGCCACAGCAAGGGTTCTTGCAAAGGCCGGAGCAACCAGAAACCGTTTATATTTGTTGTCGTAAAAGAAAGTGTTATATAAAGATGAAGAAATGACCGCGGGAAACAGGTTGTAATCTCCACCAAGCCCTGGCGTATACGGTTTTAATATTTCATTGGGATAAAAATCTCCCATACCGACATGGATCTCACCATTATTAATAAAATACTGATCCACACGACCTAATCCACCATCCCAAGCTAACCCACCATAACCATTAGGGGACATAAAGACTTCCTCACTCTTACCTGTCAATTTAAATGTATTGGGATCAAAGCGGAATATCTCAGTTCCTGTAAAGCTGGCTATGGATGCATATTTTACCTGATAACTTACTTGGGTGTAAAATGAGGCTTTAAGGTTCTCTGGGAAGGACAGATTATTTGCCTGTCCTACAGGATCAGGGAATACCGCATCGTCTGCCCGTATAAATGAAAGCTTGCCTTTACCTCCTAAGTTATGGGAAACCAGCCAACCTTCATAAAAAGCACCATTGACAGTTAAAAAGAGGTGCTTGTTAAATTCAAGACCGTTGTCCAAATCGGTCACAGTATATTGAATATTATACTGCTGAGGTGGCAGATCAATAATCGTATCCAAATCTTTCTTGTCGGACAAGATGTAAACAGCATCGTTTGTCATTGCTTTCCAGCGGTAGGCATATCGCCCTGTCTTTCCCGGCGGAATATTTATCGTAACCGAAATATTTAACTTTTCCAACTGGACCACATCGTACTCGCTCTTGTCCATCAGAATGTTGATATCTCCAATTGGTGATCGGCTAAAGTCCTGTTCAAATGAGGAGCAACCTTGCATTAGTAAAGCTATCAGGCCAATCCGTAAGTAGCCTATAGTATCTTTTAAAAATCTATTTACTTTCATTATCTGCTGAATTAAAAAGTTACACGTTCACCAAACTCATCTATCAAAGGTCCGTTTGCGGCTTCGTATTTTACTAAGGCATTGCGGAGAATCACGGGATAGGTAAAAGTTCCATAGGCACCTATAGTATCATATGAAAAATCAGAAATACCTAATACACTGATCATAAAACGTATACGTGTTGCAGAGAATGGTCCAAAGTCATATTCCACATCATCCCAGTATACTGGCCTTTCTGGCTTGTTGGACACCCATATCTTATAGGAATTTATAGCTTTGGTACCGCCGATAGTGAGCCCTTGACCTCCTGGTAAGAAGTCTTCTGAGGCAGCGACTTCAGCCACGATCCGTAAGGCTTGTGTTTCCATTTTGGGGGTATTGATCAGTATCACCGGGTAATTAATTGTTACGGAATCCGCTGGTAGCAATACCTCTGGCATGAGAAAATCTTCACCTAATACAGCTGTTGTACCCAGTCCTGGCTTGACTTTTATGGTTCTCGGGCGATCCTGCGTTCTACCCTGGATCCGCATTTTGAGAAATAAGGTATCCCTTTCCTTTTTTATAGGGTCAAAAGCGAACGTATAACTTGTAGAATCAACATCGTACTCACCGATAAAAAAAGAAACCCGTTCAGCACCTTCGAATAAAATCGTATTTTGCTTCTTACAAGCTGCCATTGCGAATAGTAGCCCGACAAAAAATATATATTTTCTAGTATTCATAAGTTTATTCATAAGTAGGATTATACTCCAGTTCCACATTAGGAATCGGAAGTTTATAAACTGTCAACGGAACATCAGTATTCATGAAAGGCATACGCGTGACGGCTTTTCTCTTTAAATAGAAAAAATACTGTCCTTCGGCATAAAACTCTTTATGATACTCTTTTTGAATTTCGTTCTGTAGTTGCGTCGCAGTAACCGACCCGTCTTCCGGGAGTTTGTTAACTGCTCGGGCAAAACGAACCTTGTTTAACTCGACTATTCCAGAGAGCGTTGAGTTTGCTGCTTCAGCTAGGATATAATACATCTCTGACATCCGAATCAATGGAATGAGTTGATCCTGTCGTTGTGATGAGGTCAAGCCTTCTCCACTCACCGGCGTATAGGTCTGCCAAAACTTACTAGGAAATAGTACACCCTGATCTTGCTCGAATAAATAGAGTCGACGTACATCTGTCGTCGAATTTTCATATAATGTATTTATATTGGCCAAGGTACGTGTCAAGCCTCTTCCTGAAGATATATAAAGCCTGAAATAATTTTGGGTCCAGTTGAGTATATCCCTTGAGCGTAACGCGAATACCAGTTCTGGCATAAACAATCTATCTTTTGATCCCGCAACTGCACTAACGGATGTATTGGCTACAAAGGGAAACTTCGCGCCATCGACTACTTCCTGAGCAGCTTTAGCTGCCGCCGGTTTGTCTCCCATATACATGTAAACACGAGCCTCTAATCCTTTGACCCCATAATAATTCAATCGGATACGACGGGTATTCAGGTCGGTATCATCCTCAAAAACCGGGTCGACGGATTTAAGTAGAGCTGCAGCTTCTGCAATATCGCTTAATACCAATTTGCATACCTGCTCCGATGTCCCGGGCACATTGGCAAAAGCATCCACCTTGGTCTCGTAGGGAATAGCCTTTTGTCCTTTTCCAACTTGATACTCGGGACCAAACAACCGGAAAAGATCAAAGTGGATATAAGCCCGTAACGCCAACGCTTCCCCACGGATCAAATTATATCCTTTTGAAGAAAGAACAGATTTGTTAGAAGTTGACTTTTCTATAATTTTATTCAGCCCTGCAATAGCATTATACGAGCTGCTCCAAACCTCACTAAGGATATTTCTGACCTCGTCGCTGTTGTAATTATACGAACGTGTCTCATAATAAGGTGCTGTCGAACTGGATTGGGTATAATTTTGTGCCAAGGCTGATACAAAACCCAGGGAGAGCCGGTCTCCATACATGCTCTGCTTACTGAGTTGGGAGTATACCCCTACTAAAGCCTGTTCAAACCCTATTTCAGAAGCAAACATCTGTTCCTCAGCAACGGAGGATTTAGGTTCAACATCCAGATACTTGCTGCATCCGGAGAGAGACAAAAGAGTCGTTAATGCTAGTAAAAATACATATATTTTCATAATCTCTTCTATTTAGAAACTCGCGCGAAGCGATAGTGAATAATTGCGGGCGAATGGGTTTTCCGTACCCCTTTCGAGCTGGACAGAACTCCACCATATCGGATCATTTGTCAATGCCGTTATCGATAGGGAATTTAAGCCCCAACGTTTTAGAAAGGCTTTACCATAGAAATTATAGCCCAACGATGCGGAGGTCAGTTTCAGATTATTATCTTCTTGAACAAACCGTGATGTAGCCTGTGTCGCATTTGGCGTAGAGATGATACGTTTGTAGAGGGATACATCACCAGGCTTTGACCATCCCAGTTCGTAGGCACGTCGGTCTACATTTTGCGCAACATCCACATTCTCGACCCGGTCTACCAAGGTATAGTTATAGAGTTTCCCACCAAATTGATAGTTAAAGATTAAATTCAGCTCAAACCCTTTATATCGTGCGTTTGAGCCAAAGTTGCCATTCCACTTTGGTTGTTGTACACCGACAGGCACCTTATCTCTAATATCCCAATCGTATGTCGTTGTCCCATCTTTCTTCAAAAACATTTCCGTACCTGTGGCTGGATCGATGCCTAGTGAGCGCACCGCAAATATGGTGTTCATGGACTGGCCCTCTTCCAACAGTACATTCGGGTAAATCTGACCCGCATTTGCCGTATTCAGATCTTCGTTAGCCGTCTTCAACTTGTTGGACAATTTCTTAAGTATGTTTTTATTCGTGAATCCATTTACATTGACCGACCACATTACACCCTTTGCCTTTTGATTGATAATGGCATATCGCGCAGAGAATTCCATACCGGTATTCCGTAGCTCGCCAAGATTTTCCGAATAGCTGCTAAAACCGGTCGAAGGGGCCAGTGTAACCGAAGTTAAAGCATTCCTCGTATCGTCTCTGTAAACCTCCATTCTAAGATCTAAACGTTGATTCAGCAACGATGCATCCATTCCAATATTTAACTTATAGACACTTTGCCAACTAAGATTATAATTTCCTAAATTATTCAGTATAGCTCCGAGCTGGTCGTAATAGGAAGAACCGACACCGAAACTGTACCTAAATTGAGCACCATATGCTGGAATATTCAGCGATCCGGTGCTTCCGTAATTTGCCCTTAGGCGGAGTTTGTTAATAATGGGGCTATCTTTGAAAAAACGCTCATTATGAATATTCCATCCTAAACCCGCAGACCAGAATGTACCAAAGCGTCTGTCTGTACCAAATTGCGAAGAACCGTCCCGACGTACCGATAGGTCCATGAGATAACGGTTGTCATAGCTATAGTTACCTGAATATACTAGACCGATATTGCGTGTCGTACTTTCATCGCCCGTGGGTCGGCCATTCATCTGGTATTGATTGGCAAACAGCAAATTGTCTAGACGGTCGTACGGAAACCCTTCTGCTACAATCTGGTAAAATTCGCTCGTAGCATTTTTAGCATTGAACCCCAGCATCGAAAAGATTTGACTTTTTCCGAATTGCACATTATAATTGGCCGTGGTCAAACTTTCATAACCAAAAGACTTTCCTGTGCGAGCGGTATAGGATCCGCGACGACTTGGCTCGGCAATAGAGGCAAACCTAGAATCCTGTGCAGAATAAAACTGATCGGCGTCATCGTGCTGCTTTGTGATACTGAAATTAGACTCCACAAATAATCCCGGAATAATATTATAGCGCACAGAGAAATTATTGGTGACACCAAAGTATGCCGATTTATTGACCGAATGTAAGGTCGTATTGTATAAAGGGTTTATCGTCGTATAAGGCTGGTATGCCGGATGGTAATAAACTTCCTCCAGTAATAGCGGAATATTTCCTTCGGCATCATATGGTGAAAAATAAGGATTAGCAGTAACGTAATCACTGAACCTACCGTACGGAGAAACATTGGCCTTATTTTGGAACACACGCAGGGAGTTCATAAAGCGGAACTTATCGACATTGTAACTCAGGTCGACCTGCCCGCTGTAATTATCCCTATCCTGTCCCTTCATTACCCCCTCTTGCATATCAGCAGTGAACTGCAATCCATAACGAAAGATTTCATCGCCTCCCTGAACACGTAAGGAAGAACGGTTACTACGGCCAATTTGAGTTGGAATTTTCAACCAGTCAGTGTCTACACCTTCCAGAATATTTTTTAGGTGTGAATTGTACAGTACATCTTTGCCCAATTGACCGATGTTGAAGGTGCTGGTGTAAAAGCCTGCACGCTTTTCGAAATCCAGCTTTTCCCTGGCATTCAACAGATTGTAAACACCTAATTCAGGTGTGGCTATTCTAAAATCGTTTGTAAAGGTGACCTGTACTTTTCCTGCCGCTGGAGGTATCGTGGTAATGACCATTACGCCGTTTGCCCCCCTAGAACCGTAAATAGCAGTAGCCGAAGCATCTTTCAACAGTGTAATCGACTTGATCAAATTCATATCGAGATCAACGATACGCTGCAGGTTGACCTGAAATCCATCCAATATAAAAAGGGGTTCATTGGGATTGTTGGAAAGTTCGCCACTGAGGTTCGGAAACGAGTTCTGTCCCCGCATCTGTACCTCTGGAAGGCGATTTATATTCCCACCGAATTGATTACTTGCCACCAGTCTAAAGGCTGGATCTATAGCCGATATTGCAGCTAGTACCGAATTGGTATTAATTTTTTTGATTTCTTCACCACTAACGGTTGTAGTGGCTCCGGTAAAACTTTCGGCAGAACGGTTAAATATACCTGTCACGACGACTTCATCCAGCTCCTCGGACGTGGGTGATAAATGAATGATATAATTGGTTGCAGAAGTTAGCGGCACTGTCTTCTTTTTAAATCCTAAATAAGATACCTCCAGTACTTTGGCATATTCGGGTACCTGGATTATAAACTTTCCATTTAGATCTGTGTTAGCCTTAATTGCCTTATCGGTAAAAGTGAGCGAAACACCGGCCATTTCACGATCTGTGTCTTCCCGGTGTACCACTCCACTAATTCTGCGCATCTGGGCCTTCTGCTCATCCAGCAGAATAATACTGTTATTTCTGATTACGTATACTACACCCGATCGAACATTAAAATATTTGTCCAGTACCTGATACAGCGGTTCATCTTTAAAGTTTGCATCAATTCTTTGGAAATGATCGATTTTGGAAGTTAGCGATACAAAATCAAGTCCGCTTTGCTTCCGAAGTTCATTAAGAAGTTCATCTACCGTAATGCCCTTCTTTTGAATCGTTATCTTTGGTTGTTGCCCAAAGACATTGGTTACGAAAATAAAGCTGCAAAAAAACAACAGGCAGCATCTATGTCTAGTATTATTAAAAAATTTCTTCATAAATAGTGTAAGTAAAGACTGGTTAGTTCTTTATATTTTAGGGTTAAAAATTATTGGTTTTTAAAACCATAACTTTTTATTTATTTGGTAAGTGTCAATCTGTCAAGATAACCTCCTTTCCACGGAATTCGTATTTAACATCATAGGTTTGGGCCAACATATCCAGTACTTCTTTTAGGCTCTTATTTCGGGATATTTGAGCGAGTAATCTCTTATTTTCTTTACTTCTATTATAAGTAACCTTAATACCATACCATCTTTCCAACTCAAGACAAGCTTCATCTACAGGAGTATTCTTGAAATAAAAAACATTGTTTCTCCAAGCTGAACTTTGCTGCAGATCAGCCACAGATATGGCATAGTGCTGATCTACCGTAATTTGTTTTGATGGCTCTAAGCGCACAGGTATGTCAACTAATCCGGACACTTGAATAGAGCCCTCATACAATGTTGTCACACTTTGCTTGTCATTACCAAATGCCTTGATGTTGAACTGTGTTCCCAATACCTGAACTATATGCTCCTTCTTAAGCCGATTACCGAGAACATGTACGTTAAACTTTCTATTCTGCGATTTGGCAACATCAAAATAGGCTTCTCCTGATAAATACAAATCCATATCTTCATGCGGGGTATTAATAGGGTAGCGCAACGATGTGCCTGAATTAAGCAATACCGTGGTACCATCAATCAACCTAACAGAAAAACGTTTACCGTAAGGCACTTTGATTGTATGGTATACCGTGGTACCAGCCATGAGCTGGGAGGTGCTATCTTCGAGTGTATAGCTAATCTGGTTATCGCTACGGGTTATATGAATAGATTTCTCTGCATTGGCAAGTAAAGCAGAGTCCTGCCCTAATAGATTAACACTCCTGTCCTGAGAGAGAAGCAACTGAATTTCTTCAGCAAATTCTTCCGAGGTAGCCTCTGGTGTATTATCTTTCAAAATCTCGTTTACCTCGCGTACTAAATTTAGCTCAGTAATAGCAGGCGGCAAAGCATCCCTGAAAAAGTATAGCGGAATCATTAAAAACACTAATACAGCAGCAGCATACATCACAAACTGCAATACAACACTATTTCTACGAATAGGTGTTATCGGAGTCTCTTGAGCTATCTGCCTTGCTATCGCTATCCAAACAGAATCCGAAGGCTCTAGCCTGATCTGCTCCTGCTGAAAGGCAGCAACAATCTTTGCTTCGATATGCTCATTGTCCGTATATTTCAATACATGCAACAGTACTTTTCGCTCTTCAGCTGTCGCTGTACGATTCAAACAACGTTGTATCAATAAGTCTATATAGCTATCGTTATAATTCATAGGGCTTATAGAAAAGTGGGATCGGAAAATTTCAAAACCTACATCCCTTTATTTATATGACTTTGGTGTATTACCTTTTGGGGGGGTAGGAAAAATTATTTTTTTTGCAAATAGAAAAAAATGAGCGCTAATGGGAGGTCATTTAGCATTTCAGTCATCGTAGATCTTATTTTTTTAACTGACTCATCCAGGTTCCATTTGACAGTCTCGGCAGAGACTTCAAGTATCTTCGCAACCTCTTTGCGAGAGAGCCCTTCGATCTTAACCAGTTGGTAAGTGATCCGTTGTTTGGGAGATAGACGCTGCAAAGCCTGTTCAAATGCCGTTTCCAACTCCTGATATTCGATATCATTATAGGTCTTGGGGGTAGAGAAGATATCGTGTAGGATAAGGTCAAGAGGCTCTTGGGAAGGACTTATTTTCTTAATCTTTGTAAGAAATACATTCTTTGCCACCCGATAGATCCATGCATCGAAATTATCGACTTCGATGAGTTTGCTCCTGTAATTCCAAAGTCGGATAAAAGTATGCTGCAAAACTTCCTCTGCCATGAATTCGTCGTCACTCAGGTTAAAGATAGTAGAATAGATGGAAGTTTTGTAAGCCTCAAAAATAGTACGAAAGGCCTGCTCATCTCCATTAGAAACACGAATTAATATTTCGGCTATTTCTTCTTTAGGGATATGACTTTCCATAGGTATTAAATCCTAATTTTATTTGTATTCTAGTCGCTAACGGAGCATTTACTCCCCCTTTAACTATGTTTACAAATATATAAATAGATTTCTGAAGATTATCCATGTTACAACAAGTTAATCGTTAAGCATAAAAATCTCCCTCACCAAACGTACAAGACATTGTTTTTTAACTATTCAATACAAATTTGCTACCAATCGAGGTCAAATGGATAACACAGGATTTTTGACAAGCTCTTAAGTTTTTGATCAAACAGATCAGCAACTAGCTAAATTTTGATGAACCTGGTGTGTTTTTCCGGTTCTTTAAACGTCTTTCGGATGCCTCGCCTGGTGTATTTCGAAACCTAGCATAATCAGCTATCCAATCTTACAAATTTTACATACAGACCATAAAAGTGTAAATCATCTGCGGTCGATTGCTACCTACTTTTACAGCATGAAAATGGCAACAAAAAAAGCAGCTATCAGTTTTATATTTCTGACTGGCTGATCGACATTACAGGATGGGGAATCGTACTTCCAGGGGTTGCAAAACTCATTTAAGAGCTTATACATGCGGATATCAGCGAAGCCGCACCGTACGGTGCTAGGAAGGGTAATTGCAGGCCTTACAGGTGCCAGCATGTCGACCGCCAGTGCCTATATAGCAGACATATCTATGGATGAAGATCGGACCAAAAAGTTTGGCATGATCCGTGCCGCATTGGGGCTTGGTTTTATCATGGGGTCTGTAATCGGTGGTCTGCTGGGTCTATTTGGTACGGGGATCCTTTCACATCCCTGTCACCCGTCACTCCCACACCCGTAACGTATTTTAAAAAGGAACCATGTTCAATTGAAAATCTGTAGTTTTCCAATCATTAAACGCAACCAACAAATCGCTATTTACTTGCAATGGAATACTTTGAGTATTTGTTGATTTTATGTTGTCCTTTTCTCTAGCTACACTTGCTATGACTGAAACGTGGTTTACAGCTTGATGATTTCCTATTCTACATACACTTAAATCCGGCGAGATGGTAATATCCATATCTAAATTTGCTGCTAAAGATAAGCCCTTAATCGTTAACGCTCTAATCTCTTCATCTACTATCCTACTGATAGTTAAAGCAATATCCTTATCTTGCTGTGTCGTTAATCGCATTTGTGAGTTATCCGCAGTTACTAGTATGGTATCCACCTCTCCTATGTTAGTTTTTATATTTTCCAATTTTATCATAGCACCGTTAGGCATAATACTATTGAAAGTATACGTGCCGCTTGCTGTTCCTCTAATCTTTCGTGTTAAGTTCTTTCCTGTCGGAAGTAAATATGCCCCTGGCACTAAGTAACATGGGTGACTACCAGGAATTTCACTATAAATCTTTCCATTGATATGCCCTGCTTTTAAACCTAACTCATCGGTGATCTCAATATCTGCAGGACTCAGCATAAAGTCCATTGCAAAGCCCAATACACCAAACGGACCATTAAATGGCATATCATGATCAGCAAGTGTAAAGGCTCCGTTGGACATAATGCCTATCGTAATCTGCTTGTCTAGCCTAAATTCTGGCTTTTTATTGTAGGTATAGGTTAATTTACCATCTACGGTACTAAACTCTAAGAAGCAGTCTGGATTGGTTTCGTTGTTACAATCATAGCAGTATAATTTAACACCATCCAAGCTGTTTACGGTACTCAATGCATCTGCTGAAAGCTTAGGACCAGTATGACCTGCGGGGTATACAAATCGATAAGGATATAAACAATGAGAATCGCTAAGTTTATCAAAATATCCGCTGTCCCACACTTCACCTGCTGGTATAAAAAACAATAAAGGCGTATTATTGCGATCACAGCCTCTAAGGAAAGTTGTCTCAATTGAACGAATCGCATAATCTACATTATCGGCGAAAGTACGACCCCAATCATGAAAATGAATCAAAGACTCTTTGCTTAACAACTTTCCATGTATAGCGGTTAGTTCTTCTATGATGTCTGCTTCCTGGATACCTGTAATATCCACATTATTTGTCCAAAGGTTATCAGCAACTTTAGCGGACATGGCTGTACAGAAACCCGTTGCCAATCCTCCATCTCCTTTACCTTTTAAAAAGTAGGTATAAAATACAAAGAAAGCGGCTGTTAACATCGGATGGCCAAATATTGGGTCGAAAGATTCATGCCATACCTCACTTGAACCAAATGTCTTTTTAAACGTATCAAAACTTGGCTTTCCTATATTCGGATTATGGAATGATAGGTTGTTTTTGCCAAAGCGATAGGGTATTTCTAAAACTCCAGCTTGAGAGACACTGCGTTCATTACTAAGCATACCATCTGGATTTCTGACCTGTACTGAAACTACAGATGAATTCCCTTGATTAAGAAAACCTATCATAGTAAATGTTAGTTCTTTACCAGAGGCTGCCACTTCTGCTGCAATACTTTGATTATTAATCAGTACCGATGCTCCCTGCACAAATGCTCTACCTCTCAATATTGTTGAAACGCCAGGCATCATCTGATCGGCAAATACGTCTAATTGCGGTTTTATTCGAATATTTACCCGGTTGCTTTCAAAATTATCTACTACTCGAAGTATAAATAATGCTTTAGAACCTCCCGAAGTATCCAACGGTAAAACGACATTCATACTTCCATCAGCGTTTACATGATGCTGTAATTCTATAGAACCATCAAAAATAACTTTATCTGAATTCGCAAAAGTATTTCCTTTTACCACAATTGTATCTCCTGGAAAAGCCTCATATGTACTAACAGATGTAATAAAAGGTCTTGTTAACTGTTCATTCCAAGCATCTAAAGAAAACTGAAAAAACTCATTAACACCATCTAAGCCATGATTATAGCCCGCTTGTCCGTCATAACCGCGTTGTCCGTTGGCACCAACATCGCCATTGCGCGCATTATGACAATAATCTTTATCATTTCCACTTCGCCCCCCCAATCCTCCATCGCCACCCAATGCGCCTGCACCTCCTTGGCCTGGCTGTCCCCCTTGATTTTTCCAACGAAAGCTGTTGTTGGTAACCGTTCCTTCCAATGTACCCTGCAATACACCAATGCTGATATTGCCACCATTTCCGCCATCACCGCCGCGACCACCATCGCCGCCATTTCCACCATTTCCACCTCTACCACCATTTCCCGCATTTTTTTTACATTCATTAATTATTGGCCAATATGTACCCACACTTCCTCCTTGCCCATTTCCTCCTCGTCCTCCTCGTTGACCAATACCTCCTGTAATGCCACCCTCTCCATTTAAATCTATATTTGGTAAATTGGTCATGTTCTTAACCCACATTTCTAAGGATGGTGCCTTTCTGCCATTTGCTCCAACTATTCCAGCGGCTCCTTTCCCTCCATAACCTCCAGCATACCCACTTCGTTGATCTTGATTGAATTCACGTTGTGCTGTATTATGATTTGGGATCCCATCTAAATATGGATCATCAGCATGCCCTTGGGTATAACCTCCAGGTCGTCTCCATGAAATCTCTGCATTGGGACCACATATCACTTCCTCGGCCAAAATTATAAGCTTATCTACATCTGCAGACACTTCTAATCTACAATTTGTCAAATCCAATTTCTTAGCAATAATTATAGCTTCATTTTGTGATATGATATTTAAGGTGTTAAAATGATAATCCAAGGTTCCCAATTGCTGCCAGTTTTGAGGTTTATTTCCTTTTAGATTTTCTGTAAATAGCTGTTTATCATAAACAAATAACTGACCATCTTTTTTAGTGAACATATTCAAGCTTTCCTTAGCTCCCTTTACTTCGCCATTCGCCAGCTTTTTGTTCAATTTCTTCAACTTACCAAAACCTGCCTTTCTTTGGTCCAGCGGTCCCTCTTTCAAGATTTTTATATAGTTTATGCTATTTTTATTGGTCAGTTCTGTTGCCATCAAGCGACGTTTAGTTGCCATATCAGCCTTGATCAGGTCAACAGCCAATGTTGCCCAATGTTCAATAGGCTTAAATACAAAACCAGGTTGAATCCATATATTGCCCTTTTGTATCGTTCTATTTGAAGTGAATTTCATTGTTCCTAGTGAACTTAAACTTTCTACGCCCGCCGCATTCATAATCTGTTTAACACGTTGTAGTTTTTTCCTAGCCTCATAAGATTCATAATTTACATGAATGACAATACCCTTTAATGCTTCGGATAAGGTCTTCTCCAATTCTCTGGAATACTTAAAATCTTGTTGTATGGAAGCTAATGTGGATACACCGGCACTCACATTAATCTGACCGATTGTCCCCTTAAATGTCGAATCTTCACTTTTCAATGAAGCCCCCACTCGAAATACACTAGATGAAGCATCTTTAAATTCACCTATAATTTTTTTTCTTGCTACGACCTGATTATCTATCTCTAAATACGTTTCGCCACTTTCATCCCGATATAACCGAACCATCTGAGGGCTTCCCTCAGCGAGTTTCTGTGTACTTTTTAATTGACTCTTTTCCGCCGTTGTTTCTATATCTGCCGTCAGAAATCCAGATTCATCAATGTAAATTGAAACCAGTATATTATCAGACTCTATAAGCATTTGCTTATTCCCATTTATCGAATTGGGGCTGACCATCGCTTCTATGGTAAATGATTGCAATTCTTTTGAATTAACAAACATATCCATATCTAAATATCCACCGTTAACTTTAAAATCTCCATTTGTGGGGGTGAGCTGAATGTCTCCTTTCAATTTTAACGAAGAGGAAGTGCCAACATCATTAAATACCGCATTTCCTGTGGTTTTTAATACAATTAATTTTTCCATGATTTTTATAGTTTAAAGAATGAATTGGTTCCGCTCTCTTCTAGTGGACGGAAAAGAATCAACATATTGTAACGATCAGATTAAAGTTAAGTTTAAAAAAAACCTTTACAGACTATCAATGAGTAAGTGACTGCAAACTCAGTGTGAATAAGGAGAATCAATTAGGGAGCAGCTGTTCAACCTGTTACCTGTAACTCGTCAGCAAGATCTCGGCACTCGTCAGCAAGATCTATCAACATCTATATCAACCACAACCATATATACGCGTCACTCCGTGCTTGAGAGGTGGGGCAACCGTCCGATATCATACATCATTCAACGAAGACAAGCTAGGTATTGAAAACAGAGAATCTTTCCAAGGCAATTAAACTTAGGAAGGTTGCCGGAGGCGCTTCTAAAAATCGACTAAAAGTTTAAATGTATAAGTATGTCTTTCGAGAAAATGCCTATAAGGAGATAATTGGCTATAAAGGAAGCGTGATCGTAATCCTGACAGTAAAATCTTCCTCATCAGGTTTTTTGTCAATTGTGAGTGAAGCGGATTCTGCTGATTCATCACTACTGAGCATACGTAATCGTTCTTGTACTCCTTTTAAACCAAATGAGGTACTTTTGAAATTGCTATTTCCAGTTTTAGGAAACTGATCAAAACCAACACCATTATCCAGAATTTCAATCCTAATTTCCTTTTCTTCTAAAGCTGTCCGAATCAATATCTTGCCTTTTTTGTCATGGAGATGCCTCATACCATGATGTACGGCATTTTCGACAATTGGCTGAATCAGCATCGACGGAATCTTCTTATTGCTTTTGATTAAGCGCTCATCCGACTGAATACTATAGGTAAATATATGATCGAAACGTTCTTGCTCCAGATCCAGATACAGCTTGACCAATTGAAGTTCGGAAGCGATGGTCACCTTGGAGAATTGAGAATTCTCAAGTACGATACGGCTCAAAGTGGCGAATTTCTGAATCAGCTTGCTGGCCTGTACAGCATCATTTTCGACTACGTAGGCCTCAATAGAATTCAAAATATTGAAAATAAAATGTGGATTCATCTGCGAACGAATAGCTTTCAGTTCACTTTCATATAATTGTTGCCGGAACTCAGAGGCCAATTTTTTTTCCTTTTCCATTTCCAGGATCTCGCTCTGCTCCCTGATCTTGCATTCATTTTGTTTCAGCTCATGCTGTAAAGTCAGGCTAAATTCCTTCTCCATCCGATTAATTTTCTCCTGGTGCGCCAGTCGATAGATCAAAATCAGTACCACTGCAAGAAAAACAAAAGACACTAGACCGACTTTAAACCATAAACCTTGATACCACAACAGTTTTACAGACACAGGTATATCCAGTTGCGCTTTCGACCAATTTCCATCCCGGTCTCCCACCCGAAGAACAAAACGGTAATCCCCGCCTGCAATATTGCTGTAAACCGCCTGTTGAATTGCGTCTGAATCAATCCATTCGCGATCAATCCCTTCTAGTTTATAGCTAAAACGTAAAGTCTTGTCCGCAAGCTGGCCAGGTACAGCAAATTGAAAAGAAAAGGTATTTTCATCAGGCTGGAGCACAATCTTTCCATTTACAAGCCGATAGGTATTATCGCGGTTCAATATCCTGAACGCACTTATAACGGGGGCTATATTTTCGGTTTTATTTCCAATCTCAGCCATCGGCCCTTTGATCAGACCTTTATCCGTCAGCCAAACCAATACATCTGAATCAAAATAAAAATTATGGGTCGAAAATCGCTCGGGTGGGAATATGCCTTGACCTGCTTCCAATTGTAAAAACGTTTTGAACTTTGGATCAAAAATCATTACTCCATCTCGAGTGTTCATCCAGATTCGTCCTTTTGCATCATTTTTTAGGGTATGGGCATAAAACAAGGGGAAACGATTACGGTCATTAGCCTGTAGGAAACGTGTTTTCCCTGACTGTTCAACAATCATCCCAATACCTTGCTGGCTACTGCTGTACCAAAAGCGGCGATCAATATCCAAAAGAAAGGAAAACACGGTATTGGCAGCAAGACTTTCTCCAGACTGCCGCTGATGCTTGAAATTAATAAACTTCATATTTACCTTATCCACTACTTTAACTGCACCGAAGCCATCCATACCCAGCCATAGAGAACCAGAAATATCCTTTCCTAATGTGATTACTTTATGGTCAATAAGACCATTATCTTTATTGTACAATACAACCCTATTCGTAGAAAGATCATATTGATATAGTCCCGAATTCCAGGAGCCGATCCATAGGATATCTCTTCCATTGACTGAATCCCAAATCACACTATTGCAGTCGGCTCGTTCAAGACCAAAAGAGTTTCCTGCAATTTTTAATGCCCTAAGCTCTTTACTCACCGTATCAAAAACATAAATCCCGCTGTCTACGGTCGAGATATAAATATAAATCCCTATAGCCGTAAGTTGGCTGACCTTAAGGTTATTCAGGGAGAAAGCTGATAAACGTAGCTGAAAATCTGGAGACAATTCACCGATCTGAGCCTTGGAGATATACCACTTCTTGTCACCTACTTTTAAGATATGCTGGATAGGGTCAGTTTTAACAGGTATGAGGTCTTTAATTAAATTTAACTTTTTCGAATAATAAAATAGACCATGATCTGAACATATAAAATATCCTCCATCTATGGATACAATACGGTTAATTTTAACAGCAGATCCCTCTGGAACAGCTCTCTTCCACGGTATCTCAACCACCTCCTTATGATATAGGTCATAACTGTACAGCTTGCCCCCACTATGGGCTGCTAATATTTTATGCTCTTCCGAGAAAAAGGAGACATCAGCGATATTGTTATCATAATGTGCAACATTAGGACCAATACCAAGAATATTTCGCTGTTCAACCCGCTTTTTTTGAGGCAATAACCGTATCAGATCATGATTATAATAGGCAGCAAAAACCTGCTCCCCTGCCATACAGATTCCCGTAACCGCATTTTCACCCTTGTTCGACAGATCATAATGAACTGTCTTCCCAGAATTGGGTTCGTAAGAAAATAGACCATGATAGCGCGTACCTATCCACAGAATCCCATGCCGATCTTCTTGGATGCGGAAAATAGTTACATAGGCTGCCGGTGTTAGTTTTACGGCTGATATGCGTCCCGATACCGGATCCAGAATCTGCAGGTCTGTTTCTTGCCCACCAAAAAACACCTTACCTGCTGACTCATGAACAGCATAAAGTTCATGTTTCTCAACATCTCCGCCAGCCGCTTTGGCACTATAGCTAGTCCAGGCCTCATGCTGGGGTTTGGACCGATCATAACATATTAAGCCCCGGTTATAGCTCGCAACCCAGATCTTATTATTACTACCTATGCTGAGATTTCCCAGATCATACGAAAAATCTGAATGTTGTGTAAAACTAACAGGGAAAAAGGTATTCCCATCAAAATAGCACAGACCTTTTCCTGTTGTGATCCATACGAATCCTTTTTCATCGACAGCGGCATCTCTGATTTTGTCACTGGGGAGTCCCTCACGACTGGTAAAATGAAGAAAGTTATAAATCCGTTCCTGTGCCAGCCCCCGTGATAAGGTAAACATCACAACGACAAATAACCGAATCAATAACTTTACGTTAGCCATAACTGCAGCTTAAGTACGGGATAGCAATTCCATAAGCAGACTTTTTTTGGTGGGAGAAACCTCTAGCTCTGATCCGTCCACAAGCTGTAAAGTCCCTCCTTCCCCTTTCTTATAGCGAATCACACAGCTAAGATTAACGATCGTGCTCCGGTTGATTCGCAAAAAACAATCACCATCCAGCAATCCTTCAAACTCTTTCAGTGTCCTGGAAACAATGATCTTGTTACCCGCAGAAAAATAGAACACCGAGTAGTTACTCATCGCTTCGATTTTGACAATTTCATCTTTCCTTACAAAATAAATACCTTCTGAAGTAGACAGGGCCAACCGCGATGCGCAGGTGCTTCCCATAGGAATTCCCTGTTTCCGGCGCTGTTTTTTCCATTCAATCCGTTTGGATAATTTTTCAATTGCAGCCGTTAGTTCATCAGTATCCACAGGTTTGAGCAGATAATCCAAAGCATCGGCGCGCAGAGCCTCAATGGCATATACATTATAGGCCGTAACAAAAATGACCTCGAAATCGATGTTTCCGAGATTTTCCAAAAACTTAAATCCATCCATCAGCGGCATTTCGACATCCAGGAAAACGATATCCGGGCTAATGGATGGAAGGACTTGTAGCGCAGCAAAGGGATCGTTAAATATCCGTTCGACGACAAGCCTATCGGCAAAAGCGCTGAGTTTATGCTGGAGTAAAGTGGCACCTTTCAGTTCATCATCAATAATGACTGCCTTTATCATAATTTATTCCTTTTACATTGACACCTTCGAAAACAATCAAATAGTTATCTTAAATATACGATATATTCAGCATGCTATTGCAACTTCGCTCCATTCCCGACATCTATGTTAAAAAGATAGCGAGTAGTTTACCCTTTCAGATCAGCACTTTTTTAGCATTTCTATTCCGATTTTAGTGCCACCTCAACCTGATTCGCATCGTTTAGGTCCACGCCCTTACGTTTAAGGCTTGCCATGGTTCCGCCCGGAATAATTATATAACGGTACATAATTTGACTAGGTAATGCCAAGAGACTGCCACCATCGTAGACAAACCGGTAAACAATGATCCTATTCTCTTTCGGATGGTGGGAAATTGTACTCATTCTCCCTCCAGCTCTTGAGGTATAAGGCAGCTGGTAAATTCCGCCTCCATAATCCAGATAAACAATCACGGTTCCACTATTCAATATGGTTGTGGAAAGTCCTTTGGCAGCAAGATGGGCAATTCTGACCGCCGTACCGTCCATAGTAGAATCTTTAGTCCCTGTAGCACTTTGCCAACCACTGTAGAGTACATTAGCAGTACCCGTAGCTCCTCTCAGATTGACCCCTGTACCCCATCCGGATGCAGTTTTAGGTCCAAAAAATTGATAGCTATCCACCTTAAAATAGAAGTCGCCCACGGCACCCACCGACACCGCTGGAATTTGGGTGCCGCTCAGGATTTTGGATCCCGCCGCTCCATTGGCACCTGTCGCTCCCTTAAAAGAAGTTGCTTTACCCCATCCGGCATCCGTTTTGGGACCATATATTTCGGAAGTCGTTTTACGGATATAATAATCTCCAGCTTTCCCCAGCGTAGCGACAGGAACCGCATCTCCAGAGAAAATTGTTGCTCCGTCATCACCTTTTACCCCCTGAATTCCCCTCGCCCCCTGCTCGCCTTTTTCGCCAATGGCTCCCTGCGGTCCAGTGTCCCCCTCTTTGCAGGAGAAAAAGATAACCAGTCCTAGACTGACCATCAACATGCTTTTTAAAACTTTCATTTGAATAATTAGTTTTTAAACTTTATCCAAATATATTGTTGGCTCAGTTGCAAAAAATCAGTAATGAGCGAAACAGGAGTTTCAATGAGTGAATAAACCTAAATATCTAGTAAAGAAATGAAAGAAAAATAACTGCTCCCCAAGCGCTAAGCTTACAAAAGAGAAAAGTTTACAATTTTTTGGAGTAGATCCATACAAAGAAGATATCAACGAGATTATTTGGCTGACTGAGAATCTGGACGTAAACGACAAATTGCTACTTTCATATTTAATGATTTACTTTAAATGATGACAATATGACGTTGTCTTTGCGGAATCCTGTTTATGTTTAATACTCAAGGTTAAAGATTAATATAATCCCGATACTCTTCCTGAATCATGCCTGCAGATGTATACTTATTAGGAGAAGCTTTGTAGTTCACTTCTGCAAATTCTAACGCATCAGCAATTGAAGAAAAAGTATGTATCACGCCAAAAGGCGCATCAGGATCAACCAATGAAAAAGCATATATGTCCAAGAAATCTTCATTTCCCTCATCAAAAGATTCACAATAGGCTATAGAAAAGCTTTCGTTGCTTTCCTTATCAATACTTAACCATTTGAGTATAGTATAATCATCCTCCTGGACATCACCCAGCCAGTGCTCCACTGATTTTCCTAGTCTCAATCTGGATTGAATTTCATCTTCATTTAAATACCGCATCCTAAATTTTTTGATACATCTGGAATCTGTATCAAAGGAGAAAAATCACCTTTGAAAATATCTAATTCATAAAAATTATCATCGGTATCTGAACACTTACCATTTTTTAAACAATGAATAACTATAAAATATACTTTAAGAAATTAATGGATTCTTAACATATAACCACGGACTTAATCCGTCTAGTGATTTATGTGGATGATTACTATTATAGTTAATTTGCCACTCATAAGCTAATACATTGACTTATGTCATTGAACCAAACAAGTATGCGTCTAGTACGACTTCCCTAAATGTCCGATTCACTCGTTCTATATAAGCATTTTGCACAGGCTTTCCTGACTGGATATACTGTAACTCAATTCCGTTATCGTGACAAAATTCAAAAATACCTTAGACAAAAACTCTGGACCATTATGCATTTGGGCTTGGGCCTAAATTACATAGTTCCTTTAATTTCTGCACCAATATGACACCGGGTATGGAATAGAAAGCCTCATTTATCAATGGCTCTAGATTTTAGTAATCAATGACATTCAGTACTCTGAATCTACGCCCATTAGCTAAAGATTCGCTCATAACCACGAAGTAGCAACGAAGATAAATCGAATGACCAGATTTCATTAACTGCGCCGAGAATCGCTAACTTTTTTTTTTAACTCGAGAAGGAATACGACGTTTGCGTTTTACTCTAAGTTTTAAGTTAATATTCCGATACACGAAGCACCCTTTTTCTGTCCCACAACAGACCTCCATCCGTATTTTCCCAAAGTAGGTTTCAAATCCTCTTGTAGGATATCTAGATGCGATATCCATTAATTTTGTAATAGCGATTTGATTATCCTTTTTGTGGTCACAGTAGCACATACTTCGACTCATACAGCATCCATACCTCCGTATTTTTTGCTTCCGTTGATAGAACGCAGCAGCGAGATCCCATGCTCTCTGCAGATATCCTTTGTGGCCTTTCCTGACTCATATTCTTTGAGAATATTGACGATTTGATGTTCTGAAAACTTGCTCTTTTTCATAATATACAACATTTTTAATTCATCTGAAAAATAGGTAATTCCATGTGGTTATTTTTCAGTTTTATCATTTCATTAATTATAAACCAATTGATATTTTGACTAAAAGTAAAAACACCAAATTTACCTTTTGACTCATTCCTACCCCAACAATTTAAGGACTAAATCAGACTTAATCCAATCCAACATCTGTTAAATAAGATAGGCCTTCAATCGTTGCAATTATAAAAAATTCGCAAAAGAAGCGAAAAATTCAAATAAGGCAGCCTACCCCTAAAGGATAAACTGCCTAATTTTTTTGAACACCAATTAATTAAAATATCCACTAATGGCTGCCACTACGATTTTATCGTATTAAAAGGCAAGGGTAAATTTCCCATTTTTTAATTACAAATTCTCCTAATTACCTAATTATTCCACCCAATGTCGGATCCATACCAACTCTCGGGTTGCTCAAGCCTGTTTTAAATGCACTGATAGCCTCCTGTCCATTGGTAAAACGCCAATCTGTTTCTTTATTGATATTAAACCATACGAAACTTCTTATTTTAGGAAACTGTGTTTCCAGCTGGGCAAACATATCGTTGATCCATGCTCCTTTATCGCCACCTGTCGATGAACAGCCCATTTCAGCGATAAAAATCGGTTTGTTGGGGAACGTCGTCGTTAACTTATTATAAAGTGGACCGAAAACCTGCGCAAAAGACTGCCAAGAAGACCAGCTTTGGGAGGTACCAAAATTGTAACCATCCATACCGATCAAATCCACATAGTCATCCCCCGGATAGTAAGATTCTACCGTTTGCGGATTTTTATTGCCATTGGCATTATTAGGTGCCCAGACCCAACGTGCATTTGTACCACCTGCCGCTCGCACCTTATCGTGCACATAGCGAAAGGCTTTGATATACGTAGCAACGGGCACAACTTGATCATTCTGCATGCTCCAAGGGTACCAGTCACCATTAAATTCATGTGCAAAACGCAAGATCACTGGTTTACCAAATTTGGCCAACGCTTCGCCATAGCGTTTGATGTCATTATCGTATTTTCCTGACATCAGTTCATCGAGGCCCATCATGGGCTCCCATGTGACATGTGGTACATAGCCCGCCGCAGAAGCTTCCTGGCAAAATGTCGAAGGAAATTCGCGACTACCATCCGCAGTCCAGCCATTAAACATCATGGCCATACTCGGTTTCTTGCCAAATCCGTTGTAGAAAGACATCGGCGTTCCTGAATCATCAAAGAATCCCCAGTAAAGCAAGCTAGCATTGGTTTTTTGACTTACTTCGAGCGCAACAACACTCGATTTTCCACCAAAAGATAGGACAAAAGATGCTGTACCTGCTTGCGCCGGTACGCCACTTATTTTATACAGCAATGAGCCATAGCCTTTTTCCAAACGCCCTGGCTGCAAAGTTGCTGTCAATCCCAACACACCCGTTGAAGTGATGGAAGTTCCATTTTCAAAGGCTGCCCCATTACCACCGGCATAGGGAAGATATACTTCTGCCTGGTAAGTAGCACCCGCAACCGCAGTTTTTGATACTTGCATAAATGCTGCATCTAATGACTGCACCTCAGCAGTTCCGTTAATAATTTCCGCATTGTTTTTCGAGCAGCAGCACAGGTAAAAACAAAGTGTTATCAGCAATAAATATGATTTTTTAGCCATCATTATGATATAATTGTTATACGTTAATTTTTACTTTACAAATAGAATGTCATCAAAATAGATCGTTTCGTCCTGCGGAACATTCCAGTTATTCAATCGCCAGCCGAATTTTCGGAAAGTCGTGCCTTTGCTCCACATCGGCTTACCGGAACCTTTACCAATCGGAATTTTATAATATGTCCATTCTTTTGTCACAATGATCCCAACACCTGCAAAGTCGTTTCCATAACCATCAGGCATTCCGTCACCCATTAGGGCCATTTGTATACCTTCATTGCCAGCACCAGAAGTTGTTCCTTTGGCCCAAAAAGTAATATAATTGTACCCCTTATCTTCAAAGCCTACCGTATTGACCAATCCTCCAGGGGAGTAATTATTCGCTGCATATTTGAGGGCCAGCGAAGAAGTTCCCCGCTTAGAAACGCTGGTGGATATCGACTGGGTAGAGCCATAATCATCACCATCTTTATTAGCCCCAATATTTGCCCCATAGGCATCGGTAAACACCTGAAAGGCGAGGTTTAAGTTGACCAGTTCAAAAGTGCTTTTCGTTGTACCAAATGGCGTCATCAGGTCGATCGTTGAGCGCGAGATGCCATCCATCTCAGGCACTTTTACCTGTAGACTATTGGCAGACTGTTCAAGGATAGGGATCGCCGTTTCACTGTTGGAAAACTTCAGCGCCGTGACTTTGTCGAGATTCTGTCCGGAGATTGTAATGACTGCACCTGGCGTCACATTGATCTCCGATGTCGTATTTGCCGATGGAAATAAACCAGCAATATTGATATCTACCAATGTTGTCGCTCGTTTTTGATCCAGGCTAAAACGGCTTGGATTGGCAATTTGCACCGCCACAACCAAGTGTTTGCCAAAGTTGGCCGGGTCCGTAATGACACTGTTGTCCACCTCAAGATAAAAGTTTGCAGATCCATTTTCCGGAACATCCAATTGCTTGGGCAGGCTGTAATTTGTTACAGGCAGCGCTTTGTAATCTGGACCAAGGGTACCCTGTTTCAAAAGTTGATCCAAGGTATCTGTATTAACTTTAATATCCACGCGATAGGCGCCTTTTGCAGTCCCGGACAAGGAAGCGCCTAACATGATTTTTGTTTTGTTCGCTTTTTCATCAACGACATAGTTCATTCCCGTTGGGCTGATTCCATTGGATGATCCCGGAACGGGATAGATCGCATTTGATCCCATGGAAAAATTAACGCTCTGCGGCATATAAATGAGCGAATCGCCATAATCCTTAGCCGAATCATCCTTTTGACAGGCCATAAATGTCAGGGCCATAGCCCAGGCGATGAGCATCCCGTATATGCTATTTTTTTGATTGAGTATTTTCATCTGTTCATCATTAATGACAAGTGACTCCAACCCTGATTTTCCAAGATTTGCTTCACTCCTCTTTTTATTTCTTCATCTTCTTTGAAAGTTCTGGCAACATTTAATCGCCGATTTTCACCCTTCTTTTTCCCAATTAGCGCCTGCTTTTACGTATCGCTAATTGCAAAATCCACCTGCGCAATTGCCTTTACCAGCCTGGGTTCTGAGCCAGTACACCACCGGTGATATGGATTTCAGCCTGCGGAAAAGGATAGAAATTCATTTTCGGCGCTATGAAAACCCGATTTTGAACCTGCCTCGTCCCATATTCCAACGCACCAGAAGCTGTTTTAGTGACCGTAACGCCATAGATCGGTTTGTTCAATACGTTGGCTGCATCGCCCCAACGGATCAGATCCCAATACCGGTGATTTTCAAAGGCCAGCTCCACCTGCCGTTCATGTTTGATTGCTGTGCGCAAATCAGCTTTACCGCTAACCTGCACAGCAGGCATATTGACCCCCGGACGAGCACGCAGTTTGTTTATCGCCTCCCTGGCGCTAATCCCCCAGCCATTGGCCTGATCGGGTCCATAGGCTTCATTCATCGCTTCCGCATAAATCAACAGCAAATCGCCATAGCGAAAAAGCGGCCAGTTGTGTGGATTGGTTGCGTTATTGACCAGATTGACATTGTCGTTTACAAATTTTTTTAGGTAATACCCTGTCCTACTGGCGTTGGTCCGTCTCCTATCGTCCGATCCACCAGCGGTCTGATCGATTGTACGGTTGTTCCAGTTGCTGCCATTGACCACGACCGAATAGCCCATACGCGGATCCCGATTTTCATAAGGGTTACTTGCTGAATAGTTGTCCAGCTTTTCGTAGGCTGACACCAAATTCTCGCTTGGTGTGACTCCACTCAATCCGCCGGGTGTCGCAATCGGATAATTTGCACGTTCCAGATCGTTGCTAGCCGTGTAACGGATCGCCATAATTGTTTCAGCACTGTTTAGCGTATTGTTACCGAGAAAGTAATTTCTGTAGTTATTGTCAAGAGCGTTTCTTCCGCCCGCATCATCCATGCGATCGGCAAACTGCAGTGCCTCCGCAGCAGCCTTTGCAGCACGCTGCCATTTGGCAATATCATTACCGGGATTATGCAGTGGGCTGGCGGCATAAAGCAATACACGCGCTTTCAGCATAAGCGCAGCACCCTGATTAAAGCGGCCATCCAGATTCGTAAATTGCGAAGTTTTCCAGTTTGGCTGCAGGTCTTTTACATGGTTATCGACGGACGTCACGATATATTCGACGACCTCCTGAAACGAAGAAGCTGCAATAGCCGGCTTTTCATTCACATTGAACGTTTTGGTCAATAATGGTACACCACCATAACGCTTGATCAGCTCAAAATAATAGTAAGCCCGAAGCACATGTGCTTCAGCAATAGACCAACCCATGGAAGCGACATCGTTGAGATACTTGGTGCGTGACTCCTGCGTGATGGTATCACGATTTACTGCCAATAGGGATTTGTAATCGCCCCCTTTTTTGTCGAGATATTCCAAAAAATAATTTGCTGCATAAATGCCCGAATAATACATATTGTAGCGATCGTCGGGGTTATTAAACGCACCCCAGTTGCCGTTATTAAACAGGTAAACATCTCCTATAGTATTGGTCTGCTGAGCTTCATCGGTAGCCGCAGCAAAAAGATTTCCGTCCAAGGCCGCAAATTCGTTGCGCTGGGACAGATAAGCATAGGGCGTATTGGCCAGCTGCATCAGGCTGGTGTAGTTGCCATCGATATTATGCTCTGTAGGCTGCGTGTCGAGACGCGTATCCAAAAATGACTTCCCACAGCCTGAGAGACTAAGCGCTGCTATCGCAATCGCTATTTTGGTGGTTATATGATCAGGTAAATACATAGGATAAACAATTAAAAAGTAAACGAAATGCCTAGATTATAAGATTTCAGCGCCGGATAGCCCGCAGGTGTCTCCGGGTCCATTTTGTATTTTCGGTAGAATGAAGACCAGACAAACGGATTGACAGCGGTAAGAAATACCCTGAACTTTTGCAGCTGCATTTTTTTCGACAAAGCTGACGGTAGGGTATATCCCACCTGTAAGGATCTTAATTTGAGAAAGTCAGCATTTTTCATCCAAAAGGTTGAATTGGTATAGTTGTTCGCATTGCTCTGCATCGTTAACCGCGGAAAAGTTGCGCTGTTTCGTGTATCAATGCCTTCCGTTGGATAATAAGCCCAAGCGTTTCCGGCAATGGGATAAATCGTTGTATTTCCCACAAAAGGAACCACCTGATTATAGGTTGCACCCAATAGGTTAATATCCATACCCGCTGCCCCCTGAAATAAAGCAGACAGATCAATTCCCTTATAAGCTAGGCCAATGTTGAGTGCATAATACCATTTGGGATAGGTCGGCTTGCCAATAGCTGTTACGTCGCTCTGATCGACCAGTCCGTCCTGATCCAAATCTTTATATTTCAGATCCCCCGGCTGCACCGGACCAAAGCCCGGTTTGGCAAGTCCATCTTTCAAGCTTCCGTCGGCATTGAAATCCTCAAACTGGTAAAATCCGTCTGCCACCAGCCCTATTGGTGTACCGATAGCACGCCCGGTCATGTTAGAGAAAGCATTTTTATTGGGTATCTCGGCCTGATAAACGATCTTGTTTTTCGCATAGGTCGCCATCACGCCTAGGTTCAGCTGCAGCGCCCCGATCTGCTCCTGATAGCTAAGCCCCAGTTCAACACCTTGATTGTTCACTTTGCCAATATTCTGAAGCGGCAACATATCTGCGCCAGTATAGCCCAGGTAGCCCGCCACGAGGTTGTTTCGTGTGATAATGCCCGATCTCCGATCGCTAAACCAAGTCGCTTGAAAATCGACATTTTTGACCAGACGCAGATCCAGTCCCAATTCGTATTTCATGCTTTGCTCAGCGGTAATATCCGGCGTAGCCAGCCGTCCCAACCCCAGTCCGCCGTTGAACGACAGACTATTGTTGCCAGTTACACTGCCAGGAAGGAAACGATAATACTGTTGATAAAGGTATCTACCCTGCAGTGTCTGGTCGTTACCAGTCTTTCCCGCTGCTAAGCGCAGCTTGGCATAATTGATGACCGGATTGTCCTTGAGGAAATCCTCTTCCGATAACACCCAGCTCAAAGAAGCCGCAGGATACAATTTCCAGCGATGTCCCGGTGCATAAGAATCCGATCCGCTGTATCCCCAGCCGAGTTCAGCGAAATATTTATCTTGATAAGCATAAGATGCCCTTCCAGAAAACTGCTGGTAATGGTAGGCTATCTTTGCAGCATCCTCATTTGCATCGGGGATCATATCGCTTGCATAGTAATTGACGACGGCGTTGATCCGATGTTTTCCAAACTGCCGTTTGTATCCAGCAGAAAGGTTGGACTGCCGCCAGGTCAACTGCCCATAAGGGGTATTGCTTCCGAAAACAATCGGTGTATTCTGATCGGCGGTCGCTTGTTTACCTTCGTAAAAACGGGCATAAGTGGCAGTCTTATTCTGGATCACACGCGACCAGGTGTTAAAAGAAACCGCCTGTTCAAGGTACAAGCCTTCTGTAAGGAAGCTCAGATCTTCCCGTAGGCTAAAGTTCCCTTGTAATGTACGGTCATGCGAGGCATACATGCCCAAGGCATTCAGTTCCGCAACCGGATTGTTTGGATAAAGTGCATTACCCGACCATTGTCCTGTCAGCGCATCGCGCACGGGATAAATATTATTGGGGTAAGTCGTCAGCCGCTTCCAAAAATTCTGTGCATTGTCGTAGGTATTGTTGCTAAAGGGCTGGCTATAACTTTCGATACGCCCGCCCAGATCAATCTTTCCTGTAAAGATTTTAAAGAATTTCAGGTCCACATTGGAGCGTAGGTTGTACCTTTTAAGGCCTGTATTTCGGCTAGCTTCAGCCCCACTTGGAATATTGAAGAGGCCCGTTTGATCCATATAATCCAGGTAGAGGTTATATTTAGCCACCTCCTTCATTCCCCCCTGCATATTGACATAGGTATTGGTATAACGGCCGTTATCCCGCAGCGACTCGTTGAGCCAGTCCACATTGGTCCCGGCTCCATCTTTGTACTGCTGCAGGGCTTCATCGCTGTAGGTCGGAGACCATTGAAAGCGGTTGCCATTGAGCGCATAGGCATCGTTACTGATCGCCTGATTGTATAGATTGGCGTACTGATAAGCGTCGTAAGGCTTTCTGATCTTTACGGCCTGCTGAATGCCAGACACTACCTGGGCATCAATACGGAAGGTATCGGTATTGGCCCGTTTTGTCGTCACCCACAACACGCCATTAGCGCCTTTCATGCCAAATGTAGCTAAGCTGACAGGATCTTTCAAGATTGTCACACTTGCAATCTCACCTGCTGCAAGGTATTGAAAATAGAAAGACATATCCACCTGGAAGCCATCTACGTAACAGACCAGGGCAGCCTGATCGTACGTTGCCCTTCCCCGCATCAGTAGTGTTGCCTGATCATAACCCGGCTGTCCATTGGTTTGCGATACCATCAGCCCGTTCAGACGTCCATATAGGGTATTGGTCAAATTCGACACAGGTATCTTTTCCAGTTCCTGTCCACGTACTGTGCCATAATTTTTCACCTTTTGGCTGTCGGTAGAATCCGGAGCAATCCATTCGCCCGGCTGCTGCGCCTTCAGCGATGTGCTTCCCGACCAAACGGCAAAAAGTAAGGCGGTAGCCTTTTTTATCATTGAATAGGTATTCATAGTTTAAAGTCTTCTAATAGGGTCAGTCTTATCAATTAATAGCCCGGATTCTGGATCAGATAACCTTTGTTCACCTCACCTTGGGGGAAAGGATTTAACAATTGCCTAGGATGCCAAAACCCATTATAACGTACCGCATTTCCAAAATTGGTATTTCCCGAAGGCAAAGCGTCACCACCATTATTAAAAACCAGAAAACGGATCGGTCCACCTATAATGCCCTTATCAATCTGACTATCCTTCCAATGTTTCAGGTCGTTAAATCGGTATTTTTCTTGGATAAACTCGATAGCCCATTCCCGCTGGATAATTTTGCGTAGTTTATCTTTATTGGTCTCTGTGACAGCCGGCAGTCCTGCACGCTGATGGATTACATTAAGGCGGCTGAGTGCTTCGACAGGTTGCCCCATTTCGTTATACGCTTCTGCCGAACTCAAATAATATGCCGCCAGACGGAAAATCGGAAAGTCAAACCATTCGCGACGTCCTGCATTATAGTAAAACTTTGTCGGCTGTCCAGCACCAAAATGGTTGACGTCCTTATAGTGCTCGTTCATGTGCCAGATGGGATCGCCGGGGTTGTTGTCGGCCTGCATTTCCCAACCATTGAAATCGGCGCGCATACGTGGCTCCATCTGCTTAAATTTGGTGAGGTATTCCGAAAACGGTGCCGTTTGCCCTACCCCTGGCCAGCTCTGCTCGGTGCCGTCTGCTTTGTAATAGTTTTCCAGCATACTGCTCGATAGCACCGCTCCATTGGCCTGATAATGGTAGTTGACCACGTTAAAAATATTGTATGGACCTGCACCTCCAGACGATGGTACCTGCTGTTTAAATGCTAAGATCACTTCCCGGTTGCTCGGTGTGGAGGTGGCTGTACCATAGTCAGCCAGTGGATTTCCTGTGTTGATGATATGCAGTCCCCCCGCCCCTTCGGCTTCTTTGATCAGGGCTTCACTGGCCGCGAGCGCAACACTCCAACGTTGTGGATCATTGTTGCCAAAGCAAATCAGCGCATTGTTAGCGCCTAGCTGTAGATAAGGTGTTGCATTGTTGAATAAAGGACGAGCCGCATAGAGCAAAGCTTTTGCTTTAATCGCCAGTGCTGCCGATTTGGTCATCCTTCCCAGCGAATTATCGGCCCAACGTGAAGGCAAAATCGCTGCAGACTGATCACACCAGCTTACAATACTATCCAATACGTTTTTTATCGGAGCACGCTGGATGGCCAGTTCCTCCAGATTGTTTAAGGAAGTCAGCGGAAAACTTTTTGAGATTATCGGCACCCCACCATACATGATAAACATTTGCGTATAGCGGTAAGCGACCAGCGCCTGCATTTCAGCCTGTACGATTTTCTTATCCGCATCGCTCATATCAGGCACGCGGCCAATATTTTCCTTTACCAGGTATGCTTTACGGATTGCCTGAAAGTTGTCGGTGTAACCATCGTTGCCATAGCCGCCATTGGATCCCATGTCCTGGCTATTGGAATTTGGCGTAAAGCCACCGCCAAGAATAGATACCGCCGCCACACTGCCCGGGATCTGCACCCAAAAAGCCTGACTGCCAGCCAGCTGATCATCGGTGCTCGGTGAATAATAACCGTTCCAGTTCAGCCCCTGGCGCAAAGAGGCGAAATAGGCGCCTGCAATCGCATTATAAGCGTTGGAAGACTGGTTAAAAACGGTGTCCACTGTTGGGCTTCCTCCCGGAGGAACCTGCAAAAAATCTTTTTGGCAAGATATACTGCTCCCGAGGACCACCATGGACATGGAAGCGAACAAAGCCTTTTGCCAATAGCGTTGTATTGTATTGATCATATCTGTAAGTTTTAAAATGAAATGTTCACCCCCAGGTTGTATGTCCTCACAAGCGGGAATATATAGCCGTTGCTATTTTGGCTAGTAGACTCGGGATCTATACCTTTCACGAGCTTGGTCCAGGTCACCAGATTATTACCACTGGCATATACCCGCACCGAACTCAGTCCAACACGCTGCAATAGTTTGTTGTCACGGATGGTATAGCCCACAGAAGCATTTTTCAAACGTAGAAAGTCTGTTGAGCGCAGCCAAAATGTACTCCGCACTTTCGAGGCCTGGGATACACCGTCAATAGCATTTAGTGCCGGGTAAAGGATCTCCTGTCCACTTTCATATTTTTCCTGCGTCCATCGACCGTTATTGACTTCTTCGACGATGCGATTTCCACCGTAGTAGGTGTTACTGATATCGTAAGAGCCTTTTGCGGTACCGATAAATAGTGTATTTAAGTCCCAGCCCTTATAGCTCACACCCAAACGAAAGTTGTACGAGATAAGCGGAAACGAAGGATAGCCAATCGGTATCATATCGCTATTATCGATGATACCGTCACCATTGATATCTTTATAACGCAGGTCGCCGACATCCACCAGATTGCTAAAGGTATTGTAAGGACGGTTGGCCAGTTCGGTAGCATTGTTGTAAAAACCATCAGCGACCAATCCTTTTGGCTGACCGATCATATACCCCGTCTGGTTCATCCAAGAATATGGAAAAGCAGCCTCGGCCATATAATCGATTTTATTGCGTGCATAAGAGAAGTTTCCTTTTACGAAGTAGGTAAAATCTTCGGTTAACTTATCGTCCCAGCCCAGTTCAAACTCCCAACCGCTGTTGCTTACGCGACCGACATTGGAAACCGGCGTACCGGCAACGCCCAAATTGGCCGGTATAATGCTCGGCTGTACGAGGATATCGGAACGTTTTTCGTTAAAATAAGTACCCGAGAAAGACAATTTATCGCGAAAAAATTTCAGATCCAGCTGTACATTGCTCTTTTTTGCCCGTTCCCAGGTAACCACTGGATTTCCGACCGACGATTCAATAGCCCCCGGAATGTGTGGGTTGGTCGCCGATCCATCTGTATTTCCAAAATAATAGCCATTGTTCTGATCCCCTAAATTCCATGAATTGGCCAAATAGAGGTAGCGCATCCCACCGATCTGATCGTTACCGACCTCACCATAGGAGGCTCTGATCTTGGCAAAGCTCAAAAAGCTATTGTCTCGCAAGAAAGACTCTTTGGAGATAATCCAGCCGGCAGAAAAGGCCGGAAAAAATCCGAACCGGTTGCCCGGAGCAAACTGTTCGGTCCCATTGTAGGCCATATTCAGCTCGGCTAAATAGCGCTCAGCATAGTTATAGGTCGCACGCCCAACTAAGCTCATTAAACCCGATGGTGTATTAAAGGCCAAGTTGTTGTCAATATATTTTTGGGCATTTGCCAATAGGAGTCCCGATAAGTTATGTTTTCCAAAGTCGCGGTTGTAGTCTACGCCAGCTTCATAATACATTTTCCGGAAACTGGAATTGAAAAGGTAATCGGTCAGGCTGTTGTCGGTACTGACCATGCCACCGATATAGACGATTTCTGTCGGGTTTTGTGGATTGCGGTAAGCCGAATAGGTAGGTACACCTGGCGTCACCGTATATCCTTTCGCATAATTATCGTCATAGGCAACTGTAAAATGCGATTTGAGACCACGCGTCAGATAGTCCATTTTATGCTTCAGCACCGTCTGCGCACTTAGGTTGGTACCTTGTGTGACTCCGTAGCCACGCGTCACGAGATTGAGCGGATTAATGACCTGGCTTGGGAAGCCCCCATTTCCCCCTCTGATCGTCCCGATCGGATTCGTTGCGCTACCATCGGCTCCAAGAAAGTTCAATACGATGCGTCCATCAACGATTCCGGGTGATATAAAAGGTCCATGTTTGAGGTTGAGCAATATCGCCTGATAACGAGACGCCAAATCGGACCCCTGTACGTTGCTAAAATTATCCGACTTAGGGTTGGCAATTTTATTCTTTAGAAACTGTCCGCTGATGTTGACGCTGATCTCCAGGTTTTTGGCCACCTCAATATCAAAATTATTGCGAAATGTATATCTGGAGAATTTCGGGTCCACATCTGCTCCTGCTATTTTTGTATAGTTCAGAATGCTGGTCTGGTCAAAATATCCTATCGAACTAGCGTATTTAAATCGTTCGCTGCCCCCCGAGACATTTAAGTTATACTGATTTTGACGGCCTGTGCCATTGAAGAGTTCTTTGTACCAATCGTGACTGGTGTAATAGAGTGCCGGGCTGTTTTGCAGCTGTTGCTTCTGTTGCTCGTTGAGTGGCATAGCTGCAATTTCTGCCGCCGTATAATCGCGGTTGTTCTTAAATTTCCAAAGCTCGTCTTCCGAAAACAACATATTGTTGTACACTCCATTCCCCGATGCATCCAGTTTGCGGATCGATTCATTTCTGCTGGAAGCAAAGTCATGCGAATTCGTCATACCCATGAGCGATGTAGCACGCGTAAAACCCGTGTTGGCCGAAAAGCTAAAAGCAGGTCTTCCCGAGCGACCCCGCTTAGTGCTAACGATAATCACGCCATTCGCCCCGCGGATGCCGTATACCGCTGTCGCCGAAGCATCCTTTAAGATACTGACGTTCTCGATATCATTTGCATCAATGGCATTCAACATCGTAAAGGGATTTTCGGCAGGCTGCTGCACACCGTCGATGACGACGAGCGGATTGGCCCCATTCAACGTTGATATCCCGCGGATACGCAAGGTTGTCGCATTTTGCCCGGGTTCGCCACTGTTCTGTATCCCTGTAATACCAGGAGCCATACCAACCAGCATATTGCTGACATTGGCTACGGGGGTCTGCACCAGATCTTTCCCCGCTACCACACTGACAGAACCAGTTACGGTAGGCTGCTTCTGTCTACCGTAGCCGACCACCACCACCTGCTCCATCTGGATATTATCTTTATACAATTGGATGTTGATGGCTTTCAGCTCGCCTACGACCCTACGTTGCGGTAAGTAACCGACGAAGGTATAGATAAGCGTATCGGTGGGAAGAGCTTTTATCGAATAATCTCCAGTGGCATTGGTCAATGTCACATTATTCGAGTTTTTAACGCTGACATTAACGCCAGTCAATGGACGCCGCTGCTCATCCACCACATTTCCAGAAATGCGAGTTTGTGCGTGAGCCATGCAGGTGATTGACGCCATAAATATCCCTAAAAAGGCCACCTTTTTAGAAAAATGTACTGTCGAGCGTTCAAGACAGGTCGAATGACTGTCAGTGGACAAACAAATCATATTTATCAGTTCGTTTATAATTTAGAAATTATTTCCCTTACAGTAACCTGAGTGGTTAATTAAAAAATTGGTTACAGCATAGCATCAAAATTAAGAGATTGGCTATGACTAAAGGGTGAATTTTAGCAGAATATAGGGGGAAAAATGTTTCACTTTAGCCTTTTTAAAGCTTCTGACGGTGTTTTTCCTGATAGGCCGAGGGAGTAAGGCCGAATTCTTCGCGAAATACTTTGGTAAAATATTTGGGATCCGTAAAGCCGACCTGGTAAGCAATTTCAGCGATGGACCATTGTCCGGTTTCGAGCATATGCTGAGCCCGTTGCAAACGAATGCTCCGGATAAACTCCACAGGAGTCTTACCTGTCAGGTCAAAAATCCGGCGGTACAAGGTCGCCCTGCCTAAAGCAAACGCTTCTCCAAGTCCTTGTACTGAGAGGTTTGAATTACCCATGTTGGCCTCGACATAGGTCAGCACTTTCGTGATCCATTCATTATCGAGGGAAGCCATATCCAGTTCGCTGGCAGCCACCGAGACCTGTTTTTGGTAGGTTTCCTTAAAACGATCCTGTTGCGTCAGCAGGTTTTTCATTTTAGAGATCAGCACTTCCATGCGAAAAGGCTTGGTAATATAATCGTTGGCTCCCTTTTCGAGGGCCTGTAACTGGCGCTGTTCGGAATTTACGACAGTAAGCAGGATAAAAGGAATAAAAGCTGTCCGCTTGTCTGACTTAATTTTCTGACAGAGCTCGGCGCCATTCATTTCGGGCATGTTGAGATCGCTGACGATCAGATCCGGATGTTCGGCAAGCGCCTTTTGCCAGCCTTCCTTGCCATTACTGGCAACAATAACCTGAAAATAATGCTGAAGAAATTCGCATATATAATTGCGGTAATCCTCGTTATCTTCCACCAGTAATACCGTTTTGTGTAAGGAAAACGCTGTGCCGGCCTCTCCAGTCAGCCCATCGTCTTGCAGTGCTGTAGCATGTTCTTGTATGGCATGCAAAGGCAGCCGCAGTACGAACGTGCTCCCATGGCCGACTTCGCTTTCGGCATGTAGGGTTCCTTTGTGCAGCTTGGCAAACTCTCGGCTGATGGCCAATCCAATGCCACTTCCCTGATTGATCATATTTTTGGGCAGTTCATTCTGAAAAAAGCGTTCAAAGACCTGTTCCAATCTTTCGGGGGCAATACCTATCCCAGTATCACTGACGCGGACTTCAAGCCTATCGCCTGCTGTGGTGTCGACGGACAATATCACCTTGCCACCTTCGGCTGTAAACTTGAAGGCATTTGTCAACAGGTTAAATAGTATCCGTTCCATTTTATCGGGATCCAGCGCTGCCCAAGTTTCTTCACCCGCAGTTTCGAAGGAGAACTGCACCCGTCGCTTTTCAGCGAGATCCAAAAACGACTCGTAAACCTCCTTACAAAACCCCAAAACCCGAAGGTCCTTTTTATGCAGATGTAGCTCACCAAGCTCCAGTTTACGAAAATCCAGCAGCTGGTCGACCAAATTGAGCAGACGCCGAGCATTTCGATGGATCAATCGGAACTGCCGATGCTCATTTTCCGGAAAAGGCTGATCCAGCAATTTTTCTACCGGCGTAAGAATCAAAGACAGGGGAGTTTTAAGCTCATGACTGACATTGGTAAAAAAGTGAATTTTCATCGCATCAAGCTCCTGTCTACGCAACTGTTCCTGTTCCTGTTGTTCCTGCCTAAATTTCAAGCGGGTACGGAGTATGATCCGATATCGCGCCCAGAGTAGCCCCAGTATGATGACCAAGCCATAAAAAGCATATGCCCATGGACTTGCCCAAAAAGGAGGCATAATCTCAATTTCCAGTTTAGCATATACCGGGTTGGCAGCTCCGCTTTCTTCGGCACGCACCACAAGTGTGTATTTGCCGGGTGCTAATCCTGTAAAGCTTATTTTTCGGTTATTGCCATCCACCGTAACCCACTGTTCGTGCAGCCCCTGCATCTGGTAACTGTAATTCACCTTTCCAGCATCGACAAAATTGAGTGCCGCAAATTGGATAGCAAATGCATTCTGATCGTATTTTAAAGCAAGCTTAGTGGTCATTGAAATACTTGCTGACAGAATCAGGTTACCATTGTATCGTTCACCCGGACGTACGCTATTGTTAAACAGCTGTAGGTCCGTAAACAGCAACGGATAGCGATGACCTTTGGATTTATCGTCCGGCGGAACGAACAGGTTAAACCCATTGCTTCCACCAAAGACCAATTCACCCGCCTTGGTGATAAATGCGGCATCGTCATTGAAGACATTTCCCTGCAGTCCGTCTGTCTCGTCGTAATTCCGAAAGGACAGTTGGAGACCATCTTTTAAATAAAGTGGCGAAATCTTGGACAAGCCGTTGGGTGTACTCGCCCAAATATTGTTCTGACGATCTCTGATCAGACGCAAAATGGTCTGATGGGGCAACCCATCGGCTTTGTGGTATTTGAAAAACTTTTTCTTTTCAGGATCATAAATCGATAGCCCATCCCGTGTTGCTATCCAGATCAATCCCTTTGCATCCTCGATGATATCCAAGACGGTAGTATTACACAGACTATTTTCTACGCCCTGTTGGTAATTGAAATGCTGCAGGAACTTTCTATGCTGATCATACAATTCGATACCTGCCGAACCACCTACCCAGAGGTTCCCTTTATGATCCTCCATGATCGCATTGACCGAAAAATTGAATGGATGCTTGTAGCGGTAATCCACAAAAGTATTCGTACGGCGGTCCAAAAGCTGCATTCCCTTATTTAATGTCCCTACCCATAAGCGACTTTCACGATCCTCAAATATTTCCCATACATTATCCTCGGATAAGCTGCTGGAGACTTTACTGTCGTGCCGATAGTAAGTAAATCGCTGCCCGTCGTAGCTATTCAGCCCCCCAAAATAAGTACCTATCCATAGCTTGTTGTCTCGGTCGACATATAAGCTCGCTATAATATTGCTCGAAGGTCCGCTCCCATTCTCTGCCTGCAGATATTTTGTAAACGACTTTGCTGTTCGATCATAGTATAACAAGCCACGTCCATTGGTGCCGATCCACAGATTTCCCCGTTTATCCTCGGCAAAGCAATTGACATCGTCAAAAGGTAAGCTTTTGGGATTGTTGGGATCGTGACGGTATTGTGGAAAAGACGACTTTATTTCGCTATAAGAATTGATACCTGCTTTGAAGGTGCCCATCCAAATCGTCCCCGAAGGATCGTTAAACAGCGACTGAATGGCATTTCCGGGCAACATATCCTTAAAGCCAAAATCATTTGAAATATAACTAATCGTCCCCTTTTGTTTATCGACAAGGTTGATTCCGCCGTGATCAGTAGCAATCCAGACCTTTCCTTGATCGTCCTGGACGATGCCGTTGACAATATCATTATTCAGTTGAAATTGCCCCGGCTTTCGGTCGAGGCTCAACCATGTGTTATCTTTAGACCGCAACCAGTATACCGCATTTGCCTTGCCAGGCACATAGATCCAGGCGTCATCCTGGGCATCCAAAAATAGCTGGTAGGCCTGCTCGGTATTGCTTGCGGGCACATGCAGGCGTCTGAGCAGTTTATTATCCGAATAACGTCGTATCTCGACTGTTCCATCCGCATATAACATCCAGCTACACTGTTTCGAGTCAAATGCCAGAGATGAGATCCCATTGCTATAAAGCGGTTCACGGCGGCTTTGCGCACTTAAGAGCAGGGATTTTTTCTCTTTGTCGCTGTATTTATAAACCCCCTCACCAGGATAGATAAACCAGAAATCCCCAAGTGGATCGGCGACAATGGTTTTAAACCATTCGTGCGGCAATCCGAGCTGGGTCAACCAAGTCTTTGGCCTGGATTCAAATTTTTCGTTGATAGGATTGTATCTATTCCAACCTTTTGGAGTATAGATCCACAGTGAATGGAGCGGTCCTTTAACTATTTTATCAATATAGTTATCATTGATACTGGTCGTATCCTTTTCATCATGTAAAAATACCTTAAAATCATAACCGTCGAAGCGGTTCAGTCCCGAAGCCGTACCAAACCACAGAAATCCACTTTGATCTGTCGCGATAGCGATCACGCGGCTGTTGGATAGTCCGTTTTTGATACCTCTATTGTTAAAGAAATAGCTTTTTTCCTGTGCCGAGAGGGTAATACAAAGCATGGTTATCACCAAAGAAAACAATAGGCGACAGTAATCCATCAAAAAAAGAGATCTTTCTTTCAATTCAGCCAATACTTTTAAATAGGGGAAACGCTAATTACTTATTTTCCATATTAGGATTGTCAAAGATACGTTTATTCTGTTACATCATATAAATTAAAGTTTTTATGCTTTTGCTCAAAGTGTATCATTTTGCTACATAAATAAAAAAATCAGCTGTGAACTGCGGCCTCTGATGAGTGTTGAATATATGGGGCATACTATGATTTGGGTTAAATCTGTCAGTACTTACCTTCAGCATTCATTATATTATATAGGTCGCAGCCAATTATATTTAGGCTATTAGACTAATGATAGGCATAAACGATTACTATTTGTATTCGTAATCTCTCGGAAGAATAGTATCTGTCCCAATGAACTCGACAATTAGTCGGTAAAGACATGCGTTATCGCTTAAACATCCAAATGATTACGTGGTTCATATATTGCCAACACACAATAAATCATTCTGCTTAACTTTTCATTGCTTTTGTATTATAAATTTCGTACCGAATAACACTCAATAAAGATGAGATCTTTTTATAGTCACAAATGACATAGAACAAAATAATATATAATCTTAGTTTCCGAGATTTGTTCCTTACATAGGATAATTTAAAATTCGAAAATGAAAGACACTCTTTCTTATATCAAAGAGTTAGTCAAATTTCGCTTGACAATAACAGTAGTGTTTTCAGCTTCAATCGCTTTTTTGATCGGTTCGAAACTTTAAGACCAATTCAGTTTTCTAAATTGGATTTATCTTACTCTGTGCGGATTTTTCGTTACTGCATCGGCTAGTGCATTGAACAAGATGATAGAGGTAGATATAGACAAATTGATGGTAAGGACCGCAAATCGCCCTTTGCCTGCAGGGCGTATGTCTACTGGAAAGGCTTTGGTAATTAGTATTATGATGGGGCTGTTAGGTATTTCAATCTTATGCAAGTTAAATTTCATCGTGGGGAAATTGTCTTTATTTCAATTATTCTGTATGCTATTGTATATACACAATTGCATACGAAATCTCCAATAGCGGTGTTCATTGGTGCTATACCCGGAGCTTTGCCTCCCCTATTGGGCTATTTTGGATCATTTAATAGCTTATTAGTTGGCCTACAGTCTGAAGAGAGCGCCTGACTCTCATTGCTAATTATTTCTTTTAGGCTTTTTATTATTCAGGTCTCTGCACAATTTCTCCGCTTTTGGGAAATAACCTGGTTTTCGGACGAAGACTATCGCCGAGGCGGAATTCAATTGTTGCCCACAACAAAAAGGATAAATTGTCAGCTTGATTATATTTTTTTCGGCGCTTTTGATGATTCCGGTAGAATTTCTACCTTATTATTATTATTATTATTATTATTATTATTATTATTATTATTATGGATTGGGCACCATGATTTTTGCCGTGATTTCAATAGTTGAAGGGGCCTATTTTCCTACGTCGCTTTTCGTCATTTAATAATTCGGAAAGATCGCCCTGCTAAAAAGTCATGTTTCCATCTTTGATGTACCTCCCGGTTATCTAGCTCGCACTTCTTCTGGATTTCAACCTTAAATTATAATGCTGCAAAGGCGGGACCGAAAAATTGCAGTAAGCGTTTATCATATGAAGTGACTCCAAAAGGTGGTCGTGTATCGACTGTCTCACCCGTATGGACCAGCACTACAGCTTCGGAAGCATGGCTGGACGAAATTGCAAGAAACGCCATCATTCCCGTGGAAGAAGCGCGATAAGGTATAATGGACGCATTGGGCGAGATCCCTTTCTGGAGACCCGCTGAACCTCAAGAAATGGCTGAATTTGCTGGTTTCCTTATTCCACGGAGAGCCACCTATCTAACCGGAACTGAATATATAATCGATGATGAAACAGTAACAACAGTTTAATAAAAAAAAATAGAAAATATGACCTTACCAAAATTAATCAACGAGTTGGTAAAAATGAAGAACAATTTCGATAGCATTGCTTATGCTAAATGTTTTACAGAAACAGCCGTAGTATTTGATGAAGGCAAACCCCACAACGGAGAAGTAGAAATTGAACATTGGATTGCCAAATCCCACAAGGCTTGTGTTTTCACTTTATAAAGTTAATAAAAAAGAATAGATCGAACGCTTGCTCCCCAGGGGGGAGCAAGCGTTCGATCATTTTTAACGTCTTAAAAAAGCTCCGACATGGAAGATTGCAAACAGTGTGACCGAATGTAAATTGGAAGATAATTAAGCCGATCCATAACAATATGAGAAGCGGATGAATAATATGCTATGTTCATTTATGCATCGACAGTATAATTAAAGCTGATTCAATTTTAAAATAGAAGAATAAACTGTCGAATTTGAGCACGATTTGTCGATCAACTAATTATGATGCCCCATGGGTAACTTTATTTTCTTTAGGTCTTCCAATTCATAGATTGGTCTTTCCAATTCGTAAGGAATCGGCTGACGTGAAAAGCTTTGAAAGTACTGCAGACAAGCATCTTTCCACCAAACAGCATCTCTAGTCTGGATCCTAAGTTTAGCCTGAACATCCGAAAAACGTGATCGATCAATATACCTTTCCATACGATCCCAAACTTTTTGAAACTCCCTCACCTTTTGGACACCGTGATCATAACGGAAACATAATTCGCTCCAAAGCGTATTGCCGCTATTCATTCGATAATTCCAAGAAACATGATGAAACCACAATAAAAGATTTTCAGGACAAGTGGATATATTCCCATAAATCTTGTCCAATGATGGATTATATTGTGTTACAGCACGACTTCCATTAACCGTACGGTCAAAGCCCAATCCCACGCTATCCGCATTATGGTAATACCATGGCATCCAGTCTGGACGTCCCCCCGGAATATCTCCCCAAGGTTCTGGGCCGTAATGATGCTCAAAAGCAAAGAGGTGATGCAGGCCTAAAGGCATCATATAATCGACTGCTGCCTCCCGTGATTCAAGCATTAGCTTCTTTATAGGTTCTACAAACTCCTGGACTCCCGTAAAAGTCATTCTTATCCACTCATCCGCTATCTGAACCGACGACAGGTTATTGTTCCAAGCCAAACGACCAAAGGCATACCAGTTAGCTTGGGCAAAATGATGCCCCGTCCAATTGGTATCCAAACCAATATTGGCAACAGCAGCGATTGCAGTTTTACGTCCCAAATGCCCCCTACTGTCGGTCAATTTTGACACCGTTTGCCCTTTTCCATTGGCATAGGTATCGCTATCCAATACTTCCTTAAACAAAGGGGCCAAATAGACCAAATGATTAGAAAAGCCTAGATATTCCTGTGTCAATTGAAATTCGAGCATTTTTGCCGTATTTGGCATCGCGCCCAGTAAAGGGTTAAAAGGTTCCCGCGGCTGAAAATCTATTGGGCCATTTTTCACCTGAAGGATCACGTTTTCCCGAAACTGCCCATCCAGGGGCACAAACTCTTGATAAGCCTGTTTCGCGCGGTCATCTTTAGTCGGATGATAAACAAAAGCCCGCCAAAATACAGTCCCCCCATAGGGACGTAGCGCATCGGCAAGCATGTTGGCACCATCCGCATGCGTGCGACCATAATCTTGCGGACCTGGCTGCCCTTCCGAATTTGCTTTGACCAAAAATCCACCGAAATCTGGAATCAGCCCATAAATCTCCTTTGCTTTGGAATTCCACCACTGCTGAACATCCTGATTTAACGGATCCGAACTAGATACCCCCCCTAAATTTTTGGGTGCCGAGAAATTGATCGACAAATATACTTTGATACCATATTTACGAAAGACATCCGCCAATGCTTTAACTTTCAGCAAATATTCTGCCTTCAATAGTTCTGAAGAAGCATTAACATTATTCAATACGGTGGCATTAATGCCAACCGATGTATTAGCCCGTGCATATTGCTCATATCTGGATGAAAGTTTATACGGCAATTCCTCCCATTTCCAGAGTGAATGCCCTGCATAGCCCCGTTCTATAGTTCCGTCCAAATTATCCCAATGATTCAAAATCCGGATATCATAAGAGGGTATTTCTGTGAGTCCCGCATTCGGTATTTGACCTTCCGTCTCCTGAAGACGCAGTAAATGATAGGCAGCATATAATAGCCCTACCGATCGGCCAGCGACCACATGAACCTGATTTCCATGCTGCCTTATTTGATAACCATCTTTTAATTCCTTTCTCCGATGATCAAGCTTTAAAATGACATCCATACCCTTCCAGTAAAGCTGCAGCTCCTGCTTTGCTAACATTAGGGTTGCATCCGTTGATTCTCCACCTGTAATCCGGACGGTACCCGTAGGTTTTCCCTGTTTTGAAAATCGCAACCACAATTGACTACCGTCCTCTGCCCGTACGACAAAAGGAACAGCAGCTAAAAATGCCAACAACAAGCAATAGAAACGCATGATAGACCTCATTCGTACTAAAAATTAAGAAGTCAATCCGTCGATAGGCTTAATACAGCCATTTTCATCATACTCCAGCTCAATCACTTTCATACTTCTTAGCCAGGTCTTTCCGCCAGATGGGACCGAGTCATGATAAAAAAGGTACCACTTGTCTTTAAATTTCAAAATACTGTGATGAGTTGTCCAGCCAACAACTGGTGACAAAATAACGCCTTGGTAGGTAAACGGCCCGTAGGGATTGTCTCCCATTGCATAACAGATCAGATGACTGTCTCCTGTAGAATATGAAAAATAGTATTTATCCTGATATTTATGCATCCAGGAAGCTTCAAAAAACCGCTTTTCCGTATCACCATGCTTCAATGGTTTTCCATCTTTATCTAAAATAACGAGATCATGTGGCTGTTCCGCAAATTCGAGCATGTCGGCAGACATCCTGACAACCTTTGGAGATAATGCGGGTTCATCAGGTTGAGGCAATTCATTGGGAGAAACAATCTTATTATTTCGATAAAACTGCAGCTGCCCGCCCCAGATACCGCCAAAATACAAGTAGTATGTACCATCTTCATCTTTAAAAGCACAGGGGTCTATGCTATAACTTCCCTTAATTGGATTGTCCTGGGGCACAAATGGTCCATACGGATGATCTGCGATAGCGACGCCAAGTCTAAAAATATCGTTTTTGTCTTTCGTCGAGAAGTACATATAGTATTTCCCGTTTTTCTCCGTCACATCGGAGTCCCAAAGCTGACGACCAGCCCAGGGAATGTCTTTAAGATCCAATACTTTCCCATGATCAACCACCTCGGCATGGCTATCTTCAAGTGAAAACACATGGTAATCCTGCATATCAAAATGATCTCCATTGTCATTTTCGGGCATTCCGCTCTCCCGGTCATGGGAAGGATAGATATAAATCTTGTTTTCAAAAACATGCGCTGATGGATCAGCCATATAATCCCCCGCAAATAAGTACCTACTCTTGTTCATATTTCTTATTTCTTTTTTTTTTGAGTCAATGCAATAATATCTTTCACAAATGGTTTGGGTTGATAATTCCGGTCGAATAGTAAGGGATAATCTGTACGTCCCGGGATAGGCCAGCCATTCTTCCATGAATCCCCATCGCCGACACCCCACAAAGTCACACGGGATATTTTATCATGATGTTTGAGATACAAGCTAAAAAAGTCAACATACCTCTTCCCAAGCTCTTCCATTTTCTCGGCAGGCAGACCTTCTTCATAAGGATTCATTTCTTTACTGTATGCGTGGCGTTCCCCAATTTCTGCCCCCATATCAGGACGTACATGCGGGAGAACCGAAATATCCATTTCAGTAACCATTACCTTTACACCAAGACCTGCAAATCCAAGGATGGTTTTTTCAACTTCGCTGATTGATGGATTATCCAGTCCATTATGCTCCTGCATACCAAGACCACTGACATGACCACCCGCGGCCTTTACCTGCCGGACCATAGCTATAATTCCATTCCTTTTTGCAGGAATGGCTGTTGAATAATCATTATAATATAATTCAGCTTTAGGGTCTGCCTCATGGGCAAATTTGAAAGCCAATTCAATAAATTGAGGTCCAATAATCTGATAGAATTTGCTTTTACGCCATTCACCATTATCCAATATCGCCTCATTCACCACATCCCACCCGAACACCCGGCCTTTATAACGGGATACAACGGTCTGTATATGTTTCTTCATTCGTGCGATAAGGACCTCACGAGAGACATCTTTCCCATTTTTGTCAACAAAAAACCAAGCTGGTGTCTGCGAATGCCAAATCAGTGTATGCCCGATAATCTGCATCTTATTTTTTTCACCAAACGCAACAAAACGATCCGCATCCTTAAAATTGAATACGCCCTCCTGCGGCTGCAAAAACATACTTTTCATACAATTTTCGGCAACGATGGAGTTAAACTGTGTTTTCACCACAGCAACAGCCTTCGAATCCCGCTCCCAGATCTGATCAAGATTTAGGGCCGTTCCTATAAAAAAATTGTTTTCAAAAGCATCTTTCAAGATCACCGAATCCGTTGCTTGTTTAGCGCTTTGAATAGCTGCTGAAGCAGAAGTAGCAATCAATAAAGCCGTTATGGCCGTCATCATAGTTTTTAATATTTTCATGGTCTATTTTTGATTAATAAATGGATCTGGATTCAATATCCCGATTGATTTTATCGATGGTCACATCATCCAGTTCGTATTTGGAAATAACATACATGGCCAGCACCAAAAGTATGGCAGGAATAACGGCCACCAACCATAGAATTCCCTTTTCAGCCAAAGGAGATTGTGTTGTTGCATTATCTTTATCAAATTCTACATAAGCCAGTACCAAGCCCGGAACAACTCCGCCTAGTGCCATCCCTGCTTTGTAAAAAATACCGGTGAGCGCATTGACGATACCAGAGATACGTTTACCGGTTTTATATTCACCGTAGGATATGACCTCTGGCACCAGGGCCCACATATAACCAGTGGCAACGATCACACCGGTTGATTTAATAAACTGAGCACCCAACACCAGTCCGATATTTCCCTTCAGGTTATCGTTGGATGAAATAACGTATAACATCAGCATGCCAAGGATGGCAATACCCAAAAAAACATAGAACATTTGCTTTTTGCCTATTGCACGTTTGATAGCCGGAACCAGTGGCATAAAAATAAACGCAGGCAATGATCCCAGTGCCATAAAATAAGGCAACATATCTGGCGCATTTACATTGTAGATTATGTAGTAGCATCCGGCCGAATTACCGATAGCCATCATCGCAAATGCGGTAATGAAGAAAAATGCCAGAATACGCAAGGGCCGGTTATGCTTAAACTCCTGCCAGAGATCAGACACCCGAACATTATCTGTATCCTTCTCGTCCATAATAACACGTTCCTTTGTTTGTGAAAAACAAAAAAATAAAAGAACTAATCCGGTCAGCGCATAAATTAGCATCGTCGTAAACCAGGCTTCTGCCGAATCCTTCGAATTAATCTTGCCATCCGCTGAAAAATATTTTACCACAAGGGGCACTCCGTATCCGACAGCCAGCCCACCCACATTAGCCATAAACATCCGTGTCGAAGTCAGCTTTGTCACCTCATTTGTATCCCTCGTCAGGGAAGCATTTAAAGCACCATAAGGAACATTAATCAGTGTATACAACATGGATAGACCAACATACGTGATGTACGCATAGGTCAGAGACCCCGAAAAGCCATTCCAGAAACACAGAATAGCAAAGCCTGTCAAGGGAATCCCGCCCAAAATGAGATAGGATCTATACTTCCCCATCCGCGGATTTCGCTTATCGACAAATGCCCCTACAATGGGATCCCACAAGACATCGACAACGCGAACGATAAGGAACATCACTCCCGCCGAGGCAGCGGAAATTCCATAAACATTGGTGTAGAAAATCAATAGATACATAGAAACAGTCTGATAGATAAGGTTCTGTGCGAGATCCCCAGCACCAAATCCTACACGCTGTTTCATTGAAAGTTTGTAGAAGCCTTTTAAAGACTTTACCTCTGTCATACTTTGGTCCATACAATTGGTTATTCGATTAGTTGAATTACAGCAGTAAAACTACAAGTCCACTTTAGCCGGCACCCGATACAAATGTTTTATATTCCAATAAAAATGTTTAAAAAGACTTCCTATAAAAGAAATTACCATAGAAAAAGGGAACCTTACTGGATTCCCTTTCCCAACGCTACAGAAGACCCCGATCTCTCATTCGGTTCAATTCGCTACGTATTTCACCATATAGCTTTTCGTTTGCCCTTTGTAAACACAATCGACCTGTGCGTAATCGGTCAACGAGTGGGCTTGTTTAACCTTGATCTCAACTTCGGGGTTATTTGCCAGAGCCTTCACTACAGGAATCTTCTTGTCTTTGGCCTCTATTGGAAAAGCAACTTCATAATGGTTGTAACCAACGATACCATTCTCATCGGTAGATCTCACAGGAATCGAAGGCAACATTAGTTTTTTGCCATTCACGATAATCGTGACCGAAGGTGGTACCGGACGTTCAATTTTTTTGTCTTTCGAACTGAATCCCAATCCTATAAAATCAAAAAGAGGCTTGCCTTCTTCACCTTCAGCGACCAGAAACAAGGCATGTTTGCCATCCAGTTGATCGACGTAGCGAGAAACATCTACCGTAAATTGCTTCACTGTTGCCCCAGTATTTGCTGGCACAGTTATTTGAGCAATCCGTTTCCCTTTCCAGGTATCGTTATCCCAAGGGCCATCCAGCCATACATTGACTTTAAATGAAGTTTGTGTTTTTGGAGTAATAAATAGATTAAAAGCTGTAAGGTTCCCTTTTTCCGTTCCCTTAAACGCCTTCAACCCAAACTTATCCTCTTTCAGGCCACCAAATCCAAAATATTTAAAACCAGCAATATTTCCATTTTTCATATTTGTCACAGGCATATGGTTGTCCCAGACATCCCATGAATCCTGCTGCAGACTGATATCTGAAAGATAACAGGCATATCCAGCCGAATAATACCGATAAGGATCCAATCCATAAAAATGAAATCCCTCCGATGTTACCTCGGCACCTTTATATTCTTTTCCCTGCTTATCTTTAATGGTCAAATTTTCCTGAAAAGGATCAAAAGCCCGGATAGAAACCATTCCGCCTTCCTTTACGCTTTTTTCATCCCACGAAACTTTGATTGGTTCGACCACAGCCTGACGTGCAAAACCAAATCCACGTGGTGGCCTATGGTAAAATACATACCATTGGCCATTGATCAGTTCGATACTGCCATGGGTATTATGACCCGCATTGCTGGTTTCAATACCCGAACCGTCCTTATTTAACACCGGCGCACGCGAATCGACCAAGACACCGCCACTCTTCCATGGCCCTAGTGGCGAATCTGCTACAGCGTACCGCAGGGTTGAATTTGAGCTCCCTACTCCATATTCCGGACCTGAATAACCACTATATACCGAAACATACTTGTTCCCAACTTTACGGATTGATGACGCTTCAAAGAAATTGAATGTTCCTAAATCCTCCCCCTCAAAAATATTGGGGTATGAGGTACCTTTGGGATCACGTAATTCACCATACCGTGCACTTGCCGGTAATAAATAATTGATAATTTCCGTACCGGGCCGCAGCGAATACATCGTTTTCTGATCTAATTGTGCCGCCATAGAGCGTTGAAAACCCCAGAAACCGTATGCACGGAATCCGATTTCAAAATCAGGATCTTTCGGATCCGTAACATATTCAATGTAAACCGCAGGATCAAATCCGAGGATACTCCCTGGCAGGGTACGCTTGCCATCTTCCGTGAGGTTTATGGGTTTAAATGGACCGTTCGGACGATCGCCTTTCACAACCATTGCCTCACGTTTATCGCCCCTGCTGTGTGGAAACAGGTAGTATTCTTTTTTCCCATCTTTGCGTTTGACCTCTACGAGATCTGGGGCATACATCACATCCCATTTTCCATCGATCGGATAGGTAAAAATAGCACCCTCATCGCGCCAACTCGTTAAATTTTCAATCGGTGCAGACCACATTCTGATATCAGGGCCACAATAACTGCTAAAACGTAAATCATGGGAACCAATGATATAAGCACGATATTTACCCGGCTGGTCGGGATCTTCAAAAACACGGGGTTCACCATCAGGAAGATGCTCCCAAAGCGGTAGGTAAGGATTACCAATGGATTGGTGTACATAACCTTTACTGTAATCCTTCAGGATATTTTGCTGCTGTCCTAACACGCTTGTTGCTGATAAAATTCCCGTAACGGATAATAAAAATACCATTGTCCGTTTTTTTAAGACAATATTTAGTCCCTTCATAAACTGATTAAATTAATTACTTAAATTATTGCTGAATTATATGTTATGCTGTTCAATTGACTTTCCTTAACTCAAATTACTTTATGCTACCAATTATCGGTACGAAATGGCACAGCTAACAACCCCTCCTTATTGATTAGATTTGCATCTTCGGGATTATTGCTCCAGGCGTAGCGCACCGCCTTGGGATCTTTGAGTTTTGGATGACTCACCACCACTTCATTTCCCCGTATCACTGCATTCGCCCATACGAATTTGCGATCCGAACCGGCGATTGCAAAGTGCTGCAGTTTTTTACCATGACCGATAGCCAGTCCCTTTCCAGTCTGCTCGAAGGAAATGACAACCTGATCGCCATCCACCCGCATACGCTGATACTGCGGTCCGGAGGCGACGACATCTTCGCCATACAGCATCTTACGCACGCATAGAAATAATCGCTTTGCCATGTCTTTTTTATTTAGCGGGTGTATATCATTCCACTCCCCTACATCATAAGTTACCGCCAATGCGGTGAAAGGGATCTCTTTGCTCGCCTGAAATTGAGCTTCCCTGATTCGCGCCCAATTCGATTCCCCCGGCACCGTATCTTTGGCCATAAAGTTGGGCAGCTGCACCATCAAAAAAGGAAGCTGTGGCTGACCAAAATGCACACGCCAACTGCTGACCAACGAAGTAAGATAGTCCCGGTAATGTGTAGGATCGGCGGTATTTGCTTCCCCTTGGTACCAAAGCACACCTTTTAATCCGTAGTCGCGCAAAGGATGGATCATTCCATTATACAAGCCCGAACCAACCTGGTTCATATGCCGAAGACGGCTTTTATACTCATCAATTTTATCCTGGTCAAGCGCAATTTGCCAATGCCATTCGCCTACAAGATCAATACTCAGGTCATCCAGCTTGATTTTATAGGGTTTATCCGGCGTAAACCCGCCATCTCGCCCATCGGTTCGCAGGCGGACGGTTAAATTATTATTTCCTGCGTGTAGCACACCTGCAGGTATATCGTAAATCCGCGGCGGATATCGGTAGGCTGTAGAACCGACAAAATTACCATTGACATACACCGAGTCGCTATCGGCCAAAGTCCCCAGATATAACTTGGCGTGCCGTCCTTCCTTAGCTGCCGGAACAACAAAACTCCGCCTAAAATAACTGACCCCTCTATGGGTCTGCCGTGGTCTGCTCCAGTACTCGGGCACTTGCACTGTGGGCCAATTTGAATCGTTATAGTGCTCTTCAGTCCACAAATCCGCTCCCCGATCTCTTTCGGCCAACCGAAGGCTATCGATCGCATGCCGATCGAACAGCAACTCAGGAAATTTTTTCAAATATTTCTGATCGATCCAATGCGTTATCTCCGATCCACCCAGGCTAGATACGATCATCCCGACTGGAATTCCATTACGCTGATAAGAATCCAATGCATAAAAATAAGCCAATGCAGTCCAGTTCATGACATCAGAGGCAATCCCCGAATGCCATCGTTCACCGGGAGGTATATCTTCCTTTACATCGGTCAGACTATTTTGCGTCGGAACCTTGAAATAGCGGATCATATGATGATTAGATTCATTGATTTCAGGAAAACGTTCGACGAGTCGCTTAATTGGCGTTTCCATATTAGACTGGCCCGAACAGAGCCAGACATCGCCGATTAACACATCCCGAATGACCATATCATTGATCTCCATCATATAGGGGCCACCATAACGTTGTGGCGGGATCCGCACATGCCACTTGCCATCCTCTCCCCCTTCGGTGTAATAATATGCCCCCCTAAACCGCAGCGTAACCTTCTCACCTTTCGTTGCCCATCCCCAGATGTTGAGATCGACATCCCGTTGCAGCACCATTTGGTCCCCCATAATTGCGGGGAGCCGTACACGGGCAACACTCGTTAGCCCGCAAAAAAGCAAAACAAAAACCAGTGTCAGATGACAAAAAAAAGAGGAAAGACAAAAGAAATTTTTAAATCTAAAAGCCATATGCTGCCACCTTACCGTCCAAATTTCCAACAATCGAAAAACAGGATATTGGATGGAGCCTTGCCTTTAAAGACAAAATATAGATCGTGTATCCCTTTTACACTATCCGGCAGAATAGTCTCTATGGTAGTCCATCTATCATCACCTCCTGTCATAGGAACCTGTATAGTGGCTAATAAAGGTCCGTCTGTAGCCCCCGAACGCACCTCCATACTGACACCGCCATTATGTGTCGTTCCTACCCGCGCAAAAAAATTGCGGGCTCCTTTCTCACCAAAGTCAACGTTTTTCACAACGGTATAGGCGCCGTCTTTCCTCGCTTTAATAAAAACACCTACTTTTTCGTTCTGATAGGATTTAACATGCTCGGACCAGGCAATCATTTCGGCCTGATTAAGCTCGTAGGGGTTCACTGTTGCAAGTGCATTCGTAATTCCGGCAGTCATTTTCATTGGCTGAATACTGCCGTCCGGATGAAAATTCAATTCCTGAACAGCGACCGAACGCGTGAAACCTCCCCCTCCGGGCAATGCACCATTATGGTAAAAGAAATAACTTTTCCCTTTAAAATCCACAACACCGGGATGATTTGTAAATGCTTTTCCTTCAGCCGGCATCAGCACCCCACCGTACTTCCAGGGACCTTCTGCTTTTTTACTTGTCGAATACCCAATAAATTCCGGAAGAGGACCTCCCGGCCAGAAAAGATAATACAAACTGTTTCTTTTGTACAACCAGGGGCCCTCCTCATAATTAGAAGGACGTTTAGGGTCGCCCTCTCTTTTTCCGAACGATGCCGCCGTCATCGGAACCTCAACGATATCACCTGTATAGGAGACCATGTCTTCATTCAGCTTGACATATTTCAGCTTGGGATTACCCCAATACATATGGGCTTGACCATCGTCATCAACAAACACTGTAGGGTCGATATCGCCCCATTCACTCTGCAGCAACGGTTTTCCCAAAGGATCATGAAATGGCCCCAGTGGACTATCGCCCACCGCAACGCCGATTGCACCACGATTGTTCAGCTTAGAAATAACAGGCACATAGAGATAAAATTTGCCATTTTTTTCAACACATTGTGCCGCCCAGGCATCACCTTTTGCCCATTCAAAATCAGTGTAAGAGAGAATTGCGCCGTGATCGGTCCAGTTCACCATATCATTGGTTGAATATACACGCCAATTGTTCATATTAAACCAGGTGGATTCCTCTTCATCCTGCGTGGTATAAAGATAAAGACGGTTGTTATACACCAATGGTGCCGGATCTGCAGTATAGGACGTCTGTACAATCGGATTCTGCGCCCTTAATATATTTATCGTGACCACGAACATCATCAGAAGCCCGAACGGTAATCGTTTAAAAAATTGTTTTCTCATATCATCTTAATTTGTGGTCAAATGGAAGTAATCCACATCTACATAGCCGCCGGCTGCTTTGCTCGCATAATTAAAAATTCCGAACCGATACCCCATAAAATGGGGTATCGTATAGCTCATTGCCAGCTCATCACCAATTGTATTCCAATGCTGTCCATCCATACTATAAAAAAATTGAGCCCTGTCTCTTCTGTCGGTAAAATCGCAGCTCGCTTTGAGAAATATACGCGTCTGTTTGACACCGATCCTAGCCAGTTCTCGCGGTACACCTGTCGCTGCATTGATCATAACCAATGATCTGGTATTTCCTTCCATACGGATTCCCACTAATCCATAATTTTTCTGCAGCAGCGATAGGCCCGCAAAATCACCATCTTTCATTTTAGAAACCTCAAGAGCGATAGAAACGCTGCATTTTGGTCCCGTGGTGCGTTGTGTCAATGTATTTCTGGCAGCCAAAAAATTATCGGTAAGCTCGCCGGTACGTAGTCTCAGAAAACCGCTGCGTTCGGTCACCGACCATAGGCTGGAGTCTGGGCTATGGTTCCATTGCCATACCAAAGGGAGAGCTGCCTGCCCAGCTTTCCTGTCAAAATCATCCGAGTTAACGATTCCGGGACTTAAACTTTTATTTGCAGGAAGATCCAATGTGGCAGGGACTTTTCCGCCAAGACCAAGCATAGGCCATCCATCTTCCCATTTGACGGGAACCAAAAACGGAATTCGGCCTACTGCACCGTAATCCTGAAAAAGGTACGCATACCACTGTCCACCCGGCATATCGATCAGACCACCTTGCGCCACACCCTGATCCTGTAGTACCACTTTACCTTCATAGGGACCTTCTAGTTGACTCGCCCGATGCACGATCACGGTGCGCATTCCTCCTGCTGGCCATGAAATATTAAAAAGATAATACATGCCATTGATCTTAAACAGCTGGGATCCCTCTGCCGGTAAACCACCTTTGCCCTCTTTAGGCTTGGCAGGTAAGGAGGCATCGTCGATCAAAACTCGTTGTGTCTCCATCTTTATGCCTGAAAAATCTGGTAATAATTCAGCAATATTGATCCGGCCTCCACCCCAGATCATATAGATTTTCCCTTGGTCAAAGAATAAGCTGTGATCGTGCATCATCGGTCTAAATTCGCTTGAAATCCAAGGTCCACGCTCAATATCACGTGTGCGATAGATATGTGTTTTCCCCGTGTTGGCAGAAAATGTGCTCACAAAGTACTGCCCCTCATGAAAACGTAAACTGCTCGCCCAGGAACCATGTCCATAGGCATTTTTTTTGTCTGACAATTGAAGTTCATCCTGATCTCCAAGGCGATTGTACGCGTAGTTGACCAAGGTCCAATTGACCAGATCTTTGGATTTCATAATCGGAACACCAGGATTCATATGCATCGTGGTACTGCTCATATAGTAGGTATCACCGACACGTATCATGGACATATCGGGTACATCGGCAAAGATGATTGGATTATGGGCCTGTTGCGCTGTTGCCCCAAAAAATAGGTTCATCAAACAGAACACCAAAGCGCTGATTTTCATTCTTAACATATTGACAGGATTAATTAATCGCATTAATTCAGTAGCTCCCTAAACGTGTAGTTCTTCCCCGGTAAGGTCAGCACATCGTATTCATAAAAACTTGGCAATTCGATCCCTTTCAGATGTGAATGCGCCGACTGAATAGCCCCTGGTATTTGTATTGGATTTAAAAGAGGGTTTGTCTGATTCCCTTTTGCGACCTGTAGCCCACGGCCTTTTAATGGGAATCTTGTCCGCAAGCGCAGATTGCCCCCTAATGCCGAAAATACCTGAAGCTCCTTTATCTTTCCGTTTTTCCATTGCAGGTCAATTTCAAATCCACCGCGCGTTTTTATTCCTTTTACCCATCCCTCTTTCCACAACTCCGGAATAGCCGGCAGCAGATGCACAGCTCCGTCGTGGCTTTGAATCAGCATTTCGGCGATACCCGCAGTTAGGCCAAAATTACCATCGATCTGAAATGGTGGATGTGCAGTAAACAGGTTTGGATAGGTACGTCCATCAGGATGATTTTCATCGGAGACTGTCAGCATTTTTTTTATAATCTCGTAAGCATGGTTTCCATCCAGCAGGCGGGCCCATAAATTTATTTTCCATCCGATTGACCATCCTGTCGCAAAATCACCACGATAGACCAATGAATTACGCGCCGCTTCAAACAGTTCAGGGGTACGGAAAGGCGAGATCTGATTGCCGGGAAATAATCCATATAAATGTGATACATGCCGATGTTGATTTTGAGGGTCATCGACATCCTCCAGCCATTCTTGTAGCTGATTATATTTTCCAATATGCATCGGTGGAATACGTCGCGCCGTAGCCAGCAGTGTATCTTTATAGATCGAATCGACCCCCAGCGCTTCTGCGGCTAAGGCCGTACGGGTCAACATAGCATAGCAGAGCTGATTATCCATCGTTACTCCTGCAGCGAGCGGCCCCTGTTCGGGCGAAATGGAAGGGCTCAATACGAGCCATTTTTCCGCGGGATAACCGCGATGCGCTATCAGCGTGGACAAGAGAAAATCACAAGCCCCCTTCATAACAGGGTAATATTGCCTTAAAAACATCTTATCGCCCGTAAAAAGATAATGCTCCCACAGATGCTGAGACAACCATAGCCCTCCACTGGGCCACATTCCGGCAGCCGCAAAATCAATCGGACTGGTCACACGCCAGATATCTGTATTGTGATGAGCCACCCAGCCCCGTGCATTGTACATCGTCTTCGCTGTTTCTGCTCCACTTTCACTGAGCTCTTTGATCATGGAAAATAATGGCACATGCGTACTGGAAAGATTAGTGACCTCAGCTGGCCAGTAGTTCATTTCGGTATTTATATTGATCGTATATTTACTGTCCCATGCAGGTTGCATGGACCTGTTCCAGATACCTTGAAGATTGGCCGGCTGACCACCCGGCTGCGAAGAGCAGATAAGCAAATAGCGTCCAAACTGAGCCAACAGTGTCACCAGTGCCGGATCCTGGGTACGGGCAAAATTTGCAATACGCAATGGTATGGGCTCCAGCTGTTCGCTGCTATCGCTCCCCAAATGGAGCTGAAAACGACTAAATTGTTTATGATAAGCGACCGTATGCTGCCTCAAAGCAAGCTGATAATCCTTGTCCATGGCCTTTTGCAGCCGTTCTGCTGCCAGCGTATATGGATCAGCTCCCAATTGTTTATAATTCTGGAAATTGCTCGCAATTGAAATATAGAGACGAATGCTGCTCGCTTGCTGTATATCAATCGACGAGTCCGTTACGACAATATTACCACCTGTATGTTGTAAGCCTGTATGAATTTGGTAGACAACCTGTCCGTTTATCCCCTCATGATCCGTCCCCCTACCCTCTAAAATAAGATTTTGCCCCTTTTTAAAAATACGATGCCTCGCTTCATTTTGATAGGTCAATGTACCGTTGAGCGCTCCCTTCTTGCTTGATGTAATCTGCATGATAATCACATCGTCGGCAAATGAAGTAAAAACTTCTCTGGTAAAAGTCACACCATTAACTTGATAGCGTGACAAGGAGACTGCCCGTTCAAGATCCAGTTCACGATAATAATCCTGAAACTGTTCATGACCCCGAAATTGGAGCAGAATGTCGCCTGCTGTCTGATAAGGCATCCCATGTGTCTTAGTGAAAAAAGTTTCATTGGCAAGCCGGTCAGCTTCAGCAGATTTTCCATCGAATATATAATTCTGAATGGTTTGCAATGCCGCTCCGCCCTTCTTATTATCATTTCGATAAGGTCCTCCGGCCCAGATTGTTTCTTCATTGAGCTGTATTCTCTCAACAGCCGGAATTCCATAAACCATAGCTCCCAACCGTCCATTACCGAGCGGCAGGGCTTGCTCCCATACCTTAGCATCGGCAGGACGATCATACCACATCGTTAATGCCGATCGTTTCTGGGCAGATGTACTGTTCATGGATAACATCACGAACAGTACACCAATACATTTAAAAATAAATTTTCCGATCATTTCTCTTGCATGCATCATCTACTGTTTCGAATTATTTTTTCAGGTATTCGATCCCCTATTGAGATCTACCTATCCAGCGCGCCCAACAGGAACCTTTTGATTTATATTATAGCCGGACACTATTTCACTTCCTTACTTTTTGTTCACTTAAATAACAACTGGGAGATATTATAGAGGTCATTTCTCCATACATTGAAATCATGTCCTCCCGGTTCTAAATAATATACATGCGGAACTTGATGCTCCAGCAAATAATCATGGGTCCGCTTACTGATATTGAGCAAGCCATCCTGGTCGCCACAGGAGATCCACAGCAGCTTAAGCCTGTCTTTAGCTTCTTTCGCAACAGGTAGCAATTCCTGCGGTAACTTCGTGTTAGGTGCAGAAGAAAAACCACCGACCCAGGCAAACGTGTCGATATGGCCAAGTCCGAAATTCAGGGCCTGCCCCCCACCCATGGACAATCCAAAAATTGCCCGGTGTTCGCGGTCCTTTTTGACGGAGAATCTAGATTCTACATAAGGGATCAGATCATCGAGGAGATCTTTTTCAAAAGTTGAAAATGCAGCGATCCGATCCGGAGCCATTACATTTCCACCGGCGCGGTCATCTGTCATGGCACGGCCATTGGGCATAATCACCAGCATAGGTTCCATTTTTCCTTGCGCATAGAGGTTATCAAAAATAACCTGGGGATTTCCATGTCTCAACCATTCTCGCTCATCTCCTCCAATTCCATGCAACAGATAAAGCACAGGATATTTCTTTGTCGTATTGTATCCCGGTGGTGTATATATGACCGCTTTTCTGGATACACCTACAGTTTTTGACGGATAAACTATAGAATCTATTTTCCCGGTTGATGCCAGTTGCTGCTCAACATCAAATCCTTTGGGTGCAACCTGTTGTGCCTGTACGATCAGGTTGACGGACAAAACGCACAGTGCCGTGCAGATCATCTTTTTCATATTATAATTGGTTTAACAGTACATAAATATCAGGTTAAGCATTCCTATTATTAACAACCCAATTTCAATTAAGCCATCACTTTCCTCTTGAGTACCCGTAATACCGCCGCTACAATAGCGTCGGCGTTTAGGCCATATTTATCCATCAGCGCACTTGGCGGTCCCGATTCACCGAAACTGTCGTTTACAGCTACATATTCTTGCGGAGTAGGCAATTGTTTTGCTAACAGTTGTGCGACACTATCTCCGAGTCCACCGATACGGTTATGTTCTTCGGCTGTAACAACGCAGCCCGTCTTAGTGACAGAAGTCAGTACCGCTTTCTCGTCTAGGGGTTTGATGGTATGGATATTAATGATTTCGGCATCAATACCCAATGTTTCCAATTCTTCCCCCGCACGTATAGCTTCCCAAACGAGATGCCCTGTTGCCAAAATGGTCACTGCATTACCCGGGTTGAGCATCACGGCTTCACCGATCACAAATTGCTGATCTTCGGGTGTAAAAACCGGCACCACTGGCCGTCCAAACCGCAGGTAAACAGGCCCTTCGTGCTTGGCGGCAGCTTTCGTCGCTGCCTTCGTCTGGTTATAATCGCAAGGGTTGATCACCGTCATCCCGGGAAGCATCTTCATCAATCCGATATCTTCCAATATCTGATGCGTCGCTCCATCTTCGCCTAAGGTGAGACCTGCGTGCGAGGCTGCTATTTTTACGTTTTTATCCGAATAGGCGATGGACTGCCGGATCTGATCATATACCCGACCCGTTGAAAAATTGGCAAATGTACCTGTAAACGGTATTTTTCCACCAATGGTAAGTCCAGCCGCAATACCCATCATATTTGCTTCGGCAATGCCGATCTGAAAGAAACGCTCCGGAAAGGCCTTGATGAAATCGTTCATTTTGAGGGAACCGATCAGGTCTGCACAGAGTGCAACCACATTTTCGTCTTCCTTTCCCGCTTCCAGCAAACCGGCTCCAAATCCAGAACGTGTGTCTTTCGATTCTGTGTATGTATATTTTTTCATGTTAATCTATTTCAAAATCACCCTACGATTAGGCAATATAATCTCCCAAAGTTTCTGCATTCTGGTTTAAGGCCAAACTTAGTTGCTCATCGCTGGGCGCTATGCCATGCCATTTATGCGAGCCCATCATAAAATCGACGCCATTACCCATTTCCGTATGGAGCAACACCATTACTGGCAAGCCAACTCCGGTTGAAGCTTGGGCCTTTTGAAGTCCTGAAATCACAGAACCAATATCATTACCACGCATAATCTCAATAACCTTCCAGCCAAATGCCATCCATTTGCGAGGTAGGTCACCCAGCGAAAGGACATCATTGGTAGCCCCATCAATCTGCGCACCATTGTAATCTACAATAGCAATCAAATTGTCCATTTCGTTGTGGGCTGCATACATGGCCGCTTCCCATACCTGCCCTTCCTGCAATTCACCATCGCCCATCAGCACATAAACAAAGCGGTTATCCTTATTTAGTTTTTTTGCTTGAGCAGCGCCAATAGCGACAGAAAGCCCTTGTCCCAAGGATCCCGAAGCGACCCGGATACCTGGCAGTCCTTCATGTGTTGTCGGATGTCCCTGCAACCGTGAGTTGAGTTTTCTGAAAGTAGCAAGTTCATCAATTGGAAAATACCCCGATCGCGCCAACACACTATAAAATACCGGAGAGATATGACCATTGGAAAGGAAAAACAGATCTTCCCCCATACCATTCAAGTCAAAATGATCGTTTCGCTGCATCAACTCGAAGTACAAAGAGACCAACAATTCAGTACAACCCAACGATCCTCCCGGATGCCCCGACTGGCAACCATGTACCATGCGGAGTATATCCCTTCGGACTTGCTTAACAATCGCTTCTAAATTATGTATACTATGTTTTGTCATGACCATCTCAATTGTTACTTTGTGCAGCAACGCGTTTATGATCAGCTAAAAATTGAGCGAGCCCACTGTCCGTCAGCGGATGTTTTAAGAGGGAGAAGATCGCCTGCAAAGGTCCCGTCATAACATCCGCACCAATCTTGGCACAACCTAGTATATGCGCACTATGACGTACCGAAGCCGCAAGAATTTGGGTTTCAAAAGCATAATTATCATAAATGGTCCGTATTTCGCGGATCAGGGCGAGTCCATCGACAGAGATATCATCGAGCCTACCGACAAAAGGAGATACATAAGTTGCTCCGGCTTTGGCAGCCAAGAGTGCCTGCCCGGCAGAAAATACCAGGGTGCAGTTGGTTTTAATTTGCTTTGTACTAAAATATTTAATCGCTTTAATGCCGTCTTCAGTCATCGGAACCTTAACAACAATCTTAGTGTCCAAGGCCGCTAAGAGCAAACCTTCGTCAATCATCCCGTTAAAATCAGTCGAAATCACTTCAGCACTGACATCACCCTCCACAATATCACAGATAGCTTTGTAATGGGCATGTACATGAGTTGTTCCTGTAATGCCCTCTTTGGCCATGAGCGAAGGATTGGTCGTCACTCCATCTAGGACACCTAAATTTTGAGCCATACGAATCTCAGTGAGACTTGCTGTATCGATAAAAAATTTCATTTTTTGAGTTGATTAGTTTTGTATTCGCTAGATCTCTAGCGATTGGTTATAAGGCAAAACTATAGTTTTCAACCAGATAGGATTGCAACAAATAAAAAAAAGAAGGGTAAAAATGTTTAAAACAGATTACCCTTCCAAAAAACTGATCTAAAACGACCTTTTTAAACAACAATTTTGTGCTTATTACACGGATGTGCTTTTTTGCAATTGGATATATTCACTTGGTGTCATTTGATATTTCGCTTTAAAGACTTTTGTAAAATAGTTTGGATTGGCAAATCCCGTCTCGTAAGCAATTTCAGAAATGGACTTATCACTTTTTTCAAGCAAGCCTGCAGCCTTTTCTAGTTTTACCGAGCGTATAAAATCTACAGGTGACATTCCCGTAAGTTCCAGCAACTTATTGTATAGGGAGGCTCGGCTCATCGATGTGTGGGCACTCAGCGCTTCTACCGAAAGTTGTGGATTATCGATATTATCGTGCACATATTTGAGCACTTTTTGTAAAAATTTATCTTTTTCGGACTTAATCGTCATTTCGGGAGCTACAATAGATACCTGTTTACTATAGACTTCCTTGAATGCTTGGTTCAGCTGGAGCAGGCTGTTAACCTTCGCCACCAGTACATCCATATCAAAGGGTTTGGTCAGGTAACCCACCGCCCCAGACTCAAGGCCACAGACAAGACCATTATCGACTTGCGAAGCCGTTAGCAAAACAACAGGGATATGTTTTGTCCGCTTATCCTGTGCAAGCTTCTGTGAAAATTCCATACCATTCATATACGGCATCTGTACATCGCTCACCACAAGGTCAGGATGATGGAAAAGTGCTTTTTGCCAGCCATCCTTCCCGTTGGTAGCCTCGATAACCTGATAATACTCTTTTAAAGACTCGCTGAGGTAATACCTAAAATCTTCATCATCTTCAATAATCAACACAAGTGGGCATTGTCTAAGCTCGGCAGGTTGTGCCAAAGCGATCGCTTCTGGTTCAGGCACACCTTCGTAAACTGGATCAGCTTGATCCAACCATAGATCAAACTTAAAGACACTTCCGCTGTCAGGTTGACTGCTTACCGAAATCTCGCCATGATACATCTGAACAAATGATTGTGCAATTGACAGTCCGATTCCTGAACCTTGGCTCGCCACTTTACCCTCAGTATCATGCTGAAAAAAGCTCTCAAATATCGATTGTTGCAACTGCTCGGGAATTCCGATACCAGTATCCCGCACTTCAAGGTAAACATGCAGCTTTTTATTGACCATATTTACCGAAGATATACTTACGGCGATGTCCCCACCTTTTTTCGTGAATTTAAAAGCATTATAGATCAAATTAAACAAAATACGCTCAACCTTGTTACGGTCAAATCGACAATATAATTTCTCCTGGCAAGGGTAAAAAGAATAATCGATTCCTTTTTGCAAGGCCATGTCCTGAAAAGAGCGGTATACTTCCTGTACAAAAGATACCAATTCACCTTCTTCATCCTGCACTTTCAGTTCATGGTATTCCATTTTTCGAAAATCAAGTAACTGATTGACTAAATTCAACAGGCGGCGCGCGTTACGACTGATCAAATTAAGCTGTTCCCCCAGCTTACTATCTTTATTTTTAGCAACCAATGCATCTATAGGGCCCATGATCAAAGAGATTGGTGTGCGGAATTCATGACTTAAATTAGTTAAAAACCTAATCTTCATTGCATCCAATTGATGTTTGGTCTCTGCATCCCTTTTCTGTTGCTCAATAAGCTGCCGCGCCTGGATACGTTCCTGCTCAATCGCAAATTTTTGCTTTAACTTTTGAATGCCACGATGCCTGATCCATAGAAGTACACCCAACACTGCAAGCACATAAAATAGATAGGCATAAATGGTACGCCAAAACGGTGGAGCAACATGTATAGCAATTGATTTGATCTCCTTGTTCCAAATGCCATCATTATTGCTTGCGCGTACCTCAAAGACATAGTCTCCGGGATCCAAATTTGTATAATAGGCGCTGTTTTCCTTGCCATTGCGAATCCAATTTTTGTCAAAACCGACAAGTCGGTACTCGTATTGGTTATCCTCAGGCACAGTTAGATTTAGAGCCGCAAAAGAAATTGAAAAATTTTGTTTGTACTTCAGGTTGATACGATCGGCAGTCAACAGAGACTGCTGAATTGGACCTTTCTCCGTGGGCTGCACGATCACATTGTCAATTTTTAAATCCGTCAGTGCGACCTTGGCAGGATTGCTATTTGTTTTTAAATGTGCCGGATAAAAATGGTTAAATCCCTTCTGACCGCCAAAGTAAATTTCTCCATCGTCCGTTTTTAACGACGCACCCAGCATAAAAGCACCTTCTTGCAATCCCACGGCATTTGAATAGTTTTTAAACGTATGATGTGCCGGAGAATAACAGCTCAATCCTTTGTTTGTTGAAAACCATATTCTTCCTTTGTCGTCTTCCACAATACTCTGGATAGCACCATTTACTAGTCCATCTTTCTCGGAAAGTGTTTCAAATAGTAATTTCCCTTTTCGTAGCAAGCCTACCCCATTGCCATTTGTTCCAACCCATAAATTCCCATTTTTATCCATATGTATGGCCAATACATAATTGCTTGGAAGCTTATTTTTCGCTTTATCATATTGTGTAGTCCGTTGTTTCAAAGGGTCATACATCACCAGACCCGAGCCGTACGTTCCTATCCACATATTGTGCTCCTGATCTTCCGTTAGCGCACGTATAAAATTCCCCGGCAACTCGATCCCGTCGTCTGGGTGTTCTTCCCGTTTGTATTTTTTGACAGTTCCACTTCCCTTTTGGATGATATTCACACCGCCTCCATTTGTCCCAACCCATGTATTTCCCTGAAAGTCGACTTTCAAACAAAAAATATCGTTATTATTCAAGTTGTCTGTTCTATTCCCAACGGTGTATCTTTTGAGATTTCCTGAAGTGAGATCGTAATTCATCACCCCTTGCTGATAAGTTCCGATCCAAAGTTGATCGAGTTTTCTTTCCAAGGTGAGCACCGTAAGATCTTTAGGCAGGCTCGCAGATAGTACAACAGGCGACAATCGATCCGTCGTTCGATCGTATTTCCAAATACCACCACCATCGACCCCCAGAAAGATCTTATTTTGATAGGCCGCAAACGAAGTCACTATAGCTGGGTCCCCAGTCATTCCTTCCAGGAAATCCAGGCTTTTCAAACTAAATTGACTTAAATTGGTATCGAACTTATTTAAGCCGCCCTGAAATGTACCTATCCAATAGATTCCACTCTTGTCCATAAAAATAGACCGTATCGATTTATGAGAAAGGCTATGTACATTACTTGGATCAGGTTTAAAGGTCCGAACTGTAAAATCGCCGGTATTAAGTACATCGAGACCATTATCCGTTCCGATCCATAAGTCCCGCTTTTGATTGTAACACAACGTATAAATGCGTGGGCTGCTCAAAGCACCTTTTCCTAATCCCGTACCAAATTTTTTGAACTGAACATCGCCAGGACTCAAATATTTAAGTCCAAGCATAGACCCAATCCAGATTCTCCCCTCATCGTCTTCAACAATGGAGGTAACTTCAATCCCATTCCCATACCTCTCCTGCTCCGAAAGGACTTCAAAACGTTTAATAGTCTTTAAATCTGCTGAGATACGAAAAATTCCATTCTCTGAGGATACCCACATGTTACCTCGTCGATCACGAAAGACACAGCCCGTCACTTTACCCGCAAACATTTCCACAATATGTCGATAGGTGGGATCCATCTTCTTTTGTAGATCATTCACATCCACGATAAACAAAGCACCATAGGAAGCGATCCAAATATTTCCGTTTGCGTCGTTATCAATTGCATTAATAGCGGTACTGAGCCATTTACCGTCGGGAGTAAGATTATACGAGCGGATGCGGTCAGCTTCCCGATCATAATAACTTAATCCACCTCCATTAGTACCAATCCATATCCTTCCCTTTCTGTCTTCACTTAAGGCCGATATATGATTTGCCATTAAACTGTTTGCTTTATTGGCATCATAGCGATACACATTGTAATGACGTCCGTCGAAGCGGTTAAGTCCATCCTCTGTTCCTAACCAAAGAAAACCATAGCTATCGCGATAGATACTATAGATGGTATTCGAAGAAAGCCCGTCTTTTGAATAATAGCGTTGAAATGTTACAGGCTGGTTTTGCCCGTACGAAAAAAAGGTCAGCAATATCCAGCTCAATGCCAGTAAAATCCGTATCATATCTTTAGGTATATCATCCCACCATAAAAACTTGAAGTGAGCTGTCAACTAAATTATCAAATTAATCCCTACTAAACTAGTCTCCACTATCATTTACACCATGTAAGGGGTAATTTTTGACATTCTTATCCTTCATTTAAACATTCTTGCTATCCACTAAATTCTCCAATGGCTAGCTTTGATTTACAATTATAAACGGCTTTGAAAGGCGTTCCCAATATAGGGAAAACTATATGCAATCAATGCAACCGGTTGCTATGTCATTATAAAAGAAAATTTAACCAATTATTATACAGCATATGACAGTACCTGATGATCCATGACTGTCCCTTGATTTTTTATCAAAATAATCAAGGGGAATACGGATACAAACGTATCTAGCCAATTAGAGAAAATTTAACCACGAATTCTTCAACCTATTTATCAATCCAAAAATGCGATGATGATTACATGTACAATCACACGAGTAAGGTATTGGAAAAAGCTATGGGGTATAGCTAAGCCATTCACTTTACTGCTGTTCCTGCTTTATGTGGGACAGGCAACACTCTATGCTCAGGCCAAAAGGCAGATAAGGGGCATTGTCGTCGATAGTAACCATAAAAAGGTGAGCGGCGCCTCCATCAGGGTAAAGGGCACCTCGCTAGCCACGGCTACCGATGACAATGGAGTTTTCACGATCCAAGTCCCTGCAGATAATAATTTATTGACCATCTCCAAACTAGGATATGGTCAACTCGAAGTGGATATCCACAATAAGAATACGGTAGAAGTACAGTTAACCGATAAGTCTATCGAAATCGAGGAAACCGTTGTGGTCGGTTACGGTCGTCAGAAAAAAGAAACCGTTGTTGGCGCCATTGCGCAAACTTCCGGTAAAATCCTCGAGCGCGCAGGTGGTGTTTCTAGTGTAGGAGCGGCATTGACCGGTAACGTACCCGGGGTCATTACCACGGCAAGTACCGGTATGCCGGGGGAAGAAGACCCTCGTATTGTGATCCGCGGACGCAGTACCTGGAATAATACCGACCCATTAGTCATGGTCGATGGGGTGGAACGACCATTATCCGCCGTTGATATCAGTTCCATCGAAACTATTTCCGTGCTCAAAGACGCATCAGCAACCGCCGTGTATGGTGTCAGAGGAGCCAACGGCGTTATTTTAATCACCACCAAGCGGGGGAAAGAAGGGCAAATGCTGATACGCGGTACCGTCAACAACATTGTTAAGACCGTGTCCCAACTTCCGGGCAAAATGGATTCATACGATGCATTGATGCTACGCAATAAAGTGATTGAGTATGAATTAGGCATTAACCCTGCAAGTTGGGCCGATTATTCACCACAGGATATTATCAATAAATACCGTTTCCCGGCCGACCAAACGGAACGGGAGCGCTATGTAAATACCGATTGGGCAAAAGAACTCTTTAAAAGCCAAGCATTTTCGCAAAATAGCAGTGTTAATATTGCCGGCGGTACACCATTTGTCAAATACTTTGCCAATGCAGATTATCTCTACGAAGGTGATATGTTCCGCCAGTTTGAAAACGCCAGAGGTTATAAAGCGGGTTATGGATTTAACCGGCTCAATGTACGTTCGAATCTGGATTTCCAGCTTACGCCAACAACAAAATTTTCAACGAATCTAGCGGGCTCCCGTGGTGTCCGAAAAAGTCCATTTGGTGGCGGCAATAATTATTCCTATTGGATTGCAGCCTATACCGTAGCACCGGATGTTATTTACCCACGTTATTCCGATGGTACCTGGGGATTTAATGCGCCAAATCCGAATGCCGGAATAAACTCCGCGCGTGTACTGGCCATCAGTGGAACGGAATATACAACTACAAGTCGCATTACAAGCGATTTCACACTGGAACAGGATCTTAAGTTTTTAGCAAAAGGGCTTAATATACGTGGAACACTCTCGCTGGATAACACTTTTGTTGAAGCCAATCGTGGTATCAACGACGCAAATAATAACACACAGAGCAAGTGGATAGATCCCAAAACTGGACTTCCTACGTATCAGATCCCTTTCGATGGCACCAATAGATTTGATTTTGTGGAGGGTATTGACTGGACAACAGGAGCAGGATTTGTCGACGACAGAGCCACTTACAGAAGATTATTTTATCAGCTACAATTAAATTATGCAACAACCATTGCGCAACACCACAATATTTCGGCAATGGGACTTGTCAACCGAAATCAATACGGTAGGGGGAGCACCGTTCCCTCCTATCGCGAAGACTGGGTATTCCGCACGACCTACAACTATAAAAACAAATATATGCTGGAGTATAACGGCGCATATACAGGATCGGAGAAATTTGCCCCCGAAAACAGATTTGCCTTTTTTAATTCAGGTGGTATTGGCTGGTTAGTTTCGGAAGAAGAGTTTATGAAACCTTTATCCTTTTTGAACACCTTAAAGCTGCGTGGCTCTTATGGGGATATTGGCGACGATAGTGGTGGTGGACAGTTTCTTTATTTAACGCAATGGGCTTATGGCGGTACTTCAGGAATGGGGGTAGATGGCCGGTTTTCCTACTCGGATGGAAATACCAGTCCTTACATCTGGTATAAAGAAAATGTGCTTGGAAACCCCAATATCCGTTGGGAAAAAGTGAAGAAATTAAACTTCGGCGTGGATTTCGGACTGTTCAATGGACAGATTTCCGGAAAGGTAGACTTCTTTAAAGATCATCGGACGAATGTGCTTATCACAGGTGGCGGTCGGTCTATTCCATCCTATTTTGGGGTCGAGGCTCCAACGGCCAACCTTGGAGAGGTAGAAAATAAAGGTTATGAGGTCGAACTGAAATTCAATAAACAACTTAACCCCGATTGGCGGATATGGGCCGATGTCAATTTTACTCATGCCAAGGATAAAGTCATTAATGCCGATGCACCTGAGTTGCTACCCGAATATCAAAAACCGGATAACAAACAGGTGAGTCAAACCTATTCCTATGTTAGCTCCGGATATTATAATACCTGGGATGAACTGTATGGCAGCACCATACATGAAAGCAATGACCTTGCGAAGCTTCCCGGCAATTACCACATCCTGGACTATAACGGCGATGGTATTATCGATGCCAAAGACAATATTCCTTATGCCTTTCCCTCCGTTCCACAAAACACCTACAATTGTACAATTGGGTTTGACTGGAAGAATTTCAGTGTCATGACACAATGGTATGCCGTCAACAATGTGACGCGTCAGGTTGTCTTCAATAGTTTCTCGGGGCAACTAAATTTAGCCTACGATGAAGGTTCTTATTGGTCAAAGGACAATATCAATGCGGATGTACCACTCCCCCGGTGGTTATCCCAGTCAAGCAGCTACGCCCCTGGCAACAGATATATGTTTGACGGTTCATACATTCGATTAAAGACAGCAGAAATTGCTTACAATTTTAATCGCGAATCCGGCGTAATCAAACGCCTGGGCCTTCAAAACCTCCGCCTATTCCTGAATGGCAACAACCTGGTCTTCTGGTCGAAAATGCCGGATGACCGAGAATCCAATTACGCCGGTACCGGTTGGGCTTCTCAAGGAGCCTATCCTACGGTAAAGCGTTTCAATCTAGGTGCAAACATTACTTTTTAAAGCAATTAGACAGATGAAAAAATATTTTAAGGTAATCTTTATAACGGGTGTACTGTGGTCCACTGCCTCACTACTATCCTGCAATAAATATCTAGACAAAGAGGAACAGTCGAATGTATCATCCAAAGAAGCATTTAAAAACTTTATCAACTTTCAGGGTTATACTGAAGAACTGTACAACTGTGTAGTCAATTTCAGCAACAACTACTGGACCAACTCCTGGAACTGGGGTGAAGATGAAATAACTTCCACAGCGAACAACTTTCATTATGTAAACAAGATCGATCAAGGCAATTTTTGGGGTTGGCAAAGGGAATTCGACGGCTGGGGTGCGGGTTGGATGGATCAGGGGGATTTTACCACCAGAAACGACGATGTATTTGCCAATCGTGCCTTCCGAGATCTATGGAGTGCCTCCTGGTTTGGCCTTCGTAAAATAAGCCTTGGCCTAGAGAACATCGATAAACTGACCGAAGCTACGCAGGAGGAAAGAAACCTGATCAAAGGGCAATTGTTATTTTTCAGGGGTTGGTTTCACCACCGGTTGATGGAATACTTTGGCGGTATGCCGTACATCAATTATGTACTCCCAAGTGACGAAAAGCTTCGGTTGCCAAGACTAAGCTACCAGGCCTGTGCAGACCTTGCCGCGGCCGATTTTAGAGAAGCGGCCAACCTCTTGCCGATCGACTGGGACAATACAACCGCTGGAAAGCGTACACTCGGTAAAAACCAGTTGCGCATCAATAAAATCATGGCACTGGCCTATCTTGGCAAAAACTACCTTTGGGCAGGAAGTCCACTGATGAATTTTCAGTCCACCGGAAGTAAAACCTATCAGGCTGATTACTGCAAAAAAGCTGCCCAGGCCTTTGGCGAATTGCTGTCCCTTGTGGAGAGCGGCCAGACAAATTATGCACTGGTACCCCTGGCCAATATTCATTTAAACTTTTACACCACGGGACAAAACTGGGCCATGCCAGGTAGTACAGAGGCCATATTCAGAGGCCCTTATATTGACGCTTGGGTGTCTAACTGGGGAACAAGCAAACAATATATTCCACTGGAGGTTGGAGATGGCGACCTTAAGTTTAATCCAACGGCAAATTATGTCGATTACTATGGCATGAAAAGCGGCTTACCGATCAAGGACATTACCCAGTCCGATGCGGAGTCGGGATACAATGCCGAATACCCCTGGAAAGATCGCGACCCACGCTTTTATAAGGACATTATTTTTGACGGCACAAAAGTCGTACAGGGAAATATGTCGGCATCAGAAGAAAAAAACCGCTATGCCAATCTATTCACAGGCGGAAGCTATCGGGATACCCGTACCGGAAGTCAGACAGGCTACGTCTTACGCAAATTTATCCCTTTAACATCCAATAAATATGATCAAGCCTACAGTTACGGTACCAATCTTCATATTTACGTCCCTTACATGCGTCTTGCTGATGTCTATCTGATGTATGCCGAGTCTGCCCTAATGGCTTCCAATTCGGCTACGGGCAAAGCAGACAATTACGGTAAAACAGCTGTCGATGCCATCAATATCGTACGCGATCGCGCCGGTGTGGGCCATGTAGACAGCAAATTTCTCAGCTCCGCGGCCGCCCTGCTTCCCGAGCTACGTCGCGAACGTGCTGTGGAACTTGCCTTCGAAGGTCACCGTTTTAATGATCTGCGCCGTTGGTTGTTATTGACCGAAGCGCCTTACACCTTAAAGAAAGCAGTTTCGTTTGATCGAGCAGGTATGTTTAACAACCAAGATCCGTCTCAAAATCGCGTAGTCAATATTCAAGAGAACGTTATTCTGGAACGCAAATTTACGAGCAAGCATTATTGGCTGCCACTAAAGGTCAGAGATGTCAATATGTATCCCGAGTTCTATCAGAACCCAGGCTGGTAACGAGTTTTTCATTTAATCATTTAAAAAATGAAGTACAAAAAATTAAGTATAGCACTATGTCTTGGATTAAGCTGGATTGCCACCACGGAAGGAATGGCCAAAGAATCGCTTAATCCAACCATTGGACAATATAAAAATACACATTCAACATGTTCGAAAACTGGTCTTCAGGATAGTATCGGCAAAGACAGTACAACACTTGTACAAGTTGCTTTCCGGAAAGTTCAGAAAAAAGACCTCATGGGCAATGTCCAGTCCATCAACATCCCACAATTGCTCGACAAGAGCTACAACACCTACAGTCTAGAAAATCTCGATGCCTTTATTTCCGGATATAACGGTAATATCTGGGGGATGAGCGGTTATCTGGTCTTAGTGGATGGATTTCCGCGCGACGCCAATAACGTTATGCCGACCGAGATCGATCAGATCAGTGTCCTAAAAGGAGTCAATGCCATTGCACTCTATGGTAGTCGGGCGGCAAAAGGAGTAATCAGCATTAACACCAAACGCGGAAAAGCTGGGGGTCAGCAGATAAAAATCAGGGCCAATAGCGGTATCAATACGGCGATCAGTTATCCGCAATACCTGGGCTCTGCCGAATATATGACGTTATACAACGAGGCCCGGCAAAATGACGGTCTCTCGGCACTCTACGGTGCCGAAACCATCTACCAACATGCAGCTGGAACAAACCCTTTCCGCTACCCAAATGTTGATTATTATTCCTCGGACTATATCAAGGATCATTATAATCGCTACGATGCCACCGCCGAAATCTCAGGCGGAAATCAGCGGGCACAATATTATACCAACTTTGGTTTTTGGTCTGAAGGGTCTATGCTCAATTTTGGACAGGCCAAGAAAAATGGTGGTGCCAATCGATTTAATATGCGTGGCAACATCGACGTCAAAGTCAATGAAATGATCTCGCTCAATGTGGACGCTTCGGCCAGCTTTTACATGTTAAAAGGAGTCAACGCAGATTATTGGGGAGCAGCCGCCATCGCTAGGCCGCATCGCTTCTCCCCACTCATCCCGATCGATATGATCGAAGAAGGTGACATCAATTCGATGGTGTATGTCAACAATAGTAATTTTCTCATCGATGGTAAATACCTTCTGGGGGGAAGTCAGCTGGATCAGACCAATGCCTTTGCTAACATTTATGCCGGTGGCACCAACCGCTATCTCAACCGCCAGTTTCAATTCAATACAGGTTTGAATTTTGACTTGAAAAATATCCTGGAAGGATTGGTTTTCAAAACCAACCTCGCCGTGGACTATCAGTCCAATTACAATCAGGCCTACAACAACAATTATGCAGTATATCAAGCTTCATGGAACAACTATGACGGAAAAGATCGAATCAGTAGCCTTACAAAATATGGGGATGACCGCATTTCGGGTTTGCAAAACATCAGCGGCAGCACCTATCGGCAGACCATCGGACTCAATGGATCCTTAAACTTTAACCGCACCTACGATAACAACCACCATCTTTCGGCAATCCTATTGGCCAATGCATTTCAGATCGCTGCCTCCGGCAGTTACCATAAACTCAGTAATGCCAACCTAGGGCTACAGTTGGGCTACAACTATTCCGGTAAATATTATGTTGATTTTAGTAGCGCCTATAGCCATTCGGCAAAATTACCGCAGGGGAACAGACAGGCCCTCTCCCCGACATTAGCCCTTGCCTGGCGCCTGTCAAAAGAAAACTTTCTTGTCAATAGCAAAGTTGTCAATGACCTAAGATTGTCCGCTTCGGCGGGGATCTTAAACACAGATCTGGACATTAGCGATTATTTCCTGTATCAAGGCTATTATACCTACAACAATGGGGCCTGGTATAGCTGGGCGGATGGCGCATTGGTGCACTCTTTCGACCGACGGAGAGGCGACAATCCAAACATGAAATTTCCAAAACGCAAGGAACTTAACATCAGCCTTGAAGGTGGACTTTACAATAATTTGATCACTTTCAATACATCCTACTTTTTTAACCGCATGAGCGGTGGTTTGGTGCAAGCGGCAACGCAATACCCGATGTATTTTACGACAGGTTGGCCTGTTTATTCGGATCTTCCCTTTATCAATTACAACAGTGACGAACGGCGGGGTGTAGACTTTGGAGTCAATCTGAACAAACAGTTAAACCAAACTTTTGTATCACTGGGACTCAATGGGATGTACTATACAACAAAGGCCGCAAAAAGGGACGAACTTTATCAGTTTAGCTATCAAAATAAAGCCGGGAAACCGCTCGATGCATTATGGGGTTTACAGCATGATGGTTTTTATATGAGCCAGTCCGACATTGACAATTCGGCCTTCTCTTCATTTGGTGAAGTAAAACCGGGTGATATTAAGTATAAAGACCAAAACGGGGACGGCACGATTGATACGCGTGACGAAGTTTATCTGGGCAAAGGCGGATGGAGCGGAGCTCCACTTACATTAGGACTCAACCTGACGGTCAAATGGAACAACTTCACCCTTTTTGCTGCCGCTACAGGCCAGTTTGGTGCCAAGGCCATGAAAAACAGTTCTTACTTTTGGGTAGATGCGGAGGATAAATATTCCGTGGTCGTGCGCGACCGCTGGACAGAGTCGACCAAAGAAACCGCTACTTATCCACGCCTAACTACCTTCAACAGTGATAACAACTTTCGAAGCTCAGATTTTTGGCTTTATAAGACGGATCGCATCAACCTGTCCAAAGTGCAGCTTTCCTACGATTTCCCCAAACGTATACTCAGTTCCAAATTTATCCATGAATTAGGTATTTACGCCAACGGATCCAATCTGTTGATGATTGCAAAGGAAAAAGAAACCATGCAATTGAATATCGGACAAGCGCCTCAAACGCGATTTTTCAACGTCGGCCTAAAGGCTCTATTTTAATCATGAATATTTAAAATGAGAATGATGAAAAAACTATTAACGCTAGCCATCGCGAGTAGCCTGTTATTTTCTTCCTGCGAAGATATGTTTGAACCGGCTCTCGAGAATAATCTTGAAATTGAAACGGCCAATAGCCGCCCGTTATATGCTCAGGGATTGCTTTTAAACGGATACAACCGAATCCCAAGCAATAGCTACAGCTTTGATGACGTTGCGACCGACAATGCGGTGAGCAACGATAAGAACAATACATTTCTAAAAACGGCAACCGGCCAGTGGACAAGTATCAACAACCCCTTTGATCAATGGCGCAACAGCTATTCGGCCATACAATACCTGAACAATTTTCTGTCCTTAACAGACCAGGTTGAATGGGCCATGGAGCCAAAAGTTAGCGCCCTATTCAACGACCGGATGAAAGGCGAAGCCTATGGCCTCCGTGCACTGTTTATGTTCCATCTCCTACAGGCGCATGCCGGCAAGTCAGGCACTGGAGAGATATTGGGCGTTCCGATCCATTTGACTCCTGAGACCGTCAATTCGGATTTCAATCAACCCCGAGCCTCATTTGAAGCCTGTATGCAGCAATTGTACGACGACATCAACAAAGCAGAGGATCTATTGCCGATGGATTATGAAAATATAGCAAGCGATAGCCAGGTTCCAGTTAAATATGCAGGAACCGTAAACGCCAATGATTACAATCGCGTATTTGGCTCCACGTTTAAATTACGGATGACCAAGCGCATTGCACAGGCTATTCGTGCCAGGGCAGCGCTATTAGCAGCAAGTCCAGCATACAGTGAAGGGAGTAAAACGACCTGGGAGCAAGCCGCGATCTATGCGGGGCAGGTCATCCAAGCCAAAGGCGGTGTCAGTGGGATCGACCCTAAAGGATTTACCTGGTACAATAAAGAGGTGGTCGACGGTTTAACCTCTGGCTCCAATCCGGCCGAAATTCTTTGGCGTACAGACAAAGGAAATAGTAACAGTATGGAACAAGATCATTTTCCGCCAACATTATTCGGTAGGGGCCGACTCAACCCAACGCAGAACCTGGTCGATGCCTTCCCTATGGAAAATGGCTATCCCATTGCCGATGCCAATTCGGCCTACAATAAAGCCAATCCTTACGATAAACGGGATCCACGATTGAAGACCTATATCATTGTCAATGGTGCGACAGCAGGTGTGAGCAATTCAGCAATCAATACGACAGCCAATAGTCCGACCAATGACGGCTTGAACAAAGTCGAAACATCCACACGGACGGGTTATTACCTGAAAAAGCTCCTGCGTCAGGATGTCAACCTCAACCCCTCATCTTCTACGCAACAAATGCACTTCAACGCGCGTATACGCATGACGGAAATGTATCTGGCCTATGCCGAGGCGGCCAATGAAGCTTGGGGACCTACAGGTATGGGTACCTTTACGTTCTCGGCCTACGACATCATCAAAGCTATTCGCCGGCGTGCAGGTGTCGGCACCAACAATGGCGACCCTTACCTGGAGCAAGTCAAAAATAATAAAGATCAAATGCGGCAGCTGATCCGAAACGAACGCCGACTGGAGCTTTGCTTTGAAGGATTCCGGTTTTGGGATCTTCGCCGTTGGAAAATGGATATCAATGTCGCCGCCAAGGGCATGAGTATCAACAACAACAGCTATACCGAAATACCTGTCGAGAATAGACTCTATGAAAACTATATGAATTACGGCCCAATCCCGTACAGCGAGGTACTTAAATACAGCAATCTTGTACAAAATATAGGTTGGAATTAAACTTAACATGCACACGATGAAAAAAATCAATATCCTGTACGCAATGGCTTTAGTAAGTTTGGCGTCCTGCAAAAATAACGACTGGGAGTTCCCTGACTTTGAATTTCAATCGGTATACTTCGCTTATCAGACACCGGTCAGAACAGTGACCCTGGGCGAAGACATCTTTGACAATAGCCTCGACAACCAACATAAGGTCAAAGTCATGGCAACTACAGGCGGCGTGTACAACAACAAAAAAGATATTCGTATCGACTTCGTTGTCGACAACAGTCTCACAAATGGGCTTCACTACCCAAATGGGCGGGCTGTTACCGCACTGCCTGACAATTATTATCAGCTTGCCAGCAACCAGATCAGCATTCCCAGCGGTAGCCTCACGGGCGGTGTGGAGGTACAGCTGACCGACGCGTTTTTTGCCGACCCCAAGTCGTTGGAAACCTATTACGTTTTACCGCTCCGGATGACAAAGGTTGTCAATGCCGATTCAATACTCTCCGGTAAAACCTCATTACAGACTGCCAATAGGGCAATTGCATCCGACTGGGACGCTGCACCGAAAGATTTTATCTTCTATGCCCTCAAATATATCAATCCCTGGCATGGCAATTACCTTCGCCGCGGTACCGATCAGATCGTTGGCAAAGGCGCCAACAGTAGCTTGACAAAAAGCGTTGTCAGGCATCAGGCCTACGTCGAAAAAGATGAAGTCAAAAACATCAGTACGGCAGCACTTAAGAAATCAGTCTTGCCCCTATCTTTTAAGGGAGCAGGTGATGTCAATATCAATGTCAATCTGAACCTATCTTTTGACGACGACAACAATTGCAGTGTTAGCTCGGCTAGTGCCGGCGTATCAGCTACCGGAAGTGGAAAATTCGTCAAACGGGGCGAAAAAAACAGCTGGGGCAATGCAGACCGAGACGCACTATATCTATCCTACACGATCGATATGGCACAAATGACCGTCACAAGCAAGGATACCCTCGTTATGCGGGACCGATCCGTAAAAATGGAAACTTTTACGCCCGTCAAAAAGTAGTATCAATTCAATAACGAACAACGATGAAAAAAATCAATAAAACTATCGTCATCCTACTTTCGCTCGGCACTGTCTGGAGTTCCTGCTCCAAATATCAACCCTTGGAATTTGCTGTTGATAAACCGCAGGAAGTGCTGGCGCAGGAAGATATAAATGCCTACAATCCCCTGAAAACTTATTTAGACAAACAGGCAAACCCCGCATTTAAACTTGGTGTCGCGCTCAATATGAACGATTATTTTAATAAAGGAGTACTCTACCGCTTGGCTAATCGTAATTTCGAAGAAATGGTGATGGGCTATGAAATGAAGCATGGTTCCATTGTGCAAGCCGACGGAAACCTGAATCTATCTCGTGTAGAACAGCTGATCACAGCTGCACAGGAAAACAACATGGCACTGTATGGCCACACGTTGTGCTGGCATTCGGGACAGAATGCCGCCTACCTGAATAAGTTAATGGCTCCTGTGGTTATACCAGGTTCTGGAGGACCAGCTCTAGCGGGACATGCACTAAAAATGAGCAATCCCTCTGTTGTCAATGCCTGGGAAGCACAGACAGCCACAGACATTAACCCAACGGAAGTGGGTAAAGAATATGTTTTGAAGATTGTGGCCCGAGGTAGCAAAACAGGCAATATTGGTATTGATCTGCAGAGCACCTCCAATTATACGGGCGACAATATGGGTTCATTGGCATTAACAACAAGCTACAAAGAATACGAACTCAAAGTCACCGCAACTGCAGCGCGTAACCGTTTTATCATCAATTTTGGTCAATATGATGGAACTATTTTCATCGACAAAGTCGTGCTGACAAAAACAGGTAGTTCGGCAAGCCTTATTGCCAACAGTGATTTTGAAAACAATATTGATGGTTGGTTTGGCTGGGGAAACAATTCCTCCAGAGCGCAGTCCGCCAATGGCGAAGGTTATGGAAGCCCTGGGGGCAGCACGATCGAGAAAACCCCTGCCGAGAAAGAAGCCATTCTCGCAAAAGCGATGGAGACATTTATTGCCGGCATGCTTGAGAAAACCAAAGGCTACATCAAGGCTTGGGACGTAGTCAACGAACCGATGTCCGACTGGCCCGACCAATATGCCCTAAAGACGGGAGTCGGCAAAACCGATCTGGCGGATGATGAATTCTACTGGCAGGATTATTTGGGTAAAGATTATGCCGTGAAAGCCTTCCAGTTTGCCCGCAAATATGGTAATGCCAATGATCTCCTTTTCATCAATGACTATGGCTTGGAAGGCAGTGGCAACAAATGTAAAGGGCTCATCGCCTATGTCGGCTACATCGAAGGCAAAGGGGCCAAAGTGGATGGAATCGGCACTCAGATGCACATCGATATCAATACCAGTAAAGACCAAATCGTCAGCATGTTCAATCTATTGGCCGCAACCGGCAAGCTGATTAAAGTGTCTGAGCTCGATATCGGCCTTGGAAACGGCATAAAGACCAGCAATGCAACAGCTGAAATGTATCAGAAACAAGCTGACTTATACAAGTTTGTCGTTGAGAAATACCTCGAGATCATTCCCAAGGATAAACAGTACGGTATCACCCTATGGAGCCCATTGGATAGTCCAGACCAAGAGGGTTCATTCTGGCGACGTGGAGAGCCCATCGGCTTATGGACCGAAGGATTTGTTCGAAAGCCAGCCTACCAGGCTGTTGCTAAGGCATTGTCAGCTAAAAAATAAGATCATTAATCACCCTTTAAATATGTAAATTATGAGAACAAACAACATGTGGTTATTGCTGATCTTTTTATTAGCTATTTTTTCCAGCTGCTCACGGCTGGAAGAAAAAACATTGACCAGCGAATCCGAAAGAAGTCTTAAATCCAATGTTTCCGCGCAAGCCGTTACAAGCTGGCCGCGGCCAACCCCGACCCTACATGTCGGAGGCAAGTACCTCAAAGATCCCTGCGACAATAACATTGTCCTGCATGGGGTAGCCATTACGCCAAGCCCTTGGTTCAATGGCTGTCAGTATGGAGCCAACTCGGGCTACTGCACCTGGGACAATTACAATGTGCAGGGCGCGCTCAATTACAACAAGGCGGTCATGGACAAGCTCAGCAGCGCCGCCGACGGTTGGTACCTCAATTATATCCGTCTGCATATTGATCCTTATTGGACCAATGATCCAGGTGCACCCATTCCCGAAGACGATATCTCACGGTTCAACTACAATCGTCTGGTTACCTACACCGACCAGGTCATTGTCCCCTTAATCAATCATGCCCGCAGCCGCGGTATGTATGTCATCTTGCGTCCTCCAGGTGTATGTCCGCACCGTATCGCCGTCAATGATGCCTATCATACCTATCTCAAGACCGTATGGACCTTTCTGTCGCAGCACACTGCCCTGAAAAATGCAGACAATGTGATGTTTGAATTGGCTAACGAGCCTGTTGAAATCCTTGGGACGAACGGTACTTGGGGAATGACGGGAAATGAACATTTTGCCGCGCTGAAAAATTTCTTTCAGCCCTTAGTCAATATCATCCGTAACAACGGAGCCAACAACGTCTGCTGGATACCCGGTACCGGTTGGCAATCCCATTACCAAGGCTACGTCAATAACCAGATTACGGGTGGCAACATTGGCTATGCGGTACACATTTATCCCGGTTATTGGGGCGGTGTCAATACCTATCAAGCTTTCCAAAATGCCTGGAATACCAATGTCAAACCTATTGCTGACATTGCGCCAATCGCTATTACAGAGACCGACTGGGCTCCACAGGGATATGGTACTTTCGGCACTGGATCTACGGGCACCGCTGGTGGTAATGGTTTTGGTGCAAATTTGAAATATATCGTCGATCAATCGGGCAATGTCAGCTGGAACCTCCTTGCCCCCGACGACCTGCTTCACAAAGGAGACCCCAATGCCGGCACCGCCTTTAATAACGATTGGGAGGCCTGCGCTGCACCGAGCAAACAATGGTTTCAGCAATATGCCGCCTCCAATTACCCCATGTCTAACTGCACCGTCACCAGCTTGGTGAACAATGGGATTTACGAAATTGAATTTCAGACCGATGCCAACAAAGTCCTTGATTTGAAATCAGGGGAAGATGCCAACGGTGCAGCACTCAGACCCTGGACCCGAAATGGTGCAAACGCACAGCGCTGGGTAGCCATCGATGCAGGCAATGGTTACTGGCGCTTTGTCTCCAAAGCAAGCGCAAGCAGTCGTTGCATCGATCTGACAAGTAACAGCAATGTACTCGGAACTGCCATCCGGCTCTGGCAGAACTATGGCAATGATGCGCAGGCCTGGAAGGTCACAGCTGTAGCTAATGGCTATTACAAAATTACCTCAAAGGTAGATGCCACACGCGGTTGGGATGTACCCAGCTGTACGATGGATGGCAACTCCAATCTGCAGCTTTGGGATTACTATGGTACATCCTGTCAGTTGTTTAAATTCAAATTTATAGCGATGAACTAAAGGTCATCTTTTCGCGGTAAGCTATTCTTACCGCGAAATAGTTTATTTTAATCACATGAAAAACTTCACCATGCGACAAACACAATTTAAAATCCTGTTAATGATCTTCCTACTATGCGGTTTTTCAGGTACAGCAGCGTTCGCCCAAGACAAAAACTTCCATATTTACCTTTGCTTTGGACAATCCAATATGGAAGGGCACGGTAAATTCGAAGCACAGGATACCATGGCCATCGAACGGTTCAAGGTACTATCGGCAGTAGATTGCCCCGATTTAGGGCGGCAATATGGCCAATGGTCGCCGGCCCGGGCACCACTCACACGCTGCCACACTGGACTTACACCTGCAGATTATTTTGGCCGAACACTTGTAGAAAATCTTCCCAAAAATATTGAGGTCGGTGTCATCAACGTTTCAGTAGGTGGCTGTCATATTCAATTATTTGATCAGGACAGCACAGCAAGTTATGTTGCAAAGTCACCGGAATGGATGAAATCCATGCTTGCTGCCTATGACAACAATCCTTATCAGAGACTGGTAGCCCTAGCCAGGATGGCGCAGCAGAAAGGTGTTATCAAAGGTATTTTGCTTCATCAGGGTGAGTCCAACACTGGCGATCGGCAATGGCCCAATAAAGTAAAAAAAGTCTATGAAAGCCTCCTGCGCGATTTGCACCTGAGCGCCCAAGATGTCCCGCTGCTTGCCGGCGAACTCCTTTCGGCCGAAGCCGGCGGTAAATGCGCAAGCATGAACGCTATCATTCAGACACTGCCCGCTACCATCCCTACTGCCCATATCATCTCCTCCAAAGGCTGTGCAGGTATTGGCGACGGACTGCATTTCAGTCCTGCGGGATACCGGCAGCTAGGCAAAAACTATGCGGCAAGCATGCTTAAGATTCTGAAGAAAACAAAATCTTTTTAGTTCTTCCTCCGGGGTTTGAATCCAGTCTATACCATAGCTACACTAAAACAATCTACGTAATTTTTAGTACGGTAGCTATGGTATTTCGAACAAAACTGTCGGGTATCTGAACCTCAAGAGCATCGTCGAGCTGCCGAAAAGATATCCGATCATTAATGCCCAGCAGCTGTATCCTGCTGACCGCACGTGGATCGGGTGCGGAACGCCCCAATGACTTGATTCTAATCTCCTTTCCGGTCGGTGTTCCCATAATAAAGGCATACAGTACATTTCCCTTTGTCGTAAAACGAACATCCTCCCCGGTAAAAGCTTTTCCTTTTCCCTCGTTGAACCCCTGAACACTTAGTGAAGGAGCCTCCTCCTGTGCAGGGCCCTCGCCAAAAATATGCCATGGCCTGGTTCCGATAATAGCTTCCCGGTGTAGAGCCATCCAGCCCCCTATACCCTCAACCACTCCCCTTGCTTTTTCATCGATAGATCCATCACCGCGCAATGGTACACTCAGTAATAAATTGCCATTTTTGCTGACCACGTCTATCAGCATATGAATAATGGTCTTAGCGGATTTATATTGATTATTATCATAAATCCGGCGGTCATAATGCCAAGCCCCTATACAGGTACAGGTCTGCCAGGGCTGTGGCTCGATGGTATTGCTCTGCCCCCGTTCGATATCCCATACTAGACATTTACGCTGCTGTTCATTGAGGATTTTGCCATTAATTACCACATCAACCTTGCCTTTATTTGCCTGCATGCTTTTATTGTAAAAATCAGCTGCGATCTCCAAGCCAACATTGCTTATTGGATAAAGTGGCAGCACCGTATCGTCAAAATAAACGATATCTGGCCGGTAGCTGTCCATCAGTTCCAGGGTACGCGCTTTGAAATTTTCACAATAGGCTCTGTCAGGTACGCTCACCCCGGAGTCGACATCCCAATGCCACTGCCGATGAACCGTGTGATCATCCGTGCTGTCCAGACTCAGTTGATGATCCTGGGCATAAAGCTCCTGTGGATCGTAATCTGCCCACCATTTTCCCGCACCATCTTTTTTTGTTAGTTTCCCATCATAAGGAACTCCTGCAAACTTGCCTTCTTTATCACTTCGCTGAGCAGTTTCGTACCAGGTCCAGGCATGTGCTGCGTGTACACTCACGCCAAATTTAAGACCTCTTTTTCTTGCGGCACGTTCCCAGCCGCCAACAAGATCTTTTTTAGGTCCGACATTGACACTATTCCAGCGATGGTGACTGCTGCGATAAAGATCCAGATTATCATGATGGTTGGCCAGAGCCATAAAATACTGTGCACCGGCATTCTTATACAGCTCCATCAGCTCCTCCGGATTCCAGTTTTCGGCTTTCCATTGATGGATCACATCCTTAAAACCAAAAACAGAAGGATGTCCATACTTTTCAAGATGATATTGATATTGGTCCGATCCCTCCTGATACATGCCACGGGCGTACCAATCACCGCGCTCAGGCTGGCATTGTGGTCCCCAATGTGCCCAGATGCCAAATTTGGCATCGCGAAACCAATCAGGTACCTGATAGTTTTCCAATGAACGCCAGTCGGGATGAAAAGGAGCTTTCCCCAGATAGGCGTAGGCAGCGCTGAATTTACCAAGGAAAAGGGTCGGAATAGTTGCACCGAGAAACTTAATTGCTGTTCTTCTATTCATTATACAATGATCTTCGGTCAGAATGCCTAAGCCAAAATTGTGGGACAAAGTCATTCGGTTTATAATTTGTTATCTTCTTTCCTACCAAAAGTACCGGTATTGAATCATGAAAGAAACTACATAATCGATGAATACTTGCACAATATCGACGTAGACCACATTTTCATGCTGTTGCCCCAAGAAAAAAGACGTCCCCAAAAGGACGCCTTCACCTAACCACTAACTATGAATAAAAAAACACCTAAATCTCAAAATCAATTGTTCATATCATTACCTTTCAGATTTTTATTATTGTCCAATTCGGACTGCGGGAAAGGATAATACATTGCTTTGGGAGACCAGCCTCCTTTTTTCAGTGGCTCCAGCCAGGTTGGATTGGCCATCCCCCATCGCAGTAGGTCAAAATATCGTTGATATTCTCCCAAAAATTCAACAAATCGTTCATGTACAATGATATTTTTGACAGTATTCAATGGTATACCATTTTTTACCAACCCCTGGGCAATTAAGCCATCTACATCGGGAATTGTCCCCTTCGATTTTTGATACCAAAGGTGTGGTTGCTCATCTGGGACAATATTATTCGCACGAGTACGGACAAGGTTGATATATTGTTTCGCGCCGGTAATATCTCCGCGTTCGTTTAGACACTCAGCATAAAGTAGCAACACATCACTATAGCGAAAAATCCGGTCATTGTTGCCGTTATCAAAGTCCGCTATCTGAACATCCGGACAATATTTTCTTGTCCCAAAGAAGTCTTTGTTCGTAGCCAGGTTTTTCATCCAGTCGGCATAGGCCGTGACCTTACCGTCCAATTGGGTGAACTTTGCACCATCCTCGCACCATAGTGTCATGTATTTTCTAGGGTCGCCATTTTCAAATTCATCGTGAGCCATTTTATTGGGAGCCAGATTCCACCAGGCACCACCTGTGCCGTCAAACATACCGATTTCCTGCCATCGCCATGAGCTCGATATATCATCCCCGAGCCAGCCAGGTCCATTGTAGAGCTGGACCTCAAAAATAGATTCTTGATTGTTCTCTTTCTTTTCCAAAAAATTATCTCGATAGGAAGACATCAATTGATATTCCTTACTATCAATCACGCTTTTCAATTGCGCTTCGGCATTGGAAAAGTCAGCTGCCTGTCCTTTGGCCAGGATAGGTTTATAGAGATAAGTTTTTGCCAGATAGGCCTGTGCGGCACCTTTGGTTGCCCGGCCGATCATTTTGCTATCAGCATAGAGCGCTGCCCGCGTTGGCAACAATTCGGAAGCCTTTTTAAAATCATCCAGGATCAGCGCGTATACAGCACCAGCCTGTGAATTGCCCGGATAGTAATCTTCATTGGTTTCAACAGGCTTGTTGATCAGCGGGATGGTTTCTCCAAAAAGCATACCGAGGTGCAAATAATGCAGCGCCCGCAGGAAATAGGCTTCGCCCAAAAGTCTATTTTTTCTATTCTGTTCTATTTCACCCGTAAAATTTGTTATACGGTCGATCGCCAGGTTTGCCGCAAACACCCCATTCCAGAGATCTCTCCAGGTCTGTGCAGCCATTCCGTCACTAGCCGGTGTATTGTAGGTATCCTGGTACATGGGCTCCCATTTGAAAGTATGATTATAATCATCTCCCGGGGCCAGTAATTCGTAGTATAAACTACGGGCGTAGCCCCCCTGAGTACGGCCCACCAGCGCCTGATACGCAGGAATGACCGAATTTTCCAATTCATCTGCTGTTTTATAATAAGTCTCTGTCGACAATTCCTGCGGATTGGAGAGATCTAGATTTGGCTTACAGCTCGAAAACTGTAGCAGCAGCGCAACAACAGCTAGTTTTATATAGTGTCTGTTCATGATATCGAAATAGTAATTAGAATGTAATTTGAATACCCATAAAATACTCTCTTGAATTCGGGAAGCTCAGTCCCCATGGCGTTTGTCCATCGATTCCACGGCTTAAATTGGAGCGTGTATCCCCCGACCCCACCTCGGGATCATAACCGGAATATTTGGTAAAGGTCAGCAGGTTCTTTGCGCCAAGGTAAAATCTTAAGCGATCGATCTTCCAGCGTTCGAGCGTAGGGCTAGAAAAACTATAGCCGATGTTGAGCACCTTCAGCCTTAGGTAAGAACCGTCTTCCACAAACCTGTTTGACGCCCTTAGATTCTGATTGGGATCCCCTAAGACAGCCCGTGGAATGTCTGTATCTGTATTTTTAGGATAAACGGTCGTTTCACCGGACAGCGGATTTTTGAAGATCAGCTCCTCTGCGCGATAACGGTCGAGCGTTGACGCAAAATTATTGTAATAATGATACATCCCTTCCCCCCAATATCGGCTATTGTTGTAGATGTCATTGCCCTTGCTCCCCTGCCACATCATCGACAGGTCAAATGTACCTACAGCGCTATGGTAACTTAAATCGGCATTGAAGCCGTAACTAAAATCAGGTATCGGACTTCCCAAAAAATCCTTATCCTGATCATTTAAAACCTTGTCTCCGTTTCGGTCATTAAACCGGACATCGCCGAGTGCTGCGTTTGGAGCAAAGGCTTTGTCTGCATCCAATTGTACCTGACTCGTATATAACCCATTGGTGGTATACCCCCAAAATTCACCTACGGATCGGCCGACCGCTGTTCGTGTCACATTTTCACCTCCAGGAGCAATACTTCCCCATAAGATTTCATTGTTGTTGCCCAAGCTCAATACTCGGTTTTTTACAAAAGAGATATTAGCCCCTATCTGGTAACTGAAATTACCTGACTGATCTTTATAGGACGCCAATATATCCCATCCGCGGTTGCGTATACTGCCCGCATTCAGCACGGGAAAGTTATTGACATACCCTGCGGTGAACGAAATAGGCACATTGATCAGCATATCTTCGGTCTTCTTATTATAATAATCGACCGTCAAAGCCAGTTTGTGATTAAACAGTTCCAAATCTAGCCCGATGTCAGTGGAATATTGGCTTTCCCATTTAACATTCGGATTGGAAGGAGTTTGCGGTAAGGCACCCGTGACCATCACATTGTTTAGATAATACCAGACATGGTCAAAACTAACCGTTCGTTGGTATTGATATTGCGCAATATCCGAATTACCAAGGAGTCCATAACTACCGCGGAGCTTCAGTTCGCTGATCGCAGGAAAAGCTTTCATAAAGGATTCCTGGCTGATCCGCCAGCCTGCCGATACCGAGGGGAAATTCCCGTAGCGGTATTGGTTGCTAAAGTTAGCAGAACCATCACGTCGCATATTAAACGTCAACAAGTAACGATTGTCGTAGTTGTAATTGACCCGGCCCAACATGGAGTACATAGCCGACTGGCCTACGCTTGATCCCACAAGACGGGAGCTGGCCAAGGAGGCAGAGTTAAGAATCAATACATCGGGACTGGGCAAACCACGGGCACCAGCATTGACGGCGTTGTACCGGGACTCTTCCGATGTAATCCCTGCCAAAGCAGAAATTGCGTGTTTTCCGAAATTATTTTCATAAGTCAGCGTATTTTCAAACAACCAGCGGTTATTCTGGCTACTCGAAATATTGAGCTCATCCGGACTGTGATTCTGATATTGTCCGACCGAGTAATTTCCAATGTAACCTTCATTTCTAATACGGCTAAGGTCTATCCCCATATTGAATTTATAGGTCAGCCCTTTGATGATTTCATAGGTAGCCCAAGCATTGCCATTGACAGAAAAATTGTCATTGACGTTTTTGTTGAGATAAGCATTTGCTAAAGCACTCTGCACATCTGTTCCATTGCCGGCCCCTGCAAATCCGGTGCTACTGTTGGCATCATATAAAGGTAAAGTGGAAGACCACTTTTGTGCATCGATGATATTTTTGTCGCTCCAGTTGCGGCGCGTGTAACCCAAGGATAGCGTTTCACCTATCTTGAGTTTTCCTTTGGTAAAATCAGAGATAAATTGAGCACCATAATACTTGTTTTTGTCCTGAATAATAATGGATTTATCCGTTGCATAAATACCACTCAGGCGAAAATTAGCATTTTGCGAACCGCCAGAAACCGAGAGATTGTGCCGTTGGTAATTGCCCGTCTGTAGCAGTTCATCCATCATATTATACCCTTGACCGATGGCAGACGGTTTGGACAACGCAGCCAAATAGTCCTTACGTGAAGGATCCTTATTATACATCTCCTCATTAATCAATTCGGCCAATTGCTGTCCGTTCAACAGGGGCACATTGTGGGAAATATTTTTGATACCAGCAAAAGCATTGTAATCCAGCTTCACATCTCCGGCTTTGCCTCGTTTTGTGGTGACCAAAATAACGCCGTTGGCCCCCCTGGCTCCATAAATAGCACTCGAAGCAGCATCTTTTAAGACCTGAATGCTTGCAATATTATTTTCGTCGGGCATCGCTCCACCGATCATCCCATCAACCACGTAAAGTGGATCTGTTCCGTTAATGGACCCAACGCCGCGGATGCGGATAGCACCATTGGTCACCTGCACCCCGGGTACAGCACTCTGAAGTGTCGCTATTGTACCTCCGGGTACTTTTACAAGATCTTTGGTGTCAACTACAGCAATAGAAGATGTCAGATCGACCTTTTTCTGCTTACCATAGCCCACCACGACCACCTCGTCCACAGCAATTTCGGCCGCAACAAGGGGAATGCTGATTTCCGAAGAATTGCCGATGACGTATTCAACACGATTATAACCTACGTTGGATACAACGATGACCTCTCCCGGATTCAGCTTAAGGATAAATTCACCTTTCTCATTCGTTGATGTACTGAGGGTTTTATCCTTCACTTTGATCGATGCTCCAATAATTGGTTTTCCTTGATCATTTAAGATCTTCCCATGGACGACTTTTTCTTGCGCGGATAGCTGTCCCATGGCCATTAACATCGAAACCATTAACAACCACTTCACTTTCTTATTCCTTTCTTTCGGAAAACAAAAGAAAGAAGAGACATAATTTTTGTTCATAATCTTTGTTTGAGATAAATGTCCTTTAGCTCCTAAAGGCACTTACTTGGTTATCTATTTTTATATTGGTTATTTCCCTATGTTGTTTTAATACTTTAAGAAGTACCCGAAGACACGATGCATAAATACTTTGCTTCAAATAAGATGCTTCCTAAAAAATCAGTATTGTAGTTTACCGGATCATTGCGTTGAAATCGACCGGTTATCTGACAATTGGTTACAAAGCAAAGCTATAGCTTTCGGCAAAAGAGCTTTGCAACGAATATTTAAAAGAAGGGTAAAAATGTTTAAAACCTGTTATGCTCGACATGAGTAATTCATATTGATATCGATCCGGAGCCTATTTTGAGATCAAAAACAGTAAAGCTATTAGAGAAGGTCATTTTGATACATCTATAAAAATACTGTGATCAGGTCACTAAGCGAAAACAGTTTAACGCAAAAAAAAGCAATATTAATTTATAATCTTCCGAAGAAATATTATAAATATTTCACATCTTTAAATTGATGTATACAGTCGATTAAATTAGCTATTAACGCATATTTTAGATATTTATCCAGTCTATTTTTAAAAGAAAAAAAAGATAAACTTAATGGAATATTTTCCGCTATTGAAACACCAATTTGATGAAATCATCAAATTCATTGCGAATTGTGGCCATATTTCCCTTACTTCTCAACATAGGCATAGACTTCGGATAAACTGACCCTGCTATTCCGTGGCAAATTGACCACCTGATCTTCTGGCGAAGCTAGCTTTGGTGCTGTAGAAGTAATGTCTTCAAAAGTAATAATTAATACGTATCTATTCTGGTTTTATTTTCAAGCTGAACAGATCGTTTTTTTCTCATGGATTCTCCATTCATTTCCATTCTATGGGCATCGTGAACGATACGGTTCAATATCACGTCTGCGATAATCTTATCACCTATCACCTCATACCAAGCGCTAACTGGGAGTTGGGAAGTTATGATCAGGGAGGTTTTTCCATGCCTATCTTCTATAATTTCCATCAGGGCAGCCCTGCTTTGCGCATCAAAGGGCTGTATGGCGAAGTCATCAAATATAAGCAGCTGCTGGCGTTCAAGCCATAAGATATGTCCCCCATCGGGAGTTGCCGGAAGGTTCAGCTGTTGTCTTAGACCATTCTGATATTGTGTTAAAACAGTCTTTTCGACCGATGTCGATGTCGGCTTATGCGTGACCTTGATCTTCGTATTATTTACTCTCCCGAATGCATCACATAGAAATGTTCTGCTGAACTACGCATACGAATTATCTTCGGTCTGGGATGAAAGGCGTTTGTACGTGTCATAGACATAAGCAACGGTCGAATTGTTGCCATCTCCATTTACCAATGCCACTTGGGCCAGCAATTTTGATGTCGGGTCATAAGTATATGTCCATTGGATATTCGTTCCGGTACCAGTAAAATTTCTGGTCGACAACTGCAATTGGACTTTTCTATTTAACAGAAACATTCACACATTAAAAATATCGGCTTAGGTGTATTTTTGATACTTCGATTTAGGATATTTGTAAATAAATGTTTAAATTAGAAATTCAATAAATAAAAAAACGCACCAAAAACAGCACCAAATTTGGGCCTAAAACTTACTGAGATTGGTGTTGAAAATTGAGTTTAAACAAAATAAAGGCAATATTATGAAGAAACGTGAAATTCGAATCCCGCCTCTTCCGCCAAGACTAAAAAAGCTCAACATTAGTTGAGCTTTTTGCATTTAGGTGCAATTCCTTAAATCTCTTCTTCCCGTAACTTTTTTACCGCGCGTGATTCATGTGCTATAAGTGGAGCTAACTGCTCCTCAGATAATGATGAAACAGCAGGAATAAATACAACTTTAGGATAGCCAATATATTGCCTGTACAAAATTCGGGCTCTTTCCATATGAAAATCAGATGTTATTACAAGTAAAATCTCCGGACTCGCATCCATGACCAATGCTTTAGACAACTCAAAATCCGCTATGGTATTGGTTGAAAGAACTCCTTCCATAAGCGCATTTTCCGCAACACCTTTCCCCCTTAAAAATTTATGTGCATAAAAATAATGTGGTTGATCGGCCGTATTGAAATGGGCTCCGAACCCGCCAGTACATACTATTTTAAAACCGGGATTTGCCAAGTATAAATTGTAAGCACAATGTAGTCTGTCGTGCGCGATCTGAGACAAATTACCCTGTGCGTCGTTCGGTGCACCAAGGACTATAATCATATTATTCATGACTGTAATCTACAAAAATTAGGTAATTCTACAAAACAATATGCATGGCTGTAAGATGGATATCAAATAAAATAATTCCTTAATTTTTAGGCGGAAAAAAGAACGATTTTGGATTCATCTTAAAAAAAATCCACACCGCCTTGGCCATTTTCGCCAGCTCCTTAGAGGACAGGTTTCGCGAACGGAATGCGAGCACCAATGACAAACCAAAGCTTACCAGAAAATTAAAGAACCCAATAATCCCGATACCCAAAATTCCCCATATCCAGATATCCGTGGACAGCTCCATACGATGTCCAAATAAACCCAGGGCCAGATTTCCGCTCGCAAAGGTAATGTGCCGAATATCGATATTAATACCAAGAAACATCCCAATGGAAGCCGTTGAGCCCATGAAAACACCAAACCAGAGATTGGAAACAATACCAGCCCATTTCTTTTCATAAAAAGAGGCAATCTTGTCCGTCTTCGTTTTCCCAAATATCTTTTTCAGCAGAGGATGCTCCTGAATCCTGTAGTAAACGGAATTATGTTTATCTCGATTTGAGATACTTCCAGCGATAATCCCTGACAGAAATAAAAACACTCCTGCAATAGAAGCGTGCAAGATAACGGGAGTCTTCGTCGGATTTAAATCGTCGACCAGATGTAGCCATTTTGCACTTGCTATATTTACACCCGACAGCTGCGCTATTCCCCAAACTAACAACAGACTAATGGGAAATGCCATAATCACATTACCAACAAAAGCGATAAACTGCGAACGAAATAAACGTGCGAAAAATTGCGCAAAGACCCAATAACGGTGTCTGTCAGCACCTTGGTCCGAAGCTCCCTGTTCAATCGCACTAACAAGCGATGAAGCTGTCATCGCCGGCTGCTTGGTTGCCAAGGTGGCGCCAAAAAGATAAATCACCGTAAAACCGATCGCATAATTCAGGCTATACAGAAATGCGTGCCCGAATTCGCTTGTCTCCACTTTTCCAAATAAAAGTTTTACAATACACATCGCACCCACAATTACACCGCCGCCGCAGGCAGAACGAAACATCTTCCAATACTCCTGATGGGTTGATGTAATATAATGTTCCCCTGTCTGGGCAGTATGGTGGGTAATTTCGTAAGCCAGCAATTGTGTACTCTGCCCTATTAATTTCCGAATATTGCTTTTTCTTGAATTATAGCCAATCAACGTCTTCGCCAATTGAATGCTTTTCTCTTCTTTTTGGGATTCTGAATCAATAACCAAAAAAGAGAGCATCTCCTTGATGCGCTCCAGCTGTTGCCGAATTCGCAATAAGGACTGGTTCACTTTAATAGAAATACCGAAACGATGTGAATTACTAAAAGCTGTTTCTATATAAGTTTCGCATTGCTTGTGAAGCACCAACAACTGTTTGTACGAAAGATCTTCAGTCGTAATGTATTTTTTCTCCGATTGTAAAATACGATCATTTAACTCTGTAAACTCCCGCATGATTGCGATAAATGGACTATCGAAGTTCTGAAACTCAGGCACCATTTTATTCACATCAGTTTCCATGGCACGCCCCGTGATACGCTGCACCAGCAATTCTATACCATATAAGATTTCAATCATTTCAAAACCCGCTTCATCATCATAGATCGAATTGAATTCACATAATCGAAAAAGCTCATGCAATTGCTCCGTAGGAATCGTTGATATCCAATCAGCGTCTTTCACGGTATAAAACACCTGGTTCAGTAAATATTGTAAGGTTGACTTCGCCGGTTGATAAGGCAAGTAGCGCTCCGTTATTCGCTTTCTGAGTTCATAAATAAAGTCGGCATAACTAATAATCCCCGTATCGGACACCAATTGATCAAAATCTCTTCGACAGAGAACACGTTTGAGATACTGAACAAATTGACGCCTTACATCGGGCAACTCCTTCAGAAAATCAAGAAAAAACTGGATATCGACATGATAAAATAACTGAACTCTTTTTGGACGAATAATAGCTACAATTGAAACCAAAAGTTCAATTTCTGTAAATGCTGGATTATCCAGATGATTTCTATAGCGATCAAACAGTTCAGCTATTTGCTGTTTCTGATCTATTTTTTTCTTCATAAAATTCGATTATTCGCTTTTCGGCGGCCACTTGAACAGCCTGTATAAACTTTAACGTCTTAAGATACCATATTTAGCACAAAATTGTTTTAAATATAAAATCTATTTCCTCTCATTTGTTGTAAAGCAAGGAGGTTAAGAAGCACACACCCTACCACTATCTCAAGCAGGAAAATACCTGAAACCAGTGATAAGCCTCCGTAAAAATTCTGCTATTTTTGCAACAGCGAACAGGACAAAAATGAATTTAAGAAATATCACACTTGTATGCATAAGCTTATTCCCTATACTGCTAAAAGCACAGGATGGCATCTCATTCGACGATGATTTTAATCTTTGGAATATACAGAAAGGGCAAACCACCACGATTTTTGTTGAAAAGGCCTACATCCGTTCCGGTCCCGGGCTCAGCTCAAAACGAGTAGATTCATTAAGCCATGGCGCTACTGTCAGCATTGCCAGCGATCCAATTAAAGGTGACATCATCAAAAATTTCTATGCTCCTTGGTATCAGATCAGCTACTTTAAGCATGGCGAACTTAAACAGGGTTTTATCTGGCTTGGCTTATTGGCACTTGGTAAGCAAGTCGACAAGGAGGGTTTTCAATACTTATTCGGTTTTGACCGCTTTATCAAACAGGGAAATGACGAAGAACCTGCGTATTTTTTAACCAAATTAAAAGTATTGAATACAAAAGACTCGCTAATCGCGAGCCAGTCCTACAAATTTGCATTTGCAGGCCAGCTGAGCGCACAAAGTAAATTGTTATCCGGAATGGGCTTAGATAATGTAAAACAGATCTTACGAATGGAGTTTTTATCAGGCGCCTGCGGGGTTCCCACGGAGTATAATTACATGGCCTGGACTGGTCAGAAATTGATCAATCTCCCCAGTAGGTACTCCGTTAGTGATGCTAGTTTCTTTTACTACGACGAAAAAATCCTATTCCCCTCAGAACACAAAAGAAACAACCAGTTGATCTATAAATACATCGAAGAAGGTGAAGCGAAAGATGATGATACCTTAGACCCCGACTATCGCATTTCGAAAAGAGAAGAACATTTTCAATGGGATGGCAATAAGTTCAAAAAACACGCGCTATTGAAATAATTTTCAATAAAATTTAACATATTAGGGAAAACAACAAAAGAAAAACAAGGAATGGAAGAGCAAAATATATACGATTTATTTTACAGTGGACAGCTGGATCTATTTATCATTGAAGGTGAAAATCAATTGAGACAAAACGACCGGGATGTGCCGCTTTGGACACATCTTGCTATCGCGTATCACGATCAGGTATTCTACGAAGGACATGAAGCTGTTTTTGATATCATCCAGGAGAAGATGATCCCCTATCTTCAGCAGGCTCTAAGCGTGGAGCCTGAAAACGAAACAACGCTTTACCATCTGCTCAACTACGTTCTAAGTAATGAGGCTTCAATGGCCCTGATCAATCGTCCGAGGAAACACATTCGCGAGGATAACAAAGACCAGTTTATTCACTATGCAAAACAGTTGATCGCCATACCTAAAATGGCGCCCTATGGCTACGGTTTCCTTGCAGACATTTATGAGAGTCTCCAGGATGATACAGCCCTATTAGCGTTATTGGATGAGGGGATTGGTTATTTCAATGAAACTTTTAAAGACAATCGCGAAGCTGCTGATCAAAATTTCTCCATATTCTGGATGAAAAAAATATATCTTTTGGACCGTACCAAACAGATTTCGGGTACAGCGCTAACCGCTTTAATAGGAGAGCAATTTGATCGCTTTGTCAGCGGCAGTGAAATGCAATATGTGGACCTTGCAGAGATCGCTTATGAAAACAAAGAGATAGATCTTGCCTTAAAAGTATTATTAAAACTTATTAAGGGCGAAAATTCAGCTGCCCATATCCATGCGGAAATGGTCAAATGGCATGGTCGCTTTGAAGAGCTTATCGCTGACGGTTATGAAAACCCTGAGGTGTTCTATTACCAGCTTATCATTGAACGCAATTATTCCGAAGATATTGGGATACCGCTAGACTATTATTATCTACACGCACTAAAACTGATTGACGAATATCCAGACTTATACGCAGGCTATCATTTTGCAGCCGCATACCTTTATGACGATGGACAACATCAAGCTGCGTTACCTTACCTCCAACAATTGGGCGAAAGACAGTGGAATGCAACATCTTGGCGCCGTCTTGTCGAATGCACCTACTTAACAACAGGCGACGTATATGCGCAAGTTCCGACGTTCGATGACTTACCACGCGATCTCTATAATGAAGCAATTAACCTATCTGACTTTGTCGATGCATTGGATACCCTGTCAGCTGAAGACACACTGGCCCTGAGACACCTTTACCTTACCGTTTATCGCCAGGCTTATGATGCCTTTGCGGCTTATTTCGAACAAGGAAAATATGAAAGTGATTATTTCGGTGGAAGCCACAATCGTGCAATGAATTGCAATAACCTGGCAATTGCATTAAAGAATGTAGATCTCCTCGAAGATAGCTATCAAATCGCAACTGAAGGGCTAAACTACTCAGATTTTGAAGAACTACATCAGACACGAACAGATGCATTGTCGAAATTGGAGGATTATGAACGTTTAAAAGACGCCCTCATACTATATTTCGACACATATCAAGTCACTTTGAGCGACCTCGATGAAATGCGCGATGAGGAAATGGAAGAACAATTCGATGAAGATGACTCAGATTTAGTATTCCCAAGTTGCTATCAAATGTTTGTGTATCAGCTTGAAGTAAATTATCATCTGGGACTTTCTGCTGATATACAGGCAGAAGCACAATATCTTCTGGAGCACATTTATCATTTCTATATAAATCATCCTACCCTGAACGACTATCATTATAGGGATTTTGAGGCTGCTAAAAATGGTGTGGAAGGTATAATTTATGATATCCTCGAGCCCTACGATCGTGATTACCGTATCCACTATTATGAAGATATGGCACAGCAATATCCGCATGAAGCACAACCGCAGTATATCCTCATGCAGCTATACAATGAAATATCCGACTATAGCGCTATTGTAGCTGCTGCAAAAAAATACCTCAAAAATAAAAAAGAATTTATCATCGATGACTTTGATAGAGCAAAGACTTTGTATCTGATTATCAAAGGGCATTACTTCCGCTCCGAATTTAGATCGGGTGCAGAAATATTTCAACGCGATGACGCTTGGGTCGCCACAGTCATGGATCCTGAAGATTATGTACTTTGGCTAAAATTCGGAATCATGCTACTTGCGGAACAGGAAAACCTAGCCGAAGTCAACCGAAATGTAATAATCTTTAACGGTATCTATGCACAAGGTGAATGGGGTTATGATGATGACTGTGAGTCTGTAAAGCTAGCAGAAGCTCTTGTCAATTACAAAACAGGAAACCTAAAAAAAGCGCATAATCTGCTCAACGAAGTACTGGTTTATTCAGATCATAGCCCACTGGCAGATGAATATAAAAAGACTTGGAAGAAACCCGGATTTCTATCAAATTTCAAATTCTAACGAAATCCTAAATAAGGAAAAGAAGCGTAGTAGATAGCAAAACTTTCTACTGCGCTTTTTTTATGAAACAACTGAAATCCAATACAGCCCCCCTTTTTTCTGGAAACAATGCTGGTATGAATAAGGAAAAAAGCACGAACCAACATAAGAATGGATCTCATACTTATTCAAAAAAACTTATCTTTGAACTGTGACCGGACTGAAACATCTAATCGGATTATTGCTTTTTATTTGCTTATGGTTCAAGCCAATAGTTGCGTTACCATGTCATCAAAATAAAGTTCAGACTTGCCGTATGGACAGTACGGAATCTGGGCGTAAAAAAAATAATTGCTGTAAAAAGTTCCAAGGTAAGGAGAAAAGCATGTGCCAGCATCACAAGCAATGTCGTGACTGTAGCTGCCACTGTGCTTCTGTAACAAGTGTCTTGGCTGTCTCGACAGTGCCCGTACAGCTTCCTAAAATTTCCTCTTCATTCTTAAAAAGATCATACAGCAGTTTGCTATCCGTTTACCCTTCGGACGGTTACTTTTATCCCTGGGTTCCGCCAAAAATAAGCTCATTATAAACTTATTACGCCTAAAAAAAGGAGATCGAGGTATACATGTACAAAAAACACCTATCTCAAAACTCTAATAGGAACCGGATAAAGCAGGTTAAAAGTCTATTAAATCAACAAAATATTTTAAAAATTGGAATACATGAGAATTCTAAATAATATCATAACAGCTGTACTTCTTCTTTGCGTGAGCATAACTACTTATGGTCAGCATACTAGCATGGCAACACAAACCGTAAAAATCAGTGGCAATTGCGGCATGTGCAAGAAAACAATAGAAAAAGCTGGAAACTCGGCTGATTCCAAGGTCGATTGGAATGAAGACAATCAAACAGCAAATATCTCATTTGATGCCAGCAAAACTTCATTGGATGCTGTATTGAAAAATATTGCACTTGCCGGTTATGACAATGAAAAATATCTCGCACCGGCGGCAACTTATGCAGACCTACATGGCTGTTGTCAATATGACAGAACTTTAAATGCCCCTCCCGCCAACCCCGAAAATACTCCTGAAAGCAAAGAAGAAAGCACAGGAGCATCATCTGTCATTAAAGCGGGTAACTTCCAAGCTATTTACGATCAGTATTTCCAGTTGAAAGATGCGCTGGTTGCCTCTGATCAAAAGACTGTCGCTACAGGTGCAGCAAAACTTTCAAATTTGATAACGAAGTTGAAATCGTCTGACTTAACCGCTGACGAGCAACAAGTGTGGAAAGCACAAGCAAACGCCATTACGCAACATGCGAAAGCGCTCCAGGAGGCAAAAGATCTTGCGAAACAACGTGTAGCATTTGCATCGCTCTCTGAAGTTGTCTATAAGTTGGCAAAAAGTTCTAAACCTGCACTTCCGGTTTATCAACAAAAATGCCCCATGTTTAACGGTGGCAAAGGTGCAACCTGGTTGAGCCTCAATAAAGACGTCAAAAATCCATATTATGGTGCCCAGATGCTGACTTGCGGAAGTACAATCCAAACTTTACAATAAAGAGACCAGCATTTCAAAGAGATCAGTATACATACCAAAAGGTTCGTCCGCAACGCAGACGGGCCTTTTTTATGATATCTTCCAAATTAGCTACCCCATGTTGACTCGGAAATATAAATTACCAAACGAAATCCTTAAAAACAGATTATTTCAAAGGATAAACCTTAAATTATAGCTTCTTTTATTAATTCAAAATAGTATATTAGAAGGAGCATCAGGCTAATCGCACAAGAGATAATTAAGGAGGACAATAGAGATATCGTGATCAAATAAGATGAAATTTAATCCATGGAAAAAGTAATTATTACAGGAGGAACAGGCGCTGTTGGCCTTCATTTGACAAAATTGCTGGTCGCCAATTTCTATGAAGTAATCATCTTCACAAGAGATCCAAAGGCTCATCCGGCACAACATAACGTTCGGTATGTCGACTGGAACCCGAAAAAGCAAATCGTTGATATAAGATCAATCCAGGAGGCTGATTACATCATCAATTTAGCTGGCGCCAATCTCAATGCCGCACGATGGAGCAAAGCGTATCAACAAGAAATTATATCCAGCCGTGTAGAGAGTGGGCAGCTGATTTATCAGACATTAAAACAGATTCCAAATCAGGTAAAGGCCGTTATATCAGCATCAGCGATCGGTTGGTATGGAGCCGATGACAGCTATCAAAAAAAGCCATTTGAAGAAGGTGATCCTCAGGGCGGCGATTTTTTATCCTGGGTCTGCAACCTTTGGGAAGGTAGTGTCAAACCTATCGAAACCCTTGGAAAAAGACTCGTCGTCTTTCGATTCGGAGTTGTGCTCAGCAAAGACCAGGGTATGTTGAAAGAGATCAATCAGTTGTTACGTTTTCGGCTAAGTCCCATTTTGGGATCGGGCAAACAGGTGCTGAGCTGGATCCACATGGAGGATCTTACCCGAATGCTTCTATTTGCCATACAAAACAATGCTGTCGCTGGCGTTTACAATGCCTGTTCGTCCGAACCTATGCCGATTGGCCAGTTCACTAAACGGATTGCAAGACGGCGATATGGCATACTGTACCTTCCTATTCCTGTACCCGCATTTTTGATTAGGCTATTTCTTGGAAAAAAAGGACAGGAAATGGTACTCAACGGAACCCGCGTGAGCAATAAAAAGATCCTTAATGAGAAATTTCCGTTTAAATATCCGACTTTGGACAATAATTGTATAGATAATTTACACATTGGTTAATTGTTAATTCCGGTTAATTTCAAGCCTTTTCGGGACAAAATCCGTATATTTGCGGCTTATGAAGATTTTTAGATATGGCGCAAAGGGCTCCGAAAAGGCGGGAGTCATTTTAAATGAAAAGAAATATGATGTTTCAGAAGGAAATTTTCAATATAACCGTGATTTCTTTGCAAATCCGGCAAATTTGGAGAAACTTCAGACATATGTAGAAAAGAATAGCGAAACCCTAAAAGAAATCGATGCGAATGAACGTATCGGCACTCCTTTAGAAACTCCTTCCAAAATTCTTTGTGTTGGACTTAACTTCGACGATCACGTCAAGGAGACCAACTTGCAACAAGCGGCAGAACCTATTGTATTCATGAAATCGGTTTCTGCATTTAATGGGCCTTTCGATGGTATTACATTACCTAAAAATTCCGTGAAATCCGATTGGGAAACCGAACTTGCTATCGTTATCGGCAAGAAAGCTTCCTATGTCAGTGAAGAAGAAGCGCTGGATTATGTTTTTGGCTATGTATTACATAACGATGTGACTGAACGGGAGTTTCAGATCGAAAGAGGTGGCACCTGGGACAAAGGTAAAGGTTGCGATACATTCGCTCCTATTGGTCCGTTCATTGCCACCAAAGATGAAATTCAAGATGTAGATAACATGAGAATCTGGCTCAAATTAAACGGTGAACTGATGCAAAATGGTAATACAAGCGATTTTATTTACCGTGTGCCGAAACTGATATCGTATTTAAGCCAGTTTATGTCCCTTCTTCCAGGTGACATTATCTCAACAGGGTCGCCAGCAGGCTCTGGGATGGGAAAATCCCCACAACGATTCCTCCGCGATGGAGATATAATTGAATACGGCATAGAAGGACTTGGATCTGGAAAACAAGTTGTATCAGCTTACTCCTTATCCTAAAAATCTGTTCCTATAGACCGGTCTTTTCGGACAGTAATTGAAGTCTGGAAAGACCGGATCAATAGCCATTTTTTTTCGTCATTTCATTGTAATTTATCAACTGCATTTATGTACATTTATATCGACATCCACTTTGTTAACATAAATGCATAAATCCCTAGAGGGTCAATGATTCAACTAAACAACATATCTAAATCATTCCAGGTCAAATCCAGACGAATCGATGCATTGAAAAATATTTCTCTGTTCATCGATAAAGGAGAAATATTTGGTGTCATAGGAGCTTCCGGTGCCGGAAAAAGTACACTGATCCGCTGCGTCAATCTTTTGGAAAGACCAGATACTGGTCAAGTCATTATTGAGAATGAAGACTTGATGTCCATGTCTTCCAAAGACTTAATGATGAAACGGAGAAAAATTGGAATGATCTTTCAGCATTTCAATTTGCTGTCGTCGCTAACTGTCTTTGAAAACATCTCTTTTCCATTGCAGCTTGAAGGCAAATCAAAAACGTCTATCCGCCAAAAAGTTTCCGAGTTACTGCACTTGGTAGGCCTGGAAGACAAAGCCGAAAGCTATCCGGCTAACCTGTCCGGAGGACAAAAACAACGGGTTGCTATAGCCCGTGCTCTGGCCAATGATCCACATATTCTACTTTGTGATGAAGCGACCAGCGCATTGGATCCTGCAACAACAAAATCTATCCTTACTTTATTAAAAAAAATCAATAAACAACTGGGACTTACCATCTTATTGATCACCCATGAAATGGATGTGATCAAAAGAATATGTGACCAAGTCGCCGTCCTGGATCATGGAACTTTAATTGAAAGTGGTTCGGTTGAAATGATTTTTGCAAACCCACAGCAGGAAACTACCCAAAATTTTATACAGTCCGCGCTGCAGGTTGATATTCCTTTAGGTTTTCAGGAGCGATTAAAGGCCGAGGGAAATCCTCTTGTTGAGATTTACATCACATCGAGCGAAGAGTCTATTCCTTTTATTCAACAATTGGAACAGCAATTTCAGGTTAAAACAAATATTATCACAGCACAGATCGACTACGTCGGGGAAATGAAATTCGGCGTTATATTAGCTGAATTGTCTGGCGATATCGAAAATATAACAGCGAGTCTCTCTTATTTAAAAGAACAGCATCCGCAAACTAAAATACTAGGTTATGTCTGATCAAGTACTGGATTTACTTTTATCGGGAACGCTCGAAACACTTATGATGACTTTCCTGTCGGGCTTTTTTGGATTTGTAATCGGGCTTCCACTTGGAATCTATCTCTTCCTCACACGGAAACATCAGCTGCTGGAAAACAAAACCATGCATCAGATTGTTTCGCTCTTAGTGAACGTGTTCAGATCTATTCCATTCATTATTCTTATTGTCTGGATGATTCCATTTACACGTCAGCTTGTAGGAACATCAATAGGTATGTCGGCAGCATTGGTCCCCTTAAGTATTGGCGCAGCACCATTTATCGCGCGATTGGTGGAAAACAGCTTACTGGAGATTCCCAATGGCTTAATTGAAGCCGCCAGAGCCATGGGTGCGAGCACACAGCAGGTTATCTTCAAAGTGCTGCTCCCCGAGGCGCTCCCATCACTGGTCAACAATGCGACGATCACCTTAATTACACTTGTGGGTTATTCGGCAATGGGCGGTGCCGTTGGAGCTGGGGGACTAGGACAGATTGGTTATCAGTATGGCTATGTAGGTTATGACACCTTTATCATGAATTCTGTTCTTATTTTATTAATTTTAATCGTATTCCTGTTGCAGTATACAGGTGATTACATATCAAAAAAAGTAAACCATCGTTAACATTAATTGTATCATATGAAAAAATTGAACTATGCATTTGCGATCTTTGCCTTTAGTCTGACGACTATTGTAGCTTGTAATAACAGGGAAAAGAAGGAAAATATCCTTAAAGTTGGTGTGGTAACAGGTCCTGAAAAGGAACTTGCTGAAACGGCTAAGAAAGTTGCAAAAGAAAAGTTCAATCTGGATGTGGAACTGGTTTCCTTCAATGATTACGTTGTTCCAAATGAAGCCTTGAATCAGGGTGATATAGATGTCAATGTGTTTCAGCACCAGCCTTATCTACAGGAACAGTCCAAACAACGTGGCTTTACCAAATTAACCATCGTCGGCAATACCTTTGTATTTCCGATTGTCGCTTATTCCAAAAAGATCAAGACGATTACAGCGCTCCAACCGGGAGCAAGCATCGCTATTCCAAATGATCCAACAAACGGTGGACGTGCACTCTTGTTGCTCCAACGTGAGGGAATCATCGGTTTAAAAGAGAATGTAGGTATACAACCAAAAGTGACAGATATTGTCAGCAATCCGAAGCAGGTCAAAATTATTGAGATGGAAGCTCCACAGCTACCCCGCGTACTTGATGATCCTCAGGTTGCAATAGCGATTATCAATAATAGCTTTGCGTCACAGGCTGGACTAGACCCTGAAAAAGAAGGTTTATTTACAGAGGATAAGGAATCCCCTTATGTCAACTTAATCGTCGCACGGGCAGATAATAAAAATGACGAAAAAGTACAGCAGTTTATACAGTCCTATCAATCTCCGGAAGTAGAAGCAACAGCAAAAAAGGTCTTTAAAAATGGCGCCATTAAAGGCTGGTAAACCCTAAAAAGCGTGATTGAAACAACTCTTTCTTGCCCTTGTGGCTCAGGACTTACTTTTACAGAATGCTGTCAGCTAGTACACAGCAACCAGGGCAAAGCAACAACTGCCGAAGCACTTATGCGGGCACGCTACAGTGCTTTTGCTGTAGGGAACATTGACTTTTTATACAACACATTCCACCCGACCACACGAAGATTCCAACACAAGGATGCGATTCAGCAATGGGCGCAAGAAAATAAGTGGATGCAGCTGAATATTATAAAAGCAACATTTTCCACGGTAGAATTTGAGGCACATTACCTGGATTCAACGCTGCAAGTACAGATCCATCATGAAAAGTCGACATTTAAACGGCAAGGCAACCTTTGGTATTATGTAGATGGCCGATAAACTGTCTACTAGGATTTTACATAAAAAAGCTGCGTTAACATTTCTGTTAACGCAGCTTTTTTATGTATGTTATGTCGAGCATCTTAAACCAATTCTTCCGAATCTTCGCGGTAAGGCGCTTCTTCATCAAACTCACCCTCCCACTTCGCGACAACTACCGTTGCAAGACAATTCCCAACAACGTTAACCGAAGTGCGTGCCATATCCATCAACTCGTCTATACCCAGAATCGCGGCGATAACAAAGGTTGGCAGACCAAACTGATCAGCCGTCGCAATTAGGATAATTAACGAAGCACGAGGCACTGCTGCCACGCCCTTAGAGGTAATCATTAACGTAAAGGCAATCATGAGCTGATGTCCAAACGACAAGTGAATACCGGCTGCCTGCGCAACAAAAATTGCAGCCAACGATAAATACAGCGAAGTGCCATCCAGGTTAAAACTATAGCCTGTCGGGATAACAAATGAAACGATCTTACGCGGAACGCCAAATTTTTCCATTGCACTCATTGCTTTAGGCAAAGCAGCGTCCGAACTTGTTGTAGCGAAAGCAATCGAGACAGGTTCTTTAATGGCATTGATAAAACGTCTGACAGGAATTTTTAAATAAAGTGCTACAGGAAGCAGTACCAAAGTCAAAAAGCAAAACAAAGCGAAATACAATGTTGCCAGCAGCATAAATAGGTTTTTCAAAATATCAACACCAAGATGTCCCACCGTGTATGCCATTGCAGCACCAACACCGACCGGTGCAAAATACATAATGATGTTTGTGAATTTAAACATTGTCTCAGACATACTTTCCGTAAAATCCACCAGCGGTTTCCGCTTCTTCTCATCCACCATGGCAAGCCCGATTCCGAAAAGCACCGAAAAGACAACAATTTGTAGCACCTGATTATCGGCAACAGATTTTACGATATTCTCCGGAAAAAGGTCACGGATAAATGAGGTAAATTTATAGACAGGATGTACATTGTCGGGCAGTGACTTCAAGACATGTTCATCCATACTTTCTTTAGGTGCTGGCAGCTCTTCATGTGGCATATGTGCGACATCCACTCCCACTCCTGCACGAGTCAGATTAATGGCACCTAAACCAATAAAAATAGCACAGGTCGTTGCACAGAAGAAATACAGCATAGACTTCCAGGCCATACGTCCTACCTGTTTTAGGTCAGAGTGCCCTGCAATCCCATAAACCAATGTAGCAAAAAGAATGGGTCCAACAATTGTTTTTACTAGTTTGATGAAACCTTTGCTCAATGGTTGCAAAGAGATTGCCAGGTTGGGAAAATCCAGGCCAACAAAAATGCCCAGGATCATACAAGTAAGTATCCAAGTGGTCAAATTTTTCTTATAAAGCGCATTGACAACCAAAACGGTGGCAACTATCCAACGGACAGCCATTAGAAATTCATGCGAAAAGCCTACAACATCAAATTCGTATAATACAGCAATGATACAAGCTAATGTAACTGTGATCAGGGTGATTAACCCTATTTTGGTTTTTAACATTTAAAAGATTTTAATGGTCAAAAGAACAAAAATAAAAAAATCCTATGCTTTTGCAAATATTATTATTTAAATCGGCCCTGTTTCACAACAAAATACCGATTTCTCAGAAATGCAGGAGCATAAAAAAAGCAGGATAATTTCTTATCCTGCTTTATATTTTAACGGAATCAAAAAATTATTCCGCGTGTAACCAAGCTTTTTTCGCTAATAGCTCATCGTTAGATTCACGTACATCTTCGTCATCCACACAACAATCTACCGGACAAACAGCAGCACATTGAGGTTCATCGTGGAAACCTACGCACTCCGTACATTTATCTGAAACAATATAATAGACTTCATTTGAGATCGCTTCCTGTGATTCATTCGCATCCAGCGTAACGCCATCACCAAAATCTATAACACCATCCAAAGCAGTCCCATCTGAGAATTTCCAAGTTACACCAGCATCGTATATTGCATTATTTGGGCATTCCGGTTCGCAAGCACCACAGTTAATGCATTCGTCTGTAATTTTAATCGCCATTTATAACCTCACAATTATGATAAATAAACTATTTTTGCATTATCAATATGAAAACAAAGTCTGATTGTACAATAAGGCTAGTTGATTCACGTTGATTAATGTTAACAGCACAAATATAACACAAATTTGTGTATTCATCTTTTAAAAATTTAATATTTTGACAAAGCAACAACGAATAAATGCGTTTGTAAAACTGGGTGAACTGTTGAAAAAGCAGCCTGAAGATCTTACTCAGATCATCCAACTGGCCCAACATAAAAACCCTTGGTATACCATAAAAAATGTTGAAAGTGCCCTTCATGCGATTGCTTCCAACTTAACCGAAGAGCAGCTTGGTCACTGGCTACAGGACTATCCGGATAGCGAGTCAGCTAAAACAGTAGGCTTGGTTCTGGCCGGAAATATTCCACTGGTTGGTTTTCATGATATCCTTTGTGTATTAATCAGTGGGTTTAAGGCAAAAGTTAAGGTGTCCTCAGATGATGCTGGTTTAACGACCTATGTACTCAATCGTCTAAAACAGATCGAACCAGCTTTTGAAACAACTTTTGAAATTGTAGATAAACTCAAAGACTTTGATCTCGTCATTGCGACGGGATCAAACAATACGGCCCGTTATTTCGATTACTATTTTGGCGCTAAGCCGCATATTATCCGTCGCAACAGAAATAGCGTTGGTGTCATTACAGGTACGGAATCCGCCGCACAACTACAAGCTTTGGGACACGATATCTTTGATTATTTTGGACTCGGCTGTCGTTCAGTTTCCAAAATTTTTATTCCAAAAGATTATCATGTTTCCCATTTTTTTGAAGGTATAGCGGATTTTAAAAATGTGGCCGACCACTATAAGTACAATAACAATTACGACTATAATAAATCCATCTATCTGATCAATGGAGATAAACATTTTGACAATGGTTTTCTATTGCTCAAACAGGATCAGCGTACAGCATCTCCGCTATCTGTTGTTTATTACGAGGAATACAACAACCTTGCAGATGTCGAGAATGAGCTGAATCAACAAGCTGAAAACATCCAATGTGTGGTCTCCGAAGTGCAATTGAACATTCAGCCGCCAGTCTTTCATTTTGGAGAAAGTCAATGTCCGGCCCTGGATGATTATGCTGACGGAATAAATACCTTGGACTTTCTATTTGCAAACCAGTAAGCTTCCGTTAAATTCATAGTACAGAAATTGCATTAAAAATACTAACTTTGAAATCATGTATATCATTAAAGTAAGAGGTGTCGCCAAAATCCCCGACTATGTACAGCTGCGAGATGATGCCTTCACCTTGTTGGCATATTTTAGAGTGGATCGACCGGACAAATCCCTTGACAAAATCGGATTGGGAGAAAAGGCGGAATATATCATGCAATTGGTGAAAGAATTGCCTTTTGGTCAAATTAAAAAATTAGAGTTTTAACGCCCATGATTGAAAATAAAGTAATTACATTAAAGAACGTTGATATCTTTCAACAGAAACATTTAGTATTATCCAATGTCAATTTAAACATCGGGAAGGGTGAATTTCTCTACCTTATCGGACAGTCTGGCAGCGGAAAAAGTAGTTTATTAAAAATCATCTACGGCGATTTATATATCGGCAGTGGCGAAGGAATGATCGCGGGGTTTGACCTCAAAAAGCTTCATGAAAATGATGTCCCCTATTTACGCAGGAAATTGGGAATTGTCTTTCAGGACTTTCATTTACTCTCCGACCGGACGATAGAGAAGAACCTGGAGTTTGCCCTAAAGGCGACAGGCTGGAAAGACAAAAAAATGATTGATAGTCGCATCCTGGATGTATTGGAAAAAGTCGGACTTCGCTCCAAATTAAAGAAAATGCCCCATGAGCTTTCAGGAGGTGAACAACAGCGGATTGTTATTGCTCGCGCATTGCTCAATAATCCGGAGATCATTTTGGCGGATGAGCCTACCGGTAATCTGGATCCGGCGACTTCGGAGGAAATTGTCCTTCTACTGCGTGACATTGCCAATTCTGGGACTGCAATTTTAATGGCCACCCACGATTATACCATTATTCGCAATATGCCATCCCGGATAATTAAAACTGGGGATGGTATTCTACAGGATGATGTCAGCATCTAAACGAAAAACTGACAATTAAAGAGACATTTTTGCAAATTCCGACAAATTGTTAGGCTTTTTTAATAAAATCTGACAAGCTGTCGGAATTTTATTGTTTGGCAAAAACTTTGACAAAGGAAGATATAGTAAATTTTTGAATCTATTTTAGCATTGAAGATATGAATGAGCAAGATAATTATTATGATGAGAGTCAAGATCAAGTAGAAACTAATTCTTCTGATCAACAAGAGCAGCCTTCGGAAAATCAGGTAGAATTGTCTCCTGAAGAGAAGCTGGCAGCCGAATTGGCAGAGGCAAAGGATAAATACATTCGTCTATCTGCTGAATTTGACAATTACAGAAAACGTACAAGCAAAGAGCGTGTTGAATTGATTCAATCAGCGGGAAAAGATGTGATCGGAAAGTTATTACCTACTTTGGATGATTTTGACCGTGCCCTAAATGCAATGGAAACTGCCACAGATGTGGCATCTGTTAAAACGGGAATGGATATCGTCAACAACAAACTAAGACAAACATTGTCTCAATTGGGGTTAAAAGAAATGGAAACAGTCGGTCAAGCATTTGATCCTGAATTGCAAGAAGCCATTACCTCTATTCCAGCACCAACGGCAGATTTAAAAAATAAAGTAGTGGACGTAATCGAAAAAGGGTACTACCTAGGTGACAAAGTGATTCGTCACGCGAAAGTAGTTATAGGTCAATAATAGTAAGACGATGTCAAAAAGAGATTATTACGATATACTTGGTGTCGCGCGTTCAGCCGACGAGAAGGAGATTAAATCAGCCTATCGCAAATTAGCGATTAAATATCACCCGGATAAAAATCCCGGCGACCATGAAGCTGAGGAAAAATTTAAGGAAGCTGCTGAGG
>NZ_BEYR01000001.1:1977764-3063073 GCF_002933815.1 Sphingobacterium sp. HMA12
TATCTTGAGCAATCCACAAAAGCGTCAACGTTACGACCAATTTGGCCACGCCGGCAATTCAGCAAGCGGTGGTTACGGTGGCGGCGGCGGCATGAATATGGATGATATATTCAGTCAGTTCGGTGATATTTTTGGTGGTGGGCATCCGTTTGAAAGCTTCTTTGGAGGTGGTGGCGGAGGTCAACGTGGAGGACGTCGCGTAGCGCGTGGAAGCAATTTACGTATTAAAGTTAAATTGACTCTTGAAGAGATCGCTAAAGGTGTTGAGAAAAAAGTTAAAGTAAACAAACAAGTTTCCTGTCATAGTTGTGATGGCACAGGAGCGAAAGATAAATCTTCTTTCCATACCTGTAAAACCTGTGGCGGCTCAGGATCAGTACGAAGGGTGACCAATACGATCTTGGGACAAATGCAAACAACTAGTACCTGTCCTACCTGTAATGGTGAAGGTGTTGAAATTACCGCAAAATGTACAACTTGCCGAGGTGAAGGATTAGAGCGCGGTGAAGAAACAATCGCTATCAATATCCCTGCAGGTGTTAGCGAAGGGATGCAGCTCTCGATGAGCGGCAAGGGTAATGCAGCTCCACGCGGCGGTATTCCTGGAGACCTAATCATCTTAATCGAAGAAGTACCTCACGAAAGCTTAAAACGTGATGGCCTAAATGTTATTTATGATCTGTACATTAATTTCGTGGATGCGACATTAGGTACCAGTGTAGAGGTGCCTACAATTGACGGAAAAGCCAAAATAAAAATTGAACCCGGAACACAGGGAGGTAAAATACTACGTCTAAAAGGAAAAGGTATTCCCGAAGTCAACTCCTACCATAAAGGAGACCAACTCGTTTATGTCAATATCTGGACACCAAAAGCTGTATCCAACGAAGAAAAAGAATTACTGAATAAATTGAAAGAATCGCCAAACTTTAAACCACAACCCGGTAAAAGCGAAAAATCATTCTTTGAACGCATAAAAGAATATTTCGAGTAGAAATCGAATTTAATAAATAACAAAAAAAGCCATTTGTCTTTTTGTGACAAATGGCTTTTTTTGTTATTCTTACCTGAAACTGACAATAAATTACAAAAAGTCAACTTAATATCATTATCGCTAATTAGAATCGCTAAAAATAAAAATATAGTAAATTTTAATTGATTGAACCACTATAATTTACGATTTAGACAAAACATCTAGACAATCTAGTGACAATAAAATAAAATAACTTTGCGATATTTGACTAACAAATTAAAAAAGTCAGAAAGTAATTAACTGACACACAGAACAAACTATTAAAATAAAAAGACATGAAAAAAGCTTTACTTACATTAGCTGCCATTGCAGGTTTAACAATCGCAGCAAACGCACAAACTGAAAAAGGTAAAATCATGGTTGGTGGTCAGGTCGGCTTCCAAACTTCTAAAGTTAAAGATACTGACTTAAAAGATAATTCATTCTCCATCAACCCAACTGTTGGTTACTTCGTAAGTGACAACTGGGCAGTAGGTACTGGTGTAGGTTACGATTGGAGTAAAAATGAAACGAACAAAGAAAACAGTACAAAAAGAGATGCTTTCCAAGTTTCTCCATTCGTCAGAAAATATTCTGCTAATGGTCCATTAAGATTCTTTGCTCAGTTATCTGTACCAATGTCATGGGGAAAAACTACAACTGAAGTGGCTAGTGTAAAATCAGAATCAAAATTCGAAAATTACGGTGTTGAGTTAGCTCCAGGTATGGCGTATTTCCCAACTAGCAAAATCGGTATCGAATTAAAAGTTAGAGGTTTATACTACAACCATAATAACAACAAAACAGCTGATAGATCAACAAATACATTTGGTCTAGATGCGAATTCTTTGGCACCAACTTTAGGTGTACAGTTCCACTTCTAGTCGGCGGTTGAACAGAAAAGAAAAGGCGATAAGATAATCTTATCGCCTTTTCTTTTGTTCAAATCTTGACTACATATAGCGTTTAATAATCCGCAATTTATGGGAATACCGATTCAGTTCCTGATTGAAAATCCCTTCGTTGTCCATCCGGTCAATACGCACCTTCGCTGAGGCGTGGATAATGGTATCCCGATCCAACATAATGCCCACATGGGTAATCCGCCCGTCCGCGTTGTCAAAATAAGCTAAATCGCCGACCTTAATTTCCGAAATAAAATCCACTGTCGTCCCGATTTCCGCTTGCTGATACGCATCTCTCGGCAAAGATATGCCAAAACAGCTATAGATCAACTGGGAAAAACCAGAACAGTCTATTCCCCATTGTGAACGTCCACCCCATAAATAAGGTGTATCCTTATAGCTCATAGCCAGTTCCGCAACTTTAGTTTCAAAATCGGCCTTAGAAAAGGAGTTGACACTGCCCCGGTAAGTCATATCCAGCTGCGCTACCCGAAACCGATCTGCTTCACCTAAATATAGCTTTGTACCATGACAGAGGTGTAACTGCTCTGTACCATTCAGAAGCAAGCCGCCTTCCCTGCCAACCTGGCTTAGATCTGCGTCGAGATATTCTTCCATCTCCACAGGATCAAGCTCCCTAAACTGGCCGTTCTGAATCCAACCCAGGTAACCTGTTTCTAATAGCCTTATCGCTGTCCAGTCTGCCTGTATTTCCAGAATTTCAAATAATTCTGCAAATAGCACTTGGGAAACCATTTCACTCCGATGTGCCTGTTCCGCACGCAAGGGAACAAGAGCTAACGTACAAATACCATATTTCATTGGCCAAACAAAACAAAATTGTCAAATATGTGATTATATATTATAAAACGAAGATAAATTAATTATAGTAGATATGGAGAATACAAATTTAAAATTCAAAAGAATACTCGTTGCAGTCGATGATGCTCCATGTTCAGAGAAAGCCATTCTCTACGCGAAGGAAATGGCTCAGGTATTTAACGCCTCAGTTGCGCTCGTCACGGTTATTCCACCCACCTCACCGACTAATTTTGGAGCTGATCCCCTATTGGGCCAACAACCAATCATTGTGCCGGAAGTATCCGAAATGGAACAGGAAAATGCGCAAAAGTATCTTGAAAAATTAAGCCGCGAATTTACGGACTCAGGAGAAGTATATCTTTTCAACCGAATTGGCTCCATCAAAGAAGAGATTCTTGCCGCTTCGCATGAATGGTCAGCAGATCTGATTATAATGGGATCTAATGGACGAACTGGATTCGACCATTTTATTTCAGGTTCTGTATCTGAATCCGTTATTCGCAAAGCTACCTGCCCGGTGCTTGTCATTCCAAGTAAATGCGACTAACGGATCCGTCCGGATTGCAAATGGTCGGAGATAAAATAAAGAGCCTATTCTTAGGAAAAGAATAGGCTCTTTTATATTTTTAAACCAACCCGCTTATTTTTTGATCAACCGGGCGACAAACATAGTATCCGCTCTTTCCGTATAACCATCCAGACAACGCATGCTCTCCAGTTCAAAACCCAAATTATTTAAAATGTAATCCACCACTTCTTCATTTTCAGCCTTAAATATCGAGCAGGTAATATAGATCAGTGCTTTACCCACTTTCACATAACCGGCGACATGACTTGCAATTGTCTTTTGCAATGTACTAAATTCAGCGATCTTATCAGTTTTAAACTGCCGGATCATCTCTGGTGTGCGACCCCAAGTTCCGGAGCCTGTACAAGGTGCATCCAACAACACGCCGTCAAATTTTTCATTCCCCAATATGGGGTATGGATCTTTTGTTAGGTCTAGTATCTTCTTTCGATAATGCTTAATTCCAGCAAGGTCAAATCGCTCGTCCAGATTTCGAAGAATACTCATACGAAGGTCAGATACCAATAGATTTATCGAGGGACAGGCATCCATTAGCAAAAGAGACTTACCTCCAGATGCTGCGCAAGCATCCCACCAGGATTCCCTTTCCTCAGGCTTCATAAATGCAAGTGTACGCTGCGAAGATAGATCCTGTACTTCAACAAGTCCTTCTAATGTTGAAAATCGCTGCAATGAGGTACCATTCACTAAAGCGATAGTTTGATCGTCCAATTCATGATAGGGAATCTGATTTTCATCTAAAATCGCACGTACGATTTTATTTTTACCCCTTTTTACTCGAATATACAAATGTGGTTGTACCAGTTGGCTCTCCAAAAAAAGTTTGGTATCAATCTGGGGCGAAAAATATGCCGTAAATGGAAATAGATCCTCACTTTTTATCAGTCCTTCAGATACTAGAAAAGCGATCTTTTCGTCTACAGGTAAACCCAGCTTTTCACGATATGCAGGTTCAAGTATGTTGACCAATGGGCTGTCTTTTTCACATAAAAACTCAGCAAGCACCAGTCGTCGCTGCTGCGACAACCCTGAGGCCGCCGCCCCCAAACGAAAATAATTATAGCACAAACGGGAAGTAGACTTCCGATCCGAAGAACCCATCTGTTTATTTTCCTTAAAAAAAGACGTCAAATATCGTGAGAATGGCTGATCTCCCTCAAAACCATCCATTGCACGCTCAAAATTACGTATTTGTTGGTAAACACGTTTTTCACTGAATTCAGCCATTCAAAGATTATTTTCTTTCAAATTTCTTATTGTGATAGACCATTATCCCTAAAGCTCTATTGGCATAGCCCCATTTTGGATAAAACTCAAACTTATAATCACTATTGAGCCCCGAGAATTTTTCCTGGGTGATATGGCTTACATAGTCAACACCATATTTATGGAGCAAACGGCCAAAATAAACAGCCGCATCGTAGCCCTTATAGGAAAACTCCGAAGGATCGACTTTATACAGCGATTTATAATTTGCTATAAACTTTCTCGTATCACCATCTGATTCATCGGCCAGACTCGAAGAAGTAATCGTTAAGCCATAAAAGTCCATATTTTCAAAATTTTCAAAAGAAAGTTTTGAAAAGTTCGGATGTCCATACAACTTGAATTGATTACCCGGATTCAAGAAACGCTCATCCATAGCATCCAACAATCCTTTGACGAGATTCTTATTAGCTGTTCCGGACACAACATGATTCGTTCCTGCAAGTACAAGGCTATTATTGAGCTCATTGATGCTCATCACTGTTTTAATCTTTGCCTGCGCATTCGCCTTTGTCACTTCTTTGGAAAAATTGACCAAAAACTGTTTGCTCTCATCATCGCCAGCATCATAGATCAAAATTTGATCGCCATTATAATACTGATCGGCAACGTATTTCGCCATTGTTTCAGCATGGGTCCGTATCGACGGTGTCATGGAAACAAGGTTGGGTACGCTAAATTCAGAAGCCATCGTTGCAGCCAATGGGGAAACCTGAAGAACATTTTTGTTGGCAAAAGTCTGCGCAAAACTTCTAATTTCCCGAGGGTACACAGGTCCGACAACAAGCGCCGCATCTTTTACTGCCGCAGCAGTTCCCAAGGACGCATTATAGGTGACATCATCGCGTGAATCGATAACCTGTAAATCAAACAGCATTCCGTCTTTAGCAATCTTATCGAGACCTAATTGAAAACCTTGGTAAAAATCCAGTGCCAGAGCAGAGCGCTCGACATCTTCTGTAGTCACCGTTTTAGCGATGCTATTTAATTCAAACGGCAAAAGCAGTGCAATTTTATTGTTCTTAACCGAATGGCCATTTACAGTTTGCACATCACCTACCTTTATGGTAGGCTTATCTTTCTCACTGCTTGGTTTAGTGACAGCAGTTTGCTGTTCGCCCCGACTAGAAGAGGGCGAACGCAATACCGTGCTTTTTTTGGTTGTACAGCTCGCCAGACATAATGCCACGAGTGCTGCAACCCATATTTTATTCCCACTCAATCGTAGCGGGTGGTTTTGAACTGATATCATATACAACTCTGTTTATTCCTTTCACATGGTTGATAATTTCATTTGAAATTTTTGCCAACAGGTCGTAAGGTAGATGTATCCAATCTGCAGTCATTCCATCAAGCGATCCTACAGCTCTTAAGCTCACAACATGCTCGTAAGTACGTTCGTCACCCATTACACCAACTGAACGTACAGGTAAAAAGATCGTACCAGCTTGCCATACTTTATCATACCAACCAGATTCCTTTAGGTTATTGATAAAGATTGCATCTGCTTCCTGAACAATTCTCACTCTTTCAGCAGTAATATCACCTAAAATACGAATAGCCAAACCTGGACCCGGAAATGGATGTCTACCCAAAATCGCCTGATCTACCTCTAATGCCTTACCCACTCTTCTGACCTCATCTTTGAATAAAGTCTTCAATGGTTCAACAACTTTCAATTTCATAAAATCAGGCAAACCGCCGACATTATGATGCGATTTTATGGTTGCTGAAGGTCCTTTAACCGAAACTGATTCTATAATATCAGGATAAATTGTCCCCTGTCCCAACCATTTGGCTTCGATTCCTGCCGGTAATTCTTTTTGAATTTCCTTCGCTGCTTCGTCAAACACATCAATAAAGGAATTACCGATAATCTTACGCTTCTCCTCAGGTTCAGAAACTCCTGCCAAACGACCATAGAATAAGTCTTTTGCATTAATTCCTTTAATATTTAAACCCATATTTTTGTAAGAATCCAATACTTGCTCGTATTCATCTTTACGCAGCAAGCCATGATCCACGAAAATACAGTGTAATTTCTGTCCGATTGCATGGTGTAATAAAACTGCAGCAACAGTAGAATCTACCCCTCCAGATAAAGCCATGATCACATGGTCTTCACCCAGCTGTTCTTTCAATGAGGCTACGGTTGTCTCTACAAATGCATCTGGAGTCCAGTCTTGCGCACAACCACAGATACCAACAACAAAATTTTTCAATAAAATAGCGCCATCCGTGCTATGTGTTACTTCTGGGTGAAACTGTATACCATAAGTACGTGTACCTTTTACCTGATAAGCTGCTACGCGTACTTTATCTGTACTGGCAATGATATCAAAGTTTGCGGGCACCTCTTTAATGGTATCTCCATGCGACATCCATACTTGAGATTGTACAGGTACGCCTGCCAACAATTCATTTTCACTATTGACAAATTGCAGATTTGCACGACCATATTCACGAATTTCAGATGGCAATACATCTCCACCCGATTTTTGAGCAATGTACTGTGCACCATAACACACTCCTAAAAGTGGAAAGCGCTCCTGAATAGCGACAAAATCAATTTGAGGTGCATCCTCTTGTCGAACCGAAAAGGGGCTTCCGGAGAATATAACACCTTTCACAGATTCGTCAAAATCTGGCAATTTATTAAACGGGTGTATCTCACAATACACATTTAGTTCTCTGACACGTCTTGCAATTAATTGCGTGTATTGAGACCCGAAGTCTAGAATGATAATTTTTTCTGGCATGCTGCAAAGGTAAGTATTACGAATGAATTATTAAATGTCAAATCAGGAAATAATACCTGCTTTTAGCAGTTCTATTTCCATTTCTTTTTGTAATTTCAAAGCTTCCTCACGCGCACGTTCCGCAAAATCACGTCCTTTTGAAGCATATATAATTCCTCTGGTACTATTCACCAGGAGCCCACAGTCTTTATTCATCCCATATTTACAAACATCTTCCAATGAGCCACCCTGTGCACCTACCCCCGGCACCAATAGGAAATGTTCTGGTGCATGTTGACGGATCTTAATAAAACCCTCTCCTCTCGTCGCACCGACGACATACATTAAATTGTCTATAGTGCCCCAAGTATTTACTTTGTCAATGACCTGCTCAAATAACTGAAGCCCTTCCTTATTCTCAAAATTCTGAAAGTCCAGGCTGCCTTCATTGGATGTTAATGCCAGTACAATAGCCCACTTATCTTTGAAGTCCAAAAACGGTGTCACCGAATCTTTCCCCATATACGGAGCAATGGTAATGCTGTCGAATCCTAACCCTGAATTTGACTCATCAAAAAATGCCATTGCGTAACGGCCTGAGGTATTTCCGATGTCGCCACGTTTGGCATCAGCGATACTAAAACAATCTTTCGGCAATGCCGCCCAAGTTTTTTGAAGCGACTGCCATCCTTTTAGTCCGTAACATTCATAGAAGGCAATATTTGGTTTATAAGCGACACATAAATCAGCTGTAGCATCAATAATTGCTTTATTGAAACTGTAGATCGGATCCTCATCATCCAACAGGTGCTCAGGAATCTTGGTAAGGTCTGTGTCCAATCCGACACATAAAAACGAACGTTTCTCTTTGATTTGATGAATAAGTTCTGCTCTGGTCATGCTAATGTATAGATCGTAATTATTTATTGATTAAATCTTGAATAAAGTTTGCCACATCGGGTGTAGAATAATCAGCCATACCCTCATGCCGTGTCGCTAAGTTGCCCTGCTTATCCAAAATGACTGTACTTGGAATAGACTCCGAAAGCCATTCTTTTGGAATATCGCTATTAGGATAGCTGATGGGTAAAGTTAGCTTTTCATTTTTGACAAAAGCAGCAGCCTTTTCCTTATCGCCTTCTATCTCCACAAGTAGGAACACTACATTGGGGTTGTCTTTGAATTTATTATAAAGCACATTGATGGAAGGCATCTCCGCGCGGCATGGCCCACACCAGGTGGCCCAAAAGTTGATAAATACCACTTTGCCCTTTAAATCGGCTACAGTTACTGTCTCACCCAAATGATTCACAAAAGACACGGCTGCACCGACATTCTTTACTCCTGCATGGGGCTGCTCTGCAACCTGCTGTGGCGCCTCCAATTTCGGTTTAAATAAACCGATCTTCATGAGCAACTGTTGAAAATAACTTCTGCTTGTCGGCCATATCAATAAACCAATGAGCAGTACAAACACCACATTGCCAATTATCTTTTTTGTTTTTGGATTCATAAATAAGATTTACGGCAGGTTAAGAATCAAATTTATCCAATAGCTTCAGTAAAGTCGCAAAATCTTTCGGATAAGGCGCCTCAAACACCATTTGTTCACCATTCAATTCAAATTCAACGTGCTTGGCATGTAAGGCAAAACGTTTCATGATGGGTTGTTCTTCTTCATCCTTCGATAAAGTATAGCCTCTTTTCTTGATTTGTGACAGATAAACGGGTTTTCCACGGTACATGCTATCCCCCACAATTGCGGCATGCTGTGTAGCCAAGTGAATACGAATTTGGTGCATACGTCCAGTAATTGGCTTACACTCCACTAAAGTATAATTCTTATAATATTTAAGGGAATTAAAGATGGTTTCCGCAGGCTTGCCATTTGCGCGGTCAATAGATACATTTTTATTACCTAGGTTTAAAATAGGCAAGTCCACGACAAGATCGTTAAAAGTATGCGTACCACCGATAATGGCATGGTAGATCTTATTGACTCTGCGCTTTTCAAATGCAATGGAAATCGAGCGGTAGGTATCCGGATTTTTAGCTATCAACAAAATACCTGAAGTCTCCTTATCCAAACGGTGGCAGACTTGAGCGTCAGCATGATATTTCTTTGCCAAACGGAGAATATTAATCTCCCCCCCCTCTCTTTCATCCAAAGAAGCCACAAAAGGCGGTTTATTTATAACAATCAAATTTTCATCCTCATGGATTATTAATTCTGAAAATTTGGGAAATTTAAATAGACGGGTTTCATTCTGTATCATTTTACAAAAATACAAAACACAAGGCAGAATATTGGCCAATGTATGATAAAAACCTTACTTTTGAGCTTACAATATAAGTTAAGATGTCTGTAAACAAAGAAATAAAACGCGTGAGCACAGCAATGCTGCAAGCAATGAAAGAACGTCAGGAGAAGATTTCGATGCTGACCAGTTATGATTACTCCATGGCCAAAATGGTAGACAGTGCCGGTGTGGATGTCATTCTGATCGGAGATTCTGCAGCCAATGTATTTGCAGGATATGAAACTACCCTGCCCATCACGCTCGACAATATGATCTACCATGCAGCAGCTGTTGCACGAGGCACTGAACGGGCCATGGTCTTAGCAGATTTACCTTTTGGCAGCTACCAGGGGTCTGCAAACGAAGCTTACAATGCTGCTGTACGCATGATGAAAGAATCCGGTGCCCATGCCTTGAAATTAGAAGGTGGCCTGGAAATTATTGAAAATATCAAAAAGATTATTTCTGGCGGAATCCCGGTTTGTGGGCATTTGGGGTTAACGCCACAGTCCATTAACAAATTCGGAAATTTCGGTGTCCGTGCCAAAGAAGAACAAGAAGCAACGAAACTTATTGAAGATGCACTAGCCTTACAAGAAGCGGGCTGTTTTGCCATAGTATTGGAGAAAATTCCAGCAGCTTTAGCCAAAACGGTAACCGAAAAATTAGTCATTCCAACAATTGGAATTGGCGCCGGTGCCGATTGCGATGGCCAGGTATTAGTCATTAACGACATGTTGGGTATGAACGCGGATTTTAAACCCAAATTTATGCGTCATTTTGCCAATTTACATGAGCAGATCACCACAGCGGTAAGCAATTACGTTGCAGAAGTGAAAGCGGTCCAATATCCAAATGCAGAAGAACAATATTAACAAAGCATCATGAGATTGTTGATCATTGGACTAGTTCTCCTAGTCGCTTACTTGCTGATCCGGAAAAAGTTTAATTTTTCCGGATCAGCAGAGATAAATTCCAAAAATTTAAAATCGGGTTTCCAATTGATTGAAGCACCCGCTGCACTCATTCAATCTACCCTTAAGAAAACAATCTCTAACGTCATTATGGGTGTGGTGCTTATTCTCATTACGATATTACTCTTTGTAAAAATCAAAATTGTATTGTTCTTGCTTCCGATCGCCTTCTTTTTAATTGGCTACCTTTTTCTTTTCAACAATCACTTCCGCAAGATCAAGAGCCAACAGATATGGTTTAACGTCAAAACAAATGAGGTTTTTGTGGAACAGCTTAGCGCAGACAATTATTCGTTCAATATTTTCCGGGATATACAGGGCGTACAACAGGTTGAGTCCATTCAGACCACCAGAGGTCTGCTCTATGGTTACTATCGGATCAAACTAAAAAATCACATCCTGGAGATCCCGTATCTGCTGGCTGAAAATAAACCGGCCAATAACCTGTTCTTTGATACCATCAGCCAAAACTTTAAAATAGACATACAGAAAAGAATTTTTCCAATCATTTAACACTTAGTAAATTGCACATCCAAAAGGAAAATGGTATATTTAGGTTTATCAACAATATATTGTTAAAACCAAAATATTTTATACTATGGGAAAAGGTGATATCAAAACCAGAAGAGGAAAAATATCAAATGGTTCTTTTGGAAAAAGAAGACCGCATTTATCGAAAGCATCCATCAAACCAAAAGTAGATGAAGCAGCTCCAAAGGAAGTCGAAAAGAAAGCAGCTAAAGCTAAAAAATAGTATGCAAAAAGCTAGAAACCTGTTTCTAGCTTTTTTTATAGCCTGTATAGTCACGATAAGGGGTATGTGGGTATATTTATCGTTTCTCCTCTTCCGGTCTGTATTGTAAAATCCTTTTGACAACCGGTTTCATCATTAGAATAAACCTATCTTTATCCGTCAAATCAAAAAACCACATAAGGACTATACCACAATGAATAAAAAAACGACCATCTACATCCTTTTAGCCTGTGCTGTTATTGGAGGTGGATATTTCCTCATAAATTCAAAAAAAGACAAAAGAGAAAGTGGCCAATCTGCCATCAAAAAAGACGCTCCTGTCGCCGCGCAGGCGATTATCGCAAAGTCGTCTGCAGCAGATCGATCGATCAATTTGTCTGGAAGCCTCGATGCCGAAGAAAAGGTTGAGATCAGAAGCGAGGTCAGTGGTCGTATTACAAAAATTTACTTTTCCGAGGGGCAACGTATCCAACAGGGACAGCCGTTGATCAAGATTGATGATATTGAACTTCAAGCGCAACTAAAGCAGGCGCAAACAACAAATCAGCTTAATGCAGAAAATGAGCGTAGGGCAAAACTGTTACTTCAGAAAGGCGCGATCAGTCAGGAAGAATTTGATATTGCCAGTGCAGCATTAAAAACTGCGCAGGCGCAGATCCAGTTAATTCAGGCGCAGATTTCCAAGACAACCGTCCGCGCACCATTCAGCGGTATGATCGGCTTGCGAAACATTTCAGTTGGTGCGATCGTCTCATCCAATACGCTGATCGCAAATTTGGTCAAAGATAATTCGGTCAAGATTACATTTGCCATTCCTGAAAAATACAGTAATGTGGTCAAGTTAAATGCGCCCATTGAATTTAGTGTTGCCAACGACCCAACAGTCATCAAAGCAAATATTTATGCGATCGAACCTGAAGTATCCCTTGACACCCGCACATTGACTGTCCGGGCACGGACGTCGAACGAGCAGGGTCGGCTTCGGGTAGGTTCTTTCGTCAATGTTATCCTGCCGATTGAAGTAGAAAATGATGCAATCGCTATTCCGACCGAAGCTATCGTTCCGGTCCAGGATGGAAAAAAAGTCTTTATCCTACAAAATGGACTAGCAAAAGAAACCAAAGTTGAAACCGGTTCCCGCACGGATAAGGAGATTGTTATCTTATCTGGAATAAGTGCCGGAGACACGGTGCTGACAACTGGTGTTCTCGCATTAAAAGATGGAGTGAAGGTTAAAGTTTCACTAGCTAACTAACTGTACATGAATTTATCTGCCGTTTTTATAAAGCGCCCCGTTTTAACTATTGTTGTCAATATTACAATTATTCTATTTGGCTACATTGGTTTTAGTTTTCTGGGCGTTCGTGAATACCCTTCCATTGATCCGGCCATCGTATCGGTCCGTACCAACTACGCTGGGGCCAATCCCGATATTATTGAGTCCCAGATCACTGAACCTTTGGAGAAAGCGATCAACTCCATTGATGGTATCCGCAACATATCTTCCTCGAGTAATCAAGGATCCAGTAATATCACGATCGAATTTGACTTAAAGAAAAATCTGGAAGAAGCTGCCAATGATGTGCGTGACAAAGTATCGCAGGCTGTCAGAAGCCTGCCTCAAGATATAGACGCTCCTCCGGTTGTATCAAAAGCGGATGCAGACTCCGATCCAATCATTACGCTTACCCTACAGAGTGAAACTAGAGATAAGCTTTCATTGAGTGATTACGCTGAAAATGTTATTTCCGAAAGGCTACAGACCATTCCAGGGGTCAGTAGCACACAAATTTATGGTCAAAAGCGTTATGCCATGCGCCTCTGGCTCAACCCCGACCGAATGGCTGCCTACGGCATCACCGCTTCCGATATACGGACCGCATTGAACAACCAAAACGTTGAACTCCCCTCCGGTAAAATTGTTGGTAATACGACTGAATTAACCGTAAAAACAGTCGGCAACCTTTCCACACCTGAGCAGTTTAACAATATTGTCCTAAAAGCAGATAGCACACGACTTGTCAAATTTATTGACATCGGGCGTGCTGAAATTGACGCTGAAAATTTAGAGACAAAAATGGTCAGCAACGGTAAACAGCTGGTCGGTGTGGCCATTATTCCCCAACCGGGAACAAATTACCTGGATATCGCTGATAATTTTTACAAGATGCTCGATCAGATGAAAGAGGATATCCCACAGGATATCACGATCAATATCGCTTCCGACAACACCAAATTCATCAAAAAATCGGTTGTGGAAGTAGCAGAGACCTTACTGATCTCGATTATTTTGGTTACGCTGATCATCTATTTTTTCTTCCGTGACTGGGGAATAGCCCTACGTCCCTTATTGGATATCCCCGTATCATTGATCGCAACTTTTTTCATCATGTACATTTTTGGTTTTTCGATCAATGTACTTACCCTATTGGCGATTGTTTTGGCAACGGGACTCGTCGTGGACGATGGAATTGTCGTTACAGAGAATATTTTTAAGAAAGTTGAGGAAGGCATGTCTCCTATTGAAGCTGCGTTAAAGGGTTCAAAAGAGATTTTCTTTGCGGTCATTTCCATTTCCATCACACTTGCTTCTGTTTTCTTACCGGTGATATTTCTGGAAGGCTTCGTCGGTCGCCTGTTTCGTGAATTCGGAGTGGTTATCGCTTCCGCCGTCCTGGTATCGGCTTTTGTCTCCCTGACCTTGACCCCCATGCTCAATGCTTACCTGATCAAAGGTGGAGGACATAAAAAGACCCGCTTTTATGAATGGACCGAACCCATGTTCGTGAAAATGAATAAGGGCTATGCCAATGCGCTCGATAAATTCATGAAGTTCAAATGGATCAGTTTTCCGATCTTATTGATTTGTTTTGCCATTATAGGAGTAATCTTCTCCTCCATCAAAAAAGAAACCGCTCCTTATGACGACCGGAGTAGCATTATGGTCAATGTCACAGGCCCAGAGGGTGCCACCTATGAATACATGGACCGCTATATGCAGGAGCTGGATAAATTGGTTTACGATTCGATTCCCGAGAATAAGATTAGTTTAAATATCACTTCTCCAGGTTTCGGTGCCAGTTCTGTCAACTCCGGAAGGATTCGGATGACCCTAGTCGATCCGGAAGAACGTACAAGGTCTCAGGATGATGTTGCAAAAGAGCTGACCAAATGGACAAAAAAATACGATGGCGTACGTGTCAATGTTTCGCAGACACCAACCATTTCCATGAACCGTAGAGGCGGTTTACCGGTGCAGTACATTATTCAGGCACAAAATTTTGAAAAGCTCCAAGAGAAGATTCCAGAGTTTATGAATGAAGTGAACAATGATCCTACATTTTCAACAACAGATATCAACCTGAAGTTTAACAAACCCGAACTTCATGTCGAAATTGATCGTTTAAAAGCCTTGAGTATGGGTGTATCCGTGCTTGATGTCTCTCAGTCACTCCAGCTGTTGTTAAGCGGTCAGCGTTTCGCTTATTTTATGCGTGATGGAAAGCAATACCAAGTAATCGGACAGGTAGAAAACGATAGACGGGCCACGCCAACAGATCTAACCTCAATTTATGTCCGCAACAATATCGGACAGCTCATACAATTAGATAACGTCGTCAATGTCAAAGAAGAAAGCAGTCCGCCACAACTTTACCACAATAACCGTTACATGGCAGCTACCGTTTCAGCCGGACTTGCCCCTGGTATGAGTATGAGCGATGGCATCGCTGCGATGGACCGTATCAAGGAGAAAGTACTGGATCAGAGTTTTACAACCGACCTCAGTGGCGAATCCCGCGATTTTGTGGAGAGTAGCTCCAATACGCTATTTGCTTTTGGGTTAGCCCTATTGCTGATCTATTTGATATTGGCTGCTCAATTTGAGAGCTTCCTGGATCCGTTTATCATCATCCTTACCGTGCCGATGGCAGTAGCCGGTGCACTGATCAGTTTATGGCTATTTGATCAGACCTGGAATATATTCAGCCAGATCGGAACCATTATGTTAATTGGTTTGGTGACGAAAAACGGTATTTTAATTGTTGAATTTGCCAACCAGATGCGGGAAGAGGGTATGGAAAAATTTGAGGCCATCATGCACTCGGCCGAGTCTCGTCTACGGCCTATTTTAATGACCAGTCTGGCTATTGCGCTAGGCGCCCTGCCAATTGCCATGTCCCTGGGAGCTGCTTCGACAAGTCGTATTGGTATGGGGGTTGTTATTGTCGGCGGTACCATATTTTCGCTGATACTGACCTTGTTCATTATCCCCGCAATCTATTACATGTGGTCAAGACCAAAGAAACACAGACCTGAATTTGATAACATTAAAAGCTACGAATAGATCAGACATGAAAAGAAATATAATCATCGCACTGTTGCTTAGCTTCATCCTATTTCAAGCCCGTGCACAACAAATATTAACACTGGAGGAGGCTTTGACAACCACCCTGAGTAACAACTTCAATCTCATGTTGGCAAAAAATGACAACAAAATAGATATCGAAAATACCAGTCTCGGTAGTGCCGGGATGCTTCCTGCAGTCACTGGAAGCTTTAGCCGGAGCAATTCTATTCAAAATTCCCGTCAGGTGAGAAATGACGGACAAGTGCAGCAGATCTCCAACGCTAAGAACGACAACATGTCCTATGGGGTCAATCTCAACTGGACAGTATTTGACGGATTCGGTATGTTTGCCCGTCGCGATAGATTCAAAGAAATACAGCGCCAAGGTGAAGCCGAAATCAAGTTTGAAGTGATCAGTCAATTAAGCGAGGTCATTGCCACTTACTATAACCTTGTACAGCAAAAACGTTTATTGAATGCCTTAGATACGACCATTACGCTATCTCAATATCGTGTCACCCTGGCCGAAAACCGTCTGGAAATAGGAAAGGGATCCAAATTGGATCTGTTGAATGCCAAAGTCGACCTGAATACAGATCAGACCAATTTACTGCGGCAACGCGAGAGCTTCCAAAATACCAAGACGTACTTAAATCAGCTAATGACCCGCGACCTGGGCATAGATTTTCAGGTCGAAGATGAGATGAAATTGGATACGGATCTCAAATTGGGAGATCTGATCCAAATAGCGGATCAGCAGAATCCACAAATCCAATTGGCACTCATCAACAAAAGAGTTGCTGAACTGAACCTAAAATCCGTCAAAGCGGAGCGTTATCCCAAAATCGGGCTGAACACAGGGTATAACTGGAATGAATCCCATTCTTCATTAGGCTTCTCGACGGAAAACAAAAATAAAGGACTCAACTACGGTGTAACGGCCTCACTGAATATTTTCAACGGCTTTATTCAAAACAGAAATGAACGAATCGCTAAATTTCAGATGCAGAGCACAGAAATACAGATACAACAGCAAAAGCAAAGCATACAGGCACAAGTCCGGACACTCTTTCAAACCTATATTACCAATATCGAATTGGCGAACGTAGAGAAAAAGAATGAAGAGCTGGCCAAAGAAAATCTAAATATTACCATGGATAAGTTTCGTATCGGAACGATTACGACCCTGGAAGTAAGGACGGCACAGTTAAATTACATCAATGCAATGACCCGGAGCTATACGGCACAATATGATGCGAAAGTTTCAGAAATACGCCTGAAGGAGCTCACCGGGGAAACCTATTAACTAGGGCGGACCAATCCATTAGGCTTAATTGCCAAGAGAAAGGCTCCTGAATAAATTCAGGAGCCTTTCTTATTAATAGTCAATTGCAATAATCGACCGAAGCGGGATTAATACCCCACTTTTAATCTGGATATATCTATCGGTTAATGACCACACTGTGGTTTCGATACGCTTTGGTCCGGAATCTGTTTGAAAGGCTATTTCAGTTTTGGACTTAAATTCATTTCCCAACCGAAGGGCCCCTTTCAATTTATCCATAAACGTCGCTGACTTATCTTCGCTCGCAGGGATAAATTTAAATTGAGGAATTTCCTCTTTAGCTATTAGTTCTCCAACCATAATATTAGCATTTAATGTGTAAATTTAATGTTTCGCGCTATACTAGATATAACGTGATAAAACCAATCTTATTTTATTATTTTATGCCATTGGCTTATTTAAATCTACCTAATCTGATGATAATAATCAATTAAATAATTGAAAACTATCATTTATTTTACAATAAAAAAACGATTGGCGCCCTCCTACTTTTTTCTTTCATTTATGCCTAAAAACTGTCCCACAGTTCATACTATCTGAATATCTTAAAATTATGTCATTTCATTTTGATTTTAGGCCCTAAATCAGTCATATTGCCTAATTTTACAAAAAACTAAACAGCAGATGGAAAAATCAGTCTTTGAGAAAAACTGGGAAATTTATTTCACACAATGTTACTCCAATGGTCGTATCCGTTTCTCCGACTTATCAAATATTCTTCAGCTTACTGCTGGCGAACATGCGACCAATGTCGGTTTTGGCTTTAAGGAAATGGCCAAACACAATCAAACCTGGGTGCTCAGCCGAATACGTATTGAAATCAACAGACTGCCCAAATGGATGGACATTGTTCAGGTAAGAACATGGATACAGGAACTGGAAGGTGCGCGCTCTACACGTAATTTTGAAATTCGAGTAAATGGACAGGTCTATGTCACGGCCACAAGCTATTGGGCGGTGATCAATACCGTTAAAAGAAGTTCGGAGAGTCTGGCCATTTCGACAGATGATTTTACAACTTATCCAGATCGCCCTGCGACACAACGCCCATTCTCAAAACTGGATATTTCTCAGCTTGTCAAAAATATTGATCAATATAGCGTCAAGCTATCCGACCTTGATATTGTCAATCATGCCAATAATGTCAAATACCTAGATTGGTGTATGGATAGGCTCCCAATCGAACTGGTTCTGACCAATCAGATCAAATCGTTGGAGATGAACTATCTCAGAGAACTCCGTTACAATGACACTGTTGACATAAATGGGGATTCGACCGATAAGGGCTATTTCATGACTGTCACAAAACAACAACGTATTCATTTTGCACTGGAAGTAGAAACTAAATAACAATAAAATAAAAAAGGAGGCTTGGGCCTCCTTTTTTATTTTGCGCAAAGCATATGTACTATGCAAATGCCTTGTCTCCTTTTTTGTACGGAAAGTTTCCGTCATATTTTCCGGGGATTTTAACAAAACGCAATGCTTTTGTACAACCTAATTCCGAATTAAAGAAACCCGTCAATGTCAATTGTTTAAACATTGTGAACCAGTGTGGTGGATCATTTTCTACGTAATTATACAATTGATTTTGTTTTTCTTTGTTTTTCTCAAGGATGTCCTTTTGATCTTCAGCTTGCTTCTTATTGAACTCATTTGCTTCTTTGTCCAAAGCAGCGGCTACCGCTGTCCGATCTTCAGCTGAAAGTTCAAGGAAAGGTTTTCCTTTTACTTCTTTCGCTTTGTCATCCAGACTTGCAAAACCAGTTAAAAATGCTTTTTGCTGTTTTTCGGTGTAACAGTCACGGACCATTACAGGAATAAAACTTCCCACGCCAGCTTCCTTTGCACCGGGTGTTGCAGTTGCTGGCAGGATAGCTTCCGCTAAATCACCCAACAGGTCTGTTGTTTTTGCATCAAATAAAGCCTGCACATCCTTTGTGGCCGAACGCGTACATCCTTCCAAAAATAAATTGGCGCCGATAACGGTACCTCCTAAAATCAAGGCAACTCGTTGTAATGCTTCTCTTCTATTCATACTACTAAATATCTTAATTTTAGAAATTATATTTCATTTCCCAACCTTGTCTGTAATTACGTTTGACAAATTGATTCACGTGATCAAAATTGGTCACACGCATATTGTTGTTATCCCATAACAATTTCAAGTTGCGTCCCGGATATTTTCCATCAATACGTAAATCAGCACCTCTGATTGCTAAATTTGCCATTAAAAGAGCCTCAGTCAAAGGACCAGCGATTTCGAAAGGTGAACTTACCTCTTTTTTACCGTAACCTGCCTGACAAGCTTCTACCCATTGTGCGTAGTGACCAGCTTCTTGTCCCGGTACACGAGCATATTTCTGTGCAACCTGATCTTTTCTTGATGTTGGCAACAAACGTGCATTCTGACCGTAAGTATCGGCCAAGATTTTACCTTTTGTACCGACCAACAAGATACCGTTACCACCGTCACCAAAGATTTCATTTGGCTCCAGCTCATCCGGACGTGCAGGTTGAATACCGCCATCCATCCAGTGTAATGTTACGGGTCCATTTGTACGTGGTGTTTTAGGGAAGGTCAATGTTGCGTGACTTGATGGAGGACAACTTTCAGGAAAATATCCACGTTTGAACTCATCCACATAAACAGAACCTACAGTCGCCTGCACATCCTGTACATAAGTCAATCCCAATGTACTGAAAGGAACTTCCAATAAGTGGCAGCCCATATCACCCAAAGCACCTGTACCATAATCCCACCAGCCGCGCCAGTTGAATGGTACCAATTTATCGACATAATCTTTCTGAGGGGCAGTTCCCAACCAAAGATCCCAATCCAATTCTTTCGGAATCTCCGCTTTACCTGTTGGCCATGCAATACCGGACGGCCATACCGGACGGTCAGTCCAACAGTATACCGTATGTACATCACCGATTAAGCCAGCTTCATACCATTCACGTACAAAACGGGGACCATCGTTGGATGCGCCCTGATTTCCCATTTGGGTAACCACTTTGTATTTCTTCGCCGCATGCGTCAATGCTCTTGCTTCCCAGACATCATGAGTCAAAGGTTTCTGAACATACACGTGCTTGCCCAATTGCATTGCCGCCAATGCCTGGATTGCGTGCTGATGATCTGGAGTCGAAACAGAAACGGCTTCAATGCGTTTGTGTTCTTTGTCCAACATCTCACGATAATCTTTATAATATTTTGCTTTTGGGTAGCGTTTCAACGCACCTGCAGCACGACGATCATCCACATCACATAAGAACGCTAAATCTGCTTTGCCTGAATCATGAAATGCATTAATATCGCTGAACCCCTTACCACCTACACCAATACCAGCCACTTGTAACTTATCACTAGGAGCGATGAAACCATTTCCTCCTAATACATGACGAGGAACGATCATGAAAGCTGCCGCAGCGGTTGCCGCAGTCTTTAAAAAATCTCTTCTACTCGAGTTATTTGAGTTATTTTCCATTTGTTATCAATCTTTAGCTATTAGATATTACCTTTTTTCAATTCACTAACCGCAAAATCGACCGCACGTGCAGTAAGTGCCATATATGTAAGCGATGGGTTGACACAGCCAGCTGAGGTCATACACGCACCGTCCGTAACAAATACATTCAACGCATCCCACACTTGGTTATTCCCGTTCAATACCGATGTTTTAGGATCGCGGCCCATACGAGCTGTTCCCATCTCGTGGATACCTTGGCCAAGTCCATATACATTATCATAGGTATACGTATCTTTTACGCCAATGCTTTCCAGCATTTCCTTCATTTCGTTTTGCATGTCACCACGCATCTTCAATTCATTATCTTTGATTTCAGCATCGAACGATAATACAGGTAACCCCCATTTATCTTTTTTGCTCTTATCCAAAGTAATTTTATTTTCATGGTACGGTAAAGTCTCTCCAAAAGCCGTGAAACCTACATTCCAGGTACCAGGTTCACAGATCGCATCTTTCCATGCGCCACCAACTTCCATCTCGGCAACAGCACCGGACCAACGGCCGCGGCCTGCGGCCCCCTGATAACCAAATCCGCGAACATAGTCACGTTTTTTCGTATCGCCTTCAACGTTTACAAAACGCGGCACATAAAGACCTGTCGGACGACGACCAAAAACATAGCTATCCAAATATCCTTCCACATTACCACCGGCACCACAACGGAAATGGTGATCCATCAAATTGTGTCCAAGCTCACCGCTGCTGCTTCCAAGACCACCTTCCCAAACATCGGTTGCTGAATTCATCAACACCCAAGTCGAGTTCAATGCCGACGCACAAACAAAAATTACTTTCGCAAAAAATTCATAAGTCTGATTCGTTTCAGCATCAACAATTTCAACACCTTTTGCCTTTTTGGTATTTTTATCGTAGATAATCTTTGTTACGATAGAAAACGGACGTAAGGTTAAGTTATTCGTTTTTTTGGCGGCTGGTAAAGTTGCCGATTGCGTACTGAAATAAGCACCGAAGTTACAACCCAACCAACATTGGTTTTGATATTGACAGTTGACACGGCCCTCATGCGGAACTGTTATATTCGCCGTACGTCCCATGATGAAATGACGTTGGCCGCCATATTGTTTTTTCAATCGCTCAGCCAGGTCCTTTTCAACAATGTTCATCGCCATTGCTGGCATATAATCACCATCTGGCAAAGATGGCACGCCATCCCTATTTCCCGAGATACCGGCAAATTTTTCAGCATAACTATACCAAGGAGCAATATCTTTATAACGGATCGGCCAATCTACACCATGACCATCTTTTAAATTTGCCTCGAAATCCAAATCGCCCAAACGATAAGATTGTCTTCCCCACATTAAAGAACGACCACCGACGTGATACCCACGGTACCAGTCAAAGCGTTTTACTTCTGTATAAGGACTCTCTTTTTCGTTTACCCAAAAATCCAGGTTCTTTTCATTCAAGGGATAATCTCTACGCAAAACCGGATAATCTTCGATCATCTGTTGTGTACGACCACCAGCGTGAGGCCATTCCCATGGATTTTTATTTGGCGCAGTATAATCTTTGATGTGTTCGATGTTACGACCACGCTCTAGCATAATTGTTTTCAGCCCTTTCTCTGTCAATTCTTTCGCAGCCCATCCACCACTTATCCCAGAACCGATTACAATCGCGTCATAAGTATTTGTTGCCATCTCTCTTCTAATTATTTGTTTTTAAATAGTTATTTTTTCTGTTTAGTGTGCAGCGTTCGCACTATCGACTTTCTCATCTTTAAAAAGAGCTAAGAAGATAAAAAATACCACCGCGGCAATAATTGCAGGAACGACCCAGGTATGGTTCCAAAAGCCTGCTAAATCAGTTGCCTTTAAATCTTTGTATTTGTCGCCTACGTAACTTGCTACCCAAAAGCCGATCAACTGACCAATACCATATGTCGCCAATGTAATTAAGCCCTGTGCGGCAGATTTGTATTTAATACCAGCTTTGCTATCTGTATAAATCTGTCCCGAAACAAAGAAAAAGTCATAGCAGATACCGTGTAAAGCGATACCAATAAGCAACATAAATGAAAGTTCACCAGCATTGCCATAAGCGAACAGCAGGTAACGGATCACCCATGCCAACATCCCTACCAAGATCGTCTTCTTGAATCCGAACTTTGTAAAGAAAATCGGAAGGGCCAATAAGAACAAGACCTCAGAAGCTTGTCCGATAGTCATCTTACCTGTTGGATTTTCCAAACCGATTTCCGTAAGGAATAGGTTCGCATTTGAATAATAGAATGCCAATGGGATACAGATTAACACTGAGGATACAAAAAAGATCAAAAAGTTCTTGTCTTTCAACAATTTAATAGCATCCAGACCAATAATTGATGCAAATGATGGTTTTTCACCTTCATCCAGCTTAACTGGTGGTGTTTTTGGCAAGGCAAAGGAAAATACTCCCAATACCAAAGAAGCCACACCCGACATCAAAAATGTATTTTTCAATGCACCATCAGATGCCGCTGCGTCCCATTTGAAGATATAGCTAATTGCTAACCCCGCCACAATCCAACCAATTGTTCCCCAGATACGTATAGCCGAGAACTGTTTTTCTGGGTTTGTTAATTGACGAAATGAAACCGAGCTCGCCAAAGCCAATGTTGGCATATAAAGAATCATATAGGCCAATACATACGGATAAAAAGTAGACATATCGGCGGCTCCGTACATCTGATACATTAATACGGCACCCACCAAATGCAAAACACCTAAAATACGCTCAGCATTAAAATAACGATCGGCAATCATTCCGACAATAAAGGGAGCAATGATCGCGCCCAATGACTGTGTCGAAAATACATTGGCCATTTCGAAATCCGTTGCATGCAGATTCTTGCTCAAAAAAGTACCTAATGTGACAAACCATCCCCCCCAAATAAAAAATTCAAGGAACATCATGAAGGATAGTTTAAATTTTATTGTTGATGAAATCATAAATAAATGGTGTTTTACAATACTACTAATTGGTTTTACCTGCTCAATTTAAGAAATTAAATCTAATTGTCAATAGTACACTATTAAAATATTACAAAAAGCTATCTACCTCACGGTAGGCAGTGACCAACCGATCTTCACCTTCCTTGCCCGGCTTCGAATTACCATGTTCCATCCCCATAATACCTTTATATCCCTTACTATGAATATGTTTGAATACGTTTTTATAATTGATTTCGCCCGTAGTGGGTTCTTTCCTTCCCGGATTATCGCCAATTTGGATATAGGCAATTTCATCCCAGCAACGATTCATATTAGCGATCAAATCTCCCTCTGTTCGTTGCATATGATAGATATCGTACAAAATCTTACAGGATGGGCTATTGACAGCCTTACATAAGGCATAGGTTTCATGCGTTTGCTGTAAAAATAATTCCGGGGTATCGCTCAGCGTTTCAAGCACCATTACCAAACCGTGGGGCTCGAAGATCTCTGCTCCTTTACGCATTGCTGTAAGAATATTGCTGAATTGATTTCCCCAAGGAAGTCTTCGCTCATAGAATCCGGGAACTACCGTAAGCCATTTTGCATTACAGCGTTTGGCCGCTTCAACAGACTTATGACAAGTTTCGACAAATTTATCCAAAAACTCCTGTTTGCCTGTCGCTAAGGAAGGCATCCAATTTTGGCCACCATCAACCACAAATACGCCCATGGTCATCCCCAATTTGGCCAATAGTTCCCCTATTTTCTTTTGCTCATCTAATGTACGGCCGAGATAGCCATTATCTTCAATTCCACGAAATCCCAAATCATGCATGTAACGAATTTCGTCAAGAAAATTATCCCCTGCATGATTCTTGAACATCCCTTGATGGGGTGCATAATTTAGATTGAATGTCTTTCCTTTATCCATCATATTGGTTGCATTTTGATTTGTTGAGGCAAATGTATGCCCAGATAATCCGGCTCCAGCAGCCAAAAGGCCACTTTTAATAAAATCAGATCTTTTCATTTTTGTTTATAGTTGATTAATTTTTAAATAATTTACCAAATCCATCCGAATAAACCGTCTGAATGGCTTGGTTTTTATTTTTATAAATGACAAAAACCTCCACGTCTTTAAGCTTCTTGGCCGTAGCAATAATTTCGGCAGGCTCCATGCTCATAAAGTAATTGTCCAGGGCATCGGCATCCATGGCCGTTCCGGCATACACCGTAACACTTAAGATGCTGGTTGTATAGGGAAAACCTGAAATGGGATCTATATGGTGTCCCAGTTTTTTATCCTTATATTTAATAAACTTCTCAAAACTACCAGCCGTAGTTAAAGCCCCGGACCGGAGCTGCACAACCGCCGTCATTGTCTCTTCCTGTCTACCTTCATCGGGCTGTATAATACCGATTGAAAAGCCCTGTTGTCCGGGAGGTGTTCCCGAAACCCGGATTTCGCCCCCTACTTCTACCATATAATCCGACAGTCCTTTCTGTTTTAGGTAATCTGCCAGCACATCCACCGTATAGCCCTGTGCGATACCATTCACATCAATCTTAACACCCGATTTTTTCTTTACCAGCCGATTGTGATTGACTTTGAGGTAGTGCATACCGACAAATTGCTTTGCCTGGTAGACCGTGGCCGAATCTGGTACTACGTCGCTTTTTCTCGCACCAAAGCCCCAAAGGTTGACCAGTGGGGCAATGGTAATATCGAATTGGCCTTTGGATAGCTTGTTGTACCAAAATGAAGCTGCAATGACATGCGCCATATGTTGATCCATTTCGATATGCGTCACCGTATCCCGGTTGAACAACGATATCTTGGAATCCTTGCGATAGACCGACATGGATAGATCAATAACTTTTAAGATACTGTCTATTTCCGACCGCTTGACAACGCTATCCGTAGCAAAATAAGTAAGGTGAAACTGTGTGCCTTGTGCAGGGCCTTCCAGTCGAATCTTGCTTAATTCTTTTAAACCCGTTTGTGCCTGTAAACCAAGCGACCACATCATAAAAAAGAATATATGGCAAATTTTCCCGTTTAGCCCCATCACCGCACAGCTATTAAATATAAAGGTTTGTATTTTGACCCGGATTAGCTACAGCATAAAAGCCTTCGGTATCAGGCAATAACTTCGGTTTAGCGTCCCAAGCCAGTACATCTGGGCCCAATTTGATCGTTGATTTCAATGCCTCATCCCATTTGATGACCTTACCTGTATAACAGGCGATACGGCCAATGATACCAGTTAAAGTACTGTAGGCACCGTACTCTGCATTGTCAAACTTATACTCCCCTTTGGCAATCGCCGCGAAAAGTTCTTTATGTTCCTGTTGGTAAGGGTTAGGATTACCTTTCGCATCATGACGATAGATTTCTTTACCCTTCCAATCGTACAATACGGCTTGGCCACCAGCTGAAAGGTATACACGACCTTTTGTGGCCTGAAACTGCTCATCAACACGATTTTGTATTCCTTCAAAATGTCGACATTGGCTATATACCACACTGTTGTCGGAATAAGTTAATTCCAACGCAAAATTATCGTAGATCTCGCCGTATTCTTTGCCTGTACGGTGCGCCCTGCTTCCAGTACCCTGGATAGATACCGGATAAGAACCTTTCACCCAGTTGGCAATATCAATATTGTGGACGTGCTGTTCAACAATATGATCACCACATAACCAGTTGAAGTAGTACCAATTACGCATTTGATACTCCATTTCCGTTTGCTCAGGCTTACGTGGGCGTACCCATACGCCGCCCGAATTCCAATAAACCTGTCCTGAAGTTACATCACCGATTGCACCATCGTGAATACGCTTGATTGCCTCACGGTAATTCGTTTGATAACGGCGTTGCAACCCTACGACAACATTTAATTTTTTGCGTTTAGCTTCAGCAGCCGCACGAATAACTTGTTGTACGCCCGGAATATCCACAGCAACAGGTTTTTCCATGAAAACATGTTTTCCCTGACGGATCGCTTCTTCAAAATGTGTTGGTCTAAACCCTGGAGGCGTAGCCAAAATAACCACATCTGCCAATTTTATTGCCTCTTTATAGGCGTCAAAACCAACAAATTTATGATTGTCGCTGACATCAATTTTATCTTGCCATTTTTCCTTAAGGGTATTATATGTACTATCTAAATTATCTTTAAATGCATCAGCCAAAGCAACAACTTTGATGTTCGCTCCCGAACTTAGCGCATCAAATGTAGCCCCTGTACCCCTACCTCCACAACCGACTAAAGCTACTTTGATCACGTCGGAACCAGCGGCATAGGCTCCAGATAAAGGCAGCGAACTTAACATGGCGCCGCCTGCAACCATGGCAGAAGTTTTAATAAAATCTCTTCTTTCTAGATTTTCCATAATAGTTTTAAATTGATTATTTTATTTTTTTAAAAATCTTTAATTGGTTTTTTATCATAATAAGCCATAATTTCCTCATGGCTAGGAGGATTGACCGGCCTAACTAAACGCATACCAACGAATGGTGCCTCAGGAAACCACCAATTACTTTTTGGAACCTGCGGGTCCAATTGTTTCCATATTGGATCCGAAGCGCCACGAGCGGCCGAACGCAGATCAGCAGCAGCACTGTCAAATGCCCCACCGCGAACAACATTAGGATATAAAGTCGTTGGAACAACAACTGGATTAGTCAACACCTTATCCTTACCTTCCGTGTAGCTATCAGCCTTATATTGGTCGTAAGTCCATTCACTCACATTCCCATAAATATCATAAAGACCCCAGGGATTTGGCTTTTTCTCCCCTACGGCATGTGTCTTTTGCTCAGCATTATCCTTAAACCAGGCATATTCTCCTAATGGCATATCGTTATCGCCGAAAAAATAGGCTGTCTTGGCACCAGCACGTGCTGCATATTCCCACTCTGCTTCGGTAGGAAGACGATAGAACACACCGGTACGAACATATAACCACTTACAGAATTGAATCGCATTATAGTGGGTCATCGCAAGTGCCGGATGCCCCTCTTTCCCAAAACCAAATGTCATATCAAGATAAGGCTTCGTAGGCCGGGTTACGGCATCTATTTCTGGAGCAACCTTACCGTCCTTACTTTTCGCAATTTCATAATCCTTGTACAAAAAGGGTTCGAACAAGTCCCAGGTTACTTCATACTGTCCCATCCAAAAAGGGTCGAGCTTAACCTCGTGCGCTGGCTTTTCATCTTCCTTCCCGCCAGATACAGATCCCATTTTAAAGCTTCCGCCTGGGATAGCCACCATTTTAAACGAAAGATTGGTCCCCGCAATGGTCTGCTCATAAGGATCTAACTTGTTTTGAGCAATGGCATATACGCCAGTAAACAGTAAAACAGGAATTAAGAATCTTTTTAACATATTTAGGTTTCTATTTAAAGACTAAAATATAAAATAAGGTGTATACTTTACACTTTGACACTATAACTTTTTTATTACAGTTTAATTCTTACCAGCAAATTCTATTTATAATAACGGTTTAGCAAATTGACTTGTCGCGTATTAAGACAAGCACTGTATATAAAAAATAACGCTGTCAATAAAAAAGGTTTTCCATTCTCATGGAAAACCTTTTCATCTTCTTGCTGGGTCTATAACCTTTTTAGAGCAGAATCTTTCGACTTACCGCTTTATCTATGGTAATGTATCCTGGATAAAATACAGACTGACCAGCAATGTTGATTGAAGGTTTAATTTTTAACGTAAATATTCCCTTTTTATTCTCGTCACTGGACATTAAAAAATTTTGCAGATCAGAATTTACCAAAAGATCATAAATATTGGTCGCAATACGCACATTGGCCATCGTTGACCCTCCGGGTTCAATTTGTAAGGATTGATTAACAATTCCTTCAACAAGCTGTTGACCGCCATACAGGATAATATACTGAAACTTATTGATTGATGCCTTCTTTAAGGTGGGGTTATCAATCTTAAGGCGAATAACCGCATCCAATGGAATATCTTTTCGTAAATAGGCCAAAGCCAAACTGGGTGCCGCCCCTAGATCAATCTGATTATTTTTGATCAGACGCTGCAATGATGTTCCTGCCAATCGAATACTGTCTACAGACTCTACATCAAACTTACATTTTGCCAAGTTCTCGATCTGTGCCTTTTGTCTATTCACACCGCATCCGGAAATAAATAAACCCAAAAAGACCAAACATCCAAATAAAATTTTCTTGCTCATAGCCGCTATTTTCCTCCAAATTTATACAAAACTCCCAGTGTAAACAATGGGTAACCCGCTTTTAAATACGTATTGCTTTTAAAACCGAAAACCATTCCATTCGTATACTGCAATTTCCATCCTTTCCCGAGCCCCATCCGTGTATAAAATACGGGCTCAATCAGCATGTTATCTTCTTTCTCTACGGGAAGCCCATCAATAGCGAAGTTCTTCATACGCATATTGCTCAGTCTGATAATCGTTCCATAGTCAATATCATGTCTATTACCGAACAATTTCAGGGCGTCTTTCTTTTCCGAAGAAAAATTCACCTGCACAAACACTTTGTCAAAATCCATATACTTTGTCTCGACGATTGCTTGCCCCATGGTTGAAGATCTTTTATCAATTACACTCGTGGTCCCCAGTCCATATCCGCCATACACTTCAAATACACGATTATTTTTTCGTCCAAAACGGGTATAGTATCCGATCCCCGCTTCCCCCATTTTCTGTGCATAGTCTTTCGTATTGGATCTATTATCCACATAAGATCCATTGGCAATGACAGCGACATGATCGGTCACTGCTACCCCCAGGTTTGCAGATACGTTTGCCTTTGTGTTTATATTTCCGGAAACATACACCTCTCCAGCTTCCGTAAACATAGGTGCCGAAGGCACATTGGGCATATAGATCGAACTACAGGAATAGAATGAACAGGCAAATAACCCAACACACAGACCATATCCAAACTTGTTGTATTTCATATATAAGTAATTATTCATTTGTGTTCGCATACAATGGTATTCATGAATACTTCGCATTTTGTATTTTAATGGCCATATTGAATATCCATACTATATATGTACCAGTGTTTACCCCCAGACGCAGTATATGCTTAAAAACACATATCCCTTATAAAAATTGTACCAAAGCAGTTACATTTAACAGAAAATAACAATTCATCGCACGATTTAGCAGATAATTGATGAGCAGACACAATAATTACAGTTTGCATAGCTCAGCAAGCAGCTCGTATCCAGACAGATGAACACTGCAGATTTTTAACAAAGTCATTAAAGCTGTTTAATAAAAATTTAAACAACTTTAATGATGTGCATAAAAAAAGGCATCAATTGCTTGATGCCTTCTTCAAATATTGTTGCAAACCTTATGCTTGTTCTGTAGGAACTACAGATACATAAGATTTATTGTTAGCTTTTTTACGGAAAACTACTTTACCGTCTACTAAAGCGAACAATGTGTGGTCTTTACCAATACCAACATTCGTGTCAGGATTGTGTTGTGTACCGCGTTGGCGTACGATGATGTTACCTGCGATTGCTTGTTGACCACCGAAGATTTTGATACCTAAACGCTTGCTATGTGACTCACGGCCGTTCTTAGAACTACCCGCACCTTTTTTGTGTGCCATTTCTTTATCTTAATTTAAGACTGATGTCTGATTAAAAATTCAATTATAACGTAATACCAGTAATCTGGATTTTAGAAAATTGTTGACGGTGACCGTTTTTCTTTTTGTAGCCTTTACGACGTTTTTTCTTGAAAACGATAACTTTATCGCCTTTTAAATGAGACAAAATTTTAGCCGAAACTTTTGCACCAGCAACGCTAGGTGTACCAATGGTAAATTTACCACCGTCTTCTGCTAACAATACATTGTCAAATTCAATACTAGCGCCTTCATCTCCTTGTAAACGGTGTACAAAAAGGAACTGGTCTTTTGCAACCTTAAATTGCTGTCCTGCTATATTTACTATTGCGTACATTGTTAATTAATTAAATGTGTTATTAAATGAAGGGCAAAAGTAATTAGTTTTTACCACAATTCAAAGATAAATCTATCTTTTTCCATTCATTTCTTTCCAGCTGATCTGCTACTACTATAGGGAAATAACAGAATAGCAGGTAATAAGGGCTTACCAAACTAAAATTCTTTTTTCTGGGGCAACGTACATTTTAGCTGTTGGCTGTACATCAAACGCTTTATAAAATGCTTCCATATTATAGACAGGGCCATTCACACGGAATTGCTCCGGACTATGTGGGTCAACCTTCAAACGTAAACGCATGCGCTCGTCGCTGCTTTTTACCCGCCATACTTGTGCAAAACTTAAAAAGAAACGCTGATCACCTGTAAAACCATCAATCTTCTCATTCCCCTGCCCTTGTTTGGTCAGTTTAAACGCATCATAAGCAATGTTCAAACCACCGATATCGGCCAGATTCTCCCCTAAAGTCAATTCTCCATTGACATGTTGATTATCCAATAAGGTGAAACTTCCGTATAATTTCGCAACCTGATTTGCGCGTTCAGTAAACTGTTTGGCATCCACAGGTGTCCACCAGTCGTTTAAGTTACCAGCCTTATCATACTGCCGCCCTTGATCATCAAAACCATGAGTCATCTCATGACCTATGACAGCACCAATAGCACCATAGTTGATCGCATCATCCGCATTGGCATCAAAGAATGGAAATTGTAGAATTCCGGCAGGGAATACAATCTCGTTGTATGGTGGATTATAGTACGCATTGACCGTCGGCGTGGTCATCAGCCACTCTTTTTTGTCGACAGGCTTACCTATTTTACCGACCATCTCCTTATAAGCGTGCTTTGCAGAAGATTGCAGATTCGCATAATAGGTATCTTTCGCCACTTCCACATCACTGTAATCTTTCCATTTTTCAGGATAACCGATCTTTTTGACAAAAGCTTCCAATTTTTCGATTGCTTTTTTCTTGGTTTCCGGGGTCATCCAGTCTAATTTTTCAATTCTGGTTTTGTAGACCTTTTGCAAATTATCGACCAATTCCATCATGCGCTGCTTTGCTTCAGGCTTAAAATAGTCATCCACATAGAGCTTGCCAACAATCTCACCCAGGTTTTCGTCAGCGGAACTGACCATCAGCTTCCAGCGTTCTTTTTGTTGCTTTTGACCATTGAGTGTCTTGCCGAATAGTTCGAATTTTGCATCGCGAAATTCCTTACTCAGCGCGGTCGCAGAAGCATTTGCCAAATCCGCTTTTAGCTTTGTTTTCCAAATCTCTACAGGCTGTGATTTTAACAGATTGTTTAATGCTAAATAGAACTTAGGTTGCTGCACCAAAATCGTATCGGTCTTCACCTCCAAACGGCCGAGGATATCTTTCCAATTCAAATTGGGTGTCTGTTTCTGGAAATCCTGAACGGCGAACTTATTATAGTTTTTAATCGGATCCCGCAATTCAACAGGTGTCAGATGGGATTTTGCAATTTCCGTTTCCAGTTTAAGAACTTCTTCAGCCGATTTTTGGGCATTTGCCCCCTCACCGATCAGCCCAAATAGTTTAACCAGATAGGCTACATAGGCTGCCCTGATTTTTTTGGCTTTGTCATCCTGATCTAGGTAATAGCTAGCCTCGGGCAGGTTCAGGCCGCCCTGAAAAAACTGGAGTGCATTTTTAGTGCTGATTCGATCATCGGCAGCCACATAAAAACTGAAAAGGTCTCCATCACCATCTTTAAATCCGTCTGCTGCATAGGCGATCAGCTCATCGATAGTTTTCAATGCATTGATTTTCTGAATTGTTCCTTCTATTGGTTTGGCGCCAAGTTTATCGATTGTTACGGTATCCATACCACTCGCATAAAAATCACCGGCTTTCTGTTGATCCGATCCCTTCTTACTGTTAGACTGGGCAGCATTTTCCAATACTGTTTTCAATTTCTGCAAATTTTCGTCCGCCAGAATATAGAATGAACCCCAACCTGTTTCGGAAGCAGGTATCTGCGTATTTTTCATCCATGCGCCATTCGCATATTGGAAGAAGTTATCACCCGGATTGACCGTTGTATCCATGCCAGAAACATCAAAAAAATTGGTTCTGATTTCTTGTGCACTTTCCTTGCTCTTATTTGACTGACATGACAGCATCATTAAGACGATAGAGAGCGTCCCCCATTTGACTTTTTGTATCATACTTTATTAGATTAAAGAATATCATTAAAGCTAAGCATATTTTGAAGCCTCTCAAAAATACAAGCCGATTATTTCAAAAGTTTTACTTCATACAAGTCTTTGCGTCGATCTTTTTTGATTTTTACCGTACCGTATTCATGCAAATCACGCAAAGCATAAAGATCAACATCGGCAATCAGTACCATCTCAGCATTGGGTGTCGCTTCGGCCTTGATGGCATTATTTGGAAAGGCAAAATCCGATGGCGTAAAGACTGCAGACTGCGAATATTGGATATCCATGTTGTTGACACGCGGCAAGTTACCAACAGAACCTGCTATGGCCACATAACATTCGTTTTCGATGGCACGGGCCTGTGCACAAGTCCGGACACGGATGTAGCCATTCTGCGTATCCGTCATAAAAGGCACAAAGAGGATTTGCATGCCCTGATCGGCCAAAATACGACTCAATTCCGGAAATTCCACATCATAGCAAATCAGCAAACCGACTTTACCACAGTCCGTATCGAATATTTTTACCTCACTTCCACCGACCATACCATAATACTTAAATTCATTTGGCGTAATATGAATTTTCTTGAATTCATCCAGCTTACCATTTCGATGACATAGGTAAGAAACATTATAGAGTTTCTTATTTTCCATCAGCGGCATAGAGCCTGCTATAATATTCACGTTATAGGAAACCGCAAATTGCTGGATACGATCAATAATCTCGGAAGTATGCTGCGCCAGTCTTTCCATTGCCAATCGTTCAGGGAGGTCGTTATATGGACTCATTAATGGTGTGTTAAAAAACTCCGGAAACATAATAAAATCCGTTCCGTAGTCGCTCACAGTATCCACAAAGAATTCAATCTGGTCATAGAACGCTTCGATATTGTCGAATAAGCGCATCTGCCACTGCACCAATCCCAGACGAATCGTCTGCTTGGTCGTTGAGATCGACCGGGTTTCCGATTCGTAATAAATATTATTCCATTCCAGCAAGGTGGCAAATTCCATCGATTCAGCATCCTCAGGCAGATAATGTTTCAGGATCTTTTTGACATGAAAATCATTGGAAAGCTGAAACGTCAATGTCGGATCATAAATCTCTTTGCGTTTGACCTTCTCAATATAGACTCTCGGACTCATCTTGTCCGCGTAATTATGGTAGTTTGGAATCCGACCACCGGCAACGATACATTTTAAGTTCATCTGCTCGCACAGTTCCTTACGTGCATCATATAGGCGCCGCCCCAGTCTCAATGCGCGATGTTCCGGGTGGACAAATACCTCAATACCATACAACGTATCTCCGTCGTTGCTATGTTTACTGAATTTACCGTCATCAATAATATCATAATAACTATCGTAGATGTTATTCTTTTTAGAATTGAGGATAATGGACAGCGCACAGGCAACCACATGCCCATCGATCTCCACACACAATTGCCCTTCGGGAAATATCTCGATCAGATCCAGAATATTTTCCTTCGACCAGGTATCTCCAACACCATCATAAGCTTGTTCCATTGATTTTTTCAAATCAACATAATCTTTCTTTGTCAAGTTGCGCACTTGAATATCCATATAAATCTCCTTTTGAAATAAGTTTTTCTAAAAATAGCAAAAGTCGGGCCCAAGCCCAAATACTGGGGTAGCCCAGTAACCACAAATGGAGACAAAAAAAGGCGCCAATTGTTTTATTGGCGCCTTAATTATCGATAGATTATGTTATTGACTATGCTTGACCTTGAGGAGTTCCGAAAGGAAATGCTACAGTTGGGTCACCACCTTGTTGAGGTTGTTCAGCAACACCCACATCCATTTTGATCGGACCGTTCAAAGCTTCGAAACGATTCACGTTATCAACCAATGCACCTAACAAGCGTTTTGCGTGCTCTGGAGTCAAAACGATTCTTGATTTCACTTTTGCTTTTGGCACTCCTGGCATCACACGGATAAAGTCAACCACAAATTCTGTATTAGAGTGAGTGATAATCGCAAGATTTGAGTAGATTCCTTCTGCTACTTCTTCTGTCAACTCGATGCTCAATTCGTTTTGATTTTGGTTATTTTCCATAATAATTCTAAATGATAAGTTAATATAATCCTAAATTCTATTTTGTAAATGTTCTAAAGTCCTGTCCATCCTCGATATTCAACAACGTCTGATAGATCAAACGGATCACGTTGTCGACATCCTCTTTATGCACCATTTCAACCGTCGTATGCATATAACGTAGCGGCAGGGAAATCAGAGCGGAAGGCACACCGCCATTGCTGTAGGCAAAAGCGTCAGTATCTGTTCCTGTATAACGCGAACATGCCTGACGTTGAAATGGGATATTATTTTCCTCTGCAACTTTAACCAACAGTTTATTCAAATTGACCTGAACCGCTGGAGCATAAGATAGTACTGGACCTTTTCCGGAGAATAAATCTCCCTGAGTGATCTTATTGATCATTGGTGTCTGGGTATCATGCGTCACATCAGTCACAATGGCAACATTCGGTTTAATGCGATCTGCAATCATTTCGGCACCGCGCAAACCAATCTCTTCCTGCACCGAATTTACGATATATAATCCAAACGGCAATTTCTTTTTATGCTCTTTCAGCAGGCGCGCAACCTCAGCAATCATAAATCCGCCGGCCCGGTTGTCCAGTGCACGTCCGATATAATAACGATCGTTCAGTATCGAAAAGGTATCTTCGTAGGTAATCACACAGCCTACGTGCACTCCTAATGCTTCAACTTCCTCTTTGGAACTGCATCCACAATCCAAAAAGATATTTTTTAGGGAAGGATTTTCTTCTTTCTCGCCCGAACGTGTATGGATGGCAGGCCAGCCAAATACCGCCTTCACAATGCCTTTTTCCGTATGGATGTTCACCCGTTTGGAAGGCGCAATCTGATGATCTGAACCACCATTGCGTACCACGTAGATCAATCCATCCTTTGTAATGTAATTGACAAACCAGGAGATTTCATCGGCATGCGCCTCGATCACCACTTTATAGGCAGCCTTTGGATTGATTACACCAACCGCCGTACCATAATTATCAACAAAAGTTTCGTCCACATAAGGCTTCAGATAGTCCAGCCATAAACGTTGACCTTCCCATTCAAAACCTGTGGGTGAAGCATTGTTTATATATTTTTCAAAAAATGAAAGCGAATCTTTTGTTACGACTGCTGTCGTTTTCGGTTCTTTTTTCTTATTCTTTTCAGCCATCTTTTCCTTTTCTATTTACTTTCGTCAAAATATGAAAATTTCAATGAAATGCAAAAGTAAAAATGTTTTTTGGAATATTCCTTTTACATTTCACTTTGATTTTATTGAAAAATAAGATTAAACCTTATCTTTACCTTGGTAATTTAAACAGACATAAAAAATATGAATTCAATACTAAGTGCAATACATTGGAACGTAGATCCCGAAATGTTCAACTTTGGCGCATTTGCCCTACGCTATTACGCCTTATGTTGGCTCCTCGCTTTCTTTGTGTCCTATGTTATTATGTTGCGCATTTTCAAAAAAGAAGGCCGGACGCAAGAGCAACTGGATCAACTCTCCATCTATATCTTCCTAGGCACACTGATCGGCGCACGACTTGGTCATTGCTTGTTCTACGATTTCGACTATTATAAAGACCACATTCTGGAAATTTTCCTTCCTTTTAAATGGGATAAAAACGGATTCCAGGTGACAGGATTTGCCGGATTGGCCTCCCATGGAGGGGCCATTGGTATCCTTGTCGCACTTTACCTCTTCTGCCGTAAGACAAAAACTGACTTTTTATGGTTAGCGGACAGACTAGTTGTGGTTGTGCCTATCGCCGGCGCGTTGATCCGTATTGGCAATTTTTTCAATTCGGAAATGGTGGGTACGCCTACGGATTTGCCCTGGGCAATAATTTTTGAACGCCATGATAACATCCCCCGCCATCCGGGCCAGCTCTATGAAGCCATCGCCTATATTATCATCTTTATTATTATTGGCTCCTTATTCAAATCGAACCCGAATCGTCAAAAAGGAAAATTGTTCGGTATTTTTATGGTTCTATTATTTGGTGCACGAATGGTACTGGAGCATTTTAAAATTGATCAAGAAGCCTTTGAACAAAGCATGTTACTCAATATGGGACAACTCTTGAGTATACCTTTTATTTTAGTTGGTCTCTATTTTATCTTCCGCAAACCAAAAGCGTAAAACAGACTGCGATCTATTATTGTTCGTAAGACATATATAAAAAAAGGCATCTTTTTCTGATAAAGATGCCTTTTTTTATAATCATATTCAAGGTTATGAATGCTCCGTCAATGCTTCGGCTTCTGTTCGACCGCGTTAGCTATCTGCTCCTACAGATGATCGCATCTTGCTCGACATGAATCCCTGATGAATCCGACATGAGTCCATAGTGAGTCCGTGTTAAACACGGACTCAATGTGCACTGATATTGTTCGCACTATGCTCAGACCTGCTTCTAGGGGCGAATCAGGCCCGAATCAGTCTCAAATAAGATGTAAACAATTGTCAAATAACGCTTGGAACACGGACTATATACACAAACTGTATAAATAGAAAACAATAAACAAAAATTTATATACGAATAAAATTCTTTTGAACAACTTGACCCAACGATCTATATCCAATTCGTAAACAATATTTCGTTGTTTTTTATCCAAAAACTACAAAGATTACTATATTTAGGCTTCTTTTATTATCAAACATTTTTACAACAAGAAAACTTAAGCCTAAAATGAGTCTAGAAAAGTGTGCATCTGTCGAAGCAAACGAAAACATGCTTCAATACAATGGTAAATATGGTGAGTATGGTGGGTCTTTTATTCCCCCCGTTTTGGAAAGTCAGTTAAACAAGTTAGCCGATTTTTTCGATAGCCATGTACAGAAAGAAGAATTCCAAAAAGAATTTATTTCCATCCTAAAACACTATGTTGGACGTCCATCACCTTTGTACTTTGCAAAAAACCTAAGTGATTATGTTGGTTCCAGAATCTATTTAAAGCGGGAGGATCTAAACCATACGGGTTCACATAAAATAAACAATTGCATCGGTCAGATTTTATTGGCCAAACAAATGGGTGCTACCGAGATCATTGCTGAAACCGGTGCGGGACAACATGGTGTTGCAACAGCCACAGCAGCTGCTTTATTAAATATTCCCTGCAAGGTATTTATGGGAGAGATCGATGCTGCCCGTCAGGCGCTGAATGTAAAACGGATGGAACTATTGGGCGCTCAGGTTGTCACAACAAACCTAGGAAGCCGAACACTCAAAGATGCTGTTGACGCTGCGCTGATGTACTATGTCGAAAACCCAACATCTTATTATCTCCTCGGTTCGCATGTCGGACCGCACCCCTATCCTAAAATGGTAGGCTATTTTCAAAGTGTGATCGGCAAAGAAGCCCGACAACAAATACTTGAACAGGAAGGACGTCTTCCAGATAGTATCTTTGCTTGTGTAGGCGGTGGATCAAATGCCATAGGGTTGTTCTCAGGTTTTCTGGATGATCAAGAAGTCGAAATCAATGGCGGTGAAGGCGGTGGCTCCGGTACTTACCCTAAAACAGCCGCTACCTTATCTTTTGGTAAACCGACCGTATTTCAAGGTACCTATTCCTACTGCCTTGTTGACGATTCAGGCAATCCGATCCCATCCACATCCGTATCTGCAGGACTGGATTACCCGGGTATCTCGCCACAGCATGCCGCTCTAAAGGATAGCAATCGGGCCAACTATTATCCGGTTACGGATGACGAAGCAATCGCCGCCTATAAATTGCTTTCCAAATTAGAAGGAATCATCCCGGCAATCGAGTCTTCACATGCTGTTGCCCTGGCGGTCAGACTATTGAAAGATAAAAACAAACTTGCTATTGTCAATCTATCTGGCCGTGGAGACAAGGATGTCGACCGTGAATTTTAATACGTCACTGATTTTAAATAGCTATAGCGGATTGCTCATGGGCAACTCGCTATGGCTATTGATATGAATCCGGGTTTTCCATGTATAATAACTGTTCTATTCTAGATAATAGTGATTCTTATGATACGAAATAAAAACCGCCACAACTGGCTAAAAATCATTGCTACAGTATTCCTCCTATTGATTTTGGGGATTTTCGTCTATAATCTTTATCCCGAACCCCGCTTACCAAAAAATGCGATGGTCGACAAACTTGTGGTCTATAAATCCAAACGAGCCCTATTAGCTTATGCAGAAGGTAAATTACTCAAATCCTACCGAATATCGCTTGGCGGAGCGCCAGTAGGAGCTAAAAAAATTGAAGGCGACTTAAAGACACCAGAAGGATTATATTATATCAACGATAAGAATCAGTACAGTGAATACCACAAGAACCTAGGCGTATCATATCCGAATGATCAGGATATCGCTTATGCCAGATCTTTGGGCAAAACAGCGGGTGGTGATATCAAAATCCATGGGTTAAGAAATGGAATGGGCTTTATCGGAAAATTACAACGTTGGACAGACTGGACATTCGGCTGCATGGCCTTAACCAATACAGAAATTGATGAACTTTATCAGGCCGTTCCCATCGGTACCCCTATTACAATTAATCCCTAGCATGATCACCGCTGCTATTCCATCGGCTGGACAGCTTGTATGCGGCTGGCTCCAGTAGAAGGCACCAAAAAGATACAACATATCGCCTAAATCTTACAACAGAATGTCCGATTAATTTGCGACTTTTGGGTTTAGATTTGTAACTTGTATTAAAAAAAATCGAATGAAACTCGCAATAAAGAATATGGTATGCAATAGATGCATCATGGTCGTCGAAAATGAATTGACCAAGCTTAATCTTCACATTAAACATATTTCTTTAGGACAGGTCGAAATTGAAGAGACATTGAATCGGGAACAATCGGCTCAGCTGGCCGAAAGCTTCTCCGCGCTTGGCTTTGAGCTCATCGATGACAAAAGAACAGTATTGATTGAACAGGTCAAGCATTTGGTCCTGGACTTAATCCGCAACCAACATAACAATACCAATCTCAATTTATCGGAAATAATAAGCAATCAGATCTACCATGATTACAACTATATTTCGAATTTATTTTCGGATGTGGAAGGCATGACCATCGAAAAATATTTCATTAGCCAAAAGATTGAATATGTTAAAGAGCTATTGGTCTATGATGAATTGACACTAAGCGAAATCGCTTATCAGCTGAATTATTCCAGCGTTGCTTATTTAAGCAATCAATTCAAAAAGGTTACCGGACTGACCCCTAGTCATTTTAAGCATATCAAAGAGAATAAACGAAAACCATTGGATAAAATACACAATGCAGGATAAATTATTCAGCTCCAACTGTTTTTGATAGGCCAGTTCATCATTTGACACCCGGATAAAAACAGATATCAACGATAACAGAAAAGGCTTCCGAGCGGAAGCCTTTCTTTTAAAATTGCCCTTTCAAATTAGCAACCCTTATTTTAAATATCTCTAACTCTTTTTGCTGTTGATTGATAAAGGAGTTTTCTGTCAACTTCCCAACAACTATATCACGCTCATCATCATTGGCATATACCATATTCTTGAACGGATTTTTGTAATCTTTAGCGCGGGATTTGTAGATCTGCTCTCCTATCCAGATTCGGTGTCCCAAAGCCTGATCCAACAAAGATACAATTTTATCGCTGGATATTTCCATACCTTCCAGCGTCAGAATTTCAATCAGGGATAATAGGGCATGCTTTCGCTTATCCAATGGATAGTTCTTGCTACACTCATGATAAAACTCATGAATATCATCCCAGGAATTTATCTTTTTGGACTTGATATCATCGAAAAAAACCTGCAATGCGGTACTTTCGATAAGCTGTCCGCCGATATTTTCCCAATTTGTCCGTTGTTCTCCAGCAAGGCTCGCAATGATATCATCGAGCGATCGACCTTCCTCCAACGCATCCATTAGGTGCAGTACACCATAATATTTGATAAATGAACGATAAAGATGATAAGCTTCGCCCACTTTTTGAATCACTGTGGGTCTGCGCGAATTTTCTGCTCCGGATAAAACAATGGTCTTATTCTTTAGATCAATATTGTTGGCAAGTAAGGCACGTCCAGCCACGATGCGCCCCTCCCTTGTGTTATTCTCCTCCTGCTGAAGGCTTTCCGCCACCGCAAGGGCCAATGTATCCATTCCGGCAAACATTTCATTTACCGTATCAGGCGCCAACATATCGTACTCAAAATATTGATTTTTGAAATGCCTATTGTCCCGAGCTTCATACTTATTCGCATTGCGGACCAGGGCATACATATTATACATAAACCAATATCCTGGAATAAGCACAAGCCGATCATGTTGCACATCATTGCTCACCAGTGTGAATGGAAGTTGTATGTCCAGCTCATGCAGGAAGTCCCCCTTGACAATCAGGCAATAAGAGGCAAATCTAGAGTTATGTTTAAGACTTACACATAATCCCGGCCAAAAGCCGCGGCCGGCGATAATCTCACCATCTGCAGCCCTGGAATTGTGGTTTGAACCCACAGTCGCCCCAGCAGCCATATTGCTTTGTCCCATCACCAATGCCGCGCACAGGAAAGAATTATTGTGATGTTGCTCATGCGCTGGGAAAATCAGGGAATTAAGTACTTCACAACAGGATATAGTCGAATTATCGCCGAGATAAGAATTGATCAACCGTGCACCATATTTCAGTTGCGAGTAAGAGGCCAAAATAAAACGTACAGCTTTGACCCCATAGAATATACGGCAACCGTATCCAATGATACCATTGACCAGCTCACAGCCCTCACCAATTTGCGTATAGGATTCCTGGGAAGAATTGACGGTCACATTTTTCAGCTTGTTCACTCCTTTGATATATGCATCGGTACCAATCTTCACATTTTTGATTGTGAACGTATTTTTAATGACACAACGATCCCCTATCTGGCTATAATAACCGCGCTGTGTACCAAATTTTTGGTCTGTCAGCTCTTCAAAACGATGCTGTAGCATACGATCATGGCGATTTCGTGTCCACAGGTAAACATCGGCGGCTTGCATGCCGTCAAAAGGATACACGGAGCGTGCTCCATTTTCATTGCAAAGCTCCAATTGGATACGTTTACCGGATTCTTCACCATCCCGCAGAATTCCATTTCCGAATTTAGCTGTACTACCCGTCTCCATCTCCTTGATCTGACTCAACAACACTTCATTACCCACAATAAAATAGGATAAATAGCCTATATGATGTACAGCTACATCATCGCCAAAATCCGAACTGATAATCGTCGAATGATATAAACCGATGGGAAGCTGCAGGTTTCGATATTCGAGGTAACTAGGACTTAGATTTCCGATACGCACCAAACCGTAGAATTTGCAGCCCTGAACCTGCTTGGGATCAAAGATTGCTGACACCTTCACTTTGGACCAGTCGCTGGACCAATTGCCATTAGCGATAAGCTCCTGAACCTCAATTGCTGTGAGATCACGGTAATCATTGCGTGGATTCTGCTGAAAACGCAGGGTATACTCATCCTGTCCTTCCTGGAGAAATTCATTCGGGATAAAATCATATCCCAAACGCTCCAAAGGTCTTTTCTTTAATACACTCATACGCCCCCTATTCTACTGTGACAGATTTGGCGAGATTACGAGGTTTGTCCACATCTAAGCCTAACTCAACACCAATATAATAAGACAATAACTGCAAGGGAACAACAGAGATCAAAGGAGCAATAACCTCATCTGCCTCTGGGATTTCCATAAAGTCATCCGACAGATTTTCGGAAACGGCGTCACCTCTGGTAACTACGGAAATAATCTTCCCTTTTCTAGCCTTTATCTCCTGGATATTGGAAACAATTTTTTCGTGGTAAGCATCTTTCGTTGCGACGAAAACAACAGGCAAATTCTCATCTACCAAAGCAATAGGGCCATGTTTCATCTCCGCTGCCGGATAACCTTCGGCATGAATATAAGAGATCTCTTTTAGCTTTAGCGCACCCTCCAAGGCAACTGGAAAATTATACCCTCTGCCAAGAAACAAGAAATCCCTGGCGTCTTTATATTTTTTTGCTATTTGTTGAATCTTTTCGATCTGTGTATCCAAGATCCATTGCACTTTTTCAGGAACGTCGTGTAATTCTTCCGACAGTTTCAGAAAGCGTTCATCGGAAATCGTTCCTTTTAATGCCGCAATTTTTAGGGCAATCAGGTTTAAGACAGTCAGCTGCGCCGTAAATGCTTTTGTACTTGCCACACCGATTTCAGGCCCCGCATGGGTATAAGCGCCTGCGTCTGAAAGACGTGCAATGGACGAGCCGACCACATTCACTACGCCCAGAATAATAGCACCCTGTTTTTTTGCATTCTCCAAGGCTACCAAGGTATCCGCAGTCTCGCCACTTTGTGAAATGGCTAAAATAACATCTCCAGGATGGATTACTGGATTACGGTAGCGGAATTCAGAGGCATATTCCACTTCAACATTGATGCGGCATAATTCTTCGATGACATACTCCGCAATTAATCCAGCATGCCAGCTCGTACCACAAGCCACAATCACAATCCGATTAGTGTTGCTGATCTCATTTGCATACTTTTCGATTCCGCTAAGAATAATTTGTTTCGCCTGCAGATCAAGACGACCGCGCATCGAGTCGTAGATGGTATCCGGCTGTTCAAAGATTTCCTTGAGCATAAAATGATCGTAGCCACCTTTTTCAATAGCCGACAACTCCAGATCCAGCTTTTGAATATACGGGGTGATACGTTCATTCCCCAAATTCTTTAGAATCAGCTCTTCAGGCGTAATAATCGCCAGTTCATAGTCATTGATATAAACGACCTCTTTGGTATACGCTAGCATAGGCGAAGCGTCTGAACCTAGAAAGTGTTCGTTTTTGCCTATTCCGATAACCAGAGGGCTTCCCTTTCTGGCCGCAATAATCCGATCTGGATGACCAGCTTCTAAGACAAGAATCACATAAGCGCCGACGACTCTCTTTAAAGCAATACGAATTGCTTCTTCCAAGGAGCACTCATTCTGTAATTGGATTTCCTCAATAAAATTAACGAGTACTTCTGTATCCGTATCACTTTTGAAATGATAACCTTTATTAACTAATTCTGATTTTAGGGAGGCATAGTTTTCAATGATACCATTATGAATCATTGCGATGCGCCCACTGTTTGAGTAATGCGGATGGGCATTCCGGTCAGAAGGTTCACCATGGGTAGCCCATCGTGTATGCCCTATTCCTGTTGTTGACTGAAGATCCTGACCGTAAACGAATTCTTCCAAATTCACGACCTTTCCAGTCTTTTTGTAAACATCAACATGTTCACCTTTGTGCAGTGCAACTCCTGCACTGTCATAACCACGGTATTCTAATTTTTTCAATCCGTCAATGACGATACCATACGCCTGACGGTAACCTGTGTATCCTACAATTCCACACATGCTTGTCTCAATTTTAAGTATATATATTTTGTTAATGCGGTCGCAATGTAATAAAAAATATTTACGCAATCGATTGATTAACCTAAAATTAATACAAAAAAAAGGAGGCCAATGACTTAGCCTCCTTTTTTTTGTAAAATTGATATATGCTTAATGTTCTGCGACATCAACATGATCGTAATCTTCTACCATGAGCGCCTCATAATCAGTCTTTTTCTTTTTCCCAAATCGGTCAAAGATCGAATACACGACGGGAACGACAACCAAGGTCAAGAACAAAGAAGATAATAGACCACCGATGATGACAATAGCCAAACCTCTGTTCATATCCGCACCATCACCTGTAGCGATAGCAATTGGAATCATACCGAATACCATCGCAATTGTCGTCATCAAAATTGGACGGAGACGGGCATGATTCGCTGCGACCAGCGCATCGTGGGTATTATCACCAGCTTCTTTCCGGTGATTGGCAAAATCGACGAGCATGATCGCATTCTTGGCCACCAATCCGATCAACATAATGATACCCAAAATGGTAAAGATGTTCAAGGTCTGATTACCTAAGGCCAAGAATAACAAAGCACCGATAAAAGACAACGGAATGGAGAACAATACCACAAAAGGTGTAATAAAGCTATCATAAAGAGCCACCATTACCAGGTATACCAAGATAATTGATGCCAATAAAGCAATTCCTAATGTACCAAAACCTTCCGATTGGTTTTCCATGTTACCGCCCCAGATAAATACGATACCCGGTTTACGTGGAAGCTTTTCAAATTGTGCCTGCCATTCCTGGGCCACTGTACCCATTGGTCTACCGATCGCCTGCCCTTGGATTGATACCGCCGGCGATTTATCACGGCGCTCCAATAAGGTAGGTCCTGAACCATAAGATACCGTTGCGAATTGATCCAATGAAATCGATGCTCCTTTGCTATTGATAAATTTCAGGTCACGCACGTTATCTATACTTGCCCGGCCACTTTCTGTATACCGGATATTGATATCATACTCATTGTCGCCCGCTCTATATTTATTGTCTGTATTTCCGGAAAATGCAGTCTGCATCATCATACCTACCGTAGATACATTAAGTCCTAAAGACGTCATCTTATCGCGGTCAATCTTAACATTAATCTCTGGGTTACCAGCTTCGGAAGTAAGCTTCACACCTGCAGCTCCCGGGATTTTACGCAATTGATCTGCGGCTTTCTCTGCGAATTGCTGCGCATCTTCGACCGAAGCACCGATGATAGTCAATTTCAATGGAGCTTGTTCCGCCCCCATAATACCAACATTCACCGTTTTAATTTTGGCCCCGATCAGCTTATTCTCCAATTCACGTTTTAAAGTTGCAGAGTATACCTGAGAGTTTCCTTCAAAATTCTCCTTGTCCAGAATAACATGGATTTCAGACTTGTAGCGCGATCCTGTTGTCGAAGCCATACCATCCGAAGATTGACCTACCGTGGTAATGATTTCTTTCACATCTGGTTTAGATTTGATATAAGCTTCAGCTTTTTGCGTCAGTAAATTGGTTTTCTCCAAAGAAGCATCTTTGTCCAATTCCAATTGGATGAAAAATTCCTTCCGGTCTATCCCAGGAAAGAAATCTGAACCGATATAACCTTTGACCACAAGCATAAATGAAGCAATCAACAGGCCTACCGCGAGTCCGAGCGTTGCCAGTTTATTCATACGGCTTTTTAATGCCCAGACCAACAGTCCAGATACCCAATGTGTAAATGCTGTCAGACCACTTTCAAACCCGTGGATGATACGTCCAAAGAATGAAGTTTTACTCAAGTGCTCCAGTTTTCCGAAACGGGAATATAACCATGGGACAACAGTAAATGACACCAATAACGACAACAAGGTGGAGATAATGACAGTCACACAGAATTGTGCCAGAATATTTGCCACCAGACCGGTTGACATCGCAATTGGCAAGAACACCACCACGATAACTAAGGTAATCGCTGTTACGGTAAACCCGATCTCAGACGCCCCGTCAAATGCCGCCCGCACTTTATTTTTACCCATCTCCATGTGGCGGTGAATATTCTCGATAACAACGATCGCATCATCCACCAGAATACCCACAACAAGTGATAGTCCCAATAAAGACATCAGGTTAAGTGTGTATCCCATAAGCAACAAGCCAATAAATGTAGCGATCAAAGACAATGGAATAGCAACCATGGTAATCGCGGCATTACGCAAACTTTGCAAGAAGAACAACATAATGAAACCTACCAGCGCAATCGCAATCATCAAGTCATGGATAACGTTATTTGCAGCATTCAATGTAAAGTCAGACGAGTCATTTGCAACAAGAATCTTGATTTTGTTGCTTGCATAATCTTTCTCTACTTGCTCTATTGTCTTTTTGACCCCTTCTGATACGGCCACCGCGTTTGCATCTGACTGCTTAAAGACCTGCAATAAGATGGTGTTCTGGCGATCCAGACGGGCCACTTTCTCAATTTCTTTGATACCATCCTGTACATCGGCGATGTCACGTAAATAAATCTGTGCACCTGTTGGCGTCGTAATCGGAAGATTACGCAATTCCTCGATCGAGGTCACTTTACCCGCCAGACGGATCGTTGTTCTGTTATCGCGGGTACTTACGTTACCTGTAGGAAAGTCGAGATTTGAAGCTGCTACGGTTTGTTGAACCTGCGCGATTGTCAAACCATAACCTTCGATTTTCTTCGGATCTACAGAAATTTGAATCTCACGTTCTTCCCCCCCAATCATATCCACTTTAGCCACTCCATTGATCCGCGCAAAAACCGGCTGAATCTTGTTGTCCAAGAGGTCATACAATTCTTTTTCGGATAGATTAGATGTAACGGCCAAACTCATAATCGCAACATCATCCAATGAGAATTTGGATAAGGACGGTGTTTTTACATCACCCGGCAGATCGTTGACAACGGCATTGATCTTCCGTTGTGCATCGGTCAGCAGGAAGTTGACATCGGCCCCGTTATTTAGGGTAATCATCACAATGGATACCCCTTCCAGGGAGGTCGATTCAACTTTCTTGATACTCTCCAGGGAGGAAATAGCATCCTCAATTTTTTTGGTGACCGAACTTTCCACTTCGGAAGGTGATGCCCCCGGATAGACAGTCTGCACCGTGATCACGTTGATCTCAAATTTAGGGACTAACTCGTACCCCAACTGAGTATAGGAAAACAGCCCGCCTAATGTCAGTATTATAAATAATACGATAATTATACTGGGACGTTTTATCGATATTTCGGTAATTTTCATTAGAATTATTTGTTTTTAATGGTAATGAAACCACAACTTCATTTGCTACTGGTTTTCAGTAAACATTATTTAATAATTTCAACAGGGCTCTGATCAAACAAATTGATTTGACCCGAAACAATCACTTGATCACCATTTTGTAGGCCACCCAAGATTTCAATGTAATCGCCAAAATTTCTTCCGGATTTCACATTGGTTTCGATTGCTTTACCATTTTTGAGAACGAATATTTTATTGTCGCTCACACTACCGACGAATGCATTACGAGGCACGATCAACGTATTGTTTGCAGCACCCTCGCCAAACATCGCCGTACCGTACATACCGGCACGCAATTGATTAGATGAGTTATTGACTTCAATTTCTACCGGGAAATTTAAGCTTCCGTCTGATTTAGGCGCGATAAACGTCACTTTACCCGTGAATCTTTGATCAGCATAAACACTTGCCGATACATCCACAGATTGACCGATTTTTAAGGTCGCCACATTTTTCTCATCCACATTGACACGTAATTTTAGTGTACCCACATTCACGATATCAAAAGCGGGAGTTCCAGGACTTACATAAGCACCAGGTTCAATTTTACGTGCATTGACAATTCCCGCTACCGAGGTTTTGATGGTTACATCTCCTGCGTTTAATTTAGCTGAACGTAAGCTGTTTTTGGCACTTTCCAATTTCAATCTTACTTCATCTACTTTTTGTTGCGTGACACCACCTGTTGAAAAAGCATTTTCATGACGTTTCATATCCGCTAATGCATTATCATAAGATGCCTGTGCATTTGCGACATTTACATTTAGTTTGTCACCTTCTATAATTGCCAATGTCTGACCAACACTCACATGTGCTCCCTCATCCACCAATACACGGACAACACGTCCTGCAGTTTCTGCTCCGACAGTCACTTCCTGCTTAGGTTCAAACGTCCCGTTAGCGGTGTAACGTAAGTCCATCGAGCTTACTTTGGCTGTATCAATACGGACCGCGATAGCCGCATTTGTTTTGGCAACTTCTGCTGTTTCGGCTTCATTTTTCTTTTTATTTTTGTTCAGGACAAAAAATATACCTGCCAACCCGGCAGCAATAATCAATAAGGTAATAATTCCGCGTTTCATATAGTTGTAGTCAATTATTCTTTAATTAATGATTTTAGTTCACCATTTGCCTTTATAATCTGTACTTCGGCAACCTTATAATTCAATAAGCTGGTATTTAAATTGTTTTCAGCATCTGCTAAGGCCTTCTCTGCATCCAATAACTCCGTCAATGTCGCAAGACCATTATTAAAATTATTTTGCGTATCACTCAATACATCCTTGGCAAGTACCACGTTGCGACGGTTGTTATCAATATTCAATAAACTGATCTTAACCTGCGAACGGGCATTCTCTTTTGCCAAATTCAGACCGAGCTTAGTGTCCTCCAGATCCACCTCAGCCTGTCTAATCTGGATATCAGCCTGGTTGATTTTTGCTTTAGTAGTCCCCCCTGTAAAAATTGGAACAGAAAGGTTTAAACCAATGCTCGAAGTTTTAGGCCAATTGAAACTGCTACCGATCGGAAAACCTTTACCAAAACCATTAAAACCGAAATCTCCTCCCAAAGATAACTTCGGATAAAGATCTGCGACTTTGGATTTTTTATTGAGTTGATACAATTCAATTTGCTTTTTAGCCAATTGTACCTCGGTGCGATTTTCAACATTAGCATTTTCAGCCGTAAGGGCCGGATTGAGCTCAAATGTTTCTTTCGACAACTCAATATCCTCTTCAATTGGCTTACCTATTGCAAACTTCAGGGCATTCTCTTTAATCTGAACTGAATTCAAGGACTGTTGCCGTTGGGCTTCCAGGTTATTTACATTGACAACCAGACGATCCAAATCAATTCGCTTTGCCAACCCGGCATTGACCATTCCTTCCGTTACATTCTTAGTTTTTGTTGTACTCTGCAAATTATTCTCAATGGTCTGCAATTTCAGGTGCTCCTGATAAATTTCGTAGTAAGCGTTTGCTACTTTCTCAATTACCTGCTCATCTGTCAGCTGGGCATTTATTTGATAAAATTCTTTCGTCGTCTTTGCGGCCTTTAACCCTGTAAATATCGATTGGTTAAATAACTGTTGATTGAGCGAAACCATCGCTGTGGAATTCCAAGGTTGGCCCATCTTGATTGTTTGCGTCTGCCCACCTGCTTCCAATACCATTTCTGGAATCAAAACATTATATTTTAGGGATCCGCTCGCCGTAATTTGGGGCAATGCACTACCTCTGACTTCATCGATTTGGTATTGGGCATTTTCAAGATCCAATTTAGCTTTTTTAGCTTCCTTTTTGTTCTGCAAAGCAAATTTGATCGCATCACTTAGGCTTAATTGCTGCTGTGCATGACTTTGGAAAACCATCGTACCTAATAAAAGGCTGGCTAGTATTCTGATTGTTTTCATTCCTAATTTATTTGTCCTAATTTTATATCTACTTTTTATTTATACCATTAAAAAACAGCTTCGTAGCCAATTTTTGTTTCTGTAAGACTTCATCAAAACGATCCTGATTTGGTATCCCGGAAATGATATCGGAAATATTGCACATCAAGGATAAACTCTTCATCAGTTCCACATAGATTTCCGCTGTTTCATACAAATGCTCTTCGTTGAGTTCACCCTTCTCTGCACCGACCCTAAATATTTCATAGAGCGCCTTAACATCCCGGTTGTGGAGACACTGAAAGAAATCCTGCATCGAAAGCCCTTTTATCCACTCCAGGTTTTCGTTCATGTGCAACATATAATACTTGCGCACAAAAGCATCCCTTAACTCCAGGATCTTCATAATCAGCTCGTAGGTTGTGCCTTTATGTATGGCAACCAACTCCTCCTCCTCCTCCCGGTACTCATCGGTCAAACGTATAATGACGTCGCGTATAAGCGCATTCTTCTCCGAGTAATAATAATATAAATTCGCCTTGGTGATTTTTATATCCTCTGCAATTTCATTCATTGTTGTCTTACTAAATCCATAGTGCATAAAGCGTCTTATGGCAGCATCAATGATCTGGTCTTTTCTATCTTCCATTCTTCAAAAAACTCCTTTCTACTTTCTGACTTTTATCAGAAATTGTTCAAAAATATAAAAAGTAACATTTCGTACAAAATATATTTTGAAATCGATAATAATTTGATATTTAGTTGACAACAAAAAAGGCAAACTTTAGAAGTTTGCCTTTCCCTTAATAACTCAGATTTGATTAAAACGCTACAGTATTCTGAAAATGTTTGAGGAATTTTCTTTTGTCCAGTTTATACAGCCTTGCTGCCCGGTAAGCAACTCCAGTTTGGACTTCATCCAACTCCTTTAGAAAGCCGTAATTCTGCATTTTCTTTCTAAAATTGCGTTTATCCAATGTTTTATTTAATATTCCCTCATACACCAATTGCAACTGGGTGAGGGTGAATTTTTCAGGTAATAATTCAAAAGCGATGGGTTTATAGGCCAGACGACGCTGCAATCTTTCCAGACATAGGTCCAAAATCTGTTTATGGTCAAATGCCAGTTCAGGAACATTTCTCACTGGAAACCATTTTGCCTGTTTCATATAATTTGTAACAGGCTTTGTTTTTAATTTTGTATTATCAAGTTGGACAAGGGCATAGTAAGCTACAGTCAGAATACGTCCCTTTGGGTGCCGTTTGAGGCCCGCAAAAGAATGTAACTGATCCATAAATACATCCTTCAAACCTGTATTTTCATACAAAATTCTTTTTACGGCATCTTCCATCTCTTCGTCATTATCCACAAAAAAGCCTGGCAATGCCCACCAATCCTTAAAAGGATATTCATTTCTTTCAGCCAAAAGAACTTTTAATTCTCCTTCATGAAAGCCTAATATGACACAGTCTACGGTAAAATTACTATACAAAACTTCTAAATTTATTTATGTGCAATATACTGAGCTAAATTTATCGGCTACTAATCATCGGGTTATCTGTAACAATTATACGCTTCCTAAACGTGATGCGCAAAAAAATAATGAAAAATTTATTCAAAGTGTAGAATATACACTATAAAAATCTTATATTCGTAAAACCTAAAATATAGAGTGTGATAAAAGAAATTAAAAAAATAGGCGTATTAACATCTGGCGGTGACGCACCCGGCATGAATGCCTGCATTCGTGCTGTCGTCCGTACAGCGCTACACAAGGGCCTTCAGGTAACCGGAATTTATCAGGGTTATCAAGGCCTAATTGACGGAAATTTTAAAGAAATGGATACCCGCTCGGTGAGTAACATCATACAGCGCGGTGGTACGATATTAAAAACAGCGCGTTGTCTTGAGTTTAAAACAACGGAAGGACGAAAAATCGCATACGATAATTTGAAGGCAGCAGAAATTGATGCTTTGGTAGTGATCGGTGGTGACGGAACTTTTACTGGTGCGAATTTCTTCTCCAAAGAATTTGAGATTCCGATTGTAGGTATTCCCGGAACAATTGACAACGACCTTTACGGATCTGACTATACCATTGGTTATGATACAGCTAATAACACCGTTATTGAGGCCATCGACAAAATCAGAGATACGGCTGCTTCCCATGAGCGCCTTTTCTTTGTTGAGGTCATGGGCAGAGACTCGGGATGTATCGCATTAAACGCTGGAATTGCCGGTGGTGCAGAAGCCATCTTACTTCCAGAGAAAGAGACGGCTATTGATGACTTGATCCGTCACCTGGAAGATGGAGCGATTAAAAAGAAATCCTCATCCATTGTTATTGTGGCCGAAGGTGACCAAAATGGTGGTGCGTACTATGTCGCAAAAAAAGTAAAGGAAAAATTTGATCATTACGACACGAAAGTTAGTATATTAGGGCATTTGCAACGTGGTGGATCTCCAACGAGTTTTGACCGCGTATTAGCCAGTCGATTGGGGTTTGCAGCCGTGAATGAAATTTTAGCAGGCAATACGCGCATCACCGTGGGGCTCCGCGGTAATGAAATCAAGACTACACCGATTGAAGAAGCTATCAGCAATAAGGAAATTAAACTTAGCCCCGATCTATTGGAAATGGCTGAGATTTTATAATATAAAGTAAAGCAGACTATGATAGCAGTAGTATACAGTGGATCTCGATTCTCAGACTGGCGGTTGGCCGACAAAGGCCGGATAACCACCGGATTCCGCATGAATGGTATCAACCCTTATCTTCAGGATGAACGGTCCATACTACAGCATTTAAATAGAAACACCAATTTGATCAATAACGCTGAAAAAATTAAGCGTATTTATTTTTTTGGTGCCGGTTCTTCCTCCAAAGAACGCAAAGATAAGATCAAAAATGTTTTCGAACGCTTCTTTGTCAACGCCAGGGTCAAGGTAGATCATGATGTCATAGCTTCGGCAATTTCAACCTTCGGGGATGAAAAAGGTATTGTGGGCATCATTGGAAGTGGATCGAATGCGGCTTATTATACTGGAAAGAAAATCATAGAAAACAACTATGGCTTGGGCTATATTCTCGCGGATGAAGGGGCGACGAACTGGAATAGCCAGCAGTTGCTGAAGCACTATATGACAGACACCCTTCCGCTCGATCTGAAAGAAAAATTGGAGAAAGAGTTTACCCTGGATAAGAAAAGCATTTTGGAGAAGGTGTATATTGCACCGCAACCTACTAACTTTTTGAATTCATTTACAGATTTTGTACTTGAAAACAAGGAGCACCTCTTTATCAATCAACTGATCAAAAATGGATTACGTATTTTCATTAAAACGTATATTAAACCATTAATGAAGGAGTATCCAGATAGTGATGTGAATTTTACCGGTTCGGTGGCATTCAATTATGAAAACATCCTCCGGGAGGTAGCGACAGATGAATTTAATATCAGTATTGGCACCGTGGTCAAGGAGCCGATACATAATTTAATTAAATATTATATCAATAAAAATTAAGAATATGAAAATTGGAATTAACGGATTTGGCCGTATTGGTCGTTTAGCGTTCAGAGCTGCTATCAATCGTCCAGAAATTGAAATTGTTGGTATCAATGACTTAGTTGAGCCGGATTACATGGCTTATATGTTGAAATACGATTCAACTCACGGTAAATTTGACGGTACTGTAGAGGTGAAAGACGGTAACTTGGTCGTGAATGGCAAAACAATCCGTGTAACTGCTGAAAAAGATCCGGCAACCTTGAAATGGAATGAAGTAGGCGCTGAAGTAATCATCGAATCTACAGGTTTCTTCTTGACACAAGAACTGGCTCAAAAACACATTGATGCAGGTGCGAAAAAAGTTGTGATGTCAGCTCCGGCAAAAGATGACACCCCTACTTTCGTGATGGGTGTAAACCACAAAGAGTTAAAAGCTGATCAACATATCGTTTCGAATGCATCTTGTACAACAAACTGTTTAGCGCCTATCGCTAAGGTATTGAATGACAAATTCGGTATCGTTGAAGGTTTGATGACTACTGTACATGCTGTGACAGCTACTCAAAAAACTGTAGATGGTCCTTCTGTGAAAGACTGGAGAGGTGGACGTGGTGCTTACCAAAACATTATCCCTTCTTCTACAGGTGCTGCTAAGGCTGTAGGTCTAGTTCTTCCTGAATTGAAAGGTAAATTGACAGGTATGTCACTACGTGTTCCTACTGCTGACGTTTCAGTTGTTGACTTAACAGTACGTTTAAACAAAGGTGCTTCTTACGAAGAGATCAAAACTGCTATGAAAGAAGCTTCTGAAGGTGACTTAAAAGGTATCTTGGGTTACACAGAGGATGAAGTTGTTTCAACAGACTTCTTGGGAGATGCACGTACTTCAATCTTCGATGCTAAAGCTGGTATTTCTTTGAATGATAACTTCGTTAAAGTCGTATCTTGGTATGACAACGAGTGGGGTTATTCAAACAAAATCGTTGATCTAGTATTAGAAGTAGGTAAATTATCTTAATAAGATCCACCTAGACAATATTGGAGGGCTATTCGGATCGAATAGCCCTTTATTTTTTCCACTTAGGAATCAGCAGGTTGGCGTTTAAACGCAAAAAAAAGCGCTTTTGCCTTTTGTATTTCAAATAATCCCTCTATATTTGCAGCATCAATAAGGCAAACGTCTCCCATTGAAAAGGTGCCATAGCTCAGTTGGTAGAGCAAAGGACTGAAAATCCTTGTGTCGCTGGTTCGAATCCAGCTGGCACCACCAAAAAAAGCAGAACGCGATGTTCTGGATTTCTTTGAAAAATAATTCCAATGCGAAAATAGCTCAGTTGGTAGAGCACAACCTTGCCAAGGTTGGGGTCGCGAGTTCGAATCTCGTTTTTCGCTCACCTGCCTAGGTGGTGGAACTGGTAGACACGCAGGACTTAAAATCCTGTTCCCGTTAAGGGAGTGCGGGTTCGATTCCCGCCCTAGGTACAAGAAAGCTCATCAGTCGATGGGCTTTTCTTGTTTATAGTGTATATTGCCAGCCCTCGTTTTGAAAAAATTAATCGCCAGACTATTTAAACTTCAGACAGAATTTGGAGCTAAGCTGGATTCGGTCGCGGACATAGGGACATACCTGATGGCTTTCATGGGAATGATAACAACGGTTCCCCAGCTTTCATTTATGGTCTTATAAAATAACTGGCTACCTACAGGGCATATTTATCTTTAGCTACTTCGTACTAGGATTTCATGCAATCTATTTTCACCTAATGTTAATCGTGAGTTGTCTGGCTTATCTGGAGGAATTAATTCTAGTGATTACCCCACCAAAGCTGCGATTCAATTTGAAGAGCATATTCTTTATCCAACAACAAAAAAGAGGTTGACCATGTATCTGTTTATTGCGAATATAATGCTATTATTTTTGGAATAGGTGCTTTAGTTACACTGTATCTCAATAAGGACAGTCAAGCTGATCCTGCCAAAGAGCGTTGGTTAAAACTCGGCGTTTATTAACCATTCCCCTAAGCACAATCGTAAATTTATATATCTTATTTCCCTGAGCTCTCCCCCTTTCTTTGTATCAAGTGCCTATTATATCTGCCAATAGGCAAACTGAAAGCGGATCCAGACCAATTATTTCAATTCCAGATCCATTTGATATTTCCCTGCTTCCAATTGGACTGGCTTGCTATTGCGGATATTCTCAGGTGGATAAAACGTTGCCGTGGCATTTGCCGGTATCTCCACAGTATATTCAACTTTGTTTCCCTTTACTTTCCAACTAGATACGATATTACCATACGGAGACTGATAAGAAATCGAAGACTCCTTGAGTTCCTTCGGGAAAATGGGTTTTAATAGCACATGTTTAAAACCAGCCTGTGTTGGGTCTGGCAGAATGCCGCCGATGGATTTGAAAAACCAGCCTCCGATTTCACCAAACATCATGTGATTATCAGAGATATCCCGCGTGGCGTTCAGATCCCAGTTCTCGAGCAAAGTAGTCGCCCCATTGACAATCCACCATCCCCAGGAAGGATAGGTATCCTGTACAGCAACTTTATAGGCCGTTTCTTCATAGCCATTATCCTTCAATGCATTCAGGAGTGCTTTTGCCCCCAAGACACCGACATCCAGATGAAAATTGGTCTCCTCTACCTTGCTATTTAGATTGGAAGCGACTTTGGCTTTCATCGCTTCTGGTACAACGCCCCAATATAAAGGTACACTTAGCTCGGTCTGTGTTCCCGTACTGTAAATCCCCTTTGCAGTATCCAAAAATTTAGCATTGATGGCATCTTTAATCTTCTGACTTAATCGTTCATATTTCTGCTGGTCAGCTGTTTTTCCAAACATCTTTGCCGCGGAAGCCAATATCGTTGCATCGACGTAAAAGTACACCGATGAGGTAAGTTCAAGATTAGACTGCGATTTGACCGGTACCCAATCCCCCCGACCGAAGGTGGTCAGTCCAGTGGGACTGATTCCGTCCACGTAATCCACATAACGTTTGATATTGTCATAACATTCCGCTAATAGGCTTGCATCACCGTAAAACAGATAGGTCTGCCATGGAATAATAGCAATGGTACTTGTCCAGTCCAAGCCATTTGCCGTACCGTAACCCCAGCCGCCTGTTGGAATGATATCCGGCAACACACCGTTTTCCTGTTGCTCGTCCCGATGATCGGCCATCCATTTCTCATAAACTGTGATGCCGTCAAAATTATAATAAGCTGTTTCAATAGCGAGGTGACCATCCCCGGTCCAGCCATTTTTCTCCCGCTGTGGACAGTCCGTGGGATACCCCATCAAATTGGATAAATAGGCATTATTGGTTGCTTCCCATAACCCGTTTATTAAGGAGGATGAGGTTTCCAACTGGCCAATTGGACGCACATCGCTATGCATAAAATAAGCCGTAACGGCCGACTTGTCCAACACTACCGGTTCACTGCTGCTCACTTCGACATAGCGGAAACCTTTATAGCCAAATTTCGCCATAAATTCATCCTCTTTTTTACCGCTCAGCGTCAGAATATCCGTTTGAAAGGGCTCCAGTTCTTTATTCCCACGATAATAAACATCAATATTGGACTGGTCCAGGCGTCCATTTGCATGCAATCGTTCACCGTGTTTGATCTTGACCACAGTTCCGACTTTCCCTTTCATCTTGATCTTTGTCAGGCCAGCCATATTCTGTCCCATATCAAAGACATAGGTACTATCATTGATCTTTTTCATTGATTTCGGTTCATACGATCTAACCAGGCGTATGGGAACCGTCTGTTGTGAGACAATGTTTGTGGAAGGCGGGTTCCGATACTGAACAGTATGCCAATGTTTATCGTCAAAGGTCGGCATATCCCATCCCGGCATCTCCAGACGGGCATCATAATGTTCGCCCGTATAGATATTGTTGTAGCGGATAGGTCCTGCAGCGGTTTTCCAGCTTTGATCCGAGCTTACTGTTTCCTCACTGCCATCCTGATAGACAATGCGCAGATCCAAACAAAATGTCGGGCGGTCACGCCAGGGCGCTTTGTCAAAATCCCATACCGCCAGAGGCTGATGATTATACCAGCCATTTCCCAAGACCACGGCGAGGACATTGTCTCCCTGCTGAAGTTGCCGGGTTACGTCTTCCACCACATATAGAGTACGTTTATCAAATCGGGTATACATCGGATCCAGCCTGTGATCGCCGATTTTCTTGCCATTTACGGAAAGTTCATAAAGTCCCGCCACAGCAATGTAAGCACGGGCCGACTTGATCGGTTTGGCAGCTTTAAAAGCTCTTCTGAAATAAGGTGCAGGCTGTTCGTGAATATCGTGATTATCGCTTATCCATTTTCCCTTCCAGTGCTCCATCCCCATCATTCCGGTTTCGAATGAGGCAATGGAAGACATACCTGGCTGTCCATTTTTATCCCAGGCAAGGACTTTCCAAAAATACTTTGTCTGCGGTTTCAATGCCCGCCCCTTGTAGTGGATCAGCATGTCGGAATTTAACTGCTTTCCACTATTCCAGCTACTAGATTTATTTTTCACCAATGCCATTGAATCTGTATCTACCATAATTTGATAAGCCGATTGCTTTGCTCCCGGCCGTTTATCGTCCAGCTGCCAGCTCAGACGGGGATCTGGCTTATCTACACCCAGTGGGTTTTGGAGATGCTCACAGTTGAGCGCAATGGGTACACATTCTTTTCGCTGCTGTGCATACAGGACTGTGCTCATGCACAACATTGTCATCAGTAAAGTCTTCCGCATAGTTGGTTTATACATGTTGTCTCTTGCTTTTCCCAAAATTGAATTGAATTTACATCCTGAGCGATCATGGGTAAATTCAGCAAAACAACAAGAAGTGTTAAATTGTTTTAGTTGATCCAAAAACGAATATATTAATTATTTTCAACATACTAAACTGTACTGTCCTGTTGCGAAGTATTTAAAATTAACGGCGATGTTTTGGATTTTTCATCAAAATAGTCCTATATTAGTTCCGACTTTAGGGGTGTCTGCATTTGCAGGCTGAGATTTTACCCTTATAACCTGATCCAGATCATACTGGCGTAGGGAAAAGTAAGCTGTCTTCCGGATACATTACTGTATCTTGTTGTGGCCATTCCTAAAGTTTTACCAAAAAAATAAAAAGGAATGGAACTTACAATCAATCATCAAATCCGATTTTTCGACCCAGCACCCAACTCTTTAGCCGATCTTTTACAGGTTGAACTTTCCGGTAAAACACAAGGTGTCGCTGTAGCACTCAACAATCAGGTTATTCCCAAAGACGACTGGTCCAAAACCCAGCTGCAATCCAACGACCAAATCCTGCTTATTACCGCTACACAAGGTGGTTAACCCCCAATGGAACATATTCAATTCAATATACCTAATTCCCCATGCACATGACATCAGAAAAAATCACACAGACCGCTTTTCCAAATTCGACCAAGGTCTTTGTCCCCGGAACACTTTATCCTATCCAAGTAGCCATGCGCCAAATTTCGTTAAGCCCTACCAAATTGAGCAATGGCCAGATCGAAGTGAATCCGCCCATCACCCTATACGATACCTCAGGTCCCTACACAGACGGGACGCAGGAGATTGACATCCGCAACGGACTCCCCCGCCTTCGGGACCAATGGATCCTGGACCGCAAGGATGTGGAACAGCTGGAGGGCATCAGCTCGACTTACGGTCAGGAGCGTCTGGCGGATACAACACTGGACGAACTTCGTTTTGCCTACAGCCATAAACCCAAGGTTGCGGCGCAGGGAAAAAATGTGACGCAATTACACTATGCCAGAAAAGGTATCATTACGCCAGAGATGGAATATGTTGCCATCCGCGAAAACCAACGGATAGCACAACTGGCTGACAGCACCCCCGGTATGGATCACCAGCATCCTGGCGAGAACTTTGGCGCCCGAACTGCCGGAAAATATATTACGCCGGAGTTTGTCCGGGAGGAAATCGCTGCCGGCAGAGCAATTATTCCGAACAACATCAATCATCCTGAAAGCGAGCCGATGATTATCGGCCGTAATTTTCTGGTAAAAATCAACGCCAACATCGGCAATAGTGCGGTCAGTTCCAGCATTGAAGAAGAGGTAGAAAAAGCAGTCTGGGCCTGCCGCTGGGGTGCCGATACCATCATGGATCTGTCTACAGGAAAAAATATCCACGAAACCCGTGAATGGATTATCCGCAACTCACCTGTGCCAATAGGCACTGTCCCGATCTATCAGGCACTCGAAAAAGTGAAAGGTGTTGCCGAAGATCTCACCTGGGAGATATTTCGGGATACGCTGATTGAACAGGCCGAACAGGGTGTATCTTATTTCACCATCCATGCCGGTGTCCTACTGCGCTACATTCATTTAACGGCAAGGCGCGTAACCGGTATCGTGTCAAGAGGTGGATCCATTATGGCCAAATGGTGTCTTTTTCATCATCAGGAAAACTTTCTTTATACTCATTTTGAAGAGATCTGCCAGATCATGAAGCAGTATGATGTTGCTTTTTCGCTTGGCGATGGCTTGCGTCCGGGTGCCATTGCAGATGCCAATGATGCTGCCCAATTTGCTGAACTCGAAACCCTGGGTGAGTTGACAAAGATCGCCTGGAAACATGATGTACAGGTGATGATCGAGGGGCCGGGCCACGTTCCTATGCAGCTGATCAAAGAGAACATGGAAAAGCAGCTGGAATGTTGCGACGAGGCGCCATTTTACACCTTGGGCCCACTGACCACTGATATTGCACCGGGATATGACCACATTACCTCGGCTATTGGCGCGGCAATGATCGGCTGGTACGGCTGTGCCATGCTCTGTTATGTAACACCAAAAGAGCACCTTGGGCTCCCAAATAAAAAGGATGTGAAAGATGGCGTCATCACTTACAAACTGGCAGCCCATGCAGCAGATCTGGCCAAAGGGCATCCTGGGGCGCAGTACCGCGACAACGTCCTGAGTAAGGCCAGATTTGAATTCCGATGGGAGGATCAGTTCAACCTATCTCTTGATCCGGATACCGCCCGTGAATATCACGACGAAACACTGCCCGCTGATGCTGCCAAAGTAGCCCATTTCTGCTCAATGTGCGGGCCGAAATTCTGCTCCATGAAAATTACACAGGAAATCCGGGATACTGCCGCACAGGGTATGTTGGAAAAATCGCAGGAATTCATCGCCCAAGGAAAGGAAATCTACTTATGATCATTGCGTTGACAGCAGCGGAGGAAGTTACTTCAGAATTGGATATCATACATCATCTCTTTGCACAGGGGCTGGATCTCCTCCATCTGCGAAAATATCATTTCACAGATGAGCAAATGTACCGGTATGCGGCATCTATAGATGCCGCATACCACGATCGACTGGTTCTCCACTCCCATCCGCAGCTATCAGATGCACTTCAAATCAGCAGAATTCACTTCAATGAACATCATCGGCAAAGCGGGCTGTTCGACCGGCATCATCATTTCGGGAGCATCTGTTCGACTTCGGTCCATCATATCAGTCAGTTCAATACCTTGGACACACGCTGGAAATATGCCTTTTTAAGTCCCTTATTTCCAAGTATCTCAAAAATAGGCTATGGCCGGGACGATGCCTTATTGGATCAGCTGCCGCTAAGGTCCAATTTTGATGTCGGCTTAATTGGCCTTGGCGGGATAACAGCCGCAAATGGCCTGCTCCCCCTCCGGGCAGGAGCAGACGGGATCGCTTTATTGGGTGCCCTGTGGCAGGCCCCCGACCCTATTCAACATTTTATCACATGCAAACAGCTATGCTCGAAAAACTACAATATATCTCCCAGGGACTGACACTGACAGACCAAAAGAATAACATCTTAAAAGCTTTGGATGCAGGTGCCACATGGATTCAGATCCGGTGGAAACAAGCGGATAAAGCTTCATTCTCGCTGCTCGCGCAGCAAATGCTACAGGTTTGCCAGCACTTTGAAGCCAAATGCATCATCAATGATCATCTGCAGCTTGCCAAGGAGCTAGATGTTGATGGTGTACACCTTGGCTTAACGGATTGCGGTATAGCTGAGGCTCGCCAGTTGTTGGGAGCGACAAAAATTATTGGCGGGACAGCAAATAGCCTGCAAGATGTGCAACAGCGGATAGCCGAAAAATGTGATTACATCGGACTCGGCCCATATAAACATACTTATACAAAACAAAAGCTCAGTCCACTGTTGGGCATTGCCGGATATGAACATATCATCCGGGAAATCCGCCGACAGGAACTTGCTCCTGTTCCGATCTTCGCTATCGGTGGGATCAGCAGCATCGAAGATATCCAACGTTTAACAGAGACAGGAGTTTATGGGATAGCGGTATCAGGACTGATCACCCAGACACCAAATATTATTTCATCCATTAAAAATCTTTTACCATGAGCACATTACACATAGCCAATCGCAGCTTTGAATCCAGATTATTTATGGGAACGGGCAAATTCGGCAATCTAGATGAGATGAGCGCGGCTGTTAATGCCTCTAGTTCACAGCTCGTTACCGTTGCATTAAAACGGATCGATCAGCTCGCTGTACAAGACGAATTGACGGCTGCACTAGACCTAACAAAAATAGACTTACTCCCCAATACTTCGGGTGCCAGGACAGCAGCGGAAGCAGTTTTAGCGGCCCAACTGGCCAGGGAAGCGCTGGAAACAAACTGGGTAAAACTGGAAATCCATCCCGACCCCCGTTATCTGCTACCTGACCCGATTGAAACTTTACGTGCGACAGAGGAGCTCGCAAAACTGGGCTTTGTCGTCATGCCTTATATTCATGCAGACCCTGTACTCTGTAAACGTCTGGAAAATGCAGGTACTGCCGTTGTCATGCCCCTGGGCGCACCGATCGGTAGCAACAAAGGGCTGCGTACCTTGGACTTTCTGGAAATCATTATCGAGGAAAGCAATGTCCCCGTAGTCGTTGACGCAGGCATTGGGGCTCCCTCGGATGCCGCTAAAGCGATGGAAATCGGTGCGGATGCTGTACTGGTCAATACGGCAATTGCCATTTCCAATAATCCGGTACAGATGGCTGCGGCATTTAAGCAAGCAGTCAGCGCCGGGCGCAAGGCTTATGAGGCGGGATTGGGTCCCATTACTTCGCAGGCAGTCAGTTCTAGTCCGCTAACATCATTTTTATTTGATTGATCCAACACCATGACTGATTTTAAAGAGCTACTCGCGCAATATCGCTGGAAAGATGTCCAAACGAAGATTTATGGGACCTCGGATCGGGATGTCCGCCATGCACTTGACCGGGATAATTTGACGCTCAACGATTTTCTCGCCCTAATTTCACCGGCCGCCACACCTTATCTGGAGCAAATGGCAGTCAAGGCACAGCAGATCACACAACGACGCTTTGGCAAGACTATCCAACTCTACGCCCCCCTTTACCTCAGCAATGAGTGTCAGAATATCTGTACTTACTGCGGTTTTAGCATGGACAACAAGATTCGGCGCAAAACATTGAACAACACTGAATTGTTGCTGGAAGCGATGGCACTCAAATCCATGGGCGTCAACCATGTACTACTGGTCAGCGGTGAAGCAAATAAGACCGTGGAAATTAACTATTTCCTTCGGGCGATTGAGCTGCTTAAGCCTCATTTCGCCCAAATATCCATCGAGGTACAACCTCTTGAACTGGCGGAATATCAATTATTACAGACTGCAGGAGTATATGCTGTTTTAGTCTATCAGGAGACCTATCATCGGGAAGTATATAGAAAATACCATCCCAAAGGTAAGAAATCGAATTTTGATTACCGTTTGGACACTCCGGACCGCATCGGGCAGGCAGGCATTCATAAAATTGGATTGGGGGTGTTACTCGGGTTGGAGGATTGGCGTGTGGACAGCTTCTTTACCGCGGCTCACATCGCCTATTTGCAAAAAAACTACTGGCAGACCCGGTACTCCATTTCCTTTCCGCGGCTGCGGCCAGCAGCAGGTTCCGTTGCTCCCAATTTTCATCTTTCGGATAAGCATCTGCTGCAATTGATCTGTGCTTACCGATTATGGAATGAAAATCTAGAGATTTCCATTTCTACCCGGGAAAATGAAAGCTTTAGGGATCATATCATTCCTATTGGGGTAACAACAATGAGTGCAGCTTCCAAAACAAACCCCGGTGGGTATGTTGTTGATCCGCAAGCCCTGGAGCAATTTGAGGTCAGTGACGAGCGGGATATGGAAACCATAAAAAATCAAATCCGAAAAAAGGGATACGCACCCGTGATGAAAGATTGGGAAAGTACTTATTCAGGACTAATTCGCTAAGTAGATGAAAGAGGATCTTATTTTCGAACGCTATAGCCGACAAATCTTTATCGAAGAAATTGGTGTCTCAGGACAGCGAAAAATCATGAATGCCAAAGTACTGATTGTTGGAGCCGGCGGACTGGGGAGTCCTGTATTGCAATATCTGGCAGCTGCTGGCATAGGTGTGCTTGCTCTGGCAGATTTTGACCGGGTAGAACTACATAACCTCAATAGGCAGGTGATCCACGGCGAAAAGCAGCTCCATAAAACCAAAACCAGCAGCGCCGTTGACTTTATGCAACAGCACAACAGTACAATTGATTTCCGGCCCATACAGGTTAAAATTGATATTGACAATGCAGCAGAAATTCTTCGGCCCTATGATATCATTGTGGATTGCTGCGACAACTTTAAAACGCGTTACCTGCTCAATGATACCTGTCTAAAGCTTCACAAGCCTTTAGTCTATGGAAGTATACATGGATTTGAAGGACAATTGGCCGTATTTAATTATCAGGGCAGTAAACATCTGCTCGACCTGTTTCCCACAGTCCCGCCCCCTGAACAGGTACCCAACTGTGATAAAAATGGTGTGCTGGGTCCATTACCCGGAATAATAGGGAGTATGATGGCCATGCAGGTACTCAAAATGGCCGTCGGGCTGCCTGTAGACGCTAATCAATTGACCCTTGTAGATACGCTGCATTGGCGCTTTTCGAAGCTTTCTTTCTAACATATGAAATAACGAGCTCTCCCCTCTGCGGGGAGCTCCTCATTTATCATGAAAATTCATTTAAAACAAGCATTGGCAAACAATATTTCCTAATTTTAGTTATATATTAGCAAGCTAAAATGTCAACTATACAATCTGGAATGAAAAAAGTAATCTATCCATTACTATCACTCGCTTTATTACCTTTATTTTCAACTGCCCAAGAGACAAAAATCACTGCTGATGATCTCTTTGCCAAAGCGCGTAAGGTAGCCTTTGATTCAAAAGATTATCCGCAGGCCATTCAATTATCAAAACAGGCACTTCTGCAGGCACCGGATTATACAGACATCAGCATCTTCCTCGGACGCCTTTACACTTGGTCGGACAAGATTGATTCCGCCCGGACACTCTTTAATGAGCTGGACCTAAAAGGCACAAAAGATGAAGACTTCTTTTTAGCCTATGCAGCGCTGGAGTACTGGAACGACCAAGCTGAGAAAGCCAGCCAACTGACCGACAAAGGGCTAGGTTTTCATCCGCAATCACAGGATCTGCTTTTGTTAAAAGCCAAGATCAACTATAGCGCCAACCGCTACGAGATCGCCGAAAGTGCTGTCCACCAACTCCTCAAGATCGACCCGAAAAATGCGGAAGCGCGGTCTTTGGCCAAAAACATTGAGGAATATACTGCTAAAAACGCCATTGGCCTAACTTATAATTTCGTCTATTTTGACAAACAGTTTGACAATAACTGGCACATCGTTGGCTTGAGCTATAAACGTGCTACTCCCATCGGGTCCGTGATCTTTAGAACAAATTATGCAAATAAATTTGCCGAGAACGGTGTACAGTTTGAAATGGAAGCTTACCCACGCCTATCCAAGCTATTCTATCTCTATGTTGGTGCAGGTTACTCCAATAATGTCGGCATATTTGCCAAATACCGCACCGGTGTATCCTTATACGCCAACCTACCAAACAGTTTTGAAGGAGAAATCGGATACCGACAGCTCTATTTCAGCGACAATATCTGGATGTATACGGCTTCTGTCGGAAAGTATTACCAAAATTTCTGGTTCAATCTGAGAACATACCTCACTCCCGGCGAAGAGAATATTTCCCAATCTTATACCGGAACAGTGCGTTACTATACAAAAGGTGCTAACGATTACTTCGGATTTAGTGCCGGGACAGGTTTGAGTCCCGAGGAAAACCGAAATAATCTATTGGACAACGCTCCATACAAATTAAAGACATTCAAAGTAGGTGCTGAGTACAATTTTTCGGTCAGACAAAGTAACCTATTTTCGATCTCGGGCACCTATTATAACCAAGAATTCCGACCAAAAGAAAAAGGAAACCAACTGGATATCATCCTTGGTTATATCCGCAAATTTTAGTCTTTCTTCAAAGAACCAAAATAATTAGCATAAACACTGTCGGGTAGCAATCGTTTTTGGGTATAAAATAGTTTGTTCTTGCGCTTAAACAATTCAAAGCGCTTGGACAATTCTTCTTTTGCACCATCCGAAGCAATATCCTCATCAAGGGTTCCATCCAATTTATATAATTGTCCTTCAGATAGGTGATAATTACCGCGCACAAAATCGATCAATTGATTTTTGCTCTGCATCATCGCAATACCCTCTCCCTTTGCTGACGCACCTTTATCAAGTCCCTGACCGATCCATGTTACTTGACGGGGAGTTTTTATGGCAAAATTTTCCCTGTAATAAGCCAATAATGAAGGAGCTACGTCAAAATGGCTCACGAAATTGTGAAAGGTCTTAGGTTCTTTTAAAAGCGGCGAATAAATCAATAGTGGCACATGATAACGGTCGATCTTGCTTTGCAAAGGAATCTCCGGCATGGCGTGGTCTCCTGTGATAATAAAAATGGTATTCGCAAAATCCGGTCTTTTTTTATATTCCTTAAAAAATTGTTCCATTGCATCATCCAAATTTAAGACCGAAACAAGCTGAGTTCGGTTTTCCAGGGCCCACTTTTTTTGTGTCGGTGACAGTTCGATGGATGCAATTCGCTGATCAAATAACCGCTCATAATGCGCTGTGTTATTAATCAAAAAGGGATTGTGTGTTGACAGTGTCAGTAGGACGTGGAAATAAGGATTCTCCTGCACTTTCTGTACTTCAAGCAATTTACTAAACACGGCCTGATCTTCATATCCCCAACTTTCGCCTCCTTTTTCCGGTAGCTTTTTATACGGTGGACCAAAAGCATCCTGGTCAATGAGCCTATCGATTTGATTATAGTCCATGAATTTTTTCATGAAATCGAAATTCGAATGACCACCATAGAAAAACCCCGTATTGAAACCATTGTGCTTCAGAATATTGAACAGGTTAAAGTGATCCGGCAATGTATCCTGCTCGAGGAAACCATGCATGGCGAAAGGCAACGAGCCAGTTAATGTAGGCAATACGGAAAATGTCCGTCCGGAAGAACTCATATTATTATCCCAATACAAGGATTGTTTTTTCAAGGTGCCTATAAATGGTGTAAAACTGCCAATATAGCCATTTTCTGAACTATAGGCATGTCCTAAACCTTCAATCACAAGAATGACCAAATTCGGCGCCTTTGTCGTCTTCTTTAAATAAGCTCCCAGAAAATCTTTCGTATCTTCAGCTTTTAGAAAAGGAAATTTACTGTCCAGCTCCTTTGGATCCCCACCATCTTGATACAGGGCGGCCAACATTCCGGGATGTTCCTCCACATAATCTGACAAATTGGATTCAAAAAAATACCGCCATTTGCTGCGGCTTGCATTGGCAACGAATTCGTCTTTTACCGGAGTACTTCCAAAAATCGAAGCCGAAGAAATAAAACAGGACACCAAGCCCAAAGACAAGCATGCAATACCTGCATAAGCTTTTTTAAAAGTCTGCTTATTGGCCATCCAAAGGGGTACCCAGGCAATCACAACCAATACTAAAAGCAAAGCGATATTTGTAAAATTCAACATGCCGCTGGCTTCCAAAATCTGCTTCATCTCATCGGAACTGTAATAAAACATGTCGGCACCGAGCAGGTTTCTTGATTCTCCGAAATACAAAAACAGGATAAATTGGATGACAACAATAGCTGAAAACGAGAGCACCAACAGGGTCCGGGCCCAGAAGCTACTTAAAAACTGAAGCAATAAATACCCAATCCCCACACAACCCAACACCTGAAAGGCAAAAAGCAGGTTGTCCCCAAGTAGGTATTTCCCAGCCCCTGACTCAGCAAGCTGGGCAAAACGTCGGCCATACCACCACCATTCTACCCCAACGGACAATATATATAGTACAAAGAAAACCAGCATGGTAGGACCTATTCCCTGCAATGCTGCATTTAATCGCTTGCCCATGTACTTCCACAAAGATTCATTCGCCTCTTTTTGCTGAAAGCCCTGTCTGGTCATTTCGCCCCAGCCATGTTGCTTGCGAAAGTAATCAACCACGCCCCGTACACCGGCTTTAACAACAATGGGGTGAAAGTATAGCGGTTCAAGAACCGCGGTTGTAATTAAGGTGGAGAGATCTCGTTTCTTTGTATAAACCTGGTGGCTAACGAGATCAACTAAAATGGCATAGATCGAATATAAAATTCCAGAAGCGATGACCAGCGCAAATAAGGCGAAGAAGAAGGGCCAATTAATAATTCCTAAAAGAAAAAAGACCACAAAAACGATGTACCCCGTAAACTCGACGATAGGTCCCAAAAACTCAAATAAAAACCAATAGGGCATACTGATCATACCAAAACGCCCATATCTGGGATTAAACATCAGCTTGCGATGTTTCCATAGCGTCTCCATAGTACCTCTCATCCAACGATTACGCTGTTTACGCAAGACCTCTTTTGACTCCGGCACTTCCGTCCAGCACAAGGGATCCGGAATATTAACGACTTCATAGGCTTGTTTCTGTTCTTCCATATAGCGCCGCATACGAACAACAAGTTCCATATCCTCACCCACCGTATTTCTGTCATAACCACCACAAGCCAAAACGATCTGACGATCAAAAGCGCCAAATGCACCGGAAATCAATATCAACCCAGAAGCCCTGGACCAAGCCATCCGACCCAAAATAAAGGCACGGATATATTCCAAAGCCTGTGTGCGTCCTAACCAAGACTTCGGAAGATTGACATCCGTCACAGATCCATTCACGACGTTGCAATTATTGGCCAAACGTATTACGCCACCACAGGCAATAACGCGTTTGTCTGTTTGTTCCAAAAATGGCTTAGCCAATTTTAAGATCGCATCCTGTTCCAAAATACAATCTACGTCGATACAGACAATATAATCACCAGCAGAAATATTGACACCAACATTGAGTGCATCCGCTTTACCGCCATTCTCTTTATCGACAACAATAAGCTTTTTAAAGGCTGGATTTTTACTTTTATAGATTCCCCTAATTTCCTTGGTTTCGATATTTCCTTGCACAAAAAATGAAGTGGGCTCAAGTTCATAAGCTACAATCAATTTCTGCATGGAATCATCCTTGCTCCCATCATTCACAATAATAATTTCCAAATTATGGTAATACAGGGACAACAAAGAGCGTACATTCTCGATAATGGTCATGCCCTCATTGTAGGCCGGTGCAATCAGGCTGAAGGTAGGTGCATTGGGATTGGTAGCAATAATACCATAATCGGTAAATGCATTTTTATGTTTATAACGAAATACGGCTCCATAAGCATATAGACCTATCCATGTATAGATAATAAATACGGCGGCAGAATAAAGCAAAAATAGCCAAACTACAATTTCATAGACGATATGGGAAAATTCTAACATTTTTTCTCTTGCAAAGCGTGTTTAATAATCTGTATAAGTTCGTCGTAAGTATCTTCCTTTTGCGAAATTTCGCGTAAATATTGTCCTCCGTCTAAAACCACGAGCACCTCTGCCGCCAAGATTTTAATGGATACCTTGGGATGATTCAGCAACTGTTCCTTCAAAAATTCCTCACTTTCCTTGCTCCTGGCCAGCTTCATGGATTTTAAAATTTCAAGCTGAACTTCAATTGGCTGTTGATCGAAGCATGTTATAAACTGTCCGATTGTCGCACTGTTTTCAATGGCTTGCATTGTCCGTATCGCCTGCACCCGGACAGCCGTCGCAAGATGATCAAGTAACGCATAGATCGCTGGATAAAATGTCATCAGCCTAAACTTACGGATCAGGCGTAAGGTAAATATAACGACCGAATCATTGCTGCTCTTTAGCCAGGAGTAAACCTGCACATCTGAAAGTTCAGGTATATGATGAATTGAAGACAGTAGGCGTAATTGCTGCCAGTCTGATAGTGGTTTATCAAAATGTGCCAGAAATTCCAGACCTTCATAGCCCTGAAAACTCACCATGGCATATTGTGCTTCCTGATAAACTGCGGCGCGATCATCATCCAGTTTAGCTTTTATTTCCGGTATTGCCGCCTCAACATTCATCGCTGCCAGTTCCTGTATACCGCCAGCCACGAGATAGGCTTTCCTTTGTCGTAGCTTTCGCCAAGCTTCATCTTCCAATTTAAAATCATAAAATAATCTATTGATCGCTTTTTTGGCTGCTCCTGAAAATTTTCGGCCAGAATCTACCAGTACCTCTAAAAAAAGTAATCGAAATGAAGGCTCCTTTAAATGCTTGCTGAACTCGCGGTCTTGTTCGTCATTCCTATCACTTCCCACGATCGTCTCCATAATCTTATACTCAATGATCTGTTTCCAGGTGTGTCGATTGTGCAAGATTCTATAACTATAAAAGCTATAGCCCAGCACCGTAATAATCAGCAGAAGGACCAGAATCAGGACGACAATAATCGCCAGGATAAGCTCATGTAGGACAATATGGTGAAAATTCATCGCAGTCTATCTATTTGTTAAGCGCTTTATTCTCAGGATAAGCTCGTTTGGACTAAATGGTTTAACCATAAAATCCGATGCGCCCAGGTCGAAGGCATCGACAACCACTTCCTCCTGTCCCATGCTGGATAACACAATGACAGGGACTTTTTTTCCGTGACGTTTGATCGCCGAAAGAATTTCAATTCCCGATGCAAATGGCATCATAATATCCGTTACAATCAGGTCAAAATCCGATTCCTCAATCTTTTCAATAGCTTCCTGCCCATTTCTGGTCAAGACAACCTCGTGTCCTTCCTTTACTAACTTGTGTTCTACGGTGCGCAAAATTAACTCGTCGTCTTCGGCAATTAAAATCAACATATTCCTATTTATTTAAAATTTTTGCAATCAAATCCAATCCAATCTCCATTTCTTCTTCAATACCAGCAAAGGCTTCTGACAGATCGGTTTCAAAAGAAATATTGGCTTCCAGTTCTTTTGTTAATTGGGCCAGTTTAATGAGCCCGGCAGTTGAAGAAGTGCCCTTTAATTTGTGTAAAAGCTCCTTGATACGCTTCCTATCATTTTCCCTTTTTGCTTCTGTGATCTGTGCCCTCGAGGCTGTAATTTCCTTGATCACCAAGTCGAGGAAAAAAGATAAAAATGCAGGATCATCCCCTGCCTGTTCATGCAGGCGTTGCACATCCAGATGTGCGGCCAAATCAACTGCCTCAATTTCTGACGTGCCAGAACCTTCGACAGATAACATCGCCTGCTGCAAGGCATTATACAAATCCTGCAGTCGAATAGGTTTAGCTAAAAAGTCAGACATACCAGCTTCTAAACAGCGTTCTTTTTCCCCTGAAACATTCCCGGCAGTAATACCTATTATAGGTGTATCTTGATATTGTTTGATCCGACGGATCTGTTTTGTTGCTTCGATACCGTCCACTTCTGGCATCTGCACATCCAGTAGGATAAGATCAAAATTTACTTCCTCACATGCCCGAATAGCCTCGGCGCCATTTGAGACTTCTGTTAAAATTGCATCGGGCATAATACTGGCCATCATTCTTACATTCAACGCCATGTTTACGGCATTGTCATCAGCCAATAGCACCCGGATTCCCCGACCATAGGACCCCGTAGGCAGGGATAGATTTGCTTTGGCCTGTCCCAGCTCTTCTTTATTCTGTTGGATTGCCCTGCGCAGGGTTTGATACAACTCATCCGATTTAATGGGTTTCAGCAGGCAAAACGAGCGTTCCTCCTGTCTAAATGCCGAAATTACCTCATGTTCTTCCGAAGATGTATGCAATACAATCAACGGGATCCCCTCTCCCTGTTTCCGAAAGAGTTCTTTAATCTTTTCAATGGTTTCAAGTCCCGATAAAATAGGCATATGATAATCCATTAAGATCACATCAAAGCGCTCCCCTTTCATTAGCAACTGCAATGCTTCCATACCATTTTCGGCCAGGACAGATTCAACCTGTTTATAAGCTAGCATGTGCTGCAGAATAATACGATTGTTGGCATTATCGTCCACCACAAGTACCCTATTTAATGGCAAATCGGCATCCTGGCTTTCCATTTCTTCACAGGAAACTTCAATATCAAAGTAGAATGTCGATCCGTTGCCCAATTGGCTGGTCAAATTCAGCTTGCTCCCCATATACTTTAATAAATTATTGGAGATGGTCAGTCCAAGCCCAGTTCCACCATATCGCTTGCTGACGGAACTGTCTTCCTGTGTGAAAGCGTCAAAAATACGCTGCTGTTTCTCTTCAGGAATTCCTATCCCCGTATCACGTACTTCGAAACGCAGGCTTAGCTTGTCGCTATCATGATGGAGCCTGCTTATTTTAAACTCGATTTCCCCCTGCTCAGTAAACTTAACCGCGTTACCCAATAAATTAATAAGAACTTGTTTAATACGCGCTTCGTCAACCCATACAAATGCCGGCAATCCTTGCTCTATATTCAAAAGCAATTCGACTTCTTTTCTTTGAGCTTGGTATAATACGACATTGATCACCTGGTTTGCGATATCGTATACATTATACTTATCGACAAACAGTTCCAGTTTTCCGGATTCGATCTTCGAAAAGTCCAGAATGTCGTTGATGATGTTCAATAAACTGTTACCAGATTCATTAATATAGCCCAGATACTGCATTTGCGTATCATTCAGCGGAGTTTTCAATAGCAAATCCGAGAATCCGATCACCCCATTTAATGGCGTCCGGATTTCGTGACTCATATTGGCCAAAAATTCAGATTTGGCCTTGCTTGCCAAATCTGCCATTTTTTTTGCAAGTTTTAATTCCTCATTTATTTGTACAGATTCCGTGATATTTTGCGTGAAAATAATAATTCCCCCAATGCTGCCATCTGTCAGATGCCAAGGCCGTACTTCCCAGTTGAAGTGTTGTGGTTCGGCTATTCCGCCGACCTGAATAACTTCGTCTATATTCTTATAGGGGATTCCCTGCAATGCATCTTGATATATTTTCTTCCGCTGGTCCGGAATATCCGGAAAAAGTTCAAACAGGTTTTTGGTGAGCAATTGATTTTCATCTTTATGAAAATCCTCAATCCATTGATTGCTCAGCGACACATAATTAAAATCGCGGTCAAACATCGCAACGGATGCGGGAACGTAATTTACAAACGCACGCAACATGGATTCTTTACGTTCCAGTTCAAGATACAACGATTTACTCTTATCAATATCCTGAATGATACCAAATACCCGCTTACAGACGTCATTCTCAAATTCAGGAATTCCTTTTACCCTGACCCAGATTGTTTCTCCATTCTGTTTTAATAGGCGCAGTTCGGTATCATAGGGCTTTCTGCTGCGGACCGATTCTTCGAATATATGCCGCAGTGCTATTTGGCTATCCGGTTCATAAAAGCCAATAGCATGTTCAAAATCGGGTGTAAAATGCGGATCAACACCGTGAATCAATTTCGTTGAGTCGGACCAGTAGACTTTATTCTCTGCTAAGTTTACTTCCCATCCGCCGACTTGGGCAACAGCGTTGGTCTGTTCCAGGATCTGTTTGGTATGCAGCAAATCGTTCTCCAGGCGCATTCGATCGGTCATATTTAATGCCGTACTGACCACATAGGGTTTACCATCTTCATCCACTTCGACCATATTATGATAAAGCCAGGAAATATTTTCACCGTCTTTTGTTTGCAGGACCATCATCGCAGAGTCCTCTTTATTCTGCGCGATTCGTTTTAAATATTCTTCGACCAGTCCTACATGGTGTGGCGGAACCAATTTTTTCAGATTGAGCGATTTAACCTCATGCTGTTCATATTTTAACACCGCCCTACCTTTTTCATTGACTGCCAGAATATTACCATCCATATCATGCATACTCATCAAACCAATGGCATTTTCAAAAAAACTTCGGAAGCGGCGCTCCGAATTTTCCAGCTTTATTTTTTCCTGACGCTCTTGTGTGACATTACGGCCAAAGGCTAGAATTTCATGATTGATCGCGTCATACTTAAAATGCCATTCGATAATAACCTCAGAACCATCCCCCCGAGATGTTGATGAGGTGGATTGAACTCCATAATCTGCCGTCGCTATCCGCTTTAAATCGGAGGCCAGCGTTTGCGTATCATCCTGCAATAATGTAAGCAAGGATTGTCCGATACTTTCTGATCTTGAAATCGCCAATACGTTGGTAAAAGCAGGATTGACATCTTTAATTTGACAGTCTTGGTCTAACACACAAATCACATTGTTTGTCAGCTGAAAGATTTCGGAGAAATATCCGGCCTGTCGCTTTCTTTTTTTTCCAAGGAGGATCTTGGTTACACCCTTTCCCAGTTCCTCCAATAACTGTCGTTGCCTGTCAGAAAGCGACTTGGGCTGAAAATCTATCACACAAATGGTTCCCAACACATCGCCATCTTCATCCATCAGCGGTACCCCGGCATAAAAACGAATATTGCCTTCCCGTATCAGCGGATTGGACGAAGAGCGCGGATCTTCAAAGGTATCCTCTATGACAAGTAGCTCCCTGCTCATGATCGTATATTGGCAAACGGTATTCTTTCTTTCGACGGTGTCCAGTTCCATGCCGACACAACTCTGTATCCGTTGCGTTTGCTCCTCCATCATCGCGATCAAAGCTGCAGGGGAATCTGTAATCAAACAGGCAGCCTGTGCAAACACGTCCAATTCCGGATCTTTCCCTAGCCCCATTAACTCATAGGACTTTAATTTCTCTATCCTTCGCCATTCATTTTCAGGGAAATTCTGATTTGTCATAAGCTGTTGTCCGTTATTTCTGGTTTATTATGCCTGTGAAGTTAATAAAAACATTATTGAACACATAACCAATAAGGAAATATCATCGAATTATACTTATTTGATAAACAATGATAACACTAAATTGTTGCTATCGGACATGGGAGATTGGCTCTCAAAAAAGTGCACCATCTTTTCAAATTCTTAATAATTAATTTTTTTTAAACCTATCTCATCCAACTGCCCCTAATTTTTTCCATACAACAACTTCAGATTGCAGGATAAAGCTTAAAAAAAACGCCCTACTCAGGAAAAAGTAGGGCGTTTTTTATAAAAGGAATATTGTTAAAAAAGCTTTTCGATACTTTGTTCGGCATATCCGGCACTGGCCGTCATTCCTTTACCACCGATACCTGTACGTACATGGATCCGCGGACTGACATCAACTTCGAGAATATGATCTTTATGCTGTGCATAGAATCCTGACCAAGAGGAAGCGATCCACTCTTTCTGCATCGGAATAATACGGTTTGCCTCAGCAATCATGAGCTCGTTGATGTAAGTATCCACCGCAAAACCTAAGTCATCCAATCGATTTCCCGCCGCGTATTCATGTGAATCTCCAACGATAATACTACCGTCGGTGGCCTGTTTAAATAAAATATGTATTCCATATTTCCGCAGTTCATGATAATGCTCAGGTACAGGGATAGCCCCAAATGATGGACAATATTCTTCAAAGCTTTCATAACGACGAATCGTTAAACCGGTCAGGATATTTCCGGGCAGCTGGATCTGAGGTAACGGTCTGGTACGCATCATTTGCAGTTTACTAATTTCGAGACCACTGTCATCAAACAATGAACGGTACAAGATCTTAAATTCGTACCCGTTACAGATAATGATTTTCGCTCCCTCAAAAACTTCGAGGCTACTTGTTGTTAAGCGTGCCAGTTCGTTACGATCTTCACAAGCGATAACGGTTGTGTCATATTTCAGTGTATATTTTTCAAATTTTGCCTGCATAAAAATATGCAACTGGCGAATCATTGTTTCAGGCTCGGCACTCAGTTCCTGATCAAAAACAATAGCTTCCTGAACGTAATCGGCATTCATGGCAGGATACTTTGCAAGAATTCGCGCTTTGGACCAAAGCGCATGATCGTATCCTTTCGTTTGATAATGCGCAGACAGTTCGTGAATGACCTGTACTTCGTCAGCATCAGATGCAATATAAATACTCCCATTATTCCGAATGGAGATATCCATTTCCTGTTGGATGGAGTGATATATTTCCAGCCCCCGTACACCATAATCAAACCATTCACCTGCCATCCCTGATGGCACCACCTGACCGAAGTTGCGCACAGTGGATCCGGCAGGAAAATTATCCTTTTCCAGCTGGAGCACACTTAACCCTTTTTTCAATGCATGATAGGCATGAAAAGTTCCCAGGATACCCCCGCCAACAATAATTAAATCGTATGTATTTGTTTTCATTCTTTAAAATAATTAGCATTAACTTATTTGTACTTCGCCGCTGTTCGCTTGCCAGGACTGCAGCAATTCATCACCTTTCTTCGTTTTCATCTGCTCCTTCTTCCGAACAAAGTAAACTAACGAAAAGATCGCCAGAATGGCGCCTATAATGGAAGCCAGATAAACCAGCTGGATAAAATAAGCGCCCCAAGTGACTGAATTTGGTAAAAATTCTTTATTCATTAAAATCAAAAAGCTCCCTAAATAGCCAACTGAATCAGCCATATACATGACAAAACCAATGTTGCTTTTCATGCGGTAGGTCGCAATCATCCGTTCGAAAAATATGGCATTATAGGGAATATAGGCCATATAGAGCCCTAGTCCGACCAATAACATCCAACTGAGACCGCCGATCCAATGCATGGAGAATAAATAGGTCGAAATCCCGGCAGTCAGAAACCCCAAAATAATCATGTAATGGATCAGCTTAAATGCTTTCATGTTGTCTTTTACCATAATTAAGCAACCTACTAAAATTAAGACAATCAGCGCAATGGTTCCATCGACTTTGGCGAATATCCCCGCTCCTTTCAGATGCAGCATTTGCCATATTTCTATCTCAAAATTATCACGAACGTCACGTAAAATCGTCAACATAGTATAAATAACAATGGTCAGCATAATGCCTGGCATAAATACCTTGAAAAAATGTTTACGCATACGGACATCCATAGCCACACGTTCGGTCCGCAACTGCTTATCTTGCGCAGTTGGGCCGGGGGCATTTTCCAGAATCCAAATACACAGGACAAAGGGTATAAAAAAAAGCATCCCTGTGAAAAAAGGCATCCAAAATTCGTTGACATGAAAAGTGGACATGAGCCATCTTCCTACCGTTTTAATAAAACCGGATGCGAAAATCAAACTGACAGACATCACGGCGCCCATAATTTCCGTATATCGACGACCTTCCAGGTAGCTGAATACCAAACCCCATACCATCCCCAACGGAAAACCATTGATAAAAAGAAAGAGTACATTCCAAGGTTTAGGGAAAAGTGCAAAAGCCAATAAGCCAGCCCACGAAATACAAATTAAAGCAAGTAAGTAGCGTCCTCTATTCCGCTGCTTGCTCTCAGAAATAAATTTAATCCCATAGAATTTCGAAAACAGATAACCCAACATTTGAATAATAACCATACACACTTTATAATCTATACCCAAAATAGATTCATTGGCAAAAGCCGAAGCCGTAAATGATTTTCGGAATGAATACATACTTGTATAACATAAAAATGCCGTAATAGCCAGTAAAATGGCCACCGACCGCTCGTCTAACCCCGCTATCCGTTTTTTTATTCGCTGGTTCAAATCCATGATTTAGAATTGTTGACGGACCTCATTGTCCGCAATCAAAAGTAAATTTTGGAAATTAACACAATACTAAACTTTTGTTAAGTATTTATAAACAAATATAAATAACTGGACTGACATTGTACAACCATCAATAAAAAAGCATCAATGAAAATTTTCATTGATGCTTTTTTATTGATGGGCTAGCCGGACAGAACTACCGTTTATTTTCAAAGAAATACACAATCAGCATGACTGCTTTTTCCTTTCCCACGTTGCGCGGTGTATGTGAAAGCCGTCCATTAAAGAATATGGAATCACCCTCTTCCAGCTGAATGCTTTGATCCTGAAAGATATATTCAACTTGCCCGCTGATGATATATTTATATTCGTAGGCCTCCGTCTCTACCATTGGGCGCTGTGCATCAGGCAGTAGTTCCAAAAGCACAATATCCATAGTGGAACTCTCTATCGCGGAGGTGAAAATACGTTTGTAATGAAATCCAAGGGCATGCTCTTTTTCAAAGGATGTATAGCTATCTTTTTTTCGAACAACGACCGGCCCTGCATCCAACTCAGAATTAAAATCTTTGAAGAATTCATTCAGGTCAACATCCAGTGCATTAATAATATTAATTAACACCAACAGGGAAGGTATGGTCCGGTTATTCTCAATCTGCGATATGAGCCCTTTGCTTACTCCGGCTTTATCAGCAACTTCCTGTATGGTAATCCCCTTTTCCTTGCGGATTTCTTTTATTTTATGACTAATCTTAAATATTGTATTATCTTCCATAATTGGGATCAAAAATAAACATTATTTTTCTGCTCGGTATGTTAAGTTTTTGTCACTTAATTTCGACTAAAAACTCATGTTACTAGTACATAGCACTTCTTATAGATCTTGACTTTCGTTTATTATTGGTAAACCTTGACCCAATCTACGCGCATTTCGACCGGTAGCTGCTTCAAATCCACTTCCCCTACCCAATTTCCGCCAAGCTGCTGGTCGATCAACAGGTAAAAGGGTTGATCATAGGGCCATTGGGATGCATCGACATCAGTTATCCGCGGATAGGCAAATGTATCCACGCCATTTAGCTGAAATACAATCCGATCCGGATACCAGCTGATACCATAAACATTGTAGTCCCCTGCATTGACTTTTGCCGTCCCCGAATGTTTGGGATTATCCTTCTGTCCCAAATTCAAGGTGTAATGTGAATGGGTCGTTTGATAGATAATATCATCAAAATTAAGGTGTTCCATGATATCAATTTCACCATTCCGCGGATACTGCCCATATTTGTCTAACTCAGCCAGCATCCACATTGCCGGCCAGGCGCCTTGGGAACTGCCAAGTTTGGCTCTTATTTCAATACGTCCATATTGAAAGGCAAATTTTCCTTTACTCCATATTCCGCCGGTAAGAAACGGTCGTGCATCTTTCTGCTGGTCGGTATTCTTGATCCCTTTTAGAATCAATTCTCCCTTTTCCCATCCAAAACAGGCATCATCTTGACTCATGTGCCGGTTCCAGTCTGATCCTCCTGCCGGAATCCGGCTCCATTTGCTTGTATCCAAATTTGATGAGTTAAAATTCTCCTCCCACACAAGTTTCCATTTTTTTGTCTCCCGCCCGGGATTTTGTAAATACACCTGTGGATTTTCTTTTGGGTTGTGATGGACGCTACAAGCGGAGATAAGGATATAAAAAAGACCTGCGCCTAAAATTCGCTTCATTTAGATTAATTATTTTCTACTTTAATACAATGCTATCGGTCTATCGATAGCGTATTAAATATAGGGCCTTTTTTATAAAGGAATAGCATAATTAAACAAAAAAACAGTCAATATACTAAAACATGGGGTGACTATTGGCAGACGCCTTGGGTACATCTTGCTGTGCATCCCAGTGTTCAACAATCTTTCCGTTTTCTAAACGAAAGATATCTATCGTTGATTTCAGACTGCCATCAGCATTTTTGTTTTTAAGATGAATAAAAACTAGATCTCCATCGGAAGCAATATGCTGTACATCAATCTTGGTTTTTGGCTGCCCTTCAAACCACTTTGCTGCAGCAGCCTTAAATGCAGCTGCACCATCCGCTACCGCCGGATTGTGCTGAATATATTCCGGAGCAATATAACGGTCGACGGCAGAAAGATCTTTATCTCCGAACATCTGCTGATAAAAGTCCAATACGATTCGTTTATTCTCTTTGTTGATATCCAACTGCGTCTGCCCTTTCTCCTCCTTAGCGTGTTGGCTCTGTTGGCATCCCGTAAATAACAGCGCCACGCTTGCTACTGACAGCATAAAATTTCTACTCGTTTTCATTATTTGAACCTATTTATATTTATAATATATAAAAGAACCTATTACATTCACGGCCCCGTCTTTATTGTATCCAATAAACAACATTTGGTCCATAATTTTGTTTTCAAAACAATCATCCTTCATCCCAAAATAGGCCTCGAAAAATATGGCATGATAATTGAAAACTCCTTCATAGTATAATATTCAGAAATATACATTTCATAAATTTAGGTTAATAATTGGTTAGGTTAAAAACACCTGAAGTCCCCAACTTCAGGTGTTTTTTGTTTATGGGCCTTTTCATTTTAAAAGTTACCAACAAATTAAAACAAAAAGATCAATTCCTGTTTTTATTAATCTAGTTCAATGATTTTTTCTTGTAGCTGCCGTAATTTTACAATAGTTAAGAAAATAAAAAAATTATGGATAATAGCATATTAGGACTGCATCATATTACCGCGATAGCCGATGATGCAAAACGTAATCTTGATTTTTACACCAAAGTTTTAGGACTTCGGCTTGTAAAAAAAACTGTTAATTTTGACGATCCGGGCACCTATCATTTTTATTTTGGAAATGAGCAAGGCACCCCTGGCACTATTCTTACATTTTTCCCCTGGGAAGGTATTGGTAAAGGTAAACAGGGCGCCGGAATGGCTACCCATATTGGTTATGCCGTCCCGGAGGGTAGCCTCGGTTTCTGGAAAAACAGACTAAGAGAGCACAATGTGGGTTTTCTGGAAGATGAAATTTTTGGTGAAAAATTGATCTCATTTACCGATCCTGATGGTTTACAACTACAGTTTATTGAACCGTTAATAAAGGATAATAGAAGCGTATGGACGACAGCGGATATCAATCATGAAAATGCATTAAAGGGCTTTCATAATATTACCCTCACCTTAAAAGAGGCTGATCCAACACTAAAGGTTCTGACCGATATATTAGGATACTCCGTGCAGAGACAGGAGAACGAACGTTATCGATTGACTACCGACGGTATAGCGACTGCGAACATCGTAGATATTGTTGCAGACCGAAATTTACCTTTCGGACGTAATGCCGCCGGGACGAATCACCACGTCGCATTTCGGGTAAAAGATGATAACATCTTGATGGAATATCGTGAAAAGGTGCTTGCCGCAGGTCTGGATATTACACCAAAAATCAATCGGGACTATTTTTTCTCACTTTATTTCCGTGAACCGGGAGGTGTTTTGTTTGAAATCGCAACAGACAATCCCGGATTTACCGTTGATGAGCCATTGGAAAGTCTTGGTACAGCACTTAAATTGCCAAAACAATACGAAAGTCATCGGTCACAGATCGAAGCCACTTTACCAAAAATAGATTAAGATCAACGTAAATTATTAAATACTGCAAAACAATGGAAAGAACAGAAATTGTACTGGATAAAAATCAGCGTGGTGAACTTCAATTATTCTCCAATGAAAAAAAAGCTGGTTTAATGAGCATCGCCATTATTGACGGACGATTAGTCGTCTACCATACCGAAGTCGATGAAGCCTTTGAAGGTAGAGGATTTGCGAAGATATTATTGGAAAAATTGGTGTCCTATGCACGGGAAAATGCGATGAACATTGTGCCTTTATGCCCCTATGTAAATGCACAGTTTCACCGTCATCCTGACACCTATGATGATGTATGGTTTAAGAAAACAGTATAGGAAGGGATATAAATGAGTCATTCTAATAACATCAAAACAGCAGGGCATAGCCTAGAAAATGCGAAAAAAGCATTGATCATGATTCATGGACGTGGCGGAAATGCAACAGATATCCTGAGCATGTCAGCTTATCTAAATGTAGGGGATTATGCCCTACTCGCACCACAAGCTGACAATTACACCTGGTATCCAAATTCATTTATGGCACCCGAACAAAGTAATGAGCCCTGGTTGAGTTCTGCTCTTGAAGTCGTTGAAAATACCGTACAGCTTGCTTTGGACAAGGGCTTACAAGCAGAAAACATCTATTTCTTTGGTTTCTCCCAAGGAGCTTGTCTAACGCTTGAATTCCTGGCGCGGAATGCCAAACGATATGGAGGCGCAGTCGCTATTATCGGCGGACTGATAGGTGAGCAAATTGATCCGGGTAAATATATGGGAGACTTTGAGCAAACACCGCTATTTATTGGCACCAGTGATCCTGATTTTCATGTACCCCTGGAACGTGTCAATGCCAGCGTTAACATCCTGAAAGCCCAGCATGCGAAGGTCAAACTCGCTGTATATCCCAATTTTGGTCACTCCATTAATCAGGAAGAGATTACTATTGCCAACGAGTTTGTCTTTCACTAGATGTATTTGCTTGGTATTCTTATCGAAATATTGATCAACAGGTCGCTAAAAATATCTTCCGCGTATCCTGCTTGTAAGCTGAACTAATTTTCAAAGCTTACATGCAGGATATGCTGTGGCAACCCCTGTCCCTTAACAATTGATCTCCTTGAAGCCCTATCTTCTTGTTCTACACACTTAGACTTTGGGGTATTTATAGCCATTATGATAGATTGAAGCGAGGTATTTATTTGCATTTTCGTCATTAAAGCGTTGCTTTTCAGTATTCCAATAGAGCTTTTGCCCTGTTCTATAGGCGATATTTCCCAATTGTGAAAAAATAGCAATATGTGCACCGACTTCAAGCGGGGCATTCAACAAGGCTGGGTTTTTCTTGCGAATGGCGTCCACGAAGTTGGCCATATGTTTCTCTAAACCGTTGTCAACGGAAGGCTGCAGGGCTACCGCCTCCATCCTTCCCTTTTCGGGAATGACTTCCCAGCCCCCGCGATTCAGCACTAAAGTTCCGTTATTACCAATAAATGCCACACCGTGGTTGCGATTATAAGGTCCTAAATCAATTCCTTTTGCGTGTTCCCACTGAATATTAAAGGTATCAAATTCGTATACCGCGGTCATGGTATCCGGTGTTTCTCCGGCATCATCGGGAAAGGCAAATTTTCCACCGGAAGCCATTACGGATTTCGGGTCAGAAACTTTCATTCCGAGCAGGGCATAGTCCAGCATGTGTACCCCCCAGTCCGTCATCAGGCCGCCAGCGTAATCCCAAAACCACCGGAAGTTAAAATGAAAACGATTGATATTAAAAGGTCTTTTTGTGGCGGGGCCCAACCAATCCATGTAATGTACACCTGCGGGTATTGCCTCATCTGGCTGAATCGGAATGCTATTTTTCCAACCCAGATAAGACCAAGCTTTTACCAATCGTATTTTACCCAGTTTACCCGAATGTACAAAATCAATGGCATCCTTAAAATGCTGCTGACTTCGCTGCCACTGGCCCACCTGAACAATTGCATTATTTTTAGTTGCAGCTTGCAGCATAAGCTGACATTCCCGAATGGAATTTCCAATGGGCTTTTCGACATACGTGTGCTTCCCGGCGTTCACCGCATCGATCATCTGGAGGCAATGCCAATGGTCAGGTGTACCGATGATTACCGCATCCACATCCGGACTAAGCAGCATCTTTTTATAATTAACATAGGTTGCAACCTTGATATTCCTATCCTGGAGTTCTTTTGCCCTTTTGCTTAAGAGATTTTCATCTACATCACAAAGCGCTGTGCATATCACACCATCCTGCTTTAACAAAGCATTAAGGTCAGACCAGCCCATACCGTTTACCCCGATCACGCCCACCCGGATCGGCTGATCAAATAAGCTGGAGGCCTGGCTTTTGAGCATAAATGTAGAAGCAGCTAAAATACTGGAAGTTCGGATAAAGTCTTTTCTATTCATCACATGTTGGTTTATATACACGAAGGTTTAAGTTCCCGATGAAATTACAAAATTCAATTTAAGCCCTTACCCTAATCATTGTAAAATATACATCGACATTCAAATCGCTGCGCATGGAAGTCTCTCCGGGAGCAGTAGAAAAATCAGGAAAACTTGTGGTATCCTAAAGCCTTATCCTGCTATTTTCAGGAACATGGTTGTTACAGAAAAAATTAAATATTGTTGGCATACTGACTTTCAATACGATATAAAAACAGGTCCTAATCCATTTGAAGGTTGATTAGGGCTAAAGAAATAGGAAAAAAGAAAAAAAACTTTGTTATTTTAACGAAAAATAAAAGATTAATCATTTATTATCCCTACCTTGCAGGACTTAATTAAAAATAATGAATACAGGTAAAATTAAATTTTTCAATGAAACTAAAGGTTTTGGTTTTATTACACCAGAGGATGGTAGTGCAGATGTTTTCGTACACGTTTCTGCTCTTAAGAACCAAGTATCTGAAGGCGACGTTGTAACTTATGATGTAGAAAGAACTCCAAAAGGAATCAACGCTACAAACGTAAAATTGGCGTAATCCAAAAAATACACTTTCTTGTTAATGGGGTAATTCTTAATGATTTATCCCATTTCTTTTTCGTATTCTTCCCTTGTTATTTTCAATAGACTTATTCTTTTCGGGTATAACTAATATACCTCTAATCAATTATTTGATACTATAGAAATAGCCAAAGGGTCTTCGTTTAAGCTTATTTTTCCGATCATATTTAATGGAATTCAAACAACTCAATTTAATACCTCCTCTTCTCAAGGCAATCGCGGAAACAGGATATACAACCCCCACTGCAATACAACAAAAAGCGATCCCCGTTATATTAAGCGGTCAGGATCTTATTGGATGTGCACAGACAGGCACTGGTAAGACCGCAGCATTTGCCCTGCCTTTATTGCAGCGTCTATCCGAGAAAAATGTACACGTGCATGGTAAAGTAATGCCCATCCGTGCCCTGATCCTCACACCAACCCGTGAATTAGCCATACAGATCGGAGAGAATATCAATTTATATCGCAAACATCTAAAACTAAATTACTGCACTATTTTTGGCGGTGTCAATCAGGACAGACAGGTCAAAGAAATAAAAAAAGGAGTGGATGTTTTAGTAGCCACACCGGGTCGTCTTTTAGACCTGATGAATCAGAAACTGGTTTTCCTCGATAAAATTGAAGTATTGATCCTCGATGAGGCTGACAATATGCTTGACATGGGCTTTATCCATGACATTAAAAAAATCCTGGCGAAGGTTCCCGAAAAAAGGCAGACACTGTTTTTCTCAGCAACAATGCCGCCCAATATTCGTAAATTTGCACATGGCATCTTGCACAAGCCTGTCGAAGTGGACGTAACTCCGGTAAGTTCTACTGCTGAAAAGGTAAATCAGTCGGTCTACTTTATTGAGAAAAAGGAGAAAATAAAATTGTTGACCAGTTTGCTTAAACAATTTAAGCAAGAACGTACAATTGTATTTTCACGTACAAAACATGGCGCTGATAAGATCGTCAAACTGTTGGCTAAGAATGGACTGCGTGCTGCTGCAATTCACGGCAATAAATCACAAAATGCCCGACAAAAGGCATTGGGTGAATTTAAAGAGGACCGACTGAAAATTCTGATCGCCACTGATATTGCTGCACGCGGAATAGATATTGAGCAATTGCCTATGGTCATCAATTATGACCTACCCAATGTACCCGAAACCTATGTACACCGCATTGGGCGGACAGGTAGAGCGGGGCTGGAAGGAAATGCCATTTCTTTCTGTGATGTGGAAGAAAGACCTTATTTAAGCGATATTGAAAAATTGATCGGCTTAAAGATTAAAGTGAGTAAGGTAGGAAAATAACTTCCATCTTTATTCTTATACAAAGCGCGCCGGAACGATCTTGTTTCGGCGCGCTTTGTGTAAATCCCTATTTTTTTCGGTCGGCAAGCAGTAAGGTGGATGGCGTATGGTGTAGCCAGTCCATCTTCTTATTGACAATTTTATGCCAACACGGTAAGCTGATAAGCATCAGATCCTGCTGTGCCCACAGCTCGGCATCAAGTTCCTTCTCTTCCAATATCGTCAAATGATTGGGAACAAGCTGTTCGAGCTGCCTTAGCTTTTCCCGGAAACTCTCTTGCTTCCGCAAGATCTGGTCAAAATCCCACACCATTACCTGCGCATCCGAATGATGAATTAGCCGTTGGATAATCGTACAGAGGAATTCATCATTTTGCAACAGGATAGGAACAATAACACGACGGGCCCGGACAAAGTTTTTGTCGATCAAAATGCCAACCATCGCATTGACTTTTGCATTGATCTGCTGATTTCGGTCAAATGTAGCGAAGGGAGATTCCGCATTTGTCACGGTATGGAATAATTTCTCCGGATTGATAATACGTGAAGTAAAATCCAGAAATCTTCCCAACAGGCTACCTTCGTATATGGATTCGCTCACACCCAACAACAGCAGATCCTGACGCTGTTCATTTGAGGTCTGCACGATTTCACTATCAATATCACTTGAAATTTTGAAAATAGTCTGAATTGGCTGCTCCAAATCCGCTGCGGCCTGCTTTATCTCCCTGAAACTATCCTGCTCCTGTGTTTCCACCTCGTAATGATGGAGCTCATTGGAAGGTTCGATATGCAATGCAGTAATTTCAGCCGTATTCTTGGACTTTAAAGTAAGTGCATCTGCAAGATGAAGCAGTGAAATTCCCGTATTGCTCTTGGCAAATGACAGGAGGATCTTAAATTTCGACTTATTCTGAATTTCCTGCTGTAATGAATTTTTCTTGGGCCGGTAAAGATAATTGATCAGATCAAGTGAAGGGCCAGTCATAAAAGTGGTGAGCAAGGCCATGACGACCATCATGGAGAATAATTCGGCACTTAATACACCAAGGTCATAACCGATATTCAATACAATCAGTTCCATTAGTCCCCGGGTATTCATTAGCGCACCAATACTCAAACTATCTTTCCAGTTTTGCCCCACAAAGCGGGCAGCCAAGGCGCTTCCGGCAAATTTTCCGACTACCGCCACTAAAATAATCACGATGGTGATCATCCAGAGCTGCGGGTCGTTCAATAAACCGATCTGTGTACGGAGTCCCGTGTATACGAAAAATAGCGGCAGCAACAATAGCGTGGACACATCCTCGATTTTTTCAATAAAAGCTGTTCGAAAACGGCTGCTTTCGGGCATGATTGCACCAGCCATAAAAGCACCGAATAAAGCATGTATACCAATGACTTCGGTTGCGTAGGCCGAAAATAAAAGCACAATAAAAAAAATGGCGACAACAGGTTTACTCAAACCTTCACGCGTACCCTTCACCTCTCCCACGCGCATCAGGAAAGGGCGCACAATTTTTATCATCAATAAGACATAAGCAACCGCAAGGGCTATTGTATACAAGGCACTGGCAAAATCCCCAGCCTTCACAATCGCAATGACAACCGCCAATATACACCAGGCTGTAATATCATCCGCAGCGGCACAGGTAATGACCATCGCGCCTAGTTTACTTTTTTGAAGTCCCCGTTCCTGTACGATCCTGGCCAGGACAGGAAATGCCGTGATGCTCATCGATATACCGATAAACAAACTATAGGACAAAAACTCCACATTCGCAGGTGGATGGTACAGGTATAAAAAATAAGCCAGGGAAATTCCCAGCGTAAAGGGGATAACAATGCTGGCATGGGAGATCACTACCGCATCGTGCGCTTTATTTCGCAGGACATTCAAATCCAGCTCCATACCGATAATGAACATAAATAGAATTAATCCGATCTGGCTCAAAAACTGTAGGTTACTGAGCGATTCAACCGGAAATAGGGTATGTGCGAATTCAGGAAAATAAAGCCCCATTAAGGAAGGACCTAGAATAATACCTGCCAGCATTTCACCGATCACGACAGGTTGTTTGATCTTGATACATATCCATCCCATCACACGGGCGGCGATAATAATCGTCACAATCTGTGCCAGCAGTATCGCTAATGGATGCCGAAGGCTGTGCAGAAAGGTCGTTTTAAAATCCGCCCAGGCCCCTTGGCTTGTTTTTTCACCAGTAAACAGCTCCTGACCCTGCAGCTGAGTACCCAAATGTATAACCCAGTACATCACTACAAGCAATGTGCCTATTAAAGTCACATAAAAAATCGTATTCCTGTATTTCTTCATCTTTTTCGCTTTAAATAAATCAAGTGTCAATAGCAGATAAACGTCTGCCCAAAAGTCAACTATTTATCAATTCGAGCAGACAACCCTAACAAAAATAAAATTCTATACCTGTTTTAAATGTTACTGCGGGTTAGGAAGCCAAAAATTTGTAATGAACTCCATGAATTTTGTAATCAAGCAAATTTCTCAAGGAATGATTTTTTATAGGATTCGCCCAAGCTAAAAAGAATAGCTGATTCTTGCTCGTCCATCAAGTTACTGGTGATGATATCTGCCGAAAAGAATTTAACAATTTTAAGAGCAATAATTTCCTTTTTGCTGATACGGATAAAATCCTGCTCCGGTAAGACGGACAGTAACTTGTCGAAGCTGATATTTTTTAATAATATGGAGGATCCATCTGAGAGGAATACTGTTTTATCGCGGCTGTCCACTTCCGCAATTTGAATATAGTCTATCTGATTGAAATAGAGTATTGCTTTGCCCTTATTGGTATTAAACTGAGCAAAGGGGGAAAAGTCTGTTTGCCGATTATTTATTACCTGCTCTACTTTTAGAATCGCTTGCTGGAGGCGCGATAAAGATATTGGCTTACGCAGATAATCTACGGCATTGATATCGAAAGCATCGCTGGCATACTGTTTATAGGCTGTCGAAAAAACAATGGGATAGTCTTCTAGTTCTTTAGCAATATCAAAGCCGTTAAACTGTGGCATCTCAATATCCAGGATGCAAAAATCAAAATCTAAACTTTTGTATTCGTTGAGTAACACGACCGGATCATTAAAGGCCTTGACAACCTCCAGTCCGGAAATTTGTTCACAGAGCATCTTCAAAAATCGCAAGCTTGGGAGTTCATCATCCAGTAAGATGCATTTCAATTCTTTTTCAATTCTCATACAATCTGATCTGAAGGTAAGCGTTATAGACATCATTTTCTACAAAACGTTTTAACTCGTGCCTATCCGGATAGTAAAGCATCAAGCGTTCTTCCAGCGTCTTGCTACCTATTCCACCTTTGCTTTTGTACAACGGCGATCGTTTCGATATCTTATTGCTGACTGTCAATTCCAACAAACCATTGCGGAAAGTCAATACAATCGAAATAAAGGAGTCGGGATGGTGAAAATCAGCATGTTTAAACGCATTTTCAATGAGATCTACAGTCATCAGTGGGACCAGCACAGGGCACTCTAATAGGGACTCGTTCAATTCATCAATATCAAATTTAACACGCATATCAAATAAGGGGCTTAACTTGACCTTATTGACTTCAATTAAATTCCGTGCAAACTCTATCTCCGCTTTTGGAGAAACAAGTTCAGCTTCACTTTCATATAATACATAGTCCAGTACCATCGCCAATTTATCCATGGTATAATAGGTTTGATAGGCGTGGGAAAGAATACCATTGAGTGAGTTTTTCAGTAAATGCGGATTTAAACGATTGCGATGAACGTGATCCATCTGCTCATTATCCATACGTTTGAAAAGCTCTCTATGTCGCAGCTCCTCCACCCGCAGCTTGTTGTATTTCCGTATCAATAATATATAAAAAATCAACAGGACAATGACAGCTACAAGGAGCAATACGATCATTATATTGGAAAGTTCAGTCGTCATGATTCCTTTCAAACTTAACGAAAATTTCACTAGCAACGAAACGATTCCTTTAGACAACCAAAGGTCAGGTTCATTTTATCGGGAAGCAATGAATCACAAAATTCAATACCAAAAAAAGTATTTATTTAAGTATAAAATTTACAGGTATTGATTACAAAAATTAACAGTTTCATTACAATTTAGTCACTTTAAACTATTAATTTCAGATTATTCTCCTTATATTGAGAGTATTGTAATTAGCCGATCAAATGATTGTCTACGCTATTTTGGTTAAACCTGCCTGATTTATTCTAATCGGGCCTAATATGAAACACGATGGAAAAGCTCATTTTCGAAACTAATGCACAACATCCCAGTCTTGTGGATAAGATCAAACAAGCTGTAGAAAAATTTAATGGTATCCATGAATGGAAGATCGATCTGGATTCCATTTACAACCTCCTCACCATTGAGGGCATCCGACTCAACCCAACGGAAATAGAGTCCGAACTTGCACTTCACGGTGTTGAGGCGAGTCGTCTATATGAAGAATAACCCTTGTTGATCTTCTGGCGCTTTGTCATCAACCAAACCATAGACCTCGTCCAGACCAGGAATTACCTGATATAAAATATTCCTGATCTGGACGAGGAACTACAATCTTTTAATAATCATTCCAGAAGCCCCTCCTCCGCCGTTGCAAATGGCAGCGAGTCCCATTGTTCCCCCCTCTTGCGATAATATACTGGTCAATGTCACGACTATCCTTGCGCCGGAGCAACCCAATGGGTGACCGAGCGAAACTGCCCCACCATAGATATTCACCTTATTTAAAGGAACATCCAATATTTTTGCATTCGAAAGTGCAACCACAGAAAAAGCCTCGTTAAATTCAAAGTAATCAATATCTTCCTTGGTCAATCCAGCTTTCTTCAGCACCTTATCCGTTACCAGGCTCGGGCTGGTCGTAAACCATTCCGGTGCCTGTTCGGCATCGGCATAGGCAACGATTTCAGCCAGGGGTTGTATTCCCAATTCCTTTACTTTCTCCGCACTCATTAATAATACCGCAGCGGCACCATCACTCAAAGTAGATGCATTCGCTGCCGTCACAGTGCCATCTTTCTTAAAAGCAGGCTTTAATTCGGGAATCTTATCAAAATTGACCTGAGAAAATTCTTCATCTCTGGAGATCGTCTGTTCGCCTTTACGTCCTTGAATGGTAATCGGGCTTACTTCTTTCACAAATTTATTTTTTTGCCATGCCTCAAGGCTTCGTTTGTAAGAACCTATGGCATACTGATCCTGTTCCTCCCGCCCGATCGCATACTTCTCGGCGCATAGCTCAGCAAAACTTCCCATTGCCTCATTCGAATAAGCATCACTTAAACCGTCCCGCTGCAAACCGTCAACAAAACTTTGGCTTCCGAACTTAGCTCCCCAGCGCATGGCACTTGCGTAATAAGGTACTCTGCTCATGCTTTCCATACCGCCTGCAACCACCACATCGGCATCGCCCAATAGTATTGCCTGTGCGGCAAAAGCAATGGCCTTCATGCCACTTGCACATACTTTATTGACTGTCGTTGCTGGTACTCGGTCAGGTAAACCTGCGAGACGGGCAACTTGACGGGCCGGAGCCTGTCCCAAGTCCGCATGTAGCACATTGCCGATCAGAATCTCATCGACCTGATCCCCTGCAAGACCGGCCTGATCCAAGACCGCCCGGACAGCATGAGCACCCAGGGCTGTCGCGGAAATAGATGACAAACCACCGCCGAAACTTCCGATTGGTGTACGCTTAGCCGCAACAATAAATACACTCTTTGACATGTTATTCTGTTTATAATTGTTTTTCTTTTGAATATGATGCCCATCCAGTCCGAAATACCTTAGAATCCCCTCGTCAAAAACGGACATCATTCCTTTCTTAAAGATAAAAAATATAAAGTAAACAAGCGAATCCTATTTCTTTATTTTTCCGGCACAAACAGAATAAATAGAAAAAAAATCAGGCGAAAAGTTCCCTACCTAATCTATTTTGCAAAAAATAAACAATAAATATTTGCAGAAAAGCCACTGCTTTTCGTTAAATTCGACTAGACATTCCACGCTTTGGGAAAGGTATTATAATGCCAAGATAAAGCAAAAAATGAATCGTTTTCAGTCGACTAACGGGTAACTGAAACCAATAACCAAAAGTAAAATAAACAATTATGCAGGCAAGCAAGCTCACAGCTGAACATCAGATTTTTCGCGAGACCATTCGGGCATTTATCCACAAGGAAATTACCCCCTATATAGATCAATGGGAACAACAGGGCGAAATAGATCGAAATATTTGGAAGAAAATGGGCGACATGGGTTTTATGGGACTCAATTACCCTGAAGAGTACGGTGGTCTGGACTTAGATTTTTATTATTCGCTGATCCTATGTGAAGAACTATCCTATTGTTTTTCAGGAGGGTTTACAATATCGGCTTTAGTCATCCAGTATATGTCGGCTCCCTATCTATTAAAATATGCATCTGAAAAACTGAAGGAACGCTACCTCAAGCCGGTGCTTGCCGGTGATATGGTCAGCGCTGTTGCGATCACCGAGCCGGGCGCAGGATCTGACGTCAAACAGATCAAGACAACAGCCGTTAAATCGGGTGACCATTATATTGTGAATGGTTCCAAAACCTTTATCACCAACGGCTATTATGGAGATTTTTTTATTACAGCGGTTAAAACAGCTCCAGAAAAAGGAACAAAAGGCATCAGTCTGCTGCTGGTAGAAAGAAATGCTGTCGGTGTTTCGGCAAATAAAATCAATAAATTAGGCTGGCATGCTTCAGATACAGCCGAATTGGGTTTCGATCAGGTCCAGGTTCCGGTTTCTAACCTTATTGGCGTTGAAAATGAAGGCTTCAGCTACTTAATGGCGGGCTTACAATTAGAACGCTTAACCGCCGCCATCCATAGCCTTGCAACAGCAGATTCTGCATTACAATATACCCTAGAATATATCGGTCAACGGGAGGCATTCGGCAACAAGCTCCATGATTTTCAGACCATCCGACACCGCATTGCACAAATGGCTGCCGATATCGCAACCACAAAAGCCTTTGTTTATCAATGTTGTGATCTTCAGAACCAAGGTGAATATGCAGTCCAAGACTGTTCCATAGCTAAACTTCAGGCCAGTGAACTCGCCGTTCAGGTGGTTAGCAATTGCCTGCAGTTGTTTGGAGGATACGGATTTACCGAAGATTATAAAATCGCACGCCTATATCGGGATGTGAGAGTAGGCACGATCATTGGCGGCACATCAGAGATTATGTTGGAAATCATCGCTAAGATGACGATTGATAAGGTAAACTATCAGCCGAACAAAACTAGGCTAACATAAACATTTTCAACACAAAAAAACAAATTCAATATAATGAATTATAATACACAGTCCTATTTTGACATACAGCAGGACAATCAACATATTGTCACCATAAAACCACTCGCCGATGCCGTAGCCGACGAACAATGCATTCTCGATCGTTTGCAACAGTTCGTTGCCCTAGTAACAGCTGTTCTTCGTGAAAAAGAGGTCCGCGGACTGATCTATACCTGTCCGTTAAACAGCAAACAGACCGATTATCTTCCCCTATTCAATCAAGTGTCCAGTGGTCAATTTGATCCTGAGATCCTATTAAAAACCACCCTACAGGCACTACAATGGAAAAGCCAGGACAAACCAATTGTATCTATTTTTGATAATGAATGCACAGGCATTTGTTTAGCAACGATGTTGTGGTCAGACTACCGCATCGCAGGTTCGGAAATCAAAATGGGTTTTCCCGAAAGTAAATTTGGGTTATTCACAGCCTTTGGAGCAACGATTTGTCTACCACAGCTTGTAGGCTCTGTCCAGGCACTGAACCTGTTGACCCAAGCCAGACTTATACCGGGCCAAACGGCACTTGAACTGGGCTTATTGAATGAAGTGGCAGCTGATTTTGATCTGTGCCTATTGCAAGCGAAAAACTGGATCCTTGCAAATTCAAAGCAATCTGTTTCTGCTGCCTATTCCGCTTTGTCATCAGCAGAATTTGAAGCGGCATGCTCCACTATTTTGAAGAAAACAAGAGGATTATTACCGGGCAGCAATGCTGTTGTGGAATTGCTGAAAACCAATCCCTCTTTATCATTAACTGAATCTGTAACCGCTGAAGCAACACGCTATCATCAGGTCTTAAGTGCACCGGAAACGCTCCATATGGTCAGGACGCTGCATGAAGGAATTTTAAAGGCACAGCATCCCGACCGGATAAAATCACTTGGAGATTATAAGGTCAAAAAAATAGGAATTCTGGGGGCAGGTATGATGGGATCCGGTATTGCCTATGAAGCTGCCAAAGCAGGCATTGAAGTGGTTTTAAAAGATGTGACCACCGCACAGGCCGAGCAGGGAAAAGCCTATTCGACCAAACTTTGCGACAAACTGTTTGCCCAAGGACAGATGAGCAGTATACAACAACAGGACCTTTTGGCTAATATTCAACCTAGTACGCAAGTTGCTGATCTTGTCGGTGCTGATTTAATTATTGAAGCTGTATTTGAAGATCTGGAACTAAAAGCTGTGGTTACCCGACAAAGTCTGCCCTATCTCGCCGAAAATGGCTTTTTCGCTTCCAATACTACTTCGTTACCCATTACGGCATTGGCCGCTGCAACGGATCGGCCGGAGCGTTTCATCGGCATGCATTTTTTCTCTCCTGTAGACCGTATGCCCCTGGTTGAAATTATATGCGGCACACAAACCGATCAAATTACATTGCAAAAAGCAATTGCAGTCACGTTGCGCCTGGGCAAAATTCCCATTGTCGTACATGATGGACCCGGATTCTTTACCTCGCGCATTTTCTTCCATTATTTACTGGAGGCAATTACCATGTTGCTGGAAGGTATTCCAGCGATTCAGATCGAAGAAGAATCCATACAGGCAGGATTTGCTGTTGGCCCATTAGCTGTGCTGGACGAAATTTCACTGGAATTGATGTTGCATGTATATGATCAATTCCCGGCACTCCATAACAGTCAGCGACGTGCCTATGCCCACCTGAACAACATGATTTCGAATGGCAGAAATGGCAGAAAATCGGGTCATGGATTCTATGACTACGACCCTGTTTCCAGAACGAAAACAATCTGGCGGAATCCTGCTCTACCGACTTCCGAAGGATCTTGGTCAGCCGATATAATACGTAAGAGACTGCTCCATGTCATGGCTTTGGATAGCTACCGCTGTCTGGAAGAAGGCATATTGGAAGAAACCATAGATGGCGATATCGGTTCAATCCTCGGCGTAGGATATGCCGCACATACCGGTGGTGTATTCGGACATATCGACCTAACCACCCTCCCCACCTTTGTGCGGGAGTGCCAGTCGTTTCTGCCATTTGGAGAACAATGGGAAATCCCCCAATCATTAAAAGAACTTGCCGATAGAAATTTTACCTTTTATACGGGTTTTGATTCAAACTGGACAGGAAAACAGCCGTTGAATTAAACGAACAGGATTTATTAAAAAAGGTGGAATCAAGCAATATATATCAAATGCTGAAGCTATTACATTAAACAACAAGCGCTAAAAAGGCATTGACCGGTAGTAACTCACTGACAACCGGTCAATGGTTTCTTGTCCTTATTGGCCCAGAAGATCCATCACTTCAGACACATCCAGATCAATGAAGGTATCGTAATCCAAGGTCACTTCGAGCAATTGTTTTTGTTGTTTTTCGGCGAATACACGGGCAAGATTCGTTTTATACTTTTCAATCAGTTTAGGAATTCCTTCCTCCCGACGTCGTGGATGTCCAATAGGATATTCCACGATCAGCTCCGGTAATACTGTCCCATCTTTCAAGACGACCGTAAGCGCATTGGAGATCGCCCTTTTCTGTGGATCATGGTAATCTACTGTAAACTGAGGATCTTCGACACAGAAAATCTTATCCCGCAGGCTGTCAATGCGTGGATCCTGCGCAATGTGGTTTTCATAATCCTCCGCCGTCAATCGTCCAAAAATTAGAGGTACCGCCACCATGTACTGAATGCAGTGGTCACGATCGGCCGGATTATGCAAAGGTCCTTTCTTGTCGATGATCCGAATTGCGGCCTCATGCGTACGAATGGTAACACGCTCGATATCATCGCTATTTTTCCCAAACTCCTTGAGCTGCTGGTGAAGCTGCATCGCCGCTTCGGCAGCAGTCTGCGCATGAAATTCAGCCGGAAAAGAGATTTTGAACAGAATATTTTCCATCACATAGGATCCATAATCGCGCTGGAATTTAAATGGATTCCCTTTAAACGAAACATCATAGAAGCCCCATACAGGTGCTGTTAACACAGAGGGATACCCCATTTCACCAGTTTTGGCAATTAGAGCAAGGCGTACGGCACGCGAAGTCGCGTCTCCGGCAGCCCATGATTTACGGCTCCCTGTATTTGGCGCATGACGATAGGTACGCAGGGCCTGCCCATCGACAAAAGCCAGTGATACGGCATTGAGCAGCTCTTCCCTACTGAGCCCCAAAAGCTTACCGACAACGGCTGTCGAAGCAACTTTCACTAAAATAACGTGATCCAATCCCACTTTATTAAATGAGTTTTCAAGCGCTAGGACACCCTGAATTTCATGCGCCATAATCATGGCTTCGAGTACCTGTTTCGTCTTTAGGGATTTCCCTCCTTTGGCGATCTGTGTACGGCTCAACCAGTCTGCGGTCGCCAGAATACCACCAAGATTATCCGATGGATGCCCCCATTCCGCAGCTAGCCATGTGTCGTTAAAATCCAGCCAGCGAACTAAGGTACCAATATTGAAGGCGGCCTGTATGGGATCCAACTGATAATTCGTTCCCGGTACTTTCGCACCGTTAGGAACAATTGTCCCGGGGACAACCGGCCCCAGTAATTTAGTGCAAGCGGGATAGGTAAGCGCTTCTAACCCACAACCTATGGTATCCAGGAAACAATAAAAAGCTGTATTCCATGCCGTTTTACTTTCTATCTTGTAATTTAGTACATAATCCACTATCGCCACCAAGACCTGATCGGGCTGTGGTCGCTCATTTGATATTGTTGAACTCATTATTTTTTTCTTATAAAAGCTATCTTTCTTTTCAATTTATTGATTTCAGAAACTGCCCGACCCATCAAAACGAGAAACATCAGGACGTCCTTCATCAGGGTTCTAAGCGGTTTCTTCCACTTGTATTCACGCGCTATTATCCATACTGGTTTATCGTTCTGAGATTGGCACGAAAGGCCGATCATCGGGGCCGATATAATTTGCACTTGGGCGGATGATTTTGCCGTCTTGCCGCTGTTCAAAGACATGTGCGGACCAGCCTGTTATACGTGAAAGCACAAATAAAGGGGTAAACATCTCTGTCGGTATTCCCATCAGGTGATAGGAAACGGCCGAGTACCAGTCCAAATTAGGGAACATCCGTTTTTCTTCCCACATCACTTTCTCCAGCCGTTCGGCAATCAGGTACAATGTCATATCACCGGCCTCCTCGGATAATTCCTTGGCGACCCGCTTGATGACCTGATTTCTTGGATCTGAAATGGTATAGACAGGATGTCCAAAACCAATAATAACTTCTTTATTTTCCAGTCTTTTCCGGATATCGGCTTCGGCTTCATCCGCATTCGCATAGCGGCTCTGGATCTCAAAAGCAACTTCATTTGCGCCGCCATGTTTTGGCCCTCGTAAAGCCCCGATTGCGCCAGCAATGCAGGAGTACATATCGGATCCCGTACCCGCAATTACCCGTGCGGTAAAAGTAGACGCATTAAATTCATGTTCGGCATATAAGTTAAGCGAGATCTGCATGGCCCGCACCCAGGAATCGGATGGTGCTTTACCGTGTAGCAGATGCAAAAAGTGTCCTCCAAGGGTCGCATCGTCTGTTTCAACCTGAATTTCACGTCCATTTTGACTAAAATGATACCAGTAGAGTAAGGCCGAGGCCATGGATGCCATCAAACGGTTGGCAATGTCCCTGGCTCCTGCTAAGGCGTGATTTTCTTTTTCCGGATTCACACTTCCAAAGAAGGAAACATAGGTGCGCAGCACGTCCATGGCATGAGCTGTAGAAGGCAACTGTTTCAATACCTGTTGTACTGTAATCGGCAGGCCGCGCTGGCTAAGTAACTGGCTTTGATAAGTCGTTAACTGCGCCTGTGTGGGAAGATTTCCATAAATCAACAGGTAAGCGACTTCTTCAAAGCTGGCCTGATGGGCCAAATCCAGGATATCATAGCCCCGATAATGGAGGTCATTACCACTTTTCCCAACTGTGCTCAGCGCTGTATTTCCAGCTGGAACACCCGAAAGTGCGACGCTTTTTTTGGGTTTAAAACCCGTATCGTTTGATGTCTCTTTCATCGCCATAAATTATTTATGTATAAGTGTGCGTGTATTTTAATAACAAAATATGCTCATGCATGCGGTTAGTGATTGCAATTATTTCGTATTGAACAATTGATCCAGGCGATTCTCGTAAGCATAGTAGTCGATACTGCGATACAATTCATCACGTGTCTGCATACGGTCTACCACAGCCGCCTGGCCACCGTCCTTCCGAATATGGCTATACACATCAGTCGCCGCTTTGTTTGCTGCGCGGAATGCGGATAAAGGATAAAGCACGATAGACACATCTGCATGACGAAGCTCGTCAAGGTTAAACAATGGGGTCTGTCCGAATTCGGTAATGTTAGCGAGTATAGGTAATCCTGTTGCGCGACTGAACTGCATATATTGATCCAGGTTATGCACGGCTTCTGCGAAGATAAAATCCGCCCCTGCTTCTTTGTAGGCTACAGCTCTTTCCAGGGCTATTTCCAAGCCTTCAGAAGCCAGAGCATCGGTACGCGCGCCAATGACAAAGTGTGGATCTGTCCGGGCATCGACAGCGGCTTTCAACCGATCTACCATTTCATCTTTTGAAACCAGCTCCTTTCCTGGGCGATGGCCACAACGTTTGGCCCCCACTTGATCTTCCATATGTACCGCTGCGGCCCCAGCTTTAATCAGGCTCTTTATTGTCCTTGCAACATTAAAAGCTGAAGGACCAAAGCCCGTGTCAATATCCACCATCAAAGGAAGCTTGCATACATTAGTAATGCGGTCCACATCAATTAATACATCCTGAAGTGTCGTGATACCCAAGTCTGGCACACCTAGCGAACCCGCAGCGACACCGCCCCCAGAGAGGTAGATGGCTTTAAAACCTGCTTGCTCAGCCAAAAGTGCGTGATTCGCATTGATGGTTCCGACAACTTGTAAGGGTTTTTCATGCTTGATTGCTTCCCTAAAAAGGAAGCCTGGAGAATCTATCATATCATTGCAATTTGAAATTCCACAGCTCATTAGTCCGACAGGATACACCCTATTAGGGACAGGATGAGCAGTATTTAAGTTTATTTAGTTTGAACAACAAATAATCCGATCGTTCATCCTAAAGATACTAATTATCACAACATTTCAACAAATTATTTTCTACATTTCAAGTCTTTAGCAGAAGAAAATACGGTTTCGTCCCCAAGCATTCTTAATCGTGCACGCATCTCTCCCCTTAAAAACAGGTCGATAGTTACCGCCATAACAATATGAGTCCGGCGAAACACCGGACTCATAGGATCAGCATCGCTGTTTAAACGATGCTGTTCTCTTCATTACATAGCACAGGGCATGATATAAACAGTTTATAGGTGGCAAAAAAAATCACATTTAACGCCCCAACGGCATCATAATCCGGTCATTGTTCTTTAAATTTCGGCCCGGAGAAAATACGTTTCGAATCTCCTCGCCGGACATCAATCTGATTTTTCCAGGACTGATTTTTCCCTGCATTTTTCTGCAACCGTTCCAGCTCCAGCAATCGTTCTTCCAAACGCAACACAGCAATTCTTTTATTTTTCAATTGGGAACGGGTATCCATCACCTGTACCATCAGTCCTGTCGGGATGTGAGTCGCGCGAACTGCTGAACTCACCTTGTTTACGTGCTGTCCACCTGCGCCACTGCTGCGCATCGCCTGAAATTGCACATCCCTCAAGTTCATTTTCGCGACAGCTTGTACCGGAGACCAGTTCTTGACCTCCACAAACCAATTTTTACGTCTGTGGCCAGGCCGAAAGGGACTTGGACAGATCCAACAAATCGTTCCTATCCAGCGATCAATAAATACGGTACTTACCTCTCCTGTCGCTTTTAGCACAAATGAACAGGGAAGTCCATCGATCTCTTCGACTTCCACGGTCTCCATCTTTAGGCCATATTGCATCGCTTCTGACTGCATCCTTTCGAACACTAATTTTACGGCAAGATTACATTCCCTGGGCCCTCGTCCCGAAGTCAATAAAATATACTTTTCCATGTCCCCTTATTTATCCATCCGAACAATCTTGGGACGAAATGTTCCAAGTACATTGACCAACTCCTGCTGTAGGCTCATCACGCGGTGAATATCCTTGTAAGCATGTGGAGCTTCATCCAATGCGCCCCCGATGAGTTCCACGTCATGTTTCTCCAGCTCCTTGAGCATGGCGCTTTTGGTGAAGCTACTTTTACAGGCTGCCCGTGACATCATGCGTCCGGCTCCATACGATGCCGATTGCAAGCTCAATGAATTGCCCCGCCCTTCGACAATAAATCCGGGTGCGGTCATGGAGCCCGGGATAATCCCCAGCACCCCCTGTCCGGCGGGTGTCGCCCCTTTGCGGTGAACAATACATTCTTTTCCATCCACAGTTTCCTTCCAGGCAAAGTTATGGTGGTTGTCGATGGTCAAAACGGGCCGTTCCCCCAAAGCCTTTGCCAAACGCCTGTGGATGTCCTCATGACAGGCCCGTGCATAATCACCCGCTAAATTCATCGCTAACCAGTACTCCTGACCTTCTTGACTATCCAGGTCCAGCCACGCCAGATGTTGCACAGGACGCGGTAAAGGACACTGCTTTGCCGCCAGATCGGTATACTGTTTGGCAATATTTGCGCCCAATCCCCGCGATCCACTATGTGACAGGATCGCCAGATAAGTGCCCGGGGCCACTCCCCAATCCGGGCGGACAGCATGCAGCTCAACCACGCCAAATTCAACGAAGTGATTCCCCCCACCTGAGGTCCCGAGTTGTTTGTACGCTTTATCCAACAATGATTTCAGCAGCGGGATATCTTTAAATTCGCACCGGCTAAAAATCGCATGATCCTGTTTCTCGCGATGCGTATCGTACATACCGAATTTAGTATTATCTTTCAGTATATTTCGCAGCTGGAATTCTCTTCCTTTGAAATAACTTGCCGGTAGATCAAAGATAGACAGGCTCATCCGGCAGCCGATATCCACACCCACCCCGTAAGGTATCACGGCATTATCTGTTGCCAGCACCCCACCGATCGGCAGGCCATAGCCCATATGCGCGTCTGGCATCAATGCTCCCCGGTATGCTATGGGTAACTTCAACGCATCATACAACTGTTTTTTGGCCTGTTCATCAATTTCATTTTCACCAAAAATGGTAAAGGGAGCCATCTGCTTATTTAGCTGCCGCATACGGGCTTCAACCGGCTGAATCAAACCTTCGGCAAGCTTAGCCCAAATTGCATCCGTCCTAAATTTTTCAGGTGCCTCGAGCACCGTTTTTACTTCCATAAGGATATTTTCCTTCTTTTCTCCTTTTCGGTAGCGTGTTATTAGCCCTAAGGCTACTTGTATTATATTATGCTGTGGAAAACCGATTTTAATAAGGTCTTTCCCCGATAATTTACTTCCCATATTTTTTAAAATAATTTATATGCTAGCTTATCCAGCTCAGGGATAAGCATTTTAAAATATCCGGGTTTTCTTTTCTTAAATAAACAGTTTGCCGACAGCGGAGTCATCACCTTTTATCGCATGAACAAAATGTCATGCAAAAACAGGTCGGTTAACCTATATGGGCCGACACAAAAAATCGACCGATAAAAAACAGACCCAGCATAGCCCGGCTAAATAGAAAATAGAAGGAAATAAAAAACCCGAATGATCTTCGGGCTTTTTTTCATGTCGTAACGAGTACGTTATAAGTGAAGAAAAGCACGAAGAATGCTTCCAGCAAATCCATTTGCCGTAAAAGCGTCTTTTGTTTTTATCTTAGCGACCAACATAGTTCTTCGTCTTTTAAATTGTTTAAAAATTAATATCAGTGGCAAAGGTAAGTAAGTTAAAATCAATTTTCCAAATTTTGAAGAAACTTTATTTTGAATTAAAAGGCAGTGGATCTTTTAGAAAGAAGGTATAATCGAGTTCTTGTCCAGCTCTTTCTATCTTAAAGCGGATCTCTTTGCCTTCCTCTGATTTGAAAAGTGTATGGATCGCTTCCAAGGTATAGGAAGACGCCGAACGACCATTGATTTTCAGTACTTTATCATCTGATTTTAAACCTACAATTGCTGCGGGTGAATCTGCTCGAACGGTAGCGATTTTATACATATTTTTCAGCACAAATCGGTATTGTACCCGATTGTCCATGCGAATCTCGGTGCCACCATCTTTTTTAAGGTAGACAGGTACCTCCTCTTTCTCGTATTTAATGCCGTCATGGATAATTTCCAGTCCACTCATGTTTAAATAATAGAATTTATCAAAGTTCCTATTTTTAACAAGATAAACCACATTATTGGGATAGTCGAAAATCACTTTAAATCGACGTAGGAGTTCGTTTCCAACAGAGCCGATTCGTTCATTGACAAAAGTCGCATGCTGTGTTGAGCTCAATTCTGGATAAGCCACTAAGGGATAATTCATCTTAAAAGGGCCCAGTTCCAATGATTTGATCCGATTTCTTTTTCCATAAATTTCACCATTAAATCCTTGCCCGATATAATCGTCAATAAAAGGAGGTTTAATTGCAAAATTATTTAATTTGGAAGGGATCAGCATCAACGCATCACTATTGCCCATATCAATCAATACGCGGCCTTCGATGTCTATGGAATCCTGATTAAAAGCGACCGAAATATAGGGTCTACTGTTTAAAATATCCAGCGGAATCCGCTGCATTTTAGCCAGCCCCTTGGGATATTCTCCCTTCTGATAAATGGTAGCCCGATGTTTCAGAAAATCCATCTCAACAACGTGATCACTAAAAAAACGGCTTCCCATGATACCATTTATTTCAACGCCAATCCGTGTAGAAATATCAATATGTGCATTTTTAAGGATATAGATAGGTTGATCCGTATCTTCATACACACCGGCAATATTCACGTTATTATTTACGGACAGATAGCCATCTAGCCCCTCATCCTTTCCCAGTCCCTGGAATTTATTGACAAAAACAGTGCTATCTATTGATTTGAGTGTCTCTCCAAAGATCATCGTCTCTTTGACGCCGGTATCCAACAAGAAGTTCATGGCATAGCCGTTGACCTGTACGGGAATAATAATGAGGTTATGGACAAACAAAAAGGGAAATTTAGCCTTCTTTTTTTCTTTCAGAACAAAACGATCCTGCCCCCATGCAAAAACGGAACAGAGTAATGCGAAAGATAAAAATGCTGCTTTCATCCAAGTTTATATTTGGTATTTCCAATTTAAACAAGAATTCTCATAATAAAAAAGGTTTATACAAAAAAAGCAGTATATCTCTTTTGATCAACTTTGTTCGCATCTATTTGGATATTCTTACCCCTTCGTTTGGCGCAACATACCACTTAATCCGCTATTTGTTTGCCTTTCTTTTGCTTATTCTTTGCTATTATACCAAAGAATAAGCGACAAACAAGCAAAGGATTAGCGAACCAATACCAAGGAAAGCCTAAAGAAATAGCCTAGAAACGGCAAAGAAATGCCAAAGAATAAGCAGAAAAAAGGCATCTATTCACCTTTAAAGTGTATTATTTTTTTCCATCGTAAATAGATACACCATCAAATGAACCAAACCAGATAATGCGTTTATCATCTTCTAAAATCCCTAATATCATTGGTTTATTTGCGATTTCGGTTACAGTGGGCTTCTTACTGAAAAAAGACTCCTTGGCATAACGGAAGAGGAGTCAACTTGGAATTACCCCCAAGATTAATATTGTTGTGATAAATGGTTAAGGATACAAACTTGAAGTGGGTGTTTAACATGCTGTGCCCAATACAAAGGTAGCTTAAGGGTATTGTGAAAACTATAATAAAAAAAGCCCTCTCTACCTGCGTAAAGAGGGCTTTTGTACCCGGAGCCGGAGTCGAACCGGCACGGTTTCCCACTGGTGTTTGAGACCAGCGCGTCTACCAATTCCGCCATCCGGGCATATCCGTTTGGGATGATGCAAAAGTAGGTTTTTTATTGAAAAAGAGAAAACTTTTTCAATAAATTTCCTATCGAAATCAATAGTTCACTGAAATACAGCCAACTAATTTTTCATTAATTGCTCAAAAAGCTTGCCTTAACCGTTATATTCGCTGTTTTCTTCCGTGAAGTTGTGTTAAAAGCACCGCCGGAAGAGTATTCTTCATTATCGTTTTGACCCGTTATCTGAAAAATTCCCAGATCAGCCTTTACCAGACTACCTAATCCCGCATTCGATTCTTTGGCGATATTATCCGCTCGTTGGTGAGCATTTTTTGAAGCTTGGGAAATAAGTTCCAGCTTTAGATCTTCCAGCTTTGAGTAATAATAATTCGGTGTGCTTGAGCTCAGCTCTATTCCTTTTGAAATCAATGTTGATATTTCCCTGGAAGCATTGTCCACCTTATCCAGGTCTTTGGATTCTACACTTACGGTTTGCGACAACGTATAACCAGAAAATGTATTATAACCATTGCCTTTCCCGTCGGTATGGTATTCAAAGTCTTTGGCGATATTTACGGCTTCAAAACGAATTTCATCTACTTTAACACCTTGTTGAACTAAAAAATCACGTACAAGGTCACGGTCTGTAGCCAATTGAGCTGAAGCGGCACTTAATTCGAAATTCTTTCTACTGAATGTGGCGTTCCATTTTACCAAATCCGATTCAAAGTCCTTCTTTGCATTGCCATTTACTGTAATCGTCTGGGTTGATTTAAATTTATACCGATAAGCATTGCCCAATATCCATGCGGTCAGCAGCACAACGACGCCCACGATGACAGAAACAATAATAGATGATGATTTCATAACCAGTTTTTTATGTTTACGTAACAATGAATATACCAAAAAATCGACGATTTTTTATTTTTTATAGATAAATTGCGACAAAAGAATTTAAACATGAATAAGAAAAATATCTGTATCCCATTCTGTTTTCTTGCCACTTTGACAGTGCACGCGCAAAAGAAACCGTTGGATCATACGGTATATGATAGCTGGCAAAGTATATCATCTCCCTATATTAGTAAATCTGGCAAATTTGTTCTCTTTCAGGTTGCTCCGCAAGAAGGCGATAGTCAACTCTACTTGAAAACGAAAGAAAACAAAGCGTTGATCCAGATTCCAAGAGGCTACAATGGAAAGCTGACCGATACAGAAAATCATTTGATCAGTCTAATCAAAGCACCATTTACAGCAACACGCGAGGCTAAAATCAAAAAGAAAAAACCGGAGGATTTTCCCAAAGATTCCCTGGCAATCTATAGTTTAACTAGCTCCTCCCTTGTCAAATTTGGATCGGTCAAGTCCTTTAAGATTGCGGAACAAAATAACAATTTTGTTTCCTTCCTTTTTGACAAACAAGCGAACGAAAAATCAGACTCATCCAAAAATCCGGAAGATTCTACTCAAAACAAAAAAAATACTGATAAAAAGAAGAAAGCAGTCGCGACATTAGCTTTATATGATCTCAATTCCGGAGATTCAGTCCAATTTTCTCTAGTAGATCAATATGAATGGAACAAAAACGGAACGAAACTTGTCTTTTCAAAGAAAACGGATGCGAAAGACAGCTTATCTAAAGAGTCTGGTGTTTATCTATATGACATAGCTACTAAAAATCTCAAGAAAATATCAACGGGCAAAGGTGAATACAAAAACTTCAGTTTTGATGAGACAGGTAATCAATTGGCTTATTTGGGAGATCTCTCCAAGGAAAAGACACTGGTTAAAAACTATAATCTTTATTATTATACCAACGGTATAGATACAGCACAGTACCTGGCAACGAAAAATAGCACGGGCGTTCCTAAAAATTGGGCCGTCAGCGGCGATGGGAATATCCGCTTCAGCAAAAATGGCGAAAAACTTTTCTTTGGAATTGCCCCGGTACCGCGTGTCAAAGACACCACATTGGTCGATTTTGAACATGCTAAAGTCGATGTATGGGGCTGGCAGGATGACTACTTACAACCTATGCAATTAGTTAACCTGAAAAAAGACCTTTCCAAAAATTTTTTAGCGGTCACCTATCCCAAAAACAATCGTACTGTTATTTCGCTAACGGATGAAACCTTCAACGCAACAACGCTTACGCCAGATGGAAATGCAGACTATGTTTTGGCACGTACAGATTTTGGCAAGCGGATCGAAAGTCAGTGGAAAGGTGGCACAAAAGAAGATATCTACCTGGTTTCCACACGAAATGGTCAACGTGAGCTTATTCTTTCTAACTTTTCGGGGAATGCAATCTTAAGTCCTGATGCAAAATATGTCATTTATTTTGACGAAGAAAAAGGAACCTGGAATTCGTATCAGATCAGTTCAAAGAGAAAGACAATATTAAATGAAGGCATTCCAGCATCTTTTGCAGATGAAGAGAACGATATGCCTACACCGGCACAAGGCTATGGCATGGCTGCTTGGAGTCCTGATTATAAAGGTATCTATGTCAACTCACGCTATGACATCTGGTATTTTACACTGGATGGATCCAGTAAATCCATCCTCACCAACGGTTATGGTGCAGCTTCCCGGACAACATTCCGCTATCTGCCCCTGCGACGTGAAGAAGACCGCGATCAGCCATTGACATTGGATTATAAAAAAGGTGGATTCCTGACATCATTCGATAACAAAACAAAGGAATCTGGTTTTTATCAGTTTAAAGGTCAGCACAACGACCCTAAAAGCCTTTTTGTTGAGCCAAAGACTTTTAAAAATATAAACGCTTCTGCCGATCAACAAACAATTCTTTACAGCAAGGAAGATTATGTCAGTTCACCGAATATCTATATCAATAGTATTAAATTTAAAGACGAATTGCAGCTATCCGATATCAATAGGCAACAGGAAAATTACAATTGGGGTACTGCCGAACTCGTGCATTGGACCACACCGGCAGGTCATCAGGCTGAAGGTATTCTTTACAAACCAGAGAATTTTGATCCAGCAAAGAAATATCCGATCATTGCTTATTTCTATGAGAAACTTTCAGATGGTCTATATACCTACCAACCACCAGCTCCTACTCCTTCGCGGCTAAATATCCCTTACTTTGTGAGTAACGAGTATTTGGTATTTGCGCCAAATATCAACTACGAAACTGGACATCCCGGAAAATCAGCTGAGGAATATATCAATTCGGGCATGCGTTATTTAGCGCAGAACTCTTGGGTAGATAGCACCAAAATGGGCATCCAGGGACAAAGCTGGGGCGGCTATCAGGTCGCACATCTGATTACGCGTACCAATATGTATGCTGCAGCATGGACCGGAGCTCCCGTTGTCAATATGACTTCCGCCTATGGGGGAATACGCTGGCAATCGGGTATGTCACGCCAATTCCAATATGAGCATACACAGAGCCGTATCGGAAAAACCCTATGGGAAGCGCCAGAATTGTACCTGGAAAATTCGCCGTTGTTTCATTTAGACAAGGTAACCACACCGGTTGTCATTATGGCCAACGACAACGATGGAGCCGTGCCCTGGTATCAAGGCATCGAAATGTTTACCGCATTGCGTCGACTAAACAAACCGGTGTGGATGTTGAACTATAATGGCGATGAACATAATTTAATTCAACGACAAAATAGAAAAGACATACAGATTCGCGAACAGCAGTTCTTCGATCACTACTTGAAAGGAGCTCCTGCGCCAAATTGGCTAAAGAAAGGAGTACCTGCCACCTTAAAAGGAATAGACTGGGGACTAGATTACAACTAAAAACACATAAAATAGGTCGATTTGTTTGAATCGACCTATTTTTTTTGATCAAAAACCAGCCGCTAATACATATTTTGTAAAAAAAATCAAAAAAAATTTCAGTTTTCCGTAAAAACACAATATTTTTGAAAAACAAAATCAACAAAACTGTAATTTAATTATAAAATACAAATGTCGAACCTAAGATTCAAAGCAGTAGAGGCAGCGGGCTCACGCCAGATTGCACAATTTGAAAAAGTTGAAACTAAAAAAGCAACTGACATCTACGGAAAGAACGTTTTTTCCGTAAACAAAATGAAAGACTACCTTCCTAAAAACTCATACAAGGAGTTAGTTGCATCCATTGAAGAGGGACAGATTATTTCTAGAGATCTAGCTGAGCACATTTCGCAAGCGATGAAAACTTGGGCCCTTAATCATGGCGTTTCCCACTACACGCACTGGTTTCAACCTTTGACTGGTTCGACAGCTGAAAAACACGATGCATTTTTCGAACCTGATGAAAATGGCGAAGCAATCGAAAAATTCACTGCAGATGCTTTGGTTCAACAAGAGCCTGATGCTTCATCTTTCCCTAACGGTGGTATCCGTAACACATTCGAAGCAAGAGGATATACGGCATGGGATCCTTCTTCACCAGCATTTATCTATGAAACTGGTGCGGGTAAAACACTTTGTATCCCTACTGTATTTGTTTCCTATACTGGTGAATCATTAGATTATAAGGCACCTTTATTAAAAGCAATCAATGCTGTTGATAAAGCGGCAACTGAAGTTGCACAATATTTTGACAAATCAATCACGAAAGTAAACGCCTCTCTTGGTATTGAGCAAGAGTATTTTTTAGTTGACCTTTCTTTATACAATGCACGCCCAGACCTTCAATTGACTGGACGTACGCTATTCGGCCACATGTCTGCAAAAGGACAACAATTGGAAGACCATTACTTCGGAGCGATTCCAGAGCGTGTATTAGCGTATATGGTTGACTTAGAAAATGAGGCCTTAAAATTAGGTATTCCATTAAAAACGCGTCACAATGAGGTGGCACCATCGCAGTTTGAGTGTGCGCCAATGTACGAAGAGATCAACTTGGCAATTGACCACAATCAATTGTTGATGAACGTGATGGAACAAGTTGCTTTGAGACATAACTTCAAAGTATTGTTACATGAAAAACCATATTCCGGTGTCAATGGTTCTGGAAAACACAACAACTGGTCTTTGATTACCAATACTGGTGTTAATCTATTATCTCCAGGCAAAACACCTAAAAATAACCTGATGTTCCTGACATTCTTTGTCAATACCATCAAAGCGGTATTTGAGAATGCAGATTTAATGCGTGCATCTATTGCAAGTGCAAGCAACGACCACCGTTTAGGTGCTAACGAAGCGCCACCAGCAATTATCTCGATCTTCTTAGGTTCTCAATTAGACGAATTATTGGAAGAAGTAGAATCAGCTCGTGTAGCCAAGAAAGTAAAAGCTGAAGCAAACTTGTGGCACGGTATCCCTAAAGTTCCAGAATTGAAGCTGGATAACACGGACCGTAACCGTACCTCACCTTTCGCATTTACGGGTAACAAGTTTGAGTTCCGCGCTGTAGGTTCTTCAGCAAACTCTGCCCTGCCAATGACGGTATTAAATGCCATCGTTGCGGCACAATTAATTGAGTTTAAAGCAGAGGTAGACAAACAGATCAAAAAAGGCACGAAAAAAGATCTTGCAATCTTAAATGTTGTCCGTAAATACATCAAAGATTCAAAAGCAATCCGTTTTGAAGGAAATGGATACAGTGAAGAGTGGGAAAAAGAAGCTGCTACACGTGGTCTTTCAAACATCAAATCCACACCTAAGGCATTAGACGTTTATGTAAAAGAAGAGTCATTGGCTTTATTTGAGTCCTTAGGAATCTATACAAAACGTGAATCAGAAGCTCGCCATGAGATCTTGTTGGAAAACTTCTACAAGAAACTTCAAATCGAGGCCCGTGTGATTGAAGAAATGGTCAACAACCAAATCGCGCCGGCATGTTTTATCTATCAAAACGAATTGATCGAAAATGTGAAAGGTCTTAAAGACCTAGGATTAGCTCAAGCAGCATTTAGTTCACAGCTGAATTTCGTGGAGCGTATCTCAACACATGTAAACACCATCCTGGAACAAGCTGAAGCCATGCGCCAAGAACGTAAAAAAGCAAACCAGATCGAAGATGTACGTGAACGGTCAATCGCTTATGACGAGTTGGTAAAACCATATTTTGACGTGATCCGTTACCATGTCAACAAATTGGAAAAAATCGTTGACGATAAAAAATGGCCTCTTCCAAAATTGAGAGAGATCTTATTCTTAAGCTAATATCGCTTAATACAAAAACAAGAAGAGCATTCCGGTTGGAATGCTCTTCTTGTTTTATATACGGCCAGCTGGTTTGCACAAAACCCTACCGGCCGCTATTTTTTCAAACGGTTATCCTCCTCATTATTTCCGGCCCGCTTATCCACGGATTTAATATTGATGTTTCCAAAACGGTAAGAAAGTGAAAGCCGGATCACTCTACTATCATACCCATTGCGAATGCGATAATATCCGTTTTCCTGAACACTGGACAACCGACGTTGACCTCTGGTATTCAAAATATCGTTAACAGCCAACTTGACATTCAGCTTTTTGTCGAAAAATGTTTTCCCTGCTCCGAGATCGACCCCATAGTAAGATTGAAAACTAAATACACCATAGACAGCCGGTGAGAAATAATTGGCGGTCAGCTCTATATTTGTTGTTTCTCCAATACGGATATCATGATTGGAGCTCACCTGAAAAGATAATTTTTCCAATTGCCGCTGCGCCCCCGAACGCTCGTCAAAATTATATTTGCTATAGAAACCAGTCAAGTTGTTGGAAGTGGTCCACCATTTAAATACGTTAACCGGTATATTGATATTCATATTGTAATAGTCGAAATAGGTCAGGTTTCGATCTGTCTGCGCAATGGCCTTAGTTTCTGAATTGCTCTCAATTACCTGGGTGATCGCATCACTGGTCCTCTTATAGCCAAGGCTCAACAAATAACGCTCCTTAAAGGTGTAATTCAATTCATAAGAGTTGGTATATTGTGGATTCAAATAGGGATTACCGTATTGATAGGTGTATTGATCCAGGTAGTAGATAAAGGGATTCAATGCACCATAATCCGGTCGGTCTATCCTTCGGCTATAACTTAGACCAAGTTTATGATTGTCGTTGATCTGTTGCTGTATAAATACCGTTGGAAAGAAATCCGTATAATTACGTTTTGTCTGCTGCCCCAAGGTGACTGAATTGCCCAGTGAACTTGTATTTTCAACACGAAGTCCCGTTTGCACAGAAAACTTTCCAAAGGACTTATTCAGTGTAAAATATGCTGCTGCGATGTTTTCGTTGTATAAAAACTGATTGCTCTGATCTTCGTTTTGGACAAATTCCCCTGCTGTGTTTTGATCCTCATAGACCAGGTTATTATCTGTTTTCACACGGCTGTATTTTAAACCCGCTTCGAGTTTTGTCGTTTTATCAAAGGGATGGACAAAATCGGTTTTGAAAACTAAAATTTTGGTATTGGATAACATATCGTTTCGGAATACCTTTGGTGCCTTAAATTCCACCCAATTTGGATCCAGAAAACGATTTTTCACCATGCTGTTATCGTGATTTTTGGAATACGAATAATCTGCATTGGCTGTTAGCTCAGTCCCCAGGGTATCGAATGTCTTTTTGTAATTGAGGTTATAAGCCAGGTAGTGATAGGCGAAATCCGAAAAGTTGCTTCCCTGTACCACGGAGTCCAATTTTCCTTTTTGTGAAGCAATCAGATTATCCCCTTGTCGTGTTGAATTGCCGCTGCTAACATTCCCATTGACAACAAAACCCAACACCTGCTGTTCGCCAAGGTTAAAATCAGCAGCGAATTTAAAATTATGCGCACGATAACGAAATTTAGAGTACGAATCTGAATTGAAATAGGTGGTCCCCGTTGAATCATCGACAGAGCGATCGATCGTTAAATCATTAAATCCTAAACTGTTATTATAATTATAGGAAGTAAAAATATTCACCCAACTGTTTCGATGATTGACTAAGAAACCGCCGTCACCTTTCGTATATTTTCCCTGTCCTAGATTCAGATTCAGGCTAACATTGCTGCCAAATTGCGTATTTTTTTTTGTTTTGATATTGATAATACCTGCATTACCGGCAGCATCATATTTAGCAGGTGGATTGGTCAGTACCTCAATCGAAGCAATTGAATTTGAAGCCGTATTTTCCAGCAGTCGGCTAACTTCATCCGCCGAAAGATAAGTAGGTTTACCATCAATCATAATAATCACGTTGCTTTTTCCGCGGAGATTGATTTTTTTATTATCCAAAGTAACCCCCGGAACTTTTTGCAGGAGTTCCAATGCATTATTCCCCGTCGCCAATATACTGTTTTCCACATTCAGCACAATTTTATCAATTTGACTTTCAATTAAAGGTTTTTTACCAACAACCTGAGCCTCGCTCAGCACTGTTGACACGGCCTCTAAACGAATGGTATCCAAAGACAAGATATCACTTTTCTTTAGGGTTATTTCACTGGAGCTGTAAGTAGTATACCCCACTGCCGAAACCTGTATTGTATATTTACCTTCGGGCACTCCCAAAAATTCAATTCCTCCATTCTCCTTAGAAACGGTTCCTTTCAGCGGGATACCACCGGGATTACGGAGCAGTGAAATACTCGCGGCAGCAAGTGGCCCACCATCCCGGCCGACCACAACCGCATTTAACTTCCCGCCATTCGTTTGTGCAGAAACATTTCCCAAAAAGGAAAATAGCATGATCATAATAACGAATAGCAGCAGTTTATTTTTATTTAGTTTCATAACATAATTTCTTTATTCCATCAACTGGATAGTCATTGTTTATTTAGATGACAACAAACATCGTGTATTCATTACACCTTGACTAGGAGAAATAGACGGATAACCTAAAACCGTCGGCGGATGGCTAAATAACTTCGGTAAATTGCTTTTACGTTTTCTCAACAACATCATACTATACATCCACCATGATGTATCGGTGCATTTCTTTCATGCACGCCGGAGAACACTACTACTTATACCACCTGTTTCAAAATAAAAATTCAAAAAACCAATAGTATTCAAAACAAATAAAACGAATACATTAAATATTAAGCATAATATTTGTATTTTTGCATCGAAAATTAGTAAACTGATTGATGGGCATCGTGTCATTAAAGAAAAGATTTTACCGTATTTATAGCCAAGTTATGCGATTTATTCAAGGTGAACACTTTGGTGATGCCTTGCGAAATGTATCCATCAGTATTTTACCGAGTTTAGCAATCTATTTATTAGGGGTTCCGGCGAGCACCGCTATTGGAATTGGTGTGGGCTCATTGTTAACCACACTGACTGATCCGCCCGGCAACCGAAAGGATAAACTCTCATCCGCTCTGGTCTGCATTCCGACTTTCTTTCTTGCGTCATTTCTTACAGCTTACTTCTTCCCTTACCATTGGCCTTTGGTTATTCTGCTCAGTTTGGCGGGATTTACCTTTACCTTATATGGTTTGTTCGGACCACGTTATGCTGCTATCGGCAACATGGCATTGATCTTAATGAGTTTTGTCATCGGCTTGGCGCCAAAACATCCGCTGGAAGTGAGCTTGCAAATTACGACCGGTGCAGCGATCTATTATGCATTTAGCCTGCTACAGGCCTATATAAGGCCGTATCGCTCGCTAAAACATGCGATGGCCAATGGCTTTCAGGGCTTATCTCAATTTTTACTGATCCGTGCGCAATCCTATGATCCCGATATTCCACTTGATATTACCTATAGTCGCGTGGGAAAAATCCATGGCCAGATCAGTGAACAGCAAGAACAGATACGTTCCTTACTCTTCCGTGAAAAAAGAATCATCGGCCATCAATGGCCTAAGAGTAATTATTGGTTGAGTCAGGTTTATGGTCTAATTGATCTACATGAGCTTATAATTGCGCTTGATCATGATTATGATGCCATTCGAAAGAATCTTGCCGATACCGGAAGCCTTCCTGTGATCCGCCGTGCAATAAAATTATTGGCACTGGAAATCGACAGTTTTTCGCAACCGCATAAAAGGTTCCGATATGCACAGCAATTGTATTATAATGCGATTAAGCTGAATGAGTTGTTGAACGAGCTGAAAAATATTCAGCAACAGCAAGTCGGATCAGCCGGCCCGATCCTATCGGCTATCATCAACAACATGGAATCTATCCTTGAAGTACTCCGCCGAATCCAGATTGCTTTTTATCAGAATCAGGAAATTCAGAACAAAATCGGTACCGAGGAATATCAACAATTTATCAATCGTCCCTTGGGCAGTTTGGGGGAGATCAAAGATAAGCTTCACTTAAAAAATCCGCTGTTTCGTTTTGCACTCCGCATGGCTATACTTTTTGGTATTGGCGCATTGATCGGGATTCTGTTTCTGGATTTCAAATATACTTATTGGATCTTATTGACCATCGCCATCGTGGCAAGGCCAGCATTTTCGATGACCAAAACCCGTAATATCGAACGTATTGCCGGGACATTTTCAGGTATCTTAATCGGTATCTCCTGTTTGGCTTGCTTTGAAAACCTCCCCTTATTACTTAGTTTGTCGGCAATGGGCCTCTTCGGATTCTTTTTATTCAACCGATCCAACTATATGATTAGTGTGGTTTTCATCACACTAGGTGTTGTGATTGCACTAAACTTATTTGAAGGTAATATTAATCTTATTTTGGGCAGTCGTATGGCATTTACATTGGTAGGTGCATTTTTGACGATTGCGGGATATTTCCTGATTCCCGTGCGTCAAAGCTCAAGTATGGTCCACCTGGCGAAGGAGGTCGCGCGCTATAATCAGCATTATTTCCAAATGATCAACAAGCGCTTATCAGACAACCTACAGAGTTCTTTTGATATCAGATTAGCACGAAAAAAAGCACAAACGGCCATGGCTCTATTTTCTGATTCCATTAACCAAATGAAGAAGGAGCCCGAACATAAGTGGATTGATTGGTCCCATATTCACCACTTTCAGGCGCTTTCCTACCGCATCAACTCGCATCTGGTCGGGCTTTCGATTTCCATCAGCAAAAATCCTGAAGTCCTGCACAACGATATTTATAGCAAAATAGATGAGTTAAAACCGCTTTTGACAGATTTGGATCAAATCGCGGAACATATTGCACTCGCTAAAAGGTAATAGAAAATCCCGCTTTAAAACAGCAAATAAACCTATGATTTCAGCTCAGCACCGATTTTCGCAGGTTATGGCGAACATGTATTTACAAAATAGTTTTAATTAAAAAAATGATTTTCTTTTGCATTAATAGAAAAGAAGTTTATATTTGCAATGTCTTCAGATGAAGATTTCTAATCAACACCTTCCTTAATCAGCAGGTCTTGATTTATAAAGAAGTGGCGAGAGACTGGCTCTATGACCCACTGGCAACCTTCAATTTGGTTGAAAAGGTGCCAAATCCTGTCCAAAGCAATATCGTTTTGGAGCATATAAATGAAATAAGACAATGATTATTACATTACAGAAAACCATCAACAATTTAGGTTCATTTCAGACGAACCAACTAACAGGTAAAGGAGCAACACATAGCATTGCCATGTCTATGCGAATGCGCATGCATATGCACCTCCCAACTTGTTAAGCATCATTCTCCTTTTTCTCGGATAACGATATTAACAGACCTTTTCAGCAGGTGTGTATGCTTCCTTTTTTTTCTTGTTAACATTTTTTTGAACCCTTAAAATCTGATATATTATGTCTTCCAACAAAAATCTAAAATTCGAAACGCTACAAGTTCACGCTGGCCAAGTGGCCGATCCAACTACTGGATCCAGAGCGGTACCTATATACCAAACATCTTCATTTGTATTTGAGAATGCTGAACATGGAGCCAATCTATTTGCGCTGAAACAATTTGGCAATATCTATACACGGATCATGAATCCAACGACGGATGTTTTCGAACAACGTATTGCGGCGTTGGAAGGCGGGGTTGCGGCATTAGCTGTTGCCTCAGGTCAAGCAGCACAATTTATCGCTTTAAACAATATCCTTGAAAACGGCGATAACTTTGTGGCAGGCTCTAATCTATACGGCGGTACATTCAACCAGTTTAAAGTTGCATTTAAACGATTGGGTATCGAAGCCCGTTTTGCCACAGATGCCGAAGCCGATAAAATTGAAGCGCTTATTGACGATAAGACCAAAGCTATCTATGTGGAGACGATCGGTAATCCGAGTTTCAACATTCCTGATTTTGAAAAAATAGCAGCTGTTGCTAAAAAATATGATTTACCGCTAATTGTCGACAATACTTTTGGTGCCGGCGGTTACCTGTTCAAACCCCTAGAATATGGCGCACATGTGGTCGTTGAATCCGCAACAAAATGGATCGGCGGTCATGGAACAAGCATCGGCGGTGTGATCGTTGATGGTGGAAACTATAATTGGGGCAATGGAAAATACCCACAATTCTCCGAACCATCCGAGGGCTATCACGGTTTGGTATTCTCCGAGGTATTCGGTGAAAAAGGACCTTTTGGCAATATTCAATTTGCTATCCGCGCCCGTGTTGAAGGTCTACGTGACTTTGGTCCGGCACTTTCGCCATTCAATTCATTCTTGTTGCTACAAGGGCTTGAAACACTGTCCTTGCGTGTGCAACGCCATGTGGACAACACCTTAGAGGTTGCCAAATGGCTTGAAGCCCACCCACAGGTAGAGAAGGTAAATTATCCGGGATTAAAAAGTTCACCAAGTTTTGCGAATGCACAAAAATATCTTAAAAATGGTTATGGTGCAGTCCTCTCCTTCCAATTGAAAGGTGATGCTGCTCAAAAAGCAAATGCTTTTATTGACAGCCTGGAGCTCATCAGCCATTTGGCTAACGTAGGTGATACCAAATCATTGATCATCCATCCATCAGCAACAACTCACCAACAGTTAAGTGATGCAGATCAGGCTAATGCGGGTGTATTTCCGGGATTATTGCGCCTTTCAGTAGGGATCGAACATATTGATGACATCAAAGCTGACCTGCAACAAGCATTCGAAAAGATCAAATAATCAAATACATCCCTAAATTTAAACGTAATGAGCAGGCATATTTATCAGCATCACGAGCCCTTTGTATTTGAAAACGGCAGGGAGCTTGTCGATTTACAGATCAGTTATGAAGTATTTGGAGAACTGAACGCAGACCGCAGCAATGTGGTCTGGGTCTGTCATGCCTTGACGGCGAATGCGAATGTGTTGGACTGGTGGCCGGGTCTTTTTGGTACAGATGAGCTGTTTAATCCCAATGACTACTATATCGTATGTGCAAATGTAATTGGATCAGCCTATGGGAGTAGCAATCCCTTATCTATCAATCCGGCAACGGGCCAGCCTTATTACCTTTCTTTTCCCGAATTTACGGTAAAAGATCTTGTCAATGCCCATCAGTTGCTTGCAGCGCATCTGGATATCAACCAAATTGAAGTTTTAATCGGTGGATCACTGGGTGGTCAACAAGCATTGGAATGGGCCGCTTCCAAAACGATCGCCATCAATCAACTTATCGTTGTCGGTACAAATGCAGTGCATTCCCCTTGGGGTATTGCCTTTAATGAAAGCCAACGTTTGGCCATTACAGCAGACCGTACCTTTTATGCCAACCATCCTGATGGTGGTATAAAAGGACTTAAAGTCGCACGTTCCATCGCACTGTTGTCCTATCGTAATTATATCACATACGACCATACGCAACGGGATACCGATGTCAATAAAGTAAATGATTACAAGGCAGCTTCCTACCAAAATTATCAGGGTGAAAAATTGGTTAAACGCTACAATGCGTACAGCTACTTTTACCTGACAAAGGCGATGGACAGCCACAATCTGGCCCGCGGAAGAGCATCACTGCAGGCGGCACTCGCTGGTATCAACTGTTCAACATTGGTATTAGGTGTCAATACAGATATGTTATTCCCTGTAGATGAACAGAAATTTATTGCCCAACATATTCCCAATGCCAGCTACCGGGAGATCGAGTCAAGCTATGGTCACGATGGCTTTTTGATCGAGACAAAAAAACTGACAGCAATTATCCATAACTTTTTAGAAAATAAGAAGGAGTATATCAACGAATTAGTATAAGAGAAGTAAACAATAATATAAGAGCATACAAGAAGAGATATGAGTAATAAATTAACGATAGGGATGTTTGGATTTGGCGTTGTCGGCCAAGGTCTCTACGACATTATCAAAACCAAAAATCTGAATCTGGAAATCAAGAAATTTGTCATTAAAAATGCGGACAAAAAACGTTCACTGCCCGCCGACCTATTTTCAACCGATGCGGAGGCTATTTTGGGGGATCCGGAAATCAACACGGTTGTCGAATTGATCGATGATGCAGAAGCAGCCTATAGGCTAACTGTACGCGCATTGAAATCAGGCAAAAATGTGGTATCCGCAAATAAAAAAATGATTGCCGGTCACCTTGAAGAGCTGGTAGACATTCAACATGAATATGGAACAAGCCTACTTTATGAGGGAGCCGTGTGTGGAAGTATACCTATTATTCGTAATCTGGAAGAATATTACGACAATGAGCTCCTGCATTCGGTCAGCGGTATCTTTAACGGATCTTCCAACTACATTCTTTCCAAGGTTTTCAACGAAAACCAGCTTTATGCAGATGCATTAAAAAAAGCACAGGAACTGGGTTTTGCAGAAACAGACCCTACGCTTGACGTCGGGGGATATGATCCTAAATTTAAAGTCTGTATCGTAGCTTCACATGCTTACGGCATCTATGTTAACCCAGATGACGTATTCAACATCGGTATCGACAAATTAGGCCAACAGGATATTCGTTTTGCAAAAGAAAAGAACTTTAAAATCAAATTAATCCCTACAGCCAAAGAGATCGATGGCAATAAAGTTGTGCTTTATGTACTGCCGCGTTTGGTAGGCAAAGAAAGCATGTTGTATAACGTAGAAAATGAAAATAACGGCGTGCTCGTCAAAGCTGCATTTGCAGACGAACAATTCTTTTACGGTAAAGGTGCTGGCGGACATCCAACGGGTTCTGCAGTCCTGTCTGATATTGCAGCGCTACGTTATGGTTACCGCTATGAATATAAAAAGCATTTAGAATCTAGTGCCTTAAATTATAGTCAGGATTATCTGATCAAAGTCTATTTAAGATACACAGATGATCAACTGATCGAAAAATTAAATTTCAGCGAGATCACCGAAAGGTATTACGCAGCAGATTTCAAATATGTCATTGGCCACATTAATCTTCAACAAATTGCTGCCCACAAGGCCGATTTGGACCAAGATGGCAATTTCATAGCAGAGATCGCGTAGGCAATCAACAAACCAACCTACCTACGGGGTGTCCGATCATTTTTGGACACCCCTATTTTTTTTATTTTATATACGTTCCAAAGGCTTTGTGAAATGTATTATCCGGTGCTGGATTTCCTTTTGCCTTTCAGAATTCTTCGTTTACCACTTAGTTTGCACGCGCATTACTTTTTAAGTTCAGCGTCATGACACCGCCTTTAACCAGTTGTTCAAAGGGTAGCTCCCATCCGGCCCAAGCTTTATTATTCAATAGGATCTGATCAACATAGTAACTATCCGGGGCCTCTTTTTCAACCTGAATCGTAAATTTATTTTTTCGTAATGCTTTGGGAAGCTGTATGGTAATTTTATCAAATAAAGGCGCCCCAATCTGAAACGCCGGATTTTCTGTCGTTAAACTCCTTACGTCGAATAAACCGATCCCCGATAAAACATACCAAGCCCCCAATTGTCCCTGATCTTCATCCTGTCCATACCCGTAACCGTGAACAGACTCCGTGCCATAAAATTCATTTGAAATCGCCCGCACCCATTTTTGGCTCAAGTCAGGTCTCCCCGAAAAATAAAACAACCAGGAAATATGCAAGTTGGGCTGATTTCCGTGATTATAGAGACTCTCAATACCGGCAAAGGCATCAATTTGGGTTCCACCTCCGAAAACATTCCGCTGGGATACCGTGAATATGCTGTCCAAACGATGGTTGAATAAGTCTTTTCCGACCAGCTTAACCAGTTCCTGAGGAACGTGCGGTACATAAAAGGTATATTGCCATGCATTTCCTTCCTGAAATCCACGCCAAGGTTGATAGGGATTAAAATTCGGAATAAAGTATCCCGCACTGTCCTTTGGCCGCATAAATTTGGTTGAAGGATCATATAGTCCTTTCCATGCGTCTGAAAGCATTAGAAACTTCTTGTAATCTGCGTCACGACCAAGTGACTTGGCGTATTGCGCTGCGGCCGCCGCCGAAAAGGCATATTCCAAGGTATGGGAAGCGCCAAAAGGTGATCCTTGGATTAATAATTCAGGACTACCGGTATTATCCTGGATATAAGGCGAATAACCTTTTTCAACAAACACCCCCACATCAAGCTTCCCTGCTCCAGGAATTCGGCCCTCTGATTCAAGTTCATTTTTTCGGACAGCCTCATAAGCGAAATTTGTATCGTAATTCCGTATTCCGACATTATATGCCGCAGAAATTGCCAAGCCCGTAAAATTGGTACCCACGCCAGAAACATACTTGCTATTGGCGATACCGTCACCGAGCCAGCCCGCATCGCGGTATACCAACAGCTGACTCTGTACCCAATCGTTGTAATAATCGGGATAGGCAATGGACCAGAGTTGTGTCAGGTTCCAAAATGCCCCCCAGATTGCATCTGTATTATAGTGCTGATGAACCGGTTTCCCTTGCGCATTTAACGCAATCTGACCTACTGAACCATCATTTTTTGGATAAGCCCCATTGCTATCGCTGGCAAGTCCCCGTCCAAGTAAGGCATGATATAATCCGGTATAAAATTTAACGCGGTCCACTTCTTTACCACCTTCCACCAATATCCTTCCCATTTCATTGTTCCAGGTCTTCAACGCTTCGGATTTCGCTTTATCAAATGTCAGCCCCTTTGCCTCTTGCTGCAAGTTTAGCCGTGCATTATCTACCGAGGTATAGGACAAACCGGTTTTGATGGTAATGGATTCATCCGATCCTGTATCGAATCGCAAAAACAGTCCGGTTCCTTTCCCCCGTATGTCCTTCTTTCCCTGAGAAATCACGCTGTCTTTAAATGTACCGTAAGATTTTGGCCGCTTGCTGACTTCAGCAAAGAAATACATCTTCACAGTAGCGCCTTGTTGATATTTTTGGACATATACAGGGTTTGTCACCACGTATCCCCATACACATTGATTATCGTAATTTACTTCAGCATCGATCACTGGTCCACTCTCGCCCATCACATGTCCAATATCAAATATTAGGTTGGCCGCATCTGTTTCTGGAAAGGTATAACGATGGAAGCCTACCCTTTTTGTGGCCGTTAGTTCGGCGAGGATTCCGTAATCTTTCAGTTTCACGCGATAGTAACCCGATGTGGCAAATTCATCTTTCTTATCAAATGATGAGCGGTAGCCACCTTGTGGCTGATCCAGTTTACCCGGAGTCGTTTTGAGTTCACCGACTGATGGAGCAAAGACAATTCCCCCGATCTGAAACTCGTGAAAATTAGCAAAGCCTTCAATGGAGCTGTGTCTATCGTCATAGCCAACCGCTTCCCAACCGGACTTGTTGCCATAGCTTCCATTGGTGCTTGGTGCTAATTTGGCCATGCCAAAGGGCACCGCCGCCGGAGTATAAAAAAAATACCGGCTATGCACAGATCCAATATTGGGTTTTACCAGGGTAGTTAGATCAGTTTTCTGTTGCCCAAGCGCAGGTATCACACGGAATAACATGCAGAAAAAATAAAATATAAGATGCTTTGCCATCGTTGTCAAATTAGGTTCGAAAACAAACTTACAAAAAATAAAACTATGTATAAACATGAAAGCAAAAAGATCAGTAAAAAAAGCAGGCGGAGCCAGATCAAAGTAGCATATTATTGTAATAATTTAAATACGAATTTATTTATACCTCATTAAAAGCCGAATACACCAGTTATTTTTTTACTTTTGTTTGTACATACATATTGAACAATAACCAAGAAGTTTTAAATCAGAAAGATCAATCCAAAATTGAATGTGCTGGAAATAATCTAACGAATCACCGCGATTGGACTACTGAAATGCAAAAACTTCAATTAATAAATAGTTCCATGAGAAGAAACCTAACATTTTTCGGTCTTACATTTGTCTTATTTAGCAGTAGTCTGTCCGCGCAAAAAAAAATCCCATCGAAAGGAGAGCAACTTAAGCTTGCGCAGACCATTCTAGCCGATCCGAAGTTAAAATATGTGGACAGCTTAGCCAGACAGGTCATCAAAGAAGGATTTAATGCCGGAAGTGGCTACTCGCAGATATGGGCCCGGGACCTCAATACGTTTATTGAAACGGCATTGGAAGAAAGACCGGCATCAGATGTCCGCGGGGCGATTCTATTGTTTTTCCAGATGCAACAGCCCAATGGTGAAATGGTAGACGGCTATGTGCTCAAGAAAGATTTCACTTGGCATGATGATACGCCTTATTATTCAAAAAATGCACCCGATCATGTCGGCTTCAAAAACACTGTCGAGACGGACCAAGAGACTTCGCTGATTCAGCTACTGGGCAAGTATATACAGAAAACCAAGGATTATAGTATTCTTGACGAATCCATTGGTGGACTTTCAGTCAAAGAACGCATACAGCTGATGTTGGATTACCTCAAGCGAGAACGGTTCAATAAAACATACGGTCTCCTCTGGGGGGCCATGACAGCCGACTGGGGTGATGTGCAGCCACATGACGATTTTGGCTGTGACTGGAATGCACTCTCCAATGAAGCCATCGATATATACGACAATGCCATGCTCATCATTGCCTTACAGAACTTAATTGAAATCCACCCCAATGGGGCAAAGACTGCTGGTTGGAAAAAATTTAAAAAGGAGCTTGAAACAAATAGCAGGCACTATCTCTGGGATCATAAGAAGCAGAAATTTATTCCACATATCTATCCCCAGCATTCTCCCCTTCCTAAAGGTTTTGATGAAAATCAAATTCATTACCATGGGGGCACAGCAATTGCGATCGAAGCTGGACTGCTCAAACGAAACGAAATAAAAACGGTCAATAGGCAGATGTTGGAAAATGTCCGTTTGTCGGGCATGCCGAGCATTGGTCTTACACTCTATCCGACCTACCCTGCCGGTTTTTTCAAAGGTTGGATGGCAGCGCCTTATCACTATCAAAATGGCGGCGACTGGACCTGGTTTGGCGGTAGAATGATCCAGCAACTTATCCGCAATGGCTTCTATCAGGAGGCCTACGACGAGTTACAGCCAATGATTGATCGTGTGGTGAAGAACAAAGGTTTTTACGAATGGTACGGTAAGAACGATGTCCCGAGCGGATCGGGCAAATTCAAAGGCTCGGCAGGTGTATTGAGCAAAGCGATCGCCCTACTCCATCAATGGGCCTCAGAAACGGCCGAGTAGTAACATGCAATCGACGGATGAGTTGATCCAGTAGCTTATGACAACTGGATCAATTCATCTATTAATAATCTCTTCGGCTTTCCACAGTATAGGTAAAGCTTTCGGCGCGATAGAATCCCAGATTATATTCAATTGGCTTTCCGGACTGATCAAAAACAAACCGTTTGCGTGATAAGATCGGATCACCGATATTGATTTCGAGTTTGTCTGCGATAAATTTATTAGCTGCAACAGCGTCTATTTCCTCTTGTGAAAGATCTGCCACCACATGATAATCGGCCTCCAATATTTCATACAAAGGACGTTTAAAATCTTCGTCACCTGTCAAGCCAATGCGAGGATGAAAATAAGATGTAAAATAGACGAACGGATCATCTTTTTTACCACGTAGCCGTTCCAACTTTAATAGCTTTTGATCCTCATCGACCGCGAAAAATTTTGTAATGGCCTTATCGGGCACTACCCAGCTCACATGAAGCTCAAAATTCTTGACCTCGATACCCCGGTTTTTCATTTCTTGTGAAAAACTTAACCAATTTTTAGATTTCGAACTGAATTTGGCACTCGCAACCTTTGTGCCGATACCTTTCTTCCGGATCAATAGCTCCTCATAAACCAGCTTATTAATCGCCAGGCGCAAAGTAGAACGGGAAATAGCCAGGCGTTTGGCTAGTTCTATTTCATTGGGCAACATTTTCCCCTCAATATATTCCGGTTGTTTTATCAATTCCCGCAATAGATTTTCTGCTTGTAGATGCAGTGGGACTGGACTTTTGTGATCTATTTTTAAATTCATTACATGATATTGCTTAGGCTAAAGTAAGATTTTTTGGATAATTAAAAAAATAGATATATGTTTGTATGTATATACATATAAAACTAATAAACCAGCTATGTCTAAAAATTTTATCCTTATTTTATGCATTGTTTCACTGGGAGGACTGCTTTTTGGCTTCGACATGGCGGTTATCGCCGGCGCTTTACCGCTCGTGAAGGGATTTTTTGGATTATCTCCCCTGCAGGAAGGTATTTTTGTTAGTTCAGCACTGGTCGGATGCATTATTGGTGTATTCTTTACGGGCTCTTTTACGGACAAATATGGCCGTAAACAAGCATTTATAGTTGCATCGTTGCTTTTCTTATTATCTGCAATTGGCTGCGGATTCAGTCCTAGTTATACTATATTGATCGCGAGCAGGGGCATTGGCGGACTCGGTGTTGGTATAGCTTCCATCGTGGTTCCCCTTTATCTTGCTGAAATATCCCCTAGTAAATTCAGAGGCAGATCAGTTACCTGTTATCAATTGGCGATTACATTTGGTATTCTGATCGCCTATATTAGTAACTATTTCATTCTTCAATTCCATTCCTTGCCGCAGGCGGAGCTTTGGCGTGGCATGTTTTTAGTTGGCGCGATCCCTGCTATCTTACTTAGTATAGGGGTTTATTTTATCCCAGAGAGTCCACGCTGGCTTGCTAAAATTGGGCGAAACGAAGAAGTCGCAGCAATTCGTACCAAACTTGGTTTAACGGACCTGTATGATTCGCCAAGCCCGGCCAAAGGAAATATGAAGGAGCTGTTTTCTCCCATCTACCGCAGAGCATTTCTGTTAGGTCTATTTTTACCCTTATTTTCTCAACTGAGCGGAATCAATGCCATCGTCTATTACGGTCCAAGTATACTGTTGGAATCGGGTATTTCCTTAGCGAATTCTTATCATGCACAATTGTTTTTTGGTGCGGCGAATGTGTTATTTACCTGTTTTGCCATCTGGAAAGTAGATAATTGGGGAAGAAGACCCTTATACATTTTAGGAACATTGGGGGCCACCATTAGTTTGCTTGTAACGGGGTATCTTTTCAGTCAGGAACAACCAAACAATGTTGCATTGATTGTTTCCATCCTACTCTTCTTGTTTTTCTTTGCTTTTTCTATCGGTCCGTTAAAATTTGTGGTCGCAGCGGAAATATTTCCGAATGCCATACGGGCCCGGGCGATGGGAATAAGCATTATGGTGATGTGGATTTCCGATGCGATCGTCGGCCAGCTGACGCCTATTTTGCTCGCATCCTGGGGAGCGAGTTATACCTTTTGGTTATTTGCTTTTTTCTGTGCGATAGCTTTTATCGTCGTGCTGGGATATTTACCGGAAACGAAGGGCAAACCTTTGGAAGAAATCGAAAAATACTGGATTGAAAAATCAAATAAAAAGCAGAATAACGACGCATAACTTCGTTCAATTATCCCCTATTATTTTAGTCATTTTTTTACATACGCAATAAATAACATCTTATGTATTCCAATACTCAAACGACATCTTTTCAATACGACATCTTACCTACATTTCCAGTTCAGGGCAAATTGTCAAACTCTTATCATGAGTTGGTCGATCACCTGATCCAAAATCATATACACTGCATAGATGGGTTTGTTGGCATAAATTGGGAAACACCGGTGCAGCATATCCAACAGGAATTTGTTAAGCGGGGATTAACGGTACGATTTGTTTCCATGGAAACAGCATTGCTCCCTGAAGAAGCGATCGAGGAGAAAGTCGCTCCTTATCTTGGCGGTGATGACCCATTATTCGGAAAAAAAACACCGCTTGAATTGATCACATATTTTGATACGGTCAAATTGGCTGCACTTCAGAAAATGCTAAACCAGGCTACCGACAGTGAATACCTCATTTTTTATGGTCCTGGAGCAGCCCTCCTTGACACATCAGGTCCGGTGATGTACATCGACCTGCCCAAAAATGTACTTATTCAACGCATGCGTGCCGGACTGGCCGGAAATCTGGCCTGTGCAAAACAAACAAGTCAAAAAGAGCTTTATAAACGGTACTACTTTGTCGATTGGGAACTCCTAAACCGACATAAACGGGCCATAGTATCACGCGTGGAGATTCTTGCCGATCAACAATCCGCTGAAAACCTACCATGGATCTTAGGAAATGATTTAAAAGCGACCCTACATGTAATGTCTAAAAATTACTTTCGAGTAAAACCAACATTCGAACCCGGAGTCTGGGGCGGACAATGGATGAAGGAACATTTAACTGGTATTGATCAACAGGTTAAAAATTACGCATGGTCTTTTGAAATGATTGTTCCCGAAAACGGTATTTTACTTGAGAATAAGGGGCTAGTGCTTGAAATTTCATTTGATCAACTGATGTTTCAGGAAAGTTCAAATGTCCTGGGCGCTGCACAGCCACGTTTTGATGTCGAGTTTCCAATCCGGTTTAATTTTCTGGACACTTTTGCTGGCGGCAATCTTTCCATTCAGTGTCACCCTAGTCCAAGTTATGCAAAAGCCGAATTTGGAGAAAATTTCACCCAGGACGAATCCTATTACGTTGTCGACAGAAAGGGCGATGCGCAGGTCTACCTGGGATTTCAGGAGGATATCGATGCGGACAACTTCCGTACTGTTCTTGAAGAGAGCTTCCATACGGGCCAACCGATCGCCATTGACAAGTACGTCCAAAAATTTGACTCACAAAAGCATCAGTTATATTTAATTCCCCATGGTACTGTGCATTCTTCGGGAACAAATAACCTTGTACTGGAAATCAGCGCCACCCCCTACAACTACACGTTTAAGATGTACGACTGGGTACGCCCTGATTTAGACGGCAAGCCACGTCCATTAAATATCGACAGGGCTTTCGCTAACCTTAATTTTAACCGAAAAGGCGACGTTGTCAAAGATACGCTGCTGTCCAAACCAGCGGTTTATACAATCGATACCCAGGCATCGAAAATACATTTGCCGACACATGAAGATCATTTCTATGATGTTTATAGGTACGAATTTGCGGACGAGGTGAAGATTGAGACAAAAGGTCAATGCCATATTATGATGCTTGTTGAAGGGGAAGCGGTGGAACTGACGACCGCCAATGGCATGAAAAAAACCTTCCATTATGCCGAGACTTTCGCTATTCCCGCTGCTGCGCATTCTTATTCGCTCCGCAACCTGGGGACTGTTCAGGCGAAAGTAATACAGTCTTTTGTCAAAGATCATAAATGTTAATATTAAGTATACAACGATAGAAAAAACAGCATTATGAGAAATTTATATTTCGCGTTATCTACTTCATTGTTGCTATTATCCTGCAATGGTGGTAGTAATAAATCCACAGCAAACGGCACACAGCAAAACGCCGTACAGGATAGTAGCTTCCAACTCGTCAAAGATATGGCGAGCAAGGTTATCAAAGCCGGATTCAATGCAGGTGACGGTTATAATGAAGTATGGATCAGGGATTACAATACCTTCATTACTTTAGCAACCAAAGTGCACCCCCACGAGCAGATCAAAGATCAGTTGGCACTATTTTTCAAATTACAGGAAACTGATGGTAATATCGCAGACGGTTTTGTCAAAAAATCCAGTTTAAAGAATGGTGTTTCCGACTATTATACGATCACTAATCCACTGGCTCCGGAATATGCCGCACATAAAAATACGGTTGAAACCGATCAGGAAACATCCTTGATCCAGGCAGTTCACAAATATATCGTAGCAACCAAGGACAGCTCTTTTCTCGCACAAAAAATAGGCGAAACGACAGTGAAAGAGCGGATGGAACAGGCTTTGCAATTTTTAATGGACAAACGCTATAATGGTACCTATGGCCTATTGTGGGGGGCCACAACAGTCGATTGGGGTGATGTGCAGCCAGAACACGATTGGGGGGTCCATTTGGATAAAAACTCGCATATTGCCCTGGATATTTATGATAACGCTATGTTTTTAATTGCTTTAGACAATTACATGGACCTTTTCCCCGATAAAAAAGAAAAATGGGGTAAGGTCAGAACCACAATTGCCAGCAATACCATGAAACATCTTTGGGACGATAAAAATCAAAAATTCATCCCTCACATCTACATCAACGGGTCGCCATTTCCAAAAGATTTTGATGAAAATCAGATCTACTATCATGGCGGAACAGCCATTGCCATTGAGGCAAACCTGCTTAGCAAAGATCAAATCAAAACTTCCCTGGACAAGATGATCAAAAATGTAAAAGATGCCGGAGCAGCTACCATTGGATTAACCGTATATCCGACTTATCCGGCAGGTTTTTTCAAAAATAAAGGCATGTATCCTTATGGTTACCAGAATGGCGGGGATTGGACCTGGTTTGGAGGGAGAATGATCCAACAACTGGTTAAAAATGGCTTCCAGCAGGAAGCTTATGAACAGATCAAACCCATGTTGGCCCGTGTTATTAAAAATAAAGGCTTCTACGAATGGTACACGAAAGACAATAAACCTGAAGGTTCCGGAACCTTTAGGGGCGAGGCTGGTGTGCTTTATGATGCGATCACCTTATTGGAAAATACAGGGAAATAACCCCCAGTATTTATACACAACAAATAAAATAGGGTGTCCAAAAAGATTGGACACCCTATCACCATTTAATTGCTACGACTCACTATCCATAAGTCATATTCCCCATACCTTTTAAGTACTGACTAACTATTGCTTCAGTATAGACTAAGTATTTATTCAGTAGGCGTATCATCAATGGAGAAAACTACTTTGTCTGTACTTTATCATCGCTAGAACCTGATTGTATCCGTAGCGATAAATGGCAATCGGTAATTACCTGTGTCGATGCGCACCTTACCATGTAATGCTTTTAAGGCCATACTGTCCCTATCGTCCGTTTGGTAGATATATACATTTTTCAAATTAGGAATATCTTTTAAATTCGCCAAACCCTTTGCGGTTACTTTTGTTCCCACCAGGTTCAGATACGTCAATTTTTGCAAGCTTTTCAATTGGGACAGGCCACCATCAGAGACTTTTGTATGCTCGAGATGCAAACGCGAGATGGCGGGCATGGATTTTATCGTAGAAAATGCCTGGTCTGTGATCGCGGTATGCCCAAGTTTCAGTTGAACGATATTCTCTTTAATGGTTAACAGTTCCTGGAGATCCTTATCATTAAACTGTGGGTAGTTGATGGCATTGACCAGCACTAGATTATTTTCTTTAGCCACAGGAATGATTTTAATACCTTTTGCCTGCCAGGCATCAACTTTATCCTTTGGTAAATCGGGTGCTTTGGGAAAATCCGCATACAATACCTGCGAAGCTTCCTGCTCTCCTGTTTCCAGCTTTTTCAATATTGCTGCAATTTCCTTCGTCTGTGTGAGTTGGCTCACTCTTTTATCGAAGCTCGCCCCTTGATCAATCCACCAGGCAATCAATTTGATCTGATCGACACTGATAGGTGTACGCCCTTTCGGTGGCATTCTTTTTTTGTGCCCTTCCGGTAATATCAGTCGCGCATACAATTCACTTTCTTTCGAATTGTTGCCCTTCAGCACCTTTCCATTTTCACCTCCTTTTAACAGATTTTCTTTTGTCTGTAAGGCCAATCCTCCCTCCTGTTTCCGATCACCATGGCAGCTCTGACAACGTTGTTTGAGTATGGGTTGTATAATACCGTCATATACGGCAGCCTCTTGTACATTCTCAACAATTAAAAGCTCGTCACTGCTTTCCTCCACACCAAAAGTCTTTTTCATCGCCTGTGGCATAGCTTCAAGAAAATAACCTTTCCCATGTGTTAGGGTACCACCGTAGTGGCCTGTGACTCCCAGTAATATGACCAGGATCAAAAATAACCAAAAACGAAACCATACGATTTTTTTTGACCATTGCAGTGCCGCGCTTTTTTTGCGGTAAAGGAAATAAAGCAGTAGGCTACATACCGCGACCGCAATACCCAACCACTGATGGTAATTGAGTACATCGATTTCATAACCGCCGTTGCGTGAAAGCAGAAATCCCGAAAGAGCAGCAAACACAGCAGCCATACTACCCAATAACAAGGACAATCTAATCGCCGGCAGGTATGGATTTTCTTTTGTGAATCGTTCCAGAAACGCCATCACAAACGCAATCAATAAAATTCCGATGGGTAAATGCACTAAGATGGGATGAAACCGTCCCAAAAAGGCCATCAATTCTTCAAGAAAAACCATCATTCTTTATACCTATCTTTGAGTAAATTCAACATATATACATTTACGGACCATTGATCTGCCACCGGTTGTTGTGTAAAAGGTAGTGTAGGCAGATAGCCTGCCGGACCAAATTCAGTGGTAATGGTCAACACCTTTGCTCCGCTTTGTTTATGTTGGGCGACAATCTCATCCCACCAGGCAAGATGTTGATTGACCGTACTTTTCCATTCCGGTGCCGCAGGATCATTGACCTGAGGCCCTTCAGGATGTCCGATCCGGGCATGGATATGTTCTGTCCGGGCAAGTGCCAAAGAAACGGCTTCAGCTTGATCAGCAAGCAAAGACTCATGTACATTGCACCAGTGTGAAATATCCAAAGCAAGCCTTAAAGAAGGGATTTTTGTTAAATAATCTTTGGTCAGGTGTGCCGCAAAGCTAAATCGACCACGATGTGTCTCATGGTAAACCGGAATATGCTGTTTTTCCATAATCACTTGACCAATGTCGATTAATTGCTTATTCTGTTCAAATGCGTAATATTCTTTACCTGTATGGCAATTGATATAATCCGGTTTTATGCTTGCAGCTTCTTCTAGATTACGTTTAAAACTTTCACGGTACTGCTCAAATGAAGATCCGGAACCACCGGAAAGCAGACCTAAACGCAGACTATATTTTTGCAGGGCATCAATCATTTCTTTTCGTTCTTTTTGATCCCCGGGGAGCCAGGCTTCTACCCCATCATAGCCCGCCTTTTTCACGCGTTCACAAAACCGGTCCCAAGAATCCGCATTTCCCCAATTGGTACAATAGTACTTTATGTGTAATTTCTCTTGTTGCTGTGCCTGAAGTGTATAAAGGTTGGCCATCAGAAGGATTAATACTAGAAATCTTTTCATTCGTTAAATAATAGCCTGTATAAGTTCACCTTCCACATCCGTCAAACGGAATGGTCGGCCTTGAAAGTCATAGGTAAATTTTTCATGGTCAAATCCCAGGAGATGGAGCATGGTGGCATGCACATCATGTACGGAAGCCCTTCCTTCAACTCCAGCAAAACCAATATCGTCCGTTTGCCCGTAGCTGATGCCGTTACGTATACCGCCACCCGCCATCCAGATGGTATAGGCGTCGGTATGATGATCTCTCCCAAGGAATGGCATATCACTATTGTCACGATTCTCCTGCATTGGCGTCCGTCCAAACTCCCCGCCCCAGACAACCAATGTATCCTCCAATAAACCCCGTTGTTTCAGATCCAAGATCAGTGCCGTCATCGGGCGATCAATTTCACGACATTTATTTCGAAATCCAAGATCTATGGAGTCCGCTGCATTTGTACCATGGCTATCCCAGCCCCAGTCAAACAATTGTACAAAACGCACCCCCTGTTCAACAAGCTTGCGGGCCAATAGGCAGTTATTGGCGAAAGATTCCTTTCCGGGTTCGGTGCCATATAATTCATGGATATAAGCCGGTTCATTATTGATATTCATCACTTCAGGTACGGCGACCTGCATTTTATAAGCCATTTCATACTGTGCAATCCGTGATAGTGTCTCGGGATCTTTAAATGTGTCATACTCCGTTTTGTTTACATTATTGATCGCATCGATAAGATTGCGCTTCATATCCCGGTCCATTCCCTCAGGATCAGCAATATACAATACAGGGTCTCCCTTTGAACGGCACTGCACCCCTTGATAGACCGATGGCAGAAAACCGCTTCCCCAGACGCTCTTTCCCGCATCCGGCGTTTTACCCCCAGAAGTCAGCACCACAAATCCCGGTAAATTGCTATTTTCTGAGCCTAGGCCATAAGTCACCCATGAACCAATGCTTGGACGCCCCAATCGGGCACTTCCGGTATGCATAAACAGCTGTGCCGGTCCATGGTTAAATTGGTCCGTATGAACGGCTTTCAAAAAACTGACGTCATCAACCACCTGACTAAAATGAGGCAAATGATCGGATACCCAAGCTCCACTTTCACCATATTGTTTGAAAGACGCCTGTGGCCCCAGCATTTTAGGTACCCCACGGATAAAGGCAAATTTCTTTCCGGCCAAAAGCGATTGCGGGCAGGGTTGATTATGTAATTTCTGCAATGCAGGTTTATAATCAAACAATTCAAGCTGCGAAGGGGCTCCCGCCATATGTAAATAGATCACACTTTTGGCTTTACCGGGAAAATGGGGCGATTTAGGAATCAACGGATTTAAAGCATTCAGATCTAAATTTCCTTTTGATCCGGATGTGTCCCATCCCCCGCAACTTGCCAAAAGACTTCCCAATGCAATACCGCCAATACCAGCGACACAATCTTTTAGAAAATGTCTTCTTGTCACAGCCTTCAATTCAGATTGCTGTGCTTCTTCGATTAATTTATTCAGATCTTTCATTAGCGTCAATCTTTTTTAATAGCACCGATTCTACCATGAATCTATTGTTTATCCCGATTTCCTGTTTTATTCAGCTGCCGGGATTTCATTACCATTATGTATTTTGAATCTATTCTTTATGATTTCGTTAAAAATTCATCCAGGTTCAATAATGCATTTGCAACCAACATATAAGCAGCTTTGGATGATAGCGTTTTTGTATTTTCCTTTGCCAAATCGCTGCCCAGATATTTTGCTGCAGACGCTGGTGTTTTGTTAAATTCCGAGAGCGCTTTTTTGTAGAGCTCCTCAAGGTCGGCGATCTTCTTGGGATCGGCCTCTTTGAGCATCGCCCTCCGATAACCGACACTGATGCTCCTTTTCGTATCTCCTTTTCCTTCCTCTAGCATGATGTTTCCTAAATGCTTTGCCGCCTCCAGGTACACGGGGTCATTGAGTGTCGCCAAAGCCTGCAATGGTGTATTTGTCCGTATGCGATCCACCAGGCACACCTCCCTACTGGATGCATCAAAGGAAATAAAGGATGGATAGGGGCTCGTACGTTTCAAAAAGGTATAAATGCCACGTCTATACTGATCTTCCCCTTCGCTCTTCACCCAAGACTCACCACTATATACAGTCATCCACACCCCATCCGGTTGATAGGGCATGACACTCGGTCCATACATTTTATTGCTTAACAACCCACTGACTGCTAGCGCCTGATCCCGAATTTGCTCTGCAGAAAGCCTAAATCGCGGCCCTCTTGCCAAATAATAGTTCTGCGGATCTTTATCCACGTTATCGCCTTTTAGCGTTGAAGCCTGCTTATAGGTACCTGAAAGGACAATTTCACGAACCAATTTTTTCATGCTCCATTTTTTTCCGTTCATGAGGTCTAAGGCTAGATAATCCAATAATTCACGATGAATGGGCGGTATGCTCTGTGTCCCCATATCACCTAGTGGCTCCACCAGTCCCCGGCCAAACAACTGAGTCCATACACGGTTAACCAAGGTCCGTGCAGTTAATGGGTTCTCTTTACTGACAATCCACTGTGCAAATCCCATGCGATTTCGGGGAGCACCTTTTGGAAATTCATTGAGCGATTCAGGCACCATCGGCTGTACTTCTGCCCCCAGAGACAGCCGGTTACCCCGGATAAATACATTCGTTTTCCGATGCATATCTTTCGGATTTTCAATCATTACGGGCACACTTTCTGGCTGCAAATTAACAAGCTGGAGAAAAGTTCGCTGAAGGTTCAGATTTTCCATGGGTTTTCCAACCGGAAAGTCCTCCCGAAAAGCAAACCATTCAATCATACAAATCGGTTGACCAGCGGCAACTGCTGGATTCTTAAATACCAAAAAAAGATCGTGTACACCACTTGTCGGCGCTATCGCTGCCTGAATAACCTGCCTGCCGGAGGTTTTGGGTAAATCTATATTGGCTAGCAGAGGCCCACCGGGTTTATTGAGATGCACTTCCATTTTTCCGCCAACCGCATCTGTCCAGAAATTCATGAAGAGCTGCCTTTTGCCATCTAGGGTAATTGCTTTTAAACGGGCTGAGCCACCACTGCGTACACCAAGCCATTTTGTATCGTACAAAGCACCGTTTACAATCTGGTCACTATAATGCGCATGAATCTTAGGTTCGAGCGTATGGAGGAACAGATCCGCAGATTTTACCGCATTTCCATCGCCATTGGCTGTCAACCAATGCTTAATACTATCGATACGTTTTTCGTCCTGTGCTGTATAAAAACGTAGTTTTGGATGATCACCTTGTGTATCCTCATCCCGCGTGTTATTGAAAAATGCCAAAGATTTATAATATTCCTCAAATTTAAAAGGATCATAGGTGTGACTATGACATTGCACACACTCAAATGTTGTACTCAACCATACCTGATAGCTGGTATTTAAACGGTCCAGAACAGCCGCCATCCTAAACTCCTCGCTATCCGTTCCGCCCTCATCGTTATTCATGGTGTTCCGGTGGAAAGCCGTCGCGATAAGCTGATCTTTGGTCGGTTGTGGCAAAAGATCTCCCGCCAGCTGCTCAACGGTGAATTCGTCGTATGGCATATCTTTGTTCAAGGCTTTGATCACCCAGTCCCGATAGGGCCAGATGCTACGCGATCCATCTTTTTCATACCCTTTGGTATCTGCGTAGCGCGCCATGTCCAGCCACCAACTGGCCCATTTCTCACCGTATTTAGAGGTAGCCAATAAGCTATCAACTCTACGGGAATAGGCATCATCCCTGTCATCCTCAATAAATGCACGGATTTCATCTAAGGACGGTGGTATGCCGATAAGGTCCAAATAAAGTCTTCTCAACAAGGTGCTTTTATCAGCTTCATCCGAGAAGGCTAGATCTTTGCTCTTCAATTTGGCCTGAACAAAATAATCGATGTTGTTATTCACCCCCTTCGGTTTTATGCCAAAAAGTCCTACCAGGGAAAATGGTTTGGGCACTTCAACCTCTTCGGGTAAAGTATAAGCCCAGTGTTTACCCCATTTTGCACCTTGATCAATCCACTTTTTTAAAATATCAATCTCGTCGTCATTCAGTTTTGGCGCATTATAAGGCATGCGCAATTCAGGATCATCAGAAACCAATCTCTTCATAAACTCACTATGCTCCGCATCCCCCCGAATAATCGCCGGCTTGCCAGACTCAGCTTTAGCAAAAGCTTCATTTTCAAAAAGAAAACTAAGTCCTCCGTTTTTCTTCACTCCACCATGACAGGTAATACAATGTTTATTTAATATCGGTTTGACATCTGCACTAAAGTCTACTGTCTCTTCTTTGCCAAATGTAAATATTGCAAAGCAGGCGATAATCAAGGCCAATAATGCTAACACCATTAATTTTCTATTCATAGCAATAAGGTCTATTCAATATTATTCTGTTATTAGGTTTATTTTTATAATTGTTGTGCAACTCTTCCAATGCTAGAGCTAAAGGAATACATATCAGCAAGCCAAAACAGGCATTGATATCTAACGTTAGTAAAATTAAAGAAGAACGATGGGATATACTAAAACTAGATTAACAGAAACATAAACTATATTACCTCCTCGCAATACAATTTCCATTTTTGTCGCAATTAGTGCCATTTAAGCCCCATTAGCCGCTGATAACATTTTAGTTACGAGACCGCAAGAAGCGATCACTTTTTCTACTTTTAATCCGGAGTTTGGATTACATTCGTTATTGATTAGCGCTATTTGATCCGCGTTTGTGACCAATGGTCGGCAAGACTGCCACATTTAGCAGTTTCTGACGCTAAACTTGCTAGACGACAGACAAGAAGCAACAAGGGTAAAATAGGCTCTAAAAAAGCCTAAATAGTGTCAGACATTTATTGTGTTGCGTGCTAAATTTGTAAACCATATCCATTTAAATTATGAAATACTACTATCTCATCCTTTTATTTTTCATGACAGGTCCTGTTGCTGGACAACCATCCACCACTTACAATCTCAATTTTACGAATTTGGCAACGCGATGGGATGAGGCTATCCCGTTAGGCAATGGCCAGTTGGGTGCGCTAATCTGGAAAAAAGACAATACCATCCGGTTATCGCTGGATCGGGCGGATCTTTGGGATGAACGCAAAGCATTTGAATTAGAAAAACATGATTTTAAATGGGTACAGCAACAGCTGAAAAACAACAGCTATCAGGCAGCTCAACAATGGGGGGATTCCCCTTATGACCGCTCCCCCTATCCGACCAAACTTCCGGCAGCGGCGATGACCTTTGATGCCTCGAAATTCGGAAACGTAATTTCCAATGTATTGGATCTAAAAAGTGCAGTACATACATTGAAATTTGACGACGGAAAAACTCTTATTTCTTTTGTCCATGCCACCAGACCAATGGGGTACTTTGAAATTACAGGTAAAAACATTGCTGATCTTTCACCACAGCTTGTCCCACATCAATACGAAAAAAGCACACATGCCGATGAACAAAAAAGCGTTGTAGATGGCCAAAGCTTAGCCAGATTAGGCTACAAACAAGGAAACATTGTTAAAACCGAAAACGCACAGGTACTGCATCAGGAAACCTATGATCATCATTTTTTTGAGGTTATATTGCAATATAAAAAAGTATCTCCGACCAGACTAATCGGCTACTGGACCATCCGTAACGATCAAAAAGCCATGGCCCAGCCCATTTCGATCAAACAGTATGAAGCAGCAAAAGGAAGCCATATCTCCTGGTGGGCAAACTATTGGTCTAAATCGACCATTTCCATTCCTGAAAAAGACCTTGAAAGGCAATATTACCTGGAGCTTTATAAATTAGGAGCTACGGCACGCCAAGGTGCGCCAGCGATCACACTTCAAGCCGTTTGGACGGCTGACAACGGAGGCTTACCCCCCTGGAAAGGGGATTTTCATAACGATCTCAATACACAATTGAGCTATTGGCCAGCTTATACGGCCAATCGAATGGATGCGGCTCAAAGTTATACGGATTGGTTATGGAAAATCAGGCCGAAGAATCTTGCCTATACACGGCAATACTTCGCTGTCGACGGACTAAATATTCCGGGTGTGCTTACCTTGAACGGCTATCCCATGGGTGGATGGATCCAATACTCCCTATCTCCCACAGTCAGTGCATGGACAGCTCAACATTTTTATTGGCATTGGAAATATGGAATGGATCGCAATTTCTTAAAAGAGCAGGCTTACCCGTATATCACAGAAGCGGCAACCTACTTAAAAAATATAACTTATCTCAAAGATGGGAAGCGTTATCTCCCCTTAAGCAGTAGTCCAGAATACAATGACAACAGCAGGGCAGCCTGGTTTGAGCACTGGACAAATTTTGATCTTAGCCTAGCGCATTACCTATTCGATATTGCCGCAGAGGTCAGCAATGCAAATGGTAAAACAGAAGCGGCTAAAGAATGGGCCAAATGCAGTGCCGAATTGCCTAATTTTGCAACGGATGAAACCGGCCTACAGGTCGCGGTAGACCTGCCTATGAAACATTCCCATAGACACATGTCACCTTATATGGCTATTTATCCATTGGGAATACTTGACATCAATAATGCACGGGACAAATCGTTGATTGAAAAATCGCTTTCACATTTAGAGCAATTGGGCACACGGGCCTGGGTGGGCTATTCATTTTCATGGATGGCTTGTCTCCATGCAAGGGCAAAACAAAGTAAACAAGCTGTTATGAACTTACAGAAATTTGCACATAATTTTTGTTCCATAAATTCCTTTCACTTAAATGGTGACCAAAATGGAGGGCAGTATTCTGACTTTACCTATCGCCCTTTTACGCTCGAGGGAAATTTTGCATTCGCACAGGGTATTCACGAATTATTAATTCAGAGCAAAAATGATTATATCGAAGTTTTTCCGGCCACCCCTGAGGATTGGAAAAACGTATCCTTTAAAAATCTGAGAACTGAGGGCGGATTTATTGTCAGCGCTGAGAAGAACGGCGGGAAACTAACATCATTGCGCGTAACTGCCAATCAGAATGGTGTCTTCCGTATCTTTGAAAAGACAGATCTTCAGGATCTTTCAAGTAAAAAACCGTTATCAAAAAACAATTATATCCAATATATTAAATTGAAAAAAGGCCAAACGATTCAGCTAGGCAGCATCTAATTAAATCTGTATTATCAAGAAAGTATGATCAACCGAAAAAAATTCATCCGACTGGGAAGTATAGGAATAGGCGGCATATTAGTCAACAAGAGCCTTGCCAGTGCGTCTATTGCGTCGACAACAGACAATGTGTTTAAAGCTGAGGGCATTAAATTTGGCGTGATTGCAGATCTTCATAACGATCTTATGCACGATGGTTTACGTCGTGCCAAACTCTTTATCGAAGCCATGAAAAATGAAAAACCCGACTTTATAATTTCCTTGGGTGACTTCTGTTTTCCCAAGGCAGAGAATAAAGAATTAATGGCGGTTTGGGATGGCTTTACAGGGGAAAGACACTTTGTAATCGGCAATCACGATACAGACGGCGGTTTCACAAAACAACAGGTTACCGATTTCTGGAATAGCCCAGCACCTTACTATTCCTTTGATAAACAAGGCTTTCATTTTGTCATCCTAGACGGAAATGAGAAAAGCCGGACAAAAAAAATTGAAGGTTATCCACGCAGTATCAGCCAACAGCAACTGGAATGGTTGAAAAAGGATATTCGAAATACTAAAAACCGGGTTATCATCTTTTGCCATCAAGGCTTGGACAATGACGATGGCGGACTGGAAAATGGCATGGCAGTGAGGTATCTATTGGAACAGATGAATATTGAAGCTGGATTCAATAAAATTTTACTTGTTCTTACTGGTCATCATCACCTCAATTACCATAATGAGATTAACGGCATTCATTATGTACAAATCAATAGTGCCTCCTATTACTGGGCTGGTGATACATTTGAAAGCAAAGCGTTTGATGCAGATTTCTATAAGAAACATGGTATTTTAAGAAGAACATTGGTCTATCAGGATCCTATCTGGGCAACGGTCAGTATAGATCACAAAAAGAATATCCATATCCAAGGGTCTGAAACTGACATGGCTGGAATACCACTAGCACAAGTGGGCATTGATATTTATAAAGATGTATATCCGATTAGTGCAAAGATCGATAGCAGACATCTGCGTTACCGATGAAAACGTTAGTTTCATCAGAATAGCTATTCATAATGGCCAAAGAGTGTGCGAAAGTTCTCTTTGGCCATTTAGGAGACGAGTCCATTTGCTTATTCACTAAATAATAGGAATAAAATGAGTTTAAGATCTTAAGGTAATTCGATTAAAAACTCCGTTTTGGGCAGTCTAAATTTTTTCAATTTCAGCAACCAATCTTCTTCACCCAAACGATAACCTAATGGCAAGAGAACAACACTTTTTAAGCCTCTTTTATCTAATCCCAATAATTTATCCAATTCATCGTTAGAAAACCCTTCCATCGGTGTGGCATCTACTTTCAATTCTGCAGCTTGCGCGATGGCCATTCCAAAAGAAATATAAGCTTGTTTAGCGGCATGCGCTGCCTGTTGTTCTTCAGTAAGTGCAGCGAACATCTCTTTCAACCTGTTTTTATAGTCATCAGTTGTGTCCAATGGCAGGCCTCTATGATTGTTCATATGGTCAAATGTCGCATCAATACGTTCATCTGTGTATTTATCCCATGCTGCAAAAACCAAAAGATGTGAGCTTTCGGCGATAATCTGCTGCCCCCAGGCGACGGGCACAATCTGCTCTTTTAACTGTTGATCTGTAATCAACACGACCCGGAAAGGTTGCAAACCCGAGGAGCTTGGAGCCATACGTGCTGCTTCGATAATTTTATCCACGTCTTTCTGATCAACCTTCCTTGTTGAATCGTATTTTTTGGTCGCATAACGCCATTCAAGGGTTTCTAATAATGCCATTTTCTTTTCCTTTTTTGCTTTATTATTTATTCAAATGCCTTATTGCAGGCTTAGTGTTACTTAAATTTGGTAAAAAAAAATTAAATCTGGAAAGCAGTATACACACGATTAACCTTATTTTAATTTCTAATTATAAAATAAATATAGCAAATATTTAGATGTTCAAACACTAAAAGGACATAAATTACTCAACAAACTCAGTAAATCTTTGTGCCCCCTTGTCAAATACCTTTGTAGAAGATCAGCCCTTCACTAACGTCTTTTTTTCGCAAATGGATTAAAAGAAACTCCCGCATTGACATAAAACGATGGGTCCGCAGAAGCTTCCCATACATAATTATTTTGTCGTTCACTTTTTTCAAATATCCTTGACCTCGAAATGGTCTTCATTCCAGATCTAAGCGTTGCAATAAACGATCTTCCCAAATTATGTTCGTAGGTCAATCCCGAGTTGATCTCCATCTGACTAAAGGTATACACCTTGTCTGATCCCAAAAAATCATAGAGGTAGAATGTCTTCGTACTGAGATCTGTACCTAAAGAAAGGCGACCATTTCGCAACATTGTTTTTCGGACGTAGGCGGCTTTAGGTAATAACACATCTACCATCCAACCATTACGATATTGCTGTTTATAGGTAAAGGTTGGAACAATGGGGATAATTGCCGCAGGATCAACAAATCCAAGTAAACCAATTGTCATTTGTACATCCCGTGTTGCTTTTAGTACCCATGTTCCTGTCAGCATTCCGCGCATCCGTTCAATCCCTTTATCGCTTCCATCCGTCATGAAACTGGCGGAGTAAATAACCATTTTTCCAAATAATTTTGAAAAGTAAGAGAAATTAAGTGATTCGTAATGATAATGGAAATCCTGTGTACGCCTTCTTAGCGGTTGTGTGCTTAAATCGGATTCTTGTACATTAAATGAAGTATACTGATAGCCAAGACTAGTACCTAATGTCCAGCTACGCCGGTTTAAAAAATTGACATTCAAGCTCCCGCCAGTCTGATGGAATGACTCCACCTTGCCTTGCATATTAGCGCCACCTTTAGCGTTGGATGAATATTTGTACCCGCCATTATATTCATAACTTAGATTTAGCACCCGCGCAGCAGGAAATTTGTCGGCCACAATGGCCTGTACTTTTTGTGGAATACTATCTTTGGTCTGTGCGGAACTGCTGCATACAAGAGCAAAGCTCCCAAACAACATTAGGTTCTTTTTCATGTGGATATTTGTTTTTGTCTATCTTTTCTTTTTTCACTTAAAGGGCAAGCCGAAAACTGCTCTTTCGGAAATTAGAACAGAGTAGTCAACTTGTTACAAGAATAGATCAATCGGCAACGCTCATTTTGTTTTTTATACAAAAGGGTCAATATTTTATACGAAAAACATGCGGTATTAAAACAGCTACTGCCCTACTTACCACATGAATTTATTTTAGTATAAAAAAAAGCGGTGTTCGTATAAAAGAAAACCATTTTGAAACAAAAAAAATTACATTTGCGGAATTAGGCTCAGTAATCCATATCAATATGCAAGACTGCAACAACCGTATTGTTTTACGTTACTTAACGGAAAAGAAATTCAGGCTTTTTAGACATGGCTTATTTTTGATCGGTCTGCTTATTCTTTTTGCCAATGCCAATACAAATACGCAGTTTCTTGGCAATTATAGAACCTATTTCTCCTTGGCACTTTGGACGGTTTTCGTTGCCATGTTTTATATCAATATGTACGTATTGATCCCACAGTATTTTTTCAAGGGAAAATATGAAATCTATATTGTATTGCTTATTCTGCTGGTGACTGCGAGCCTGCTTGTTGTCATGCAGATCGCAATCTATATCTTTAGCATCCATATTCCCATCATTGAAAGGCAACGGACCAATACCATGAGTTTTGTAAGTGGTTTATTTATCTGCATCCCCATTATCCTGACCACCACGACGTTTAAACTTTTTAAACGTTGGATCGAGGACAATAAGCGAATTTCAGATTTGAAGAACTTGGCCCTAACAACAGAGTTAAATGCTTTAAAGAATCAGATTCAGCCACATTTCCTATTTAACATGCTCAACAATGTGAAGGCCCTGATTCGAAAAGACCCTAATATGGCCACCGAGGTTATCATCAAACTCTCCGATTTTTTGCGGTACCAACTGTATGAAAACGATGCGGATAGAACACTCTTAAAATCCGAAATAAATTTTATTTTCAATTTTTTGAAACTTGAAGAAATACGCCGGGATAATTTGAAAACATCAATTTCCTGTGCTGCAGAACTCGAAAAACAAAGTATTTTTCTACCACCACATCTTTTTACCGCCTTTATCGAGAATGCGATTAAACATAGTGTCAATATACACGATGAAAATACCTTTATTGCCATTCACTTTAGGCAGACAGATGGGCAACTTTGTTTTGAATGTGAAAATTCGAGCGATCCAAATTTTTCAAATAGCCATCTTAAGTACGGTGGATTAGGGTTAGTCAATACCAAAAGAAGACTGGATTTGCTATATAGCGATAATTACGAACTTACCATATCAAAAAATGACTTGTTGTATCAGGTGAAATTAAAAATTCCAATATGAATTGTATCATTGTAGATGATGAACCCTTAGCACGGGAAGAAATGAGAAATCTGGTCGAAGAAATTTCATCCATCGAAATCCTCGGCGAGTTTTCGAATGCTTTAGCTGCCATGGAATATCTTGCAACGGGATCTGTTGACCTTATTTTTCTGGACATTGAGATGCCCACCGTCAACGGACTGGATTTTGCACAGTCCTTACCGAAAGATGTCCTGGTGATACTGACGACAGCTTATACACAATACGCGTTGCGGGGCTTTGAGCTGGATGCACTTGATTACCTGCTTAAACCAATAAAAAAAGATCGCCTCGCCAAAGCAATAGATAAAGCGTTTACTTATAAAAATTTGCTCAATTTAAGGGAAAATCAAAGCAGCTTTGAAGATGCGAATGAAGATGCTGTATTTATCAAATCGGACCGAAAATACTACAAAATCTTATTTAGCGATATTCGATTTATTGAAGCACTCAAAGATTATGTGGTCATCTATACCCGTACCAACAAACTGATTACAGCAATGAATTTAAAGACTATTCATCTAAAACTACCGACCCATATATTTGTTCGGGTCAGCAAATCTTATTTGATCAATTTGTCCTTTATTGATTCTTTTGACAACCACACGATATACATTGACAAATTCGAAATCCCGATTGGCGAGATTTATCGTGAGCTGTTTTTTAAGCAGTATACAGGCGGGCTATTGTAAGACCATCTGTACTGTGATCTGAATAGGTCTAAGCGAGTACAAAGCGGTCCAGAAAATCCACTTTTATACCATGCCTATGCAGCAAAGCTGTTAATAGATCTACAGAGCAGTCTTCTGTCTCTACCCGAAAGATGGCGTCTTCATCATCCAAATCCAAGGTAGCCGACTGTATCTGTGGTAAGTGGAGCTTTAACAACTGCATCAAGAACGTCTTCTTCTCCTTTGTTCTTACAGAGCTTTTAAAAATCAATATCTGTTTCGCCTTCATTTTATAAATTTAAAATTGTACCCAAAATTCGATCGCTTCTCAGTTTATATTCATCCGAGATTTTACAAATTTATTATTTAAGGCTATCGCCAGTTGAGATTTTATACGAAAGCAGGCGTTTTTTATACCAAAACTCCCGTAAATCTTCACACAACCGTTATCCTGCTTTTCTTTATCGGATTATCTGTTTTTTTTAAGACCTTTGCTTATCTTTAATTTAATAAGCAAAACAAAAAATAGCGCAATGTCTATTACCAACGAGAACGAATTGACCGGAATGCAAAAAGCGAGTGCGGCAGTCGCCAAAACGCTTAAAGCGATGTGCGACTATGCCAAGGTAGGCATGTCAACCAAAGAATTAGATGAATATGGAGCAAAGATATTAGCGGAATATGGCGCCAAATCAGCACCAGCATTGACCTATAATTTTCCAGGTTGGACTTGTATCAGTGTGGACAACGAATTCTGTCATGGCGTTCCTGCTTCGGACCGCTTATTACAGGAAGGAGATCTTATTAATATCGATGTATCAGCCGAGCTGGATGGTTTTTGGGCTGATAATGGGGCGTCCTTTATAATCGGTCAGGATATTCACAATCACCAAAAATTGGTAGACGCCTCAAAGGAAATACTTCAAAAAACCATAAAAAATATACGTGGTGGCGTTAAAATTGCAGACATTGGTCAGCTCATGGAAACAGAAGCAAAAAGGAGAGGTTACAAAGTGATCAAAAATCTAGGTGGCCATGGTATCGGACGTAGCCTACACGAAGAGCCAGATGAGTTGCTCAATTATAAAAATAGATTTGACCAAAGAAGGTTTAAGAAAAATTCCATCGTTGCTATCGAAACCTTTATTTCCACCACCTCCACTTATGCTACTGAATTAAATGATGGCTGGACGATGGTTGGCGACAAAGGAGGTTACATGGCACAACATGAGCACACCATTATGATTACAGATGGCGCCCCAGTAATCTTAACGGCTGAAAATGGCATTTTCAGTTAGGCGTTATATCCGGAAAGATCTTTTTCAAGATTATTAGGATCAATATCTTTCCGGAATAACTTTTCTAAAAAATTCCTTTTTAAGCAAGCGTCTCTTCTAAGCCCAGAAGACTTATTTGAACTGTCTTTATTCCCTCAGACAAAGAATTAATTCATCTAATTTTTTAATTGATTTCACCATCATCGTGAACATCTTCTTATCCAGATTAAAAGAAATGGATATCGCTGAAACAACAATTCGCGCCTCATATCCTCCATTTTTAGAGAAATAACATATTCCTTTTTTTCATTATCTTAACTTTGTCTTAAATAACTTCTATTGAAACAATCAAAAATATAAGGGGCCTCTCTTGACGAGAAAACCCCCAAATAATATATTTTTATGGCTAACTAGATTATTCCAAAAAGTACCAAATAGTTCTCTTAAAAAAAGAGAGGTGATGCGGATTTCCTAACTATTCAAGTGGGATGAACATCTATATTTAAGTTTGTCTATTTGATTATGATCATAAAGGTAGATGAATTCTTTCAATAAAAAAGTGACGAAAGTCACTTTTCACCTAAATTCTGAAATTATTTCAAAAAATATTTTTATCCCAACTGTTAAATGGATTATAAGGAGTCCAATACGACGATTATATGGACGCCAGATTGCGTCTACAGATCTCTATTTAATTTAGCTTTAAGATGAGTACTTTTGATGTATAAAGTAGACTGCTATTGAAAACGATAAAATTCCATAAAAGCGAATGTGGTGTTGAATTCCTATTAAACGTACTCAATCAAGAGGAAACGGACTATACACACCATGAGACCTATCATAAAGATTTTTTTGAAATTGTGTTTTTCAAAAAGGCAAAGGGACGTTTGCGATTAGGGCAGGAAGTCATCGAGTTAACGGACAACAACATTATCTTTATTTCTGCCTTTCAGAAACATACCTGGGAACTGGATCCCACGCATCTGGAGTTCACGACATTGATTTTTCAGGAGGATTTTCTCAATGAATTTTTCGCAGATAAGCTTTTTACGTATCGACTGTTGTATTTCTATCAGCTACGCCATACTGTAAAAATAATGGCAGACGATCTGCATCTATCTAAATTTTACACGCTCCTTGCGGAAATAAAATCAGAGCTTGTTCACACACAAGCAGACAGTGCACATATTATCCGCTCTTTGCTTTATTATCTACTACAGACCCTGAATCGAAAATATGCCCGATTAAATGGACTTTCTTTACAAAAACCCGAGAATAATTTTGCGTATCAGTTCAAGAGGTTGCTCGAACAGCATATTCAACAGAAACAGCGGATCAACGAATATACGGCACTGATGGGTGTTAGTCGCATCACACTGAATCATGCCGTTAAAGCACAATTCAATACCACGGCAACGCAATTGCTCAAACAGCGGTTATTATTTGAAGTGCAGGAGTTGTTGATACATTCAGGCAAGTCTATCAGTGAAATTGCTTTCGAACTGAATTTCTCTGAGCCCAATCACCTGATGCGTTTTTTTAAAACCCAAACAGGAAAAACCATCAGTACATTTATTCAGGAACTGCGGTAAATGTTTATTGTTGGTTGTCCATGGCCGGTTATCTCTATTAATTGTAAAAAAGGCTGACAGCAAGCAACACTGCTATACTGTCAGCTTAGATCATTTAGTTGTGTGCCAGATAGGTTTCTGTTGTCTGAATTTCTGCATAGAAAAATTCTAATGCTGCAAGAAAAGCAAGGTGTACATCGTCGGCTTTCACCGTAACATCATTAATTTCCAGATCACGTGTTGCACAGGCATCCTCTATTACTGTGCATGGGAAGCCAAAATCAACCGCTGCGCGCGTCGTGGCATCGATACACATATGCGTCATCATGCCAACAACAACGAGTTCAGTAATTTGATTGGCTTTCAGGTGATCAAAGAGTTCAGTTTCTCTAAAACTATTTGGAAAGTGTTTTTGGATCACTTTCTCTCCCACTAGTGGTTTAACGTTGAGGTGGATATCAGCAGCAACGGTACCTGCTATAAAAAATGGCATTTTCGCAGGATCAGGAGAAATATGCTGAATATGGATAATAAGTGCTTCTCTCTCCCTAAAGCGACTGATTATTTTTCCGGCATTTACACTTGCGGCGATAGGATTAACAAGTTCCATTCCGCCATTTTCAAAATATTCATTTTGAATGTCTATCACAATTAACGCTGTAGTATTCATCTGTTATATAGTATTATGTTTTCGTTATGACAAAATTAGCTTATCAACGACGGATGCCGCTACCAAATATATGTTCGAAACTACCATTTTGATAAGGAAAGATGTTTTAGTTATCTTAGCCCCAGGAATAGCCTTTTGGAGGCTACATTAATTCGATTAAAAGAAAGAAATATCGTGAAACAACTACTACACAGCAAAATATACGGGGCAGAAAACACCGGAACACCACTTGTTGTTCTCCATGGTCTTTTTGGTATGGCAGACAACTGGGGATCTTTTGGCCGTAGCTTTGGAGAGAAAAGACAAATACATTTGCTTGACCTGCGCAATCACGGTCGAAGTTTCCACAGTGATGGCATGTCCATTGAGGACATGGTCGAGGATCTAGCCACCTATATAGCTTCGATCGGGTCAGAGAAAGTCTTCTTATTGGGCCATTCTCTAGGCGGCAAAGTTGCCATGCAATTTGCCATTGACCATCCAGAACGGATTGAAAAGTTGATTATTGCGGATATTGCCCCCAAAGCATATCCACCACATCACGAAGATATCTTCAAGGCGCTCTGTGCAGTTGATATAAATAGTATGGACAACAGGAAAGATGTTCAGACAAAACTTGAAACTTATCTCGATGATCCGGGAGTCATTCAATTTTTGTTAAAAAACGTTTATATTAAAGAAGACCGCAAACTGGGGTGGCGCTTCAATCTGGATGTTCTACAACAAAAATATACAGATTTTATTACAGTAAGCGTGAAAGCTGGTGTTTATGCGGGCCCTACGCTATTTCTAGCGGGCGAGAAATCGCGCTACATTCTTCCGGAAGATAAAGTCAAAATCAAAGAGCAATTTCCAAATGTAAGCTTTGAAACGATACCGAATGCAGGACATTGGATCCAGGCGGAGAACCCACAGGCATTCGACAAATTTGTCGCCGATTTTTTAGAGCAATAAAAATCTAATCCGGAGTAGCCCAATCCCATCTAAACCGATCAGTTAAGCTGGGATTGGATTATCCGAAGTTATCGTTTATCCCAATGCTGCCGTATAGGTCTTTAGCGCACGTTCCCGAGCAAAAGAATGTGCTATCATCGGTTCGGGATAAGTTGTGCTCCCAAGTTCAGGGATCCATTGTCGACTATATTCTTGCTTTTTATCAAATTTTTCAGCCTGAATGATTGGGTTAAATACCCTGAAATACGGCGCCGCATCACAACCGCAACCCGCTGCCCATTGCCAATTGCCATTATTCGCAGACAAATCATAATCATTGAGTTTTTGTGCAAAATAAGCTTCTCCCCATCGCCAGTCAATCAATAAATGTTTACATAAAAAACTGGCCGCAACCATACGTACACGATTATGCATATAACCGGTACTATTCAATTGCCGCATCCCTGCATCGACTAGCGGATAGCCCGTTTCTCCTTTACACCAACGTTCAAATTCCGCTTCATTATTGCGCCACTGAATACCATCGTATTTCTTTTTAAATGATCCGCTGACAACATTTGGAAAATGATATAAGATTTGCATAAAAAATTCACGCCAGATTAACTCCGACAGCCACACTTCATTATGCCGTCTGGCAAAGGCTACACATTGACGGATACTGATCGTACCAAAACGCAGCGCTATACCAAGATTCGTGGTTCCCGCTAAGGCAGGATAATCACGATATTTATCATAACTATCAATAATATGTGCACTCAATTGTGGCGGCTCAAAAGTGAAATCTGTTTTTTTAAACCCAATTTTTTCCAGGGTAATTATTTGATTATAAGCCTGTTGGACAAAACACCCTCCTTTATAATCCAGGGGCTGATCATCTCTTGACGTTAATTTTGCCCGCCACTTTTTCGCATAAGGTGTATAAACGGTATAAGGTGTACCATCATTTTTCAACAGCTCATTTTTATCGAAAATAACTTGATCTTTTATTGCTTTAAATGGAATCCCGGCTGTTTTAAAAAATTCAAATATGCTGCGATCCCGTTGGATAGCTTTAGGCTCATAATCTCTATTACAATAGATCTCATGAATTCTGTATTTCTCATGTAGTGTTTTAAATATTGCCAAAGGACTCCCATAGAAAGTATTCAATGTTGCTCCGACTCCCTTTAATTCTTTGTTTATCCCAGTCAGTGCCTGATGGATATAATCTACGCGTCGATCCGATTTATCCTCCAGTTGCTGTAAAATATCTTCATCAAATATAAAAACCGGCAGCACAGGGACCCCTGTTGCCAATGCCCTGGATAATCCGGCATTGTCTTCCAAACGAAGATCCCTGCGGAACCAAAAAACTACGATTTTACTTTCTTCCATAAAAATAGAGGCCACGCCATCAAAATAGCTACACGTCTAATTAATTTAATACGATGACACCAATAAAAATCACAAAACGACAAATGAGGATTAATCGGAAAAATTGAGCCTACCGTTAACTAAAAGCCGCTTCCGATTGATTAGCGTTGCCCGATTTGCCTCCTTAGTTCTTTAAGCTTTCCATATCGATCACAAATCGATATTTTACATCGCTCTTTAGTAACCTATCATACGCGAGGTTAATATCCTGCATTCGAATGAGTTCTATATCCGAAGTGATGTTATGCTTTCCGCAGAAATCCAGCATTTCTTGAGTTTCTGCAATCCCCCCGATCATTGATCCTGAGAAACTTTTACGTGTAGGGATTAAACTAAATGGCGCTACGGGAAGCGGATGTTCCGGAGCCCCCACAAGGGTAAGGGAACCATCGCGTTTTAATAGGCTCAGGTAGGCGTTGATATCATGTTGCGCAGAGACGCAATCCAAAATAAAATGTAAAGTGCCGGCATTCTTTTTCATCTGTTCCTGATCTGTTGATAGAATAACTTCGTCAGCACCCAAACGTTTGGCGTCTTCCACTTTACTTTCCGAAGTTGTTATCACAACGACATGTGCCCCCATCGCTTTAGCAATTTTCACCCCCATATGCCCCAAACCACCAATGCCCACAATACCGACTTTCTGTCCTGGACCAACTTTCCAATGCCGTAATGGTGAATAAGTTGTAATACCGGCGCAAAGCAAGGGCGCTGTTGCCGCCAGATCCAAATTTTCAGGAATATGTAAAACAAAGTCCTGATCTACAACAACACGTTCTGAATATCCACCGAAAGTCTGTTTATCCAGATGCTTATCATGACCATTGTATGTTTGGATATTTCCATTCTCACAATATTGTTCCAACCCTTCTTTACAGCTCTCACATTCACGGCAACTATCTACCATACAACCGACACCGGCAAGATCTCCCACTTTAAACTTAGTTACACCAGATCCTACTTTTGTAATTCGTCCGACAATCTCATGACCGGGAACATTTGGATAAACTGTCCCACCCCATTCGTTACGTGCGGTATGTAAATCCGAATGGCAAACACCACAATAGAGAATATCAATCTCCACATCTCCTGCCGTTACTTCGCGGCGTTGAACTTCAAGCTGTTTTAAATCTGCTGTCGGCGCTTCGGTTCCGAAAGCTTTTGTTGAAAATGTACTCATATTAATAGAAATGATCTATGATTAATTATTATTTATACCTATTATCACAATATACACCAGTTGAGTATCCGGCTAAACACCTTCCTGTAAGTTAAGAATAACCCTTCGTACAAAAAAAAGTTTGGTTTAAAACTCCATTGGTTGAAAAATAGTCCTTCATCGCCGGAATCGAAAAATATGAAATGTAAATTTATGCATTACAACAATGCGCTGGACCGGATTTTCACAAATTGTTAATCAATATCCTCTACCTGGACAAACTGCATCGCAAGGCCTTGTTGCTGGCAAATATTTAGAATTGAAAATTCTAAACGGCTGTTAATCTTGACAACAAGTAAAAATTGCTGGTCATCCAACAATAAATCAATATTCTTGATCTCCGGAAAACGCTGATATAGGAATTGATAGATCTCACTGGCCTTCCATTTCAATTTGCGGGACAGGGAGTAAACAACTTTGTACATACTAGATTTGTTTCAATAAACAGTTTATTTCAATATCTTAACTGTGATCTGATTCAAGTCACCGATCACGATCCCTTTATCTTTCAGTTCATTAAAATTGCGCGCCAGTCGCACTTCTTTATTTACACTTTCCAATGCAAGCGCCAATTCATCCAAACGTTCGATTTCACGATGTACCAATAAATAACAATCAAACGCTGCATCCAATAAACCGGTAGACTCAGGCTGAATCTTCTCCTCCGTTTCTACCAATACGAGCAGGTATTTCTGTGCCGTTAACTTTCTGCTCACCTTTCCTATTTTTGCATTTAATATCATGTTATATCGTATCTTTTATTCGGTATTCCTATTGTGTGCGTTAAAAACAAAATAGACATATTTTGTTTTTTTGTCGAATCTCTTTGCTAAAAAAGAGCAAATGCTCATCAATTTTAATGTCGGGATATAAAAACAGCTATCTTAGCCCTTTTACACAAATGCTAGTTAGCCAAGCAAGCCGTGCTTCGAAATCAGGAAACCGGTCAAATAGCAGCACTTCCTGCTCAAAACAACGAGATGTCGTTACTAACATTTCTGAGAGGAAGATAATATCCTTTTCTTCTAAAAACTGAATTTCTCCTTTTGCAATAGCAATCCCGATCATTTCACGAATCAATTTAATTTCATCATCCAACATATAACGTGTCTTGGACACCATTAATGCCGGATCCGACTTCATATCCTCGAAAGCCAAATGAAAACGCTTGGTAATCAAATTAATTTGGCGCAATTTCGCTCTTAGAAAACCAACCAAATTTTCCTCCAAAGAAGCATCCCGACTATAGCTTTCCTTTGCAATGGTGAATACTTGCTGACATAAACATTCAGCTATCGCGTCAAAAACATCCATTTTGCTCGTAAAATAGTAATACAAAGTACTACGCCCTTTACCACAGGCTTTAGAAATATCTTGCATTGAAACCCTTGTAAAACCATAAGTTTCAAATACTTTCATTGAAGAAAGGATAATTTCTTCCCTAATATTTTCCTGTTGCATTGCCATTACTCGACAAACATACAAAAAATGTCGAAAACTCACATCATCGTTTCTTAATTAAACATATTTTACTATTTTTACCCTCATGATATCGGATATATTCCCAATTCTATCGACTGAACGTATCTATTTGCGTCAAATTTTACATTCGGATGCCCCGGCGTTATTCTCTTATTTTTCAAAAGATGAAGTAACATTATATTTTGATTTACCAACTTTCCAGCACATGGAAGAGGCCTATGATTTGGTAAAGACCTGGCAAAAAAATTTTAAACAAAAAGAAGCGATTCGTTGGGCAATTTGTCTGAAGGACAATCCGGATCAGCTCATTGGTTCTTGCGGTTTTCATAACTTCTCCTCTGAGCACTTTCGTGTAGAAATCGGCTATGAACTTCATCCGGACTTCTGGCAAAAGGGGATTATGACGGAAGCAATTTCTACCATTATTTCTTACGGATTTGAGGAATATAAGCTCAACCGCATAGAGGCTTTTATCGACCCTGACAACTTGGCCTCCCGTAAGTTGCTTGAAAAAATGAACCTTGTTTCAGAAGGAATTCTGCACGACTACTTCTTTGAGAAGGGACGTTTTGTGGATGGTGAAATTTTCGCATTACTTAAAAAGAACTATATCCAACCTACTTTCTTTCGCCAGATTGTATAGTCAGGATCCCGCTGATCTAAAATCTTAAGCTCGTCCACATGATACACCGTCTCAAGTTTCCTTTTGGTGAGCTGAGGCAGATTCATCCCCAAACGCAATTTGTTTAGGTCTTCCTTATTTTCCACAGGATAGATTCCTCCATCCGCGGTTAACTGTGTTCCAAAACGCTGTGGCTTGCCCTTGAAACACTGTATTCTATCGTATAAATAGGCTATATGGGCCAAATTAATGTCCTTTTTTTCCATGGTCATCAATTGGTAACAATTTTGCATGAACAAGGGCTCCGATACCGCATGCTGTACAATCAACCAAGCGGCTTCACTAGCCTCTTCGCCAACTTTTGAAATACCGGGATATCCTATCTTGTCAATTATTTCGCATAATCGCTTCGCATTAGCGCGATGAACGGCTTCCATTTTCGGATGATAGCCCTTCCCCAGTGCACTTTTTTGGGCTAAATCTTCCCTTAATAGTCTATCAGCATTTGCTAATTGAATCAATTCCTTTGCAAGCTTTTCGTCTACCATAAGTACAATTTATCTCTTATATACCAACTTCCTTATACGAATGTTTTGGTCAAGCGTAAGAAAAATCGACCTTATCATATAGGATATCTGATTTATAATACTTTTGTCATTTCAAGTTGATTAATCTCATTTACCAAGCCTTGCTTCTCCAGAAATAGTTTCAATTCCTCCGCTTTCGCATCAATGTTATTGAACTGTATTTTTTCTGTTTGCAGCTCATTTCTAAGCGCCTGAAAAAGCTGCTTTCCCACGCCTTTTCCTCGAAATTCAGGTGCCACGGCTATATGGTAAATTCGTCTGCCTCGAAGATTAAAAAGCATATAACCAACGAGCTTACCTTCAATATATGCAGCCAATGCATTTGGCCGCAGGGTATCCATGCTCTGTGGCGCACTTTGCCAGCTTGGTAAAATATCCCAAAACGATTGGAACAATGTCCATGAAAAATCAGATAGCGTCTGGATTGTGGCAACCTGCTCCACTTTTGCGGATTGAATGACACCATTAAAGCATAACAATTTTCTACTGATCAAAAAACCAGTCTTTTCATAAGCACGAATAGCTGACTGGTTACTTTCTATTGTCTCCAGAACAATACTTTTTATTTGATGTTGGCTCAGCAAAGGCAGTAGATAATCATACATTTTTCCCACCAGCCCAAGTCCACGGAATTTAGGTAACACACCCGTCCCACCGTTGTAGACAACAGACTGATGATCTAATTCGCGCAGGCCATGCAACATGAAGGCTACAAGTTCGCCTGCTACGAATGTCCCAACAGACCAAGCGAAGTCGATATCTTCCATTCTGATCTTCTGCCTCAACTGTTCGACATCAAGCTGAAATGGAACAATATAATCCACAAAAGCTGCATTAATTGCCTGTAGCAGCTCCGGGAAATCCGATGGTGTTAATTGTCGTATTTTTGTTGACATATCATTGAGCTATTACTTGACTCGAAGAGTACAGGAAGATTTTATCGATAACCACGATTCGTTTTTTATACTTGAGATTTAATGATTGTTTCAATGTTCTCGCAGTACTCTTCCAATGTTGCGATCAATTGTGCGACATGAATTCCATCACAGACGGCATGATGCACCTGGATCGCGATGGGCATCAAGATCTCATCAGCTTGTTTTTTATATTTTCCGATGGTAAAAGAAGGGGCAAAATAATCTGTAAAGTCGGCAATATGCAGATTAAAACTATCAAAATTAATCCATGGAATTGCCGAAATATTAAAATGATTCTCCGGTGGCTGTTCTGGAAAAAAATGCAGGTTATCTGCGTGTCTTTCTCCTACATCCTTATAATTAGCCATAAACTTCTTAAAATCTTTATCGTATATGGCCGTTAGGGCAGAAAAAGTTTCTGGTTCCGAATGCAATACGGTATATATGGGATTTACATAATCCCAGACAATGAGCTCCCCCTCCTTCATTGCCATCTTAAACGCGTCATGCCTGTTTACGGCACGTGTGATGAGGTATATCATGACGGGATAAAATTTATAGCCATTTTCCTTGATAAAAGGAAGCACTTTGGCGATATCAATTTTCGTTGTCAGGCTAAAGCCGCATTTCATCTGGTTGCGATATACCGCAAAGTGCTCCTTGCGCTTCCAGTCCGCTAAATTAATCTTCTTATATGCTGATTTTATCTTATTCATTATTTTTATATTGATCACTTTGTCTGAATCTATTGACTGTGGCGTAAAATCACCAATTTCCATCCAGATTTTCTTTCCCATCAAAAGGTAACAATTCTTTTAAGGATTTGGAAATTCTATTTTTTTCTTCCATAATTGCTTCGAGGTTATCTTTGGCAAGGGGCACGGTACAATTGATTTATGTATTGAGATGCGATATCTATAGGTTTTCTACTTAATCCCTATATTTTCGATAGTCATTGCTGTCTCTCCCTGTACCATATCAATGCGTTTCTTTCCTGCATTTTTAAAAATTCGTCCTTACCCTTGTTATAATCGTTTCCATCAACCCATTCGAGTTGAATTAGGTTTTGTTTGAGCTCCTGATAGCTTTCTTTGACCTTCGGATGTGCGATTAGATAATCACGAAACGCCATATGTCTTACCCAATCTGCCGAGCCCTTTACAAAAGCATGTAAATGGGCAACGCGAAGATTATGATCATGTAAGATCGCCGGTATCTCCTCTCCTATCTTTACAACATCCGGAGCATTAATTTGATATATGGGGTCACGAAGTAAAATAAAAAAACGGCGTTCCGGCCAATCTTGGTTATATTTTTCGTAATAAACGATATTCGGCAATTTTAGCAAACTGGGCAACCAATCCAAATCCGTTTCATTCGCGACTCCTAATTGCATATCAATGATCGGTTTAGCGGACAGACCTTCCACTGCGGTACTGCCAATATGATCAATTCGGGGGTCAAGTGGTTGGAGTATCGCTTGTAGTTCCAGCTTAATTGACTCAAATTGTTTTTTCCAATTCGGATCGTAGGGTAGAAAAGGTAATCGCATTTAAGTAATTGTTTAAAATTCAATAAATAGTTTGTTTGCCCCAGACTTATTCTTTCCAGTTTCTTAGACTGAAAGCTGTTATTCCGATAGATGAATTTACACCGTTATTACCAATAAAGTTGAAGCCGTGGTCGCTGCAAGGCGGTAAAGCAAAATTAAAATTTTTCTATTTACAATAAGCATCTATTGTTTTGTCTCATGGGTGCATATGATAAGATTTTACATGCTGAAACTTATTCTAAGGCGAAAACCAGTTGCGTTACAACGTAATCCATTACAGAAAATGCAGCGATGTAGTTGTTTCTCTACAAGAAAAGATTCATTAATAAAACAACACTTCTTAAACAAAAAATCCATTTAATTTTGTATCGGAAAACATTTTCTACAATAGATAGCATATTACTGACACAATAAAAATTACACAGGTTTTTTTTAAGATTCCCGAATAAGGATTTTACTAAACGCTTTGTATCATATAAAAATACATTAAAAACAAAGAAATCCATTACATAAATATCTAATTACATGAATTTAAAGTCTTACCGTAATCTGAAAAACATTTTAATGCTAACCTGCATTGTACTAACGGGCTCTGGCCTTTACTCTTGTCAAAAGAGTGGTGAAACTACAGCAATAACTGGAGAGACAGTGGTTAAAATCAATCTACAAGGTGTCGAAGCCTATGGTGAAGATGGCAGTAGCACTGTAGGTCAAAAGCAAGGATCTGCTAAAGGATCTTTAACTTCAAACAATGCCTCGGATGTTCAGGAAATGACCGTGCCTTTTGGTAATGGATGTTCCATTGATGTTGTCCTGACAAACAGTTCGGCAGCAGCTGTAAAAAAGGGATTAGTTGCCGCATCGAGTCCAAAAGCTGCCGCTGCTCAGGTAAGCGAGAAACCATTGGACAAAGATATCAAATATAAAGTTGTGGTATATGACAACCAAGGTAGCTATGTAACAGAAAAAACCTATAGCTATGGTAGTGAATCAACAGCGGCGGGAATTGCGCTGGATGCAGGCAAAACCTATACCTTCATTGCGTATTCAATCAATAGCACGAGCACTGTTCCTAATATCAACAACCAAAGCACATTGTCTGCAGCAAGTCTGGACAATATCAGTGGTGATTTAATGGTTTACACAGGTTCTTTGAAATTGAACACAGGTGTAAACAACTTAAATGTTGTTTTAAAACACCGTTTCAGTCAGATCATTACAACTTTGACAATGGATCCAAATATGACCGGTGCAATTACAAAACTTGAAAATGCGGTATTCAAACCAAGCTATTCTACGGCAAACTTCAAACTATCGGATGAAGCGCTTACTTACAATGCCCTGAATGATGCTGGTGTGCTGGCTCAGTTTCCAGGTTTAGGGAATGGTCTACGTACAGTTGTTAGTACTCCTTCTTTGTTGATTCATCCAGCAACGAGCAACGGAACACTTAAATTAGGAACCTTGACAATTGACGGCGAGACAAAATCAAACGTCAGCATTCCAAATGTAAAGATCAATCCGGGACAAAAATATGACCTCAAACTCAATTTCAAAACTTGTACGCAGAATGTAACTAGTGATGGTTTAAATTGGAGTTATCCTGAAACATCTTCTGGCGGCAAAAAAGGAATTATGAAAGATGGTACATTCTACGCAAATGGTAGCACAATAGAACGCAGTTTTACTGCACCGGTTGCAAACTATGGTTTTGTCTTTGATATCACTGAACTTGACAACGCTTTCAATATGGAAGTAAACGGTGTCAAATTGGCCAAACAGGAAATCCAATTTCAGAATGCAGGCGCTTCTTCAAAACAAAATATTCAATTTGCTGATGGAAGTAAATACGAAGGTACGGATGTACAAACCAATAAAAGAGTCGGCAATATCTATGACATGAAAGGTACGGCAACAAAACCATTAATCAAGCTTGTGATTAGCAGAACGGGTGAAGTTACGATGTTTGGAAGTAAAACTTCTGGTGGTGAATTGTACCCACTTGTCTTAACCAATGGCAATGCTTTCAATACATTCCCTTGGAACGGCACACAAAGCAACGCGGTAAAAGTTACCCAACTTGTTGATGGCAGAACTGTAATCAAGGGTATTGGAGCCGGAAAAAAGAAAATACCATGTAATTAATAATCTAGGTATAAATAAAAAGAGAGCCCCCTAAACTAATGTTTAGGGGGCTCTCTTTTTAGGCTCCGGCATCTTTCTGTAAGATTTTGCTAAGGTGGCTTACGTCTGTCAATCCAAACTCATGTGCAATTTCCTTTAAGATCATCCGCCCTGCAGCGATACGCTGTCGAATAAGCGTATTTCGGTAGCGCAGAATATATGCCCTTATGGTCATTCCGACATGACGTTTGAAATAGGTTCCCAAATAATCAGGTGAAATATTAAAATGAGGGGCCATGACCTGCGACTTCAATAAATTGGGCGTATATATATTTTTATGGATATAACAAAACATCGCTTGTAGTTCGCGGCTTCTAGCCCCACCCACCTGTAATTCAGGCATATTTCTCATCAGAATCGTAGCAATTCCAAGCAACTGATACCAGATCAAGTCTTGATTGGCAAAAGTATCGTGTTTTAATGAAGCAACGACCTGAAACAATAGACGAACAGTCAACAGATCAGCAGCGAGTAGCGGAAATCCATGCTGATGGGTCTCCCTGCTTTTTACCAAATACTCCAAGTTTCGGGTTAAAACACCAGAATCGGCTGCATGCCAGTGGCTATATGCATCTGTAAATTTTAAAAAAATAAAATGAGTCTCCAGTTTAATCTCAAAATAGTGGTACTCTTCTGGCCCAATAAAGAAAACAGCCCCGCTTTGGTAAGGAACAGTATGACCATTGATCACATGTGTGCCTCTCCCATGCACAATAAAAATAAACTCGTAGTGATTATGATTATGTTCGGGATGTATCCATTCAGAGGCTTTAAATTCCGACACCAAAACAGGATCAAATTGTCGATAGCGTTTCATTTAAGAAATGTACAAAATTATAGCCGATTTTTACATCCCGCCCGATCTGATCAACACTATTTTTGTTTAAAAAGAAATTCAGATGGAAGCAACAAACAATACCGCATTAATCGTTGGGGCAAATGGTGTCATCGGCACAAACCTCATTGATTATCTTAGCAGCCTTGGAAACTGGGACGTCATTGCATTATCGCGTCGCGGTGGGAGCGATCAAAGCCACGTGCGTTATATTGCAGTAGATTTACTGGATTTAGCGGACGCTGTCAACAAACTAAACTCATTAACAAACGTAACTCATATTTTTTACGCAGCTTATCAGGACCGGGACAGCTGGGCAGCTTTGGTCGAGCCCAATTTGAAAATGTTAGTCAATATGTTAACCGCAATTGAGCCGGTAGCGAAATCTTTACGGCATGTTAGTCTCATGCAAGGCTATAAAGTTTACGGTGCCCACCTTGGTCCATTTAAAACACCAGCCAAAGAATCGGATGCCGGACACATGCCACCGGAATTTAACAGCAGTCAGCTCCAGTATCTCCAACAACAGCAAATTGGAAAGAACTGGACCTGGTCAGCGATCCGTCCATCAGTTGTAGGGGGAACAGCTCCCGACAACCCGATGAATCTTGCTTTGTTAATTGCTGTATATGCAACAATCTCCAAAGCATTAAATATCCCGCTACGCTTTCCGGGGAAACTCGCTGCCTATGGCAAACTCTTGGAAATGACCGATGCCAACTTATTAGCAAAGGCGACTGTATGGGCCGCCACGGAACCTCTTGCGGCCAATCAGGCCTTCAATATTAATAATGGTGACTTATTCCGTTGGGAGAATCTCTGGCCCAAGATCGCGAAATATTTCAAGATGGAAGTCGACTCGCCCTTACCCTTATCTCTACAGACGATGATGTCCGACAAAGCAGATATATGGGAAGATATAAGGACTCAACATGGATTGAACTATACTTATAAAGAAGTATCTGCTTGGGCTTTTGGCGATTTTGTTTTTTCTTGGGATTATGACTTTTTTGCTGATGGCAGTAAAGCACGAAGAATGGGATTTCATGAGTACGTAGATACCGAGCAGATGTTTTTTCGTTTATTCGACGAAATGCGGGATAAACAAATTATCCCTTAACAGCATTTCTCTTCATGGTGATTTTGATGATGGTTACTGTTCTTGCCAGCCTAAAGCCCAGTAATATCGCCGCTTTATTACAATCTTCTTCTCCGCAAACAAATTCAGCAAAAAGTCAAAACAAAACAAACTAAAAATCAATCAGATAATCGATTTTAAATACTTATTTTTTAATTTAATGCAACCTAAAATTAATTTATGGGTCTTAATTATCCGTGAGCACAACAACAACGATACAACCTGACGCCGACCGGGAACTAGTCTCTCAGATCTTGAGACGGAATCCGCATGCTTTCAAAAAGCTCATTATCGATCATGAGAAACTTGTTGCTCATTTCGTTTATAAAATGATCCCAGTCGCTGCAGACCGACGGGATATCATACAGGATGTCTATATCAAGGTGTACAATAATCTGGGACATTTCCGCTTTCAGAGCAAATTATCCACCTGGATCGGACAAATTACCTATAATACCTGTTTGCATTATCTTCGGAAAAAGCGTCCACTGCTATTGGAAAGTTTTTTCGAAGACAGTAACCTATCCTATGTCGATTATAAAATTGCACATGCATCCACGAATACGACGGAAGATGGACTGTATGCGCGTGAGCTCACACAAACTATAGCACATGCTGTGACACAGCTCCCAGCATTATATCAAACACTGATCGGGTTACATTATCAACAGGAACTTAGTTTACAGGAGATTTCAGAAATCACACAATTACCGGAGGGTACCATAAAGTCTTATTTGTTTCGTGCACGCAAGCAATTAAAAGATATTCTATTGAAATCACAAAAAAGGGAGGAATTATGAACATCGCACATTTAACCGAAGAACAGCTGCAGACTCTTGCTGATTCCACTGATGGCACAACAAGCTTGGAAATGGATCATATTTCCGCCTGTCCGATCTGTAGAATTAAATTTGAAAACTACCAGTCGATCAACTTAGCTATCCAAGAATTACCCATGGCCACCTTTGATCCGGATCTACCGGATGATATTGTCAACATGTTGATCCCCCAAAAGATTCCGATTCACTGGGCAGCCCTGGTGGCGGCGACCCTGGGTGGTATATTGGTTACGGTCAGCGCTGTTATCTACGGGAAACAATTTATAGCGCTGTTTATTCAGCTTCCGATCATTTTACGTTATTTCTTTGGCATTCTGCCGCTTTCTTTTATTTGCATACAGACCGTGCTTTTCGTAATACGATATCGACAAAAATTGAACATGATCATAAAAAAAACAGATTCTTTTGCAACCTAAATCGAATCGCTGGATCTGATATACTATAAAATCAATTATATGAAACGCATTTTGAACTTAACATTGCTGCTTACAGTCATTACCGTTCCAACCATGGCTTTACAAAAGAGCACTTCAGTGATGGAAGATAAAGAAGTTATCTTTTTCTCGCTCAATGCTCTTGCTGTTTTACTGTCCATTTGGATTGCTTCATCTTTTTTGCTCAGGCTTATCAAACTGTTCTTAAACGATCGCTTGCGAAGGACCCTTATTCAGCGTAATGCTCCCGTAGCAATAATTTCTGAAATTCTCCCCAAAGAAAAGAATCTTGCGGAGCAAGCACTAAATTGGTGCTGTGTATTATTTGCCGGTTCTGCCGGACTCACGCTATGTTATTATACACAACCGTTTGGCTTGCATTCTGTCATTATCTTGAGTGTGAGCCTAGCATTCGGTTTACTTACCTATTATTTTATACATAAACATACCAATAAGTCATGAAAACAAATTACACGCTTACGGCAATAGCTATTCTATGTATCGGCTTATTTGCTTCCGGGAAAAAATTATTCGATCAATTCGCTTACAATCATTCCAAAACAACTGTTGTTTACAATGAAATCGGCCCGCTCTGTACCTTAACGGCAAACTTTCCAAAAGCAAAGTCTGCATCAATTGGCCAATACATTAAAAACTGGAGCCAAAAAAATGGCAAATCTCTGGTTTTATCAGGAGACACAGCACTATTGTCGTCCCTTGACGGTCCCCGTTACAAGCTCTATATGGATGAGACAAACCTAACTGTCATCGCAAATCGCGATCAGTCCGACAGGATTGCTTATACCTTAATGAAAAATGATTACAAGTTGATCACAGATTTTATCACAAATGGAAGCGAGCAGCACAGCTTCTGACTTTTATGTTGATCTTTGCCGTTTTTATGGCCGCCAAAGCCCAAGACCAACAAAATTTACCAGTGATTTAGACCTATAGCATACATGATATCCCTTCCATTTCTATTTGATACTGGCAGGGATGGCAGTATGTTCATTGCAATTTTCATCATCGGACTGCTGGTCTTTATCGGGTATCGCATCCAAAAATCATATCTTCGAAATAGTCTACCTTATAAATTTTATTTTCAGGCGCTCTACATTTCTGGAAATCGGTCTCCGACCAGGTTAAGTAAAATATTAAATTCCAAATATGCTTTCAGGTTTGCTAAAACGAGTGTAAATCCCTCGGTACTGTCCCTTACTTCAGCAATCAGCTTTTGAGGCGTATCATGTTCGATTTCATTAGTTACCGATACAAATGTCCCTCCTTTTATTGCCTGAAATTCCCATTCGACAATAGAAGGCTTGTCATAATTACCCCAGTTGAAAACAATTTTTTTGTTATCTATGATTTCCAGTACCTCAACATTGACCTTATGGTTATACATCTCCCATTCCCATTCAATATTTTTTCCCTTTTCTAATTTCCCAGAACTTTTGGTGAACCAAATTTTAATTGTAATTGCAGGGTCTACAATGGACTGAAACACCTCCGTAACATCTTTTCGGATAAACATTTCTGCTTTGGCAAAATTCTTCTTCATTGTTTTATTTTTTGCGATCGGTAGTCTATTTACCTATTTAAAAATAATCATTTCCTTTGTTAAACGAGAGAATTATTTGATCTGGTAACATATTTGTATTTCCATGCCATGTTTCATTTTTCAGTGTCTTTTTATCATGCGGACTATTGATCCTTTCTTAATAAATTTGACACCTATCACATCGTATTGTGGAATGTTTTTTAAATGAATTTCTATCGGGCAACACATCGGCTCCAGTTGCGGATCATGGGACCAGCGGATTAGATTTTGTTTTGTTGTTATTTTATACTTACTTTGAACAGGTTTTTGTGGGATACCTATTGTAAACAGAATTAAACTATGAATTTCTCTGCCTGTTCGGATCAACAAGTTTTTGAATCAGTTTGTCAAGGTGAGGAAAGGGCGTTACAACATCTGATGCACCGCTTTTGGCAGCCACTGTTCAAAACGGCATCTGTCACCATGCAGGATCCCGAAGTATGTCAGGAACTTGTTCAAAACGTATTTATCAATATCTGGCGAAACAGAGAGAAAATAAATCTTAAATATTCCATCAAAACTTATCTATTTGGCTGTATTCGTTATGAAGTATTCCGAAATGTCAAAAAAAAGATGGATCATATCGAACTTAAAGATTTAGATGAGAACTATGTTGATTCATTCAATCCATTGTTAAAATTGGAGTACACAGAATTGCTGGATTATCTGGATCAAATGATCAACCAGCTTCCTGATAAATGCAAGGAGATCTTCTACCTCAGTAGAATGGAACAGCTAAGCCATAAGGAAATTGCCGAAAAGCTGAATATCTCCGTAAAAACTGTAGAAAACCAAATTTCTATTGCATTGAAACGATTAAAACAGGGTATGCAGAATATGCACATCTTTTTTCAAATTTTCTTCTTCTAGCAAAAGACTGTAACACAAAACCTTACTACGATTACAATCTAATAAAAGACTCTTTTATATTTTCTTTTAAAAAAAAAACGAAAATCCTTTTGGGGGCTAATTGAAAAAATGAACTCTATAAGAACGAATCAATTATAGATTTCATGAAAAAACCTGAAATTATAGACTTAATCAAGGAAATTTTGCGCAAGCAATCTTCCGAAGAAGAATTGCGTGAAGTAGATGACAGCCTGTTGGATGCATATCATGATGCTACTTGGGACGAAGATAAATTTGGCCCGGCAGAAAATATGGAAAACCGAATTAAGTTAAACGTAGAGCAACTTATACACGTACACGCCGACAATACAAAAAAAACAAGCATTTTCCGTCGTTACCTCCCCTACGCAGCCTCCTTATTATTGGCTGTTTCCAGCATTACTGGATATTATTTTTTTAAAGGTCGGAATGCCGACTTACAAGTGACAAATCAGCGGACATACCTGAATCCGGGTGCCGAAAAAGCTTCTTTGAAAAATTCAGACGGCAGCAGTCTGGATCTACAGCAACAACAGGTTGGAGACACTGTTCCTTTTGGAAAGTTGTTATTCAAAATTGATCAGGAAGGCATTATTAGTTATCAGGTAAAGGCCGAGAAAAAAAATATGGAATCTCAACTTGTCACCTTAGCAACCCCGAAAGGTGGTAAATATCAGATCAATTTAGAAGATGGCACCAAAGTATGGCTCAATGCCGAGAGTAGCCTGATTTTCCCGGAACATTTTGCTGCTGACCGTCGCCTCGTTCAGGTCAAGGGAGAAGCTTACTTCGAAGTTGCTGAATCAAAACACAAACCTTTTATTGTTGAGGGTAATGGATTTGGAGTCCGGGTACTGGGTACCAAATTTAATGTATCCGATAGGGATAACCTCCATGTTGCAAAAGTCGCCCTGCTCCAAGGGTCAGTAAGTCTAACGTCAAAAGCAGGCCAGACGATGCTCAAACCCGGCGAGCGAGCGAAGATATCTGCCTCAGGTATTCAAATAGATCAATTTGATGCCGAATCTGAAATCGCCTGGAAGAACAACTATTTTATTTACAAAGATGAAAATATCAAAACTATTATGGCGGATGTCGCGCAATGGTATGATGCCGAAGTTATATTTCAGGGAAATGACTGGGATGATGTAAACCTAAAGATGAAAGTCTCCCGAAGAGAAAATATCGAAGAGATCTTATCACTTCTCGAATTAACAAAATCAATCAAATTTAAAGTTGTGGAAAGGAGGATCTACGTCACAAAAAGATAAATCGAAAACTTAAGCCGGGATGCTGTCACATCCCGGCTACGAATAGAGTTTAAAAATTTTCTGTCAAAAATTAATTAACCTTTTAATTCTTAACAAAATTATGAAAATAATACCGGGAAAAGAACAGTATATGTTCTTAATTAAGACCCTATTGATTATGAAGTTCTATCTACTGCTCGCATTTTTTGGCGTTGTTCAGGCTAAAATTCCGGTTTATAGCCAAAAAATGAACCTACATTTTAAAAATAGTAAGGTCGATCTCGTTCTCGCGGAAATCAGCAAACAAGCTCAGCTTGACCTGCTTTACGATTCAAAGCTGATCAAGAAAGCGAGCCCTGTTACGCTTAATCTGGAAAATGCAACATTGAATGAAGCGCTGACGGCCCTGTTCCGAAATCAGGCACTTGAGTTTGAGGTCATCAAAAAGACGTTAATAATACGTCCAAAAGAATCGACGGGAACAGCTCGTACCGCAGAGCTTATCGAAAATCAAAAAGCTATCAATGGCTCGGTCAAAGATCAACAGGGAAACCCACTAGCCGGTGTAACTGTACGCATAAAAAATACCCAGATCACAACGACAACTGATGGCAACGGAAATTTTACCATTGCTCCACCATCCGGATCCGGTCAAGTGGTCCTGACATTCACCTACGTAGGCTATGAGCCTACTGAACGACAAGCAGATAACAAGAGCCATTTAAATATAGCCTTGGCATTGGCCAATAATAATCTGGATGATGTTGTTGTCGTAGGTTATGGTACACAGAAAAAAATCAATGTCACGGGTGCTGTAAGTTCGGTAAATATGGCCGATATGCGTACACCGGTTCCCAATTTATCAAATGCTTTAGCCGGTAAAGTTGCTGGCATTATCTCCGTACAGTCGAGTGGTGAACCCGGTTATGACAATTCGACCTTTACAATCCGTGGAATCGGGACCTTTACTGGGGAAAGAAATGTTGCCCCACTAATCATTATTGATGGTGTACAGCGTGATGATGTCAATGGTGGTTTCGGGGGATCTTTCAATAATATTGATCCCGAAGATATTTCCAGTATTTCCCTATTGAAAGATGCTTCATCCACGGCCATGTATGGTGCTAAGGGCGCCAACGGCGTAATGATTATTACCACCAAAAGAGGTGTTGCCGGTAAACCAAAGATTTCCTTTAAGGCGGAGACCGGCTTCTCAGGTTTTACAAAAACGCCACAAATGTTGGATGGCGTAAAATATATGGAACTGCAGAATGAAGCAAGAACAAATATGGGCTTGCCCCCAACCTATTCTGATGAATTGATCCAAAAAACAAAAAGTGGGTTGGACCCCTATATATATCCCAATGTGAACTGGATTGATGAAGTATATAAGAAGAATTCCATGCTCACCAATGCCAACATCAATATTACCGGTGGTGGTGAATCGGTGAAATACTATATTTCGGGATCGTACTATAATCAAACAGGCCCTTATAAGGTCAGTAACTTAAACAATTACAATCCTAATCTCGATTTCAAACGCTATGATTTCAGGAGTAATGTGGATGTCAATTTATCAAAAACCACATCCGTTCAACTCAACTTAACGGGGATGTTGGTTAACTCCCGCTACCCCGGTATCGCTGCGGGTGATTTGTGGTATTTGGCTTATGCGACTACGCCCGTCGCCTATCCGATTCAATATCCGGACGGTAAATGGGCCGGACCACTGAGTGGTGGCGGTGCCAATCCATTAAATGAAGTTCAAAACAATGGTTATTCTAGCGAATTTAAACCCATCGTACAGTCCGTGTTGACCATTAATCAAAAATTAGATGCAATCACACAAGGATTATCCGCCTATGCCCGGTTTTCCTTTGACAGTTATGGTGAATTCAACAACCGTCGGTCAGGGAAAAATGATCTATGGCAGGCGACAGGCAGAACTCCTGAAGGGGAACTCATTTTTAACCAAAGCAGGGTCGGTCAGCAATTTTTAGACTACAGCCAAGAATCTTCTGGCCAACGCGTCATGTATCTTGAAGGTAATTTAAACTATGACCGTACTTTCAATGACCACAAAATCGGTGGGATGTTTCTCTATAATATGCGTAACCGTTTGGTCAGTTTGGCCGGTGACGTTATTGGCTCTATTCCCTACCGCAATCAAAGTCTGGCCGGAAGGATTACCTACGGATTTCGCGATAAATATCTTGCCGAAGTTAACGCGGGTTATACAGGGTCTGAAAATTTCGAAAAAGGTCAGAAATTTGGCTTATTTCCTTCTGCTTCGGCTGGCTGGGTGATTTCCAATGAAGAATTTTTTGAGCCATTGAAAAAGACATTTAGCTTATTAAAAATCAGGGGATCCTATGGCATTGTCGGAAACGACAATATTGGAGCTGGCGGACGCTTTCCCTATTTAACTCAAATCGGTGGCGGTGGTTCTACAGGTTTTGGTCTTAATGGGGCCTGGGCCGGCGGAAAAACCGAAAATGTAATGGGTGTAGAAAATCTCACCTGGGAAAAATCCTATAAAACCGGAATTGGTCTTGAAATCGGGCTATGGAACAAGCTCAACCTGATCTTTGATGGTTTCGCCGAGCGCCGAAAAGATATTCTGATCCGTAGGGGATCCATTTCTTCCATCGCTGGTTACAATAGTCTAGCAGTCTATGCCAACAAAGGTGAGATGGACAATAAGGGTATGGATGCCAGTATTGAATATAACGATAAATTTGGGGATGTTGGGCTCCGCCTTTTTGGCAATGTGACTTATAGCCGCAATAAAATTGTATTTGCGGATGAACCGGTCAGACGTTATGCTTATCAATCAATGACCGGAACACGCTTTGGCGAATACCAAGGGCATATTGCCATGGGCTACTTTATGAACAAAGAAGAAGTCGAGTCCGCTCCTCAGCAAAAGTTTAGCCCAGTATCTCCGGGAGATATCCGTTACAAAAACTTAAACGCCGAGGACGATAATATCATTGACCCCTATGACAGAACCTACCTTGGAAAATCTTGGTTTCCTTCCTGGTTATATGGTGCCGGTTTTTCCGTTTCGTATAAAAACTTTGACCTTTCCATATTCTTTCAAGGAGTCGCTGACGTAGGTATCATGGCCAATGGCAGTGAAATTCCGGGAAAAGGTATGGGAGTCAATGGTGTCGGGGTTCTCCCTTTTTCTGGTTTGGGAATCTACCCGAACAATACCATGTCAATTGTTGAGGACCGTTGGACCGCAGACAACCCACGCCAGGATGCTTACTACCCACGTCTTACCATGGCCAGCGGCAGTGACAACAATTATATCAACAGTACACACTGGTTAAAAGATGGGGCTTATATACGTATGAAACAAGCCTCTGTGGGCTATAATATTAAAGCAAAAGGATTGGACAAACTTGGTTTCACTTCGCTTTATCTGTATTCATCAGGCCAAAACCTCCTGACGTTTAGCAAATTCAAGCTCTGGGATCCCGAATTGGGAAGCAACGGCGCCAAATATCCATTAAATCGCATGATCACCTTTGGCGTTCGGGCACAGTTTTAATCTAAATCTATACAATAACCATGAAACAGATATCATCAAAATATATTGCATCAGGTCTATTAGCGCTAGCCTTATGCCAAAATATGCAAAGCTGTAATTATTTGGATAAGAAACCCGATAACCTCCTCACTTCAGACATGGTTTGGGAAACCAGGGCCAATGCGGAATCTTACTTAAATCAGATATATAGTTATATCGAAACGCCCGTAGACGATTTTACTACCCTCGGAGCCAGCGACGAAACCTCATGTAATATACCCGTTGTGAATGTTCGGCAAATGGCTGTCGGGAACTGGAATCCACAAAGCATGTACTGGCAACATTATTGGAATAATGCATATACTGCCATTAGGCAATCATTTATTTTTGAGGAAAACATCGACAAAGTTCCTGAAGGCGCACTGAGCACAGAACTTAAAGTACAATACAAAGCCGAAGCAAGGTTTTTGCGGGGCTGGTACTATTGGAAATTGCTACGTCAATATGGCCCAGCGGTATTGTTGAAAGGGACATTGGGTTTGAATGAAGATTTCAACAAATATCCCCGCAATTCATTTCAGGAATGCGTCGATTACATTAATAGCATGATGGATCTTGCCGCAGCAGACCTTCCTGTGGTATGGTCCGCCTCGTCCAATTACGGTCGTCCAAGTAAAGGAACCTGTTTAGCCATAAAATCACAAGTAGCGCTATGGGCTGCAAGCCCCTTATGGAATGGGAATCCACGTTTTGCAAATTTCAAAAACAAAGATGGTAAGGCCCTCGCCCCTTTACAGAACGATGCCAATAAATGGCAATTGGCCGCTGATGCTGCAAAAGCTGTTATTGACTTAAATGCTTATAAGCTCTTTACTAATCTGGATGAAGGCGATTCAAAATTCGATCCTTACCTGTCATTCCGTAACCTCTTCTTAACAAACTGGAATAGTGAGATTATTTTTTCCACGCACAAAGCAGACACTTGGCAGTGGGGGCATGAGAAACGAAGTGCACCTGAACCCGGCGGGATTGCCATGATGAATGCCACACAAAATGTTGTGGATGCCCACCTGATGCGTAATGGCAAAACCATTGATGATCCCAGTTCTGGTTATCGGGAGGATGGTTTCGTAGCAACAGATGATCCAGCCGAGTGGGGCAAGAGCCGCGATGGTGTCAATAGAGGATACATCGCCGGCAATTCAAATATGTATGTAAACCGTGAAGCGCGATTTTATGTCAATATTCTTTATAATGGTAAGCCTATACTACCCGCTCCGACAGCCGATGACCGCAACTTCTTTTCGTCGGATGCCAACAAGGATGGACGGGGAAGAGCTGAGTTTTATTATTCGGGAAAAGCCGGATTGGCCCAGAATTCAAATAGTGCAGATAAAACCGGATACCTTGCACAAAAAAATGTCAGTCCAGCTACTAATATTCGCCAGGATCGTCCCGCATATCGTCCGTATATCCATATCCGTCTGGCCGAAATCTATTTAAACTACGCGGAATCTCTAAATGAAGTTAATCCGAGCCATCCTGATATTCTGACCTATCTGAACCTGATACGTCAACGGGCCGGTTTACCTAAACTGGAAACAGTATATCCGCAGATAGTAGGCAATAAAGATGAACAGCGTAAATGGATTCTTCACGAGCGACAAATTGAGCTAGCGTTTGAAGGTGACCGTTATTTCACCCTCATTCGTCGACTGATGATGGGAAACCCGTCCTCTCGAGCAATATACCGGATGAATATCGCTTCAAACGATAACAATCAAGGATTTTTTTACCAGGATTTTTACAGAAGAAATTTATTGCAAAACAGATTCTGGGATGATAAAATGTATATGTTCCCTATTTTACAGGATGATATCGACAAGAACACGGCGCTTGTTCAAAATCCAGGCTGGTAATTAAGGTTTTAATTTTCACTATTTATGAACCCTTTCTAGTTGAAATTTTGTTTTTATCATACCGATACATGTAAATTTTAAATAGGAAAAGCTCCATCTGGCGGATGGAAAAAAATTATTAACAGATGAAATTAATATATAAAAGGAATTTATTCTTCCCCCTCCTCTCCTTGGTGATATTGGCGGGAATATTTTCATGTAAGAAAGATAATATGGGTGCAACACATGATCCCAATGCAGCCATTGTTGTCACGGATTTCCTTCCAAAGCAAGGTGTCTATGGAACAGAAGTCCTGATCAATGGTGAGAACTTTACAACGGATACAACTGCAATTTCCGTTAAACTCAATGGTATACCTTTAAAAATCGTTGGCTCAAACGGTACCCAGATCATGGCAATAGTCCCTAAAAGAGCTGGTAGCGGACCTATTGAAGTCTCTATTGGGGGGAAAACAGGAACATCCAAAGATAGCTACAGCTATATCTATAAAAGAACGGTCAGTACCTTGGCGGGCAACGGAGCAGCGGGATTCGCTAATGGAAAAGGTGCTGATGCGAAGTTCAATTTTGGTGGTGAGTCCTGGTACCGCAATGGCGGTATCGCTGTAGATGACGCATTAAATGTCTATGTCAGTGACCCCGGCAATCACTGTATCCGTAAAATAGATCCTGCTGGAAATGTAACTACACTAGCCGGATCCCCAAGTAATGCTGGTTTTGCAGACGGAAAAGGCGGTGAAGCACGCTTCAGCCTTCCTTATGGATTGACCATTGATGAACAGGGTAATCTGTATTGTGTCGATCCGGGAAACTGGGATATCCGCAAGATAACACCCGATGGAACGGCAAAACTTGTCGCCTGGGCTTCGAGAGAACCTTGGTTTATAGCCTATGATCGAACTGCAAAAAAGCTATACTATAATTCGGTTACCTCCCCTGCTCCTATTTATCAATTAAATACAGATGGTACAGCCGTGACGACTGTCATCGATGGATTGAATTTTCCAGCAGGTATGGCCTGCGGTCCGGATGGCAGTCTATACATCTGTCTACATGGCGATAACCAAATCAGAAAATACGACCCTAAAACCTGGAAGCCTACCATCATTGTCGGTTCAGGTAAATATGGTTATAAAAATGGTGTTAGTACGGCGGCTGAATTTGCACTCCCTTGGGGTATTGCGGCCGACAGCCAAAACAATGTGTATGTTGCCGGAAACGGTACTGCCGGCGGCGATAGCGGTTCCCCCGATCAGAGTGTCCGTTTTGTGGATGGGAAAACATTCCAAGTAAGTACATTTGCGGGATCCAATATCGCAGGTTTTACAAATGCCGTTGGCGAGGCTGCCTCATTTAACGTGCCTGGAGGCGTTACCGTAGACAAAAATGGTACAGTCTATGTCATCGACAAGAAAAATAATAGTGTCCGAAAGATTATATCAGAATAAATTAGCGGGTGTCCGAAACAGGGCGATCGGACACCCCTCTTTTTTGATTTTTGTTTGAATCCCCGACAATATCTTTTCAATTCATGCATCCTCAGAAGCTTCACTTTTATGCCTTAGACAACTTCTTCAAATTTCAAATGACTTTATATGATTTTTAAGCATCTATTTTCGTTGAGCTACGCACTATTGCAAGGTTTGCTATTGTGCGCGGCATGCAATCATGCTGATCATCTCGAACCTATTCAGACCGAATCCGGCCCTCAAAAAAGCAGGTACGTTTCGGTCACAGGTAATGACCAGAACAAGGGAACCGAGAGCAAACCCTTTCGTACTATCTCACGTGCTTTAGATGCAATATCACCGGGCGACACAATTTTTGTGCGTGAAGGTGCCTACCGTGAGAAACTATTGATTTCAAAATCAGGAAGTTCAGCGAAACTCATTACGATAAAACCCTATCCCAATGAAGCTGTGGCCATTGATGGCGAAGGACTATCCATCTCCGGCACAGAAGCATTGGTAACGATCAGAAATGCCCGATTTATTCATTTTGACGGTTTTGAAATCCGAAATTTTAAAACACAGACCAAGGACAATGATGTAAATGGGATTATTATTGATCAAGGTTCGAAAAACATTACCATACGAAATAATAGAGTCCATCATATCGAGAACAATGCCAGTCCAGAGGATGGCAGAAGCGGACACGGCATTCTGGTCATCGGCAATACCACGGAAGCCTTACAGGATATTATTGTAGAGGATAACACGATCCATGACTGTAATACGGGTTATTCCGAAAACCTCACCATCAATGGCTATGTGGATGGCTTTACGATTAGACGGAACAAAGTGTACAATGGTGAAAATATTGGTATTGTTGCAGCTGGAGGTTATACTGCCAATGCCACTGCAAGCCTGAACTATGTACGGAATGGACTGATCAGCCAAAACCAAGTCTATGATATTGACGGTAGAACTGGTCCCATTCCCGCGTTTGCCCAGCATAACGGGGCAATTGGGATTTACATCGATGGCGCCCGGGATATCATTGTTGACAGAAACAGTGTCTATCGCTGTGGCCGGGGAATCGGATTAGTCAGTGAAACCGATAATTTCCCTACACGTGACTGTATTGTAAGAAATAACGAGGTCTATAACAACTCACTCGCAGGGATAAGCCTGGGTGGCTATCTAAATTACACCGGTGGTGGCACGCTGAATTGTTATGTTGTGAATAACACCTTATTTAATAATAATATCGACAAGGGATATTTTGACGAAATTGAAGGTGAAATACGACTTGTTGAGAACTGCACAGATAACATCATCCAAAATAATATTATTGTAGCACAGCCCAATAGCGTATTTATTCATAAATATACCAATACAGGTAAATCCAATAGGATTGACTACAATTTATACTTCAGTACAGGAGAATATCAGTGGATATGGAATGGGAAAGTTATCCGAGATCAACAAACCTGGAAATCAACGCTTATTGGGGATACGCATGCGATCTTTGGGCAGGATCCTGGATTTATATCAACGGCACAAGCACATTTTGGATTACAGAATTCATCTCCTGCCCTTGACAAGGGCAACTTTATTAGTCAAGCGATCAATGGCGCGCTGGATTTGAGCGGAAAGGCGAGATCAGAAGCAAATCGCATTGCGATTGGAGCATTTCAAAAATAATCGTTTAAAAAGATAATAGGCCAGTTAACATCAATTTGTCGACTGGCTATCTTAATCTTTATTTCGGGTTTTATCCCTTAGATTTTAAAAATCGCTGCGTCAAATATTTTCGTACAGGGATATCGTATAGTTTCAAACAGCAATATGCAAGTACGATACTACCAATTACTACCGCTGCAGCACCGGGCAATGATTCCTCAAAGCTAAGGTTTTCATTTTTCACCCAAGCGTAATACAAATAAATAAAAGGATAGTGCACCATATACAAGGGGTAAGAGATGTCTCCCAAGAATTTAGACAGGCTTTTCGTAAAGCCGTCCCCTTTTCCTGAAGCCCCTAAAACAACAAGCAGTGGAAAAACAAGCACACAGCAAAGGGTATCGTAGAGCCCATTCATCCAGAGGTTTTCAGCTCCCCCAATACGAGGAACCGCCAAAAGTGAAACAAGGATAATACTACAGATCCAAAATGCACCTTTCATTCGAAGGGGTTTAAATGCGCGTGATAAAAACAGTCCCGCTGTAAAAGAAAATAAAAGACGTAGTGATCCTGCTGTAAATTCTGTTCCGGTCAGTGAAAACCCCGCACAGATATCGCCCAAGGGGCCCCAGATCGCAAATATAGCCAATCCACAGCCTGCAGCGACGACAAGTGCGCCAAGTGCTTTTGTTGAAAATTTACGGATGATCAAAACATAAAGGATATTACCGATATATTCAAAAAATAAAGACCAGCTCGGGCCATTGAGTGGGAACATCTCCCCTAAGCCTCTTACTTCATGTCCAGGGAGGGCAGGGATCAGTAGTGCGTTCAATACCGTAGCCAGCAATAAAGCCGAAACAGTCACCTTGGACACATCCCATACTGAACACCCCTGAAAGTAGAACATAACAGCACCGATGATCGCCCCCATGACAACCATGGGATGAAGTCTTATCATCCGCCGTTTGATAAAATCCATGGTCGTCATCGTTCCCCAACGGTCATCATAAGCATAACCTACAACAAATCCAGAGAGCATAAAGAAAAAATCGACTGCTAGATAACCGTGGTTAATACGTTGATCCAGGTGGCTGGTTGCAAAGGCTTCAAAAATATGGAAGCATACGACTGTGATAGCTGCAACACCACGCAGGCCGTCGAGCACAGTATAATGTGGTTTGGTATCGGCATAAGCAGAGGTAGAGGCTGTTGTATCGGGCATAGAAATAATAAGATTAGTTTGATTGATTTCCTAAAAACAAAGACGTAAATATAAACAAATTTCAAAAAATGCTGTATAACCGCCGTTCAAACTAATCTTTTCTTATTTAACAACGGGAATATAATCTCTCAAATAGACCTGTTCTTTCCGCATATCCTGAATATATTCTTTACTAAAAATTTCCAGAAGTATATCAGAAATAGCTGTCGTCGTTGGACGTTCATCTTCGGATTCCCCAAACGAGAAAATCTCCTCCTCCGTCCTATCTTTCTTCGTTAAAAAATAATAGAAATCTTGACTTTCCCAACCTTTTACCCCAGAACCAGCTTCTTCTGATATGTGGAGGGCTGTATATGTTTTTTGTAGAAAATCCTGAAGACGCTGGTAATCGGTTTTGTTTTTTGATGTTTTAGTCGCATATAAATAAGCGAACTTACCATCATTATCTTCCGCCATAGCTAACGCAGGAAAAGCAACACCATTCAACATGGCCAAGGTATCCTTCTTTTCGTTGTAGGACACCGTAGTATAGCGATAGCCATAATATTTCTTCGGTTTTAATTTCCTTGTTCCCCAACCCGAGGTAGACTCCAGATAAAATGGCGTTGGCAAGCTTCCTTCACTATCAAAAATTGCCATCGTATCTTTCTTGAACATGGCTGTCTCAAAAGCCTCTTTTAACGCTTTCTTATCCATCTCTTTCACATCAGAAGCCAGCATGGATTCCGTTTTTTTTATTTTCGGCGCATAAAAGGTTGAAACATCAAACGTCTTATCCAATTTATCCAAGAATACAACATCCGGATCCTGAGATTGACAAGAATATAACAGCGTCGAGAAAAGCAGTGAGAAAAGGAGACTTTTTTTTATAGAACTAAATAGCTTCATGGGTAAAATTGCTCAAAATTATCTTTTCATTTTCAATCTTAAACCAGCGGCAAAAGATATCCAAATATAATGAGTACAGCGTTAGGTTAACAGTAATATTTACAATCCGTACAAACTGATTTAAAAAACGTCAATCGTTATCCGAAGAAGAAGACGCATTTATTAGAAAAGAATAGAAACTGTTAAAAAGTAACAACGAACCATCTAAACATTTACGGATTTCAACAAGGCCGTCGGAAGTAAAGAGAAAGGAAAACGGGAGTGTCTCCACTTTTTGAACACGCCCGCTTCCATTTATATCCTTATTGTTTGGTTCCTTCGAGTGTCGACACACTCTTTGCCGGAATGTTTAAACTATATACACCATTCGCCGCTGGCGCAATAACACCGACCAGCCCCCAATGTCCTGCGCTGGTTGCTGTTGTCTGGTAATTGGATAATTGTCCTCCTACAAAACCCGACAGATTGATATCCAACGGAACACTGCTGCTGCCTGTATTGGTCACGACCATCGCAAATTTACCCGTCTGCGGATCTTTATACGCGGACAGGAGTAGTCCATTGGCATTTTGTACCGCCACATTGATACGTTTGTAATCCGCTTTAATAAATCTAGAATAATGCCCCATCACATCATAAGCTTTGGTAAATTCTAATGAACCGTCACTTCGTGTACAGATCAATGCTTCATTATTTTGAAATGCTAACATCCCGAGCCAAAACACATAAGCGCTGGCATCACAGTCTGCAAGCAATTTGTGCATGTTAACAGCCAACTTCAGTCCACCTTCAATTCCGGCATCATAGTTTCCGCCATCATCCGAAGCTTCCGTTACCCACATTGGTTTGCCACCTGTAGCAAACGTCCACTTTGATGGATTCTGGTTGAAACCTCTTTTTCCGCCGATCAACTCCGTTATTTCAACATAACCATGTCCCGCTAGAATATCGACATTACTTCGGTCCATTCCAGAAAGGAAGGTATTGGCTGTCCCCCATGCAGCATTTTCCGAAGAAATGATTTTTGTACTCTGTAGACCCTCTTCATTTAATGCCGGCCTTAGGTTATTTGTGATAAACTCACCCAGTTTGTTCGACGCCCAATAAGATGCATCCCAATCCGAAAACACATTTTCAGGTTCATTGCTTGGTGAAATGGCGTTGATTGTTATGCCTTCATTTTGATAGGCTTTAGCAAAACCGGCTAGATAACGGGCAAATAGCGTTGAAGATGTATTCAGGTTAAGTCCATTGAACCATTTAGCGCTGATACTATTGGGATTCGTCTTCATATAAAGCGGCGGTGTCCAGGTACTTGCTATAACAATCGGAACCTGAAATCTTTCCTTGGCCTTTTTTAATATCCAAAGTTGTCCTAGATGCTCACGCGCATCTGCTGAGAGCGCCTGATAAGCAGGACTGCTAACTGCGACATCGATATCAACCCCCGCAGGCCTAATGGTTACCGCTCGATTCTGTTGATTGAATGGATAGGTATGTAACACCTTACCCCGCAGGATATTCAACTTTAGCCCCGAATTACCCCAAAGATAGTCTAAAATACTGTCTCTCTTCGGAGATTCAAAGAAGGGAACAATACGACCGCCAAAGGCACCAAAACCGTCTATTTTTTGACGTTCCTGATTCCATTCTACAACAGCATTCGTTGATACAGCTGCAGCCTGCGCTTTTAATTGATTTAAACGATTCGCTGCATCATCCTCATTCGTCGATAATACCTGCTTTTGACACCCCGTAAACCATAGGGATGCCATTAATCCAAACCATGAAATGGATTTAAAAACAAATTGATTTCTGTTCATGAATTTTTATTTATTAATTAGCAATAACAGTTTATCTCTAAATAAGACTTGCAGTAAAATTGTTTTGTCAAATTTCAAACAAAGTATTTATTTTTTGAAAAATTAACAATCCATCTATTTACTTAACACAAAACTATCAGCATATTAACATTCAATAAAAATGGACGATTTTATACATAAATTTGAAGTTCTCATTAATACTTTTCCTGCAGAACTTTCGGCTATTAATACCATCACATTTAATGAGAAGTCAGTTCCTGAAAAATGGAGCAAAAAGGAAATTTTAGGGCACCTGATAGATAGCGCCATGACAAACTATCTCCGGTTTATAAGAGCACAATCTGAAGAAAACCCGCAGATTTTTTACGCACAGGATGACTTTTGTGAAAGCGCAAATTATCAGCAGTCAGAGACTAAACAGCTTACGGACTTATGGTTATCACTCAACAAGCAGCTTTTATTTCTATTCAGGACGCTGATTACAAGAGGTCTGACAATGCGAAAATGTAACGATCTAACGCTCGCGTTTTTGATGGCCGATTATGTGACCCACCTCAATCACCACCGGCATCAAATACTAGCTTAACTGTAAATTCATAAAAAAGTCTAGTCCAAATAATCAGATGATGCTAAGGACTAGACAAAATATAGTTTACTTTTTATTCCACCAATGATAATAGTTGTGAACGCCATCGTATTCAAATCCACAACGTGGATATAGCGTATTGCCGATGTCGTTTGTTTTTTCGGTTTCGAGCATCAACCCACAGGCATTGGTTTCCGCACACCATTGTTTACTCCGGTCTATGAGTGCTACAGAGAGTCCTTTACCACGATAGTCCTGATGAACAAATAAGTCACTCAGTAGCCATTGCATTTCTAGTTTAGTGTAATGAAACAGTTTATACAACTGTACAAACCCCACCGCTTTACCGTCTACTATCGCTAGAAAAATATCCGATTCGCTATTCAGAAGCCGTTCTTTTAAAAAGACCTTCCCTTTTTCAAGATTCGATTCCTGCCGATAAAACATCCGATAGAGGTTAAACAGTTCTGCGGTCTGTTCCAGATCTTCGAGACTAGCTTTTTTAATTTGATAATTCATTTTAGTAAATATTTTGATTTATACGGGCAAAAATATCCTTAAAACGAATTCACCTCATCATCCAGATTTGAGATGTCGGACAGTCCAGTGCGTTGCCATTACTGGTTAAAGTCATTAAACAAAGACAGAAGGGGTCTTTTATTCCGAAACAATCGGGGCTTCCTCAAATTGACCTTTGTATCTGTTTCTATAATCCATAGGGGTCAATCCCGTTATTTTCTTGAATAAATTGCGGAAGGTCTTTAGATCATTATAACCGATACTATAGGTGACATCGGCAATATTTGCATTTCCCATTTCCAGCGCTTTCTTGGCCACCTCTATCTTTGTTCGTTGAATATATTCAATAGGGTTCAGTCGTGTTGCATTCTTAAATCGACGGATAAAATTCCGTTTGCTCATATTGACGTGATCAGCGATCTGTTCGACCGAGATATCTGCTTTTATCTTTTCTTCGATATAGCTCTGCGCTCTATGGATATCTTGATCATCGTGAAGACGTTGCCCCGAAAAAACTGAAAATATATTCTGTGAAGTACGCCCATAATCCAATGCGTAGAATTTACTGAGCTCGATTGCAATTTCTTTACCACAATTCTTTTCGATAAAATAGAGCACTGCATTTAACGCTGAGAAACCACCACCACCTGTGATAATTGCTTTGGAATGAGTAACCACATGCTCGGGTTTAAATACGATTTTGGGATATCTATTGGCCAGATCTATTATAGCTCCCCAGTGTGAGGTTGCTGACATGCCATCCAATAATCCACTTTCTGCCAAAAAATAGGCTCCGGTGCACAGACTGATCACTTCCGTTCTGCGCTCATATTTATCGCTAAGCCAAGTGATCAACTCCCGGTTGTCTTCTAAAAATGATTCAATTTGCTCCACAGCTACATTCATGGGCGGAATTATGATCACATCTGTCTGGTACACCTCTCCAAGTGTTCTTGTACAATAAAATTGAATCGGTAGAATGGACCGTACTGTTTTTGTACCGACTCCAATTAATTCAATTTCAAATGGCATCGGCATCCCCCTTTTTAACGCGGCTTCATTTGCACTCATGAGTAAAGCAACTGTATTGGACACTGCCGTCGACAACACAGAGTTATAAATAATGACCGATATATGTTTCATCTGCAAATAATTAATGTTATTCCCTTTTTTAAATTTACGCATAATTTTTGGCACGAAAACCACCTTCAAATGTCATTTTTACGTGGTGATAAGTGGCGATATCCGTCCTAACTTTATAAAAAAAAAAGATGAAAACAATATTCAACACCACAGCAAGAGCGGAACTGATTCAAAGAATTGAGCTCCTCACGCCCAATAACACAGCACAATGGGGAAAAATGAATGTATATCAAATGATCAAACATTGTACAATCTGGAATGATTGGATTCTGGGTAGGAACAAACATCATTACAAACAGGAATTCCTTGGGAAGATATTCGGAAAAATGGCTCTAAAAGGCATGATAAAAGATGATAAACCGCTGAAAAAAAATGTACCTGCAGGTATTTTCGCTGTTAAGGACAATAAGGGTCAGGTCACTGCTTCTCAGAAAAAAAACTGGACGGAGCAAATTGAATCCTATGGTCACTATTCAAATCCTGATTTTATCCATGACTTTTTCGGAAAAATGGATACCGAAGAAATTGGTATTTTAGTCTATAAGCACATGGATCATCATCTGCGACAATTTGGTGTATGATCGAATATAAAATCTTTTCGGACGGATTGTAAAAACAGCATATTCGCATTAATTTACACCTTTATATTTATCAAAAATAGTAAAGAGCTTATGGTTAATGAGGTTCAGTCTGAAAAGATTTATTATCCACCAAATTGGAAAAGGGTCACTATCGCCGTCATTTTGGTGCTCATTGGTCTAGCGACATTAAGCATCGATATTGCCCCTTTTTTACATGTTATGGTAGCGATTCCATTAAAACTTATCTGTATTGTTACCGGTTTTTGGGTTTTGAAAAACAAGAAAAGAGCCGTTCGTGCAAAAACAGATATACGGGGTTTTTATTTCAAACGAATGTCCGGTAATCCGGTATTAAAAAAGGCATTAACGGACGTGGATTTATTGGTTTTTGTTCCATTTGTGCAAATTGTCGATATCCGAATAATAGCGAGTATCTGGACGGGAACGAGACTCGAACTTGAGACCACGCAAGGCAAAGAGATGCTGACCATGCTGAATGTGCTGAGCAGAAAAGAAAAACAGCAGATTTATCAAACGATCAAAAGATTCGGTATAAGGAATCTCGTCAAACCCCAGAAGGAAGAAGGAGATCTTAAATGCGTAGAAAAATCTGCTGAGAATTAGCTCTTTCCCTTCTTTCTAACTTAAATGATCTAATAACAGTTGATCCACATATTCCCGTATTTCTTCAGGCAACATCAGGTAAACTGGTGTTTTTAGATTTTCTCTGTTGGCTTCACCTTCGGTAAAAATATTTCTGAACCCTTCATTAAGCCATTTTCCTTCATCTTCTAAATAAGCCTTATATTTATTGTCCAAAATATCAATAATGTTTTTGCTCTCTTTCATTTGTTCCGTCATTTATTCGATTGTAAACTGCATCTAAAAATATTCGACAGGGGAACATCAACATTGGTGCCACTCCTCCACTAAATTTTCAAAAGAAGATTAGAAACAGAAAACTTTAAGATTTCTTAACATTTTTATCGATTTGCCAAATAATGACTCACCACACCGGCAGTGGCAGTATTTGCAACGATCTTCATATTGAGGCAAGTAACAGTAATTTTCACCATTGTTATTTGCTTTCTTTCTAATTATTACCGATTTTTGCTTTGAACATCAAAGCTATCTATAGCCAGATAAACGTACATTATTTTAACATAAGTTATTGCTCTTTTATAAATCAATTGATATGATCTTGATCGCAGTGTTACTTCCTTGGTTATCCTTTTTTTTAAGAGGCAAAATTTTCAGTGGAATTATTTGTTTAATTCTTCAGCTCACTATTCTAGGTTGGCTACCGGCTGCTATTTGGGCGGTTGCTTCCCGTGTAGATGGCAAAAATAAGCAACGTATGCGAAGTCTGGAACGAAGTATGCGGCACTAGGTGTAACAATCACCGTCCTAAAATCGAATCGTTAATGCATAGGTTATCGCTGCAGTAAGTTGCTATTGGGCTTCCAGGAATTTTCGAACCTGAAAAATGGTAAAATCAATTAATCCTTCATCAAACTCACCGTTGAAACCTTTCATCATATAGTTTCCATGATTGGCGGGTAAGATCATGAGACGGGCATTTGGGGTCTGTTTTTGCATTTCCGCTAAATGCTCTCCCTTCACCACATCCTGATCCCCTGCTATCAGAAATACAGGACATGATATATTTTCTAAAGCTCCGGCTTCAAAATCCCGAAAATTTATCATTCGTTGGCTGTCTTTTTCATACATATTTCTAAAATCTTCGTAATCAGGGTTTAACTTCAAAAAGTTTTCTTTCAGGTAAGGCGGCATCACCTCGATTGTTGAAGCTGACATACTCTCAAAAAAACCATCTAATAACCCTGCCCTTTTTGTATTACCGGAAGCTGCGATCACTTTATCTACCCGATTAGGAAAAAGAGAAGCGAGTTTCAAAATAGTGGTCGCACCGTTACTGAAACCAAAAAATGAAGCTTTATCTATGGCGAGATGATCCAATACTGCTACAATGTCCTCTGCATCCTGCTCAAATGTTTCGGGGACTTTTCGATGTGCCGACCTTCCGTGATTCTGCATATCCAGCAGAATCAATTGGTACTGATTCTGCAGCCGTTTCACTGTTTCCTCAAAATCAAAAAAACCTGAAGAACCACCGCCATGAATAAGTATCAGCGGTTTGCCCGATCCGTAGATTTCATAATATAGTTTTATTCCATTCGCTGGCGAATAGCCTGAGTGATTGTCCAATATATCCATAATTCAATATTAATTACTTTGGCCTATTTAGGGAAAAATTTATCTGCTTTCCACAAATTTTTTAAAGTTGGTCAGAACAGAGTCAGTAAATTTTTGTTGAAGGTCTAAAGGGGTTTTTGTATCCGGCTCAAATGTTTCCCTAATGATTGTATTGTTATCTATTGCCTGAAATTCGACAATGCAGTTTCTCCCTGCACTGGTACTTTCAATATATTCTAATGGGATAATGCGGTTATACACGCCGCAATAGTCAAAGCCCGCTCCGTCTTCCATTCGCTCCATTCGAAAATTAAATTGCCCTCCTTCCCTAAAATCGTTTGTCACAAGGGGGCAATGCCAATCATCAAATGGAATGTTCCATTGTTTTATGGATCCGGTAAAGGTCCAATGTTTCCAAACATCTTCGATTGGTCTTTCCACCAAAACAACTGAAACGAGAGTATTCCTGATTGAGTCTGTAGCTTCCATATGTTATATTTTTAGGCTAAATACGTTCTATCTATTGATCATTGTCTTTCCTATTTATATTTCGATCATCTGCTGCGTCTGGCAGATCTGATTGCCGCAAGACAATAGTAACCTATCAGCTGCAAGACAATATTAATAAACAGCGTACTAAATTAACTTGCCCTATGGCAATATTTATGCAGCGCTTAATTTATTTAGATAAAAAGTACAATTTAACAAATATGGTATATTTATTGCACAGCAGAATCAGAACATATAGAAAAACCGATTCAAATGAAAAAAATAGTGATTCTAGCACTGAGTGTGGTCCTATTTGCAGGATGTAACAATGCACAGCAATCAAAATCTACTGAGAGCACGGAAGATCAGGCCAAAGAAGAAACACCATCTATTGGCGGAGATAAAGATGAACATGGGTGTCTTGTGGGCGCGGGTCAAACCTGGAGTGAGGTTAAGCAGGGATGTATTCAGGTGTTTAATGTCGGAATGCGGTTGAATCCTGTTGGTACCAAAGCGGGAGATGCTGTCATCAGTGCATTTGTTGTCGCAAACGATGATAAATCAAAAATGGAACTATTTTTGCCAGATGACAATAAAACAACTGTTATTCTGAATAAAACGGAAGATAACCTGTACCAAAAGGATATTTATAAATATGATGCAAAAAAATCAGATTTGTATGTCAATGGTACAGTCAAATATAAAGGTGAAGTTGAATAACATCCCTGAAACTTTATAGGACGTAAAGGTAATGCCAATGTTTATCACATTGGCATTTTTATTTATCTTCCAAAGAGCGAAATCTCCTTTTAAAGGACAATATCTGCTATTTGATGAATGGATAAATAGCGCCCTGGCTAATCAATCTCGAAGATTGCCTGTATCTCAACAGATGAATTTATGGGTAAAGATGACGCACCAAAAGTTGCACGGGCATGTTTCCCATTATCGCCGAAGATAGTGACAGCAAGATTCGATGCTACATTCATTAGATCGGCATGTTTACTATAACGGTCTTCGGTATTAAAAATTCCTGTTAGCTGCACACAGCGTTTCACTCGATTCAGATCTCCACCTACTGCATCATTAAGCACAGAAAGCACATTTAGCATCGTAATTTCGGTAGCCTCTTTGACCTCCTGCTCACTGACCTCCATGCCTAATTTTCCCGGTTTAAATATTTTACCATCCTTAAGTGCAACCTGATTGATAAAGACTAAATTTCCGGCACGGACATAGGGTTGATAATTTCCAGCAGGCTGGGGAACTTTTGGAAGTACAATATGTTTTTCCTTCAAGCGATTATTAACGGACTGTTCGTTGTCCAAATCTGTTATTTTACCGATTTCGTTAAGCGTTTTGCCATTTCGTATGCCTACCAAGCCTGAGGCAACTTTCGCAAAGTTCATTCCCTGCAACTCGGCCAGATAGCGTTCACTCTTGCTTGGTCTTTGGGTGTTGGGCAATGAAGCAAGACTTGTTGTCCCAAGGACAGTATTTCCCTGTGGAATAGACTTATCTATTTTATCATTCCCCTGAATCCCCGTAGGGACCAGAATCATCCCATGTACAGCAAGAGTATTCCAGAATGACTGCAGAGCCAATTCCTTCCCCGCACCACTGCCCGCAGACATAAACACTGTTGCAGGAATTCCTTCCAATGCATGTTTGGACCACAGATCGACTGTTTTTGCCAGAAATTCGCTCATTCCGGTACTTATATTACCAAAATATACGGGTGATCCAAAAGCAATTCCGTCATAATTAGGCAGTTCTTCTACTGTTGCGACAGCAAGGCCGATAAGTTTTGGATCGGGTGATTTTTTTACCAGTTTAACGACAGCCTGTACCTTACCACTGCGCTCAACACCTTTCACAATTTCTTTTGCCAGCTCATATGTGCCGCCATGATCTGAGTGAATAAGGACCAAAACCTGTGTTTTATGTTCTTGAGCCATCACAAAACTGGTCAACACAACCAACATTACACCCATAAAGGAGGCATATATTTTTTTCATTTTGAACTATATATTAAATACGAAACAAAATTAAAAATGCTCCTTTTATCTATTTTGCCAAAAATTACACTCAAAACGACATTTACAATTCGTGTATAAAGCGATGGGAGTATATAAATTTTCAATATCTTTAAACTAATATATTTTTTTAAAATGATCGAAACTAATGCTTATTTTCAAGTTGCAATAGAGAAGGCTTCCCACTTTAATTATAGCTTCTGTTTCCATAACCTGTCCCTAGTGGAAAAAATTAAAATCACTACGGTCACGAGAGATATCGAGCATATTAAAATTGAGATGATTTCTGAAATCGGACTGTTCAGCCCTTATACATTTCATATGGATAAATTTTCGGAGGGAATACCAGTAACGCTGAAAAATTTAGCTTTCGACTACAATATTCCATATATCCGGAATCTTGTGGAGAAAGATCTGGACACCATTACCTGTACTATCTCTTCTAAAAATGAAATATTACACCAGCAAAAGTTCACCGTAAAGGTGTTACCGATGGATCATTTTGGCGGATTTAGTACATATCCGGAGCTGTTAGCGTCTTATGTCTTACCCAATCACCCTATAATCTATACAATTAAAGCGGCGGCGATCAAGATTCTTGAGAAAAATAGATTAAAGCCGGCTTTTTGGGGCTATCAATCCAATAGCAAGGAGCGTGTTCTGCAGGAAGTAATGGCGATATATCAGGCAATTTTAAATAGCAATATTACCTACAGTGCGATGCCCCCTAGCTTCGAAACTGAAGGTCAGCGGATTCGTCTGGTCGATCAGATTTATGAAACCAAATTCGGAAACTGTATTGATATCTCCCTATTATTTGCGGCCTGCCTAGAAGCAATCGATCTGAATCCGATTATTATTGTTACGTATGGTCATGCATTTATTGGTGTCTGGCTCGGTGACCAACGGTTAGAGGCAGTAATCAACTATGACCAGGCCGCTATTTCAAAACGGATCGCCCATGGAATTGATGATATTGCTTTAATTGAATCTACTCATCTGTGCCGGGGAAATGCGTATACCATGCGCGAGGCAATGAACATCGCCGAAACACAGCTCCTACATGCAAACAATTTTATCTTATCCCTCGATATCAAACATGCCCGTTCACATGGCATTCTTCCCTTACCTTTTACGGGAAAAGAAGAGCTGAACAATACGGATATAAAGAACTCTTTGAGCTTACCTAAACAACAGACCATTGATCATTTTGACCTAGATGACAACGATCTGGAGCTAGCTCTTAGTGAGTCCAAAGATCTAACCAAACAAAAAATCTGGGAAAGGAAGTTGCTCGATCTCTCGCTCAGAAATAATCTATTAAATCTGCGGTTCACCAAAAGCATGCTGCAAATCGTGGATCTGAAAATAGACCATCTGGAAGATCATCTTTCGAACGGAAAATCACTGTCAATTCACCCAAATAACAATCAGCAGCTCTTACGCCGTTATAATCTATATTCAGAACCTTTACATTTCTCCGAGCCATTATTTAAACTCGCAGATGACGCATTTCGCTACAACCGCTTGCTGACCCATTACCATCAGGATGACCTGGATATCATTTTAACGCACTTATACCGTAATGCGAAATTGGCCGAAGAAGAAAACGGGAAGAGTACATTGTATCTGGGTGTTGGCCTATTGAAATGGTTTGAACCCAAGACCAAGCAACAGGCCAGACTCGCTCCTATCCTATTGATTCCGGTTGAATTATCCCGTCGATCTGTAAATACCAAATTTACACTCCGAAGCCGTGAGGAAGAAGCTATGATCAATATTACCTTATTGGAATATCTCAAGCAGGAATTCAAGCTCAACCTCAGTACGTTGGAGACACTACCGATGGATGAATCAGGAGTAGATGTACAGAAAGTACTCGCCATTCTAAGAAAGTCTATTTTAAATCTGGGAGGTTGGGATATTTTAGAACAGGTTGTTCTAGGAAACTTTTCTTTTAACAAATTGATTTTATGGCAAGATCTATCCAGATATGCTGAAGAAATTGAAAAAAGTACGATTGTAAAGAGCTTAATTGACGGGAGGCTTTCGGAAATGCTGGATATCAGCGGCGATTCGGAAAATCTGGAACTGATGCCATCTTCGCAGTTAACATTACCGATACCAACCGACAATTCGCAATTGGAAGCTGTCCGTCACTCGAACGCAAATAAAAGCTTTGTCTTACATGGACCTCCCGGTACCGGTAAATCCCAGACCATTACCAATATTATCGCAGATGCCTTGGCGAATGACAAAAAGGTACTTTTTGTAGCTGCTAAAAAGGCGGCACTGGATGTTGTCCATCGCCGGTTGGAAAAAATTGGATTGGGCTCCTTTTGTCTGGAGCTACACTCCAATAAATCCAAAAAATCAGATGTGCTAAGGCAACTGGAGCAGAGCCTGGAAACACCCAAATATCAAAGTCATATTGATTTTCAGGAAGAGGCACAACGTATCGATCAGCGCAAAGCGGCGTTAAGTCGCTACGTAGACGCCCTACATCAGCCCTTCGCAGCAGGTTGGAGCCTGTATGACTCCGTCTCCTATCTGGACAGCAATCATATTGCAATCAACACAGCATGGCTGCTACCTTTGCAACTGGATCTAATCGATAAAAAGACCTGGAATGAATGGCAGGACTGGGCCATCCCGTTTGGACAATTAACAGCTAATTTACCTCCGATTGACACCCACCCGTTACGTTTGATCCACTTGAAAGATCAGAACTTTGCCCATAAAAATCAGATTGGAAAATCTATCGACGATTACGTTCAGGCCTCTATTCATGCGACTAAAGCCCAATCGGATCTGCAGCTGAATATGTCAGACAATTGGTTCGTAAACAAAACTTCTCTATGCTCACTTCTCGAAAAAACAGCTCATTTTCAAGCGCATCAGGCCATCGTAAATGTGTATTTTGACCAACGTCAAAAGAATTTACTACATCACTGGATTGAATTGCAAACCCAAAAGCAGACACTGGAGCAAGTGCTTATCACAGAATTTGGCAACCGAATATTCACCACAGACTTTAACCCTATTGAATCACTCTGGAATCAGTCAAAACATTCGTGGTTTCTGCCCAGGTGGCTGAAACAGCGCAAAGTAAAGAACTTCTTAAATGGTTTTGCCGCAAATAAAATCAGCTCCGAACAACAAGTTGATCAATTCTTTAATCAGAAGAATTCCTTCGATCTCGTTACGAAGAATTTAAGCGAGCCGCAGTTTATTCCCATAAACGAAGCGACCAGCTATTATCTAGTCGGTAACAAGGTTGACTTGAACACCTTATTCCAGAACCAGCGTGAGCTGGAAGAATTAAATAGTCTGGCGAAATATCTCAAATTTGAACATTTTCAATCCTGGCTCGCCAACATCCTCATGGATGTAAATTTAAAGCTGAGGATCCCTGCCACTATACTTACTCTGCAGCAGTATGCGGATAAACATCAGGAAATTTCGAGATTTCTAACGGATATTCCGGATGTTGAAGAATTAAATCAGATAAAACAACATTTAGATAAACTTGAAGACTGGATCCGGTACAATTATTATAAAGATCAGGGAATAAAACTTGGATTATCCTGGTTGATTGACCTTCTTGAATCAAACAAGATTGATAAAAATGAATTAAGCAGAGATATGGAAAGTGTACTGCATCTCAATTATTTCATAAAATCGTTGGATCAGTCCAATATTCTCAATGGTTTTGACGCGGCTGTATATGAAGCACAGATCTTACAGTATAAAACACTTCATCAAGAGTTTACCCAACTGGTGCGGGATCAATTGGTTTTGGAACTAAGCAACAAAATTCCGAATCTCGCCCAAGAAGCGGTCCATAGTTCGGAGATTGGCATTTTACAACGTGCCATCCGTAACCGGGGGCGTGGGGTCAGTATCCGCCGTTTATTTGATCAAATTTCGACATTACTTCCCCGTTTGAAACCCTGTATGTTGATGAGTCCAATTTCGGTCGCCCAATATTTCGACGTAAATACAGATCATTTTGATCTTGTTATTTTTGATGAGGCTTCACAATTACCGACATCAGAGGCAATCAGTGCTCTTGCAAGGGCAAAACAGGCCATTATTGTCGGTGATCCCAAACAAATGCCACCAACCAGTTTCTTTGCCAGCAACAAAGTCGATGAAGACAATCTGGAATTAGAGGATCTCGAAAGTATCCTTGATGATACCCTCGCCTTGTCTATTCCTTCGAAATACCTGCTACGGCATTACCGCAGTAAACATGAAAGCCTGATTTCTTTTAGTAACTCTAACTTTTATGAAAACAAATTGCTGACATTTCCTTCTCATGACGATCAGGACAGGAAGGTAAGTTTTCAATTTATCAACGGCCATTATGACAAAGGGAAAACAAGAACAAATCAGAGCGAAGCTGAGGCTGTTATTCAATACATAAAACACCATTTGGAACATCGTCCCCATCGTTCATTAGGTGTGGTTACATTTAGTCAAACACAGCAGAATCTAATAGAAGATTTACTACAGGCTTTATTTTCCGAATACCCTGTTTTAGAGGAAACCGCACTGCAGGGAGAGGAACCGATTTTCATTAAAAACCTGGAGAATGTTCAGGGCGACGAACGTGATTTTATTTTATTCTCAATTGGCTATGGCCCGGATGAAGAAGGGAAAGTTTCCATGAATTTTGGTCCATTGAATCGTGAGGGTGGTTGGCGAAGGCTAAATGTCGCAGTAACGCGGGCCCGATATGAAATGCGTGTTTTCTCTTCGTTAAAGGGGGATCAGATCGACTTAAGCCGTACCGGTTCAGCTGGTGTTCAAGGACTGAAAGCCTTTTTGAACTTTGCGGAAAGAGGTATATTGCAAACAACGGAAACTGCCGCCCCAGAGAAAGAAAAACATACGCTCATCCAATCTATTGCCGAACATTTAGATCGAAATGGTATAAAAGTAAAAACGAATATCGGAACCTCTGGCTACCGTGTTGATATTGGTATTGTTAACCCTATGCATACACAACAGTATATTTTGGGAATTTTGGTCGATGGAAAAAACTACTTCAATACAAAAACGACAAATGACAGAGAACTGCTTATCCCCGATGTTCTGCAATCCTTAGGATGGAATATTTACCGCATCTGGACCTTAGACTGGATAAAAAACAGAGAAAAAATATTGGCTGACATTCAAGCGGAAATTCAACGTATCATGAATGACGCGAAGACGCAAGAACCTATCATCATTGACGCTTCACAGCCGCAAACAAAGTCAAATATTTCAGTGATATCCGATGATGCGATTGTTTCAAGTAAAATGAAGCCCTATGTAAGTGCCAATGTCAGTTCAATGGCAACAGCTAGTGCGGAATCAATTTATGATGCAATGCATCGTACAACATTAAGCAATCAGATTCTGAAAATCATCCGTACAGAATCTCCAATTGGTCAAAATCATCTGTTTCGCAAAGTACTGCGCCTATGGGATCTCCCAAGATCCTCCGCAAAACTTACCCAATATCTAAGTGAGCTTATAAAAAAGCTACCAGATGTAAGGGAGGAAATTTCACATCAAAGTTTTTATTGGGACCAAGGACAATCGTCTACTGGCTTGACTCACTATAGAGACAATAGTCTGGAAAAACGGGCAATAGAAGATATTGCTCCCCAAGAAATAGAACTTGCACTCATCGAGATCATGGACACCAATCTCAGTCTGTTACGGGATGATCTTGTGCGCGCAACTGCAAGAGCCTTTGGGTTTTCAAAGACTGGTGCTCAAATTGAGATAATTGTCAATAATTCACTCGATAAATTACTGCAACAGGGGTATTGGAAAGCTATAAATGGGAGAATTATGCTGGTAGACTAAGCCTATTTGCCGCTAAAAGATTATAGTCCTATTATCTTGTTTGGACCATATAGATCAGGCCTAACTGCCTGATCTATATATCTGATTGACATAAGCGGTATAAATTCCGATAGGAATCTTACCGGTCACTTTACCACGACGTGATTCAGGGCAGGTATTCAAAATACCGTCCAATGAAAAAACAAATATATTTTCCACCGCATTTTGAAGTCTCCACTCTCCTTTTTCGTACATATATTCCATCAGATGCAGCGCTTTTCCCAACTCCTCTTCACGCTCCTGCGCTATCATTTTTTCAATATAAGCGGTAAGAATTCGGATTATAGTAATTGGATTTCCAACATTTTCGGGTCGCAAGATTTCCGTTTGCACCAATGGTACTATCGAAACAATTATTTCCTGAGCCTGTTTTATATTCATCATTTACTTGCGTTTAATGCTATCTCCGGTTCAAATATCATTGCGGTACAATAGCAGTTTCTAAATCCTGTATTTTTTAAATTCTGATAATTCACACATTGCTCACATTTACGCCAAAACGACGCATCCTGTGTGATTTCAGAGAAAGTTACCGGCCGCAGTCCGAGTTTTGAATTGATCCGCATAGTCGCCAATGTCGTTGTGATACCAAATATCTTTGCCTTTGGATACTTTTCGCGTGTTAACCAAAATATACACTCCTTCATTTGGGTTGCAATCCCAAGTCTGCGCCATTGTGGAGCTACAATCAAGCCACAATGAGAAACAAAGCTAGCATGTCCATAAGCCTCCAAATAGATGTACCCAACCCATTCTCCCTCTTTGGTCAAAGCGATAACAGCATTTCCTTCCGACATTTTATGAGTGATAGACTCGGGGCTTCTTCTTCCAATTCCGGTACCACGCGCACGTGCTGAAGCTTCCATTTCCTGGGAGATCTGAACGGCATATTTACAGTCGGCCGGAATCGTCTGTCGAATCAATACATCAGTTGTTTTCATAGGGACGAAATTCAGCATGCTTGTTTTTTTCTTTACCATGAGTATCTTCGGGCAAAACAAGCCGTTGTATAGAAAGTGGTAAGCGGGCTTCAAGGTAATCCCATTCAATGGTGTTGCATGCTCGTTTAAATCTGGAAAAGGTATTTGGAAGTAATCCGTTTATCACAAGCTGGAGTTCGGAGGTCCCCCGATCATGCACATAAGCCATGACTTGCATAATCCATTCAAAACGGTGCCAATCCTTGGCATAAATGATATCTTCTGCAAACTGTGAGATCACTTTTACAATATTTTTGTAGTCTCCTTTCAGTTCTGATTTTCTTAATCTTAGATTTAATTCAGGGATTACAGCGGCAATAAAATCTACCGTCTGCCCTTCATCCATTCTTTTTCTTATTTCCATTATATCGTTTTTTTATACATACATGTTATCCACTCTAGAAGGATCAACCAAACGATATTCCAAAACAACAAACAAGAAGTAAAAAACTGATATACAGAAAGATAAATTTATTTTAAAAAATATAATAAAGAAAAGGCCTTATCAAAATGATAAGGATTTTCTCAATTTGGAATAATCTCCACTTCATAGGGACCAGTATACCGATTGCCAACCATTTTATTTTCATTGACAGTAATATAGTATTGTCCGCTATCGATAAAACGATGGGTCAATTCTTTCCCAAATGGTCCGTCAGCTGTTCCGTTTGGAGAAAATAGCTGGCTAATTCGAATATTAGCCGTATCCGAGGGCGTTTTGATTTTTATCCGAACAGAATCTGCTCGATGAACGGAAATAAAAATCGTATCAGTATGTCCTGACGCTATTTTCATGTATTTTACCAAACGGCCATCGTTAAAGGAAACTGCTTTTTCTGCTGATTTCAGATCAGCTGAATTATTTTGCGTATTTTTTTCCTGGCCTGACGGGGACTGACACGCGACCTGTACGATGAATGCAGCCGAAATCAAAATCGCTGATAATACTTTATTCATGGCTTTTTACCCGATATAACAATTCTCAACACATCCTTGTTTTCATGATAGCTCATTCTGCTTACATTGTCCAGAGACTCCATTTTGATTTTACCGCAGCAGGGTTTACCTGCTCTATTTTCTTATAAAATTTATAGAAATCTTTATTCCATAGAGTATAGTTATGGGTAAACTTAAATACTATCTTATGATTGTCAGCATTCTGAATAATGACTTGCCAGACCCTATCATTGGTGATTGTAATCGAAGTCTTGCTCAGTTCGATTATATCCGTCAGCAGGAAAACTGCCTTTTTCTGTTGTTTATTATTGATAGCATAAAAGTTTATATCATCAAAATAGAAATCTTCATCGCTGACAAGATTATCTTCCATGCCCAACAGGAAAGGTCGGGACGAAATCTTTCTGATCTTTTCGCCCACTAAATCAGCTGAAGCTTCATAACTGATCTGATTATTTTCAGGTTTAAATCCAGCAGTATACTTCCTGAAAATTAAGCTAAATAGTACAATAAATAGTACTAAACCTACCAACAATATAAGGTATAAATACATTCTTCTCTTTGTTAAACGACATGTGTGTTTCTCTCCGGACATCAAAAAAACACCTATAATAAGGTAATTAATTAGCAGCGCAAAATTACCAAATTTAATTCAATATGCTAAATTCCGTGGCCAACGGCTAAATAAAGGCGATCAAAGCTTCCGTCTAGGATAATATCGAGATGGAGACCTAAAAAATCACATGATGACAAGCATCACGTGATTTTTTATAATAAACAACAGTATGATACCCACTTCCGTTTCTCGAAAATAAAAAGACTAGCTTCCAAAGCTGATATAATACAAGGGCGTATCGCCTGGGTGATTCTTGACACGATCAAGCCCTTCAAAGAATATGTGATCCCCCAATTCCTTGCCTATCAATTGTTTCTCCATTTGATACAATAGATCCAGTGCGGTAAAATTCTTCTCATTGGATGCACGAAGGCGGGCACAGATCTCCACTTGGTAGTATCCGCTGTCTTCGTTGTCCTCATCAAAAGCCTCTTCTTCATCATCCAATAGTGTTTCATTTGGATTCAAATCTTCCATATCCTTAATCCAACACATATAACACAACTCAATTTCAGCAGCATCCACCACAATTTCATTGGCATCCCACTGCGCCCGATCAGCTAAAATATCACGCTGATACTCCGCAACATCGACCTCAAACTCCTGGGAACTACGATACGACTTGGCCTGAAATGTCCAGGCAATAGCTGACAGCACATGATCTTGCGGAGGCTGCGTATTCCAATCAATATTATTCCAAGGGCTACCTATCTTTTCCCTTAAATAACCAATATATCTTTTCAGATAAGATTTTCCTATTTTGTTGTTCAGTCCAACATGTTGCTCTCCCTCCAAAAATTTTTCAGAGAATGTGTGCCAATCTTTAAAGTGCAATCTTGCATAGGAAGAAAGGTTTTTCAGTATGTCCAAAGCTGCTGATTTTGGCAGGTAGCCCACATCCGTGGCCGCAGCCACAATATGGCTGCCCACCGCAACAGCAAGAGCATCCACACCCGGTCTGGCAATGTCCCATCTTCCGCTGTCGATTTGATCTTCCCGACCTTTTAGGACCGTATCATGCGTCTTTACGCCAAGAAGATTACAATATGCTGCTAAAATGTGAAGACAAGTTTCAGTGTCTTCGATCGCGAAATCCCTTTTCAACAATTTCGAGAATTCATTGCTATACTCCGCCTGTTTGGGATAGTTTCCAAACTGATATAGATGAATGGGATAAGTCCCGTCATCATCCGCGCTGCCGAATACAGTAAACCAATCACCAAAGACTATAACGCGGAACGCCGCCCCCAATGCCGTACCAAATTGTTCCTCATAGGAAATGCCCTTCAGCATTTCTTTGCCATTCACTTGCTCCTTTGAAGTTTTATCCATTTCTGCCTCCTGTGCAAGTTCCTCCTGTGCGTCTCTTACTCCCTCCTTGACAGCACTCAATAATTCTTTGAAAAATTTAAACATAATTTTAAATATTATTTGTTTAGCTAATGATCCCAATTTGCTTTTATTTATCTAAGCCAGAAGATGCTACGTGCTGAATTCCCAGTATCTGGTCACCTTTATAAACTTAAGATTTCAAATTATTGCCATAAATCTGAAAATAAATATTTACTTTTTATTTTGAAATCCATATTAGTTTGAAGTCCCACTATATTTGTAGTCGAATACTTTATATTTGATTGAAGATAAATGGAATAAATAGAATCATTATAGAAGTTAAGTTGATGAAAAGGAAAGCAGAAATAACTGTATTAAAAGATCTAATTACACCCGCCGTTTTTAAGAAAGTGCTTACATTTAAACGGAATGAACTAATCAAAAACAGCGGGACTGTAGACTCAAAAATATATTTCATCAAAAAAGGCAGCCTTAAAGTTTCTATCTTCCAACAAAATGCGGAACAGATCATACGATTGGGTTACACCGGAGATCTTATTGTAGCCATAGACTCGTTCTTTGATAACTCCAATTCAGATTTTGTGATTCAGACGATCAAGAAAACCGAAGTCCTGGTCGCGGAAAAAGAAGATTTTATGCATTTTGTCCATTCCTGCCCTGAGCATACCTTGCTTTATATCAAAATATTGGAAGAACTGGTGAAGCAGCAACTTGACAGAGAGCAAGATCTATTACATGACTCCCCAAAAATTCGATATGAACGTGTTTTTGAGAGAACCCCCTTTCTATTCCAAATTATCCCCAATAAATATATTGCTAACTATTTAAGGATGACCCCAGAAACTTTTTCACGAATCAGTAAATCTTGAGTCTGATCAATCTTTTTTTCGTTTTTATTCGTGTATTTTATAAAAAAAGCGGAAATGAAATATAAATCTTTGGAATTGATCGAACAGTTAAGGAGGCAGACAAAGGAACATATGGCTTTTGTTGAATCATTAAAAACCCAATCACTGGATGATCTCAATAAACGTATCCAAGAGGGCTCATGGAATATTCTAGAGTGTATCGCACATCTCAATCTCTATGGAAACTTCTATTTGCCCGAAATTTCAAGACGAATGGCAGCTAGTCAATCGAAAGCAGCAAACTACTTCCACAGTGGTCTTTTAGGAAATTATTTCGCAATAAGTATACTTCCAAAAGATCGACCCAACAAAATGAAGACCTTTCGGGAGATGGATCCTATATATAAGCAATTGGATAGAAATGTGCTTGATATCTTTTTGGAACAGCAGGAGAATTTTCTCCAATTACTTGAACAGGCAAAATCAAAAGATCTCGACAAAATCCGAACAAATATTTCCATCAATAAATGGATTAAAATTCGTCTCGGAGATACCTTTCGTTTTCTTGTTAACCACAATAGCAGACATATCGTACAGGTAAAAACAATCCTTTCAAGCTGTTCCGCTAGTGATTAGACCAATCAGTTCTTACCGACAGTTGATCATAGCTAACCGACAATATCTGCTTATCTGCCGAATTGTTTCACCGTTCCAACTTACTATTGGCTATTTTCGAAAAAAAAATAAGCAATAGATATTTATGATGAATCGTCTTATAACCGTATGGATAACCTCACTGCTTTTTCTCTGTCTTCAGTCAATGGGACAGAAAAAAGATACCGATTATTTCTTGGGAAAAGATAATACAAAACATCCTCAAATGGGAGATATTCTGCCAATGCAAATGTTCAATTTTCATGTAAAACCGTATGAAGCATTAGGTACAATAAATTTAGTGGACTCCTTGACTTATAAAGGTAAGCAGTTTGCTATCTACACATTTGGAATAACCAAGGCGGTTGGCTCAAAAGAATACTATTCATTTTTTAATATTGTCATTCAATTGGAAAACGGAGAATCATTAATGGAATTAGCAAAAGCGAATAAAATTTTCGCAGCAAATGTATCTAGAAATCATCCTTATTATTTTGGGCAGGGTACTTTGATCAGGAAAGACTATCGTGTCAATTTTGTTGCTTTCACTCAGCCTAACAATGACATTGCTATCGTTAATACAAAAATTTATCAGTTATCTCGGGGACGAACAATTTTTCTTAGTCAGGATGATGAGCATCAATTTATATTGAAAGACCACCAGTTTTCAGACCAAGAGATGCATGCCACAAAAGACATTAAAGTACATATTTCAGCTCTTTTGGAAAAGATGGATAACGATATTTCAACTATGTAAATAATTTGAAGATATCCAGTATTGCTGCAAGTATATTTAGCACATGTTTCATAGGACGAATTGCACAATTATCAAGCCACTATAAGGAGCCCGATGTAAAGAGGTCAATGACTCTTTCCAATGGGCGGCCGATAACCGCTTTACCGTCTTTAATAACGATAGGCCGTTCAATCAATATTGGGTTTTGCAGCATCACCTCAACCCACTCCTCATCTGTCAATTGAAGATGTTGAAATTTTTCAAGGAATAAGGCTTCATTCTTTCGAATAAGCGCTAATGGTCTAAGTTCGAGTTGTGACAATACTTCAAAGAGCTCTGCTTTACTGGGTACTTCTTTGAGATACTCTTGCACCTGCAGATCTATGCTGTGCTGTTGCAAAAAATCCAGCGCTGCACAACTCTTGCTGCATTGTTTATTATGGTATATTTTAATCATGGTAGTTTGTTGTTGGCCCTCATTTCTTTTCAAAAAAAGACGTTAACATTCCAAAGTATCTTCGAGAAAATGCTGGGCAATTAAGGATCGTTGCCCCCCCTCTTAATCAAACTAGAACACTTTCTTCGTGATAGTAGATGTGTTGATCTAACGAATGATTCTCTAGCTGTACAATAATATAAAAAAAAGATAAATGGCAAACAATAAAATTGAAACTGTACTGGGGGTTAGCGGTAAGTGTGGCTGTCTATCTCCATATTTATCTGAGAGACATAGGAATTATCATCCATAAGGTGTGAAAAATTGAACTGTAAATGACCATGGATTATAAAACGAATTTTATAATTTAGTACTATGAACTCAGCTGAAAGCGTAACAGATTTCTACAAAAGGCAACCGGGCTTTGCAAACTTAGATTTACCGCTCAATAACACGGGTATAGGGCATTTCAACGTATTTAGCCGAGAATCATGTACCTTGGTCTCCCCCTATAACCGTCGTGACTTTTATAAAACTTCACTGATTATAGGCCGCGGCAAATTATATTACGCTGATAAATGGATACAGATAGACCGTCCTGCCATGCTCTTTGCCAATCCGGTCGTACCCTACGCCTGGGAACCGGAGTCTGCCGTACAATCCGGATGGTATTGCGTCTTTACAGAGGAGTTTATCCAGCATAGTGAACGCATAGAGAGTTTAAAGGATTCTCCTCTTTTCAAAATAGGGAGCAACCCTATTTACTTTCCAAATGCGGAACAACTGGATGAAATCTCAACAATTTTTAGAAAAATGATGTCGGAGATGAATTCAAGCTATGCACATAAAGATGACATCTTGCGTAGCTATCTGCATTTACTGATCCATGAAACAATGAAATCCAATCCTGCTCAGGAATTTGGTTCATATACCAACGCATCTACCCGGGTATCCAGTCTTTTTTTGGAACTTTTGGAACGGCAGTTTCCAGTAAATACAGTTGATACAGGTCTGCAATTAAAAAGTCCGGGCGATTATGCCCACGCTCTTTCAGTACATATCAATCACCTCAATCGTTCGGTTAAGGAAACAACAGGTAAAACGACCAGTGCACATATCGCCGGTCGTATTGCCCAGGAAGCCCGGGCTTTGCTGTTACATACAAATTGGAATATCTCGGATATTGCCTATAGTTTAGGCTTTGAATACCCTTCTTACTTTACTAATTTTTTTAAAAAACATACAGGAATGTCACCAAACCAATTGCGGACAACGACTGTTTGAATAGTATAATTATCTGTTTGATTGTCTTAAGTAAGGCATGGGATACCTTCATTACTTTTGTATTGAACAAAATATAACAGTCATGAAATATAGAAATCTTGGAACAACAAACGAACAATTATCTGCTATTGGATTAGGTTGTATGGGAATGAGTTTCGCCTATGGACCTACTGACGAAAAAGAGAGTATTGCTACGCTTGAAAAAGCATTGGATCTCGGTGTAAATTTCTGGGATACGGCGGACATGTACGGGAATGGCGCCAACGAAGAATTAATTTCAAAAGTTCTCGTTCCCAATCGGGACAAAGTATTTATAGCGACCAAATTTGGCTTTCGCTTTAAAGATGGAGCCGCTGGGCCGAGCGGTACTGCAAATACTTACTTTGACGGTTCGCCAGCTTGGATAAAAATAGCTGTAGAAAATAGCCTAAGACGCCTTCGCATCGATACCATAGACTTGTATTATGCCCATCGGGTTGACCCGAATGTACCTATTGAAGATACTGTGGGTGCCATGGCGGAATTAGTAAAGGAAGGCAAAGTAAGGTATCTGGGACTAAGCGAAGCATCACCGGCTTCAATTATCAAAGCCAATGCCGTCCATCCTATTGCAGCGCTACAGAGTGAGTATTCTCTACTAACACGTGATGTGGAAAAAGAAATTCTAGAGACTGTACGTAATCTGGGTATTAGCTTGGTGCCTTATTCGCCATTGGCCCGAGGTTTATTTTCCAATACCTTAAATTTAGATAGTCTGTCAGCAGATGATTTCAGAAGAACACTTCCCCGCAATCAGGGCGAACATGCAGCGAATAATGCGCGATTAATCGCTGAGTTTGCATTATTGGCCCAAGATAAGCAATGCTCACCAATACAGTTGGCACTGGCTTGGGTACTCGCTCAGGGAAATGATATTATTCCGATTCCGGGGACGAAAAAAAGAAAGTACCTGGAAGAAAATGCAGGCGCCATCGATGTACAATTGTCTGATTCGGATTTAAATACCATCGAAGATATACTCCAAAAATACCCGAATGTAGGTGCACGTTATAGCGAAGGCGCCATGGCACTGGTCAATAACTAATAGCTGATCTCTACCGGATACGGAGTATTACAGGCATTTTTCAGGCATGGCCTATAATGCTCCGTATTTGCTTCATCAAAATTGTCCTTCAAACCATTTTACAGCCAATAAAACGACAGCTAGGAGGTCAGTCCGTATGATGCAGTCCTTTTATTGAAAATGACTCATACTATTCGTTACGGATTACTTGAGCCTGCTGCTCTCAGTAAAAAGTAAAACGAACTTCCGGCACCGTATTCACTCTTTACCCCTATTATACCACCCTGCGCCTCAATAAATTCTTTACTGATACTCAAACCTAGCCCTGTCCCCCCCTTTTTTGATCCTGGAACACGAAAATAACGTTCAAAGATCTTGTCTAAGTACTTAGGTTCAATACCTTGTCCATGGTCGGTGACCGAAAACCGGATCGTCGATTCAATTTTTTCAACACGGATCTGGATGCTGGCATCTTCATAGGAATAGCGTACGGCATTGGAAAGAAAATTTGTCAATACCCAAGCTGTTTTTTCACTGTCCGCTACGACCGTGTTTATGGTAGGATCTATTTCCAAAATAAATTTTACCTGCTTTTGATCTGCCGCAAACTGATTTGCCATCACCGCATAGTCAATCATAGGCCTTACATCAGTTGCATGTAAGCTGATCTGAATAGCACCACTCTCCACCTGAGTCATATTCAGTAATTCCCCGGTGATCTTGAGTAAGCGGTCAGAATCATCTTTTATGCCTTTGAGCAGCCCGACTTGCTCAGGATTGAGGTGACCAATCTGTTCATTTTCCAATAGCTGAATGCCCATTTGAATCGCAGCGATGGGCGTCTTAAATTCATGCGAAACCGTACCAATAAAGTTTGTTTTTGCCAGGTCGAGTTCTTTGAAAGAAGTGATATTTTTCAAGATCACCACCTGACCGATAAACGTTGGGTTAGCTTCGCCTGTCGGTAATACATTGATATCTATAATATCCTTTTCAAAATAGCTTTCCCTTTCATTTGCATAAATTTTAATGGGGCGTTTTTCCCGTTGATCCGGCGGAAGTGCAAGGTCTTTAAAAATATCCCTTATCAGATCATTTTCTCCGGCGACGAGCGACGCAAGCCTTCCGACCAGCTGCTCCTTTTTCAAGGTTGTGATATTGATGGCTTCTTCGTTTGCGAAAATAACCTGTCCATGTTCATCAATTCCAATAACGGGATCATGCATATTGTCAACCAGGGCCTCAATGCGCTTCTTTTCTTTTAAGATCTTTTCCAGCTTACTTTCCGAATACTCCTCAAGTTTTTCTGCCATCGTATTGAAAGACCTGACCAGTTCCCCAAATTCTCCCGTGCTCTGTAGGTGCAAGCGTTCCTTATAGTTCTGACCAGCAACCTGTCTAATACTTCCGGTCAGTTTAGCAATTGGATCCGCAATATTGGACGGTAGATTGACAAGCAATATAAAAGCAATAATAAAACAAAGTGCACCGGCAAATGAAATGATCAGGATAGCCTGCTCAGCAGTTCGATCCGCCACTAGGCTCTTAGCTGAAATAGCCGCCATATTTTGCTGCATCAGCTGTGTAATATCCTTCCTGATTGCCGAAATGACCATCATATCCTGTGGATTACTTTTAAGCTGCCCAAAATGTTTAACAATGGCGTCGGTGGTCTGTTGTTCTCCGGGTTCAGTAACATTCTTCCGTTGCTGATTCAGATTGTTCTCAAAACCAGAAAGTGCATCGTTTTTTTGGGGCATATCCTCCAGTGCCAATAGCATATTCTTTGCGTAAAGCAATGTATTATAATTGGCTTTCAATATATTTCCGGTATCTTTCTTTAACCTATACACATACCAACCGCTCAATGTAGCAAGCAGCAAGATCATGAGAAACAGGGAGCCTACTCCAAAAGTAAGTTTCGTTTTTATTTTCATCGTTGTTTGTCAATTAACTTATGTTCATGATATCATATACGCTATATATCATTATTTTAAGACAATATAATAAGGTCAATATCCTTCTTTGACAATTGTGCCAACAGTCTACGGAATGTATCAGTTGACAGAAGAATTCTGAACAGCGACAGTCTCGGTTTTCCGATGCACACCGTTGTAATATGGCGCTGTTCACATAAGGTTAAGATTTCATCTGCAACACTACGTGCTTCGATCTTTACAATTTCTCCGCCCAATTCTGTTGCTAATTTAAAATTGTTGATTAAATGCCGCTGCTTGTTTAGCGCTATCCTATCAGCACGTTCTGCAGGCACCTGAACGTACAATACAAACCAGCTACTGTTATAGTAACCCGCCAGACGGGCAGTCTTTCGGATTACATTTTTAGCTTTGATCTCGTTGGAACTGATACAGGCAAGGAAGCGTTCTTTGCGTATCCATCGCTGTGGCTGAACTTCTATTTCTACTTTACGCTGCACCTGCGACGCCACTTCCTTTAAGGCCATTTCCCGTAACTGAAGAATATGCTCACTCTTGAAAAAATTCTGTAATGCCGCCTGAATTTTTGACGACTCATAGATCTTGCCATCCTTTAAACGGTTGATAAGTTCTTCCGCAGTAAGGTCTATATTAACAACTTCATCAGCAGAATCCACCACGCTATCCGGTACACGTTCTTTCACTTCCACTCCCGTAATGGCCTTTACCTCCTCATTTAGGCTCTCAATATGTTGAATATTGACAGCACTGATCACATTTATACCAGCATCAAGAATCTCAAGGACATCCTGCCAGCGTTTCGTGTTTTTACTTCCCTCGATATTTGTATGTGCCAGTTCGTCAATAATGACCACTTCGGGATGAATGTTCAGCACAGCATTTACATCAAGTTCCTCCAATTGTTTTCCTTTGTAGAAAAGGTTGCGCCGCGCAATAAATGGAATTCCCTCCAGCAACTCATGTGTTTCCTTTCGATTATGTGTTTCGATGTAACCAATCCGTACGTCAATCCCGCTATGCAGTAGGTTATGCGCATCCTGCAACATACGATAGGTTTTCCCCACACCGGCACTCATACCAATATAGAGCTTGAATCTACCCCGTCTTGCTTTTTTGATCAGATCCAGAAAATGTTCCGCGTTTTTTCTTTCTTCCATTTTTTGCGTATCATTTCGATAACCTTGCTATTGAATCAACGTCCAACAGCAAGGTTTGTTTTTAATTAGAAACTAACAGCTAGTGCCATCACGGCAGTTGTGCTATTTTTTACCAGATTATTTTTCCGGTCGAGGAAAATTGCTTCCTTATTTGCCAGATTACGTAGTTCCATCCGCCAGAGTACATTCGGGAGGATAGCATAATCCGCATTGAGTGAATAGCCAAATGCCTGGAAACCATTTTTCGGTTCAGTAGAAATAATGACTCCTTTTTTATCCTGATAATATTCGCCCCTAGCGGTAAGACTAAATTTATCCGAACCCATATAACGGGCCATCAGCACCGGAGTATACCATACATTATAGCTGCTGCTTCCTTTTTCCGTTTGCTCTGCCCCAATGTCAAAGCCAACTGTAAAGCCAAACTGTCTATTGAGCTGATAAATGGCGTATAAATTATGAAAATAGCGCATCTGTCTGACACTATCAGCTTTATCACTACCTATAAAAGACCCACTGTTGATGGTTAAATTATCGGTTGGCTTATAAACAAGCTGATGTCCAAAGGCTGGCAAACTATTGCCATCGACTCGCTGTATACGTTGCCAACCGTTTAATACAAGCCCGCTAAGAAATAATTTCCCCGATGCGGATGTGTATGATATTTTTGCGCCGGTTTCAAAATATGGCGAGTTATCGGCAAAAAGACTCCGAGTCAATGTCCAGTTATCTTTTCCGATGGCACTTTCGAATCCCAAGTGAGAGGAAAAAATACCGGCATCGATCCATAAATTGTGTTTTTTTGAAATGCGTACACCAGCATTGGCCTCGTAGATGTTCTTCAATACGCCCGGCTCAGCAGCGTAGTTGGCATTCATGTAGGTGCCTGTTGCCAGGGCGACATTAGCACGCGTATTTTCAGTACCATACGTTGCTTTTAGCAATGCCATATTAATATTTACTTCATTATTTCTGTTGTGGCTGTAGACAAAAGCAGGGCGTGTGTTGGCAATGGGATTATTAAAATCACGCATATAATAGGCCTCAACATACCCACTGAATGAAACTGTTTTGTTTTTTGTTGTATCTTCTTGCGCAAATATGGATATCGTTGACCCGAACATGAGGCAGGTCGACAGGGTTAATTTTTTCATCTATCTAATTATTTTATCGTCTTTTATGATCTTCGCTTGATCAGGCTTTTCTTTGGTATTTATTTTTCAGTCATCTGATCCAAGGCAATATTCAATTCTAGCACATTTATTTTTTCAGGCCCGAACATACCCCAAAGTGGCTTTTGCACATGTGCATCCACTAAGGACTGTAAACTATTTGCATCCATGGCTCTTGCTTTTGCGATACGTGCAACCTGTACTTTCGCTGCTGCTACGGATATATCTGGATCCAGTCCACTACCGCTTGCAGTGACAAGGTCTACAGGAACCTGCGCTTTTGATACCTCCGGATTATCTTTTAAAAATGTATCAATACGTGCTTTTACTGCTGCCAGATATTCAGGATTGGAAGGGCCTTTGTTGCTTCCCCCCGATCCTGCAGCATTGTATGCCACGGCTGATGGCCGGGACCAGAAATACGTTTCATCCGTAAAAGACTGAGCGATATTTTTATAATATTTTTGATTATGATAGCTTATAACCGCTCCTTTTCCGTGATTGGGTGCCAGTTGTGCGATCGCCCAGACAACAGCTGGATAAATGACAGCGAGAAGTACCAAGAGCACCACTGTGATCTTGATAGCTGGATATATATGTGTTTTCATTTTATTTTTATTAAAAGATATTAGATAAATAATGCGACCAGCAGATCGATCACCTTAATTCCGATGAAAGGTACGATAACGCCTCCCACCCCAAATACGAGTAAGTTTCTTCGCAACAGCGCACTTGCACCAATAGGCTTATAAGCGACACCTTTCAATGCCAATGGGATCAATAAAGGTATAATGATCGCATTGAAAATCACTGCGGAAAGAATCGCGCTCTGAGGACTGTTTAAATGCATGATATTTAACCCTTGCAGTGCTGGAATTGCTGTAATAAACAGTGCTGGTATAATAGCAAAATATTTGGCCACGTCATTGGCAATACTGAAAGTTGTCAGTGTACCACGGGTCATCAACAATTGTTTGCCGATTTCCACTACCTCAATCAATTTCGTAGGGTCATTGTCTAGGTCTACCATGTTTCCCGCTTCTTTGGCGGCTTGTGTACCACTGTTCATTGCTACACCAACATCTGCCTGAGCAAGAGCCGGCGCATCATTGGTACCATCACCCATCATGGCAACTAATCGACCATCGGTCTGCTCCTTCTTGATATAATTCATTTTGTCTTCAGGTTTGGCTTCGGCAATGAAGTCATCCACACCTGCTTTGTCAGCAATATATTTTGCGGTCAGTGGGTTATCACCAGTTACCATCACTGTCTTAATTCCCATTTTACGCAGTCTTTCAAAGCGCTCCTGAATACCAGGTTTAATCACATCCTGCAACTCGATCACGCCAAGTACCTGTTCATTTTCGGCCACGACCAATGGTGTTCCACCGTTTTGCGAGATGGCTTTCACCCGTTCGTCTGTCTCGACGGGAAATGAGTATCCTGCTTTGGTTACGATATCACGTATTGCATCTGTCGCACCTTTGCGGATACGTGTACCGGCAAAGTCTATTCCTGAGCTGCGTGTTTCGGCCGTGAACTTGATAAATACAGGTTCCTGAACACCATAACTCGTAGGTTTTACTGCTGCCAATTCGACAATGGATTTTCCCTCAGGTGTTTCGTCGGCCATAGAACTTAAAACAGCGGCACGTACCAAACTGTCCATTTCAACCGTATTTGCTGGATAAAAATTAGTCGCCTTCCGGTTTCCTATCGTAATCGTTCCAGTTTTGTCAAGGAGCAATACATCGATATCCCCTGCAGTTTCGACAGCCTTACCGCTTTTTGTGATGACATTCGCACGCAATGCTCTATCCATTCCGGCGATGCCGATAGCCGACAGCAGACCACCAATAGTCGTTGGTATCAAACAGACAAAAAGCGATATAAAGGAAGCGATCGTGATACCTACATTGGCATAGTCAGCAAACGGCTTGAGGGTCACTGTCACAATAATAAAAACCAGCGTGAACCCCGCTAATAGTATCGTCAACGCAATTTCATTTGGCGTTTTCTGGCGACTGGCACCTTCAACCAAAGCGATCATTTTATCTAGAAAGCTTTCGCCCGGTTCAGTCGTAACCTGCACGACAATTTTGTCGGATAAGACTTTCGTACCTCCGGTAACGGAACTTTTGTCCCCTCCGGCCTCACGGATGACAGGGGCAGATTCACCGGTAATGGCACTTTCATCTATCGTCGCCAACCCCTCTATAATTTCTCCATCAAGTGGTATGATGTCTCCTGCTTGACACACAAAAACATCATTTTTCTTCAACTGTGCAGAAGAAACTACCCGACCATCCTGTAGTTTAGCAGGCGTCTCCTCACGGGTTTTACGAAGACTATCCGCCTGTGCTTTTCCTCGAGCTTCGGCTATCGCTTCCGCAAAATTCCCAAAAAGCAAAGTCAGGAACAGAATGACAAATACAGTGAAATTATAACCGAGCCCGCCTTGTGAAGTTTCTCCGGTCATTATCCAAACACAAACTGCGGCCATAATCAGCGTTCCAATTTCCACCGTGAACATCACTGGATTGCAGAACATTACCTTAGGATTTAGTTTCACAAAAGATTGCTTTAACGCTTGTTGTACAAGTTCTTTCTGAAACAATGTTTGTTGATTGCTCATTTCTAAAATTTTATTATTTTAATTATTGCATGGAAAAATATTCGGCGATCGGCCCTAACGCCAATGCCGGGAAGAAAGATAGTGCCGCTATGATGACAATCACCGCAAAGACCATCATTCCGAATGTACTCGTATCGGTCTTCAGTGTACCTTCACCTTCCGGGATGAATTTCTTCTCGGCCAAAAGCCCTGCGATCGCCACCGGACCGATGATCGGAATAAAGCGTCCGAGCAACAGCACGACACCTGTAGAAATATTCCACCATAGGGTATTGTCTCCCAACCCTTCGAAGCCACTTCCATTATTTGCGGCCGAAGAAGTATATTCATATAATATCTCGCTAAAACCGTGGAATCCCGGATTGTTTAATGTAGATGCTCCCTGTGCCGGAAAAGCGGTGGCAAGTGCTGTACCAACAAGGATAAGAAACGGGTGTGCCAGTGCTACAATCATCGCAATTTTCATCTCACGGGCTTCCACCTTTTTACCCATAAATTCCGGGGTACGGCCCACCATTAATCCGCTAATAAATACGGCCAATATAATGAAAATGAAGAAGTTGAGTATTCCCGCTCCAACCCCACCATAAAATGCATTGACCATCATCGCAATAAGTTCGTTCATACCTGACAATGGCATATAACTATCGTGCATAGAATTCACTGACCCTGTTGAAATCATGGTCGTTACAATACTCCAGAAACCAGACGCAGCAGCTCCAATGCGAACTTCCTTACCTTCCATGGCGCCAAGAGAAGTGTCAATTCCCATATGTGCTAGCGCTGGATTTCCGGCTACCTCCATCCTGATATTTGGAATTGTCAGAATCAGGAAACCTATGGTCATTACAGCAAACATCATCCATGCAAACTTGCGCTTGCGGATAAAGAAACCAAACGCAAAAATCATTGCCATAGGAATTAGAAACTGAGCAACCATCTCCACCATGTTTGTCAGGTAATTGGGATTTTCCAATGGATGTGCGCTATTTGCGCCAAAAAATCCACCGCCGTTTGTGCCAAGATGCTTAATAGGAACAAATGCGGCGACTGGTCCCCTACTCACCTGCACAGTATCTCCTTGCATATTGATCATGGTATCTTTCCCCTCCATCGTCATCGGCATTCCCTGAAAGACAAATATTGCTGCAATGAGCAGACAAATTGGAAGTAGTATCCGTGTGCATGACTTGAGGAAAAACTCATAAAAGTTGCCGAGCTGCGTTGTGGTTTTATCTCTAAATGCTTTAAAAATGACTACCGCTGCCGCCATTCCAATCCCTGCCGTAACAAATTGAAGAAACATCAGCCAGATCTGCCCGAAGTAACTCACACCGGTCTCGCCAGAATAGTGTTGTAGATTACAGTTGACCAGAAAAGATATTGATGTATTGAAAGCAAGATCAGCCGACATACTTGGATTGCCATCGGGGTTTAAAGGTAAATGGCCCATATTCATCAATACGGCCATGCTCAGCAGGAACCAAACCAAATTTATCGTTAAAAGAGCGACCAAATGCTGCTTCCAGGTCATCTGCACGGTTGGATCTATGCCGCTAATTTTATAAAATAAACGTTCCATGGGTTGAAAAACAAGATCAAGCCCCGTTTTCTCGCCCGCATATACTTTGGCGATATACCTGCCAAGTGGAAGTCCCAGCAGCAATGTGATGATAAACATTGCAACGATTCCAAAAATTTCTGTATTCATTGTAGTTGTGTGATTGTTGTTTGAAAGATTTTACTGTCTACCTAATTCGAAATCTTCTTCCTGCAGAAATCTATCGCCCTGCGAAGAAACTTTGGATAAAACTGAATTCGTCTACGGTATTTTTTAGTACCGTTAAAATTTTTCGGGCCTGAGGAGTACGTAACAGATGTATCCAAAAACCAATAGTGCCACTATAAATAAAGCTGTCATTTGTCTTATTATTAATATATTGCCTGTTGCTGTCTTTTTTGAATTTCAAGAAAAGACAGCGGGAGACGGTCTTCGATCCTTGTCCATTCTTCTGCCGAGTAGATCCGTTTTAGTCCCGCCAAGGATCGTACAAATAAATTCTCCATCATGTATTTGACGTAATGGTTACCCCGGTTATATAAAGTTCCCAGAAAGTGGATATGCCGACACAATGTATCGATATTACGATCAGCGCTCAATACGCGAAGGTGGTTGACCACTGCCTGTAATGCTCCGGCAAAATTATGTTTACGAATCAGAAGGTTAATTTCCGAACGAATCTCCCTATAGTGGAGTATCAGGTACATACCTACCCGGTATTGATTTAATTTTTGCATGTTACTTTTTTCAAAATTTAACCGAGATACAGTTGATAGATCATAGTAAGTATCAAGATGATCATCACAACCTTCGCGATGCGGTCCATAGACCATTTATTTGGAGATGAATGCTCCTTATTTTCTCTTAAATCTTTCATGACTAAGGTTAACTTAAGCGTTGTTCCATTTTGTGTTTTCTTAAATTTTTTCGAAGAAATCCACCATTTTAAAAAACAACCAAAAGCCAAGCAGTCCGGTTATTATCAGTACGAGTGTTATCATTATTGTGGGGATTATTAGTAAAGATTCGTAAACTATTTCTTATCGCTCTTAGGGATATTATATCATCCCCGATCCATAAATCTGCTTCAATATGGGCGGGCTCTTTGACGATTCTTTTAATTTTCTGATCATTTCCATTTTTATATACTTTGCTCCTGTAGGCCAAACAGTATTCCATAGTTTCTAAACAAACCATAAATAACTAAAGAACAGCATATTGAAAATAAAAGACTAAAAATAAACTGATGAGACCTTATCAAAATGATAGGCTTATTTTATCAAAATGAGAATTGATTAATAGAATTAGCCATTAAAATTTTAAAAAAAAAGACAGTAATAATATGTAAATTGGACCATAAAGGTTAACTAGTAAGCGTATATAAATAAATGCAGGAAAATAAATACGGCGACCCCAAATTCTTTGAAGAATATGGCAAAATGTATCGCTCACATAGGGGTCTAGAAGGATCTGGAGAATGGCGTGAATTTCAGAAACTTCTAACAGATCTCAGAGACAAGGCTGTTCTCGATTTGGGCTGCGGATATGGATGGCACTGTCACCCAATTTTTACAGCACTGGCCAAACAGGACTAGCGGATTTAAAATAAACGCTTGTGTCGAGCCGGAACCCAGTACAGAAATGCTAGAAAATTTTCCAACAATGAAAGATGAGTTGAGAAGGCCTATGATGTTGATTATTTCTTCCGAAAAATAGAAACCACATCGGCACTTCATGTAACAAATTTGCATAAGTATCTGCATTTATAAAAGAAAGTAAACATTAAAAATTATTTTAGTAGATCAAATTCCTAAAAACACTTCATATACGACAAACTTTAAACAATGATAAACTTAAACCTATTCAAAAAAATTATTATAGCTGTCTTTATCGGCTGCCTATTCTATTCGTGTAAAAATGAGACGAGTGCTCCAAACACCTTAACTGAGAAAGAACAAAAAGAGGGCTGGCAGCTTCTATTCGATGGCACAACATTGAACAATTGGCATACGTACAACAATGAAAAAAAAGCACCGACTGCTTGGGTGGTAAGAAACGGCACAATCTACTGTGATCCGAACAACGAAAGTCAAAAATATGATCTTGTTTCCAACAGTGATTATAAGAATTACGAGTTCAAATTTGAATGGAAGCTTGAAAAGGAAGGTAATAGCGGTATTTTTATCAATGTACAGGAGCGGCCTGACATCAATGCAACTTATCATTCAGGACCAGAATATCAATTACTTGCTGACTCGCATCCCGACTTTGACAAACCGTTGAAGCGCGCAGGTTGTCTGTACATGTTTTTACCGCAACAAAATTTTGTCAATACCAAAGCAAAGGACGATTGGAACCAATCGAGCATTGTACAGAAAGATGGTAAAATCACATTCTATCTGAATGGTACGGTTACAGCAGAAATGGATTTCAATTCACAAAAATGGAAGGATCTGGTGAAACACAGTACTTTCAAAGATTTTCCAGAATTCGGTAAACATACAAGTGGTAAGCTTGCCCTCCAGGACTGGTCAAGAGGAGTCTCTTTTAGGAATATAAAAATAAAACAGTTATAGCACCTGCATATATAGCTTCAAAAGTCCTTCGTTTATAAACGAAGGACTTTTTTTGTACCTACCATTCTTTTTATCGCCTCTGGCCATTGGTTATAGAATCAACGAGTTTCGTGTTGTTTAAATAAAAATTGCTGCTACAGCATGTCACTATTGCAAATCAGCGGAGTTATCGCAAATCGATACGCGCATCTATCCAAAAATAAGATTGGTTTTTGCGAAATAAATCATCAGGTATCTGATGATTATAAATCAGCTCTTCTAAAGTATTAAAATTGTAGCGCAGCATATCGTCGTTCTTGAATTGGATAGGACGCAAAATTGCGTCTTCATCATCAATAAAAATATCGGATTCGAAAAGATTAATCTGATGCGTAGAGACCCAGGCAATGGCAGCGACTTTATCCATTTTTATTAGTGCCTTGGCAGCTTCTTGATATTGTTTCATTTCCCAAGGGAGATCTTCAGGATAATGGGAGGCGACATAATCCTGATAAATTTTTATATCTCCTATACGCAGGCATTCATTGCGAAGCAATAACCTTGTGGTATCACGTGCGAAACTGATGTACTCCGGATGCATAAACAGTCCGTATCGTTTACTATACATTGCTATCTTATCTGCCAATTCCTGCCTCATAATTTACGTACGCAACAAAAATCATCCCAACATCCTCTTTAGCAACACGTTTTGAGCCATATTATTGATTTTTTTAAAAAAAAACGGTGATTTATCTAATGTTAATGAGAACAGGTAAGGTATAAAGTCTAATATTTCATATCAGTAAAAAGAATTCTGATCGCATCTTTTTAAAAACAAAGCGATATCAGAATCCGCTGACGGCTATTAAAATATTTTTAAACCGATAATCCCCGCCACAATTAGCGTCGCAGACAAGAGCCTCAAGACATTTGCCGAGTCGCCAAAGAAGAATATTCCCACTAACAAGGTACCAACGGCACCTAATCCGGTCCACACCGCATAGGCGGTACCAATCGGAATTGCCTTCTGCGCATAAAACAATAATCCCCCACTGATCGTCATGGAGACGACAGCCAATATAATCCAGCCAAATTTATTCCCTTCTGGCTGTTGCGCCATCTTCAATCCCAAAGGCCAGCCAATTTCAAAAATACCGGCAACGAGTAATGCAATCCAATTCATTTCCAATTATTTAAATGATCTACCACAAAAGTAATCACTTGATTGACTTCATTTTTTGATGTATATCAAAATCGTTGTTTAACGCCGTATGCGACTCAGAGTTTCCTGGGTGATTCCCAAATAGGATGCAATATGACCGAGATTGACTCGATTTAGCAAATTCGGTTGTAATTTGATGAGTGAATGATAACGTTCTATGGCAGATTCGGTATGCAAAGAAAGAATACGTTCCTCCAGGACAATGCAGACTTCTTCCGCAATTTTTCTTCCAATCAGATTTAATTCTGGATATTTTCGATATAGATCATTCAGATCATCCACAGCGATCGCATAAACCTCCGAATCTTCAAGAAACTGAATATTCTCAAAAGAAGGTTTGTCCGTATACACAGGCAATATGGATCCGAAGATTTGATTCTCTTCGCCAAACCAACTATTGAGCTCCCGGCCATTTTTGAAGAAATAAGCACGAATGAGGCCTTTACTGAGCATAAAATAGCTGGATATATGCTGACCTTTTTTTAAAAAATGTTCACCCTTACATTTCGAAAAATAATTGACCCTTTGTTCGATATCCTTTTCGACTTCTTCGTTAAGATGCCCGTATCTTTTAAGTTGCTGAATTAATGGATTCATGACTAATTTTAAACGATGACTAATTCTTTTCGATACTATGTATTTCTTATCTGGTATTTTAAAAGCTCTACATAGGGATCCCCCTCAAGCTGCAATAACTGGCAAAATGCGGGCTCTGTCTTTACTCCTTTTGTTTTTAACATCCGTACTTTAGCAACAAAATCTTCGCCTTTGGCCTGGAGAATTTCATACTCTTTGATCATGTGTAAATAGCCGTTTTGCTCTTCTGTTTCTTTATCCGTAGCATATAGTTCAAAAAGGTGCACTCCAATGGAAAAACTACATACGACGACATTTTTAGCTATTCTCTCCAGCAGAAAGTTCTCAAACTGTGAAAAATCATGCCGCAGTTTCATCTCCAATTGATCAAAATTTTGGGTATATAATATTATATCCACATCACTCGTTTCAATATCTATATTGATCGGTATCGTGCCAACGACTATAGGGCTATATGCGTGAAGCCTCTGGAGTATATTGTACTTGTGAATTAGTCTATAGATATTCCTCTGTTTAATATTTCCAGTTTCCAAATATGCAATATTTCTAAAGTCTATATCCATAAGCTATATGTTCGGGTTGGCAAATGTGCGATTTAATCTCTTCTTCTGCTTAAATAGGTCTGAATATACGAAACTCAAAAAAAACGCGAAGAATAAAATAAAAACTTATCCTTACCTCTTGATGGTGGAAGGAAAAGCTTTGGACTCTCCCCAGCTTGAAACCGGAACACGTTCCCGAATGAAAATATTACATGTCAATCCCAATGAGGATCTACCACTTGATACCATTACAACTATTTTAAAGGCAGTCCTTAACCTCTATCGGGACGGAAAAATTTCCTATTCGCATTGGTCAGTGCATTTAAATAATATTTACTTAACCTAAAATCAACAATCCACCACTACCTTTACCGCGGTTTAAAAATCACCTAGTCATTTAAACAGCTACTCGACAAATGAGAAAACATTTGATTACCAGCATTTTGCTAAGCACAATTGGTACATCGATTACCTACGCGCAAAATGAAACTACCTCTGCTCTCAATGGAACGGTCAGAGAAGGGAACACGCCTATCAATGGTGCAACAATCGAAGCTATCCATTTACCATCTGGGACAAAATACACGACTTCATCGCGAATCGATGGTCGCTATAACCTTCCCAATATGCGTATCGGTGGCCCTTATCAAATCACCATAACTTATTTAGGTCATACACCCAATGTTAAGCAAATAGAAAAACTGGCATTGGGACAAAGTTCAACACTTGATATTCAGATGATCTCCAATGATCGGCTTTTGGAAGAAGTTGTTGTCGTGGGTACACGGCAGGGAAAAGTCTTCAATTCAGGACGAACAGGGGCTTCACAGAATATCTCACGCACGGCAATACAGAATCTGCCTACGCTAAACCGTAGTTTTACGGATTTTGTCAAGTTGACTCCTCAATTTTCGATGCAATATGGTAATCCATCATTTGCAGGGAGAAGTAACTTGGCAAACAACTTCACAATTGATGGTGCCTTATTTAACAATGCTTTTGGATTACAGGGAACGATCGGAAGCCAGACAAACTCTCAGCCGATCAACATGGATGCCTTTGAGGAGATCTCCGTCAATATTGCACCCTATGATGTAAGACAGAACGGTTTCACAGGAGCTGCAATCAATGCTGTCACGCGAAGTGGCACAAACGAGATACAGGGGTCATTAAATTACTATTTCAGAAATCAAGCCTTGGTTAATAAATACAATTCAGCTGGACTGAAAGCTCCCGTCAATAATTTCAACCTCAAAGGATATGGCTTTACAGTCGGCGGTCCGATTATAAAAAATAAGCTATTCTTTTTTGCCAGCGGAGAAATTGAGCGAAGGGTGGATCCGGGCACAAATTTTATCGCTTCACGCGGAGGCAACACCGGGCCCAACGTCTCAACTGTCTCAGCCGAAAAACTGGATGATCTAGCTAAATACCTCAAATCCATCGGATATAATCCCGGTTCTTATCAAGATTATCCATTAGATACACGAAGTGATAAATTTTCAGTTAAATTAGATTATAACATCGATGCTAAAAATACACTGAGTGCTAAGTATTTTTACTTTCGTTCCTACCGCGATATTCTACCCTCAAATAGCGGTGCCCCAAAAAATAATAGGCAACCCTCAAATATAAGTTTACCGTTCAGTTCAGCAGGCTACGGGATCAACAACAATATGGATAATGTAAATCTGGAGTTGCGAACACGCATCAACAGCAAATATTCCAACTCCTTGACCGTCGGATATAATGTGATGGATGATTATAGAGAATCCAAAGGTGGGCAACCTTTTCCTTTGGTTGACATTATGAATCCTGACGGCAGTAGTATGACTGCTTTTGGTTATGAACCCTTTACAGCATTTAATAGTTTAAAAACAAAAGTTTTTCAGGCTACCAATAACTTTAATATTTACGCTGGAAAACATGAAATCACTTTAGGGGCTAATTTTGAAAATTACAAAACAACAAATGGTTTTGCGCCAAACTATTATGGTGCTTATACTTTTGCCAGTCTTGATGATTTTTATAATTCTGCTGAAAGCCATGTCTCAAATGCCACCAAATACCAAGTACAGTATTCTGTATTGGCTGATGGATCTTTCCCTTATGCTCAGATTTCAGCCAACATGTTTGGTTTATATGCCCAGGATGCTTTTGCTGTAAACAATCACTTTAAACTGACGGCCGGGTTAAGGGCTGATTTCACTGACATATCATCTCCTAGTAACCTGAAGAACGATAATGTCAGCAAATTGATCTTTGATCAGGGAGAAAAAATTGATGTTTCAAAATACCCTAAAGGTACAATCCTATGGTCGCCACGAATTGGATTTAACTGGAATGTCAATGGAACCAATCAGACTCAAGTGCGCGGTGGTTCAGGAATTTTTACTGGTCGTCCACCATTGGTGTGGATCTCCAACCAGGCGGGCAACAATGGCGTTATGTTTGGATCTGAAACAATAGACAAGCCAACCAATCGTCCTTTCACACCGGATGTGGATGCCTACCGCAATGTGAACCATCAAACAGCAGCCAATAATTCAAGTTATAACCTCGCCGTAACAGCTAATAATTTCAAATTTATGCAGCTATGGCGGACAAATCTTGCGGTAGACCAAAAACTGCCGGGAGGAGTCATAGGTACATTTGAGGCAATGTATTCTAAAGATATTAATTCTGTTTATTTCCGGAATGTCAATCTAAATACGATAGATGGTACCGCTTTAAACGGTGCAGATAACCGCATGCGTTATACTACGCCACGAATATATGGTGCTGCGAAGCCTACGCCTGAAAATCCAAATATTTCGGATGCGATCATAATGTCCAATACTTCAAAAGGATATAGCTATACCTTGACTGGAACATTATCCAAAGAATTTAAAGGCGGATTTTTTGCCAATATCGGCTATACCTATACCGATTCGAGATCTGTTAATGACGGCGGTTCAATCGCCCAATCGATGTGGCGGGATCGATATGTTTCTGGAAACCCGAACAATGCAGACCTCTCCTATTCAACTTACTTAGTAAAAAACAGATTTATTGCCAATTTCTCTTATCGTAAAGAGTACTTTGACCATTTGGGAACAACATTTTCATTGTTCTATCAATTGCAGGACGGTCCGCGGTATTCTTACACCTACGGTGGTGATCTAAACAATGATGGCCTATCTGGTAACGATTTGATTTATATTCCAACTAGTAAGGAGGAAATTGCATTAGTAGGCGACAGTGAAAAGGATCTACGTACACCTGATCAGCTTTGGTCGCAATTGAATGGATACATCAACCAGGACAACTACCTCAATTCACACCGGGGCCAATATGCAAAACGTAATGCACTTGTTGGAAAGATGATCGGAACTTTAGATATCCGTATTGCTCAGGATGTATTTTTAAATGCTGGCGGAAAGAAACATCAATTGCAAATTACATTCGACGTTTTCAATTTTGGAAATATGATCAATAAAAGTTGGGGGGTGGCGCAATTTGCCAATAAAGCAAATGGGATCTTGAATTACAAAGGGCTTAATGCTCAAGGGCAACCAACCTTCTCTTTCCCTTATTTGGATGCGACGAACCAAATTCCTTTGACCAATACATTCTCCAATAGTGTCGATGAGACATCGCGATGGAGAATTCAACTTGGTGTCCGTTATCGCTTCAATCAATAAGTAAAAAATAACGTAAATTTGACCCATCCTGTTTAAGGATGGGTTTTACTTTAATTAGCATGAAAAAAATAATAGTTTCTTTATTTGCATTCTTTATATATACTTCCTCCCAAGCACAGCATTTCGATCTGATTCCATTGGGTATATATGGTGGTGAACAAGAAGACAATCTATCGGCTTATCTGATTGGAACTCCAAAAGACAGTACATTTCTTTGCCTTGATGCCGGTACAATAAATACAGGTATCCGAAAAGCGATTCAGTTAAAAAGCCTTTACGGAACAGAAGAAGCGATTCTACACAATCAAATCAAAGGATATTTTATCTCCCATGGTCATTTAGATCATTTATCTGGTTTGATTATCAATTCCCCGGCTGACAGCAAAAAGGATATTTTTGCCATAGCTCCCGTCCTTCAAATTTTACAAAATCATTATTTTATCAACGATACCTGGATTAATTTTGCTGATCAGGGCCAAAAACCCATTCTTGGAAAGTATCACTACCGTGAATTACAGGAAGGAATAGAACTTTCAGCCCAAAACACTCCATTCTTCCTGACTGCATATGAATTAAGCCATGTAAATCCTTATAAAAGCAGTGCCGTACTTGTTCGCCATGCCGACCATTATCTGCTGTATCTCGGCGATACTGGTGCTGACCGTGTTGAAAAAGCTGACCAGCTTGACCAGCTTTGGAAAAATATCGCTCCCTTGATCAAAAAAGGACAATTGAATACCATATTGATCGAGGTATCTTTTCCGAATAATCAACCCGAAAATTTGCTATTTGGTCACCTAACACCAAATCTGTTACTCGAGGAATTAAACAAGCTGAAAGAAAAAACGGAACGAGATGATCTCAAAGGGTTAAATATTGTGGTCACCCACCGAAAACCAACACGAAATAATCCTGAAATTATAAAAAATGAGCTCTTAAACAATAATCCCCTAAAAGTAAATTATATTTTCCCTGAGCAAGGCAAAAGGATTAGTTTACCTTAAACCTTCAGATGCTCTAGTACTACAACATAGAATTAGGTTAGACAAAAAGAGCCCGGTATTCTACCAGGCTCTTCAGTAAAAAATCTCTTTCCATTAATCCGTTCAACCTTTGGGGCTACTGTACTTTTTAGGCATTCCTATCCCGATAAAACAAGTTATATCGCCTGAATAATATCCGCCAAGTTTAAACGTGATTTGGCTGTTATGCTAGGCTGATTGGAGTCCTCCGCATTGCGATAGCCAATAGCAACAGCAAATAAAGTATGATATTGTTCTAGCCCTAAAATATGATCATAGCGTTCATTTTCAATACCTTCCATTGGAGTCGCATCAATATGATTTGTTGCACATGCTGCGAGAAAAAATCCCAAAGAAAGATATACTTGCTGCTTCATCCAGGATTGCACATGCTGCTCTCCCTGTGATTTCAAAAAACGATGGTAATAATTTATGGAACCTTCAGGTAGTGTTCCGTTGATCTGCTCTTCAAATCGTTGCACATCATTAAGTGCACTAAACACAACTAGGTGACTGGCCTCATTAATTTTTTCCGAATTCCAATAAGATGCATCAGCCAGTTTCGTTTTAGTCTCCCCATCTGAAATAAAGAAAAACTTCCATGGCTGACTATTGATGGAAGACGGGCTCAACCGAAGTATTTCTTTTAGTTCAGCGATCTTGTCCGCTGAAATTCTTTCCGTCGAATTATACTTCTTTGTTGTATAACGTTCTTTTGCTGTTTCTAAAAATGCCATAACATACAATTTTAAATTAACTATATTTTTTATAGTTGCAAACTTAAATATAGTGTTATATATTTGCAATAACGGTCAAATTTGATAGTAACAGATGTATTTGATAGACAATAAACAATACCCATGCAGTACAAGCCTGACAATGAAGTATATAGGCGGAAAATGGAAGGCAGTCATTCTTATCCATTTAATTGAAAAAAAACGTTATAATGAACTGAGAAAAGAATGTGCATTAATTACAGAGCGTACGTTGAGCCTACAGCTGAAGGAATTAGAAGCTGACGGTTTGGTTAAGCGCACCGTACATACCGATAAAGCCCCCTTAAAGGTAGATTATGAACTTACAGAATTTGGAAAGACACTGATTCCACTATTGGAATCTATTGCACTTTGGGGCAGAGAGACTGCAACTAGAACTGCAGGGATCCAACAGGTAAAATAATAGGCCGACTTTAACTAGATAACATAAGCTGTCAAAAGCGTTTTTAATCAGGAAGCTGCCATCTCAATTTGCTTCCTGATTAAAACTGAAATACATTGGCTGTAGCTGCTATCTGCCCGACCTGATTAGAAGCTGTCTTCGACCAATTCTTTATTGACCATCGCTCCGGCAAGATTACCTGCGGCAACGGCATTGGAAACGGACCGCATCATACTGGCATTATCGCCACAAGCAAAAACCCCCTTAACCGAAGTTTTTTGAAAATTGTCAACGACAATATGCCCCTGCTCTGTCAGGTCACAGCCTAATTCGACGGGAATACCTGAATGCTGCTTAAAAGGAAGTGCTGCATACAATGCAGCAAATGTACTTGTGCTATTATCCTCGAAAACCACTTTTTCCAGCCAGCCATTCTTATGTTGTATTTTGATAACCTCTTCTTCAATAACAGCTATGCCATGCTTTTCCAATTTCGCTAACTGTTCCTCCTCAAAATTAGCTTTCCCCGAGGTTAATATTGTCAGATCTGTCGAGAGATTATTGACCAGAGAAGCCAAATGTAAAGCTCTTTCTCCATTAGCCATAATTGCAGTTTTCTTGCCGCTGAATTCATATCCATGACAGTACGGACAATGGATAACTGAAATACCCCAACAAGCTGAAAAACCTTGAATATTGGGCATGACATCCTCTACTCCAGTTGCAAAAATTATTTTTTTTGCGCTAAAAGCTTCGCCATCTGCTGTGCTTATTTCAAAGCCATCTTTGGTTTTCTTTCCGCTCACAGCGAGCACTTGCTGAAAACGTACTGTTGGATAATTTAAGACCTGATCCTTAGCTTTTTGTGCTATTACCGATGGTTTTTCGCCGTCATGCGTAATGAAATTATGCGAATGTGGTGTTTGCCTATTACAAGGCAAACCGCTATCTATAATCAATACCTGACGTAATGAACGCCCCAAAGCCATGGCTGCTGAGAGCCCGGCATAACTTCCTCCAATAATGATTGCGTCAAAATGTTTATCGTTTTCCATCTTTATAAATTTGATTTTCGTTTCCTTAGCCATACAGTCATCTGAATAAATCAGGGTAATTTCATCAATGCTTGTTTTCGTTCGTGTTACTTTTTACAAGTAATAAAGTAAAAGGGATAATTCTCCTCCACTTCCCTGACTTCGATTAATCCATATTTTTCAAATGCTGTTTGAATAGATTCCAAGTCATAAAAGAACATATTAACTCCTCCAAACATTTCAAAACGGTCTGTACCTATAGCCGTTCCCTGTCCATAGATACTTGCCTGTTTTGATACTGTCGTAAAGATCATATAACCATGGTCGGATAATTGTTCATAACAGTCATGTATAAATTTGGTCCGCTCGTCCGCTGCCAGCAGGTGGATTAACCCATGGCAAAATATTCCGTCATATTTTTTGGTATCAAAAGGCATATCAACGACCGACCCATGATAAATAATCGTTTGAGGCCCGAAACGTTTTCGTGCGAGTTCAATTGCTGTATTGGACAACTCTATTCCCGTAATATCGATTCCATTTTCTAGAAATATATGACCATTCCGGCCATAACCAAATCCCGGAATTAGGATTTCTTTTATATTCTTCGTCAGAAAGAAATCTTTTGCTATTTGAGCTGAATGAGCCGGAAATCCGCCCCACATCTCTCCTTTTTCCACAAAATTACGTTCCCAAAACTCCATGTCTTTAGATTTTTAATTTTAATATATTGTATTTATTGCATTCGGTTAGCAATCATCTTATAATTGCGATAACGATAAACGAAGGTAAGTTTTTTTACTATTGCAACTGTGTAGCAATATCATTAAATGCAATTAAATTGCAAATAAATTACATTTAAAGATCTTGTTCCAAATCATGGTTATATATCAGTATTGAAAAATACAGTATACCAACGATATCTTTGTCGTCAGATAAAAGAATATACCCTTTGCTAAAAAGAATATCATGAAAAACATAAAAACATTTTTTGCGGCCTCATTGCTTCCTTTCTTTACGATGCAGGTGACTGCACAGAAATTGGACAAGATGACCTGGTTTAACGAACCTATGGAGTGGACAATCAGTAACAATGCGTTGTCCATGTTTGTTACGCCCAAAAGTGACTACTGGCGAATATCCCATTATGGATTTACGGTGGATGATGCACCTTTCTTCTACACAGAGCGCGGTGGTGAATTTGAAGTGAAGGTCAGGTTTCGGCTAACTATAAAACTCGTTTTGATCAAGCAGGCCTTATGTTAAGGATAGATCATGAAAATTATATCAAAGCAGGAATAGAATTTGTCGACGGAAAGTATAACCTAAGTACTGTTGTCACGCATCGGACCAGCGACTGGAGCATTATACCGGTAGATAAAGAAATCCCTTTTATATGGATAAAGGCTATCCGGAGACTTGATGCCGTAGAGTTCTTTTATTCCTTTGATGACAAGCAATATACGATGATGAGAAATGCATGGCTACAAGACAACCATCCCGTATTGGTTGGGGTGATGGGTGCATCACCGGATGGTGATGGCTTTCGGGCTAATTTCGAACACTTTAGTATCAAGCATCTTCCCGACCAGCGTCGAACAAAATGGTTAAAAGAGAATAGTTCCAATTGATCAATATGGCCGAGTCTGTCAGAGGAGTTCCTTTTGACAGACTTGTTATTATGGCGAAGTATCTTTTTGGCTATACATTTTATCGTATATGCTGATCGCTTCGTGCAAATTGCGCACCCGTAGTTTTTGTAAAATGTTTTGCCGATGCCGGTTAATGGTATTGATACTCAGACCTAGCTTCTCAGCAATGTCCTTACTGATCATCCCCCCTCTTACGCAATTCAAAACCTCCTTCTCACGTCGGCTCATGACATCCTTTACATCTTGATTATTGAATAAATAGACCTCTCCGTTTATCTGATTAAAGATATAGTTCTTGTTCCCATGTCGGTCTTCCCCATCGGGCAATAAGGTATAACAGCACAATGCCAACTGGGGAAACTCTTTACCGGAAGTATCCAAATAGACGATCTGATGTGACATCAACATATTCTGCCCATCTTTCCCTTCCACACGGAGCACACTATTTGCCTGGTATTGAAAACGTTCTTTGGACTCTATGTTCTTCACCATATCAAGAAACTGCAGTTCAAGTCTGTGTTTGACGGCCAGATCCTCAGGATGTACGCGCGCTAAGAAAAAGTCTTCCCAAATACTATTGATCTCCAATTTTCTATCAGGCGAAGACAGGTGCAGGCGCTCAGCTATCGCTCCCATGAAAGTAAAGCTCCAATTCGCCGTTAAATCACTTAGTACAACAATGCCATTATGGATCTCGGCATAAGTTTTGGCATATTGCTTATAGTGTTTTAAAACCGACAAGTCTACGCTCGTATTCCGGAGCCCTTTGCCAACAAGATTTTTATTTAATGCTTTTTTTAAATCCGATTCCATAGTTAAACATTTCGCAGGCTCATGGACATCCCTGTACCATTTTTAATTTATATACAACGTGACTGAGTTTTTCGCGACTCACTTGCTAGGTAAACATATACCCTTAACTTTAAAAAGAAAGACCGATCCGGATATAGGGCAAAGTCGCTTCTTTGCTAAAGCCCAGTACCCCCTGAATCGTAAGAAGCTCCCCGGGCATAAAATAAATTCCTCCGCCATAGCCCATGTGCCATGTATTTGAACTTTCCGCTGTCATCCAAACTCGCCCAACATCGTAAAACCCGATTGCACCAACAGTTCCCGGAACAAGATAAGATGAATAACTGAACAGCTTCAAGCGCATGTCAAAATTATTGAATACAGCTGTTTTTCCTGTAAATCGTCTTGAATTATATCCACGCAAGCTCATCTCACCACCAACCTGTGCGTGTTGATAAAAATAAGGATCTCCCCAAACAGCATCTACCCCTGTTCTATTCGCAAATGTGATGTAGTCGTTAGCGACAGTTTTATAAAAGCTCATCACGTGCTGTAGCTTTGTATATTTCCGGGTTTCGCCGCCGATTTCGGCATTCCAGCCCAATCTGGTATAGATATGTACACCTGATTTTGGATTTGCGGCATTATCACGTGAATCGTAATCCATCCCCCCTGTAAAGCCCGTAAAAAAATTACTTCCATAGATAGGTTCAACAGGAAATTCAGCCTTAAATTCCTCAAAGTATTTTCCTATATTATTAGCTTCTTTACTGTTGTAATATTCAGAAGATGAACCATAAAATAATTTTAGTTTAGGATTTAGATATTTTTCCAGAAAAATATCACTACTGACGATATCAAATCTATTTCGATAGTAAGAAATACTTCTTGAATCTGATTTTTCAAACAAGGTATTGTTTCCATAACCAAAAAAATTACTCAGATTTCTGGGGCCAAGTGATGAAAGATGAATAGAAAGATCCTGATCCGCAATTAATTTTTTAAAGTGACCTTTATAATCAAACATAAATGATTCGCGCCCTGTCAAATAACTGGCCATAAATTGGTGCCGATATGCATAAGGCTTCTTCCTAAACCCCTGATTTTCGATCAGATATCCCAATCCTAAAATCAGACCACGATCAACACCATAATCTAGATTGACTACGACTCCTTTACGGTCGTATACAAAATTATCGTACTCAAATTGGTGAATAGCAGTATCTGCGCTTAATTTTAACCGCACATTTTTATCAACCTGAATACCAGAACCCGGTTGATTTTTTGAGTCATAAATGTATACTTTACGACCATTACTAAATTTATCAGAGGCACGGTACATGTCATCGCCTTTTCCACCTATCAAACGAACTTTGACAGGAGATCGGCCAGATCCATGTAGTTTAAATTCATCTGATCCGGCGATACCATAGATTCGGACTTCTTCCGTCTGTCCGGGCAAAAAAGTACGTTTCAAGAGTCTTCGCCCTTCGGATCCATCTTTTTTCTTGTTGTGTATATCAATGGTCACAGAACCATCTTTGTTGTAGTCAACATCAACAAACTCAGATTTGGCAGATAAAGGCAAATCGACGACACGAGCAAGAAATCGATAATACGTTAGTCCACTCTGCATAAGTTCATCCCTTCTTGACCGAATATTTGTTTCCAGTTCCTTCGCACTTAATTTTACGATGGTATCCGGCATGGCCAACATAGCCCGATGGATCAGCGAATCCGTAAGCGTCTTCTGAACAAATTTTATTTCATCTATCCATTCATCCTCTGTCAGGTGGGTGAGAAAAAAGTGATCAAAATGGCGGGCATTGAAATTCCAATGGGGCACATTACGTATATGGGGACTATAGGCCTGCAAATGGGCTTTTAACCATTGGTAGGAAAGTAACGTAGGAAATAAGCCTGATGTTTTATAATACACCTTATCCCGATCTCGCGGTACAGGTGTATAAATCTTCTTACCTTTTTCTTTTTCGGGATCCCAACGCCAATTATCCTCATGACGATCCCAATCTCCCAATGCAAAATCAAGTAATCTTGAACGTAAAGTTAGTTTTTGATCAATTTGCGTATCATTATCTTCTAGCACTTTCCGAATGACTTTTGCACTATTGTCAGTTTTTTCGTCTTCAAAGGGGGTACGGGGCTCAAACATATAAGGCCTATTTTTAAATACCTCCCGATATTCACCGAATCCCGGATCATCTCCAACGAAAACAAGTTCGGGAGATGAATGTGGAATACCCAAAGCCGTATTAAACGGAGGAACAGTTAATGCACCAAATGGATGATGTATTGAAATCTGATCCTGAACAATATCTTTTGCAAATGTCTTTCGAAGGCTTTCAGGAAGACTCCGTTCTGGATATTTCTGAATGGACCTTAATACCCATTCCCTCCCTGAGGAATCGGCCATCCGAAGCGATTGGGTTTGCATCCCCCCACCCAGTTTGACTATACGGAGCCCCCCTTTTTCCATTTTAAGATCCATTCTACGCATTTTTACGGGCGTATTATATAATTTACGATAGCTGTCGCCCAACCAGAACCGATGAACCAGCCCCACTCGGTCATACTCAGGGGCGATGACAGTTGTTATGCTATCAACTTGCTGAGCATATGAGCTCAAAGCACAACAGCACGTAATCAATGTTAGGATTCTTCTCATATTTCTTAAGTCGGTCGTCAGGAAAAACATGGTTAAAGTTCACATTTTAAAGTATGGAATCAAAAACTTTCTGCTCCTTTTTTAGTTTAAACCAATATTTTTTTAATTAATTTATTCATGAAAGAAGAGTGATCATCATACCAATAACCGCATCAAAATTACACATCCAATAAACGACGATGATAATTGATCTGCCCCAAATGGTAGGTTAAATGTGTCGTTAAATGCACCAACAAATATTCCGTTGTTGTCTTCTCCTCAAACACTAATATGGGGTATATTGTGGCAAGGTCATCCTGATTAAGCTTATCCAAAGCCAGATCAACGACGCTGATGGTATTGTCTATACCATCTAAAAGTACTGATCTTGGAATATCCCGCAGCGTAAACTCAGCCTCCCTATCTCTGATATAGCCTGTTTTTCCGATCTCTGCTCCAATATACGTTTGTAAATTGCCAATTAAATGTAAACATAAATTTCCCGCTGAATTCGCAATACCATGATCAACAATCCAGATATTCGCTTCTTGTCTATAAGATGCAATTTCTGTTTTCAATCTATTCAGATCCCTATAAAAAAGACTTTTCAATGTTTTTACAAGCATAATCTAATTTTAATAGCATACCGCTGGCATTTCTTAATCAAAACTACCGATTTCACAATACTAATTGGCTCTTTATACATAGAATAAAACGAAAAAATTGCCTCAACCGATTGTAATTTTGAAAAGATGGATCTAAACCTGTTGAAAGTACATCCATTAAATATTCATCAGATATCGTATTTTTACTTGTACCAATAAAGTAATCAATGCTTATGTTTCCAAAATTTCCGAGAACAACCTGGATCATCTTCTTGATAGTAACAGTCACCATTACCCTACTATTTTCGAAATGCGAAAGTCCTTCGGATGGCAATGATGCCCTTGGTTTTCCCTTTCCCTTTTATACTTATTTAGGCGGAAGGCGTTACCCAGAACCACCGGACAGAACATATTTCAACGGCATATATCTTCTTCTGAACCTTATCATCTATTTTGGGATCGCCTGGCTATTAAGTTACGCGATAAAAAAAATCCGAAGATAAAAGGTTAAAGAAAATAACGTGAGCAGTACAAATTAAACAACATATAATTGGTAAACAAATTCTTACAACTTAAATTTACATTGCTTGATTGCTGTCATTATGAAAAAAAACACACAGATAACCAACCTGAGTATAGAATCCGCTGGTTTACCTAAAGATCCAAAATTGGTCATTGCTGAATATATATGGAACGGCTTTGACGCAAAAGCTACTGAAGTTGATATTGTAATTGAGAGCAACGAACTTGGTTATATAAACAGTATTGGCATCAGCGATAATGGAGAGGGTATCGTTTTCGATACACTATCCTATTCATTTGGTAATTTTCTCGATTCAGTAAAGAAAAATAGCATCAAGCGAAGTTCCTATACACGAGGAAAGAAAGGAAAAGGCAGATTTTCTTTTTCGTTGTTTGCGACAAGAGCGATTTGGAATACAATTGTAAAAGAAGAAGATTTAAAAACATACCGCATACAGATTGATCGGGACAGCAAAGAACAATATGACGTTAGCGAAAGTACTCTTGTAGAAAATCAAAAGACAGGTACTCAAGTGAGATTAGAGGGCGTTTTCGGGCTAAATTCATCTTATTTGGAATCGAAAGAATTTATAGATTTCATGGCGCAGGAATTTGGCTGGTTTCTATACCTTAACCGCGATTTAGGTTATGTAATACGAATTAATGGAGCGCAGTTGATATATGATCATCTGATTCAAGAAACGGATCTACTGTCATGGACTTTATATAGTACTGAAGATGGTCCCTCCTACACGTTTCAGGTCAATTACATTCGTTGGAACCAACAGATTGGAGATCGATATTACTATTATTTGCGCAACAGCGAAAAAAGAGAAATTGCAAAAGTCCTCAGTAGCTTTAACAATAATGCAATAGAATTCCATCACTCGGTTTATGTGACATCCGATTTTTTTGACGTTTTTGAACAAGAAGATATCAGCGTCTCTTCAGACGTAAATCTCTTCACTGGCAAAGAGAAACAAGTTGTCTACCGTAATTTGCTTGCTGAATTGCGCGATTTTCTAGACCGCAAGCAGAAAAAATACATTCGTGAAAACGCTGTTGCTGTCAAACTCAGTGAATTGGAAAAGAAAGGTTTTCTGCCCGCTTACGGGCAAACGGACAACGACAAAAAAAGAAAAGAAATATTGCTTGCATTGCTGCAGGAAATCTACATCATAGATCCGCGCATCTTCTACGGAGTCAAAACCGACCTGATCCGTACCTATTTAGGTTTCCTAGATCTCCTACTACAAACAGAGAAAAACGCAGACATCCTGCCCATACTAGAAAAAGCGTTTCCATTGTCAGATAAAGAAAGAAGCCGAATAAAACAGCTCCTAATACCTCGCAATAATCTCAACTAAGGAGCTATTTAAGTGCATTTGAAAGGCATTTTTATTTAATGACTTTAAGATGTCATTAAATAAAATAAAAAATTAGAATTTTGCTTAACACTGTTAAATCATTTATGCATTAAGGCATGGGTAGTAAAGAACGCATACAACGTCTCAAAGATGAGAATAGAGCCAATATTCTCGACGCCGCTCTTCAAATCGTGAAAGATGAGGGATGGCAAGCGTTGAGCATGCGTAAAATCGCAGATATTATTGAATATACCGCCCCTATGATTTACGAGTATTTCGCGAATAAAGATGCAATTTTAAATGAACTCGCCAACCAAGGTTATCTCTTACTTGCCAAAAAAGTCAGACAAGCAAAATCAACTCAAACCGACCTGGAGAAACAATTGGAAGCGATGTGGTTCAGTTATTGGGACTTTGCATTCGAGGAGCGTGAATTGTACCAGCTCATGTTTGGCGTTGGAACAGCTTGCTGTGGGTTTGAAAAGACTTATAAGTGTGCGGAATCTCATGGTAGATTGATCAGTGATGTGATTCGTGAGATCATGAAGGATAAAAGTCCCTCAGAAGATTTAATCTGTCGGAAATATTTCACATACTGGTCAATTATACACGGATTGATTTCAATCAATTTGGTTAATCAGGGGAATGGTGAAAATACCAACCAAGAGGTTCTAAAAGATGCAATCTACGGTATTACTCGCTCGCTTACTGACTAAATTTTTTTATACAAAAAAATACAACGTTAAAAAATCTAACACCGTTAAATACACCAAAACTTCAATTTTTAATATCACATGAAAACAAATGTATCACCAAGTCTTAAGAAGATTTACATTCCAGCACTTAACAGTGTTAAACGAATTAATATCGTAAAGACAGCATATGTGCTTAGTGCAATCTTTTTATACAGCTGTTCAACAGGAAATAGCAAACCTATCGATCCTCCTCCTGTTAGCGTACCTGTTGTTGCCATTGAAAATGGCAACGAGACAGTTTATCAGGAATATCCGGCAACAATAGAAGCTTCGGCAAATATCGAGATCAGACCTCAGGTTGAGGGGATTTTGGAACAGATTTTTGTCGATGAGGGTGCGAAAGTCAGCAAAGGACAGGCGCTTTTTAAAATTAATGACCGACCATACCAAGAGCAATTGAATCAGGCCAAAGCCAATTTATTAGCTGCAAAAGCTGCTTTGGAAAACGCTGAACTGGAAGTTGAGAAAAAAACAAAATTGGTCAATACCAAAGTATTGACTGACTTTCAATTAAAGACAGCAATCAGTGCGCGCAATGCAGCTAAAGCGAATGTTCAATTGGCAGTATCTGCAGTGGAGACTGCTAAAATCAATGTAGGTTATACACTGATCCGCGCTTCTGCCGAAGGATATATCGGAAGGCTACAAAGAAAACAAGGAAGTTTAGTGGGCCCAACAGATACACAGCCCCTGACAGCGCTGTCAAATGTTAGGGATCTCCACGTTTATTTCTCATTGGGAGAAAATGATTTTATTGCTTTTAAAAATAATACGGAAGGTAACAGTCTTCAACAAAAATTAAACAACCTCCCTCCGATCAGTTTGGTACTTTCCGATCAGACCATCTACGATCAAAAAGGAAAAATAGATATGGTCGATGGTCAGTTTGACAAAAACACAGGTGCGATTACGTTACGCGCGACATTCAGTAATCCTGAAGGAGTTTTACGTAATGGAAATACTGGTCGTGTCCGGCTACAGAAGAAATACGATCAGGCTTTATTGGTGCCACAACTCGCTACACTTGAAATGCAAGACAAGATCTTTGTGTATACTGTCGGAAAGGAAAATAAAGTTGTACAGCAGCCCATCACTGTCATTGGAAAAAGTGGTTCAAACTATCTCGTAAGTAAAGGAATCAGTGCCGGAGACCGTATTGTCTATAAAGGGATAGATCTATTGCAAGATGGACAAAAAATCACACCGCAACCATTATCAAAAGACAGCATCAATTAATATTATAAACGACAAACTTATGCTTAAGAAATTTATAGAAAGGCCTGTACTTGCCACCGTCATTTCCATATTACTTGTAATATTGGGCGTGATCGGTATCCTAAAGCTACCCTTACAGCAGTTTCCAGATATTGCCCCACCTGCGGTACAGGTAACTGCCTTATATCCGGGCGCCAATGCCGAAACAGTACTGCGCGCCGTAGCCCCCTCTTTGGAAGAATCCATCAATGGTGTCGAAAACATGAGCTATATGAGCTCTACAGCGAGTAACGACGGATCATTGATGATCACAGTTTATTTTAAACTTGGTACCGATCCCGACCAAGCCGCTGTCAATGTACAGAACCGCGTGGCTCAGGCTACCAGCCAACTTCCGGCCGAAGTTGTTCAGGCAGGGATTACAACAGCCAAACAACAAAATAGCTTGATCATGGTATTGGATCTATATACCGAGGATGAAGGTAAATATGATCAAACTTTTATCACCAACTACGCGCAGATCAATATCATTCCCGAACTTAAACGTATCCCCGGAGTGGGACAGGCGCTCGCTTTTGGTGGTAGTAAAGATTATTCCATGCGTGTATGGCTTAACCCAAACCAAATGGCCGCCTACAAATTAACTCCGGAAGAGGTTATGTCGGCAATACAAGATAAAAACGTCGAAGCTGCTCCGGGAAAATTTGGAGAAAGCAGTCGCGAAGCCTTTGAGTTTGTTATTAAATATAAAGGTAAGCTTAACCAACCCAGTGATTACGAAAATATTATTATCCGTTCAAATACGGATGGTTCCGTCTTAAAGCTTAAAGATGTCGCCCGAGTTGAATTGGGATCGTATACTTATGCAAGTCATACACGTATCAATGGTAAAGCAGGACTCAATATCGGGGTAATGCAATTAGCAGGATCCAATGCGAATGAAATCCAGATTGCTATTCAGGAATTTATGGAGAAAGCCTCCTTAAGCTTTCCAAAAGGTGTAAAATATCTTGTTTTATATAATACCAAGGACGCACTTGATCAATCTATTGATCAAGTTAAACATACCTTGATCGAAGCTTTTATTCTGGTCTTTTTAGTTGTTTTCCTATTCCTTCAGGATTTTAGATCAACACTGATACCGGCTATTGCTGTGCCTGTAGCGATTGTGGGGACATTCTTCTTTATGCAACTTTTTGGCTTCTCCATCAATCTATTGACATTATTTGCACTTGTGCTGGCTATCGGTATCGTCGTGGATGATGCCATCGTGGTGGTCGAGGCCGTACATGCCAAAATGGAACATAATAATCTCCCGCCCAAATTAGCGACGACCTCAGCCATGAGTGAGATCACGGGAGCCATTATCTCCATTACACTGGTCATGTCCGCGGTCTTCCTCCCTATCGGTTTTATGGAAGGTTCGACGGGAGTTTTCTATCGACAATTTGCCTTTACACTGGCCATAGCCATCGTGATCTCAGCGATCAATGCGTTGACTTTAAGTCCAGCACTTTGTGCCCTGTTTTTAAAACCTACACACCATAATCATGATGATACTAAAAAACTTAATTTCAAAGAACGATTCTTCACTGGATTTAACGTTGGTTTTGATCGCCTGACCAAAAACTATTTAGGTAGCTTACGTTTTCTGATCCGTTACAAATGGGTAGCTTTCGCGGGCTTAGGGATCACCTTATTCTTGACAATTTTTATGATCCGTCGTACACCTACCGGATTTATCCCTTCCGAAGACCAGGGTTTTATCGCCGTATCATTATCTATGCCTGCGGGTGCCTCTTTGGACCGTACTTCGGGCGCTTTGGCTGAAGCTGAAAAACAGCTCCAACATGCTGATTTCACAAAGACTTTAAACGTTTTGGCTGGTTTTAATATTCTAACTCAGTCAACCAGCCCATCGGCAGGCGTTGCTTTTATTTTGTTGAAACCACATGAAGAACGGGGCAGTATCAAGGATATCAACGCGATTATGGCTGATGTCAACCAACGTCTGGCAAGTATCAAAGGCGCAAATTTTTTCGTCTTTACATTTCCAACAGTTCCCGGATTTAGTAATGTAGATGGTCTTGACATGGTGCTTCAGGATAGAACAGGTGGACAACTTGGCAAATTCAGTACAATCGGTCAAGGCTTTATCGGTGAACTGATGAAACGTCCTGAAATCATGATGGCCTTCACCACATTCAAAGCCGATTATCCGCAGTACGAACTACAGGTTGATGATATCAAAGCCGAACAACTTGGTGTAAGCACCAAAAGCATCTTACAGACCATGCAAGCCTACTTTGGTAGCGCGCAGGCGTCAGATTTTAACCGTTTCGGAAAGTACTATCGTGTTATGGTACAAGCGGATGCAAAAGACCGTAGCGAACCAACTTCCATGGACGGAATCTTTGTTAAAAACAGATTGGGCGACATGGTACCTATCAATACCTTGGTGAAATTGGAACGTGTCTATGGCCCTGAAACTGCTTCGCGTTATAATTTGTTTAATTCGATCGGAATCAATGCGATCCCAAAACCGGGCTATAGTTCAGGTGATGCGATCCGCGCTGTGGAAGAAGTCGCCAAACAGCATTTACCCACCGGATTTACGTATGAATTTTCGGGTATGACCAAAGAAGAAATTGTTTCGGGAGGTCAATCTACACTTATTTTTATCCTCTGTCTGATCTTTGTTTACTTCCTACTTGCGGCACAATATGAAAGTTATATTATCCCATTGGCGGTTATACTCTCTATTCCAACAGGTATATTCGGTGTCTTTGCCGCAATTAGCTTCACCGATACTGCCAATAATATTTACGTCCAGGTAGCATTGGTCATGTTGATCGGATTACTGGCTAAGAATGCCATTTTAATTGTTGAATTTGCCATTCAGGGACGTAAACAGGGTCTCTCGATACCGAGTGCAGCACTTAAAGCCGCGCGCTTGCGTCTGAGACCTATTATCATGACATCATTGGCTTTCATTGTAGGTATGATCCCCATGATGACCGCAGTCGGTCCATCCGCACAAGGAAATCATTCGATCAGTATTGCGGCGGCAGGAGGAATGCTTAGTGGGGTAGTATTAGGACTTTTTATTATTCCTATCCTCTTTATAGTTTTCCAGTTTATACAGGAAAAAGTAAGCGGTACCTCAAAAGAAAAACAACTGGAGAATGAACACATTTCTTTGGAAATCCCTGTGCATACAAATAATTAGTGAACAATGACAACATCGAAATATATGAATAGAAAAGTAAAGCTGCTGACAGTTTTCATTTTATCCTTTGTCGCGTGGTCTTGTAAAACAGATAAACTGGTCAGCAATAAACATCTTGCTCCTAATCTGCCCGAGCAATATCGCGATCAGGGACAAGTATCCCTGGAAAATAATATCGGCTCTATTCCATGGCGCGACTTCTTTAAAGATCCGGTTTTACAAAGCTTGATCGACAGCGCTATCCAGCATAATCTGGACATGCAATTAGCACTGAAAAATATAGAGTCGTCTCAACTGAGCCTGAAGCAGGCAAAAGCAAACTATCTTCCTGCCGCTCAGTTGCAGGTTAGAGGAAATAGTACCAACCCATCCAATAACAGCATGAATGGATTGAGTCTGGCACAATTTCTAAAACAAAATCATGTTGAAGACTATACAGCATCCATTGGTTTATCTTGGGAGGCGGATCTGTGGGGGAAAATCAAGAATCAAAACGCTGCGGCTTTAGCTTCCTACCTGCAAACTGAGGAAGCAAAAAAAGTCATACAAACGCAATTGATTGCCCAGGTTGCCCAAGGTTATTATCAACTTTTGATGCTCTATCAGTTAAGGGATATTGCGCAACAAAATTTACAACTAAGCGATACCACGCTCCGTATTGTCAAGCAACAATACGAAGTTGGTGATATCACATTACTTGCATTGGAACAAGTCGATGCGCAACGTCTATCCGCCGCTGCGCTTATACCTGATTTCGAACAGCAGATCCATCTTCAGGAGAATGCGATTCAAATTCTCAGTGGCAAACTCCCAGCGGAAATTAAAACACAGGAGCAATTAGTCAATGTTCGTTTTCCCGAAGATCTGGCAACAGGGATACCGGCAGATTTATTAAGCCATCGTCCGGATGTTAAACAGGCAGAGCTTGCTGTCACGGCTTCTCAGGCCTATCAAAAATCTGCTAAAGCAAGAATGTACCCCTCGTTGGTCATTAGCGCTGAAGCAGGTGTAAATGCGTTTAAAACCAGTAATTGGTTTAATCTGCCTGCATCTCTATTTGGTGCGATCACAGGTAGTATTACACAGCCTATTTTTCAGCGCAGAGAGCTGAAAACACAATATGAGCTTGCCCGCATAGAACAAGAGAAGAACGTTATGATTTTTAAACAAAAAGTCATTTCAGCCGCCGGAGAAGTTTCTGACGCGCTGGTCTCTATTCAAAAATTGAAAGAAAAACAACAGATTACTTTGGATAGAACCACTCGTTTAAAAGAGGCCACTAAACATGCCAACCTTCTTTTCGAAACTGGTATGGCAACTTATCTGGAAGTAATCACTGCACAAAGCAATATATTACAGAGCGAACTTGAGCTGGCTCAAGTGAAGAAAGCCGAGCTTTCTGCTGTAGTCGATCTGTATCGCTCCTTAGGTGGCGGATGGAGCAATAACTAAATTTTAAAGATTTGCAATTTTTCTAATTTTATATCACATATCTGGGAAACAGGGGACCGCGAGGGTCTCCTGTTTTATTGTTTTATAGCAACACATTTTAACGCTTACCGCCCCTACCTGGTTTGGCGTTCCGATTCGACCTTGCGACAGTAGCTCCCAGCTATCTCCGCTCTTTTTTCAAATTTTACCTATCCTATACTTACCCATATAGACATTGTTATAAATCTTTCAAACCTTGGAATAAAAGGGACAAATACCGCAGTAATCATGTAATTATTTTTGTGAAACAATAAATTTAATAACATGAGAAATTTAAAAACGCTGGCAATGGTATGTTGCGTTGCCATTTGCGCTTTATTGCTTGGAAGCTGCAGTAAAGATGATGAAATTACTCCCGAGCCTCAGCTGACACCAAGTGAGGTATTGGCAAGTACAGCCTGGGAAACGACAAATGCCAAAAATAACAAAGGTGAAAGCGTGGCCCTGACCGATGCTAACGTCTCAAATTTTGTGGGTTTCGCCTACTTTAAATCGGATGGGTCCTTTACCATGTTTAATCTTGATGACTCTCCCAAAATGCAGGGCGACTGGTCTGTTTCAGCGGATGGAAAAACACGGACCATCGTCGCTAAAAATGCTACCGGAGAAACGCTTTTCACACGCGTAGTTGATATAACGGTATTGACAAAAAAGGAATTTACGTACCGAATCTATCCAAATAACGACAATAAAACCGTTTATTTCGACATTATCCATACACCAACAACACACAAAGAGCCAAAGTAACCGCTGTATTACTTGACTATATAGCACGATATTTCCTCTTAAACCACAAGGATTGACAATGCTCCTGTTTTGTCAATCTTTTTTTTAGCTCCGTTTTTAAAGTTTATTCCAATTCATAAACTCATCACATTTCGCAAGATATTTACAATCAGACACTTTGAAAGCTATATAATCAGCGATAGACAATTGAATTTTGTTATTGACTCAGCCATTGGGGATTTTTGTACCTTATTTTTGTTAAACTATTTACAAAAGCAAATTAAATACTGTTATTTTGATTGTATTACTGAAATTAATTCAGTAAATTCTATAAGAAAGACATAAATCAGAACATTGATGCAATATACGATTGGGTTGTACAAATTGATCTTTCAGCCTGCTCTTTGTACGCTTCAGAATAAATTTTTACTCCAATCATTAAACGAATTGCGAAATTTATAGCGATTAAATAGCATATATAAGTAAAAAGAATGCAAGATAAGACACTCTATAAATATGAGAAGAATCTAATCAGTACAAATAAAAAAAGGGTATTATTTACCATACTGTCATTTTTTCTCATCTATCTTGTTACCTATATTATCGATCCATTTTCTAGTTGCTGGAACGGCTATTTCCAGCGAAATAGGTTTGAAATATTGGGAGAATGGACATTTACGATCATCTATAGTTTTCTGATCTCCGAGTTCAGTATTATTGTACACAATAGATTGGACCGTGTCTTAACTTGGAAAGACAACCCAACGGAAAGACTATTAATTGAAACAGTTATCAATCTCATTGTAGTTCTTCTCATCAATTTATTGCTGGTTTACATCATCTCCCGGTATTATTATGAACTTCAAAATATCACGATTGCAACGTCTCTGGAAGAAAAAAGAGGTGTCATTCAAAATATTTCCATCAGCGTCATGATCGCTTTAATGATCATGGGGATTAACATTGGTATTCATCTGATCAACAACTGGAAAAATGAATCCATACGTGCAGCTAAGCTCGGGCAAGTTATTCTCGAAACTGAACTTCAATCGCTAAAGCTACAGATTGACCCACATTTTGTCTTCAACAATTTGAGTGTATTATCCGAAATAATTTTAGAGGATCAACAGCTCGGATATGAATATGCGGAGAATTTCTCCAAAATATACCGCTACCTGTTGGTGAATTCAAAAAAAGATGTGATCGCTCTCGAGGAAGAACTCAATTTTCTAGATTCCTATATTTTCTTGATAAAAAATAGATTTGGGGATGGGGTCCATTTTGAAATAAATGTAGATCCTGCGAAGTCCAATTATCAATTACCACCGCTTACCTTACAGCTTTTGGTTGAAAATGCACTAAAGCACAATCAAACCAATAAGAAGCGTTCATTAAAGATTAAGGTATACACCAATGCACAGAACCAATTAGTTGTCGAAAATATTTTGATACCAATAGAAAATGTATCCGAATCATCTGGAATAGGTATTTCGAATATCATCAAAAGATATGATCTATTGTCGAATCTGCAACCGGAGATATTGAACAATGGAAAGACATTCAAAGTTAATCTACCACTTATAGAACAAAACTCATGAGCATAACCAATGTATTGATTATTGAGGATGAAAAATTGAATGCTGATCGTCTAAAACGACTATTGAAGGAAATAAAACCCGCCATACAAATACTGGATGTTTTGGATAGTATTGCAGATAGTATCACTTGGTTTCAAAGTAATGAATCTGCGGATTTGGTGATGATGGATATCCGTCTTTCTGATGGTTTAAGTTTCGAGATTCTGGAAAACATAAAAATTGACTGTCCCATTATCTTTACGACTGCATTTGATGAATATGCCGTCAGGGCCTTTAAGTTCAACAGTATAGATTATCTCCTGAAACCCGTAGAAAAAAAAGAACTAGAAAATGCACTGATCAAATTAGACAATCTAAAACTTCAACAGACGAGTCAGGCCCCAATCCAGGGCTTATTGGATTTTATTTATCCAAAAGATTTCAGAACCCGGTTTCTGCTTCCTTACAAGGATGGTTATAAAACAATATTGGTCGAAGACATTCAGTATTTTTACTCAGAGTTTAAGTTAACACATGCCAAATTGAAATGTGGTACGGTCGAAATTGTACCGCAAACCTTAGAAGAGCTGGAGCAGCAACTAAATCCCAAAGTTTTTTTTCGTGCCAATCGACAATTTATTGTGCATATAGATGCAATAAAGAGATTACATAACCATTTTAATGGCAAACTTAAAGTAGAAATCAAATATAGCGAAGATGTCGAGATCCTGGTTAGTCGCGAAAAAGCTCAACTCTTAAAAAATTGGTTGGATTATTAATAGAGCCCTCTCTAATTCCCTATTTTTGGACACAATCAACTGGAACGGACAGCTGTCCAACTAGCGTCTTTCTAAGGAAAACGATAAAAAAGACCCATTCTGATTAAATAATATAAAAATTCAGCGCATTATAGCTACGTTTCAGTAGGCAATTGTTACGTCTCGGTAGATTTCCTGACAACATCCCTTAAAAGAATTCTTTCTTTTGCTTTATATAAAATGATAAAATGGCACTAAGAACGATGACTTTAAAACCTATACTTACATTTATTACAGCAGCTACATTATTATCGTCCTGTGGAGGCAACCAAGAACAACCGCAAGAGCAGGCAGTGACTGTTGACTTTATTGAACTATCCCCCGCACAGGCGGAAACAGAAAAAAAATATCCCGGCACATTAGAGGGTACAGTCAATGTTGACGTAAAAGCTCAAGTAACGGGTTACCTCGAGCAGATCTATGTGAAAGAGGGGGATTATGTCACAAAAGGCCAAGCCCTTTTCAAAATAAAAGCAGATGTATATAATGAACAAGTTAATAACAGCAGGGCAGCTTATCAGGCAGCGTTGTCCGCAGAACAAAATGCGAAACTAGAAATTGAAAAGATCAAACCGCTTGTAGAAGGCAAAGTGTATACCGAACTTCAGCTTAAAACCGCTGAAGCGAATTACGCTGCGGCAAAAGCACAGGTCGCACAAGCACAAGCAGCGCTAGGTTCATCACAAATTAATGCACGATTTACCTTAATTAATGCTCCAGTTAGCGGCTACATCGGACGAATTCCAAATCGTATCGGAAATCTGATTACAGCAGTAGATGCCACACCGTTGACAACATTAGCTGAAATCAATACCGTGAACGTGTATTTTTCCTTAAGTGAAGCTGATTTTATAGCCTTTATGAAGGACCACAGAACAAAATCATCTCAGGATGATGCAACATTGATCCTCGCTGACGGTACAGTCTATAATCACCCTGGAAAAGTAGAAATGGCCAGCGGTAATATTGATAGGACAACTGGTAGTATGACACTAAAGGCAATCTTTACTAACCCAGACAAGATACTTCGTTCTGGCGGTTCAGCCAAAGTTGTCCTAAAAAAGGCTCATGATAATGTATTGTTAGTTCCCAAAGCAGCTGTTAAAGATATCCAGGACCGTTATTTTGTCTATGTCATTGGAGACAAAAATAAAATTGCCATGAAGCAGATCGAGATTGCCGGAAATACGGCCAATGAGTATCTGCTCAAATCAGGTCTGACAGCGGGTGAAAAAATCGTAATGAATCGAATTGATATGCTTAATGACGGAATGCAAGTTCAACCTACTAAGAAATAAAAACCTATAGTAGATTTATCTAAAATTTAAAATAAAATGCTTAAGAAATTTATTGACAGGCCAGTTTTGGCAACTGTTATATCTATCATATTTGTCATACTCGGGATCATCGGCCTTTTAAGATTACCACAGACACGATTTCCGGACATCGCTCCACCCACTGTCCAAGTGACAGGGAGTTACCCGGGTGGTAATAGTGAGACCGTATTACGGTCAGTTGTCACACCGCTTGAAGAACAGATCAACGGTGTGGAGGACATGGAATACATTACCTCAACGGCCAGTAATGACGGTACATTTTCGGTACGTATCGTCTTCAAGGCTGGGGTAAATCCGGATCAGGCCGCAGTAAACGTACAAAACAGAGTGCAGCAAGCTACACCAATCTTGCCACAGGAAGTGGTCCGTATGGGATTGACGACTTCTAAGCAGCAGAATAGTATGATCATGATTTTCAATATCTATACCGTAGATAACAAAAAATATGATGAACTATTCCTGCAGAACTATGTCAACATCAATCTGATCCCGCAGATCAAACGTGTTCCCGGTGTAGGCCAGGCCATGGTGTTTGGTTCCAAAGACTACTCCATGCGCGTTTGGCTCAACCCTCAGAAAATGGCAAGTTATGGTCTTGTACCGCAGGAAGTCATTGCTGCCATCTCAAAGCAAAGTCTGGAATCTGCGCCTGGAAAATTAGGTGAAGAGTCAAAAGCTCCCCTGGAATATGTCATTCGATATAAAGGGAAAAAGAACCTTCCGGAACAGTATGAAAATATTATTGTCAAAAATAATGATGTTCAGATCGTCCGGCTGAAAGATGTTGCCCGAATAGAGTTTGGTTCGATCAGTTATAGTGGTAATTCGCAAAACAATGGTTTGAATACGGTTACTATCGGTATTTTCCAGACTTCTGGTTCAAATGCCAACGAAATCGAAATAGGGATCGATAAACAAATTGAAATAGCACAACGCTCTTTTCCTCCTGGTATCAAGATATTTAAACTGATCAGTACCAAGGAACGTTTGGATGAAAGTACCGCCCAGGTGCGTTCTACTTTAATTGAAGCATTCATTTTGGTCTTTTTGGTTGTGTTCTTATTCTTGCAGGACATCCGATCGACTATTATTCCAGCAATTGCGGTACCAGTAGCCATCGTGGGTACATTCTTTTTCTTACTGGTGTTTGGGTTTACCATCAACATATTGACCCTTTTCGCCTTGGTATTAGCGATCGGTATTGTCGTCGATGACGCCATTGTCGTCGTCGAAGCCGTCCATGGCAAGATGGAAACATCGACCATGACCGGTAATGAGGCCACGCACAGTGCCATGAACGAAATAACGGGTGCTGTAATCTCGATTACTTTAGTCATGTGCGCTGTGTTTATTCCTATCGGTTTTATGACCGGTTCATCGGGAATGTTTTATAAACAATTTGCCTACACCCTAGTTATCGCTATTGTCATTTCAGCAATCAATGCGCTGACATTGACTCCGGCACTATGCGCCTTGTTACTGAAAAACACACATGCCGAAAACCACGACGGACAAACCCCAAAGACAGGGTTCTCCCAACGGTTTTTCAAAGCATTTAATGCTGGCTTTGAGAACATGACAAATAGATATGTAGGTTCACTGAAATTCCTTGTTCAGAAAAAATGGATAGCGGCTTTATTAATTATCGCGACAATAGGCGCAGCGGGATATTTGATGACAAGTACCTCAAAGAGCTTTGTTCCAATGGAAGATGACAATTTTGTCGTGTACAGTTTGGAGATGCCGCCTGGTACCGGCCTCGATCGGACGACTAAAGCCGTAGAAAAAATAGAAAAGCTGCTCGCCGACCTTCCTTCTATTGAAAGTCATACAAGTATCACGGGTTTCAATATGATCGGGAACAACTCCAGTGCGGCCTATGCAACAGGATTTATCCGCCTAAAGGATAAGAAAAAACGTGGCGAAATGAACGATATTGATCAGATCCATCAGGTGATTTCTGAAAAGCTGACCACTGTCAAAGAAGGTAATGCAATGGCCTTCCGCTCCCCCCCCGTTGACGGTTATGGTATGATGAACGGGGCCGAACTTGTGCTGCAGGATAGAGCCGGGAAATCTCCGGTGGAGCTTAAAGCAATGTCCGATTCTGTTATTGCGAAGATCATGCAACAACCCGGTGTACAATTTGCCTACACCATGTTTAGAGCAGATTACCCTCAAATGGAATTGGAAGTTGACGAGGATAAAGCTGCCCAACTTGGGGTTGACGTCAGTGAAATGCTCTCTTCCGTTCAGACCTATTTTGCGGGCGATCAATCATTGAATTTCAATCGCTTTGGTAAATTCTATCGTATTGCTGTAAAAGCAGATGGAATTTTTAGAACGGATAAGGATGCATTCAATGAAATATTTATCAAGAATAACAAAGGGGAAATGTTGCCCGTAAATACATTGGTAACACTGCGTAAAGTCTATGGGCCAGAATCCGTAACACGTTACAACCTATACAATTCACTTACCATAAATGTCGTTAGTAATCCGGGCATCAGTAACGGTGCTATCATGGAAACATTGGAGAAAAACGTATTGAACAAGTTGCCGGGAGACTATAGTTACGAATGGACAGGACTAAGCCTGGAAGAAAAATCTTCTGGCAATCAGACGATGATCATTTTGACATTGAGCTTATTGTTCGTCTACTTCTTGCTTTCCGCTCAATACGAAAGTTATCTATTGCCGCTGGCAGTTCTGTTATCAATTCCGACAGGGATCATAGGATCGTTCTTAGGAACACGTGCGATCGGTCTGGACAATAATATATACGTTCAAGTCGGATTGATTATGTTGATTGGTCTTTTGGCCAAGAATGCGATCCTGATCGTTGAGTTTGCATTGCAGCGTAGACGGGCGGGGTCTTCACTCCTAGATTCGGCCCTTGAGGGTGCCAAAGCACGGCTTAGACCGATCTTAATGACCTCATTGGCCTTTATAGCAGGTATGATTCCATTAATGTTTGCAACGGGCGGAACAGCAACGGGTAATCACTCCATCAGTACCGGAGCGGCAACGGGGATGTTAAGCGGTGTGATCCTGGGCGTGATCGTTATACCACTATTATACCTGGTGTTTCAATATTTGCAGGAGAAGGTTTCAAGTAAAAAACTCGTGGATAAGACAAACGATTAAAATGAAAAAATTTCATCAATATATTAGCATATTAGCAGGCGCCTCCCTACTGCTCGCTTCATGCAGTGTAGGCAAAAAATATACACGTCAGGACATGGAGCTACCAGAAAATTTTAGAAATAACGAAATTGTCCTAACTTCCGATACACTGGCATTATCCTGGCAGAAATTTGTAAAGGATGCTAATCTGACCGCACTCATAACGAAAGCATTGGTCAGAAACACCGACGTAAGTGTGGCGCTGCTCAGCATGCAACAGCTGGAGCTCGCCTATAAACAATCGAAAAAAGGCCTATTACCAACACTTGATCTCAACGTGGGCGCGAATAGAACTTGGCTGTCCTCCAATTCCCTCAATGGTTCCCTCAGTGATCAATTTATCGGAACACCCCATATGGACGATTACAGCGCTACGCTCGGACTTTCCTGGGAAGCCGACATCTGGGGAAAGGCAAAAATGCAGAGAGAAGAAGCTTTAGCAAATTTCTTTGGGCAGAAGGAAAATTTATCTGCGTTAAAGACCCGCATTATTGTTCAGGTTATTCAATCGTACTACAACCTGATTGCATTGGATGAACAGCTAAAAATTGCACAAAAAAACGTTCAGCTTAGTGACAGTACATTAAGTATGATACGCTTGCAATATAATTCTTCACTCGTAAGTTCCTTAGCTGTCGAACAGGCCGAAGCCCAAAAGAAAACCGCGGAATTGCTGATTCCTTTGGCAGACCAGAATATTGCTATAGAAGAAAATGCCCTGAGTATTCTCTGTGGCGATTTTCCGGATAAGATTCTGCGTTCCGAAGGTCTTGATGCCAGATTTGTCAACGAAACAGTAGCGACCGGTGTTCCTGCCAATCTGCTTAGCCGCAGACCGGACGTAAAAGCCGCTGAATACGCAATTGTCGCTGCCAACAGTAAAATGGGTTTGGCGAAAGCTGCAATGTATCCTTCAATAAGTTTGACTTCTTCGATCGGAACAAATTCCATTCAATTTAATCGCTGGTTTGATCTGCCCGGCTCCATTGTGAAAACAATAGCAGGCAACATCACCCAGCCAATTTTTCAAAAAGGTGCATTAAAAACGAACTATGAGATCTCGATAATCGAGCGAGAGAAATTGGGGGTACAGTTCAAACAGTCTGTTATGCGCGCAGTTTCGGAAGTATCGGATGCCTTGGCAAAAATTAAACATAGCGAAAGAAGGTTACAACTGATTGACGCTAAATCACAGTCATTGGCCAAAGCGACTTCGGATGCTGCACTCTTATACAAAAGTGGCATGGCAAATTATCTGGAAGTCATAACCGCACAAAACAATGCTTTACAAAATGACCTCGAGCATATTAGCATAAAGCGTGAAAAACTCAATGCAGTAGTGGATCTTTACCGCGCACTGGGTGGAGTTAACGATACCGAACAGTAACGGGTAAAGCATAAGATATGCTCCAAATGATTTTTGAGCATATCCATTATTATTATAGTTTAATCAAAGGGACCAAATTGCATTGGTCCCTTTTTGATGGCTTGATCCATCACTTCGATTACAATTCCCCGAATGGATTGCTGCTATTTTTCAATCATCGGAATTAAACCACTAAATTTTCTTATCTTCGGATAAGAAATAGAATGTTATGAACAGAACAAGCTGTCTTCCTCCCCCAATCGTTTAATATTTGCTAAAATATTAATAAAGTGTGGCACCGAATAATCGGGACGATTCCCCATGCCTTACATTCTCAATCAAATTTTATAACAAAAGTATCTGTCATTTTTAATGATAGATCTGGAAGACAACATTATTATGAAACATTCATATTTCATACTGCATCTTGCTGTGGTATGTTTAGGCATATCTGGCGTATTGGGCAAAGTCATCAGTCTCAATGAAGGTATGCTAACCTGGTATCGGGTATTTTTCTCTGCTATTTTTTTATTTTTAATTTCAAAATGGTTTAAAATTCCACATCAGATCAGCTCAGCTGAAAAATTTGCTATCGCAAAAAATGGGCTTTTGATTACGGCCTCCTGGCTACTTTTTTATGCAAGTATCAAATATTCCAATATTTCCATTGGCGTAGTTTGTTACTGCATGGCTAGTTTCTTTACCGCAATTTTTGCCCCAATGATCAACAAAACAAGATTTAAACGTTCGGAGTTTCTGCTGAGTGGACTTACACTTTGTGGCATAGCATTGATATTTCATTTCGACACAGCACATCAATTGGGTATTATCTTGGGGATCATTTCGCCTGCATTCGCTTCGCTTTACGCCATTTATAATGAACGTTTGGTCAAACGGTATAATAGTATAATCATCAATTATTATCAAATGCTAGGCGGGACCATCGCGCTGGGGCTGCTCCTTCCCGGGTATCTTTATTATTATCCCATGACCTCTTTTATCCCAAGTTCAACAGATATGATATATCTCCTCGTTTTATCCCTCTTTTGTACCGTTGCCGTATACATCGCTTTCACAGAAATTTTAAAGAGAATTTCTGCGTTTACACTCAATTTAAGCCTTAATCTCGAACCTGTATATGCTATCTTAATTGCATTTTTTTTCTTTCATGAATCCAAAGAACTCAATCTATCATTCTATCTCGGGCTTTCATTGGTTATGCTCTCTGTACTGATCCAGGTGCGCCTCGGTAGAAAAAAGGAATAATCAAGATTTCAATATAACAAAAAGACGATGAGGCGATTTACCTGTAATTAATAACAGATTCATGCGCTAGGCCCCAAAATTTGTCCGGGCAAAGTCTTATATTTACATCCTATCGAATGCTCAATTGAAATCAGAAATTCAGTTGAGCATTCGAAAAAATGAACATCACTTAGACAAGATTATGAGCAATACTTCTTCAGACAATAAACTTATCCATGAACAAATTCAATACCTTGAATTTATATCTAGCGATCTTGAAAGAGCTAAAAAATTCTATTCCGCAAGTTTTGGCTGGAGCTTTACAGATTACGGCCCTCAGTATACCGCCTTTGATGGTAAATATGTGGATGGAGGTTTTACAGTTGGAACACCAGTAAACGGCAGTATTTTAGTCGTTCTTTACTCAAATGATTTATTCGCTACGCGTGACAAAATCACTCAGGCCGGCGGTATCATTGTTAAAGATATCTTTAGCTTTCCCGGTGGCAAAAGATTTCAATTTAAAGACCCTGATGGCTATGAGCTGGCTGTATGGGCAACAGAGTAGACCGATCAAATAGGCAAATAGCATAAAACAAAAAAGGACTTAATGAATTAAGCCCTTTTTTGTTTCTGGTAATTTTTATTTCTGTTCTTGTTGGAACGTCTTCGATTTTGCGAACTGCCGCTTCTCTTTGCCGGATTATATTCAGGACCAGCCTCAAAGCCTTCCGGTAAAGCGATTTGCTCGACAGGATAACCGATTAGGTTTTCAATCTGAGAAAAACGTTGCTGATCTTTGTCATTCACAAAAGTAATGGCAGTACCAGTTGTTGCGGCTCTCGCTGTACGGCCGATACGGTGTACATAATCCTCAGGATCTGGCGGAACATCATAGTTTACAACCAGACTGATACCTACGATATCGATACCGCGTGAAATTACATCCGTCCCGACAAGTACTCTCACCTGCCGCGATCTAAATCTGCTCATGATATCCTCACGCTTCGCCTGTTCAAGATCAGAATGAAAACCCTCTGCGTCTATTCCCTGCTTTTGCAGCTCATGCGCCAATAGCTTAACTGTAGTTTTCTGCGAGGCAAAAATGATAACAGAGACATAATTAACGTCCTGTAAGATAATCTTCAATAGATCCATCTTTTGTTTATCGTAAACCAGGTATACACGCTGATCTATACCTTCCGAAGGTTTTGAAATGGCGATATTGACCTCAACGGGTTTAGAAAGGATCTTTCTCGCAAAATTTCGGATTTTAAGGGGCATCGTCGCTGAAAAAAGCAGCATTTGCTTTTTCTTTGGCAAATAACTAACAATGCGTAATATATCATCCTGAAACCCCATGTCCAGCATACTGTCCGCCTCATCGAGTACAAAATGTGTCAGATGCGTTAAATCGACTTTCATCGAGGTAAGATGACTGATCAATCGACCAGGGGTAGCGACAATAATATTAACCCCCTCCCGGATAGCGCGTTTCTGCTGTTCGTAGCCCATACCGTCACCCCCTCCATAGATCGAGATGGACGTTGCCCCGGTATAATAGGACATGCCCATGATCTGCTGATCTATTTGCAATGCCAACTCCCTTGTCGGGACAAGTATAATCGCACGTATGTTTTCTTTCGCATCTCTAGCGACGGCATCTAAAATTGGCAACATATATGCTGCCGTTTTACCCGTGCCCGTCTGTGCACAGGCAATCATATCGCTTCCTTCCTTAATAACGGGAATTGTCTGTTCTTGAATAGGCGTAGCCTCTTCAAACATCATGCTTTCTAAGCCCTCTTCCAATTCCGGAACAAAACCAAATTCAGTAAATCTCAAATTTTATTATTTTATTAAATATGTGCTAAGTTACTAAAACTAATCTATATATGAGGTCAGCATTTACTCGCTTAAGTGCTATACTGAAGATAAACCTGCTGACAGCGTTTTTAATCCAAGCTATTTTTAGCTTATACTGCCCAGATTATTTTTGGAATTATCGGCCAATCTCAACATCGTATATCCTAATATTCCAGCACAAAGCGAAGCGATAAGCACCGCAAATTTCGCTTCTTCGATTAAGAAGGCGTCATCAAATGATAAGATAGATATGAAGATAGACATGGTAAAACCAATTCCCCCCAATAAACCGACACCGAAAATCTGCATCCAGCTTGCACCATCCGGAAGCTGTGCTATTTTCAATTTTTTTGCGATAAAACAAATTAAAAATATCCCAACTGATTTTCCAGCAATCAATCCTGCAATAATACCGAGTCCCAATTTTGAAGTTAATCCCCCAACCATTTCCGCATGAATTGGAATTAATGTATTTGCAAACGCAAACAAAGGGATAATAATAAAATTAACGGGTTTAGTCAATAAATGCTCCAGCTTTTCTAACGGTGATTCTGTTTCATCAGGCGTAGTGGGTAGAGTCATTGCTACCAATACACCGGCAATAGTTGCATGTATGCCAGAATGATGGATAAAATACCAAATAAAAAGTCCCGGAATAAGATAAGCCCACAGCGCTTTCACCCCAAGTTTATTGAGGACAATTAAAAAAACAAATATGCCCAGCGCTATAAATAGATAGGTTGCATGAATCCCACTGCTATAGAACAAAGCGATAACTAAGATTGCAAGCAAGTCATCCACAATGGCTAAAGCCGCCAGAAAAATCTTGAGGCTAGCAGGAACTTTATTTCCCAGAAGTGTGATTACGGCAAGCGCAAACGCAATGTCCGTTGCCATAGGAATTCCCCAGCCGTGCGCCGTATCGGTAGCATCTTTATTGATGATAAAATAGATCGCTGCAGGCAATAACGCCCCACCCACGGCAGCCAAAATAGGAAGAACGGCTTTACTAGTAGATGATAGTTCCCCCTCCACAATTTCTCTTTTAATCTCCAATCCCACCAATAAAAAGAAAATAGCCATTAGTCCATCGTTGAGCCACAACAACCAGGAATATTTCAGCTGGATATCCTCGGTTTCAAATCCTACTTCTCGAAGCAGAAAGTCCATGACTGATCCATATAATGACGTATTGGCTACGATCAACGCCAAGATTACACAAGAAAAAAGAATAATCCCACCAGCAAAGCTAGATTTCAAAAATTCTCTGAAGACAGTTAAATTAATAAGTTTTGACATGACATTAATATCTTTAAATGCTCAAAAGGTTCACAATATACAACTTTACGTCCATTAATACGATCTCCGCTCCCATTATTTGGGTCGCCGATCCAGATTACAGGAATCTGTTCCATTATAATTCAAAAAACAGCTTTTTTTTTATCATTCAATCCCAAACAGCGTAGTTTGACAACAATCTCTTCCAATAATATAGACAATTTAACTTTAAACATCACCTTAAAAGCTGACATCTCCATAAAAATCAACACATTACAATGCAACCGCCATAAACCACTTTTTGATATTGTCATTTTTGTAAAATTTATTTGTCTTTATTGCAAAAAATAGTTAGCTTGCTACTATAGTTAATAAACCGTTTATTATGTGCAAGAAGTGGATTTTCATGGTGCTTCTTTTCGTAGCAAATTTTACATATGCGCAGACGACAGAGGATACAACCCAACATCAACAACAATCAGGCTCCCATTATATTATTTTAGGGATCGTCGCTATTATTGTCATCATTTTTATATTATACAGGAGGCAAAAGAGGAAATTTAATGAATAAGGGAGATCGATTGATCTCCCTTATTGTTTCTACCTAAATACAACCATTTTCTCTTTTGCCCACCTCATACCTACTGTTTAATCGGCTCATTTGTTTGCGCCAAACGTTGTGATCCGGTATTCGCAGGACAGGCAATATCATCTGTCGCGTCATAAACCAACTTTTTGCCTTTCAATTTTGTGATCAGTTCCTCCGGTACATATATCTGCACTTTGGTTATGGAGTAACCGCTAGGAAAATATCGGACGTAATAACCATCGGGATGAAGTGTCCAGATACCATTAGGGACATCCGTACGAGGTTCGGCCATACCGGCCATAATCGCATACTTTTCAAACTCAGCATAAGAATAGTTGCCTGAAGAAACCAGCTGTCTGATATTATTCTCTGCTTCAAATATAGTCTGCACAGCAGGTGGCATCTGATCCTTCGCTTTTTGCACAACATCAAACGGTAATATACCTAGTGCCCCTCCCTCCAATAACAACAATTGTTCTGGGCTCAATAACTTCAATGCAGTTTCCTTGACCTCGCCAGCATAGTCTATAAATTTGGTTTTGGCAATAATAGTCCACAATAACATCTGTATCGACGATTGTGAAACTTCAGGATGCCTTTCCGCACTTTTTAAGATAGCGATAACAACCTCCCTTTTTTTTCCAAGTGTTGGAGCGTACATATAACCATCACCCTTGGATGGGGCATAGGTACCCGCTTTCAGACAGTAACTTTTGTTGGTCATTTCAAAATGACCTGCTTCGAGTAGATAGCCATCCTGACCATTTTTGGTTAAATTTTCCAAGGGTTTATAGACGGCTGTATTCTGAAAATCGGGCATCTGTTCACCTTTCCGATTCACATCTTCAAAACTTGTGCTTATCGCATCAGGTTCCTTTAAAAGCTTGTCCAATCCCAACATTTTACTCCCTTTGGAAGCTACGGCCTTGCTGGCCTTGTCAAGCAGTCCACCAAATTGCGCATGGACTCCCTGCAAATTTAGCAAAAAGGCAAAAACGACTACTAAAGCATACGGAATGCTATTTCTTTTCATAATTGATTTCATTTCAGCGCTAGAGCCACAAAAAAGAAGCCAATTTATGGGTATAACACCCGATTCATAATTTATTAATCTGGTGCGATTCTTTTTAACCAAGTTCTCTCCCCTCCTTTAGGCCCAATTGCGGTACTTCATAGTTTCGACAGTTGGGCTACTCACATGAAAATCCAGCTTTTACAAAAGCTAAAAGCAAGGAGATTCTGTCAGGAACTGATGTTTGGAAATAGTTAAAAAATACAAGATTAAAACGTATCTTTGCAGCATGATTAATGTGTCAAATCTCTCCCTTCGTTATGGTAAACGTGTACTATTCGAAGATGTCAATTTAAAATTCACACCTGGCAACTGTTACGGTATTATTGGTGCCAATGGAGCTGGTAAATCTACTTTCTTAAAAATTATTTCTGGCGAAGTTGATCCTTCTACAGGTTCGGTGGCATTTACTCCCGGCGAACGCATGTCTGTATTGAGTCAGGATCACTATGCTTTCGACGAATATACGGTATTAGAGACTGTCATGATGGGTAATCAAGATCTTTACAAAATCATGAAAGAAAAAGACGCCATCTACATGAAAGAAGACTTCTCTGATGCTGATGGTGAACGTGCCGGCGAACTGGAAAGTCTTTTCGCAGAAATGGATGGCTGGAATGCGGAATCCAATGCAGCTACTTTATTGAGCAGCTTAGGTATTAAGGAAGAACTACACTACAAGTTAGTATCAGAGATTGATGGTAATCAAAAAGTACGTGTCCTATTGGCTCAGGCATTATTTGGTAAACCAGACATCTTGATTCTCGATGAGCCTACCAATGACTTGGACATCAATACGATTGCATGGCTGGAAGACTTTTTAGCATCTTACGAAGCAATCGTCCTTGTTGTATCCCACGACCGCCACTTTCTGGATGCCGTGTGTACACATACAGTAGATATTGACTTTGGCAAGATGACCATCTATACCGGTAACTATTCGTTTTGGTACGAATCTTCCCAATTAGCATTAAAACAACGATCTGACCAAAACAAAAAGATGGAAGATAAGGTCAAGGAGCTGCAGGAATTTATCCGTCGTTTCTCTGCCAACGCATCCAAATCAAAACAGGCTACTTCCCGTAAAAAAGCGCTGGATAAGATCAATATTGATGAGATCAAACCATCCAACCGTAAATATCCGGCAATCATGTTCAATACCATGAACCGTGAACCGGGTGACCAAACCTTACAGGTCGAAGGATTAAGTAAAACGGTCAATGGAGAAGTCTTCTTCAAGGACATCACATTTATGATTAATAAAGGTGATAAAATTGCTGTATTGGGTCCTAACTCTCTGGTTACATCAGCCTTTTACGATATCATCACTGGTAGAGATACTGATTTTGGTGGTGAATTCAAATGGGGGGTTACCATCACTCCTGCCGATATGCCAATTGAAAATGCAGCCTTTTTTGAAGGCAAAAATGAAAATTTGGTCGATTGGTTGAGAGACTATACCACCAATCCTGAAGCGGATGAGCAGTTCCTACGTGGATTCTTAGGAAAAATGTTATTCTCCGGTGAAGAGGTGATGAAAAAAGTCTCCGTACTTTCCGGGGGTGAAAAAATGCGTTGTATGTTTTCAAGAATGATGCTACAGGGAGCCAACTTCTTAATTTTTGACGAACCGACCAACCATTTGGACTTAGAGTCAATCACCGCATTGAACAATGGTATGTCAGATTTTAAAGGATCAATGCTGTTCACCTCCCGTGACCACGAATTGACTGAAACTGTGGCAAACAGAATCATTGAATTGACTCCAAAAGGAATCATCGACAAGTTAATGACTTACGATGAATACATCAACAGCGATGTGGTAAAAGCACAACGCGAAGAGATGTATAAATAAGATAATTTATCCCAATTTAATAAAGGCTCCATAATTTATTTTATGGGGCTTTTTATTTATAGGTACCCCTCCTGTTTGAATCGTCGAAAATACCAAAACACAAAAAAGCACTGAAGGGGGTTCAGTGCTAATCGCGATTGATATGAAAGAATTGAGAAAGTCTACTGAGCGAAGGGGCTAGTCACACGCCATCCTACCTGTAACGATACGGCACAATGGTCAGATAAATCTTGCCCCGCCTTATTTTGAAAAAGTTTCTTTTGAACTTGATAGTCCTTTGCTTCAAAAACAATATGGTCATTATTACGGTAATAGATCTTATCAATTCCCTCGCAGTCATCCGTTAAGTCCAGTGCAGCCCGAGCTATAAAGTCCTGCTCATGCGAGGGTATTTGACCTTTATTTTTCAAATTCACCCATGCATCCACCAGGGTTAATTCATGCTGAAAAGAAACAATATTATCCAAAGCATACGCATAATGAGCATTGAAATCGCCCATGATTAACAAAGCTTGTCCCGCAGAATGCTTTCGAATATAATTTTTCAGTTGATTCAAATTCTTCTGGCGCGCCACCGCTGCATCAGGATCATCTTGGGCTGTCGCATGCACATTGTAAACATCAATAAAAACATCTTTCGCCAACTGGATCCGGGCATACGAAAATCCTTTAGGAGTCAAACAATCCGATCCATTACAGGCCTTCCAGCCCACCCGTTCAAAATCCTGTATAGGATATTTCGACAGTGTGCTCAATCCATCACCGAAAGGTACACCGCCCATATTTTCAGTTCGATAGCTATGCCTGTTTTTACTGTACAAAAACTTATTGTAATTAAAATCCTCCTGCACATTGACAATATCAAAAGGATTTATCAGTTCGCCGATCGAGGCAATGCTCGAAGCCCTTTCGGTCTCGGCACTTGAAATCAATTCTGGAAGACCAGCGATGTTATAGGTCAATAAACTGAGCTGCCCTTCCCGTGCGTTTGGCATATCGACATAGACCATGCTCATTGGCCTTACTTGCTTAGGCTTCAACTTGAACCCCAACATGACACCAGCGGAAGCACAAACAAATAAAATAAGCAGCTTGCGAAGCCCTTTAAGTCTAGTTTTCCTTTCGAACAATAAATCTAATAACATGACTGTGTATTTTGTTCATTCCAAAAATACCGCCGCAAGATTAGATTAACGATCTTCTTAAATTAATTTTATTTATAAAAATTATTTACAAATCATTAATAACTAATAATTTGTAAACACTTTAATGATAAAATAGTAATACTAAAATAGCTTTTGAGTTACGCTTTTCAAATATTTTTATGAAACCCCTAATTAAAATAAAATGAGAAAGGTAGCCTTTTTTACAGAAATACTCGTTGAAGATTTCGACGGTGCATCTCGCACAATGTTTCAGCTCATAAATCGTATTGACCAACAAAATTTCAACTACTTCTTTATTTACGGTGGCGGCCCAGCACAATTTCGGGACTTTCTTTCTTACAAAGTTCCCACATTTAAAATACCTGTCAATGATGATTATTGTCTGGCCATTCCGCAGCTCATCAAAAAAAAGCTCGAACAGGCATTGGATGAATTTGCACCGGACATCATTCATATTGCAACCCCTTCACTCCTTGGATTCTTTGCATTGAATTATGCCAAACGTAAAAATATACCGGTATTAACTATATACCATACCCATTTCATCTCCTACATTGCGTATTATTTCAAAAATATGTTACCTCTGGTCAAACCCACAGAGCAATGGATAAAACGCGCAATGAATAATTTCTACAATAAATGTGATATCATCTATGTACCCACAAAATCTATCTTAACTGAACTCCAGCAAATTGGCCTTCAACAAGATGGATTAAAACTCTGGCAAAGAGGTATTGATACGCAGTTATTTACGCCCACGAAAAAGAATACGAGTTATATCCAACAAGTGACCAAAAATGAAAAACCAACCGTGCTATTTGTGAGCCGGATCGTTTGGGAAAAAAATATCAAAACCCTGATTGACATTTACCAGCAAATACAGGCTCAAAAACTGGACTACAATTTTATTGTCGTCGGTGAAGGAACAGCAAAGTCAACTGCGATGCAGGAAATGCCCGATGCTATTTTTTTGGGAAAAAAGACACATCAGGAACTTGCTGTACTGTACGCATCAGCAGATGTGTTTGTCTTCCCTTCGGTTTCAGAAACTTATGGCAATGTTGTTGTCGAAGCATTGGCTTCGGGCTTGCCTTGCGTGATAGCAGATGGCGGCGGTTCAGCATCGCTGATTCAGCATGGTGTAAGTGGATTTAAATGCCAGCCCGAAAATGCGGCTGGATATGTATACTATGTCAAGAAAATCCTGTCTGACACAACGCTAAAAAGGAACCTGATTACAGCGGGACTTTCTTATGTTGGCCAATTAGACTGGTCCCGGCTATCCCAACAATACTTTGACGACATTGAATTACTGGCTGATAAAACACAGGACGCAGAACTCGCATGGGCAAATTAATAACATCCTGTCGGATAATCAAAGCCACCTTTTTAGTATTGATCCTGACATCCATGGTAATTTTCCTAGCACACAGCGATCTTTCTGCCTTGAAAAGAGAACTGTCAGCTATTGGTTATCGCTTTATCACGATCCTTTTAACAACCTTAGTGGCCTATTGCTTCGGAACCTTGGCCTGGTGGGTTTGTCTGAGAGCCTCAAAAAAACAGATCAACCTAATCGAGCTTTTCGCAGTGCGTCAAATCGGTGAAACGGTCGGACTTTTCAATCCCACGAGCATCATCGGCGGAGATCTGCTTAAAGCCCAATTGCTAACCCGTTATGATATCCCATTGCAGCAAGGACTTAATGCTGTCACCATCTCACGTATCACAGCCATACTCTCGCAGTTAAGCCTTTTCTTGCTTGCAATGATCTGGCTGATGCTTTCTCCGCTAAAAAAAGAAGTTATCCGATCTACGGGACCTGCAGTCTATGCCCTCTGTATGATCCTGTTCCTGTTTATTATTTTTATATTCTATTGGCTCGTATCCACCAAAGCGCCGCCAGCACAAATACACGTCAATACATCATTGCTATTAAAAGCGAAAAATGAGATCCAGAAATTGCTTTGGAACACAAAAAACTTTTACCAGCAGCAAAATAAAGTATTTTGGTATTCCTATTTGCTATTTGCATTACATTGGTTAATTGGAAGCCTGGAATTCTACCTGATCTTAAAATTTCTGACTATTGATGTCAAAGTAATCCATGGGCTGATCCTGGATATGAGTGTAATTATTTTCAAAAGTGCCGGTGCATTTATTCCGGGGCAACTTGGCGTTGAAGAAATCTCAAACAAATTACTACTTAGCATGATCGGAATTTCAGGTGGGAGCATATGGTTAAGTGTTTCCCTCCTGCGCCGTAGCCGTCAGCTATTCTGGACTGCAGTTGGTGCAATATTTTATCTCTGTATCAAAAGAAAAAATCTACATGTTATCATCTGAAATAGAAATCTTATTTGTTAGCCATAAATATCCGCCCGCGGTCGGCGGAATGGAAAAACAGAGCTTTGAGCTCATTAATAATGTGGCACTCTATCTAAAAGTACATACCATCGTTTATGATAATAAAGAATCCATTCTGAGTTTTTTCTTTCATTTAAACCGACGTATCCTATCAAAAGTCAACGATAATCCCCGCATTAAGCTCATCCATTTTAATGACGGTTTAATTGCTGCTTTGGCCTCTTTTCACAAGGGATATAGCCATCTGAAAAGAGTCGTCACCCTTCATGGCCTTGATGTGGTTTTTCCATTTCCTTATTTTCAACGCCGGGTAATCCCCCGCTTCAATGTTTTTGACCGGATTATAACAGTGAGCCAGGCAACTGCCCAAGCCGCTCAATCACGTGGAATTGATGCCTTCAGAATCTCAGTTATCCCAAATGGTGTAGATCCAGCGCCTCCCAGCACTGATCTAATACCCGATAATAACCCAGATTTTACCGCAACTGAGCATCATAACTCAAAAGGAAATACTAGTCCTCTACCTTATTTTATCACCTTAGGAAGACCCGTAAGGCGCAAAGGGTTTTCGTGGCTTATGGAACATGTCATTCCCGCAATTCAGGGCAATTTCAAGCTTGTTATGGTAGGGCCGTTTGATCATACCCCCACGCCAAAAGAACGGTTACTCAACTTATTGCCTGACAATCTTTATCATCTGTTTACCCTATTTCTTGGGTATCCAACAGATCAGCAGGATATGCGCAAATTATTGAAGGCATATCCCGAACAAATCCAGCATCTGGGAAAGGTTTCCTTTGCTCAATTAAAACAGCTTCTCGCAGGAGCTCAAGCTTTTCTGATGCCCAATATCCAAGTACCCGGAGATATGGAAGGCTTCGGATTGGTCTGTCTGGAAGCATCTGCCGCGGGCACCGTTGTTGTCGCGGCCAAACTGGAAGGGATCACCAGCGCCATTACACATAATCACAATGGCCTTCTGCTTGCTAGCCGAGACACTCAAGCATGGATAATACAGCTACAGTCCATTTTGGACCATCCGGATTATTACGAAAAACTGGGGCAGAAATTCAAACGAAATACGAGCAGAGCGTTCAGCTGGGACATTATGGCCAGAAATTACTGTCAGACCTTCGTCGAACTGTGCCAAAACCCTTAACAAAACAATAGGTTTAGTCCTTCGACAAATGAAGAATTCGTTCGTAATGATATTTTGCCGGTCTATAGAAGATGAGCTGCATCATCGTAATTGTAAAGAGAACAAGCAGTGCCGGAAACGAAAAAAAAGTAATTGTTATAAACAGCAATACCAGAAATAGCCGCAGCATTTCGAGTGGAAAAACCCATTTTTCATGCTCCAGCAATCCCCCGACACAGATGACACTACACAGGATGAAGAGCCCCCCTAATGACAATTGTACACTATTTTGGTAGTTACCGTAAAGCAAAAAGAAAAACAGAAGTCCCATCGTTGACATCGATTGGAAAAAAATATATCGGCTCAGGTGTTTTCCATGAACCCGAGATTTAGTTCCCGCAAAAATCTTCTGCTCCAATTCCGCCCGAATTTCAGGTTGTATATCATCGGGACGGCCAAATATGCTGCGCATTTTGTTTTTAAATCCCACCGCGCGCTTAAAAGACAGCCCTATTTCAAAAAGATAGTGAAAATGTTGCCAAAGAAAAGTATACCGACGGATTGGTTTGGTCAATCCATAGATGCAAGGCTCCGCGCTTTGTTCTGCAATAAAAGTTCCGAACATTTTATCCCAGATGATCAAAATATCACCATAGTTCTTGTCCAGATAAAGCTCGTTACTGCTATGATGTACACGGTGATGTGATGGTGTGACAAGTATTTTTTCAAAAATACCCAGATTACCCACGGTTTGGGTATGGGAGAAAAATGGATATACCCCATTCACCAATAAGATTGCGGTCATCATAAAAGGCGGAAAACCCAAAAGCGGGATAAAAGCCCAGAATAAGGAGCGAAATACCGCCTGAAATATGGTAATCCTGGCAGCGACAGTAAAATTATAGTCTTCACTTTGATGGTGAACCACATGCGCCGCCCATAGTAGGTTGATCTCATGACTATATCGATGATACCAATACCACAAAAAATCCGTAAATAGAAAAAGTATGATCCAGGTCCAAAGGTTCGCTTCGATATGGAAAATTGCAAAATTCTGATAGACCCACACGAAAAAAAAATAGAACAGGCTAACAGAAAACATATCGCACATACGTTCAACAATACCAACGTTTAGATTAGAGATTGATTCATCAAATGTATAGTATCGCTTTTGTTTCTTCAGACTATACCAATATTCCAACAGCATCAACACCAAAAACAAAGGGATAATAAAAGCTAAAAAATTAAGTCTTCCTGTATGCATGCGACACTTATTTTGAACTAATAACTTCTTTGTAACGACTAGCTTATAGCCGTAAATCTCAAAAAATATTTTATTATTTAACAATCAAGTCCCGATCAGGTTTTCATTTTATGCCCTTCTGGAAATAAAAAAGCCCCCAAAAAGTAAAATTCCTTTTGAGGGCCAATAAAACGATATAAAATTCTGCGCTGATGGCTTCTAATCCACACAGCGATTAGTGCACGCTTGACATATCAATCTGCGTCTTGCCTTGTTTGATCATCAGTACAAAAGGTACACAGATCAAAAATACAACTCCCAAATAGAGAAATACATCCATGTAAGACAGTACGGTTGCCTGCTTCATGACACTCATGTCCAATATTTGGTGCGCTTTGGCCAATGCCTCATTTGGAGCAAAGCCTTTCGCCTGAAAACTCATCTGCAGCTGCTGCACACGCTGTTGTACCTCAAATTTACTCGGATCCAAGTTGGCAACTAAGTCAACACGGTGCTTTTGAGAGTCACGCGCGATAAAAGTTGTGATCAGTGCAATACCAAATGAACCACCCAACTGACGCATCATACCCGTAAATGCCGCTCCCTCACCGATAGATTTACCATGAAGGGTCGAAAGGGATAAAGTCATTACAGGAACAAAGAGTAAACCCAAACCTACCCCACGAAGGATAAGCGGCCAAAACATATGTTCAGATCCCGTATCGTTGGTCATTAGACTATACATCCAAAAACAAAAACCAAAGAAGATACTCAATCCAACCGCAACCATATACTTCTGCGGAACACCATTCTGGATCATTTTACCAATAAATGGCATCATGATCCCGGTCATAATCGAACTTGGCAATAACAATAGACCAGCATCCGTTGCCGTCCAACCCAATATCGATTGCGTATAGATCGGGATAATAAAGGTCGATCCAAATAAGCCAAAACCGAGTATAAAACTCATCACCACCCCTACCTGTAAATTCTTATCACGCAATACCCTCAGGTTAACAATAGGTTTGTCATAAACCAGCTCCCGCCAGATGAAGAACAATAGCCCGAATACAGATAATATGGACAGACCTAAGATTAATGGATCATCAAACCAATCATCCTGTTGGCCATGTTCCAGCACAAACTGAAGTGAACCAATAAACATGATTAAAAAGATCACGCCGAACCAATCCACCTCCTTTGCCGATTGCTTTTGGCTATATTTCGGACTACGAACAAAGGACAAGGTCAGCAAAGTAGCTATAATTCCCAATGGTACATTTATGTAAAAAATATAAGGCCAAGAGAAGTTGTCTATGATATAACCACCCAAGGGCGGGCCCAATGTAGGTCCAATAATAACCCCCATACCGTAAATAGCCTGTGCCATACTACGTTTCTCTTTGGGGTAACTTTCTGTGATAATGGTCTGTGCGGTCACTAGTAAGGCTCCCCCACCCATCCCTTGCAGAAAGCGAAATGCGACAAGCTCCCAGATATTGGTCGCGTTGCCACACAAAAATGAAGATATTGTAAATATGACAATTGACGCCGCAAAGTAATTACGTCTTCCAAACTGTTGGGACAACCAACTCGTCATCGGAATCACAATTACGTTAGCAATGGCATAAGCCGTAATAACCCAGGCCACGTCTGTCAATGTTGCCCCTAACGATCCTTTCATATCGTTTAAGGCCACATTCACAATCGTCGTATCCACGATTTCCAGCAAGGCACAGAGCACGGCTGTAATCGTAATGACTACGCGTCGAAAACCATATTCAACCAGACTATCTTGTTGATTTAAATTTTCCATAGTTATTGAACATGCACATCTACGTCAGCATTCATGCCCGGTCTGAGCAAAGCAACATTTTCAGCTTTATTATCTTTTGTCAATTTGATTTTTACCGGTAGGCGTTGTACTGTTTTTACAAAGTTACCAGTTGCATTGTCCGGAGGCAATAAAGAGAAACGTGACCCAGTCGCCGGAGAAAAGGAATTAACCTCACCCTCAAATTCGATATTTGGATAAGCATCTACCTTAACACCTACCTTTTGACCTGGTTTCATTTTTTGCAATTGTGTCTCTTTGAAATTCGCAACCACCCAAGTTTCAATATTATCAACAATATAAAATAAAGACTGTCCCGGATTGATCATTTGACCAGGTTGCACTTTGATATTCGACACCTGACCATCAACAGAGGCCAACACAGCGGTATAAGAAAGATTTAATTTTGCGGCCTCTAATTGTGCCTTCGCCCTTTTTATATTCGCCTCAGCAACAGACGTCTGCTTAGAAGCTACTGTAGTCTTACTTACGATAGCATTACGTTGTGAAGCACTTGCATTACGTTGTTGTTGTAAGATTTCCACCTGTTTATCCGCTTCTAATTTAGCTGTTAAAGCCTGCTCATATTGCTGTTTTGTGATGGACTGATTGTTATATAGATTTTGGTAACGGATATAGTCGTTGTTTGCTTGTTTTGCACGGATACGCGCTGCATCAATGCTCCCCAAGTTTGACTGTATGGTTGCGTCAGAGATTGCTACGTTAGCAGATGATGCCGATACATCCGCCTTTGACACATCAAAACTACTTTCCGCAGCAGCCAAAGCAGCTTCTGCCTCGTCCACACGAACCTGATAATCCTGACTCTCAATGGTAAACAAGGTATCCCCTTTCTTTACCAAATCGTTATCCTTGACGTAAACCTTGGAAATAAATCCTCCGACACGCGGGATAATCGGACTCATATTCTTCTCCACCTGCGCATCGTCAGTGGTTTCATGCGCCTGCCCGTGCAGATATTTATAACCTCCGTAAGCCCCACCGAAGATGACCAAAGCGGCCAGAATAATTGTGAATTTTTTATTTGTACCTTTTTTTTCAGGTGCGTTTTCTACTGTATTTTCCATGTCTAGATTAATTGCTATTTAATGTTTAATGACCCATTTGCCAACAGCAGGTCATAGTATTTTTCAATTGTATTTGCTTTGCTTATTGCCAGATTTATTTTGCTCTGAAGCTGTTGAACATCCGCCGTCAATAAATCATCTGTATCCGCAATGCCGTTATCATATTTATCTTTTGTGATACGGTAATTTTCAACGGCCTGATCCAATGCCTGATGATACACCACATCCTGTTTTTGTGCCAGCATATAGCTTTCATTTGCTTGTTGTACCTGTACTTTTACCCTGTCATTGAGCAATTCCAGGTTCTCATCCATTTGTTTGATCCGGTTCTTAACGACATTCACCTCTCTCTTATTCTTATATAACGAACCTATATCATAAGATATGCCAACACCTACCATGGCAGCATTCGTCACCGTAACAACTTTCTGTAAACCAAAAGCATTGTAACCAGCGGTTGCCGAAACAGTTGGCAAAGTAGCCGCTTTTGTCACTTTTAACTGATCCTCCGCAACCAAACGCTGAGACTCCATGGACTTCACATCCGAGCGTACGGTCTTGGCAGTTTCGTAAGACGCCTTCAAGTCTAAATCTACCCCGTTCACTTCGCTTAGATTGATCTGATCCAATTGTGTATCTTCATCAATTTTCAGGAAATTAGCCAACTGATAATTGAGTACCTTAATATTTTTCTGCGCTTCCTGAAGTGAGACCTGATAGTTCGATAGCTGCAATTCCGCTTTTAACAGGTCATTCCGCGCGATCAAACCATTGTCCAACATCGCTTTGAAATCTGAAACCCGCTGCTCAGACTGCTTGATATTTTCAGCGATCAACAAATTGGTTTGCTGCGCCTTATATAAGCTTAGATAGAGATTTACTGCGCGGATAGCCAATTGTTCTTTACTAGCAACGGCGTTCCATTCCTCGGCTTTTAGCACATCTTTTGCAATATCAATTCCCCCTTTGATCCGACCACCTGTGTAGATTGGCATACTCACAGAAGCTTGTCCCAGCCACAATTGATTTGCAGCGATATCTGGTGCAGAGCCCCCTTCACCCAGTGCCAACTTTAGATTAACATTCGGCGTGGTCATCGCCATATATTGCCCACTCAATTTTGCATCAGGAAGCTGTTTCGATTTGGCACTTTCGACCTCGAGCTGTCTTCCCAATATTTTGGTATCGGCAGTTTTCGCTTCCACACTTTGGTTTGCAGCCATGTGAATTATTTCTTCCAAAGTCAGGTGTTTGTTGTCTTGCGCCAGCAAACCCAAAGGACTCAAAAGCAATAAAGCACTTAAATTGGCCAACTTATTTTTCATATGTCAATAAAGCTTTAATTGTTTTCTGTATAAATTCTGTTAACGTTGTTTCTATATACTGGCCATAGCCATCGTCATCGGCTATTCCCAATTGATCCTGTAAAAAGACCTGATTCATCTGAAAGTTCATAAACGTCCCCATCATCATGGAATGAATCAAAATGGGATCATTACCCGCTTTAAATACCCCATCTGCTATACCGCCATTAATAATGGACGCGATGACCTCCAAATTGTGAATTTTTAATTTTTTGAAAGCATCCGAAATCAGCATCCGCTGTTTTAACGTACTTTCAATGGCAATAACACGGTAGAGTTTTCGATGGGAGCTCATTGATTTCACATACCTGTCGACCATCACATCAATTTTGTCAAGCGCATTGCCGACTAACGAGAGTTCATCCACATTGATCATAAAATCTGGAACGCGCCATTCAAAAAAAGTATCCAGCAGCTTATCTTTTGACCCAAAATAATAGTTGATCATGGCCACATTGACATTTGCTTCATGTGCGATATCACGCACGGAAGTTCCATCAAACCCTTTCGTTGCAAAAAGTCGCTCAGCTGCAAAGAGGATATCTATTTGTTTATCGTTAAATTCCATGTAAAATCCTTCACTTTTAATAGCTAATTCCACCTATTATCCAACAGATAAAATCTTCTTTTGTTAAATGCGGGACAAAGTTAAACAAACGTTTAATTTAAACAAGTGTTTAATTATTAAATTTATGTCAAAAAATACAGCATGAAACGCTACACAAAAACAGCTAAATAATCACAATAAAATGATTTACAGAAAGATATCCATTCATCAAAAAAAAAACCATTTAAAGGATCTTTAAATGGTTTTGCCTGTTTTAGCACAAAAAAATCTAATGGCCTGGCCACCCAACGCATCCATCAAACAAAACGGATGACAGATCTAGCTAAAGGTAGCTAAGTTTTTTTTGGGCAGGCCTAAAATACCAGGATACTGCAATTAGAATCAGATAAAGCAAAGCTGGAGCCATCAAACCAAAGGCATCCCCTACCATAAGATGGGAATACAATGCTCCAGTTGCTGTAAAGAAAATACCAGCATAAGCCCATTCTTTCAACAAGGCTCTCTTCGGTAGTAGCAGGGCGATGACAGCCAAAATCTTCCAGAGGCCAAGTAACAATAGTATATAGTGGGGATAGCCCAAATGATCTACATTTTGGACGCCACCAGCCCCATCAGTTTTGATCCTAAAGACCTGTATGATCGCAGTAGACATCAATCCCAAACACAACCATACCGTTGCGACCCAATAGATTATTTTATCTCTCTTTTTCATCATATTTTTATTTTTTAAATCCGCCAAACCAATATCCTGATAATCGACTTTGAACCCAATATAATATGGACTATCCACCTAGGGTTCTACGTCCCATAATTTTGCGAATAACACTTTCGATTGTGCCATATCTTGCACTGGATAGCGCACTGTTTTAATTCCCTTATTCATTGACTATATATTTTTTGCCTCCTCTTCTGGATTTTCAGTAACTCCCGTTTTTGTGACTACTGTTCACGAGCTACCTGTTATGCAATACATTATGAAATTATAACCCAGATCGGAAATCTATAAATAACAAGACCATACTATATGTAGTTATTTGACTACAAATATACATGTAGTTATTTGACTACAAAACATTTTTTTGTTTTTTTTTCAGATTAATGTAAATTCGAGTAATTTCTATTCCCAAGCGTTTTCTAAGCATGCAGCGGATTGAAATGCCAATAGCAATGCCAGTATTCAACATAAAACAGCATTCGATTGAAAATTCATCTTTTTATCCTATTCATGGGTCTATCACTGCTTTCAGTAGCCCAGCCTCGGCATATACGGCTAATAGGCACTGTGTCAGCCGACAATTTCGCTAAGTACTTTAATACAGACACGGTACAGTTAAGGCAGTTAAACACGAGCAAAACACCTGCAGGAGTTTTTGTTGCTTACGAAAAAGCAGATACGCTTAATTTTAAGCATGAATTTTATAAGAGCTTTGATGGTCCAGGTTACACCAAAGTCGGATTGGCATTTTATGCTAGAAAAGGAAATGATTATCAGTTATCCTTCAGGAATGATAACGCTTTTTTTTGTGCATCATGCAATAATATGAGTTATTATAACGTAACTGCCAGCCGCGATACCGTCAGCATCTCGATTTCGTGGGGGCCGAACGCTTTTGGTCAAAATGAGGGTTATTATTTTGTTTATCGACCGGCGATAAAGCGCTGGCAATTGGCTGAACGAGATAATTCCGGATCGGATGATGAAGGTACAAGCAGCAGCGAATATATGTCCTATTCCAAAAACGTCAAGGTGTTTTTAGACGACTATAATGCCGAGTCCCTATCCTATGATTCTACGGTGATCAGCAGTCAAGGGATTGGTATCAGCTACAAGCCCGGAGATTACGCGGCTCTCCTTCGCTCGTTAAAAGAAATACCTAAAAATAGCCTTTTTTTGCTACCTAGAGTTTTTAACGAGCATACAGCACAGTATTTTATGGAAAACAGCCTGGACGAGGAGCAGCCTGACAATGCGAATCCTATTCAAGCTAAAAATGTACGGGCAGCCAATGATATCGCTTATTTTCTGGAGCAGGCAAATCAACTGGATGCAGCACAAGTTTTTTTAGATAAAGTAATTGAGCGTTTTCCTGAGCGTGAGGTTGCCTATTTAAACCGTGGGGATGTATTTTTCAAAAGAGGGCAATCTTCCTACAACAAGGCCGAAAAAGATTACCAAACCTACGTTGCACTAATGGATAAACGTGGGTTGCAGGCAAAAATTCCACGCCGAGTCTTCAAATTTTTAAGCACACAATAGTCTTTGACGCCCCGCATTACCTAATTTAAGATCCTATAGACCATTTCTTTGAGGATCTCCTCACTATTGAAATTGCTGGGCACATTGACTCCCTTTGATTTCAGGTCAGTCTCTTTGAGGACATTCAGTACATCAAAAGTTTTCCGGCGGTTGTAATTTCGGGCAGCCAGCTCATACTCTTTCAAGAAAAACGGATGTACCCCCAATTCTTTCGCGGCAATGGATTTATCAATGAGATAATGATATTTTAGTATTTTGGTGAAATAAGTGGCCACCTGCCCGACCACCATCACGAGCGGGTTATTCTTTGGGTTTGCCACAAAATAATCCACAATCTGATAAGCTTTCAAGGCGTTGCGCTTTGCTAGCGCGGTGTTGAGTTCAAATACATTGAAGTCTTTTGAAATACCGATGTTACGTTCCACATCATCTACGCTGATCTCTTGACTTTTCGGAACATTCAGCATCAGTTTATCCAATTCGTTGGATACCTTGGCCAGATCATTGCCGAGATAATCCGCGATTAAAGCCGCTGCCTGCGGATGTATTCGCCAGCCGGCATCTTTAAGATATCCGCCGATCCAGGGCGCAACTTTATCATCGTATAATTTAGCCGCATCGATGACCAATCCAGCCTTTTCAAACACCTTATATATTTTCTTCCGCTTGTCGAATTTGCCATGCTTATAGCAAAATACCAGGATGGTTGTTGGCGTCAGATGTTCCAGATATTTCGTCAACAGCTCCTCTGTATCCGATTTCCATTTAAGTTCCTGGGCTTCCTTCACAATGATCACCTGATATTCGCTCATCATCGGATATCGTTTGGCGGCATTGACCACTGTGGAAATATCGATATCCTTGCCGTAAAAAACAGATTGATCAAAGCCTTTTTGTGCATCATTCAGCACTGTCGATTCCAGTGCATCTGCGATGGTATCAATAAAATAACTTTCCTCCCCTTGTAGCAGGTAGACCGGCTTAAAAGATCTGTTCTTGATATCGGATAAGATCGGATTTATGTTCATATAAGCGAAATTACGATTTTACGGTCAAATCTATAGCAGTAAACCAATCAGAATTCATCCGGACGTTCGATCTATTTCGACAAAAAAGTCTAACCAATTGATTAAAAGAAGCAATTGTAAAGACGAAAAAACCACTTGTGAGAATCTTTTGAATTCCCTTTTTTGCTAAAATTTTAGTATATTTGTGTATGTTTTCACCGACACCGCTCAATTTGCCACCATTCAAAGCTAAAATATCCAAAAAGAATAATGCGGTTTATATTTTTGACGAGTTGCGAAAAAAAGAACTGGTATTGACGCCGGAGGAATGGGTCAGGCAACATTGGATAAATTATTTGGCATTGATCAAAAATTATCCAAAGTCACTGATGAATATTGAGGGCGGGTTAAAACTAAACAGTCTTCAACGACGGAGTGATTTATTGATTTATAACAGCAAAGGCCATAAGGTAGTTTTGGCAGAATTCAAAGCGCCGCATATCAAGATCACACAAAAAGTATTCGAACAGATCGCCAATTATAATTCGGTGCATCGTATTCCATACTTACTGGTGAGCAATGGCATCAATCATTATTATTGCAAAGTTGACTTTGACAACGAATCGTATCAATTTATAGAAGAGCTTCCAGATTATACTGAAATCGGCTAAGCACTTCTAAGTGAAACGGATAAAGCATAAGCCCTATTATAAAACACCTTTCTTTGCTGAAAGAGACGGTATCGAAAAAATGTAAAGTAGATGTAAAACATCTTTTCACTTTATTTGATTTTTAAAATATAGTTTTATATTAGTCCTACAGAATAGAAAAAAATAAAAAGATGAATATAGATAAAAACGAATTCAGAAAATATGCAGTAAAGCATCACCGCATTGGAAGTCAACATGTTGACAGTTTTATTGCCCGTACAGAGACTAGCATTCCGACAAATCTTACGCCATACATCGTTGAGGAACGTCAACTGAATGTTGCGCAGATGGATGTGTTTTCACGTCTGATGATGGATCGTATTATATTTTTAGGAAGCGGTATAGATGACCAGGTAGCAAATATTATTCAGGCACAATTGTTGTTTTTACAGTCCACTGACGCGCAGCGTGACATCCAGATCTACATCAATTCACCGGGTGGAAGTGTCTACGCAGGTTTGGGTATCTACGATACCATGCAATACATCACACCAGATGTAGCAACAATCTGTACTGGAATTGCAGCATCTATGGGCGCTGTCCTACTTGTAGCGGGAGCAAAAGGAAAACGCGCTGCTTTGCGTCACTCACGCGTAATGATTCACCAACCCTCTGGCGGTGCGCAAGGAGTTGCTGCTGATATGGAGATCAATTTACGTGAGATGTTAAAATTAAAAGAAGAATTATATACCATTATTTCAGAACACTCCGGACAAACCTATGAGTGGGTGGAAAAATCTTCTGATCGTGACTACTGGATGAGAGCCAATGAGGCCAAAGAATTTGGTATGATTGATGAGATTTTACTTCCTAAGAAGGAGATTATAAAATAACGATGGCGAAGAATAACGATAGAGACATTCATTGTTCGTTTTGTGGGATAAGCAAAAATGAAGCTCAGATGCTCATTGCTGGAAATGGAGCGCACATCTGTGACAGATGTATCCAACAGGCAGGAGAGATCTTGGCAGAAGAATTAAAACAACGGAAAAGCAAGACATTACAGACTGCATTAAAATTAATACGCCCCCAAGAGATCAAAACTCACTTGGATCAGTATGTAATCGGTCAAGATGACGCAAAGAAAGTAATTTCTGTGGCTGTTTATAATCACTATAAACGTCTGAATCAAAAAGTGGATAAAGATGAAATTGAAATCGAAAAATCCAATTTGATTATCGTTGGTGAGACAGGTACCGGCAAGACATTATTGGCAAAGACTGTTGCCAAAATATTGAACGTACCTTTCTGTATCGTTGATGCCACTGTACTAACTGAAGCTGGATACGTAGGAGAAGACGTAGAAAGTATTTTGACGCGATTGCTCCAGGCGGCCGATTATGATGTTGCCTCAGCAGAACGTGGTATCATCTATATTGATGAAATTGATAAAATCGCACGCAAGAGCGATAATCCTTCCATCACAAGAGATGTCTCGGGTGAAGGCGTACAACAGGCACTATTAAAGATTTTGGAAGGTACGGTTGTCAATGTTCCACCGCAAGGCGGACGTAAACATCCAGACCAAAAAATGATCGCTGTCAATACCAGCAACATTCTATTTATCTGTGGTGGTGCATTCGACGGAATCCAAAAGAAAATTGCAAACCGTCTGCGTACACAAACCGTAGGTTATAAGATGAATGAAGATGAAGAGGAAATCGACTTGAACAATCTTTATAAGTATATTACACCTCAGGATCTGAAAAACTTTGGATTGATCCCAGAGTTAATCGGACGCCTTCCAGTCTTGACCTACTTAAATCCATTGGATAAAGAAACTTTGTTGAGTATTTTAACAGAGCCAAAAAATGCATTGGTCAAACAATACAAAAAGTTATTTGAGTACGAAGGTGTCGAACTGAAATTTGATCCCGAAGTATACACTTTTATTGTAGATAAAGCTGACGAATTTAAGCTTGGTGCCAGAGGGCTCCGCAGTATCTGCGAAGCGATCATGCTGGATGCCATGTTTGAAATGCCGTCAACGAAAGAGCAAACGGGACAAAAAAGTTTGGAGATCACCTTGGATTATGCGAAGAAAAAATTCGAAAAATCCGATCTGAAAAAGCTTAAAGTCGCTTAAAAAAAAATCCCGTTCGCTGAACGGGATTTTTTTTTAAGCTATTGCGCCTTATCACTGAATTTAATAACGCCCCTATCCATACTGAGATCCGTGGATAAAAGCGCTTATCAAGCCAAAGCATATAAAAAAAAGAATTAAAAATCTTATATTACAATAATAACATAGCCATAACGGAATGTTGACAGACAGATAAGAGATTCGTGAAATTAAAATTTAATGACTATGACAAAGAAAAGTACAAAAAATACAGTAAATAGCCCGATAACACCAGGTTTAAAAACCAAAGAAGAAATCGTGAACAACTGGCTTCCGCGTTATACCGGAAGACCTTTGGAGGAGTTTGGGGAATATATTCTATTGACAAATTTTTCAAAATATATCCACCTGTTTTCGGAAATGCATGATAACGCCCCTATTTACGGGGAGGATAAACCCATGCAATCCGTTACTGCCGGCGGCATCACGATTATCAACTTTGGGATGGGCAGCCCAATGGCCGCAACGATAATGGATCTACTATCCGCTATTGCCCCTAAAGCCGTATTGTTTTTAGGCAAAACCGGCGGTATCAAGAAGAAAATCCCAGTAGGCGAACTGATCCTCCCGATCGCGGCTATCCGTGGCGAAGGAACATCGAATGATTACTTTCCACCCGAAGTGCCCTCCCTACCGGCCTTCGCCATGCAGAAAGCGATATCCACGACAATTCGTGACCATCAACGCGACTATTGGACAGGAACGGTATACACCACCAATAGAAGAGTCTGGGAGCATGACAAAGCGTTCAAAAAATACCTAAAGTCTATTCGTGCCATGTGTGTCGATATGGAAACAGCAACAATATTTAGTGTCGGTTTTGCCAACAAAATTCCGACAGGCGCTTTATTGCTGGTTTCTGACCAGCCAATGGTTCCGGAGGGAGTAAAAACATCTGTTAGCGATGTCACGGTCACGGCTAAGTATGTCGAGGCACATATCAGTATAGGTATTGATGCCCTGAAGCAGCTTATCAATAACGGACTAACTGTAAAACACCTTAAATTTTAAGCGTTTCAATACAAAGAAAAAAGAGCCCCAACTAGATGCTCCCGAAAAGAAACGGCGTTCGGTCTTGAAAAATACCTTTAAAATCGAAAAGGCTAAAAATTGACGATTAAAATAATGAGCTCGATATCGGGCTCATTTCTTTTATGAGCCAGTCATCTGAGCTTTGCTGTCCAAGCCGAATAATCCGTCGCAAGATCATTTTACCGCTCGCATTATATTCGTTAGGCCGCCGACCAATACCCTTTGAAAAACAGCAACTTAAAACTAGTAAACGCCATACTTTATTATTAATTGAACTGGTATTAACTATAAATTGAAACGTTAACAAATGTTAATTTGCACAATAATTAAACTATTTGGCGTTTATGTTGTAATAGTAATATTACAAATAGCACATATATCATAAATTTAATCAAGCATTGTGAAGAAAAAAACATTATCTATTTTCAGCGTCTCCCTATTGATTTGTTCAGTCTTAGCCACCCAGGTAAGTTGTTCTTCAAGTTCTTCCAAAGAAAATAATACCAATGAAAAGCCTGTCGCCCTACCAGTTTATACGGTGATCAAGTCAGATGCGACCACAATCAAGGATTATTTGGGCACCATAGAAGGAAAAGTGAATGTTGAAGTGAGACCCCAGGTGGAAGGCTTATTGCAGGAAATCTATGTTGACGAAGGTTCTTTTGTGCAAAAAGGACAAAAGCTATTCAAAGTAGACCCGTCTACTTATCAAGAAAACCTAAACAATATGGTGGCAACAGAGCAGGTTGCACGGGCCAAACTTAAAAATGCACAACTCGAAGTCGACCGTTTGAAACCATTGGTTCAAAATGATGTCATTTCAGATGTAAAACTGGCCTCCGCGAAATCGGACTATCAAGTTGCCAAGGCTACCTTGGACCAGGCCATTGCTGCTGTACGTTCTGCACAGATCAGCAAAGACTTTACCATTATTACCGCTCCTGTAAGCGGTTACATCGGACGTATTCCAAAACGTATCGGTAATCTGGTTTCCAAAGGTGACAAAGAGCCCCTTACCTACCTGTCCGATATACAGGAAGTCTATGTTTACTTCTCCATGAATGAATCCGATTTCCTATACTTTTCAAAGGCACAGGCAAAAAAAGACAGCATTGAAGGTAAAAAATACAACCAAAACCAAAAACTGGTATTTCCTCAGGTTACACTCGTTCTCGCTGATGGCGAAGAATACCCTATCAAAGGAGTTGTTGACGCTGTCAATGGACAGATCAACAGAACAACGGGTGCGATTTCTTTACGTGCAACTTTTCAGAACCGGGATAACATCTTACGTTCAGGAAGCAGCGGTACATTAAAAATTGCCGAGGTAAAAAAAGATGTACTCCAGATTCCGCAGATTGCCATTAATGAATTGCAGGATAAAACGTTTGTTTACATATTGGATAAAAATAATAAAGCGCAACGCCGCAATATCCAGCTTTCCGGTAAAAGTAAGGGCAATTACATTGTGGATTCCGGCCTCAAGGAAAACGATCGTGTCATTACCAGCGGATTTGACAAGCTGACAGACGGTTCGGCCGTAGCCCCTATTCCACAGAAATAATTAGCGTACATTTTTACGTATTTACGGCGTTCCTTTTCAGGTCTGCCTGAGGTATGTCTAAAATTCTTATATATGTTAAAAACCTTTATAAATAGACCTGTCTTAGCGACGGTCATTTCTATTATTTTAGTCATATTGGGCTTGGTGGGATTAAAATTGCTTCCTGTCTCCCGATTTCCCGAAATCGCACCACCGAGTGTGCTAGTATCACTGAGTTATCCCGGTGCCAATGCCGAGACTGTGGCAAAAAGTGTACTGCTCCCCATCGAAGAGGCTATTAATGGCGTCGAAGATATGACCTATATTAAGTCATCCGCCTCCAATTCCGGTTCGGGAAGCGTTTCTGTCTATTTTAAGACCGGAACCAATCCGGATATTGCCTCCGTCAATGTGCAGACCCGTATCTCCAAAGCCATCAGTTCCATTCCAGCTGAAGTAAACGAGGCTGGGATTACCGTTATGCCTCGTCAGACGGGTGTCATCATGACCATCAACCTCTATTCAGATCATCAGGATAAAGCCTATGATGAGACCTTTCTGCAGGCCTACGCGCAGATCAATCTTATGCGGCCCCTATTACGTGTAGACGGTGTCGCACAGGTATCCCGGCTCGGTGCAAGGGATTATGCCATGCGGCTCTGGCTGAACCCCGAAAAACTGGCCCTTTATAATCTGGTTCCCCAGGACATTATGAATGCTATCAAAGATCAAAACTTTGAGATTGCTCCCGGTAAATTTGGGGAGACTTCCGACGAGGCATTTGAAACCGTCATTCGGCATAAAGGACGTTTTACGACACCCGAAGAGTTTCAAAGCATCGTCATCAAGACAAACAACGACGGGTCGGTCCTCTACCTCAAGGACGTAGCGCGGGTAGAATTTGGCGCCACCAATCTCAGTAGCGACAATAAAGTCAATGGTCACCCTGGATTAACCCTTAATCTGACGCAAACCAGTGGTTCCAATGCCCACGATATCGACATAGCCGTTCGAAAAGTGCTCGAAGAACAAGCCAAGACATTCCCAAAAGGATTACATTATGAGGTGACCTATTCCGTCCGTGACCAGATCGATGAATCCATCAATCAGGTTGAACATACCCTCTTCGAAGCATTTATTCTGGTCTTTATCATTGTTTTTATATTCTTACAAGATTTTAGATCCACCTTAATTCCGGCAATTGCCATACCAGTTTCTTTGATTGGTACCTTCTTTTTCCTGCAGCTCTTTGGTTTCTCGCTCAATGTATTGACGATGTTCGCCTTGGTGCTGGCTATCGGTATTGTTGTGGATGATGCAATCGTAGTTGTTGAGGCTATCCATGAGAAGATGCACAGTACAGGATTAAAACCCAAAGCTGCAACATTGTCGACCATGACAGAAATTACAGGTGCAATCCTATCGATTACCATGGTCATGGCGGCGGTGTTTTTACCGGTCGGTTTTATGGAAGGGCCTGCGGGTATCTTTTACCGGCAATTTGCGTACACCTTGGCGACAGCGATCTTGATTTCGGCCCTGAATGCCTTGACATTGAGTCCGGCCCTCTGTGCGCTACTACTTAAGGCACCAAAGCATCAAAAAGAAGAAGAGCATAAGTCAAGAATCAACCAATTCAAAGATCGTTTCTTTAAAGCATTCAACACCTCTTTTGATCGTCTGACAGACCGATACGTAGCCATTGTACAGTTATTGATCAATCATAAAAAAATAGCTTGGATAGGCCTGGTATTAGTTACTGCAATCGGTGTCATTTTAATGATCAAAACACCAAAAAGTTTTATCCCAACGGAGGATGACGGTTTTATTACCTATAACATCGCACTGCCTCCCGGGGCTTCGTTAAGCCGCACGACAGAAGTGCTCCATCGTGCTGACAGCATATTGAAAAAGAGAAAAGATATCGAAGGCATGACGACAGTATCTGGCTTCAATGCCCTGGATGGTAGTTCAAGCCCTGCCTTTGCCGCAGGTTACATTACCCTTAAACCGCACGCCAAACGCAAGCACATCAAAAATATCAATGCCTTTATGGATACCGTACGAAACGACTTGGCACAGATAAACGAGGCTACATTTACGGTATTCCCAAGACCTACAGTACAAGGATTTGGGGATTTTGCGGGAATTGAAATGGTTCTTCAAGACCGTATGGGCGGCGACGTAAGAGATTTTAACACCATTGCCGATACCTTTATCAGCCAATTGAATACCCGTCCTGAAATCCGTAGTGCCTACACCAGTTTCAAATCTAATTTCCCACAATACGAGGTAAACATCGATGCTGTAAAAGCGAAATCGCTCGGTGTTGAGATCAAAGATCTGATGTCTACGATACGTTCATACTTTGCTCGTGTACAGGCCAGTGACTTTAATCGTTTTGGCCGGCAATACCGTGTCTATGTGCAGTCTGATTTCGATTTCCGGAAAGATCCGGAGTCTTTCAATTCAATCTTCGTACGGAACAACAAAGGCGAGATGGTACCCATCAATACCATTTTGACATTAGAAAAAACTGTCGGTCCTGAAACCATTACCCGTTACAACCTATACAATGCCATCGCCGTCAATATAACACCGGCCGAAGGCTACAGTACCGACGATGCCATGCAGGCCATCCAAAAACTGGCGGACGAAAAGTTACCCGGAAACTATGGCTTTGAATGGACGGGAATGAGTTATGAAGAGAGCCAATCTGGATCACAGACCATTCTGATCTTTGTTTTGAGTATCTTATTTGTTTACTTTTTGCTTTCGGCACAGTATGAAAGCTATATCCTGCCCTGGGCGGTTTTGCTGTCCATACCTGTAGGTCTGATCGGTGTTTTTTCGGTGATCAATCTTGTCGGCTTACAGAATAACATCTATGTACAAGTTGGATTGATCATGCTGATCGGTCTACTGGCTAAAAATGCAATCCTCATTGTTGAATTTGCCGTTCAGGAACGCAAAAATGGAAAAAGTATCGTGGAAGCAGCGATCAGTGGGTCAAAACTGCGGTTGAGGCCGATCCTGATGACCAGTCTCGCATTTGTGGCAGGTCTAGTACCCTTGATGTGGACGGTCGGCCCTTCGGCCATCGGTAACCACTCCATTAGCTTCAGCGCTGCGGGGGGTATGTTATTGGGTGTTGCCTTTGGCATCTTTATTATTCCGGTACTCTTTGTTGTTTTCAAAGGATTAGATGAAAAATTACAGAATAAACTCGCTAAAGAAGAAGAAGAATGAAGATCATAAAAAAATACATTTCAGCGCTATGTCTAGCTACAGGGCTACTGGTTTCAATGAATGCGTGTAAAATCGGTAAAGATTATGTTCAACCCAAATTGCAACTTCCCAGTACCTTCCGTGGCGATACATTGGATTTTTTTGGAGACACCTCAAGTATGGGGCTGATCCATTGGAAAACCTTCTTCCATGACCCCACGCTCAAGATGCTGATCGATTCTGCTCTGGCCAACAATTTTGAGATGAAAACAGCACTGCTCAACCTCCAGATCTCCAACAGGGTTCTGGCACAGAATAAATCCAATTATTTACCAAGTGTAAGTGCCACCATAGCGAATGGAAGCCGCACCTGGCGATCGAAAGATTTTGGAAGCGGCCCCCTGACAAAATATTATGACCGCAAAGGTGAAAAAGCTCCCGAAAATATGTTTGTCTACCAATCGCAATTTGGTTCTGACATCAGTTTCAGCTGGGAAATAGATATCTGGAAAAAGATCAGCAGCAAACAAGAGCAGCTTTTGGCCGAATATCTGGATACACAAGAAGCCAAAAATGCAATTCAGACCAATATCATTACCTCGGTCGCCAAAGGTTATTTCAACCTACTGATGTTGGATGCCAAAATCGAAGTCGCCAAGCGTAATGTTCAGCTCAATGACAGCACATTGCGCATGATCAAGCTTCAATACACCGCTGGTGAGATCACTGCACTGGCCATTCAGCAAACAGAGTCTCAGCGCCTGCTAGCCGCCTCATTGGTACCAGAATTGGAAAAACAGATTGTTATTCAGGAGAATGCTCTTCAGACATTAACGGGAAAACTACCCGATAGCATTAAACGCGGAACTTCATACGAGCATCTTTTTGCGGAAAGCAAAGATATATCCTTAGGTTCGCCTGTCGAAATCATACGAAATCGGCCAGATATCCGATCCTCCGAGTTTCAGCTAATGGCCGCCAATGCGAACGCCAATATCCAGCAGGCCATGCGCTATCCTTCGCTCAATATAGGCGGCGTACTCGGTGTAAATGCGATGCTTCCCCGCAACTGGTTCAATATCCCCGGCGCCCTATTGGGTGGAATAACCGGCAATCTGACCACACCTATATTTAAGAACAAAACATTAAAAACACAATATGAGGTTGCGAAACTGGAACGTGATAAGGCCGAAATCCAGCTTCAACAAAAAGTGGTTGAAGCCATTGCCGAAGTCTCCAACGCTGTAGTAACAGTAGATAAACAGCGGGAACAGCTTGAATTGGCAAGAAAAAGAGTGGACAATGCACATCTTGCGGTAAAAAATGCAAACCTGCTCTTCAAAAGCGGATATGCAACATACCTGGAAGTCATCACTGCCCAAAGTAATGCCCTGGATAGTGACTTAGATCTCGTCGAATTACGCCAGCAACATCTGGATGGATTCGTGGATCTCTACCGATCTTTAGGTGGAGGTTGGAGATAATGATTTAAAACTTTATTTTTGTCTTATGACACCAGAGGAATTACAAGAATATTTTCAGTCACGGGACTTACCCCAATCACTGGAAATACAACAAGATATGCAAGTGTTTGACGTGGAAAGATTTATCAGCACAAGTTTTATCCACGTTGGATTATGGAAAAAAGATCTGAGCAAATGCCCTTCCTGGGTCAGGCTCTTAAAGTTTAAAGAAGCACTTGAAAATAGCGAAAAAGCCTAACGATCGTTAGGCTTTTTATTTTTTTAGCTAAGCTGCTTTAACAAGACAGACATCTCCTCCTTCGAAAAGATCTGCTCCGCTCCTCCCGCCAGCATTTCAAGGCGCTCACGCTCATCACTACTCGAGGTCAGACCAAAAATACGAATGGCAGGGAACTTATCCCGGACTATCTTTGCGGTTTCGATGCCGTTTAGGATCGGCATGTGCAGATCCAATATACATACCTCAGGGAGCGCATTTTCATGTTCAATCAAATAGTCGATCAGATCTCTACCATTAGCGGCACAATAAACTAATTCCAATGAATGGGATTGGGCCATAGCCTTCATCATGACATGATGGATCATCGCATCATCTGCGTAGACAATCTTACATTTGCTTTTGGTATCCATTCGAAAAAGATATCATTCAACTAATTAATACAATAAAATTCTATAAATATGTAATAAAAACAAAAAATTTAGAAAGAAGTTAGCGAAGATTATGTTAATATGCAAATCTTATTAAAAAAAATGCACAACAAATCTTCCATTAAATTCAATTTAGTTCGAATAATAAGAACATCATTAGGTAGCAAAATCTCGTTTAGACAATAAATGGGTCTAACAGATTTGGATTAGTCGAAAGATTTAATTTAACGCAATGGTATCATTAAAAGTCATCCTCTATAATTTCAGCCACTCGTCCCACCTGGCCATCCGTCAGTCTTACTTTTATCCCTCTTGAATGATAAGAGGAGGATGTCAGTAAATCCTTTACAATGCCTTCTGTAAGATTCCCACTGCGTTGGTCTTTTTTCAAAATAATATTGACCAACATTCCTGGCTTTACGTCCGCTCTATTTCTTCCGTCCATGGTCAAATGTAAGAAATAAAAAAGGAGTTTTCCAAAAGAAAACTCCCCTATTTTTGTTGAATGATTTATTTTTTTTTCATCCCCTATATATGCTAGGGTCCTTGTCGCGACGACGTTGGCCTATATTTTTTGTTTTCAGCAATATACGCCAGGGATAAGTGTCTCTCCGCTTATGACAACAACAAGATCGTCTGGAACATCCTTCTTACTGATAGCGTTTCCATTACGGCTATGCGTCATTTAAACTATTTGAACAACTTAAAAATATCATTTCCGAATATAAACACCATCAGGCCCAAAAGGATAAAGAATCCGACCATTTGTGCTTTTTCGAGAAATTTTTCACTCAGCGGTTTGCCTTGAATCATCTCGATCAGTAAGAATACAACGTGACCACCATCCAGTGCCGGAATAGGCAATAAATTCATAAAGGCAAGCGCCATTGAAAGCATACCAACCAAAGACCAGAACCGAATCCAATCTACTTCGGTGCCGAACAATGTAGCAATACCGATAGGTCCGGATAGCGCTTTATCAGCACGCACCTCCCCTTTGAAGATTTTACCGAATCCTTTCGCATTATCTGTGATTACCGTAAATGCTTTTTTAGCACCGATTGGGAAGGCCTCCATAAGTGTATAATTCGTCGTAAACGACTTAATCGAATTGTCATGGTTGACACTGATACCTAACATCGCGTCTGCAGGTACATTTCCTTGGAGAGAAACCTCTGCTCCCGCACGGATTACTTTAATGACAACGGGTTTATTGATATTTGCTTTAACTAACGTTCTGAATTGATCAAAGAAAGGCACCTGAGTATCATTTAAGGCAACAATACTATCCCCTTTGACGAAGCCCATCTTGCTTGCCACCGACCCCGGAGCCACCTGTGCGACACTTGTTGTTTTAAAACGGGGTTCAATAAACTTTTCTCCCTTTTTATCGGACAAGGTATTCAATAAATCTGCCGGAACCTTGATTTCTGTTGTCGCACCATCACGCTCTACTGTAAGGGCTACACCGCCCATCAATACTTTCGAACTGATTAATTCGGAGTAGTTTTCAACGCGGTGACCATCTATTGCGACAACTTTATCACCTGCCTTCAGACCGATAGATTCACCAATAGAGCCCGGTACGATACCGTTCACCAGTTGATCCATCTTGACATCTGTATTGCCCATTTTGAAGGTCAACATCCAAAAGACAAGAATACCGACGACAATATTGACAATAATACCGCCCAACATTACAATCAGACGTTGCCATGCCGGTTTCGAACGGAACTCCCAAGGTTGCGGCTCGCCCTTCAATTGTTCGGTATCCATTGACTCATCGATCATACCGGCAATCTTCACATAGCCCCCTAGAGGCAACCAACCGATACCATACTCACAACCTTTATAGTTGAATTTAAACAATTTCACTCCCCATGCATCAAAGAACAAATAGAATTTCTCCACTTTAATACCAAATGCACGTGCTGCTAAAAAATGCCCTAACTCATGTAGAACAATTAAAATTGACAAGCCTAAAATCACTTGTCCGACCATAATTAAAACACCCATGTATGCTTTCTATATTTAATCTTTGATTATTTCTTTTGTTATTAACCGCGCCAACCGATCAGTTTCCAAATAGTCTTCCAATGTCGGATTAGCTATAAATTCCACTTTATCCAAAGTCCGCTCGATCACATCGCTCATTTCCAGAAAGCCGATTTTATTGTCTAAAAAAGCACCAACTACGACCTCATTAGCGGCATTCAGTATGCAGGATTTATTTCCACCGGCACGAAGTGTTGCGTAAGCCAGCGCCAAGTTACGAAACGTTTCCATGTCCGCTTTTTCAAAATGAAGCGTTGGATAGTCCATAAAATTGAAGCGTTCAAAATTATTTTCAAACCGGGCGGGATAAGTCAGCGCATATTGAATAGGCAATTTCATATCCGGGACACCCATTTGTGCTTTCAGGGAACCATCTTTAAATTGGACCAGGGAATGGACGATTGATTGAGGATGTACGATAACGTCCACCTGATCGATGGCAAGATCGAAAAGCCATTTTGCTTCGATCACCTCCAATCCCTTATTCATTAATGAAGCGGAATCTATCGTAATTTTTGCCCCCATAGACCAGTTGGGGTGTTTTAAGGCCTGTGCTTTCGTTACCTGTAACAGTTCATCCCGTTTTCTCCCACGGAAGGGGCCTCCAGAGGCAGTCACGTAAATTTTCTCAATCGGACTTTGATCCTCCCCGACCAGACATTGAAAGATTGCCGAATGTTCGGAATCTACAGGCAACATATGGACACCATATTCCTTGACCAGGGCCATGATCAGCTCCCCTGCAACCACAAGGGTCTCCTTATTGGCAAGGGCAATATCTTTCCCGGATCGGATGGCCGCAACCGTAGGTTTTAATCCTGCAGAACCCACAATCGCATTTAAAACAATAGCAATTTCGGTATATTGCACTACTTCGATCAAGCCCTCTTCACCGTATAAGACAGCTGTCGCCTGAGAAGCTAAGGCTTCTTTAACTTTTTTGTATTGGATTGGGTCGGTCACAACGACCGATTTTGGTTTAAACTCTAACGCTTGTTTGATCAATAATTCGCCATTGCTGCCGCAAGTCAGAACAACTGCCTCAAACTTATCCGGAAAGGCTCTAATAACATCCAAGGCTTGTGTACCAACACTACCAGTTGCCCCTAAAATGGCAATTCCTTTTTTACTCAAAACCTTCTCTTTATTAAAATATATTATTCAAAATCTTTGGATCCTCTCCACCGTGGTAGTCCGACATCATTTCCCGGTAAGCAACCGAAACAACAATACAGGCCAAAGGTACCACTAAGAACGAGCTCACAAGGTTCAAAATAATAAAAATTATGTAATATTCTAAATAATTAAAATACATCTGCAGTAATTGAAAAAAAGCAAATACTGCCAGGATCAATAATAATTTGAAGACATTTCCCTTGGTCAACGCAAAGCTAAAGCGTAATGACTTAAAGGTTCCCGCATGTTTATCAATGATAAAGAAAGGGTAAAATGCTACACGGATAATCAAAATAAAAGTCAATATTGCTGCCACGAAAACGACAAAGACAGTAAACTTACTCATGATTTCAGCACGATTTTCGCCATTTTCAAATAAATACAAAAAGGGTAGCGATACAGCTCCCAATAGCATCAGTAACGCGATAGACAGTACCATGATACTCAGCATTGCGCCGAAAAAATAAACCAATTCCTTACTACTCGGTATGCAATGGATCAATTTTTTATCCTGGTTGCCATCGATGAGATTGAGGATGTATTTAAACAAAGTAAGATTCAGTCCAAAATACATTACCATAAAAAAGAAGGCCATAAAACCACTCAGTACCACATTAAAATCACTGATCGTCGTGGCCAAAAAGTTGGATAAACCAGAGGTTACAAACAGTAAAAAACATAAGCCCGCAACCGAAAAATAATGCTTTTTCAGTAACTCCAACGACCTATTAAAAACTTCATTTACGGCAAAAGTACTTTCCTTTAGGAATTGAATCATTTTTTCTTTGAATAAACTTTTACAAAGATGCCATTATTTTTAATTTTCAACAATTTACACACACATAAAATTGACATTTTTTGTATTTTTTAACATAAAAAAATCCCTTATCCTAGCGAAAGATAAGGGATTTTGAACAGAATCGCAGTATAGATTACTTAAACTCCTTTGGAAGTGGTTTTTCCAATAGATATTGGTAATAAAAACGCGCACGTTCATTAAAGTCGTATTTACTTTTTGAGCGATTAAATCCATGACGGCTGCCCGGATAGATCATCAATTCAAAAGGTACGCTTCGATCTGTTAATTTATCAACCAGTTGAGTCGTATTCTGCAAATGAACATTGTCATCCATATCGCCATGCATGATACGTAATACGCCTTTGTAATTGTCTGTATAGGTCAATACAGACCCCGCTTTATAACCATCAGGATTATCCTGTGGCGTATCCATCCAACGTTCGGTATAATGTGTATCGTATAATTCCCAAGAAGTTACCGGTGCACCGGCAATACCAAAGTCAAATACATCGGCCGCTTTCGTCATCGCAAGGCAGGTCATGTAGCCGCCATAACTATGGCCCGTGATCAATACTTTGTTTTTGGCTACCCACGACTGAGATTTCAACCATTTTACAATCGTGGAATAGTCGATGATTTCCCAATGCCCCAGATTACGGTGCATGTAAGCAACCCCTTGTTTACCGAAATGTCCCGAAGCGCGATGATCTGCTGAAACTTGGATGACACCTTCATTTGCCCAATATTGATTGCCGGTACCTTTCCAGGTATCCTTGACGGTGCCCGCATCTGGGCCACCATAGATACTGAAAACAACAGGGTAAGTTTTGGATTTGTCGAACTCCGTAGGATAAGTAATCGTCAATGGCAAATCAAATAGTCCATCATCTGATTTAATATGTAAATATTCCGTTTTCCCATACGTATAGGAATCAAAGTCCGCAGCTTTGCTATCCGCCAGCTGACGGACTACCTTGCCCTGATTATCCACTAAGGCAAACCGTTCAGGCGTGCTCACATTGGAATATCGAGTGATAAAATACTTACCGTCAGGCGATACATTGACATCATGTGAATATTCACCAAAGGTCAGACGTTTTAGATTTTTGCCGGAGTAATCTACCCGATACAGATCAATACGGGCCGAATTTTCCTTACGCGCAGTAAAATAAAGCACCTTATTTTTCTCGTCTATGCGTTTGATCTCAGTCACCTGCCAATCACCGGATGTAATCGAATTTACTAAAGTGCCATCCAACTTATACAGGTAATAATGTGCCCAGCCCGTTTTATCCGATTTTAAAATATAATATTTATTGTCGGCAAGGTAAGTAATACGCTCATCGTGATCCAGGTTGATCCATGAAGACTGGCGCTCATCGTAAATTTCTTTTTTCGAGCCTGTATTTGGATCCACTTGGTAGAATTTCAGGTTGTTCTGATCCCTATTCATCCATTGCACCATGATATTTTTACTATCAAAAGCCCAATATGGCTGCCCAAAATACTGATCGTCCTTTTCATTGAAATCCGCCCAGGTTACTTTGCTCCCGTTCAGCTGCACAATACCCACTTTAACTTCCGGATTGGGATCACCCGCTTTCGGATAACGGGTCTCTTCGAGATAACCATGCTGTCCTTTGGATGAATAAATAGGGAACATGGGTACCTTAGTATCATCAAAACGCATAAAAGCGATTTTTTTACTATCCGGAGACCACCAAAAAGCTTTATAATTTGTCGGACGACCCAAAATTTCCTCGTAGTATACCCAAGAAGACCAACCATTGTAGATCACATCGGTGCCATCGTTGGTATACTGCGTTTCTTTCCCCGTATTTACTTCCACGCTATACAAGTTGCTTTTGCGTGTGAAGGCCACATATTGACCGTCTGGCGATAAGGTTGGATTCTGCTCGGCAACCTCAGGTGAATTGGTCAGTTTTTTTGCTGTCCCAGAGCCATTTCTGATAAAAACATCATTATTCTCCACGTAAACCACCGTCCCCTCTTTAGCAGGAATGGTATAGCTACTTCTCTTTCCTGTTTTGATGTTGACCTGATAAAGCTGGCTATCGTTGACGTCATTCTCCAGATAAGCGGCTCCATCCGCCCAGCCCGGATACTGATTTGTGCGCACGGTTAAAGACTGTTTCTGTCCCCAGGATTGCGCAAAATCCAATTTCTTCTGCGCAACTGTCAGATCATGCACAAAAAACACAATAGATGCGCCTAAGAGCACTCTTGATACTGTATTCATTAATTCTTGGATATGTTTATTAATTATTTCAGCTAAGATAAAGAATTGCGGTAAATAACGACGATTTTTACCTGTAACAAGCTTATTCAGCCCGATACTTATCCGATGAGCATCCTTAAAATGGGGAGGATCTTACAGTCTACCGATAATTTTCAAAAAGAGCAAGCTGCACACCTTCTTTTGGAAAATCGGTCTCTTCGACAAAATTAGAAATTGAAATTCCCAGCAGCCTCACCTTATTGGCTAAAGCAATCTTACTCAACAGACTATGGGCTGTAGCATAGATTTTCTCTTCGGAATCAAAACTTGTATCCAGCGTAATACTCCGTGTCAGCTGCACGAAATCAGCATACTTTAGTTTCAGTGTCAGTGTTCTGCCCGATATTTCCTTTTTTCCGATGCGTTCCCAAAGCTGTTTACTCAATCTCTGCAGTATGGCATTCAGTTCTTCAAAAGTCTCGATATCTACGTCAAATGTATCCTCTATTCCGACCGACTTACTGCTCCGATTGGGTGTGACGGGCCGGTCGTCTATGCCGCGGACAATACGGTAAAAAAAATGTCCGGTCTTACCAAACCAGCGTACCAGATCGTCCTCGCGCTGCTTTTTGAGATCCATACCTGTAAACAAACCCAACTCATGCATTTTCCTGGCAGTCACCTTGCCCACACCAAAGAACTTTTCTACCGGCAGGGATTCCATAAATTTAAGGATCTTTGAAGGGCCGATAAATGTCAGGCCATTAGGTTTATCCATATCGGAAGCAATCTTGGCAATGAATTTATTAACGGAGACTCCGGCAGAGACAGTCAGATTAAGTTCTTCCTTAATCGCGGCTTTAATTGCCCTGGCGATGTCAATGGCTGAACCGATGCCCTGTTTGTCCATCGTTACATCCAGAAAGGCCTCATCCAGCGACAAGGGTTCAATCAAGTCAGTATACCGCTGAAAGATTTCCCTGATCTGGTAGGAAACCTGTTTATATACATCAAACCGCGGGCGGGTAAATATGATATCCGGACAGAGCTGAAGCGCTTTACGGGAACTCATGGCAGATTTCACCCCAAATTTTCGGGCTTCGTAACTGGCTGTCGCTACGACACCTCGTCCATCTGGCGAACCACCTACCGCGATAGCCTTCCCCTGGTATTCCGGAAAATCCCGCTGCTCCACAGATGCATAAAAAGCATCCATATCCAGATGGATAATTTTACGGTATGTTTGGGGTGAATCCATTATCCAAATTTACAAAAATTAGCAAGAATCAACACAATTCGCAATCAAATACTAATATAATTAGCCCACCTAACCAATTATCAGGCAGTTAATATTTTAATCGTATATAATTAGCTTTTTCTTTGTCAATTTTTAAACTTATTATAATTGGCCGAGTTCTTGTGAGAATAGATTCTCAGTTAAAACACTTTCAGTATGCCGAAAAATATAGAATGGGCATAAATACCTTGGCTTGGAAGTGTCATTGGATAAAATGAAAAGAAAATAATACAGTAAAAACTAGCGTAAAAAATTATGGAAAATTTACCGGAACAAAAAAAGACTACATCAGGATTTAAGAAATTTCTATTTATCCTGTTACTCTTTTTGTTAGTAGGCTTTGGGTCTTATGGTTACTGGAAATACTATTATGTCTTTGGTGAAGGCGTAAAATCAGGTTATCTGAATTTTGCTGTCAAAAAAGGCAATATATTTAAAACCTATGAAGGAAAGCTCATTCAGGAAGGATTTGGCAGTGTCAAGACAGGTGGAATCGCCAGCAATCAATTCGAATTTTCCATCGAAGATGACTCCATATTCCGGCAGCTGGAACTAAATAGCGGCAAATATTTTGACCTTCGGTATAAAGAATACCATGGCGCATTGCCCTGGCGTGGCAATACAGTATACGTAGTTGACAAGATCATTAATATGAAATAATAAAGGAGGGGATTCCCCTCCTTTTATGCTGAATGCACATCTCTTACAGTTAACTGTTCTCCAAAATAGCTTTTGAGTATTGTGCCATCACCATGCAATGTCCACACTTCCCGTGGTGCCACCAGCTTAATATAATGCAGGATATCGTTCCAGTCGACATGATCCGATATATACAACTCAATATCATTCTGTGCCTGTAGCCGCTTCCATCCCGAGGCAAAGGCCCGCAATACTTTTGTAGCCCTAAAATAACTGTTGAAGGTCATGGGTGGCACTAGATAAACCTTATTCTGTTCACCCTGTTTCATTTCTCTGCGGTTGTAAGGTTCATAGTTCATTTTTTTAAGCCCATGGTCATCATATAGGCGATGATAAGGCAAGATTCCACTGTGTACCAGCACCCTTCTTTCCGGGCAATACCTATTGATCAGATCCGTCACCCGTTGCGCTTTACCAAGCACGTAAGTTCCCAATAGAATATTACTTGCATGTCCCTCGAGTTTCTTGATCTCTGCAATGGGGTCGGGATGGATGATCTCCGGATTTGCAAACGTGCTTTCAGTGATCAACACATCAGCCTCTTGCACCTCGATGGGTTCACAGGTCTCATCAGGCTGCAGTTTATAGTCGCCCGTATACAAATAACGTACGCCCCTGTACTCCATTAAGATCTGTGCCGAGCCCAAGATATGACCTGCGGGTAGGAAAGTAATTTCCACCGGTCCTATTTTAAAAGTGCCGTTAAACAATTTGACCTGATAGGAATCCTTGCGGTTCTGTTTATAGCGATAGCTCATAAACAACGCTGTTCCATTTGTACAATAGACATAATCATGCCCTGAACTGGCATGGTCGCCATGGGCATGTGACACCACATTATGCACTACGGGGTTACCCGCATCGATAAAAAAGTCGCCATAACGGCAATAATACCCTTCCGGTTTTCTGACCAAAAAGTCAGACAATATGATAGACATATAATTATTTTAGAAATTTCTGATGCAATGTCCACACCTGCGGTAGCAGTGGAGTGATTCCATCGTTAACGATGACGAAGTCCGCAAGCTGCAGTTTTTCCTCGTCAGACAATTGTTTGTTAATACGTTCGCGTACCTGTTGTTCCGTTACCCCATCCCGCTCGATGACACGTTGTATACGAATATCCATTGGAGCAGTGACCAATATGGTATAATCCAGTTCTTTATAGGAGCCGCTTTCGAAAAGTAACGCGGCCTCTTTGAGAGAATAACGTGTAGTCTGCCGCTCGGCCCAATCTTTCGCTTCCTGAATGACAATCGGATGCACAATACGATTTAACAGCGTCAGTTTATCCTTATCCGAAAAGACCATATTGGCGAGGAAAGCCCTGTCCAACTGACCCTCCTTGTACGTTGCTTCCCCAAACTTCTCGATCAATCTCTCTTTGATCCTTGCATCGGCATTCATCAGTCTCTTGGCTTCTTCATCCGCATTATAGACCGGTATCCCCAAGGCTTCAAAAAGCTTGCAGATAAAGGTTTTTCCGGAGCCTATTCCGCCTGTTATTCCAATTTTCAGTCCCATTTTATCACGCTATTTTCGTACAAAGAAGTCCACATTTTGCGGCACAACACTGATAATCTTACAGTAATCTGGCACCTTGGTCAGTAGGATCGGCAGATATTGCACCTCATTCTTTTCCCAGTCTGACAGATCCACCACCGCCTCAAAATCACGGGATGTATAATTGTTATAATCCTTGACCGACATCAGTACTGTGATCACCACCTTACTGGGATTGGGCCTTACGGAACTATAACGCTGTCCATTTTCAACCTTTACCGGCAATTCGATGACTTTCTCTGTCAGCTCCCCTACGGGCATCAGCACCTCCACGGATGTGGGATAGACATTGATATTTCCCTTTTGATTGCGGGCGAGATTAGCCACAGTGCGCACATCAGTTTCCACCTCTTTTCCACGAACAGTATCTGTTTCCCAATATTCAATGGTAGAAACATCCTCGTATGGTCCTGTTATGGTCACGTAAGCAGGTGTTACTTTAGTATCAGCAATAACACCATATCCCTTTTTAAATAAGATATTGGATAATGGCTTTACCGGCACTTTTCGCTGTGTTTGTTTCGAAAAATCAAAAAACAAAGTATCGGGACTCACCGACACTACACGTTGTTCATGCGGAAACTGACGATTGATAAATCCCAGTTGATTGGAAAAAACAATCCAATCTTTTGTTTTCAGTGAGCTGAGGTCCACTTGCACCTTGGGTGTTTCCAATGCCGCTTTCGAAAACAGGAACTGCCAGCCCGTCATCTCGAGCTTTACTTTGACTGTATCCGATTGTTGTGGATGAAAAGCACGCTTTTCCGGTAGGTTAACATATTCTATCGCAGCCTTGACAGATACTGTATATTGATTGGAAATTGAAAACAACAACCAAGCCAGCAACGAAATTGCAACACAACGCACAAAGATGTTGATCTTGCGCCGTTGGGTCTTATTTAGTCGAACTGCATTTGCCATGTTACAAACTTAATCAATTTGCGTAAAAATCAGCTACAGCATCTATTTTTATCTGATACATTGTCATTCCAATATCACCTAGATCATGTGTAACTATTGGATCAAGCCCATTTTTCAATAAAGATTCCATCATTTCGGTTTTGCTTATGTTCAACGACATAATGAGCTGCTGATCAACTTTCGATTGTTTGAGATTTCTCCAAAAGTTCAATATTTCCCATCAAATATATTCGTAAACTATTTTTGAGGATGGGGTTTATGTAGCATTTTAGCCTTTTTATGCGTTTGCTGAATTTTGTAAAGACGCGTAGCCATTTCCAATCGTTAACCTACCTAATCGCTCCATCACCTTTTTCTCCTTCGTCGCTAGTATCTTGAGTGTTTCCGACGCCTGTTGCATATACTCAACCCCAGCTGTCTCACTTATTTGATTAAACAGGTCTGAAACGGGTCTCCATAACAAGGCTATTTCTACAAATTCTTGATATGCCTCACGAAGTTCATCGATTCGCAGCAGGTCGTAACTTTCTTTTAAGAAATCGCGATATAAGTTCCGAAACAGCGCTCCTCCGGTACCGGCTTTTTCCATAAGATTGGCAGCCATTTTAAATTCAGCAGCTATATCCTTACTCGTATTAAACCATTTTACAAGCTCCTGGCTCGTCTTCAAAATTCCCTTGTAAGAAATATTTCTAATAGGCGGATTTAGATATTCGTTTGCATTGTTGACAATGGCCGTAATGACGGACTTTTTTAAGTCAAAGTTTTCACTCGTTCGCTGTATTGTGTAGTACAAGTTATTTGATGCCATTGGCCCCTTCTCTGCCCTTGCCAAAGCCAGACTTCCGAGCGAGGTTTTGACTTTCCCACCCTGCTGTCTGGTATCGACCAAAAAAGCGTTTTGGTTGTCGTAACCGTAGATCGCGACATAGTGCCCAGCGAAATGGAATGGATTGGTGAAATACTCAAGGTAATAAGCATCAAGTTTAAGCCCAACGATTTGCCCTCCATCCAAAAGCTGTTTGACATTTTGCCAAGCCTTTGCTTTTGACGTAGTTTTGCTCACAATAAGCTCTAGATTGAGGTTTATGCAGAGATTCTTTGTCAACAGGTCCGTCTTGATGCGTCCACCCAAAAAAGGGAAATCCATTGTTTTCATCTTCCAATAGATAAAACTAAGCCCCTCCCCGAGCCCAAAAAGCATGGGTTCGGAAAGTTCAATTCCGAGTTGTCGCAGTAATGTTCCGGTAGCTGTAGTTTCACAATGTTGTCCGTCAAACAATTTTAGATTGTTCATGATTTGTTCTTTTACTTAAAATTAGTCGTCCGAACTGGCATCAGTATGTCAACAAGCTTACCTGCCAATAAAACAGTGGGATTGTAATAAAAATAACGATGTAGACAAAAAAGCTGATTACACTTTAATAATTAGTCACACGGGCTTAAATACTCGTGTAGCATAAGGTCCTCTCTATCATTGATCTTTAATAGCGAACCTTCTTTCATCAGATAAATTTCGTCGCTGACGTCCATGACATCTTGATAATAGTGATCAGAAATCAAAATCCCTTTATGTTGTCTCATGTGATGAAGATGCTCCTTAAACAACTCGGTATATAACGGACTTAACCCTACAAAAGGCTCATCGAAAAGTGAATAATTTGTATTGGAATATAATATCAAAAGATCTTCAAATAACCTGGCGAATCCAAGGGAAAGATTCCCAAACTTGAAATGAATATGTTGCTGAATGACTGGAATTTCGATCAAAGGCGAATTTTGAAGATCAAAAAGCTCAATGCATCTACTAACAGACAAACTTTTGGGTACAAATCCATTTTGAGGTAGATAACCAATTTCTTTGGTAAGATATCCTCTCTTAAATACTTTCCCATCACATTTCATAAATGCAAAATCCACTTTGCTGTTCCCAAAGATACAGTTCATTAATGTCGACTTTCCGCTTCCATTTCGCCCCAATATACCGACGACCGTATTGCCGGGCACCTGCAGATATACCCCCGAAAGTATCACCCTTCCGTCACGACTGAAAGAAAGACTATCTATATATAAACTACGATCTGTACACATAAAAAAATATAAAATATGAGATCAATCAGGTAAATGCCGCTCAATATTTTTGTAGGAGAATATCCTATGTTGGATAAAAAAAGCTTTTTTTTTCGAAGATTAAAAGCATATTCACCAAGAAAAGACAACAACAGGCCAACGAATTTAAACCAAAAAAAGAGCACAAGAGAAGCTACACCATGCCGCTCAACAAAACCAGGCATTTGAAATACCAGACATACCGTTACAAACAAATTGAATAAAATAACAAAACTAAAGAATTGAAAGATCAGCTTTATCATTACTCACCTTCTCTTGTTTAATGCGTCCAATAATATAGCGACCGGCCCAGCATTTCTGCAAAAAACATCCCAATATCATCATTAAAGCAAGACTAGTCAATACCATTAGCCCTTTGGTCCGTGTGTCTATATTTATCTTCATAATTGATTATATTAAACCTTTAAGTTACAAAAAATTATTCTCAATGGAAACGATTCAATTCCGTCTCGATTGAAAACTCGTACATATTTTGAATAAAACTGAGCATTTTAACATACTAAAAAATGCCAACCATAGATCTGAACCTAAAAAGTATTGCCCTCCTGCGCAACAGAAAAGAACGCCGTTTTCTCTAGCCGAAAGGTGCACGGTAACGATCTTATTATGTCCGGTACAAGCTAAAAATTGCTTATTACCAACTTCTCAATTAATAGGGTAAATACAGGGAGTTAACAGGGGGTTAACAGGGGGATTACAGGGATAAATCCCTATTAATCCCCTATTAATCCCCTATTAGATCCATGTAAAACTAGTGTTACATCTTTTTTAATTTAGAATTTAGTATTAACTTGATAATAACATAGATACCAACAGTTATAAACAATAGAAAGAAACGACTATGGCGATTTTACAAAATGGCCCCAATGGCCCAATTATCGGAAAATTCGGTTCTGTCAATGCCTATCTATTAAACGGACAGAACGTTGTAAGGGGACCTAGGAGAAAACGTACATCCCCACCCAGCGAATTAGAACTTCTTAACAGGAAAAAGCAAAAAGTAGCCGGAAGATTTGCCGGTGATAATAGTGGGATACTTGATTTTGGTTACCGGTTTTTAGCGAAAAAAGGAAGTCGGATTGGCGCTTTCCAATTGGCTCAGCGCCACATTTTTAAAGAGGCTCTGGAACTGGATTCCGAGAACAACCCATTTGTCAATCCCGAGAAACTGATCATATTTGCAGGACAGTTGACACCCTTGGCCAGCTGCGAAGTTAAGCTTCAGGGTAATATTGTTGAACTCAAGTGGACACCCAATGGTCAATATAATGGTAGTAGATATAAACTTAATTTGGCATTAGTTGGCTTACAGGGTGAATCTCGCTTAAAAACATCAATTGCAGAAGTGCGACAAGGAGCTTGCTCACTGCAGATTGATGATATAAGTAAAAAAAACTGTGATTATCATGTTTATGTTTGTATATGGGATACAGTGGATGGCGGCTTTTCAAATTCCATCTATTGCGGCGTTATATAGCATATGATATGAACGCCTAAATAGGCAATACAACAGGAAAATTTGCGTAGCAGTGGTTCCATAAAACAAAAAGCCAGATTCTTTCGGAGACTGGCTTTCTTTATTGTTTTAAAAATAATACTTAAGAAGCACTTTTTTCAGTTGCATTAGCAGCTTTTGAAGCATCTAACGCAATGGCAGACTTGTCAAACCGAATTCTCACACCTGAACCTACATCTACCAAGAAAGTAGTTTCAGATACCTCTACGATGCGTCCGTGGATACCGGCAGTGGTAACAACTTTAGAGTTTACACCCAATTCTTCAATGTATTTCTTATGATCTTTTTGCTTCTTCATTTGCGGTCTGATCATGAAGAAATAAAATACCACAATGATCAAAACCATTGGTAAAAAACTCATCATGCTACTTCCGCCTGCTGCTTGTAATAATACTGTATTCATCTGTTATTATATCGTTTAATAATGTGTTATTTTGGTAATACTTCACCCTTAAGTTGAACAGTCGTCATACCGTTGGAAGCATTTGATTGAATCGTGATGATCTTTTGCTGCTTACCTACCTGTCCCTCACTCTTGAAAGTTACATGGATATCCGATGTTCCCCCCGGTAAAATAGGGCTTTTTGAAAACTCTGGCTGCGTACAGCCACAAGAAGCAGTCACTTTGGACAAAATAACCGGCGCATCACCCGTATTCTTCAATACGAACGTGTGTTTCACTTCTGCACCTTCTTTGACCTGACCAAAATCGAAAGCCGATTCTGCAAATTCTACTTTACCCAATTGCGCCGCAGCTTTAGAAAGACTGTCTACCGCAACTGCCTCAGTTCCTGTCTTAGCCGTTTCCGCTTGTCCCTTTTGAGCATTTCCACAAGAAAAGAAAAGCACCGATGCCAAAGCTAACACTGAATATTTACTAAAGTTCTTCATTTGTTGATTGATCTTTAATCCCTTAAACCACGACCTGCCTTCTGGATTCTCCCCTGTTGGTTCAGGTCGCTTAATATTTTATCTAAGATACCGTTAATAAATGTATTACTTTTCAATGTACTGAATACCTTAGAGATTTCAATATACTCATTTATTGTCACTTTCACTGGAATAGATGGAAAATTCACTAATTCACATATTGCCATACGCATCAACAAAGTATCCATCAAAGCAATACGATCTGACTCCCAGTTCTTTGTCTTATCAGAGATCAGTTTCTGATACTCATTTGTATTGCGAATTGTCTTACCCAACAAGGCAATGACATAATCGCTATCATCGTTCCAGTTTTGGGTAATTTCAGCAAGCTTGTTTTTGCGCGGGTCTTCTGAACTGAAGTTCTTAAAAGTTTTCGCGATCAATGCTTGCAACACTTCTTTATCGACAGGCCAGTTGATAAATTTCTCCTCAAAAACCTGCTCGATAACCGGTGATTTCAAAATGATCTTTTTAAAGATATACTTAATGATATCTTTCTCCGTACCGATCGAACGGTCCTCCTGCTGTAAATATTCCAAATAAGCCTCAGAATCCTTTAACTGCAAAAATACCGTACGCACGATCTCTGGGTCAAAGCTCCATGAAATCTTATATTTTTTGACTCCCTCGGCATATTGCGGATTTTGTCTCAATGACTCAATAAAAGTATTTGTACTTAACTTGGTCGTTAAAGACAAGTCTTTTTCAGTCGGCAAAAACTTGTTGGCTCTGCCTTCTGCGTCTATCAATACATAATCGGATACCTCATCCAATAGATTTAGTGTCCAGATATACATTTCGTAGACCTCATCCACATTTTTTAATAGTGCTTTTTCAAATGTTTTGATGTCTTTGTCTTCTGTAAGACTGTACGCATAAAGCGTTTGCACTACTTTTACCCTCAGGTGTCTCCTGTTTAACATAGTAATTTTAAAGAACGATTTTTTATAAACTAATAAATAAGAACGATTTTGGGAAGAAGACTATCTTTTGATTTTTTTGATATCTTGGATACGTTTCTCCGCAATGCGATTGGCCGCTTCAAAAGTAGAGATATTCTCTTCTTTTGATTTTTTCAACACGTCTCTCGTCGCATTATATATGTTTTTGATCACAAATTCCGTGTGATCCACCCCATAATTCTGAATTTCTGAATAACAACTGATCAATGCACCTGCGTTGATTAAATAGTCCGGTGCATACAATATACCTCGCTCGTGAAGAATTGTACTTGTCGCAACCTCATCTTTCAGCTGGTTGTTTGCCGAACCGGCAATTATTTTACACTGCATTTTTTGCGCCGACTCGGGATTTACTGTACCGCCCAATGCACAAGGTGAATAGACATCAAACTCATGATCAAATACCTCATTGTATGGGATTGGCTCAGCTTTGTATTTGGCCGCCACCTTAAGCATTTTCTCTTCGGTAATGTCGCTCACGTAAACACGTGCATTTTCTTCACGCAACATGGCAATCAATCGCTCACCAACGCTACCTACTCCGTGTACAATAACTTTTTTGCCTGCTACACTCTCCGATCCATACAGCTCTTTCAAACAGGCTTTAATACCGAAATAAACACCTTGGGCTGCAAAAATTGAAGTATCTCCAACCCCACTGCCGTGAATCGCCTTTGGCAGGCCAGCAACATGTTCGGTTTCCGTATAAATATATTCTAAATCGCGCTGTGTTGTACCCACATCCAAAGACGCGATAAAATTACCGTTCAATCCTTCAATAAACTGGCCCAAACGGCGCAATAGAACCTCAGATTTGTCCAAACGGCTATTACCGATAATAACAGCACTTCCGCCACCTAGGTTCAATCCAGTGATAGCGGATTTATAGGTAATGGCCTTGGATAAACGTAAAGCATCCTCAATAGCTTCTTCTGTAGTTTCGTATGGCAACATACGAACCCCTCCTATTGCCGGACCCAATGTGGTATCATGGATCGCAACAATAGCTTTTAAGCCCACTAATTCATCATTACAGAAAAATAAGTTTTGATGGCCAGACTGGCTCATCAATTCAAAAATAGAATTTTGAGATGTTGACATAAAATGTACTACTCTAATTTGTTTTAATTTTTTAAGGTACTTGATGCAAAAGTAGGAAAATTATTCGTTGTGCATAATATCTTTTTTTATCCAAGACTTAACATTTGATTTCCCAATGACAGTAATTTCATCGAAATATAAAGCATAGTTGACGAATTAGTCCTATTTTTGTACCCATAATATGAAGGATCTCGCCTACTTAAATAAGTACTTTTATAAATACCGCTGGAAACTGGTTCCGGGGGTGATTTTTGTTATCATTTCCAATTACTTTGGGGTGCTCCCCGCTAAAGTAATTCGCGAAGCGTTTGACTTAGTACAAGAAAATATTTATCTCTACCGCCTGTTTGACGGATTTGATAGACAGGAACTGATTTATAAGGTGTTTGGCACAAGCCTGCTGTTCTTCGGTTTTGTGGTCCTATTGCTCTCGCTCCTGCGCGGTATTTTCTTATTCTTTATGCGGCAGACCATTATTCTGACTTCCCGTTATATCGAGTATGATCTTAAAAATGAGATTTACAACCATTACCAAGAACTGAATTTCGGGTTTTTCCGGAAAAATAATACGGGTGATCTGATGAGCCGTGCAACAGAGGATGTCAACCAGGTCCGTAATTATCTGGGGCCGGCCATAATGTACGCCATTAATACCGTGGTCCTGTCCATTATGGTTATCTATGCCATGTATAGCGTCAATGGAAGGCTGGCGACGTATGCATTGGCTCCGATACCTGTCTTATCGGTCATCATTCTTTTTGTCAATAAAATTATCAATAAGCGCAGCTTAAAAATCCAAAAACAGCTGGCAAACCTGTCTTCTTTTGTTCAGGAAACGTTTGCAGGTATCCGTGTCATCAAGACCTATACCCGGGAGGAGAACAAAATGCAGGCCTTTGAAAAGGAAAGCACCATCTACCGCAACACAGCGCTGGATCTAGTTAAGGTACAGGCGGTTTTCTTTCCTCTTATTTTATTGCTGATCGGTCTCAGCACCGTCATCACCATCTATATAGGCGGTATTGAAGTTGCAAAGGGAACAGTCACTGCCGGAAACATCGCCGAATTTATTATCTATGTCAATCAATTGACCTTCCCGGCCATGTCTTTAGCATGGGTAACTTCGCTGGTACAACGGGCCGCCGCGTCACAAAAGCGGATCAATGAATTTCTGGAAACCCAATCACCGATCGGCAATGGTCAAATAGACAAAGAAATCGCTGGGGAAATCAAGGTGGACAATATTTCATTCACTTATCCTGAAACGGGTATTCAAGCCATTAAAAATATATCTTTCCGGGTACCTATCGGAAAAACATTGGCCATTATCGGAAAAACTGGTTCCGGAAAATCTACGCTGGCCAACCTACTGCTACGTATGTATGATATAGACAAAGGTAATATCCAATACGACGGCATCGCATTAAAGGATCTCAATTTCAAAAATCTACGTCAGCAAATTGGCTTTGTCCCTCAGGATGTATTCTTATTTTCAGATACAATTGCCAATAACATCGGTTTCGGACTGGACCATTTCACGCAGGAACAGATCGAACAAGCAGCCAAGGACGCGGCAGTGTATGACAATATCATCGCTTTTGACGAAGGCTTTGAAACGGCTGTAGGAGAGCGTGGTATCACGCTTTCGGGCGGTCAAAAACAACGTGTATCCATTGCTAGAGCGTTGGTAAAAGAACCAAATGTATTGATCTTTGATGATTGCTTATCTGCGGTGGATACCAAAACCGAAGAAACCATCTTACGCTCATTGAGTCGCATCATGAAGGGCAAAACCTGTATTTTTATAGCCCACCGGATTTCGACCATCAAAAATGCAGACCAGATCCTTGTCATGGATCAGGGTGAAATTGTCGAACAGGGCACGCACCTTGAATTAATGGAGAAAAGAGGCGAATACTTTGAACTCCATGAAAAACAACTGCTGGAAAGCGTGGAAGGATAATCTCAGAAGCCCAAAAATAATGGCAATAACATTGCACAAAATTAAATATCCCTGATTTCAGCTAATGAAAACGGGGGTTATCTCTTTTACATTTGCCTTATACATTTATAACAAACTTTTTATTGTATAAGTATCATGGAGAGAAACCAAGTGCAGAGCACATCATCAAACGACGGCAAGACCGTTGCCATCATTTCTTATTTAACCCTAATCGGTCTGATTGCAGCCATCATCATGAACAATAAGGAAAAGACTTCTTTAGGTCAATTCCACATCAGACAGAGTATCGGTATTACCGTCACAGGAATTGTATTGGGCCTGTTGCGCTTTATCCCCGGTATCGGTGGAATAATCATGAGTGTTGTCGGTATAATCTTGCTTATCGCTCTTATATTGGGTTTAATTGCGGCGTTCTCGGGCGAAAAAAAAGCAATTCCTTTTATTGGTGAAAAATATCAGCAATGGTTTAATATGGTTTAATCAACCTTTATTTTTTAGGCCCCATTGTAAAAAAAAGGCTGTCCAAAAACTGGAATGAAACCCGAAAGTAAAATAAATACTTTTGAAGGACAGTTCAGCGTTTGAGCAGCCTTTTTGCTGCTTTGTGATAATCACTTTATATCTCCAGCTGTCTGTACGGCTTTTTCTTCTTTAAAAAAAACAGCGAACAGGAACAGACAGAAAAATGAAATTCCAGCCGGTATAAACCATAGGTATTCCCAGAATTGATCGGCATAAGCCGCTTTGAGATAATCTGAAACCGCACCGGCAACCCAGAACCCAATCAGCATCCCCACGCCATACATGGCAATGGTGATCAGACCCTGTGCAGAAGCCTTATATTTTTCACCAGCAATCCGATCGGTATAGATCTGCCCGACGACAAACATAAAATCATAACAGATTCCATGCAGAACAATACCGAAGATAAGCAGAAAAGCTTTTTCCTGTCCATTTCCAAATGCAAAGAACAAATACCGCAATGCCCATGCGGCGATGCCCAATAAAATCATTTTCTTATAGCCCAATCGGCTAAAGAAAAATGGAATCAACAGCAAACAGATCGCTTCTGAAAACTGCCCCAGTGCCATTTTTGCAGTTGGATTTGGCATACCGACATTAACCAAAAAGGGGTTGGCATTTTGGTAATAAAATGAAATGGGAATGCAGATCACAATGGCCGTAACAAAAAAGATTAAAAAACTCCTTTGTTTTAACAGCCCCAGCGCATCCAGTCCGATAGCTTTTCCAAAATCAAATTTTTCCCTTTTAACCCGTATCTGCGGTGGAGTTTTGGGAAGAAACAGGCTGAACAGCGCTAAAAGCACAGAACAGACAGCACCCATAATAAAAGTATTGTGCAGGGCTCCCCGGCTTATTGCCTCAGGACTATCCCAGCGAAATAGATAGCTGATCACGAGCCCTGAACAGATCCAGCCGATCGTTCCCCATACCCGAACTCCCGGGAAATACTTTTTAGCATCCGCAATATGTCGGAAAGCAATACCGTTGGAAAGAGAAAGTGATGACATATAGGCCATGAAATACACAAAGACGTAGGGGTAAAAATGGCTGGCATCAGGTGCTTGGGACATCCCATAAAGCAAAACCGCCCCCAAGAGATGTAAAACCGAAAGCACCCGCTCTGCATTAAAATAACGGTCTGCGACAAAGCCAACAAAAAAAGGGGCAAATACTGCGCCCAGTGACTGCGTAGAAAATATATTGGCAACTTCCATTCCCGAGGCATTCAGGGATTTGACCAAGTAGGTACCTAAGGTAACAAACCAGGCTCCTTTGATAAAATACTCCAAAAACATCATCAGGGATAACTGGAGGCGTAAGGTAAGCGTCATAACGGTTTAGAATTGTTTCTGTTTACGAATATATCATTTATTTCGAAGACCTATCTGTCGGGTAAGTGTGCCCTTGTGTAACGATCTGTTTACCCTAATCTGATTTTATCTGCCCTAAACGCTTAACCTTAAAGCGACTTTCTAGAAGACTACCGCCCATTAAAGGTCTAAATCTGCGTTTTCAACGATCATCTTTTTTATCAATGAACGACCTTAATTGCCAAAGACAAAGATGGTGGTATAATGCCAGGCATCGCGATAGGATGATCGCTATCACGAACTGCGATTACCCCGGGAAGATCTCCCGCTATTCAGGTAAGGCATTCCGCATAAAATCCTCCCAGTTCCGACTGGCGATTTTTGTCAGATCAGTATCACTGTAGCCGCGTCGTTTCAATATCCCAAAAACCTTTTGGATATCAGCAATGGTCTCTAGATCATAAGGACATTGTTCCCGACCGAACGCTCCATCTAAATCACTTCCTACACCAACATGATTGACATTGCCAGCCAATTGGCAGATATGATCGATGTTATCGGCCATAATTTCCATAGAGCAGTTGCTGGATTTCGGGTCAGATGTACCGCGCACCCAGTTGGGTACCATCATCCAGGCATCCAAAGCAACGCCGATAACGGCTCCTTTGTCCGCTAAAATCTTGATCATCTCATCGCTGAACTGCCGATTGTGATCCACAAACTTCCGGCAATTGTTGTGGCTGGCCCAGATCGCACCACCATAGCGTCCCATAGCATCCCAAAAAGCATCGTCATTGAGATGTGTGGCATCCAGGATCATGCCCAATCGTTCCATTTCCTGCAACAACAGCACCCCTTGCGGATTGAGCTTACCGGAGGAATCGGTTCCATTCGCATACCTCCCCGGCCCATAATGCGCCGGGCCTATCGCCCGCAAACCATAATTATAGGCGACTTCCACATGACTGACATCAACCAAAGAATCGGCACCTTCCAGACTCAATAGGTAACCGATGGGCTTATCTGAATGATCTGTTCCCTGAGACCACCATGCAAGATGTTGATCCAAATCGGCCTTTGTTTTGATCATCTTCATCTGCCCATCAGCTTCCATGGCCTTGTACCAGGCTAACTGGCCTTGTGTCTGCGCCCAGGCCTGCTCCGCTGAATACCAGCCCGGCAATGGACTATCGAGAAGAACAAAGCGCGCGATTTGCGTGGCCACGACCAAACCGATATTCCCCTTGCGTAGTTCGTCAAAAGTAACTGTCGCTTTTGCGCGGTCGGGCTTATCGTTCATCCCCTGCTCCCGCAGGTTTAGTTCCTGAATGGGCAGCCGGAGATCCCGATTCCATTCCATGGCGTTCATGCTCAAATCGAGGTGTGCATCAACCACAAAAGGCATTTCAAATTCGTACATATCAATAATTTATCTTTTTACTTCGAGCCAGTACCTTCCAGACCTGATCAGCGACTCCTTTATCAATTACCTGCACCTCGTCGTAACAGGCGACTGTTGGACAGATGTGCCGTGGCACGCAATACAGCTCTTCGCCAATCTTAAAATCGGTACTGTCCCGCACTTCAACAACAAGATGCTCCTCACTCTGCATTTTGATCGCTCCGATCCGCCGGTCAAAAAATTTGACACGGGGCTGCGGCGATTCACTTGCAACAGACTTGTAACCCAGATCCAGACACAGATGTTTGTGATCCACAATGGAAACAACCCGTGTCAGTAATACCGCAGCTAGCAGAAAATCCTGTTCAACATAATTTTCGGCGTAACCAAAATCCCAGAACACAAAGGTCCCGGGACTGCATTCCACATCGCCACGTTCGGCATGGAACGGAAAACTGGGTGATCCGCCGATCACCTTTGTAAGCGGTGTAGAAGTAGAAACTTGCGCCATCAGGTAGGCCATTTCGAGCACAGAATATGCCTGCTGGCTTTGTTGTTCACGGACTTTGTGATCGTTATCATGAATATGCCCATCATAGCCATGTACACCGATCAAATGAATACCATCTAATAATTGAATATCAAGCACAAGACGCTCCATTTGGGTGATAGAAGCACCGGTACGCCCCATACCAACATTAACATCGATGTAAATTGCAAGAGGCTTGCCATTTTCCAGCCCTCGCGTTGATAACTCATGCGCAGAATCGGCATTGTCTACCAGGCAGGCATAATGTGTATTGGGAAATGCTTCGATCAAACGCAGCAAACGGTCAATCTTTGGTCCTACTGGCTGATAAGCCAATAAAACATCCTTCGCTCCGACGATGCCAAGAAGCTCGGCTTCAGCGATGGTTGCACATTTGAATTTGCTGATCCCGCTGTCCAACAATAACTGACAGACCTCCCTACATTTGTTGGTTTTGATATGTGGCCGTAAACGGCCGGCATCCCCATCGACAAATTTCAGCGCCCTTTCTATATTCCGAACAATACGATCAGGATACACCAGCAGTGCTGGGGAATCTACCTGATCCACATTTTGTACCCGATACCAATTTTCCATGATCCACCGATTAATATAACTCGAATAGCGCTTCTATTTCAACGGGAATATTATCCGGTAAAGAGCCAAATCCGACCGCACTACGTGTACCGATTCCATTTTCCTCACCCCATACCGCAGCAAACAACTCACTACAGCCATTGATTACCCCGGGGTGATACAGAAAATCGGATGTACAGTTGACCATACCCAATACTTTAATAACCCGTTTAATTTTATTCAACGAGCCCAAATTGGTCTTGATTGTCGATAACATGGTCAATCCCACCTGCTGGGCAGCCAGTTTTCCATCCTCGGGGCTGATATCACTACCAATCCGTCCGATAATCAGGGAGGCATCGTCCTGTACCGGTCCGTGTCCAGAAAGATAAAGATACTTGCCATCGATAACGTAGGGTTTATATACACCTTTAGGTGCTGGTGCCGGTGGTAATGTCAAACCTAATTTTTCAAATTGTTCATCTGCGTTGTACATCGTGAATGATTTTAATGTTTAAAAATATATGAGCTAATATAAAATAATTTGCAATAGCAAAACAGCGAGAAGTCCGACAATGGAAACGACGGCTTCCATAATCGACCAAGAAAATAAAGTATCCTTGACACTCAGGCCAAAATACTCCTTAAACAGCCAGAAGCCTGCATCGTTGACATGGGAGAACATGAGACTCCCGGCCCCAATTGCCAATACCATTAGATTGGGATCAACCTTGCCAGCTGTAACAATGGGTAATAAAACGCCCGCAGCTGTCAATGCGGCAACTGTTGCCGATCCTACACAACCTCTTATGACGGCGGTAATTAACCATGCTAATAACAAGGGTGAAATTGGAAGCTGCTGTAGCGTATTTGCCAACAACAAACTCACGCCGCTATCTTCCATAACTTGTTTGAATACACCCGATCCGGCAATGATCAGCAGGATCATTGCAATATCCCTGACAGCCGACTCATAGATTGACATAACTTTGACCATGGAACGGCCAAGTTTCAACCCCAATAAGTAGGTGGCTATGACTACTGCAATGACCATCACGACTGTTGGGCTGCCTATAAATTTCAGCCAGCGCTGTACTGTCGTGTCATCAGTATGGAATATATAGGGTATAAGGGTAAATAAAATAATCAATAAGACAGGTAACAAGGCTACTGCCAAACTGTTAACAACGGTAGGCTGCTTATATTCCTGTTGACCAACTGTTTTTTCCTGCCGGAAGATTGATTCTTGGCTCGGGAGCATATTCCGCAGGCTGCGGCCGAAAATAGGTCCGCCTAATACAATCGCCGGAATGGCGATCAAAAGACCATAAATCAATGTCAGTCCCATATCTGCATGAAAAAGTGCCACCAGAGCAACAGGTGAAGGATGGGGCGGAATAAATCCATGTGTTACCGATAATGCAGCCAACATGGGTAAGCCAATATACACCGCCGGCAATTTGTACCGATAAGAGATCGAAAAAATCAGGGGTACCAACAGCACAAAACCAATCCCATAGAACAGCGGAATCCCCACGACAAAGCCCGTTAGCATCAATCCCCATTGCAGGTATTTCTCTCCCATCAAGCGGACCATCTGTACAGCAATAATTTCAGCTGCACCACTCTCGGCGACAATCTTGCCCAACATCGCGCCAAGCACGATAATCAGCGTCAGGCTACCCATAACGCCCGCGATCCCTTTTTCAACGGTACCGACCAACTGATCCGGAGCAATGCCCAAACACAGCCCGCTGAGAATAGAAACCAATAAAAACGAAAGAAACGCATTAATTTTAAAATAAGTAATGCATAGGATAAGCAAACAAATGCTGATTACAATGAGGATTATGGTCATTATATCAATATTAGGTCAACCCCTCAAATGAGAGGTTTAATAAAGTTTTGGTCTAGTAAATCATTTTTTCATCCTGAAAGTACAATTATTTTTCTTTTTCTGCAAGGAAGATAAAAAATAATTGAAAATATCGCTAAGGAGGGGCATAACAGCGAAGGTATTTTTATAAAATGCGCTTGATGGATAAAGAATGGCGACATGACCTGAATCCGCAGCACTTGGAGAGGCAATGCAGATGTAAAGAAAAGGGCTGTTCAAATCGTTGATATATCCCGGGATTTAGCTAAACACTTTTAGGGTACACATCAGCTTTTTTAAACAGCCCTTCGTATGTTGATACGATCGTCTAAGCAGCCATTGCCACAATATAAAAAAGGGTCTTATTTACGTGGAATCTCGCTTAGTATTTCGAGTACAAATTGCCAATATTTCTGAACAGAAGATATGGAAGCACGTTCTGCTGGTGAGTGCGCACCCAATATCGTCGGGCCAAAGGAAATCATGTCCATACCGGGGTAGTTTGTACCCAATATGCCACATTCCAATCCGGCATGACAGGCGACAACTTCCGGAGCCTCGCCATGCTGTTTTCTATAAATAGATTTAAGCACCTCCAAAATTTCGGAATTCGGGTTGGGTGCCCATCCCGGATAATTACCGGAGAATGCCACAGCAAAACCACCTAGTTCAAAGGCTGCCTGTAAAGAATGGGCCAGATCAAACTTGGAAGTTTCGACCGAAGAACGGGTCAAACATTTTATTGCCATCTGCCCATCCCCCACTTCAACTTTAGCAATATTGTTAGAAGTCTCGACCAGGTCCTCGAAATCCGCACTGACACGGTATACACCGTTCAATGCCGCATAAACGCAATTGATTAGATTCTCCTGTATGCGAACAGGAACAACGGTCTCATGAACTGCATCGCTTGGCTGTACGACGATTTCCATCAGGGGTTCGGTCGTGGCAAATTCAAACTTGATTTCCTGCGCCAATTGTTTAAGTTCCGCAACGAATGCAGATGATTTATCTTCGTTTATGACAACTTTAGCTACACTTTCTCTTGGGATCGCATTGCGAAGGCTGCCGCCCAATAAAGACGCAAGGCGTAATCCATAGCGTTCATTGGCCTTAAACAAAAGACGGTTCATCACTTTGTTGGCATTCGCAAAGCCTTTATGGATATCCATACCTGAATGCCCGCCATGCAATCCCTTTACCGTAACCTCAAAAGATACGGTACCTGAAGGGCAGGCCTCCGCTGCATAGGATTGTATTGCCGTAACATCAATACCACCCGCACAGCCAATGTCGATCTCATTGTCATTTTCAGTATCGAGGTTCAATAGGATCTCACCTGACAGAACACCGCCTTTTAAACCCAGTGCTCCGGTCATTCCGGTTTCTTCGTCGATGGTAAACAAGGCTTCGATAGCCGGATGAACGATTTCCGCCGATGCTAAAATAGACATGATAGTCGCAACACCCAGGCCGTTATCGGCCCCCAGAGTGGTTCCTTCAGCTTTTACCCAATCACCGTCCACATACATTTTGATCCCCTCATTCTCGAAGTCAAAAACGGTATCGTTATTCTTTTGGTGAACCATATCCAAATGCGACTGCAATACGACGGTCTTGCGATCTTCCATCCCCACACTTGCGGGTTTCTTGATCAGCACATTCCCAATTTCATCCACACTGGTTGCCAATCCCAGTGATTTTCCGAAATCTACCATAAATGCAATCACACGTTCCTCTTTTTTCGAGGCCCGCGGAACAGCATTCAGGGCAGCAAAATTTTTCCAAATTGCTTTTGGTTCTAATTTATCTAAACTATTTTCAGCCATATCTAAAAATTTGTATCTGTCAAAGTTACTCCATTTTTACAACATATCCTGTCTTTATCCGAAGCTTATAAAAACAAAAACCCTTCGCTGATCGTTCTTATAAGAGTGTAAACTTGAAAAACGCCGACATGCATAAACCCGTAAAAGTAGATCGAAAAGATATTTATTTCAAACCAGACAAGAAAAGGGTACTAGCCAGATTTTTCTCTCTCGGTGACGAGCGTACCATCAAGGTCATCAAACGTACCTTAGGACTAAGCGAATCCGAGCGTAAAGAGGTTTTTGGTCAGATTCTCCGCAGTTATACGAAAAGACATCGTAGCATTATCAATATTTTTGAACGTAATTTTGAACGTGTGAGCCACCTACTGGAAAAGGTTCCTTTTCCGAAAGATAAACTCAGTCACCTGGACAAGCTGTTGATTGGTTCGTATTTTACGATGGAGTATTCCATTGAATCGGCAGCACTTTTTAATCCCTCTATCGTAGAGCACCCGGATCAGACCGAACTCTTTAAAGGTGAAAAACGAGTAATACTCAGCTTTAGGGCCACGGGTGAAGGCCATGTATCTTCGATTGTCTTTCGCGCCGGAACGCTTGACGTGGACAATAATATCCATATAGATTATATCGGTAATTTACTGGACAAACCAATTCAGGTCAAAAACCACCGTTACCATAAGGAGTCCTTCTTAAAAAAGATGAACGAGCTACATGCCGAACCCACAGAAGTGAAAATGAAGCTTGAGCAAAAATTAACAGCAACGTTTACTTATGAAGAACTCAAGCGTTATATTGACGAGGTCAGACGGGATAGCGAAGAGAATTTGGAAAACATTACATTTTTACAACAGGCCCTATGGCTGGCTTCATCCCATTATGAAATGACATTTTCACTGGACACTTCCATTTCTGAACGGGTCATCTTCCCTATTGCGGATACAGAAAAAAGGGGCATCGAGGATGCCCGTTTTGTACAGTTTAAGGATGAAAAAGGGGAAAGCATCTATTATGCGACCTACACAGCCTACGATGGATTCAGTATACTCCCCAAGCTTTTGACGACTAAAGATTTCTACCATTTTAAAGTAAAACCGATCTATGGGGAGATCGCCAATAAAGGAGCCGCACTCTTTCCTCGAAAAATCAACGGTAGGTATGCGATGCTCTGCCGTATTGATGGCGAAAACAATTATATTGCTTATTCTCATAACATCAATATCTGGCAGGAAACTGCCATTCGGATCCAGCAACCTGAATACCCTTATGAGTATGTGCAGATAGGCAATTGCGGATCACCGATAGAAACGCAGTACGGCTGGCTGATCCTGACGCACGCCGTCGGCCCGATGCGGGAGTATGTCCTCGGCGCAGCCTTACTGGACCTGGACAACCCGCATGTGGAAATAGGCCGTCTTCACAGCCCCTTGATGACTCCCAATGACGAAGAGCGCGAGGGCTATGTCCCCAATGTCATTTATTCCTGTGGTGCACTCGTCCATAATGAACAGCTGATTTTGCCCTACGCCATGTCTGACTATGCATCCACCTATGCTACGATCAATCTGGAGGACTTGCTGCTTGCTATTTTGAATCCTGAGCGCTATCAATAAAAGCACCGTAAACGATAATATAGGCGAGATAGAAACAGAGGGTGCTTTCGGCCCCTTGGTTTCTATTGATTCCATAAGATTCAAGGCCATCGCAGCAGCCTTTGGTTTCTTCATCGTAAAGTCCCAGCTTTAGGTCATTCTCGCCCAAAAACCATCGGAACGAGGCGACCATACGGGCAAAATAGACCTTTTTATTGGTCAGACGAAATGCTTCACGGTACATAAACACCATCGCTGTGACATCGAGCGGCTGCTGACCGAATTTACTGATGTGTTTTCCCTGTTTTGCCCAGTCCTGATTTCCGACCAGCGAAAGAGCACCATTCTGAACGGTAATGCTCTCCAGAAAGGTCAGGGTCAATAACCCCAATTGTTTCACGGCCTCGTCGTTGAGAAACGGATAGGCTGTCAGTAAAGCATAAGGCAAAATAGCATTGTCATAGGCCAGTACCGACTCAAACCATTGCCAGTTGTCATCCGAACTTGCCTCATATTCCCGTATCAACTTGCCGACCAGTTCCCGCATCAATTCGATCATGACTTCGTCATTCGACTGATGATGCAAATATTCCGCAATACCGAGTATAGTATAGGCAATGGCCCGATTAGACCGTAACTGACGAAAATTTGGCACGGATCTAAAAAACAGTTCATGCCCCAACTGATAATAGCTTGTCAACTTTGTTTCCCGCAGCAGTACCCCCAAAGCCCAGATCGTTCGACCAAAAGAATCTTCAGATCCGACTTCGTCCAGAAAATTATGCTGAAAGCTCATGAAATTATGAAACAGTCCATCTTCCCGCTGATGATAGTAGATGTAACTCAGATAGGTAGAGATACGACGGTCTAGTCTTTTGTCCGAAAAGTCACGCTGTGCCAATAAAGTGACCAACAAAGCGCGCGCATTGTCATCCAAGCAATACCCCTCTTTGTAATTGGGTAATGAATAGGTTGCATGCTGCAAAATACCGACCTGGTTGGTCAGCCGATCGATATGCTTCCAGCTGAACTTAGGCATTTCATCTTTAGAAAATGTGACATTTTCTTTGAAACCATCAAGTGAAGGCACCACTTTATCCAAAAGCCGGGTGTAGCGAAGCCCGATATTTCGCCAGGTCATCTCCTTACCAAAGTTTCGGGCATTGTCGCGCAGGGTCATACGGTATTCCTGATTACTAAATAATGCCGTTAAGGTCCTCGCCATCTGGGCTGGATTTTTAAAGTCTACCAATACGCCACGGCCATCAGCCAACAGCTCTTTGGCATGCCAATAGGGCGTAGATACCACTGCAGCCCCCGCCCCAATGGCATAAGATAGTGTTCCACTAGTGATTTGCGCTTCGTTGACATAGGGTGTCACATACACATCACAAGCCGACAAGTAGGTAACAAGGTCCGACTGGCTGACAAAAGAATTGACAAATTGCACATGTTCTTCCAAATTATATGCATCAATCAAGCTCTTGAGATAGTCACGGTATTCTTCTCCGGAATGGGCCAGTACATTGGGATGCGTCTTCCCAACGATCAAATACAAAAGATCAGGCTCTTCTTTAACTACCTCGGCTAGAGATTCAATTACAGTTTCAATCCCCTTATTCCGACCGATAAACCCAAAAGTCAGTAGGACTTTTTTACCAGACAGCCCCATCTGTGCTTTGGCTTCTTCCTGATTAAGGCGAAATTCGGGTACGCCATGATGAATGAGCCTCACTTTTGAAGTATTAATACGATAGACAGATTTCAACAGTGTGATTGCGTAATTGCTCATCACCACAACAACGGAAGCCCGCTTGACCAATTCTATCAAAATCGCTTTTTCATCGACATTCGGTTTCTCCAGAATGGTATGAAAATTTACCAACAGCGGAATATGAAGCGCATTAATAAGTGAAAGGATATACATACCGCTATTTCCTCCGAAAATACCATATTCGTGTTCAAGGATGACACAGTCGTAACCGTTGCTGTTGATGTAGTTGGCAGCTTCGATGTAGGAAAGCTGATGGTGTTGGTCAATGGTAAAAACCACTTCACTTGGGTAAACATATTCGCGGTCTGCAACGGCAATCACGTGCTGGGTAAGATCCTGATTGTGTAGGGCCACTGCATGCAGCAGATCCGAAGTGAAGGTGGCGATACCACATTCTTTGGGCAAGTAGGTACTGATATAAGCGATTTTCATTTAAATGATTATTTTGAATAAAAGCCTTCCGTGAGGCCAATAGCATTCTGTGTGTTCCATTATCTAAATGCTTCTCGACAGCAAATTGTTTGTAACGAGTACATTATTTAATCCAGAAAGAATAAATTCAGCCCATAACGACGGCTTAATTTTAACTGTCCATGTAGTGCCTAAAAAACTTCCCGTATATTTGCGCCAGATCAAAAATATTGACTGAATGAAATCACCCAAGGAGAAAATGATTGCGGGCATCCCTTATATCGATACAGATGGACAACTATTTAAAGAAAGGCAATTTGCAAAAGAAGAACTCAAGCGTTTCAATGACTCCGAGCCCAAACAGATCAAGTTCAGGAAGCAGATCATTCAAAAGCTATTTAAAGCTACAGGCAGCCGTTTCTTTCTAGAACCGCCGTTCCGTTGCGATTATGGCTATAATATCTCCATAGGTGAAAACTTTTATAGTAATTACAACTGTACCATTTTGGACGGCGCGCCAGTGACAATCGGTGCAAATGTTCTGTTCGGACCAAACGTCAGTCTTTTTACCGCGGGTCATCCGATTTATTTTGAAACAAGAAATCAGGGCTGGGAATTTTCCGCGGCTATCGTTATTGAAGACAATGTATGGATCGGCGGCCAGGTAGTGGTCAACCCCGGAGTACGCATCGGAAGAAATTCGGTGATTGGATCCGGTTCGGTGGTTACAAAAGATATCCCTGCTGATGTCATTGCAGCAGGAAATCCATGTCGCGTCATCCGCCCGATTACAGCGGCAGACCAGATTGATTACACCAACATTTAGGCAGCATAAAGATGTCTCCTCCCATCAAAACAACGATCATCATGTGCATGATGATCATTGTTTTGATGTACTTTGTCACACTTCATTTTCTACATACCGACGCAGAAAATGTAACGTTGAGCTTATTCAAAAATTTCTCTTTGAATGCCAGCTCAGACTATTTTTCGAAATCGGTCCGGCTTGCCCGATTCTTTCACCGGAACAAATCCATTTCGGGTCCAAAAATGCTGATGCTCCATATTCGTCTGAACAAAAAGACGACGGCCACTGAAGGTTTTGATAAATTGTACTGTATAACGGAGCAGGGCACTGCCCACGCCCCTTCGTCTAAAATCGGGATGGACAGCAAAATAAAGAATTTCATAATCGCTTTCTGAACGACTCAGACTGAGCACACCCACAACTTCGTTTTCATTGTATGCTGCAAAATGAGATGCCTCAAAATCCCCGTCCAGCATGACCTCCGACAGATTCCCTGTAGAACTAAAAACATCCTTTCGAAGTTTCCAGGTACGAGCCGCAAATACCTGTTCAATATACCAATCCGTCATGACTGTTTCTCCAGTTCTAGAAATGCAGCAGGAAGGCAGCTAACGATATCCGAAGGTAATAAGGAATAAACGCCGACCGTCTGTACCGCAATATCCGCGGCCCTACCGTGTAAATATACCCCCATAAGCAAGGTTTCCTGCGAAGAATAACCCTGTCCTAACAAAGCTGTCAATATCCCGGTCAAAATATCCCCACTTCCCCCCGTAGCCATCCCCACATTGCCCGTGCTATTGAAATAGACTGTACCATCAGGGGTAACTATCGCACTGTTGGCACCCTTTATTAAAATATACAGCTGGTATTCCGCCGCAAAGGTTTTCGCTTTCCGAAGTTTTTCAAAATCATTCTGCCAAGTTCCTAGTATCCTGCTCAGCTCTTTGGGATGCGGAGTCAGTATACTGCCCTTCGGAACAAATTGCCATAAGTCGCGATCCTGCGCCAGTATGTTCAATGCATCAGCATCCAATACCAAGGCAGTATCAATACCTTGCATAATAAATACCTTGAAAGCATCAATTGTATCGTGTGCCGTACCCATGCCGATTCCGACACCGATGGACTGAAAGGTACGAATATCGGGAAACTGCGTAATCATTTCTTCTTCGGGATCACTTATAACCATCGCTTCAGGGACAGCAGTTTGAATGCAGGTATATCCGCAGGAAGGTATATAAGCAGAAGCCAGTCCGCATCCCGAGCGCAGAGCTGCTTTCAGTGCCAATTGCACCGCACCCATCTTTCCCCTACTGCCACCAATAATCAGACTATGCCCAAACGTCCCTTTATGATCAAATTTATTCCGTTTTCGGTAAAATGTGCCCAACAATGCCAAATCAACATAATGAAAGTTGGTGTCAGCCTGTTCCAGCGCGGATCTGCTCAACCCGATATCCAATACACGGAATGCGTTGGCCCACATACTATTGTCGGGCATTAATAACCCCAGTTTCGGTGATTGGAATGTATATACCATATCTGCTTGTATGACGGGGGCATCGTCTGCTGTTGGCCCGTCACTTAACAGCCCGGAAGGCATGTCTATTGCATAAATTGGTCCGGAACAACGGTTAATACCTGTTATCAGGCTGTGCCACTGCCCAGCAAGCGGATGTTTCAGTCCATAACCGAACAGGCAGTCCAAGACGATTGTCCCCGTAGGAATATGAACCTGATTTTCGGGACTGATCTTCTGAACAAGGTGAGCAGGCAAGCGTTTTTGATTGGCCAAATTAGCTGTTGAATAATCTGTAGCATCAACTAAATACACATTGACTTGAGCCTGCTGTTGATCCAGGAGTCTGGCCAATACCAATCCGTCGCCACCGTTATTACCTTTACCACAGAAAATATAAAACGTATGATGCGCTAAACGTGGGTATAACCGCTTTATTTCTCCAAAAACAGCTGTTGCCGCACGTTCCATCAGGCCGAGGCTGCTTACCTCCTGATCTTTCATGGTCTGCTGATCTACCCAGCTCATCTGGGCAGCCGAAAGTATCTTCATATCCGTTGTATTTTATTTTGGGCATCTATTTTCAATGATTCTTATGGAAACAGACGCCCGTTCTAATTTACTTAGAAAATAGAGTACAACCAAGACATGAACACTATTCGCTCATGGCCACTTCCTTCACGCCTCCGGTACGTTTCAATGTACCCCAGGTATTCAATTCACCCTTAATGGCTTTTCTCACTGATTTGAACAGCACGAAATACATCAATTGACGCCAGAAAAAACGCTGTGGAAACAGATAAATCAAATTTTTCATTTTCTCACCCTCCATCCGGAATGCAATACCAGCAAAGAAAATATCCACAAATACAAAGAGAAAATAATAAAATATCACCTGACCAAAACCGTTGTGCAGTGAGAATAGTCCCGCGATGCCAGTCCAGCTGATACCGTTCACCTCACTCAGAGAAAATAAGCCACTAACAAGTGAAAATAGCATAAATAGATCTGCCAGCGGTGCAAATAAAGGCAGGATGATCTGAAATATCAGGATATTGGGCATACCGACCATTCCGAAATAGCCGTATTTGGGATTTAACAATGTGTCTTTATTTTTCCAGAAGCTTTGCAGCACACCAAAACTCCAGCGAAAGCGTTGTTTGAAAAGCATTTTTACCGTATCCGGTGCTTCGGTGAATGCTATAGCCTCTGCGGAATTGCGGACGGTATAACCTGCTTTCAGTATGCGCATGGTCAGATCACAGTCTTCCGCCAATGTATCTGTTGTAAACCCGCCGACTTCCACAATAACAGACCTCCGAAAAGCACCGATGGCACCGGGGACGACCGAAATCATATTGAGCAGGTCAAAAGCCCGTCTATCCATATTTTGAGAAGTGATGTATTCGATAGATTGCCAATGCGTCAGCATATTATGCACATTGCCTACTTTTACACTACCGGCAACAGCAGCAATCTGATCACTATTAAAATACTTCACCAGCATCCGTAAAGCGTCGGTCTTCAGTTGTGTATCGGCGTCGATACAAAGCACAAACGCTGCATTAGACTGTTGAATACCATAATTCAATGCCGATGCTTTACCCCCATTAGGTTTTGTAAACAACCGTACCTTTGGATGATCTCCATATACCTTACTTACAATTTCGAACGTTTTATCCTTGGATCCATCATCGACAAAAATCAATTCATATGCAGGATAATCGAGATGAAGCAGGCTTTTAATCGTTGCCAAAACGGTCACTTCCTCGTTATAAGCAGGTATAATAATACTGACTTTGTCCCGCGGATCAGCTATTAATTTAGACTGCTCCTTCTTATTTTTCCTTTTTTGCCGTATGGCCAGATAGGCAATCATCACTGTGCGAAAGATCGCCAACACGATCGCTATCGAGAAAATCAGGTTAAGGAAGATATTACCATAGAACAATGTTCCGAGAAATAGGCGATTGGATGAGCCACTAAAACCCGAATCTGAAGCATTCTGTACTGGTGGCATAAGCTCGTCACGCTTCTTACCCATTAGATCCCCTACTGTTGCAAATTTATACCCATGTTCCTTAAAATAATGGATGATGCGGGGCAATGCGGCGATGGTCGCTTCTCTGTTCCCTCCAGCATCATGCAACAAAATAATATTGCCATTATCCCGTTGTTTTATAACCTCGTTATAAATCTCATCCGCAGTACGTCCCGGAAGCCAGTCATTGGGATCGATGTATTCGCCGACATTGATGTAGTTTTCCTTTCGGCTTTGGGCGACGGGGAGAATTTCGGCTACAGTCTGTGGTTCAGCATCCGCATTGAAGGGTGCTCGAAACAAGATCGTGCTATGTCCTGTAATACATTCAATAATCTTTCTCGTTGCATTTAGCTCAAACTTTACCCGGTTGGGACCGATTGTTGACATATCCGGATGAAAAAAAGTATGGTTACCAAGTTCATGTCCTTCCTGGTACTCTTTACGGACCAAATCCATATTTTTTTCGGCCATGACCCCAACGAGAAAGAAAGCGGCCGGCACATGTTCTCTTTTTAATATCTCCAATACTTCCGGCGTGTATGTTGGATCCGGACCATCATCAAAAGTCAACACAACCGTATTATCTCTTTCTCCAAAACGCTTGATCACATAATTGCTCGGTGTTTTGACATACTGCTGATCCTGAATCATCCCGGTACCGGAATCGTATGCAAATTTGACCAATCCGGGCGCGGGGCTATTGACTAAATCCAGAATCTCGCCATCGCCAATGTACTGGATGCCACCGACATTAATGTTGCTGATGCTCTTAAAATCGAAAGGCTCTTTTGCCAAATCATCGTGATCCAGCGACTTGGAGATAAAAGACCATAACCGGGCATCTTCACTTCCCAATCGCCAGAGCGCTATACCCGCCAGACCCCAGTCATCCGCTTTACGAATCAGGTTGAAATAGGTCGCTGCATCGGTGAAGTAAACATCATGCCGCATGCCAGTTCCATCTTGATAACTAAAATTGAGGTTAGCAGAAGCTGGATCAAAGTGAATAGTTGCATTGTAATTATGCGCCAGAATAACAGCATTGTCATAGGTCAGTGTCTTGCCTACTCTTCCGACAGGCCAGTCGTATCCATAACAGGCCAACGCCAAAATCACTTTGTCTGCATCCACCCTGCTGCACAATGCATCGAGGTTCTTTTCTACCCAGACCTGATGGGAAATTGCACCGGCATTACTTTCGATCGAATGCTGATCATAGGCCATCAAAATGATATAGTCATTATATTTCTGTAGCGAAACGGGGTCATAATCATCATTTTCAGGCGAAATATCCTGTGAAACAAGCAAACCTTCACTATGGAAAACTTGATAGATCCGCGCCATAAAATCGATTAGAGGCTTACGGTCATCCAATTGAAGATTTTCAAAGTCAATATTGATTCCTGAAAAACCATTACGCTTTATTTTGATCAGGATATCATCAATAAAACGTTGCTGCCTTACCGGATCCGCCAGGATTGTCCGTACCGTCTGTCCATCAAAATCATTACCACTAAAATTCGAAATCTGGGCAAGAGCTTTTCGTTTATATTGATGGATCACATTCAGGGCAGCGGTATCGGCTTTATCCACAACCGTATCTTGGCCGGGCACCGTAAAAAAAGATTCCATAGCGACCATATCCAGGTGCCCAATATTGCGCCTTAGGTCGGATAGGGATTGCTGGCGGACCTCATTCGACCAAGAACTGACATAAAACCCCATGTTAATCCTATTTTTATTGCCCAGGTGCTTCAAGTGTTTCAGTTCCCGATCCCGTTTGATTTTTTCAAGTTCTGACTTGACAACGGCAAATTCTTTGAACTGTCTGGATTTTTTCAGCCTGGCAGTAGATCTTGCTGTCAATGGCGCATATGTATTGATGGTTGGAAATGGAGGTACCTGGATCTTGCCCAGGGTATAGACAACACATGCAATGGCTACGATCATTCCAACGATCAATGCCCTGCTCATCCATGAGAAAGCGTACCAACGCTTCTTGTTCGACGTCTGAAAAATCTGTTTTTCTGACATAAATTTCTGCGATTAACTTTGGCTAAGCTACATCAGAAAATGATCCAAACAGTGCGTTTGCAGCTTAAAAATTTCTTAATTTTCAGGGCTGTCCCGATTTCCTTACTCTGCTGAATTTTAGCTATCTTAGTAGAGCAGGCAACATTGACTAGAAAACCCGCTATGACTACAACATATTTATTATTATCTGTACTGTCTCTACAGGTGATCATTGGCTGTGGGCAGCCAAATTCGGCTATTTCACAAGCGCAACCCAAAGACCAAACGACTACTGAGCATACTGAGGAAACACAGTTTATTATCCCTGCAGGAATGACTGTCAAAACAAGAATTTCATTGCCCAAGGGTTTTGAAAGACTCCCATATACCGCAAAAGACTTTGGCAGTTTTCTAGAAAATCTTCCCCTACACCCCTTGGACCATGAGGTTTGTTATTATAATGGAAAAATTAAGCCCAGGAACAATATCTACAATGGTGTTATCAAGCTGGATATTGGTAAACGCGACCTCCATCAATGCGCGGATGCCGTAATGCGCTTACGTGCCGATTACCTCTATCAGCAAAAAAGGTATCAAGACATTAAGTTTAACTTCCTTTCGGATGGAAAACCACGCAGTTATACAAATTATGCCAAAGGAGACTATTCTTATGCAAAATACTGGAAATACATGGAGTATATCTTTGCCTATGCCAATACAGCATCTTTACACGATGAATTACCTAACGTAAAAACAACGAAAGCGGTCAAAATCGGAGATACTTTCATACAGAAAGGTTCCCCGATCGGGCATGCTATTATTGTCGTTGACCTTGCAAAAAATAAGGCGGGAAAAACAATTGTACTGCTTGCGCAAAGTTATATGCCTGCCCAGGAAATACAGCTGTTGAATAATTGGAATGACCCACAATTAAGCCCTTGGTACGATATCGACAAGGATGTAATCAAAACTCCGGAATGGACTTTTTATGCCAAGAATCTGAAAACCTGGGAATAAAAGCGAACAAAATAAATCCAAAATAATATATTTTTCACCCCATTAGGGATGATTTCATAATATTCCAATTGTTGTGACAGTCTATCCCGCGCTATCATTATTAAAATTACCACTTATAAACAAAAGCAACAAATAAATAACATAAATATACTGAAATACAACAACTTAAATACAACAAAAACACCAGTAAATAAGCACACAATCTCTTTTTGATCTTGTAGCAATAACAATGGTTACTGATGTCATCTCTCCCTAAAAGAGGATCTATAGGGAATTCCTGCACACGATTATCTACCTTCCGTTATCATCTGCATTAAATAGCTGTATACTACGCGCTAATCAAGAATAACTTCGTGATTGAGTAAGTATGTGGGCGAAATAACGAGGACATAACACGGTTCAAAAGCGCCTTTCTTATGGGTTAAAAGCACATAAGAAAGGCGTATTATTGGTCAAAATAGCCTTCTCTCAAAGTTTTCGCGTTTAAATACAAAATCCAATAAATTATATTTCATTATCATTTAATATAGAATTCATTACATGTACTATATAAATAAAAAAATAATGTATAAAAAACAGCAAAAGCTATAGTTTTCACTAAGAAAAGGGTATGGATAAAATTTTATCCATACCCTTTTCTTTAACACGACAGCCTTCCCTGCATCCAGTCAATGTAAAAAAGTCACAGTATATTTCAACTACACATTGCTTACTTGCGACAAAACACCTTTTCACAACATCCAAAAGAAAGGAATAAATGGTCATCAATAGCGATACGCCAGCATGCATTATCGCTAGCCCTTATCTAACTACGGTTTTAAGCGGCATAAGCCAATTATGAATAACAAAGGTGGTTAGCGTAGGGCAAACAAAAAAATGTCTTAAAAGCCGTAAAAATAGGTCTATATCAAATAGCTCCCACCAAAATAATCGATCATCAGCAACTACCCCATCAGCTTACGTTGCCACATCCCTCGTCTAACGATGTTTTTAAGCGGCACGAGCCCTTTACAGACAATAAGGATCTGGAAGATAGGCCAATCAAAAAAATCTCTTAAAAGCCATAAAAATAAGGTTACTCCAATCAGCTCACATCAAAAATAGATGATCATCAGCAGCTACCCACACGGCAAACGTTAGTCTCTTTATCTAACTTATATCTTTTAAATGACACAAGTGCTTCATGCACAATACCGGTAGATTTACCACATGACAAAAAGCTAAGAAACAATTGAATAAATACATAACAAACTATACTTCAACAAAATAACATCATCTAAATAAATATAAAAATCAGATCTAGAAGACACTATTAAATGATAAAGTCCAAACAACAACAGAAATTTTAAAAACACAGACAAGCAAAAAGTCTTGCTTCTTGTTATCTTTGCATTACTATATAATTCATTATATGCATAATTATTCCGCCGAAGACAGTTTGTTTGTGCAGATCGAGATCAAGAAAATAAAAAAAGCCCGTAATAATGCCATCGCTTTTATTATTTCATCGTTTCTCATCTACTTTGCTATCTTATTATATGTTTTTTCGGACAGGTGGTTGGATACCCCAGACAAGCTGACCGTTTACTATAGCTCCACCCTATCCCTTTACACATTATTCCTGTTCCCTACAATACTATTTGCCGGATTAAGTTGGGCTTTGTATATCAAAAACCAAAAATATGTGAGTGCCCTAAAGCAGCTCGACAGCCATGACTTAGGCATCTATCGACGGTACACAAGTGTACTTACTCAGCGATATACAGCCATTGCGCCCTACATTTTCTGTAAAAATGAACTTATATTCTTTCCTCTTTTTGGAAATAAAAAGATTCCAATCAATCAGATCAAACGCATAGAAACAAAATTTGTCCGTAATTATCGCGATACATACAGCTACCACATCTATTTTTATAATGAAGCTACAAAAATCTATCAGGTAGCAATGAACCAGATCGCGGCCTTCGATTTTCTACAAAAACAACTTCTCGACGAGCGTCCAAATCTGACAATCATCGCACGGAACCAAATACCTTCTTATTTGACAACAAAAAACAAGTCTACACACTATTATTTATGATATGGAAAGTTATTCATCCGACAACAGTTCATTTTTACAAACTGAGATAAGGAAAATCTGCAAAGTCCGTAATGCTGGTATCGGACTGTTTATAGTGATGTTTCTCCTTTGCTATGGCTTCTTCTTTTACGTTTTTTTGGAAAAATGGACGGATACTCCGGACAAGCTGAGTTTTTTCTATAAATCCCTCCCGCTACTTAGCACCTTATTCGTTTATTTCGGCGTACTATTCGGTGGATTGAGCTGGGCCGTGTACGCCAAAAATCAGAAATTTATTATTGCCTTAAAAGGCCTCAACAGTCATGACCTTGATATTTACCGAAGATATACAAACAGACTTGTCCGCATTTATGCAACCATTGCGCCTTATCTTTTTTGTGAACATGAACTTATATTCTTCACTTTTTTTGGAAGTAAAAAAATCCTGATCAGTCAGATCCACCGCATCGAGACAAAGATTATACAGAATTCCCGCGGTCCAAACAGCTTTCGCATCTATTTTTACAATGAATTCTCCAAGATCCATCAGGTGACAATGAACCAGAGAGGTGCCTTCGATTTTCTGCAGGAACAGCTTCTGCAGAAAAACCCATATCTAAGCATTACCCCAAAGAACCGGTAAACTACTCATAACCAAGCTGCATCTAAAGAACCATCCTCTACCCTATCCTCAGCAATAATGGACATAATCTCCTGATTCCGCGACAACTTTGATGATACGGTTACGCTCTTCAAGAAATCGTTTCATATATACAGTAAGGAAAGACCATTCAGCGAACCACCCCAAAGGACCTAAAGGTGCCCTAAAATGAAACACATCCCGCATCAGGACAGTACCATCCACTTGCGCTTCAAAAAGATGCTGATGATCCATCGTCTGAAATATACCCTGTATCATCTTATCCTCAAAAAAATAGGGCTTTTCCATTTTCGTAATCTGCACCGTCAAGGTTTGATATACGCCCAAATGTTTCGCTCGCCACTGAACAGTCTGCCCCGCCTCAATCAACCCGCTGGTAACACCTGATATTGCTTTCTCATTTGTTTTCTTCGTCGAGTACATATGCAGGTCTATACTACGGGCCAGATCAAAAACTATTGCTATGGGCGCATTTACGATGGTACCTAAAATAAGTGTTGGCATACAGTTTTCGTTTCAGTAAATTTGGAACGAATTTCGCAAAAATCAGGATTTTTTTAGGAAAGTGCCCAACAATTATCTAACTTAATCCTATGCTTAGGTTTATATATCAATAATAATTTATGATCACCCTACTTCCATTTGAAGAAACCGACTTTGACCGCTTCAAATCCTGGATAAAATCTCCAGAAGAACTCCTGCAGTTTGCAGGCCCTTATTTTTCGTTTCCAATCACTGACGTACAGCTAAAAAAATATATTGACGATCCCAAACGCCGTCCATATAAAATTATCAGTACAGAAACAAACAACGTTATCGGGCATTGCGAATTGAATTTTGAAAGAGCTATCCCAAGACTGTCCCGCATATTGATTGCTGATAATAAAGAGCGAAACAAAGGCTTTGGAAGAAAAACAATAAACGCCATGCTAACACTTCTTTTCATCGACGATATATACGACAAAGCGGACCTGAATGTATATGCATGGAACAGCAATGCGATAAAATGCTACGAGGGAGCAGGATTTGAAATCAATGAAGGTGTCACGACTGAAACTCCCATCGGCAATGGAATCTGGAAAGGGCTAAATATGCAGGTTACAAAATCCAGCTGGATAGCCAAAACACAATGAAAAGGAAACGTTTTTTTAAGAAAGGGCTTATTACCCTCATCCTAATTGTAGCCCTGGCCCGCTATTACGCTTGGCAGATCGAACCACAGTGGGTAAAATATGAGCAACTAAAGTTACCCATAAAACATCTTCCGGAGAACCTCGAAGGGAAAACGCTTGTCCAGATTTCGGACATCCACGTCGGTGACTATCGCTGCGCCTAACGTGCTCACAAGCAAGAACAGGTATTAAGTCAGGTATGGATAAAAGGTAACTTCTATCGTTTGTCGATAGTCTTCCAGCGCATCCGATTGGCACTGGCCTCCCAGTACTGCAAAACTCGAATACCAAAAATCTGATATGATAAAAATCTGACGTACAAAACCCTTCAGCATAGCTATCGGTATATCCTGCCGAAACATCCCTAACTGAGCGTAATGTCTGAAGAGGGAAATAAATTGCTCCTCACGTCGCATGACAAGATCCCTGTAAGACTCGCCAATTGCTGGGATCCAAGCGCATATCTCAACAAAATTGACAAAAATAAACTTGTACTTATTGATCAATCTATATGATCCGTCCGTAAATTCCCGCAATAGCTCCCGAAGCACAAGATCTTTCTTATCAAATAGAAGCACCATTTCATCATAATCACGTTGGAGTTGACCAAAAATAGTATAGATAATGTCTTCTGTATGTTTAAAGTGGTAATGCAAATTTCCAGCGCTAATTCCCATTTCTTGAGCAATCTGACGTGTGGTTACCGTACGTATCCCTTCGCGGTTATATAGACTTAATGCTGCCGTAATAATTTTTTCTTTCGTATTCATGACACAAAATTAGAACAATTGTTCTAATTTTGTGTCCTGAATAATTAAATTAAGATTATATGAAAGACAAAAAGAAAGGAAACTGGCTGAAAAATCAATACTTCGATTTAAAACAGACACTCATTCCTACCCATCCTAATGATAGTCCTTGGAAAAAATTCGGCAAACAGACAGCTTTTTTTATGTTTTTAACTTTGATGGCATGCGGAGCAATAGCGATGTTGATCGCCGTTTCCTTTGCGCATTAGGAAAGGCACTTTTTGACAATATATTTATTATCTATTGGTTATGCTGGTTCTTTATTCGATTTACGCGGCACTATCATTTCCCGATTCCATTTTTAAACAGCTGGCTTACGGATTTTGTCTTTGTGCCCGTTATTGTCCACGTCTCATCTGTTGTAGGAAGTTATTTATTTAACAACGGTAATCCACATGGCTATCCGCTGTATCAAATCTGGTTCATAGCCGCTATTGTATCGCTACTTTTTGAGTGGGTAATGCCCTACTATACGGATTATAATACGGCTGATCTTTATGATGTCCTTGCCTATTTCACCGGAGGACTATTCTATTTTTTGTTTCATCAGCCCCGTTATATCGAAAAAAGTTCCGATAGAACCAATCATTTGGTTTGTAGCCAAAATTAAATCAGAGCCGATAAAAAACACATTCTGGAACAAAATAGAATATACGTTCTGAAAAATTTTCGCTCAAAATCACCCAGAATATCTCATTGAACAACAGACATTAAAATAGCAAAAGCATAAACTATAATCGAAGAATAATGTTGATATTGTAATTAATTATCAGATATAGGCCACATGACGAGAATCAAAACCAGAAGAACATGTACTAATGGGCACAGCTTCTATAAGAGTACAGACTGCCCAACATGCCCAATATGCGAAAAGGAAAAGAAACCTAAAGATGGTTTTCTAGCTCTTTTGGGTAGCCCCGCTAGAAATACACTTTTAAACCATGGCATAGATCAACTTGAAAAACTGGCTCAGTATTCGGAGAAGGACCTACTGAAGCTCCATGGTCTTGGAAAGACTTCCTTACCTTTGTTAGGTCAGGCTTTAATGGAAAAGGGATTAAAATTTAAGGAGTAGGCTGCTCCAAAGGCTATTCTGTCAGGTGATAACAAAAAAATAAGCCCTCGCTTGGCTTCCACATAGTTTCTGGCTACTAGAAGTGCTTGAGGGCCTTATAATTCAACGCTTTTAACACAAGCGGAATCTTCGTTTACTAGTACTCAATCAAAACCTCAGTTACTTGAGCGCCTTGTTTAGCACTTTTGAATTTAAACTTCACTTTCTGATTCAGGTTCAATTTCTGTCCGACAAGACGGTCATTGAAATAAATAGATTGCTGGGTCTCATTGTCTCTAATGAATCCATAATTGGACTCTGTATTGTAATGGACAACTTTTCCGAAGGAGTACTCGTCATGATGGTTTGAGGTCATGCTTGGGCTCTCCCCTTCTTTCAATTTTATCGCAGGTCTGTCTGAGATATTCCCGTGCTCATCAACATAAGCAAACAATTCTTCCAAAGATTTTCCTTTGTCGTTGTTTGTTTTATTGAATTCTTTTTTCTCAATTTTTTGCTGTTTTTTGAGTAATTTCTTTTTTTCTCGTTCTTTTTTGTTAAATGTAATTTGGCTTTTGCTCATTCAATATGGATTAAAATAAAATGTTCCCGAGGAGGTTTCGGACCTTTAGAGCTTCGGTGAAAAGATAAAAATGCGACGTGTTCTAAGGAGATAATTGCAAAGGTACAAAAAAAATAGGAGAAATCAGATAGTCGATCGCCTAATTCTCCTGAGATTCACGAATGAAAAGATGTTCATCTTTTGCTCCTTTAAATACGTTCGGTAGAGGCCAACATACAGAAACCATTCTTTTTTTTAAAATTAAAAAAAACGTTTAGTTGCAATGAGGTAGACCATATTCAAGATCCGGCGGCCTTGCTGAATGAAATTCAAAAAAATAAGAAAGCTCGTAGATAGCTACGTAATTGTATATCCGGCGAAGTAAAAATTGAGAACTTTGATAAAACAAAAATATCTTTTGGACGTTATTTTGAAAAAAGCACTATGGAAGTAAAAAATATCGAAAGAGACGACAGAGGTAATTTCATTGCTGAGGTGGATAATAATGAGGCCGGGATTTTAGAATATACATGGCAGACCGAGAACGAATTTTCCATAGACCACACCGAGGTCTACGACGAATATAAAGGGATGAGTGTTGGTAAAAAACTCGTTCTTGAAGCAGTGGATTATGCGCGGAAAAACGATGCCAAGATTATCCCGAATTGCCCATATGCAAAATCAATTTTTGACAAAACAATTGCCTTTCAGGACGTACTAGCCTAAAAAAGCCATTTTATCACTGGGACAAAATGGCTTTTATTCTTGCTAGCGGTATGGACTAAGCTACAATATTGATTATTTTTCCTTTTACAAAAATGATCTTCTTAATGGGCTTGCCGTCCAGATGCCGTTGCACATCTGCATGTGCCTTAATCATTTCTTCCACGGTTTGTTGATCCAAATCCAATGCAAGCGATAGATTGAACTTCATTTTACCATTGAAAGAGACTGGATACGCAAATTCAGATTCAACTAAATACTCGGGGTTGAAGGTAGGATAATTTGCCTGAGAAAGTGTTCCTGCCGCATGACCCAATAAGTTCCACAACTCTTCTGTAATATGCGGTGCATAAGACTGGAGAACGATAACAAGTTGCTCCAATATTTGACGTTTATTGCTTCTCAAATCGGTCAATTCGTTGACACAGATCATAAAAGCAGAAACCGACGTATTGAAAGAGAACCGTTCAATATCATCCTCTACTTTCTTGATAATCTTATGTAAAGCTTTAAATTCAGCTTTTGAAGGCTCTTCATCCGATACATTAAAATTACCTTCCGCATCGTGAAACAGGCGCCATACTTTCTTTAAAAACTTGTAAACACCTTCGATACCATTGGTATTCCAAGGTTTAGCCTGTTCCAGTGGCCCCAAAAACATTTCGTAAAGGCGTAAGGTGTCGGCACCATAAGTTTCAATAATATCATCTGGATTAACGACATTGAATTTTGATTTGGACATTTTCTCCACCTCACTGCCACAGATGTATTTGCCATTTTCCAATACAAATTCAGCATTCGCAAAATCAGGTCTGAAATTTTTGAATTTCTCCAGATCCAAAACATCATTCGACACAATATTAACATCCACATGCAAAGGAATTGTCTTGTAATCATTTCTCAAGCCGTAAGACACAAATTGGTTGGTTCCTCTACCCTCTTCATCGAGTACACGGTAGACAAAATTTGAACGCCCCTGAATCATACCCTGATTGATCAGTTTTCGGAAGGGCTCTTCTTCATTATGATAACCAAGATCTTTTAAAAACTTATTCCAAAAGCGCGAATATAACAAGTGGCCTGTCGCATGTTCCGAACCACCGATATATAAATCAACGGCTTTCCAGTAGTCAACGGCTTCCTTTGAAGCAAAGCTATCTTCATTCTTTGGATCCATGTATCTGAACCAATACCATGATGAACCGGCCCACCCTGGCATGGTACTCAACTCATATTCATACTGATCTTCATATTTCCAGTCCTTTGCACGTCCTAAAGGAGGTTCTCCGGATTCTGTCGGCAAGTACTTATCAACCTCCGGCAACAATAAAGGTAGTTCTTCCTCTTTAATGAGATACGGAAGACCATTTTTAAAATAGACCGGTACAGGTTCGCCCCAATAACGCTGACGTCCAAAAATGGCATCACGCATACGGAAGTTGATTTTTGCCTTACCCAAATTCAATTCTTCCAGCTTGGAAATCAGCGCAGGTACAGCCTCCTGATAGGTCATACCATTGATAAAATCCGAATTAATATATTTTCCATCCTTATTCGGATCAGCTTCTTCTTCAATCTGCTGTGTATCCGAAATCGGAATAATTTCTAAATTAAAATGTTTGGCAAAAACATAATCACGTTGATCGCCACTTGGCACAGCCATTACAGCTCCTGTCCCATATCCGGCAAGCACGTAATCCGCAATCCAAATTTGCACATCCCGTCCGGAAATAGGATGTTTGGCATAAGCACCTGTGAAAGCACCCGATACTGTCTTGCTATCGGCCATACGGTCAAGTTCAGATTTTTTTGAGGTTTTATCGATATAAGCTTCTACCTCAGCTTTTTGATCTGCAGTCGTTAATGCGGCAACCAATTCATGTTCCGGAGCTAAAACGACAAATGAAACGCCGAAAATGGTATCCACACGTGTTGTGAAAACTTCTATCGCAGTATCCAGCTGCGGAACAGGAAATTTCACCGAGGCACCAACAGATTTCCCGATCCAGTTACGTTGCATTTCGACCAACGGCTCTGGCCAATCAATGGTATCCAGCCCTTTTAACAAGCGATCAGCATAAGCCGTGATACGCATAGACCATTGCATCATCTTCTTTTGTTCAACCGGATAACCGCCGCGTTCAGAAACACCATTGATCACTTCATCATTGGCCAATACTGTTCCTAAAGCAGCACACCAGTTGACCGTACTCTCGCGCAAATAAGCAATGCGATATTTTAAAAGCTCACGCTGTTGTGTTTCTTCGTCAAAAGATTTCCATTCTTCTGCATTAAATGCTAATACATCTTCGTCAGATACTGCCTGAACAGCTGTAGAACCGCTTGTAGAAAATTTCGCAATCAATGTGTTAATGGATTCCGCCTTATCCGTTTCTTTATTATACCAAGAATCGAATGATTTCATAAAAATCCACTGCGTCCATTTATAATATTCAGGTTCGGAAGTACGGACTTCTCTACTCCAGTCATAAGAGAAACCGATGTTGTCCATCTGCTCCCGGTAACGATTGATATTCGCTTCGGTTGTAACAGCAGGATGTTGACCTGTTTGAATCGCATATTGTTCTGCAGGAAGTCCAAAGGAATCATAGCCCATTGGATGTAGTACATTGAAGCCCTTTAATCGTTTATATCTTGAAAAGATGTCCGAAGCAATGTATCCTAGTGGATGGCCAACATGTAATCCCGCCCCAGATGGATAAGGAAACATATCCAACACATAGTATTTTGGCTTCTGGTGCACATCCGATGTCTTATAGGTTTGATGATCCGCCCAAAACTTTTGCCACTTTTTCTCTAATGATTTGTGATTATACTCCATTTTTGTTCGTAAGGAATTTTTATGACTTGCGAAATTACGATTTTAATACTGAAATGTGATAAAAGTTTTGTAGTTTGAACAATAAATTCTAGTATTGAAAAGTTATTTAAACATAGGTAGAAAACAAAATTCGAATTGATGTTTATCAAAGTAATTACAAGATAAATTCGAAATCTTCCGCTCAATTAGTTACTTTCGCAAATAAATTTTTGCTTATTATGTCAGAATACGAATTAAGCACACAAAAAAGAAAAACAAAGTCTGTATATGTATCCACAGTGATCAGTATCGCACTGGTACTGTTGGTGACAGGTATGTTGGGCTTACTATTGGTGCACGCTAAAAATCTTTCAAAGTACGTTAAAGAAAACATTGTCCTGAATGTCATTGTAAATGATGGCACTAGTGAAGGGGACGTACTATCCTTACAAAAAGATCTTGAAAAAGATCCTTATGTACTTCGGTCAGTATACATCAGTAAAGAAATAGCTGCTAAAAACCTGAAAGAGGATCTTGGAGAAGATTTTGTGCAATACCTTGGGCATAATCCATTATTGCCATCATTGGATGTCTATATGAAGGAAAATTATGCCAATACGGATAGCATCAAGACGTTCATTGAAAAAATTTCTAAAAATAATAGAATAAAAGAAGTGGTCTATCAAGAATCATTAATTGATATGGTCAATAAAAATGTGCGTATCATCGGTATCATTGTTTTGGCCTTTGCTGTTATTCTTTTGATCATTGCTGTTGCCTTAATCAACAATACAATACGTCTAGCCATTTACTCGCAGCGTTTCTTAATTAAAAGCATGCAGTTAATCGGTGCGACCAAGAACTTTATCCGCAAGCCTTTTATCACGTATGGTATTATTCATGGATTGCTTGGTTCACTGATCGCGATTTTATTGTTGATATTGACCCTTAAATTTGCGCAACAACAGATACCTGAACTGGTGTTTCTGCGCAACTGGTTTGAATTTGCCGTCATCTTCCTGGGGGTCATCTTCATCGGAATTTTAATCTCAGGGCTCAGCACATACTTTGCTGTGACGAAATATTTAAAAGCTCAATCTAACGATTTATATAGATAAAAATGGCTCAAATTAAGAAATCTACAGAATCTGTAAATAAAGGTTCCTTCGTATTTTCCAAATTAAATTATCAGCTTTTTATAGCTAGTCTGATTATTGTTGTCATCGGCTTCGCCCTGATGTCAGGTGAAACTGATATTTATAGTTTTACTAAAATCACCTTAGCACCTATTGTTGTTGTCCTTGGCTTTGCCTTAGGCTTTGTTGCGATCCTGTATCGTCCCAAAACAACGAAAACTGAAGAATAATCTTATTAAAAACAGATGTCTATTATTGAAGCTATCATCCTCGCTATAATCGAAGGATTAACGGAGTTTTTGCCTGTCTCCTCCACAGGTCATATGATTATTGCAACCGCTCTTATGGGTATTCAGCCATCAGCGTTTGTTAAACTGTTTACAATTGTCATTCAGCTGGGAACGATATTATCGGTCCTTGTGTTGTATTATAAACGATTCTTCAAATCACTTTCATTTTACTACAAATTGGTGATTGCAGCTATTCCGGCATCAGTCCTTGGTCTACTTTTCAATGATTTTATCGATTCACTTTTAGAAAGCCCCTTGATGGTTGCTGTTATGCTGGTCATTGGTGGTATCGTTCTTCTTTTTGTAGACAAGTGGTTCAATAAACCTACTGTTGAAGATTCGGACAAAGTAAGCTACAAACAGGCTTTTATGATCGGTGTATACCAATGTCTCGCTTTGATTCCAGGCACATCACGTTCTGCCAGTACCATCATCGGTGGTATGGCCGAAAAATTAACGCGTAAAGCGGCTGCAGAGTTTTCGTTTTTCCTCGCTTTGCCGATGATGTTTGGCGCATCCGCCGTTAAACTCTTGAAATTCTTCAAAGAAGGAAATACATTTACAGGCGAAGAGCTTAATCTTCTTATTGTAGGTAACCTCATTGGTTTTGTTGTCGCAATTGTTGCCATCAAATCATTTATTGGATTTTTAACAAAGCATGGATTTAAAGCCTTTGGATGGTATAGAATCATTGTCGGCGTGATTATATTGGTGTTACTCCTTTCGGGTCATAGTTTACAAATTATCTAAAAATTTTTCATGGAAAAGAGAGAGGTTGGTGAAAACTCAGCAGCGTTTAATTTTGCTGAAGGTGAAATGTTGTTGATTGATAAACCTTTGACATGGACAAGTTTCGACGTTGTGGGTAAAGTCAGAAACTCACTGAAACCATTAAAATTAAAAGTTGGCCATGCAGGTACACTGGATCCTTTAGCAACAGGATTATTGATCGTTTGCACAGGCAAATTGACAAAAAAGATCGACAGCTATCAAGCTGAAGACAAAGAATACACGGGTACAATCACACTGGGCGGCACAACGCCTTCCTATGACCTGGAAACCGAAATTGACGAGACATTCCCGATCGCACATATTAACGAACAAATGATTTTAGATGCCGCGAAATCATTTATGGGTGATATCCAACAATTTCCTCCGGCACACTCTGCCATAAAGATCAATGGAGAACGTGTTTATGAAAAAGCGCGCCGCGGTGAAGATGTCGAAATAAAATCTCGCCAAGTTCGGATCAATAGCTTTGAGATCGAGAAGATTGAACTTCCCAATGTGTATTTTCGCATTTCCTGTTCAAAAGGTACATATATCCGGTCATTGGCTTACGACTTTGGAAAAGTATTACAGAGTGGATCACATTTAAGTTCATTAAGACGGACCAAAAGTGGTGATTATCGTGTTGAAAACGCTTGGAACCTCGAACAGCTTATCGCCGAAATAAAACGTCATAAAGAAATCATTAAATAACCCTATCGGCACTTTTTATTGATTCTTTATCTTATTTTTGCAAAAAATCCTATAAATGAAAATCTACAGAAGTTTAGAAGATTTCTCCCCCGTTGAAAATGCAGTAGTTACCATTGGTACTTTTGATGGTGTCCATATTGGGCATCAAAAAATATTGGTCCACTTAAAGGAGGCTGCACAAAAAATTAACGGTGAAACCATATTGCTTACTTTTTTCCCCCATCCCCGATTAATTATTAATCCGGACGATGACAGCTTACGTTTAATAAATGATATTGAAGAAAAAGTAAGTCAATTGAGCAAGGTTGGTATTGACCATCTGATCATTATCCCCTTCTCCCGTGATTTTTCCAATCAAACTCCTGAAGAATATATCAGTAATGTACTTGTAGGAAAATTGGGTACAAAAAAGATTGTTATTGGATATGATCATCATTTTGGAAAAGATCGCAAGGGCTCGCTCGGCGATCTGGAACAATTTGCTTCGATATTTGATTATAGTGTGGACGAAATCCCAGAGCAGGATATCAATGATATTGCTGTCTCTTCCACCCGCGTGCGTGAAGCACTCATCAAAGGTGATATCAAAACAGCCAACCTGTATTTAGGTTATCCTTTTGAATTGACAGGAACGGTAATCCGGGGCGATCAAATCGGGCGTACCATTGGATTCCCAACAGCAAATCTGCAGGTGCATGAACCTCATAAACTCATTCCTGCCTACGGTATCTATGCGGTTGAGGTCTATATCTACAATCACATCCAGAATATCACGACAGGCGAATATAAAGAAGAGAATCCTATTTCGATCGCTAAAGGGATGGGATACATTGGCACAAGGCCCACGGTTGACGGAATGAATCGTGCAATTGAAATCAGTCTATTTGATTTTGATCAGGATATTTACGGTAAGACACTACGCGTTAAATTCCTTCACTTTATTCGCCATGATGAACGCTTTGACTCGCTGGAGGAAATGAAAGCACAGATCAAAGCAGATGAAATAGAAATACGAAATCTTATTGGATAAGATCCTTTAAGTTATTTATAAAAAGAAAAGCGGGAAAATTTCCCGCTTTTCTTTTTATAAATAACGAACTCTTTGCATCGGGATGGTCCTAAATTACTATTTTTCAGAACTAGGCAGCACGCTTTCAACCCGTCATATGTTAACATTACCTACTCGCTGATGAGAAGCAAACTAAGTTTTAACCAATAAATTTTTAAACTAACAGCGCTTCGACGCCAAGCCGGTAACTATCCAATCCAAAACCACAAATCACTCCCCTGCAGTTTTTAGCCAAAAAGGAATGATGACGAAATTCCTCCCGTTGATGCACATTACTGATATGTACTTCAATGACCGGAGTCTGTACAGCAGCAATAGCATCACCAATAGCAACAGAGGTATGCGTATATGCGCCAGCATTCATTACAATTCCATCATATTCAAAACCAACCTCATGAATTTTATCAATTAATTTTCCTTCGGAATTACTTTGAAAATATTCCAGCTGGATCATTGAAAAGCGTTTTTTTAATTCCTCGAAATAACTCAGGAAATCCTGACTTCCATAGATTGACTTTTCCCTAACACCCAATAGATTTAAATTTGGGCCATTTAACACAAGGATTTTTTTCATCCGTATTTAATAATTTAGACAATACTAGCATTCGGTCCATGTAGGCTACCTTTGGTAGCTTGTTGCAGAGACCTTAAAGGCTATAAAACAGTTTTATTAAACAAGAAACATCATAATTATACATTCCATATAGGGCTTGAATAATCATGATGTTTTCATAAGCTCAATAATGTGCTTCAAATATATAAAAACTTCCTATAAATCATTATAGATCGCTCTAAAGCTCGAACGAAGTCCAAATGTAACCACGCCAGATTTATTCACGACAGGCGTCTCATATTGTGCTTTGGCATAACGTTGCATATAACCTAATTCTAACCGAAGATTATATTTGGGATTGAGCACATATGCTGCTTTCGCATCAGCATAATAGATGTTGTTCTTTATCCCTTGCGCAATATGGTTTCCATACAAATTTGGAATGGTATTATACGATTGAAAGATATTTCCGCCCATATTGCTTCCGTCAGGCAGATCCAGTCCATTTTGCGTATACATCCCCTGTAATGAAAAGTCCCATCTGTCCCAGGCGTAGTTTACCAGACCAACCAATTCCCTAAAGTTAGCACCTTTGGGATGCGCCAATGGTTCGGCATTGTTGCTGTAGTTGGAATAGGATTTAAAGTGTGCATAGGTATAAGGCCTAGCAGTATTGTATTCCGCAAGGAAGTTTAGGTTTTTGACACCAAACATGTCGTATCCCCTTACGCCTAGCTGTGCACCCCACTTGTTGTGTGCATAACCGTTGCCCGCAAAAAATTCCTTAGCCGTAAATTCGCCCAATAGAAACTGGCCATAAACAGTCAAGTTATAAGGTAATTTATATTTTGAAGTAGCTCCTAAAAACATTTTATCCGGCGATGTACGGTTATTGCTTTCAACAGGACGTATAAAGATAATCGGACTTAAATAACTAAAGTCAAATCCTCTTTTTCCAGCCTCGTCTTGTGCTGCCCAAACAACAGACTGAAAGAAACCGACAGATAATTTATTGGTCACATTCCAATCCAGGTATTGAAAGGCTCCCCATTTTTTCCCATCGCCCAGACGTCTGTTATTTTGCCCTTCCATAGGGTATATTCCACTGATATCTTGTCTCGGGTGTGTTGGATCATTCATATAGGCCCAGATGGAAGTATACTGTACATTCCCTATCGTACCCGTTAGCTTCAGATGCGCATAATTAGATGAAAAGTCGGAGAGCAACATCGAGCGATAACCATCACCAATAAAGTTCTTGTCGTAGGCTATGGTTGCTTGGATATATTTGTGTGCGTCGTAGGTCATGCTTGCAGTCGCGTACATCCAGTCCATTTTATTTTTCGATTGAAATTTGGTATTTCCCTGACCCGGAATTACTTTATTCGCCACGATATAATCGTCCAGATATTTTGGAAAAACCGCTTGGCTTTCAAATGCAGATGAGTTAAATGTGAATTTATTTCCCACATTCAGTCCTACCTGAAATCCCCTTCCGTTCATCCAAGTCCGACGTTTGTCGCCCTGCATATCTTTTCCAATATACATATCTGGCAAAAAGTCGGCATAGAACGTGTAATCGTCTTTCTCCACTTGAACCAGATGTTCATTAAAGATCTTACGCATAAACCAATTTGACGAAGAAACCGGTTTATTGGATTGTATCGAGTCAAATTTGGCCAGCAACAAAGAATCTTTGATGACAAATGGTTTAGCTGTTGTGTGCATTCTCGTCTCCGTAGAATACACTACATCGTTCATTTTCTGATAGAAATGATACGAATAAGGCTGACTTTTAATTTGCCCAAACCCTGCAAAGGAGGCACTTACCCCGATGCCAGCCAGCACAATTCGAAGTAAATTACTTTTTTTTGATCTATTAAGCCCCATAAAATTATTTCAAAGATTATTTCTTCTAGCAAAATGCATTCCTAACTGCAAATTAACCGAATAAAAATGACTTTATTCACATTCAGAGTCAATTTTATAATGCTAAATCGTATTTGCTGTTCGTTATATTCAAAAATATTTATATCTTGCATCTTAGTAAATAACCTTGTATAACAAAAAATCAGCCCTAATAAGCATGAAACGCAGAACATTTATCCAAAACGCAACCTTATTGACAGCAGGTGCATTTGCAAGCAAATTTTCTTTTGCTCAGGAACATTCTTTTCCTGCCGTGCGCACGCCTAAGGAAAAACGACTTTTTTCCAGTAAAGTAGTTGAAGATGCAATCGCAGAATTTCAAAAAAACACAAAAAATAAGGAGTTGGCTTGGTTATTTAACAATTGCTTTCCGAACACATTGGATACCACAGTATTCCCTTACGTTCAGAATGGAAGAAACTATACCTATGTCATCACTGGAGATATCGACGCCATGTGGCTTCGTGATAGTAGTGCTCAGGTATGGCCCTATCTTCCTTTCATGAAAAAAGATAAAAAGTTGCAGGATCTAATCGTTGGTTTAATTCAAAAGCAGAGTAAATGCATTAACATCGATCCGTATGCCAATGCTTTTTACAATGATCCAACGAAAAAGGGAGAATGGTTTAGTGACCATACCAGCATGAAACCCGGAATCCATGAACGGAAATGGGAAATTGACTCGCTATGTTATCCGATTCGATTGGCTTATCATTATTGGAAAGAAACAAATGACAGTAGCCCATTTAACGAAGAGTGGTTAGAGGCGCAACATAAAATTTATCAGACGTTTGTCGAACAGCAACGTAAAGATAATTTAGGTCCTTATAAATTTGAACGGACAACGTCCAGAGGATCCGACACCCTACAGGTCGATGGTTATGGTTATCCTGTCAACCCCGTGGGTTTGATCTGTTCAAGCTTTAGACCTTCGGATGATTCGACTATTTTCTCTTTTTTAATTCCTTCCAATTTATTTGCGATCGTTAGCTTGAGACAAGCTGCTGAAATTCTTAAAAAGGTCAAAAACGAACAGGCACTTGCATCAAAAATGGAAGCACTCGCCAACGAAGTAGAGGCAGCCGTAAATAAATATGGAATTATCGATCACCCTACACTCGGAAAGATCTATGCTTTTGAAGTAGACGGTTATTCAAGTCACTTAATGATGGATGATGCCAATATCCCTAGTTTATTGGCTCTGCCTTATTTAGGCGCCGTCGACATGCATGATGAAGTCTATCAACGCACACGTAATTTTGTTCTATCTGATAAGAACCCATTCTTCTTTAAAGGTACCGCAGCCGAAGGCATTGGTGGTCCACACATTGGTCGTGACATGATTTGGCCGATGTCCATTATTATGCGTGCACAGACCTCGACAAACGATGAGGAGATCCGAAACTGTATCAAAACGTTGGTAAGCACACACGGTGGAACAGGATTTATGCATGAATCTTTCCATAAAAACGATCCCAAAAAATTCACCAGACATTGGTTTGCCTGGACTAACACATTATTTGGCGAATTAATTTGGAAAATATATAAAGAGAAACCATCTTTGCTTCAATAAAACTGAATCTTATAACGCAATGTTATAGGTGGATGTAACTTATAGCATTGCGTTATGGATAATACATTAACTTCTGGTCCTATTGGAATTTTCGACTCTGGCTATGGTGGTCTGTCCGTTTTCAAGGAAATTCAACAGCTTTTGCCCCAATATGATTATATCTATTTAGGCGACAATGCACGGGTCCCCTACGGTACGCGCTCATTTGAGACCGTATATACCTATACGAAACAATGTGTGTTTAAACTATTTGATCTAGGTTGTAATCTCGTTATTTTGGCCTGTAATACGGCTTCGGCAAAGGCGTTAAGAACGATTCAGCAAAACGATCTTCCTCCGGGGAAAAAAGTTCTTGGCGTCATCAGGCCGACCACAGAAATCATCCATAATTATACGCAGACAAATAAAATCGGTATCCTTGCCACAACAGGAACTGTAAAATCAGAATCCTATAAAATAGAGATCCATAAATTCAATCCGGAAATTGAAGTATTTCAACATGACTGTCCTTTTTGGGTCCCTTTGGTCGAAAATAATGAAATTAACACAGAAGGAGCACATTATTTTGTTCAAAAAGATATTCATGAGCTATTACAGCAATGCGATCAAATTGACACCATTGTTTTAGCGTGTACGCACTACCCCCTATTATTGCCAGTTATCGAAAAATATGTCCCGAAAAATATCAATATTATTTCTCAGGGACCTATTGTTGCTAACAGCCTACAGGATTATTTACACCGGCATACTGAAATAGAAACATGCTGTTCCAAAAACAGTCAACTGGCCTTCTACACCACGGATGACCCCAGGGATTTTGAAACCAAGGCAAAAATATTTTTTGGAAAAGAGGTGGATGCGAGCCATATCAGCGTTTAAAAATAAAAACCGATGAATTTTTAAAACTATTGTCGTTTACTTTTCGTTATTCTTGATAAAGGAGCGTACAATGAAAAAGAATTTTATAACCATCGCATATAATCAGGAAACACAACATTGTGAATCCAAAGAGTTTTCAACTTTCCAGGAAAGCGCTGACTATTTTAAGACTTTTGAGACTTCTGCTCAGCCAAACTATGTCCCTGTATGTATCTACAATTTAAACACCAGTGCAACATTGGAAGTGAGCGATTATTTTGTCAACAAAGAAAATGAGCTGCAAAAGATACTGACACATTGTTTGAATACGCCTTAGGCCCAACGCCGAAACAATTAACAGAATAGGTGAAGTTCTTATCCTTCTCATTTTTAATGACATTTTGATAAATGTCGATAAATTTATTACATGATATCGGACAGCATTTCATTAATTTTTAATATCTTCAACTGTACAATCAGACCAAAAAAAGTCATCAACAATGAAAACCAAACTGACAATAAGCCTTTTAACAATATCGCTAGGCCTGACCGCCTGTAATTCAAATCATGCAAATTCAAATTCAGGTTCGGATAGCACATCAAATCCGGGTACGGATACGACAAGCTATCCCCCAGTGGAGACTCAAAAAGCCAATACGGATTACAAACCTGCATTTGCCGGACAGACCAGAATCGCTGGAGCGAAAACAACAACAGCCTATGAGGGCAAAGTCATTGCCGAAGGATTAAAGTCCCCTTGGGGTATCGCTGCGCTACCGGATGGTAGATTATTGATCACAGAAAAAGAAGGTGATATGCGTATCGCAACCGCCGAGGGGAAATTAAGTGAGCCAATCAAAGGTCTTCCTGCGGTAAATAGCAGTGGTCAGGGCGGATTGCTCGGATTGAGACTCGATCCGGATTTCGCAACAAATAGAATGGTATATTGGGTGTTTTCGGACAATACGCCTGCAGGAACATTAACGGCTGTTGCCAAAGGTAAGCTTTCTGCTGACGAGAAATCATTCGAGGGCGCGAAAGTTATCTATCAGGCAACGCCAGCGCATAAAGGCAACCTGCACTACGGTGGACGAATAGTCTTTGATAAAGAAGGAAACATTATTTTTAGTACCGGTGAACGCTCCGATTTGGTCACCAGACCTTTGGCTCAGGATCTGAATGCGGCCCTGGGTAAGATTTTACGCATTACGAAAGATGGACAACCCGCACCGGGCAATCCATTTATAGGAAAAGCAAATGCACGGCCAGAGATATATAGTTATGGACACCGTAATCCGCAAGGACTTGCGTTTCATCCTGAAACCGGCGATTTATGGGAAACTGAGTTTGGCCCTCGCGGTGGAGATGAACTCAATAGGGTCCAAGCCGGTAAAAATTATGGCTGGCCAACCATTACCTATGGAATAGAATATAAAGGCGATAAAGTTGGCGCCGGTATACAGCAAAAAGAAGGGCTTGAGCAACCTGTTTATTATTGGGATCCTGTGCTCTCCCCAAGTGGAATTACCTTTTATACCGGACAGAACATCCCTGAATGGAAGAATAATCTTTTTATTTGCGGCCTAAGCAGTACCCATATCGCCCGAATTATCTTAAAAGACAATAAAGTGGTTGGCGAAGAGCGCCTGCTAGCAAGTGAAGGGCAACGATTCAGAGATATTACGCAGGGAAATGATGGTGCACTATATGCTATTACTGATCTCGGCAGATTATATAAAATAGACAAAAAGTAAATTTAATAAAGATAAGTAGTCTCCATAGGGGACTACTTATTATGTTTATGTGCCTCCCCCGCCTATTCTTCCGAATTTATTTTATCGATACCCATATAAGCTGATCAGATCACGAAAGGCAATTTGGCATAAGCTAAAGTTTGGCGTGATTATTGATCATATCTAGTCGAAACAATAAAATATTATATGGTAAAAAAAGAAAAAATGAAAAAATTATTAGAAATTAACCCCTTATCATTCTATGTGACCAACTGGGGATTTGTAAACAACACCGAACCCAAAAGAACGCGCAAGACCTGCCAACCTTCTCCAAAAAATTAGGCGTTCTTCTCTAAACATTCCAATCAAATTTATTAAAATCATCTGCTGATATCCTCCATACGGATATTAAGTAAGAGATTTATTCTTTTACTTATCCCGTAATTAGAGGATATCAAATTATGCAAAGTAAATTGCCAATAAAATAACGATAACAATACATGCGATCATAATGTATTTATTCAACTGGCTATTTTTCTCTCCTTCATCACTTTTATAGTGATAATCACGTTTGTTCGGCAAATTCATAAGTCTGTTTTTATTAATGATGAAGTTACGGACTTTTTTCCATATTATTCATGATGATAAGGTTCGCCTTTCATTATAGAAAAGGCCCGATAGAGCTGCTCGGTAAAGAATAAACGGATCATCTGATGCGAAAAAGTCATCTTTGACAAAGACATTTTGGAATTGGCACGATCATAGATTTTTTGATCAAAACCATAAGGACCACCAATAATAAACACCATATGCTGTACACTGTTGACCATCATTTTCTCCAAATAAGCGGAAAAGTCCAAAGAACGGAACTCCTTGCCAAATTCATCCAGCAAAATGACCATATCCTGCGCCTGTAATTGTTTTAAAATCAATCCGGCTTCCTTATCCTTCTGCTGTTCCTCAGAGAGGCTTTTGCTATTTTTAATATCTGGTATTACGATGATATTAAAGTTTACGTAGAATTTTAGTCTTTTGATGTATTTATCGATTCCTTCGATCAAGTATTTATCATCCGTTTTTCCAATACAAAGCAATGTTATTTTCATAGTATCTATCAAGTTGCCAAAGTTCCGATTTTATTTAAAATATACGTAAACAAAAAGCCACAAAACAATAAACAATATTATTCGTTTAGTTATAGAACAATTATTTTCGCAAGAAATGCACAAAACCAAATTTTTAGTATGAAAAAAATTAAATCAATCTTTCTTATTGCATTATGTTTATTTGGCTATCGAAGTTATAGTCAGGAAGCCCTTCCAGACACCAGTAAAATGTGGACCATCAAAGGTGAAAACACTTTTCTAATTAACCAAAGTTCATTTTCCAATTGGGCTGCGGGGGGTGTCAATTCATTCTCTGGAAACCTTACCCTAAATTATGATTTCAATTATAAAAAAGACAAGTGGTCCTGGGACAACAAGGTGTTAGCAGCATACGGTTTAACTTTTCAAAAAGAATCTGACTGGCGTAAAAATGATGACAGATTGGTATTGAACAGTTTATTGGGCCATCAAGCCTCGCAATATTGGTTATATACTTTTTTCTTGAATTTTAATACGCAGTTTGCCGATGGATTTGATTATACCCAAACACCGAAGGAACGTATTTCGCGATTCCTGGCTCCGGCATACTTAAGCTTTGGACCGGGTTTTGCCTACAAAAAATCCGATAACCTGAGATTCAATCTATCTCCAGCAGCGTTAAGATTCGTTTTTGTTAATGATACGCTACTATCAACACGATATGGTCTGGATCCGGGTAAAAAAGTAAGAACCGAATTTGGAGCCTCCTTTGATGCGTATTACAAAGTAAACTTAATGGAGAATGTTTCCTTTGAAAATATTCTAAAACTCTATTCAAATTATTTGGACAAGCCGCAGAATGTTGACATAGACTACACCGCAAATCTATTCATGAAGGTCAATAAGTTTATCACCGTAAATGCTGGCGTGCAAATGATCTATGACGACAACACCGCCATTCCGATTATTAAAGAAGGAAAAGAAGTTGGAAAAAGAAACTCCGCATTACAGATTAGACAAATTGTCGGAGCTGGAGTAACCTATAAATTTTAGTCACGACAATCAATTGTTCGTCAAAAACCAAGACAAAAATATATTGAATGGAACTCAAAAAAAGCCGAAATATACTATTTCGGCTTTCTCATTTATGGATACTTGTGTAAAATTACATACTAAAAAGGCGCATCGTCAGGCATATCATTCATACGGGAAGGCATGGTAATACCACCACTAAAACCTGCTCCACCAAAGTCATCGCCAAAATTTGGAGACGGATTCAACGCAGATGCAGAGAATGTGGCCGGCGCATCGCCAAAACCGTCACCTCCACCCATTCCGGAAAATTCGTCTTCAAGATCGACAAATTTAACAAATTTACCGACGAAACGAAGCGGCACGATCCCTGTTTCACCATTACGGTGCTTCGCAATAATAACTTCACCCACACCTGCCGTCGGACGACCTTCCTCATCTTCTGTCAAACCATAATATTCTGGTCTGTATAGGAAAAGTACCATATCGGCATCCTGCTCAATAGACCCCGACTCACGCAAATCGGATAACATTGGCCGCTTACTATTTCCGGGTCTGGACTCCACCGCACGACTCAATTGTGACAAGGCCAAAACTGGAATATTCAACTCTTTTGCGACAGATTTCAAAGCACGGGAAATACTACCGATTTCTTGCTCCCGGTTTCCTCCGCCTTTACCTTCTGCTTTACCGTGCATCAATTGCAAATAATCGACAATCACCATCTGAATATCATATTGAGCTTTTAGACGACGGCATTTTGCCCTAAATTCAAATACATTCAGCGCAGGTGTATCATCAATGATGATCGGAGCGTCTGTCAGTCGCCCGATACGAGAGTGCAATTGCTGCCATTCGTGATCAGCCAGGTTACCTTTTTTTAGTTTTTCCTGTTCAATTTCAGTTTCCCCAGCGATCAGACGATTAACCAACTGAACAGACGACATCTCCAGCGAGAATACCGCTACAGCTTTACCGTGTTCTACCGCCGCATTGCGTGCGACAGACAATACAAATGCCGTTTTTCCCATCGCCGGACGTGCAGCGATAATCACCAGATCCGAAGGCTGCCAGCCAGAAGTCATACGATCGAGCGCCGTTAGCCCTGATGGCACACCGGTCAGACCGTCCGTGCGATCACGTAACATCTCAAGATTCGAGATCGCTTCACGCATAATATCGTCCATCTTGCGGGAATCTCTTCTCAAGTTATTTTGTGCAATATCAAACAAGCTCTTTTCGGCATGGTCCAAGAGGTCGAAAATATCGGAGGTCTCGTCGTAAGAGCTATTGATAATTTCAGTCGAAACTTTGATCAGTTCCCTTTGAATATATTTTTGAGAAATAATCCGTGCATGGTATTCAATATTAGCCGCAGAAACGACTCGGTCGGTCAATTGCGTAATATAATAAGCTCCGCCTACCATTTCCAGCGCACCCATTCTACGTAACTCGGATGTCACCGTCAAAATATCAATCGGTGATGTCTTTTGGAATAAACCAAATATCGCTTCAAAAATCTTCTGATGCGATTCTTTATAGAAAGACTCAGGTTTTAAAATATCAATAATCTCGCTTAGTGCATTTTTTTCAAGCATTAATGCGCCCAAAACAGCTTCTTCAAGATCTACCGCCTGTGGTGGTAGCTTACCTAAGCCGCTTACCATGTTGTTTAATTTGGTACGGCGCTCACCATAATTACCTCTTTTGTTATTATCCGTATTATTCGCCTCAAAATTGCTCTCGTTCATCATGATATTATATCAGAAATATAGCTTCCCAACTCTTAAATTTAAGATGGGATAACAAATGTATAAAAAATAAAATTCACCACGATGATGAATTACAAACAGCAGAATTAGTTGTTCAGCCATCAACTGTCAAAACGCTTTGAAGGACACAGTTTTACCAGCTCACTTATTAACATAACCTGTGGAAAACATGTTGAAAATAAAAAACAACCACTTAAAATCAATACATTAAAAAGTGTTGATAACTTAAGTCGATGTGAATAACCAAAATTCCAGAAATTCAAAATGGCAACATTTATTTTCCATTAAAGACTGCCTTAACATCTCCTTGATCAGACAGGAAAAATCTCAGCTTTAAATCGAAAAACAAATCCCATTTTAAGCATTAAAAATATACTTATATTGTATATTTGTAAAATGACGCACGATTCTTCAACATTAAAGCCCTATAAAGACGCCAATGATGGCAAGAAAAAACAGGTCGCGGATATGTTCAACAATATTTCCCATTCCTACGATTTCTTAAACCACTTCATGTCTTTAGGGATTGATATTATATGGCGCAAGAAAGCCATCAATTCCCTAAAATCCATCAAACCTCAATTAATGCTGGATGTGGCCACCGGAACAGGCGATTTTGCATTGGAGTCGATTAAAATATTGAATCCAAAAAAAATCATTGGGGTTGATATCTCGCAGGGTATGCTTGATGTTGCTAAAAAGAAAATCGCAAACAAAGGGTTGGAAAATCAATTTGAAGTACAATTAGGCGATTCGGAGAGGCTTCAATTTGATGACAATACTTTTGACGCCGTGACTGTAGCATTTGGTGTACGTAATTTTGAGAACTTAGAAAAGGGACTGTCTGATATCTACCGAGTATTAAAACCCGGCGGTAAAGCCGTTATTTTGGAGTTTTCAAATCCTAAAAAATTTCCAATAAAACAGCTCTATAATTTTTACTTCAAATATGTAACACCGACTATTGGAAAATTCTTTTCAAAAGATGCCAGTGCTTACGAATATTTACCCGAATCTGTTGCTCAGTTTCCCGATGGACAGAAATTTGTTGCTATAAATAAAAAGGCTGGCTTTGACCAAACGATTGTAAAGCCCCAAACGTTTGGTATCTGTACGATTTATATCGCTACAAAATAAGCCACTAAACGATTCCACGACTACATTTTAGCATGAAAAGAGGGTCAATATCGAGTTTTAATATTTCAACTAGTTAACATATATGACAAAGACAGTTTTCATCACAGGAGCAAGTTCAGGTATCGGTCAGGCCTGTGCTGAAGTATTGGCGAAGGCAGGCTACAATCTTTTACTTTGTGCCCGCAGACTGAATCGTCTGGATGAATTGAAGGAAAAACTGAGTTCAACCTATCCCCATATTAAAATTCATACCTTTGAATTAGACGTCAGAGATTCGGAGCAGGTCCAGAATCAAATAGATGGTTTGCCGCATGAATGGAAAAAAATCCATGTGTTGATTAATAATGCTGGACTTAGTCAGGGGCTGGATCCTATTCAGGATGGGGATATAGGTGACTGGGACAGAATGATCGATACCAACATCAAGGGCTTGCTTTATGTGAGCAAAGCAGTTATCCCACTCATGGATACTGAAAATGGGGCACATATTGTCAATTTAGGATCTATAGCCGGAAAAGAGGTTTATCCGAATGGTAATGTGTACTGTGCGACAAAACATGCCGTCGACGCATTAACAAAAGCAATGCGTATCGACCTGCTTTCCAAAGGTATAAAAGTTAGTTCCATTGATCCCGGAATGGTCGAAACAGAGTTCTCCGAAGTTCGTTTTCACGGCGACAAGGAACGGGCAAAAAACGTCTATGCAGGCGTACAACCCCTAACCGGAACCGACATTGCTGAAACAATACTTTTTGTCATTACCAGACCAGCGCACGTGAATATCAACGATCTATTAATAATGCCCACGGCTCAGGCTACGGGCACGATTGTCAATCGAAAATAATTTAAACATCATGTCATTAGAAACACAAATAAATCAAGACATTAAAGCGGCAATGATTGCAAAAGACACAGCAACATTGCGTGGATTACGTGCCATAAAAGCGGCGATTCTTCTTGCTAAAACTGAAAAAGGCCATGCAGAAGAGCTGAATCAGGAAGCTGAAATCAAAGTTTTACAAAAACTAGTAAAACAACGCCGTGAATCTGCCGAAATCTATAAGAATCAAAATCGTGAAGATCTTTACCAAATTGAGGTAGAAGAGGAAAAAGTAATCGAAGCTTACCTTCCTAAACAAATGAGCAGAGAGGAAGTAGAATCTGTTATTAAAGCAATTATCGCAGAGACCGGGGCTTCATCCATTAAGGAAATGGGAAAAGTAATGGGTGCTGCCAATCAAAAATTAGCCGGACAAGCCGACGGAAAAACAATCTCTGAGGTGGTAAAAAGTCTATTGGCATAATCATCCTATTAAAATAACATCAATCGAGTTACCAACCAATCGCTCCTGCTTAGGGTCGGTAACTCGATTTGTCTCTCTTGATTAACCATCATGGAATATAATTGGAAACTTAAGAATTTTGACGAGCTGACGAACCGGGAACTGTACCGCCTTCTAAAATTGCGTACGGAGGTTTTTGTACTGGAACAAGAATGTCTATATCCTGAACTGGATGATAAAGATTATGTCTGCCTACATCTTTGGGCGGAAAAGGATGGAGAAATTGTCGCATATACCCGTTTGGTTCCAGCTGGAATTTCATACCCACAAGCTTCGATAGGCCGTGTAATTGTTGTGAAGGAGGCACGAGGAACAGGCCTAAGTCAGTTGCTGATGCATAAATCTATCGCGGCTACTTTAGAAGCGTTCGGACCGCAGGAGATTCAAATCGGCGCCCAATTTCACTTAAAGTCATTCTATGAGAAATTTGGGTTTGAACAAAATTCTGAACCTTATCCTGACTATGGGATTCTCCACATAGACATGACTAAATCAGTTCTTAAATAAATTATATTTATGAATAACATTGTAATCATTACCGCCGCATTATTGGGCGCTTTGGCCATTATATTAGGTGCATTTGGAGCCCATGCATTCAAAAAAATTCTATCAGCTGAAAAGCTGGATTCGTTCGAGGTAGGCGTTCGATATCAAATGTATGCAGCCATCACGCTATTGGTTCTTGGGCTAAACCTATCCTTTGATTATCAGTCCGAACGGGTAGCTTGTTACCTAATTATCGCAGGCACATTCTTGTTTTCAGGAAGTATTTATTTTCTTTCCTTTGCGGAGTATTGGAAAAAAAATCTAAAGTTTCTTGGCCCTATCACTCCTTTAGGGGGATTACTCATGATAATGGGCTGGATTGCAATTATGATTCGTTTTTTATAACTTTGTATGATCTGATGGCAATGATGTCTGCCTTGAACCGCCTTAATAAGCTGATGACGTCTACTTTTAGTATAAAAACAACAAATTTTATATGAGTAGATTTATGGCTATTAAAACTTCAAATCAAACAACGCAAAACAAGTTTTATTTTCTTTTCAAATGGCTGATTACCTGTTGTACTGTTGGCTTTAGCGTTGGGTCAATCTGCGCATTCTTTCTTTTTTCGCTGAATTGGGTCACCACATATAGAGAAAACAATTTCTGGATCATCTACGGATTACCTCTTGCGGGGCTGATCATTGCTTTATCCTATCAGCGTTGGGGTAATCCTTCCAGTAAAGGGAACAACCTCCTGATTGAAGAATACCTTTATCCACAGCGTCGAATACCGCTCGTCATGGCACCACTTGTCCTATTCGGAACTTTGCTCACCCATCTGTTTGGGGGATCAGCCGGACGTGAGGGAACGGCGGTCCAGATTGGCGGTGCAATATCCGACCAGCTGAACCGTTGGTTTAATTTCGACAAAACCGAACGTCGTATCTTGATATCTATCGGTATTACAGCAGGTTTTGCCGCCGTCTTTGGCACCCCACTTGCGGGTACTATCTTTGGTCTTGAGGTTCTGCTCATTGGCAAAAAAAGATATTTTGGGCTACTCCCCTGCATGCTCACAGCCTATATCGCAAACCTTAGTTGCCAGTTGTGGAATATTCCACATACACATTATCCTATACATGATAGTATACCCGCATTATCTTTAAGCAACATCGGCCTTAGCCTGATTGCCGGAATTTTATTCGGCGCGGCAGCCTGGTTGTTTACCTTGACGGGAGAATTCTTCAGTGCCCAATTTAAAAAGATCAAATTCCCTCTGCTCAGACCGGTGATCGGTGGTATCATCATTGTAATTACGGTGGTACTGCTAAAAAGCACAAAATATATAGGCCTGGGTATTCCAATGATCCAGGAGGCTTTTAACAATCCTTCGGATTATTATGATTTCCTCATCAAATTGGTATTAACCACATTTACGCTTTCTGCCGGTTTTAAAGGCGGGGAAGTGACCCCATTGTTTTTTATTGGGGCTACGCTTGGGAGTGCGCTGAGCACCATTATCCCACTCCCTTTGGGTCTACTGGCCGCCATGGGCTTTGTTGCCGTATTCTCCGGCGCCACAAACACGCCACTTGCTTGTATCATTATGGGCTATGAGCTTTTTGGTTTTCAACCTGTTGTTTTTATAGCAATTGCTTGCATAGCCGCATTTATATTTTCTGGAAAAAAAGGAATTTATGTCGCTCAAAAAGGGGGAATTAAAGAAAAATTGTATCGACGATTGAATTTGTAACTCAGATCATAAAAAAAGCATAAAATCATGGACTGATTTTATGCTTTTCATCGCTATTTTTTTCAAACAGGCTTACAATAATTTGCCCTGCAAGAAGAATGCTGCAACGGTAAAATAGATAATCAAGCCGGAGACATCAACCAAAGTGGCCACAAAAGGTGCCGATGCCGTGGCTGGGTCCAAACCAAATCGACGTAGAATAAATGGAATAAATGAACCCGACAAAGTTCCCCATAACACGATAAACACCAAAGATACCGCCACAGTAAGACCGATTGCAATCCAATAAGGGCCATAGTCATATAGACCAAGAAAATGCCAGGCCAATATCCTAAGGAAGCCAATAGTACCTAATATACCGCCTAAAATCAATCCCGAAGAAACTTCTCTTTTCATTACATACCACCAGTCTTTGAGTTTCAATTCACCCAAGGCCATCGCACGAATAATAAGTGATGCAGCCTGCGAACCCGAATTTCCACCACTGGAAATAATCAGGGGAACAAATAGTGCCAATACAACCGCCTTTTCCAGTTCCCCTTCAAAGAAACCCATGGCAGAAGCGGTAAGCATCTCACTGAAAAACAATATAATAAGCCATCCGGCCCGCTTTTGTACCAATTGAAGTAATGGTGTCTTGGTATAAGCCAGATCCAACTCTTCCATCCCTCCAAATCGTTGAATATCTTCTGTGTCACGGTCTTCGATCCGATCCAACACATCATCAAATGTCACAATACCAACCAATACACCCGCCTCGGTAACGATAGGCAAGGCACTTCGGTCGTATTTTTGAAAGATTTCGAAAGCCTCCTCCATCGGAGTCGAAGCTTTAATTGCTGCAAAATTATAGTCAATTAGATCCGAAATCTTTGTGGAACCATCAGACAATAATAATTGACCGATCTTCAAATCATCAATCAAGACATTCTTTTCATCAACGACATAAATGAAATTGAGTGTCTCAGCCTTTCTGCCGAAGACTTTAATGTGCCGAAAAACATCATCCACTGTATAATAGGGACGTACCTGTACATACATGGGTGTCATTAATCGGGCGATACTATCCTCTTTATATCCGATCAACTCCAGCGCCATCTGTTTTTCACGCTCGTTCAAAAGATTGATTAAATATTTGATCAGATCATCCGGTAGCTCAGAAAGCAACTCGTTTCGCGTATCCGGCTTTAGATTATTCAGCAATTCGGACAATTCCTGCTCGGTCATTGATTTAATCAACGTGTATTGGACATCTACTTCCAAAAATGAAAAGATTTCCAATCTATCCTCTAGCGGATAGCCCATAAAATATTGATGTTGCTCACCTTTAGTTAGACGCGATATTTCTTCCGCAATATCGGCTGGGTGCAATGCTGAATTTTGTTCCATTGGAAGAAAATTTTAATGGATTTAGCGCAAAAGTAGCTTATTTTGTATGATATTCAATCATCTACAAAAGTATTTTTTAAGGAAGAAAGACTCTGCCATGTATAAAAAGAGACTGCTGACCGCTTTTACTTTATGATTAAGATACAAAAAGAGTGCAGATTTTACAAAATCTTAAAAATTAATTAATCCGGGAGCAAGCTCTACAGCATCTCTATTCGGTCGGAATAAACGGGCTGTCAACGTTCCTTCCAATTTTATTTCTCCTTGATTTACTTTTAACCAACTACCTTCCCGTAGCCCGATTACGGGTTGTGAATTAAATTGATGAAATTCCTGAATACGGGTTTCCCGTGTTTCTCCTTTATGGGTCGAATTCATGTCCGGATCCAAAAAATGTGGATTAATATTAAAAGGGAGAAATCCCAAAGCATCAAAACTAGGTGGATAAACAATAGGCATATCGTTTGTTGTACCAATGGTCAATCCAGCCAAATTGGATCCAGCGGAAGTACCTACATAGGGAGTTCCTTTGCTTACTTGGACGCGCAATTGATGTACAAGATCCAAATCATACAATGTCTTCAACAACAAGAATGTATTACCACCACCGACAAAGATTGCTTTTGCTTCCTGAATGGCCTTTTTCTTGTTCTGAAATTCATGCAATCCGGTAACTTTTATATTTTGATCATCGAGAGCCTCCTGAACTTTGGCCGTATACGCATCAAACGATATTCCGGATGGTCTAGCGAAGGGAATAAACAGCAACACATCGGAAGCGATAAATTTCACAAAATCTTCTTTAATGTAGTCAAGAAATCCGCTACCATGAATAGTGCTTGTGCTTACGACCAATAAATTATAGATTGGATTGATCACCATATCTTATTTCTTCAAATTATATAACAAAAAAATGTACCTTTTACTTCGTTTGGAACGAAGCCAAAGGTACATTTTTACTTTCTGATTCTTTATTTTTTATCAGCAGACTTTTTCTCCGCACTCCATCTTTTATTTTCTTGCAGCGCTCTATGTAAAAGATATTCGATCTGCCCGTTAACACTCCTAAACTCATCTGCAGCCCATTTTTCCAATGCTTTGTACATTTGATCGTCAAGCCGCAACATAAAGTTCTTTTTATCTGCCATTTCATTCAGTTTATTGGTACAAAGTACCGGTATTTACAATTGGCGTTGCAGCTTTTTCTCCACAAAGTACCACCATTAGATTGCTGACCATAGCCGCTTTTTTCTCGTTGTCCAATTCTACGATATCTTTTTCAGATAGCTTTTTGAGTGCCATTTCGACCATTCCCACAGCACCGTCCACAATTTTAGAGCGCGCGGCAACAATGGCCGCAGCTTGTTGTCGTTGTAGCATCGCACCGGCAATTTCGGATGCATAAGCCAAATGGCTGATTCTCGCCTCTTTAATAATTACTCCTGCAGGTGCAAGACGATCAGCAAGTTCCTGCTCAAGGATATGATTCACCGTATCGCCGCCTTCACGCAAAGTGATCTCTGCTCCCTCATCCTCCAGGTTATCATAAGGAAAACTTCCCGCAAGATGCCGTACTGCTGCTTCACTCTGCGTACGTACATAGGAGGTATAGTTACTGACATCATAAGCAGCTTTATAGGTATCCCCTACCTGCCATACGATAACAGCTCCGATCTCAATAGGATTGCCCATCTTATCGTTTACCTTTAATGTCTGTCCTTGCAGATTGTCGGAACGTAAACTGATCTTGATTGTAGAATACAGCGGATTGACAAAAAACAAACCGTTCTCTTTTACAGTCCCCACATATCGACCAAAGAAATTCAAAACACGTGAATGATTTGGATTAATAATCATTAATCCCTTCAGGATAAAAAATGTTCCGATCATCAGGATGACGCCAAGTACAACATACAGCGAACTTTCGTCGACGTTGGCAAATGAAAATATGGCAGCTATAAAAGAAGCTACCGCAATTAATAAGGCTAAATAGCCCGACATAGGTTTAATCAATTTTTCCATAATTTGTTAATATATATTTGATATCATTTTAATATCATAAATATAGCAAAAAATAGTTCTTATTTCAAAGCCAAAATTTTTATTATTATTTTTGATTATGCTCAAAAGATCTTTTTTGCCACTTGTGAATGCCAATACCAAAACGCTTATCCTCGGATCTTTACCGGGTGACAGATCATTGGAGCAAAATGAATATTATGCACATCCGCAAAATCGTTTTTGGAAAGTGATCAGACATTTGTTTAACAGTCCAAATACGACAGCCTATATTGACAAAGTAAATCTGCTACTTAACAACGGCATTGGTCTATGGGATGTCTGTGCCGAAGCATCCCGTCCGGGCAGTATGGATTTGGCCATCAAAGATGAAAGTCCCAATCCAATCATCGCCCTTCTGGAGGCACATCCGGGAATCAAACTCGTAGTCTTTAATGGGCAAAAAGCGTATAAATTATATGCAAAGTATTTTGAGGAAAAAGAGAACATACGCTACCTATGCCTCCCCAGTACAAGTCCTGCAAATGCAAAAACAAACCTCGAACAACTCGTCATGCATTGGCGTACGATCATAAGTGATTAAATTACATAAATAAGGTTCGTTAATTCAGCGCTATTGTTTATTTTTGCGCTAAGATGTCAGATTTAAAATACAATCAACGAGGTGTATCCGCTGGAAAAGAGGATGTGCACAATGCGATAAAAAATATCGACAAGGGTCTGTTTCCCAAAGCATTCTGTAAAATCATTCCCGATATTTTGGGGGGAGATCAGGACTGGTGCAATATAATGCATGCTGATGGTGCTGGCACCAAGTCTTCTCTAGCCTATGTCTATTGGAAAGAAACTGGGGATATTTCGGTTTGGAAAGGTATTGCACAAGACGCAATCATTATGAATATAGACGACTTACTCTGTGTTGGGGCGATCGATAATATTCTACTGTCCTCTACAATCGGCAGAAACAAAAATCTTATTCCTGGAGAAGTTATTGCAGAAATCATCAATGGTACAGAAGAAATATTGGCTGAACTTCGGGATTTGGGTATCGGTATTTATTCTACCGGGGGCGAAACTGCTGACGTTGGTGATCTGGTACGCACAATCATAGTCGATAGTACGGTTACATGTCGGATGAAGCGGGAAGATGTGATTTCAAATCACCGGATTAAAGGGGGCAACGTAATCGTAGGCTTGGCTTCTAATGGAAAAGCAAGTTATGAAAAAGCTTATAATGGCGGTATGGGCTCCAATGGCTTAACCTCAGCACGTCATGACGTCTTTAACAAAAAAGTAGCGGAAAAATATCCGGAGGCTTATGATCCAGCTGTCCCTTACGAACTTGTTTTTGCGGGAAGTCAGGATTTAACCAATGGCATCACAGTGGAAACAGGCGAAACAGTTCCTGCGGGTAAACTTGTCCTTTCACCCACACGTACCTACGCCCCTGTCATCAAAAATATTTTAGATAAGTACCGTTCTCAGATTGATGGAATGGTGCATTGTTCAGGTGGAGCGCAGACTAAAGTGTTGCACTTTGTGGACAATGTACATGTCATTAAAGACAATCTTTTCCCAATTCCACCACTCTTTGAATTGATACAGAAAGAATCCAATACAGATTGGAAGGAGATGTACAAAGTATTCAATATGGGACACCGGATGGAATTGTATGTACCTGAAGCGATCGCTGCAGATATCATTGCCATTTCGGTGTCATTCGGAATTCCGGCGCAAATTATCGGTCGTGTAGAAGACGCCGCATCTAAAAAAGTAACGATTACATCTCCTTTTGGAGAATTTATTTACGAATAAAATATGTATGCACCAATCTACGCGATAAAGATTGGTGCATTTATTCCTTTTGGTATCAATGAAAGAAAAACTTCTCGTGGGCTGGAAAGAAACCCTGGATTTACCTGAATTAGGAATATTTGGCATAGAGGCAAAAGTCGATACTGGCGCTGCTTCCTCGGTTTTGCATTGTAACTCCTATAAAATCGTCAATGAAGATGGTCAGGACTGGATCCATTGCGAACTCATTACCAATTTCGAAACAGAAGAAACCAAAGTTTTAAAATTGAAGCTTTACAAATCAAAACTGGTCAAGAGTTCGTTTGGCCAGGAGGAAAAGCGTTATTATATCCGAACTACGGCAAAACTATACGACCAGGTTTTCAATATCAAGATTTCATTTCGAAATCGTTCCAAAATGACTTACCCGATGCTTTTAGGAAAGAATTTTCTCTATCGAAGATTCTTGGTCGACGTCTCCAAAGAAAATCTCTCCTTGAAGTCCCCGTCAAAATAAAAACAAATAGCAAAGCTATTTTGTTATCTTAGCACAAAAATATATTCAATATACAAACCGTGAAAATTGCCGTATTATCGACAGTAAAGAGTTTATACTCAACTCGTCGTCTCGTAGAAGCTGCACAACAAAGAGGACACGAATGTGTTGTCATAGACCACAGTAAGTGTTACGTTGGCATTCAACAAGGTAACCCCAGTATTCATTACAAAGGACAGGATCTCAGTGGTATTGACGCTATTATTCCCCGAATAGGCGCTTCGGTCACCTTTTATGGTTCGGCTATTGTCAGACAATTTGAGGTGATGGATGTCATTTCCGCAAATCCGAGTCAAGCCATTACCAGATCCAGGGATAAATTGAGATGCTTACAGATTTTGTCCGGTGCCGGCATTGGCCTTCCAATTACGGGATTTGCACGTACGGCCTCTGATGTTGACGATCTGATCAGTATGGTGGGCGGCGCTCCTTTGGTGATTAAACTATTGGAAGGTACACAGGGGATTGGTGTTGTTTTAGCAGAAACCAAGAAAGCGGCATCATCTGTTATAGAGGCTTTCTACGGCCTCGGAAACAACATTTTGATCCAAGAGTTTATCAAAGAGTCGAAAGGTTCTGACATCCGAGCTTTTGTGGTTGACGGCAAAGTTGTCGGGGCAATGAAACGTACGGCTAAAGAAGGGGAATTTCGCTCAAACATACACCGGGGCGGAACGGCTCAGATAATACGCCTAAGCAAGGCAGAAAGAGAAACCGCTATTGCCGCTGCCGCTCAATTGGGGCTTACCGTTTGTGGCGTGGATATGATTCCCTCGGACCGTGGTCCTTTAGTTCTTGAAGTAAATTCCTCCCCTGGGTTGGAGGGTATAGAAAAAGCCACCAAAAAGGACATTGCTTCTGAAATCATTCAATACATCGAAAGACAATATGAATTGAAACAGGCACAAATGCCAAAAGTGGTAAAGAAAAAGAAAAAGAGAGAAAGCAAATTATAAAATTACCGAGTTAAAAGTTAAAAGGGTTTTCAATAGCGATTGAAAACCCTTTTAACTTTTAAAGAAGCTAGATTCAATGAAATAAAGATTTCCAATACTTCCTAAATTCAGCTACCGTTGAGTCCAAATTTTACTTATCTTAGGTTAAATTATGAATTAATGAAAAGATTTAGCCATCTTCTATTCGCTTTCGTACTCGTACTAGCTTCATTTTCAAGGTCATTTAGCCAAACACCCATTCAAAAAACAGCATCGCCAACTTGGCTCCGGCCCATTACAAAAAAAGCCGTAAAGCCAAATCTGGATGATATTAGTGATGGATATTACTATGAGTTAATCGAAAATCAAATAAACTTAGCTGCCCAAACAAAATATTATAGAGACATAAAAGTATTGTTCGATCAAAGTGGAATCGAAAACCTGGGACAGGTTCAGGTAACCTTTGATCCGCATTTCCAAAAACTTCAATTACATGAGTTGAAGATCATTCGCAACGGGAAAGATATTGACTTACTGTCGCAGGCAAAATTCAACCTCCTTGCATCCGAAACAGAGCTTTCGAGGTCTATCTACAACGGAAGTCAGATGGCCCATTATGTCCTGGAAGATTTACGTAAAGACGATAAGATCGTATTTGCCTATTCCATAATAGGTGCAAATCCCGTATTTGAACATAAATTTTTCGATACCTATTACTTACAGGGATATGAACCTACTGGTTTGGTCCATCTCAATTATATTGTACCTAACGGTCGCAAACTTCAATTCAAAAGTTTCAATGGTGCACCTGAGGTACAGCAACAATCCATGGGAAATACAACAAATTTCTTCTGGGAGCTTACTGAGGACAAAACAGTTCAATTCGAAAATTATAGTCCGGCCTGGTACAGCCCTTTAAAATATATCCAATGCTCAGAGTTCAATACCTGGCAGGACGTTGATCAATGGAACCGCAGGATTAATCCCATACCACAGCTAGTTCCTTCAAGTACACTTCAAACTTTTGTCAATCAACTGTGGAAAGAGTCAAACGGGCAGCCCTATAACTACTTAAAAAAGGCCTGTGACTTTGTACAAAACGAAATACGTTATATGGGCATTGAGATGGGAGAATATTCACACCGGGCAAATGTTCCGGAAAAAGTATTTTCGCAGCGCTATGGCGATTGTAAAGATAAATCGATGTTGCTCGCAACAATACTCAAAAATAAGAACATCGACGTAGGACTGGTATTAGCCAATACGTATAAGGACCGAGGGCTTCAGGAAGAGCTCCCCTCACCTTATGCTTTCAACCACATGGTTGTTGAAGTTAATATCGGAGGACGTTACCAATATATTGATCCGACCATAATCAATCAAGGCGGAGATATCAAAAACAGATATTTCCCCGCTTATGGAAAAGTGCTCTCGACCATGGGCAATGGAAAGCTTGCCGATGTACCACAACATATTGTAGGAAATATTAAAGTCAAGGAAACATTGACGCTAGAAGGCAAATTTGAAGCGACCCTTGATGTCAAAACAGTCTATTTCGGAAATGAAGCGGACAATATGCGTACTTATTTTCAAGGTAGTGCCAAAAACGATATACAGAAGCAATACCTGGAGTATTATGCGAAGACCTATCCTAAAATCAATAAAATTAGCCCTATACAATTTAAAGATGATATTGAGAACAATCGTGTAGAGGTCACCGAAAAATACAAAATCAAAAACATCGGAAAAGCAGAAAACGGATCTTCCAAAAAGTATATTTCCTTGTTGGGCACAAATATAAATGATAAGCTGCCCGAAATTATGGAGGACCGTATTGCCCCACTGAGCCTGCCGTTCCCTACCGATATCGAATATGAGATCGACGTTGTTAACAAAGGAAAAAATGCATTTGGCAACCATAAAGATAATCGTTATTTTGAGCGTAACGCCTATGTATTCGGAAAAACATTGGAAATAAAGCCAGATAGTATTAAGATTGCTTATACCTTAGGTTTTCACGAACCTTATGTTGAACAAAAAGACCTTCAACAGTATTATACAGATTTTGCCGATCGTGAGAATATCTTTTTCAATGGTTTTTATCTGGACGCCGACGGATATGTAACAGATGGAATAACTAATCTGGGCACACCGACATCAGCGAAGGAGATTAATTGGTTTACCCTAATCCTATTCATTGTCCTGGTGCCAGCTGTCATCTGGTATATTGTTAAAAAGTATAATAAGAGCAAACCATTTATCATCAAACCCTATGACGAAATTTATCACGATCAGATCGGCGGATGGATGATTGTACTGCTTATTGTACTTTTTATAAATATATTGACCTTATCCAGTATGTTTTTCTTCCAACAGTCCTTTTTTAATTTAAATACTTGGCAAGCGGCAGATCAGTTAGAAGGTATTTCACCCATTTTATACAAAATTTTGCTGCTAACGGAAATAATCGGTAATGTATTGATACTGGCTGGTTTGATTTATAGCTGTATCTTATTGATCAAGAAAAGGGACATTTTCGCACAGACCTTCTTTATGGTTGCACTATTTATGGCCATATTTTGTACTATTGATGGAATTGCATCCTATTTTATGTTCAAAAGTTATTTAGATGAACCAGGCGATCTATTCACACACTATCGAGATACTCTAAAAGCGATTTTCTTTTTCTGTATTTGGGGAACTTATGTATTTAACTCTGAACGTATCAAAGGCACCTGTCTTCGGACATATCAGAACGATGACAGTATTCAAAGGGCTGTGACAACGCATCCCTTTGATCAAGATTTCCTAAACCCCTATCCGATACAACAAGAACAAGATACAGAAATTACATCCGCGGATTATAAAACACAAAGAAATGAATTAGATGACAAGCAGTCTGAAGGCAATCAAACTAAAAACTAGATATTATTTTTCAATAAAAAAGGGTTTTGCATGATATCATGCAAAACCCTTTTTTTTGAAATTTTTGATTATTTCATCTTCATAACCATATTGTCGGCACCCTCAGTAGAGACCTTTGCTTGGCCAGATTTGTTTTTAGTCGATTTGTAGTGAACGTGATTTTTGAAACCTTCAATTTGAACGGTTTCAAGAGACCCAATATTAACCATATTGTCTGCGCCCTCTATCGTAACAGTCGACACGTCATTTCCCGTTACGGTATTGCCTTTACCTTCAATAATAACTTTACTAACATTACCACGTATTACCACCTTATTATCGGCACCTTCAATTTGGATTGTCTCTCCTCCCTTGGCCTCTATTGTCCGGCTGTTGCCTACACCCTCAATTGATATAACTTTTCCCTGTAGATCCGACACAGTTTTTATAGGAGCTTTGTAACCTGGCCCTTTAGCCATAACCATACCTCCAAATAACAGAAGTGAAAATCCAAATGCGATCGTTCTTATTTTCATAATTGTATGTTTATAAACCACTATACAAAAATCAAACCTAATATTGAGTGAGAATGGTTATTACATATAGTTTGATAATTTCAGTTGTTTAAAAGAGGCTATAAAGCCTCCGACAAATAAAATACGATGAGCAGCCCCTCGTTATGCGTTCAAATATCGTCCAAAAAAGACTACAGTGATCTAACAGGAAACCCAAGTGACAATAAAAAAAGGAGCCTTTTGGGCTCCTTTAATATCTCTAACAAATTGACAGCGGATTAAAAACTCTATTTTACTGCGTCTACAACTGCTTTGAAAGCTTCTGGGTTATTTAAAGCTAAGTCAGCTAAAACCTTACGGTTCAAACCAATGTTTTTAGCGTTTAATTTACCGATCAATTGGGAATAAGAAATTCCGTGTTGACGAGCTCCAGCGTTGATACGTTGAATCCATAAAGCTCTAAACTCGCGTTTTTTGGTTTTACGATCGCGGTAAGCGTATTGTAAACCTTTTTCTACTGTATTTTTAGCAATAGTATAAACTTTGCTACGTGATCCAAAGTAACCTTTTGCAAGGCCTAGGATTTTTTTGCGTCTTCTTCTTGAAGCTACTGCGTTAACCGAACGTGGCATATTTTTAAAATTAGTTTGGTAAAAGGTGCCATGTATTTCAATGAACTTACGACCCTGTACCCGGTTAAAAAATTATTATTAAATAAAATCGAATAAAACTTATTTACCGATAGCAAGCATACGTTTAACGTTGCCCATATCGCCATCAGATACATAACTTGTTTGTGTTAAGTTACGTTTACGTTTTGTGCTCTTTTTTGTCAAGATGTGGCTTTTGAAAGCGTTTTTTCTTGCAATTTTACCTGTTCCAGTCAATTTGAAACGTTTCTTTGCGCTGGAATTGGTTTTAACTTTTGGCATAATACTTATAAATTTTATATCAATCTGTTAGAATTCTTATTATTTTTTAGGAGCCTTTGGGGCTACTGTTAAAAACATACGTTTTCCTTCTAATTTTGGTAAAAGTTCTACTTTACCGTAATCTTCTAGTGCCTGAGCGAAGCGTAACAACAAGATCTCACCTTGATCTTTGTGTACGATAGCACGACCTTTGAAGTGTACGTACGCACGCACTTTCTCACCACTTTCAAGAAACTTAATCGCATGTTTCAATTTGAAATCAAAATCATGTTCACCAGAGTTAGGTCCGAAACGAATCTCTTTGATAACAGTCTGTTTTGCATTAGCTTTGATTTCCTTTTGTTTCTTCTTCTGTTCGTAAACAAACTTACTGTAGTCGATAATCTTACAAACCGGCGGTACAGCATTTGGCGAAATCTCCACTAAATCAAGTTCCAACTCATCAGCCAACTCTAACGCTTTGCGTGTAGGGTAAACTCCTTGTTCCACATTATCTCCTACCAAACGTACCTCAGGTACCTTGATTAACTCATTAATGCGGTGATCTGGTTCTTTCTTTCTCATTGGTGGTCTTGGACCACCGGGTCTTTTTAATGCCAAATGTTTAAAAATTAAACGGTTATTTCCTTAATTAATATATCTCTAAATTCGTCAGCAGTCATAGTTCCTAATTCTACTGAGCCATGTTTACGTACAGAAACTGTGCCATTTTCCACCTCTTTTTCCCCTACAATTAACATATAAGGAAGCTTTTTCACTTCGGCGTCTCTGATTTTTCTGCCCACCTTCTCGTCACGTAAGTCTATCAGTCCGCGAATATCGGAATTATTTAGCGAATTCAAAACATTTTGCGCATATTCTTCGTATTTTTCTGACACTGGCAAGACGATAAATTGCTCAGGCGCAAGCCATAACGGAAATTGTCCCGCACAGTGTTCGATCAATACGGCTACAAAACGCTCCAAAGATCCAAATGGCGCACGGTGAATCATCACTGGACGATGCTTCATATTATCACTACCAGTATACTCTAATTCAAAACGTTCCGGCAAATTGTAATCAACTTGAATAGTACCCAACTGCCATTTACGTCCCAGCGCATCCTTAACCATGAAGTCCAATTTCGGGCCATAGAAAGCAGCTTCACCATACTCCACGACAGTCGGCAAACCTTTTTCTTCAGCGGCTTCAATAATCGCCGATTCGGCTAAAGCCCAATTTTCATCAGTACCGATATATTTAGTACGGTTTTCAGGATCACGCAACGACACCTGTGCAGTATAGTCATGAAATCCCAAAGCGCCAAATACATAAAGAACGAGATCAATTACTTTCTTAAACTCATCTTTTACCTGATCCGGGCGGCAGAATAAGTGCGCATCATCTTGCGTAAACCCACGTACACGTGTTAACCCATGCAACTCACCGGATTGCTCATAACGATACACTGTACCAAATTCGGCAAAACGAACCGGTAAATCTTTATACGAACGCGGCTTTACCTTATAGATCTCACAGTGATGCGGACAGTTCATCGGTTTCAACAAAAACTCTTCACCTTCAATAGGTGTTTTGATCGGTTGAAAGGAATCCGCACCGTATTTTTCATAGTGACCAGAAGTCACATACAGTTGTTTATGCCCGATATGTGGCGTTACCACTGGCTCATATCCAGATTTCAACTGTGCCTTTTGCAAGAAATCAATCAGTTTTTGACGTAGTGCAGCACCTTTTGGTAACCATAAAGGCAATCCAGCACCCACTTTTTCAGAAAATGCAAAAAGCTCCAGTTCCTTACCTAATTTGCGGTGGTCGCGTTTCTTTGCTTCTTCAATGAACTTTAAATATTCGGTAAGCTCTGATGCTTTCGGAAAAGTTACACCATAGATACGTGTCAATTGTTTCCGGGATTCATCACCCCGCCAATATGCACCAGCAACATTAGTCAGTTTTATGGCTTTGATAAATCCGGTATTCGGAATATGTGGTCCACGGCATAAATCTGTAAAATCACCTTGGGTATAAAAAGTAATCTTTCCATCTTCCAGATCCTTGATCAGATCCAGCTTATACTCATCCCCTTTTTCGGTAAAATAGGCTAAAGCATCCGATTTAGAAACGGCTTTACGTTCAAAGGTTTCTTTGCGTTTGGCAAGTTCTAACATTTTGTCCTCGATAGCCTTAAAGTCATCCGAAGAGAATTCGCGATCACCAAAATCAACATCGTAGTAAAAACCTGTTTCGATTGCCGGCCCAATACCGAATTTAATTCCCGGATACAATGTTTCCAGCGCCTCAGCAAGTAAGTGAGCCGAAGAATGCCAAAAAGTAGATTTTCCTTTTGTATCATTCCAGGTCAACAACTTGACGCTAGCGTCTTCTTCAATAGCACGGGCAGAATCCCATACTTCACCATTCACCTCAGCAGCAAGAACATTTCTCGCTAACCCTTCAGAAATTGACAAAGCAATTTCTGCTGCAGTGATTCCTTTTTGATATTCTCTAACGGAACCATCAGGTAGTGTAATTTTAATCATTTACAACTATGATCTTTATATTGTTAAAAAATAGAAAACACAAAACAACATGTACAATTATGTTATTACACTTATGTTTTCAATAAATAAATTGTGAAACAAATTTAGCAAAATTTCTGGTAATAAACAGTTTTTTTATGATCTCTTGTCCCTTTTTCAGCAATCCTTCATCTGGTAACACCGGATTCAAAAAAGAAAACAAAAAGCAGCGCTCTCACAAAAAACTCCAAAATTACCGTTCAATTTTCAATCCCACAAAAATGACATGAATTCCACCGAAAACAACAGTTTAAATTGAGCATATCATTAATATTTACTACTTTTGCAGACTCAAATTTTAACTATGTCGAATCAAGTACCAGAAGACGGAACACGATTACCTTTGATGGAAGAGTTCTACACCATCCAGGGGGAAGGTTACCACACCGGGACTGCTGCTTATTTCATCAGATTGGGTGGTTGTGATGTAGGCTGCCATTGGTGCGATGTAAAAGAAAGCTGGGATGCGTCTATCCATCCGCTTACAGCGGCAGATTCAATTATCGAAAATGCCAAGAAATATCCCGCTAAAACAGTTGTTATTACAGGTGGAGAGCCACTGATCTATAATTTGGATTACCTTACCAAGGGTCTGCATGCTGCCGGAATAAAAACTTTTATCGAAACATCCGGAGCATATCCTCTAAGTGGAGAATGGGACTGGATCTGCCTGTCTCCAAAAAAATTCAAAGCACCGAGAAAAGATGTACTTGATGCAGCCGGGGAACTCAAAGTGATCGTTTTCAATAAAAGCGATTTTGCCTGGGGAGAAGAATATGCACAATTGGTCGGCCCGAATTGCAAATTATACCTTCAGCCGGAATGGTCAAAATCCAAAGAAATGACCCCGTCCATTATTGACTACGTCAAAGAAAATCCGAAATGGGACATCTCCCTACAGACGCACAAGTTCCTGAATATTCCTTAAAAGGACATAAAAATTATGATTACAAAAAAAGCATTCAATCTATTGACATTGAATGCTTTTTTTGTGATGACCGACAGCTGTTTATTTCAACAAAATCTAAATCATTTCACATATTCTTTTATAAATGCATCGAATTCAAGCGTTTTTGTTTCCTCTCCTTCCTTATCCCGCACCAGAACTTTACCAGCACTGTCTACATCCAAAAATAATAGGTTAGGCTGAACAATAATTTTTCCATGCTCATCCAATAATCCTATTTTTCCTTCTTCTGAAAACATCAAATAATTATTCAAAAACTTACTTATGTTTTCCTTTTTATCCAGCAAAACCTTCCCTTCTTGAGTAACGAGTCCAAAACTTCCATCTTTCTGAAAAATAGCCAATCTTTCCGTTGCCGGAGTGAGCCAATCGAACCCTGTTTTGTTTACTTTATTCCCCATTTTATCCAATAGCCAGAAGTAATTATCCTTATCTGAAACGATGGCAGTCTGGTCATTAAAATAAGCCAAGGAAAAAAGTGAACAGGACAGCACTTCCTGCCCCGTTGTGCTCTTTATCCCATAATATTCATCATTTGTTTCCTTATCTTTCACCATGACCCACTTAAGCGATCTATCCAAAGGAAAAGTATCTTCAAATAAACTCACATCTTCTCCATTCTCTGAAGTACTATCACCTGAAATATCAACAACTTTAATATCCTGAGGTAATCGGAAATCCTTTGCGCCCGACACGTTAGACACTTTAGTTGTCTCGAAACCTAAATCAGCATTTGCACCTAAAGACAATTTTAGCACAGCCCCGGGAAGATCATTAACAAACGAAAAAGCGGTCATATAATAAGTTGGTACCGCTTCCGAATACCAAACGGTTGCTTCCGCCGAATCTGTTTGATTTTTGATAAATAATTTTGCTTTTTTACAGGTCACTCCAGCTACATTTTCAATCTCACCTAAATCCTGCATCCATACATAGGGACCTTCAGATTCTTTCAATTTATTGCTCACAATTTTATAGGACGGGTGATAAGATTCTGCCGTGACAATATCGTCTCCTGCTGAAAAAGAGTATGTTTTTGCCAATTTTCTATTCAAAATAGCATGTTCCTTTTGATTGATCACGGCAGAAGAATAATCGGCATCGGCTAAGATCTCAACATTCTTATAAGCCATCTTTCCCTTTAGAAAAGGCTCATAAAACTCTTTCGCAAATTCAGGAATCTCATTTTCAAATTTTTCAGGAGAAATCTCCCCTTTAAACACCAATTCCATCTGCCATTGCTTATCCTGCCCATGTACTACAGGGATGGACAAGCCGAACAACAACGCTACTTTGAATAAATTCTGCATAAGAATGATAAATATGTAGCTAAATAACAAAAGATAGACCAAAAAGCCTATCCTTCCATTATATTTTTTATTTATTTGTTTTTTATTCCGCTATTTTTTGAAAAAGGGTAAAAAAAAGGAATACACCTACATGAAATGAAAACTATAATAATACCGTTTGTTGCGTTTTCACAGCTTCATCGCAAGCGAGCGCTATGCGTAAACTATTGATGGCGTCTTCCATGGAAGAAGACAGGTCAAGGTCCGCTAAGATCGCCTGCTGAAAGAAGCGCTGCTCCCTGTTACACAATTCCTGATGATCTGGTTCGTCAGACAAGTTTATCCATTCATCTTCTTTGGTAAATTCATTACGCTCATCTAAATCAGCATAATGTACTCGTAAACTTTCTGTTTGCGTATGCGCTGCGACCGAATCCGATTTGCCTTCGTCACTAGCTTTGTCGGCAACAATGGACACTGAGCCCCGGGGACCGAAAACGTCTTTTACAAAAAAAGCATTTTGGCTCACCATAGGACCCCATCCCGCTTCATACCAACCGACAGACCCGTCCTCAAAATGCAACTGGAGCTGACCATAATTATAGTTCCATGCCGGAATATCCTCAGTGAGTCGGGCACCTATCGCCGAAACACGTACCGGCTTAACACCCGCCATCTGACACATCACATCAATGTAGTGAACACCACAGTCAACAATTGGACTCAGACTTGACATCAGATTGCGGTGAACATTCCACATGTAACCATGGCTTTGTTGATTGAGGTTCATCCGCATGACCAAAGGTTTTCCCATGGTCTTTGCGATCTCTATAAACTTAATCCACGAAGGGTGGTAACGCAGAATATATCCCACCACCAGTTTTTTACCATATTTTATGGCTGCATCCACGACTTCTTCGGCTGAGGTTACATCCTCCGCCAAGGGCTTCTCAATGAAAACATGAGCGCCTGACTCGAAAGCCTTAATCGCGTAGTCCCTATGGGTATCCGGATAGGTCGCAATACAGACAGCGTCAGGTTTTGTTTGTTCCAATGCGGACTCGTAGGATTCAAACAACGGGTATTCGGAACCTAATTCGGCATTAAGTTTACTTTTGCTATCTCCTCGAGCAACCAAACCGACGATCTCAAATCCATCTAGATCATGATAAGCTTTGGCATGAGAAGCACCCATATTACCACAGCCCACCACCAATATTCTAATAACTTGCATCAATTATTCGTTTAAACAAATTTCTATTTTATTTTCTTAATCCATCCAATGCAAAAGCAGAACCTGCTCCTAACACCGCACCAGCCAGCACATCCGTAGGATAATGCACACCTAAATACATTCTGGAATAGCCAACACCCGAAGCCCAAAGTAACGAGGGTGCGACTACATACCATTTTGAATAGGCGCGGGATAATGCGGAAGCTGTCGCAAATGCTGATGACGTGTGCCCGGAAGGGAAAGAATAGCCCCCGGCTGTACGAACAGATATAAAGTTTGGATATTTTTTAAATGGCCGGCTCCGTTTGATCAAATGCTTTATTCCTACATTAACTAACGCCGTCACAGCCGTACTACTCGCTACGTAAAGTGCATTTTGACGCATTACTTTGTCATTATTAACAGCTCCTGCAACTAATAAGCCTACAGGAACAGCCACCTGCACATAGTTATTGATATCAGAAAGCACTTTGAAGGTCTGTGTCTGAGGCTCGGTTCTTGTTTCGGCAATAGACTCCAAAATACGGATATCTAATGTAGAAGCTGGCTTTTCCTGAGCCAGGGTGACACCAGCCAGACAGGTTATCCAGCCTACTAAAATAAATGCTATTCTTTTCATCTATACAGATTCTTTTTATCCTTTACTTCATTTACCACAGTAAAACTGTGTATGCCACTATCGTTATTGAAGTCCTCATACCGCTGATGCTTATCGTTCCTTACCCAGCCCGGCCTATAAGCAATGGAAACTTAAAAGGACTTCATTCGTTAAAAATAAGGAATTTTCTAAGAGTTGTCAGTCTATGTTTCAAACTTTATAGAAAACAGACAGAAATTTTAGCGATTTAAACCGTCACAGCCCGGATCTTTAAACTTTTTAAAATGATATTTTTGTATTTCCCATTAATTTACTATACATTTGCTTTCAGTTATTAATACAAACATGGTCTATACCTACGTACATCATTTTCATTTGCATCATCGCCATTGTGGCGATATGTTAATTTAATGTGTTCTTACGTAGAATACCTTCCCTCTTGTTTGATTTCTTATTATTAATAATTTACTGCTAACATTTATAAAGCGTTGAAAAATCTTAAAATTGCTATCCAAAAATCGGGTAGGTTAAACGAAAAATCTGTTCAATTACTGAAAAACTGTGGTTTAGATTTTGAAAACTACAAAAGCTCCTTAATTACAACTGTGGGCAACTTCCCTCTCGAAATATTATTTCTCAGAGATGATGATATTCCGGGTTATGTCGAACAAGGAATAGCTGATCTTGGTATAGTAGGTGAGAATATCATCGATGAAACCGAATCAAAAGTAGCATATCTTAAACGACTTGGCTTCGGAAAATGTACCTTAAAACTAGCGATACCGAAAGATAGTTCCATTCAGGACATCAAAGACCTTAACGGCAAAGCAATCGCAACTTCTTACCCTAATATCCTTAAAAATTTTCTTGACGATTATAAAATCAATGCAGATATACGATTGATATCAGGATCTGTTGAAATTTCACCCGGTCTGGGGCTTAGCGACGCAATATGTGATATTGTTTCCACAGGAGGAACATTGAAAAGTAATGGTCTAAAACCTTTTGCAGATGTCAAAAATTCGGAAGCAATTTTAGTTGGACGAAAAGGACTCGAAGGAAACGAAATTCTGGCCGAATTAGTTCAACGCATCGAATCAGTTCTGCTTGCTAAGGAAACCAAATATGTGGTATTGAATGTAGAGAAGAAAAACCTTCCCGCAATCACCTCACTATTACATGGTGTCAAAAGTCCAACTGTAGTTCCATTGGCTGAAGAAGGCTGGGTAGCCGTGCACACCGTTATTACGGAGGACGACTTTTGGGATAAAATCAACAAATTAAAAGCTGAAGGTGCACAGGGTATCGTTGTGATGCCAATCGAAAAAATCATTCTTTAAACTTGACCGATTCTGACGACCATGTTAAAAAAATATGATTACCAATCTTTAAAAGAAGAGGAAAGACAACAGCTGGTTGCACGGAATACAGACCCGAACAACGCAATTCAGGATGTCGTCCAGGATATTATTCAACAGGTACGCGTACAAGGTGATACTATACTACGCGAGTATGCCGAAAAATTTGACAAAGTACAGCTTGACAAACTCTTTTTAGATGCGGATGACATAGATGATCTAGCGGCAACCATACAGCGCGACCAACAGCGCGCTTTAGAAATCGCGTTCCAGAATATCCACAGATTCCATAGCACACAGCTTAAAAGAGAACGTACGGTCGAGACAATGCCGGGCGTAAAATGCTGGCGGGAAATACGCCCGATTGAAAAAGTAGGCTTGTATATCCCCGGAGGTTCTGCAGTACTACCAAGCACATTATTGATGCTGGGTATCCCGGCTCGCATTGCGGGATGTAAGGAAATCGTGGTTTGTTCACCGCCACAATCCAATGGAAAGATTAATGGATTTGTCGCTTATTGCTTGAAGCTACTCAATATTAAGCGGATCTACCTTGTTGGTGGCGCGCAAGCCGTAGCAGCCATGGCGTTCGGTACACAATCTATTCCGAAAGTCGACAAAATCTTTGGTCCCGGTAATCAATTTGTCACCAAAGCAAAGTCAATCATACAAGGGTTAACGAATGTTAGCATAGATATGCCTGCCGGCCCATCTGAGGTACTTGTCATTGCTGACGAATCTGCCAACCCGGCATTCGTAGCGGCGGACCTTCTCGCGCAAGCAGAACACGGAGCAGACAGTCAGGCCGTATTAGTTGCGACTTCCACAGCTATAGTAGACGCCGTTAACACCCAACTCGAGACACAATTGGCGGTTTTACCGCGCAAGGCACTTGCCTCAAGAGCAATCGAAAACTCTTATGCTGTCACGGTCGGTAACCTCCAGGAGGCTATTCAGTATTCAAATGAATACGCTCCGGAGCACCTTATCCTGGAAACGGATCAATGGGAATCCCTGACACGTCATATCAGCAACGCAGGCTCGGTCTTCTTAGGACACCTTACCCCAGAAAGTGCCGGTGACTATGCATCAGGCACAAACCATACGCTGCCGACATCAGGATACGCCCGTTCCTATTCAGGTGTTTCCGTTGATTCTTTTGTAAAGAAAATAACATTTCAGCATATCAATGAGACCGGACTTCAACAAATCGGATCTACGGTCGAAATACTTGCCGAGCTCGAAGGGCTACAAGCACATAAAAATGCCATTTCCATCCGCAACGAACAGGTATAATCCAGCGGAACTGAAAATACAAAAAAAGTGGCCGCACACATTGTACGACCGCTTTTTTTATTCCTCAATCCGAGGCAAAATCCTTAGGAAAATTATCTTCCAAATGTGTCATAATTATCTGTCGCATACTTCTCGAATCTCGTCAGAAGAGCAATATTATCTTTTTCCAACGGACTCAGATCCGAACTCACATCTTTCGAAACCGGCACATACCAATCTACCGGATCGAAGAACTGACGAATAGAGGGTTTAGTAAATGCATAGCCATGCCGAGCGAAAATTGTATTTCGGATAATCTCCAGATCTAATTTTTTTAAGTTTTTCAAGTCTTTCTCTGCCAATTTTTGTTTAGAAGCATTTATGCTGAACACCGCCGGGGATGCAGACCGATAATATTCCATCACATAGGTATAAGTCGAATCACCGTCTTGATCTGTCGCTTCTTTCTTTTTCGCATTGATCCAATCGACCAAAGTTCCATATTCTTCATCTTGATTATTTAACATCAGATTGGGATTATAGGCAAACTGCTTTTTCAATAATTTGAAATTTCTCTTTTTAATCTTCACGCTCTGGTCATAGGCAACCCAGCTACCGATCAATGTATCATTCCTCAGTTTTATTTCAAAACGACCATCTGATTTTTTATCTCCGGGTTCATCTAACAGGAGCTGCATCGCATTCCCGTCGCCCTCAAGTTTTCCCATCAACGAACGTAGATTCCCTTTGACCACATTCTGCCCAAAAACATTCCCTTTATCTGTAATTTTTTTTATGGTCAGGTTTATTTTTGGACTATAATCGGTATTTGGAAGCCCCTCTCCATCTTCTAGTAAATTTTCATCAATCACAAAATCGCCCACCCAATTGCCATAAAGCTCCTGATGTGCTTCACGCTCTAGGACAACGGAATCTTTTGCTTTGGGTTCAACGGCCTTCTTATTTGTTCGATCCTTACAACCGATCAGGGCGGAAAGCGCTAACAATAAATAAATATTCCTTTTCATTTTGTTATAATTTGTTTTATTAAATAAATGAATTCATGCCATTTATAAGTCGGATAGACCGTAATGGTTTCGTAAATTATGATTTTTTCGATAAATAATAAACTCTACAAGTAATAAATTAGGAACCCAACCCAACCAGGCAATTAGCTGATAAAGATCCATCGGATTGGGATGGAAGAGATAGACCAGAATCACTTTCCAAAAACGCAATGTAAGCGCTGAACAGGTCAGGGCGAAGCTTCGCAGCATAAAATCATGGTGAAGATTTATTTTTCTCTGAACTGCGAGGCGCACTGCCTGCCATGTAAAATAGAACCATCCCAGTGCGAGCAACTCAAATGAAATGATTGCAAATACCCCGCCATTAGCGACAGAACCAATCAAAGCACCAGAAGGTGCTGCAAATCCCAAAATACCGACGACATAAATGTATCCGATCGTCCGGTGTAATCGGGGGCGCTTCTTTAGTAAGCCTGAATTAAATTGGGTAAAACCAGCGGGCAAAGCAAGGATTGCGGTGCAGACATGGGTATAAAAAGCATACTTGTACCACCAAAGCTCCTCAACTTCAGTCTGTTTGATCATAAGAAAATTTGCGTCTAATGCAAAACTGCGGTAGCGCCAAGTAATTTCCGCCATCAACGTACAGCTGTAAGCAAAAATCAAAAGCCAAAATCCATTCAATATCGAAATTTGAGCTTTTTTTTCCATGACGAGTTTATTTACTTCGAATTGCTTCGACAGGATCCAACCGGGAGGCCATTAAAGCCGGAACTATCCCTGATACTAGGCCAATGAAGGTCGAAAGAGAAACCGTAAGAATGACCATCTTTAAGCTAACGACAATGGCCACGCCGGTCGCCAATTGAACGATAAAAGCCAGAAAATAGACCACGGCAAGACCAATTCCGCCCCCTAATAAACAAAGCACGATAGATTCAATGAGAAACTGCGACAAGATGAAGAAGTTTTTAGCCCCTAATGCTTTTTGGATTCCAATAATATGTGTGCGTTCCTTGACGCTGACAAACATGATATTCGCGATACCAAAACCACCGACTAAAATCGAAAAAATACCAATGGAAAAACCGGCAAGGTTGATGATACCAAAAAGCTGATCCAATGCACCCGTAATCATCGTTGTCTGGTTGATGGAAAAATTTTCTTCACGCTGCGGAGAAATGCGGCGGATAGAACGCATCAATGTTTTTGCTTCACTTTCTGCCTCCCCCAAGGTATAATTCGACTTGATCACCATCGCTATACTTGGTGAGAAATTATCATAATTGACAAGATTACGGGCTAATTCAAAAGGAATAAAAGCCGTATCATCAGGCGATGTATTGATTAATACACCATTACCCTCTTTTTTTAACACGCCAATCACCTGAATCTTTCGGCCCAACATACTGATATACTTGCCTACCGGCTCCTCATTTGGAAAAAGACCCTCCGCGATGTTGGCTCCTAATACCGTTACAAGAGCTCCACTTCGGGATTCACTTTCGGCAAAGTATCTACCGTCAACAATATTTAAGTTTTGGATATATAGATTTTCATAGGTAGCTGCATTTACGGAAGAACCTTGCGCCGAATTGTTCTTATACTTAATCGTCGTATTGCCGATATTGATCATATACGCCATATATTCGGCTGTTGTCATACGACTTCTTAAATCCTGATAATTATTATAGGTAGGTTCGGGCCTATTCAAATATTTCCACCAAGGATAATTTGGACCGCCATCCCAGGGCCATTTTTCGATATAAAGTGTCTTACTACCGATCTTCTTGACAGATTCCTCAATATTATTTCGTAGGGTATCTACTGCCGAAAACACACCTATAATGGTAAAAATACCGATAGTCACGCCCAGCAAGGAAAGCAAGGTCCGTGTACGATTGTCCTTTAATGCCGAAAACGCAAACTGACAACTTTCCAATATCAATCGAAGGAATAACATAATTGCATCCTAAAATACAATATAGTTTTGATTTAATGTCAAAATCAATAAAAATATATGCATAAATTAGAAATAAGGCCTTTTGATACCCAAAAAAGTTATAACTTTGTATGCTTTTTGCAACCTAGTATTTGGTGCACTGTAATGCACTGAAAGGCAGACATTAAAATATATATCATTAAAGATGAAGTTATCTCAATTTAAATTCAACTTACCAGAATCATTGCTTGCTTCTGAACCTTCTGAAAATCGTGACGAATCACGTTTGATGGTCTTACATCGGGATACTGGTAAAATTGAACACAAAATTTTCAAAGATGTATTGGACTATTTTGACGACAAAGACGTCATGATATTAAACAATACAAAAGTTTTTCCAGCGCGCCTATATGGTAATAAAGAAAAAACTGGAGCTACGATTGAAGTTTTCTTGTTACGCGAATTGAACAATGAGCTTCGTCTTTGGGATGTATTGGTTGATCCTGCACGTAAAATCCGTGTTGGTAACAAATTATATTTCGGCGAGGATGACTTATTGGTCGCTGAGGTTGTTGACAACACGACTTCACGTGGACGTACAATCAGATTCCTATTTGATGGTACCGACGAAGAATTCCGTCGCAACATCGAGATTTTAGGTGAAACGCCACTTCCTAAATATATCAAACGTAAAGCAACTCCAGAAGATAAATTCCGGTACCAAACTATTTATGCCAAAAATGAAGGCGCTGTTGCAGCACCTACAGCTGGTCTTCATTTTTCCCGTGAATTAATGAAACGTTTGGAACTTAAAGGTGTGGATTTTGCTGAAGTTACATTACATGTTGGTCTTGGTACCTTCCGTACTGTCGAAGTGGAAGATTTGACTAAACATAAGATGGACTCGGAGCAATTTATTATCACGGATGAAGCTGCAAAAGTAGTAAACAGAGCAATTGATAATAAACGCCGCGTATGTGCTGTTGGAACGACATCTATGCGTGCGATTGAATCCTCAGTATCTGCAGATCATCACTTAAAAGCTGCTTCAGATTGGACAAGTAAGTTCATCTACCCTCCTTATGATTTCAGCATTGCAAACTCAATGATTACCAACTTCCATACGCCGGAATCTACTTTATTGGTGATGATTGCTGCATTCGCGGGATATGAGAATGTAATGAACGCCTATGAGGTTGCTGTAAAAGAAAAATACAGATTCTACAGCTACGGTGATGCGATGTTGATCATCTAATCAGAGTAGATTATAAAATATCTTGAAACGTGGGTAGCTTGTAAACTATCCACGTTTTTTTAAATAAAAACACTCAATACCTGTCTATGAATTTTGTCATTATCGTTGCCGCCGGAACCGGGAGTCGTATGAACAGCGACTTACCGAAACAGTTTCTTGATTTAAACGGAACACCGGTGATTATGCATACCATTGATAATTTTCACCAATCATCAGCGATCGCAGAGATTATCTTGGTCATCAGCAAAGAAATGGAGCAATTCTGGACAGATTTATGTTTAAAACAGCATTATCACACGCCAGTCCATTTAGCTTTTGGCGGTGATACTCGTTTCGCAAGTGTAAAAAATGGCCTTGAATATATCCAGAAAAATTTTGAATTAGGAACAAGTGATTATATTGCCGTCCACGACGGCGCCCGTCCCATTGTCTCTAGTTCTTTAATAACTCGGGCATTCCAGGGGGCCTACGAGCACCAAGCAATTGTTTTAGCGCAAAAGAGTATTGAATCGGTACGGACCGGCAACAATACATTAAATAATGCTGTCGATCGAAATCAGGTTTGGCTGGTACAGACCCCTCAGGTATTCCATGCTGAATTGCTTGCACGGGCTTATCGCCAAAAAGAGGATCCTTTATTTACAGATGATGCCTCAGTGGTCGAAAAAATGGGCAATCGTATTGCTATTGTTGAGGGCGATGCTAAAAATATTAAAATCACCTATCCACAAGACCTACAAATTGCCCAATTTTATTTGAAACTGATTAAAAAGTGAATTGATTAGGCGTTACCCCGAATGACGCGCAACAGCACGACAATAATTGCAATGACCAAAAGGATGTGAATAATGTTATTTCCGGCTGCATAACCTCCAAAAAAACTAATCGCCCAGATAATCACTAAAATAACGGCGATGATGTACAATAAGTTTCCCATTTCTTTATAATTTAATACCTTATTCTGTTTTATATAGGTATAACAACAGGAAATGGACTAAAGTTTTATATTAAATGTATTCATCAAGATTGATCTGCAATCGATCGTAAGCGAGGTATATATTAGGCGGTAGTTCTTCCGAAACCTCCGCATGTAAGCCCATCCGATGCCCAATATGTGTAAAATAGGTCTTATCAGCGTTGATATCCTCTGCAAATGCTATCGCCTCCTGCAGGGTTAAATGGGAAATATGGGATTCCCTTTGCAGCGCATTGACAACCAAAATTTTTACACCTTTCAACAACATCCTGGATTCCTCGGAGATAAATTTCGCATCGGTAATGTAGGCAAAATCATCTATCCTAAATCCCAGCACAGGCATTTTATAATGCAATACCTCGATAGGCATAATCTCTTTTCCAAATAGAAATAACGGCTCCCCTGCTTTTATTTCTTCTAAATCTAATCGTGGAGCTCCGGGATATTTAATTTCTGTAAAGGCATAGTAAAACTCACGTTTTAAGGCTTCATGAAGCGCCTTTGTACCGTAAATCGCAATGGAAGAATGCTGCTGATAGTTAAACGCCCGTACATCATCCAACCCAGCTATATGATCTTTGTGTGCGTGTGTCATCAGTACAGCATCTAGATGCATTACTTTTTCACGCAACATCTGATAGCGAAAGTCAGGACCTGTATCTACCACAAGCGTATGATCGTTATATTCAATAAGAATAGAAGAACGCAAGCGTTTATCATGTTTGTCCTGAGATTGACAGACTTGACATTGGCACGCGATAACGGGTACCCCTTGTGATGTTCCGGTTCCTAAAAATGTTATTCTCAAACTATTGTCTTTGATTTCAATACCTCTTCGTAAATCGGAAAAAGTTTTTCAGAAATAACCTCTGAATCAATTTCCACCTCCAATAAAATATTCCATAAGGACTGGATTTTTATCTCCAGATTGGAAAACTTATTCACGACCACAACCTTTGTCGCCTGCAACATGCAGGCCCCAGTGCGGAATGAACCTTTTTCATACCTAACTTTAAAGCCCTGCTCTTTAAAAAACTCCTCTATCTTTGTTAAACTACTCTGTGTAAACGGCAACAAAATCTCTCCTTCTTTTTAGTTTTTTTCCCAGTATTCCAAACTTAGATAAATTTGCCTTTATATACAAATAAATTCACTTACACACATTTTTCAGGTGTTTAAAATACAATTTCAAAAACCGCTATAGCACAGGATATTTTCATTATTTCCAGGGATCAATCGACCAGTTTAAGAAGCTCGTTCCCAAAGGTATCCCAACTATATTTTTTCTTTTCGTCTATTATATTTGTCCGAAATTGTCCTTCCTTATCGTGATGATAGAATGATACGATTCCATTGACGATGCCGTTCACATCTGGCTCAACCACATAACCTACACTGCCGTCCTGTACCAGTTCGGGTAAGCCGCCTACATTACTTACGATCATCGGTAAATCAAAGTGATAAGCAACCTGTGTAATTCCACTTTGTGTTGCTGTTCGATAGGGCAACACAACACAATCAGCAGCCGAGAAATAACGGCCAACCTCCTGATTGGGAATAAAATCAGTATGCATGTAAATCACATCCTCCAAATGATATTTTTGGATAAGGGCCAAATAAGGTGTTGGGTCTCCGTAAAACTCCCCCGCCAATAACAATTTGATATTTAGTTCCCGGACCCGAGCATCCGCTAAAGCTTCCAGTAATAGATCTAAGCCCTTATATTGTCGAATAAACCCAAAAAATAAGATAACACGATCTCGCTTTTCAATATTGAGCAACTTGCGTGACTCAACTTTACTCATGTGGAGGCCATAATTATCATATAAAGGATGGGGGGTATAAACAGCTGGCATCCGTGGACTCAAGGTCTTTAAGTCAGCCAGTACACTTTTGCTCATGGTGACACAGGCGTCGACAGATTTCAAGAAATAACGGATCAGGAATTTATCTCCAAAACGCTGTTCATGTGGGATAATGTTATCCGCAATACAGACGATCTTGGTGTGTTTATTTTTCCGCACCTGCCGTTGAATTGTACCTAAGCAGGGACCAAAAAAGGGCATCCAAAAACGAACGATAAGGAGATCATATCGAGCTTCCCGGAGTTCGCTTCCGATCTTAAACCAATTCAAAGGATTGATCGAATTAACTTTCGTCTTTATATTCAGACCAACTGGCGCCGGTTCATCGGAGAATTGAGATTTGCCCGGAAAGAGAAAATTGGGATATTGTAAAGTGAACGAGTAAATATCCACCTCATGCCCCAATTCCTGAAAGTGGGATGCCAATCGTTCGTTAAAAGAAGCGATCCCTCCTCCCCTTAAAGGGTATGCGGACCCCAGAATCACAATGCGCATAGGAATTAAATGACTTTTTCGATTTGGTACTCATTCCGGTCCGAACTACTTCTCGAAACCAGTTCGGCTAAAAATCCTGTCAAAAACAATTGGGTACCTAAAATGATCGCCGTCAGCGCAAAGAAAAATAATGGCTGATCAGTTATATCTCTAAAGGGTGTACCACTAGCTATACTCATCAATTTGTGGCAGATCAAATAGATTGAAATAAATAAACCGGCAAGGAAACTTATCACCCCCATAACACCAAAAAAATGCATCGGCCGTTTGGCAAATTTTCCGACAAAGAATATAGACAACAAGTCTAAAAACCCTTTAACAAAGCGTCCCGGTCCAAATTTTGTTGTACCGTATTTACGTGGATAATGTTGAACAATTTGTTCCTGGATATTCGTAAATCCAGCCCATTTTGCAATAACCGGAATATAGCGGTGCATCTCTCCGTATACTTCAATATTCTTAACCACTTCTTTCTTATAAGCTTTGAGACCACAGTTAAAATCATGTAGATTATGGATACCTGACATTGATCTCGTTACCCCATTGAATAGTTTGGTCGGAATCGTCTTTGTCAATGGATCATAACGCTTTTGTTTCCAACCCGAAACCAGATCGGCTCCCTTATTCATAATTCGGTCATATAACTCCGGAATCTCATCCGGACTATCCTGCAAATCCGCATCCATCGTAATGACCACGTCGCCTTGGGCTGCCGCAAATCCAACATTTAAAGCAGCGGATTTACCATAGTTACGTCTGAATTTAATGGCTGAAATATTGCCATTTTGTGCTTTCAATTCTTCAATGATCTTCCAGGAATTATCCTTGCTCCCATCATCGACCAAAATAATTTCGTAAGAGAAGTGATTAGCCGTCATAACCCGGTCAATCCAGGCCGTTAATTCGGGTAAAGATTCTTCTTCATTAAATAATGGAACAACAACAGAAATATCCATGTGAATGTTAATCATGCTAAAAATGTACTATTTTAATACAAACAAAGGTATTACTTTTCTCAGCAATACCTTATGCACTATATTTTATTTTATAAAAATCTACTTGACAGGCTGAGCGAATACGGGTTTTTCTTTCTTGGAAAGCGCAGACAATAGCAATGCAAACACAAATTGAAACAACAATGTAATGGCCAAGCCTTTAAAGATCTGACCCAAGGTTATCTTTCCGATCGCATCAACTTGTTTTTCCAATTCGGCAATTTTCGAATCAATGACTTCATCGGGAACATTATTCTTTTCCATATACTCAATGGTCACATTAATGGTGTGTGTCACAACTTGTTCTTGCAGCGTAGGATTGACAAAATTAACATAAACCTGTGTTCCTATTGTCGAAATAATTGTCGAAATAGCCAACATCATAAAAATGGATTTGAGTGCAATGGAAAAACTCCAATAACCGCCATTCGCTTTTCTTAGAGAAAAGGAAAACAATGCGGATATAACAACAAATATACCCGTATTAACAATAAATGACATAGACATAACTCCCCAAAAGGAATTCAGGTCCTTAACAACAAACAAGACGATCAGTCCAAGAATGAATGAAATCACGCCCAGAACGACACCATAGATAATACTCTTTTTCTTGTCAATTACCGCATCGAATCCGGCATTGCTGGGGTTAATTGAATCTGCCATAATTATTTATTATAATAAGTGCTAAGAACCTTATAAAGAGCCAAATCAAACGCTTTATTGTTTGATTCCGCCGTGTATTCTTCAAATTGTTGATCACTTGGTTTCAACTCGCTAAAGAAGCTCATTACCGGATAGAACAGCTCATATACTTCACTTCTGGGATTAATCCCCCTAGCCACTTTGGCTATTTCGGCATACGGGCTATCCACTAGAATCTGGTTTGCAATGATATCTTCATAGATTTCATGTTCATCCTGAAACTCATCTTCATCAACCAATAAAAACTCTTTTAGGAAATCATCTAGCTCCGGTTCAATCTCGTCATCTTTACATTCACCTAGATAAAGGAAAATATTCAATAACTCAGTTCCACGATCTATAGTCTCATCTTCAATAGCTTCCCATTCTTCAGAGTCCAGGTAGTCATCTTCAAGCTTGAGCACATCGTTAGAAAAGAAATTCATCAATAGTAAGTCAACATAGACTTCACGAAGTTCATCAAACAAAGGATAATCGTCAAAAGACTGATCCAGAAGTTCCAATTTCTCCAGATAGGTAGCTTCAGTATTGAATACTTGAATGATTTTCGCCAGAAATTCTGGGGCTGTATCAATCCCGTCAACTTTTCCATAATTTAAAATACCTGCTTCAACAGCAGCTTTTACGTTTGCTTCCATGGTTTAATCGTTTTTAATGATTTGATTATTATTGATGACCAATTCGACAGCCCCCTTTAATGTCTGCCCGAATAATGGGGAATTTTTTGATTTGGATTTATTTGTCTTTTCATCGAAATTCCAAGATTTCGCAGGGTCAAACAGCACAAGGTTCGCCATAGCCCCAGCTTTAATTTGCGGGATAGCTATGCCAAGAATTTGTCTCGGTCTAACAGCTAAGCTATGTACAATTTGCTCTTCGGTTAATCCAGCACGAATTAACAAAGGTAGCACAGTTTGCAAGCCTATAATACCGTTTTTTGCAATATGAAATTCCACATTTTTAAATTCTATTTCCTGTGGTGTATGTTGTGAAACCACTGCATCTATGATACCGTCCTTTAAACCTTTTATCAGCGCTTTCGCATCGGCTTTGGTTCTTAATGGCGGGCTCACTTTATAGTTACTGTCAAAACCAATGATATCCTCATCTGTAAATACCAATTGATGTGCTGCCACGTCACAAGTAACCCGAAGGCCCTTAGCTTTCGCTTTTTTAATTAGATCTACGGCTTCGGGCGTACTGATTGACGCAAAATGGATCGGGGCTTCCGTATATTCCGCAAGATATAGATCACGGGAAACCATCAAGGATTCCGCAAGATTAGGAATTCCTTTCATTCCTAAATAAGTGCTCATCGTACCCTCATTCATTTTATTGCCACCCGCCATGGACTCATCTTCGGCATGCGAAAAAATCAGTCCCTCAAATCCTTTTGCATACAACAAAGCTCTACTCATTAGTCCTGCTTGTTGCACGCTCCTATTTCCATCACTGAAAGCAACAGCACCATTCTGTTTCATATCATAGAGTTCGGCCATTTCCTTACCTTCCCGCTTCTTGCTAATTGCACCAATGGGATGTATATCGACAATATTTCCTTTTGCAGCATTGACCACGAGCGCCACTTCGGACCGGCTTTGAATGGCAGGCTCGGTATTAGGCATGACGGCCACGGCAGTGAAACCCCCAGCAGCAGCAGCAGCCGTTCCTGTCCGGATATCTTCTTTGGTCTCTAAACCTGGTTCCCCAAAATTGGCATGTAAATCGAAAAATCCAGGCGATAAAATCTTACCTGTTCCGTCGATGGTCTCTACGTTTTTATCAGCTACTTTGATGGTGTTTCCAATCTGTGCAATCTTCCCTTTGTCGATAAATACGTCAACAGTCTGCTGATGATATTCGTTACCCGGTAAAATTACTTTAACAGAAGTAATCAATAAGCTTTTCATATATGAATGTGATTGAAATTAATAGGATACAAATTGTCTGTTGAAGCATGTAGCGTGTTCTCCGGCAACAAACAAAAAACGAATTTATCACTATAAATTGTATAGCCATAAACAGATTTTTCGCGTGATGCTTTTGATTGCTTCATTTCGAGAAACAAAGTTACAAAATACAATTTTATTATAGAACACTAAAAATAGATTTCAGTGAACATTCATTAGGAATTTTCTCCCCATTGATAATGCTTAAAATCAAATCCGGCCAAACTCAAAATCCGATCAACCACAGTCTCAGCCAACTCCTCCAAAGTTTTTGGTAAGCTATAGAAAGACGGAGAAGCTGGACAAATAATTCCACCTGCCTCTGTAACCAATTTCATATTCTGAATATGAATAATGCTTAGTGGTGTCTCACGTGTAACTAAAATAAGTTTCCTCCTTTCCTTTAACATAACGTCCGCTGCACGGGTGGTAAGATCTGAAGAAGTCCCATAGGCTATTCTGGACAAGGTTCCCATAGAACAAGGACAAACAATCATGGTATCAAAACGCGCCGAACCCGATGCAAAAGGAGCAAAAAAGTCATTTTTATCGTAGAACTTGAAAGGCACGTCCTGGTAACTCTCATCACCCAATTCAGCCCGCCATACATCCTTCGCATTATTTGACATCACAATACCCACCTCAGTAATCTGAGATTTTAGCGAATTCAGTTTTTCCAGCAGTAACTTCGCATATATAGAGCCACTCGCTCCCGTAATAGCAACAACAATCTTTCTTTTGGACATTTCTTTTAAATATAAAAACAAAGCTATAAAAAAAGGGTCGAAGTGAGAAACACTCGACCCTACATCTACCTATGAAAAACATGCCCTTGGGAGGGGCTTAACAAAAGTACATCTACTTTTTAATTTTCAAAAATATTATATGAATTACTACACATTTGTGTATATAAATTCTCAAAAAACACCACTTTTGCCCCTGATCCCATCCGAATTATTACTCCAATTTATATCACTTGCAATTTTTTCAGGATTTATGACAACCCGATTTCGCAAATAAATTCGCTACTCAAACAGTTATTTTCATTAATAAAACCTATTTTAGTAGGAGAGTTACGCAATTACATTTGAAAATGAATCTTTCTGTTTTAGAGCAATATATTGAAGAAGGCAAAAGCCACGACATCGACCTACTATTGATTGGAAACCCTGAATTATTACAAGAGACCACCAGTCATGGTATTTCACCCTTATTATTGGCATGTTACTACAATAAACCGCAAATTATCCGAATACTTCTGCAACACACCAAAACGATGACCATCCATGAGGCCTGTGCAGCAGGATTGACCGCATACGTGGAGGCTATTATTCAACAGGCTCCATCGGTTGTCAATGAATGGTCTTCCCATGGGTTTACACCTTTGTTGTTGGCAACCTATTTCAACAGAGTTGACATTGTCCGTCTATTGTTATCCAAAAAGGTAAATCCTAATGTAGCCAGCAGAAACGAACAACTCAGCTCCCCCCTACATATTGCTGCTTCAAATAATAACGAAGAAATCGGCAAAATGCTTATGGAAGCCGATGCCGATGTCAATGCGGTTCAAGCAACGGGTGAAACGGCATTACATTATGCCGCCCAACACGGAAATATTGACTTCATTGTCACCTTGCTTGAATTTGGTGCAGATACAAAAATCTTCAACCTGGCAGGATTCAGCCCAGCGGACTTCGCTTTGGAAAAAGGATATAAGGAAATTGCCGAAATACTCGCGAATTAACCACTTCGCATAATTTCGGCACCAATCCGGCAATGAAGACACTGTCTCTTATCGCAGTACATTTTCTTCAATTGCAATATCGCCTGGCTTTGGGCAGCATTTTCGGCATGCCAGTCAAATTCTCCAAACCGTTTTATGATTGCATTTTTCTCAACAGGAAGCATTTCCAAAAAATAAATGGCCTTGTCAATATACCGTTCTATCCCATAATATTTGCCATAAGCAAAAAGAAATAGTACCACAACATTCACAATGAGGATATCAATGGTATCTTTCCCTATTTTTCCAGAATGCGCCGTACGCTCCTTACCTCTTGGTAAAAAACGAGATTTCCAGTACTCACTTAACCTTCCAATACGAAACAATGAACGTGCATCCTCTAAATTTTCCAGATCCAAAATCATTGAAAAACTTAATGACTTATCAGTAAATAAGCTTACCAACTGCGCTATGCGAAGTTCAGGAAAATTATAAGGTCGCATTCGTAGTTTTTTCCAATCACCGCTTACAACCTCAATTCTATGAGCACCCTGTTGATAAACAAACTCATTATAGAGTAATTTAGCATATTCATCCTCCTCATTGCTGGATAAGAATCCAGCTGTTCCAAAAAAAATTGCTTCGATCTTCAAGGTATTCGAACGATATTTTTTCAATAAAGATATAGGAAGTTTTTCTCCAAGCTCATGAAATGCCTCTGCATTCACTTTCAGCCCCATACATCTACACATCCAGATCCAAAATACCTTTTCCCAATCCTTGTCGTTATCAGCCAATAAACTAAAGATCGTCTGAACTTTCATCTCTAGGCGCTCATAAGATAATGCGCCCAACCACATTGTCTTTTTTAGAACATCAACTGAACTTAACTGCGACTGACAAGGAATCCAGTTTGTCGTATTCATCATTGTCGAATACCGATCGAGCAAATGCTGATTTACGTACGCCGAAAGCAACATCGTTGGGATAACACTCCCATCACTTCGGTATATGACTTTATCATTTACCCAGACAACATGAAGGATAACATTATTATAAGCTGAATCATCCTGGTGATGATGCCGATCCCAATCCGATGAACGAATATGGAGTTCTATATTTCCATACCATTTTTTGTCTCCGAGTATGATATGAGACATTAAAAAATCCGGTCCTGCGTTCAGGTTATGCTGACCAAAGTTTATCAAAATCAACGGCTCTCCGTCCGTGGATCGCAACCCTATTGTATTGAATAGCCGTAGTTTCCAGATAAACTGCATTAAGTTTTCTGTCATCACCATAATTGTATACTAAGAAATTAAGCTAACCGGCTATGATTTATAATTTCTTAAATATACAATTTTATCCGAACTATTTCACATAGATTGACAACAAGTCACTTGAAATCATCTGTGTTTCCAAAATCCGTCCATTTAACTTTGGAGCAGAAACACCACTATGCAATTCCTTCTCCGATCGAAACACGCGTGCTTCATCCCAAAGAGCCGCATCAATAAATGTTTGTAAAGTCTTTGCTCCCCCTTCAATGATAATGGACTGTACATCCATCAGGTACAATTGATAAAGGATACTTTGCGGTAAATACAGGCCATAATTTTCAAGTTCAATATGCTTAATATGTCCTTGCCAATCTGTTTTTTTTGCATTAAACACAATGGTATCGGCTTTTTCATCAAAAATCTTAGCATCAGGAGATATGACCAGATCCCGATCTATCAACACGCGGATTGGATTTTTACCTTTCCAATGCCTAACAGTCAAACTAGGATCATCCAGTTGAGCAGTATGCGTCCCCACTAAAATTGCGTCCTCCTCTGCGCGCCAACGATGAGTCAATTGCTGGCTTGCGGCATTACTGATCCACACCTGCTTATCCTGTTGACCCATCAATCCATCTTTAGATTGTGCCCATTTTAAAATAACATATGGTCGATGTTGGCTGATTCGTGTAAAAAAACGGCGGTTGAGCCAGACCGCTTCCTTCTCCAAAAGCCCAATTTCAACCTCAATACCAGCCGCTCTCAGTATTTCAATACCTTTACCATTGACTTTTGCATAGAGATCCAGACAAGCGACAAAAACCTTCAATGGTTTTAAATCGGCGATCATATTGGCGCAGGGAGGTGTTTTACCGTAGTGTGCACAAGGTTCAAGACTGACATAAAATGTACTTGCAGCCAGTAATTCCTTTGCCGAATCACCATACCGCTCCAGCACCTGACTTACAGCATTAACTTCCGCATGAGGACCTCCGTAAGGAGAAGTGTACCCCTCTCCTATAATCTTGTCATTATGGACGATAACTGCACCCACCATGGGGTTTGGACTTACAGACCCTGCTCCTAGCTGAGCGAGATCCAAGCAGCGTTGCATATATTGCCTGTGCATATTCATAATGCAAATCTATGAAAATCGTACCTTTGATGCATGAGAATACTTCAAGATTTCGAATTATCGTTTCAACATGAATTAAAGTCCATATATGACAGTGACGAAATAAAATCCATATTTCTACTTGTGGTCGAAGAATTATTGGGTATAAAAAGAATAACATATCCTTTTAAAAAGGATGATTTCGTTTCTGAAAACGAGGCTGCTCATTTCCAGAGGATTCTTCATGATCTCAAAAAAAGCAGACCGATCCAATATATTTTAAATAAGGCAGATTTTTACGGTGAGTTTTTCGAGGTGAATGAATCGGTTCTGATCCCGAGACAGGAGACGGAGGAACTCGTTGATCTGATTATAAAAACACATGCTTCCTCATCGTATCTAAAGGTGATTGATATCGGCACTGGCTCAGGTTGCATTCCCATTATTTTATCAAAATACTTAAATCAGGCACAGGTGACTACGGTAGATATCTCTAAAGAAGCGATCCATACCGCCAGAAAAAATGCGCAACGCCTGGGAGAACCCGTTCATTTCATCAATGCGGATATTTTAGAATGGGATTACGTCTTTTCAGACCAACAATACGATATTATCGTTTCCAACCCGCCTTATATTACACCAAGTGAAAAACAGCAAATGCAGCAAAATGTATTGGCCTATGAACCTGAACTCGCTTTATTCATTGAAGAAAGTGCGCCGCTGATCTTTTATGATGTTATTTCATCTTTTGCTTTAAAACATTTGGCACCAAACGGAGATCTTTATTTTGAAATTAATCAATATCTGGGACCGGAAACCAAGGATCTCATCGAGAAAAAGGGCTTTCAGCAAGTGCAGCTCATCAAAGATATCCACGGTGCCAACCGGATAATCCATGCTAAGAAAAGCATATAGAAAAAATAATCTTTTTATTTACTAGACAGTTAACGCCGATCAACCAAATTTTAGAACCAATTATTTGGAGCATATCAAAAGAAACTCTACCTTTGCATCACTTTCAAAAACAGAAAGGATTCCGTAGCTCAGCTGGTAGAGCAATACACTTTTAATGTATGGGTCCTGGGTTCGAATCCCAGCGGGATCACTTCTTGGGACAAGTCTAAAAATGATAGACTTGTCCCATTTTTTTTGCCTTGTAACTTGCTGTTATTCTGATAAATAAGAGCAATCGCAGAATTTAGTCTCGGAGTTCGATGTCTTGTTCCGTCAAATTCCAAAAAATCGGGGAACATCGAACTCACTATAAGCCTTTTGTCCTCAATATCGCCGTTTTCATAGCGTCTATCAATGTTTGCGACCTTTTTTAAGGTAGATGCTACCAAATCCTTAATCTCTGTTCCGACCACTGCCAAGTCATTTAATCTTCGTTCCAAAACCTCAATCTTTCCTTTGGTCAATTTCTTTACTTCTTGGAAATCATCGTCTGCCATTTCGCCATCCGCATTCTTTAAAAGTGCATTTTGATAGCGTTTGTTCAATGCATCAATCTCACCAATGATATTTGCCCGTTCGGTATTTTGGGCTTTGGTTTTGTTATTGAAATCTTTAATAAAGGCTTCGATAAAAACATCGACCATACCCTCTTTTGGCGACATATACCGTAATTGTTTTAAGAATGCCTCATTTGCGGTTTCGGCTTTGAACCGTACTCCGCAGGCGGAAGTGCAATGATAGTAATTGTAGTAAACTCCCATCTTGCCTTTTGAGGCACTCCCTGTGAGCATCCTATTACAATTAGGGTTAGGACATTTAATAAACCCCCTAAGCGGTAGATTGTCCATAGCCACGATTTTAGGTTTTACAACCCGTTTTCTCCCATCGAGAATATTCTGTACATCCGCAAACGTCTTTTCGCTGATTAATGGCTCATGTTGTCCTTTGACAAAATATCCCTTTTCCTCTTTGTAGGGAGGAATGAATATTTTGCCACAGTACAATGGGTTTCGGACAGCTACCCAAAAATTATTCTTACTGAACCTACCCTTTCCATCCGCTTTCTCCCGAACCATATTCCAAATCTGTTCCGTATTGAAATTGTTTGCAACGATTTGTTCAAATGCCCATTTCAAAAGGGGGGCTTCAAAGTCATGTGGGGCAATGAATTTCTTTTTGCCCTCTGTTATCTTATTGATATATCCCAATGGAGCAGTACCCATATACCGCCCCTCTTTTTTTGCCCTGCGCATCCCGTGAAAAACGTTCAATGCACGCCTGTCGTTTTCCACTTCCGGTGAAGCAAGATAGAACGCAAGCATGATTTTGTTTTCGGGAATGGTAAGGTCTAAGGGCTGTTCTATTGCCACAGGTTCAACGCCATGTGTACGTAACTGGTTAATCATTTGGTACGCATCCCCTGCGTTTCTGCTGAACCTATCCCATTTCGTAAATAGTATTATTGACCCCGCTTTGTTGTTCTTTGTTTTGCGTAGGTTAGATAAATATTTCTGCCACTCTGGACGTTTAAAAGATTTTGCCGAATGGTCTTCTATGTAAACATCCCTTACCGGAATGCCCTTTATCTCACAATATTTTCTTAATCGGTCTTCTTGGTCACGTTGCGAATATCCTTTGTCCGCCTGCTCGTCTGTCGATACACGTATGTATAAATCTGCCTTTCTCATCACAACAGTTTTCCTTTTTCATTGGGTTAAAATTTTCCTCTTAGATACTGGTTAACTGCAATGTGAGCTATCTTTTTGACAAACTCCAAGATGGTTTTTGCTTCCTCTATATCGACCTCTGTTCCTTTCTTTTTCAAGATTTGTACAACTCTTTCGGGTGTTAAATCGTTCGCTTTTTCTTTCTCCATCTTCAACTGATTTTTGCCTGTTAACCATACGGATTAATCCGCACAGACAAACTTATTGCACTGATGGAGTGGATATTGGATTGTGTCTTTGGGTTGAATTACTTGGCATAGTCTGCCTGTTTAGAACTATTTCGACAATGCTATCCTCACTACTTCCACGTTTGGTTATGCCTAAAAAGCGAGTATGCCTATTGTTCACGTTTCATGGAGCAAAGGTATGTCCGTGTTCTTAACGCAGGCAAAAGGTCAAGACAAGTTTGTAAAAAAAATCTCCACCTATGGGTAGTATTTTTTTTACAAAACCTTGTGCCTGCTAAACACGAACCTTTGATGCTCCCGAAACGAAACACAGCATACTCCGGCTCTTTACACGAATAAAAAAAATGTCAGGCATGAGGATTATAAGCATTGGAAATAGTATTGAAACAAAACAACAGCACCACCTCTCATTGCCGAATAAATCAAAAAAATTAATTCAAAACAGTAAAGAAATGACACATCAAATAAACACATCGGAAGCAAGGGTATATGTCGGCACATACGGAAAATACAATGACGGTTCAATCTTCGGGGAATGGTTAACGCTATCCGACTATGCGGACAAAGACGAATTTTACGATGCTTGCAGAGAGCTACACGATGACGAGGAAGACCCCGAATTTATGTTCCAAGATTACGAGAACATCCCGAACGGCTTAATCGGCGAATGTTGTATAAGCGACAGCATATTTGACGTTTTGGAGGCTTTGGAAGACATGGACGAAACCCGAAAAGAAGCATTCCTAATATGGTGCAACAATGGACACCGTAAGCTATCCGAGGGGGATATAAGCGACCTAATAAGCGACTTTGACGATGACTATATAGGCGAATACAAGGACGAGGAAGATTTTGCCTATGAACAGGTAGAGCAAATGGACTTGCCCGAATTTGCAAAAACCTACTTCGATTATGAGGCTTTTGCCCGTGACCTGTTTTCCGGTGACTATTGGAGCGATAACGGTCATGTATTTTACAATTCCTAATCCACACAGGCGACCGCCTGCAAAGGTGGTCGCTTAAAAAATAATTAAGGTTTTAAAAACGACCTAAAATCATGATACGGGCATGATACGGAAAAATACTTTACCCTAAAATTCGGTCGGGCAAAAAGACAGATCCTCCCCAGGTCGGAACCGTCTTTTTGCGGAAAGTGGAACAACCCCTTTTGTAAATGCTCCGTTCCACAATGTCAACACATCTGCATTTTCCAAACAGGTTGTGTTGTAGTGGACTACTTTCTTTCGTGAGTTGAGACGAAAAAGAAAGTAGCAAAGAAACCTAAGATTATATATAATCATCTGAATTGGTGGTAATAAGAATGTTTTATTTTATTAAATTTGTTACATAACAACTATTCTTGATAGTAACTAATTTATGAAACAAGTCCAAGAAACAAAAAAGCTTCTGATATTCGAAGAGACTAAAGGCAAGATTACCAAGGTTTATCGACAAAATAAAGAAGATGAAAAAAATGAAAAAACTTTCATCTATTCTAAAAATAGCAAACAAATTGAATACGAGTTCGAGGGAGAACAAATAAAAAAGATAATCATTGATAGTCCAAAGGACTTTCCTCATTTCGTCAGCGCATTTGGGTATGGTTTTGCTGAAAATAGTTTAAACAATTTTTTTAAATACAATTTCAAGAACAAAGAAGTAGAAACTCTGGTACTTTCTGAAACCAATAAATCAGAAAAGAAAGGGAATTCATTGATTATAAACTATTCTGATTTAGAAGATTTATTGTCAAAAATTAATCAAGAACAAAGGGCTTGTAACGACACAAAGAAGATTTTAATAAAAAACTTAGTTGTTGAGATATTTCCAAATGTGAATTTTGACTTTACTGAAACCAATAATAATAAAGATTTAATTCTTAGAAATTTAAATGACAAATTAATCGAGAAGTTGACCGCAAACGAAATTGAGCAAATCGGAAACTTTTATGTCAAAGCCACGAGGAAGTTCAAAGCAAGTCATATAGTTAAAAAGATGACAGCAGGCTTGTTAAAAAATGCTCAAATTCTAACGTTACAAGAAATAATTCAGAAATATGAAAAATTGCTAAAAGACAATCCATCGGAGAGCGAGTGGCAAAGGTTCTTCGATGAATTCATCACATTATTCGATAGCCGATATGTTCGGAAGATAGACTACAAAAATATTGCAACAGGTATAACTAAATATCCTGATTTAGTTTTGGTGGACATATATGGTTACGTTGATTTTTACGAGCTTAAAAAAAGCGGAACACAATTGATACAGTACGATAATAGCCATAAAACTTGGTTTTGGAGCAAGGACGTTTCAATGGTTATTTCCCAAGTCTCTGATTATTTACAAAAGGCAAAAGAGAACGCTTTAAGTTATGCGAAAGCTATTAAAGATGAAACCGAAACTGAAACCGAACAAGGTTTAAATGTGAACATAATAAACCCACGAGCGATTATTGTAATTGGACATACTAATCAATTAGATACTGACAAGAAAAAAAATCAGTTTAAAAATTTACGTGAAAGTTTAAAAGATATAGAATTTGTACTTTACGATGAGTTGCTTGAAAGACTAAAAAACTTGTTAGATACAATTAAAATTGACAAATAAAAGTAATCCATCAGCCTATCAAATACCTTTCCTTACCAATGAACAAAACAATAAAAACAATCTTTGTATCCCTATCCATAATATTCGGACTTATAGGCATAATCTCATTTTTCGCCATCATATTTAATTCATCGTACCATTTTAATGAAACAAAAATTATTGACCCTGAACTCGCTTCAAAATTTGGTGATTTTTTTGGTGGTTTCGTTGGTACAATTTTCAGTATCCTTAGTATTTTCTTGCTGATTTATACTATTCTTCGTCAAAATAGAGATACTCAAAAATCCGCATTAGAAGCTAATTTTTTCAGAATGATTGATTACCATAATCAGAATGTCAATCAATTAAAAATACCACATTTAGATGTAACACGAAAAGCAGAAATATCTGATGGCAGAAGAGCATTCGTTCAATTTAAAATCCAAATCAACAGGTTATTTGATATTGTTAGAGAAATAAATGAGGAAAAAAAGTACGAATTAACAGAACAACAAATCGCTGATATCGTATATGTGGTTTTTTATTATGGTATAGATGGCTCTTGGATATCATTTATCGAAGATAAACTACTTGTTTACAGCCCCATTCACAGAGAACTTGCTAAAGAAATACAAGATAAAATAAACCTAAATCCAAATTTAAGGTATGGCAGAACTAATCAAACAAACCTAAGCACGTATTTTAGAAATATGTACAATGCAATAAAGCTTGTGGACAGTTCAAAATTTTTAAACGAAATAGAAAAAAAGGATTTGATGAAAATATATAGAGCCCAATTATCAAATCCAGAATTGTATGTCTTATTCTTCAATGTTCTTTCCCGATTTGGAAGAAAATGGAAAGAAAATGACTATATAACAAAATATAAACTTTTAAAAAACATACCAAACGGGTATTGTGATGGATATATTCCAAACGAACATTTTCCCATGGAATATGAAGATGAAGAATATTGAACTATGAAAAAAGTTTACCCATGTTAGCCATTGACCACCCCGTCAATGGCTTTTTTCATGTCATTTCCAATCAGCACATATTTTGAAAAGCCAAACTCCTCAAGTTCTCTGATAATTTTTTCATCATCCATATCACTATGGGCAATTAGCTTCAATTTAGGGTATTGACTTCTTAATTCCCGTAAATGCTTCATGATGCCTTTATCAGAAAAATCGAGGTCGATGATGCAGATATTGGGTAACGATTTTAATGCTGACAGTTGATTTATCCCATCCACAACGTTATCTGAACGAAAGACAATGTCTACCCCCGAAGAAACGAGGTCATCATGCATTAAATCCATCACTGGGGTTCTATCATTGATAAATGCTGTGGTAATTCGGCTTATGTTCTTAGTCTCCATATTCACGTAGTTTTTTATTCTGTATGGAGTGCCTGCAATAAAAAAGCGCAGGCAACTACACTTATCGACATTAAGGCACTGGTACGCCCGACCACCGAATAAGAGAGCGCCCACGCCTATTGGCATGAGCGTTCCTACTTATTGTCTCGGGGTCTAAAAATTACCAGTTTTTAATGTCGAGACTTAAAGCAAAAACACTTTAAGAATTTTATATTTTCAATAGGAAAGATAACAATGTGTATTTTCATACACAACATTCTATTACCATTTGCCTGTGCAGATAATTACTGAAATTATCTATTTCTACAACATATTGAAATGTGTAAAGCAAATAGAGACTTCATCTTAACGGTTCTTTTTATTATATCTTTTGTTGCCCTCAAAAAGATTACCTACCACTTCATAATTTTCAGATTTGAAGTCGAATGTCACAGGAAATTCCTTGTCTTTGTTGATAAGCCAAGGCCATAACGGATTTGTCCGTTGCTTGTCTGAATGTGCTTCATAGAAGAATTTCAACACATATTCTGCACTTGCACAAATTTCGAAAATATCTTTATTAAAGTAAGTTTTATAGAAGTCCGTCCTTTCAATCGTTTTTTGATGGATAATATCATGTCGATATTTTTCTAATTTAATGAAGTAGCTCCAAAACTTGGTAGTTTCTATTTTTTTTGTTTCATAGATTTCGGGTAAAATCTTTGATAATTTATCGGCAAGACTAACCCATCTTTCAATTGCTTTCTTGTCATATAGTTCGACAACTCCTCTACTTTTAACATTTACCTTGTATTGATAAGTTTCGGTTATACTAAGGTTTGAAAATGTCTCCAATGCAGTATAGCCGAAAACTATACAAATTTGTATAGCCTCGATGTAGTCAGCTACTATTTTAGACTTTTCTTTTAAAAACTCTTTTTTGTTCGTTTCAGCATCAACAAATGAGTGATTTACTATATGAGGGTCTATATATTCTTTAAATAATTTCTTAGCATCTACTAAATGTCTTTTGCAAATTGAAAGCAAAAGACCAACGTTATTGGGAGGAAAGTAAGTCAAAGGATTTTTTGCAAAGTTTACTTCGTCCAGTTCTTGAAAAACCATAGAGCCTTTTTCAATTCCGTTTTCAACCTGTTTAATACATATAGGTTTGCTAATACGCTCATCAAAAACATCGTATTGTTCGGGTTGAATACAATACACTAATCCTTGCTTACTCATTTAATATTTATGTTTTGCGATTTATGACTGACTTTTGTGTTCAATGTAATGCCTATTGTGGGTTTTGTATTTCCGTATTTGAGGATGCTTTTTCACTTGCCTTTTTCTGTCTCGAATAACTCCACAGAAAAAGCACTCCGAATATAATCAAAGCATAAGCTATCCATTTGCCCAAACGTTCAGAAGTTTTTATAATAACCGATTTCTCATAAGATGAAAAGCCCTCTGCTCCGGTGGGGCTACGTCTGTAAAACTTCCTGCGGTTAATCCAGTAACGCAGACCCAAACCTAAAACCAAAAATATTATGCCTAAAACCAATGATGCCCCCATAACGATAGCTATTATAATTCGACACTTTGAATTTACCAAAAAGCACCGAATAATAGGCTTAAAAAATGAAAAATCCCGCCACATCGGGCAGGATTTTTCTGTCTTTAATCACGGCTGTTAAACTGGAAACTTATCTGTTTTTCGTTCCCGAAATTGTCCGAAATCCAAATGTCAAAAGACTGTGATACGGTCGATTGGGAAGTGTAAAACAACCTAAACTGTGTTTGTGGCAACACGTACAGGTCATTGGGCATATACGGCGGTTCGCTGTAATACCGCAATGCTCCCTGTCCGTCAAACTGGAAATAGCGGATAAAGTATTTCGCATCGCTGAAATTGCCCGACCGTTGAACGGTAATCCGTATTTCAACGGTCTGCCCGTTTGTCACCTCTTTGGGTACAGGCATCACCTGTACCTCAAATGGGTAATTCTGTTTGATGTCGAGTTCGTCTTTTTCGCACGAGGTCAGCACCACGGAGCAGACCAACATCGCCAAGAGCATAAACGTTGCCTGTAAATGAAGCCTGTATTTTCTGATTAATGTTTTCATTGCAAATCATTTTAAAAGTTAAACCTTAGTCCAATCCCTGCCGATGGACGAAACTGTTTCAAATCCGTACCCCAAAGCACTTTTGTCCGCCCTTGCAGGAGCAGGACAAAACGGTCGGACAGGTACGTTTCAAGTGTGAGCCGTCCGCCTGTACCATAGACAAAATTGTCTTTGTCAAGGATGGTTGAGCCGTCCGGTAGCATTGCCTCGCTCCGGTTGATGGTTTCGTAACCTGCCACGGCGTTAAGCCCTGCATTCAGCGTGATGGTCTTCCGTGCATCGCCCAATAGCTGAAGACTGTAACCCACCTCGCCCGTATAGGTTTCGAGCGGTATCTGTACATCCCTGTAACCGGAAAGCTGATGGGCATATTCCGCACCCCATATCCAGTAATTGCCGTTCTTTCCGTTCACGGTAAGGGTCAAATTCAGATAGTAATTGTCGCTTACTTCTTTGGACAACATACCTGCGTTTACTTCCAATCCCTTTTGTTTGGGGAGCATTCGCTGTGCCTGTACCGCCGTGATGCTCCACATGGCAAGCACCACGGCAAAAATGTATGTTTTCATCTTTATAATTTTATTTTTAATGGTGATGAAGCGTGCATGGGTTGGTATAAAAATTCTTTAAGGCAACCCATGCAGGTATCATTGTTCTTTCGTTTTGGGTTAATTAATCTTTAGGTGCATATCGTTTATCAACTTGGCATTTACGAGGTCTGAATTTTCCACGTGTAATACCTGTTGTCTGCCACCGTTCTTTTCAAAGATTTCAATCACGAGTACCTTGTCGTCCGTGATGGTAAACTGGTCGAGCAGGAACACGTTTTGGTCTGTCGTATTGCCCGTGATTTCACCGAGCGTTTTGTACGTCCGCAGTGGTTGCATTGCCTTTTCCTGTACCACGGTACGCTTGGCGACTTTCTTGTCCACCACCTTGAAATTCACAAAATCAATATTGAACAGCACATTGCTTTTGTTGCGCAGTTCCGTATGGAAATAGAATTTTCCATGATGCACGTAGATACCTTTCAGCAGGAATTGTATGCCGTAGCTTTTCGACCCGATATGCTTTACAATCCGTTTGTTTTTCCTGTAAATCGTCTCCATGAGCAAGCCTGCCAGTGACGGAGAATTGCCCCCCAATTCCTCAAACAGAACATCGTTGCCGTTTTCCCTGTCCGATGCCTTTTGCATCGTCAGCAAATCATAATTCAGCGTTGAGGGATAAGCACTGTAAAAGACGTTGAAATTGTAGAAACGACCATCGTCCGTAATGACGGAAAAATTGGTTTCCTCGTCAAAATCCCTTACGCTTGCCTTAATGCGCAAGACGTTTTCCGCATCTTCGGCTTTGCCTGCGATAAGGTATTCACTGCCCAAATCCACGTAGCGGATAGCGGACGGGAATATCAGATGCGAGGTTTTGCTGTACGTCACCTGCATTTCGTAAGGCTCTACCTTGCCCATGCTCAATTTTGTGGTATTGGATGCAACTTGCTGTGCATTTGCACCTGTGATAAAGAGGGTCAAACAGACCATTGCCAAGAGGCTTTTAAATATTGCTTTCATTTTCGTTTTTATTTTAGTTGAACATTAGTTTTTTGAAACAAGGAAAATTTGATGACCGGCTTTGACGGTTACTTTGGGTGTTCTTACTTTCTTGGAGAAGTAACCCGACACACCCTGTACCACACCACGGGAAAGGTCACCTGCCATCTGTTGACCTGCCGAGCGTGTCATCATAATGGACGTGCCGGAGGTTTGGCTCATGTTGGAGGCTATCTCACTTAGGGCGTTCATTTCGGGCGAATATGGCACATATAGCCCTTGCTGTCCGTCCACATCGTACACGGTTATATCGACCGGAATAATGTTGCCCTCATATTCGATGGACGTTACTTTTAACTGCAATCTGCCACCTTGAAACTTGGCATTTGCCGTTAGTACCGTTCCTGCCGGAATGGAGCGGACAGGCGTTTGTGCCGTTTCCAACAGGCGTAGGCGCACACCGCTTTCACCCGTCACGACCTGTGTTTCCTGTACCACCGCTTTGATGCTGTTTTTTGGCTGTATGACCTGTTCCGAAACACCTGCCGTATAGAAGCTACGGTTTCGGGTTTCGTTCCAGTTTGCCAAAAAAGCACTGTCGGTCGGTTCACGGTACAATGCTGAAACCGTATTTTTCCTTACAGGAGTGAAAGCCACAAAATGTTCCTTTTGCAATGCACCCTTTGCGGAAACCATTGTGTCCGTACTGTTCGGCTGTGTAGGGGTTTGTGGCAGGTAACGAGAAGCCATTTCGTATGACTTTTCCATCAAAGCCAGTTGGTCATCTATGGTCGTTACAGGCGGTACGTCTTTTTCTGCCAACTGTTCTTTGAGTTCCTCAATCTGTTTGCGGAGTTCCTGCGTTTCGTAATCGCTGTTGTCGTAGAACGAGGTCAGCGTACTTTGCGCATTGCGGTAACTATTCAGGGCAGGGTTGCTGTTCTTGCGTGTACCACCGCCGTAAGTGTAGCCGTCTTTGTAAACCTCATCCGGTTGCTCCGCTTCCGGATCGGCGGTACTGTCCTCACTCCAATAGTCGGATAGTGACAGGAGCGAATTGCGCTTTTCCTGCATTTTCTGTTCGAGCATTTCCTGTTCATAAGCCTTTTGCTTATCGGATTGAAGCCCTGCATCACTTGCCTGCGGTACGGCATCGTTCAGACCAATATCCTCGACCGTTTCCTTATCGGAGGACGATTTGAAGATTAGGTACATACAGCCGAGGAACACCACGCCCATAAGGGCAAAAATGATAGGTTTCTTTAGCTTGTCGGCTTTGTTCTGCGCCCCGTCTTGGGTCGCATCCATTCCGTTTTTCGGGTCGTCATCTTCGACCAAAAAACTCACCTTTTTGTTTTCATTGTCTTTCATGATTTTTACCTTTTAAGATTGTTGTAATACTGTCCTGCGGTGAAACCGAGGAATTGTTTTGCTTAATCGGGTTTTCGATATGCTCAATGGTCATGGTATTATCGGAATGCGCTACATCGTAGCACACTTCGAGCAGTACAATGACGGACAGCAGTGCATAGCCTGCAAAGAGCAGTAGCGTATAGCGATGCTGTTTTGCAACAGGCATCGCTCGCCACTGTCCATCGAGCTTGTCAAACCAATTACTGATTGCTGTTCTTAGATTTTTCATCCTTTAATTGTTATTCCGTTCCACTGCATCACTGACCATAGTGATTGCCTCTTTTGCTTTGGGAGTGGTTACGACCGACAGGTCGGTCAGTTCCGATTGTTTCATCACCTGCCCGTAACTGTCTTTTTTTGCAATCTCCATTCTGCCCAAGAAGAATTTGCCGTTTAGGTACTTCACCCACATAAGGCATTCTATCCTGGGCAGGTCTTCGCCTGCCCATTGCAGAAAGCAGGATAGCAACAACTCCTTTTTAGCTACACCTTTGGGGCAGTTGGCGAGATATTCGCTGATGCTTGCTTTCAGTTTTCCGGCATACGCCCCCTGCGTATGGAAATCGCCGTCATATCCCTTTGCGGTAAGGATTTTGGCGAACGTGTTCAAATCTGATATTGCTTCCATAATCTTGGCTTTAGCGGTCGATGACTTCTATATCCCTGTTTTCCAACACGGCAAACTTTTCGATATTGAAGCCCTGTGGGTTGTTGTCCGAGCGGACGGAGTTCACGAGATAACAGGAGGTCACAAGGTTTCGGCTTGTAACATTGCTTGACCGGATGATAAACTGTTTGGCATACGTCCTGACGGCATAGGGATAGGTATCGAAGTTGCACACCACGCTGTCCACTTCGACACGCTGTTGCACGTTGCCCGAAATGATACGGTTGTAATAGCCCTTTTCCGAAAGGTCTTTGTAGTAATCGAAAGCCGATTTGTCGGCAAGATTAAAAGCCCTTTTCATGTTGCTTTCAATAGCGTTCTTATCCGGTGCGAGCGTAAAGAACAGTTCATGGAAACGCCTTACGTGTTCCCTTGCCTCAACAGGTCTGTTGATGCTTGCATCCTGTGACAATGCCAACATCAAGGACTTGCCGTTGTCCAGTACATAGACCTTTTGTCGTTGCAACTCTGCAAAGTTGTAGGATTGCCAAACGGCATATCCTACAACGGCGATGCAGAGTACGGCAAATACAATGGCGTACAGCCGTATTTGCCTAAAGCTGTTTTCTATATTTCTTAGTGTCTTAAATTCCATTGCTTTCTGATTTTTATTTGTTCATTAACCTGCCACCGATATTTCCTGCAACAGCCCCAGTTCCTGCTCCGGCGATGTTTCCGGTCTTCGATGCCGTAGAGTTTACGTTGCGCATGAAGTTTCCTGCACCACCTGCCTGTATTACCCAACCTGCCACCGTTGGCACGGTGAAATAACCCACTATGCCAATCAGCATGAAGATGATATACACGGTGTTGGATGTGTCGGGGATATAGGTCGGGTCGGCAAGCATATCAATATCCCTTTCGATGATAAGGGATTGTATCTTTGCGAGCATGGAGCTGAACATATCGGCGATGGGCAACCACAGGTACACGCTGATATATCGGGTCAGCCATTGCGTAAGTGTGGACTGAAAACCATCCCATACACTTATCGCAAAGGCTATCGGCCCGAGAATGGACAGCACTATAAGAAAGAATGTCCGTATGGTATCTATGACCAGTGCCGAGGCTTGGAAAAGGACTTCCAGTAGCTCCCGAAACCAGTCACGGATGCTTTTCTTTAAATCGTACATGCCACGTTCCATGTACATACCGGATATGGCAACCAAATCGGACGGCGACCATCCCAATTCTTCCAGTTTCTTATCAAATTCCTCATCGCTTACGAGATAAGCGGTTTCGGGATTGCGGAGCATCGCCTCTCTTTCCAACAGGTCTTTTTGTTCCTGCAACTTGTTGAGGTCAAGCACTTGGTTTTCGAGCATGGCATTTGTGCCTTTTACTACCGGACTTAGCACCGCATTGATAGTTCCCAATACGATGGTCGGGAAGAACATAATGCAAAGCCCGATGGCGAACGGTCGCAGGAGTGGAAACACGTCTATCGGTTCTGCACGGCTCAATGCCTGCCACACTTTCAGTGCTACGTAGAACAGTGCGCCCAATCCGGCGATGCCCTTAGCTACTGTCGCCATATCGGCGGACAGTGGGAGCATCTCATCGTAAAGCGAGCGCAGGAGTTCGTGAAGATTGTTCCATTCCATAGCTTACCAGTATTTTTGTTCAGCAGTTCCGTACAGTTCAAGCACCCTCTTGGTGTTGTTCTGTTTCTTAGCCCTCAAAATGCTTACGGAGATATTCTTGTTGGTGAAATAGCGGACAAGGTTGTGATAATCCTTGACCTCTTTGTAAACCCTGTCGATGATGTCCATACGCTCTTTGTCGTTCAGCGAAAGCGAGGAAGAAGTAACAATCTGTTTCAGTTCTTTCAGCAACTCGGTGCTTTCGTTGAGCAGAGCAGAATAACCGTTGGCGATTGCCGTGAGTTCCTGCGGACTGAAATTCGGGTCGTTCAACATCTTGCCGAAATTGTTCACGTACATTTCGGACACATCACCCACGAGCAAAACAGTCTGTTGCACCTTACGGGCATCTTTCACCAAGTTGTTTACGGCTTGCAGTTTGTCGTAATACTCCTTGCCCTGTTCATACACTTTTTTGACCTCGTTGAAATTCTTAACCACGTTGGACACGGTGGATGAGGTCTGCACGATTTCATTGGCGGAGTTGATAATACCCGATGCCAAATTTGAGGGGTCAACAACGACCCATTGTGCTTTTGCGGACGGTGCAACGGCAAGCATAAGTGCCGTAAACACCAGTAACATTGTTTTTTTCATTGTTTCTGATTTTTAAAATGATTAATAACTATTTGTGCTTTCACGTCTCTGTTGGGCAATGCGCTTTATCGCCAGTTCCACATTGCCGTCCAGTTCGGAAGCCAGTTGCATGACTTCCATTTTTTCGGTTTCCTCTGTGGTGTATGCGAAATATTCTTCGAGCGAAACCTCTGTGGCATACACGGCGGAGTGCGTACCGCCAAGCCCAATCCATACCTCTTTGTAAAGCCTTGACGGGTCGTTGTTCTGATTGATGGAAAGGATTTGGGATTTTTCCTTTTCTGTAAGCCCCAACATTTCCTGTATCGCATCGAATTTGTTCATGTACTTGCGTTGGTCAAGCAGGATTTTACAGTCGGAATTGTTGATGATACTTTCCTTGACCACGGGTGACTGGATGATGTCGTCCACTTCCTGCGTGACCACGATAGCCTCGCCAAAAAATTTCCGTACCGTCTTGAACAGGTACTTGATGTACTCCGCCATTCCTTCTTTGGCGATGGCTTTCCATGCTTCCTCAATGAGTATCAGTTTACGCACACCTTTGAGCCTGCGCATCTTGTTGATGAAGACCTCCATAATGATGATGGTCACTATGGGAAAGAGAATTTTGTGGTCTTTGATGGCATCTATTTCAAACACGATAAAGCGTTTACTCAAAAGGTCGAGTTGCTTGTCCGAGTTGAGCAGGTAATCATATTCACCGCCCTTGTAATAGGGTTCAAGCACGTTCAAAAAATTGGCGAGGTCAAAGTCTTTTTCCCTTACCTGTTTTTCCTCCAGTACCTTTTTGTAATCACCCTTTGCATATTCGTAAAACCCATTGAAAGAGGGATGTTCATCGCTCTGCCTGATACGGTCGATGTAACCGCTCACGGCATTGGACAATGCCACTTCCTCCGAACGGGTCGGCGGTTCATCGTCACGCTTCCATAGCGTAAGGATGAGCGTTTTGATACTTTCCCTTTTCTCAATGTCGAAAACGCCATCGTCCGTGTAGAACGGGTTAAAGGCAATGGGGTTATCCTCGGTATAGGTAAAGTAAACACCATCCTCGCCTCTGGTCTTGCCTTTGATCAACTCGCACAATCCCTGATAGGAATTTCCGGTGTCCACGAGCAGGACGTGTGCACCCTGTTCATAGTATTGGCGTACCATGTGATTGGTAAAAAAAGACTTACCACTTCCCGATGGCCCCAAGATAAACTTGTTGCGGTTCGTGATAACGCCTTTTTTCATGGGCAGGTCGGAAATATCCAAATGGATAGGCTTGCCCGTGAGCCTGTCCGCCATCTTGATACCGAAAGGCGATACCGAACTTTGGTAATTGGTTTCCCCTGTAAAGAAACACAGGGCAGGTTCAATGAACGTATAAAAACTTTCCTCTGCCGGAAAGTCACCTGCATTGCCTGCCATACCTGCCCAATACAGCGTGGCGACATCCACGGTGTTGTGCCTCGGCTTGCATTCCATCAAAGCAAGCGCACTTCCCGTGTCGTTCTTTAGCTGTTTGAGTTCGTTCGGGTCGTCCGACCACGCCATCACGTTGAAATGCGCACGGATGGAAGAAAGTCCGAACGAATGTGCTTCGTTCAGATACCTTTCTATCCATTCCTTGTTAATCTGATTGGCTCGGCTGTACCTTGCCAGTGAGTGCATATTACGTGCGGACTTTTCAAACTTGCGCAGGTTCTCATCGCTGTTATCCAAAAACAGGTACTGGTTGTAGATATGGTTACAGCTAAGGAGCAGACCGACCGGAGAGGCAAAGGACAGCAGGCAATCGCTCCTGTCCGTGGACAGCTTTTCATACCGTGTATTTGACGATACCGTGTTGGGTAAATCATCCGTATCGGACAGCGTGTGCAGGCACAGCCTTTTATTTCCGACACGCACATCCTCACTGCCCAAAGCTATATCCTGCATGGGCGTTCCGGCTTCCCTCGACAGGGTAAGGTACTGTTCGAGCAATCCCTGTTTTTCACTTGTTCCGATGATGTCATCCTCGGTCAAACGTTCCAGTTTCACAAAACCGCTATCGTTGATAATGCGCTCAAACTGTGCGACCGCTTCCATAAACCTGCGGACGGCTTCTTTATCCCTAATTTCTTTCGGGATAAGGACACCTTTGCAAAGCGAACTAAAGTTGCTCTGCATCCGCATCCGCTCTTTGGTCGTCTTGGTCAGGAACAGGTAACAGTAATGGTTTAAAAACGGGCGTTCGTTGAAATGCTGTTGATAGGATTTTGCAAGAAAACTCTGGTCTTCCTGTGCAATGTCCGGCGCATAATTTTCCTTGATGTACCAGTCCTGTTTGTGGACAATGGTGTAATCAGGCAAGGTCTTGATAGCTTTGTGCCATGCCGAATGAATGGCATCGTACTCCGCCGAAGCTACCGTGAACAGTTCCGGCAGGTGTACCCGAAAGCAAGCCGTGATGTCTGCATCCTTTGATATGATGCAGTTCTGTTCCACCGCCAGTAATGGAAACTTGCTCTCCAACGTTGTGGCTTTTCCTGTATTTTTCATAGTATTTATCTGTTTTTTAATGGATATGAAGCTATCATGAGCATTTAATCTCTGTTTTTTCGTTATGCTCATGATGGTCTCATAGGGCTTGGGATTTAGTGTTAAATTTCAGATAGCGGTGTACGGCTCTGCGACAGATGATGTATTTCGGATGCCTTCTCTTTGCGCCGACTTTCATCAATCCATGTTCGCCGTATTTCCCGTTCAATGCGAATGTCTGCCATACGATTAGCGATGCTCCGCCTGCCCCGATGCACAGACAGATGTAGGGGTTTACACCTGCCATGTACAGGATCATGACGAGGATAAGCACACCGAGCAGACCGCCTGCGAAGATGAACAGGTACTGTGCTTTCAGCCCTTTGAACTCGACCGTCCTGCCGATACCTTTATTGATACTGTAATTGCTCATAGGTAGTCGGCTTAAAGGAAGAATGAGCGGAGAATGGTAGCCGCTACGATTAGGAAGATACAAGCCCCAAACCACGATGCTGCCGTCTTGCTTGTATCGGGGTCACCGCTACTGAATTTGTTGTACACCTTAACACCTCCGATCAATCCGACCACAGCCCCGATGGCGTAGATCAGTTTGGTTGCCGGATCAAAATAAGAGGTGACCATTTGGGTCGCTTCCGTAATCCCTGCCGTGCCGTTGCCCTGTGCGAACACACCAAATGCCGACAGTAAGGCAACGCCTGTCAGCAACACTTTTTTGCTTTGTTTATCCATGATTTAACTGAATTAAATTGTTATTGTCTGCCCACCCCATGTGGGCTTTCGCAACAAAAGTCTTATGGAAATCGAAGCGTTACGGGAAAGTGGAAATCTGTGGAATTAGTTGGCAGTGAGTGGCGATTGAAGTAAATTATTTTATATCTTAGAGGAGTATAAAAACCTTATTAAATTATTATCAGTGCATTTATCGAATATTAAGTTGTGGAATTTTAGAAAATTTGGTTCGGAGAGCGAAATTGACCCTGATAGACCAAATTTAGATTTGAACCTAACCAAAGGTTTAAATGTGATTATTGGTGAAAACGATTCAGGCAAAACCGCCATCATCGATGCGATAAAATTAGTACTGAAAACACATAGCTACGATTACATAAAAGTTGATGATAAAGACTTTTATCAACAAGCTACTCGTTTCCGCATTGAATTAACCTTTGACGGTTTAATGCCTGATGAAGCAAAGAATTTTACGGAGTGGTTGGGCTGGAACGGAACAGGCGAAAACGCAAAACCATTTTTAAAACTCAATTACGATGTAAAACGCCAAGCAGATAAAATCTTACCGACTGATGTAAAAGCAGGTGTTGATGAAGACGGTTATTTGCTTACAGCAGAAGCAAAAGAATATCTGAAAGCAACTTACTTAAAACCTTTGCGTGATGCCGAAAACGAATTGATTGCAAAACGCAATTCACGTTTATCGCAAATTCTTTTGGGCGATGAGGCATTTAAAGGAAAAGAAAACGATAACGAGTTGTTGCAAATTTTTTCTGGACTTAAAACCGAATTGGAAAAATTTTTCAACGAAAATGATGAAGCAGGACAACCCAAAGTGGGTAAAAAGATAAAAGATAAAATTGACGGCTACATCAAAGGTTTTTACGGAAATGATTACGAAACCGAATTTGGAGCAACATCAGCCGGCATAAAAAGTATTCTTGAAAAATTAGCCTTGTCGTTGAAAAACGAAACAAACCCTGGTCTTGGAACATTAAACCGTTTGTTTATGGCTGCCGAATTGCTTCACTTAAACAAATCAAATTGGAGTGGTTTACGTTTGGGCTTGGTGGAAGAATTGGAAGCACATTTGCACCCACAAGCACAAATGCAGGTAATTGAAGCCTTTCAAAAACAAGAAACCATTCAACTCATTCTTACAACACACAGCCCGAATTTGGCTTCAAAACTCAAATTGGAAAATTTGATTATTTGCAACAACGCAAATGCTTTTCCAATGGGCAAAACCTACACCAAATTAGAGAAAGATAATTATAAGTTTTTAGAAAAGTTTTTGGACACCACAAAAGCCAATTTGTTTTTCGCTAAAGGCGTAATTTTGGTAGAAGGTTGGGCAGAAGAAATTTTAATTCCGAGCGTTGCTAAAGCAATAGGAATTAACTTGACTGAAAAAGGTGTTTCGGTTGTAAACATTGGACATACAGGCTTTGACCATTATGCAAACATTTACTTGCGACAAACAGAACCCAATATGACAATTCCAGTTGCTGTAATTACCGATTCTGACGTGAGAGAATACGAAAAGAACGGAAACAATTATGAGAAACGTGATGAAAACACCGTTTTGCAAGAAACAACGCAGAAAATTACAGACATAAGCTGGAAATCCGAAAAAAACGTTCAATATTTCCCAGCACCAAATTGGACGTTGGAATATTCATTATTTAAGTCAGCAAGTTTAACAACGGTATTTCAAAATGCAGTAAAAGCCATTCACACAAAAACAGATTGGAACACGAATTTTGAAAAAGCACTTGCACAAAAGTTAATCAAAAAAAAATTGAAAAAGACTGAAATTGCTTATCAAATTGCAAATACCATTGATGAAGATTTGACAAAAGAAGTTCGTACAATTCTAAATATTGACGATGAAAACGACACGGTTAATTACCTTGTAAAAGCGATTCAATATGCCACAGGTAATTAACATATCAGATGAAGAAATTCGATATGCCGAACGGTTGCTTTTGCCTGTGGGCAAAACTTTTGACGAAGAACGCAGAACGTTTATTCGCAATTTCAACACAATAGATTTACAAGCCGTTCCGGGAAGTGGAAAAACAACAGCTTTGTTGGCAAAGTTGGTTATTTTAGAAAAGAAACTTCCGTTTGCTGACGGTTCGGGGATTTTGGTTTTGTCGCATACCAACGCAGCCATTGACGAGATAAAAGAAAAAATACAAAAGCATTGTCCTAAACTTTTTTCTTATCCCAATTTCATTGGCACAATACAAAGTTTTGTTGACGCATTTTTGGCAATTCCTTTTTATGTTTCAAAATTCAAAAAGAAACCAATAAGAATAGACAACGAAATTTACAACGAAAGAATAAAAAGTTTTCTTGATAAAATTTGGCTTCATAGATTTAATTTAAGCGAAGAAACTAACACAAAAGTTGCTCATATTAAAAACAATAATGAAGCAATATTTTATAATTACAGGTTTAAATTATCAAACGAAATCCAATTAGTAAAAAAGTTAAACGAAGATGTCTTAGAAATCAGTAAACCGAGAGGAAATACAAGACCGCAAAATTATCGTGATTACACACAACAAGAAAAACAAGAAGTATATAATTGGTTTTTGGCGTTAAAAAAATCAATTCTCAAATCGGGTATTTTACATTTTGACGATGCGTATTTTTTAGCTGATATTTATTTAAAAAAAATTCCAAGCGTAAAAACCATTTTACAAAAACGTTTCTCTTTTGTTTTTGTGGACGAAATGCAAGATATGGACACGCATCAATACGATTTGTTGGAAAAGATTTTTTATGACGAGGGAAACAGCGTTTCAAAAATTCAGCGAATTGGCGACAAAAACCAAGCAATCTACAATTCAGTAAAAGCAACAGATATTTGGCAAGACAGAGCGGAAGTTTTAAGACTTAACGGAAGTCAGCGATTGAGCAAGCCAATTGCAGACGTAGTGAAGAAATTTGCCTTATACAGCGATAATGATTTTGATATTATAGGAATATACGAATGCGAAATAAAACCGCATATTTTGGTTTTTGAAGATAACGCAATCGGAAATATAATTCCTTGTTTTGCTCAAATTGTCCGAGAAAATAATTTAATCAATTCCGGAAAACCGATCAAAGTTGTTTGCTGGAATACAGAATGGAATGATGATGCTGGTCGCCAAGATGCGACAAAATTACGTTTAGAAGATTATCACCAGGGTTTCAAAAAAGAAAAAGGCAAACCAAAACAAGATTACGACAACTTGAAAAGTTATTTGTTGTACTACGAGAAAAAACAAACCTTAGAACCTTTGCGTAAAAATATTTTGAACGCTTTTCTTAAAATCTTGCGTTTAGAAAGCATCAACACCGCAGACAACAGACCTTACACAAAGAAAGTTCTAATTGACTTAATTCACGAAAACGACATTCAGAAATACGATGAATTGAATTTGAATCTTTACAATTGGTCAATCGGAATAATCCAAGGAAAAACAAGCGAAGTTTTCATGAGCATAAAAGAATACATTCCGACTTTACTTGCAATTTTTGACAAACAAATGTTTGAAAGTTTAAATTTTATCAATAATGACAATGCTGAAATTCCAATCGAAAATGCCGAAATTTTAGCATCAACAAACTATTATAAAGAAGAAGGACTTGAAATTGAAATCACAAGCGTTCACGCAGTAAAAGGACAAACACATTGTGCAACATTGTATTTGGAATCATATTTTCAGCAAGACGGACAAGGTATAAATGCTAAATCCTACGAATCTCAACGACTAAAAGACCAATTCTTAGGAATACAAATACAATCAAATGTTCGTGATAGAGTTAAACAATCAACAAAAATGGCTTATGTTGGTTTTTCGCGACCAACGGATTTACTGTGTATCGCAATACACAAAAACAGATTTGATGCTCAACTAAATGGGATTGACACCGACGTTTGGGAAATCAAAACAGTTTAAAATCTGCATATAGGGAATATAAAGTCGGATTTAGTACATGACAAAAAACATGTCATCGTCATTGCGAGGAAACGAAGCAATCTGATGACATAAAAAACGCAGATTGCTTCGTTGTACCTCCTCGCAACTGTGTCCGTCCACTGACGGATGACGCGTTTTTTATGCTGTTTTCAATTTTTGTCATGTAGTGTAAAAGTCGGAGTTTAAAGTGAACTGTCGTCAAGATTCCGTTTCCTTAGTGTAGAATTTTTCGATAATCTTCACTTCATTATTAAACCCTCGTTCGGTTAAGAGTTTTATTAGTGATTGTCTTTCATATCCTGCTTCTAGTTGTAAAGGCTTAAGCTTACTTTTGTTTATGGTACTTATAAAATCGTGACCATCGGGGTAGAAATTTGCTGATGTGATATACACGCCTTTACCAACTTTACCCTCTTTAATATATCTATCATATTGTTTAATACCAAATGGAAGAGTACGCCGAAAAAACCACTTCAAAGATGATTTCGTGTTTCGATCCCCTAACGGGATAGTTGCACCAGAATTATATCCTTTTAATTCTATGAAAATGAGTTCAGGAGGATTATTATTTACTACGATGTAATCATATTCATACTTCTCTATAGTTGTTTCTCCTGTTTCGTCAACTGTTTCAGAATATAATATTTTTCCACGTTCTATATGAGTTTGGGGATATAAATTTACTATTAATGGATACATTAAAAATTCAAATAACGTACCTTTTAAATCCCTTAATGCATCTTCTTGTCCGGCGTTCGATATGGTTTTTAATATACCGGAAATTTCTTTTTCAATATCCTCGGGATCGTTTATCAATTGAACTAAGTTTTGGGTTTTAAGTAAGATGTCAATAATCTTAGTACCGAAGATAGAGTTTATGTCGAAAGCGATAATACCCAGCTTGCCAAGTGTATTAATAACAAGTTGTGACGCAGATTTATAGACGACGATAGGGAGGATTTTTCTGCTGTCAGCTTTTGTAGAGTGCCTATTGTGTTGAATTCTTTCAAAAAAAGCATCTAAATGAATCTTAGTATAATCAGAACTTAGAACAACCTCGAGAACCACGAGTGTTTGCTTTTCTGTATTATCACTTTGAACGCCTAGACTAGGATTTATGCCTGTAGCTTTAGTATAACCGTATGCATCCCAAACTAAGTTGTTTTGAACAGCACCTCTACTAGGGGTTTTCTTATTTCTGTATATTGGTTGAGAATTACCGATAATATTCGAATTGATAAGCCAACGTAACACATCTGGTATTAAGGTACAGTCTGTAACCATCTTATTATAATGGTCTGACATCTTTTGCTTTTCTACTGGAGAACTTAATTTTTGATTCTGTTCGTAAAGAATAAGATACTCTACACTATTTTCGTCCTTTTTTCTATAAATGATAGAAAGTGCTGTGAGCATATGTTCGATGTCCGACAATAAAGAAATCTTAGCCGAATTTTTCTTGATTGGAGTTGATGTGATTTTTAATGCCTCATAAATAGATACAATTCCGCCATTCATTTGCATTAACTCTAGTAATCTGTAAATGGGAGGACGGTATTTTTTACAAATCTTTAATACGTTTGATAAGTTTAAATTTTCCTTACTTAAAAAATACACGTACTGACCGGTACCGAACATATGGGGAGCAGATGATTTTATTCTGTCTTTCTCAACACTTCTTTTAAGGATTTGTCTTGCATACTGGGGCGTTACACCGAACTCACTTACCAAAGCTTCGTTCAATTCAATGCCTGACTTACAAAAGCTTTTCTTTAAAAGCGAAATAAGAAAAGCATTAAATTGTTCTTGATTAGTATTGTTTTTGTTTACCATTGTCACACTGCCCTTATAAATTATATTTTATTTCTTTTTTATCCTCGCCGTAAAAAATTAAAACCCTTTAAAGTTCAAGAAAATAAATCGCTAAAAATCAACAAGTTGAAAAATAAAATATTATGTTCTTGATATATAAAAAATCGTAGTTAACACCTTTAGTTGTCACAAGATAGTTTTTTTTACGATTTATACACTTATTTTATCTTGAAAAGATTATAATAGAAATCTAAATAAAAAGGGAGTTTGCTCACACAAACTCCCCGATGTCGAAATCTTCTAAATCACTTTTCCGCAAATCGGGAGAACTGAAATCCGTTCCGGCGGAGAGGCTCTTGTCCAACAATTCTGCAATCTTCCGTGAAGCCCCATCCATTGAGTTTTCGAGCAGACTTAACAATTCCGTTCCCTGTAATCGCTGAACTATATCTACCGCTCTCTGTTGCTGGACAGGTTCAAGTGTATCTTGCTCCAACCATGCCCCCACGGTTGTTAGTTCATCAAAGGTAACCCCTGTGGCAAACTCATTGTCGCTGTCCTCAAACCCGTACTCATCCCATTCGTCTTCCTCATTTTCAAAATTGGACATATTCCCGAAAACTTCATCCGGCTCTCCCTCAATCTGCGGATTTTCCAATCCAACACCTATCCCGTAGATTTCTGCATCAAAATTATCAGCTATCCCGTCACGTTCGCCGGAATGGCTCTTTGTGGCATTCAGTGGCAAGGTGTGGCGTTCCACAGACTTGGCAAGCCCCATAATATCCGGCAGGTCAGGTCTTTTCTTTTCCGGCTTTATTTCCTTTCGGACATACTTATGGATGACCACCTTATCTTTCAGCAACAGGATGATGACGATGATAAGGCAAATTACAATCAATGTTTCCATAGCTATAAGATTGGCCTTTGCTTGTCGGAGTAGATAATCTTTATTTCGTCTCCGAACTCCTCAAAGTGGTGTTTCAGCACACTGTGCAGGTAATCGGTAAGCGTAATTTCTCCCTCTCCGAGCAGAAAGACGATACGGGACAATTTCTTATGGAAATCGGGGCTTATGTAGACCGATTTTCCACACCTTGCCACGACCCCTGTCGGTCTTAAAAATGCTGATTTGTAATGCGCTTTGCGCAATACCTTTTCCGGTTGTTTTTGCCGTGTCTTGTTCATAATCGAATACTTTAAAAAATGGGTTTAAACTTATCATTGAAATCATCTGTGATGGCTTTCTCGAACTGTTCAAAGTGATGTTCGAGAATATTGTCCAAATAGGCATACAGGGGTATCTTGTCCTCGCCGATAACCTGCACGATACGGGAAAGCCGTTCGTGGTATTCCTGCCGGATGTAGATGCTCTTATCACCACGGCGTGTCATGGTATGGCTGTTGAGGAAACGCTCACCATAGCCCGTATCGGAAGCCCTCTTTTGCCGTGTTCGCTCTTTGGCTACGGGCTTTTCCGTTATCGTTTCTTTTGTCGGATCTACGTTCGGCTCTTGGGGAGCTTCCACCTGTTGGGGCTTCTTTGTTTCGCCTGCCATAATCGACATGAGATACGCCTCGTCAATTGGCGCATTCTGTTTTTTCTTGTTTTCGTTGTCCATAGCAGTTACAGGTTGATGGTTCTTAAAAACTCACTGATGAACAAATCCAAGCCGGAGGCTTTCAGCAATCTTTTGTCGGGTGGCAATAGCGTAGAGCGGAAGATGGTCTTTGCCGTTGCCTCGCTTTCCTTGCGGAAACGTTTGCTATCCGCAATACGTGTTTCCATTGCTTGCAGTCCGACTTCCTTAATGACATTGCCGTAGATTTCGTACAGTTGGGATTTTTCCCTGCCATCGACCATGTTCCAAAACAGCCGTATGGTTTCGATGGAGGTCTGCCCGTGCTTTATAAGCACATTGGTCAGCACATCGGTAAAGCTCAATGTGCTTTCCATGACCACACGGTCTGCCGTGATGGGCGAAAAGATGTGGTGCATCCCTGCCAGTGTGTTGAGCAAGCCCGTAGTGTTAACCGTTCCGGTCAAGTCAAAGAAAACCATATCCACGGGAACGGTCAAGGACTGTATGAATGCTTCCGCATCCGTTAGGGCATTGTCCGCTTTACTTTGCAATACCGGATAGGCTTTTTTGTTGATGGTAGAGAATTGGCGGTGCGCCAGTTTTTTCAGCACCTCGTTTTGCATGACCGCTTTCAAATCCCGTTCCCTCATTTGGCAGATGCTGTGCTGTGGATAGTCACAGTCAAAGACGGCGACATTATACCCCATTTGGTAATGGAGTATGCTTGCCGTAACCGTTGTAAACGTACTTTTCCCAACGCCCCCTTTTTGGCTTGAAAAAGCAATGAATTTTGTCCTGTTTGTTGTTTCCATTTCTATTCTATTTTTAAGTTTCTGTTTCCGTGGACTGCCTGCCGTCTTGCGTGAAACAGGGTTTTCATCCCTGCACACTATCTGGCAGTTTTGATACAATTCCTTCTGTCGGGCTTCCCCTCATTCGTTCAGTCAGCCGTGCCGTCATTCCGGCTTTCATACAGGCAAGACCGATGGCTTGTCTGTCGTCCTGTCTGTTGGAGTGGCTACCGGATAGCTTTCATGCCGTCCGGCGTTCCTGTCTGCTATGCGGAACGTCGTCATGTATTCCGGCATTCCTACGCTCCGGCTTTCCTAACTGCCATCGGGAGCGGATGCCTGCAAACAGGCTTGCGTGACTGATAGCGCAAAGAAGCAGGTTATTCCGATACACTCTTTTAATGCGGTAGTTCGGGGCATTTGTTGGCAATGTTTGGTCGTGACGGATAGGTCAATGCTTTGAAAAAGCTACCCTTACTTTGTAAGGGCTTAAATGCAAGGGGTAAATGGAGAAATCATTGGAGAAAGAAAGTTATGGGCGGAACGGCATAAAGCCGTTTTTTTCCGCTTTTCCCAATCCGACCCGTAGGGCGGATTTTCTGTTCACCCGAACAGAGCAAGTTGTGTTTTGAGGCACTCGAAACCCGTTTCTGTGCCTCAAAACCACTTGCCCTTGCAGGGAGCTTTAAAACACTCTCCGAAGTCGAGGTTTTGTTGAACTATTAAAATGGATTTGTGATGAATGGAAATGAGAAAAAGAAACATAACAGAGGTGGGCGCAAGCCTAAAGCAGACCCAAGCACCCACCGTTATGTTTTCCGTCTTACGGACGAAGAAAATGCCAAATTCCTTTCGCTTTTTGAAGCATCGGGAGCGGAAAACAAAGCACAGTTTGTTACTTCCGTACTTTTTGAAAAGCCGATTAAAAGCGTAAAGGTGGACATGGCTGTTATGGATTATTACACACGGCTAACCAATTTCTTTGGTCAGTTTAGGGCAATCGGTGTCAATTACAATCAGATTGTAAAGATACTCTACCGCAATTTTTCTGAAAAGAAAGCATCTGCCTACCTCTTTAAACTGGAAAAACAAACAGCAGAATTGGCAAGTCTATGTCGTGAAATCATGGAATTGACACAGGAGTTTGAAGCCAATCACATCAATAAAGGCGATTAAAAATGATAGCAAAAATTGGTCGAGGGGCTAATATGATGGGCGCACTTGCTTACAACCAACTTAAAGTTGAAAAGGAAAACGGACAGATATTAGCCACCCAAAGGATTATGGAAACGCCGGACGGACGATATACGGTAGCACAGTTACACCGTTCTTTTGAGCCTTATTTCATGGCAAACAAAAGGACGGAAAAACCTGTCCTACACATTTCGCTGAACCCAGATCCTGCGGATAAGGTCAGCGATGCGCAGTTTGTAAAAATGGCACAGGAATACATGGAGCGTTTGGGCTACGGCGAACAGCCGTATATCGTTTTCAAACATACCGATATTGAACGCACCCATATCCATATCGTATCGACCTGCGTTGACCGTTACGGCAAAAAGATACCCGATAATTACGAAAAGTTACGCTCGATGGAAATCTGCCGAGCATTGGAGCAAAAATACAACCTCGTACCTGCCACGGAAAAACAGCGCACGGGAAACGAGCAGGTATTCCGTCCGGTGGATTACAGAGCCGGAGACATTAAGAGCCAAATCGCTTCGGTGGTGCGACACCTGCCGAAATATTACGGGTACGCAAGTCTTGGGACATACAACACCTTGCTTTCACTTTTCAATATCACCGCCGAGGAAGTCAAAGGGGAATTGCACGGACAGCCCAAAAATGGGCTTGTCTATTTTGCACTGAACGAGCAGGGAGAGAAAGCGAGCAATCCTTTTAAGGCATCCCTTTTCGGCAAGCAGGCAGGACTGGACGAACTGCAAAACCAATTCGCAAAGGCTAAGGAGAAAATGAAAGCCGACCCTGTAAGAGCCGTCCTCAAAGGTACTATTGAAGTAGCGATGCACACCGCTACAAACGAAGCCGATTTTAAAAAGCAGTTATTGGAGCAGGATATCAATACCGTGGTACGGCGCAACGATGAGGGGCGTATATACGGTATGACTTTTATCGACCACGAAAGCCGTACCGTTTGGAACGGTTCGGCTTTGGGCAAAAACCTTTCGGCTAATGTCTTTAATGATTGGTGGAACGAACAGGCAATCGGGCAACTCCAAGAGGTTGAAAAAACATCCGCACAAAATCAGTCATTGACCACAGACAACACCGTAGAAAAAGAGGAAGCCCACGCATTCTTTAATTTCCTAAATAAAGAACAGCCTACCGATGATTTGTTGATAGACGGATTGGGTGGGCTACTGCCGGAAGCACAGGGCGAAGACTACGAGGAACAGGAATTTGCCAACCGTATGAAGAAGAAAAAAGTAAAAAGAGGCTTAAAATAGTTTTAACTACATTTATACGGCTAGATCTTCTTTTAAATCAATTATATTCAAAAACATAATATTAACTATTCCAATATCCATCCCATTTGCATAAGCTATCGACTAGTAATAAGAGTTGCTTGCCTTTATCAGTAATACAGTAAATTATCTGTAAAGGAGTCGTATTCATTATTTTATTCTTCTCAATTAAGTTGTTTTCGACCAAATTATTTACACGGGTTGCGAGAACATGTTCCGAAATTTCAGGGATGCTTTTAGTTAGTGTAGAAAATTGATTATTCCCTAATGAAATTTCATATAATATTGTCATCAGCCATCGTTTACCTACCAAACTAAGTGTGTCATTTACTCTACATCTATCTGATAATATTCTTCTGTTGGCTTGGTTGGTAGAGCTTTCTTTAATTTTATCTCCCATTACATTACTAATAAAAAAATGAGTTATTGCGTACTACTGACAATCAGCATAGCTTTGTTGCAAAATTAAAAATTAAGTTTATGGAAATTAAAATAGTATTGTTACCAATTGTTACTGATGATTTTGAAGAGACAGTAGCTTTTTATAGAAAAATTACTGGTAAAGATGTATCTCTTTCAGCTGCCCACGACGGGTATCAATTAAGTTTAGTGGATCATTTTGTTATTTTGGGTGCTGTAGACGGGCCTGAAGCACTCGAGATACCTAGCTTGGTTAATGCAATATTTGTAGTTGACGATTTGGAAGCTTTTTGGAAAATACTTGAAAAAGAGTCAAAAAGAATAATTATTCCCGTTAATAGAGTTAGTACAGGTGTCCGATTTATAGTAGAACAAAAAGATGGAAAAGTGATTGAATATCTTCAACTTAATGATAATTAAGTCGGAGGTATTGCTCTGGGCTATGCTATCTGTGATTTGTATTTTAATGAAAAAAAACAGCTTTCGAGTTTGAAAATTTTACAACCTCGAAAGCTAAATAATAAGCTTCCTTAAATCACTCTTAATATATTTATGTAAACAAAAATTATGGGAGGAGAAGACTTTAAACAAGCATTAATGATAGAGCATTAGTTTAATTTACAATTCAATCAATTCAATATAAAGTTTTCCTGATTTTTGGTTAAAACAATGGGGTCTGTCATTATTTTTTGAACGGCTTTATCATCAGCAGTCCGGAATCCGTCAACAAATTTTTCTAAATCGGCTTCGCTCTTAGGCAGGAAAGATGCCGCATTATTCTTTGCATTGGTCTGAAATTTTTCTACAATAGGCTGCATCAATATGTTATAGCTATCACAGGCGGTTAAGATATCATCCGGATATTCCGCAATATAGTGTGCCAATGCCTTTGCACCATAAATAGACAGGGAAGCTCCCATTCCTGATAAAGCAGTCGGACAAAAACCTGCGTCTCCTAACAAAACCAAACGACCATTATGCAGGTTTGAAGCATTTATCATGCCCATTTTGTCCATGAAAAACAAGCCATCGTCTAAAAGGCTTTGCAGTAATTGCTTTACTTCCGGATTATAATCAGCAAAAGAATCTTTAAGAATAGATGAAGCATTATTTTTAATAAAGCCAATGTCTTTGGAGCTACGGATATAACACTGAATGGCTATTTCGTCCTCTGCAATAGGGTAGACATGTAGCGATCTGTTGACATCTACATAAACCTTAAATACACCAACTTGTTTTTCATGGTTTAGTTTTAGTTTTCCTCCTACATAAAGCGTATTGAAATCTTCTAATTGATAATTGGTAAAATACCGTTCTCTTGTTGAGGAACGTAATCCTTCGGAAACAATGACTAAATCAACATCTATCGAACTTCCGTTTGAAAGTATAACTTTTGTCAAATCTGATTTTTTTTCGAGTTGTGAAATCGTTGTGTCAAAAAGCACATTTACATCGTTTTTGATCGCTTCATACAAAACGTGATGTAATCCACCACGACTTATAAGAACTGAACGTTCAATATTAGTATGCATTTTATCATAATCAATGCTTTGAATGACTCTCTCATTGGTTTCTACAAAATGAACTGTTTCAGAGGGTGATGATTCTGCTTGTAGATTTTGAGTTAGCCCCAATTCGTCCATGATTTTTACACCGAAACTCTTGAGGGAAATAAGAAATCCTGCTTTACTGAATGAAGGCGATCTGTCAATTACTGTAATGTTATGACCTTGTTTTGACAAAAAGTTAGCAGCTGTTAAACCTGCAATCCCTGCTCCGGATATTAAAATGTGTTTTTTCATTTCTTCTATTTTTAAATTGATATTGCAAATTTATTTATACTTTTAAGGCTAAAATAGCCCAGTAAAAAACAAAAATAGTCCGATAAGATGAGTGATGATATAAAAAAACAAGAGATGTACTATTGGGTAGAGCGTTTAGGGGTTTCGCTTACACCATCCAGATCTGAATTGGATATGCTTTATCTCAATGAGCTTAAAATCATAGATTTAATGCCAGAAATGTTGGTTATGGTTCGCTCTGTCGTGGCAAAGGAAACATTTTCTATTCGGCGAAAACCGATAACAGCTTTTGAGAGCGGAATATCCATTTCATTTCAAAATATTATCAATTCGCCATTAGACATATCTGTCAAAGACAAACAAATATTACAACAAACACAGCCACACGTTCGCATTATCCCGTTGCATGTTGAAAGTGATGTGAGCTTTCCAAAAGATATAAATATTCAGCAGGTAACCATAATTGTAAGTCTTGATTATTTAAAAAGCTTTATCGGGAAAGACCATGTAAAATTTGATTATCTTTTTAATAACGAGAAAACGCTTTGGATTGAAGAATTCATATCTCCGGAAATAGCAGAAGTGGCTAATGAAATTTCGATTACAAAAATACAGGATACCCTATCAGATGCTTACTATAGGCTAAAATCGCTCGAACTACTATTTTATTTGTTTAAAAACCTATCAAGAAGAGCAAATGTTACGCATCAGCATCTGTCAAAATATGAACTAGAATCGGTTTACAACGTACGAGATAAAATCGCAGCTTCGATAGACGAACCGTTTCTCCAGGAAGAGTTAGTGAAGTTAAGCGGTATGAATGTCATTAAACTTCGGAAACTTTTTATGCAAGTATTTGGTAAAGGGATGTATTCTTATTACCAGCATTTGCGTATGCAAGAGGCGGCAAGACTTTTACGTGAAGAAAATTTATCGGTGTCTGAAACCGGCTACCAGTTAGGTTTTAGCAACTTAAGCTATTTTGGAAGATTATTTGAAAGACATTTTGGATGCAAACCGAAGAAATGGAGCCAAAATAAATAACAGCAATCAGCCAAACATTACCTTTCAAAGCCAATAACTACTATATAAATAGATACTATTATATACAGTCTTTAAATTCACGCCCGAAAATTAAAACTAAAAATAATGCAGGGAGAAGACGATTTAAGAGGCCTTGCCAAGATAATGGCTTTTATGAGGGCTGTCAGTGTTTTACTGGTGCTGATGCATCTTTACTGGTTTTGCTACGGTTTCCTTTTAGAACGCGGCTGGACACTAGAAATCATCAATAAAATATTAGGAAACTTTAATCGAACCGCTAGTTTATTTGAACACACTTTATACACCAAAGTATTTGCTATTGTTCTACTTTCTTTAAGCTGCTTGGGAACAAAAGGCGTAAAGAACGAAAAGATAACCTGGACTAAAATTTACTTGGCTCTAGGTATCGGTTTTGTGTTGTTTTTCTTGAATACACCATTGCTAAAGCTATCTCCGTTAATAGGTACATTCCTGTATATCCTTACTATCTCGTTAGGCTATATCGCCTTGCTGATGGCAGGCGTATGGATGAGCCGATTGCTCCGTACCAATTTAATGGACGATGTTTTCAATAACGAGAACGAGAGTTTTCAACAGGAAACCAAGCTGATGGAAAATGAATATTCCATCAATCTTCCTACTAAGTTTTACTACAAAAACAAATGGAACAACGGCTGGATTAATATAGTCAATCCCTTTCGGGCAACCATTGTTTTGGGAACTCCGGGTTCAGGAAAATCTTATGCCATCGTAAATAACTACATTAAGCAGCAGATAGAAAAAGGCTTTAGTATGTACATCTACGACTTCAAGTTTGACGATCTCTCTACCATTGCCTACAATCATTTGCTGAAGCATCGGGATAAGTACAAAATTCAACCAAAATTCTATGTCATCAATTTTGATGATCCCAGCAAGAGTCATCGCTGTAATCCCTTGAACCCCGAATTTATGACTGATATTTCAGATGCTTACGAAGCCGCCTATACTATAATGCTTAACCTCAACAGGTCGTGGATACAGAAGCAGGGGGACTTTTTCGTGGAAAGTCCAATTATATTACTGGCAGCCATTATTTGGTATCTGAAAATTTATGAGGATGGAAAGTATTGCACATTTCCGCACGCTATTGAACTGCTGAATAAAAAGTATTCGGACGTATTCACGATTTTAACCTCATACCCTGATTTGGAAAATTATCTATCTCCATTTATGGACGCTTGGCAATCAGGAGCGCAAGACCAATTACAAGGACAGATTGCATCGGCAAAAATTCCTTTGTCAAGAATGATTAGTCCGCAATTGTATTGGGTAATGACAGGCGATGATTTTTCATTGGACATCAACAATCCAAAAGAACCGAAAATTTTGTGCGTTGGCAATAATCCCGACCGTCAAAATATTTATTCCGCAGCTTTGGGTTTGTACAATTCAAGGATTGTAAAACTGATTAATAAAAAGGGACAGTTGAAGAGTTCGGTTATCATAGATGAGCTGCCCACGATTTATTTCAGGGGACTGGACAATCTCATCGCAACAGCTCGAAGCAATAAAGTGGCTGTTTGTTTGGGTTTCCAGGATTTTTCGCAATTAATTAGGGATTATGGAGATAAAGAAGCTAAAGTAATTCAAAATACTGTTGGTAATATTTTCAGTGGTCAAGTGGTTGGCGAAACGGCTAAAAGTCTTTCGGAACGTTTTGGAAAAGTTTTGCAGAAACGCCAAAGTATGACCATTAACCGTAACGATAAATCTACATCTATCTCCACGCAGTTAGACAGTCTTATTCCGGCCTCCAAAATCTCAACGCTTACACAGGGTATGTTTGTCGGTTCTGTTTCGGATAATTTTGATGAGCGCATTGAGCAAAAAATATTTCACGCTGAAATTGTGGTGGATAATGATAAGGTAGCCGCTGAAACCAAAGATTATCAGCAAATACCGCAGATTTTATCTTTTGTAAATGAGCAGGGCGAGGATAAAATGAAGCAGGAAATTGAAAGCAATTACCGTCAGATAAAATTGAATATTATCGATATAATTCAATCTGAAATGGAGCGGATTAAGAATGATCCTAATTTACAGCATTTGATAACCGAAAAATAACGAGCCTTTCTTACCATAAGACAATTCTTGATTTGATAAATATTTCATATCGTAAATTGAAAACCCATTGGCTAAATACAACAAATATTAGGCTAATTATAGATATAAACAAGCCTTCATCTTTAATAGTTTTGAACTTTAATTCTTATTCAAAGAAGGAATGACAAAACTTTATTATTTGAAAAACAAAGCTAATGCAATTCATATTGTAACACTATATTTTATTTTATTGGTTGCTTCTGTTGCATCACTTCTTATTGGGGTTAAATCAATATTGCCAAATAGTGTTACATTGCTAAAACACTCGGATCTACAAATACTTATTATAAGTAGAATTCCTCGAACAGTTACACTTATTTTAACAGGTGCAGGGCTTTCAATCTGTGGTATTATATTACAGCAGCTTTCCCACAATAAGTTTATTTCTCCCACAACATCTGGAACATTGGATTCTGCAAAACTTGGTATATTATTTAGTTTGTTTTTGTTTCCCCAGTACAGTGTATTTACTAAACTACTGTTTAGTGTTCTTTTCTGTTTCGGCTTTACTTTACTTTTTGTTTTTTCAATTACCAAGTTAGCCAACCGCAATACAGTTCTTATACCCATATTGGGAATAATGTTCGGTTATACACTCAACTCAATAAGTAATCTATTTGGTGTTGAGCTTAACATAGTACAGAATATGGAGAGTTGGATGGTCGGAAATTTCACAAAAACATTGCAGGGTCAATATGAAATAATTTATTTGATGGTGCCTTTGTTTGTCATATGCTACCTATATGCCCGTAAGTTTACTATAGCATCGATGGGACGAGATTTTTCAACATCTTTAGGAATCAATTATCAAATGGTTGTTATCATTGGTTTGATTCTTACTTCTATCATGGTAAGCACAACTATTTTGACGGTTGGCTCATTACCATTCATCGACCTCATAATTCCAAATATTGTAGCATTTATATACGGTGATAATGTGCGTAAAAATCTACCTTTTACAGCATGTTACGGTGCTCTGGCATTACTGATTTGCGATATTGTAGGAAGACTTATCATTTATCCTTATGAAATACCTGTCAGTATGATTGTAGGATCATTAGGAGCTGTTATTTTCTTAATTATTCTAATAAATAGGAATCGATGAAAAAACTATTGTTCATTTTGTTGACATTGCTGGTAGTAATTGTGTTGACATTCCTAAGTTACGATATAGATTTCAGTAACAAATTCGTTGTTGCAGGAAGAGTGGAACGTTTAGTGGCATTGATTCTTGTAAGTATCAGTATCTCTTACTCTACAGTGGTATTTCAAACTATTTCGGACAATAAAATTCTTACTCCCTCTTTAATGGGATACGAATATTTGTATGTCTTTTCACAGGTATTACTTTTATTAATATTTGGCGGCAATAGCTTGTTTTTCAGATCTAAAGAATTAAGTTTCATTTTTGCTTCAAGCATCATGATAGTTTATTCCCTGATTCTCTATAGAGTGTTTTTTAAGAGAAATAAGAAAAATGTATACTTTATTTTACTTATAGGTTTAGTACTTGGGATATTCTTCAATACTTCGACTCAGTTTTTACAAATGATTATCAACCCAAATGAGTTTGGGTATATCCAAGGTGCTATGTTTTCCTCGTTGAGTAGAATCTCGATAAAAACTATTTCAATAGCCGTAGTTACGATATTGATTGTCATAGTCTATTTATCTCGTTTCTTTAAATTTCTAGATATTCTGGTTCTTGGTAGAGAATATAGCTTGGGACTTGGAGTAGATTATGACAAGATTGCCAGAAATCAGCTTATCGGAATATCAGTACTAATAGCAATATCCACAGCACTTATCGGACCAATAACTTTTATAGGTGTATTTATATCTAATATTAGCTATCGATTGACTAACACATATCTTCATCATAGAACCATAACTGTTGCATTTTTTATTACAGCAATGTCCATGTTGGCGGCTCAATTTGTGATTGAACATATTTTAAATTATAGACACAGCCTCGGGGTATTGATAAACCTCGCAGGAGGACTCTATTTTATTTTATTAATACTTCGAACTTTAAGAACTAAAAAATGATAAACATCAATTCACTAAGCAAAAGTTATGCAGGCATACCTATTTTGCACGATATAAATTTAGAAATTCCAAAAGGGAAAGTTATCTCATTAATTGGACCTAACGGAGCTGGAAAATCTACGCTTCTTGTATTAGTGGCAAGATTGGCAAAAGCAGACAATGGTTCTATTATTCTTGATAGTAAAAAGTTATCTAACTATTCATTAGACCAACTTTCAAGAAAAATATCATTTTTAAGGCAACAGAATGTGTTTGATGTGAAGATAACGATCAAAGAATTGGTTGATTTTGGACGATTTCCTCACAGTAAAGGGCAACTGACTATTCAGGATAATATGAAAATTGAAGAATCTATAAATAAAATGAATCTTCAAGATATCAAACATGCATATATAGATCAAGTTAGTGGAGGTCAGCTTCAAAGAGCCTTTTTAGCCATGGTAATGGCTCAAGATACAGAATATATACTGCTGGATGAACCTTTAAATAATCTTGACATGAAGCACTCAGTAGAAATCATGAATACAACACGATTCCTTGCTGACGAATACGGAAAAACTGTAATTACAGTTGTCCATGACATAAATTTTGCGGCAAATTATAGCGATTATATAATTGCGATGAAAAATGGTCGTGTATTTTTTTATGGCTCCAATAAATCAGTTATAACCGAAAAGAACCTAAAAGAATTATTCGATATCGAATTCAAAATAATACAAGATGACAAAGTCATTATTTGCAATTACTATAAATAACAAAAATAATTAATCAATAATTTTTTTATATCATGAAAATTAGAAACTTTTTTTTAACACTCTTAGGAGGTCTCAGTAGTTTAATTATAAGCTGCAATAACCATGAAAGCAAAAAAGACAAAGTGGATAGTATAACCGTTCAACATGAACTTGGAGAAATAAATGTCTCAACTAATCCGAGAAAGGTTGTGGTATTTGATATGGGTAGTCTCGAAACTCTGAATGAACTTAATATACCTGTCGCAGGAATTTGTAAGGATTATGTACCTAAATATCTACATAAATATATTAACGATAAAAACGTCAAAGATGGTGGGTCCATTTTACAACCTAACTTTGAAATGGTTAGTAAGATTAATCCCGATCTTATTATTATATCTGCCTTACAAGCAAAAGATTATGAAAAACTTTCTTCTATAGCCCCGACATTATATCTCGGCATAGAAAATGGAGACTTTAAGTCATCTATCAAAAAAAATATCAATACTATAGGACGGGTCTTTCAATTAACTGATCAAACTAATCAAATAAATAAAGAATTGGAACAAGCTATAAACGAAGCTTCTAAAAAGATTGCTTCTTCATCGAATAAAATTATGATTCTGCTTTATAATGCAGGAACTTTTAGCACATTTGGTTCCGATTCCAGATATGGATTTGTCTTTAGTGATTTAAAAGCTAAGGCGGCAGATGATTTAAAAGAAGAAGCTATTTATCATGGAACTGTGGTCTCTAGTGAGTATATCGCTGAAAAAGACCCTGATGTATTATACATTATTGATCGAAATTCAGTCTTGGGAAATGTGACAAATAGAAATGAAATCGAAAACAAGCTTGTTCAACAAACCAGTGCATACAAGAAAAATAAAATTATCTATCTTGACCCTGATGTTTGGTATCTTTCTGGAGGAGGATCTTATTCTACGAGGACCATGATAGAGGATATTCTTAAGGGGTATAAATAATTAAAAAAGGACTGTAAATTTCAAAATCAGTCCTTTTATATTATTTACAATCTGTTGTGCATTATGAAATTGGAAAACGCTTGTAATGTGATGCTGAGTTAAATCAAACCATCAACATCAATACTTTTAGATTTTTCCTATCTTTAGAATGAACTTTTTGAAGTAATAATGCAGATCGGATATTTACAAATGCAATAAAAAATGGAAACTGTATTTAAAACATGGAAAACTAGTCGGAAATTATATCTGGATTTTTTTGATAAATATTCGTTAGACCAACTCAATGAAATCCCCAACGGGTTTAATAACAATCTGATCTGGAACATCGGACACATCATTGCTACGCAACACAAATTGATTTACATAGGCTCCGATTTGCAAGGATATCTTTCTGACGAAATGTTCAATAAATATCAATCTGGAACAAAACCGACAGCGCCTGTTTCTCAACAAGAAGCAGACGGACTTAGATCCCTGTTGATTTCTCAAATTGAACGAACCATCAATGATTTTGAAAATGGCACTTTCGTTACCTATAACGAACGCACAACAGGAATAGGATTTCACTTAACTTCTATTCAAGATGCGTTTGAATGCAATAACTTTCACGAAGGGTTACATTTGGGATATGCAATGAGCATCAGAAAATTTGTTTAAAGCAAATTTTCTGATGCTTCCTAATTAGGATGCCGCTAAACCAATTAAAGCGGCCGTTCTTATTTGGTTTTAAATTCAGTAGGTCTCATATTAGTTAGTTGCTGAAAATTATTGCTAAACGCAGATATATTTGAATATCCTATTTCATAAGCTATCTCCGTCATGTTCAAATCTGTATCATTAATCAATTCCATTGCTCTAATAATACGAAGCATTTTTAAGTATTGAACAAAAGTGATATGCAATTTCGTTTGGAATAATCTGGTCAAACTTCTTACACTCATTCCCGATTGCTGAGCAATACTATCTAAACTTAGATTTTCATTTAATCGATTTCTAAAACCGTCGATTATGGCATTGAGCCTTTTATCGTCAGTTGTAGGAAGTTGAATGGAGAATTTTTTGAGGTTTTCCTTTGATAATACGCCTTTAAGCGTAGTTAAAAACTCAAATTCCCATGAACGTTTAAAATAATCACCTTGCCATTTCTCGCTAAATGAGAGCATTTCTGCCAGAAGCTTACTAACAGGATAAATACCCAGTTCATCATAAAAACTATCTGCTTTTTCATCTGGAAAATAAATATTTATAATGTATAAATCCTGTGTATTAAACATCAGATTGTGAGGGTAGTTTTTGGGTATCCATATATAATGATTAGACGGAATATAGAAATCTTTTGTGTCTGTTTGTAAATAAGCAATTCCCCCATAAACCAATAATAACTGAGCTTTATCGTGCTGATGAGCAGGTAAACGCTGCTCAGTTTGTTGTCGCATCACTAGAATTGATTCGGGATTTTGATCCACAATATTTATTAATTGGCTAAGAACTTCCATATGGCCAAATATAGCAAATATTAGGCTAATTATATAGAAAAATAGCTTGGTATCTTGAATAATTTTGTTGTGTTAATAATCGTAGAATCGTTATGAAACATAAAATCATAAAACCCGACAAAGATTCTGAGCTTGAAATACAAGCCCAAAAATCTGAACATAAATTAATTCGTACAGATGAAGAAATAGATAAAGCCAGCATCTACTGGCTGGCTTGTGCCTATTCCAGTCCCTTTATGCCAATGGTCGATTTAAGCTTTGCTTTTGATGAGTTGAAAAAGTTATTAAAACAATGGTTAGAAAAGAGAAAGAAACCAATCATTTATAAAAACAAAACTAATGAAACAATATAAAACAGTTCCGATCCTGAGTGTACTGATGCTGTTATTTGCACACCATATTTACGCTCAGCATACTGAAAAAGTCCAACCTTTAAGTTTGGAAGAAATATGGAAAGTTGCTGAAATGAATAATCGACAACTGAAACTATCTGATCTAAATCTTCAGCAAAGTAAAATAGAAATATTGGAAGCCAAAGACCGTTTGTTGCCCGAACTTTCAGTAGGTGGGGACTTAAAACTCAATTCCAAATTTCTGATTTATGACAATGGATTATTCTCTTCTCCACAAGATGTACCTGTAAAGGGCTATGGGTACGGAGTAGGCTACAACTTAAATTTTAATCTTTACAATGGCGGTAAAGACAAAAGGAACATCGCCATGAAAAAGGAAGAAGAGACACGAAAACAATATGAAGTTGATCTGCAAAAGCATAGTGTAAAATATAATGTTGCAGTTGCTTATTTTGATTTATATAAGTTCTTGCATTTCTATGATTTTCTAAATGCAGAGATTGAAGCAGAAAAAAAGCAATTGAGATTGATAGAAAGTCTACATAAAAACGGCACTGTATTAAAGAGTGATGTACTGAGAACCTCCGTGAAATTGTCTCAACTGGAACTTAATCTTTCCGATGTTACGAAAAAGATTGAAATCGCCAAACAACGGCTCAATATTCTGATGGGACGTGAAAATGATATGGGGCTAGCAATCAAATACGAAGATACAATTGAATTAAACACTATCACAGACGGTGACTACAATGACTATGTAGACATTGCTTTCAACAAATCCCCAGAATACAAAATGGCTGGTAGTGACATCAAATGGAGTGAACTGAACGTAAAACAAGTGAAAACTACGCTATTACCCAAAGTTTCATTGTACTCTAACTATAATTACAACTATCCACAGATTTCCTTTTATCCGTATTCAAACGATTTGTGGGGATTTGGTCAGACAGGAATTAAAGTACAGTATTCTATTGATAATTTGTACAAAAGCAAACATACCATTGCTCGTGCCCAAGTTGTCAGCAATCAAGCGAAAGAAAAAGCAGAAATGAAGAAGGAAGAAATCTCTCTTCAGGTAAAAGAAGCTTATTTACAGCAAAAACAGGCTTTGGAAAGTGTGCTAACGGCAGAACAAAATATTATTAAAACCGCCGAAACCGTTCGCGTTATCAGAAGTAGCTACCTAAATCAGGAATCATTACTGACCGATCTCTTGGAAGCAGAAAATGCCTTATTGGAAGCAAAATTCAATCTGACAACAGCACAAACAAACGTAAAAGTAACCCATATCAGACTATTAGCAATTATAGGAATTCTTTAATACAAATATTATGAACAAAAATAAAACAGATAAAATTATTGTAAACCTAACCAAATGGTTTGGTATCGCATTATTCGTAGGGATCATTATCTGGGGATCTACCTATTTCTTTAAAGGATATCGCTATGAACAAACTAATGACGCACAGGTAGATGCTTATCTCTCACCGATAAACGCAAAAGTGGGTGGCTATATCAGCAAAATATATTACAAGGACAATCAGCTTGTTAAAAAAGGTGATACACTTGTGGTCATTGAGTTGGACGAGTATGGACTGAAAAAAGACGCGGCATCAGCAGAACTCATGAGTTCACACGCTAAATTACCGATTTTAACTGCGAGCGAAGAAACGCAACTTAAAAGTATTGAGGTTATAAAAGCACAATTAGCAGGAGCTAAGGCGAGATTGAACCAACAGCAAAAAGAATTTGACCGTTATAAAAATCTACTGGCGGATGAATCTACCACACAACAAAAATTCGACAACATCAATGCTTCTTTATCCATTGCACAGTCAGATTATGATCAGGCTAAAGCTTCTTTAGAAGTAGCAGAATCTAAATTGAATGATTTCAGAGCTCAACATAATGCTATACAGGCAGAGATAAAAATTAAAGAAACACTTGTTCAAAGACAAGAATTGGACATTCGATATACGGTTATCACTGCACCTTTTGATGGGCAAATTGGTAAAAAGACCATTCAGGAAGGTCAACTGATACAAGCTGGGCAAACTTTGGCTTTTTTGGTGAACAAAGCCGAGGAAAAATGGGTGATTGGCAATTTTAAAGAAACACAGATTGGCAACTTTAAGATTGGACAAGCAGTGTCTATAGAAGTTGATGCTTTTCCGAATGAAAAATTCAATGGTACTATCGAATCACTTTCGCCCACCACAGGTTCACGTTATTCGCTACTTCCACCAGATAATGCAACAGGTAATTTTGTCAAAATCATCCAACGTATTCCTGTAAGAATTAAACTGACCGATACGCCTGAAAAATTAGGGAAACTCTCTGCCGGGATGAATGCTAATGTTTATGTTTTAAAAGATTAATGATGCAAGCACATAAAATACCGATTTTCAAATCCTGGGTATCTGAATGGGTGGCGAGATCTGTCATATTTGCCATTCTTATGACCTGTCTGTTTAGCTTTGCTTATTACGGTAATCCAGTTGCTGCGATGGGTTTTTACGGTATACAACCTACCGATGTGCAATATGGTATGGTCGTTATCTATGGCTCTACTGTAGCTTTCCTGGCACTTGATTTTCGGATCGTAAAATATTTTGCACCTAGGAAATATTTACTGATTGCCCTTGCTGTAAACGCAATATGTTCTGTGCTCTGTTTTCATTTTAAAGATTGGACATTGTTTGTTATTTGCCAGTTCTTTCAAGGAATTACCTGTGCATTGATGTCAGGAATTGTGTTACAACTCATTTTTCCAAGATTACAATCTGTACGTGCCCGTGTGATTGCCTTTAGCCTACTGTATGGCAGCATACAGATTGCCGTTCCTTTTTATTCTATTTTTACCAGTGTAGTCATTCATTTTTTTGATTTTAACTGGCTATTCTACGGATTTATCGTCATACTCTTCATTCTAACGATTACCATATTGCTTACGATGAACAGCAAAGCTCGATTTACCAAAAAGATTCCATTGTATCAGGTGGATTGGATAGGCTATCTGTTTTACGTGTCTTTCATCTTAATCTTGGGATACATCCTTGTCTATGGGCGACAATTGGGATGGTTCGGTAGTTCATTAATCACTACGCTTAGCGTAATCAATCTAATTATTCTTTCACTTTTCATCATTAGAGAATTGAAGCTTAAACGACCATTAATCAACTTACAGATTTTCAAGACCAAGAATTTTGTCATTGGTCTAGTACTCCTTTTTACATTTTATATTTTTAAAGGAAGTACAGGACTTGCCTACGGCTATCTTGAAATAATTTTAGGAAATGACCCATTGAGCACCATTCCGATATGGACGTCTGTAATTTTAGGGACTACACTGAGCATGTTCGTTACTTCCAGATTTGTTTTGATGGGTTATAATCTGATAAGAATGATTATTGTTGGCTTTGGAATTATGGCGATTTATTATGCATATATGATACTATTTGTTTCTGTACAGGGCGAAACAATGGATTTCATTTTACCGATGTTTATTTATGGTGTGGCAACAGGAATCTTATTTGTTCCTATTGTTTCGTTTACCGCTTCATCAGCACCGCCAGCAATTGCTATCAATGCATCGCTCGTTGGTATATTGGCTAGGTTTACAGGGTTTACAGCTAGTCTGGCACTGAATAACGAACTTCAATTATTTGCAAAGTCAGGAGTTCGCGAAAAGATTCGGGAAGCAGTTACGGAAACCAACCCTCAATTGCCAACTACCTTACTGGATATTCAAAATCAATATATGAATACCGGTAGCGATATCTATACTTCAAAAGCAGTATCCTCAGGCTACTTTAATCAAATGGTAGGTCATCAAATATTGGCTCGTGCTACTAGAGATTATTACGACTGGATGCTAACAGGTGTGATTTTAGTAATTGTTGTTTTGCTCCTCTTGCCACAAATTCAACATGTTGTTTTGAAATTAAGAAAAGGTAATATCCCTTATTAGAATGAACAATATATTCTACAGTATACTAAATAGTTTAGATGGGAATCTAAAAAAAAATCATACTACCAATGATAATTTTATCCATCAAATAGAGCTTGATATAGAACTTATTTTAAAATCATTGTCAGAATTGGAAAGTCAATTATTAATAAAAGGGTTTAGTAATATTAAGGACGAAATCTTTTTTTTTAAGAATCAGAAACCTGTTATCTTGTCAAAACTCATTTACTACAACGCCGTTTACAAAATCGAGACAAAGAAACCCTATGGCGCAAAACCTATAAGGAAATACCTAAAAAAAGAACTGAGAAAGCTAAAGAGGTTCTATAACAACAACCTCGATTTTTACAAGTATTACCGTAGCAACAATTCGTTCCTTGACGAGAAATATTTCGTTCGGGGCAAGCATGATATAAAGTTATGGTTGGACACGTACTATTTCCAGTCAGACCATACCTTTTCGACCTCACATGATTACAAGGTCGCCAAGATAATAGCCAACGATTTGATTCAGGTCTACATCGAAGACCAGTTGTATAAAAAAATCAAAAAAAATAAATCGAAAACTCAAAAGAAACTGAAATGGACAGGTAGCAAGGTGGCATTGATAGAACTGATTTATGCCCTGCACTACCAAAATGTATTTGACAATGGGAACAACGATATAAGGGAAGTTGCCCAATACTTTGAAAGTGCCTTTGAGATTGACTTGGGCAATTTCTACCAAACCTATTTGGAGTTGAGAAACCGGAAGATGAACCGAACAAAATTCCTTGATGCGCTACGGGATGAACTTATACGGAGAATGGACGAGCAAGACGAAAAGTAGAGTTTGGGCGTGCCACCGTCTGCATTTCACCACCGCACAACAGGCAATAGCAGTAATGCAGACGGGTCGGGCTATCCGCTATATCTTTTGTGGATCTGAAAGGACCACAAAAGGATGTCGCTTCTATCCCTCACGCTGTATGCCGTTCAGAAACATTGGCTTTTATTTCCTTTTGGGTTTCCGCTTTTCAAATTCAAAAGACACTTTGCCTGTATCGTCCATGACGATATAGGCATCAAATTTATTGCCCGACTTACTTTTCATGCCTTTGATAAGATTGGTCTTACCTTTGGTCACGAGGCTTTCTATATCGGCAATGCTCAAAGGCACTCCACACACGGTACGGAATTGAAGCCAACTGCACCCCTTATCAGGGCATTTTACAACCTTATTCCACATCAATAACTGATGGCTCTTGCATTTGGGGCAGGTCAGTTCGGGTTGCTTTTCTTTGGCAATGCTCATATCCAAAATCTCCCGTGTAATGGAAGTGGTATAGGCTTCCATATCCCTGTGAAAAGCATCTGCATCTGTCTCGTTGTTCTCGATTTTTTGCAACGCCAATTCCCATTCGGCTGTCATGGCTACATCGGCAATCTTTTTGTCCTTGACAGCCCCGTAAACCTGCAACCCCTTATCGGTAGGGATTAGCGATTTCTTTTCTCGCCGTATATAATCCCTTTTAAAAAGGGTTTCTATAATGGATGCTCTTGTGGCAGGTGTGCCGATACCGATGTCTTTTAGGGCTTTGCGTTCGTCCTCGTTGTCCACTTCCTTTCCGGCATTTTCCATTGCGGACAACAGACCTGCCTCGGTGTAAAGTACGGGCGGTTTGGTTTTCTTTTCCAGTACGGAAGCCTCTTTGATTTTCAGTTCATCACCGACCTTTAATTCCGGCAGTTCCTGTACAGGCTCGCTGTCGTCATCTGCAAATTTTTCTTTGATACCACGCCATCCGGCTTCGAGGATTTTGCACCCTTTCAATGTGAAATCACAGTGTAAAGCCTGCAATCCGATGTCGGTTATTTCTTTAGTACAGGCAGATGAAAGGGCTTCCAGTAAGCGGTGCGCAATCATATCATATATGACGTTTTCGTGTGCGGACAGTTCGGACGGGATTTTTTCGGTAATCAGCAGACCGTGGTGGTCTGTTACTTTTACATCGTTCACGATACGTTTATTGAAACGCCCCCATTTCACTTTCCCGACAGCCTTTTTGCACGAAGCCCTTGCCTCCAAATTCCTAATCAGTGCAGGGATTTCCGACCACATATCTTCGGGTATATATTTGCTCCCTGTACGTGGATAGGTGATAAACTTCTTTTCGTAAAGGCTTTGGGCAATGTTCAATGTTTCCTCGGCGGTATAGGATGCTCTTTTGTTGGCTTCTTTCTGCAATCCCGTAAGGTCGAATAGCAAAGGCGGTTGCTCCGTAACCGTTTTGCTCTCGACTGCCGTAACAGTAGCCGTTCCGGCACGTTGGATAGATTTCAGCGTATCGTCAGCAAGTTTTCTGTCATCCCATTTGGTCTTTGAAAGGCTCTTAAAGTCCACAAATTCTCTGCGGTGTTCCAACTGGATTTGGAAATATTTTTTGATGGCAAAATCCCTGTTTTCCAAATACCGCTTGCAGACAAGGGTAAGCGTTGGCGTTTGTACCCGTCCGAGCGAGTACACGCCACGACCTGCCGAAATGCTCAACGCCTGCGAGGCATTGATACCCACAAGCCAATCGGCTCTACTTCGCCCTTGTCCGGCTCTGTACAGCCCGTCAAAATCGCTTCCGGCTTTTAGGCTGTCAAAACCCTGTTTAATCGCTTTTTCTGTTAACGAGCTTATCCATAGACGTTCAAAGGGTTTACGGCATTTTAGGTATTCGTAGATGTACCTAAAGATGAGTTCGCCCTCACGTCCGGCATCGGTGGCCACGATAATACTATCGCATCTACCGATGACCTGTTCGATGGTTTTCAACTGTTTCAATGCTCCGCTATCGGGAACATAGCTTTTGTCCTTTTTTATCTTTCGTACCGTCAGTAAAAAAGGGTCGGGCAATATGGGCAGGGCTTCACGTTGGAAGCCCGACACCCGGTAATCTTCGGGCATCGCCAGTCCGACCAAATGCCCCAATGCCCACGTAACTTCATACCCGTTTCCCGTTAGGTAGCCATCCCGTTTTTCGGTCGCTCCCAATAAGGTAGCTATTTCCCTTGCCACACTTGGCTTTTCTGCAATGATTGCTTTCATAATGCTAATGGATTAAGTGTTGGACATTTCTCTTTGAGAAACCCCTCGTATTCTGTGAGAGGGGATTTCCAAAGAAAAATGTTTTTTGATGGTATTATCTTCTTACCCCTTTGGATTTAGCCGGAGCATTGGGGTTGTTCTGCCGTTGCTGTTGGGTTTTGTTTTTCGGCGTTTGTTGTTCCGGTTTCAATGGCTCTCTGATGTTCTTTGTCGCCTCGTTGGTCTTTCCCTCGGAATTTACGCCTACCTGTGTTTTGTGTGCTTCGGCAGGCTGTGCCTTATTTTTCAACGCATTGGGGTTTTTAAAGCTAAAATTATAGCCTCCCGTTTCTTTGTTCAATGTAACATACCCCTTATACGGATGTCCTTGCCCATCTTTGAAATCCGACACATAAATAGTTTTGCCATCCGTAAGTTGCTTGTACTGTTCATCGGAGAACGTTTTACCACGGTAATATTTCGGGTCTTGTTCCTGTGTTTGCTTGGGTGCTTTATCGCCAAAAAGAAACTCTGGGTATTTTTTATCGGCGTTGAACTGTATATAGGCATTTTTGTTCGTACTGTTTTTAAAATCCAACCCCTCCAAATAAATGGCTTTCCCATCTTTCAAATCCTGTTTTTGGTCATCGGTCAGCTTTACGCCCTTAATCTCATCGGGTACTTTTATCCTGTCCTGCCGGAATGCGATAACCTCATTCGTTAGATGGTCTATACTGATAATGGACGGTATTTTTTCTCCGGTTTTGCGGTTGGTCAATTCCACTACACGCCCCATGTTTCCGGTTTTCAGCAGGTTTTCCCTGTCCTCTTTGGTAAATTCGTGACCAAAGAAAGGGGTATGGAGGTTTGGCTCATGGCGGACACCATACATCATAAGTACAGGTTTCCCGTTTTCACCGTCTTGGAAACCGAGACGTGCCTCCGAGCGCATAATAACCGAACCGAAATTGAAACTTGTCGGATAGACTTTATTGGTTTTATAGCCTTTCAATAGCAAGTCCAACTGTCCGTCTTTTTCAAGTCGTTCTTTGTTTACCCCGAATTGCTCTAAATTTTTCCAGTCAACGTCTTCCGCTTTATAGCGATGATCGTTTTTTTCCTCTGCTTCCTGCATTTGGGGTGTTGCCTGTGGTACTTCCACATCCTTTTTGGTTTCCTGCTGTTTCTCTTTTGGCTCTTTGACCTCATGCTTTGCCATGACGGCTTCACCCTCTTTGGTCGGGGTATCGACCTGTTTCTGTATCTGTTTGGCAGTATCGACCGCTTCATTTGCAGGTACTTTAAAGAATGAAAAGTGGGTCGGGTCTTTTAGCTGTCGCCAAAAGTTGGAGAAGAAATTTGTAAACAGATCTCCGGCTCTGTCCACTCGCATAAATTGGTTTTGGTTTTTCTTGTTGGCATCTACGGTTTTCAGATTGCCGTTTTCGTCAACACCTGCGACGGCTTGGATGGTCTTTTTTTCCTTGTCCATCACCAATAGCACATCCGAAAGCTGTTCGGGATATTGCTGTGGATTTTCGTTTGCTTGTTCGCTCATGATATTGATTTTTTAAAGTTTACATTGTCCGAATGTAGGTGAAGCAGATACGGCATAGCCGTATTCGTCCTCACGTGGTAGGGTTTGTCATCGGTTTTCTTTTGTACGCCGTATAGGGGCTTTGAAACTCTCCCTGATGAACTGGTGTACATCCGATAGTTTGTAGTACAACTTTCCGCTGATGGTGTAATACGGTAGCTTCCCTGTGGAGCGGTAGCGTTGCAGGGAACGATGGCTGATTTTCAGCATGAGGAGCAGGTCTTGGTTGTCCAAAAGTTCCTCGCCGTCTATACTGTGGCGTTCTTTCTTGATGTTGAGGACGTATTCTTTCAAAATGTCGAAGCGTTCCATGATACGTTCCATCCAAGCGATAAATTCCATTCTGTCGATGTTCATAGCAATACTTTTTAATGATTTAACACTACAAAATTGGAGCGATTGGCGGAGGCTGTCATCCGATACGTATGTATCAAAAAAGCACTTTTTTCATTTTTTTACAAATTGTGTAAAGTGCTGTTTTTAGGGGATTTCAGCACTTTTGGTCAATCACTTGGTGTCCTATCCAACCCATTTGCCGATAGACACATATCGGCAAATGCACAAAAAAAGGACAGCACCGTTTGATGCTGTCCTTATACCGGAAAGATAAGATAACAATTACAGGCTTTCTTCCCTGTCCATATATTTCTCCAGACTGTATTTCAGTTGGTCTAAAAACAATGTCCGTGAGCCTGCACGGGTTTTCATTCTATGGAAGCTGTTGTGTATGTCATTCAGCGAAATGCGGAACAGGATTTGAAATACCATACTTATTTTGCGGATGCCTATTTTACCATGTGAAATGGCATCGCAGGCGTAGAGTGCATAAATCAATTCGATAAGGGCATTTTTTGTCTGTGTCCAAAAAAAATCTTTTGTTTCCTCGTGTTGGAGCAATACATCGGGATTTTGTTCGGGGTTTAGTTTAGTCGTCAGGTAATTATAGATTAATTCGTTGGCTATGATTTTCGCCACCTTATAATCAAAGTAGGTTGAAAATTTGGGGTCGATTTCAAATACAAAGCTGTTCAGCCCGTCATAATAATTGATGTTTCCCAACGTGAAATAATTTCCGTCACGGTCGGTTCTGCCGGAACGGAAGTACCTGTAAAATTCAGAATTGCAGACATGCTCGGTGTATTCCTGTTTTAAGTCACGCAGTTGCAAAGCGAAATAGTTTTGATACAGGTTTCCGTTACCCACGGGGCAAGCCGTTTCAATGCGGTACACCTTATTGTAATAGATAAGTTTTCCGAGGATGTTCGGCTTTACCTGTTTAAAAAATTGGATTTCCTCATCCTTACTGGAAAAGCCGTCTTTTATTACGTCATCTTTAACGGTACTTAACAACTCTTGGAGGTATACCGTCATCTTATATGCTTCGTCAATGAAACTGGATGTTTCGGCTGACAGCTTTCTCTCTTGCTTTTGGATTTCAGCCACAATGTTGTTCAAAGGATGTCTCATAGCTAAGATTTTTTAAAACTGAACACTATCACTATTTATGCACAAATATTGTCCTTAGCAATGAGTTTCTTTCATGATACAGGTCGAAGTCGGGAAAGATTTTTTTTGAAGACCACATTGAAATTTTCGGAGAAAAGCCATTGTCATCTTTTCAATTTGTTTACCTTTGTCGAAATTTGAAGCTGTTTAGGTTTAGGTTGATTAACCTTTTCCACGAATATATCAGATTGGTACGGACTGTCTTTAAGTTGATTTAATCGTCTTAAATCTTCCAAAAAAGAGTTCGAGTTCTGTACCAGCGGGTTCACTTAGAAAAGCTAATCGCAAGATTAGCTTTTTTTGTTTAAGGGGATTAGGATTTGAACGAAGGGCCGACCGGGTTCGATCCGTCGGAGGCTCAGGGATGTGCAGAAATCAAAAAAAAGCATCAAATATGCTAGATATATTACAAACTATTTACGCTTTAAATTGTCGTTACTACATAAAAGATAAATAATTAAAAGACCCATTATGAAAAGAATATTGCCTTTTACCCTGATATTAAGTACATTTCTACTTATGACGAGCTGCTCAGTCATAGAAAGCATCTTTAAAGCTGGTGTCTGGACCGGCATACTTATCGTCGTTGTTGTCGTAACCCTTATCATATGGCTAATTAGTAAGCTTTTTGGCGGAACCAAAGAATAAACAGGGATACATTATTTTTTCCAAAACGGAAATATCCCGCATGGATCGTAGCCAGTCTCCAGCCTTCCCTCTCCCGGCTGTACCAAATTCTTCAAATAAACCTTTTTTAGGGGATTACTATTGGTTTTTACAATCTCCATTTGAAAACCTTTTTTTTATCTTATCTTTATAATTTAATAATTCATCATCTGAATACAATTAGACCTGCTAAGTAGCATGCGTAAAAATAATTCGATCTCTATTCCATAGTGAATGGAACGGGAACGATTATAAGAAACGGAGAGGAAAGAGAACATGAAAAGAGTCACCTTAAAAGAGATTGGAAAGCAATTAAACCTGTCACCGGGAACTATTTCCAAAGCGCTTAATGATAGTCATGAAATCAGTGCGGAAACAAAAAAAATGATACTAGCTTACACCCAAAAGATTAACTATATACCCAATTTTTCCGCCAAAAGCCTAAAAACAGGACGTTCAAATACACTGGCCATTATCGTCCCTTTTATTTCCAGTTCGTTCTTCTTTGATTTTTACGAAGAAATCTCTCTTATTTTATCGCAAACAAATTATCAATTAATCCTACTACAAACCTTCAACGATGAGAAAAAAGAAAAGGAGGCGTTAGAACTCTGTGTGCAAAGTAATATCGACGGCATTATCATTTCCCCGGTAAAAAATGATTCCAGCCTATCGCTGTTAATCTACATCATGGACCAAATATGTCCGATTATTATATTTGATCGAATAAATCACCAACTTGACACCTTTAAAATTGGTATACAGAATAACAAAGTGATTTATCAAGCCACGGCGGAAATGATAAAAAATGGACGCAAAAACATTATGCTATTGCTCTGTAAAGATATCGGAGGAAATGCCACTAGAATTAAAGGCTACAAAGATGCCCTTTTTAACAGCTCGGTTCCTTACAACCAAGATAATATTGTTGAAATATCTTATTCAAGCCCTAAAGATGATATTGATGAGGAACTCGAACGTAAAATAAGCGCTTTATTAAACAGTCCATCTCCTCCAGACGCACTTTTATCTACTACTGACACTTTATCATTAAAGGTCTTACATATTTTAAATAAGCTTAAGGTGAAGATTCCTGAAAACATGAATTTAATCGGATTCAGTAATACACCCTTTGCGAATAGCCTGAACCCATCGTTGACAACGATTACTCAGCCCACACGCCTCATGGCTGATAAATCAGTGGAACTGTTACTTGAAATGCTGAAAAAGAGAAACAAAAAAAATTATTTTGAATTTGAGACTTATTTTTTGGACTGCCAAATAGAACACCGAAAATCAACCTCTGCTTTTTGACAAAATTTAACCTTATTACAATCATTTATAACCATAAAACATAAAAATGCCACGTCATTCCGATAACCACCCAGAACACAATTCAAGAAGGTCCTTCCTGAAAAAATCCAGTATTATTGCACTCGGGACATCACTACCAACCTCCACCCTATTAGCCTTTACGGATCAATCCAAAGATCAGGTTATTAAAGTAGGATTAATAGGTTGTGGCGGCAGGGGTACCGGCGCAGCCATTCAAGCTTTGCAGGCCGACCCAAACTGTCAAATTACTGCAATGGCCGATGTTTTTCAGGATCGCATGGATGAATCTTACGCCGCTTTAATGGAGGTTCGCCCGAAACAAGTAAAAATAGACAAAGGAAGCAAATTTTTGGGATTCGACGCATATGAAAAAGTCATCAATAGCGATGTGGATGTCGTATTGTTAACCTCACCCCCGGCATTTAGACCGCTTCATTTAAAAGCTGCCGTTCAAGCAAAAAAACATATCTTCTGTGAAAAACCGATGGCGGTCGATATCCCCGGATTACACAGCGTCCAGCAATCGGTAAAAAAAGCTAAGGAATTAAACTTATCACTTGTATCTGGTTTTTGTTTTCGCTACGATCTACCAAACCGGGCGACATTCACCAAAGTACTGGAAGGGGCAATAGGCGAGGTAAAATCAGTCAGCACATTTCGTTATGGCGGCGAAGCAACTTATATCGAACCTCGCCCAGAATGGAATAAAATGACGCAGCAAATGAGGAATTGGTTTTATTACAACTGGCTTTCAGGCGATTTTATTGTGGAACAGGCGGTACATAGTCTAGACATGATGTCTTGGGCAATGGGTGATGTTATGCCCATCTCCGCAATGGGTACAGGTGGCCGACAAGTCCGCATAGATCCAAAGTATGGAAATATCTATGATCATTTTGCAATTGAATTTAAATATGCAAATGGCGCAATCGGAACGCACTTCTGTCGACAACAAGCCGGAACCACGCCAAGAAACTCGGTAAGCATGCTCGGAACTGAGGGACTCGCTGAGGTTGTGATCGGCGGAAAGCATACCATATCCGGGAAAGTAGACTGGAACTACACTGGTACAAAAAACAACATGTACCAAACACAACATGATGAGTTGTTTGCATCAATACGACGCAACAAACCAATCAACGATGGCGAGTGGATGAGCAACAGTACCCTCTTGGCGATCTGGGCAAGGATGGCCGGTTATACAGGACAAAATTTGACATTTGACCAGGTAATGAATTCAAAAGAAAATCTTGGCCCTGAATTAGCTTCCTATAATTGGGAACTCAATGTTGATGGTCCGCCAATTGCCATACCGGGGAAGACGAAATTTAGTTAAGCAATAAAACCTGATGAAAAGACTCATTTATACGATTTTCAGCATCTTATTGCTTAACAATAGCAAGCTCATAGCGCAAACCAAAACCTTATTCGATTTTGGCCAGGAAATCCAATGGGAAGATTGGATATCGAATAAGAAAAACTCGAAAACAATACATTGGATCAATGTCAATACGGATCCGGACACTTGGCTTATCAAAAAAGATTTGCTCATTTGCAAAGGAAAACCAATCGGTGTTGTACGATCCACAAAGCAGTACGAAAACTTTATGATCGAGGTTGAATGGAACCACCAGTATGCAGGCGGTAATTCAGGAATTTTCGTCTGGTCAGACGCCAAGCCCGACCCTTCGGGTAGACTTCCCGGAGGCGTCGAAGTACAAATGCTCGAATTAGACTGGGTAAATCAAAACCTTATGGATGGAAAACAGGCACCGATCGCCTATGTACACGGCGAGCTTTTTGGCGTAGGCGGCGTCACTACAGTTCCGGACAATCCCAGAGGCACACGCAGCAAGTCCATTGAAAATAGAGCTAAGGGAAAAGGCGAATGGAACAAATACACCATTGTATGTATTGACGGCACGGTTAAATTAGCGGTCAATGGAAAATTCGTCAATGGCCTGCGAAATTCAACTGTAAAAAAAGGCTACCTCTGCCTTGAATCTGAGGGATCAGAGATTCACTTCCGTAATTTCAAACTCATCGAACTGCCCCCCGGTGTCACAAGTGATCAACAAGTTGCAGCAAGCATCACCCCATAATCGTTAATAAAAAAGGTCAACACTCCCTCAATCGGAATGTTGACCTTTTCTACTAGATACCTACAACAAAATTAGAAAATCTTGCTATTTGATCAGACCCCTTAGCGCATGCACGGGCAAATCTATTTTCGTGTCATTTGATAGATTTCCCCGCAATGTGTTCCACTGCAAGCTATCCAACCGAACAGAAGACCCCCCTTCCGTTGTGATATCCAACACATCAACTTTGGATTTATCCCCCTTTCTATTGAAATAGATCTCCGAATTCTTAGCAAGAATATGAGCCGTCTTGTAATCAACACGCGGCAATCCCAGCATCGTATTCGTCGCCTCAACGAATAAATGATTGACAGGCGCCGTATTTTTGTCATCGCGGTACCCAAAATCGTCTATATGCGAATTTGTCAAAATCAAATTAAGCGTATTTATAGCAGTTTCTCCACTTAATGAAAAACTTTCAATGCTATCACCGACAATGGTAATTTTATCCAGCTTCGCCGAGAATTCATTCACACCAGCATTTTGCAATTTTAATAGGCTCAGATCCGGCGCAAAAACATAAACTGATTTGTAATATCTATCACCGCCTTCCAAAAAATCCAGAGTAAGGAAACCGTCTCCATCCACCTTTGACTTTACAAAATCAGCCTGGCTCTTATTGATCTTTACCAGAAACTTATCGCTTTTTACCAGGTACAGATTTATCCCTCTCGCATCCGAACCGAGTAGCTGAAGCTTGTCAAATTTCCCCAATGGGAAGGATCGAAAATAAACATCCTTTGCATCTGCACTTGACACTTCTTTGTCCATCTCCGCATGATAAACATTTGTATCTACCCGATTGGTCCGGACAATATAAGAGGCGACCAATGTTGGAACGACAAAAAGGATTATTGCGAGCCCTATCAATAATTTAGTACTTAATTTCATGATTCATTTTGATTAAAATTCTGTTCAACAAACTGTCTGTAACGTTGTTCCAATTCACTTAGACCAATTTCCAATAAATAGATATTCCGAAAGAAAGGTGGAAGATCCTCTTCCAAAAAAATGGTCTTCCGGTAGGATTTAACGTTCTTGACAGAATCTTCGGTCAGGAAGAAACCAATCCCGCGTTTATTCGCGATGATCTCCTTCTGCTGCAATAGATCGTATGTCCGCATAACTGTATTGGGGTTGACCTCCAGCTGAACCGCCAATTCCCGTACGGATGGCACCTTGTCCTTCGTTTTCCAGGTCTCCATTAAAATATGATCACATACATATTCTGCAATTTGTAGATAAATCGCTTTGTTGGCATTAAATTCCATATTAAATCTCCTTCTCTTTTAGCCTTAAAAAGGCAAGCCCCCAGAATATCACCGTGAGCACGATTCCTGCAACCGTGATTAAACCAAAAATGTGATAGACATCTGACCAATAATTATCATCCATACGCTGCACGGTGTTCTCCGTCTGCGTTTTCATCAGGTACACAAAGCAAGACATCCAGATCACACAGTAAAGAACAAGTGAGATTGCCGTTTTGATATATTGATAATTCTTAAAGACAATACCGCCCAGTAAAAATATCGCGCTCAATAAGAATGGTAAAAAACATAAATAATAAATTCCCCTGGGATAATCCACATTAAAATAATATTGCCAAAAATCCACGGTGACCTGCTCACCAAGCGAATTCATCTCGGTTCTTACAGCTGGACCAAAACCGCGTAAATAAGAGACAAAGGTCAAGTCGATCAGGTAATAGATCAATAAGTAAGAACTGATGCTAACGATCAACGTATAGAAAATCCCCACCAGAAATTTCTCCAGTCGGGAGGCCGGTATCATCAATTCAAAAATTGCTTTTGTCTTGCTTCCGAGATCGGCAAAATAGCTGCTCGAGATTACGGTCGCGAAAAACATCCCTAAAACACAAAACAACGGTGATCTAAAGTTCAACACCGAATAAACATGGGCAGATTCATTTTTTATATCATTATAATTTGCACCGATATTGAAAGCATAAAAACAAAATATAATACCTGCTATCACCCCTACCGACATCAGATAAATTCGTCCAAAACTGATCCATTGCCTGCGGATCAGCGCAAAAAAACGAGTTGTATTAAATAGGTTTGACATATTCATCGACTTTAATAAGATTTGTGATTTTTTCCTTCTGCAACAATACGGCATTGAACAGCAACTCTAGATCTAGTTTGGAATCCTCCCCGAGTGTATTTGGAAGTATCGCATTGAAACCTCCAAGTGCCTCTTCCGCATGGAGCACATCAAAAGACAGTTCTTTCATCTTTTTGAAACAGAGCTTATCGGTAATCACGTTAACAGGTGCATTCAACGCAACCTTATGCTCATCAAGCAAAATGACCGCATCAATCAAATTATCCAGATCACGCACCTGATGGGTAGAGATGATTACACAACGGTCGTCTGTAATAGCCGAAGCCATAATTTTACGAAATTGTGCTTTAGAAGGAATGTCCAGACCATTTGTAGGTTCGTCCATGATAATGATTTTCGTATTGGAAGCCAAACCGAAGGAAATAATGTATTTCTTCTTCTGGCCATAACTCATCTCCGCCAACTTTTGTTCTACCGGAATTTCAAACTCATTGATCAGGCGATAAAAATATTCCCGGTCAAAATTTGGATAAAAACCAACATTGGCTTTTAAAAATTGTTCCGACTTTACCGCTGGCAAATAGAACTCCTCAGGAATAAAACTGATCTCCCGCAACAGCGAAGGTTCCCGTCGATTTGGGTTATACCCCAGCACCTCGACATGCCCCGAAACGGGAAATACCAATCCGGCCATATTCTTAAGCAAAGTAGATTTGCCCGCCCCATTCTTTCCAAGTAATCCGTAAATATGACCCTGCTTCAATGTGAGATCCATATGGAGAAAGAGTGGCCTGGATTTACTATAACTGAAATTTAGATTTTGGATAGTAATCATACTACTGTATTATTAAATTAATACACTAATATAGATACTAATTTCCCAAGTTTCCAAAAATTATTAAAAAAAAAATAACGCTCTCAAAGTTTAAGGGGATCGATGGCGTACTTCCTATAAAACCCAAATTCACGAAGAAAAAAGAAAACAAATACTTTATATAAAAGTATCTAAAATCATGAATATAAACAAATTAAATATAAATATTACGAAATTCATAATGAAAAAACAAGGATAAATACACTTGATTCGGCTTCCAAGCTAAAGTATACTCAATCGAAAAACGCTCATATTAGCCCCGTAGAAAGCGTTCGTATTTTTCCCAGCAAAAGCCCGGTCATGTTATAAAAATAGCTTAAAACGCTTAAAAAGCACATAAAACAGCTCCAAACACCTTAACCTTGTCCCTTTGATTCCAATTGGAGATATTCATCGGTAATCTTTAGTCGAACAGTTCAATTTTCAAACACAAAAAAACGCGTTATCAGCTCAAAAACAGCATTAACCTTAAGTTAACAAGAAGATAATTTAAAATTTAACAAACTAAATATCAATACAATAAAAAGATTATATAAACATAAAAATCAGCATATATTTAACACGCATACTCCCCTATTTCTTCGATCAATATTAACGCCTGGCATCCGGATTATTCCTCAGATCGGTCTATTTATCCCGGTTAAATTCATACTATTGATGTGATTTTTTTTCATTTTATACGCATCTTTGTCATGTGATGACTTCGATTTACCCTTTCATTTTAGCACTGCATTCCACCTGGCGATGGATTGTTTTGATTATTTTTATAAGCAGTTTACTACGTTTTGCTTATCAAAAAAAGAACAGACGTCGCTTCACCCCTACTGATAATTTCCTGAAAAATACGGTTATTTTCACATTTTATACACAGGCATTATTAGGTATCATACTCTACATATTAAGTCCGATCACACAGTATTTCCTGACTCATTTTAACACAGCCGTACACTTACGACAGATTCGTTTTTTTGGAATGGAGCATAGCAGCATGATGATTCTCGCTGGCATATTTCTACTCATCGGTAGTCTAAAAAGCAAAAACGCCGATACGGATGATCGACGTTTTAAAATACTTTTAATCTGGTTTGGCCTTGCTTTACTGATTGCCCTTAGTTCTATTCCCTGGGAATTCTCCCCATTGACCAGCAGACCGAGCTTCCGTTCGTTTTGATTAGCTATTCTTCCAATGCCCTTTTCTTTTATCGCGCATTGCCGCCATCCCTTCCTGGAAATCGGCCGTTTTGCGAAGCTTGGCGAGCTCATCCAGCAGAAAAGCGTAGTTATCCGCCTGTGGATTTTTTTTCAATTGACGAAGCGCCTCAAAACCCCTAGAAATAGCCAAAGGTGCATTCGCTACAATAGCATCTCTCAATGCTTCCAATTCAGCTTCCCCCGGTTCCAAAATTGCGTACAGCAACTGCTTTTCCAGGGCTTCCGCGGCGGAGAAAGATTCCCCACGGATACAAAGATCCATTGCTCTCCTTTCGGGCATGTATTCCAGCAGCAAAGCCAGCACCTGAAACGGAAAAAGCCCAATCTTCACCTCGGGCAGTGCAAACCGCACATCTGGCGTAGCAAACAAATACGTACAGGAAAGTGCTATCAAAAATCCGCCCGCAATAACATCACCCCGAACAACACAAATAGAGGGCTTATTTAGCTGTGCAAACAACTCGGCCAGCGACTTTTCTACTTTTGGAATACCGGGATTTCCGATATCAACCGTCGGGTCTTCGAAAGCCTTTAAGTCCATCCCTGCACAAAATACCGGTCCCTCAGCCTCGATCTGTATCAAACGAACCTCTGGATCACTATTAGCGATTTCCAGGGCGTAGGCAATCTCACTGACCATTGTTGGACTAAAGGCATTCCTTTTCTCTGATCGGGCAAGGATCAATATAAATACATGCTGTTCGCGACGTACCTTTATGAAATTTAATTTTTCCATGATTTATCTACAAGATCATTTGTCTGAAACTGTCTTCTAAGCCTGCTCTTTCGGTCAGGCTACCACGACCGAAAAGATCCAGTAAAATTTCAGAAGGAATATTTCCAACCAGGTCGTCCTTGGCAAAAGGGCAGCCACCATATCCTAATAGGGCCCCTTCAAACTTCCGGCAACCGGCATCATAGGCTGCACGAACCTTTACAAGACTATCTTCCCGTTTTGCGTGAAAATGTGCACCAATGGCTAACTGCGGATATCGTGTCCGAACAAGACCGTAGAGATCGGTAATCTGTACAGCATTCGCCTCAGAAGTTGTATCCGCCAAAGAGAATTCTGTGACACCTAGCTGCATGAGCTTATCAATCCATTCCTCAACCAGTACCGCAGACCAAGGATCGTTATATGGATTGCCAAACGCCATACTGATGTAGACGACCAGAACCTTGCCATTGGCATCAGCCAATGCCTTCATTTCCTTCAGTTGCTGATAAGATTCTTCTAGACCTCTATTCGTGTTCCGCAACTGAAAGGTTTCTGATATCGAAAATGGGTAACCTATCAAATCTATTTTTTCTTCCTGAACGGCATCCTGAACACCCCTCAGGTTAGCGACTATTGCCAATAACTTTACACGATCATCTTTTATAACACCGGCCAGCACTTCTTTAGTGTCAGCCAACTGCGGAACTGCCTTCGAAGAAACAAAGGAGCCAAAATCAATCACATCAAACAGACCGCTCTCAATCAACCTATTGATATGTTTAATTTTCTTATCCGTTGCAATAAAATCATGCAGTCCCTGAATGGCATCTCGCGGACAATCGACCAATACAACCTGATCTTTCATACGGTATAATTAAATATCTTTTTCAATTTCCCGGGCAATCACCATCTTTTGAATGCTGGAAGTCCCCTCTCCTATCGTACACAGTTTGGCATCGCGAAAGAACTTCTCTGCGGGATAATCTTTCGTAAACCCATACCCTCCAAAAATCTGCACAGATTCATTGGAAACGCTTACTGCCGCCTCCGAAGCATATAATTTGGCCATTGCACCGATTTTAGACACTCGCTCGCCATGATCTTTGAGATAACCAGCCTGGCGGGTCAATAGCTCACTGGCCTCCACTTGGGTAGCCATGTCTGCCAAGGCAAATGAAACGGCCTGAAAATCGTAAATCTTCTTTCCAAACTGCTCTCTTTCATGTGCATATTTTAGCGCACATTCATAGGCTCCCCGGGCAATACCCAAAGAAAGCGCCGCAATAGAGATCCTACCACCGTCTAAAAGTTTCAATGCCTGTACAAAACCTTGCCCCTCCTCACCAATCAGCTGATCGCGGTGTATTCTACAGTTGTCAAAAAACAGACATGCCGTTTCTGAAGCACGCATGCCTAATTTATTCTCTTTTTTCCCTGCAGTAAAGCCAGGAGTGTCTTTTTCAACGATAAATGCAGACATTCCCTTTTTATCGCCCTTTTCCCCCGTGCGTGCAATCACAACAGCAACACTCGAGCTAATGGCATGCGTAATAAAATTCTTTGAACCATTCAACACATAATAATCCCCATCCCGCTCAGCAAAGGTGGTCATACCGCCGGCATCCGAACCCGAACCTGTTTCTGTAAGTCCCCAGGCCCCGATCCATTCTGCTGTAGCCAGCTTTGGAAGATAACGTCGCTTCTGGTCTTCACTGGCAAAGCTCAAAATATGGTTGGTACATAAGGAGTTATGTGCCGCAACCGAAAGTCCGATCGATCCACAAACTTTGGAGATTTCATCCAGCACGGTGATATACTCCTGATAACCCAGACCCGACCCCCCGTATTCCTCAGGCACAATAACGCCCATGAAACCGTGTTCACCTAATTTTTTAAAAACTTCTATTGGAAATATTTGGGCTTCGTCCCATTCCATCACATAAGGTTTGATATGATGCTGTGCAAAATCTCGTGCACTTTGTCTGATCATATCCATTTGTTGTTTATTTTCAATAAACATAAGCATGAATATTAAATTTACAATCGGTAATACAATTCAAATATATCAAAATATTTAGGAATAAAATTGCAAACATTTTAAAATTTTATTTTAAATTTATCTAAAAATAAGAAATTCTTAATTATATCGCTTTTTAAACCAGAATTATAAACTATGAAGGAGCTGCTCGCATTACTTCACCAAAAAAGAGAAAATCTAAAGCTCGGTGGGGGCATCGATAAAATTAAAAAACTAAAAGAAAAAGGTAAACTGTCAGCTTGGGAAAGAATAACTTACTTACTGGATCCAGACCGTGAATACCTTGAGATCGGGATGTTTGCGGGAGAAGGTATGTATGTTGAGCATGGCGGCTGTACCAATGCAGGCTGTGCCGCCGTGATAGGTTACGTTAAATCCAAACTTTGTGTTATCGTCTCAAACGATGCGACTGTAAAAGCTGGAGCTTGGTTTCCCATCTCCGCCAAGAAAAATCTTCGCGCACAGGAAATCGCCATGGAAAATAATCTTCCGATTATCTATCTCGTGGATTCCGCAGGTGTCTTCCTTCCAATGCAAGATGAAATTTTTCCCGATAAAGAACACTTTGGCCGTATATTCCGCAACAATGCACGCATGTCAGCCATGGGTATCCCGCAGATTGCCGCGATTATGGGCAGCTGTGTAGCTGGTGGCGCTTATTTACCCATCATGTCGGACTACGCTTTCATTGTCGAAGGCACAGGATCAGTCTTCTTAGCCGGCCCTTATCTGGTTAAATCGGCTATCGGTGAGACCGTAGATGCAGAAACACTGGGCGGAGCTTCAACACATTCTGAAATATCGGGTGTTACAGACAATAAGTTCCCCGACGACCAGAGTTGCCTTACGGCCATTAAAAATGTTATCGATAAAATCGGTGGTCATGCAAAAGCAAACTTCAATCGGAAGGAAAGCCATCCGCCAAAAACAGATCCTGAAAAAATAATAGAAATTCTTCCGGAGGACCGCACCAAACCCTATCGGATGCAAGATATTCTCGAAGCAATTGTTGATGCGGATACACTGGAAGAGTATAAACCCGATTATGGTAAAACGATTGTCTGTGCGCTTGCACGTGTAGATGGCTGGGCAGTAGGTATTGTCGCCAACCAACGGGAGATTATCAAAGCTAAGAAACCCGGTAATGCGATGGAAATGCAGATGGGCGGTGTTATTTATAGTGACTCAGCAGACAAAGCTGCACGCTTTATTATGAACTGTAACCAGCAAAATATACCGCTTGTTTTCTTTCAGGATGTCACCGGATTTATGGTCGGCAGCCGATCCGAGCAAGGCGGAATTATTAAAGATGGCGCTAAAATGGTCAACGCGATGGCAAATTCCGTCGTCCCTAAATTTACTTTCATCGTAGGTAATAGCTACGGTGCCGGAAATTACGCCATGTGCGGGAAGGCCTATGACCCACGCTTGATCTACGCCTGGCCAACGGCCCAAATGGCCGTCATGAGTGGGGCTGCCGCTGGTAAAACATTATTTCAAATTCAGGAATCAGCATTAAAAGCCAAAGGGAAAGAATTCAATGAAGAAGAAAAAAACAGCCTTCTCAAGTCTATTGAAGATCGATATAATGAACAATTAAGCCCCTATTATGCCGCTGCCAGACTTTGGGTGGACGGCATTATCGCACCTCAGGAAACCCGAAAGGTAATCAGCATGGGCATAGAAGCCGCTAATGAAAAACCTATAGTCGAGCGGTACAATGTTGGTGTAATTCAGGTTTAGGAATATTCGACAAATTGGTTCCCCAAAAGGTCTATTCCAACAATAAATAACCCTCCTCGATCACGCATCGTGGAGGGTTTTGTATAAAAGAGAACCATACATCTTTTATTTATGACAACTTATTCCATGTTTTGCTAATTATTTCAAATCCATTCACGGACTCAGGATTGCGCATGACATCTTTTGAGACTGCCCGCTCGGTAGGAATACCTGAGAAAATCTTTTTTATTGGCAGTTCCAGCTTTTTCCCGCTCCAGGTATAGGGGACTTCAGTAACCTGAAAAATTTGGTCGGGTACATGCCGGGGGCTATATTCCCTTCGAAGAGATTTCTTGATTTTATCCTTCAGTTCATCCGTTAAGGTCCCGCTTTTTAGTTGAACAAAAAGTAACATATCCGAAGAGCCATTGTCGTGATCAACACAAATGACCAAGCTATCCTGCACTTCATCTGTTGCATTCAATACATTATAGATCTCAGCAGTCCCGATGCGTACACCACCGCGATTAAGGGTAGCATCAGAACGACCGTACATGATTATCCCGTCATTCTTCGTAATCTGAATCCAGTCACCATGGCTCCAGATACCGGCATACTTATCGAAGTAACTATCGTAATATTTTTGATTGTCCGCATCATTCCAGAAGTAAATCGGCATACAGGGCATTGGTTCCAAAATAACCAGTTCCCCCACTTCTTCGTAAACAGCCATCCCACCTGTATTAAAAGCTTCTATTTTGGAGCCTAAGGTACGGCACTGTATTTCGCCCGCATGCACATCAAGCAATGTGCATCCTGAAAGAAAAGCACTACAGACATCTGTGCCACCACTTAACGAAATAATCTGGGTTTCTGGAAATTGCTGATGAATCCATTCAAAAATAGCCGGTGGTAATGGAGAACCGGTCGATCCAATTGTTTTCGGCATATACGCCAATGCTTTTAAATCTTGATCTTGGCAAGAAATTAAATAAGCGGCGCCGACGCCAAAATGATCAACCCCTGTATCTTTTGCAAACCTCCACAGGCTCAATTTATCCGGAAAGTGGGTTGCCCCGTCATATATACACAAGGTATTGCCCATTAATAGGGCCGAAAGTGCGTAATTCCACATCATCCAGCCTGTTGTCGAATACCACATAAACCGCTCTCCCTCCTGCACATTCTGATGCAATCCCAAGGCTTTCATATGCTCTAACAGCATCCCTCCGACGCCATGTGTGATCGCTTTGGGTTTCCCTGTCGTTCCCGAAGAATACAAGATCCATACGGGATCTTCAAAGGCTACGGCTGTAAACTGAAGTCCATCTTGGGGGATGGCAGAATTGATTATCACTTGCCAGTTTTTATCATTGATAAAAACACAGGCCTTCAGAGAGGGTAAATGTTCCGCAAGCTTTCGTATACTTTCTTCTTTCTCAAAGATCCGTCCATTATAAGTGTATTCCGCATTAGCAAAAAGTACCTTTGGTTCGATTTGCTCAAAACGATCTTGAATACTTGCCTCACCAAAGTCAGGGGAACAACAGGACCAGATTGCTCCGATTGAATTCGTAGCCAAAAACAAAGCTATGGCTTCCACTCCATTAACCAGTACACCTACCACGCGATCCCCTTTTGAGACCCCTTGATTTTTTAAATACACTTGCAATCTGAGCACCATTACCCGCAACTCTTCCCAGGAGACCTCACGTGGAGAATCTTGTTCCGACTGAAAAACAAGAGCGGGCCGGGTATCGGTGGCACGGCGAAATACATGCTCCGCGTAATTTAATGTCGCTCCACTGAACCATTTCGTTCCGATAAAACTATCTCTGTCCGTAGGACGGGTTAATATATGCGTAAAATTTGAATGAAATTGTATGTTAAAATAAGTTGCAAGACTCTCCCAAAAGTCAGCAATATGCCCGGTTGACCATACCCAAAGCTCGTGATAAGACGCAAAGGATAATTGATATCGCTGTTCGACATACTGTTTGAATCTATTGATCTCCGATTGAGATTGCTGCTCTTCTGTCGGGCTCCAGAGTAATTTTCCCATAATAGTTGGATATAAAAAACGGTTATAGCCAAACTTAGCTAAATTTGCTTTGAAATGCAATTTTTATTGGGACTCAAACAGAACAAATAGATTACATCAATTACTTTATTGAAATATTATTTTGAAATACGCACAGTTCATCAAATAAACGAGGTAAATACCCCCTTTTAAAGCACCTCGATCTCGGTTCCGTCCACCATCGGGTGACCAGTACACAGCAAGATACGTCCATTCTCCATTTCCCGGTCTGTTAGCACTTCGTTGTAATCCATTCTTACTTTTCCTTTTGAACATTGAGCGATACAGGTACTGCACATACCAGACTTGCAGGAATAAGGCAGTTTAATTTTATGTTCAAGTCCTACATCCAAAATAGACTTATTGTAGGGAATCTCCAGGTGATAGGTCTCACCTTGAAAATCTAATTTGATCTGATAGGAGGTCGTATCGATCACCCTCTCAGACTCATCGTCATCATCTTCTTCATTTTCGGGCAATAAGAACGTTTCTCTTTTGATCTGATTAGCATCAAAGCCCATTCCCAAAAGTGTGAAACGACATAAATCCATATAAATCACTGGCCCACAGGTAAAGCATAATGCGTCCTCTTTTGGGCCCACAAGATGATCCTTGACAATGGAAAGAATATAATCCCTGTTCAGACGGGCTTTCATCAGATATTTACTATTGGAATAAATCCAAACAATAGTGAGGCGGTCCGGAAATTGTCGGGCCCATTCCTCCAATTCCTCCCGAAAGGGCGCTTGATCAGCAGATCGATTACTGTATACCAAGACGACCTTAGACTTCTCTTCAACAAGAAGCGCCGTTTTAAGAATCGAATACAAAGGCGTTATACCAATACCGGCAGCAAATAGAAATAAAGTCCTTACTTTATATTGTTCGGGTTCATACGTAAATAATCCCTGTGGCTCCATGGCCTGAACGATATCCCCTTCGGCAACAGTATGATGAAGCAACCTCGAAATTTCGCCATTTTCCACACGTTTTACAGTGATGCTTAGCGGCTCGTTATAATCTGGGGAACTATTAAAAGAGTAAGAACGACGCACCTCCCGATCACCAAATAAGAAGGAAAGCGTAATAAATTGACCAGCTTTATAAGGAGGATAGTCGCCATCGGGAGATTCCAGCTGAAAAGTAATATTATTATTGGGCTGAGGAATTATCTTTGCTATTCGTAATGCGTACATAAGCCAAATATACTGTCGAATTTTGGCTTACACAAATGAAAAAACCGGATTCGAAAGCTACTTTTTAAGATGCGCTATATAACAATTTTGTTGTATTACAATTGACAGACAATTCTCGTACAATATTTGTAGAATTTCACGTTATATTTATATCAAAACTAATCATAATAAGATTATATGCAAACACGCAGAAACTTCCTTCAAAATGCAGCAAAAGCCACATTGGGTATTGCTGTATCTGGATCAATATTACAAGATATTGCTTCCGCGAAAGCAACTGAATTAAATGCCGCTACTTTAAAGTTTTCCCAAGTCAAGTTACCTTTCAGTTATGCCGCATTGGAGCCCAATATTGATGCCCTGACGATGGAAATCCATTATACAAAGCATCATATGGCCTATATCAATGCCGTCAACGAGGCCATTGTTGCCGAATCCATCAAAGAAACTTCAGAAGAACAGCTTTTAGCTAATATATCGAAATATTCCGCGAAAGCCAGAAATAATGCGGGTGGTGCCTGGAATCACAATTTCTTTTGGGAAAGCTTGTCCGACAAAGCAAGCCAGCCTTCGGAAAAACTGTTGACCATGATCAACAAGACCTTCGGTTCAATCGACAAATTCAAAGAGCAATTTGCCACAGCAGCAACCACGCGTTTTGGTTCGGGATGGGCATGGTTGATCCTCGACGATTCAGGAAACCTGAAAATAACGTCTACGCCAAATCAGGACAATCCATTAATGGATGTTGCGGACGTAAAAGGTATCCCAGTTTTGGGTCTCGACGTTTGGGAGCATGCTTATTACCTGCATTATCAAAACAAAAGAGCGGACTATATCAAAAACTGGTGGAACGTCGTCAACTGGAAAAAAGTAAATGAGCGAATAGCATAACATAAAAAAAGCTCGATCTAACGATCGAGCTTTTTTTATGTTATAATCCGTCACCAAGACCTACTATCCCAGTATCGCTTTCAGTTTGTTTACCTGAAAATCGATCAGCTTTTGAAGCGGAGCCGTAGCGATCATTTTCATCATCATATTTAAATCGGCATCAATTACAAAAGTCGCTTTTGTCACCGTATCTGATACAGCCTGCAGTTCCCAGCGTAAGGTAACCTCAAATGGTGCTTTTTCAGAAGGAATGAGCTTAACCAATTGATTGACTACTCGTTCTTCAACTTTTAACGCCAATTTTGCCATATTTTGAATGGTAAATCGAGCTTCGTCTGCTGTAGAAGACCAATTATAAATATTTTCAGGCATTAACTGTTCATGATTATTGAGATCAGTTAGAAAAGCAAATACTTCGCCGACATTCCTGTTGATTTCTGTAGTATTCTGAATAGTAGTCATAACGGTAAATTATTGATCTTTATTGAAAGTTTTCACCCCATCCCGCAGGGTTCAATCGCCACTTTTTCAAAATTTCAACATCCTCTTCCAATACATAGCTATTTTCAGCGGCCACTTGAATCAGTGCATCGTAGTTACATAGGCTGAAATAAGGACATTTCGCATCTGTAAAATTATCAGTCGCTTGTTGCAGTCCATAAGTAAATATGGAAACTAATCCAACAACATTACAACCTGCTTCACGCAATGCTTTAACAGCGATCAGGCTACTTTTACCTGTTGAAATTAAATCTTCAACCACAACGACACGTTGACCACTAACGACTTCGCCTTCAATCATATTTTGACGGCCATGATCTTTCGCTGAGCTTCTAACATAAGAAAATGGTAGGCCTAAATCCTGCGCTACCAACACTCCTTGCGGAATACCTGCTGTAGCAACTCCAGAAATCATATCTACTGATCCAAACTCTTCTTGAATAAGCTTAGAAAGCTTCTGACGAATATACGTACGTATTGCTGGATGAGATAAAGTGATACGGTTATCACAGTAAATTGGAGACTTCCAACCCGACGCCCAAGTAAAAGGACTTTTAGGTTGCAATTTTATTGCTTTAATTTGCAATAAGGATTCAGCAACTTTTTGTTCAACCTCATTTAAATTATTCATGGCGCAAATTTATAAAATTTATATGAACGAAACCGTGCTAATTTTAGCAGATTTTGTTCCTTCGAAAATCGAAAACACGCAAACAATTAGTATTCAAGACATTGAACTTCAAAAACTTTTCAAACAATCTGAAATTGATAAAGTTCCAAAGACCTATCTCTACGTCAACAGGGATTTCGAAACCGTATTTCAAAATTTAAAAAGCAAACTTAAAATCATCAAAGCAGCTGGCGGACTGGTCAAAAATGGTGATGGAGATTACCTGTTTATTTACCGCTTGGGCAAATGGGATCTCCCCAAAGGCAAGGTTGAAGATAATGAAAAAATGAAAGAAGCTGCTGTAAGGGAAGTGGAAGAAGAATGTGGTATTAAAATAAATTATTTAGGCAAGAAGATCGCCACATCTTATCATACCTACTATTTACGTAACGGAGAGTTCGTATTAAAGGCAACCAATTGGTATGAAATGGGCGTTAATAAAGTTCCGAAATTGATCCCTCAAACAGCCGAAGATATTACGAAAGCAGAATGGCGTCATGTGGACCAATTTGATGAAGTGCGGTCCAATACCTATCCTATTATAGAAAACCTCATCAAAAAGCTTAAATAGGCTGTCTTTTGAGGTTCATCTGACAGTAATCCGGAAGATCATTCTTATTTTTATCGTATGGAAAATATAACTGGAAAAAGGGCTTTAGTTACAGGTGGGGCAAAAGGATTGGGAAAGGCCATTGCCATAGCATTGGCCAAAGAAGGGGTTCATGTAGCCATTACAGGCAGAAACGAAACAGCGTTGAAACAGACCGTTGCCGAACTGGCTGAATTAGGGACAGAGGTTACCTATAGCGTATTTGACGTGGCCGACAACACTGCCGTGCAACAGGAAGTTAAAAACCTCAATGAAACCTTCGGCTATTTTGATATTTTAATCAACAATGCGGGTATATCTTCCTTTTCTTCGGTGATGGATATGGACGTTAATGACTGGACAGCGATTATCAATGTTAATCTACTGGGAACTTATTTTGTTACAAAGGCTATACTGCCACAACTTATTGAAAAAAACCAAGGTGACATTGTAATGGTATCATCTACGGCTGGACTGAATGGGGCGGCTAGCACATCAGCCTATAGCGCTTCAAAATTTGGCGTTATTGGATTCGCTGATTCCTTGATGCGTGAAGTTCGTAAAAACAACATTCGGGTATGCACCCTGATGCCGAGTACCATCGCTTCAGATATGTCGAAGGATCTTGGGCTAACGGATGGCGACCCTGAAAAGGTATTGCAACCGGAAGATTTTGCAGAGTTAATTATTGCAAATTTAAAATTACCGCGAAGAGCAATGTTAAAATCAGCCTCTTTATGGTCCACAAATCCATAAAACAAAAAGACGGATAAACAAAACATTATGAGTCAACTATTCTCTGCCATAGACATCGGTTCTTTAAACCTGAAAAATCGCTTAGTCGTTTCCCCCATGTGCCAATATTCAGCTGAAGAAGGTTTTGCAAATAACTGGCATCTTGTTCATCTTGGCCAATTTGCTGTCGGCGGTGCTGCAGCAGTCATACAGGAAGCAACCGCCGTGACACCCGAAGGTCGAATCAGTTACGGAGACCTCGGGATATGGGATGACCGGCATATTGACAAATTAAAAGAGATAACAGCTTTTATCAAAACAAATGGCGCTGTACCCGGTATTCAAATCGCGCATGCAGGCCGTAAAGCCAGCAGCAACAAGCCCTGGCTTGGTCGTGGTCAATTTGCCCCATCAGATCCGCTAGGATGGCAAACGGTCGCTCCATCTGCACTGACTTTCCATGCTGGAGATTATGTCCCTCAGGAGCTTAAAACTTCTGAAATAGAGAAGCTGATCGAACAGTTTGGTCAAGCAACCAAAAGAGCCATTCAAGCTGGTTACGAAATCATTGAGCTCCATGCTGCCCATGGCTATCTTATTCACCAGTTTCTCTCCCCCCTGAGCAATATACGAGCCGACAGATTTGGTGGTACTTTTGAAAACAGAATACGCTTCTTGCTGGAAATCATCAAACGGGTAAAACAGGAAATATCGACGCAAAGCTTATGGGTACGTATTTCTGCCACAGATTGGGCGCCGGATGGCTGGGATCTGGATCAATCCATAGCCTTGTCACAGCTTTTGACCGAGCAGGGAGTCGATATCATCGATGTATCGAGTGGCGGAGCGGTTTCCCATCAAAAAATTGATCTTGGCCCTGCCTATCAGCTTCCATTTGCACAGGCGATCAAAGAAAAAACCGGAAGTAAAACTGCTACTGTCGGACTCATTAAAACAGCGGCTCAAGCCGCCGATATTGTCGCTCATGGCCAAGCCGACCTCATTATGATCGCAAGGGGCTTTTTGGATGACCCGCATCTTCCATTGCACTTTGCCAAAGAATTATCCGTAGACATCCCTTGGCCAAAACAGTACGAAAGAGCAAAGTAAGATGAAATTAAGCTTAAACAAAATACACCATATTGCAATTATATGCAGGGATTATCAGCGGTCAAAAAAATTTTATACGGAAGTCCTGGGACTGGAAATTTGGCAGGAGCATTATCGGGTAGAACGCGATTCCTATAAACTGGATTTAAAACTTAACGATACTTACATCGTCGAACTCTTTTCCTTCCCCAACGTTCCTAGCAGACCTAGTTTTCCCGAAGCGGCTGGTTTAAGGCATCTCGCTTTTGAGGTCGATAACCTGAATGCGGAAATACATAAGTTAGAGCAGGCAGGTATTACACACGAAGGAATAAGAATTGACGAACTAACACAAAAAAGGTTCACTTTCTTTAGCGATCCCGATCAGCTTCCGATAGAACTGTACGAGCGTTAGAAACAAAAAAAGCGTTGATAAAAATCAACGCTTTTTTATGTTATCGTAAATCAGAGTATTACAATTTACGTTTTACTTCTACTTGTTCGTAGGCTTCTACAATATCCCCTACCTGAATGTCATTGAAACGGTCAATATTCAAACCACACTCGTAACCTTGTGCAACCTCTTTCACGTCGTCTTTAAAACGTTTCAAGGATGCCAATCGACCTGTATGGATAACGACACCGTCTCTGATTATGCGGATATCATTATTTCTATTGATTTTACCTTCTCTAACCATACATCCGGCAATGGTACCCACTTTAGAGATTTTAAATGTTTCTCTAATTTCAACCTCAGCAACAATTTTCTCTTCAAATTTCGGAGCCAACATACCTTCCATCGCAGATTTAATCTCTTCAATAGCATCATAGATGATAGAGTATAAACGAACGTCGATTTGCTCATTCTCAGCCAATTTACGTGCATTTTGTGTTGGACGTACTTGGAAACCAATGATGATCGCATCAGAAGCAGATGCCAATAATACATCTGACTCGGAGATCGCACCAACCGATTTATGAATAATGTTTACCTGGATCTCATCTGTTGACAATTTCAATAATGAATCTGATAATGCTTCAATTGATCCATCCACGTCACCTTTAACGATAATATTAAGTTCCTTAAAGTTACCGATAGCCAAACGACGACCGATCTCATCCAAGGTAATATGTTTCGTTGCACGCATGCCTTGTTCACGTTGTAACTGAAGACGTTTGTTCGCTACTGTTCTAGCCTCAGATTCACTTTCAAGAACATAAAGCTTATCCCCTGCCGTAGGCGCTCCGGCCATACCTAAAATCTGTACCGGTACTGAAGGTCCTGCTTCTTTAACACGTTCTCCCCTTTCATTGGTTAAAGCTTTTACTTTACCAGAATGTGAGCCCGCCAAAATCGGATCTCCGACACGAAGTGTACCACCTTGGATCAATACTGTAGTCACGATACCACGACCTTTATCCAAGGCTGCTTCGATCACTGAACCAACAGCACGTTTTTTCGGATCAGCTTTCAAATCCAACATTTCAGCTTCCAAAAGAACTTTTTCTAAAAGAAGATCAACATTCTCTCCAGTTTTTGCGGAGATCTCTTGCGCTTGGAATTTACCACCCCAATCTTCAACCAAGATATTCATTGCAGAAAGCTGCTCACGAATACGGTCTGGATTCGCACCAGGTTTATCCACCTTCGTAAAGGCAAATACAATTGGTACACCTGCAGCTTGAGCGTGATTGATTGCTTCCTTCGTTTGTGGCATGACCGCGTCGTCCGCCGCAATAACGATAATAACGATATCTGTTACTTTTGCACCACGTGCACGCATTGCTGTAAAGGCTTCGTGACCCGGTGTATCTAAAAATGTGATCTTACGGTCGTCATCTAATTTCACCGCATAAGCACCGATATGTTGTGTGATACCACCAGCTTCACCTGAAGTTACGTTTGCTTTACGGATATAATCCAACAAAGACGTCTTACCGTGGTCAACGTGTCCCATTACCGTTACAATTGGAGCTCTAGACACCAAATTCGCCTCAGTATCCGGTTCTTCCAGTTCCGCAGTTTCCTCATCTTCAGGTTTAATAAATTCAACTTGATAGCCAAATTCATCCGCCACAATAGTTAAAGTCTCTGCATCTAGACGTTGGTTGATAGACACAAACATTCCTAAACTCATACAAGTTGCAATAATCTGTGTGACCTGAACGTCCATCAAATTTGCCAGCTCATTCGCTGTAACAAACTCGGTGACGCGCAATACCTTCGCCATCAATTCTTGCTCCATTGCAGCTTCTTCTGCATGTTGTGCAACATCATCACGTTTCTGGCGTCTTAATTTCGCACGTTGTGCAAATTTACCAGATTTACCCGCACCGCTTAAACGGGCAAGTGTCGCTTTGATTTGATCTTGGATTTCCTTTTCAGAAGGTTCCTCCTTATTTTCAACAGGTCTTCCTTTTCCTCTATTGTCAAAACGACCATGTTGTGGCCTTGCGCCACCTTGTCCCGGTCTACCTGGATGTTGGTTGTTTCCACCTTGTCCCGGTCTACCTGGATGCTGATTGTTTTGTCCCGGACGATTGTTCGGATTATTGTTGTTCCCTGGATTACCACCTCGGTTACCTTGTTGGTCACGATTGTGGTTGTTATTTCCATCGCGAGGACCACGGTTTTGGTTGTTATGACCTTGACCTTGGCCGCCATTAGGACTTACTGGACCATTTGGATTCGTGCGCTTACGCTTACGTTTCTCATTGTTGTTTCCAGCATTTGAAGAGGATGCCACAGGTTTGTGGGAAGGTCTAGCAGATGGTAATTCAATCTTACCAATTACTTTAGGACCGGTCAATCTTTCTGCACGCGCAGAAATAATATCATCGCCTTCTTTTTTCACAGGCTCCACTTTTGGAGTTACTGGTACAGCAGCTTTAGGTGCTGTTTCGTCTTTTTTCTTTTCTTCTACCTTCACAGGTTCGGTTTTTGTCTCTACAACCGGAGTTGCTTTTACTTCAGTTTTATCTACTTCAGGTTTGGGAGCTTCTACCTTCGCTGCAACGACTTCGGTTTTTTGCTCAATAACCTTTGGTTCTTCTTTTTTCACTTCATTAACAGGCTCTCTGACTTCAGCTTCTTTCTTTTCTACAGCTTTCTCTGCAACCTTAGTCTCTACTGGTGAGTCATTCGCTACTTTAGGCTCCTGTTTGGAAGGCTCCTCTTTTTTAGCCTTGTTTCCCCCTCTATTTAGGGCATCAAGATCTATTTTGCCGACCACTTTCATACCCCCTTGATGAACAGGTTCCTCCGGTTTGGTAGGAGCGGTTTCTTTGGCAGATGGGACTTCTACGGTATTCTTAACCAAGATCTCTTTTGGCTCTTCATGTTCTTCAAAATCCTCATTTTTAGATGATTCTTTAGGAGAAGCGGACGGCGACTCCTCACGACGAATTTTGCCAATAACAATTTGTTTAGCTTCATCTTTCAGTGATTTGTCTCCCTGAAACTCTTTTAACAGCACACCATACATCTCTCCGCTCAATTTAGTGTTAGGCTTTGCTTCTACATCATATCCTTTTTTCACTAAACATTCTACGGCAGTATGTATTCCGATGTTGAGTTCCTTTGCTGCTTTAAGCAAGTTTGTTCCTTTTCCTTCAGTCATCTATAATATAAACTATTTTAATATAATTACAAAAATATGTTTTTTTCCATCCATAAACAATTTATTCCGAATGTTAGATAGAAAAAATTTAACAAGCTGAATTTTATTCAAATTCAGCCTGCAATATACGTACGATATCACGAATGGTATCTTCTTCCAAGTCGGTACGTCTAACCAACTCTTCTTCACTAAGTGATAAAACTGATTTTGCGGAGTCTAAACCAACACGTTTCAACTCATCAATAACCCAGCTTTCAATTTCGTCGCTGAATTCCTCGATATCCACATCCTCATCAAACTCATCATTCTCACGATAAACATCGATCTCATAACCAGTCAGCTTACCAGCCAATTTAATATTGTGTCCCCCACGTCCGATTGCCAAGGATACCTGATCCGATTTTAAGTATACAGCAGCAGTTTTATTTTCCTCGTCGATTTTAATCGAGCTGATTCGGGCAGGGCTCAGTGCACGGGCGATATATAAAGAATGGTTTGTCGTGAAATTGATCACATCAATGTTCTCATTACGCAATTCGCGAACGATACCATGAATACGTGATCCTTTCATACCCACACATGCTCCAACCGGATCAATACGATCGTCATAAGACTCTACAGCCACTTTAGCACGCTCACCCGGCTCACGGACAATTTTCTTGATGGTAATCAGACCATCAAAGATCTCAGGCACTTCCAGTTCAAACAAACGTTGTAAAAATGCAGGTGCTGTACGTGAGATAATGATTTTCGGATTGTTATTCATCATATCCACCTTGTGAACAACGGCACGGATACCATCACCTTTTTTGAAATAATCAGCAGGGATCTGTTCTGACTTAGGTAAAATCAATTCATTACCATCCTCATCCAATACCAAAATTTCCTTTTTCCAGATCTGATAAACCTCACCAATAACCAACTCCCCTTCTCTATCTTTATATTTCTTGAAGACTTCGTCTTTTTCAAGCTCTAACACTTTAGAAACAAGCGTTTGACGGGCCGCCAAAATAGCACGACGTCCAAAGCTTTCCAAAGTGATCTGCTCGATAAAATCATCACCTACTTCCAAATCCTCATCGTGTTTTCTTGCTTCTGCCAACTCGATTTCAAGATCATCATCCTCAGAAAATTCATCTTCAACAACGACACGCGTTCTCCAAATCTCCAAATCCCCGTTATCTGGATTTACGATAACATCCACATTTTCATCCGTACCGAAACGACGACGGATCATACTACGAAAAACCTCTTCCAATACTGTAATGACCGTAGGTCTATCGATATTCTTAAACTCTTTAAACTCCTGAAAAGAGTCTATCAGATTGATGTTGCTGTTACTCATTATTTTTAAAATGAAATTACCACTTTTGTTGCCTTTATTTGATCAAAAGGAAGTTCTTTTTCTACCTCTTGCATTTTTTTACCTTTTTCTTTTACTTTCTGAAGAATGCTGACCTTTGTCTCGTCAACAGCCAATAAAGTTCCTTCAATTTTAGTGTTATCGTCCAACTTAATCTGAACGGTACGACCTATATTTTTTTGGTACTGCCGGTTATTGACAAAATTCGAATCTATACCCGGAGACGAAACCTCCAGACGATAAGCGTTATCGATGACATTTTCTTCCTCTAAATGGAAACCAACATGGCGGCTCACCTGTGCACAGTCATCAATATTAACCCCATTATCCCCATCCAGGAGAATTTCCAAAATCTTATTTGGACGCATCTTTACACTAACAATAAACAAATCCTCGCGATCTGCTATTTTCTCTTCTATGAGTTCAATGACTCTTTTTTCTACATCTTGCATTGTTCTACTGCCTAGAATGCTAAATTAATTGTATTAAAAAAAGGGGGCAATACGAGCCCCCTTCCTTTCAGATATGCAAATATAGTATTTTATAAAATAAAAAACAAATTCCCAAACAACAGCGAAAGTATTTTTTATATTATTTCGAATTGTCAACAACTGCATTAATTGTCTTTTGCATCTGCGCCATCATGCTGGTCAATGTTTCCATTGTCGGTTCAGGTGTCGGCTCCGGTAGTTGTGTACTAATAAAAGCCTTCGCCTTCCAAACTTCAAGAATATCAGGAGTTTCAACCCAGTAAGGTTCATATGTTTTGTTATCAGAAACAAGCTTTAAACCTTTATCCTCCTTAAATTTAAATGCAATACGCTTATAAACGACCCCTTCCTCGCGCGATACAACCACATAGGTATGCCCCGGTTTTATATCATGCCAATTCTCGACATATTCAGCAACAATAATGGATCCTGATGGCAAAGGCAACATCGAATCCCCTTTGATCTCAAACGCCCGAAAAGTCCCCTGCCCAAACATAGGAAGCGAAAACTTCGGGAGCTCGGCCACATATTCGGGATCGCCGTACCCATTTAAATAGCCCGCACTCGCTTTAACTGGCACAAGTTCAATATTTTCACGATCACTGCCATCAACAGTTACACTTAATACCCTGAGATTCGAAGCATTGCTTTTAGGTACCGGCTTCCACTTATCATCAATCACATCATTCGCCAATTCATCCATGGTTAACCCATAAAACTCGGCAATTTTTTTTAGCAATTCATATTTAGGCTCCGCTCTATCTTCTTCATAAGCACCGACAGAAGCTCTTTTAATCTCCATGATATCAGCAAATTGCTGCTGCGTAATTTTCTTTCCTTTTCGAAGGAATTTCAAGTTGGATGAAATATTTGACATATTATTTTTTCAAAAAATATTTTGCAAAAACTAAATTTATTAGTAATATTGTGCCAATAAAATTAGTAAATAAAATTCAATCATCCAAATAATTTAGCATTATGAGCAATTTTATTGTATATATATTAACTGACAACAACAGAAGATACTTTGAAATCGACTTTACTTCCAATATGCTCAGCACTATAGTAGAGCTTCAGCAGGTCAACAGCTTTACGTTTCAACAAGGCTCCCATTTAAACCGGATCATCTATTCGGAGGCTTTTTCAAAACTGGCATGTGCTAAAAAGAGAATGAATGAGTTGCAAAATTTCACCCATCTACAAATAGAAAGAATTATTCGTAAGAATAACCCAAATTGGAACAACCTCTACCCGCAACAACAGCAGTCCTACGCCAAAAGAAACAGCAATTACGCCGCCTAATAAAATATAACAATAAAAAAGCCACCTAATTTTTATTAGGCAGCTATTTATCATAGATCCAAAACAGGACAAATTATTAACCGACTTTACATCAACTACGGAGTTTCCGATGCACCCGTATTCTCGCTGTCACCACCTTCATTGTGATTACGCTCGGCGGATCCTTCTGTCGATTCCTCTTCCGGCCCAATAAATCCTTCGTCCGTCTGCTCATCAATACTTGTTGAATCACCTTGTTCAGGCTCCGGATCACTATAACGTGGTGTCTCACATTTATAAGACTTTGTAATTTCGACCGTAGGTTCCGGGAATTTACCTTGCGTATAGCCCAATTGCTTATCTTTGTAGACAGATTCCAAAAACACACCAAATATAGGTAAAGCCGTTCGGGAACCTTCTCCAGTATGCGAATTCTTGAAGTGTATGCTTCTTTCGTCACATCCAACCCAGATTCCGGTAACCAAATCCTTCGTCACCCCCATATACCAGCCATCAACATATTCGGAAGATGTGCCCGTCTTACCGCCAATTTGATTTTCTTTATCAAAGAGATCCCACTCCCATAATCCCTGTGACGTACCTCTTGGCTCTTCCATACCACCACGCAACATGTAAGTCATCAACCAGGCATCTTGCTTATCAACAACCTGCTTGCGTTCTGCTTGAAAGGTAGCGATAACATTCCCATCATGGTCTTCAATTTTAGAAACTAGTATAGGTGTGACCCGCTCGCCATGGTTCATCATCGTCGAGTAACCGTTAACCATCTCAAAAACAGATACGTCATTAGGCCCCAGCCCAACGGATGCCACTGGATTAAGCTTACTCGTGATACCACAACGTTGCGCCGCATCCACAACCTTTGCCGGAGTAACCATATCGGTCAGCTGAACAGTAACTGAGTTAATAGATCGGGCCATTGCATGACGTAATGACATTTCCCTGTAAGAAAAATTCCAATCCGCGTTTTTAGGCTCCCAAACCTCAACAGAATCCCCTTTGTCAATCTTTATGGTAACAGGCTTATCCGTAATCTTATCACAAGGTGACATCCCAGACTCCAAGGCAGCCAAATAAACAAAAGGTTTAAATGTCGAACCTGCCTGCCGTTTCGCCTGCATCACATGATCATATTTAAAATATTGATGATCTATACCACCTACCCAAGCCTTAATTTCACCTGAATAAGGATCCATCGACATCATCCCCGCATTCAACATCATGGCATAATATTTTAAGGAATCCATCGTGGACATCTCTTTCTCAACCTTGCCATTATCCTTCCAATTATAGACTTCCATTTTCTTCTTTTTATCCAGGAAGTAATTAATGCTGTCCGGACTATTGGCATATTTCTTACTCAAGAATGCATAATAAGGGGTCTTCTTCGCCAAATTCTCCAAAAAGTTTGGAATTACTTTTCCGGAAAGGTCACGCCAGGGCTCCTGACCATCCCAGGTATTATTTAAGCGCTGCTGTAACTCGGCCATCTGTTTCGCCACAGCCTCCTCAGCATGTTTCTGAAGTTTTGAATTGATTGTTGTATAGATTTTTAAACCATCAGTATAGATATCGTAATTATTCTCCTCCGACCATTTCTCTAACCATTTGGCGACAGCGGTACGCAGATAGGAATCCCCGCCAGCATTCACATCCTGATTATTGGCATCCAAAACAATCTTCTCCTTAACTAAAGCATCATAAGCTGCTTTTGTCAGAAAGCCACTTTTATGCATTTGACTCAATACGGTATTTTTCCGATCAAATGCCTTCTCAGGATTTCTGATCGGATTATACAGGGTTGTTCCCTTCAGCATACCGATCAACACCGCTGCTTCATTTTGATTCAGCTGATTGGCTCCTTTTGAAAAATAACGTTTTGCGGCGGTCTCTATACCATAGGCATTATTACTAAAAGAAACAGTGTTAAGATACATTTCCAATATCTGGTTTTTACTATATCGCTGCTCAAGCTTGTAAGCCGTCATCCATTCCTTAAATTTGGTAATGACAAGCCCGGCAACAGGCAAGCGTGTCAACAACCCTCCGGCCTTATTGTAACGCGTGCGGTAAAGATTCTTAGCCAGCTGTTGTGTAATCGTACTTGCCCCCCGCTTATCTCCTTTTAAAGTAGAGACAATACCCGAACCCAAGCCTAAAAAATCAACGCCATTATGCTGATAAAAACGTACATCTTCAGTCGCGATCAGTGCATTAATCACCGTTTTAGGAATACTGTCAAAAGGAACTGGATTCCTATCTTCATCAAAATACCGACCGATCAACACGCTATCAGCGGTATATAGTTCAGTCGAAATATTGAGGCTGGGCATAATGATGTCTTTTTTTGTGGGGGAATAGCCAAACAGCCACAAAAAATTAAGTTGTATGGCACAAACCAAAACAATAACGAAATATATTGCTATAACGAGATAACGAAGAATCCGATTCTTTATACGTCTAAACATAAATGGAAATTTATCTTATAATCAACATATTGAATCAGCAAAAGGTTTTACCCTTGCTCAATATGCGCCTATATGTGTTTCAGGGGCTAAATATACAACTAAATACATCTCCCCAATTAACTATTTACATTTTTTAACAATAAAAAATAAGCATTTATTCGAACAAAGTCAATGGGCAAAAACACATTTCCTGAGCCCTGTTTTGCTCACTATGGAGAATTAAAATGCAAAAAAAAGTTGAAGGAGGACTTTATTGAGATCAATAAGTTAGCCGACGCGTTCCGCAAATATTATACCTACTTTTGATTTATTATCTATTTTATTTTAAAATAATAATGATATTTGCTTAAATTTAGATGTAAACTAGTCAACTATTAGCATGTTAAAACAGACATTACAACAAAAGCTATTACAAAAACTGTCGCCACAACAAATTCAATTTATTAAATTGTTGCAGGTACCAACAGTTTCATTAGATGCCAGAATAAAAGAAGAATTAGAAGAAAACCCTGCATTAGAAGATGGTAGCTTGACTAATATGACCGATCCAATCGAAGAGTACCCGGATAAAGATCCGGATGACACTTTTGATAACGAAGAAGGTTTCGATTCAGATGATTTCAGTTTGGAGGACTATATACAAGAGGACGATTACAAAGATTACGGAAATGGGTATGATTACGGCGATGACGATGACGATAGAAAAGAAATGCCAGTTGCCATCCAGCACTCCTTCTACGAACAACTGCAGCAACAGCTAGACCTCCTTGCTTTAGACGATAAGCATTTTTTAATCGGACAGCAAATTATCGGAAGTCTGGATGATGACGGTTACTTACGACGTCCGATCATAAATTTGGTCGACGACCTGGCTTTCGGTCAAAATGTGATGACCGAAGAGCATGAAGTATTGGATATGCTAAAAGTAATCCAGGATTTTGAACCTGCTGGCATTGGTGCCAGAGATCTCCAGGAATGTCTTTTGATTCAGCTGCAAAAAAAAGATACCAACAACCCTACAATAAAACTCGCAATTAAAGTCGTTGCCAATTATTTAGATGAATTCACAAAAAAGCATTATGATAAACTAGAAAAATCTCTAGGGGTTTCATCTGAAGACTTAAAAAATGTAGTGAATGAAATTCTAAAACTTAACCCAAAACCGGGTGACTCCGGAGCAGTAGCAGGCAAACAGCTTCATATCATTCCCGATTTTCATATCAGCAACAACGATGGCATCCTTCATTTGACCTTGAACGGACGTAATGCACCCGAACTTCGTATAAGCCGTGACTATCAGCACATGTTTGAGCATTACGAAAAATCCGATCAAAAGGATAAAAAAATGAAGGAAGCGGTACAGTTTGTCAAACAAAAACTTGATTCGGCAAAATGGTTCATTGACGCAATCAAACAGCGTCAACAAACCCTGCTCAAAACGATGAATGCAATCATGGAATATCAATACGATTATTTTCTTAGCGGTGACGATCGCAAATTGAAACCGATGATATTAAAGGATATCGCCGATAAAATCGACATGGACATCTCTACTGTCTCCCGTGTGGCGAATTCAAAATATGTACAAACTGAATTTGGAACATTCTTATTAAAATCTTTTTTCTCTGAGGCAATCCAAACTGACTCCGGTGAGGAAGTTTCGAATAAAGAAGTCAAAAAAATACTGGAAGAGTGCATTGCCAAAGAAAACAAGCGCAAACCATTGGCCGATGAAAAATTAACTGAAATTCTCAAAGAGAAGGGTTACAATATCGCGCGCCGGACCGTGGCGAAATATCGGGAAGCATTAAACATCCCCGTCGCAAGATTACGAAAAGAGCTCTAAGAGCTCTTTTTTGTTTTTACCAACAATCAAATCTAAATTAAGAATAGTATCTTTGTTGCTGAATTAAACAAGCATTAAGGAATGAGCAAAGTAAAAGTTGGAGTTGTACAGATGAGCTGTACCGCAAACAAACAAGAGAATCTCGAAAAAGCAATCGCTAAAGTAAAAGAAGCCGCTGCAAAAGGTGCGCAAATTGTGTGTCTGCAAGAACTCTTTACTTCTTTATATTTCTGCGATGTCGAAGATTATGACAATTTCGCCCTGGCTGAATCTATTCCCGGCCCATCTACAGATGCCCTATCTGCTGTTGCGAAAGAAGCAGGAGTCGTTATTATCGCTTCATTATTTGAAAAAAGAACTGAAGGACTTTACCATAATACGACGGCCGTGTTGGACGCTGACGGATCCTATTTAGGCAAATACCGTAAAATGCATATCCCTGACGATCCGGCATTTTACGAGAAATTCTATTTTACGCCGGGTGATCTGGGTTATAAAGTATTCAAAACAAAGTTTGGCAAAATCGGTGTATTAATCTGTTGGGACCAATGGTATCCCGAAGCATCCAGGATCACCGCATTAATGGGTGCAGAAATTCTATTCTACCCAACGGCAATCGGCTGGGCGACGGATCAGGATGAAGAAACCAACAAAGATCAATACAATGCATGGCAAACCATTCAACGCTCCCATGCCGTCGCAAATGGTGTACCTGTGGTATCCGTCAATAGGGTTGGATTTGAACAGGATGGCGCCATGAAATTCTGGGGCGGTAGCTTTGTGACAAATGGACAGGGCAAGTTATTATACCTCGCCTCCCATGACAAAGAAGAAATTGAAGTCGTCGAACTGGATCTAAGTGAATCTGATTATTTTAGAAAACACTGGCCTTTTCTACGTGACCGCAGAATAGAAACCTATTCCCCGATCACCAAACGTTTTATTGACGAAGACTAATATCAAATCATATTGGCCATTTTAATTTTGTGATTCATCAGCAGAAGAACAGATTAAAATGGCTTTTTACTTTTTAAAGCATGGAACAAGAAAACACTTTCACACAGGCATATTTTAATAATTCTCCAAAAAAACAAGGTTTTTCATTCCCTCCCGAGTGGGCAAAACAAGAAGCTTTGTGGTTGAGCTGGCCGCATAAAGAGGAATCTTGGCCCGGAAAAATTGAAACCATATACAAGCCTTATTGCGAATTTATTAAAGCCGTTGCTTCTGGACAGAAAGTCAGAATCAATGTCGCAAACGAAGATATGAAGGCTTTTGCTATCGCAGAACTAAAAAAAATAACAGCAGATTTTAGCAATATTGAATTTTATTTCAATCCAACTAACGACGCTTGGTGTAGAGATCATGGTCCCGCTTTCCTTATTAATCAAAATTCAAATGCAAAAGCAATTGTTGATTGGGGATACAACGCTTGGGGAGGAAAATATCCGCCCTTCGATCTCGATGATGTAGTCCCTACGCGTATAGCCACAGAGTTTGACCTTCCTCTATTCACACCTAATATCGTCATGGAGGGTGGCTCTGTCGAATTTAATGGCGCTGGAACTGTTATGACAACAACAGCATGTTTACTCAATGAAAACCGAAATCCTAATTTTACAAAAGAGCAAATTGAGACATATCTCAAAGAATTCTACGGACAAGAACAGGTACTTTGGTTGGGAGACGGAATCATTGGTGACGACACAGATGGACATATTGACGATATTACCCGTTTTGTAAATGAAAACACAGTTTTAACCGTTGTCGAAGAAAATCCTGAAGATGAAAACTATGCGATCCTTCAGGAGAACTTAGAAACGCTTCGTTCTTTCAAATTATTAAATGGAGAGTCACTTCACATTGTTGAACTTCCAATGCCAGCACCGGTAATCTATGAGGATACCAGGCTTCCGGCTTCATATGCTAACTTCTATATCGCAAATGATGTTGTCGTCGTGCCTATTTTCAATGATGCTAACGATCAGAAAGCATTGGATATTATCCAAGGTTGTTTTCCATCAAGAAAAGTTATTGGGATCAATTCAGTGGACATTATCTGGGGACTAGGAAGTTTTCACTGCCTGAGCCAGCAAGAACCTGCACTCAGCGAATAATTAAGTCAATAAAAAAGAGCGGTGCTCTCACACTTAAGTGTGAGAGCACCGCTCTTTTTTAACTTAAATACTTTATGAAAAGCAGCTGAGGCTAAACAACAACGACCTGTACACCAGATTTTTCCAGCGACTCAACAAATCCAGCGCTCACCTTATCATCCGTAATCAATACATCAATTTTATCAAATCCACAAATTCGGCCAAAACTACGTCTTCCAAATTTAGAGGAATCAGCGAGGACAACAACCTTTTGGGCAGTGTCTATCATGATACGATTCAATTGAGCTTCCTGTGCACTCGATGTTGACACGCCATATTCCAGATCTATCCCATCCACCCCTAAAAACAATTTACTGCAGTAAAAATCATGCAATAGATTCTCAGCATATTTTCCAGTGACGGAAGTAGACGTTTTTCGCAAAGTCCCCCCCATTTGCATAATTTCAACCGACGGGTATTTAATCAATTCCATGGCCACATTCAACGCCGAAGTGACCACGGTAATATTTCCCTTAGGTACAATCTGCCTAGCCAACGATTGCATAGTTGTCCCGGAAGCAATAATAATCGAATCATTCTCTTCGATCATCTCAGCAGCCTTCTTTCCTATTCTGCTTTTATCGTCGGAGCGAAGTTTCTCTTTTTCAAATACCGTCCGATCCGTTGTATAGGGATTATATTGTGTTGCTCCCCCATGGGTACGAAAAAGTAAGCCACTCTCCTCCAATAGCGTCAGATCCTTTCGTATGGTAACAGAAGATACCCCAAGTTCCTCACAGAGATCAATTACCTGGACTATACCCACTTCTTTTAATTGCTTTAAAATATATTGATGTCGTTCTACGTTTGTCATGGCTCTTTATATGCGCTAAAGTATTAAATTCACTAGTGATTTATTCATATGAGAAATGCGCTATACCTCAAATATACCCTACATCACCATCCAAATTTTAGTGGACAACTATTCTATACGAATTTCCCTAGCAGAACTGACGTTAAAATAATGAAATTATTTAATTATTTACACCCATTGTGCAAATTTAAGTTTATTCGAAAAAGATAAGTGTTTGCCGTTTTCAATACACTTAAAAATCTAAAGGATCGGGTCTGATATAATGATAATCCAATTCTTTTTGCAGCAGGCTTCCACTGACTACTTTCTGAAAAGAATCCCCTTTTTCAAATTTTATTGGCAAATCGAAGCCATATTTTTGTGCAGAAGCCAATATAACCTCTTTTTTCTTGGGATGTATTGGTGCCACAACATTGTAAATTCGATGACTAAAATCTCTTCTGATAGCCAAAGTAATTAAACGCACGGCATCATCACTATGCACAAAATTCGCAAACTGTTCGCCTGTTGTACAGATACGATTCGCAAAATATTTGGCGAAAATACGATTTTTACCAAATAACCCACCAAGGCGATATACAAAGGTATGCGGTAGTTGCAACATCAATTGCTCTGCTAAAAGAAGCTTTTCGGAAAACTCGATTCCATCAGCATTCAATTCATGGTAAACTGCATCTTTATCCGGATAAATTCCGATAGAACTTAGAAACAATTGTTTGGTCCATTGAATAGTTTCAAGAAATCTCGAAATATTCGAAAAACGCATTTTCAAACCAGAAAGACTATTTTTTTGGCTGGCAGGAATACTATTTAATACAAAGTCGAATTTGTTTGGAAAAAGCATATCTGGCAATGTACCACTGTTGTCAAAGTCAGCAATAAACGAAAAAATACCATCAGTTTTAAGCCGATGGTATTTTTCATATTGTGTGGTACTTGCCCAGACCTCATGTCCTTGATGTTTCATATCCATAGCAAACGATTCTGCCAGCCATCCACATCCTAAAATGAGTATCCGCATAAGATTAAACGATTAATAAGCTTTTGCAAATAAAACGCGTCGGCTAGAAGGTTTACCCGTAAAGATACAAACACCTTCCTCCTCTTTGGCATCCAAAGGAATACAACGGATTGTTGCCTTTGTTTCCTCTTTCACACGTTTTTCTGTTTCTGTCGTTCCATCCCAGTGACACGAGATAAATCCACCTTTACCTTCCAGCACTTCTTTAAACTCATCGTAAGAATTTACCTCAGTAAAATGGGACGCTCTAAAATCCAATGCCTTTTGGTAAATATTTTCCTGTATTACCTGTAACAGCTGTTCGATATTTTCCGCTAATCCTTCTTGTGCTACAGTTTCTTTTGTTTGAGTATCACGACGTGCCAGTTCTACAGTTCCATTTTGCATGTCTCTTGCACCAACAGCAACACGTACAGGCACACCTTTCAATTCCCATTCTGCAAATTTAAAGCCCGGACGCTGTGTATCGCGATCATCGTATTTCACCGAAATATTCTTGATCTTCAACTCATCGGTTAACTGATTCACGAATGTATCAATCTGTGCTTTTTCTTCTTCAGTTTTAAAAATCGGAACAATAACAACCTGAATTGGTGCCAATTTTGGAGGCAATACCAATCCTTGGTCATCGGAGTGTGCCATAATCAATGCGCCCATCAAACGGGTAGAAACACCCCATGACGTTGCCCATACATGCTCCAGCTTCCCTTCCTTGGAGGTAAATTTTACATCAAAAGCTTTCGCAAAGTTTTGTCCAAGAAAATGTGATGTACCAGCTTGCAACGCCTTGCCATCCTGCATAAGCGCTTCAATACAATAGGTATCCAAGGCACCGGCAAAGCGTTCGTTTTCGGTTTTTCGGCCACGTACAACCGGCACAGCTAAAATATTTTCCGCAAATTCTGCATAGACATCGAGCATACGTTCTGTCTCGGCAATGGCCTCTTCGCTAGTTGCATGCGCAGTATGCCCTTCTTGCCATAAAAACTCCGCTGTCCGCAAGAAAAGACGCGTACGCATTTCCCAACGAACTACGTTTGCCCATTGGTTAACCAAAATTGGCAGATCCCGATACGATTCGATCCAGCCACGATAGGTATTCCATATAATCGTTTCAGAAGTCGGGCGCACGATCAGCTCTTCTTCAAGCTTCGCATCCTCATCGACCACAATCTTACCTGTACCATCGTTCTTTAATCTATAGTGAGTGACCACCGCACATTCTGTGGCAAAACCTTCCACATGGGCGGCTTCTTTAGAAAAAAACGACTTGGGAATGAATAAAGGGAAGTAAGCGTTGCTATGGCCTGTTTCTTTAAATCTTTTGTCTAAGATTGCTTGCATTCTTTCCCAGATAGCATATCCGTATGGTTTAATCACCATACAGCCTCGTACAGCTGAATTTTCAGCCAGATCAGCTTTGATCACAAGTTCATTGTACCATTGCGAATAATCTTCTGCACGACTTGTTATTCCTTTACTCATATGAAATTGATAAATTATTGTAACATTATTACGTTAAATCTCGTCTGTATTTCCAATACAAAAAGCGTTCAATAAAAAATATTTGTATTTTTGATTACTTCGATTAAACCCCCTCGAGAAATTTGCGTCTAAGATAGTAAATAAGGCTGTATAATCGAAAATAACGATTTAGGATATTATGAAAAAAAATAGATTATTTATCGGAGCACTTGCCATGACAGGAGCATTTATGTTAGGTTCCTGCGGTACAAGTAGGCAAATCTATGGCGACGATGTCTATGGCAATAATGGACAGGCTAGGCAAAAAGTCTATCAAAGTCCAGATTACTATTACACAGATGCGGATCAGGTTCAACAAGGAGGACAGGAACAAGGTGGTTACTACGACGACGAATATTCAGATCAGGATTACAAAAATGATTCCTATGAAGATCTTGAATATGCAAATCGGATAAACAGGTTCTATTATGCCTCTCCGGGAATGACCTATTTTGATCCATTCTTTGATCCCTGGTATGGCTATGGATTTGGTGGCATGTACGGATATGGTCCATCTTTTGGTTTAGGCTGGGGCTGGAATTCCGGATGGGGTTCTTCATGGTCTATCGGTTTAGGCTGGGGCTGGGGTTCTAGCTGGGGCTGGGGATCTCCTTGGTATGGTGGTTATTACCCTTGGGGTGGCTGGTATGGTGGCGGATACTGGGGATCTGGCTGGTATGGCAACGGCTGGGGCGGTGGCTACTGGGGCAATTCAAGACCTCGTTATGCTTCTTCCCGATCAACTTATAGAGATTACTACAATACGCGGACTTCATCCTCTCGTACCAGAACTTCAGGAACTTATGATCGTACCGGTGTCGCCCGGGATTCCAGAGGACGTATTACGGCCGTTTCTAATGGCCGGACAAGCGGCGGTAGGACAAGGGCGTCTGACGGTTCTATCTCACGGAGTTCCGCTTATGATAGAACAGGCGGCAGAACGAGAACTTCAGATGGTATCTCTACAAGAAGTGGATATCCAGATGGAGGCAGAACACGGAGTTCAGACAGAACAAATGGAACATATCCAAGCATGCGGAGTTCCAGTGGTACTTCCAGAACGCGAACAAGCTCTGGTGAAGTTTCACGTCCAATGAGCCGTTCGATGGAAACGCGCTCAAGCAATCCGGGTTCAACTTCTAGACCATCTTATACTCCGCCAACAAGAAGTTATGATAGCGGTTCGTCACGCTCAAGTGGTGGCTTCTCCGGAGGTGGAAGTTCGAGATCCGGCGGTGGCTTCTCTGGTGGCGGCGGAAGCTCAAGATCCAGCGGTGGACGTACACGCTAGCGATAAAAAACAAATTACAGTAGCATACATAACCATGTGTGCTACTGCTTATTATAGACGACATTTTAGCTTATGACAATCAAAAAATTACTTTTTGGAACTGCATTTTTACTAGGTGCAGCTGGCACTGCCCAAGCGCAATATACGAAAGATGTACTTTTGTTTTCCCAAGGGGACAATGGCGGTACTGCTCGCTTCAAAGCAATGGGAAACGCATCTACCGCATTAGGTGGTGATATTAGCTCAATTACCGGAAACCCGGCAGGCTTAGGTTACTTCAATCAATCCGATATCTCCGTAACAGGCAGATACCTTAACAATAAAAATAAAACAGATTATTTCGGCCAAAATTCGAATAGCAGCAAAAATAATTTCAATTTGGATAATGCCGGCATCGTCTTTCATTTGCCAACTTACCGAAACGGTGGAAACTTGGAGAAAGGTTGGCTGAATTTCAATGTTGGTATAGCCTACAATAGAAATTATGTCTATAATAACCTATTAGAGTATAGAGGCGTTAATCATACGAGTTCAATTACCGATGCCTACTCAGACCGTCTATCCAATAAAGGAGGACTGAGCGGCTGGGGCCAGGAAGTTTATAATAATTCGCTGCTGTTTGACGTTGATCCCAAGAACGCCGGAGCTTACATCCCCCTAACAGTTGGCGGAAACTATGATGGAAAGAATGGTTTTAATCAAGTCAATTCCATCTTAGAAAAGGGAAGCAAATCAGAATCTGTATTATCTTTTGGTGCCAACTATAGCAACAAATTATATTTAGGAGCTGCTTTAGGTTTTACGGCTTTTAGTTATGACAATTCAAGCTGGTTTACGGAATACGGCCAAACGATGACCGCTGAACAGCTGACAAAAATCAATAAAGACTCTGAATATTTAAGACCGGAAGCAGCATATGCAAAAAAACGTGAGATGCTGGACAAGGATTATGAGTTGTATGATGACTATGCACAAGCCACAGATGGTACAGGGGTAGATTTCAAATTAGGTGTAATCTACAAATTTACACCGACCTTTAGTATGGGCTTTACAGCGAAGTCTCCGACGTTTATGAGTATCCGAGACGAATCTTATAGCAATTCCGAATTCCGTTATTTTAAACCGAATGAAGATAAGTCGTTTAAAGAATACCGTACCAGCGATGATGCAGGTCATAGCTATCTAGAATACAATATGAATACACCGTACAAGCTCTCCTTAGGTGCTAGTCAGGTATTCTCAAGAGGATTAATTACTGCGGATGTAGAATGGGTTGATTACGGTGCCATCCGATTTAAAGATGCCGGCGCATATAATAAAACCTTGGAACAAGAGATGAACCAAAACATTAAAAACACGTACCAAGGTGCCTTCAATGCGCGCATCGGTGGTGAAGTTTTATTTGATAACGTTTTTAGTGGTAGAGCTGGTTTCAATTATAGTGGCAATCCGTACAAAAATGCAGATTATACAAACTATACCGCTTCTTTGGGTATTGGTGCTAAGCTCGGTCGTGGTATGTATATTGATCTGACAGGAGCTTACAATGCCATCAATTACAAAGAAAGCCCCTATGTTATTGACGAAAACTATTGGAATGCTGCCAGTCCGGTTGCAGATATAAAAAATCAACGGACAAATGTCGTTTTGACAATCGGTTCTAAATTTTAAGAGATTCTTCTCAGAAAAAAACGTCCAGCTTGTCTGGACGTTTTTCATTTATTACAATCCCGACAACCATAATTTAAAAGCTTTTAGTAAATTTGTCCTCTTGGTTGAAAATCACATGACGAATCAGACTATCTCAAAAGCATTCAATACCGTATTTAACTATCCCATTTGGCGGATCGAAATTGATGCTAAAAGTAGATTGATTGCTGTAGAGACCAGGAATCCAGCAGACACACGCCCCTATTTCAATGTCATTACTTTTGAAGGCGATTATTTGCTTCAAGACCTCGAAGCAATAAGCAAAGAGTGGGTGCTTGCAGGAATACAATGCCATAAACTCATCTTAAAAAAGATCTCCAGCAATTCACCCATTGATGCAGGCGTACACGTGATAGACTGCTATCAGCCAGATCAACAAGAAACCTGGTTTAATTATCTTTTTGTTGAAATGGTCAATGGAGGACTACGGCTTCGTCCCAAAATGATCGAGCAAGGAATGCAGTTGTTTTTAGATTTAAAAACAATGTCCATTGAAAACAAAAAAGAGGAATCATTTAAACCTTTTGACGGCCAAATAGTCTACCCAATAAATTACAATGGTCAAATTCCCCAATTTTTAACAGATTTTACCGTCGATGGCGAAATTTGGATAAGTGCATTGGATGACTATTTTATTTGGGCTTTCTATGAAAAAAACACAGATAATCACTATCAAATCAGGATAGTGCGATCAACAAAAGAGCGGTTAATTGACGCTATAATTGCAGTCGATCAGTTACCTTTAAAGTTTTTCAACATCTATTTTCTTGTTAACAAACAAATATTCCTTTTGACAGACAATAAACGGGAGTTTGTTTCGTATTTAGTATAATTGCAAAATATATGAAACTATTATTCGAATTAAATACATATAAAAAGATAGTCATTTTATCGATTTCAATGCTATCTATCCAACAAGTTGAAGCGAAAAATTTCACTTCATTACGTGTAAATGCGGTTCCTGACTCTGTAGGTACCGAGATAATCAACGGCGAAGAATTTGTCCTTTTTAAAATAGAAAAGGGAGACAATTATTATCAGCTCAGCAAGAAGTACAAAACAACAGTTGGTCAGCTCACTCAGATAAATGGTAATGGCACATTAAGCCTCGGGCAGATTGTTAAAGTACCTACGGGACGAAAACCTACTCCTCCGGCGAATAAACCGACAGGTAACACCGCACAACAGAATCCACGTGATCCACAACAGGGGTTCACAGAATATATTGTTGGTGAAAAAGAAACGTTATATGCCATATCCAAGAGGTTTGGTATTACCGTTGAGGATATCAAAAAAGCCAATAACCTCAAGAACAACATCATCGCTGGCGGTATGAAATTAATGATTCCAAATCAGCCCCTGCCACCGGAAAGACCAAAATTGGTTGAACCTAAAGGAATCGAAATTGTAACACCCGATTCTACAAACGATGCGGATAAAGAAGAAAATCAAATTTCAACAAACCGTTACGGGATACGCGAAAAATCTGAACGTGGAATCGGCGTCTGGATTGACGGCTTATCTTCTCAAGGAACAAGCAACCTGGCACTTCATAAAAGCGCTCCGGTAGGAACGATCCTAAAAATCACCAACCCGATGACAAAAAGCGTTACCTATGCAAAAGTCGTTGGGAAATTTAATGACAATGCTGAAAACCAAAATGCCATTGTGGTGTTATCAAAGTCCGCAGCAGCAAGCATCGGTGCACTGGATAAACGTTTTCAGGTAGAAATCGCCTACGGATTACCGTTAGAAAATTAATTAAAACAAAAATAGCTCCTGCAGCGCGAAACAAGAATGAATAACAAACCGTATGTCATAGGGATTGCCGGAAGTAGTGGTTCTGGAAAAACATTTTTTTTGAATAGTTTTTTGAAACATTTTAAAACCGATGAAGTCACCTTGATTTCCCAAGATGACTATTATATTCCTGCCAATACAAAGACACAAGAGGAAAATAGGCTCTACAATTTTGATATCCCGACATCCATAGACCGAGAAGCTTTCTATACCGATATCAAAGCACTTTTTAATGGAGAGACGATTTATAAAGAAGAATATACCTTTAATAATCCTTCCCTAACTCCAAAATTATTAGAGATCAAGCCGGCCCCCATACTGATTATCGAGGGGTTATTCATTTTCTATTATACAGAGATCAACGCACTTATCAACCACAAGATCTTCCTGAGTGCAGATCAGGATATCGCACTCCGCAGAAGGCTACATCGTGATTTAGTCGAACGTGGTTATTTTGAAGATGATGTCATGTACAAATGGGTAAATCATGTGCTTCCCTCATACAACGAATATTTATTGCCGTTTCAGGATTCTTGCGATCAAGTTATATTTAATAATACAGATGAACCTGAGCCTATTTGGGACGTCACCAATCAGATTTCTGAAGAGTTGAAGGCAAAACTCAATTTGGTATAATATACAATAAAGACGGGCTTATGTGGATATAGGCCCGTCTTTATTTAAAAGTGCTTGATTTATTGACATCAAGACTTTAAATTCTTATCTTTGCGCCACGAAACAAATCCATCATAATGAACCATCCTGTAAAGATTAAAAATGCTTTGGTTTCAGTCTATTATAAAGACGGCCTAGCTCCTTTAGTTGAATTATTAAACAAATACGGTGTTACATTCTATTCCACTGGAGGGACAGAAACATTTATCAAAGATTTAGGTATAGCTGTCGTTCCTGTTGAAGACTTGACAAGTTATCCTTCGATTTTAGGAGGCCGTGTTAAGACCTTGCACCCAAAAGTTTTCGGAGGAATTTTGGCGCGCCGTCCGCTTGAATCGGACCAGCAGCAACTTGCTCAGTATGAAATACCAGAGATCGATTTAGTTATCGTCGATTTGTATCCATTTGAAGAGACTGTTGCATCTGGTGCTTCTGAACAAGATATCATCGAAAAAATTGACATTGGTGGAATTTCATTAATTCGTGCTGCAGCGAAAAACTTTAATGATGTTGTGATCATCTCTTCTAAAAATGACTACAAAGAACTTGAAGAGATGCTAGCGAATCAAGAAGGCAATACATCACTTGAGCAACGTAAAGAATTTGCAAAACGTGCATTCAATACGTCATCACATTATGATACGGCAATTTTCAATTATTTCAATCAAGAAAATCCAATTGAAGTATTTAAACAATCCGAACAAAAAGCACAGGTATTGAGATATGGTGAAAACCCGCATCAAAAAGGGGTTTTCTTTGGCGATTTGGATAATATGTTCGACAAATTAAATGGAAAGGAGCTTTCCTACAACAATCTTGTTGACGTGGATGCAGCTGTCGCTTTAATTGACGAATTTCAGGAGCCTACATTTGCCATACTAAAACACACAAATGCTTGTGGTGTGGCCTCTCGCCCAACAATCAAGCAAGCATGGATCGATGCCTTGGCTTGTGATCCTGTTTCAGCCTTTGGCGGGGTTTTGATTACTAACGGTAAAGTGGATGGCGCAACAGCAACAGAGATCAATAATTTGTTCTTTGAGGTCTTAATCGCACCGGCTTATTCTGAAGAAGCAATTGCTATCCTTACGGCCAAGAAAAATAGAATTATCTTAGTCCGTAAAGATGTAAAATTACCTACCCAACAATTCAAAACGTTATTGAATGGTGTCATTCTTCAAGATAAGGATAATACAATTGAAGGGCCGGAGCAAATGGTCGCTGTAACAACAGTAAAACCTACAGCTGAGCAACTGGAAGATTTATATTTTGCCAATAAAATTGTAAAACATACGAAATCAAATACCATTGTTTTTGCCAAAAATGGTACCTTGTTAGCATCAGGTGTTGGACAGACATCACGTGTTGATGCCTTAAAACAGGCTATTGAAAAAGCAGTTTCATTTGGTTTTGACTTAAAAGGCTGTGCAATGGCATCAGATGCTTTCTTCCCTTTCCCTGATTGTGTAGAGATCGCATCAAACGCAGGTATTGCATCAGTATTGCAGCCAGGTGGTTCTATCAAAGATCAATTGTCCATTGATATGGCGAATGAAAAAGGCATTGCAATGGTAACTACTGGTGTAAGACATTTCAAACATTAAGAACGGTCTACCCACTTTATAAAAAAAGCTACTTTTAAAAAGTAGCTTTTTTTATTTGTTGACCTGCCAGCCCAGTCGCTCCAATTTATATCGTTCTATTTCCTCTGAAAGTTTCCGGATGGCATAAGCAACAATAGCAACATCATCTAACCAACCACCTACAGCAATAAAATCCGGAATAGCATCTATCGGGGAAACCACATAAATAATCGTCCCAATAATAATGGATAGATTCCAGCTGTTCATTTTAAACTTACCAGTAATTGCATCCTTGCACATGGCGATCAGTAATTTGAAATCGCCAACATAGCTTCCCAAATTTTTTGCCTTAGATTCCGCCTGTGACAGTTCCGCTTCCGTAATTTTACGATGTCTAAAGCGCTCAAACATACCTGTTGCAATCTTTTTGATTCTACTGTTCATAATTCAAAATTATCAATATTTTTTAATTAACAAAGCCTGTGCCTTTTTTTTCGAGATAGCACTAAACGCGAACCAAAGTCCCCTCAAGTCCGTTAAAGCCCCTTCAAGTCCGCTCACGTCCCAACAGGGTTTGACAACGCGTCAACATTGGTTCGAGGCAGCTGGGGGATTGGTTCGGCTACGCTTCACTGCTTCTGCGTCGCAGCTCCGACAACGAAACAAATAATAGCCCTGCAACAATCAAAGCCAAGTCAAACCAGCCCAGAACCAATCCCAAGTCATTCTCGAAGAACCACCGAAGGATTGCCAACGAAGTGCCGAACACAGACCAGAAAGACAATATCCTAATCCTGCTATCCCCTTCCTTGATGAGAAAAATATAGCCTGAGATAGCCATTATATTAAAATAAAACACAATTTTATTATTTTTACAGCTAACTGTAGCAAAGTGTATGTCAATACCGTATAATAGACAACACAAGCGCAATGTGTTTTACACAAAAAATAGATTTTAATATTACACGGTTATGAAAAACTATAGATTATTTAATTTTATTGCCGTCGCTTTAGCGATATTCTTACTATCCAGTTGCCTGAAAGATAAGGATGATCAACGGGTTCCAGTGGCTCTCTTTACCATGGTCAATGGCTACAGTGACGCTAATGCGGTCATTTATTACGCCGACGGGGGGCCGTTACAAAATCCCAATTATCCTATGGAATTTAAAAGCTATAGGCCAATAGTTGGCTTATTCACTGGAGCCAGAAAAATAGCGATTTCTGCGGAATATAACAATATCCTTGTTGACACAACTGTTACAATCAAAGACAGCACCATATACACCTCATTTGTTTACGGCACAAAAGAGAAGCCTGTCCAGATAATTACAACAGATAAAATCAACAAAGAAATCAAAAACACGGAATCCGGTTTACGTTTCTTTAATCTTGCGGAGGGAACAGATCAGGTAACCCTGCAAGTTGGCAGTGAGACTTCACCAACAGAATGGACCAACCGTGCGAAAGAAACCCAAAATTCAGCAACTGCTCATCAAGGTTTTATCGCTCAAAAAAGTGGTACCTTTACTGTCATTGCCAAAGATAAAGCCGGAAAAACAATTGCAACGCGCAAAGATATCAAGCTGGTAGAAAATTACTATTATTCATTGATATTGATCGGTAAGGCAAATGACGAGAAAAAGCCTCTGTACCTAGGCTTGGTAGCTCAAGCTGCAAATTAAAAATACCCCGTTTTCTATATACTGAAAAAGACCATCGTATTTCTATGATGGTCTTTCTTTATTTTATACAACATGTAAATCGATGATAGGGAAGTTTTTCCAAAAAAAATATTACGGCTTTTCTTGGGGAGTAACTTTAGATACGACGTATATATCTTCATTCTCCTTTTTCATTTTATATTTCTCCCGAGCAATACGCTGCACCTCTTGTGGATTGGATCGGATATCGTTAATCGTTTTTATAATAGTTGCATTCTCTTTCAGGTAAAAGGAGCGTTCGGCTTCCAAATTAGCCTTTTGTTTTTGATAGCTGTATTGCGTAGCAAAATCATTTCTATCAAAAAATAACATCCAAACCAAAAACGCCAAAGTGGCTAATAAATACTTATTTCTTACTAAAGACCATAATCGTTGCATAGGACAAAAATACTATTTAGCTTTCAGACTCCCGATATTTTCTTCTAAAGTTAAACATCTTTAATTAAAGATATGGAATAATGCCCTTAAATTCATCATATCTTTAGAATAATATTATCTTTAACACGTCAAAACAACATGCTATTAAATCGTCCGAATGGAAGGCACAAATACACGTAAAAAATAGACTATATCTTCCATATGGGCATTAAATAACAAACCGAGTGCAATGGGTTCATTTTACAAATGAAAAAAAGCACCAATACATAATCACTTTTCTATGAAATACTATCTTATTGCAGGTGAAACATCAGGCGACCTACATGGTGCCAATCTGATCAAAGCGCTTAAAAATGAAGATCCTGATGCGACCTTCAACATTGTAGGTGGAGACTTAATGCAGAAAGCGGCTGGAGAAAAAGCATTGATACATACCTCGGCAATGGCTTTTATGGGTTTTGTTGAAGTTTTGAAAAATCTGGGTAAGATATCCAAAAATTTGAAAGCGGTTAAAAGTGATCTTCTGAAAGAAAAGCCCGACACAGTTATACTCATCGATTTTCCGGGCTTCAATCTGAAAATTGCTGAATTTGCAAAAAAACATGGGATCAAAACATGTTACTATATTTCACCAAAAGTATGGGCATGGAATCAGGGCCGCGTCAAAAATATCAAAAAAATTGTTGATCACATGTTCTGTATTTTACCTTTTGAAGTAGATTTCTATAAAAAATGGCGTATGCCAGTCGATTACGTAGGGAATCCTTTATTAGATGCGATTTCAACCTATCCTTTTAATCCAAGGTTCAGGGAACAAAATGGCTTTACAGACAAACCGCTTATTGCCTTATTACCGGGCAGCCGGGAGATGGAGATCACCAAACTTCTGCCTATCATGGCCGAACTCCCCTATTTTTTTCCTGTCCATCAGTTTGTCATCGCCGGTGCTCCAAATTTTGACGAATCTTATTACAAGCAATTTTTGAAGGGTATTGATATTCCGGTTGTTTTCAATCAAACTTATGATATCCTCAATAATGCGGAAGCGGCCGTAGTCACTAGCGGCACGGCAACCCTGGAAACAGGTATATTGAAAGTCCCACAGGTTGTGGTTTACAAAGCTAATCCGATATCTGTCTGGATAGCAAAGCTTGTGGTAAAAGTAAAATTCATCTCCCTGGTCAATCTGATCAATAATTTCCTGTCCGTACGTGAGCTTATCCAGGATGATTGTACAGCTTATGATATCTCCTATGAAGTAGGCGAACTCATAAACAACAAAGCGCATCGGGCGAGTGTAATGGAGAATTACGATATCTTGGCCGAGAAACTCGGCTCACCCGGCGCCTCGGAAAAAACAGCTAAATTAATTGTAAAATATCTAGGTAAAAATTAAACTCTTTGGGCTTTCAATTGTCAAACTATTAATTAGTTACATATAATTAAAGCTTTATGAAATCGAAACTTATTTTAGGCTTTCTTTTTTGCTTCGCATTTACCCTTATCGGTAAAGCGCAGGAAACACAGCATTTTTCCAAACTTGAAATTGGGAAAAAAGCCAAGAAAAATATTGACAGCAAAGATTCCACGGCCGTTATTCATATTGACACATTAATTATGAAGGATAACGCTACCCTTTCCTTTTATGGAAAGAAAGATGTTAAAATCACCATAGGATATGCGGAAATCGGCAACAAAGCTACTTTCTATGGTACAGACGGGAAGAATAATGGCGCCAACTTTGATATCAATGCCAATTTTCAAAAATTAGGCTCATTGTATATTATTGCGAAAGGTGATGATGCTTTTAATGGCACAAAAACATTTCCCAATGGAAATGGCGGAAAAGTCAAGGTTACCTTGGCCACGGGTAGTATAAAACCTCAGGCAACAGACAAGAAATCACCAAATTACATCTATGCAGATGTCGTAGCTGGAGGCAGGGCTGTCAATGCAAACACAGACTTAAGAAACATTTATGACCGGATCAAAACTGCGCCTACTGGTCTCAGGGGATTGCCACAGGGGCAGATCTACTCTGGTAGTGCAGGCACGGAAGGTTCCTTTGAACTGATTTCGACTCAATAAGACGTGCGAAACGGCCTATAAAAAAATGGCGTCAATCATAAGATTGACGCCATTTTTTTTGCTATTTATTTTTCGGTAACCTTCAATGACAACCTCTCTTCTTGAGTTCATATGCGAGCACCAATCTTGTCATGCGATCATATCTTGCAATGCCCTCTTTTTGGTTGTTATGTGTTAAGTATTGGTTGTAAAACAGCCCCATCAGGTTGTTAATCCAGCCCGTATAATTGCTCCAAAATAGGCGTTCCGCCGCCACATCAGCCAGCACCGCTTTACTCAATTTGTTTTGATAGACTTTAGAAAGCTCCGGGTACATGCCCCGCAATTCCCCGAGCATATAAAGGCTTGTCTGCAAATACGCTGAATAACGATAAAAGGCCTGTGGATGATGCTGCAAGCGAACAAAAGCGATAAAATTAGCTTCATCCTCAAAACCTACCCCCTGTTGGTGGGAGAGCTCATGCACATAGGTAAACGGAAAAGATAAGGCTGGCATGGCATAGTTGACCTGCGCTTCATGTGTGAACGGATTAAAATAACCCGAAACACCAAAATAAGAAACGATCCTGCTATTTAAGGGGGATTTGGCATTTATCTGACTGCCAGACAAAAAAGAAGAAAATGTTGTATCTTTTTTCACCCAGCCAGCCAAATCTTCCCGCATATGATCCTTCTTTTGGCCCCACTCAGCAGGATCCACCTGTTTCCGTAAGGCATTTGTACTATCCAAGTATTCGTCAAGCACCATGAGGTAATCTGCAAGCCGCAAACTATCGACCTTCAACTGAGTATTTATACTAATCGGCTTCCGGTAATAATTTAATCCCCAAGAGATGTAAAAGAAAACATAGAGTCCAAACAACAAGTTTAGCACAAATAAAAATGCTCGGCCGGCATCAGCCCATTTTCTACGCCATACCCTCCGGATGAGATTAGCCAGCCAATAAAACAAAAAAATAAGCGCGAAAGCGTAAAAGATATCTCCCACACTAAAAGGAATATAGCCAAAAATATACTTCGGAATATACCCGTAAAACCGATAAAATCCCTGCGCATAAAACGCTTCTATCCATGAACTATTGCTTTCGATCAGCGATAGGAAGAATATCAGCCCGATGAATAATACCAAAGTAAGAACGGGTATTTTGTTACGCTTTACCATAAATCATCAACTTTCGTTTTCGAAATAGACCTTATAATAGTTCATCCCTTTATCTTCATCAAATCCTTTTTCAAGATATTCCCGTTTTCCATGCACGTAGATATGAAAGTTCTTATCCAATTTTAGCACGGATTTGTAAGAAGATTCCATCTTTTTAACCGCTTTGTCTGCGATTTCAAAACTTGACTGGAAGGGTGAATCAAACTCATCTTCAAAACCCGCTTTATAATCCTGGAACAGGGCTATAGCCTGGGGATTACCCAATACCTCCTCCTCAAATTCCTCCTGAACAAAAGTTTCCTTTTCCTTAAAGTAGTTCATTGACTTGTTCATCAGATCGATCTTATCGGCTTTCTCAAGTTCAAATGTTTCATCGAGTTTCTCCTGAACAAAATTCTTATAGACCTTCAGGTAATTTCCGGTCTGATTAAAATTGTCGTTGCGCACGCGCAGCTTCAGAAACTCATCTTTCCAGTACACAGCTTCCTGCTGTCTATTGGTTTGATCCAATACAAGAACCTTATAACCTTCCTCTTCCTCCACATTGATAATGATGCAGCCTTTGTCCAACTTATTAATATTAATCGCTTCCTGTTCATATTCTAAGGTAAACGCTCCTTGTTCAGGATATACTTTTAGGTAAGTCTCTTTGTTTTCCGATTTAAATATGCCGATCGCGTCGTGTTCCTCACCTTCAATCTGCACATTTTTTAGTGCCACCACATACACTTCTCCGGCTTTAATCTTCGGATGGCTGGACACTTCATAAAGATGTTTTGAAATCTGTTGGGAGAAGTCATGAAAGGGCAGCTGTTCTTTAAAGTACTGACGCACGAAATAAAACACCTCATTCAGATCCAGTTCCTCATTGGGATGATAAAGACGATATACTTCATTCACTTTAGCAAAGGGACTCATAAAATACTGCATCAAAAGTCCGGGCAATACTTCGTCGCCGTCAAGGGATACCGGCTCGTCTGACAGGATATAAAATTCGTCCTGTGCTTTGTTTCCCACACGGTGTATGGATAATGCTTCAAAAGTTGCGTCTTGATGAAAAAACATAATCTTATATTATAAATGATATAAATCTATTGCTATTTTAAATGTTTGGCAATGTGCATTGACAATATCTTTGATCTGGGGCGAATATCCGCCACCCATACTTACCTGAACAGGGATATGCAACTGATGACATAAGCCCAGTACGAGTTCATCCCTTCGTGCGCAGGTCGCTGGACTTAAATTCAATTTGCCCAGTTTATCTGTTTCTAAGATATCCACACCTGCCTGATAAAAAACAAAATCAGGCTGGACACCCCGAAATAAATCCAACAGATTCTCTTCTACTATTTTCAGATACTCCTGATCCGTAATATGTTCCGCAAGACCGATATCCAGATGGGAACGTTGTTTGATAAAGGGATAATTTTTCTCGCCATGCACCGAGAAGGTAAACACCTGTTGGTGCCCTTCAAAGATGTGTGCCGTTCCGTTTCCCTGATGGACATCCAGATCAACAATAAGGATTCGATCCGCCTGCTTATGGTGCAATAAATAACCTGCAGCAGTAGCTTGGTCGTTCAGCAGACAAAAACCTTCGCCAAAATCATAACCCGCGTGGTGCGTTCCACCTGCAATTGTAAAAGCCACTCCATATTTTAGGGCATAACAGGCAGCCTGAACAGTTCCATCCAAAATATAGCGTTCACGGTTTACCAAGCGCTTACTTAAGGGAAATCCGATCCTGCGCACTATTTTTGGATCCAGGGTCAAATCAAATAGTTTTGCCACATAAGCCGGATCATGTACCAGACAACAGGTCTCAAAACTTGCCAGCTCAGGTCTAAAAAAATTAGTTTCATTGACCAATCCTTCATGCTTTAATTGCAGCGGTATCAACTCGTACTTTAACATCGGAAAACGATGTCCTTCTTTGACCGGATGGATAAATTCGGGATGAAAAGCTATCTTGAGCACTTTAAATCTTATTTTATTGATGCGAAGATAAGAAAAACTAAAGCAATCCCATTTTCTCCAACAATATCAATCGGATATTTTGGAGTTGTATGGGAAAAAGGGCATCTTTGGATAAGAACAAATCCTCAAGTTGATGTCGGGCGCCGTTTGACATTAAACTTATATTCGATCATAAATAGATACATTAAAAATAACATGGAAACGACTAATCTGCCTCAATTGTCTGCAATGGAACAGCGTGTCCTAGGCTCCCTGATTGAAAAGTCAAAGGTGACCCCTGAATATTATCCCATGACGATCAATAGCTTACAGGCGGCATGCAATCAAAAAACTTCACGCAAGCCTGTGGTTCAATACAGCGAAGAAGACATCGTCAATACACTGGACATCCTAAAAAAGAGAGGCTTGATTTCAACCGTCATCGGTGGTGGATCCAGAGTAACCAAGTATAAACACAATTTTGCCATACAATTTCCGCTTGTACCATCCGAATTGGCTATTATTTGCCTATTGCTGCTGCGCGGCCCGCTCACGGCGGGTGAAATTAATTCAAGCGCCGGCAGGCTCTACGAATTCGAATCATTGAGTGAAATTACTGAACAATTGGAAAAGTTGTCGCAAGAAGGCTATCTGAAATCCCTTCCAAAACAAGCCGGTCATAAAGAGGTGCGTTATATTCACCTACTTGGCGAGGTAAATCTGGAAGCTTTTGAACATGCAGGCAGTTCACATACCGCTGTCGCAGATCAGGCGCTTTTGGAACGTGTTGGACAACTCGAACAGGAAGTCGCTGCGTTGAAGCAGAAATTTCAAGAATTGTGGGACGAATTACATTAACCGATGATTCCTAGTACTGATTCCAAAACAGAATTATCCCAAGCAACCTTATGGCTGATGACCATTGCCACTGGCCTGGTTGTTGCCAACAATTATTACAATCAGCCATTATTGGGACTGATTGCAAAGGATCTGGATGTTGATGAAGCCACTGTAAGTAATTCGGCCATGCTGACACAAATCGGCTATGCCTGCGGCCTATTGTTGATTGTCCCGTTGGGGGATATGTTCAAAAGAAAGAAAATGATCTTGATTGATTTTATCTTTATTATTCTTTCTTTGGCCGGAATGGCCCTCTCCCATTCTATCGTTTCTATCCTAATCTTCAGCTTTTTGATCGGTTTCACATCGGTGATACCACAAGTTTTTGTACCTATGGCGGCAGAGCTCGCCTCCAAAGAAAAACAGGGAGCTGCGATAGGCATGGTGATGTCCGGACTATTGATCGGCATCTTATTATCGCGTGTGGTGAGTGGTTTTGTCGGCTCTTACTTCGGGTGGCGCGAAATGTACTGGATCGCTACGGTGGTCATGGTGGTCACGGGATTGGCTATAGCCATTAAACTACCTGAGGTAGCTCCGAACTTTAAGGGTACCTATAAAGAATTGATGCTTTCCGTATGGAACTTTGCCAGAAAACAACCGGTACTACAACTTGCCGCATTTCGCGGAGCCATGGGATTTGGTGCATTTTCAGCCTTCTTTACGACGTTGGTTTTCCACATTGAAGGTCCCCCATTTTTTGACGGACCGGCTACCGCCGGAGCCTTTGGTCTTGTTGGCGCCTGCGGCGCCCTTGCAGCAGCTTTTGTTAATCGGGCGACCGTATACATAGGTGCCGCTAAAATTATCCTGTATGCCATCTTATTAATGGTATTTAGCTGGCTGCTCTTTGCGTTATTCGGAAATTACTATTGGGGACTAATCATTGGGGTTATTCTCATTGATCTTGGACTACAGTCCATGCATATCTTAAACCAGAGTGATTTTTACGCACTAAACCTTGGCGCCAACAACCGCCTGAACACTGTATATATGGTCAGCTATTTTATTGGCGGTTCAACAGGCACCTTTTTTGCGGCACAGGCATGGCAGCACTTCCAATGGCCCGGTGTAATAGCGGTCGGAACCCTGTATACGCTATTGGCATTGCTCGCACATGTATTATTTGATCATAAATTAAGAAAAAAACCGATATGAAATTTGGCCAAGTAGATTATCCCGAAGAGGTAGATTTCACCCTACCAGCTACTCCAAAAGAGACCTTAGCCCTTTTACAGCATTTCAAAAACGACGAACCCTTTGAAGTGTATGTTGGCTGCGCAAAATGGAACAAACAAGATTTAAAAGGCTTTTATCCGAGGGGGACGAAAGACGAACTCGTCTACTATGGAAATCAGTTTAACAGTATCGAGCTGAATGCCACATTCTACAACTCACCCAGCCGAGAGCAAGTAGAAACCTGGAAACAGAAAACACCGGCAGACTTTAAGTTTTTCCCAAAAGTTCCACAGTCCATCAGTCATTTCAGCCGATTGCTCAATACGACGGATAAAGTAAAACTATTTACGGATGCCATTGTTCGATTTGACGAAAAGTTAGGCATGGTATTTCTGCAGATGCATGACAACTATAATCCAAAAGACATGGCCCGTTTAAAACTATTCTTACACGACTGGCCGAAGGATGTCCCATTGGCATTGGAAGTCCGAAATAAAGACTGGTTTTCAAAAACTGAAGTAACGAAAGAACTCTATACGCTATTGGAGGAGACCGGAGTGACCAATGTATTGGTAGATACAGCCGGAAGGAGAGACATGTTGCATATGCGCCTCACTAGCCCATTCGCATTTGTAAGGTATGTAGGCGCCAATCATCCCTCCGATTACGAACGCTTGGACAATTGGATCGAAGTACTAAAACTCTGGCGGGATAATGGACTACAGAAACTGTACTTTTTCATCCATCAGAATGTCGAAATTGAATCGCCGTTGCTTGCAACCCATTTTATCAAAAAAATCAATGAAACATTTGATCTCAATCTCAAATACCCCAATAAAGCAACAGGCAATACCTTATTTTGATTTATATCTATGACAAAAATATTTGTAGCATTTTCATTTATCCTACTCGTCTTCTTATCATGTAGTACCCAGCGAGCTATATTGGAAACCGACTCAAATATAAAAAAAATACAGTTGGGTATGAGCAAACAAGAGGTGATCAATACCATGGGAAAGCAATATAGAGTCGCCGGCGCAGACCGCCTGAATGACAACTCGATCATGGAATTGATAACTTATGAAAATGCATATAATGAAGAATATCAGCTGTGGTTCAAAAATGAGGTACTCATGAAATGGAACAGAATATATAAATACAATCATAGTCATGATCGAAGTAGAAAGGATACAATCCATTAAATTGTAATTCCTATTCCCCTTTTTAGGATAAAATTATATTAAAAAAAAGGCCCAATCTATAGATTAGGCCTTTTTTTAGGATGATAGGGTAAACCTATTTCTTTGCATATTTAAAGTTTTTGCCGATGAAGCGAGCATTACCGCCCAATTCTTCTTCGATACGCAACAACTGATTGTATTTAGCCATACGGTCAGAACGAGAGGCCGAACCTGTTTTGATTTGACCACAGTTCAACGCCACTGCCAAGTCAGCGATCGTTGCATCTTCGGTTTCACCTGAGCGGTGAGACATTACTGAAGTGTAACCAGAATTTTGCGCTAAAGTCACCGCGTTGATCGTTTCAGTCAATGAACCGATTTGGTTTACTTTTACCAAAATAGAATTTGCAGTATGGGTATCGATACCTTGTTGTAGACGTTTTGTATTTGTTACGAAAAGATCATCACCTACCAATTGAACGTGATCACCAATTTTGTCCGTCAATGTTTTCCAGCCAGCCCAGTCATCTTCAGCCATACCATCCTCGATAGAGATAATTGGGTATTTTGTTGTCAGTTCTGCTAAATAGCTTGCTTGTTCTTCGCTAGAACGTACCGCTCCTTTATCGCCTTCAAATTTAGCATAATCATATTTACCATCTTTGTAGAATTCAGAAGAAGCACAATCCAGTGCTAAACAGATGTCTTGACCAGGTTTGTAACCTGCGATTTCAATCGCTTTCAATACTGTCTCGATTGCATCTTCTGTTCCTTCAAACGTCGGCGCAAATCCACCTTCGTCGCCTACCGCAGTAGAAAGACCTCTATCGTGTAAGATTTTTTTCAAGGTGTGGAATACTTCTGTTCCCCAACGCAATGCTTCAGAGAAAGAAGGTGCACCCACTGGCATGATCATAAATTCCTGGAATGCGATCGGCGCATCGGAGTGAGATCCACCATTGATGATGTTCATCATCGGAATAGGCAATGTATTTGCGTTAACACCGCCAATATAACGGTATAAAGGTTGACGCGACTCTTGGGCAGCGGCTTTTGCTACTGCCAAAGAAACACCAAGAATGGCATTTGCACCCAAATTACCTTTATTTTCACTACCGTCTAAATCAATCATGATTTTATCGATGGCATTTTGCTCGAAAACATCTACGCCTTCCAAAGCTTTCGCAATTTTGGTATTTACATTTTCAACAGCTTTCAAGACACCTTTACCCAAGTATTTTGACTTGTCGCCATCACGCAATTCTACTGCTTCGTGAACACCTGTTGAAGCACCTGAAGGAACAGCTGCACGACCAACAAAACCATTTTGTGTAGTAACATCTACTTCAATTGTAGGGTTACCGCGCGAATCCAAAATTTGACGCGCATGAACATCGATAATTAAACTCATCTCTTTATTAGACTATAATTTATTTTCATTACTTAGTGTAAATAAGACACACTCTTATCTACAGACATTTTTCACAACCAAATATAACAAAAAATGTATTTAATCTGTCATTTATTGTGAATAAAATATGACCAATCTGAATAATTGGCCCAGTAAACACCACAAAAAACCCTCCACAATGGGAGGGCTTTTGTGCTATTATCTTTGTTTAGTTTTTGATCATCGCTACGAAATCATCAAACAGGTAACGTGAATCGTGTGGACCTGGAGATGATTCGGGGTGATACTGAACCGAGAATGCTTTTTGTCCTTTAATACGGATACCTTCGATCGATTGGTCGTTCAGATTGACGTGGGTAATCTCCACATTTTCCGAATTTTCGATATCTTCAGCAACAACACCAAAACCATGGTTTTGGGAAGTAATTTCACAACGATTAGCGATAATATTTTTGACCGGGTGGTTGATTCCGCGGTGTCCGTTATGCAATTTACTGGTACGGATACCATTGGCTAAAGCTAAGATCTGGTGTCCCAAACAGATACCAAACATTGGCTTCTGTGCATTCAAAATAGATTTTACAGTTTCGATGGCGTAATCCATTGGAGCAGGATCACCAGGACCATTTGAAATAAAGTAACCGTCGGGGTTCCATTTTTCCATTTCTTCAAATGTTGTCTTAGCCGGGAAAACCTTTGTATAAACGTCACGTGCCTCAAAATTGCGTAGGATATTTTTCTTGATACCCAAATCCAATACTGCAACACGTAAAGACGCATTCTCATTTCCAAAAAAATAAGGTTCGGCAGTAGTTACCTTAGAAGATAGCTCAAGTCCATCCATTGAAGGAACTTTTGCTAATTGGCTTTTTAATTCTTCCACGTCAAGTGTTTCGGAAGAAATAATTGCATTCATCGCTCCTTTATCACGGATATGTCTTACCAATGAACGTGTATCCACATCGGAAATACCCACCAAATTTCCTTCTTCAAAATAGCTTTGAATAGATTCATCGGCCATTTTACGGCTATAGTTGATGTTGTAGTTTTTACAAACTAGTCCCGCAATCTGAATTTGATTTGATTCGGTATCATCCTCATCAATACCATAGTTACCAATATGGGCATTGGTTGTTACCATGATTTGTCCAAAATAAGATGGATCTGTAAAAATCTCTTGATAACCGGTTGTTCCTGTATTAAAACAGATTTCACCAGTAGTCGTACCAATTTTACCAGCGGCTTTACCGTGATAAACTGTACCATCTTCTAAAACTAAAATTGCAGGCAATTTGCTGTAGTTGGTCATTATCGATGTAATATTATAAAATGTGTATCTCTTCTGTTCTGAATTTTAAAACCGTTCCTATTGGATATAAAAAAAGCCCTCAAATGGGCTAAAATATTAATTAACAATGCAATACTACGATTGACAAACCGTTTCCTAAGGCACCTACCAATAAAGACTCTACTTTAATTTTCACGGGAGACAAAGTTACGATATATCAATTAAAAGTGAAAAACATTTTTCAATTATTTTAGCCCATACGCGACACTTGACGTTTAAATCGCCGAAAGTCTTTCAAAATCAAAAAGATAAATGCCGGTATAAGAACAAAAATCATCGGATTTGAGGACCAGGCATCCCCCCATTTCAAGTGTAACAGCGCAATAAGAGCAGTTGTGAGCCCGCAGCCCGGACATTCATAACCCGAAATTAGCTTCCAGAGACAAGGAATAAGGATATGAATGTCCGACACCATATAGAGTGCTATAGCGACACTAAAATACCCTATTGCAATGGAATAAATCCAATGCAAGCGGAGATATTTCAGCACGAGATAAATCATTAATTATTGTTTATCGGGCTTTTAATGTATTGACCATCATTATCTTTGTATTTCCCAACAATGATCATGATCAGGTCAATCAGCGACCAAATTCCACAGCCCCCTAAGGTAACCAATTGGATCACTGCCGTTCCGATCTGCCCCAGATAGAAACGATGCGCCCCGAACGGGCCTAGAAAAAAACAAAACAACAAAGCGGGCAACCAACGATCATCCTGCAGGCTACGATTCTGTTGCTGAAAGGGTTGATTCGCATAGAATATAGGTTGTCTCACCCCACAAAAAGGACAAACCTCTGCCTTGACATTAATTGCCTGGCCACATTCTACGCAATATTTTTCATCTTCTGCTTTCATTTAGATTTAGTTTGGCGATGGAACTAAAAACCAGTATCCATCAGGGATTAAATAATAGGTTGAAATTAATAAAAAAACTTAAAAAACATATATTTTTTGAATTACATGGATACGCGCTAGTTCATCTCCAGCCCCAAAATATCCAACGCGTTTGTTACCTGCGGCTAATGGAGAATGATCTATGACCGCACAACTGCGATCTTTTGTTACATTAAGTGCAGCTTCTTCCTTTTTCCTTTAATTTTTTTGCAGCAAGTCAGAAATAACGCTTGACCAAATTTAGATTTTCGACATTACTTCTTCAGTGATTGTTCAGTGATCACTCAGTGCAGACTGAATAAACAATGAATGATTACTGAATAAAAATTGATTTAAAATTGTGATAATGGATAAGTTGGTAGTTGGATGTATCCGTTTTAATGTTTATCTTAATTCGTCATAATCAGCCAATTGGAGAAATCATCAAAAATGGAATTATACCAAAAGTTTGGGGGCAGTAATTTTTTAGACATAAAATTTCATCTACTTGATCCCATTTTTTTTACCGCAAATAATATAAACAGGAAAGGCGCTTCATGTTATGAAGCGCCTTTCCTGTTTATATTATTCAACTATTACGAGTTAATTGCTTTCCAGATCATATCTTTCAATGGCAAAATATTCTTACCGGAAACAGACGAAATGAAAATATGGGGAAGTCCTCCAGGAAGTTCCTTTTCCATTTCCCTTTCAAGCTCATCATCAAGCATATCCGATTTTGTGATTGCCAACAACTTGGGTTTATCCGCCAATTCGGGATTATAAGCTGTCAGCTCATTCAACAAAATACCATACTCCTCGGCTATTGTCCGATCGGTATCAGCTGGCACCATGAATAATAACACTGAATTCCGCTCGATATGTCTTAAGAAGCGGTAACCGAGCCCCCTGCCTTCCGAAGCCCCCTCAATGATCCCCGGAATATCCGCCATCACAAACGAGCGGTTATCGCGGTAACTCACCATACCTAGATTGGGTACCAACGTGGTAAATGGATAATTGGCAATTTCAGGTTTTGCGGCCGAAACGACAGACAATAAGGTTGATTTACCAGCATTTGGAAAACCTACCAAACCGACATCTGCCAGTACCTTCAGTTCGAGAATCATCCATTGCTCTTTGCCTGGCATTCCGGGTTGCGCAAATCGGGGTGTCTGTTGTGTAGGTGACTTAAAATGCCAGTTACCTAAACCACCCTTTCCTCCCGAAACCAAGATCTTCGTCTCCCCATCTTCGGTAATGTCAAACAACACCTCTCCGGTCTCCGCATCCTTGGCGATAGTACCCAACGGTACTTCTAATATTTCATCCCTGCCGGTAGCACCAGTCCGTAGAGAACTGCCCCCGGACTCACCATTAGAGGCGATGATGTGTTTGCGGTACTTCAGATGGAGCAATGTCCAAATATTCGTCGTTCCCTTTAGGATGATATGTCCTCCACGGCCACCGTCACCACCATCCGGACCACCTGTAGCAGTATGCTTGTCACGGTGCAAATGAGCCGAACCTGCCCCCCCATGTCCCGAACGACAACACACTTTCACATAATCAACAAAATTCGATCCTTGCGCCATTACAATGTATTACAGTCTAAAAAAGTATTTATTTCAATTAATAATTATCGATAATATCCGTTAGGCTTTTGAAGATTGTGTCAATCTCTCCAATACCATCCACTTTGGATAATTTACCTTGCGCTTCATAATAAGGCAACACATGAATAGTTTTTGTAAAATACTCATCAATACGTTTCACCAATTTATCAGCATCGTCATCCGAACGGCCAGAAATCTCTTTGCGTTTAGCGATGCGCGCTTTCAATTCGTCTTCATTTACATCCAGTGCGATTACGACGGAGATTGAGGTGTTGATACCTTCCAAAAAAGCATCCAATGCCTCTGCTTGAGCAACAGTACGTGGGAATCCGTCAAAGATAAATCCCTTTGCATCAGGATTTTTTTTCACTTCTTCTTCCAGCATTGCTATCGTAATCGAATCTGGCACTAAATTTCCCTCAGCAATAATCTGGCTTACTTGTTGACCAAGTGGCGTTTGACCTTTAATATGTGCTCTAAAAATATCACCAGTTGAAATATGTATCAATTGATATTTTTCAATAAGCTTTGCAGATTGAGTTCCCTTACCTGCACCCGGAGGGCCAAATATTACAAGGTTTAGCATAGTTTTATTTAAGAAATTAAAACGAGTTAAAAAATAAAAGCCTAATCACAGATGATGACTAGGCTTTTCAGTCGTGCGCTCCAAGGGAGTCGAACCCCTAACCTTCTGATCCGTAGTCAGATGCTCTATCCAATTGAGCTAGGAGCGCAGTAAACCATTACGTTTAGAACTCTGTCCCATTTGTTTTGGTGACGCAAATATAGTCAGAATTCATTTTTTTACAAACTTTTTTTTAAAAAGAAGTTTCCATATCCCCCACAATCACCACGAACACCACCTTCTTTTAGTAAAAAAGCCAATCCTTAAGATTGGCTTTTGTGCACTCCAAGGGAGTCGAACCCCTAACCTTCTGATCCGTAGTCAGACGCTCTATCCAATTGAGCTAGGAATGCCTATATATATATACAGAACCTGTATATTGTGCGCGCCAAGGGAGTCGAACCCCTAACCTTCTGATCCGTAGTCAGATGCTCTATCCAATTGAGCTAGGAGCGCTAAGCAACCAAAACAAATCTGTATTCTTTTCCGTTTTGGTGATGCAAATATCGACATATTTATGGATTTAACAAACATTTTTTCTCTTTTTTTAACTTTATGAAACAACATTTCGTTTATCTCGTTGATAATATTATATTTAAAATATCAACTTTTTTTTTCAGACACTGACAAATGTTATTATTCATGAGCAAAAGAGAATTAAAACTCAGCAAAATCCGCATTGGTGACATCAGCATCTCGTATTATATCCGTCCCAGCAAATCATACCCTACTCCTAAAACCGTCCTATTTATTCATGGGTTCCCTTTCAATAAGAACACCTGGAAACAACAATTGCTGGATCTTGACGAAGCATACACAGGGATTGCCATTGACGTCAGAGGACATGGTCTCAGTACAAATGGACATGGTTTCTTTTCTGTTGATGTGTTTGCCAAAGATCTTGTTGAATTTATACGCAAGCTGGACCTCAATCATGTTGTGCTCTGCGGTATCTCAATGGGCGGCTATATCGCCCTGCGCACCTATGAGCTGATCGGCCAACAGTTAGCAGGATTGATTTTATGTGATACCAATTCCCTTGCGGACGACAACAAAGCCAAGCAAAAACGATTCGATTCAATACAGGCATTACTTAAATATGGGAGACGACCATTTGCCATTGGTTTTACGGAAAATGTATTTTACGAAAAAACTATTCAGGAAAACCCGGAGGCCGTCGAACTCATCAAAAGCTGTATTCGTAGAAATGAGCTTTCCAGTATCTGTGCAACACAACTTGCACTCGCTTCCCGGACAGACACGACACATTCCTTAAAAACGATTATTATCCCGACCCTGGTGATCAAAGGTAAGCATGATAAATTGATGAGTGAGGAGCAGACTAATATTCTCATTGAAAACATCCCAGATGTTAGATTCATGGAATTTGAAGAATCGGGACATTTACCAAATCTCGAAGAACCCGAAAAATTCAACAGGGTACTGAACGATTTTTTAATCAACATTTAGAATACATTCGGACCAAGTGCATATTGCCTTGGTACATAAAAAAAGCCACGCGAGTGGCTTATTTCTTTTTTTCATTAAGATTTCATTCTATAATACGTTAGAACGAAAAATCATCTTTTGAACGACTATCAGCTTCCTCAGCATACGCATCGTCAAAGTTAGGCTCATATCGTTTTTCGATTACTTCCTGATTGGACTTAATGTAATTTACAACATCCGTCAAACCTTCCGCAAACTTCTCAAAATCTTCTTTGTATAAGAAAATCTTATGCTTAATAAACTGGCCATCCTCAAAGCGCTTCTTGCTTTCTGTGATAGTAATGTAGTAATCGTTCGATCGAGTTGCTTTTACATCAAAAAAATAAGTTCGCTTACCTGCTCTCACCTTTTTTGAAAAAACCTCTTCACGCTCTTTGTTTTCAAAATCTCCCATTGGTTGTTATTTAAGTTTAAAGTAATCTTAATCTTTGATAAATATATAATAATTCATTTTAATACACCAAATAATATTAAAAAAAAAGACAATAAACAGCAAAAATGGTATATTCATTCAACCGACATCGGATAAAAATTAAACAACAATATTTTTTACCGACGAAATCAGTACATTTACCGAAAATATAAGTTGTATTACCTAAAGCGAATATGTATAGTTTATTTGTGCCTCTATCTTTGAGTCATAAATAGTAAAAACATTATGGAAAAAGAACCTATCATACCAAACAGCAATAACAGCCGCAATATCGTGGGGGCCATTGTCATCATTGTAGGTATATTCTTATTATTGAATAACCTCAATCTAGGAAATTGGTTTCCGAACTGGTTATTTAGCTGGCCAACGATTTTGATCATCATCGGCCTTGTTATTGGCGTCAACTCCCAATTTCAGAAAAAATCGGCAATCATCTTATTAATTATCGGCGGCGCCAGCCTTATTTCAAGGATGATGCGTACAGACTTTGGTTCCGTAACCGTCCCTATCATCATCATTTCGCTTGGGATTTATTTTATCATGAGTAAACGCAAACCGCCGATGGTCCCACCCACCTACCCCAATCCACCACAGAATCCATACGACTGGGATAAACGGGTGAATATACCGACGGATCATCCCGCTGACACAACAGCCCCAGATGCTGAAGCAAAACCTTTTAACGAACAATACGGATCAAGCCAACAAGCCTCGCCCAACGCGCAGGCTTTTGGCAACAAAGAGAACAGCTCATTTCACCAATCTTTTGAGGACAGTCTTAATCTGAACACGATTTTTGCAGGCCAAAAGAAAGTCATCTATTCCAAACATTTTAGAGGCGGTAATTTGACCAATGTCTTTGGCAGTATTGAACTGGATCTAACAAAAGCTGACATTCAGCAGGCAATCGTCATTGACACTTTCCAATTATTTGGCAGTGCGCGTATTATTATCCCACCGCATTGGACGGTATTTAGCAATGTGGCTTCCATATTAGGGTCTGTCGATGACCGAAGGTTCCAGACGATCTACAACCCGGATACGGATAAAAAAATCTACATTACCGGCACTTGTATTCTGGGTAACTTAACGATAAAAAATGCTTAATCGATGAAAAATAGGCTGACGCTCAGTATTAAAAGTCGTTTAATAGGCATTATTTGTATATCCGTATTTATCGGATATCTTGCATTACAATATTTACTGATGCTACGTTCAGGATTTGATTCTCAACTAGCATTTAAAGATTCGTTGATCAATAGTGCTGTGATGATGTTTTGCTGCTACGGCATGTCCTCTGCATTAAACTTCTACACACCACAACCGCGCGAGATATGGAAGGTATTGATCATAGGTTTAATTATGGCCGCCATTAGTACTGGATTGAGCCGTTTTTTAATGAATTATTTTATCCAGCCCAATTTTATCACACTTTTGGATTTAACATTACCTTTTCGGGGTATAGTTAACTTCCTGATCCTAACTTCGGTCGCTATTATAAATATCGTCTGGAATATTCAGGAAGATAATATCAATAATATCAAACGGAAACAAGAATCCGAAAATCTGCTTCGCGAAGCAGAGCTTTATAATTTGCGGCAACAGCTGCAACCACACTTTCTATTCAACAGCTTGAATTCGATCATTGCCCTTATTGGCGCCAATCCGGATGAAGCCCGTAATATGACATTTCAACTGTCCGATTTTTTGCGAGGTACGATGAGAAAGGAAAACAATCAGATTATCACACTGGAAGAAGAACTAGACCATCTGCAACTCTACCTTGATATCGAAAAGGTACGCTTTGGTCATCGCCTGAACACTTCCATCTCCTCCTCTGAGGAAATATTCAGTAATAAATTGCCTGCAATGATCATCCAGCCTCTGGTAGAAAATGCCATTAAGCATGGATTGTACAATATAACCGACCAAGTCGAAATACAAATTAAATGCACTTCAAATGAGGGGCAACTTCTGATTCAAATTACCAATCCATTTGATGTCGAGGAGCAATCAAGCCCGAAAAAAGGAACCGGATTTGGACTTTCCAGTATCCAACGCCGATTATATCTTTTATATGGAAGAAATGATCTTATGGAGACCCAGATTCAGGACAATATATTTACTAGCACCCTAAAAATACCTCAATATGATTAAAGTCGTTATCATTGATGATGAACCCTTAGCACGCTCCATTATTGCGGGCTATTTAAAAAACGAAGCTGATGTGAGCGTTATGGCTGAGTGTGGAGATGGTTTTGAAGGCGTTAAAGCCATCCAGACACACGAACCGGACCTGGTTTTTTTGGATGTACAGATGCCAAAGTTGACCGGTTTTGAAATGCTCGAACTGGTCGATAACCCTCCAGCCATTATTTTTACAACTGCATTTGATGAGTATGCCTTAAAAGCTTTTGAAAAGAATGCCCTGGACTATCTGCTAAAACCTGTATCTCCCATGCGTTTCAAAAAAGCGTTGGAAAAATTTAGGTCCAGCTATTCCGCTCCGGAGAAAAAGGTACAGCCCAACTATGAAGTCCTCGCGGCACAAGACGAAACTAAGATCGACCGTATCGTTGTAAAAACTGGTACTCAAATCAAGATCATCCCTATCGACACCGTCAAATACCTGGAGTCTTACGATGACTATGTAAAGATACATACCAAAGATGGGATGTACCTCAAAAACAAAACCATGGCATTTTTTGAAAAATCTTTAGATCCAAATCAATTTGTGCGAATTCACCGTTCATTTATCATTAAAGTAGATCAACTGGCTAAATTGGAGCCTTATGAAAAAGACTCCTATATCGCGGCCTTGGTATCCGGAGAAAAGCTCAATATCAGCAAATCAGGTTATGCCCGGCTAAAACAATTGATTGGAATTTAAACATTCCGTAGATTTGTGCCTAACAATGGTTATGAAACATTTTTATACAGCAATATTGTTGGGCATCTCTTCTTACTCCTTTGCCCAGACAAATCAAGCGGAACAGGTCAACAAAGGAGTTTATAACAAATTGGAATTTTTCATCAATTCCCAGATGACAGACTCTGCCTATAATCTTGCTAGTGACGCCTATAAACAGCAATATAGTCTTCCGAAATTCACACAGATGTTACGGCAGATCTACCCTTTGGGTAGGGTTAAAAGTTCTGAAATCACCAGTTTTGAAAAAAGTGCGGCAACCTATCGCCTGGATTTTGACAATCAGTCTTACGAGTTATTATTTGCCACAGATTCAACGCTCAAGTTTAACACTTTACACTTTAGCCAGCTGAACCAACCTGCTTCAGAAAAAAGCAGCCCAGAAAAAACGATAGAGACACTCTCTCCGTCAAAAACCATGGACAGAGATGACTTTTTCATCGACTCCGTTGCAAATTCGTACCTAAAGCAACAAAATGCCCAGTCTCTTGCCATAGGCATTATTAAAAACGGGCAATCTAAAACCTATTTCTACGGCGAGACAGCAAAAGGCAACCAAATATTACCGACAAAAACTTCACTTTACGAAATCGGTTCACTCAGTAAAGTTTTTACAGCCATCTTATTGTCGAATCTTGTTGAAGAGGGAACTATAACGTTAGATCAACCCATATCTTTATTCCTTCCGGATACACTTAAAAAGAACGAAGATCTGACTAAAATAACGTTTCAGATGCTAGCCAACCACACATCTGGATTTCCACGGCTGCCCGACAACTTTGAAAAAATAAAGGGATACAACGGGAATGACCCTTACAAAGGATACGACAGAAAAGCACTCTATAGCTATTTATCCGGTTTCAAAAATCAAAAGACACCAGGGCAGGAATACGAATACAGCAATCTAGGCTACGCAGTACTTGGGGATATCATCTCTAGCATTTACAAAAAATCGTATGATCAGATTGTCCGCGATATCATCTGTAAACCACTCGAAATGAGTAATACCTTTCAGGTATTAGATCCAAAAAGAAAAGATACTTTTAAAGTATACGATAAGAATGGGCAGGAAGTAACGACCTGGTCTTTCGATGCTTTCAGTGCTGCCGGCGGGTTAAAGTCCACAGTGGAAGATTTGCTTAAATTCGCGAACGCACAGTTTAAGATGCCGCAGAGTCCACTTGAAAATGCAATGGCCAACACCAGATTGTTCACCTTCTTTCTTCCGCCCGATACCGATTTGGGGTTAGCATGGCACATGAACCTACTCGATGACCTTACTTTTTATTGGCACAATGGGGGGACAGCCGGCAGCAGTTCTTACCTGGCTTTATCTCCGGATAAAAAAAGTGCCGTAGTCGTCTTGTCCAATGCCGCACTTTCTGTCGATGACCAAGGAAAAAGCATTTTAGACTATCTGCTTCATACAAAATAAAAAAAAGCGAAATATCATTATCAAGGCTATATCGAAACAACGATATAGCTTTTTTTGTTCTAATAAAAACAGTTTGTTTTGTTGTGACACAAATGATTAACGGTTAACTTTGATGAACAGTCTACATAAAACGGGACTTCTAATTTGTTTTGCAACAAGCTACAAGATAACATAACACTTACATGAAGATATTTATAACGAAACGAATTCCACAAAAAGGTATAGATGTATTAAAAGCTGCCGGACACCAGGTCACAATACATGACTCATCCATTCCGCTCTCTCCTACCGAACTTATTCATGCCGGACAACAGTGCGACTATATACTGAATGGCGGTATGCAAAAGTTTGATATGGACTTTTTCAAAAACTGTCCCAATCTTAAAGCACTATCCCTAATGAGTGTTGGTTATGATAATGTTGACATTTCCGCAGCAACTCAATACGGTATACCCGTGAGCAACACGCCAGGCGTACTGTCCGGAGCTACAGCTGATGTTGCCTTCCTGCTGATGCTAGCAGTTTCCAGAAAAGCTTTCTTTAACCATAAACAGATTCTTGGGGGACAATGGAAAGGTTTTGACCCAACTGCTCATTTGGGCATAGAACTCAACAATAAAACATTAGGTATCTATGGCCTCGGAAGAATTGGTTTCGAATTTGCCCGGAAAGCAAGAGCGGCGTATAACATGGAAATCATCTATTATAACCGTGGACGTAATCTGGAAGCCGAGCAGGTCCTAGGGGCAAGGTATGTCAACTTTGATGACCTATTAACCCAAAGCGACATCCTTTCCATTCATGCCGCACTTACTACGGAAACTGCCAATAGATTCAATCAGGATACATTTAAACGTATGAAAAATACGGCAATTCTGGTCAACACTGCACGCGGAGGATTGGTGAAAGAAGAAGACTTAGTCAAGGCGCTGCGTGAGGGAGAGTTATGGGGAGCGGGACTCGATGTCACAAACCCTGAACCCATGGCAGCAGACAACCCACTACTGAATCTTGAAAATGTCTGCATTCTACCGCATATCGGATCCGCAACTGTGGAAACCAGAGACAATATGGCCCTAATGGCGGCAAGCAATTTATTGGCAGCGATCAAAGGTGAAAAGATGCCACAAACTATAAATCCAGAAGTCTATCTATGAAACGACATTTCTTTCAGTTCCTGAATAAGCTCAATAAAGCAATCCTTCCCAAATATGGGAAGCAGGATCCCTTGAAACTAAAAAAGTACCAACAGGCCATATTAGCCTACCGGTACTTTATTCTTATTCGTGCCCTGGCAGATGATTAAATATCTGTTTTGACTTGTTTTCCCTGATCGTTCCCATTAGAAATAATGCTGATCTGTGTTGGATTCGGAGCTACACTCATATCATTTCGTTCCAGTTCAAGCATAATTTTTTCCTGCATTGAATTCCTTGCCGGCCAATAATGCTCGCGCTTTGTCCATGCTCTTACGGTCAACACAATAGCGCTCGTTCCCAGTTCTTTCACAAATACTGTCGGTTCGGGTGTAGTCAAAACGGTCTCATTCGAGCGAAGCACCCGAAGGATAATATCCTTTGCGTCCTTTATGTTCTTATCGTACGATATGCTTACAGTATATTCAAACATCCGTTGAACGATTTTTGTATAATTCTTGATCACCGAATTAGCTAATGGACCATTCGGACTAAAGATGCGCACGCCATCGTCACCAATCAATGTTGAATATAAAATATCAATCCGCTCGACAGTTCCGGCTGTACCATTCGCACTTGAGATGTAGTCTCCTACTTCGAAAGGTCTAAACATCAGGATCAACACTCCACCGGCAAAGTTGCTTAGGCTTCCCTGAAGTGCCATACCGACAGCCAAACCAAAGGCAGACAATGCCGCTATAAAGGAGGTCGTCTGGATGCCAATCTGACTGGCAACGGTCAACATCAACATTACCCACATCACAATTCTTACGATACTGGAGATAAATGCACGTATTGAAGGATCAACATTTCTCTTCTCAAAACGCTTGTGCAATAATCGGTTGACAAGATCGATAACGTATTTACCAATAATCAATAAAATAATACCACCAATAATACCTGGTATTGAATCAATGACGATATCGGTCAATCGTCCAAATCTAGTCCCTAGACTATTTAAATTACTTTCCATGTTTATTAAATATATTTCCTTGCTTTTTGGAACAAGGATTGTTCCAACATCCAAATTTACCTTTCAAAATATTAAAATCGTTGAAAAATACCACAAAAGACCAAATTAACACCACTATAAAAAGAATATTTGAGCTAACTTTGTAGTATGAATAGAAAAAACACCATTCCTATTATAGATAGTTGCAGTCTCGATCTCAACAATAAAACAACTATCCATATTGATGACTTAAGTGAATACGTCATCAAACATGCGAATATGGTGTTTCCTCACAAGCACAATTTTTTTCATTTTGTATTATTTACGAAAGGGTCAGGTGATCACATCATCGATTTCAATCATTATAAAATTAAACCCTTTCAAATCTACTTCATGGCTCCGGGTCAAGTGCATACCTGGAATTTTGTCGGCGATGAAGGAGGCTATGTCGTCAATTTTTCGGTCGACTATTTCCAATCGTTTTTATTACGTACAGATTATCTGGAGCGTTTCAGTTTCCTACAGGGCAAAATTGAGCATTTAATTTTTGAACTGGAAGGACCTTGTCGTGCTCAGGCAACCAATATTCTGGATGAAATCTTATCGGCTAAGTCTAGCGGCTTATCCGAAGATTATATCCGTACACTGCTACTCCAATTTCTATTATATGTCTCCATTTGTTCAGAAAAGGAACAAAAAGACGGAAGCAACCCCTATAATCATAAAATATTCAATAGCTTTCAGCAATTAGTTGAACAACAGTTTAAATCTACCAAATTACCGAGTGTATATGCGGATCAACTATTTATCACCCCAAATCACCTGAATGCGATCTGTAAATCCTATATCGGTCAGTCCGCTGGGGAGATCATCCGCAACCGGATTGTCCTGGAAGCAAAGCGACTGTTAATTAATCGAAATTTAAATATCACTGAAATTGCAAATGAATTGCAGTTTAAGGACAACTCTTATTTCACCAAATTTTTTAAAAAATCCACTGATCTCACACCCGAGGAGTTCAGAAAACAATTATAACTATGGAAGAAGTTAAATACGAACTATCGGAATTCAAAGCCGCATGGCAAGCAAAATGTCCAAGATGTAGAGTCGGTCATGTCTACAAAGGCCCTGCCTATGGCCTAAAGGTACAAAAGATGAACAGTCATTGTGAATACTGTGGTCTCCGTTATGAGCGTGAGCCGGGTTATTTCTATGGTGCGATGTATGTCACCTATGCATTTGCCATCGCAGAGATGGTGACAGCCTGTATGGCAACTTACATCCTTACCGGCAATGATTCGTCCTTCATTCTTTATGCGACTGTTGCGATATTAAGTGTTGTATTAATGTCTCCCTTCAATTATCGGTATTCACGTATCATTTTGATGTACTGGCTGACGCCGGGGTTGCGCTATGACCCCAATGTCAAAAAGAAGGAAGTTGATGTGAAAGCTTCTGCATAAACAGCATTATCCTTATCTTTATGCTGATGAAGGATATCCTATATTTGGACAACAATGCAACCACCCGAATTTTGGATGAAGTATGGCAGGAAATGATCCCTTATTTCATCCAAAATTATGCAAATGCGTCCAGTGTTTATCACCAGATGGGTAGAGCAGCAAATGCAGCGGTTCAACAGAGCAGAGCGCAAGTCGCCGAGGCTTTAAATTGTACGTCAAAGGAAATTTTTTTCAATTCCGGCGCGACAGAGAGCATCAATACTGTACTGCACGGCGTATTTGATAAATACCGGTCTCAAGGAAATCATATCATTACAGCCACTACAGAGCATAAAGCGGTATTAAGTTGCTGTGAACAACTGACCAAACAAGGGGCTCAAATCACCTATCTTCCCGTTGACAGTCAGGGGCACATAGTCTTGGATGATCTTAAACGTGCCATTACCGCCAAAACCATATTAATCTGTCTGATGGCTGCGAATAATGAGACTGGCGTACTGACTGAGATCGAACAGGTGGCCTCCATCTGCCATAAAGAAGATATTCTATTTTTTTGCGACGCTACACAAGCAATCGGAAAAATTGCGATCGACCTCCAGCAGCTTCCTATTGATCTTTTATGTCTGAGTGCACATAAAATTCATGGCCCAAAAGGAATTGGTGCACTTTATATCCGACGCAAATCAAAGCCCATTCAGCTTACTTCATTAATTTTAGGTGGTGGTCAGGAGAATGGTTTTCGGGGCGGAACCTACAATGTTCCGGCCATCGTTGGCTTTGGAAAGGCGATCTCTATGCTAAACCCACAAGCCTATACAAACGTTCGGGCATATCGGGATCTATTGGAAGCCGAACTGGCTTATATTCCTGAAATTATTATACATGGGCAAGATACTCCCCGCTTACCTACGACAAGCTATATCAGTTTTAAACATGTGCTTGCAAGCGAGATTATGACCGCCTGTCCTACCTTGGCCCTGTCCTCCGGCTCCGCCTGTGTTACCGGATCAAGGGAACCCTCACATGTACTGATGGCTATGGGTATATCCAAAGAAGATGCACTTTCTGCAATTAGATTTAGCCTAAGTATATTGACCACAGGTGAAGAAATCCTACAATGCGTACAATTGATCAAAGAAGCTGTACAAAAAATAAGAGATCAATCGCCCATATGGCAACTTTATAAGGCCGGTTTGATCAGTTAATTTATGACATTCTAAAAACTTAAGAGCAGACGAAATATAGCGATATTGTATGTATCTTTGTCTACAACAAAGATACAACTATGATTACAGTTACAGATAAAGCAAAAACTCGTATCGAGGAAATCATGAAGGATGAGCAATATGACGGCAATTACTTTGTGCGCGTTGCTGTAGAAAGTGGTGGTTGCTCAGGTTTAAGCTATAAACTGAATTTCGATAATGAGGAAAAAAAGGGAGACCAGTTTTTCGAAGATAAAGGCGTTAAAATCTGTTTGGATATCAAATCATTCCTCTATTTAGCGGGAACGGAACTTGATTACTCCGATGGGTTGGACGGAAAAGGATTTGAATTTCATAATCCAAATGCAAGCCGTACATGTGCCTGTGGCGAGAGTTTCTCGGTATAAGCGGATCCCATTCCATAAAATAAAAAAAGCCCTGAAAATTATTTCAGGGCTTTTTTTATTAGGTCGGCTGAGTTTAGTTGCACCGACAAATTAATAGTTTAACAATTACATATTGACCTATTCGCTTTTTCTTGTAATATTTATATTTTTTCAACATTTTAATAGATAAATATCAAAAATCACAACAAAACATATTAGCAAATGATATTTTCATATTTTTGTATCAAATAACTGAATAAGAAAAATGATGCGATGTACAACGATCCGTACATGGCTTTTCAATTGACTCATATGGAGGGAAGAAAACTTTTAAATACCGAAGTTGCTATCAGCTTCGTTAAAGATACATTTGTCCAAGAATTAAAAAACAAGCTAAATCTGATTCCAATTTCGTCACCGCTGGTGGTTCTGGATGGTACAGGATTAAACGATGATCTGAATGGCATCGAGCGCCCTGTTTCCTTTCCGATCAAATCCCTAAATGAAAAGCGGGCAGTCGTGGTTCATTCGTTGGCGAAATGGAAAAGAGTACGGCTAAAAGAGCTTGAAATGTTACCGGGTGAAGGTATTGTCACAGATATGAAAGCTCTTCGTCCAGATGAAGATTACACCCCTATACATTCCATTTATGTAGATCAATGGGACTGGGAAAAAGTGATCGGAAAAGATCAACGTAATTTGGTTCTCCTGAAGGATACTGTACTCAATATATACGAATCACTTCGATTTACAGAATTACAGGTGGAGCGTAAATATCCACAAATAAAAGCGATTCTCCCGGAGACCATTACATTTATCTCCTCCGAAGAGTTATTGCAAAGGTATCCCGATTTAAGTGCCAAAGAACGAGAAAATGCCATCACAAAAGAATACGGTGCCGTATTTCTGTATGGCATTGGCGGTGCACTGAGCAATGGAGTAGCACATGACGGTCGAGCGGCAGATTACGACGATTGGAGCACAACTAACGAAGCTGGCTACAATGGTTTAAATGGTGATATTCTTGTTTGGAACCCGATTTTAAATTCAGCATTCGAGCTTTCATCCATGGGTATTCGTGTTGATAAAAAAGCATTAGCCCATCAGATGGCAATCAGAAATTGCAGCGAAAAGTCCAAACTCACGTTTCACAGTATGCTTCTTAACGATGAACTGCCCGAATCTATGGGCGGCGGTATCGGCCAGTCCCGTGTATGCATGTTTATGCTAAAAAAACAACATATCGGCGAAGTACAGGTCAGTATCTGGGAAGAAGATAAAAAACAGGCACTGCGAGAAGAAGGTATTGACATACTCTAAACCGATACTTCTAAAGTATTATACTCCGGATCTTAAAAAGCATTCAATCGCTATAAAGTCCATTACGAAAATCTGGCCAAGGTAATCCATCTGAAAGAGGTGGGTTACCTTTTCGTTTTAATTAGTACTTTTGTGCAATGCAGCTAGAAGCTATTTTAAACAAATTAGGTATTTCATCCCTGAATGAAATGCAACAAAAGGTATTGGATGCCTACCAGCAGGACAAAGATCTTATCTTACTCTCCCCTACAGGATCAGGAAAAACATTAGCCTTTTCATTATTAATACTACAACAGCTAAAAGATATCGCCCGTGAAGTACAGGTCTTGGTTTTAGTGCCCACCCGTGAACTTGCTTTACAGATCGAGCAAGTCATCCGAAAACTGACAACAGGATACAAAGTGACTTGCGCCTATGGCGGACATAGCACACGAATCGAAAAAAATGCTTTCAAAGATGCGCCCTCTATTCTGATCGGTACTCCCGGTCGAATAAAACAGCATCTTGAAGAAGGAAATTTTGATCCTACGCAGATCCATACCCTCATACTGGATGAATTTGACAAGTCACTGGAACTTGGATTTCATCAGCAAATGGATTTTATCATTCGGCATATGCCCCAAATTAAGTCGCGCGTATTGACATCTGCGACAACAATGGAAACGATTCCGGCCTTTACACAGATTCAGGATCCCATTACTGTCGATTTCTTGAAAAATGCAAACAATATCCCACGGATCACAATAAAAAAAGTAGTTGCTACCAGCCAAAAGAAACTCGAAGCACTATTAAAACTTATCTGCAAGATCGGCACAAAAAAAATGATTATTTTTTGCAACCACCGCGATGCTGTAGAGCATATCAGTGAATTATTGAACAATCGCAATATTATTCATGACATTTTTCATGGCGGCTTGGAGCAGCAGGACAGAGAACTGGCGCTGCTAAAATTCAGAAACCACTCCAACAATGTCCTGATTACAACGGACCTTGCTGCCCGGGGACTGGATATTCCCGAGGTAGACGCCATCATTCATTATCAACTTCCGCACAAGGAAGATGACTTTACCCATCGCAACGGAAGGACTGCACGTATGCAGGCCAAAGGTGATGTGTATGTGATATTAAAACCCGAAGAAAATTATCCCTATATTTCCGCCGATACAGCTGAAGAAGAATTTCCTGATTTTTATGATCTTCCCGAAAACTCTCCTTTTGCGACACTTTATGTCAGCGCGGGAAGGAAGGACAAAATCAACAAAATTGACATCGTTGGCTTTCTGCTGAATCTGGGCGGAATCGAAAAAGACGATATTGGCATTATCGAAGTCAAAGACAAAGTCGCGTATGTTGCGGTTAAACGCAAACTTGCTTTAACGATCATTAATACCGCAAACGGACAAAAGGTCAAAGGTCGAAAAGTGAAAGTTGGGAGAACTTAGAAAGCATAACGACGTGTATCTGCGTATAAAAAAAGAGGTTTGCCGGCAAACCTCTTTTTTTATTTCTAGCACGCTAAGCTTTATTTGATCAATCGAGATCTTTCAAATAGCCCAAATAACGTTGTACAGCTTCTCGTTTTCTATCCGTTAGGTGAAAATCAAGATGTGCCGTTAAATATTTTGTATAGTCAAACCCTTCAAATTCGGGTAATCCTTCAATGACATCAGTCGCATGAGCTACACCATAAGCGAGCGCATCATTGAAATCTTTCACAAATGATTCAGGCAACTTTTTATTGCTTACCCAGAGTGCAAAGGCAAAAGGCAATCCAGTAAAATCAAACCATTCCTTTCCCAAGTCATAAACATAGGGTACGCTGTTCTTTTTACCGAAGGTGCGGTCACCGATCAGGACATAAGCATCCGGCTCTATTCCGTCGTCTGTAATCAACTGAACCTCTCTCTTCCAGTAATTCTTTAGCAGCACACGGGCAAGGCCATTAGAAGTACGCGATTGCTTATCCAATTTGAGGGTCTCCACCTCGTTAATAGGCTTATTGGAAAAAATAAACACCGAGTCAACGGCGCCTTCAGTTCCAATACAAAAATCCGTATTGATGTAATATTCGGGGAGACTTAATAGTGCGGCAGTAGGAATAATTCCCATATCTGCCTCGTCACCTATTACTTTTTGTGCGCAGGCACTTGGATAATCGACACTGAGATCAATCTGATCCATTACCTTTGATTTACGTATTCCGTTCAAAAACGGATATGTGTTTGTGTAAGATACGGCTGAAACTCTAATTTTATTCATTCATCAATGCTTCTAAGTGGTCTGTATTGTAATGGTCTATAATTTCAAATTGACCATTATCGTACAGCAATTTATATAAAGCAGTATTTGTATGTGGAAAATCGTCCATATATCGAGCATCAATACCAGTCATCAGGCAAAGCATAATACGCAGGGCACGACCATGCATGCAAACAAGAATATTTTCTTCATTTGCTTGAGCCAGCATATGATCCAGTGCAACCCGCTGGCGTTCCATTAATGCGTTGGGAGATTCTCCATTTTCAATACTGACATCCAATTCTCCATTACGCCATGCAGCAACAAGTTGTTCAAAACCAGACAACAGTTCTGGAGTCTGCTCCTTTCCTTCGTAGATTCCCCAGCTAATTTCGTCCAATCCGACAAGCTGCTCCCAAGGCAAGTTAAGGTCGATAAAACCCTTTACCGTCTGATGGGTACGCAATAAAGTTGAGGTGTATACTTTGTCAAAAGGCACTGTATTGTACCGTTCAAAGAAAGCCTGAGCTTGTGCCATTCCGGTTTCATTTAATGGAGAATTAACCCCTCTTCCCTGCACAATGCCTTTTAGATTTAGATCAGTCTGTCCGTGTCGTATAAAATAAAATGTCTTTTTCAAAATGCGTATGATCTAGTTTATGAGTTCACAACCGGTAGTGCGTAATAACTTTTCTTTTTGGAGTCTTCTTCAAAGACCACATCATTATAATCTGTCACTACATGATATAAGGTATCGCGTTCAATAGGGTGACGTCCTACCTTTTTTATCAGCTCCACCACCTCTTGTGTTGTCATTCCGGGCTTCTGTTCCTCCGCACCGGCCATACTGTAAATTTTAGTTGTATCGTCCAATGTACCATCAATATCATCCACGCCAAATGCCAACGACAATTGTGCTGTGTCTCTTGAAATCATAGCCCAATACGCTTTGATATGGTCAAAATTATCCATATAGATTCGCGCAATAGCATAGTTTCTCAAGTCTTCAATAACTGAAACTTCCGGAATATGGGACATCTGATTTTCTTTATTTCGAAATTTCAGTGGAATAAATGTCTGAAATCCGCCTGTTTTATCCTGAAGCTGTCTCAGACGCTCCATGTGATCCACTCGGTGCCAAAACTGTTCAATGTGGCCGTACAACATGGTTGCATTTGTATGCATCCCCAAACGATGTGCTTGTTCATGAATATCCAGCCATTGTTCAGCTGTACACTTGTCGTGTGCGATCTGCTCCCTGATTTCTGGATGAAAGATTTCTGCGCCTCCTCCCGGCATCGAATCCAGCCCACAGGATTGCAAGTATTTCAACCCGTCATAATGGCTCAGTTTCGCTTTCTTAAAAATGTAATAATACTCTACCGGGGTCAGTCCCTTGATATGCAATTCAGGTCGATGTGCTTTACATCTTTTAAAGAAATCCGCATAAAACTCCAGATTCTGCTTCGGAACAACGCCACCCGTAATATGCACCTCGGTAACAGCTTCATTATCATATTTTTTTACGATATCCATCATCCCCTCGACCTCCATTTCCCAGCCTTCAGCGCGTTCTTTGATCAGCCTGGAATAGGAACAGAATTTGCAGTCATATACACAGACATTGGTGGGTTCTATGTGAAAATTGCGATTAAAAAAGGTATGATCTCCATGACGTTTCTCACGAATGTAATTGGCTAAGACACCAAGATACCCCAATTCACCTTTTTCATATAAAAGAACTCCCTCATCAAAAGTGATACGCTCCTCTCGCAAAACTTTCTCCGCTATATTTCTTAATTCAACGGCTAAATTTTTATCATTGATCAAGAAATTTAATTTATCTATTGCGTTCATTAATGTATCTCCTATCTTAAACAAATGTACCGAAAAGGCAACAAAAGTTATAATAAAAAATGTGATAACACTTATTCGGCAGTGTATCTTTTTACTGTTATAAAGACGATTAAAACTTTATCAAAACAATATTCTTAATCTGTAAATTGTTGCATGTCGATCAACTTCTTATATAAACCATCATGTTGCAGCAATTCACTATGGCTCCCCGCTTCAACAATCTTTCCGGCTTCGATCACAACAATCTTATCCGCATTCTGAATGGTACTTAAACGGTGGGCGATAACAACAGTTGTCCGATTGTCCATCAATTTATAGAGTGAATCCTGCACCAATTTTTCAGATTCGGTATCCAAAGCCGAAGTCGCCTCATCCAATAGCATGATCGGTGGATTTTTTAGCACAGCACGTGCGATACAGATCCGCTGACGCTGGCCACCTGACAGTTTCCCGCCTCTGTCGCCAATATTCGTTTGGTATCCATGATCCGTCTTAAGAATAAACTCATGTGCATTAGCTATTTTTGCTGCTGCTTCAATTTCTTCCTGACTGGCAGACAGGTTGGCAAATGCGATATTATTGAAAATGGTATCGTTAAATAAAATCGACTCCTGATTGACTACACCGATCATATCGCGCAAAGAATCCTGATCCAGATCTCTCAAATCCACACCGTCAAAAAGGACCTGGCCATCAGTGACATCCATAAAGCGAGGAATAAGGTCGACCAATGTCGATTTACCTCCACCCGAAGGACCAACCAAAGCCACTACTTTTCCCTTTTCAATCGTCAGGTCTATCCCCTGTAGTATTTTCTTATCCTTCGTATAGGCAAAATCTACATCCTTAAAAACAATATTCTGTTCAAAGCTTCCGACCTTTTTTGCATTGGGTTTATCGGTTACTTCACTCCGCTCATCGACCAGTTCCAACACCCGTTCTCCTGCAGCAAGACCATTGTGAATACCACTAAAGGCATCGGTCAATGCTTTTGCAGGACGCATAACCTGTGAAAAAATAGCAATGTAGGCAATAAATGCGGGAGCAGTCAAACTCTGATCTCCTGAAAGCACCAGATGTCCACCATATAACAAGATGATTGCCACCATGATCACCCCCAGTAACTCCGAGACAGGTGAACTCATTTGTTGCCGCTTAGCCATCGCACGCCCGATATTAGCGTAGCGCTCATTCTCGTTATGAAATCTATTTTTGATAAAAGATACCGCATTAAAAGCCTTGATGATTTTGACACCGGACAATGCTTCATCCAGATAGGAAATCATGTTTCCATAAGACTCCTGTGCCGAGCGCGCCTGACTTTTCAAGTTCTTTACTATTCGAGCAATAAAAAATCCTGAAATAGGAATAACCAACAGCGAAAAGAAGGTCAGTTTCGCCGAGATATTAAATAACATCACGATATAGGCGATCAATTGTAACGGTTCTTTGAATACCACCTGCAATGTACCTGTAACCGAATATTGTACCACCTGTACATCGGATGCCACCTTTGAGACGATATCTCCTTTGCGTTGCCCTGTAAAATAGCCAACGTGTAAGTCCATTACATTATCAAATACAGCTCTACGGAGTTTTAACAAGGTATGGATTCGAAAATTCTCCATAATCCGCTGACAGAAATAGCGGAAAAGATTGCTTATAAATACAGAAATTACAATAACAATACAAACGTACTTTAATGCGCCATAAGCACCCAATTGTTCATTTGCCATACTAGCGTAGTAATTAAACCAAGCCAAAATATCGGTGTAAGTCTCGGGTTTTATTGCTTCGACAGTAGCTTCGCCTGTATTAAAAAGTGTATGGAGTAATGGAGCGAGTAATGCTAAATTTAATGTGCTAAAAACAACCGTAATCAACGTGCAGATCACATACGGAATTGCAAATTTCTCAATGGGTTTAGCGAATGATAAGAGCCTAAAATATGTTTTCATTAATATTGAACTTAGACAAATTAATTTTATACAGAAAAGTAATTTGTCGATCTCTCCTCTTCCATTTAAGATTTCTTTTAGTGAGGAAATTGAACAAAAATAACAAATTAATCAAGAAAAGCACTCATACACTTCTTTTCAATAAAATTGTTGCACCTCAGTGATAAACACAGAACGAGGTATTGAATTGAAAAAAAGACAAAAATGGCTGCTTTTTATAGATAATTCCCTAATTTAGCTTCATTCAAATACCAAAATTATTAAAAATAAAATGCAAATAGACGTTGCCAAAAGATTGCAGCATACTGAAGAATATTATTTCTCAAAAAAATTAAGAGAAATAGATGAGTTAAATAAACAGGGTGCACGTGTAATCAATCTAGGAATTGGAAGTCCTGACTTGCCTCCTCATCCGGAGGTAATTGCGACCTTGAATGAGAATGCCCAACTTCCAAATGTACATGGCTATCAAAATTATAAAGGAGCTCCAGCCTTAAGGCAAGCTGTTGCAGATTGGTATCAACGCTATTATCAGGCTACTTTTAATCCGAACACCGAGATCCTGCCACTCATTGGATCGAAAGAAGGAATCGTCCACATTTGCATGACTTACCTCCAAGAAGGAGACAAAGTGCTAATCCCTAATCCCGGTTACCCAGCCTACGCTGCGGCCGTAAGATTAAGTGGAGCAGAAGCAATCACTTATAAGCTTACGCAGGAAAAAAATTGGCTGATTGACTTTGACGAACTTCGCAAACAGGACCTATCTGATGTCAAGTTGATGTGGATCAATTACCCGCACATGCCTACGGGTGCCTCGGCCTCAGATGCATTTTATGGTGAATTGATTGCGTTTGCAAAGGAATACAACATCCTCATCTGTCATGACAATCCCTATAGTTTTATCCTGACAGATAAACCACGTAGTATCATGAGCGTAGAAGGCGCTAAAGAGGTTGCAATTGAATTAAATTCTTTAAGCAAATCATCCAATATGGCGGGCTGGAGAGTCGGAGTACTGGTTGGTAGCGAGGAGCGCATCAATCAGGTACTACGTTTTAAAAGCAATATGGATTCCGGGATGTTTCTTCCCGTTCAACTGGCCGCGGCGAAAGCCCTGCAACTTGACACGTCATGGTATCAGGATTTAAACAAAATTTATGCTGATAGACGTCAAAAGGTGTATGAAATCATGGACCTTTTGGGCTGTTCATACCAAAAAGATCAGGTAGGCTTATTTGTCTGGGCCCGGATTCCGAACACCTATGCCGATGGTTATGCCCTGAGCGATGCGGCATTGAACAAAGCACGTGTCTTTATCACACCGGGAGGAATCTTTGGAGATGGTGGAAATCAGTACATCCGCATCAGTCTCTGTGCCACAGTTGAAGTTCTTGAAGAATCCATCCAACGTATCAAAGAAAGCTTTTAACAGTAATTTTCAATGTTAACATTTGAATCAGATGAAATAGCCCGTGAAGACGAAAAACAAAACAGCTATTTCATTTGATACCAAAAAAGGCCGGGTTTCAAGAGTCCGTAAAATAAATGTGAAGCATTTATACATACAATAAACACGAATTAATAATTATTCACATATGAATATTGCCATCGTAGGCGTAGGCTTAATTGGCGGCTCAGTTGCCATTCGCCTAAAGGAAACAAAATTCTGCAGTAAGATTATCGGCGTAGATAAAAGCGAGAAAAATCTTGACAAAGCAAAGCAGATAGGCTTTATCGACGAAGCAATGACCTTGGAAGAAGCAATAAAAACATGTAAGGTACTTATATTGACTATTCCTGTTGATGCTATTTTGCAGGTTGTTCCACAGATTCTTGATCAGGTCACCGATCAAGTTGTTATCGATATGGGGTCAACTAAAACGAACATACTCAACAAAATCAAAGATCATCCAAATAGAGGTCGCTATATTGCTGCCCACCCAATGGCGGGCACAGAATATTCGGGTCCGGAGGCTGCTGTTGCCGGTCTTTTTAAAGGGAAGATGATGGTTTATGTCGAGGCTTTCAGGACAGACGAAGACGCTTTCGAAATCACCGATGCAATCACCGATCAATTGGAGATGCGCACTTGCTTCATGAACGCTGATGAGCACGATGTACATACAGCCTATGTTTCGCATATTTCCCATCTTACTTCATTTGCCTTAGCATTAACAGTATTGGAAAAGGAAAAATCACAGGGACGTATATTTGAGCTTGCAGGATCGGGCTTTGAATCCACGGTGCGTCTGGCCAAAAGTTCACCCGATATGTGGACACCCATCTTCAAACAAAATCGAGAAAATGTGCTTGAAGTCCTGGAAGAACATATCAAACAACTACAGTCATTACATGATTCCATTGCCAGTGAAGACTATGACAAATTGCACAAACTGATCAAGCGTTCAAATAAGATTAAGCGTATCATTAAGTAGGGCGAGCATCCATTATAGGCCAGCCATCGCGCAGATTGAAAGAACAACAATTTCGGACTCCGGCAGGAGCTTTCCTAAAATAGCAACGGGGCGGCCCAAAGTTCGGGCCGCCCCGTTGCTATTTGATTTTATTCGTGCGGCTAACAGCCTCCGAATGGTTTCATCTCTCTATTCGTCTTCCAATTCATTAAACTTATCTAGATCGAGCTTCGCTCCTACCGAATCTCCGAGCCTTTCTTTGATCGCAGCTCGATAGGAATATAAGTCCGAATAATAAGGATTCAACTCAATAGCCATTGAATAATCGATCAATGCACCATGCATGTCTGCCAGTTTTTCCTTAAGATCTGCCCGTAAAGAATACACATAAAAGTCCTCGGGATTCAGTTCGACCAAACGGTCGAAATCAGACAGTGCTTCAGGCAGGCAGCCTAAGCGCTCAAATAAAGAAGCCCGTTCCTCATAAACGATGGACGAGTTACTGTCATTTTTTTCAGCTTTCGCATAGTCCCGCAGCGCTTTTTCGGAATAACGGTATGATTCAAATACCTTCGCTCGGAATATATAGGCCGCAGTTTGATGTTCATCCAATTCGATTGCCCGATTAAAATCGTTCAAGGCCAGCTCAAAACAGGTAAGTTTAAGGTATAGACTTCCCCTAAAAACAAAGAGATTACAATCGTCTGCCGTATTTTTGTTGATAGCCAAGGTATACAATTCGATCGCCTTCAAATAATCATAACAGTGTACATACTCAAGTCCCAACGAATTCAACTCATCCATACTGAGATCTTTCTGCGTAGATTCTAGCTCTTGAATGACGAGGTTCTCTGCTTCAAAGTAGCTTACCTCAGCTTGGTTTTCCTGCCACTCCAAAACACTATGATAGTTAAAATCCAATCGTTTAGCGATCTGGTAATCATAAAATGCGCCTTCATCTTCTCCCATAATGCGATAGACCAGGCATCGGCTTGCATAAAAATGGGGTTCTTCCTTAAAATATTCAATTGCTGTGGAATAGACAGCTATAGCTTCATCATAAGCCTTTATTTTAAAATAATAGAGCCCAAGGTAACTGTAAGCCAACACGCTTTTCGACAAAGCAATTGCTTCTTCAAAAAGCTGTACAGGATCTTCATCACCGATGATTCCAATAGAAAAGCCTCTTAACAAAAGTTTGATATCTTCTTCCCGAATGTGATCAAAGCGGTCTTGGGATAAGGAAATGGTATCCGTTGGAAAAAAAGACGAAATTGGCAAAAAAGAGAACTTAGCAAGTAATACGGGAGGCGGAAGTTTAAAATCTGCCTCAGTAACAGCTTTGTCCCAAAGGGTAACAGATAGATTTGATATCAGTTGCTTCATACCCAAAACTAAGCTAAATTTCAATATAAAAGAAATTTAACAGCCTGCAATCCCTGTTTAAAAAACAGCTTTAATTCAGTTCACCAGTCAAATAAAGATATTTGTAGCGGACGATATCTCTTGAATTGGTAAATCTGACAAGTTTTTCACGTTTAAAGACATAATTGGAAACTTTATCCTCCATTAAACGTAGAAATTCCACAAACTCCGCAAAAAAATCCTGACGTTCACCAGCTGTAAACTGACTATTTCTTACAATCCAGAAGAACTGTTCTTCATTTACATGAAAAGACACTTCATTTTTCTTCTCTTTTCGAAAAATAAAAATCGGATCATTTTCTTGGTTAATAAATAAAGCAAAACCGGTATTTCCACCATCCAGGTTTACCACAAAAGCAGAGAAATAAACGGTACCTATCTGTAAATTTTCCAGACAAATTAATTTATGCAACATCAGGTCGACAGTTAGATCACCTAAAAGTATTAAGTTTTTATTAAAAAACAAAAAAAAAGACCCACAATTATGTGAGTCTTTTAATACCAAATAGGCTATTATTAGAATGTAAACTTCACAGAAGCGTTCCATGTTCTACCTTGACCAATCAATACGAAGTTGGATGTATCGATACCCTTCCAGGTGTTGTTGACATCTGTGGTCACTGTACTGGAGGTCGCTTCAGAGATATAGAATTTGTTTAACACATTGTTCATGTTAACACGGAAACTCATTGTATTTTTATCGCTTACTTTAACCTCATAGGATAATCCGGCATCCAACAGATTGAAAGAAGGAAGTTCCATTACGCGCCCAACTTTTTTACCATCCTCTTCCTCCGTCCTGTGTCTCGACGAGTACAGGCGATCATACTGTCTGTAGTTACCATCAACAGAAAAACCTTTGAAAACAACATATTTTGCACCAAAGCCATATGTGGTCTGTGCTGCGTTCCCAACATGCTCTCCTGTCAAATCAACCTCTTCTCTACCCAATTCAACACGGTTATCATTACGTTCAATAGCCGTAACCTTTCCATCGTATTTCCAGTCGCCAATTGATGCAAATCCCGTTAACGTCAAACCATAGAATGGACGTGCCGCAACGTCTAATTCCGCTCCTTTATGATCTTGTTTAACGCCATAATTTGATGTGTAAATAAATTGTCCGGCAAGCAGAATGTTTGGATCATTCGTGGGATTATATTTAGCAACATCTTTATCCGTCGCCAATCTTGAACTACCCGTAACACGGTTTTCCCAAGTTGTACGATAAACGTTTAGATTCACATCCAAGAATCGAGAAGTGAATTTATAACCGGCTTCTAAACCTAGAATTTTTTCATTTTCAGCATTTTCATTGATATCATTTGCATAATTCATGAAAATATTGTTTTGATAAGGCTGACGGGAATAATACCCTGCATTAGCAAAAATACTGTGCTGACCTAAGGTATAACTCACACCACCTTTTGTATTATATCCAAAGTTGTTTACTGTTTTGGACTTTTCATTTCCGGGTGTATATTGAAAATAATCATACCGTTTGTTTTGTTGTTCAGAGACTGATCCTTGGAAAAATGCTGTAAATCCATTTTTAGCATACTCCAATTGGCCAAACAAACCTCCATAACGGATGTATTGGTTATAATCCCAAGCAAGTCGCTCATCACGGGAATCTGGTTTGCTTGAGAAAGCCTTCCAAGGATTCGTTGAATACGTATTAGTCAAATATACCGGATCGGTTATGTTAATATTACCACCTAGCAATACCCCATTTGTGTTTCCAAGTGGATCCGTCAATTTACGGTAATGCGTTCCCTTGTAGTCTCTTACATCAAAACCGACATTAAAATTCAAGGATTCTGAAAGCTTACGGTTGTAGTTTGAAACAACACCAAACCACTGATGATTGTTCACATCGGCAGCTAGGTACTTTTCTTTGTTATACTTATCACTTCTTAAACCTTGACCACCACCAGCAGCTAAAGAAGCATACACAACAGTAGACAATGAAGATTTATCATCAATGGTCCAGTCCCAGTTTAAATTAGCGACCGGTTTATGATAAAAGTTCTTTTGCGGATTCATCATCACCCCATTGACATCTTTATAATTGTCATTATATCGTTTACCAAATTGTAGGTAATTCGACAATTTAGATGTATACCCTTGATTATGCCATTGCGGAGCACCCGTAACCATAAAATTAAAGTTGTGCTTCTCGCTTGCTTTGTAACCTACAGATAGGAAATAACTCTGTCCTGCACCTTCTGTATGATCCATATAACCATTACCAGACCATTGTGTGAACATCGCAGAAACGGCGAATCCGTTTTTCATCAAACCAGTATTGTAACCGACTGTAGCTTTCATAAACATGTCGTTACCAACTGTTGTCCGGATAAAACCGCCTTCTTTCATTGAAGTGGATTGCGTTACATAGTTTACAGTACCCCCAACAGATGAAATCGCTAGTTTGGAAGCTCCCAAACCACGTTGAATCTGTACCAAAGATGCGATATCTGTAAGACCAGACCAATTTGACCAGTAAACACTTCCGTTATCCATACCATTGATTGGCTGACCATTCAATAAAAATGCCGTATTGGATTGGTCAAAACCACGCGTCGTCATTGAAGACTCGCCAAAACCTTTAGCCTGACCAGTAATATATACAGATGGTGTATTGGCCAAGGCCGACGTAATATCCTGTGCCCCTACTTTTTCCTCTAAATCTTTTTTGTGGATCGTGGATACTGCAATCGGTGTTTTTCTACCTACAGCAATATCAATAACACCATGCCCAACAATAACAACCTCATCTAAATTTGTTGAAGCGTCTTCCGAAAATGTCGGATTGATATTTAACGGTTCGCCCGATTTCAACATGATGTTTTCAATGACCACTGGAGTTTCTCCGATGTAAGTCACTTCCACTTTGTAGGGGCCACCCTCCTGAAGATTTGAAATTTGAAATTTTCCTTGAGCATCAGCTGAGCCGCTTACTACTTTTCCACTTGGGATGTGGGTGATTTTAATGGTTGCTCCTTTAACTGTTTGTCCAGTAGCCTCTTTTACAACTCCTGAAACCGAACTAGTATTTGCCGTTTGCGCGTGAACAACGCCATAACCAGCAAAAACAAGTGCAAAAAAAAGTAAAGACTTTTTCATGTTAGATGTGATTGTTTTGTTTTTGTGCCGCAAAATTAGGAATTGATTGTCTTTTTAACTAATTTTAACACTAGGGTGCCTATAAATACAGCATTAATGTTCCTTTCATATTTTAATCTTCCACAGGTTAAACTCGATTTTAAAACCAAAAAGTTAATAGATATCCTACACCATTAACATAAACACAACAAAAACATCATTTTTATACTAATACATAAAAAATAATCAAAATAAAATTTTGTCTTCTTTGAATAACTCAAATAATTCTTCTATTACCATATGTTATCGTTAACACCACTTCTCTTGCCTGCCTTGATCGAGTTTTACGATCAACACGATGATCTATTTCAGTGGACATGGAGCTTTCAATAGGATTGAAATCACTATATTTAAATGAATAATAATAAACTATGTTGTCCATTGAGCAAGCTTACACAGGAATACTAGAACCTGCATTAATTAAAGAAATCACACACACTGCACGAATCAGAACATTCCATGCAGGTGATCTGATTATTGATACCGATCAATATATCAGAGCCATGCCCTTGCTGCTAGAAGGCGCGATCAAAGTGGTTCGGGAGGATGAGGCGAAAGGTGAACTGCTGTTATACTATCTCGAGCAAGGACAGACTTGCGCCATGTCCATTGCTTGTTGTATGGGTAATAAAAAAAGTGAAATTCGTGCGTGGGCAGAAAAAGATACTACTGTAGCGATGATCCCTAATGAACAGGTCAATAGCTGGATGGGAAGGTATTCTTCATGGCGAAATTTCATTATATCGAGTTATGCAAGCCGTATGAACGAAATGCTCCAGGCGATAGATAATCTTGCCTTTTCCAACATGGAAGAACGCATTGTCAATTACCTGCAGGCTAAAGTAAATCTCAGAGACGACCGCATTCTTACCCTTACTCATCAAGATATCGCATCAGATTTAAACACCTCACGTGTGGTGGTCTCGCGGATCTTGAAGAAATTAGAAAATGAAGATAAAATCGTACTGCTCAGAAATGAAATCAGGGTCTTGATTTAGATTCTAAATAAATTTACACGAAACGAATATCGTGTTCGTCCCCACGGATTTCAAGGCAATATGGTATTAGGCCAGCTGTACGATTCAATGATCCAAAAACATTTGTACCTTTATTGGCAGGAGAATACTCGATTCACATCATTTAATTTAATATGAAAACAGAAAACGTAGGATTTATAGGATTAGGAAATATGGGGCATCCCATGGCAAAAAATCTAGAAAAAGCAGGTTTCCCGCTTTCCGTTTATAACAGAAATATAGCAAAAACAACAGCCTTCGAAGCGCAGTCAACTGTTTACGATGAAGTTTCTGATCTGGTCAATGCCAATGCGGTTGTGTTTACGATGTTGACCAATGACGCCGCAGTTCAGGAGGTTTATGGTAAAATTCTTGAACAATCCATCAACGGAAAATTATTTGTGGATATGAGTACTATTGCACAGGATGCAAGTATTGATCTCGCCCGTAAGCTAAAGGAAAAAGGGGCTACTTTTCTGGATGCACCTGTGGCTGGAAGTACCAAACCTGCCGCAGAAGGTACGCTGATCATTATGGTGGGGGGAGAACAAACAGACCTTGAGCGTGCTAGACCCTATCTTGAAAAAATGGGAAAATCCGTTAAACATCTCGGTAAAAATGGCAAAGGCCTTGCCGCAAAACTAGCCATAAATTATTTTCTATCTATTATTTACCAAGGTTTGGCTGAAACCATCTTATTTTCTGACCAATTGGGCATAGCACGTAGCGAAATGCTCGAAATCATCAATGAAAGTGCCAGCGGTAGCGGAGCAACGAAAGTGAAGACACCTCTTCTCGTCCAGCAGGACTATACTGCAGCATTTGCATTGGACCTGATGTTAAAAGATATCCGATTGGCCCAACAGGCAGGAGCAGCCTACCCATTACTCGGAACTTTGCTCAATACCTACCAGGCGGCACATGAGAAAGGTCTGGGACAATTGGACGTGATCGGAATTATTGAATCTATAAAACAATCCTGAGTTTATAAGGGTTAATAAACATATTAAGGCCCCTACCGCACACAAGGCAGTTACCTTAAAGAACAATCATAAACAAATGGTTTAATCAAATCGAATAGCAGATGAATTGGCGGAGGTTAAAACTATATTTAATCGCGCACAACATCTGTCGGATAAAAACAGGAACAGATGAAAACAGCTTTGACATTATTTCTATTAGCTATTGTCACGATGAGTATGAGAGCACAGGAGTTAAAAAAGGTATCTTATACCGACGGAACACAACGCCTTAATGGGCTAATCACATCCAATGCAGATAAAAAAGGTGCAGCGGTGCTTATTTTACCTGCATGGAAAGGAATTGATAATGAAGCGAGACAAGCAGCCTTGCAACTACAAAAAGAAGGTTACATCGCATTCATTGCCGACATCTATGGTGAAGGTAATATTCCAGCGGACAATACAGCGGCTTCAAAAATCGCAGGTCATTACAAAGCTGACTACAAAGCTTATCAGCAACGGATCTCTGCCGCCCTCGACCAATTGAAAAAAGCCGGAGCTGATCCAAAGAAAATTGCAGTAATTGGTTATTGCTTCGGTGGAACAGGAGCTCTCGAAACAGCGCGCGCTGATTTGCCCGTCGCAGCCGTAATAAGTATCCATGGCGGGCTTTCTAAATCGCCTGACAGACCCAATACTGCGATCAATGTGAAAGTATTGGTTGAACACCCTGCAGCTGACAAAAGTGTATCAAAGGAAGATTATGATGGATTAATCAAGGAACTGAACGAAGGAAAGGCGGACTGGCAGATCATTACGTATGCGAATTCCGGACACACCTTTACCAATCCGGAATCGCCAGAATATAATCCCGTTATGGCGAAACGTGCCTGGGCGCATACCTTATTATTTTTAAAAGAAGTCTTAAACTAAAAAGTCAGCGCAACTCGTCCTCCTTATCCAAATGAACTGTCATTCCAGATCAATAGTGCCCCATCCGATTATTTTCCAGTTATTGGTATTCCTGTTTTGTACGACTGTGGTACGAGCCCAAACGATAAAATCAATGGAAATCGCAGGCCCTACCCAAGCGATTCTGTTCGTTACCAATGAATCCGATAAATCAACAGATTTCGCGATGCGTCTCCATGATCAAAAGGCTAATGAAATTATTAGGCAGGTACCCTATAGTACCACCAAACTCCTTGTCGCAAAAACAGATGCCCAAAAATTCACTTTTGTTGTCAACAGGAGTAAGTGGAAGGTGGATGTACCAACCCTCCAACAACGAAACGCCATGATCCTGTTTGATGGTCAGAGCCGACCAAAAGTGATCTATGACAGTCAACGCTATCAAAAAGCCGCAACGCCCATATTAACAAACAATAAGCAGACAGGTACATCTCAAAAAGCACTTAAATACGATGCGAAACTATTCTTCGATTCCATCACTGCTATTCCGTTTAAGCCATCCAGGCAATATGCTGAAGCCATCATTTCCCGATCCAGTCTTCCGATCTACTCCAATCAGAAAAAAGGCAAATATGACGGAACTTATATTTCGCAGACTTTTACAGGGGACAATCTCGAAAAACCCAGCGGCATGATGACAACTACTTATCAGCAAGGCAAAGAGCTCTCCGCAAACAATTTGTCTAATGGGGTCAACTTTTACACCAAATATTTTTACAACAAATGGGGATTAATCGATTCAATACAGCAGCTTCAAAACAGCCAATGGACGTCTAGTACAATTTACCAGTACTTACCACATGCTATTCTCATTACCGATCCTGAGCGGCGGTCCGCCTCCATCTACCATGTAAATGATCAATATCAATTGGTCCGGGAGGAGTCTATCCATTTCGTCTACCAACGGAAGCATTGGGTCGATTACCGTTACAATGAAAATGGGCAGCTTATTGAGGAAGTTTCGGGACTAAATGACGCTATCGAAAACCGTAGACAGTATTACTATGATAACCCACAAGCAAGCAATTTCTCTTCGTGGCAGGTATTTGACGCCACGGGGAAGTGCACTGCTGAATCTAAAATAACTGTACAAGGCAATGAAAGCACCTACCTATTTTATCGTGATGGTACCTTGGAAATGAAAATAGTCTCAAAAGAACTGGGTGATTATCAATACGAGAGCACTGTATTTGATAAACAGAATAAAATTACTTCAAAAACAATTCAAATAAAGAAAAGTTCATCCAGTTCTCAATAATTAAAACGCGCAACCTGAAATAAAAGGAAGCAATAAACAGTAATTCGTCATTAGTGAAAAAACGGAAATTAATAAGTCAACATCACCCTTTACTCTATTTTCTTGCTGTCTGGGCGAGAAGGACACAAAGAAAAGCTATTTGGTTACTGGATAATAAAAAGTACACAAAAACCAAATCTACAACAGCGCTGCAGTACCGCATCAAAAAACACCAATCCGTTTTATTAAAGAAACTAGGAGAAAACAATATGCAGCTGCAGATCAACAAGGTAACCAACCTAAAGATTGCAGCAAAACAGATCAACGGTGTACTGATCTACCCCGGAGAGACCTTTTCATTCTGCAAACTGGTTGGGCAGCCCACACAAAAGAAAGGCTATCTTCCAGGGATGGAATTGTCTTTCGGTGAAGCACGGGCAGGTATCGGTGGTGGAATCTGCCAGATCTCCAATCTGATCCATTGGCTTGTTATCCATAGCCCGCTGACAGTAACCGAGCGTTATCACCATTCTTTTGATCCGTTTCCCGATGATGGGCGTGTATTACCTTTCGGAAGCGGGGCAACAGTGTTTTACAACTATCGGGACTATCAGTTTACCAACAATACCCCCTATACATTTCAGATCAATCTCTGGTTTACCGAAAAATGTCTTGAAGGTGAACTGAGGATCGATCAGGAACTCGATTTTGCCTATCACGTCATTGAAAAAGAGCATCAATTCCTTAAAATAGGAAATCAATTCTACCGAAAAAATGAAATCTGGCGGGAAAAATTCCTAAAATTCCAGGGTGGAAAGGTGGTTGATACAGAACTTCTAACCAAAAATTTTGCTCGCGTCACTTATACCCCGCCGGACTACACGGAATTGCCAGCTGAAGGTGGATGTTGGCAAATTTAACATCCCTCTTATTCCAGTCAGAGCCCCCAAGTCATTTTTACTGCTCCGGCACCTAATAAAACACGAACTATAAAAAATCCTTTTTTTTGTGTAAATTTGATATGGCTTTGGGGGTATTCTGTATAGAATTGAGATAGTCCCTTTGAACCTGATCCGGTTGATACCGGCGTAGGGAAAAGCAACCGCTTACGTATATTGCAATATACCGGACAGCCCATCTGTCTCATTTCTTCCTGACAAAGCCACCTTCAAACATAGAGAACAAAAAAGAATGGAAGATTTAATTATCGATCTGTTAGCACAGGTCAGACGACAAAAACCACTTGTACATAATATTACGAATTTGGTGGTGATGAACAGCACCGCCAATGCGCTCCTTGCTCTTGGAGCTTCCCCAGTCATGGTCCACAGTCCATCCGAAGTACGCGAGGTTGTTGATCTTGCCCAGTCGTTGGTACTTAACATCGGCACATTGAGTGAACTTACCGCCGAGTCCATGCTTGTAGCAGCAGAACATGCCAATAACATTGGCCGTCCCTGGGTCCTGGATCCTGTGGGTGCGGGAATATCCGCTTTTCGCAATGACCTATTGGCAAACCTCCTGGAACTAAAACCAACCGTTATCCGGGGAAATGCATCGGAGATCATGAGCCTTTACAATTTCAACCAGGTCAATACCAAAGGCGTAGACAGCACGGCAGACAGTAAGGCTGCTATCGGCTTTGGTAAAGCATTGCAAGAACAGATCGGGTCTGTTATCTGCATTTCCGGAAAGGTAGATTATATCCTTTCTGAACAATATACCGTTGAAGTCCATAATGGACATCAAATGATGACCCAGGTTACTGGGCTTGGCTGTAGTTCCACCGCACTCATCGGTGCATTTTTGGGTATTACAGATTATTCTTTTCGAGCAGCAACAGCCGGAGTGTCCCTTTTGAGCTTGGCTGGTGAACTGGCTTCAGGCCGCTCCTCGGGCCCCGGTTCTTTACAGATGAATCTCTATGATGAACTTTATCAGCTCAATGATGACCGTATCCGCAGGCATCTCAACATCAAACACTATGGCAATTAATCCCCTATTTCCCTATCCCTTGTATCTGGTTATTTCTGAACAGGACTGCTACCCACAATCTTGGCTTCATGTTGCAGAAGAGGCTATTTGTGGTGGTGTGGATATTGTTCAATTGCGTGAGAAAAATGAAACCCCAGCGGGATTTCTGGAAAAAGCCAAGAGGCTAAAGCAGATCACCGACCGTTACGGAATCCCATTAATCATCAACGATGCTGTGGATATTGCGATTGAAATCGAGGCATGGGGGGTACATGTCGGACAAAACGATCGTCAACCGGTAGAAATAAGGGAAAAATATGGACAGCGTCTTCAAATTGGCTGGTCGCTCGAAGATAAGACGCAACTTGAGAGCAAACAGATGGCTGCCGTTGACCATCTTGGTGTCAGCCCGATTTTTCCAACAAAAACAAAAATAGACACCATCACAACCTGGGGAATCAGTGGACTTGGCGAGCTGCGGAATTTGACCGAAAAGTCCTTAATCGCCATCGGCGGCATGAACTTAGATACCAGCCAAAGTGCCTGGATGGCAGGCGCAGATTCCATTGCTGTTGTCTCGGCAATTTGCCAAAGTTCAAACCCGAAAGAGTGTAGTGCTCAATTAAAGAAATTATTAACATGAACATAGCAAAAAAATATACGGTACCCACTGTCCTGAGCATCGCGGGATTTGATGGCAGCGGCGGAGCTGGCATACAAGCAGATACAAAAACCATATCGGCCCTGGGATGCTATGCAATGAACATCCTGACAGCATTACCGGTGCAAAATACACAAGGTGTTCGGAATATCTATGAAATACCGACCCAAGCCGTGCGTGAGCAGTTGGACGCGATCTTCGATGATATTTATCCGGACGCAATCAAAATCGGAATGGTTCATAACATTGAGCTTGTCGAACTGATCGCATCCTATTTAAAAGACTACCGCGGGACAATCGTCTTTGATCCTGTGATGGTATCAACAAGTGGTCACAAGTTGATTCATGATGATACGATACAGGCATGTGTGGACTTGCTTTTCCCAGAAACAACGATTATCACGCCCAATCTGGATGAAGTCAGTGTGCTGACGGGAAGAACCACAGACAATGTACAAGAAATGGAAAAAGCAGGCATTGAATTGCTTGAAAAAGGATGTCAATCTGTCCTTATTAAAGGCGGGCATCTTCAAAGTAGCGAACTGACCTCCCTCCTTTTCCAGCAAAATGCATCGCCGTCGGTATTTAAATCACAAAAAATCGAAAGCAAAAATACACATGGATCCGGTTGTTCCCTATCCTCAGCAATAGCAAGCCAGTTAGCGCAAAAATTTCCGCTTGATCAGGCGGTAGCCATTGCTTTAGATTATGTCCACGAGGCAATTCAAGGAAGTAAAGATCTCGTTATTGGCAAAGGAAATGGGCCGCTTAATCATTTTCACAACCCTTCTAAACTTATTTTTCATGAAATGGAGCGATAAAGCCTGGGATGCTATAAGCCCAATCTATGCCGATATCTTAGCGATGCCTTTTATTTCTGAACTGAGTGACGGCAGTCTGCCTCTGGAGAAATTTCAGTTCTATATGCGTCAGGATGCCTTCTACCTGGAGGAATTTGGACGTGTTTTAGCTTTTATCGGTGCAAAGAGCGCAGAAAATCAACAGGCACTAGACTACTTTGAATTTGGAAGCAATGCACTTATCGTTGAAAAAGCGCTCCATGAAAACTATTTTAAAGAATTTGGTCTGGATCCTAAAGACGACAACAAGATCGAACCTATTTGCCATCATTATATACATTTCTTAAAAAGCGTAGCCGCCTTTGAACCTATTGAAGTCGCTATGGCCGCAACTTTGCCCTGTTTTTGGATTTATAAAGAAGTTGGCGATCATATTGTTTCGATCGCCAGTAGCGACCACAATCCTTATTCTAAATGGATCGATACCTATAGCGGTGCGGACTTCGCCGAAGGCGTAAACAAGGCCAAAAATTATGTCGATCAAATTTCTGAACAAAGTAGTGCAACAAATCGGGATAAAATGCGACAAGTATTTATAACAGCCTCCCGATTGGAGTATCATTTCTGGCAGGCCGCTTACGAAAAAAAAATGTGGTAGCCACCGAGAACAACAATAAATTGTTCGATAGCGAACACCGATTGTTCATAAATGGGCAGTAGCTAAAAATGCTTTAAAACAAAAAAACATGTCTATCAGCGATTTACGCAGTTTTCACATTTTGGCACCACTATTATATGAGTAAAGTAGGAAATGAGGCTGCTTTTCGAAATAAAAATTAAAATGGAAATAATAATCGTATAAAATCAAAAACTACTAATAGACAAAACCATGAAAAGAATCTTAACCATCGCCTTTATTTCATTTTTATATGTAGCTCAGGCTCAAGAGCGTGAGATCCGCAAGATTTCGGCTCCGGATGGAATTTCGGCAGCTACTTCGCTACGTGTTGACTACGTTCACTCCAACCGTAATGAAGTTGTTGTTGAAGCTGACAATGCAGCGCATCTGTCACTGATAGAAACAAATGTAAAAAATGGCATATTAAATGTGCAATATAAACGGAATTCACAGGTCAGAAATGCAAGAAACAATCGCGTAACGGTATATTCAAGTAAAATTCCGACAAGTTTTTCCGCTTCTTCGAGTGGATCAATCTACAGCAACGAAACGATAAAAGCCAACAAGATATCGGTAAATGTTTCTTCGTCTGCGCGTATTTCGCTTAAAAAATTAATTGCCGATGATATTTCACTTTCGACAAGTTCCTCAAGTAAGTTAACAACGGATGTAAGTGCAAAAAATCTGACGGTAAATTCAACAAGTTCGTCAAGACAGGAAATTGCAGGAAGTGCAACGAATTTGGATTTAAGCACCAACTCTTCCGCATCAGTGGATATGGCTTCCTTTACAACAAACAATGCAGAGGTCAATGCCAGCACATCCTCGGGTGTCACCCTAAGTGTTAAGGACAATCTACAAGGTAAAGTTTCTACCTCGGCAAAGATCTCCTTAAAAAACCAGCCACGCAATGTCCAAGTTGACAAATCGACAAGTGGCCGAGTCGTTATGTAATTTTAGTTTAGGTCTTTAAAAAAGACTGTTTATTTATGTTTAATGTTTAGTTAGCTAAAGGTGGCGCCCTCCCCAGTGCCACCTTTTTTTTCGATCCGACCAAAAACTGAAACAGACCACTCCCCCTATCAACCGGATCTGATTCACCGGATATCATCTGATATTTTTGTATCTTGTGCGAAGAAACACAAGCACACATAACACCGCATCCAATGGATAATTTTTTAGCAAGTAGCCTCAAGCAATTTCGGGAATTTAAAGGTCTTGGCGACAAAACCTTCGACCAGTTGAGTGATGAACAACTGTTTTGGCAATTCAATCCATCCAGTAATAGTATTGCCCTCATTGTGAAACATCTCCATGGAAACATGCTTTCGCGTTGGACTGACTTTTTGAATACTGACGGTGAAAAAGAAGGAAGAAACCGTGATATGGAGTTCGAAAACACGGCGATGGATAGATCAGAGCTTATGACGCTGTGGAACGAAGGCTGGGATTGTTTATTTCATGCCCTTGAGTCCCTGAATGAGCAAGATCTTTCAAAAACAATCTTTATCCGGGGAGAAGGGCATTCCGTATTAGCGGCTATCCACCGTCAGCTTGCTCACTACCCTTACCACGTAGGACAGATTGTTTATATTGGAAAAATGTGCCAGGATGAGCAATGGACCTCGCTCTCCATTCCCAAAGGGAAATCTTCCGATTTTAACCAGGAAAAATTCGCTCAGGCAAAAAAGAAATAGAACAATATATATGCTACAAATCTGTTTAAAAACGTTACATGGAAGGCATTGCTTTTGAGCTTTTTTAGCCAACATTTGATTATATTTGTATAATCTACCATTGCTGATTCGCTGACCGTCATTAGGGAATCAGCTTGTTTAGAGCTGAACAACAAAAAGCGAGTATAGGGATACCAGCTATCCCCTTAGGGAATAAACAAGTAATAAAATAATTATTTGCAGATGAAACCGCCGAAGGCAGCATGAACTGAGTGAACCGAACGACGTGAGCTCATGAATACCATTGAAAATAATTACTTATGAATAATGCTTTGAAGGAAAATGGACTAATGACTAAACAAATTTATACGGATGAAAAATTCGATTAAGATCATCAATAACTACGAATATAAAAAATTATTCTTGCCTGATGTTTCTGATCATAACCTATTTAACGAAAGTAAAATTCAGGTCTATCGAATCGAAAATTATCTCCGGAGCATTTTAATGCCGGTCATACCTTATCGCACCACCTTCAATTTTCTTATTTTCGTAACAAAAGGTTCGCTGACACAACATCTGGAATCAGCTTCCTATACACTTACGGAAAATCAAGTGATCAATATCAAACAAGGTAATATCACCGCAACGTTGGCTATTTCGGATGATGTGGAAGGTTTTTTTGTGGTTTATGAAAATGAAATTGTTACTGATATCGAACTTGGGATCAACGATATCAAATTTTTCAATTCCCATCCGTTCACCACGTTAAAGCCGCATGTTGCTAATTGGATACAGCAAATGCTGGTTCTTTTGGAGGAAGAGCTTTTTACGGAAGGCCGTGTGATGGAAGTCTGTATATCCATGATGCAATGTATCTTATTGAAGGTCATCAAGTCTGATATCGAGACAAAGGCACCAATGAGCAGACAGCTCGATATTGCATTCCGTTTTCGGGAATATGTTCAAAAATTCCATATCGACCATAAAAATGTATTATTTTATGCGAACTTATTGCATATCTCGGAAAACTACCTGAACAAATGTGTCAAGGAAGCAACCAATAAACCGCCCAAGCAATGGATTACAGAAATCAGTATTCTACATAGCCAGATCTTATTGCAGGATGCTACACGGGACATCGCAGGGATCGCATTTGAATTGAAATTCCAATCGCCCTCCTACTTCACCCGGCTATTCAAAAAAATCACCGGGTATTCACCCAGTGATTATCGAAAACATAAGTTTATGGCAGACTAATGTTTATGGTAAGGCAGGTTCCAAATGAGGTCAATGGCCAGATAATGCACACCAAAGTCCACTTGATCATAGCCTTTGATCAGATCATTCATATAGCCAACATCTAATCGCAAGGGTGTCTTTGGAATATCTGTCATATAATAAAAGCCCAATCGTGTTTCTTTGTACCCAAAGCCTGACCAGGCATCAGGTTCATTTAATTTACTGATCGCAAAAAGTCCTTCGGCACTCAAAGCCAGTTCCTGTTTGTGCCTATCTGATAGTTTAAAATTCACCTGTGATTTTAAACGGGTCCTAAATTGAAAGTTCTCTTCAGCCTTCTGAAAGTCTGCTGTAAAAAATTTTCGAAATTCTTGCCGCAACGTATTTTTCCATTTCCAGCGCCCTCCCAACTTAAAAGTATAGGCGTAACGGCCATACAATCGAAACTCTTGCTCAACCCCTTCATTGTGATAGGGTGCCTTTTCGTCATATACATTTTGGCGCCTATAGCTCAGCGCATAACTATACTGCTGATTAGGTGCAAATTTGTGATAAACCTCATGGTTCACCACCCAGATGGCCTGTTTATGAAAAGGATTGGAATCATCGGGCGTACTTTTTGTTCCTAGACCGATATAGGTCAGCGCTTCTTTTGTTCCGGCGCTGTCCAGCTTACGTCTGAGCCCCAGCACTGACCAAGAGGCTGTTTTAGCTTTCCCAAGCCCCGGCGGACTTACCTGCCCGTATACTGTATTTATATGAATTCCCAATAAGAGCATTATTGGGAATATTTTTATGAAACGAAATTTCAACATGAATAAATTTTTAATTAAAAGAAAGACTAAGAAGTCTCTGTTGTCGCAGAAAATTTAGCCACCAACCAATTGTCCAGCCGCTTAACAGGTTCCATTGCCCACATCGCTACCACAAAAGGAAAAGTTAAGGTAGTCCAACCATTATGAATCAGGAAATGATCGAAATAAGTTGCGATAACAACCGCAATCAATACATACACACCATCTCTGACGCGCTGACCACTTAAAGCAATTCCACATAAAACGGCGTTGAAGCTAAAGATCCCATTATTGGTCATATCAGCAGATTCATGGCCATGATGCGAAATATAGACACTGATAATCACAGCGGCGAAACCGTATAATGCACCGATGGGTTTACTGATAAAAACGCCAATGAAAAAGATCAGTCCAGCAATTAAACTCCCCTGGAATATGACCTGTCCGAAGGCATGTCCCTCGATAAGAAAATCATCCATTTCCTCAATATCTACAAAATGTTCGGGAACCGTGCGTAAGGCCAATTCAGGAATACTCAGTACGTATAACGCAATCCAAGTGATCATAATAAAAGGAAACGTGAATACGGGAATATTTTTCTTCAGCGCCAGTCCCATCAAAATAGTAGTCAGCCCAGACCCAATGATCAAGGCTGCCCATACCCAAATATTGGTTTGAAAATAAAAGACCAACGCAATTCCATAAAGTGTCGCATTGAAGCCGAAGAGCCCATCATTAATATGGTCTTCATCAAACTTCATCAATTTAGCGGTTATTACCCCGACAAGATTAGCCAGTATCCCTGCAAATCCCATAAGTGCAGAATCATAAATAATAGCACCGATAAACAGGACTCCGGTCCAGATGTTACCCTGTAACATAATCTGTCCAAATCCCTTGAAAACAGCTTTCACAAAAGCCAAGATGTTATTTTTCATTAGAATAATTTGTTATTTTAAAATCGTTATCAGTCCCCGCTATTTAATTCAGGAATAATTTTTCCCACAATGCACTTTGCATTTCTTTAAAAAGAAGATAAAGTTGCTCGGCACCATACCCCAGCACACGCACCATAAAACCATCGTGCTGCAATTCGCTGATGCCAAAGGCTACATTCTTGGTTTCGCCATATTTCTCATAAAATGTTTCAATCCATTCGGACGGGTTTAATCCGGCACTATTCAGGTAAATCAGTGTTCCCTGATGTGTATAGCCTTCCAAAATACCAAGCTCCTGGATAGGCATCCGGCCAGGTTGCAACAGGACATTATCCTTGACGACCAACCTATCGTTCACATAACATTCCGTTAAGTTTTGAAAATGGTTGTACTGAAATTCTTCTCCGGACATCTTTCTGCCACAAGTCACAATTTCACTAAGTAATAGGTGACAATCGGAAGCAAGATGGATAATGTTGTGGCTCAAAAAATGAGAAGAATGTTGTGGTACCACCGGGTGAGGAACATAGGAAAACACGGAACCTTCACCCAAAGTCACCTGCATTGTCTGGGAAGAATGTCCCTTCATGTGGAACAAACGCTGATAAGCCTGCGTCTGTAACTGCAACTTTGCTCCCGGTGCAATATCAATTTTAATCTGATGATCATCACCATCCAATAATCCTGGAGAGGAGCTCATGATCATCAAATAAGCCGCATTATCTTTTTGATATTGCCCGACAGGGACAATGCGAAAAGGTTGCGTGACATAAGCATCCTTCATAAAGGATTTCCCTTCACGATGTGCTATTTTGACAGCTAAAGAACAGATCATAATTAACGAAGTAAATTAGGCTCTTCAATATCCTGAAGCAATGCATATTTCTTGATCCAGCCCACAATCTCTTCCAGACCGTCACCAGTTTTCAAATTCGAGAATAAAAAGGGAGCACCTTTGCGCATCATACGGGCGTCATGTTCCATCACTTCGAGGCTTGCCCCAACATAAGGCGCCAAATCTTTTTTATTGATCAGGAGCAGATCCGAGCGTGTAATTGCAGGACCACCTTTACGCGGCATCTTTTCTCCTTCAGCGACATCAATCACGAAAATAGTAATATCCGCAAGATCTGGACTATAGGTAGATGTCAGGTTGTCGCCGCCGCTTTCAATTAAAATAAGTTCCAGATCCGGAAAACGGCCGGCTAGCTCGTCTACGGCTTCCAGATTCATGCTTGCATCCTCACGTATTGCTGTATGTGGGCAACCACCGGTTTCAACACCGATAATACGTTCACGGGGCAATAGGCTATTTTTGGCCATATACTCCGCATCTTCCTTTGTGTAAATATCATTTGTAATAACCGCCAGATCCAACTCATTCATCAAGCGTCTGCTTAATCTTTCCAATAATGCAGTTTTACCGGAACCCACAGGACCGCCCACACCTATTTTAACATATTTTCTATTTTCCATTTTTATTTGATTTTAAGAGATATAAACCCTAGAATATAATCGTTCATGTTGCATGCAGCGGATATCAAATCCGATATTGCATAGCCCCACTAAATTTCTTTCAACTACTAAAGTCTCGTGACAGAGCTCAAGTATATCATCGTGCAGGCCAAAAAGAACATCTTGACCATCGAGCTGTCCGAGCGGTACGAGTTTCACGGCATTCGTCACCATGGTGATAGCCGCATTGTAATAAAAGCCATGTAATGCTTCTTCCAAAGGAATTTCCAATAACGAAGCCAGCATCCCATACATCAAGCAATAGTGGCTATCCACTTCCTTTTTCTGAATCAATTTGCCCCAGGCAACAACAAAATCCTGTTGTTGATAACGGCTAAATATTTTGTAAATGCGTACGCCCAGTTTTTTACTGGCTTCCCGGATCTCTTTTGGACTCTTCAATGCTGTACACTCCTGATCCAAAGCGATCAATGCATTTAAATCCGATGATGTGGTAGCCTCGTAGGCCAATTTCATCAGGGCAGCATCGTTATACTTTAGATTGTACCATAAATTATGGCGCACATATTTGTCAGTAGTTGCTTTATCACAGACTAAGCCCTGCTGCACATAGGTTTCCAGCCCATTTGAATGGGTAAATCCACCGATCGGTAGCGTCGGGTCTGCGAGATGGAGCAACTTGCCCAGAAAAGTTTTTTTCATTGACATAAATTATTTATCATTATTTGTAGATGCGACCGTCGGCGCTGTACCAGTATCCTCTTGCTCCTTAATGAACAGGGGAATATTTTTTGTTGAAAATTTCAACTTTTGATGATGCTTTGGGTCTACGTTTGCATGGAGTGGATTCAGCAGCTGCTGCACACCGCATACAGGCTCAAATCCATTTTTGGTCAACCACTCGTACATGGAGCGTTCATATGGCATTAGCAATTCATTTGCCTCTACGAATAGAGGCAAATGTTTGTTTCCAATTTCACTGCTGACAAAAGCTATCTGAAGGAAATCAATTGCCATCACTTTGATGATTTCACAAGATCTGATGGTCACCACAACTATTTTTTCTTCATCTTCATACAAGATATCGCCGTCCTGCAAGCAGGAAGTGTTGCCCAATAATTTTACAGCAATATCCATCCCCTCCGCTGTACGTAGACGTTGAATACGTTTGGTGGATTCATACCACTCAATCGACAGCAGATCATAACGCTTATTGACCTGCTCCGTCTTGATATTTCTTGTGATTTCTGTGATAATCATGCTAATTGCTTAAAAAAATAGATTTTTTGACAATCCCAACCCCACTGTTGAGCCATTAATCCCTGTAATCACTTCATGATCATTTGGAATAAGCGCGTCTTTACCGTGGGTCTTTTTGTAAGAAAGCTCCGCAACCTTGGCTTTCAGCGCCCAGCCTTTTCCCAGGTTAATACCCACCAGCGGATACACTCTGAATAAGAAACCATTATAGCTCCCATCCACCATGGCACCAGATGCGTTAGCAACATGTTGGTCTCCCCACAGGTAATGCGCATCCACCTGACCGATTAGCATAAAATGCTCACCCAGCGGCCATGTGTTGCTGTAGAACGGACCGACTTCATGAGCGTGGTCGGTAAAGTCAAGTGCCTTATTGTAAGCATTATTGAATCCATAATTTATCCCGACGTTCATGTTGTCATTAAAAAAATACCCCACGCCAACTGGTGCGGCGCTAAACTGATGTCCAGCGGTGGTTTCATGGTAATTGAGCGAGCCATACAACATAATTCCGCCCTTTTGAGCATAGGCCGATTGTATCGAAAAGCATGCTATCGCCAGACAACATCCCAAAAATGTCTTTAAATTTTTCATTGATATATCGTTGTTTTTAAGGGCAATAAAACGACCATGAGCACTATTTTGCTCATTGATCACTGGCAAGCTTTATGCTCATGACCGTTTTACCAATGTGTTTTTCATTTGTTATGACCTGGTGCGCGACCAGGTCATGGCAGTAATCATCCAGATTAAAACAAGAAATACAATTGTCCTAAAGAAACTGTATCAATCGGCTGCGACCGCAAAATCTCTCCATCAAGGCTCACTTCATAGTTTTCCGGATTAACGATAATTTCGGGCGTGGCATCGTTGTGGATCATATCTTTTTTGGAGATATTTCTACAGTTTTCTACAGGAAGCAAGCCTTTTGCCAAGCCGTATTCTTCTTTAATACCGTTTTCGAATGAAATTTTGGAAACAAAGTTAAAGCAGGTATTATGCACAGCTTTTCCCAAACCGCCAAACATGGTTCGCAAGATGATTGGCTGTGGCGTAGGAATGGATGCATTGGCATCACCCATTTTAGATGCGATGATCATACCGCCTTTGATAATCATTTCCGGTTTTGCACCAAACAATGCCGGACGCCAGATCACCATATCGGCGATTTTACCGGGTTCGATGGAACCTACGTATTTCGAGATACCATGTGCAATCGCTGGATTGATTGTATATTTTGCGACATAACGACGTGCGCGGAAGTTATCATTGTTTTTTCCTTCATCTTCAGGCAGCGGACCTACTTGTTTTCTCATTTTGTCTGCTGTCTGCCAGGTACGTGTGATAACCTCACCCACACGGCCCATTGCCTGTGAATCCGAACTCATGATACTGAATACCCCGCGATCTTGCAATACATCCTCAGCAGCGATTGTCTCCGGACGGATACGTGAATCGGCAAAAGCCACATCCTCAGGAATTTCTTTACTCAGGTGGTGGCAAACCATCAGCATATCCAAGTGTTCGTCAATCGTATTTTTTGTGAATGGACGTGTCGGATTTGTAGAAGCTGGCAATACATTTGGATACATTGCCGATTTGATGATATCCGGAGCGTGACCGCCTCCAGCACCTTCCGTATGGAAAGTATGGATTACACGGCCATTGATCGCCTGGATGGTATCTTCCAAGAAGCCCGCTTCATTTAATGTATCGGTGTGAATAGCAACCTGTACATCGTATTTATCAGCTACTGTAAGTGCTCTGTCAATTGTTGCGGGTGTTGCTCCCCAATCCTCGTGAATTTTAACACCCAAAGCTCCGGCTTCGATCTGCTCAACTATCGGTTGTTCTGTCCCCACATTTCCTTTTCCAAAGAAGCCAAAGTTCATCGGTAGATCTTCCACCGCTTGCATCATACGACGGATATTCCACTTTCCTGGCGTTACGGTGGTTGCATTTGTTCCGTCCGCGGGACCGGTACCACCACCAATCATGGTGGTAATACCACTGTATAAGGCGGTTTCGACCTGTGTAGGACTGATATAGTGAATGTGGGTATCTATACCGCCCGGTGTTAGGATATAGCCAGATCCCCCATGCACTTCGGTAGAAGCACCAATAATCATATTTGGCGTAATGTTATCCATGGTATCTGGATTTCCAGCACGGCCGACACCGACAATCTTACCATCCTTGATACCGATATCACCTTTCACAATTCCCCAGTGGTCAATTACAATCGCATCTGTGATGACCATGTCCAAGGTACCTTCATCACGTGTGTGAACCGAAGATTGACACATACCGTCACGTACCGTCTTACCACCGCCAAATTTTGCTTCATCGCCATAATAAGCATAGTCTTTTTCAACCTCAATAATGATATCGGTATCTCCTAAACGGATTTTGTCGCCACTTGTTGGACCAAAGATGGCACTATAATTTACTTTGCTAACTTTTAAACTCATGATATTTTGTTTTTAAAGCCTTGTTCTTTCACTTTTTTCATCGCATTTTCTTTCGCAACTTCAGTTTCGGTATCACCGTTTACCAAGTCGTTATGGCCGTAGATTCTTTTGGCACCAGCATAAGGAACCAATTCCACATCTTTGGATTCTCCCGGCTCGAAACGTACTGCTGTACTTGCGATAATATTCAATCGCTTGCCAAAAGCCTTTGCACGGTCAAATTCCATCATCTTGTTTACTTCGAAGAAATGAAAATGTGAACCTACCTGAATCGGTCTATCCCCGGTATTTGTTACCGTGATCGTTGTAACTTCTCTACCCTCATTGCAGATGACATGGCCATCCGCTATAAAAAATTCTCCTGGAATCATAAATTCTATTTTTAACAATTATCGAATCGGATTATGAACAGTCACCAATTTGGTACCATCCGGAAAGGTCGCCTCAATCTGTACATCGTGAATCATTTCAGGTACACCTTCCATGACATCCTCACGTGTTAATAATGTCGCGCCATACTGCATTAAATCAGCCACAGTACGGCCATCACGTGCGGCTTCCAAAAGCTCACTGCTGATCAATGCAATAGACTCCGGATAGTTTAATTTAAGTCCTCTAGCTTTCCGTTTTTTTGCTAGTTCGCCGGCAAGATGAAGCAATAGCTTCTCTGTCTCTCTAGGTAATAAATGCATATAAAATATTATTTAAATTGTTGTTATTTCAATTAAAACAAGTCACTACAAGCCCTGACGATTTAAAAAATCGTTCGAAAAGCCTGATAGACGGAGCCCATAGCAAATGCTTACGACATCGCGTTTCAGTTCTCAGCGTTGTAAGAAAAGGAAAGAATTATCCCAGAAATGGGATCTTTAAACTTTGGAAAAGAATGTATTTGGGTGGCAGGATCAATCGATCCATGTAAGGTTTTCTGTTATTCTGCATGTTGAGACACACCGGATAACAGAAGATAAAAAGGCAAATGGACAATATGACCCAACTGAGCAATTTGCTCCATTCATCCTGTAGATCCATCTGTTCACTCATATCATAAAGGTCATGATCATGGACAGCTGCAACCACATTTTCCCGTTCGGGCTGACCGACACCTTTGTCAATCTGTTGGTGCGAAGCGGACAAACCAAAAGAGGTACCTGACGGACTGTGAACCGTAGACTGTTCGGAAATAGTCGTTCCTCTCAGAAGCAGGGCGCTCAAAAGGAAAACTAAAAAAACCAAACTATGCCTAATCATTGTATTCACAATCCTATTATTTGTTGTTCAAATTTACAACCAAAGCAGGCCACTTCACTAGTACAAATCTTGAATTAAATAGTCTAAATTTGTCGAAAAACCTGCTTTGATCGGTTTTATTTCATTTTGTTTTCGCTAAAAAGAGTAGCCAATGGAAACCATCACATTCCTTGGTGCACCGGCGAAGGCACGTGTATAGTCAAATCCTCCCAAAAAATAGTATTTATCAAATACATTATTGAGGTTGAGCGCCATTTTCATTGCACCGATATGGTAATATGCGGCCGCATTAACTGTCGTATAAGAAGGCCATTGTCCCCATAGGGCATTTCCTTCGCTGTCCTTTCCAATGCTATTGTCCATACGCTTGCTGTCAACATAGTAGACGCCCGCGCCAAAGCCAAGTCCTTTTAATGCAGTATCAGAGAACACGTATTTCAGCCAGGCACTGGCCATATTTTTGGGTGCTCCCGGCAAAGCCTGACCGACTTCTGAACTTACGGAGGAAGCCTTCACTTCCGTATGGTTAAAGGTATAATTGGCCATGACCTGAAACTCCTTGGTCAGCTGCCCCCGGACATCCAGTTCAACACCTTGTGAGAGCGCTTTTCCAGATTGACGGTATTCCGGCAATCCCGAGTCATTAATTGTCCCTGTTGCGATAAGCATGTTCCTACGTTCAATCTGAAACAGCGAAAGATCCATTTGCAATTGATCGTTAAAAAAGCCCGTTTTAACCCCGGTTTCAACTTGAAAACTACGTTCTGCATCAAAAGGTTTATCCGCACCATAATCCTTATAATTATGGATAAAATTAGCACCTACCGGAACAAAACCCTGCGAGTAGCTAGCAAAGTAATTGATCTGTTTATTAATTCCATAGGTCAGCCCAAAGCGAGGTAGCAAGGCATTTTGTGTCGCATGGAAACGATTCTGTCCATCTATCGTTTCCGAAGAATAATGTTCATGCCGCAACCCAACAATTAATTTCAAACGATCCGCAATGCTGATCTGATCCTGGATGTACTTACCCGTCGTTTTATACGGGCTCAAAAAAGGGTAAGCAACCTGTGTACGCCAGACGTAGTTGGTCAGATCATGCGTGGTATAGGTCGGATTGTTCAAATCAAAAGTTAGTGGTATTACTTTACCATCCACGGTCTGTTGTCTTGCTTCCCGCAACTGATTTTCCTTATCACCCCGATATTGTGCAAAGTCTACTCCGGCAACAATATGATGGTCAATTTTATCCCCCAATAGATCCCACTTGACATACCCGACAACATTGTCCGTATAATCGCGGCCATGACGGTCAAAAAAACGCATGTTCATAATCGTATTATGCGGGGCATCGGCAAAGGTGTTTAGCGTCCGGTGTTCGTTGACATCTTCCTGATAGATGGATTTCATATAACTCACGTTCAGACTCACATTGTCTGCCAATCGTTGTGCCAGCCTTCCGCTCAGTGAGAAAGTCTTGGAGTTATAGAAATCAGAAGGCTGACTTAAAGTAAACGAACGTGGCAGTGCATAAAAATTATTTTCCTTTATTCCCATTCCACGATCCAGATAACCGTTGAATTGATTGTACACCACGTCAATATCTACGGTTGTCCCTGCAGCGGGCTTAAATGTAAATGAAGGCGCCAACATCATTCGTTTTTGACGGTTCACATCTCGAAAGGTTTTGGTATCTTCATAACCGGCATTAAAGCGATAGAGAATCCGTTTTGCACTATCCAGAGGGCCACCTAGATCTACTGTGGTGCGCATGGTTTCAAAACTTCCAGCAGCAAAACTGACATGACCTTTAAAATCTTCCAAAGGTTTTTTTGTTGTCATATTGATGGTACCACCAGGTACAATGTCACCAAATAAAGAGGCGCCGGGGCCTTTTAACACTTCAATATTTTCAAGATTGATTGTTAATGGGGAATTATAATAGCTATTCCCATAACCATAGCCCGAACGCAGACCATTGACCAAACGGACTCCGGTTTCATAACCGCTTTTAAAACCACGGATCACCACATCATCGTAGGATGAAGCTTCTGTTACACCTGCCAGGTCCTGTACCAAAGCCCCCGTTGTAAAAGCCTGTTTATCTTCGATAAATTCTTTACTCAATACCGCCACGGATTGTGGGAGGTCTTTCAGTTTTCCAGCGAACTTGCCGCCAAGTTCCATGTTGTTTGTCAAATAGGAATTATTGCGTCGTCCGGTAACCAATACTTCATCCAAGGTTCGTCCTCCCTCTTCCATGATGAGCCGGATTCCTTTTTTGGGATTCCAGGTCGTCTCATCAATAAGGATAAGCTGCGGTTTATAACCAATTGCTTCGGCGCGCAATTGTACCGGAAAGGTCATTGCCCTCGCAAAAGTAAACTCACCGTTCGTAGCAGTGCTGACCTGTTGTCCCTGATTTCCGAGAGTCAAAGTTACTCCAGAAATTGGATTTCCATTTTCATCCTGTATCTTCCCAAAAATCATAAAACTCTGTTGGGCGTAAACAGCCAACGGTGCGAATGCACTTGCCAATAATCCGAAAGCGAGCGCTTTCATTGTGTTTTTCATCTGTATTTTTTTTGTCATCCCCGGATGAAACTTTCCCTGTTTAAAATTCACTTATAACGATCTTCTTGAAATAAGGTCTTTAAACAAAGGCAGTCCATCCGGAATTATTTTATTATTAATCACTGAACTATTTTATTTCATGTATTCAGCGTGAGTATGTTTAAAAAGACAGGTTGGTCTGAGGATCTTTATTTTGACAACTCCAGCTCGGCGGAATATTTCAGATCATTGGACTGCCCTAACAATTGCTCCATGTGAATCGTCGGAAAGCCCGATTCATCACAGAATTCTTTGAGATAGAATCCCTGTTTTAACCAGAACTCATGGGCTCCTTCCAAAAAAGGATGGGTATGTAAGTAAAGTCTTTCGACAGCCTTCTTCTTGGCCGCCTTTGTCAATTGGCGGAAGAGCGCCGTTCCAAGTCCAGATCGACGGTAATCGGGGGCGACAAAAAGACGGGCGATCTCGACTGTCTTCCGGGCGTCTAAATCCAGGTGTGGAAAACGATAGTCATAAGCAAGCATACCGATCACACCGACCAGTTTTCCACTGCTGTCCCTTGCCTGTAAAAATGTTCCTGCTTGTTCATCGAGATACACCTGTTTAAAATCCAGCAAATCTCTGGGAATCTTTTCGGGATCAAGCATTGGAAACAGCTGCTTCCGAAATTCAATAACATAGGGTAATACCAATTCCAGATCATCGACAGTGACTGCACTTATCGCGATATTTGTGATTGAATCTGTCCTTTGCAAATCTATTTTATTCATACTATTTTCGTTTTTAGCGCCCATTCTGTCACGATGAATCTGTAAGCCCTTCGGCCGGCTGTTTACGGCCGGTTATCGTTTATTATTTATTTCCTCCAGTTCAAGGGATTTTTTCGAGGTCGATTTATGCATATGCAGCATAGGGGCAAACATCCATTTACCTTGATTTTCCAAACTGATCAATGGCAACTGATAGGTCTGTTCCAATACCTCCCGGACCTGCTCTCTATTCAGACTTTGCAGATCCACAAGCGTATTTTCCTGCATCAAATAAAAGTGGTCACCAAAAAGGTAGGCCATATTTGGGTCGTGCATGACACAGAGCACTGTTGTTCCCTCCTTCACGAGTTCTTTGGCGGTCTGCAAAACCGCCATCTGATAGTTCAGGTCAAGATGGTTTGTCGGTTCATCCAACAGCAATAGATCAGGCTGCTGAACCAATACACGGCAAAGCAAGACCAGCTGGCGTTCACCACCGGATAAGGAGGTGTAGGACTTCTGTTTTAAATGTGCTAAATTAAACTTGTCCAAGATCTTCTCCACAGCCTCAAAATCCTCGTGATTCGGCGAAAAACGACTGAAGGAAGCGCGCCCTGTTAAAATGACATCAGCCACCTTAAAAGGAAAAGTTGTCTGATGAAACTGGTTTAAGAAGCCCAATTTCAGCGCATTCGACTTCCCTATTTTCCAGTTTCGACGCTCCGTTTCACCGATCATTACCACCCCCTGATATTGCTTCTCCAAACCAGCGATGACATTGAATAAGGTCGACTTTCCGCTGCCGTTTCGGCCTAAAATAATTGAAAGTTTTCCTTCGGGAAAGGTTACATTGACGTCCCGCAAAATAGTCTCTTTAGCATAGGCAAAAGATAGATTTTTGATATGGATGGATTTACTCATGAGTTCCAGTTAATTTCGTTCCTACGCATTAGGTAGATAAAGAGCGGCGCGCCAATAATCATCGTAAATACACCGATCGGAATTTCGAAAGGCATGACTGCACGGGAAAAATCATCAATCAATAACAGGAATGTCCCGCCAATACTGATGTTAGCCCATACGACAATATTATTGTTGGGACCAAAAATCATGCGACTGATATGCGGGACAATAAGTCCGAATAAGCTAATCACGCCCACCGCAGCAACAGCTGATGCGGTGATCATTGTCGCCACTCCAATCATGATCAATTTCAACAGCTTCGGATTTACACCTACCGCAATTGCTTCCTGATCTCCCAATGCCAATAAATTTAATTTCCAGCGCAATAAGATCAATATGATCAATCCGATCAAAATCGGGAAAAAGGCATGCTGCACTTTTGACCAAGAGGCGGTATGGAGATTTCCCATTGTCCATTGTACAATAGCCTGCAATTTGTAAGGATCACTCATATATTGTAATAGGGTAAGCATCGCCGTAAATACCCCTGAAATAACCATTCCTGCCAACACCATCCCAATAATCGATGTTTTTAAACCTGCATTGGATACAAAGTAAGTCAATGCGACAGCACAGACACCAAATAGGAACGCCGAGACATTAACCGATAAAAGTGGAAACAGCATAGCCAAAGCAGCGCCGAAAGCTGCTCCCGAAGATATGCCCAAGGTGAACGGATCAACAATAGGGTTTCGAAAAATAGCTTGTAGTGTTCCCCCAGAGGAAGCTAGAGCTGCACCTACCATAAAGGTTAATAGGATCCGTGGCAAGCGTACCTGCCACAAAATCGTATCCATATTACTCATCAGCACGGGGCTATCAGTACCCTTATAAAGTCCCAGTTCTAATCCGATACGCTGGCAGAGTTCAACAATACCAATATGCTGACTCGAGCCGATCAATAAAGAAAGCAGCAAAAGCAAGAGCGGCAATATGACAAGCAAAATCAGCTTTTTTAGTTGAAGTATCATTGAAGAAGCCCTGCTTTACCGTATAATTTTTCAAAAGCTACTGCCATGTCCTGATCCAGTTGCTCCTTGGTATAACTCGGGAAACACCAATGCCGCACCTGTTTGGCGAAGAGCATGAATTTTACTGTATGAGGATCAAAAGGAAAGGAAGGCGACATCACAAATACCTGTTTATTTTTCACGGCAGGCAGTGCCGCCAATTCTTTCAGGTTGTAAACATCAGAACTTTTGGAATTCCATAGTATCATGAGATCAGGATTCCACTTATAGATCGTTTCAGCTCCTACATTTGGTGCTTCCATTTCTAAAGGACAGGCATTCGCAGCACCCGATAGGCGAATAGCCATATCAATGAGACTTCCTTTTCCCGAAGTCGAAAGTACCCGTCCTTTTGACCAGGCGTAGTACACTTTCTTTTGCGGTTGATTTAGCGGAGCTGCCATTTTTTTAACCTCATCCCCAACAAATTTCACAATCTCCTCAGCCCGCGCCTTCTTGTCCAATAGCGTTGCCATACCGATCAGTTCGCTAAAAATACTGGTTTCATCCTTCGATGAAAAGGTATAGACGGGAATACCCAGGTTTTCGAGCTGCGCGATATTATCCTGATCGGTATCAAATGTGAGGACAAGATCAGGGCTCAGGCTTACGATGCTTTCTACATTGTTGGCCTGCCCCCCAAATGTCGGTGTTGCTATGCTTTTCTCAATGATACGTGGATCTAGTTTCGATAAAAAAGCGTAGGTATCCTCCATTTGATAGACTTGTTCAGGAATACCGACCAGCCGGTCACTGGCCTGCAGCATATACACCTCATCCACAAGAGAGGGATACAGAACGACAACACGTTGTGCTGGTCGTGCTAACGTAATTTCCTTACCGCGACCATCTGTCGCCTTGACCCCATTTTTATTTGCTTTGGACTGTTGGTTTTGGCAGCTTTGTAAAAAGACCAACAAGACCAGCGGCAATAGTAATGTATATATACTAGTTTTCATTCTTTCTCCTGTTCTTGAGCTGTTGGCGAATTAGGTCTTCGGAAAGCAACATTGCTTCTTCTAATTGGACCGACGCGCCATATTTCGCCGCAATTTGTTCATAGAGCCGGCCATCGTATGGCAAACGAAACGATTCGCTCTGATCGACTTTGAATATAGGCAAATGTCTATTACCGACGAAATAACTAAAATCTGCGAGTTGGATCAGACCTGAGGGATTAAACCTGATCGCCAAGGTCGGCTTGACCATAACGATTGCCTGTAACACGCCATTGTGATAGAGTGCATCTCCATGATGCCATTCCCTTCCGTGCTCCAATTGCATCAGGATCGTATTGCCAGACAAGGTATTTCTGGTCAAACGGCGTTTATTAATTTCAAACCATTCGATATACACCTGATCTACCTGTCCAGCAACGGATTGAGGCTGGGACACAATGGTATCTATCGGTACAGGCAATTTATTCATTGTTATATAGGATTTCTCATTCATGTTTCGCGCAGTAATCAACCATCGTTCTATCCGATCGCTGATCGCTTTTGCGCATTTACTATTTCGCCGCAGCTACTTTCTGTTGTTCTTTTTTCAATTGGACTTTCTCTTTCAACCAGTCGCACCAGCTGTCCAGACCATCTCCGTTCAAGGTACTGATTGTGATCACTTCCAGGTTTGGATTCACTTCACGAGCATCCTTTGTCACTGCGTCTACGGAGAAAGGCACATAAGGCAACAAATCCGCTTTTGAAACAAGCATCAGTTCACTTGTTAAAAACATACGTGGGTATTTTTTTGGCTTATCGTCACCTTCAGTTGTCGCCAATAAGGTGACCCGATAATCTTCCCCTAAATCGAAAGCAGAAGGACAAAGTAAGTTTCCGACATTTTCGATAAACAACAAGTCGATTCCTTCGATATCAATGTGATCAAGCGCCTGTAAAATCATTTGTGCTTCGATATGACACATACCACCGGTCACAATCTGCAAAGCATTGATTCCAACATCGCGCATACGAATAGCATCACGTTCTGTTTCAGGGTCTCCCACTAATACGGCAATGTTTAGATCTTTGGAAAGACGCTTTCCTGTCTCTTGCATCAACGTTGTTTTACCAGAACCCGGAGAAGAACATACATTAACCACACATACTTCTTTCAGTCTGTCGCGGATACTTTTGGCGACAAAATCGTTTGCCTTTAATAAATGTAGGGTTGTATTTTCACATTGAACCGAACCGACGCGGTTACCTAAACTTTTAGGATTTTGAGTATTGTCTGACATGATAAATGATTTTTTAATCGTGTTTAAAAATTACTTTTGATATATAGAGTTCATTTCCTTGAACAATTGTACTCGAAGGCTGTCCACAATCGCAGACAAATCGGTGAAAATGAACAGGAAAATTCTTTTTGCAGTGCTCACAATAGGCGATGATATCATTTACTACAACCTCCATTTCCATATCCCGGTAATGAGTATTTTCAGTGATAAAAGCGTCAAAAGCATTTTGGATCAGCACAGGCTGCACATTGGACAATAGTCCTGCTGTCACCTGAATTTTCTGGATATCATCCACTCTGCTCTCGTAATGCGAGGTCAGGGTATCGAAGATATCCTTTACTATACTTAGCTCGTGCATTGGTATATTTTAAGAAATCAATAAAATAAATTTAGAAAAGAAATTACGACTTTTTCGTTCAGCTTCCATGAAGAATGAAAGCTCCAAAATCGCTAAAATGGAATTTTTATTTGCTCAAAGAGCAGGAACCGTGCGATGGGAATCGGTTCAATATCCAAAACATGGAGATAACGGTAGTCGTTTTGCAGCATTGAAGGCAGTAATTCATGCCAAAGCAAATCAACCATAACTACCCAGCGGTCCGTTAACCAATCTTGATTATTCTCAATGTCCAATTCTGCAATAGATTGGACCGATGGATAGAGGGGATGTAAATTCGGATTGTCTATTTTTTGAGGGGTCGAGCGAAGAAAGTTATCTTTATTCGGCTCCGTTTTTAGGGAAGAAATGTCCTGGTGAAAACTATCACTTTTCGGTACAATACTGTTTGCATTTAAACTTTTAAATGAAACAAACAGAACTGTAATTAGAAAAATAAAGTGCTTCCACATAGCTGTAAACTAACAAAGTAACAAGTTTCCCTTTGAAAACAACACAAAGTTACTACCGATCAAACAACAAAAAGTAGCACAAATCTTGAATTTTATTTCACAAAATAGGAAAAGTCCAAAGAAAATTCCATAATTCTTCATATATTAAATTAAAATTTGGTTAAAGCCAGATTAAAATGATCTTAGAGGCGTAAATTGACGGTTTTGGCACAAAAAATTAAAACAGTTTTAAGCGATTATAGCCATCGTCCCTGGCCTATACCAACTAGCTCCTGGCGGTACTATCAGGAATGGCTTGATTTGCTCTTTTTACATTTTCAGGTCGATTATGATCTCTTGTGGTCCTTAGTACCCGCCGAGTTACAGATTGATCAACACGAAGGCAGCTCTTATGTATCTTTAGTCGCTTTCAAAATGAAAGATATCCGCCCAAAAAATTTACCTGCATTTTCGCCTATCTCGGACTTTTATGAAATCAATGTACGCACCTACATTGATCAGGATGGCAAAAAGGGCGTTTATTTTATCAATATTGAAGCGAGTAAATATCTATCCGCATTAGTCGCAAGAAAGTTATCCGGGCTACCTTACGAAAAGTCTATGATACTACGGGATGCACAAGGATACCACAATCTTAACCAAAAGAGAGGTTTTAAGTTGAAAACGACATTTGAGGTGACCGATGAGATTAAAATAAAATCCGGCCTTGACAGCTGGCTTACCGAACGCTATTGTCTTTACCTGGACAAACCCGATGGAATATATCGTTTCGACATCCATCATCCGGAATGGCCGTTATTTTCCGTGCAATTGCAGGAATGTCAGCTGGACTATATAACAGGGGATATCCATCTCCACAACGAAAATATTGCACTTATACACTACTCTCCCGGCGTACCTGTACTTGCCTGGGAAGCCATGGAGATTAGTCTTGATCGCGCATCTCCGTAAAAAAGAGCCTGTACTTCCGATCAAGTACAGGCTCTCCCATTATCAATTGCTTGTCACATGCCGCCCTTGTGTTCTGAACTTATTTTAACAGGCAGTGCCAGGTCAATTTATCTGTGTAAATCAAAACGATCCAGCTCCATTACCTTATTCCAGGCACCGATAAAATCCTTAACAAATTTTTCCTTCGCATCAGCACTACCATAGATTTCGGCAACTGCTCTTAATTCGGCGTTAGAACCAAAAACCAGATCCGCTCGTCCAGCAACCCATTTCCTTGCGCCCGTTTTGCGGTCGGTTCCTTCAAACAATTCCCGATCTTGCGAAACTGCTGTCCATGCTGTCCCCATATCCAATAAGTTTACAAAAAAGTCATTGGTCAACTGCCCGGGGCGTTCGGTCAAAACACCAGTCCGAGAACCATCAAAATTAGCTTGCAATGCACGCATACCACCGATTAAAACGGTTAATTCTGGAACAGATAAGGTCAGTAATTGCGCTTTATCAATCAACAAGGACTCTGTAGAAACTGTGTAGGAGCCCTTCCGATAGTTTCTAAAACCATCAGCGATAGGTTCTAAATATCCCATTGATTCCACATCAGTCTGTTCTTGAGAAGCATCCATGCGTCCCGGATTAAACGGAACTTTTAGCGCATGTCCGCCAGCTCTTGCTCCCTGTTCGATTGCTGCTGCACCGGCAAGGACTATTAAATCAGCCAGCGATACTTTTTTGCCCCCTTGTTGTTTACCATTAAAATCCTGTTGGATCTGCTCCAGCACTGTAAGTACCTTTTGCAATTGCGTCGGGTTATTAACCTGCCAGTACCGTTGTGGTGCCAAACGAATTCGGGCACCATTTGCTCCACCACGCATATCCGAACCGCGGAATGTAGATGCCGAAGCCCATGCTGTAGTCACGAGTTCCGCTGTGCTAAGACCTGAAGCTAAAATAGTCGCTTTTAAACCTTCAATATCATCTGCATCAACCAAGACATGATCTACCGCGGGAATAGGATCTTGCCATAGCAGTTCTTCACTCGGTACTTCTGTACCCAAATAACGCTCACGTGGACCTAGATCACGGTGCGTCAATTTAAACCAGGCGCGTGAGAAAGCATCAGCAAAAGCATCCTGATCTTCATAGAATCTACGGGAAATCTTTTCGTAAACGGGATCAAAGCGCAAAGAGAGATCCGTTGTCAACATTGTCGGTCTACGTTTTTTATTTGGATCAAAAGGGTCAGGAACGGTGGCTTCTACTCCCTTGGCTACCCATTGATGAGCGCCTGCGGGACTTTTCGTAAGTTCCCACTCGTTTTCAAAAAGATTTTTAAAAAAGAGATTTGTCCATTCAGTCGGTTTTTGGGTCCAGATTACTTCTAGGCCACTGGTAATCGCATCAGTACCAACTCCGCTGCCATAGCTACTTTTCCATCCGAGTCCCTGTTGTTCAATACCAGCAGCCTCTGGTTCTTTACCGACATTATCTGCTGGTCCGGCACCATGCGTCTTCCCAAAAGTATGTCCTCCAGCAATTAAGGCAACAGTTTCCTCATCATCCATTGCCATACGTCCGAAGGTATCCCTGATATCTTTTGCCGCTGCAATAGGATCTGGATTTCCATCAGGACCTTCCGGATTGACATAGATCAACCCCATTTGTACCGCTGCCAAAGGTTTTTCAAGATTGCGTGAATGTTGTTTGCCATCTGCATCGTCATCCGCTGATAACACACCATGTGACTCAACCACCCCTTCAGAACCATGCGCATAACGTACATCACCACCTAACCAGGTCTTTTCAGATCCCCAGTACACATCTAGTTCCGGTTCAAAAGCATCCACACGGCCTCCTGAAAAACCAAAGGTTTTAAATCCCATTGATTCCAACGCAACATTCCCCGTTAGGATCAATAAATCTGCCCACGAAATATTCTTACCATATTTTTGTTTGATCGGCCACAACAGTCGACGGGCCTTATCCAAGCTAACATTGTCCGGCCAACTATTTAAAGGAGCGAAACGCTGCTGCCCAGAACCTGCACCACCGCGGCCGTCACTCACGCGATAAGTACCGGCACTATGCCAGGCCATGCGAATAAATAAGGGGCCATAATGTCCAAAATCTGCTGGCCACCAATCTTGTGAATCAGTCATCAACACATGTAAATCTCTCTTAACGGCTTCCAGATCCAACTGTTTGAAAGCTTCAGCATAATCAAAGCCTTCGTCCATAGGATTTGATTTTGTTGCATGTTGTCTCAAAAGATCCACACGAAGTCTATTCGGCCACCAATCTTGATTCTGAGTTCCCCCTCCCGCAACGGCGTTGCGCATAGTCCCATTGTGAAATGGGCATTTGCTAATGTCTTTTTCGTTGTTGTCCATATTAAAAGAAAGTTTATTTATATAATATCTTAAATGATCAAATTGTTTGATCCTTACTTCCATAAAAGTAAACAAATACACGCCCCCTTGCACATCGAATGATTCGATACAATATAATCAAAATCTATAAATATAACTAAACCTTATAAGCAATCATACCAATAAATACTTTAAATGTACGCTCTAGCTATATCGTCCGCAACAATTAAAAAAACAAAAAACACTCTTTTTTTATTCTATGAATAGAAGAAACTAACATTCATTTGTCATGGGGGAATTATCCACATACCTGGTCAGTGCATTTATCGGTGTAAGTCTGGCAGCGGCAACCGGCTTCCGAATTTTTATGCCACTATTTTTATTGAGTTTAGGCTGTCGTCTGGAGTTGTTTCAGGTGGGCAATGAATGGACTTGGGCTGGTTCTAATCTGGTCCTGATCACGACAAGCATAGCAATGATTATTGAAATTGCTGCTTACTACATACCCGTTGTGGACAATATCCTGGATACAATTTCTATTCCCCTGGCAACAATTGCAGGCACCTTGCTTTTTGCCATACAGTTTGCAGATATTTCTCCATTTTTTCGTTGGTCGGCCGCCATTATCGCTGGCGGAGGAACCGCTGCAACGATCAGTACCGTACTTGCTGGTACGAGGGCGGCTTCCTCAATCGGTACGGCGGGTCTTGGAAACTTCATTATTTCGACCATGGAAACCATTGGTTCAACCATTTTGACTATCCTGGCCATATTTGTTCCTTTTATGGCTGTTCTGGTCGTTCTAGCACTATTTTATTTCTTCGGAAAATTTGGAAAAAAACAGCTGCAAAAGAAGCTCAAAAAAACATGAAAGAGATCAATGCGCCAGCATCGACCTCTTTCAACTTGTTGCCGATTATTTAGTCAATAATGACTTCTTGTGGTCTTTTTACCTTGTCAAGATCCTTAGGGAGAATGACTGTAAGTACACCATCTTCAAAACTGGCATGTACATTATCTGTGAGTACCTGTTCATTTAATTGAAATTCACGTTCAAACGCAGTGCCCAAGTGCTCCTTATAGATATAAGCTGCCGCATCGTTGGTATTTTCTGTACAAGAAATCGTTAAGATCCCTTCATTTATACTGACCTGAAATTGCTCTTTCTTTCGGCCGGCGGCGAATACCTGCACTTCGTAGAATTCGGAATTTTCGGAAATATTTACAGGAACAAATTGCTGTCCCTCTCCGCGCTGTCCTGCTTCGCCTTCAAAAAAATGCTGTTGAAATTTTTCAAAACGGTCTTTGAAATGTTGACCGCAAAATCTGTTTTGATTTGAATATCCGCTGGAATAATGATCTCTTTTAAACATGTCTTTATTTTTTTAATAATGAATATTGTGTATTGCGCAATGAGCAGTCCAAGGGACTTCACTATCGCATTTTATTAATGTTATTTGGTTTTCTACCAAGTCCTGATATTAATATACCGGAACAATTGTCGCATTCTTAACCCGTTGTTGCTTGTGTAAAGGAACGATTGCACTATTCGTCCTCGAAGCACTGTACATACCGGGGTGAATTGGCGCCTTATCCATTTTAAATGAGCGCATCTCTCTCCGCCGCATTTTGGCCATTGCAAAACTTCCTATTCCGAATAAGATGGATGCAACCAACAGTAGCTTAAAGATCGCTCCTATTATCAAGGTTGCTAAACCCGCTATTACCGTCAATGCGATCAAGCGGGGCAATATAAATCGAATTTTATTTTTCATTTTTTCCTTAATTTAATTGTTCTTTAAATCCAAAATCTGTCAATCCACTTATTGGTAATCCTATTCGTTATTCGATATACTTCTTTCGTTGTCAATTTCTCAACCCTTATAATTGTTGTATATCGCTAGTAACAGATCATCGCGTTCTGTCATTACCTCTAAAGTGTTTTTTCAGCTTTTGACATAAAAAAAGGCGCCTTTATAGAAGAAGACGCCCGCACCAAGTTTTTACTTTAAGTTTTTTTAAAAAATTTCTGATTTAAAAATAGCTTTGCATAAATCTTTACCATCCTTTTCCGACTCTGCACAAATTTAAGGGATATGAAACGTCCAACTCTTTGAAGAGTTGGCAATCTATTTCATACACACATTTTACTGAACTTATCAAAATAGAGGAACCAACCAAAAGGCGTTTTTATGAATTAGTGATATTAAAAACACAGCCAACTGTAAAAGAACTCAAACGACTAATTGATACCCTTACATACGAAAGAGTTGGATTATCCGAAAACCACAAAAATTCATTTGAGGAGGTGATGAAAAAAATAAAGCCACAACAAACAAGAGATTTGATTAAATCTCATTACTTCTTTGAATTTTTAAATATCGAACAACCGCATTTTAATCCAGCTGTCGGGATTTTACTTGTAACCATCCAAAACAAAGCATGGGTAGAATACGCCATTGCAGATAGTGATTTGGATATTTTTGTAAGTAAATACCAACTACAACTACCTGATAAATCACAACTGGAAGCATTTATCAATAATGAGTTAAAGAATATTTAAAACAATAGCTACTTAAAAAGCGGTAATCACATATTTTTAACCTAATTTTTTCAGAATCCACATCGTCCGCTGAAACGACGCTTCCATTCCTCACGCAAGCGCTCCCTTTCCTCTTCCGAAAGATCTTCATGGCGGCCCATATCGGGAGTGAAATTTTTACGGAACCCGCCTCTTCCCGGCTTACCAAATCCACGTCCAAATAGAATTCGTGATAGCACAAAAAGTCCAAACGCCTGCCAATATGTGATTGCCTTCAAATTGAAAATATCACACATTAATGTATTCCACAGATATTGCAACAAGGCTACCAGCAAGAAAACTCCAATGATAATGGCAACAAACACAAAAGCAAATTTGCCTTTTCCTTGTCTTCTCATTCTTCTATTCATAGCTTTACTTTTAAAATTTTAATTCTTCATACAAGTTCCGCAAACGTAAACGCAGATGTTTTACAGCATAGCCCTTTCTGCTTATGATCGTTTTCAGATTTTCATTTTCCATGTCGGCAATCTCCTGTAAGGTTTTATCTTCAATTTCATTGAGCATAAAAACCCGACGTTGTTTTTCGGGCAATTCTTCGAGGGCTTTCATCAACTCATCCCAAAAAATATCCTTGAATAATTTGAGCTCCGGATTGTTCGAATCATCGGCCAGGAGAAACTGACGTATCGGAAAGGCCGTATCCACTTCCTCTCCATCCGCCATTAAATCGTCAAGCGATTCATCTTTCTTTTTTCGGTAGCTATCGGTAATCTTGTTTCGGGTGACAGCATACAACCATGCCCCCGCATTTTCCAGTTCGTCCATATTGGTCAAACGGCTGAATTGATACCAGACCTCCTGCAAGATATCTTCGGCATCTTCCGTCTTTTTGACCTTTCCTTTTACAAAACGCAGCAATTGACTCCCATAAGTCTTGACGATATCTGTAAATGATCTGGAGTTTTTTTCTGCCATATGATTTTGGTATGCAATGTCCATAGCTACATAGACGAATCAACAAAGCTTTTACTCTAAATTATTTTCAGCTGTGATGCAGCTATCTGATTTATTCATCGACTGTATTTTTTAAGCGGCATTCATGAACTCAATCGGTTCACCCGGTGTAAAGAAATCACAATGGTTACATGAACATACAGGTTGTTGTTTAATAGGATTACTTGCGTTTATCCCGGACAATCTTTCCTTTGTCTGTAATAAAGATAAAACGATAATTTGGAAAATTTTGGATTAATTTTTTTCCTTCTTTTTCACCAAGTACCATAATGGAAGTGCTCAGGGCATTGGCTATTTCTGCCGACGGGCCATAGATTGTCACCGAAGTCAGTCCCGTAGCTGGGTATCCACTGATAGGATTGATAATATGAGAATAACGTTTCCCTTCGATTTCGGCATATTTTTCATAGCTGCCTGAGGTAGCGACAGCCATTTCATTCAAACGAAGGACCTCTATCATTTCATGTGGCCGAAAAGGGTTGTTCACCCCTATTTTCCAGGGTTCACCATTTGGTTGGCTACCCCAGGTCGATAGGTCACCGGAAGCATTGACAATTCCTGCATGTATACCTCGGTTTTTCATAATCTCCCTTCCCCGATCGGCGGCATAGCCCTTCCCGATCGAACCAAAGCCAATCTTCATCCCCGCAAGTTCCAAGAAAATAGTCGAGGCAGCGCTATCCAAAACAATATGTTTATAGCCAACCTTAGCAACAGAATTTCTGATCGCATCCTCAGAGGGCATGGTATCCATGCTGCCATCAAACTTCCATATTTTATCTAACGCGACAATGCTAATATCAAAGGCTCCCTGTGAATTCCGGGCGTATTGAATTGCTCTTTTGGTCAGATCAAAAACTTCCCGGTCAACTTTGACAGGTTTGATCCCGGCATTCCGGTTTACCTCGGAAATCTGCGTATAGGGACGCCACTCTGAAATCAGATTTTCTATGCGTCCAATCTCGGCAATGACTTCGACAATATGCTGGTTGGCCTTTACGCTATCCTGATCAACTAGGGTGATCTCAAAAACAGAGCCCATAAGGGTCACCTGTTTTTTAAGCGTTACCTGTGAAAAACCGTTAGCGGCGGTTATCAACCAAAGTATTGAAATCAGTAGATACTGCTTATAATAATTCATTACACATTGTCAAAATAAATGATGGCATAAGATTGTTTGTTTAATAACAATCTGTCAGAATCTGACCTTTTTCTTTGTAGATGTTGATCGATTTGCCCGTACTTACCAGCAGTATCTCGTTTAAAGTTGCTTCGACATCCTGTTGCATACGAAGTGAACCACATAATAGGATACAGCCCTGCTGTTCGAGCAATTCAACAAAGTACGTACCGTCCTGACGGATCAGATCCATCACATACTGCCCCTGCTGTTCCCGTGAAAAAGCCAACTGTACATCGTTCAGCTGTCCCAGTTTTTTTTGTTCATCGGTAAATTCCAGATATTGTGCTATGATCTCATTGTTCTTGCGGAAGCCTGCATAGAGTTTGACAGGTATTTTGTGCTGATTTTCTGCAATCATACCCAAAAACGGTGCAATACCGGTTCCATTTGCAATTAACGCCACAGCAGGTGCTGCCTTGGGAAAATGAAAACTTGGATTGGCCATGACACGCGCTTCCAGAACCTGATCAGCTTTTAGTTGGTATAGAAATCCCGAGCCAAAACCATCTGGAAATAGCTTGACGACCAATTGAACCATCCCATCCTTGCATCCAATGGAATAGAAACGTTCCCGTTGATCCTGAGCCGGATAAATGGCCAACAAATCTCCGGACTGTACTTTCATTTTTCCAGGTGGCTTCAATAAAAGTGTAAAGGTACTATTGCTCTCTGAAACAGTTGATCGGGCTATCACTTTAAATTTCTTCAATCCAACAACTTTGGAGCTGTATATCGCTGGAGCAGAAGCTAAGGCAATATTGGTGTGTTCACTCCAATGATGTACCCATGAAATCAGATCATCAACACTTTTGTCATTAACCGTATGTGGGTCTATCAGTCGGGAGGCCCATGCTTGCTCGCTAAGCAACTTGTCTATCGCATACGCATAAGCACAAAAATCAGGGTATGCTTTTGATCCAAAACCGAGAACAGAGAAATTAATCGACTGCTGCTGTGGATAGGCCAATAGCTTTTTCTCAAACTGAGCCGCATTGGAAGGCGCTGTCCCTAGACCGTAGGTGGACGTAAACAGCAAAAGATGCTTTGCTTTTGGAAAATACTGATAGTGGTTCATGCCAAGCAAAAGTGATTTTTTACCATCAGCCAACAGCTGTTTGTGAATCTGATTGGCAAAAAACAAGGTACTCCCATTTTCAGTACCTACCAGAATAACAATTTCGGCGTCGGCTGCCTTATACTTATTCTTAATCTTTGTTCGCGTACGTTTGAAGGTAATGAAAAAACCCGTATAAATAAAAAACACAATATTCAGTGATGCAAGCCCCAAAATGATGGCCCATATCATATTGGTTTTACCGGTGTGAAGATCGAGCGAAAATTGCTCTGCAAGTGCAGTAAAGGGATACTTGACTTCTTTATGTACCGCACCGTTTAATTGATTTACTGTCAACTCCCGCTCTTTCAGTTTGAGGACATAATATTCGTCAGGATCTCCTTCCATAAAAGGAAACTCCACCTTCACAACATCGTTAAGCTTCGTTTTTTTAAAGATTGGAAAATCTGCTATCGCCAGCTCCTCGGCTTCATTTTCCTTCACTGGATATTCAACCGTTTGGTTTGTCTTCTTTAACAGTTCAATCCGAACCATAAATAAATAAGTCCCCGTCAAAGCCAAAATTAAGATAGGTATCAGAAACAACCGCCCTGAAACAACATGAAAATACTGTGCGAAGAAATCCCGATTGATCTTGGCAAAGAAATATCGAAGGCCCTGTTGACGTTTGATAATCAATACCAAACCTGAGATTGTAATCAAAAATAGTAGAAAAGAAGCGATGCCGATAATGATTCGGCCTGTTACCTTTAAGAATAAGGAACGATGCAGTGCTGTAGTCCATTGAACAAACTGTGTTTTGTTCTTTTGCGCACCCAGATATTTGCCGGTTTGCGGGTCAATATACCCTTTTACCGTATTTCCCTCAGCATCTATGGCGTCAATGCTCACAAATTGATTGTGATCGACCGAAATTTCAATAATTTCGGGATAAATCTTTCGCAAACCAGTAATGGTCTGCGAAAGATCCAAAGAATCTATATTTTCTATTCGATAGGGTGGTATTTTTTCATTGACGGCGTCAATTGCCAAAATCACTCCCGTGACCGATAATAATAGTAAAAAAACAGCAGAAACAAGAGCTAAGGCTAAATGTGCATACCTCCAGACAGATACCAACATTTTTTCTTATTGTACTTTATTTAATTTGACAAGCTTAATGTATCCCTTGCCATTTGCCTTTTCAGTAATAGCCTCTTTTGTTAATGGGATTTCTACATCTGCAGTATGATATTTCTGTTCTTCTACAGCGGATTCAAAGCGAAGTTTATATCCTTTGTTGAATTTAGACTCATCAATTTCCAATGTACGCATCGCACGGTCACCACCACCAACAGAAGCACCGGTCACTGCGCTCAGCTTTTCTTTGGTTTTAGCCTGAAATTTATACCATTCTTTCAATGTGTTATACCATTGTTTATCTGGTCCCAATACGGAAAGCGTTTTTTCGTATGCTCCCTTCGGGTTTATGAGTGAAATAACGACATAAGCTCCTTCTCCTTGATAGGCGTTCATTTGGATCATACATTTATACTTACCCGTTTGGGCAAATGTGCTGACAGAAACTGCAGAAAACAAAAGTGTGATTAGCGCGATTTTAATTATAGTATTCATCTTATTATTTTAAAAAGTCCAACTGTACATTTCCTTTTGACAAAAAGTCATTTTCTTTGGCCAAATCGTATGCGGTTTCATCAAATTCGGTTTTCAGTTCTTTTTTTGCTCCTAAAGCGACCAATCTCTTCAATAATGAATCGTCTTTCGCAATCAAAGCAGCTTTATGTAGTGCAGTGGTTCCTTCTTTATCCTGTGCATTGATATCTACCCCCAATTCGCTTGCTTTCTGAATGAGGTTTGTGCTTTCCTTAGCGACAGCAAGATGATAGAGTGTGCTCCCGTTTTTCTGTGGTGCAACAACATCCAATCCACCAGCTTTAAGCACGCCTAATTTTTCCTTAAAATCATCTACCTGCGGGTTATTGGACTGCGCACCCTGCGGCGGGCGTCCCCCCTGTGGAGCTTCCTTAAAAGAATTAAACCAGTAGACAGCTAAGTTGTTACCATCTTTGTCCAATAATTTGGCATCGGCACCATTTTTTATCAAGAGCGCTGCAATCTCAGCAGAGCCATTACCGATTGCTTTGGTCAATGCCGATTCACCTTTCTCATTCACAGCATTCACATTCTTTGCTTTGGAAAGTAACAGTTCCACTAATTTCACGTCTTTGCCATTCGCCGCGACCATAAGGGCTGTATTGCCTTCGTTATCCGCTTTCGACACATCAACTCCTTTATCCAAAAAATATTTGATCACAGCCATATCTGGACGACGTACCAGCGCATGTAATAAAGTCGCACCATCTTTATTGATGAATTTAGGATCTAATTTTAGTTTTTCTACCAAATAAGTATATGTCTCCAAGCCATTCGATGTTTGTCTGGATCCTTGTGTTGCAAAAAACAACGCATTATTCGTCGGTTTTACCCCACGGGCGATAAACTTTTCGACCAGCGGCATATTACCCAATTTCGCCGCATAATCCGTGACAACGCGTCCATACTCATCTTTATCTTGTATAGAAAGACCCTTCTTGATAAAGTAATCGGTCAATGCCAGATCTTTATCAGCAGAAGCCGCCAGCATCATTAACGTGGCTCCACCTTCATATTTTTGTTTCGGGTTTACTCCAGCTTTAAATAAAGCATCATAAACAGCGGTATTGATATTTCCCGTCGATGCAGCATAGGCTACAATCGGGTAGCCATGACTATCCTGGTAGTTCACATCGGAACCTTTTGCAATGAGATAATCTACCAATTCAGCATTACCACTTGAAGCCGCCCAATGCAGATAACTCCGGCTATGGTGGGTTTTCTTAGTGACATAATTTCCTTCTTGTTCGATCATGAATTTGACAACATCTGTCGGTGCTCCATTCAGGATTGCCATCGTTACGGGATCAAAAGATGCCGCATTGGGTTGTGAAGGACTATTCCCTTTTGTAATTTCCTCCTTAACTGTAGCCAAAGTAGGTTTACCTTTCCAAAACTCACCATTCATTAATGAATTTGTCTGTGCATGAGCATAAGATGCCGCAAAAAGTAAAGCTGCTAAAAGTGTCTTTTTCATTAGAACGTATTTTTTATTGATAATGAAGTCATCATAAGTAGTCGTTATCCCACGCTATCTGTTTGAGAATATCCTGTAATCTTATGCGAACCTCAGTTGAACACTGATTATTAAACAAAGAATCAATTTCTTATTTAAATTAATTCTAAATTATTGCAAATCTAAAAAATATTCTGATACTAAAAAATTAAAACAGGCTAAATTTGTTCAAACCCGAAGAGTCCAACTTGCAAATCTGATAAAATAGTCTTAGTTTGCTTTGACAGCAACAAAACAGCGGCATGAATACGGTATCATCGAATCTCTTTCCAATAAGTCCTTTTGAAGGAAGCGCAGACTACAAGCTCTCTTACCGGACGTATGAGCCGGTAGACCAAAAGGTAATAGCGACACTATTAATTGTCCATGGTATGCAAGAGCATAGTGGCCGGTATCAGCTCCTGGCCAACCATCTGACTGACCAGGGTATTGCTGTGCTCATTTATGATCAGTTAGGGCATGGAAAAACGGCCATAAATGCGGAAGGATTAGGGTATTTTCAACAAAGCGATCCAGCGGGACAGCTTGTGCAGGATGCATTAACCATGAGTACTGTATTGCAACAGCGCTATCCCGATCAACCACATTTTATCTTGGGTCACTCCATGGGATCTTTTGTGACACGTTGTGCCTTACAACAAGCTGGAGATCGTTTTAAAGGAGCCATAATCGTGGGGACGGGTGGAAGACAAAAGGGATCCACAGCTTTTCGTGCGCTATTGGCTGTACTGAATTCCCTTTTCCCCAAAAAACGCAGTAAATTAATCAACGGTATATTTGACAGGCGTAATAATGCCGGATTTAAGAATGAACCCAACCAAAACAATAGCAATTGGCTAAGTGTCAACAAAGCGAATCGCATGGCTTTTATTGAAGATCCACTATGCGGTGGTTTATTTACCAACAATGGTTTCTATACGGTATTGAGTCTATCGCTACGCGCGACAGACAAAAAGCTGACAAAACGTATCCCCAAAAATTTACCCCTATTATTTATTAGCGGACAGGATGATCCTATTGGTGATTTCGGGAAGGGAGTGGAACAGACTGCCACTCAGCTACGCTTGCAGGGACAGACGGATATTACCGTAAAACTGTACAAAGGAATGCGCCACGAAATACTCAACGAAGATTGTAAAGAAGAGGTCTTTCAATGCATAGATCATTGGCTCGATCAGCATTTAAGTTAATCGTAGATCGAATGGTACATATAACAGGCGACAACTAAAGATTAGTATTCTTTAAACATTGGAGCCTCTTTCGCACCGACACTACTTGTTGCCTCTTCAATCGTTGGCCAATCCTCTTTCCAGATTACCCTATCCAATAATAGCATGCGGCGATTTCCTCCTGTCGAAACACGAGGCCGTTTGGGGTCCATGGCGTGATAAAGCAGCCAGTCATTGCCCTGCTCATCGGTTATAATCCGGGAGGTATGCCCAGTGCCCACAAATTTATCATTCCCTTTCAGTAATAATGTTCCGCTTCCTCTTTGTGTCAAATCACGGCCTTCCTGATCCAGATAAGGGCCCTGCAATTTTTTTGATCGGCCAACGAGGACATGATAGGTACTTTTCTCGCCTTCGCAACAGGATCCTTTTGAACCGATAAAGTAATAATAGCCATTTCTTTTGTGGATGACCACAGCTTCAAAATCACCAGCTGCAACCTTAAATTTCTTCTTAAGATCGGGGATTTGCGTCCCATTATTATTTAAAGGAATACCAAAAGTCCCCTGCGTAGTGGCATCGCTAAAACTTCCCCAGAAGAGGTAGTTCCGGTTATTTTCCCTGAAAAAATAGGGGTCTATCGAATTGGGTACATCGATCGATTTACTATCGAACAGTTTGCCCTGATCCACAAATGGCCCCTCAGGTTTGTCCGCTAGGGCCACTCCAATACCGGGATTAGGATCGCCCCAGGTAGAGTAAGCATAGTACATTATATATTTCCCATTCAATAACACCACATCTGGCGCCCAGATCCCACCTTCCGGCTTCCAGTTGGGTTTGGCTGAAAATGCCGTTCCGATCCAGGTCCAATGTACTAGATCTTTTGACTGCAAAATAGAAACTAAACGCTGTCCCTTACCATCGCCCCAATTATCAGCTGTTCCATAAGCATAAAATAATTTATTCTGTGGATTACGTACGACTGTAGGGTCTGCGAGTATCGGTTCAAAGACAGGATTTATATACGTTGTGTTTTTTACGGAAGACCGCGTGGTCTGAACAGGTTGTGTAACTGAACCTGAAGAACTTCTACAGGAGTTCAACAGGCTCAGGATTACCACTACTCCACTCCAATATTTTAACGAGTTCGACTGCAGCATTTTATCAATTTTATGTTATCCAGATGCTTTCCTATCATTGTATCCGAAAAAATTATATGAAAGCAGTCACAATTTCCATTCATGGTGTTCCTTTAAGACTATTTCGTTGGCGCATGATAGAGGGCCTGGTGGGCAGCGTTTAATTCTGTTTCAGGCATTTTAATGACTTTACGATCATACGTCATCAAACCATTGGTTTCCACCTCCACGTCTGTCGTCTGTGTATAAACGCCTGCCGACAGCCCCATAGGAATCAGTCTTGTCAAATCACGGATCAATTGTTTATACCGTTCGAGCAGTTCGGTTTTATTTTTGAAACTCTGGTAGCCCCAGTTGTCTTTTTGTTGCCAGGAATGACCATCTACGGGAAGTCCCAGGCCTCCAAATTCACCTAATGCCAGTACCTGATTTGCGCCAAACAATTTTGGATCCGGCATTGCCGCATCTGGGTAGTTGTGTATATCCAGTATATGGCCGGTTTCCATAAAATTACCGCCACTGGCACTGTTTACCAAACGGGATGGATCATTGGCCATCGTCCATTCGGTGATTTCTTTTGTCTTAAATTGTCCCCAGGCTTCATTAAAAGGAACCCAAATCACAATGCTGGGGTAATTATGCAAAACCTCCATGATGGTTTTCCATTCTTTTCTATAATATCCTTCAGACTCTGCTGAACGCACCTTATCCCGATTTCCGCCAGATATTTTCCCAGGTTGCATGTCCCAATGATTTCCGCCGAGATCGCCGCTTGGCATATCTTGCCAGACAAGCATACCAATGCTATCACAGTAGCGATACCACCGCGCGGGTTCAACTTTAATGTGCTTACGGATCATGTTGAAACCCATTTCCTTTGTCTTGATTACATCAAACTTTAGGGCTTCATCCGTAGGTGCAGTATGCAAACCATCGGGCCACCAGCCTTGATCAAGTGGTCCATACTGAAATGTAAACTTATTGTTCAATAGGAGCCTTTGTATCCCGTTTTCATCTTTTCCCATTGAAATTTTACGCATCGCGAAATAGCTTTTCGCTTGGTCAATGACCTTCCCTTTGCGGACTAACTGAATTTCCAAATCATAAAGCTTCGGATTATTGGGTGACCAGGCTTCCAAATTCGGAACGGCAAGCTCGAAAGCTGCATTTGGTTGTCCCACCTGTTCTTTAATCACTTGAGTTCCGTTTAATGCCCGCACTTTAATTTCATCACCGGCCTGACTACCTGCCACTGTCGCCTGGAAGGCTAGTATCCCTTCATCCAACCGCGGTGTCTGTTTTGTTGTCACGATATAGGATGATGGCACACTTTCCAGCCATACCGTTTGCCATATTCCGGTAACCGGTGTATACCAAATGCCATTTGGACGATTGACCTGCTTACCTCTTGGTTGTGGCCCCTCATCTGTCGGATCCCATACACGTATCGCGACTTCCTGTTTAGTTCCTTTTTTGAGAAAACGGGTCACGTCCATCGAAAAAGGGTCAAAACCGCCTTCATGTCTACCGACCAATTGATTATTTACATATACATCGCATTGCCAGTCCACAGCGCCAAAATGGAGCAAAACATTATTTTTGTTGACCGACTTATCCAAGGTAATCGTATTGGTATACCACAATGCTTTATCCTTGCCGACCTCCTTACCTACACCAGAAAGCGCAGATTCTACCGCAAAAGGCACTAGGATACTTCCGTCCCACTGTTGGGGAATTTCTTTTGCATTTACTGGAGTAATGGCATATTTCCATAGGCCATTTAAATTTTGCCAGTTATTTTTTCGCACCAGTTGTGGTCTCGGATATTCTGGATGTGGTTGCTGTGCAGTCACTTTTTCACCCCAAGAGGTCAATATATGTGTGCCAACCGGTTTCCACTCCTGGGCAAAATTCAACTGTGCAGCCATCATCAAACTGGTAAAAAATAAGGTTTTCTTCATCATAGAAATCGTTATGTCATTTATATCTTTTTATTACTTTACTGTCGGAAATGCCGCGATACGCAGTCGGGCTGCCCCCATCGGGATCAATTCGACTTCTTGTACGGCTGCCTGACTTTCGACCGGACTCAATGGCAACACCCCGGTCAACCCATTTTCATCTATTTTCCAACCATCAATTCGTTTCGCTTTTACCAAAATAGAAATGGGTACCGCATCCGCTTCAAACGGAAAAGCGTCTTTTGGCCAAGCCCGTTTGACAACTTTCAATTGACCCGGAGCAAGCAATTGATTTTGGACAAGGCCATAATTCCAGTCGCTCGCCGGCAGAATCTCATACGAAGGCCACTTGCTTGGGTCAGCAGTTTCCTGCCATTTTGAATCACCTATAGCCGAAGCTTTACTATCCTTTTGTACGTAATTCTCTTTAATCTTCAAGGCATAAGTCAGTGGTCCCCGTTGGATACTCACGGCATTTTTATTCGCCTTCCAGGTATTCAACTCAATGGACATTGGCAACAATAGTTCCACCTGATCTCCATCTTTCCATTTTCGGTCAATCCGGATGTACTTTGCACCTGGCTCAACGCCCTGTACCTTTCCATTAATTTTGACCTGTGCTTGTTTCGCCCAGGCAGGAATCCGCAAGTAGAACGGAAAATCAATAGCCTTTCCATTCGTTCCTATTGCAAAGCGAATCGATTCTTCGAATGGATAATTGGAGCTTTGTTGAATCTGAATCTTTTGATTATCCCCGACCTTGATATCTGCATGGGATGCAGCATAAAGTACTGCGGCAACGCCATTATCGTTTGTTGCCATATACAGATGCTCTGCATAATACGGCCATCCTTGACTATGATTATGTTGACAACAGCGTGAACTAAAAGGGTTCATCATCAAAAACGGACCGTTGTTATCAATGCCCGGAGCATGATTGTGACTATCACTAATGCTCATATTTGGGCTAGTGATATAACGTAGCGCTTTGAAATCAGCTGTTACGGCTGCCGGATATGTATTAAAGGCCACGTCTTCTGCGTGATCTGCCCAAAAGGGATCGCCCGTAATTCCCAGAAGGATCTCATTGGAGGCCATCTGTTCGACCATACCGCAGGTTTCTACTCCTTGCCGCGGGTCGGTATACCCCGGACGAGCATTTTCATCGGCGCCGAACATTCCACCCGGCACTTGACCAAATACCTGTCTGACAAAATGAAAATTATTGTAAGTCGCCTTCAGATCTTCAGCGGACTGACTTTTGAGATAATAAGTTGCCGGCTCCCTGAAACATTGTGCAACATTGACATTGTGCCAGTTGGGCAAGTCATCTTTTTGCCGCCAGTTGGCCGTATTACGATGGATTTTATCTGCGAGGTCCATCAACCATTCATTCCCCTGGGTCCGATTATAGAGCCAATAGACGGATAATAAATTATCCCCACCACGACTATTCTCCCAATAGTCTTTTAGAAAAAAGCTATCCGGTAAACTCGCCTGCCATCTAAAGTAGTTTGTCATTAGGGTTAGTACACGTTGATCAGCACTATATTCGTAATAGGATTGTAGGCACCAAAGCATTATCATATTACCCCATAAATCAGGTTTATTGTTGCGCAGGATCAGGGGGCCAAAGTAGCCATCAGGCCTTTGACTTTTCATGGCCGCTTCCAGCCATATTTTTGACTCCGCGATTATTTTGGGATCTTTCAGAATATAGCCCAGATTTGCATAGCCTTTTAACCAATAAGGAACTTCTTCCCAGCCATAATCACCCTTTCCGTCTGCGCTCAGCCAAGCATTATTTTTTTTTGATAACCAGGCACTAATCTCACCAAGATGACCAGTAAGACCATTTTTTTGCAATTCCAAATATTTCCCCAACCAACCTTGAGGAACAATACTTCCTACAGGCAATTTTAGCAGGGCGTTCTGTTTTAACGGCAAGCGGTTGTTAATATAGTTTAGATTTTTACCCTCAACCGGTAGTTGATCAACGGCGATGACGGCATTGCTCTGCGCAGAACTTAAAAAACAAATTCCAATGAAATAAGATAATAGACCTATTTTTTTTGTCATTATTGGCTTGATTAGTATTATAACTGATTATCCAAAAATAAGGTTTAATCAATGAGTTGGACGATTGATTTTTCTCAAAAGACTGCCTATTTGTATCAAAAGAAGAAAGCACATCCCCATAGGGATGTACTTCCAAAACCAATCATTATTAATCTATATTATTTTATTGAAAAACGATACAGGGATTTCGTTTGATAGACTTGTCCAGGACTTACAACTGTCGTTGGAAAGTTGGGTTGATTTGGCGCATCCGGAAAATGCTGTGGTTCTAAACAGAACGCTGTCCGAAAAGCGTCCTTTTTTCCATTTTTTAACTGCACTTGCTCATTCATAAAGTTGCCGCTGTAGAATTGAATCCCCGGTTCGGTGGTCAAAATATCCATGATAATACCAGACTTATCTCCCACGACGTGTGCGGCTTTATACCACTCGCCTTCTTTCTCCTTGCTCAACACAAAATTATGGTCATATCCTTTTCCATAGATGAGCTGCCTATCAGTGGCATTGATATCTTTTCCAATGGCCTTGGGAGAGGTAAAGTCAAACGCTGTTCCTTTTACTTCGGCCAATTGTCCTGTAGGTATCAAGGTACTGTCGACGGGGGTATATTGATTGGCAAACAATTGAAGCTGGTGGTCCAAAATCGTTCCGCTGCCCTCGCCATTCAAGTTAAAATAAGCATGATTTGTTAAATTAATCACTGTCTTTTTATCAGTTTCAGCTCGGTAAGCGATCATCAATTCATTCTTGTCATTGAGCGTATAAGTAACTTCCATCTGAATGTTGCCCGGAAATCCTTCCTGTCCATCCGGCAAGGTATACGCAAAAGTAAGGGACGACCGATCAGCTTTCTTTAAGGTCCAATGCGCAAAATGTACGCCTTTGAAACCACCGTGTAATGTATTAGGTCCATTATTGACAGCCAGCGTATAGTTCTTGCCATCCAGCTTAAAATGCCCTTTTGCAATACGATTGCCGAAAGGTCCCACGATTGTTCCAAAAAATGGTTCTTTGGGATTATTATAATCACCGGCCTTAGAAAATCCCAAGACAACATCACACAATTTACCTTCCTTATCCGGTACCCATAAACCAACAACGCGGGCCCCAAAATTAGTAAAATAGGCCTGTACACCGTTTTTGTTGGTCAATTCATATAGATAGACTTTTTTTGTATCGATTGTCGCGCTAAATGATGAAGTGTCCATCAAAGCTGCCACCGTGTCTTTTGAAGCCGTTTTTGATCTATTCGTTTGTTGACAGGACAGACAACAATAGGTAAGTAAACCGGAAATAGCCAGCAACATCAATTTTCCTTTCATTTCTTATGATTTAAACAGTTTATAATCTTTGTTGAATAACAAATGCATTGTTATCCATATTTTTTATAATTTTATTGGTTGCAATACAAATACTAAAATCCTATTTTTTTTTATTCTTTTGGGATTAAATTGTTTCAATTTTAAGCTATTTTGTATCAATAACCAAATGATCATGATCAACCTGAAGCCGCTGCATTTTTTATTTTTATTATTGTTGTCCCCTCTGCTCATCCACGCACAACCTTATTATTTTAACCATTATCAGATTAATGAAGGACTTTCCAACAATGCGGTGATCTGTAGTATGCAGGATAGTTACGGATTTCTCTGGTTCGGCACTAAAGATGGTCTGAACCGATTTGACGGAAATAGTTTCAAACATTTTGATGCTTCAGCTTCCGACAAAAACAGTTTAGGGGGCAATAATATCATCTCACTGAAAGAAGATTTCAAGAGAAGGATATGGATTGGTACGGATCAGGGAATCTACTGTTACAATCCCATCGATGAACAGTTTAGATTATTAAGTAAACAGTTCGAAAATTCAGATGTACCGGTTATCATTACAGATCAAAAAAAAAGGATCTGGTTTATATCGAATGGTATGCTCTATTACCATCATTTGATCAACAACGAAATTAAGCAAATCACCAAATCGGATCTTTATATTACGGCAGTTGGTTGCACGAAAAATGGAACTATTTTCTTTGGCACTCCGGAAGGAAAAATTTTCCAGATCAATAATGTCGACAAAGCCGTTCTCTTGCTGGACTTCCAACTAAAATATGGTACAAAAGACTGGTTCAGCATAGAAAAAATCACGGAGAACCGTAAGGGGGAACTCATGATCGGCACTTCCAAATCTGGCGTCTATGTTTACGATTTACAAGCCAAAACCCTGAAATCCATCTTAGGGCCAGATCGCCTAAAGCAATTTCTCTATATTCGAGACATCTTACAGCCCAATGATACCGAATATTGGTTTGCGACCGAGTCAGGGCTCTTTATTTATCAAATTGCAGATCAAAGCTTTATCAATATTCAAAAAGAACAGGAAAACCCATGGGGCATTTCTGACAATGCCGTTTATAATATCCTACAGGATAAGGATCAAGGAATTTGGATAGGCACCTATTTTGGTGGCATCAACTATTATCATAAAAACAACAGCATTATCGAAAAATTTTTACCAAAAGATAAACCTGGTAGCCTAAAAGGTTCTGTTGTACGGATCATTACCAAAGATCCAACAGGCAATGTATGGATCGGCACTGAAAATGGCGGTCTGTCCAAACTAGATCCTATATCAGGCAAAATCAAAAATTTCTCTGAAAAACAAGGAAATCTGGCAAACAATAATATTCATGGTATTCTTCCATTTGACAATAAAATATTGGTCGGTACTTTTGTCAACGGGCTGGATATTTTTGATCCCAAACAAGAAAAAGTTGTTTACCATATTGATAGAAATAGCTATTCCAACCCAGATCTACAGAGTAATTTCCTGTTTTATCTCTATAAAACAAAGAAAGGAGACATCTTAGCAGCTTCCACCCGCGGTTTGTATCGTTTTGATTTCGCCAATAAATCTTTTCATATACTGCGAAACGTTCCCGAGTATATGTTTTATACGACCGTGCTTGAAGATAAAGAGGGAAATATCTGGCTGGGCACCTGGAGGGATGGCTTATTCTGCTATACGCCTGCTACCGGAGCGCTCAAACATTATACTCACCAAAAGGACGACCCCACATCGCTACCAAACAACCGTATCAATAGCCTATTTGAAGACTCAAAAAAACAGATTTGGGTGGCCACGGAAGGTGGTATGGCAAAGAAACTGCCTACTGGAAATGGTTTTGACAAAATTGGCATCAAAGAAGGTATGCCCAGCAATGTGATCCTGGCCATTCTTGAAGACGCGCAAAATAATCTTTGGGTGAGCACCTCCAAAGGACTGGTTCGTTACCATTTATCGAACGGGAAAAAACGCGTTTTTAACCTGGAATCAGGCTTGCCATCCATTCAGTTTAATTACAATTCCTCATTTGATGACGGTCAGGGAAATTTTTATTTTGGCACGATCAACGGTTTAATCCGTTTTGATCCAAAAAAACTCAATCAGATCAATTACAATACCCGAATTCCGATCTATATCACCAACCTCTATATCAATAACAAAGCGATCAACCAGTATACAGATGGCAATATACTATCCAAATCCATCCTATTTACGGATAAAATTCAATTGAAACACGATGAATCATCCTTTAGTCTTGATTTTGCTGCACTTCATTACCAAGCCCCCCACTCCATCCATTACAGTTACAAGATGGAAGGCTTAGACAATAACTGGGTAGATATTACCAGCAATCAACGGGCTTATTTCACTAAGCTTGCACCGGGAAACTATATTTTTACAGTCAAAGCGGAAGATCCCAACGGAAATGTCATTCCTACTGCTGCAAGTCTTAGAATTGTCATACTTCCCCCAATCTGGGCAAGTATGCCAGCATATATCTGTTACGCCCTTATTCTTATTGCGCTAATTATATTTATTATTTATCATTTTAATGAAAAGATCAAACAGCGTAACCGGCAACATTTATTGACCGTCCAAAACCTTCGGGAACAGGAACTATATCGCTCAAAAATCAATTTTTATACAGATGTGGTCCATGAAATACGTACGCCGTTAACATTAATTAAGGCACCATTGGAAAAACTCATGGACAAGGTCGAACACAATCCAATAACGAATAAACTATTGACGACCATGCAGAACAATACCGAAAAATTGATTGCGCTCAGTAATCAGTTGCTGGATTTTCGGCAAGTCGAAACAGAAGGGTTTAAATTACACTTTGAGCTGGAAAACATTAGTCAAGCAGCACAAAAAATCAGTAATGATTTCAATGTTACTGTTCAGGCCATGGGCAGGAACATGACAGTGACCATAGCTCCCGATATCATGGGCTACATTGACATAGATGCTTTTGATAAAATCTGTTATAACCTGTTCAATAATGCCTTAAAATACTCATCACAGGATATTGAAGTGAATTTAGCGGTGGATAAACAGAAAAATATTGCTATATTGACCGTGAAAAACGACGGTGATTTAATTCCTTCAGAAGAAAGGGAACGAATTTTTGAACCATTCAATCGCTTAAAACAAAATAAGAACATTCCTGGAAGTGGTCTAGGCTTAGCATTGACAAGATCCTTGGCATTAAAACATCAGGGCAGTCTAGTGTATGAAGTCGAAAATTCACGCTGGAATGTATTCCGTTTGACGTTACCGCTAAACCACAGTTCAAACCAATGATTATGAATGCAAAAGCCAATTTATTAATAGTAGATGATCATGCTGAATTACTTGAATTTATTGCAGACGACCTCAATGAAGATTACCATATCACCACCAGCACAAATGGAAATGAGGCCTTAAATTTACTCGCGTCCGAATATTTCGACTTAATCATCAGTGACGTGATGATGCCCGAAATGGATGGTTACGAGCTTTGCCAAAAAATTAAGGAAGATATTGCTTATGCACATATTCCCGTTATCTTACTAACGGCAAAAAATAGCATAGAATCAAAGATCCAAGGCTTAGAATATGGTGCTGACGCATACATCGAAAAACCATTTTCGCCCGCATTTTTAAAAGCTCAAATTGCTAGCTTATTAAAAAACAGGATTAAAATCAAGGAATTTTTCATCAAAAACCCGATGTCCCAGATACAACAAATCGGTCAGAATCAAAGTGATCAGGATTTCTTGCTCAAGATCGACGAAATCATAATGGAACATTTGGATGACCCTCAATTTAATGTGGACCGAATGGCAGACATACTCTGCATGAGTAGACCCACATTGTATCGAAAAATAAATCTGGTATCGAGCCTGTCACCAAATGAACTGATTAACCTGACCAGGCTTCGAAAAGCGGCAGAATTGCTTAGTTTAAGACAATACAAAGTCTATGAAATTTCAAACTTATTAGGTTATAGTTCGGCCACACATTTCTCCCGAAATTTCCAAAAACAGTTTGGACTCAGTCCGACGGAATTCCAGGATGCCCAATCGAAATAATTGAACAGCGACTTTTCATTAGAGACAGATCAAATTTGTGCCCGAAAATTTAAATCAAATCATTGGCCGAATAATAGCTACGGTCACAAACTTAGCCCGATTGCTATTAATGCAGCTATAAAAAAGAACCATATTCACGGAAAATATGGTTCTTTTTTTTGATATGGCAACTAACGTATAATTAGTCTCAAGTTCACAAAATCAGAATTGCTATCATCTCCTTTATCTGAAAATCGAGTGTCTCACCTATTACCATTTGATAGCTACATGTACACCGTCGGGACTATTTTCAAATCCCAACAGATACGTTTTTGTTTTTGTATCCCAATTTTCCTCCACAAATACCTCGGTTTTATTTACGAGCACACTCTTTGGTTTACCAGGCAATAATATCCGCGAAATGTTTGTGGTGTTAATCGGGCTTTTTGCTGTAAATGAATATTGATGCCCAGCCGACACTTCGTCGTAGATACGGCTTGCAGAGGCCAGTACCTGTGGCTGTTGTTTATTTTTTATATGATCGATATTCACAAACAGCCCTTGCTCATTCGGCTGGATATTTTTGGAAGTAACAATGGGCAAAGCCGGATCATAAAGATCTATTAGATTGCCCTTAACCTGGTAAGGCTGATTGCTCACACTCTCATCCAATACGGCGATCAGGTCGTAATTACCCCGCGTCAACGTAAAATAATTTTTAAATTGTAGCTTTTCGGACTTACCATTATTTTCATAAAGATTCTTCGTCAGGTCCAGCAGTTTCTGGCTGTTATCCGGTTTGACCACAAATTCTTTGGGATCCGATCTTAACACATAAAAAGTACCTTTCCCGTAATTATATTTGCCCTCCTTTGCCATACCGGTTTTCAGCCCCATTTTCTCAAATAGATGATCCGATGGCCGTTGGTACTGTTTGCCATTTGTGTTCCACCATTCCTGTACCGATTGAAAGGGATCGAGATCGGTACCGCAATAAATAAGGACACCACCATTTTTCACCCAATCTGCAAGGTGCTGATGCGCTTCGGGGGCCAGGGGTTTCATATTGGAGTAAGACATGAGGAGTACCTTCGTCTCCGCCAGGGCGTCCTTAACCGCCAAATTCTCCAGGTGAACTGTTTTTATGGGCACCCCACGTTTTAGGAAAGGAAGAGCGAGACCATAAAAGTTCGCCAACTGTGGATCGTCATACCCGGCATGCGTCGGAAAACGTTGAAACATCAACGAATTTGCCAACAGGACACTGATCCCTGTCGATCCAGAAACTTTACTGGCCGTTTTTGGCATACTATTCAGGCTATTGATCATCACCTGCATCTGAGTCGAATAATGCCGTGGTATTTTTTCCTTTTGGTCACTATTGGGGCTTGTCTTATACAGTCCCTCATAGATCCGTTCGGGCCAGGGCATCACTTCATAGTCAGCGATATTCGGATAGAGCAGCTGCGCTGTGAACGTAGCTTGATAGTTCTTTTTGTAATCTGCCCAATCCCGGGGCCAATCTTCGATCGGGTCCGTCAGGAAAAACATCTTTCGTCCAGTAGGTGCGGTCATGGATTCCATTGCCCCATACTCCAAAAATGCGGTTTCGAAAACACGTTCTTTCGCTACACCATTAAAATAGTTAGGTTCACGCGAAGTCCCCGTCCATACCTGCGCGATGTAACCATCCACGCAGGGAAGCGAAGCTAAACTCGCTTCAGGACTCACGATCATCCACTGCGAATAGTTGATCAAGGAATGCGTGGGCACATAACATTTCACATCCATCCCTTTGGTTTTTCCATAAGATTTCGCGTACGTAAAGACCTCATTCAGTGCATTGAGGTATAAAGCGTACTTTAATTTATTGGATAAGTAAGTGTTCTCAGGCGATTCATGCTGTGGTCGCCAATCAAAACCATAGTATTTTTTCCATTCTTTCTTAAATGATTCACTGTAACCTGCACGTGCCCAGAATTCGGGTTCCTCCATAAATATGGCTTCAATCCCGGCGTCAATAACCCGCTTGACATGCATCTCTTTGATGTATTTTAAATAATTTTCAGTAGGAACTATATAGGGAACCATATGACCATGCCAGATGGTATCCCCTTTTACGTCAACCTGTCCCTCATCTAAATGCATCTTTCCATCCCATTTCCCTGTAAAGTAATCCTGGTACTCGCCCCAGGCAATCCCGGTCATAAAATGGGTAATATATCCCTTATCACGCCAGGATTTAACGCGCTCTTCAAATGGAATCTTTCGAGACTTGTCGGATGGATTCCCCCCTGTTCCATAGATCATCACCGCATCCGCCCGGTTGTCAATTGTCGGGCGCCATTCTCTGGAACTCTGAAATGTCGTCTTTACGGGATCTTTTTTTTGAGCGACCGCAGTAAGCGTCGGCAGCATCAATAAAGCGAGTATGTTCGTTTTTATCATAATCTATTGTCTATTTCCATTGCTGTTACTCATGGTTTACACCTGCACTTTTCATAAATTTCAATATGAATAGCCAGTTTATCGGCCAACCGGCTGAAACCAGCCTAATTCAAAATCTAACTGCAACATTGATATTTTAAACAGACTGGTTCAGCCCGGTAGCGAATTCCCTTATGGAATATCTACCCGCTTGGCTTCATTGTAGTTCCACCTACGGGTCCCCGTACCACGAGGAGTATCGTAATTAATCCGTGATGCTGCCCGAATAAAGACCGTACGGCCTTTTGGGATTTCACCGATGGATTCCAGATCAATAACCTGTCCCAATTTTGCGTTAAAGCTGTTGCCCCCATACTCTATTTTACTGGACCAACGTTCATCGCGTGCCCTATATCCTACCGTGGACGAGTAGCTAATAAAGAACTGTATATCCGTGACATTCAAAAAATCCGCATTATAGCTCCCCAGCGGCTCGATCTTATCTCGAAAAAACTGTTCGGTTATAGCACGCGTAACCTTTACCTTAGCTTTTACCTTTCCGTTTTCGACAACGGGATTTCCTACCCATTCAACTTTGAGAAAAGGATGTACCTCCATCTTGATCTCATGTGAACCATTCAGTTCCATATTTTTGCTGTCATCTGACAGTACCTTGCCATCACCATCTATTCGCACCAATGGTATGAAAGGTCCGTCAACGGTGATATTATAATTACCTTTGAATAATTTGGTGTTCTGGAATGTTCCATCGGGCATACAATAAAAGTCAGGGTTGTGCTCCACATTATCTCCCCAACTAAGTTCTGTCAATCGGACACGGATACCTTCACTGCCCTGATCGGTCAATACCGGCTCACCCGTCTGTGCGTCAACGACAATCCCTTTTAATGCCACAGAAGGGGCTTCATAATTATCTGCCTCAAAGAGGCTACACGAACTCAGCATACATAATACGCCTATCGCACCAAAAATGCTATTTTTCATCTCTTGTAATTCATTATACATTAATATTAGAAATTCACTCCGCAAGTAGAATGTGCTTGGCGCATCCACGCTCGTAGCACAGCATACTTATCTATCGATTGGGTTGTTGGTCGATCACTGGACTTTTCGCCACCTCTCCACCGGGAATTTCAAAATAATAGTCTACAGGGGTGTACCGGAATGTTTTGGTACTTACCCATTGGAATCGTGCATCAAAGAAGTATTTACCTGTTGCGGTGGAAAAAAACGGGTACAATCCTCTGAACCTGAAGTTCTCGTTATTGCTGTATAAATTTTTATCCTTTTGTGTTCCCCAGAAACCATTCCGACCTTCAAAATGCAATACCCGCCAGCGACGTAAGTCCCATTTTGCCTTATGTTCAAATGCTAGTTCTTTACGACGCTCTCTTCGAACAATGTCTCTTCCGGTATTATCACCGGTTATTGTACCTGTAAGTAGATCTGCTCCTGCCCGCGAGCGAATCTCATTGACGGCGGTAGTTGCTGTCTGTAGCAGGTCGCTTCCATCGGTGGGATTCGCTCCCAGCATTTTCAGCTCAACAGCTGCTTCGGCAGCATTTAACAAGACTTCAGCATATCGCATCAAAATAAAGGGCTGATCGGATTTCCCTTCGCCAACTTCTTTTGCTGGATTTGTATTGAGCCATTTACGTACATAAAACCCTGTTAATGTCGCTTCACCATTATCAAAGAATGGTCCTTCGTTTCCAGCGGCATTCATTTTTTGCCCATTGTAATCCACCGTTTGCTGTCCACTACCATCTCGTGGACTCAGATATAAAGTCTTTGGTGAGCCCGAATAAGCACCCAGCTGTTGATAACGTGTATCCGCTGTAGCATAAGAATAATCTGAGAACAACGGTTTTATAGGAGTCTGACCGGTATAAACCCCTGCCCGTATATCCATTTTTCTTTCCTTGAAGATATCGTCAGGAAAAATAACATAAGCGCGCAAGCGGGGTTCCGCGTTTTTAAAGAAGTCCATCGGTTTGTCGTACAGTTTATACTCACCCTCCTTGTTGCTTTGTCCGGTAGTCACTTTGACTGTTCCGTCAGGGTACTTGTCAAATCCATCAAACAACTCCATAAAATCCACCGTAGGACAGGTGCCGGCAGAAAGTGGTGACCGAAAGGTGAAAGGCGAGCTAAACGCATCAAAACTATGTGTCAACGTCGGATAGACATATTCTTTGACGTAGATATTTTCAGGACTGCTGAGGTCACTAAACATGTCCACCATATTTTGATATTGAGCATCTTTGTCGTTTGCCGCCCATTTCTTTTTATAAAGTGAATAGCCTCCAGCCGTTATCACTTGTCGGGCAGCGGCATACGCTTCTGCGAAGTACTTTTGTGAAGCAGTTTTTGCTGTAGTGGGGTCAAAACCGATAACCCGAACACCAGTTTTCCTGCCTAGGCCTGTCAAGCGGCCAGAAACAGTTTCGTTGTATTTGGCTACGCTTCCCGCATAAAGCATGGCTTCGGACTTAAAAGAAAGTGCCACATATTTATTGGAATATCCAGTTTTGGGACCTTTTGGAAGCATTAATTTGATCGCTTCATCATAATCTTTGAGGATCTGGTTCCAGGTATCTTCTTCACTCGAACGGGGAATTTCCAGATTAGCAGGAGTGTTTGGATACTGTAAGACTTTGGTGACCAATGGTACCCCACCAAAGCGTCGTGCCATGGCGTAGAATACTGTTGCCCGGACATAGTATCCTTCACCTAAATAATGGTTGTAAAGATCTTCCGAGAACTTATCCCTGTAATTAGGTAAATTCTCGATTAAATGGTTTGCATCTCGAAGTAATTCGAATGCTCTTTCCCAATAGGCTGTCCTTTCGCCTGTAAAGGAAGTACTAATGCCATCCCTGGTCACAGCTTCCCCAGTTCCTTCAATGCCGATGGCAGCCAGCCAGCCATTGAATTCTATTCCCCATTGTGCCATATATTTGAAATCTTCAAAAGGCATTAGGCTATACATCCTGGCCATGTAAATATCCATACCGGCAGGAGTGCTCAATAGATCTTGATCTGTAACCACATTTTTGGGCGTAATATCCAGATCGGCACAACCTATAAATCCGATTGAGCCAGCTAATGATAATATAATGAGTAGTTTTTTCATTGGAATATTTTTTTGCGTGCTAAAAAGTAAGCGATAAGCCTAATGAGTAGGTCTTATTCAATGGATACATTCGGCCTAAGTCATCATCCGGATGTTCTGGATCTACAAATCGTACGCCTGTTATTGTGAATAAATTATAGGCATTCGCGTACACGCGTAAACGCATCGTCGACGAAGGCTTTAGATTTGAGAAAGTATATCCTAGTTCCACACTCTTCAATCTCAAGTAAGCTGTACTGACGCGATTGAATTCAGAGTTTTCCTTTGGATATCTTCCCGTAAAGGCATAATATCCTTTCACCCAAGCTGTTGCTGGATCATAGGGATCAGCGGAAGGATCCACAGGATGCCAGCGATCAAGATATTGTTCCAGCGTTCCGCCGCCATTTGATCCCCAGATTGCATAAAGAGGTTCTTTATACTGCATAGAACCGAGAGCAGACCCTTGCAATAATAAGTTCATATCAAAATTTTTGTAGGAAGTCTCAAGGTTCATACTATAGTTAAGCCAAGGTGTCTGGTCGAAGGCAAAGGGATGCTCATCTTGACCATTAATTTCACCATCACCATTCCAATCCAGGTATTTATAGTCTCCGGGCAATACATCGCGTTCCTTATAAATCGGATAGCTCCAGATATCTGCCCAGTTTTCGTATCTACCGGCGGATTCATACCCAAACTGAAGCCCTTGATATCGATTGTTCAGGTTATCATTGCGCCAGCGATCATAGGAATTGCTATAAGGGCCGTTTTCGACTGAAGTCAGGTACTTATTCCTTGTCACCGTGGCGATCGCGCGAATATTATAGGAGAAATCATTGATTTTATTGCGGTGTTTCAATTCCAGTTCCAATCCCATATGACGATCGCTATCCGCATTTTGCAAGGGCGGAACCGCCCCGATTACTGTAGGAAATTGGCTTTCAGGGCGCTTAAATATACCTGTCCGTGTCCGCTCGAAATAATCCAATGTAAATCCAAACAAACCGTTCCAGCCTTCAAAGTCTATACCGGCATTGAATGTTTTTGCTGTATACCATGTAATTAACTCGTTTGCTATAGGTTTACGCGTAACACCAGTGACGTATTTCCCACCAAAAATATAACCCGGTGCATACTGGTTATTGTAGCCGTTTTCGGCATTTCCGCTGGTTGCTGGATAAATATAGCCCGGTAACCAGCCAAAATCCCAGTCTTTGAACTGATCATCACCCAATGCGCCATAACTTGCTCTCAATTTTAACTGATTGACAAAAGAGAGTGCATCATTAGACTTAAAAAACGGTTCTTCAGAGATACGCCAGCCTACAGAAGCTGATGGAAAAAATCCCCATTGATGTCCTTTTGCGAAACGCGACGATCCATCATACCGAAACTGGAATTCAGCAATATATCGGCCTGCAAAATCGTAGTTAACCCGGCCAAATAAAGCAGATTTCGCTTCGTTATAATAATCTGCAATCCCAGGATACATCGAACTCATCTGACCGTCCTCCACCCCAGCTGATAGTCTATCCGAACCAAATGCTAGATTTTTTAAAGCATAGAAATTATCGCCATCATTCTTTTGGGTTTCCCATCCCACAAGTCCCGATACTTTATGTTGAACCCCAAACGTCCGGTCATAATTCAGGATAAATTGTCCCAATACTTGTTGTTTATCAAAAAACTCCCGCTTCATTTGATTTGGACTGCTCAAATTATAGAGTTTCTGATCATATTTACCCGTTGTTTTATTCAACGCATATTGATAATATTCCTTTCTGAATAGGGAATTGTTATCCGCGCGGTAATCATAACCAATCAATGCTTTTGCGGAAAACCCTTGCAGAAGAGGTGATAAATTACTCAGATCATAATTCAGTGCAGCGGAGGATTGAAAGGTCTTCTTTTTGAATTTGCGGTATCCGGAAATATCTGCATCCATCATCGCGACCGTATTTTGTTCTAAATCCAGTCCCTCGTAATTTAACAAGGTGTTTTCGGGATCAGCATACGCGGCGAATAACATCCCCTGTTTCCAATAGTTTCGAATAATATCAACAGAGCTATTATAGGGATTATTTTGCTGATCGGCCATACCACTAATATTCAGATCCAGTTTCAATCCCTTGGCCAATTCTGCCGAAATATTCGAACGTAGGTTGTATTTATTATAATTGAGATCACCTGATTTAAAGAATCCTTGTTGATAAGAATAGCCCCCGCCAATATAATACTGAACTTTATTACTACCGCCAGAAAAGCTAATATCGTGCTGCGTCTGCGGTGCATATTTGGAAAAGATTAGCGAAGTCCAGTCTGATGAACGTCGTGTCCCATTTCTAAAATCTTCGAAATCTTTTTCCGTATAAATAGGACTACCACCATTGATGTTGTTCATGGACTTCTCATTGTAGATCGTCATTGCATTGATTGCATCGGCCAATACAGGCAGACCCGAAGGCCTTTGGAAGGTATAAGATCCATTATAATTCACTGTGGTCTTCCCTTCCTTCCCTTTTTTGGTTGTAACCAAAACAACACCATTAGCCGAACGCACCCCATAAATTGCTGCCGATGCATCCTTTAATACCGAAACATCTTCAATATCACTAGGATTCAGGCGTTGAAAGTCTTCGCTCGTACGAGGAACTCCGTCGATCACAACCAGTGGAGCACCAAGTCCACGAATGTCGAAATTAGCACTGTAGGCACCCGGCTCTGCACTTCTCTGCCACACGCGTACGCCGGCCACACGACCAGTCAGCATATTCTGCGGATTTTCATTTTTCGTCTGCCTCATTTCCGTCCCCTTTACGGAGGAAATAGCTCCTGTAAGAGACTGCTTTTTCTGTGTTCCATAACCGACCACGACCACTGTTTCCAACTGGGTATCATCGCTTTGCAACACAACATTAATTGTGGATTTTCCCTCAGTAAGCTCTTCCTTAGCGTTAAAACCAAGTGATTTAAATAAAAGCTTTTTCCCTTCCGGAACACGGATAGTATAACTACCATCCGCATCAGTCGTCGTCTCAATGCGAGTACCGGCATTCTGAACCGATATTGTCACTCCGGCAATAGGCTTATTGTTACTATCGAGCACTTTTCCACTGACATTCTTCTGTTGTGCCCATCCGATGGACGGAATGCCCAGCGCCATCAGCACGAGCAGTGTGCTGAGTCGCCGCCTTGATTTCCCTATATCCTTTTTCATCTTAATAAATTGGTTTTTAAATAGTTATTATACTATCTGATGTATTTCATGAGCTCGAAAGCCCGGTTTTTATTGGTATTTGTTTTTCTTAATCACAATTGTTTATGCCGATCTTTTGTTCATCGCACTATTTGCCGGTCTCATATTGCGATAGCATCGCATACTGTGCCGCATAAGCGAACATGAACATCCCTTCCAGGTTATTTTTGTCTTTGTCCGCATGCCATCCCCCAAGAAGGTCCTGTGGTAATAAACCAGAGCGCAAAAAATGGCTATACCCGTAGTCCAAATTCTGCTGAAAGGTGTCCATATAACTTCCCGCTTTTTCAAAGACTGGAGAAATCTGAAGAAATCCCCGAAGTAATACACCATTAAACCAGTTGTTAAACCCGTCCGAAGCATAGGTATAATGCGCCGAAACCTGTGAATCAGGCCTGGCAAAGTACCGGAAACTGGCATTCGCGAGTTCCTTTCCTTCTTCCAAATAGACCTTAGATCGGGTCGCGCGGTATAGATCAGCAGCTCCAGAAATCATTGTTCCGCTGTTGTAGGAAAAAGAGGTTCCGACGGCTTTCCTTAATTGGGTATTTTTGCGGTATTTTACGCCATCAACAATTTCGTAGGCAATGCTACAATCTGGATAACAGTCGCCCATCATATCGTCATAGACACCTTTATTATTCAATAAATGATCTTTTTGCCAAGCATAAATCCTTTTAGCAAAATCCAAATAAAAATCACTTTTTCGGATTATTTTAGAACGGCGGGATTGTTTATCCTTGGCATCAATATAATTGTATGTTATCTGGTCCTTCTTTTTCTTATAGATTTCATGCAGCCACACCAAAGGACTAACCATTGGGGCATTGCTACAGGCATGTTTGGTCACATATCCGGGCCCCCACGGGATTCCACCGTTCTCATTCCCTTGATCATTGCGGGTACAGTCCCATCCATCCAGGACGTAAGCTGTTAGATATTCTGCTTCTTTCAAGTAGGTATCTTTACCGGTCAGGTGATAGGCTTCTATCAACTCGCGTATCATCCACATTTGATCGTCATAAACATTCAGAATACCTGTTGCGTTAGCTCCGCCTTTTTCCCGTGCACGGTCCACCGCATATACTGTCCAGTCCTTAGTTTGTGTAAAAGAAATCAGGTTGAATTTCCCCAAATAATAAGCAGCATTTTCATGGAGCTGGTCCAACAGGTCAACATAGCGCTTATAATGTTTATCAAATAGGTCATGATTCCCCTTTTCTTTTTGCAGTCTGAGACCACTCAATATCGCATTGACAGCTTCTATTGAAGCGGAATACATCCATACGCTTGCCTTTTCTTCGGGACGCACCTTTGTATCTGGGTTATAAAAACGATACATGGCTTGCCTGTCGGCTGAGAAATAAACTTCCATGGACCGATCAACGAGTTCCATCGCACGGACCAAGTTTTGCTCTTGAACAGACTGAAAGTTATTGATATTGATAACAGAAAAGGAGGTTCGTGTTTCACCGTGCGCGTGCCGAACGATCATCATTGATACGGAAGCAACAACAATTAATTGCAGCTTTTTAAAGACTTTCATAAGTAAGATTTCGATTTATAATTAGTTCGAGTTCCCACTGGAAATATCTGCAGGAATTCTAACGCAAGGTAATGTCGAATGATTAATTTTTGGGTTAAAATCGGGTTAAAACGCAAAAATAAAACGATAACCCAGCGACTATTTTTTTTATAGCTTAATAGGAGACACAAATGCCTGTCGTGATTGTAACGTAGCTTTTATTTTATTGCGCGCATTTTTTTGCCTACTTTTAATCCTGTAAGATATTGATAAGGGATATCCTAACCGTTACGATTTCATAAAAAGCCGACAAGGAACAATCTTTATATTGAACAGCTCATTGTCGACGACTATTGGTTTAAGTTTTTTTGATTGCGCTATGCGACGCTGTATATTATATATTGTTTTTTTACTTTTGATTCCGATACTTTCCCGATCTCAGGGGCTCAAGTTTAGAGCCGGACATGAACCTATAGATAAACGAACCTCCTATGAATTATTCGACAAAAAGGATATTTCTTTTGAAAAGCAGTTTACCCTAACATTCCAACTATCCATTTATTCATCAAACTCATTAGGCAATATCTTCCGTGTCAAGAATAAAGACAATAACACGGTTTACAATCTATTTTATGATGAGGAGGCCGGAAATTGTATCTTCCGTCTGAATGAAGAAGGCAAAAGTAGTCTGATCATTGCAAAAATAAGCCAACAGCGACTATTTAGAGAAGAGTGGATTGATATCCAATTGACTTTCAACCTTCAAGAGCAACTATTTGAGCTCAAAATACAAGATCAGACTTTTCAGTCTCCAAAGGTGAAACTACCGCAGCAATATAGCCCCCAGGTTATTTTTGGAAAAAGTGATTACCTGATTGATGTACCAATGATGTCCATCAAAAATGTACGTATTGGAAATAAAAAAAATAATTATTCCTTCCCCCTAAAGGAAAATTCGGGGCATATTGTCCACGATGAAAACGGTACGGCTTATGGCCGTGTCTCCAATCCAACCTGGCTGATTGTGGATTCTTACAAATGGAAAAATATTTTTACTGGCAATTCCCCATCACAGGCCGGTTCTAGTTACAACGAGCGCACAAAAGAGATTTATTATTTTAATCAGGACTCCATTACCATATTCAATGTAAAGAATAATCAGACAAGGAAACTTGCTTTTCTTAACCCCTGCCCTGTCAAACTGGTTTTAGGAAACAATTTTATAGACTCGACGACGAATAAACTATATGTCTATGAACTTTTTTATACACAACCTTACTTAGGTCCCACTGTCGCCAGTCTCGATCTTGAAAATTTCGAATGGAAAGTTGAGAGCGACGACCTGATAAAAAAAGAGCTAAACCATCATGGTTCTTTTTATGATGAAAGACATCGGCAGTTCTATATTTTTGGTGGTTACGGAAATATGGCTTATAGTGGCGAATTTAGACGCTATTCCCTAGACTCCGGTAAATGGCAAACCGTCGATGGATGGTCAGGCGATAAAATTTTCCCACGCTATTTTCTGACGGCTGGACATGGACCTAAGGATCGGACAGCTTATATATTCGGTGGTATGGGAAATGAATCCGGTGAACACATTGTCGGACGAAAATATCTCTATGATTTCTATCAGATTAATCTGGACAGCAAGAAAATCACAAAAAAATGGGATATCGTTTGGAAAGACAAACATATTGTACCTGCCCGCGGTCTGGTTTTCCCTGATAGTGCTCACTTTTATGCCTTATGCTATCCGGAGTATCTGACTAAATCCAATATCCAACTTTACCGCTTTGCTGTTCAAGATGGAAGTTTTGACATATTAGGAGACTCTGTCCCGATCTATTCAGATAAAATAAGTACGCATGCCCAACTTTATTTTGATAAGCAATTGGGACGGCTTTTGATATTGGTTCAAGAATCAAAAGATGACATACAATCTACGCTAAAGGTTTATTCGTTAAATATGACGCCAATAACCCTCGCCGAATTAAATAGCTTCCCCACATACCATTCAAATCACAAGGTACTCTTATTGTCGATCTTGTTTGGCACATGTGGGCTTGGCGCTTACTTTATCTGGCTACGAAACCGAAGGAAAAGAAGCATGATCCATACACCTGAGGAACCAATTCTTAGCACGGTTCCAATAACAGTAACAAATCAATTGCGACAAAATGATGAATATATTCGCGCTAATTCAATTTTTCTATTTGGCGAGTTTCGTGCCTTTGATCGCAATAAACGCGATATCTCCTACTTATTTAGTACAAAGCTAAAGCAGGCATTTTGCCTCATTTTGTCCCATAGGTCCGGAATCAGCTCACAATATTTCAGTCAGCTGATGTGGCCTGACAAATCGGAAGATAAGGTAAAAAACTCGCGCGGAGTTACGATCAACCACTTAAGAAAAGTGCTGAGCGAGTTTACAGGAATAGAACTTGTACATAAGCAGGGCCGATTCATTCTTGAAGAAACAGATGAATTCTATTGTGATTATGTCGATTGTATCCAATTGATGGCAAACCCTTCCAATAGCAATGAAAGTAGATTAATTCAGATCATTCAAAGAGGTAAGTTTTTACAGGGATTGGATCAACCTATATTTGATGCCCTAAAAACTGAAGTTGAACAAAATTTACTTCCCATTTTACTGGCAGAACTCCAGCAGGCGGATCTTGGACACCAATATAAAAAAAGTATGGAGCTGGCACATACGATTTTCTTATTGGATCCCTTAAATGAACAGGCTTTATTTTCTGAAATAAGAGCGATGTTTGCTTTAAATCAACAGCATGATGCCCGTATTAAATTTCAGCAATTCTGCCTCAATTATAGACAGTTGATGAATGAGGACTTTCCGCACCACTTGGATAAGATTATATAAATAAGGCCAATCATACGGCGAGGTATGATTGGCCTTATTTATATAGCCACCAAAAAATTTAGGAGATCAATACCTCACGATGACGTTTTACGAATTGCTTTTTGAGCAAATATAGTTTATAATGATCATACAAACCTATAATCAGCAACACGAAACAAACGACATAAAATGTTTTATTGGACAGGTAATTAAAAGAAATTCCGCTGAGTAGTCCCCCCATTACATAACTTGTGACAATGGTCAGCAACAAATGAAACTTATCCACCAAATCTTTATTGCTTCTATTGGCTTCTTTGGTGAACATGGATATCAATATCGCCAAATCTGTTGTTAATCCGGTCAAATGGGTTGTTTTCACAACAGAATTGGATATACTCGCCGTCAGTCCATTTTGCAGGCCCATTGCAAACAATAAGGCTCCGACTAATATTTCCGTTTCCTTTAGCGAATCTTCATAAAAAAGATCGAGGTATATCCCGACAAATAGGATACTTAATATTTCAAGTACCAATGGTATCGAATGTGTCAGGTATGCGCTGAACTTTCCCTTACCATGGATGATAATCAGATTGGAAAACATGCTTCCAATCAAAAACAACAAGATCCAAAACAAAACGACAGCACCCTGATACCAGTTTCCTTTCGCGATCTCCTGTGCGAAAACAGCATAATATCCTGTTACATTAGATGTAAAGGAAAAAAATACAATAACAGAAGCGACGTTGACCATGCCAGCCGAAAACGCCGTTAGTCCGCCCAGCTTAATATTATCCTGAATCGTGCGATGATTGCTATATTTTCTTAGCATATTTTTCCTTTCCTCCTTTTTTCAGCACGATACGTGCTATTCCCTTGGTCTGCATATCCAGGTTGAGATGCAGTACCAGCTGATTTTTGTTCAGTTTCTGTATCACAAAACTTTCCACGAGTTCGTTATTTTTTCGTAACTCAAGGATATGTCCTCTTCCTTTCAAAAACCAGTTGTACTGTTTATCCTTGTGATGGGCCACAAAATTCTTTTCACCCATTTTTTCAAAATGCCATAGGCCATCCTGTAAAGGCGGCAAATGCGCGATGGCGGCATCTTTGATCCCTTCATGGATAATCGCCTGTTTTTTGAAGGTTGGCGATTTCTCCACCTTTTCAAAGTACCAGCCCTGTTCTTCCCACTCTCCTTCTAAAAGTCGTTCGGGGTTTTCATAAAGCATGACCATCGCTGATGCCCCAAAAAGCAACAATGCCAAAAAGACAAAGTTGAATCTTGCCAATATTTTTCTTTTAATAGTTAACATCCCATTGTTTGTTAAAAAATAAATCCGCTAAGACATTCCTTCCTGTTTTGTTTGTTGCCGGTTTTTCGACAATATTCACACGCTTACGCTTACTTTCATTTAAGTGCAACAAAGCTTGTCCAACATCAAAAAAATGTCTTGTTCTTTTTTCAAATTGATAATCTGTAGGAATCTTGACTTCGTCAATACGAGCTCCGTTCAGATAATGATGCAAATAATTGGGATTGTCCGTACCAATAATATCAGTATAGATATTCAGTTTGCGATTTGCATAGCGATGACAGATCATCTGACAGGCTTTCAAGAAATCCTCAGATTGAAGATCGTTGAGCTTGTCCTCAAGTGTTATTCCTAATAATTCAGTTATTGAAGTACTACTTTTATTACCATACACCAAAATGACATCCAGCTGTTCGGCATTAGAATGCTCAATACTATGGATTACAAAAAAAAGTGAATCAATTGTAAAATCACTTGGAATCAATACACGCATTGCTTTTGCCATACCCAATTATTTTTCAACAAAGTTAATGGCAGCACATGGCAATGGAATGAAGCTAAAATTAGCTTTTCATTAGAATTTAAACCGGCTTATTAAAATAAGATTAAAAATACACGAAAGATTAAAATGGGATTAAAATTTAGTTCCGGCCTTATAATAGAGTTCTGCCAGCGCTTTCCGGTAGTCGGTAAAAAGTTTCTCCTGCTTTATCTTCATCTCAATCAGCTTATTTTCTCTGCTGTTGACAACAAATAATGTCGATTCTCCAAGCCTAAACTTATTCAGCTCACCGTTCAGCAATCGCTCCTGATTGCTCACATTGACCGACTGAAGTTCAATTTGCTTGCTATATGCACTTAAATCGTTATATTTTCTCACGATGTCATTGTAAATATTTCGCTCTTCAATACGTCTTTCAAACTGTAAGTGATCTTGTTTTATTCTTACTTCCCTTAGTTTTCCACGTTCACTACGGATAAATAGCGGAAATGCAAATTCGAACCCCAATTTATAGTTATGCCATTTAAAATCATATTCTGGAGGGATAAAATTATTAAAACCTTTACGGCTTGAAATAAGTGTACCTGAAATGTTTAACTTTGGCTTGAGCATTTCCTTTCGATAATCTTCCTCAAATACTAATTGTTGGCTTTTACTAGCGAGTTTCACTAATTCGGGATGTACAACTTTTGCAGAGTCAAGAAGTCCTAAAATCACCTTACTGTCCGGCAAAACCGCCTTACGCTCCGTTTTATAAGGCACTGCATGCTCAGGAAGCTCCACAGGAAGTTGTTGTGCATTCCACAAATGATTGGACAACACAATTCTTGCATTCTGAAGTTCGGCTTCATACTTTGACAGTTCTATTCTCCTCTCCTGCACGACAACCGCTGCTTCAACTGAATCAATAAGGGGTTTATCCCCCAATAGAGTCTGTTCACTGATCGCTTTAAATCTCTTATCGGCTAATTTTACGCCTTCCAACAAAAGTTCATATTGCTTGTAGGCAAAATACCAGTTCCAATAATCTGACAACGCTTGATACCAAATTGTATTTATCTGCTTAATCTTTTCTGCCTCAACATAACTTAACATTGCCTTCGCTTGCCACAAGGTGTTTCTTCTGCTGTCAATTACTAGCCCTTGTCCCAGTGGAATAGTAATGCCCACAGCAGATAGGCCGTCGTTGTTCGTTCTTGATTGAGGATTGGTGTAACTTCCTACGTTTCGATCATAGGCAATTTTTAGGTCGGCACCGGCCAGCCACAATGGAATTTTTAATTCATTGTTCCATTGATTATAATAATTGGTATTGCCAAAATTTTTATTTTTAAAATTTGAATAAATAATTGGGTCAAATTTTCCCGCAGCTTGCACAACCTGGGCTTTAGCCGTCTCGGTCAATAGATTTATTTGCTTAACGACTGGATGATTGGCCATTAAAAGTTCTTCCAGATCATCCGTCGTAAAGTCTATTTTTAAACGATCTGCCTGCTCTTGTGCGGATAGGTTATGAAAAAAAATGACACACAGGGCTATACTGATAAAATTCAATTTATTCATATAATTACAATCACTTTTTCTTGTCTTCTTTCGGTTCGCGTTCCAAACTTGGGGGAAATCCATTTAATTGCCTCCAGATCTCATACCATAAGGGGACTTTATTTAGAATGATACGACCATAGGCGCCAGACCCCAGATTGAGCTGAGCGGGCCAAGGTTCATCATCTTTTGGAACGGGATCTGTCGGACGTATCAAGATTCTAAATTGACCATTCGTGCTACTCACTTTATCAATGACCGAAACTTTTCCGGCAAAAGTACCTACCGCTACAGATGGCCAACCTGAGAATTGGATCGATGGCCAACCATCAAATTGTATTCTGACATCACTCTCTGGCAATATAAGAGGTACGTCCATTGCATTTACATAAAGTTCTATGGCAAGTAATGGTGTTTTGGGCTGGAGTGTTGCCACGGATTCTCCTTCCTTCATATTTTCACCGATTCCTGCCTTAAAGGTTTTTACCACATAGCCATCCTGCGGAGCCCGGACAATATAGAGGCCACGTCTTATGTCGATATTGGAAATCTCATTTCTTAATTTAGCGATATCGCCCTGCACAGAAGCCTTTGAGGAAAAAGCTGAACTTAAATCTGATTGTGCCTTAGCCAATGATTCATTATATTTTGCCCGAATATTATTGAGTTCGAGGCGGGCATTGGATAACGCCTGTCGTGAGTTTAACAGCTTATTTTCAGCACTGACCACCTTAGCCCGATCATTCTGTAAGTTTAGGCGCCTAGTTTCGATATCTGTAAGGGAAAATAGACCATCTTGATAACCTTCTTCATACCGTTTTAGTCTTTTTTCGCTTGTTTCGAAAAAGCTCATTATCGCAATCAACTCAGCGCTATCGCTTTTCACAAAATTTTGAGCTTGTATGACCTTATTTTGCGCGGACTCCAACTGAAAATTCAACCCATTATTCAAGGCTTTAATTTGCTCTTCTGTTGCATTCATTTTTTGCTGTGCAGCAGATTCCCCATTTCGCTTTGCATGCAACTGTTCCGCTAATCGTAAAGGTAAATTGGGATCAAAATAGGATTGTGATGTCTCCGATAAGACTAGAATTGTGTCCCCTTTTTTGACCTCCTGGCCTTCGGTAACCGCCCAATACTCGATGCGACCTCCAATTTGATTTTGTATGGTTTGAGGTCTATCTTGCGGCCGTAAAGCAGTGACGGTCCCTTTTCCCGGTATTGTCTGTCTCCAGGGCAGAAATAAGGCAAAAACAAAAACCAGTCCTGATAGGATCAGGATACGGCCCAATAGTAGTGATCCTTTATCTTTTAAAAGGGCGTGAACCGAATGATGGGAAAGATCCCTCCAACTGACGGTTGTTTTGATAGGTTGCTCCTTCTTAATCAGCATAATAAGCTGCGCCCTCCTCCAACGCTAGATCAGTTACAGTACCTAACTTGACAACACCGGTCAACATATCAAAAATGGTATTTAAATTGGTCATTAGTTTTTCTATGGCATAGCCAATTTGGACAATCACCACTTCGGCAGCGACAAATTGACCAAAAGTTATTTGTCGCTCAACAACAAAATAAGATCCCAGCAAAAGCATTATTCCAAATAATGCGGTTCTTAATAGAACTGACCCTACAAAGAAGCGTTTTAATACTTTAAAGTGCTGGTTTCTGGATTTCAGGTATTTACTTACGATAGCATCCGTAATTTGCGTCACTTCATCCATTTTAGTATCCTTTCCACGATAGTGATCAATATCCTCCGCTACTTGTTCCAGATAAGCAACAGTTGCATACTTATGTTCCGATTCGTCAATACTTGTTTTCAATCCGCGTTTATAATATAAAACAAGTATTATAGCCACAGCGAGGATAACCACAAGCCCAAAGGCTAAAAAGGCCGGATGATAAAAAGACAAGAGTACCACACTAAAGAATATGGTTACAACCGCAGCAATGATATCAATCAAAAGCTTAATAATACCCTTTTGAATAATAATCACATCAAAAAAACGGTTCACCAATTCCACAAGATTTTTCCCGATTAAGGCTTTGGGTTTTATCCTCGGAAGGCGATAGGCAAATTCCATGGCTGATTTTAGAAAGATCTTCTGTTCTAAATATTCAACGAGAGCTAATTGTCCTATCAGAAGCGATCCTGCAACGATAACACCCAGTAGGACAAAAGCAATTAAAATATAGGTGGAGCTATACATTGCACCATTGCTCAAAAAGTTAAAAATTGCTGTTATCCCAATAGGAATGGTTAAACTAAAAATACCTATAACGATAGCGTAAATAAAAATATAATTAATCGTCTTCCGTTCAGTATGCAGTAAATTGACCAAACGCTGTAAAGCTGATGGACCGCCTTGTATGTGAGCCATATAAATAGAGAATAGTTTGAAAGTATGCGGAGATAATTACTTTAAATAAGCATTGTAGTCTTACATTACCGAAATTGGATGAAGAACAGGATTCTTTAGTTTCCGTAATGCTTTCCCTACATCGAAAAAATTACGTGTTTTATTCTGATAGCTATAATTAGCCGGTATCTTGATTTCGTTTACACCCGCCCCTCGCAGGTAATGGTGTAAATAACTGGCGTTATCGGTTCTTATAATATCCGCATAAATAGTCAGCTTACGGTTCTTAAATCGTTGGCATATTCTTTCACATGCTTTCAAAAAAGCATCAGACTGAAGTTGATCGAGTTGATCTTCCACTCCAATGCCTATTAGTTCGCTCGCGGATGTACTACTTTTATTACCATAAACAAGAATTACATCAACTTCTTCAGCGGATGACGATTCAATACTCTGCCTTACAAAATAGAGTGAATCAACAGTGAAATCACTTGGGATTAATATGCGTGTCATTTTGGCCATACTTCTTTTGGGCAAAGTTAGTCGGCACAAATGGCAACAGAATGAAGCTAAAATTAGCTTTTCATTAGAATTTTAACAACTTATTAAAATGGAATTAAAAACAGCCTTCGGGCATTAAAATGCAATTAAAATCGAAGATAGGTAGGCAATTCAATCTCTACTGTAGTGCCTTCGCCCACGATGGAATTAACCTTTAACGTCCCACCATGAAGCTTAATAATATTTCTCGCCAGTGGTAGGCCAATACCGTATCCATCTATACCACTAGTATTGGATGCCCTAAAATAAGGATCATAAATATATTCCAATTCTCTTGAAGGAATACCGATTCCCTGATCTTTTATCAGAATAAATACTTTATTATCCAATGCACCCAATGCGATATAAGCGGTCCTATTGGAAGAATACTTACAGGCATTGCTAATAATATTGGATAAGGCAAGCTGGAGTAAAATTGCATTTCCATTGACTTTGAGCCGCATACTATCATCAGGCAGCAGGCTAAAATCTGTTGTAATTTTAAATTTATCATTAATGGCTTTAACCGTCAGTTCGGCATCCATCACGATCTGATCTATACGAACAGGATTGAATGTTGTCGAATTGCTCACAAAGCCTGTACGGGCCAACAGTAAAAGTGCTTTCGTCTTTTTTTCCAGATGTTCGGCTGATTCGATAATTTTAAGTAGTGTACGCTGGTATTCCTCGATGGTTCTTTCTTTGGAGAGAGCCAAATCAGCCTGTCCGATGATTGAAGTTAGGGGGGTATTCAATTCATGTGAAGCATTGCTGATAAAGTTTTTTTGGGTTTCAAATGACGTTTCCAGACGCGTCAACATGTTGTTAAATGTAAACGCCAGATCATGAAGTTCCCCCTTATATTTCTCCTCATCCAAGCGTTTATCCAGATTCTCAGAACCAATTTGCTGAACTTCTTTCATCATGGTCAGGATAGGTTTCAAAAATGAACGTTTCATGAATACCGAAACCACCAAAATAAAGAGGATGCCTAAAATCAAACTGATAATAAGCAAATTACGAAGGTAGGCCAGATGGTGGGTATAAAAATAATTTTCGGCAGATGCGCCAATGATATAGTTCTTGTTGTTTTTTGAGAAGTATTTTGTCGAATAGAACTGGTGTCCCGCTTTAAAATTTGATGTTCCCGTCTTGTTAATTTTATCCCATAATTCGGAATGAAACCCCTGGCTTTGCAAAATCTTTCCATTTTTGTCAAATTCAACCAAAAATTCATGCTGATTGTTCAGATTCTCAATAAAATCCAGGCTCCATTGGTCAGTTTGTGAAGCAGATTTACTATTGAGGAACTTTTCTGCAGCAATATTTCTCCGCAGATCCAGACGTTTATAGAAATCCGTAAAAGCGAAATTTGTAATGGAGTAAAAGATAAAGCCTACGAAACAGCTTACATAAATAACTAATATTGCTATTAGGTAGATGAGTTTCCTATTGTAATTATTCATTTTTAACCTATTCTATCGCCTTAATCAATTTAGTCTTCAATTTTTAACACATAGCCCATTCCGATAACGGTATGGATCGCTTTTTTGCTGGTTACCTTCTCGATTTTCTTCCGTAGGTAATTCACATAGACATCCACGACGTTCGATCCGATATCAAAATTGATTCCCCATATTTTATCCAGCAACTCAATACGTTCAAATACTTTCTTGGGACTTTGGATGAATAGTAGAAGTAACCGATATTCGGTGCTTGTCAAGTTCAGCTCCTGCCCTTCGCAATAGGCAATTTTTTTGTAATCATCAATCGTTAGGAATCCATAATTGAAGGTATCTTTCGGAGGTTGTGCTTCGCGTTGTGTTGCCTGAACGATGGATTGCTGTCTACGGATCAACGAACGTATTCTGGCTTTAAGTTCGATAAGTTTAAATGGTTTGGAAAGATAGTCGTCGGCGCCATTATCAAGTCCAAGAACTACATTTTCAGGCGTCCCAAGTGCGGTTAACATCATGACTGGCAAATCGGTGTACCCCCATTGGCGAATCTGTTTACAGATATCAAGTCCATTCGTACCTGGCAAAAGAATATCCAACAGAACAAGAGAAACATCTTGTTTGGCCAATAATTGTTCAAGTCCTTCTGAGCGTCCAAGATGAATGACCTTATAACCTTCTTCGCCCAATCCCTGAATGATCAAATCTGCAACGTCCTGCTCGTCTTCGACCAAAATAATTTTTTGCTCCTCCATATTCATCATAATCTATATTTCCTGTTATCGCTCCTCATCCAAACCATAAAAATACTGTTTTGATACTACAGACACAAATCTCTTAGCCGTGATAAAGGGCAGCAGGGCTTTATATATCAAAAGAAGTGATTGTTTCCACAATCAGCACATCATAAAGCAGGAATAAAAATTGAAAAACTATATTCGCATAACAAGTAAGATCGCAATTTACTTTACGGAATGATCTGACATGGCTCATTTTTATACCTTAATCCATGGATGGTTTATCGGCTATTAGACGTAATCCCACTCCTATGTATATGACGGTCAGAGCTACGTTATAAGATTATTCCGCTGAGCTCGCTCATGAATTGACTTCTTCGCTCTCCTTACGACGTTCGTTAGCAGATTTATCCTCTGCGACGCCTATTTTCCAATAAGAATAAGCATAGAGTTCTTCCCTTTTCCAGCCGAGATCCTTACGCAAATAGTTGCGTATCTCCCGAACGGTTGAAAATTCGGCAGCAACATAAGCAAACCGAGCTGTCTGCGGAAGGGATTTCATCTTCACCAGATCTGCAAGTAGACTTCCTTCTTGTGGTACTTCATTATGCAACCAGAGAAAGTCTATAGCTGCTTTTGTATATAATTTTTGTACATCTTCACGACCATGAACTTCAACGATACATGTCCCTTTGGCGGATGCTGGTAGATTTTCCAATATAGCACCAAATACAGGAAGCGCTGTGGCATCCCCTACCAGTAAATAATTATCGGCCTGCGGAAATAATTCTGTCTTACCGGCTTTCATCAGGACTCCCAATACATCCCCTGTTTTGGCACCTATTGCCCAGGCTGACGCCGGTCCCTCATCCCCATGTGCTACAAAATCTATCCAAATTTCATTACGCCGAAGATCAATACCGCGATGGGTATAGGTTCGTACTGTCGGTCGAACGTCATCGTCCATGGGTTTCCATTGCCCCTTTTCAAAATCAAACTCCGGAAAATATACTTTATTTAATCCGGGGGGAGGAATCATAATCTTATTATTAACTCCGATGGTGGTGTCCGCAATTTCCAAAACACCATCTCCGGTCAAATAAATTCGGATGTAGTGCGGAGTCAGGTATTCTTTTCGGCTGACTCTCAATTCTGCTTGTATAATTTTCATCTCAGCTCTGCCCATAGCGGTATAAATTTAAGGGTAATCAAGGGACTATTAATATAACTGTATTAGCTTTTCAATTTGCTTGGGGGGAATCCAAATTTTCGTCTAAAAGCACCTGAAAAATGTCGTTGATTTTTATACCCAACAGCATCAGACACTTCACCAATGGTCATGTTTTTGTCTAGGATGAGTTTTTTTGCATGTTCCATTTTTGCATCATTCCAAAAACCAAAAACTGTCGTACCAAAAAGCTCTTTAAATCCTTTCTTTAATGTAAACTCATTTGTCCCGACCAGATGTGCCAGGTTGACAAGTGTATTATTTGAGTCCATATTATGCAGTAAAAATTCACGGACCGCATAGATTTTATCGACATCAGACTTTCTAAGCTTCGTGTTCGAAATGGTATTTTGCGCCAACTGTTCCAATTGAAGCAGCAATAATTCCATGATTCTTGCTTCGAGGTATATTTTTTTAAAAATACCCTTTCGCTCACAGTTGACTATACTATCGATAATATCGTACATTTCATGGGTAATCCTTCTATTAACATCTGTCAACAGACCTGATTTCTTTTTTTCAATAGTGTTCCTAAAATCACTAAACAGGATGGAGTTGTCTGGCAGAAATTTCTTAAAAAAATCTGGCGACAAGTTTATCTCACATATTTGAAACTCGTTACTCTCCCATTGCATCCGACCGCATATTGAATTGCCGTAGAGAATGTTATGCTGATACGTTTCAAAATTTATGGTCGCAGGCAACGTTTCTCCGGTGGCCTGACTCTTCCCTTTCATGGCAAAATGCATCTCCACAGTCTCAAAATCACTTTCAAAACGAAATAGTATGCGTTCATATAAATTTGCATGGCCATAGCCTATATGAATTCCGTCAAAAAAAATCTCCTTGTAATAACCTCTACCGAATGATGTACCCAAATGTGTCGTGCACTCCTGAATACCGTCATCGATAGCAAAGAATGTCTGTGGATAGTTTCTTTCCAACAACAAACTTGCCGAATCAATATCATAAAGTCTTAATCCCATTCCATATTTCATTAAGTTTCAACTATTCCTTTTCACGGACTTTTTACTCCTCATTGTATACCCAACGATAGCACTTTACCTGTTATCTTTGGCTAAATTACAAATTTATTTAGAATGATTCTTAATTATTTAATACCATTTGGCGTATGCAAAAGAAAAATATCGATATGGAGCTGTCGTTAACAGATGACATCGACATGCACTTAATCCCGGATAGCATCTATAATAATATCAAAGTCGGTAATCCTCTGGCGAGTAAGCTTGATGTTATTTATGCGGCAGAGAAAGCGATGGTACTGGACTTTGCCTGGGAATTTCCTAAAGGCCTGGACACTTTTGTCGATGACGAACGCCATCCACTTTCCGTCGAACAAAAGCAACAAATTAATTTAGCGCGCATATACCTGAAAAATGCACAAACTACGAGCTATGATGCCGATATTTCAAATTCTGATATATTTTAAGAGTCGATCTATTATTAAGGTAAGGGAGGTATAGCGAAATGAGCGCCATGCTTTTTGAGCATTTCCTATAAATTAAAAACGTCTTTACATACAAGCTCATCCGAACTCGTTTATAAGTCTTCTTCAGTACCCATATAGTATGTTTAAAGTACATTGCGTTTTGTAACAAATTAGTACTTTATCTGTGCTTTATCCGTACTTAGCAAGTGCTATATCTCTACTGGTGAATTACCCTATCTAACAGATGATAATTTAATAATTATAAAAATATAAAAATAACTACAAAAACTAATCATTTATCAAAATAAGATAGTAAAATATAGCCCCATTTGAAGAGTCGAATGGGGCTAGGCAAAGCAAGTACACTTATAAACTATTCCGGGATTTTTAGCAGGGAACGGTGCTCCGCCAGCCAATTTCTGGCCGCATCAGCTTTATCTCTTTTTCCTTCCATTTGTACCAAGAGATCAGCCATCGTCCCCTCATCAAAGTGGATGTGTGAAAAGAGATTTGCCAATTCCGGTTGATCTTCGCCAAAGTCTTTGCGTGCAAAGATTTTAATCTCTTCTGTACTTCCCAATGTCTTTTTAGGATCGTTTAAAAATTTCAATTTCATCTTACCAAACATCCAATGGGGCTGCCAACCCGCCACGACAATCCACCTATGATCCTTAATGGCATTTTGCAGCTCAGTAATCATCGCCACTGTGGATGAATTTATGTGTCTGTAATTTAATCCATAATCTTTAACAACCTGATCTACAGCCGCTGTAATCCCTGCGCCTTTTTCAATACCAATAATTCTATTATTGAACTCTGCTTCGTGCTCCTTCAATTGACCGATATCATCAATGGAAACATAATCGGGCACAACAAGACCATTGCGTGCGGAAGCATAACTGGTACCAATTTCCTTTAGATTTGGAAATTTCGCTACCTTAGCGCCATGTGTCAAAGGTAGCCAGACATCCATATAAAGATCTGTATCACCATTATTCATAGAGGCCAAGATCATATCTGGGGTAGCACGCTGTATAACCACATGATACCCTTTCTCCTCCATGATCGCTTTGGCAATATAGGTCATCGCAACACCCTCTGCCCAACCGTCAACCATCCCAATATGGATGATATTATTTTTCTTGCCACTATGACAGGCCGAAAACAAAAGCACGATTACACAGCATACTAGTATCCTAATTTTCATCATTATTTATTTTTTATTTACAAAACCTTGTGTTATCCGGTCCAAAATAATTGCTAGAATCACCACGGATAGTCCACTTTCAAACCCAAGGCCTATGTCAAGATTATTGATTCCCTCAAGAACTCTTTCGCCCAAACCACCAGCAGCAATCATCCCCGCAATTACCACCATCGATAACGATAGCAATATTGTCTGGTTGATCCCGGCAAGAATGGTTTTAGTTGCCAAAGGTAATTCGACCTTAAATAAAATCTGTCTATTTGTCGCTCCAAATGAACGGGCAGCTTCAACAATATCTTTCGGAACCCCATCAATACCCAGAGTGGTCAGACGAACCGCCGGGGGCATGGCAAAAATGATGGTAGCAAAAGCGCCGGGTACTTTTCCGATGCTAAAAAACAACACCGCTGGTATTAAATAAACAAATGCGGGCATTGTCTGCATTAAATCCAATAAAGGTCGGATAATCTTTGCGGCAAGCTTATTTTTGGCCGCCCATATCCCCAGCGGTACGGAAATAAGTAATGCGGTCACCGTCGCCACCAGTACCAAAGCCAATGTTTCCATTGTTTCTGTCCAGAAACCCATCAGATAGATCAATGTCAATCCCAAGAATGTGGTCAGTGCAACGCCTCGGCCGGATTTCCACCAGGCCAATGCGGTAAAAAGTGCGATCATCACAAAAAAAGGAGTCGCGATCAATAGCCATTCAAGACCCAGAATAGATGTATTTCCGGTGTTTTTGATCAGATCAAAAAACGGTTTCAGATTGTCTGTCAACCAATTGACCGCTATGGTTATATATTGTCCTATGTCGATTATTTTATTCATATCTATTGATTATTTGCTTGCTCTTTTAATTCGATGATCTCCTCTTCGTTGTATTTGGTCGCCTCAATGATTAATGAAGTCTGGGTTACAATTCCCAGCAAACGATTATGTTCATTCAGCACGGCAATAGGCGATCTTACTTCTGAAATCAGGGGTAACATTTCCTCCACGGTCACGTCTTTTGATACGGTAGGAACATTTGCGTGGATGATTGCTTCAACGGTCGGTTCTTTACGTTTGGCTGACTGGATCACCTCGTTGATATGCACAAATCCGAAAAAATGATCATGCACGTCCACGACAGGTAATATATCTATACCGGAGGCACGCATTTTGCGCAGAGCACCTTCGGGGCCATCTTTTTTGAACCGCACAACAGTCGGTTTCTCAAACATCAATGAGCCTGCCGTAATTATTGATTTCCGATCCACTTTTTCGACAAATGCTTTTACATAATCACTAGCAGGGTTCGTCAGGATATCCTCAGCAGTACCAATCTGCTCAATTACTCCATCCTTCATAATAACGATACGATCGCCCAATTTAATGGCTTCATCAAGATCATGGGTAATAAAGACAATTGTTTTTTGTAGCGTATCCTGTAGTTCAAGCAGCTGATCCTGCATTTCGGCTTTGATCAGGGGATCCAGTGCCGAAAACGCTTCATCCATCAGTAAGACCTCAGGATCATTGGCCAAGGCTCGGGCCAATCCTACGCGTTGCTGCATACCGCCGGAAAGTTGAGCTGGCAATTGCTGTTCGAAGCCGTTCAATCCAACGATATCAAGAGCCTTTTGCGCTTTTGCCTCACGTGATTCTTTGTCCTCCCCTCTTATTTCCAGTCCAAATGCAGCGTTACTCAGCACCGTATGGTGCGGGAGCAAGCCGAATTTTTGAAAGACCATACTCATCTCTGTCCTGCGCACCTCCAAAAGCTCTTTATTATTTTTTCCGGTGATATCTTCATCATTGACATAAACCTTTCCGGAGGTAGGCTCATTCAGCCTGTTTAAACAACGAAGTAAGGTCGATTTTCCACTACCCGAAAGCCCCATGATCACAAAAAACTCACCTTCATAGATTTCGAAATTCGCTTTGTTGATCCCTATGGTACATGCCGTTTTTTCTAGTATTTCTTTCTTCGAAAATCCCTCGTCCAATAATTTCAAAGCCTGTTTTTTTTGTTTACCAAAAACAATGGTCAAATCTTCAACTTTTACCTTTACCTTCCTAGTTTTATCCATTTTTTAATTTTTTTAAACATAAATAAAACAGAAGCGCATGAGCGTGCCACTAAGGTTATACACCTACGTAGTTTTCGTTCACATAAAATATCCCTACAGTTGAATTCGTTTGATCGAAATTTTAAACTTCAGTTCAATCTACTTATTAACTAACACGCTTTACTCTCGGTTCGATAAGAGCAACGATGAAAAAGAAATTAATCTTTTAAAGATGAGCTATGCTAAACACAGCTCCAAATATACTTCAACAAGTACAACGAACAACTTCGACTGCGCCCCAAAAAGGCTCCAGTACTAGCGGAATAAACTCACGCCATTCTGTCTTTTGACAGCACAAAGGTACGAAAAATAAATTAAATGCCTCTTTTTCTAGATACAACACTCATCATGAGTATGTTACAAAAACCACCAAACGAAGTAAAAATGTGAGCAGATAATGCGATGTGGGGCACTACCGCGGCAAACTTTCAGGGCGGCGCATGCGATAGGAAGTTGCTGTGATGGCATGTAAAAATGCTTCGATATCTTTTATTTCCTCTTTACTAAGATTCAAAGGCTGCATTAAAGGGTCTGTAACCGGATAAAGTGGATCTTTCGTCTTCTGCTCTGGCGTCGCTGAGTTCATTTTCATCCCGCTGTTATACATATTCAACAATCCTGTCATATTCCAGAATAATCCATTGTGCATCCACGGATCAGTATTCATCACATCCCGCAGCGATGGTGTCCTAAAGCGTCCTATATCAGCAGGATCTTTGGTAATCTCATACCGTCCCAGGTCTTGATATTTTCGCTTGTAATAACTCAGTCCGATGTTATGATAAGCGTCATCCGTAAAAAACTGACCATTGTGACAATTCATACATCTCGCTTTTGTACGAAAGAGGTGCAGTCCACGTACCTCCTGCTCGGACAACACCTTATAATTACCATCCAAAAACTCATCAAAACGACTTCGTCTACTTGTCAATGTCCGTTGGAAAGCACCTAAAGCCTTTAAAACCTCCGGCATGGAATAGTCTTCCTCACCGAAAGCCGCTAAAAATAGTTTGTTATAGGCCGGAATTGCTTTCAATTTTGGGATCAATTTGGTCAGCTCCATGTCCATTTCATGATGTGCTTCAATAGGACCTAGCGCCTGCTCTTCCAGCGACTTCGATCTTCCATCCCAGAACAGTTCTTTTCGCGCGTACACATTCAGTAACGACGGTGTGTTACGAGTACCCTCCAAATGATCGTTACCAACCGGAACCGTCAGTTTATCAGCCCATGATGTCTGGGGATTGTGACAGCTGCTACAGGAAATCTGATTACTACCGGACAGAATCGGATCAAAGAAAAGATATTTCCCCAGCTTGACATCCGGCTTTTCCATCAAAGAAAAATAACTTGTATCCACCTTGGGCAGTGACTTAAATTCTTTCCAGTTTACGCCAGCATCAATCGTCGGTTTAGGCCACTCGCTTACTGGTCTTCGATAGCGCAACTGCAATTCTTCATACAAAGCCATCTGTCGATCTTTCATGGAAAGTAAACCAACAAGTCCGATGATACCGACTAATACTACACTATGTTTTTTCATTATTAATACAACCTCAAATATGCTCAAAAAGTACCGGCAGTTTCTTTACTGCTGTACAGGATTTCATTAGAAAATATACGAAATACCCAATTTGCCTAAAAACCGATCTTTACCGGGTAAGGCAGACAAGTCATAATTTAATGACACCAGATCGCCCCGATGCTGATAATCTAGCTGAAACTGTATACTCCAGTCTGTTTTGTCCCGATGAGTCATCCATATCCACGATGTAGTCCAGGTATTACTTGGGGCAGTCTCATAAAGGTAATCCTGATAAAGAATCTGCCTCGCAAAATTACCTGTATTCAAATCGGACACGCTTAAATCATTCGCAGGAGACCATTGCCTGAGATAATGGACAGAACCCAATAGATCAGCGCGCTCATTTACCCCAAATCTGCGGTTTAGACCAATTCCTGCTTTGATCTGATCAACATCCATCAGGTTACCAGTCACGCCATCTTTTTTTCTAAAATTTCGCACAGCGATACTCCCTTCAGTCTGAAACTGACGAAAACCAAACAGACCCTTGATTTGCATCTGATTTTGCTGATAGGTATAGTTATTGGACAAATAGGTATAACTAAAGTCTTTTCCTTCTTCGATCTGCCCAGTTAATGCCAGTTTCAATGCTGTTTGGTTATGCATCTGACGGCTCCATAAAAAATCTACAGAACTGATATCTTTTGTATAATCATTTAACAATGAATAAGTCTGTTTAGAATTATCATTTCTTCGGAAAGACTGCTTTTCATTGATATAGCGTCCGTTTAGGTAGATCCTATCTGCTCCATTGGGTTTTAACAACAGATGTCCCCCTATTCCCGTCCGATTGATGAGGTCATTGTAGTTGATCTCGCTTATCTTTTCACGTGCGTTTCCAAAACCGTTCATGATCCAATTAACATACAATGGATCTTCGGTATTTTTGGTATATTTTTCATTTTTATAGCCAACATTTACCCGTTCAGAACCGTAACCCCAACTACCCGAAAGGTGATAAGAAATTTTTGGAAGATTGTGCCCGACACTCAATTCAAACTGCAAATTCATATCTTTAATATCTCCTCTTGGATCATTATTGGAATAATGAGAACCTAACCTATAATCAATCCCTAAGGAAATCGGCAGGCGATTATTTAGAAATGTATGTTGAATTCCAGCATCTAGTTTATATGTTTCCCGATTGTATTTATTTTTTTTTAGGGAGCCAAAATAAACTGGAGCGTCTTCATTCCATCTCGATTGGTGGCGCAGTGAAGTGCTATCCTCTGAGCTACGGTCGTAAGAAAATCGTCCCCAAAAATCAGTCTTTTGCCATTTTGTTTTCCCTTCCGTATAAATGTAGGTCTGTTTTAGTCCATCAGCACCCTGTGCAGGCTGGAAACTTCCTTTGGCGATCGACTGTTGAACCCCTAATATGGAAGACTTATTCTTCATTTCCTCTGAAATCCACACCCTATTTCGAACAGCCATATCATGAGACATAATAGATGAAGGTTGGGACCAGTACAGTGTCGCTGTCAATGAATCCACTGTTGCACTAGGCTTTATTTGCCCTTGCACAGCAATACAGCTTAAAAAAAATGCGGTAGCGGCAGCAATATATTCAATACTTTTCATCGATAGAATTGTTTTATTAATGACTTGCTCAAAGTATAAATGAGCATGCAGATAGAAATCGTCCGGGACGGCTCGTTAGTTATTGTTTCAACTTTCATCTGCTTGCTTGACAGCAAGCAGATGAAATCGAATTGCATTGTGCATCTTAATCCGCAAAACCGAATGGATTTGCTTTTATGACAACAAAATCCACTGTTGAATTATTTGTATCCTTCAACTTTCGAACGCCATTCGTGGTTTTATCGGTTTTACGAATCACGGATTGGGATGAGTAGCCACCGAGTGTTACGAATGTAAAGCCTGCATCTAAAGCTGGCGGTAGTTTTTTAGGAATTCTATCATCTGTCGTATTGGGTTGCACATCTACGGCATCCATCATCCAATTGACAGGCAACTGTCTGTATTTTTTTGCTGTAGAACTTGGTGGATTTATGGACGGTTCGGGGTAGCTAGGAAGATTCTCTACGGCAGCCCGGTCCGAATGCTTAAATATCACATAGGCATCACGTCCTAAATTATCCAGGATCCAGTCATTGCCCGTATAATCCAATATCTGAACATTAGGTACATCCAGATTATCAATATCGGTTGAAAAGGGCTTATTACCTGGGATATCTCCATAATGCACCTCGAAGCTAGCTTTACTCAAATCTATTGTTAACTCTGGTTTTTTAATGGCCACTTCCTTTCCATTATTTCCTATAAATGGCACCTTATGGTTCAATGCATTTTGCGCAATCACGATGCTCCTACCTGGTTCTACTGGATAGCTCTTCCCATTTCCCGGAATCATAAACAGATCTCTTAAATAGACATAATCTGTATTCGCGGTTTCGCCGATAGTCATCCCCATTGATTGACTCCAATCCAATTGTCCATTGACCTGATAATGAACAGGATCATTTGTATTCCGCTGTCTTCCCCACAGACGGCCAAAATAAAGGCTATCAGCATATAAAACCCGGTCGGTATTATTATAAACTTCAAAAAACTGATCTCTATAAATAGCGCCTTCTTTATTGTCTGATCCGGCATAATAGATTTGTTTGATAACAAAATTGCCCAGAAGACCAGCAATTAATTCAAGATCCAAACTTGAGGAACTGGTTAGGTTTACTTTTTTTATGGCCGCATTAAATGTAACATCCTCAAAAATTGCTTCCCCCGTTGAGTTAAAATATTGGTCTTTGGGAATTGTAATGGAAGCATCTATATCGTACTCGCCTGGCATAATGGATACCAGATTGACCACGCCTTGGGTCGGCGAATAGGTCATACTGGTCTTTGTCGACAGATTGGTCACTTTAACCACCACCTTGCTCAAATCTAACTTACCATTTAGCTCCGCAGATGCGTATTTCAAATTTAATTTAATATCCAATGGCTGTACACCGGGTGTATTATCCTTTTTACAAGATATAAAAGGTAAAAATAAAAGCGGAATCAAATAACGTGTTTTCATATTGTTTAATTTTTTGAGTTTAGAATTTATAGGTTAATTGTGCACCATAGTTTGGTGACGAATTGGGTGCCTTCACGCCAGTCGCCCCTTCTCTATAAAACCGCGGCTGATAATCCAGGAAATTATAGACATTAAAAGAGAGATAGATATTCTTGCCTATTTCCTTGGCCATATTGAGATTAAAGCTCCAATACACATAATTATTATCGGCATTGACACGATCCGCATCGACTTTTCTTTTCGCATAGAGTTCGAGATGTTTTGGATTCGTTATATCAAATTGATCAATCGCATGATATTCATAGTCGCGGGTATAGTACCCTACGGGTATGATATCCCCATAGGCAGTTTTGCTATAATTATACAATTCACAGTCTGCACTGAATTCGATGATCAATCGCAGCGCCGGAAAATGTGTAGAGCTTCTGAGTTGTGCTCTGCTCAAATAACTTTTGGTAGATTTAGCCGGGAAAAAACCGATTACAATATCATCCAATGCTGTTCGTTCGGCATTAAACGGAGTACTATTTAACGTCGAAGAACTTGCATTAGCAAGCGTAAATGCAGCCGTGGCCGAAAAAGTTGTCATGAGAGACGGAATCCGCGGAGCTGAATACATGACCTCAAGGCCGAAGTTGGATGAACTATTACTATTGTCAAAATATAGATTGGACAACAGATACCGCTTTGTTCCTTTCTCCCTGACAACTGGTTTAGCGCCCGGAACCGGGGTTGCCTCATATGCAGGTAAGTCTCTCACTTCATAAGCAGTAGCAGTATTGATACTACGCGCATTCTTTTTATAGAAAAGATTAGTCCGTAAATAATGACCATTTTTGTTCCAGGACAAGGAAGACTCTAAAGTCTGTCCCATACTGCTTTTCAGATTGCTATTGTCTTTTTCATACCTTCTCAGATAAATCAAGGCTGTGCTCTCATCCTCTCTGCCGTTATAAGCATTTAGCAAAATTATCTCATCAAATGTAGGTCCGGGATACAATTGAGCCAATCCGGGAGATTTAAAAGACAGCCCATACGCCAGTCCAATCTGCGTGGATTTGGAAAGTGCATAATTGATATTCGTTCTGGGAGAAAAGGAAGAATGACCATTCATGACATCCCAACGAACACCCGCTCTTATGGCCAGGTCTTTATTAAACAATTTCATACGAGCGGCATCCTCGGCATAGAAACCAAAATTTTGCAAGGCATGTGTTAATGAGAAATCGTAATATCGATCTGATCTGCTACCGAGATCCTTCTTGGGTATTGAAGGATCCGCCAAGCGCCCTTTACCCCGATTGATATCATAGCTGTAATTGGCACCAAAGTTTATCTTATGAACTATATTTCCGGTGATCGCAAAAGCATTTGCCTCTAGTCTACCATTTAAATTTAAGGGTCTATTATCAACTGCATCGAACGCAGTGTATTGTCCTGGCGCATATTGTCCTTCCACAACACCTGTCTGAACAGAATCCGTATAGAGGACAACGCCACCATTATAATAATGTTCACGGTAGGTGTTTTGTTGGCTGGAACTTATGCCTGCATTAAAATTGATGTTTTTGAGAAATTCATGCTCCAATTTGTAACTTGTGCGGCTAGCAGCATTCCAACCCCAACCACCAAATGAAATTGCATTGGACTGCGGATCATCCGGATCTTTGTTCACCCGGTCAATCACTTTATTGTAAGATCCTGAAAAAGTTTGTTTTAATTTTTTTTCAGCTCCAAAGTAATTTGTCCAGATCAATGTCCCATTGACGCGGTCATATTGCTTCAATTTATCCCTATTGTCGGCATAGGATTTAACATAACCTAGATCAGTGTTAATCGTCCCCAAATTCTTCCCCAGGCTCATACCCTTGGATAATCCATAGGAGGTGGCATTACTACGGACCTGAAGCCGGAAAAAAGCGGGGGTCTTTCCTGCCTGCCTTTCAATGATCACAGCACCGTTGGATAAATCGCCATAACGTGCCGGGGCGACCCCCGATATTACCTCCAAACGCTCAATATTTTCCACAGGGATTTGACGCAGATCCACACCCCCAAAAACATTCTCGCCCGAATAGGATTTTGTCGTCCCAGGACGCCCCGTCAATCCATAATCTGAAGGTTTGATCGAATTGGTTGCGCCTGACATTCCAAATATACCGGGGTTACGTCCTTGCATATTCCCGTTATTTCCAAGGGTAATATCATCCATAACGATGGCAACACCAAAGGCATTATTGAGTTCATTCGCATTCCGTGCGCCAACAGTAGTTTCTTCAAAGGCTCCACGCAGTGTCAACATTTGCATATCTTGCACGGAAGGTGCGGTGTTTTTGCGGTTCGGAAGACGGTTCAATAGGTCATTTACACTAAGGGCAGGATATCTTTCGATCATTTCACGGTCAAATACCAAGGAAGAGTTACTTAATTCCCCTTTTTTCGCCTGTACAGCTACCTCATTAAGTGCAAGACTCATATCCTGCAAGACAAAATTCTCGACCTTTTTTAAAGAGTCCAATAAAATTGTCCGCTCTATCGCCTTTTTCCCCAAATAAGAGACCGATAAAATAATCGATTTCCCAAACTGCCCGGTTGGAATTTTTAGACTATACTCGCCGCGATTATTGGTTACACTTGACAGATCCAGTTGATTCAGCATTACAGTGCTTCCTGGCAATAACGCTTTCCTATCATCAGTAACTTTCCCCTGAATTAAAACGGATTGTCCATATACATCCATAACAAGACAAAGTGAGGCAAAAAAAGTCCAATATTCTTTTTTCATAAGTACGAACAAAAACGCATCTAGAAATTCATCTGTTTAAAATCATTCTAAACAATTGCAAATATAGGCGATTTAAAGGCACTTATTAAAATTATTTTTAATAAATCTAAATTAAATAGCGCAATATAACTCAATAAATAAATAAAAAACGCATAAAAACGAACGTAGATATAAGCTCAATAACTGAATAATAGTGTGTAAATGGATGATCTAAGGGAAGGTAGAAACGGAAAAACGCTGGGTCAATTAAGGGCGTTTCGTCGATAAAAAAGGGTTGGGCATTTTTGAAAAGGTAGACTACTCGTCAGGACTTTCTGAACAAAACAGACTATCCCGCAATCCATATTGTGAAGACAACGACTTAGCCTTATTTGCAAAGGCTTGGCGGTAGTAACCCTGCAATTTTCCATCTGCACCAAATAGTCGCTGATACTTTTGTAATAGCTGAGGATAATGTTTTTCGATAGCGCGCATGACCAGTGCGCTATTGTCCGCAGGATCATTTCCGTATAGGACGAGCGTAGCAGGAAAAACATAGCTGGCGCCAATAGTCTGAAAAGTCTGAAATAGCAATTCCAGACTCGCCCCAGTATCCGATATATAGGGCAACAGTGGCATCAGGCTGACGCCGCTATGGAGCCCGTGTTCACGCGCTTGCCTTAATGCTTCCAATCGTAGTGAAGGCTTGGGAGCCCCCGGTTCGAAAATACCGGCAACACGATCATCTATCGTCGAAAATGAAAAGGTAACAAACGCCTTATGTCCTAATCTCGACTGAAGATCTTCAGGAAGTATTGCTTCTGCATCAATCTTTCTTAACAAATCAAAATCCCGGGTAACTAAGTTCGACTTCGTAATAATATGTACCGGAAAACGATAGTGCAGGATGACTTCCAGCAACTGTCGGGTAAGCAATTCGGACTGTTCCAGCTGCAGATAAGGATCTGTTACAGAAGAAAGGACAATAATTCCATATTGTTTTTTACGCGCACGTAATGCCAGCTGCTTTTCCAGCAATTCGACAGCATTCCCCTTCATACTCAGCTTTTCTGCCATGTTGATTCCGTACTTACTTCCCCGGATATAACAATACAAACAATTAAAAGAGCAACCACTGTAGGGATTCAGCGTATAATCATCAAGAAACCAAGGATCTCTTCGTTTTGTCTTATTGAGGATGGATTTCGCAATTATACGATGCATCATAGCCTATTCATTTTAAAACGTTCTACCCATACCTCTTGATGCAGGCCACACCTCCTTAAAACCATATTGCGCATAGAGCTGGAAAGCAGGACCATCTGCGATCAAACTGACATAGCAGCTATCTGGCAGGTTCGAATTCATGTATTCATCAAGTTTCTGCATAATCAGTTTTCCAAGCCCTTTTTTCTGATGCTCGGGGAGCACACAGATGTCAACGACCTGGCAATGGCAAGCACCATCGCCAACGATCCTACCCATACCTACTATTTCATTATCATTGTCCCCATCCAAAATAGCCACACAGCATAAGGAATTTTCCATTCCTAGACGTGCAGCTTCGTTCGTTTTTGGCGATAACCCGGACTGTTGTCTTAAAAATTGATAGCGTTTATAATCTATCTTCTGATATACGGCTTGATAGTGCATAGTAAAATGATGAGTTTATTATTTATGAAATTATTCATAATAATACATTTTTCAAAACCCATTGATTATACACTAACGAAAAATACATAAATAATTATTAGCAAATATGAATTTCAGTCATGGATCAATGGGCTATATATCCATAAATCACTTCAATTGACTGGTTTTCGTTGCATCTTCACCACCGGAAAATCACTTCAGATGTGCGAATGCCCCTAAAAATATCTTTATTCAACGGATAATCGCAAATATTTAATTTTCAATGCATAATAAATATTTTAATTCATTACCTTTATAGCATTGAAACAAAACTCAACACCAGCCATGTTTATCGGCGCTGTCAAATGGTTCGACAATAACAAAGGATTTGGTACCCTTGCGTTACCTTCCGGAGAAGAACTCTTTGTGCATATACGCAGGTTTAAAATTCCTCCAGAGCATATTATTCAGCCTGCTGAGGTCATAGTCGGAGACAAGAAGCCTGATCCCAAGCGGAGTGGTTACTTAGCCCACAACTGTAAAATCCTCAAGAGACCTGAAGATTGGAAATTCGTCATTTCCCTCTTTGAAAAGGATCATACTGTACTCATCCCCGATAACCACGGCCACGAGCAAAAACACAACCTCACCTCATTAGCAGCAAGACAATTACTACGAACCCAGGGCAAAGAAAACGTGGTTTCTATGTTGACCTCCCATTTTGATGTCCGTTTCAACAGCTCTATTTTCTTGGCTTATGCTGAATTGCTTGACAAAAGTATCTCAGGTATTTTTGAAAAAGAAATAGCATCTGAACTTCTCACTCAGATTTTCACATACTTTGGGAACCACGTTTCACATCAGATTTTATTCAGGGTATGGAAAGAAAGAATGTTCAGGTATATTGGCTATCCAGCCGATGGCGACTATGAGATTCCCGAAGAGGTGCTTAATCTGAATGCAACAGAGATAAATTACGATGATTTAACAAGAATCAGAGCCTATAGTTTTGGCAAATCTTTCTGTAATGATTTTGTAGAAGCATTGTTTGACGATTTGGAAACAATGGACAAGCAAGATATCGAGCCCTTGATCCCCTATATTGATTTCCTTGAAAATGAAGATTCCATTGAAAAAATCAATCTGATCATGCAGTAAAACAAGGCGGAATGGGGTTGCTAGCATTATTATCCACATTATTAATCAGATTCTTACCGAGCCATTATTATGTGATTGACTCTTTCCGTAACGATGATGATTTTTTAGCTGTACTGCTCCTGATGGGTTCATTCGTGTTTTTAGCACTCACGGTCATAAGCATCCTTCTTGGTTTACTCTTTGTTGCAACAATTATCTTGCTTATTAGCGCCGGCATTATTTCAACATCGGTTATCGTCGGATTACAACAGCGGTCCATAACCAAAGGATTCAAAACCCTATTCCTTTCTTCAGCCGTTGTGGGCAGCAGCATAGTTTCCGTTATATTTTGTATTTTCCTTAATGCCGTATATGATTGGTATAGCAATAACATGGCTATTCTGATCGGCATTGGCCTGGGCATTGTGTTGGGTATAGGATTGGGGTTGCTTGCCTTCAAAGCCATGACTGGACTTGTCAGGTTTTTGACGAATAAATACCGAAAATAATATCCATCTTCGTCAATCCTTCCTATTCCACATATTTAAACCGAAGAGCGGTCAGACTCGCCTTATCAGCATTACCCTCAATCAACGAAACACTAATTTTATACCGTCCTGCCTTACTGAATTTCATCCAGCCCCAAGGATACCAATTATACACATGTGCAGATTCCTGTTGGTTCTGTACCAGTTCTCCTGCCGAATTTTCAATACGCCACACCATCCGTCCTTCGCCCGCATAATTCATGTCTATCTGATAGTAGCCCGGCTTTTCAATAGCTATTTCATAGGAGAACCGGCTTTTTTCTGTCCATTTATTGACCTGAACGACATGTTTCCATTCACCAAATTTCTCCATCCAGGATTTCCCTTCTTTCGTACAGTTCACCACCTCCCCAAAATCAACAGGAATAACGGTTTCAAGCGCAGGATCAACACCCAGCATTTTTTCGACCTGAGGCGCACCGTTTACCTTAATCTGGATAACGGAAACCATCTTATCGGGTGCGATTTTGGGAATGTCAATTTTAAGCCAATCCTTTTCAAGCTTATAATTCAATTTTTCCTGACTGTCCGTCCCCAGGAGTCTGATAGACTGTATCCCTTTTGTCAACCCCGGAACGTATAAGGTTCCATCGGCAGGCCAATTATAGACCAGTAAGGAAATTCGGTCCCCCTGTACCGTGGCGTCCCCCCAAGGTAGCGCATGCTTCCAGGGCGATGCCTGGGCGCCGTATACGGTCTCTGGATAGCGCTTGATCCAGGTACCTGCATTGCGGAGGGCTAAATCTGCCTGATCCGGAATAGAACCATCCGGTTTCGGTCCTACGTTCAACATATACGTCCCTCCGCGTGCAACTGTTGATAGTGTGCGTTGCAATATCTCCCGGCTACTCTTCCAGTTGTTATCATACCAAGCATAACCCCAAGAATCATTGGTCACGTCAACAGTTTCCCAGAGCCCTTGCACATTCTCCCTGGGCACCTCCATATCTCCCAACGTAGAATAATCCCCCAGCCCATGCCCTACCCTCCCGGAAACATACGCCCCCGGTTGATTCTTATGCACCAGTTCAACGAGCTTCTGTGCATATTTTTTATCCATTCCGCCCGGCGTATCAAACCATACCAGTTCTATTGGACCATAGCCTGTTGTAATTTGCTGTACCTCAGGATAGCATTTCTCCCAAAAGTAATCGTCAAAAGATTTCACTTTCCCCTGTGCATCCACCTTGGGTCCACCGTTTCCACCGGGATAAGTCCAGTCCTGATTTTGAGAATAATAAAAACCAAAACCGATCCCACCTTCCTTACAAGCTTTAGCCAATTCGGTCATCGGATCGCGTTTAAAATCTGTCGCATCGACGATATTGAACGGGTTAACTTTCGAATGAAACATCGAAAACCCATCATGGTGTTTACTGGTAATAACGATATAACGCATTCCAGCATCTTTTGCCAGCTGCACAATAGCCTTGGCATCAAATTGATCCGGATGAAAAGAAGACGCTGCCAACATATATTCCGCAGGCGGAATATTCGCCATGCTCTTGTTCATAAGCCATTCTCCGATTCCATAATAGGTTTTTCCCTGCCATTTATTTGCTAATTGGGAATAAATACCCCAATGAATAAATAGGGCATATTTCCCCTCGCGAAACAGCTTTCCCCTATTTTGTGAAATAGCACTTTTCCCGCCAGCACCATCCCACATCTCTTCCATTCGTTGCCCAAGAGTATGATGTGGACAAAGTGTATTGATTGCTATCCCAAAAACGATCGTTTTAAAATTCATCGATAATAACTTTTGATACATCAGATACAATATTATACCTTAGGCATACTATACCCATTTTGATAACTTTTAGCCAGATAGCGATCTGCATCTTTATCATTGAAGGTGCGTTTATTTTTATCCCAATACAGCTTCTTTTTGCTTCGATAAGCAATATTCCCCATCTGAGAGAAAATGGCAATATGGGCACCGGCCTCGATCGGCGCATGCAGTCCTTCACTGGATTTATTGCGAACAGCTTCTATAAAATTGACCATATGCTTATCCAGTCCATTATCTTTTGAAGGTTGAAAAGCAACAGCCTCCATACGACCTTTTTCGGGGATAACCTCCCAGCCTTCACGATTGACCACCAATGTGCCATTATTTCCGATAAAGGCGACCCCATGTGTTTTTTGATAAGGCCCGAGATCTATTCCGGTTGCCTGTTCCCACTGGACATTGAATCCGTCAAACTCATAAACGGTGGTTAAACTATCCGGAGTTTCCGCGGCATCATCAGGATAAGCAAACTTACCTCCGGCAGCCATAACGGATACCGGATCAGAAACTTTCATCCCGATCAGCGCATAGTCCAGCATATGCACGCCCCAATCCGTCATCAGGCCCCCGGCATAATCCCAGTACCACCTAAAATTAAAATGAAAACGATTGGGATTGAAAGCCCGTTTTGGGGCAGGTCCGAGCCACTTGTCATAATGAACACCGGCAGGCACCGAAGCATCAGGCAGCACCGGAATGCTTTTCATCCATCCTTGATACGCCCAAGCTTTTACCAAACGGATCTTACCCAGTTTTCCACCATGTACAAAGGCCATAGCGTCCCTAAAATGCTGCTGGCTCCGTTGCCATTGTCCAACCTGGACCACACGTTTATATTTTTTTGCTGCAGCAACCATTAGCTCGCATTCCCGAATGGAATTTCCAATAGGTTTTTCAACATATACATCCTTGCCTGCTGCAACAGCATCTACCATCTGTAGGCAATGCCAATGATCTGGCGTGGCCACGATTACAACATCCACATCATTTGCTTTGAGCAGATCTTTATACTCGATATAGGTTCGGACCGTAATATTTCGTTTTTTTAACTCTTCAGCCCGATTGCGGAGTATATTTTCATCAACATCGCAAAGTGCTGTACATTGGACACCGGGAATTTTCAATATTGCATTTAGATTGGACCAGCCCATACCGTTTACACCAATCAGTCCAACACGGATAAGTTCAGATTGAAAACCGAAAACACGTGTATTGGCAAAGAGTGCTGAGGCTGTCAGGATTCCTGCATTGCGGATAAAATCTTTTCTTTTCATTGCTTAGTTTGGTTTATTTTGATTTGCTCTACTATCTTTTTTGTAAAGACGATTCATGCAGCACTTTCCCTAGAGGTAACTAATATAACATTTAATCAGGAGGATTAGGAAAAATAAAGAAATTCTCTTTCTATTGAAACGAGTTTTACGTTTTTAGGGAGCCTTCGGCATCTTCCAGGCGATGTGTTTTCCTGCTTTCATACCCGAAAAAATGCAACCGCCCAAAAATGTCCCTTCCAATGCCCTATACCCGTGCATGCCGCCACCGCCAAAACCAGCAACTTCACCGGCTGCATACAGTCCTTCGATAATTTGGTCGTCCACTGTCAGGACCTGTGCGTCAAGGTTTGTCTTAATCCCGCCCAACGTCTTACGTGTAAGCACATGTAAACGTACAGCAATCAATGGTCCATTCTTCGGATCCAATATCTTATGTAGAGACGAGACCCTTCCAAGCCGATCACCGAGATATTTTCGCGTACTACGGATATAATTGACTTGCGTGTCTTTAGAGAATTTGTTATCCAACTCGCGGTCTCTTGCCATGATCTGTGATTCAATAGATTCGTAATTTAACAGATCATCTCCCGACAGCAGGTTCATTTTTCGGACCAATTCCGATAATGTGTCCGAAACGATAAAATCTACCCCATTCTCCTTAAACGCTTCAACCGGTGCGGGGGCTTTTTTACCGAAAATCCGTTTGAGGAAGAGTTTATAATCCCTATTGGTGATATCTGGATTTTGTTCGGAGCCAGAAAGCGCAAATTCTTTTTTTATGATTTTTTGTGTCAAAATAAACCAGGAATACGAATAGCCACTATCTTGTATATGCTTTAGTGTACCCAAGGTATCAAACCCCGGTAAAAATGGCGCCGGAAGTCTATTTCCTTTCGCATCAAACCAAAGTGAGGAAGGACCGGGTAAAATACGTATACCATGATTGGGCCAAATCGGATTCCAGTTCTGGATGCCTTCGGTATAATGCCACATGCGATCTTTATTGATCGTATGGGCACCAATTTCTTCGGCGACAGCAATCATCTTTCCATCTACATATGCCGGAACTCCAGAAATCATCGCGGATGGAGCTTTACCCAGCCGTTCAGGCCAGTTCTTTCGTACCAGTTCGTGATTGGCGCCAAGCCCGCCCGAAGCAATGACAACGTGCGGGGCATGATAGTCGAATGTGTCAATGATATTTCTATTGGTCGCAACTCCCCTTTCTTGATCATCATCTTCTAAAATATCACCAAATACTCCTTTTACAGCACCATTTTCTGTAATCAACCCGGTAACACGATGCCTAAATTTAAATTGCAAGAGTCCATTTTTTTCTGCGGTATAGGCCTTTTCTATAAAAGGTTGAACGACTCCTGTTCCGGTTCCCCAACTTACGTGAAATCTAGGTACCGAGTTTCCGTGACCAGAAGCACGGCCATCTCCACGCTCCGCCCAGCCTACCATAAACATGAATTTAATACCTAACTTGGTTACATACGCGTATTTCTCACCAGCAGCGAAGTTCAAATAGGCATCGGCCCATTGACGAGGCCAGTAATCTGCTGCCCGATCAAAACCTGCGGTACCGAACCAATCTTGCTGCGCCAACTCCAAAGAATCTTTGATCCCCATACGACGTTGTTGTGGTGAGTTGATAAAAAATAAGCCGCCAAAAGACCAGAATGCCTGTCCCCCGAGATTTCTTTTGGTCTCTTGATCCAATAGAAGTACCTTCTTTCCTGCGTTGGTAATTTCCATTGCTGCAGTTAATCCTGCTAGGCCAGTCCCGATAATGATTGCATCAGGTTTAAATTCTTCTTCTATCCGCATACTATAAATATCAATGGGTTCTATATTCTTTACGGTTCTTGTGCGTAAGTTCACTTTTGGTTCCCTTAAATTTACCTGTTTCTCTTCTGAAGTACAAAGAGAAATAAAATTCAATCTGTGAACAAGGAGCGCAAACTATCATTAAAATTATACACAAATGCAATTTAAGTTATTTTAATGATAGAAAATACTGTTCTACCTTTGCAGCATCAATCATTCAAATCAGTGTATTGAGCAAGTTGCTCCTTTTTATTTTGATGAAAATATGTGGAGGGCAAACAAAAAATTAAAATAATAAAAAATGGAATACAGGAAATTAGGAAAAACAGATTTAGAATTATCGGCAATCACGTATGGTGCTTTCGCCATAGGAGGAAATATGTGGGGTGGTAATGAAAAAAAAGACTCTATCGAGTCTGTTAAGGCTTCCATCGATCATGGGGTTACCACGATAGATACAGCTCCTTTCTACGGTTTTGGTTTAAGTGAGCAGATGATAGGCGAAGCGATAAAGGGTTACGATAGATCCAAACTTCAGTTGCTAACCAAATTTGGTTTAGTATGGGACGGAAGTAATCAAGGCAAAGGTGAATTCTTCTTCGATGCCGAGGAAAAGGGCAAAACTATCCCGGTCTACAAGTATGCTGCCAAAGCTAGCGTTATCAAAGAAGTCGAAGACAGTCTAAAACGTCTGCAAACCGACTATATAGACCTATTGCAAATCCATTGGCCTGACAGTACCACACCCATTTCTGAAACAATGGAGGCCTTAGATTTGCTTTTGCAACAAGGAAAAATTCGTGCAGCTGGAGTGAGCAACTATAGTGTCAAACAAGTTTCAGAAGCTCAGGATTCAATACAAATCGCAAGTAATCAAGTAGGTTACAGCATGTTGAACCGCAGCATTGAACAAGAACTTATACCGTACGCTCAACAACATCATTTAGGCATTATTGTTTATAGCCCCATGGAACGCGGTTTGCTTACAGGCAAATATTTTAATGAAGGTAAATTGAAAGAAAATGATCACCGTAACGGCTACTTTCAGCAATTTGACCTCAATAACGTAAAAACTTTCTTAGACACCATCAGCCCAATGGCAGCTGATAAAGGCGTTACGCTCTCTCAATTGGTACTACGCTGGACGAGCTTGCAACCTGCTATAACCGTTGTATTAGCTGGAGCGCGAAACGCAGACCAGGCTATTGCTAATGCCGGAGCGACAGCAATTGACCTTACAATAGATGAACTATCATTTATCAATACTGCCTTGTCTAAGATTTAAAATTTAAGCACAAAAAAATGACTCTTATGACAGTACTCCTTTTCAGGATTGTCCTGTTATAAGAGTTGAAATCTATCGCTAGTCTACTACTAGCCGCTTATTTTATCTCAGCAAAACAATCAATAATTTTCATTAAAGTCAAAGCCTCCTCCATAGGTGCAGGATTTGGACCATTCCCCTCAAAAAAAGCGACTGTACTAGCGATCATTGGATATTGTATATGCTCAGGATGCTCAAATACAAGTTCATGCTCTTCACTATCAGATTGAACTGTTATGGAATTGCCAAATATGGAGAAGCTGATCCTCCCCCGGCTACCTATGATCTCACAGCGATCTACATGATCTTCTTGCCTGACATTGAAACACCAGCTTCCATTAAAAACAACCTGATTCTCAAATAATATAGTTCCAGTTGTGTGATCAGCGACAGTACTGGCTGCATCCTGAATCTGGCTAAATCCTCCAAAGGAAATCGGTAAGCCAAAAAAATACAACATCAGATCCAATTGATGTGGTGCAAGATCAAAAAAATATCCACCTCCGGAAATTGTTGGGTCTGTACGCCAGTCTGCTGCTCCCTTGGTCACTAATTCCGGTAACCGACTCTGCCATAACCGGAGCTGCACCGTCCGAATTGCTCCTATCTGCCCAGCCTCTAACAACTCTTTTACTTTGAGAAATAAGGGTAACTGCCTGCGATAATGCGCCACCACTAACTTGCCATTAGTCTTCCTGACAACCTCCAAAAGTAGCCTCGCTTCCTCTGCATTCAATGTAACCGGTTTCTCAACATAGACATTTTTTCCGGCTTCCAAGGCCTTCAATGCATAGTCAAAATGCGAGGATGGTGGAGTAGCGATATAGATAGCATTCAATGCCGGATTGTCCAATAAGTCCTCGACCGTCGAATACCAATGCGGGACTTGATGTCTATGGGCATAATCGGCAGCTTTAGCAGCGTCTCTCCGCATTACCGCCAACAAGCTGCTATCTTTAACTTTATTAAATGCGGGTCCGCTTTTTTTCTCTGTAACATCGCCGCACCCGATGATTCCCCATCTTACCTTTGCGTCTTCCATTTTATTTTTTTTATCTATTCCTCCAACAAACTTTTTTATTCCGGTTTCTCGCGCCCGATAAACCGATTTTTACCAAGTAAAAATCCGATTGCCTTTTCAATATTTTTTCGTCGGCTTTCATCTGTCTTTAAGAAAGAAATGTAACGGATAATCTCTTTTCTTTTGGATGGTGCCAAGCGGTCAAAGACAGCTTTTGCCACGTCATTTTCCGTCAATGCCTGCTCAAGTTCGGGATGTGGCACTAAACTTCGTTCAGTGGGATCAAAAACAACAGACACTTCCAATAGTTCACCGATCCGCTTAGGAGAGTTTGCCAACATCTGGGTATTGATATACAATCGCCACTCGCCCTTATAACGTAATAGGGTCTGTTTGTAATCTTTACCATTTACTTTTCCACTAATAGGGATATGGCCCTTATCCACTCTAGCTTCGGCGAAGAGATTATGTAAAATTTCATCGGGCACAAAAACAAAAGGGTTGATTCCTATTATCTCCAATTTGGCTTTAAAGGCAAACATATATATCGACATTTATTGTTTATCCAAAAATTAAGTCGACGATAGAATCGCTTCTATCTGCTGAAGCTCTTCCTGACTAAAACTTAAATTTTCGAGCGACTTTAAAGAATCAGTCAATTGCGCACTGTTTCTCGCTCCGACCAAAACCGAAGTCAGGCGTTGATCCTTCAATAACCAGGCAATTGCCATTTGTGCGAGTGATTGTCCACGTTGCGCAGCAAGGCCATTCAAAGCAGACAGTTTTGTAATAAGCTCGGATGTAACAGCAGTACTCTTTAAAAAATGCTCTTTTGAGGCCCGAGAATCTGTTGGAATACTACCCTGTAAGTATTTATTGGTCAGTAAGCCCTGGGCCAAAGGTGAGAAAGCGATAATCCCGATCCCCTCTTCATCCAGTATGTTCAACAGCCCTTCTTCGGGGTTACGCACCAACATGGAATACTTTGGTTGATGGATCAAACAGGGGCAATTCAGATCGCGTAATATCGCTGCCGCTTCCGTTACCAAATCCGCAGGATAGTTCGATAAACCTACATAAAGGGCCTTTCCCTGTCGTACAATATCACTTAACGCGCACATGGTTTCTTCCAATGGCGTATTGGGATCGGGCCTGTGATGATAAAAAATATCAATATAGTCTAACTTTAGACGCTTTAAGCTCTGATGCAGGCTTGCCATAACATATTTACGGCTCCCCCAATCGCCATAAGGTCCTTCCCACATCGTATACCCCGCTTTGGTGGATACCAAGAGCTCATCCCGGTATCCTACAAAATCTGTCGTCACTATCGTTCCAAAATTTTGCTCCGCACTGCCCGGAGGCGGTCCGTAATTATTCGCAAGATCAAAATGGGTGATACCATTGTCAAAAGCCGTATGTAGGGTCTGCCTAAACACTTCTTTCTGATCGATATCACCAAAATTTTGCCATAGCCCAAGGGAAATAGCCGGAAGCTGGATACCACTCTTCCCACATCGCCTGTATGGCATTTTATTATATCGGTTTGGATTGAATGTCACGCTGTCAAGTTTATGTATGCAAAATACAAAACTATTTTGAAGAGTCTAAGCAATTATACCTGGCAATGCGCTTGAAATATTTCGATATACAACAATTGAACTAAAATTTATACCATTCCACACAACAGATCTATGCTGGTATCACAAATATTTTTATATTTTTGATTATCGTCCAATAATAACACAGCGTTAAGTAAGAATATCCCATGATCAGTAGATTCTTTAGAAAATTCTATTTACATATTGTGATATGGGTCATTTTGCTCTTACTACCTTTTATTACCTATCTCTATCAGCCTGACAAAATCGCTGATTTTAAAATCTATTCGGCACTATCGCATCTTGCTAATATCATCTTTTTGGCGAGCAATTTTTATCTACATTGTTACCTTGTCGCACCGAGGTATTTCTTTGGCCGCCGAAAGGTTTTTATCCTATTTATCGCACTGGGCTTTATAGCCTACGTCCTGCTCAATTATGCAATCGTCTATTTCAACCCCAATGGAGAATTAGCTCATTTTAAAAAGGAGAATATACTTTTTGTTCGCCTTGTTGTCGGTCCGGGAATTATCTATTCGCTTTGCATGATCACCTCGTCCATGATCTTTCTTTATAATGAACAGGCAAGACAAAAGGAACTTAACAAACAAATCGCATTAGAAAAGACAACCGCAGAACTGACTATTTTGAAACTCCAGATCAGTCCACATTTTTTATTCAACACGCTCAACAATATTCGTTGGCTGATCCGCAAACAATCCCCTGATTCTGAAGGTACAATAGTCAAGCTATCCGAAATGCTTCGTTATATACTTTATGAAGTTGATGGACCAAAGGTCGAACTTTTCAAAGAAATTGATCATATGCGCAATTTCATTGCTTTACAGACATTACGGCTCCCCATTCCGGGAGAAGTTGACCTGAAAATCGAAAGCCCCCTCAAGAACAGAATGATCCCACCTTTATTGTTTATTCATTTTGTAGAAAATGCATTCAAATATGGCGTGGACAGTAAAAATATTCCCGACATACAATTTCAATTCATAGATATTCCAGGTGGACTCGTATTTAAATCTGCTAACAAAATATTGCAATATACCGAGCATCGGCCAAATGAAGGCATCGGGTTAACAAATGTGAAACGAAGACTACAATTGCTTTATCCCAATCGCCATGATCTATCCATCAAAAGAACGGTAGATGGATACTTTGAAGTTGCACTCAGATTAATGACAGATGAAGATTAAATGTATACTAATTGATGATGAACCATTCGCGCTTAATCTGCTCGAGGATGACTTATTGAGTTTTGACCAAATTGAAATTCTACAGAAATTCCATTCCCCTGTCGATGTTGCCGAATACCTAAAAAATCAGGCGGTGGACCTCATTTTTCTGGACATCCAAATGCCCGAGCAATTAGGAACGCAGTTTGTCCGGAACCTCGAAGATCCACCTCTAATTATATTTACCACAGCTTATCATCAATATGCTGTTGAGGGATTTGAATTAAATGCCATAGACTATCTTTTGAAACCTATTTCAAAAGAACGGCTCACGGTCGCGATTCGAAAGGTAGAGGATATCATGACACTACGCAACAAACAGGTTGTCGAAAAAGAACATATTGTCGTTCATGTGGAATATAAAAAAACAAAGATTTATCTCAACGAAATCAGCTACATCGAAGGTTTAAAAGATTACGTAAAAATCTATTTGGTTGACCGGCAGACCCCGCTGCTAACCCGAAGTAATTTACGTGGTATGGAGAAGCTATTACCAGCAAGCGATTTCCTACGCATACACAATTCTTTTATTGTTAACAAAGCTAGAATCGAACATTGCACAGTGGCAAAACTTACATTACCTGAAATCGCTTTACCTATTGGCAAAAAGTATGTCAAAAATATGGCCCAGTTCCATATGAAGGCGGCATCGAATCAAGATAACATCATCCGATAACAGCCATTCGTCTACACATTCGGTTCGTCGGTCTACAGATGATTGCATCGTATAGAAATCATTTTCAAATTTGCTTGGGTCAATTTGTTCAACACCGGCTATTGATCCGTATAGCAAAGAAAAAATGAAAAAAATTATAGCAGCATTCCTATTGGCAACCGCTGTTGCCTCATTACATGCCCAAACGGCTCCAAGTGGTCGTCCAAGTGGTTTTTCCGTCACTGAAGGCAAACTCTCCGGTCAACTGACCGACCTTCAGGGCAAGCCTATCGCACAGGCTTCTGTCAATCTGCTGCGAGTGATCCATGATCAGTCTACGGGCAAAGAGCGGGAGATCTTGTTCAAAAGCACGAGCTCACTCGAAAATGGGAAATTTAATTTCACCGCTCTCTCCACTAAAGATAAATGGAAATTAAAAATAAGCTCAGTAGGTTATACCGCTAAAGACCTTACTGTCGAATATGGATCCGATGACAAAGTATTGAATAAAGACCTCGGTACGATCACCTTGGAGAACGACAATCGAAAGCTAGAAGAGGTCACCGTTACCGGTCGTAAAGCATTATTGGAAATGGATATCGACAAAAAAGTATACAATGTAGAAAAGAATATTGTAGCAGCGGGCGGTACCGCTATTGATGTCATGCGCAATATGCCTTCTGTGCAAGTCGACATTGATGGGAATGTCAAACTCCGGAATGCGGCACCGACTATCTTTGTAGATGGCAAACCGACAACACTAACACCAGACCAAATACCTGCTGACGTGATTGAAAAGATCGAAATCATCACCAATCCTTCTGCCAAATACGATGCTTCGGGGAGTATGGCCGGAATTTTAAATATTATCCTGAAAAAGAATAAAAAAACAGGTTACAACGGTATGCTTACCCTTGGGGCAGATCGTTTCGGTGGAACCAATTTTATGGGAAGTCTCAATTTACGTCAGAACAAATTCAATATATCCCTCACGGGAATGAATATGCGTATGCGGACAAATACCGAAGGCGATAGCTATCGGAAAAGTACAATTGATGGGGTTAATTCTACCGTTGAACAAGATATCGAGGGTAAAACAAAGGGAATGATCACCTTTGGGAGGCTCGGATTAGATTATGACCTTAGTCCCCGCACGACGGTATCTGTTGCTGGAATCTTTGTCGAAGGCAAATTTCGCCCAAATGAAAATACAATGATAACAACGGAATCGCAAGGCAATAGCAATAGAATTTCCGAATCCGAACGTAGTTTCAAACCAAGGGGTTTACAGGCAGGCCTAGTTCAGAAATTCAAAACTGAAGGTGAAGAATTGACTGCGGACTTCAATTATTTCGGTGGAACAAACAAATCTAATGGCACTTACACGACCAATTATTTAGATAACAGGGAAATCATTGGTTCACAGATCCAAAAGAACGTTGGATCTGGCGACAACAAATTCATGACCGTACAGGCAGATTATGTCAAACCATTCAAAAATGGGATGAAACTTGAGACGGGGGTTCGCGCGCAGATTAACAAACTCAAAAATCTGAATAGCAACACCCTCAAAGCCCGCGGTGAAGATGAGTATAAAGATATCAGCGCTGCGTCAGCCAATTACGACAACAAAAATACGGTCTATGCAGCGTATGCTTCACTTGGTGGCAACCTCAAGGATTGGGTATCCTATAAAGTCGGTATGCGTGTAGAAAATTCCACCTATGACGGTGAACTAATCAACACGAACCAAAAGTTCCACAATAAATACCCTCTTAGTCTCTTTCCTTCCCTATTCCTGAGCAAGAAACTGACAGAGAAAGATCAGCTACAGATGAGTGTCACCCGTCGTGTCAATCGTCCTAACTTCTTTCAGTTAATTCCATTTGTTGACTATACCGACAGCTTAAATATCACCCGTGGTAACCCTGACCTCGTTCCGGAGTTTACAACTTCTGGCGAATTGTCTTATAGCCGGACACACGGTAAAGGCACCTTCCTGGCTTCGGTTTATTACAAATATACCACTAACCTGATCACCCGTTACCTGACTCAGGAACTCAATCCCATTACCGATAAAATGGATTTCATCAACACCTATATTAATGCAAATTCAAGCAAAAACTATGGAGCGGAGTTTACCTACACCAATAATTTAAAAAAATGGTGGGACCTGACAGCAGATCTCAATTTCTACAATTCAAAAATTGAAATAGATGACAATACACCATCGGAAGGTATGTGGACAGTATTTGGAAAATTAAATAATACATTCAACCTGAAAAAGAACTGGAACCTTCAGCTCGCTTTTGAATATCAAGGGAAAACAAATATGCCAGTCACACAAAATCAGACCTTTGGTCCTCCGATGAATCAGGCCCAAAGTTCCTCTCAGGGATACATCAAACCGTTTTATGGAATTGATTTTGCCATCAAGAAAAGTTTCTTGAAAAATCAGGCCGCTTCCGTGACATTGGCGGTAAACGATATCTTTAGAACCCGTGGAAATACCATAATCTCTTCGGGTGATGGTTTCTACCAGGATTATTATCGTCTCTCCAACCCGCAGCTTGTCAAATTGAACCTATCCTATCGTTTTGGCAAAATGGACATGAATATGTTCAAGAAAAATAAAAACCAAAATTCGATGGAAGGGATACAGATGCAATAGATACGCATATTTAGATTGATCTATTATAGCAGAAAGAGACCAAGTGGATGGTCTCTTTCTGCTATAATTCTTTTTATATTATCTCTATTTATTAAACCACCTGACTCGGAATATTGTATTTCTCTATAATCGGAACAATTTCCAATAAATCATCAATAATATAATCCGGATTGGCTGATTTTAGCTGATCAGCGTGATGAGCCCCTGTCGTAATGCCAATACTTAAAGCACAACCAGCATTCTGACCTTCCTGAATATCAATAATTGAATCCCCTATTTTCACAACAGCGGTGGGATCTGTAATTGAAAAATTTGCTCTTGCAAGATCAATCATATCTGGATAAGGTCTATTTTTAGGTACATCGGATGCTGTAATTAATGCATCAATATCCCGTCCGACAATCCAGTCAAGCTTCTTCAGAAGAGATTCTGCTGTTTTTCGGTCATACCCTGTATTCAACACGCAAAGTATATTCATGTCCTTCAGAACTGCAAAAAGTTCATTGGCGTTTGAATTCGGATAAATGTCTTCCACCTCATAAGCTTTCTCAAGTGCTTGTAAAAATGATTGGAATATCTTCTCGGCCAGTTGCTCGTCTTCCACGTTCACACATTTTTTTAATACGGTCTTAATGGCCTGTAATTTTTCTTTCCCCGCTCCATGCTCCAATACCTCCATCAGTGTAAGTTCATAACCACCGATATCATTAATCGCATGGCAAAGTGTCTTATAAACTATATTATTCTCATTTACGGTAGTACCTGCCATGTCAAATACCACCATCTTGATCGCTTCTTTCATCTATTTAACTATTAAATGTTTAGCAAAAATAAAAAATTGTTAAATAAAACTAAACTTTTAAATGTTAACTTATTGCTATATTTAAGTTAAGAAGACATGAGTTAACATAGTGCAAAATAATAAGTCCAACAAATCAACAGTACCTGAAATGGGATGCGAAACCACAGGTATTCGGTACCTTTCCCGTCAAAAGTTGCCGTTTCATAATTTAGATGTCTTATACTGGCGAGTATATTTGTTGGTAGTATAAGGATAAAAAAGACAATCAACAGTATGCCCGTGAGACGGCTTAGTGAGGATATAAACAAACCGAAAGCGGCCATAACTTCCAACAATCCGGTCAAATAAATCACTTCTTTTTTCAAGGGAAAAAAATCAGGAAGCATCAGCATCATACCTTTTGTGTAGATCAGGTGTCCCAGTGAGGTGAACAATAAGGTTGCAGCTAAAGCGAGTTTCCCAGCCAGATGATAATCCATACAACCTTTGTATTGTCGAATGAACAAGTTGCCAATGACAAAGACAATAAGTAAAACAAAAAGTGGTTTCATAATCTTTTTTTTTCAAAGTTATAGGTCTTTCTGTTCCTCATCAATGAACAATTGTTAAGAAATTTCCTTTCGGATCCTACTCAGGGACTGGGGTCTGATTCCGATATATGATGCGAGGTATTTTAAGGGTATATTTTTAATCAGCTCAGGCTGTTCTCGCATCAAATTGAGATACCGCGTCTTGGCTGAATCTTCAAGAAGGGTGAACTCGCGTTTCATTTTCTTCAAAAATATATCTTCTATTGCCTTCCGGCCGATGAAATTCCCTACCTGTGTCGTTTTATACACGGTATTCAAATCAGTATAAGATATTCGCCACAAGACACAATCTGTAATTGCTTCAAGGTTATAGGACGATGGTGTCTGGGTAAGAAATGAATCATAGGCGCTTACAAAAGAGTTTTCAAATGCAAAACCAAATGTAAAATCATACTCTAATTTTGGAATATTGAAACGAATAATACCGCTCTCAATAAAAGACAGGTATCGTTCCGTTTTACCCATTTCCAGAATCAGTGATCTTTTGGGAAAAACTACTTTGGTAAGCATCGAAGAAAAAATATCCCAGTCCTTCGTCTCCATCGTAATGAGCGAATTGAAATACGCTTTGATTTTATCCATGCTATCCATACTTCAAAACAAGATAAGAACTTCTGGTCAAACAAGAAAAAACGTAAATTTATTAATTATTTAAGCACTTAATTTCATGGATAAATATTAATTTAATCACTATAAACTTTCATTATGACTTCTATACCAGACTACAGTATCAAAATATGGTCCCCATCAAAGAAATTCATCTTCCGATTTTCATTTATTTTCATTTTTTCATTCCTATTTGTATTCAATAATGGCGCCTTTCCAATTTTCGGGTACATCAGCAAACCGCTAACCGACTTTATGCATTGGCTTACTCCCTGGTTTGCGAAAACCATTTTACGATATCAGTACGATTACACGGTTTTTATTAATGGTAGTGGGGACACTTCCTATGGCTGGATATCGTTACTTCTCCTTATCATAATTGCTTCGGCAGGTACAGTTATGTGGTCTCTATTTGATTCAAGGCGACCAAACTATGAAAATTTATATTATTGGCTGACCACAGCTATACGTTACTATATTGCACTCATGTTGATAAACTATGGCGTAATCAAGGTAATGCATTTGCAGATGCGACCACCCTCGTTGACGCAGCTCATGCAGCCCTTGGGCGAATACTCTCCGATGGGATTGGCCTGGACATTTATTGGTTTTTCTAAAGGCTATAATATCCTTATTGGCATAGCCGAAATATTATCGGGACTGCTTCTATTCAGAAAAACGGTTGTATTGGGAGCTTTGGTAACTATTGTTACCAGCATCAACATCATGTCCATCAATTATTTTTACGATGTCCCTGTCAAGATGATTTCGACCGCACTATTTTTACTTTCCCTGTTTTTGTTGCTTCCTTTCGCTCAGACACTGTTTTCCATATTTATAAAAGGACGACCAGCACAGTTGACCACGATTCAACCACCGCGATTCAATACAGCTTGGAAGAGAAAGGGACTTGCCGTCATCAAAATATTAATACTTATCATCTTTGGAGTACAACAGGTAATTGGGATTTTTAAAACCGTGGAGCTGATGAATACCTATTTTAGAAAATCACCACTCTACGGGATCTACCATTTTGAAAAAAACAATGAGGATATAAAAACTATTCCCAAAGAATGGCGACAGATCACTTTTCAGCATGACAACGATCATGTCTTTGTGCGTGATATAGACTACAATCCGCAGACCTTACCCATCCTAATTGATGTCCAACAACAAAAACTCACATTGAATAGTTATCAATACGATTATGAAATCGATCAAAATGGAAATATCTTATTGGCGAAAACGGTTGAAAACCGTCTGGAGAAAATTAAACTTATCAAACAGGATCCCCAACAATTGGAATTAAAAAAACATTCTTTTCATTGGATACAGGAATATCCAAACAGCCGATAGTGCAAACATAACTTGCGGGGATATCAATTACATCTTGTCTTTCCCGGACAACGGAGCCATTTTAGCGCATTGGACCATACCATTGTTTATCAACTTCGTATTGACAGACTAAATTTCGAAAAGATTTGCTTCGCGCTGCGATTTAGTCAGTACCTATACAGAAAATACCCTGTGCAAAATCTTACAAAATCGGAGTTTACCTCCTGTTTTATTTAAATTTCTGCAACTTGTTGAAATCCATTTCAACAAAGAACGTGCTGTTACATTCTACACAAAAAAATTAAATGTTACCTCAAGTCATCTCGCTACACTGACACGAGAGCACACGGAGATATCACCAGCAAAAGTTATCAGAGAACGCATACTTGTCGAATCCATGCGTCTTTTGAGCCTTGTTCCCATCTCGGTCAAAGCCGCAATGGTTGAACTTGGTTTTGGGGATCAGGTTGCCTTCACTCATTTCTTTAAGAAATTGACTGGTATTCCACCAGGTAAGTTTCACAGAACACGATCACATTTTATTAAAGGAGGCTGTTTCATCGGTCTACTTAAAACTATCAACACCAAGAATCGTGTTTTGAAGGGTTAATTGTTCCGCGAAATTAAATCAGCCTATTTTTTCTTTAATGTTATATTATCCAAGTATACCATGTCCTTGCCTGTATTCGTAAATGTGATGCGTACAATTTTTTTATTTGGCTTGATTTCCTGACCGGTTACAAAACTAATTTCTTGCTTTTTGCCTTTTTTTTCTAAATCCTGCACTTGTTGTGTCACAGTTGACAGGTCTCCGGTAACAACAGCCACATTAGCTACCTCTACCTTTATATTTTCACCTTTACCCCAATATGTAAGGTTAAATAACTGTTCTGGATCCAGATAAACATATTGCTCGATTTTTTGCCCTGATGCGAGCACTACAGCCTTGCTCCCCTTTTCGCCCTTACCATCTTCGATCGTGGCCTCACCTTCCCAAGGCGCAAGTCCAGCTTTACTTTCAAAATCAGGATTAGGTAGTTCATTCCCCGCCTTTAAAGGCCAGTTGTATGCACGAATGTAATCGACCTCCATATTGACTCCACCTTCAGATCCGTAAGCGCCAAGGAATACATTCATAAAGTGATTAGGTGAGAAAATCTGGTTTTTATTCGTGTATTCTTTGATCAGATCTCCATTGATGTAATGCTTAATACTCGTCGGCGTCCATAACACACCGTGGGTCAGCCACTGTCCTACGTGTTCATAACCTTCTGCAATATGCGTGGCAAGATTACGTTGAAATACACCTTTTGAATCAACATGTCCATGAATCACAAATTGAGCCGTGATATACTCAAAAACATCGATTTCGAAAAGCTGTCCCTTTGGACGGATCCCCTTTATTCCATCCACTTCAGAACCTGCCTGCAGGTAATAACGAATATCCGGTCCGGGTGAATCAAACCAGAAAGCCGTATTTGTTCCTTTTGGATTCCCTTGACGATTACGTCTTACCTTAACTTCAAAATACCCGCCCTTACTGTTGTCCAATAGATTTTCATTGGACTTCCAATCGTAGGTTTGGATAGATGAAATTTTCTGGTTTCCCCCTTCAGTAAAGATCCGTTTGGGAATTGTATCATTGACATACAGATTGATCGCCGATCCATTTAAGGTATAAGCAGGTTGTGGCAATCGATCTTGCAACATTTCATCCCTGGATTTCGCATTCAGATAGTTCAGGGACGAAAAGTAATTTGTCGTCCATTTATTGCGATTAAGTAATTGATCATTAAACTCATCCTGCCAATAGACTTCCATGCCAAGTGGAACGGCTCTTGAACTTGGATTTTTTTGCACTTCATCCAGTTCAGTATCATCCAACTCCCATTCCTTGCTTGTATATACCTTTCCATTTGCCAGCGATTTACCCCCGGCAGACTCTAACCAGATATAATAGGTCGTTTCGGGATCTACCTGTTGAATATAATAACGTCTGGCCCCATCAGCCCATATGGCGTTGGCAGTTTGCGGTTTTTTATTTGTTTTCGCCCAGAAGACTTTTGTCCCAGACATGTCCGACTGGTTATCCTTCATGTCCACACGGATCCAGCTCCGGGTTCCCAAAAGTCGCAATGCTGCGTTTGACTTTGCCGTTTGAGCCGATAGCGCTAGTGCTGACAATATTTGAATGCTGGCAAGGAATATATATTTTTTCACAATTTTCTGATTTTATAAACGAACAATGCCAATCTCCTTACAGGCAGATTATAGCCCTACGATAATAATGAGAATTATCAACATTGGCAACTCTGATCAAAACGCAACCGTTTGTTCAATTTAGCCGCCTGGACAAATATGGTGGTCTAACGCGATTAACCCGTCCGCGCGGCAGATAAAACAGTTAAATTATGTATATTGCTTTAAGAATTTGATACAGCAGTCAAATACAATTGATATAGGTTTGTTTTTAATACAGTGTGGATACAGCAAGTGATTTTAACCGGCCAATAGCTCTTGCCCAACATTGGGTCGACGCCTGGAACCAACACCGTTTTTCTGACCAGAGCTGGTCATGTCACAATTCGTATGTGATTTAAACAAATTCAGTTTAAGATTGCAAGAAAAAAGCGACAACCCCTCGCTAGTGGATTCAATTATTGTTTTCCTCGCGGACAAGAAAATCATAGGAATACCAAAATTTCAAAAGTGAAAAATTGTCAAGGCTCCGGAGTGAATAGCTTATGGGAAAATCAAATGAATTACTTTGCTTTTCAAACTCTTTTTTAAATTCCGTTACCAGTTTTGCTATTCCTTGTAGACCATTTTCACGTTTGATAAAGCTTTCTTTTTTGCCTCCGCGTAAATAGATCAACAGATCTGAGGCGTTAAGGACCGTTTGTTCCTTTTCAGTCAATGGTTGACCGCTCAGTAATTTATCGAGTGCGTTTTTGAAATCAATTCGCGGAAAATCACTTTCCCCCATCATAATCACATGAGTACCGTAATTCACAACATTCGTATAATAGGGATTAAAACCAGCCTGCAGTAGTTGAGCGACATCTTTACTTGGAAAGGCAGACGAAAACTCATTGAATTGCGCCATTAAAGAAAATGCGATATTTTCACTACGCATCAAACAGCTATATGCTCGTTTAATGGTAGTTGAATCATGGTGTTCCACAAGCTTTAGGACACTGTCTACGTCAGGACTATTATTGAGGTGATAACGAATTGACTCATAATCAAAGAAATCTGTCACAGAAAACCCCGACATAGCAAGCTCTGAACTTTTATTTTTTCGGGCATATGAACGAACACCTTCAAACGTTGGTACGATCTTGGCACTGGAAATAACAGGAGTGGTTGGTACTATTGTGATTTTGAATGGCTTATAATGACTGCGCAAGGAAGTTAATCCAACGGTAGGCATGGTATCTTTCAGTCCCCACACCGTTCCCAAATAAAAATTTTTGTCCACGGTCTGATCCACATAGAGCTGGTTTACCGAAAAACCAACAGAACGACTAATAAACTGAAATTTTTTAGCTAATGTACTACCATCGATCTCCACAGAATCGGGATCAACATCCTCCTTGTCACAACCGGACAATAAAAACAAACCGAGCAACAGTACAAAAAGATATTTCATGATTCAAAAATTACTCGCTTTCCAAAAGTCAAAATATTTCCGTATTAACAGCGGCAAGGCTAAAGGCTTTTGGTTCTCTACCAAAGATATACAAAAATACTTTTCTAACCTATATAAAAATCAGAATAACAAATGGATAAGATAAAAAACTCCTTCACAAGCATAGGAACAGCATCTCGTGCAAGCATCAGCAGATAGAATTAATCATCAGAGTCGCAAATTTCTAAAAAACGAAAGCCGTTGGAACGGGGAATTCCGAACGGCTTTCTTCTAACCTAATGAAAAACAGCTATACCGTTACCGGTACGTGTTGATCTCCTATTCCAAATATATCAAGTCTATTTCTCCAGTATACCATCTATTTACAATCCGTCTTTTTTATTTACGATTCGTATCTACCGTATATCCGTAAATGATCGTTGATCTATAACAGCCACTAAGGATAAGTTGACCAATAACAGACTTATCAGCGACTTGCAGCTGTGATGCAAGTCAGATAAAAAATGAATTATTTTTTATTTTAAATCAGTCTAAATAACTAAAATAATTGTATGTTTGCGTCGACAAATAATTTAGACTAATTCAATATTAACAATGAAAAGATCTTTTCTGGGGCTTATCTTAAGTCTGGGATTGGTAGGAGCTATACATCTGGATGTTTCGGCTCAAAGTAAAGGGGTACATGGACGTGTAAAAACGAAAGACGGCGCACCAATTGAGTCGGCAACAGTAACCATTATGGGACTAGGGAAATCCACTTCGACCTCTTCTGATGGCAGTTTTCAATTTTCCAATCTTTCGGATGGAACATATACCATTCGGATCAAAAGTATCGGAAATACGATTGCAGAGCAGATAGTGACGGTTAAAGATGGTAAAGCTTCAGCAGTTAATATCGCGATGAATATTTCTGAGTCCCAGTTGGAGCAGGTTGAAGTACTTGGATACAATTCCCATAACAACCAAAAAGTTCATATTGGGAAAGCTGGTATTATTGATAAAGACTTACCGCAAAGTGTACAGATCATCAATGAACAGGTCATTGCCGACCAGCAGGTGAATCGGTTAAGTGATGCACTCAAAAATGCAAATGGTGTTGCCTTAGGTGCCAACCGAGGTGGAGTCAATGAAAATTTCTATGCGAGGGGTTATAGTTTAGGCGCGAACAATATCTTTAAGAATGGAATCAGAACAAACAATAGTGCATCTATTGAAGCCTCAACGTTGGAGTCCATAGAAATCTTAAAAGGTAGTGCAGCGCTATTATATGGTGGTGTAAGTGGCGGAGCAGTTATCAATATGGTCACTAAAAAACCTAAATTTAACTATGGTGGAGAGGTTAGCTTCCGAACAGGGAGTTATGATTTCTACAAGCCGACGGTTGATGTGTATGGACCATTATCCAAGACTGTAGCCTTTCGACTGATAGGAACTTATGAAAATGCAAAAAGTTTTCGTGATGTCGTCGAAAATAAACGGACATATGTAAATCCTTCATTACTCATAAAAGCTTCGGAAAAGACCGAGATCGAAATAAACGGCGATTATATGAAGGCGAACAATACGCCTGATTTTGGTATCGGCACTATTGATGGTAAAATTGATCAATCTATTGGAAGAAAGAGATTTCTCAATACAGTTTGGGCTTTTAATGACACCGAGCAGGCCAATTTCCAAACCGCGTTAAATCACAAGTTTAATGACAACTGGAAGCTAAATATTGCATTGGGTGCCCAATCGTACAATAGAGATTACTTCGGCGCAGAGCGCGTGCAGATTCAAGCAAATGGGGACTTAAACATTGCTTTGAATAAAACGAGGTCTAAAGAAATCACCATGAATCAGCAGGTAAATTTGACTGGTAAATTTTATACTGCCGGAATTAAACATACGATATTGGTCGGTGCTGATGCAGATCAATCCGATGTTAAGAACTTTGCTTTTAAAATTTCCGATAAAGGAAATGTAGTCGGTGTAGATGGAAAGACAAAAGTCTATGACCTCATAAACATCTATCAACCGGGAGGAGAACGTACGGATATCCCAGATGCATCCTTCAAGAATTCCACGAGAACAGATATTTACCGTTCAGGTGTATTTGTGCAAGATTTAATTGAACTATCGGAAAAATTCAAGGTTTTAGCAGGAGTAAGATACACGTATCAAAAAACTCCGGAATCCAGGATTATAGATAACCAAGGAAACCATACATTGACTGAAAATAAACCTGCTGGTCCAAAAATTGATAAAGCATGGTCTCCTAAATTTGGTCTTATTTACCAACCGATTTCTAGCTCAAGCATATTTGTGACTTACGCAAGCAACTTTGAGGCTAACTCCGGATACGATCGTGAGTATCGTTCATTAGGACCTTCCATCATCGATCAATATGAATTCGGTGTAAAAAATGAGTTTATGAATGGCCGTTTGACAGCGAATGCTTCCGTATATCGAATTAAAAACAATAGATTCGCTCAAGCGATTATTTCAGAAGATGGCACGATCAAGGATGCGCTGATGAAAGAATTTACCGGAGAAACAGCATCGGACGGTGTTGAACTGGATTTACGTGGACAGCTTGCAGAGGGATTAAATATTATTGCCGGTTATAGTTATAATTTTAGAAGATATACAAAGACTAGTGAGATGGGGAATGCCGAGGGAGAGAGACAGGTCGGGTCTACACCTCACACCGCAAATGGAACCATATTTTATACTTTGCAAAATGGCAGCCTGAAGGGACTCAAACTAGGATTCTCTTCCTTCTATACCGGAAGACGTAATGCCGGATGGAACAATACGAAAGCAAATATCCGAGATGGTGTAAATCGTCTGATTTCTGTCAGTCCATTTACAACTATTGACTTTTCCGCTGGATACACCTATAAAAATTGGAGTATTCTTGGAAAATTGTCCAATATTACCAATGCATTTAACTATTACATCCATGAAAACTATAGTGTGAATCCGATTCCACCGCGCAGTTTTATGGCAACGCTGTCGTATAAATTTGAAAAAAGATAAATGAGATTATTTTTTTCGATCTCGAAGAGGGCGCTTTTACATAAAAAGCGTCCTCTTTTTTTCTATTTTCCCAATTTCAAACCACAGGACTTTACGCTTCGTTTTTATTTCTTTTTAAACGATCAGTTGACAATAAAGCAGTAATGGATGTCGCCGCCAACGCAGAAATTCCAATATTTAGCGTACTGACCAAAAAGTGATCGGAAAGTGAATACTTAATACCATAATAAGTAATGGCGTAAGTAACCAAATAAGTGATAAATGCTTTAATAATTTCCATAATATTAACACATGGGATACAGCTACAATAATTTTCGACGCAAATATAAAGAGCTTCTTTACCCCTATTTCCTTTCGCTTACGATTCGTCTTAGATGATTTATGATTCGTCGTTTTTAAGGATGATCAGGGTATTAAATTCTAACCCACTGAATAAATAATGTAAAATATATCACTTATTTTCAAATCAATTTAGCATCAAAACCATCAAGTCATTCAACAAGAAATTAAATTTACCAACATCTTTTCCCGTTGGTTTGAATGCAGCAAAAAAGCACTAAAAACGCCTTGGTGAAATCGCCTATGGAGTCCAGTTAAGAAAACCATCTTTCAAAATTATTAGAACAACATAGAGTTACGCCGAATGAATACAGAAAAAAGTCTTAATAAAAAAAAACACCCGATAGCATGGGGTACTCCGGGTGTTTTAGCCATATTATTAACCTATTTTATGAAAAGTGCCCGTGAAGGGCAACACTAAAGTAGAAAAAAACTTTGTATAAACAAAATAAAAAGTAAAAAAAACAGATTTTCAATCTCAGCTAAACCGGTTAAACATTGATTTAGACAAACAACATAATCTTCTTTATCTGGTACACAAGCTCGGAACTAATTAACCCCAAATCCGATAGTAATAGCGTAATAACAGGGATATAACAGGGATTTAACAGGGTTTTATCAGGGATAATCCCCTGTTAAACCCCTGTTAATACAGTATTAAAATAGTGTTATTTCACTTTTAATTTAGAAAATGGTATTAACTTGTTGATAAGACATATACTACGATGCTATTCCATCCTTCCTATCTAGTGAATAATCAAAAATATAAGCGCTCCCAAAAAAAGATGCACGGCTCAGAGATTAGGAGATTTTGCTTAATTTTAGTCCATTAAATAACTTTAAACTATGACCGGTCGCGAAATTCTCAGACAACATATCAATAAAACCGTCCAATTAGATGATGAACAATTTGATTATTTCTTTTCTTTTTTCAGACCGGTATCCTTTAAAAAGAAACAAGCGATCATCAATATCGGCGATACGGTGGAATGCGAATATTTTGTCCTCAATGGCTGCCTAAAAACTTTTGTGGTTAATGATGAACAAAAAATGCATATTCTACAGTTTGCCACACAAACCTGGTGGGCATCCGATTATAATGCCTTACACAACTATACGAAAGCAACGGTCAACCTGGATTGTGTAAGCGATGCAGATACGCTTTGTCTACTTGCTGAGGACCGTGAACGTGTATGCAAGAAAATCCATGAGGTGGAGACATTTTTACGATGGCGTTCGAATAAGGGGTATATCGGTCTACAAAAGAGAATTCTATCCCTACTCAATAATGACGCCCGCAGTCGGTATGAGGAATTGATGCTCCAATATCCCGAATTATACAATCTTGTCCCAAAACACTTGATTGCAGCCTATCTTGGTGTTTCCCGGGAGACGCTCAGCCGACTCTATCAGAGTAAATAATGTGATCTATATCACCAAAACAAACCATTCTTTAAAATGTGATGTATATCACATAGATGCCTAAAGATTTATGCCCTACTTTGTACTATCATTTAAACAATTAATTTTTTAAAAGATGAAAAAAGAGAACTTAAAGGTATTGGTCGTTTTGACTTCACATGACCAACTGGGAGATACAGGAGCTAAAACAGGTTTTTGGGTGGAAGAGTTTGCAGCTCCCTACTATGTTATGGCCGATGCGGGAGTCACGATAACAATTGCCTCACCCAAAGGCGGACAACCACCTATTGATCCCAAAAGCGCACTTCCTGATTTCCAAACAGCAGCAACAAAACGTTTTGATGCCGATATGGAACTTCAGAACAAACTGGCAAACAGCATCGTCCTAACAGCAGTGGACGAACAGGATTACGATGCAATTTTCTATCCGGGTGGCCATGGACCTCTGTGGGACCTTGCGAATGATAAGACCTCTATTACATTGATTGAATCATTCTGGAAACACAATAAACCTGTAGCCGCGGTATGCCATGCTCCCGGTGTTTTCCGATTTGTTAAGAATGCCGATGGTAGTCCATTGGTACAGGGCAAGAAGGTAACAGGCTTTTCCAATTCCGAAGAAGAAGCTGTACAATTGACAGACGTCGTCCCTTTCCTGGTTGAGGATGAACTGGTTAAGCTTGGTGGAAAATACAGTAAAGGTGAAGATTGGAGCAGTCATGTGGTCAGAGACGGTAAGCTGATCACCGGTCAGAATCCCGGTTCATCGGAAGAAACTGCAAGAGAACTATTGGCTCTGCTGGAACAATAAAACGCTGTCAATAAAAGTTTTCCGTTCTGAAATACACAAAGACAGGCCTACAACACGATTATAAAATCCCATTTTTATATGTTGAGAACAATAAAAATGGGATTTTTGCCCGATTTCTTATGATGCCAAAACCGCATAATTTATATCTATAAAATTAAGTTCATTTACCATCCGTTTGCGTTATTTCATCAAATATAGAAACCGTTCGTAAATAAAGAACGCCAAATGCTCCGCATCGGACGTATGCGTTAATGTAAATAAGATTACTTCGCAGAATAGGCACCGATGATCTTCTTGAGGTCAATTCCCTTGCCTAACACAGGTTTAAAAATATCACCCATACTATTTATCCGTTCCATTGCATTAAAAATAGTAAAATCGGTCATCTTTAATCCTTTTTTCACCTCATCCCAGTGGAGCGGCATGGATACCGTAGCACCGGCTTTGGGTCTGACCGAATAAACAGATGCAATGGTTGCATGAGGTCTGTTTTGAAGGAAATCCAGGTACATTTTCCCTTTACGGTCACGTACGGTGCGCTTGAGGCTAGTGTATGACGGAATCTCAGCATGCACCAACGTAACGATGATACGGGCAAACTCTTTCGCCTGATCATACGTATATTTGTTTCCCAAAGGGATATAAATGTGGAGCCCCGTTGAGCCACTTGTCTTGCAATAACTAGGAACGCCCATGTTGTCCAGAATCTGCTTGGTCACCTGAGCGGCTTCGATCACCTGATCGAAAGAGTTTTTATCCGGATCAAGATCAATGATACAGTAGGTTGGATGATCCGGTTTTTTAATTGTGCTATTCCATGGGTTCATTTCGATACAACCTAAATTGGCCATATACAATAATGTTGCCTCATCCTTTCCGACTAAATAATGTCGATCTCGATTATCTGCTTCACTTTGATATAAATAAAGTTCGGCCCAATCCGGTGCGGTATCGGTAACATCTTTAAAATAGAACCCTTCTCCATTGATACCATTTGGGAATCGGTTCATACTTTGTGGCCTACCTTTTAGGTATGGTAATATAAAAGGTGCTACCTGATAATAATAATTGATAAGTTCGCCTTTGGTGATCTTTTCATTTGGCCAAAAAATCTTATCGAGATTGGTAAACTTGAGCTCCCGCTTATTGATTTTTTTTACTTGGGTTTTCTCTGTTGGATTTAACAAAATCTTGCGTCCTCCAGCTATACGCGATTTAAGCATATGATTCGTTTTATCTGCAACAAACTGTTGTACTGACTCTTCCTGTTCAAGCATCACTTTCGTTGGATTTTTATCTTCTCGCATACCATCAAATGAGGGATGTCTCATAACGCCATCTTTCGTTATTTCCGTAAAACTAACTTCACATACGAGCTCCGGCCGCAACCAAGTCACCGATGCATGTGGTGGATTGGGACGAAAGCGTGAAGGTTTATTGATATTCGGCTCTTCTGCAAAAGGTGTCGTTTCTATGATCAATGGTTTAAATAAGGTCATCATATCTTTTTGCATCTTGGCATTGAAGCCGGTACCGACCTTTCCGGTATAAATGAGTTTTTTCTCTTTGTATACACCAACAAGCAGACTACTAAATAACTTCCCCGAATCATCGTTCAGGGTATAACCACCAATAACAACTTCCTGACGCTTATTGGCTTTAATTTTTAACCAATCATGTGAGCGGTTATTCGCGTGATAACTACTGTCTTTTCGCTTAGCCATGATCCCTTCCAGGCCTAGTTTTTTCGCCTCTTTCAGAAAGTCTGCCCCGGAAGTATCAAAATGCTCACTGAAAAGGATTTGTTCGCTTTGCGGAAGTACTGTTTTTAAAACGGCCTTTCTTTCGAGAAGAGATAGGCTCTTTAAATCTTTCCCCTCATACCACAAGATATCAAATACATAATAGACAAGATCACCGTCAGCTTCACTGCGCCAATTCTGCAGACTACCAAAATTTGCTACACCATTTTTGTCCAACACAACCACTTCTCCATCCACAATCGCATTGAGTTTTATCTCCTTGAGCTGATCATAAATGGGGTAAAACTTTTCATTGAAACTCTTGTCATTCCGGGACTTCAATTCCACTTCCCCTTTATGCATAAAGGCCACTGCCCGATAACCGTCCCATTTCACCTCATAAACCCAGTCATCATTATCAAAAGGTTTATCCACCAAGGTTGCAAGCATAGGCTCAATATGGGTATAAAAGGTTTGCGCCGGAGAGTTTTTCAACAGCTTATCTGGCACAGCCCGAGCTTCTGATTGTCGTCCAGGCTTCGCTTCAAGCTGGTCGCTAATCATTTCGGCAGCTTTTTTTGTTGTACTGTGTTTATCCTTTAGTGTGCTCTCTTTTTTGATAATCTTTTTCCCATATACCTTATCTGGTGATTTTTCCATCTGTGCAATGGTTTTACTGGAGATAACCGATTTATCCTTTTTTGTGATATCCTGATCGCTGGCATATTTATCCTCGAGTTTCATCAGCAACCAACCGTTATCCCCGCGCCCATGCGCTTTGACCAAGGCAAATTCTCCTTTCAACTTTTCCCCATGAAGCCTGAATTTGAGTTTCCCGGAATAAAGCTGGTGCCTGAGATTTTTGTCCATATTGGTAATATCATCCTTTGCACCTTCTACGGGTTCATATGTTCCTTCATCCCAAACGATCACAGTTCCACCGCCGTATTGACCTTTAGGGATAATTCCCTCAAAATTTCGGTAGTCGTAGGGATGATCTTCGACCATCATCGCTAGTCGCTTGATATTCGGATCCATAGAAGGCCCCTTTGGCACTGCCCAGCTTTTCAGCACTCCTTCCATCTCCAAGCGGAAATCATAATGCAAATGAGAGGCATCATGTTTCTGTACGACAAATCTCAGTTCCTTGCCGTTCGGCTTTCCGCCAAAGGGTTCCGGTGTTTTTTCATCCTTCCGTTTTTCGCGGTATTTGCTTAAACTCATACGTTCAATGTTTATCTTCGAAAATGATATAGCAACATGTTTTTATCAAAGTGCTATTCCACGAAGTGGTTACATTACTACTCTGTATAACACAATGCCAGGATTGAAAAAGTTTATATTTTTTTGCTACTTTTTTAAGTTTCTCCCGTTACTTCCAAAAATTTTATTCCTAAAATTCAAGCTGCGGGTTTGATAGATTGCCAAGGCAAACAAAACATCAGGTTATTCTTATACTAGTAGAGCAATGTATACCGTTATGGTTGCATAAAATCAATCATGATCAACATCATCTACTATACGATTTTCTTGGTATAGTAATTGTATTTTTTATCTAAACAATAACATATATGAACAAAATCGCTCAGTTTCTTTCCTTCGGAATGGTAACCCTGATAATTTCCTCCTGTCACAATATTAATGAAGGAACTGTTAGTACAGCCATCGACACTTCTGCAACCACAGACAAGATGTCCAGCAATGACAACAACCAGCAGGATACAGCTTTAACTGTTATACAAAAACGTTATATCGGAACTATTCCTTGTGCAGACTGCGAAGGAATAAAAATGGTTTTGACCTTTGTCAATGAAACTTATAAGCTTGAGGAAACCTATTTAGGAAAATCTGATCAGCCGATCAAATCCGAGGGAATAATCCTTATCGAGCGTGGCTACGAAAAAGATAATGATGCGACTTTGTACATTCTGAATCCAGATAGCGACACGGATAAGCGCTATTTCGTACGCCTTACGGCACAACCCGGTAAGTTAATCATGCTGGATAAGGATCAGAAAATAATCAGATCTCAATTGAACTATACCCTATCTGCGGAATAAAGTAACGTGCGATTAGTAAACATCAGTTTTACCAATGGACAACATATTGGCAAAGAGACGGTAGGCTCCAACCACACCAGCAGGGAGTTGTCTAAATAAAGAAAGACTACTGTTGATATAGTAACCTCTGCCTTGTTTACTCACGAGCAACAAACCATCTTCATTTCCCTTATTTGAATTTTGAGTACGCAGGATAGGTTCAAACTCTTTCCTCCAATCTTTTGGAAAAAACAGTCCCCGATCCTGTACCCAGTTATCAAAATCTTGCTGGCCTATTTTATTCGGATAATTCAAAATCCGATGAGTGGGATTCAAAAAGCGAATAGCCGATTCTGCATCGCTAATCCGTTCGCCTGAAACAGCCAAAGGATACGGACCCACCTCCACGGCAGAAAGGTCATAGGGGGTATTATATTGATTGATCAAAACCCCACCTGCTTGGACATATTCCTGCAATTTCCCATGGAAATCCACTAGGTATGGATCTGTATTATAAATTCGGAAACCCAAAACTACTGCATCAAAAGCTGATAGATCTGTATCTTTCAATGCTGCAGGAGATATCAATTCTAAATGATTCACCAGCTGTTTTAAGCTTGCTACAAGTTCATCATTTTTGCCCGATATGTAGGCAATTCGGCTAGCCAGACTTGCAACCGAGCTATTTAAAACCCGTAACTCTGCTTTAGGATAATACCGCACCTCTTCGATATGGGGATAACTGACCGATTTTATGCTATGTTGATGGACACCGTAAACAGTTTCAATTTCAAAACCAAGCTTTTGTATGCTTTCAGTATGTCCCAATGATGTTAACTGAAAATTCACTATTTCAGAAGCATTGCCGCGAATGACCACAGACTGTTCTTTGGGAGAAAGTTCCAGTCCATCCGCTGCGGTCAACCTCACATTGACAGCCTCTACCGTAGCTACATTGGATTGTATCTCAAGCGAAATAGAACGCCTTGTAAAATCCGCCAAAACAACAATATCTGTTTCAAAAGCTCCGGTAAACGCCGGGGAAATAGTGACGGCCTTATTGTTGCTCAATACAGGTACAGTAAGCGCTATGGATAAAGCTGCAAACTGTAACTGCAATTGCACTACGATTGGATTATCCTGTTGGGACAGTACAATATCGGCTGAAGACCGGGGGGAATAACTACCTCTATCTCCCTCCTCCTTTAACCAAGTTGGGAATGAAGGATCGATCGTCTGACTGAGACGACCAGTAATTTCAACCCGTTCAGTCTGTGATAATCGATAGGATTCATGATACGCTGTTTCAAAAAAAGGAACTATCACACTGTTCAAGACCAAATCAGACTCCTTTGGTATATTGGCCTGCAAAGATAAGTTAACATTGGCTCCCGGCACCCACCTGTCATCTGTGGAATGTACTTCGAAAGATGCGCCCAGTGAACGCAATAAGAGCAACTCCAAACTACTGCGCTTTTCCTGGATGGCACTATTTGCGGGTACCGTATTCATCCAGAGCAAAATTGTCGCTACGGCCAATGGAAATTCACGATTGTTTCCATCAGCATGCTTCATCAGCAAACCATCAACCTGTTTCTTAAAAATAGGAATATACTGATCCGAAGATTCTGGTGCTGCAAAAAGAGAATCAAGCCCTATTGTGTCCAGAGGCTCACCCTTCAATAGTTCAAAATATTCAACGGAGGGCGTATGCTGTGTTAAACTAGCCATAGCTTGGGAGCGATGTTTATTGCGGCTTTCGGCAGCGATCTCACCATAATGCACACCTGAATAACGATTATACGCAGGCATATGAAGCGCAAGATACTCAGGTAAAGGTGTTACATTACCGCCAATATCTTTGACACCACTTTCCCGATAGACGTTCCAAAGGAGATGCTGCGCTTTCCAGACAGACAGCTTTTCTAAATGTTCAGGATAGGCCTGTGGATCTGCCGCAAGGTCATAAGCCCGCTCGGTCAAAATTGCCGAGCTCTGATGATGGCCATGGAGATCAGGAATATGCGGCGAAAATCGAGTAATAATGACCTGCGGGCGAAAATATCGGATAGTCCATACCATATCGGCGAGTACCGCTTGCTCATTCCATACAAGCATGGTTTCAGCCGCAGATTCTACGAATCCAAAGTCCTTTGCACGCGTAAAAAATTGCCTCGTTCCTTCCGTCTTCCGGGCAGATAGCGATTCTTGGACACGCAGTACACCTAACTCCCTCCCTTTCTCAGTACCTATAAAATTCTGTCCACCTTCACCTCGTGTGAGTGACAAATATGCCGCATCAGCAAGCTGATCTTGTGCAAAAAATGTTAACAGTTTATTATTCTCATCATCGGGATGGGCACCTACATATAAAATCCGATTGAAAACCTTCAACTTGCTTAACTCACGCAGGATATCATCGCATTTGATTTGCGTGGAAATTCCGCTTAAAGATTGTTGTCTGTTTTTTTCTGCGAGAAATTTTAATGCCATATCCGTCTATTCTATTAAGTGCGATGAATCAAATATAGGAATAATTTCATAAAGACTACTAATTTGATAGATATTATTGATTTTACTAAAATTAATGTAGTCAAATTCCTACTGAGGAGTTATATCGACACATGTAGATCCTGTAAAGATAGTGGGCCGGGACAAAAAAGGCTATTGTACCTCAAAAACTAATAATAGCATTAAAAATGTTATCTTATTATGTTAAACTTTTTGAATTAACACTTTTTAACCGATATATACCGTAGCTTAGCACTTTATCAATAATTAGAATCAACCAACAGAATGCCCTTTTTAGATCATGTACTCCAAACCCCCAGCTACGGATGGAAAGACGACAATGGAGACCTTATTAAACCTAGCCCAAAGCAGATATTCAGCGAATTTTTCAAGAGATTGAATGTTTTTAAGGACCAACGCAACTGGCTGCCCTTTTTTAGCTGGCTGAAAGTAGCTTGTCTTATTCCATTTTTCTTTGTTTTTCTCTTTGCCCACCTTAGCTGGTGGACGGTCCTCGCAGCTTTTATCTACAGTATGATCATTATGGGTACACATGGTACCATCTGGCATCATAGGTTTTCCACACATGGTGCCTTTAAATTTAGAAACTCCTTTTGGCGTTTCTTTACGCAAAATCTCACAATAAATGTAATACCGGAAGAAATTTATGTAATTTCTCATCACGTCCACCATGCAAAATCAGATCAACCAGGTGATCCATACAATGCACAGGCAGGATTTCTCTATTGCTTTTTGGCAGATGTAAACCATCAACCCATTGCCAAAGATCTGAATGAAAACTCTTACAACCGTGTCAAACTACTTATGAAACATACTGGCGTTGCAGCCAATAGTTATGCACAATATCAAAAATGGGGTTCCTATGTTAATCCGACCCATGCGATTCTGTCTTGGGTGCTGAACTGGTCATTTTGGTATGTTGTATTCTTTTTGATCGGCGGACACGCCCTGGCCTGTTGCCTATTTGGTGCAGCTGGATTCTGGGCCATTGGCGTACGTACTTTTAATTATGAAGGCCATGCCAAAGGTGAAGATAAACAACGGGAGGGGATAGATTTTAATGAAAAGGACAAATCCATTAATCAACTTTGGCCCGGTATCGTAGCTGGTGAATGGCACAACAACCATCACCTCTATCCTAAAAGTGCTCGGAGTGGTTTTAGGCCTTATCAGATCGACCTAGCCTGGTGTTATATCAAACTGATGCACAAATTAGGTGCCGTCAGTAGCTATCGCGACGACAAAAAACGCTTCAATGAGCAGTACCATAAGCCTTATATTGATGCCAAAAAATAACGATTAAAACTGAGTGACATCTCTGTAAACTGTGTCACTGGCACTTACTCCGCATGAATAAATAACAAAGTAGCTAAAGATTAGCTACTTTGTTTGTTGGACCGAACTCTCTATTTAATGCTTCATCCGCACGAAATAGTTTAATTCATATTATCTTGGTTCTGAAAGCTAGCGAGCCCCGTCTATCATTTTATGGATATCCCAATCTCCCAACACTTTCGCCAAGGAATATTCTCGTCGTTTATTGAGACGCAATTGCCGAGACCATACGACCCTTTTCGTAAGATCAATCGCGCCAGGCCCTTTGGATCCAAGTTCGGCATAAAAAACAGTTTTTTCTTTCTCTGGAAACAATTTATCTCCTTTCCATTCATTCCATCCTTCTGCTGTAATATGCGATCCCAAATAGCAGTCAACCAAAACTGTCTTGGCATATGGACGCCAAGGCCTACCGAGAAAAACTTGATTTACCGTACTATCCATGCCGATAAAATCACATTGATTAAATACAAAACCATAAACTTGTTCTACCGTTGTCGATGCGGCAGTGATATAAGAATTACGCAATGAGACTAATTTACACTTTTCAAAAAAAGCAGTCCCTGGACCGAAAATAAAATCAGTGCTGCCATTGATGCTACATTGCGAAAAAAAACTTCTGCCCTTACCCAGATACAGCGTATCTTGAAATCCTAGCAGACGACAATTCACAAACGCAATTCGATCTCCTTCAATGTGCAGTGCTATAGCCTGCCCAACTGGACCCGCGGAGTTTTCAATACTGATATTTTGAATTAAAATCTTATCCCCACGTACCATAAGTGTATAACTGCCGAAAGTTCCGAGAACTGTGCGTCCGGTCTCATCCGGGCAGTTCACAGTCTTACCCGAATAATCGTTGTAGACAATTTTGGTTGTCATCACATCTTCCCCTATCAATTGAATATTTTCAAGATGTGCGGGAATTACCACCTTTTCATTATAAATCCCCTTTTTTACAAAAATTTTAACGGCATTATCGCCACGAAAAGCACGAATTGACGCTATCGCTGCCTGTATACTTGTAAAATCACCATTCCCATTTTGATCAACCGTGATACTATCCAGCGACCCAGCCCTTAGCCCGGGGCCGAAAAGCAGTAGAATAAAAAAGAATATAAAATTTTTATTAAACGTGACGATTGTTTGGCTTTCTTTCCTCATAAAAAAATTCTCCCAATGGAATATTAAAACTACAGATATCATTATGCTCTCTGCAGCTATCAACAGTACTTTTTTTCAACAAAAACAATACATACCCCTACTGCATTCTTTCTTTCTAATGTGACCAAGAAAAGACCCTGCATCTTAGGACTAGAGTTTTCTGAAATTAGCATTTTAGCTGTAGATTATTCAAAAATTTCTACGCAATCGATCCCATACATTCCATGACATATCAATGTTGTCAGAACAAATCCAAACGGTGGTAATTTGCATTATTTTTATTAAAGACGGTTACTAAAAATTTCTTTTTTCGGTTGCAATACTTTGGTTCATATCATTCAGGTATAAACGCAGTAAATTGCGTATTACTTCGGTCAACATTAAGCTTCTTCGATCTGTTCTATATAAAAAAGATCATTATATGAAAACATTCAATAACCAAAAAGTTGTACATCGGGGTATGTGCATCTTTCTTATGACAATTATTCCCAACCCGGATCCAAGGGAGCCAAGTCCGGATCTGAGTAAGCTAAATAAAGACACCTTCACCGACCAACATGGTCGCACGGCAGATCCTAACGAGGATAATAAAAATCCAAATACAGATATATCAGGGATCAAAGATGATCGCACCCATGATCCGGACGACGCTCAGTCCGAACAGGAGGAAAAGGACGATGACAAACCCGATCTATCTGGCAATATTAACGTTTAAGAAGGCCCCGTGCATTGGAATAGTAAATATCGAATCCCACCGTTATCATGCCATTTTTAAAGTTTTCCGAGGCCCTGTTCGTAAAAATACCTAAATATAGATTAAATACTTGAATCGCATATTGGGCAAACGAAACAGCCCTTGATCAGGTCTTTTAAATGTATATAAATCAAATTTAATATGGAAAATAACATCAATAACCCCGAGATCATCAATGATATTATCAAGATCAATAACGATAGAATCGAAGGATACAACAAAGCGATCGAACTTGCACACAACCACGGTCTACATGAACTGGAACCAGACTTTAAAAAATACGTCGAACAATCGCAATCATTTATTGCAGATTTGACACCTTACATAAAACTCGAAGGAAAAGAGCCTACAGACGCTACCATGCTTAGTGGCAAACTTTTTAGAACTTGGATGGGTATAAAAGTGAATGTCACCGGTAACGATAAAAAAAGCTTGCTGGAAAGCTGTGAAAAAGGTGAGGACGCTTTTAAAGCTACTTATAAAAAGGTACTAGAGGAAGATACTGATGAGCTAACGCCTAATGTAAAGAATGTACTGACAATGCAATTAAACAAACAGCTGGAAGCGCACGACAACATAAAAATGTTGCGCGATAATGCTTCGTTGTAAAATAGCTAATGACTAGGTTAAATTGATATATGGATTTCTTCACAATCCTAATACCGAAGCTTTGAGGCTTCGGTATTATTTTTTTACATATACAGGTTACTCCTTATTCAGATTTCTGGATTTTAGTTCATCATCAAGAGCTTCGTCATTTTTTTTCCAACGCATAAATGCCCAAGCCCCCATAACGAGCAGCATAAATGTGAAAATAGTAATCCCCTTATTCACGATACCATAAATCAATACGCCAGCACAAAATCCAACTAATATGGCATTAATCAGTTTGTTGCTTTTTTGCTGCTTTTTTCTTTCCAATAATTCCTGGTCAGTCAATTCATTTAATTCTCGGTCTTTCATAGTGTCAATGTTTTGGTCAGTCTATATGATTCAAATATACACACTAAAAAATTATCTTCATATTTCACTACAAGGATATATACTATTTTTTTATTAGAAGATAGGATATCTTAGATTCTGTTATGTATTTAAAAACTTTCTTGGCTTAAGCAAGTCTAGATCCTTAATAAGGAGAAAATCAGATATAAAATCATGTAAAAACTAAACGTGACAACAAAAAAAGTCTACATAAAATAATATATGTAGACTTTTAGATCTATTCGTCGCCCGCGATTCAGCTATATCTTTATACCAACATACGCTTCGATCAAGCCTTTAAAAAGTTATCTATCTTATGATAGGTGGGCATAAATAATGTCATAGCCTCCGGATCAGAGATTTAAATCACCTTCCTTCCCGATATCTTCGGGATTACCAGTTACCGCCACCTTCAGCATGTTAAAAAGATTGACTATCATATTGGAATTCGAGTCCCAATAATGCGCATCTTGAGGAGTTACACGCACTAACCTAATGTTAGGATCTTCTTTCCCCTTTTTAAACCAGCCTTCCATCATTTTGTTCCAGTAACGATCAATTCTCGCCTGATCCCTGGATAAACTTGCCGTACCATTGACGCTCAAAAAAGTATAATTTTTTGGATCTGCATAAAAGAGCGAGACTCTAGGGTCGTTCTCGATATTTTGATGAGTTTCGCTTTCTGCTGAACAGATATACCATATATCCCCTGCAGCGTCAACTTCCTGTCTACTCATAGGAACACCATGTGGATATACAGCCCCCTTACCAAAAGAACAAACAGTACCTACGTCGATTTGGTCGATGATTGTTTTCAGTTTATCCAATGCTTCCTGATTGTTCATATTTTTCTCTGCCATAATATGTCGTTTGCTATTGAACAACCGCTCCTACCAAATAGTTCGATTAAGTTTGAAACTTACTACAGGGACTTGCCCCGATAAAAGAACATCTCCAAGACAATATTATCAACGTCTTCCAACAGCTCTTTGCTATCCCAAACGATAAATAATGGCGGAACCCGCAACATAGAGCTCATTTCGTTGAATAGCTTTTTTCAGAGACTTTTATTTCAATATAGCTTCTACTATCATCGCGTATGTATAATTATATTCTTCCTGACATAAAATCAACCATTTGTTCGGGATAATATGGATAAATTTGTAGACATAAAAAATAACGGGATGATTGAAAGAATAGCAACCTATTGGGATGGAAGAAGTGCTTCCTGGCTTAAGGAAAGAGAAGAAGCCTGGTCTCGTCCGGAGACAGAGCGATGGCTTGAGTTTTTTAAATCGGTTCGGAATAAGTTATCAGGAACTAAAGTTCTTGAAGTGGGAACTGCTACTGGTTATTTCGCCAATATTCTGAATCTTGCCGGCTTTGAAGTGACAGCAGTTGATCTATCTCCCCAGATGATCAATTCGGCAAAACAAGTCAGCCAAGACTTACAGCTGAATGTCGATTATAGCATTATGGATGCACAACATCTCCAATTTGAAGATAATACCTTTGATCTCGTTTTCACCCGGTTGATGACCTGGACTATTCCCGATCTGGAGAAATGCTATCGGGAAATGGAGCGTGTGCTCAAACCCGGCGGACGACTGATTAACCTTGATGCGGATTTTGGGAAGATAATATTTAGCGCAGACCGACACGACCAATGTCCTTCCGGTGCCATCGAAGAAGTAAACGAGATCAAGTCGGCATTGGAAATCAGCCAGCACGAACGTCCGGCCAAAGATATCGACCTATTACAAACGATTGGGTTCGGTTCGGTTGAGATTGATGTGTATGCTCAAAACCGTATACTGGAACTTCCATTGACGACCGAAGGACTTTTTATGTTGGAAGCAATAAAAAAATAGCAGCAGGATAGTAGAGCGCAAAAACATTACAGAAAAAAAACAAAAACCCTCATTTTTAATCAGTTGAAGGTTTTTGCTTTTCCAAAAGGAGCCGATTAAAATTTATAACTGAAGCTTCCTAAAACGTTCAACAATCGTTGTGCATTAGCGGTAGTATAGCCGATCCAGTAATGCTCATTGGTTAAATTATCCGCTTTCACCCCAATTCTAAATTTAGGGGTATCATAAAATGCATTGGCATTTAGGACAAAATATTGCGGTAGTTCGAAAGTACCAACTGTCGAATTGATGATTTTATTAGCACTTGCATAGTTGCCACCTACCCCCAGGCCAAGTCCTTTTAGGTGACCATCGAAAAACTGATACGTAGCATTGAAGTTTGCCAGCCAAGGGGAGGAAGCAGTATTCGGTCTTTTGCCTAGCACAGTCGCATCAGTTGTTTCTGTAAACTTCGAATCGTTGTAACTCAGTCCTGCAATAAGAGAGAATCCTTTTACCAGGTAAGCATTAACTTCCAATTCAACTCCGCGGCTATTACGTTTTCCCATCTGTTGTTCGATCGCCCTTCCCTGCGGTGTGTAGCCAATGGTTTGAAGTGTATTCTTCACGTCAATATTATAATAATTAACCGTTGCATTAACCTTACCATGCCATAGATCCGCCTTAAATCCGCCTTCCCATTGATTCGCTCTTTCGGGATCCGAAAGCGAGAGGTTGGAAGCTGTGTCTGAAACAAAATACCCATTGCTTGTAAAGCTGTTTTGGTAATTACCAAATACCGATAATTTATCTTTGATAATTTCATAGACAACTCCTAATTTGGGTGACCAGGCACGCTGTGTGTAATCGGGAGTCTCATTGGATCCTTTTACACCACCTTTAAACTGAATACTCTCATAACGAATTGCAGTCATGACATTCAGTCCCGCGACCGGCGTGATTACATTCGACAGATAGGCGCTATAGGTGTTTGATTTATTTCGCAAAGGCCAGGTCGCGCCGTCCCAAGCGGGCGTATTTCGGATTGTATTATAATATTTCGTAACATAATCTGCATTAAAATTAGTGTAATCCATATCGCCGGTAAACGGGACAAAGTCAATTACTCCAAAATAAAAAAACTGATCATTACGGGTCCGTAGATAATCTCCACCAACAACCGTACGATTGCGCATGTTGCCAATATGAAAGTCAAAATTAAAGTTTTGTTGCAATTGTAGATAACGCTGCTTGCTATCCGCTGTAGACTGATCACCTCGATATAGACCAACTTCTTTATCGTTCACATCGGCACCATAGGATTTTGTGGTAATATAGAAATAAGGGTTAAAACCATTCGAATAGCTCGAAGCACTGTTTATCGAAGTAGACGAGCGAATATATTCATTAATCTTATAATTGACCTGCCCAAAAAGATTGTTTGTACGTCCCGTATTGTAAAGCCCAGACCCCACATAAGATTTTTTGTAATCAAGTCCGGCTTTCTCCAAATCTTTTATACCAGAATAACCAAATTGTGATAGCGGCCCCATCAGGAAGAAATTCTGTTCAGACTGTGCTTTATTGTTGAATAATTCATATTCGACGTTTACATCCAGCTTATCATTTATTTTCCAGGTGAGACTTGGGGTAAAGGCAAAATACTTGTTATGCACCTTCGTATTCTGAAAGTTACCCTCGGTCGTGTAGGCTGTATTCACCCGGAACAACAGTTGTTTATCTTTTGTCAACGGCGCATTAAGATCGGCCTGCGCACGGTAGTAGTTATAACTTCCCGCGGCTACCTGTACATGTGCAGCAAGGCTATCATATGGTTTTTTAGTAACCCGATTGATTACACCCCCATAGGAAGTCACATTACTTCCATACAAGGTGGCGGAAGGGCCTTTCAGCACTTCAATTTTTTCAATATTCACGGCATCTATCGTGCCGCTTACAGGGGCTACCAGTCCATTTCGCATGGAATTATTTGAAATAAATCCACGTAGATTGACGTAGGCTCCGCCATCACCGGCACGTCCGGTCGCGTTCCACATTTTTTGCAAGCCCGTTACATTTCTATAGGCATCATCGACAGTGAAAATAAGTTGATTTTCCAATGCTATTCGGTCAATAGAGGAATAAACCTGCGGATTTTCAATGGCCCTAAGCGGCATTTTATTCGCATATTCACTGTCTTTTTTGATGTAGGCATTGATGATGACTTGATCCATTTTCTGTGTCTTGACAGAATCTTTTTGTTGCGCAAAGGCGGTGATACTTGATAATACAGAAGCACTGAGTATTAACTTCTTCATGATTATGGAAAATTTATTTGTAATAATTTCTGATAATAAGCACTAGCGGAACCGATAACGCAAGCCATCCCAAAAGGTCCAACCAGCCCTCACCCAATAGTGCGGCGATAAGTCCAAAAAGAGATAGTACGGCCAACAGGATTGGCATTCCCCAAAGTTTTAGGAAAGATTTTTTCATGATAGGGGTTCTTTGGCGATAAGTAACTGTTGTTGCTTTTCGGCTCGTCGTCTGGCGACCCAAAGGTATAGACCGGTGACGAGCACAATAATGGTAAAGACATCAAAAACAGCCCATACAATCTTTAAAATGGGGCCGCCATAGTTTCCAAAATGCAATGGTTCGGAAAGAAAAAGAGTATTGACATACCAGGGCATTTCACGGCTATCAGTCACGGATCCCGTTTTTGCATCAATCAATACAGGTTTCAACAGCTTGGAGGTAAGTTCAGTATTGCCACGCATAAAAACTGCGTAATGATGTTTACTGGTAAATGGAGTCCCAGGATAAGCAATGACCGACACTTTCATGTCTTTAACGGTGAGTTCCGCTGCTTTCCGGGCCTCTTCGAGCGAACTGAGTTTACCGGTCAGCGGTTCCTGATTTTTATAGGGAGCAGTCATTTCAGCGAGCTGACCTTGCTGCCAAAGTCCTAAAATCACATCGGACAGCGTGTTGATCACTCCGGTAAATCCAACGACCACCATCCATGCTGTGAGGGCAATACCGAGCAAATTATGTGTGTCCAACCATTGCAGTCTTTTTGATTTATTTTTTCGCACCATCCCAAAATCATATTTCTTCATAATTGGGCCGTATAATACGATGCCGGATACAATAGAAATCATAAATAATATCCCCATCAGTCCCAAAAACAGTTTCCCGAGAATACCCAAAAACATATCCGTATGAAGTTTAAGGATGATGTGCATAAGTCCGTCAGTCTTTGGCGCGCCCAAGATCTCCCCGGTATATTCATTCAGTACGAGGTACTTACTTTTTTCATAAGGAGCATCCGGTCTATCGACCACATCAAATAGGACTTTGTTCTTTTCATTGTCATCCCAGAAAGCATAGCGTACGCTTTCATTTGGATAGTTAGATTCGGCGATATGCGCAAGTTCATCCAAACTAAGTTTCTGTCCCGAAGCCACAGCTTCCTTATTTTCCTCCAAAAGATGCTCAATTTCCTCATGAAAGATTAACGGCAACCCCGTTATACAGAGATATAACAAAAAAATGGTACAGATTAGGCTTGTCCATTTATGCCAGTTAAACCATCGTTTTGCAGTTTTCAATTTCATGGGTAGTTTTTTGCAAATGTATTATTTTTAATCAATCTAAATAATAAAATGTAATAAATTTTCTTACGAGCTCCAACAACGCCCCTAAAATGGCGGATCGCCAACTTCTATTGTAACATGCAAGTGACTGAAACCTCTTTGGCAGCTATTTTCCTCATCTGAAGAAAAGGTCAGATGGGTGCTAACCGTTCATGTGCCATGCGCGCGGCAAGCGAACTCTTTTGCTGATTATTTTCCTGCGGCATGAAAGCGATGTCAAGGAAAGGGATTTGCAACTTTTAACCTGGTCACATCCTATTGGTTCATTTTTTAAAACATTATCGTTTTATATATCCATAATGTTAACTTTGTAGTGGACAAGACATTCATGAGTAAGGATCGCGATATACTGGAAATACAATTGTGGGAAGCGCTACAAAGTGGAGAACAATCCGCTTTACAGCAGTTATACATGTCCTATTACAAAAGCCTGCTGCAATATGGCATGCGGTATACGGAAGATCGGGATACCCTCAAAGACAGTATAAACAACACCTTCCTCTATTTTTGGGAAAAACGCGAAAGCATCGGTACAGCGAATCACGTGGGTAACTATATTTTTAAAAGCTACCAGCGTCAATTGGTTAAAGACCTCGATCGTACAACTAAATTTGAAGCCCTCCACGAAAGCAATACGAACATCGATATCGCTGATGTAGAAGAATTCCAGTTCATTATTAGTCAGGAAGAAAACACCCGTGTTACCATCCTTAAAAATGCGATCCTCCAATTGCCGAAACGACAGCGAGAGCTTGTTTTGCTCCGCTATTATGAAGGCTTGAGCTACGAAGAAATTACGGTGAAAACAAATTTGAGCAAACGTGCGGTTTATAACCAGATTCATAGTGCTATCAATGCCCTAAAAAAAGACACGAATCTTCAGAACCTGAAGCAAATTCTCCCACTACTAATCCTGTTTTAGTCCCTCCCATATAAAAAATAACAAACAGAAAAACAGCAACTTATACTTTTTATCTAAAAATAACTGGTAAAAGCTAATCTTGGCGCGCTCTATCTATATAAACTACTAATTTTTAGACCATGCGTGTATACCAGTCTATTCAGGATTTCATATTGGACGAATCTTTCTTTCGTTATGCCGTACAGCAAGATCCGTCAGAAATCGTGAAATGGGAGAGCTACTTGAAGGATCATCCTGAACAGGGGACACTCATACAGCGCGCCAAACAGGAACTGTTAGCAATGCAGGATGCGCTCTATTTGGTTGACGCCCAACAAAACTATGCGCGGCTTGCCGCGCAGTTGAATCCACCGGTCAGAAACGTCCGATTAAAGAAAAAATGGACCTATTATGCCGCAGCTTCACTTATCCTTTTATGTTTAATCACGGCCTTGTACATCTTCCAATATCATTTCAACAAACCAGAAACTACCGCCTATGTGACGCTGCCCGCTGAAAAGAAAACGATCAAGTTAGCGGACGGTACGCTGATCAAGTTAAACGCGGACAGTAAACTGGATGTCGCAGCTGGATTTGGCAAGACAAACCGTGCGGTTAAACTTGTCGGTGAAGCCTACATGGAAGTTGCGAAGAACAAAGCTTTACCCTTTACCGTAACGACACAAGCGCTGCAAGTGCGCGTATTGGGAACGACAATCAATGTCCGGGCTTATGCCAATGAAGAGCTTACTGCGGCTTCGCTTATTGAGGGTAGTGCAGAAATTATTTTGAAAAACAAATCAGAGGCTCCGATTCTCCTCAAACCCATGGACAAAGTTGTCGCACCGATAAGCAGTCCTCAGGCCAGCATATCAACTGAACTGCCTGTGCATAAAAAACCAGCAGACTATAAACTGGAAAGCGTTACCCACTATGATGCCGAACAACGACTGGCCGAAACTTCGTGGGCAGATCAAAAGCTCGTTTTTGTCAACGAGCCACTTTCTTCAATCGCTAAAACACTGGAACGCTGGTATAATATTAAAATTGAATTCCAAAATTCGGACATCAGTTCCCGGAAATATACCGCTGCATTCGATGATCGTGAAGAGCTGCAAAATGTACTCCAAAGTCTGCGCAGCAGTCTCCCCTTCAACTATCGAAAGATCGGTCCGCGCACCATCAGCATTTACCTAACTAACCCTTAAAACAAAACTATGAAAGCGACAGTGACCTAACCAGACATAAAATAAAAAGGAGCATGCTAGGCATACTCCCAAAATCGTTAATTAACCCAACAGGCTCCGACGGCGAATCTAGGCACTGTTGTCGATTGTTTACATTAACCTTGCAAACTTATGAAAAATAACGCAAATCGCGTTAAGGGAAGATATTACCCTAAACTTTTTAATGCTATCATTCTCGTGAAACTGACCATCATCCTAACCCTGCTGTTCCACCTGACTGCGATAGGTAATTCCTTGGCACAAAATGAACGCGCCACTTTACATCTTTCATCGGTAAAGTTAGGCACGGTGTTAAAAGAAATTGAAAGCCAGACCAAGTATCGCTTTGTTTATGGTGACGATCTCGTCGAAGGTCTGGGCGAAGCATTTGCTGTACACGCCCAAAACCAACCCGTCAAAGATATTCTTGAGGAACTATTGACGAATACCGATCTAAGTTTTCGGATGCATCGGGAGTACCTAATCATTATTTCCAAAGAGGAAAAAGCGGTGAGAACCGCCCAAGCTGGTATTCAGGGACTCGTACGCGATAACCGGGGCCGCCCTTTGCCCGGTGTCACAGTAAACGTTTCCGGAGAAAACAATAATACTGTATTGACCGACCAAAATGGCATTTTTCGGATCCGTGCAGCTGTCGGACAAGTGCTCCGCATATCATATGTCGGCCATATTTCACAAAATATTAAACTCACCGCGGTGCATAGTCGAGAAGGCGTGAATGTAACACTAGAAACTGGCGTAAATACACTGGAGGAGACTGTCGTGGTCGGTTATGGCAGTGTCAAACGCAAGGATCTGACGGGATCAGTTGTCTCCGTGGATGTGAAAGAAATCCGCGATATACCTTTTACCAGCATCGATCAGGCGCTTACGGGAAAAGCAGCCGGTGTACAAGTTATACAGGCAGATGGTTCACCGGGTGGTGTCGCCAAAATCCGCATTCGGGGCGGGACTTCCCTGATGGGTGGTAACGACCCTTTGTATATTATCGATGGCGTACAAATGACCGTACAAAACCGTTACGTGAGCAACTCAGCGGAAGTAGTCAATCCTGTCGACCGTTTTGGATCAGATGATCCTAACAGCGCAGTCTCCGGTTCATTTGCACGCGGGTTAAATAGTCTTGCAGGACTAAACATCAGTGATATTGAAACAATTGATGTATTGAAGGACGCTTCTGCGACAGCAATTTACGGATCCCGCGCAGCCAATGGTGTTGTCATTATCACGACCAAACGTGGCAAACGCGATCAAAAACCAACACTTGAAGCCAATTATTACCATGGTATCAGTAAGCAGCGCCCGATCAAATTACTCGATCGTGACCAATATATTATGGTCATGCAAGAGGCAAACCGCAACCTACTTGATGCCCGAAAGGCGGCTGGCGAGCAGCTCAGCCCGGAAGAACTGGCGGATTTTGATAATCGCATCAATAACCCTAATTTCTATGGTCCAGCGAATACGGATTGGTTGGATCTAGTCACCCGTACGGGCAAATCTGACAATGCTGATCTCTCTGTCAGAGGTGGTGGCAATGCCTCCCAATATTTTATTTCTCTGGGTTATACCGGCAATCAAGGCGCAGTCTTGGGAACTGATTTTCAACGTCTGTCCGGACGGATTAACCTGGACAATGAAATTACCAGTAAACTTCGCACACAGGCAACATTTGGCTATGGGTATACGGTGAATAATATCACAAATGGTCTCTATACACAAGCGCTCTTTGCTCCACCTACCTTCGCAGCCTACAATGCCGATGGCTCTATCGCTAAATATACAGGGGCGTCTATCGGTGGATACGACTATCAAGGTTATCAGAATCCACTTGTTCTGCTTGATGGGATCAATAGAGCAACAAGCCATTCACTTTTAGGATCGGTGGCTGCGGACTATAAGATATTACCTGAACTGATCTTCAGAAGCACGGCTTCAGTCAATTACAATAGTACAAACCAGCGCAATTACGTCACAGGAGATGCATTAATTGCGGCAGCTAACGGCGTAGGAACTTCCAGCCTGGGTACCGGTTCACAATCACAAAATCAATTGTCCGATCTATTTTTTGAGAATACAATAACCTGGGATAAAATCTTTAATGCACAACACCGATTCAATATTGTGGGCGGTACTTCTTGGCAGAAAACCCGCTCCCAGCTCTTTGGCGTTACTGCGCAGGGCTATCCGGACGACAAATATCTCAACAACCTCTCATCTGCTAGTCTTGTGACAGCAGCAGTGGGAACCAGCGGCCAAAATTCCTTACTCAGTTTTTATACGCGAGCACGCTATGCCTGGAAAGACCGCTATATTGTTACCTTTACGGGGCGGTCGGATGCTTCTTCCAAATTTCCAAAAGTAAACCGGACCGGATTTTTCCCTTCTGGAGGGGTCGCCTGGCGCATATCCGACGAGCCCTTTATGAAAAGTCTAAAATGGATCGATGACCTCAAACTCCGCGCGAGTGCCGGTTATACTGGTACGCAAAACATTGGGGACAACATGTTCTATACCTTATACAGTCCTTATTCCTATGGTGGAAAAAGTGCTATGGTGCCTACTCAGTTAGGCAATGAGGCTATTCGTTGGGAATCCACACTACAGAAAGACGCCGGATTGGATATCAGTTTATTTAACGCTAGATTCGGTGCCAGCATTGAGATTTACGAAAAAGCGACCTCCGGCATTTTGTTCACACGCGCCATAGCAGGTAGTTCTTCCTACGGCAGCGTCATCGCCAACCTGGCGAATATCCGCAACCGCGGTCTGGAAATTTCACTTCGTGGCACGTTTATAGATAACAAAGATCTTCACTGGAACGGTGCATTCAATATATCTTTGAACCGCTCTTTGGTCACGAATGTAAACCGTGATTTTACCAACCCAAATGATATTACAGACTATAATCTTGGAAATGCGATCGTTCGTGAAGGCGAACCGCTCGGCCTGATTTATGGGAAGGTATTTACAGGACTTCTGCAAACTCAGGAACAAGTGGATGCCTATAAAGAGAAAAATCAGTATTGGATGTATTTTGATCCTTATTTAGGTATTGGTGATCCTAGCTATAAAATTCCTGAAGGTGAATTTTTCCCAGCAAACGAAATCATTGGGCATGCCGAACCTAAATTTTATGGCGGTTACACAAATAGCATAAGCTATAAAGGCCTTAGTCTGACTACACTGTTCACATTCAGTTATGGGAACGACATTCTATACCAAGGCGACATCCAAAACAATAATGTAAGCAACCGATCAAATAAAACAACGGAAATTTTAGGTCGATGGACTCCCGAGAATCCGACATCTACCCGACCTAGACTCCTTTATGGCCAAAATGGAACGGCTTACACCAATAGCGCCGCAGTCTATGATGGTTCGTTTTTACGCCTTAAATCACTGACGCTGACCTATGCCCTACCCGAAGCATGGCGTAAACGGATTGGTTTACCACAAGCTTCTGTATTTGGCTCAGCAACGAACATCCTGACATGGACTAGTTACCCGGGCGTAGATCCCGAGGTTAGCAATGACCCTTATAGCTTAGTCAATGGGGCAAGTGATCCCGGGACCTTCCCCGCCGTAAAGCAATTTATTCTAGGACTACGTTTTTCACTTTAATGAAAAGAATATGAAAAGAAAATTCATCAATATACTAGTTGGATTAGCCTGTATGTCAAGCGCCCTAAGTCTGATGTCCTGCGAGAATCAGCTCGGAGCGCTGCCTGAAAACGCGAAAGTAGATGGCAATACGGTGTTAGATGCACCAACAGCACGTATAGCGTTAAATGGCGTTTATTTTCGCTTTGCCAATGTCTCCTTAGGAAATAACATCACTCAATGGACAAACAATGAGCGTCTTCCAGCCCAGTTATCCGGGTATATGATCTATGGATATGGTACAGGGGCTGGAGCACCGGAAGATAATCAGATGGTCAGTTCATCCGAGATCTATTGGTCCTATAGCTATGGTATTATAAACGCTGCCAACTCATTGATCGGCGGAATGGATAAATTGCCGCAAGGCCGCATTCCCACAGCCGAACGTGAACCGATTGAGGCAGAGGCTCGTTTTTTAAGAGCATATGGACATTTTAAACTACTGACTTTTTATGGTCAATGGTTTGATCATTCAAGTCCTTATGGTGTATTATTGCGCGACGAGGCAGTGACCATCGGTAATATTCCCAAGGCCCGCTCCTCCGTTGCTGAAAGCTATACTTCTATTTTGCAAGATCTTGATTACGCGATTGCACACTGTCCTGCGGAAAATGAAAAATTTTATGCAACTATTTGGACGGCAAGAGCGCTAAAGGCCCGTGTTCTTATGTGCCGTGGTCAGGCGGGAGATTACGCCGAAGTCATTAAACTCACAGATGCCATTATCAATGAGAGTCCTTATCGGCTTGAACCTTTAGCCAAGGATATTTTCCGGACCAAGGGAGCTAGCAGCACCGAAGTTATGCTGACCGTTTCGCCTCAACCCAACCAGCCAGCTTACGCCTATAGTCGCAGCCGGCAGTTTTATCCCGGCGCCTCATCCTTGTACTGTGCGACACAAGGTTTACGCGATCTGCTAACAGCTGACCCAAGGCAGGAATGGATGGTCGGCAGTTTTCGTAAAAATTATGCCAACTATTTTTTTACCAAATATATTGCTGAAGGCACGGTACCCACCGTTGTTTCCGAAACCTATTATGCGATCCGGCTAACTGAAATACACCTACTCAAAGCCGAAGCGCTGCTCCGAAATAACGGGTCTATCCCTCACGCTAAAGCAATATTAAAAGAAATTGGTACACACAATGGGCTATCCGATTTTTCAAAGCTTGACGCATTGACCACTCGTGAAGATATGCTTCGTTACAATTTTGAAGAGACCTCCAAAAGCTTGGTCGCAGAGGATGGACAGGAATGGTTATGTCTGCTACGCTTACCACTAACGACCGTGACAGCCATCCGGCCCAAACTAACCAATAAACAACAGTATATCCTCCCGGTTCCAAAAAGTGAATTTGCAGACAATGCAAAATTTGGCGAACAAAATCCAGGTTACAACATTGACTTATAGTATTTTATAAAAAAAAGACAAGAATATGAACTACAAAAAATATATCGTTAGCGCATTGTTGCTTACGATAACAATAGGATGTTTCGCACAAAAAGCAAAAGTATCCGGTTTGATCAAAGGTATCGGCGACGCACAGGTATCCATCAGTTATTTAAAAGATGGTAAAATGAAAAATGATACGGTCAAATTCAAAAAAGACCGATTCATCTGGGAGGCTGAGCTGCCGGAACCTCAGAAAGTTTATTTCATGTTTCCTTCACGTTACGCTGAACTTTTTCTGGAAGCCGGACAAATTAACATCACTGGGCACGCCGATTCGCTTCATCTGCTAAAAGCAAAGGGCAGTAAAATTCAAGCTGAGGCCGAACGCTATCAGGCAACCCTAAAAGATCTGGAACAACGCTCTTCCCCCCTTTATCAGAAATGGGGCAAGGTAACCGAAGCGGAACAATTAAAACTGGAGCAGGAACTTGACCAAATCGGTGACGAACGCCGTTCTAGAGCAGCAGCCTATATTGCTGCACATCCAAAGAGTGCCTATAGTTTGAGTTTGGTTTCCGATCGATCGGCGATGGGAAGCTACGAAGAGGTAAAACCACTTTACGATGTACTGGACAAAAGTGTGATGACAACGGCAACGGGAAAGCAGCTTACCCAACGCTTGGAGGTACTTAAGCGAAGTGCACTTGGGGCGACGATATTAGATTTCACTCAAAACGACCCCGAGGGCAAAGCCATCAGTTTCAACGACTTTAAAGGAAAATATGTCCTTATCGACTTTTGGGCAAGCTGGTGTGGTCCTTGTCGCGCCGAAAATCCAAATGTTCTGAAAGCTTACAACAAATACAAAGATAGCAACTTTACCGTTGTGGGCATTTCCCTGGATGACAATGCTGAAAAATGGAAAAAGGCCATCAAAGACGATGGCATGCCCTGGTCACAGGTATCTTCGCTTAAAGGTTTCGAAAATGAGGTCTCTACCTACTACGGCATCCAAGGGATACCAAGTACACTACTAGTCGATCCTGACGGAAAAATTATTGCGCGCAACCTTCGTGGTGCCTCGCTGCAACAAAAATTAAGTGAAATTTTTAATGGTCAATAAAATGAGATATACCTTGCTATCCTGTTTAGCCCTCATCTTTATCCAGGGCTGTGTTCGTCCGAAATCCGATGACAAATATACCTTAAGTGGACAGATCAAAGGCATTTCAATGGGGACAATCAAGTTACAACGGCTCGATGATTCTACAAGACAGTCGATCACCATAGACAGTGCACAAATTCAAAACGGTGCTTTTAAGCTCATGGGCACCATCAGTCGTCCCGAAATGATGTCAATTAATATTGAACCCGGCAACTGGTCGGCCACCTTATTTATTGAATCGGGCGATCTTCGGTTACAAGCTGACACCAGTGGATCCAACCATTACGATTATACAGCCTACGGTGAGGGTAAAGGTGCCATCTTACAAAACTTTAGCCTGAGTGGCTCAGAAAATCAGTCGGTTTTCAATGCTTTTGAAAATCATCCCAAAAGTCTTGCGGCTAAAGCGATGTTCAAAGCGCTCAATAAAAAATATGAGGCGGCGGCTAGACCCGAAGATAAAGAAATCATCCGTGCTGAAATGGAAACGTATGCTGAAAAACAAAAAATTTGGGAGTTGCATTGGATTGACAGTATCTCACAACAACATCCAACACTCGTGGCCGGAGCGTACCTGCTCCAGCGTTATCAGCTCTTTAACGAATCTATGCCCGTTGCGGAGCTTGACAAACGTCTGAAAGTCTTCCAATCGCCTGCCAGGGAATCTAGTTATGTAAAAAACCTACAAAACAAGGTAGAGCTAAAAAAATCCCTATTGCCTGGAAAACAAGCTCCAGACTTCAAGGCCTTGAAACCAGACAGCAGCGACTTTCAGTTGTCCAGTTTACGAGGTAAATACGTTCTATTGGATTTTTGGGCCAGCTGGTGTGTTCCATGTCGCAAGGCCATCCCACATTGGAAAGAAGCATACAAAACTTTTCACGACAGAGGTTTAGAAATTGTCGGTGTCACCAATGATAGCCGCTGGCCCGACTGGTTCAAGGCTCTTGAACAGGAAAAAATGCCCTGGATTCAGGTAGCTGACGATTTTCCGATCAAAAATAGTCCCGCACGGATTGCTACTTTGTACGATATCCCAAGTCTGCCGACCTACATCCTGTTAGACAAAGAAGGGAAAATTATTATACATACGACATCAAAAGAAGAAATGGATAACCAACTGAAAGCAACATTCAACACGTTATAGCCAAGAAATTCAAATAGACCATAGCAACATGAAAAAGAGCACACTATCATTTCTATTTTTGGCACTGGCCACGCAGGCCTTCGCCCAAAAAACAAATACTATACTGACCGGTAAATTAAACAATCTACCTAAAGAGGAATGGATTTATCTTTCTGGATTCGGAAATGGACAGAAGGATTCAGTCCAGCAGACCGAAAAAGGGTTCCGGTTTGATCTGGACATTCCTGAAGGCGAAGGTGATTTTTACATCTTTCAGGTGGGAAAAATGAAACCTACCGGGGAGATGAATGGTGCCTTTATTTTTTTGGAAAAAGGCAAATTAAATATCAGCGGCAAAAGTCCCCTGTTGAGAGAAGCTAAATACAGTGGGGGCAAACTCGCAGATTATTACAATAGCTTTCAGCAGCGCCCAAAAGTGACAGGACTGGATGACCTGTATGCGCAATTTGGCGAAGCCCGGAAGAGCAAAGATCAGGATAAAATGACGGCATTGCGAAAAGAGATAGACCGCAAGAATGCAGAACAGGCCAACTTGGACAAAGCTTTCGTCCTAAAACACAAAAACAGTCCGGCCATTGTTTATCCGATGTTCTTTACACTGCGTAATGGTGAAGAGCTAGCGATGTTAGACGAACTCCTGCAGCAAGTGAGCACGCAAGCAAAAAATAATGTTCCCATTAAAGCAATAGAACACAGTATTAAAACGGATAAATTAACCGGTGTTGGCCGTACGGCATTAGCCTTTACACAGGCAGACACTTTGGGCAAGAAAGTATCCTTGGATGACTTTAAGGGCAAATACCTGCTAATCGACTTTTGGGCCAGCTGGTGTGTCCCCTGCCGCATGGAAAATCCGAATGTCGTCAGTGCGTATCAGCAATATAAAAACAAAAACTTCACTGTATTAGGCATCTCCTTCGATTATCCAGGACAACAAAAAAGATGGCTCGATGCAATTCACAGCGACAATCTCCATTGGACGCAGCTTTCGGACCTCAAGGGCTGGAAAAACGAAGTTGGGGTTTTATATGATATCAAATCCATTCCCTCCAACCTTTTGATCGACCCCAAAGGTGTTATTATTGCCAAGAACCTCCGTGGTGAAGACCTCGACAAAAAACTGGCAGAGCTCCTCGGCGACCCCGCCATGGATAAAAACACCTTTGTTGTTAAAGGTGCAATTGACAACCCGGAGAAAGCATCCTGGTTTCATATCCGTTATACCAATAGCATGGGCAAAACAGTATCCGATAGCACACAAATTTTCAACGGAGTATTCAGTTACCTTGGTGACGTACAGTCCCCGACCCAGGCTATGGGCTATTTCAATGATGGCAAAAGTGGCCCACCACAGACATATGATAGCTATCTCAGTTTTTATGTTGAATCTGGAGTCCTACAGGCTCGCGGCAATGCCAGTCGCCCCAAAGAAATTATATTGTCAGGATCAAAAACGCAAGACGAATATAACACCTATAACAGTTTGATCAAGGCCGAACTACTGACGCTAAAGCCATTAAATGAGTCGTACAACAAAAAAAACATGGAGTACATCGCACTAAAGAAACAAGGTGCGACGGAAACTATACTTAATGCCAAACTTGACGAGCTTGAAAAGATCAAAGAAGATATGTCGCCTACGCAACAGATCATACGTGACAAGCAGTTATCTTATATCAAACAACATCCCAATTCACCTGTGTCTGCCGCGCAGCTACGTTATTTTGTCAGTGGCCTTGATCTGACAGAACTGCAAAGCATCTACGGGCAGATGGGACCAGAAATCAGAAACTCTGCTGAGGGGAAAGAACTGGCGGAGGAAATTACAAAGTTAAAATCCGGCTCTCCAGGAAGTCCGGCTACCGATTTTGCGGGCGTAGACATTCACGGCAAGGCGCTCAAATTATCCGATTATCGCGGTAAATATGTATTGCTGGATTTTTGGGCAAGCTGGTGCGTCCCTTGTCGCAAAGGCAATCCGCACCTTTTACAACTTTATAGCAAATACAAAAGGAAAGGTTTTGAAATCATCGGTGTTTCGGATGATGACAGTAATCCAAAAGCCTGGAGAAAAGCTGTCGATCAGGACAAGATCGGTATTTGGAAACATGTATTACGAGGTTTAAAGACAACAGCACAAGGTGATTTTGACAAATCCGAAGATCGGTCCGAAGCCTATGGTATCCATACCCTTCCCACCAAAATTCTCATCGATCCGAATGGTATGATCGTTGGCCGTTATGGGGGTGGAGGCGGAAGTGATGAAGATTTAGACGCTAAGCTAAAAACAATTTTTAAACTATAATATAGAGGCCGTAATGAACATGTAGTTCTTTACGGCTTCCTACTTTAGTCATCCCTGTCCTTCCCACATCCACTCTTATTTCTTCGCTGGTGAGTGAATCGAATGCGCTGTTTTTTTTTCTATTTTTATAACGATCAGACATCAATTTGTATTTATGAAAAGAAAATATGCATTGCAACAATTGCAGCTGGGGAAAATACTATAAGCAGAGGCTTCATTCGCCTTGCTCACCGCGTCTTTCAAAAAAAAAGCATCATCGAGCGGTTCAGCGTTAGAAGCTTTTTTGTGCTCTTACAGAAAACATCATATTAGTCAAGATTACAATAAAAAAAGTCCTTTCTTATACTCTTATAATTAGTGGATAGAAATAAGGATAGATAAAAATGATTCTCCGATCAGACTCATTTTTTTTTGCCCCGCCCTTACTTGAATTACTAATAAAAATAGTAATTTTACATCGTGTTACTAAAATATTGATCATGATTGGATTTGATGATAAGTTGAAGATCTTAGCTGACGCGGCAAAATATGACGTCAGCTGTAGCTCAAGTGGGGGAAAACGAAAAAATACCAACGGTATCGGTGATGCATCAGCGAGCGGTATCTGCCATACCTATACCGAGGATGGCCGGTGTGTCTCCTTGTTAAAGATCTTAATGACCAACTATTGTATCTACGATTGTTCATTTTGTGTCAGTAGGCGCAGCAATGACGTCCAACGAGCAGCATTTTCAGTGAAGGAAGTCGTCGATCTGACGATGAATTTCTATCGCCGTAATTATATTGAAGGCCTATTTTTAAGTTCCGGTATTTTTAAATCCGCGGATTATACGATGGAGAGGTTGATGCTCGTCGTAAAAAAGCTTCGTACCGAAGAAAGATTTAATGGTTATATCCACTTAAAAGCTATTCCAGGAGCCAGCGAGTCCCTATTGAAGCAGGCCGGCCTATATGTTGACAGGATGAGTGTCAATCTGGAGATCCCTACGGAGGAGGGCTTAAAGCTTGTTGCTCCAGAAAAAGATCATCAATCCGTCCGCGAGCCTTTGGCGATTGTCAAAAACGAAATCCTTAACGTACAACAGCATAGAAAGATTGTTAAAAAACTTCCGTTGTTTGTCCCCGCAGGCCAAAGTACACAGATGGTCATTGGGGCTACTCCAGAGACCGATCTACAGATTATGCAGACCGCTAATGAATTCTACAAAGATTATAAGCTTAAGCGCGTTTACTATTCAGGTTATATACCTATAAACGCCACGGATAGTACGCTTCCACAAATCGGCACCACACCACCCCTTGTGCGCGAAAATAGACTTTATCAAACAGACTGGTTGTTACGGTTCTACGGATTCTCCCTTCACGAAATCCTAAATACCAAACATCAACAGCTTGAACTGGATATCGACCCCAAGCTCGCTTGGGCCTTGCGAAATCCTCAGTTCTTTCCGATCGATATCAATACGGCCGATTATAGCGCAATTATTCGAATTCCCGGAATTGGCAGGCAATCCGCAAACAAAATCGTGCAGGCACGTCAATACGGAAAATTAAAGGAATACCAGTTGCGTAAGCTAGGAATTGCCTTTAACAGAGCCAAATACTTTATGATTTGCCAGGATACCGTCATCAGTGCCGGATTTCATTACCCGGAACAGATTCGGAAAACTCTTCTTGGACATCAATCTAACACCGAATCAAATAGCATTCAAAAGCAGTTAACATTATTTTGATGAATTATATTTTCGATGGGAGCTATCACGGCTATTTATGTTGTGTTTTCGAAGCATTTGAACGAAAAGAATTTGATATCAATCCCACCACTTCACAACAACTTGAAATTAATATCTTTTTGCAGAAACGGCAGATCCATACAGATAAGCTTAAAGCTTTACGTATTCTGACTGCAATGAATAAGATAATAGGGGCACAAAATGCCAAGATCTTTTACCACAATTTTCTAAGCGATAGTCCATCCGAATGGGTCAACGGCTTTCGGCTCATCGTAGAACTTTTCAAATCCGGAAACATAGATATGCATAACTATGGACGCCCGGATCTGCTGCGCATACATCAGACGGTTAAGAAAGTGAGCCGGGAGAGACACCGGATGAAGGCCTTCATACGATTTATCAAATCTGACAACGGTTTGTATACAGCTATTGTGGAACCTGATTTTAATGTCATTCCATTAGTAATTGATTTTTTTAAGAATCGCTTTACTGACCAAAAGTGGCTGATCTATGATATAAGGCGAAATTACGGGTTTTATTACGATTGCCGCCATGTAGAGGAAGTATCTATCTGTAGTGAAAATGAGGTTCAAAACCCCCACAGTTTGGAAATAGATCTGGATTCGAAGGAAAAAGAATTCCAGCATCTCTGGAAAACCTATTTTAAAAGCACTACGATTGAATCCCGGAAGAATTTAAAACTCCACTTGAAACATGTACCTAAACGATATTGGAAGTACTTGACCGAAAAACAATAGGCAGTGATCAGAACAGGGCCAGTAAATAAAATGTTCATTCATAGCCCTGATCCGATCACCCTTTTTGGATTACTTAGACCCGCCGAATAATTTGCTAATGATCCATATAATAATTGCCACGACGACTACAACCAGCAATATACCGGACCATACACCGGCCTTAAATATACCTTCAATCGCAGCACAGCTGGAAACGAGGACCAATAAACTCGACATTAAAGCAAAAGGAATTATTTTTTTCATAAGAATATATATTTTACTCATTCAACTAATCATAAGACAATAAATAATCTGAAATTGTTTCAAGAAATGAATTGCTCTTATGTATTTTATAAAGTCATGATTCCTATTATTATATTTTAGTCACTATCAATGAACAAGATAGCATCAAAAGAAAAGGCCAGATGTTTAATGACCTTGCCGATCATACATCAATATCTTAGGATCCGTCTAAAGATTTTTAGGAAATTCATCTTTCCACCAGGTAAAGCGCCAATCATCGCTTTCCTCTGCTGTCAACAGGCAGGATTCCAATTCGGCCAAATATTCCGCTCTATTCAAATGCTGACCAATAAATACCAGTTCATTTTTTCGGTCTTCCCACTCAGGGTGCCAGCGCCTCAATAAATCTTCTTTCACTTCAGCATAGATCGGATATTGGTTGCGTGTCGCCTCAGGCATGCTGCTCCACCATGCCCCAGCGCTTTCCATCCGCACACTTCCGCCTGCCTGACTAAAGCTGATCGCAATATCAGGACGAGACGCCAACCAGAGAAGGCCCTTTGCTCGTATGATATTATGTGGGTAGCGTTCATTAAGATAAGTATGTAGACGCTGCGGGTGGAAAGGTCGTTGCGAGCGGAATACAAATGAAGATATACCATATTCTTCTGTCTCCGGAATATGCTCAGTTTCAAGTTCGCGTATCCAACCGACAGAAGCCGAAGCTTCCTCAAAATCGAATGAACCAGTCCCCATGATCGCTTCCGGATTCACCTGTCCAAATTGTGTCCGGATCAACTTGGCCTTAGGATTGAGTTTACCAATAGCGGCCTCGAGGGTGCCTATTGTCTCTTCGGCGACGAGATCCACTTTATTGAGGATGATGACATTGGCAAATTCGATCTGATCAGTCAAAAGATTGACAATCGTCCTATTGTCACGATCATCGTCTGTCAATTCCCTATCCCACAAAGTCTCAGCACTGCCAAAGTCCTTCGCAAAATTCAAACAATCGACCACAGTGACCATTGTATCAATATAACTAAAGGAGGATAGATCAATATTGTTGTCAGCATCTGCGTAACTGAACGTTTGCGCTACAGGAATTGGCTCCGAAATTCCTGTACTCTCGATCAGGAGATAATCAAATCGTTCTTCCTTTGCTAAGCGTTCAACTTCGACCATAAGATCCTCCCGCAATGTACAACATATACAGCCATTACTCATTTCAACAAGCTTTTCCTCTGTCCGGGACAGTACATTTTCTCGTTCGACGGTCTGTGCGTCGATATTGACCTCACTCATATCGTTAACAATGACGGCAACTTTTTTACCGTTTTTATTGTGTAGAATATGATTCAATAAAGATGTTTTTCCAGCCCCCAAAAAGCCGCTCAAGACAGTTACTGGTAGTTTTTTACTCATGGTATTTGCTATTAAATTTTAATTTTCAGATTCATCTCACTTCTCCCCAATCCCCAGCAGCGACACTCCTCTTGCTTTAGTTTCGAACAAAATTAGGAACAATATTTAATAAATGCAACAGAGTTGCTTTATTAAAACATATCTTTTCTGCATTTTATTAATTTTACTGAACAGCTAGTTATAGCTTCTCCCCTCAAAGTAGTCGAATTAACCAAATGAAGAAATTTCATTACCGAGATTAAATAGCACATTATCGACATTTACTTATAAAATCTTATAGGTAATTCTGATCTAATTATTTATCATTGTACGGAATAACTCACCTAGATCACTATGATAAACAGGGAAAATAACAGACTAGATTTTACATTGTTAAACATTGGATATGCTGTGCACGATGCGGACTGGAATTTTAAAAATATTAAAAGCCCTTTTGCCAGGATACACTATGTCTGCGAAGGAGAGGCACAGATTATGCTACAGAATGAAGTGATTAAAATGCTTCCCGGACATCTATATTTGACACCGGCCCATGTCCATCATAGCTATGAATGTATTGGAAAATTCTCATTATATTATATCCATATTTATGAAAATCCTAATATTATGTCAAGTATTTTTGACCAATACATTTTTCCTAAAGTTATCAAGGCCAATCAACTGTTGCAGGAACTTATCATTCGTCTTCATCAGATCAATCCTGGAAGTGCTTTGTCTATTTATGACCCTCAGCGTTATGAAAACTCAACCGAATTGATGAAAAGCATTGCCTTACAGGTGACATCGCCATTTGCCCGAGAAGCCGAAAGCCACGCAATTATACAGTTATTGATGAGCCGGTTCTTAGCGGCAGCAAGCGATAAAATACCTCAGGTCGAAAAGCGCCTCACCCGTGTATTGAACTATATCGACGAGCATATTCACCAGTCCATTTCCATCGACCAACTTGCCGATCTAATTTTTCTTTCCAAAGACCATCTTATCCGGCTTTTTAAAAAACATATGAATGACACACCTTTGAGCTATATGAACCGCAAAAAAATAGAGAAAGCCCAGTTAATGATGCTGGTTGATGACAGCAGCATTCAGGAACTGAGCTTTAGGTTGGGGTTTGAAAATATATCTTACTTCAATAGACTATTCAAAAAAGTGACCGGAGAGACACCGACAAGTTACAAACGCAGCGTGGCAGCATTAACAAATGAGCCATCTACCCCTAATTAGATTATACCTGAAACGGTCAATTCATTCCAAAACTCCATTGGAATCACCCGATTCACCATGGCCACATTGTCCTTCACTTTTTCAGCTTTGCTCGTGTTCAACGCGACTGCTTTGATGCCCGCAATTCCGAAACCATAAGCAAAACAAGCTTCAGCGGGCTTAACAGCAAATTTTTCACAAATTTTCCAAAATCGCTCTCTCCACTTATACAATGTTTCACCTGCCAAGCTTTCCCTATTCACCAGCTGATAATTGTAGTATTCACTACCGACCAAAAATCCGCCATTAAATACCGCCGAATTGATTACAGCAATATTTGCGGCCGCTAATTTGGCAATAAATTCCAATAATTCAGCCGGATGATCGTGTAACGTTAAACTATTGGCGATCATCACCCAATCCAATTCAACATCCTGAACAATGCGCTGAATGACTTTCCAGTTTTTGGATCCTACCCCAACAGCGAGAACTTTGCCTTGATTTTTCAATTCATTTAGCGCACGGTAAGCCTCCAAAATATCCTGATAGCGTTTGTTCTCATCGGCTGAATCCACCGCTTTTGCCAAATATTCATCTGGATCATGTACCGAGACTAATTGTGCCGGATAATCGCCCAACAATTGATTCCCCTGATAAAAACACGATAAGATGCCGGTATAACTAATGCGCTGTTCAGCATCATAGTGAAGTCCTTTCCATACACCGGGTTCGAATGTAGGTTCTTCCGTTTCTAAAGGAATGCGATACCAGCCGAGTTTGTTGCTAACCAACACCGTTGATGGATCAACATTCAATTGCTTGAGCCCTGCACCTATGGATTCCAACGAAAGACCAGCACCGTATTTACCTGCTGTATCGAAAACGGCCAAGCCCTCGGCGTACTGAACACATGCCCGAATAATTTCTAATTTGTCTACAAAAGATATTTCTTTGTACAAGTTGCCTAAACTACTTGTACCATAAATAACTTTTGGAAGCCATGTAAAAGTCGTTTTCTCGCTCGCTTTAGATATCATGAATACTCTTTTTAAGAGACCAATTTTACGGAGAATAGTACAATATATCTTATGCGATATCGATTTAAAGTATGCACATATCGACATCATGAAAATACAGTGCCCGACGACATCATCGTCATTTCTGCTTTCGTCAACGCTAAGCCACCGTTCGTCAAAGATTTTTCCATACTGGTCCGAACATTCGTCTTTTTGTACATATCAAAACAATAAAAATGAACAGAAAAACAATTTTATCATGCGTTGTACTCTTCGCGATGATGTTAAGCAAAATGGTATTCGCACAGGAACAACCCCGCATTCAGATCGGTATCAAAGGTGGAAGCAGCTTGAACAAACTCAATACGGAACTGGCGGATCTGGACGACAAATATGCCTTGGGCCTCCATGTAGGTGGTATGGCACGTGTCAACTTCGGTAGCGCCTATATTCAGGGAGAGGCCCTATTCAGCAAACGGAAAGCAGCTCTTAAACCACAAGGACAAACCGAAACCAAACTTAAATGGAACGCCATTGATATTCCGGTGATGGTTGGCTATAAAATCATTCAACAGCAGGATATGAACTTACGTGTATTTGCTGGTGCAGTATATAATTACACCTTGAATGACAACCTATCACCACTTAAAGCTATTAAAGAAGGTGTCAAACATTTCGATAAGTCCAATGTCCAATTTACGGGCGGTCTTGGCGTCGATATCCAAAAGTTCAGCATCGATCTTCGTTACGAACGCGGATTTTCTGACCTTAGCAACTCCTTTAAATCCAAACCACAGGCATTTTCCATTGGGGTAGGTTACTTCTTATTCTAACATAACCTTTAACATGAGAACCTTTGGAGGCAATTGTATTCGCCTTCAAAGGTTTTTGTTATATATTTGACTATTTTTGTCCCATGTTTCTCAAAAAAAACTACCTCCATAGGCACCTGTTTCTCACACTCTTCTGGCTTGTCCTCTGGTTTGCCCTGTGGATACAGGTGAAGCAGGATATGGATACAGCCAGCGCACTGATCCATAGTTCATTAATTATGATCTGTTCCATCAGTATCTCGCAGTTCCTGAGTGATAGCATCTTACCCAAAGCTATTAAGACACAGAAAATGAAGCCTTTTGTTATCAAAGCTATCTTTTTCGTCCTTATTTTAGCGCTACTGATCAGTGTGGTGGATGTTTATTTTATTATGCATAGCCAGGTACTATCAGAAGATGAACGGGCCACACTTTTATTTGTTCAATGCTATAAATCTATTCCTTCCTCCTTGCTGATCAATGGTACAGCCTGCGGCATCCGGTTTTATCAGGAACATGCCAATATTCAGCAGGACCATAGCCAGTTGCAACAGAATTTTCTGGAAAGCCAACTCAAATTGTTGCAAGATCAGGTCAATCCCCATTTTATGTTCAATGTATTGAACCATATCCATATTCTGATGAAAAAAAATGTGGATATGGCCGATTATTTACTATTGAAATTTTCTGACATCCTGCGCTATCAACTCTATGAATGCAACCAGTCATTCGTACTGTTAAGCCGCGAACTGCAATATTTACAAAATTTCATCAGTATTGAACAGATGCGCTGGGGAGATGAACTGGAAGTCGACTGCACTTGGTCACAGTCAACAGAAGATCTTCATATTGTACCACTGATGCTGATTTGTTTTGTCGAAAATGCCTTCAAACATGTTGACCGGCTTCCAAATCAAAAAGGCAAAATCAGCCTCAACTGCGCTGAAAAAAATGGTCATTTCAGATTTCAAATCAGCAACAGCTATCAGGCCTATCCACAACAGGCTTCGACTAGACATTCTGGAATTGGATTGGAAAATGTCAAAAAGAGATTGGAGCTGCAATACGAAAAAAACTATTCCCTTACGATTGAAAAGTATGATAATAGCTTTTGCGTCGAGTTGACGATCGATCTTAATTGCTAAATAAAATGGAACAAACAAAGATGAGATGTATCATCGTAGACGATGAACCGTTATTACGGCAGCATATTGCCGAAATGACCGAGCAAGTTGATTTTTTGGAACTTGTGGATACTTTCCCTTCCGCCCTTGCCGCGGCATCCAGGTTACAACAGGGTGATATAGACCTTATTTTTTTGGATATTAATATGCCGTACCTCAATGGGATTGATTTTTTGGAGTCACTCGATAATCCGCCCCTATGCATTTTTATTACAGCCTATTCGGAGTATGCATTGGAAGGGTTCCGCTTACAGGCCGTAGATTATCTCCTAAAACCAATTGTTTTTCAGCGTTTTTTTCAGGCGGCAACCAAAGCCTATCAACAATTTGTGCAACGTACCAAAACGTTACAGGATTACAGTCCCAACGACACCATGCTCTTTGTCCGACAAGGCGACGCTTTTGTCAAAATCTCATGGATCGACATCCTTTATGCCGAAAGTATGCAAAATTACACCAAATTACATTTTAAAGAGCGGACACTTACGATTCATCAGACCATGTTGGCGCTGGAAGAAGCTCTGCCCACTAATCATTTCTTTCGCATTCACAAATCCTACCTGGTCAATGTCAACCATATTGATATCATCTCCGGCGGACGGGTATACATTGCTGAACAAGAATTGCCCATTTCACGTACAAAAAGAGAGGAGCTTCTCCAAAACGTCGTTTTTAAAAAGCTCCTCAGCCGTTAATAGGGCATATTCCATTTAAATCCTGCAGAGGCATAGAACGTTGGTGAGAAACGGGGATCAGCCTGTTTCTTGTCTTTGAAGATACTCTTTATGGATCTATCGTTTTCGACATACATCCGTGCGAGTGTGCTCCCCCCCGTTAGTTGTAACTTGAGGTTTTTGCCCAGGTTAAACTGGGGCTGAAGACCGGCTGTCAACAACATAAATCCTCCAAGTGTGGACTTTCCGTCCTTTTCGCGTTCGGCCGTCATCCCGTCCAGATTGACCACCGCCCTCAAATCCATAAACTTGTTAACTTGATAAGCAGCGGAAAGACCTTGGGGAAAATTCACGTTAAATTTTACTTTTCCATTTGTCTTCCAGTCGAAATACAATCCAGGTAGAACCATCGGTACCCCAAAGCTATTGCTCAGTACCGGGCCAAAACCAAAGGCTAAATTGGGTTTAAACCGTTTGATAAAAAGCGCCCCTCCCTGCCCCAGCAGATCTTTACCATCTACTTTGACCATATCGGAATAAATACCAACAGATGCAAAGGTCAGCAGAGACCAATTTTTCTTTAGCGAGGTCAAATATTGCAGTCCTATCTCAGCATTCAACATTTCTGTCGGAAAGAGTGATTGCTCATAGTTACGGTTTTCCATTTTCGCATAGGCAGCCCCCACTTTCCATGACCAACGTTTAATGTTGCCCATTGAATCAACCTTAGTCGACAAAGGGATCTCTAGATTAAACCGTATCCTTTTGAAGTCACTTTTTGAACCAGTCTTTACACTATCTTCCGGTCGGATATAGTTTGACAGCGGGACGTAATCAACAACAACCTGTCCAGATACCGCATTTTGGGCATGTGCCGTCATTGTCGCTAAGCTACTGAACAAGATAGCACATAAAATTTGTTTCTTCATGTTTTTTCAGCAAAGGAAGGTTTTGCTGCTCAGAAGCAGGAAATATTTTGACGTAGTGCTGCTCACCGTTGACCAAATGCATCGCTATTGCGATCTCGACAAAACAACAGCACTATTCTTTGGTATTTAGAAAACAAAGAGCTAGAGGCCCCACTTTATATCTCATCAAACGGTGTATGTAAAAAGAATAACATCAAAATAAAAAATTAATGCAAGTAAATAGATGTAGCATAAAGATTTGCCTCATCGTTATAAATGTTAATGAAATAATTTTATAAACCATTTTATTAAGCCATGAAGCATATTTTATTATTATTGACAGTATTTATTTTTTCCGCATGCTCAAAAGAGAAAGGATACGGCCGGTTTAACTTGAAAGAAGGGCAAGAGGTCGAACTTTTAGTCAGCCACCGTTATGGCTCTATCAATGACCAACCATTACTTTTACCACAAAATGAATCCCCAGAGCTACCATTGTCTGGCTTTGAGGATCGAGAACCGGGGTATAATTATAAAGTTAAAGCAAAGATGGTTCCTTATAAAGGTCCCGAACTAATGGACGGAGGCCCTTCAGACGTGCTTCAGTTTATTAAAATTATTAGCAAGGAAAAATATACGGATAACGAGATTTTTGAAATATCACTGATACGGGGAATAATCCCCAGCCCCGATGTAGTTATACTTCGAAAGGAAGGAAATAAGTATTTCATCAATATAGGAACCACCATCCATCTCAGCTATAGCGATGAAATCGTCGGCGAAAAATTAGAAGAAATCTGGCAAGCTATAAAACAAAATGTCAATACCGGAAATCGACCAGTATCTAAATGGAAATCCATCCGGGCGACCGTCAGTCATGATTCGAAAAATTTCGGAAAGACATACCTGGTCTCAAAAATCGAACTGGCGGAATAGCGTAACAACTTTCAAAAACGATTCGAGCAGCAGGCGAATGAGCTAAATTCTGGCCTGCTGCCGAATCTTGAGGTTATGTAAAAGATCTTAATAGAGCCCCTTAATAAACTGATAGTTTTTTTCTAGACGATCATCACTATGCCACAGCGTATTATCCTTTAGCATAAATAAGTACAGACTAGAAATATGTATGCCTTGAAAAACCACAATCAATGCTGAAAATATTCCTGTCAACACCGTCAGCCATACAAGAGGCGCTTTGTGTTGATACCATGTCCAGGCCGAGGCCATCAATAAAGTGGCCTCTAAGAGATACAAAAAAGACAGATAGCCTCTTGAAACTTTAAATTTTCTCATACTGTTTATTTTACTATTTCCAAAATCATATAAATGACCTGTCCTAACGCCACGCTTATCAGTATCATATCCAGCAACAGATCCTTATCACGGTTTAATTTATTCAAATTCATCGCCTTTTTATTTTATCGACAACACATACTTCGTTATTTCGGTCAGTTCTACCTCCGACAATTGTGGAAAGCCAGGCATTTGCGGGTAATCCACTCTTTTCTTACCCGGCGCTTTGATCCAGTCTTTCAATCCTTTTTCATTGTCGCGATAGATCGTCGTCATTTCCTGAATCGGAGGACCTACCAAGCGCTGTTTTTCCTTATGGCAGCTGGAACAATTTTGTTTAAATAACGCCGAGCCTTTCGCTAGATTCCCCAACGCGGGATCAATATCTAAGTTTTCAGCATCGCTGACCGGACTTTCCCGGGCCTTTTTACTCATCTGTTCAAACGCCTTAGTTTTTGCTGCCATCAGCTCGCGATGCTGATGCAACGCTTGTTCGCGGTAAAGTTGACGACTTCCTCCATAAACCAGAATAAAAAATAGGATACTGATCAAGACCTTCCAAAATTGTCTATCCCGTTTGAGTTCGTTATCCGCAGACAGTGCTTTCCAAGAAAACCACATCGCTACAAGGAGCATTATCCCACCGACTACCATCAACTCAATGACTTCAAAATTTATCCCCTTTGCAGGTAAACTGATCATAACAATGAGGCCAAAGATTACCTGTAAACCAAGTCCAACTGTGGTGATATAATAGCCCAGTCTTTTCAATCTGTCCCGGCTGAATGTCTCATACAACAGATGTACCTGGTATGACTTTCTACCGTTATACCAAACGATAAATATACCTGTGACCGTCAGACAAGCACCAATAAACTCCAGATACCGCGGCAGCACATTAGGCAGTGTCAATGCACTTAAAAAACCTTTAATATATCCCCACCGTTCGGGAAACAGCATCAGGTTAACATTTGTCAAGAATATCGTTGGAACAATTAAAAAAATCATCACAGCCAATGCAATGATACTGATGTGCAAATACTTGTAGCTGGCCATTGCTCTCCAAGTATATTTGTGTAAATAGGTCAGCAAAAAAGCAACGGTTACCAACGGGATAATCATAAACCAGGCCAGCCCCGTTAGCGCATTGGCCGAATAAAAATAGATGGTATAAAGTGTATTGATACTCAGTAAAGGGGCAACCCCAAGTACGACTGCCATACTCTTATTGACCGTCACCGTCTTCGCTATTTCATAAGCAAACAAATCGTAGTCACGATTTTTCAATCCTTTAATTTCTGCCCAAAGAGTAATGATGCTCCCTCCAACCATTAATTTGACGAATATGATATGAAGCAAAAATGAGCCGATCAATAAAGTGACCAATAGCCATTCGGGTAAAGGAAGGTCCAAAGGTAGATCCCTGGGAACGGGTGTAGTAGACACCTGTAGTAAATTCACTTGCATTTTTAAAAGTTCTTTTTTTTATTTTTTTGAAACTAATACTGAATCTCCGTACGCTTTTACTGCTTGCTCCATATTCTGTAACGGATTGACCTTAATACCTTCGACCTGCGCACCCTGCAGGGATTCTCTAGTCCCTTGCAATTGTTTGATGTAAGCAACAATTGCTTCAAGTTCTTTTTTATTTCCGGGAAATGGGGGCATAAACGTACGTCCCTGGTGCATATTGGGGATATAGGCCGACATGGATTCCTCATCCAGCGGCTTGCCCCGTCCATACATTTTTTCAAAAACATCAACGATGGAATTGATGCCATTACTGGTGTGACAACGGCTACAGGTAAGCATGAAAACATTTTTACCAGCCTCGATTTTGTTTTCCGGCGTTATTTCCTGGACTGAAGTATAGGTGGCATGTTTTAAAATTCCATCCTTTTTATACAGCGCATAGTCTTCTTCCCGCAACAAATTCGAATACATATACCCACCGATGACATAAGGTTTTCGGACAAACTCGCGTACCCGTTCGAAAATCCCCAGAAAACCAAAGATCAATAAACAAGGGACGATCACCAACGTAACGTTTACTTTTTGAGGTTTCCAAATTGCCCAGATCGCAAGCAGAACAGAAAGTATCGTAGCTCCCACAATAAAATACTTGAGTATATCATAATATTCAGCAAAGTCCATCGATCCCACTGCTGTGCTCATATTAGCTTTCATGGCCTCAGGCATTGCATTCCAGTAATAGAGTGCTCCTGCAAGTGCAATCGGTGTCCAGCTCAAGATCCATTTGCCGCCCAGTCTGACCACCTGAATGCGGAGCGTTGATCTTTTTTTTGTAAATAATGTCGTCAGCAACATACCGAATACACCGCCCATCAGCATGGCGACCGGAGTTCTAAAAAATAGCTGTGGAATATAAATTGGATTCGTAAAACCGTTGAAAAGACTCTTATGCGTATTCCAATTTCCCGGATCCATCATAAAACTCAGTATGGAAACGATAATAACCATGGTAATCCAGGAAGCAATACTCAAAAATGCGCCAAATCGGATATGTTTCAACTTGGAGCGGAGCGATTTATTGGCGCTTTCCCAGCTCAGGTAGTAAATAGAAATCAGAACTACTTCGGTGACGAAAACGATCCATTCGGTAAACCAAGCCCAATAAAATACCCGAATTAAACTTCCTATCGAGCTAGGGCTGACGAGTGCAACCGTAAACCATATCCCCACACCGGTCATAGCGCCAATGGTCGTCGTAATGATAAAACCGACTTTCATTTTATTATGGATAAGCCTATCCCACTCCCAATCTGCGATCTGTTCCCTGCCAGCACGCTGTACCCCTTTAAACTCAAGCCAAGTAATGTAAGGGATAAAACCTACCGCAAGGCCATGATTGATCATTACATGTATAATCGCCACCGCAGCGATTAAAAATCGGTCATTCAACCAATCTAAATGAAACATTGGAAAATCCATCGCTATTCTTTTTTTCAAAGATCCAGCTATATCCTCTCAAAAAGCAGAAATAACAGTTCCGATACCTTCTATTTCTATCCGATCTCATTCGATAAAGGGTCAACATACTTCCATTTTCGTAACTCTCGCCCATTAGACAGCCAAAGCGTCTTTTTCATCAGATGAAAAAGACGCTTTGGCTGTCGTTTATGTCTCCTGGTTTTTTCTAAACTCCTCTGGGCTGCGCCCCTTCTTAGCTTTAAAAAATGTGATGAAATAAGGCACATTTTCAAACCCCAGTTCAAAGGCAATTTCCTTTACCGTTTTGAAGGTATGGTACAATAGGCGCTCCGCCTCCAATACGATCCTATCTCTGATCAGTGCACCACAGCTAATAGCTCTCTTTTCACGACAAATTCGGTTCAGATAATTCACTGAAATATTCAGTCGTTCAGCATAGAAAGACGGAAATCGTTTATGCTTATAATTTTCATCAACCAAGGTCTCAAATGCAACTATTCTTTCCTCCTTTTCATCCATCTGCACAAAGCCGAAATTTTTAGTGATTTGCCGACCCAGCATCTGAAGTAAAATATTCAGATAATTGCGTAGCACTTCTCTTGAACCCAATTTTGCTATATCATATTCCACCTGCATCAATTCCATCAAATGAATACAACGTTCAATTTCATCACTTGTCAATACAAAGCCATGCATCTGGTTACATTTTAAAAAGTTAAAATAATGTATCACTTCCGTATTGTACCGTTGCATAAAAAATGCTTCTGTAAATAGAATAATACATCCTTCAACAGGTACATGATGCTGGAAACTACAGACGCAATTGCAACTTATGCTGACGATATCATGTCTGCCCATGGCATACATTCTTTTATCTGCTACCATCATCAGGTTGCCGCTCGTTATCAACAGCAAGCTGTAGAACGAGCGTGCATGCAATGTGTTCTGGTTTCCCTTGACCTGTAAATACTCGGCTATGGGCATAATAACAATCCCGTTGGAAGCCGAATCAATATCTTCTAGTCTTAAAAAATCTAGTTTTTCTTTTCGTATTACCATTGTCTTAGTCTTTTCTTTAATAAAAAATTCAAGGGGAATGGTTATACGATAGGGGGTTTAAAAATCCGCATAAAAATACCTTGAGACAATTGATGACCTCTGGATTGCGGATAACATATTTTTAAAATAAAGCTAAACGGACACTCCGAGCTTACGGCATCGTCAAGTCGTGCGAATAACAGTATCTCGGCACTTTTCACCTTGACGAGCACATCGCTGACATCCTTCTGTTCGAGTGTTTTTTCGCTAATGTAGCAGAAACCTTTACAGGTCGCGGCAGGACCATAGCGATTGATACATAGGTTTTGTTCGATATAATCACGATTGCATTCAAAGCCAATAAATACCCACAACAGATTTGTTGCCTGCAGGCAAATTGCCCAGGCCATCAGTACACTGAATAGTGCTTTCAATTTGTAGGATTTCATTCGCTTCAATCTATCACTTTGTCACACTATTCCGCTCACGGAGGTATTCCAAAATTGCCCGCGCTTCTTCCTGCTGCAAGCCCAGACTTATCATTGGAGACGCAAACTCCTTACTCAGTGCCTTAGCATCCGGATCTTTGTCAAGCATGGTCGCGGGATCGAGCATCATATTCATGATCCATTCCGGTGTACGGCGTTTGACCACTCCGTCAAGCGATGGACCTACCAGTGTCCGGTCAAAACCGTGGCACATTGCACATTTTGAGACGAATAGTTCCACCCCTTTGTTTGCAAGCTGCGCATCGAAGGGTTTGTGTGTAAAAGATGTAATAGCGCCTACCCCTTTGGATCCTTCCGTTTTATAATCCAACATTTCATCAGTCGATTTAATCTTTGTCGGTGTTGCAGCAGGACTAGTTGAGTCCGTCTTTCTGCCGCCATTGCCTCCACAGGCGATGAGGACAATAAACACAAGACAAGTAAGGACAATATTCATTATAGCTTTCATTTCGCTCTCTTTTTTATTTTTGTTTAAAACAGTAAATCAGTTTTCCAACCCATATTGCTGCCGTTGATCAGACGATTCGATATCGTCCTCCAGCTTACTGATCTGATGCAGATAACTGATCTGGCAATCGGATCCCGAACATATACCGGGAAGTATTAAATGGCGCGGAAAATTATGCAAAGTCATCCCTGTAGGGAAAAAGACACACGGATTGCCTCATTAGTATAAAAAGGCAATCGATTTATCCCGTAAGTTCTTTAAAAAGACATTAAACGAGCGGTGGGTGAAAAATAGAAAAGATGGGGCTGTAAGCATATTCTTCGTTTACTTCCGGAAAAGTGCGTGTTGCGGCAGCTTCGTCATAAACCGAAGTTTCGAAGATAAAATTCAGGGGATTGTTGATAAAGACAACATCGATAATGCGTGTTTCAAGATTTTTTTGCTCCTTTTCTTCGTGCTCACGCATCTTTTTCATCAGTATGCATTGCCCTCTACAGGAAAGGGCTTGTTCGTTGAAGCGGTTGACACATTCATACTTGGCAATATAATCCCTATTGATCTGAAAAACAGTCCATATCCACACTGTGGAGAAGCTCTGGAGGAGCATCAAAGGCAGTAAGATCCATATGAATTGTTTCGCTTTCATGAGTTGACAATGTAGCAAATATAATAATTGTTGCCATTCGAGCTGCAATTATTTTAGCATTCACCCTAAAGGATTGATTTAGGGCTATCCATGTATTCACAAGCGACGATCAGGTATATTACTATACCTGATCGTTTTACTTCTTAAGGTTTCAAGGAATCCAGCTCAGCTATGGCCAATGAGCGGCCATTTCCGGCAATCACTGTCGATTCAATTTTTACGAAACGTGCTTTTTTAATATTTTTTAATCTAAATTTACGTGTCGTAGGGTCATTGATCAGAATTCGACCAATATCCGAAACACACTTCCGGGATCTTTCACCCAAGCGTTAAGAGCAGCATGTGCCCCATCAGGAGTGCAGACAGCTGTAATCAGTTGTTCCACTGGGCAGGTTCCCAATTTTAAATAATCCATCACCGCTTCAAAGTCTTTTGGCAATGCATTTCTTGAGCCCATGATATTCAGTTCCTTTTTCACAAAAAACTGTGTATCAAAAGGAATAAGCTCCTTTGCATAGCCGATGAAGACTACTCTTCCAGTAAACGTCACCGCATTAATTGCCGCCAGATAAGTTTCCTGTCTACCGACCGCCTCAATGACGACATCTGCACCCAAGAAGTTGGTCAGCTCATCCAGTCGCTGTTGTAGATCTTCTGTAGCTGTATTGATGCTGAATTTTGCGCCAAGACGTTTGGCCAGAGCAAGCTTACTTTCGCTTACATCTGCGGCGATCACCGAAGCTCCACGTCTAACGGCCCGAATTATTGCCCCGATTCCGATCATGCCACATCCCAATACCAATACGACGTCATTGTCGGTTACCGATGCCCTATCTACGGCATGAAAGCCCACACTCATCGGTTCGACAAGCGCCAGTTCCTTTGCTGACAGGCCATCTCCCGGAATTACCTTTTCATATGGTACTGCTATATAAGCTGCCATGGCACCATGACGTTGTACACCCATGGTTTCATTGTATTGACAGGCATTGGGCTTATTATTTTTACATGCGGCGCAACGTCCACAATTAGAATATGGGTTTACGGTGACCCGCATACCGATTTGAATTTCAGGTGATACATCCGCCCCTATTTCGACCACCGTCCCCGCAATTTCGTGGCCGGGAATAATGGGCAATTTGACGAGCGGGTTCAGTCCCCGAAACGTGTTAAGGTCAGATCCACAAAACCCCACATAATCTATTTTGAGCAACACATGTCCCACCTGCAAATCAGGTAGTGGCAGCTCCACGGTTTGTACAAGACCTTCTTTTATAATTTCTATCGCTTTCATTCCCTTGATGGATATTTTTGTTCTTTAAGTCGAATATTTATTGAATCATGCCTTTTTTAGGTTCTCCCCACCTTGCAACGACACAAGCGCGGCAACCAAAAAGTACGTCAATGCCTTCTTTTTCTATTGGTTCGTTCTATCTAACTAACAAAATTAGATGTAATCTCTTCGAATAAAAACCACTTTATCGACCAAAACTTTCACAAAATCGACAATATTAATAAAACTGTAACAGCTTAATGAGAACTTAAAAGACGACTCAATTTCCTATATAGACTCAGCTTTATAGTGAAGAATAATTTTTTACATGATTTTAAGCATTTATTACATGGCCCGTTGGATTTATATCACGTCTTTTGATTAACGTGACAAATCATTAATCAATTCATAAGTTTGGAGTCTACATTGCCAGACTCTCCATTAAAATATCTTGGAATCCATGAGGCCAGTTTATGCTAAAGCGTTTGAAAATTACAAAAATCGTATTTTTGAAATCCGAAAAGAGAATCAATTTTCCGGAGCATATCATTTTCATAGCGAATGCCAATTGACCCATATCATTGAAGGCAATGGCGGCAGGTACATAGGCAATCAATTCAATGATTTTGAAGCTGACGAGTTAACATTTATTGGACCAGGCCTTCCTCACGTTTGGTATCATGAAAAAAAAATGGGTATCAACAGCCCAGCCCCTGAGTCTTTAACCCTATTTTTTCACCCCGATGCAATCAGCTCCGTGTGTTCGTCATTATTCGACATTACAGATCTAAGTGCATTCTTGGCCAGATCTAAGCAAGGCATGTTATTTTATGGCGCCACAAAAAGTAAACTGAAAAAGTTGCTCCGAAAAATGCTCGGTGCATCCGACATTCAAAAAACAGCCTGTTTATTTGAGTCCTTAGCAATTCTTCTTGATACAGATGAGTATACGTTACTATCCAGTGAGCCCTATCTTATTAGTCCTTCAAAGAAGGATGGTGAGGCTATTGATAATGTTTACAATTATGTTTTGAAAAACTTCGAAAATAACATTTCTTTAGAAGAAGCAGCCAGGTTAGCCAATTTGACAAAACCCGCATTCTGTCGATTTTTTAAAGCACGTACAAAAAAAACCTTTTCACAGTTTGTAAATGAAGTCCGTATACAGGAAGCCTGCAGGCTTTTGGGCCAAGACGAAAACCAGATCACCCATATTGCTTATGCCTGTGGATTCAATTCTTTACCCAACTTCAATAAATTTTTTAAATCCATCAAAGGTACTACGCCATCCAACTATAAAAGTAGATTATTCGTATAAAAAAGAGGGGCGCTAAACTCAGATTATAATCTTCTTCTACTCGCATCCGAGATTCTTAAACTGGAAAATCTTCCCACTATCAGGATATGCCTCCAGTTCCGCCGCCCCCAAGCCCTCTTGAGCCGTACTGATAAACAGGTCCATTCCTGTAGGTCCTCCAAAACAACAAGAAGTCACATTGGGCGCATTTACAGTCACTTTATCCAATAGCTCTCCAGTCTTGACATGCCACTTATAAACACCGAAACCACCCCAATGTGCCACCCATAAATGACCATCCGGCCCCATGCACATCCCGTCAGGCATGCCAAGTTCACCTGGTACACGTACCAAGGTATCGTATCCTTCCATGAGATCGCCTCCTTTATCTAGGGCATAACGACGGATTTCCCGCGTATAAGTATCTATAAAATAAAAATGGAGCGAGTCTGTGGACCATACAATTCCATTGGGGATAGTCACCGCAGCAATAAGCGTCTTCAAAACACCTTCACGGAGGCGCATCAGCTTTCCCTGATCCGGTAAAGCTTTCATATGCATTGTTCCGATCCAGAAATTCCCCTCCGGATCCATTCCTCCATCATTGGTCCGAATTTGCCCATTTTCAGTGTCTAGCTGTATCAAGATAGAGAGGTGATGATTTTCCTTTGTCCAAATTGCCAGTCCTTCCTGCATGGCAATAAGAAATTTGCCCGGGTCATCTTTCAGAGGAACAATCTTACTGACATATCCCGGTAGCTCCCAGAACGCAGATTCCTTGCTTTCCAAATGATAGGAATAAATGCGTTTTTGTAGGATATCCACCCAATACAAACATTGGTCATGTTTATTCCACAAAATGCCCTCACCGAGAACACATTTCCTATTTATCAATATCTGCGCTGTTTTTAAATTACTTTCCATAATGGTTGTGATTCAAGCTTCCTGACCGATATCCCTGTCTTCTACTCCTCCTGCAATAACGCACTTCTGCCTCCATCAATCAGATAGGTGGCTCCACTTGCAAATGAAGCATATCCGCTGGAAAGAAATACACACCAGCCGCCGATCTCTTCGGCTGTACCTAGGCGTTTCACAGGATGACTATCGATGGTTTTCTGACGTTCCTGATGAGCGTCCGGAAATGTATCAAACCACTTTTGATTTCCTGGTGTATCTATAAACCCCGGAGCGAGCCCCACGGTTCTTACTGTCGGTGCCCATTCAATAGCCATGGCACGTACCAAGGATAATAAAGCGCCTTTAGTAACATTATAGGGAAAACATCCCCGAATGGACGCATAAGCATGATTAGAAGCCATGATGATGATAACTCCTGGCGAAGCTTGTACAAGGAGCGGCTTAAGGTTTTTGGCCAACAGCCAATGTGAACTGAGATTCAACGTACTGTTACTGTTCCAGTCCGCCACCGTACAGTCGTCCAAGCCCTTGAACACATTTCGTCCTGCATTGGATATCAATATATCCAGGCGGCCATGTTCCTGTTCCAGAAGCGTGGCCAATTTCGTAATCGCTGCTTCCTGCGAAACATCAGCCTCATAATAGAACGTCCGCTGTTGATAGGGCTCCATTTCTAAAAAAAATGAAGCCACCATTTTATCGCTAAGCGGTAATTCGGCACAAGCTATTACCGTTGCTCCAGCCTGTGCAAATTGCATGCTCACCCCCAGTCCAATTCCTGAAATTCCACCTGTTACAAGAACAACTTTACCTGTCAGATCGATTGTAAATGCCATTTTACTTAAAAAAATTTATACATAAAAACCTGGTCTCGGTTCCAATATCCCCGGATGTTTAAGCATTTCCTCCTCGATCAGATCCACTCCCAGTCCGGGTCTATCACTCAGCACCAGATGACCATTCTTCACCATATCCTGAATGGGATGATCAATGACTTCATCACGCCAGGAAACATCGTTGAACATAAATTCCTGCCTAAAAAAGTTCGGTACTGACGCACACACATGGGCACTTGCCAAAGTTGAAAGCGGTCCATTCGGATTATGCGGTGCCAGCAGTACATTGTAAGCTTCCATCATTGTTGCCATTCGTTTCATCTCAGAGGGGCCACCACAGCGGGTAATATCAGGCATCATAATGTCGCAGATATTCTTTTCCAGTACCGGTCGGATCCCATGCCTGGTATAATGCCTTTCTCCCACACAAATCGATACATTGGAAGGTATGCGTTCGCGCATTGCACGCAAGTTGTCTGCATTTTCCGGTCCTGCAGGCTCTTCGTACCAGGTAATATTCAGTTCAGAAAGGCGCTGTGCCATCTGCACGGCTACACGATAGTTCAACATCGCATGCGTTTCGATCATGATATCAAAATCGGCGCCCACGCCGTCGCGTACTGCTTTGCTCACTTCAAAAGCTAAATCTTGTTGTTCGGCTGTCAGGGTAAGGTTGGCAGCCAGATCCTCACCATACAGATAGTTTGTATGAGCAAATGGATCAAATTTTAACCCCGTGAAGCCGGCCCTCTTCACAGCGCTCGCCTGTTGGGCATAGTCTTCCGGATTGTGGCCACCACCAGTGAACCAATAATTCGCGTACAGCAGGATTTCTTTCCGGAAAGCTCCACCCAACAATTCATAGCAGGGTACGCCAAGCACCTTGGCTTTCAAATCCAGAAGCGCCATATCAATACCCGATATCGCACACATGCTGGCACCATAGGGGCCTATCCAGTTCAGGTCTCGATAAAGCTTGGTCCAGATAAAATCTGTTTTCATGGGATCCAGACCAATAATCCGTTGGCCCACATGTTTGGCAGCCTCAAACACAATAGGACTGCCGGGCCAGTTGGTAGCCTCGCCAACACCGGTATGACCTGTATCCGTATAAATCTTTAACAAAGTCCAATTGTATTTTACTCCTTCGACCAACCAGACTTTAACATCTATAATCTTCATTGTTATTCGATTTTTAATTTATTTTTAAAACAATTTGTCCACTTAACTTATCCCCTTTTTTTATTTTTTTACGGCCATAACTATGTGGCGATCCATAAAAAGGTTCTGATCCATTGTTTGAATAATCAGCTACCAGCCATTGGATATGCTGATCTTGCTTCCATGCTCTGGAATGTTGTTGCCCGTTGGAAAGAACAGTTACTTTAGCATCAGGACCACTTAGGCTTGCCCAGTGAATATTTCCCTTGGTCGATCTAAAATCATTTGACCCTAAGCTGTTGGCATCATCTTTCCAATCCCTGGCCTGCGGTTTCCCCTGCTCCTCCACATCATATAGTGTTACAGCATTCATTGATGCTTCACCTTCATTACGCCCGATATGGTTTTCGGGATAGGTTGAAAATGCACCTTTGCGCGACCAGGCTAATTTATCGTACGATAAGGGCAATTCCATCATTAAACCGGATTGATAAAGATCCATTTCTTGTCCCCGTTGATAACACATGTCATATTCCACACGCAAAAGACCATTCTTAAGGAATATAAATTTCTGTTTTCCTATTCCATTTTGATAAGTAAGGTCCATATTTACTGAAATACTATCACCACTATCCGTCGCCTGCACTGCGCCTGCAAATAAGGTGTATTGCTCATATTGTTTCAGTGGTGCGATATTATTCTGATAAGTTTCTCCTGCGACGTTTGGTTTACCTCCATCCTCCGTATTGGCTTCGATCAGTGCAACCGCCGGCCCTTTGGTCAAAATAAGTTTACCGTTTTTCCGCACAGCCACCAATTTACCATAGGTTCGGCTAAATGTATAATTCAGATTTCCTTGTTTTACATAAATATACGCCGAATCTTGTTTCAGTTGTAAATCTGTCGCTAAAAACTCTTCCTGATTTTTTCGCTCCGCCAGAAACAGTTCATTTTCGATCTCATAGTCCTGCTTGTCCCTGACGATAATCTGCAATGAACTATACTCCGTTGGGACTGGCAGGACTACATGGCCGTGTTTACGGGGTCCGATAGCACCTTTGAACGGAAATTGTTTACCATCGACTATAGCCACGAGTTTGAGCTGATCAAGTGAAAGAAAGTCATACCTATTTTCAATATTGACGACAAGCTTCCCATCTTTTAAGACCGGTTTACCTATTTTGATTGGCGAATAGGCCTTTTTCATACCAAAATACTCCGGCTTAGGTCTGCGCCATCCATCGATAGGCCCCCAAGGTCCATAACCGACAATACGACCGTCAGGGAGGTGAAAAGTATCGTCTATACCACTCCAGATTGCTCCCCCTAGGTTACCGGCGTGTCTGTAGATCGAGTCAACAAATGTCACCAGCGGCGCGTTGTAAGCATCCCTTATGCCGGGGTCGGTCAATAATTCACGTCTATTATACGTCGAAAGGTGGGCATACTCTCCAAATAATGTTGGTCTTTTCATGGTATCAGTAGCCGAAGGTCCGTTAATCCCCGGATAATGGTAGTTGGCAATATCAGCCTTACTACCACCGTTATTGAAGCCGCCCCAAGTTTGATCATGAAAACTTGTGGGACGTGTTGGATCCAATGCTTTCACACGTTGGTTGATCTCTGCCCACAACGGGCTCCAATGGGATTCATTGCCTAACGACCAGAATAATATGGACGGATGCTTACGGTTGGTTAGTACGTTATCGATGTTTGCGCTAAGCATAATGGGTAAAAAACGGGTATCCTTATAATCCCATTTACGCCAGATCGGGGATGCATGGTGCTGAATCCAGCTCAAGGCAGCTTCACTTTCGACATACATCCCCAATTCATCCGCAGCATTCAAAAATTCCTCGGATGGAGGGTAGTGTGAGGTACGAATATAGTTGACATTCGCCTGTTTGAACAGAACAACATCCTGTCGATCTATTTCCGGGTCCGAAGCCCTACCATTTAGCGGATGTACAGCATGCCTGTTCACGCCCCTCAATTTCACGGGTTTTCCGTTGACCAGTAACTGATTGTTGACGATTTCAATTTCACGAAATCCTACCTTTTGTTTATTCGTCTGAACGACTTTGCCCTCGACAATCAAGTCCGTTTCCATGACATAGAGGTAAGGGGTTTCCGCTGACCATTGCATTGGTTTTTTAACGTTCAATTGGCTTTCGATCACACGCGTACTTCCTACCTCAAGCTGCACCTGTCCAGAAGACTTTTGCAGCACTAATTTTCCACGCTGATCTTTGAGCGAATAGCGCAGCTGAATTTGTTGCTTTTTAGCTGAGCCATTCTCCACCTGTCCTTTGAGCTTAAGCTGTGCGTTCACATAATTTGCATCAAAATCCGTTTCCGCAATCGCACCCGAAATATGCACCTTAGGTACTGTAAACAAAGTAGTTTTACGTAAAATTCCACCAACAGTATGAACCGCATATTGCGATACACAGGAAAGGATATCACTAATGGTATTCGCCTGTATTTCTACAGTCAGCTTATTCTTTCCTTTTTTTACTTTTCCTGTCAGATCAACTTGAAAAGCAACAAAACCACCTTCATGTTCACCGACCACCTGATCGTTTATCTTAACCCGTGCATGTGAGCTGACGCCGTCAAAGCGGATATAGACCGGATTATCCACCCATTCCTCAGGCATATCAAATGTACGTTCATAAATCGCCGTTTCCCCTGTCGCTACATGCTGCCCTTGCATCTCCCACTCTCCCGGTACCCGAATAGCTACCGGCCCAGAATCAGCAACACTGAAATTCCATTGACCATTCAACAAGAGACTGCTGGTTTTGCTGTTTATTAATTGATCCGGTATTGGAGTCAGCAACTGCTGCTGTGCGGACACATGCCGCAAAGTAGAACAAGCCAGCAATAACGCCAGCCACCGGCCTTTGGATAATTTCAACTTACATAATTCCATATTTTTCAAATGCTTCTTTGGCTCCCATACCTTCCATAACTTTATTTAATACCACCTTTTCCGCTCTGGCTTTTTCAAAAGCCAGAGCAAAAACCTCCTGTTCGTGTTTACGTGGTACCACACAGACACCATCAATGTCACCGATCAGAATATCCCCATCCTCGATTAGTACATTCCCAAAATGGATAGGCACACGCCAGTCAATGACCTTTCCGCGTGGTGCTTGGTCCTGCGCATAACAACCCATGGAAAAACAAGGAAACTCCAAAGCCAGAATACCCGTTGTATCCCTTGAATAACCATTGACAACTGCACCATGTGCGCCCAGTTTTTTTGCTCTTGCACTCATAATTTCCCCCCAAAGAGCATAATCTGGCGAAGAACCGCTACAAATATAAATTTCACCTGGGCGTAGATCATCCAGCGCTTCAAGCATAAATCCAAATGGTTTCCCTAAGACAGGGTTTTTCGATTGATACTCGGCATTTCCACAGACATCAGCTTCCAACACGGTCATTGCACGACCTACCAAAAATAAATCTGATGTTAAAGGTCGTATATTTGGTGGTAAAAATTGATGGTATAACCCCATTTTGTCCATGACATCCCCGATGACAGCTGTAAAAAGTTCTTTACGGATAAGCGCAAAAAGCGCTTCATCGTTCTCCCATTCCACCAGATTGTTTTCTTTCATTTTTTCTATATAATAATTAAGTAATGTTACTACAAAAAGACATATAGGCCACCACTACCCCAAAGATGAATAAACTCAGCAACTTGAAACCTGTGGAGGTTACAAAAAACGATTTATTAACGATCATTGTTTGGCTACGATAAGTACTATTGTCCAGAAAACTGACTAAAACCATCGTCGCTATGGTGCATATAAAAACCACTAATATGCGATTCATAAATGGGCTTTGACCCAACCAAAAATTCTTGAATAGCAAGGAATAAGCAAACGTGGAGATAGCTCCGGTGTTATAAATCCCGTAAATTCCTGGATAAATTGAAAGCCTTGATCCAGATGCAGTAATAAGGGCGCCAAAAAGGCACCGATCACTAACAGGAGATAGATTAATTTATCGATCCAAGCCAGCATAACAATAGGTTTAGAATTTCAACATAATTGATCCTTGGCAAGGAGATGCTTCCAACGTTTTACAATAGTTACCCCAGGCGATTTCAGGATAATCCCATTTATTGTTGATATACAGTACCAGCTGTCCATTCTCCAGCCGATCCATACGACAGGCGTTATTGCCTTCTTTGGAGACAACATGCAATAGTTCTTTACTGCCTGTCCCCAACGAATAGAAGTAGATATTTTCTTTCATCCCCTTCGCCTGTTGCGTTAAGGGATGCTGGCTACGTGCCCCTTGATCTGCCCAATAGTAATAATTGTGCGTATCCATGTACCAAGGTTGTCTGGGCTCCTGACCGTACTGCACCTGATCCACCGAAGACAAGCTCGCAGTCCCTTCATTACCTGCAAAAGATTCTTCCGGATAATCATTCCAGTAACCATTTCTACTCCATTTGATACGATCAGGTCTATTACTGATGTAGTATTTAAGTCCGATTTCCCGGAGGAAGCCATTGGGTTCACCTATTGTGTGATACATTGTTCTCATCTCCCCCTTTCCATCAATTACGAGATCAAATTGAATGGATAAGCTTCCATTTTTCCCAAGCACTGAAACCAGAGCAAGATTATCCTTTTTACGCACAACCAAGCTGCTTAATTCCCAATTTTTATCTTCAAGCAAGTATTTACTTGCGCTTTTACGTACCTCGGCACCAGTCAAATGATTCAAATTAATATCCATATTCAAGAAAGGCCCTTTTTGGATCACCACTTTGCCATCGATCACTGCATTTTCGATCAGTCCTGTAGTTTTCGAAATTGGGAAGGTAAAATTCTTTCCCTGAATCAGGTAACGATCAGTCTCCTCCATCAGCTGGATATTGCCATTTTGGCTCGCCTCAGGCAGATTAACATCATGCTGTCCTAAATAATAGCGGTAACTATCCAGCAGCATACCGTTGCGGTCTACAAAACGCAAGACTAGTTCCTTACCGTTTTGCCACGCAAGGCCCGGAATTTGAAAATATCCTTTTTGATGCGGCTTAATATCGGGCATTTCCATCGCATAGGTCTTTCCGGCATAGGTATATTGTAGTTTTATTTCCTGCAGCGAACTGTGGTCAAAGCGATTGTAAACAGGAATTATCAAAGGCTGAAATGGATTAAAATCAATTAAGACCTTACCTTTCACTGTGATCTGTACAGGAGACTGCGCTTTTTTGGTAGACCAAAATTCAGGCTTCTTACGGCGCCACACGTCGACAATCCCCCATTCACCGTAACCCACTGCCGCTCCCTGAAAATCTTCGGGTTTAGCTGTATGGGAAAATTCCTTCCAAAAAGCAGTACCTTTTTTCAGCTTCCGCGGAATCATAAAAACCTCATCTACATAACCCCAGATCGCTCCACCGAGACCACCTTGTGTCGGAAACAAACCGCCCCACATCATATCCATTGAAATTCCCCAAAATTCCCGGATATTTGGATCATCCTGTAATGTTTTATAGGTATAACAGGCTGGATGCGCCCATTCATCGAATAAAGCCGGAATGCCATGCCCCTGAAAATTGCGCGTCTTTTTGCCAAATTGTGTTAGGTTGCCATACACATCCTGATAGTGCATACTCAGTATTTCATAAATCTTTGGTTCGGTGGTCTGCGATCCGGGATAACTCCAGATAATCGGTCTTGTGGGATCCGCCTGTTTAACGTAATCATGACTTTTCTTAAAATTATCGCCGTAGATAGATTCATTGCCAATAGACCAGAACAGCACTGCCGGATGGCTTTTAAAGGTACTCACCATCTCCCTTGACTGACTGAGGTATTGATCCGTTTTTTTGGGATCATTCTGCGAGGCACCCGGAGCATAATTTTTCTGTCTATAGGTATCCACAAAACAGATAGCCGTCTCTACTTCCACATAAATACCATATTTATCACAGTATTCAACAAACCGTTCGGTGGGTGGATAATGGGAAGTACGAATAAAATTGATATTCGCCTCTTTAAACAACTGCACATCCAGGCTATCATAATAGGCGGAGGCACTACGTCCCAGGATCGGGTTCATATCATGTCGGTTGGCTCCGCGTAGCTTCACAGGTTTTCCATTCACCATGAGCTGATCCTTGATTACCTTGACTTCGCGGAAACCCAATGATTTCCGAAAAGCATAGGTCAGCTTGCCACCTTCCTTTACTTCCACTTCCAATTGGTAAAGATTCGGGTGCTCGGCATCCCATTTTTCAGATTTACGCACCATAAACACATGGCTATTGTTACCAGCCCGTATAACCTTTTCACTATCATCCAAGGAAACAACCTTGCCTCTTGGGTCAGTCAATTTATAAGTAATCTTTGCCCCTTTATTTACAAAACCAATAAAATCCAATTTCAACTCCGCATCAGTGTAAGACGCATCAAAGTGTGTTTCGAGGTTAAAATCTGTCAATGCATGGCTCGCTGTTGCAAATAAAGTCACATCGCGGAGGATGCCCCCCACGGGATGATGCGCATAACCCGATGCATAAGAAATATCATCCAGCTGGTCCTGCACTTCAAGCTCAATTTCATTTTCTTTGCCAAAACTAACGTAAGGTGTAATATCAACTTCCCACCGTGTAAATCCACCATAATGGCTTGTCACGGCTTTTCCGTTGATATTGAGTTTGGCAAAACTATATACGCCATCAAAACGGACAACCGTCTTTCTTCCCTTATAAGAATGAGGTATCAAAAATTTACGCCGATAAAAAAATGATTTGTCGTGCTGGATACCATAACCCTGCATAACAGCTTCCCCAGGTACCTGAATACGCTCCCAATTAGATTCACGGTCAAATCTAAATTCCCATTTCCCATTCAACGACTGAATAGGCTCTTTAACCCCAGTCAGGCTGTACGGTAATTGATAAGCTGCCTGCTGTGCAATACCCAAACTTCCCATCAGGATCCAGAGTACCAACAAAACAAGTTTTTTACTTTTTTTCATGTCATAATAGGTTGTAATTCCACACCATTCAAACGCGCCATACGGATGTTACGTTCTTTTTGTAAAGATACTGGCCATTAAAAAGCAATACTAAAACTGATTATACAAAAACTAAAACTATTTACACCCAATTAAAAACAACTTTCATATTAATAAGTGAATATTGTTTGAAATACCGACAAATCGTTTATTTTTGTAGTCAACCAATGTATCTAGCTATGAACAAATTATCGAAACCTCAATTTATCGAACTTACTCCTCCCAGCGAAAAGACAATCCATGTCAAATTGGTCGATCAGGACTTTTTGAGCAATCCACTTCATTTTCATGAGTTATGTGAACTGGTCTTAATTTTAGAAAGTTTCGGTAAGCGTATAGTTGGCAACAACGTCGCTACATTTACGGAGGGTGACTTGGTTCTTATGGGTCCTAATATCCCCCATATCTGGCGTAATGATGATCTATTTCTAAAACCCGAAAATGAACTGCGTGCACGGGCCATTGTGGTCTATTTTCCAGCAGATTTTTTACTTCGTCTGACAGACGAACACCAGACGATTCAGGCAATGCAACATTTTATCCGCAAAGCACAGCGTGGGCTCCGATTTTATGGCGGAACATTGGATAAAGCCCATGCCTCTATGGAAAATCTCAGGGATAAAGACGGATTTCCCAAAATTATAGAGTTCCTCAAACTCATTCAATTGCTACAAGAAACGGAGGAATTTGAAAGTTTGGCTTCGGAGGGTTATCGACCGACTTTTAGTGAGCAGGAGACCCAGCGCATCAATAAGGTTTACCTTTATGTTATGAGCAATTTTAAAGAAGATGTCAATCTACAAGTTGCCAGTGACATGCTCCATATGACGCCAAATGCTTTCTGCCGTTTTTTCAAACGCCATACGCAGAAACCTTTTTCCCGTTTTGTCAATGAAATGCGCATTGGCCATGCCTGCAAATTACTCATGGACCGCACACTCAGTATCTCAGAGATCTGCTACGAGTGTGGCTATCAAAATCTGACCAACTTCAATAAGTTTTTCAAATCCATTATGAACAAGACACCTCGGGAGTTTCGAAAAGAAATGGATTTATAGTGTTCCAATTCACCCCCTTTAAGCCGCTACCATTTTAGGTGGTTTTTCATTTTTAGGCCTGTTCCCAATAGCCCTATATCCTTTTGTAATCATCACTGGTCATCCAGCTTCAAAACATCATTTTTTCAGCCCGTATTCTGGTCAATCCCCAATCGAAATACGGGTAGAATAATTCCAATAACAGATAGAATAGTGTTGGTAATCCATTTTCTGCCACACTAATTTTACACTACAAATAATGAGCACGATCAGTCCCAAAAGACAGAAGGCTATTGACCAATGAATAGAAGCATCACCTATAGATATTAAAAAATTACATCACATTAATATTCAAACAAATAAGTGATTCTTCTTAGCTATAAAATTTACAGAACTTTTTTATAAACTAAATTTTAATACATGAAAAGAAAGCTAAACGTTGACTTTCTGGGTGGGATGACGGCATTTTTACTTTTGTTAGGAAATGTATCCTTTACGAAAGCAAGTGCGCTCCATTACGCCTTGACAAATGCTACGCTAAATTTGCAGGACAAAACCATCTCTGGCGTAGTAGTGGATCCGGATGGCAAGCCTATCGCTGGGGTAAATATCAGTGTAAAAGGAACATCCACAGTTACCACAACTGATACTGACGGTAAATTTACAATTATCGCCGCAGAAAATCGAGTCCTACTTGCCAGTTTCATAGGTTACCTATCAAAGGAAATTCAACTAACAAAAAATTCCTCCAATTTGACGATAAGCTTAGCAGCAGATGTCCACAAGCTTGAGGAAACTGTTGTTGTTGGATTTGGAACACAAAAGAAAGCGACACTTACAGGTTCTGTCAGTGTAATGAAAGGCGATGCTGTCTCAAATAGGCCCATTACAAATGCAAGTCAGGCGCTCTCTGGCCAAGTACCCGGAGTATGGGTCAATCAGCAATCGGGCCAGCCAGGTCGCGATGGTGCCAGCATCCGAGTGCGGGGGATCGGCACAATAGGGACAAGTGATGCACTTGTCATCATTGACGGAATTGTAGGCTCCCTCGGTTCATTAAACGCTAATGACATTGAATCCATATCCGTTTTAAAAGATGCTTCAGCGGCAATCTACGGTTCAAGAGCAGCAAACGGTGTCATTCTGGTTCAAACCAAACGAGGAGCAAAAGGAAAAGTGAAAATAGACTTTTCCACCTCGTATGGTAAGCAGACAGCAACAAAATTACCGGAAATGATCACCAATTCCGTGGATTACATGAATCTGTACAACCAAGCCCTCGTCAACCAAGGAGCCCCCAAGTTTTTTAGTGAGGCTACAATAAACGAATATCAGAATGGCCAAGATCCAATTATCTATCCCAATACAGATTGGCTCGACGTTATTATGCGCAATGCTATGATACAGACCAATCAGCTTGGTATTTCTGGTGGTGAGGGGAATACACAATTTAATGTCTCACTGGGTTATATTAATCAAGATGGTATTGTTCAAAATGGAAACGCTAAATTATACAATTTACGGACTAACATTGATACGAAGGTGAATGAACGCTTAGCTATCGGTTTGCGTTCTGGGGTTCGGTACCAAAACCGAAAAGAGTCCTTTAATGGTTCAGGAAACTTATTTACAGAGCTGTATCGTACATTGCCTTATTACGGAACCTACACATCTACAGGCGAATATGCGTCCACTTGGGTAAACTCCATCAATGCCCAATTTAGAAATCCTTTGGCGATGGTCAACGAAGGAAAAAACAACAGTGCCTATGGCAATATTAATACCAACATATTCTTAAATTATAATCTTCTTGAAGGACTTAAATTCAATGTGACAGCCGGGATAAACTATTCGACCAATGACAATCAGTTATTTGTTCCCAAAACCTTAGTTTACAATCCAAAAACCAATACGGCTACTTCGACAATGAATGCATCAGGTCCCAATGCCAGCAATAGTTGGGACAAAACACTTTACAAAACTTTGTTTAGTAGCTTGACTTACAACAAGGCTATTGCCAGAGACCATGACTTTACTTTAGCAGGGATCTATAGTCAGGAGGAAGAGGAGTATCGTACCCTTTCCGGTTCGATTATGGGATTTGTCAACAATTCCCTATCGGAACTCAATGCTGGTCTGACCACTCCCCTCACAAATGGGACAACTTACGGATGGGCCCTTCGTTCTTACATCGGTCGGTTAAACTACGCCTTCCGGGAGAAGTATCTATTCGAGGGCATAGCCCGTTATGATGGCTCTTCTCGTTTTTCACCAAAAAATAGATGGGGATTCTTCCCCTCACTTTCCGTCGGCTGGCGTGTGACACAGGAGCATTTCATGAAAGGTCAGACAATTTTCGACGAGTTAAAGATACGTGGTTCATGGGGTAAGTCCGGAAATGACCGTATGGGATTTAATGACCAACGTGACCTTTATGCCTATATACCGACACTGGCCTTTGCCCGCTTCTATCCGATCAACGATAATATTGCGACCGGTATTGCGCAAATGTCGATTGTGGATGAAAATATTAAGTGGGAAGTTGGGACAAAACGAAATATTGGATTTGACGCGACAATCCTCAAGCGCAAACTCAATGTCACTTTTGATTATTTCACGGATAAACGTGAGGGAATTTTACGCCAAATACAACTCCCGGATTTTATTGGTATTCGAAACGCTCCTTTCCGCAATCTTGCGACTGTTAGCAATAAAGGCTGGGAATTATCTGCAAATTACCAGCACAAAATTGGCGCATTGGATATTAATGCGGGTTTCAACCTGACTCATGTAAAAAATAAAATAGACTATATCCCTGATCCTCAAAAAGGGCGTAACGCCCTGCTTCAAGGCGACCCCATCAACGCCTTTTATATGTGGAAATCACTGGGTATATTCCAGTCTCAAAAAGAAGTTGATGAAAGCGCCAAACAGCATGCAGTTCCCACCCAGCCTGGAGATATCAAGTTTGAAGATTTCAGTGGCCCCGATGGAAAACCCGACGGTATCATTGATGCCTATGATCGGCAAATTGTGGGTAAACCTATCCCAACCTGGACCTATGGAGCCAATATCAATTTAGCTTACAAAGGAGTAGATCTACGCGTTAATCTACAAGGTGTTTCTGATGTCGAATCCTATGTTGGAAGTGAATTATTTTTTCCTTTCTTAAATGGGGCCGGTGTAGCCAAAAGATGGGAATCTGGAAATACATGGACCCCGGAAAATCCAAATGCTAAACTCCCCAGATTGGTACAATACAGCGCTTCAAATAGCCAAAACTATGCTGATAACAGCTTTTGGCTTCAAGATGCCTCATTTTTACGCATTAAAAATATTCAGATAGGCTATTCCCTCCCTGTCGATGTAATTGCTAAACTTAAGCTTGCAGGTCTACGCGTCTATATTGACGCACAGAATGCATTTACATTTACCAAGTTTGAGGGGCTGGATCCGGAGCGCGATCTCGCAAATTCTTCCCCAGCTCAATATCCAAATGTCCGGATCATCAGCGCGGGTTTAAACTTAAAATTTTAATATAAAAAAGGATCTCATGATTAAAACAAAATATATCACGATTGGATTAGCAGCGCTATCCTCGCTTGCTATCTCCTGTAAAAAGGACTTTTTAAATAAGCTTCCGCAAGACTCGGTCTCACCCGAAGTCTTTTGGAAAACAGAAGAAGATGCCAAGGCCGCCAATATTGGCTGTTATTCAGCACTTTGGGATGTCACGACCGAAGTACTTCCCTATCTGGATGTATTGACACCAAATGCTTATAGCAATTACCCATGGGAAGGATGGAAGAATATTTCACTAAGCGCGCAGACGCCTACAAGTCTGGGTGGTATGGGCGGTGTTTATACCGGTGCTTATGGTGGCATATCCGCAACGAACAATTTCTTGGCGAACATCGATAAAATTCAGATGAACGAGGAGCGAAAAGCCGTGATGAAAGGAGAAGCATATTTTTTAAGAGCATATTACTACTCCCTACTCGTTAACTACTGGGGTGGCGTAATTATGGTATTGGACTCGCCTAACATTGATCAGATCAACGCAAAGAAAAGCAGCAAAGAAGAAGTGTATGCACAAATCGAAAAAGATCTGACCACAGCTGCTGGACTCCTTCCCCTAGAACCTGCAGAAAAAGGAAGGGTAACCAAAGGAGCAGCCTACGGCTTATTAACACGTGTCAGTCTTTACCAAAATAAATGGAACGACGCTGTAAAAGCAGCCTCCGAAGTGATGAAGTTAGGATACCAATTGTTTCCAAGTTATCGCGGACTTTTTTTAGAAGCGAATGAAAACAATAGCGAGGTGATCTTCGATGTCCAATTTTTACAGCCCAGGTTTCCGACAAACTGGGATATTTACTTAGGCATTTATGCGCCTACGAATGCCCCCGGCTGGAGTTCAATAGAGCCTACGCAAGATCTTGTCGACGAATATGAAATGAAAGACGGCAGTAAATACAGCGCCGGTAATCCCATTGTGGATCCCAAAGATCCAAATAATAACAGAGATCCGAGACTCGATCAGACAATATTCAGAAAGGGCGTATTATACAATTCTGTTCCTTATCCTGTTACTGAAGATGGCTGGCCCGGCGTTTACACAGGATATAGCTATAAGAAGTATACCATATATGACAACAACACGAGCCTTTCCAATGCGATTGGTGGAACCGGACTTTCTCAGATTAACGGTATTGTCATTCGTTATGCTGACGTCCTATTAATGTATGCCGAAGCATTGAATGAATTATCAGGACCCACTGCAGAAGTTTATGCTGCCATCAATCAGGTGCGCGCAAGGCCATCCGTGAAGATGCCTGTTTTACCATCCGGACTCAACAAAGAACAGATGCGTGAACGCATCCGCCACGAACGAAGGATCGAATTTGCAGGGGAAGGACTGTATTATTCGGATGTACGCCGCTGGAAAATCGCAGAGGAGGTACTCAACAGGTCCATCGTCTTAAATGGTGGACAAACCAAAGGAGCAACAGAAAACAGAATATTCCGAAAAGATAAAGACTATTTGATGCCTTTTCCACAGAAAGACATTGACAATGCACCAAATATGAAAGATCAGCAGAATCCGGGTTACTAATTCCGTAGTCAGAGTTCCGATGGAGCCGCATTGAATGAAATCAGCGGCCACATAAACTGATGTACAAACAACAAGGTGATCATCTAAAACGGAGGAGCACCTTGTTGTTCTTTTTACAGTGCATATACTCCCAGCCGCAGTAAGCAGCGTATTAAATACCTATCCACTTCGTATTTCACACAATATCCATCGAAAGTCTTTACGCTATTTTGCGTAAAAAAATACGTTTATGTAATTGAAAGAAGCTTTTGGGTACAGCCTTTGATCTATATGAACCGAATAATGAGAACTAAAAAAATTAATCATCAGATGGACAATATAGATCAAAAAGCAAAAAAAGCAGGATTGGAAAGAGGTTATTATTTATTGTTGATGGCCATTTTAGATCTTCCGGTTGGAGCGGAAAAAAAATAAAGCAATGATCCTCTACTTCATTTTGCGCCAGATTTTTTCACTTCCAACTTGACTATAGTTGGGTGCCAAAGCAGAAAAACGAAGCGTTTCTTTGCTGCCTAGGGCTAGATACCCGAGGGTATCTAGGCTTTCGTCAAATAGCGACAGTACCCTACTCTGCAATTGCGTATCAAAATAGATAAGTACATTCCGGCATAGGATCAATTGAAAGGCATTAAAAGAAGCATCGCTGACAAGATTATGGGAAGAAAAAAGGATACGGTCCCGCAATTTTGAATTAAGCTTTACCCAATTATAATTAGCCGTATAATAGGCTGAAAAATCTGCTTTCCCACCCGAAAGCAGATAATTTTCCTTATATAATTTTAAGTCGGCCATAGAGATAACACCTTTCTTCGCCTGCTCAAGCACCGTTGGATTGATATCTGTGGCATATATCAATGATTTATGTAAGAGTTTCGCTTCATGCAGCAAGATAGCCAAGGAATATGCCTCCTCTCCCGTTGCACAGCCAGCGATCCAAATTCGGATAAACGGCGAGGTTCCCAACTTAGGCAAGATCTCAGCCCGTAAATATGAAAAAAAATCAGGGTCACGAAACATCTCTGTCACATTGACGGTGATCTTTTCCACAAATCGCTGTAGGTAACTAGCGTCGCTGACAACGCGATACCGCAGCTCCGCAAAACTCGCAAAATTATCGAGCAGGCAAAGCTGATTGAGCCTACGTAGTAAAGATGCTTTGGTATAGTTGGTAAAATCATAACCATACAGTTGCAACACATCCTCCATCAATACCTTTACCTGTTCGTGGTTTACCACCTGTTTTCCACCGATCATCCAGCCAACTCTCCTAACATGTGTACTAACAGTTCAATATCAATCGGTTTGGAAATATACCCATTCGCGCCCGCCGCAAGACATTTTTCGCGATCGCCCGGCATCGCTTGTGCCGTCACTGCAATAATAGGGAGCCGCACCGAAGACCATGATTGCCGGATAAGCCGCGTGGCTTCATAACCATCTATTTCCGGCATCATCATATCCATAAGTACAACAGCAATGGTACTGTTACCCTGGAGCTGAGCGATTCCCTCTTCAGCAGATAAACAGCCCAGCGCTTGAAAGCCTCTTGATTTCAAGGCCAATTTTAAAGCAAATATATTGTTCTGATCATCATCAATGATCAATATGACCTTATTCTTATCCATTCTATTTTATTATATAAGCTTATCTTTCATACAGCCAAACCCGGAGCAGCGATAGCAGCTGATCAATATCAACCGGTTTGGAGATATAGTCCGATGCTCCCGCAGCAATGCATTTCTCGCGGTCGCCCATCATTGTTTTGGCAGTAACAGCAATGATAGGCATGTCTTCGTAGCTCGGATTTTTACGGATCAAAGCAGTCGTCTCGTAGCCATCCATTTCAGGCATCATCATGTCCATTAGGACGACTGCGATATCCGGATTTGCTTCAAGCTGCTGCAGGGCATCCTTTCCGTCAGTTGCCGGCACCACTGTCATTTGATATTTTTCTAGTGCTTTGGTCAGGGAAAAGATATTTCGGATATCGTCATCGGCAACAAGCACTTTCTTTCCGTGAAGTACATCCTGCAAAAAATCCAGCTTACGACTGCCCTTAGAAGAAGAACCACTATTTTCTTCTACTAAATGCAGGAATAAACCCACCTCATCCAAAATACGCTGGTAGGAATTAGCTGTTTTTACAACAATTGAATCAGCATATTTTTTTAGTTTCATTTCCTCCACCTGCGAAAGATTTTTCCCTGTAAAAACAATGATCGGTAAGTTTTCAAGCCCCGCATTGCGTTTGACTGCCTCCAAAGTTTCGTAGCCTATACGGTCAGGAACCCCCATATCCAAAATCACACAATCTGCAGCATCCGACCCTAGGGCGACAATGCTATCCGCTACATTTGTTTTGATTTCGGAGACAATATTGAAGCTTCCCAAGAAAAGCGACAAGGCCGCTGCATGTTTAGGATTCTCTTCGACAATAAGTACTTTTTTTGGATGTCGTGTCAAAGCATATTCTATTTTCTTGAACATCTCGCCCATTTGCTCCAGCGCCACAGGCTTATTGATAAAATCGATTGCTCCCTGCAGCAGGCTCTCCCTTTTCACTTCCAATGATGACATAATATGTACTGGTATATGGCGCGTCTTTGGATTTTCCTTAATCTCGGCCATAACCTGCCAACCATCTTTTATCGGAAGCTGAATATCCAGCAATACCGCCAAAGGCATATAGCGGGCGACCATGTCAGCAGCAACATCCCCACGAACGATAACAATCCCCTTATAGTTTTGCTGACGCGTATATTTCAAAAGGATTTTGGCAAATTCAATATCATCCTCTACAATTAAAATCATCTTATCTCCAGGCACAATATTTTCCCGGTCATCGGGAACATCTGCCGGAATAGGGATATCCAGTAATTTTTTGATAGGTTGTACTAGGATTTCTTGTTCCTCCTCCTTACCGGCTAATCTCACCGCTGAGGTAGCTGATGACAGTTGTACTTGTTCGAAAAGCGCTGGAATGTCGGCATTTTTATTTTCAGGAAGAATAAGTCTAAACACACTACCTTTATTTTCCTCACTTTCGAGCAAAATTTCACCGCCGAGTAGACGTGCAAGCTCACGGCTGATCGAAAGACCTAAACCCGTACCTCCAAACTTCCTGCGCGTCGATCCATCAGCCTGTTGAAAGGCTTCAAAAACGACATGCAATTTATCTTTTGGAATACCAATTCCGGTATCACGAACCTCAAAAACAACACGGCCAATCTGCGCTGGCCACGCATATACCGAGAGTAATACCTTACCAGATGCAGTGAACTTGATGGCGTTGGACAAAAGGTTGCGCAAGATCTGATCCAGCCGCTGTTTATCGGTATCCAAACTCAAAGGCAATTCTTCAGTAACCTTCATTTCTAGGGCAAGCTGTTTGTCGGCCGCAATTGGTCCAAACATCGCGGAAAGACCATTGAGTACATCGGCATAATAAACCGACTGGATGTCGAGATCCATCTTACCAGATTCTATTTTCGATAAATCCAAAATTTCGTCAATTAATGTCAGTAGGCTCTTTCCAGAACTTTGAATGACCGCTGCCGACTCCATCTGTTCCGAATTTAGATTTCCGTCCGAGTTTTCGGCCATCAACCGCGAAAGTAGCAAGATTGAATTGAGCGGTGTACGCAATTCATGAGACATATTGGCCAAAAATTCCGATTTGTAACGGGTACTCTGCGCTAACTCCTCGGCCTTTCTTTGGATCTCCATATTACGTTCAGCAATTTCCGAGTTTTTCTCTTCCAATAATTTCGACCGTTCTTCCAGCTCCTGATTAGATTGCACGAGTTCCTCCTGTTGTACCCGAAGCTCCTCCTCAGAGGCCTGCAACTTATAAGTATGCATTTCCAAACTCGAATTTAGCGATTCCAGTTCCGTATGCTGTGCCTGAAGTTCCTCTGTCTGGGCCTGCGTTTCCTCCAGTAGATTCTGTACCACCAGTCTTGCCTGTGCGGCAGCGAGAGACGTCCCTACTTTTTGCACCGCATCCCTAAAAAAGGAAAGTTGAATTGGGGTAAAGGGCGCTAGTGCACCCAATTCCATCACGCCAATACATTGATTTCCATCAAAGACCGGAAGAATTACCACGTGGTTTACTTTAATTTTTCCAGAAGCAAAACTGACCACATAATCTGCTTTTTCCAGATTTTCAAAGATTTTCTCTTTAGCATCGCTAAACACCTGACCGACCATACCGTCCCCGGGGGCAAAGCGTTTATTTCCTAGATCTTCCAACCCATAAGAGCCACTCAGTACAAGCTGATCCTGCTCCAAAAGGTAGATAGCACCGCTGATACTATTGCTATAATTAATCAGATGCCCCAGGGTAACTGTCGCAAGCTCTGCTTGCATCTTATTACCCATTAAAAGATTGCTTAATAAAGCAAGCCCAGCTTGATGCCAATTATTCTGATTCAGTTCATCAAAAGAAGTTTTAAGGGATTTGGCCATTTCATTGAGTGACCCACTTAAACTGCCCAGATCGTCCTGTTCGGCATCTTGAACCTGCATATCGTAATTTCCTGCAGCTATTTCACGCGCTATGCGCTGCGTAATACTTAAGCGACGCTGAATTTCTTCATCCTTACGCTTCAGGTCAGCCTGTAATTGCTCCCGCTGATAAAAATCATTTCTTAACCGGAAATAGAAAAATATAGTGATCAATAGGGATACCACTGCCGCCAATAGCACGAATATGGAGGTATAGCCCGAAGAGCGTGCCAATTCATCCGAACGTTTATTCAACAGCGACTCCTCTTTTTCTATTATTTTACTGATCAATAGCCGACAGCTATCCATATAAGTCTTTCCCTGTTCGAGCTGAGAAACGCTGATGACTCCGCCACGCCTTTTAATATTCACCAGATTTTCAAGCTTATCCAATCTGGATTGAACCAATGTAGACAGGGTATCGATAACACGTTGCTGTTCGGGGTTATCCGAAGTCAGATCATGTGCACGACTTAAGGATTGAGGCAAGGACTGGAGTCCGTTTTTATAGGGATCGAGAAATTTTTCCATCCCCGTCAACAAATAACCACGCTGGCCAGTTTCAGCATTTTGGAGATCTTGCAGAATTTTATTGACGCGTCCCATCACCCGTCGGCTGTGGTCGACCATGGCGCTATTGTGAATCTGCTTTTGAATACTAATATAAGACGCTGTAGAACTGGCGATCAGCAACAACAGCGATATTCCAAAACCTATCTGTAGGTTTCTTAAAATAGTTTTAGGCATGTTTTTCAATTGATTTAAGGGGCTACCACCTGACGGCCTAGATGGGCGGCCAAATATAGCAATAGCACATCACAATAAATCAGCAGCTGATACTACAATAGTATGTTACAGTATTTTTCCTAAAAAGTCCCGTATTTATCCCCCTTCGGCCAACTGCCCCGCAATGATAGCTGAAGTTTCCGAGCAGAAATCCAGTCCGGAGTAATCTGGATTATATCCGCCTATATAAGGTACTGCCATCATATAAATACGATGATTGGAAACTCCCTTTTGATCCACCAATCGGAAGCTATCGTCAATTTTTATACCTGGTACTTGCAAAAAAATCGCCCCTTCTGCGGTAACAAAAATATGGTCATTACCTGCAAGCATTTCATCCTTGGCACGATCTGCAGATCTAAATCGGAGGTAAGCCTGACTAACATTTCCACTGTCCACCAAACTTCTGAACGGAAAATCTTCATATCCCATGGGACGCTGCCCCACACAATCAACAAAAGTTTTATAATGTGTCTTTTGATCTATTCCGGATTCATCCGCGTAATAATAGTATGCTCCCATGTCACTAGCAGGCTCTACCCGACTGTCATGACCCACGTTGACAACTTCCAGTCGACCTGCATCATGCAAGGCCAATAGCTCCCGGCTTGAGCCTTGCGGTACAAACGCAATCACAATGGAGATCAAGGGCATGAGCACTTTTTTCAAACGCAACATATCTTCGGCAGACATATATTTTGCAGGATAATTTAATGTAAAACTCAAGGCCGACAGTACTTCTTTCCAGTAGATCGATTCACGTTTTTTGATAGATTGCAACGCTTGTTCATATTCTTGGCGAAAAACATCAAATGGCTCTTTCTGTCCCCTTAAGCTGAGCACCGTCTCCACAAAATCTTCTAGGCTAAGCTTTTCTACAATTGCATAGAATTCAGGATCCTTCTCTTTAAACTGTGCTTTAAAATTACGTTCAAATAAGAAATCCAGGGAAACGAATCCATCATTTTCCAATCTATTCAGCATCAGCTCCTCTTCACTTATCAGCAGGCTATTGGCTAAAAAAGGTTCTTCCTGATGAAACCTGATCGCTGGAAGCAAACCACTTCGGGTATGCATCATTATTTTAAAATTTTCACTACCGGGATCTATCGTGTAGGATACTTCTCCCTTATCGTTGCGTTCAAACGCACCATTATGACGAGCCAGTGTACGAATGGCATCGATCGCCGTCAACGAAGCGCCCCTGATTCCAACAGCATGGTTAGTCTTTAACGCTAACTTGGATGGCGGATAGGGCGATTCAAAATAATGCTCGACATTCCCCTCATATTTGGTGGGCCATTTATGACCAGTACAGATAATGAGCTTATCAACAATATACGTATCGGTACTACCAACGACTATTTTCACCTGCCCCTGGCTTTCCATGTCAACAATATCACTCACCTGACTACATAGATAAACCTGGGTTTCGATGCCCTGAAGGTCAGCCTGTCTTTTCAAAAGCATAAATTGCTCGGACAAGTAGCGACCGAAAAGCAACCTGGGGACAACTTTATACCTGTTGAAGTCATCTACGTCTATACCATAAGTGTGAAGCGTTGTTTCCGATAAAGACTGTACATATTCCTCGATCGAAGTAACAAGTGTCGGTATCTCGTGGTCCGAAACATTGGTAAGATGCTCAGCTGTCGCCCCTTCATAGCTGTAGGGCATCCCCGCTCCAAGCTGTTTTCTGGATTCAAAAATAGATACCTTTAGACCAGTTATATTCTTTTCGATTAATCTTTTATACATGAACAGGCCACTGGGGCCTCCCCCGATGATAGCTATATGAATTTCTTGTTGCATAGTTCCGATTACATCGCATGATTGGCGATATTCCGCCTAAGAACACGTTGATCCCGAAGAAAGTTTTAAAAAAAAGATTTAACCCAATACAATAAATTTGGGACAAATACGGGTACGTCGAAAAATACGGAAACTCAACCTTAAACAAACGATATTTCTTGTCTACCTGTTTTGTAAATAAAAAACGTGGACGTATAAACCAAGAACACTATGGAAAATAGCATCAATAATCCAGCAATTATCAATGACATTATCAAAATTAACAACGACCGTATCGAAGGGTATAAAAAGGCCATCGAATTGGCGAACAGCCATGCCCTAAATACAGTCGTACCGACTTTCGAAAAATTTATCGAACAGTCAAAGGAATTTATTACTGAACTGACACCCTATGTCGAACTTGAAGGAAAACAACCTACTGACAGCACCATGCTGAGCGGCAAACTATTCAGGCTCTGGATGGGGATAAAAGTCAATATTATCGGAGACGATGAAAAAAGCTTACTGGAGACCTGTGAGCAAGGCGAAGATGCCTTTAAGTCAGCTTATCAAACCGCCCTTGACGAAGGTTCAGATCAGCTCTCGCAATTGGTCCATAGTCTAATCAATACACAGCTCGGCAAGCAGGTAGAAGCGCATAATCTCATCAAGATGATGCGTGATGGCAAAACAGTGTAAGATCGCTGCAGTTTCAGTTCCAAAGTAAGTACCAAAGATGAAATCCTTCGGTACTTTTTGTTTATGCCATTTGTTTGGCTAAAAAAATTGAAGCTAATATGCAACTCGTATCCTTCGCGATTATCCAGCGAACCAAAAAGGATTTCTTAAGCAGAATAAAGGCCAGACTCTCATCTGGCCTTAAATAAATACAATAATCTAACTTGCCTAAGGTAATTGAAAGACCAGCGCCGAGGCCAAAAAGTTTCAAAAAATAAGTATTAAATATAAGCTGCCAAATATTTAGCAGTTTTACTCTGCTTGTTTTTGGCAACAGTTGCTGGCGTACCCGCAACGACAATTTTCCCACCATCATTTCCTGCTCCCGGCCCCAGATCAATGACCCAGTCACTGGAAGCCACTACCTGCATATCATGCTCGACCGCGATAACCGTATTGCCTGCATCGACCAGAAAGTTAAGCTGACTGATCAGTTTCTCGACATCCGAAGGGTGTAAACCCGTTGTTGGTTCATCCAAAATATAGAGCGTTTTATTACGCTGAACACGCTGCAGTTCTGAAGCCAGTTTAATACGTTGCGCCTCACCACCGGACAGTTCAGTAGCAGGCTGCCCCAGACGGATATAGCCCAGCCCTACCTGCTTGAGCACATCAAGACTCTGGCGTAGCGATTTGTCATGCGCAAAAAACGCCCAGGCTTGATCTACCGTGAGGTCCAGTACTTCAGCAATATTTTTATCCTGATATTTTATTTCCAGGGTCTTCTCATTGTACCTTGTGCCTTTGCAAGTTGGACAAGGCGTATAAACACTAGGCAGAAACAGGAGTTCGACCATCACAAAGCCTTCGCCCTTACAATGTGAACAACGTCCCTTGGGCACATTAAATGAAAAACGGCCGACATCATACCGACGGCTTTTGGACAGCGCTGTATCTGCAAATAACTGACGTACTTTGTCAAACAATCCGGTATAAGTCGCCAGATTTGACCTGGGAGTCCTACCGATCGGCTTTTGATCCACACGCACCAGCCGTTTGATATGCTGTATACCATCGACTATCAGTCCCGAAGCATGTGACAGATTTTCCTCAGAAAGCTCAGGCTGTACTTCCTTTGCATCCTCTGGCTCCTGCCCCAAATAATCAGCGACCAGATCCACCAATGCCTGGCTGACCAGGCTGCTTTTTCCAGAGCCAGATGTTCCTGTTATGCTGGTGAGCACGCCCAAGGGGAATGCCACATCAAGATTTGTTATATTATTGTGGCTGATCTTGCTGAGTTGCAACCAATGCTCAGCCTTTCGTACCTCCTTTTTTGCTATCGGCTCAGGTTTGATAAATCGACGTGTCAATGACCGATCCACAGCAAGCAGGCCTTCAAGTGGGCCGCTATAAAGTACTTCACCCCCATTTATACCCGCCTGTGGACCAACATCCACGATCCAGTCACAATGCCGGATAACATCCACCTCATGTTCGACAATAAACAGCGAGTTGCCGGCGTCTTTCAGTTTTTGAAGAACGGTCAACAAGGCTTCAGTATCTGCAGGATGTAGACCAGCCGATGGCTCATCCAGCACATAGATGACGCCAAATAAGTTGGAGTGTACCTGTGTCGCCAGTCTAAGCCGTTGCAATTCTCCCGGAGAAATACTCGGTGTGCTCCGCTCCAAGGAAAGATACCCAAGCCCAAGGTCAAGCATGATCTTTAATCTTGCAACGAGGTCAATAGCAATATTCTGGGCCACGATGCCTTTTTCAGGATGTTTGTTTTTCTCCCTTTTCAGGTGTTTACCCTGCGCATAAGGCATAAAAATATCCATTAGTTGGGAAAGCGACCTATTCGACATCTCGGCGATATCGTCCCCTTCGAATTTTACCGAGAGCGATTCCTTTTTCAAGCGTTTGCCCCCGCAGCTCGGACAATCTGTATTCAGCATATACTGTGCTACACGACGTTTCATCATCTGGCTGTTGGTATTGGCGAAGGTCTGGAACACATAGCGTTTTGCACTGGAAAATGTCCCCATATAACTGGGCGGCATATTCTTTTCGTGTGCCCTTTTCATCTCCGCTGCAGAAAGCCCGGAATATACCGGAACTGTAGGTGTCTCATCCGTAAATAAGATCCAGTCACGGTCTTTTTTAGGTAGGTCCTTCCAAGGCTTGTCCACATCATAACCCAGGAACATAAGTATTTCACGTAAGTTCTGCCCCTGCCATGCTGATGGCCATGCCGCAATCGCTTTCTCGCGAATGGATAGCGAATCATCTGGTACCATCGACTTTTCAGTGACATCATAGATACGGCCAATACCATGGCATTTAGGACAGGCCCCTTCAGGGGTATTGGGAGAAAATCCTTCTGCATAGATGATCGCCTGTCCGGCCGGATAGTCGCCTGCCCGCGAAAACAGCATCCTTAACAAGTTGGAAATCGTGGTTACACTGCCTACCGTCGAACGGACGGTAGTTCCGCCACGGCTCTGCTGCAGCGCAACAGCAGGAGGCAGTCCATGGATTGCAGCTACGTTGGGGACTGACATCTGGTTAAAAAGACGTCTCGCATAAGGTGAAACGGATTCCAGGTACCGTCGTTGCGCTTCGGCATAGATGGTCCCGAAAGCCAACGAAGACTTTCCAGAGCCCGATATGCCGGTAAACACAACCAGTTTATTTCGTGGGATATCAACATCTATATTCTTGAGGTTATGTTCTTTCGCTCCGCGAACCTGAACAAAACCCGTATGATCAGGATTGCTCACTTCTGGATTTATCATCATTTGAGTAATATGCTATTTGATACTTTATAAAACACTTGTTCTATGAATCAAAATTACATTATATTCCTTGTCATCTCTTGCATTTTCCTTAAAATTGGATTATTTATGGCATTAACTTTAGAATAGAAATAATTCCGGCCATCCAGCTACCGGCGATTTGTAGCAAGAGAAATCCTGCTTATTTCGATAGTTTTTAGTATTTTGTATCCTAAATTTGTTAAACCTATCTAACACTATGAAAAACCCTTTAGGCATCAAGGATATCGCCCGCATGCTCCAAATTTCGGTATCAACAGTTTCACGGGCTTTTCGGGATACACATGATGTCAACCCTGAAACCCGAAAAAAAGTACTGGCACTAGCCAAGAAACTGAACTTCAAACCCAACAAAAATGCCTCGGCCCTTGCTTCCGGTTCAACAAAAAATATTGGTGTGATCATCCCCTTTATCACTAATTACTATTTTTCCATGGTAATTTCAGGCATCCAGGAGGAAGCCTATGAACGTGACTATAATGTTATACTGTATGTGACCAATGATAATGTGGCACGTGAGAAAACGCTTCTGGAAAACCTCTCGACAAGCAGTCTGGATGGGCTTCTAATCTCGATCTCTTCTGACTCATCGACCAATGAGCATTTCGAGCAGCTCATGGCCAGAGGAATGCCCATCGTATTCTTTGACCGGGTACCCCGCAACATCCACGCTTCAAAAGTTGTTCAGGATGATTTTGCCGGTGCCATGCAGGCCACCGAATACCTGATCCAGCAGGGCTACCGTCGCATTGCCCACATCGCGGGTCCCGAAAATCTGCAATTTACCCAGCAGCGCCTAAGCGGCTACCTTAAGGCGTTGGAGCAACATGACATCCCCGTAGATAAGCAGCTTATTGTGTTCTCCGGCTTCTCACAGGGGCAGGGATCCACAGATACCCAGCAATTGCTTGCCCTCCCCGACCCGCCCGACGCGATCTTCGCGGCCAATGACCGCAAAGCCGTAGGTGCTATCCTGACCATCAAACAGCGTGGACTTCGGGTAGGCCGGGACATTGGTGTCATCGGATTCACAAATGATCCTATCGCTGTTGTCGTTGAGCCCAATTTAAGCACCATCGAAGAACCTGCCATGGAGATCGGCAGAAAAAGCTGTGCCCTGCTGATCCGTCATATCAAAAATCTGGATTTCGAAGTTCAGGACATCATATTACCCGGAAAGCTGATCCAACGGGATTCGACCAAACGTCCACGTGGCTAGCCTCTATTTACTATACCGCAGTTCACCTGCGATCAGGCTGTGCTGGATATTGATATGATCATCAAAAAGCACGATATCCGCATCCATACCTACTGCTATCGACCCGATATGATGATCTAGTCCAAGCAAGCGCGCCGGATTAACTGTCATCATTTGTACTGCCTCTGGCAGGCTCACGCCACCCTGATTAATCATAGTCCGGATCAGGCGGTCTGCCGTAGCCACACTCCCGGCAAAGGAAGAGCGATCAGGCAATTTAGCCACGCCTTCCTCTACAATCACTTCGGTCCCCCTACGCAGGCTTCCGAGCACACTTTTCCCTTCGGGCATACCTGCAGCACGCATTGCGTCGGTAATCAATATCATTTTGTCTGTGCCCTTCACTTTATGGATTAGCCGCAGGAAAGGTTCGGGCAAATGCACCCCGTCGGCGATAATCTCCACATCGATCTGGTCGAGAAGAAAACAACTTTCAATGGCACCCGCATAACGGTAGGCATTACGGCGTGTCATACCGGACATCCCCGAATAAAAGTGCGTGGCTAGGCGGTAGCCCACCTCCACTGCAGGCAGGATCTCCTCATATACCGCATCAGTATGTGCCAAAGCCAGCAGGATGCCGTAACTGCTTACCGCACGTCCAAAGTCCAGTGCCCCCGGCAATTCCGGTGCGGCACTCCAACGGCTGATGATTGGGTGATAACGCTCGAGGATGGGCATATATTCCTTCGGGTCAGGATTGCGGATGTATTTCGGATCCTGCGCCCCCCGTTGGTTCATCGCAAAATACGGACCTTCCAGATGTAAGCCCAGAAAACGGCTCCCCAGTGTGTTTCGTTCCCGCGCCAGCTCATAAACCGAAAAAAGTTCCAGCAGTTCTTCGGGTTCACTGGTCAATGTAGTGGGCAGCATGGCGGTAGTACCATGGCACAGATGCGTTTCGGCAACCGTCAAAAATGCCGCCACGGTATTGTCCATAAAATCCGCACCGCCACCGCCATGCACATGAATATCTATAAATCCCGGTGCCAGATAGAAGCCTTGCCCATCCATCCACTCAGCAGCCGACCAGGCAGCATCGACCGCCTGCCTGGCGATATACCCCTCCTTAATGGCTACGATTTTACCATCGGCAATCCATAACGTTCCACCCGCAATCATGCGGTCAGGCATGATAATATTAACATTTGTAATGATCCGCATATTAAGTTATTGTTTTCGTTTGTCCGGCCCATCGCTGAATCCGGTGTCCTTTAAAGGCATAAAATACCAGGTATAAAAAACAGGGCGTCAGTATCCAATAAGCCGATTTAGGATCAATGGTATCCGCCAGTACCCCGTAGAGCAAGGGTAGGACCGCATTACCGCAGAGCCCCATGATCAATAGGGCCGATCCCTGCTTGGCCAGCGGGCCAAGCCCCTCCAGCGCCAATGGCCAGATACCTGCCCAGATCAGGGCATTTGGAAACCCGATCAGCACAATAAACCAGATAGAAATATCCAGATCCATTTGAAAGAGGACAACATGCCCGTGTGTTGTCACCACCAAGATAGACAAAATCAGCCCAAAAACCGTACAGAAACGCAGCATTGTTCGCTGGCTAAATACCTTGGGAATCAAGACAATTCCTGACAGATATCCCAGTATCGTTGCCGTCAGTGTATAAGAGGGCAGCGCCTTGGCTTCCAGGAGTGATAACCCCATCGCACCGGCATAATTTATGATCGTATCAATCGCAATGACCTGTGTGCCGACATGCAGAAATATGGCCACGGCACCCAAGATTAGGTGCGGATGTTGAACGATACTCTTGTTGCCGCCATTGCTATTTTCCGCTGTCCCTCGCTGCTGTTCCAGTTCAGGTAGAATAGAAAATTTGACCAATATTCCGATCAGAAACAAGATGATACCAACCACGGTATAAGGGCCGACAACACGTAATATCAATTCATCTAGAGCCAGGGCACGTGCGGTATCCGCCATATGGGGCAACTGCTTAAAGAGCTCATTGTCCTGGGACCGCAGAATGACATAGGAAAAGAGTAAGGGAGCCAGTATACCGGCGCCCTTATTGCAGATGCCCATCATACTGATGCGTTGGGCCGCCCGCTCCTTTTCGCCGATCAGCGTGATATAAAGATTGGCTACCGTCTGTAGCAGCGCCAGTCCACTCCCCAAAGTGAATAGCCCCAGCAAAAAGATCGGATAAGCCCGGTTATAAGCCGCAGGAACAAATAAAAATGCCCCCAGGGCCATAATCCAGAAGCCGACCATAATTCCGTTTTTGTAGCCTATTTTGTTTAACAGATAAGAGGAAGGCATCGACATCAGCAGATAGGAAATATAAAATGCAAAAGCAACGAGGTATGACTGGAAATTACTGAGTTCACAGGCGATTTTAAAATACGGAATAAGAATGGCATTGATCCAGGATACAAATCCAAAGATAAAAAACATCGTTCCGATGATACCTATAGATACCCAGGTGGTTTTCCGATCGGGTGCTGGTGCTGTCATAAGAGTCCAATTAGTCTAAAAGTGATGCTGATTCCGCGTCCAGATAGCAGGTGCAGTCGGCGTGCTGCTGCAATATGCTGGCCGGATTCAGGTTGGAAATCGGTTTTGTCAGACAGTTTTTCACCGCCTGCGCCTTGCGCCCGTCCGGTACAGCACAGATAATTTTCCGGGACGATAGAATCTGTTGGATAGACATGCTGATGGCTTGTAGTGGCACTTCCGCCAGTGAGCCAAACCAGCCTTCACCCAGCTGCTGACGTCGGCACTGTTCATCCAGGTTGACCAATAGATAGGCCTCTTTGACGTCAAAATCGGCGGGTGGATCGTTGAAAGCGAGATGGCCGTTCTCCCCGATTCCCACAAAGGCAACATCGATCGGATGCGCTTTGATCTTGTTATGCAGACGTACGCATTCCGCGGCGGGATCCCCCTCACCGTTGATCAATACGACTTCTTTTAAAGGCTCCACCTGATTCACAAAGCGCTCGGTCAGGTATTTTCGGAAGCTGGCCCTATGACTGATTGGCATACCGATATATTCGTCCAGATGAAACATGCGCACCTTGCTCCAGTCGATAGAATCGCTGGACACCAAGGTTTCAAGGGTTTCAAACTGGCTCTGTCCTGTCGCCAGTATAATGTTGGCTTCGCCTTTTTCCGCAATAGCGGCATTGATTGCTTCAATTCCTGCAGTTCCTGCATGTAGTCCGAGTTCTTCCCGGGTTTTAAATGTTCTAATGTTCACGTTTCTTGATTTTATAGCGTTGTTCTCATTCAATTTCTTTTATGATAGGGCAGCGCTGGTCTCTGCTGCTGCCAGGTCAATATCATGTACTTTATTATTTTTCCAGTTGCCACAGGTAAAATCTGGCACTTCAATCGGTTGGGATCCATTGGCTACGGACCATTCACTCAAGGGACCAATGACGCTCCAGCTGGCCGCATCATAGACATCCATGTCCATCGGCAGGCCATTGCGCAGGCAATCGATCAGGCGCCAATCCATCATAAAATCCATACCGCCATGGCCCCCGATCTGTTTGGCCAGTTCTCCGATCCTTTTGACTATCCCCGGAGTATATTGCTGTTCGAGCTTGGCCATCTCTTCGCTAGGCAAAAAGTCGGCATGGCCGATGGCGATCTTGCCCGGCAGCGGATATTTCTGCGCAAAAGCTTTGGTGCCACTGATCAGATGGAGGCGTGAATACGGTCTGGGCGAACTCACATCGTGCTGCAGCATAATTGTACTGCCACTATGGGTGAGTATATTGGATATATTCATATTTCCGCGGAGCGGTTTTTCTGCATAGGCTTCAAACTGTTTATCTTTCGCTGCCATTTCCTTCGCTTTTTGCTGGAGCATAAAATCTTTGGAAGACATGGAGCTCATATATTCCATCTTATTTCCGCGGTTTACTTTCAGCACCTGACAGACCGGTCCCAGGCCATGTGTGGGATATAGATTGCCGTTGCGCGCCGCATTCTCTTTGAGCCGCCAGAAGTCAAAGCGCTTTTCAGCATCGAAAAAGCTCTCCAAGATATCGTGGATATAAGCGCCCTCACAGTGAACGATATCGCCAAAAAAACCATGCCTGGCCAGGTTTAAAGTCAGGAGTTCAAAGTAATCGTAACAGCAGTTTTCGAGCATGACGCAGTGCTTTTTGGTTTTCTCCGAAGTCTGTACCAGTCGCCAGCAGTCCTCCACGCTCGTCGCTGCGGGGATCTCCAGAGCTACATGTTTCCCCTGTTCCATCGCATAGATGGCCATTTCAGCGTGCAGTTGCCAGTGTGTAGCAATATAAACCAGATCATAATCCGCCTGTTCGCACATTTTTTTCCAGTGTTCCGCATTATCGGTAAAAAGCTGGGCAGGGTGGCCGGCAGTTTTGATCCTGCCTTTAGCTTCAGCAGCTTTTTCAGGCCGTACATCACAGATGCCGTTGATAGCTACCCCCTCGATCTGGCTCAGGCGCTCTACTGCAGCTGATCCCCTATTGCCGACACCGATAAACCCGACACGTACTGTGGGTATTTTTGGAGCTGCATAGCCCGACATATTAAAAGTAGAACTGTATTTTTTTGTGGCCTCCAGTCTGATATGATCCAGTTTGGCCGTTGTCGGAGCCTTATTTTCCTGTGTACAGCCAGTCATCAGTCCAATTCCGGCCAGTCCTGACAGTTTTAAAAATGATCTTCGATTTGTTCCCATAGTATTTAGTTGATAAGGAGTACTCCTTGGTTATTCAATTGCTTTTTATAGCCCCGTACTTTGTCCTGTAACCGCTGTTTTTCGAACTGCCCACACTGTTTACCGTTCAAATGATAGAGCCCCTCGAGGCTGACCTGCGGTTTATTGAGGGCGAGCAACATCGGGATATCACCCCAGCGGAGTATACCCTGCATATGGATGGCCATATTATAGCTGTCCAGTGCACCGCTCTCGTCCGGCAGGTAACTGACAGGCAACTCCCGTAGGAGCAATGTCTGCCCGGCGTCAGCCAGCACGTTGCTGATCAGTGCAGCGATGGCGGTCTCACGGTCAGCTACAAGCAGCCGTTTATAGCTGCTATATTCTTGTTGCAGATAGTCGTTGACAAGTCCGATTTCAGTGGCCCAGATCCCCATCATGTTGCTGCCCATCCAGAGCAGGGAGCGCGATAGCGTATGAAAGCGTGGTAGGGCACCATCAATCTGATCAGCGGTCGCCGAGGCGCGCTCGCCGAGCCCATATAGATCTACCAATACAACCCCTTCACCTTTACTCCTTAGCGCGTCAATCTCCGACAATGGCGCCACTTGTTTACCTTTTGAAGGAAAGTAGACATGCAAGGCATTCACCGCTTCACGGGGTGGACTAATCAATAACGGAATCAGTTGCCCGGAGGCATTCTCCAGCATAATCCGACGCCAGCCCTGCTGCGGCTCCAGCGACTGCACATGGAGTAAGTGGTCAGCAGTATCCATCAGGACTATTTTTTGCAACTGCTTTTTATATGTAGCCCCGTCCAGCAGCGAGGTGGCAATCTGCGATTCTACACGGTTGAATTCTCGGTTGATAAAAGCTGGGATACTAAGGATCCCAGCTTTCTTGTTCCCCCCTTTCAGCACAGCAAGCGCATTGGTATCCAAAGGCTGGAAGTCCGAAATTCGGAGATTATCTCCGCGGCGCTTCACGGCAAACACCCTGTCAAACCAGCTGATCATACTTTTGTTCATTTCTCCGGTATAGCTGTGCGGCTCATCAAAGAGTTCATAGTCGAGTCGTTCGGCTACCCCCTGCTGCACATAAGCGCGCTTCGCAATACGAAAAGATTTGAGCATCTGCTGCGCATTGAAGGCCCCATTACCATCGCGGAGTGCCGTAATAATTTTGATTGCTTTGGGTGCCATTGTCTGCAAAAGCTGCCCTTCTTCAAAATGCAGTAACCCATTCGGATGGAGTTCACAGACACAATTGCTGTTCATGATATAAGCGCGAAAGGTACCGACACTAACGACGGGGACAGCCGCTTTGACCCGAGGATCCATGGCAGCCAGCCACATGGTCTGATTGCCGCCACCGCTGGCTCCGGTAGCTCCTATCCTTTCGGGATCCACCTCTGGCAGACCGCAGAGCAGATCGATCGCACGGCTATTTTCGAGCAGCTGCATTCCCATCAGGGGTGTACCCAGATCGAGCAGCGCCGACCCCAGGTTGGCTCCATGGTATTCATGCTGATGCTCGCGGCCACGCTCGCCCGAGCCCATGGCATCAATGCATAGACATACATAGCCGCTGGATGCCAGCATGTGCGCTGTGCGCTGGACGATTTCACTGCGCCTTCCCGGAGGCCAATGCCCGTGACTGTTCAGTATCGCCGGAAAGGGGCCTTTTCCCTTTGGCACATATAAGCTTGCCGGTACATATACCCCAGGCAGGCTCTGGAAGACCAAAGTATGGATGGTATAGCTATCCTGCTTGATCGAAGAAATAAGCTGCATATCCAGTGGTGGCACTTCGTATCCGTCCAGTTTCAGGTTGCTTCTCACCGCCCGGATAATTTGCTGCGGATCTGCCGCAGTGTCATGATCCAATGCCGCCATAAGCTGTTCCGCCCGATCCTCCATCCCGACCCTTAGCGGGTCTATTTCTGCCGGCATTGCCAGCACGTGGGGTAATACCTGCTGATGTTGCGCTTGTATGTTCGAATTTAATCCCATAAATATGCCTAAAGCTATTAGCCCTATTTTGAAGTCTATCATTGTAATTTACCCAAATTAGTCCACATCCCACCAGAGTTTTGTTGCTGCATTGTCGGTACCGCCAAGCAGAGCGCGCCCCTTGTTAAGTTCAGTCAGATTGTCCGTCGCCTCGGTCAATGGATAAGGTAATCTCTTGATGAATGTCCCTACAGGCAAGTCCGCGTTGTCCGATTGGATGAGCGGATACATTTTAGGGAATCCGGTACGTCGGTATTCAGCCCAGGCTTCCATGCCATTGGGGTATATGGCCAACCACTTCTGTATACCGATCTGTTCACGCTGTTCAGCAGGACTCGCTGCCCATCTGACTGGGGTACTGGCGACTGCAGCTGAATTGTAGTAGTCACCCGGTGCTGCAGGTACACGATCTGATATGATGTAGTCGTTGATCTGGGCCGATTCCATTATCCCCCATTGCTCCATACTGGTTTTTATGCCATCTTCATACAGCTGCCTGGCCTCTCCCCCCATATTCCAACCATTCAGGGCCCCTTCAGCCCGAAGGAAAAAAGATTCAGCGGCACACATCACATGAAAGTTCTGCGTAAAGTTTCCTTCGATAGCTGCACCGTTGTAGCGCACCCAGTATGTACCCACATTGGAATTGGACCCCGACTGGTTGCGTAGATTGCCAAGGTCGGTTGCCGTGGCACCATTGCGCACACTATTAAATACCTTCCCAGTGTAACTGGGCTGAAAATAAACACCTAGCCGCGGATCAGCATAGCCCTTTAAATAAGAGGCTATGGTGGAGCTCATGGAAAACTCATTCCATACGGCGACCTGTGCCAGTCCGTTGGTATCATTGCCTGATAAAGATTTGAGCATGCTGGCATTGTGGGTATTGTTGGACATTAAGCCTGCTGCCACAGCGGCCTCCGCTTCGGTTTTCGCCTTGCCGGCATCCACTTTAGCAATGCGCATGGCCAATCGCAGACGGAGTGAGTTGGCAAAACGGATCCAACGATCGGTATCTCCATCAAAAATCAGGTCGTAGCCCTGAAAGATCTTCGTCCCTGTAGGCAGCGCCTTTAAATTAGCCACGGCGGCCGTCAGTTTTTCAAAGAAATCTGCATAGATCTTATCCATGGGATCATATGGAATGATATCATTGGCTTCGGCAGCACCGAAATACGGGATCGGCCCAAAATGGTCTGTCAGCCGATGGAAGGCATAGACCCACATGATATTAGCCAATGCGGCCTCCCCCGATTTGGGATCGGTATTTTCAAGAATACTTTTGAGCTGGGGAGCTGTATCCACATAGACTACGGTCCAAAACCGGCGCTGCCAGTCCGGCGTCAGCAGATAGCGGTCCGTGCTGAAGGAATTGGTGGTAAGTGCAAAATACTGCGCATATAAATCCGCACCCAGATTTTGCACTGTCTGGTAAAAAGATCTGTTCATCGCAGCCGAAGACTGGGCCTTGGCAAACATAAAAGGCAATTCACGCTGCGTGATCACCGTGATATTGTTGGGATCAGTATTGATATCCTGGAAGTCTTTTGTACAGGATAGCAAGCTTAATGCTAATAGCGAGGTATATATTGTGCTCTTTCTCATTTTTTCAAGGATTTAAAAAGTTAACTTCACATTCAGCCCAAAGGAGCGGACGGTAGGCGGCAAGCCCACTTCGACCCCCTGAAAATTCCCTGCGCCAAGTGCTGCTTCCGGATCGATGGGATTAGCTGTTTTTCCTATGCCCGGGATATCCAGTTTGGATTTTCCACGGTAAAAGAAAAATAGATTGCGGCCCGTCAGCATCAGCTGCGCACTCTTGATCGCCGCTGTGCTGTTGAGGTTAAACTTATAACTGACAGACAGTTCACGCAAGCGTACATTGGTCATATCATAGGTAAAGAACTCACCCCAGGCATCACGGCCATTCTGAGACACGCGGGTCCAGAGCTGCTGTGCAGTGATGGCCTTGGTATTGGCGGCACCACTGGCATCCACGGCATCCAGCACCAGACCGCCGTCACGGTAATCAGCGGTATAATCCGCCACACCGAAAGCAGCTAGGTAAGCAGAGGTTCCCGACACAATCTCGCCACCAATACGGGTATCAATCAAGGCATTGACCGTAAAGTTTTTGTAACGCACCGAATTGGACCATCCCAATAAAGCCTTTGGATTAAAATTACCAAGTTTCTGATTGGCCTCAACCACAGGAAGACCACTACCGTCCACTACGTATTTACCGGTCTGCCCATCTCTTTTCCATTTATAGCCATACAGATCACCGTACCGCTCTCCTTCATTGACCACTACTGAAGCATATTTGGTATTTTCAGTGATCGTCGCACGTTTTGTTTTTTCGTGCAGTTCTATCACCTTGTTGGTATTGGCGGCAAAGTTGAAGGTGGTCTGCCATTCCAGATTTTCTTTTTTCAGGGGTGATGCGGTCAACTGCACCTCGATTCCCCTGTTTTCAATATTTCCGGCATTGATGTACTGCCGGCTATAACCACTTGCCATGGGCAGACCCAGAAACAGCAACTGGTTAATCGTATTGCTTTTATATATCGTCATGTCAAAGCCCAATCTGTTGGCAAAGAATTTCATATCCAGCCCTGCTTCATAGGATTTTGTCAGTTCTGGCTTCAATTCGGGGATCGCCTTTATCGGCGAGCGTGAGATAAAGCCCTTTCCGGCACCTAGACCAAAAGAATACAGCTGCTGGAGCAGATAAGGATCCGGGTCGTTACCCACCTGCGTGTAGGAGGCGCGCAGCTTACCATAGCTGACCCAAGCCGGTAGTTTGAGCCATTCGTTAAAGATCGCAGATACACCGACCGAAGGATAAAAGTAACTGTGCGGTGACTTCAAGGTCGACGTCCAGTCGTTTCGTGCTGTCATATCCAGAAAAATATTATCAAAAAAAGCCAGCTGCGCACTACCATAAACCGAATTCAGGCGTCGCTGATAGCCATTGATCAGAAGAAATTCAGGTGTTGTCGCCATTTTTAGGCTGAATTCATTGGGAATGGACAGCCCATTAGCCATATTCTGAAAACTGCTATACTGTCGGTTTAACGAACTTGCACCGACATTGTAACTGATTTTAACGGCTTCACTGATCGAATTCTTTCCGTTGAAAAGGAGATCAAAATTGCGTTCCTGATAGCGTGCATGCGTTTCAAAATATTTACCGCCGGGACGGACATCGCCCAGGGAGACTGTACCCGCATAAAAAGAACCGTCCGTCTTATCTATGTATTTATCATAACTGAACCGGCCCATGACATTTAACCAGTCCGTCAATTGGTAGCTTGCCGAGCCCATGGCGGTGACACGGTCCCGGACTTCATTGACCGAGGTGCGATTGGTGCTCCAATAAGGGTTGTCATAGACGGCAGAGCCAGACCAATATTTCCGTTGCGGTTCGCCGGTGACGGGGTCGATGGTTTCATAATCCTGTAGTTCAGCCTTATCCATATCCCTGGGCATCACATAGGCTTCCACGGGGATCCCCATATCACCCAGCCGGGGCCGGTTGTCGATCTGCTGGTTGACATAGTTGAGTTTAACATCAGTTTTCAGCTTGGGGATCAGCTCCGTATTGACCCGTAGGTTGAGGCTGTTCCGTTTGAGGTCGTTACCCGGAATGATGCCGCCGATCTTATTATTGGTATAAGAAACGTAGCCCTGCACCTTTTCGGTACCACCATAGGTACTGACGCTGTTATTGAAGCTAGCCGCATTTTCAAAGAAATCACGGACATTATTTTTGTAGGTCGTTCCCCTGGGTCCCCAGCTTTCTCCGACATTGGTACCCGTGACGCCGCCATTTCCACGCCCATAGCTATTCTGGAATTTACTGAGCAGGTTGACCTGGTCCAGGGATGCACTGCCGTTATAGTCAATTTGATACCGGCCCGCTTTGCCTTGTTTCGTTGTAATAAGGATGGCACCGTTTGCGGCCCTGCTTCCATAAAGCGCAGCAGCTGAAGGCCCTTTGAGCACATTGATGGATTCGATATCATCGGGATTGATATTTGCTGCTCCATCACTTGTACCATAATTGTAGGTGGTGCCGCTGGCCTGTTGCGCACTGGAGTTATCGTAGGGCACACCATCCACCACGATCAGCGCATTGTTGTTGCCTGAAATAGATTTGTTACCGCGGAGAACTACCCTGGCAGATGCCCCCGGCCCTGTTGCTGCAGTGGTGACTACGGCACCGGCGACTTTCCCCGTCAGACTGCTCAGCACGTTACCACTATTGTCGCGGGCATTGTTGACCGCGGCACCATCCAGCTGTTGTGTCGCATAAGTCAGTCCCCGGACCTGGCGCTTGATCCCCAGTGCAGTGACCACGACCTCTTCCATCTGCTGACTTTCCGTTTCGAGTGTGATCTGGAGATCGCCTGCGGCCGGAACAGCGATTTCAACGGTTTTGAAACCGAGCAGCGAAACCTTGAGTTTATCGCCTGCATTGGCTGAAATATTAAAATTGCCCTCTTTGTCGGTCTTTGTGGCTAGTTTGTTCATCAGGTTACTAACCGTGGCCCCTATCAGGACGGTTTGGTCAGCAGCGCTGCTGACCCTTCCTTTGACAGTTGTCGTCTGCGCGGCAGCGATGCCTGTCCAAAGGAAGAGACAGCCCAGCATCGTCCCAACGGCAACTGTGCGATTACTGTGGATATGAACTATCATAATTTATCCATTTTTAGGTAAGATTTTGAGTTTATTCAATTGCGTTATATCCCAAAGAAAGACCTTAACGAACAGAAATCCAACAGATTTACCGGATAAAGTAGCGGTAACGTTATCGTAAATTGAGCAATTATAGATGCATTAACGCGATCAAAAGAAGGAAAAAAAACGGGCTGATTCTGTTGATTCAAGATCATAGAATATCATTTTGGGGTAATAATAATCCTCAAAAAGTATCTTTTAATATTCAAAACTTACTTTTGAGTTCAAAAAGTCAATAAAAGTATTCAAATGAAAAAAAAATGCACATACCTCGTACTCTTCCCCATCTTCCTTCTTATCCATGGCTGTAATATGTTTGATGTCCATCCCTATTCCGGAAAAATCGATGGAAGGCAGCATATTAATGCTGAAAATATCGCAAAAATAGAACATGATTATGCTGAACGAGATACCATTAGATACGCTTTTATCAGTGACTCACAGCGATGGCACGACGAACTTGACGATTTTGTAAAAATAGTCAACAACCGTAACGATATCGATTTTATTATTCACGGTGGTGACCTCAGTGATTTTGGCCTTACCAAGGAATTTCTATGGCAGCGCGATATTCTAGGCAAACTAAAACAGCCTTACGTCGCTCTGTTGGGGAATCACGACTGTCTCGCAAATGGTGAAGAGATTTTTCAGCAGGTGTTTGGCAGCCCCAATTATAGCTTTATAGCGGGGAAAACAAAATTTCTATGCTTAAATACAAATGCATTGGAATCTGATTATTCCACACCGGTACCCGATTTTTCATTTATTGAGCACGAGCGCCAGATGGACAAAGGGCGCTTTGAGCAGAGCGTGGTGGTCATGCATGCCAGGCCGACATCCGATCAGTTCAACAACAATGTGGCTTCTGTCTTCCAGTACAGCATTAAACAATACCCCAACCTACTCTACTGCAACAATGGCCATGACCATATTTACCAGAAAGATGATATTTTCAAGGACGGCATCATCTACTACGGCACCCCCAACATCGGCAAACGTCAATTTATAATTTTTACAATCACCAAGGATCACTATACTCATGAACTTGTTTCCTATTAAAGTACGCAAATCATTCCTCGCGTTTGTTTCCCTTTTCTTTTCCACAATCAGTGCGGCCCAGACAATCGTCCAAGAGCAAGGCATGATTTTCGGTACCGATAGCAGCAGCACGCATATCGGCAGCAATAACAGCAAGGAACTTAAAAAAGCGGCCTTCAACCTTGTACCATCCAGTTACCTCGTTCAGTATGCTGGATCCATCGGTTTATTTTCTGCGGGTGTGGGCTGGGATTATGGTTGGCAGAAACAGTGGTCGACCGACTTTTTGCTGGGTTATGTACCCAAGTATGATACCGACCGTGCCAAGCTGACCTTAACACTTCGTCAGACGTACACCCCTTTTAAGGTGCAACTCCATGAGCAGATCAGCTATCATCCACTGCGCACCGGGGTTTACCTCAATACGACGCTGGGCAAACAGTTCTGGTACAAGGAACCCGACAAATATCCGAACAGCTATTATAGGTTTTCTACTCGACTACGTATCAATATTTTTGTTGGTCAAGACTTCAGTTATAAATTAAAATCCAAATCCTCCTATTTTGAAGGGATAAAATTTTATTATGATCTACATACAAGTGATCTGTATCTAGTCAGTGGTATCCAGAATAAATACCTAAAATTTGATGACTACATTGGGCTTGCCCTCGGTGTCAAATTGCAGATCAGACGGAAATAGACGGGTCAAACGAAAATAGAAGGTAAAAAAAACGAACGAAAAAGCGATGTCGACATACCCTGAGCTCAGTCCAGTGTACTGAGGGTGTGCATCAGGCTCCGCAAATCCTGCTGCACGGAGCGAATGGTCGCCTGCAGTTCATTGTGCATATTGGCTAGATCATGCAGTTGCTCCGCTGTGAAGATGCCACCCGTGTTAAAATAAAGTTTCTCCAAGGGACTGTTCTGTTGATCCTCGAGGCCATATTTTAACCAGCGTTGCCGCATTGTCTCTACCAGCGAAAAATTTTCGGAGTTACTGAATCCCTTCTCCGATAAAATACCCCATACCGACGCAGGATAGATTTGTGCATTGTTGTTTTGAAACCAGATACCTTGGAGCAGATTGCGCTCCAAATGCATGCTGACCCTTTTTCCTTTGGGATTTAGGGTCATAAATCCCAACACCGCTGTGCCTACCCCGCCGGCGATGCTCAAGCCATTATTGAGCTTATCATTTTTGATGGTGGTCGCTGTAACCGCCGTGACAGCCCCCAAGAGTATGGAGGCTACTGTCAGTCGGGTCTGTGTATTCGAATTCAATTCATCCATGTAGCCTGCGAGCTTATCAATACGCTCGCCATTGCAGTCCAATTCCGCGGCAATAGCATTCAATTCCGTTTCAAACAGCATATATCTGTCGGTCACCTTTTGTTTTGCAGCCAGCTTCACCGCGGGATTACCGGGATTGTCCAGATAACCGATGATATGCGGCGAAAGGTTGAGATATTTGACCAATACAAAATCATGGTCAGAAAAAACAGCTCTGAGCCTGGTACTGTCGACGGATGGAATTGCCTGTACGGGAATTGATTTATAGGCTACATTCGGCGCACAGTAATTCTTTGTCAGCGTCTGCACCTGAACATTATTGATCAAAGTTGAACAGCCGGTCAAAAACAGAAAAGGCAATACAAGAAAAGGTCTTATTTTTAAAAGAAATATTTTCATCATTCGGGCCATACCTTGCATCTTACAACAATACTTCCCCGAAAATGTTTTGGATGACGCGATTTCTTTCGTGCTATTCGCCTATACGTTTATGGGGAAAATCAATTTAACTGAAACGCCCTCGCTACTTCTATTTTCAAAACACAGACTTCCGTTAATTCGCTTCAGGAGATCTCTACAGAGGGAAATACCCAATCCGGCACCGTTCTTATTTTCAGCTTTCTTACGTTCCCAGCTATTTACAAAATTGAGATTGTAAAGAACCTCCGGCGACAATTCATCGCCATCATTTATAATGGTCAATTCCCATTGATCGATCTTGTTATCCGTCAGCAGGATCTGTATCTTTCCGCCTGTCCGTCCATATTTAATTGCGTTACTGATGACATTTCTAATCACGAAACAAAATATTTCTTTATGTATATTGACAGAAAAATCTTGCTCCACATTATTTAAAACCAGCATCTTGGATTTTTGAATTTCGATGCTATACATTTCCAGTATACCATTTATCTGATCAATGATATTGCAGGTTTCAGTATTTTCAAGTTTATCCCGCAACTGGGAATCTGTCCAGAGCAACACCTCCTCGAGCATCGCCCGGGATCTAGCAACCTGCTTCTTTAAATTCGTAAAAATCAGGCTGAGGTCCTCCTTGTCGATTAGAGAAATATCGTTGATCGTCAGTAGTACTTCGACCGAAGCAAATGGAGCGCGTAGATCGTGTGATGCTATTGACAGGACCTTTGTTTTAAAATTTTCCGCTATTTTAAGTTCTTCATTATAATGCCGGATACGTTGGGCCTGTTCATTAAGCGCAGTATTAGCTGCTGTTAACTTTAACTGCTTGGATTTCAGAAGACGGTTTTTTCGAATCAAAAAGTAAATCAGTACTCCGATAAGTGTTTTACTGATAACAATCCCGACAATAAGCAATGTAATAATAGTTTGACTATCCACAATAAAAAGATAATAAGAAAATAATAGTATGGTTTACTAGTCGCCAAAACTAAGTAATAAAACTATAATTAAAAAATTATCACCAGAATAATCATACTGCTTATTCTGCTATCGCTTGCTGCTGAAGAAAAACTTAGTCATACCAAAGACTGTAATCCAAAACACATAGTCAATGTAAAATTGGATCCATGAAATAATATATAGATGATAATATATAAAAGAGAAAAAGATGTTCAGCGACCTTAAGGTATTCTATTTAGATTTTCGGTACAACAGAAAAGTATTGTTGTCATTGAGCTACCGGCTCAGAAACTATATCGTACACTCCCCAGGTTGATAAAAGGTAAAGGTAAAGGGAATACGACCTTTTACCTTTAGCTAATCCATTATCAATTTATGGGCAAATTATTTAGATCTATATTTGGCGCCGTGCCAATAGCTGGTCGTGTAAAAACACTATTTTCAGCCACTAAATCATTAAAAAATCCGCCATTCTGCAAAAAGAATCTACCATTCTCAACTCCACCTTTGTAATCTCCCCGTTGGTTGTTGTCACCAGCACCATCCACACTAAACCTACAGGATGTCGATTCGATCCAGGTACCGGTCGTAGACCGAACCCAAAAGTTTGAATAGTAAGCTTTTCGGCCTAGGTACCCCATTGTATTGTTAAAATTTTCAAGAAAGGAATAGGCACCTGTTATATAAGTTGAAATAGCTGGTCTTTTAAACGTAGCAATATACTTCCATGTACCCAATTCGGGCGCGTAAAACCAAGATGAATACAATGTATTGCCGAGTCCGTCCGGTCTTATTCTGGTCAGAAACTTATATGTAGTTTCTGTTGACCAGTTGAAGGTCCAATTACTTTTTCCTCCGGTCCCCTCACCGCCAAAACCGCTGACGGCCACATCGGTGCCGTTGCTTACGACGGTAGTTTTTCCGTCAGATTCCTTGCTGGGATCCCATACAGAGAAAATAATTTTTCGCTGTGTTGCCGAGTTGACCTGAAAACCAAAATATCCCTGTCCAAATCCATTTGCCATGTAATAGCTGCCTACCGGATCCTGTCCGGCAGGGACGATAACTTCGTTGTACATCCATTCGTACGAATTACCAGTCGGAAGACTAGGGACTAAATGCACTGAAGGCCCGCGACGCGAAAAATAGTAGCTTGTCGGTATATTCGCATAAGTAAGACCAGACGAAGCGGCTGTACCACCAATTAAAATGTCAGTCATATTACCGATATATGTAGCTGTTTTGCTAACTGCCTGAAGGTCTACTTTTACATAACCAGGTGTAGCAATCTCCACCGAGCCCGCATAATAATCTTTTGCAGGCGCTCCCCCCGTCATGGCCACATCGAAACTCTGCCCATTGACAGTCAGACGAACGACGCTACTCCCCGTGGTAACATAGCCTTTTATACCCAAATGCAACGTACCAGACTGTGTGACCTTAAAATAGGTACTTACTACAGCTGAAAGACTGGTCCAATTGCGAAGTCCATAATTTGAGTTATCAAAAATTTCTGCTCCACTGAGGCCATTGGTCACAAAGGAATTCCCTCCCATCGGGATTGCAACCGTCAGGTCGTTCACGCCTCCCTGGATCACATTTAAACTTTTTTTACCAGTTATCCCAATTGGAGTATCCTCGACAGGATGGCTTTTTCCGCAGGAAAAAAACAGAAGACCTGTCACACTTAGGATCCCCAGCAAATTAAACAGGTTTGTCATTTTTACTTTTTCAATAAATACCATAACCACAGAGATTTATTGTTTAACTAATCTAAATTTTTGTGCATTGCCAGTATGGGCGGAATAGATCTGAATCTGTGTATCATCCGCCGTACTTGATCCATTTACATCCAGGTTTTTACCTGGGGCAGATGCAGGTTCTAGATTATAATTGCCGCTTCCCACATAGGTGAGCTTCCACCGTTGCGCCGAAGTATTCGTAAAGGTGGCTACCTGGACAGGTGTACTGTTTGCCGATCCTCCACCCCTTACTTCCAATGCCTTAGTGGTGTCAGCTATGCTCTTCAACGCATAATACCCGCTGCCAACGCTTCTCAACTTCCAGACCTGGTTGGATGACGTCGGATAATTGTAAGTCCATAATGTCACATCTTCACCGTTGACCGGGGGATTGCCATTGACATCAACAACTTTACTAGGTTCTTTTGTTAATGCGGATGCGATTTTATAATTGGCTCCATCGATCAAAATGCCTTGTGGCGAATAAAATGTAATCAATAAAATATCGAGGTGTGCATATGTAGCAAGTTTACTCGCCAGATCAGTTTCACCATAATAACGTGACAGTGCCCAAGCATACATCTTTACGCGCTCGCCACCCACAGTTTTAGTCGGGAAGTAGGATTTCATTGCATTGTCCACCGTTGCATCATAACTTATTCCATCCACCCCATAAGTGTTGAGTTTGCTGTACATGTCATCCATTACAACTTGTTGCTGCGCAGGGGTTTTACCGCTCAAATCTGACCAATTGCAGTAATAACTTACTTTCCAGCCAAGCTGTTTAAAGCCAGTTAAATACTGTGGATACATGCTTTCTATCAATACTCTATTTTTAATAGAATATAGACTATCCATTTTCTTCAGCGTCTTTAAGAATAACTGTTCATTTGCACTGCTGTTCAAATCTTTACAATCCAACCAAAGGGAGGTATAGCTCGGAAGCTTCTGATTTAGATTAGCAAAATACTGTTCCAGAGTCTGTCCGGTAGCTGTTCCCGCCTCATGCCCAATGAGACAGGTTTGCTGTCCGCCTTTATTGCCAACATAAATATCCACTTCCAGACTATTGATGCCTTCGTTAATAATTTCATCGACTTTAATTAGATCGTTGGATCGATGTGCACTAACAAATGTCGGTCCAGCTAATGTCGTATTGACTTTGCCCATTTTTTTGGGGGCGCTCTCTTCCTGTTTTGTCATATCTTTCTGACAGCCAGAAAACAAATAGGCCATACAGGCAAACATACAGACTGCCTTACCAAACATTAACGTTGTTTTTTTCATAATTTTTGTGTTTAAATATTAAGTTTATTCGTTTAAAAATCAATTTTTCTGGACGTCATCCGGCCTTCCCCATGAAGACTGAGCTGATTTGCCCCTAGTTCCAAGATTCCAAAGGCATTTTGGCTGTCAGTTTCGATCATACCCTCCAGGGTAATCATTGGAATACCTTTATAGGTTGCAAAATTACCGGGATGATGATGGCCTGAGATCACGGCCTTTACGACCGGATATTTTTCGATGAGAGTCAATATATCCCGATTATTCAGTGCTTCGAGGCCATTTTCGGGATATAAAGGGTGGTGTGTGAAGACGATCACCTTTTTGGATGTTGACTGCGCGTTATGGAGCTGCTTTCTCAACCATTTGAGCTGTTTTGTACTTACACCGCCATTCCAGGGCTGATCATTGCTCCTTTTTGCCGTTTTGAGCCTATCGTTAAGTAATTGCCAGGCTTGGCGCTGGCCTGATCCTGCTGTTGTGGCATACTCGGCAAGTTCATTGGTATTGAGCAGAATAAACAGCCACTCTCCTTTGGCTACGGTATAGTAAGGGGCAGGCATTTTATAAGCCTTATATAAATCGGCTCCATCTTCAACATCCACATAATCGTGGTTCCCTAAGATATTATAGACTGGTTTTTTGAGCTTGTCGAGCTGCTGAATTGCAGGTGGCAGATCTTTTGTTCCCACATCAACCAAATCCCCAAGCATGACTGTAAAGTCTACATCTTCCTTATTGATTGCCACAACGGCAGCATCTAATTTAACAAGTGAATTCCTATAAAAACGGCTTCCACGGCTATCCTTGTCTGCGTACTGTGGATCGGCGATCAAACCTATCCTGACCAACGATTGCCCCTGGCCTATGCTATAAAATAAGCTGAATAACAACGGTAAAAATATTTTTATTCCCATCCTGGATTTTGTTTTAAGTTATTGTTCAATGTGATTTCATTCAGCGGAATACATTCCAGGTAATCGCGGTTTTCCTTAAATCCATAGCCATTCGGCAGCTGTGTTACAAAAGGATCTAGCAAACCCTCCGCATCAACTTTATAGTTGATTTTTGTACCTGTCCAGTCCGATGCCAGAAATGGATAACCTTTGGGACGTTTTCCCTTCACCAGTTTATGCGCGGCCCATCGCCGGATATCATCATAGCGAAATCCCTCGGCTCCAAGTTCGACAGTACGTTCACGACGGATTTCTTTTAACTGGTCTGATAAATTATAACCATAATCAGCATACCTGTCCTTATTGGGATCGTTGGTAATAGCAAAATCCGGCATACCTGATCTTTTGCGGAGCAAATTGATTGATTTGGTATAATCGACTGTTTCACCAAGTTCAGCCTTCGCTTCAGCATAGTTCAATAAGGCTTCGGCGTAACGAAACACGATGGCACCAGTTTCGTCACTTGAGCTCCAGGAGACCCCACCACCGGCCAAAGCTGATTTTGGGTCATTTCCTTTCCGAATCTGAAAACCAGTATTATTCAAGGCCTCACCAGATTTATCCAAAAACGGCTTTTTGAAAGTGGCTTTACCAAAGGTATTATCCCACATCAAGGCTCCTGGCGTCCAGATCGTCTGGGATAGCCGCGGATCACAATCGGACCGTATTTTTTCTAAAAAAGCATTGCCTTTCACAGTCTTACCAAGAGAAATATAATCATATGGAAGACCATTGCGTCCCAGGTAATGCTGTACCTGTTCAAAAGTCATAGATATCCCCGCTGTGCGATCGGACACATAGATCTGAAAAGAGTGTGACAGATCACGGTTGATCGAATAGGCTTTCCAAAGGATCACCTCTTTATTGGCAAGCTGATCTTTCAGGGAAAATAGTTTACAGTAATCGTTTTCGGGATCATTATTACTATACAGCGACATCCCATATTTTGCATCCATCAAGGTTTCGGCAGCTGTAACTGCTTGGCGAAAGTACTTATTGGGATCAACGCCAGCGGTACCAAATACTGTCCCTTTATGGTATTTCTGCCAGCTGCCTTCAAATAAGGCAACTCTAGATTTGAACAGTAGAGCCGCCTGTTTGGAAAGTCTATTGTTTTTACCTTTTACTGTAGCCACAGGATCAAGATATTCGATCGCTTTATCCAGGTGTGCCAAAATCGAGTCGACTACTGTCGTACGTGGGTCACGTGCTTTGAAAAGTTCTTCAGAGTCCATCTCCAATGGCTCCGTATACCAGGGAACATCACCGTAGAGCCTGACCTTTTCAAAGTAGAACCAGGCCTTAAAGAAATGTGCTTCTCCCAAAAACTGCTTATATTTTTCAAAAGGATCTTTGCATTTGTTATAGTTCTTAAAAAAAATATTGACGCTTCGGATATTGCTCCATTTCCAGTTTCCGCCAGATGAAACAGGTGATTCGGTACCATTCCAGACCGTACTAGGCGAACTGGAAATCTGAACGTCGGATCCACGGGTGCCATCCCAACCGATCACCCCCAAATAGCTACCCACAGAATCAAAGGCTGGAAACCGAGTATAGAATTGTATGGTATAATTTTCCAGGTCATTAGCCGTCTTCCAGTAGATCTCATTATCAATCGCTGTCAATGGCGGTTTATCCAAAAAATCTTTGGAGCAGGAACTCAACAACAGTAAGATGACTGTCGTATATAGTAAGGTTATATTTTTTTTCATTGGTTATTCATTTCTTGATATAATTTTTCTTCGCTATTTAAGTAGCTACTTATGCATTCAAATCAAATGCGTTTACAGCGAGATATTCATCCCAAATGCCCAAATCGCCTGTGAAAACATACTTTTTCCATTACCATATTCTCCCAGCATTGCCGTCTCAGGATCAAATCCGCTTGGAAGTTTAGAAATGGTATAGATATTTTCACCAGAAAAATAAATGCGGGCGCGTTTTAATCCAATTTTTTGGAGCATTAACGGCGGAATGGTGTATCCAATCTGAAGATTTTTAAGACGTGCATAGGCACCATTTTGCAGATAACGCGTTTGCTGCTGTTTATTTTTATTGTCCTGGCTGGTATTACTGTAAGGACGGGGAAAATAAGCCTCAGTATTTATACCGAGTCCCGAATATCGGTCTCCCTCAACATCCCGATAGTAATCTATATGCCCTGGGAACAAGGAGGACTGATTCCATGCCCGAAATCCCCAGAATAGATTCCCATCCAGCCATAAATCACGCTTTCCAGTACCTTGGATAAACACCGCTATATCAATATTTTTGTAGTTAGCCGTTAAATTAAGTCCAAACTGATAACGGCGCGTTGAATTACCAATAATTTTAAGGTCTCCATGGTCATTTATGGTGTTTTTACCCTTATTGATTAGCCCATCCCCGTTGAGATCACGGTATTCTATATCCCCTGTCTGCCAAGTCTGGCCATTGATAAATTTTTGGTAGCCCGATGCATTGATCTCTTCAGCGCGCTCCTTAGTTTTGATCAAGCCAACAGTTTCATAACCCCAAATTTCTCCGGCATCCATACCTACGTAATCCGTTGTCAGGATACCCGTCGGATTGGTAAACTTTGTAATTATATTTTTATAATCAAACACATTGGCTGCTACGGAATAGTTAAAATCGGAACCTATTTTCCCATTCCAGCGCAAGCTAAAATCCCAGCCCCTAGTCTGAAGTTCCGAATTATTTTCCTGTGGAATCTTGGCGCCCAGAACAGCAGGAAGAGCCTGCGCCGGTCCGAGACGATCATAGGTCAAACGTTGGTAATATTCAAATTCGGCCTGCAGGCGGTTTTGGAAAAAGCCCAATTCGACGGCCGTATTCATTGAACGAGATGACTCCCAGGTAAGAAATCGGTTGACCAAGTTTGGCGCAATCGTATAAGCGGGACGCATACCATCAATAAGCCAGCTCAGGTTACTTTGCACCCCCAATAATGCCAGATCCTGATAGGCTGCGACGTTTTGATTTCCCAGTCGTCCCCAAGATCCTTTAAGCTTCAAGAAAGGAATATAAGCCTCAACTCCCGTCCAAAATTTCTCTTTTGATACAACCCACCCTGCTGATATCGACGGAAACGAACCCCACCTTTTACCGCGTGCAAATTTGGATGTGCCATCATACCGTATATTACCCTCAAAGAGATATTTATCCGCATAATTATAATTTAAACGTGCAAAATAGCCGAGTGTAGACCAATGACTAAGTTCATCAGCTATTTGCATTTCACCGGTTGCTGTTGTTAAGGAGGGTACATCTGGTGTTATAAGTTCCCTTTTCAGACCACTCAGCATATCATAGGAATTCGTTTCATTTTGAAATCCAGCCAGTGCCGTAAAATGGTGCTCCGTTCCTAAATCTAAATTATAGGTTGTATAAATATTAAGCGCTTTATAGGTGGTATTAGATTTGTCTTTACTGATATAGGAAGGAACCGTAAGCGCTATTGGTACAAGCGTACCATCTACTTCATCCTCATAAGCGACCTGATTGACGCCCTCATAATTGTTGATTTTATAATCTATGGAATAATCTGCATTGATTTTCCAGTTTTTAAGGGGGCTGATCTCTGTGGCCAAACGCTGAACCAGATTATTGTCCGTCAATTTTTGATAGCCCGCTTGCATCTGCGGTACACGCGAAAGTTGCGAGTAATAGCCATTTGGCGATTTAAGGAACACCTCGGGATGTGTCCTGAAGATCTGATGAATTATCATTCCGTATCCCCCTTCACCATTGTAGATTGGCCGGTTACGCAGTTCATTTGTCAGGCGAGTATTCGAACTGATCTTCCACCAATCCGTGATATTGGCATCGAGCTTTCCCTGAAAATTGTAGCGCTTATACTTATCATCCACGATTTTCAACACCCCTTTTTCAGTGGCATGTCCAAGGGACAAAAAATAGGACATGTCTTTTGATCCACCTCTTACAGATAGATTTTCCTGCATTCTGAGACCATTACCATAATGAATATCTATCCAGTCGTTATTGCCGTTCGAGAATTGATAGGTTGACCACTTACGCGGATTGTTGGTATCAGGAACAGTTTCGGGAAGTGTTGGATCATCAATATATGCTATGATCCTGTCAATCGTAGATTCGGAAAACAATCTAGCGACCCCTTGGTTATCATGCATTTCATTCATGGCACGCGCAAATGTATAGGAATCCACCATCTTTGGTTTATTGATAATGGTTGTAGGTCCTCCATTGATCGAAAAATCGACTTGTGGTTTCTGATTAGCTTTCCCCGATTTGGTCGTAATCAGCAGGACGCCATAGGGCGCACGCGCACCATAGATTGCCGATGCAGCAGCGTCTTTTAAAATAGAAACACTTTCGACGGTGTTGGGGTCTATTGTATTGATATCTCCTGCGGTACCATCAATCAGCACATAGGGGCTACCCTGCCCCCGTATCTGCACGGATGGTGCGGCACCGGGTTCAAAGCCATTGTTTCCATAAGCGATAGTCAGGCCACTGACGGTTCCATAAAGTGATTGAGAGACATTGTTTACCGGTCTATCCTGTAAGCGCTTGCCATCGACGACAGCAACAGATCCTGTGAGGTTAACTTTCTTTTGGACGCCATAGCCCACCACAACAACTTCGTCAAGTTCGCGTGCCCGGTCAGCCGCCAATCGGATTACCAGATCCCCCGCAAGGTCGTTTGTCACCAAGGTATCGATGGTCTTAAAGCCCATAAAATGTACGGATAAAGTATCTGAAGGAAAGGTCGAATCGAGCAAAAACGCGCCTTCGTCATCACTTTTGGATTTTGTGTTGGCACGCTTTAAGTTTAAGGTAGCTCCCGAAACAGGCATACCGGACGGATCAATTACTTTTCCAGAAATAGGCTTTCCTTCACGCGGTGTTTGTCTGGCTAAAACATAGCCGTTATCCGTCTTTTTTACCTGGATACCATAAGGTATCAATAATCTACGCAAGACCTGTTCCAAGGATTCATTTTTAGTATCAAATTTGGTGATACTTATAGTTTTTAAGCCCAGGCTCTCCGTGAACGAAATATCTGATCCAGACTTTTTTTGCAGATCGATGATAAGATCCCGTAACGTCGTTTTTTGATAACTCAAGTTGTTTATCTTGCCTTTTTCCTGTGCGAATGTACTGTTCCAAGGAATAATGCCTGAAAATAGCAGCAGGGTCCCACCAAGAGTTAAAGAAAGGTATTTGTTGCTTCTTTTTTCTTTTGTTATTAGTTTTTTGTTAATCATTTGTTAATTTTGTATTGATTAAAGGTTTTACATCCATGAAACCAATTATGGAATCGGGTGAGATAGATTCCATAATTATCTGTAAAGGGTCTTACACTATGTGAGCCCTTTTATTTTTAGTATAAAATAATCTCTTTGCCCTCCTTCTTATTTTTAAAACTGATTTTTTTTCCGGTCAATAACTGAATCTCTTCCAGCGCCGTTGCCATTGTTTTGGATTGTCGGAAGCTAATATTATAACGATCCGACAGGATTTTTTCATCGTCTGTATAAAGTGTCAGTCCGTAGAAATTCTTAAAGGTTTGGCTCAATTCTTCAAAGCTCGCCTGATCCAGTTTAATATGATCAGATAACCAGGAGCTTTCCAAGGGGTAAGTCCCATTTGTCAATTTAAAATCACTAGACTTTCGATCGTAGACCATATTCTCATCCGGCAACAACGTGCGTAGATTTTTCTCGTTATTGTCAACCTGAACCTTACCTGTACGCACCGATACCGCTGTATTATGGATATCCGGATAAGCATTAACATTGAAACTGGTACCCAACACCTTGATATGCAATCCACCACCATGTACGGTAAATGGCCTGGACGGATCTTTCTTGACATCAAAGAATGCTTCGCCATAGAGGTTCACATCCCGCAGACGATCGTAATTGCCAACCGTTAAGCTTGAATTGGCATTTAGAATTACTTTGGTACCATCATTCAGGATGACTGTTGTGCGTTCGGCGGTACCAGTGGATATGGTTCCGCTATCTAGGTATACCATTTTGATCGGCTCGATCAGGCTATCGATCTGCGATCCTGAATAGTATTGATAATATAAAACAGTTGAAAATATCAACAGTATGACACTAGCCACGGCGGTATATAACCAGCCCCGTCGGCTGTCAGAACGCTTATCGGTGTATTCAGCAGCTGCCAATATAATTCGGTCTCTGAGATTTTTACGGTCTGGAATAAAATCTATTTCTGAATCTTCGGTTGTATGTTTCCCCAAGGATTCGTACCAATATTCCACAACAAATTTCTCAGCCGCACTGGCTGTACCGTCCTGGTATTTCTTAATTAGTTTTTGTAACTGTTTTTGATCCACGCGTAATCTTTCTAGGTTTGCTCTTTCTAGAAAGACAGTTGGAGGCATTCAAAAGTATGTAAGGAATTTAAAATTTATTTGATCAGCAAAAAAGATAGCAATGCTGTCAGTGAGCGCGCAAATTCGGGATGTCTCTTTATGAGCATTTCTTTAATACGGCGGTGCATTTCTGCACTGTACCCTTTTACGGTCTGCTCCGCGAGTCCTAGGGCAATAGCAATCTCTTTCAGTGTAAAATCTTCATTGCGCAGCTTAAAAATGCTCTGCATGTGAGCAGGTAACTCACTCAAAATTTCCGAAAATAAGGTATTTAGATCTTTTTCGATTAACAGATTGACTAAAGAAAGATCCATGATCTCTAGATTTACCGCTAGCCTATTTTTCACATCCTGATGAAGCTTAGCTTTGGCAAAGTAGTTCATAATTTTATTCCGGAGGGCTACATAAAGGTAATTGTGAACCGATCCATGTACAACGATGAACTCCCTTTTTATCCAGAGGTTGACAAAGAGATCCTGTACAAGATCTTCTGCATCCTGCAGGTTTCCAATTTTCAGAAAAGCTGTCTGTGTTAGCTTGTCGGTATGGGTATTCACCAACATTTCAAAATCAGAAATATCTTTGATTAACAATGTCGATTTCATACTCTTGCTGCTGGCCTATAATGATATGATTGGTCGTCAAAACAAACTTACAGGATTTTTTTGATTTAAAAATCAATTTTTGAGAGCAAACGTTTGCGCAAATTATTTTAATTTGCATAGTCTTATCCCCACGAGTAAAATTCAATCTTAAGAAAAAGGATTGTGCGGAAGAAAAAAATAGAGGTATTTAAAAGTATCAACTGTATGCGTAAAGAAAACTCGACCAATACAATCAATGAAAAAGCATTACAACAGTATTGCAATGCTTTTAAGACATTATCATTAATCACCGGACGGTGGAAGCTTTCTATTTTATTTAAATTGCTTAAGACAACGGCAAGCTATTCGGACTTCAAACATCTTCTGCCCCAAGTCAGTGACCGGACACTTTCCAAACAATTGAATGATTTGGTACGGGATGGGTTGATTTTAAAAAATAAGACTAAGATTTCATCCATATACACGCTTACAGCCAAGGGCCAGAAGTTGGAAAAAATCTTGGTCGACCTGTCCGAATTTCAGGTTCAGGACTAATCAAAATCTACTTTCTCCAAGAACTCGATTACTTCCCCATTGGGACTATATACCAGACTGTTTCTCACATGAACCGATTTGATTTCACCGGATAAATCCAGCTCAAACAGTCCCTCACTCAGATCTTTTGCGCCACAGGCAAGGGCTTGTTTTCTGGCGAGATCAGCATCTTTCACTATAAAACAAAAATGCAATAGCGCATTCTCAATATACTCGTCACCGGGCTTCCTCTTTCTTCCCTGTGTCGGTATATCTGCATTTTCGTCACATATTTCCAGGTAATAATTGATCGCCCGATGCTGAAGCATCACACATTTTTCCAAATTGAAATCGGGCAAAGACCATTTGTGCACCATTTCGAAACCGAAATTTTTATAAAAATCTACCGTGCGCTCGAAGTCTTTCGCTTTTATTGATACATGATGAAAACCGATGATGTTATTTTGTAAATCCATATTCTTTTATTTAATATATTCAAAGATATCCATCCCTAAATCACCATAAAAGAACTTACAAAATTGTAAGATAGATCTTTTGCCGGGCTACCCGCCCAATTCTTTCACCCAATAGTTTTCAATATCCTCAAGGAAAGCTTTTTTGCTTACAATCTTTCCTTTTTTATTAATAAGCACGGCAAAACACTTCCTGGAAAAGGAAGAGGATACTATGTATGGACCAGGATAAAAAAGAGCGCAACGATAAAAGCCGGGGAAATCCATCCCCGGTTTTTATCGAATACACTAACCTAACTTGGTTATTGACATCGGTCAGTAGGAAATTGTTTTGCCTTTTCTAAAATAATTAATAGCCCTCATTTTGCTTAAATTCCTTGCTAACATCCATAACACTTTGTGGAATTGGGAACAGGCGTCTGAAGGGTTGCGAGGCAGGTTTGGCGCTAAAGGGCAGGTCAAATTTACCAAATCGAATCATCTGCGGACGGCGGAGCAGTTCCCAGTAGGTCTCAAAAGCGATCTCACGGTAAAGATCATTGGCTGTTAACGAAGAAATTGTCTTACCCGGCGCATTGCCATATAGGGCTTCCCTAGTCCGTGAACTGCGCAATTTATTGATATCATTGAGCGCAAGATTGATTTCTCCCTTCCTAAAATAAGCCTCGGCGCGCATGGTGTAAATAGCGCCTAAACGCGCCAGCGGAATATCGACATTACTGGATCCGTTTCCATCACCCGGGTCGTACTCATATTTAAATACACGCACTCCACGGTTGATCTGATCCTGTTTAAATACAGCCTGTTTGGGGTCATCAAAATTGAGTTCGGGGGTAAAGATCATTTTTGTGCCGGCACTTTTTTCCATAAACAGTTCCGATACTTTGATCCGTCCGTCAGAAGTCATTTCAAACGCACCGTTTGCGGTTAATTTGGGGCCATACTGCTGTCCTTCCATAATACCACGGTTGAAGTGAAACCACATTAAATTGGTCCCCGGTACAATATCGGTTGAGGGAACGCTCTGTTCACGGTCATTATAAAACCAGGTGCCGTCACCATATTGGTATTTCCTCGAAAAACGTGGGTCATCATGATTGCCGTTCCATGTGGCATAAAATTCAGGTGTGATACATGCTGCATTTGTCCCCCGATTCGCCGGCGTCGGCCGCTGATTCCGTTCGACACAGACATAGGCAAAAGAATTGGAGCCGTTTCTGATTTTGTCTATTTTTTGGGTAATGACCCAGATCAGCTCCGGTCCTTTTTCGTTTTTGATGGAAAAACTATTGAAGTAGTTACTTTCCAGCCTGAACTTAGACGAATTGATCAGCAAAGATGAATAATAGATCACACGGTCCATATCTGTACCTTCACCCGAAACCGCTTTTTCGGTGAAATCGTAGGTGTTTGCCATCCGGTTTTTAAATACCGCCCTGTTCAGGTACATCTGTGTCAATAGACTATAGGCTGCCTCTTTGGTAAAGCGTCCATTGTGCGTGGATTGCTCACCCAATGCTGCCAGGTCAGGAATCAGCGATTCCACCTCGAGGATCAGCTCGTCAATGCTCGTGGCTGCCTTTTTTATCTCGAGCGGTGCACGCTCGTTCAATGGATCCCTGTAAGGTACTTGTCCGTACAGATCCAATACGGTATACATATAAAAAGCCAATAAACCTCTGGATTCAGCCAGAAAGAGCTTCTTTTGCGGAATATTCGATTCGGTAACGGATTTTATGGCCGTCATTGCCCGCGTAATCCCATTGGTCAGCATATTCCAGTTGTCCGTTACAATTGCATTATCTGGCACCCAGGTAAACTCGTGCATGGAGCGCCATTTTCCGCCATCACCCCAGTCGCTTCCCCGGGTAGCCAGAACCGCCTCATCTGTCGTATATTCCTGTAAGGCAAAAACACCGCCATGGTCGACAAAAGTACCTTTGCCCAAACGGTCGTAAGCCGCAGCGAGGGCACCTTCGGGATCTGACGCATCTTCACCGAGCACCTCATCCAATACCTGTTCGTCCAACTTTGTACAGCTGCCTAAAAGCAATAAAAACGATAGCCAGAGTACATATTTGTTTAAAAAAATCTTTTTCATCGTTAAAATTTAATCGTTGCACCAAATAAAAATGTCTTCGCCGATGGATAAGCCGTATAATCTACACCCAATGACTGGTTGCCGTTGCTCACACGCGGACTGTTGATCAATGGATCATAACCGGAGTATTTGGTCAGCGTCCATAAGTTTTGTCCCGTGACATACAGTCCTATCGATTGCACCCATTGTTTGCTGACCAGGGGAATCGAATAGCCGAGCCTAACGGAATTCAGGCGGAGGAAATCCGATTTTTCAAGATAAAGCGTTGAGATCTGCGGATTATTTGACGGACTGATGTTCGTCCCATAATAGCGATTTGACACGTTTCTATCGGAAGCCAGATTATTAATATTGAGCGCATTCATCGCCATGTTATTAAAATTATACCCCCCAGTCTGGCCTATAAATGAAAAGGAAAAATCAAAAGAGCGGTAATAGAGCTGACTGTTCAGTCCATAGGTAAACTTCGGCAAAGCCCCTTCAATGATGCGGCGGCTGTCGCTATAGCTATAATTTCCTTTATCGTCTACCCCTTCATAGTCCCAGAGGTAGAAGGATCCCGCCGCGTAACCGCTTTTGTAAATATTGACATTCACGCCCGATTGTCCCGGACCGGCAATGGCTCCCGACAAAATCTCCGAAACCGGCAGATTCTGTATTTTATTTTGCAATGTTGCACCATTGACATCGACAGACCAGCTGAAATGCTCCTTATTGACCAGCTTTGAACCCAGCAGGAATTCAAAGCCCTTGTTTACTAGTTTTCCGTCAATATTGACCCAGATATCCGCCGTAGGGCTCAGCACTTGTGAAGGAATATTTAAGATGGCATCCGTTGTGGTTTTATTATAGTATTCCAGCGTTCCGTACAATTTACTTTTCCATAGATCAAAGTCTACCCCAAAGTTCGTCTGTGTCACCACTTCCCATCTCAGGTTCGGGTTTGGCGTACGGTTGACTGATACTCCATTGACCAGAGCGAGGTCATCGTTCATATAATAACCATTTCCCGCCGCCAGGGAATAACTGGCTTTGGTAATCTTATTTTGAACTTCTTGATTTCCTGTATTCCCCCAGCTTGCCCTGATTTTCAACTCATTTACCCCTTTAATATCCTTCAAAAAGTTTTCTTTTGACACATTCCAGCCCAGCGCGAAAGAAGGGAAATAGCCATATTTGTTATTTTTACCAAATCGTGTCGATCCATCCGCACGCAGGGAGGCTGTCAGGAGATAGCGATTGTCATAGTTGTAGTTGACACGGGCAAAATATGACTGCAATTCATTGACCTGGGAAAACCCCGTTGCTGTCGTTGGACGCCCAGCATAGCCGGGATTATTTTCGGGGAGGACACCTTCCCCTTTGTTGGCGATTCCGTCAATGGTATATCCATTGCCACCGTTATCAAATTTTTGGTAAGAAAAGCCCGCCAATGCTTCGATCTTATGTTTATCAATTAGCTTGGTGTAATTAAGGTAGTGCTCCAGCAAAGTATTTTTTGAATTCTGATTGTACTTCATAAACCTGCCCCGCGGATTGAGGTCCGTGATGTTGGGAAAGATTGTTGTATTGCGCTCACCCATAGCACGGTCTATCCCAAGATTGAACTTATAAACAAGGCCCTCGATGATACGAAACGAAATATCCAGATTCCCCAGTGCCCTTAGGGTCCGCGTATTATCCCGATAGATATCCAACAAGTACATCGGATTGTAGTGGGCATTCATATTAAAATTGGTGAAATTTCCATTTTCATCGAATACCGATCGGGTCGGATTGGCCATCAGCGTGTGGGTGATCAACTGGCCAAATGCGCCGGTATTATCACTTGTGGGGACACCGATATCTTTGGTTTCACTGGCTGTTAGGTTAAATCCCACGGTCAGTCTTTTTTCATCCAGAAAGGATTCCGAGGCATTGACCCGGGCCGAAGTCCGCCTAAAATCACTATTCTTGACAATCCCTTGCTGATCCATCTGTGCTGCCGAGACATAATAGTTGCCGGTATTGGTCGCCTTTGAAAAAGAAAGGGAGTTGTTTCGTGTTTTTGCCGTCCGGTAGACCACATCCTGCCAGTCCGTACTAGCTCCATGATCAAAAGCCTTGTCCTTGATGGCGGCACGGTATTGATCTGCGGACATTACATCCACCTTGTGTGCGACCGAGGAAAAGCCCAGGTAGGAATCTGCCGTGAGGCTGGCCTCCCCCTTTTTTCCCTTTTTAGTGGTGATGATCACTACACCATTCGACCCCCTGGCACCATAGATCGCCGCTGCAGAAGCATCCTTCAGTACGGTAATGGACTCGATATCACTCGTATTTAAAAAATTTAACGGGTTTTTAGGTCGGCTGGACCCGAATCCGATATCCTGACCACCTGGACTCACATTTTCGTTGCTCAGCGGCACACCATCCACCACAAACAGCGGTGTACTGCCACTGCGAATAGAGCCTACTCCACGAATGGTGACATCCACACCACCTCCGGGTTCACCGCTATTGCCCACAACACGGACACCAGGCACCTTACCCTGAATCAGATTATCGGCCGAGATCACCGCCCCCTGCCTAAAACTCTTTTCATCCAGCTGGTTGACCGATCCGGTGAGATCTTGCTTGGTCTGCTTACCATAACCCACGACGACGACTTCATCCATGGCATTGATCAGCGCCTCTAACCGGATGTCCAACGGGCTGTTGTCGCGAACAAAAACTTCCTTCGCCTGATAACCCACAGTGGTAAATTGGAGCACTGGATTTTGATCCTGCACTTCAATGCGAAAACTTCCATCAGCCTGTGTGCTGGTCCGGTTTGCATAGCCTTTTTCCGCTACCGTCACTCCGGCAAGTCCCTTACCGTCTGCAGATCTCACGACACCTGTGACCGGTCGCTTTTGTACATTTATACGCACTGTTGCCGTTGCCCAAGAAGCATCTGCTTTCCGGCTTAACACAATATTATTGTCCACACGTTTGTACGCAATGGCATATTTCGTACATAAATCTTCCAGTACATCGTTGAAGGGTACATTTTTGTAATTGACGTCGACGCGGCTATTTCCCGAAAAGATAGACTCATTAAAAAAGATATTTACAGCACTTTTCTTTTGCAGATCTTTCAAAACAGTGGATAGTTTGGCGTTTTTCATGGATAGGCTTACCCTTTGCGCGTAAGTCATGGCTCCGACATGCATATTTGCAGCAAATAAGAGCGGCAAAGCAATAGACAATTTCATTGAAATTGGAATTTTAAAGCATATGTTTTCCTTGATCGGGAAAACACGTACCCGATTTTTTTTATAAATTTGCATTGGTTGATAAATTAATGATTAGCGAATGATCTATCAATCTAGGATTTGTTCAGGATCCATCGAGTAAAAACGGGAGTGCTTCCAACACTCCTGTTTTTTTTGACGGATGCTCTGTGAGATAAGTCTATGTACTACATCACATCCACCCTCCTTTCTTTCCGATCGAAGCGGACACCCCCGGCCAGCGCAATCGTCTTTAATAATTTATCGATATTTTCATAGCGGGATATGGATCCCGAGAAACGGACTTTGTCCAGATCACCGTGGTAATGAACATCCACGTCATACCATCGGCTTATGGCCCCCATCACTTCGTAAATCGAAGCATTGTCAAATGCAAAATTTCCATTCTTCCAAGCCATGAAATAAAACGGATCCACAACATCTTTTGTAAAAGTCGCCTTCCTGACATCGTATTTTGCCTGTTCATTGGGAACGAGGAATTTCTCTGTCACCTTATTGCCGGCATAGATCAGTTTTACTTTTCCTTCGGTTAGTGTGGTCACTACCTGTTGATTGTAATTTGAGATATTAAATGCGGTACCCAAAACTTCCAGAGATTGCTCGCCTGTCTTCACAATAAAAGGTACGCGCTTCCCCAGATTTGTCACCTTGGTTACTTCAAAATACGCTTCACCCTCCAAATTCACTTCCCGCGTATCCGACTGAAAAGCTACAGGATAGCGCAGCTTTGTCATGGCATTCAGCCAAACAACCGTACCGTCCGGCAATACCAGCTTGTACTCTCCCCCTTTGGGAGTTACAATAGTATTATAAACCAATCTGTTTTCATTCTGGCCCCGATGGAAATGATAGGTAATTTTACCGTCCCTGGTTTTGCTGACGGAAAATTCAGGCCGTACAATAGTGGTATCACCGACAATCTTTTCTAGGTCCACAGCTGTACCGTCATCAAACAAGATCTGCGCCGTTTGTTTTCCCGGCAGAACCAACGAATTGATATCCGACAATGCGGTCGAATCCCCGGGACCAACTTTTGGCTGTATGAGAAAATACAAGAGCGAGGCAAAGGCGCAGAACGCGATACAGGCAGCCACCTTGAACCCAATTGAGCTCCACAGGCTCTTCCCAGTTTTTGTAGGAATAGCGTTATTCTCCTTTGCCATGGATATACCGGACATGATCTGCTGAAACTGTCGTTGTCTGTCGAGTTCCGTCGTTTTAAAGGGCTGTTCTATCCCAGCCTCCCATTGCTGTTCCAGTGCAGCCAAAAATTCAGGTGTATGGATCAGTTCACGGATGCGTTTGAGCTCGTCGGCGGTACAGGAGCCATTTCTATATTTTCGGATCAGTTCACGATATCCGTTGTTGTCGTTCATGCTTTCTTTGCTGTTCTATGATGATTAATCGAACGAAAGCGAAAGATGTACCAATGAAAAAGTAAATTTTATAAAAAAAAGGTGAAAATCTTGTCCAGACGTACACGTACAAACTTACTGGCCAGAGCCAAATGATTGCGTACCGTATTTTTTGAGAGGCCAACCTGATCGGCAATATCTTGGTAGCTATGCTCCTCCAACTTATTGAGGCGATAGATCCGTTGCTGTTGTTCGGGAAGCTCGCTGATGATCTTCTCCAGCTCCTGCTGCAATTCATTGTAATCAAGCTGCTGCGTCAATGCGGGAGAAGCTTCCTCCCAACCTGATCGCTGATCGAGTTCATATTGCTCGTGCAGCACCCTCCTTCTGAAGCTGCTGACCGCGATACGTTTGGCCACCCGATGTAAAAAGGGATAGAGTGATTCGGGCCCCGTTATTCTCTCACGATAGTGATGGAGCTGTACAAACGCTTCTTGGGTAATTTCTTCGGCCTCCTCCACTTGCCCAGAAAACTGTATGGCCCGCGCGAAGATCATAGGCTGATAACTTTCGAATATAAGCCGAAAAGCCTTCTCATCTCCTTGCTGGAAAAGAGTGAATGTATTCAATTCAATAGGCGTTTCCCTGATGCTCATGGTTCGTTATCTATGGTAAAAAAATATGGATAAATTAACAACGTCCATTTAACTTTACTGTTAAGCGAACATAAACTTTTACCTCAATATTCTTTGGCTGATTGCGAATAATTGGTTTAAACTGCTATCTAAATTAAAAAATAATTTCTGAATTTCTCGGACCAAATTTCCGAAACGACAAAATCCGGCGGTGGCGGCCAGCTTGTACCCCGTCAAGTCCGAGATACTGATAGACAGCCCCGGAGTCCGTCAATTCGGACTGACTACTGACAGCACCCCACAACTGACCGATAGACCGATACACTGGACATAAAGGACTATGTTGGACTGTGCCGCTTTAAAGACTGCATACAGCACAATGAACCTGGCTATGCTGTATTGGAAGCAGTCAATAATTGTATCCTGGATCAGAAGATTTATCAAAGTTATCTGCAACTCGAACGCGAAATTGACCATTTTAGCCCATCATTCCATCAGAAGCGGAAAAAGGAAAGGTCTCAATCAAAACCGCTCCGGGTACCCTGTTGTACCCGGATCTTTTTAAAACCAACTACCAATAGTTCACATACATAAGCTTTGGGCGATTGATTTTAGGGGCTTAATGCTATATTAAAAGCTAACCTAAGTCCCTTTTACTGTAACATAACATCTGAATGTACAGGTTAATATCTTATTTTTAAGGCAATGGGCCGACATTCAGGATTCGGTATCTCTGGTACATAGAGCGTTTGTCCGCCTCTTTCTTCAACAAATAATGCAAGTAAGCTGCTGATATCATCTACGATATTTTTACCTACATTGTCTTCTACAATTTCGATATCACGATCTGACACTAATTTCACTGCCTGATGAAAGCTCTCCTGTACAATTAGAAAATCCCCTTTGCCATCCTGAGCAGCCCGGTAGATCTCTTGCAGGTCAGTCAGTACCAGGCCCTGACCAATCGCCGATTCAAGCTCCCCGAAATAGTCTTCATTTTTTCGTTCCAGTTCTTGTTTCATAAAGTCCCAAGCGCGTGCCTCCAATTGATGTGGTTCGACATTGTTGTAATCAATAGGTAGGTAACCATAATATACAGACGGTCGATCTGCAACTTGCATCAGCTTGCTATAGTTATCTTCTGTACAGAATACGAGTGTTTTCAATTTTTCCTCGTTGCTATAGTTGATGAGCGCTTTATCCGCCCGGTTTAAATATTCACGCAACAGATCGTCTAGGTGTTTCGCATCACTACTTCGATCCGGGAGCGTATTGTAAAATCTATTTTCATCAATCGGAAACTCTTCATTCTGCACTTCGCGGACAATACTTCCATTCAGAGCAGTATAAAGCTTGATTCCGCTTTGTGAAAGCAACATAATCAAATAATGTGTCTGGCGGCCGATCTCTTTAATAACAGGACGGACCGCAAAGTTACCACTGATGTGAACACCTTCCTGACTGGTCTCCCATGACGATCTGAATACCTCTACCACAGTATCCGAAATAAAAAGGTGTAGACTTTCCAGGTTATAATTCACATCAATCTCCTGTTCAACCTGCTCCAACCGTCCGATGATATTGGACAGAGTTCTTTTCTCAAATTTTTCCAAAAGCCGATCAATTGCTTCTTTTGTAAAGTTTTTAATCTTTATTCTATCATTTAGATTATCAGGATGTGTTCGATGTGTGTTGACAGAGATTGTAACACATACTTCATCTTGGGTTCTAATGAGCGTCTGTAATAATTTTTCTTCTGACATGAATTTATGAATAAGTTAGTAAATGATAATATGCTATAGTTATAACCATCTCTTTTTCTTTTTTGTTTTAAATTATTGGAATCCTTCTATTGTCGATCCGGCGCACAACAGAACGATTCCGATCCAGCGAAGGTTAGCGGACTTGTATTTGTATAGCACACTGTATTAACCAATTCATTAAACGACCTTCACTTTTTCAAAACAAAAAAGGCCGGAGCACTTACTGCTCCGGCCTCAAAAAAAACTATCCTTTAACCCTACGTTTACCTATTAATCTTTCTAAATATCAAGTAATGAACAAAGCTGGCGAAAAATGGTTTTAATTATTTTTTTTCGGATAATATTCCTGTCGCATCTTTTCCAGTTGTTTAACGGTTCCCCCCGACCCCCCACTGCTAAGTCGGTCATTTTTTGAAAAAAAATCGGTGGGCTGAAATTTGTAATTTAAATCCGCGGAGAGACGGTCAAAATGGCTGCGAATGGCTGCCGGATCTTTTAGAGCATCACGAAAGTTCCAGCGATAAGCCGAAAATATAAAACACAGGCCATCGTTGTTGCCCAGCAGCGGAACAGTGCCATGGTCATCATCTTCATAGAAGACATATTTCCATTGGAGATTTTTGAGTTGTTCGTTTTACAATACCGTTTTAAACTTGGTAATAGCGATTTCATGCTCATCTTCGCTCACATTCCGAAGTAGCCCATTGTTGGCTTGCGCCAAAAAGAGTCGGATGTCCTTAAAGTTCTGTCTTGTCGCTTCGTTTTTCTGAATCAGGAGCTCATTGTCCCACCAGAGGCTAGGATCATTGGGATGTAAGCATTGAACAGCGGATCCATCAATAAGTTATTGATCGCTGTTAGACCGCCAAAGAATGGCCTAAGCACTTTGTAACCATTGGAGCGATAGTTTTTTTCGATATAGGGAAATAACTCTTTGCCGATAAAATCCACAATAGACTCTGAAAATAAATTTATATCTTTGAACAATAAATATTAGAACCGAAATTATATATCATAGTTAATCTGGTAAGCCGGATCGAACAGATAATGATGATTATCATTCCAATTACTAATAGTACTATTAACTAATCAATTAGACATGAAAAAAAAATATTTTTTAATTGCTGCATCAACACTGATTCTTTTAGGACATTCCTGCAAAAAAGATGAATTCATAGCATCAGAATCAAGAGCAGATACAACAACCTTAATTAAAGCTGAAAATAATCCCAGAGCTGGAAAATCTATAGCTACAGGTGATATAAAATACCAGATAGGTAAAATGAGAAGTGAAGCAAAAGAAGCTAAAGTACCACCGGGCGACTGTAAATTTCAACCCTCGCTATTATGATAGGGATCGAAGTCTAGGTTCTATCCCAGAATTTGTTGATGGTTAAACTTTCATAATCAGAATATACAGTTTTTCAGTAAATTTTCGTTTTCCGTTCTTTGATAAATCCCTTCAATAGTTGACATTATTTTTAGAGGAAATAGGTAATACGAGTAACTAAACTCGGCAGGGCTCAGATGATCCCCGCCGAGATAATCCAAATATATTATCACGAGCTCCCACGCAAATTAGGCCCGAGCGATAATTCAATACAGCCAGTAGTTAAAAGTCTTTATCAATATCTTTTTGCAGTGCTTCTATCCAGCAACTCTCAAACTGAAATGTCCTCCCTTATTCTGCTTGGCAAATATTTGAATTAAAAGAAAGAAACAAGAAAAACTGCCTTTCACATAGATATCACACTTTGTAAAAAACAATACATTACTGCTAAAAAAAGATCTATAATCAAATCCAAATCCGGCGAATGTAATTCTACTCGAAAATTTTCAATTTTCCATCGCTACTCGCCCCTATTTGAACAATCTTGCTTCCAATTTTTCAAATTTATTTAGAGAAAATAGACTGGGGAAACTTTAGGGATTTTACTTAAGAAGATTATTCCGAAAGGCAAAGCGGACAAGTTGCGCTGTATTTCTGGTATTTGTTTTTTCCAGGAGATGCTGGCGATAGCCTTCAACAGTCCTTTTGCTCAGGAAAATCTTATCGGCGATTTCACCGTTGGTAAGACCTTCAGCAATCAGTTCCAATACAGCAAATTCCCTTTCGGAGATATCATAGTATTTTAAAATCGTGTTTATATCAACGGCAATTGTGGTGAAATTTTTATAATTTTGCATAAAACTTAAGCTTAAAGAAGTCGTCATGTAACGATTTCCTCCAGCGATCTGCTGTATACCGAACAAAATTTCGGTATAATCCGCTGCTTTTGACAGGTAACCGTCAGCACCAGCATCGAAGGCTTCGATTACCTTGCCCTGATCTTCCGACATTGACAAAACAGCAACTTTGACCTCAGGATATACCTTTTTCAATACTTTTATAAGCGCAATGCCATCCATTTCCTTCATTTGCAGGTCTGTCAATACAAGATTGGGCGCCTTGCATTTTTCGAGGTAAACCAGTGCGTCTTCTGCACTCCCCACTTCATCGGTTACAACCAGCTTTTCGTCAGACTCCAATAGCATCCGTAATCCGGTGCGTACAATTTGATGGTCGTCAACTAACAGTATTTGGGTCATTGTCTTCTCCTTTTAACACATTAATATAACGTTTAATTTAAACAAATATTTTAACAACACCTTATATTTTTAAATTACTATTAAATGTTTAAACATTGGGAAAAGAAGAACCTGATAATACCCCTGTTCAAGCGTTTTTTTAGGGTTCAATCTACTTCTTCTGTTAAAGCCATCTTTGCAATCATGATATTTGGACCTTTTTTCGTATTTACCTTCATTTTTAATACACCGTCGTTGGAATCTTCCCGCATGACATGCAATTTGACCCATTGTCCATCTTTATCGTGCTGGCCTAAAGTATATTGCCGACCTTCAAATTCAATATCCGCGCGACGTCCTAGATTATTCCAGTCATGGAAAAAGACATAAAAAGTACCGATCATGCCCTGTGGCACATCCAGGGTCAATTCCATGTGTTTACCCTGCCAGGCCGATGCTACCGCATCTTTCCAGACACCATCTGCTTTTACAGTATAAGTCGTTCCTTTTTTGGATTCACTCAAATCCAAAAGACTGGACCAATCCATATTTTGCCCCATTTCTTTCACTTTTTTTCCCGCTTCCACATACAACAATGCATTCTTAAAGGCTTTCGGCGCCACACTTTTTAAAGGCTCGATGAAGACAAACATCTTTCGTAAAGAATCCAAATTAGGCTCATACTCAGGTGCAAAATCATCCGAAGCCATATACTTTTTAAGACTGGCTTTCAACTGTTGGCTCACCGGATTGCTCTCATCCTGCAGATTAAAGCCCGTCACCAGCAGTTTCCCTTTGCCAACCTTTAATTCAAAAATGGAAGCCAGCTTATTATTGCGATGAAAATCATCTATCGGCTGGGCAATAGGCCTATAGTCAGACGGAAAATTGTTGATGTAAAACCCCTTGGCACCTTTGTAGATCGACTGCCATTGCCAGTTGCCATACGTATCTGTCGGAAAGTCAGCAAAAGCAGGATGTTTGTCGCGCAGTAAAAGACCGATGGTATTGATTCCCTGTCCCGGAAAAAAAGTAAGTGACCAGTAGAGCGGATAGAAGCTGATCAGGTCTGCCGTGACCACATTTCCGAGGTCAGCAGCATCCAGCAATACCTTACCGCCTGCATTTAAAACCTGCTCGGCCTTCCTGTCAAAGCGGTCGGTTACATAGATATTCTTCATATCCTCCTCCACCGGTGGATAAACCCATATTTCCCATCGATTTATGTTGGGCCGGCCCTTTAGTCCCACCTCCACCGTCAGTTTCGTCGCCTTTTTGATCCCGGAAAAATCACTCTCAAAAGTTCCTATAATCGCTGAACTCCCCGACCGAAACAATTGACCGGAGAAATCCCCCGATGAAAGTACCTGTGCTGTTCCATCGTAAATCTTCCAATAAACCGCATCGCGGATATTAGCCTTGCCGTAGTGTGCGACCTGTACTTTTGCATGAAATGTTTCTTGTGTCTGCCAGACAAATTTCGGCATACGCAGTAACATCACTGTGGTATCATGGTGCATCCTGAATTCTTCCGGGCTTGTAATTCCCTTGCTGTCGTAGAAAGCATCAAGCCAGCCAATGAGCGCTTCCCCCTGTCCCTGGTAGTCCTGCATACCTAACAGCTGTATCCCGGCAGCCGAAGGTGTACGAAGAAAAGACTCGATCTCATTCTTATACATCAGCTGATTCAGTGCGCCGGATGCCTGTACAAAAGCTTCATTTTGCGATTCCAGATTGTTTTTTCTGGCTTGCTCGCGAAACTGCTCGAGGTTTCTTGCTTTTAATACGCCTGTGTACTTTTTTATTTCATCCCACTTGGGGTAAACCGGCCATTGACCGATTTCATGTGCTATAACGGGGATATTGGACTGGCTATATACTTTTTCAAAATCCCAGTCCGTGGTAGCACCACGTAATCCTCGGGTCCCCCCGAGTTTGTCAATGTAATGCGTCACGATAAACTGATCCAATTCGGTGATCTTTCGTGCTGAAGAAACCGCATACAATCTTCGGGAATCTTTCTCCTTGTAAGGCTTCAACCAAGATTCCATCACGCCAAAGTCCGAATTGCCCAGTTCATTTCCGATGGCCATGGTTGTAAAAGAAGCATGGTTTCCATAATTGGCCAGCATCGTCGCAATCTCTTTTTGCGCAAATGAATCTGCAGAGGCATTATAACCAAGACCTTTTGGTCTGCCCTTGGTGTTCATTTCCTCTCGCCCCGGATTATCTACGGCCATCCACCAATCCAGCCAGATCACTTCGGGCTGGAGGTAAAGCCCGATTCGGTCTGCCGCAACAAAAGCCGCTTCCGGTGGACACCAGGAATGAAAACGAACATGATTCAATCCATAGGACTTATAAATGCGAAAGATCCTTTCCCATTCCTCAACATCCATTGACGGGTAACCGGTCAATGGAAAATGCACACAGTCCAAATTTCCACGCAAAAAAACGGGGCGTTTGTTTACCAGAATCTTTGATCTGGAAGCACTGATTTCACGGAAACCTATTTCCATCTCCTTCATATCCAACTGCCGGTCTTTCTCATCCAGCAATTTGATCGTCAATGTGTAAAGATTCGGATTGATATCATCCCATAACCGAATTGACTCCGGTACATTTTCAGTCATTTCGATTGGCTGTTTCGCCGACAGCAAAGTAAACTTCCGTATTCCCTGAAATACCACAATGCCACTGTTGCGTTCCCGAAAGGAGTAGGCTAGCTTGACAGACCTTTTTTTTCCGTCGAAGTTCAGCAAAGTATCCCTGAGCTGAAACGCTTTCGGGGCTATCGATGTAAAAACTTGCGGATTGAAAAAATGAGCCGAATTTTTTGCAATAAGTTCAATTTTACCGACTATACCGTTCCAGATACTTTGCGTATACTCCGTATAAGCATGCCCTTTGTCCCCAATATTATAGATCATGTCATTGTTCACACGGATTGTCAGCCGATGCCTACCGGGGCTAAGTGTCCCAAGTGTGTACAGATGTGGCGAATTTAAGGCATCCCTGGTCGAAATTTGTTTATCGTCCACAAAAAGCATGGATTGCCACATCACACGTTCCAGATTCAAAAACAACTGTTTATCTTTCCAGCCCTCAGGTACTACAATGTCGCGCTGATACCAGGCCGGTCCATAATATTTAAATGAGCGGGTTAATATACCAAAGTCTGATCCGACTGTTTCTGTCCCATATCTAGCTTCATCTGTTGTCCCCGGTAAATGAATCGTGTGGGCAAGATCCTTTTCAAACCACCTTTCCTCCAGTCCACTGTTTTTCCCGTCGAGTGCAAAGCGCCAGGATCCGTCCAAATTTTGTGTGTTCTGTGCAAATGAATGAATTGAAATAATCCAGAAGAAAACTCCAATAATTAAGGATAATCGTGTCATAATTGATGTATAACTAAAATATTAAATACAAAAGAACTCATATTAACGCTATTCGTGATGTAGAAAAATAGTGAAAACATGTAAAATATACCTTTTTCTATATACCGCTCTTCATGAAGTGTCTAGCTAGGCGAAACAAATTTTTCATAAAAATTTAACAGTTTCTAAATGTAGTATACATAAACTTTGTTTAGTATTACAAAACTTATGTATATTTATATTGAATGAAAAAGTTAGCAACTTACTATGTTTTTAGCAGTGCCAATACACCACTTCTCAAAGTTGACAAACCTATTCCGGAATTAAATGAAGGTGAAATATTGGTCAGTATACGATACACCACACTCTGTGGTAGCGATCTGCATACCTATTGCGGCTTGCGCAGCGAGCCCTGTCCAACTATTTTAGGCCATGAAATTGTCGGCGTTGTCGAAGAGATTTCTTCATCCCACAGCGGTCTTGACATGCAGGGCAATCCACTCCGAATCGGCGATATAGTCACCTGGACCATATTTTCTAGTGATCCCAACACGGACGTTTACCAGTCCGAAATACCGCAAAAAAACGATAAGCTATATAAATATGGACACCGTCAGATTACCGAGCAGGACAATCTGCACGGGGGCTTGGCCACCCATATTATCCTTCGTCCACATACTGGTATACGTACACTGCCCAAAGAGATTCCTTTAGCTGTGGCAGCAACAATCAATTGTGCCGTAGCGACTTCGGCCGGCGCACTTCGACTTGCTGATACGGTAGCCGGGAAAAACATCCATATTGCCGGCATTGGTTTATTAGGATTGGTTAGCATAGCGATGTGCAAGGAATCAGGTGCAAACAACATTATTGCATCTGATATTAATTCCGACCGTTTAGCAATGGCGAAAAGTTTTGGTGCCACCCATACAGTCCACCTCGGCGAGCTCAAAGACAGCACCTTATTGCAGGATATTGCGGTCGACAGGTTCATTGACATGAGCGGCTCCCCTGACGCCATGGAAACGGGCATCGAGACCTTGGCACTCCATGGCCATGCCGTCCTTGTCGGAGCAGTATTCAATCAACGTAAGACCGGAATCGATGCCGAAAAAGTCATCCGAAAAATGCTTACCATAAAAGGCTTACATAATTACAACTATACAGATTTCTCTACAGCCGTAGATTTTATTATTGAAAACTGGCAAAAATATCCATTTGAATCATTGATTGAACACGAATTTCCCCTCGAGGAAGTCAATACAGCGATAGCTTATGCGATAAGCCAAAAGCCCATTCGTGCCGGTCTATCTATTCATACCTCAAACGAAAAGTTCTAATGGAAAAGAAGTTCAGAAGAGATCAATGGAAGATGCTGTTTGTCACCATGTTTTGTTACCTGTTCTTTTATACGGGACGTCACAACTTTGGCTGGGCTGCCCGCGGGATAGCCAAAGAGCTTGACATCAGCTTCCAACAAGTGGGCTGGATCAGTTTTGCGATGCTGATGGGGTATGCTGTTGGCCAGCTGATCAATGGCAATCTCGCCGACCGACTGAGCCCCAAACTGATGATCATCACCGGTGGAGGTGTTTCCATTCTTTGCAACCTGGCCATTAGTTTTGCCGGTTCGTATACAGTGATTCTTGTTCTTTGGACGCTGAACGGCTATTTTCAATCCATGGCATGGGGATCTGGCGGTAAGCTGATTTCCAATTGGTGGAGCAGTTCAGAGCGAGGTAAAGCCTTTGGTTTTTATACCATGGCAGCAGGAAGTTCTTCCGTTCTGACATTTTTTATGGCATTGATTCTCGTCCAGCAGGAACAAAGCTGGCGCAGCCTTTTCAGGTATCCTATCCTATTGCTCGCTGCGGCATTACTCGTATTTTTGACAGTTGCCTATAGTGACCCCAAAAGGAAAGGCTATACAATCGGGGATGAAGAAGGAGAATCCGTCGCAAAACAGGAAAACTGGAAGCAATCCTACCAAAAAGTATTTCAGAACCGCAACTTTATGATCGCCTCTTTTGCTATCGGCTTTCAGAGTATGGCACGCTATGGGCTTATCTTCTGGGTACCGATCCATTTTTTGGGAAACAACTACAAAGAATCCTCCGGCAATATGTGGCTTACCCTGCTTATCCCTATCGGTATGGCGCTGGGGGCCGTTTCTTTTGGCTATATCTCAGACCTCATTTTCAACAAAAACAGAAGCAAATCCATCTGTACCGGAATGATCATCAGTTGCATCATCGCCATTCTTATTTATTGTGTCCCTATTCACAACCATTTTTTGGTTGGTATATTGATGTTTACTTCAGGATTCTTTGTCTATGGTCCACAGGCCAACTTCTGGACACTAAGTCCCGACCTATTGGGGACCAAACTCGTGGGCACAGGCATAGGCGTGATGAATATGTTTGCCTATGTCTTTGCCGCTATCGGTGAACCATTGTTTGGTAAACTCATCGATTACACCGGTAATACAGCCAATATTTTTCTATTTGTAGCCCTTATCTGTGCGATATGTGCCACAATCATAAGCTTTGTCAAAACTAAAAACGCGATCATTTATCAACAAATTGATCACAGGGTCAGAAGCGCGCAAGCGAATTCAATTATTAAGAACTAACATATGAAAATGAAATCACTACTTTTATTCCTATTTGTAGCTACCTGCATGAAGGTAGATGCACAGCGTGTTGTCATCATCGGCATAGATGGCTTTAGTACCGAAGGATTCAAGGGATCCAAACATCCCAATATCGACCAATTGTTTGAAAAGGGATTAATAACGCTCGGCAGTAGACCTGTATTACCCTCGGTGACCCTACCCAACTGGACAAGTCATCTTACCGGACAAGGACCTGAAGAGCATGGCATCACTGCGAATAATTGGACATTGGCAAAGCATCCGCTCCAGGCGATCGAAACAGACACTGATGGCTATACACCATCCATATTTAAGGTACTGAAAGATAAAAAACCAGGTTCAAAAACTGCATTCTATTATAACTGGGCCGAACTCATCAATCCGATCAATAAAAAGTACCTCGATGAAGTTTCCTTTGAAGAAAACGATAAATACCAGAACAACTACGCGAAGGCACTAAAATTTATCAGTGAGAACAGGAATGATCCTACGCTGGTATTTTTGTACAGTGTTCACGTTGACCATGCCGGTCACGGACATGGCTGGATGTCGCCTGAATATATTTCGGCAATCGAAGAAGTCGATGGTGAAATTGGCCGTTTTATTCATCAACTGAAGGAACAGCAACTTTACGAGGACAGCTATTTTCTGTTGCTTTCTGATCATGGTGGCATTGCTAAAGGTCATGGTGGCGTCACGATGAACGAGATGCAAGTACCATTTGGCATTACCGGCAGAAAAATCAAAAACCTGGGCGTTACAGACATATTCTTTAACAGCAATCGGAATACCTCTTGGATATTGGCAAGGCTATTTGGGCTGAAAGCTATTCCCAGATCATGGACCGGCATTGCTCCTACAGAAATTTTCAGGTAAAGAAGAGGAAATATTTCATAAATTTATTCAAGTTATATATTCAAATCAACAGCATGAAAATAGTAGCAACACTAATTTTGATCCTTTGTTCCTTTGCAGGGTATAGCCAAACTGCTAAAGAACTTATTGGTAAATGGAAACTCGTCAAACAGACAAACAGTAATGGCCAAGTTTCTACTCCTAAAGATACCTATCAGGTTTTTATGGAAAACGGAAAATTTCAAGGTATCCATAATGGTGACTCCCGCAACGGAAAATGGAAATTATCCGACGATAATAAGACGCTTACTATTAAAATAAGTATAATTTCGATCAAATTTAAGGTAGAGTCTTTTGATGAAAAAAAACGCGTCATCAGCAGTGATAAGACAGGTATCTTAGCATATGAAAAAGTACAAGAATAACTTCAGCGAATTGAAATCGTGGATCATGTTAACATTATCTCAGAAGTGCCAGCATCAAAAACCGGCGCTTCTGAGATAATATTGAGGATGGTAGCAGATATACTCTCAAAATTACGGGAGAAATCGAGCTTATCTTTACCAGTTGATCAGTCGACTATCATCATCCCCTTTATTCCATGACTCCTGTGGGTCATTGCCAAAGGTATCTGCCGGAGCAGCTGACCCAGCAGCGATGCCTTGTTCCAATTCTACTTCCATTGTTTCAATGCGTGGACTTATATAAATTTTTCTATCTGTATTTTTCATGATCTGATCAATTTTTTATTGTTATTTTTAACTAATGTATTAACCGTGTATTAAGGACATGCAGTCTTTTTTCTACCGCTTCCGGCGCCGACCATTTTTGTCGCTCCCTGTACAACCTGCGTAATTTTTACCGTATTAGTTGTAGAGTTCCATGGCACGGTGTTGAAAGAACCCTGTGTCAGCACCAATGGATATAATTCTCCGCCATTGCTTTTGCTTCCATACATGGACACCTCACCCGCACGACTGATGACTACACGAACAACCGGATTTGCCGAAGTGCCGGTCAGGTTGTAGACCTGAGGGACAGTACCGCCTGCTGTGTTGGTTCCACCATAAAGACTTCCGTCCGCAAACCGTACATTCCGCGGTGCGATGGCGATGCCTGCCTCAAACTGAATCTCCTGTGTTGCCAATTTTTGGCCGTTTACTTCCATATTAAAGGAATTATCCAGTTGCTGAATATCGAATACGAATCCATAGTCAGCGCCCGGTGCTGTTAACGTCTTTGTCACGACATATCCTGCTGGACGGGTTACCCCATCTACCACAGCACCAGAACCAGAAGCCGGATAGGTCCAATTCAGATCGGCACCACCTGTCACAGGCTGTGTACAGGTTTTGAAGTTCAGGTTGAGGTTATACCTTTGGCCCGGGACGATATTTAAGCCTGCTACAGATACATTGTTCTTCGTTTCGCCGTCAATGGTAATAGAGCCGAACTTAAAAACACCGTTTGTTGTTCCGGGATGGATCAATAGCGTCGGTGTACTTGACACCGTACGTAGGCCGGTACCTAATCCAGGGAATTCAACATTGGCCGTCGCCGTAGATCCATTGTACGTAATCGTACCATCAGCCAATTTCAGATTTGCGCCCGGATGTGTAGGATCAATGGTCGTCGTTCCCAGATTGGTAATGGCCCCTGTCATTTCAGTCGCCATGCTTAAGTTGGTCGTGACTTCACTATACTTGTGTTTCAGGACCACATCCAGATTATTATCACCCGAGTGAACCGTTAGATCTTTCCTGAAATACATCAGATCCGCACTGACGTTGTCCAGGCTGGCATTCGCAAGATCGGCCTGTGCCGTTACCGCGGGAACTGCTGCGGTACTATTGACGGAATAAGCCACAAAAGTATAGGTTTGTTCTGCATCCAATGCGATCGCAGCCGTATTATCGACTGAATTGGTATAGGTCTTTTCGGTTACATAATCACCGGCAGCGTTGTACACCACGATTTTATACTTGATGTTATCTGCTAATGGCGTCCGCTCTTCGGTCACCGCTGCGCGGATACCGGAGGAGGCCCGCAATAGACTGCCACTTGTTAAGGACGGCTCGCTGGTCAATGTGGCTTCAAAAGAACTTGATTTTGTCAAAGGGATCACTACCGTCTGTGCGGCCGCAGTGCTACCACCCTTAACTGCTTTCTTTGTGGTGACGATAGGGTTTTCTACGCCGAGTAACTGAATACTGACGCTGGCTTTGCCACTTGCCGCTACACTGTCTTTGCTTTCTTTACAAGAATAAATGGTTGTACAGGCTAAGGCTGCAAAGGACAACATTCCCATGTTGCCAATACTTCTAAACTTAGATTTCATGTTAATTAACATTGATTTGAGACTATTTACTTTTCTATTTTTTCTATACTTCAACCGTAGGTGAAGAGATATCCGGAAATTTGCGCCAAATCAACTACAAACAAATGCTATTATCAATTAACAAATGGCCGAATAGCAAATTTTTGCTATGTTTTTATAACCATATAACAAATTTTTGCTACGAAAAACAATACAATAAATCAGTGGTAAATAAAAAGAAATGTCAATTAAATAGGTAACTTTGGATTACTGAACTCAAAATTCGCTATGTTAACAAATGATTCACAACTTGCGGTTATCTTAGATGATCATGGTCTATTTGCCACATCTTTTTCCTTACTTCTAGAAAAGTACAGGCTCTTTCATTTTGTAAAATCATTTGACAGTAAGGATGACTTCCTTCGGTTTTTAGAATCGTCAGGTACCCAAAAAGTCTATATTTTTTTAGATTACTACCTATCAGAAGAAACAGGGCTATCCCTGTTGCCTGAAATAGGCCGGTTGAACAGAGATGCGAAGACAATTTTTTTGACCAGTGCTGTCTCGCCACTTCTCATCCAAACGTTGAAAAATTACAATCCCGATGGTATTTTAAGTAAATCCAGTAATCTTGACACCTTGAAATCATGTGTTGCTTCGATCAGGTTAGGTAAGAATTTTATTGATCCATTTTTTGAAAAGCTGCTTGAAAACCATCAATCCCTCCCGGTCAAATTTACACCGCGCGAAATTGAACTTTTAAAACATTTCGCCCGTGGAGACAGTATTGCCAAAACAGCCGAAAAATTATTTTTGAGTCCCCACACCGTCGTGGCCCATAGAAGGAAAATGATGGCTAAAATAAACTGCCAGTCAATCACACAATTAATTACATTTGCTCGGGAACACGAAGTGATTTAATATTTTTTATACAGCATCCATCGGTAGAACCGTCCAGGTCAAATCGAAAAATGGATCCCTGCCCTTCACGGCTATCGATTAAAAGCTCACTGCCGCTGAGTGCCAGATAATAACGGCAGAGTTGTAATCCGATACCATAACCTTTTTCATTCTTTGTTCCCCGATGGCTGACAGGTTCAGAAACAGCGTATAAATTATCCTGAACCTGTTGAGACATGCCTACACCCGTGTCGATGACACTAAATGTAATGCGATTATTTTGCTCATTGATACCTGCTCTTAACGTAATCTGATTATCCGGTTTACAGAATTTGATCGCATTGTCAACTAAATTTCGGAGAATTATCATGACGACCTCAGCATCAGCCGATGCCTTCAGCTCGTCATCACATTCAATCAGTAGTTTAATTTTCTTTTCCTCCAGTCGTTTCATATTTATACCATGAATCTGCCGGAAAATATCCCTGACATAAAAATCTCCCATGACCAGATCCGATGTGTGCAGATGTTGATTGACCCAGAGCAGTAAGTTCTCAATTAAATTGATCATGGAATCAAATTCCTCGCTATTGGAGGAAAGTAATTTTTTAATTTCCTCCGGCGGAACAAGCCCATCCCTTATCAGCATGAGGATACTGTTTAAATTATTTATCGGTGAGCGTACATCATGGGTCACCAACGATAAAAGTGACCTTTTGAAATTATCCGATTCTTCCAATAACGCATTCTGCTCTTCAATAAATTCATTTGTATTACGAAGCGTCTCGTTGGCTTTTCTTTTGTCTTGGACATTTTTCACCAAAAGAACCGCAATGACTAACAATGAAACAATCAACACCGTGGCTACCAGCAAAATGTAATTGCGTCGCAAAACTTTGGCATTATATCGTGATTCTAGCTCATTTTGTTGGTTTTTAAACTTAAATTCCTCTTCATTCCGCACCAGTTGTTCTTTGTTATCTGCACTATAAAGCGAATCCGATGCGGATTTATATTCTTTATAAAAGAAAATTGCCCTGGAAAGTTCCTGTTTTTTTTCCAATATCGTACCAAGCCGGTTTGCAGCGTTCTGTATATAATACAATTGTTTATTCTGCTTTGCCATTTCATAACATAATTCTGAATAACGAATGGCCTCATCCATATTATCCATATCTAAATAACATGTGGCAAGATTGTCCAGCAACCTTAAATACTCAGTTTGCTCGCCGGTGGATTCAAGGGTGGCTTTGGCCTTCAGATAGTAAGCTATTGCATTATCCCACTCCTTCTTTTCCCTATATAATGATCCCAGTGATTGGAGCGCATTTCCAATGGCTTTATAATTTTTATTTTTTTCAGCCAGATCTAAAGATTGATCATACAGCTCTTTCGCATGTTGCAGATCATTTTTATGTAAATACAGATGGCCGATATTCCCTAAAATAAAGGTCGATCTGGATGAGTCTCCCAACGATTCGTATTGCCTGAGACTCTCCTTGTAGTATAGAATAGCCTTATCATCCTTTTGCTGATAATGATAGACCATTCCCATATTATGAATGGCATGCGCCTTTATCAACGGAAGATGGTACCTGTCGGCCAGTTCGATTGCAAGGTTTAATTGTTTCAGTGCCTCAGTATGGCCCCCCAGGGCAATATAGGGCATTGCCAAATTACTTAATATTTTAGCTTTTCTGCCATAGTCGCTCTCCTCTGTGGCAATCGCTACGGCCTGATTATAATACGCGATAGCTTCACTGTACATCCCCTTCTCATAAGCCCCTATACCAAGATTTCGGAATGCATCTATTTTTCCGGTCCTATATCTCATGCTGTCACTCATCGAGAGCGTTCTTTTGCTCAGCATAATCGTAGAATCCGGAAAGCTGGACCAATGCTCATAAGCCCTGAAGTTGAGCTTATTCACTAACGCAGTGTCCGGTAATCCAGCATCGGTATCACTTTTATGATCAGGAGAGAAACATGAAAAATTTAATACGATTAAAATCAAGAGTGTTATTCTCCTGAATAAATGACACTGTTTACTTTCCATTATAAATAAGTAATATGAATTTTGTAATGAGTCTAGGTGACTTATTCCGCTCAAATTTAAATCATTATTCCAAATTCATGAAATTATATTATCCTAAAGTTGACGTATTTTAACATGCTGTCTCACGTACAGACATAGCTCAACTATGCGCAGGAGCTTTATAATTTATGCTAAACCTACCCCGTCCAACGTTTAGGTCCTGTGGGACAATACGTTGTTCGATTTGGCTCATGAAGCCGTCAAAAAAGAAATTGACGAAGCGCAGATCAAAATTTGATTATACTGACGTAGAATAAGAAGGGGCACTTCGCCAAGCAAAGTACCCCTCAAAATTTTTTGTATTAATCGAAATTATTTCAGTGTGACATCTAGATAAACCGAGTGTCGTCCGTAGGTATCATAGAATGGTTTAAAATCAACCCCATCAATCTTAAATGCTAAACTTTGCGGATCACCTGTGATAGATTTGCTGATATCCTTTGCATTCAGCGTCACTTTACGCCAGTCTTTTCTCGCCTCGGGTTCCTGAGCCGCCAATAAAATCGGTCCATAAAATAAACTGGCAATGTTCTGTTGATCCATGACCGGATCTAAATGAAACTGGAAAGGCATTTTGAGCTTGATACGGTCACCGTTTTTCCAGTTGCGGCTCAATTTCAAATATGTACCCGGCTCTGCCTGTACTTTTTGATCTTTACCGTTAATAGTCACATAAAATCCTTTAGTTGCCCAGCCCGGCACACGAACATGAAGATCAAATTTGCCGTTCCCTTTTATGGTCAGCTCCGTCTCGTCTTGCTTTGGGAAACTCGTTTTCTGCACTACAGTCACCTTCCTTTCGGTCCATTCCAAAGTAGAAGGAATAAATAGATTGACATATAAAGCTTGATCATCCCTGCTTTTAAAATAAATACTATTTTGCAATTTGGTGCTACTTTCGATTGCGGTACCATTGCAACAGGTAAAGCCCGTCATATTGGGATTTCCAAATTGCTTGATCGCACCGGGCCTTAACGGTACATGGTACGTGTTGGCCGGCGTATTTTCAGCCACAGAAGCTAAAATATGGTTATACAATCCGCGTTCATAGTAATCCATATATTCGGTGCGTTGATCAAAAAGAAACAAGTTGCTTGTTAATTTCAGCATATTGTAAGTTGCACAGGTTTCATTCTGTCCACCTTCGGAAAAACCATTTTTATATAAGGTGGCGGGTTCTGCTGTAAAAACTTCCGCATTGGCCGGATTGCGCGCGCCCGCGACCCCGCCTATACTATACATGTAATCATTGACAGCTTTATACCAAAAGTTGTCGGCCACCCGGTAGTATTCCGGGAGATTGGACACCTGGTATAGCTCGATGCTGCCCACAATCTGTGGAATATGCTGATTGGCATGTAATCCCCGAAAAGTATCGACATTCTTTGCCAATCCATGTGCATGCTGCGCATTGCCAAAAAACACATCGATATTGTCAAACATTTGTGCGGTTTTCAAATAGTGATCCTTATGGGTGATGCGGTACAGATGCGCCATTGTCTCATTCATTCCCCCAAATTCACCGGCAATATACGTATTCCACACCTGTATCAGCGTTTCCTTTGGCAGCTGACTAAGTCGCGCATGCACCCAGTCTGCCATACCCGTGGCCACCTGAAGCGCCTTTTCATTGCCGCTCACTTCATAGATATCAATTAAGCCAGCCAAAATTTTATGTAAAGTATAATAGGGCGCCCAAACTTGGTTTTTTTGTCCACCATACTTCGCCCCCTTTTCCAACATAATAAATTGATCGGGCGGATACGCGCTGATATAACCGACCCCCCAATTCCAATAGTCCGTCCGAATACCTTCCCGGCTCAGATCCGAGTCATAGGCCGATTTACCGGGACCATAAGGTACAGCAGTCGGGTCAGCTGTAGCTCCAGCTCCTGATTGCTGCGGTTTACCCGACAATTGGGCCAGTTGGTACAAAGTATTGACCATATAGGTCATTTTTTCGGCAAAATTAGCTTGCAAAGTTTTATCATAACCCGTACTCGCATAAGCCTGAGCGATCGCAGTCAGATAATGACCCGTCGCATGGCCTCTGAGTTTGCTGTCCTGGCTATCCCATACGCCCAAAGGCTTGGCCCCTTGCGGTTGTGGCTGTCCAAAAGCATCACGAAACATATAGAGAAAAGAATTGGGATCAGTGGACCCCAAGGTCTCGATAAACTTATTCCGATTTTCAATAAATTTTGTTTCGTGATTCTCCGCATCGGTTTGTAGCGAAACCTGACTAAGATCAAAAGCTTCCAGCTTCAACTTTGGTGCGTCAGCGGTCTTGCCTGCCTTTATGGTCACGATTGCTTTAGGCTGTATCGCTGTTCCCGGGACCCGGCCCGTAATGGTATAACGTCCGGCTTCCAGGACGGTACTGTTATCCGCTGGCGAAGGCCATAATACCCGTACTTTGGGACCGATCACCCCCTCTTTATATGTGCCCGGTACATAGCTTGGCAAACGTGGCAAATCTCCCAATGCTGTTTCCACCTGCACATCCGGGACAGCAAGCAAGTATGCATTATAGAGTTGCGCTTGCGTCAATGGAAATTCAGGAAGGTTATCCTCTACCTTAGTTACATTTACAGCACGATTACTTACTCCACGTTGTGCATTGGTATAAATCTCTGTAAGCTGATTTTTACTCAATGGAACACGGTAGATCCGAAAATCATGCAACATACCATCCAATGTCGGCGATCCTGCCAAAAGTGATTTTCCGATATACAATTTATTCTTATCTCGGGATGATCCAAATACTTCCGTCAATTCACGCGGTATCTGCTTCGATTCACCAACAGGTACAGCATCTACATAAGTCGTCATCGTTTTAGCGGGAATATCCACCACGATCGTCAGGTAAACCCACTTATTCAATGCCAATGCTGGCGCGATAGCTCCTTTTTGATTATTTTCCCCTGTAGTCATTACACTTTGGAATCCAGCTTGAGCATTCGTTCCCGAAGGAGCCGCAAAGAAATGCTTATGCGCATCCTTTCCAAAGTCAAATAAAACCTGGCCTTCTTTTTTCGAACGCAAATAAATCCAACCCGAGATACTCAATGACTCCATATCGGTCAATGCATCGGCAGGGATCTGTATAAAATCATTTTTTTCACCCGATAGCGACAGCACTTTTCCAAAGCGCTTGTCGTTGACAAAAGTAGCATGATGACCAGCTGTCGCATGCAGGTTGTTGCGGGACCAATCTTTCAGATCTCCGTTAAATACATATCGCGCGATCATGCCCGTTTCACCGATTCCATCCAATATCTGATCACCGCTTTGTGCCCGTACCATAACGAACCCTTTCGTCAGTATTGTGGCAACAAGAATAAAACGCAAAAAAAATAGGTAACTTTTCATCGCTATATCATCAATTATGAGCTCGCAAGCTCGATTTTTGTTCGCTAATAAATATTCCAGGCCGGAGGTTCTACCCCGAGTAAGTGTTTCACGAAATAATCGCGACGTTTCTTTTCTCCAAAATCTCCGCCAGAGGCATGCCCCATTCCCGGAACCATAATGAAGTCGTGATCCTTACCATGTTTGATCAACTGATTCACAAACTGATAGGTCGATGCAGGGTCCACATTATCATCCAGCTCCCCCACGATCAACAGCAACTTGCCTTCTAATCGATACGCATTTTCAATATTAGAACACGCCGCATATTCAGGCCCGATCGGCCAGCCCATCCATTGTTCATTCCACCATATTTTGTCTATACGATTATCATGACAGCCACAGGATGAAACCCCTACCTTATAAAATTCAGGATGAAACAAGAGTGCTCCGGCAGCAGACTGTCCGCCGGCAGAAGTACCATAAATACCGACTTTTTCAATGTCCATAGATGGATATTTAAGCGCAGCAGCCTTCATCCAGGCAATCCGGTCAGGAAAACCAGCATCTTTTAGATTTTTCCAGGCGACATCTTGAAATGCCTTCGAGCGATTGGACGTTCCCATTCCATCAATCTGCACTACGATAAATCCCAATTCGGCAAGTTCAGCAAGTCCTGATGGGTTAGCAGAAAATGATTTAGGGACAAAAGAACTATGTGGGCCAGCATAGATATATTCGATCACCGGATATTTTTTGTTCGGGTCAAAATTTCGTGGTCGGACAATAATACCCCAGATATCGGTTTTACCATCTCTGGCCAAGGACTTAAACACTTCAGATTTACGCCATCCCGTAGCCTCCAGCTCCGAAATATCCGCCTGTTCCAGATTCATGACGATCTGTCCGTCGGCTACCCGACGTAATACGGCCTGCGGAGCCTGGTCAACCCGGGAATATAGATCGACAAATAAAGAATGGTCCGCATTAAATGTTGCCTGATGATTGGCTGCTTCCGGAGTAAGTTCTTTCAAACCCTTACCATCAAAACCAATTGCATAATAACGGATAAGATAGGGATCCTCTTCCTGATGCATGCCACTCGCCTCAAAAATAATCTTTTTGTTATCCTCATCTACGTTGACAACTTTGCGTACCACCCAATTTCCTTTTGTAATCTGCTGTTTCAATGCCCCCGTTTTTGCATCAAATAGATAGAGATGATTCCATCCGTCACGTTCCGACGCCCAAATGATATCCGCTGTTTTTTTGAGATCATTCCGGTATTTCTTTCCGCTATAATCAATAAATGTCGCACTACGTTCTGAAATAACGGTTCTGGTTTTTCCGTCCATAGCACTCAATTCCATCACATCGTACCGTTGATGACCACGTTGGTTATATTCAAATGTGATTCCACTGTTATCCGCTTTCCACACAAGTGCAGAAAGTGAAAATTGATTGGCTACCTGAGCAGGATCTACCGTTATCACCCGCCCCCCGATGACATCAATAATGGTCGGATAGTATTGCGACAGCGCATCTCCGGGTTTATTATAGTCTCTGGTCTGTAATTTTGGCTGCAATTGATCGGTCGGCGAAGATTCCAATAAAGTCAACTGTCTGATTTCAGCCTTCCTCACTTTTGAAGCAGCCAATTTTTTTGAATCATTGGACCATTGGATACGGGCGCTATAATACTCCCCGGGACTTCCATCAAAAGTCAACTGGCGCTCACTTTTTGAATCCTCTTTTTTGCGGATATATACATTGCTATTTTTAATATAAGCCGTATAGACCTTATCGGGCGAATCAGTCGGTTCACCTTTGCTATCATCCCAGCGTGCTCCCCAATATCCGCCCGATCGACGGTCAGTGCCAGTTGTAGGCATATCACGCAATCTGCTCAGCTTATTTTCCTCCCCATTCCACTTCCACACCACGTTGTCTTCCGTAAACTCAACCTCGTTTGTCGATAGCACTTTCAGATCCCTTCCCCACAAAACACCTAATTTCACTTCTTTACCCAGCTGAGCGGATAACTGTTTTTCAATCTGGGCAACATCAGTAGCTATTTTTTTTCTGTTGAGCGCATCCACCAGAGATAGGCTCCTTTTGCTGTCTTTCTGATTCACCCAATAACAAAAACTATCTCCTTTTTCAGACCAGATAATCTGCTGTGGCACCTGATACACCTTACTCAATGAACTCCTGATCTCTTTGGCCCGTTTATAATCCGCCAATGTCCCCTGCCCTATTGCCATAAGCTGCAATAGCACCACTAAAACAGCTGTAAATGTTAACTTCATATCTGTTATTCTTTAAATCCTATGTGTTGTTTTGCCTCCTATTGCAACTAGGCAAGATTAAAAATAAGTAGGTTTATGTCTTCGCTTCCTTTTGTTTCACAAAATAATATAACGGAATCCCCAAAAGTGTGATAATAATGCCCGGCCAGGTAAACTGCGGTTTATAGATGACTAACAAAACAATAAACGAGATCCCCATCAAAACATAGACGGCCGGAATAAAAGGATAGCCAAAAGCTTTATAAGGCCGCGGTACATCCGGACGTTTATATCTCAGCCAAAAGATGCCGATGATGCACAAAACATAGAACATAACTACCACGCAGGTAATCATATCCAGCAGATCACCATACTTACCTGTCAGACACCATATCGATGCAATGAGCGCCTGTAACCACAAGGCGTAAGCCGGTACTGCATTCTTATTTAGGGTCGCTGTCTTCTTAAAAAACAAACCATCCTTAGCCATGGAGTAATAGATCCTTGCACCGGCAAGAATCAGTCCGTTATTACAGCCAAAAGTGCTGACCATAATCATGATCGCCAAGATGGCGATTCCAACGGGACCGAAAATTTCTTGCGCCACGAGCATAGCCACGCGATCTTTAGGTGCACTGGACATCTGTTCGATCGTCAACACACCGGTATACATCACATTGGTCAAAATATAGATCACCGTCACGATCAGGGTACCCAAGGCTAAACTCATACCAATGTTGCGTTGTGGATTCTTGATTTCGCCCGCTACCGCAGAAGATGAATGCCAGGAATCGCTGCTGAATAATGCCCCCACAAGTGCTGCAGACATCGCACCAAATGCACCGAAGGTAGCATAATCCACTGTCGATCCATCCACATTTAATCGCTGTAGATTCCACATACGCGCTGCAGACCAGTTTTGATTCCAGACCTCCGGATCGAAAGCCGCAAAGCCAAAGATGACAAGCAGCACCAAACTTAATATTTTGATCAGTGTCAGCACGGTCTGTACTGTCTTACCATTCTTTACACCACCGGTATTAATAAAGGTGAGCAGCAAAATAACAGCGATAGCCAACACCTGAGCAGATGAAATATGATAGTCTCCTATCACCAGCAAATAAACATCTTCATCCAGTACCGGAAATAAATAAGCTGTAAACTTAGCGAAAGCTACCCCCACGGCTGCAATCGTAGCCGTCTGGATAACGGCAAAAAAAGTCCAGCCAAACATAAAGCTGACCACCGGTCCATAGGCTTCTTTGAGATAAACATACTGACCACCGGCTTTCGGAAACATGGCACTGAGCTCACCATAACTCAAGGCGGCAGCCAACGTCATAAATCCACAGATCAACCACACCACCATCAGCCAGCCGGCAGAACCCGTATTTCGGGCGATATCCGACGATACAATAAAGATCCCCGAGCCGATCATGCTTCCGGCAACAAGCATCGTTGCGTCCAATAAACTCAATGACTTTTTGAAATCTTGACTATTTTCCTGATTACTCATAATTTAGGGTTGGATCACATTTATTTAAAATTATAAAATTTCCATTTCGCCCGATGGTTAGGTCCAAGCTTTTGGTTTGTCAATATAGCCCTCAGCATCTCCATGGGTAAGTAATTTTCCTTGATGACCCGGTCATGAAATTCGCTGTAGGACATTTTCCCCGATCCTACCAATTCATCACTGATACTTAGCAGCTGCAAGCCACCGATCAAATAAGCCAATTGATACAAAGGATCATATGCACCTTCAAAAGATCGCTTCACCTCACCATGTGCGTTGGCAGGCTCATGACCGACCTTGTTGACTAAGTAATCTATACATTGTTGTGGTGTCCATTCACCCAAATGAAATTTAATACTGAAAGTAATCCGCGCACAACGATGCATTCGCCAAAATAACATTCCGATACGCTCTTCCGGAGTCTTGGCAAAACCCATTCTATACAACAGTAACTCCCAATATAAGGTCCAGCCTTCGGTCCAGAATGGTGTATTGAAATTCTGCTCCCGATAGGGCTTATATCTTTTATTCATAAAATACTGTAAATGATGCCCCGGATTGAGTTCATGCTGCACCGTACCCAAAGAAAAGTATGGATTGTTACCGCGCATGCTCATCATTTTCTGGTCATAGGTCATGTTATTGGTTGGATAAGAAATACTGATCTCCCGTCCTCCCGTAAAAAATGGATTGACCAATTGCCGCTCAGGAGTCATCATGATCATCCCCCAGGTTTCATCTGCCAGTTCAGGAATCGTGATGAGCTTATGCTGCTTGATAAATATCTGAGCTCGATCATATAACTGATTGATCAGACCGGGCTGCTGTCCTTCCGGTACATAGGTATTTTTAACCTTTTCCTGCGCTGCTTTCCAATCGTCTCCGAATCCCATCTCACGGGAAGCTTTTAATAACTCTGCCACACACCATTCCCATTCCTGATCTGCGATACGCAAGAGTTCATCCGCATCGTAAGCAATCATTTCTTCGCGCAGCTTTTTGTCAAGCGCAGTTTTTCCGATCGGCTGCCCACCAATATTACTACCATCATTGAAGACTTTCCAATTGCTCCTGGCCTGCAAAGCACTTTTATATTGATTTAATTTTTCGTTTAAACTTTCATAAGATTTGGGCACCCACCAGGTAAACATCGGATCATATCCATTATAGAAATCAAATGCGCTTTCCAAACGGGTTCGCAATGACTCTACCATATTGACCAAAAAATTGACATCGGCAGATTCGATCGATGATACATTTGTTAGATTTTGGATCGCCGCCTCGACCTGATCTGTGGTTTTTTCAAATATTACCGCCACATCCTTTCCCACGACCGCGGCACCCCTACGACGCTGCTGTTCAAATTGAAGGATATTGTCTGCAAACGGTAAGTAAAGCTGCAACCGATTATATAAAGCATATGTTTCTTTGTGCTCTTCTTTATGCCGTAGCACTTTTTGGCTCAATAGGATGTAATCGACTTGCCCATTGGTATTCAACCGTCTATAATCAAAACTTTTCAGTTTAGCCAAATAATCATCATCTACTTTGACCAATCTATCGATCTGCTCGGGGGAGGCCGCTGACTGCTGAAATCCCCAGTTATTGGGCATAGGACCATAAAAATAATTAACAGCCTGCAGATCATGGCGGTATTGAATGATATAAGGCTCAATGGGTGTTGTGTGTTGATACAAATCCATCTCTTGGGCATCTGTTAGCGAAGAAGCCATACAAAGCACGCCTATGACTATAAATTTCTTTGGGTTAGGGTTATTGTGGTTTTTCTTCATCATTTGATTTATTTTTGTCTATTGAAACCGATCCGGACTAAAGCCCCTAATATCCGTTTCGGTGGCTTTGTCGGACAGTAAAGCCGTAATCGCTTTTCCATACGCGGGCCCTAGACTCAAACCCATCATCCCCCCCGCGCCCGCGATGCTGACATTACTGTATTTGGAAGTCCTACCCAAATAAGGAAGCCCATCCGGCGAACAAGGCCTGTAACCAAACCAGATGTCCTGCGGATAATCGACCCGTAGGTCCGGGAAATAGTTAGGGATAGATTCACCGATACCTTTGACGCGGTTACTGTATATCTTATCATTTGCCGGACCTAATTCCATGGTTCCACTAAAGCGAATCTGATTATTCATTGGCGTCACCGCTACGCGAGCCTCTAAGAGTAAAGCGGCATGGATCATCTGATTATTGCCTGTTGTATTATACATGAAAGAATAGCCTTTTCCAGGCATTAAAGGCAACTTTAAATGCAGCTTCGACGCTAACGCTGGCAGCGATGCTCCCCCGGTTACGACAATTTCATCGGCATGAAATGCTCCTTTTGACGTAACGATTTCGGATACCCTTTTGCCTGAAAATCTGAATCCTGTTACTTCCGTCTGATAGTTGATCTGCACCCCATGGGCAAGCAGGTAGTCTGTCAATATTTTCATTAGTTTGGGTGGATACAAGATACCGTCGCATTTGTATAAAATACCGCCGATCGTATTCATTCGTAGATTAGGCTCCAAAGCCTGAATGCCTGCCTGATCAAAAATTTCTACATCCAGTCCCAGGTTTTGGGCTTTTTCTGCCAGTTCAATTTCTTCCTGCTCGACATGACCGGACTTGTAGAGCATCATAATCCCGTTTTGCCTAAGCTCAAAATCAAACCCCTCCTGCCGGGCCAGTTCATCATATGAGCGGCTGCTCGCAAGATTCAGATCGCGTATCGCGGCTGCATTTCGGTTGACATGTTTTTCATTGGCATGTTTCAAGAATTTCAGTCCCCAGTCGATCAATGAGAGATTCAATGCGGGCCGGACGTAAAATGGACTTTTACTTTTCAACATCCATTTTACTCCTTGTGCCACCATACCCGGTGCGGCCAATGGGGTAAAATGGCTGGGAACGATCATTCCTGCATTTCCATAGGAACAATTGTCCAGGCCGTCACCTTTCTCCAAAATCTGAACCTCCCAACCATCCTGTAAGAGATAATAAGCCGTGGACAATCCTGCGATACCCGCCCCTATGATAGCCACTTTTCCTTTATGCTGTGTTGACACGTTTTTTGCTATTTTAATAGTAATTACATAACCTGAAATCCTTCTTTATACGGGTCTTCGTCATCAATAATGATCTGACTGTAGCCCGTAATCCTTGCCCATCCCTCTACCGAAGGAATAATTGCTGGCTGACGCAATATTGTCGTCGTTTCCTGTTCGATACGACCAACAAATTGCGAACCGATGTAACTCTCATGAACAAACTCTTCTCCTTTTTTCAACTTCCCTTTGGCATACCATTGTGCCATGCGCGCGGAAGTTCCCGTCCCGCAAGGAGACCTATCCAATGCGTTTTCACCTACCAACACCGCATTTCTTCCCGTAGAATTTTCTTTCGTTGGTTTTCCGGTCCATTGAATATGGCTAAGACCATATATATTTTCATCTTCGGGATGAATAAAATCCGTTTTCTCATTGAGTAAGCGACGAATAATTTTTCCGTAATGAATGAGCTGGCTCGCCGAAAAATCACTGATGTCCCTAAAGTTTTTCTGTGGGTCAACGATGGCGTAGAAATTTCCGCCATAGGCAACATCGACGATAATCTCCCCCAAATCCGGGCATACGACGCTAAGCCCTTCTTTGTAAAGAAAAGACTTGACATTTGTGAGTTTCACCGTCTTAACCTTTGGCCCATCTTGTACATAATCAATCAGAATCAAGCCTGCGGGCGTCTCCAGACGGAGCTTTCCCGGTACTTTAGGCGTTACCAGCCCCTCTTCGATGGCAATGGTCACTGTACCGATCGTCCCGTGGCCACACATCGGAAGACATCCACTTGTCTCAATATACAGTACACCGGTATCATTGTCGGGATCTATAGGCGGATACAAAATACTTCCGCTCATCATATCATGTCCACGGGGCTCAAACATCAATCCTTTGCGAATCCAGTCATATTCTTCCATAAAATGCAGCCGGCGTTCCATCATCGAATGCCCTTGCAGCACTGGTGCTCCCCCTGCGACCAGGCGCACGGGGCAACCGCAGGTGTGTGAGTCGATACAAAAAAATGTTTTCTTCATCAATTGCTATACAAAAATGTCTTAAATACTTGCTTTTGTCGCACTACCATCTACGATACGTACGATGCCCAATGCATTTTCATTTTTCAACTCCACTGGCAGGAATTCATCAGGCCAATTCTGAAAAGCTAAGGGGCGTACAAAACGCTTCACCGCATCCGGTCCGACAGAGGTAAATCGCGGATCAGTACAGGAAGGAAAGGGGCCGCCATGCTGCATGGCATAGACTACCTCTACTCCAGTTGGCATGCCGTTAAACAGCAGACGTCCCGCTTTATCTTTTACCACATTGAAAACCTCCTGATGTGCCCGTACATCTTCACTTGTCGCTGCAATGGTAATGGTTAGCTGCCCTTTGAGCTGCCGCGCAATTGCCCGTACTTCCGCTTCATTTTCCGCTTCCACGAGTACCGCAAAAGGGCCAAATACTTCTTCGCTCAACACCTGGTTTCTTAAAAAATTGGCTGCTGAGGTACTGACGATTCTGGGACGGCCCTGTCCCTCTGCAGCTTCGATACCTGACTCTGCGAGCACAGTTACCTCAGCCTGGCCGCTTAATGTGACCTTATTTTTTTCAAAATGTGCATAGATGCCTGTATTGAGCATTGTAGCCGGTGCAGTAGCAAGGATGGCTGATGCCAGCGCTTTTTTGAAACGCTCCAGCCCCTCGCTTTTTACCGCTATAAATACCCCAGGATTGGTACAGAACTGCCCTACACCCAAGGTTAGCGAAGCCGCATATTCTTTGGCCAGCGCTTCAGCGCGATCCTGCAACATATGGGAAAAAGCAAATACCGGATTTACACTACCCATTTCGGCAAATACCGGGATCGGTTCCTGGCGCTGATTAGCAAGATCAAACAAGGCTTTACCACCCCAGTATGATCCGGTAAATCCGACCGCTTTAACCAGCGGGTGAGCAGTCAGATAGGCCCCTATCTTCGTACCTGTTCCCAGGACATTCTCGCCAAGAATATGGTTAAACACCCCTTCCGGCCAGCCATAATCTTTGACGACCGCAGTGATCGCATCGGCCATCATAACCGACGTTTGGGTATGTCCGGAATGCCCTTTAACGATCACCGGACAACCTGCGCCGATCGCACTCGCCGTATCACCGCCGGCTGTTGAAAAGGCAAATGGAAAATTACTCGCTCCAAATACCACTACTGGCCCTATTCCCAAATTAAACTTCCGAATATCACTTTTACCAGTTTCGCTATTTGCCAAATCAATGCGGGCTTCGGTATAGGTACCTAACGCTACCGCATTGGCATAACTGCGCCACTGTCCTACTGTACGCGCTTTCTCTCCCGTGAGCCGGGGTAAAGGAAGTGCCGTCTCTGCATGGGCAGTGTCCAACAATTCAGGGCCTAATCCCTCGATTTTATCAGCAACAGCATGCATAAATGCAGCACGCTCGGCAATCGTGGTGGATTTCAAAAATTGAAATGCCTCTGCAGCCATGCAAACCCGGTCATCTAAAAATTCTTGTGGTTGATTCATTCTATTTCGGATTTTTTTTAAATGAGCTGTAGGCGAACAGTGTCCACCAAACGCCTACAGTATCTTATTTCTATTTAATCTGCAGCTCTTAATTTAACTGAGGACGACTAGCAATACCGTCAGCAATAACCTGATTGATCCGTTCAGCCTCTTCACCCACCAATGGAAGTCTGGGTGCGCGTAAATAAGGTGTACTTATTCCTTCCGCCGTTGCGGCCAACTTAATATATTGAATAAGCTTTGGATGAATATCCAGTTCCAATAAGGGCATAAACCAGCGATAGATCGCTAAAGCCTTATCGTAATCACCATTTACGACATGATTATACATCGCAACAGTTTCATTTGGAAATGCATCGACCAAACCAAAAACCCAGCCATCGGCTCCAACGACCAAAGATTCCAATGAGATCGTGTCCACCCCACCTAAAATATGAAATCTATCGCCAAATTTGTTTTTCATTCGGGTGATATTTGTCAGATCACGCGTTGACTCTTTCACCGCAACGATTGTGGGGCAATCTTTCAGTTCATCAAACATAGCTGTTGACACAAAAACCGAATAATCCACAGGATTGTTGTAAATCAAAATAGGCAAGTCTGTGGCATGTGCTACTGCTTTAAAGTACGTGACCACTTCACGGTCATCAGCCCGATAGCGCATTGGTGGCAATAACATTAAACCATCTGCTCCCAGTTCTTTTGCTTTAATGGCAAAATTAACCGCATTTTTTGTTGTATTTTCTGAAATATTTAATATAATTGGTACCCGCCCCGCAATAACCTTGATTGCATAAGTCAATAATTCAAATTTTTCATCTGTCTCCAAAACTGCTGCATCACCCAATGATCCTGCAATGATAATACCATGCACCCCTGCCTTAATCTGTGCTTCAGTATTCTTAGCAAACATGTCAAAGTCAATCTCACCATTCTCTTTAAAGGGGGTCAGTACTGCTGGGTATACACCCTTCCAATTTAATTCAGCCATAGTTGGTCTTTAATTAAGTCATTTAAAATTTTTATAATCAAAGAAAGCAACTATATCAGCGCTAAACTAACCGGCTTTTAATCATTACTTACTGGATATTGACATTTACAATTATTGGTAGCGTACATTTCTATAATTAGCGATATACATCTTGGGTGAGATGCCGAGAATGCTTCTAAAAACCCGATTAAAATTAGTGACGCTATTAAATCCTGCATTATAGGCAACTCTGGAAATACAATCATAATCTTCCCTGCCCAACAAGCGACAGGCTTCTCTTACCCGCAATTCATTCAAATAAGAGATGAACGTTTTACCGGTACTTTTTTTGAAATAACGACAAAAGGCCTGTGGAGTTAAATTAGCCTTTTCGGCGATCTCATTTAGCCCAATGTTCTCCTTATAGTTATTTTCGAGAAAGTCACATAACGATGTAATTCTAAGGGATCCTCCAGCACCAAAATCAGCAGTTGTCACTCCTGAGAGGGGTTTCAGTTTGAATGAAAGTCGGTTTAATGATTGCAACAGGTAAAAAAAACTAACCAGCTGACCTAAACTATCTGAATTTTTTAAAGACTCTATTCTCCTGCTGACTTGTGCAAGATATATTTTAGGTACTTTAAAACCGCGACCATTTTTACCAATAAAATCCAACAACATACTTAATTCAGGCAAATTTAAAATCCTGGACAATGTTCCTTTTAAATTAAAAAAGACAGAAACAGATTGCACAAATCCATCCATAAAATCATTTTTAAAGACATGCGCCTGGTTAGAACCCAAGAGGAAAATATCTCCCCGCTCAAAACAATGTACATTATCATCGACCAATAGCCGTCCGGTTCCCTCCTTGATCCAGATTAACTGATACTCCTCGTGACGATGCATATAAGGATAAAACTTATCCAACAAATCCTCCTGAATAAAAACGGTCCTATCTTTGGGAATAGCAACCTGATATTGAATTGGTTTCATAAATTAGAATCGTTAAAGGTTAAAACAATTTACAATAAATGTCACTTATACATTAAATTTATGATTTAGCTGTCTACAAAACAACAATTGCAGTTGATTATATCAATAATGAGTTGCATTAGGTTAAAATCTGGTAATTAAAAAAGACTTTTATAAGTCAAATTTGTACCAGTTTACTTGATATCCATCGGAATAATAACGCTTTTAATCGCGCGAAATGAATTTAACGAAAAGTTGCTACCTGTTAGCGAGTCTACTCTATATCCAATCTTTACAGCCTGCATTTTGTCAGCAGGATGAGCATCCCGTATGGAAGTCTACAAAAAATCAGCCGGCAACATTGGAAATTGGACAGGGGGCCAAAAGTTTTGTGCTGAACCAGCTGAAAGTCAAGATTCTCAACGCCTCTCAAACATTGTCCGCATTCCAGCAAGTCCAGGGCGATACGGCTTTCGATTATACAGCAGTAGAATTGTTGACGAAGCGGGACCGCAACAATTTCTTTCATATCGGAGATATCAACATCAGTCTTAAACGTCAGGGGGAAAAGGATTGGTCGCATTATTCTTCGGCTAAGGACCGCAAGAGGGTAATCGAATTGCCCCCGTCCAAAACGATCTTAGCTGCTGCTGAAATCTCTTCGACATTAGGGGACATTCCCTTAATAGTCAAGCGTAGCTGGGAGAATGTAGGGGGCGATCTGATCTTAAAATTTGAGCTAAAAAATCCTACCGAACAGACTATTGAAATAGGAGCATTAGGTATACCTCTCCCTTTCAATAATAATATGGATCGGAAAAATTTGAATCAAGCGCATGCACAAAATGTCTTCTTCGATCCCTATATCGGTAAAGATGCAGGTTATATGCAAGTCAACCATTTACATGGAAACGGACCGAGTCTGTTAGTCTTGCCCTATATCAATGCCGGATTTGAAGCATATAATCCCTTAAATACTGATCCTACTCCCAAAAGTATTACTTTCGAAGGCTTCCATGAATGGATGATCCATAGCAAAGCCCTTGCCGAAACCGAGTGGAAAGGAATAGAACAATGGAACACAGCAACTTCGACCTTATTAAAACCAAATGAATCCAAAACATTTGCCCTCAAGTTTGTACTGGCACCTAGTATCAAAGAAATTGAAAGCACGCTTTTGAAAAACGAGCGACCTGTAGCGATCGGAGCTCCCGGCTATGTTGTTCCTTTGGATAATCCGGTCAAACTATTTATCAAACACCATAAAGCGGTAAAAAATATAACTGTTTATCCTCAAGGTGCTTTAACCGTTTCCAAACTGAAAGACACACCACACAAATGGCATCAGTATGAGATAAAAGGGCAGCAATGGGGACGTGCAAGTCTGACCATCACCTATCAGGATGGCATTGAACAAACGATTCAGTATAAAGTCATCAAATCCGAAAAAGATGTGGTCAATGATCTTGGAAATTTCCTGACAACGACACAGTGGTACGAGAATGACAAAGACCTTTTTGGCCGATCACCATCTGTTATCACCTACGATTACGAAGAAAAAAAACTGGTTACCCAAGAACAGCGCGCCTGGTATGCCGGCCTAAGTGATGAAGCCGGGGCCGCAAGCTGGTTAGCGGCTATCATGAAACAGGTTGTACAACCCAATCCTGCTGAGATCAGCAAATTAAAACGTTTTGTCAATGAAACGATGTATGGCCGTATCCAGTACAGGGAGGGAGATCAAAAATATGGGGTGGTCAAGAGCTTATTTTACTACGAACCGGATTCCATGCCTGCAGGGACTTATCAGACAGACATCAATTGGAAGACCTGGTCTGCATGGCCGAAAAAAGAAGCCGACAACATCGGACGCTCCTACAACTATCCCCATGTTGCAGCGGCACATTGGGTGATGTATCGGCTCGCCCGTAATTACCGCAATTTGATCCAAGAGGAAAGCTGGGATATCTATTTAGACCGAGCTTTCCAGACCAGCATGGCCATGATCGAAAAAGCCCCTTACTACGCACAGTTCGGGCAGATGGAAGGCAGTATCTTTTTGCTTATCCTCCAGGATCTGCGTCGTGAGGGCCTGACGGAGGCTGCCAATAAACTTGAAACCGTGATGCGCCAACGGGCTGAACATTGGAAAAGCCTTGCTTATCCATTCGGTAGCGAAATGCCCTGGGATTCAACGGGTCAGGAAGAAGTTTACTTATGGTCTCGCTACTTTGGTTTTGACGACAAAACCCGGGTTACCTTAAATGCTATTCTAGCGTATATGCCGACAGTACCACATTGGGGATACAACGGTAGTGCCCGTCGCTACTGGGATTTTGTCTATGGCGGGAAATTATCCCGAATTGAGCGTCAACTTCATCATTATGGCTCAGCTTTAAATGCGATCCCAGTATTAACCGAATACCGTGACCATCCGGATGATTTCTACCTCCTTCGTGTTGGCCATGCCGGTATGATGGGCGCATTGGCCAATGTCACTGCAGACGGCTTTGGCCCTGCAGCATTCCACTCTTATCCTTCGACATTAGCGAACGATGGCATCTCTGGTGATTATGGCACTGGATTTTATGGCTATGCTGTCAATTCAGGCACTTATATCATAGAACATCCCGAATTTGGCTGGCTGGCATTCAGCGGCAACCTCAAAGTAGCTAAAAACAGCATCGAAGTGGCTATAAGAACAGCTTCCAAAAGCCGCATTTTCTTGGCAAAAGAAAATTTGTGGCTGACCACGGATGTCGGAGAAATCGAAACACTTAAATACAATCAAAAGGATAAAAGTGTGGTGTTAAATTTTAATACAAATCAATCGGCTATGGTTCCAAATATTTTACTTACAGTCAATCCGGAAAGTGGCTATGAAATTGAAGGGATCAAAAAAGATAAACTCAATCGTTACGAAATTCCTTCTTCTACCAGCATGCTGATACTTAGAAAAACAAAATGATACTCGCTTACGGTCTCATCCCTCTATAGGCGGATGAGGCCATCAGCGAATTGGGTCAATGAACAAAGAAAAAATGAAGTAAACGCGAAATCGAAGGATAGGCTTTAAAACTTTCGTTTTTTATTTTTGAAAACAATGTCCTAAATTAGCTCTACAAACTAGTATCAACTCAACAACCCGGTGCAGTACGATTACCACAATTTAAACGAAGAGACACTCTTCCAACTTGTAAAGGCCAACGATGAGTTAGCCTACAAGGAATTGTTCGATCGTTATAAAGAACTCCTGTTTCGCCATGCTTATCGAATGACCCAGGACAGCGAACTTAGCAAGGATATCGTTCAGGACATTTTCCTTGTGCTCTGGAATAAAAGAGCATCCATTGAAATCAGCCAGTCGCTCGAACCGTATCTGATCAAATCCATCCGCAATAAAATACTCGACTATTTTAGCCATCAGGAGGTAGTAGAAAAATATCGGGAAGATACCTTATCCTTTGTAGAGCAGGGCATCTGCTACACGGATGACTTCCTCTTAGAAAAAGAACTTGCCGCTATGATCGAACGGGAAAAGAGTAAACTGTCGCCCCGTACCAGGGAGGTTTTTGAACTCAATCGCGAGCAGGGCCATAGTTATAAAGAAATCAGTGCGCTCTTATCTACTTCCGAGAAAACAATTAAAAAGCAGGTACATAATGCCTTACGGATACTGCGCACGAAATTTGGTTCTTTCTTTTTTTTCTGATCATTTTTTTTATTTTTTTTATACTCCCTTTTCCCTGTTTGGCCGTCATTACAATTAGATAGCCTACTTATGGCTATCGGCCTAATGCATGGAGAAAGAAACACTAAAAGAAATATTCCGGAAATATAAATCGGGGACAGCGTCCCCCGAAGAACTGCGGATCATTCATAGCTTCTATCTGCACAAAGCAAATCGTTCACCGGAGATACCGGACGATCAATTTGTTCAGGAGCAGCTTGATGCAATGGATCGGAATTTATTTCCACAAAAAGAAAAACGTATTTCGGTATGGAAATATGCTGCAGCAGCGCTCATCATTTTCAGCTCAGCATTTGGCATGTATAAGTATACACAGCAACAGCTTTCCGAAAAAGAAACGCAACATGCTGCCGAACTGTTTGCCGCAATAAAACCGGGGCATGACCAAGCTACCCTCCACCTTCCCAATGGCGAGGTAATTGCATTGGGTCAACAAGACAAACTGATCAATAGGGATGGCATGGTACAACTGAATACAGGCAATCTCGATCTCAGCACTGCTGCGGACAATCAAATGATCACGCTGGAGACACCCCGCGGGGGGCAGTTTCAGGTCCAGCTCGAAGATGGTACCCAAGTATGGCTCAACGCCGGATCAACCCTCAGCTACCCAGCCAAATTTGTTGGTCACGAACGATCTGTCGTTTTAAAAGGTGAAGGTTATTTTGAAGTTGCGCACAACGCAAAAAAGCCATTTAAAGTGACCGTTGGGAACGATGAAATCCAAGTGCTGGGTACGGGGTTTAATATCCAGAGTTACGCGGACAATGCCACGCCTATCACCACACTGGTCCATGGAAAGGTAAAAGTCACGCGCAAAAATAAAGCACAGCAATCACTGATCTTACAACCTGGACAGCAAACCTTAGCACAGACAAATCTACAAAAGGCAAATACGGATATCAGCGGTATTACCGCCTGGAAAAATGGACTTTTCAGCTTCAAAAGGAGCTCGATAAAAAGTATTGTCCGCGAATTGGAACGCTGGTATAATATTGATTTTGTCGTTGACCAGGCAGCTGCCGAAAACCGCCTGATCACAGGAGAAATCCCTCGAAACGTCAATCTTGACGATGTCATGCAGATCCTTTCCTATTTTGACATCCAAGGCCAGATGAAAAACAACAAAGTGTATTTAACCATCAAAAAACAATAGCATAAACAGATAACTTAACCCCACACCTACTATGAAACAAACCTATTCGTCCAGGCTTAACAAAAAAGCCAGGGCCGTGCTACTCTATGGCTTTTCGGTACTGTGCAGTTCCTACAGTTTCGGACAGATTAACATCCAGGCCAATAACGAATCAGCTCTTTCTGTCATGAAACAGATTGAAAAACAGTCGGCCTATCATTTCGTCTATGATGAGGCACAGCTAACTATTCCAAAAGTTAAACTTCGTCTCAACGATGTATCACTCAAGGAAGCCCTGGACGCGACATTTACGGCCAACAACATCCAGTACAAGATTGTTAAAAACACCATTTTATTAAAAAATGCACCTGCCGGAAATTCAATTTCTACAGCACCATCAGCACCAAGCCAACAGTACAAATTGCAGGGACAAATTTCAAATGCTGCCGGAATCCCGCTCAGTGGTGCTACGGTGAAAATTAAAAACACGAATATCTCGACAAAGTCTAATCAAAACGGACGGTTTGAGCTGACTTCACCGCAGCGTAGCGCCACGCTGGCTGTATCATTCTTGGGTTACGAGACCCTTGAAATTAATGTCAATGAAGAATTGGCTACGATCGTACTCAAGCCAAGCAATACCAGTCTTTCGGAAGTTGATGTGACCATCAATACGGGCTATCAGACCATTGCCAAAGAACGTGCTACAGGGGCATTCTCCAGCCTACCGAAAAATAGCCTGCAGCAGCAGCGGCTCAACAACCTAGGAAGCTTGCTAGAAGGCCGTATTGCAGGTTACCACAATGGCCTACTTCGCGGAACAACCTCTATGAGGGGAGTTACCTTGCCTCTGTATGTTATCGATGGTTTCCCCGTAGACAATACAAGCATGAATTTCAATGGCAGCGTAGTAGAAAATCTCCCTGACCTCAATTTGGAAGATATAGCGTCCATTACCGTCTTAAAAGATGCAGCTGCAGCATCCATTTATGGCGCACGCGCGGCCAATGGAGTTGTTATTATCGTCACAAAAAAGGGAAAAAATAAAGGGACTGAAATCAATGTTTCAGCAACGCTGACACATAACCCCTATTATTTTAATACGGATCGTCTGGCATCATCCGCGGATATGATCGGAATCGAACGGGAATGGGCAGCGAAAAACCCAAATTTAAAAACAATGACGCCAGCGCAGGCGCAAAGTACGTTAGACGATATGTCTTACCAAAGTCTCGGTATCCGCACCATCCTCAAAAAATACGCCGGTCAGATCAATGAATCTGAAATGAATGCCGAGCTGGACGGTCTCTCCCAACAGGGTTATCGTTATTATGACGATGTAGCCAAGTATGCTAAACGGAGTCCTTTTTCCCAGCAGTACAACCTGAACCTTTCCAATGGTACGGAAAAGAGCAAATTCTACTTTTCGACGACCTACAAAAAGGACCTCTTGGAAGACCGTTTCAGTAAAAACCAAAATCTGGGTATCAATCTCAGGAATATCACCCAGATCAACAAATGGTTGGAAGTAGAAATGAGCTCATTTCTCAACTATGCGGATGATGACAGACAAACTTATGATGTGCTAAAACCCGGATTTTCTTTTTTGCCTTACAATCCATTAAAAAATAGCGACGGCAGCAATTATACCGCTTACATGGCCGATTATATGAGCTTGGCAAATATCAACAGTATCAAACAGTATGGCCTGAATACATTGGACATCACGCCATTGGACGAGATAAAAAACAATATCGAACAGTCCAGTGGTTTCTCCAACCGAAGTTTCATCAAATTGAATGCAAAGATTGCAGACTGGCTCAGCTATTCGGCCTCTTTTCAGTACGAGATCAGCAATAAAAAATTCGAGCTTCTCTATGGTAAAAACTCGTATTATACAAGATCGAGAGTCAATCAATTTGCATTAATCGCCGATGGAAAAGCAACACTAATGATGCCCAATGGGAATATCAATAAAACAACAGATCTCAAGAATAATGCGTTCAATTTCAGACAACAGATCAATATTGACAAGGACTTTGGCGAAAAACACAGCCTGAATGCCATATTGGGTAGCGAGATCAAGAACAACCGCATGCGTTCTCAGCTTCAAAATCTCTACAATTTTGATCCCGATGCGCTCACCTACACCATGCTCGATCCGAAAATAGGTACAGTGGGATCTTTCAATCAAAATTATGACTATGCCAGTCAATACGAATCTATCAATCGCTTTATTTCCTTTTATGGGAATGTTGGTTATGCCTATTCGAAAAAATATCTCCTCACGGGAAGCTTGCGCTGGGACAGATCAAACTTATGGGGAACAAGCTCAAAATATCAGAACAAACCGATATGGTCCGTGGGTGCCGGATGGAATCTGAATGAGGAAAATTTCATGCAACTGGACTGGTTAAATCAGCTTAAGCTAAGAACTTCGTATGGTATCGGCGGTAATATATTACAAAATGTTGCTCCTTTTATGACAGCGTATTACAATACCAATTCTCACGTCGGGGGAACACAAGGGACGGTCTCCGACCGCCCCAATCCGTCACTTTCGTGGGAAAAAACAACCACTACGAATGTTGGGATGGATTTCGGTTTGTTCAGAAATCGCATTTCGGGAAGCTTGGATTACTATCGGAAACAAGGGAAAGACCTCTTCGCCTCCACCATGGGTGTACCCACGGAAGGTTTTGGCTATTCCACCTATGCCATCAATAATGGCCAGATGACCAATCATGGTGTTGAACTGACATTAAATGCCAACATCTTGCAGAACAAAGATTTCAGCTGGAATAGCAGTGTACTTTATGCTTATAACAAAAACAAAGTTACTTATGTCAATGTCAAAGCGCCATTTTATATCCTACAATTGGATTACCCCGATGCCTATCCGCGTATAGGAAATCCATACGAGGCGATTTATGCCTATAAATGGGCCGGACTCGATCAGCAGGGAATACCGCAGGTGTACGACGAAAATGGAAACAAAACCACGCAAACGCCAACGACGTTGGAATCGATTGTCTATGCAGGCACGAAGGTACCTACACATACGCTTTCCTGGACAAATAGCCTTTCCTATAAAAACTTTGATTTTTCAATGATGCTCACCTACGAAGGCGGTCATAAGATCAGAAACACAGATCTACCTTATATGGGTATCGGCAATTATCTGACATTTACGACCCTTGCACCGATGAACAAAGATATTCGCAACCGTTGGCAACAGGAAGGAGATGAACTAAAGACCGATATTCCACGTTTGGTATTTCCAGAAGAAACAAATCTTTACAACTCAGCAAGTGGCACCGTGTACCAATATGCTGACCTCAATGTCTTGGACGCTCGTAATGTACAGATCCGAAATATTAGTCTCGCCTATCGGCTTCCGGCTGACTGGATAAAAAAGATGCGCCTGGCACAGGCAAGGTTACAGTTCAACGCTGAAAATGTAGCCATGTTTACCAAATCCAGCAACGCAAAATATATGCTGGGCGGCTATCGTACCCCGAATTATGTTTTTGGCGCTTACCTAACCTTCTAATTTAAAATTCTTATGAAAAAGATAATATACCTACTTGTGATCATACCCGTTCTGTTTTTCGCTTCTTGCAATAAGTATTTGGACATCTTGCCCAAAGGCAAGAAAATCCCACAAACCTATGCGGATTTTGAGGCGCTACTGCGCGACGAAGCAACTGTTCACCAGGTCCCTATCCCCCAGGCTATTATTTTGCCCAATGACCGTTTTGTCTCTCCGGCCAACCTCAATTATTATAAATTGTGGGACATTAACTATAACTGGAAGGAACAAGAGGACCGGAAGGTCTACAACAATTCCGATGAAAGCACCTACTATTATGCCTATTCGAGCATATCTGTCTGCAATCTCATTTTAGAGCACGGGCCGACGATGACGGAGGCCACAGCCCAACAGCGGGATGAACTGATGGCTACGGCAAGCGTGCTCCGGGCCATCAGTTATTATACCTTAGCAAATTATTATGCCGCGGATTATGACAGTGAAACAGCAGGCCAATTGCTATCGGTTCCTTTGATTGAAAGTGCGGATATAGGTGCCCCATCAAAGCAGGTCACTATCGCTGAAATATACGATTACATGATCAATGATATCAAAACCGCCCTCCCTAAGCTACCTAACCAGGGGCAAACGATCCTGCATCCGGGCAAAGGAGCCGCCTATGCATTATTGGCACGCATCTATCTACAAATGGACAACTATCAGGATGCGTTGGAAAATAGCGAAAAAGCGCTGGAATACAATGACAAACTTTATGACTGGACAGCTTACTATAATGCCAATAAATCGCAGATCGAAGAGCCTGCGAACTATGCATTGAAGAAGACGCCCATGGATTTTGCCTATGTCGAGAATTACTATTTCAGACATGGCCAATCACCAAACTATACTGCTGCGGAATTATCCCTGCAGGTAGAACGTGCCGCTGGATTTGAAAAAGGAGACAGTAAATTCGCTTCACGCTGGAAGTTGCGTACAGTGGTGCCCAACACCTATTATACCAGCACGATGACCGGATTCTATAACACACAGGGCCTGACTACGGTCGAAGTCTACCTCATTGCCGCAGAATGTCAGGCGCGTCAGGGAAATATCCAAAAGGCCATGGATCTTGTCAACAAAGTCCGTAAGACAAGGATCCTTGCAGCAAACTATACGGATCTGACCGCTCAAAATGCCACGGATGCCATAAAAAAAATACAGCAGCTTAAACGGAATGAACTGATTCATTCCATTATCCCGTTTGCCGATTACAAACGCCTCAACAAAGAAAGTACGCTTGCGACCACACTGACCAAAACGATCGACGGCAAGACGGTCCAACTGAGCCCAACATCACATCTCTGGATTATGCCTTTTCCATTGGGAGCAACAGAGAATCCGGGCAACGGGTCAATTAAACAAAATGTTGAAAAATAAAACAAAAAAACATGAAAGTAAAAGCCTTAACACTCGCACTCCTGCTCGCTACGACAGTAGGTTATGCGCAACAACAAACAGCGAATAGATACGAACAATACCTTCCCATTATTGAGAAAGGCACGTTGGTACAAAAAGATTCTTTAACGAAGGCATTACTCGCAGAAGTCAAAGGTTACAAAACGGAAGCGGACTATCGTACGACCATCAATATCCTCCGTTCGTTGGACAAAGAAAACGAAATGGCTACCGTTGAAAATATCGCCAAGAAAAAATACCCAAAGGGCACAATAACACGGGATGCCTTTATAACGGATGTCTTCTACACTGCTGGAACGTCAAAGGAGAAAGAAAAAGCATATAATGAACTGATCAAAAAATGGCCCTTTAAAAATTTCAGTGAAGAACCACTGACCTATGATTACGTTTTGGCCAATTTGGCACAGAATTTTGCCAATGATGGAAATGCCCAAAAGGCTGTTCATTATCTTGGCGAAATGAAAGAACGGTTCTGGCGTGGAAATGGTTATATTCCAGTTGGTCAGATCCTGCTGAAGGCAGGCGATACGACTACTGCTGCACCACTTTTGAAGACTGCCATGGATGATAGTTATTATTACCTCACACTGCCCGAAGAACAAAAGGACAATAAGGCCCGCTTCGCGGCGATGGGCTATGCCAGTTCGATGTCGGCCTATGTGAATATTCTTGTTGCACAAAAAAAATTCACTGAGGCTGTCGAATATATCGAAAATGCGCTGAAAGCAGCACCCGAGCAAGCAGATGGATTAGCCATGGTATACTATAAATCGCTGATGGGAACCGGCAGAAAGCTTGAGGCATATAATATTTTAACAAAGTTATATGCCAAAGGACAGTTTGCCGTTGAAGATGATCTTAAAAGATTATATACCGAATTGAACGGATCGGTCCAGGGTTATGAGCAGTTCAATGCTTCCCTGAAACTGGAGTTAACACAAAACATCCGCAATCATATCAAAGAGATGGCGACCTTTAAACCTGCCCCTAATTTTGAACTGCTCAATCTAAAGGGTGAAAAGGTATCCTTGGCCAGTTTAAAAGGAAAAGTTGTGATTTTGGATTTCTGGGCAACCTGGTGTCAGCCCTGTGTGCGCTCATTCCCGGGAATGAAGGCTGCGCAAGAATCTTACGCACACGATAAAGAAGTACAATTCCTATTTATGAACACTTGGGAGCGGGATAAGAACTACAAAGAAAATGTCGTGTCTTTTATCACAAAACACAACTATCCGTTTGAGGTGCTTTATGATGATCAAAAAGATCCACAGACAGGAAAAGTCATGGCAGCTCAATATGGTGTCAATGGTATCCCGGCCAAATTTATTATTGATAAGGAAGGAAACATAAGATACTTTCTTACCGGATCCACGCCCAACGTGGACTATATCAAATTGGAAATGAAAGAATTGATAGAAGCCGCTAAAAAACCATATAAAGGCTAATAGTCTGTCTGCCTCTGGATAGAGGCAGACAGACTATTTAATGCTTTCATCATCAATCCATACCGGGAAGCTTTCTTTGTAAAGCATACAATAAAAGAGTAGCTTTCAATTTCGAGCAGATTTATCCATTCATTTTTTGGCCATTGCAAAACAATAGATATTACCCGCAAAATCTGCCACATAAACCTCATTTCCCTGAATTGTGACTTCGGCCAATATCGGCGTACCCAAATTAATTTTTTGCGCTAAAGATCCATCCAGATTTAACACATATAGATAACCATCCAAGCCACCAAAAAATAGTTTCCCGGCCGCATAGCGGATACCCGATTCTACGGTACCGACTTTTTTATGCAGATCCGGCGTTGAGTAAGCAGAGGTATAAATAAGAGCCTCTCCGGTCTGGAAATTCCATTTTTCGGACAAGCTGTTACGATCGAAGGCCTTTATCCCATTTGTCGCTGTCGGCATGATCAGCAATTCCTCCGTCAAGAGTGGTGAAGCCATTATTTTAAAATCGTCTTGGCTCTCTGTCCTGTTGATTACAGCGCCAGTCTTTTGATCCAATTGAAAAAGGTTGTTCAGTCCAGCGACATAGAAAGAAGTGGCATCAGCAACGGCCCCACCCGTTCTAAAACGCAAACCCGCATCATTTTTCTTCCACAGGAGTTTGCCGGTCTTGCAATCATGGACAAATAAGCTATTCCAGTTTGCTCCTGTAATTAAATAGCCATTGGTGACCAATAGCTCCCCAGGCATACCTTCACCGCCGTTCCAATCCTGATTTTGCCAGATGATGGTACCGTCATCCGCTTTAATTGCCGATAGATAGTTTCCCGCGCCTGTGTAATAAATGCCATCGTTAACGACACCTGCGCTCACATATCCCGGAAGCCTTCCTCCACTCAGCTCCCGCTTCCATACCAGTTTACCATCCTTTTCGTTGATCGCATAAACAGTTCCCCCCATATCTGTTGCCAATATCAAACCCTTGCTATACGCCAACTTCTGTTTTACGGAATTCTGGGTCTGGAAAGTCCAAACGGTTTCTCCAGATTGCTTTGTCAAGGCCTGAATTTTACTTTTACCACCAATGGCATCATCCATACTGGCCACATACACCCGTTGTCCCTGTACCAGAGGAGAACTCTTCCACACACTTGCACCCATATTTTTCGACCAGGTCAACTGCAGTAGCGCTGCCGGAGCAGATTCCCTATCCCATCCAAATTTCTTCAATGCCTGGGTACCATCACCATAATTAACTTCCAGCATGATAGCCTGCTTTTGATCCATATGAGCTGCACCTGTAATTGTTCCACGCCAATTCCAGTCACTGGCATTATTCAATTTGGTCTTCTCTAGTACAGCGCCCTCTTGATTTATACGAGTAGCGTATACTGAAAGCACACGCTTTTCGGTATGGTATACACTCGCGCTAATTTCCAGGTTCTGTCCATTTTCAATTTGCATCTGCTTGTTTTGTGGATAAATCAATGCCATATGATCCGCCAGATAAGGGTACTTTGGCGTTATGTTTCTTATCCCGTTTTTATCGACATCAATCACCATAAATTGGGCAACAGAATTATCAATCCCCCCTTTGTTCGGCGCATTTGTGGATATGACCGCTACCCCCTCCCGGCTGCCAAAACTATAGTTATTGTGCCAATGTCCATACAGGTACCCTTTCAGGTTATACGCCTTTAAATCGATGGAGTCGGTTTTTCCTTTCATCACAAAATCCTTTCCTACAATCAGGTCATGATTGATAAAGATAAGCGGTTTATCTTTCGCTTTCAGGGCGAGGTCCTTTTTGAGCCAGGCGATGACCTGATCCTGATTATAACTTGGCGCATAGTCGCCGCTGGGCATCGGTGTAACGACAAAGTGTGCTGGTCCGGCCTCAAATGAATAGTAGACTGGACCAAATAAATCCTCAAATAATTTCTCGCCGTATTCCCCTTTGACAAGATCGTGGTTACCTACGGTATAATAAGTCGGCACGCCCATCAGTTCGCTATTGACCTGCCGGGCATGAAACTGCATGCCGGGTTCGTAGCAGATATCGCCCGTGTGCATAATCAGTGCGGCTTGTTGCTGTTGCGAAAACTTACGTATATTGTCTATCCATTCGCCATATAAAGGTGTTTCGGTATCTGTAATTTGGATAAACCGTAGTTTGTCTGCCGCTTGCTTTTCATCCTGGAGTAAACCAAAATCATAACGGTCCAATTTCGGATCAATCTTGATGTAATGGGTACCACTTGCCTTATATCCAGCCGGGATACGCACAAAGATAAATTTTGCCTTTTCATTCCTCTTGAGGCTGAAGCTACCATCAGCAGCAGTTGGCAAGACTTCGTAACCATCGGATACCACAATCTCCGACATTCCTTTTTCATGGTCATCCATCTTTTTGTTCTTATCAAGATCCAAAAAAACATGTCCCTGGTATTGTGCGTACATCGCGTTACTGCATAGCAGTAAAAAAGGAAGTATAAATTTGTATATCGGTCGTCTCATGTCAACATGTTATCTATTCAAAATTCATTAGCAATATATAAAGAAAGATAGGATCTTTCCGCCAATCGGATTCACCTATCTTTCCCTTTATTGTCAAAAAAAATCTATCAATTACCAAAAATTTGTCTGTACCAATTTGCTACCATCCAGCACCATTTGGCTATTGGCTACCGGGTAATAGTAGTATTTGGGTTTTTCAAACGTCTTCTTTTTATCTCTTGCTACGGTGAACATAATATGGCCACTGTTTCCATTTTCAAGATAGATGGACGTATTATTGCCATTGGCATCCTTTAAATAATAGAGGGAAATATTCTTCTTTTCCTCCTCTGTCAAATCTTTGATCGGGCCGGTATCTTTTGCAGATTCGAGTATCGCAATATCAACTTTTCCATCACCGGTCACGTCCATTGCTCCCAATGCTTTTACATACATTCCTTGTTGTTGATCAGCTAGGCGTTCGCCCACTTCCCATCGAAAGACATCCCGGTATCGCTGACCTTCACAAGCCAGTTCGATACGTCTTTCCCTGCGGATCTCGAGGATAAGTCCCACATTGCCGCCTTTCACATTGGCGTAGTAGGCTTGCAATACCGGATCAATATTGGCATTCGCCTCGCCCAGTTGCATAGCCGGCATCCCCACACGAGCGCGCAAGAGGTTGATCGATTTGTCGAGGTCAGCCTGGCTTGTAAGAATTCCCAACTCGGCTTTGGCTTCCGCAAAGATCAACAAGATTTCGGCATAACGGAATACAAAGGCATCTGTATAGGCAGCTTCCCAGCTAATCATATCCGCTATTTCAGGATAAAATTTAATCTGATTATACCCGCCCAATGTTGGTTTGAGACGCTGTGGGGTTGAAGCATTGACTGCTTGGAATCCAGGTTTCATAAAAGTTTGCTCAAAGCGGGGATCGCGGTCAACGAAAACCTGATCAATATTCTTTGTTTTATAACCTGGCTGTGCGGTAAAACGCTTTCCATCTTTCATCAGATAACTTTCCATCAGCGTTTGGCTCAGTGCCCACTCATAGTCCAAAACGGTATGCGCATTACGTCTTCGACCTAAATCCTTATCGTAGTCTATAAACAAGATGGTTTCAGGGTTTGCCTGCAGATTGAGGCTGATAAATAGATCACGATAAGCACGGTTGACACCACCGGCGGTGCTGATGGAAAATTTGGCCGATTTCATAATCTCTTCCGCTGCTGAAACGGCGCGCTGCAGAAAAGTATTGGCCGATCCAGTCAGATTCAGATAGGTGTGATATTTACGGTAAGTTCCTTCCTGCAGGGCAAACTGTGCTAATTGCGCCAGGGCTCCCCATTTGGTGACTGTCGATTTGTGACCATCAGGTTTGATATTGGCCGCGGCAAATTCAAGATCAGCCATGATCGAGTCCACTACAAGCGTTCGGCTGTCCTGCTTCTTGTTCAATAGCTCAAGATCCGAGGTTCCCATTGTCTTACCGTACCAAGGCACATCACTGTACTGATTCACCTTGTCAATATAGAACCGAGCACGGAAGAACTTGGCGATACCGATATAATGGTTCACATCGGCAGGGCTGGCCCCCTTCACACGACCGGCATTTTCAAGAAAGAAATTGATATTTCGCAGGGTAGACCAGCTCCATACGGCAGCATTCTGAGGGGTTACCCCCCCGCGCATGATCTCATCAATTGTGCTCCCGGAATTATGGTGCGCCAGATTATCTGTTCCCAGATCCGCTATCGGCGCACTCAAACTACCATAAAAACCATCGGTATAGGTTTTCAGATCATTTACATTGCTAAAAAACACTTCCGGCGTGACCGATGTGGTGGGATATCGCTCCATGAAATCATCGTTACAGCTCATGATCAGGAACAAGGCCCCTACCAGTGCTCCAATCTTGATAATTTGTCTTTTTATATTTTGCATGATAATAGTCATTTTAGAAATTAAAGTTTAAGCCAAACGAGTATGTCCGCTGAAAAGGATATGCCGTCCGGTCGCCAACAATTTCTGGATCCAGGTAATCCATTAGTTTGGTAAACTCAAAGAGGTTTTCACCGCTGACGAACAGGCGCAATCGGTCTATCCCCCATCTATCGGTGATGAGCTTTGGAAGGGTGTAGCCCAAGGTCACATTTTTAACCCTCAAATAACCTGCATTCTGCAAATATTTGGTCTGTGTGGCAGCCAGTTCGATACCACTCTGCTCGGCTACATAAGATTTGGGTCTCGGTAAATACGCATTTGGATTCTCAGGTGTCCAATGGTTCAGATTAAACTTGGTCAGACTCGCCCAGGGCTGCGCATAAATACCCCAAAAATAATGGTCACCACCCGGAGGGTAATAATTCCGTTTTCCAACCCCCTGTAAGAAGACACGCAGATCAATACCGTTCCAGCTTGAATTCAGATCTATACCATAACTGTAACGCTGTCTGGAGTTACCGATAATCGTGTAATCGCCATGATTATCCAAGGTCCAGTCGCCCCGGTTTATTTTGCCGTCACCATTGATATCGGCAAACTTGAGGTCGCCCGGTTCCAATCCCCTTGTGCCGGGATAAGAAGTGACATCATTTTGATTGGCATGTGCCTTGATCTCTTCTTGCGACTGGAAGAATCCCAAGGTCGTCAGTCCCCACATCTCACCCAATTCCTGACCGACGTAATAATCGTTTAAGTTATTTTTCGGATTACTGTATTTTGTAATATAAGCCCTGCTATCGGCCAGATTGACCCTTGCCGAGACCGAAAACGGTTTGCTGGCCACCATAAACTCTTTGTTGTATCCCACGGTCAATTCCCAGCCATTGGTTTTCAGGTTAGCCGCATTTTCTAGCGGTACACCAGTACCGAGCACGATCGGCAATGTCCGACCTGCTGTCAACATATCTTTTGTATCACGGCGATAGATATCAAATGAACCAAAAAGCTGATTGTTAAACAAGCCGATATCTACCCCAAAATTGGACTGCGTAATGGTTTCCCAGGTCAGTGTCGATGACACTAAGCCCGGACTACCTACAATTGGTACAATCTTGCCGTCCAAAATAGCACCACTCCCCTTGGACATATTGGCAATGTAAGGGTAATAGTTGTCCCTTAAATCCTGGTTTGCCAATGACCCGTACGATCCCCGCAGTTTAAAATTAGACAGGGTCTCCTTAATCGGCTGAAAGAAGTTTTCCTGCGAAACGACCCAGGCTGCTGACACCGAAGGATTGAAGGCGAATCTATCTTTTTTAGGGAATCTTGAAGAACCATCATAACGAAGGTTAGACTCCAGGATATACCTATCTTTATAGGAGTAGTTCAATCTGGCAAAAGCTCCCCTTACCGACCAGGCATAATCAGATGCCCCTACTGACGGAGTTTGACCAGTAGCGAGTCCTATTGTCGGCAGCGAATTGGAAATCAACTGATCCCGGGATGCAGAGAAAGACTCATAGATCCGTTCTTCCTGATTGAAACCCAGCATCACCGAAAAATAGTGATCCTTGAGTGTCCGTTGGTACTGCGAGTAGATGTTATACACATTATAACGCGTTTCGGCACTTCCATTAGAGGCATAACTGTTAAAGTTTTGCTTGTTCATCACATTGGGTCCTGTACTGTAGGCAAGCGGTACCTGAAAGAAATGTGATTTACCAGAAATCCTTCTAAAGGTAGCGTCCCCATTTAAGGTCCACACATTTTTGATGAAGTCAATTTTTGCACCAAAGCTGGTCTGAAAATCATTATTTCGACTAACGCTACGCCCCCCTTCAGCTACCGCACCGATCATGTTTACTCCGGCTTCGGTATAAGTACCATCCGGATTGTACACGGTATTTAGTGAAGGCTGCCGGTTGACATTATGCCAATAGAGATAGCCCTGATCAATTGCCGAAGGCTGATCATATTTGTCACTTGTAAAGGTGGTGTTATTGGATAAGGTAAACCAATTCGTAATTTTATAATCGCCTTTCACCCTGAAATTATAGCGATCATAGGTATCTGGGCTAATCCGCAGCATACCATTTTGTCTATAATATTCGCCTGAGAGATAGAACGAAGAACGCTCATTCTTTTGTCCAATGCTGATATTATTGGTATACGAGGGCTGTATATCTTTGTACACTTCCTTAAACCAATCGGTAGACCCCAGGTAGATATAAGCATTTGGATTTTGGGGATCGACGATCACACGAGGCAACGACGGATTTTCACTCAGTTGTTTACCATATTCGAGCATTTTCTCGTCGTACAGATTGTACCAGGGAGCAGACATAATGTTTCTGTATTTCATCACCTGATAAGGATCATCCTCGACCTCTACTGTCCGTGTAATCGCCTTTGCGCCAAAAATCGAGTTGGCAGTCACTTTGATATCCTTTGTTGTTCCCGATTTGGTCGTCACCAATACAACCCCAAAAGCAGCGCGGCTACCATAGATCGCTGCCGATGCGGCATCTTTTAATACTGTCACGCTGGCGATATCCATGGGATTCATCCGGTTGAGTTCTTCGTTGGTTGCTGGCACCCCATCGATTACGATCAGCGGCCCGCCCCCAGATAAGGAAGTATATCCCCGTACATTGATCCCGGGCGAGCTGTTTGCTCTTCCTGAAGTCGGTGTAATGTTCAGATTGGCCATAGCGCCTTGCAAGGCCGTTCCGACGTTGGTAATGGGTCTGCTATCCAGAAACTTTTCGCCGATCTGATCGACCGCTCCCGAGAGGTTGATCTTTTTCTGCGTACCGTAGCCCACCACGATGACCTCATCCAGGTGCGACTCAGACGTTTCCATCAGTACATCGGCTTTGTTCTTGTCAGAGATATTTATTTCGGCATCCTTATAGCCCATAAAACGAAATAAAAGGATTGCCTTCTCCGGGACGCGTATGCTATACCGGCCGTCCTTATCCGTCTTTGTTGATATTCCCGTCACTCCCAATACCGTCACGGTCACTCCAGGCATTGGTCCGGAGGCATCCCTTACGACACCCGAGACTTCACGGTCTGTCTGCTTTTTCTCTTTAATGACAATGGTACTTCCCATGATATCAAAGATCAGATTGTGTCCGCGTAATGTCTTTGCCAGTGCAGCCCTTACATCGGATCCACTTACGTTAATATCTAATCGCGAGGTGTTTTCAAATAGCCTTTCGTCGTAAAAAAGGCGGAGCTTGGTCTGGTTGGAAATCTCTTTAAGCACAGTTTCAATCTTGGCATTTTTCAAGGATAGATTTACTTGTTGCGCATATCCCGATGCTCTAGCACCAATCGTAAATGCTAGCAGCAGCACACAAATCAACTTCATAGTCACTATGACTTTAATGCTTAGGGTATAAGAATGACTTCTCCGGTCCCCCCATGCTATTAATGGAGAAAAAAATTTCATAACTTTGAATTGTTAATGGTTTAATAATCTATAGAATTCGCACTTCAATAAATTTGGCCTTTGACAACAGGGGATGCGTCAACATCCCCTTTTCTATTGTATTGGACCTTTTGATTAATTCGTCTGGTTATATCATATTTTATAAATTTTAATTGGTAAAAACTTAATTGTATTAACGGATGATGATACGTCGTCCATCGATCTCAAACTTTCGGTTTGTTGTGTACGACAGAATTTTCAATACCTCAGAGAGCCTGACCTCCCTACTGAGTGTCCCGTCAAATCTACTGTTAGGAGATATATCCTCGGCATTGACAAAATCCACATTATACCATCGCGCGATTTGGTCGATAATCTCGGCAAAGCTACTGCCTTCAAGTACAAATTCCCCGCGTTGCCAAGCCGTATTCTTTTGTATGTCTGCTGGCTGAACACGTATTTTATCCACACTGATGATCGCTTCATTTCCGGGAGAGAGGTAGGCTTCATGCCCCTGGCTCATAATTTTCACCTTACCTTCTACCAATGAGGTGTTGATTTCCTTGTGGTAGGCATTTACATTAAAGCTCGTACCGAGTACTTCGATAACGGAGTTTTCGACTTCAATCCGAAAAGGTTTGCTGGCATCTTTGGCCACCTGAAAAAAGGCCTCGCCGACCAATTTCACCCTGCGCTCATCGTCAGCAAATTGATCCGGGTATTGTAATGTAGAGGCCGCATTTAACCAGACCGTGGTTCCATCGCTCAGCACGACGCTATAGGTCCCCGCGGCAGGCACTTCTAATTTGAGATTTCCCTTAAATGCTGTGGGCTGTATGTCTTCGGCCTGATTTTCTTTTCCCAATAACTGCGTTTCTCCACGTTCATTGGAAAGTTTAGCAAAGCGTTCACCCGGAAGAATATCATTTTTAAACACGCCAGAGGTATCGGGTGTGATTGCAGCGAGCTGCGGCACAGCAACTGTCTGTTTTTTTTGTAGAAGTACAACCGTTGTCGTTAATGCAAGGAGAATTGAGGCTGCGATAGCAATCCGTTTCCAAACGAACACCTTCTTGTTGGGTTTTGCAACATCCATCTCCCCTTCGAATCGGCGCAACAGCACATTCTTGGATCGCCCCAATATCGCCTCACTTTCCGCCATGGGCAGAGAGGGCTCGTCATCAAATGAAAAGAACCATTTGTTCACGATTCGTTCTTCATCTGGAGTGCACTCTCCCCTTAAATATTTTTTGAGTAACTTTTGAGCCAGCTCTCTTTGATTATCTTCTGTCATATATTAATATAACCTGAGATAGTCTGAAGAGGTACCGAAGAAAATTGAGTTTTATTTCACCTTAAGCTTTAATCGACTCAAAGCCAGCGATATATTATTCTTTACAGTCTGTTCGGATATTGATAATCGAAATGCAATTTCTTTAATGCTTAAGCCTTCCACACGACTTAGATTGAATGCAGACTGCATGGTCAAGGGCATCTTGGCGATTTCATTGTCAAGGAAAAAGGATAGTTCTTTAGCCATCAATTGCTCATCACTGTCATTGGGGGCAGCAGGCTCATTTTTAAGAGGAAGGACTAGCTGTTCGAAATGTGAGATCCGCTTTTGGTCGCGAACCATCCAGTCGATGACTTCATACTTGGCCGCCTTGAAGAGATAAGGGTAGATCGAATCCTGAATTTCGATCTTATGTCGTCTGTTCCACAACGAGGCGAAAACATCCTGAAGGATATCTTCTGCATCCGTAATCGAACCGATACGTTTTAAAATAAAGCTCAATAAAGTCTCGCCATAGCGATCAAACAGGACAGAAAATGCCTGTGTATCGCCTTCTCTCACCACATCAAACAGTTCTTTATCAGACAGCTCTTTCATGACGCATTAAACTATATTTACGCTATATCAGATTTCCAAAGGATTTATACAAAGGTATAATTGTGATGTTAATATAACATTAAATTGTACATCTTGCAAGATCAATAAAAAAATATGCATGCTAAAATAAGCCAAAAGGTAATATTTTAATTTCCGATCATATTGGCAAAATGATCAATTTGATATGCGTAAGCAAAAATATTCACTGCATTTTTGTCATGCTGCATAATTTGGCACAGAAAGTGTATTCCTTTATACTCATAATTTAGGTTTATAATTGGTTAGTTTAAAACGCTCGCATCTCCCCGATCAAGCGTTTTTTTATGGCCCCAATTTCTGACCTATCTAAAATAATCGATATTAAATTTTACAGGGTTTGCTCCGTCTCTCCTTGCCACCTATACAACAAACGAGCGATCTGAAAAAAATCGTCACATTTATGTTAGATCAGAAATCGTCCTCTAAAATTAAAGCGATGAAAACAGTCGACGAAATATACCAATCCATTGCTGATAATATTAAATCTGTCATTGGCAAAGTCGATCGTCTATCCAAAAAATAGTATAGGCTAGGGAATCAACACCTAGCCTATAAAAAATACAATAATCTAACAATTTAAGGTACTGGAAAAACCATTGTCAATACTATAAGGTTTTAAAATTCTTCTTTTTTTTTATTATTAACGTTCTTTTGCTCCATTTTGCACACTCCATGGGATTCGACCCCGTATATCATATGCTTATGTCAGACTGAACCAAAATTTAACTATTGCCTCTGCCTATCTGTTCCTAAAAATTAATCCTCAACATATCATTGCCTGACCCCAAATCGCTTTATTTATTTTAACGGCATTCGTTTCGCCAAGGTTTTTAATGCCCCTTTGTAAGAGTCTAGATTTCCAAAAAACGGGGATCGCGAATCCGAAAACAATTGACGGCCTGTATTATCATAGATCGTCACATGTACCTTTGTATCATAATTTACGACAGTATACGAATTATTTGAAGTCACCGCTGTACCTTTTTCTTTATCGCCTTTTTGCTTTGCATCATATGTTGACACCGAGGATCCATAGGTGGAGGCACCTTTATTCTCGATGTCGTAAACGCCCATAACAACGTAATCAACATTTAAAATCTTGGCTAAATCGTCTGGCGTGTGGTGTTCAATATCTGCAAAGTTTATCCCATTCTTGGCTAAAATGGCGTTAGTCGTGCGCGGATCCTGTAATTGTACTGCCAATTTTTGTCCCTGAATTGCCTCCGCACAGGACTCCTGTATTTTTTTTCGCATCACATCGGTCATAATGCTCTGGTCATTACTCGCAATTTCAAATGGAATGACTGCCAACAAATTACCACTGGGACCCAACGATTTAGTTGCATTTGTAGTTTCTGTGGTGGCTGTCTGTTCAAATACCTCCTCGCGGCCGTTTGCAAATACAATTTTGTTAATTTTATCTTTCTTTAATTCGTACAAGACGCTTTCACCCGGATAGGAAAACTTGATTAGATCATCAGCAATCGTTACGATTTTTCCTTTTTTTTGTTGCCCGTCCATCAGGTAAATCACATCATCTTTTTGCTGCGCCAATAGCATATTCTTCCCACCCAATAGAAAGAGCTGCACAAGTAGTAAAAATTTGATTAAATTCATTGGTATTTTATTTAAGTTTAACATTATGTATTTAATGAATGATCTTATTCCCTATTCTCCCGCATTGTCGAGCTTAATTTCCTGAATAGGTAAGGCGAATTCAATCTTTTCATTTCGAAAGACCTCGTGTATGCTGGTAAAAAGGTCGCTCTTTACTTGCGCACCATCTATTCCTGATCTAAGCCAAAAATAAATGTCTACCACGACAGCTTGCGAGCTCACCGACGCATACTGTATCGCGACACTGGGCGAATGTAGTATGTTGTTATTTTGCTCAAATATCTCCTTTACCAATCTGGACATGCTGTCCAAATCAGTACCATACCTTACCTCAAGTCTCAGACTGAATCGCTTCCTGGAGGCACCCGAACTCCAATTCATGACATGCGCATTGAGAAGATCGCCGTTGGGCATAATCAGATCAGCACCCTCTGCCGTACCGATGACGCTGCTACGGAACCCTATGGATTTAACTTTCCCGGTTTTACCCCCTATTTCGATCAGATCATCCACGTTAACGGGTTTTTCAAATGCGAGAATCAGGCCACTGACCAAGTTATTGACCAAGGTCTGTAGACCAAATCCAATACCAACACCTAAGGCCCCTATCACCAAACCGATTTGCTCAACGGGGATCCCAAGTGCTGAAAAAGCCAAAAAGAATCCAATAACAACAATTGCAATCCGGATCAAAAGAATCCAGCTTCCCAACCGAAACTGCTTTTCCTGTGAATTATCTCTTTTCACCCACTGCGAATCCGCAGCAAAAAAAGAAACGATTTTAGACAGTATAGTTGCACAGCTAATGATGAAGAAAAAAAGAATCAGATTAAAAACAGAAAATTGATAAGTCCCAAGACGATAGTTGCTATTCAGCAAGTCATTCAGTGGATCCGATAAAAATCGGAATTCATAGAAGTTTCGACCAAATAACACAAACCATCCCAGCACCAACAAAGCATAAAAAAATAATGGAGCGCGTTGTCCGACCCGATTGTAATTTAAGTAAAAAAGCCTCCGCTCTTTATTCTTATAATAGGTCGAAGCACATTGTAAACCTTCGTTGACCAATCGTACCACCCATAAAAACAATATACAAACAACCACATTACTCAGACCGGCAATCATAAAGACCTTACTAAAGTTAAAACGGCCAAAGGAATTGAGTGCAATGGACAATATTTCGAGCATCACCATAAATCCGATGGGATATAAAATCCATTTTTCTTTTAGATCTGATTTCGGTTTTTTATAGATCAAAGCTGCCAAACCCACTATTGCAGCTAGACATGCGATGACAATCATTATCCAACGTTCTATCCGTGAAGGCTGTAGAATAAGATTGTCCAAACCGGCAAATACAAAAAGGATGAAAAACGTCAGCCAAATACCCATCCAATAAGCTGTAATATATCCACGCATCACAAATGAGAGAAATAAACCACTACTTATCAAAAATAGATACGTCAGAATGAATGGCGGTGCAGGAAACAGGAATTGCGCGATACATAACGCGATCAAAAGTCCACTAAAAAAGGGACGTTTTAATAATAAAAAAGAGGAAGCTATGGTTTTGTTATCGATACCCTTTGTAAGCGAATTAATGTAAGTTAAAATAACTGTGGTCAGCATTAAAAATAGCAATATGGCTACCCAGTGCCCTTTCAAATAATAAGATAAAAGAAGTTTGGCCTTAACAGCCGAAAAATATAGAATAGTCTGTACTGGTCTGTCGAACTTCCTTGGTTCCCATATATTGACAAAATTACGCTGGCTGGACTGAATAGACAGTTGCTTTTGATAAAACTCAATCTCAGCTTTATCGGCACCTATCTTCAGTATTTCCATATTGATGTTATTTTGTATTTCCTGAATGTAATTGATCGTTTCTTCTAATTGCAACGTTAAAGGAGAGATCTCAACGGCCACGACCCGAAGCCTTTTCATATAACGCGCAACTTCAGCAGAATCATGTGAGAAAACAAAAAGCGAGGGATCATTGCTCAATGAATCCAGTTCAAGCCTATATCTTCTCAACCTGTCCTGATAATTGTCGATACTCTTTTTATTCGCCTGCAATTCGGCAGCTAATGCATTTAAAATATTGTAAGTAACGGTAAGGTTTCGGGAAGACTGGGCAGATCCTGTGTGACTGAAAACGCCATCTTTTGCCATTTGGTGCAAAGCGATCAACTTATTCAATTCTTTATTAGCGTGCAAGGAATCGTATCCCTTTTTCAAAAAAGTATGCGACTGGCTCGCCAACAGCTTAATTTCTTCCAAAACTTTGTTCTGTCTGATCGCAGCCCTGTCTACTTCCAGATCCTGCATACTCCGCTTTGCGGATTCCTTAAAAAAACGTTCCATTTTTGCTACATAGCCATTTTGGACTGAATCTGCACGCTGGGCAAATAATATCTCGGAAGATAACAGCAAAAAAAATAGCAGGAGGCTTCGGATCATAGATTTAGAATATATCATATGGCTAACAATATTGATTGAAAACAGTTTACTAAAATTGAAAATAGTTTACTAAAAATACATATAAATTCAGCCCGCCAGACTAGATCTTTAAAAATTGACAGCTTATCTGCTAATGATTCGTTTCAAACCAGTACCCATGCGAGCAATTGCATGGGTACTGTCAAATAGACCCTTCGGTGAAACTTCGTAAATCGAGCGATCTTTTTTCCCTATAAACGAGGTCTAGTCTATCTACATTTTTACACAACTATTTTGCCTCCAAAGATGTTTTAGAATCGAGTAGAATATATAATCAAAATATTAACTAATGAGGAAATAATGGTAAACGCAAACATCATAAGCGTCACAGTGGCATTACATACGCGTCTAATATTGATCTCGGGACTTTGCCTATAGATCCGGGATGTAGTAGTAAAAACTGAATTGCTTATTATATTGTCCAATGCCTTTGCTGTAATTGTTAAATTTATATTTGCTTGCGGTTTTTATAATTTATCGAAAATTTTCCATTTGAGTCAGAGGAGTGCGCATTGCTACAAATAATCTGTGTATATTTAACATTTACTTATAGAATCTAAACTACCGTCAAACATAAATGCAGAAACCATGATTTTAATTGTAGATGATCAAGAAGAAAATATATTTTCATTAAAGAAGCTCTTAGAATCAAAAAACTTTTTAGTGGACACGGCCCTCTCTGGCGAGGAAGCACTAAAAAAATCCCTGAAAACCGAGTACGTACTCATAATTCTAGATGTGCAGATGCCCGATATGGACGGCTTTGAAGTTGCAGCCACCTTGCGGGGTCTCAATAAAACAAAAAATATCCCGATTATATTCCTATCGGCAGTCAACAAGGACAAAAAATTCATCACGCAAGGATATGCCTCCGGTGGCCATGATTATGTCACTAAACCTGTAGATCCGGATATCCTCATTCTGAAAGTCAAAACTTTCTATGATCTCCATGAGAAGACAGTCGCGCTAAACAAAATACAAGAACAACTCCTATCTGAAATCGACGAGCGCAAAAAAGCTCAGCGTGCCCTTGAAAAACAGGTTGACCAACTCCACCAGACACTCGAATCCTTACCGCAACTGGCTTTCACTGCAAACTTCGACGGGCACATAAAATTTGTCAATTCCCAATGGTATCAGTTTGTTCAGTCTGCTGATTCTTTTCCTCCGACACATCCAGAGGAAGCCGAGATTAAAACACTATGGAATGAAGCTGTTTCCCACAGATCTGTTTATGAAAAAGAAGTTCGGATCAAAGAACTTGGCGCAGAGAATTTCAAATATTTTCTTCTTCGCATCGCACCGATCCGTGAGCAGGAATCCGGTCCAATTTGGGTAGGAACCCTGACAGACATTGACCACAGAAAACAATTGGAAAGAAAGAAAGACGAATTCTTGAGCATTGCCAGCCATGAACTGAAGACACCTTTGACAAGTATTAAGGGTTACGTTCAGTTTATGATGCGCTTGATTAGCTTAAATGATACTGCTTCTATCGAAAAACATCTCCTTACCCTAGATGGACATGTAGATAAATTACAGGAGCTGATAAAAGACCTGCTCGATATTTCTAAAATTGACAATGGCCAACTTAATTTAAAAAAAGAAGATTTTGAAATTGAAAACCTTATTGAAGAGACTGTTGCTTCAATAAAACAGATGAACACGGATGTCGATTTTTATTTTCGTTACGCTCCCAAACTTATCAACCGCACGATAACGAGTGATAAAACACGTATTGAACAAGTCCTGGTCAACTTTCTCAGTAATGCGATAAAATACTCGGTCAATAGACCCTGTATAACAATAGACGTACAGTATGAATCTGAGTCGGTCAGCGTACTTGTCACCGATTGTGGCATTGGTATTCCGGAAAATAGACAAAAACACGTGTTTGATAAATTTTACCGTGTGGAAGAATCGTCCGTAAACTTTCAGGGGTTGGGGATAGGTCTTTATATCTGCGCTGAAATAATTAAGCAGCACAATGGAACTATCGGGGTACGGAGCGCCCCCACAGGAGGATCTACTTTTTATTTTTCTTTACCTTTAAATTGAACCAGGCAATGCCAAAACATTTTTTAAGAGATCTACAGATCGGCTTTGGATTTTCACTGGCCCTATTATTGACCAGTTCGACAGCATCATATCTCAGTATCCGAAATCAGATCCATAATAGTGAAATGGTTGATCACAGTCGACGTGTTATTGCACGATCGAACAGAATTTTGATTGACCTACAAAACGCAGAGACTGGACAGCGGGGCTTTCTGCTCACCGGAAGGGAACATTTTTTGGACCCCTATTATAGCAGCTTACACTCCCTTCCTCAGTCAATTGCCACTGCCCGTGACCTGGTATCGGACAATCCTCCACAGCAAAAAATAATAGATAGTGTCGGTCAGTTGGTCGAGTCCCGGCTCAATACAATGACCGGACTGGTCACTATAAAAAAGAGCCGGGGTACGGTCACCTTAGAGGATATGGAGGAGGGCAAGAAATATATGGACAGATGCCGTGCCCTCATTGCTAGATTTACGGACAATGAAGAGAAATTGCTCGACAGTAGATCTGGAAAGCTCAATGCTGCATCTACATTGACCTCACTTTTTGTGATCATCGCTGCGATAATTTCACTGTTCATTACCATATTTTCATATATAAGGCTAAGACGCGACCTAGCAAAACGCGTACAACTTGAACAAGACCTTAAGAAAAAAGATAGTGAGATCACCCAACGGCTCATAGCAACACAACGTATTGCAGGACAGATTGCTGCCGGCAACTATTCGGTTAAAATCAATGACCAGGAGCATGATGAACTAGGAAGTTTAGCGGGTTCACTGAATAATATGGCGGATTCGTTAAAACAATCATTCGATGACCTGAGCAACAATGAATGGCGCCAGACCGGGCTCGCCTTGCTAAACGAAGTTTTGGTCGGCAACAAAATGAAAGAAGACCTAGCCTCCGAGGCATTGCAAACATTGGTCACGTATGGTGCATGTGCAAATGGCTCCCTTTATATCCTTGAGCATTCGCAGCTCGTCCTGATAGGGGCTTATGGTCATGAAGACTCCATGCGACAGTTTATTGCGCCCGGTGAAGGTGCAGTTGGGCAGGTATTTTTGGATGGCAAAATACGGACCATAGAAAATCCAAATCCTTCGGAAAATGTGGTCAGTTTTACTGCAGGATATTTCCCCCTGCATTCGATCCTATTGCTTCCAATTTTTGATGGTCATACCTGTATAGGTGTTATCGAACTTGGTTCTTTCAGAAAATTCGAAGGGCCTCAGCTCCCTTTTTATAGAGAAGCAGGCCGCCATATTGGTGCAGCAATTGTCGCAGCCCAGGCCCGACTGAAAGTACAACATCTGCTTGAAGAAACACAATCGCAGACAGAGGAGCTCCAGGCACAGCAAGCCGAGCTGGAAAATCTCAACGCAAATCTCGAAATCCATACCCAAAAACTCCAGACGTCCGAAGAGGAACTCCGCGTACAACAGGAAGAACTGCTGCAAGCCAATAGAGAGCTGGAGCAACGCTCTGCAATGCTTGAGGAAAAAAATATGTTGATAGCAGACCGGAATCAGGAAATTCAGAAAAAAGCGGAAGAACTGGCGCGGAGTACGAAATATAAGTCAGAATTTTTGGCAAATATGTCACATGAACTGCGTACACCGCTCAACTCAATTTTACTACTCTCCCGCCTGATGTCAGATAATCCGGAAAAGAACCTGACAACCGAACAGATTGAATCTGCCGAGGTCATCCAATTATCCGGAAAAAACCTATTGACCCTTATCGACGAAATTCTCGATCTTTCAAAAATTGAGTCCGGTAAAATGGAACTCGATTATCAAGAGGTTACAATTTCGGATCTTACGAAAGACCTGGACAATCTATTTTCTCCGATTATAAGGGAAAAAGCACTCTCATTTACAATTAAATTGGCAGACAACCTGCCAAAGACAATACGAACTGACCGGCAGCGACTGGACCAGATCCTACGGAATCTATTATCGAATGCCATCAAGTTTACGAAAGAGGGACAGGTCACACTTTCCATCTTTCCAAGCGATGCACAAGATGGACAGATTGCTTTTGCCGTAACTGACACCGGCATAGGAATTGCACCGGACAAACAGGAAGTCATTTTTGAAGCTTTTCAGCAGGCTGACGGGTCCACACGCCGCAAATTTGGCGGGACCGGCCTGGGGCTTTCGATCAGCCGTGAACTCTCGCGTTTGTTGGGCGGGGAAATCCGCTTAAGTAGCCAGGAAAAAAAAGGAAGTACTTTTACCCTTGTACTTCCCCAAAATCAAGAAGAAAATACTGTTCCGACAACAGGAGAACTTATACAGTCTATTGCGGAAAACATAGAAGAAACACAGGAAATCATAATGTCCAGTAACCCACACATCGCTGACATTATCCCACCGGATGTTGATGATGACCGCAATGACATCAAAGAAGGCGATAAAGTGATATTGATCGTGGAAGATGATGTTAATTTTGCCAAAGCATTGCTTCGGTACACCCGGCAACAAAAGTATAAAGGGGTAGTTATCGTACGTGGAGACCAGGCAACCGATGCAGCGCTCATGTATAAGCCTATGGCAATTTTATTGGATATTCAATTACCTGTAAAAGATGGATGGCAGGTTATGGCAGAGATCAAAAACAATCCAATAACGCGTCCAATTCCAGTCCATATTATGTCATCTTTTGAAGTAAAACGTGAAAGTTTGCTCCAAGGGGCTATCGATTTTATTGATAAACCTATTGCGGTGGAACAAATGGCCCAGATGTTTATAAAAATTGAGGAAGCACTTGCACGGAATCCGAAAAAGGTGCTTATTGTTGAGGAAAATTCAAAACATGCGACAGCGCTTGCTAACTTTCTGGGAAGCTACGATATCACTTCTGAAATAAAGACCACTATTGCGGAAAGCGTAGAAAGCCTATGTTCCGATAAAGCAGATTGTGTTATACTGGATATGGGCGTTCCGGGCAATATGGGATATGATACATTAGACTCGATACGTCAAAAATCCGGTTTAGAAAATATACCTATCATTGTATTCACAGGGAAGAATCTTTCGAAATCCGAAGAGCTAAAATTGAAGCAATATGCTGATTCAATTGTCATCAAAACTGCCAATTCCTACCAGAGAATACTGGACGAAGTTGGACTATTTTTGCATTTAGTGGGGAATTATTCCGGTGAAGAACGGTCAAAGAGCTCGTCTTTAGGAACCATTACAGAAGTATTGAAAAATAAAAAGGTACTTATCGTCGATGACGATATACGCACCATTTATTATCTCACTCAGGCCCTTGAAAGGTATCATATTAATGTTGTTTCTGCAATGGACGGAAAGGAGGGACTAGAAAAAATTGAAGAGCACCAAGATATCTCTGTCATTCTGATGGATATGGTGATGCCGGAAATGGATGGGTATGAAACGATTAAAATGATCCGTCAAAATCCCCGTTACAGTGAAATACCGATAATCGCCATAACAGCTAAAAACATGATCGGTGATAGAGAAAGATGTATCATAGCCGGGGCATCTGATTATATTTCAAAACCGGTGGATACCGATCAATTACTTTCATTATTACGTGTCTGGTTATACAACTGATTAAAATATGGACAATAAAAAATTGATTCTGATCATAGATGATGAACCTTATAATATTTTTGCACTAAAGTTGGTTCTTAAGTCAAAAGGATATGCTGTGCTCAGCAGCTCCTCTTTTGCAGAAGGGCTTGCAATACTCCATCAGCATAAAAGTGTCAATATCGTGCTGATGGATATGATGATGCCTGAAATAGATGGATATGAAGGCATCGCTAAGATTAGGAGGTCCAGCGAAATGTTTAATGAAGTAACCATAATTGCGGTGACTGCACAGGCCATGTCCGGTGACCGGGAAAAATGCCTAAGTGCTGGCGCCGATGGTTATATTTCTAAACCTATTGATATTGATGAACTTATTCCGCTGATCGAAAAATTTTAAGAATGGAAAAGAAAAAATTATTACTGTTTGACGATGACAAACAATTGTTGGAGATGATCACCATGATATTGGAGAGCTTTGGATATTTAGTAGCTGTATCCTCTACTTCCCACGACGTAATAGAAAAGGTCAATGAGATACAACCCGACTTAATTTTAATGGATAACTGGATACCCTCCATTGGAGGAATTGAAGCGACGCAATTATTAAAAAACCATCAGGAATTCAATAGAATACCTGTAATCTATCTATCAGCGAACAAAGATATACAAAGCTTGGCTAAACAGGCTGGAGCTGATGACTATCTGGAAAAACCATTCGACATTATCGACTTAGAGAATATAATCAGCAAAAGGCTGTATTAAAATTAATAAGAACGATATTTCACATTGTCCATTAAAATTACACACGATTATCGCCTGTAATTCTTTTACCATTTAAGACCCTTGCATACGATCTTCTTGTATCTTCGATAGGGTACTGCACGTAGAGAGGGTCTTCAATATACAAAAATAAACTGAAAGAACGTAATGATAGTATATCGGAATAATAGCAAATGATATGTTAAACTTTGAATATTAACAGTTTTTATCCTTATTATATGGTAACTTAGCAAAACTTTTCATTAAATAATTATAAATGCCCTTTTTAGATCATGTCCTACAAGTTCCTACCTACGGATGGAAAGACAGCGACGGAAACCTCGTAAAACCTAGTAAAAAACAACTTCTGAATGAATTCTTCAAACGTCTGAATATCTTTAAAGACAAGCGCAATTGGTTACCATTTTTTAGTTGGCTAAAAGTAGCGTGCCTTATTCCATTTTTTGTGCTATTCTTAGTATACCATTTCAGCTGGTGGACGGTACTTGCTGCATTCATTTACAGTATGATCGTCATGGGCACCCATGGAACAATATGGCATCATCGATTTGCCACACACGGAGCATTCAAATTTCGGAATGGGTTTTGGCGTTTTTTTACGCAGAACTTAACAATCAATGTTATACCGGAAGAAATATATGTGATTTCGCACCACGTGCATCATGCAAAATCAGATCAACCCGGTGATCCTTATAATGCGCAAGCAGGGTTCTTATACTGTTTCTTAGCGGATGTAAATCATCAGCCTATTGCTAAAGACCTGACAGAAAATTCCTATAATCGAGTCAAACTCCTCATGCGCCATACAGGTGTAAAAGCCAACTGCTATGCACAATATCAAAAATGGGGCTCGTATGTAAATCCTTCACATGCGATATGGTCCTGGATATTAAATTGGGCATTCTGGTATGCAATATTTTATTTGATCGGTGGCCATGCGCTCGCCTGTACTCTTTTTGGCGCCGCTGGATTTTGGTCTGTAGGTGTACGAACATTCAACTATGAAGGTCACGCAAAAGGAGAAGACAAACAACGGGAAGGCATCGATTTTAATGAGAAAGATAAATCAATAAATCAAGTATGGCCGGGAATAGTTGCTGGAGAATGGCATAACAATCATCATCTGTATCCAAAAAGTGCTCGGAGTGGCTTTAAACCCTATCAAATTGATCTTGCTTGGTGCTATATTAAAATAATGCATAAACTTGGCGCTGTCAGGAGCTATCGAGATGACAAGAAAAGATTCAACGAACAATACCATATCCCCTATCTGAAATCAAAGGTGTAAAATACCGGAGGTTAATAACACATCTTGAACTCAAATACTCCAAGTTACAAAATAAGAAGGTAATCTTGGTGAAAAATGGGACTGTCCCACGAGGTGTGTTATTTGTTTCAATGTCCAAGTTACCCCAAAAGAAGAAATAGAAGTAGCTATTTTCGATACACAATATTGTACGGGAACAGTCATCCATGGACAATTTTCGAACAGATAGCATCTTCAAAATTAACAGGGAATTAAATCTAGAAAAAGCAGACAAAACTCGATTTTAAAGAGTTGTCTGCTAAAATGCCCAACGGCAGATTCAATTACTCAGTATCCTACACCATCTTTCCATGACCAGCTATGGGGACAGACGGGATCTAAACCATTTCCAAAGGAGAAACAAGACTAAGACAAAGCCGAAGGGCCATAGGTACTCCGCAGATAGCAGCTTTTTGCTATTCCGTTGTTGCTTACTGGCCTTTAACCTTCCCTGCTCATCTGTTTCGGACCGATCCCGCGATTGTGTGCTGATGCTTCCTTGCAGCTCTTGCCCCAGTAAACTTCCCGACTGTGCGAACAATCCACTATCCGGATGGAAGCGGAAAGCACTATCCGTCCAAAAATACCATAAGCGGGAAAGCGTATCCTTCCGGAAGGTATATTGCCGCTGACGCTGCTGGAGATGCTGCCAGTCCATTTCAAATTCTTTCCGTTTATCGCGCTGTTTATTTTCATAGATCTTACATGAAGTCAGCGTAAGCAAGCCAATGAGTATAGACAAAATACAAGTTGGTTTTATTTCCATAGCCTCTATCCTCTCAGTCTAACCAATTTGAAAATGCATAGATCGTCACGATTGGTCGTCGCTTGGACAATACCCTGTTTGCAACATTTCCCTCCACCGTCAGCAACCAGTTCCCCTCGATTTTCCGAACTATGCCCACATGGTTGATTCGTCCCTGCTGCTGGCTATAGATCGCAAAGAGATCTGCCGGCCGAATGCTATCCCGCTTTATCTGCGGTTCGGTATAACGCCGGATTAAGGGAAAGAGCGCCGGACTCCAGGCATTGCGCGGCGCAGCAAGTCCGGCCTTTCCGTAGCACCAGGACACAAACGCCGCACACCAGGCATAACCTTTGCCTAGACCTGTGTAGGCCAGGTATTCCTCCACCTTAGCGCCATCATTCTTGCCTGTTGCTTCGTGGATACCGATCTCCCCTAGGGCGATATCCACAATGCGTTCGCGAACGCGTGTTATTGATCCGTCATGCCCAGGTCTGACCCAAATAGCTATAGCCCTGGGCTGATTGCCAAAGATTCCCCGCTTTACAGCAGGATGGCCAAAATCACCAAGAAAGAGAACATTGAAAAAAAGAACACCGAAAAATAAATAATGCATTGTTGCCATGATGTCAATTGATTAAAGTGATAACTGAAATTTTCCCGAAAGAATTTAAACGGTTGCCAAAGGATCTCCTGTAGCCAATAGCAGCAGTAAATGACCAGCAATCCGGACAATATACCGAATAGCAGCACGGACAATATGCCGATATCCAATACACCAGCCGTAGGATCAATTGCCTGGAGCAATAGCCCCGCGGCAATAAAAAAGAAGCATAGACAGGCCAATATAATACCCAGTAATTGCTTGTTTGTCAAAGGCCAGTAGATATCCTCGATATCTGAGACCAGTTGTTTTTGTACTATTTTCATTTTTGATTTCTGAAATAAGCTACGGTAGTAACATTTGATATTACCGTAGCTATTCATGTTATTAACTTAATGTGAGTTCACCAATGTATTCGCTTGACGAGGTTTTCACACCATCCCGGTGTCCTGTAAATACCCATCCCACGATTGTATCTCCAGCATATATCGACGGAAAAGTCAATGTCAATGTTTCGTCATCTCGCGTTGCCGATTCCATCAAATTAAAATATTTCTTATCTTTATTATAGACCAGAAGAATCACAGAGTCATCGTTGTATCCCATGAGGTCACTTGTAGATTTCATCCACGTCAATGTGATTTCCTGGGGTGCACTTTCTGTCCATTGTGGGACAAAAAGATTTGCCAAGGCCCCTCTACTGATGCGAACCCTGCTGTAATCGATCTCAAAGTCAGGATATATCCCAGTGATCGCAAATTTGAGCACATCACGCAACGCCTGGTTGTACCCTGTCGATTTACCCTGTTGTACATCAGAGTAGCCCAGGTTCAAGAGTTCCTTTAACGGCCCTAAAAAAGCCGTCGATAATGCAAACTTCTCACGCTGTGCAAGTTGCTTTAACGAAGCTGGCTTATTGGTCGGCCTCGCCACCGACCTAACATAATCAACTGAACGCCAATTACTTCCTACGATATTACCCACTTTACCACTGTATGCGCCGTGGATACCTTTTAAAAATGTTGCCATAATTACTATTTTTTAATTTTGTTTAATACTATGTCCGCATGCAGGACTATTTTGATATATCAACAGCTAAACTAAGCGGGATCCCCGCCGATTTAAATCAATGGGATAATTCAGGATAATACGAGATAGAAAAGGATAAAAAAGGGGATAACAGGGTAATGAAATTGGGATAACAAAAGGGACAAAGTGGGACAGGATAAGAGATCCTCGGGAGCCATTCGACAAGCGTTCGGGTTTCGTTGCCGAGCTATTCGAGACTGCTTCGGGTCACATTCGACTGTTGTTCGACTGCGCTTCGACTGGGCTTCGGGAACGAGTCGAAGCACTCCCGAAGCCCAGTCGAAGAATTGCCGAAGCAGCCCCCTCTCAGTCTGGGAGCAGTCCCGAACAGCAGTCGAAACCTTTTCGAAGGGCTGTCGAAGACAGCATCAGCGCTTGACAAGCTAATTCAGGCCACCCCTTTCACGATATTTTCGCTTCACTAATAGCGATTGGATATCATCCCGACGATGATAATGCTTTCCTCCGATAATAATTGGGTCTAACCATTTTCGGTCGATCCACCGATAATAGGTACTATGAACTATTCCAAAGAGAGACTGTACTTCTTTGGATGTCAATAGGTCTTCAGCCTGGAGCTTTTCTTTTTGGGGTAAAACGCCTCCATTTAATAGCTTTTCCAACATATTTTTAATTGCTTCAATCAGGAGTAATAATCGGTCAAATCTTTTCATCATACATTCAGATTAATTACTAAAACCGTATCGATTATCGCACTGCAACTGTCCGCAGACTAATTCATTAGCATCTGTTCTTTTTACGGTATCTGCCGATGCTGTCTTTAAAGCGGTTCCGATAAGTTTTCCCGATCGGCACAAACACATCGGTACCCTTGATCACAATATGATCTATAGAATAGTGCTCTACATACGCCATATTAACCAAATAACTTCGGTGTACACGTACAAATTGTTTTTTATCCAATAGACTTTCCAATAAGTCCATTGTGATATTTCCATTTTTAGTAAAATACATCTTGTTTCCCAGCCTGTTTGTATTCTCCTTGTAAAAACACATTGTTTTATCCTCAATAACCGCTAGCATCATACGGTCGGTATTTACCTGAATGTGATAGCCAGCAGATTTTGATGTCTTTATATCTAAAACATTATCATTCAGGTCAATGAAATCTTCGGGAACATCAACGAATGCCTTAACCCTTTCTATAGTTTCATTAAAGGCCGCTCTTCCAATTGTTTTACGGATAAATGCCGATTGATAAGGCGATGTTTCATAGATATATTCAGGGTGATTGGAACAGACGATGACTTGGGGCATCACCTTTAGCGCTTCCAGGAACTGTACGCCATTCAGTGGCTGCATGTTCATATCCAATATTAGTATATCTACCTCCTGATGCTCCATCAGGCTTAATGCCTGCACCGGATCAGAAGTACAGAAAGCAATCTTTAAGCTGGGATCATCTGCTATATATCGCTGGATCAGAAGTAGTTCATCCAATTGATCATCTACTATTCCTATTCGATAAATCATACTAGTTTCCATCCGCATTAAATTTATTCTGGACAATCCGCACAATAAATTCATTGCCAGATTCTTCAATATGTAATATGCCACATTGCTCATCTTTGCACAGGCGTTGCCGCAAATTGCCAAGACCAAAATTGGAAGATTTCATCATCACGCGTTGCACAGGATCGAAAAGATTTCTACATTCAAATACAAACCCATAACGGCTCACGACCAAGCTAATAACGATCGCACCTTCAAATTGGAAAACGGCATACTTGATCGCATTTTCGAGGACCGTCACCAAAGACATCGGAATAATATGATGACGACATTTTTCCCAGTCAGCATCCACCTGCAACTCCACTGTAGCATCGCCATATTTCCATTGCAGAATATCAGTCAAGTCAATAAAATAATCCCATTCAATCTTTAATGGGACAGCTTTCATCCCGGCAATATCCTGGTCCAGCACATAGCGTAGCACCTGGTTAAATCGGATTAACATATCAGCGCTTTCCCTACCCTTTCCCATAAGCGATCTGCCGATGCCTGTAGATAAGATACTTTCAACAAAATGCGGGTTGATATCACGCAACGAAAGCTGATAACGCAAATTGTCAATTTCATGTTTTGCATTGCTATTATCAGCTTCCAATAAAGATTGTTTGAATTTACGCTTTCTAAAAAAAACATTGCCTATGGTAAACAATAGAATGGAACTAAAACTTGAGCCCACTCTTAGTTTAAACTGTACCGCATCAAACTCTGAATTTATCTTAAAAAGAAAAATGCCTACAAGGGGATAGAAATCATATATGACCCATTTCGAAAAAGGAATAAAGGTATACAAGACAAAAAGAAAAAGTAAGGTTCCGATACCACGTTTTGACCAAGATGAACTTATGACCAACCTTAGATTAAGGTCCAAAAACTTAAAATAGAGCACAAATAACAACATAATACCGATGATCTGCATGACATTTAGCAGTCGTTGATAACGTAACAGATTTCCGATGATCAAGATTAGTACAATGCTAAAAAATAATATAATTGGCGATCGATATCTCTTTAAAATCTTAATCATAATTGGTTATATGATAGGTTTACAATTATAAATTTACCATTATTTTATTTAATAAATACAATAATAACCTTAAATAACAAAAATATTATAATTCAATCTATCTAAGATAAAAGTTTTCGACTCTACATGAAACGAAAAGGTATGCTCTGGATTCAGTAATTCGATCGATGCATCTTCAGAGTCATTTAAACACAGCATTCCATTGCGATGCAAGTAGTCCCAACAGGCCCAGTCTGCCCATTTACCGTTTAACCTATCCGATAGTAAGTCAAAAAGTTGTTGCATGCAGTCCTGAATATAGTCAGTCCGTCCTACTTCAAAAGTAGGATAGATAGGCTGTTGAATAGCTATGTTGACATTATCGCCGGCTAGCTTATCCAGTATCGGATATATTGGTACCTGTAGTAAATGGGAAATAAAAGCAATCCCACGTCGCACATAAAGCTTCTCATTAAAAAAAGATACGGGCACAAGAAGACCATCTATATCTCCAGTTCCAAGATTGCCGTCCGCAAATACCAGAATATGTCTACCTGAATATAGCGCTCTCTTCATTTGAAGCACGATATATTTGTCTTCGGCAAAGAGAAAATCAAAATGCCTATCTGCTACTTCAAGAGATGTCCGGTGCAGATTTAAGCTATGTCTGTACTTTTGATAAACTTTTTTGCTTATCAAAATATCAAAATCTATTCCCGCTCCAGCGAGATAGAGTGGCAAAAGCTCATGTTGTCCTAGATGGAAGCCAGTCAATATTCCAGCTCGCGTCATCTTATCAAGGCCTGTTATCGTAGCGCCATAAAGCGCTGGATTACGTGGGATATGATACTTTTTAAATATTGAGTACAGCGCATTATGCTCTTCCCAGGGTATTGACGGAACATAGTGATGTAAGTTGGCGCTGAAAAACGCATAGTTCATGTGGTCATTAGTCATATATAATTGGATTAAAAACAATCCCCGGCGTCGTAGCCGGAGATTGCAGATTAGTAGTTGCAGTTGTCAGAAGGCCCAGATTTCGCACTTATCCGCTTCATCTTCACCAGCTCGTGAAAAGATAGCCAGAAAGTCTGCCAATCTCACGACCTGCAGCGCTGTGCTATTATTCAGGACCAAAATCTTATTCGATACTATTTCAGTCATTGTTTACAATTTTTCAATTCTAAAAGTCCAAAAATCGCAGGGTTGGAAATCCCAGACTCTTGTCGACAGAGTTTGCTGAATCAGTACTACAAATATCCAATCCAATACACCGAAAAGGCGAATAAAAGCGTACTCAGCCTATTTTTGCGTCAACTTTCCTATTCACGCCAGTTTTGCCATTCGCGCGACGTTCGCGCAAAGAATCGGCTGTCTACGGTTAAATTCTTCCAATAGTTATCGCTGCTTCGATATTGCTCTTTTTATTAAAAATCTGACCATGCAAAAAAGCCTATTTATTGCGCTGGAGGAACACTATACTTCGACCAGCAACACCTCAGCCTTACGCCATATACTGGGCGTACAGCTTATGCAGATCGCCAAACCATCCTATTTTCAGAACGAACATGGAGATGAGGCGCTACTACAGGAGTTTGATGGGTTCTTGAGCTATCTGACCTCCTTGCATCGCTATGGACAACAAAGAAATAGCATCAGACTACGGATCGAGCGGGGCGACCTGCATGCTTTCTATGTATTGGAGTCTGCTGAGCCCATTCTATTAATAAAAGATCATCAACGGTTTGATCTTCATCCCAAACGGGGTTGTTACTGTTATCTTCCGCCAGGAGAATATATCTTGGAATTTCCTAAAGGGCATACCCAACTATTTTCCTTTTACTTCCGTGGCAAGATGTTCCGTAAAAACCATGAGCGACATTTCAATTTTTTGCACGAACTCGTTGCCGCTTTTCGCAATAAGAGTACACGACCATTTCAGAGCATTGATTTCAGAATTGGCCCACGTACCCGAGTGATGATCGGGCGCCTACTCGAACATTTGCGGTTTATCGATCTGGATACCGAGCTATTTCTACATCGGCAGATCCTCGAACTGCTCAAGCTCAGTAAAGAAAAAATTTTTGAGGAGTATGAAAAGGTTTATGACGGGAGTATCCTAGCGCTCCAGGTACGGGAAGAGATACGGCGGAGCATAGCGGTAGATGGCCAGGAATTTAGGCTGGATGAGCTGCCACCCCTATTCAAAAAAAGCCAGCAATATATTGGACGGGTATACAAGGCTGTATTTGGCCATTCACTAAGGCAATGCCGTAAAGACTTTTTAGTCGAATTGGCAAAGGAAAACCTGATCAGATTATCCAATAGCACACAAGCTGCTTACGCCTGTAGCTTTAACAGTGTGCAGCAATTTGATAAGTTTTTTAAGAACACTACCGGAATGACACCCTCTGAATACTTAGAAAAAATTCGGGGAGAGTAGCTTGAGGTTTCGATTTCGACAACAGTGCTGTTTCTAGTTTGACACGTCTTAGCTCCTTTGCTGACCTAACTTTGCTTTACACAGTATGTAAGTAAAAGACAGCAACATGAACATTAAAGCCAAACATATCATTACACAAAGTATCCGCATCTTTCTGATGGTATTTTGGCTCTATGTGTCTGTCGACAAATTGCTCGAGCTGGATGCTTTCCACGCGGCTCTACAGCGCCAGCCACTCGCTACGTTTCTGACTGACCTATTGTATTGGCTTCTACCATTGACTGAGCTGCTTCTTGGCTTATTGTTTATCGGAAGATATAGACATTACGCTTACTTACTTTCCGCTATTCTACTGTTTTCATTTAGTGTATTCATTGCTCTGGGACTCGTGGGTTTCTATCCAAACCGACCATGCGGCTGTGCCTCTGTTTTCAGCCGCTTATCCTGGTCTTGGCACTTGGTCGTCAATCTGATTCTGTTGATCCTGTCCATACTGGGATGGTACTTGACTGGCCCAACCAGCCCCATGCACAAAGAGGAACAACACGGCAAAGAAAACGCCAAAGATCCCCTCCTTTCTATCGTACTTTTGGTGCCGCTATACCACTTCCTAATGGTGGTCAGGAAGCGATTTCCAGAGAAATTTGCCTTGTTCCCGGCTTGGGCCGGTATAGCTTTAAATTATGACACGTGAGCTGTGCCACGTAAAAAGCACAGCCGAGATACTTATTGATAGAGACATCTCGTTAAAGCAAAGTCTTGATCGCTATATATTCAACCAAAGTTTTTTGAGGTAATCTTTTTTTGATCAAACGCAATATAAAAAACTTGATTGCGTAAAATAAAAGGCCATAAAATGAGAACTATACAGCTCATAAAAAATAATGCAATGCTTTTGATCGCAGGCTTAGCAATCATAGGTTTCAGTTCATTTAAGATGATCGACAAATTCGAAGCAAAATCAGGTGCAGTTACCAAATGGTATCCAGTTGCTGCAAACGGGCAAACTATCGACACATCAAATCCGCAAGATAATCCCCCCGCAGATAGCGAATGTCAAGAAGAAAATCCTGGTAATACCTGTTTTATTAAAATGACAACTACAGCTTCTGTTCCGACGTCAGTGAATGATGCACTATCAGATCCTACAGTTTCTGAGATTGAACAATATCATCGCGATGTAGAATAAAAATGTGAAAGGCCCGATCTAACTCGGGCCTTTTACTTTAACGTTCATTTTGTGCTATTCCTGTTATCCGAATCACCTCGTTCGGAATCGGAAACACATAACGCCTACTTTGAGGCTCCAAAGTATAATCTTTACCATCAATAGACCTTTTTAACATTACCTGCGTATCGCTATGCCGATTATATCGTTTAAGATCCATCCATCTAATACCTCGAAAGACCAGCTCTCGACGCCTTTCATCCCTTAGGTATGCTAATAGATTATTCTTGGCAGTTGGTACATCCTGCTCCGTATTATATCTAAATTTTGCAAACTGTTTGAAAGTTTCAATTGCATCCTGAAGCTTACCCTGCTGTGCCAAAGCTTCAGCTTTATTTAGCCATATTTCATTAACCGCTAATCCCATAAAAAAGGAAGCTGATCCATTATAAGAGCCCTTGTATTGAAAATCACTACCAGAAGCTTTGAAAAACAAGCTTTTCCTCAGATCACCTTCGTTGTAAAGTGAATATAGTTCTTTTGACACATTTAACCTTGTAGCGTTTAAAATAGTATAAATGGTCATATTGGTATGGAAAATCACTTCCTTATTAAACAGTCCAAAGGAATAATTTAACGAGGTAGAAAGTGAAGCATAATCAAGGAGATCTGATTGCAATGAAAGACTTTCCGATGCCGTATTTTCTGCCTGAGGATAATTCTCCATAAACAGGTAAAACCGAGAAAGAAAGGCCAATGCAGCAGCCTTTGATGGCCGTGTTTTTACCAGAGGCAGCCCCTGCAAGAGATCTACGCTTTCCTTCATGTCGTTTTCAATTTGTGTCAGCGTTTCCCGTACCGTACTCCTAGTTGTTGGCAAAGTAATATCGGAGGCCAATCTTAAGGGGATTCCCAATTCGGTATCCCATGTCTTTGGATCGTATAGTGCGCCAAAACAATTGTATAATTCCCAGAAAGACCACGCACGGATAAACAATGCACTTCCCTTGATATCGTTAAATTCCTGAACATCATAAGGCTCTGTTACAGCCTTCAGACGCTCCAATATCAAATTACAATATAAGATCCGCTGGTAAGGAGCATTCCAATCATCTATCCCCTCAAAATTCCCATAGATATCCGCAGCCCATGTATACATATTTTTTTGTTCGGCTCGAGATAAAGCCGCCCAAATATTCAGATTGACATAGTAGTCATCCGTAGACATTTCGGGCATCCCATATCCAGCCAGTTTACTGATGATGGACGAGTTATCCAATAGTGCCCTCAAATCCGTAAGCGTTGTTGGGATCGATCGGGCGCGATCAGGAATTGCATCCAAGAAATCCTTTTTACAGGCATTTGTTATTAAGGTGAGCAAGCCAAACATGGTGTAGCAAGCAATACATTTTATTTTTTTCATTATTCAAATCATTAAAAATCAATCTTCAAAAGCATTGACGCCCGTAAAGGGAGTGCATAAAAACTCAATGGCATATCGGGATCTATATGTTCCTTGGATTTGGACCAGAGTATCCCCAAGTTTTTTACATTGAAACTTAAATCTACCTTTTTAAACAGCCTGTTTTTCCAAGGAAAGGTATAGGCAAACTGAATATCCTCCATACGAATATTAGCGGCGGATGCTATTGTCTGTTCACTCATTTGATACACCATATCCCGCTGTGACATCGACGCTAGGTCTTTGGGTATACCCGGCACTGATGTATGGTTTTCGTCTCCCGATTGCTGCCAACGATCCACCATCTCAATGTGGCCCATCCAGTTGTTCAGTAAGCTATAGTAAGACAATGAGGGTCTACGATACACATAGCCTGCTTTAAAACTCAGCAGAAAACTAACGTTAAACCTACCAGCAATATTAAATGAGTTTCGCCACGAACCGAACCATGTCGGCACTGTACTACCTGCATACACAAGATCCGACAACTCCAGTCCCTGTAGGTAAGCTGCATAATTTTTGGAAACCGTACCATCAGTCAGGTAAACAACCGGATCTCCCTCATTATCCAGACCATTCCATTTGTAGCTATACAGATAATTTTGAGGCTTACCAACTTGAGGCGGTGAGAATACCTGCTCCTGACCAAGGTAAGTAGCAATAGCCCAGCCGTTCTGACCATCATCATATTGTGTGACTTTATTGTTTACATAGCTGAGAATCACATTGCCCGTCCAACTGAACTGATTACGCTTAATCGCCTGTACAGTCAGGTCAACATCAAGACCTCTGGTCAAAGCATTCGCATAATTAATCCGGTTCCGTAAAATTTGATTATCAATTCCTGTTGTCGGATCCACAATCGCATCACCGATCAGGTCACGCCCCCATTTATTATAAAATTCAACCTGCCCGACAATCCTGCTGTTAAATAGACCGAAATCCAGCCCCAAATTAAGTGTTCTTATTTTCTCCCACCGTAAAGATGGATTACCTGTATTGGCAAGCGTACCACGAGTAAGGCCGTTAAAGGAATCATTGCCGTATGTAGCAATAGGATATGCCGTCAATGTCTTATCCACATTTCCATTTTCGCCAATTGTAGCCCGTAGCTTTAAGGCTGAAAGCAGATCGCTTTTAAACCAATGCTCTGCTTTCACATTCCACATTAAACCAGTAGACCAAAGCGGAACGCGCTTTTGATTGAAGTTTACACCAAACAGATTACTTTGGTCTACACGTACGCTAGCTGTAGCAGTATACCGACGATCAAAGGTGTAGCCCACATTGGCATAGTATGCCTCATATCGATCCGTTTTCAACATCGATCTACTATCAGGTGCAGGAATATATCCCCAATTTCCTTGCGGACTCATCTGTACTGGATTTTTATAGTCAATTGATGATGCTCCCACCAACGTTTGATCGTTAATACCATACACGGTCATTGTCGGAGTCCCCTCGATGATATTTTCATTCCTTTCTACTCCAGCAAATAGATTCAGCTGGTGAAGGTCCTCGAAATTACGGTCAAAAGAAAGGAAGAATCTAGTCGCATATCCCCTTTGCGAATCACTTGATGTATGAGATAGACCACCTTTCGGTATAGCACGCGTGCCGTCTGGTGAAGTATACTGATTAATCAGGTTTCTACTCTCATAAGAATTTGATAAATAATATTTTCTCGATGCAGAGCTGCCTACCGTATATAATTGCTTAAATCCGATATCAAGACCGAAAGGAAATTTATAGCGCAAGCCTCCATTAAATCGAAATGATAAATCACGGTCTCTGTTTTCCCGCCATAGATAATCCCGCTCAGGATAGAAGCGCCAATCAAGATAGCCATTTGATTCTGCCGATTCAATATACGGCAGACTATAACGCTTCTGGATGCCATATTCATCTCCAAAAGAAGCATATGGAAGAAGGTAGGATTTGCCTGTGGCAATGATATTGCTTATACCCATGCCATCGTTTTTGATGACATTATGCATCACCTGCGTTTCGATATCCAGTGTCAACGCATCAGTCAGTCGGTAATCTATATTGGCGACGACATTGGTTTTAGCATTCGAATTATGGCGAATGGTAATTTGGTCCGCCTGATTCGCTATAGAAAAGTAATAAGAACCCTTCGCAAACCCACCGGTACTATTTATACCATATCGCAACAGAATGGGCACTTGGTATAATTCCTTACGCATCTCATTGACGAAATCCCTTTGCCGCATCACTGTAGTCCATGAATTTAAATCCGTTTCGAATATTTTTCCATTTTTAAGATCAAATAACCGATCGACATACGGAGAGTTCAGTGTCCAGTCGTTCTGCTCATACCATCCTTTATCAAAGAAAGTCTTCTCCATGTCCATAAATGTACCCGCATTAATATGATAAGGTGATCTGTCAAAATTTGGTTTTGAAGCCGCTTCAAGTCCTGTATAAAACTGGAAACTTTGTGGTTTTTGACTTCCTTTTTTTGTTGTCAGCACGATCACACCGTTCCCAGCCCGTGCTCCCCAGATACTTGCCGCCGAGGCATCACGCAAAACCGAAACCGTGGCAATATCTTCCGGATTGATATCTGTGATACTTCCATTAAAAGGGAAATTATCGAGGATAATCAGTGGTGAGCCGTCACCAAATATGGTGGTCATTCCCCGCAATCGCAGCTTGGGAGTTCCCTCGCCCTCTCCATTATTATCCTTACGGATAAAAGCTAGTCCCGTGGTTATATTTTCCAGTCTACTGAGAAGGTTCGCTGAATTGGAACGCTCCAATTGTTCCTTTCCTAACACCTGAAATGAGCCTGCCGACCGTTCTTTGGATATCGACTGATAACCTGTTTGTACCAATACCTCTTCGATCTTTCTGACAAGCGGTTGAAGTACAATGGTCCTCTCCGCCAAAAGCCGACTGCCAGCAAGCGTATCCGTACGATAGTTTAAATGCGACACCACATAGCGATCGGCAAGCGACACTGTTATCAAAGCAAATCCATTCTGATCCGACATCACGGCATTACTGCTCCCCAACATCTTTAGGGAAGCACCTTTGATTGGTCTTGATTCGTCATCTGCGATCCGGATATTTAACTTTGTCTGTGCAAGACTACTTAAACAGATTATTTGCAGGAGCAAAAAGATTAGAGCATTAATTTTCATCCGATACCTCCTCTCCAACTGTTGCGGCTTGTGTGAGATGAATACTGAGCAAAGGATGCTCACAAAGCTCTACATGGATTCCATGCTTTTTCAGTATAGCGAATACAGTGGGCAGATCCTGTAATGAACAGGCAAAGTCGATGCTGTACAGTTGCTCTGTATAGGCTTTATCCCATACGATCGGTATAGGATTATGCTTGTTTTGTTCTGCAATAATGCCAAGGATATTTTCTAGTGGAATATTGACAAATCGAGCCTTTCGTGTATTGGGATCAAAAAAGTTTTCCGTTTTTAATCCTTTCAATGTTTTGTTTGACGGATAAACAGTAATCAAGTATTGTTTTCTCAGCATAGGCTGCAACGAGAAGGACACACCAAACTTTTCCAGTAAAAATGAACGAAGATCTTCCCTGAATATCGTCTTCGGATCAAGATCAGTTGTACTATCTATATTGATAAATTCATAACAATAATAATGATCCTTTTTCCATTGAAAATTCCACTTAGATCGCTCTACAATCGGCATACTCGCAAACTTCTCATAATCGTAGCACAAGCGTTCTCTAACCGAATCAGGAATATCATACACCAATCTGTTGAATCGGCCGTAATGCGGTATATCTCTGCTATAAAGTTTGTAGAGCATATCTTCAATAGCTCCATTGAGATAGCGTAAGTAAGATTTAGTTGTTTTCAATCGACCAATATGCCAATTGAACGAGCGATAAAAAGCCCGGTTTGAACCATATTGAGTAATGACCTTTTCCTTGAGGAAATTCTTTAAATTGATACTGTCTTCATAATCGGCGAATGCAGGCTTTTTAAATTCTGCTATTGTTTTTCTTTGAATAGCCTTTTGGATATTGCTATCCGTAATGTAATCGCTGGAATTTGACAACAGGAGCTTACCATCCGCTATCCATATCGAATGCGGTAAGGAGTGGCGCGGAAAGTACCTCTTTAAAATCTGATCTTCATAGACAGTAAAGACTGGATTATTGCTTCTAGCACTAAAGGTCTGTATCTTTTCTTTGGATTCATCTGTTACAGCAAGTATCGCGATGTCTTGACCATATATGGATCGGTATCCCTCTAGTTTGGGGAGCATCTTAATGCAAGGAGCACACCATGTCGCCCAGAAATCAATGATAATCAGTTTTTTGCTTTTAAAATTTGAGAGCTTAATCGTATTATTTCCCTTGTGGTCATTTATAACTGTCAACGGCAAATTCCATAGGTCTGTAGGAATAGAATCCCCTACTTTGAGCGATTTAATAGAAAGCCCATCGGCCCCGCTGTCCTTGCGGGGCGTCTGAGCTGATAAACTAAACATAGAAACTAGAAAGTATAAGATGACGAGTACCGCGATCTTTAATATCTGAATATTTAGCAATACGCTGTTATTGGATTGTAGTTTTAATCTTTTCATAATTCTAGGAATTTTTATTGGAAGGTGATACCCGTTGGAAGAAATCCGAGATCGTTTTAGAAGTCTCTATCTCCTCTTTGTTTACCTCTACTGAAATTGACACTTTACCTAGATCCATTTGATGCGTGTGGATCATTAGATAAGCTATCAATGTGCGGAGAAGATCGACGGAGAATTCAGACAATTGTGGATTACTCTTTATCTTTTCCTTATCGCTCGTGTTGGGATGTAAAGCAACGATATAGTTTTTAATTGTGCTTAGAGGATACTTATCCCAAAAGTCTTGAACATTTTTAACAGGATCATATCCTGATCGATGGGTCTCGTAAATCACCATATCAAGGAGGACTAGGTGAGCATAATTGGATCTCATTTTTTAGATTTTTAATCTCAAGCTTAGGGCATAGCTATTCCAGTCCGACTGAATCAGCTACTTTTTCAGGCCATAAGCCATGTGTAATAAAATTGATTAATTGGGGTAGCTAGAATTCTTCTGAATGAGTATCACTAGGTAAATAATTGGGCGTCTCGAATTCCATAGCTGATGTGACCAGATCATTGCTGGCTGAATCATACCGAGCTACTCGGGAGATTTGAAAATGTTTTTTGTGGTTTGTTTTTTCATTTGATATAAAATAAAAAAGCATTGATTACACTGTAACAATACATGTAATCAATGCTTTTTGTAGTATTTATACAACAAAAGTTGGGTGATCGCTTACTGTCGCCGTAACAAAAGCCCTGGCGAGGCCCCCAACCTCTGAGGAGCGATTGGGATGACAATACGGCGCTGATAAGTAAGCGTCAACCCTACCTCAGGAAATATTTTCCAAAGATAATGAATTGACGCATTACCCACACTCGTATTGTCATTAATTAAATCGCCAGATTTGTTACGAGTATTGTTATGAGTCTATATTTATTAGCTTATGTTCTTATTAATGTCTTTTCTATAATTTCATTTTTAATACAATAACAAAGATAAAATTAAAATGTAATACATGCAATACATTTTAATAATATTTTTTGAAGTCTTTAGCTTTTATGGAGAGTAAAGCAAAAATTAGTAAAATTGAACAATATATTATTGACTTTATTTATAAGCTAAGGAAAGAGAAAAACTTAAATCAAGCTGATATCGCCACAATTATTGGAGTAAGCCGAGTTTTTGTAACCAATGTAGAAAATCCATCAAATAGAGCAAAATATAATATCGATCATATCAATGCCTTAGCTGACCATTTTGGAATGTCTCCAAGAGATTTTTTGCCAGAAAAAGCTATAATGTAAAATAAAAATCGACGAATTTGGACAAGAATCCAAAAGGAAATAGTGTCAAATATCTAATCCTTCCCTAATTAATGAATCCACCTTTCTGGTGTTTCTTTATAATAATTTTGGATCTTATTGAAAAAAGTAATAGCGACTATCTTTCCAACTGGAGTTAAAGCGATGTTCCCCCCAGCCTTATTTTCATATATCTGCCAATACGAATAAAACGATGGGCAAACAACCCTTAAATGTTCTTTAAATGAATCTTTTGAGATATTAGAAAAAATCTCGTATTTGCGACGAATATTCTCCAAAGTATGATCTTCCATAATCACTTCGGAATGTTTTATCAGCCCGTATAATTCCAACACTTGTACATCTGTATTGTTAATTTCCTTCACTAAATCCAAACCTCCTAAAATAAGTCTCTTTCCAACGTCAAGAGATTCAGCTAAAGTATCCCGTACAAAATGAAAATGCTTTATCCCGAATAATAATGTTAAAAATTGTATTTGTCTAGTGTTTAAATACTGTACAGCATTTAGACTTTCAGAGGCCATCATAGAAACAACTTCGGTAGTAGCAACTTCCAATCTCTTAGTCAAAAGTTCCGCTAATAAATCTAGATTTCCCTTTTCACCTTTTCGAGCTGCTCCTCTGATTGCATCATTGAGATCTGCTTGAATATCCGGTTCGCTAAGTTTCTCAACATCTATTTTATCAGCTTTTTCCCTCAATTTAGTTTCGAATTGCGTATAAAACAGTTGAACATGCTCTTCCGCTTGTTTCAAGGCTTTTTCCTGCAATTTTGGAAAATTTTTATCAAACAACAATTCAACGATTTCCTTAACATCCTTAAATTCTAGCCCATATGTATTAATTACCACATCCTTGCCTGCTTGAACATTAGTTGAATTATCACCAGCATTCTGATCTAATTTATTAGATGACCCCATAATATATTTAATTACTATTTCAAAAATCTTCAAAACATATTATTTACTATTTATCTTTATATCTCTCCCCGCTTGGTACCCTTTAGAATTATTACCTAATTTTTGCTTTTGGCTCGCCCCATTATTCTTATTCTTGATAAAGATCCCGATAATCGCAACTAGAATAATACCTATACTTCCAGAAAGCATTTGGTGCTCTTTAACAAATTTTAAAACCTCTTCCATAATATAACTTAATATCAATCACTATTTAATTTTTATGCCCCAATACTTAAAATTGCTTGTTTATTACAAGTTATCTCCCAATGTTAACATTGCTTTTGCCACGCTCGCAGTAGTATCATCATAATCTTCGTGTTGATATTCATGTCTTTCGTTGAGCATATAGAAATCACGATAAAGTTCAAAAGGATTTTGCGAGCTACCTACCCATTTTATAATGATATCCAAGATCTCATTCATAACTGGTTGAAAAGTCATACGTCCATCAGACCCGCGAACTCCTGCTCCATCTGACTTACGCTTGCCGAGATTTAAAAAGATATTTTTCTCATCATAAATAATATCACGCATCTCCTTAGCTTCATCTCCTTTTGGTAAATGATCCATTAATAGCTTCCGAATTCCTTTGTAGTAAATGTTATACTTTTCTTCGGGATTCTCCAGTTGTTTACCAACTAACTCACGTAGTTCGTCGATTTCCCTCAAGCTTCCAGATTCACCATCGATAGTTAATTGCTTGCCTTTTTTCTCATGTGCACGCCGCAATAATTCCAGACGCTCTAAATCTGCTTGACCGACAGCTTCGTCCTGTTGTGCTTTCTTTTTATTATTATTCTCCATAAAATAGTTTATTAATTGATTTCAAATACAGCTTTTATTTTTTCACTCGCAACCCGTACACTCTCCTCATTCCATGCAATTGGATTCAGCCGAGCAACTGCAATTTTATAATCGGGATAGAACTCCTTGAAGGCTCCATAATAATTCTTACCATAAAGGTCCTTTTGGTACCAAGCATAGAACGAATAAACTAACGATGGGTGAATCTCCTTGTCCTTAGCAAACCGCTCGACAACATATGCATTTTTGATATAGGTCTTGATATAATCAAAATCTGCTTTTGGCATAAAGTATTCACGCGCAAAAGTATTCGCTTTCTCCTCTATCAAAAATAGATCTTCATCATCCGACAAATGATAACGATTGGTACTAATTGCATCATAATCAAACAAAACATGGTGTAACTCATGAAGTAATGTAAACCAGATTGTAGGATATTTTCTTGGATTGTCTGTCAATACAATGCATGGCTTACCATTGATAATAAAAGTCGCCCCTTTAACCTGCGTTGTGGTCAAATACTCCTGAAATATAACTGTAACCCCAATATTGTATAGGGCTCTACATACCGTATAAAGACCGTTTTTAACATCTTGCGAATATGGCTTCATATTAACGATAACGTCCTTCAATCGCTCACGTTCGTACTCATTCGAATTGTCAATCAGCTTGAATGTTTGATAAGCTGAACGTACCCAAAAATCTTTCATCTTATCCGAGAACTTACGTTTGACTCTGCTATACAACGGTGTAACAAGTTCCTCTTCAAACGACCGAATGGAATCATAACCAAAGTAATGTAAAACCCGCTCCACAAGTAAATCTACATCATCAACATTCTCAAAAAAACCTTCCTTTGTAAGTGCTTTTACATCAAAGTTTTTCATTAAGAATTTCACCTTGCGTGCACGATCTATCGAAGCTATATTTTCAACATTCTGGTTTCTAAGCACCATTTGGATAAAGTCATCTACATCAACATCTAAAAACTCGGCGATTTTAACGACATGAATAAGATTCGGCTGCTTGGCTGTACCATTAATGATATCTTCAAACACATCTTTATCTATACTCAATAACTTAAGCGCTTTGGTCTTTGTGATCCCATATTCTTCTATCTTCTCATCAAAACGTGCTTTCAAATCGAAGGACACCTCGTCATTGAATATTTCCTGAAGAAGCTTATCTACATCTATATTTTTCATTTCTGAAAGTATTTACCCTCAAATATACAGCAATTTTATAATAAAAAAACAAAAATAAAGGGTAAATACCCTTTATTTTTGTTGTAAAAAAATCTAATCAATATCCATTTATTTAGACTTGCAGGATGATTTAAAGTTAATTTACTGGTCATTCATCCATTATAGTGATTCATTATCTAAAAATTGTTTTACCCTAATTAATACGCTAACATGTGTTGTCATTCCTGACTTAATAGCATTTAGCATCATACTTGAATTTTCTGAGAGTCTTTCCAGTTTCAAAAGCATTTTAATTTTATCTTTTTCGTATTGGGCTAAATCCTCTAACCTATTTTTCGCATTTGTTTTACGATCTAAATGGGTAATAATTAGTGTAATAAAAATAGGGATTGCAATAGCCAAAGATGGTATGATAAAATCTTTCCAATTTTCTCTTGAAAGAAAAAAATCTATAATTAATTCTATGTTCATTAAATAAGTTTAACAAAATATCCACTACAAATAAATTAGATCACGCCATTTAGAGAATGGCGTGATCTAATTTATCCAATCTCTTTCAATTCAATTTCGACCCTTGTAATAACTTCACTGGATCGATCCAACACATATTGTATCCTTTCATCGGAATACGAAATAGTTTGATAAGAATGATCACTAGTGTTGTAAACAAATACCCGCACAGCAGAAAGACTAGTTGCTTTCATCTTCCAAGCTATCCAATATTGTTCAATAGGCAATCGCAAAGTATTTCCGAAGTCAAACTCACTCTCTGTCAAAACGACTCCGACTGGATTTCCATATGAGTCCTTAAATACAGCGCAACTTTGTCCTCCTATTGTATGTCCATCTTTTAATTTCACGTTCATCTGTGAATAATTGAGTACACAAGAAAGACCTTCTTCGGTCAAAAATGTATAAAAATTCTCAAGCACAGCCAGGCACAATTCTCTACGTTTTCGATTTTTCCTATTATCGGCAAATTCGTCTCTCAATCTAATTTCAAGGAATGTCTTAGCTTCCTGAAAATTGATATTTCCCTTTGCTAAAGAATAACAAATCTCGTGAGTTACTTTATTAAACCCACCTCGAACAATTGCCACTGTCTTTAGTAACTGCGCCATCCCTTTTGGATTCTCCTGTGCAAAATCTAGCTGTCTACATGACAATCTCATCACAACCTCCTTTTCTACAGTATCCTACCATCAAACTTGCTGCAATTCTGGCATGCAGACTCCTCCCATTTCCTCCAAAACCTAGTTTTGAAAGTTCCGTTGTATTCTTACGAATCATCTTTGAATAATATGAGTTAAGAGGTCACTAAACTCATTAAATTAGGGGAGCCAAACCAATTGTCATTTTTTCAATTAAATTATTACGAATTAGCGTAAATATTTACATTTGAAAACCAAATATGAAGACGGGTTTGGACCTGTCCCAAAGATTTTAAGCCACATTCGCAGTGTGGCTTTTATCTTTCTACAACAAATATCAGGGATTTTTTTGCGAAGCGGTAGTTTGACTTTTACACATTTTGGACAAAAGATTGTCATAGGATGCGTTTGCTGCTTATTACTAACATTAACTACCTGACATACTGAAGTGTATGAATGTGGATAACTTTAAATTATAAAATATTACGTTATTGTTACGAAGAAAGTACTCAATCATAAAACAGTCATTTTTACCCACTTAAACTTTTAAATATTACTATTTATCCTACTTTTGCACCACTCTGACGGAAAAGGGGATTACCTCTTCCCTAGGTGCCTTCAGGATTATATATTCACCTATCGGAAAGTTACCTACTTCCCATGTAAAAACTATCGAAAATTCAATAGCGTTTCTTTTGTACTTTCCAGAAATTCATCCATGTTAAAACAGTATCGTTTATATACTTTTTGTTCGCGACAAAAATAGGAAAGCTCACCTTCTCCATTATTCAATCCAATATAATATATCTGTGTAGGTGTGCCTCTCAAATGAAATTTATAATCAGAAAAGCACTCTTCCAACTCTTTGTAGTACAAATACTGCTCATCCTCACTGAAGAAAAAGAATCGCTCGTAACCGAGATTTCGCAATTCGGCAATGGATTTATTCCCATCATTTAAGACGTTTAAGTTTTTGATAGCTAGTATACCCTCAGCCTCATCAAACCATTCTATAACTTCATTAATATCCCACTCCCAATCAAGTATATTTTCGGTTAAACCTAAATATTCATAGTTTATCTGAATACTCCCCCAAAGTCCATTGAGTTGATCTTCTTCGTATGGATTCGCTTTCCTTTCAAGAGTAAAATACAATTTCCCGCAATTCATTTTTTCGAAATTTAGTTATTTACGATATCAATTCTTCAAGCAATACTAAATGAGCTCCTAGCCGTCTTTTAAGTTCAGATTCACTAATATTAAATTGATCCCTCTCATCATACAATTCATCAGGAGCATATTCGTCCACATCCAAGAATAGCGTATCCAAAATTCGGTAGATTCCATTGTCAGAAACAGATGCCATCCAGTGGATATCTTCCCTCCTAAGCTGAAGAAAGCTCGTCTCAAAAACTGAAACTGCGATCTCGTTATTTAGGAAAGCACGTAGTAAATAAAGATATTTCCGAAGCTGGATCTTTTCCATTTGGGTTAAACTTGTGCTCATATCAGACTTGAAGTTAAATAGTTCATACGAGGGCTGTCATTTATAAAATTACATCACAAGTTTCAACTCGAATCATCCCTCCTGTGGACGTCATTTCTGACCACAACCAATTGAAATAGTCTATCACCTGCCGGGCAGGGATTATGGGGCTGTCAGCGGTGGTATGTCCATCGGCAGCTACAGTAATAGAATAGTCCTTCGTCAAGGCCGATTTTATTGTAGCATCCACACAAAAATCTGTGGCACATCCGGTCAAGACCAATTCCGTCACGCCGCTGCTGGTCAATAACGTTTGAAGTTCTGTTTCATAAAACGAATCATTTACTGTTTTAGAGACAAATATATCTGTGGGTCCTCTGATCAGCTCTGGTAATAACGACCAATCTTCTGTCCCCGGCAGAAAACAGTTTTCCTTTGTCCCATCATGCTGTATAAAAATGACCAGATCCCCGTTCTTTCTGAACGCCTCAGAAAGTCTGTTGATCCGATCAATAACAGCAAAGGTATCATACCGCAGCTCATAGGGCCTGAAACTCCCCAATTGCATATCTATTATTAGTAAGGCTCTCATTAACGCAAAATTATCGACTAATATAATCTCTATATTCTTCCTGAATCACTCCTGCTGAAATATATTTATTAGGAGAGGCTTTATAAGTGACTTCTGCAAAACTTAATGCATCAGCAATCGAATTAAAAACATGTATCACGCCAAATGGCTCATCTGGATCAACCAATGAAAACGAATATATGTCCAAGAAATCTTCATTTCCCTCATTAAAGGATTCAAAATAGGCTACAGAAAAGCTTTCGTCCTTCTCCATGTTAATACTTAACCACTTGAGTATAGTATAATCCTCCTCCTGGACATCACCCAACCATTGCTCCACAGACTTTCCAAGCCTCAATCTGGATTGAATTTCATCTTCGTTTAAATACCGCATCACACATTTATTGAGACATCTGGAATCTTTATCAAAGGAGAAAAATCACCTTTGAAAATATCCAGTTCGTAAAAATTATCGTCAGTATCTAAAATAACTGTTATTACTAATAGCATATCGTCAGCGTCATGGAATTCCATATCATTTAAGATACCTCCTGTACGGCGCTTATCCTCCCCTTCAACAACAACTTTCAGACTCCCCATACCGCCATCGTTCATTTCCTCAACAAATAGGTCTTTCAATGAAGCAATAATTGCGGCTCCTTCCGGTGTATAATAAACCAAATAAGAAATCAGCTTTATTTCCGCAGAGGTCAGTCTTCTCTTCATATTTCGCATAGTTCTATTGGCTTATCGACGATTCATCTATATAAAGATCAATAATCACTTACACAAAACAAACTTTTACTATATTTATTTACCAAACCTTTTATGATGAGCATACAAAGTATAAATAGAGGATCTGGATACTATACTATTTCAACAGGTTTTGAAGAGACTGATTTACGGGCTCTGGCGGTGGATAGCAGTACAAAATATATCCAATTTTCCACTCCGCTATCAAATGATGAAATAGATTTATTGGAAAAGGTTATTTTCTCCCAAAGGGAGGATATTGCATTACGGATATTTGGACATTACTCCACAGCTTGTGACCTGACTTTTCTGGAACGTATTCCCTCCCTGAAGAAGGTTTCAATAGATTGTTTAATTGAGGCAACTGGAATCAATACGGTTAACAAGTTAAAAAACTTAGAAACGTTAGCTGTCGGTATTCTAACTTTGGACAATTTTGACTTTTTACAAAAAATCAACCCCAATCTAAAAGAGCTATTCTTGTATCAAACCAGATCCAAAAAACCGGATATTAAAGGTATTGAAAGATTCGAAAACCTGGAATACCTCTATCTTGAAGGGCAACAAAACGGAATCAATGCGATCAGTAAACTAAAGGATCTAAAAAAAATTGTTCTACGTTCGATCTCAACCCCTAACATTGATTATCTTGAGGGACTAAAACACTTATGGTCGGTGGACATTAAACTCGGTGGAATAAAAAGTTTTGAAGCTCTAAAAAACTTACCCTCAATTAAATACCTGGAACTTTGGCAGGTACGTGGGCTTTCTGATCTCTCATTTATTTCAGCACTGTCATCTCTGCAAAATCTATTTATTCAATCACTTAAACAGGTAACTGCATTGCCTGATCTTTCTACAAGTAAATTATTGCGACGGATTTCACTAGAAAACATGAGTGGATTGACAGATGTATCTTCATTAAAAGATGTTCCAAATCTGAAAGAATTCATAATCTGGGATGGAAGCCAAAATGCAGAAGTTTTTTTACCTGTATTTGAAAACTCTAATGTAGAAAGTGTAAGTGGTTTTTTGGGCAGTAACAAGCGGAACGAGCGATTTGCTGAACTAGCCAGGCAGCATCATAAAAAGGCGTTTGAGCATAGTGATTTTATGTACGAATAGTTTCTCAAAACAGCGAAATATTGACATGATACATATTCGAGCAGCGATCTTATTGGTAGGTTTTCTCTTGCAGCTACAGGATGTATATGCACAATCTAAAAAGATGGAGGATAATACGGCTACAATTGATATTCACCAAGAATCGCTGTCGAAAAAATTAGGACTGCCAGATCTGAAAAAGTCTAATCATGAATTTGCTTTTAGATTTTGGGTTCGCGGACAGGCAATCGATATCACTGCAGACAGCACACGTATTATAGGTACCGTAACGAACTATATATACCATCAAAAAAAATCCACTGATTACAGAACAGATACCTTATTCAATAAAGCGACCCTTTCCTCTGATCAGGCAAAGGCCGCTTATGAACTTTTTCTGAATCTTAAGTTGCTAAATATACCTACAGGTGAAAAGATAAAGGGATGGAGCAAGGGGGCTGACGGTATAACCTATATCATAGAACAGGCATACAATGGGAATTACAGTGCAAAAAGCTATTGGACACCCTCCATTCAACATGGGCTGTCGGAAGCAAGAGCAATTTCGGATTTCGTGAATAACTTATCGGATACGCTAAGACTGGAAGAAGCCTTCCAGTCATTCAAAAACACATTACCCCGTAAAGGGTGTTATCATACTGGTGGAATGGCAGTAATCTGCTATGTTTCGAACAGTTTTTGGGCGGGCTATAGCGCTGCGACAAAACTACCCTATGGTTTTTACACCGGTTATAATGCAGGATACATAGGAAGTACAAAAGTGAATTTGGGTGCATCACTGCAATATAATTTCAGCGGGAATGGTTTTTACCATTTGCACACCGCCCTAGCTAAGAGTAAAATCTTCTATGAAAAGACTAACCTTACTGATTATATCGCCTATAACTACCAGAAGAGAAAGATCACTATAGAGAATGCTACCAAGAAGTTTGAAAATCATCAGCTCATGTACGGCTTGCTGCTTAAGAACAATTTTAAAGTTGGAGGCGGTATAGATTATCTGAGGAAAGAAGGTAACCTAGGTGGTGTCTATCTTTCTGCATCAAAAGGATTTACGAAACCTAATATCAATGCCGGAATATCGGCATCCTTATTCGAAGGTCGAACCAATTATAAAATTGATCTGTCAAAGTCTATCTATTTTAATAGCAGATTTTTTGCAAAAGGATTGTCGCTTGGTGTCAACTATGAAGATTTTATGAGGTATAAAGATGTTTATTTTAATATCGCACTGTTGTTATAGTGATTATCATCGCGTTATCATCCTCATTATCAACCGCTCTTTTTTATTTACTTTTTGCCATTAATAGATAACTCAGAACAAAGAAAGTAAGTACAAACATAGCTGCTTGAATGATAAATACCCGGTAAAGTAGATCTCCTTCGGCATACTTACATTAAAATCTAGTTTCAAGCTTATAGCCTTTACCACGCACCACAACAATATTGATATCGGGAACTGTTTCCAATTTTTTCCTGAGTTTGGAAATAAACATATCCAAGCTGCGCCCAACAATCACCCCCTCATCTTCCCATATCTCTTTTTGCAACCGACTCCTAGATATCGTCTCATTAGGGGATAGAGCAAAAATATGCATTAGCCTTGCTTCCGTCCGAGTCAGATCTATATTTTCATTATTTATCCTCAATAGCTTTTCATGGGGATAAAATTGGATCGAGCCAAAATGGACTACCTCTGCAGGCTGATCGTCTTTGGGTATTTTTTGTAATGCACGTGGTCTAAAAACAACAAAACAGATAAAAGCCAACGCTGATAGACTCCCCAATATATAAACATTCTTCGCTTCATGTTCTATTGGTCTGAATTTGATGTCAATGATATAACACCCACTAGGTTGGTCTTGGGATTTTTATCTATATTAGCTTAACACAAATAGCCATTATCCAATGACTTTAGAAAAATTTTTCTCATCCGAGTTGATTCTTGAAAATGATTCGATCATATTACGCCCTTTGACTATAAATGATATTGACAGCATTGAGTCTATTAGTTTTCACAAAGAATTGGGCGAATTTGGAGCGAGGGTGAAGAACAGAAATGATTTAATGGAATATTTCAACTTCAATCTAGGTGCAAGGACAGAAAAAGAACTTTACCCGTTAATTATCATAAACAAAAAAACGAAGGATCCAATCGGAATAACAATGTTCGGAAATATTAGCTTTCAACATAAAAGATTGGAAATAGGCTGGACATGGATTGGAAAAAAATTTCAGGGAACGGGTATCAATGCTAGCTGCAAAAGCCTTCTTCTCGATTATTGCTTTGACAGTCTGGACCTAAGAAGAGTAGAATTTAAAGTCGATATCAAAAACCTCAAATCACAAAAAGCTATAGAAAAGATCGGCGCCATCAAGGAGGGATTTTTAAGAAACTACAACATTCAATCTTATGGAGAAAGTGAAGGAACTTACGTGTATAGTATCCTCAGGGAGGATTGGAAAAAAAGCATATAAAGTATTTGATCAAATTAATAATCCACATCTAGCCAGATGTGGATTATTATTTATTCTAAGCCTGCTGCCCACTAGCCCGATCAGATGCCAGTTTTAAATTAAACTGTGTTTTTAATTCATTGACTAAGGTTAAAGCTGTCAGCAAGTCCGTTGCATTTTGGGAAGCCACATCAGCTACTGCCCCAGATTTTTTCACTGCACCAACGGCATCGACAGATGCTTCATTTTCTGATGTTATTATCGTTAGCCATTCACCAGCAACATTACGCGAAATTTTCTGAATATAGATATTACTGTTACCTATCGATCTATAAGGCATGTAATAACGTGTCGCAACAAGATTAGCCACCTCAACTTTTAATGTTCCGGCTACTCCAATTGGAAGGCCGATCGTGCTTGCTGCAATGGTATCATTGGTAATATTATATAAACCAGAGATACTGAAAGTCTCGCTACTTGCATCGCCAATATTCTCCCCCGAAACGATATTACGCCTAAAGCTTACCGATTGGGACAATTTAAAATTTGGCGTATTGAACAGAGCTGTCAAAGTTGCCTGGGATTCCAACCGGATCCGGTTACCATTTCCCCAGAAATTGTTTGTATCGAAGGTACCTGATTCCAATAGATATCCGCCAACTTTCAATGTATTATAAAAGGTATTTCCATCAATTTCATTGCCATAGCTTTTAGAGAGAGTATTCGCACCTGAGTCCAATACGATACAGGCAACGGCTGCCGCTTTGGCTACTCCCCACCGATTAAAGATATTGCCCTGGATTTTGGAATTCGTGAGTCCCTCGGACAAGATGGAAGATCCGGAACTGATCGTGAAATTATTGTTGCTAATAATTGTTTTATCAAATCGATCAGCATGAACAGCACCTTTGGAATTGTAAGAAGGATTGGTTCCGGTATCGGAATAACGCTGCGCATGATCGACATTATTCGATGTAATGTTGCTATTAATAATATGACCTCCTTTAACAAAAGGACCTAAAAGTGTATAATCAATATTACTACCGACAAGACTATTGACAAGATTACCTAGTCTGGGCAGGTAAATACTGTACTGAGAACAGCAATAAAACAAGGAGACTGTAAAATCTATAATTAGGTTTAATTTTCATTTTTATGTATTTGGGGCATGTCAAACAAATTAAATATATCCAATTGAAGAATTTTTACTATTTTCATTAATAATATTTTATCTACATTGACAAGAATATGCATCAATTGTGGAATTTTTAAAATATAAAGCTTGAAAGATACTCAATTATATCATTTAATTAAAATTATTAGGCAGTTGTTCCCTTTGAATGATAAGGAGATTTTACTCTTGAAGGATGGTATCAGCATTTTTTCCGCAGAAAAGGAAAATAACCTGATCAGACCGCTGCGTGTTGCCGATCGGCTTTTTTTTCTAGAAAAGGGAACTGTTAGAAGTTTTTATCAGAAAGATTATAAAGAAATCAATACCGAATTCTTTTTTGAAAATGATTTTTTTACTGCGTTTACAAGTTATCTGACCCAGGAAAAAACCAATTTGCATTTTCAATGCATTGAACAATGTGATTTAATAAGCATACCAAAGGAAGTCATTGATAAATTGCTCCGGGAGGATACCAAATGGAATATTTTATTGAATAATATTTTAGCCAAAGAATATATCAAAAAATGCCGAAGAGAGAGTTCCTTTCTGCTTTTGGATGCCAATGAACGATATCACTATTTTCTAAAACAGTTCCCGGATGCAGATAATCGGATACCGCTTTTCCATATCGCGTCATACCTTGGGATGAGTCCTGAAACACTCAGTAGAATCAGGAGTAAAAAACTCAATCAAATTGATCTAAGTCAAGTAAACAATATTTAGATTTCCACACTTTTGTCATAGTAAAATTGAAATATCCTATGGAAAAAAGAGTAAAATTTGACTTCGAGATATTCTTTACTAACGGTGGTAGTATCAAGGGGGAAGATTTCAGATTAGATATATCCGGAGACGATATCATTGACAGTGCCCTGGCGGACTACATCGTTGAAGATATGCAGTTGCTAATGGTAGGAAAAGTTAATATCCTTAACAAAGAAATCCTCATTGAATCTCATAAACGTAAGCCAATTGATGAAAGTGTGGTGGAAGATGTCTTAATAGATTTAAGTCATACAATCGAAGATGGCCTGATAACTTACAAGGGGCTACCCGCACCGATTATTTGCGACTATCTCTCCAGAGAACAATCAAAACAGAACTATGACAGCGATACATCTTTTCAAATTGGAAAAATAGAGATGATCTCTAACACCGGAACTTATATCGATTGTCCATTTCATAGATTTGCGGATGGCAAAGACACAGCTCAAACAGCATTAAAGGATTTTGTACAGCTGGATGCAGTGATGATCCATATACCATTTACAGAAACCCTGAAAATTACGGAAGATCATCTTAAAAATAGAGAAATCAGGAATAAGGCTGTATTAATACAGACCGGCTGGGATAAACATTGGAATACGGAGCTATATTATCAGAACCATCCATTTCTTACCGAACAGGCGGCAATGTATCTTCGGGACTGTAAGGTCAAACTTGTAGGTATTGATTCCCATAATATAGATGACACGGATGGGAGAAGAAGACCTGTCCATACGGTGCTATTGGGTGCCGGGATTTTAATCGTTGAACATCTCTGCAATTTAAATAAATTACCGGCTGAGAATTTTACGTTTACAGCCGTTCCACCAAAATTTAAAGGTGTGGGGACTTTTCCGGTCAGGGCATTTGCTTCCGTTAAAAGAAATAATTATATTCAAATACGAAATTGCTTTCAGCAAGAAACACAATTACATGAAAAATAACGTAGGATTAACAAAAGATGCAGGCTGGCAGTTCGGAATCAGAAAAACTATGCCAGCGAACCTGGAAACACTGTGGAATATCGTTTTTTCAGACCGGGGATTAAGTTATTGGTCTGAAGGCGTAGACCAGGGTTTTTCAACTTTTAATAAATATTCACATATCCGGACAAAGTGGAGGCACAAAGATTTCACAGAAGATGCCAATTTACAGATCAGATTTATTCCTTCGAAAAATCAAGATAAAACAACAATTTCATTTCATGTTGATAAATTAAAAAATGAAAGTCAGCGTGAAGTGACGAGAGAATATTGGTCAAAAGTGATTGAAGATCTAAAGCTGTTGCTGGACTCTTAAATCCCATGTGAATAGGGATTGTTTTATCTTCCCTAATCTTCCAAAACTAATTCAAATAGACCGGGATAGCTCTTTACAATGCCTTTCTGATCGACTGTGATCGACGAGGAAAATACTGTATCGAGATTGTCATACAGATATTCATCCTTCTTCTTTCTGCTATAAAGCTGCTTAACTGGCTTTATTTCATTTTCAAGAATGTTGATGTATATCACATCAATAGACTTTGATTGCCCTATATCCAGTAACAGATTGTTGATTGGCAATAAAAGGAGCCAATAAAAAAAACCAAGGGCTTTGGAGGCCCTGGCAATTCTTAAATAAACATCGGAATATCATCACGACATGCCACATATGAAATGAAACTAGTATTACTAACTGTTGACAAATATCGTCGTCCTGTGGTTAGGATGCTGATCTTTTCGATAAGACGCACATATCGGTAGACAAACGACATAAAAACCGTTACGGGGGAATAGCTCTTTTGGTCTTATCCACGGAATGATAAAAAAAAGCCGGTCTGGAATAAATTGTTGTTATCAGAGCACACCAAAATTCAAGGCAGTCTAGCTCTGCCTAGCCGGAAGAGCAAAGGATACCGCGACCGCACCATTTTCGTCGAGCTCAATATGAAGATTTTCTCCGAACTGGTTCGATAGACGTTTGGCCGTATTTGAAAGCCCGACTCCATCTGCATTAAACATTTCCCGAACCGTTCCGGCATAAGGAGCACCCGTATTTCGAATGCAAAAATGGATAAATCCACGGTCAAGTTTACAGGTAATATTTACCTGTCCTCCATATACCGCAGGTTCTATACCATGCTTAATCGCGTTCTCCACCAGAGGTTGCAGCAGCATCGGGGGAATGTTGACCTGCCGGCATCCGTCGTCGGCCAAAATTTCAAATTCAAGTCTTTTTCCGAACCTGCTCTGCTCCAGCAGCAGGTAATTTTTCAAAAAATCGAGTTCCTGCCAGAGCGGAACCAGCTCCTCCCTTGTAGACCGCAGCGCGTACCTAAAGGTATCTGCCAGCTGAGCAATCAACACTCGGGTGTGCTCATTTTCTGCTGGTACCGATGCACTTATACTATTCAGCGTATTGAACAGGAAATGGGGCTGGATCTGTGCCTTAAGGCTTTCGATCTCTGCTCGATGGGCAAATTCACGTAATTCTCTTTCCCTGTTCTGCTGATACTCCCGTTCGCGGAAGAACAGATCAATATGCAGCGAGCTGAATACCTGGATATAAAAAAGGAGATTGGGACCGATATTCTGTATCATCTGTCTGCCCGTCATGACCGGTACCCCTATCCATCGGTTGTAGAACTGATAAAGAATCACCCAGCTGGCATAATACAAAATGCCAGTAAGCAGATGCAGGGCAAAGCGCGTTTTCATCGGAAGCGTCGTCCATTTGCGGAAATGTAACCACCAGACCGGAAAGCAGGCCACCGCCATGATCAGACAATCAACCAGCAGTTCTTTTAAGAAACCGAGCGAAAAGCCGCCCGCAAAGAGACGCGGTGTGGCATAAAGCGCGCTCATCACCAGCAAAACGAATATAAAAAGCAATATTTCCCTTTTGGGGTTACCTAAATGCCCCGGATATGTCATAAATTTCTAAATTATACCTTAATTTATGTTTTTTTTACCTACTATGTTGATTCAGCACTACATTTTTAACCTTCATCTGTCTATAATGCCGTCTGTCGAAAAATAAGGACAACACAATAATTCTGTTTATCTTGCATAAAAGTATGATCCCATGGCAAAAAAGTCAGTTTTAATCATCGATGATGAAGAGCACGGCAGGGTGCTGGTCAGGCAGTATCTGAAACCATTTGAAACGTATTATGTGGCGGGTGAATGTGCCAATGGGCTGGAAGCCATCGGGCAGATAGACCGGCTTGAGCCTGATCTCATCTTTCTTGACATTCAGATGCCGGGGGCCAATGGCTTTGAAGTCCTGCAGAAGATCGGCCATGTGCCGCAGATAATCTTTACCACTGCATACGACAAATATGCCCTTCAGGCGTTTGAAACGAATGCGACCGATTACCTCCTAAAGCCATATACCAAGGAACGGTTTGAAAGGACCATGGAAAAACTGCATACCCACTCTGTTCAATCTTCTTTTATGCTGGGGGAAACCTTCGGAAAAAAATCAGCCTTTCCCGAAAGGATCCTTGTAGAGTTCAAGAAAAGATACCGCAACATCGATGTATCCGATATTATTTTCCTCCGGGCATTCGGTGACTACACCGAGCTTCATACGTCATCCGAGATGTACCTAAGTTCGTCAGGTATCAGCTCCCTGGCATCGAGACTTGATCCAGAGAAGTTTCTCCGTATCCACCGATCCGTCGCCATTAATGTGCAGCACATTTCGGAACTCTACCGGGATATCGGAAAAACTTTTCTTCTCATGGACAACGGCACAGAACTCACCGTAGGGAGAAGTTATCTCCCCACCATTAAACACCTTATCTTCTAACCCGATAGACAGCAGTAAGCACATGTTCCTCGCCTTTGGTGCTTTTGAAATGATGTTCCAGAATAAGGCTTTCCGAATTTGATTTAAGAACTTTTGATACCTCCTGCTTTCCTTCCTTTAAGAAGGTCAGCATGCTGGTCGCCCCATCATACTTCCAGGTGCCATCTTCCCACTGCAAGTCTTCGTCCTCGTCACATTTTTCTGCTCCCCCCTCGCGGATGACAATGCCGCCCTCCCGCAGGATCAAAAAGTCGTCTTTGTCGCAGGGTTCGAGCAACGCAAAGATGTCAGTGTCCTTGCCGCCATCAAGATCCCAATCAATACTTGGCGATACCGTGAATTTTTCCATCTGCCATTTTTTGCCTACAAAAGAGGTACTGTTCGGCCGCCCGCCCCCACTGGCTTGGCATGCCGCGCTCAACAGGGCCAATAGGCCCAGCGAAAGAATGAATACGTTTAATCTGATCATTTTCATGTCGTATATTTTTTTCAAAGATCGCCCGGTCAGCAATACCTTATCCCAATAAACGATGAACAGCCTGTCAGGGAGACAAACGGTATATTCTGACCCCTGAACTGATGCGGTGAATTTCGTTTACCCTTATTTTACGCCGCTCGGCACCTGTAATGCGCCATTCATCGAAAAAGGTGCCGCCCTAAAGGTCCGCTGGATAACTTAGCAAAAAAATTAGCTATGAACAAACTTATCAACCCTAGAAAAACCGTACGGATGGCCTCTCTATTTTTCAGCTGTCTGATGGTTTCAGCCTGTTCAAAAGGCAATAACCCGCCGAATGCCGGCGAGGATCCCCATCCTCAAGAAGAAATAAGACCACAGCTGCCCTTTTCGCAGCTTCCCGCACGGAACAAGAGCATGAATGTTTCCGGAAACCGGCGGTATGTCAACGTTATGGAAAAACAACGCCCCAAATTACCAAAGTTCGCGCCCCTGGACGTGAAACCGGGCATACTGCGCGGATATGTAAAAGATGTCTTTGGCCGTCCAGTCCCCAACGCGGAGATCGGCGTCCGCTCCTCTATCGCCGGGGGACTTTACAGCTCGGCCACTGCCAAAAGTGATTCCAAAGGCTACTACGAAGTAAAGATTCCCGTTGGCCATACCGAAATCTGGGGAGCCAAATTAAATATGCTACATGAGGGTGGCCGGGCGTTTGTCTCTCTATTTCCTGCCGACAGTACGTTGAATGAGTTTGCCTCCAGCAGCGGGGCTGTAAAGAATTTTGCCCTGCTCCCATATGGCGAGGGCAGGCCCGATCAGATCGCCGAATCGCCCCAATGGCCCTCGAGCTATATGGGAGGCTCAGTGCACCTCTCCTATAGCCTGCGAACAGAGACCCTTCCGTTGCCGGGAAGTTTCCCCATCGGCACCGTCATTGTCGTCAAATTGACTCCGCTCGACCTGGTACATGCAGACGAAAAGGTCACATTCGTCATCAAAAAACAGGTACTGAACAGTGAGCTTTACATCAATAACATTCCCCTGGGACGTTACTCGATCGAAATAGAAACCGGCGACGGAGCGCCCATTTTCATGAAGGAAGGAATCAACCTGAAAGATGAATTTGGCCTGACGCCGAAGCAAGCGTTACGAAAAGCAGAATTTACCTTTATTCCCGGCGATCCCGAGTGTCTGGTCTGGTTTGGCAACTGGAAAGAAGTGCCTCTAAATATTGAAATGAACTGAGCAGACATCAATGAAATTCATCACATCAGCGACATGCGGTAGTAAGCCCCTAAGTAAGCTTAGCCCAATCGTACTCCTATTATTTGCAAATGCACTCATGTTTAATCCCTATCTCCCGTATTGGCAGTCGACGCTATTGGTCACCTTAATCGTTGTAGCCGGTCTAAACCTGCAAAAAGGAGCTTTTCAGACCGTGAATTTCAGACTCGCTTCGCTGTTGGATATCAACAGAACGATGTTGATTTACTTTTTCGCCGTCTGCATCATGGGAGCGTTACAGTCCATGGACAATACCTGGCTAGTGGAAAAACAGCTAAAATACACTTTGACCATACCGCTATCCAGCGACCGGACTGAATTAATCACGCTGTTGCTTCAGACTGCCGTTATCACCGCCATAGGCGAGGAACTATACTTCAGATCCTTTGTCTATACGCAATTGCAACGGGCCGGCATCAAGGGAAAATGGATTTTTATCAGCATTAGCGCCCTTCTTTATTGCATGCTTTCCGGTCATTTGGCGGTTAATGGGATTATGTCCAGTTTTTGCTGGGGTATCATGATGGCACTCGTGTACCACAGGTATACCAATATCACGATAAATATCCTCCTGCATAGCACTGTCGAAGGTACTTTAATTTTTATGGGATACCATAACTTACTACCGTTCAAACTAGCGATTTAATTAAAAAGGAAAAAATTTATGAACAATCGGAATCGTTTAAGAAGCATAGCCTTTATGGGGGCTCCTTCACCTTTTTTTGATGAGCTGTGACAAGGGAAACAAGCCTAAGGGAGATAGCTTGCCTTTTGAGCAGATAGGCAGTGTCCAGTCTGTTGCGGGCTTTGGTAAGCAGGAAGGGAATCCTGAAGGTATCCCCTTTCAGCTACCGAAAGGACTCAGGTTTGTCTCGCGGGACAGTTATCCGTTCGATCCCTCGATCGAGCGGTTATTTGGCAACATGAATACCTTCTATGCTGACATTAATATAGTCAGCGATCCTACCTGGGATGGCGGACATGTTGAATTCCCCCCGGGCCTCATCATGTTAAATATCTCCCCCAGTGGTATACAAAACGGCATGCTTATGGGCAGAGTAGGTATTAATGTACCGCCAAATATACATGATACCGAGGGAGACACGACCACTGTATATTTAGGTGTTGCATGTATGAATGCCACCCGGGGCTTTCCGTGGGAAGATAACTTCGCTGATGACACAAAGAACTACGTGATCGGTAAAGGCAAGTACCGGCCTTCGGTTGTTACTACTGAGCCCGAAGTGTTAAAATTCATTTCGCTGCTCAATGACAGGCCAGGTCTGAAACTTGTTCAACATCAAAACCCCTGGGATGCTTTTGACGAAGACTACATAGAACCCGAATGGATGAAACCTTACAACGCCATCCAATTGGCATTCTGGAAGATGACCGATGGTGATGGCTTGTCAGCACCCGACCTGAACGAACTTTTAACAACACTCGACCAATATTCACCTAAACAATACTGATTCAATGAAAAGAAGAATACTTTTAATTTGGGCCATCCCCCTTTTGCTGCTCGGCATCTGCTGCAGCAAAGGGCCGAAAGAAATTGACGGCCGTTCCGATGACGGAACAGGAATTCCAGCTGTGAAACCGAAGGGTACACCAGCCGGAGCTCCCATAGTCAAAATGATAGGCAAAAATGGAGGCGTGATCGAAACCACCGATAAAGCCGTGCGTATCACCATACCTGAGGGAAGCATTGAAGTCCCCACCGAGATCAGCATCCTTCCAATAACGAATACGCTGGAGGAAGGAATAGATCGGCCTGCCTTCCGGATTTTACCGGAAGGAATCCGTTTTACGAAACCGGTGACGATCAGCTTCCGTTATGCAGAAATGAAGGTTACGGAAGGTGCCGAGAAAGGATTGCTCATCGCCTACCAGCGCGCAGATGGGGTCTGGTGTGCTTTGCCCACTATGCTGGACCAACAGGCGGGTACGCTCTCTGTTACAAGTGACCATTTCAGTGACTGGATTTTCTTTGAAGAAATAACCCTTCGGAAAGATCGCGAAATAATCGAAAAAAATGACCAGGTGACACTGGATCTTTTTCAGACCAGCCTATTGGCTCCGCAGGCTACCAAAGACGTCGATCAATGGCCGCTCAGCGCGCTTGAGGATCTACATCCTAGGACTGTAGCATCCATCACCTGGAAGATCGTTGAGGGGCCGGGCAAGCTCGAAATCAAGAAAAATGTACACGGCCTACCTGCAAAAGCAGTCTATATTGCACCAGAATCAGTCCCTGTTTCCAGGACGGTCACGGTGCAGGTGGAGATCACTGCCAAAGGTAGCCTACCCGACCCCCGATATCCGGGTGGTAAGCTACCAATAGGTAAAATGATTTTTCTTACCCCGCTCCAACTGACAGCAGACGCCTACTTCAAAGGGATCGTGGGCGGGCAGCCTTTTGAGAGCAGCAAAATGGGGGTACGGGTCAGAGACTTATCCTTATTGTTGGAAGGTGTAGATGTAAAATCAGGTAAAAGTGTCCATATTTATTGCAACGGCTTAACAGGCAAGACCTACCCTGCAGGCCGCGGGCCAGGAGAATTTTACATGACATTCAGCGAAGGTAATCCCCGGGTCATGTTGTGGAACTTTTATAGGCCCTGCTCGGGGACCGAGCAATTCAGCGGCAAAGTAACGATCATGGAGTCTGGCGATGATTACATCGCAGGAACGGTAACCGGTACATTTTACTTGCTAAAAGACTGCGGATTTACTGAAAACAAGGATATTTCGGCCACATTTAAATTACCGTTTTATGAGCAGCCTTAATTCACCGATTGAAGCCGTCCATCCCAGCAGGTTGGAATGTTGAACTGGTGGATTATTATTGGCATCGTTCTGGGCGCTCTTTTTAGTTACTACTGGTTTTTTACGAATAAATGGTTCTTTCAAAATATTTTTTATGATCGCCTTTGCTTCGCTGACAGGTTATTATCTTATGATCTTTTTCACGTTGGGAAACTATACTGAGGCCGGAATCCTTACACTCCCCTACTTGTTACGAGGTTTCGGAAATATGCTCGTTTTTGCCGGTGTAGGAAAATATGTGACCAGGAATGTTGAACTTGATATTTTTACACAGGTACTCTATTATCTTGCTATGGTCAGAAATGCATTGGGAAGTCTCATACCGAGCTCGCTCATAGGTTATGCGGAGTATTGGCGGACTTTAGATTATCAAAATAAGTTAGCGACGAAGATAGGCCAATTTAACCAATTAGCCTCAGACTTACATCGGAGTACATGTAGCAAAATACTGGGAATGGGACATACCAGTACAGACGCCGCTAAAATTGCCGGGAAAGCGCTATATGCAAAGGTAAATCAGCAGGCTCTGCTATTGGCCGGCCGCGAGAGATTCGGATTGATGACAATTGTAGGAATTATAGTGGTTTTGTTATTGATGGACATCCACTTTGGCAAACCGTTCATCAGTAGAATTCCTCCATGGAGAAAATTACGCCATGTACCGTCGAAAAAAGTACCAGTAGACAAATTCTAACATGGGAACAAAAATAGTATATTTAACATTAAGATATAATTTTAGCGCTAAAACACAATCATGTTGGAACAGATACAGCCTACTGAAGATCCATTACAAATGCTAATTGATAATTTCAAGCAATTTTTTCCGCTCAGTACGAACGAACAGGATGAGGTAAAACGTCTCTTTACACAAAGAATAGTCAAGCGAAAAGTTTTTTTGCTTCAGGAAGGGGAAGTTTGCCGCCATTATTATTTCGTTGTCTCTGGCTGCTTTAAGATGTTTGCTATAGACACTAATTTTAGGGAACATAATCTACAGTTTGCTGCGGAAGGTGATTGGATCGCAGATTTTCAAAGTTTTTATAATGAAGAGCCAAGCAGACTATACATCGAAGCGGTAGAGCCGGCTATCGTACTACAGATCCAACACAAAGATCTTTTGTATCTATATACTAATTACCATAAATTTGACCGCAACTTTAGGATCATCATTGAACGGAAGCTAATGGAATATCAAAACCGTATTCTTCTGAATATTAGTACCAACGCAGATGAACGCTATGTTGTCTTTCAGAAACAATACCCTCAATTGATCAACCGACTTCCGAGCACACAGATCGCCTCCTACCTGGGCATCACGTCTGAATTTCTGAGCAAGATCCGAAAAAAGGCTTCGGGTAAAAAACAGTGAGCATGATCTAAATTCAATCCTTAAACTAGTTTAAGGGTATTTCTTAAGATTGTTCATGCATCCTAAAGGACTAAGTTGGGTAACTTTGTACGAGTTTTTAATCAAAGAATAATATATGAAGAAGGTTAAGCTTTACAAAATGGGTTACGCGCGATTTTATACAATCGTTCTATTAATAGGGTTAATTGTAAATACAGTATCTGCACAAAAAATAAAACTGGAAGAAAAGCGGCTTACTCCGGTGCAAACCTCCATGTCAATGACACGTATCAATGGAAAAAGAGCTGTTAGCGTAATCAAATCGCCAAAAGTACTTGCTGATGATGAAGCAACCTATGTTAGGATCAATGATCTGGACTTTAAAGATGGTATGATAGAGGTAAAAGTTTTGTCAAGACTGCTGCCCGATGCGCCTGCTCATGCCAGAGGTTTTATCGGTCTGGCTTTTCGGATCAATGAAGATAATTCCCGATTTGAAAGTATCTATGTACGTCCAACAAATAGTATCGCCAATGACCAGCTGAGAAGAAACCGGACTGTTCAATACTTTTCCTATCCAAATTTTAAATTTACGGATTCACGTGCCACCGCTCCAGGTCAATACGAATCCTACGCGCCTATTGCGCTCAATCAGTGGATCAAATTAAAAATCGAGGTAAAGGGCCAAACAGCTCAGTTATTTATTGATGACGCCAAAGAGCCCAATCTGATTGTCAATGATCTCAGAATGGGTCCCGATAAAACTGGGGCTATTGGTCTTTTTGTGGATATCGGAACGGAAGGATTTTTTAGGGATTTGAAAGTGACAAATAAATAATGAATATTCATAAAAATAGAAGGATCCAGTTTTTTGATAACTGGATCCTTCTATTTTTATGTGCGATATTTTTCATCTGTCACTTCGTGAAGCCAGACGGTCTCTCCTTTCTCACGTCCTGTAACTGCCACCTGCACAAAATGAGAATCAACGCTTGCTCCATGCCAATGGGGAACATTTTTGGAAGCTCATCTCGATTTCCTTTTCAAGGTCTGCTGGGCTGTCATACCTCAGTAACATAAGCATAATTAAAGAAATTTATTGATGGTTAGATCGAACTAACCTTTTATTCTCGTTACAGTCATTTGGGGAAGCGTTCTCCCATTTCATTTCCTTCTCATTCAATTTTTTTATCAGATACTATTCTGTATATATCTTGCGTTCATCGTAGAGCGTAACCAAAATCTTATCATTGCTCAATACATAAGTTCTGTTAATGGTAGTATCTCGATTTGAAAGCGCATTATAGATATTCTTAATACAGGTCATATCTGAGTTGAATTTGTACGTAACGGAACCATCGACGGCCATTCTAGGATCGTCATTTGCCACGGTCCATTTCCCGATAAGGTTATCGATGGCTGGAAGTAGGATTCTGTAATTTCTTTTCGTAACTCCTTAATTATTTATTATTGATATATCAATGGTATGAATAAATTTGATGATCTGCTACAATACTGCTTATAATCTCGAACCTGTCCATGCAAATACATTTTACCATGTTTATTATCAACAGTATATTAGACCACGAACGAGATGCAATACGTTATATATGCAGTCCATGTTCCAGCACTGATGTAAACCGGAGAAAGTAAACCTCCCGGCTACGCAGCAATGGCCAGGTGGTTTCGACCTTAAATTCAGGTCTTCTAAGTTCGGTGAATCTGCTCTGATGCCGATCATTGAAAGATAACAGTTGGAAAAAAATAGCCGCTTAGGATGCAATCCCAAGCGGCTTAATATTACGCAAAAAATCATATTCCGCACTAGTTCCATCCAGGATTCTGTACCAAATTTGGATTCTTGTCTATTTCAGCTTGCGGGACTGGAAACCAATAGTTTTTAGCAGTAAAAATGCGCTTTTGATAGACCGAACGTTTGAAAAAAGCCTTGGGATTAGCCTCATTATCGTCCTTTTCAGTTCCGGAAAAATTCATCCCATAAAAATTTCCATTCAGTGTGGTCTCTCCTATCTTCCAGCGTCGAATATCGCGATAGCGGATACCTTCATTGTTGAGCTCTACACGACGTTCATTCCTGATGGCCTTGCGCATCGCCTCTTGCGAAGCTGGTACGGGCAGTGCATCCTTTCCGTTGCCATATTGTGGAACTCCGCCACGCACGCGGATCAAATTAACATACTTTAAGATATCCGGATGATTGGGTTCCGTCTCGTTGAGGGATTCGGCATAATTCAGATAAGCCTCTCCCAAACGATAAAGTATACCCGGCCGGTAAGGATTTGTGTTATTGCGGGGGTCATGGTCTGGATGAACTTTCTTCCGGATGAGATAGCCATTCTGTGGCGCATCGTGGGTAGGCCCTCCATCCCAGTTGCCGCTATAAAACTGGGTGGTGCGATTTTCCCTCCTATACCAAGCTCCATTGTATAATACAGAAATATAGAAGCGCGGCTCGCGATGGGTATACATGTTATAAGTTCCCTCCAACGTAACCTTGCCATTGCCCTGGGACTCGGCCCAACGTGTATTTCTGACTTCTGCAGTTTTTGAAAAACCTTTCTCCTGATAGCCGGACAATGGATCGTCGATGGTCCGGCCATCCTCCATAAAGAAGGCATCGACCAATGATTGCGTAATCCCCAATCCCCCATTGCCACCAGTTCCTCTAGGCTGCGCATGGCGGTCATACTCCCCGAAATTACAGTCGGGCCGGGCAAAAAGAATCTCTTCGTTGCCGTCCTGTGGCCTGCGGAATAACATGTTCTGATAGGATAGAAATGGATCAACAGAACCGTCACTGTTATATTCTATATACAATTTGTGCCCGACTGCCTCAGCCTTTTCGATAAGGAGCTTGGACGCTGCCACTGCGGATTTCCATTTATCTGCCGTATAAGTAGCATTAAATATCGCCTCACCTTTGTTATTGGTAAAACCGGCATAGGATGTATTTCCATTGACCAATGGACTTGCTGCAAATAAAAGAAGACGTGCCCTGACCGCCAGACACATAATGGAAGTTACCCGACCATACTTTTGTGCCGCACTATACCTTGCGGGCAGAACTTCCGATAAATCCAATAGTTCTTTATCTGCCCATTGTACCACCTGATCAAAGGGAGTCTGTCCAATCATCAGTTCCTCAGCAGGCGCACTGGGATCTGTCAAACCAAGATGGAATGGTATCGCACCATAGGTTTCAAGTAGAAGTGTATAATAATAGGCGATCATAAAGCGGGCTTCTCCCTTCATTAGGTTGACCTCTTCTTCGGTCACCAATTGCGCAGGGTTGGGCTTGACATTGTCAAGGAAAATATAGGCCGAACGAATACGTTTGGGAAGCTCCACCCAATAATTGGGGTCCCAGGATGTACTCGGATTCCAGTTCCCGGTCTGCATACCAATAACAGACCAGCCAAACTGCTCCCAACCGGTAGACGGAGCCATATCATCAGAGAGAGGATCCCAGCCCAATGTCCGCGTATTTCCCCAATAGGGATCGGGCACATTGCTGTATATACCCGCCAGCCAATCCTCCGTTCTGGTCTTATCTTTAAAAATCATTTCAAGGGTAAGCTGATCATCAGGGCTTTTGTCAAGATATTTCGAACAGGCCCCCACTGTGATACCCAAAGCCGCCAGTACTATTACCCGGGTAATCTTATGTTGTATTTTCATCTTCATCATTGGTTAATGCTATTTAAAATTTAACTCTAGACCCATCGATACCGATTTCATTATTGGGTATCGCATGCCGTTATTTGAACCCAGTTCGGGATCCCAAAGCTTAAAATCACTGATTGTTAACAAATTATTTCCACGTAAGAATATTCTAAAATTTCGGATGGAAAGATGATCCAGCAATTGTGACGGTAAGCTATACCCCACCTCAACATTGCGCAAACGAACAAAGCTCATATCGCGTAACCACCAAGTAGACGCCAGATTGTTATTGGCACTTTGGTAATCCGACAGCCGAGGGTAAAAGACATCCTGGCTGGGGTTGCTCACAGTCCATCTGTCTGAAACATTGTCAAACATATTTCCCATGGCACCATTGGCACTTCCGGGAATAAAATTAGAACCACCGATAATGCGGTAGGTCCGCGAAATTCCCTGGAAAAAGAAGCCAAAATCAATGGCCTTGTACCGCAGATTGGAGCCAAAACCGAATACGATCTGTGGATCTTCGGTACCGCCAATTGCTGTTCTGTCAAGTGCATCGACGACTCCATCATTATTCAGGTCGCGGTAGCGGATATCGCCGGGGCGCACTGGCCCGAAGGTATGCCGCGGGATATCGGGACGTAGTGTACCAGTGGACACATCTGAAAAATCAGCATCAGTAAACAGTCCCTCATCAATAAAGCCAAACAGCTGCCCAATCGGCTTGCCGGTAGAGGAACGTGCGCTTCCAACCACTGCAATAGGCTCATCTTGCTCTAGGATCTTATTACGGGCATAGGTAAAGGTGCTGCGCACGGAAAGGAAGAAATTTGGATTCAGCTGTTTGTTCAACTCAAGTGACATATATATACCTTTATTGTTGACGCGCCCAAAATTTGCCCATGGTGCATTGGTAAAACCACTGGAACCGGGAATGGAGCGGCGCTGCATAAAAATGTCTTCGCGATTCTCATTAAATAGATCAAGCTGGAATTCTAATGCTCGCCATAAACCGAGTTCGACACCGATATTGGATTTGGCTACTGTCTCCCAAGTAAGGTTACTATTCCCCTGATCGCCTTCCATACGGCCTGCACGCTTAAAGTCGTTGTTTAAGCCCCAGGAGTAACCGCCAGTCTCATTAATGGTCGTGATATAAGCGAACCGACGGCCATCAAGCTTGTCGTTACCGACAAGTCCATACGAACCGCGAAGTTTGAGTTTGGAGAATGTACTTTTCAGCTGTTGCATAAATGGTTCTTCAGATATGTACCAACCCAAGGCAAAGGAAGGAAAGAAACCGTAACGTTTGCCGGGAGCAAAGTTTTCGGATCCGTTATAACCAAAGTTGAACTCAGCGATATACCTATTGTTATAGTTGTAGGAAAACCTGCTGGCTATTCCTTGATTCCGATAAGGCAACAGATCACCATTATCGTAGTTACGCTGATTGTACAGGAACATACCTTCTACATTGTGATTGCCAAAAGACTGGGTATAGTTGATGGCTCCTTCGAGGTACATGCTTTTATCGCCCCAGTCTGAGTTTTTTTCATAACCTAAAAACTCTTGTCCATAGCTGTCAATCACAAGCTGTAGTTTTCCGTTTTCGTCCCTCCCGATCGCTGGATTATAATAATCGGGACTTTTACTTCTTACAACGGACGTGTTTGAATACCTGTCGAACGAGAAAAGCCCCCTTGCTTTTAATCCCTTGAGCCAAAATGAAAGATCCTGCTCTACAGCAAATAAAGATTCGATTTTGCTAGCGCTGATGCGTTCATAGCCACGTTGCGTGGCCAAAGCCCAGGGATTTGTGCGCTGTGGCGTACGTGGTATCTCACCTGAAGAATAAATGGTGGGATGGACATATGGAGGAATCGTAAATGCTTCCTGAAATAGGTCATCCACACTTTGCGGCGCACGGGTCCGATCCTGCAGATAGCCTCCAATATTGAGCCGGAAGAGTGTGGTCGGACTGACATTAATGTCCACATTGGAGCGTACATTATAACGGTTTAAACGGGAGGAAGAATTCCATGCCTGTTTCTCATCACGTTCGATCAAACCACCCTCGCGATAATAGGAGGTAACCAAGGAATAACGCAAGATATCCGAGCCCCCATTGACGCTCACGTTGCCTCTTGAATTGCCAGCGCGATCGCGGAGTACAGCATCGAGCCAATTGACATCTGGATAAAGATCTGGATCAGTTTGGTTCCGGATATTTTCGATTCGCTCTTTAGAATATAATCCCTGTTCACCCCGCTCCTCCCGGATACTGTTCATGACTTCCAGATAATCAGCAGCCCCAACAAATTTAGGGAGCTGGACGGGAGATGTGATGCCCTGCTCAAAACGGGCAGAAACATTGGGCTTTCCCACCTTTCCTCTTTTGGTGTTGATCAGGATCACTCCATTTGCGCCACGAACACCATAGACCGCACTTGCTGCGGCATCTTTTAAGATCGAAAATGACTCGATCTCTTCGGGATCCATATTGTCCAACGAACGTTCTACTCCATCGACAAGGATCAATGGGCTACGGCTTCCCCCGAAAGTGCTGATACCACGTATCCAAAAATTCGAGTTATCATACCCTGGTTCGCCGGAGCGCTGTACCGCGATGATGCCCGCCAGTTGTCCAGCAAGATTATTGCTCATAGAACGGGAAGTTCCAATCTGCAGTCGTTTGGGTTCAATAGTTGTGATGGCCCCTACCACAGAAGCTCGCCGTTGTGTACCAAAACCGACGACGACAACTTCATCCAGCGCGCTAACGCTGTCGGCGAGCACTACAGTATAATCTCCACTTGCCTTTAGCGCCACGCGTTGACTTACATAGCCGACCAAACTCACTATAAAATAGCTATCCTGAGGGTCCAATTTGAGCGTAAACTGACCATCCTCATCAGTAGAAGTTGTATTTTTACCTTGGCCGCTGCTCACAGTCGCCCTGGCGAGGGCGACCTGGCGCTTGTTGACCACACGGCCGACTGCCACACGCTCCTCCTGTAATGTAGCTTGCCTAGCAAAACGCTTTACGATGATCGTATTGTCGTTTATGGTATAAGAAACTCTTAAAGTTGAAAAAATCCGATCCAGAACCACCTTTATCGGCTGATCTCTGAACGTCATCGAAATACGTTTAGAATCGTCAATATCGTTTGGCGAATAAATAAATTTTAATCCCGTTTTGGAATTTAGCTCTTTAAATACCTGCTTTACTGACAGGTTGTTAAAATCTAGGGTAATGTTTTTTTGGATATCAAAGTATGGCCTGGCTGAACTAAATAACCAGACAAGACAGCCCAAAAAAAGGCATAAAAAGTTTCGCGCAAACTTAATTTGTTTGCGGGATGTCATAAGTAATTTATACATTTGAAAATTGATTAATAGTTGATCATTATCCAAAGCCTTTACGGCACGATTAGGAATGTAGCAGCATTCCTAATTTTTTTTACGGATTTGCTTGTGTTACATATATCTTTCCTTTCTTTTCTGAATAGTTTATATTATTGGTCATTTTAATGATATTTAGGACTTCCCGAATATCTTCATATCTGCTGATCATACCCGTGATCGGAAGATTTGCGATCGCTGGCTCGATATCAATCTCAGCTCCATACCACTGTTCAAATTCAAGCACGACATCCGCAAAGTTTTCATTGTCGAAGTAAAATAAGCCTTTTCGCCAAGCATTGGCTTTTTCGATATCCTTGGACTGGATCAGTAAAATCTTCGGTTTATCTTTCTGTATGAAAGCCTGTTGACCGGGCTTAATCAGCACCTGGGTGCCGTAGTGATTGTGTGTAAGTCGGATACTGCCTTCGCTCAACAGTACATTTTCCTCCAAGCCGTTGGCGGTATTAACGTTGAATTTGGTACCGAGAACTTCAATGGTCTGTATGGAAGAGTGAACCAAAAAGGGAACTTTCCGTCCCATAGCATACTGCTTATGCACATCAAAGAAAACCTCTCCCCTAACATGTACAGAGCGGTTGCCCTGATTGAAGTTGGGATCAAGCTCTAGTGATGCCATATAGTTGAGCCATACCTGTGTACTATCGTCCAACAAAACTGAAAAGACTCGTCGCGAAGGATTCTCAATCCGTAGTTTACTGTTACCGACCGTTTGCGCGAGTGTGCCAAGTGCCAGTACTTTTTCCTTGTTTATTGTCGTGTAATGACTACCTGGAGGCAATGTATCCAATAGATCAAAATGTTCTTGACTGCCGACGAATAAGGATGGATTTTGGAGATTTGCCTGTTTCGGCCTGTCATCGGTATTGTAATGGTCGATAATCCGAAAAGATATATATATGCCCAGCACCACAAATAGACTTGCGGCTGTGTACCAGGCTGTATGTAAGCGGAAATCAGATACCCTACGTTTTCCAATGCGCTGCTGCACACCTGCTTTGATTTCTTCACCGATACGCACTAGATCTTCAGACTCAGATTTGCCCCTGTCCATGGCATCATACAGATGTTCGACAAGCTTTTGCTCCTTATGATTCGTACTCCCCGAAATATATCGGTCGAGAAGATCTTTTAAAACTGCACGAACATGACGTTTCCTTTCAGACATATCAGATGGTTTATAATGGTCCCTTTCCTATATGTCGTTGTCACCCCTGGTAATTCCCAAAAAAAAATTAAAAAAAAATGAAAAGAATTTTATGGATCAGATCTTTTAACGTGTTTGTTGTGTTGAGCAATTGATTTTGAACGGTTTTGGTAGATATTCCAAGCAATTTAGCGATCTCCTTGACCGTTTTATCTTCGTTGTATCGTAATTGGAATATAGCTCTACGCTTGTGCGGCATACGTGCGATCCATCCGTTGAGCATGGTTTGGAGTTCAACTTATATATATCGCTCATCGGCAGTTGATCCGTCACTCAACTTTTCGACCAGTGTTTCCAGTTCGTCAAAATACTTTTTCTCCTTTCTAAACTTGTCAATCACTTTAAAACGTACAGCTTGACAAAGATAATGGTCTATATCTTGGATCGTTTTGCGATCACGTTTCTCCCATAGGTCAATGTATATATCTTGAACAATTTCTTTTGCGATATTTTCATCTTGTAGCCTTCTAAAAGCGATTTCATACAACTTCTTCCAGCTACGGTGATAAAGTTCGTCAAATGCGCCTTCATTTGATTCTTTCACCAAAAGAAAAAGATCCTCTAGACTCATACTACGCATAGCTAACGGTTTATAATGTTGCGAAATTATAGTGGCTTAAAATTGATTGATGCAATATATAAATTCTGAGGGGAACTTCCTATAAAAGTTACACATTCAACAAACTTATAAAGCCATTAAATAGTTTTACCCCAAGCATAGGATATATATTCTTAATAACAAAAAAAGAACCTTTAAATATAAATTGAAGCCAAAGCATAAAGCACCATAATTCAGAAAATCATTATCTTTTATTTTTTGCAACAGCGAAGCCTTACTAAGAGTTTCGAGATAAACATATAGATTTGGAATGGTCTGAAAATAACGTTCAAAAGCTGAAAAAGCTTTCGTATAGATCTTGCTGGCAACAACTTCCTGAATAGCATTTGTCGCCGGCTGCTTGGTATAGTAACTTTCAAGATTTGCAAAAAATTGCTGTTCCTTGATAAAATGCTTTGTGACGTCGTTGCTTGATGCATCAATCCCAAGCAAACGTAAGATACCGCTTTCAACAAAGAGAATCTCAGAGGCTACTTCATGGAGCTCTTCGATATAGGTTCCTGCTTTTACCTGAGGTAATTTAAAACTCTGCAAGCAGATCAATATCACTTGCTGTAAGTATTCCTCTAAAAGAAAGTGCAGCCTTGAGCTTTTCTATTATTTTACGATTTGTAGTTCCAATAGTCTGTTTGCGCAGGTGATTACAGCTTCCTTAACAGGAACGGCCTGCCATCCCAGTTCTTTCTGCGCTATACGGAGGTCTTTTTGCCTTCTGACCACCTCCAATAAAACGGATTTGAGCTCTGGGTTAAGAAATACGGCTTTTTACATCTTTTGTGATTAGTTGCACTACTTCACCTATCTCTGAGCAGATATAAACAGTTTTATCCATCTTTTCCAGATAAAGGGCAAACTCGTCGAGTACCTCAACGTCATTCCCGACAAGAACAAAACAGTCGAAAATATTACCCAGGTTCCCAAGGGTTTCGATTTTCAAGCCTAACATTTTTTCAAAAAAAATCATAGCAATCATAACACATAATTTTTAGAATACTTAAATGGCGCCCCGCTGACACCAAAAAACAACGGGGACACCATAGATAATCAGATTTGAAATGCATCAGCAAATCGGGCAAACGTGTCTCTTGCTGCATAAATGGCATCTGCAGCATGTTCTTCCGAAATATTTGCACCCAAAGCATCAATAAAGGCATTCCATTTCTGACCTGTTTCTGACCCGTAGCCGGAGAAGAACGAGACTCCTTCAGTTATTCCGTATTTCGCCAGCATTCGAACAATGACCATCCCTCCCATCACGGAACCTTCCATTACGTAAAGTGCACCGAGCGCCTTCGCAGTACTATCGATGAAAGGAACGGGCACTTCGGTAAGGTCGTTCAGATCTCCGCCAAGTTCTACAATATCTTCTGCAAGACTAACAGCATGTCGCCTTTCGGGATAATCTGCCAATATATTTTTAGTGATATATGGAGCAATGGCCTCTTCTAAATTCTTGAAATAGCTATAAAATATTTTCAACAGATCTGCGTATTCCGCATTGCTACGGATCGGCTTTAATCTGGCGACAACCAATTTCTCCAGTTGTTGGTGCGGTGAGGCGGTTTGATTTCTTAATTCTTCTTGTATCATCATTATTGTTTTTTATTGTAAAAGGGTGATTTTTGTTCTATCATTCTACACCGCCACCCAGACTGCGATACAGGTCGGCAATGGCAGAAAGCTCCTGACGTCGGACAGATGCAAGATCGAGTTCGCTCTGCAATACATTAACCTGTGCTGTAATCACTTCGAGATAGTTTGCCATGCCATTCACGAAAAGGGTATTGGCATTTGCAGTGGCCTGCTGAAGTGTATTGACACGTTGGGCTGTAATGTACTGCTGTTGTTTCAGCTTCTCGATCTTTACTATGGCATCGGATACCTCTCCAACCGCTCCCAATACTGTTTTTCGAAACGCAACAATTGTTTTCTCTCTTTCAATAGCAGCTATCTTATACTGTGTGCTAAGTTCCTTATGTTGAAGTAATGGCTGTAAGATAGTTCCGCCCACAGTACCAAAGAGTGCCCCCGGAATATTGAACCAATCGCTTGCTTTCAGTGCTCCCACTCCGCCGGCGGCAGTAATGCGAAGTGCAGGATACATCTGTGCTTTGCTAATGCCCACTTTTGCATTCGCAATCACCAGCTCCAGCTCGTGGCTCCGAACATCTGGTCGTCGCCGGACTATAGCAATGGGTACACCGGTCGACAGCTGCTCCGGAAATTTAATCTCTTCGAGCATAGCACGCCTGTGCTGTATACCCGGCAATTCACCAGCAAGCACATGTAGCGCATTCTCCTGCAATATGATTTCCTTTTCGAGTTGCGGGATCAGCTCCGCCACTGCCAGTCGTTGTGCCTCGGCTTGCTGGACAGCCAAATAGGTTGCCTGCCCCATCCTATACTGAACGTTTGTGATACGCAAAGTACTATCATTTAATGCCATATTCGCTACTGCGACACGACGTTGCTGATCTAGCATGAGAAGATTATAATAACCTTTTGAAACACTGATTATCAGATCGGTCTGCAAGGCTTTACGAACCTCGTCACTTTGTAAATAAGCTGCGAGCGCCACTTTGTTGGTATTACGTATCTTTCCCCAGATATCGGCTTCCCAAGACAGACTGGCTCCTAAGGAATAATCCTCGATATGATTGGCCCCTAAAAACTGGCTTGCCGTCATCCCATTAAGGCTATAGTTGGAAGGATTACTTGTATTTCCCATTACATTGAGACCAATAACAGGTAGATTGTTCCACTTTGACTGCCGCACAAGCAGATGTGCTGATTCAATATTTTTCAGCGCGACCTGCATATCTAAGTTTTTCTTCAGGGTACTATCAATCAATACCTGCAACATTTTATCCGTAAAAAAACTCTTCCAGGGCAGCATAGCAATACCCAGCGTATCTTGCTCGGTCTCGCCACGGAAAGTCGCAGGTAGCTCCGGTTTGGGCAGCTGGACGTCTTTAGTGATTGCACAGCCAACCAAGGTGCCTAGTAATGCTGTGATTGGAATAATTTGACGATAGTTTTTAATTAAATAGCTCATAAATTGTCTCTTTTATATTTCTTAAGCTTCGATAGCAGGTTGGATTGCTGCAGTTGGTTGTGTTTTCCGACCCGAGATTCTTTCCTGTAGGGCCTGAAACACAACGAAGAGCACCGGTATGATAAACAATCCCAGAATGACACCGCTGATCATTCCGCCGGCAGCGCCTATACTGATCGAATGGTTTCCCATCGCTGATGGCCCTGTGGCCCGCATCATAGGAGAAATACCCGCTACGAACGCGATTGAAGTCATAATAATGGGCCGGATACGCAGTTTGGCAGCCTCTAGTGCCGATTGCAGCAATGTACGACCTGCATGTCTGCGCTGTACGGCAAATTCGACGATCAGGATTGCATTTTTGGCCAGCAGTCCAATCAGCATAATCAATGCAACTTGGATATAGATATTATTGTCAATGCCTGCCATGCCAATAGCTGCAAAAACACCAATGATACCTGTTGGAACTGAAAAAACGACGGCCAAAGGAAGGATATAGCTGTTATACTGGGCGCACAGCAGGAAGTAAACAAATAGTAGAGAGAGAGAAAAAATAATCACGGATTGTCCGCCGGACGAGATCTCTTCCCGAGTCATTCCCGAAAATTCATAAGAGTAACCTGATGGCAATACATCAGCTGCGACTTCCCGGACAGCTTGGATAGCGTCACCGGTACTATAGCCCGGTTTGGGCACAGCATTGACACCGATCGAGTTGAAAAGGTTATATCGTGTAATCACTTCTGGGCCAAAGACTCTTTTCAAACTGACCATGGTTTTTATGGGAACCATCTTGCCAGATCTGTTCTTGACATAGACTTCATTCATTGAAGCCGGATCTGCACGCTCTTGCTTTTCGGCTTGTACCATGACCCGATAATACTTACCAAAGCGATTGAAATCGGAAACTTGCGCACTACCGAAGAAAGATTGCATAGTTCCCAGAACATCTTTTTCATCCACCTCCAATTGTTCGATTTTTTCGTGGTCAAGAATCATCTCGTACTGCGGATAATCTGCGCGGAAGGTGGTAAACGCAACAGCTATTTCTTTGCGTTTGCTCAACTCGGTGATAAATTTATTGGCAATTCCACCAAATTTGTCCAGCTTGCCGCCGGCTTTGTCTTCGAGGACAAGATCCAACGCATCCACATTGCTGAATCCCGGCACGGTAGGAAAAGAAAATACAAAGCACTGGGCACCTTTTATCGTATTGAGTCGTTTTTGAATTTCAGCAATATTAGCAGAAACATCGTTCATCTCTCCACGCTCACCATCTTTTTTCATCCTGAAAAAGGCTACTCCGGATGATGGACTGGTGGAATTTGTCAACACATTGAAGCCTGCTACCTCATTGAATGCAAATTTCGCTTTCATATCCCGCACCTTATCGGCCGCTTCATCGAGGACTGCCTGCGTCCTATTCATGGACGAACCCGGAGGAAGATTGACCGAAATAGCAATAAAACCCAGGTCTTCTGACGGGATAAATCCTGTCGGAGTCCGACGAATAAGCCAGCCCGTAATAACAACAACGAGTGCTAGCCCCGCAAGACTTACCCATTTAAACTTGATCAGCTTTTTCACTGCGCCAACATACTTCGCAGTTACATTTTCAAAGCCTTTATTGAAAGCGTAGAAAAAACGCTGTTTAAAATTGGTAGGCTCTCTATGATGATCATGATTGACATCTTTCAACAACAAGGCACATAATGCGGGACTGAGGGTCAAAGCATTCAAGGCAGAAATAACAATTGCAATAGCTAAAGTAAAGGCAAACTGACGGTAGAACACACCTGCAGACCCTTTCATAAAACCAACAGGAAGAAACACTGCTGCCATGACCAAGGTAATCGATATAATGGCGCCAGTGATCTCATGCATCGCGGACATAGTCGCTTTTTTGGCTGTCATATTTTTATCCTCCAGTTTGGAATGTACAGCCTCAACAACAACAATGGCATCATCTACGACTATACCTATGGCCAGTACGAGTGCAAATAGCGTGAGCAAGTTAATGGAGAATCCGAAAACGGACATAAAGAAAAAGGTACCTATGACCGCCACCGGAACAGCGATGGCTGGAATCAATGTGGACCGGAAATCCTGTAAAAATATATATACAACGATAAAAACTAAAATGAAGGCTTCCAGAAGTGTATGCTCTACCTGATTAATGGATTGATCAAGCATATCCTTGGTATTGTAGAGTATCTGCTGCTTGATCCCTGGAGGGAAATCTTTTTCTGCTTTTTTCAAAAATTCGGCCACCTTCGTCTGTATTTCTCTCGAATTGGTGCCCGGCAACTGTATAACCTGGAATAGCACACTTTTTTTATCGTGTACGGTATTTACTGAATTGTAGGTGTAACTACCCAATTCAACTTTGGCGATATCTTTAAGTTTGAGCATACTGCCATCGCTATTCGCCCTGATGATCATGTTCCCATAGTCCTCGGGTCTGGTATACTTACCTGCATATTTGAGTACATACTCGAAAGACCTGTCACTTGATTCACCAAATCTCCCCGGGGCAGCTTCTTGATTTTTACTTTTGACAGCGGCCATCACTTCTGTAGGTGTGATATTGTAAGCAGCCATTTGTGCCGGATTGAGCCATATGCGCATCGAATAATCTCTATTACTGCCATAGAAATTGACCTGGCCAACGCCCTGTATACGTTTTAACTCCGGAATGATGTTTATCTGCGCATAATTGGTCAAATAGGTCGCGTCATACAATTCGGGCTTATCACTCATCAAATTGATCGCCATAATAAGTGAATTTTGCACCTTTTGGGTGGTAATACCGGCTTGCACAACTTCGGGCGGAAGCAACCCCGTAGCAGATGAAACCCGGTTCTGTACATTGACAGCGGCCTGGTCGGGATCTGTGCCCAGCTTAAAGTATACAGATATGATGAGTGTACCATCGTTGCTCGAAGTGGAACTCATATAGGTCATATTTTCAACCCCATTAATGGCTTCCTCTAGCGGTGGCGCTACCGCACGCACCATCGTTTCGGCATTTGCCCCGGGATAATTGGCCGAAACCTGAACCACTGGAGGTGCTATATCTGGAAACTGTTGTATAGGTAGATCCATCAGACCTACCGCGCCGAGAATGACCAACATGATGGAAACCACAGTAGCAATAACTGGCTTATCAATAAAAATTTTTAACATGGTATAATAGTCTTTAGCATAAGTAAAATAAGGTGACTAGTTGCTCGCCATTTTATCGGATGATATTTCGGGTTTAACAGCCATTCCATCTTTAAGGGACTCCAGCCCTTTTAAAATAAGTCTGTCCCCACTAGCCAGGCCGCTGGAGATGTAATAGCTGTTTCCGGCAGCTCCGGTAACCGTTAATGCGACCTGTCGGGTTTTGTTGTGCTGGTCAACGACATAGGCAAAGAGCTTGTCCTGCATTTCGAACGTCGCTGCCTGGGGTACAGCAACTACACCATGTTGCCTCAGGCCAAGTCTAATACGGCCAGAATTGCCGGAACGAAGTAAACCTTGCTTATTGGGAAAAGTAGCCCTTAGGGTGATTGCTCCTGTAGACCTGTCAAATGCTGCATCAACCATATCAAGTCTACCTGTTACGGGATAATCAGTTCCACCAGAAAGCACCAAATTTACCTCAGCGCTGTTCTTTAATTTTTCGTCGATTGAACGACCTTGAAGGCCATCTTTGAAGGCGACAAAATCAGCTTCTCCAACAGAAAAATAAGCGTGTACCTCCCTGTTGTCGGAAAGATAGGTCAATGACTGGGCATCGGAAGGAGCAACAAGACTGCCGGTTTTCTTTCCCAGACGGCCGATGTAACCACTTACAGGAGCTTTAATGGTGGTAAAGTTTAAGGTGATTTTGGCATTTTCTATTTTTGCCATCGCTTTTCGCTCCCCAGCTACCGCTGCATCATAACTAGCCTGTGCAGTTTTCAACTGATAGTTTGATACGACTCGATTATCCACGAGCGCTTTTAGCTTTTCGACCTCAATTTTTGCTGTCTGTACTTCTGCTTGCGCAATGGACAGTTGCGCTTTCGCATCGTTGTAGGCTTCTTGGTATGGGCGTGAATCGATCAGGAAGAGCGCTTTGCCCTTTTCAACATAGGCTCCTTCCTGAACCAAAACCTTTTCCAGGATCCCATTTACCTGAGGGCGTATTTCGACATCCGTAAGCCCTTCCAACTGTGCGGGATACTCTGTATAAACAACCGTATCGGTCTTGTTTAAAACCATTACGGGAACCTCAGGGATACTTAGCTCCTGAGCAGGTTGATGCCCAGATTTGCAGGAAGAAAATATGATAACTGGAATTGCTATTCCGAGTAACAGATTTTTTTTCATAAAATTTGATTTGATATTATTGAAATGTATGAGAATATGAGTGACTGTTGAGTTTCTTAAATTATTTAGTGCTGGTAGTACGGATTAATCAGTAAGTATACGACCACTCCAGTAAAACTAACATACAACCAGATCGGCATAGTCCACCGGGCAATCTTGCGGTGCTGACTAATTCGATTATTTAGCGCAAAAGCCAGGGCTAAAAGCCCAAGGGGTACAATAATAGCAGCCAGCACAACGTGCGTGAGCAAAATAAAGTAGTAAACCCCTCGCAATAGGCCATCGCCTTTATAGTTAGTAGAGGGCATGGAAAAATGATAGAGCAAATAAGAAAACAGGAATAAGGAGGTAAAGGAGAAGGCAAGAAATATGGAACTTCGATGCAGGAGTATGTTTTTACGACGAACGGCAAACAATGCAAATAACAACGCAAAGAACGTTAAACCATTTAAAATTGCATTGAGCATGGGCAGGTTGGAATAATCACAGCCTGCTACCAAGCTTACTTTGGGCAAGAAAAAAGTAAGCAGGATTAAACCATTTATAGCAATGGTGAGTATCCAGATAAGTAATATAGAATTTCTGTATGGCATTATTTTATAGATATTTTGGGATTGATGGGTGAGCTGGTATTAGTGCAAGCATAATTAAATGTTGACTCCAATAATTAAAACATACTATATGGTATGTTTTTGAATACAAATAGGATTTCATCGTAGGTAATATTTTTTTTAAACATACTAATCAGTATGTTTAAGTATGTAAAAAGTAGATTTTAAGAAACTAACCAAAACATACTATAAAGTATGTTTAAGTTTAAAAAAATTTAATTCAATGAATCAAGGTATTGTCGGAATTCGCTCAGGAATGATACATAATAGGGTTTTCCCAATAATTTACCCATATTTCTGACTCCATGGTATAATGTTATGATATGAAGCGCTATCTGTTTGGCATCATGCGAACGCGCTAACTGTCCTGTCTCCTGCCCTCGTATGATCTCAGCTTCGATCGCTCTCTCCCATTTATTCAACGATTTTTTCAATGCCAACCGAAATGCTTCATTCAGCGGTGCCATCTCCTGGATAAGATTTACAGCCGGACAACCATGCTCAACCGTCATAAACGGATGTTTAAAGAGAAGTTTATCCATCATTTTATAAATGTTATCTCTAAAATTTGAGCTTGATGACAATGAACTTTGAATGCCAGGCCAAATCTCCGTATGCATAGCTTCTTCTATCAACGCTATACCCATCTCTTCTTTATTTTTGAAATGATAGTAAAAGGCTCCTTTGGTCACTTGTGTTGTAGCCAAGATGTCATCAATACTGGTCGATTGAAAACCTTGCTTGTATATTAATTCCATCGCTCTTGTGAGAATATCAGATCTTGTTGCCTGCGCTTTTGACATAAACATACCAATTAGTATGTCGCAAATATACAGAGCAAATGCACTGCTTGTACACCTCGCTTGTCATTCTTAAGTAAAACTGAAAAATTAAAAGAAATAGTCACTTCACCACTATTACTGGGCTATTTAGCGCTAATTGTATATAAGATGTTTTTGACTGTAAAATGACCCTAACAAAATCGAAACACTAGATTCTTTTAATATGTTTGCAAACATACTACATAGTATGTTATTTTATTTCCATAACATTGAAGCAGTTTTTAAGTTAGAAATTTCATCATTTAAGCATTTAGACAAAAACATACTAGTTAGTACTTTTTTTTTATAATTCATTGTTTATAATATGATATACCGCGGTTTTTTTCTCCTATTATTTGTATCCATATTAAGCCTTTACAAATTATTTAGTTTATCAACAACTGATAGCACATTGGACCGCGTACTTCTTAGTAATCCCATCATACTAGACGTTCGCAGCCCCACAGAATTTGAAAAGGGGCATATAGTGGCTGCGATCAATATGCCGATAGACAGTATTGAATTTGTCTCCTTGAATCAATTCGATTCCACGCGTCCCATCATAACCTATTGTTCACACGGTGTGAGGAGCATCAGGGCTATAGGTTTATTGAAATCTAGAGGTTTAAAGCATGTTTACAATGGTGGATCCCGGGAAGATTTGGTCACACGACTAGAAGACCATAAACATCGGTCAGCAAAATAACGAGCTTTTATCTATTATCACTAAAAAAACATGTTATGTATTACTTTTTTCTTGTTTGTCATTCGGCTATTCGATGGCTTGTCTTAGGTAGTTTAATTTATGCCATATTCACTGCCTTGAGCGGATTGAGATTGAAAAAAAAATTTAGTCCCAAGACCAACGCCGTTCGTCACTGGACTGCAACCATTGCCCATATTCAGTTATTGATCGGAATGGCACTTTATATCCAAAGCCCTATTGTGCTGGCCAACACGAATGACGCATTGGATTCGATGACTAATCCGCATGTTTTCTTCAAATATGTCCATATTTCACTTGCAGTATTGGCAATCGTGTTGATTACTATCGGGTCAGCTAAGGCTAAACGGATACAAGATGATCAGGCCAAATATCGAACCATGTTATGCTGGTTTACCCTAGCATTATTTCTTATACTAATCGCAATTCCATGGCCGTTTTCCCCGCTGTCAGCACGCCCCTATCTACGCTCATTCTAAATCAATTTATTATACGCTACAAATTTTCAATGTACAAATGTTAAATCAAATTCTTAAAACACAGTTAGGCCGTCTGCGCCTGATCAGTTATCTGGAAGGTATTTCGCTACTTATCCTTGTCTTTATTGCGGTACCACTAAAATATTGGGGACAACAGCCCATGCTAGTTAAAGCGCTTGGACCGATTCATGGTATCCTCTTTTTATGGTTTGTTATATCAACCCTCAGTGTGGGGGTCGAAAGGCACTGGAAATTCAGGCAAACAACTTGGAAAGTATTGCTTGCTTGCCTTATCCCCTTCGGCACACTTTATATCGACAGACGTATTCTCAAACCTATCATGGAGGCGGAATGAATAAGAAAACGATAATCGTAGCTAGTATAGCGTTCATAAATCTGATCATTATTTTTGTGGGATACCATATCCGGCCTTCCACCTTAAATTATGACGCAGCGTTGGTAAAGCTAGACTTTACTGTACCAGCCAACTTTCCCCATCCTAATGCCGCATTTGATCAAAAACAGATAACCCCGGCTGGATTTCAACTTGGAAGGCTTCTCTTCTATGATCGGGTGCTCTCCCTAAACAATTCCATTTCATGTGCAAGCTGCCATCAGGCAGCTGCAGCTTTTTCAGACGAAAATAAGGCGTTGAGTCAAGGGATGAAACAATGTACCGGAACAAGAAATGCTCCGACATTATTTAATCTTGCCTGGCAAAAGGAATTTATGTGGGATGGACGCATCAAAGAATTGCAACTATCGTCTCACAACGCCATTACCAATCCTTGTGAAATCGCCAACAGCATGAAGGGCGCAGTTGACAAACTTCAGTCGAACAGCAATTATAAAGGATTTTTTAAAACTGCTTTTGGTTCAACAGCTATAGATTCGACAAAAGTGCTGAACGCACTTGCACAGTTCATGACTATGCTCGTGTCCGCAAATTCACGGTACGACAAATATACAAGGCATGAAAATGGTGGCATCTTTACGGATACGGAGAAACAGGGGTATACCTTATTTAAAAAAAATTGCAGCGTATGCCACCAGGAGCCATTATTCACAGATATGAGTTATCGTAATAATGGCCTAGACCTTATATCAAGAGATCCCGGAAAAAGTAGCTGGACGCATTTAGCAACTGATGTTGGAAAGTTTCGTGTGCCCTCACTCCGAAATATTGAAGTCACGGCGCCCTACATGCATGATGGGAGACTCGGGACACTGGAAGAGGTGCTAGACCATTATACAGCAGGCATAAAGCAGAATTCTAATCTGGATGGAGAGTTACAGCAAAATGGCAAAATAGGCATTACGCTTTCTGCCAGTGAAAAAAGCAAAATTATCGCATTTTTAAAAACGCTAACAGACAAGGAATTTTTAACTGATCCAAGATTTCAACGGCCATGAACAGGTATAATATTAGGATAAATATTCATAGGAATCATGCACAGCACCCTGCATTTCTCTATGTTTGAATTAAATGGAACTCATATCTTATCTATTTACGCACACCAATTGAACAATTTTAGCTTTTCAATCCATTAGTAGACAGGGTACAAATTGCCTTCTTCTTACCAAGAAATTAGCAAAATGGCAATTAAGCCTCCCATACAGCTAACAAGCAACAAGGCAAGCAGACAATAAAGAATGCAAGAAAAACAAAACTTAAAAAAACTGAACTCACCCCTTAACATTTGCATGATTCTTCTTTTCATAAGATGCTCATCCTATTTTGATCTCGTTGATGTCATCGTACTCATTGAACCATTTAATATAGGTATACCAAAAGAATGTATTGTCTTTTAAGTTTTTTTGTGTAATTTGTCTATTCATATTTAGCTAATGATATTTAAAATTGGTCCAACGAGCCGATTTATTTATATTACCTCCACTTCATCTCATATAGTTGAAATATCTTCTGGTTAAACCACCATAAATTTTAATATTTTATCCATCAAACTTGAGGTACTTCCGGCAGTTTGACCCAGGGCGAAAAATCCGTTTTCAGAATATCTCGTTCGAAAAATTATCCGGTATATTAGACTATCAACGAGATGCAATGCGTTAGATATGCAGTTCTATTTCTTATCCTATGCCAAGTCGATCGAAGAACAAATCTGTTAGATTTGTAAGACTGCAAATGATCAACATCCAGATAGAATAGATAAATGTTCCTAATATGAAATCAATATTTGAGAAAAACATAAGAGAAGCGGTCATCGAAAGAATTAATTTATTACACCAGGACAGCGATGCTCTTTGGGGAAAAATGACAGTAACACAAATGGTCAGGCATTGTATATTATGTGAACAATATTACCAAGGATCCATAAAGGTTAAGCGTTCATTTTTAGGGCGAATGTTTGGTCAAAATGCGATAAAGGGGATATTGAAAGATGAAACAACAAGTTTTGGCAAAAATGCATCCACATCCTCTGTATTTATCGTAAATGAAGACATACATGATTTAGAAATGGAGAAACGAAATTGGAAATTATTAATCGAGAAATATGAAACATTTGAAAAAGATACATTTGTACATTGGTTCTTTGGTAGAATGTCCAGAGCCCAATTAGGTCAGTTCATATACAAACATTGCAACCACCATTTAAAGCAGTTTGGAGCGTAACCCAAAAAGCCACGAAACCGCTACCCCCGAAAAGTCGAAGGAAGAATATACGCTCCATAGCATTTGTACTCTCCAGCAACGATATATTTGTCTCTGCACCATAAAATGCACAAATTCTTTGGCCTGCAGACAATTAATAATATATACTCACATTGCTCTAACTTCTTTCAACATCGCGAGAAGACTCTCATTATAGTCCTGAGACCCGCCATAAAGTTTCCCGAATGAAAGAAGTTCTGTAACTGCTCTTCCAAGTTCTTTTAAGATTTCTTCTTTTATTGAAGGATATTCATCTACTAAATGAAATAAGTAATAAATAACTCTCTTGAGCATCAGCTCAGCCTCCTCTAAATGGCCAAGAGCAATGTGGATATTGGAGAGGTTATTACACGAAATTATATATATCTGTATGCTTGGAATTGCGAGGTGTCTGCATTTTTCAGGTTGCTCATTTAAAGCTTCTGCTTTTGATAGAGCCTGCCGATATTGCGAGAGCGCACGATCATACTGTTTTTCTTCAAAGAATGTATTCGCGGAAAGCGTAAACTGCTTCCAGGTTGATTCAATAGCCACAAGTGATTTTTGATTCATTTTGTCTTTTCTCTTAAGCCAGTGCAACATCCAATACCATCATCAATATAAACCCCAATATAAATCCAGCTGTGGCCAAATCAGATCCTTTATTTTGCTGGGCCTCGGGAATTACTTCCTCCACGACGACAAAGATCATTGCTCCAGCTGCGAAAGCCAGAGCAAAAGGCAATATTGGAGTAAAAGTAGTTACCGCAATTGCACCGAGCATGCCTGCTACAGGCTCTACAATAGCGGATGATTGCCCATACATAAAACTTTTACGTCGGCTCATTCCCATCCGCCTGAGCGGCATTGCAACAGCAATACCTTCCGGAAAATTTTGAAGTCCAATACCGAATGCAAGCGCAACCGCTCCACCAACGGTTGCTTCGGGAATACCCGCAGCAACTCCACCAAAAAGTACACCGACGGCCAAACCTTCGGGGATATTGTGCATGGTAATAGCAAGAACCATTAGGGTCGTTTTTTGCCAAGGTGTTTTTACACCTTCTACCTGTTTAAAATTGGGATGCATATGCGGCAACAGCTTGTCCACTGCATAGAGAAAACCGGCTCCCACCAGAAAACCTACTGCCGCTGGAAAAACCTGCGCAAACCCCTCCCCCTGGCTCATATCAATCGCCGGAATAAGTAGACTCCATATACTGGCAGCAACCATAACTCCACCTGTAAATCCCAACATCACATCCATCACATTTCGGTTCAATTCTTTAAACAAAAAAACAAATGCGGCACCCAGCGCGGTGATCAGCCAGGTAAAAAGTGTAGCATACAGTGCCGCTAAAACGGGATCTATGGTTCCGAGATAGTCTATGATATCATTAAGCATAAAAATTCGATTTCAACATCATTATTTTTTAATTCAATTTCGCACGTAATATCTTGATACCACGTTTCAGTTCCTTTATCTGCCTAAGCAAACGTGTTGCCTTGGGCATATTGTTCCTCAATAGATCCCCATCCCTGATTTCTTGCTCCAAGGATTTACGTGTATACTCCAAGAGTGTGATTACATATTCCATAGTTTGGTATTAATTTGTATCGGATTATCCAATTTGAAAATTTTCTTCATCGTACCTGACACCACGACTTCGTCCAGGCTGTTGTACGGATTATTGAACTGTTTGATATCCTGTCTTTCATTCGCCCGGTCAATCTTGACTGCTCGGCTAAAAATCCCATACCTCACAAAAGTAGCCTCGAGCTGATAAGTATCAAACGGCACTGATTGCAAGATATAATTTGGCAAGACTGTTAGACTTAGTGTAAATTTTTAACTGGGGAAAGAATACTGTGGCGGCAGGCAGGGCTTTACTGTCAACGTCGATAATTTTCCCATGTAGCGTTCCCGTTTACGTGTAAACAGCTATCGATGCGATCCCTAAAACAGCCGTAAGAAAAAATTGTTTTGATCTAACATCTACCATTGCAACTTCAAATTTATAAAAACAAAACTACAAAGTTAGAATCAACTAACAAAATTATTTGTATACTTTTTTTTAGTATGACCTAACAATCTTATATTTGATTCATGATCTCATATACAGAAGAGAACTATTTAAAAGTGCTGTTTGCCCTGACCCAGTAAAAGGGTGTTGCGACGGCAAATGCCCACTGTAAACAGTATAATGAAACGACTTGCAGAGAAGGGGCTTATTGTTTATGAAAGTTATAAATTGATAAGGTTAACCGAAAGTACACAAAAAGAAGCTGCCTTTGTCATTCGAAAACATCAATTGACTGAAGTGTATTTCGCTGCAAAAATGGGATTCCGATGGGAAGCGGTACATGCTACCAGTCATTGCTCCACATACTTTCCTAATCGTAGTCTAGCTTTAATTTCATCTTCATTCAAATACCGAGGCATAAATAAAACGAAATAAATATATGAATTTAGTAAATTATATTATGGAAAAGAGATAGCCTAGCAGTTGCGATCGGTGATGGACGCTGCTACTTTAAGTTATCGTTTATACTGATTTCTATTGGGATATCAAAAAGCTTTTCAGGTCCTTGATCAATTTGTAATTTGAGCTGGACCGAACCTTTTAATTTAGAAAAAAATTGTCTCGTTTGTATCGTTATACCCACATTTTGACAGAGTTTATGATCATGGTCCCAAAGACCAAAACGTTGCAGATACAATGGATTTTGAACGGTATCCAGCAAGCTCACTTCTTCGTTTTTTTCATTCCTAAGTTCAACACGTGTGAGCGTGCAATGTATTTCGTCCGCTAAATCCGTTGCGAAGCTGCCTGGCTGCTTAGAAGCGAGTTCCATGGCCTTAGTTTCCGCTGGAGTCAATGGATAATAGCTCGCCAATAAAAACTGATTGGCCGGAACACGCTTTGCTTCGGTGAGATCGGTAATGCTAGGGTGCATGTGACTACCTAACGCATCCAAAACAGTTTGCTGTTCCGATACACTCATCCTATCAGGCTTATGTTTCGAATCGTTGTGACAATTTGAAAATAAAATCGCGGAAACTAATATTGAAAACAGTCTATTCATTATCTATTATTCATTAATGGGCTAAATTCAGTTTCGGTCATCTGCCAATCATATATAAGTTGGGAGTAAAACTAATTTGTCTCGAAAATCAAATACTCATCAGGTAGTTCTACAGCCGTCTTTTGCGACCCAGATCGTAGGTAAATCAAGTAGTTATACATTGTTCTCAATTTGATTACATTGTTTATGATTTCATCGATAAGCTCTATGCTGCAATCCGAAGCATCCTTTTCACTAAAATAAGTACATTTTAAGCATTATTGTCCGAGCAGTTTACAATTCGCTGGGACTAGTTTATTATTTGTTGAGCGTAAACCTATAAGCGCTCTATTTAAATGTTTATTACTTTCAAAAGATCTTGCTTTAAAGCATATACATTCCCTCCATGCCTGCATAACAGTTTCCCCCCTCTTCTTATCCATATACCTATATAACAGGAATGAAGGACTTCGATTAGCTTTGTTTTTAACAGATTGCATTTTCTGCTTTAAACTATCACTCTAACGATTTCTGCAGTCCCCCTTTAATGGTTAAAAATAAAGAACTTAAGTTAATTTAATTTATATAGGCGCCGGAACAAGCGGCCGGCTTGGCATCTTAAATGCATCGGAATGCCCGCCGACATTCACTGTCTCCAGCGATATCATTGTCGGACCATTGCCAGTGGAGACACTGCTATAAAACATGCGATCGAAAATGCGGAAGATAACAAGAGTGCCGCGCGAAAAAGCCCAAAAGAAATAAACGTTTCGGAGGCCGATTTTATAATCGCTGGACGTTGGCTTGCAAATAAAATCGGTAAGATACATGACGTACAAACGGTATAACACCCACCACCTAGTATTTATCTGTTTGGTAATTTAATAATCTCTCGCTAGATCTGTTTTTATTATAGCAATACGCTTTTCCTGCGATTTTATTTCTTATCCTACGCCAAGTTAATCTAGGAATAAATCTTTTAGCTTTGTAAGACTGCAAATGATCAAAACTCAGATAGGGTGTAATAGAGGAGCATCAATTGTAGGCTATACTGAAAAAGAAAAAAATAACCAAAATATAAAAGCTATGCAAAAGATAATTCCAAACCTTTGGTTTGATAGCAACGCACAGGAAGCCGCAGAATTTTACTTGTCGGTTTTCAAAGATGGAAAAATAATCAATATTACGTATTACCCGAATTCAGAAGCCGAAGGACTGGCTGATTTCCAGAAGGATTTCGCTGGAAAAGTGCTTACCATTGAGTTTGAAATCCTGGGAATGCGTTTGATCGGGATCAATGCCGGACCGATATTCAAATTTAACGAAGCTATTTCTTTGATGATCCCCTGCAAAGACCAGACTGAAATAGACTACTATTGGGAAGCGCTTACATCTGGCGGAGGACAAGAGAGCGTTTGTGGATGGCTGAAAGACAAATACGGATTAAGCTGGCAGGTTTGTCCAGAAAATTGGGACGAACTCAACAAAAGACCCGGCGCATTCAAAAAAATGATGGGAATGAAAAAAATCATTATTGCTGATTTCTAAAAACAAGAAAAGACAAAGTCCATCTTCCAGCACTCGTATAACGATCCTTGCTATGCCATGGTGCGCACTTGCCGCCGATTTGCCTTTTATAAGAAGACAAAAGGGTACCTATGCTGGTTTGGGCTTAGTTACGCTGTAAACTAATGTTCAAGTATCGAAAAACCAATAACAGCGACATCTAAGGCAGCATTGACAGAATAACTACCCCAGCCCAATGCATACTTTGGTCCTCACCTGGAAAATCTGTTTTATTAAATGAATCATCGCTGTCTCCGAAACAAAATATCTTAGGTAGCTCTAATCAATCCCGATTTGAGCCAAGCGGTTTTAATTTGCTCCACAGCATCTCTAGCGCAAGTTAACCTACAATTTTCCTAGCCATCAGCTCTGATAAGCACCACGCTGAAATTCAATAATAAATATTTTCTTGTAATAATTTGCATAAGCAATTCCTTTCTCTTTATATTTGACTACAATTTTTAATCAATCTAAATAAATGAATTTATATAATTATTTAACACTTGTTAGAGGGTATATCAACTATATTTTAACAGCAATCATTGTTGTATGCTCATTTAGCCTTCCAGCATTCTCTCAGTCTACAAATTTCAAAACGACATTGAAAGCTCTGGTTGTTGACGAAAGCAACAGTCCTTTAGCAAATGCGACAGTTATGATCAACGGGAAAAATGTGGGTACAACAGACGCAAAAGGGCAGTTTAACATTTCTATTCCTAAAAACGGTACGTTCAGCCTGCGCATTTCTTCTATTGGAAAAAAAATCTTAACAGACAAAATTTCAAGCAACGAACTGGCCGGAGGGACCAAAGTGTTTATGCTTCAGGAGCAAATCAATACACTAGAAGCAATTGAAATATTAGGATTGAGTAAAGTAGACGAAGTCAATAAGCAGTCTTTCAACGTAACCGCATTGGACGCGACCAAATTGCACAACACATCCATGGATGTAGGGCAATTGATCAACCGTGTTTCGGGCGTCCGTGTCCGTGAGTCTGGTGGTATGGGATCACAGACAGCAATAAGTCTCAATGGATTTACGGGCAATCAGGTAAAACTATTTCTTGACGGACTCCCTATTGACAATTACGGCAGTTCATTCCAGATAAACAATATTCCGATCAATTATATCAATCAAATTGAAGTTTACAAGGGTGTTGTACCGGTATGGCTGGGTGGCGACGCATTGGGCGGAGCAATTAATCTAGTAAAGAATACAAAAGCTGGTAATTTTATAGATGCTTCGTATTCGCTGGGATCTTTCAATACGCACCGCGCTAACGTAAATCTGGGATATATCGCTAAAAATGGATTCACAGTAGAACTAAATGCGTATAAAAATTATTCCAAAAATAATTATTGGGTTGACATCAATGTCGTACCTGATATCGAAACTGGGGTAACTGTGGCAGACCGCGTAAGACGCTTCCACGATCAATATGACAACCAAATGCTGGGCCTGAATGTCGGCTTGAGCAACAAAAAGTGGGCTGATCAATTTCTTGTTGGCCTACAGTTGGGTGATAATCATGCGGACATACAAACTGGTAATCGTATGGATGATGTGTTTGGAGCACGCTTTAGGGAGGGTACCATTGTACTGCCATCCGTGTACTATAAAAAAGATAACTTTTTGATAGAGGGATTGGATCTCAGCTTACGTGGAAGCTTTAATCTGGGCAAGGAAAAAAATGTAGATACGGTATACAGACAATTCAACTGGTACGGAGAAAGTATCCCTAAAGGCCGAAATTCATGGGACGCGGGCGGAGAGGTATCCAAAGAATTATACACTTATAAAAACAATAATGGCAATGCTGCCCTTAACGTGAAGTACGCCATCAATCCGACCAATACGCTCTACCTCAATAATACCTTTACTTCTAATAACCGAAAAGGGGAAAATATATTGCAACCTGACAATGATTTTTATAAACAACCAAAAAAACTACAAAAAAATATAACAGGGCTCGCCTTAGGAAATGCCGATATCAAGCACATGGTCAACCAGATTTTCGTTAAATATTACGCGCAACATGTACACGCTTATCAGGTAAACAATAGCATATATAGTAACTATGAAGACCAGCAAAATATGCTGGGTTATGGATTAGCCTCTTCATATGCGTTGGACAACAATTCACAAATCAAGTTTTCCTATGAGAAAACGTATCGTATGCCTACGGTAGATGAACTTTTTGGTGATGTGATCAACCTCACGGCTAACCCGCAACTAAAACCGGAATCTTCGCACAACTTCAACCTAAACATTAATCATACTTTTCTGTGGAATGAAAAGAATGCACTCGCTGTCGGCGTTGATGGCATATACCGTCAGGCCAAAGACTTTATCCGCTATGTAAATTCAGCGTCCAATAATAATGGAAATATGACGCAGATGGCACAAAATCAGCGCGATGTCAATAACCTCGGGGGCGATCTCGAAATTCACTATGCATATGACCAAAGATTTAATATCCGTGGGAGCTTAACTTATCAAAATCTTCGCAATAACACAAAATATGAGACAAGTACAACTGATGTCAGCATATTCTATAAGGACCGTCTGCCTAATATCCCCTACCTATTTGGACATGGTGACATCTCCTATGAGTGGCGGAATGTGTTATTCCCAAACAGTAGTCTGAAGGTAGGAACCTATGTTTATTATGTGCATGACTATTTCCTAAGATGGCCCTCGGCTGGTACAACCAGTACAAAAGAAACTATTCCAGAGCAACTTTCTTATGATGCCAGCATCGTGTACTCATTTGCCCACGGTAAATATAATATTGGTATTGATGGTAGAAACCTCACGGACGCTTTACTTTATGATAATTATATGCTACAGAAGCCAAGCCGCAACTTTAGCGTCAAATTCAGATATACAATTTCAAAATAATATACACTCAACAAAATCATGAACTTAAAATTCTATACAAAAATTGCATTTCTAGGAATTGCGATCTCCAGTTTATCTGCTTGCAGTAAAAGCAAAGACGATTCTGCTCCAATAGTAAATGGGAGCGGAGAAAAATTCGTATTTGTTGCTTATTCTGATGGTACAGCTGGAGAAGCTGCCAATTATATTATCACTGCTGATGATCTCAGTAAAGGCGAAATTTCCATCAAGAACAATGGCGTCGAAACCAGTGCATATTCTTTTCTGGTACAGAACAATACACTCTTTGGCATTACGTATGCCAATTATGGTCCAACACAAGCTTTTAAACTTAATAGTACGGGAAAGATGGAGAAAGCCGGAACCCAGGTAAATACTGAATTTACCGGAGCTTATACACCAATCAATAACGATGCTTATGTGGGCGTATCTCTTTCTGGTGGCATTGAGAACCCTGAAGCGACTCTGTATAAATATGATGCAAAAAATTTCAAAGTATCCCTACGTAAACCTTTTAGTCTAGACCTTTTCAAAACTGGGGAATTTGCCAATTACAATGCCGTAAAGGAAATCGGCGACAAGCTTTATATGCCTCTTAATTCGGCTACGGGGATTACCGGTAAAAGTACAGCTTATATCGACAGTGCATGGATCGCTGTATTTGATAAATCTACTTTAGCTTACAAAAAATTAATCCGCGACGGTAGAATAGGTTCTATCGGAAACTGGTTCGGCATGCAAGGCGTAGAAAAAATTTCCACCGGTGATGTATACGCCTGGTCTACTTCGGGAAATGCGCTGAATAAAGCGCTCACACCAAAAAACCACTCTGGAATTATCAAGATAAATCCATCAACTGATGAAGTCGATAAAACTTACTTCTTTGATGTCGAAGCTGCCTCAGGACATAAAATCGCACGCGGTACTTATCTTAAAGAAGGTAAATTCCTCATGACCATGTACCAAACAAGCGAGGTCGGTGGTGTATCTGGCGGAATTGTCAATTTGGCAATCATTGATGTTATTAACAAAACGTACACTGCTGTAAATGGTATTCCAAATCACGCACAAATGCCTTATGATAACAAGACTTACGTGGACAGCCAGGGAAATATAGCTTACTATGTGATGAAAAATAACGAAGGTAACTTCTATGTTTATAAAGTTGACGTCGATAAAGCAACTGCTATGCAGGGAGCTCGCTTTATTGGTGTCTCAAATATCACTGCCATATCCAAGTTAACATACTAATCTAAAAATCCAATTTTCATATTCATATCCTAAGTAAATATGGATTAACTAGAAAAGCACCTAAACAGGTGCTTTTCTAGTTGATGGCAATCTATTCAACTGCCACATTCAATAATGGTATTGTCAGCCTCAACAAACCCAAGACTCTTTTCTTTTGCTTCCATCCTTATGCGATCGTTAAAGAATAGTCTCTACTTTAGCGCCAATTATTTTTAGCATCCTTTCAAATCCTACATCTGTTGGGTGAGTACCATCCACCGTTCCTTCGGAGTCGTCACCTATCAAATGATCGGTTGGTAAATAATATAAATCTTTATATCCCGCCTGTTGCAGTCTTTCATATTGCTGCCTAAAATTATTATTTTGCGCTATCAATCGGGCACTCCATTTAAGATTATAGTTACCTACCTGACGTGTAATACTTTCTATGAGCAATATGGGTACCTTCGGATGAGATTTACGAAGCCGCGCTACGAAATTAAAGGTCCTTTCTTTCACCTCCTCCGGACTGCTATTTGGAACACAATCCATGATAATCAAATCTATGGGACCAATATCGCTGAGCATATCAGCTACCGCGGACTCCATGCGGGCATTGCCACTGACTCCCATGTTAAGCACATTGGCGTTCAACCTACGCCCTAATTGAGCGGGATAAGCCAAGCCCGGGCGGCTTGCAGAAGCGCCATGGACGATACTGGAGCCGTAAACCACCACCGTTTTATTAAATGATTGCCTAGTGGCTACAAAGGATGCTCTCTCATCAATAATCACGTCAAAATCCACTAATTCTTTGTATAAAGGAAAATAAAGAAGAAATTCTTTTTCGGTTTTAGCCATATCTTCGACCAATATAGCCTTACTTTCTGTGCTCTTGAGATCGGGACGAGCCACCCCCGCAAAACGCCAGCCGTTTGCTTCTCTTACATATACATCAAATCCCCGTGACATAATCGGAGTCGAATTATTGCCCAGTTCAGCATCGACAGTCTTCCATCTCAGGGATAATTTGCTGGTATTACTCTTAAAAGTAACAAACATTCCAGTAGAATGTGTATACAATTTCTTTACGGCGGCAGGAAGATCTTTATACTTTAATGTATCTACCCGGTAAAATTTGGGGGTATTTTCAAAAGGCCTCCCTTGAATCTCAAATTTAGAAGCAGGAACAATTTGTTGTGCATAAATAGAGAATGAACCACAGATAAGGATGAGTAAAATAAAAGTACTGATCTTTTTTTTCATTGCAATTAAATTTAGATGAACAGAAATCATAATTGGTTTAATCATTGCCGTATCTACTCTTGACACGGTTGTCTTCAAAAAATTGGATAATACGTCGATCAACTTTTTGATCGCACAAGATAATAAAATCCGCTCCTTATGGGAGCGGATTTTATTATTTACTGAGCTTAAGCTCTATAAATGTTGGGTAATGATCAGAAATATAATGTGTATATTCATTCTTGATAATACCACTTTTGGTAACCCGTGATGCTGCTACTGAATTGGCCCAAATAAAATCAATACGTTTGGGATGACCGGTATTATATTGCTTTATATTTCCATTACCATCCTTAAAGGTCGGAACAGAACTTTCAAACTCCTTATTTAACAAACGATAAGTATCCTGAAATCCTGCTTCATGCAATTTACCCAGTACAGAATAATCAATAGCTCCATTGCGCAAGTTACGGATGTGATCATGTTTTTGCTCACTTTGCTGCATAGCGTTCAAAACCTCCTTTCCATATTTGTCCTTGTCCGAAATATCCAGGGAATTAAAGTCACCCATGATCAGTATAGGTTCGTTATCAGGGATCTCATTGACTTGTGCCAAAATATCAGTTACTTCCTTCAATCGCTTCTCATAACTAAATGGCGAAAAATGAATGACAAAAAAGTGTACGCCTTTGATCTTCGCATAGATGTAGCTATGCCACATATTTTCAGTGATTTTCCTAAAATTGACCAGAGGATATTTCGAAGTAATTGCTACTGGAAATCCCTCTTCTTTAGATTGAAGAACATAGTCGTGACCGATCTGATTTCCTAATTGTTCTAACGTCTTTTGCGTATATCCATTCATTTCTTCGAGTGCTATCACATCTGGCTTCCAATCTTTTGTAAAGTTTACAAACCGATCTATATTGATCGAATCTTTCTTTAATCCATAAAGCACATTATACGATACAATCTTTAATGTTTCTTGCGCATATGCTACGTTCAAATTTACAGCCATGATGATGGCAATAACAATCGTATTTTTATAATTTTTCATTTTCTTATTTTTTAAGTACCTGATCTGTCCCAACCTTTATTTTGTTCGAGCTTGGGATTTAACTGAAGTTCTTGTGTCGGGATTGGATAGTAGTAATCTTTTTCCTCTGTCCATTTTTTAAGGATGTCCGGCAAATTGACAATACGGCCTCCGCTTTTTCCATTTTCTAAAACGAGTTCACCTAGTTTCTGATATTGGACACCGGGCTTTTTGACCGGTGCAGTGCCTTCATAGATAACAAGATCTAATTTACCATCCTGATCTAGATCATATTCGCCCGCTCCCGGAAAATACATTCCATAAAAAGGCTTGGCAACTTTCGCTCCTTCTTTCCATCGCAAAAGATCATCGTAACGTAGTCCTTCTTTGACCAGCTCGATACGGCGCTCTCGTCGGATTTCCAATATCGCCCCCGTCTGACCGCTCTTGCTTACATTGGGATAGGTAGCCAAAAGATATGGATCAACTTTGGAGTCGGCATCGGCCAATATCATATTGGGCATATTAACACGATCTCGAAGCAACTTAATGGATCTATCGATATCGTTCTGGCTGATCGTACCCAATTCGGCCTTTGCTTCAGCATAGTTAAGCAGTACCTCTGCATAACGGATTATAGGCATATCATTGGTGCTTTGACCTGCATCAAAGGCTGGTGAAAGAATATACTTTATATATTGATAACCTGTTACTGATGTTGCAAAATCAGGGACTGAGGTGGTATTCGCACCGATACGTTTGTAACCTGGTGTGCGAATGGTTTGTGATAGCCGTGGGTCACGGTCCTGCGTTTCTTCGTAAAACGATAGTTTATCAAAGTTGGGCTTGTCGGTAAATCGGCTTCCATCTTTCATCAGGTAATTATTCACAAGTTCTTTAACCATCCCTGGGCGTCCATAGGAAGCGGACAGAATATAGAAATTTGCAGAATGTACAAAAGGAACAGATGCGTTATACTGCCGCGACAAAATCATTTCCGAGGGATTGGCATCTTCAGCAATGAAAAGCTCCTGATAGGCCTTACTTGGGTCACTTTTATAAATACTGTAGGTATTGGACTTCATCAACTCGTCGGCAGCAGCCACACTTTGCTGAAGAATATCTTCCCAATCGCCCAAGCCATGGTATTTGCGAAATGTCCCTTCAAATAAACACATGCGGGATTTAAAAGCCAATGCGGTCCACTTGCTGATCAACTGAGCGCTTTTAGTTGTGCTACAGTTGGTTATAGCAAAATCAAGATCTTCAAGTATTTTAGCAAACACAACTTTACGGGAATCCTTAGGTTTGAACATAGCAGGATCATCCAGTTGATTTACGTTGTCGTACCAAGGTACATCGCCAAAGCGTACGATCTTGTCATAATAGAAATATGCACGAAAAAATCTGGCAATACCATCATACTGTAGGCGTGCTGCCTCATCTGCGCATTTATGCGAATTTTCAAGATAGAAATTTATACGACGGAGGGATGTCCATGTCCACCCTCCCCCGCTAGCTGGCGTTGTACGGGTCCCCTGAAATTCAGAAGCCAGCGTATTTCGGGCCTCGTCATCACCCTGCCCCGGCGTATTGTAATGTATAGCGAGCGCATCAGGAAGATCTGCATAAAAAGCATTGGTAAAGGTTTGTAACTCAGACGCGGTCCGAAAATAGTTTTCAGGTGCCAGCTCGGCTATGGGGTATCGCTCCAGATAATCGTTGTTGCAAGAACTAACTGCAAGTCCAATAATGAGCGTAAAAATATTGATGTTTCTTTTCATGATTTTTCATTTTAAAATTTACACGCACAAACTAAAAAGACAATTGAGCGCCAAAAGAATAGACACGACCTACAGGATAACTCCTGCCGGTATTATCGCTCATTACTTGTTCGGGATCAATATAATCGGTCTTTAACTTCGTCCAGGTATGGAGGTTTTCTCCACTGAAGAATAAACGTAGCTTATTGATCTTTGCCTTCTGGGTAAGTGCCACAGGAAATGTATAACCTACAGTCAGATTACGCAGTTTTAGGTAGGCTATATCTTGCATGTACATGTCATTAGCGACAGAAAGTTCAGAGTTTTGCGCTGTATAGCCGCGTAAAAAAGGGAAATAAGCATCTGGATTTTCCGCCGACCATATTTTATCCTGAAAATTGGACGGAATAAATGAATCGTATGGTCTCGCATAGACAGACCAAAAAGCTTGCGCCTCCAGATTAGGATACCAATTTTGCTTCCCTATACCCTGAAAAAAGACAGACAGGTCAATACCATTCCAATTCGCTCCTAGATTTAACCCATAAGAGTAACGTGGCTGATCGTTACCGATGATCGTGCGATCGCCGGGATTGGCAAGTGTATTGTCTCCGGCATCAATAATGCCATCGCCATTGAGATCCAATATTTTGATGTCCCCTGCTTGAAGCATACGTAGGTCTGCCGTGGGAGCCTGCACACGACGCCTATTGATCTGATCTTGATTGACCTGCTTAGCATATTCCTGTGCTTCTTCGGTTGTCTTAAAAAATCCGTCGTAATGATAACCCCATATCTCCCCTAGTTTTTGTCCTGTATAATAATTGTTCAATAGTCCGGCGTCATTGGCAAACTTGGTAATTTCAGCTTGATAATCAGACAGCATTGCTCGTACAGAATAATTAAAAGGTTTTCCGCCGACATCAAAATGGTCTCTCCATAACAGGGAAAGTTCAAAGCCTTTGGTCTTTAAATCGGCAGCATTCTCTTTTGGCTCGGAAGCGCCAAATACCGCAGGCTGGGTTTTGCCTTTGCTCAGCATCCCCTTGGTCTGCCGGATGTAAAAATCAGATTGAAAATCAAGTTTATTGTTGAACAGGCTAAAGTCAAGGCCTAGGTTACTGGTCGTGATTTTCTCCCAGGTCAATGTCGGTGCTACCGGAGCGGGACTATTGGCGACGTTCAATTTCTGACCATTAACTAAATAAGAAATCTGCCCCGTACCCATAGATGAAATATAAGCATAGGTATCCACCTCCTGGTTACCAAGGGAACCATACGAATATCTGATCTTCAGATTATTGACCTTATCCTTTAGCGGAGCAAAGAATTTCTCTTCGCTGATGCGCCAACCTGCAGAAAAGGATGGAAAGAATCCAAAACGGCTATGCTTCGGAAAACGTGATGTACCATCGTACCGTCCACTGACTTCCAGTAAATATTTACCCTTATAATCGTAATTCGCACGATAAAATCCACCACGGACGGCCCACTCGTCGCCTCCAGCCTCAAACTGCTTCTCTCCGATGACCAAGTCAAGATCATTTAAATTTTCAGACAATAGATCCTGACCGATTCCTCCAATGCGCTTATAAAAACGATCTTCTTGATTAAAACCGCCCATCACAGTAACGTGGTGATCGCCAAAATCCTTTTGGTAAGTAGCAAAAACATTGATAAAATGCCAAGCATATTTACCCATATTTTCGCGCAGTTTATCTTGGTTTAACGCTCCGAGTGAAGACAATTCGAGCTGTCCTGGATATTTCGAATAGTACTGTTTGGTCTGTCGATAAGAATAGTCAGAACGATATTCACGATACGAATAGTTACCTGTCAGTGAAAGCCCTTTTCCTAATTTCAAAACCGCTTCTGTCATATTGGTAAATTCTGTACCACGGGTATACCCACGCATCGTACCACTTTCGAGTGCATTGTGCAGGCCGTAACCAATGGGGTAGCTATTGATACCCGAATAACCAGTAAGTGTGCCATCCGGATTTCGTGGCACGTACATCGCATGATAATGGTAAGTAGGACTATTGCTTACGTTGTTGGCAACTGTATTGAAATTATTTTCCAATCCGGCCCAATCATAGGTAGATTTGAAAAAATGTGTGTTATTGCTGATGGTCAGCCAGCTCCGGATATCTGACGCAATATTTGCCCGGAGATTGTAACGTCCAAATTTATCCGGATCAATATTAAATATCCCCTGTTCACTCGCTTTGGAACCAGATAACGCATAACGCGTATTGCCCGAAGATCCGGAAAAAGAAAGATTATGCTCGTTTTTTGGTCTTGTCTTTTTGTAAAAATAATTGAACCAATCAAAATTGGCATAGTACCGATAGATATCATTGCCACTCGCATCTTTCTTAATCACAACCCAGGGTCTGTCAGGATTTTCGGTCTTATCGTTAACACGTGCTAGCAATTCTTCATAATCTTCATCCGTATAGCGTGTGGTCCGATACCCCAATGCATTGTACATGGCATCATCATTGATCTTAGCATTCCAATAACCACTGGTTATAAAATCAGTGTTCGTGGCATGAGTGGTGAAACCAATATTGTTATTATATTCAATGGAGGTCTTTCCATTTTTACCACCTTTTTTGGTTGTGACCAATACGACACCAAAAGCACCACGCGCACCATAGACAGCAGCGGCTGAAGCATCCTTGAGCACTGTAACAGATTCTACGTCATTGGGATTGATACGGTCCAATGTTCCCAAGATACCATCGATCAAGATCAAAGGACCACCGCCGTTGATCGATGTATTACCACGTACATTGACCGAACCGCTAGTACCAGGTTTTCCTGACCCAAAGACAATGTTCAGATTGGGAATATTACCCTGAAGGGCCTGCGTAAGCTGTGTAACCGGACGATCTTCAAATTCTTTTCCCGATATCTGACTGACAGCTCCTGTTAGATTAACTTTCTTTTGCTCACCGTAACCTACTACCACAACCTCGTCCATCGCTGTGATAGCCATATCAAGGCTAACCTGAATCTTACTTTGTCCATTCACATCCACTTCTTTGGACTGGTAGCCAAGCATGGAACATATAAGCCGATCATTATTTGTTTTAAGATTGATCTCAAATCTGCCATTTTCGTCAGTAGTTGTTCTATTTTGAGTTCCTTTCTCCGTTATTGTAACATTGCCTACTGGATTGCCCTTCGAATCTACAACCTTTCCCTCTACGCTGCGCTGTTGGAGCGCAACAGTATGATTGAGGCCTGCAATATATCGATTCAATGGGGTTGCTGTTGGTGTAGAAGCTGACTTGCTTAATACGACATTGTTGTCCATAATCTTATAGACAATCTGATAGTTTGCGAGAAGGTCTTTCAATGCATATTCGAAAGGTACATTCTTGTAGTTGACATCAATGCGTTTGGCATCGTTTAGCAGAGCGGCTTTATACAGAATATTGAAACCGCTCTGCTCTTCAAAAACCTTTAATATGGTTTCGAGTTTAGCATTTTTCTTTTGGAAATTGACTCCTTGTCCAAATGTAATTGCACTCAACTGGAGGTTAGAGGCCAGCAACAAGGGAATCGCTAATGACATTTTCATAGCAAATTCTTTTTTGGTAGAGATCGTACTTTTAGGCATAGGATCTCCATACCGTTTTTTTTTGTACTTTTGCATACGGTTGTAATGGTTTTTAAGTCTATTAAATCTTTTTCAACTAGTCTTTTCGAAGACAAAATTCAGGAGCGATCGCAACGCTCCTGAAATCTTCTCAATTGGTTATCTTTTCACATATATTTTCCTCCCTTTCAATTCAAAGTGAATATCTCCGACTAATTCGATCGTACGGAGCAGTTTGTTGATATCATCATATCTTGACACCGTGCCTGAGAAAGCAAAATTTTCGGGACGATAATCAAAGTGGACTTCCACGTCATACCATCTACTGATAATTTCCATGACTTCGTCAATAGATGTATTATAAAAAGCAAATTTCCCTTCTTTCCAAGCGGTGAAATAGCGCGGGTCGACTGCGGTCTTTAAAAAGTTTTTGTTCGTAAAAGGTAACACGGCCTGCTCAGCAGGATTTAAATATATCTTGTCTTGTGAGCCATCTTGAACATTTAACTTTACTTTGCCTTCTACCAAGGTTGTCACGATAGATTTACCATAGTTCTGAAGGTTAAAAGACGTCCCCAAAACCTCCAATTTCTGATTTCCCGTATTGACAATAAAGGGCACATGCCTTCCATGATGGATTTGTTTAGCGACTTCAAAATAAGCTTCACCCTGTAGTTGGACTTTTCTTTCATCGCCATTAAAACTAATCGGATAACGAAGTGTAGTGGCAGCATTCAACCAGATCTTTGTACCATCCGCCAACAGTAGCTTATATTCTCCACCCCGTGGTGTAACGATTGTATTATATGCTGTCTTCTGATTTTCAGCTTCTGATCTCTTCAAACGATATGATATGATGCCTTTGTCCGATTTGATAATTTCAAATGCACCATTATCTATGATGGTATCTAATTTTAGTTTTTCGAGATCTATTCGCTCGCCACTTTCTAAAATTATTTCGGCTTTTTGGGACCCAGGAACTACAGCTAGAGAATTGGCAGCTATAGCATGATTATCAGGTCTATTTTTGTGTACATAAAAGAAGATTGAAGCAGATATACCGACCAATAGCAATATAGCGGCGATGCTGACATATCGTAGCATATGCATTGATGCTCTCTTTTTATTCGAGCTGGAAACAACTTGGTCTTTTATTCTTTTATCTTGAATGATCGTCTTAAAAAGATTATTATGTGCAATTTGATTGTTTGGAGACTGCGCTATCTCTTCCTCCTCCATAAGCTGTTGCCATGCTTCCAAAAAATCTGGATCATGGAGATAATTAGCAAAATTTTCCTTTGCAGGCTCATCTAATGTTTTTGCCAAAAACTGGCTGATAATAATTTTATATGCTTCTACTTTGGACATCCTTATCTATTGTACGCTATAATATTATTCGTACAACTGGATAGAATGAACTAGTCAAAAGATATTTTTTATTAAAAAAAAGATTAAAAGTAAACTATCAAGTTTCAAACGTACAAACTGGCATGCTGCTACGAGGTGGTTGCGGACAGTATTTTTGGAAATACCGATTTCTTCGGAAATTTCCGCATAGCTCATTTCCTCTATTTTGCTTTTATGAAAAACAAGCTTTTGTTGTGGTGGTAAGGAGGATACAATCGTCTGGAGTATTTTATCTAAATCTTTATGAGCTATCGTCCGTTCCAATTCATCACTCAATTCATCCCATTCAGCCAAGCGTGAAAGTTGGTATTTTTGTCTTGATAGTTCTTTTCGAAACAAAGTGATAGCCATTCGTTTCGCTACTAAAAACAAAAATGGAAAGATGGCTTCCGCAGAGGGAATTGAATTGCGTTTCAAAAAAAGCTGTACAAAAATCTCCTGCGTAATCTCCTCCACATCTACGTCGGAAGTACATACACGACGCACTTTGTGATACATTAAAGGTCTGTAAAAATCAAAAATCTTTTTAAAAACCTTTTCGTCTCCCAATTTAAAGCGATTAAATTCATCAAGACTCAATGGAACTGCATTTAAATCCATGGTTATATTTTCCCTAGGTTACACTTGGTCTAAGCAACAAAACTCATATTAAATCTATATAAATGCAAGGTTATTTCAAAATGAAATGTACGTATCCCGAAATTTCAGTCAGTTACACCATGTTCATTTGTATTTATTTTTTGTATAGAATTAATGTAACCCCTCTGCAAAAAATTGAAGTACTTAAAAGTAGTGGATTCGGTGATGAATCACGATCAATGTACTTATCCACGAATTCCGGTGCTATCACGAACCAACGATTCATAAATCTCATCGAGCGAATTGTAAATCCATTCATAAACAAATCCAAACCTCTATATATTTAAATTTAAATTAAAGATCACTATGTTGAACAAATACCAATTTAGTAAAAACCCTCTGCATTATATTTATGCCCTGATCTGGTTGGGCCTGTTCGCTACCTTTGCCTTTTACCTTTTTACAGGGGAGATGTTCAGACCCGAGAACGGCAAGATCCATATTGTTGCAATTCTTATTGGTTGGGTGGTGCAATATCTTGGTCTTACACTGACCTGCCTGATTATCCTATTTTTAGGGGTATATAAAGCATTGCGAACTGTATTGGATAAGAAAGAAATTGAATCTTAGTTAGTTGATACGCAAAGTCAAAAATACCAAAGGCAAACTTGGACGTGTAAACGGCAAATTCTTATTCTAAATTGTCCGCCAGCGGCTTCGACAAAGTGGTTCAAACGCTGGAATTTAGCAAAGGGATTAAAAAAAGATAAATCCAATGAGAAAATAATAAACCTATCAAGTGAAGAATGCAACCGGACCCCGGACATAGATCTGAGCGGTGGTATAAAAGGAATTGTTTATTTCATTGCTCCACTTCCCTTTTATCGGCACCACAAATTGAAAATCATTCCAAAACTGCTTATAACTTATTGTCTGATTATAAGCAGCTATGGGTAGCACACAAAATATCAACAGTAGTGTAAGAGAACATAATCTGATCATCTAACTAGGGCGATAATGGTCATATCTGAACTGTTATTAGCCGAGTTTTCTGTCTGAAATAAAAGGCACAATTGGATAAACATAATTATCCATATTTACCCCCAGTTTTTCGGGGGATGACCCGACAAATACAGTTCTTTTACCTTTGATCATAATCCGGCCTTTATGGTCAATTTCAATCATGGCCCATAAGGGATCCTTATACGGAACAGTATACTTGATATAAGGGTGTGCTTTATCAACCTCTTCTGAATAACGGATCTCTTTGTAATCATCACCAAGCCATTGGTATGATGCACTATTTATCTGTACATAATGTATTCCATTAATATGATTGTAATAATCCTGATGATGATGGCCACTGATAACCAAAATGACCTTTTTTTTGCCTGCCTTATCATTTGCTTTCTCTAGGGTATAACGCAACAAAGTCCCATTCTCCAAGCCGCCGGCATCATTATCCAAGCCTTGGTGGCAAAATATGACCGTCGGTAAAGATGTTTCATCAAGATCTTTTCTGAGCCATGCTAACTGAACCGGTGAAATATATCGTGCGTATCCCTTTGGACGGTCAGGACTTTCATTATGTTCGTTGCCATCAAGCACTACGATGTGAAATCCATTTGAATCAAACGAATAATATCTCGCCTTAGCGTCCCAAAATGCAACAACCTGATCATGTGTATATCCGCCATCATTGTCATGATTGCCAATCACATGATACTTGGGCCCATTAAATTTATTCCAAACCTCCATTAATGGTATATTACTTTGTTTCGGCACACAAAAATCCCCTCCCTGAATAATAAAATTCGGTTTCTGTTCATTCATCTCCTTTATAAAAGCGGATAAACGTTCGATACCATCATGCATAATATCATGATGTAGATCAGTAATCATCCCGATCCTGATTTTTTTATCCGTTGGGCTTAATTCAGGATATCTTGAAAAAAGCAGGGCACCACCAGCGAGACCCGTTGTTTTAAAGAACTCTTTTCTGTCCATTTTTTTATTTTTTTAGTTGAAACCTTGTCATTATTACTACATGATCTGAAGGAAACATAATGGCTCTGTTGTCGTTGCTACCCATACTCCCACTTTTCATCAGATCCGCCGATTACGGTCACAATATTGCTTTCAACACTCTCAAGGTTAGGAGTTATGATAGATCACCTGCAATTTTACCATTGTTTGAAATTGGTTTTAAACAAATATATGCATAATACTAAACTATGTTTAGTATTATTTAACTGTTTTTTATTTTATTTTTGGTGAATTGGTTGCCGTATTTGGCATTGCGAAAAATAAAGCTGACAAAAAAAATACTATATTTCTCGTAATTTGTGTTTAGCAATAAATTTGAAAACCTAGAGTTTACAGATAAAGTAAATTTCATTTGTATAGATGAATGCAATAAGGGATATAAACATTTTCTACCGAAATATATTCCAAATATTACTTATATTTTCTTGAACTCTAGAACCAAAGCTCCTTCCCTCAACAACAGGCGCTGTTCACCGGGTATAAACTCCAAGATGCTACCTTCATCGCCGTACACAAATGTATGGTCTGATTTATAGTGATAAGGGACATACATCTGTCCATTCTCCGATAGCTGACCGATCAAATTTGTGCCATCCGAGGAAATCGTGATCGTTTGGCTACCGTCCTTATATTGATAGGTTCCTCTTATCTGGCGAAACTGCTCCTCGGTCAGTTCTTTTGTTTTATTGAAATCAGGTAAGATGGGATCTTTGCCATAAACACATTGGATGAGTGTATTTTGGACCTGGCTTAGGTTAATATTAACGGCATTACACAAAGTCACGATCCCTAGCTTTTCCGCTGGAAAATACCAGTAATCCGAAAAATAGTTTTCAATTCTACCACCATGAATATACCCTATCGGATTCTTAAATCGTGCTTTTTCAATTCCCATTCCATATTCCCCTTTATTCTCGGGTAGCATTAATGCCAGGCTCTCCTTTGAAATTAACCTACCCTCAAACCGGCCTGAAAGAAATCTATTAAGTTCTATCGCCGTGGTCGCTATACCACCGCTAGCAGGATGATTGGAAAAATTTACCTTTGAATTTTCAATATACCTATTCTGAATATTATACGATATCGCTTCATGTTTATTTGGATCTGTCTCTGTCGAGAAATATGTATTTCTTAATTTAAGTGGTTCGCATATCTTTTCATTTAATAGCGCTGCATAAGACTTGTGATATACTTTTTCCAGTATAAACCCCAATAGCGCATAATTCGTATTGCTGTATTCGTAGGCATGACTAATCGATTTATTTGGTAGTCCTATCTAATATTTTTGATAATAATCGTCGGCCCTTGTAATGAACCCCTTACAGAGCTCAATTACACTACTGCGGATTATATTATTTATCGAATTTTACAAAAATATTAAAAGTGAATTCGATAGAAAAATATTTTATGTATTACATAAGTTTCAATACCTTCGCAATATATAAATGACCATTTGAAATCTACCTTCACCACGGGAACTCAGGTTATTCAATAAATTATCTTATTTCTAAAGGTAACCAAAAGTCATGTATAAATCCTGTATCAACTATAAAACGGTTTTAAAGGTAAATCCTCTTTTATCAAATTATGGAATTGCAACTTAAAAAATACAATGAATGTAGTGACGAACAGCTCTTCAAGCTTATAAAGCTTAGTGACACATCTGCATATAAAACATTATATGATCGTTTGTTTCATGTGTTATTTGCGCACGCTTTACATAAACTGGCTTCCAAAGAAGATGCGCAAGATCTCACGCAGGATCTTTTTATGAACCTGTGGAATAAACGGGCGCACATCATGATCGAAGGAAAAGTTATCAACTTTCTTTTCGTGTCCCTCAGAAATAGTATTATCAACTATTATATAAAAACTAAAAAACAAAATGAACGTCACGAACTCTATCATTACTTTAAAACTCATTTTGAGGCCACGACTGACCGAACAATCCATAAAAACGAACTTGAAAAAATCATTCAGAATGAAATAGATGCTCTTCCACTCAAGATGAAGCAGATCTATTTGCTCAGCAGACATCAGGAACTCTCGCATAAAGAAATTGCCGATTTGATGTCCATTTCCGAATTAACGGTCAAAAAGCAGGTGGCCAATGCCCTCAAAATACTTAAGAAAAAAATTAATTACGTACTTTTTACTTTTTTTTAAGTTCATCTACTCCCATCGGTCATTAGCTTTGTCCTGTTTATAAAAGCTCATTTAGACTGCGATGACGGAAAAAGAAATTACAGACCTTTTAAAACGGTATACGGATCAACAATGCACGCAAGATGAAATAATCCTTGTCGAATCCTGGTATAATTCTTTGAAGTATCAACATCCAATTCAAGTGGATGAATTCGAGGAAATCAAGTATCAAACCTGGCATTCATTAAATATTGAGCCTATAAAAAAGAGGGGCCTTTATCAATATGCTGCGGTCTTAATCGGCCTCTTGCTCTTGTCTACCGCTTCTTACATAATTGCCCTAAATTATAAAAAAGACAGTTCCCACACATCGACCACAATTCAGACCGTTGGCTATGGAGCGACACTATTTTTGGGTTCGAAAGACTCGATAAATCTGGATGCGCTACAAATTGGGCAAACAGTAAATGCGAATGGCATCAACGTAAAAAAACTTGATAATGGAATGATTTCATATGAAGTTCAATCCGATGTTAAAAACACAGGCGAATTAAACAAATTGATTGTTCCTCGTGGGAGTCAATTTAAAATAAAGCTTGCTGATAGCTCGCTGGTCGTTGTCAATTCTGAATCCGAACTTGAATTTCCTTCCCAATTTGCAAGCAGTGAGCGTCGGATAAAAATGGTTGGCGAAGGATATTTTGAAATTACCAAAAATAAATATAAACCTTTTATCGTATCATCCAAAGAACAAGAGGTCACTGTACTAGGGACTAAGTTTAACATACAAGCCTATCGTAATGAAAAAAATATAACCACTTCTCTTCTGGAAGGAAAAGTCCAGGTTTCAACACCTACAGGACAGGTGATTCTTCTCCCCGGCGATCAGGCGCTGTATACCGGTGAACACATGCTGGTCTCCAAGGCCAAAACCTCATCCGTCACGTCATGGAAAGAAGATGTCTTTGTTTTCGATAGTGAACCGCTTGGCAAAATCATGCAACAATTGTCTAGATGGTACAATGTCGAAGTTAGATTCGAAACGAAAGAGATTGCCAAAATAAGCTTTACTGGAAGAATATCTAAATATCACTCAATCGACCAGACCCTACATCTACTTGAAATAACCGAAAAAGTAAAATTTAAGATTGACAACCAAACAATCCATGTAAAAGCGAACTAACTTAACTCTAAAGTTTATGAATATTAAGTATTTTAATCATGTAAGATTTTATCTTACATTGTTACTCCTTATTGCTTTCTTTACGGATTTTTCTGTAGCTGCCTATGCGCAGAAAATTACTTTACAGGCACATGAAAGCAGCCTAAAAACGGTGATCAAAAAGCTTGAGGAACAAATCCCCTACCGCTTTTTGTACGCCGATGACATGTTAAAAAACACATCTCCTGTTACCTTGTCCATTAAAGATAAAAATCTCCGGGATGTACTGACAGACATTTTCCAGGCGCAGCCCCTATCCTTCCAGATTGAAGATAAAACCATTATCATCAAGAACAAGCTGCAGCAATTGGGCACCGTATCCGGAACGATCAGACGCATAGATGAAAATGCTCCCCTGCCGGGGGTCACGATCAAAATAGTCGGAAAAGGACTTGATCTACTCACTGTCTCGGACCCAAAAGGAAATTATACCTTTGCTGATATTCCTTACGGTACCTATCAGCTTTCCTATAGCTATATCGGTTATTTGACAGCCGCATCCATGATCCATTTAAATACGTTAAAGCTAAATCAGGATATGACTATGCGTATTGCTGATGCCAAATTGGATCAGGTTGTAGTTATCGGATATGGAGCCAAACAACAAAAGGATCTGACGAGTTCAGTTTCTTCTATTAATCAGGAAAAACTAGCAGATTTTAGTAATAATGCGGCAACATTCGAGTCTATTCTGGGCGGTGCCGCAAAAGGTGTCTTGGTGACGCAAAACTCTGGTGCACCAGGTTCAACGGCCAAACTCAACATTCGCGGCATTACTTCGCCCTTATCGGGCAGTACCAACGAACCTCTATACGTGATAGACGGGGTACCTTTTTTTATCGATGGATATTCTGATTTTCCAACGATCAACCCGCTTTCAAATATACCGGTTTCGGAAATCGAAAGTATCGACATCCTAAAAGATGCTGCTGCAACTGCGATTTACGGATCACGCGGGGCGAATGGCGTGGTCATTGTCAAGACCAATCGCGGAAAGAAAAATAGGCCCTTTTCAATTTCGGCAGATTACACCCATTCAATCAACAACTCCACGCGCATGTACAAGCCACTGTCCGTCGATCAATTTAAAGATGCGCAAAACACCATTATACTAAATACAATAAATGGTATAAATGACGGTAAAATTGACCCCTATGAAGCCTACTACAATCAAATACCGGCTATAGAACAAATGGCGTTTGTCAGCCCTTTAGCAGATGACGGATTTGGTACTCCCTTGCAATACCGCTATGATGGATTAAACAATGATGCCTTCGGACCGGGCAATACCGACTGGACACAAGTAATCCGCCATAAAAATGCTCGTACTTCACAATTTAACCTTTCTTTAATTGGAGGATCGGACAACAGTAACCTAGCGTTCAACTTTAATACATTCGATCAGGAAGGGTTATATATCAACAACGGTCTCAAACGCCATAGCGGCCGACTGTCGTTTGATAGCAACATTACAGATCGTCTGACTGCAGGAGCCTCCTTATCGTATGCTTACAGCACACTAAAATATGGCCAACAGTTGTTCGCCGGAGGTAATACAAAACCTTGGCTAGTAAGACCCGATGTGGTGCCATACGATGCAAGTGGTAACTTCAACCGCATTGACGGTTCGCTCATGTATGGTGCTCCCGTGATGTTATCAAGTCCTTTGGCTCAGCTCAGCAATCGCGGCTTAAATAATATACACCAATTTTTGGGGGCAGCTTATGCCGAATATGAAGTGCTCAAAAATTTTAAATTGCGTGGCGACATCAGCATTGCCTCTTATAATGGTGGCGCAAGTATTTTTGCCCCAACTTACACACAGGATGATTTTACGGCTTTTGGCAGTAAACTGTACGCAACGTTGAATACAAATACATCCAATAACAGCAATACCAGTCTCAATTTCAGGGCAGATTATGACTGGAAAAAGAATGGCCATCAATTATATGCAATGGCTGGTATCGGATTTGACCGCTCAAAGAATTCAGGCGATTCAAATAGCTACGAAGAATTTCCGGACGATGAGATTCTGATAGATCCGGGATCGGCGGCCAGAAACACGTTTTTCACATACTACAGGGCCGATCAAGGGTTAAACTCTATTTACAGCCGATTAAGCTATAAATACAAAGACCGGTATCTGGCTGAAGCAAATTTCCGTACGGATGAATCTTCTAAATTCGGTCCCGGAAATAAACGGGCATATTTTCCGTCTTTATCCATGGGATGGCGTATCAATAACGAAAAGTTTATGCAAACGGCCGACTGGATCAACAACCTAAAACTACGCCTGAGCTGGGGTAATACCGGTTCGACCAATATCAATAACTTCTTGTACCGTCAGTTTTTTGTACGCAGTTCGAATGACCTTTGGGGCGGCAAACCAGCGATTGTATTAGATCCGAATGTTCCTAACCGTGATGTCAAATGGGAAAAAACACGTGAATATAATGCAGGATTGGATTTTGCGCTATTCAACAATCGATTTACAGGTAGTTTTGATATATATGACCGCTACACGACTGGTGCATTGGCACCGGCACCGATAGCATTGGAAGCTGGCTCTAGCACTTATTCAGCTAATATCATCGATATGAGCAATAAAGGCTTTGAGCTTGAATTAGGCTATGATCTTATCAAAAAGCAGGAGTTCACCTGGAATCTATCATTTAATATTGCCCGCAACCGAAATAAAATCGAACATTTAAACGGTGCTAATATTAACGCTTATTCCTTAGATAGTTACATAGAAGGCTATCCTGCTGGTACCAGAAAGGGATATTTAGTTGAAAAAATACTTGATTCACAGGAGGAAATAGATGCACTGAACAACGGTTCATCGACAGGGTATTACCAAAATATGGCTACAGGTACCGGCGATTATAAATATAAGGACCTCAACGGCGACGGTGTGATCACGACCGATGACCGTGAAGTCATCGCGACTGCACAACCCAAATATTTCGGCGGTTTTTATAGTCGTATACATTATAAAAACTTTAATTTTTCTTTTGTTTTCCAATATTCCAAAGGTGCAACTGCTGTAATGGATGACTTTCAGACGAGCCTCTTTGGCATGTTAGGTCAGAGCCTTCAGCAGGAAATTTATAGCGATATGTGGTCAGCGACCAACCCGGGCGCCCATTTCGCCAAAATAACTTATTATGACCCGGCGTCCAACGCAAGAACTTCTGACCGTCTGGTGTACGAAACATCTTTCCTGCGTCTTAAAAACATCAACGTGAGTTATGCCCTACCGACTGCACTAACGAAAAAATGGCGCGTCAATCAGGTATCAGTATTTGCTTCGGCGTCCAATCTATGGACTTTGACCAAATGGCCGGGGTTGGATCCTGAATTTGTCGGAACATATATTACCACAAGTACATCCAGTAATGATGCCTATCCGATGTCAAAAACATTTTCTCTGGGCATTAAGGCTGCATTTTAACATACAATCAACATGAAAATAAAATATTTGGGAATATTACTGGCAGGAACATTAGGAATGAATTCCTGCTCCATGGTAGGGGATATCGATGATATCAAACCTTACTATAAAATGGAAGAAGACAATGTCGTCTATAACCTGGAATCAGCAGAGTCTGTTTTGCGCGGTGTATACAAAAGCTGGAGAGCGTTTAACGTATCTTCTTTCCGCCTTTACATGTCCATTCTTTCGGGCACCGCCGCAAGCAAAGGCGGTGGATTGACTGGAGGTCAAGAGTTTGTAACCAATAGTGTACAGGCCAATAATATCGCTCTTGCTAATATTTATCAGGGATCTTACCTCACAATTAATACAGCGAACAATTTGATTCATTTGATGGAAAGAGGGGATGCAAAAGGTGCTCCCGAACAACGTGTCAGAGAGATCATCGCCGAATGTAAGATCCAGCGCGCACTCGCCCATTTTCAGCTACTCCGTCATTTCGGCTATTTTTTTGATCTGTCATCACCTTATGGAATTGTGTTGAGAAATATGCCTTTTGCAGGGACGGAAACTTCAGCACGTGCATCCGTACAGGAAAGCTATGATTTCATACTGGCGGATTTGAACGAAGCTATTGCCAACGCACCGCAACATAGTGAGCTCCATTATTATGTTACAAAGGCCACCGCCCAAGCCTTGAAAGCAAAAGTTCTCTTACATATGCGCAACTACAATGAAGCTGAAAACATTGCTAAAGAAGCTATTGCTTTAGCTGAAGACAATGGCTACCGACTGGAGGAGTCTTTTAGAAGCATCTTCACCAATGGTTATGATTCTCCTGAGGCACTTTTCGCAACCTATACCGAAGGCGCTATGGAAAGTGCTACCGATCTGATTGCCCGTACCACTTACAGTGAATACACCAGACGTGTGGCAGATATACTAGTGGCCGGTGACAACGATGGAAATCTGAATACCGGAGATGGTTATGACCAACGTTTTTACCTGATGTTCAATCCAACACTAGCGGGGGCTCAGGGCAATGGAAAACATCCTTATTCACTTAATGGAGCGGGAAAGCATAACACGCAAATGGTACTACGTCTCGGTGAAATCTATTTTATCCACGCCGAAGCTGCTGCCCGAAACGGTCACTATGATAGTGCACGTCAAAGCTTTCAAACAATGGCCTCACGTGTTGGATATCCTGCAGATTATGCCAGTAAGATCAGTAACAACACACTGCTGACCGCTATCTTTCGACATAAGGCATTGGAACTATTTGCTGAAAATGGCGAAGACTGGTTTGATTTTGTCCGCTACTATCATGAAAAAAACATGAATTTAAATGCAATCAAAGCAACGATCAAATCGGACATTCAATTGGTATTGCCCCTTCCACAAACTGCATTGGCAGGGAATAATCAATTGCAACAGAATCCACTTTAAAAACCTTATGTCTTTAAAAATAAAATCTAATGAAAAAACTATTTTTAACTCTTTCCTACAGTGCGCTTACACTGATCACCTACGCCCAACAGACTTATTCTCTGTCCGGTAAAATCAATGGCGAAAAAGCGAATGGACAGACCGTTAGTCTACGGGCAGATAATGGACAAAGGAAAATCGGAAGTGCTGTCATTAAAAATAATAGCTTTCAGATCAAAGGATCTTTTGATCATCCTGAATTGGTAAGAATGATTATTGCTCCTGCTGAAAAATCTGACCAAAAATTATGGAAAGCAAGCGGATTCTATTTAGATAAGGGCCGACTTCTTCTGAGCGGCCATATCGACAGCCTTCCTTCCTATTATTACAATCCGAAATCGCCTAACGTAAAAGCTATCGTTGAAGGTTCACAAACGCAAAACTTAGCTAATCAATTAAACCGGAGCATCATTGGTGAACAACAAGCATTAAGTAAACTGGACAAGGCCTATATGCAGGAGTATCATCTTCCGGCGATCGATGGAAAATTCTATACAGATCGAGGTGTTTCGATTCTTAGAGAAATGGAACCATACAAAAAAACTGTCTTTGAAAAAAAATGGACATTTATCCGGAACAACCCTACATCCCGGGTCGCGCTGGATGAAGCCTCTTATATGGTCATGGGCTATGGGGAAGAAAGTCTCTCCAAATTACAAATGGATGAACTTCTTCAGCTCTTTGGACCTTCCTGGCGGGGTGAAAAAACATTTATTGATTTTCAGACTGCAGTCACAAAAGCCAAAGCAACAGCGATTGGATCCAACATATTAGATGGCCCAATCTTGGACAAAGCGGGGAACAAGGTGCAGTTAACCTCCATATTTCCGAAAGACAAAAAATATATTCTACTTGAATTTTGGGCTTCATGGTGTGGTCCATGCCGGGGTGAAATTCCACATTTACGTCATTCCTATGCAACATGGAAAGACAAAGGTTTTGATATCGTAAGTATTTCGCTGGATGAGAAAGAAACGGACTGGAAAAAAGCAATGACCGAAGAGAATATGGCTTGGAACCAATACAATGCCCGGGAAGGTTTCAATAGTCAGATTGCTAAAAGTTACGATATCCAAGGCATTCCATACGCTTTGCTTATCGACTCAAATGGTACAATTATAAAACATGGTATGCGTGGAGCAAGTTTAGACCGAGCGTTGGAAGAATTAACCAGATAATCAATCTGCCCTTCAAAATAATTAAATTATCGTGCGGGCGAATTTGTTGCCCGCATTTATTATTGACAAATTATTCTACATACAAATAATTAACCAATCGATATTTTCTATCACGAATTATTCATCGTGCTAGAGGAATAATTTACGATTGTAATGCTATACGTAAATTTGGGTTAACGTCTATGTATTGATCTGCCAAAACTGCCTTTTTGCCCGTCAACCATTTAAACGCAGACTAGTATTATTCTTTGCTAAAGCATGCATCAAATGTCAGGCTATAGATAACGATATCTGAGGAAAAGAAGGCGTATGTAAGCATTATCAGGGAATACCGAAAAATCCCCGCATTGCCATACAAATGAATTTGACGATATTTGAATATGGCAGTATCCCTTACATCGGACAACGTGTATAAACAATATAATATTGATCTTTCCAAAAAGATAGAAGGAATCGCTGTGCTCCAGCAGAAGCACGTCAATGGGCAAGCGTATTCGGAAAATCCCCGCCTGTTTGATGGATTGATTCTTGCATTTATGGTCAAAGGCTCCATGAAAGCCCGTATTCATTTCCTGGAACACGAGCTTTGTGCAGGCCAGATTGCTATTGTCCAACCTCAATTAATGCTAGAGACACTATCCATGACGGAAAATGCGGAGATCATTACCGTCGGTCTTTCTGTGGATTTCATTTCGACATTTCCAATGCTACATGACTTTGTCATGAACAACCAGATTCGCTGGCAGCCTGTCCTGGGTCTTCAAGCCGAAGAAATGACAATAAAAAATGAATTGTTAAGTCTCATACAAAAGGTATTTCACAAAAATCAAAGTCCTAAAAAAATCGAAATGCTACGGCATCTTGTCATTTCACTGATGAACCTGATCGCTGAGTCTTATCCCGCGCTAGCTGACCACAATAATCCCATAAAAAGCCGTACGCATGAAATTATTGATGAGTTCTATCTATTAATTTCAAAATATGCCACCCAACAGCGTAGTGTTTATTTTTATGCAGAGAAACTCCATCTCACCCCGCAATACCTCTCTACATTCCTCAAGCAAAAAACAGGAAAATCTATCTTACAATGGATTGATTATGTTACGCTCATGCATGCCAAAACCTTACTCAAATCAACCAGCTTGTCGATCAAACAGATCAGCAACAAGCTAAATTTTGATGAACCAAGCATCTTTTGCCGGTTCTTTAAACGTCTTTCCGGCACCTCACCCTCCGTATTTAGAAATCGAGGATAATTACCTGACTAATCTTACAAATTGTACACAAAGACCATAAAAGTGTAAAAGATCTGTGCCCGATTGCGACCTACTTTTACAGCATGAAAATCGCAACAAAAAAAGCAGCTATCGGTTTTATATTTGTGACCTTGCTGATCGACATTACAGGATGGGTAATCATACTTCCAGTGGTTCCCAAACTCATTCAAGAACTTATACATGCGAATATCAGTGAAGCGGCGACCTATGGCGGATGGCTTGGTTTTGCCTATGCCTTTACGCAATTTTTATTTTCGCCTATCGTAGGTAACCTTAGCGATAGATACGGAAGGCGGCCAATTATTTTAATCTCACTTTTTGGGTTTGCCATAGACTATATTTTCCTGGCGCTAGCACCCACGACAGGCTGGTTATTTCTAGGAAGGATAATTGCTGGGGTTACAGGTGCCAGTATGTCGACCGCCAGTGCGTATATTGCAGACATATCAACAGATGAAGATCGGGTCAAAAACTTTGGAATGATCGGAGCCGCACTGGGCCTTGGTTTTGTCATTGGCCCCGTGATCGGCGGCCTGCTTGGGCAATTTGGGGCGAGGGTTCCATTCTACGCTGCAGCCGGCCTATGCCTATTGAATTTTAGTTATGGCTATTTTATCCTGCCTGAAAGTTTAGATAAGAAAAAACGGAGGCCTTTCAATTGGAAACGTGCCAATCCAATCGGCTCCTTTAAATTTTTGGCGAGACATCCTAAGATCTCAGGCCTTGTGACGGCACTGGTATTGACTTACATCGGTGTCCACGCCGTACAGAGCAACTGGCATTTTTTTACGATGTACAAATTTGGATGGAATGAGCAAATGGTGGGGTATTCGCTGGGCTTGCTCGGATTACTGTTAGGATTGGTGCAAGGAGTTCTGATACGATGGACGTCGCCAAAATTAGGAGAGCAACGAAGCATTTACTATGGTCTGCTATGTTACGCAATAGGTCTGCTTTTATTTGCGTTTGCCAGTGAAGGCTGGATGATGTTTGCTTTCCTAATCCCGTATAGTCTCGGCGGCATATGTGGCCCTGCCCTGCAATCGGTTATTACAAAAAATGTACCTGCAAATGCACAAGGAGAGCTCCAGGGAGCATTGACCAGTTTAGCGAGTGCGACAGCAATTGTAGGTCCTCCTGTCATGACCAATCTATTTTATTACTTTACGCAGGATAGCGCTCCTTTCAAATTTACTGGAGCTCCCTTCTTTCTTGCCGCTCTATTAATGGCCACCAGCGTCGTAATCGTCGGTATCGCTTTAAAAAAAGATAATCATAAATAGGGGTAATCTTTATTTTATCCGTTTTAGTTTACTGCCTTGAATAGGGATTTCATTATTCAACAGGAAGTAAGGAAGCTTATTGATAGGCTACCGTCCAAAAAAGGAAAGCTATGCGTTTGAAAGTTTATTTGAGATACTGACAGAACAGCAGAATTCCATTTTAGAAAACTTCTAAATCCGGGGAGAGGTCAAAATGCGCCAACTCACAATTTTGTTCGTTATTGTATATGGGGAGATACATATTGAAATTTGATCATCAAAAATTTGCAATATGAAAGAACCAGAAACAAAAAAACAAAAACCGAGAGCCCGAGATCTAGGAATCCAATTTGATGGATCTACTGGCAAAAACAATGCGATAACTGATGTAGCCGGTGTTGAAGTTGGATACAGTACTATTATTGTTGATGGAAACAGCAAATCAATCGGTGCGGGACCTGTGAGAACCGGGGTTACGGCTATCTTTCCCACAGGAAAAGCAAAAAAATTCAATCCGGTATATGCCAATTGGCATAGTTTAAATGGAAATGGTGAAATGACTGGAACTACCTGGATCACTGAATCGGGTTTTCTTGAATCGCCTATCATGCTGACCAATTCTAATAGCATTGGAATAGTACTAGATGCTGTATTAAAATGGTATGTGAAAACCGACTGGCATAAAACGGAAGATTGGTGGTATACTTATCCAGTTGTTGCCGAAACCTACGATGGCTTTCTCAATGATATCTATGGTTTCCACGTTAAAGAAAAACATGTATTGGAAGCTATTGATAACGCGAGTTCAGGAAAACTAGCGGAAGGCAATGTCGGTGGTGGAACCGGAATGATGAGTTTTGGATTCAAGGGAGGAACCGGAACTTCCTCAAGAATTGCGCATATAAAAGATGACATTTTTACCGTTGGCGCTCTGGTACAATCTAACTTTGGCATCAAAAAAAATCTGACCATTTCCGGAGTGCCTGTTGGTTTGGAATTGCTTAACGTAGGCAATGCTGTTTTCAATGGCCCATTAACATCTAGAAGACGGGAAGGTGACGGCTCCATCATCGTCATCATAGCAACAGATGCACCACTGTTGCCTCATCAGTTAAAGAAAATTGCACAAAGGGTAAGTCTCGGTATAGGAGCCGTGGGCGGAATAGGTGCTAATGGCTCGGGAGAAATCTTTTTAGCATTTTCTACCGCAAACGAAAACGCTTTTGACAGAAACTGCAATATACTTGCTGAATCATTGTCGAATGATCAGTTAACGCCACTTTTTGAGGCAACTGTCCAAGCTGTAGAAGAAGCTATCATTAATGCGATGATTGCTGCCGAAACAATGGTAGGAATCAACGGAAATATCGCTTATGGCCTTTCTCATGACCTCCTAACAGATACTTTACGAAAGTATAACCGGCTAAACAGCTAAGAATAATATCAAATTGGAACGCACGATGGCATTCGAGCATATCTTGTAGGAAGTAGCTCAATAATTACTTTGCAGATGTAATAGTTGACCCTATGCTTGCTGCGATGACCAACAGGACAGAAATGATTTGGAGGGAACTTAGATGCTCGCTTAAAAACAACAAACCAGATAATGCCGCCAATGCAGGATGCAGACTCATCAGTATACTATAAGTTTGTGAAGACACTTTTTTGAATGCTTTCATATCCAAGCTAAAAGGAATCGCACTAGAAAGCAGAGCGACACAGATTCCCAATAAGAGCCATTTCATATTTAACTTTACAAAAAAACCATCATTTAAACCAAAGGGAAGAACAAGTAGAAAAGCAAAAGCCATTCCTAGGGCAACAGCATCTATAGAATCCATCCTGTGTGAGACTAGCTTCCCACACAGGATATATCCTGCCCAAAATGCACCCGCCAAAACAGCAAGCAATATTCCCATAAGGCTTACACCACTGGAATGGTTCCAGGGGGCAATAAATACAATCCCTAGTACAGCTAATCCCGCCCAAATAAAATCGGTATACTTTCTGGATAACATCATGGCCAAGGTCAAGGGCCCTACGAATTCAATTGTTGTGCCCAATCCCATAGGGATAAGTTTTATAGCATAATAAAATGACAGATTCATTCCTGCCAGGCAGGCTCCATAAAGCAGGCACAATACATAATCTGATTTTTTACGTCCCCATATTTTAACCCTGAAAAGAATCAAAAGTATAAGCGATGCAATTCCTAATCTTAGACTTACTGTCCCGCCGGGTCCTAATACGGGAAATAAAAACTTAGCAATTGCAGTACCTGACTGCACACATAGCATTGCCAAAACAATAAGATAAATAGCATATGAATGCTGGTTTTCATTTTTTATCATGATCGGTAATTGTAACTTTATACCAAAGTTGCCACAAAGTTGACCAGTGGGCAATAACGAACTAAATTGTGAGTACAATGAAAAAAGAAAATTCCACGAATAGCTTGAATGAAAGATACCTGTTAAACACCTGTGACTTCAACTATGTCCTGCAATTGATTGGTGGCAGATGGAAATCACAGATCATTTTTTCAATTGCCCATGGCAATAACAGATTCAGCTTGATTAAGCAGGATCTCGATAACATATCCGATCAGGTACTGGGAAGACAGTTGCGGAGCTTAGAAATTGAAGGAATTATTGAGAAATCGGAAATACCTTTCAGTATCCCAAAAGGTATTCAATACAACTTCACCGAGAAGGCCGATTCGCTGATCCCTCTTTTACGCGAACTCTGCCAGTGGGGCGGACAACACAAAAGACCGTTAGACCCCATCAAGATATGTTAACACCGAAAAAAGACCAGACAGTAAAGTCCAGGCTAAGAAATGCATATTGAATTAGGATTTATCGGCCAATAGGATGTCCACAATATGGAAGTAAACTTGCTGGATATCTATGTTATCGCTATTACTGAGTATGATGATTCCAAGTTTCCGTTCAGGAAGCAATGAAAGTATGCTTCTGTAGCCGATATCACCACCTTCATGTGCGTAATTCATATAACCTTTATAGGGGTAAATAAACCAGCACAAACCCATCGATAGCCCTTGACCAGGATCCACTGTAACTGTCGGACTTGTCATCGTCCTGAAAGTAGAAGGACTTATGATCTGTGTGTTTTTATATTTTCCTTCGTACATATTGGCGATCGCCCAATGTGAAAGTTCTGCAATATTTGAGGTTAACGTTGAACTGGGTGCGTGCTTTCGATTATATGGGTACACGGCACTTACTGTTTGCGGGTTACCCGTGTGTGCTGAGGTTTGCAAATCCTTTCTCATCTCCGGATAATAAAAACTGCTTCCGTTCATCCCAAGTGGAGTTAGCACATTATCCTTTTCATATTTTTCAAAACTCATTCCAGAAACTTTCGCAACTAAATCACCTAATACATCAAAAGCTATATTACTGTAATAATAGGTGGATCCAGGATCACTAAGCAGTACTGAATCGGCCAGACGACGTGTATACCGTTCTAATGCCTCGGCATCAGATTCTGCTTTTTCCCATTCATAATCTGTAACATCTGGTATACCAGAGGTATGATTTAGCATCTGTTTTATGGTGATGTTTTTGTAACGGGGATCTTTCATTTTGAAATAAGGAAGATAATTTATCAGCGGCTTATTGATATCAATCTTTCCCTTTTCGGCCAGTTGCATGACGGCTGTTGCCGTAAATGTTTTAGAAACCGAAGCGACATGGAAAAAATGTGCGTTGGTTAATTGCTCTCCTGTCTGTACATTAGCAACGCCAAAACTTTTGGAGTAGGCGACTTCTTGCCCATTGGTAATCGCTATGGAGATACCAGAAATCCCGGCACTATCCACTAAAGATCCAATGTAAGCATCTATTTGTCGAAAAGTATCCGCATCGTCTTTGATGGGAGGATCTGCTTTTTTACATCCAACTATCGTTATCAAAAGGCATGTAACGATCCATAAGCTATTTTTTGCTGCTTTTATCATGTGTGTTTATTAATTAGACAACTTCAAACCTTTTTACCCTGACAAAGTCTAGAAAAATTAAAAAGATGCTAGTGATATGGATAAATAACTAGCATCTCTAAGATTCCGTATTCGTTATTTGTCGTATCCGTAAATGATTTTCCCAATAGCGAAAGGACGAGTAGATACGTTGGAATCTGAACGACGATTGTATGTTGATTTCTCACATCTTTAATTTTGTGTAAAAAAGAAGCGGAATAGTAAAATCTCCAAGATCCAATTCTACATTCAGTTGATTGATATCTTTAGTTGAGTTGAACGAATAAACTAATCCTCCTGTAAAATCTTTGTTTATCGTCTGAACATTCCCTAAAAATTTAGCATAAGAAATATCTAAGCTCATCTCTTTTAGTCCTTGCAGACCTGGACCCGAAATGATAAAACCTCCTGATCCCTGATAGTCCAGTCCCCCATTTTGACGCTTCTAAATTTAATGTCTGCAGAAAGTGGAGAAATGGTTGTGAAGCCTTGCCATGCTATCATCAGTACGCACAATACCCGTAATGCTATTGATAAAAACCGGATAGACTTTATTTCAAAAACGGCACCAGAAAGAATCTGTGATGAAATCTGTGCTGTACTAATAGAGCTTTACATTGGGCTATGAACACCTTCCATTTTTTGGCTATTAGAAAGCGATCACCTTTTTTTCAATAAAAAATAGTAAGCCAAAATAAAGGCTTCTAAATTTCTTCAAAATCTGGTACTAGTTTTATTGTGGCATCTAAAATCATGCTGGCCCAAAAATTTGAATTTTGGGCTAGTTCAGAACAGGGGGCCACTAAAATTATGCTAGATAATGGAATTAAATAGTTTGTCTGTATTAGACAGAAATATTGTAGAATGGATGAATCAGCATCGCATTCCTTCTTTGGATACCTTTTTCATTTTTATGACCGATACTGTATTTGCTGTGCCTGTACTAATGGCATTATTGCTAATTTGGGTTTTGTTCTTCAAAGTGGATAACAAATTGAAGGTGAGATCAATTCAGGCCATACTAACATTTTCATGCAATACAATTGTGGTCACTGTGCTAAAATATGCAATTGGCAGACAAAGGCCATATATTAATGACCAGTTAATTACCAAAGTGACATCCGGAGGAAGTCCTTCCTTTCCGTCTGGCCATACGGCAGATGCATTCATCGTAGCGATGATAATCTCGCAATTATTTCCTACAAAATTGGGGCTAAAATTGATAATATGGTTATGGGCTATAACGATAGCATACACAAGAATTGCGCTAGGGGTTCACTATTTAAGTGACGTATTGGGATCTGTGATCATAAGTTATTTGATCGCTATTTCCTTAAATAGGCTTTTCAGGAACAAATGCTGTAGAATGGTTGATATCAAATACATCCCTAAATAGCATAGTTTTAATTCTAATAGCTATATTATACAAATAAAAAACCTATTTTTAAGCTGTATTTTCTTAACAAGAAGAAAACAAAAAATAATAATCTAAATCTATAAAACTAAATTTTAAACATGGTCAGATCTATGAACCCGGGACATTGGGTGTTGATCCTATTGATTTTTATCAGTAGTCAATCCAGCTGTTTTGCCCGCGCAGCAACTACTTATTTCCAATTGAAAGTATATCACTTCCAAACCACGGACCAAGAACAGGTAATCGATCGTTTTCTTGAAAAAGCCTACTTGCCAGCGATGCACAAATTAGGCTTTAAAGAAATTGCTGTTTTCAAACCGATTGATAATAAGGACAAAGCAGATAAATTGGTTTATGTATTCAGTTCATCGCCTAATCTTGAAAAATATGCAAGTCTTGATGTAGATATTTTAAAAGATAAACAGTATTTAGAGTCGGGAAAGGAGTACTTAGAAGCCGCATATAACCGTGCACCGTATTCAAGGATTGAAACGATTTTAATGAAAGCCTTTGCGGGGATGCCATCTCTTTCTCTTCCAAAATTAACTACGGACAAACGTGAACGTGTATACGAATTGAGGAGTTATGAAGGTCCAACGGAAAAATTATCTGCAAATAAAATCTCCATGTTTAATAATGGTGAGATCGATATCTTTAAAAAACTGAATTTTAATGCCGTTTTTTATGGTCAAGTTATTGCGGGCAGCACGATGCCGAATTTAATTTATCTGACGACTTTTGAAAATATGACAGAACGTGATGCACATTGGAAAGCTTTTGGACCTTTGTATAAACCAATGGCTGAACTGCCGCAATACCAGAATAACGTTTCTAAAAACGTAACCACTCTTTGTACGCCAACAGATTATTCAGATATATAATGAAAATAAATAATATTGCAGCCTTGCCTCCTTAGGCGATGGAAACTCGGTCGATTTTAGCCCTTTTAATGATCCACCCCACCATTATTTTCCAAGTTCACTGATAACCACCTTGGCCATTTCCTTTGAGCTGAACGGATTTTGGCCCGTTATCAAATTACCATCCACAACAACATTGGAAGTCATTGGGATAAAAGCCTTTTTAAGATCTGCTCCTCGTTCTTTAATGGCTGCTTCAAGATTAAATGGAACCTCACGTTTGCGTCTTGCAATCGTTTCTTCAAACCAGTCAAAGCCGGTCATTGATTTTCCCTTGATCAGATATTCACCGTTGTTAAGCCTTACATTTAACAATCCGCCAACTCCATGACAGATCGCCGCGACTTTCTTTCCTTTTTCATACTGATTCCTAATCATGGATTGTATAGTAAGGTCATCCGGAAAATCGTACATCGTACCATGACCTCCAGCTAAATAGATCAGATCATACTCTTGTTGAGTGAGCTCAGATAGTTGTACACTATTTGCAAGCAATAACCGAAAGTCATTGTCATTCCAATATTGTTCAGAAATTTTATCTAGCGTGAAGTGTTTAAGGCTTTCAGGATCTACCGGAATGTTACCACCTTGCGGACTTGCAATAGTAATATCATAACCTTTCTCTTTAGCGGCATGGTAGATATGAGTGAGTTCGCTAAGCCACAAACCGGTTTTCAGATTACCACTTGCATACATACTAATATTGGTTACTATGATTAAGATTTTCATCATGCTGATATTTTTTCTTTTTATATAACAAAGTTGATAAGAAACTATTGACTGCGCGTAGCCGAATTACGGGTAGTTGTAACCGAATCTCTGCAATTAAACATTCCTTTAAATAAAGCCCCTCAATTTAATGATGATCTAAATTCAAGTGGAGAAATTGAGGTACGGCTTTTAAATAGACGATGAAAAGACTGCGGGTGCTCAAACCCCAGGTGATAAGCAATTTCTGATACCGACATTGATGTAGTCGAGAGTAATGCTTTTGCTTTCTCTATCAACCTGCTCTGGATATGTTGCTGCGTGGTTTGCCCTGTTTGTACTCTTAGCATATCGCTCAGATAGTTGGCACTCAGGTGCAGCTGCTCGGCAACGGAATGAACTGAGGGTATTCCATTAATGATTAATTTATCGTTTTTGAAATAGTCGTCCAATAACGTTTCTAGTTTCGAAAGAAGGTCACTATTGACTTTCTTTCTGGTCAAAAACTGGCGGTTATAAAACCGGTCACAGTATTTTAACAACAGATCAAGATTTGATATCAGTAAATCCTGCGAAAAGGTATCCATATTTCCATCTATTTCCCGACCCACATTATCTATTATATCAAATATTGTTTGCTCCTCCTTTTCAGAGAGATGCAATGCTTCATTGGCCATATAGGAAAAATAGCCATATTCCTTAATGTCAGATGCTAGGCTAAATCCATGAAGAAAATCGGGATGTACCACTAATACAAACCCTTTTACATCATTCAGTAGTATATCATCAAACTGAAGGACCTGATGTGGGGCAATAAAATACATAATACCTTCATCAAAATCATAATATTGCTGGCCATACCTGCATTTTCCTCCGGCACAGTCTTTCTTTAAAGCAATGACATAAAAGTCAGTAGTAATAGCTCCTAGAATGGTTCCCGGTTCTAGCTTGACATCATCAAAATTAAACACACTGATTAGCGGATTTGTAGGCTTTTTTAGCCCTAAAAATTGATGAAGCATACTTATCGATGATACTTTTTCCGGAGTTTTCATATGCTGATTTTCAGATTTATACATGACCAATTTACTTAATTATTTTGTTCCCTGAAAGCTGTTCATTTTTTATAATACTTATTCCCTGTTTATACGTGGTGACCTCAAAATCCGGGAATTTCTTTCTGAATTTTGAATCATCAAATATATTGTCATGTTCATACCTTGGCAGAAGCTCCAGTAATTCCTTTACACTTTTATTGAAAAATGATCCTATTTTGAAGATCAATTTCGGAACAACAGCATATTTCAGGTCTCTGCTGTAGATGCCTGAAGCTATTCGGATAAACTCTTTGTAGGTAGGATGACTTTTATCCACCGGGAGATGCCAGGTCTGACCGAATGCATCGGGAGTATTTCCGATCAACGCAGCCGCACGGCTCGCATCAGGCGTCCAGATCAGGCTTCTTTTCTTATTTGCACTCAATGGAACCTTTAGCTTCTTACCTTCTTTGATGTTGTTAAAAATTAAGGTATTGGTAATACTCTGTGTTTTGTCGGGCCCGTAAAATTCTGGCGCGCGACAGATAACGGCTTCAAGTTCACCTGACGCGATTTCCTTTAACACCATTTCGGCCATCTTTCTTCTGACTCTACCTTTTCTTCCCACCGGTGCAAAAGCTGTTTCTTCTGTCAAAACGCGATCATCCTGGGGATACATATACGTGTTGTCAAAGAATACAAGTTTTGTATGGTTAATCTTACAGGCGTCAATCACGTTACGAAGGATCAGCGGAAACTGTTTTTCCCATAGATCTGAACTGATCGGAAGGCCTAATGTAAAATAGGCAATTTCACTTCCTTTTACGGCCTCAATTGCTTTCTCACGAATCGATAGATCCGCAGAAAAGACTTCGTCCGTGTCATTTACTTTTTTCGCATCCCTACTGACAATCCGTATCGATGAAGTAAAATTTCTTTTGAGTTCTCTTGCGAGCTCTTCGCCAATCTGACCGTTAGCTCCTAATATCGTTTGCATATCTTTTGCTGTTTTAAATTACGACACAAGTTTCAGAAGATCTATAAAGACCTGGGTAGCTCAATTCAGGTAAGTTGTAACATAATCTCTGTTACATCACCTTTTTCAGCCAGTGCATTTTTTTATCTGTGTAAGGCGGATATTTCCAGTCCGGTTCGCCCCAAGTTGTTTTTTCAATCACTGATTTCTGATGGGAGAAGGTAAGAAAACCGAACTCACCATGATAATTTCCAATCCCGGAGTTCCCAATACCTCCGAACGGGAGATAGTCACTTGTAATGTGCATCAGTGTGTCGTTAATACATCCGCCACCAAAAGAAACCAAATTTAAAAGCTTATCTTTTTCTTCTTTATTATTACTAAACAAATAAGCAGCCAATGGTTTTTCACCTTCGATTATTTTATTGAGAACATCATCATAATTACTGTAGGTAATGACTGGTAAGACCGGACCAAATATTTCCTCCTTCATCACCGGATCTTCCCAGGTTATATTATCCATGATCGTAGGTTCGATGTAAAGAGAATCCGTATTATATTTTCCTCCATATATCACTTTTGACTCATCTACAAGGCCAAGGACTCGGTCAAAATTCCGTTTATTGATGATACTTGTATAATGTGCCGCACCATCCGAGTAATTGATTTCCTGAAGTTTTTCTTTAATCAATTGCATAAGTTTAGGTTTTACGGATTCTTCTACCAGCAGATAATCAGGTGCAATACAGGTTTGTCCGCTATTTAGGAATTTCCCCCAGACCAGTCTTTTTGCAGCAACTTCAAGGTCTGCACTTTTTGTGACTATGGCAGGTGATTTCCCTCCAAGCTCCAATGTAACAGGAACCAGGTTTTTTGCAGCGGCCTCGTATACGATCTTCCCAACTTTCGGGCTCCCGGTAAAAAATATTTTATCAAACTGAAGTTTCAATAGTTCTGTTGTTTCCGGAATACCTCCCTGCACGACATAGAGATAGTTTGATGGAAAATTATTGTTAATAAGATCTGCTAACAGATGCATTGTATTTTCGGGAAGTTCACTGGGTTTGATGATACAGGTATTTCCAGCTGCAATGGCACTAACCATAGGACTCAATGTCAATTGATAAGGGTAGTTCCATGCGCCAATGACAAGTGTAACTCCCAATGGGTCATAATGAATGTAACTCTTACCGGGTTGCAAACTCAGTGCTGTTTTGACCTTTTTAGGCCTGCTCAGCTTGTCCAAATTTTTTAGAAAAAAATCTATTTCATTATACACTAGATTGAGTTCTGTAAGAAAGGTATCAAATTTTCCTTTGCTAAAATCTTTATAGATCGCTTCATAAAGTTGCTCTTCATTTGATTTCAGGAGATTTTTTATCTGTTGCAGAGTTTCCTTGCGAAAAGCAATGTTTTTTGTTCGGTGCGAATTAAAAAACTCTTTTTGTGACTGAAATATGTTTGCATAATCCATTGTAATAGTCTTTAAAGTTTAAACCCGTTATTTCTTTGTATTACTTACCTGTTCAGGAGTGTACAATGCAGCTTGAAATTCCGGCTGATAATCATACCGCATCAGTTTACCCAGATCCAGTGATCTAATGAATTTTGATAAAGGGCCCTCAGTAAGATCAAGTTTCACGTCTTCTTTCTTTTTACTGGTTGCTTTTTTTAGAGCCCGTACATCTGTGTATCCGTGAGTTAGTTTCCCGTTTTTATCCAAGTTAATGAAATTGGAACGAACTATTTCAGGTTCTGTGGTTTCTATAGCTAATTTCTTTCCTGCTATCGAAAAATCCGACTTACCTGATTCATCATAAAAAGTAAAGTTCATAACCTCTCCTTTGTCACTATAATCCATTGGGATTAGCCATTTCGGTAAGTTATACCCAACTACTCCTCGTACTCTGGCTAGCTCTGTATCTACGGGAAGCTTTAAAACGTATCCCCAAAGATTCTTATTTTTAACTTCGCTGAGCAAAGAGAATACACCCCAGTTTCCTGCATCAGGTTTGGTCGTAACAATAGAAATAGACAACTCGTTATACGAATCGTTATCGCAATAATGATAGGCATATGCAGTGATGGCAATAAGCCCCCGTCCCGGTGTGATGGAAATTGGTTTTACAATATCACGGACTTCGACTGGAATCAGTTTTTTCAAGGTCTTCATATCAGCTGTATAGATTGCTGTAATACTGCTGTTGCTGTAATAAAAATTGGGAGAATAGGTTGTAAATCCAACGTTCTTTTTCTCTTTTTGGATAGTCTTGAACCAGCTAAGATCAATATCCGGTCTTTCTTTTTCAATGACAGCTAATGGCGGATTCGAACGGAACCGATCATAAAGTCCATCCTTTAACACAGGAACTTGATGTCCTGCAAGATCAATAATTGTCTGTTCGGGTTTGATCGTGTCCATCGTGATTTGATTTTTTTGGTTTGCAAATACAGTATTGTAATCAAAAGATTTTTGATAAGCAGCAGCAAAACTACCTGTTATTACTTGCGAGTACATCCCTACAAGTCCTGCTGTTGTCAATATTTTAATAATATTCATACTTTTTTATTTTCTATGACAAAGTTCAGCACTGTGAAGACAGCAGGAGTAGCTGGATTAGGGGAAGTTGTAACAGAATCTCTGTTTTAAATTATTTAAAATTTCAAACGTTACACAGTAGACCTGAAAAGGGAGCGAAATATGGTATTGGGTCTTTTAGAATTTTATACTATCCCAATCCGGGATAGTTTTATTTTTAATGTAGAGATTCTACAAATGACATAAGAGCAGCGATTATTGGACTTCATAAGAAAATTCAGAGACTTTATCTCAAGCAAAGGAAAATATTTTTAAATGTACTACACAGTAGATGTCAAACGCCCTTCGTCCGATAGGAGCTGATCCACATATACCCTGATCTCCTTCGGTAACATCAGATATATTGGCGTTTTTAAATTCTCCTTTTGCTCGCCCTTATCAGTAAAAACACCTTTAAACCCTTCATTAAGCCATTTTCCCTCGGCTTCCAAATAGGTTCTGTATTTACTGTCCAAAATTTCAATAATGTTTTTGCTATTTTTCATTTTTTCGTTTGTTTATTCTATTTATTTATCGTCTTTTTTTCTCGAGTCGGTGTTTTCCTTAGCTACTGTTTTGGAATTGTTAATTGGTAAGGGATCTTTCTTTTCTTTTTGCTTTTCTCTTTGGATTTTTTTTAAATGTAGAATAATGGTGGAAGCGGGAACCTCATATTTCTCTACAGCCTCATGTAAAAATAAATAACCACGCATTATATCTGAAATTGCACATTGAACCCTCGCTTTATTCGAGATTCTCTTGCCATCATTATTATCTTTTTCCATTGCAGTTTATTTTGGTTTATAACTTATTATCTACCTCGGATGATGAAATATTGCAAGCAAATGTGGTTCTTTTTATAAAAAAAAAACATTTTATCAGCCTCTCATTACAAGCTTGTAGAAGCCCAATTACAACCTGTAGCTTTATTTCTACATAGTCCCAATTAAAATACATCCACTCAAACCTCAAACAGTAAACTACATTTAATAAAAGTGCAAACATAAATGTGTAAACATTAATATTTTTAATATTAAAATATACTATATATCTAAATTTGAAATATTAAGTATAAATGAAAAATATAACAACCTGTAGCTATTACGCCACACAACCGTAGGTCGACATCTACACACAAAACATAACATACTGCAAAACAATGATTTTTAACTTTTATGGATATAGTTTTGCTCACGTAATAATGACTATGCCAAATAAATCACAATTATCATTAATTAAAAAAAATTAAGTATGGAAAAACAACAAAAACGCAAGTCTTATGTGGTACCGAGTGTAACCACTACGATTGTTGAATTAGAACAGGGCATTGCCGCGGGATCGGCTTCTGTTAATCCCGGAGATTCGTCCAATCCTTCAAGTCCCAAAACTGAAGATTGGTTTGATAATGGCAGTCAGAATTCGGACTTTGATATTTAATCTTAAATAAAAAAAGAAAAGATGAAAAGTATAATATCAAATAAATTAAGAAGAAACATTTCCGGAGCGGCCGTATTTTGCTTACTATTGGCCAGTTTCACATCCTGCTCTTCGAAAGAAGAACAGCTAGTGCCAACCGGAGACGGTGCTGTACTGAAAGTTGGTGTGAAAGGAATAGAAGAAGCAATAGTTGGTGGAACAGGAAATAACCTGAAAATGTCCAACAAAGGAAATAGTGGTATTAATAAGCAATCATTAGTATCATTTGGAAGCGTAGATGCTTTTGTGGATTTTGGTGAAGGTACACTCGGTAAGGACCTACCGGTTGTAACAAAAGCCAGCTCAACAGATACATTGAGCAAAAAAGCCGCATCAGGAACAACAAAAGCGGTAGCTTCATCTCAAATGGAAAATGGCACTAAATTCCGTCTTCTGATCTACGATGCTGCTAACGCTCTTGTCGTCAATCAAGTTGTTACTTCAGGAGTGGATCCACAGATCAAGGTAGACGCCAATAAGAAATATACTTGGTACGCCGTATCCGTAAATGAAAAGAATGCATCTGTTCCAGATGTAAATGGTGCCGGAGTGATCTCCCGTACCGGGCTAGAGAACAAAGATGTATTGTATGCCTCAGGCAACGTCAATACCGTAAATGGTGAGAACTATTTGGCGATAACATTTAAACGCATGACCGCTAGAATTCAAGTAAAATTGAATGTTAGAGGGCTTTTTGCCAGAATAGAGAATAGTACGAGCATTTCATTAGTAAAAAACAGTACAAATACGACTGTTTTGCAAATGGGTGATTTGAATGTGCTAACGGGGCAGTTTAATAATGTCGTAAATGTAGACAAAGCGGTATTAGGTTCTTCGATGGTAGAGGAAAGTGGAAATCCGGCTGCTACAGTTAAAGTAGCAAGCTTCTTCACATTGAGCACGGAAACAATTCCTGCCAATAGTTTCAAGATGAAGTTTAACACATTGAAAGTTACATTGGATGATTCACGTATAAGAACATTTACTCCATTGACTTACACTTATGCCGGCGCCTACACTCCGACAATAGGTAGTACCTATGGATTGAATATCCGCCTTATTGAATCTCCGGTTAAAGTTAAAGGTGTTTTATGGGCACGATCCAACCTGGTGTATAGCGCAACTGAGATGGACCACTATAGGTTGAAATCCAATCCGGGCGGATCAACACCGGCGACAAAAGACACTGAATTCTGGAACTGGAAATCTTCTACACCGACCGGGGCTGCAGGCAGCACAGATCCTTGTGTTTCGGTTTATCCGGAAGGAACATGGCGTATGTCAACAAAACAAGAATGGGAATCCATCGGACAACCGGATAAAAAACAAGAGGTATTGGGTTTATTCTGGGGTGCGCAATATGCGTACAAATGGAATAGAGACAGTGATTACCCTAGTAATCCGGCATATGACGACAATGACCTTACCTTATCTTTTGGTGGATACCGTACTAAACCGAGCGCAATTGGTGGCGGAACATCAGTAATAGGGAGCCCAGGCGGCATCGCTTTAGGTGCTTTTGCCTCTGGAGAATGTCATTATTGGACTTCCGACAATAGAGACTCCAACACAGCATTTGCTGTCAAGTCTGCATTTACAAGGGTTGCCTGGCTATTCTCTTGGGGAAATGTAACTTACCCTAATCTCAATAAAGCCGAGGGCAGAAATGTCCGTTGTGTAAGACAAATTGTTAATAATTAAATTATAAAAGCTTTGATTCTATAAGCTTTTGAAATGGCATAAATCGTCACTTGAATTATACCCCGAGAAATAAAATTCTCGGGGTATAATTATTTAATTGTATTCTGGTGGTGAATGCCAATGAACTTTATTTTTTTAATGGATTTTCTTCTTTTATTTTAACTCTGTATGCTTCAAAAATTGGTCGATTATGCCAACACAGCGCTCTACCCAAGGGTGAAAAAGCCAAAAAGGATGTACATTGACATCAATGCGATGCACTTCATGGGCCGTACCCCAGCGCTTGAGCATGCCGACAAGTTCATCTTGCCCCGCATGAAACCTCGGCAATGCACTGTTGATAAAAAGCATGGGAACTGGCTGTTCCTCCCTGGCCCAGAATATGGGGGATGCTTCCTTCCAGACAAGCGGCTTTTCGGCGAACGTCCCACCCAACCAAAAGGCATCTGGGGAGTCGGTCTTTCGCTCCAGATTGAGCGAAAGTGGTGCCATGAAGTCTACCACGCCATCCAGATCCACGATAGCCTGTACATGCGTACTCGCCTGAGCTTCGACCTGGGGTTCAAAACGGCCCACTCCTCCTGTCAATCCGACCAAACTTGCCAATTGCCCCCCTGCTGAGCTCCCGGCCACGACGATCCTGCTGCTGTCTATGCCATATAGCCCAGCATGCTCCTTGACCCAAACAATCGCCGATTTAATGTTGAGCACTGCTTGTGGGTACTTCGCTTCCAAAGACAATTGATGCTCCACTGGAATACAAACATACCCCTTTCTGGCCAACAGTTGAGCTATGGGCATATCCATTTCCTTTTGGCCCGAACGCCAGCCGCCACCATGAATCCATAGTACTGCGGCACGCGTCAGCTTATCATTGGGCCGAATAATATCCAGGTGCAGATCACGTGGCCCAAAATCTGTATGGGGTAGATGCGCATATACGACATTACGGATTACCCTAAGATCCGTCCCTGCACTGTCCACCGCAGGTCTAGCTTGTGGGTAATTTTTCTTAATCTGCCGCCATACACGCATGGTATTATAGGTTGTATCCCGTGGAATGACCTTATGCTGCGCCCATACTGTACTACTGTAAAAAAGAAGTACAAAAATATAACTAAGCTGCAGGTAACAACCTCTTTTATTTTTCCATTTCATTGAGCATCAATTTAACATTCCAATCGTCAATAACTTTAACAAGACTATACATCCGGAAACATCTTGTCGCCATTCCATCCATTCCAACACTCAGGCGCAATAGCGGCTTTTAAATACCGCTGTGCAAGCTGTGATGATATACAAGTTTCGCAATGAGATCAGCTTGCAGCCAACAAAAAATGCCCCCGGGCCTAAACTGTTCTATTGCTCTATTCGAAACCAATCCACTTCTGCATAGCCACTGTCATTGATATGCTTATCTCGGCTGGCATAAAGCCCTAATGTGGCACCTATCCATTTTCCCTGTTTTGCCTGAAAGCCACTTTCTACGACGGTATAGTTTTTACCATCCAAGCTATACATCCAACTGCAGCTATTTCCATTTTTGACTTGTACACGCAGGTAGACAAAGTCTTCTGGCAACGTAGCTATGAACTTGACATGCTCTCCTGTCCCTGAATAGGCCCCGACACAGCTGCCGTAATAAAGCTGGAAACTGTCCTTTTCCTTACGGATAAACAATTGGCTATAATCTTCACCCACCACCACGAGACCGGCCTTTTCATCAAGATCCTTTTCATTGGGGCGCAGCCGTATTTTTGCTGTTGCTCTGAAATCATCACTTGGGAATTTTTGCGTCAGTATATTGGGGACCGCCATTAGGTTGTTACTTCCTTCAGGAAGCTGTTGGCTATATAGGCGAAGCTTGCCGTTTTGGGAGGGCATAATCCAAGTACCGTCCGGATTGGCCTGCCATTGCCACTGTAATCCAAGGTGTGGTGTATCAAACTCATCTGACTCCTGAGGGTTGGTCCGGGCAAGGACCGAGGTCCCTACATTCGGTTTTTTATAGCTCATCACGGGTGTCCCTATTCCATCCCCATCTTTGTCCTCTCCGATGATAGGCCAGTCGGCGTTCCAAACCATAGGTTGTAGGTGGACAACACGCCCAATGGTTTCCTTATCCTGAAAGTGGAAGAACCAATCCTCGCCAGTAGGTGTATCCACCCAGGCCCCCTGATGAGGTCCATTGACGGTAGACTTATTCTGAGCCATCGCTACTTTGCGCTCATATGGGCCATAAATATTTTTCGAGCGTAGGATCAATTGCCAGCCTGTCGCGACACCACCTGCTGGAGCAAACAAATAATAATACCCATTTCGCTTATATACCTTGGGCCCTTCAATCGTGGGATCCAATTCATGCCCGTCATAAACAATAGTCCCCCGATCCAGCACACTGTTCCCCTCGGCATTCATTCTGGCAATACCAATCACGCTCTTTAGCCCTGCGCGGCTACCAGCATAGGCATAGGCCAAATATGCACGCCCATCCTCGTCCCAAAATGGACAGGGATCGATCAAACCTTTTCCTTCAAATACCAATATAGGTGCAGACCATCGTCCCCGGATATCCTTTGTTTTGATCTGATAGATTCCAAAATCCGGGTCTGGATAATAAATATAGAACTCATCGTTATGATACCGTATCGAAGGTGCCCATACCCCACCACCGTGCTGCACTTTGCTAAACACAGCTTCAGGGACCTGCCGAGGCAATGCATGCCCAATAATCGTCCAGTTGATCATATCTTTTGAATGTAAAATCGGTAGTCCCGGACTGTGGTTAAAGCTCGAGGCTATCATATAATAATCTTCACCAACACGGATCGCATCCGGATCAGAATAATCAGCATTGATGATCGGATTTTTGAATTTTCCATTTCCCAGGTCAGGATTCCACACTTGGGAATGATAATTTTGTCCAAATGTCGATGTTAATTCGCCGCAGGCCAGATAAGCCACTAACGCAGAATATTTCCAGACATTTCTCCATGTATTCAACATAAATTTTGTGTATATAAGGTTTATTTCAATTCTTTTACATTCAATTCACAGGTTTTCTAGCTGCACACTGCTGCTTCATTTTAGCCCATTTACTGTTGTGGCAGACCATAGCCATTGGTTATTTTTCCTTTTGATTTGCTGACCGTTTCAAAGGGGATCGGGAAGAAATAGCGCGGCGGCTCCTGTGCTGTTTTGATTCCTGAAAAGATATTCCGATCAAAGCTACTTTCGTTGTTGACAATATCAATGGCCCATTTTGTTTTCTTATAACCTTCAGATTCTAAAGATTTTGCCAGCTCACTATTTGGGTCAATATAATCAAACAATCCTTTTATAGACGTGTTATGCGTTGTTCCTTTCACTTTGAGGGCCGTTTTTGACCAATCGTACTGACCTCGCCAACCGGGGTACAAGACTGGATCTGCAGGATCTTGTGCCTCGAAAGTCAACGGATTGGCTAGCGCTACGTTTTTGGTATAGATATAATTCGAAATGATCTTCCCATTCGGGAATTGATAGTAACCCTTTGTTTTCAGCGCTGTAATCATGATATTCATTGCCGCACGAACCTGCAGGGCATATTCTGAAAATCTACCTGATCGGATCATATCCCAACGGCGTATCCCCTCCCCTACAAACTCTAACTTCCGTTCGCACCAGATTGCCTCCTTCAGCGTCTCGCCAGTCAATCCAGCCAGATTATGCGCACTATTGCCAAAAGCCCTTTGCCGCACCTTATTGACTAGTTCGAGTGCGCCGGTTGCATCTCCGAGCTCTGCCTTAACCTCGGCCAGCATGAGTATCACATCCGCCATTCGCAGTACAGGATGATTAATCCCCGATTGACGCTGTGCTGCCGAATAAGGTGGGCTCATACGATTTTCATCCCACTTGTTTAAGGCGATGCCACCATCCAATTTTGACCCTGGAACAAAAGTCAGCATAACCTCATTGCCATCGCCAGTACTGCCTGTCACCGTTGCCGACACATCCCGTCGCCGATCCCCATCTTCAAAATCATTGTAGTAAACGACCGGGATAATGCGCACACCGGCAAAAGTTTTAGTCGGTGCTGCATTATTGCTACCACCGTTGGAAGGCCGCCCAAAATTATAAGGGTAATCACTATTGGTAGTCTGTCCGGCTTGTCCTCCCTGGATATTTCCGACCTCAAATAAAGATTCAGGGCTCACTTGCAGATCCTGCATATACTGAAAATGCCGTTGAAAAGGATTTGAAGTATGGCTCCTTTCGTCCGTTTCTATTATTTTAGCCGTACCACTGTTGTCCAGGGCCCTTTGCAGGTATTCATTAGCAATTTTATAATAATTCTGGTAATCGGTTCGGCGTGCATACACACTGTTGGCAACCACGGCACCTTTCCGGGAAAATTGGATCTTACCATATAGATTAGCATCGTCCGTGCGGATAGTTTGATATCCGCCGGCAAATAGCGCCATCTGCCCCACCAGCGCATCGGCAAATGTTCTTGAAAAGCGCTCTGCGGTAATCCCCCCTTCGCCGATCTTGTACATAAAAGGTTCAACAGCACTTACCTCTGCAATCAGTGCATCATAAATATCAAATCGTGAAGTGAGGCCATAATCCGTCACATACGTATTTTCAAAGCCATATGGTACATCGCCAAAATGTTTGACAAGATTAAAATAACAGAAGGCCTTCATCGTAATGGCTTCACCATACAGTTGCGTCCAGTCGTTGATCTGTCCATTGGCTATGGCGGTTTTATACCCTTCTTTTTCTTTAATTAGGTCGGCCACTTTAACTGCTCGGGCTAATGTTGTGTACAAATTATTGAATGCATCTTTCATTGCGTCCACCGTCAATAATTCGGGCTGCATAATCGCACTGATATTGTTAGTGGAACTCCCTTCGGGATACATTTCAGCATCCGAACCGATCGGATCATTCCAATTATATAAGGGAACAGATGAATTTTGCCGATAATTGGCATAACACCAGGAAAGGATCTTAAAAGCCTCCGAAGGTGTGGTGGTCACAAATTGATCATCTGTATTTGATGGCGATGAGGTATCCAGATAATCTTTACATTGGACAAAAGATATGCTCAATGCGAGCAATGCCAATACAATATTTCTTCTTTTCATGATCATTTAAAATTAAATTAGAAACTACAGTTAAGACCCAGTACAAATGAACGTGCCCGTGGATAAGTCCCCCAGTCCAGTCCCGGAGTTGGGTAAATAGCATGATTTGCAGCGGCATTGGCATTTACCTCCGGATCTAGCCCCGAATAGCCTGTGATCGTCCATACATTGTATATACTGCCATAAATTCGAAGTCGATTGATGGCCTTGGTCCTAAGCAACGATTTGGGTAATGTATAGCCTAGGGTAACCGTATTGAGGCGGAGATAGGATCCATCCTCGATCCCTAGGGAAGATGTCACTCCATTTTCGTTGTAAGCTAGGGGCAGCGAGGCATTTCTGTTGATCGCATCAAGCTGTTCGGGTGTCTGCAGTCTGTTCAGATTACCGTCAGCCACTTCGTATAAGCTATAGGCATTTTTTAAGATTGCAAGTTTATTTTCGTATACCCCTGCTTCCTTATAGCCATATAAGGAAGCTAATTTATTGGTGTTATACACCTGGTTGCCGTAGCTCCAGTTAAAGAACGCGGCGAGGTCGAGTCCTTTGTAAGATACGTTAAAGTTCAATCCACCGGTATGTTTGGCATTCATGTCTCCGATCACCGTAAGGTCCTTATCGTCGATATATCCACTATTGTCCAGGTCCTTATATTTGACCACGCCAGGGTAGGCAGTCTGGCCTGACGGACGATCTTTCGAACCGAGCCCATGTACAACACCAATAAAATTACCGACATCGGCTACCCCCTCCCTGAGGGTATACATGCCGTTGGCGTATTCAAAATCGCTGGTGGTATAAAAGCCATCATACACTAATCCCCGTACCAATCCCACCGGGCGACCTTCTTTTAAAATATAGTCACTATTGGGGTATGTGCTTGTGCTCGCCCAGGAGGTACCATAAAGCCCAGTGATATTTTCGGCCAGCGCATCGACATTCCCTCTATTAAAGCTGATATTGGCTCCGGCGGTAATATTCCAGTCAGCATTTTTCAGCAGCTGCCCCGACAACGAAATTTCGAGGCCTTTGTTACTGGTCTGCCCGATATTCTGGAAAATGGATGTAAATCCGGTAATCCCAGGTAGCGTTGTCTGCATCAGTAGATCTTTAGTCGTATTTTTATACAGGTCTACCGTACCCCAAAGCTTCCGGTTAAAGAACGAAAAGTCAAGACCGATGTTACGGGTAATGGTCGTTTCCCATTTCAGGTCGCGGTTGGACATTTGGTCCGAAGATAAGTCATAAGATTTTTGGTATTGATTGTTGATCACATACTGCAATCTGCGATCGGTCTCTGACGACCAAGTTTGAGACCATAGGTTGGAACTGATCCCATCGTTGCCCACCTCACCATACGAAAGGCGTAGTTTGAGGTCATCCAGCCAATTAATATTTTTTGCAAAAGACTCTTCCGAAATACGCCAGGCCAATGCTGCTGCGGGGAAGTATCCCCAGCGTTGGGTAGGTGCAAACTTGGATGAACCATCCGCACGAAAGGTGAAAGTAAACAGGTAACGGTCCGCAAAATTGTAGTTTGCCCGTCCAAAATAAGACATGATCCGTACCGGTGAATCCACGAGTGTCGAAAATGAACTTGTTCCGTGGTCAGGGTCATACTGATCGATCATAGCAAAAGCATTGTCTTTCGTGAAACTTGCCGGAAAGTGATTGGCACTGATATGGACGGAATTGCCTGCAGAATTTGATGTTTCCTGTCCGACCATCACATTCAATTTATGTTGTTCATGTATATTCAGGTCATAGTTTAAGGTATTGGTCCAGCGTAGGTTCCAACCATCCGATTTACTCAACTCAGCTGAACCCGCATATAACTTTTCGCCAGTGGCATCATCCAGGTAATTGTTGTAGGTTGCCCCACCCCATATCTTAGATTGTCCCCAAGGCCTGCTGATGTTAAAATTGCTCTGGAAGCTTAAATTTTTGCGTATACGCCAGTTAAGCGCAGCAGTACCACGCAAATTCTGTGTATGCTCCAAGGCTTCATAATCTTTGATCCGATTATAAGCGCTATAGCTATCCCAGGTCGAAAGTTTGCCATACTGCTCGATATTTGCTTCCCGCAGTGCTGCTAGATCACCTTTAATATCCTGGGTACTGATCGGACGAAAACGGTAGGCCGAAGATAAAAGCGAACCACTTCCATTGGTCGTGCCCTCATTTCCCATATTACTTAAGTCCGAAAAGCGCGTATCCAAATTAAAATCCAGGTTATCAAAGATCTTTTGTGTCACTTTCAAAGAAAGATTGGCCCGTTTGGCATACGAGTTGAGTTTCATCCCTTGGTCATCCATATAGTTAGCGGCAAAGAGTACCTTCGTTTTAGCACTGCCACCCGAAATGGTCAGATCGTGGTTGTGTGAAAAAGAACTTTTATATACCTGCCGTTGCATATCAGTGGTAGCGATATCCCGATAGGCTTCAATCCCCAGCGTATTGTTGCCCTCGTACTCCCCCAAGCCATACAGTTTTTCAAAGGAGGTGCGGTAAGCGCTGCCATTGGCATCAGCATTTGCCCATACATAGTTTAGGTATTCATACGGATTTAAGATATCGAGATATTTGGCCGGTGTATTAAATTTAGCATAACTATTATACGTGAGGTTTATCTTACCTTCTTTGGCCTGCCTTGTGGTCACGATAATAACACCATTGGCACCTCGGGCTCCATAGATTGCTGTCGAAGAAGCATCTTTGAGCACATCGATACTTTCGACAAGATCACTGGGTACATCGTTCATGGAGTTGACGATAATACCATCGACCAGGATCAGGGGCTGGTTGCTTTGTGAGATCGAACCGCCACCACGTACCCGGATCGCGATATCGGCATTTGGCCTACCGTCCTGCGATACGACATTCACCCCTGGCAACTTTCCTTGAATGGCCTGGGCAATATTGGCGACCGGAGTGGCCGCTATATCTTTACCAGTCACCGATGCCACCGAGCCTGTCAGGTCTTTCCGTTTTACAGTCTGATATCCCACCACCACCACTTCATCCAAGGCCTGATCATCTCGTTGCAGCACGATCTGTAAAGGTTTTCCAGCAACGATATCAACTGTCTGCGTAGTGGATCCCACATAGCTTACGCTCAGTTGTCTTGCTACTGAAGGAACTTTAAGATTAAAATGACCATTATTGTCCGTGGAAATCGAGCGCTGATCATCGCCCACCACTTTGATTGTCGCACTGGCAATCGGACGCCCCTCAAGATCCTTTACAGTTCCCGTTATACTTTTCTCCTGTCCCAGTACCTGGTTTGCGCTGATCGTGAAAAAAGCGAAAGTAGTTGCTTTGATCAGAACGTCTGTCCATTCTATTTTAGGTCTCATAATGATTAAAAGATTATTGCGTACAATGGGGAGTACTTATTTCCCTCACTATTTATAATTTGGTTATTCCACGCAATCTGAAGTAAAACAACCGGTTGCATTAAAATTGAAATTAGTACATTTTATTTTTATTGTAAGCAATTTTTTACGCAATCGTTCCCGACACAAAAACTTGCCATAATTTAAACTCCTCACCCCGATACGGTGTCAAATAAGAAACAATTTTTAACCTTTTTTTGTCGAAGTATTGATTTAGTGGTTTTTCCTGTAGATTTTCGTTTCTGTATGAAGTTACATTACAATACATTTGCTCGATTTGACGATATATTAGAAAAGTTTTTACGTATTTTTAGTACGGATAATAGAACAGGAGTTGAGCAATATTTATTCAGAAAATGGGATATAGAAGTTATTTATATCTGAGAAAAACTGGCAGAAATTTATACCTCTTTGAGGCAAATAATTCATTGCCATTTTTTTGGATTGCACTTATAGATAAAACAATATTAAAGAAATATTTTCACGATTGGCAAAAGTCTCTAGTGGATCAAGAAACCGGTAATCAACAGAAATTTGAACAATTTTCAACACTTAATCCCAATGGTATCACTATAAGCGAACAAGCTTTAAATGTGAATTCGTCAAAAAGCAGGATATTTTTACAAAAGCATTTTCCAGAAACAATTCCACTATTTGATGATTTTATCAGGTATATCAAAGCGCAATTTGAAACCGATGATAAGCTTGAAATTGACATCACTCAATTGTCCGCATTTTACAATTCAATAAATACTTTCTATAACATACTTGACAACGAGTTGAACGCAATAGAAGCCGATAATCCAGCTGACATAAAATTTTTAGTAATTGAAGATCTAATAGCACAAGGAACGGGGTTTGTGATGAGTGAGGACAAAGATTTTTCATCGTTTTTGTCTTATCAAAAAGAACTCAAAAACAGAAAAACCGCAGTCATTGTAGAAAAACAAAAATTCAACAAGAAATCATTAGTCATTGCCATTATCATATTGTTGTTATGTCCTATTTTTTCAATAATTGCATACAAAATGTATAAAGAAGAAGGGCTTACAGCCATGATTGCATTAATAGGAATTTTAAATTTGGGGTTTTATTATTTTTCGATCTGGTCTCTAAATAAAGAAATCAAATACTTTCTAAAAAAAAGGCCTGACTTAACCAAATAAATGAACACCAACAATTCATAAATGAGTTTAGAAAAATTTGACAAACGTGTTTACATAACTTTGAAAATAAAGAGGTACCCCTCGAACTTATCGAAACGAAAGTTAAAGCACAAAGTGGCGTTGACTTAATTTGGATCATAGCACATAATGCAATGGCTAAGCGCCTAGAAATACAGAACTTTCTGAAAGGCATCAAAGAAAGCCCACTTATACATATGCCTTATGAGGTAGAAGACGGAAAGTGACCTCTCCCCAAGAAAATGGATTATTTAAAAGTAGAGAATTCGGAAGTGAATCCCTAATTTTAAAAGGGAGGAAAAGCATGTGTATCTAATCACAATCATCCTACTTTCATCATTGTTTAGTGATAGGAATCATATTAGAGGATGCCCAATAAGCGGCAGGGAGCAAGCAACGTCCTGTAATAAAATCAACGGTAAATGTGGCGGTATCTTCTTTGTTAAACTGCGCATTGACACGATATAATTCTATTTCATTATCATCAATATAAACTTGATCCGCGGTCGCGGTAAACAACGATACCACATCGTCATTCTGACGTTCGAGGTACACAAGTGTTGTCCCGTCGACAAGTTTTTTCGATCTTAATTTTTCTATCGGGGGCTTTGGCAGGGAGACGCCATCCAATGATGATACGGCTAAGCCGGGAGGTTCGGCTGGCCACTCTTTGTAGTGTGGCGTTAAAGAATATTTAAGTATTGTAGAGCTTGTCTTGGCCAGCGCTGCAGGTTCAATTAGGGTGGAACGAAAGTTTTTGACATGTTTCAGTTTTCCGTCGTATAACTGATGCTCATGCCCTGAACTGAATAGCACGGCATCAAAATCCACATAGACCTCATCATTTTGTTGTACTCTACCTGTTTTGTAAAGCAATTGTATGGAAGGATATACTCCTGTCGCAATTACATGCATATCATGCTTTATATCGAGTACATCAACCCGTCGAGAATAATAATTATTTACGGTTTTATCCGGAAGGTAAGCAGCAAAAAGATAAGCCCCTTCCCTGCGCAGACCGGCGGTATATTCCCGAAAGACAGGTATTGAATCGCCTGTCTTTTCATTCAAAAACAATGTGAATCCTTGCCGCGGCAATACGTACATATAGTACCCATCCTCCAACCTGACAGCATAAGGCTCGATACGTTTACACTCGCGTCGTCGACCATTTGCGCTGTCAAACAACATCAAACTTGTATCGTTCTGTTTCATCACCCAATAGCGATCTTCTTTTCTATTTCTATTTTGATACAGTGGAGGTAAAATCTCCCGCCCCAAAGTATCTACGATCCCTACTTTGTTATTGATTTGAAAGAAGTGGTAGGCCTGCTGAGCATGTTCCTGTCCCGCTACTCTTTCATAGTAGCAACTAACAAAAACAAACAAAAGGAATAGTTTATACATCGGTTATTTTCAAAGTTCATGATCGTTTAAAACAAAAATTGTGCTAAAAGTAATGAGGCATCTTCCTGACTATTTCATCCATCGGAGTTGGATATCTAATTTTTGCGCCTGTGATTTTAAGCACATGCAAATACAGTTATTTCCATATCACGGGATAGAAATGGAAAGCTTACCACAAGGGAGATAGGTGAAACAAATTTGACAAATTGCCAAAGATTTCTTTACTTCGTGACAAAGTTCTACCGCATGTCACATATTCCATTAACTAATGAAAAGGACTTACTCCAACGTTTGATAGATGGTGATCATGCTGCATTTGAAATAATCTATCACCATTATAAACAACAGCTTGCGGTCAATTTTATTAAATTGCTCAAAGATGATGATCTCGCTACTGATGCACTTCAGGATTTATTCACTCGCGTCTGGAACAACCGTGCCTCAATTGATGCCAAGCAGTCATTCAAAGCCTATCTCTACCGCATTGCGAAAAATTTGGTAATCGACTTCTACCGCAAGGCTGCACATGACAAAACGCTACACGATCTCCTGCTCAGGGCCACCGATTGGTATAGCCCCATCGAAGAACAGCTGATAAAAAAAGAGAATAAAGAAATCTTCGACTCATTGTTGGATAAGCTCCCGCCACAGCAGCGCCGTGCTTTTGAACTCCACAAACTAAAAGGAAAGAGCTATAAAGAAATTGCTGACATCATGGGGATAACGCCCACAACAATCAACAAACATATCTATCAAGCTTCACAAAGTATCAAGGAACAGGTATTGAAATCACCGCATCTCTTCCGGGTTATTTTTATTCCCATCATACTAGCTTATCTTTAACCTTATTCTGTACCTCTTTTCTCTGGATTTTATTAAAAAAATAAAAAAAATCAATGTCTTATGGATACTTTTTTGGACTCGACCGTATTAAGTAATAGTTTGTCTCCAAAGGGCGTACAATTATACGATGGATCTAGAAAGATTATACAGCAAATTTTTGGGCGGAACTTGTTCCGATGCCGAACTCAGAATACTACTTGAACACTTTGAAAGCGAGGGGCATGGCTCCCTGCTTGGGTCAAAGATTACGGCAACGCTACAGGAAAACATGGAGCTTTCAGATCCCGCCTTAAAAAAAAGGGTCGACAGGTTGCTTTTCCATACCGACAGTTATTTTGAGGCACTGCTGCAAAATTCAGAACAACAATCACCAAAGCGCAGCAGTAAGAACGTCGGATTTTTCCGGTATTGGAAATATTGTGCGGCTGCAGCTGCCTTGATCGTCTGCGCAATCACAGGGCTTCTATTCTGGCAGCACTACAATCTGGAAGAAAACAGCATTGCAAAGACCCCACAAATGAAAAAATTCGGCCCAGGAACGGACAGGGCCGTACTGACACTCGCCGATGGAAAACAGATCGTCCTATTACCCAATAATCAAGACACAATCCGTAAAGGGGGAAATGTCGATATGCTTAACGGGCAGGATGGACTGACTATAGCCGTACAATCTAAACAGAACGACGGTATTGTAAATGCGTTTAACACGCTTTCCACGCCCAATGGCACACAATATAAATTACAGCTGGCCGACGGAACCAAAGTATGGCTGAATGCAGGTTCTTCGCTAAAATTCCCTTCTGTTTTTAACGGAAAAACACGACAGGTGGAACTTTCGGGAGAGGCATATTTTGAGGTAGCGCATCGGACAAACCAACCTTTTGCCGTGGCCTTGCCAAAATTGAAAGTAGAAGTATTGGGGACACATTTCAATGTAAAAGCATACCCTAATGAGACAAATATTGAAACTACGCTCTTGCAAGGTGCTGTCAAAGTCACCACAAAAGATCGTGCAATATTGTTGAGGCCGGGTCAGCAGAGCCGCTATAACCAAAACAAGGCTCACCTTGAAGATCCACTATCCGTAGATGCCTACGCTATAGCAGCCTGGAGAGCAGGAGTCTTTTCATTTAATAATACTGATATCAGCGAAGTACTCCGCCAGCTCTCCCGATGGTATAATATTCCGGTCGTATTTCGGGGCCAGATTCCAAATCGCAAGTTTAGCGGTGGATTTGAACGACAGGCTAGCTTGGAACAGGTGATCCAGATTTTGAAAGAAAGCAATATCAATTGTACCGTTAAAGACAATAAACTTATCATATACGAATAAACCTAAAGAGGACAGATCCAAAAAACTCCCTCGTGTGCGAGACGAGGGAGCTATAATGTAAGGCTATCCGACTTGGTGTCTACAAACAACAGTGAATTTATAACCCTAACAAAACAAATTTATGAAATTTAAGGATATTTCCGTCGTAGGATGGAAATTGGCGCCCCCCATCTGGGTGCCATTACCGAAAAACAAGCTAGCAATGAAACTAACCGCAGTATTTCTACTTTCGGGGACGCTATTTGTCCATGCAAATGCATTTTCCCAAAAAGTGAGTCTCAATCAGAAAAACAGTTCCCTGAGAACTGTATTTGACGCCCTTAAAAAGCAAACCAAATACCAATTCTTCTACGAGCCGGAGATCCTTAACAGAGCGCACCTCATTTCCGTGGCTATACAGGACAGGGACTTCAGGGAAGTACTGGACCATTGTTTTAAAGATCAGCCACTGAGTTATTCCATTATTGGCAATACGGTCGTAGTCAAACTTAAAACCAATACGGGACAGCTCCATACGGCGGTTCAGGAAATGGATATTTTGGGCAGAACAGTCGATGCAAAGGGGGAGGCACTGTCTGGGATCACTATTTTTGAAAAAGGAACCCGAAATGCAACCGCGTCAGATGCCGATGGTAATTTTGTATTAAAAAAAGTGAAATCTGATGCTGTACTGTTGTTTTCCGGAATAGGCATTCTATCCCGGGAGCTCCGCGCGGATGGTAAAAAAAACTTGGGCAATATCGTCCTTGAGCCTAAAGTGATCTTGGGCGACGAGGTCACGGTAGAAGTCAATACAGGTTATCAAACACTTAGCCGCGAACGATCTACAGGTGCTTATGATATTATTGACAAAAGCAAGATCGAGAAACGAATATTTACCAATGCCACCGAGATACTCGAAGGACAAGCCGCAGGGGTAAGCGCCTATAAAGGAGCGCCGGTCGTACGGGGTATAAGTACCTTTTCCAGCAGTATCGGAAATGACCCCTTGCTAGTCATTGATGGACTCCCTACCGAACGCAGACTCGATGATATCAATGTAAATGATATAGAAACGATCACTGTCCTGAAAGATGCGGCTGCATCTTCTATTTATGGCGTAAGGGCTGCCAACGGAGTTGTTGTAATCACGACCAAAGGTGGTAAACTAACGGATCACAATAAAACGTCAGTGCAGTTTACATCGGACTGGCGCTGGACAGAAAATCCATCACTGGCAGATTACCATTATGCATCCACAAAAGGGATTATAGATTATCAGCTCGCTACGTTCAAGCGGGATGCTACAAAGGCGAATCTGTCCGAACGCGATCATCTGGCGAATAACTTAAAAGGAATAGGTCAGGCTGGTTCAACAAGCAATTCGATCAATTATTATAGTCCACTTCAATTGGCGCGGCTCCAGTATCTGAACGGTGAAACCTCACAAACGGAATATGATAACATGATAAGTAGATGGTCCAAAAACGATTATAGGCAAGAATATATGGATCTAGCCTGGCAAACACCACTTCGCCAGAGCTACAACCTCTCCATCAACAGTTCGGGCAAAAACCAAAGTACTTTCGCTTCACTAAACTATATCAAGGATGGACAACAGAACAGATTTGAAAACAATCAATACATCAAAGGTTATATCAAATCCACGCAGGTGCTCAATGACTGGTTTTCCTTTGATATCGGATCGGATATTCAATATAACGGACGCAAAAATATCAACAGTGTCTATGGAAATCTGAACCTACTGGAACCTTACACGTCAATATTGGATGAAAATAGTAACAAAATCTACCGCGACTACGTGGATATCGTCGGTATGCAGGGCGGTTTACATATCAATCCAAAGGTATTGTCAGCAATAAACGGCCTGCCCCAATTTGAGTCTTACCGTTTTAATATTCTGGACGAACTGAATGACAACAAAATCAGTCAAAATAACTACACGGTAAGAAGCTTTGCCAGATTAAACTTCAATTTGGGTAAGGGAATTCGTTTTTCTACAAGTGGAGAGTATGAATTTGGCAAAGCAAAGATGGAAGAATTCAGATCGCGTGATTCATACTTTTATCGTTTCCTGCGCAATAAGTTTGCGACTAAAGAGTCAATCAATTCGGTTATCCCTATCGGAGGACGCATGGAAATGGAGGAAACTTCCCGAAACAGTTGGGTATGGCGTAATCAGCTAGATTATAACCGTAGCTTTGGAAACGATCATCAAATAACGGCAACAGGTGGGCTTGAACTACGCGAAATCAACATCAATATACCTACAAATGCATTATACTATGGGTACGACCCGATTGCATTGACCTACACACAACTCAACAATTATGACATCTATAATGTGGGATATCGCAATTCGTATATTTATAATAATGCGACAGGTTTGCCGGGTGCAGTCTTGGACGGCAATAACATCAAAATTGCAGATTCGGATATGTATCCCAGTCTGACGGCGGTAAAAAACAGATATGTCGGTTTATATGCGGTAGCAGGCTATACCTATAAGGGAAAATATAGCACAACAGCAAGCGTACGGGTAGATCAGACCAATCTTTTTGGTACTGATCCAAAATACCGCTATCGCCCCCTATGGTCTGCGGGTCTCAAATGGAATATGGCCAAAGAGGACTTTATGCAACAATTGAACTGGGTCGACCTGCTTGATCTCAGGGCTTCCTACGGTCTGACAGGAAATGTCGATCAAACGACAACACCTTTCCTAGTAGCTAGTTTGAGCAACCAGTCGACCTATACGCCACAGTCCATCCCCTATGCGAGTATCAGTTCGGCCCCCAATCCCATGCTTCGTTGGGAAAAAACCACTTCTTATAATATGGGATTTGACTACAGTCTGCTAAAAGGTAAACTATCCGGTAAACTAGACTTTTACTATAAGAACAGCGAGGATCTCCTGGGATCCAAAGAAGTACATTTTACATCAGGATATACTACACAGCGTGTCAATTCTGGAGCCATGCGCAATACCGGTCTAGAACTGACCGTGGGTTCGCCCTGGTTTAAAAACAACGATTGGCTTGTCTCTTCCACACTGCTCTTTGCCTACAATAAAAATAAGGTAACTAAGACATACTACAATCCGACACAGGCATCCCATTTGGCCATCGGTGGTTATCTTGTCAACGGTATGCCTTATGACGCGCTCTATGCTTACCGTTATGGCGGGCTCAGCAGCGGTGGTACCGACTTTCAGAATGGTGTGCCGATCATCGAACGGGCAGATGGCACAACTATGCATCACTTTCAGGAAAATGGAACCCTCCTCTTGGATGGATCGTCATCCATGTCGCCACAGGACGTGATTTATATGGGAACAAAGACACCATTGGTCAATGCTTCATTTGTCCAGAATATTCGATATAAAGATTTCGAACTGTCAGCAATGTTTCTATACTATGGTGGACATAAAATGTACAAACCTAGCTTTGCTTTCAATTCCACAGATGGTAACGAGGATTGGATTGCCAAGGCATGGACACCGGAAAACACAAACAGTACTGTACCCAAGGCTCCGATTTATTATGAGCCGAATATTAATGTGGTTAACCTAGGCTCTTTAGCAGGAATGTATATCCGTTCGACCGAAAATGTAGTCAAAGGCGACTTTATCCGTCTGCGAAATATTTCGCTCAGCTATAGCCTCCCTCACAACCTTGCGCGATCCCTTAAAGTTGAAAGAGTGAAAATCGCAGGGCAGATCAACAATCCCTGGATATGGAGTGCCGCCGGAAATGCCATTGATGCCGAAGTACAGTCATCCGCAAGCAATGCTGCTTCGTTGAGTAACTGGGCACTGCCTACCGCCAAAAGCTACTTCATTAGACTGGATATCTTATTTTAACGACAAAACACATGAAATCAAGAAATATTATTTATAGCAGTATCATCGCCTTTACCTTATTGACGTCTTGCAACAAATGGCTCGACCTTCAGCCCAAAGGAAAGATCCTGTTGAACTCAGCCGAAGAATATGGTATGCTCTTCGACAACATTACTTCTTATGACATCGCCGATATCGCCTACATTAGCGACGAGAACTGGGTCAACGCCCAGACCGTTTCCAGTGTCTGGGGCGCGCCGAACCTTACTACCGCAAACTTTCTTTTTCTGACCGAATACGACCGTAGCCTAAATGCAAGTGGAAATTCTGGAACAAATGGAACGACCATGTATCAGACCCTTTATCAACGTATCGCCAAAATAGCCAACACCATTATCTACGAAAAGGATAATATGTCTGGCACAACGACAGAGAAAGCCAGTGTGATTGCTGAATCCAAGATGTTACGTGCATTTGCCTATTTTATTTTAATCAATACTTATGCTAAGCCTTACGATAAAACAACGGCAGCGAGCGATGGTGGTGTAGCTCTGAAACTGGATCCTTACATCGAAACGCAACCTACACTGGCCAAATCAACCGTCGCCGAAGTGTATCAGCAGATCGAGACCGATATCAACGAGGCCATCCCTGATCTGAATATCAGCGCTAAAACACCGTATCGCTTCAATAAGGCTGCTGCCTATGCGCTGAAAGCCAAGGTTCATCTCTTCAAAAAAGAATACGATGAATGTATTGCTGCTGCACTGCAATCTTATCAGCTCAACCATAAAACTTATGACCTGGTAAACCTGGTCGATCCGTCCAGCAATAAGCCCAACACACCAATTTACGCTACAGGCGAGGAAAACCTTTTCTTTGCAACAACTGCATCCAGCTATACGTATATCGGGCAGGAATTAATTGATCTTTATCGCAGCAACTTGCAGGCAAACGGACAGGCTAGCAATGTAAAGGATATCCGGCTGGACCTTTACAAACAGCCCGCATCGACAATCAAAGACTACAAGTCTATACTCTCCTGGGTACCTAATGGTAAAGAGTATTCAGCCAACAACGTTGGATTGACCACAACCGAAGTTTTGCTCATGCTGGCTGAATGCTATGCACGTAAGGGACAGAATGAAGTCGTCAAGGAATACCTCAAGCCTTACTTGCAGAGCCGTTACAAAAACTACGACCATACGCGTTTTGCTTTGCCCAATAGCATAGAGAATACCGTTAACTTTGTTATCGGAGAACGCCGCAAGGAGCTTGTTCGGGGTATTAATCGCTTTCTGGACCTACGCAGACTAAATACGGAATCGGCGTATCAAAAAGTAGTCAGCAGACTGTTTCCCGCAGATCCTGTAGCCACACCGAATGTGCCGCAGCAAAACTTTGTCCTTCCGGTAAAGTCTCCTTTATACATCTTACCGTTTCCGAGCAAAGCACTAGAAAATGATCCACGATTAACATCAAACTCATGGGAATAAAACATAATACTTATCGTTTTCTGCTAATCTTCTGCATCGTCATTTTTGGATTGACCGCGCAGGGGCAGATCCGTCTGGATACCACATTGGTCAAACCACTCCCCTATATCACTGGCTGGAAAGATAACGAGCATTATATCCAGGCAAAAACAAATGGAAAGCAAAGACTACTTGCGATCATTGACTGTAAAACAGGAAAAGTAACAGCGGAAGTACCTGCAACAAATAGCAACCAGCCAGATACGGCCGACACCTTGCCATTAAAGATTAAAGGAGCGATATTACCTCTCCTGTCTCCAGATAAAAAATGGATAGCTTATCTGAAAAACAACAACCTATATGCGCGTAAACTAGCGACCAACGAAGATATCCAGTTTACAAAAGATGGTACAGCTACGCTGATGAACGGCTATGCCTCATGGGTCTATTATGAAGAAATCTTAAAACGGGATAGCCATTACCGTGCATTTTGGTGGTCGCCCGACAGCAAATATATTGCTTTCTATCGCTTTGACGACAGTAAGGTTCCGACAATGCCGCTTTACAGTCCGATAGGACAGCATGGTACTACCGAAATAACACATTATCCCAAAGCTGGAGATCCTAATCCAACAGTTACCTTGGGAATCGCTTCGGTAGAAGATCAACGTGTAAACTGGTCAGACCTCGACAATGCGACGGACCATTATTTGGGAACTCCTTTTTGGAGACCTGACAGCAAGGGCCTACTGGTGCAATGGATGCCTCGCCGCCAAGATCAATTGCGATTGCTGGATGTAAATCCAACTACAGGCAACTACACTCAAATCTATCAGGAGCAACAGGAAACCTGGGTTGATTGGGTCAAAAATATCTATTGGACGAAAGATGGCTTTTTTCTTATACGGGATTTTTCCGGATGGGAACAGATCTATCAGTACTCCTTGCAAGGCAGCTTAAAAAATGTGGTCACTGCTGGCAAAAACTGGGATATTCAAATCTTACGGATTGATTCGGACAAAAAAGAGATTTATTTTACAGCAAGTGCAGAAAATGCTATCCGAACAGACCTTTACAAAGTGCGATGGGATGGAAGGCAACAAAGAAGGCTAACATTTGGCAATTATACACACAATAAAATTCTTTTATCTCCAACGGGGGATAAATTTATTACACATTATTCTAATGCTTCCACACCAACACGCGTGGGTTTGGTGAACAGCAAATCTGGCAAAGTGACCGATATAGCCGACTCCAGAGCAACGCAATTCGATACAACCCGAATTCGCAAGAAAGAAATTCTTTGGTTAAAAACGGATGAGGGTTTTATGTTACCGGCAAGCGTATCTTGGCCAAAACAGCTGGTCAAAGGTAAAAAATACCCTGTCATCATTCGTATATATGGCGGTCCGAAATACCAGACGGTAACAGATAGCTGGGTCAATCCAATGATCGATAGTACGGACGAACAGGCCATCCGGGTAGTGTTTGAACATCGAGGGTCGGGACATAACGGTAAATCAGCACTCAATTATCTCTATGGCAATCTCGGTAAGTGGGAAATCCATGATTATATCAGCTGGGTGAAAAAGCTCAAGGAAAATCCTTTGGTAGATCCTGATCGCATTTTTATCAATGGCGGCAGTTATGGTGGATATCTTACAGCCATGGCATTGACGCTTGGTGCCGAACATTTCAATTACGGCATAGCGGATTATCCTGTCACTGATTGGAGGCTCTATGACAGTCATTATACAGAGCGTTATATGGGACTTCCAAAAAATAACCCAGATGGCTACCGATATGGATCGGTGTTGACCCATATAGACCACTATCAACGTTATGGCTCATCAATGTTACTGATCGAGCATGGCCTTATGGATGACAATGTCCATATACAACAGTCCTATCAACTCGTAGATCTATTGCAACGCAAAAACAAGAAATTCGAATTGATGATCTATCCGACGGAAAGACATGGTTGGAAAGGTCCCAAGATACCGTTTACAGTTTCGGTAAAAAATGCTTTTCAACAAAAATATTTATTCAACAAATAGATTAATATCTCCATGAAATATTTACTCAATATATTACTTTTAGTTTTCAGCGCAACAGTCGCCTACGGTCAGGATTCAGCTGTCATAAAAGGTCATATCACAAACCTACGGAACCATGACATTTCAGTCCATTATAAAGAAAATGGAAAAAACAGAAAAATCACCGTTACCTGTAAAACTGATCAGTTTGAAGTTATATTGCCCTTAGCTTATGCCCAAGAAATTAACATTTACCCCGAAAAGTACTTCGACAATGCCGTGCAGATTAAAGGAAGTAAAAGCTATCTGATCGCTCCTCCCCTTATGTTATTTGTAGCACCGGGAGATGACATTACTGTAGAAGGTGATGCGATGGAATTATGGACTGCCACCGCGAATGGTGGACAGTTTACTAAGCAAATGGCCCAGTTCAACCAATCTTTTATCCCACTTACCACTGCAATTTTTGCATTGAGTAGACAACAACAAAAGTGGAAAAATCAAGACCTGCTAGATTCGGTAAAAAAGGTTAGAGAGACAATAAGCGGGCTTGCCAGCGACAAGAAAAATGTCGTTATGGATTATATTACCGCCCATCCCGATAATCTTTTCGCTCTTTATTTATTTACTCAGCGGATGGGCAGTCTATCTTCCGATAAATTGAGCAGTCTTTACAATCAATTTCCTGTAAATCTGCAGCAATCTGTCTATGGCATTGCTGTAAAAGATTTTATAACGAAGAATGAAAGTGCTGCCGTAGGCAAGGCCATGATTCCATTTTCTGGACAAACCCTAACAGGTAAGGTTATCAACAGCGCAGATTTCCGTGGAAAGTATCTATTACTGGATTTTTGGGGAAGCTGGTGCCTGCCTTGCCGCAAAAGCCATCCCCATCTCTTGGCATTATATAACAGGTACAAATCTAAGGGTTTCGAAATTGTAGGTATAGCTAAAGAACGGGGTTCAGATCCGGTCACTTCCTGGAAAAGAGCAGTTGAGGAAGATGGGATCGACTGGATACACCTATTGAATAACCTACAGAAAGATAAACAGGATCTAATATCGGAATATCATATCAGCGCTTTTCCGACTAAAATCCTGATCGATCCGGCTGGAAAGATCATTTGGAAAGGTATCGGCAATGCAGGTGATGAACTGGATACCCAACTTGCCAAACTGCTTGACGAATAATTTACCCCGGTCGCCAAACTCAGTTCATGCATGGTTGAAATGGACTCACCTTTGTACAGTGTTTATAACTATTCTATCTAAGAATGGTACAGGAGAAAATAGTATGATCTTAAAATGTTCATTATAATAAATCAAGAATTATGAAACGATCTGTGGCTATATACTGTTATTCAGTAAATAACTATTCATAATAAGCATATATGAGAGATTTATTGTACATAGTCACTGTGCTTTTGGTATTAATTTGGGCAATTAGTTTTTTGGGCGGGTTTGTCACAGGCGAGGTAATTCATATTCTTTTAGCCGCCGCCATCATCACTACGCTTTTACGTGCCGTAAAAGTGCTAGACCAAGTTTGATCGTCTTATCATTCGGGCTAGAATATTGCGCTTTTCGAACAAATAAAACACGACAAAAAATGACAGTCCAGAATACGAAAAACCAACAGAACACAAGATATACTGACTTGGGCCAGATCAATGCTAGCCAAAAAATTCTGGAAACGATGTGCAGCCATACCCAAATGAGGTACGGGATGATACGCAAAAAAGAGGGAAATAAATGGAACAATTGGTGTGTTTATGATGATCAGTCTCAACAAATCATCGATCAAAATAGTGATATTTATGTAAAAATCTATCGGGAAATAAGAAAAGGTTTGGCACCAATTTTCATCGACGATATCGACCGATGTGCAGAACAGCAATGGGGCGAGCTTCTTCAAAAATTTGGATTAAAGAGCTATATTTCCTACCCTATACTTAACAAAAATGACACTATTGTCGGTCATTTAAGTTTTATGAACGATGAACCGGTTCAGTTTGACCGGATTAAACTGGAAACACTGTTCCCTTTTTGCGGTGATATGATTGTCATTGACTTCAGCTCAACAACAGAAAGGCGCCACCTCAAAAGTATCCTTGAGCAGGAACGCTCCTACTCCAGAAACAGGGACCTTGTTTTATCTTCTCTAGCCCATGACTTACACAATCCGGTCAGTATAATAAAACTATTATCTCAATATCTAGGCGAGAACCTTGAAAATGAAACGCAAAAAAGTCTTGCAAAAAAAATAGAAGATGCATCTGCCCGGATAAAGGGTGTAATAGATGATATTTTGGATTTTAGCAATACCCGTTTTGGGCGTGATATTGAACGGTACACTGAGCTTGTAAATATAGAACCTTTAATAAAACAAGTATTGGACGAATTTGAAGTAATGCATCAGAATACCGTTATAACAAATATGCAACTCCCCCTACATGTGCATGGTGATAAAAATAAAATGGGAAGAGCATTTGTTAACCTGATCAGTAATGCGGTAAAGCATGGCGAACCTCATAAAGAAATTGAAATAAATGCTTTTATAGAGAAGGACAATTTTGTTTTCAGTGTAACAAATCAGGTCACTGCCATCCACCCACCAAATATTCCGGATCTATTTAAGCCATTTGTACGAGGTTCCGCTAGCAAGGGCCTCGGTTTGGGCTTGTATGTGACCAAAGAAATAGCGAAATTTCATCAAGGGGATATTGATGTACTAACGGATGGAAAAAAGATCACATTCAAACTGCTGATACCGATAAAGTAATATAATTTCTATCTACTCAGCTTAGGCGTTCAATTGAACAGCGGCTTTTTTCACCTCTAGAGAAGCTAAACAATAGTAAAGAATTGTATGTGCAGCTCGTTAGCAAATTTGACTTTTCTGAAAAAGGAATGCCAGTACTTAAATTTTTGGTACTGGCGCATTTTCCGCAATTAGCTTTTCATGCTTTAATTCTTCCCAAAAGCCTGCGGGTACGTTGGTCTTAAAAGACAATGCATTTTGTACCGCCTGCTCAGCTGTATGTGCCCCGGGTATAACGCCTGAAACTTCGTCTGGCGCAGCAGCAAATTGCAAAGCCGCTGTACGTAGGTCCACCGCATGATTTTCTGCTACACGCTGTAAAGCATTCAGTTTTTCCCTAACTCCAGCAGGAAACTTACCATCATACAAATAACGGTCTTTGCCTGACAGAAATCCAGCACATAATGGTGCTCCCACCACAATGGATACATCTCTTTCAGCTACTTTCGGAAAGACCTTGTTGAGATCATCGTCATGTTTAATCAATGAATATTGGCATGCAGACAGAAAAATATCGGGGTCTGCAACATCCAATGTCTGCAATATAGGCTCAATGGTATTGACACCTAAACCCCAGCCTTTTATTATTCCCTCCTCTCTCATTTTAGTCAGTTCTGGCATTGCCCCTTTCGCAGCTTGCTCGAAATAACTGCTATAGCTATCTTTCATATCGCCATTGTCAGGCGAAAGATCATGGATAAAGACAACATCTATGGATGATAAGCCTAGGCGCTGTAAGCTATCTTCGACACTCTTCCGCACACCGCCAGCACTGTAATCATAGGTATAGCTAAAATTCATTTTACCCTTCCATAGCAATTGTTCCATCTTAAAATCCTCCTCAGGCACCATGAGTCGTCCTACTTTAGTCGAAAGGGTGAAGCTGTCTCGCGGCTGATCTTTTAAAAATAAGCCCATTCTACGTTCGCTGATGCCCAGGCCATACCATGGGGAAGTATCAAATAATCGTATCCCTGCATTCCACGCAGCCTCTACCGCCTGTAGACATTCAAGATCCGAGTTTTGCTGAAATCCATTACCTAAGGCTACCCCACCAAACCCAGCTTTATCACTGGGACGAAACCGTTTCTCTTGTGTTAAATTTTCAGGTGTTACCATTCTTATGTTCTTTAAATGTTGTCGACAAATTCTCAGGTATTACTACGCTCGATGCGAAGCCTACTTTAAAAACCAATCTCAGCTATACTTTGTTTTAGAGGATCTTTTTTGACTCAACATCCACTGCCAACTTTATAGCCTTATTACTTATTTTTTCCATCATTTTCTCAAAGCTATTCTTTACATAAAAAGCGGATCACTATTGTTCGTCCTATTTTGACACATTCTCGCCCAATTAACCTATCGGATAAAAAAAATCCTTGAATATGAGAAAAAGAAGTAATAACTTAGAGATAGGCTTCTGAATGTTTTTGAGATCAAGCCAATGCGCCCTATAATATGAATTTTATCAAACGGTTTCTGGCATAACAACACGAGTACGATTTATAAAAAAGGATAATGTAAATATGCTAAAGAAAATCAATAATAGATTTAATTTTTTATCCTCAGTTGAAAAAGGAGCCGTCCTTTTGAGCATAATCCTGTTTATTGCTTCCTTGGCCATGCCCGCTTTCTTTATAGATCGGCCTAATGCGAAACCTGAAGCAATGGATAGTTTAACAATCGTGTTAACGGGATGGATGTACCCATTGGGCGGAGCGATTATACCTTTCCTATTTTGGTGTGCTAATCCAATATACCTGTTTTCTATCTGTACTGTATTAAACCGTAACAAAAAAGCTGCATTTTATATCAGTCTCGTTCCCTGTTTAATCGCGCTTGCATTCACTCAAATGGACAAAATTATGGCCAGCGAATCTGGGTCTGAATCTGCGATAACATCTTTAGCGGCCGGTTATTTTTTATGGCTGAGCAGTTTCCTGGTCTTAACCATTGGAGTTGGAGTAAAATTGAAGAAGAAATAACATGCATTTATTAATCCAGACATCTATCTTTATTTTTTAGCTGTTTGGTTTTCAACGGTATTTATAAAATAACCAGTATGTGAAAATATTAATCTATGCAAATGGTCAAAAAATTAATTTTACATTTCGGATTTAAAGACCGTCTTAAAAATGTTAGACTTTTATATTATTGATGATAATCAGGCGAAGCCAAATTATCCAACTGAGATCGGATTAGAGTTTGTTGGAGAACTTGATTATGGAACATTTAAGAATCTTCAGAAGAAAAACATAATCGATAAAGAATTCAACTTTTACTCAGATTTCAGGCTAACGACTTTACTCATCAAACAGATTGTAAATAACATCTTGCAAAAGCATTTGCAAACAGATACGGATGTACAAAAATTATTTCACATCCTTAATACAGCAACCGAAAAACAAAGTGGACTGATTGCCTATTGTGACTAATTATTATTTGCGGAATGCTTTTCAAAAGTCCGATTCCTTAATATTAAAAAAAACTAAAAAACATCTATTTCTCAACCCTCAGCCCCAACTTGCTCATATCTTTTGATATAATATTCCCATAGCGTATCTTTGCCGGCAAGTTAACCCTTTTATGAAAGAATCGTATATCCTTTGGCTAGTATCATTATGCTTTCTTTTTTCTTGTAAAAAAGTCGAAAAAGTCGTTGAAACTATCCCTGACACCAATCCCATTCGTATTGAAACACTGATTAACGACAAAGCGAATGAGTCAACAATCACGTTTTCTGGGCGCATATTATACCTGAATGATGAAAGCATTCTTGATCATGGCTTTGTTATCGAATACCAAAACTATTACGATACAAGAATAAGAGAACTGGCCTATCCGTTAGGTCCCAAAGTAACAACGGGCAAGATTACACACAGCATCCAAACACCGAGCGAAATCCTAAATGCGAATTCCATTAAATATTACTATTATATCAGGACAGAAAAGGGGATTTACAAAGGGGAATCGACCAGCTTATTGTTTTATTGGCACGACATCGACTATAGAGATGATATTATCGCTTCTCCCGATGATAAAATTACCATCAATGGAAATTTTGAAAAGATAAAGGATAAATATACTCTGAATATTAATGATGATAACAATCGACAGGAAATTCCTTTTACGCTGGGCAAAGATCTTAAAACCTTAGTCTTTCAGATGCCTGCCAATCAGACGCATGGCAACCGTGTAAGTTTTGTCCTCCAAAATAAGATACATCCGAGCGGACTGTATGGAAGCACGATGTTAGCAACTGTAAAAGTGATAGGCAAACTGAATGAACCGACCAACTACAATTTCATGTACAATGATAAAATTACGTTGACCGGTCCGGGCATAGGTTCCGTTATGAAAGAACCTTTCTATATCCTATTCGGCAACCGGTCCTTTCCTTACGAACCCGAAATGAATTTGATTCATTTGACTTATGGACAACCTGCAGACAACTATACATTGGGTTATTTCAATGGAAAAGATACCGTCATTTTTAAACAAAGGATTCAAATTAAACAGCCCCTCCCCTCTGGGCTGTACTTTAATGACGCTGAATTTCATCCGGGGAGCACAGGTAATTTCTCAGGAGTGGATTTTTCAGCATTTGGGCAACAGGATCTCACAACCTATAAGGTAGGAAACAAAAATGCCTACGTCAGTTCTAATTGGACAGGAATACATAAACTGACTATCGGAGATCTTCCGGAAGGTGAATATGCCCTTTCGGCAAGCAGTCCGTTTTTTAAATTTACGAGCCAGGCAAAACTAAGAGTCAAAAAATTGCAAGTGACGGGTATTGAGCAAAATAAAGGCTACTATGGAAATCTTGTCAGGATCAATGGCAACTTTAGACCAAACCTCTCCTATCAGGTTAAATTGGGTGATCAAGATGCTTCGCTTGTTTCCTTACAAAATGGCCAATTCAGTATTGTTATACCTCCTATTGCTGCCGGAACTTATCCTATTTCTATAGGCTATCATGGAAGTGAGGGGAAGGAATATATGGACAAAACAAATCTAAACCTCGAAATCTTAGCACCGGTCTTTTCAGACTTTTACCCTAAAAAGGGTAAAGCCGGTGATCAGATCACCATCGTAGGTAAAGGGATTTATTTTGGTATGATCTATTTTGGTGGTAGACTGGTATGGCGGGAATCAGGTGAAGAGGAAATCAAATTCACCATTCCCCGGGATATCACCTATAAAGGAAAGATAGAAATCAATCTCCTTTTTGGTGATAAATGGATAAAGGGTAAGGAAACTTTTGAATTAATTTAAGATTTTAACAGAGATATGCTCCGCTTTATAAAACAGCCTAATATATTATTTTTTCTAATGGTATCCGGTCTCGCGCTACTGACTGTTGCCTGCAAAAAGATTCAGGAGATAGAATATATTCAATCTGCCGAAGAGAAAATCGTCGTCCGGACGGGACACATGGACGAACTGAGCAAAAATAGCGTCACCCTATTCGGTCAGATAGACTCCATCGTGGATCAAAAAATCCTCAGTTATGGTTTCATTATCAAAACTATTGATCAATACGCGATCGAACGGAAAGAACAGGAGATCGAAGTTGGTAAAAATACAACCGATCCTACGATCAAATTTACGTATCAGCCAAATGAACCATTCGATGTGGATCTTAAATATACATACTGCTTTTATGTCAGAACTGAAAAAGGATACTACAAAGGTGAATTTAATTCGTTTCAGATCGGTGGTTTTGCGATTGACCAAGTCAAAAAGGTAAAAGCGAAACCCGGCGAGGACATAGTAGTCAATGGTGATTTCAGTTTAATAGACAAAAATTACAAATTTTTCTCGTATTTCGCTGATGCCCAATCCAACGCTAGCCAAAGCCTGGAAACCTCCTATATATTGGCTCCAGATAAAAAATCTATTCGTTTTAAGGTTCCCAAAACAAACGGATTATATCATGGGCAGGAAATCAGTTTTTCTTTTAAACGCAGGGAATATCCATATGGAGACTTTTATTATAATATTGCTCAGGTCAATATTTTGGGTCAGCTAATTCCGCCTGTTAAAACAAGTTTTACACCGATGGAAGTGATGGACATCATGGGGCTCAACCTGCCCGATTACCGCCATCCGAACGATGATTTTAAAATTATATTGGGCGATCTACAGATTCCATTCACTAGTCAGTTACAATTTAGTCAGATAGAGAATCTAAAGGGATCACGTTTCAGGTTTGGCTATACAAATGGTGTAGAAACGGTAATTTTCAAAGAGGAAATCACGTTTTATGCTCCAGATTTAGCGAAAATAAAGATTGAGCAGTCTTTCGTTCATCCCGGAGCGAAATGCTTGATCCAATGGCCCGGGTTCTGGGATTTCCAATCGGGAATGTACTTTGACTATACATTTGGAGATCTACCTGTAGATCCTAGGCAAACCGGAAATGAATACTTCTATTTTGAAGTCGGCAATTTAAAAGAGGGGCTCTATTCGTTTCAGTTCAAAGACAGATTTTATGATATTAGTCTACCCCAAAAGATTAAGGTCAAGAATTTCGACTGGCTATCAAGTGATAAAATCAGCGCTTATGAGGGAGATCTGATTACCCTTTATGGAAACTTTTCAAAAGGGAATATATATACTCTACTGGGCAGCAATAACATCTATTGGGATGCTATATGCGAAAAAGATGGAGAAGCGACTTTTACCTGGTTTCTTTCAAACTTCGGATCCAATAAGATTAGTATAGGTTACCAAAACGCGGCAGGAGCATATACATTCACTGACAAAAAACTCGAAATCAACGCAATGGGAATCGGACTAGACAGTTTTGCCCCCTCGAGTGGGTTACCGGGCTCATTAATCCATGTGAAAGGTAAGAGCATAAAATATGCACAAAAAATCCGTTTCGGTGACTTTCAAATTGTACCTATACCGGTGAGTGCCGATGAAATTATGTTTACGGCACCGATGATGGCAGGCAAAGGAAAATTTAGAATATCAGCTGAAGCTGCAAACAAAATTTATCAATCAGATGCTTACTTTGAACTCCTGTAGCTTATGCAGTTATACATTTAATAGTCAAACTCTTTATCCAGATAAAAAAACAAACCGGATGTGCTTCTGCCGACTGAACAGTTGAAATACACGGTCAAGTACCTCGGACTCTGCTTTTGGGAATTAAAGACAAGGATGTTTGCCCCCGCTGCTGCAGGATAGGCTTTGTCAACGATCAATATCCAATTACGATGTCTAAGTACGGATATGTTATGTAAAAGCACCTTCTGCTAGCCGAATTTCGGTTTAGATCTTTTCTTTTGGTTAGCTGATGGTATACATCCCATAACCAGAAAAGGCATATTATCACAAAAGCGTATTTACTATTTTTTTCATGACCATCGAATATGTAGTGTATCGCCCTTTTTTAGATCTATGCTATCTTTAAAATTGAGCACCAGACGCCCGTCGCGACGTTTCACTTTATCAAGTGATATTGGTTTGTTATTTTGTAGTACGGTAATCTGCTTGTGATCGAGCGATAGCTGCCCGGCATCCCCCAGGTGAAATTCTTTCAGATCTAATTCACCATAATTTAATGTCAACTGACAAACACATTTTCCTTTGCTTTGTTGTTTTTGAATGTAGGTCCCCCACCCCCTCGCCGTGGTAAAAGGTGCTTTAAAATCTGAAGCACCTATTTTAGGGGCAAAACCGATCTGACCTTTTGGACCATGATAACTAAAACCACAGGCATTAATAAAGGTTCCGTAACTCGCCATCGCTCGTGCATAGTGGTCACTGCATTCTATTTCGTTAAAGGGATTTCTTTTTGCTGCATGATACCGGTCGTGAATTACCCTGGTCATAACCAAGCTTTCATCGATCATCCCCTCCGCCATCATGTGCGCTGCCACCTGATGTTCAAACCCACTCATACATTCATGAAAATAGCCAAGCTGCCAAGTCGCATTGTCGCCGTAAGCATTTTCCTCATTTTTTGGATTGGTATTCATGACCATCCCTCCTTCACCAGCCAGTGCATAAGGTCTTCCCCCAAGATGTGTCTTAATATAAGGTCCCACATCCAGCGCAAAATTATATTTCCAGAGCGCCTTTAAAGCGGATAATGTTTTCTCTCTGTTATTAATCCGCGGGATATCCACTTGAAAACACCAGGCCTGTCCATAAACCTGATCTATATGGCAGGTATTGTAGGAACCCAGCTTCCTCTTTCCCTGTACCGCATCTGGCCGATGGATATAATATTCTCCATTAAAAAGATATTTATCCATATTTACAGCCCCTTTCCTAACGTAGTCCATACAGACCTGCCGGAATTTCTTATCACCGACCTCTTCGGCCATGCATGCCGCGGCTTGTACGGCGGCGAGGCAAAGTCCTACAATCCAAGCGATCTCTCCTTCCCACACGGCATCCAACGTGTTTTCCATTGGTGTATCGGTCATACCGTCTCCATTCTTATCCTGATCGAGGACAAATTGAATCGCTTGTTTAAGTTTTGGCCAATTTTTTTTTAGAAAACTTTCATCACTGCTCATCTGATGATCCCGATAGAAACGGAGAATAACACCAGCCTGCCCATCGATGGCAGGTCGTTTTTCGTATTCGGCACGGAAGATAATTGCCCCGGTTTCGGGCTGAAAACCAACACCGAGGTCTGTAACCTCCCTTAAATTACGCTCAAGATCAGGAAATATACGGCCCATGGACTGCCCGTACTGCCACACGTGGGTGCAGGAGCCTGCGCAGGCTCCAACACCTTCCCAGCCCCAAAACCTTCCCGTAGCAAAACGCATCGTATTCGCTGTTGCTAAAGTCCCTATATTGAGAAAGGTACGGTCCATAAACCAATGGGGCAATGTCGAATCATTCCAAGTCTGTTGCCAGGCTATAGTTTCTCCTTCAAGCTGTTCCCGATGTGTCAGATAGTAGTCCATGACTGCTGCTGCATCGCTGAATTTTGCACCGTACCAATAACCACTATGAGCATCTTTCAAATGTGCCCTTAACTGGGGATGTGGATTGTTAAAATGCCAGGAGATCGCATACGAAATCTCACTCGTGCTATTGGGTTCTATCATACGCTGAACCGAATAGGCTCCCACTTGTAAATCCGAAAAATCAACGACTGAATCGTTATGATCAGATTTCAATAAGTGCGGCGCGATGGGCCAATGCCGCACTTTAGTATGCACCTGTGCCTGCGGGTCCAAACATGTAAAGGCCATCGTACCAAAGTCTCCGTCTTGCAAAGCACTGTCAGGCACTTGTTCACAACTGTAATGTAAGACTTTTAGGTCTGCTTTATCTAAAAGGCGAGATACTTTACGAACTGTTTTAAGATCCTTACGCCCCTTAAACACAGCGTTTTCCATCCAACCCGTTAGGATTATTTCAACCGGTGTATTCACTTTGCTGCGCAATTCAAGATGAAAAGTTGTTAAAGGTAGGGAGGAATTGTCTTGATCTAACGGAATAAATGGCGAATAGGCTGTCAGCACAACTTCCACAGGGTAGTTCGTGCTGCTATATGTAACCCGACAGGTCGGATAAGTCGGTTCAAATACAACCTCATCCCAATGATTTTCCCGAAGTTCTTTGACGATTTGTTTTCCTCCAACATTAACTGATAGCGCAAAACCTTGCTCTATGCCGCGTAGGTTGTCCGCAATTGCAGGCTCGATATAAGCTGCTCCATCACGTGGGCGGACAATCACCAGCTCTTTTCCATTATTCCATTGCACATTTTTGGGTTCTATACCTTCGCGTTCACCATCGTAGGCAGTATTAAATATCTGCCATAACCACAAGCGCCCATCGCCACCGATATAGACAGTACCTGTATGTAATCCACCCACCGGCATACCAATATAACGTAGTTCATTTTTACTCTTTCGGTAGGCAATTTTCTCGCCCCTCTGATACAGAGAGGCGAGCCATTGTTGATCTATACCCTTCTGTTCAGGGATATTGTGTAGCGGATTGTCCCAGGCAAATATTGATTTTGACCAAACGTTAAACTGACTTGCCAGTACACCAAGACCAATTAAACTTGTTTTCTTAAAAAAGCTTCTTCTATCCATACGTTTTATATAAATACCAACCCCAGGTTTTGCCGAGGTAAATTTTTGTTTCTATCTATTGTATGCTGTGGAATTGGCCACTGTGTTGTCATGTATTAGGTTATCATTTACTTTGGTCCATATCGGCTTAAACGCATATGATGAACAAAACTAAGTATTTTTGCACTATTAAATCGATCTTTCCATTATTTCAACTAAATGAATATTAAAATAGCTGATTTTCATTTCTGTGAGGGAAAAGGTACGTATACATTCCAATACAGATCACGGAAAGTATAACGTTGCAAACCATAAAAAGATAAACAGGGTGAAGCAATTTTTATCAGGATATACTTTTCACTTGCCCTATTTTGTTCCAGACGATAAAAAATCTTTTGTATTACTGGACAATTTCTGTGGGGCTGTTGTCAGGGCTACGATTTTATCCGGAAAAAGTTAATGGAAAATGGACTATTTTCCGGTGGGACTATACTTGAGTCGCTTAGTTTTAGAAGAGCTTAAGCCATTTGATTTCCTGTTATCCATTGATTGTTGGTAACAAATGCCCTAGTCATGACCCATTTGAAAATTAAGACTGGAATAGCCTAAAACGACCACGAGATAATCATTTGTGGGGAAAATATCATGAATTACACAAAAACCCCTTAATTTTTTTTTCGTATATTATCTCACTATGAAAATAGTAGATATAACTAAAGAGAGATTAAAGGATGCTCAAAATGATGGGTATACTGTATTAATTACGAAGTTCAATTCAGATCCACTATATCCCACATGGATCTTTGACAAGATCGCCGATGAAAAAATAGAATTAAACAAAAAAATGCTCAACGAGAATTACCAGCTATGTTATTCTATCCGGGAAGCTATCAGTACAATTGACAAACGGCCTTTTATCGGAAAATTACAGTTGACGAATTAGACTTTAGAAATAATTGACCCAAGACAATGAACATCGTATTAATTGTATTTAAAATCTTATCCTGTGAGATTTTTAAAGGCAGAAATATTTGTTCCTGAATACATTTTAAAAAATCGGCTAAAATGAGCTGGGCTCTCAAAGCCCAGCTCATAGGCCACTTCTTTCGCTGACTTATCGGTATAATGGAAGTAGCGCTTAGCTTCAAGCATAATTCTATTACGGATCAGAACGGATGGCGCCGGCTGTTTTAACAACGAAAAGACATTGCTCAAGGTCTTTGGAGACTTGTTAAGTGCAGCAGCATAAAATCTGACCTCGTGTTCCTGTTTAAAGTTACATTCCAATAGCAATGCAAATTTTCTAACAATATCCATTTTTTCATCGGGAAACTGCTGATAGCTTTCACTTTGGAGCTTTGCAATCCTCGTTGTGTTGATAATGACCCTTTTAAGAAGTGTCCGAAGCATTTCTCCCTGAAAATTGTCCTTCACCATAAGTTCATTGGAGAAGACCTTCTCTAGATGGGACATCTCTCCAGCTGCGTCGTCATTCAATGTGATAAACATAGGATGACGGATACCATAGAATAAAAATCCTACACAGCCGACTTCAGCATCATGGTCAACGATACAGTAGAATTCCCGATTAAACTGCCAAGCGGTCAAGCTATCAGGATATTCAAATATAAAATGTTGATTGGAAACCAAAGGGAGAATACATCTGGCCGGCATTGTATAGGTAATCTCATCTATCAGCACTTTCTGTTCACCACCTTTATTGTAGATAAACGTGTTGATAGGCTGTGATCCTTGTTGACGGAGTCCTTTTCCCGAAAGCATTTTATTATCATTATGCATCACAAATCGTGCTGCTGTCGCGGTATCGTTATACTCCTTAATCATTTTATATTTTCCTTTCAGGTGTTCCTAACCTAAATTTAATCATTTTCTGATAAGTAACTCCCCATTTTCCCTGCTGTTTTACTCCATACTCAACCGTTATTTCGAATTTATTCTTTTTACCAAATCCTACCTTCACTTAAAGATCTTTCTTAACACTTTTCGCCACCGAAATTAAAAGATTGGAGTCCAGTCGTTGTTTAAAATCAGGATTTATATACTCGAATTTTATCATCCCCATGTTATCGACGATAAATACCGAAGGGACAGGAAGAAGAAGGTCGGTATCTTTACCACCCGTTGTGTTCGGAAGCATCTCCCAATACCCTTTGGGAGCTTTAAACGCAATACCAACTTGTTTGGACAATGCCAGATCCGCATCAGAGAGCAGTGTATAACTCAATTTTTCTTTTCCTACAGACTGTGCTAAACCGCTAGGCGAATCGGTACTGATGGCGATCAATTGGTACCCTAATTCTTCGAGCCTGGGGAGCGCTTCCTGCAGACCAGAAAGCTGTCTGGAACAGTAAGGACACCAACCACCACGATAAAACACCAAAACGGTGGGCTTTTCAGAGAAAGCTTTATTCAAATCAAAACTCTTTCCTGAAACATCGGATAATACTGCGCCAGGTATTTTTTCACCGTAAAGTAATGGACTTATATCTTCTGCTTTCAGCGGTATCATACCAGATATCAGTTGCATTTCTTCTTTATCTACCAAGCCAGAAGATTTCATCCCCCAACTTTTCTCCTGTGCATTCCCTCTTGCTGTCAAACAGATCGTGAAGAAAGCCACAGCCATGAACACCACGAGTCGCTTTTTTATTAAATTATTCATTTTTACAATACTTATTTATCCTTTTGGTGACAAACAAACTTTTAAATACTTTTTGCTAGGGAGAACCCAATAGACATTTTGTTCAGAAATTTATAATATGTTAGTTGATGGTCACTTTAATCATATTAGCTATTGATGGTAACGTGGTGAAAGTATTCGGATTAGGTACTTCTCCGATTGGCTTACTTTCGCTCACAGGCGTTCCGCCCAACCCAGCCTGTGCATTACCTGCTCCGGGAAACTGGTTGATTGCTGTTCCGTTATCAAACAGTCCCATTGAAGATGATACATCTCCTTTGGTTGTTGCATCTATCCCGTTATCTTTCGACGCAAAGAACCAATCGTTGGAAAGCCCGTACATCGTTGTAATAGCAAGACGATCTCCGTTTGACACGTTTAACTGTTGTGAAACTCTTCCCCCAGGCTGGCCGCTAATTTTGGGTAATAAAACCGTTGTACTGGCTGCAGGAAGCACATACGCTGCTTTTACCCCTGGCACCGTCTTAAGGTAAGCTGCTAGGCCTGCCGCATCACCTTTTTGTGCCAAATCCTTTAACCCCCTTCCACGATCATTTTCACCGACTTTATAAATCGGATTTTCGATACCTTTATAGACAACAACCAATACCGGAGATAGCGGAGTGAAAATACCTGTTTGTGTAGTCAGGTAATTTGCCAACACAATGTTGTCACCCATTTCCGCGATATTAGTAAGGCCATTGGCACTGAGTTTACCGGCTTCAAATAATGGATTAGGATTTAATAAATTACCTCCCGCTATATATGAAATTGCCCATACTCCGGGACTAAAAGGAGTAGGATTGGATGTCGCCCCCGAAACATTGCTTATTGTCAAGGTAAAAAACGAATTACCATCATAATGCAATGATGTTTTCATAAGTGATGACGCCATGGCATAGGTATTACCTTGAGCATCAGTTCCATTTACTGCTGTAACAGCCTTTGGCGTGCTTTCAGCGGTACCCGGATGCATGACAGCTGCACCGGGCTTCTGATTAATACGGGTTCCGTTGTCCCATAATTTGATCTGTGCCGATACATCTCCCTCGATAGGAGTACCATTTTCCTGATATAATATTATGCCCGGATTTGCAGGTGCAAAAAACAGATCATTTGACCATCCGTACATGGTGGCAAAACTAAGCGCTTGACCTTTGGCGGCCGAAAATTTAATGGAAACTGACTCTCCGGGCATAATTACCGGAGAAGCCCCTGTGTTTTTGAAAGAGCCAGACTCTACTAATGATTTAGAATCCAGCACGTTCTCTATCGTGACAGTCGCCATTGATGTTGACGGCATATCATCATCTTTACTACATGCAGTTAAGATCAATGCCAATACTGTCATACCTAACCAAATTGAATATTTATCTTTCATAATGAAATATTTTAAATCACTTTACAAATGTAAATTCGGCCCATGCAATTGACGGTATCTGTACTTCCCGTTGTCTTGTAGATACTTCCCGATGACAGCTCGTTCGCATTAAGATATCCAGCATGGATCAAAGCACGGGAATCAAAATATGCAATCGGTTTAATTATAATCTTATAAATCGTAAAAAATTAGAATGATAAAACCGAGCTTTCCGCCTAATTTTTATAATATTTGTATACATAACCTCTTGCATATGATGAAAAGGCTTTCAGCTCTCCTGTTATTTATTAGTTCAATCAGTCTGGTTTATGCGCAGACAAGAAGCTACGATGAAGATCAGATAAACACTTTTTTCACAGAGTTAAAACATACCTCTGATAACTCTGTTAAACTTTGGAATAAAAGCCTATATGGCCCTACCTTATTAGTTGATCCTAAAACACGCAAGATATATGCAAATGAGGGTGATCAAACAGGGGTATTACAGCATACGGCTGGTGTATATACTGGAATACTTCCACAAAATGTCAATATTTCCAATACGGCATTGGAGTGGAACGGTAAGCGATGGGCCATGATTATGTTGCCCCTGCCTGAAAATAGCGATGACCGTATTAATCTTCTGGCGCATGAGTCATTTCATCGCATACAGCCTGAACTCGGCTTTGAATTAAATAATGCCAATAACAATCACCTTGACGAAAAAGATGGAAGAATAGGCTTACGTCTTGAATATGAAGCATTAAAAAAAGCATTAGGGTCAATGCAGAATAAAGAAATTGAAAAACACCTTGGTAACGCACTATTTTTCAGAAAATATAGGCAATTGCAGTTTGAAAAAGCAGCCGAAAATGAAAATTTACTCGAGATCAATGAAGGTATAGCTGAATTTACAGGAATAATTGCCAGCGGTCGCACCGATGAGTCTGTAAAATCTTATCTAATCAGAGGTATGGAACGATCCTTAAAAAACCGAACTTTTGTCAGGTCATTTGCTTATCAAACCACTCCCTCCTATGGCTATCTACTTTTTAAACGAGATAATAGCTGGAATAAGGACATTGATTATTCAACCGATCTAACGCACTATTTTATTAAGAAATTTGCTATTTCAGTCCCGTCGCTTACTGAAAAGCACTTTAAAGACTTAGCCAAAGAGTACAATGGTAAAAGGATCTTCGAAGAAGAAAATGCGAGGGACGCAGAAAACAAACGCATCATCAAAGAATACAAAGGTAAGTTCGTTGAGTCGCCCCATTTTGAAATTATGTTTGAAAAAATGAACTACTCTTTTGACCCAAGAACAATTGTTCCAATCGAAAGTGATGGCACGTATTATCCTTCGACCCGAATCACAGATGTATGGGGTATTTTGACTGTTGAAAAGGGCGCTTTAATCAGCCCAGACTGGAAGAAAATTTCGCTTTCGTTGCCTGTATCCATTGATAAAAATTTAGTCAAAGGTGATGGATGGATACTAGAACTCCGTGGGAGTTATACCATTGAAATCGACCAGCAAAAAAATAAGTATTTAAAAAAGCAAGAAGTTCAATAACAGCCCCGAAAGTCACGCTGAAAAGACACAAAACACCGACTACAGGCGATGCAGACATCGGTGTCACATTAAAAGTCATTGGCGCAAATTTCATGGAATTATCGGAATAAAACATATATACATACGATTCATGAACGACAGACTTCGCAATATCACGGTATTTTCAACTTATTGAAATACCGTTTTACTGTTTAATTTAGTTAAGTCAACTATGACAATGTATTGCTATCCAAAAAAAATTAATCGTTTTTTTTTCTAAAAAATTTCAGGAAAAGTAGATACATAATGATTATAAATACTAGGGATGCAATAATCTCCGATAGAGAAAGGTTTAATAATAAATATTTCATAGTTCTATAATGAGGTTTACCTGCTTATAATAGTTAATTAAATAAAATTGTCTTACACTATGGTAAACGGGACTGAGAAGTAATTGTCCTTAAAAAATAAAAAAATGTTATGGGAGAACGAAACCTATACGCAAGGTCAGAAGATGCAGTTGTTCCGGGAGTAATATATTTAGATCAAAAAACAATTTCTTTATTGCCTGATCCCCATAAACGGGTATTTCTAACAAAACCTGGTCCTTTGAATCGGTACTGTACACCGACAATTTCAGTAGGCGCATTTTTGATCATGGCCATGTATGCCTGTTTGTCATTGATACAAAATCTAATTTGTTGATTTTTACAGTCTATTTTCAGCTTGGTCCAATTGGAGAGATCACAGCCAAATCCACTGAGATCATCCTGCTTACTATCTGTGTAAAAACCGTCGGCAATAAGAGCGATATCACCAATACATGCGGGATTTACGAGTGGTACGATAATGATATCATTTTTTGATTGCAACAGCACTTCCACACGCTGGCAACTATTTCCCCCATTAGCCATTCCTGTCTTTAGTTCCGTTTCAAAACTAAAATTATTCGTCATTACGCCGGTTATATTCTTTTGGTTGTAAAGCCGTACGGGTGGAGCATCTGCCAAAAGGTCGACTTTATATCTTTCTAGAAGCTCTTTGTCAACCGCAATTTCATTCGGCTTAATAATATCAGCCTTTCTAAAATATAGGGGCTCTTTTCCCCAATCCGCCTCTATCAGCCCCAACCAGCCATCAGTTTTAATCTGTATATCATGTTCGCGGACAACTTTATTTCCGACCATCAATTTGGCCCGAAAGTAACCGGGATAATAATATATAGAAGAGTGATGTTTACCATTTTTATCTACAGCGACCTTACGGCGGGTATCCCAGCTTTGAGCAATGAATATCGTATCTTTCGTATTCGCATCTAAAGCATCGTAATCAAATACGACTGAATTGGGTAAGCCTTGCGTCAATATAGTCTTCGACGAGAAATGGAAAGCGCCAGTAGGAGATGACTTTCCACTAAGAACAAATTTTTGGGTCAAAAACCCCATCAAGACCAGTCCTAGAACAGGCAAAATAAGCTTGGAAAATAAATGTCCATACTTTTTTCGGCCAGTCTCAAAATTTCCATAAACAGCTTCCTCCGGTACATCCATTTGTGTTGGCCGATTTTGGGTATATGTATTACGAAATGCCCGCCAGTCTTCATAACCAATAAACTGTGACAAGGTATTCAGGGTAGTCAGCGATGGTGCGCTTTGATAGTCGACCCTACCAAAAATCCGTTTTAACGTAGAGATGCTAAGCATTACTCCTGTTCTCTCCTGAATTTTACTCGAAAGTTTTTCAAAATCGGCAGTGCTCCAAGTGGAAGTTGCACCCCATTCAAGTTGACTTTCAATTGATTCCTTAAGGCATTGAAATAATTCCGATTGACTTATATTTATCATAATTCACTGTGTACAAATACCTTAAAACCATAAAACCATCTTGAACAAACTTGAACCAACTTGATGCAAGGTTGACTTCAGGAAGAAGATGTCTAAGCACTAAATTTATCAAAAAACTTTATTAACATGAAAAAAATAATTTTGATAGTAGCCACACTTTTGGCCATATTGTTCGAAAGTTATGCCCAAGAAATGAAAAGTAAAATCCCCGGCACACAAAACATTGCACTAAGCGCGGAAAAATGGATATTTCAATCCGGAAAAGTTGATTTCTTAAATTTTAAAGGACGTAATACGATGAAAATCGCGCCAGCATCGGGACCGATAATCATAAAAGATTTGGTTTTTTCAGACGGTACTATCGAATATGATGTAATTCCGGCAAAAACAGAGTTTGCAAGTGCAATCTATTTCCACCGAAAAAATGAGAAAGAGCAGGAAATTGTCTATCTGCGTGTTCCCAAAATGACTGATCCATTCGCTAACGAAGGCATTCAGTATTGCCCTATTTTAGACGGTATAAATATGTGGGACATGTATCCACAATATCAGACTGCTGCGCAGGCTAAAACAGACGAATGGAATCATATGAAACTGGTCATATCAGGTCTGCAAATGCAGGTCTTTGTCAATGATAGTCTCAGACTAACGATACCAAAATTGGAAGGTCGTGAACGCTCTGGAAGTATTGCCTTTGATGGTGACTCCTATATTAGCAATATTGTGATAAAACCCGGTCAGACCGAAAACTTGGCGCAAACTGAAGGCGCAGACCTGAGCAGACACGAAGCAAATTATATCAGAAACTGGTCGGTAGCTCAGCCCGCACTTTTACCCGAAGGAAGAGAGCCGACTACTGTCAGTGACCTACCGAAAGATGACTCCTTTGTAGAAAAAATAGCAGCCGAAAGATATGGGCTCGTCAACTTAACACGGCGCTTTGGCGGCAGTGAAAAACGTAGGATAGTTTGGCTAAAAGCTACAATCAATGCAAAAGAAGCCACTCAGACTAATCTTCAACTGGGTTTCTCGGATGAAATATGGCTTTATCTGAATGATCAGATCACTTATGCAGACAAAAATATTTTTAGACAGAATATGAAAAAGTATCCGGACGGGAGGATTTCGGTACAGAACGGAAGTACTAAATTAAAACTCAAGAAAGGGGAAAATCAATTATTAATAGGCGTATCGAATGACTTTTATGGTTGGGGAATAATTGCCCGGTTAGAAAATTTAGAGGGAATTGCCACAATGCAACCTTATGAAATAAAAAAACGAGCCATCGAAAATATTGAGCGATATTTAGGTGTATACACTGCTGAAATATCCCCTAGAGTTAAACTGACCTTCATACAAAAGGATGGAAAGTTAATTTTACAGTCTTCCGATCAAGATAGCACCCCTCTAGATTATGTCGGGAACGATCTTTTCAAAATGGGTCTTGGAATAGAATGGCAATTTAATCCAGATTTAAAACAGGTGATAAGGCGAGAAAACGGGTTTGAAATGAAATTTTCAAAGGAACAATAAACTGGATTAGTTTTGCATAAAGAACCACAGCTAAATCTACCCTTTTTCTATTTTATATTATGAAAATGTATGGTAAGCTACACTATTGACAGTGAGATGCATCTTCCTAAGAATCCCCAATTTCCAACACCACCCTACGAAAAAGTAAATTGGATCAATGCTGACGGACCACTTATGCTCGTCAAAGGAATCAATGATCTAAAAGAATTGAGCCAGCCGAATAGCATTTCATTATTTAAGCTTAACGCGCAGAATTCGCCGTACGCTGATTCTCAGGATTTGATAACGGTGAAGTCGCGAATGTTTGGTGAAAGTATTGTACCTAGGGATAAGTCCCATACGACAGATTATTTTCAATATGTGTTTTTATTGCGAAATTCAAAAGCGCTAAGAAAACTGGATTAGGTTATTTTTTAGAAAATTTTACCGATCCATCAGCGCGTTCACCGATAAAAACCAGTACTTCACCTAAATGACATCAGGACGAGCTCTCAAAATTACTTAAGTTAGATGCTGAAAATAAATTACAGCAAAAGTATTTAAACACCTTTATTTTGAAAATGGAATCCCGATGAAAAAACATTTATATATAGCATATTCTTGCAACAAGCCCTTGCCTCAATATGTTAAAGAAAAATTACTTATAAAAGCAATTTTGTCATTACTTTTTTTAGTATTTGCGACCAATATAATAGCTCAAACTACAGAATACACAACAAAAGAGATAAAATTTAAAAGTAAAGGGATAGAGTTGGCAGGAACAATTTTTAGCGCTCCAAGATCGAAAATCGGAATTGTATTGGTGCATGGATCTGGACAGGAGCTTAGATTGAATGCATTTGCAACTTTCTTGGCTAAAAATGGAATATCTGTATTAACATATGATAAACGTGGCGTTGGTAAATCTGAAGGGGAATATGCGGGTCCAGAAGTAGGCACAAATAATATTGACTCAGCAAACCTCGATCTCCTAGCTGAGGATGCTAAGGAAGCAATTTTAGCACTCAAAAATTATTTAGGACACAAATTAACACATACTGGTCTTTTGGGGTTCAGTCAGGCCGGGTGGATTATTCCTTTGGCATCAAATAAGTCAAAAGAGGTGGATTTTACGGTCATATTTAGCGGGGCGGTGGTTCCAACTATAGAACAGCTCCGTTTTCAGTTCTTCACAGAAGGAAAAGCAGATTTCTGGACGCATTATACTGAGAAAGAGGTTAGGGCACATATACAAAATGCCCCAGATAAATATAAATTTATCACAACTGATCCTCAGGTAGCCCTTAGTAAAACAACGGCACCGGGGCTGTGGCTTTTTGGCGGACAAGATGTGCAAGTTCCTGTCGGCTTATCTATTGATCATCTCAATTTACTTAAAATTGAAGGAAAACCATTTGAATATTGCCTATTTCCTGAAATGGGGCATTTTCTAACATCTTCAGATTCTTCAGCTCCAATTAAAATCGCGATGAATTGGATGAAAAATCTAAGCCAAAAATTTAAAAATCGTTTATGACTATGACGGCAATCGGCAGTTCACGTCAAGCAACCAAACATAAATACAGTATATATCCCGAAATAAGTTTGCTACGGCCTATTTTCTATGCTTGCGTATCCATACATCGGGCATGGTTGTAGCGTTTATTTCATTCCTAAAAAAGTTAACCGCAAATAGAAAGGTGCAAAATGTAAGAATACCTGGATCGTTTTGGTTTATTTAGCACCGTAGGCGATTTACAATTTTAAAAGAAAATTCCCTTTTTTAAATTTGGCAGCGTAAATTTATATACATGCGTACTATAAAAGATATATCACAACTTCGTCCTGATATAAAAATGAAAAAATATACTTTTTTTCTGGCTTGTGTTTTACTCAGTTTTTGTATCTCTTGCCGGGATATTGGTAAACTGGTCGATAAACAAAAATCGAGCTCTTATTTTATAGATTCAAAAGGACAAATCGCTTATTGTCAGAATGGGAATTGGTTTAGTCTGGGGGTATCGCAAATGCAGGCCGATCCGGAATCTTTTGAGGTATTGGCAGAGGATATTGCAAAGGACAAAAACGCAGTTTACTTTCGTGGAATGATACAAAAGCTGGTAGATAAGAATTCCTTCTATGTCGATAATCAGGTCCCTAAAGATGATTTTCACGTCTATTATATTGATCAAGTCTTAGGCTTTAATATCATTGAAGGAGCGGACCCAAAAACGTATGAACTCATAAAAAATCACACGAACTGGGCTCGGGACAAAGATCATTATTTCTACGCGGATGACATGATACATGCTGATCGGCAAACTTTCAGCTTCGTCAATGACTATTTTCTAAAGGATAAAGATTCCGTGTATGTTTCTCCAAATATCGGAGACTTTAAGTCGGTTGTAGCTAATCCCGGAAATGTCGAGGCCATCAACAAGTACTACATGAGAATCGGGAATACAATTTATTACCCTCCTTTTCAACGAGGCACATCTAGCGTAGCAAAATCATTTAATAGCATACAGACAATCCAGGTGCTTGATCAAGATATTATTCGTGTTAATAATAAAAACATATTAGTCCGAGGCAAAAATTTTAAATATGATCATGTAGACGCCCCCTCTTTTCAGCTATTTACTGTTGATGAAAAAACTGATTTCTATAGAGGTAACCTTTATTCAAAAGATAGGAACAATGTATACTATAATCAGGAAGTAGTTCCTGATGCTGACGTGAAGACATTTCGCCTTCTTGGTAGTGATTTCGCAAAAGATGCGAAAAATGTCTACTATCAAAAACAGCTGCTCAAAGGAGTAGATGCGCAGAGCTTTAAGAAAGACGGTGACTTCTATAAGGACAAACTGGGAAATAAATTCAGTGCGTTGACAGGAAATAAAGTATAAGCATCTACTGTTTTTATCTTCTTCTTATATTTTTTGGATCATTTACTTTTTAGCTAGCTCTTGTTAATTCCTGAGTAATATCTCGGATGTAGCTGAATAAAACTCGTCAATCAGCTGTATAATCAAATCATCTTTTCCATTGTTCAGTGCAATTCCGATCCAGTTTTTTCGGGGGAGATATTTACTTCTGACCCACTGTAAAGGCAATTCCACTTTCTTATCAGTACGTAGCCACTCCAACCCACTCTCGTTAAAATAGATCTTTTCATTGGACAAATCAATAACAATGAACGGTCTTTTCTTAAAATAGAAAATACTCATTTCAAGATCAGCAAATCTATTCAAGCTGATATATTTCTTTAGCTGTATATACGCATTTATTTCAGTTAACATTGGCATTTATTTACTTTTATTGGTATAAAATTAGGTATTGGCTTTCGTCTCTAACCAGATCTGTTCGACGTACTCATCAAATGAGGTCGAATGTTAGTCAACAGCTTCCCTTTAATTAAGTTATAAATCAAAACTACTAGAATTAGCGCTATTCGCAAGTGTAGATTTTGGTCTAAAAGGTGGAATAAATGGTATTTATCAAATTGAATGATTTTACTCAAATCAAGCAAAAAGAAAGAAATTAGTGTTCTCCATTGCCCTATTGTGGAAGAAACGGATTGTCTTTCAGATCATGTTTCACCCAGATCAGTTTTGATGTATTATAGCCAATCTCGCGAGCAATTTTCAGGTAATTTGTTTTTACATCTTCAGGAATGGTTTTCGCTCGTGATAAAATCCAAAGATAATTTAAATCCTTTCCCGCAACTAAGGCATAACGATAGTTCGTATCTAAAGCAACGACATTATAACCTGAGTAGAAAGGACCGAAAAAACTAACTTTCAGAGCTGCTTCGCTTTGATTCCCCCTGAATTTCGCCAGCCCATCCGCTTTTACCCACTCTTTTTTGATCGTATTATATCCGCTATTCAATACCACAACATGATGATCGGTATTTAAACTATATTGGGCAGAAACATTATTGAGATCTTTTTCAAAACGTGAGTCCAATCGTGCGATCTCATACCATGTACCAAGATAACGATTCAGCTCAAATTTCTTGATCGGATCAGCATTGGGCGGAATAGAAGAACATGCCGCCATAATCACCATAGTAAAACCAATCGTTATAATATTTATCCAACATTTATGCATTTTGAACATGGGAGCTGTTTTGAAATTTTTTAAAGAAATAAAGAACTAATAAAAACTGTGTATATCCATATACTGCATCCTCAATGGGTATGGTAAGCACCCGGAAACCTATAAAATCTGCAGGGTTATAATTGACGATAGGCGATTCCAATCCAGTTCCAGTAAGAATGCCATTAACAGGTAAAAATCCCAGCATAAGAACTGTAAATACTAATGAGGCCTGACTAATCCATTGTACTCGTAAGACAAAATGGAAAACCAACAACGTCAACATGGTAACCAGAGCAGTGACTAATGTATATATGCGATCACTGTACTTAAGAGCAACAACAGCACAAACGATAATGCTTACAAAAACCACAATATTGTTGAACGCACTAAGCGCTTTCAACTCAAAAAATTTATCGATACAGAAGTAGGTAAATATGCAGGAAAAAGGAATAAAGATAAAAAACAACCATTCCTCCAAGGGTAAGCCTGCAATAATTAATCCCATTGTATATCGGGTATCGAACCACCATACACCACGATGGGTAAACCATATATCCCATGCAATAAAAAAAACCGCAACAATTATTGATGCTTTAAAAAAAGGGACAAATGCTCGATTGAATTGAATTCGCCTATCGAATGAAGCTATAACACAGATAAATACCGTAAAAAACAGGATCAGGGCGTACGTATATTGTATCATTACTTTTCTTTTTCACTAAACATGTTAAAATATTTGATTGGCACATATAAAAAACCAAAACATTCGCCTTCTTCCTTTCCAAGATGCTTGTGGTGCTGTTTATGCGCACGTCTGAGTGCTAGGAAATATCTATTTTTTGTTTTGCTTAAAAATCTGATACGTTGATGTATAAAAATATCATGTACAAAGAAATAAGCCATACCATACAGCATAATACCCAGGCCAATGTAAAATAGATAATTATAATTCTCTAATGAGCCATAGTACATTAACGCAATCGTGGGAAGAGCGAATATCACAAAGAAATAATCATTCTTTTCCAAAAACCCATTATTACTATGATCATGATGATCTCTATGAAGTATCCAAAGAAAGCCATGCATAATATATTTATGAATCAACCAAGTAGCCCCCTCCATGGAAATAAAAATGATCATTACGATTAAAATGTTCATAATACGCATTGTTTGATGTTTATAAAAATGCCACTTTGTAACGCAAATAACTTTTAAATGCCACGTACGCTTTTTCTGTATTGGCTATCCTGATTCTATTTTCCAAAATTTCTTTTGAAGATTTCTTCCTGATTTTTGCAAAAAGAGAAAGATAATACTTATATGCCAGATAAACGCCAAATCGGGCCGACTTAGGCAGCTTTTTTATACCCAAAAATGCTTCTTTAAATTCTTGATGGATTTCGTCTTCAATTTGGCCTTTCAGTGTATTATCGAATACTTCCATATTTAGATTGGGAAAGTAAGTGCGTCCAAGAATATGATAATCATCTTTCAGATCACGTAAAAAATTTATCTTTTGAAATGCAGAACCAAGTTTCATGGCATAAGGTTTTAGTTCTTCGTAACGTTGTTTATTACCCTCCGTAAATACCTGTAAGCACATCAATCCAACCACCTCTGCGGAGCCATATATATATTCATTGTACAGTTCCGAATTATAATCCAACTTTTTCAGGTCCATTGACATGCTGTGGAGAAATTGATTAATGAGATCGCGGTCAATGGCATATTTATGAACAGTTTCCTGAAATGCTTGTAATATGGGGTTCAATGAAATACCTTCTTCCAATGCAAAATTTGTCTCCAGATCCAAGCGACTTAAAAGCCGCTTTCTATCATAGCCTTGAAAACTGTCGACTATTTCATCAGCCAATCTCACGTAACCATAGATCGCATAAATACTGTTGCGAATATTAGGCTTCAAGGCTAAAATGCCGAGCGAAAAGCTTGTACTATATTTTTCGGTTGTCTTTCTGCTTACTTCGTACGCAAGTTCATCAAACAGCTTTTTCATGGTTTTATGGATTTAGATCAATAATTTCTTTAGCAACTATTTTTCCCGAGATAATGGATGGAGGTACCCCTGGGCCGGGTATGGTCAACTGTCCTGTGTAAAATAGATTATGGATTTTTCGATTTTTAATTTTCGGTTTCCAAACAGCAGTTTGCCTTAATGTATTTGCTAGCCCGTATGCATTGCCACCATAGGCATTATAGTCGTTAACAAAATCACTGACACAATAACTTCGCTTATATACGATCTGTTCATAGAGGTTGCGTGCTCCGGTATGCTGTTCAATACGCTTAAGCATTTTTAATAAGTACTCTTCTCGTGTTCTATCATCATCATCAATACCTATCGCTATCGGCATCAACAAAAAGAGGTTCTCCTGATTTTTGGGCGCTACATCTGGATCCGTTTTTGAAGGACAACACACATAGAACAATGGTCTTTCAGGCCATTTTTTATCTCCATATATACTCTCTATATGTTCATCCAGCTCAGGTTCAAAGAAAAGTGTATGGTGGGTTAAGTTGGGGATAGTTGATTTCATACCCAAGTAATAAATCAGGCTAGAAGGCGCAAATATTCTACTTTTCCAATACGAAGCATTATAATTTTTTAAACCTTCAGGCAGCATTGTTTCGATGTGGTGGTAATCGGCCGAAGCAACAACTAAATCAAATGCTATCTTTTTGCCATCAATAATGAGTGAAGAAATGGCTTTATTCTTAATTTCCAGTGCCTCCACATTGTGGTTAAAATGGAAGGTAGCTCCCTTCATTTCCGCCACCTTTTGCATGGCTAGTACCAACTGATAGAAACCTCCTTTAGGGTAATGCGTACCTAGCGCATATCCCCCATAATTCATTAGACTATAAAGCGCTGGAATTTCTTTTGGTGAAGCCCCCAAAAAAATCACCGGAAACTCCATCAGGGTGCGTAATCGTTTATCTAAAAAATATTTGGCCACATAGGATCTGAAATTAGAAAGTAAATCTAGTTTAAAAGCACTAAAGGCAATTTTGGGCGAAAGGAATTCTCCCCAACTATGACAGGGCTTGTTGACAAAATCACGCATTCCGACTTCATATTTAAATTTAGCGGACTGCATAAATTTATCCAGCTTGGATGCTGCTCCGGGTTCAATATCTTCAAATAGCAGTTTTAAGTCATCATAAGATTCGGGGATGCTCAAATTCGCCGAATCAAATATCATCTCAAATTGTGGGTTGAGTGATACAAGGTCAAAAAAATCCGAAGTACTGTAGCCAAAGTCTGAAAAGAACGATTCAATAATATCTGGCATCCAGTACCAGCTGGGGCCCATGTCGAAACGAAATCCTTCGGGAGTCGAAAACTGCCTGGCACGGCCCCCGGCCTGTTCATGCTTTTCAAAGACATGAACCTCATATCCTGCTTTGGATAAATATGCCGCGGCAGAAAGCCCAGAAAAACCAGCACCAATTACAGCTATCTTTTTTTTCATTTTCTTTGAATCTCTCTCCATTTATTTTAGTTCGTCAAGCAATCTATCCGGTGCAAAATTCTTTTCATAAATCACTTGATGAAAATCACTTAATTTATTGAGCAATCGTATCAATTCCATTTTCTCGAGATGAGTTAAATCCCCTGAAACAATTTGAGTCGCATGACGTATATTTTGCATTTGTCCCTCTAATACCTGCAGTCCCTTTTCTGTAATATTAATTACCTTACTACGTCTATCCTGTTGCGAATCTTTTTGCGCTATCCATTCCTGTTTGATCAATCGATTCACGATTGCTATACCGACCGGTTTCTCATGGATATTTCGTTTGATCAATTCCATTTTAGTCATCTCTCCAAATGATTTTAAGGTGATCAGGTAAATAAACTCTTCCTGCGTTGAAAAATCAGAGCCCCAAATAGCAGCTTTCGAATAACTCTTTGCAAATCTATTCATATGTACAATTAACGTACTGATAACACTTTCTGGGCTACGTCCTTTTTCCTTACCCTCCCAAGTGGGCTCTACAACTGGCTGTGCCACCTGTTTTGCAATCCATTCCTTAAATCCTTCCACTTGATTGCTGTGCCTGTTTGTCGAATTCTCTTCTTCAAATTTTTCTATCAGCACTAAGACCTCTTTTAAAAGTTGATATTTCATACGCTTCGAATTAGAACATAAATATACTTATATTAGTTTTATTATTTTTAAAAAACCATAAAATAGTGCAAAAATAAACTAAAAACACTCATTTATATGATAACTTTGTTTTGACCAAGACATTTCTTAAATAAAAAAGCAGGATCTATGTCCTGCTTTTTTATTTAAGAAATGCTCTATATCATTATACAATTGATCCATTGTTATCATTCTCATAATAGGAATATTGGGAACGTATAATTAGGAAGCTGGTAGCTGGTCTCTCATCTGTTCCGTCTACGGAGATTATTACATACTGCTTGTTACGGACCACATAGGTATGTGCAGCCGTATTTACCATTGCCGATATTTTCCGGTTGATTTTTCGAGTGCGCGTAATTTCTGATGGTCGTTTCCCGCAATAAATATCAAACCACCTGCTGTAAGAATAGCCCCGTTACCTTCAATACCATAATCTGTTTTTACTCCTTTGGTTTAGGGAGTTCTTTAATCCAAACATTTTTAAAGTCTACAGGCTGCCCTTCACTCTGCAAAGCAATAAATCCACTGCTCAACAACTTACCGTTAATCTTAATTTTTGGATCATATCTATTTGCTACGTCACCTCCGATCTGTGGTTTGGAATACTCGAGGACAGTATCTCCATTGATAATATGCCTTATTAACGAGTCGCCCAGCACGATCAATTCTCCTTGCAACCATTGATCGCCATCATAGGTCTTTGAAGTTGAATTTAAACAATGTGATGATGCAATCCTGCCTTGGTAGACGACATTGGTCCCTGGTGAACACATATTACCAGTAGGTCGCGGTTGTCCGTCTCCCAATCCTCCCAAGAGTTGCATTTCTATGGATATTGGCCAATCCTGTTCTTTCAAAATCGTTCTAGGGTCTTGAGAATGAAACATAACACCACTATTACGAAGCGTATAAGAAGGTGCACCTTTTTGAAGATCACCGACAAAACGATATTCAAATTTTAAATGATAATAAGAAAAGGGCGTTTTATAATATAAATGTCCAAACTGGTCATTAAAATCACCGTACTGATCGTATCTGATCTTAATCATTCCATCTTCAACCCTAAAGGTATTGCCAAAGTTCACACCGACATCGTGATGATGAATTTTTACAAACCAGTTTTTAATATCTTTTCCATTGAACAATGCTTTCCAGCCATCGTTATCCCGCTGTCCCTTCATTCTGGCACAGCCTGTAAAAATAGGACTAACGGCTAAAATCATATAGATTAATTGCTTCATTTAAAAGTGAACTATTTGGTTTAAATTGGAGACCAATATACGTATATTCCCTTTAGCTTCATTTATACATTTACCACCGAACATTTTCTAAAATTAAAGGAAAGCTGTCCAAAGACTAAAACAATTTACATTCAAAATATATGGAAACCTTCAAAATTGTTATTCTAATACAATACCAAAGCCATTAAGCAAAAAGTGCTTATACACTTTTGTATTCATCGTTTTCGCCTATTGCATTTGATAATAAAAATATTTTGAAAATATCTAGCTCATAATGTGCGCTGTACAGCGAATGTTTATAGAATACTTGCAAGATATAGTTTAGCTTTATATATTTGCGACATCAAAGAAATCCTAATGCGGAAGTGGCGTAATTGGTAGCCGCACCAGACTTAGGATCTGGCGCCGCAAGGCGTGGGGGTTCGAGTCCCTTCTTCCGCACATAAAAAAACTCCCGGTTTTAAAATCTCGGGAGTTTTTTTATACCAAAATATTTTAAATTTCGCCCTTCAGCTTACAGTATCATCGTTTAGGCAGACCAGTCAAATGGTTTCGTACAGGGGTCGCACTCAAATTTTAACACCTTACCCAAGCTCTTTGCTTTTTTTCCCTTTTTCACAAACACATAAGCAAGGTCTAAAGATTCTTCAACTTCATTGCCATTCTCATCCCTACCTTTCAATACTACGGAATAATATTTTCCATCGGGATATTTTTTATAAAAGACTTCGTTAACGGTGATTTTTTTAGGTGTTTCATTATCACAGCAGCTGCACCACAAGACAACAACAGTTTCTTTTTTAAGGTACCCAACCGCCTTCTCCGCCTGAGCTTGTGTTAAAGCATGGAGTTGATCTGCTCTTGAAAAAAAAGCAGTACATAGCAATACAAAAAGTAAAATGGTCTTTTTCATTTATTGAATTTTATTTTTAGTTACAATGGAAAATTTTTAAGTTTTAAAGAATTTAACAAGCAAATACTATGCCTTTGATAAAATTATTTTTCCCAAACCAATGCACTGGCGCCGAGAATAGCGGCATCAGCTTCTTCAAGCTCGCTGAAAACGAGCTTCACTTTATTTCTAAATAAGGGGAAGAGATTTCTTTCCATATGTAATTTTGCGGGTTTTAATATAAAATCACCAGCCTTAATCACCCCACCAAACAATAGAATAGCTTCGGGAGAGGAGAACATCACAAAATTTGCCAATGCCTCACCTAATTTTTGTCCGGTATACCTGAATACTTCAATGGCTATAGGATCACCCTTCACCGCACATTCATGGACCGTTTTAGAATTTATAGCGTCTTCGGGATATTGATTCAACATCGACTCAGGAAATTCGGCCCTCATTTTCTTGGCTGTAATTGTGATCCCTGTTGCAGAAGCATAAGCTTCCAAACTCCCTTCAGACCCCGTACTCCAGTGCTTTCTACCACCCGGCTTGACAATAGTATGGCCTAATTCTCCAGCAAATCCATCATGCCCATAAATAAGCTTACCTCCAGCCACGATACCGCTTCCTACGCCTGTTCCCAAAGTAATCATAATAAAATCCTTCATCCCCCGCGCAGCTCCAAAAAGCATTTCACCGTAGGCCGCAGCATTCGCATCGTTGGTAATGGTACAGGGAATTTTAAACTTGGCAGTCATTAAATCACTAAATCGAATAACACCTTTCCAGGGAAGATTGGGAGCATGGTCTATTGTACCAGTATAATAGTTCGCATCGGGAGCTCCAACTCCAATTCCATCGAAGCTATTTTCACCACCGAACTTTTCAATAAAAGGGTGAGCCTTCTTATATAAAGCGTCAATAAATTCTTCAACATGCTCATAATCATCTGTTCGTATACTTCCTTTTTCAAGAACTTCCCCACGATGATTGACCACCCCGAATTTGGTATTCGTTCCTCCGATATCTATTCCTAATGCTACACGTTTTGATAAATCTATTAATGACATTGCTATTCTTTGTTTCTAAGTTCAAAAATTATAAAAAAGATAGTATTTTACGCTGAATTAAACAAGAGATTAGTTGACATAATTAAATAAAAAACTCATTTATCTGTTTTTTTTCATTACAAATGTCCACAAACCTTTTTATCTACTTCTTCCTTCCTTCGCTGCCCAATCAAACAACTGAAAATAAAAATTTGAACAACCGGATCTGGTCATATACATTTCAGCTGTGATAACATGCTACTGAAAGCGGAAAAATATAATATTTTAATAAAAATCAAATTTAGCAATCCAAGCATCTCAAAAAGTCGTAAATGATAATAAGTAAAGAAAATTATAAACTAAAGACTTTTGTTATGGAAAAGATAACATCTCACAATGAAACACTGCTGAATAGTAGTAGTGAACTTGAAATGAAAGATCTCCGAAGAAGAGATTTTCTAAAATTTGCAGGAGCAGGTGCTGCATCGCTCGCTCTTCTCGGGCTATCGAGCTGTAAAAAAGACCATGACGATGATATGGACAATGGCGGTAAAGGTATGTATTTTGGCAGTGGTGATATAGCGATATTGAACTACGCCTATGCGTTGGAGCAGTTGGAAGCTGCTTTCTACATTCAGTTGGTCAATAATCCTTATTCAGGCATCACAGATCTGGAAAAGGCCTTCTTTACTGATATCCGCGACCATGAAATTGCCCATCGTGAGTTTTTCAAAGTAGCGCTGGGAGCTAAGGCGATATCCAGTCTTGAATTTAATCTTGCCGGCATTAATTTCAGCAGTCGCGCCAGTGTTTTAGCAACGGCGAAGACATTTGAAGATCTCGGTGTCTCTGCCTATAATGGCGCTGGTTGGCTGATTAAAGATCCAAATTATTTGTTATTGGCGGGTAAGATCGTTTCTGTAGAAGCCAGACATGCAGCATGGGTTCGCGATATGATCGATAATGGCACTTTTGCCAACCAAGAAGTAGTAGATTCGAACGGACTTGATGTAGCCAAGAGCCCAAGCGTCGTCTTGAGTGCCGCAGCCCCATTTATCAAATCCAAAATAGATGTAAAGGATCTACCAACTTATTAATGCACCTAAAATTTGACTATCATGAATCTTTTAAACGTTTTTGAACAAATAAATACGATAGATCCTGAATTCAGCGATCGTATCAGTCCGCGTCGAGAAGCTATTAAAAATCTGGCTTCCGTGAGCAAAAAAGTAAGCTTAGCAGCATTACCATTTTTGATTGGTGAACTCTTCAAAAAGGCTTATGGCGCCACAGCCCCCACAGATGTCAATGGTGTTCTTAATTATGCTTTAACGTTAGAATACCTTGAAGCTGAATATTATACAATGGGTGTTGCTAAAGCAGGTCTTATTCCGTCTGGAAAACCCCTTGGAGCAATTACCACGATCCGTGATCATGAGGTCGCCCACGTTAATTTTCTAAAACAGGTATTGGGCAATAAGGCTGTCTCGAAACCTACTTTTGACTTTACAGCTGGTGGTACCTTTGGCAATGTTTTCAGTGATTACGACACATTTTTAGCTGTTGCTCAAGCCTTTGAAGACACTGGAGTACGTGCATATAAAGGACAGGCAGGCCTATTACTAGGGAATCGAGTGGTGTTAACTGCTGCATTGCAGATCCATTCTGTTGAGGCTAGACATGCATCACATATTCGTCAGATGCGACGTGCCCGTGGTGGCGGTGCCACCGATCAGAAACCTTGGATTACAGGAAGCAATGATACTGGAATCGGATCAGTAGTAGACCCAATATATGCTGGTGAAAACAATGTTATACAAGGAGGGGTCGATATCACAACCTTATCCGGTTCGATGGGAAAAATTTCAACAAATGCGGCAACTCAGTCTTTTGATGAACCACTTTCTGCCGAAGCGGTACTTAATATTGCAGGTTTATTTATTAAAGCTTAACAAAAGTCATAGTTACCTGTTTTTGAATGCCCTGGTTTATTAATATGCCAGGGCTTTTTATTAATTGCTAGCTATAAAAAGGTTCTCAAATACAGAAATTAATTCAGCATTCTTCTCCTCCAAAGACATAGCTGCTTTCTATTTGTCCTAAAAAAATTCCGCATCAGCTCTTCCCTAACAATAAATTCTTTATCCGATATTTTCGGCATAATACAGATCAGAAAAAATCTCTGATAGTTTTGAAGGATCCTCCCGCCAGGCATTGTACATCCGTTGCCCCATTTCATCAGGTATAATATCCAAAATACCTTCGTCGACGGGCTTCAATATCTTCACTAGCAACCCTATCAGGGTCAGATATATCTTAATCAATAAGAAATTGATTTATGTAACCCAATCGGATAAAAACTGTAAAGGGCAAGCTACATCATGTAAAAATATACCTACAATTGAAAAATGACTTTCAATAAAAAATTACGCTATTTAAAAAAAAAGTAATATTTGTTGTCGGTATTGCCCCGAAAAATAAAACACATCCCCCAAATCAAAATAACGATGAAAATAAAAACTGATGACAAAAATTCAGAGCCAAAGAAAACCAGGCTTCAATTAGCAATTTCCGAAATTATGAATGGCTATTTATTATTGGATGAAGCCGTGGCCAAATATGAGGTTCCAGCATCGAGCATTATCCAAGGTCTGAAGAAGATTCAGAAATTAAAGAAACAGGCTGCACAATCCAATCAACAAGAGATCCAAATCATAAAACCCGCTCACCCCAAAAATCCGAAATAACGATTTGGCACTTTTTATATAAAGAATATTACCAATTTAGTTGAATTAAATTAACATCGTACCCTTTAAATTGAAGTTCCCTGTCCTATTTATAAACACAATCGTTAATTATAGCCCATATGTAAGATTGGATATGATTTTCCCTGTCCATCTACAGCTGATCTTTTGATCACATGGAACCCCATATACCTATAGAAATCCAGCGCTTGCATATTTTGCTCATTGACGTCTACTCTCGTCACGTTTAAGTTCATTATTGCATAGGAAAGAAGTATTTTCCCAATACCTTTACCTCGAAAATCATTGTGAACAAATAACATTTCAAGGTTATCTCCCGAGATTCCCATAAAGCCAACTAAAGCCCCATTTTCTACATAGCCTAATAATACGACATGTTCAAAATAAACGGGTAACTGTTCTTTGTAATAGATAAAGTCCCCCTCTTTCAGAAAATCATGGGTGCTCTTTACTGCGCTCTCCCAGATCGCTATCAGATTCGGATAATCTTCCAATTCAATTTTTCTAATCATAACGGCAAATTTTATAAGTATAAAAGTCTGGCTTGAGCTGTCGACAAAAAACTATCTTAATCATTATAAATGTTTCCATTCACTGTACATTTCGAAGTTAGAATAGCTTTAAATTGTTACAATTACCTTCTCTCTGCATCATCGTAACATAAAATTACATTGACTTGTGCTATCTGATGTGCCAACAAAATATTCCTTTTCAGCGAACTTCTCCTGCTCAAATCTGCCAGCGGTTTGTATTGCATCAATCGACTATGCGGTGCCCTTATAGCTTAAAAATAAAATTCAATGCAATAAAATTACAATTATTGCTATATTTCCTATAATAAATTATTTCTATGACAAGGTCCACAGTATTCTTACTTAAAAAAGCTTTGTTTGTCGGTCTTTTAGCAAATGGACTTAGCATAAATACATTTGCCCAAAAAATGCCAAAGATCTACTATGCTATTTTATCCGAGGGAGTAAATCTCTATGAAAACCCTAGTACACAAGCCAATGCCTTAACGACCGTTGCTTATGGCTCACAAGTAACCTTCAGTAATTCGGATATAGACAAACTGGAAATGGTAGACAATCCGGTGGTCGTAAATGACACAAGGACGTATTGGATGAAAGTTATCTACAACAATGTTAGCGGTTATGTTGTTAAAAACAATTTTGCTAGTATAAAACCACCAGAGGAGAATACAGGCAAGCTCTCTGATTGGATAAAACAGCTATCTCGACCCGCTGGAAATAAATGGGAAAGTGGAAAAATATCCGAATCGCTAAGCGAGAGTGAACATGACAATTACCTTTCAAGACAAATATTTCAAAACGGAATGCTCTTGACCGTGACCTCAGGGTATGATATAAATTTTTCAGAAACTTTACAAATACCTCATACGGACGTACTAACTGTTTATAATTTGATAAAAAACATTAGGAGCTTCTACCCCATCCTTAAATTGAATACTGCCCTTCGTGAAGAGAACGCGATCGTTAAGGACAATGAGGGAAATGAATATAAATGGAAGATATCACACAAAGCGCAAGAAGAAAGTGAAGATAAGGTCATAAAATCTATTGAAATAATTTGGAATAATGGTATTAACAACACACTTTCAATTTCCGCTATGGGTAGTGATGTTGTTGTATTTTATGAAAATACACTTTAAAAATATTCAATCTGATTTTCTTCAAAAAAGGAAGTTGTATAAATCCAAATGGGTGGTAACTATCCAAGCAAAAATAATACATAGGCATATATGATAAACCGAAATTGTAGCGTTTTTTCTTTTTTGATCAGTATTTTGGTTTACCTTATTCCGATGAAGGGAATAGCACAAATGGAACCTTTCTATCATGTCACACCGATGGCGATTGAAGGCTATTTCACAAAGACCATATTTCCTTTCAATCCTACGTTTATGAAGGCAAATAGGGTAAAAAATATAACCCTCAAAAGTCGGGAGAATGGAATTTTTAATAGTTATACCTTTAATTCCAATGGTCTTTTGAATAGCATAAGCATGGTTCGGTACGATAAAGAGAAAAAGGATACTGTCTTTTACACAACATATTGCTATCTGGCAAATGGACTTTTAGCCAAAGAAGCGAGGATTGATTATCACAGTGGTATTATAAAAATAAAGGTATACAGCTACGACGAAAAAAATCGCATTGAAAACATCAGCATCTTTTCATTGAATGCACAAATGCCTAATCAGGTGCAGAATAATAATTGGATAGGCGAACCAGTTGCCGGTGTCGCTCAGCTTATTCTTAAAGGCTCATGGCCAGATGAAAATCTGTTAAATAACTTGATTCGCGAAAATAAATTCTCTTCGTGGCGGTATCGTTATTATACAGAGAACAAATTTGAGGTAGAGGAACGTACTGAGTTTTTCGATTTTATGAAAAACGGGGATAGTCAAGACACCTGTTATCAAAAAATAACTTATTACCATTTAAATAATCATCCTATCGCTCAATTCCTCCATTTTGGTTGCGCAGCTAAGACAATACCATCTGAACAATATGAATTCAAAGAAGGTCTCCTATTCGCAATTCATGAAATAGATACAGACATTGCATCTAAAGGCGAAAAATACAGTTATGACAAAAATAGGAATCTGCTTTCGATGCAAAATATCCGGAATGGACAAAAAGTAAGCGAACTAATTATGGAATATAATAAAAAGGGCTTTTTAACCACGATACAGCGAAAATCCGAAACTGCTAAAATGAGCCAATATTTTGAAGATCGCATCTTCGATCTGAGCTATACTTTTTATTGAAAAGTCATACTGATATTAACCAGTTTTTCATAATAAAATTATCTTTTGTCCTGGATAAGTCTATTGATCATGATCCAGCAGCTGTAAACAATGACAGGGCCAATTATAAACAAGAACGGGCACAAATAGGAAGTGCTGGAATTTTTATTAACGGAAATGACGAATGCAAACAAGAGGGTGACGAAAAAAAACTGCAAAAATATTCGAAAAAGCGGTTTTTTGTTTGGAAAGCGATCTAGCAATTGTTATCCGGCACTCTGTAAAAAGGAAAGAGATCGAAGTTTCATAGAATTACAGCACCTATCTGTCAAATAAGATTCATAAGATGCAAACTAAGTAATAGCTCTAAAGAAATAATGGGGTACTCGGTTAGAAAAAATTATTAAAGGATTGATAATTCAATATTTTGATTTTGCCTTAACAAAATAAAAGGTTTTCAAACGGGGAGAATGAAAACCTTTAAATAACCAATTATAAACCTAAATTATGATAGTACAAATATAAAAAATCAAAAGCACAAAAACAAAAAAAAATCTACTAAAATAATAGACTTTTTATTATTTCCTTCTTTGCATATCTGAAAGCTAACTTTAGCGCCAAAATGGAGACTATACTGATATTTCTTGTCATTATTTAAACAGTTTAAGAAAAATGTTTTATTGCATTAATTATCACAATTTGCAATAAATAAAGGGGTTGGCAATATTTTTATGACTTCTTGGGGCTGTGAAGTTCCGATAATCCGTTCAAACTTCATGAGTATGCCATCGTAATGGTATTCAGTGCTTTTATAGTCGAGTTGTTTTGCAGGTATTGCTCGACTGACATATAGATTTTTCACCTTATCATATATGTAAGCCTCCAAGTCTATTTCATGATCCATATCGTCATGGGTATTATACCCATTATTTACCAATTTAAAATCTGCATCAAAGGCTCTATCAAAGGATTCGCTTAAAAATTTTAGTTCTTCAGCTGTGGAAAATTCTTCCTCTATTGTGGATTTCCGGATGGGTATATCCGACTGGTCACTGACTGCATATAACCCTTCTTTTCCGATTTTGAGAATAAAATCATTGTGATACAAGCTACTTTGCATATGTTGTACAATAAAATCATTGCAATCGCCGCTGACAAAATGATACATTAATTTAGGGATCTCAATACCACGATCATTATCTTGGTTCTGCCGTTCCAATAAGGTAATCGTATCCATCTTTACATCAAACTGACAAACACTTGGAAAGTCTTGACAATTCGCATCATCATTAAAAAGTGGCTGCATCTTATCCGGAAACTTTCCGATCAAAATTGCACTACTCAGACGATCCCCCATGAAACAAATGCGCATTCCGTTTTTGATGGTGGGATTTTTCCGCCCATAGACATAAAATTGGGCGTCGGGATTTTTAGGTTTTAGATAAATAAGATCATTTTCGACCTTCCAAGTACCTTTTATCAATGTTCCGTAGGCTATTATCAAAAAAGAGTTGTTTTTATTGATAACAAAGACAGCATCCGAAGATTTATATACGCCATCAATATGCTGTTCACTTTGTTGTGCACAGACATAATTAATACATAAGGTCAATAGTAACACAAGTAGTCTATTTAAATTTAATTGCATAGCTTCAATATTTAGTTAAATATCGTAAAAAAGCCATAAGATAAATTGCAGACTAAACATCAAACGCCACGTGATTAAATTTTCGATGGTATTTCGCCAATATTTGATCTATCCAGTACCCGACGAATGGGCTTCAGTGTTCGAGCTATTCTCCGCTTAAAGGACAGTCTATGCGTGAAGCAGGCTGAAACGTCTAACGGGTATTGGAAACACATTTTTTCGGAGCCACTATCTTTGTAAAACTATATAATTCACTACATAAGCTCAGCTATTCGATATCACGATTGAATAAAATCCGAAGATAGCTCACGATCAACAATAAACCTAAAATTTACCATTATTATTGTTCCATGTTAATCTGCTCGTGATGGGTTCTATAACATCCCAATGTTCAGCTATCTTACCATTTTCGACACGGAACAAATCGTAAAATGAATCATAGTCAACACCAAAATATCCCTCGCTTACGACCAAAACAAAATTACCCTCTCCCAAAATCTTATGTATCGTGTGGTATTTTATAAAAATTCCTTGCTCAGCAAGTTTCTCAAATATATCCTTCAACCCGGAGATACCATCAGGCGTATGTGGATTATGCTGTATAAAATTATCTCCGTCAAAATAGTTATCCAACTTATGTATCTTTCCATGGACAAAAATATCATCTATAAAGCTTTTGACCAATCTTTTGTTTTCCGAAGTCTTATCAAAATCTTCAATTTCCCTAACACCATCAATCATTGTGTGACCACTTGGGCTCGGGTTTACCGGTGTTTGCTGCAAATTATCCCAATGTTCTACAATTCGACCATTTTCAAAACGGAAAATATTAAAACCAGTTTTTGCCCCAAAGAAATTATATTCATTATGTGTAAATATGAAATCATCATCCTGGAATATACGTACGATATTTACTTTTGCAGAATTTGGTGGCAGCTGCTGTAATAAAACGCGAATACCAGTTAGTCCATTAGCGTAGGCCAAATTATGTTGGATATAATTATCCGCATCGATGTATGCAAAAGATTCCTGTGATCCTGTCTCAATACTTTTCAGTAATGCAATCGCTTTCTCTTTGTTTGTTAATTCCATTTTCTATAAAAATCTCCCTAGCTTGTTGCCTTCTGTAGTGTCCGATTTATACCATTTTATAAATAATTCAAAACAATAGTGTAGTCATTATCACTATTAGCCAATTATATAGTTTTGCCAAGATATTGAATTATCATTAGGAGTTATCCGATGAAAAATTGTCAGCTACAGGTCCAAAATAATAACTTGCCTATTGCAGCAATAATTTTAGCTAACCCCAGAAGCAAGGCTATACCTATTTTTAGATCTATCTTTTCGAAGTCTTTATGATATCCCGAAAGAATATGGTCTTTCCGCTTTTGGTTATACCTTGAATAGTAATACCAAACCCTTCTGGGTTACTATTATTAAAAAACGAGATCTCCATTCCCTTACCGCTCTTATCCAATTTGACATTCGAATTCCAATACAAGGTGGGGCGCGCATCAAATTGATTACTTTTTAAATCATCATTATACGCCACCAATTTAAAATGTTCCTCTCGCATATATCCTTCAACTTCTTGCTCGTCCAAGGCTCTGCCTACATAGGAATCCCCTTCACTTGGATCCTTTTGATAAACATACAATACAGAACTTACGAAACCGTCAACGTTTAATTTCTCAAAGTATTTGACATAAGGAATCTGATTCATTGATGTATTGTATAAATCCTCTAGCTTCCATCTATTTGTTCTTATTTCATAGTTATTGACGAATACTCGATCCCATCTGGTTGAATCTGCGATTTTGGTGTAATTTAAATGAGCATATTCTCTAAAATTTAATGGAAGAGTCTTGACGAAGCGGTCATTATGAGGATCAAGCACCGCATCCGCGGGGCCTCTAAATTTTTCTAAGGCATATCTACCCTCAAGATAATTAATATGCCTTTGCTGAACAGTTCGATCTACTTTGACTTCCTGTAATTGGATCCCCCCTTTTTTATCGCGATAGCTCAATGGTGTGTAGACCCACTTTCTTTCGTTCCATTCGTGGGGCGCTGAAAACCTTTGTTGTAAAGGGGGAATAAAAAAGATAGAATCTACCTTTCTAGGCCCAAAATTGTACTTAACCTGAAATTTATCAAACATCATTTTTTTTTCAATAGCAGAGAGCTTCGTTGCTACCGTCCCCCGGATAATCAAATTATCCACAATGAAGTACCCTGAGAGATCGGGCATAATTGTTTTATACCGCATAACCTTATCCTCTGGAAATTTGTAACCAAAAGACAGTCCACTGGGTTTTCCTTTCCTATTATTTTTTGTCACCTGATCAACAAGCTTCTTGTAAAAATGGCCCCATTTATTTCCTTCCATTAAGATCTGGCCATGAAGGTAATAAACAGAATCCTTCATCAATTGTACCTTTTTAAAAGTCCAATTGGAGGGAGAACTCCAGTCGCTGGTGGCTATCAAACCGTACCGCAATTTATCATTTTTGAGTAAATGTGTCGAACAGATCGATTGCTTACGCAAGAAATAGGGCGTAAAATAAATATCCTCAGTAATATTTGGGACACAGTCATTAGGTACTTCTAAAGCTGTGATCGAGATAGATAAGTCTCCTTCCTCATCTGGAGGCAAACTCAATCGAAAACTATGCTTTCCTCTCTCTTTTGGCGTCATCAGCAACCATTTGATATTGGGAACAACCTGAATATCTTTCAATCTGCCTACAAAATGAGCGGATTGAGAGAGTATGCTGTCCTGTTGATCGCGTAACTCAAGCCGCAGCAAACCATAATCTAGATCATCGCGGTTTAAATAAATAACAGTCCGTCGATCAGGTCTAATTGTAATCGTATCTATCATGACCGACCGGTCATTCGAAGTCAATATGATTTTTGTCCTTTCAGCAGGAAGATTACTTTCCAAGTAAACGGCGATAGTGTCACCTATATCCCTGCTATATATTTTTCGTCCAAGTTCGGTCTTTAAAATGACGTCAGTTTTTCGCTTACCGTCCAACTCCCATTCAATGCGACAATTCCCAATGAAAGGGGGAATATTGACAACACCATAACCTAAACTATCTAACTGAAAAACAGATAATAACCTACCATCACTATTTAAAATAGTCCCTTTGGCGAGTAGTGGCTTTTCTCCAGCTTCTATCGTCTGCAAATGAAGTCTATTATTTTTGTCTTGTAGGAACCTATTACCTTCAGGACGTAAAATCAGGGAGTGATTTGTAGTTACAGCTCCGCTGTCCAAATCATTTTTGCTCTGGTCACTTATTTGAATAATTGGAATTTCCTTGAAATAATATCGATCAGTTATTCCTCTATCTGCACCCACGTAAGCATTTATATAGATACTGGTCTGCTTCCAATCCGATGGAAGTAAAAATACACCATCACTCATACCTCCATGTTGTAGGCTAAGCATAGATCTCACAATATTACCCTGCTGATCCGCGAGATTCAGATGGAAATTGACGGTAGAAGAATCCAGATAACCATGCTGCACAACATAGCTTTTAAACCACACAGAATCCCCCGGAAAATAAGCCTCCCGATCAGTATGAATATATATTTTTCGTACCTCCTGCTGTCCATAAACCAGCCCTAATAAGAAGCTGCAAATCAAAATTATTTTACCCCAGAAAACAACCGTTGAGAAGCGTGGTCCAAAATCATTAAGCATACATTTCTAATTGCTGTATAAAAAATTAAAAAAATCGAAAACTATACGTTAGACCGTAGCCATAATCTACACTAGGGCAGATCGGGGTGTTGCCAAGGTATTCGATAAGGTCTTTTCAATAACTTGGTCGCTTCTGGATCATTAATACATATTTTTTTTACCGGATCATAGTTCAATGGTCTATTTAATTGCATCGAAATATTAGCCAGGATACAACAGGCCGTTGATATATAGCCCTCTTCAATGTCAGCTACCGGCAAGCGATCATGCTCTATCGCAGACAGTAGGTCCAATAGATGTTGCCGTGTAGCTGGAGCCGTATGCAGTTCAATTCGAGGCTCTTCCAGATCTGCTGGAAATTTTTCTTTTTCATAAACAACATCTTTTTTAATAGGAGTACCTTTACCGACTGGAATAAATTCATATTTCATCACACTTCCCTTTAAAGTTCCTTTATCGCCATAGATAATAAATGCCCAAGGATATTCGGGATCCACAGGATTTCCCCAGGTACGATGTTGCCATATACAACTAAGCTCATCATATTCGAATACCGCGGTCTGTGTATCCGCAATAGTCGACTTTCCTTCCTTTTGCACGTAAATCCCTCCTGTTGCACTAATTTTCTTTGGCCATTTGAGTTGTAATAACCAACGGACCGTGTCAAACATGTGCATCCCCATATCACCTGTAATACCATTGCCGTATTCCATGAAGGTTCGCCACCACCCCCCATGGGGTAAGCCATCGTAAGGACGTAAAGGAGCAGGACCTGTCCACATCTCATAGTCGAGAAAGTCCGGCACAGGTTCCAGCGGCGGATTGCCATTCCTTCTCATATGATAATAACAGCACATTTCCACATGCGATATCTTACCAAGTAAACCTTGGTCTATTACATTCTTTTTAGCGTCAATCAGATGTGCTGTACTCCGTCGTTGCGTTCCTACCTGTACTTTTTTATTATATTTTCGCGCGTATCGAAGTATCGCTTCTCCCTCAAGTACATCAACACTAATGGGTTTTTGTAAATAGATATGCGCTCCCGAACGTATCGCATCTATCGCCTGTCTGGCATGCCAATGATCAGGGGTACCAATCAGAATGAGATCGAATTGATCATCAGCAAGCATTTTCCTGTAATCTTTGTAGAGCTTTGGAATCTTTCCCGAGCGCTGGCGTTCCCCGACCAATCGTCCCGCATCCTGCAAATGTCTGCTATCCACATCGCAAATCGCAACAACATTCACATCGCAGACCTGCATTAATCTGAATAAATCGCTTTTCCCATACCATCCTGCCCCGATCAGTCCGACCCTGATATTTTTAGGCGGGCGCCCAAAAAGTAATCCTTTAGCTTCTAAAGCAGATAAGGTAAAAAAAGCACTTGCCCCCAGAATGAATTTTCTTCGGTTCAGTGTGTAATCAATCATAATTTATTGGCATATTGTTTAGTATAAGATAAAACAATAAACTTAAGATAATGTTTGTGTCCATGACATTCTAAAGTTAACAGATCATCAATATCTCATCAGATAATATTAGTTTTCACGCAACACAAAATCAATACAAACTGTTGTCATGTAAAATACCTTTTCCAAGTCAGAATACGAACATAAAAAAGCCCTAGAGCGGGGAACTCTAGGGTCTTAGCCATATATTAACCTATTTTATGAAAAGTATTTGAATTAATAACGTATTATCTGCACGACTTATTTTGTACAATATTAAAAAAAATCAATAATCATAAAAAATCCCGTTTGTAAATCTACAAACGGGATTTTTTCTTGCAAATATTTATTATTTGATTACTACCGCAAAAGCGTATTCATCTGGAGGAAGACATTGCGATTCATCACATGCTTGCCATTCTACGGTACCTTTTACGGTTGCTACTCCTTTTTTCAAAGCAACTTTTTGTTGAAAGATTACTTCATTTGTAAAATACCCAACATCCATTTTAAAAACCTCTTCGTGTTTTACTTTTGGTTTTGGTTCTGCAGTTTTACCCGTTAATGCATAATCCGCTGCTTTGGTGAAATTAAACGAAGTCGGAATAGGTCCCCCATCCTTTACATTTTGCGAATAAATATGCCACCCATTTTGAATTGTTGCCTTGACATAGACTATAGCCTCTTTGTCATTTAGCTTTTTACTTGCCACAGTCCATTTTACAGGTTTGTGAATTTGAGCAAAAGCTCCAGTTACCATAAAGATAACCGCAGTCATTAACAATACTAATTTTTTCATCTTTTATATTTATTTTGGTTTATTTTGCAATATTTCCTTGTCTGCATCCGCCAAGTTTACTTCCTAGATGCCAATATATTTTACACACTTTTTATCAATTCCCGACGGATACATTAAATATTTACATTCAATAAGATAACAAAAACATCCACAACAATATTCGTCATAAACAATATAAAAGACAACGATGTACAGCTAAATCAAAAAATTTTATTGAAAACACTATAAGAAACAACATAATCTACGCTTCTATATTATATTTTCAATCTTCTTACCTGATTTTTTTTGTCTTCCAAAAAAATAGATAGCAACTGAGGTAATATCCACCAAAGATCTCGATTGCGATCATAAAATTTGCCACAACAGATTTGTTACGTTATAAGATACGGCAAAAATGACCTTTGGCACAAAAATCGCTTTATTTAAAATTCATAATTTAGGTTAATAATTGGTTAGGTTAAAACGCTTGAAGTTCCCCGCTTCAAGCGTTTTTTTTGGTGTATCATAAAACAGTCATATCATGATATTCCAAGAAATCAGCTCATTAAAGAAACATAGTTAAAATCGTCAAAAATACCATAGAAATTTCTTAAACAATAACATCGAAAATAATAGTAACAACGCTAATTTCTCTTGCCATACTGACATAGAGCTGTCAATACACAGGCTTATCTTTGTTATAGATACGAAAAACAGAACGATCTGTCATTTGTTCAAAAACAGTGAGTAAAAAACCAAGAGCACCGTATAAAAAAGCATTAAAGTAATAAACCAATAAATTTCAAACACGATGAACACACTTCAACAACTAAAATCTGAACTTGAAAATGAGTACCAGATTACCAAAAATTTTATCGAACTTTTTCCGGAAGGCAAAAATGATTATGCGCCACATGAGAAAAGCATGAAAATCATGCGTCTTGCGACCCATCTCGTGGAGGTGTTCGAATGGCCAAGTACAATTTTGAAAACGTCTGAACTGGATTTTGCAGATGGTGGCTACACGCCCACTATTCTTTCGACACGGGAAGACTTACTCCACAAACTCGATCAAGATTTTGAAACAGGTAAAATAGCACTGGAAAATGCGACCGAAGACGATTTAAATCCTATTTGGACAATCAAAAGCGCTGGTCAAAAACTGGCAAGCTGGACAAAATATGAAGCAATTCGTCATTCTTTAAATCAGATCACACACCACAGGGCGCAATTAGGTGTTTACTATAGACTTAACAATATCCCCTTACCGTCCAGTTACGGTCCTTCTGCAGATTCACAAAACTTTTAAGTTAAGCCCAACAAAATAGAAAATAACCCCATAATCGGCAACTATTTATAATCTACGATCATTTTTTTAGGTAATTTTACTATGCTCTTAGAAAGAGGTAAGTCCTCCATCTAGGGGCTATATCCCAGTCTGAATCGAGCCTCAGTCGGGACAGCGGCAGGATGAATCCATGATGTTTCCGTGTTGAGTCCGTGTTGAGTCCGTGTCAGACTCGCTAAAACTAAGCACGCACGATGGTAAGATCATCCAAACATCTGCTTTCAGGTGTGATTAAAGCTCGAATCAGGTACGGAGGACCTACGAATAGTTGCCGAAAATAGGCCAAATACTCGGACTCGCTTGCCTGAAACGAATTCTTTGGGAGTGAAAACGTTAATATTTTAAAGAAAACAAGAAGTTAAAATATATAAAAACTCCGAACAGCAAATAAGTCCGGAGTTTTATGTATTAATTGTCTCGTAGTATAAGATTTACTTTGGGTCGGGCCAAGTTCATATAATGAATAGCTTTCCAGTATTCATCAACTACACTAGGAGCTAATATAATGGCATAATTTTTGAAAAAAATATCGACAAACCAATTAAATAATACAGAAAAAGGGTTAAAAGCCCCTTAAATCAGCATATAGAAATAGTATATTTAGACCTTGATTATGATTATTTTCGGAACGAGAACAAAGTTATTACAAAACAGCGACTACACAGCTGTAGGAAATTGCAAGTATTGCAATACAGCCGGATCTATATATGCCTACAAGCACGTAAAATATTTTCACATCTTTTGGATCCCCATTTTTCCATATCGTACAGAGATTATGAGCGTATGTAATCATTGTAAAAAGGTGAATTACCAACGCGAGATTGATCCCCAGACCCTTGCAACAATCCGTTCAGGTGGCGTACCAAAGACACCTATTGGATATTTTTCTGGATTAATACTAATTGGCCTTTTGTTTGGATCTGCTGCCGCCGCGGGAATATCCGGATCCATTAAAACAAAGAAATATCTAGAAAACCCTGCCGCAGGTGATGTATATGAGATCAAACGGGAAGAAAATGGAAAGTCCCTATACACCTTATACCGAATTGCCAATGTGACAATGGATTCCATTACTTTCGATGTCAATGACTATGAGGCAGAAGGAACAAAAGGTCTTCGTAAATTGAGAGAACAACGCGGTGATAGTTATTCAGAAAAGATCATTTTAGCACGTACGGAGGTGGCCAAAATGAAAGCTGATAATCGGATATCAACAATAGAAAGAAAATAGAAACGGTGTTATGGACAAATCGTTCTTAAATGAAAAAACACATTATTTTAGTAAGCCTTATTCTGCTGAAATTTGTCATCCAGTATCAATTGATAAGTCCAATATATGAGTTACATCGGGATGAGTTTCTACATTTAGATCAAGCAAATCACTTGGCTTGGGGGTATTTATCGGTTCCGCCTTTGACATCCTGGCTTTCCTACCTCATTAAGATTTTAGGAGGTTCTGTCTTCTGGATCAAATTCTTCCCTGCACTGTTTGGTGCACTAACCATTCTTGTCGTCTGGAAAACCATTGAAGAACTCAAAGGAAATCTTTTTGCGTTGATATTTGGTTCATGCTGTGTTACATTTTCGGTTTTATTTCGTTTAAATACACTGTACCAGCCCAATTCTTTTGATGTCCTTTCGTGGACAGTTATTTATTACTTTATCATAAAGTATCTAAACAGCGGACATCTTAAATGGTTGTATTGTATAGCAGTCGCCTTCGCTTTGGGATTTTTAAACAAGTACAATATCGCCTTTCTAATTCTCGGTCTTATACCGGCTATTATAGCTGTTCCGGAACGTAGCGTACTATCAAATAGACATTTTTATTACAGTATTCTAATTGCATTTTTAATGATCCTGCCTAATTTAATATGGCAATACAAGAATAATTTTCCGGTTATATTTCATTTTGAAGAACTTGCAAAAACCCAGCTCGTCAATGTCAACCGATGGAGCTTTATCCGATCCCAGTTGTTATTTTTTTTCGGAACTTTTCCTGTTATCGGATTTGGACTATATGCTTTATTCAGCTATCCCGCATTTAGAAAATACCGTTTATTCTTTTTGTCTTTTTTTATTACAATTGGAGTTTTTCTATTTTTAAAGGCCAAAGATTATTACGCAATCGGTATCTATCCGATCTACTTTGCCTTTGGTTCAGTTTATATTTCAACACTTTTACAGCATAAAACTGGAAGAATTCTGAGACCTCTTTTAATTGCACTACCTCTCGTTTTCTTTATTCCTGTCTATATGCTGACGTTTCCCAACAGAAGTCCCCGATATATTGCGGATCATCCCGAAAAATACCGTAAAATTGGCATGTTGACCTGGGAAGATGGTAAGGATCATCAACTTCCACAAGATTTTGCGGATATGTTGGGGTGGCGAGAGCTTGCCCAAAAAGTAGATCGCATCTATGGTAAAATTCCAAACCCACAATGCACACTCGTGCTCTGTGACAACTACGGTCAGGCGGGCGCAATAAATTATTATTCCAAATTTGGGATCCGTGCAGTAACCTTCAACGCTGACTATATCAACTGGTTTGATTTCAGTAATGAATTTCGCAATCTGATCCGTATAAAAAATTCCTGGGAAAACCAGCTTGAAATGAATAAAACAGCTCCTTACTTTGAACAAAGTATGCGCTCGGATTCTATTACAAACAGCTATGCAAGAGAATTTGGAACTGTGATTTTCACATTCATCAATGCAAAAATAAATATCAACCAACGTGTCAAGAATGAGGTCGAACAAGAACAACGACAACATATGCTGCCCGTTAAATAAAACTTAATGTAGGACCATCAGATGAAAACATTATTATGGCAGGGAATCGCTTTCCCCTCTCTCGAGTATTTCAGTTTACAGGAAAATAAAGATTATTATGTTGCGACATCAAAAATAATAGGTTCCTACCAACAAAAAATTTATTCGGCCTCCTATCGACTGATTATAAATAAGCAATGGGAGATCAATGAGTTTCTTATTGATTCCGAGGTCAATGCTGTCAAAAACACGCTCAGCGGGAGAAAAACAGATACCAACTGGGAAATCAATCATTCCGATGCTCCAAGGTTCAAGAGTTTTCAATATATAGATATCTCTTTGACTCCATTTACGAATACGTTACCAATAAACAATCTACAGCTTAAAATTGGTGATTCAAAAGAAATAAACATCATTTATATCGATCTGTTCAACAGCGATATCAAACCTGTTCGGCAACGTTATACAAGGACAGATTTACACGAGTATCTGTATGAAAATATAGTTAGTGATTTCACCGCTCATATTCAGGTAGATGAGAACGGTTTGGTCCTCACATATCCCAGTTTATTTGAAAAGATAGCGGAAAACTAGTCTCGATCCTCCCAAAGCAGAGCCAACGTAAAACCTTGGTCAATGTGATTCAGTGCTGTCCGACCGACAAGCTGAACAGGACGCTTATAGGCTTTATTATAGTGTTATTAGTATAGCTTTTTTATTACCTCCTTTTACGTAAAATATATCTATATTGGCTCCGAGTTTTTTCATGCCAAATAGATAAATTCTATTGGGCAAACTCCTAGACACACAATCTATTAAGAAATCACAAAAAAGAACTTGCATGTTTAAAGCTATTTCACTGATCCTTTTATTATTTGTATGCTATTGGCCTCGAACCAATTTTGCGCAAGAAAAAAATCATATCCCTCAGCTGATCCCTTTTCCCGAACAACTGGAAACATCCGCAGGGGTCTTTCAAATAGCGAAGGGAGAACTCTCCTATACGATTGATTCCGGCTTCTCCCCAAACTCTTTAGATCATTGGATAAGGCAATCGCTGTTTGGAAACATCCCGAAAAAAAAGACAGTACGTGCTAATGCAATCCTAAGATTGATTAAAAAAAGTAAGATTTCCAAGGAAGGTTATGAACTTACAATTAATAAAAGAGGAATCGAAATTTCTAGTTCTACCGATCAAGGGCTTTTTTACGGATTACAGACAATACAACAGCTCTACCTACTCGCTAAGCAAAACGATCCTATCGTTTTACCCTATGTATCAATTAAAGATCAACCAGCATTTCAATGGCGGGGTGTGGAATTAGATGTGGCCCGGCACTTCTTCTCAAAAGATTATCTATACAAATTTATTGATCTCCTGTCATCCTACAAATTCAACAAGCTTCACCTGCATCTTACAGATGATCAAGGTTGGCGTATCGAGATAAAAAAATACCCAAAGCTAACATCACAGGGCGCGTGGAGAACATATAACAACCAAGATTCGGCATGTTTTGTCAAAGCGAAAGAGAATCCGGATTTCAATCTACCTCAGGAATTCAAACGCGTCAATAATGGACGTGAAGAATATGGCGGTTTTTATACGCAACGGGATATCAAAGATATTGTTGCCTACGCCGCAAGCAGACACATCGAAATTATTCCGGAGATAGACATGCCCGGACATATGATGATCGCGACCCAAGCCTACCCCGAATTATTGTTGGACAGTCAATCGGCGGGATGGGGAAAACAATTCTCTGTACCGATCAGTCCCTGGAAAGAAAGCAGTTATACATTTATTGAAAATGTACTTAGTGAAGTTATTGCGCTTTTTCCATCCCCTTATATTCATATTGGCGCTGATGAAGTAGAAAAAGATTCATGGTCAAACTCAGAAAGGGCCAAGGCATTTATGAAAGAACAAGACATCGCCAATCTACATGACCTACAGAGCTATTTCGTAAAACGTGTTAATAATTTTATACGTTCGAAAAATAAACGTAGTATAGGTTGGGATGAAATACTTGATGGTAGCTCCGATACATCAATGACGGTCATGTATTGGCGTGGGTGGGTTAAAAATGCACCTTCGGAGGCGGTTAATCGCGGTCATCGGGTAATCATGACACCGACAAATCCCCTATATTTTGACTACCTGCCTAATAGCAGCAGCTTGGATGCCGTCTATAACATGTCCGTAATCCCCTCAGACATCTTAAACGAAAAATCAGGTCTAATCCAAGGAGCACAAGCAAATATATGGACGGAAATGATCCCATCGACAGCACGGTTAGAATTTATGATTCTGCCAAGGTTGAGCGCTCTAGCGGAACGAGTCTGGACTAACAAGTCGTTATATGAAAGCTATAGAACTAGATTAATCGCTCACTTTGGGCTTTGGAACAAGATGGGGCTACACTACCGTATGCCAGATTTAAAAGGCTTCGCCGATACTCAGGTGATTGTTGATGGACAATCCATCTTGAAAATTGAAAATGAACTTCCGGAAAATGCTATCCATTACACGATTGACGGAAGCTTACCAACACAGAATAGTCCGATATTAACTGATTCACTTATCGTCAAAAAAGAAGGAACCATACGTTTCGCAACAATATCTTCTTCGGGAGCAAAAAGTGAATTGTATCAAGTAAACTTAAAAAATGACTCCTGGAAACAGGGAATATCTGAAGGGATAAAGAATATAAGTCCAGGATTAACCGCAACTTTCTTTAAGGGTACTTTTGCAAACACAGTGTCAATAACGGGTGATACAGTGCGGAAAGAAATTATCGAGAATATCCATTTGAGCGATACAATCAAAATGCCCGCCTTTGGCACAAAAATTTGTGGTTATTTACATGTAAAAGAAAAGGGAGTCTATAATTTTTATTTCACTTGTGATGACGGTGGCGTCTTGCGCATTCATAACCAGGTGGTCGTAGACAATGACGGACAACATGCACCAATCATGAAAAGTGGACAGATAGCTCTCGAAGCAGGATATCATCCGATAACGGTTGACTTTTTAGAAGCCGGCGGAGGCTTTACACTAAAACTTCAATATAGTGTTAACGGTTCTAAAGTCACAGACATACCCAATGATTGCTTCTTTCATAAAAATTAGGTAAGGCCGCCCGCAATAGGGCGGCTTTTTTGTTACGTCTTTTTAAGACCTATTTTTTTCTTATCATCCAGCCCATATATAGCTTATTAACGCTTCAATAAGCCCAACGCTTGTATCTCTCTCAAGTTTCTGGGGTTGCTGAATCACTTCTGGCAAAGGTCTATACCTGATACATCCCATTTTTTGTTCAGCTACAAGCATCTGCATCTCATTACCAGGGCCCCCAGCGAACAACCAATATTTCACTCGGGAATCCCCAAACCTCCAATGCCTAATGACTGCATTCATCGGAAATGCATTTCCCAACAAAAATCATTATGATTGAAAAAAACATCGTCTTCCATCGAGCACCATATATAGAATCAAAACTTTTACTATCTTTATTATACTTAGCCAGAGTTACGATAACGACAAATATTGAGCGATCTGTTCTGATCAGATGCAACTGACACAATTTTGTTAAGGTCATACTCGAAAATATATTAACAATACAAAATGAGCTTTTTAAACTTCTTAAAAGGACAGGATAGATTAAGACAGATTGACGTCAGTGAAGACCAAGATTTTGTTGATCTACAATTAACCATAACAAAGAACTGGAACGATGAAAATCTAAATCATATTATTCAGGCAAAGGGTCTTTGGGGAAAAGAGACCGTTGGCATCGAAGTCTTATTTCGACGTGATATGAAATTAGGAATTGTAAATACAGAAGTTGACAAAAAAAGATTTTATCAAGAAGGGATTCGTTTTTATTCTATGGGGGAATTAAGTGATAATTTTATGAAGGCTTTGAGTGCATTGTTTAAAACCGAAGGCAGCTCTTTCAAAATGATTGAGACCGTCGGCGCTACGGCATTTGTGCTCAGTGGCCAACCGGAGTATTTTGACGAAGAGTATATAAAGACCAAAATTTTCTTGGACGACACCAACAAAAAAGAGAATTATGCAGAATGGTATGTGAATATTGACCTAAAAAATAGAATTCTTGAGTTAAGGGAAAAAGATCAGGAATACCGAAAAAATATCATTAACATCTTGACGAGCATTTAGTTTTTAATACCGCTACAACTTACACGAACTAATTTCCCCAGCCCCCTTTTAATCCTGTTCAACGACTTTGATCCCTTTTTATGAATCCGGCGAATTCAATTTATTTACAAAAAACAGCGATCGTTAAAATTACAACAGGGAAAAGTCGACATTCATATAGATGGTATATTTTATGAAAGATGGAAAAGCAAATTAGAATGGCAATTTATATCTGCCTACAAATTAGCTTATATTAACAAAAAGGGTATTTTTTACCCTAAAAAAAACAAGTATTTACCCCCTACCTTCCGTATTTGTTTTTATCTATTTTAGCCCTACCTTTTAAAAAGCTACTATATGTCCAATAAAACAATACTCATGCTCGATGATGACAAGCATGTTCTTGAAGTATGTACGATCATTCTCGAAACCATCGGTTATCGTATCGAAGTATCCGAGACTTCCCATGATATCATTGAAAAAGTTGAAGAAGTACAGCCTGATTTGATTCTAATGGATAACTGGATTCCTAAAATTGGTGGGGTTCAAGCCACACGCCTGCTTAAATCTCATCCCTCCTTCCGGGATATTCCAGTAATATATCTTTCCGCAAATACTGATATACAACAGTTAGCCAAACAAGCAGGAGCTGACAATTACTTAGCAAAGCCGTTTGATCTTGAAGATCTAGAAAATATGGTTGCAGACTTATTATGTTGTTCTTAGGAATCAATTACGGATAATATTCACGCATAGCATAAAGCAACATAATGAATTTGTCGAAAAGATCACTTGCACAGCCTCTGTAAATTTTGTTATAAAAAGGGACATTTTCTGAGTTGTTCAAGATCCAAGAAATTTTTAACGACTTTCCAAACTCTCCATAAAAGCGATAATATCTTTTTTCTCACTTTCGGTGAGGTGAAGATTTTCATCGGACAGTGTTTGATTGGCTAATTCAATCCCCAGACCTGCACCGCCACCTGTATTATAGAACTCCATTACTTCATCTAAATTACGATAAACACCATTATGCATGTACGGTGCGGTTTTTTTTATATTCCTAACAGAAGGAATTTTAAACGCATATTTATAGGAATCGACACCAATAATATCAAAATATCCTAAATCAGCATCCAGAATAGAATCCTTAAGTGTACTAGGAACACCTAATACCTCGACCTCACTCTGAACATATTTGGGTGGGGTCACACCATTAAATAAAGGAACAAAGTGGCAGGTCGCACATTTTGCTTTCCCTGTAAATAGATTAAAGCCATGTAATTCCTGTTTTGATAGTGCGTCATCTTTTCCCCGCATATAATCGTCAAATCGGCTATTCAATTTCGTCAAACTACGAATATATGAGGCAAGCGCATTAGCGATATGATCGGGATTGATTGCACCTTTGTTTTTTGGAAATGCCCGATCAAACAGCATGCGGTAATGCTTATTCCCTAAAACATACTGACGAATTTGCCCCAGTTCCCCATCCATCTCTTGTTTGTTGACAATCACCTCTTTTATCTGATCTTCAAGCGTCAGTGCACGCATATCATAAAAATAATTCGATTGTAGGGCCGCATTCAGTAATGTTGGTGTATTTCTCTTGAGTAATTGACCGGTACCGTGGATATCCTCCTGCTTAACCAATCCATCTGTAAATGCCATATTGGGATTATGACAGGAAGCACAGCTTCGTGTTCGCGTACCGGACAATTGCACGTCATAAAATAATTTTTCGCCCAATATCACTTTTTCATCGGTCAAATGAAATTCCGGTCCGGGAGAAAAGGCATTTGGATTAAATGCCTGCTCATCAAATAATGTATTAACTTCCTGACGCAACATCCTATTATACCTAATCTTATCTCCTACCAGTCTCTGCTCGATATCGGCGATGCCTGTACTGATCTTATTTGCAAAATCCCTGATGAATACTGCCCGGTCAAAAGTATCGAAATCCTTATGAAGTCGAAGATAAGCTATCCCTTCTTTCAAGGCTCCAAACAGGATACTATTATCTCTTTTATCATCGTAGCGCATAAGAACTTCTTGCAAGCTCATTAATGATCTTGACGATTCCACCATGCTGTTCAAAGAAAGTGCATTATCAAATCCCGTAATTCCCAAAGAAATGATCCGAAATATCTCTAGCTTAGCAGCATCCAAAATACGCCAATCGTCAAGTGGATGATCTGCAAAGTACGAAATGAGGTAGTCGGTATTTAACACCAAATGGTCAATCTCACTTCTCAGCTTCTGTTGATTGACAGTTTCATAATTTGGAAAAATAAGTTCCTCTATCACTTGTAGTCCCATTGGATCTATACCACGAGCTAAGGCAGGGTCTAGCAAATCAGCATTTTCGACCTCATCTACCGGTGGACCATTCAACCTTCTTGTCAAATCGGCCGTAAAATACTCCGCAGCCCATTCGAAGTCCTTAAAAAGCAACCTAGCTTTCAGAAAGATCTGCCGTAGGCGAACAAGATCTACCCGCTCCTTGCGTGCCTCACAGGAAAGAGAATCGCTAATATATTGACGGAAAGAAAGCATCTGATTCAGAATTTTCTTCTGGACCTTTCGTTCCCGGGAATTAGGACGGGTCTGTTTCGAATACCGCGAATGGCTCGTACTAAATCCTAAGGTCAATACCACCGCTAACAATAACACGATAACTCCAACTTTCCTATACATCCCCTCTTGTCAATTATACGATCATTTATTTGAACGCAAGTGCATTTTTAAATGGGTTCGCCTTTTTATCCCGTTCAGCGAGCGGTTCTATTCCCCACCGATGTTCAATAAACGAAAGAATACTCACGGTCTCATATTGTGTATGGTCAACGAATCCTTTTTTTGCGAATGGCCCAATGACAATCGCCGGAATACGACTTCCCGGCCCCCAACGATCAACTACCGGAGGATTAACATGATCATAAAAACCACCAAATTCATCATATGTAAGAATGACTAATGCATCCTTTGCATTAGGCCCTTCCAACACTGCATTGATCAAATTTACCGCAAGCTGTTCTGAAGAATAAACAGCGGAGCTTCCGGGATGTTCGTCATTCCCTCCGCCCGGTTTTACAAAAGAGACACTCGGAAGTGTGCCCTCTTTAGCAGCTTTGATAAAATCATTCTGATCCTTCATATGCTTTCTTCCCTCAGTACCTTCCTCATAGTTGGCAAAGTAAAGAAAGGGTTCATGGTTATAGGCAAAATTGTTTTTGCGGCCTGCAACAGCATCATCCCATCCTTCGGAATACCAAGCCCAAGAGATATTCTTCTCTGTTAAACGGTCGCCTATTGTTACCATGGTTTGAGAAGGTAATAGTTTAGATGTATCTGATTTGGCCGGATAGGGCTGATTTCGTGAAAGGACATGATTAATGGCATATCCATCCGGTGTAACAATACCGTCTTTCACCATCTTACCCTGCGCATCCAGTTCCGCTATCAAAGATTTTGGCGCATTTGGCCAAGTAGGTATTGCAGCAGAAATCATATACACATGGTTGAGATAAGAGCCTCCAAAGACACTCTGGAAGAAATTGTCACATAAGGTATATTTTTGTGCAAAGGGAAATAGCGGCAGTTTCTCCGTATTATAATACCCCATTGCTAAACCTTTTGAATCATTATATAAGGCAAATTTATCCATCTTTCCGCCATTAATTTGCAATTGATTATGGTAGAAACGGTGTGTCACATCCGGTGTTGCCTTGTCAGCAGGAACAAATTGGTCTATATTGAAAAACGTATTGGGAAGGTTGGTCGGGAATGAATTGTTTCTTGGAATTTCTGGTAGATATTGATAAACTTTCCCACTTTCATCAACTTGTAAAAAATTACCTTTTTTTGCATTGGCAATACCATTTGCTCCTTTAAATTCGCCATATAGATTATCAAAACTATGATTTTCCATATAGACCACTACCACGTATTTAATCTGTTTGATTCCATCATCAAAGGAAGTTTCCTGCTTTGTCACATTCTTGGTTATTCCACAACTGCTTATGCTTAATATCCCAAGAGACAAATAAAAAAATCGCTGTAATCGCATCCTGTCTTCTTTTAGAGGTTAGATCGTAAATTCTCTAACAAACATACGATTTATATATTTTCCGAAAATACCAACAGCCAAAATCAGATCAAACGTATCAGGTTCTTTACAGACAGAAAATCCTACATCTATATTCCAAAAAAGAATAAGGAATCCAAAAGCTAATTTTTCTTTGGTTCAAATGTCCTTCTCATCTAACCAAATTGCTACGCTATAATAAACTTTTAGAATAAACAGGCTATACAACCGATTCGCTGGCCTCACTTTTATGATAAAGTGTATTTCTATAGGTGATCCCCCATTTTGCGATTTCGTCGATAATAGGACCGAGTGTACGCCCACAATCAGTCAGTTCATACTCCACCGTCAATGGCTTAGTATTTAATACGGTTCTTCTAATAAGATGGTTCATTTCCAAATCCTGCAGCTCTTTAGATAACATTTTTGCGCCAATTCCATCAACCTCGCGCAATAATTCCATGAAACGCAGCTTCTCAAATAACATTAACGAACCTATTATGTGAAATTTCCATTTACCAGCCAAAATCTCCATGGTATCTTTTATGGCTAGTATCCTTGTTTTGCAGCCACTGGATGAACTTGATAACGCTTCTTTTTTCATTGATCTGATCTCCTTATATATACAAAAATACAGAATTACAGTGTGACAGCATACTATCTTTTTGGAAAGTAGTTTCTTTAAGGAAACTAATACCAAAAATAAACTATCTATACTATACCTTTGTATTGATAATTGAAATGGCATGATTGATGCCGGCTAGGTATAATAATGCAAACATCATAATAAAAATAAAACGATTAAAAAATGAAAAAACAATTAATCTCGGGTTTAGCTCTTATTTTGTTATTCGCATCTTGTCAGAATACAGGTGGCGACAAAGCTAAGACAACATCAGCACAAGAAGTGACTGAACAAAAAGGACAGACTTATACTGTAGACGCAGACAAAAGTACACTAAAATGGACAGGTTACCACAAAGGTGGCTTGAATCCAAGATATGGTGTTTTAAAAAGCGAAGGGACTCTTTCCGCTGAAAACGATGCGATAACAGGTGGTACTTTCACAATTGATGTCAATTCGATCGTAACGGATAGCGCTTCGGTGGATCCAACAACTGCCGGTGGTAAAAAGTCAACAGATTTGGATGCACATTTGAAAAGTGCTGATTTCTTTGATACAGCAAAATACCCAACAGCTAAATTTGAAATCACTAAAGTTGCTCCATTTGATGCTGCTCAAGGAAAAAGTGTCGTTGCTGATGCGACAAATACGGTCAGCGGTAACTTGACAATCAAAGACAAAACAGTAAACGTAACATTTCCTGCAAAAATCACTTTCAACGGTAATGAAGTTACGTTCTATTCTAAATTTACGATTCAAAGACAAGATTGGGGACTTACCTATGGTACTGAAGGTAATCCTCAAGATTGGATGATCGCACAAAATGTTGACATTGAACTTAATGTTACAGCGAATAATACAAAATAGGTTTCTAATAGCTACGACAGCTTCCTAAGATCCTAAATATAAACAAGTAGGCTCTTCACTGAGCTTGCTTGTTTATTGCCTTTGCGCAATAATTATTTTTTTTCTATTGTTTATAATAATCAGCTTGAAATGGTGCGATCGATAGGGATTGATTGCTGATCTTGCGCCCCCATTTTTTTCTTTAGACGTTGTTTTGCCTTTTTGATTGCTTCTATTGAAACACAAAGAAGTTCACTCATGCTGCTATTATTTAGATCTAATTTTTGAAGAGCAAGTATACGCAAATCATTATCTGTTATTTTTGTGTAGTTTTTCTTCATTTGTGACAGGTAGCCCGGATAGACTTTATCAAAAACATGTTTAAATTTAAACCATCTTTCATCAGTCATAATATGGGTTTGCAACATAGCATTTAGGCTATCGGAAACCTGGGCCATATAGGCAGGATTTTGCTCGGAAACTTTAATAATTTCTTGCCTTAGCTGTTGAATAGTTATACCATTTTGCTTAATCGTATCAGTAAATTCACTGAGGGAATCTTTTAAAATCACAAGTTCTTGATCAAGTAATTGTTTCTCATACGCCAGAGTGAGCTGATCCTTCTCCAGCAGAGTATTTCTCATTTTTATCTTTGTTTTTGATTTATTTATTAGCAGCAATATGATCGTGAAGACCAAAATCAAGAAAGCCCCGATAAATTGATATATACGCTTACTGTGAAGTCTTCTTTCTTCAGTAGATTGAATAGTTCGATTATATCTTTCTGTCTCCCGTTGCCACATAATCTTTTGTATCTCCTTATCATTTATCCTTTTTTCTAACGAGTCTTTCAAGGCAAGATAGACATGCAATTGCTTAAGTTCTTCTTCTTTATGATTCAACCCATGAGCAATGTCGGATAGCAATTTTGATGCATCCATCTTATATTTCAAAAAGTAAGGTTTTTCTTCCATCAAATTGATGCCCGATACAACGTGTTGCTGGGCCAATTTCCATTCTTTAAGAGCTAGATACCAGCTTGCTAAATTCAGATGTGCCCGCATGGCATCCTTTCGCTCATCATATCGCATAGAAAGCTCTATATTCTTCCGAACCAAAGCAATTGCTTTTTGCCTGTCGCCCGATTTCCATGCCTGATCAGCAAGATTGCCTGAAATAATACCAATCCATACAGAATCTTTAGCCAATTTTGCTTCTTCCATCGCACGATTTAGATAAATTAGCGCTTGATGATTAAGCGAATCCTTTGCGAGATAAACGGCAATGGCATTTGTCAGATCAACACGCTCTCTGGAGGGACTTTTCGAAAAAGGCAATGCTTCCTGTAAGTAAGTAACTGCACTACCCTGATCTCCAATGTAACTATAAAAATTAGCGACGAATTGATAGTGTTTGACGACCAATGGCATTTTTCGGATATCAATTTTTGACTTCAAATCGTTTGCCCGCAAAAAGAATGGAAAAGCATCCTTTACTTTCCTATACACAAAGTTATAGTATCCCTGCCGCGCATAGCCAGTCATTTCCAATTCAATATTATGATGCTTTTGGAGCAATTCTTCTGCAAGGAGATAATATTGATCTGAAATACCATTCGTTCGATCAAATGCAATGGAATACCCGTCTGCCATACGCATGTAATATCCCCACTTCAATATAAAGTTATTTTTCTCGTTGGCGATTTCTAATACAGGCTGTAGTGATTTTTTTAATGCCAAGGTATCCTTCCCAAAATTGACGGGAAGTTGCAAAACAGCTTCAAGCTGACGAAGGGGGTCTTCCATACGCACTATTTTTTCTATAGACTGTCCAACAGCTATATGCGTATTTTTAATGGTCAGGATGGTTAGAAAAAACAGTAAAAGCAAATAAATTCTCATTCTCAAAAGGTCATTTTTTGTATAAATGGCGAGCTAATAATGTGTCAACTCTCAATAGATCGCAATAATAAATACGGCATAATCAAAATTTGACAAGCTGATTTTACCGGTAGGATTCCCCAGCCGCTATCAGAATAATTTTTTAATGATTTAGCAAAATGGCTAATATTGACTCATAAAACGAGGTTGTTGTTCCTCGTTCACTGTTGTAAATATACAATTTATCTGTGGAAGAGATCGGGCAGATATATTAAAAAATTGTTAGCACAGACAATGTAAAAAATATAGATTTATTATTTTTATATCATTTATTCAAATGAATATATTTTATAATTACAAGGTGCAAAAGACCTTTTAAAATCATAAAGGTATTATAATATCAGGGAAATCAAAACTTCTTACCATATTCAATGATGTTGGTTTCCATAAGTAAAAGCTGGTGTTCACCACTTTTCAATTGTGCCGTTCCCTTGCCATTTTGGATATCTACGGTAATTTCCATTTTGGCCTCTATATTTTTATCGCGATCAAAAAAAGCATTGAATTTTTTAAAAATATCCGCTTCATTAAATTCAAAATTTACAGCGCAACGATTTTGATTTTGATCATACCATTTGATATATATATTCTGTGGAATTCCCCTTTTTTCAACTGTTATATTTTGTATTCTTTCATCGAAAGCAAAACGTTCACCATTAAAATACTGAAAAATAACATCATACGCTTTTATTTCTGGAGCGCTCACAACCCTTGGACACCATGTATAAGCCATTCCTATTTTATTCCAGTAATCATCAGGAACAGGTTGCCCTTTTTTTGCCATCTGTATTGCCAATGGAACGATCAAGGTATCCGTCAATACCTTGTTGCGCCACTCCTGATTGAATAAATCACCATACACCATTTCCTTACTGTCAGAAACCTTCTGATCAACACTAATTTTCTTCGCCTGATATCGACCAATTTCGATCTGACGATAACCCGTTCCAGCAGCCCATATTACCAGCCTCCCACCTGGGGCAAACCCAAAAATAATCTTGTCATAATGCTCTTCAACGTCGCTAGCTGCTCTTCGTTCTATATAAGAATGTTTAAAAAGATTGAGCAATTTGTTGTAGTCTATTGCGTCATGGAATTGGTAAAAAGCATTCTCTGAGAACGAATACCAGGTAATATTAATAGCTTTTGGCAATGACATCATCCGTTTATAGGTTTCAGCACCCGCCTCGCCCCATTTAGCATGATAATTTACGGTATTTCCCTCGCTAAATGTGAACTCATAATTTTCATCTTTCGGAAAGATGAACGTCCCCTTATATAGTTGTACTGGATAGCCTGCAGGATTACTCATTGCGCCAGCCCATTCAAATCGTCCCTCTTTTAAATTATCTGCTTGATCTCTCCGCTCCCGTTCAGCTTCCTTAATCTCACGACCAACAGTAGAAAAAATAGATACGATCACACTGAAAAAAATATAGGCCAAAAAAGTTAGTATCAAAGCTTTCCACGATCGTAGGCCCCAAACGAATGTGATGCTACTGAATAAGCTTAAAAAAACACTCAAAATTAAAATTAAAGGGAACATTTCTGAAATTACTCCGCCTAGATCAGCGTATATCCTGTGCTCATGTTCGTCGCCTAGCGTACTGAAAAATAGTAGCACAGGTAACAATGTGGAAAATATAAAGTAAAATATAAAACTGTAAATGCCTTCAAAAACAATACTTGGCTTGTCAAATACATTGAATTTTTTTCGAAGGTTATTGAAATGAAAATAAATAATGGTAATTAAAAGAAAATAGGGTGAAATACAAAATGCTGCATAAACCAAATTCATATCAGCATCTTGCGTTAACAACATGGCCAATAATCCCAAAAGAGTAATAACAAAGGCTGAGATTGTAGCTTTAAGAACCATATATGGATTTTATTATTTATTGATAAATATATAGCGGTCCTTTGTCTACATTTCGCTCCAAATTCCAAATTTGACAAACAAGAACAACTTTACCCAAAAGTAATAAGAAATGGAATTATAAGTACAGAACAATTCATATTCAATGGAATTCAATACATATTCGCTCTTTTTTTGCAAATCACTTAAACGGTCGATGATCACAACTGTATCCTCCTTATGTCAGATCGGAATGGATAGGTCATAAACCGGATATAGTTTACAAAAAAACCGATAAAGGTTACGACAAACCGGGTGCCCCTACCGGTTAAGCTTCTGCAAAGCACGGCCCTTCAATAAATTCGTCAAAATAGAAGATAGCACAGGCTGCCGAATGTTTAAGTTATAAATATCACAAGGATTAATATAAAAAATATAAAAAAGAACTTCTTAAAATCCCTTATTTTTGCTCAGATCAACATGAAAAATCAACTTCATCGGCAACTCCGTATTTACAGATATGTTATCTATCGGGAAACATTAATAGATCCCTGGGAACATTTTTGGTCTTTTATTGGTGCATTTGTGGGCATATTTATCATCGCTTTTATTCAATCACTTCATTTCCCTCCATTGGAGAATGTTTTTCTGATCGGATCATTTGGCGCCTCCTCTGTTTTGGTTTATGGAGCCATACAAAGTCCGCTTGCGCAGCCCCGAATTCTAATCGGCGGACACGCAGTGTCAGCAATAGCTGGAGTTACTGTAGCACAGCTACTACCCGATATCATTTGGCTCACCGCCCCCTTTGCTGTAGCCCTGTCTATAGTATGCATGCAATATACCCGCACATTACACCCCCCGGGAGGAGCGACAGCGCTAATCGCTGTAAGTAGCGGAACCAAAATTTCCTCTTTAGGATATTGGTATGTATTGAGTCCCGTACTCTCCGGTTGCCTGATTTTATTTATTGTAGCACTTATTTTTAATAATATCACTAAAAATCGACACTACCCTGTTAAAAGATCATGATTACGTCGTTCACGGCGACAACATTTAAAATCACGATTTGAACGAACCAAAGGGACTTCAGTCTAATTCAAATGATCCAATCTCCTTGGTTACCATGTGAGCTCTCTTATTTTCGTCGTTAAGCACCCGGAAATTTGCTCATATCCATATAAAATATCTCCCAGGTATGGCCATCATAATCTTCCACCTTTCTTAATTGCATAAAACCATGATCCATCATTGGCATAGGCTCTATTCCTCCTGCTGCTAGTCCTTTTTCAACAATTTCATTTACCCGCTCCACACTCTCCACCGAAAGTGCAAATAGTGCGGCAATGTGACTTTTTGTATCCGCTATAGGCTTATTGGTAAAGGATTTAAATTTATCATGTGTCATGATCATTACAAAAATATGCTCACTCCATACCATACATTTAGAATCATCATCGCAAAATTGTTGATTTACCTCAAAACCCATTTGAGTATAAAAATCCATTGATTTGTTTACATCTGCTACAGCGAGATTAATAAATACCTGTTTCATCTTTTAAATTTTTAATTGCTATTGATAACACAAAATTGCGCATTATGGTTTACAAAAATCTTGGCCTATGCCAAGATTTAAAGATTCTATAAACATGCTCTGCATTGAGATTCTTGTTTTAATACTTTTCTAATTTAAGTGTAATAAATTGTTCCCAATCACCATTTTCTGCTTGCATATACCAATTCCCCACAAGTATCGAACAGTTATTATTCATTCGCCCATTAAACTTTATTCCATCCCCCTCAATAGTAAAAATGCTATTGGTCAAATTCCCGGTCATTACTCCGCTTTCCCCCCTCGAATTTGCATATTGCATCTTCACTTTATCTCCTGGTAGCATGGTGATCATTTCAAATGTTTCACTACGTTCGTCTCCTATGTTAACATTCGCTTTGTGTAAAATACAGTTTTGATCGAGTATAAACTCATAAGAATCAACACCGACTAAAGATACGGTTTTTGCACCTACCCGTACTTCTCCTGATGTTTTCCAGATACCAATAAATGTGCGATAATTGCTATCTCTAATTTTGTCCATTGTCATAAGATTTAAGACTTTAATCTACGCTATTTATACAAAAATAATCTTCACATAACTATAAACACCTCGCATAAGACAATAAAATTCGCAGCTAATTGAAGTCCCCTGTCAATTGGCAAAAGATGCTACAAAAGCTATATTTATCGAAGTATTGAGGTCATTAGATTCTTAAACAGGAGATCATAATAACTTTGGGAGTTATTTTGCGTTCGAGTGCAAAGAATTTAAGTAGTATTGATCCAAACAAAATATCTTTCCGTCAGAAGCATTATCATTGATCTGTAGGTATCATAGTCATTCATCACAAAAACCTCTATTGGCTTAAATCAGTTATTTGGAAAGTTCGGCGAGTTCGGTCTGGGAGAATATATGCTCCCCCTTGAGATAACTATTCGCATCCTTCAGGTAGATATAAATTATTTTTCTGGCTTCTGGATTAGGCAACTTATATAGGTTATGTACCAAAAACTGTTTATCCCGCAACCGGTCCTTATTGTAGTTCAAAAAAGATGGCGCATGTGTCTGTACACTCCAACGGATAAAACGTAAATCAATATTGTCAGGATATTTAATGATAACCGATTCCAATAATTTCTTACCTTTTTTAAACTGCCCCAACTTCGAAAAGGGATTCCCCATATGCTTTGCCCAAAGGATCTCATAAGCGGCAAGATACCCCTTCTCTGTTGCTGTATTTGCTGTAGCTTCCAGTGTTTTCAAATTGGTCTCACAGAGTTTTTTATCTTTAACTGCTGCAGCATAATCGGCCCGCATTTTGTCTACATTTATTTGACCAAAACAATAAACTGTGCTTAATATAAAAGAGAAAAAAACAAAAAATCGTATTACCATCCCAAATTCAATTAAATAAAATCATGCATTATCGATGCTGAATTTAAACATAAAATGTATTTCCTATCAACCAAACAAATCGTTGTGTTAACCTCAAATTCATCTGTAGTCTTATTCTAGTTCATATAACAATGGATTAAGCGCAAGAGTTTTCTTATTTTTTTCTTTGATCAGAAACCGCTTTCGCATTCGCCCGCCCAAGGCCCATGGCAAACTGACTGTCTCTTTTTAAGCTTCAATGCACACCTATTCATCAAACATTTTTGCATCATAACTTTTGATCACAAAGCCGCCATGCAAGTATTTTGCTTTTCTTGTTACAAGTAAGCATGATAACAGGAGAAAGTTTCTACCCGTTGAGATTAGAAAGACGCGATAACTCATCAAAGTCCGCGGTGATCGTGTTCCCTCCTTTTGTTGCTGTAAGCCTTGATCCCTGTTCCGATATTTTATACCCTTTTTCATTTAGATACTGCTGCAAAACTATCTTATGATCCATTTCAAATTGGGAAATTAACTTCGGAAAGACAGACATTATCCGCAGATGATCATCTTGACGCTGACGGTCTATAAGATCGCTTTTGATCGTCACCAGCATTGCTCCCTGTCCATAATCAGCAATGTAATAAGCACTTGCATCGAACATTCCCGAAGCGATTAAACCAATGCGGTGCAACTCGTCTTTGGAAAAATCAAAGCTACTCCTACTGAGCAGATCAATCCCTTGATCTTCGCCATATTTTTTCAGTTGAAGAGCCTGTTGCATAATATGTTCAGAAAGACCAGATTTGGTATTTGCCCATGCCCAAAGCCAAGTTGCGGACGAATGCGAGAAAGTCCCTAAGACCTGAATCGGAAAATCAAGGTTTGGACCAAAACTGATCTCTTCTTTGGTCATATCTATATTCCAATTATTTTGACCGATGACCGTTGCAAAGTCATACTGTTTATCAAAGGCAATTCCACCAAACCGTTCAATCAGTTCCTGTTCTGTACGATAGGGTAAGCTATCATCGGGCTTCTCTGTAGGCGCAACCTGTTCCACTTTAGCTGCAGGTTCCGCTCCAGTAATAACTTGCTCTACCTTAGCTTCTGCTTCGGTACTCTGACCTGTTTTAGTTCCCTTTCCAAAAAGCTTGTTTAAAAATCCCATAATTGTTTCTCTATTTTTTTAATTCAGCCAACAATTCAACTTTTCTGCTGCTCTCCCCATTAATTGTCAGAACGATTTCATCAATCTGGTTTAAATCAGCTACTATTTTAAGCAACTCGGCTTTTTTATCTACTTTGATTTTCCTATTAATATAAAATTCATGAATATAAAGCGTTTTCAGTTTTGGAATTGTCTTTAGTTCGGCCAGATCTTTCAACTGAAACATATTCGTTAACCGTAATTCACTTAATTGATCCAATTTAGCAAAATCGAATAATTTTTTTGAATTGAGTTCAAACAAAGCAATGCGTTCCAATCCCGAGAAATCACGCAAGAAAGATAAATCCCCCATCTTTGATACCGAGGAAATTTCGAGATTCCGTAATGAGGGCAGATGAGGAACGCTTAAATGATCAATTTTAGAAGTAAAACCTTCCAGTCGCAACGACACTAGCTCCATTCCCTGTACAAAATCCAATGTATTTACAGCTCCCCTATTACTAATAGACAGTAGCTGAAGTGATTGACAATTGGCTAGCGGGGATAAATCCTTAACACTTCCCGCAATTGATAAGCAGCGCAGATTCCTAATTTTTTCAATAAATTTCAGTGAAATGTTCGTATAAAAAAACAGTTCCAATTTCTCAATCTGATCGATGGGTTGATCTTTAAGAAAATCCAAATCTTTCGCACTATTGATCTCGATTGTTAATTCCATGCTACTTATTTTTATGCCTAACTCAAATATAAAGAATACGATAACCAACGAGGTTAGGTATTTACAATCCGTCAAAATCGTTTATGATCCGTGGAACAAATAAATATTAAAGCTGGGTGGTCTGTATCACAGATTGAAAAAAATCGCACAAATTGTAAATGAATAAGATTTTTTTACTCGCAATTATTATTTTTACCGAACAGAATAATAAAAAAATGATAACAGTAGCGATAATAGAAGATGAACCCGCTGTTCGTAAAGAAATTAGTTACCTCATACAAGAGGAAACCGATACAGAACTAATCGGTTGGAGTGACAGCGTCCGAACTGCTGTAAAACTAATTGAAGAAAAGCAGCCCGATGTGATTATGATGGATATTCAGCTTAAGGATGGTACAGCTTTCGATCTTCTAAAAAAACTCAATGTTATCCCACAGAACGTCATATTCATTACAGCATATAATCATTTTGCCATCAAAGCGATCAAGTACGGAGCTTTGGACTACTTGTTAAAACCAGTTGACCAAACTGAATTAAAAGAAGCATTAGAACGCTACCGCCGTCGTAGTGATAATAATCCACAATGGATGCAACAGTTAAATATGGCACAGCATGCAATGCACCATGGCGATTTACCAGAAAGTATTGCTTTGACATCCATTCATAATGTGCGTATTGTTGGTGTTCATGACATCGTCTATTGTAAAGGTGATGGCCCATATACTTTTTTCTTTCTGAGTGACGGTTCCAAAGAACTTATATCCAAACCGCTGAAATATTATGAGGAACTATTACCCGCTCCATATTTCCTACGTACCCATCAGTCCTACTTGGTAAATCGCAAGTATATAACTGGCGTTAACCGTTCCGAGTATATCGTATTAAAAAACAAAGAAGAAATACCTATTTCATCACGACGGAGAAATATAATTTTAACCCAGCTTTTCCCAGAGAAATGAGGCATCTGTTACGAAGTATTTTCTTTTTGCTACTTATTTTACATATTGTAGCTTGCGACAAAAGACCGACTTTTTCTTCCCAAAAACATGACGCTGTTTTAGCACAGCTCAAGGAGCTCGAAGACAAAAAGTTGACTCCCACAAACGGTGACTCACTCAAAAGCGCGTGGCGGCAGCTTGGCGAAAATCCTGATGTAAAAAATGATACTGTAATCTTCGCAAAAGTTAAATACAATACGGCTCGGCTATATGCCATGCTTCAGCAAGATTCCGCAGGTTTTTTTGTGGAGCAGGCACTTGAATTGATCGAACCTACCACTGGTAATCTAAAGTATAAGGCACTTATCTATAACGGCATTGGCAATATCCGCAGTGCCGAAGCGAAGGAACGAGAAGCAGGCTATTACTACAATAAAGCAGCTGCGATTGTTCTCTCAGACAGCACCACAGGACTTTCTGCGGAAGCGAAGTCGGCCATATTGCTCTCTGCTGCACAAAATAATCTGAGCTCCTTTCAGTACAATCTTGCCGAAAAAATGAATCGCGCCGCTCTAGCGCTTTCAGATTCGCTTCCAAAGGAGCATATCAATCGTCAACGTGTATTCGTGCAGATGATTTATACACTAAATTCGTTGCAGAGGCCTGCCAAAGAAATAGCGCCATACCTCCACAAACTAGAGCAACTCCACCGACTATTTCCCGATAAGTATAACATCAGTTTTTTATACGATTCGAAAATACAGTACTTTGAAACGAAACAACAACCAGATTCGCTATTACATTATCAGTTACTGAAAATAAAAATTGATGAGCAGCTAGGCAATATTAAGGAGTCCGCTGTGCTGATGAATAATCTATTTGTAAATTACTGTAATGTCGCATCAATTTATGTACTCTTTAAAAAGCCCGTACAAGCAGTGAAATATATAGTAAAAGCCAAACAGCTTAGAACACAATTCCCTAAATTGATCTTCCCACACAATGAAATACTCTTTCAAAAAAGCCTAGCCGAACTGTATCGTTTACAGGGAAAAAAAGAAACAGCAATTAACGTCTTAGACAACATTGTTCAATTACAGAAAGGTGTTTATCATTCGGAAAACACACAGGCTATTGCCGAAATGAATGCATTGTATCAACTACAGTCCAAAGATCAGTCCATTCGCACATTGAATGAAAGCATTAAGATCAATAAATTACAACTACAGCAAAATCGTCTGTGGCTGGTCATATCCTCTTTGGGTCTAATTTTATTGATTATTATTTTATTCTTTCTATACTATAGTTTCCGTCAGCGACGCCTAAGCGAGGAGAAAGAAAAAATCCTGTTGCAACAGCAATTGCTACGCACACAGATGGAACCACATTTTATTTTCAACACCTTAGCAGCAGTACAAAGTTTTGTACGATTAGATAAGAAAGAAAGTGCCATTAAGTATCTCAATCGCTTTAGTCGTTTGTTGCGGAGCAATCTAGAGCTAAGTCGAGAGAATCTAGTGCCATTACATGAAGAGATCGAAACACTGGAAAACTATCTGATCTTACAGCAAATGCGTTTTGAAGATGCTTTTACCTATCACATTACACTGCCAGACGAACAGGATTTGAGTGCCATCATGTTACCTCCAATGTTGATACAGCCTTATGTTGAGAATGCCCTACTACACGGTATTGACCTCGAAACCTGTCAAGGCAATATCGATATTCATTTTCAGTTGGATGAAGATATTTTAGCTGTGGACATCCTTGATAGTGGCAAGTCTGAACCAAATATCCAAGAAACTCCACATCGCTCGCTGTCTGGAACAATCAGCCACGAACGCATGCAACTCCTAGGCAGAAAGGCGAGCATAAAAATCTTAAAAAATCCCGCAGGAGGGACACTTGTCAAATTGCAAATACCTGTTACATCTTGATTATCTGTGATCAGGCAATGGTTTGCTTATTGATACAATTGGTTTATCTCAACAAATAGGTATATAGACCACGTGTCTAATCTGTAAGAATGATATTACGAATCATAAAAACTATTTACGATTCGTAAATATCACTGTTGTAGCAGGTATTCCTTTCGTAGCTTCGCTAAATCAGCAATGGTATGTACATGAAAATACATTCTTCAATATCGCATGCATTAGACAAATCATAAGTTGCACAATCCTTATTCTTTTAACTAAAAATATTATGGCACAAGAAGTCAATCGTTATCATCCAACCGGCAAAGATAGAACCAAGACGATCTGCGGACAGTACGGTGACCTCAGTGGCATCCAAAGTTGACCCGACGCAAAAACGCTGGTTTGAAATATTAGCAATGAAAAATGAATATAATTGTGCAGGAGGCATTGTACCGACTGTAATATTTCCAATACAGCAAGTCCGAAGAGGATAATGACAAAAAGAGGGATCAGGATGATCACTATATGCGTCAATATACCAAACAGCCGTTAGTATCGAAGCAAGATAAGTTTGGCAGCAAAGCTGTTTCCTCCGCAAGTTTATTTTTTACCAGCTGCAACCAACCTGACGAATCATGCAATCACATTATCTACCATGCGTATCCTGAGACGAGTGACCCTATTAATTATATCCATGTTTCATCATATCGTTGTCTATGGGTAGCAGTGTACGATCAAACGATCGTAGATCAAGTAGATACAAGCACTTTTATTTTTATATCATCAAAATTGACGAACAATAGTGATTAATAATTATAGATTTTGCCAGCGCTGACTGTAACGTATAATTGTCCGCATCTGAACAAAAACATGTTCGAATATGAACAGTCCCTCCATACAACAACAAAACATAAATAATTAAAAATCAAAACATTAAAACAATGGCAAATCAATTGCCATTCTATTTAAACATAAAATATTCATCTATTTATAATTGATACCGTTATGTTAAAAAACTATATAAAAACTGCTTGGAGAAGCTTAAAAAATCAACGCTTCTTCTCGGTAATAAAAATAGGCGGGTTTGCCTTTAGCATAGCGATCTGTATGCTTATTGTTTTATATGTAAAGCATGAGTTGAGTTATGATAAATTTTACAAAGATGCTAACCTACTTTTCAGGGTAGTAGGCGTCATCAATAAAGACAATACTGTTCTAAAAGGGTTATCGCTACCTGCTCCAGCGGGCGCTACTTTAAAAGAAGAATTTCCAGAAATTATTGGCTCCGGAAGATTATTAACAAACCCTCTTTTTGGTGCTGGAACCAATCAAGTCGCCACAACTGGCAATGCTGAACTATTTTCCGAAGAAGGCTTCTGTTTTGCAGATCAAGCGATCATGGATTTCTTCCCAACCAAAACAATCTTTGGTTCATTAAGCCATGCGCTCGACAATCCAAAGACTATTGTAATCACCAAGCGGAAAGCAGCGAAACTCTTTAACGGAAATCCGATCGGAAAACGCATCTATCTAAATAATGATAAATCAAATGAATATTCCATTACAGCAGTCATCGATGATATTCCCACAAACTCCAATCTATATGGATTTGATTTCTTTATGACTTTAAGGGGTTATGAGCCTTATGAAGGGGAACAATTAAATTGGTTAGCCTCCAACTATACAACCTATTTTAAAGTCAGAGAAGGTACCGATATACAACAATTAGAAAAGAAAATCACAAAATCTTACATTCAGGACCATTACAAACCCGCCGTGATTAAAGCAGGTATGACGGTCAATGAAGAGGTTTGGAATACTGCAAGAATGACCTTACAGCCCTTGGAAAAGATTCATCTATATTCCAATGATGTCCAAACTCATAAGATTGAAAGCCAAAATCGTGGTGATATTCGATTGGTCTATATTTTTGGTGGAATAGCGACATTTATATTAATCATCGCAATGATCAACTTTATCAACCTGTCTACTGCCAATGCTGCTACACGTGCAAAAGAAGTTGGTGTTCGGAAGACAATCGGTTCCGGTCGAAAGGCCCTCATTATACAGTTCATGACGGAGTCTTTTTTATACAGTGGAATCTCGATCGCATTTGCCTTATTTTTCGCTGTGCTTCTACTTCCCTTTTTCAATCAGATTGCCGGAAAATCCTTAGTTTTTCCTTGGACGACCTGGTATTTTATCCCAGTCCTTGTCGTCTTCGCTTTATTGATAGCTATTGTATCTGGAATTTACCCTGCAATGTATCTTTCTAAATTTAAACCAATTGCTGTTTTAAAAGGAAACATAAATCTAAAATCTAGCCGCAACTGGTTTCGAAATGGACTTGTTATCTTTCAGTTCGCAACATCTATCATCCTGATCATTGGCACCTTAGTCATCAACCAACAGATAAAATATATTTTAAATAGAGACCTAGGGTTCAACAAAGAACAGGTGCTCATATTAAGAGGAACGGGCACGTTGGATGGAAAGCAAAGGTTACTAAAAAACGAATTAAAGGAATTGTCCAGTGTGGCTTCTGTATCTATTGGTGATTACCTACCAGTTACGATGGACGGTGTAAAACGTAACGGAAATTCATTTTGGAACGATGGTAGACAAAATCAAGATGTAGGTGTAGGCGGCCAAAACTGGATTGTTGATGATGATTATATCTCCACCTTTGGGATCAAAATCCTCGAGGGCCGTAATTTCAACATGAACATGCCAACCGATTCCGCAGCGATAATAGTCAATCAGAAGATGGTAAAAGAGTTGAACATCAAAAATCCGATCGGTGCAAAAATTCGAAATTATGCAACTTATACAATCATTGCTGTGGTCGAAGATTTTATCTTTGGAAACATGCGCAATGAGGATGTTAAACCGTTGGCATTGGTTATTGGTGGTAGCCCGAATATGATATCCATCAGACTTAAATCGGACAAAATGGAGCAGAGCATTCAGGAAATTACCAACGTTTGGAACAAATTCTCTCCAAATCAAAAGATCCAATACACCTTCTTGGATGATGGCTTCGCCATGTTATATGCAGATGTACAACGGACTCAGATTATTGTCTCAACCTTTGCAGGTTTGGCTATATTTATTGCCTGTTTGGGTTTATTTGGACTTGCCGCATTTGTGACCCAGCAACGGACAAAAGAGATCGGCATCCGGAAGGTTCTTGGCGCTAGTTTGCCAGAAATTATAAAATTGTTATCCGCTGATTTTATAAAACTTATTTTCATAGCCATTCTAATCGCCTGTCCTATTGGCTGGTGGGCAATGAACACTTGGTTACAGGACTTCAATTACAGAATCAGTATCCAGGCTTGGATATTTATACTCGCAGGAACCGCCAGCATGGTGATTGCATTTGGAACCATATTTTACCACGCGCTAAAAATAGGACGAATAAATCCGGTCAATAGCTTAAAAGACGAATAAATCCCACTCATACGTTTCACCGGCACAGCGTATTTCATATTGCTGTCGGTGAAATGTTGTTTTTACAAAACCTCTCTTAGTAATTTCAATTAAATTACTTAACTTAGTTTATAGACCAAACGATTACGTTTTGAACACAATTCTTAAATTTATAGTTGCTTAATTAGCCTCACAAACCACAGGCTAATCATTCTTTTATTTGGGTAATCCTATCCAAACAGGCTTTCATTTGATTTTATTATTCACCCAACTGTTATAGCAAATAGTTCTTTTTTGCTACGCAAGCTGCTATCCATACCCTCGTGTTGCAATAGCAGAAACATCGTGAATAATATCAAAAAAATTAACAAAGAATATTAAGCACGACTATAAATAATGCAAAAGGAATATACATGGGCTGTCAGTCCAAACAATACACCACTATTAAAGAAATCATGTAGCCACTGCGATAGTAAACAATTTTATTGCAGTGAAAAATTCAGGATAAATGCACAGAAAAAAAACATCGATGTCTGGTTGATTTACCGATGTGTTAAATGTGACAGCACATACAATTTAACCATATTTTCACGTACCCGACCAACTGCAATAGACAGTATATTGTTCAACAAATTTCAAAATAACGATACGGAACTGGCTTGGAGATATGCATTTTCCGAAGAAATGAGAAGAAAGAATAAAGTTGAAGCCGATTTAGCTACAGTAACCTATGTTTTACAATATGATCAGATTTCAAGCGATGAATTGCTGTCTTTGAATGAAAGGATCTTAACATTTGAGGTTGATTATCCCTTTGACTTTCAACTTAGGTTATCATCCCTCATTCGTACCTGTCTCAACCTCTCCTCAAGACAGCTCGATCAACTAATCACGCAAGAAGCAATCATGGTAACTCGAAAATATTTACAGAAAAAGCATAAGATAAAAGACAAAGATCACATTGAAATTGATTGTAAAAAACTTAAAATTATACTGTGTAACAAGCCCCAAAGTATACGGTAACGGATTGATCTGATCCTCGATTATCTGAAAACAGATAGCCTCAATTTCTGGAATTGTTTTTTTATTAGAAAGCCATAGTCTATCACAAAAAAGGGAACCCGTTGGTTCCCTTAATTTTTCATATTATAATGAAATACTTTTTATAAGGTATTCATATATCTATTTTTACTGAAGTTTATCCGATAGCATCTTCATATAAAAACCGCCTACAACACTACGCGCCTTAAAATTCTCACGTATCCCCGTATTCGCATCGTAAAAATCATTTAGTGGAACACGCGATTCTGTTTGGATCGCATGATTGTAAACCGGGTGCACCAAAGCTTCGAATTCTTCTCTTGTCGGCGCGAAAGTTGCAGTCCACAAAATCCAGTCATTTTTGGTATATGCTTTTCGGCTATCCAATGGAATTCCAAATCTACTTTGTTTGGTAAGGTAATACTTGATCTCCGTGTTGTAGACTTTCTGTGGAAATAGATTTAGTCCCAGCACCTTGTCCCAAATCAGATTATATTTTTGGCTCCAGGTGTTTTTATTGTCAAATGTCAGCGCGTAATGGTCTCCGGCATCTGACATTTCCATCCATTTTGGCACCATCTCCTCCGCTATGGCACGATATTTCTTCGCCGTTTCAGTTTCACCGATCGCTTCAGCCATTTGCGCATAACAGGCAATCCCCACAATAGCCTTTACCGATAAGTTTACGTTACGGGCGAGATGGCCCGCAAAATCATCTGTACATAATTGCGTTTTAGGGTCAAAACCATCTTTTACAAGATAGTCTACCCAAGTGGTAAGCGTCTTCCAGTGCTTCTTTGCATAGCTCACATCCCCCTGCACTTTCGAAATCGCCGCCGTTAAAATAATCATATTTCCAGACTCTTCAACAGGCATCGGTTCGCCATAAGTCTGCCCGTTGGCCAATGGATATGTCCCCAAATCATGTGCTGCCCACGGGTGAGGATATTTACCACTTTCACTAAAGTAAAAGATACCAGTCAACATCCCCTTCAACAATTCCGGATTATAGATCAAGTATAAGGGCGCAGATGGGTAAGTGACATCGACCGTATTAATAAAACCGCCGCTGTTGTTTTCCTTAGACAACCACAACAATTCACCCTGTGGACTTTTTACCAGTGTATGGGCAGCAATACTTTGCCGATAAGCCAATGTTGTTAAATGGGCATATTCCTTGCCTCCTGATTTCAATGCATCTGCATAGACTTCCTTGTCGAAAGCCATACACCTATCCATCACGGAGCGATACTCATTGGCCGCTAATGTGAGCTGATTTTCGATGGTTTCCTTCCCGGAGTTATTCCACCAAGGCCGCAGATCTTTTTCGAAATATTGGATAGCATAAATTTCATCATAGCCAAGTTCAACAAAACGTTCGACTTCTTTGTTGCCCACTGTCCCAAAAGGAATGATTGTATTCAATGATAATGCTGTTCCCCTTGTACTTGTTGACTTGGTACGCCCTTTTCTAAAATCGTCCACTGCCGTTGCCATTGGACTTAAAAACTGCCAGGCCTGGTCCTTTTTTGGTGACGCAATATAGAAATAGCCCCAGTCGATGCGCATATCATCAGCTCCTTTTTGCAAAATAGGCTGTTCGACTGTCCCTGTTTTCAAAATAGCTAAATGATCAGTCTCATATTTTTCAGCAGTGACCTCCTGTGAAGGTTTATACACTGCGATATTGGATGCCGCGCTTAAAAACACTTTAACAGCATGTTGCTTTCCATCATTTGCCTTTACCTGATAAGTAATGTAGGATACAGGTCTAGCCAATAGATTGAGATCATCCATTAATAGCGGCGATGTAAACGTAAGTTTCAGATCAACGTTGCCCGCCTGGAAGTTGTATATGGTACGTGTCGCTGTTACCTCCACATCCTTCTGTACGGCAGTCTGTATTTTAGGCCCGCTCTCTTTAAGCCGATCTACCAAGCCAAAATCAAGATAACGGCCGCCAGCAGTATTTCTTAGGTGGATGGCGATCTGATTCTGTCCGGCTTTAAGATCAGACTTATTTATGGGCAGGTACTGAAAGCTATTTGTCCAACCTGCCTTTTCATAAACTTTTTTTCCATTTAAAAATACCACCACGTTATCATCATGGTTCAATTTTAAGAATAGTTCGTTGATGCGTTGCGGGTCGGTCACATTGAAGGCTCGTCGCACCCATATATCATCCGATTTCCATAGCGTCTTGACATGTCTTTGGTCATCTCCTATGGGAGCAGCGCCTGATTTCCAGTCACTGGCTTTATAAGAAGTTGACTGCCAGTCTCCTGCAGGTTTAGACTCCGTATATTGTACAGTAAATGGCTGATCTTCTGCTGTAGGAAGAATAGTTTTATAACTGGGTTCCTCTTTACCAAGAAAACGATAGATATTACCATCAACATTGATCAGTCCGAGCAGTGAATGGTCAGCTTCCGTCCAGTGTTTGGTCGTCGATGCATTCAGCTGATCCGTCATTGACCAGATACTAAAGTTTGGATTGTGGGTAATCAATGGATAGGCTGGAGCTTTTCTTTGTTGTGCCTGCACATCAAAAAAACTTGATATACAAGCCAGCAAGCAACAAAAACTCACTTTTCCGAGTTTGTTCATCTTAAAAATAGGTTTTTTAAAGGGTTTAATCATATATTTTGATAAAATTAGCGACTTAGTTGTTTTCAGGCATAAAAAAAAATCATTAAAAATGCATGAAAAGAAATATTATGCTTAACAACAAATAACGTTGGAATAACTGACATTCAGCAGCCTCTTCGTATCAATTTATATGCAATTTATATCAAATTGCAGCCGGTTCCCCATAGATTAGACGATAAAAAGACGATCGGAAAAGATTGAGACATCCGATAACGGGGTTCCACAAAAAACATTATTATCTTTGGCTATCAGATCAGGATCAGACTGGTTAGGCTAATAGATCTGGAATCAATTTTACCCTGGAGAATATGAGAAGATTTTACATTTTTTTCTTTGCGATTATACTATTTTTTTGTTCAAGCGTTGGGCTTTATGCACAAGAAGCCGATTCAATCAATAAAAAAGAACTTGGTTTAAGCACCTTGTTAAATGACATCCGACAACAACAGATCAACGATTCACTCGAACGTCAGAAGCTACAGAATGAAATCGCCAGTCTCAAAAGTCAAAATAGTCCCAAGAAAGAAAATCTAAAACAACAGCTCAATAACTTTGACGAAGAAAACAACCTGCGCAAGCAACAGTTAAAAATCAAAGTCGATTCAATCAAAAAAAACACCAAACGTTATGCCGTCGCGCCGTTTAATGATACCCTCTTTTATATCTATAATAAATTGGGATCATCCCTGGCCAAAGATCGCGCCTATAATGTGGTCAACAGAATTGAAAGTCTCTATGAAGATGATTTTGTAAAAGTAGATTCCTTCAAAATCGAGAACAACGAAATCAGCGCCGACATCGTCTACAAAGACCTGGTCATCACGTCCGTTACGGAACTTGACGCCCTACTGGAGGGTAAAAGCAAAGAAGAGATTGCCAACCAATACCTCAAGCGTATCCAAAGGGCCATCAGTCAGGAAAGAGCAGATAATAGCGTAACCAAACTGCTGATCCGCACAGGGCTTGTCCTCCTTATCCTCATCATCTTTTCAATTTTGGTATTTTTTATCAATAGACTAAAAAAGTATGGCACGAACCGCCTGCTAGCCGAACGTATAGAGCGGATCAAGGATGTGAAAATAAAAAATTATGTATTGGTCACCTCTGTCCAGAAAACCCGCATATTCATTAACGCAATCAATATTGCCCGTTGGGGAATGATTGTGTTGATCGCTTTCATCATGCTTCCCATTGTTTTCAGTGTCTTTCCCTTTACACAAAGCTGGGCCTCCAATCTGATCGGACTTTTTACCAAACCCCTAAAAAAAGCGGTCATCGCCATTTGGGATTATATTCCAAATCTGATCACCGTTTTTGTCATTCTATTTGTCATGCGTTACGCGGTACGGTTTGTAAAATATATTTTTAACGAGATTGATAAAGGTAAATTGGAGATCAATGGCTTTCACCGCGAGTTTGCCATGCCTACATTTACCATTGTCAGGTTTCTGCTACAGGCCTTTACATTGGTACTTGTATTCCCCTATCTTCCGGGCGCCAATTCGGACATCTTCAAAGGGATATCTGTTTTTATTGGAGTACTATTCTCTTTGGGATCATCATCAGCTATTTCAAATATTATTGCGGGTCTTGTCATTACCTATATGCGCCCTTTCCGTATCGGTGACCGGATCACAATTGCGGATAAGACAGGGGTTGTCATTGAAAAATCACCCTTGGTAACGCGGCTACGGACAATTAAAAATGAGGAAATCACCATTCCGAATTCCTCCATCCTATCAGGTAATACGATCAATTATTCTACCTTTTCAGAAGAAGGAATATGTTTTCAGGTTGAACTCACAGTGGGCTATGAAGAACCTTGGCAACGTATACACGAATTGCTCTTAAATATTCCCCCACGTATAGCACGTGTCAATCAACTTCCGGCACCATTTGTATTACAAAAAAAACTAGACGACTTTTATGTCCTCTACGAACTGAATATCTATATTTCCAAATCCGGGGAAATTGAGCTGGCCAAATCCGAAATTTATCAACATATTCTAAATGACTTTCTGGCCGCAGGCATTGAAATGAATGGCCCACACCTATTTGCAAAAGTGGATCATGTACCACAATACCAGCACAAAAACCCGGAGAAACAGCATTAAGATCCGTGATCTATTTCTGGATCAGTTTTATCGGCATGTAGCATCATTTTGGCCAGATTTCCCAACTGTACCAGCGCAAAACGTAGTTCATCTGTCCAGGGTAGCCCTAAGCAGAGGCGCATACAATTTTGAAATTGATTTTGCAGGGTGAACATTCTCCCTGGAGCAATACTTATTTTCTTTTTTAATCCATAGTTGTAAAGCTTTGTTGTGTCAATGCGTTTTGGCAGCTCAACCCAGAGTGCTAGTCCACCCTGGGGTCTACTGATCCGCGTTCCTTCCGGAAAAGATTCCGCGATCACATTGGCAAACCGTTGATAGTTTTCCAGCAATGTTTTCCGAAGATTATAGAGATGATGGTCATATCTTCCGGTCATTAAGAAATTACCCACTGCCTCGTGAATTAATGTTGTGGACGACAGGGCATGGATTAATTTCAGGCGGAGAATCCGGTCCTTGTATTTACCCGCAGCGACCCAGCCCACGCGGTAGCCCGGGGCCAATGTTTTTGAGACCGAGCCACACCATAGCACATTACCGTCTTCGTCAAATGTTTTGCAACATTTGGGTCTTTCGCCCCCAAAATAGATATCGCCATAGGTATCATCTTCAATCAGCGGAATAGCATACTTAGCAAGTAATCTGACCACTTCCTTTTTATTTTTATCGGGCATACAATAGCCCAATGGGGTATTGAAATTGGGCACAAGCAGACAAACATTGATTTCGGGCAATAGACGTTCAAGCGTATGGATATCAATTCCTGATATTGGATCGCAGGTCAATTCAATAACCTTTAATCCCAAACTCAGAACCAACTGCAAAATACCGGGGTAGCAGGGACTTTCCAACGCAATGGTATCTCCCGGTTTGGTCAATGCCATCAGACAAAGCGACAAAGCATGCATACAGCCATTCGTTGTGATGACATCATCCGCTGTCAATCGACCATCCCAGCCCAGGGAACGGGCTGCCACCATCCTATGCAATTTCAAATTTCCCTGTAAAGACTCATATTCAGCTCCACCAGCATCTAATTCTCGGGTTGCAAGTACGATTTCCTTTTTTAATTTCGCCAAAGGCAGTAAATCCCCTGAGGGAACACCAATGGAAAACAGGGTTAGGTCTTTACGGCCCATATTCGCGTACACGCTACTGATCAGCTCATTGGGCTCCACACTATCCGCCATAAGCTTTATTTGACCTGTTTCGGGCAGTTGCAATTTATGCTGATTCAATGCGTTAACAAAATACCCTGACTGCGGTCTCGAATAAATTAGTGATTGCGCTTCCAAAGCGAGGAATACCCGCTTAGCTGTATTCATACTGATACCATGTTCTTTACTCAACATACGCACTGATGGCAGCCGTTCATTGGGCCTGAGAACACCATTTTTTATTTTACTTGCTATATTTTGAGCCAAAACACTGTACAGAAAGTCTTTTCCCATTTTGTAAATATAACTGTATCCATCAATTAAACAAAAACTGTAACTGTACTCATCCATAACTATTCACGAGTTTTGTATCAAAATTTAGATAATCTGACAATGCGCATCAATACAAAAGTAACGGAATCATCAAATGGCTGGCTAAACGGTTTACTGGGCGTCATTATATTTAGTGGATCATTGCCGGCAACACGGATCGCCGTCTTAGATTTGGATCCATTCTTTGTGACCGTAGCCCGCGCTACTATCGCAGGTATACTCGCGCTTATCGTATTGTTGATCAACAAGGAAAAATTCCCTCAAAAAAAACAGTTTTTATCCCTTGGTATTGTCGCGTTGGGCGTAGTCATTGGTTTTCCCTTATTGAGTGCCTTGGCCCTACGCTATGTGACTTCCGCACACTCCATTGTCTTTGTAGGTATACTTCCTGTATCAACAGCAGTTTTTGGTATCATTCGTGGTGGCGAGCGTCCTCGCCCGGTGTTCTGGATCTTTTCGATATTGGGCAGTCTTTTGGTAGTTGGGTATGCGCTCAGCCAAGGAATATCCTCCTCCCCCGCCGGAGATATTCTGATGTTATTTTCCGTTATTCTTTGTGGACTGGGGTATGCCGAAGGCGGCAAGCTTTCAAAGACATTGGGGGGCTGGCAAGTAATTTCCTGGGCATTGGTATTTTCATTACCAGTAGCTCTGCCCTTGACTTATATTTTTCTTCCAACTACGGTGGCAAACGTAGGTATTGGAGCATGGACAAGTCTTGCCTACGTTTCCCTCTTTAGCATGTTTATTGGTTTTATCTTTTGGTATAAAGGATTAGCCCAAGGTGGTATCGCCTCGATTGGACAGCTACAGCTTCTTCAACCCTTCTTTGGTCTAATCTTAGCTGCTAGCCTACTTCATGAAGACGTGAATATCGGCATGCTATTCGTTACCATTGGTGTCATACTCTGTGTGGGTGGCGCTAAAAAATTTGCCAAATAACAAGGAATGAAATACAACAGACCTTGTCAGCTGGCAATTATAAAACCAATACATTCATCAGTTCAGCAGCTATCGTACTATCCGGCCATTCGACCTCACGGGAATGTGTATAGGTATTGTCACTGGACCAGCCACTTTCTTGGATTTGGACCATTTACTCCAATCACTTTAGCCCTATTTTTGTTGTGATCACAAAAACACCTTTGTATGTACGTACCCAAACATTTTCAATTTGAAGACTACAGGGAACAGCTCGCATTTATGAAAGAATTTAGTTTTGCAACGATTGTATCCATTAAAAACAATATTCCGATAGCGACGCAGCTTCCTTTTCAGATTAACGAACATGCTGATAAGCTCTTTTTAAGCTCGCATTTTGCTGTTGCAAATGAGCAAGCCAATTATATTGTAGAAAACACTTCATTGGTTATTTTTTCGGAACCACATGCCTACATATCCCCGATGCATTACGACAAAGAGGAAAGCGTCCCAACCTGGGACTATATCGCTGTACATGCCTACGGAACAGCACGGATTATAAACAATGAGGACGAAAAAATAGCAGGGCTTGAACAGATGATCAAGACCTACGACAGTGCTTATTTAAACCAATGGCAAGGACTGTCAGATCGTTTTAAAAAAGGCATGATGCGAGGTATTGTTGCCTTCGAGTTGGAAGTAACGGATCTACAAGGACAAAAAAAGATTAGTCAGAACAAAGCACCCGCCGAAAGGGAACGTATCGCTACACATTTAGAGAAAGGGGGCAATTCTGTCGAAAAGAGCATCGCTAAATCTATCAGAAACTTACAGTCTTAATTTATTACACACAGCCACATGGACAAAAATTCAATAAACATAAAAATTCTCAAAGTGAAAATGACTGATATTGATCTATTGCAGAATATAAGTCAGCAAACCTTCATCGAGGCATTTTCCGAAGCCAATGCAGCAGCTAATATGGCAAAATATATGGCGGAAAAATTCTCGAAGGAAACACTATTGGCTGAATTAAGCAATCAAGGGTCGGAGTTTTATTTTGCGCGACTCGACAATAGAGTCATTGGCTATCTCAAAATAAACAGTGAAAAGGCACAAACTGAATTACAACATGAGCATGCACTGGAAATAGAACGTATCTATGTACTACAAGAATTTCATGGAAAAAAAGTAGGGCAGCTTCTTTATGAAAAAGCATTGGATATCGCCAGGTTAAAAAATGTCGGGTTTATCTGGCTGGGGGTATGGGAGGAAAATCTTCGTGCAATCAGTTTTTATCAAAAAAATGGTTTTGTCGCCTTCGATAAACATATTTTCAAATTGGGTGATGATGAACAAACCGATATTATGATGAAAAAAAATTGGACCAACAATTAATTCAGAAACATGAATTCAACTATTATCGACAATATAAATGTTGTACGACGCCGGATCAAAGAAGCTTGCCAAAACAACGGCAGAGATCCACAAGAAGTAAAATTATTACTCGCAACAAAAACCGTAACAGCAGAGCGAATTAAAATAGCTCTACAAGCTGGACAGACCTTAATTGCCGAAAACAAGGTGCAGGAACTAAAGGAGAAATACGAAGATTTGAAGGAGCTTCCACACTGCAATCATTTTATTGGACACTTGCAAACCAATAAAATCAAAGAAATCCTTAAATATAATGTTTCCTGTGTGCATTCTATAGATCGCTTCGATTTAGCTCAAAAGCTCCACCAGCGACTCACAGCTGAAAATAAAACAATAGATATACTCATTCAAGTAAACACATCTTACGAGGAGAGTAAATATGGTGTTGCTCCGGATCAGGTCATTGATCTTGTCAGACAGATTTCGGTTTTCCATACCTTACACATAAAGGGCTTGATGACGATCGCTCTTCTGAGTGCCGAGGCTGAACGAGTGCGCAAGTGTTTCCAGTTGCTCAAACAGATTCAGCAAAAAATTATCAGACTCAACATCCCGAACGTGACAATGCAAGAATTATCCATGGGAATGAGTGGGGATCTGGAAATAGCAATTGCCGAAGGCGCAACTATTGTGCGGGTAGGCACAGCAATATTCGGACAGCGAAATACACCCGATAATTACTATTGGAACGAGAATATGATGTAATAGAAATCTGATCTATAAATATAACTTATGAATGTGCATTTTATCCAACATGAAGATTTTGAAGCTCCAGGAGCCTATTTACAATGGGCCTTATCACAACAACATAAAACGAGTTTCTCTAGGGTATATCAAAATGAAACTCTACCACAAGATAGCGTGATGATAGACTTATTGGTTATTATGGGTGGTCCCCAAAGTCCAGATTCGTCGCAACAAGAATATCCCTATTATGATGCAGCTGCTGAAATTGCACTGATTAAACAATGTATCCATGCTGGAAAAGCCGTCGTCGGCGTTTGTCTGGGAGCACAATTGATCGGTGAGGCGCTAGGAGTAAGATACGAACCGAGTCCGGAGAAAGAAATAGGCGTCTTTGCGATCCAACTGACTGAAGATGGTTTACAAGACGAGAAAATACAGCATTTTGGCAAGTCCCTTCCTGTCGGTCACTGGCATAATGATATGCCGGGACTTAGCGCAGCCAGTCAAGTTCTTGCAGTCAGTGCAGGTTGCCCAAGACAGATCGTAAGGTACACCGAACTAGTTTACGGCTTTCAATGCCATATCGAACTCAATTCAGAAGTTGTTGAACTGCTGATCAAAGCGGAAAAAGATCTTTTGCACAAAAGCCAAGTGCACAGGTTTGTTCAGCCCCCAGATCAAATCCGCGGTTACGACTATACCGAAATGAACAATAAGCTATTTCAATTTCTTGATCATCTTGAAGCTACATATCTATACAAGAAAAAATAGCTTTAAAAAAAGACCGTACACGTAAAGAGCCCAACCATGCAATAGACATCAACTGGAATCTGTTTTCACCTCGTTGACTTAATACCTCGTAGACATTGATAATGTATCAAACATCAGATTTATACTATATTTTAGCGCCGAGGTAAAGAAAAAAATGTAGATTTAGTTTATCAAACAACATGCAGATGGATTTTAAACTTAGGTATCTTTTGAGCAGAAGCATCTTATTAATCGTAGGTCTTATGCTATTTTCCTGTTCTGTCAAAAAGAATGATGATAATCTGATTTGGTATGAAAATCAGGTTATTGAACAGGTTGTCCCTGATCAGGATTCAGTTTACAGGATACAGATCGGTATGATGGCCACTTCTTTTTGGTTGGACACCAAAAATGGTGAACGAAAAGATGAGTTAAATCTTTTACAAAAAAGTCTGAATCAACGAAATATGCTGACCGTCGGCGTAGAAAAAGGGACCAATAGAATCATTCGTGTTGATAAATAGCAGCTTGTCGCTGACAACGCAAACACGAATGATCCGAATATTTTTAATAATAGCCCATTTTATCCTTCACTCGGTCCCCTGACTTTACAAAATAGTATCAGGCTATTCTTTCCATTAAATAAATCTGCGGCACCTCTTGTAACTTCTCCCCGGCCATTCGTCCAAAAACCTGGATATAAGGCTGCTGATTATGGGCATCCAGCCCAGAACGGCCTGTCCAGATTTCATAAAAGATAAACTGATTCTCATCGTCCATCGTTTGATGTAGGTCATATTGAATACAAGCGGCTTCTTTGCGACTCTCTTCGACCATCTGCAGCAATACTGCCATGACTTCCTCCCGATAGATGGGGTTTACCTTCAATATAGCGGTTATATAAATTTTCATGACAATTGGCTCTCAAAATAAAATACTTCTTCCAGATATTCTTTATACTCTTTTTCGTAATTGTCCACACGTTCCTGTGTTGCACCCTTCTCCATATCATGAAAATGAAAACTTCCGATACTTTCCAGTCCCGCAAATTGATTCATCTTATGGAAACCAAAAAGAACCCCCTCGTCAACAGAATGTTGGTCAAAAAACTCGCCCTCCATGGTAAATGCAGTATCTGGCGCGTTCCAACTTGAGGTTAAAAAATACTTTTTCCCATGCATCAATCCACCGGTACCATAATTGATTGCAGGGTTCTTACGCGAACGGCCATCACTCCGATAGATTCCATTATTGTGTCCAGCTGTAAACACTTCATCTATATAAAGTTTTAGACGATTAGGCACCTGAAACCACCATACAGGAAAATGATACACAATGATATCCGCCCATTTAAAATTTTCAGCTTCGACCATCGCGTCAAACGCATCATTTACATTGGTCACACGGGTTTCAAATCCATTCTTAACCAAAGTTTGCTCCGTCCAATTTGTAATTGTGGTATTAAAAGAGCCACCTGAGTGTGCGAACTCCTGTCCGCCGTTGATAATAAATATATTCATCTCTATTATTTTTATTATTGATAACACAAATTTCTATCATTATTATAGATAATACAAATAATTTAAATTGTATATTTGTATCATTAAAATAATAGATATGAAATGGAACTTAGAATGGCTTCGTACTTTTAAGGCGATTTATGAGACCGGTACACTGTCTGCAGCTGCACAGGAATTGTTTATCTCACAGCCCGGTGTGAGCCTGCACCTCAACTCTTTGGAGGCATTTACTGGCCACAAACTATTCGATCGGTCAGCACGCCGGATGGTACCGACAGAGAAAGGAAAAATTTTATATAATTATATTATTGATCCGCTTAAAAAGCTAGAAATAGGCGAACAACATTTTCACAATCGTGCCCTGGATGAACGTATTACCATCAGCGTTGGTATGTGTTTTGAAACCTTTCAATACACTCTTGAGGAGCATATTGCCCAGCTTCCCTTTAACCTAATTATTAAATTCGGCGAATATCCACAGATGCAACAGGATCTGGACAATGGATTACTCGACTTAATTATTACACCGCAAAAAGGCAATCAGCAGAATTTAGTCTATCAGCCCTTTTCAAAAGAGCGTATCGTGCTGATCGCAGGTTGCCAAACAGATACAACCGAATTGGAATCTTTATTGCATAGCAATAAGATCAAAGAAGCTTCCGAGCTATTAAAAAAACAGCTATGGTACAGCACTGCCGCAGATATGGATCACCTCAGGAATTTCTGGTCAACACATTTTGGCGAACATCCGGATTTCAGTCCCAATTACATTGTACCCAATATCAGCTCTATTATACGATGCCTTAGCAATAACAAGGGCTTTTCCATTGTTCCTGATTTTTTATGTGCGGAGGCTATTGCTTCCGGTAAAATAAAACTGGTCTGGGAAGGACAATCTCCTGTGGAGAATACCCTTTATTTTGGAACACGCAAGAAAACAATGTATCAGCAGGAAATCAGTCAATTGGAAACATTGCTACAGGAAAAGTGGTAACTGCATTTATTGATTCAGCATCTTACTTAAGAATTCGGGGGTCACGCCAATATAGGCTGCAACCTGCTTTTGGGGCAGGCAGGCGATCAAGCTAGGGTATCGGGTGCAAAATCTTTCATAACGTTCCTTAGCAGTCAAACGTAAGTTTTCCATCGCACGGCTTTGGTAATATACCAGGGCATTTTCAGCCAGTATCCTAAAATAGATATTCAACTGCGGGATTTCTTGGTACAGCCTATTCAGATCCGCTTTTGCAATCATGGCGATTTCAGAATCGAATATGGCATCCACAACAAGATGCCCCGGCTTGCCTGTGATAAGGCTATACATATCCCCAATCCACCAGCCTTCGGGAGCAAATTGCTGAATATAAGGATTGCCATTTTCATCCACACAATAACTACGCAAACAGCCCGAAACAACGAATAGCGCATAGCGGCTCACATCTCCTTCCAACAATAAAACCTGTTTTTTCTTGACCTTTTTCAATTTGACAAAAGAAAAGAAAAGCTCCTTCTCTTGGGCGTTAAGATCAATTTGATTCTGGATGCTCTCCGCTAATAGATGTTGCTCCATAGGATAATGCTGATTGATATACAGCAAATATAGTTTATCCCTAAATCCGAACCAAGGTTTCCGTCAATTGTTTATTGTTTGCAGAAAGTCACCCATATGACCCTCTGCAAATCAAATACAGCTAAATATTGACCGATGGTCGCCCCGATGCTATGGTATGCGCTTCCTTCATGACTTCGGAGTAGGTTGGGTGAGCGTAAGAGATCCGGGCCATGCTATCCGCCGTAATTTCATATTCCAGCCCCACGACTGCCTGTGCAATAAGATCCGCCGCCCTGGCGCCGAGCACATGTACCCCCAAAAGTTCACCATAGACCGGATCCGCCAAAACTTTCACAAAACCCTGCGTATCCATTCCTGCGCGTGCACGCGCATTGGCAGAAAACGGGAAGCTACCGACGCGATATTTTATTCCTCTGGCTTTGAGCTCCTCTTCACTGAGACCTACAGAGGCTACTTCAGGCCAGGTATAAACAACGGCAGGTATCCGGTCATAATGTATTTTTGGTTTTTGACCGTTGATCTGTTCGACAACAAATACCGCTTCCTCCTCCGCTTTGTGGGCCAACATCGCCCCACCGATCACATCACCGATGGCATAGATATCGGGCGCAGCGGTCTGCAATTGACTATTTACCACAATCGTTCCCTTAGCATCCAACTGAACATCCGTATTTTCCAGCCCCAATCCTTCCGTATAAGGTTTGCGACCGACGGCCACCAAAACATAATCCGCCTTTATTTCCTGCTCCTGCCCAGAACGGTCTTTGAACCAAACTTTTGCCTCATTTCCGAGATGCTCAGTTTTATAAACAGCCTGCTGAAGCAGTATACGAATCCCTTCTTTCGACAGGATCTTTTTGAGCCCATCTCCCAGTTCATGATCCATATTCGCAAGGAGATGATCGGCATATTCGATGATCGTAACTTCAGTTCCCAATCTATTGAATATAGAAGCCATCTCCACCCCAATGACACCGCCACCAATAATAACCATGGTTTTCGGTTGTGCTTTGAGGGATAAAGCCTCCGTTGACGTGATGATTCTCTCCTTATCTATTGTCACTCCGGGAATAGTAGCCGGTTTCGATCCTGTCGCAATAATGATTTTATTTCCCCGAATAAGTTCACTTTCGTTGTCTTCTTTGATAACGCGTAGTGTTGAATTATCCACAAAAGAGGCTGTACCATGAACTACCGTTATCTTATTTTTCCGCATAAGAAAATTAAGACCCTGGGTATTCTGTAGTACCACCTGATCCTTACGCGCATACAGCCGTCCAAAGTCTACTGACAAGCCATCGGCCGTAATTCCATGTGCCGCAAAATGATGCACGGCATCGTGATAATGGTGGGTACTGTCCAAAATAGCCTTTGTCGGAATACAACCAACATTGGTACACGTCCCGCCCAATGTGTTGTATTTTTCGATCAATACGGTTTTATACCCCAATTGAGCGCCACGAATGGCGGCTACATAACCACCAGGTCCAGAACCAATAATAACTAGATCATACTGTTCCATATTTCAAATTATTTAATGCACTTATTAACTATCATTCCACTCAAATTCCAACCGTATTATTTCAACATAATACGCTATTACTTTAAATACCAATCAGTATATTAAAATAAAACAAAAACATAAAAAAAAGAAGGAATATTAATTTTAAAAACTAATAACACAAGACAAATATATAAAATAAAATACCATTTAGTATATTTTTATTATTACCCAAAAGAAGGCTAAGGAAGTCCGCTCGGATAAGAGGATCGCCAACACCGGCGCAACTCCACGGACGATCGGATTTTATTGAAAATATGTTTCGGATATTTTATAACTTCATAGCGGATTAGCTATTAAAAATATATTCATCGATGAAAGAACATCAATATAAAGCGACTGTCGAATGGACTGGCAATTTGGGTAGTGGTACAGATCATTACAACAATTATGAAAGAAGCCATCTGATCTGTGTAAAAGATAAAGTTATTATCCAAGGCTCATCCGATCCGGCATTTCGTGGGGATCCCAGCAAACACAATCCCGAAGATCTGCTCCTTGCTTCATTATCCTCCTGTCATATGCTCTGGTATCTCCATTTCTGTTCGGTCAACAATATTGTTGTTGAAGAGTATATCGACCATGCCACAGGGACAATGATCGAGGAAGAGAGTGGCAAAGGCTTCTTTAAAGAGGTTATACTTAGCCCTTCTATTCGTGTCCAGCGAACGGAAATGATCGACAAAGCAATAGCACTCCACAAAAAGGCCAGTGAATATTGCTTTATTGCAAACTCAATGAATTTCCCGGTACTCCATCAGCCTCATGTTCGATCTGAAGTGTAATCTTATCTGTTGCCGAGGCGTTCTTGTAATTCCCTTCTAAAAGTAATCCCCACAGGCAGGTTTATATCATTGATCTGCACCATACCATGCTCATACTTACTGACCTTATTGATCGAAGCGATATAGGATTTATGGATGCGGACAAATTTGGAAGCAGGTACTTGTTTTAAAATCTGTTGGGTAGTACTGGCTGTAAGGTATGTCTGGGCAGGTGTCACAATTTTTACATAATTACCAAAACTTTGAATAAAGTCGATTTGCGCAAGTTTCACCTCAATCAATCGCCCATCCATGCGAATACTAATTGCTTTTGGTTCCTCCTCTTGTGGCACCAGACTATTTGTGTAGGAAAGAAAACGTTGTACAGCCTTAAAAAAACGGGGGAAAGATATGGGCTTCAATAAATAATCAACAACCCCATAATCATAGCTTTCCAGTGCGTACTCCGAGTAGGCAGTGGTCAATATTGTTTTGGGTGGATTGTCCAGCATTTTCAGAAACTCCATTCCAGTGATTTCGGGCATATCAATATCCAGAAAAATCAGGTCGACCCTATTATTTCGCAGATATTCCAATGCTTCAAATGCATTGTAACATTGGGCAGCCAATTCCAGATCAGCGCTTCTTTCGATATAATTCACCAATACATAATGTGCAGCTGGTTCGTCGTCAACCACAATACAGCGATTTTTCTCCATAGCTAAAGATTTATGACTAAAGATACCTCAAACTCCTCTTTACTGGCGTTTGTATTTAACTGATACCGGTTGGGATATAACAATTTCAATCGTGCTACCGTATTTTCCAAACCTATTTTTGCCGAAAAAACGTTCCTTTTTTTTACGGGAACGGAATTTCGTACATGCAAATATAAGTTCCCTTTTTCAATCCTGATGGAAATCCCTACGTAACAATCTTCTATACTACAGGTACCATGCTTAAAGGCGTTTTCAACAAACGTAATCAGTAGCATCGGCGCAATCTGGTAGTTGACTCCCTCCTCCCGCTGATAATCAAAATCTATCTTCGTACGATAACCAAGACGTTCACGTTCCAATTCAATATAACTCGATATAAAGTCAATTTCATCATCCATTGACACAAATTCCCTATCGCTACTTTCCATTTGATAACGTAGCAATTGAGACACCTTGATAATCAGTTCAGAAGTACGTTCCGGAAATTTGAGGCTGATACCATAGATGGTGTTCAATGTATTGAACAAAAAATGAGGGTTCAGCTGTTTTTTTAAATTGGACAATTGGGTCTGGTTGGAAAGCAATTCTCTGCGTGTTTTCAATCGCTGGAAGCGATAGAATTCGATAAATTGGATACTGCCCAAAATACAGATTAACGAGCCTAATAATACCCCCAATTGGTAATGGAATGTTTTCTGAGCAAGATTTTTGTACAGAAAACAATTTTTGTAGATTACATTTTCCGTTATTTCTTTTAGAATGAGGGCAAAAACCAGCAGTATTGCGATGGAAGAAAGCGCATACAATATGGCTTTATTCTTTTTTAGCAGCAGCGGCAGCAGAAAAAAACGATTCACCTGCGCATGAACGTATAAGATCAGAAAATAGATCACCCCCATTAAAAAACCCTTCCAGCTTAAAATCAGGATCCAGTCATTCAACGTAAAGAGGATAAACGAAAAGATCAATAATGTAATTTCCTGTATGATCTTATTCTCCAGCACCTTTCTCATAATCCCTTGTTTTGTTAAAAATCTGTTACAAAGTAAAAGTATTAAGTTTATAACCACCGAAAAATAAATGACGAATTAAATTGGTCACTTTTAAACGCTATAGATCATTTTAAACGGACTTTACAGCAGACATGCTCCTTATCTTCGTCTCCATAAAATGATATATAACCTATGCTGAAATTGAATTTAGTGTTGTCATTGGCTGTATCACTTGCGACCTCAACCTTATTTGCCCAAAAGCTTACCATTCGTGATGCTGTAGACCAAGGTCTGGCAAATTATGGAATTATCAAGGCGAAAGCGTATTATTTCCAATCTTCACTACAGACCAACGAACAGGTAAAACGTGACTTCTGGCCCAATTTGACCGTTGTAGCGCAACAAGATTATGGTACCATCAACGGACAGAATGGCCCATTGTATGGATTTGGTGGACTCGGTGTCGCTTCCTCGGGTGCGGCACTACCGGAGCAAAATTGGAATTCCGCTTTTGGAGCGCTTTATCTTGCCAACATCAATTGGGATATCTACACCTTTGGCCGCAAAAAAGAGCGCATCGAATTGAGCAAAGCGGACAGCAAACGATTGGAAATTGACCTTCAACAAGAACAATTCCAACATAAGATCAAAATTGCCGCAGCCTACCTGAATCTTCTGGCGAGCCAACGTCTCCAAAAAAATCAACAGAAAAACCTGGATCGTGCATTAGTTTTCTTTAACATCGCTGCGACGAAAGCCAAAAATGGGATTTTACCGGGTGTCGATTCAACATTGGCTTCGGCAGAGGTATCCCGTGCCAAGATCAGCCTGAATCAAGCGGGGGAAAATGTGAAGGAACAAAACAACAAATTGACGGTATTGATGGGAATCAATTCGATAGACCTTCAGATTGACACTGCCCTAGTAACAAAAACACCGGCTCAACTGCTAAGCACTGACCCGGCTTTGGTAGACAACAACCCGGTACTTCAATATTACAAAAGCCGGATTGAAGTGGGCGAACAACAGCTGAAGCTTTCAAACAAGGAATTTTTACCAACCCTCTCCGCTTTCGGAGTTTTTCAGGCAAGGGGTTCCGGTTTCAAAAGCGATTACACCACAGACCTTCAAGCTTTTACAAGAAATTATTGGGAGGGTATTCGTCCCAACCGACAAAACTATCTTTTGGGTCTAGGGATCAACTGGAATATCACCTCGATCGCACGTATCAACAAAAAAATCAGTGCACAGCGATACACCAACGATGCCTTGCGGGAGGAATATCAAACTACTGCGGCGCAATTTGTCGCACAGCTCGATGCCGCTGATGTTAAAATCAAGTTAGCTCAGCAGAGCGATATCGAAGCACCAAGACAGGTGTCAGCTGCCCTACAGGCCTACAATCAGAAGATGGCCATGTACAAAAACGGCCTGGCAACACTTGTAGATATCACCCAGACCTTATATACCCTGAATAGAGCCGAAACAGATCGCGAAATCGTCCATATCAACCTGTGGCAGTCACTTTTACTAAAAGCTGCTGCAGCTGGAGATTTCGATATTTTCAACAAAGAATTATAAATAACACCGCATGAATTTAATACGTTTTGCCTTACGTAAGCCGATATCCATTCTTGTACTGGTCATGGGACTTATTGTATTTGGAATTGGCGCAGTACGCACGATCAAGGTCGACATTTTACCCAAAATGAACCTTCCTGTTATTTATATTGCGCACCCCTTTGGGGGTTATTCTCCAGATCAGATGGAGTCTTATTTTGCGAAAAACTACGTCAATATCCTGCTTTTTGCCAACGGCGTCAAATCCATTGAGACCAAAAACATCCAGGGGTTAACCTTAATGAAGATCTCCTACTACGAAGACACCAACATGGCCCAAGCGGCAGCCGAATTGAGTGCATTGGCTAATCGTATCCAGGCCTCCTTTCCACCGGGGTCACAACCGCCTTTTATTATCCGGTTTGACGCATCTTCGCTTCCTGTTGGTCAATTGGTACTTAGCAGCGATAAACGGTCTAACAACGAATTACAGGATCTGGCCAATGTGTATGTTCGGGCTTCATTTACTTCCATACCGGGATTACTTTCCCCGCCACCATTTGGAGGGAGCCCCCGTACCATCGAGGTCAATGTGGATCCCGACCTCATGCGCAGTCACAACATGACCCCCGATCAGGTCGTCGAAGCATTAAAACTCAACAACCAGACCGCACCTGCCGGAAATGTCCGTATAAAAGACAAAAACTATATTACGCCCACCAATAACACCATTCGGGATGTAAAAGATTTTGAGAAAATCCCGCTTTTTAAAGGCGGTGTTCAAAATCTCTATCTGGGTGATATTGCCACAGTGAAAGACGGCGCCGATGTTACCGCAGGTTATGCACTCGTCAATGGCAAACGATCGGTCTACGTCAGTATTGCCAAGGCCGGTGATGCTTCCACTTGGGAAGTCGTACAAAACCTGAAGGCCGCACTTCCAAAAATACAGAATACCTTGCCCGAAGATGTCAAGTTATCCTATGAGTTTGACCAATCCGTCTATGTCATCAACTCCGTCAAAAGTTTGATTACCGAAGGCGCTATCGGTGCAATCCTCACCGGTTTAATGGTTTTACTCTTTTTAGGTGACCGTAGAGCTGCCTTAATCGTTATCCTAACGATTCCGATCTCGGTTATTTCGGGTGTACTCTTCCTGAAACTATTTGGCCAGACCATCAATCTGATGTCCCTGAGCGGATTGGCACTGGCAATCGGTATCCTCGTTGACGAAAGTACAGTTACGATAGAGAATATACACCAGCACCTGGATATGGGCAAGCCCAAAGCATTGGCAATCTGGGATGCCTGTAAGGAAATTGCCCTGCCAAAGCTGTTGATTCTATTGTGTATCCTCGCCGTATTCGCTCCAGCTTTTACAATGACAGGTATTCCCGGATCCTTATTCCTACCGCTGGCCCTGTCGATCGGATTTTCGATGATCATCTCCTTTCTGTTGTCACAGACTTTCGTACCGATCATGGCCAATTGGCTCATGAAAGATCACCACAAAACCGGTGCACATAAAATAAATCCAAAAGGCCTGAATGCCGATGAAGTCCAATTTGCCGAAACAGGTCTTTCGGTCGAATCCGAACAAGATACCCTGAATCAAAAGAAACTTCTTGTCGAACGGGAAGATTTTAATAACGATGGTAAAATCAGCCTGTTTGAACGATTCAGAAATCGGTTTATGAAAATGATCGATCGACTGTTCAAACAGAAGAAAATTATCACCGTCGTCTACCTAGTGGGTGCAATAAGCCTGGTACTCGTTTTGCTCAATACGATTGGACAGGACGTATTTCCAAAGGTCAACTCAAGTCAATTTCAGATGCGACTCCGCGCCGTCGAAGGCACCCGCATTGAACGTACGGAAGAAAAGGCCAAACGGGCATTAGCTGAACTTGAACAACTGGTAGGTAAAGAACATATTAGCATATCGTCTGTTTATATTGGTCAACACCCTGGGCAGTTCTCCGTATCACCGATCTACCTGTTTATGGCAGGTCCCCATGAAGCTGTTTTTCAAATCGCCCTCAAAGATTATCACCACGATATGGACAGTTTCCGCGATGAATACAGAAAACGCCTCAAAGCCGCTCTTCCTGATGTGCAAGTTTCTTTTGAACCAATCGAACTCACCGACAAAGTCCTGAGCCAAGGTTCGCCGACACCTATCGAGGTACGGATAGCGGGTAAGAACAAAAAGAATAATGAAAAATACGCCGGCAAATTAATTGAAGAACTAAAGGCCATTCCGTATTTCAGGGATGTACAACTCGCACAATCGATCAAATACCCGTCCTATGACATCAATATTGACCGGGTACGTGCTGCCCAGCTTGGTATTGACCTCGCTGAAGTGACCCGCTCATTGATTGCTGCAACATCCTCTTCCCGTTACACAGAAAAAAATACCTGGATTGATGAAAAAGCCGGACTCTCTTATAATGTGCAGGTACAGGTTCCCATTGATAAAATGAAAGACGAGAAAGAGATCGGTGAAATTCCGCTGTTAAAAAATTCGTCACGGCCGATCCTGAGTGACATCGCGACCATTACACCTTCCTTTACTTATGGCGAAAACGACAACTTAGGTGCTATGCCTTACATTTCTGTCACGGCCAATATTGATCATACCGATCTAAAAACAGCCTCTAAAGATGTACAACGCAGCATTAAGGAGTTAGGTGAATTACCCCGCGGTCTTTCGGTGGAGCAAATCGGATTAGGAAAAGTGCTGAGCGAAACAATGGACAGTTTGCAGGCTGGATTAGCTGTAGCGATTATCGTGATATTTCTGATGCTTTCGGCCAACTTTCAGTCATTTAAAGTTTCCATGGTCGTCCTCACCACTGTTCCAGCCGTTGTCCTTGGGTCCCTGCTGATGCTTTTATTGACCGGTTCAACGCTTAACCTACAGTCTTATATGGGTATTATCATGTCCGTTGGTGTATCCATCGCTAATGCAGTGCTGCTGATTACCAATGCCGAACATATCCGCAAGCACAATCAAAACGCCTTGGCTGCCGCACGCGAAGCAGCCTCACTACGTCTACGCCCTATTATTATGACCAGTTTGGCCATGATTGTCGGGATGTTGCCCATGGCTATAGGCCATGGCGAAGGCGGTGAACAGGTATCTCCTTTGGGGCGTGCCGTTATCGGAGGCTTACTATTCTCTACTTTTGCCGTACTGGTGATTTTACCGCTGATATTTGCCTGGGCACAAGAGAAAAGCAGCACCCAATCCATTTCGCTAGATCCCGAAGATGAAGAAAGTAAACATTATATTGCAGCATTAAAACCTTTATCATGAAACAGAATTTCTTAAAAATATTATCCGCAGCCGGCCTACTTGTCTACTTAACCGGATGTCAGTCCGCTGCTGAAGAAAATGGCAAAAAAGCAGCAGAGACAACCAGTCCGGCATTGGAAACATTTGTACCGTCCAAACAGAAGCTAACAAACAAGATGCAAATACCCGGCGAGATCAGCGGGTTTCAGCAGGTGGAAATTTACGCCAAAGTGAGCAGCTATGTGCGGGCGTTAAAAGTTGATATCGGTAGTCGGGTTCAGGCCGGACAACTATTAGCTGTCCTAGAAGCACCGGAATTAAGCTCACAGTTGTCGGCAGCAAAATCAAGGCTAAAGTCACAGGAAGCAATTTACATGGCGACCAAAAGTACCTACGACAGATTATTTGAAACCAGTAAAGTCGAAGGTACCGTTGCCCGGTTGGATCTTGAGGTCGCCGAAGCGAAAAAGAACGCTGATTTTGCCCAATTTCAGGCCGCAAAATCGGCCTATGCGGAAGTACAGAACTTGTTGAACTATCTCGAAATACGCGCACCATTTGACGGCGTTATCGCCACGCGGAATGTCAATCAGGGGGCTTATGTCGGGCCGGCCGGAAGAGGATCGGAAATGCCGATCATGACGATCCAACAGCAGAGCAAGCTCCGCTTGGCTGTTGCTGTACCCGAACAATATGCCGGCTTCCTGGCCACAGATCAACCGCTACAATTTACCGTAAAATCCTTGCCGGGCCAACAGTTTTCAGGCAAGATCGCACGTAAATCGGGGGCACTGGATAGCAGATTTCGATCCGAAAGAGTTGAAATCGACATTACCAATACAAACAATAAGCTCCTTCCGGGCATGGTTGCCGAAGTCGAATTACCTTTGACTTCTCAGGATAGCACTTTTGTTGTTCCCAAAACAGCGGTCTTTACCTCCGGTGAAGGAAGTTTTGTCATCGCCGTTGTAGACAATAAAACAAACCGTGTTCCGGTGCAAAAAGGGCGTAGCATTGACGGCCAGGTAGAAGTCTTTGGCAACCTTAGTCCGACCATGCGCCTAGTCAGCAAAGCCGATGAAGAAATCGCGGACGGCACTACGGTTAAATAAAAAGCGGGGTAAGTTATTCTATACCTAAAAGCATTCCTGAGAATTGAGTATTTGAAAAAAAGACCGCAGGAAATGCCAATAAAAAAGCAAATGGGACGTCCAAAAATATCGGGCACCCCATTTGCTTTTTATATTTCCAGTCGGCTACTATATACCCATAAATTTAAAGGCGTTGGCAGATTTAAATAGCCCATTTGAGATCCCATTAATTGCTACTCCTTGTTTTAAATCCAACTTCATTGTAGGAGCCCCCTTCTTCAAATCAAATTTAGTAAGATCCACCCATAAAGTTCCCGGAGTCAACACATTCTCAAAATAATAGACTTTGTGCTTTTGATCCGCGACAGACCGCCATCGGGTAGAAGAAATATTGGGTTCAGTTTCCGAGCTGATACCAAATGGGACGGAACAATTACGAATGACGCTAAATACACTCGCGACAGCGGTTCGTGTATCCGCTGTTTGTGGGATGGCATTTATATAATACGAAGCACGCACAAAACGATCTGCAGCCCGATTGGTACCCGGAAGCATAATTGTCCCCGGAATTCCCTGCCAGTATCTGTTTAAAGCGAGCTGCTCCTCAAATACCGGTGAATTTGTCATCACGGTATATGCCGCATTGTGGTGAATAACCAATTTTCCATTAATGTATTCAAAGATCGCATTGTCACCCGTTGCATCCGAGAGGGACAGGTGTACCGTTGTAAACTTTTCGGTTCCCGGAATATAATCACTCACAATGACAAAAGGTTCGTCCTGCAATACCTTCACCGCCTCAGCCACCGTCGCAAAATTGTCAAGTACATATTGTGCCCAGGCCGAGATTGCTAGCCCTTTTCTGGCCCCCGCAGGATCAAATTTGGGGTAAGCAGATTCGACTAGCCATAGTACGTTAGCGACTAATCCCTTTTCGTTCAATCCATCCACCGTGGCAATATCCCAAGCACTGGAAATCACGCTACCGTATTGAGAAGTCCAGGTCAGCGATTGCGGACCAACCTCACCACTTCGCTGTATACCGCTGGGAAACACCCAAATATTAGCGGCAATATCATCCTTCCAGTCCATGCTTCGTGCTGTAATCACTGTCTGGTTCGGTCCTTTATAGACCACCCGGGTACAGGCATCAGTCTTACCTTGCAAGAGCACTACAATTAAAATAATCGAAAAAAGATACTTCATAAAATAGTTGTTTCGTATATTAACAAATACTTAATAGTTTTGTTTAAACAAAACTATTAATAAAAAATACCATTAAAAGTATTCCCCCCATAAATACTTTTAATGTTTCATTCTTTGAAAGACTTTATTCTCCGAAACTTCGTTATATCATTTTTTTGACTTAGCAGGAGTCTTTTAGTTGTTAACCTTATTTTTTCCTATTTTCAACCTATGTAGCGACGGTGAGTCATTTAACTAAAAAATCAATTGCTAAAGGATATGTTGAAGATCATTAAATCAGGAATGAAGCTTGGGCTTACTTATTTCTGATCCAAAGTATATTGATTTGCATCGATGGCTTACATGACAAAAAGACCAAGGCGTCTATCGGTATTGTCCTACATAATAACATCAACCCCGACGGCAGTCCCTCGGAAAGGCTGCAGGAACGACTTAACAAAAGTATCCAGCTATACAGGGCAAACCGGATTCGTACGATCCTTGTTAGTGGTGGTTACCATCTCCCAATATTTCCATCAGACACGCAAAAAAGCGCTCTTTCCTATTCCATCTTTCGGGAGTTTGTTGCTTACTACAAAGAGGCCTTATAGCGCCCATCAAAAGGAGCCGCTTAAATTATAACACCGCATCCGTTAAAAATTTAATCGACCCGAAGGTACCCTCAGGCGGTTCTTCGGTCGAAAAAAGAGGTTTGTTTTATCATCAAAGCAGATTATATTTACACTACACTAAACCAATCAAATGAAAGAGAAATTTATTGACAGAAAAGACCAACAGGCAAATAAAATATTTGAAAGACGAACATTAGCAAATGACTATCGGACTATCCTTCCCTTGTTAAAACCCGATTTAGCTATCCTCGATGTGGGCTGTGGCACGGGAACACTAACAAATGAAGCCGCATCGCTTATTGCTGGCGGAACGGCCATTGGTTTAGACAACACCCAATCGTTTATTGATATGGGAAATAAACAGTATGGTGACACAGCCAATCTTAGCCTGGTGTGTGATAATATTTTCAGTTATGAGCCTCCACATCAGTTTGACCTGATTATGACTGCTAGAACAGTGCAATGGCTAAGTGATATTCCTGCGGCCTTAAAACGCTTCAAGTCCTGGCTAAAACCAGGAGGACAGCTATCGATCCTAGATTATAACCATATTGCAATCGAGTGGAGTCCGGTACCTCCGGCCAGTATGCTGGAGTTTTATCAAACTTTTCTGAATTGGCGTACCGATGCGGGCATGAACAATCGTGTAGCAGATGAAATCACTACTTTACTCCAACAACAGGGATTTACAGGTATTGAAACGATCAACGCCGATCAGACCTATACCAAGGGCGACGATGATTTTCAAACCAATCTTGGGATCTGGATCAAGGTTGCCCAATCACGACAAATGGTAATAGAAGGATATATTACAGATGAGCTACGTTTAAAAGCGATTGAAGAGTACAGCGACTGGGTCGAAACAGAAGCCTTGTCAATGACACTCAAAATGAATGACGTAAGAGCTAAGATTTAATGAATTCAATATGATCCGCATACGCCCAGCTTTCTTTTCTATTTTCCTGTTATTATCCGCTTTTGACTTGTTTGCCCAATCCAAAGATACGACGATCAGCGTTGGTCAGCATAGCTTACATTTTAATATTACGGAAGGGCAAGGTGTTCCCATCATCTTTGAATCAGGAGCTGGAAACGATGCCTCTGTATGGCAGCAGCTATTAGCGCCGCTATCAGCCAGATTAAGTGTACCATTAATCACCTACGATCGGGCGGGTTTCGGAAAAAGTGGTATAGATACTGTAAATGTCAATCTATCGACTGAAGTCGCTGATCTAAAAAGGGCGCTAAATAAATTGGGGTATAACGACCAATATTTCTTTGTTGCACATTCCTTTGGCGGTAATTATACGCTGAAATTTGCCGATGAAAACAAGGGTCAGGTACTTGGGGCAGTGATGATAGATATTGTCTCGCCTTATTTTATGACAATGGAGCGTGGAAAATCATTAAAGATAGAATATGCCGACCGACTTCAGGAGATCAAAAAAGAGAGTTTGGGATTCTATCATTTGACGATGAATTATGAGAATTCAACAGCCATTTTACATGAAGTAGCGCCACATGCGACTATACCAATGACAATTATTGGCTCAGGCATTACCCCTTTTGAAGAACCGGATAGAAGTAAATGTGTTGCCGCATTAAAAAAGTTTGCAGACGAAAAGGGCAACAGAAAGTATATCTTGGAGCCGAACGCCCAACATCACATCTTTTACGATAATCCGGCTTTAGTGATCGAAGAAATCCAGTCATTATACAAAAAAACAACCTCAGCAGAATAATTAGAAATAATTTTATTTGTAGCTTAGTCCTATTGACAATGTCGTATCAACACAATATTTTATGAACAATCAAGCACAGAATGTTATCGATTCACCAAGCAACAATACCGTTTTTATGGTATGGAATTTTCATGAAAATAAAGAACTGGAATCAACGTTTCAACGGATATGTGCTTTGGTGATCAACCTGAATAATTCAGCCCAGGTACGTTCAAAAGCCATAAAAGCGAGTGTCGTTATGGGAATCAGTTACCACGCTTGGAAAAAATTAGCGTTACAGGAGCCATTACCAAAAGAATTGGTTCCTTTTGAGCCCATTGTGGGACAAAAACATGTCGCTGTAGCGACCCCAGGTGACCTCCATTTTCATATTCGAGCTGATGACCAAAGCTACTGCATCGATATGGCCGCTGAAATTTCCAATGCCCTGGCGTCAGTTGCCGAGTGCAAGGAAGAAATCCACGGCTTTCGCTATTGGGACGGAAGAAGTATCTTAGGTTTTGTCGACGGCACCGAAAACCCGACAGGTGAAGACCGTGCTTTCTTTGGTATCATTGGCGATGAAGATCAAGCCTATAAAGGTGGCAGCTATCTTTTTGTTCAAAAGTACATCCATGACATCAACAGTTGGCGGGCCTTACCAGTATCCGAACAAGAAAAAGTTATTGGGCGAAGTAAAACCAACGATATTGAAATGACCGATGATGTCAAACCGGCCAATTCGCATTCAGCCTTAGCCAATGTAGGCGACGAACTTAAAATCGTCAGGGACAATATGCCTTTTGGCAATATCGCCAATAATCAGATGGGCACCTACTTTATTGCTTATGCCAGCAAATTCAGTACCGTGACACAGATGTTAAAGCGCATGTTTATAGGTGAACCTGAAGGTAATTATGACCGTATCCTGGACTTTAGTACAGCCCAGAGCGGAACACTGTACTTCTGTCCATCCATCGATATGCTGAAAGATTTTGCCGGATAAGCATAGTCCAATGATCTATTTCAATCCGTCTATCGGACTAGAACATGCACAATCACTATTTCAAAAAAAACATGAAAATCGACATTTTTAAAATAAACGATCAACATATTGCTGAGGTAAAAGACTCGAGCATACTTATCAACAATCTCGATGACGGCTTACAGATTATGATCGACTGTGCTGCACAAGAAGCATATAAAGCGATCTTATACCAAGAAAATATTTCGGCTGATTTTTTTGAACTCAAAACCAAGCTGGCCGGGGATATTCTTCAAAAATATACGCAGTACGATTTTGACATCGCTATTGTTGGCGATTTCTCTGTCTATAACAGTAAGAGTCTAAATGATTTCATCTATGAAAGCAATAAGGGACGTAAGATCAACTTTGTTGCCTCCCGTGACGAAGCCATTGCCAGATTATCAAAATATTAACTACGAATCCTGATCCATTCAAGACCGTCCAGTGAACAGTTGCTTCGTAAAAAATAAGCGGCAAGTAAATAGCCGCTTATTTTTTTACCGCTGCTTTTACCACTCCTCATAAGACATTACGCCCAGTTCTGCGCGCCCCTCCCCTTCCAGTAGGGCAATAAATTCGAGCTGGTTTCCATCAGGATCGTTAAAATAAATTGCTAGCGCTGGCATCCAGCCAAATACCATCGGTTTTTCAACCCCATCTTTCAAAAAATTATAAGGCTGTAAATCCCGTTCCTTGAGATAGTCTATTGCGTAATTCAAGATATCTTCTTTACTGGCTCTAAAAGCAAAATGCCGCGGTTGAAAATTTGCTTCCTCCTGCCAAAGTCCCAACATATACTCCTTACCTGTACCAACCCACAAAAAGACGATAGGTCGATTGGGATCACGGTGTGCAATCCGCAGGCCAAGTACCTTCGTATAAAAATTGACAGACTCCTCCAGATTACGTACCTGAATATGGGTTTCATATAATCCTGCTATCTTCATTGTTTCTCGAATTAAATATGTTCCTGTTTGCATTGATTATTCCAACCTATTATTGGAAATAAATTTCTGTATTTATTGCGTAATGACAATGTAGCTTAAATTCCGATAGCTTAATCGGGGCAATCACAAATTAGACATAAAAATGATGATTTGAACCGAAACAGTTTGATTTAATAGAAAAACAACCTTATCTTGTGTACAACGACACATTAGCCATGTACAGCACACTAGAATTCAAAAAATATACCCCTGAAGATTTCACGTTATTTAAAGAACTTGTCAAAGAGGATGAGATCATGAAATATATTTCAGGTAAAGGACTAACGCCCAAAAAAGCCGAAAAAAAATTCACTTCTATCCTCGACATCAATACAGATCCATTGTTGGGTTATTTTAAGGTGATCGATTCCGAGAGCCAATTATTTTTAGGCGACTGCAAATTGGTCAATTATAAAAAAGATCCAACAGTTTTTGAAATCGGCTATTTGCTTCAAAAGGAATTTTGGCGCAAGGGCCTCGGCACGAAAATCTGCGAATCTATGCTGGCAATGGCTAAACATATCGATGCAAATAAAGATGTTGTGGGTATAATTGATCCGAACAATGTTGCTTCCAGGCAATTACTGATAAAATTTGGATTTCAACGTTACTTCATTGGTATAGAAAATGATATAGCCACGGAAAAACTCATTTTGAAACGGTCGTAGCCACTATTTCATTTCCTTGAAAGGACAGAAACCAATGCACATCAAAATACACGTATATGAAGTTTCGCATCAAGATCAATTCAAATACCCACGATAGTCTGCAGGATACCCTATCTTTCTTTGGTGTAGATTGTAATCGTCCCTATTATATCTCCTCTGGCAATCCGCTTTTTGAGTACCCCAGAAATTCATTTCGTATCGATTTTTATGCTATATGCATTTGTACTGCCGGGACAATTAAAGTAGAAATAGACAATCAGGAACATACATTAGCCCAGCATAGCTTACTTGTTTCAGCCCCATCCACTATCATTAAATTCACAGCGGTCAGTAAGGATTTCAGAATGAAACTGCTTTTCTTTGACAAGTTATTTCTACTAAAAAATATTGCCAATCCGTTTTTCATCGAAAAACTGGGGTTGTTCAATAAATCGACCTTTGCCATTATCCCCAGGACGGCAAAACTAGTCGAAAAACTATTAAAGCTTCTCGAATACCTGAGCGAGGTAACCCTCCGGACAACACGTTTTACCCCTGACATTATTCGCACCATAATATTTAATCTACTGCTCGAAATAGCTGATGTTCTGGCTGTGGAGGATCAAGATGCTGTTGAGACAATTCAGGAAGCAAACAGTCTTTTTTTTAAGTTCACAGAACTGGTACAGTTGCATTGCAGTCAATACAAAGATGTTAAATATTACGCTGACCGGTTATTTATTTCAAACAAATACTTGATTAGTATTGTTAAGAAAGCATCTGGGAAGACCCCGCATGAAATCATAGACGAAAATTTACTCAAAGAAGCCTATGCACTACTTGGAAATCCTGAAAAGACCATTTCCGATATTGCCTACACAATAGGTTTCAATTCGATCTCTGCTTTTGGCCGGTTTTTCAAGAAATACTCCATGTTATCGCCTTCTGAATATCGGAAAAGACAAAATATGTAAAAAAAGGAAATTCGGTAGAACAATGGCGAATTTGAGGGCATAAATGATCTAAGGAGTATGACTAACTTTACTCAAGAATTAAAAACAATAAGAATCATGAAAGAAATCACCTCAAAATTCGACAAAGTATTAAATGCATCTGCTGAATATGGAAATGTAAATCATGAACCCGATTCAAGTACAGAACAACAACGCAATACCCCCAAAAAGGCTATGCCTTTTTCAGATCAAATAGGAAACTATCAACGTAACAAGGGAATCCCGACCAAATCCTATAAGGACAGTAAAATCTACATAGTCGGTAGTGGGATCGCCGGCATGTCAGCTGCATACTATTTCATCCGTGACGGACATGTGCCAGCTGAAAATATCACCTTTTTGGAGCAATTACATGTTGAAGGTGGATCCCTGGATGGCGCTGGCAATGCTAAAGATGGCTATGTCATTCGGGGTGGACGTGAAATGGACATGACCTATGAAAATCTATGGGATATGTTTCAGGATATTCCAGCCTTGGAAATGCCCGCTCCTTATACTGTACTCGACGAATATAGATTGATCAACGACAACGATTCCAACTATTCAAAAGCACGGCTTATCCACAATCTTGGTGAAATAAAAGATTTCAGCAAATTTGGACTGGCCAAAAAAGATCAACTGGCGATCATCAAGCTCCTACTGAAAAAGAAAGAAGAATTGGATGACCTGACGATTGAAGATTATTTCAGTGAATCTTTCTTAAGCAGTAATTTCTGGACTTTTTGGCGCACCATGTTTGCTTTTGAAAACTGGCATAGCTTACTGGAATTGAAACTATACATGCATCGTTTCCTTCATGCGATCGATGGATTAAATGACCTTTCATCCCTTGTATTTCCAAAATACAATCAATATGATACTTTCGTCACCCCATTGCGTCGCGTGTTACAAGATAAAGGCGTTAAAATTCAGTTCAATGTGCTGGTAAAGGATCTCGACATACAGAGCAATACTGAGGGAAAAACCGTTGAAGGTATCATTACCGAACAAGATGGCAAGGAAGTACGCATTCCCCTCAGTTCAAATGACTTTGTAATTGTCACAACCGGCTCAATGACCGAAGATACCTTCTATGGTGATAATGTCAAAGCACCGATCATTGGTATCGACAATAGCACAAGCGGACAAAGTGCCGGCTGGAAACTTTGGAAAAATCTGGCCGCCAAGTCAGCTATTTTCGGTAAGCCAGAAAAATTCTGTAGCAATATTGAAAAATCAGCATGGGAATCTGCTACGCTGACTTGTAAACCTTCAGCATTAATCGAAAAATTGAAAGGATATTCGGTCAATGACCCTTACTCTGGAAAAACAGTCACTGGTGGTATTATCACAATTACAGATTCCAATTGGCTAATGAGTTTCACCTGCAACAGACAACCCCACTTCCCCGGTCAGCCCGACGATGTTCTTGTACTTTGGGTCTATGCACTATTTATGGACAAGCAAGGAAATTATGTTAAAAAGACCATGCCCCAATGTACCGGAAATGAAATTTTAGCGGAACTATGTCATCACCTTGGAATAATAGACCAATTGGATGATGTCATCAAAAACACGATTGTTCGTACCACTTTTATGCCTTATATCACCTCCATGTTTATGCCGCGTGCGAAAGGTGACCGCCCAAGAGTAGTGCCTGAAGGCTGTAAAAATCTTGGTCTCGTTGGACAGTTCGTCGAAACCAACAACGACGTCGTCTTCACCATGGAAAGCTCCGTCAGAACCGCACGCATTGCCGTGTACGAACTCTTGAATCTCAACAAACAAGTACCAGATATCAATCCTTTACAATATGATATCCGTCACTTGCTAAAAGCAGCACGGACATTGAACGACGACAAACCATTCATAGGAGAAGGTTTATTGCGTAAAATCCTGAAAGGATCTTATTTTGAACATATTCTTCCCGGAGCGGACGAAGAAAATGAAGATCATGAATCTTTTATCGCTGAGCAGGTTGGCAAATTTAGAGATTGGTTAAAAGGGATTAAAGGATAGTTAGCCTCCTGGACAGTAAACAATTAAGTTTTATAAAAAAGAATAACATGAATTTTAAAAATATAACGATTGCAGGAAGTGGGTTGTTAGGCTATCAGATTGCTTTTCAGACCGCCTTCCATGGATATCAGGTGACTGTGTACGATATCAATGAGGAAGTGCTCGAAAAGGCTAAATCCAAATTTGGGATGCTGGAGAAAGCTTTCCGACAAGATCTCCATGCAACAGATGAACAGCTGGAAGCGACTTTCAAACGTTTATCCTATACATCGGATTTAGCGCAAGCAGTACAAGACAGTGACTTATTGATTGAAGCTGTCCCCGAAAATCCGGCCATTAAAATTGCTTTCTATAAGGAGCTCGCGAAGGTCGCCCCCGAGAAGACCATTTTTGCGACCAACTCTTCGACCCTGCTGCCCAGTCAGTTTGCGCAGGATACTGAAAGACCATCAAAATTTCTGGCCCTGCATTTTGCAAATGAAATCTGGAAACATAATACAGCAGAGATCATGGGGCATCCCGGCACAGATCCCCAGATATTCGATGCAGTAGTTGATTTTGCGAAGTCAATCGGCATGGTGGCCCTTCCATTGAATAAAGAACAACCGGGTTATATCGTCAACTCCTTGTTGGTCCCTTTACTTTCGGCCGCTACAGACCTCTTGGTCAATGAAGTGGCAGACGTGGAGACGATAGATAAAACTTGGATGGTGGCCACAGGAGCACCTACAGGACCATTCGGCATCTTAGATATCGTCGGGATCACCACCGCATACAACATCAACAAGATGTCCGCCGAGGCCACAGAAGACCCTCTAAAAATAAAGACTGTAGCGTACCTCAAGGAACATTTTATTGATAAGAATAAATTGGGGGTTGCGACCGGAGAAGGGTTTTATACTTACCCCAATCCAGCCTATCAAGCTCCGGACTTTTTGAAATAGCAGGCACTTTAACAGCCTTAATAGCAGATCGCCTATTCCTTCAAAAAGGATAGGCGGTCTTGCTTTTTCAGCAAGAAGATAGGTTAATTCGCATATACCGCATTGAGCCAGCCAAAAACCGGTTCATTTTGTCCACTTTCATCCATTGGTTTACGCAGTTTCATCTCCTCCAACAGGGCGTCAAATGCTTCTGCAATCCGAAGATCATCACGATTGCTAAATAAGGTGACAACAAGCTCTTTTCGTTTGTCTAAATAAACGATATTATGGAAGCCCGTTGATTCACCAGAATGGAAGAATACCGTATTTTGATCGAAAGGATAGATAAACCAGCCCAAATTGTAGGAAACACCATCTTTTACCTGAAAGCGCTCTTTTTCCAACAAATCCCGTATACCGGCCTGCTGAAAACGCTTATGAAGTAAAAAATTGGCCCATTGATGATATTCGATTGCCGATAAGTAGGCACCTCCATCGCCTTGCGTGGCACTGGTCACACTCTGATCTGCAAACACAAAGGTATCCTCCTTAGGATGATAGCCCAAAGCCCGATTGGGGATGTCCGCATCAGCCGTATAGATGGTTCCTTCCACAATACCATTCGGCTGAAATAAATTCTTTTTCACAAAAGTTGTAAATGATTCCTTCGCCACCTGTTCCACAATCAATGCCAGTAGGCAATAACCTGTATTGCTATATCTGAATTGGCTCCCTATTGGGAAATAGAGCGTATCTGTCTGCCGGATATACTCCAGTACATCCTGATCTGACACTTGTGCTGTTCGATCTTCGGGTATCAATGCCTCATAGTCCATGATCCCAGATCGGTGCTGGAGTAATTGAGCAACGGTTATACCCCGCAGAGCCATCGGTAAATTATTAAAAAAAAGTCCTAATTGATCCGTTGGATGTAATTTCCCCTGGTCAAATAGGCTACAAATCGCCTGCGCTGTCACCTGCTTACTGACAGAAGCCATCCGAAAATGGGTCTTTTCCGTGATCTTTTGATTCCTTTTCAAATCTGCCATTCCTACTGCATATTTGTAACGGATCTCTCCGTGCTGACTGATTGCGACAACGATTCCCGGTTCATTTCCATTGGGATAATAGTTGGACAGGGTTTTATCCAATAAGGACTTATTGATTTTTTGTCCCATCGCACCGCTTGTTACACACATAAAAAATAAGACGAGTTTTAGGTTCTTGATGTTAAAGTGCTGCATTTCTATTTGTTTTTATGTCAAAAACATCGTTTTAAAAGGTTTCAATTTACCCATTTTTTAGGCAATACTCAAATCTCCGTTTTAAGTTCCTACTTTTTCCAGTTTTCTATTTTTTCTTTTAAATTTGCCATCCACCTTTATCTCAAAAGGTTTTTGTTAGGACAGCAGCCTATCCTGCTGTTTCATTTGCTTAAATCACAACAACTATGTTATTTATTTACAGTATCTACGACTTTGTACTAGCCGAAAAGACGGTGACAACGACCTTAAAGAATGAAAGTTCAGTCCGAACTTTTACTTTACAGATTATTACGCCTGCACGTAAATTCCTTGGCCTTCCCTTTGGTGGTGGTCTTGTCAAGATCTCACGGTTATATGATGAACGCGGCCAACTCATTCATGCCCGCAATTACTCCGACGAACTAAAAGCAGAGATCAAGACTTATAAAAAGGGATATCCGATCCCTTATTTTCAGTTATGGAAAGGTTTTATTTTCGTATTTGCGGCTATCTTGATCTGGGCCGCCATTTATGGCGTAAAAAACAAAATCGCTGGCCAACAACGTGAAAATGAAAAGGAAAAATTATTCAGTAATCTACAGCATCTGGAAGCCGGCCAACTGTATGGTGTAACGTTTTTTACCAACAGCAGCGGTGGGAATATTAACGGATTACCTTCGGGCTGGATAAAAATTAATAAGATTGTCGCTGACACAATATTTATTCAACGTTCCAAACAACTTGAAACGAGTAAAGCGCTTTTTGAGATGGACAATATCAGTTCCATCAAACCGAAATCCGAAACAGATTGGGAAGAAAAAATAGAGCGGATGAACTATAAACTATTTCTGGAACAACTCAAAGAACCGAATAAAAAAAGTGTCGACCTGCTTTATATAGGTTCTGATCACGATAACTATTCCGGCGTGATCTTCACCATCAAAGGCAGTGAATAACGCAGCCATTCATCCAGTCTTCTGAGCAACATCTATTTTCAGAAGACTGGATGGATCTTTTCCCATAATTACAGTAATTTCTTGAGCTCCCTATTGAGGCTTCTGACTGAAATACCTAGATAAGCAGCCATATCCTCTTTCTGAATTGCAATATTCTGTCGTGATTGTATTTCCAATAAACGGCGCAAACTATGTTCCAGGCTGTATAACTGCTGGTAAGACGCACGGCTCGAGGTATGCACAATACGTTGTGCCATAACATCCAGTAACATATTGCTCCATGTAATATCGCTTTCCAATAGTATCCTAAAATATGCTTTGGAAAATGCATACACAGTCAGATCGGTCATCGCCTGTATACTGCACAGGCTGGGTATAGGACGAATGCATTCGATCTCACCAATAATTTCTCCGGCTGAAAGAAACTCAACGATATATTCCTTGTCGTTGGCTTCGGTAAAATAACACTTCGTTATCCCTTCACTAATGACCATGACTTTGGTAGATACGATCCCTTGATGATATACGTTTTGCCCCTTGATATATTTTCTGATCACAATATCTTCCTGCCGCTGTTGCTGCCTGTAAAGCGCTGTCGTACGATCCAAAAACGATTGATTTGTTCTTAACATAACGATCTGGGACAAATGTCCTTTTAATAGTGATTTGCTTTTGAGAAATTAGCTTCATAAAAATACAAAAGTATGGCTGAATCCAGCATGATTTATTCAGGCTGAGACGTGTATACGAATGGATGCCACGAATAACAAGCAGAAAAAGAAGTCCATCAGTGGATAAGCTAGCGCACAGAATCAGGGATACCGTTTAAAAAAAAGATGACAAACAAATAGCTATACAGTTAAATGAACCGATTTCGAAGTGTTCAAATGAATATTTCGAAATTGACAAATAATTACACAAATGAAAAATAAGATAACAACCATCGCTTTTGATGCAGACGATACCCTCAAATCTGATATCCTTCCCGTGCTCGAACTCGGCGGTTTTGGGGTACACATTCCCTATCACGTCACATGGACACATGAACAGCATGAGATTAATTTAGAACACGAGCGGTTTATTGCCCTCCAACGTATGGATGAGATTCTGACACATCTCAGCTAAAAAACGGTTAACAGCCTAAGCGAAGCACAGTCTTCACGAAACGTTCACTTAGGCTGTTTCATTCCTAATAGGTCATATTTTCATTCATCTCGTATTTCATGCCCGGATAATTGAATATACGCCGCATCAATGCCATCTGGCCGCAGAGATAATCCTGCCGTCCAATGCACATCCCCACAAAGTTGAGCTTATTCTCCTCGACAAAAGGAATGTTCATGTCAATTTTAAAAATTTCTGCCAATTCCGCATCGTCCACTTCTAATAGACGCTGGTAAACTTTGGGTGAAATGGCATAAAAACTATCTTTCAATTCTTGTAAACTTGGATAATTAAACTTTTCGTCCAAAGTTTTTCCCATAAAAAATAAGTCGTGGTAGGGATCTTCATCCTGAAGCCCCAAGACGTATCCCATCCCATAACGTACATTGACAAAATTACCGGCCATCCACACCATGTGGTTGGTCTGCCCGTTGATACGTTGACGTGCATGCTCCTCCGTGATACCATCCAGAACATTGATAAAATTCTGACTGTGCATCCGATACGCAGGAATAATGACTTCTAATTTTGCTGATTTTGGTTTATCCATCGCTCATTGATCTATAGGTGCTGGGCACCTGGTTATATTTCAAAGTTAGCTGATTTAGCGTATGTTAGGCTTGCCTTATGACAAGAATATGAAAAGTGATGGATTTCCCCTATCATTGCATATAAAGTTGAATTTATGTAGGTTTAAAGGATAAATTCTAAATTTCTTCAAATTTCAACGCTTATCTTAGCATCATGAAGATACTGATCATCGAAGACGAGGAAGAACTGGCCGAAGGTATAGCAACATACCTCTGTGAGCAACAGTATTTATGTGAGTTTGCCAGCACCCTGCACGATGCATTGGATAAAATCCAGCTGTTTCAGTACGACTGCATCCTACTCGATATCGGCCTACCCGATGGCAATGGTTTGCGCCTGTTGGAAGAACTGAAAAAAGACAACAAGCAAGATGGTGTCATTATTATCTCGGCAAAAAATGCCTTAGATGATAAAATTGCCGGACTCCAGCTCGGCGCTGACGATTATCTTACCAAACCATTTCACCTTTCAGAACTTGCCGCAAGGATCTATTCCTTGATGCGACGGAAACAATTCAACAACTCCAATATTGTCAATATCAATGAAATACAGATTAACCTGCTAGCGAAAACAGTACTTGCAAACAACCATCCTGTGATCTTGACAAAAAAAGAGTTTGATCTGCTGATGTTTTTTATCGGAAACAAAAACCGGGTCATCTCCAAAAGCACCTTGGCCGAACACTTATCGGGCGATATTGCCGATATGCTGGATAATCACGACTTCGTCTATGCCCATGTCAAAAACCTCAAAAAAAAACTGCAGGATGCCGGAACCTATCCGTATATAAAAACGGTATACGGTACAGGGTACAAATGGGAACATCAAAGTGATACCAGCATATGAAGCCACTGCTCAGGAAAATAACCAATCCCTTTCTAATCTATGTGTTGATCGTACTTGGCATTAGCGTCCCCGTTTACTATGTTGTTATCGACGGCATCTGGAAAAGCGAGCTAGATGAACACAATAAAATTATTGTTGAAAAGACGGCATTCGAACTAAACAGCCTACGGCTTTCCGACGAAAAATTGCAGCATAGCATCACCATCTGGAATAGCATACAGCCCAGCACAGATATCCGTAAGCCCGGGGCAAACGATTCAGGCAAAGACAGTATTTACACGATAGAAAAACAAAAATCTTATGTTTCGCATGAAAATATAGATCGTTTCCGATGTCTCTCCACGGTGGTGCAGATCAATGGTGCCCCCTATCGTTTTACTGTCGAAACCAATATTGAAGAGTCCATAGAGACGATCGCCGCAATTGCAGCGACCACACTCTTTTTCTTTATTATGCTTGTTTTGGGGCTACTGATCCTTTCAAGAAGGATATCGACAAAAGTTTGGGCCCCCTTTCGGGATACTGTCGAAAAATTAAAATCGTTTAACCTCAACAGTCAACATCATATAACCTTTCAACAGACCGATACCATCGAGTTCCATGAGCTGAATCAATCTTTGGAAAAATTGCTCAAAAAAAATGTAGCTGTTTACCGCTCCCAAAAAGAATTTACGGAAAACGCCTCCCATGAATTGCAGACTCCTCTGGCTATCCTCAAAAATAAACTTGATATCCTACTACAGTCACCCAACCTAACTACAGAACAATACCTACAAATTGAAGATATGCACAAGGCACTGAGCCGGAGTGCACGTATTAACCGAAATCTCCTTTTGCTGGCAAAAATCGACAATAGTCAATTTGAGCATTCAGAGATACTGCGGCTGGACAGCCTGTTATTACAGTCCATTGCGACCATGCTCGAACATTTTGAACAAAAACAGCTTACAGTTGAAAAACAGATTCAGCCGGATGTACTCTCTACCGGCAATAGCAGCCTGACCGAGATCCTGATCAACAATTTATTGTTGAATGCCATTCGTTATAGCCCATCAAATAACTTGATCGCCATCCAACTGAACAAAACCCATTTAGAAATCAGCAATCCGGGAGAAGTCGCCCTCGACTCGGACATGCTATTCAAACGCTTCTCCAAGCTTTCAAAAAACAAACTGGGAAGCGGACTGGGACTGGCGATTGTGCTGGAAATCGCTCAATATCAAGGATGGACGGTCCAATATCGTTTCGACAACAAAAGACACATTTTTTCTGTCCAATTCTAAAAATTCCAAATATCTTCTAAATTGCTTCGCAGCTTTACGCCGTACTATTTAAGAAGAAAGCTATGAAATCCACTACGCGCACAAGACCGCAACTTTGTTTATTTCTCTTCATATTACTGTGTTTGGTAGGATCCCTGCCGACGACAGCACAGGTGAACAAAGCCACGATTTCGGGCATCGTCAAAAGCCAAGTAGCCAACAGCCCGCTACCTTATGTCAACCTTGTCCTCAAACAGACAGCAGACAGCAGCTTCGTGACCGGAACAGTTAGCGACGATGCAGGGCGGTATAAACTTAGTAGTGTCGCCAGTGGCCATTATACGCTGGAAGTTTCCTATACAGGATTCAAAACCGTCAAACAGTCCGTTTTTGTCGGAACACTTTCTCCTTTTCTTGAACTGCCCACAATCGTTTTATCGGAGACTGCTACACAATTGGAAACCGTCGAAGTAAATGCACCACGCAGTGGAATTAGCCAACAATTGGATAAAAAAACCTACACTGTCGCTGACAACATCAGTCAAAGTGGTGGTTCGGCGCTGCAACAGATGCAAGCGCTGCCCGGAGTCACTGTTCAGGACGGCAAAGTACTGTTACGCGGAAATGAAAAAGTCGCTATTTTAATTGACGGCAGACAGACTGCCATGACTGGGTTTGGTAGTCAGACAGGGCTCGACAATTTACCTTCCTCCGCTATCGAAAAAATTGAAATTATCAATAACCCCTCAGCAAAATACGATGCCAATGGAAATGCCGGAATTATCAATATTATTTTGAAGAAAAACAAACAGCTGGGATTCAATGGTAAGGTAGGCTTCACTACCGGGCTGGGCTCCCTCTGGGAGAGAAAGGAAAACCTGCCAACCATCCGGCCACAGTATACCCTGACTCCAAAAATCAACCCCACTCTTTCCCTGAATTATCGAAAAGATAAAGTCAACATCTTTGTCCAGGCGGACAACCTGTATACACATACGTTAAACAAGAATGAATACGTGACACGTACCTACGATGATGGCACCCTGATCAAATCGCAGTTAAAACGTAACAGAAATACCAATTTTCTGACCACAAAAGCCGGAGTAGACTGGACCATAGATGCGCAAAATAGCCTAACCATCTCAGGCATGTATGGTAGCGAAAAAATTATAGATCGTGGTGATCAACCTTTTTTTAATGGTGATTTATCCCAGCGCAACCGCCTTTGGCAGTTTTTGGAAGACGAGCTAAAAACGACAGCAATGGCGACAGCCTCTTTCCAGCATAAATTTAAAGAAGCGGGCCATCTGCTCAATGCAGGTTTTAATTATACCTTCCATCGCGAAGACGAAAAGTATTTCTACGATAACTACCTCCCCAATAGTACCGGAAAAGACGCATTCAAGCTGCTCTCTGACGAACAAGTATATGATTTTAACCTCGATTACATCAAACCTCTGAAATATGGACGGATAGAAACCGGAATCAAATTGCGTGACAGAAAAATACCTACCAATATGCAGTTTATTCCCGGCACAAATTCCGTATTGGATAGCAATGCAGGTGGTTGGGCCACTTATAAAGAGTTGATCCCTGCCTGGTACGGAAACTACATTTATGAAAATGAGAAATGGGAAGCCGAATTGGGCATAAGGCTTGAATACGTGCGGATCCAATATGATGTCAATCCCAACCATCCTACGTATAAAAGCGATGGATACAATTACACACAGCCCTTTCCGAATGTACGTCTGGCATACAAAATGGATGACAACAATAAGCTTTCCATCTTCTATAACCGTCGTGTAGACAGGCCCAATGAGGTCGATATCCGTATATTCCCAAAGTATGATGATGCCGAAATTATCAAGGTCGGAAACCCAGCCTTAAGGCCTCAGTTTACCAATTCCATCGAACTTGGATACAAACGCAACTGGACCAAAGGCTACCTATACACAGCGCTTTTCCACCGCTTTGCCGATGGAACAATCAGTAGAATCTCCACGACAAGTCCAGGTAGCAATTGGATTTACGCCGTATTCCAAAATGCCGGTCGCAGCTACAATACCGGTATGGAAGCAATCTGGAACCAAAAGGTCAGTGATAGCTATTCTTTTAATATCAACGGTAATCTCTACCGCAATCAGATCAATGCCTTTACGGTGGAAAACCTATATCCCCAACCCAGTCTATTTTCGGCAGAGAAACAGACCCTGATTTCCGGTAACCTAAAGTGGAACAATACCTTTCACCTCAAATCCGGCTGGGATGCCCAATTGACAGCGATCTACCTTGCCCCCGACCTGATCCCACAAGGCAAGTTGCTTGCACGGTTTTCCATCGATGCCGGAGTCAAAAAAAGTATACAGCACAACAAAGGAGAAATATTCCTAAATGCCACAGACCTTCTCAATACGATGGTCAACAAACGCGAAATACAGGGAATGGGCTTCCGCTATACCAGTGCCGACTATTACGAAACTCAGGTTATCCGCATCGGTTACAATTACAAATTTTAGGATCAATTAAACACTTTATCTATGATCAAACCGGCCTTATTGTTGCTTGTGGCAGCATTCTTCCCATTTAACAGTGCTATCACTCAAATATTAAAAGAGCCCAAAACGACGATTATCGAACAACCTGGAGATACGTTGGCATTGGTCAAAGCCCCCCGTTACGTAAATACGGTCAACGATTTTCACCCCTATGTCCCCTTCCGGAAAAATAAATCAAACGCGAATTTATGGCCAAGACAGGGCGATAGCATAGTCAATAATGCGTCAAAGATGCCTACGAATTCGTTCTATCAACCCCGATACACGAATTTTATTGTCCCGGCCGTCTTCATCGGGTTTGGTGTAGCCAGTTTAGGCAGCGATGCCCTTAAAAAGCTAAATTCGTCCACCAAAGATGAGATTGCCGAACATCGATTGAGCCATCTGACCTTGGATAATTATAGCCAATATGTCCCGGCACTTATGGTCTACGGACTCAATGCATTTGGTGTAAAAGGTAAAAACAATTTTAAAGACAGAACGGTAATTTACCTCACCTCACAATTGATTTCCGGAGCGATGGTGATTCCGTTAAAACACCTGGTAAAAGAAGTTCGTCCAGACAGTTCCGATGCACTATCTTTTCCCTCGGGACATACAGCTACAGCATTCTCTTCCGCTCAATTTATGTATCACGAATATCGAGACACAAACTTTTGGCTGAGTATATCGGGCTATCCTTTCGCTTTATTTACAGGTATTTACCGAACCATCAATAACCGTCACTGGGTAGGTGACGTTGTCGCTGGGGCCGGCTTCGGCATATTATCGACCGAACTCGCCTATTGGCTCCATCCCAAAATCAATCAGCTGCTGTTCAAAGATAAAACGAACTCCTCTTCCATGGTCATGCCTTTTTATCAGAACCGGCAATTTGGGTTAAGTTATACGCGGCAATTTTAAAGAATTCTACTCCGGGGTAACAAAAGAGTAGTCGTCAAATAACGAAACCAAGGTAAATTTGATAACTTTGTCTTGCACGGCCCATATCTTGTGGTCGAAGTCACTACTGAGGTTGAGGTATTAACGAATAATCTTTCGCTTTGTATGAAAATTCTTTTAGTCGAAGATGATGTCCGTGTCGCAGGACTAATAAAACGCGGCCTGGATGAGAATGAATTTAAGACCGAAATTGCCTATGATGGGATTTCCGGGAAGAAAATGGCCTTACAGCACCACTTCGACCTGATCATTACCGACATTGTATTACCCAAGATGGATGGCCTCGATCTCTGCAAGGAAATCCGCCATATCAAACCCGACCTGCCCATTATCATGCTTACCGCACTCGGTACCACAGATGATAAAATCGAGGGTTTTGATGCCGGAGCGGACGATTATCTGGTCAAACCTTTTGAAATGCGTGAGCTATTGGCCCGAATACGGGTGCTGCTCAAACGCTATCAGAAACAAGAAAGCACCACGGGAACCATACTGCGTTATGCAGATCTTGAAATGAATCTGCATACCAAAGATGTAAGGCGTAATAAGACTGAAATCAGTCTGACCCCCAAAGAATTCAAACTACTCCACTACCTGTTACTGCACCCCGAACGTGTACTGTCAAGAATGGAGATTGCCGAAAAAGTTTGGGAGACCCATTTTGATACCGGTACCAATTTTATTGATGTCTATATCAATTACCTCCGAAAAAAAATAGATAGAGATTTTGATAAAAAATATATCCATACCAAATCTGGAATGGGCTTTATTTTAAAACAGGACTAATGCAAATCAGAACGCGAATTACCATACTGTTTACAGTCGTCACGGCGACCATCCTGATGGTATTTGCCTGCACGGTCTATTTTTCTGCCGTAGAGAATAGGGAAAACGAATTTTATGCCCTGCTAAAAAAAGAAGCCTATACCAAAGCAAATCTTTTTTTAAATGCACGGGTCGACAAAAAAACACTAGAAGATATTTACCACAACAACCGAAAAATCCTCAATGAGGTCGAAGTAGCAATCTATGACACCAGTTTTAAGCTATTGTATCACGATGCTGTAGACATTGATTTTGTCAAGGAGACACCTACCATGCTGCGGGATATTGTTAAAAAAAAGGAAATTGGATTTTATCAGGACAAATGGCAAGTGATCGGCATCACCTATGCGTACAACAACACGAATTTTATCATCACCGCAGCTGCTTATGATCAATATGGGTATAACAAACTTCAAAACTTGTTATCGACCATCATTATTGTTTTTATTTTTGCGGTCTTTTTAAGCTATGCCGCCGGAATATTTTTCTCAAAAAAAGTATTTCGCCCCATTCAGGAAATGACACGAAAAGTCAAAAATATATCGGCCAACAGCCTAGATGCAAGACTTCACAGCACAGGCAATAAAGATGAACTATCCGAGCTGGCCAACACCTTTAACGATATGCTGAACCGCCTTGAAAACTCCTTCGACGCGCAAAAGCATTTTGTCTCCAATATTTCACATGAACTGCGTACCCCCTTGGCCGCAATGATAACCGAACTCGAAATTTCCACGAATAAAGACCGCAGCACAGCTGAATATAAAGCCATCATTGACAACATTTTAAACGACGCCCAAAAACTCAAAAAACTATTCAACAGCTTACTGGATTTTGCCAAGGCAAGTTACGATAGCTCAGAAATTTCCTTCAAGCCCCTACGTGTGGATGAAATTCTGCTCGACGCCTGTCAACAAATATTGCAGGCCAATCCAAATTATAAGCTCGATATTTTTGTTGATCCGGTATTGGAGGACGAGCACATGATTTCGACTGTCGGTAATGAATACCTGCTCCAGGTCGCTTTTGTGAATTTAATTGAAAATGCCTGTAAATTTTCCGACAACCAAAAATGTTCCATAGCGATTAAATCCAGTGGAACGTCCATACAGCTGGAATTTAAAGATGACGGCATAGGCATCGAACCTGACGATCTTGAACGTATATTCACCCCCTTCTATCGGGGCAACAACAAAGCGTACAGCGAAGGAAACGGGATCGGCCTCTCGCTGACCAAAAAGATTATTCTACTTCATCAAGGCGAAGTCCTTGTCCGTTCAACAAAACATATCGGTAGCGTCTTTCGGATCAACCTCCCCCATTCATCAGCACGCTAATAAAATTCTAATATTTTTCTAAAGCCTCTCTAACGGCCTTCCAGCAAAGGCATGAATAGCTTTGCACCATATTTTTTTAGAAACAGAAACGCCGGTCATCTACTACCCTTCCGAATGAACGACTCGTAAGCAGGTAGACGATGGCCTTTAGAAAAAAAACAATGGTTAACCGTGCTATCAAAATTCCTATCCGCCCCCTTAGATCTATGGGTTGGATCACTGTCCTCATGATCATGCAAGCATGCAATCCACAGTCAACAGTGCCTGCAGAAGATTCTGCTGCCCTGCATTTTGCGGGAGATACCCTGACAATCAATGCGCAAGCGCCACTACTGTCTAAGATTAAGTGTACTGCTGTCGTCCAGCAAGCACATCAATTGAAGTTTAAAACTGCTGCCATGGTCAAAATCATTCCCAACAGTTATGTTGAAATCCCCATGCCTTTTGCGGGGCGGGTTGTCAAATCCTATGTCAATCTTGGACAGGAGGTAGCTGTCAATACAGCGTTATTTTCGATCAGTTCTTCCGATTATTTCGAAGCACAACGGGCCTACCTCGATGCCAAGCAGACCTATACTCTGGCGGCAAGTGTCTTAAAACGACAAAAAGATTTGCTCAGTCATGGTGTCGGTATTCAAAAGGAACTTGAGGAAGCGGAAACCAATTTTGCCATCAGCAACACAACGCTCAATAATGCAGCTGCTGCCTTAAGAATATATGACAACAACCCTGCACAGGCTATACTTGGCCAGCCCTTACTTGTCCGTTCACCCATTCGGGGGGAAATCTTAAGCAATACGATCGTGCTAGGCCAATACAATAAAGAAGATGCCCCCGCTTTACTCCGAATTGCAGAGCTTTCAAAAGTATGGGTTTCAGCCTACATCAAAGAAAAAGATCTGAGTGCCATAGATCAGATCCGCACTGTGGAAGTCCACATTGACAGTCAACCCGCCAAAAAGCGGCAAGGAAAAATTGTCCATATCAATCAGTTTGTAGACGAAGCAAACCGCAATATCGAAGTGCTGGTTGAATGTGACAATAAAGACCGGCTACTCAAACCCGGGATGTATGTCAATACACAATTTGAGCAGGCAGCAAGAGCCAGTATATTTATTCCCGCCAAAGCCGTACTCCAATATAACGACAAAAGCTTCGTCTGGGTACGCCTGGCACCCCATAGATTTATAAAGCGTTATGTACAGACCGGTGTGACCGAAAATGAGCAGATTCAGATTGTACAGGGATTGTCCGAAGACGAACAGATCATCAGTGAGGGTGCATTTTATCTGCTGGCAAACAACTAAATCCTTATCCAAAAATCGTATCATAATGAAACAACTTGTAAGCCAGATCATCGCCAAGAGATGGATTATCGCCGCCGCTTTTCTCCTTATTGCATTTTTCGGCTATTATGCATGGAAACAGCTTTCAGTTGAGGCCTATCCCGATATTGCAGACGTGTCCTCACAAATCGTCACCCAGGTGCCGGGCCTGGCCGCCGAAGAAATGGAACAACAGATAACAATTCCCATTGAGCAGGCCATCAATGGTCTGCCCGGAATGGAAGTCATGCGCAGCAAAACTACATTTGGACTATCCATGGTCACCATTGTATTTAAAGACGGGGTTGACGACTATTGGGCCAGGGCCCGCATACAGGAGCGCCTTGCGGATCTGAGCCTCCCCTGCGGTGCGGCACCGGGCCTAGATCCCCTTACCTCGCCGACGGGTGAAATCTTTCGGTACATTCTTGAAAGCAATACCCAAGATCTTCGGAAATTGACCGAACTTCAAAACTTTGTCATTATCCCCAAAATCAAACAGGTGGCAGGGGTTGCCGATGTAACCAATTTTGGGGGTATCACAACACAGTTTCAGGTCGAACTGGATCCTAAAAAACTCGATCAATATGAAGTTTCTCTAAGCGAAGTAACCGCAAAAATAGAAGCCAATAATGCCAATGCCGGCGGAAGCATGATGAACCGGGGCGACCAATCGTATGTGATCCGGGGCATCGGCCTTGTCAAATCATTGGATGACCTCGCTAATATTGTTGTCAAATCGGTCAATGGAAATCGCATTTACATGCGGGATCTGGGTCGGGTAAAACTCGGCAATCTTGCCCGCAAAGGAGCCTTAGGCTACAGCGACAAACGGGGAGCTAATTATTCCGATAATATTGAAGGGATTGTCCTGCTGTTAAAGCATGAAAATCCCTCCACCGTACTCGCAGGTGTAAATACTGCCGTCGATGAGCTTAACAGTAAAATCCTCCCCAAAGATGTCAAAATACACGTCGTCTTAGATCGTACGAGCTTGGTCGATAATACCCTGCATACGGTATCCAAAACACTGCTCGAAGGTATGGTACTGGTTATTCTTGTACTGATCCTTTTTCTGGGCAGTTGGCGCGGAGCCCTATTGGTTGCCATTACCATCCCACTTTCACTGCTGATCGCCTTTATACTGATGCATTTCACAGATATACCTGCCAATCTGCTGTCTCTGGGTGCTATCGATTTCGGAATTATCGTGGATGGGGCCATTGTTATGCTCGAAACGATCCTAAAAAAAAGGGAAGAAAAACCAGGTGTACAGCTGGCCGAGCTTAGCCTGGTAGCCAGAATTGCCGAAGTTGCCAAACCGATTTTCTTTGCCACCATCATTATTATCACGGCCTACCTTCCCCTTTTTGCCTTTGAACGGGTAGAAAAGAAACTGTTTACACCCATGGCTTATACCGTCGGCTATGCGCTATTAGGGGCTCTAGCAGTATCCTTGTTATTGATTCCCGGACTGGCTTACCTCATCTATCGCAAGCCACAAAAAGTTTATCACAATAAATGGCTGGAAAAATTAACGGCGCTTTACCATAAGCAGATCAAAAAAATAATGCTGCGCCCCAAACAGGTATTTGTCCCCCTTGTCCTTGTTCTTTTAGCGACAGGATTGCTGACAGTAACTGTGGGTAAAGATTTCTTGCCTACACTTGACGAAGGATCCATCTGGTTACAGGTTTCCCTCCCACCGGGGATCACTGTAGAGAAATCCAAAGAAATGAGCGACAGTCTGCGGGCGCGTACCCTGAAATACGAGGAGATTTCCTATGTCATGGTACAGGCCGGACGCAATGACGATGGTACCGACGCCTGGACTCCCTCACATTTTGAAGTCAGTGTGGGACTAAAACCCTACAACCGATGGAAATGGGGAAAAACAAAAGCGGACCTCATTAATGAACTCGCAGCGGAATATACCGCGATGCCCGGATACAATGTAGCATTCTCCCAACCGATGATCGACGGTGTCATGGATAAAATCGCTGGCGCACACAGCGAACTCGTCGTCAAACTTTTTGGCGATGATCTGAAAGAAACCCGACGTACCGCCGAAGACCTCATCACCACACTAAAAGGGGTCGCCGGTGCTGTTGACCTGGCCATTGACCAAGAGCCACCACTTCCACAGTTACAGATCATTGTTGACCGGGATAAAATTGCCCAATATGGATTGAATATTTCGGACGTCACCGATCTGATTCAAATTGCCATTGGTGGTAAACCAGTATCTCAGGTTTATCAGGGGATTAAAGTATACGACATTACCTGTCAGTATCCTGAGCATGAGCGTAATTCACCTGAAACAATCGGAAACCTAATGTTGTATCCCGATAACGGCTCGCGCATCCCCTTATCGCAGGTTGCCACCATCAGACTCAACAGCGGGGAAAGCACCATTTCACGCGAACGCAATAGCCGTCAGCTCACCGTCAGACTGAACGTACGAGGACGAGATTTAGGTGCTTTCCTGAACGAAGCCCAGCAAGCCATCGGGCAAAAGCTGAAATACGATCCACAAAAAATCAAGCTGCAATGGGGTGGACAATTCGAAAACCAGCATCGCGCCTACAGCCGACTGGCGGTCATCGTCCCCCTGACGCTGGCAATTATTTTTATCCTACTATACAGTACCTTCGGTTCTTTCGGGCAGGCCGGACTGCTTATCGGTATCGTACCATTGGCGCTCTTTGGGGGGATGCTTGCGCTCAACCTACGCGGTATGACGTTAAACGTATCTTCTGCAGTGGGTTTTATAGCGCTTTTTGGTGTCGCCATACAAAATGGTGTATTGATGCTTTCCCAGTTCAATGGGCTGCGAAAAAATGGAATGACATTAGACAAAGCTGTCATCGAAGGCGCATTTAGCAGATTCCGTCCTGTACTGATGACTGCAACGGTGGCCATACTTGGTTTACTTCCCGCCTCACTGGCTACTGGTATCGGATCAGATGTTCAACGGCCCTTAGCCACCGTGATCGTCTATGGTCTGCTCTTTTCGACCCTGCTGACACTGTTTATGCTTCCACCTTTGTATTATCTGATGGAGCGGAGACAGCAAAAAGGTGGGGGCGGACCATCAACCGATCAAACACAACCGGAGACAAATTCCTGAAATCACATACCGAATTCCGTTGAAAGCAGCTGTGCTGTTTTCAACGGAATTACAAGAAAAAACTTCCATGAAAACACAGATCAGACTTCTTCTTTGCTTTATGCTGCTCGTTGGAAATGCAGTTGCGCAACCAATGGATTCAATTTTCGTACAAAAAAAATTGGACTACAGCAGCTTTATTGCCCAAGTTGGAAAAAACAACCTCAATTATGCTGCTGAGAAATTCAATCTTTCGATTGCCGAAGCCAATATTATCAGTGCCGGTATCTTCCCGGATCCGGAATTCACCCTTGGGTTATTCGATAACAGTGAAAGCAGCAAACAACTGGGCCGCGGTTATACCGCCGGATTGAGCTGGACATTAGAATTGGGTGCAAAACGGCGGGCACGTCGCCGGGTCGCCAGCGATGAGGCCGAAACGACCCGTCTGCTGCTTGAGGATTATTTCCGAAATTTACGTGCCGATGCCACCCTCGCTTTTTTGTCTGCCAGACAAAATCAGCTTTTGGTAGCAACCTACCGCCGAGCTTATCAACAACTCTCCCGACTTGCCGCATCAGACAGCATACGCTATCAACTGGGGGTAATTCCACAGATTGACTACCGCCAGTCAAAATTGGAAGCCGCCCATATTCAAAATATACTATCAGCCGCTGAAGCGACGGCCAATTCCGCCCTTACCGGACTAGCACTGCTTATGGGAGATACCAGCGCAGTACTTTGGCAGCCACAAGAGTCCGATGTTTCTTTAGCGCGCAATTTCCTATTACCGTCGCTGCTCGCTACAGCATTGCAGCAACGTAGTGATCTCAGGGCTTCGCTACAGAACAAACAGCTCTCCCATAGTTTGCTCCAGCTGGCAAAGGCAAACCGTGTGTTAGATCTCGGCATTTCCCTCGGTTTCACCTATAATGGGGAGGCCAGAAATGAAACCGCACCAACACCGCAGTTTAATGCCATCAATGCCGGCATTGCCATGCCGTTGAAATTTTCAAATTTCAATAAAGGCGAAATAAAGTCGTTACAATTCAAGATTCAACAGGATGAACTTGCCTATAAAGAAGCGGAGCTACATATCCAGAATGAGGTAAATCAAGCCTATATACAATACAAAGCCACACAAAAACAAGTGCAGCAATTTAACGGCACCATGCTGCAGGAAGCCAAGGCTATCCTGGAAGGAAAGATCTACAGTTACAATCGGGGCGAAACCGCCCTGCTGGAAGTGATCAACGCGCAACGCTCCTACAATGAAACCCAGCTGGCCTACGATGAAGCACGCTACAATTACGCAGTTGCATTGGTTGAATTGCAGCGTGCAGCAGCCATTTGGGATATTGACCAGCTGTAAGTTCTAAGCCGTCAGACGGGTGAAATCTGATTATTTTTAAGCTTCTTATACATGCTTTTCAAGGAAGGAGAAATCAGTATCAGCAGTAAGATGCTGATACTGATCATGGACATCAGTTCATAGTAGTCCATGCCATACCGGACAAAAGACTGTATATTGACCCGTTCACTGATGAGTTTTAATGCCGCAGTATGTTCCCTAAAGAGCAGTCCCTGATGCATTAGCCGGTGTGACTCCTGCTGAACATAATCTTCAAATATCGGATTGCTCGACTGGAGCTGATCCCGAAAGACCTCGCCGTGCTGCGCATGTTCAAATAATCTGAAGAAATTCTGCAGCCCAATACTGCTGGTATAGCCCAGATAACGGACCGCCAGACAGGCCGCCGCCGCCGAGGCCCCCAATTGGGGCCGTACGCTGGCGATCACGAATAAAATTGTTGGAACCATGATCAGGCCGACACCCAGCCCATGCAATATCAACGGCAACCAGAAATGATCTTCATTGCCCTCATTTTCAAATGAAAAAAACATATATTGATGAAAGCCCAACAGGCAACAGTAGCCCACAATCCAGACCCATTTCACTGTACGCCGTTTTAATAACCAATAGAGGGAGAGCATCACACCACATACAATTCCAAGGATATTGAACCATTGAATATAGGAGAGGTGAATGGGATCCAGATGAATAACCTGAAGAAAATATTGATTAGAAATCGTCAGGGAAAAACGTTCAATATACATCATATACAGGACAAGGATTCCAAGTAGGAATTTTTTATTTCCGAAGATGGACAGCTCGATATAGACACGTTTGATCGCTTTCTGCCTAATTATAAACAGCCCCAGCGCTAAAATTCCACCGATCAATACGTTCAACATGAAAGTATCCGAAAACCAGTAGCGCTCCTGACCATACACCATCAGATAGCCGAAACTCACGACGATCACACTGTAGAGGATGAAACTGGCCCAGTCCAGGGAAAACAAAGGGTAAGGCCTGTTATGTCGAATAGGCTTCATTGTAATCATAATCAGCAGAAGTCCGGGGACAAAAGAGAGGGCAGCATAGAGATAAAGTTCATCAAAGTTGAATGAGTCAATAAATTCTGCTGTCACAAAGGTGTTGAAAGGCGAACTGCAAAGCAGCATACCAAAAAAAATTGCATAACTTCCCTCCTTTGCACGTTCGGTTTTCAACCTGGAAAATATCATGGAGATGGAGAGATTAACAGCCGATGCGAACAACATACCCTGAAAAAAACGTAAACCAAATATCCAATCAATCTCCCTGATACGGTACATCAGGTAGCAATTGAGCAATTGCAGGAGGTTAAAAATGATATAGTATTGTTTGACCGGAAAATATTGAAAGAAGCGGCGTTCCAGCACATAGAAGCCCACAAATCCCGCGTAGAATAAAATAATGAGAAATTGGACATCAGTAGGTTGCGCACCGTAAAAACCTGCAGTGACATTGACATTGGCCCCGGGCAGAAAAAACAAGACCATACTCGGCATCAATCCACTAAATAAAATCAGCTTAATTAGCCATTCGGGCACCCAGTCTTTGAAAATTCCTTTCACTGCTATTGATTTTTTAAGACTGAAACATTGACGTTCATTCCCGAGAGTAATTTTGCGCCCTCCTTGCCTTTATCCAGTTCAATACGGACAGGTACACGCTGTACGATCTTCACAAAGTTGCCAGTTGCATTGTCCGGTGGGAGTAGTGAAAAAGAAGATCCTGTCGCCGGGGAAATAGAGATTATCTTCCCATAAAATGTATCATCTGGATAAGCGTCCGCGACAACCTCTACACGCCCACCGAGATTGAGATAGCGCAATTGTGTTTCCTTAAAGTTGGCCGTTACCCATATCGGTGTCTCCCTATTGACGATAAATCCCAGCACCTCCCCCGGATTTACCATTTGTCCCTTTTCAATGGTACGCTTACCTACCCGGCCATTATAAGGTGCACGGATTACGGTGTAGCCCACATCAAGGTGCCTTCGGTTTGCTGCAGCCGACAAGCGTGCTTTCTCCGCATTGATCACCCCTTTTTTCACATCAACATCTTTCACCCGATCCCGCGAGGCCTCCAACTTATGCTGTAATGCGGCGAGCTCACTTTTGTACACCTCCAGCGTTGCTTTTATATCTTCCAGCTGCTGTGCGGTAGCAGATCTTTCGTCAAATAGAAACTTGTAGCGGTCGTATTCCAACTGCTGTTTCGTCACCCGTGCTTCGGCAGCAGCAATGGATTTTTCCAATGCTTCATGTTCGGCCTGCAATATTTCCTTTTGGCTGCCCAGCACACTGATTTCTGCATTTTCTTTGTTTATTGAAGCCGAAGCCTGATCAGCTTCATATTTATACTCCCGGTTGTCGATCAGTAGTAAGGTGTCGCCACGCTTGACCGATTGGTGATCTTTATAGTGAACCGAAATGATGTAACCGCCTACACGGGAGATGATGGGATTAATGTACTGGGTCACTTGGGCATCATTGGTATATGTATAGCGTATGCGCAACCAGAGTACCCTTCCACCCCATAGTAAAAGTGCCAACAAAGCAATCCCAGCAAACCAATTGGTGATGCGGGTCAATTGTACATCGGTCATTGACCGGCCTGATTTAGGTTTCATTAGATAGTACCCTTCAAAAATTCAATAAAATAATAGTGTTTCTGTAGTGCGATCCGAGCGGATTCCAGATCAAAGTTTGTCTTGAGGCATTGCATATCTGCATCCAATAGATCCGTAATCAGTGCCGAAGACTTGAAATACCTATTTTTTATAATACGGGCATTTTCCTTGGCAAGCGCCAGATTTTTTTGACAGACCGCCCGTTGCTCCAATGCAAGATTATAATCCAAATAAGCCTGCAACAGTTCATTTTCCACCTCTTCCTCTTCATGATGGTGTCTGACCTCTTCCCGTTTCAAAGCAATCTGAGCTCCCCGAACAATATTTTTATTGAGGTACAAGGCGGATATCGGGATGTTCAATTTAAGACCTACTATATTTAAGTTGTACCAGCTCGCATTATATGGATATAAAAACACCTGCGGATTGGCAAAAGTAAATGTATTGGTCAGCCCTAATTCAGGCAGATAATTTGATTTAGCATGTTTGATGCCTAGTTTTTTTAACGCAACTTCCTGTTCGGATTTTAACAGTACAAAAGCCTGCTTTCTCGCAATGGCCGCAAGCTCCGCATAGTTCAGCGGATGACTTTCCATCGGGATACACATCGGAACAATTTCCTGTCGTATATCGGTGATCAGCTGCAATTTTTGGTTAATGGCCCTGATATCATTTGTGATCTGTACCAAAAGCAGTTCGCGCTTGGACAATTCAAGAGAAATCCGTAATACATCACTATGTAATACAACCCCTGCGGTATAACGATGTTCGATCTCTTTCAATTGCGTCCGCTGATCTTCGATATCCTGTTCGATCAGGGACCTGTTGCGATAGGCTAAATCCAAATCCAAAAATAAGTTGGAGATTTCCAGCTTGATCGCTGCGGTGGCACTCTTCCAGTCAATGTTTGCCAGTTCAAGTTCCAGCTTTTTTGATTCAATCTTCATTAGGTCCCGATGACCATTGTAGAGATTCAGGTAAAAATCAAGTCCTGTGTCATATAAATAATGGATAACATCATGCTGTGATGGTTTGGCGAATATCCCGCGATCATAAACAGGCATGTTGCTCGCATAACTTACAGCAGCCCTGACACTGATTTTAGGCAATAATTCCATCCGTTGTTGCTGTAAGGCGATCCCTTTTTCCTGTAACAGCAAATGTGACTGTTCAATATACTTACTGTTTTGCAGCGATTTACTGATCAAATCAGCGAGCGAGATGCGTAGCGAGTCCTGGGCCTGTGTTTCTAAAACCGAGCATGAGAGCACTGCGATAGTGCTTATTGCTTTTGCCCAATACGGCGAAAAAAAGTTCAATGTCTTTCTGTTATTTTGCGTTGCAAACTTAGATACTAATTGGAATATGCATTTCTTCACAAACGCCAATATGTTATGGAAAAGAGACATTTTTCAATCAATTTTAAACAAAAGAGTAAAATCAGCCAAAAAACAGAAGCAAATTAAAACATTACGACGGCTTTGTTTATTATATTAATATGGTATGCACAGCAGCCATTTAGATGATATCGTTTACATGCTAAATTAATCATGAAAAAAGCCATCTTATTACTTCCATTACTCCTCATACACATGAGCAAGGCACAAGAATTTCCATCCGCGGCAGATTCCGATCCGGGTAAACTGGGGTGGATGACAGGATTTCCGCCGCCACAGGATCGAATTATTTCAGCATTGGACGGTACATTTTTTAAGTTTCCGGCATTACGTTATAGTGTTTGCCATATGCGTGAATTCTTTCCTTCGAAAGCTGTCGCTTCGGATCCGATCAGCCGTTATACTTTTTCCAAAGTCGAAGATCCGGCTATCGATGCCCTGAGTTTTCAACCCCTTGGAGATGAAAAACCAATGAGCTGGGCGGCCTCATTGCAAAAAAATTATACCGATGGCATTGTCATCCTACATCGGGGCCGTATTATTTATGAAAAATATTTTGGTGCATTAACCCAGGACGCTGTGCATGCTGCTATGTCCGTCAGTAAAACTTTAACCGGCACACTAGGAGCACAACTCATTGCCGAAGGTGTTTTGGATGAAAACAAATACTGTCGGGATTACATTCCCGAGCTTGCACATTCTGCCTTTGGCGATGCTACGGTACGTCAGGTACTGGACATGACCACAGGCCTGGAGTTCAGTGAGGACTATGCTGATCCGAATGCAGAAATATGGGCTTTTTCCAAAGCGGGAGATCCCTTCCACTTCCAACGAAGCCCTGATGAACCCGCAAACTATTTTGATTATTTAAAGACAGTAAAGAAAAAAGGTCAGCATGGTGAAGCATTCGGCTATAAAACAGTCAATACAGATGTGATGGGCTGGATTATTTCGCGGGTATTAAATAAACCCCTGTCGCAAGTACTTTCCGAAAAAATCTGGCAGCCATTGGGAACCAATTTTGATGCCTATTACCTGATCGACGGTGCGGGTATATGCTTTGCAGGCGGAGGACTTAGCGCCAACCTTCGTGATATGGCCATGTTTGGTGAGATGATGCGCAATAAGGGTTATTTTAACGGCAAGCAGATCCTCGCAAAAGAAGTCGTTGAATCCGTCCGATCTGGTGGCAGTCAGACTGCTTTTGCAAAAGCTGGCTACACCAATCTCAAACAGTGGAGTTATAAAAACATGTGGTGGATAAGCCATAATGCTGATGGAGCCTTCTGTGCACGTGGTGTCCATGGACAAACCATCTATATAGACCCGAAAGCAGAAATGGTGATTGTCCGGTTTGCCTCTCATCCCATAGCGTCCAATTCAGCCAACGATGGGTATTCCCTACCTGCTTATCAGGCGGTGGCAGACTATTTGACGTTGCCCCACAGACAGGCCAAGCAAAAATAGAAGACTCCCTATAGGGAATCTTCTATGGCATTCCAGAGCTCAATACGTTTTTGAAGCGCCTCTTTACTCACGATTTTCATTTCTTCCCATTTTTCCGCATCTTCCTTGGCTAAATCGGTAATCATCTGCATTGCCAAAGGCCCATGCTCATCGCCATCCAGATCAATATGACGCTGGAAATAGTAGATAAAATTATCCAGACCGGATTCGGGGAAGTTGGTTTTCAGTTCCTGTAAAATAGAAGTAAACATACCCGGGATAAGATCCTCACGACCAAATGTAAAAGCTGCGGCAATTTTATGTACCTGTCCCTCTTCGATCACTTCAAATGTAAAATTCAGAAAATCTTTAATCCGTTTGTCCAAAGTTGTCAAAGCAATGGCATCGAAAATACTTTTGGATTTCTTGGCATGGGCAATAAATTTATTGATCAGGTGCAGATCTGCTCCCATTTCACTCATCGCGTCCAAATACATTTCAAAATGGCTTAAACGGCGGCCATCAATATATTCATCCGACTCCTCAGCTAATACAATTTCGTTGATCAGATAGCGTGTCGATGGATGCTCGCTCGCAAACCAAGGTAAAGTCGTACAGGTCAACTTAATCTGTAAAGCTTTTAGTAAAGACATAAAATCCCATACAGCGTACACATGCCCTTCTGTAAAAGAACGTAGATTCTTAATCGTTTTGATCTTACGATACAAAGGGTGTTGCAATAATACCTCGCGTTCGGCAGCAATGTATTCGTTAATTTCCGCAATTCTATTCATGGCGCAAAAGTATTGTCTTCTCGCTGTTTTTTAAAGTATTTTCAATGAGATTACAGTAACATGATAAATTTTCGGTCCAGCGATCCGCTTCATAACCAAATCACAGACAACAGCTAACTAAATCACAGGCAACAGTCAGCCTCTAATTTTGATCTCCCCTAGTCTTCTTATCAATGTTCATTTACCGTTAAAAACAAAAATATTTTTTATATAAAAAATAATCTACTATATTTGTAGAGTATTCAGAATTGCATGATGCAATACCAACCGAGTGTAGGCACCGCGGTGGTAAATTAATACGGGTTTCGACCAAAATAAACGTTGCACAACGCTTATTTTCCCAACAAGATCTGGATACAGTTTATGGTTTAATCCTTTAAATTTTTAAATTGTATGGCTACAACAACAAATCTTTACCAACACTTACTGGAAAAATTCAGTTATTACTCAACAGATGAACTGATACAGCTCAACAACGACACTATCTTAGGACAAGGCTGGGGTTCGGCCAAGGCAACCTTTCGAACTGCTTTGATCAGTACGTTCTCCAAAAGAGGACTGGATCTTTCCAACATCATTTCCAAGGAAGACGGTTTTACCTCGGTGAAGCATGTCCCTGTACGCTTGGAACAGAATGTCCTGATTCCTTTACAGTAATCTTTATCGGCAAAAAAAGCGCGCATCGAAAGGACTCCGTGCGCGCTGCTGTGGTTGGTTTAGGAAATTGCCGATTTAAAAGAAGGCAATAATCTTATTATTTATAGTTTGGATTCTGAATTAACACACCTGCGCTTTTCTCAATTTCTGTTTGTGGTAATGGCCAGCGGTAAAATTTGTCTTCAAAATGATAGGGCACTTTACTGTCTTTGACCGCATTGAGTACTTCGCCTGCGATATGCCAACGAATCAGGTCGTAATGCCGTAGTCCTTCGAAAGCAAGTTCAACCCTTCTTTCGTGGCGGATACGGTCGCGCATTTTTTCCTTGGTATAACCGGCAGGAAATGCAGGCATCTGGACCCGGCTCCGTAGGGTTTTCATGGCATCGTAGACCGATGGATCTGGCCCGGCGATTTCATTTTGTGCTTCGGCATACATCAGCAATACCTCCCCGAACCGCAGTACCACCGCGTCCTGTTGGCTCAATGTTGAAAAGCCAAAAGGTAGGTTGGCCGGATCCAGAAATTTCAACACGCCATAACCTGTAGGCCGCGGATTGGACGGAGTATGGATCTTACCGCCGCCAAAGTCAGGATGATCCACAAAAATTGTTTTGCTCAAGCGCGGATCCCTATCTTTGAAGGGATTGGCTCGGTCAGTCAAGGGTGATTCACCATAAGGCAGACCATCTTTGCATTCATAGGTATCTACGAGATTTTGCAAAGGTGAAGCAGCGATCCAATCGCCTAGGTACATGTCCCAAGGGGCTGTATTATTAGGTGCCAGAAAATTGACCGAAAAGATAATCTCGGTATTGTTCTTCTGTGTTGCATCACGAAAGACATTTTCAAAAGCCGTACTCAGGGTATACTCTTTCATGACATCGGTGCATAAGTCTTTTACCTCTTTCAAGATTGCTAAATCGGGTACCCCTTTGTCACCATAAGCCGCAAACAATAAAACCCGTGCTTTCAAGGCTTTTGCTGAACTTGCGGTCGCATGCCCCCCATTATTGAAATAAGGTTTAGCCGCTAAGTTAGCGATCCCAAAATCCAGATCAGCGCGAATCTGTTTTAGGATATTCTCCGCACTTTCCTTTGGCTGACGCTGATTCTCCAGACTGAGGGAAGTCAGCACAAGCGGCACCTCACCATAAATACTGTACAATTGGAAATACACAAAAGCACGGATAAAGCGGGCTTCGGCTTCCATATTTTTCTTCTCCCCATCGTTCATATCGGAGCCGTTATAGCCCTGAAGCTTCTCGATCAGGCGATTGGCACGTCCTATTCCCACATAAGCATCGTTATAAATTCCGGTTTCATAACCCCCTGTGGTCGGATTTAAATTCCCTCCTACGATTTCATTGACGCTACCTGAGTTGAACTGATTGTAGCCATTGTCGGTCAGACAGTCCCGGAAAGGCATCCCATAGGAGAAAGTCTCACTCTGCAACGAGGCATATACACCGGCCAATGCATTATCAAAATCCGATTTTTTGCTAAAATAGTTGTCCGAAGCGATCTGATCCAAAGGATTGAGGTCCAAGGCACTGTTACAGGAACCCAAAAATAGTCCGGATAGCATCAACGCTGTTATAAATTTCTTTTTCATAGCACTTAGAAGTTAACTTGTACACCAAATGAATAAATCTTGTTTTGTGGATACTGCACCAGATCACCATTTCCATAGCGTTCAGGGTCCAAGCCTTTAAATTTGGTCGCAGTAAGGAGGTTATCACCCGAAAAATAAACCCGTAGGCGGTCAATTTTATATTTTTTCAACAGTCCTTCAGGTAAAGTGTATCCGAACACAAGATTTTTCAACCTGAAGTATGAAGCGTCCTGTATAAAATAGCTGGAAGCACGGCTGAATTTCTCCGGAGCACTCCAACCCCAATAAATACGGGGCATCGTTGTCGAGGGGTTTTCAGGTGTCCAACGGTCTAACCAATCTTTTGTCGGCGGGCTACCCTGTACAAATGGGGTTACGCCCCAGCCCGAAACATAGGATTTGACGCCATATACGCCTTGTAATAGAGCCGAAAAGTCAAAGCCCTTAAAACTTGCACTTAGATTAAAACTATAGTTCAGCTTTGGATCCACACCTGCAATAATTGTTCTGTCGTTCGCATCTATTTTTCCGTCTCCATTGACATCCCGATACTTGAGGTCTCCTGGCAGTGTATTATCATTAAACTGCTTCGGCGACCCCGCTACTTCGGCATCTGATTGAAATATGCCGATGACTTCGTAGGTATAAAAGCTGTCCATCGCATAGCCATTTTTTTTGATCGTATAGCCGCCGATTTCAGGCTCACCAAATTTGACCAGCTTGTTTTTGAAACGATCGAGGTTTGCACCTAGCTGATAGCGTAAACCTTCCAATGCTCCCGTAGTAATCTGATTACGATAAGTAACTCCCAATTCAACACCTTTATTCTCGACAATTCCATCATTTACATAAGGAGCTCCCAAACCAACGATTGCAGTAATCTGTGACTGTCTTAGAATATCGGTCGTTCTCTTTTTATACCAGTCAAAGGTGATATCTAAATTTCTAAACAGACTTAAGTCCAATCCCACATCGGTCATCGTTGTTGTTTCCCATTTAATAATCGGGTTGTTTAATGCCTGTTGAGCAACACCTGAATTTAGCGTACTATTGTCAAAAGAATAATTTCCGGTAAGTCCCAATACGGGCTGATACGGATAGTTGCCGGTATTCTGATTTCCGAGTTGGCCCCAGGATCCACGGATCTTCAAATTATCCAACCAACCGGAAGCGAATTCCTTGACAAAAGATTCTTCCGATACACGCCAGCCTGCAGAGAAAGAAGGAAACGCTGCCCAACGGTTTTTACCGTAAAACTTGGAACTACCGTCGTAACGCATATTGGCTTCCAAGAGGTATTTCCCTTGATAATCATAGTTCAGTCGGCCGAAATAAGAGATCAGCGCCCATTGGTTTGCGGTTCCGTTTGCCCGTTGAATATCCGATCCACCGGCATTTAATTCCGTTAGTGTATCGTCGACAAAATTCTGTCTGAAGCCCTGCAGGTAGGTATACTTGCTTTTTTCAATGCTATATCCGGCCTGAGCCTTGAGGTGATGTGCACCAAACGCGCGATCATAGTTCAGGTAAGTAAATAAATTGGTGTATATCGTTTGCTGATCCTGATCCGTAAGGCCCTTTCCAAGATCCAATGTTGTTCCGAGCGTGCCCGTATGGTAGTAATATTCATCCAACGTTGATTTATAATCCTTGTACTTGTCCATATTGAAATTATAGGCCCCTTTGGTGTACCAGGAAAGACCTTTAAACAGCTGTACCTCCATCCAGGCCTGTAAATTAGCCGCATAGTCATCGGTATTGTACGTGAATTTCCGATCCAATACCGCCATTGGGTTTTTATTGTTGTACTCCCAGTCGTAAGCTTTGTAAGTATATCGCCCGCTACCATCCGGCAAAAATGGGCCATAGGTTGGCGCCTGTGACATGGCCGACAGGAATAGGTCTTTGGATCCCCCCGGAATAGATTCGGTATGTCCTGTCTTGAGCAAGATATTTGTTCCGAATTTAATACCTTCCGAGATTTTGGTCGTCAGGTTGAGTCGGGCGGAATACCGGTCGTAGTTAAAACCTTTGATCATTCCGTCCTGATTGACGTAGCCCAAGCCAACATTAAAGGTTGTCCTCTCGTTTCCGCCCTGGATACCGAGATTATGGGTATAAGTCGGTTTAGTTTGAAAAATAAGTCCCAACCAGTCCGTATTTGGATATTTCACACGATCATTGCTATTGCGATAGGCTGCGATCACATCCGCTGGATATAGGCCATCGTTGAGATTGGAATTCTTACGCGCTTCGTTGTATAATTCCATATACTGCGCCGAATTGGTGATCAGATCAAACATTTTCGTAGGCTTATAGATACCCACATTACCATCATACTGAACAGTTGTATTTCCTGATTTCCCTTGTTTCGTTGTGATCAGAATAACACCATTGGCTGCACGCGAACCGTAGATTGCTGCGGAGGCTGCATCTTTCAGCACGCTGACATTTTCGATATCATTGGGATTGACGTCGGAGAATTTGCCCTGCACACCATCGATGAGCACCAGGGGATCCGATCCGGCACCACTAAAAGTACCCTTACCGCGGATACGGATGGATACGCCTTCATTGCCGGGTTCACCCGAGCCCTGGTTGATCTGAACACCGGGTACCTTCCCCTGTAGCATGGATGCTGTGTTGACAACCGGACGTTTTACCATATCGCTACCGGTCACTGTGGCTACGGAACCGGTTAGGTTTACTTTCTTTTGTGTACCATAACCGACCACAACGACCTCTTCCAAACTTGACGAAGCGTCATTCAACTGCACATTCACGGTTCCCGCATTGGCAGCAACGGACATTTCCCTGGTTTCAAATCCCAGCGAAGAGAACGTCAGTACAGCAGTTCCACCCGTCAGGCTGAGCTCGAATTGCCCCTGCTGATCCGTTTGTGTTTCCTGTGTTGTATTTTTGACCCGTACTGTCACACCGGATAGCGGGCGCCCTGTATTGTCCAGCACTTTTCCTTTTATTGTACGCTGTTGACGGGTGGCAATGCCCCTGACTGCAATAGTCGCCTCTTCTGTTGGGTCAAAACGACGATCTGTTGTCCTCAGTGATGCTGATGATGCTGTAGAGGGTACAGCCATCGAAAGACAGAGTGCCATTATACTGGCCTCAGGACCGAAGGACAGGACCTTGATCAAAGGCCATTGTCTTGTCTTTTCTGTTTTCATATTTACTTGTAGTTGTTTATAAAGTGTTTCTTCTCCTGAAATTTTTGACAAAAAGCATCCCCATCATGCAAAAAATTGCATGATCCAATTCAGTTGAGGACGCTATGTTTTGTTATTTTTCTTTTGTACGATAGGCAATCCAGTTATGATCTAGATATACCATAAGTTGTTGCGATTTGGGTGAATAAATCTGATAGTTCAGTATTTTACCGTCTTTCCATTCCATATCTAACGTGTGATTTCCCTTGATGCGCATGCCCGTCACCCGGCCTTCTTTTTTCCAGGCTTCAGGGACCGCTGGCAGGAGATATACACTGTCTTTATGCGACTGCACCAGCATCTCGGCGATACCCGCTGCTCCGCCAAAATTACCATCAATCTGAAATGGGGGGCCTGCTGTTAGCAAATTGGCGTAAACACCACCACCGGCGCCATAATTGATATGTGTATCCACACGTGGAGTCATCAGCTGCCGAAATAATTTATAAGCCCTTTCGCCTTCATGCAATCTGGTCCAAAACAGCAGTTTATGGGCAATGGCCCAACTCGGTCCATCATCCCCCCGCACATCCAGGCTTTTTTTAGCGGCAAGCTGCCAGTCTGGATGTTCATCATAACGGATCAAATAGCCCGGATACAAGCCATACAAATGCGAGATATGCCGATGCTGCGGATCAACCTCTTCATAATCTTCAATCCATTCCATGATACGGCCATCTTTGGCTAGCTGCACCACTGGTGCTAAACGTTTCAGTTGTGCCGCAACCTGCGTTAAAAAAGGATCCGATTGTTTGCCCAATAATCCAGCCGCATGGATGATATTTTCAAATAATTCGCGTACGATCTGATTATCTATCGTTGGTCCCATCGTGACATTTGCCTGCTGCCCATTCGGGAGCTTGAAGGAATTTTCGGGAGATACAGAGGGCGAAGTCAACAGCCAGCCCTTGGTTGGGTGTTCGGTCAGGGCACTGGAGTAAAACTGTGCTGCTCCATAGAGAATCGGGTATATCCGCCTTAGATAGTCCATGTCTTCGGTATAGAGGTAATGTTCCCAGAGGTTATTGCAGAGCCAGCCTGAGCCCGCATTGGCAATGCCCCAGGAAGCAGACTCTCCCGGTTCGGTATAGCCCCATACATTGGTGATCACATGGGCCACCCAGCCCGGTGCGTTATAGTACGCTTTCGCGGTTTTTGCTCCCGGGGCCATAAGGCCTTCCACAAGACCCACCAAGGGTTCATTGAGCTCCCCAAGATTGGCCGCCCCGAGGTGCCAATGGTTCATCTGCACATTGATATCCAGATGGTAGTCCCCATTCCAGGGCGTCTGGATCTGATTTGCCCATAAGCCTTGTAAATTCGGAGGCAGCAGGCCTAAACGCGTACTGCTGATACTCAGGTAGCGACCATACTGATAAAATAAGGCTGCCAGCCCTGGATCCTGATCCGGTTCTTTACCGAAAGCCACCAAACGCTCGTCGGTCGGTAAGTCATCTTTCGCGTGCCCCAATCGGAGCGACAAACGGTTGAACTTTGTCGAATAGTTTTGCAGATGTTCACCATACTGCTTGGTATAGGATTTTTTCAAAGCCTTTGCTAGCGTTTCCGCTGTCGTACGCTCAAAATCCTTACCTTTAAAATCAGTATCTGTCGCCACGTAAATCAGTACTTCGTCAGCCTGTTGAATAACAATAGATTGTCCCTGCACAAGCTGTTTTCCGCCTTTAACTTGCGCACGGACACGTGTTTTGAACCGCATCCCTTTGCCGTCAACACCATTGTCCAATTGTCCTACCAAAACAAGCTCACCATCCTCGGTCTTGGCAGTTGCCCTTTCAGGACGGTCAATCTTGATTTCCAGGCTAAGCTGTCCTTTTTTACTGCTCTGTAGGCGAATAACGCCTAGGTCATCAGCAAAGCTTGTCCAATATTCACGACTATACTTGACTCCTTTGAGCTCATAACTTGTTTTTGCCATCGCCTTATCGAGATCCAGTTCCCGGCGATAATTCTGCACTGCGGTGAGATCCGTTTGTCCGTCAAAGGCAAGCATCAGATTGCCGAGTATTTGATAACAGCCCCATTGCTTGCCGCCCGATCCGGGACCTTTGCAAATAAAATGCTGGTCAATCAAGCCCTGTGCAAGATCGTTTTTCCCGCTTTTGATCAGATTTCGAATACTATCCAAATACCTGCTGGCCTCATAATTATTGGCATCCTGAGGACTTCCCGACCATAGGGTGATATCATTGAGCACAATATGGTCATTCTTCAATCCACCATCGGGCATCATGCCAATTTTTCCATTGCCCAGGGGCAAAGTCTCCTCCCATTGTTTTGCGGGCTGCCGATACCAAAGTTTGCCCCCCGGCACTTGCCCAAATAAGTTGCCCGAAAAAAAGAAAACCACAAGCGTGCAAAGTAACTGACCTTTCCTACTGTTTATTTTTGATGATCTATTCATGTGGTTTTAGTTTTTTGTCCAGTCATCGGTTCGGAAGGGAGAACCGGGTATCCCGGCTTCGTTGTATAAGGTCAGGTCCGGGTTATCCGCCCAGCCGTAACGTACCGCGACGGGTGACGGTACTTCTTTGGCAGATACGATCAGCTTATTTCCGACCTGTTTGACTTCTGCACGATAAAAGACCTGATCGGCACCAGCAATTGTAAAACTACCGTTGCGTTTATCCGTTTCTTTCAGCACCAGCTTTTTGCCCATGGGGTTGAAGCTGAGTTGTATTGCTGTTCCCTCTGTCGTCCAATGCTCAAGATCAGGGCCCGAATAAGGGATCTTCTTACCATACAGCTGCGCTGTTGCGATCCAGCCAAGCCTTCTACCGACATCCTGCTTGTTTTTCGGATGGATATCCTGTGCATCGCCGATATCTGCAATGACTGCCATACCTGTATAAGGCAATTTGAGTGTTTGGCGCTGCGCTTCCCGTAATCTCGCCCAAGAAGAAGGCTGCGGTGTTAAGCTTTTCGCTTTAAAGTTGGCCAGTTGAACAAAATAAAAAGGCATCTTTTCATTGTTCCACTGCTTGCGCCAGTCCTGAATCAGTGCGGGCAACAGTTGCTGATAGGGAGCGTCTTTTGAATCCGCGTTACTTTCTCCCTGGTACCAAATCGCGCCTTTTATTTTAAAATCCACAAAAGGCTTAACCATCGCATTGTAGAGCACTGTCGGCCTATTGGGGCCCTCCATCGCATTAGGTTTTGCGGGCAGCTTCGCAAGATCATAACCGACTTTACATTTCCAGTCTCCGGCCAGGGAAATCTGTTCACCATTTGGTCCTTCCAGTCGTGGCTGTTCTGTTCCGCCATATATTCCACCATCGCCGGCTCCATCAAATACGCGAACGGCGATATGCAATAGGCTGCCTTTGTTTGCCGTTGCAGGAACAGCATACTTCCGAATCTGATCGTAACCGACAGTTTCGCCCACTTTTGTGCCATTGACATAGGTGATGTCGTTGTCATCAATCGCTCCCAAAATCAACTTGAGGGGTTTACCTTGCCAATGTGCCGGTAGTTCAACGTCTTTGCCAAAATAAACGACGCCATCCATTCCAGGAAACAGGTTTTTGTCAAAAAAGCTCGGAATAGTAATCGTAGACCAGCTGCTTTTATCCAATTGTGGCGCAAACCAGTCGCCCTGCGTTGCTGTCTTCACCTGATCCTGCTGTTCGGCGACGCGATTCCATTCGGCCAGATCTTTCGCATAGATTTCCTGTGCATCCGGACGTTGGATTTTCTCAATGGCCGCCGTATAGGTTGAAAAAGGTGAAAGTGCCTCCCGGCTCATCCAGGCTTCAATGATTGTTCCGCCCCAGGAGGAATGGATCAGGCCAATGGGAATGCCTGTTTTCTCGTAGATCTCACGTGCAAAAAAATAGGCTGTCGCCGAAAACTCCGGAATACTTTGTGGCGTCACCAGATTCCATCCACCAGACTCCACCTTCACTGCTGTGGTAGGTTGATTGGCGGTTGCTTTTGGAATCTGCAAAATACGAATATTGGGAAAGTTAGCTGCTTTGATTTCCTGCTCAAAGTTATTGATCTTACCCCAGCCCGCCAGGGGCATCTCCATATTTGACTGTCCTGAACAAAACCAGACTTCACCGATCAGAATATTTTTCAGGATTAATTGATCACCGTCGTTGATGGTAATTTGGTAGGGTCCACCGTATTTCGGCGTCTCTAGATAGACTTGCCAGCCTCCTTGCTGATCGACCTCAACCTGATAGCTCTTGTTGTTCCAGCTGCTGTTTACGCTAAGTTCCTTGCCGACTGCGGTACTGGTTCCCCATATCTTGACCTTTTCTTTCTGCTGCAGCACCATATTGTCGCCAATAAAAGCCGGCAACTGTACTTTGGCCTGTAGGGCAGAAAATCCACTGGCAACGCTGAGTAGCAGGGCCAACAAAGTCTGTTTATATTGTTTAGGTTTTATCATGATTTTTGAGTTTGTTGCTCAATTGGGTTTATACATTTGGCGCATCCGAAGTCCGGGCTGTTAGAGTCGGAGCTTCGGATGTGCCACAGTTATTTTTTAGAGTGCCGATATTTTTAGTAAAACACTGGTACGGTTGCTATTCAGGTCTGGATTTACGCCAACTTTCATCAGGTAGTCGCCCGAATAGGTTTGTCCCTGGCCTAAGCTCGACTTGGCTCCCGGATACAAGTTGATCTCCTCCACCCGATATTGCTTTTGGGCTTCCAGTCCTTTTAAACGGACAGGATCGGTTGTTCCGATACCATAGCGGTTATTGACCAGGTAGTTGAAGATGACAGCCTCGGTTTTTTGGCTATTCACGTAGCTGAGGGCGGCAAAGTCACCTTCACGTGGATCGGCCAAACGATACTGCTCCCCATGCCAGATTGTCCCTTTAAGCGCGTCGTAATTCTTTACCGCCTGCTGGCAGAATAACAGATCCTGTTCTTTCAGATGGCTCACCACAATATCAAAACCCAGTTTGCCCATCATGGCTACATCCGTACGGAATTTGAGGGGCTGTTTTCCCCAGTCTGTCACATGGTTTGAGGTGCTGATTGCCGGAAAAAAGTACGAATACTCGTACTGCATAAAAATACGTTCCAGCGGATCAGTATTATCCGAAGGCCAAAATTCGGTAAAGTACCGAAGTGCCGCATAGTCCACACGTCCACCACCGCCCGAACATAACATCATCGGCACTTTCGGATACTTCGAACGAATGCGCTCCAGCACTTTATAAAGACCTTCCACATAAGACACATAGAAAGCCCCCTGATCTTTTAGAAATGCGGAATGCGCATTGTAAATGACCGCATTACAGTCCCACTTGATATAGGCCAATTCCGGATTTTTGGTAAACAGATCGTCCAGAATCTGAAAAACAAAATCCTGCACCTTGGGATTTGTCAGATCCAGGATCAACTGATTGCGGAAGTAATGTTCTTCCCGCTGCGGCTGTTTGACGACCCAGTCCGGATGTTGCTCGTAGAGTTCGGACTTGGGGCTAACCATTTCGGGTTCTACCCAGATTCCAAATTTAACGCCCTGCTTGGTCGCTTCTTCGACAAGTGTTGCGATACCATTGGGCAGTTTTGTCCGGTTCGGTTGCCAATCTCCTAGACTGGAGTGATCGCTGTTACGCGGATATTTATTTCCAAACCAGCCGTCATCCAATAAAAATAGATCTACGCCTAGTTTCTTGGTATCCTGGAGCAAACCTTTTAATTTTTGTTCATTAAAATCAAAATAAGTCGCCTCCCAATTGTTGAGTAAAGTCAGGCGTTCGCCATTTCCATCCAGCAGCTGATATTTACGGGCCCAATTGTGCAAATTTCGGGAGGCGGTGCCTTTTCCCTTTGTTGACAAGGTATAGATCAATTTGGGTGTTGTAAATTCCTGGTTGCTGGCTAATTTTACATTGGAAGCATAGTTATTTATGCCGGCAATGATACGTAGGTTATTGAGGTAATCCACTTCAAAATCCACCTTAAAATTCCCACTATACCCAAGGCTTGCCATCAGTACCGTTCCTTCATCTTCGGATGCCGCCTTGCCCAGTGACACCATAAAGGAAGATGGCTGGAATAAATTCGCGCGTGTTCCGAGCTTACTGTCCAGCACTTTAATGCCATGTGTTAACGGAGCCTCGTCCACCTGCATTTCTTTTGCCCAGTCGCCATGGTACTGCCGTAGCCAATACGCGTTGGAGCGCAGGGTCAGATTGGCCGAAGCAAATTTTTCCAGCGTGACGACTTTCTTTTCCTTATTCTGGATCGTTGCCCACTGCTCAATGATATCCTCATTCAAAAACGATTTGTAGTGTAAAACGACATAAATATCGTATACCGGATCTTTTAGGGTGATATCAAGCTGTTTGACATTAGCATCCAGGTTTTTCACCGCATGCTTTTCATAGCGCAGGTCCAGGGAACGGTTACCATCGGCATGAACAACACTGATGGCTGGTTCCAGTAGGTTTTTCGAACCTGAGGGGGTATACGCCGCATTGGAGAGGCCACTATAATCGGTCAATTGCTTATAACCACTTGCAATAGTCGAGTACTCTTTAGAATCACTCAATTTTTCACCGTAATAGAGCATTTTCAGTGTTTTCGTGGAATCGTACTCCAACACTAGGGCATTCGATCTAGTTTCAATAGGAATCTGTTTGGACTGCGCCTGTGCCTCCAGATGGACAAGCCCCTGGGTCATCAAAAGCCCGAGTACAACATGTTTAAAATGATGGGTTGGCATATATAAATAGATTTAGGATTTGTTAACGAACTTGACTATTTTGTTTGCTTTCAATTGAATCTTATAAAGGTATTTACCATTGATTTCCTGCTGTGGACTTAGACCTGCCAATGGGGAAGGACTTAACATCTGAATCGTTTGATCCTGCGGCGATGAAAGAATAAGCTGCCTAATGCTGCTGTTGTTCCATTCCATTTTTTCGATGTGTACATTGCCACGGGCTTTGAGCCCCTTGACTGTTCCGGCCGACCAGCGATCAGGCAGTGCAGGAAGTAATTCCAGCACATCCGTTTGCGACTGCAGCAACATTTCACTCACCGCAGCCACATAACCCAGGTTGCCATCAATCTGAAAGGGTGGATGCGCGCAGAGCAAGTTGGCGTAAACGCCACCCCCATTGTTGTAGTCAATACCATCGCCGCCAACGAGGTTAATGAAATTAGTCAGGATTTTATAGGCGTGATTCCCATCCTGCAAGCGGGCCCAAAAAGCCACCTTCCAGGCCATGGACCAACCGGTCGATTCGTCGCCACGCGCGGTCAGCGTAACTCGTGCAGCTTTGGCCAGTTCCGGTGTTTTTAAAACAGAGAATTGGTTACCGGGGTACAGACCAAACAGATGCGAGACATGGCGATGCTTGTCCTGTGGATCATCACGATCCGTTTCCCACTCCTGCAACTGTCCCCATTTACCGATCTTGGGTTTGAGCAGCGCATCGCGAAGTGCCGTGATATGCTTACGGTAATCGGCGTCCAACTTTAAAATTGTGCTCGCCTGCATGTAGTTGCTAAAAAGATCGTAAATAATCTGATGGTCATAGCTCACGGCATCCTCTGTGGGGCCGTGTTCCGGCGACCAGCCCTTTGGCGCCACCACAGTTCCGTCTGCTCTTCGAACCAGACGATCATCCCAAAACTCACTTATTTCTTTTAAAATCGGATACGCAAATTCGCGTAGGTATTTCTCGTCCTTGTTAAAGGCATAATGCTCCCAGAGCGCCTGTGCATACCAGGCACTTCCGGGGGTATTCCAAAGGAAGCTCTCCCCACCGAAGATATTATTTTCCGTCTTTACGGTCCAGCCCCTTACGCCCGGAAATTCCTTTTGTGTATTTATTTTTTTCACCTCACGCATGCTATTGATATAATCGAGGTAAGGCCAGGCCGATTCACGCAGATTAGCGACTTCCGCAGGCCAATAGTTCATCTGTACATTGATATTGGAATGGTAATCTGAGCGCCATGGTGGATTGTTGCTGTTGTTCCAGAGTCCCTGTAGATTTGCAGGCAAACCGCCTTTCCGTGAGGAACTGATCAGCAGATAACGTCCATATTGATATACCAATGCTTCCAAAGCCGGGATCGGCTGTTTTTTATACGCCTCCAACAGCGCTTTTGTTGTTTGCTTGGCGTCCAGCTGGCTATGGTCGAGATCAAGCTCCACCCGGCTGAACAGCGCTGTATAATCTGCAACGTGACGTGCCAATAGTTTATTTACGCCATAGTTTTCCGCTTGCTGCAGATAACGTTCATTGACCTTCATCGGTTCTTCGGCCGACTTCCATTTGGTAGCCCGTGTATTGGCATAATCTGTTGCGGCACTCAGCAGCAGAACAATTCGATCGGCAGATTTTACGGTAAGGACAGCCTGTCCTTTTTCATCTGTCGTTTTGGAAAGTGAACCACCGACGACCTGCACGCGTACCTGTGCGGCATACCGCATGCCATTGTCGAGCGTCCCCTGAAACCACAGGTGACCATCTTCTGCCTGCACCGCCTGCCCATGTGCATCCTGAAGTGCGATCTGGGCATTGAGTTTCCCTTTTTTACTGTTCGCATACTCAAATACCATGACCTGATCGGGCTGACTCGCAAAATACCGGCGGTTGATTTGCTGTCCATCCTGCTGATAGGCTATTTCATGTAAGCCCTTATCCAAATTCAATTTCCGGCTATAGGCGGTAAAGGATTTATTAATATCGGAGTCAAAACGAACAAAAAGATCACCAAAAGCCTGATAGGCACCTGTTTCCTGTTCATCACCTGTCCAGAGGCTATTTTCATTAAATTGAATATGTTCCTGATTTACGCCCGCGAAGATCATCGCGCCAATTCGTCCATTTCCGATGGGGTATGCTTCAGTCATCCAATCCGTTGCGGGCTTATTATCCCAGAGGTAATAGCGTTGTGCATACGATGTGGCCGAACAGAGGGTCAAGCATATAAAGATGAGGCATTTAATTTTTCTGTGCATTAACATAGCGACTTATACAATTTATTGGGCGATGCCCAATGGTGAAAAAACAAAATAGATGACAATCATCAACAGGATGAGAAAGGCGCCGATCCGGTATCTTCCCTTCCAATAGGTGCCTTTGTCCTGGCCCGAAAATTCAAATTGATACTCCGATAGATAGTCGGGCCGGCTCAGTTTACTTCCTCCCAAGATGACCAGTGCCACAGCGATAAACAACAGCGCGAACAAGTGCAGATAGTGTAGCTCTGTTTTCCAGACAAACACCAGAATGAAATAGCTGAACATATACAGGAACAGGCCGATTTGTGCCATCCTTGGCGTCACACGACGTGATAGAATCCCCAAGATCATAATGGTGAAGATCGGCATGTTGAACAGCCCCGATACGGTTTGCAGGTACGTATAAAACCCGTCGTGGGCAAATAGGATAAAAGGTGCAATAAACATGGCCGAGATAGAGATGATCAATTCGAACAGTTTCCCTTTTCTGACCAGTTCCCTTTCACTGAGCGCTCTTTCTTTACGTTCCAGGTAAGGTTTATAAATATTAAAAATAAATAAGCTGCCACAGCTCTGAAGGCCAGCAGTATAGGTCGTCATTGCGGCACCAAAGACCAGTGCCAAGGAAAAACCAATCAGCACATCCGGAAAGATAAGTACAATAAGTTTTGGAAAAACAGAAGCTGTAGGCTGCACATGCGGCAATAAGTGTACGGCCAGAAGACCCGGTAAATTGATCAGCAGCGGCATCAGGAGTTTGCCCCCCGCAGCCAAAGTCATTCCTTTCTGTGCTTCTTTTAAGTTTTTGGCGCTTAATGCCTGCTGTGCGATATAGGGTTCCATTCCCCAATAGTAAAAGTTGATCAGGAGCATCCCGGTAAACAAGGTCGAAAAGGGTACAGCATCCTGTTTGGATCCCACGGCATTGAGATGTTCTTTTTTGTCGTGAAATAACTGGAGCACCCCCGTCCAGATATCGCCATTGCCCAGCTGCCAAAAGGCGAAAATCGGAATCAGCAGTGCGAGCAAAAATAGACAGAGGCCCAAGCCCAGGTCAGACAGGGAAATCAACTTCAATCCCCCCAATATGCTGTATAAGCTCCCGATTATCCCCAGGGCCCAGACCAGTATCCAGATACTCTGCCAATAACCGATGTGAAGCAGTCCAGGCACATCAAACATCGTGGCCAGACTTAGCGCACCACCGTATAATACCGGTGGCAATAAGTTAACGATGTATCCGATCAGAATCAGGATAGATACCAACATTTTAGTTTTCGGATCAAACCGCAGCGCAAGGAAGTCAGGTACTGTCCGAAAACCATGTTTAAAATAGATAGGCAGCAGAAATTCCGAAACCAGGAGCATGGCGACCACCGAGCTCACGCCCCAGCCGATGACCGATAGGTTGTTGATATAGACCGATTCATTTTCACCAATAAACTGGTTGGCGCTCAGGTTGGTCAACAGCAAAGCCGAGCCCACCATCCAAAAACTATTGCTCTTTCCTGCAAGAAAAAAGCCGTTTAAGGTATTGGAATAGTTGGTTTTAAACTTCCATAAGGATCCCAAAGCAACCAAACCGGTAAAAAGACAAAAACTAAAAACTATCATCTTCAAAACTTCCTATTTTAGACAGAATTGCGGTCTGCCAATGTCGTTGGCACCACTTCCTTGATCAATGTTCTTTCGAGCACAAACTTGGCTGCCTGCGATCCTATCCGTGCAAAACTTGTCGAAAAGGTGGTAATACCACCGCTGATAATCTCTTTGATAACATCATCATTATGCGATAGAATTCCCAGATCCTCTCCCAGGGTCCAGCCTTTTTGCAAAACCTCTTTCAGCATCTGATAGAGCTCCGGATTATGAATGGTAAAATACAGTTTTCCCTTTTTTAGGTCACCCACATGGTATTGCTTTTCGATATGCCCTTTTACCTTATAGTCTTTCAGAAAGCGCAAGAACGCATCTTTGATTTCATTGGGTTCGGCTGTATTTTCCCTAAAATAGAAGATTACTTCTTTATACTTTTTGATCTTTGGATAAAGCTCCTGAAACACGGCATAGGTGGCTGCTTCAAATTCCTGGGATACATAAGAATAATCTTCTCCGAGATCCATCAAGCGATCAATAATCAATAATTTGGAAGCCGGGATGGAACGAAGCAGCATCTCGGAATCTTTATTTTCAATGGGGGCGACAATATATACGGTATATCGCCCCTGAATACGGTTGAAAATATCTTCAAAGGTTTCCATATTGTTGTGATGGAAAAAGAGGTCCACGGTTACTTCCTCCGGAAGATTGGTCCGCAGTTCATTCACCAAGGTATCCTGAAAGGTATCATAAGCATACAGCAGGACCGCAACTTTCTGTTTCATCTGCGTATTGTTGCTCACCACAAAATATCCTTTCCTGTTTTTCGATTCCACGACTCCATGGGCAATCAGATCACGGTAAGCCTTAGCGAAGGTTTCGCGTGCATAGCCGAGGTATTGGATCAAGTTATTGACAGAAGGTAAACTGGCGTGCACCTCCAGTTCGTTGGCATCGATGGCATCCAACACGCCCTGCACAATACATTCATGTTTAGAGAGTGTGTTCAATGCTTCCAGCCGTTTGATCCGGTCGATCAATACTTTAAAATGTTCTTCTTTGCTTATCTTCATATGTTGTGATTAAAACAGGGCAATCTTAAATAATTTTGCTCCTGCTTGCTCAAAGGCAATGGGATTTTTAGCAGTAAATTCCTGCGCTGTTTTTTCAAACAGTTCCACCGCCTTATAGGTTGTATTTGGCGCCAGGCCAATCTGTATAAAATCTATGTTTATTGCTGCCGGGGCTGTATTGTAATTAAATACGGCCACATACAGCTCGGTTCCAATCTTTTTGTAATAATACGTATTTGCTGCTTTTCCTTCTACAAATCCTGCCGGCCGGAAGCTTTTACCGTCGGCTATAATTTTTAGAATTTCGGGATCCTGTAGATATTGATTCATTTTAGGCTGCCAGTTTTCTTTTTTCGACAGGTCGTCACCAAGGATAATGGTACCCGTTACCACACCTGAAAGCAATCGTGCCTTATTGACATCAGGACTTTCATCATGAAAGACCAGGTGGTCGGCATCGATAAAATCGTAGAGGTAGGTCTGCCACCAACCGTAGCTGACACTATTTAAGGTATACTGTGTTTGGTCGATCGTCTTCCAGGCGTCGCAGGCTATTCTGCGCATGTGTGCAAATTGGGCTGTCGCCAGGGAAGGAGAAATTGCGGCATAGATCAACATTTTACCCTGCAGCACGTCGACGAGATGTTTCATCCCCACAGCATAAGCCTGCATACCTGTCTGAATTTTCTTGTCGTAAAAACCTGTGGATTCGATTGCCGCATGCGAAAGGAAGTCAACCTTGATCATTCGGAAGCCACAGTCGACCAATTTCCCCAAGATCACATCCATACGGGCCAAGGTACCGGGATGTGTCGGATCCAAGGCACGTCCACCATCTAAATTATGGTAGCCTTTTTGGGTTTTGGTCCACAGTTGGCCAAAGGTAAACTGGCTTCCCTCCGCCTTGCGGTCGGGTCCACTTCCATGCCCCCAGTCTGTAAAAGGAGCCCAATACACACCGGGCTTGAGGCCCAAAGAATCACAATAGCGAACAAATTGCTTCAGCTGCGTGTAGTCGCCTGACATACCTCCCGGCGTCATATTATCCCAAAAAGAGTCAAGATCTATAAAAGCCTCGCCATCTGCGTTCCGGAAATAAGGAATATCTTTTGCGAAATAGTCTGCTGTGCCTGTGGCATTCTGAAAATTAAGTTTCTCCTGTATCACGCCCCAGCTGTTCCAGCCGACAGGTGTAGCTCCTTGCCACGATTTCACATAGGCCGGCGATAGCTTCCGGTGGATTTTAGCATAGTTTTCGAGCCCAGTACGCCAATCCTTGTCGTAAGACACGAGGTATTTAGGGGAGCGAATGACATCCCCCTTCACCGTCCCGTGCGCCATGGAATCACGTGTGATAGTTACATCTGTAAATCCGGCCTGTGCTGCTAAGTGGGTATATTGGCCCTGATCTCCTTTGATCGCAATACCCGATTTCCAAACGGATTGATCCAATGAACCAATCAGCAGACCTTTTCCGCTGTCCTTATCGTATACAACTCCGACTTCGGCGCTGCGCTTACTATTTATTGCAAGGACATTGTTTTCATACGAAATAAAGGTATCGTTATCAAAAGGAACAGCCAGCTGGTACAAGGATTTTCCCAGGCCGGTAATTGAGGCATTTGACCAGATCGGCACAAGTTCATTACTGGCGATATTTTTACCTCTAACTTCCAGTTCAAGGATGACACCATCTATTGTGTCGTAGAAATAAAAATGCTGCAGCAATGTGATGCCCTGCTGGGTTTTAACAGAAATGGTATACTGTATACCTTTGCCCAAATTGTCCTGAATGGTTTTTTCTGTAACGCTGCGGGTTCCTGTCAGTTTAGCTGTACTAATTTTTTGTCCATTAGCAAGTGCCAGATAGGCACTTGCTTGTTGGATATAGGCGACTTGATCTTTACTTAGTGAATATGTTCCATCTTGTTTGTTATAGGTCAACGTTAGGCCATTTTTCTTGACCTGAAAAGGCTGCGCATATAACATGAAGGTACATAGCATAAAACTTAGCGCGAAAATAATTGTCTTCATTCTGCTTGATATTATTGTATATTGATTTGAAAAGCGTTGATCTTCATGTAATGATCAGGTTGAAAATTGACCAGCATTCCCATATTGACAGTAACCTTTTCTTTGATTTCAAAATAAACACCATCTGATTTAACATCAGCATGGGCCATTGCCTGTTGAATCTGCTCAAGATCTGGAATTCCACTGTTTGCCTTGCTAACAACCAGTTTTGCTGGCGGTTGATCATAATTTGTCCAGGATAAGTTACAAAAAAAACGATACTTACCGGGCAATAAGGTTACTTTTTGCTCTATTTTACCATTTACGATAGCCGGAGCTCCCCAGCCTGCTTCAATGTTGACCACACCGCCATCG
>NZ_BEYR01000001.1:3063090-3197939 GCF_002933815.1 Sphingobacterium sp. HMA12
ACCGTTATGGTTTTTCATGGCGGTATTTGTAATCCAGTTGTCCAAAACTCCCCAACGGTTGCCATCGTATACAGTCGCTGTAAATGGTGTTTTGTAATTCTGGAGGTACCAAGGCGTGATATTATCCTTTTTTATCGCCAATTTGGTCGATTTGACCATAAAGGTATCGATGGCCGAACTATCGGGTCTGAACACGGTACGATAGGAAACTTCGGCACCAGGAAGATAGCGTTGAAGACCAATCTTTTCATCCTGATTTTTAGTACGCACTACGGTATCCGTGGTGCCACCATCCCAATTTCTATACGCGATACGCAGTCCATCAAAACCCATGGTTTCCGATACATTTTGCAAACCCAATTGCAGCTGCTGTCCAGCGATAAAATTCTGTTCGAGTACCGCACGTTGGTAAAGCCCTTCGCGGTAACGATCGCCATACACATTCCCCACCACATAGGTCGGAACAGAAAAGCGCCCTGCGGCATCCACACTGCGAATTTCAAGATTCATTCGGCCTTCGGGCAGTTTATCGATTAAATAACGTACGGTATCCACCTTACCAGTCAGTTTGACTGGTATTTTTATCGAATCTTGCTTGCTGTTCCAATAGATCCGTAGCTCGGACACACCCGAGGAAGCTCTATAGACACCTTCTACTTGTATACGGTATTTTCCAGAACGAACTCTAATCGAGTCGAGCTTTGCCGGATAGATAATTGCTTTCCCATCCGTATGCTCAGTAAACTCGTCCATTTTGGAACAAGCCGCCAACAGCGCCACAATAAACAAAGACAGCAATACGATATATCTTTTCATAACTTTGCTTTTTAAATTGATTAATAAACGCCCCATACCTGAATCTGGTTAATCTGCATAAAATAACTACCCCGCCAATTGCGCAGATTGCGAATGCGCAGGTATTTGTATTTCGGAGCATCTTCCGGTAGATCAAATGACCAGCCAGAGGTACCATACACTTCGTCTGCATTGGTATTTGTTCCCGACGGTGTTCCCGATGGTTTACGTACCGTGCAGGTAGCCAATTTCGTCCATGATTCCCAAGAGCCATCCAAATTCGGCGTATTGCTTCCCCAGATCTCAAAATCACGTAAATTGCCCTTATCGTAGAAGCCATTTTCCCGTCTCGGAAAGATCACCACGCGGCTTAGTTTTGCTTCTCTACCGATCGAGAAAGTCACCGATTGCGGTACACCTGCGTTCTCCACCGTATAAAAGCTTGGCCATTTGGACGTATTGAGATTGCCATCCCATAGATTGTCCATAGAACCGTAGAGGATTTGTGCATCCCCTGGCAAGCGCAATGGCGTAAACAATTGCCGGTTAAACAGATTTTCCTCCAATGGCGTAATCGAAGTGTACAGCGTATCGGATTTATTTAACCAGCGATCACGGACATAAAATGCGAACTTCATTTCCTTGGATTTCAATCCACGGACATTATATAGGATGATGGAATCCTGTCCATAGTAGTTATCTAAGGGCAGGTACTCCCCATTGTTGAGCGAGTCTACCATCGGTACAATCACCACATTTCCTTTTTCCTTATTGGTTGAGGTAATGCGGATACCACCAAAGGCAGCTGTTACTTTCATCTCCCCAAACACCAGATTAAAGATCGGCGTCTTCGGTTCAACAATTACATCTACGGGATCCGACACAACCTCAGCCTTGCTTACCGCGTATAGTTTAACGGTTTGCGGCTTGGTATCGGGGAATCCATCGATTAAGATTTCATTGGTGTACGTCGATGATTTGACGACACGGGTGGCTCCACTCGCCATCACATATTCGGCTTTGACGTACAGTATATTGTCATTCTCCGGAAGGCTATAATGTATGATTGCCTGTCCATAACCATTCACGACGGAGGGATGCTGTACCAGTCCCGGTTTGGTCTGGTCGTCCTCCATTAAGGTCCAGCCTTTTTCCTCTTTACAGCCGAGCAGCAGAAACAGCAAACCAGCCATGACATAGATACTATTGCGATATATTCGTTTTTTCATGATTTTCTTCAATTTAATACGCTAATTACCAACCCGGATTTTGTACCAAATTCGGGTTGACCAATAGATCACTTTCTTTAATCGGCCAAAAATAGTCCCTTGGTGCTACGAATCGTTGTTGATAGAAGGTCTGTTCCTGATAGAAAAGCTCCGGATGGTCCTTATCCTGATTGCGATCCCAGCCCGTGATATTTTTGTTGAGTTCTTGCGCGGCAAGCTTCCAGCGTCTCAAATCCCAAAAGCGGGAACCTTCAAAGCTCATCTCAATATTACGTTCACGTTGTATGATTGCACGGAGTCCTTCTTTTGTCGTCGGCTTGGCGCTATTAAAAGCATACTTTGCCCAGGATTCTTTCACCCCTTCCAAACCGGCGCGCTTGCGAATTTTATCGAGATAGAGGAATACATCGGCTATCGGTCCTTCACTCTCGTTTAGCGCCTCGGCATACATCAGATACAGGTCGGCAAGCCGCAGCATAGGCCATGGATACTCTTCGATATGCGAGCTGTTTCCATCCTTAAAGGCAAATTTCCAATTGACCAACTTCTTTGGATAATAGGTTGTAATCGGCACGGAAACCCCACTGCCAAATAAACCCAAGCGAAGCTGAGTCGTCCAGGTATTTTCGTCCGTCTGACTCGGGCTATTTTCCATGTACCAAACCCCACCGTCAAATCCCACATTGGCGTAGAAACGATTTTCCCGGTCAAAATGCAAACGCGCTGTTTGGTAATTTTCGATCGTATTGAACCGTTCGTCATGCGTTCCCGAACGCAATTGGTTTTTATTACTGAAATCCAAGGTCTTGTCTTCATCCATCGGCACGCCATTTTTGGTATAAAACTGTTCAACGATCTTGATGGTCGGCGCCAACACACCATTCACACTATTATTACCAGCATTATTTGGATCGATGTGCGCCATAGACGAGTACTGCAACTGCCAGGTCCTTGAGGTTGGATTTCCCCAGATGATCTCGCGGTTCCATTTTTCCGTTACCGCGTTCCGGATGCTCATCTGAATCATTGTGGTATTGGACAATGGACGCACCGGTGTCGGAAATTCGTACAGATTCATCCCCAGCTCCTCACAGGCGGCAATCGCTTCCTTTGCAGCCTGCGCTGCTTTACGCCATTTCTCGGCTTGGAAGCCCTGATTAAAAAATAACGTACCGTCCACATTTTTAAAGGTTGCGTAATCCGTATTACCATTGAATAATGGGCTCGCTGCGTACAACAGGACTTTCGCTTTGATACCTAAGGCAATCGGTTTGGTAATACGTCCCAGATCGGTTACTGGCGACTGCACGGCATTGGGTAATTTGCCAGCCGCCTCATCCAGTACCTTCACGATATAATCCGTTACTTGGTCGATCGGCTGACGCTTTACCTGCGTCTCCTCAATTGGTGCTGTGACAGGAACGTTGACATCCATAATGGGAATAGGGCCATAATGGCGCATCAGCATAAAATGATAATATGCTTTTAGGAATAATACCTCGCCCTCCCAGGTGGTACGTTCGTCTTGCGTCATGTCGCGCACTTTTTCCGGATTTTGGATGTTCTCCAAAAAGATATTACAGTCGCGAATGGCATTGAACATATATCCGTCCCAGTAATTGACATAAGGATTAGTGACATTTTGATTGCCACGTGCAATATTCCAGTTTGTTCCATTGATACTGCGCGTTGGGTAATCCAACCAAAACTCATCCCCCGCCAAGAAGGCTGGATTTACGGTAGGTTCGCCATCATTTGGTAAATAAGAATAGCAAGTGGCCAAATATTTGATCGCTTCGCTACGCATGGTAAAGGCATTATCTATTGTAGGGGCATTGTCGGGTACAACATCCAAATAGTTGCAGGATTGAAAAAACAATAGACCTGATACCACCATCGATTTAAATACAGTTAACTTTTTCATGATACATTGTTTTTTATAATCCCACATTGATTCCGATATTATATACCGCCTGAACCGGATAACCCAAACCATCACCACCCATTTCAGGATCCCACATTTTAAATTTGCTCCATACGGCAAGATTCAGGGCATTGGTATAAATGCGGATATTGGACATCTTCCAGCGATCCAGGATCTTCTTTGGCACTGTATAGCCCAGTTCAACAGATTTCAATCGTAAGAATGCACCATTCCGCATCCACCAGGTCGAGAATTGATTATTGTTGTTATTGAATCCATCGGTCAATCGTGGCCAAAATGCACGGATATCCTGATTATCTTCGGACCAGTGGCTATCGGCTACTTGTTTTAACAGGCCATTTTGATAGGGGCCATTGATGGCGAAAGGCGTGATATTTCCAGGATTGATAAAGAAAGATGAACGTGCAGAGCCTTGCAGGAAAGCACTGACATCAAAGCCTTTAAAACCGACGGTGAATCCCATACCGTAGATAATTTCAGGATCCGTTGGAAAACCGATGGGCACTTTGTCCAGATCAGTTATTTTGCCATCACCGTTAATGTCGCGATATTTGATATCACCACCCATTGTCTTCAATGCACCACCAAAATTTTGCAAAGGCGAATTATCGGCTTCAATATCATCGACAAACAGTCGTTCGGCGATCAAGCCATATTGCTGTTTAATCGGATACCCTAAATGTGTCAGGTAAGACAAATTTGCCGGATAGTTCGGTTCTTCGTTGGTCAGCAAGCGATTTGTCGCATAGGTCATGTTGCCGCGCAACTGCGTCCACCAGGTATTGGCAAACGATTTGTTGTAATCCAAAGCCAGGTCAAATCCCTTACTCTCCGCTTTACCCATATTGGATTGAATATCCGCCTGAAAACCAGCAGTGGTCGGAATAGTTGAGCGTACCATTAAGATATCACTTCGCTTGGAGTTGTAATAGTCAAAGACGACACCCAATCCATTTTTAAGATTGAGGTCAAAACCCGCATCAAATGTTTTGGCGCGCTCCCAGGTAATATTGGGGTTGGCATAGCGCGAGATCGAGTAACCTGGTCGGGTATAATCCCAAAGGTTACCCCAGGAAAATCCTTTTCCGCCATCATTGGGATTGACCTGCGACAAATAGAAAAAGCGGTCGCGGTCGTTACCGATCTGGTCGTTACCCACCAAACCATAGGTTGCCCGCAGTTTTAAACGAGATACCACAGGCGTAATAAACTCAAACATTTTCTCTTCCTGGAGATTCCAGCCTACCCCAAAAGAGGGGAAAAAACCAAACCGTTTGTCTTTGGAAAAACGTTCGGAACCGTTGTAACCAAAATTCGCTTCAAAAAGGTATTTATTTTTATACGCATACGTTGCGCGTCCGGACACACCGATATTACGTGCTGGCAGAGAAGCCTGTAAATTGCCTCCATTTGCTGTCTGATAATTCCGCATGATACCGATCAGCATACCCGTGATATCATGATCTTTTCCGATGGTTCGGTTGTAATTAAGCGCAAATTCACCGTAGGTTGTTGTATTCTGTATCCGATCGCCCTGACTATAATCCAGGTATTCTGTCCCCTGGTTTTCATTCAGCAAGCTCAATACCGTATTATTTGTTCCGGGTATTTTCAGCAAATTATAGTAGAACGGTTCAAAGCTTCTGCGCACTGAAAAATACGAGTACCGTTGCGTATAAGCCATCAAACGTGCAGATAAACCTTTTGTGATAAAATCAAAGTTCTGTTTCAGCTCCAATTGTACATTGACTGTCGAACTATTATATTCCTGAAAACCGTTGACCATCTTGGCATACGGGTTATTGTACAAGGTCTTTGTCGTCGGTATAAAGTTATTGCCGAATAACGGGTGTGTTGTAAATGGCGCGTAAGAAGCCGGATATACTGCCGGAAACATGACTGGATTGGACCAGATGGCTTCTTTGAATACCCGTTGGCCACCATTGATCAAATTGCCCCAGTCATCATAACCACCGATCGGTCCCTTATAATCGTCAAATTGTGCCGACGTGCGGATAATTCCTATGGTTGTCGGTGTAATATTTAAGGTGATATTAGACCGTAAAGAATAATTTTTGAGGTTAATGTTATTGTCAAAATTATTGCCACTTTCCGATTTCAAAATTCCCTTATCATTGTTAAAAGTACCCGCAACATAATATTGCGCTAGGTTACCGCCACCCGTTACGTTGAAATTGAAACGCTGATTGTTGGTATAATCTTTAATCAACTGATCGATCCAGTTGTTATTTGGATAAAGCAGCGGATCGTCACCCCTAGCCGTATGGTCGATCTTATTCTGATCATAAGGCAATGTTCCCCTCGGGTTGCGTGTCAAAACAGCTTCATTGGCCAAATTCATATAGGTAATATTATCGGCAAATTGGAAGTTTCGGGTATTGGTGGAAATTGAATTTTCGAAACGCGCATTAAATTTTGCTTTTCCCACGATACCACTTTTGGTATTAACCAAGACCACACCATTTGCACCTCTGGCACCATATAGTGCAGAAGCGGCCGCATCTTTCAGCACCGAAAAACCAGCGATATCGTCCGGTTGAAGCCGCGCTAAGGCCGTTGTATTCGATTCCATCCCATCGATGAGGATCAAGGGGTCTTTCTTTCCGGCACCAAAGGTCCCGACACCGCGGATAAAAAAGGAAGCATTGTCGTTACCCGGTTCCCCACTCCGTTGATAAGCAATTAAACCCGCTACCCGACCTGCCAGCATGGTGGTCAGATTGGAGGTAGGTCCCTTAATCTCTTTCGGATTAATCGAGGTGATCGAAGCGACCATACTCGTCTTCTTTTGTGTGCCATAAGCGACGACCGTCACTTCATCCAGATTTGAACTTGATGAAGACAGAAAGATGGTCATCCGGTTGGTACTGGTGACCTGAACAGTTTTTCGGTCGAATCCGACCGAAGTCAGGACAAGCTGATCATTGAGTTGCACATCTTTGATCAGGAACTGTCCCTGTGCATCCGTTGATACAACTGCATTCTTTCCCATAAAGGCAATTGTAACGTTGGAAATGGGTAAATGTCCGATGCTATCCAATACAACTCCTCTTAATTCAAAAGATTTGGACTGTGCATTTGCAAAGCCGGCAATCAGAAGAAAGAGGAAGACAAGACTACATCGCTGCCATTTACAGATTCGGTAATACATGTGGTAGATCATAAATTGGTCTTCTTATAGATTGGTTATTATTGCGTAGCATAGTAGCTTTTAATCTATACTATTCTATACTACTATACAATAGTAAAAACATTTTCCGACATCCACAAATATTTTTTCAAATAATGGGTTCTAACTGTGCATTATAGCTATTTGATCGAACGGCCGTTAGCTGTGTGGCGGTATGGAAAAAATAAAGCGGGATGTATTATCATGGCTGATCATACATCCCGCTTAGTAAATAATTTAAAAAATTTTGATCACAAAAAAAGGTAGGCCTAGCCTACCCTTTTGTCAATGAGTGATGATATTTTAAGGTATGATTGAGTGAATGTGCGGTCTGCCGGGCATCGTCCTGATAGGACGATAAATCTTGGCAGGCTCTGATATCTGCTACATCCACCTTGTTTCTTACTTTGCTGATGACCTGATTTAGCTCTGATTTCCAGTTGCCTGGATCGCCAAAATCGTCCATCCAATTTTTATTGATAAACTTTTTGTAGTTCAAAAGCAAAATATACAATTCCTCACCACTACCGGCGCGATTGATTGACGTGCGCCAGTTCTCTAATTTTTCTTTAAAACTCATAACCAGCAATATACAAAAAAATATTGGCATTTCAAAATAGTTGCATTTAAAATGGATAAGTATTATTAAAAAATTAAATGATAGAATGATTAAACCTTCGGTGAATTATTCTGGTCATAAAGTAAAGATCCGATATAAATAGATATTATAAAACAGATTAAATTATGGCCTTTTTTCACTTAAAAAATATGCTTGTTATTTCCTTTGCAGTGCTATGTATATTGGATAAAAGTATTGCTCAACAAGTTGACGACAATAAAAGATCTACGTCTCAAACGACATTTCGACATGATAGAGAAAACGATTACGTTACCATAGGCAATCGGACTTTCTACAGGGATAAGATGGTCGAAGGTGTCGATGCGCAATCTTTCAAAGACCTCGGTAATGCTTATGCAAGAGACAACTGGAATGCCTATTATCGTGGCATTAAGATCAAAGATGTATCGCCACATTCATTCCAGTCACTTGGTTGGGGATATGCCAAGGATAGTTGGAATGCCTATTATCGGGGTGTTAAAATTAAAGATGTCTCTGCGCCTAGCTTTAAAGTATTGGATGAAGGATACGCCAAAGATAGTTGGAATGTCTATTATAGAGGCAATCAAATAAAAGATGTATCCGCCCCAAGCTTTGTTCTTCTCGGGGACGGATACAGCAAGGATAGCTGGAAAGTCTATTATTTCGGTCAGGAGATAAAAGATGCAACTGCCTTTACATTTAAATATTTAGGTAAAGGTTATGCGAAGGATAGCTGGAATGAATATTATAGAGGAAAAAAATTAGATTGATTTAACACCGCTCTACAATATCCCGCCTGAGTCAAAGCGTCGCATCGAAATGACCAAAGAACTGGATGACCTTGTTTACAATTCAAATTTTTTCGAAATACCCCGTCGTGTTTCTGATATAATCCAACAGCTGCATGCAAACAAAGAACAGAGCAATAAATTTTCTGTTTATCTCAGCAGCTATTGTGCAGAAGGTACACTGGAATACGAAAAACATGGAAATTATAAAGAATATCGAAAAAAGCATTCTCCAAAACCTGTCAAAAAGTATAGTAAATGATCGGTTTTGCACAGTAAAATTGCGATCCAGTCTCATGGAAGTTTCGCGAAGTCCTATGACTGCTACAAACAAAGCAATGGAACTTTGATTTCCCCTCGTGAAAAAATGAAACAAACGCGTGTTTGTTTCATCTTCCCGGGTGACTGAACGAAAAACTCCCCTGACTGCTTGTTGCAGTAAGGGGAGTTTTTCGTTCAGTCAACGGACTGGTTGATTTCCCCCGGTGGAAAAACCGAACAGCCATCGGTTTGTTTCATACTTTTAGGTGGGGAAAATGCAATAATACAGTGCGGAATGACAAATCCATCCCGCATAATCCACCAAGTTAGGTTTCCTTGTACAATGAAGAAAAATAATGTTCAGGATTATTAAGGATTAATAACCAAACTATTCCCCAGACCAGTCATAAAGCCCGGACCGATATTTTGTGCTTTCAGAAGATCACGGTGTTTTGTATCCAATTTAGGTGCTCCCGCATCTACCGCGGCCGCAAAAGGATAGTTACCGACAAAAGCACCCAGCACCGGACTATTACTGGTCGGCTCATAGATTCCATCAGTTGTTAGTGTATATAGTGGATTCTGTCGTGTAAATCCTGCCGGAAGCTGTTGGCTTGTCGGCACGTCATAGACGATATTTCCCTGATAGGTAAAATTAACCGGTTGATCTGTAAAAGTCAACATGGTAGATTGCGAAGCTTGCGAGACAACATTATTGGCAATATGGCCATCTGTTGGTGGCAAGGTGCGATTGTTCCCCCCTTTTCCCGAACCGATATCAAATGACTGTTTACATTTGATCATGGTATTGGCCACAACCTTCACACGTTTTACTTGATAGTAACCACTTAATGGCGAATTCGGTACACCATCCATTATTGCCAAAGCTGCTTTTTGCCCTGTTCCAGTCATATTCTGGAAATAATTGTTGTAAACGATATGATCCTCACCAATAATACGAATACCACCTGCAGCACTAATCCCATTTCCGACAAAATAGTTTCCATAGACCGCAGAACCATTTCCATGTCTCAGGCAAAGTGTCCCCTGGCTCTCGTGAAAAAAGTTATTACGGATGGTATCAGCGCCCATTTTATTGGAGATAATTTCCGTTTCACCATTACAACGTTGAAAGATATTATCTTCTATCGTCGTATAAGCACTGGTCATGGACCAATCGCTTGTTCCGATACGGATGGTCTCCCCCCCGTTATCCGGTACTGCCGCTCGCTCACCAAAGAAATTATGATCGATCCGATGTTTCATTGTTTTGTTTGTTCCCCAAACCACCATTGTAGGTCCCTGATGCAATTTTCCTTTGAGATAACAATGATCAATACGGTGATTTGATCCGTTGATGGAAACCCAGCGGTAGTCGGTAGTAGCTGTTGGCGGATTATAATCCACAATCGAACTATTTGTCAAGCGACAATTTGATGAAGAGGAGGTGAAATCAACCACATTCTTACCTGAGGTATAACCATTCTGAAAGACCAGTCCACTGACCACGAGCCATTTTCCTGTAATGCTGATGGAAGAAGTACCTTTCATAACCACGGCTCCAGGCTGTTCCGCCATCAGCACAATAGGCTGCTGGCTTGTTCCCTGCGCGTTAAATGTCAGTTCCTGATCTGTCCATTGCCCGGATTTCATAATGACAGTATCGCCGGGCTGCAGGTTTAAAGCCTGCAAATCCGCCGCCGATTGAATGGTATGACATTGCACACAAGCGATGCCTTTTAATTGCAATTTTACCGCCGCTGGTTTTTCACAGCTGCTCCCTATCACCAGTAGCAGTGATAAAGTCGATAATACTGAAACGTTTCTCATCATATTTATTTTGTTTATAAGGTTCATTTTGCCATACATCCCTAAAAAGGATACACCGTTGTATTTCCCTTGGATCCAAAAACATGGACTACGCCATTGGTTGTTATATAACCTCCGGATCTATTCGTCGTCTTATCATTGATTTGAATCGGCGCCAGGTCGTTGTTATTGACCAGTCTTAAATACATCACACCTTCCTGATTGAAACCTTTGTTGTCGTTCAGATAACCCAACAGCGAACTTTTACTGGCTACTGTATTTGCCGGCAATAAAGTTTTGGCTTTTTTATTGGAGATTGTCAATTTATCGAAGTTGTAATTGCCCTGTAAGATGAGGTAGAGAAAATAATTCCGGACATCTTCTTTATTATAATCCTCCCATTTCGTCGCTGGCCTGGTCATTGGTTTGCCTGTACCGTCCACGCCGGTCACAATCGGAAAATCGAAGAAAAGTCCGGACGTGACCTTTTTCGTTTTGGCATCCCAGGTTTTTATTGCCTCATTGTGCAAAAAGATAAATGTACGGTCGTTTTTATCAAGCTCTTCCAAACTGATCTCCGCATATTCCAGTCCCATCCGCATCCATTTAAACACCGTATCTGATGGATTTTCTGTTGTTTCATAGGAGCGATTTTCCAAAAATTTTCGTGCGCTGATGCCGATATTTGGATCCAGTGTTTTATGTTTATAATCGTAGTTCTCCTGTAATTCCAAATCGAATAATGAGCAACTTGACATTAGCAGCAAGCTTACCACAATAACACCATATTGTGCCCATTTTATGTTAGATATTCTTTTCATGACTCTTTGATTTATATGCATCTATTAATCTGTATATCCCGGATTTTGCACCAATAGGTTATTCGCATTCATTACGCTACGATTGAGGGGCCAGTATACCCGGTTTTGGGGATCTAGAAATCCAGGTTTGTCCAGGCTGCCGGCATCTTCCTGTCTACGCTTCAAAATTGGATCCATGACCTCCTTCACCCTTCCTGTCCGCACCAGATCAAACCAGCGTTTCCCCTCGCCAAAAAGCTCCACCCTGCGTTCGTTTAATATTGCTGTTTCTAACTGGTAAGCTGTGGCTAATTGCGCGTCATTCAAATCGTATTCGGCTAAACGGGCACGCTTTCGTATAAAATTGAGGTATTTGACCGCATTCGCCTTATCTCCTAATCCGTTCAATGCCTCTGCATACAGCAAATACATGTCGCTCAATCTATACATGGTTAAATACACCGGAAGTTCTTGGTTGGCTGCCGGCCAGGGATCCGCTTTGGTTGGATTTGCTTCAGTCGGATACCATTTTATAAATCGGTCCCGCTTATTGCTTGGTAAACCAAAATAGATATCCAAGGTCTGTTGCGGACGAATGTCCGGACTACGTCCATCTGTTGTTTGGGGCAAAAACAAGTTGGCAAAAACATCTTCATCCACAACAATCTGTTTATTGTTGGGAGCCCAGGAAGTCTGCATACAGGCACAGCCGTTTTTCGTATAATCCCAGTTGACACTCCAAATGGTTTCTTTACTGAGCAGTGGGCTCGTGAAAATCGCTTTCCATGAAGCCGTTTCCTGCAAATTTGTTTCATTAATACCACCGTAGCTTACCCCTGTCGGAGATTTGGCCAAAAACAGCTTTTCGATCCATATTTTCGCGTTCGAATAATCCTTCTTCCACATATAGGCATCGGCCATGATAGCACATACTCCACCGGCGCCAAGTGTCCATAGGGGACTTTTGGCCTCCTTGTTTATGAGAGAGTAAGCCTTTTCCAGATCCGGAATGATCACCTCGTTCAAAATTTTATCTTTGGATTCACGAGCTTTCTCCGCTGGCTGGTTGATGTCTTCATAGGGTTCCAACCAGATCGGCGCATCCCCCCAGACACGGACAAGATAGAAATAGCACATGGCACGCAATGCATAACATTGTGCCAGATAATCATTCAACATTTCAGGTGTGATCCGGCTGTCCAGTTCAGCCGCACGGGGAATGTATTTGATATTTAAATTCGTCCGGCTGATTACCGTATATAAGCCGCTCCAATCGGAGAATTGATTCGTCGGCGTCAAGCTGTTCAACACAATCTCGTCAATAAAATCTTTTGTATAACTGATTGCCCGATCAAAATTATCTGCACGGTATTCGCCCCAATACAGGTATTTTTCCAGGAAATTGTCCTTATTGTTATCCAAATTACCCTTTCCGACCATTTCGATCTGAAAACCACTATACATACCAGCTATCGCAGCCTGCACATCGTATAAATTTTTATAATGCTGATCTAAGGCAACTTCCGCCAATGGTTTTTCTTCCAGAAATTTGCTGCAGCTGCTGAACCCCGCTGACAGAAGTAGTAATGCTAAAATCTTTGTTTTCATAATTTAAATCCCTAAAAATTGATATTTACCCCAAATCCAAACTCTCTTCTCCTCGGATAACGACCATCATCTTCACCCGGAGTCAATGGATTCGATGAACTAAACTCCGGATCATAGCCCCGATAATTGGTCCAGGTCAATAAATTTGTACCGTATACATAGGTTGTCAATCCTTTCATTTTCAACTTGCTGATAAGTTGTGGATCAAAAGTATACGACAGACGTGCGCTAGCAAGCCGTACAAATGATCCATTCTCGATGTATAAGCTATTCTGATTTGTTTTCATGTTACCGCGGTTATTTCGCTCAGGATAATTCGGGTATTTAGCCACATCACCGGGTTTTCTCCAGACATTATAGACCATATCCGGCGAACCAGCTCCGGTATCCGACGGGTAATTCTGACGTTGTAGTAAAGCATTATATACCTCGCGACCAAATGATCCATTGAAAAGAACATTCAATGAAAATCGCTTATACATAAAGTTCTGCATAAACCCGAAATAGAAATCAGGTGTTGCATTTCCAAGAACCATACGATCTTCATCGTTGATCAAGCTATCTTTTTTATGATTAAGCCATTCCGCATCGCCACCTTTCAATTTACCGTCGGGTGCATACAATTGATGCACTGTCCCTGTGTAATCACGGCCATCGAATGTATAGACAGGCTTACCATCGCGATACATGGGTTTACCCTGATCATCCAATACGAGTGTCAGCTTATCCCAGTTATCGTTATAGGCGTTGGATTCATCCCAGGCGTAGACCCCAAGATTACGCCAGCCGTAAAAGTTACCAATACGTCCACCCTCTTCGACATACCATTTATTACCGGCAAACATCGGTACACCACCCGCCAGTTTAACAATCTTACCACGTTCGAAGGAAATATTGCCACCAACCTCCCAGGTGAAATCGCGAGTGACGATAGGTTTCGCATTAACAATGAGTTCAACACCTCTTGTACGGATTGTTCCAAAATTGACTACAACATTGGAAAAACCTGTTTCTTTCGGCATTTCCTTTTTATACAATAAATCCGAGGTTGTTTTCACATAATAGTCCGCTGTCACTCCTAATCGACCATTTAAAAAGGTGAGATCCAATCCTAGGTTATTCTGTGTCGTCATTTCCCATTGGATCTGATTATTCCCGAACGTACTCGTTAAGGCCGCACCACCTACGCCGTTATAGTTTCCGCTAAATTTCACTTTGGTATAAGATTCGTAATCACCGATCTGATCGTTGCCCAGCTGCCCGAAACTATACCTTATCTTCGCATCCTGTAATGCCGGTTTTGCCCATTTCATAAAGTTTTCGTCCGAGAAACGCCATGCGGCAGATGCTGAAAAGTAGTTTCCCAATCTTCGGCCTGGCCCAAAACGCGACGAACCATCCCTTCTGTACGAACCTTGTACGAGGTATCGGCCTTTGTAATTATAACCGATCCGGCTGAATAGTGACCTTGTTGTATTCGCCGTTGCCGAGGTATAGGTCTTGGCAGCTGTCAGGTAATCCGGAAGCGTGACCCGGATCTCTTCGTTTACGCTGTTTAAATATTCCGAATGGAACAGGTCAAGGCGTTTGCGGTCCGCGCTAAATCCCAATAAAGCATACACCACATGATCTTGGGCAAAAGTTTTATTATAGTTCAGAAATGACTGAAACTCCCAGAAGAAAGTTTTGCTCATTTCATTGGTTCCACTGTTCTGGTCCAGTTTCGCTGAGAGGAAACGTGGCGAAAATCCCGTAAATTGTAAATTGTCCAAACGGCCATTGACTAAAGTCGTAAATTTCAGGTCATCCCGAATCTGGTAGTCCAACTGATTGTTCAACTGCCCCGAATAGGTTTCTGACAAATTTTCTTCAAACAAGGCATTGGCGACCGGATTTCGCTTTGAGCCGATATAGCTTGTCAGGGAACCATCCGGATAATAAATCAAAGAATAGGCCGGCCGATCCATTACCACACGTATGGTATTCCCTATCGGCGTAGCATTACCCCGCTGCCAAGAAAAGGATATGTTATTTGAATAGCGCAATTTGGGCGATATCTGATACTCCACGTTAATACGCGATTGCAATCTTTTGGCATAACTATTCAAAATAATGGATTTGTCATCCAGGTAGTTTAAACTACTGTAGTAACGCAGGTTTTTCTGTCCACCACCGACACTTAGTTTGAGTTCTTTCTTTTGTGCCAAATTACCCAACAACAAACGTTGAAGATCATTGTCCGCATTAAAACTCGGGTTTAAAGAATCTACGTTTGTTGATCTGTTCTGAATATTTCTGAATTCTCTTACCTCGGCAGAGTTACTGACCGGAATATAATGTGCCAGACGACCAAAGAGATGGTTATAATTTACATTGATCAGGGGTCTGCCTTCTGAGCCACGTTTGGTCGTAATCAAGATAACGCCATTTGCAGAACGGGTTCCGTAGATTGACGCCGAACCGGCATCTTTTAAAACTTCAATACTTTCGATATCAGCCGGATTGATATTTGCACCTTCTGGGTTAATCACACCATCCACAACATACAAAGGACCATTTCCGCCGTTTAAGGTTGAGGTACCACGTACCTGGATGCTACCTGTCGCTCCAGGAGCACCACCACCATCGTTGGTTACAAGTACCCCCGCTGCCTGCCCCTGTAAGGCATCAAAAATATTGATCGGCTGGCGCTCTTCAATCTTTTTTGCACTGACAGATGAAATTGCCCCCGTCACATCCCGTTTTTTAACAGTTCCGCCGTAGCCTGTTACGACGATCTCATCCAGCGCATTGTCATTTTCCCCCAGTTGGACATCAATCTGACGCTGACTACCAACAGTTCTCTCTTCCATCTTCATACCCACCTGGCTAAAAATCAGAACCGCTGCCGGCGCAGCATCTATCTGATATTTTCCGGCGGCATCTGTGCTTGTTCCCTGGCTCTTCCCTTTAATACGGACGCTCACCCCCTGTAGCGCATCGCCTTTGCTACTGCTCACTTTACCTGAAATCCGGATATTTTGCTGGGCAAAGAGCGGTAAGCCCATACTGCCCATTAGTAAAAATAGGCAGAGTACAAAGCACCCCATTTTTGTGATACTTTTCATCATAAGTTAGATATTTATTAATTGGTTATTTATTATACTAAGGAATTCAGACCATCATAGTCCCATTTCGTCCCAGCTTCCCTATTGATCGAAGCTAATGACAGACTCATCCGTATTCCCTTATTTGGTTATTGTTTATAATTCGTTATTACCCAAATATCGGGTACTTCCCCGTGTCAAAGGGGGTAAATTCTGTTCTTTTTAGCAGTAAAAAATGATCATTTTAATCCAAAAAGCGCTTGATTCAACCATCAGGGATAAGCTATTTTAATTTCCCTATTTTGTCATAAATTCAAATTGAACCCTTCCAAACGTATTTGGTTTTCCTTGCTGCGGTTTGGATATTTCGCCACTCAGACTGCCTTTTGCATTCTTTCTGACCAACACCCTACGCCAGGCATAGCTTCCTTTTTCATAGTCAAAGCTCACGCCATCATCATCATACAGCCGATAGCTTCCCTCTTTCTCCCCGTAATGACGGATGGTCAAATCGACCTTCTCATTTGAAAGTGGCGCATGTAAGCGGCTGTCCATCATCGGTATAATACCACCATCTTTGACATAGACCGGTATGCGGTCCATATCCGGCGAGGCGACGATCTCTTCTCCATTACCCGCATATTTTCCTGTATAGAAATCATACCAATTACCTTTTGGCAACAACACTTTTCGGGATGACTCTCCAGCGAATAAGGGCGCGACAAGTATATATTCACCACACATATACTGATCCTTGACTTCCCTGTTGACGGCTTCGAGATAAGGATTTGTTTCCAGATCCTGATTGCCTAGCACCGCCTTGGCCTGCCCCTGAAAACCTTCTTCCAATACCATCGCCCGGAAAGGAGGTGTACCCTCAAAGTGATACTTTGCAAATTCGGAATATAAATAAGGCATCAGCTCCATCCGCAATTGTGCATAATATTTCACCTGATCAGCGACTTCGGGAAAAGACCAGGGTTTTGTCCCACTGGACCAGGCATTGATCATGGCCATGGGCGAAAAGACAACGGACTGAAAGCGACGTAGCCACTCCTGCCCTGTTTTCGATCCCCGCACTTCCGGTGTCCACAGTACACCGCAAAATCCGCTATTGACCAGTGCCGTGATAAAATCCTGATGACTGTAATAGTCATTGTAGATAACATAAGGCAAATTATTGGCTCCAGCATTCGATGCGCGTACCAGTCCATAGGTGCGCTTATTCTGACTTCTATACAAACTATCGGTCAGCTTCTGCGCGAGTACACCATAGGTCTGCCGCATCTGGATACCACTGATACCCGATGGAAATTTGGCCATATCGGGCCAAAGATAATAATCGTAACCATCGACTTCATCTATTTTATAACCACTGACGCCAATATTAAGCTGCGCATCCATGAATTGTTTAGCCAGTATTTTTTTGGCTTCGGGATGGTTCAAATCGGGAACTGTACCGTTCCAGACCGTATGAGAACCTGTATAAGGTTCGATCGCCTTACTGATACCTGCATCTGGCGAGACATAAGGATTTGTCCAAAGATTTAGACGAATTCCCTTGGCGGCCAATTTCCTGATCAAGGAAGCTGGATCCGGAAAACGTCCCTTGTCCCATTCAAACGTGCATGGATAGGCTCGCGACTGCCATCCGGGTTCAAGACCAATGAAATCAAGCGGAAAACCGTGTTCCTCAAACTGGGCGGCTTCATTCAGTACCTCTTCGGCCGTATAGAGTTTTTGTACCCGCTGAGTAAATCCCAGTCCCCATCGTGGTGGCAATGTACCGCCCCCGCAGAATAGATTGTATCGTCTGATCGCGTCCAGGGGATTGATACCTGCAAAGACGTAGATCTCTACACCTGCTGCCGGGATATAGATCTCCACCGCATCCGAATAAGGACGCGAGTTCCAGCTTTTATCGGTATTGCGATCCTTGGCTTCTGTCGGCTCCTTCGTGTCTTTACGAACAGCGGTCCCCACGTAGTAGGTCAAATACTGTGCAGAATTAACAAGCACACCATAACCCTTGGAGGAGACATAGAAAGGAACGGGTGCATGTGTACGGCCGTTATCCTTGCCACCATAATGGTCTACATGTAGATTAAGGATCTTGCCACGCTGGTGAACAGTCTGAAAATTCAATCCCAGACCATAGATCTGTTCATTTTTTGTCAATGGCATCCCCACATAGGTTTTCCCGTCAATCAGTTCGGCATGAACCTCCATTTTCGGCAGCGGGAAGTCCGTTGACTGCAGCTGTTCGAGTGTCGAAGCGCGCGGTTCAATACCCGCAGCACCCAGCAAGGTGTATTTTTCAGGTTGACCAAAAGTACCCTTCCATACACCGGGATATTGTTCTTTCCATTGGATAGGCTGTGCCTTTGCATGACTACAGAGCAACAGCAATAGGATAATCAGGATTTTTTCCATAATGGATTATTTTTTTAACAGGGCATATATGCACCAGAGTATCGGCGCCTGCCCATGCATATCACCTGTCCTTTGTTTTCGATCCAGGTAGTATTGATAATCATTTTTTCGGTTTGTCCCTTCACAGACATTGGCAATATCCCCTTCCTTATTGATATACCCGACCAGGGCCAACCAAGCCTTACGTGCGATTGGCGTATATTCATTGGCATCAAGCCAACCGTTCCGCACGCCCGTGATCAGCGCATAGGTAAACATGGCCGAACCCGAAGTTTCTACCCAGGACTCCGGTCTATCGATCAGTTGCCCCCACAAGCCATCTTCACGTTGATATTTTTTGAGGCTGGCCATCATTTTTTTGTAAGAGGCTAAAATTGCAGGCCTATTGAGGTTATCCTTGGGCAAAGCAGATAGCAATTCGCTCATCCCGGCTGCCATCCAGCCATTCCCCCTTCCCCAAAAGAAAGGTGCATCCGGGGCATGATAGAATAGGCCGTTTTCTTTTTGAATGGTATCGAGATAGACAAGCATTTCATGTGCTGCACGATCAATGTACTTACGCTCCCCGGTCATCTGATATGCTTTGGACTGCAGCATGGTGATCATGTACATGTCATCTATCCAATAGCGTGTCTGCCAGGTCAGCCCCTTGTCCAGAAACTTTTGGTAGGAATCTTTCACTGTTTGGGGCGAATCAATAGGAATACTCCATTGCGCATCGGCAAAACGCATCCCCATCTCGCGAAAAGTTTTGTTTTTTGTCTGGCGGAAAAGTTCAAGAGGAACCGTTCCAAACACGGCAAAATCCACGTGCCAGGGTCGCGGTACCAGGTGCTTCTCGGTATCAAAAAATGGCATAAAGCGTTGTGTCAGCTTATCGAGCAGCGCTTTATCCTGGCTGACTTCCGCAAACTTCAATGCCCCATACCAAGTACACACTTCAGGATAAGTGATGGATTTGGGCGGCGCCGGCGGTTTAAAGCTGTTATGTGGACTTTCGACAAAACGCTGCGCGACCAAACGGCCAACGGTTATGGGATTGGCCGCTTCGGGCCAGTTTTTTAAATCTATGTTCTGCGCCGGAGCATATAGTGCCAAAGACACAGCAATACTCGAGAGTATTGACCTCATAAAAATTATCATCAGCTGGGTTTATATTTAGTTATTATACCAAATATCGTTATGCTGCTGTTTTTTTGAGGGGTAATTTTCGATCATTTAGGTGGAAATATTGACATCTGCGGTTGCTCTGCTAAAAAATTATAAATCCATCATCACACGCAGGCTCATAAAGGTCATCAAGACAACGATTGTCACGCCAATCAGCGTGAGGATCAACGGTTGTTTATAGACTCCGACAATCGCCGGTTTATAGGCAGCGATTAGCATCACCGTTAGCGAGATAGGCAATATAATCCCATTTACTGCACCAGCGATAATCAATAGATGAACAGGTTTACCTACAGAAACGAATATGATGGTTGAAATCAATATAAAGGCAATAATAATCCAATTTTCATTTTTAGCGATCCGTGCATTAAATGTTTTTATAAATGATACGGAAGTATAAGCCGAACCGATAATCGATGTAATTGAAGCGGCAAACATCACCAGCCCAAACAGGCGATAACCAAAGTTTCCAGCAGCAAGCCGGAAGACCGAAGCTGTAGGATTACCATCATCGATCAGCAGGTCCTGGCTCAGCACGCCCAGCGCAGCCAAAAATAGACATACCCTGACCAGCGAAGCAACAGATATCCCCATGACAGCACTCCTATTGACGGTAGGTAAAGCATCAAATCCCTTTACCCCCGCATCAATCAGACGATGACCACCCGCGAAAGTGATGTAGCCACCGACAGTCCCTCCGACCAGAGTAATGATGGAGACAAAGTCAATTTTTGCAGGAGCTACCGTACGCAGTACCGCCTCGCCCAAGGGTGGCGAAGATATCAGTGTGATGTAGATAAAAGCCAATATCATAATTGCTCCCATAAGCTGTGTAAAACGGTCCATGGCTTTGCCGATCTGCTTGTTGATAAAAACAGCAATGGCGATCAACGCAGAGATGCAGGCCCCGGTCATGACATGAACGCCAAAGAGCGCCTCCAGCCCCAGTCCAGCCCCAGCGACGTTACCAATATTGAATGCCAGTCCACCGAGGATAATAAGCAGGGAAATAAAGCCACCCAGTCCGGGCAGCAATTTATTGGCGATGTCCTGTGCCCTCATTTCGGATACGGCGATCACGCGCCAGATATTCAACTGAACACCAATATCAATCAGGATCGAAACCAGAATCACAAACCCAAAGCTGGCGCCCAGTGATTTGGTAAAAACCGTGGTCTGGGTCAAGAATCCCGGACCGATAGCCGATGTCGCCATCAACAATGCCGCACCAATAAGCGCTGAGGTGTTTTGTTGTTTCATCGGATAAGTATCTGGTTGTCTCTTAACGTCTGGTTGATTGTCTTCGCAAATTGAACAGCTTCTTCGCCATCGCCATGCAAGCAGATGGTATCGGCCCGGATATCGACGGCAGTACCTTGCAGGGAAATAACTTTTCCAGTTTTAATCATACCAACCACCTGTTTGGCGGCCCGTTCAGGATCATGGATCAGCGCGTGTTTATCCGACCTTGCAGTCAATGTGCCATCCTGTTGGTAGGTGCGGTCGGCAAAGACCTCACTATAAACATTCAATCCCTTTGCTCTGCCAGCTCTGATGAGTTCGCTTCCCGAGAGCCCATATAATATAAGTCCGGGGTCTATATCATAGATGGCTGCTGCGATCGCATCTGCCAGTTCAGGTTTTCTTGCCGCCATATTATAAAGTGCACCATGTGGCTTCACATGTCGCAAAGTGGTCTGCTGTACTTTGGCACAAGCAGCAAGTGCCCCGACCTGATAGACGACCAGTTCATACACTTCCCGCGCTGAAAGCTGCATCTCACGCCTACCGAAACCCACCAGATCCGGAAGGCCGGGATGGGCGCCTATTTTGACCTTGTACTTCAGAGCAAGCTGAACAGTCTTCATCATCGTCGCGGGATCTCCGGCATGAAAACCGCAGGCAATATTTACTGCAGAAACATAAGGCAGGATCGCCTCGTCATCGCCCATTTTCCAAGAGCCGAAGTTCTCGCCCATGTCACAATTCAAATCTATAGTCAGTTGGTTATTCATATTTCAATGCGATTGCACTTTTCAGTTTTTTTAATTGCGCATGCTGTTTCTTCAGCAGGCCATGTGCCTCATCCAGGCTGACCCGTTTAAAGCTGATGCGATCATTTGGTCCTTTTTGAGCCAGAAGCGACAGGTCTATTGTGGCCACCTGCGCAATGACCGGATAGCCACCTGTGGTCGGATGGTCAGCCATTAAGACAATCGCATTGCCATCAGGCGGTACCTGTATACTCCCGAAGGTAACCGCCGTTGACAACAGTTCCTTTTGTTCTGTTAGCCAAAGCGGTTTGGATGTCAGCCGGTACCCCATCCTATCCGAGTTGTTGCTTATGGTAAATACATCCGAAAAGAAGCTTTTTTGCGCGTTGCTTTCAAAGCAGGCAAACTGAGGTCCATCCAGCACCCGAACGACCTCTGTGGCCAGGTCAGGATATAGGCCAGGATCCATGCTCCAATGAAATAAGCTATCTTTGCCCGTATAATGATGCCGGAAAGGGATGCGGTCTCCTTCATGAAGCGCTCTTCCCTGCCAGCCACCTAATCCTCCTTTACTATAGGTAGACCTGCTTCCTAATATTTCGGGGATATCAAGTCCACCCTGAAAACAGATATACGCCCGGCAACCTAAATGGGGCCGTCCAAAAGAGAGCAGTGAACCAGCCTCGACCAGCACTGGTCTCCACATGGGCAGTGGATTACCATCAATCATGGGCGACAGGTCTGCTCCTGTCAGACAAATAAGTTGAGCCTGTTCAAAGTAAATTATCGGTCCAAGAACAGTACATTCTATCGCGGCTTCATTATCCGGATTTCCAAGGATGTTATTACCAAGACGGAGCGCATAGCTATCCATCGCCCCACTCACAGCCATTCCGTAACGCTGTAGCCCGTAGCGTCCCAGGTCCTGTATCGTTGTTAGCATACCTGCTTTGACGATCTTAATGCCCATTGCTTTTCGTTTTTTGTTGTACAAACTCATCATAGCTTATGGGAACAAAACATACGCGATCACCCACTTCAAGCAGAGAGGGACTCTCCCGTGTCAGGTCAAACAGCTGCTGTGGCGTATGTCCGATAATCTGCCAGCCACCTGGAGTTTCGATTGGATAAATGCCGGTCTGTTCCCCCGCGATGCCGACCGCACCCGCCTCTATTTTCAGCCGGGGAACCTGCTTTCGTGGTGTCGCAATCCGACTGTCCATACAGCCCATATAGGGAAATCCGGGAACAAAACCGATCATATATACCCGGTATTCGGGGGTACTGTGTATACGGATAACCTCTTCCGCTGTCAACCCATTATATTGGGCTACATAAGCGAGATCATCCCCATTGTAATAGACAGGGATCTCCTTTTTTAGGCCCCTATATTCTGTATCCTCTGGTATATCTTGTATAATCATTTGGAGCGCAGATAATAGCTCATGATAGGTAATCGTCAGCGGATCATAGTAAATCGTGATTGTGGTATAGGCCGGAACACATTCGATAACGCCGGGCTGTGACCAATTTACGAGAGATGCCACGACCTTACGTACCTGTGTATTGAGCGCTTCGGAAAGCGTATCGCCGAAAGAGAGGACAATCGCCTGATCTCCCATGGGATAATACCGGATGGGATTTGGCAACGCTATACTTAGAGACTGCTCGTGGGAACTTCCCATAATTTATTTGTTATAATCTATACAAAGATTATAAATACCGGACGATAATCAAAAAATAATCGAGTTGTTAGGTAGCAGCAGACTATATGATTAAAGTTTTTCGATTTCTTCGGCAGATAAATCTGTATAACGCATAATCTGCGCCATTGGAACACCATCTTGTTTCATTGTACGTGCAAATTCAATAGCTTTTTGATGTTTACCTTCTTCAACGCCAACCATTCGACCTTCTTTGAGTCCAACCTTTCGACCTTCTTCAAGACCTTCTTCAAGCCCAACTTTACGACCTTCTTCACGTCCGGTATTTAATGCCGAATTGAAAACACTTTCGGCATCTCTTTTATGTTTTAAACTTGCTTCGTATGACATCAGGTCTTCCTCCGTTAATTTGCCTATCTCTCCTATTTCAAAGATAAGGCCAAATATTCGCTTATCCAAAAAAGAAGACAATTTATCCATGGTACTCAGATGTTTAAGAAGATACAACCATTGATCCATGACCGTAAGCAGCTCTTCGGGAGTTTTATTAAAAAGAGGTAAGGATACCATTTTATAGCCCAGCTTATCGTAAAATATTTCATGTGTATTTTTATCACATAAAGCGACATCATAGAAATAAGGATGACCTGTGTCCCGATGTTCGAAATCTTTTTTTTCATCCATTCGAAATTCCAAAATGCCAATAAAATACACTTCAGGTAAGCAATAACTATTACCTTTCTTGCCGCGAGTCAATTGCTTGCCATCATCGCTAATACAGAGCAGATCAAAAACTATACGACGCATGTCCTCATGATCTCCATCATGCTCCACGGTCTTATAGCGCAGATCCTTAACGACTTTTTCTCCTTCAAACAAGCTATTCAGAAATTCAATCAATAAAATTTTGTTCTCTTCTCTTCCAAAATAAAATTTCCAACCGAAATCAGTACGTGGATCAACATACTTACCAAGATGTTTTTTTAAACTGGTCATATGATTACAAACTGGATTATTCTCTTCACTTTTGCAAAAGTTCTCCTTAAAGTAGGAAAATACTTGATTGGAGAGAACAAAATATAGATTAATTTATTTAGGCTAACATTTCCTTTTTGGTTTTTGATTTTCAGAAACACAAAAAAGCCTCAAGAACAAATTCCTGAGGCTTTCTATTTACTGACGTACTATCTAAAATGAATATCTCAAACCAATCATAGCTGACCATGTTGTTGCCGTTGTACTCGCCGGAACAAAAGGAGACGTAACTAATTTTCCATCATATTGTAACATTTGGAAAGTTGGATCAGCTACAGCATTTTTTTCTACCTTACCTAATATTGCTCTTCCGTTAGTCAATATTACATCTTGTACTCCCCACTTAGAGTTGAATAAATTACCAACATTTATAATATCCACTGTGAATTGTAATTTATCTTTCTCTGTTGCGATATTGTTAAACAAATTCTGTGTCCAACGAACATCAAATCTATTCAGCCAAGGCATTAAGAATTGATTACGCGGTAAAATTTGCCCTCTGTATTTCTCTAATCCGTTATCGCTAACAAACTTATCAAAAGCTTCAATTTGTTGCTCTTTAGAGAACAAAACGTCAGATCCCTTCATAATATTGGCAAATTTCATGTCACTAGTATTCTTCGGGAGGAAGATTAGGTCATTTGTAATTCCATCACCATTTAAGTCAAAACTATGATAGTAGGAGAAACGCCCTTGATTAGCACCATTATAATAAATACCTAATGTTGTGTTTTTAATAGTATAACTCACATTAGCAACAATTCGATGAGGAATTGCATAGTCAGAAATACTTAAAAAATCTTGATTAGGACTGTTTATTACAGGAGAGCCTAACCATGCAGAACTTGCATTAGATCCATTATTAGCAGAAACCTCTTTAGCTTCTGAATACGTATAAAAAATAGATCCAGATAAGCCGTTCCATTGTGATAATGAACCTCCAAATGTAGCAGAGAAAGCATGCCCTTTAGTTTTTGTGTTGGTTAAAACGACTGCACTGTTTCCACCGATAGATTGATTATATTGGTAAGATCCGTTATTTGGATAAAAGTCACGATCTACACCTGCATAAGTCATTTTCTCAGTTGTTGCTTTTCTATTCGCCCCGAATTGATATGCCGCATTTACATCTCTAGTATACAAAATATCAGTGGTTAAAGTTATTGGTGTATTAGGAATTCTATAATCTGCACCGATACTTGACCTCCAAATTGTTGGCATTTTAAAATTATCATCGACCAAAGCAAACGAATCAGGAGCTCCGTCCTTTGGGTTTGTAATAAATGGCGTTACGTCTTTACCTTCTTTATCTTTATAATAGATTGGATTTTTCACATAATAATAAGGATCCTCCGGATGGAATTGAACTTTTCCAATCCAACCTGCTACATCGTCATAGCTTTTGGGTTCTAATACATTTTGTAGAACACCTGCATTTGTTGGCATATTCGTTAACCATACGAATGGTACGCGACCTGAGAAAATACCGGTTCCACCTCGTACCATGAATGACTTATCTCCAAATACATCATAATTAAAACCTACCCTCGGAGACAAAATAACACGTGATTTAGGCCATTTACCCGATGCATAGTTACGTTCATTCCCATCGACTCCTAATAGTTTTAATGCATCAATCGAGCTATTAGGAGTGAGTTTATTCATATAAATCGGCAATTCTGCTCTCAATCCCACCGTCACATTAAATTGATCATTTACAGTAATTTTATCTTGAGCATAAAGAGAAGCTAAACCGTAACTGATTCTCGAATATGTATCCTGACCTTCGTAAGGATAAGTAAGCGAATACATTATTGGAGCGACCTCCTCTGGAGTGCCTGTTTTTAAGAAATCTGCTACGGAAGCATAACGGTAATAACCTGTTCCTGAACGAGTATAAGAGTTACCAAATTTCTGTATATCAAATGCGGCACCACCAGTAAATGTATGTTTTCCAATTGAATAAGTTAAGTTGTTGGTAAATGAAAAATTATCATTTACAACGTCATTCAAATAAGAAAACAACTCTGTTCCGAAACTCATATAGTTGCTTCCTGAACTGCTACCATCCCAAATATCAACAAACGGAAACAATCCTTTACTAGGTGATTTTCGCTTATCTTGTACCCGTGTATAAGTAAATAAAAACTTATTTGAAAGTTGTGAATTGAAGTTAGAATTTAACTCTGCAGCTAACGAACTCACTGTATTTTCAAAAGAATAATTAGCGTTTTCAAATACCATTGAATTTTCACTTACCCTACCTGAAGCAGATCTTGGAGATGGTCCAGAGTTAAAATTCGCTTGTTGCATCGAGGTTCCTTTTAGTAAATTATATCTAAATGAAGCCTTATGTTTTTCACTAATATTCCAATCAATTCTAGTTAAAAATTTGTTACCATGTTGTTTTGCCTCATCAGCATAGCCTTGATATCTTCCAGGATCATAGCCCCATACGTTTTTTAAATGTTCACTTACAGCAATTAAATCTGATTCTTTCACTCTGGTTATATTCTGAGCAACATTTGCTACACCGTCTTGAGATGCTTTCCATAAGTTCGCACCAGAAGCATTAACACCAGTAGCAGCTTCACGTTCACCACTTACGAAGAAAAATAATTTATTTTTGATGATTGGTCCACCTAAAGTAAAACCATAATTTTGTTTTGTGCCTTCACCGTAATCTATTTTCTTTTTATTGATTCTAAACCCATTGAGGTTCTGATTATTATAATACCCATAAACAGATCCGTGAAATTGGTTAGTACCGGATTTTGTAACCGCGTTTATTCCTGCACCTGTAAATCCCGATTGTGTAATATCGAATGGCGCGATATTAACAGATATTTCTTCGATTGCATCTAATGAAATAGGTTGTGAATTCCCCCCAGGTAAAGGATTCTTTGTATCTGTTCCAAAGCCATTATTAAAATTTGCACCGTCAATCTGTAGATTGTTGTAACGAGAGTCTCTACCCGCAAACGAAGTTCCATTAGCCTGAGGAGTCATACGAGTAAATTCTGTAATACTTCTGCTGATTTGCGGCAACTCTTGAATTTGCTTTAATCCAACATTTGTTGCAACCCCACTTTTTGTAGCATTTAATTTACCACCTTTTGCTGTTACTAAAACTTCATTTAAAGTTGTACCTGAATTTGTAAAAACAGGATTAAGTGAAAAAGCTTCCCCTAACTTTAAATAAATATCTTCATACACAATAGGCTGTTGTCCTACATAGGTTACCTCTACTTTGTAAGGACCGCCAATACGCATCGCTGGCAGATTAAACCGACCTGCAGCATTCGAAGAACCCGAATAAACCGTTCCCGATGGCACGTGCGTTGCCTTGATCGTAGCTCCTGAAGTTAGACTGCCGTTTGCTTCTTTTACAATACCTGTAACGCTACTTGTCGTAACCTGAGCTTGTACAGCACCGTAACTGGCCATAACAAGAGCGAAAAAGAGTAAAGATCTTTTCATATAATGTGATTTGTTAAAAAATGTTAAGCAAAATTACTAAGAGATTTCAAATAACAAAGGACTTAATATAAACTTAACATACTACAGCACATACACTTCATATAATATCGACAGAAATTCTTATCTTCCGACATAATTTTTAAAGAAAAAAAACGTTATAACACCTTTTAAAGCGCCATTTTAAAATATTTTAATCCATAAAAAATAGTTTTCCACACTGAATCACACGATCATATTTGTAACAACATTCTTCCAATCTCAACATAGACTTTTTAAAAAAAATTTACTAACTTTCTGTCAACCGAGCATTTTATTGATCAACTCGTTTTTTCTGTAGCTATGACGCTACTAACCTAGTATTTGTATTAAAACTGTAAACTATTGTCCCTGCGAACTGGTTTCTATAAAAATCTGTTTTAAAAAACGGAGAAATTTTAGAAATTCGCACACCTTTATAATTCTCTTTTTTCATGGAAGTCGGTATTCAAAATTCTTCTTTTCACGAACCCGCAGACATTAAACTGTCTCCAGCAGGGCTCTCTTTCTTAGCTTCGGCAGCTAAATGGGCTAATTTTTTGGCTATTGTCTGTTTTATTTTTATCGGAATATCGGCCATCACCATGGTTAGCCTGATCTTTGGCGCGAGTGCTTTATCCCTCGGTCAGGGTGAATATGTCTCAGCCGGGACAATATCCACCTTTGGGGTGCTTTACCTCCTGTTCCTGGCTTTCTCCTGCCTCCCAATTTATTATTTGTATAATTTCGGATCCAAAGCAAGAAAAGCAATAGAAAACCGCGATGGCATACAGCTCGAACTCTGCCTCGATGCCCTAAAAAAACATTATAAATTCATTGGGATCATCGTCATTATCACGATCGGATTTAATTTCCTGGGCCTTATTCTCGGCATCGTCATGGGTATCTCTGATGCAATAGCTGCCGTATAAAACCAAAATAGCATAAACTAAAACAAAAAAGGGAGCATCTGATATCCTCCCTTTCTGTTATAATTAAATTACATTTCTACTTTTTGTAATACCGCATTGCATTTGGAATCTGTTTTTCAATATCCGCAATACGACGGGCATCACTCGGGTGTGTGCTCAAAAATTCAGGTTGCCCTTTTTGACTGCCCGATGCCATACGCTTCCAAAATCCAATGGCTTCATTCGGATCGTAACCGGCCAACGCCATAATAATCAAACCCGCCTGATCGGCAGAAGATTCATCGCTTCGTGAGAATTTCAACTGTGCTAAGCTGCCACCCAAGCCATAAAGATTGTTAAAGATTCCAAGGGAACTGCTGCCTGTCATCCCTGCTGCTGAGCCCAGGATCTGACCGCCCATTTGCAAAGCCATCTGGTTGGAAGCCTGCGCCACGGAATGCTCTTCAATCGCATGGGCAATTTCGTGTCCCATTACTGTCGCCATACCCGCCTCTGTCCGTGTTACAGGTAATATTCCGGTATATACAGCAACTTTACCGCCCGGCATACACCAAGCATTCACATCGTCGCTCTTCACCAAGTTAAATTCCCAGTTGAAATTATATTTATTGGCGATACCCTTGCTTTGCAGATACTGGTTGACCGCTGTTGCTAATCGGTTACCCACACGTTTTACCATTGCTGCATCGGCAGTACCGGTAATCACCTTTGCACTATTTTTCGACAAAAAATCCTTATAAGCTAACGCTGCTTGCTGGTTGACCTGGTCAGCACTGACCAATTTCAAATATTTCTTTCCGGTAACGGCCGAAGTCGCGCAACCTGACAACCCCGAGGAGAGCGCAACACACGCCAAAACCATAGCCGAATACTTAAATATGCCTTTCATAATATTCAATTAAATCCGTTTTAGAGGATACAATTATTGTGCCTATTCTTTTTCCTTCGATTTTTTCTTGAACAGATAAATCTTAGATTCATGTCCTTTTAGCAGTCGCTCAATATTTTTTTGATGGGTAATTAATAAGAGTGTACAGATCGCAATACCATACAGTAATACCGAAGGAATCGTGGTTTTAAAAATAAATGCCAAACTAAACGGAAAGGCAAATCCAGCGGAGATCGAACTTAAAGACACATAATGGGTGGTTAATAGGATAATGACAAATACGGACACACAGACCAGAGCCGCCGGTGTATGTATGGCTAAGATCATCCCGCATAATGTCGCCACCCCTTTTCCTCCACGGAAGCCTGCAAATACGGGAAAAAGGTGCCCGATCACAGCAATCACCCCCAGAGCCAACTGAAAATTAACAAACTGAACATCACTGGTATTCTGCCCCAGCTCAATCAGGTAAGCCAGGTTTGTCGCCGTCCAGCCCTTAAATATATCCACAAACATCACGATGGAACCGGCACGCGGTCCTAATACGCGAAAGGTGTTAGTCGCTCCAGCATTCCCACTCCCATACTCACGAACATCTACGCCATAAAATGCTTGACCCAACCAAACCGCTGTAGGTATAGAACCAAACAAATAAGCTAGTAATACTGCAATTACTAAATAAATCGATATCATTAAATTAAATCAGTTCTTATAATAATTTGGCTTTCAAACTAAGATCCAAACTCTTGACACTATGTGTCAAAGCTCCCACCGAGATATAGTCTACTCCAGCCTCTGCATATGACCGAATGGTTTCAAATGTTATTCCCCCCGAGGCTTCTGTCTTGAATCGATGATCGATAATTTTAACAGCTTTGGCCACATCGGCAGGTGAAAAATTATCCAACATGATTCGGTCCACTTCGCCAAAGTTAAGAACTTCGTCAAGTTCCGCAAAATTTCGGACCTCAATTTCTATTTCTATTGGTTTATTTAATTTTTTTCGATAGTCGTTTGCGCGTGTCAATGCCGGAACAATCCCCCCACTATAGTCCACGTGATTGTCCTTAATCAAAATCATGTCGAATAGACCAAAACGGTGATTGGTGCCCCCGCCGATTTTGACAGCTTCTTTTTCCAATACGCGCAGTAAAGGCGTTGTCTTACGCGTATCCAATACCTGTGTAGCTGTACCTTTCAGCAGTTCCACGTATTTTCGGGTCGTCGTTGCTATACCACTCATACGTTGCATCACATTTAGGACCAAACGCTCCGCAAGTAAAATGCTTTGGATATTTCCACGAACATAAAAAGCAATATCACCAACTTTTACCGGGCTTCCATCTTGGATAAACACTTCACAGGTCAAGGTTTCGTCGATGTAGCTCATAATCGCCTGGGCAACTTCAACCCCTGCTAAAATGCCATCATCCTTCACAATCAGCTTTGCCTCCCCCTGCGCTCCGGTCGCAATCGTTGATAATGAGGTATGATCGCCATCCCCAAGATCTTCCGCGACAGATTGTTTTACAAATTGCGCCAAATAATCCTTGATTTCCTTCTCCATAAATACAATTTATTGGGCTAAGATGTGGAATAATTTTTTAATCGAAAAATAGAATGATAAAAAAATGGCATGCATCTTAATTTTTATCAATGCGCAGTTCTTCGATAGACTGGCTATTGGATCCTGCCCCGATCTTAATAAATACACGGTAACTGGCCTGTTCGGTGGTTAAAGAAAAGGTGAAATATTGATAACCGTTATTGGCATTGCTGGCCTGAGTCAGTTTGACAGTCTTGGGCTTATGTTGGTTAAAAAATGTACTTAGCATAATCTCGGACTGATATTTCGTATACACACCGTTTTCACCCAAAATGGATAAGGTCAGATTAGAACCAAAATATTTGGCTATATTCTTAGCGTTACCCTCCCGTAAATAAGTTTTAAGTTCTTCGGAAATACTTCCCAAGGACCCCGCCTCGACCTGCAAAATAGGCTGCGATGAATCGTTTAAATCTTTCGAAATATGCCCTGAGGCGTTAGTGTGTATAAAAAGACTATAAACAAATATAAATACGCAATAGCTCAAAAGTTTCATATAGCTCAAAATAAGATAGCACAGTTTCCAAGATAGATGTATCAATCATTAGGTAGCATAGTTTATATCAAACATAAACTATGCCACAAACCTATAAAATTATTGGATATAAACAAGGGAAGATTTTAAAGATGCATTGATAGATTCTAAAATTAAGGTTATCTTTGTTATACGATGAATAAGAAAAAAGTTGCACTCATGATCCTAGACGGACTAGGATACGGAAAACATGATAAATCAAATGCAGTTGAAGCTGCAAATACCCCATTTTTAGATCATTTATTGGACACATACCCAAATTCAAGTCTTGAAGCTTCCGGTGAGGCCGTGGGCCTTCCTGACGGACAGATGGGAAACTCTGAAGTCGGCCACATGAATCTTGGTGCCGGAAGAATTGTCTATCAGGAGTTAGGACGTATTCATAAGGCCGTAAATGACGGCGTATTCAACACAGATATCGTTATCCAGGACGCCTTTAAATATGCGCTTGAAAACAATAAGAAAGTACACTTTATCGGTTTACTTTCCGATGGTGGTGTGCATGCGCATACCAAACACCTGAAAGGTCTATGTGACGCCGCAAAACACGCCGGCCTAAACAGTGAGCAGGTATTTATCCACGCATTTCTCGACGGTCGTGATACAGACCCCAATTCGGGGATTGGCTATGTCAAAGATCTACAGGAATATCTAAAAACGACCTCAGGCACCTTCGCTTCTGCCATCGGCAGATATTATGCGATGGACCGCGACAACAGATGGGAACGCGTTAAGTTAGCTTACGACCTATTGGTGAAAGCCGAAGGTGAAAAATCGAATGACCTAGTTGCTGCGATCCAAAAATCATACGATGCCGGTGTTACCGACGAATTCGTTAAACCAATCACATTGGTTCATGCTGATGGTACCGCAGTAGCAACAATCCAGGAAGGTGATGTCGTCTTCTGTTACAATTTCAGAACAGACCGTGGTCGTGAAATCACGATCGCACTGACACAGAAAGCGTTTCCTGAATATGATCTAGCGCCCTTAAACCTGTACTATGTCACGCTAACTTCGTACGATGAAACTTTCAAAAATGTACGCGTTGTGTTCCAAAAGGACAATTTGACAAATACACTCGGGGAGGTTTTGGAAGCCAATAATAAAACACAGACCCGTATCGCTGAAACAGAAAAATATCCACACGTGACATTCTTCTTCTCCGGTGGTCGTGAACAACAATTCGAAGGTGAAAACCGTCTTTTGGTGCCTTCACCGAAGGTGGCCACTTATGATCTTCAACCGGAAATGTCTGCCAGCGGAATCACTGAAGCCATCGTCAACGATATGCAAACTCTTCAACCTGACTTTATTTGCCTCAATTTTGCCAATCCGGATATGGTAGGCCATACTGGTGTATTTGAGGCTGTTGTAAAAGCAGTAGAAACTGTGGACCAATGCACAAAAACAGTGGTGGAGACTGGGTTGAAAAATGGTTATTCATTTATCATCCTGGCCGATCACGGTAACTCAGAATTTATGGTCAACGAGGATGGCTCACCAAATACAGCACATACAACGAATTTGGTTCCATGCATCTTGATTGACGATCATTACAAAAAAATCGCAGATGGTAAATTGGGAGATATCGCTCCAACCGTACTCAAACTTTTGGGCGTAGATATCCCCGTTGAAATGACAGGAAATGTATTGGTATCAGAATAAAAATCTATATAAAAAATTGAACAGCGCACTTCCACTACTGGTGGGCAGTGCGCTGCTTTTTTGGAGCTGTAGCTCCCCCTCCGGCCACAAAGGAGCTAACAAGACGACGGATATCTTTTCGGTAGACTCTTTCTTCAGTGCCGAAGCACAACGCCTGCAGCAACTCAATCCTTCGGTATTAAAATCTGTCAATAAAGACGGCGAAAAAGAACAACGCGAAATTAAAATTGCAAACTGGAAAAATGAACTTTCAGCTTTCCAGTCTGCTGATATCAGTAAAAACTTTGATCCCACTCTCTATGAGGTCAAAGCAATAGATTGTGTTACGGAATTTACCGCCAAAAAGGAGGAATTGCAGATACAAAAACTCAGGATCGAATTTGATCGTAACAACGAAAAGGTCAAACATATCCATATTGATAAAAAGATTGCGAACTCCCTATACGATAGCAATGAAAAGCTGGATTATTATAGCGATTCATTGTATAGCATCGTAAAACTACAGGATGTACAAGGCCTCGATGCAAACCAATATGAGATTATTGGAAAGTTTATTCAATCCAAAAAATAAAGTGCTACAAAAATGTCTTTATGTGAATCCATAAAGACATTTTTTTATTTCCCCATCGAATGCAAACAAATAAATGCAACTTCATTGCTTTATTTATTTTTTTCCTTATATTTGCCCATTATATGTCTGCAAAGACGATAGTTTAGAAAAAAACAAGGTGCGCGGTATTCCATTGAACAAATTAGCAGCGTTTACGCTTTTAATGACCTTTTTAATCGGTCAGTTCATTGTCTATACCCATCCCCATAAACCGGCGGCATTAAGTATAGTGGACTGCAATTCGAAAAAACATCATGCAGACCATCCCAAATGCTCCATCTGTGACCAAAATTCACATCCGCAGATACTCTTTAGTTTCAACCAAAGCGAGTTTTTACTTCCCGAACGGGAAATAGTATTTGGTCTTTTTGTGCCCGGCGATCAGATGGTCAGGGCATTGCTATCGGGCAATCGCGGTCCCCCCATGTGTTGATTTTGATCCAATATGCAACAATAGCTGTTTTTATCGAAAGCGGCTGTATATGATGATTATCGGCTTTCCCTGTTCCCAGTTTTAGCGATCAGTGCTGCCGTTTTCATCATGAATTTTCTTCATATTCAACAATCGTACGATCGGTATGACAGGCCATCAGCTCGATAACGCCCATCTACGATGGCATAAAAATATTTACAGATGAAACTCAAAATTAAAGACGGCATACTCATGCTTGTCTGTTATTTCCTGCTATTTTCTGCTACTGCTGCAACCATATCTGGTCGCGTGACAGATTCAAAAACAAATCAACCGATCGCCGGAGCGACGATCTCGCTGCTCCAGCTACGCTCGAGCACCTCTTCTGACCAACAGGGGCGCTATGCCTTCAAATCGCTTCCTTCGAGTGGACGTTATCTTGTCGAAGTACGTTTTATAGGCTACCAGTCACTGATCAAGACGATAGAGCTAACATCGGCGGATGTGTCAGTTGATTTTGCACTGACTGAAAGTATTATCGAAACGAATGAAGTCGTGGTTACAGGTACGCTTGTTACTTCACAAAGCCGCAGAAACAGCACCTCCGTCTCCGTTGTCTCCAAAGACGAACTGCAGGGTGGCGCGACAAACCTGATCGACGCACTAGCACGTCAGGTACCCGGCCTAAGCCAGATTACAACGGGACAGGGAATTTCCAAGCCCGTCATCCGCGGTCTCGGCTATAACCGTGTTGTCACCGTCAATGATGGTGTAAAACAAATGGGCCAACAATGGGGGGACGAACATGGTATAGAGATTGACCAGAATCAACCCGACCGGGTAGAGGTCCTGCGGGGAGCAGCTTCGCTGATGTACGGATCAGATGCCATCGGCGGTGTCATCAACATCCTTGAACCCAGCGTTCCAACGGCAGGTGAAATAAAAGGGGAACTGCTTTCCAGCTTCTCGACCAACAATGGCCTGACCAATAACTCATTGATGCTTACAGGAAATGAAAATGGCTTTGTATGGCGCGGACGCGGATCTTATCAAAATGCTCATGCCTACAATACACCGGAAGGACGCTATATCAATAGTGGTTTTAATAATACGAACTTCAGTGGAATGCTGGGTTTAAACAAGCAATGGGGATATTCACACCTCAACTTTTCTTACCTCAAAAATAATATCGGTTTTTACGATGCCGACCCCGGAGATCCTTTATACAATAATTCCAAAAGCCGGACATTGGATTTCCCAAAACAGGACATCCGTCATTATAAGCTTGCCCTCAACAATAATTTTGTGATCGGTTCGGGAAATTTAAAACTGGATCTGGGTTACCAAAAAAATCAGCGTCGCGAACTGGAGTCGGCAACTCCTTCCCTATTTTTTGACCTGAATACCTATTCTCTTGATGCCAAATACTACCTGGCGGAACGAAACGGCTGGCAACATGTTGTTGGTATCAGCGCCAGTCAGGAACATAGTATCAACAAGGGCACGGAATTTCTGATCCCCGCTTATGACCAGATCGAACTGGGAGCATTTGGGTACGCCAAGAAAACCTGGGCAGAGAATACCTTCAATATCGGACTGCGCTACGATTACGTCAACAGCAAAGGTAAACAGCTCTTCGTCGAAGATGAGGAACAATTTCCGGGATTTAAAAATAGGTTCAGCAATGTTAGTGGTGCCTTGGGATACACGCATAGTTTCAGCGAAGATTTCAACTTCAAAGCCAACGCAGGATCAGCTTTCAGAGCACCTAACCCAGCGGAACTTGGTTCCAATGGTGTACACGAAGGTACATCTCGCTATGAAATCGGAAATGAAAACCTGAAAGCAGAGCGTAGTTTCCAGGCAGATGCAACCCTCGAATTTGGACATAGCATTGTCACGGGTAGTATCGGCATCTACGAGAATTATATTCATAATTTTATTTATGCCTCAGCAAAAAAAGGAGATACCAAAACCATCGTTGATGACAATAATAACGAGCAGACCTACGATATCTATCGTTATGGCCAGGTCAATGCCAATCTCTTTGGTTTCGAAGGGAGTTTAAACCTCCATCCGCTCAATTGGGTTCACCTAGATAACACGTTTACCTATACACATGCACAAAACAGAACCTTTGATCGGCCATTGGCATTGATCCCTGCAGGTGTTTTACATAACACGCTACGTCTCGAGCCCAAGATCAATGGTCTACATGCATTTTATGTATCGGTAGGTTTAGACAATTATTTTAAACAGAATCGCATTGACGAAACTTTTGAAACAGCTGCAGATTCGTATTCATTGATCAACGCCGGAATAGGTACTACCTTACATTTCGGAAAACAACAGGTGAAGGTGTATGCCGCTGCATCCAATCTAACCAACAAGCGCTATTATGATGCCCTGAGTAGATTACGCCCGGGAAGGTTATCGCAGGAGGATCCTACCTTCGGGGTTTACAATATGGGAAGAAATATTACCTTCGGTATCTATCTCCCACTCAGCATAAAAAAATAAACCGGCCCATAAAAAAGCAGGGATCCTTTTGGATCCCTGCTTTTTTATGGGCTATTCCAATCCATTCACATGGTGCAAGAATAGCTATTTGCATTATTTGGGGTCATTATTATTTAGGGTCATCCGCTGTAGCCTCACGCGCCAAAGGTACATCGTCAGGCATGCTCTCCAAGGACGAATCCAAAGCAAACAGCGATTCGTCCGAAGCCCGGTCACCACCTGCTATCTTTAATTTATCAATCAGTTCAAGGGCAAGTTTCTCTTCTTCGATCTGCTCTTTGACAAACCATTGTGCAAAATTCCAGGTGGCCCAGTCTTTCTGTTCCATAGCCAGATTGACAATGCGATAAATTGCTTCGGTATTGTCCACCTCATGTCTAAATACACGTTGGAAACATTCGGTCAGGGTGCTCGGATCTGATGGTGGTGCTGCAATCGCCTGAATTTGGGGACGCCCACCGCGTTCGAGGATGTAACCCATAATTTTTGTCATATGATTCCGTTCCTCCTGGGCATGCCGATAGAGAAAATTGGCAATTCCACCGTAGCCCTGATCATCGGCCCACACCCCCAAAGCTAGATAAATTTGTGCGGCTTCGGCTTCTTTCGTCATCTGACTGATTAAAATGTCCTGCATTTCCGCTGACAATCGATTCGTTTCCATATACTAAATTCTTGTTGATTCAAGTATAGAACAATATTTGCCGCAATTTCGTTTGCGAATTTATCAAAGGCAGTGTCAAGACCTGATCCGCCGAGCCTGAGTTACTACCGAAGACGTTGGTCCAGAAGAACGAATGGAAAGCGGAAAGAATACAAGCCAAGGGACAGCTGAGCACAAAAAAAGGGAAACCTGATCGGGTTTCCCTTTTTATTTTATCTATCGTGGAGACTATTTCAAATTGTCTCTGTACACTTTAGCTTTTTTGATTTCTGTTTGAATGTCTTTTTTAGAAGAATCAAAGCTCAATACTTTTTCATAATCCTTGATGGCATTATTATAAGCATCGGTAGCCATAGCTTTATTGTAATTCGGTGTACCTGCTGTACCGATCAAGATTCCTAAATCGCGGTTTGCGATCGCTCTATTTTGATAGAATTTTGAGTCAGTAGAGGTGATTGCGATCGCTTTTGAATAATCTTCAATGGCTACGCGCAACAACTGTTCTTTGTTTGCAGCAGACACTTTGTTTGCCTGAATGGCAAGTGTGTTGTTTGCTTTCGCTTTAAAGTAAAGCGCATTTGCATTTTTAGGACTTAAAGCGACAACCTTTCCGAATGTTTCAGCGGATTTTTTATAATCACCATTTTGAAATTGGGAGTAACCCAACATATACAAGACATCCGGATCTTTGCCTTCCTCAGGTAAAGCTTTTGTCAAGTATGACTCTGCATTTTTGAAGTCACCGTCCAAAAGAGCTTTTTGCCCCATTCTCACATTGGCATTGCTGTGCTCAGCTTGTTTTTGTTGTGCATTGGCACCAAGTGCAACCAAAGCAAAAACTCCTGTGAACAAACCTAATTTAAGTGATTTTAAGTTCATATCTAAATAGTTACGTTTTTTCAATATACCTTATTATTGATCAATATTGATCGTTTATTACCCTATGAAAAAATAGCCTTATTGCTTCGCCTCTCGCAAGAATCTGCCATCGTTTATTCTTTCACATTCCAATATTACAATTATTATGCCTATTTATCCAATAAATGGCAGATAAATTTTATTTAACCTGCCTTTTTTTCCTATTCTAGAAAATAGATTTGTAATTTTGCTACCTTTTAGCAATTGGCACTTCCCTTGCACTATAGGGGAAACAATATTTGAAGCTTAAAATTTGAACGTCTACCGACAACATGTCAGCGACTGACAAATACACAAAATAAACACTATGAGCAAATTCGAAACTTTTGATTTCAGTCAGGCTATTCCAATCGTTGCGGAAGACACCGAGTTCTTCCCTTTATTGACACAGCAGGATGAAGACGATATGGCTAACGCTGAAATTCCAGAAGCACTATCTATTTTGCCTTTACGCAATACCGTCTTATTTCCCGGTGTTGTCATACCGATCACTGTAGGAAGGGATAAATCCATCAAATTGGTTAAAGAGGCCTATAAAGGCAGCAAAACAATCGGTGTGGTCTCCCAGAAGGATATGACAGTAGAGGATCCCGGTTTTGAAGAACTGAATAAAGTGGGTACCGTTGCCCACATTATTAAAGTGCTTCAGATGCCCGACGGAAACACCACGGTAATCATTCAGGGAAAGCAACGTTTCAACCTGGTGGAAATCATCGAAACCGAACCTTATCTGAAAGCTCGTGTCGAGAAATTCAATGAGGCGAAACCTAAGATGACCAAACATTTCAAAGCGACAATCTCGACTTTGAAAGAAATGGCATTGCAGATTATTCAGCTTTCACCAAACCTACCTAGCGAAGCTGGTATAGCAATAAAAAATATTGAAAGCCCCTCTTTTCTGATCAATTTTATTTCGTCTAACATCAATGTCGAAATGGTCAAAAAACAAGAGTTGCTACAAATCCCAAAAGTTGAAAACCGCGCCAAACTCCTTTTGGAACTGTTGACCACAGAAATCCAGATGCTGGAACTGAAACATCAGATCCAGAACAAGGTACGCGTCGACCTGGACAAGCAACAACGGGATTACTTCCTCAACCAACAGCTAAAAACCATCCAGGAGGAGCTTGGCGGAAACACACCTGACCTTGAGTTGGAGGAACTCAAAAAACGTGGTAAAACAAAAAAATGGGCGCTTGATGTTGAAAAACATTTCAACAAGGAGCTTGAAAAACTATCACGTATCAATCCAGCGGCGGCAGATTATTCCGTTCAGTTGAATTATCTGGAGCTCCTGCTTGATCTTCCATGGAATGAAACGACTAAAGATAATTTCGACTTAAATAAAGCGCAAAAAGTCCTGGACAAGGATCACTACGGTTTGGAGAAAGTCAAAAAACGTATCATTGAATACCTTGCAGTACTGAAACTAAAAAATGATATGAAAGCCCCTATCCTTTGTTTGGTAGGCCCTCCAGGAGTGGGTAAAACCTCTTTGGGAAGATCTATCGCCAAAGCATTGGGACGTAAATATACCCGCATGGCCCTGGGTGGTGTGCGTGACGAAGCTGAAATCAGAGGTCACCGCAAAACCTATATCGGCGCCATGCCCGGCCGCATCATCCAATCGCTGAAAAAAGCGGGCGCTGCAAATCCGGTCTTTATCCTGGATGAGATTGATAAAATGAGCGCCGATTTTAAAGGTGATCCTTCTTCGGCCTTGTTAGAGGTATTGGATCCGGAGCAAAACACACATTTCTACGACCATTATGTGGAAATGGAGTTTGACCTTTCTAAAGTGATGTTTATCGCGACAGCCAATTCGCTAAGCGCTATCCAGCCAGCTTTATTGGATCGTATGGAGATCATCGAAGTCAATGGATACACCATCGAAGAAAAGATCGAAATAGCGAAAAAACACCTGCTTCCGAAACAACGTGAAATGCACGGTATGGCGGCCAAGGATGTTGCCCTAAAAGGTAAGATCATCGAGAAAATCATCGAAGACTATACCCGCGAATCCGGTGTGCGTGGACTGGAAAAGAAAATTGGTTCGATCGTCCGTGGGATTGCCACGCGTATCGTCATGGAAAAAGATTACAACCCGAGCATCAATGATCAGGATGTCGTGGATATCCTGGGGGCTCCGATCTTTGATAAAGATATCTACGAGAACAATAATGTCGCTGGTGTCGTAACCGGGCTTGCCTGGACTTCTGTAGGTGGTGATATTTTATTCATCGAATCCTCTTTAAGTCCCGGAAAAGGCCGTTTGAGCCTTACTGGTAATCTGGGCGACGTCATGAAAGAATCAGCTTCTATTGCCCTAGCCTATTTAAAAGCACATGCAGCCGACTTTGGTATTGACTATCGCGTATTCGATCATTGGGACATCCACATCCACGTTCCGGCAGGTGCTATTCCCAAGGATGGTCCATCCGCTGGAGTAACGATGCTGACGGCGCTGACATCTTTATTTACACAACGTAAGGTAAGAGAGAAACTGGCGATGACAGGTGAAATCACCTTGCGTGGAAAAGTGTTACCGGTAGGTGGTATCAAAGAAAAAATCCTTGCCGCCAAACGGGCGAACATCAAAGATATCATACTGTGCAGATCCAACGAAAAAGATATCCTTGAAATCAAGGAAGATTATATCAAAGATATGCAGTTTCACTACGTGACCGAAATGGCACAGGTAATCAAGCTCGCACTTCTAGAAGAAAAAGTAGATGGTGCCCTAGATCTATCGCAGGGAATTGAAAACACAAAAAAGGAGGCTTAATTCTTTCTGAAGAGCTATCGACGAATAGATAAAAGACGGGGTATCCAATAAAAATTGGACACCCCGTTTTTCTTTTATGCTGTCCGTCTCCTTCGCGGTTGCAGGTCAGCTATTCAATACAGCATACGCTATCAACCAAGTTTCTCCTGTAGCAGTTCCTCATCCAGGCTATTTTCGTATTTTGAGATCACCAGCGTCGCAGCTGAATTGCCGATCAGATTGGTGATGGCTCTTGCTTCACTCATAAAGCGGTCTACACCAAAGACCAATGCTACGGACTCGACAGGCACGTGTCCGACAACTGGGAGCGTTGCCGCCAAAGTCACAAAGCCGCTTCCCGTCACACCCGCTGCTCCTTTTGAGGTCAGCAACAGCACCAGCAGCAAGGTAATTTCCTGCTCTAGGCTCAAGTGCATATTCAGCGCCTGTGAAATAAATACCGCAGCCATGGTCAGATAAATACTCGTCCCATCGAGATTAAAGGAATAGCCCGTCGGAATCACCAGTCCCACGACCGATTTGGCACAGCCTGCATCTTCCATTTTTTGCATAATGCCCGGTAATGCGGATTCCGAAGAGGAGGTACCCAATACAATCAAAATTTCACCTTTGATATACTTCAGAAATTTAAAAATATTAACCTTAACATAGAAGTGTAATACCGCCCCGATGACTATCACGATAAAGATAATGCAGGTCAGGTAAAAGCTTAGCATTAACATACCCAGCTTGGTCAGGGCCTGAATACCAAATGCGCCAATGGTGAACCCCATCGCTCCCATCGCTCCAATAGGCGCCAGGTACATCACCATCTTAATAATGGCAAAAAGTACCTTTAGAAAGGATTGCAGCACATTGATCACCGGTTCTGAAGCCTTTTTACCAATCTTGGTCATCCCGATCCCAAAGAGAACCGCAAAAACCAGTACCTGCAACATATTGTCCGACGCGACCGAAGCAATAACATTCTCCGGGATAATATCCATGATAAAATCCATAAAACTATGCGGTTTCTTGGATTCCGAAATATAGTGTGACACCGAGGATATATCCAGGGTCGACGGATCGGCGTTCATGCCTGTACCGGGCTGAATCACGTTGACAAAGATCAAACCGATAATCAATGCGATCGTCGTCATGACTTCGAAATAAATAATGGAGGTCAGCCCGATCTTGCCCACCTTTTTCACATCCTGCATGCCAGCAATTCCGATAACGATCGAACTGAAAATCAGGGGTGCAATCACCATCTTGATCAGCTTGATAAAGGCATCCCCGAGGGGCTTTAGCTTCACGGCAAAATCCGGGAAAAAGGCACCGCAAAAAATGCCGACCAATATACCGACAATAACCTGAAAATAGAGACTTTTAACAATATGCTTCATGGTGCTAACGATTAACGGCAATTCCCTCAGCCTTTAACATGGTTTTGAATTTGGGGTTGCGGATATATTTATTAAAATCATGACTTTTCATTCCGGTAAAATCTGTATACTTCATGATCGGATAATGTTTCACCAGCTCATTGCAGACATCAGCTTTATACCCTAAATCTGTCGCTTTCAACTTATTGGATAAAAAACCAACAAACTTCTTCAACATCACATCGGTATTATTGATGGTGATGTGGATTTTCTTAACCTGTTTGCTCAAACTACAGAATGAATCTGTTCCCGAAGTTAGATCCCGGATCTTAAAGTCATCTAAGCCTATCGCCGGGGCGAGCATAATGCAGGTGATGTCATTGCCATTTTCGGCAAGCTTTTTTGCCGCATCAACGTCCACATTATGGTTCTCCAATGTACCCTTGGCAAAACTTTCACTAAAGGTTGCGCTGCTCAGGGCACTCAGGACAACCGATGCGCCACGACTATGGGAGATCAGGATAATCTTTTTATTACTGATGCTATTTAACAGGTTGCGCAGGCCAAATTCACCCGCCATCTGACTGAATGAGGTCGCAGAAAACCAAACTTTGGCACCTCCAAAGGGATTCGTGGTATGTAAACCATCCCAATAGAATTTTACAACCTCATCTTTATTTGGATTGAGCTTCAACAGTTTGCGCATATACTCATAGCTTTCATTAACTTCATCAGACGGCGCATTAAAACCATGTACAAAAATAAACACGCGGTCTTTCGCTTTCACTTTACTCCCCACAGCCAACATGCGGGTCTTTTCAAAACCTTTCAGCTGGCTTTCGATGCCTTTTTCCGTTGCGATCTTCATCAGCGAGTAGGCATTGATGTCACCGCTTTTTGGCGGCTCACCATAGGTCTTACGCCAATTATCCGGATAGAAGTTGCCGTTTTGGTCTACAAATGAATTGACAATATTCGGTTTATCGAATGAATTGGGGTATGGATCCTTGGGTACATTATGGGTTATTCCGCAGGAAACCATTAAAAAAAGAAAAAAAAGATAGAAAAGTTGTCCTCTCATGGAGCTATTTTTTTAAGCTGTTAAAAACCATCATTTTATTAGGGCAAAGATTGATCGAATCTTAAATGTCTATATTGGCAAAATACAGCGCACACTTTGCGAAGTGAGCAGCACCATTTTAATCAATCCGTTCTACGAATATATAAAAAAAGGGATGCATAAATGCATCCCTTCTTCTGATATTTTTTAGCCGTTAATTACTAAAGTATGCACGTACATTTTTACCTTCAATCCAGTTCATATAGGCTTTATTCACCACCTTATTCCCACCCGGAGTAGGATAATCACCAGAGAAGTACCAGTCACCCGTATGTGCCGGACATGCTTTATGCAGGTTGTCCAATGTCTGATACACCACCTCAAGTTCGGCTTTTAAATGATGCGGCCTGACGATACGGCCAATTTCTTCGGAAATCTCCTGATCTGTAAATGGCGCATAAATAGCCTTTACATAGTTTTCGATTTCGTTAACATCTTGGGTCATCGACAACAGACATTTTTGATATACTTCGTCAATAATATGTGCCATACCACGTTGTTTCAACAGGTTAATTGCCGCTTCAAACGCTACGAATTCACCCATACGTGACATATCTATACCGTAACAGTCTGGATAACGAATTTGAGGAGCCGAAGAAACAATTACAATTTTCTTTGGATTCAAACGATCCAGGATTGTCAGGATACTTTGTTTCAACGTCGTCCCACGTACAATGGAATCGTCAATCGCAACGATGGTATCTTCATGATCTTTAACGATACCGTAAGTCGTATCATACACATGTTGTACCATATCGGTACGATCAGCATCTTGTGTAATGAAAGTACGCAATTTGGCATCCTTTACATTCAGTTTTTCAAAACGGGGTTTGATGCTTAAGATCTCATCCAACTCCTCGTCAGAAATTTTCTCCGAACGTTTTAATAAGGTCTCTTTTTGGAAATCCCTAACGTAGGTATTGATACCGTCCATCAAACCGTAGTAAGATACTTCGGCCGTATTGGGGATAAAAGAGAATACGGTATTTTTAATATTACTTTTGACAGATTCCAGTACCTGAGGCACCAGTAATCTACCCAGTTCTTTACGTTCTTTATAGATATCAGCATCCGATCCGCGGGAGAAATAAATACGCTCAAAAGAACAAGAACGTTGCTCAACAGGCTGTCTAAACATTTCCTGTGATACTGTACCGTCTTTTTTAGCGATCAATGCATGCCCCGGTTTAATTTCTTTCACGGCACCGATAGGTACGTTGAATGCAGTTTGAATGACAGGTCTTTCCGAAGCGACAACCAAAATCTCTTCATCCTGATAATAGAATGCCGGACGGATACCCGCAGGATCACGCATCACGAAAGCATCCCCGTGACCAAAGATACCGGCAATGGTATAACCACCATCCCAAGTCTTCGCTGAACGCTTCAGGATCTTGGAAACATCGATATTTTTGGCAATCAATGAACTGATTTCCACATTAGAATAACCTTCTTTTTTGAATTGATCAAAAAGCTCCTGATTTTCATCATCTAAGAAATGACCAATTTTCTCCAAAACGGTAACGGTATCCGCCTTTTCTTTTGGATGTTGTCCCAACTCGTACAGTTGCTGCAAAAGTTCGTCGACATTGGTCATGTTGAAGTTACCCGCAACAACAAGATTGCGTGACATCCAGTTGTTTTGTCTTAAAAATGGGTGACAGCTTTCGATACTGTTCTTTCCATGCGTTCCATAACGCAAATGTCCTAAAAGTACTTCTCCAGTAAAACTGACATTATCTTTTAACCATTGGGTATCCTTTGACTGATCTGGAAATGCCTTCTGAACAGAAGCAAATTTTTTCTGTACATATTCGAATATGTCTGCCACAGCAGTTGAGCCCATAGCTCTGTAACGCGAAATGTAACGATTTCCAGGTTTAACATCAAATTTAATGGTTGCAATTCCAGCCCCGTCTTGTCCACGGTTGTGCTGTTTTTCCATTAATAGGTACAATTTGTTGATGCCATAGAATGGCGTACCATATTTTTCCTGATAATAAGATAAGGGTTTTAACAGGCGAATTAGTGCGATTCCGCACTCGTGTTTAATAGCGTCGCTCATATCTTGATTTGATGACGCAAAAATAAGAATTATTTAGAACTTACCGACCCCTCCCCACACTTTTTCCGCAATAAAATTACAGTGAATCAACAGTGTGTCTTTGGGATAGGTTTCAAAGCCTTATTGCGCGATAAAAACCGGAACTTTTACAGCATGGCGCAGCTTGTTAACGGTCTCTCCAAAAACAAAGTCCTTGACTCCGGTATGCCCGTGGCTTCCCACGACCAATAGGTCTGCATGATATTTCTCGCAAACCTCAGCAATGCTCCGGATCCGGTTGTTGTAGCCGAGTTCATATTCCGTTTGGTGCCCTTTGGATAGCAAAAAATCTGCATACAGCTTCAGGCGTTCCAGATCCTGCCGCGACTCAAAATCATCAGTAGACTCACCAGTGTATTTGACAGAGGCGCTTTCGACAATATGGACAACGACAAAACGGGTATCCGCATGGGATAGCTGCAGGGCGTACTGGATCACTTTCAGATCCGAATTTGAAAAATCCAGCGCAATCACCACCTTCTTGAACGAACCTTTGTCCTCAAAATGTAGGGCCTCAAATGGCGGATGTACTTCCAATTCGATCGGTTTTGATTTACGTAAGATGGGAATCAATACGGTCATGATCAGCAAAAAGAGCAGACCAACAGCCCCCAGGATAAGTAACACGGTGACCAAAGGATTGTTTGCTTCGGCAATCCAGCCCCTGACCTCGTCGTAAACCAATTTAAAATTCAGCACCGCGATCACAGCAGCAATGAGCCAGGCAAATGCTTTGGTCAGCGGTTTAATCGCAAAGATGCCCATCTTGGTTTTGTCGCTGACAAAATGAATCAGTGGAATCACCGCAAAGGCCAGCTGCATGCTCAGGATGACCTGACTAAAGATCAACAACTGCCCTACGCGACCTTCGCCAGAAATCAGGATCACCAGGACGGCAGGTATGATCGCCAAAAGCCGTGTAATAATTCGCCGTAGCGTAGGACTGATGCGCAGACGCAGGTAGCCCTCCATAACGATCTGTCCAGCCAACGTACCCGTTACCGTTGAACTCTGTCCGGCCAGAATCAATGCCACGGCAAATAGTTTCGATGCCCATTCGGTACCAAGTAAATTTCCCAGCAGGTGGTAGGCATCTTCCAGTTCGGCGACATCGTGCATGCCATTCTTATGAAAGACAGACGCTGCCAGGATCAGAATTGCGGCATTGACCAGAAATGCCAGATTTAACGCAATGGCACTATCCCAGAAATTATATTTTAAGGATTTCCGTATGGAGACTTCATTGCGGTCAATCTTTCGGGTCTGCACCAAGGCAGAATGTAGATAGAGGTTGTGTGGCATGACCGTGGCACCGATGATGCCGATCGCAATATAGAGCGCGGCACTATTGGGAATACTCGGGATAAAACCTGTGGCCACCTCCGCAAAATCAGGTTTGGCCAAAAACATCTCCACCATAAAGCACATTCCGATCAGGGAAATCAAACCGATGATAAAGAGCTCCATCTTGCGCATCCCTAGCTTCTGTAAGTAGAGCAACAGGAAGGTATCCGCAAAACTGATCAGGACTCCCCAGAGCAGATCGATACCAAACAGCAGGTTAAGACCAATGGCCATCCCAAGCACTTCGGCCAGATCACAGGCGGCTATCGCAATCTCCGCCAGAACATACAGTACAAAATTCATGCGCTTGGGATAGGTCTCCCGATTACACTGTGCTAAGTCCTTACCCCGCACAATTCCCAAACGGGCACAGAGGTTCTGCAGCAACAAAGCCATAATATTGCTCATCAGCAACACCCAGATCAAGGCATAGCCAAACTGACTTCCCCCGGCGAGGTCCGTCGCCCAGTTGCCCGGATCCATATAGCCTACACTGATCAGATAGGCTGGACCAAAAAAACTGAGAACCTTTTTGAATTTGGATTTCCCTTGATTGACATCCACACTTTCGTGGATATCGGATAATGATTTATGATGGGCGTCGTCGTGATGCATAGCTTACATTAGGAAAATATCTTTTATTGCTAGGGCTAAAGATAAAAAGCTTTATAGTATTAGGCAATTAAACGGCCATTATTATTAGAATTTAAATGTAAGTTGGCCCGAATTTTCTTTCGACTGGTTTCCGAACTTAACAAAACCAACATGCTCATACTGACCCATATCAGGATTAAAGCGGCGGATATACACCCCGGTACACATAAAACTCAGATCGACCGAACGCAGCATTTTCTTTGCAAATTCAAGTCTTTCGGGCTCCAGTCGGCGTCCGATGGAGATATGGGGTTCATCACTGATCTCGATCAGGTCAAAGGGGTTCAGCGTGTGCACAACCTTCCGTGCCCTATCCTTCAGGTAACTGCGGGCATGTACCGTCGGACCGATATAGAAAGCTCCGCCAGCAAAGGAAGCAAAATGATCAAAATATACATATTGACTGCGTTCATAGCGCAGGGATTGCTGCAGTGCCGCAATAGCCTGTGCCAGCATATCGTCATTTCCTGTAAAAGCACAGATAGTGACATGGGCTTTGGAATTGCAGCTGTGGTACCAGCCTTTACCCTTATCCGGAAATTCCTCCGCCAATGCTGCCCGCAAGCCCTGCTTTAACCCATCTACCAATACCAAACCAGATTCATCAGGCTGAAAAACAAACGAATATTTATTGACACTACCCTCCATAACAAAAAATCACCTTTTGATCAGTAGGTAAGATACCAAATCCGATGGAGATAACAAAACGACGCTGCTCTTCACCCAGGTCGGCCCAGCTCATAGTGTTACCTCAACATGGACAGATGCTACCAGCCGATTCCGTAGTCCTCGCCATTGTTGCTGCTACCGCCCCAAAGTGTACCATGCTGCTGATCGAAATAAATGGCATTGATCGGGCCGCTGTTGCGCTCGCCGAACTGTATGCTATAGCCCATTTTCTCCAGCTTTTCGACGACTTCCGGCGCTGTGCGCTTATCCAGCAGCAAACTTCCCGCGCGTGGTTTTCGGTCGTCCAATTTGGTACCGCCCAAAGATAACCACAGCTGATTGCTGTTGATATTAGGCGCTTCACTGGCCTGTTGTGGGGTCATGCCAAACTCTACTGTATTCAAAAAGAATTGAAGCAGATTTTGATCCTGTGTATCCCCGCCCTGCACGGCAAAAGAAAGGTAAGGTTTTCCCTCTTTTAAGGCTAAGGAAGGTGTGAGCGTGACCCGGGGGCGTTTGCCCGGTGTCACCACATTGAACGGATTAATGAGGGAGTCAAGGACAAAGCTTTGTAAACGTTGGCTCATGCCTACTCCTGTATTTCCGGCAATACAGGCCGGTAACCAACCCCCACTTGGTGTAATGGAAACTACCCAGCCTTCGGCATCCGCAGCCTCCACACTTGTAGTTCCACGCAATAAGCGGTCCATATACACACTATCTGGGATTTGGGATGCCCAACGGGCAGTATCCGACAGGGATAGCAAGGGCGAGGTGGAACTCACATCGTGCTTGGGCACAAAATCCTTGTTCAATTCGGTATTCGGCGTGAATTGCTTCCTGCGCTCCCCGAGCAGGCCGGTAAAAGGATTCTGCTTCCCTTCATAGGGGTAAGGATCACCGGGAAGTACATGCGGATTGTTATGTGCCGGGTCAATGGTAGCAGCACGTGCCTTGGCGTAGGAATCACTTAAGAGCCCCCGAATAGGTGCTTTAGGTTTGAAATAGGGATCACCATAATAGAAATCCCGGTCAGCAAAGGCCAGGTTCATCACTTGATAAAGCGTATGGATATAAGGAGCTGAGTTATATCCCATGGCTTTTAAATCAAAATTTTTCAGCAGCTGCAAGCTCTGTAACATGGCTGGTCCCTGCGTCCATTCCTGCAATTTATAAACGTCAATGCCTTTGTAGTTGACATGTAAAGGCTCTTCCTCAATGGGTTTCCAATTGGCCAGATCCGCTTTGGTGATCAAGCCCCCTTGTTCTTTACTACCGCGGACAAATTCATCGGCGATATCCCCCTTATAAAAACGGTCATAGGCGGCCATAATCGCCATTTTTCGATCCTTGCCTGCGGCAAGGGCTTTCTTTTCAGCTTCAACAAGTTTGGTCAATGTCCGGTGTAAGTCTTGCTGTACAAAGATTTCTCCTGCTTCGGGTGCTTCTCTTTCCCTGCCTTCACGAACAAGGAAAACTTTTTTGCTATAAGGCCATTCTTTGATACGTGCTTTACCACGTTCGATGCTATTGGCCGTCTGGGCATCGATGGGATAGCCCGAGGCCATCTCCAGGGCCGGCGCCAGGACTTCAGCCAGGCTTTTGGTGCCATACTGTGCTAACATATAACATAAGCCTCCGGGTGTGCCGGGTGTAACTGCAGCGAGCGGGCCGTATTCCGGCGGGAATTCATAGCCCTTCGACCGAAAAAAATCAACCGTTGCTCCCGTCGGTGCAACTCCCAAAGCATTGATGGCAATTACCTTTTTCAGTTTTGGATGATAGATCAAAGCCTGTGTTTCCCCACCCCAGCTCAGGACATCCCACATGGTACAAGTTGCCGCAAGCATTGCGCAGGCGGCATCGACCGCATTCCCCCCTTGCTGGAACAACTGTGCCCCTGCAGTCGCCGCCAAAGGCTTTCCGGTAATGGCCATCCAATGTTTGCCGTGCAAAGGTGGTTTCTCCGTCCGTTGTGCCCGGACCTGAATCGGCGCCAATGCGGTCATTATCCCTGCCAGAGCAGTAAATAGCGTATATCTTCTTTTCATCCCTGTTATTTTTTTAGTGTCCAAAGTCTGCTCCTTTAGTTTCTCCCGGGTATTGAAACAGGAGGATACCTTACCGGATTTGCGCAGCGCGGCACCTGTAATAATTATTGAAGACAAGATAGGAAATTTTTAAAAAACCATCAGCGACCGTTTTGGATCTCATGTATAAAATTGGCGAAAACGATTTCTAGCAGACAACGATTTCTGAAAACAAAACGCCCACACCAACTAAAGTTGATATGGGCGTTCTATAAGGCCTTTATGATGATCGGCTTACCAATAAATGGAGTACAAGGCTGTTACCAATAGGGCAACAATCAATGTACCGATCAAAAATGCCTTATGCGGTTTAAACATTGTCGTATCTACCTCTAGCCCCGCAGGCACCACTCCGCGTTTGTTGTCAATCAAACTGATAATGATCATACCGATGATACAGATCGCAAACACAAAGCCCATCCGATCCAAAAACGGAATTTCGTAAACGCCGGTTGTCGGATTTGGAATAGAAAATCCGGTAGAGGCCAAGAACGAAAGATCTGCCCAGTCCGGTAATTTTTTGAAAATAATAGACAGGATAAACCCACCGATCGTCGCAAACAACGCAGCATTGGACGTCGTCTTTTTCCAGAAGAATCCCAGGATAAACATGGCAAAAATACCCGGCGATACAAATCCCGTGTACTCCTGAATGTATTGAAATCCACCTTTTTTGTCGATACCCAAATGTGGAGCGATGATCACGGCCAGAATCATGGCAACAACAACAGTCAGTTTACCAATATTGACCAGTTTCTTATCCGATGCCTCGGTGTTAAACACTTTCTTATAAATATCCAAGGAAAAGATCGTCGCAATACTATTTGCCTTACCGGCCAATGAAGCCACTACCGCTGCAGTCAGGGCCGCAAATGAAAGTCCCTTCAGGCCCGCCGGCAACAAATTCAATAAAACAGGGTAAGCATGATCTGGATTGACTTCACCATGTTGCATCATCTCATTTTGAAATAAGCCATCTTTCCACATGACGTAAGCTGCAATACCGGGTAATACCACAATAATCGGCATCAATAACTTCAGAAACGCAGCAAACAATATTCCATTACGCGCAGTCTTTAGATCAGCACCTAACGCACGCTGTGTGATGTACTGGTTACAGCCCCAATAGTTCAGATTCACAATCCACATACCACCGATCAAAACGGTCAATCCCGGTAAATCGAGGTAATTTTCGTTCTTGCGGTCCAGAATCATGTGGAAGTGATCAGAAGCTTTCTCCGTCATCAGGTGATAGCCCTGCAAGATACCTGAACCACCATAGTGTTCTGAGACCAGATTCAATGCTAAATAGGTTGTTGCCAAACCACCCAACACCAAAAAGAATACTTGAATAATATCCGTATATCCGATCACTTTCATACCGCCCAGGGTAATAATAACGGCAAAAATAGCAATGGCATACATACAGGCTTCCAGGCTGATCCCCGAGATACTGCTCACGGCAATCGCTCCGAGATAAAGAATAGAAGTCAGATTGACCACCACGTACAATAACAACCAAAAGACAGCCATAATCATGGCTACGGTACCATTATAACGTTTGTGGAGGAATTGCGGCATCGTAAAGATCTTGTTCTTGAGGTAAACCGGTATAAAAAACACCGCAACCACAATCAAGGTAATCGCCGCCATCCATTCGTAAGTCGCAATCGCAAGTCCCATCTTGAAACCCGACCCACTCATACCGATAAATTGCTCCGCAGAAATATTGGACGCAATCAGGGAGGCTCCGATCGCCCACCAGGTCAATGATCCTTCGGCCAGGAAATAATCCTTGGAACCTACAGATTCAGACTTTTTACGATAATACACCCATAATCCGTAGCCTGCGACAATGACAAAGTATATCAGGAAAACGATGTAATCTTTTGTGCTTAAATAATTATTCATGTGTTGGTAATTGGTTTAATTTGATCGCCTAATATAGAAATATTTTAAATAACTATATATATCTATTGATCAAATTTTCTAAATACTCCTGTCTGCCACTGATCGTTTGTGGTTCACCGAATTCTACCGCCAGATCTCTTAAACGTTCTAAACTCAGGGTTCCCTGCTCAAAAGAAGCACCGTTGCCGCTGTCAAAGGAAGCATAACGGTCTGCCCGTATTTTGCGGTATTCGGAGTCTTCCAAGATGCGTTCAGCAGTAAGCAAAGCCCGTGCGAAAAGATCCATTCCACCGATATGTGCATAGAATAAATCTGCGGGGTCGGTTGAATTTCGGCGTATTTTGGCATCAAAATTAACACCTCCGCCTTGGAAACCGCCACCTTCTAAAATAATGAGCAAGGATTCAGTCAGTTCATTGATGTCATTTGGAAATTGATCGGTATCCCAGCCATTTTGATAATCACCCCGGTTAGCATCGATAGATCCCAGTTTTCCGGCATCAATAGCGACCTGCAGCTCATGCTGGAAGGTGTGCCCGGCCAAAGTTGCATGATTCACTTCGAGATTGAGTTTGAAATCATCCAAAAGGTCATATTGCCGCAAGAAACCCAATACGGTCGCCGCATCATAATCGTATTGATGTTTGGTCGGTTCACAAGGTTTTGGCTCGATAAAGAATGTCCCTTTGAAACCATTCTTACGTGCATAATCTTTGGCTAGGTGCAAAAACTTTGCAAGGTGCTCCTGCTCGCGTTTCATATTGGTATTGAGTAAACTCATGTAACCTTCCCTTCCACCCCAGAACACATAGTTTTCGCCGCCCAGGGCAATTGTTGCATCCAATGCGGCCTTTACCTGTGCAGCACCATGCGTCAATACCTGAAAATCCGGATTTGTCGCCGCGCCATTCATGTAGCGCCTGTGGCTAAAAAGGTTAGCCGTCCCCCAAAGCAGCTTGATACCACTCGCCTGCTGCTTCTCCTTGGCGTAATCCACGATTGTTGCCAGTATCTTTTCATTTTCTAGCACATTGTCTGTGTAATCCACTAAATCTACATCATGAAAACAATAATATGGAATATTCATTTTGCTGATAAATTCAAAAGCGGCATCCATCTTATCTTTTGCACGTGTGATCACGTCCGTACTTTCATCCCAGGGAAATCTGTGGGTAGGCCCGCCAAATGGATCCGAACCATCACCATTGAAGGAATGCCAATAAGAACAGGCAAACTTAAAATACGCTTCCATCGTTTTGCCCGCAACGATTTGTTTTGGATTGTAATAACGGAAAGCAAGTGGATTTTTACTTTCCTGTCCTTCAAATTCGATCTTTCCGATCCCTTTAAAAAACTCTTTTTGTCCTTTGATAATGTTCATTTTATGTGATGTTTATTTTTGTTTCTAAAATTCCCTTCCATTGTTGATAATTTTCTTCATACCGATCAATGTCTTTGGGCTCCACGGTATAGACTGGTTTTAGGCTCCTGAAAGCTTCGGTAAGATCACGATAATAGCCGCTACCGATGCCTGCTCCCATGGCCGCACCAACACTACCGTCGTGATCATATACTTCTACGGGAACATTCGTAGCGCCTACAAATGCCTCCCGGAATACAGGACTGAGGAATAAATTGGCATGTCCGGCACGGATCATCTGTGGATGCAGGGCGTTTTCGCGCATAATATCCAGGCCATAGCGAAAGGCAAAGGCTATCCCCTCCTGAATCGCCCGCAGGATATCCGCGGTTTCATGTCTGTTTAGATCGATGGACGTAATGGAAGCACCAACCAGCTGATTGTTCAACATGCGCTCGGCTCCATTACCAAACGGAATAACCTGCAAGCCTTTACTTCCAATCGGCGAAGTTGCGGCCATGGCATTGATCTGATCATAGGATAAATCTTTTCCCAAAAGTTTCCGGCCCCAACTGTTCATAATACCGGTACCATTGATACAGAGCAAAACGCCTGTCCTTATCGCATCTTCCCGATAGTTGACATGGGCAAAGGTATTGACACGGGACTCGCGGTCAGCGATCAGCTGATCACTCACCCCATAGATCACACCGGAAGTCCCCGCCGTGGCGGCCACTTCCCCCGGTTGCAACACATTTAATGACAATGCATTATTCGGTTGGTCTCCGGCCTTGTAGTTGATCGTTACTTCGGGCGAAAGTCCCAGTTCTTCGGCCACAGTGCGTTTAATCTGACCGTGTTCGGCAAAAACAGGGCGTATTGCCGGGATCAGACCGGAGTCAAAACCATAATAATCCATCAGTGTAGCTGACAGTTCATTCTGTTGAAAATCCCAGAATACACCTTCCGATAAAGCGGAAATGGATGTGCTGATCGTGCCTGAAAGTTTCATGGCAATAAAATCACCAGGAAGCATGACCTTGTCAATTTTTTGATAGATTTCGGGTTCGTTTGCTTTTACCCAGGCCAACTTGGAAGCCGTGAAATTGCCGGGAGAATTGAGGTGGTGTTTCAAATTGAACACCTCTCCGATCTCCTCGAAAGCTTTATTTCCCAATGCAACAGCCCGGCTATCACACCAGATAATCGCATTACGCAAGACCTGTTGATCCTTGTCGACAACAACAAGTCCATGCATCTGATAGGCTATACCGATGGCCATGATTTGTTTGGGATCGTATAAACCCGTAGCATTGGCTTTGGATAGGGCCAACTTGAAATAAGCCCACCAATCGCGCGGATCCTGCTCGGCCCAATTGGGTTGCGGCGAATAAATCGGTGCTTCAACAGCTGGATACTGTGCCGAACAGATCTTTTGTTGTGAGGATGCTTCGACAATGGAAACCTTGACCGAGGAAGTACCAATATCTATACCTAAAAAATACATCTGATTTTTTTAAAACTGGTTATTAAAACAATTCGCGGAAACAAACTTGCAACCGGTTGCATAAAAGTAGGATATGTTTCCGAATTTTCCAAAATATTCAATAAAATTATTTACTTTGGGGCGTGAATAAAAAAACAACGATCTATGATATTGCCCGGGCGCTTGGAATCACGGTTTCAACGGTTTCCCGTGCCTTGAATAACGTACCTACCATCAGTGAGGCTACACGGCAGCTGGTCTTGGCGAAGGCAAAAGAGCTGAATTACAGTGTCAATAAAATTGCGTCTTCGCTCTCTTCGGGCAAGTCCAATACCATAGGTGTAATCGTGCCGACGATGCAGATCCACTTTTTTGCAGAGGCTATTCACAGTATCGAAAAAGAATTAAAGAAACACAACTATAGCCTGTTGCTCTATCAGTCAAACGAATCGTATACAGATGAAGTAAATGGTGTAAAAACCTTACTGGAAGCACAAGTAGACGGAATCATCGCCTCCCTGTCCCTGGAAACCCAGGATATTGCACATTTTCAGGAAGTCATCAAACAAGGCAAATGCCTGATCATCTTTGACCGTACCCATAAGGACATCGCCGCGCCTGTCGTCAAGCTGAACGACTTTGAGGCGGGCTACCTTGCGACAAAACATCTTATCGAACAAGGCTATAAAAAAATTGGTTTTATTACCACTAACAAAGAAATCGCTATTTTTCAGGATCGTTTCAGCGGTTTTGAAGCAGCTTTGAAGGAAGCGGATCTTCCCCAGCTGGATGAGCTTATTGTTCAGGGTGAACTATCTATCGAAGCGGGTATAAAAGGCACCGAGCAGATTTTGCAGTCTTCCATTAAACCGGATGCGATCATTGGCGGCGACGACTTTACTGCTGTCGGGATTATTCAGGCGCTTAAAACGGCACATATCGATATCCCTGAAACAGGTGTGATCGGTTTCGCAAATCAACCTTTCTCTTCATTTATCACACCAACCCTGTCCAGTATAGATCAGCAGGCCAACAAAATGGGTGAAGAATGCGCCAAGCTCTTTTTAAAAATGGTCAGACAAAAGGATCCTTATGAAGACATCCAGCAGGTTGTACTTGATCCGATCCTGATAAAAAGAAAATCTACCTGCAGAATAGACAAATAATTAATAACTTTGCCGAAATTTGAAATAAATGCAAGCCCGGCAGAAGTTTAGAATTCTAAGTATTTGCTTATTATTTGTTATTCAGGCACTCTTTCTAGTGGCCATCTTTGTTGAAAACACCAGTTCATATATTGTCCTGTCTTTCATCGGATTACTCTCTTTATTCATGTTATATAGCTACTTTAAGTCGCCTATACATCATCATATCCATGAATATGAGTCAATCAAAATTGCGCTATGGGTGCCCATAGGTGCAATTGTTTCCTATTATTTTAACCAGATTTTTGGCCTTGGCCCGGTGATGGGTGCTGCACTGACAGGGACATTGGCATCATTTATCCCCAATATCAACAGAGACTCGGACTACCTCCCTCAGCTCCCTGCCGCCATCTATTGTGGTGCTTTTGTCGGCATGTCGAGTTCACAGGTTGCCCATGGTTTTTCGTTTATCCTAACCGCGAGTGTTTTTACCGCCATCTTTCTGGTCATTTCAAAAAGCCTGCTGAATGGAGTGGGAGGCAAATTGGGCACATTGGCTTTTCTGGGTGTTTCGATGACCTATTTACTGCTTTATCTTTTCAAATAACATGGAAACATTCATTCTCTATCTTGTCGGAATTATCGGAAGTACAGCCACATACTATGTCAATACCCGATACAAACAGGGGGCTGTCCGTTCCTCTGCCTTATTGACGTTGATCGTGTCCGGTTTTCTCTATTTTTTCCCACAGCTGTTATCCACTTATCTCACACAGTATATTCCAGCCGTTTTTATTGGTGCATCTTTTATCGGTATGGTATCCAAAACGCAGTTGTCCACTTATTTCGGACTCTCTTTGGCTGGTGTAATCTTTACCACCATCCTGCTCAATACCAGCAAGTTTTTTAATGGCTATGGTGGCGCATTGGGGACATCGGCCTGTATATCACTGCTCGTGGTATTGAGTATCCCTTATTTTAAATCACCCAGAAAAATGACGGTCGGTTTTCTACAGTTGCGCAAAACAGTCTTAAAAAAAGAGCGCAGAAGAACGAGAAGGGGCACAGGTTTATCGAAATAATATAAGTAGATTTACTGTAACAATGCGGACGGAACTATGTAATAATACCATCGAATTTAACGCACATAGATCTACCACAATTATATCACTGAATTTAATGATAGCGCTGAATTTATTGCAATAACGAGTATAACCATATGAAACCATTCTTTTTTTTCTTCCTCATTCAGGTCTTTCTAACCGAAAATTTATCTGCACAAAAAAATACGATTCACTTGTTGAGCCAAGAACGCAACAGTAGCTACCGTGGACTAAGCGTAGTTGACGATCAGACGCTCTGGGTCAGCGGAAACAATGGAACAGTCGGTTTAAGTACGGATGCGGGAAAAAACTGGCAATGGATCAACCCCATTGGCTACGAAAAAATCGACTTTAGGGATATTGAAGCTTTTGATGAAAATGAGGCGCTGATTATCTCCGCAGGTTCTCCGGCCTTGATCCTTCGCACCACTGATGCCGGCAGAAGCTGGAAAGAAGTTTTGAAAGATACCCGTCCTGAAATATTCTACGACGGATTTGCCTTTACCCCCAAAGGTGTTGGCATTGCTTTTGGTGATGCCATCAACGGGAAGATGCCTTTATTGAAAACAACAGATTTTGGACAGACCTGGCAGGATATATCCAGCAACTTAAGGTATACCATGACAGCCGGGGAAGCAGGATTTGCAGCCAGCGGTACATCTATCTTTAGTCTTCCAACGGGAGATTTCTGGATCGCAACCGGGGGTACTGTCTCAAATATTTACAGCAGTAGCGATAGGGGAGAAACCTGGCAACGGTATAGCTGCCCAATCGCTCAGGGACAAAATAGCATTGGTCCGTTCTCGATTGCATTTCGTTCGCCAAAAAACGGCATCGTCGTTGGTGGAGATTATCGGAATGACAGAAACAAGGAAAAGGCCTGCTTTCTGAGTCATGATGGTGGTAAAACTTGGCAGGCATCAAGTCAGCCCCTATCGGGCTTTAAGTCAGCAGTGATTTATCTTTCAAGCAAACAGCTTGTTTGCACCGGAACATCGGGCACGGACCTATCAGATGATCAGGGAAAAACGTGGTATACCATTTCCCCGGGAAGCTACAATGTGGTACAAAAAGCAAAAAAAGGAAAAGCTGTTTTTCTGGCCGGGGATAAAGGAAAAATAGCAAGGTTGGTCCAGTAGGTCAACCTTGCTATTTTGGAGCTTCCTGGTTTCTGGTACCGGATGCTAGAGAACTTGAACTCTTGTGTTTGATCTGTGCTTTGTGGGACGTTGCTGCTCGCAGAAGGACTTGAAGCCTTTTTGCCGGTTAACCAGCTTATCTGCGTGACAGCCGCGACTCTTCCAGATCTAAAGAATACTCCAGTTCTTTGATGACATCGCTATCATATTCTTTGCTCTCTTTCATCTTCGCTAATCCATCCCGTCGTAAAGCAAGAATTTCCAGCATAATTTTATTATATAAGCCCCGTACAGCTGAAAGTTGCGCCCGGGTATCCTCTTCCTTAGCGCGTTCAGATGCATTTATACTTCTGATAAGCTGTTCTTTGACCCGTGCAATGGTTTCGTATTCCACCATTTCTTTAGCATAATGCTTATCCAGATAAGCAATCGAGTCTTTACCGAGCTTAACACGGATCTCATCAATTTGTTCCTCCACGGATACCTGTTCGTCGACCTCATCAATTTTTATTAGCTTAATCAACAGCGGCAAGGTAAGTCCCTGAAACACCAAAGTCACCAGGATAACGACAAAAGTGATAAACAAAATAAGATTGCGGTGCGGAAAAGCTGTTCCGTCATATAATGTCATGGGAATGGCCAAGGCCGAGGCAAGTGAAACAACACCCCTCATCCCTGCCCAACCGACTACCAAAGGCAGTTTCCAACCTGGGCCTTTTTCTTTGACACGTACCCGTTTGAACAATAGGCGCGGTACATAGGCTGAAAGATAAACTGCTACCAAACGCAATACGATAACAATAACACAGATTGCCAAGGCGTAATCTATGGCCTCTTCCATCGAGTACTCACCCAGTCCGTTGATGATCACAGGAAGTTCGAGCCCGATCAGGATAAAAACAAAGCCATTCAATAGAAAACCTATTGTCGCCCAGACCTCCTTGGTCTGGATACGGGTATGATAATTCAGATAATCACCTGCACGGAAGGAAAGGAATAATCCGCCACTGACCACTGCCAGGACACCCGACCATTCAAAATGCTCCGCAACGATATACATCAGGTATGGAGCAATCAAGGTGATCGGTGTTGATATGCTGGAGGATTTGGCCACGTAACGCAAAAAGAAATACAGGATATGGCCAATCACCAGACCTACAACGACCCCCATGACGGACAGCACAAGAAATTGTGTTGTTGCCGTACCCATGGCAAATTGACCTGTTAGGATAGCGATGGACGCAAACCGAAACACGGTCAAAGAGGCCGCGTCGTTGACCAAGCTCTCCCCTTCCAGAATGGCAATCCCCCGTTTGGGTATACTAATACCCTTTAACACCGAACTTGCAGCTACAGCATCTGGTGGTGATATAATTCCACCCAACAAAAAACCCAAGGCTAAGGTAAAGCCCGGGATAATACTGACGGAAAAATAAGCGATTGCCAAGGAGGTGAAAAAGACCAGGCCAAAGCCCATGATAAAAATGGATCGGCGCCATTTCAAAAAGTTCCCCCAATTGGTATACCAGGCAGCCTCAAATAGCAATGGCGGTAAAAACACCAAAAAGACAATATCCGGATCTATACTAATGACCGGTGCTCCGGGAATAAGGGAAATACCTAAGCCGCCAATAACCAACAAAATGGGATAGGATATCTTTAAGCGCTGACTGAGGACAAACAGCATCGCCATAAAGAAAAATAGCACCATCACCAGCAGTAGGTTGTTGTGTATATTATGTCCCTGCTTCCCTCCTACAGCAGATTTAACCTCTTCATAAGGTGCCAGCATCGCGATATTATACTGCCTGATCTTCCAATCGTTGTCTATTTTGCTCAGTACACCGGTACCGCGAAAGTACTTGGTATTTATCTTAAAGGTTTCATCGAACCATGCTGTTGTACTATCGCCGTTAAAATGGACATATCTGTTTTGATAGGTATAATTCCAGCCATATTTGGGGTTAAAATACTGTTCGGAGAACTTGTCACTATGGTTTTTATCCCAACGCTCCTGTCGGTCTGTCCCCAATATAATCGCATCTGCCGCAAGTGAATTGATAAAAGGCCCAAACTTCACTTCGCCCGAAGATTTATGCCAGGCATCCAGGGTCACATTGATCGCATCTACGGACTCCTGGGCCTTCGAGGAGATGGCAAGTAAAAACAGGCTTAAAAAACAATAAATCGCAATAAAGGTCTTTCTAATCATAAATTATGATAACATGTTTTTAGTTTGTGGAAAGATATTTCCATTTAGATCATAAAACAAAAAGCTGCGGATGCAGCTTTTTGTTTTATTTAATTATTTCTTCGATTTCACGAATGATCTTTTGTGCAATTTGCTCAGCAGCTTCTGGGGTCGGGCCTTCAGAGTAGATCCGAATGATTGGCTCGGTATTGGACTTACGTAAGTGCACCCATTCATTTTCAAAATCTATTTTCAGACCATCAATAGTGCTGTGCTCTTCATTTTTATATTTTTCTTCCATTTTCGCCAATAGATTGTCAATATCCAGTTCTGGAGTCAACGTAATCTTATTTTTAGACATGAAATATTTCGGTAATGAAGCGCGGTATGCTGAAGCTTTCTTGCCCAATTTAGCCAAATGTGTCAGGAATATAGCCACACCTACCAAAGCGTCACGACCATAGTGTGAAGCCGGGTAGATAACGCCACCATTACCTTCACCGCCGATCACAGCATCCACCTCTTTCATTTTGGTGACCACATTGACTTCACCGACAGCAGCAGCATAATATTCACCCCCATGTGCTTTGGTCACATCACGCAAGGCACGTGTAGAAGATAAATTGGATACCGTGTTTCCTTTTTTATGCTGCAGAAGGTAATCCGCTACGGCAACAAGTGTATATTCTTCACCAAATAGCTCACCATCTTCCATCATAAATACCAGGCGATCCACATCCGGATCGACAGCAATACCCAAATCAGCTTTATTTTCGATGACAGCAGCAGATAAATCTGTCAAATGTTCTTTTAAGGGCTCTGGATTATGCGGGAAATTACCATTGGGCTCACAGTGAATTTTATAAATTGTCTGTACACCCAGTGCATCCAACAAAGCCGGAATAAATGTTCCGCCTGTACTGTTCACCGCATCCAAAGCAACTTTAAAGTTGGCTGCTTTGATTGCTTCTTTATCAACATATTCCAATGCCAATACAGCGTCAACATGTTTTTGTAGGTATGAATAGTCTTTGTGTACTGATCCCAGTTCTTCGACAGCAGAAAAATCAAAATCCAGGGATTCTCCAAGTGCCAATACTTCCTGTCCTTCAGCGTCAGATATAAATTCGCCTTTTGCATTTAACAGTTTAAGCGCATTCCATTGTCCCGGATTATGCGAAGCTGTCAGGATAATCCCACCGGCTGCTTTTTCCAGAGGAACAGCAATCTCGACTGTAGGTGTTGTCGATAATCCCAAATCAATCACATCGACACCGATACTCTGCAGGGTACCGATGACCAGATTACTGACCATTTCGCCTGAAACACGGGCATCTCTTCCGACTACAATTTTCTTTATGCCACTTTGCTTTACAATGATCGTTCCGTAAGCAGCTGTAAATTTAACAATATCTATTGGCGTAAGTCCTTCTCCTGCACGACCGCCTATCGTACCACGTATTCCTGAGATTGATTTAATTAAAGTCATTTCCTTTGAATTGATTAACGTGTAAATTTAGCATTATGCCAATAAAATCTCGAATTAAAATTATAATTATTGAATATTTAATGTACCTTTGTTGCAACAAAGTTGTTTTTAAAAGAAACAATCGTTTGCAATGAAATTATTTTTACTTTTGAAAAGTGAGTTTTTAAAAGTTTGAGAATTTCATTGTAATCAACAAGATTTATGATTCAACAATTAGTACACATCGACCAAGAGATTTTTCTTGCCATCAATCAGGGCTTAAGTAATCCCGTATTTGACTGGCTGTTGCCTATATTGCGTAATCCGTATACCTGGGCTCCATTGTATCTGTTTCTGGTTATTTTTTTCATTAAAACTTATGGAAAAACGGGTATACTGATTGTAGCAATGACGTTGGTTACCTTTGGTATTTCCGACGGTATCTCATCTCATTTGATCAAAAAGACAGTAAAAAGAATCAGGCCCTGCAACGATGTGGAGTTTAAGGAGAATGTCAATATCCGGGTACGTTGTGGCTCTGGGTTTAGTTTTACCTCCTCCCATGCGGCCAATCACTTTTCCTTGGCTTTCTTCTGGATCGTGCTATTCCGTAGAAGATGGAAATATGTGCTTTGGCTATGTATTGCCTGGGCATTTCTGATTTCGGTCTCGCAAATCTATGTTGGTGTTCATTACCCCTTTGACGTACTCTGTGGCTCCGCGCTGGGAATCCTGGTTGGATTGGCTACAGGTTACTTGTTTAAGCGGTTTGTACCTAGCTTTTTTAAAACTGAACAAGTATAATGAATTCAATTTTATTGATTTTAATTTTATTCATACCTGCATTTGCAAGTGGAATTGCTGTTTTTTTCGTCCAGAAAAAAGGGACAAATTTTCTAAAATTGATCCTTTCTTTTAGTGGGGCTTACCTATTTTCCATTACGGTACTGCATTTAATCCCGCATGTTTATCAGTCGACGAATACTTCACCCGAGGTGCTGGGCATCTATGTACTGGGTGGCTTTTTGTTCCAGCTATTCCTTGAGCAATTTTCTCAGGGGATTGAACACGGCCATATCCATACGGAGAATGAACATGGGCATCATAGCCATCGTTTTCCGATCGGCATCATGTTTAGCTTATGTCTCCATGCTTTTTTAGAGGGGATGCCGCTGGCCGCTACGCACCAGACCGAACTCGCCTTGGGGATTTCGATCCATCACATTCCGGCAGCATTTGCTTTAGGCAGTATTCTCATCAGTACGCACCTGAAAAAAAATACCATTATCATCACACTTGCCTTATTTGCAGCGATGACACCATTTGGCTTCCTGCTAAGTAAGGCCATCAGTGCTGGTGAAGTCGGTAATATACAGCAGTATTTTGATAAGATTATGGCTGTGGTTATTGGTATATTTCTACATATATCCACGACCATATTATTTGAGTCCGGATCTATAGACCATCATAAATTCAACAAGAAGAAGATGATTGCGGTGATTGCCGGCGTGGCTATTGCCCTGGCAAGCTTTGCTTTCGTTGGCGAACACGATCATGCGCACGGCCATGGGGAAGAGCTGCATGATCATGATCATCATGACCATGCACATTAATTAGCCTCTTAACTTGTCCAATAAAGCACTGAGCTGGATGGCTTCTTTTTCACTGATCCTATTGGGTAAAATATCCGTCATCAGCATAGGTTCCTCGAGATTTTCAAGGATCTTCAGCCCTTTATCGGTGATGAACAGATCAACAGCACGTTTATCACCACCGGATTGACAGCGGGATACGAGTCCTTTAGTGACCATTCGATCCATCATCCGGGAAATATCCGGTGTCGTGCTTAGCATTCTTGATTTGATCAGGTTATTGGTGGCTGGTTTTGGGTATTGACCTCGTAGGATACGCAAGACATTAAATTGTTTCAAAGTGATCCCCTCTTCGGCTGCCCTTTGTTCAAGTTCATTATTGAGCCAATTGTACGTATATAGGATGTTTACGGTACAACGATGCCATTCATTGCTGAATTTACTTACTTTGATTTCGTCCTCGATTTTCATTTTGGTTGATAATTAATCCCTTTTAATCGTAAAGATAGCTGTTTTTTGCGCTAAATACATAACTATGACATTAGAATCATTCTAAATGGTAGAAAATCTGTATATTTGGAGGATACAAAAAAATAGGTAGATGCGTAATAAAAATAGCTTAGATAAGCTAAAAAAAGGGGAAAAAGCGGTGATTATTGATTTTGATTCGCACGATATTCCAGCTAAATTTTTCGAATTAGGCTTTGTGCCGGGTACTGAAGTAGAAGTGAAACATATCGCACCACTCGATGGTCCTATATGTTTAAATATTATTGCTAATAACGCCTTGATTGCCATCCGCAAATCCGAAGCTAAAGTCATCCTTATTGATCAAAAATAATGAATAACCCGATTATTGCACTTTTGGGTAATCCAAACGTGGGTAAAACTTCCCTTTTTAACCGGATTACAAAATTAAATCAGAAAGTAGGAAACTATCCTGGTATCACGGTAGAAAAACGTGAAGGCCAAGTGAAAGCCAACAACAAGACCTATCGTATTATTGACCTTCCGGGAACCTATACCTTGTTTCCGAGTTCAATGGATGAAGAAGTCGTCTTTAATACCCTGGTCAACAAAGAAAACAGCTTTAGACCAAATCTTGTCGTCGTCGTTGCCGAACCGACAAACCTGAAAAGGTCCATCATCCTTTATCAGCAGGCGCGCGAACTCGGACTTGCGGCCATCTTTGTCATCAATATGATCGATGAGGCCAAAGAAAAAGGAATCAGTATAGATATCGCAAAACTTGAACTGCTGCTCAATACAAAAGTATATGAAACGAATGCGCGAACTGGACAGGGCATAGATCAGCTGATCAAAAACTTTGATGTGGCCCCACCGATGTATATCAGCAAATTCCAGTTGCCGACAATAGCTAATGAAGCATTGGAAGAAACCAAAAGGCTGTTTCCGCTGGATACGGAATACCATACCTGGCAATATTTGGCTAAAGGTGAAGTTTCATTTCTATCCAAAGAAAAAAATCAGGCTATTCAGCAAATTCGCGACAAACATCAGTTAAAAGCCGAGAAACTACAAAAAGAAGAAGCCATACTACGGAGCAAATCCTTAGATGATAGCTTATCCGAAATTTATACCAAGGACGATGCGTCCAACAAAAATAAGACAAATGCCATTGATAGGATATTACTTCATCCGATCTTTGGTTATCTGATTTTCTTTGGTATTCTTTTCCTGATTTTCCAGGCGATCTACACCTGGTCAGGGCCGGCCATGGACTTTATTGATGGCCTTTTTGGGGATCTTGCTGCTTATACGCAGACCATGCTTCCCGCGGGCCCGCTAACGGATTTGTTAAGCAATGGTATTATCAAGGGTATTGGTGGTATCGTCATCTTTATTCCACAGATCGTTATTCTGTATATTTTCATTTCCATTATGGAGGAAACGGGCTATATGAGCCGTGTGGTTTTCCTGATGGATCGTTGGCTCAGACCTTTCGGGTTAAATGGAAAATCCGTCATCCCGCTGATCTCGGGCGTTGCCTGTGCGGTACCGGCCGTCATGTCGGCACGTAATATTGAAAATGCGAAGGAACGGCTGGTCACGATTCTGGTCACGCCGTTCATGACCTGTTCAGCCCGTCTTCCCATCTACATCGTATTGATTGGATTGGTAATCCCGGACACTAAATATGCCGGATTTCAATTGCAGGGTATGGTTTTATTTGTCATGTATCTCCTGGGGATATTTGCCGCATTGTTTTCAGCGATCCTGTTGACAAAAGTCATTAAGTCCAAGCACAAATCCTTCCTCATATTTGAACTTCCGACCTATAAGTCTCCAGACTGGAAAAATGTCGTGTTGAATGTGTGGGAGAAAACGGCAAGTTTTGTCTTCGGCGCCGGTAAGATTATCTTGGCGATCTCCGTTATCCTTTGGGCATTGGGCAGCTTTGGTCCAAACGACAAATTCGGCAAAGCGGAGGAATATGTGACACAAAACAATCCTAACCTTTCGGGCGAGGACCTCGACCATGAGATCTCTTCTTACCGACTGGAGCACTCCTTTCTCGGCTATCTTGGCATGGCAATTGAACCTGTTGTAGAGCCCCTGGGCTATGACTGGAAAATGGGAATCGGTTTGATCTCTTCATTTGCAGCAAGGGAAGTCTTCGTAGGAACAATGGCAACCGTATATAGTCTTGGCGATGAAGTGGATATTGAAGATGAAGCAACGAAGACAACAGTATTAAGCAAAATGCGGAGCGAAATTAACCGTAACACGGGCTTACCAGCCTATAATTTTGCTTCCGGAATATCGTTGCTCTTGTTCTATGCCTTTGCCATGCAATGTATGAGTACGATAGCGGCCGTGAAACGGGAAACCGGATCGTGGAAATGGACATTAATTCAAGTTGGTTTTATGACAGGCCTGGCTTATTTCAGTGCCTTGATTGCCTATCAGCTTTTAAAATAAATTAACGCGTTGTGAGAATGCCATCATTTGGACGTTCGCAACCTTAAAAATTAAAGATCATGGATAATTTAACAGTACAGTATCTCATCGTTGGAGTTTTGGTATTAGCGGCTGTATGGTATGTCGTTAACAATGTCCGCAAATCACTTAAAGGTAAATCAAGTTGCTCCAAAGGTTGCGGGTGCAGCTGCGGAACAGTGGAAAAACCACAAAAAGCAAATTAATTTATCTTTTACTGTATCATTTGCAAACAAAATTTCGTTCTAAGGTAGAGTGGCCAAAAATCACACTAGCTACGAACAAAAGAAACGCTACCATTCTCATGGTAGCGTTTTGCATTAAAACAATATCCTTCAACAATATAAATCAAGATTACCTACCGGTTTAGCAAAAAGGGATGCCTAAGGTGCATAAAATACCTAAGGGTTTTATTAACTTTATGCGCTTAGGTCAAAAGACCATGGTAACAACATGAATAATTTGTGGTACTTTGCTGCTAAGCTGCTTTGTATCATGATTCAGCGCAGGGACAACAGCGATGTAGCCGTTGAGGACCAGACCGGCCAACACTAAATAAGTAACCGTATTAACCATACAGATGGAGAAACAGGATAACAAAGATTCGAAACAATTAAAAAGGGGACTACAAAATAGACATATTCAGCTGATCGCTCTCGGCGGTGCCATTGGAACGGGACTGTTTCTGGGAATCGGAAAGGCGGCGACACTCGCAGGACCAGCAGTGATACTCGGTTACGCATTTGCTGGGATAATTGCCTTTTTCATTATGCGTCAGTTGGGAGAAATGGTGGTTGAAGAACCCGTTTCGGGGAGCTTTAGTTACTTCGCGAATAAATACTGGGGATCTTTTGCCGGTTACGCTTCCGGCTGGAACTATTGGGTGCTTTATATTTTAGTGAGCATGGCCGAACTGACAGCCATCGGTGTGTATGTACAGTTCTGGTGGCCAGAAATCCCATTATGGGGATCAAGTTTATTTTTTTTCTTTGCCATTAATGCCCTGAACCTTGCCTCTGTGAAAATTTATGGCGAGACCGAATTTTGGTTTTCGATCATCAAGGTTGTGGCTATTATTGCCATGATTGTCTTTGGTGTATACCTTTTAGTGAGTGGCACCGGTGGCGAGCAGGCAAGCCTGAGTAACCTCACCTCACATGGTGGCTTCTTCCCGAAAGGCTGGTTTAACCAGACCGGAGACGGAAGTTATGAAGGATTGCTATCCGCCATGGCACTGATCATGTTTTCCTTTGGCGGACTTGAATTGGTCGGTATTACTGCAGCGGAAGCCGAACATCCCGAAAAAAACATTCCCAAAGCGACCAATCAGGTCATCTATCGGATCCTGATCTTTTACGTCGGGGCTTTGATTATCCTATTTTCGCTTACACCCTGGACAAATATCACAGCCGATACCAGTCCCTTTGTTCTGGTCTTTGACAAACTCAATGGGTTTGAGTTTAGCCTATTCGGAAAAACATTCCAGTTCACAAAAATCATAGCAAACGCCCTCAACCTCATAGTGCTTACTGCGGCCTTATCTGTCTATAACAGTAGTGTATACAGCAATAGCAGGATGCTCTTTGGACTGGCAGAGCAGGGTAATGCCCCTAAGTTTTTATCCAAACTCAACAAAAACCACGCACCTATCAATGCTATTCTGGTTTCGGCGGTGTTTGCCGCAATCTGTGTTTTCATCAATTATGTCGCTCCAAAGAATGCATTGGAGATCCTGATGTCGCTGGTCGTATCTTCACTGATCATCAACTGGGTAATGATTTCAATTACACACTTGTATTTTAGAAAAAATAAACTTGACGTACATGTTCAAACGAAATTTCCTTCGTTTCTCTATCCATTGAGCAATTACATCTGTCTGGTCTTTCTGATCGCTGTACTGGGTATCATGTGGGTAACGGGCATGAAATTGCCGGTTGAACTGATTCCCGTCTGGCTCGTATTATTATATCTCAGCTACGTATTGATCAAAAGAAAAAATAAGGATTAAAAGTCAATTTTAGCGGTTTCATCATTTCAGAAGCCAACGATCTCCGTTCGAAATAAAGGATCCGATTCTTTTAGAAATCGGATCCTTTATTGTGTTAAAATAAGCCCAGTTGCGTACCTGCATCTGGTAGGCGGAAAAGATCTTTGCGCAAGGAAGGCAAGGTACCATTCCCCATATATTTTTTGACTGACAATTTAAACAGATGCTGCAGGCTCTCGGCCATATTGCCATCCCCTTTTATCCTTCGCCCAAAATCAGTGTCATTAATCTTTCCACCATGACAAGCCTCGATCCAATGCAATACCTTTTCAGCACGATCCGGGTAATTCTGATAAAGCCAATCCTTAAAGATACCACCGATCTGTCCATTGAGCCGCACAATCGTATAGGAGGCCGTAATTGCTCCTGCGTCTGCTCCCGAACGAATCAAATCTGAAATCTCATCGCTATTGATTCCCGGAACAATGGGAGCCATCATCAGCATTACGGGTACACCTATTCCCGTCAATCCCTCGATTAGTTTTAACCGCGCTGACGCTGTAGCGGTCCTGGGTTCCATCTTCTGCCGTACCTCTTCACGTAGCGAATTAATGGTCACGGCAACGGATACCAGATTCAGTGCTGCAAGCTCGCGCAAGAGATCAAAATCCCTTCGCATCAATACATTCTTGCTGATAATGGAAACGGGATTCCTGTATTTAAGCATCAATTCTAAAAGCGAACGTGTGATCCCCAATTTTCTCTCAATAGGTTGGTAGCAATCCGTATTGCCGGATAACATAATCAAATCAGGCTGATAGCTCGACTTGCGAAACTCATGCTCCAGGAGCTGCGCCGCATTATGCTTGACCAGGATTTTGCGCTCAAAATCCAGTCCTGCACTAAAGCCCCAGTATTCATGCGAATTGCGGGCGTAGCAGTAAATACAACCATGCTCGCAGCCCTGATAAGGATTAATAGACCTTTCAAAGCGTAGGTCTGGACTATTGGATTTGGAGATAATGGACTTTGGATGCGTCGGAATAAACTGTGTTTTTTCGGCCCCAAGAAATTCTTCGTCCAACCCCTCAATGTGCTCCTGCACATACTGATTGGAAAAAAATTTGTTACTGGGATTGATCTGTGCCCCCCTGCCCTTAAAATATTCTGACGGATTCATAATTTAAAATTACTAAAATTATTAGTAAATAGAAAATAAAAAATCTGTCGCTCCATAAACTAAGAGAATCTAAGAGTAAAAAATAGTATACGGTAGGAAGGGATGATTGTAAAAGCAGCAAGGCAAAGGAAATGGGAATAAAGTGCCAAACGAAATGTAACAAAAAAGGGAATCCAACGCTGTTGGACTCCCTTTATCTATACTTGTTGTAAGATTTCTAGTTTATTATTTCATCAAGAAACCACCCCCTAAGAGGTCGTTTCCTTCGTAGAATACGGCCGACTGTCCGGGCGCGATACCTTTTACATTATGCACGAAATCTATCCGCACTTTATCGCCCTCTTGCGAGATAGTCGACAAAGCACCTGAATCTTTATAACGTACTTTTGAAATAGCTTCCATCGGTTGGTCGAGACCCGCATATTTCACGAAGTTTACATTACGAACGTAAGCATGTGACTTTTCAAGTTCATGCTCCTCTCCCAATACCACTGTATTACTTTCAGGAAGAATTTCGATCACAAACATGGGTTTACCCAAAGCAATGCCCAAACCTTTACGTTGACCGATGGTAAAATACGGGTATCCAATATGTTTACCGACAACTGTTCCGTCTGAAAGGATGAAATTACCCGGACCGATCTTTTGATCCAATGTAGGCACTTTATGTCTCAGAAAAGCACGGTAATCGTTATCCGGCACAAAGCAGATTTCGTAGCTTTCTGATTTATTGGCGAGCTCTTTCTGTCCCATATCCAGGGCCATCTGACGGATTTCTTTTTTCGTGAAGGATCCCAATGGGAACTGTGTACGTGCTAGGTTTTCCTGCGATACTCCCCATAGGACGTAGGATTGATCCTTATTTTCATCCTTACCCTTTGATATCACATAACGGCCATTATCGTGCATACGGATATTGGCATAGTGGCCCGTAGCGATAAATTCACAATCCAGTTTATCGGCACGTTTCATCAAAGCTTCCCATTTAATGTGGGTATTACAAAGAACACAAGGATTGGGTGTACGCCCAGCAATATATTCCTCTACAAAATTATCAATTACAAAGTCTCCAAACTCATCGCGTATATCTAATATATAATGAGGGAAACCATAGTTTACGGCTAATGTACGAGCGTCATTGATACTGTCGAGGCTACAACATCCCGTCTCCTTAGATGAACCACCCGCGGACGCATAATCCCAAGTCTTCATCGTAATACCTATGACCTCATATCCTTGTTCGTGGAGCATGACAGAAGCAACGGAGCTATCGACCCCTCCACTCATTGCAACTAAAACTCTTCCTCTTTTACTCATCGCTATTTATTGAAATGCAAAGATACAGCTTATTCCTTTTCCTCTATGTTAGTTTCTTGTAATTTTATCTCGATCAAAATCAACACTTTCGAAAAAAGAGGAAAAATAATCCACATAAAAATTTTAGAATTCAAATTATCACACTATATTTGCATCGCAATAGGGGAACAAACCCATAGCAAAAAAGCGGTGCCATAGCTCAGCTGGTAGAGCAAAGGACTGAAAATCCTTGTGTCCCTGGTTCGAACCCAGGTGGCACCACGCTTCAATCTGATGATCACAGATTTAAATAAAAGGTCAACTGGTGCCATAGCTCAGCTGGTAGAGCAAAGGACTGAAAATCCTTGTGTCCCTGGTTCGAACCCAGGTGGCACCACAAAAAAAGCCTGTTCGTATGAACAGGCTTTTTTTGTTTAACTGCCTTAATATCAGAGATTCTACAGCTTCTTCCCCGCTATGAAATCCGTCCCGTAGTGGTCCAATATCCGGTTATAGGCTTCTGCTGCAGCGCCATTGCCCCAATCGTAGATCGTAAACTCTCCTATGCCCAGACCTTTTGCATTTGTCTCCCCACCATGACCATAGTTTTCCATCATAAAGCCATAATCTTCCTTTCCAAAAAATGGCCAGGCCTCTTCCCATTGTGCTTTGGTATCGGGATTTTCAGGGCAGTACATCATGACAAAGGAAGCCCGTAGCGCAGCTAGTCCCCGCTGGAGATACTCTTTTTGCTTCAATTCCTTTCCATAACGAATAATCAATTCAGCAAACAAACTCTGCCGGGCATCATTCCACTCCCCGTCTGCGTTCATCACCCCAAATCCGCCCAATGCTTTTATTGGGATAAAATGGGGTTGCCAGGCGGCCTGTGTCATCAACAGCTCATCCAGCGTGCGCTGTCCTGTTTTGAGGTACTCTTTTGATTTTGTGACTTGATAACATTCCAATAAGGCTTCCGCAGTCCAAAACATGGAAAAATTGTTCTGCTTGTACATGTCGTTGCGCGACACCTTTTTCCCTACCCAATCTTCGGATCCGATACGTGAACAAGACCAATAGGTCTCGAAGTCTTCCCAACGCCCATCCGGGATTATCTCCCGCATAATCGCCTGCATTGCCTTTAGGGCTGCAAGCTTATATTCCTCCTTTTGCGTTATGCGGTATAGCATCAATAAAAAGGTAACGGACAGTGCACTCTCTGGAGATTCGTTTAGATGAGCGAGCGGTTTTAATGTTTCTACATCCAACCAGCCCGGAAAAAATCCATTCGCTGATTGAACTTCGAGCAGCGACTTCCCATAATCTTCGGCATAGGCGAGCAAACGGGGGTCTTTTTCGAGCTCGTCGTACCAGCGCAACATCAACAGCGCTGTCCAACTCATATCAAGGATATGAAAGGGCGATTTACGGGCATCCCAGGTATAGGGATTTCGGTTTGAATTCCCCCAATAATAATGCGCCCAGCCTTTGCTGCGTAGGGATTTTTTAGTACCATCTCCGTCCGTAGTATCCTCCATTTCTGTTCCGATCAGACCATAGAAAAACCCCTTCTTTTTGGGATAGGATAAGGTCAGCTCTTTGGTCAGATTCGCTTTATCCAAAAGGTCCTGATTTCCCGTTCGCTTTGCAAAACGATACAGGCCACTGGCAGACCGTAAAGAGCTAAACCAGGCCTGATTCCATATGGAACGAAATTCCCGTTCGGTGGTCTTTCCCGGATAGTTGGGGCTTTGTGTGGTATTGACTATAAAAGTTGGCGCCCCCACTTTTTTCCCGTTAATTTCAAAAGACTGCCACACCTGCTTGACCCAGGATTGAAATGCCCAGTGATAGCTATGCCTAACGTAGGTTTCCAAATCCCCGGAGATCGGTTCGCCCTGATCAAAAAGCCCCTCACCCCACTTTTTCCAGTAAAATGCCAATGGTCTTCGAAAAGGATTATCCGCGACCTCCCGGTCGTCAAACGATAGCACATAAAACGCAAATTCAAACTTTCCGCTGGCGTAGGTATTTCCTGATTTCCGCTTGAACAGGACATGTTCCGCGACTTGTGCCAGTGAACGTCCCAGTGTTAACTGATTTCTTTCCGCATCCATATCCATATACCAATCCCTGGCCAAGGTACGATTCAGTAGGTCAACATCAGGGATAATAACAAGTTGCTTGCGCTGATCAGCAAGCATCATCATCGGAGCCCTAAAGACGTGCTGGGCAATAATATGATCATCCGAAGGTGTCAAATGTGGCGCCCAATGGAAGTTGGGCTGAAATGCCGGCAAAATCCTGATCTGCCAATCAGCACAGTTCATATCTTGGGGCAGGTTTAACGAAACCTTGACTTTAACAACCTGACGTCCAATTTTTTCATAGCTCAGCTCGGGCAGTTGTCCCCCGATACGATCCACCTCAATGGCTTTAATCAACGGACTTATTTTCCCTGGATCTGTATTCGCCCAGCACACAGCGTATGGACCACATACGATCAGCAGCATCCGTAGAAGACGACGAAGGAACAGCCTATTCTTGATCAATATCTTTATCATCACTTTTTAAAATCGTTATCATCAGGGATTAATAGCCCGGATTTTGTGTGTAATTTCCTTTTGCCCAGTTAATCTGGGGCTGCGGGATCGGAAAATATTCATCACGCCCAGCCGTAAAACGTGCTGCTCCCATCCATTTAAACCTATTTTTTTCGACCGAAAAGTATGCATTCATTGTTTGCTCCAATATCCCCCAGCGTTGCAGATCAAAAAAACGACGGCCCTCTGCTGCCAGCTCAAGACGGTTTTCCCATTGCAATGCTTTCCAGGCAAAAGCTTTATCCCAAGTGCAATTGACACCGGGTTGATACGTTGCAATTTTGTAGTTGAGCACCGGCGAGCCATCCTTTTTCACCAACCGTGCAGTACTTTTTGCAGCGCGTTCGCGAATCTTGTTAATCAAGGGCAACGATTCATTCCAACGGTCCAACTGAATAAGCACTTCAGCTTTCCAGAGCAATACTTCATCGTAGCGGATCATTTTCTTGTTCATCGAGTTAAATTGCCAACCATCGTATAGCAAACATTTACAATCTGGTTGTGGCAGCTCCTTAATGGATTTCAGGTAGCCGTATTCAGCACCGTTTCGGATTCCTTTTGTTTCAAAAAGAAGATTTGGATTGTATTTCCAGGGCTGCCCCGGAGCAGCTACAGTATGGCTAAATCTTGGATCAAAACTGTTACCGCCAAAAAACACCGCATCCCCGTCCGCATAACTCCCATTATTATATGTATCGAATAGAGGAAGTCCATTTGTCCCCGTTTTAAATGCATTGGCCATCGTATAGCTGATCTGATGAAATCCGCAACATTGGAAACCACCCCATTGAAAAGGGTGATTTAGTCCCTCACTCCGATTGATCTTGCCACCGGTGGAACTTCCATCATCAATCGAATATTGAATCTCCCAAATGGATTCTTTTGTCTTATTATCAAAATTTATATCAAAATTTTCCGCGAAATCATTCTGTAGACCGACCTTTCCACCTTCTTGATCGGTCAATTTGTTCAGATAAGTCAATGCTTCACTTAGTCTTTCTTTATTGATATTGACGACAGTATGTTTATCATTCTGTTCATAAGCCATAAATAACAGCGTTCGGGCAACCATCGCTGTTGCCGCATTTTTATCAACACGTCCCTTTTCCGGCTGGGTAGCGGGCAATAATTGTTCGGCTTCTTTAAAATCAGCCAATATTCTATTCCATAGATACTGGTCATTGGGCTGGTCCTGCTCTCTATTGGGTACCGCTTCAAAATCTGCACTGGTACCAACTACTTTTTCATCAATATAGGGTATATATTTCCAGAATTGTTTTAGCCTAAAAAAGGTGAATGTCCGTATAAATTTCACCTCTCCGAGACGGGCATTCTTTTGCGGAAAGTCTTCCTCCTTAATCTGCTCCAATTTTTGTATCGCGGTATTACAGCGTTGGATAATCTGGTAAGATACATACCAGGGATAATCCAACGGCCATCCATTGGGATTGACACCGACAAAAATCTCCATATTATGCCAACCATCACCATCCCATGTTCCACCGCCGCCTTTATAGGAATCATCAGCCCGCATCGAACCCGACCACCAGGGTGCAAAAGGAGAATCAAAGGATGGAATATCGGTCATTCGCGCATAAGCAGCGGTCACAAATCCGTCCATATCCTCCGGCTTGACCAAAAAAGACTCATCCAGCACCTGTTTAGGAGCAATATCAAGGGAATCAGAACAACTTACGCCGGATAATAGCAAAAGCGCAAGGCATATCTTTATTTTATACGTTTTCATAGTATGAAAGTTTAAAAGGTTACGTTGATACCAAAGGTTAAAATCATCGGGGTCAGGTAGCCATAATCAGGCATTTCAGGATCAAAACTGGTATATCGGTCCCTGCCCCAGCTTTTTTTGAATGTCAACAGATTACGCCCGGAAAAATAAAACCTTAAATTATTCATTGCTATTTTTTTGGAAATCGCCTGCGGAAGCGTATAGCCAAGCTCGATATTCCGTAATTTTAAATAGGAACCGTCTTCGACAGTATAACTTGAGGGGCGCTGCTCCGCATTTAAAGTCGAATTGGAGATCGCCGGAATATCAGAGTCTGTATGATCAAAATACCAGCCATCCAAAATGCGTGTAGGGTGGTTCTTGTGTGCCGGTACATTGATGTTCCACAGATCAGACTCCAATTTCCATAGGTTGTTTACTTTATTGCCAAATACCCCCTGGAAGAAGATATTGAGGTCAAAATTGCGGTAACTCAAATCGAAGGTTACCCCACCGAAAAACTTGGGATCTTTGACACCGATATAGGCACGGTCATAAAACTCCTCGATCTTTCCGTTGCCGTCAATGTCTTTGTAACGAATCCGGCCGATCGCTTTGCCGGGTTGCTCCGCATGATTGTCGACTTCCTCCTGTGTCTTAAAAATACCATCTGCGACCATGCCGTACAAGATATTTGGCGTCCTTCCCAACACAAGGTCATTGACTCCGTTGCCAGGGTATTTATTGATGACATCTTTGGGCAGGCTAACAATTTTGGTCTTATAAGTGCCTAGATTTGCCGAGATGGTATACCGGAATGCGTTTTGTGGATTGTTGTGATAGCTGATATCCACTTCGATCCCACGGTTATTCATACTTGCGCCATTGATCCAGGGTTCGCCCCCCTCGCCCATAGCCGCAATGTATGGCGTCTGAACCAGGATATCCTTTGTTTTCTTAAAATAGTAGCCAAAGGAACCGGAAAGCCTACTGTCAAATAGGCTAAAATCCAGGGCCACGTCTGTTTGTGTTGTTGTCTCCCATTTCAGATTGGGGTTGCCCAGCCAGGTCCGTCGATACCCCGAATACAGTGGCCCCGTCTCATTTCCTTCGATCGGATAAGATGTACTAAAATAATCCGTTGTAAATGGTGTAGAGGTATACCCCCGTGGCAGTCCCTGTACACTTCCATTGGCTCCCCATCCAGCCCGTAGCTTTAGGTCAGATATAAATGTATAGTCTTTCATAAAGGGCTCATTGCTTATCCGCCAGCCAGCTGAAAAAGCCGGAAACATGGCAAATTTATTATTCGCCCCAAAAAGTGAGGATCCATCCCGGCGCAAAGTTGCCGAAAACAGGTATTTTTGGTTATACACGTAATTGGCTTTTGCGAAATACGAAAGGTAAACGTATTCATCCGCCGTACTTCCAAGTGAATACTTTGTCCCATTAGTTACGCCGATATGTGCAAAGTCGCGATCCTCCAGGTATATTCCTTCCCGTCGTGCCGAAAAACCTTCTTCGACAAAACGTGTATATTCCGTGCCCAGTACCGCATCTAGACTGTGCCTGTCATTCTGTAAGGTATAGGAAAGTGTATTTGTCCAAACATAACTCAGCGGATGAGATTGTGTATTCCCTACATAGTTTTCGTCATCACTATTCCGCCCACCTGTTTCAGACCATTTCTTCTCCACAGTCCTTCGATAGGCATTTCCATAGTCTACACCAAATTGGGAACGGGCGGAAATTCCTTTCCAGATATTGAGATCGACAAAGACATTACCGATCATCTTCACATAATTATTGACATTATCTTTGTTGTCGGTAAGTACACGCACAGGATTTGTGAAGTCGTCAAAGCCCGCGGCGCCGGCCCAGCCACCATAAATATCATGTACGGGAACAGCCGGCGGATTGATCAGTGCCCAACGCATCTCGTTGGCATCGCGGTAGCGCAGGTAGGAAATCGCGAAATTCTCCCCCACTTTTAGACGATTATTTATTAAATTGATCTCATTATTGGCACGCAGTGAAAACTGTCTAAAAAAGGTATGTATCTGTGTTCCCTGATTTTCAAAGTATCCCAATGAAAACATGCTTCTTGATTTTTCTGTACCACTGGAAACGGCTACCTGATGGTTTGTCATCAGGGCTGGCCGGAGTATTTCATCAAGCCAGTCCGTGTCGGCACTTTTCACCGTTTTTTCGGCATTGAGATACTCTGCTGGTTTGACAGCATCCAGCACCGCACGCCCCTCGGCATCCCTGTGCCAGGTAAAATCATAGGTTTTGGGCAACGTCATCGGCACCCCGTAAACTGCTTCATCGTAGGCGTAAGCCCTAAAGGTTGCCCTGCCGTATTGTTCTGCATTCATCAATGTAGGTTTGCGCACAATGTTGCTTATACCAACACTTCCATTGTAATCGACTTTTGTCTGTCCGATTTTACCCTTTTTTGTCTGGACGAGGATGACCCCACCAGAAGCCCGGGCACCATAAATACTTGCAGAAGCTGCATCCTTCAATACCTGAATAGATTCGATATCTGCAGCATTGATATCACGGAGATTAAGATTCTCGGTGGGCATACCATCCAACACAATGAGCGGCTTCACCCCTCCGGAAAGTGATGACAAACCCCTGATCTGTACGTTGACTCCTTCCGCCGGATTTCCGCCATTGGTGGTGATGTGCACACCGGCTAATTTTCCCTGCAGGGATTTCATCGCATTTGCCGATGGGTTCTTGGCAATATCACTTGCATTTGCGATCGCAACGGAACCTGTCAGATCTGCTTTTCGCTGTGTCATATAACCAACATACACCTCTGCAATCATATTGGTCTCATCCGTAAGGTCCACATCAATCCGATCATTCCCTCCCACCGGACGCTCCTCGGTCTTCTTTCCAGTATAAGAGAAAACAAGTATACTTTCTTTGGAGTCTACACGGATTTCGTATAGCCCATTTGCATTGGTGATAGTCCCACCTGTTTTTCCTTTTACCCTCACATTGACACCCGCTAGTACTGTATTCGTACCACTTTCCCTAACCTCGCCCCGAATGATCTTTTGTTGTAACAAGGCCGGAGATTGTATCGCTTTTGCCTGCAAGAAAAATGTACAGAACAGAAAGGCTATACAGAGCCTGTTCACTAAATTTAGGTAGCATTTCATAATCATTAATATTAGGTGTTATTAATCAGTTTATACTACGGCACAAAAATTTAATCGTTTAAGCTAAATATGCGTAATGCGATAGCAACTATAAACTAAATACGTTCGATCACGCGAAATCCTCTGCTCGGAAATTATTTTTTTTTCTTTAATCAACCTATTCTATAGGAGGATTTATCGTTTCGTTGGTTACTGTTTGATATGCTCGATAAATGCTTCGGGCGAAAGCGGTGTAATTCCAAAAACGAAGGAATCTCCCGGCTTAAATGGTTCTTTCAATTCAAAATTTTCAATGGCGACACCTCCGGGTATAGCTTCTTTACTCGCCCAATACGTGAATCTTCCATTCAGCAGTCCGCTGAGCTGTTCACTGGGATTCTTTTTTATCCAATATTGGGTTGCCCTTTTACCTCGATACTTCCAATGTTGATGAGTCGCTGCAGTATAGCTAGTTTTGCGGTAGTCTATTTCATCTGGAGCTGCAATAAAATAGACACGTCCATTTTTATTCCGCAGCATGCGCTTTTGTGAAAAATGGGCATGCGGAGTAAAATGGATATCGTTGTAATCGGGCCAAAGTTCAAGCGAGGATTCCCTGCCGTCTCGAAAGAACAGGGTCCTTAGCCGGGCTTTGTTGCCCATTGTCGCAGTAGTGATAAAATAATCCAAGTCTTGAGAGCCGGGGTAAGTATAGGTCGCCAACTCAAATTCATAGGGTCTGGAGGCAAAAAAACGAAGCCGCACATATACATTGGCCCCATTGTCAAAGGATTCAGCAAAAATATACACAGTCAGCGTCTCGTCACCATCAATCTGCTCCACGATCCCCCGTGCGGGATATGCTCCATCCAGGGGCAAAAAAGCTGTCGCATGATCTGCACTCCAAAAATGCTTTCCACGTTTTCCGGGATGGATGCTGCTCATTTCAAGTTCAGAAAACCCACGTGTTTCCTCTCCCTTAGGGATAGGTTCAAAAGCAATAAAATTCATGACTTCCGGAAAAGCGTAATCCAGATATGGTGTATAAATCCGGATCAGTCCTCTTGGTCCGGGCAAGGGGTCCAGTCCTATCCTTATACCATTTGTATGTCCCCAAACTGGCATTGCGGGTTTCCCCTGCACAGGTTGCACCCATGTTCCCAAGGTATCCGGTGCCATCAGCTGTTGCCATGACCTCGAAGTTCCCTGGCCGTATAAGAGGCCCGTTACAAATAGGAATAAGAGAATCAATAGCTTTTTCATTTTTGTTTCTGGCAAGACTTGCGTTCAACGATTTCGACGTCCAACATGACTTGTTGTTCACTGGACGGTTTCCCTTGTAATTGTTCGAGCAATACCCTTACGGCTTCCTTTCCGATCATGGACAAGGGCTGCTTCACATAACTTATCGGACAATAAAATAGGTCATAGGATTCACTCTCGTCAAAACAAAAGACCGCTAAATCATCCGGAATGGTAATATGCAGTTCATTGATAATCTTTAGGCCCATAATAGATAAGGTATTTGTTGAAAATAGAATCGCCTCTACCCCATGATCTGGTTGCAATAGCTCGATAAATTTTTCCCGAAAATAAGTCGTGTTATTAAATTCCACTTCGCACACCAGACTACTGTCTTCGGATTTTCCCTGATCTACCAGCGCCTGTAGATACCCGCGATACCGATCCTCCGTATGTTGCAACTGGTTTTTATAACAAACATAGGCAACTTTGGTATGCCCCTGGTTCAGCAATGCCTGTGTTGCTTGATAAGTCGCATTAAAATTATCGACCACCACGTAACTAGTTTCCAAATCCTTAAAGTAACGGTCGATAAGCACAAAAGGAATATTCGCTGTTTTCAGATACTCCAATTGCGACGCTGTCCCTTCGGCCGGAGCAATTATAAACCCATCAATCTGTCGATTAACAAAGGTATCAATCAACCGTTGCGAGTTTTCCAGGTTCTCATCGGAACTTCCAAAAAGTACGCTATAACCATATTTTTTGGCTTCATCCTCAATCGCCCGAGCGAGATTCCCGAAAAAAGGATTGGAAATATCCGCAACCAATAACCCGATTGCCTGCGACTTACCGCTTTTCAAACTTTTCGCAATCTGGTTGGGTTGATAGTTCATTTCTTTTGCCATCTCCCGTATACGCTTTGCCGTGTCCTTATTTACCCTTGTCTGTTCGTCTTTATCATTCAATACATAAGACACCAATGCCGTAGAAACACCTACCGCCTCTGCGATATCCTTCAGTGAGATCTTCTTGCTCATATTATTTTTTTAAACTAAATGCTGTGATCATCATTAACAGGCTAATTCCAATGCACTTTAATAAACTGCATTGCTTTCACGATATGATCACTTATCGTGGATGGTGAAATATGCAATAGTTCGCTTACTTCTTCATAAGTTCTTCGCTCCAATTTGCACAGTTCAAATACCTGCCTTCTTCGCGGGGGTAATTTATTGATAATTCCTTCTAATTTAGAAAATTTGTCTTCATGGAATATACATTCCACATCTATTTGATCCACCGCATTCACAAAATCACGATAGATGAGGGTAAAACCATGCTCCCGTTTTTGCCTACGGTAGTGATCCATAATTAAATTCCGACCGATCTGAAACAGATAGCTCTTCAATGATTTTTCTGTTTTGATCGTATCCCGCAACTGCCAGGTCTTCAAAAAAACATCCTGAAGAATATCCTCTGCTGTCTCTTGAAAATTGAGTAGAAACATAAACTTTTTATACAAAGTCCCTTGATAAGTCGTATAGACCAGATTAAATGTATCATGATCCAAAACACCCTGCAGCCCACCCGTGCGGACCTGTTTTTGCGCTATTGCTTCCATGCTAAAATACATTAAGTCAACACTTTGTTATCACGATCATTTTGCACAGCGCCATACCGTAAATACTGTGCATACCGATGATCAAAATGCGCCTTATATTCAGACCTAGGCTGTACAATTTCCTTATCTCCCTTTCCCATACGGGCTGCCGCTTCTTCGATCGTGTCGTAACTGTTACTAACGACCGCGGCAAACATACAAGCGCCCAACGCACAGACCTGTTCTGTAGCAGCGATATGTATCGGGCGATTTAAGATATCGGCCATCATCTGCATGGCGAAGGGAGATTTACTGGCGATTCCGCCGATTGCATTGATCCCTTCCACTCTTATCCCTTCACTTTCGATACGTTCCATAATCGCCCGCGAACCGAAACAAGTAGCCTCGACCAAGGCGCTAAAAATAGCAGGTGCTGTTGTGCCTAAGGAGAGCCCCCCGATCAGACCTTTCAACCTCGGTGCAGCATCTGGCGTTCTTCGGCCATTAAACCAATCCAAGGCAAAAGGGGCGTCAATATGCAGTGGTAATTGTGCAGCCGAACGATTGAGTTCCTTCAGCAGCTCATCTTCCAGACGTTCATAGACTGCACTGAAATCAGCAGAAGTATTTAATTTTGCCGGCCATAGCAACAAATCTTTAAACCAGGAAAATACATCTCCAAAAGCTGACTGCCCAGCTTCAAGTCCCACCATACCAGGGATGATGGAATCTTCTACCTGACCACAGATTCCCTCCACAAAGACATCTTTCATCTCCGCTTTGGGCACGACCATCATGTCGCAGGTCGATGTGCCGATGACTTTGCTGATATAATAAGGCTTTATTTCTCCACCTACAGCCCCTACATGTGCATCGATGGACCCAATACCGATCTGTACATCGGTAGACAAGCCCAATTGCTCGGCCCATGGCGCACAGAGATATCCCGCAGATTCAACGGCTGTATATACCCGGTCACCGAATCGCTTGGCATAGGTCCCTAACATGGGATCGATCGCATTAAAAAAATCGGCACCTGGCAAGCCATTAAAGGCCGGCGACCATAAGGCTTTATGACCTGCCGCACATACATTCCTTTTAATCTGATTGGCATCATTTCCACCTGTCAGCAAAAAAGGCATCCAGTCACTATGCTCAACCCAGGTATAACATGCTTCCCTAACCTCCGGATCAACACGCAATACATGTAATAATTTTGCCCAATACCATTCCGAAGAATAGATTCCACCTACGTATTTTAAGTATCCCCGATGATCATTCTTTCCTATGGTATTAATTTCCGCCGCCTCTTGTATAGCGGTATGATCCTTCCATAGCACAAACATTGCATTGGGATTGTCCTTAAATGTATCAAGAAGAGCCAGTGCTGTCCCCTGCGCATTGACAGCTACTGGAGTTGATCCCGTCATGGCCATAGATATGGCACTGATATTTTGTTTGATCTCCGGATCCACTGCTTCCAGACAGTTTTTAACCGCTGAGGTCAACCCTTCTATATAATCCAACGGATGTTGACGGAATTGACTGCTCCCGGCGTCACAGTATAAGCCATTATGCCAACGTTCATATGAACAGATGGATGCAGAAAGGATCTTTCCGGTGACTGTATCCATCAACATCGCCCTGACAGAGTCTGTCCCAAAATCCACTCCAATAACATATTTATTCTTACTCATATTGCTGTTCTCCTGATTTAATGGGACACGCCCACAGTGATCTGTTCGGTTTTAAGTTTTCGCTTCATCCAAAATCCATAAAACGCGATAAATAAATAACATAATAACGGTATAAAGAAACCAACGGCCATCTTGGAATGGTCAGAGATCAGTCCCATGACAGGCGGACAGAAAGCGCCCCCAGCGACAGCCATTACTAAGAATGAAGAAGCTTTTTTCGTCAATGTACCAAGATCTTGAATCCCGAGGGCAAAGATCGTAGGAAACATGATGGACATAAAAAAATAGGTCGTGAACAGACTGAAGACCGAAAGCCATCCGATATCAGCGATGACGACCGTGACCAACACACAATTGGCAACAGCATACCACATCAAGAGCTTTCGCGGGCTAATAAATCGCATGAAATAGGAGCCCGTAAGACGGCCAATCCAGAATGCCCCCATCCCACCGAAAGCGAGTAGAATCGAAGCCGCCTGTTCGTTATTTTTGGGCATAAAAAATTCACCAAAATAGCCCAAATGTCCCATAATATGACCAATAGGTGTTTGTAGATCATGAACTGCGTCGATGACATAATTGATAAAAAACGAGTTCGTACCCGTCTGTGCAGCGACATATAAGAATTGTGCGGCAACGGCCAGCATAAAAGCCGGATGCTGTAATAGCTTTCGCAACGGCGGATTTTCCTCCCCATCTGTACCGGGCTCCTCTTTGACTTCTGGCAACTTGATGACCATGAAAATAAGCAGAACCACCACCACGATACTACCAATCATCATATAGGGTGTCACTAATGAATCAAACTTATCGTGTTCACCTGTTGACTCGATCCCAAAAACGAAAAGTCCACCGATCAAGGGTCCCAAGATCCAACCAAGTCCATTGAACGATTGCGAGATATTGATTCGTCGTGCCGCTCCGGCTTTATTGCCCAATACGGTTGAATAGGGATTGGCAGCAGTCTCCAAAAAGGTAAGTCCACAAGCCAGGACAAACAACGCGATCAAAAATGGAATAAATGCCCCCAGAGCGGCAGCTGGATAAAACATAAAAGCACCGATGGCGAAAATCGCCAAGCCAAGTATAATGCCTTTCTGATAGCCATATCGTTTAATGAATATCCCGGCTGGCAGCGCCATGGCCAAATAACCAATATAAAGAGAAAATTGTACAAAGCCTGATTGTGCTTTACTGACATGTAAAAGATCCTGAAAATGCTTATCTAAAACATCTAAAAAACCGTGGGCAAATCCCCATAAGAGAAACAGGCTACAAATAAAAATGAACGGCACAAGATAATTCACGCCCTGCTCATTGACAAAGAGGGATCTTTTCTTTTTTCCAGGGTCTACATTGTTCATGGTGATAACAATTTTATTGATGTTTAAATCTTATTTATACAATGGCCCATATACCCGGCATGCACTATAATCGCTTCCTTCCCTGTCCATTCCAAAAGCTCCCCATGCCGATGGTCGAAAAATATCGTCTTGAGCGATATTATGCATATTGACCGGAATCCGTAACATGGCAGCCAATGTAATCAGATCGGCACCGATATGTCCATAACTGATGGCGCCGTGATTGGAACCCCAATTGGCCATAACGGCATACACCGTGGAAAAATTAGCATCATTGGTCAAGCGAGGTACAAACCAGGTTGTCGGCCAGATTTTATCGGTACGTTCATCGAGCGTACGATGCACTTCTTCGGGCAATGCTATGGTCCATCCCTCGGCAATCTGCAATACCGGTCCAAGTCCTTTCACAAGATTGAGTCGGCACATAGTTACCGGCATTCCACCTTCGGTGACAAACTTAGATGAAAAACCGCCGCCCCGCATATAATCTCGGTTGGAGGGATAAAATGTCGTGGCCTTGAGGCAGGCATCAACTTCCTGATCCGAAATCTCCCAATGGGGTTTCATCACGGGTTTGTCACCAATACGCTGCTTACCCGTGCCGTCAAGGGTTGCCGATCCTGAATTGATCAGATGCAAGAAACCATCGGCAGCCCTTCCTTCTGGCTTCCAGCCCGACACGCGCGCTACGGCTTCCGGACTCCAATAGGTACGAACATCAGCAAAAATCTGTGCCGTATTGGTCAATAAATAATTAAATAGCATGGACACTCCGTTCAAGGCATCATTTTCTGTAGCGACGAGATACGGCGCCCGTATACCATTCCAATCGAAAGACGAATTCAATAGGGCCTCCGAGAAATCACCATCCGGTAAGAAATCTGTCCACTGCCGTTGTCCCTGAAATCCCGCCAAAAGGGCATGATGACCTTGTGCTTCCTCGCCAAATCCCTGATCGACAAGCCTTGGATTGCCGATCATCAGATCACGCATAATCATCGTCATCTTGACAACGAACTCCCAATCCTGATCTTTCTCCTGACGGTTTTTGATGTTCTTTTCCCGATTAAAATCTTCACCTTCGTGACAATGTTCACGTGTCCACTTCAACGCCAGTTTATATTCCTCCCGATCGAAGATATTTTGTTGTATCCTGCGCAGGATTTCTGAGGAGTCCACATATTCATTACGCATACCCAGATAACTTTGAAAAAAATCTGCGTCTACAATAGATCCGGCTATTCCCATCGAAACAGAACCGATAGCCAAGTAGGACTTACCCCGCATGATAGCCACAGCTAATCCTGCTCGCGCAAACGCGAGCAGTTTTTCACGTACGTCTTCGGGTATATGCTGGTCTCCCATATCCTGTACGTCCTTGCCATAGATCCCAAAGGCCGGTAGCCCCTTCTGGTTATGGGCGGCCAAGGTTGCCGCCAAGTATACTGCTCCCGGTCTTTCGGTACCGTTAAAGCCCCAAATAGCTTTGGGCAGCAGGGGGTTCATATCCATTGTTTCAGAACCATAACACCAGCATGGTGTCACAGAAAGTGATACACCTACATTTTCGCGTTCAAACTTCTCGGCACAATGTGCCGCTTCTTGCACCCCGCCGATACAGCTATCTGCGATCACACAGGCCACCGGCGTTCCGTCAGGATACCGCAGTTCGGTTTGAAATAGAGCAACAACAGCCTTGGCCATATTCATTGTTGTCTCTTCCAAGGACTCTCGGATGCCCCCCAACCGGCCATCTATGATCGGGCGAATACCAATTTTAGGATATGTTTTCATATTTATTACTTTTTAGGTTGACCAAAAATTGTTGAAACACGTGCTAAGGACGTTCCCAATACCTTCTCAGCTATCGTATTCAATTGTGTTTTATCGCCTGTAAAATGAAAGACGCTATGACTGTGCACAATCTGTTCATTGGGCGGAATAAAAGCCGCAGGAGAGACACTTTCGATTTCATAAAAAGGCCCCATTTGCGTACCATCTGCCAATGGACCGTCATTATAGGCATTCATTGCATCACCTAGGAAAGGGTCTTTTTTTGTCGTCCATTCCTGGTTGAGATAGGTGGCGCCATTGGCTACATCAAAAAATGTGATGGTAAGCACACCTTCATCGGCAGCGTAACTCCCCGCGATGGGCTTCGCACGATGTGGCGGTATCCCCAGTTTGCCCCTGGACAAACCATCGGCTTTAAAGTATAATATGCCTTTTTCCATGGCAATACGGTCGGACTGAATCTCACCAAAGTAGTCTGTTGTGGCCACTTTCCCAGTAGCATCCTCTTTATAGGGGATTAAAATCACTGTTTCAGGGCTAGGTGTAAACATATCCAAACTCCATATGCAGGGTGCTCCGGTCTTTTTATTCCAGCTAAAATCTCCTGTATTGCGCAAGCTATTGGTGGTTTTGAAGCCAACAGATTTCACCTGATCCCCCAATGCAACGGAAAGCATTTGCTCAATTTCTTTACGTTCCAATATCTCGACCTGACGATTGACGTTTATTTTGAATTGCGTCCCGGCATAGTTTTGCAGTTCCATATCCTTGGCGAGTCGCACACTTTTCGTGGAGGACGAAATCAGAGACCAGCTTTCGTTGTCAATTGCTGCCGGAGTATGCCAGTTGTCAAATACCATCTCCTTATTGGGCGCAAAGAACAACGAAAAAGGACCTCCCTCCGGACCCAACCATAGTCGATCTTCACCACCATAGGCATTCATGTGTGGATCAAGAGCTTTATCGAATGCTTTGTAGTTGATCCAGCCAAAGCTCCTTCCCTCCGCCCCCCCGGCTGTAGAAGTGAATACCTTACCTTGATATTTGGGAGAAACAATGAGTTGCGCATCAGTATCTGAAGCTGAGAGAACAATCAGCTCCTTATCCCATTTTTGAAGAAAAGTGAGGTCGTCAGCAAAATTAGATTTGCCTTTTTGTGTATGCCCCGGCTCCTTATTGTTTCCCTGACAGGCGGAGAACATAACTGAAAATATGATCATAGCGTTGAATAGTTTTATTTTCATGATCCTAAACTTTAGTTGATTTCTATCCCATTCTTTCCCGGAAGCGGTTTAAATTTCCCGTGAGGTTCAGTCTGATACCAGTAAGCGACTGAAATGATATCGGATTTCTGCGGTAGATATCGGTCTTCGGAACGCCAGCCCAGATCTTGAACCGTCACCTTTAGGTCGCCGTCAAAACGCACAGGATCTAGAATATGCCATCTATACATGCCAAATCGTTGCTGAGAATCATATATACCATCCGGCCGAATGACCTGATGTAGTCCCGCATATGGGGTAGTAAATTCCTGATAGCGTCGGGTTTCTTTATTTTCAAAATTGTACGATCCACAGAAATAATCTTCCAGCCCTGTCGTCACAATCGTTGCAAACTCTTTATCGCCATCGAGAAAGAACTTGACCTCACCTTCACCCCACCAACCAGTATTGTTAACTCCTACGGCTAAATAGGTTCCCACATAATGTCCCTTACCCTTTACACCATCAAGAATGGTATGTAAAGAACCTTCGGTGGGATGGGATCTCCGGTATTGCGCATGAAAATAGGCTTCATCATTTGCGACCTCAGTCTCAGCATAATTGACTTGATAATAGAGCACCATAGGATGAATGCTCACATTCTCCATAGTTATTTTACATTTTTTCCGAAAGGGCATTTGCCAATAGGAATTAAATGCACTCCCCGGGTTGACGGTCATGGCCAGTGAATTTAAAGGCGCATATTTATTCCAGCCCATGCCGAAAAAAGCACCTACCGGAGCTTCAATTGAAGGCTCGGTCTCCCCGTCCCAATAAAACCTGATAATGGATTGACTCCAGTTTCCCGTAGGTGTCATCCAGATGTGCTGAATGATTCCCGATCCGTCTATTTCGGCCAGTGTAAAGGTCTCACCGGCACCGATATGAACATACGGATTAACTTTCCAGCCTACGCCCAATTCACGGGCGGCTCGGGAAGCATTTGCCTGGTTCCGCGCCCCCTCCTTTTCATTTGGGACAGCCATTCCACCTTTACCTTTTCCACCGCTAAAATTTTCAGGACTGATAGACCTGGTTTTAGCATTCGATAGTTTGGATAGATTAGTCAGTCCAGCTGGATTTTGAGCAAAAGATGTATAACCGAACATGACTATACACCATAAAAACATGAATCTTTTCATATGCTGTAATTAATTAGTTTTGGATGTCTATTTTCAACGGATTAAATGAATTCGATTTTCCCTATCAGCCAGATGAAAATTTTCTTTTTAAAAATTACATCCAATTGCGTCCTAAAATTGAAATATTCAATATGAACGATTGCTCATCCATTTAATCGCTTTCTGGAACTTGTTTATATAATCAGTTATGTGGAATTAATTTTGTTTTTTGCTTAATCGTTTAAACTAGAAAGGTAAAAAAAATGAAAGAATCCCGCAGCTTGTCTTAAGTTTATAATTATCAGTTATACAAGTATAAGCTTAATCGATTAAATAAACAAATAAAAAATTGTATCTTTTTTGTTAACCTATAAATTATCAACATATTAACAGCGAAAACAGCACTATTTACGTGTTTTATGCGTTTCAGCTATGGCTTAGTTAATGGACATCAAAAACAAAAAGCCGGAAGAGTAGTTCTTCCGGCTTGAAGGGCAAGGCCTTATTTTTTTATCACAGATAGGCTTTTTTCAATTTTCGCCTGGTTAGTGTTCCGCAATAATGGAACGGTCTAGATGCACATAACCGCCATCAACGTGGATCAATTGTCCTGTTGTATGGCTTGACTTTTCAGATAGTAAGAATACGGTTGTATCCGCAATTTCTTCTGCGGTTGTCATGCGATTTTCCAATGGAATACGATCGGTAATTTTTTTCAATATTTCCTCCGGATTTGGTAGCGTCTGAATCCAGGTATCGTATTGTGGCGTTGCGCATTCCGCAACAACAATCGCATTTACCCGGATGGAATAAGGCAACAATTCTACCGCCCATTCACGTGTCAGTGCATTTCGTCCACCATTGGAAGCGGCATAAGCCGATGTATTGCCCTGACCGGTTTCTCCCGTTTTGGAAGAGATATTGACGATACTACCTTTAGATGCTTTGAGAGCGTCGAGGGCGTGATGCGCCATTAAATAATAATGAATCAGGTTTTTATGGAGTGAGGCTACAAATTTTTCGTAATCGCCTGAAGCTAATCCTACCCCATCATTTTGTCCCGCATTATTTACCAAACCATCGATACGACCATAGACCTCCAATGTCTTTTGTACTGCTTTCCTACAATCTTCAGGTTTGGACAATTCAGCTTCAATACACAAAGCTTCAATCCCGAACTGTTTCACCTCATCCCTGACTTTCTCATTGTCGACCTGCTTACGTCCAACAATGACAGGAATAGCCTGCTCCTTAGCTAAAGCATGAACGACAGCTCGCCCGATCCCTTTGGCACCCCCCGTAACAATAACAACTTTATCTTTTAAATGAAGATCCATAATAATTTTATTGAATTGTGTGTTTCATTAATGCCGAACCTGTCTGCATCAATAAACTCGTTTCACTGGTTATTGATTAAAACCCTGTCGACAGCGTCGCGCTACTTATGCCCGCTATTTAACTGTCTTAAAGAAATCAGTATGCATTCTTTCCCTTTCATACATACCGATTTCTTTGTTATAAATTATATACACGTATAGCATTCTCTGCCCAAAACGCATTTTTTTCCGAAGCCGTAAAATCGTCCAATTTATCTTCCACAATTGCGATACTTTCTTCATAGGAGGCCGCCAAAAGGCATACCGGCCAGTCCGACCCGAACATAATCCTATCTTTTCCAAATCGTTGAAAAATATGGTCGAGATATTGTGTGAAATCATCCAATTTCCATCCTGACCAATCCGCCTCCGTTGCCAGTCCGGACACTTTACATACCACATTTGGAAAGGCTGCAAGCTTATCGATAAACACTGCCCAGTCATCAAACTCTTTTGATTTAATGGGTGGTTTGGCGATATGATCCAACACAAACTGCAGATTTGAATTCTGCTGCACACATTGCAACGTAGCCTCGTAATGACGGGGACGGATCAATAAATCGTAGGTATAACCAAAAGTGGCTAGTGCCTTCAACCCGTTCAACACAGCCGGCCGAATCAAAAAATCCGGATCCAATTCCCCTTCAACGACATGACGGAAACCTTTGATTACCGGCAATTCTTTGTAGCTGATCAACTGTTGCTCGATGTCTTCGGCCTGAAGGTCAATCCAACCGACAACACCTTTGATAAAGGGGTAACTTTTGGATAGCTGCACTAAGTAGTTTGTCTCCGCGTCAGACTGATCGGCCTGAACGGCAACACTACCTGCGAATCCGTTTCGCTCCAAGACAAACTGCATATCCAAGGGCGTAAAATCCCGTTGAATAACTTGCATTTCATCGGTAATCCAACTATCTCTTACGGGATCATATTGCCAAAAATGCTGATGGGTATCTATGCGCATAATAAAACCTAAAATGTTAGCTAAATTAATTTTTGGAATAAGCAACCACAGTCTGACGCGATTCGCCAAGACCATCTGCTCCTAATTCGATCACATCACCTGCTTTTAAATAAATTGGTGGATTGAAGCCGAGTCCAACACCAGCTGGAGTTCCCGTTGAAATCACGTCACCCGGCAATAGTGTCATAAATTTGGAAACGTAGGATACAACATGTGCGATCGAAAAAATTAAATCTTTGGTATTTCCATCTTGATAGGTCTTCCCGTTTACTTTCAACCAGATGCGCACATTATTGATATCCTTGATCTCTTCTTTGGTGGCCATAAATGGGCCCATCGGTGCGAAGGTATCACAACCTTTTCCTTTATCCCAGGTGCCACCACGTTCCAATTGATACTCGCGCTCAGAGACATCATTGTGCAGGACATAACCCGCTACATAATCCAGTGCTTCATGCTCTTCCACATAAGAAGCTTTTTTACCGATCACAATACAGAACTCCACTTCCCAGTCTGTCTTTACAGAATCTTTAGGAATCATCACGTTGTCGTATGGCCCGATTAAAGAAGTCGTGGATTTCATAAAAATAATAGGCTCAGCAGGGATTGGAGCATTGGTTTCCTTTGCATGATCCATATAGTTCAATCCGATGCAGACAATTTTGGAAGGACGGGCAAAAGGTGCTCCGATACGTTCTTCTTGAGGTATTTCAATAAGCTTACCTGCGTTTGCCTTGACGAATTCTTCCAAACGAGCCAAGCCGTCTTCTGCAAAGAATTGCTCGTTGTAATCACCACCAAATGCACTTACATCGTAATTTACACCGTCAATCTGAACTCCGATTTTCTCTTTTCCGAAGGCTCCAAAACGTATTAATTTCATAGTTTTATAGATTTGAGATTTGTCTAGTATCTAATATTTAATTATTCAATTTAATAAAACCACCATCAATAGGATAATCATTGCCGGTAATAAAACCCGCATCATCACTACAAAGAAAAAGTGCCAATTTAGCAATTTCCTCCGGCTGTGCCATACGGCCGATTGGTTGGCTTGCGGACAACTTTTCAAACATTTCCTCTTCTTGACCGGGATAGTTCTTCGCAATAAATCCATCCACAAAAGGGGTATGCACACGGGCTGGCGAGATACTGTTGCACCGGATGCCAAAAGCCATATAATCGCGTGCGACAGACATGGACATCGCATAGATCGCACCTTTACTCATGGAATAGGCAAAACGATCTGTAATCCCAACCCATGCCGCAATTGAAGCCAGATTAAGGATAGCCCCTGCCCGCTGTGCCTTCATGATTGGTACAATTGCATATAATGCATTGTATGCGCCCTTCACATTCACATTAAAAATGCGTTCAAAGTCTTCGGATTTACAGTTTTCTAAATTGCCAACGTGGGCAATGCCAGCATTATTTACTAAAATATCAATTTTCCCGATATTTTGCGCTATCGTGCCAATTTCTTGTTGATCGGTTACGTTACAACGATTGAACACAGCCTGTCCTCCTAGAGCCAAAATTTCTTCCACTACAGCATGCCCACCCTCCTCATTTAAATCCAAAATATGGACTTTCGCTCCTTCCTTAGCAAATTGCACACTGATAGCGCGGCCAATTCCACTACCACCGCCTGTAATAACAGCTACTTTTTGTTCTAATTTTCCCATTGTTATTTAATTGTTAGTGTTAAAACTAGATCCGCCTCATCGTTTGATGCGGGCAAATCCAATTGTAAACTATGATCTTTATTACTAAATTTAATATCCTTATTTCCGATAAATGTCTTCACTTTCTTAACCTGATAAGGAAGCTTGGCAATAACTAATTCTTTTTTCTCAGGTTTAAGGACATGCAGGAATACCTGATTTCCTTTTCGCGTCAATGCATAATCATCCGTAGGCGCTATTCCTCCTGCTTCCGTTCCGTAAATGGTCTCGCCATAGACAGCCAACCATCTTCCAAGATCTTTTAAGCGATCTTGTTGATAGTCCTGGATCTCGCCATTCGGCATCGGTCCCACATTCAGTAACAGATTTGAACCATGTCCGGCAGCTTTAACCAGATAAGTCAAAACCTCTCTGAACGATTTACGGGTCCTATCTTTCAATTCAAAACCCCAAGATCCAGCAATCGTACCACATACCTCTTTGGGCAATTTGCCGACATCATGTGCACTTGTTCCAAATCCAGTGGTGTTCTCCCCCGGCAAATCACGTTCAAACATCTGAAAGTCCTCGCCTTCAAAAGGAGCCAGATGGTGATTGTTACCCACCAGACATTGTGGCTGCAACTTATGGATCAATTCATAAATCTCTTTAAAATGCCAATCTTCTTTGGGTTTGTCCCAATGACCATCAAACCAAATTCCATCAATTTGCCCATATTCCGTAAGAAGCTCGGTCAACTGACTCTTCATAAACTGCACATAATGATTCCAATCGCCTTTTGTGGAGTCACGGCCTGAAATGCCACCTCCTGTTTTACCAGCTGGCAAATAATCATTCCGATGCCAATCCAGTAGTGAATAGTAAAACATGACTTTTATCCCTTCGGCACGGCAGGCTGCTACCAGCTCTTTTACAATATCACGTTTAAACGGTGACTTTTTCACGATGTTGTAATCGGATGTTTGACTATTCCACATCGCAAAACCATCGTGATGCCTTGTTGTAAAAGTGATATATTTCGCACCGGCCTGTTTAAATAATTTTGCCCATGCTTTTGCGTCAAAAGAAATGGGATTAAAAAATTTAGGCAGCAATGCATACTCATCCAGGCTGATGTTCTGATTATTCATGACCCATTCGCCATCCCCCAACACGCTATATACCCCCCAATGGATAAAGACTCCAAATCGAGATTGTTCAAACCATTCCCTATTTTTTAAGTTTTCAGGACTTGGTTGGTAATGTTGCTGACTATAACCATAGGAAATGGATCCTATGAGCAAGGCCAGGCTGCAGATGACATGTTTTAGTTTCATATGGAATTATTTATGATTTAAAGGCCATATGGAATATCCAGACCATTTTGTATGCTGTGTATGCTTTTTTGACATGGATATTTCATTATGCTTGATAATTTGTTTATTTACAAAGAAACGCCCCTTCGCCAAGGAATAAAATCATCCTGTCCCAACAAGACTGCTTTAGGTTTAATTTCACCTGAAGCAACTTCAATCACATAATCAAGGATGCGATGCGCAGCCTGTTCAATGCTCTCTGTACCTTCGATAATGGTACCACAATTGAGATCTATGATATCAGGCATTTTTTCAAAAGTTTTGGTATTGGTCGATAGTTTTACCACAGGTGTAATCGGATTTCCTGTCGGCGTGCCCAGACCTGTCGTAAATAGGACAATATTAGCTCCTGCAGCAACCTCTGCAGTGGTACTCTCTACGTCATTACCCGGTGTACACAGTAGGTTTAGCCCTGCACCATTGGCAAGTTCGGGATAATCTATCACGGCCGCTACCGGTGAAGTACCGCCTTTCTTCGCAGCTCCTGCAGATTTAATCGCATCCGTAATTAGGCCATCACGGATATTGCCCGGAGATGGATTCATATAGAAGCCCGAACCATCTGCTTCCGCCTTAGCGTTATAGGTCCGCATTAAGCTCATAAATTTCTCCGCAGTAGCTTCATCCACACAACGGTCACTAAGCTCCTGTTCCACACCACACAGTTCAGGAAATTCAGCTAAAATGACTGAACCGCCTAAAGTCACCAGAATATCGGAAACAAAACCCAGCGCCGGATTGGCAGAAATGCCCGAGAACCCATCTGAGCCACCACATTCCAAGCCTATACATAGCTTGTCCAACGTGGCTGGCTTGCGCTCATTTTTATCCGCCTGCATCATACCGGCAAAAGTCGCTTTGATCGCCTTTTGCATCAATTCTTTCTCCGTACCCTCTTTTTGCTGTTCAAAGATATATAAAGGCCGGTCGAATCCCGGATTTCTTTTCTCGATTTCAGCCTTTAGAATAGAAGCTTGCGCATGTTGACACCCTAAGCTCAATACTGTCGCTCCCGCAACGTTTGGGTGGGTTATGTAACCGGCCAGCAAACCACATAAGGCATCGGAATCCATGCGCGTACCACCACAGCCCATTTCATGATTCAGAAACTTGATACCATCGACATTTTTAAACAAACGCTCTTGTTCATTTGAAGCCGGATTGGCCAATAAGTCCTGCCCGAGAATCTGGTTCACATCTGCTCCGGACTTGTACAAATCTATTAAGTCTTCTACTTCGGCGATATAATTATTGGCTTTCACTTTATAGCCCAATTTTTCTTCGAAAGCCGCTTTAAGTGTTAGGACATTCCGGTTTTCGCAGAATACCAATGGAATGACCAACCAATAATTTGCGGTTCCCACCGTACCATTCGAGCGGTGAAACCCGTTGAATGTTTTGTCTTTAAATGCAGTGATATCCGGTTTGGTCCAAGCTGTTTTGCGGTCCCCCATTCTAAAATCTTCGGATGCATGACGTAGATTTTCTGTTGTAATCAATTCACCGGCACTTAAATCATCATTCAGCTTACCAACCAAAACACCGTACATCAATATTTCGGCATCTCGCTTCATCGGCTGAATGGTAAACTTATGTTTGGCCGCGACGGCTTGTTTCAATGTGAACTCGCTGCCTTCGAAAACAATTGTCGTTCCTTCGGCCAAGTCCTGTAAAGCAACCAGGACATTATCCATCGGATGGATCTGTAAATAGCGTTGTATGGCCATAATTTAAACTAATTCAAATATTTTATTCATCATTACCCATTTCTCACCTGGTTTGGCTCCCGGGATGGCAGCCTGATATTTCCACATCAGTTGCTCCCACTCCTGTACCTTTTCATTGGCCGCATCCATCGCTGCTTTTTTGTCAAATGAAAAATCCGCCCCAACTTCCATGTTCATAAACAGTCTATTCTCAAAACGGTAGATTTCCATTTGCGTTACGCCGGCATCCAAAATCGATTGCTTGATCTCTGGCCACACCGCACGGTGATAATCCTCGTATTCTTTGATCAATTGTGGATCATTCACAAGATCCAATGCCATGACATATTTTTTCATCTGTATAAATTTGTTTTTTGTGATGAAGCGATCAGATTTATTCATCGAGAGCATGTTTTAAGCGGCATTTATGAGCTCGCTTTGCTCGTTTTGAATAAATTATGATGGTTTCATTGTTCTTTATTAATGTGATTTAAGATTTTCTGTTTCGGCGATACTCACGTTCTTATTCTGAAAGGCAAAGGCCAATACCACAATAAAACAGACTAAAGGCACAAAATAGCCGTATTGAAAATGGCCTGTTGTATCCGATATCAAACCCAAAAGCGGTGGTAATAAGGCCCCGCCAACAATAGACATAACGATTAAACTGGATGCAGATTTAGTATCTGCGCCAATGCCTTGTACTCCAAAGGCAAAAATAGTCGGAAACATAATGGACATGAAAAATGCGATTCCGATCAAGGCATATAATGTGGCTACACTTGTCCCAAAAATAACGAATAGCGATAATGCGATCGTAACAAACGAGTAGATGATCAACAACTTGGATGCGGACATAAAACGCATAAAGAAAGTACCGATAAATCGGCCCAACATAAATGCTAATCCGGCAAAACCAGCGTAGTCTGCCCCGTCCTTACCTGATATTCCGGCAACTTCGGTTGCATATAGTACCAAAAAGCTTAAAATACAGACCTGTGCACCAACATAAAAAAACTGAGCAATAACAGCCCATCTTACATTTTTGTGTTTCAAGGCGTGAAAAAAGCCAGCTTTTCCCTCTTCCTCATCATCTTTGATATCCGGTAATTTAGTAAAGAAAAACAAAGCCGCGATCAATAAGATCAATACCCCCAAAACCAGGTAAGGCAGTTTTACAGAGGCTGTCTCCGACTGAATGTAAGCTAATTTTGCCTGTTCAGCCATTTGTGCAAGTTCTTCCTGTGATTTCGGTTCGTGCGACAAAATAAATTTCCCGCCGAATATAGGTGCTAAGAACGCTGCAAGACCATTGAATGACTGCGCAAAATTTAGCCGTTGAGCGGATGTGGAAGGGTCGCCCAGTATTGCCACATAGGGATTGGCAGCTGTCTCTAAGATCGTCAAGCCACAGGCAACAACAAACAGCGCCCCCAAAAAGAAAACATAACTGATCGTATTCGCTGCCGGAACAAATAAAAAGCAACCCAGTGCAAAGAACAACAGTCCGATCAGAATGCCCGCCTTATAGCCATAGCGTTTCATAATAATTCCCGCAGGGATCGCCATCACAAAATAGGCGATAAATACCGCTGAATCAACCAAAGACGCCTGGAAATGCGATAAGCTAAAGGCATTCCGCAAATGTGGAATCAAGATCGGATCAAGGTTATGGATAAATCCCCAAAAGAAGAACAAGGAGGTCACCAAAATCAAGGCAAATGTGTAACTCTTTTTGTTAGTCATATATTCAAATGGTTATAAGTAGTTATTTTATGTAAAATAAGCCTAAAAAACCTAGACAATATTCAAGTATATTATCAATTTATTAAGCTATATTACCATATCTAAACAGAAATAAGTAACTTTAATGCATATATTTCATAGTCATGAAAGCACAATTACTGCATTTAGACAACGACCTTACCCATTCATTCAATGCGAGAAGAGACGATACGCCACAATACCATAATATTTGGCACTATCACGAAGAGCTCGAACTGATTTATTTTGCTGAAGGATCTGGCACACAATTTATTGGCGATAGTGTGAGACGTTTTGAATCTGGAGATATCACTTTGGTAGGTTCCAATCTTCCCCATTATTGGTTGTTTGATGAGATCTACCTACGGGAAGATCGTCCACGGGCCGCAGATATACAGGTTCTGCATTTTAAGGAAAACTTCTGGGGCAATGAATTCACCAACTTGCCGGAAAACAAAAACATCAAAGACTTGATGCGGATTTCGAAACGGGGTATTGCACTTTCCAAATCATGCCGGACAGAAACGATAGCGCATATCGATGCCATATTAAATGGTGTTGGCACCACGCGCCTTATTCACCTGCTCCAGCTTCTTATGAGCATCGCGGCAGAAGAACAACATGACCTATTAACCAGTACAAGCTTTACGATTCAGTCACAGAGCCAGGATGCGGACCGTATGCGTATTGCCATGCATTACATCGGTGAAAATTATCGGGATCAAATCCGTCTACAGGAGCTAGCCTCTTTGACAGGTATGACTCCCAATTCATTTTGTCGTTATTTTAAATCACAGCTGGGGAAAACACTTTTTCAGTTTCTAATTGAAATGCGTGTAAAGACCGCATGTAATCTCCTAATGGAAAACAAGCAGACAATCAAACAAATCTGCTTCGAATCCGGATTTCAAAACTTTTCAAGTTTCCACAAATATTTCAAGAATATCACGGGCACAACACCCCTAAACTATCAAAAATCAAAAAGTTAAGACGACCTTGCCCAGCAAGGTGGAATCTTCCATTAAACGATGCGCCTCTGGGGCCTCCTCAAATGGAAGAACACGAAACAGGACCGGTTTAAAATCTCCGGTAACAATCTTAGGCCACACCTTAGCCAAGATCTCATTACGCAATACTTCTTTAAATTGACGATCCCTTGCTCTAAGGGTGCTTCCTGTCAATGTAATCCGCTTTTGCATCAATTTAAGCAAGTTCAATTCCACTTTTGCACCTTGCATGGCATTGATATAGACCAGATGCCCATCAGGGTTTAGAAGATCTATATTTTTTTCGAAATAAGCACCGCCTATACTATCCAAGATCACATCAACCCTGAGATCGGCCAATACCTGCTGGAAGTCTTCCCTTTTATAATTAATGACTTTTGATGCACCAAGAGATTGGCAAAAAAGGCCTTTTTCTTCCGAACTAACGGTCGTATAGACTTCTGCCCCAAATAGGACGCCCAACTGAATAGCGGTACTCCCGATCCCGCCGGCTCCGCCATGAACTAAAAAGTGTTCACCAGCCTGCAGTTTTCCCCGACGAAAAACATTATCCCACACCGTGAAAACTGTTTCTGGAAGTGCTGCAGCCGCTTCAAAAGTCAGATTAGGCGGAATAGGAAGACAATGGCCTTCATATACGGAAACATAATTTGCATACCCGCCACCAGCGACCAATGCACATACCGGATCACCGATATTCCAACGATCGACCAGAGGCCCCTTTGCGACAATAACTCCCGCCACCTCGAGTCCCGGAATTCGGGGATCGACACCTGCAGGAGCGGGATAGTTTCCCTTACGCTGAAAAACGTCCGGCCTGTTCACCCCAGCCGCCTTGACTGCTATCAGCACATCCAAGTCACCCATTGGGGGTTGTTCAAGCTCCTCAACATGCAATACCTCCGGACCGCCCGATTGGGTTATAACCACTGCTTTCATCTGTGAATATTTATTTATTTATTATGTTTTTATTCGTGCTCGTCTAGAGACCACTATTTTTTCTTCCAACTATTCGATGGGCCCATCCGTTGTTTAACCTTCATATTACCTATCCCGGAATACCGACGTCTTCAGCTACGCATTTTTAGGATTTCTTCGGATATTTTTGTAGCCGTATATTGAGCGAGAGCATAAAATAACGGGCCAAGCGATTGTTTTGAACATCCAATATATCGTTTCCGACAACCGCACGGGAGATTCCCGTATTCTGATTCATCAAATCAAATCCCTGAAACCGCAGCATACCCAGATTATTGCGTCCAAAAGTATATTCCAGATAGGCATTAATGATCGTTGGATTGATATTGCTCCATGAACTTGAATACCCTGCGTTAAACTTTTGAGACAACTCCAGTCCCATGGTAAAATGTTTGCCCATATAGGCCTTTGAACCCAAGCCCACAATCCCCGAATGCGCCGTAATATTATCGCGAACAGGCCAATCAAAAGTCGCCCGATTCAGCGAATAATTACCATTGAGCTCGGCCTCAAAAATATCGTTCCAGGCATAGCGAAATTGAATCGCCTGTGTGAATAAAAAATGTCCACCAAAGCTTTTCTTATCATTGACATACGATATATTGTTGTAATAATCAGCATTACCGTTAAGGCTCATCTGTAAGTTATCCGAAAACAAAGAGGCTGTAAAAAGATAGTAACTTTTGATATCAAAATAGCCTTCAGTATTCAGGTATGTTGTTTTTTGTACTGTTGAATTAGGCTCGATCGTACGGTTTGCCACAATTTTATCATTGACAAGGTTATAAGCAAGACTAGCTTCAAGATATTGTCCCTTACGCGTCATGGATTTTCGGTATTTTGAAACTATGCTATGTGCAAATTCAGATTTCAGATCCTTGTTTCCAATAACAATATTCTGAGTATTGGTATTATCTACTACAGGTTGTATCTGATAAAAACTAGGCTGGTTATTTCGTCCATAATAATCTATAGCCAGATCCTCGTCTTTCGTAAACTTCCATTTTAGCCCCGCCGAAGGAACAAGATTGACATTCGGATAGGAAGTTCGTATGTTTTCATTCGTTAAAGCCCCGGTTAATTCTGAAGCCTGGACTGCAAAGCCCAAATTTATCTTAACATTTTTTCCTATATCCTGACGGTAAACCATCCCAACCTTATTATTAGCAAAAGAATAATCGTATTTTAAACTTAATGAATCTATCAAAAGAGGTTTCTCTTGAAGTGTATTATCGAAAGTCAAACGACTGGCATCAATTCTTGTATAATCAAAATCGTAATTGATCTCCAAAACACCGCCTAGATCCACAGGTTCCACAAGAGACAAACGGCTTTGGATATTTTTACTTTCATTATTGGATTGGATCATCTGATTTAGATAAGTATTTGTGACCTTTGGAGGAGTCAGGCTACTATCTATGGCTGTATTATCATCACGCAACACCTCATCTTTATCTAAAGAGTTAAAGTCAGAATGAAAAGTATACAATATTTTTCGGCCCGGTTTATCAAAACTACGCACATAAAACAGATCAAGGGCTGCTGCGGGGCTCTCGGTACTATTCGCTGCCTCATAGTTACCCGTACTGCTCAGTATATTATTTCTTATCCGTCTATCTTTTAATGTTCGGCTTGTAGAATTGGTCCAGGAGAGTTTTGGAGAAATCTTTAATTGATCTTTAGGCGACAGCTTCATGTCAAAGTCCCAGTCCATCTTGTGTGTCCGGTCAACCGACTTTATTTTGTAATCCTCATAGTTACTGATTGCTGTATTACTTCCTTTTCCAGACCCATAAATAGACTGCAAAAAAGAATTTCCTACCGTATTATTATTACGCTGTGTAAAAGAATATTTTCCACTTGCGTTCACCTTTTTGGATAGTGGACTGGAAAAACTTGCTCCAATAGAACTTATCTTATTAACACCATCGGTGGGATCAGCAAAATCCGCCAATTCGCCCATTTCCCGTTCACGCTCCCCTCCATTCGGAGAGCCGAATGAAAAGAGATTGGTATTTGTATTATTCATCGAAGACACGATAGAATATTCCTTTCCATTATCAAATCTATTCACCCCAATACTGCCCAGATAGCGCTCAGCGGTTCCCCCGCCCAATGTCGCCTGCCCAAAGGTGATTTTTTTCTTATCTTCTTTAAGGACAATATTCAGTACTTTCTCTGACTCCGTGCTTTTGATGCCTTTGGCCGTTGCTTCATCACCATAAAAATCAATGACCTGTACACTCTTGACAAAATCTGCCGGAAGGTTCCGTGTAGCCGTAAGTACATCGCCACCAAAGAATTTTTTACCATCAACTTTTACCGACGATATCGCTTTTCCAAAAGCATAGACTGACCCGTCTCTGGATACTTGCACATTTGGCAGGGCTTTGAGCGCTTCCTCTAAAAGTGCCCTCCGATCGAACTGAAAAGCGTCCAAATTAAACTGCACGGTATCTTGCTTATAGACAATAGGTTTATATTTTTGGATAACGATTTCTTTGAGCAAGGATACATGTGGAAACATGGTCAATTTTCCTACATCTAATTTGGCTGTGCTACTATTGTATAGCGGATAACTTCTTTCGAGAATACTCAAACCTATCTGGCTACAGCTTATGCGAATGTCGTTGCCCAGAACACGTCCGAAGTGAAAATAGCCGGTAGCTGAGGTTGATGAAAACAAGGTATCCCGGGAACTCGTCAAATGCACGCTAACACCTTTCAGCGGACTGCCGGCAGTATCTACAACAATTCCATAAACTTCTTTTTTTGTCGCCTGACCAAAAGTGCTTTTAGGCAGAAAAAATAAGCTTATAATGGATAACAAAAGTATAAACCGGATTATATCCCCGCCCCTTAGTTTCATCAAACAGACTTTGCAATAATACAATTCAATATAAGAATTCTTAAGCTATTAACGTAAAAAGTTGTGATTTTGTATAAAAAAAAACGAGTTGTTAGGAAAACAACTCGTTCTTTCAACTAATTTTTTATAATCTGTTACTCACCTGCAAAGGTAACCTTCACAAGATGTTTGTCAATTTCCCAACGACCTGTACCATCTTCACCAATGACATCAAATAATTCCAGGATACGTCGTGCAACAAACTCTTCCTCTACTTGCTCTTCAAGGAACCATTGTACAAAGTTGAAGGTCACATAATCCTTCGCTTTGGCACATCTATCAGCAATATTATTAAACTGCTCTGTGACAAACATTTCCTGCTCCAAAGTCTGCTCAAATACTCCGCGGAATGATTCGAAATCTTGTGGGATACCAGTAATTTCCGGCGAGATCGCACGTCCACCACGATTGTTAATGTAGTTGAAAAGTTTCAACATGTGCTCACGCTCTTCGTTAGACTGCTTTGCAAAAAACTCAGCAGCGTTTTCCAACCCCTGATCATCACACCATGAAGACATTGCCAAATATAGTGCTGAAGAATGTGCTTCTACTTTGATCTGTGCATTTAGTATATTTTCGATCTCTTCTTTCAAAGAAGATTTTAATTTCAATAAATCTTTCATATTTACCTTAAGTTTAATTTCTAAAACAATCTCAAGTGATACACCTTATCACCCGATTACATTACAAAGATACATCCGATTTGGAAAGTCTGTATAAACAATCTGCAATACAAATTCAGTCTAAATTAGACAGACAAACCGCAACTTGTTTAGAATCAATACAATTACAAATACCGTTCATTGATACTTTCAATAGCCCATAAATTTAAATAATGATAGTCATGTTACTCCAATAAATACCGATTTTCAATAGGTGTAGCTGTACATGAAAAGGATACTTATTTAATTTTAATTTAAATAAGCACGCTATATAACAAAAAGCGGTGTATCTCTTGTTAGATACACCGCTTTTTTGTATATTATTATAAAATATATGCCTATGCCAAGACAGCAAAAGGCGATACCTGTAGACAGGTTCTGATAACCGAATTTAATTCCATCATAAATTTAGCGCCATCCAACAGTTCGCGAAGCTGAAGCACATCCTCTACAGCAAGAATGAAGCATCTCTCTGTACGAAAAGGCATAACAATCTCAAAATCAGATGAACGTGTGGTATCATTGATCATACGTTCCACATCAATAGTATCCATGTGCTTCTTGAATTTCAAAAAGTCTGATACCGAAAAAGATGTCGTTTCGTTATTGTACTCTAACCAGAAGCAATTTTTACGGCTACATTGATAAACCGTACCGGCTGTGGTAGAAAACACTTCTTCAACGTGCGCTAATGGACAAACCAATTCTGACATTTCTATTACCTTCTCTTTTAAACTGCTCAAAAATAAATATTATTTATAATCAATCCAAGTAAATAACTGATTATTTTGATTAAATATAAATAAGCTTACTATTTGAAATTGCTGACAAGTTCTGAATCCCCTAAACGGCTTGCCAAGCACTTAAGACGAGGAAGCTAGCAGTTCCACAAAGTCAGCACAACTCGATGGCCACCATAAAAAAAGGAGGTCAATTTAAATTGACCTCCTTCCTTAAAAGTATATAGTATATTTTAATCTAATTCTTCCTCTTCTTCTTCCTCCACGGAAAGTACTTCTTTGCGATTGCTAATAACGGTATTCTTCGTCTTTGTTTTATGTTTATTAATCTGTCTACGTAAGGATTCTACGGCGATATCTGTCGCCTCCTCAAAACTCTTCGCCTGCCCTTTTGCGAAAAGTTGGCTTCCTGGAATGTTCAGTTTAATCTCTGAAATCTTATTTGCCTCGTCATCGACATTTTCCAATCGCAGGTAGCATTCACCACCGATAATTGAATCCAAAAACTGCTCTAATTTTCCTGTTTTCTTTTTAATGAATTCGATTAACTTTTGATCTGCATTAAATCGAATGGATTGCACAGTAATGTTCATTTTTCCTCCTTTTTTTAAGCTTTTGGATGAGCTTGTTTATAAATAGACTTCAATCGTTCTGCTGAGTTGTGCGTGTACACCTGCGTTGCAGCAAGCCCCGCATGTCCCAGCAGTTCTTTAATTGCATTTAAATCCGCCCCGTTATCCAATAGGGCTGTTGCGAACGTATGCCTCAAAATATGAGGACTCCGCTTACCCTGCGTGGAAATCAGTGTTAAATAACGATGCACAATATCATAGATCAGCTTGGCATACGCTGGTTTACCTTCTTTCGTAACAATCAGTAAGCTGTTATTAGTATCAACAAATTGCGACGCCTTTTGTTGCAAATAGTTTTTCAATTCTTTTACTAAAAGATCATTTATCGGAACAAGCCGTTCTTTGCTCCTTTTACCTAATATAAGAATATTTTTATTAAAAAAATCTATATCCTGCTCCTTAATTTTCAACAGTTCGGCCAAACGAATTCCCGTACCAAAAAGTAACTCCATGACCATGTAATTCCGGCATGACTCAAAATCGTTCTGCTCTTGTTCCAGATGATCCAACAGAAGAACCAGTTTTTCTTTCTCGACAACGACGGGAAGCTTCTTTGCCGTCTTTAAGGCCTTAATAAGTGTCATGGGATTTTTATCCAGGCATTCCTCACGTTGAAGAAATTTAAAATAGGTCCGCAACGAAGACATGCTTCGATTGACAGAACTCGCATTCTTACCAGATTCCATCATCTTCGCGAAGTAATGCCGTAAATCTCGATAAACAACATCCGATAACACGAGCCCCTCCGCATCCAAAAAAGACTGAAACATCTCCAACTCGTGTCGATAGGCAACAACCGTATGTTCTGAATATCTTTTTTCAATCTGTAAATACCGAATAAACTCCTTTTCCAACATAATTTCCCGCGCTATACTATCCTTAAATTACAAACTTAAAAGCACAAAAAAAAGGGAAAAGCAATGCTTTTCCCTTTATATTTTTTAAATTCTCAGCGAATCAATTAGTTAGCCACATCTTGATTCAAAGATTGTTTGTAAATCGCTTTTTTCACTTGAATGCGACGAGTTACAGATCTCTTTTCATAAGCTTGACGTGAACGCAACTCTCTTAAAACGCCAGTTTTCTCGAATTTCTTCTTGAAACGTTTTAATGCTCTATCTAAAGATTCTCCTTCTTTTACATTTACGATAATCATGCGTTGTATATACCTCCTTTCGTCGCTTTTAAAATTTAAAGTGGGACAAAGGTACAATATTTACATTGAATAAGAAAAGAAAAATAAATTTTATATTAATTCAAATTCCTCCAAGATCATTCTCAAAGGTTTCTCCTTGGTACACAATGCGGTATGCCAACCTAATTGCTTAGCCGTAGCCAAATGTTGCGGGCTATCATCAATAAACAACGTCTCCGCGGGATTTAACTCCTGCTCCGTCATGACCAATTCGAAAATAGCAGCATCTGGTTTACGCATGCCAACCAAATGTGAATAATAGGTTTTTTCAAAAAATCCTTCATTATCGGCAACAGCATATTTTTCATGAATATCATTCATACAGTACGCATAATGAATAGCATTATTATTGCTCAACAAAAACGTGCGATACTTTTCTTTCAGTTGCAATAATAACGAATGATGTCCCTCGGGAACACCAATCAATAAACTGTTCCATGCTCCATCAATTTGTGCGTCGGTCAAGGCAGGATTTTTAGTAATCGCACGAATCCCATCCCGGAATTGCGCAGCATTAATTTTTCCCTTGTCAAAATCATCAAAAAGTGCACTTTGACCATGATGCCCAAAAACTTCGTCAACATTTTCTATACCTAACTGAGTAAAAGCAACTTTCAACTTCATAAAGTCGATCATGAAGATTACATTCCCATAATCAAGAACAATATTTTTAATTTTTTCCATCGAATTATTTTGAAATACCAATACAAATATCGATAATTGCATCGTCAAAACGGCATAACCAATGCTAAAATTGACAAAACAAACGACCTGCTCCTATAGCTCAGTCGGTTAGAGTAGAAGACTCATAATCTTTTGGTCCCTGGTTCGAGCCCAGGTGGGAGCACAAAACGAAAAGTCGCTTTTCTGAATAAGAAAAGCGACTTTTTCTGTTTAATTCCCACTCTCCATCTATTAATCGCCAAATGTACCTCTTACCATCCACACAGGTTTACCATCTGTTATGGCCATTTTACAATTCGTTAGAACAATGCCCACGAGAACAACAAACCGGAACAACGCTAGATATCTTTTCTATTGTCATCTGAATCAATATCAATCAGTTTGTTGTACGGATCAACACCAACCTGCGTAGGTTTTTGATCCACAAGCAATGTCAATGTATTATTGATCTGATCAATACGATGTTTTTTCAGGTAAATTTCCTGTGGTTTCCCATTTTTCTTATCTGCGGATTTCGAAAAAACCCCAACCTCAATATAGTCACTCAGTGGCAAAGATTTCAATGTCACCCGATCTGATTTTTTAAATAATAACGGTTTGCTTCCTTGATCATTGTAACTCTTTTTCCCATTGGCGTCCACCCGATACTTAGCCACTTCAAATTGAATATCCACTTGATATTTTCCATTTTTCAGTTTTTTGGCACTCACCTTCTCCACTTTATTATTGTACAGGGTGATCGTTTCAAACATGTCTTTAATCAGATAACGCAGGGAGTCTGGCGTCGCTTTGCGAAAGTAATCCACAAATTCCAAAGATGTTGTATAGGGTGGATTTTGGAAGGCCGTACTTTCCAAATAAGCTTTTGCTGTATGGTTGAATACATCCTCTCCAAGGTAGTCACTCAGCGCGTACAATACCAATGAGCCTTTTTGATAATGGATATACATTTGATTCTCATTGTACATTAGCGGCTTTTCCCCTAATTTCTCCGCACTTCTTCCCTTTAGATAGCCATCCAGTGCGTCTTTGAGAAACTTACGCATCTGCCCCTTTCCATACCTCTTTTCCAGTACTTTCAAAGAGGAATATTCAGACATGCTTTCTGACATCAATGTAGCTCCCTGCGTATTGGCACCGACAACTTGATGTGCCCACCACTGGTGCGCTATTTCGTGCGCGGTCACAGCATAAGGATAATCCACCGCATCGTCTTCTTTCTCATCCACATCTGCAATAAAACCTATCGCCTCCGAAAAAGGAATGGTATTGGCAAAAGACTGCGCAAAAGTTCCCGCTGTTCGAGGAAATTCAACGATCCGAAGTTGTCGATGCTGATAAGGGCTATATTGGCTGGTATAATAAGCTAAAGACGCCTTGCTCGATGCCATCATTCGATCAAGATTGTACATATGCCCTTTGTGGTAATAGATTTCCAAATTAACACCATTCCATTGACCCTTTTTTATCTCATATCGAGCGGAATTAAATGCAAAGAAATTCAGGATCGCTGAATCCATTTTATACTGGTAATATTTTCTTCCGTTTTTCTCCCATTGTTTAGTCAGGTATCCCGGAGCAATGGCCAATTGATCCTTATCGGTACTTACTGTTGCCTCAAACCGAATCCAGTCTGCATCATTTGAAATATAATTGTTCTTTCGCGCGTTGGAGTCCGTGGGCGGAGCCATACGATCCCGGTAAGGTAGTCCATATTTTTTTCGGATATCATTATCCACCAACTCACCTCGATCCAAATAACCGATATTTGGAAACAGCATATTGTTAATGAAAGTTCCGTTACCTTTAACGGGAGACTTCTCGTTCACCCAAGTGTTTGCCGGACTAACCGTAGTAAAATTTAAGACAATTGAATCCCCAGGAGCCATTGGCTTAGTCAACTTATAGATATTGAAATTATAAATATCATCGGCCGATATCAGCTTATGAGGCACATCGAAAGAAAAGGTATAGTCATAGTCATTATAATTGACAAAAATGGAGTCTATGGCAACCGTAGTCTTATTCTTCAGCACATAAGAAGCTTGTGCTTTAAAGCTACGTATGGAAGGATAGATATCCATATTGAACTTGATGTCAACAACACGGGGCTGAGGTCGAAATTGATATTTTTTGTACTTCTTTTCCCACTCCACAGACTGCTTTTCATGATCAAGGCTTGTATAATAAGGGTTTTTAATATGGTTCTCATAATATATACCCGCTCCGATCCCTACAAAACCAATTAAACTCAGGATAAGGACTGTTATACTGGTTGGGCTTAAGTTTGTTTTTAATATTTCCCAACGTTCTTTCATCCCCGAAAATCCACCTCTACGCCAAAGCAAAAGCGCCATCGTAAGAAAAAACACCGCAAATAGCAGCCAATAGACACGATAAGTTAAAAAGGGTAAGATATAGCCAAAACCGTCCATATCCGAATAGTCGAGACCGGGTCCCTGGTTAAATTGATAAATCGCCTGCTCCACGCCCACCATCGATAAAAATGGCAATCCGATAAATAAGGTTAACAGAATAAAAAAACCAGCCAGATAATTTTTGAAGAGCGTGTGGACAAAGATGGCCACAAAGAGCCATACAATATTTGCCAACATACCATACACCATCAGGTGCATGATGTACTGCCCGATTTCGAAATGATAATAATGATGATAGACCTGAAATGCCATACAGGTGAGCATCACCACCACCAGCAAGGTCAGTTGCATTAAGATGATCGCGATTATTTTGGAGCCCATGAGCGCCCAGTTCGGAACGGGTGTCGCATCCAATAATCCGCCCATACGTGTAATGCTACCACGATGAACCAATAAACCACTGAAGAGAAAGGTCAGGATCAACAAAAAGAATTTAAAGGTCGTTCCCGGTATCAAAAGCATTTTCCAGGTAACAGGATATGTCGAGGTACCAAAAATTGCACCGATTGTACTAGCCATCAAGATGATAAACAGTACACCAACCAGGGTTAGAATCAAAAAAACTGGTTTTTTTACAATGTACCGATAGTCATATCGCGCCAGTGTCCAAGTCGTTTTCAGGTAGTGGACGATTGAAAAGTCGTAGCGCACTTTTGGTAGATTGAGACGAAAAACACTGTCAAAATTATTTTTTGTCAAGCGTTTTCCTTTCTTGCCCGTTTTTACTGAAATGGAATCCTGTGAAAAAGAAAATAACAAGTAAAATCCACCAATAAACAATGCTGCTACAGCAAGCCATATCAGACGATTATAGACAATTGCTCCCAGAAAAGGAAGATTGTTTGTGTTCTTTTCTTCAGGAGACCAATATTGCGTGTAGTAGGAAATGGCGCTATCACCAAAGGGATCTATCAATGCCCCGAGATAACGATTATCAGCGTTTGTTGTCAGATTTTGAACAAGTACCTGTACAATAATAAGCACCAGCACCGCAACAAAACCTACATATACATTACGGGTAAAAGTGACCGTTACAAAAATAATGGCGCTAAGGATAACCAGATTGGGGATAACCTGAATAAGATAGGTCTGGATGTAGGCTAAAACATGTACGGGACCCAACAAATCTGGATTAATTCCCGGAACGAATTGCGCAACAACAATACCTAAAGTCGATGCCAGTACGATAACGAGTACCACAGCTATCGATCCAAAAAACTTCCCCAGCAGATAGTCCGTTTTGGTAAACGGATAACTAAAGAGAATGGTATGGACATTATATTGAAAATCCCGATAAACACAGGCGCCCACAATAGAGGGAATTAAAAAATAGATAATGGAAGACATCCCGTTTATCATCTCATTAATAGCCCAAGGCGAATTTCTGATGGTATTGGATGAAGTCGTCGCCGTAACGCCATCAAATATTCCGAGTGAGGACAACATGATGAACAACGACAGGACAAAAAATAAAGCCATATAAATATAGACGGCAGCACTCTTAAACCAACGTGTAAACTCAAAATTAAAAATCGGACTAAACATGGCGTTGGTCAGTTTTTAGTGCGACAAAATAGACATCTTCCAGTTGCCCTTGCGCACTTACGAAGGATTCATCTGGCTGCACATCACTATAGACCCGAATATTAAGCGTATTATCCTGATTATAATTGGTTGAAATTACATTATACTTCTGTGTATACTCATCCAATTGATCGCGGCTAATGATTCGTACCCAGATCTTGCCTTCCAATTGTTCTATTGTTTCCTTTGGCGTGCCGCGCAATAGTATTTTACCACCATTGAGAATAGCAAGTTCATGGCATAATTCGCGCACATCATCCACAATATGTGTCGAAAAAATAACCGTATGATTGGTTCCGATCTCCCGCAATACGTTTAAAAAACGATGTCTTTCAGCCGGGTCCAGTCCTGCGGTAGGTTCGTCAACAATAATCAGCTTGGGATCGTTCAGCAATAACTGGGCAATGCCAAAGCGTTGTTTCATTCCCCCCGAATAGCCGCTCACACTCTTGTTTCGGACATCCCAAAGGTTGGTCACTTCAAGAACACGCTTGATGATCGCTTGTCGGTCAGCACTTGACTTAATCCCCTTGAGCTTCGCAAAATAGTGTAATAAATCCATCGCTGAAAGGTTCGGATAAACACCAAATTCCTGCGGTAAATAACCCAAAACTTTTCGCAGCTCCATTTGCTTTCCAAGGACATCAATATCACCAAAAGTAATACGGCCATGATCGGGCTTCTGAAGAGTGGCTATGGTGCGCATCAGGGATGATTTTCCTGCTCCATTTGGTCCGAGGAGACCAAACATACCCGGTTTTATTTCCAAGTTTACTTCGTCTAGCGCTTTTACACCATTTGGATAGGTTTTACTGAGACTTTCTATTGATAAATTCATAAATAAGTTTAACTGTTAATAATTCGTTAGTATAGCAAAACGACAATTTGTTACAACAATATAACAAAAGTTCACAAGAAAACAGGCAGATCTACCTATTTTTCAATGCAATATCAACTAAAAACAGTTATTACCCATACAGCTCACCGAGGTATGAAAACCGTATAGGCAGATTGGATCGGCCGCTCAGAGCTTTAACTCAAATAGACTTACCGTGGCCTTATCATAATGTGCGGGCAGACCAGATGTATCGCGAAGTTTCTTTAATCCCAGAAATTCGAAACCACATCTGGTGTAATGTTCAATAAGTCCTTTATTTTCCCCCACCGTATCCAGGCGAACAAACTTCTTATGATTTGCAATGGCATATTCAATCGCCCAATGCACAATATATCGAACGAGATTCTTACCTCTAAAATCGGGATTTGTGGCAATACGATGAATATAAACCGCCGAATCGTTATTTCTTTCTTCCCAGATATCAGGATCATCGAATGTCGTCGCCCAGACACAGGCAATATCCCCGCCGACAATCATTTTCCATTGCCTATGCTCTTTCAGTTCCTGCTCAATAAGCTTCCGGTCAAATTCAGGCCAAGAAATCATGGATTTTGCTTTTTGAAAATCTGTCGCAAACTTATAAAACTTAAAAATCGAATCAATATCGCCAAGTGTGCTATTCCGTATCTGTAGTTCCATTATTATCACTAAATTACTGTTATCAACTTTACTTGAAGCATACACAAAATTACACTTCTGCGAATAATAGTAATGGGTACAGATCTACGCTCTTGTGAGGTACCAGAAAAAGGAAGTCCGAAATGCCAGATTTTGTCATATGTCCCGTGAATTATAAGCATAGGATGATGCGTGATTTTATAATACGACTGATTTCGTCAACTTAACAAAAAATAAGATTTAAAAAAAGCTATTGAATCCCCAATATCCACCTTACGTCGAAAATATCTGTTACTTCTACCAGTTGGTCTGTCTCGTTATTCCCCAATATGGCTTGTCGTCCCGCTGTAAGTTTGATAGCAAGCCGGCCACGGTCAGCCACATTCGTACAAGGCAAAAATATCGAAAGATAGTTGCCAATTTTTCGTCCATCATCGTGTACCAGATCCGAACCATAAATGATCACGCTTGGGGAAATAAGAGAGGCGCTTACAATAGGTAGCTCTGAATACCCATTTATTTTTTTATCCAGTCTGTCAAAATCGAGGCTTCCGCCAAAACATGACTGATAAAACATAAGCGCCTTTCTACAATTCCCCGAAAATGTGATAAAAATCCCGCTTCTTAACCGTTCCATATCCTAAACAAATTCGATTAAGCTATGCGTCTGGTATGACGGGCTCTACAAGTTTTTTCATTTTTTCCAAAGATTCCTGCCATCCCAGGTAACACATTTCAGCTGGAATAACTTCAGGAATTCCTGTTTGCTCTATTTTAAGTTCTGTACCGCAGCTAACTGCACGCAGCGAGACTGTCGTTGTCATTTCTCCGGGTAAATTAGGATCATCAAAGCGGTCAACATATTTGATAAATTCATTGGGTATAATTTCCAAATATTCTCCACCAAAAGAATGACCATTGCCCGTACCAAAATTGATAAATGTCATCTTAAATTGACCGCCTACTTTAAAATCCATCTGTTGTACAGTACAGACAAAACCGTAAGGAGGTAACCATGTAGCATGCGCTACCGGATCCGCGAATGCACGGAAGACTTTTTCAGGACTCGCCTGAATAACCCGATGTAAAGAAACACTATTTGTTTTCATCTCGTTTGATTGTTTATAATGTAAATAGATAATACGATCTTTTTGTTCTTTCTAATAATTTTCAATAACCTATCCTTCCGACGGGAACACTCTGATAGGCCAAAATATTAGGATATCGCCGACGCGCCTGTATAGGTATGCTGCTGTGCGGCACGACCTGTACCAGCTATCTTTGACCGATAGACATAAGATAACATCAGGATACCCAATACAATAAGAGGCAATAGCATATAGGTTATATTTTTATCCACGCAAGTATGACTGATAAAGGCAAACACCAAACTGAATGTCAATCCTGCATAAGCCCATTCCTTTAATTTAGCCGGAAACTGTGGGATGGCAATGGCGATGACTCCGAGCACTTTACAGATAATAAGGGCATAGGCAAAATAATCCGGGTAACCTAAAGGTTTGGTTCCCGCATTCATATATTGCGGTGCAAATAGTAATGTGCCCAGTGGCATAGCGCCTTCCCAGATAACAATAAATATTGTCGCTATCCAGAAGATAATTTTATTCTTTTTCATGATCTGATATTTTAAGGTGATTAATTCGTTGATTCAACATGTTTTACAAAATTATTAAGGATTGACTGCCAGCCTTGCTTCTGAAATTCAGGATCATTCATCTGCTCCGCATCAAAAGTGGTACTCATAATTGTCTTGCCATCTTTTTCGGAAAACAGTGTGCTTACTGTCCGGCCGTCAGGCATGGTATAGGCGATTTCCTGATGCAACTCAACCTTATCATAAGTTCCTTCAAAATCAAACCCAAAACTGCCATCCTTTGCTTCCATCCGATTTTTAAAAGTCCCATTCACACGCAAGTCGTTTTGACTGCTCGGACAATGCCAACTTGGATCTGCAGCATTCCATTGCATAATATCTGCTGGTGCGTTCCATTGCTGCCAGACTTTGTCTACCGGTGCATTGATTGTGGCTGCCACCTTGATTTTTGTTTGTCTTTCCATGATTTCTTTTTCTTTGTCTATAATGATATAGCAAAGATGCAAAGGATTTTAAAGGCCGGCGTATTGTAAAACCGACAACTATAGGGGTGGATTACGACAAAAACAATTTGTACCTTTATCATATATAAACCAAAAAGATATGCAAATCTCTGTTTTTGTTCCCCAATACGGTACTATTGAAGGTATTACGCCAGCATTTAGAACCTTTCATACGGCCAATGAATTTCTATCGGCTTTTGGAAAAAAACCGATATTCAATGTTGAGTATGTGGGGCTTAGCGAATACGTGCCTGCCAATAGCGGCGAGTACACGATAAAAACAAATCGCTTACTACAAGATGTCGACCGCACCGATCTACTGATCATACCGCCGACTTTTGGGGATATTGAGACCGGAATAAGAGACAATGCCGATGCAATACCTTATTTTAGAAAACTTCATTTAAAAGGCACCCGTTTGGCCAGCTTATGCGTAGGAGCTTTTCTTCTGGCTGAAACGGGGCTGTTAAATGGAAAAAAATGCTCGACTCATTGGGCATATATCAGCGAATTCAAGGAAAAATACCCCGAAATAGAAATCGAAGACGGCGCCGTTATCACCGAAAACGACAATATTTACAGCAGCGGCGGTGCCGCCAGCCTTTGGAATTTAATTCTGTATCTCGTCGAAAAGTTTTCAGACCGTGAAACAGCAGTTATGATTGCTAAATATTTTGCGCTAGATATCAGCCGGGACAGTCAGTCCCAATTTGCAATATTCCGTGGACAGCGAAATCACGATGATGTGGATATCCAGAAAGCACAGGATTACATCGAACTGAAATATGAGGAAAAAATTACTGTTGAGGACCTTGCAAATTTTGTAAACATTGGCCGCAGGACTTTTGAACGCAGGTTTAAAGAAGCAACAAACAATACACCCGTAGAATATATCCAGCGTGTGCGCATAGAGGCTGCCAAGAAATTCTTTGAGGCCTCAAGGAAAAACGTCTCCCAGGTGATGTATGATGTCGGCTATACAGACACCAAAGCATTTCGGGATATTTTCAAAAAAATAACGGGCCTTACGCCCATAGAATATCGGAACAAATTTGCTAAAGTCGCCTAATGAAGAGATTCAACAGCAAAAATAGAACGGGATATGTCGTAGCTGTAGTGTAATAGCCATAAAAATAGAAAGCCACCTTGTATCAAAGTGGCTTTCTATTGAGATTTAGAACACCTATTTTTTCAGCATCATTTCCCGGATATATTTTACCGGCGAATTGCCAAAACTTAAAAATTTCTCATTGAAGGCTTTCAGCTTAAATTGGTCACCTTCCTCCTTTTTCACGGCCTCCCTTAAATCATAGATTTCTTTGTATCCCGTAAAATAAGACGTCAGCTGCACACTACTGACGGATACTCTTTTCCATTTCCCTGCAGCCTCTGCCTGTTGTTGAAATGCCTCGTCAACCAATAAATGCATCGCATCCTTTTCACTCATGTTCTTCACATGCACACTGTAGTCCAATATCGCGTTACATACAGTACGCAAATGCCATTTATACCACATCAGCCACATTTCAGGTGCATTGTCACCATAGCCATTTTCCAGCATCATCTGCTCGGTATAAACGGCCCATCCTTCGATCATCGCGCCATTCCCCAAAACACTCTTGATTAAGCTCGGAGACTGATTGGCATAGACCAACTGCGTATAATGCCCCGGAATAGCCTCGTGGATATTCAGAATCTGTAAAATATAGTGATTATATTCCCGCAGATAGCTTTCTGATGCTTCTTTGGTCCATCCTGCAAGACTACCGACATTATAGTATGTATTCCCACTTTTATCATAGGGACCCGGAGCACTGATCGAGGCGCCGGCCACACCGGCCATGTAGGCAGGTTCTTTCCGTACAACCAAAGGTTTGCTGTCGTCAATATATAAGAGATCCTTCTTCTTCACAAATTCCACCAGTTTTGGAATCTGTGCCTCAATAGCAGACTGAAAATCGGCCGCTTTGACGTGATTAACGGACAAGGTATCAATCATCTTGCGGATCATTACCAAACTATCTGTCGGCTGTACAGTCTTTCCAAAATACTTTGGCCATAGGCCCTTACTGATTTTATACATTTCAGCATGTAAATAATGCTTACGTGCCACAGCCGCATCGTAGATCTCTGCCGCGGTAGATCCTGACTGGATATCAAACTTAAACTTTTGATCGTATAATTCCTGACCCAACCTAAAACTTCGCGGTGATGGATTTGGATTGGTTTTCAAAAATGAGACAAATCCATTGATTGCCTTTACAGCCTGGTCGGCTTTCGCTTGAATAGCTTCTTTTTCAGCTGCCGGAAGACTGGATTTTTTTAAAGAATCACGTAGATCCGTTTCAAATACAGATAATCCGCCCAAATTTTGCTGTATGGCTAGATCTGTCAGTACTAAAGCTGGATTCTTGACCTGTCCTTTCGCGGCTTCATAATAGGCCGGAATTTTTGCCATACGCTGTTCAATAGCGTGAAGGCGGTCGTGCAGTGGAGCATAGTTCTCAGCCAGCATAAAGGCAATGGTTCCGCTTACATTATAGGCGGAGGGATTCCATTCGTAAGCCCGTTCCTTTTCGATTGACCATACATTGGATTCCAGATAATTCTGGATCAAATGGTAATCGGTCTGTTGCGAAAGGTTCAGCTCGTTCAGATCAAATTTTTTCAGTTGATCAAGCTGCTGTTTTGAAAATTCCAAACGCAATGCCCTGCTTTTAGCATCAGGAATTGTCAATAAAGAATCGTATCGGTGAAAACCTACTTGTGTGGCCCATTCTGGATTTTCTTTCCAAAGCTGCTCGATGAATCGATCTTCGTAAGCTTTAAAATTCGCATTGGAGGTGGTATCCGCAAGGGCTTTTTTGGTATTAGATCCCGACCCGCAGGATGCCAGGATTCCAAAACCCAGGATTGTGAACGTATATGTTATCAGTTTCATTAGAGTAATTTGATTAAAAATAACAATTGTTGTTGATTTTTAATCAAACCACTCCAAGGATTTTACAATTCACCTCGCTGCATCTTTCCGAGCTACAGCCAGCTATGAAATTTTCTGATAAACCAGTCCTTAGCAAATTGCGTCAATAGACAATAACCGACCAAAATACCCATCAGCCAAGGAAAATAAGATAAAGGTAATGGCTGTAATTTCAAAGCCGTAGCAAAAGGCGAAAATGGCAGTAAAATACCGACGAGCATAATCAGAGAGGTCAATGCGACCACCGGAGCTGCTGCCCAGCTTTGTATAAAAGGTATTTTACGGGTGCGGATCATATGGATAATTAAAGTCTGTGAAAGCAATCCTTCAACAAACCAGCCTGATTGAAAAAGTGTCTGCTGTTCGACCGTGTTTGCCTTAAAGATAAAATACATCAACGCAAATGTCGCGAAATCAAATATGGAACTGATCGGACCTATAAAAAGCATAAATTTCGATACACTCCCTGCATCCCATTTTTTGGGTTCTAAAATAAACTCCTCATCCATACTGTCCCATGGGATTGAGACCTGTGAAATATCATAGAGCAGATTCTGTATCAGCAAATGTACGGGCAACATGGGTAAAAAAGGAAGAAATGCGCTTGCACCGAGCATACTGAACATGTTACCAAAATTGCTGCTTGCTGTCATCTTGATATATTTAATGATGTTGCCAAAAGTCCGACGACCATAAATCACCCCCTTGCGCAGAACCATCAGATCCTTTTCCAATAAAATGATATCCGCACTTTCTTTGGTGATATCCACAGCGGTGTCCACACTGATGCCCACATCAGCCTCTTTAATTGCGGCAGCATCATTAATGCCATCGCCCATAAAACCTACAGTATGTCCCTTGGCACGTAGCGCTTTCACAACGCGTACTTTTTGCAGTGGGCTTAATTTTGCAAAAACAGAAACATCTGCGACACATTCATCCAACTCCTGATCGTTGATCTGATCCAGTTCACTACCATTGACAATCCGCTGAACGGGGATACCTACGTCGCCACAGATTTTACGTGTCACGATCTCATTGTCTCCCGTCAGTACTTTTACGGCTACCCCCAATCTATGCAAAGCTTCAATCGCCGGTGCTGCGGAAGGTTTAGCGGGATCCAAAAATCCAATAAACCCAGTTAGCGTCAATTTCGCTTCATCCGCAATAGCATAGGTCAACGGATGTGATCCCTCAAATTCCCGAATGGCAACCAATAGAACACGCAAGCCTTCCTCGTTCATCTTTTTGGATGTATTCAACACAATTTTCCGCATGGTATCATCCATCGGGACAGTACGGTCATTTTCTATATGCAGGCTACGATCATCGCCAGGGTCAAATGCATGCGTACATAATTCCAGCATCTCCTCAACCGCCCCTTTACAGATTAAAAGATGTTTACCGTTATGCTTTTTGAGAATGACAGACATTCTTCGTCGTTGAAAATCAAAGGGTATCTCGTCTACTTTCAGGTATTGATCTTCCACTTTTAGATAATCGTGTAGTTCGACATGCTCCAGTACAGCCTTATCCATTAAATTTTTTAAGCCTGTCTGATGAAAACTATTGAGGTAGGCCCATTTGAGTACCTCGTCATCTTCCACACCATAGACATTCAGGTGCTTTTCCATCACGATCTTGTCCAAAGTTAGCGTACCTGTTTTATCCGTACAGAGAATGTCCATCGCACCGATATTCTGGATTGAATTCAAGCGTTTGACGATAACTTTACGCTTACTCATATTAACCGCTCCTTTGGCTAGATTTGCTGTCACAATCATGGGTAGCATCTCAGGTGTGAGCCCTACGGCCACAGCAATCGCAAATAACAACGCTTCGGTCCAATTCCCTTTCATCAGGCCGTTGATCAAAAAGATCAATGGAACCATCACCAACATAAAGCGAATAAGTAGAAAACTCACCTTGTTTATCCCTTTGTCAAAACTTGTTTCAGGCCGCTCGCCTGTAATGGATTTACTGATACTCCCGAAATAAGTATAGTTGCCTGTGGTTACAATAACAGCTGTCGCCGAGCCACTAACAACATTGGTTCCCATAAAACAAATATTGCTCAGCTCTATGGCCTGTTTTTCCTTTGCATCGCGGATAGGCAGGTAATTTTTCTCGACAGGAAGCGCCTCCCCGGTCAACATGCTTTCGCTCACAAAAAGATCCTTGCTCAATATCACCCGACAGTCCGATGGGACCATATCGCCGGCAGAGAGATAAACAATATCCCCCGGTACAAGTTCAGCAATTGGGATTTCCTGCTTTCCGCTAAATTTTCGCAATACAGTAGCCGTTGTTTTGACCATACTTTTAAGCTTTTCAGCGGCCGCATTGCTCCGGTATTCCTGTACGAAACGTAAAAGAGCACTGATCAACACCATAATGGAGACCACAATAACAGTTTTGTAATCCTTATCATCGGGCGCTGCTAGCCAGACATCCAGGGCAAAGGAGACTGCAGCGATAACAAGCAGTATATAGATAAAGGGGTTAGCAAATGATTTTATTAGCTGGATATACCATTTCGGGGCTTTCTGATGTTGTATTTCATTCAATCCAAATTTCTGACGGCGCTCATTGGCCATATCTTCCGTAATCCCGCCGTCACTACTTTCCAACATAGCACAAGCCATTTTTTCATCCTGACTCGCGATCTCCTGCAATTTGGTAATCGTCCCTACATTCATCCCATTTGAACCGATCATGCTATGCAGTGGGTTTCTTATTTTGTCTCTAACGTTGATCATAACCCTACAATTTGTTTAATTTATATGCGATATCACTTATCTTCTCATCGAGTGTTGCAAGAGCCCTATAGATCGGCCTCCGTGCCGATAATCTCCCAGCTTATTTTGCTCACCTTCTCTTCCATTGTCAGGCGACTGGCGATACGTTCGATCAGGCTATCTTGCTGCCCAACAGCCTTAATCACCGCGGTAATTGCAGCGGCATTCAGTTCAACGGTGTCATCGCTGGATAATGAGGTCAGTAGCACTTTCTCTTCGCTGCCCAGCATTTGGATCAACAGTACACGGATATGATTCTCGATGGCTATGCCACAGCGGATGGATACTAGGTAGTCGGTTTGCGCAACGGCTGATTTACTAAATTTGATGACGCCCATTCGCTGGCCGATAGGCCGAAAGATCAAATGCGTCAGAATAATGGCTATCGCCACCAAAGTTGCCTGCGGATACAAACCCAACCCAGACAATGCGCCAACAGCAGCAGAACACCAGATCGTAGCCGCAGTATTGAGGCCGTGTACATTCATTCCATCCTTCATAATCACTCCTGCACCCAGAAAACCGATCCCACTGACCACATAAGAAGCGATGCGTCCGGTAGCGTCACCGCCTATTTCAATGGAAAGAAGTACAAAAGCTGCTGCTCCCACCGACACCAAAGTATTGGTGCGAAGTCCAGCATTCTTTTGACGCCATTGTCTTTCGGAACCAACTGCGGCTCCCAAAAGCAATGCCGCCAATAATCGTAATGCAAATTCAAAAATACCCATAGCTCATCCTCCTTTGCCTGCAAAGGTCCACAATCGTCCCGAGGATGCCCGTTAGAGATCTTATAGAAAATTATTAGAATTTTATTAGAAAAGAATAAAGCACAACACATTAATAATCAAAACATTAAAAACAAATAAAAAAATATTTAGAGCCTTATGTCCAATTTCTTTAACTTCAATCATTATTGTAGTGTAAAACAGTTACACTTAAAACAATAATAAAATGAAACAACGAATCAATTTTTTCGCAAAAGGTCAAAATGCGATGAAGGCTATGTTTGGATTGGGTGCTTATCTAGGTAAATGTACTATCGAACAAGAACTTTTACATCTGATTTATTTTAGAGTATCACAGATCAATGGCTGTGCTTATTGCCTGGATATGCATTCAAAAGATTTGCTTGCCACAGGTGAAAATCCACAACGTCTATTTTTATTGGACGCTTGGCGTGAGGCACCACTTTATAGCGCACGTGAATGTGCAGCCTTGGCCTGGGCTGAAGCTGTAACGAAAATAACCAATGGAGATGTACCTGACGAAGTTTACGCCATTGCGCATCAGGAATTTTCTGAAGAGGAACTCATAGACCTGACGCTGGCTGTAACTACGATCAATGCATACAACCGTTTTAATATTTCTTTCCGTACCGAAGCTGGCGGCTACAAAGTGGGCCAACATAAAGTACAAACAGCATAAAAAAGCTAAAACGAGGTAAATCAATTTATTTAACATAATAAAACACGAAGCATGAAGGATTTCATCTTATTATTTCGGCAGGCAGGCAGTGAACAGCCTCTTTTGAACGAAGAAGAAATTGCCAAGATAAACAAAAAATGGGAGGATTGGATCGGCGACATTGAAGCACAGGGAAAACTATCCGACCATGGTTCACGTCTCGAAAAAAGTGGAAAAGTGTTAAAACCAGGTGGGGTTATTACAGATGGTCCATTTGTAGAGATCAGGGAAAGCCTCGGGGGCTTCATTGTCATCTCCGCAGAAAACCTTGAAGAAGCGACGACATTGGCGCATGGTTGTCCCATTTTGGAAGCTAATGGTAGTGTTGAGATAAGAGCTCTTTTCGTTTAAAAACTTTATGGGCAGTTGTATGCTATACAACTGCCCTACTATATATGATGGAATCTAACTTTCTAAAACAGCTTTTTCAGCAAGAATTCACCAAGATCGTCGCTGTGATTTCAAAACGTTTTGGGCTACAATACATTGAAATTGCAGAAGATATTGTCAGCGAGACTTTTCTGTTAGCATCGGAATCATGGCAGACGAAAGGTTTACCCGCAAACCCGACCGCCTGGCTGTATACTGTAGCCAAACAGAAAACCTTAAGTCACTTTAGAAGGAATAAAATTTTCGAGGAAAGGGTCATTCCAGAAATACATCAAAAACAGACTGTCGTGCAGGATACCGATGACTTTAACTTCACACAAGAAAACATCAAGGATAGTCAGTTAAAGATGCTGTTTGCCATCTGCACACCTGCGATTGCCAGTGAAGCCCAGATAGGGCTGGCACTGCGGATTCTCTGTGGTTTTGGCATTGAAGAAATTGCCGAAGCCTTTCTTTCAAACAAAGAAACCATCAATAAACGGTTGTTCCGGGCAAAAGAAAAGCTTCGTACAGAAAAGATCCAGCTCGAACTGCCTTCCGAAAATGAAATCGTGAAAAGACTGGACAACGTATTGCATATTATCTACCTTTTGTTTAACGAAGGATACTATTCCAAGACCCAGGATGAGATTTTAAGAAAGGATCTGTGTATCGAAGCCCTACGGCTGGCTATCATGCTATCCACTTACGAGAAGACCAATGTACCCAAAACGAATGCACTCATTGCGTTAATCTGTTTTCACTCCTCACGCTTCGATGCCCGACAAAGTACCGATGGAGAGTTCATTCTGTATGAACAACAAAATGAGAAACTGTGGAATCAAGCCTTAATCAATCAGGGAATTTATTTTTTGAATATGTCGGCAGATGGCGATCAGTTGACCTCTTACCATATCGAAGCAAAAATTGCGCAGTGGCATTGTGCAAAAGCAGATACTGTAGAAAAATGGGAGGAAATCCTTCAGCTTTACGATCGTTTGCTGGCGGTCAATTATTCGCCGGGTGCAGTACTCAATAGAACCTTTGCCTTATACAAAGCCAAAGGTGCAAAAACTGCACTGACCGAGGCCAAAAAACTAAATCTAACGGATAACCACTTTTATTATACACTCCTGGGGGAACTTTATAAAGACATAGATCGACAAAAAGCAATCGCGAACTTTCAGCGCGCACAGGCATTGGCAAAAAACTCCCTGGAACAGGAAACTATCCAACGCAAGATCAATATGCTGTAAAGTTCGCGATCCATTATACATTGTCTGCTCCTATAATCAGCTAATTCCTATGTTAGCTGATCGTAGATCCTTGCTTTGAGTTTTGCCAATAAGTCATAAACAGCTCGTAAAGTTCGGTAGGTTCAATCGCTATTACAGAGGCCGAGTACATGATATTTAGCTGTTGCGACGTGGCATCATAAGCCATTTTCCATAACATTGTCGAAAGTCGATCTTTATAATTGGCAGCATTGCCTAAGGTGACAACGACCAAAGTATCTCCCCCTACTTTTTGTAAATTAATTGCTGTAACATCATCCCAATTGCCGGCACCGAAAGCTTTTGCCATTGGCGTAGTTTTTCCGGAAAAATGTCTTTTATTTAATGAAATCTGCGCAGACTTGTCCCGAAGATTTAATAAGCTATTCACCAAGAGACCTAGCATTATAAGCAATATTCCGCCCGAAAATACCGCAGGTTTCACTTTTAGTTCACCGTCAAAGATTCCAATACAGTATAAAAAGAGCAATAAAAGAACGACACAAATCACGCCTGACAGACTTAGCAGCTTAGCCGTTTTGCTTCTATTTCTATATAAGTTTGCTTCCTGATCCATCTTAGTTGCCCCAGTTGACATTAAGGTTATGCTTTTCAGCATAAGCTTTTCCTAAAACATATACCTCATCAAATGTTTTATCAATCTCAGGCATGTAATCGTTTTGAATTTTCTGAAGCAATGCCTGCTTTTCTTCGACAGATCCCTTCGTATCACAAAGTTTGGCATAGGCAGTATACTCATTTTTATAAACGGGAAGGACCTTCTCAAATAAGGCTATGGACTTTTCTTTTAATGCTTTTGCATCATCATCCGAAACATGAAGTTCATTGATATCTTTCAATGCTTTTTCAACCGTTTGAATCTTAATATCCACGGATTTTTGCGCCTCATCACCTACTTTCTTACTCGAAGGGATATCGGCAAATTCTACAGTTTCCTGTTCGAGGCGTTTGCCAAAACGTTCAGGGGCAAAATCAGCTACAAGGTTGGTATTTAAAACAACTTTTCCGAAAAAATTCTCGGGACTTGGGGCTTGGCAAGCAGTGAAAAATAGACTTGCCGACATGAAAATAATAACTAGTAAGTGCTTCATATAAATTTTATTTTGTTCCAAAGTACCTATTATTACTTAAACCTACAAGCCGAATCATACCTGCCTCTTCGTTCTGAAATAGTCAGCAAATCGCTATTATTGATATAAACAAAAACGATCTTTTGTTTTATACTTGTCCAACACGCTAATTTTTAATATTTTAGTAAATACAAAAACAACAGATAAAAACCGCTGATTATGGGCTTTGATATTAGTTACCATCCTATTTCTGAAGAACAGATTAACACTTGGTATTTTGAAATGATTGCTAATCCAGAAAAAATAGAAACACTGGCATCCGAGCACCAAATTGACGATTTCTATAAAACAAAATATCAGGACACCATAAACGCCGGTCGGGAAACAGATCAAAATGATTATTTCGACAAGACACATGGTTTCTTTATCGCAGTTGTTCAAGGTTTTTTCGAAACCTATTTCTATGTCCGCGGCGGCGCATTATCTTTTTCAACGAATGAGCTGTTAGAATCCTATTATAAAAAATGGGAAGAATTTATTCCAGTAGCTTCGCTTACAAAAAAAATACAAAACAGGCTTGTTGAAAATTATTGCTCCGGCGTATATATTTCGGCCGAACAGGTCATTCGCCTGTTGGAGGACTATCACCATAATCCCGAAATTAGATCGGAATTGGATCAATTATTTTCTGAGGGGCGCATCACTATTTTCTTAAAGGCGTTGAATTTTGCCAAAGAGCGTGGTCTAGGCCTCTTGGAAGCCACTGAAGTCGTGGAACCTCAACCTTTTGATTTGAATGAGTCTAAAAGTTATTCTAATCTTTTTAACTGCGACAAAGAAGGTCCGTTGCTCTATCAAACCACAGCATTCGAACAGATCAAAGATATCGAACAGCGTAATGGTCTCCCTGAAAATGAGATCCTACCCAATGTAAAAGTCGAAAAGGTACACGTAGAGCCTGTAGAAACAGATACAGAGCCACATGAAGTCAGCAAAAAGAAAAACTTCTGGAAGCGTTTATTTGGTTAAATATGAGCACAAAAGAGACAAAGTCCCAAATCCCGCCGACACATTCACCTGACAATGAAATCATCAGCTCCAGGATCGTCCATGCAGCGATAGACCGGGTCTTTGAGGCATGCGCCAATCCCGCTCATTTGGAAAATTGGTGGGGTCCGGCAGGATTTACCAATACCTTTGAAGAATTTGACTTTAGGCCCGGTGGACGATGGAAATTTATCATGCATGGCCCCGATAAAGGGAACTATCAAAATGAATGTATTTTTTCAGAAATCATTTATCCCAAATTAATTATCTGGGATCGGCTGTCTAAACCTCTATTCCGAATGGAGATCTCCCTAACGGATATTGCTCCCGGTAAAACCAAATTCGGATTCCGAATGATCTTTACGACCGCAGAAGAATGCAACAAGATCAAAAGCTTTGCTATCGATAAAAATGAAGAAAACTTTGATCGCCTTGAACGTGAATTAAAAACAATGATTTAAATCCTTTCGTCCATTCATATTATTTTGCTGCCATGAACATTGTTTTTTTCATTATCGTTGCTTTTTTTGCGGGATTAAATTATTTACTTCGATCTGCCGTTAAAAAGCAAAATAAAAAGATATCTTCAATCGAATATACTGTTATTATTGGCTACATCCTATCCTTAGCTCTATTTGGGGCGGGGCTGTTCACCCACTCAAACCAATATCATGAGGCCGTCGATCCCGTTGATGGGGCCTGTTACTTACCTTTTGGTGGAAAACATGCGTTATCGCTGTTTGTCTATTTTGTTGCTTTCAATGTTGCTGTACTCGCCATTTGGATAAAGGGCCGACAGATACCACCGATCCCCTTAGTTCTTGCCCTTATTATTTTGATGCTGGGATCTATAATCAGTATCTTTGTACTGACTCAGGTAAGCTATCACGATACATCAACCTTAAGTATCTATGTGGGGAATGAAGGGACATTTTACTTTATTTTCACGCCGCTTTTCTGTTTTTGTTTTGGCGTAGGTTTTATCTGGAAGATTGTTCAGGAGGAGAAGGCGACAGCAACCCACAGAAGCTATCGAAATCCTATACTAAACAAGATCAATAGGCAACTTTCGTCCAAGATGGACTATCCGGTATGGGCGCTGATCTTACTCGTTCCTTTCTTTGTCGTCATGACTGCTATTCTTATCCTATTTGGCCAGGATAGTGACTCAATGGCCAAAGTATTCACCGAGACTACTACCTGGGCCTTTTCTCAGAAAATGCATCCACCTATTTTAGACCATCGGGGACATTACCTCTGTACCGTGGCGGCAAAAGGTGATCCAACTATTGTAAAACCCTTACGCTTAGGTAATCGGCATGGAAATACAATCATCGTTAACCGTCAACTATTGGTAGCTAATGCATTTGAGGAAATCTTAAGCGACATATCTCCAAAGCTGCATCGTTATGTACGTTATTTTTACGACAGATATGGATATAACATCTCCATCAGAATCAACTCAGTCTGGGCGTCCAATCTAACCTATAGGATAATGAAACCATTGGAGTATACTTTTCTCTTCTTCCTTTATCTATTTTATGTAGAGCCCGAAAAGAAAATCGCCAAACAATACACATAATCATTTTCAATCTTTACGTCTTTCAAACAAGCAGCTTTATGGATGCATTGGAGGAGTATGACATTTTTTATATGGATCAGATAAATTACTTCATTGTCTTAACCGGGGGCCCCGGGGTTAGCAAAACCACATTACTCAAGAAATTACAGAAAGAAGGCTATAGAACCGTACCAGAAGAAGCACGTCGAATCATTCAAGAACAGTTGGCAAACAATGGCGATGGCTTACCTTGGAAGAATAAGCAACATTATGCCTCATTAATGTTGGCTGCGTCCATTGCTCGTTTCCTTCAGGAGATAAAAGAAAATACCCAACATCAAGAGTATGTCTTTTTTGACCGCGGTATTCCAGATACTCTCGCTTATATCGACATGGAAAAGTTAACTGTTGCGGCTACTTTACTTGAAGAGGCTAAAAAATACCGCTATCATAAAAAAATATTTATCCTTCCGCCATGGCAGGACATTTATAAAACCGATAATGAACGAAAGCAGACTTGGGAAGAAGCCGAAGCTACATTCCATCGGATGAAAAGTGTCTATGAGCAGCTTGGATATGAGGTTATAGAAGTACCTAAAACATCCGTCGAATTACGTTATCAATTTATACGCAAATCGCTCGGATTAGCTGCTCATTGATCTTTCATTAAGATTTCGATGCGACGGTCCGGAATTAACCACATGATGGCTATTAGCTAGCAAAAGTATAACCTTCCGGTACTTTTAGTTCAAGTACCATAATCGTAATAATGAGGCCAATACTCCATCACTGAATGCTTCCAGCCGGCTTTTAGTCATTGTTATAGATCGGTGTTAAAAATTGATATTGTAGTCCCAGACGAAACACATTCAATCGTGCCGGTCCGGGATTGGCGCCGAGTATTCCATCATGATAATCCTTCAAGCCCCAAGAATAGCCTGCAAAAACTGTATAGCGCTCATAATTAACATTAAACTGTAATCGCGGACGGATATCGACATCAATTACTTTACCTCTATCCCGGTCAAAGCTTGTCTTATTGCCACCCTTATCTTCGATACTTCCGTTTTCCTTGATGCTCAACGTCTTCGCTACATCAACACCGAATTGCATATCCATTGTCATCGGTTCAAAATAAACACGATAGCCCACGAAGGGATTAAAATTCAAAAATTGTTGGTTGAGCTTGGTCATTCCACGACTGCCGTTTGCAAATTCGTTGCCTTCCAGATCAACCTTCGTCTGTAAACGTTCAAATGCCCCTTCTACACCTAAAAGAAAATTATTCGCAAAGACATAACGATAGTTCACTGCGCCACCCAAATTAATTCCATACTTTTTACCGTAAGGATTATTGGTGTAATAATCCTGCTGAACAGAACCATTTAGGGTACTTTTAGCGATGCTTCCAGATCCTGCAAAATTAGAGACACCGGAAGTTACACCGACACGAAGTTCATGGGATTGTGAAAAAGCCGCAAACGGAATGGCACAGGCTATACATGCAATAAGTAAAAATCTCTTCATCATAAAAATATAAAAACAATCTAAAATTAAGAAAATTTAGGCGATTGGAGTTACATTGTCATTTTATTTTTCCAATAGCTATTTTTATCGTATCCGGGCAAATTTAGGACGTGAAATATGTCCGTCTTTTTATATTTCTTGAACTACATCAATGGAATTGAATCAAATGGACTTTAATTTTGTTGTATAAGAATCAAAGGAATACATCGTATGAAATATATCTTAGAGCATCCTGTCAGCGGTTATATTGGCCAGCAAAAATATAAAACGACCATCCGATGGCGCAACGGCGAATTTATTACCGATGAACCTGAAAAATTAGGTGGAAAAGATCTCGGGCCTGACCCATACACCCTACTAGTCTCTTCCCTTGTTTCCTGTACATTGGCAACCTTACGGATGTATATTGACAGAAAAGAACTTCACATCGACGAAATACAAGTCACGGCTAATATGTATTTACGAATTGAAAAAGAGCAAGTGGTAACCTATTTTGAACGAGAAATTTCTTTCGGACAGGCAGTCGAAGAAAACACAATACTACGCTTGCAACAAATTGCTGATGAATGTCCGATTTCAAAGATCTTAAAGGGCAATGCCATCGTGAATACAATCATGAAAACAAATAGTTAAATGAAGAATTTAATCATTATTGTGTTCGGAAAAAACGAGGAAATTCTCTGCACACTTCAGCGGATCATAACGGGTACAAATGGCTGGCAAGCGATCATTCAGCAGGATCTGTCCGCTTGTAAGGAATACCTCTCCAGTTACCCCAGCGACATCCTGCTGTTGAGTTCCGGTTTATCAGCACTGGAAGAAACTGAAATCATGAATCATCTTTCTTATTTAGACCATCCAATAGGTTTAATAAAACATTATGGCGGTGGAAGCGGGCTTTTAAAAAACGAAATTTATAGTTTATTTCCAGATTTGATTCCTGATAAATAAGCGAAATTTTAGCAAGCCATCGATCGCTAATACAAGGCTTTTCTTAAACCAGTTCAATGAAAATTACTTCTTAGCAAGCTAATTTTGAATACATAAATCATAAGATCATGAATAAACAAAACTTTATAAAAAAGGGGCTTTTAGGTTCCGGAATATTTGCATCAAGTACTGACTCAGCAGACATTATGAGGAATGATATCGATGAAATAGAACCTTTGGAAAGATTAGATGCCAATGCGGTGGAATACAATTCCGATCAACTGGAAAACCATAGTGTACTGCACAAAGCAACGAGCCGAGGTCATGCGGATCATGGCTGGCTGCAGAGTAATCATACCTTTAGTTTTGCGAATTACCATAATCCCGAACGTATGCATTTCGGTGTACTCCGGGTGCTGAATGATGATATCGTTGCCGAGGGGCGGGGTTTCGGATTACATCCGCACGACAATATGGAAATAATCAGTATTCCCTTGGAAGGGGACCTGGAGCATGAAGACAGTATGGGCAATCAGGCCATCATCCGAAAAGGAGATATCCAGGTGATGAGTGCAGGAACAGGTATCATGCATAGTGAATACAATAAAAACACCGATCAGGTTGTTAAATTTTTGCAGATCTGGATCTACCCGAACCAACGCAATGTAGCACCGCGGTACGATCAAATTACCTTGGATAGATCACAAAGACACAATAGGTTTCAACAGATCCTTTCACCAGACCCTGCAGATGAAGGAGTGTGGATACATCAGGACGCCTGGTTTCATCTGGGTAATTTCGACAATGGTGTCGAAACAACTTACCAAGTTAAACAAGCTGGAAATGGTATCTATATTTTCGTTATTAGCGGGAGTGTCCATGTCGCTGGACAAGAATTGGAAACGAGAGATGGTTTTGGCATCTGGGATATATCGGAAATTAAACTCACAGCCACTTCGGCCGATACTGAAATTCTCTTGATGGACCTCAACATGATATTAAATTAATGTCCTTTCACCTTGAAGCGTCACTTTATGGCTTTTACCGCCGGGTAAAATTAGGAGTATGCATAAGCCGGACGCTCGTGTTCCTGATGGGATTACCATTGCATAAAAAAGGGAAATTTTAACATTCCCCTTTCTTTATTGTTATTGTAAAATCTACTTTAAAAACTGATCGAATTGAGTTTTTTATCAACTAGAATACCGTCTATCGCTTTTAAATTGAAGTTAATATTACGTTTGGCTTTCAATTTGATCTTAAACAGCACTTCCGAGCCATTCAGTGTTTCCTTATTGCCCAAATTCACAAAAGTAGGATACAAGGCTTTACTGCCGTTCGTATGAAGACGGTCATTGGTATAGTTATTCATTTCCTTCAGGTGTAGCGGATCTATTCCCACAAACTCAAAATCACCCTGATTATAAGGCAATGCAAAGCTAAGCGCATTCACTGCTTTAAGATTTTCTCCACTTACCGCGATTTCAACGATATCACCAGATTTCAAAGCTCTCTTAGATGCCGTCAATTTCAGCTTACCAACAACTTTCTCCTCTTTGGTTGGTTTGGCTCCGCCGTCGATCGACACAGCAACATTTGAAATATCATAGGCATCAATCAACTTATTTTTATTGACATCTCCATTACTCACATAGCCTTCAAAATCACCATCTCCCATTCTTAAACCAGTATAATTAATATAAGAAGTCAGATCATTATGGTCGATCAGACGATCGTTGTTGATATCGCCAGGTAAATAGCTAGTCGATCCAGGCACCTTAAAGACATAGAGCTCACGGCCTGAACCGAAGCCGCCGACAGCCGCCGAAACCGAAATCTTAATAAAACGTGCGACAGGATGTTGACCAAAACTAAAGCCTTTCATTTCGCCATCACGTTTCCACTCAAAGCTTCCAGCCTCAGCCCAGGTATCTTTGTCATTGCTATAAAACACTTTACCTTTTAAAATGATACCGTTGCCACCATCCGTCCGAGGAAGGTACTCAAACTTATCCAGCTGATTGACGGATTTCAAATCTAGCGTGATATCAAACGGAACCGCAGTTTGTCCCCACTTGGTATGCCACATATCCCCTTCATCATAGTTGAACAGTTTATTGATGCCGTTCCCCCCTTGATTGTCTACAGAGGTCTCTGCTTTAATACCCTCGATCGCAAATTCCAATGGATTAGCTTTTGTTTTTGCACTAAACGTACTCCAATCAGAAGCACCAGCTTTATTAACCGATCTAATTTTAAAGCTATAGGCGGTCTCCGCATCCAACCCTTCAAACAACAATTGATTATCTTTAATGGTCGAGTAGATCAGATCATTAAACGCAATCTCATAAAAGTCCGCATTGGCGACCTTCTCCCATGTTGGTGTTAATGTGTAAGCCTGGGTATTACTATCCGTTACTTTGGCGCTAGGAGGCGTGAGCGCTCCGGTCTGTACCAAATGTATGTCGTTTGGTGTGAATTTGAACCCATCAACTTGTATTTCAAGCGCTGCTGATGACACATCTAGTTTACCGATACGCACCAATATCATCGGATTTTTGATCAGGTTAATCTTTTCAAATTCGGATCCTTTGGTTGCAAACTGATTCAAATTGGGTTGTGCATCGTAAAAATAGGCATTTTCCAAGGCCTTAAACTCATCCAAAGAATGTGCAGCCTGTAATTTTATCCCTTTTTTATTTACTTTAGCAGTCACTTTCTTCGGAGCAGCGGTTACATTAAAACGAACTTCGGTCGTTTTCATTCTTTCGAATTCCTCAAATCCACCTGTCGATGGCGCTATTGCGAACAGCACTTTATTGTCTTTCTGAATGGAAGAAATCTTTGTATGGACACCTTTTCCATAACGATAAGCTTCTGTTTTTCCATCGTCATCATATTCCGTGAATTCAGAACTACCGAATGGATATACCTCGTAGATACGCTGATCCTTTTTGATCTCCTGCACGTTATTGTTCGGGTTCGTAACCGGAATAATAGCTCCATTTTTAACAAAAACCGGTAGTTTCCAAATTGGTACTTCAAAATTATTGATGATACGTCCACCGGTATATTTTTCACCGGTAAAGTAATCTATCCATTCTCCATCAGGCAAATATATACCGTTTCGGATGTCATTGCCCTTCTCATCCACACGAGTCTCTTGATAGATCGGTGCTACCAAAAAATTCGGGCCATACAAATATTGATATTGTGTCGCCTTTCCAAGTGTGTACTGATTTGCCTGCTCCAAAAACATCGCACGAATTATCGGCAGGCCATCGACCGCTTGTTTGGCTATACTATAGCTATAAGGAACTAATTGAGATTTCAGTTTCAGGTAAAGACGGTTGATGGAAGTCGCAGGTTCGCCCAAAGCATGTGGATACTTTTCGTTGGATCCCCAGCCATCCATATTCAATTCCATCGGTGTCCAGGTTTTCCATTGAAAGTCCCGAATATTCACCTTAAAGTTTTTTCCACCAAAGATTCCATCCATGTCCGAAGTGATATTTGGCTGTCCAGAAAGTCCTGAGCCAATATACGTCGGAATATGGAATCGAATATATTCCCAAACCCCACCAGTCTGATCGCCCGACCAAATACCGGCATAGCGTTGCGTACCTGCCCATCCATCCAATGAAATAATAAACGGGCGCGCATTATTACCATAATAAGGCATGGTATGCCCCACATCAGCAACACCATTTAAGCCAAAGGAATATCCGGGTCCTACCCAGGCAACATCCGTCTTTAACACCCGGACACCTGCATCACGCACTTCCTTGACAATATCTCTTTGTAGTAATGCACTGATGCTGTCTTTAGGATGAAGGTCAGACTGCGTCCATAGGCCAATTTCCACGCCGTTTTTACGGGCATAATCGCCAAATTCCTTTAGGTTATTAATATTTCCATCCAGTGTTCCGGTCTGGCCGTATCCAGCGCCATAACCGTCATTTGGTAGAACCCATCCCAAAGGCATATCATGCGCTTTATAGCGATCTATAACAGCACGGGCCGAAAATTGGTAATTCCCCTTTTCGCCATTCAATGATTCTTTTGTACCGCCATTTTCTTTTTGACTTTCTTTATAGCGTTTTCCATCCTCAAATAGAATTCCCTTTTCATCTTCCTTCCAAAAATCTCTATTATATGCATTGAGGTGACCTTCATATAAGCCAAATTTTGGCAGAAGTATAGGATTACCGGTTAACTGGTAAAAATCATTGAGTAAGGGAACCGTACCGTCATTGATCATAAAAAAGACATCCAGATAATCCGTGTCATGCGATAATTTTACGGTGCCTTTTGTCTTTGCTCCAAATGCGTAATTCCCTTTTTTGAAGGTATGCCACATAAAGCCATAACCATTCGTTGACCAAAAATAAGGCGTAGGAGATGCGACTCCGCCGTCGGTCCAGCTATTTTGATTTTCGATCGCAATGATCTTACCTTTATGGGAGAACCGTCCATTTTGCACGCCACCGCCAAAAAAGTACTCATCCTTATTCTCTTTCAATTCCAAGGTCACTTGTTTAGGTTCGAAATCAATAGGCTTTAAGCTCTCGACGACAACTTTATTCGTGATACGATTGAGGATACTAAACTGAGTGGTCTGTTTATCTATGGAGAATACAATGTCTTTGGTTGTGATTGTAGCACGATTTCCTTCGTCTTTTACTTCCAGCCCATTCACTGCTTTGCGAGGTTGTTCAACAAGGATTTTAGCATCAGGTTTTGCCTCCGGATCACGGATAATACCACCGTGTATATCTTGAAACATTCTGAAAATATGATTTCCATAGAAATCCAATGTCAGTCTTTGGTTGTTTTCATATAAAATCTCCACTGTTGTAGGATTAATTTTCTGTACAGCAATAATCTTACTAACAGTAGCGGATTGTTCTACCTTATAATTAGCAGCCGGGTAAGTCATCGCACCGACCTTATTCGATTGAAAAATAAACGGAGAAGCCAATCCCACCAATAAACTAACTTGCGCTTTCGTACTCCAAAAAGATATCTTCATGTGTATCATTTATAATATTAAATTGCATTGCTGTATTTCCCCCAAGAGAAAGCTACAAAATGCTGTTAAATTAACATAACAATAATACAATAGTAAATCCAAGTAAAAAAGGGCTTGCGAAATGCAAACGATTGTCTAATAATAATGTTGCAGGAGCCAAGCAATTTTAGTTGAACGTTTCCGTCGGCCCTGACTGGTTTCTAGGCCTCTGTTCCGGGCCGGTATCCCCGGACTTCCCCCGGAGCCGATAGCCCTGTTGAACCAGAAGCCCTGTAAAAAGCA
>NZ_BEYR01000002.1:0-631596 GCF_002933815.1 Sphingobacterium sp. HMA12
AGGTGGGAGAGTAGGTCGGTGCCTTTTTTTACACGGAAGCCCTTGCTGGAAACAGTCAAGGGCTTCTTTCGTTTATATCCTTTTTACAGGGCTTCTCTGGTTCAACAGGGCTATCGGCTCCGGGGGAAGTCCGGGGATAGCGGCCCGGAACAGAGGCCTAGAAACCAGTCAGTGCCGACGGAAACGTTTAATTAAAATAGGATATTTTATAGGGACAATCCATCGTGCTGAATGTGCCTACTTATTAGGTATAGCTTATCCAAATAAACATACTCTGATTTGCTCTGGGAAATGCTGAATTTTGGGAATACTATAACCTTCAACGTATCTAGCCTATATGAGGCTATTTGCTTTAGTATCCTGGCCCACTGGCACCTCCTGACCTACTATGGTGATACGCCCCGAATGAATGGCAATCTAGAAATTGGAAGGTATAAATGGATGAAACTAAACTATTCTTTTGGAGTAGGTCGTTAAGAGATACTGTATAATGAAATACTAAAGTTGTTAAAAAGGACTTATTGTAAGGAAACTTTTCTGTTTATGGCATTAGTATAACCATTCAGTAATGACTACAAGTTTTTTCATTAAATAGAGCAACAAAAAAGAGCCTAGCTTTGAAAAAACTTGGCTCTCTAAAGATATTCATTAAAATTAATCTTCTTCCGTATAGAAATCAATTAAAGACGATATATAGGGGTCTTCCCAGCCTTCAGTAATATTTTCGTAATCTTCATCCGGTATATTGGTTTGCCTAATCTCCAGTGAAGTTCCTTTTTTGTGCTCGTGCAACTTTAATGTAACAATTGAAGGGCTGTCAGTTTCTCCAAAATACCATTCCTGTACAATTTTCGTAGAAGGTTCTAATTCTAGGAATCGACCTGTAATCGCCCCATCCCACAAGGAAAATTCACCATTTACTGTCGCATCTATCGAGACAAGATCGCCAGTCCAAAGACGGGCCGTAATTTCGGTTGTTAGGGCGAGATACAGTTCTTCTGGTGTCGCCGGGATAATAGCGTATTTCTTGAGATCTTTCATGGCACAAATTTACTCTTTCCCGTAATTTACTACTTATTTTGACTTCATTTTTATTTATATTAATTTTAGCACAAACTATTAGGACACATGAGTAATTTTCTGCCAAATTCATTAGTAAAAAAACTGGGTGTAAATCCATTATTCGATACAGCTGAATTTATTAGAGTACATGAAGAGGCCAAGAGGGCAACGGCGATACGGTTAAACCGACGAAAATTGAAGGAATGTCCTTTTCCCAGTAGTGGGATAGTGCCCTGGTGCGAGAGTGCCTTTTACCTCGAGGAACGCCCCGTATTTACGCTTGATCCTTTATTTCATGCTGGGGGGTATTATCCCCAGGATGCATCGTCTATGTTTATAGACTATATTATCCGTAAATTGGAAATAGGAGCTAAACCTGTTTATGCGCTGGACCTCTGCGCAGCTCCCGGGGGGAAGTCTACCTTGCTAAACAGTAGCTTACATCCAGAAAGTCTACTAGTTGCCAATGAGATTATCAGGACGCGTGTTAATATCTTACAGGATAACTTAACAAAATGGGGAAATGCGAATACGGTGGTGACAAATAATGATCCTTCGGCTTTTGACCGATTACCAGGATACTTTGATCTTATGGTTGTGGATGCTCCTTGTTCTGGATCGGGAATGTTTAGAAAGGATACGGATGCAATAGACGAATGGTCGGAAGCGAATGTTAAACTATGTAGCGAAAGACAACAACGAATATTGGCTGAGAGTATTGCGGCTTTGAAAACAGGTGGATACCTCTTTTACTCAACTTGTTCTTATTCTGAGGAGGAAAATGAAGAGATAGCAGATTGGTTAATAGGAACGGGAGATTTTGAATCCATTGAGATTGCCATTGAGGATAATTGGGGCATAGAACAGACAAAATCGGCTCAATATGCAGCACATGGGTACCGGTTTTATCCGCATAAGTTAGGGGGCGAAGGTTTTTTTATTACTGTTTTGCGAAAAATAGCCGAGCAATCTACATTTAACAGAAAGCGGATAAAACCGGAAAAGTCAGATATACCGAAAGGAATTCTGGACACTTGGGTATTAGATGATGATGAGTTTTTTCCGTTTATCCATCACGATGATCTCTATATATTCCCCAAAATATATGAAAATGATTTAAAGTATCTTCAGAACGTGCTTTATCTCAAGAATGCTGGAATTAATATTGGAAAACTTAATCGAAAAGAACTCATACCAAGCCACGCATTGGCTCTAAGCAATGTGTTGAATCCTAGCTTTCAAAATCTTGAACTTTCGCTTGAGGAAGCTCAAAACTACCTTAGGAAGGAGAATGTGATCCTAGAGAATATTTCTACTGATATCAAAGGCTGGACACTTGCGAAATATAAAGGGATGTCATTGGGATGGATGAAGGTATTGCCGAATAGGATCAATAATTACTACCCTAAAGAATTAAGAATTGTGAATCTCTAGGGGGAGGGAATTCAGATACCGCTTCGAATTACAGGAGTAATTTATATTTTCGAGGGAATATGTTGTAAGATGAGCGAACAAATATCTTTTGCCACATCTTCCTTCGATTTCAAAGGGAATACACTGCTCTCGCCTGAACGATTGATAATCGTGATTTTATTGGTATCTGTAGCAAATCCGGCTCCCGGATCCTGCATGGAATTGAGAACGATAAAATCAAGATTTTTTCGAACTAATTTGTCTTTTGCGTTTTCGAGCTCGTTGTTGGTCTCTAAAGCAAATCCGATCAGTAATTGTTCTTTCTTCTTTTTGGTCCCTAAAGTGGCGAGAATGTCCGTTGTTTTCTTTAAAGCAATCGAAAATTCATTCTCCTTCTTTTTTATTTTCTGAGACGCGACTTCACTGGGCGTATAGTCCGCAACTGCGGCACTCATAACAATTATTGTTGCATCAGCAAAATACTTCTCACAGGCTTGAAGCATTTCGGCCGCAGAAGTAACAGGAACAACAGTTATTTGATCAGGGCTTGGTAGCGCAGTAGGTCCCGAAACTAACGTGACATCCGCACCAAGTTTTTTTAATTGTTGGGCAATAGCATAGCCCATCTTTCCACTGGAATGATTTCCAATAAAGCGGACGGGATCAATAGCTTCATAGGTCGGACCTGCTGAAACGAGCGCCTTTTGTCCTGTTAAGGGAAGTTTTTGGCTAGAGAAATCTGCTAGGAAACGAAAGAGTTCCTCTGGTTCAGCCAAGCGTCCTTCGCCGACTAATCCACTGGCCAATTCACCTTTTCCAGGTGGGATGATTATATTGCCATAAGTACTCAGCTTGGCAATATTTGATTGCGTGGATGGGTGTTTCCACATATCCAGATCCATTGCTGGAGCAAAGAAAACGGGACATTTTGCTGATAAATATACAGCCATCAATAAATTATCACAGAGCCCATTTGCCATTTTAGCAATGGTATTCGCTGTTGCTGGAGCTACAAGTATATAGTCTGCATTTAGTGCAATTTCTACATGATTATTCCATTCACCTGTATCTGGCTGATAATAGTCAATTAAAACAGGATTTTTAGACAGTGTAGAAAGTGTAAGCGGGGTAATGAACGCTGTGGCATCCTTTGACATAATCACTTTAACTCGGGCCTCTGCTTTTACGAGCAGACGAATGAGATTTGCAATTTTGTATGCGGCAATACTGCCGCATACAGCAATTACAATATTTTTCCCAGCTAAAGCCATCGTTGATTTTTGGGATTAATCTTGCTCTTTCGAAGGATTTCTATAGTACACTTTATCGTGTAAAAACTCATCGATTGCTACCAAAGTAGGTTTTGGCATGCGCTCGTAGTGTTTAGAAATCTCTATTTGTTCGCGGTTTTCGAATACCTCTTCCAAGTTATCGTTATTGCTTGCAAACTCAGCAAGTTTTCCGTTTAGTTCTTCTTTAATATCTACTGCAATTTGATTCGCGCGTTTAGAAATAACTACAATGGATTCATAGATATTGTCAGTTCCTTTGTCCAATTGTCTCAAGTCACGTGTGACTGTAGAATTTGGAATTGAATTGTTATTTTTTTGACTCATCTTTTTGGGTATTTTCTTTTTCTTTTTTCGCCTTTTGTTCTTTTATATAAGCTTCTTGCTCTGCAACTGCTTTGTTATATTCCTTCATGTGGGAAGCGGCTGTTTTAATTCCTTTTTCCGAATCTTCACGAATAGATTCCGCTTCTTTCATATGTTTGCTATTGGGATAAGCGCTAGCAAAGCTACGGTAATAATCCAATGTTTCGTCATATCTGCTTTCCTGTTTTTGCAGAATACTTTTGGAAGCAAAAATGTATTGTGCTTTTAGCGTTAAGAATTCAATTTCTTCAGCGTATTTTGTATCAGGATATTCTTTTAATACATTTTGTAACGCAATGACAGCAGCTCTATAATCATCATTCAATCCCATGTCATAGTAGAGCCTAGCATTCGCAAAAGCCTTGAGCTCGAGTTTGTCCCGTAATTTTTGAATAAGATCTGCAGCTTCTTTGGAGCGTTCAGATTCAGGATACAGGTTAACAAAAAGCTGAAGTGCATCTATTGCCTTCTTCGTGTTTGCCTGATCCAGTGTTGACCGAGGTGAATCCAAATAGTAACAATAAGCATGCATGAAACGACATTCTTCTGCCCGTGCGCTATTCGGGTAAACATCAGCAAAGTCCTTAAAGTGATATGCCGCTGAAGTATAATCTTTTAGACGGTAATTGGCAAAAGCCAAGTAGTAGTAGATATTTTCTGCTTCAGCTTGTCCACGGAATTTTGTCCGCAAATCATCAAACAAAACTAATGCCTTTGTATATTTCTTTTTCTCATATAGTTTTACGGCTTCTTCATACTTTTGAGCGATATTATTGCTTGCGCGCAATTTCTCAAATTTACTCTTGCAACCAGTAAACACCAATAGAAACATCATGCCGGCACAGATAGCCGCTATACGCCTATTTAAAAACATTTTACAAAGATAAGTGAATTTGTTATACTAATCAATTAAATTTTACTGCGCAATATAGTTTAATAATTATTTGATCCCAAAAACAACATTTTTTATTAACATTCTTTAACTCGTTGGATGCAATTTAGTAGCAGTATTGTCATGATCTTGTTGTTTTTCTATTGCGTAAGAAGAGGAAAAATACAGATTTTAAAATATTTGATTATCTTTACATATACAATCATTGAATTTAATAAAGAGTATGACTTTAAAAGAAAAAGTGGAGCAAGCATTGGATACCTTGAGACCTTATTTGGAAACTGATGGCGGAAATGTGAGTGTTGAAGAGATTACAGCAGATAATGTCGTGCGATTAAAATTATTGGGCGCTTGCGCTTCATGTTCAATGAGCATCATGACTTTTAAAGCCGGATTGGAACAAGCAATCAAAAAAGCTGTACCCGAAGTTACTGCGGTAGAAGCAATCAACCTTACCGATCCGGATTCTCCTGATGCGACGATGCCTTCGGCCAATTAGTTTATCTATTAACACAATTTAACTGCTTACTCAGCTGGTTTTGTGTAAATTTGTTCTATGAAGTTGCTGATCCCTATATTATTATTAGTTCTATCTGTTTTTTTTGATTCCTCGGCTTTGAGGGCACAAGAAAGGAAGATTATTCAATATTCCGGTATTGTGACTACCGTAGGATCTGGCCTTCCTGTTGGTTATGCTACGGTTACCAATTTATCTTTCCGTAACGAGGCTATCGCAGCAAATAATGAAGGTTATTTTTCTTTTGTGGCTCACGTGGGGGATACAATTCGTTTTACTTCCGTCGGATTTGACCCGCTCATCATAACTATTCCTGAAGTCTCCGGCGACAAATACACCGCGAATATTGTCATGCAAAATTTGGTGACGGAATTGCCTATGGTAACCCCCTATCCTTGGGCAAGTATCGAAGAATTTAATATCGCATTTATGAATCTGGATGTATCTGAGGATAATATCGTACGTGCAAGAAGATCGCTTTCCTATGAATCGTTGTCTGCTATGGCCGCTGTCGTACCTCGTGATGGTAATGAGATGCGCTCGATTAATAACGCACAAAGTTTTAACACGATGAATAATAAAGTGATCAACCAGCGTTATGCAAATCCATTGTTAAATCCTTTTGCGTGGGGAAGTTTAATCCAACAGATTACCAAAGGTAGTCAAAGCCGTTCCAAAAGTACCCGTTTTTAATCCGTTGCTTTTAGTTTGTTCAATTCTTTTACGCTCACTTTTGCAGAGAAATAGGAAACTAATCCTGAAATACTGGTAACAGTGGTGAAGACCAAAGCATAATCACTCCATCTGCTGACCATAGGGTAGCTGTCTAAAATTGTGTTCGCTCCATCTTCAACCCGTATTATACCGTAAGTTGACTGAATATAATTGAATATTGCGCCGATCAATAAACCCAGAACGCAACCGATAATTGCAATCATTAATCCTTCATAAAAGAAAATACGTTGAATTAAATTATTGTTTCCGCCTAGACTTTTTAAGACTGTCATGTCTTTTTGTTTGTCTAATACCAACATCGTCAATGAACCTACAATATTAAAAATGGCGATAACACTAATCAATGTTAAAATAAAAAATACAACCCATCTTTCTACGCGGACATTTTTATATAATGTTGGATTTTGTTCTTCGCGATTCTTGACGATGTAATCTGTGCCCAGCTTTTTTTGAAGATCTTGTTCAAATAATTTGATATCAGTACCAGTCTTCAGATAAAACTCAATGGACGATACTCGACCATATTCGCCGAGTACTTCTTTGGCAAATGAAATGGGTGTAATTATAAAATTGTCGAAGTCCTGTTGATATCTAAGAACTCCACTGGGGCTAATAGCTCTAATATTAAACTCTTCTGCAGGGTTGGAGGTGTTTTTAACTCCCTTTCTCGGAGAGTAAACCTGGATTAGTTCGGGTTTATTTTGGATTGATATACCAAGATTGGCTTGAACGCTTGCTCCAAGTATAGCCAAGTTGGTTGAGTCCTGCATGAGTCGATATGCTCCGTCCACAAGGATACTATCGCCAAGGCTTTTATTGAGTGATTGAGGCTCGACTCCTTTTATCGTTGAAATATATTGTCGATTCGCATACTGGAGTAATACTTTTTCTTCTAATACTTCAGTATAATGAACTACATTTGGATCCTTTCGAAGCTCATTAAAAATCGGTTTATTTGTTGTAAAAAGCTTTCCTTTTTGAGGTTCTATTTTTAATTCGGGAGCGAATTTACCATACATGGATAGAATCAGCTCCTCCATGCCGTTAAATGAGGATAGGAGTATGATCAATGCGGCACTACTTACCATAACACCGATCACACTAATTGACGAAATGATATTGATCGCGTTGACCGATTTTTTTGAAAAGAGATATCTTTTGGCAAATAGAAAAGGCAAGTTCATATCTTATCCTTGTATAAATGGATTGGAGTTCTTTTCAAATCCTATTGTTGTTGATGGACCATGGCCGGGATAAACAACAGTATCATCAGGTAGGGTGTAGAGTCTTTGCCTGATGCTATTCAAAAGTTGCTGATGGTTCCCTCCAGGAAGGTCAGTACGGCCAATGCTGTTGCGGAAAAGGACATCGCCGCCAATTAAAAATTTCTGTGCAGCAGAATAGAAGCAAATATGTGCAGGTGAATGACCTGGTGCCAGGATCACTTCCAATTCGTCATTGTCTAAATGGATGCTGTCTCCATCATTTAAAAATGCTTCTCCAATAGGAGAGATGTCATAACGGAATCCCATTTGGGGGGCATAGTTCTGAACTGCTACCAAGATAGATAGCTCATCCTCGTGAAATTTAGGAAGAAGACCAAACCTCTCATGAATGAAATAATTGCCCAAAACATGATCAATATGACAATGCGTATTCAATAACGATTGGGGGCTGAGATTATGGTGATCGACAAATGCCAAAAACTCCGCCTGCTCTTTTTCACCATACATCCCAGGATCGATAATTATGGCATTTCCCTGCTCATTATATAATACGTAGGTGTTTTCTTGGTATGGATTGAATGTGAATGTTCTGATCGTTAGCATAAGGTAAAATTACATTTTTTATTGTTGTCTAAATAGAGAAAGATTCGCTATTCCAAATTTCCCAATTCTTCTCCGCTTGAAGCAGTAACATTTCATACCCATTTTTAGTTCGAGCACCTTTTTCTTTACCTTTCTTTAGGAAGGTTGTCTCTTCGGGATTATAGATAAGATCATAAAGCAAATGATGATCATTTATATATTCATAAGGTAAGCGAGGAGATTCAGCTATATTGGGAAAGGTGCCAACGGGAGAGCAATTGATAATTAATGTATATTCAGCTAGGATTGTGGCATCCAATTCATCATAGGTGTAGTTGTCTGTTTGTTTGGTTCTGCTTACAAGCTTGTGTGTGATGCCTAATTGATCCAAAGCATAGGTTACTGCTTTTGCCGCTCCTCCATTCCCTAGAATCAGGGCTTTTTTGTCATGAGGAACCAAAAGAGGTTTTAGTGATGCTTTAAAGCCATAAGCATCCGTATTATAACCTTTAAGATGGGTTGTACCATCTGGTAGGTGCCGAATACGGATACAGTTTACTGCTTGTATAGCCTCGGCTTCTTCTGACAGTTCATCCAAATATTCCATGACTTCTATTTTATAGGGGATGGTTACGTTTACGCCATAGAAGTCCTTATTCGTAAAAATTGACGGAAAATCTGTTATACGTTCAATAGGATATAGATCATACCCTATCTGTTCAATATGTTCCTTTTCAAATTTTTCTAAATAATATTTCTTGGAAAATGAATGTCCTAACGGATATCCTATCAGACCTAATTTTTTCATCGAATGATTTAATACTTTTTTGAGCTGTAAGCTCCATATAATTGTATACCCTCAGTTAAATCTAAAAGATTACCTGAGGGTATACCTATGTTTCCTGTTTTAATTTTTTGGTTTTGTGTATTTTTTTACAATCTCAGTAATGATCTGATTTCCCTGTAATTGCGGGAGGTAGTCAAAGAGAATGTAATGCTTTTCCGGATCTGTGGCTAAGCCTAATTCCAGAAAATTTAAAGCTTCATTATATTGACCATTTGCAAATAGATAAGCAACCACACGATAATATAATTCCGCGGCTTCAGGATTTTGCGTAATCGCATCCGACATGACGTTAATGGCCTCATCAACTTTGCTCTGTTCAAATAGGATGGAGGAATAATCGAGCCAAGCATCTATGTCGGACGGATTTAATGCGACAACTTTTTTATAAGCTTCTTCAGCTTGATCAATTTGCTGTAGCTTATAACGCGCATCAGCAATTGCAAACCAGTAGTCGGGATTTGTGTCTTCCAGTTCCAATGCCTTCTTGTAGAAATGAAGAGACTCAAAATAACGTTCTTCAAAATCAAGTGTGACACCGATACCAAACCATGCGTCGGCTAGTTCAGCATCCAATTTGACCGCTTTTTTGTAATAGTTTCTCGCTTCGTCCATTTGCTCGAGTTTCTCATAACATTCGCCTATGGCACAGTATGTATCGGCACTGGGTTGCTCATATTCGAAGGTTTGTTTATAGACATCCAAAGCTTCCTGATAGCGATCTAAGTTGACAAGTGCATTTCCTTTATTGAAATAAGCTGACGAGAAATCTTCTTTGATCAATATGGCATAGTCATAAGCGTCTAATGCTTCTTCGAATTTGCTGATTTTATGATAGGAGTTACCTAAATTGTACCAGGCATAATACGAATACGGATCGGAGTCGATATATTTTTTATAGAAAGATATACTTTCTTCTTGTCTATCAAGCACATCGTAGCAATATGCCAGTTCATAGAGTGCTTCCTGATAGTCCATATTAAGTTCAAGCGCTTTCTTTAAATAGACAATAGCCTTGTCATAATTCATTTGTGCCTGAAAAATCATCGCAACATGAAAGTAGACTTCATCCTTATTGTCCAATAAGGGCAGTGCTTTGAATAGCTGATCCAATGCTTCGTCGAACTGTCCTATACTTCCCAGTATACCGCCTCTAATCAAAAAGATGTCGCCTTCTGAAGCTTCCAGTAATTCCGCTTTGTCCAAGGCTGCTAATGCATTCTGATATTGCTGAATTGTTGAAAACAATTGGGCCTGCTTCAACAGAAAGGTAATATCAAAGGGGTGTTGGCTTATGGCAAATTCAGTTACTTGTAAAGCCTTTACAGGGTCATTTTTTTCAGCGTAGTAGTCTATTATTCCTTCGAAAGCCTTGGAGTCAAAAAAATACTGATCCTCGTTTCGAAGCATTTCCTCATATCTGTCCACCGAGATTTTTCTTTCTTCGGGGTTTTCAAATTCAAAATCCTCTTCCATTCTCAAAAGTTTAAAACCAGTATTCTGTTCCTTAAATCAAAATACTAATTTCTTATCTAATTTGCTTGAATAAATTTTCCACAAATTGGATATCATCCACAAAGTTAAGGATAAATACTGTCAAAATAAAAAAGCCGGCTCTAGAGCCGGCTTTTAATATAATGGTATAAATTATATACGATTATTTTTTGATCTCAACACGACGGTTTTGAACGCGACCTTCTTCAGTTGAATTAGATGCAACTGGGTTTTTCTCTCCGTAACCGTTAGCAGTGATGCTTGATGAAGAAACACCAGCATTTACCAAGTATTGTTTTACAGAGTTAGCACGGTCTTTAGACAAAGTCAAGTTGTAAGCTTCAGAACCTTCTGCAGATGCATAACCGTCTAAAGTTACAGATGAATTGTTGTCACGTACTTCTTTAGCCAATTTGTCTAAAGTTGAGTAAGAAGAAGTTTTCAATACTGAGCTATCAAATTCAAATTGAATTGGAGCATAGTAACCGTTAGAAGTAACGTTATCTACTACTGGCTCTGGGAATTTGATAGGACATCCTGAACCATCTACTGGAGTACCAGCTGGAGTGTTAGGACATTTGTCAAATTTGTCAGATACACCGTCACCATCAGCATCAGCGCTTAATGTGTTAACAGTACCTTCTAAAGTGCTTACACGTTGTTTCAATGCTTCAACTTCGTTTCTCAATGAAGGATCTTTCAATTCATCATACATTGTAGCAACTGGGTTAGCAAAAGTCAAGTTTTGTTTGTCTTTTGAACCTAAAGTGAATTCTAAACCACCGTATACGTTAGAGAAACGTTGTTTTGCAGTTCCGTTTCTACCTGGTCCATACAATAATGCCTCATCAGTGAAGTTCATTGTGTAACCTAAGTTCAAGGCAACAACTTCAGATAATTTGAATTTAGCACCAACACCTACAGGAACGATCATACCTAAACGGTAATCTTTGTCGCGTGGGTTAGAAGGTGAGCGATCACCGAATACATCTTCACCCCATTTTTGATCGTAAACAGGTTGACCTGTAAAGTCATTAGTTCCAAATTGAACAGGATTGTAAGCGAAAGCTCCGATACCTACTTTAGCGTAGAAATTAACTGAGTTTTCTCTTCTTAAGAAGTCGATTGTACCCAATTGGAATACACCATTTAAGCTAGCAGCCCAGTTTACTTTTGTTTCAGCAGATTGAGCTTTGTATTTGTTCTCAATTGCAGGACCAGACTCATCATGGTTGTAAGTTTTGATCTTACCACGGTTAGCTTCAACTTCTAAACCGAATAGGTGAGAGAATTGTTTACGTACTGTTAAACCATAGTACTCACCAACTTTGTTTTGGAAGTAACCAACTTTTTGACCAAAGTTGTTGTTACCACCGATAACAGCATTAGGAGTAGTAATACCACCTTGAACTCCGATAGACCAAGTTCTGTATTGTGATCTACCACCGAATACTTGTTGAGCTTGTGCTGTATCAGCGAAACCTAAAGCGGCAACTAATGTAGCAGCAACAGCTGTTTTTTTAATTGTAGAATAGTTCATACTCTTGTTTTTAAGGTTATTATTAATTTTAATTGTTTTCAAACTTTAAATTCTCTTGTCTTAACACATGGAACAGTACAATTGCCGTGCCAAAGTCTTAAAATTATGTTAAATTTTTGTTTTTGCTATATTTCGTACTAAAATAAGTATTTAATGTGAAACAACAAAACAAAAATTCGGTACGAAAGTACCAAATTTTTGTTTTGTTTCAATAGCTTTAAGAAAAAAATTAAGAAATTCTTTCTAAAGTAAATAATGAACGATAACTAAAGACAGTCCACCAAGCAATGCCGATACTGGAATTGTCAGTATCCAAGCCCATAATAAACTGATGGTAACTCCCCAACGGACAGCTGATACACGCTTGACGACACCGACGCCGATAATGGCTCCTGTGATCGTATGTGTTGTAGATGCCGGAATCCCGAAGTGTTCGGTTATCCCTAAAGTAACCGCTCCCGCAGATTCAGCACAGACCCCTTCTAATGGTGTTACTTTCGTGATTTTTGTTCCCATTGTCTTAACGATTTTCCAGCCCCCGCTCATTGTTCCGGCGGCAATTGCTGCGTAACAAGTCAAGGGAATCCATTCGGGCATGTGCTCTGTGTTTTGCATATAACCACCGGCAACCATTGCAACAAGGATAATACCCATTACCTTTTGTGCATCATTACCACCATGCGCAAAACTCAAGCCTGCAGAAGAAACCAATTGCAAAACTTTAAACCATTTTTCCGCAACACTTGGGCGTGAATTTTTTGCCAGATTAATTACTATTAGCGTAATTATAATGGATATTGTCATACCGATGATCGGCGCCAGAACGATAAAAGCAATAATTTTTAAAGTTGCGTCGATGTTGATGGCATGAATAGGATCTGCTCCAAGAATGAAAGCATAAGCCATTCCTGATCCCGCGAAACCGCCAATTAAAGTGTGTGAAGAACTGGACGGTACACCGTAGTACCAAGTGAACAAGTTCCAGCCGATCGCTGCGAGCAAGCCCGCGAAGATAACCTCAAGGGTAATATATTCTTCCAATACCGTTTTGGCGATGGTGTTGGCTACTTTGTGATCTGTAAAGTAGAAATAAGCAGCAAAGTTGAATATGGCAGCCCATAATACAGCCATTGCTGGTGTTAGAACTTTTGTTGATACAACTGTCGCAATCGAATTGGCCGCATCATGGAATCCATTGATGTAGTCAAATGCAATTGCTAAGACAATTACAACAACGAGTAATGTTGACATCATAATCTCGTAGAATTTTTATGCACTTATGATCGAATGATTATGCGTTTTTAACTAGAATGCTTTCTAATACGTTGGCAACATCCTCGCATTTGTCTGTTGCATCTTCCATTGCGGATAGCACTTCTTTGTGTTTGATCAATGAGATCGCATCTTTTTCAAATTCAAAAAGATCAGCTACCGCCTTGTCAAAAATATAATCTGCTTTGTTTTCCACGCTATTGATACGTACACATGAATCTGTGATATTGCGGATATTTTTCAGGTCGCGAAGTTCGTGAATTGCTTTTGAGACATGCTCCGTCGCTTCTACCAATAGATCCGCGATTTCTATCATCGGTTCTGTTGCTTTTTCCACTTTGTATAAATCCATTCTATTAGCAGCGCCATGGATAAAATCTGCTACATCGTCCAATGAACTTGCTAACGAGTGTATATCTTCACGATCAAAAGGTGTAATGAAATTTTTACCTAGTTCCAGGTGGATTTGATGTGTGATGTTGTCGCCTTTGTGCTCCAGGTCTTCCATCTTACGCGTAAACTCTTTCTTCTTCTCCGGATTGTTTGAGTTAACAATATCTTTTAACAATTGAGACATTTCGATCAAATTGTTGCCTGCCTGTTCAAACAAAGGAAAGAATTTTTTGTCCTTTGGAACGAAGTATTGAAAAATGCTATTTAAAGACATATCTTAAATTTATTTTTGCAAAAGTAACACCCTAATGTTAAGTTAATGTTAACATTGGTTTTGTTTAAACACAAAAGTGTCATCAATTGTTTAATCTCCGGTCTGAACTTTTTGTAAAGTAAAGCCAAAAGTGGTTCCAATACCCTCGGTACTACGGACATTAACATTTTGTTGATGGGCTTCAATAATATGCTTTACAATGGCGAGACCTAAACCCGATCCGCCAATATCTCGGGATCTACTTTTGTCTGTCCGAAAGAATCGTTCGAATACACGACTGAGGTTTTTTTCTTCAATGCCATATCCATCGTCGGTGATTTCTATGAGTACTTGCTCAAAAAGTGGAAAAATTTTGATTTTTGTGGTTCCACCTTCTTTTCCGTATTTAAGTGAGTTGTCTATCAGATTATACAGTACCTGATGTACTTTATTGCGATCGGCTTTCACCCAATGTGGTGTCCCGGCCTTGGGCTTGAACTCGATTTTGATATTGTGCTGTTTGGCTTTGTCTTCCAATGAGTACGAAGTGTCTTTGATCAGGTCTACAATATCAAATTTTTCGATGTTCAAGACCATTTTGCCAGACTCAAGTTTGGATATTTCATCTAAATCCTGAATCAGGTAATTCAGTCTGTCGAGGTTACGTGCTGCTTTATCCAAGAAATTTTTTGCCATTTCCATATCCTCTTCCATTAATCCGTCTTGCAGGGTTTCAATGTAGCCCTGTGTGGCAAAAAGAGGCGTTTTGAATTCGTGGGATATATTGGAGAGGAACTCCCGCCGGAATTTCTCCTGAGATTTTAACTGTTCGATTTCATTTTTTTTGTCTTTTGCCCAGGCTTTTACGTCGTTTTCTGCATCTGTAATGGGGTCCTCACTAACGTGTTCGCCAATCGCATCTTTAAGATCCTTACCGAGTTTCAGATTGTGAATCAACTTATACATGGTATTAAGACGACGATAGATATATTTCTCGAACAGGTAGTTGAATAGAAGAAAACAGATAACCAGTGCAACAAAAAAGATAATCAGTGCAGTCTGGAGATCATGTTTATAATAAAAGCTGATGGTGGATATTGCAACGCCAACACCCGCGGAGTTTGCCAATAATAATTGTCTAAAATTCATTTGCTGAATAAAAAAGGCCCCTAATTGGGGCCTAAGTTACTTATATTGATATTAATAAATTGTTAAAATTTCCCAATAATGGTCTTAGCTCCGGTAACCTTATCGCCAATGTTCACATTGATCTTTGTTCCTAAAGGCAAGAATAGATCAACCCGCGAACCAAATTTGATAAAACCGAACTCATCCCCCTGAACCACCTGATCATTTTCTTTTACGTACCAAACAATGCGGCGTGCCAATGCGCCTGCGATTTGACGGAAAAGAACTTCTCTTCCTTCTTTGTCTTTCACAACTACTGTAGTTCTTTCGTTATCTGTAGAGGATTTTGGGTGCCAGGCAACCAAGAATTTTCCTGGGTGATATTTGAAAAATGTGACCAAACCGCTGATTGGATTTCGATTCACATGCACATTGACAGGAGACATGAAAATAGAGACCTGTATCCTTCTGTCATGAAAATACTCGTTTTCTTCCGTTTCTTCGATGACCACCACTTTTCCGTCAGCGGGACATAGGATTGTGCCATCTTGTGGAACGACTATTTTCCTAGGGCTTCTAAAAAATTGGACAACGGTAACGAATAGGAATGCTGAAAGGGCATAAATAAACCATTTGACATACTGTGATGCATCATAATAATCCGCAATGGCATTGATGATAAAGATAAAAAGTACAGCAATCGCTAAGGTGGTATATCCTTCTTTATGGAATTTCATATCTATTTATTTCTGCAAAGATAATTATTTACTCGAATTGTCTATTTGTCTTTCGATTTTAATTGAATGCGTATAGATTTTTCCGTCACTTCCTATCGCGATACTTCCAGAAACTTTGATTGTATCGTCCTGAGGTTGATCCTGTTTGTAGGTTGGAAAATAAAAATCTATGCTTTTAGCAATTCGGTTCAAAATATTGTGATAATTTTCATTATTGGAGTCTACATTCAATTTGAGGCTCCGTAAATTGGCCATCCCTGTTTTTTTGACCTCAACATCATAGGAAAAGTTTAGTTGACCGCTAACTTCAATCCCGCTTTTATTGAAGCCCTCTGTAAAGCGTTTGGCAACAAACGTATAAAAATTTGAATAGTCGTCAAAATTACAGGATTTACTCTGTAATAATTCTGCACGGACAAAATAGTCGTAGGGCAGAATGCTCAACGACTGAAAATCTTCGCTTGGGAGTTCCCCATTATCATCATAGGTCGCAATGATTTTTCCATTGACAAATCGTTGTGTCATCGCATAAATAGGCTGTTGTCCCACATTGTAAAAGTAAGTGTTCCAATTTCCCTGTGGTTTACCGCCTTTTACTTTACCTTTGCGAAGGTAAAAATCATAACCAAATTCGGTGAAGCCTTCAAAAGGTATTGCAAATTCATAGTTTCCTTCACCGTCAATAACTTCCTGTTTTCCCCGGTTGTCCCAGTAATCTTTGATAAAATAACCGAAATCACCATAGGAGATCGTCAATAACGGCTTGCCATCAGGATAATAATACTTCCAATCGCCAACAGGATAGTTACCTTTAAAATTTATCGCCCATTTTAGCACACCATTTGGGTGAAAAGCCTGAAATAAGCCCTCCTTTTTACCATCTATATAGTTCCCTATCAGTATGCGATTGCCATTGGGAGCAAAATCGCGGAATTCCCCGTCGAAAATCTGCTTTGTGAAATCAAATTTGCTGACGCGCTCAATTGATTTAAATTCGCATTCTTTTGAAGCCAGATAATAATACTTATCAAAATAGAAACGAATCAATCCCTGATCTAATTTTTCGTAAAATACGGGTTTATCTTCTTGTGCTAAAATAGTTTTAAAGCAGAACGATGATAAAAACAACAGTATATAAATGAATTTTTTAGTCATAACAAAAATTAATGTGCTTCAAGCCAATTTTTACCTTCTCCGATTTCAACGACTAATGGGACTGTCGTTTTTATAGCATTTGTCATTTTATCCAGAATAATGGTTTTGAATGCTTCGATCTCTTGTTTCGGAACATCAAAGACCAGTTCATCATGAACCTGCATAATCATTTTGCCTTTGAGTCCCTGCTGTTCGATTTCTTTTTGTATTGCAATCATGGCAATTTTGATCAAATCCGCAGCAGATCCCTGAATCGGTGCGTTGATTGCATTTCGTTCAGCAAATCCGCGAACGGTCATGTTTGCGGAATTAATGTCTCTCAAATAACGTCTACGCTTTAAAATTGTTTCAACGTAACCTTTCTCTTTCGCAAATTCAACAGCATCGCTCATATACTTTTTTATGCCCGTATATTGGTTGAAGTATTCGTTGATGATGTCAGCGGCTTCTTTACGCGCGATACCTAGATTTTGAGATAAACCAAAGGCTGACTGACCATAAATAATCCCAAAGTTTACGGCTTTCGCATTACGTCTTTGTTCCGATGTCACTTCATCAAAAACCGTTTTATACACTTTTGCTGCCGTAGCGCGGTGGATATCATGTCCTTGACTAAAGGCTTCCAGCATATTTTGATCTTTGCTCAGTTCTGCAATTAAACGCAATTCGATCTGTGAATAATCGGCAGACAGGATCACGTTATCCGATGAGCGTGGAATAAATGCTTTTCTCACTTCCCGGCCTCTTTCCGTGCGGATCGGAATATTCTGCAAATTGGGGTTGGTAGAGCTTAGGCGGCCAGTGGCTGCGACAGCTTGATTGTAGGATGTATGAATCAGACCGGTTTCTGGATTGATCAATTCAGGTAGTGAATCTACATAAGTTGATTTTAATTTCTGTAATTGTCTAAAATTCAAAATGTCCTGAACGATATCCGACTTGTGCGCTAACGTTAATAAAACATCTTCACCAGTTTTATATTGCCCTGTTTTTGTTTTTTTTGCCTTTGGATCCAATTGGAGTTTATCGAACAGCACTTCACCTAATTGTTTGGGAGATGCGATATTAAAGTTAACTCCTGCCTTTTCAAATATAGACTCCTCGAGATTCCGGATGTCCTGTTCTAAGGTTTTTGAAAATTCACCAAGGGCGGGAACATCCACTTTTACGCCGTTACGCTCGATTTCCGCAAGTACATAAACAAGGGGAAACTCAACTTCCTGAGCTAATTGCAAGGTGTCTGTTTCTACCAAAAGAGGTTGAAAAACGTTTTTTAGCTGTAAAGTAATGTCCGCATCTTCCGCTGCATATTCCTTGATTTTCTCGAAATCAACATCGCGCATATTTCCTTGCTTTTTCCCTTTTTCTCCAATGAGTTCGGTAATTGAGACTGGGGTATAATTTAAATAGTTCTCTGCAAGTACATCCATGCCATGCCGCGTATCCGGGTCGATGAGGTAATGGGCTAACATGGTATCGAATAAGGTCCCTTGAACCTTAACGCCATATCTTGCCAATAAGAGAATATCGTATTTGATGTTTTGACCTATCTTTTCAATGGTTGGATTTTCCAGTACCGGCTTAAAGATATCGACGATGCGCTGTGCTTCTTCCCGATCTGCTGGCGTAGGAATATAGTATGCTTTTCCTGTTTCAAACGAAAAAGATAACCCGACAATATCAGCAAGATTCGCGTCTAATCCTGTTGTTTCAGTATCAAAGCAAAAGCTGTCCTTTGTGGCTAGCTCCTTGGCAAGCTTTTCTTGTTCATCACGAGTATCTACTAGCGTGTATTCGTGTGTCGTATTATGGATGTTGTTGAGAACAATATTTTCACTAGATGCTTCTATTTCTATAGCGGTACTTGTGGTTATAGTTGTTGTCTGTACAGCAAATAAATCCATCTGCCCATTTACAGGAGCACTTTTCTCAAGGATGGAGAAATCTTCTCCAAATACTCTTTTCCCAAGCGTTCTAAATTCCAATTCAGCAAAAAGCGGTTCGAGAATCTCTTTATTCGGATCCTCAAGTTCCAATGCCTTTTCGTTAAGTTCAACTGGAACATCCAATAGTATTGTTGCTAGTTTTTTTGAGATCAGCCCCTGTTCGGCAAAATTTTCGACATTTTCACGCATTTTACCCTTAAGCTGATCCGCATTGGCTATAATGCCTTCCACGGAGCCAAATTCCTGAACAAGTTTCTTTGCCGTTTTCTCTCCGATGCCGGGAATTCCTGGAATATTATCTACAGCATCCCCCCATAGGCCCAAAATATCAATGACCTGGCAGACATCAGTAACTTCCCATTTTTCGAGAATTTCCTTGACTCCTTGTACTTCAGCGCCATTGCCCATGCGTGCCGGTTTGTAAATAAAAATATTGTCCGAGACAAGCTGACCAAAATCTTTATCCGGTGTCATACAGTAGACTTGGAAGTTCTCTTGCTCTGCTTTTTTCGCCAATGTTCCGATGATATCATCCGCTTCATAGCCGTCCATTGTAATAATTGGGATATTAAATCCTTCAATCAGGCGATAGATATAAGGAATAGAAGCTGCGAGGTCTTCGGGCATTTTTTCACGATGTGCTTTATAGGCTTCAAATTCAATATGGCGTGCGGTAGGTGCATCCGTGTCGAACACTACTGCTATATGAGAAGGTTGCTGATTTTTCAATACCTCCAATAGTGTATTGGTAAATCCCATGATTGCCCCCGTATTCAACCCTGTCGAGGTGATGCGTGGGGTCTTGCTCAATGCAAAATATGCTCTATATATAAGAGCCATTCCATCTAAAAGAAATAGTTTTTTCACAAAATTGAATTTTAGTCTCCTTACAAAGGTAAGAAATTCATCAAACCGTAAGTTTAATAAATTTTTCCGATTTTTGTGCAATGACACATTTAATGCAACAGGTTCTATGAGAGGATTGGTAACAAAGTCCACGGGTAGTTGGTATCAGGTTTTGGGCGAAGACGGCAAAAGATATGATTGCCGGATCAAAGGGAAATTTCGTACCAAGGGAATTAAAACAACCAACCCGGTAGCTGTGGGCGATTGGGTGCATTTTGATGTAGAGCCGGATCTTGAAAGTGCTGTCATTCGTGAGCTGGAGCCCCGTCGCAATTACATTATTCGAAAGTCGGTGAATCTTTCTAAACAAACGCAAATTATCGGAGCAAACTTAGACCAAGCTTTGCTGGTGGTCACTTTGGCTTCTCCACCAACGTCTTTGGGTTTTATCGACCGTTTTTTGGTCACGACCGAAGCTTACGGCATACCAGCGGTACTTATTTTTAATAAACTCGACCTTTTTAGTGATGAGGGGCTAGAGATATTGGCCGAGTATAAAGCTATTTATGAACGGATAGGTTATCTGTGTTATGAGGTATCGGCCCTGACGGGAAAGAATATTGATGTTGTCAAGGGGTTGCTTCAGGATAAAATTACTTTGGTTTCGGGACATTCCGGTGTGGGGAAATCCACATTGATCAACGCAATTGTACCTGAATATGGTCTGAAAACGGGTGAAATTTCAGACTGGTCTGACAAAGGAAAGCATACAACGACATTTGCAGAAATGTTTGATTTGCCATTTGGGGGAAAATTGATTGATACGCCCGGCATTCGCGAATTGGGAATCGTAGATATCGAAAAACAAGAGCTGTCTCACTTTTTTCCGGAGATGCGCGCGTTGATGAACCAATGCCGATTCAATAATTGTAGACATATCAACGAGCCGGGCTGTGTGATTATGGAAGCCGTTGAGGATGGAGAGATTGAATCCTCTCGCTACGATAGTTATCTCAGTATATATCATAATGAAGATAGCAGAGCTTAATATAAAAAGGCTTTCATATGGAAGCCTTTTTATATTAAGAAGGACGCGAGCGTTTATTTTATGGCTTGTGTTAGATTGAGGTAGTCCCTTAAATAGGTACATTCCTTTGAAGCCATATTGAAAAAAGGTGTGTCCTTATATTGTGTGTTTAGTTCTTTAAAGTATTTATTCTGCAGCGAAAAGCGGTAGAACGGATTTTTCAATGGGGAGTCATAATATTGCCAGCGTGTTTCATCTGTATAAACGAAATCTTTCTGTTCACATTTTGCCAGCATGAAGGTACATTTGGCCTTAAATTCTTTATCTGAGCTCAGTGAACGGGCTTTGGAATACCATTCTTTTGCTGATTTTGTCTGTAAATAATTCCGTTGCCAGTGTATCGTTGAGGCGGCATGACTGTCTGTGGATGACCAGTCGTAAGAAACCAATGACCAGGCATTTCCATAGGTACTGGTCTGATAAATTCCTGTAGCCATCTGAAAATAATAGTCTGCTTTCCTCTGATTGTTTTTTTCGCTTTTTATGGCATTTTCCAATCGCGCCATACGTTCAGCATATTTTAGCTTGGTTGTATTCTCTTTTCCGTATTTTTTGGGATAATCATTGATGGTGACGATGAATGGACTGGGTATAATATTATATTCGTCTTCGCTGTACGAGTTCTTTATTTCTTTTATTTTGTGATCTTTAGGAAGTGCCTGTAGTGTTTTGGCTGCATTTTGGAAGTCTAGTTCCCGTAAATATGCGGTCCCCAGAAGCTCTGTCAGATAGTCTCTATTGAAATGCTTGATATCTTCAAGTAAAAATCGGGACAATGTGTTTTGTTGTGTGTTGTCGGATAATAAAGCGCTTATTTTTAATAATGTTTTAGGTGTAAGGCTATTTTCCCAAAAGTGCATGGTGGACCATTGCATGTTGTCTTCAAGAGAATCCTTTGCAACACCATAATTATAGAAAATATCTGCTTTAACAGCGGCTAAACTCGCCATAGCAGTATCCTGCGTGCTGAGATAGTGTTTGACGACGAGATTCTGGAGTATGTTTCTGGCGATTAAACTATAGTTGCTATATTCGAAAGCACTATAGCTCCATTCGTTTTTCTTGCTTGAACTTTTACCATCCTGTTTGGCCTTCTCCTCCAGCCACGCTAATGTTTTTACAAGTTTTGGTTGGTCTATCTGTTTGCTGGTTTGCCAATCTGCTAACTGTGTAAGTAATGCCGTAATCTGATATTGATCTGCCAGCTTGGGGTTCAGGTCACTTTCCTTTACCCGAGCAAGATATTTTTTTGCAAGATCATTTTCTTTGTTCATCCAGCTTAAATAGGCTGCCGTAACCAAGCCGAGCTGTGGTTGGACGTATTTTTTGTCCTGATAGAGGTTTAAAGCAAAGTTGCGAAGGGAATCCAAGTGTTGTTTAACCGTGTTTTTATCTTCGTTTCGGGAGTAATAATTATAGTTTTCGCCATAGCCGATATAAAAAGACTCATTCATGTCGCCTTCTATTTTATTGACTTCTCTTCCTAGCAAAACGGCATTTACTGTATTAGCTGGATCAAGCTTGTAACAGGCGTTTAGATATTTCATGGTGCGGTCTCCTGTACCGAAACCAATAATGGCGTTAATATTAAAATTGTCGGCATCATTAGCTGCATATTGAAAAATTTCAGTATCGGAAGCTGTGATATAATGAAAATTTGAGTAGGCCAAAACACGTCGTTCGGGACTTGCCGTGAATAATCTGGAAAAAAGGTAGGCCGCTTTGGCTCCATCTCCATTTTTACCGACAGCGCCAGCATAGTTTGAAAGTGCCCAATTTAGAATTGCATCATTCCCTTTAATGGGCTGCAAGTATTTTTCATAAATAGCGATACTTTTCCCGTATTCCTGACCAAATAGATATAAGCGTGCGGCCTGATAGGCATAACGTACAAAAAGGAAGCTGTTTTTTTTATGCTTATTGATCTGCGCTTCGGCGAGTTCAGCATATTGTACGATCTCTTTAAAATTCCGTGTATCGGGATCCCAGTAATTCTGCTGAACATTTGTAATAGGCTCTTGCTTTTTTGTGAAAACAAAGTAAGCTCGTTCTGGCTCATGCTTACCATCAATTAAGGTTTGTAAAAATGTATTTCCTTTGATGGAGTCAGGAAGATTGCTCCAGGATAATTTTTTTTGATTACTGACCAAATCAGCCGTAGCCGAATCGCTGCGGTACATCAATTGTTCGATATCATCTGCATTTACTCCTGGTCCCAAGTGTTTTGCCCAAGCTTTGCTGTTAACGAGGCTTTCCTTAACTGGAGCCTCTTCAGTATAGAGAAATTGATAAGGGATGTATTGAAATGCAGAAAACCCATTGTCCTCAAGATTGGGAAGATAATAAGTCGTTTGGTTGTCATAGGGATCCACTTCGGGACCACAAGCGATATTTGTTGCAATTTCTCCAAAGAAGAATGCAATCGTAGTGCTAGAAAGCACGAATAATTTCCTGTAACTCGGCATTGCCATGATTTGCTAATGTAGCTTGATCTAAATGATAAAAAATAATCTGATGTTTTTTTCCTTTCAACTCTCCCCTCAAAAATTTTGCCGTTTGCAAAAGATCGTTTTGTGTTACTTTCTCAAAGCGCACGACATCCCCTTTTTTGAGGTTTGCTTTGGGGAGATCGATAGTTAAAATATATAAGTTACTATTCGGATTATGGGTAAATAGGGCTGTGTTATTGAGATCCTGCTCGCTAATATATTTTGAAATGCCAATGTAACTATTATTTCTAAAGACGACAAACCATTGAAATAGGGGAAGAGCAATATCCATTTCCATTGGATAATTGCGTAACGTACCACCTAAATAGGTATTTAAGTCCTGTTGATTCAGGATAGAATTTTGGTTTCCGAATTGGCGCAAGTTGCCCATGTTGTAACACATTAACGTCACTTTCTTTACTGGCGGGATACCACTTGTGACGGTATTCTTAACCTGATGTAATCTTAATGTTGAGCTTACTATAATACCCTTTAAATCAGGTAATTCTTGTAGGTACTTGAGCAGGTAGAAGAATTTGTCTCGTGAGGATTGAGTCCAGTCACAGTCCAGTTGTAATTCGTTAAAATTTTCTTTGCCAGCCTGCTTAATTTTTGCAGCGACAAATGGAACAATTTTATTGGCTAAAGCCCTTATCTGTAAACTGTCTATTTCTGAAAAAATACGCTGGTTGATAAACACGACTGGTATTAACGCTTGTCCTTTAGGGAATTGCTGGGAGAAGGTAATGGGGCTTATCGGGATAGCCTGAACACCGGATGGATCAAAGTCTATGTCCATAATTCTTGTATAGATGGATTTGGCGTTGATTTCTTCTAGTGCGCGATGTTCCATCGTGTCCAGTTGAAAGACCGTTTTCCAAAAATAGAAGCCTGTTTCGGGTTTGGAATCTGAACAAGAATTGAATACAAGTAGCCAAAACGGTATAAAAAATAAAAAAAGTCGTGTTCGGAGCTGCATATTTGCTTAATTTAATAGTAGTTGAAACAAAAGGGGAATTGATCTTGTTTGCTATTCAATAAAATAAAGACTAAATTACAAAGAGATTGTGACTTTATGAAGCCTATTTTTAAGTGGATCATTGGAATTGTTGTGTTTATCCTTCTGGCTTTGACCGGAAGCATTATGTATTTTAGCAATAAATGGAAGCCGCTGCTGGATACCAAAATAAAGCAGTTGGTTTTGCAGGCAACAGATAGCCTGTATACGGTTCACTATGATGATATCCATGTTAATCTGGCGTTGGGGAATCTGACCATTGATAACCTTCATTTAATTCCGGATAGCGTAGTGTATAAGAAATTGGAGCTTCTCAAAAAGGCTCCGGACAATCGCTACGCAATAATTATCAATAAGCTTAAGATTAAAAGTTTTGGCATCCGTAAGGTGCTGATGGATAAAGAGCTTTTTTTACATGATGTCACTGTAGATACACCCACTATACATGTCATCAATGAAGTGCATAGTTATAATGACACGGTGAGCCAAGGTCCTAAGAAACCTTTATATGAGAAGATAAAAGATAATTTAAAAAAGATTCATGTTGAAGCGGTCAACTTGAATAATATAGATTTTAAATATACGCAGGTACAAAAGGGTGTACATCAGGACTTTGAAATAAAAAAAGTAAAGGTGCGGATCGATGATGTTCTTATTGATTCAACTTCGGAACAAGATAGACAGCGTTTTTATCATACGAAGATGATAGACATTGAGGTGCCGGGCTTTACTTATCAAACTCCGGATGGATTTTATAAAATCAATTTTGATAAGCTTAAGATCAATAGTAAAGAAAGAAATGTCCTTTTGACTAAAGTGGCTTACCAACCGACCTTAAATAAAGCGGCTTACTATAAGAAGAAAGGTGAAGGCGGGAGTTATGTTGTTTTTAAAATGGACACCCTTAAACTGTCGGAGTTCAATTTTGGACAGCTTTCAAGAGATAAAAAGGTTTATGCACAAAAAGCGTTCTTAAAAAATGGACAACTGTCCATCTATAGTGATAAGCATTATAAAAGTCCTGCTACCCGGCAGATCGGAAATGCACCACACATGAAATTGATGCAGATGTCAACCCGGTTGGGAATTGATTCGCTGATCTTGGATAATATTGGCATTTCCTATTCGGAGATGAGCGATGAATATAGCCAGATAGGAACCATCACTTTCGATCATACCTATGGTACAATATTGAATGTGACCAACGATTCGACAAAGTTGCTGAAGCAGAAGCTCATGCGGGCTAATCTGAGCACTAATTTTATGAATTCGGGAAAGCTCGTGACCAATTTTGTTTTTGATATGACCTCCAAAGTTGGGGCTTATACCTATAAAGGGAGTCTTGGGCCGATGGATTTAAAAGTTGTCAATAAAATGATTCGGCCACTGCTGAATGTTGAGGTTAAATCTGGTAACCTGAAACAAATCGTATTTGATGTCTGGGCTAATGATTACCGGAGTAAAGGAACGTTTAAAATGGATTATGATGATCTAAAGGTTAATATACTCTCTGAAACAGGTGACGACGGACGCAGGGAAAAGAAGGGCTTTCTTTCTTTCATGGTCAACCAGGTTTTATTCAACCCCAGCAACCCCGATCTGTATGGTAAATACACGATAGGGCATATCAACAAACATAGGGATCCCTATCATCCCTTCTTCAAGGCTATGTGGCAAAGTCTGCTGATGGGCATTAAGCAATGTGTTGGCTTAGGGCCGGAGCGTGAGGCAAAATTGATGAACACGGCTGATCGTGTTGAGAAGGTCGTGAGCGGAGTAGAGAAAGCGAAGAAATTATTCTCGGGGATATTTAAAAAGCATAAAACTGCCGAAGAATTGCTAAAGGAGGAAAAAGAACAGGAGGCAAAAGCTGCTGCAAAAATAGAAGAAAAACGAAAACGGGATCGAGAGAAGGCTGAAAGGGAATTGGAGAAAGAGAACCCTGGAGATTAGCAAACCGAGATGGAGCAAAAGTCATCGGCAGATTTCGTTTCACGTGAAAATAAACAGCCAATGAGAGGAGAAGATTGTAGATTGATTTTTGAATAAGGCAAATTTATCTTAGTTTGCGGTTTATAATGGTAGATTCGATATTAAGTTTTGTTCGATTTGTTTTCAAATATAAAAACGGTCTAGTAGATAAGATCATGTTCTACGCCAGCATGATTTGTGCTGCAATTGTGATTTTCAACGTGGGCTATGTCACAGACCCGATGTTAGGAATATTATTGGGCAAGACAATCCATTATCTATTTTTTGTGCTTTTTTTTATGATTGCGTTGCGGGAGTCATCATCCATTTATGCGCTAAAAAAAATTGCCGTTGAACATTACTCGGGACTGCTCATCCTGATTTATTTTATTTTTATTTTAATAGCCCGTTTTGCCGGAATTGAAGCACTAGCGGTCTTTTCCCGCGAGCAGTGGATTTATCTGGGGATTTATATTATTTTTATCGCTGAACTATCCAAAAGTACCCTCTTTTTCGATAATTTTTATTTTAATCCCACCATACTGTTTGTCATCAGCTTTCTCGTACTTATCCTCATCGGAACAGTCCTGTTGATGCTGCCGCGAACAACAATAGAAGCTCCGCTCAGTTTTGTCGATGCCTTATTTATGGCGACCAGCGCTGTCTGCATAACTGGATTATCCGTAGCAGACATTTCGACCAACTTTAGCATGTTTGGCCAGACCGTTATTATTGTATTGATACAAGTCGGGGGGCTCGGAATTATGACTTTTACGGGCTTTTTTGGCTATTTTTTTTCTGGCGGATTTTCATTCAAAAACCAATTGATGTTTGGTGAAATATTGGGGGAAAATAAGGTGGCCTCAGTCATCAAAACCTTATTGACCATGATATTTATCACGCTATTGTTTGAATTTCTAGGTGCGGTATTAATCTTTAGTACCTTGGAAAAGACTAATTTTCCTAATATGGGGAGTATGATTTTCTTTTCGATCTTCCATTCCATTTCTTCATTTTGTAACGCTGGATTCTCGATTTTATCTGGCGGAATCACCAATGAAGCCTATAAGTTCAACTATCCATTTCAGCTGGCTCTCTCTTCGTTGTTTATTCTTGGCGGATTAGGCTTTGGAATCGTATTGAACTTCTATACCTACATCAAGGAGTCGCTATTGCTTTGGTACCACCGTTTGGTTACAAAGAAAAATTACAAACATAAAGCGTGGAGCTTTAGTTTTAACTCTAAATTGGTATTGCTCTGTAATGCGATTATTATCGTTGCAGCAACCCTGTTCTTTTATTTTTTGGAACGCAAGAATACACTTTCTTTGGAAAAAGGCTTTGACGGTGAATGGGCGACATCTTTTTTTATGGCAAATGCTGCGCGTTCGGCAGGCTACAATAGCATCGATCTGAGTTTCGTCGGAGCGCCAACTATCTTTCTGATTATGGTATTGATGTGGGTAGGTGCTTCCCCGGGATCTACTGGAGGTGGCGTAAAAGTGACGACAGTGGCGCTATCTTTTATGAATATCATTTCTTTGGCAAAAGGAAAGGAATATATTGAAATTTTTAAACGGAGAATAGCGAGTGAATCCGTGAATAAGGCTTTTGCGATTATTCTATTGTCATTCCTTGTCGTTGGGCTGAGTTTTTTTGTTCTTATTTTTACTGATCCGGACAAAAGCATGAAGGATTTGCTTTTTGAATCCTTATCGGCATATACGACTTGCGGATTAAGTTTGGGCGTAACTCCTTCCTTAAGCATGGGCGGAAAATTGATCATAGTCGTGACGATGCTGGTTGGCCGTGTGGGAATGTTGACGTTATTGGTTGCATTTATCAAAAATACGACCCGTAGAAATATGATATTTCCAGAGGAAAAGATCCTGTTTTAATTTTGTTTTCTTATGTATAAAGATACAAGAGATCAAAAGGTGTCTGTTTGCAAAACGATTGGACTTGCAAATAAAATAAATTTATCTTAGTTTGAGTTATGAAGTATATTGTTTTAGGATTAGGGCACTTCGGGCGTTCATTGGGTGTCCATCTGACCGAACTCGGTCATGAAGTAATCGGTGCGGATCGAAATCTAAGTATCGTAGAGCAGCTCAAAGATAAGATCACGCATACAGTATGCCTGGACACAACCGATCGGGAGGCTGTATCTTCGCTGCCCTTAAAAGATGCACATGCGGTCATTGTCGCCATAGGAGAGGATGAAGGCGCATCGCTCATGACAGTTGCACTCCTAAAGCAACTAAAAGTAAGGCGTATCATTGGCCGTATTGTCTCTGATCTGCAGAAAACAGTTTTGGAAGCCATGGAGATCAATGAGTATATCATGCCAGAGGAGGAAGCCGCAGAGCGGTTGGCGATGCGGTTGGACAATATTGATATCGTTGATTCATTTAAGGTCTCAGATCGGTATTCTATTGTAGAAACAAAGGTGCCACAGCGTTATGTCGGAATGACGTTGCGGGAAGCCAATCTGACCAACCTTTATAAAATTATCGTGCTGACAACAGTAAAAATTACGGAGACAAAAAAGGACGGAATCACCAAAGAACAAAAGGAAGCATCTGGTATTGCCACCTCTGAAACGGTGATGGCAGAAGGTGATATCTTAGTTGTTTTTGGCGAATTGTCCAATATTAATAAGTTAATTCAAAAAGGAGAATAAAATTATGTTATTAACAACAACAAGTATTATCGAGGGGCATCAGATCGATCGCTATCTGGGTATTGTTTCTTCAGAGGTTGTTTTGGGAGCGAATGCCATTAAAGATATGATGGCCGGTTTTAGAGATTTTTTTGGCGGCCGCTCTAATTCTTATGAGCGTGCATTTCAGGAAACCCGTGAGGCGGCATTGCGTGAGCTTGAAGACCGCGCTAGGGCATTAGGAGCCGATGCTGTCGTTGGCGTTCGGTTGGATTTCCAGACTGTAGGAACAGGCGGAATGATGATGGTCGGAGCAACGGGAACTGCCGTTAAGATGAAATAAATCCAAGCTGGCCCTAATTATAATTAGGGCCTTTTTTGCAAAAAGGCATTTCCTTTCATTGTCAGGAACCGTTACTACGGTCTAAATAAGTTAGGAAATCGCGCCATTGATCTTGGACATTCCGTGATCTTTTCTTTCTCGGCTCAGGCGAAGCATATTTAATAGATTGGTCATAATTATAATTGTATATAAAAACAAATTTATCTAAGTTTGGCTTTTAAGACTTTTAAACAACCTAAGAGGATAAATGAAAAATTGGTTTAAGGTAAATTCGGCACATTTAATCGTTATTGCGTTATTCATTGTGCTAGTATTTTTTTATTTCACGCCCGTTTGGCAGGGAAAGACTCTTGCACAATCGGATGTGGTACAGGCACAAGCTGGGCAAAAGGAATTATTTGACTATAAAGCCAAAGATGGGAAGGCTCCTATGTGGACAAATTCCATGTTTGGTGGAATGCCAACCTATCAGATCTGGCAGGCGAACGAAAATAATATTGGTACCTATTTGCTGAAAGCCGTCAAATTTGTTTTTCCAAGCCCAATGGACACGGTGTTGTTTTATCTTTTGGGAGCCTATTTTCTTTTTAGCGTATTACGCATCAAACCCTGGCTCGCTGCGGTGGGCGCAGTGGCAATAGCCTTTACGTCATACAACTTTATTTATATAGAAGCAGGACATATCACCCGGGCCAATGCTATCGCCTTTATACCGCCTGTCATCGCAGCGGTGATCATGTGTTACCGGGGAAGCAGGCTGTGGGGGCCGGTGCTGCTGGCGTTATTTCTTTCCCTGGAAATTCGTGTCAATCACTTACAGACAACATATTACTTGCTCATGGCGTTGATGGTATATGTTATTTTTACCCTAGTCGATGCGATCAAGCAAAAACAACTAAAGGAGTTTTTTATCGCCTCGGGGAGGCAGGTGATTGCAGTTATCATTGCTTTAATGGTGAACGCTTCCATTTTGTTGCCAACCTGGGAGTATAGTAAGCTGAGTACACGTGGGCATGCTAATATTACGAAGGTCGATAACAATAGTACAAAAGAAAAAGGGCTTGATAAAGAATATGCTTATGAATGGAGCCAAGGTGTTGGCGAGAGCATGACTTTTCTGATTCCGAATGCTTATGGCGGAGCCACAGGTGGTCAATTGGACGAGAAGTCGCATGTGGCGAAATTCTTTATGGAAAGAGGAGGTGCATCGGCAGTTCAAGCTGGACAGATGGCACAGGGAATGCCTACTTATTGGGGCGACAAACGCTTTACTTCGGGACCTTGGTATTTTGGTGCTGGGGTTTTCTTCTTGTTTATCTTAGGCCTTGTCATCGTTAAAAATAAATTCAAATGGTGGATATTAACAACCACTGTATTAGCATTGCTTTTGTCATTTGGAAAGAACTTTACATTGGTTTCGGATTTATTCTTTGATTATTTCCCAATGTACAACAAGTTTCGGGCAGTGGAATCCATCTTGATACTCGTTTCAATTACAGTGCCGCTCATGGCTGTCATGACAGTAAATGAATTGCTAACACGGGCTAAGGAAATTCCAAACCTGGATAAGAAAGTGCTGTATACTTTTGCCGGTGTTGGCGGAGTTTGTCTGCTGATCGGTCTGCTGCCGGATTTGTTCTTGAACTTCAGAAATGCTGGTCATAATAATTTAATTGAGTCGTTTACCCAACAGATTGGTGATAAATCTTTTGCGACAGAGCTGGCAAATCAATTGGTCTTGGATCGTAAAGATATCGCAAGTAAAGATGCTTATCGTTCCTTTGTTATTGTGTTGCTCACATTCGGGGCTGTTTGGTTTTACCTCAAAAGGAAGGTCAGTGAAGGAGCGTTATTGGGGACTTTGCTTGTCCTGTTCCTATTCGATCTGTGGAGTGTAGATAAACGCTTTTTAAATGACAAATCCTTTATGGAGAAAGGAGCGACTACACAGCAGGTATTCCAGCAACGTGAGGTTGATCAATTGATCTTAATGGATAAAGACCCAAGTTATCGCGTCCTTGACCTGACAACAGATCCATTTTCTGATGCCCGTCCTTCCTATTACCATAAATCATTAGGCGGTTATCATGCTGCTAAATTAATGCGTTTTCAGGAAATCTTGGAGAATCAATTCAACGGAGCGCTCAACGAAGATGTGCTGGACATGTTTAATGTGCGTTATTTGATCACAACAGATCCTCAAAACCAGTCACAGCGTATCGTGAGACGGAGCACAGCGGCTGGGAACGCCTGGTTTGTGGATAAAATAACCTTCGTAAAAGGAAATGCAGAAGAAATGCAGGCGATCAGCTCTTTTGATCCGCATAAAGAAGCTTTTGTGAATCAGCAGTATCAGAATGAAATCAAAGCAAAAACGTCAAGCTCGGCTACAACAGGGGAAATTAAACTGACATCTTACCACCCGGATAAAATGCAGTATGAATATACCACGACCAACGATGCTTTTGCGGTATTCTCTGAAGTGTTTTACGATAAGGGCTGGAAGGCCTATGTGGATGGAAAAGAGTTCCCAATTATCCGTGCAGATTATTTGCTCAGAGCCTTACAGTTGCCTGCGGGTACACATAAGGTTGAATTTATCTTTGATCCGGAATCACATAAGATGGGCAATCTTTTGACTTTAATATCGTCGATTATCCTTGGGTTGGGAATCTTAGCGGCAATATATTTCTCCTTTAAGGATACAAAGAAAGAAACAGCTGCCTAGCTGGCTGTTTCTTTTTTAAGTTTGAAGCTTTAGAATAATTTGAGCTGTGGATCAGTTATTCTAAAGCTTTTTCTATGATGTGGTGTTGCGCCATATTCGAGCACTGCAGTTCGATGTTTTACAGTCGGATAGCCTTTGTTGTTAAGCCAATCGTAGGCAGGGTAATCCGAAGCAATATTGTCCATGTATTCATCACGGTAGGTTTTTGCCAAGATGGAAGCCGCTGCGATAGAAAGATATTTTCCGTCCCCTTTGATAATGCAGGAATGGGGAGTCGTCTGATAAGGAATAAACCTGTTCCCGTCCACAATAATATATTCCGCTTTTATCTGTAGCATATCCAAGGCTTTGTGCATGGCAAGATAGCTGGCATTGTGAATATTGATGCGGTCTATTTCTTCCGCTGAAACACTCGCCACAGCGTAGGCCAGTGCTTCCCGTTCAATAATTGGACGCAATGCCATTCGTTTTTTTTCGCTTAGTTTTTTCGAATCGTTGAGAAGCTCATGATGGTAATCGGTAGGGAAAATTACTGCTGCCGCAAAGACCGGTCCTGCCAAGCAACCTCTGCCTGCCTCGTCACATCCTGCTTCAACCTGTTGATCTTGATAATATGATAGTAGCATCTTTTATTCTGTAAATGAACGAAAGTACAAATAAAATTAGAGTTATACATTGTAACTTCTGTGTGAATAATGCCCTTTTACATTAATTAACACTAATAATCTCTTCTTTTGTAAAGATATTGAATGTGCTGTTAAACATGGACAGGGGGTAGAACGGGTTAAACTAAAACAGGAGCATTCGGTCAAAGATTTGTCAATTATAGAAATATAAAAATAAGTATTATGAGAGGCTTCATGCTTTTTTTGTTGAGTATGTTAACAGGATGGACCGTATATGGTCAGACGAGAAGCGTACAAGGGATGTTGAAAGATGATAAAAACCGTGTTATTGCGGGAGCAACAGTTAAGTTGACGTCGAAATTGGATTCCATGACAGCAGGTTCAAATATGGCCGGGATTTTCACTTTCGATAAGATCAAGGCAGATACATTTAAGATTACTGTTTCTAATTTGGGCTTTGAACGTTTTGAAAAAGAGTTCAGCTTTCCAAAGGGAGAGGTAAAATACATTATTCCAAGTCTGACTTTACAGCAGAATTCTCAAATGCTTGAGGAAGTCGTTGTGGATGGAGTGCCGACGGTGGTTGTAAAAAGCGATACCTTGGAGTACACCATGAAGGATCTGAAATTACGTGATGGGGCAGTTGCAGAGGATGCGCTGAAAAAATTACAAGGTGTTGAAGTCGATAAAGATGGGAATGTCACTGCACAGGGCGAGTCTGTCAAAAGGGTCAGAATCAATGGAAAAGATTTCTTTGGCGGAGACGTAAAAACCGCTACTCAGAATCTTCCGGCCAATATTGTGCAAAAAATGCAAATTATTGACGACTATGGCGATATGGCCAATATTACGGGAAATAAGAATGGGGATTCCGAAAAAGTACTGAACATTCAGATTGATCCGAAATATAATCAAGGCCATATGACGACACTCCGTGCAGGCTATGGTACAGAAGACCGTTATCAGGCGACAGGAATGTGGATGGGGATGCGTGAGGGGGAGCAAATTTCTGTTCTCGGAAATTTAAACAATACCAATGCGCCCCTGTTTGATTTCAACACAACAGGTGGTGGTGCCCGACGCGGCCAAGGTGGTGGTGGACGTCGTGGCGGCGGTATGTTTGGTGGCTCAGACGGTCTGACCAAAATAGGCTCTATCGGACTTAATTTTCGTAAAGATTTTTCGGATAAGCTGACAGCTTACGGCAGCTATAGTTATAGCCATAGCAATAATACAACACTCTCACAACGGTATATTGTGAATGCAACCCCAGGCCGATCGCAGGCGGATAGCGTAGATGCGAATTCAAATACCATTGGTGGCAATCATCGCTTTGAGGCAAATGTAGAGTGGAAGCCCACCACGAAGGATTACATTAAGATTGTGCCACAGTTTGGCTATGATGACGGGAATAATAATTCGATAACCAATTCCATTACTTATTTAAGTAATGTTTTGGATAATAAGCAGGAACTAACAACTGGAACAAACTCCACTGCACCAAGGTTTGGGATCAGTGGTTTATATAACCGCAAACTGAATGACAATGGGCGTAACTTGTTTTTCAATTTCAATTACAATAATGCAAAAACAGATAAGGATGTAAATCAGATACTTGACAGGTATATTTCCGATCCATCCAATATCAATCAGTCCATGAGTAACATTTACCAACGCACGGTGCAGGATGCGCTCAATAAGAGCTGGAATGCAGGAGCTTCGGTAAATTATACTGAGCCTTTATCTAAAAATGGGAAATTGGAGGTAACTTATGATTTTAACAAGAATAAATACGACAATAATATCACTCAAAAGGGCTATGATAGAGACAATAATATTATTGAAAATGCATTCGAAAATGCAAAGTTAAACCTTGATTATAATTACGACTATGCTTTTACAACCCATAAAATCGGAGCGAACTATTTATTTAGCAATGACAAGGTGACTTACTCGGTGGGGGTCGCTGGACAACCATCCCAATTGAGGGGATCAGCGATTAATTCGGGCGAGATCATTCCGATTTCCCGTAACAATATGAACTGGATGCCAATTGCACGTTTTGAATATAAATTCTCCCGTCAATCCAATTTAAGCGTAAACTATTCTGGATCGCCAACCGAACCAAGTGTATCGCAAATATTGCCATATAATCTAAGCACAAGTTCAACAAATATCGTGTATGGTAATGCGAACCTGAATCCAGAATTTAATCATCAATTGAATCTGAGATTTCGTAAAAACGACTTTCAAAAAGGTAATAATTTCTTTGTATTCCTCAATGGTTCCCTAACTGACAATAAGATTGTTAGTTTAAACAAATCGTACTATGGTCCTATCCAGAAAGATCCTACAACAGGAAAAATAGATTCTGCATTGGTCTCAGAAACGCGTTATTTGAATGAGAGCGGCGATCGTCCGTATGCGATCAATTCATTTTACCATTATGGTAAATCCTGGAAAGAAAAAACCTTCAATGTGATGTTGATGGGTGGTATTTCGGTGAATAAAACCATTGGTTATTCATCCATAGATGAAAATGATAATATCGGGCAGAAAAATGTTGCGCGAAATTTTGTCCTGACTCAGGGATTAATGTTTCGTTACAATCCATCCGAAAATCTGGAAATTAATCCGGGAGTTCGTTACCAATTTACACATACAGAAAATAGCTTACTACAGCGAAATAGTGATATTCAGACATGGACACCAACATTAATTGGTTCATATAATATTTTGAAGAACACGATCTTTGGCGCCGATCTTTCGAAATCTTTCAATCAGGGCTATGGTCAAGGTTTGTCGTCCAATCCGTTCATTATCAATACCTATGTAGAGCAAAGATTCTTAAAAGATCAACGTGGGACTTTACGTCTGCAGGCATTTGATTTGTTAAATCAGCAAACAAATCTTTCTCGTACTGTGGATGGCTTCTTAACGACAGATAGCCGGACGAACCGTTTGGGACGTTATTTTATGGTCTTGTTTACGTATAAGTTCCAAAAATTTGCCATGGGTAATCCTGAAGGGGAAAACAGATTTCCGGGCGGAATGCGTCCACCACGTATGTAAATCATAACGACCTTACAACGAATAAAAGACGGTCATAGTGATTTCACTATGACCGTTTTGCATTTAAAAATCCCTAGCTTTGCAAAAATAAGCGCGAAATGATTAAGTTTGATGAATTAACAGTAGAGGATATTCCAGCCATTGTAGCAATGATGGAAGCATTTTATGCCATCGATGGGTACGATATCGACCGCAATACAACGATTGACAATTTTGATCTTTTCGTTAATAACCCTCAACTTGGACAAGCTTGGTTGATTCGTAAAGGAGAAGATATTATGGGTTATATAATCGTCGCTTATTTCTTCAGCTTTGAATTCAAAGGAAGAGTCGGGCTTCTCGATGAACTTTTTGTGGGCGAAAAAGCCCGGGGGATGGGGCTTGGAAAATTAGCCGTTGATTTTGTAACTTCCTACCTGGAATCGAAGAATTGCAAAATGATCTTGCTGGAAGTCGAGGAGCATAATGAGCGGGCCATTCATCTGTATGAGAAAAATGGTTTTGCTTTTCATCCGCGCAAATTTATGCGTAAACACATCAATTAGAGAAATCTCATAAACTGAATGGAGTACGAAATCATTAGACTTTCAAATGGAATCCGTGTGGTATTCCAATATCAAAATTTGCCGGTAACCCATGTGTGCATGGTCATCAATGCGGGCTCCCGGGACGAATCAGAAGGTAAATTTGGTGTTGCTCATTTTATTGAACATCTTTTATTTAAACGAACTGAGAAGCGTTCGACCCAGCAGATTATCGATCATCTGGAGTCTGTCGGTGGTGACCTGAATGCTTATACAACAAAAGAATATACCTGTGTCCATGCATCTGTACTACAGCCGTATCTCAACCGGGCACTGGACCTATTTGAAGATATTTTCTTTCATTCTACTTTTCCTGAAGTGGAGATGGATAAAGAAAAATCAGTTATCGTTGATGAAATGGCTTCTTATCTGGATAGCCCAGAAGAATCCATCGCCGACGATTTTGAGGATCTCGTGTTTAAAGACTCCGGTCTAGGACACAATATATTGGGCCTTGAAGATCAGCTTTTAGCCTTGGAAAAGAATGATATCACAGACTTTATGCGCTCAAACTACGATACGCATGAGATGGTGATCGGTATTACAGGTAATTACAGCCTAAAAGAGGTTGAGAAGTCGTTACATAAGGTCTTTGGCGGAATAGAACAACATGCAATTTCGCGTTCCAGAAATGATGTAAAACCAATTACAGTGCAACATCTTGAAGTCCCCAAGCCCATTAATCAGGTGCATTATATGCTCGGATCATTGGCTTACGACTACCGTGATGAGCGCAAAACGGGCCTATTGCTTTTGAATAATATGTTGGGAGGAATGGGAATGGGGTCAATACTTAACCTGTCTATTCGGGAAAAATACGGGATAGCCTATACCATCGAATCCAATTACACGATCTTTTCAGATACAGGATTATTTAGCATCTATCTAGGGACCGATGAAGAAAAGGTTGAAAAGGCTAAAAAGCTCGTATTTAAAGAGCTGCATAAAATGTGTGAGCAACCACTTTCCGAAATTAAATTGAAGAAGGCAAAGCAGAAATTTATTGGCCAAATTGCCCTGACGGAGGAAAATAGAATGAGCATGATTATTTCGGCTGCGAAGAATGTGATGGATTATGACCGTGTTATCTTATTGGATGAGGTGATCGAGAAAATACAACATTTAGATCGCACAAATCTTTTGGCTATTGCACAGGATGTGTTTGATCCCCGGAAGATGCTATCGTTGAGTTTCGTCCCGGAAGATTAATATTTGATAGAATTCTATATATTTGCGGTTACAGTAATTCTTAAATATGAAACCGAGCTTGGGAGCTCTCATCAGCCTTTAAAGAAAAAAATATAACAAATGAAAACAGCATATGTATTTCCTGGTCAAGGGGCCCAATTTGTTGGAATGGGACAAGACCTGTATAATTTAAATGAAGAAACAAAAGCTTTATTCGAGAAAGCAAATGATATTTTGGGATTTCGTATCACGGATATTATGTTTTCTGGTACGGATGAAGAATTGAAACAGACCAATGTAACGCAGCCTGCGATTTTCTTGCATTCTGTTATTTTGGCGAAAGCATTAGGCAACTCTTTCCAGCCAGATATGGTTGCAGGACATTCCTTGGGTGAGTTTTCGGCATTGGTGGCAGCAGGTGCTCTAAGTTTCGAAGATGGATTAAAATTGGTATCCCAGCGTGCAAATGCCATGCAAAAAGCTTGTGAATTGCAACCTTCAACAATGGCAGCAATTTTAGGATTGGAAGACGCCATTGTAGAAGAGATTTGTGCTAAAGTGGATGAGGTTGTTGTTGCAGCGAACTATAATTGTCCGGGACAATTGGTGATCTCGGGATCAATCGAAGGTGTAGATAAAGCCTGTGCCTTATTGACTGAGGCAGGAGCGAAGAGGGCATTAAAATTAAATGTTGGTGGTGCATTCCATTCTCCATTGATGGAATCTGCTAAAGTGGAATTGCAAGCAGCAATTGAAGCTACGGATATTCTATCTCCGAGATGTCCAATTTATCAGAATATTGATGCGCAGCCACAAACGGAACCTGCTATTATTAAGCAAAATTTGATCGCACAGTTGACTGGGGCTGTTCGTTGGACACAGACTGTACAAAATATGCTAGCGGATGGTGCTACAGCATTTGTGGAAGTTGGTCCAGGAAATGTCTTGCAGGGTTTAGTTAAAAAAGTAGATCGTCAGGTGCAAACTTCAGCAGCTTCTGTAACAGCTTAATAATTTCTTAGCTAAATGATATAAAGGGCCGATTATTCGGTCCTTTCTTGGCTTTAAATCCCACAGTACTACCTTCACCTTCACAAAAAGCAAATTAGGGGGCACATCTCCATTTCCTTCTAACGGGAATTGTGCGCTGCTAATTCAATTATACACCTAAAAGATGTTCCTATACCCGTTGCGCATTAACCAAGTAAGCGCAGGACTTAATAGGTATTCAGGGCTATTTATCCTTAAACATGCTATAGTGATCTTTCATGACTTGTAGCACGAAATCATTCGGGGTCATCTTTTCGGGATGTTTAACCTCCATAATTGTTTCTAAACGTTGAACCAGAGCCGTCAGTATGCCTACATCCCGTCTGTCAAATGCAGTTTGATAAACATCTTTGATCACATTAGCGTCTTTGTCGCTTAACTTGATGACCTGGGGAAACAAAATAGGATGATTTTCAAAAGTTTCCTCATAGATGGTATCGCTGAGCTTCAGGCTGGGTTTCAAACTAATGACAGATGTCTCTCCGGCAATATCCCCTATACGCTGACCATTTTTGGAGAGGACAATCGAGGTAATTGCGATACCGCCCATTGTCATCCATATATCGACGATTGATAAGGTCCAGCGGGATAAGTATTGATAAAAATCAGCGCGTGAACCATCTAGCTTCACCACTTTAATTTTCATCATCTTTTTACCTATAGTTTGTCCGCCAAATGCTGTTTCAGTAATCAAGGTGTAAAAAAATGCAGGTAATGTCATCCCCATTATAATGCCATAGAAAAGATAGGGGTCGCTGCTGGTGATATTTAATGCATCCAACAGAAACATACAAAAGAAAAAGTAACAGACAATAATAAAGTAATCGATGGCAAATGCAATCATCCTCGAACCTAGGCTAGCAAGATTATACTGGATTTTTACATTTTGTGCTGTGTTTATCTCAAGCTTATTCATATATTTGGTTTAGCCAGTTAAAAAAATTAATGAGAGAAGCATCATTTGTAGAACGAAATAAAGAAAAATGGACGTTAATTGAAAATAATTTGTCAATTAACATGCAGGTTGACCCAGATGAACTGGCATCGAACTATATTGAGCTAACAAATGATCTGGCTTATGCCCAGACATTTTATCCCAATAGTAAGGTACGAAATTATTTAAATGAACTTGCTGTAACTGCACATCAAAAAATCTATAAGGATCGAAAAGCCTCCAATAGTAAGTTCAAGTCTTTTATCAACGAGGAGATTCCACAGGCAATTTGGTCAATTCGTCGGCAGCTTTTTTATTCCCTATTGATTTTTATTCTTGCATCAGCGATTGGCTTCCTTTCGGCGATGTACGATATAGATTTTATTCGGCTTATTCTGGGGGATTTTTATGTAGATTCCACTATAGAGAGTATTAAAGCAGGCGATCCTGCTGCAGTATATGGTAAAGGAAGTAATTTTGGCTCAGCAATCTGGATTACAATCAATAATGTCCGTGTGGCTTTTATGGCTTTTGCATTTGGGTTGTTTTTGAGTATTGGTACGGGCTATATATTGTTTAGCAATGGCATTATGTTGGGCGCTTTCCATCAGATGTTTTTCCAATATGGTGTGATGGGAAAAGCTATGTCTGCAATCTGGATCCATGGAACGATTGAAATTTCTGTGATTATTGTCGCTGGCGGCTGTGGGCTTGCAATCGGAAATAGCATTTTGTTTCCCAAATCTTATACCCGGATGGCTTCTTTTGTTCAGGCAGCAAAGACAGCCATGAAAGTATTGGTCAGTACAATACCATTTTTTATTGTCGCCGGTACATTGGAAGGTTTTGTTACAAGATATTATAATGTATCTGTCTGGCTCAGCCTATTCGTCATACTCCTGTCCTTGCTGGCAATATTATTCTTTTATGTTATTAACCCCTATCGATTAGCAAAACGATTTCAATGGAAGTAGATTTTGAATTTCAGAAAGAACGAAAGATAGGCGATTTTGTCCAGAGTTTTATTGATCTTTTTAAATTGATCTATAAACATTTTGTGACGACCATATTTGGGCTGTCTGCTTTACCGCTAGCCACAATAGCATTGGTATACTATTTCCTTTCTACAAAAATTACCTTTTCGGCACGCAGTAGTTCATTTGAAGATATTGATGGATTTACCTGGGCAGCATTGTTGATCATGGCACTAATTGCGCTGGGATTATATGTTTATGGCATTTCTATTGAATATTTTATTCTGTTGAAACAACGTAAAAACACATTGTTTACTGGAAAGGAGGTCCTTCAGAATTTTAGGGCAAATATAGGCAGGTATTTTATGTTCTTATTTGCGATGATCTTGGCTTTGATCGTTGTTTCTATACCACTCGCCATCGTTGCAGTAATCTCGGCATTCATCCCTTTTATCGGAAGCTTTGCAATTGGTATATTAATGTCAATGGTCGGAATTTGGTTATTTAGTTCGTTTTTATTTTACCGTGAAGGTTATTCAGATTTGGGAAGCTGTTTTACAGATGCCTATGTTATGCTGAGTAAAAAAATAATCCAATATGGTGTAGCGACTTATATTGTCAATTTTATTTTCCAGATGGCTGTTATGATGATCTCTGTTATTCCCTTAATAATTGTTTCGCTGATATCTTACAATTTTTTGGGGATGGAAGCTGCCTTCTTTGATTCATCTTGGGGAAAATTACTGATGACTTTGGGCGGTATGTTTATTACTCTATTTACGTTATTCTTATATATGTCCGGTGTCTTGGCCAATGGGATAGTTTACGAAACGGCCAAAGATCTCAAATTCGGGGAACGAATCTATGGTATGATTGATCAGATTGGAGGTGGAAATGAATAGGCTACTATTCGTTTTTTCCTTTGTATGCATGTTCTCTTTCAGTGCCTGCGATCCGAAACCGCGCACGGACGATTCAGAAAGCTATGCTGCGGATTCGGTGACTGTAGATTCTGTAGCATCCTTATTGGATTCTGCTGCTTTTACCGTAGATTCTGCTACAGTGGATTCCGTTGCGATAGCTAAGGCTGCGGATAGTAAAGATGACCTTTGGGATCCGCATTTATTTGATTCTATTCCTAAATATAGCCAAGAACGCACTTTTAAGATGGATCCCTACCCGGAAATTATCAGGCGATACGAGCGTGATGATTTTGTGTATTCTGAGAATATCAAAGATAAGATAAGTGTATTGCAACGGATTTTACAACGGATTTCGGAATGGCTCGGGGATATCATGCCTGATAATCCATATAAATTTAACAAAGAATTTGGTTATGTATTTGCCTTCTTGGCGTTAATTGCGCTGGCTTTTGTGCTCTATAAGGTATTATACAATAAAAACCAGTATTTCATTAAACATGAGCAGGAAGCAGACGCTTTGGATACATTGGCTTATGTGGAAAGAAATTTGATGAACAGCGATCTCAGCCAGTATATTAGGGATGCTATCGTGCAGAAAAACTATGCCCTGGGAATTCGTTACCTACAATTATTGAATATTCAAAAGCTGGCACAAGCAGGTTATATCAAATGGAAGCATAGTAAAACAAATGCAGAATTTGCGAATGAGCTCCAAGATAAGGATTTGCGTGCGGGCTTCGAGGAATGTACCCGGGTATTTGACTACGTGTGGTTTGGACAATTTGGATTAAAAGAGTCCGACTTTAGTCATTATGAACAACAGTTTAACCAATATCAAAATCAAATTAAATGAAAGGATCAGTAAAATTTGGATTGATATTGCTGGGAGCCGTTTTGCTACTGATTGGCGTCATTGATATGACGAGCAAAAAACCGATTATTTGGGATCGAACCTTCGATGCAAAAGATAAAAATCCTTTTGGAGCCTATGTGCTTCGGCAAGAATTAAAGCATATTATTGATCAGCGCAATGTAGATGTCAAGCGCCCACTCTATGAATACTTAGATAGTACACAGGGAACTGCAATGAATCTGCTGTTTTATACCTCATATTTTTCCTTGGGTGAAGCCGCCGGCAATAAATTACTTGACTATGTATCCCAGGGGGGAAAAGCAATGATTATTGCGGAAACAATTGACTATACTCTTTTGGATTCCCTAAACATAAAAGTGGAGGATTTCTATGGCTACAAGAAAGGTGTTGATATTAAAAGTCATTTAAGGGTGAAGCTGACCAACGATAATAATAAAATTCATTATGCTAAATCGGACTTAAGTGAGGTTTTTAGTAAGCTGCCAAAAAATGCGACTATTCTAGGGGGGATCACTTATCAAGATTATTTATTGCCAAATTTCGTCGAAGTGAGGGTTGGTAAAGGTCGGCTCTACCTACATTTGACCCCCGATTTATTTGGCAATTATTATTTACTGAACTCGGCTTCTCAATATGCTTATGCTGCCAAAGCATTATCCTATTTAAACGATAAACCGATCGCCTGGTATGATTTCAAGGCGAACATGGATCAATATCGTACTCCATTACGGGTTTTGTTGACCAACGAGGGACTACGGCAAGCTTGGTATGTCCTGTTGGGTGGACTTATTCTTTTACTCGTGTTTAAGAGTAAAAGAGAACAACGTGCTGTGGCAATTGTCAAACCGGAACCGAATCTTTCCAAAGAATTTTGTGAAACAATTGCGACCTTATATTATGAAAACGGCACGCCAGGCAATATGGTTGATAAAAAAATAGATTATTTCCTGCACGACCTTCGAAGCCGTTTTCATATGGATACACTGGATTTAAGAGAAAATGGGTTCTGTGAAGAATTGGCTGAGCGGTCAGGTGTTCCACTCGCTGAAACACAACAGCTCATTGGGTTAATAATTCGAATGCAGGGAATACAAGTGCACGACTTGACCGAATTAAGGCAGATCAATGAAATTATAGAAGATTTTAAACATAAAGCAAAAATGATATGAGTGACTTCGATAGATATATATCTTTTGAAAACCGAATTGATATATCGGGTTTATATGAAAAAATGGCTCAAGTTAAGTCGGAGGTAAAAAAAGTTATTGTAGGACAGGATCAATTGATTGATATGTTATTGATTTCGATTTTGGCGTCCGGACACTCTTTAATAGAAGGATTACCGGGTGTAGCGAAGACTTTATCTGCAAAATTAATTGCCAAGACAATCAGTAGTGACTTTAAACGGATTCAGTTCACTCCAGACTTAATGCCTTCAGATGTGACCGGGTCATCTATCCTGGATCTAAAGAGCAATGAATTTGAATTTCGCAAAGGGCCGATTTTCGCTAATATTGTTTTGATTGACGAGATCAACCGTGCTCCTGCAAAAACGCAGGCCGCGCTTTTCGAAAGTATGGCAGAGCATCAGGTTTCAGTCGATGGAAATACCTATCTCCTGCCTATTCCATTTATAGTTTTTGCTACGCAAAACCCTATCGAGCATGAAGGAACTTATCGTTTGCCTGAGGCGCAGTTGGATCGTTTCCTTTTTAAGATCAATGTGGATTATCCGGAGCTTGAGCACGAATTGGAAATTTTGAAGGAGCATCATGCACAAAAAGCGTCAAATAAAGAGGATCAAGTTGGCAGTGTGGTTTCGGCCGAAGAGATTTTCTCTTTTCAGCGTCTGATCAAATCAATTTTTGTACATGACGAATTGTTAAATTATATCGCTCAGGTGATCATAAAAACACGTACCAATCCGAGCTTAACTTTGGGGGCTTCGCCGAGGGCTTCTATTGCGCTGTTGGAGTCTTCCAAAGCATCTGCGGCGTTGAGCGGACGAGATTTTGTGACACCCGAGGATATTCGGAGAGTGGCTGCTGCGGTATTAGGTCATCGGGTCATGTTGACCCCTGAGCGAGAAATGGAAGGCTTTACAACGGCTTATGTTATAGATCAAATCATTAATTCGGTAGAAATTCCAAGATAATGGGGAAATTAAAGCAGCTCTTTCTGACCAATCAGTTTTTCTATTCCTTGTTGGGAATAGCAACGTTCTTTGCGATTTCTTTTTTTATGAAGGGATTGTTTACTGTTGCATGGATTGTGTTTTGGCTGTGGCTGGCTGTATTGGTTTTTGATTTCATTGTATTATTCTCAGGCAAAGGACGTGTCGAAATCACAAGGATATATCCTGAGAAATTATCCAATGGCGATGAAAACCCGATGAAGTTAAAGATCGATTCCTTTTATCCATTTCCTACTTCCCTCGAAATTTTGGAAGAATTTCCGATACAGTTGCAGATACGGAACAATGAATTTTTTACTCGTTTGTCCGCATATCAAAGCACAGAAATTTCTTATTTGATGCGACCAACACAAAGAGGGGTATATGAGTTTGGCAGATGTATCGCACTGGTGAAGCGGTTTGGTTTTTTTAAAAGGAGGTTTTTAACCAATCAGACGCAGCAGATCCCCTGTTATCCATCATATATTCAATTGAGAAAGTATCAGCTTTTGGCGACGAGCAATAGGCTTAATGAGTTGGGAATAAAACGTATCCGTCGCATTGGCTCGGCCATGGAGTTTGACCATGTCAGGGAATATGTTCAGGGGGATGATTATCGGCACATGAACTGGAAAGCTACAGCGAAGGTCAAAAAATTAATGGTCAATCAATATGAAGAGGAAAAATCACAACCGATCTATTCATTTATAGATTTGGGGCGCGCTATGCGGATGCCTTTTGATGGTCTCACATTACTGGATTATGCAATCAATGCATCATTGGTTCTTTCAAATGCGACAATATTAAAGCAGGACCGTGCTGGATTGTTGACCTTTTCGAAAGATGTGAATGTGTTTATACCTGCTGAAAAGAGAAATAACCAAATGCTCAAGATTTCGGAAGCACTATATCAAGTGACCACAAACTTTGAGGAACCTGAATACGGCAAACTCTATAGCTATGCAAAAGCTCATATCAATAAGCGGTCGCTGATCTTTTTGTATACAAATTTTGAGACACTGGACTCTTTAAGGAGGCAGATGAATTATCTTTCCATGTTAAACCGGAGTCATATCATTGTTGTCATAGTCTTCAAAAATGTTGAAGTAGAAGATTTGGCCAAAAGTGCTCCGAAAAAGACCATTGAAATCTATAATCAAATCATTGCTGAGAAATTTATCTACGAGAAACAGCTTATTGTGCAAGAGCTCATCCGCAATGGATTTCAGACTATCTATACTGCACCGGAAAATTTAACAGTCAATTCAATTAATAAATATCTGGAGATTAAGGCACGCGGACTTATTTAATGATGGAAGTATCTTTGACCATGACTTTCGTCCAAAAATGCTGATATTTTTCGATCGCTTTCAGGTGGATTGGGTGTGTTTCGTATACAGTGATATCCTTAAGGTCCTTGAATGTAACAATTAGCGTATAGTCAAAGCTATTATCTACGACTGCTCGCGCATTTGTCGGTGCTGGAATGCCATAATTGAGCGTTTTGATCGTATCAATTTTTCGGAGTTTTTCAAAGAAACCGACAAAATCTTTTTTATCTTTTTCACTGATATCTTCCTTCAGCCAAAAATTAACAACATGGACAATTGTGCTGGGGTGTAGGTCATTATCTGACTGTGTCGGATTTGCCCATGTGGGTGCGGTGACGAGCACCATCGGTGCAAGTAAAAAATTGCGTCTTTTCATTGATGATATGGTTTAGAACAATTAAGGTACAAAAAAAGGGATACATTTTCTGCATCCCTTTTTTATTTTAGTAGGTAGTCCTTTAAAGACCGAACTCTTCTTTTACTTTTTCGATGTAGTCCAATTTTTCCCAAGTGAATAATTCGACCTCGATTTGTTTCTTTTCTCCAGTTGAACTTTCAAATTCTTTTGTTACTTTTCTTGGAGTTCGTCCCATGTGACCGTATGCTGCAGTCTCGGAATAGATTGGATTTCTTAAACCAAGACGAGTTTCGATGCCATAAGGAGTCATATCAAACAGATGGGCTATTTTATCAGCAATCTGACCGTCTGTGAGATTTACTTTGCTTGTACCATATGTGTTCACATAAATACCCATTGGGTCTTTTACGCCAATTGCGTAAGAGATTTGAACAAGGATTTCGTCCGCTACGCCCGCCGCAACTAGGTTTTTGGCAATATGACGGGTAGCATATGCTGCTGAACGATCCACTTTCGAGGGATCTTTTCCTGAAAAGGCTCCGCCACCATGGGCACCTTTACCTCCGTAGGTATCGACAATGATCTTGCGGCCAGTAAGCCCTGTATCGCCATGTGGCCCCCCGATAACAAACTTACCAGTGGGATTGATATGAAACTTAATCTCATCATTGAATAACAGCTGAAGCTCCGGCTTCAATTGTGCCTTTACGCGAGGGATTAAGATTGTTTTGATATCCTGGGTAATCTTGTCCAACATGACCGGTTCAGTGGCGAAGTCATCATGCTGTGTGGAAATTACAATTGTATCAATTCTTTTTGGTTTGTGGTCATCACCATATTCCAAGGTTACTTGTGACTTCGCATCCGGACGTAAATACTGTATTTCATTGTTCTCCCGACGTAGTTCTGCTAGCTCATATAAAAGGCGGTGGGAAAGATCCAAGGCTAAGGGCATGAAGTTATCCGTTTCATTATTGGCATAGCCAAACATGATGCCTTGATCACCAGCTCCCTGCTCTTGTCTTGTTTTGCGGTCCACCCCCTGATTGATATCTGCAGATTGCTCATGGATTGCAGACAACACACCACAAGAATTTGCCTCAAACATATATTCAGACTTTGTGTAGCCAATTTTTTGGATAACGGAGCGGGCTATTTTCTGCACATCTAAGTAGATGTTCGATTTAACTTCACCAGCAAGAACGACCTGTCCAGTCGTTACCAAAGTCTCAATAGCAACACGTGAGTCTTCATCCCATGCTAAAAAATTGTCTATTAATGCATCTGAAATTTGATCCGCAACTTTGTCCGGATGCCCTTCAGAAACAGATTCTGACGTAAATAAATAAGCCATGCCTTACGTAATTTTAATATTGGATTTGCGCTAGAAATGAAATAACAGCAAAGTGATAAGAGCCGTGATAGCGAAGGGTTTTTAGCACTTTTTTACTGTGGTTGCAATCTCCTTGTCGTTGCTTTGTGTATGCAACAGCACGCAAATCAGTCCACATTCTATTTTTTTGTTGCGACAAAGCTACGATACTTTGTGGGATATTTAAAATCAAATTTGTCTTTTAATTTTAAAAGGCGTGAAAAGCGACGCTAAAATGGTACAAAGATTACATTATTTTAAGAAATTGGTAATTTCCGTTATCTTTGAATATGTCAGAACGTAAACAAATATTGTTTGTTATTAACCCTATTTCAGGAGGAAAACGTAAAACGTCCTTTAAGAAGCAGGTATTGGATGTGCTGGACTTACAGAAATTTGATCCTACATTTCAGCAAACTGCAAGATCCAATCACGCTTATGAAATTGGCTTGCAGGCCGTTCAGGAAGGATATGATGCGGTAATCGCGGTGGGTGGAGATGGAACGATCAATGAACTGGGGTCTGCTTTAGTTGGTTCAGGTATACCTTTGGGCATTATTCCGGAAGGATCCGGTAATGGTCTGGCACTCTATTTAGGTATTCCCATGAATGAAGCTGCGGCTATCCGCCGTATAAATCGTTTTGAATCTATAGAAGTTGATTGTGGTGTTATCAATGACCGCCGTTTTTTTAATATAGCAGGACTTGGATTTGATGCGTCTGTGAGTGAAAATTTTGCCAACGAAAATATCCGCGGTCCATTGGGCTATATGAAATCTGTCTTTAATGTCTTAAGCAAATACCAGCCAGCGCATTATAAATTAACGATAGATGGAAAAGTCTACGAAAGACAGGCCTTTATGATCAGTGTCGCCAACTCGCCTCAGTATGGGAATAATGCTTATATCGCGCCTCAAGCTTCGGTCAATGATGGCATATTGGATGTTTGCATTGTGCATAAGTTTCCTTTATATATCTTACCAAAAATGATTTTTCACCTATTTAATAAATCCGCGGATCAGTCAAGTTATGTCGAGATTATCCCCGGAAAAAATATTGAGATCGAGGTAGATGCGGTCTCACCGGTACATGTGGATGGAGAACCCATTGAACTTGGTGATAAGCTAAATATTTCCATTATGCCAAAGGCAATAAAAATTATTTGTTAAAATCATGAGTAAAAATAAGAAACAGTCTTATGAAGGCGTTGTATATTCAACAGATGATAGTTTTAAATACCAGCTTGCTGATCTTTTTCAGGAAGCGGAGACGTTACCTGTAAACCAACAGAACCTCAAAGTACAGCTGGACCGCAAAATGCGGAAGGGCAAAGTTGTTACCCTAGTGACGGGTTTTATAGGACAAGCGGAAGATCTGGAGGCTTTGGGTAAATTACTGAAACAAAAATGTGGAGTAGGAGGGACGGTCAAGGATGGAGAGATTGTTATTCAGGGTGAATTTAAGCAAAAGATCTATGAGTTGTTACTTAAGGAAGGGTATCGGGTGAAATTAGTTGGTGGTTAAACAACTATATCCTTGTTAATTATAGTAAATCTAATAGGTTGTTTATTAGGTAAATATGATAAAGAATAAACGCGGTCATTTATTAAGAAACATGAGTAATCACTTACTTTTTGTCGCTTAAAATCCTCGTTTTTCTTGCATATCAAAAAAAAAATGGTTTTCATTGTAAAATAATTATTGCTAATAAGCGATTTAGCTGATGGTAATAAGGATTATATACGGGAACTGCTGAGAAAAATGACACTATAGAGTAGTGTATTCAGTTTGAAAAAACAAATTTGATTTTTTTTATATATTTGAGATGAATATTTTAAATTTGACATTAAATATTAAATTTGCTTTGCAAAATTGATTTCAAAAGCGAATAAGAGTGCATATAATTTAAACAACATTATATATTTAAACAACAGTAAAAAACTAAAAATTAGAAAAATGGCAAACGCACCTAAAACTGCTGCAAAACAAGAGAGCAACAACGGAGGATCTTTCTTTGCTCAAGCTGCAATCATCATCTGTTTCATCGTGGGTTTCTGTGTATGGAAATTTGTGATGGGAAATCCGACTAACTTCGTTGACAACAATCCTGAAAATGCTCCTAACCCAGGTAACTACTTAGGAATGGTTTACCATGCTGGGGCTATCGTACCTGTTTTGCTTGGTTTATTCTTAATGGTTTGGGTTTTCTCCGTAGAACGTTTTATCGTTATCAACAAAGCTTCTGGTACTGGAAACGTTGGAAACTTTGTAAGAAAAATCCAATCTTTGATTAATGGTGGAAACATCGATTCAGCTATCGCTGAGTGTGACAAACAAAAAGGTTCAGTTGCAAACGTGGTAAAAGCGGGTTTATTGAAATACAAAGCCGTATCAGCTGATGCTAATGTAGACACTGAAAAAGCTACTATCGCAATTCAAAAAGAAATCGAAGAAACTACAGCATTAGAAATGCCAATGTTGGAGAAAAACTTAAACGTAATCGCAACGTTAGTTTCTATCGGTACACTATGTGGTCTATTAGGTACAGTAACAGGTATGATCAAAGCCTTCTCGGCATTGGCAACCGGTGGCGCTCCAGATTCAGCTAAATTAGCAAATGGTATCTCTGAGGCCTTGATCAATACAGCAACAGGTATCGCGACTTCGACATTCGCTATCGTATTGTATAACATCTTTACTGCAAAAATCGATAAATTAACTTACTCTATCGACGAAGCTGGTTTCTCAATCGTACAAACATACGCTGCAAACCACAAATAAGAACTGTGATGAAAATTTTTGATTTTATTTTATGGAAATCAAAAATCTAAAGCATCATAGGATAGAAGATTGAGTTTTTAATTTAAAAAGAAGAATTTAAAATGGGTAAAGCAAAAGTAAAAAGAGCCAGTACGTCTATCGACATGACAGCGATGTGTGACGTATCGTTCTTGCTGCTTACGTTCTTCGTATTAACGGCGACAGCGCGCCAACCGGAAGCATTGACGGTGGATACCCCAGCATCAACTACGAAAGATAAATTACCTGACTCTAATGTGGGTATGATAACGATCGGTGATGGTGGAAAAGTTTTCTTCGGAACGACGGATCAACAGGTTCGCGTAAAAGCATTAGAAAGAATGTCTGCTAAATACGGCATTGGCTTTTCGCAAGAGGACTACGATCATTTCAAACTGATGGAGAACTTTGGTGTACCAATGTCTAAGTTGAAAGGATTATTGGCTCTGGAAGGCAGCAAGCGCACTGATAAGGGTGTACAAACTGGAATTCCAATTGACAGTACAGAAAATACCTCAAACGAGTTGTATTACTGGGTTCAAAACACACGTTTAGCTGCGGAAGAAGTAAATAAAGAAAAGGAATCATCGGACAAGAACTTTGTTCACCCGGGCCCTTTGAAGATTGCGATCAAAGCTGATGCAAATGAAAAATATCCTTCTGTGAACCAGGTGATCGAAACATTGCGTAATCAAAAGCAAAACAAATTCAGTTTCATCACTGGCATGCGTGCTGAGGAAAAATAATTGACGATTTAATAAGAACAAAAAATGGCAGAATTAAATCAGGATAGTGGTAAAAAAGGCAAAGGCGGGAAAGTTCGGTCCAAGAAAAATGGTGGTAAGGTTGACCTTACAGCCATGGTGGATTTGGCCTTCCTATTGATTACCTTTTTCATGTTGACCACATCTTTAAATAAACCACAAGCGATGGACGTGGCGATGCCAGATAAAAATAAAGTTAAGGATGAGCCTCAGCCGGATTTATTGACTGCTGATAACCGTTCATTAACACTTTTATTGGGATCTGATAACAAAGTCTCTGTGATTTACGGACAAGTAAAAAATCCTATCGAAGGACCAACGACTGTTGGTTACGGAGCTGACGGTATTCGCAAGGTATTGCTGGAGAAAAAAGCCTATGTACCACGCGTTGCTGGCGGTAAAGACTTGATCGTTATCATTAGACCGAGTGATAAGAGCACGCAACGTAACCTCGTTGATATTCTTGACGAAATGAAAATCGTTGATATCAAACGTTACATGATTGCTAAAATCAGTCCAGAAGAAGTGGAGGTTTTAAAACGTGACAATATCTACAATGATTAATCATTTTTAGATAGCACGATAAAGTATAAAAATATGATAGGGTCAAAATTAGATATTTTTAAGAAAGAATGGCTTGAGGTCGTTTTTCAGGGTCGTAACAAAGAATACGGAGCTTATGAGCTACGTAAACTGGCCCCTAAAGCGACTAACAGAGGATTGCTTGTCGTTATCGGCGTAGTCGTTCTTGCCAGCCTTCTTCGTCTTTTCGGAGATAAAATTTTTCCGAAGAAACCTGTTGAAGCACCTCCTGCAGTAACAGAAGTTACCTTGGAAGACCTTGAAGAGATCAAACCTCCAGAACCACCAGAAGAGGAACCCCTTCCACAAGAACCGGAAGAGAAACCTCAGCAAGTGGCAATGGATGTGCCGAAAGAGGATTTGATTCGCTTTCCTGAGCCAAAAGTAGCTCCTGCAAATAAAGTTGTGGAAGAAGTTGCTTCTCAAGAAGAGTTGAAAGATCCAAATAAAACTCCGGCACGTATCACTTTGAAAGGTAGTCCGACAGGTACTTCGGTAGCACGTGGTGAGTTTGGTTCGAAGAAACAAGACGGTGGAATCACCGGTGTTTCAAAAGGAGATCCAAACGGTGATCCAAATGGTGACAAAATCTTTACAGCGGTAGAGGTGAATCCAGAGCCAATTGGAGGTATGAAAGCATTTATGTCATGGATTTCTACAAACTATGATTATCCACAAGCGGCATTAGAAAACGGAATCAACGGTGTTGTGGAAGTTTCCTTCGTCGTGGAAAGAGATGGTAGCTTGACAGATATCAACGTAAAACGTGATTTGAAATATGGTACGGGAGATGCAGCTGTTAAGTTGTTGAAGAAAGCTAAAAAATGGAAACCAGGTATTCAAAATGGTCGTCCAGTTCGTGTAGCTTACACCTTACCAATTCGTTTGAATACTATTCAAAATTAGAATGACAGATTTTAATTCGAATAATAATTCTAATTATAGACAGAAATCGCCTTTAAAGCGATTTCTGTCTATTTTAGGACTATTTATGTTTGCCTTTTATTTTGTTTTGGGCCTACTGATTATTTTTTGGGATAATTTTCCCATTGAGATAAATCCGACGTATAGAACAGTATTTGGCGTTGTATTGATCCTCTATTCTTTTATGCGGTTTGTACGACTTTGGCAGAACAATTTTAATTAGCGGCTAGCGCTCTTTTTAAATTTCAGTAAACTCTCTTCAAAAATTAAACTATTCTTTTATTTTAATTGTCTTATTATATGATGTATCGTATGAGAAAATATAGTGTAATTCTTGTAACGCTTGGGCTTTGTGCGGGATTATTTCAATCCTGCAAAGACAGGACTAAGGAGAAGAGGGAGAGTGATGATATTCTAACAGGCAAATTGCCGGTTTTAGTCGATCAGACGTTATTGCCGATCATTAAAGAATCTGCTGATGTATTTGAGAGTTCCTATCCGAATTCTAGCCTGGAGCTGATGGCGCGGCCCGAGATCAAAGCGGTCAATGCTTTGCTGGCGGACTCTGCTTATGTGGTCGTATTGACTAGAAAACTCACCGGTCAGGAAGATGAATACTTTAAGAAGCGCGGTATTCAGCCTAAAATTTTCCAGATGGCATCCGATGCTGTGGTATTAATCAATAATCGGAGCAGTGCTGATACTATAATGTCTCAAAAGAACGTTAAGTCTTTGTTGGAGGGTAGCTTAAGCGGCCAACGGTTGATTTTTGATAATGCCAATTCAAGTACCTTACGTTTTTTAAAGGATTACTATAAGTTGGAGAAAATTGATCCAAAGGCTATTTCAGCGATGAAGGACAGCGAGGATGTGATGAAGTATATCAGTGAAAATGCTAATGTTGTGGGTGTTATCGGGTATAATTGGTACTTGAAAGCAGTTGAAAAAAATTCGCAATTATTGGATAAAATTCGTACATTGAGCATCGAAAATGTTAGTGCGGGGGCAGACAAGGCACATTTTTATAAGCCATCACAGTCAACAATAGCCGACGGAGTGTATCCGTTCATAAGACCGGTTTACATCATGAATTACCAACCGAATATGGGGTTGGGTCTAGGCTTTAGCGCTTTTTTGACAGGAGATCGCGGTCAGCGGATCATATTAAAAGCGGGATTAGTTCCTGCAACAATGCCGGGACGTGAGATTATTATTAGAGATGAGAGTTATATTAAATAGATAATAAATAGTACAAAAATAGATTATGACAAACAGTAAATTATTATTTAGTCTTTTATTGGCTGGATCTGTGGGCACAGTAAGTGCACAGAGTTTGAAAGATGCTAGAGCAGCCATTGAGGCTGAAAACTATGGTAAAGCGAAAACTATTCTTCAACAGTTAGTGACTAAGCAACCTAAGAATGGAGATAATTATTTCTATTTGGGTCAAGTTTATTTGGTAAACGACAGAGCAGACTCTGCCGCTGCAATTTTCAACCAAGGTTTGACTAATGATCCAAAAGCGACAATTAACAACGTAGGTTTGGGTTATGTTGACTTACTGAAAAAGGATAAAGCTAGTGCTGAATCCAAGTTTGCTTTGGCAACTGCAAAATTAGGGAAAAAAGATTACGAGCCATTATTGGAGATCGGTCGTGCATATATCAATACACCAGAGCCAGACTATGCGAAGGCTTTGGAATATTTGACACAAGCGAAAGCAAAAAATACCAAGGATATTGCTATTCCTTTAGCTTTGGGTGATGCATACCGTGGATTGAGAGAAGGCTCGTTGGCGTATACCAGCTATGGCGATGCAATGGATATTGATCAAAATTCAGTTAAAGCTAAAGTTGGTCAGGCAATTATTGTTCGTGGTGCGCAAGCTTACGACGAAGCTGTAACGCAATTGGAAGCGATTGTTGCTGAAACACCGACGTATGCACCTACTTATCGTGAATTGGCTGAAACCTATTATCAATGGTCGAAAATGCCTGGAACGACAGACGAGAAATATGTTGAGTTGAACAAAAAAGGTGTTGAGCAATACAAAAAATATTTGGAAGTAGCTGGTGACAATACACTCGAAGCAAAAATTCGCTATGCAGATTTCTTGGTTTATGCTCGTCAATATGACGAGTTGAAAACTGTTTCGGAGGAATTGGCTAAAAATCCATCCATAGATCCAAAAATCTATCGTTATTTAGGTTATATCGCTTTCCAAAAATCGAAAGATTATCCAAAAGCGTTGGAATATTTAAATCAAATGTTCAGCAAAATGGAGAAAGACCGTGTAATCCCTCTAGATTATATGTACTTGGGTATGGCCGAAATTGCTACTAATAGTCCGAAACCTGCTGCGCCAGCGGCTGGTGCAGATAGCACAGCAACGGATAGCACAGCTGTAGCCGCTGCCCCTGTTTTGACTCCTGAAAACGAAGCTAATATTCAAAAGGGAATTGCAAATATTAAGAAAGCGATCGAAGGAGATAAAGAGTTGTTGGGTGAAGTGGCGGAATTGGCATTTGCGAAATATCAAGAGCAAGAATTACAGACTGCTGTGTCTTTATTCGGACTTGTAGGTGAATATAAAGATTCTCCATACTATTTCGATTCGCACTACTACGCTGGTGAGGGTAGCTACCAAATTGGTTTCAAAAAAGATACCCAAGCAAAAGATGCTGAAGGGAATTATGTTAATCAAGATTTAAGAAATCAAGCTATTGCTGATTTTGCTACTGCTCAAAAGGAGCTTACGATCATTGAAACTACCGATAATAAGGAGGCACAAGATAAATATTTGGTAAATGCGTTATATTACAAAGCATTTTCGGCTTTGGGTTCAGATGATATGGCGCAACCAAAAGGTGACTTCGTTGCTGCATTCCAAAAATTGATTGATACAATTAATCAAAGAGGTACGCAAGAAAAAAATAAAGCGTATTTGGTGGATGCATATACTTACATCGGTCTTTTCCACTATTTGAAACAAGATACAGTGAAAGCGAAACAAGCCTTCCAGAAAGTGTTGGAAATTGATCCAGCAAACGAGGACGTTAAAGGTTACTTAGACGCTTTAAAATAAGCTTAACTGAAATCATTCTAAATTAGGCGCAGATCGTACGATCTGCGCCTTTTTTGTTTTGATTTTAGTCATGGAATCTCTATATTTAAAGACAGTTACCAATATAAATTTTGATTGAGATGGAGCACGCCAATAGTATGCCGATAGATTACATACCTATATTCATACAGCTCATTGTAGCCGTAGGTTTTGGGGTAGGTACCATTATTATTACACATCTTATAGGACCTAAAGTTAGGACAGAAAATAAGCTCGGGGCTTTTGAGTCTGGTGTTGAAGTCATCGGAAATGCACGGCAGCCTTTTTCAATTAAATATTTTCTGGTTGCAATCCTGTTTGTCATTTTTGATGTTGAGGTTATTTTCATGTATCCGTGGGCTGTCAACTTTAGAGAAATGGGCTTTCAGGGCTTGATCGAGATGTTTATTTTCATGGGATTGCTCTTATTGGGCTTTATCTATGTCATTAAGAAAAAAGCTTTGAACTGGGACTAAACAGTCCTGTAACGATTGGCTACAAGGGCCGATTGTACTTAAACCTTATAAATCGTCTTTTCATGAGTGATATAAAATTGGCAGAAGCTCCTCCGGGAGTAGAAGGCGCAGGATTCTTTGCGACAAGTTTGGATAAAGCGATCGGATTGGCACGTGCAAACTCATTGTGGCCCCTGCCTTTTGCCACATCCTGCTGTGGTATCGAATTTATGGCTACGATGGGTTCCACTTACGACCTGGCTAGATTTGGTGCAGAGCGGCCAAGCTTTTCTCCGCGTCAGGCAGATATGCTGTTGGTCATGGGAACTATTGCAAAGAAGATGGCTCCTGTCCTGAGGCAGGTCTATGTGCAGATGGCGGAGCCCCGTTGGGTGATTGCAGTGGGAGCCTGTGCTTCCAGTGGCGGGATCTTTGATACCTATTCTGTGTTACAGGGTATCGATGAGATTATTCCTGTGGACGTTTATGTGCCCGGTTGTCCTCCTCGGCCCGAGGCTATTTTGGATGGTGTATTACGCTTACAGGATATCGTTAAAAATGAGTCCTTAAATAGGCGAAATACACCTGAATATAGGGCTCTATTAGAAAAATACGGTATACATACAAATAAATAAAGGATGGAGAACAGTTTTTTATTGGAGAAACTCCAAGGAAATTTTCCGGCAAAGATTGTAGAAATTCCAGATGCGCATCACTTATTGACCATTCTTGTGGATGTCGAAGATATCACCGATGTGCTGCGCTTTCTGAAGTTGGACAATGAATTACAGTTTATTCATTTAACAGATATTACTGCGGTACATTATCCGCATCTGGAGAAAGAATTTGCTGTTGTATATCACATTCATAGTTTGATTCACAATATCCGCATACGAGTAAAAGTGTTTTTATATGGTCCAAACCCGGAAATACCAACGGCGACGGTTGTTTGGAAAGGGGCAAATTGGATGGAGCGCGAGACCTATGATTTTTTTGGTGTAAATTTTATAGGACATCCAGATTTGAGAAGAATCCTGAATGTTGACGATATGGATGTGTTTCCGATGCGAAAGGAATATCCTTTGGAAGATCCAAACCGAGTAGATAAGAAAGATTTGTATTTCGGCCGTTAATTTATATGATATGAGCGAGTTTATAAGCAAGATAACATCTAATCAGCCAGTTTTCGAGGATAATGATCCACAGGATGAGCTAATCACCCTGAATATTGGCCCTACACACCCTGCTACACATGGTGTATTCCAGAATGTGGTACAGATAGATGGGGAGCGTATCGTCAGTGGTGTTTCCACTATAGGCTATATTCATCGTGCTTTTGAAAAAATTGCTGAACACAGACCGTTTTATCAGATCACTCCACTGACAGACCGTTTAAATTATTGTTCGGCGCCCATCAACAATATGGGCTGGCACATGACGGTTGAAAAACTGTTGGAAATCGAGATTCCAAAGCGCGTGCAATATATGCGGGTTATTGTTATGGAACTTGCTCGTATCGCTGACCATATCATTTGTAATGGAATTTTGGGTGTCGATACAGGCGCTTTTTCTGGCTTCTTGTATGTGATGCAGGAACGCGAATTTATATATGAGATCTTCGAAGAAATCTGTGGCGCACGCCTGACGACAAATATTGGTCGTATTGGCGGATTTGAACGTGATTTCAATGCTGTTGCCTTTGAGAAAATCCGTGAATTTTTGAAACGCTATCCCCCAGTATTGAAAGAGTTTGAGGAGATGTTTGTGCGAAACCGAATTTTTATTGAACGAACTTCGGGTGTCGCAGCCGTTACTCCTGAGGAAGCATTGGACTATGGTTGGTCCGGACCTATCCTAAGGGCAACAGGTGTAGACTATGATATTCGGGTACAAAACCCTTACTGTTCGTATGAGGAGTTTGATTTTGACGTGCCTGTCGGCGCGACGGGGGATGTATATGACCGATTTATGGTCCGGAACGAGGAAATGTGGCAATCACTTCGCATCATTGAGCAAGCCTTGGAAAAAATAGAGAAAGAACCTCAAGGTGTGTTTCATGCGGAGGTGCCCGATTTTTATCTACCACCGAAAGAACAGGTTTATACCAATATGGAAGCGCTGATATATCACTTTAAAATCGTCATGGGTGAAGTAGACACACCTAAAGCTGAAGTATATCATTCGGTAGAGGGAGCAAATGGCGAACTGGGATTTTATTTGATTCATGATGGGGGACGTTCGCCCTACCGTCTTCATTTTAGACGACCTTCTTTTGTCAATTATCAGATGTTTGCACCCATGAGTGCAGGAATGCTGATATCAGATGCGATTTTAAATATGAGTAGTCTTAACGTTATAGCAGGAGAATTAGATGCTTAGTGTAAAACAACATAATGAAAATGTAACGTTTTCCCCGGAACTATTGGCCAAGTTTGGCGAAGTGGTAGGCCGTTATCCCGAGGGGAAACAGAAATCGGGCCTATTGCCTATTTTACATTTGGTTCAGGCAGAATTCGGCTGGGTTAGTGCAGATGCAATGGATCAAGTAGCTGTTTATCTCCATATTTTACCTATTGAGGTCTATGAGGTTGCAACTTTCTATACCATGTTTCTGCTGGAACCCAAAGGTAAATATGTCTTGGAGATCTGCCGTACCGGTCCTTGTTGTTTAGTTGGCGCAGAGCGGATCATGGGACATTTGGAGCAAAAGCTTGGCGTAAGAGAGGGTGAAGTAACGGCGGATGGGCTTTTCTCCTGGCGTGGGGTGGAATGCCTTGCTGCTTGCGGATTTGGCCCCGTTCTACAGATCGGACCGGAATATACCTTTTACGAGAATTTGGATGAAGCTAAGGTGGATGAATTGATTGATAATTTAAAAGCTAAAACAGAATAATATGGCACGTAAACTTTTGTTGACACATATCGATGTTCCCGGCATCAATACCTTTGAGGTTTATCGTCAAAAAGGGGGCTATGTAGCTGTTGAAAAAGTAATAAAAACAATGTCTCCCGAAGATGTGGTTGAGGAGGTGAAAAAATCTGGACTACGTGGAAGGGGTGGAGCAGGCTTCCCGACAGGTATGAAATGGTCTTTTCTGGCTAAGCCAGAAGGGGTGCCGCGTTATCTGGTCTGTAATGCTGATGAGTCTGAACCGGGTACATTCAAGGACCGTTATTTGATGACACATATTCCGCACGCATTGATCGAGGGGATGATTGTGTCCAGTTTTGCCCTTGGCGCAAATACATCCTATATCTACGTGCGTGGTGAAATGATGCCGCAGATCAGAATCTTGGAGCGTGCCATTGCTGAAGCGAAGGAGAACGGATTTTTAGGTAAGAATATATTGGGCTCAGGCTATGATCTGGAGATTTATGTCCAACCGGGTGGAGGTGCATATATCTGTGGGGAGGAAACTGCATTATTGGAGTCTTTGGAAGGTAAACGCGGCAATCCGCGTATCAAACCTCCGTTCCCCGCTATAGCTGGCTTATATAATTGCCCTACAGTAGTAAATAATGTGGAGTCTATTGCGGCAACTGTTCCCATTATTAATCTGGGCGGTGAGGAGTATGCAACCATTGGTGTCGAGCGTAGCACGGGAACTAAATTGATTTCGGCCAGTGGTAATATCGTTAAACCCGGTGTTTATGAAATTGAACTTGGCCTACCGGTGGAGGAGTTTATCTATTCGGATGAATACTGTGGTGGTATCGCAAACGGAAAGCGGATGAAGGCTGTTGTGGCCGGAGGTTCGTCAGTCCCCATTCTGCCAGCAAACCTTATCCTGAAAACAGCTGCTGGAAATAGTCGTTTGATGACCTATGAGTCCTTATCGGATGGTGGTTTTCAAACAGGAACCATGCTTGGCTCGGGTGGTTTCATCGTATTTGACGAGGATCAGTGTGTTGTTCGTAATACCTGGAATTTTGCTCGTTTCTATCACCATGAAAGCTGCGGACAATGTTCGCCCTGCCGTGAAGGAACAGGGTGGATGGAAAAAGTGTTGCATAAGATTGAAAGCGGACATGGATCTATGTCTGATATTGACTTGCTTTGGGACGTACAGCGTAAGATCGAGGGAAATACAATCTGCCCGTTGGGTGACGCAGCCGCTTGGCCTGTAGCTGCGGCAATCAGGCATTTTAGGGATGAATTTGAATGGCATATACTACATCCTGAGGAGTCGCAAACAAGAAATTATGGATTGGCGCATTATGCGGATCCACTACAACCAATTGTATCATAATAAAAGCTGTAACGATAAATTATAAATATCATGGCAGAAGCGGAAGATGTAAAGTTTAAGGTCACAATCGACGGCATACCAGTAGAGGTCGCGCCGGGGACAACCATATTGAATGCTGCAAGGCAAATTGGTGGGGACATCGTTCCACCGGCAATGTGCTATTACTCTAAACTGGAAGGAAGTGGTGGCAAGTGTCGTACTTGTTTAGTGAAGGTCTCGAAAGGCTCTGAGAAGGATCCTCGGCCAATGCCAAAACTCGTGGCATCCTGTCGAACGACTGTTATGGATGGCATGGAAGTACAAAATATTACTTCGCCAGAGGTCGTAGAGGCCAGAAAGGGCGTCGTTGAGATTCTTTTGATCAATCACCCACTGGATTGCCCGATCTGCGACCAAGCCGGAGAATGTAAGTTACAAGATCTAGGATATGAACATGGCAGCGCCGATACGCGCTATGAGTTTGATCGCCGAACATTTGAACAAATTGACTTAGGTGACAAAATACAATTGCACATGAACCGCTGTATTTTATGCTATCGTTGTGTTTATGTGGCCAACCAGTTGACGGATCAACGTGTACACGGTATTTTGGGCCGTGGGGATCATTCGGAAATATCTACTTATATCGAAAATATCATTGACAATGATTTTTCGGGAAACGTGATTGATGTCTGTCCGGTTGGTGCGCTGACCGATAAAACTTTCCGATTCAAAAATCGGGTTTGGTTTACAAAACCTGTAGATGCACATCGTGATTGTCCAACTTGTTCGGGCAAGGTGACGTTATGGTATAAAGGGGAGGAAGTTATCCGGGTGACAGCGCGGAAAGATGAATTTGGCGAGGTGGAAGAATTTATCTGTAACACCTGTCGTTTTGACCAGAAAAAAACAAGCGATTGGATCTTGGATGAACCGACAGAAATTGATCCACAGTCTGTTATTTCTGCCAATCATTATGAACTATTTAATCCGCCAAAAGTGGTGAAGGAGAATCCGATACTTCAGCAGCAAAATCGCGAACAGTTGGCTAGAACCGAAAAATTGAAATAAGCACAAATCATGGAGTGGTCTTTTGTTATAGAAAAATTAATATTGGTGTCTGTGATCTTCGTGATTACTTTGGTAATTGCGATGTATTCAACCCTTGCCGAGCGTAAAATAGCAGGTTTTATGCAGGATCGCTATGGTCCAGATCGAGCTGGTATATTTGGTATACTACAACCATTGTGCGATGGTGGAAAGTTCTTCTTTAAGGAAGAGATTATTCCTGCAGGTGCACATAAGGTGCTCTTTATAGTCGGCCCGACCATCGCAATCATTACGGCCTGTATCAGTTCGGCTGTTATCCCTTGGGGACAGGAATTACAGATTGGCGATCGTGTGGTCTCACTACAGGTGGCAGATGTCAATGTAGGTATATTGTACATGTTTGGTGTCATCGCATTGGGTGTATATGGCATCATGCTTGGCGGATGGGCATCCAATAATAAATTTTCCTTAATGGGCGCGATTCGTGCGGCATCACAAAGTATCAGTTATGAAATTGCGATGGGACTTTCCATTATCGCATTGTTGATGGTGACACAGAGTCTCTCGCTTAAAGAAATTGTAGCCCAACAATCGGGTTTTGTCAATTGGAATATCTGGGCACAGCCCCTCGGATTTATTATTTTTATGGTCTGTGCATTTGCAGAGTGTAATCGTGTCCCATTTGATTTACCGGAATGTGAAACGGAATTGGTCGGCGGTTATCATACAGAGTATTCCTCCATGAAGTTGGGGCTTTATATGTTCTCTGAATACATCAATATGTTTGTATCCTCGGCATTGATGGCGTCACTGTATTTCGGAGGGTATAACTTCCCTTTTATGAATGACCTTGGGCTGTCTGCAAATTGGATCACAATTATTGGTGTCATTGTATTCTTCCTAAAAATATTTGGATTTATCTTTTTCTTTATGTGGGTACGTTGGACCTTGCCACGGTTCCGTTATGATCAATTGATGAATTTGGGCTGGAAGATGTTAATCCCATTGGCTATTGCCAATATTGTACTTACAGGTGTATTTACATTGATAAAAGATACTTATTTCTCATCATAAGAAAGGATTTTTATGCAACTAAGCAATCGTAAGAAAGTAATCGAACAAAAACCAATGACCTTTTCGGAAAGAATTTATTTTCCGGCAATTGTCAGGGGGTTGCGAATTACATTGAGACATTTTTTTAAGAAAATCCCCACTGTCAAATATCCTGAGGAAATAAGACCTTATTCAAAGAATTTTAGGGGACAACATTCGTTAAAACGGGATGAGGAAGGACGCGAGCGCTGTACTGCATGCGGATTATGCGCGTTGTCATGTCCTGCGGAAGCAATTACGATGACTGCTGCTGAACGTAAAAAGGGGGAAGAACACCTTTATCGTGAAGAGAAGTATGCGTCGGTTTATGAAATTAATATGTTACGTTGTATTTTCTGTGGTCTTTGTGAAGAAGCCTGTCCAAAAGAGGCCATTTATTTGGACGGTCCACATGTGACAGCAGATTACCTACGTAAGGATTTTATCTATGGGAAGGATAAGCTGGTCGAGCCAACTTTTGATATTACCAAATTAACGAGCTAATTCAAGAAATTATGACAGTATTTTATTTTGTAGCCTTCTTGTCTATTTTCTTTGCGCTGATGACCATCTTTACGAAGAATCCTGTGCATAGTGTATTGTATCTGGTCATTACCTTTTTCACATTTACAGTGCACTACATTTTATTGAATGCTCAGTTTTTGGCTGTGGTCAATTTTATTGTCTATATGGGGGCGATCATGGTACTCTTTTTATTTGTACTCATGTTGCTCAATTTAAATAAGGATACCGAACCGATGAAATCCAATCTGGTCAAATTTATGGGGGTAATTGCAGGCTGTTGCTTAGTGGTTACCTTTTTTGGAGTATATCGTGTGTTTGAGATCTCCAACCCTTTGACAGTCGTTAATCCTGAAATTGGACTGGTAAAAAATCTGGGCAAAGTATTGTTTAACGAATTTTTGCTTCCTTTTGAACTGTCTTCTTTGTTATTGTTGACAGCCATGATTGGAGCGATTTTATTAGCTAAGAAAGAACCTAAAAAAATCTAATGGAAACAGTTGTTCAACAGTTGCAGGGCGTACCGATAAATCATTATTTGATTTTTTGCACGATTATTTTTGCTATTGGTGTGATCGGTGTGCTTATCCGTCGTAACGTAATCATTATTATGATGTCTATCGAATTAATGCTTAACGCTGTCAACCTGCTATTAGCAGCTTTTTCGGTGCAGCATGGTGATTCATCAGGGCAGGTGTTTGTCTTCTTTATTATGGCTCTTGCAGCTGCGGAGGTCGCAGTCGGCCTAGCTATTATTATTATGGTATATCGGAATACGAAGTCTGTGGATATCGATTCCTTAAATAAACTTCGTTGGTAGAACTTAAGAAATAAATACGATGAGTGAATTAATTTGGTTGATTCCCCTTTTGCCCTTAATCGGGTTTATAGTGAATGGATTGGGCAGAAATGCATTTTCCAAAGGTATGATCGGTGCTTTGGGCAGTGCCGTGGTTCTTATTTCTTTTATCTGCAGTTGCATCCTTTTTTCTGAAGTATATCAATCAAGACAGGCGGGACAGGCAGGAATTATCGAACAACATGTATTTGACTGGATCTCTGTAGGACATCTCAAAATAAGTCTTTCCTTTCTAGTGGATCCATTAAGTGCAATTATGTTGTTGATTGTCACTGGCATCGGTTTCTTGATCCATATTTATTCCATTGGGTATATGCATTATGATAACGGATTTGGTAAGTTTTTCGCCTACTTGAATCTATTTATCTTTTTCATGCTATTGTTGGTGTTGGGTTCTAACTACCTGGTCATGTTTATTGGCTGGGAAGGTGTAGGACTCTGTTCTTACCTGCTCATTGGATTTTGGTATAAAAACACTTCTTATGCAAATGCTGCGAAAAAAGCATTTGTGATGAATAGAATTGGTGATCTAGGATTCTTGTTGGCGGTATTTTTGATATTGGGGACTTTCGGATCACTCGAATTTTCTACGGTATTTGCAGGGGCAAAGAATTTTGCTGTTGGTGACATCGCTGTCGTGAGCATCACCATATTGCTCTTTATCGCCGCAACAGGTAAATCGGCACAAATTCCATTATTTACTTGGTTGCCGGATGCCATGGCTGGGCCTACACCCGTATCAGCCTTGATACATGCAGCGACCATGGTGACAGCAGGGATCTATATGATCGCGCGGTCTAATGTGTTATTCGTTCTCTCGCCCGTTACATTACAGTTGATTTCCATTATAGCGATTTGTACTGCCTTACTAGCTGCTGCAATCGCAATAACACAAAATGATATTAAGAAAGTACTGGCCTATTCTACAGTTTCACAATTGGGCTATATGTTTCTCGGGCTAGGGGTAGGCGCTTTTACAGGAGCTTTTTTTCATGTATTGACGCATGCGTTCTTTAAAGCTTTGCTCTTTCTCGGCGCAGGATCAGTTATTCATGGGATGAGCGATGAACAGGATATGCGAAAAATGGGTGGATTGAAGAAAGCAATGCCGATCACCTATATTACCATGTTGATCGGGACGATTGCAATCGCAGGTATTCCTCCATTTTCCGGATTTTTCTCTAAAGATGAAATATTGGCTAACGCTTTTGCTGCCAATCCGCTGTTGTGGGGGCTCGGATTTTTGGGCGCATTAATGACGGCTTTCTATATGTTCAGAATGCTATTTATGACATTTTCCGGCTCATTTAGAGGTACGGAAGATCAAAAACATCACCTGCATGAATCACCCAAGAGTATGACTGTTCCTTTAATGATATTAGCGGGGCTTTCTGTTGCTGGTGGAGCAATCAATTTGCCTGCAGCGCTAGGTGGAAACCATTGGTTAGCGGATTTTCTGACACCTGTATTTGCCGAAGGGAAAGCATTGATTCCTGCTGCACATCACTTGGAGCATAGTACCGAATATATGCTGATGGCGGTTTCTGTAGTCGGTGTACTCATTATGGTTGCCCTTGCTTACAATATTTACGTCAAACGTCAGCAGATACCGGAGGGAGATGAAGTTCCGCGTGGTTTTCTGGCAAATCTTTCCTACCATAAATTTTATGTGGATGAACTATATGATGCGGTTGTTGTACGTCCGATCAACTGGCTTTCAAGTTTCTTTGGCAATGTGGTGGATCAGCGTGGGATTGACGGTATTGTCAATGGCGCCGGCAAGGCGACATTTGATACGGGAAAAGTACTGCGTTTGCTTCAGAATGGAAATGTTGGCTTTTATTTATTGATGATGGTAATTGGAGTGATTGCTATTTTCATTTATGGATTTTTGAGTCTTTAATATTTAGTATAATCGATGGATAACCTTTTCTTACTTATTTTACTGCCGTTAATAAGCGCCTTGATTTTAGCGTTATTAAAGACCAATGCCGCAAAGTCAATTGCTTTGATTTTATCAATCGTGTCATTCGCATTGACTATTCCCTTCCTTTGTCAATTTGATCCAAATGGCGGAATGCAATTTGAACAAAATTGGGAATGGATTTCGACATTGCATATTCATTTTCATCTGGGAATAGACGGGATTAGCTTACCGCTGATTTTGTTGACCAACGGATTGATGCCTTTTATTATCGCGACTACTTTTGCTAAGAACTATAAAGGTAATTTTTATGCATTGATGGCATTTATGCAGGCCGGGTTACTGCTTGTATTCATGGCCTTGGATGCTTTTACGTTTTATGTGGGCTGGGAGATTGCACTGATCCCGATATATTTTATCTGTGCGCTGTGGGGCGAAGGTGACCGTATCCGGGTTAATCTAAAGTTTTTCATTTATACCTTTTTGGGAAGCCTTCTGATGTTGATCGGGATTCTTTATCTGTATCAGCAGGTGCCCAATCATGATTTTGAGTGGACTTCCTTTATCGCGTTGGAGTTAGGAGATAATACACAACGTTGGTTATTCTGGGCATTTTTTATTGCCTTTGCGATTAAGATTCCCATTTTTCCATTTCATACCTGGCAACCCAATACATATACAAATGCTCCGGCAGCAGGCACGATGTTATTAGCTGGTATTATGCTGAAAATGGGAGTGTATGGTTTGATGCGCTGGCTATTGCCGGTGGTTCCTACGGGAGTAGCATTGTATGGACAATTCGCAATGATCCTATGTGTCATCGGAATTGTTTATGCTTCTATCATTGCGATTAAGCAGGACGATGCCAAGCGGTTGATAGCATACTCCTCTATTGCGCACGTTGGATTAATCAGTGCGGGGGTCTTCACTTGGAATACGAATGGCCTAAGTGGGGCAACAATACAGATGTTAAATCATGGTATTTCAGTTGTCGGTCTTTTTTATGTGCTGGATATTGTACAGCAGCGTACACAGACCCGTAACCTGTCTGAGCTCGGAGGAATAGCAAGCAAAGCCCCAAAACTGGCCATATTTTTTATGATTATCTGTATGGGAGCAGTAGGATTGCCACTAACGAATGGTTTTATTGGGGAGTTTCTGTTATTAAAGGGTGTTTTTCAATATGGATTCTGGTTTGCGCTTTTCGCAGGACTAACCCTGATATTAGGTGCTGTATATACACTTCGTCTTTATCAGCAGACGATGCTTGGAGAAGTAACGGATAGGACGACACAATTTGAGGATGTAAAAGGGGGCGAGCTCGTTGTATTGGGGCTGATCTCTTTCCTGATTCTTTATATCGGTATATTCCCAAATTTCCTATTGAATCTTTCTGCGGATTCAGTAGAAGTTTTAAGTACATTTTTAGGCAGATAATTAGATATATCATATTGTATGGGAGCTATAATTACACTTTCAATATTAGCATTAGTTGTTCTTTATCTTGGCTTGTTCAAAGCGAAAACGCTGCTTCTGCCTGTTTCTATTCTTGGATTCCTGATTGCCATTGGTTTCTTGATGAATGACTGGACAGCAGACAAAGGACCTCTTTTTAGTGGGATGGTTCATTTTGATCATTATGCGGTTGCTTTTTCGGTCTTATGTATCGCTGTCACATTGTGCATATTTATTATCTCAAAGGGGTATTTTGATGAAGGCGGACAGGTTGCGGAGTATTATTCGCTGTTAATATTTTCATTGACGGGAGCTGTTCTTGTGAACAGCTATCATAATTTTTCCATGCTCTTTTTGGGTATTGAGATCATGTCTGTCGCACTTTATATTTTGGTAGGTATCCGTAAGCGGGATAAAGCGTCAAATGAAGCGGCGCTGAAATACTTTTTGATGGGGGCATTTTCTACCGGCTTTTTGTTATTTGGGATCGCTTTATTGTATGGAGCGACAGGTTCATTTGATTTGGACGAGATAAAGGCTTACGTTGTGAATAACCCTAATACGATCTCACCTTTATTTTATGGTGGTATCTTATTGCTGATTGTTGGTCTAACCTTCAAAGTTGGAGCAGCGCCATTTCACTTTTGGACACCAGATGTGTATGATGGAGCACCTATTCTGATCACAAGTTATATGAGTACTGTAGTCAAAGTGGCTTCCTTTGCAGGGTTATTACGGTTATTTAGCTACAGTTTACTTCCGTTACAAGATTTTTGGACACCGGTATTTCTTGTCATAGCTATTATCACCTTGTTTATCGGGAATATTTCCGCTGTCATGCAATCTTCTTTCAAGCGCATGCTAGCATACTCTAGTATCTCTCACGCAGGTTATATGCTGTTCGCTATTATAGCGGTCGGCGCTACTTCAGCCAATAGTATTTTCGCTTATGGACTAGCGTATTCACTTGCTACAATTGTTGCCTTTACTGGGTTGATCCTAGTCAAGAAAACAACGGGGTCAGAGCATTTTGAAGCGTTTAATGGGTTGGGAAAACGAAATCCAATGTTGGCATTTGCGATCACGGTGGCGATGCTTTCTCTTGCAGGTATTCCATTGACCGCAGGATTCATCGGTAAGTTTATGATGTTCTCCTCAGTAATGGAGAATTACCATATTGTGTTATTGGTTTTAGCGGTTATCAATGCTGCTATCGCAGTCTATTATTATTTGAAAGTGGTGGTTGCGATGTATTTTAGAGACAGCCAAGAATCCTGTGTCAATGTGCAGTGGAATTACTCATTCGTCCTATTGCTTGCGGTTGGGTTGACCATCCTTATTGGGGTATATCCAGACTGCCTTTTGAAGTTAATATAAAATTTCTGTTAAAATACTTGTTGTTTATTAAAGCATAGCGATTTCGTTATGCTTTTTTTATATTTATTGATATAACTCTTGAATACAAATTGTATATTGTAAAAAAGAAATCCTATCAGTTTGAAGATGGTGTTTAAAGTGTGTGTTAAATCTTTTTCAATAAGCTTTTTTAGTGTGTTGCTATTCCTGCTGTTCGGGGGAGATGTGATTGCGCAAGAATTTCTTCGTGGCAAAGTTGTCGATGCACAGACGGGAAAGGGAATTGCTCGCGTATCGATCAACTGGGCTGGAGAGGATGGCGGAGGTATCAGCGATACGCTTGGTTACTTTAAGATTCAGGATATAAAGCAACATCGTCAATTGATATTTGGAGCTGTGGGATACGAGCGGAGAACGATAGATGTACGACGTGGACGTGATTCGCTGATGACTGTTCGGTTAACAGCGAAAGATAATACCCTGGATATGGTCGTTATCAATCGTAAAAACAAGAAACCTAAAGATCCCGCAATCGCACTGATCGAGCAGGTCATTGCTCATCGCGCGCAAAACCATTACAGCCGTATTCCCGAGATTCGTTTTGATGAGTACGAGAAGACGCAATTTGGGTTTGTGAATCCAGAAGATAAAGCAAAAAAATTTCCAAAACCTTTTCGGTTTCTTTTTGAAAATATTGACTCGACGATATTTCGGGGCGTAACGATCGCTCCATTCTACATGGAAGAAAATTATGCAAACGTCTATTCATCTCATGCCCCTAACCGGAGCAAAAAGATTGTCACCAGCCATAACCAGACAGAATTAAATCCCCGTTTTTTTAACAACGACAACTGGCAGACCCGTTTTCAGACGATACTTCGTGATGTTGATCTCTATGATAATACTATTCAGATTACGAATAAGGGGATATTGAGTCCAATAGCTACAGGCGCGACGGCCTTTTATAAATATCGCATACAGGATACCATTCAAATAGCAGGTAAGGACTATATCGAACTTCATTTTGAGGGTAAATCTAAGGTTGATTTACTGTTCTACGGTGTCCTTCTTATTTCAGATGATACACGGTTTGCCGTTCAGCAGGCAACACTGAATATTGGAAAAGCGGCCAATGTCAATTGGATCAACGATGTCCAGATTGATCTGGGTTACAGCGAATTTAAAAATGGAAGTATGATTCCGGTGCATACTGATTTAAAAATGCTGTTTGGGGGAAGTAAGTCCGATGTTTTATATGGACGTAGGGAAACGCAGTACCTAGGACACCGGACAGACTCAATCTCGAATGAGAACTTCGCGGGCGTACCCGTTGAAAAAAGATACCTGCTTCAATCCGCGGCGAATGTTCCGATGATTCAAGTCAGACCTACGCCATTGAGCAAAGCCGAATTGGGGGCCTACCAGAAAGTCGATTCCGTTCAGAATATGCGTTCCTTCAACCAGTTGGTTGCATTGGGATATCTGCTGGCTAAGGGTTATTATAATGCCGGAAAATTCGAGTTTGGGCCATTGGAATACCTCTATAGCCGGAATAATTATGAAGGAAATCGCATCCGACTAAGCGGTCGCACCACACGTATGTTTTCCGAAAAGGCATATATAGAAGGGTATACTGCTTATGGCGATAAAGACAAGGAGATAAAGTATTACCTAAGTACAGCATTTACCTTAAATGGCGAGCGTATTGTCCAGTTTCCTGCAAACTACCTGCGCTTTACGCTACAACACGATGTCATGGAGCCCGGTCGTAATCTAGGCTTTCTAAAAGGCGACGGATTTTTCCGATCTTTTGGAAAGAATAGACCAAATAAATGGCAATTTAACGATATCTATCGCCTTGATCATCTGATTGAGTTTGGTAACCATGTCAGTATTGGAACGGCATTTACCCATACCCGCAGACAGCCGAGGGGTGACTTATTTTACATCAATAGCCTACCCAGCCCCGATACGATCCGTAGGGTAAATACAAACGATCTACAAGTCATCCTGCGCTGGGCTCCAAACGAGGATTTTACCTACCATAACCTGGATCGTGGTACGGTAGAAAATAAATACCCAATTTTTACACTTCAATATAACAGGGGGCTGAAAGGCTTTTGGGGAGCAGATTATAGTTATGACGCTTTGCGATTCAGTATATTCAAGCGACTGTTTTTATCTCCTGCGGGACAGGCGGATATGGAATTTTCGGGTGGAAGGATCTGGGGAAAGCATTTGCCATATACCCTATTGGAGCTTCCTGAAGTGACTAGAGACAAATCTGGACCATTGGTAAACTTTGATTTGATGGCCACTTCGGAGTTTGCATCCGATCAGTTTTTAAAATTGACTTATTATCACAATTGGAACGGATTTTTCTTTAATAGAATTCCTTTGTTCAGAAGATTGAAATGGCGTGAGGTGACAGGATTCAAAGCTTTTTATGGAAAGCTAAGTGATGTAAATAACCCCTTTGTAACGCCTGAAAATATTCAATTTGAAGCAGATAAAAATGGTATTGTCCAAACAAAAGCCTTGCGCAATAAACCTTATGTTGAAGGATTAGTCGGTGTGGATAATATCTTTAAATTGCTTAGATTAGAGTATAAAAAGAGATTGAGCTACAAAGGTGGAGAAGGGGTGCCTTCAGATACCTTCACAGCATCCATACATTTTAATTTTTAGCTTTATGACCCAATATTCGAATTTAAAATATGAGGTTAAAGATAGCATCGGCTATATCATCATAGACCGTGAACCTCAAATGAATGCGCTGAATCAGGAGACACTCGATGAATTGCAGGAAATTTTCAAACAGCTCAATTCGGATAATCATGTCCGTGGAATTATATTGACTGGAGCGGGCCAGAAAGCATTTGTCGCTGGGGCGGATATTAAGGAATTTACAGACCTTTCTGTTGTCCAGGCCCGCTGGCTAAGTGAACGTGGTCATATCATATTTACAGATCTTATCGAGAAGGCCCCAAAACCCGTTGTTGCTGCTATCAATGGCTATGCTTTGGGCGGGGGACTTGAGATGGCGCTGGCCTGTCATATGCGCATTGCTTCTGAAAATGCAAAAATGGGACTTCCTGAAGTTTCGTTGGGACTAATTCCGGGGTATGGTGGGACACAACGCTTGCCGGCTTTGATCGGAAAGGGGCGTGCTATGCAGATGATTTTGACCGGCGATATGGTTGATGCGCATAAAGCCTATGAAATAGGGCTGGTGAACGAAGTCGTTTCACAAGAAAAGCTGATTTCGCGGGCCGAAGAAATACTTCAGAAGATATTTACACGTTCACGTGTCGCGGTTGCCAATGCCATAGATGCCATCAATGCGGCGGCAGATAAAAAGCGGGATGGTAACAAAGTCGAGATGGATGCATTTGGACACTTGTTCGGAACAGAAGATTTTAAAGAGGGAGTTTCGGCTTTTCTGGAGAAAAGACCACCTAATTTTCCGCTATAACACAGTTCGTCTTACTGAGTTAGAAAAATAGAAGACTTCTCCAATTGTTGCGACGTCCTTCTTTTGTCCAAGACTTTACTTAGGCAGTAATCACGTCGAAACAGGGATCGTATAGATTAGTGTTCTTTAGCAGAACTACTATTTGAGGCTTAGGTGCGTTTGAGCGGTTCTCAGTATAAGCTGTGGCTGTTCTTTTGTGTTTCTGCTATCTTAAAGGGAATCTATCGGAATTTAATCCAGGCTACTTTTGATACATCCTGCGATAATCTTGCGGAGACATCTTCATCTCTTTGGTAAAAGCGTTGGAAAAATGAAAGGGATCATAGAAATGCAACTTGAAAGCGATCTCTTTAATTTTCAGTAGCGTAAATTGTAAATATGAGCAGGCTCTTTGCATACGCAATTGATTGTAGTATACCATGGGTGGATAAGAGGTCTTCTGTTTGAATAAGTTGATCAAGTGCGATTTCGAATAATTAAAATGTGAGGCAATCTCATCCAAACTAATGTTATTTTCCAAATTATCCTTCATAAATAGGATGATATCCTGAATGATATTATCGACTTTAATCGGATTGCTTTCTTTGTATTGTGCCGAATATTTGACGGATGCCAAAAAATATTGCAAGCAAAAACTTGTGTATTCTAAATTTTCTGGACTATAGCCCATTTCCAGATTCTGATATATACTTTCAAACAACTGAAGTCGGTCGTTGTGCTTGTTTGTGTGGGCATCATTTATGTGGATGATCTGTCCGATGATATTTTCAAAAAGCGATGCTTCAGTACCTTGGAAGTGGATCCAATAAATACTCCAGGGGTCGTTGGCTCTGGAACCATAAGAATGCGTTGTATTTTTAGGAATGATGTAAAGATCATTTCTGGAGATGTTATAAGTTATTTCATTCTGTTTGATCCACCCATGGCCGTTTTCGCAAAAAATCAAAATATATTCTGCACAGCCTTCTTGACGATCACGATAATGCTTTTTTGCATTCGGATAGTAGCCAATATGTGTGATGTACAGTTTTGAAGTGATATTATTCTGTGCTTGATAGTTGCACACGGAATAAGGAAGCACAATAGCCTTCTCTCCTTTGAATCCTTCTGCCATTACATCCGTATCTCGAATCATAAGTTAGGAAATTTGGTATATGCTGTAAAAATAATAATATTTTACATGTTTATCGTGCTCACTTACATGATTCTCATGTAGTATTCCTGTAATTTTACGTCAATAAATCTAAATTCTTATGCAAAAGACCGCGACGACGTATTTGCTGTTAATCACTTTTGTGGCCGCTATTGGTGGGTTTCTTTTTGGCTACGATTGGGTTGTCATTGGAGGGGCGAAGCCTTTCTATGAAGCATATTTTCATCTGGAATCTGACCCCGCGCTTCAAGGTTGGGCGATGTCGTCAGCGATTGTAGGCAGCTTTATTGGCGTATTACTTTCGGGAGGTTTGGCAGATCGTTATGGTCGAAAACCACTGATTTATATAGCGGCAATTCTTTTTATTATATCTGCTGTAGGAACAGGTATGGCTGCTAACCTTAGTCTCTTTATTATTTATCGTGTACTGGGTGGAATAGGGATAGGTGTAGCTTCCAATCTGGCACCAATGTATATTGCTGAGATAGCACCAGCGGAGAGTCGTGGAAAATTTGTTTCGATCAACCAGCTGACGATTGTATTGGGTATACTCGCGGCGCAAATTGTGAATTGGCTAATTGCAAAACCTGTGTTACCTGACGAGATTATCGCTACAACATGGAATGGACAGCAGGGCTGGCGGTGGATGTTTTGGGCGGGAGCGATTCCAGCAGTTATTTTTTTATTGCTGCTTTTCCTGATCCCGGAAAGTCCAAGATGGCTATACAACAAAGGAAAACATGAAGAGGCCAGACGTATCTTTTTGCGAATGGGTGGTGATTATTATGCTAACGAAAACATGGCTACCATTGACGCTGCCAATAAAAACCATGATAAACTAAAAAAAAGAAATCTATTTAAGGGGAAATTATTGCAGTTGTTGCTGCTCGGAAGTTTTATCGCAGTCTTTCAACAATGGTGTGGCATCAACGTGATCTTTAACTATGCGCAAGAGATTTTTACAGCTGCGGGATACACGGTTTCGGGGATGCTCTTCAATATTATTATAACCGGTGTGATCAATGTCATATTTACTTTCGTAGGAATGTATATGGTCGATAGGGTTGGGCGTCGCGCATTAATGTTGTTTGGTGCGGCGGGACTTTTTGGTATTTATGCGGCTTTAGGTGCTTGCTACTATTTCAATTGCAGCGGCATCTTTGTGCTTCTTCTGGTATTAGCTGGAATTGCGGTTTATGCGATGACATTAGCGCCGGTGACCTGGGTTATCATTGCTGAAATTTTCCCTACGGCAGTCAGAGCGCAAGCTATGGCTATAGCTACCTCGCTATTATGGATAGCATGTTTCGTACTTACCTATACCTTTCCGATGTTGAATCAAAGCTTGGGAGCGGCGGGCACATTCTGGCTGTATGGAATAGTCTGCTTGATTGGCTATGTCTTTTTGTGGGGGCAATTGAAAGAGACCAAAGGCAAAAGTCTCGAGGAAATTGAACAGGAATGGTCTGATGAAGCCATAACACCCTGATTTTTGCATATAGAAATCCATTTTTATAATTAAATCAACTTACAGTATATAACCTAATAGCTCTTTAGAACATGACAGAATTGACACGTTACCTGATTAAATCTACAGTGGATCAGCGCGGCATCGTAAAAGTTTGGGCGGAACCTGTGGCGATACCGACCTATGAGGTCGGTACGATGGAAAAAAATCCGATTTTTGCTGAAAAACGTGTGTACCAAGGTAGCTCAGGTGTGGTATATCCCTATCCGATTATTGAAAAAATTAGTGACGAGAAACAGGATAAGGTCTATCAGGCGCTATTTATTGAAAATGAATATATCAAGGTGATGATTCTGCCTGAACTCGGCGGAAGGATCCACATGGCCTATGATAAATTCCGAGAACGGCATTTTGTTTATTATAATGAGGTGATCAAGCCAGCTCTGGTAGGGCTTACAGGACCTTGGATTTCTGGGGGGATCGAATTCAATTGGCCTCAGCATCACCGTCCGACGACCTTTATGCCAACAGAATATTTAGTTGAGCATAATACAGATGGGAGTGTGACCGTATGGTGCAATGAAATCGAACGTATGTTTCGGATGAAGGCCATGCAGGGATTTACACTTTATCCTGACAAAGCTTTTATTGAAATAAAGGTGCAGGTTTATAATCGCACGGCTCTACCGCAGACTTTCCTCTGGTGGGCCAATCCAGCTGTTGTCGTCAATGATGATTATTACTCTGTTTTTCCACCTGATGTAAATGCAGTGTTTGATCATGGCAAAAGAGAAGTTTCAACATTTCCGATTGCAACAGGAACCTATTATAAATACGATTATTCAGCTGGAGTTGATATAGCACAATACAAGAATATTCCTGTTCCGACATCCTATATGGCTATTCAATCAAAATATAATTTTGTGGGGGGGTACGAAGCCGGAGATACCAATGCGGGGATGTTGCACGTTGCGGATCACCACATTTCTCCGGGAAAGAAACAATGGACATGGGGTAATGGTGATTTTGGTGTGGCTTGGGACCGGAATCTGACAGACGAAAATGGTCCTTATATCGAATTGATGGCAGGTGTTTACACCGACAATCAGCCCGATTTTGCTTGGTTGCAGCCTTATGAGGTGAAATCATGGTCACAATATTTTATGCCTTACGCGGCTGTTGGTCATGTGAAGAATGCAACGAAAGACCTTGTCCTCAATATGGAGGTCCATCAACAGCGTGCGGACATTATTCTATACGCAACAGCTGTATTTGAAGGGCTTCATATTGTTCTTTGTGATAAGCAAGGAAGAGTTTATCTGGAGGAAAAGATTCATTGTTCCCCTCGTAATATTTATAAACAAACTGTTTCTGATTTGCAGAGTGATCCATTTGATTTGATCCTGTCCGTTTATGATAGCAATGGTAATGAAATGCTGCAATATCAATTGGAAAAGAAAAAAGATAGCACAGATATTCCCGAACCGGCACGGGCTGTTTCAGTACCAGAATCCATTCACTCGACGGAGGAGTTATTCCTGGCGGGACAGCATCTTGAACAATACCGGCACGCCACCTATAATCCTGTGGATTACTATCTTGAGGCATTGCGACGGGATCCGCATGATGCAAGATGTAACAATGCAATGGGCGCTCTTTTATTGCGAAATGGAAAGATAGCCGAATCCATCGCTTACTTCCGTATCGCAATTGCGCGACTTACCGAACGTAATCCAAATCCTTACGACGGCGAGGCCTACTATAATCTAGGCTTAGCTTTACAATTATCCGGTGAGCTAGAAGTTGCCTATGCCGCTTTTTACAAGGCGACCTGGAATGCCGCCTGGCAAGATGCGGGTTATTTTGGTCTTTCACAAATAGATTCAAAACGCGGACAATGGGATGCTGCTCTGGAAAAAATAGAGCGCTCAATAAACCGAAATTGGAAACATCATAAAGCCCGGCAATTAAAAACCTCGATTTTAAGAAAACTAGGGCGGGTAGATGAAGCATTGGGTTACATTAAAGATTCTCTAGAAATAGATCTATTTAATATGGGCTGTCAATTTGAATGGTACTTGCTGACAAAGGACGAGACTATATTATCGCCTATTCTAGATTTATGTAAAGTAAATGTACAGAGTGTGCTCGAATACGCGCTGGATTTTGCTCAGGCTGGTCTGTATGAGGAAGCTATCCAATTATTGGAAAAAACGATCGATGATCCGAAAGCAGTATATCCAATGATATATTATGCGCTGGGGTATTTCAATGCATGTACCGGACAAAATGATCAGGCAAAAGCTTATTATGACAAGGGCGGTATTATGGATCCCACTTATTGCTTCCCAAATCGGCTAGAAGAGATCGTTATACTGCAGGACGCGATCCTGCACAATAACAACGATGCAAAAGCCCATTACTACTTAGGGAATCTATGGTACGGGAGGAGGCAACATCAAGATGCGGTGGACTGCTGGGAGCGAGCCATACAATTAGATCAACAGTACCCTACCGTTTTTCGTAATTTGGCTTTGGCTTATCATAATCGGATGGACAGGAAGGCGGAGGCTGTTGCTTTGTTGGAAAAAGCATTCGCATTGGATGAGACAGATGCACGGCTGCTGATGGAATTGCACCAGCTTTATAAGAAACAAGGGTGCAATTACACGGAAAGATTGACGCTATTGGATCGCTATGCAGATCTTGTTGTCAGCCGAGATGATCTTTTCTTGGAACGGATTACACTTTTCAATCTTCTGGGACGATACGAAGAGGCTCGACAATTACTGGCTTCCCGACAGTTTAAACCTTGGGAAGGCGGAGAAGGGAAGGTGTCCCGTCAATATACAATCTGTCATCTGGAACTGACAAAAGAAAGATTAAAAGCCAATGATCCGAAGAGTGCCTTGGTCCTGTTAACAGCCATTGACAGCTACCCACATAATCTTGGTGAAGGTAAACTGATTACGGTGGAAGAGAACGATATTTATTACTATAAGGGAATTTTATACCGTTCGATGGGAGATGAGACGGAAGCAACAGCCTACCTCATCAAAGCTACGCAAGGGACTCAGGAACCTCAGCAGGCTCTATTTTACAATGATCCGCAACCTGACAAGATCTTTTTCCAAGGTCTGGCCTGGCGTGAACTCAAACAAGAAGAGAAAGCTCAACAATGTTTCCAAAGGCTGATTGATCATGGTCAAACCTATTTGGACAGACCTTTTAAAATCGATTATTTTGCCGTTTCATTGCCCGATATGGATATTTGGGAGGATGATCTTGACCTTAAAAATAGGATTCATTGTCTATATGTAATGGGTTTAGGCTACCTCGGTAAAGGAGATTTGGCTTTGGCTAAGGATCATTTTGCACAGGTCAGAAAATTAGACCCTAACCATCAGGGTTGTTTATCTATGTTACGCTCTTATTTGGAGGAAGTCATCCTAAATAATTAATTTCAGACATGCATCGTTATCTCATTTTATTGCTTGCTCTTCTACAGAGTTACTGCGTTTTGGCACTTGGAGGGCATCAGCTCAATCTTGCCGGACAATGGAGTGTACAACTTGACCCAGAGGATGTGGGTGTGAGGAACGGTTGGACGAATAGGTCTTTCACAACACCCATCAAATTACCTGGGACAACTGACGATGCAGGACTGGGAACTGCGAATAGCTTAATACCGGCGCTCACAAAACCCCAACTTTCCCATCTGACAAGGAAACATCGGTATGTGGGGGCAGCCTGGTACAGCAAGGAGCTATTTATTCCGAAAGGCTGGACGGGTAAAGAAATGATCCTGAAACTGGAGCGGATTATATGGGAATCCAATGTCTGGGTTGATGGAGTAGAAATTCCGCAAAAACAGCGCAGTCTTGTAGGTTCACATGAATTTGATTTAAGTTCTTTTTTAAAGGCTGGAAAAAAGCATCGTCTGACTATCCGCATTGATAACCGCAAGAAGTTGGGGATCAGTGTCGATGATATGGCACATGCCTATACAGACCATACCCAGATTATGTGGAATGGTATCATCGGTTCAATGTATATTGAAGCCTTGGATAAAATTCATATCAAACAGTTAAGTACTTTTCCGGTTTTGAGCGCAAAACGTGTAGACCTAAAGGTAGTCCTTACAAATAAAACACAAAGAAATACCAGTAGTACACTCAGGATAAGAACCAAATTTAAGGGTGAGAGCAAGTATCTTCCGACAATAGAAAAGGAGGTTTTATTAGCCCCTGGTGATTCCAGTATACCACTCAGCTATAATATGGGAGCGAATAGCAAAACGTGGAGCGAGTTTTCACCAAGTCTCTATGAAGTTGAAGTGGAATGCCGTTCCAGTGAGGGAGTTAATGTGTTGAGTACATCGTTTGGTATGCGTGAATTGTCAAAGGAGGGGACAGTGATGAACATCAATGGACGGCCTCTGTTTCTCCGGGGGACATTGGAGTGCAGTATTTTTCCGTTGACGGGGCATCCTCCAATGGATAAAGCGGGATGGAAGAAAGTATTTTTGACAGCGAAGCAATGGGGACTCAATCATTTACGGTTCCACTCTTGGTGCCCCCCAGAAGCAGCCTTTGCTGTAGCTGATGAAATGGGGTTCTACCTTCAGGTTGAATTGCCGATCTGGGAAAATAACGTGGGTAAAGATGATGCGGTTTTAGGTTTTCTATATGAGGAGGCTGACAGGATGATCAAACAATACGGTAATCATCCGTCGTTCTGCTTTTGGAGTATGGGGAATGAATTGAGCGGCGACTTTGATGCCCTTAACACACTTGTAAAATACCTAAAAGAGAAAGATAAGAGACATCTATATACGGCGACATCATTTACTTTTCAACAAGGACATGGAATTTCCGGCGAACCCTTTGACGATTTTCTGATTACGCAGTGGACGGCAAAGGGATGGGTGCGAGGACAAGGGGTTTTTAATAGTGAACCTCCTGTCTTTAATAAAAATTACAGTGCTTCATTGGATGGTGTTTCTATTCCTGTCGTTACGCATGAGATTGGACAATATGCTGTTTATCCCAATTTGGAGGAGATTAAAAAGTATACAGGTGTTTTAAAGCCTTTAAACTTTATTGCTGTAGCCGAAGATCTCAAACGTAAGGGTTTATTGCATAAAGCGAAGGTATATATGATGTCTTCAGGCAAATTGGCTGCAATTCTGTATAAAGAAGAACTGGAACGGGCGCTGAAAACGCCGGGTATTAGCGGTTATCAATTATTGGATCTCCATGATTTCCCGGGCCAGGGCACGGCTTTAGTCGGATTATTGGATGCCTTTTGGGATAGTAAGAACATTATTTCAGCGAAAGAATTTAAACAGTTTTGTGCCCCAGTAGTGCCCCTGCTCCAGTTTTCCAAAGCCGTATATACCAATGATGAAGTATTTGAGGGGATTGTAGACATCAGCAATTATGGTGCTGCAACATTGAGCGATCAGTTGGTCGAGTGGTCTATGAAAGATGGTACGAAAACTGTTGCAAAAGGTCACTTTCAAACAGTTGTAGGTCAGGGGTACAACGGGAATATAGGCCGCTTTGAAGTGCCACTGCAGGCGATACAACAGGGCAAAAAGCTGACAGTTCATATTAATCTCAAAGGTACAAACTATGAAAATCATTGGAATATATGGGTGTATCCTAAAGAAAATCAAATTGATTTTGCTGATGTAAGCTATACAAGGGAGCTGGACGAAGCGTTGCGTCTGTTGCGGGAAGGTAAAAAGGTTCTTTTAAATCCTGATTGGAAAAAAATTACCGGCATTGAAGGTAAATTTGTGCCTGTATTTTGGAGCCCGGTACATTTTCCGAAGCAGGCAGGGACAATGGGATTGCGCTGTGAGCCAAAACATCCCGTGTTTGGTAGTTTTCCAACCGATGGGCATACAGACTGGCAGTGGTGGGACTTACAGATCAACTCCACAACAATGGTCATGGACCAGATCAAAGGCGGTGAGGCCCTTGTCGAAATGATAGATAATTTTGCGAACAATAGAAAACTGGCTTCACTCTTCGAGGGATCGGTAGGAAAAGGCAAGCTGATGGTGGCTTCATTTGATCTGGAGACTGATCTGGCAAATAGACCTGTTGCAAAACAGCTGCTACAATCCATTCTTGCCTATATGAATAGCTCGAAGTTTGTCCCAAGTGTTATCGAAAATCCAGAGGTATTGCAGAAGATTTTACAATATAAAGAATTGCAGGAAAAGGCTGCTCCCGGTGCTATTTATTAGCCTATTTAAGGTGCGTGCGCGCCTTCCTAAATGCGGTGATGATCCAGATATTGACCTCGCTGATCGGTATATTTGTTCGAAATAACTGATCATAAATTTGAGAAATTGTATGGTCAAGGTCTCCGAAATCTCTATTCAGACAAGCATTCGCCAATTCGGCCTGTGATTTTATAGCGGGAACTGCTGCAGTAGATCGAATAGGACACAAAAGTATAGGTTTGTTCTGCATCCAATGCGAACTCAGCCGTATTGTCGACTGAATTGGTATAGGTCTTTTCAGTTATAGAACCACCGACAGCTTTGTACACCATGATTTATACTTGATGTAATCTGCAAATGGCGCCCGCTCCCCAGCCACTGCAGCGTGGCTACTGGACGTTGACCGCAACAGGCTGCCACTTGTTACGGAGTGCTCACTGGTAAATATGGCGTCAGATGAACTTGATTTTGTAAATGGATCACTACCGTCTGGGCAGCTGCAGTGCTACTACTCTTACCCGCTTTTTTATTGTGTCGATGGGATTTTTTACGCCGAGTAATTCTTTACTGACACGAGTTTAGCCACTTGCTGAAACATTGTCTTTGCTTTAGAATAAATAGTTGTAAAGGCTAAGGCTGCATTTGAGAACATACCCATGTTGCCTAAACTTCTAAATTTCGATTTCATCTTAATTAACATTGATTTCAGACTATTTATTTTTCTACATTTCAACCGTACGTAAAGAGATGTCGGGAAATTTGCGACTAGTCAACTACAAACAAATACTATTATCAATTAACAAGTGGCCGGTTAGCAAATTTTGCTATGAAAATAACGGGATAAATTAGGGGTAAATAAGAAGAAATATCGCTTAAATAGATAGCTTTTGATTGTATATACCATCTATAAACGCCAGACGGACATGAAATTAAAACATAGATATTGCGCGAAGATTTCGAAGTTCAGATTCGCAAAATTGGGTCGCACAACTAATCGCTTTTCTAAAACCCATATTTTGAAATCTTCCTTAAATTTTGTAAGATTGCACAACCAATCATATAAAGTCTAAAGCAGGATGATCACCAATGCCAATGATTTAAACATGCTATCCTTGTTGGCAGATGGGGATGAAGCCACCTTTTCACAGCTGTACGAAACCTATTGGGAAGACTTATTTAAGTTCGTGATGCGTATTTTAAATGACCTCGATGAGACGGCCGATGTGGTGCAAGAATCCTTTATTAGCTTTTGGGAAATTAAAACCCAGATACCGCGTATACGATCCTTAAAAGCCTACCTTTTCATTTTAGCGCGTAACAAAGCTTTCAAAAGATTAAAAGAGAATCTTAAAAACCAACAGCTGGTGGATAACATGTCGTCGTTTTATGCAGCGCATAGTACGCAAATTCCTGAATCTGTGGAGCTCAAAGAACTTAGTGATTGGATAGATGCTGAAATCAATAAATTGCCCGAAAAAATGCGGGAAATATTTATTCTAAGTAGAAAACAGTATTTATCCTACCAAGAGATTGCCCAACTGCTCAATATTTCCGACCAAACGGTTAAGAAACAGATTTACAATTCCCTTAAGTTTCTGCGTCTGCATATAGACCCAGCCTACCTTCCGTATCTCACTTTTTTTATTGTTCTTGATACTTTTATGTCTCTTTGTAAAAATTAAATCATTGACAATAAGCCTGTTGTGTGTTTTGTAAAAAAAGACCTACCACTCTGTCCGATTTAACATACTCTTCATATTGATTTTACCTTAAAGTCAAAATCTCAATTATGAATCAAGAAGAGTTTAAAATACTTTTTAAACGATATGCGGCAGGTTCCTGTTCGAAAGAAGAGCAGTTGCTTATCGAAAAAATCGTGTTGAAAAATCCAATGAATAGTCGTTGGCAATGGAGCTCCGAGGAGCAGAAGTTGTTGATGAAGCTCAAAATCAAACAAGGAATCGATCAACGCCTGAAAAAGCCCGTAAGATCCCTAAGGCCGTATTGGTTTGCGGCTTCAGCGGCAGCAGTCCTATTGATTGGCTTTTGTTACTTCTTATGGCCTTATCAACACGAAGCACAAACAACTGCTGTGCAGCTTGCTGTCGCGAGCGACCAGCAAGCATCAGGAGTTATTCTCCGCACCGCAGATGGTCGCGCTATTTCTTTAGCTGCCGACGAGGCATCAAGCATCCAAAATATATTAGAAAGGAATGTTGAAAATATGGGTAGCTATACCATTGAGGTCCCGACGGGAGAGCAGTTTAATTTTGCTTTGCCTGATGGGACCAAGGTATGGCTTAATGCGGCGTCGACAATTAGTTTTCCCAAAGCTTTTGCCGCCCATGAGCGTACCATTCAGCTCGAAGGAGAAGCCTATTTTGAGGTGACTAAAAATCCACATAAACCATTTAAAGTGATGGCCAACGGTACCGAAGTGTTGGTGCATGGAACACATTTCAACGTGGCTGCTTATCCAACAGAGAAGCTCGTGAAGACCACACTTTTTGAAGGTGCCGTCACCGTACGTAAGGACCAAAGAGAACTTGTGCTGAAGCCCGGTTATGAAGCGTTAAGCATTATTGGCGAGGCTGATATGCGCTTGCAGAAGGCCGATTTGGATGAGGCAATGGCATGGCGTAATGGTTATTTTGTGTTTAACGATATGGATGTAGCTTCGGTCATGAAAACAGTCGCTCGCTGGTATAATATTTCGGTGGTTACCGACAAAGGGTTGCCGACAAAACGGATCGGTGGCTCATTTCCCATTGCTGGAAAGCTAGACGATCTACTTCAAGATTTAGCGTTATTAAGCGGATTTAAATTTAAAAGAACAGGAAAGGAGGTCCGGATAGTATGGTAAGTTAAGCCTATATATTCGCCTTAAAATATAACCGGAAATGCTGGAACATCTCCGGTCATAAAGCATCAAATGCTAGGGCCTAAATGATGATAGTTATGTGTAACCAATTTAATTCAAACCCATTTACAAATGTATAAAAAATTAATGGCTTGCTATGGCAAGTCCCCTAATAGTGATTCGATTAAGCTTTTGATGATGCTCAAGTTTATACTCCTGCTAGTCGTGCTTTCGACAACGCAACTTACAGCTAAAGTATTTGGACAGCGTGCTTCCATAAACTCAAAAAATATAAGTCTCAAGCGTCTTTTCGAAGACTTGCGCAAGCAGACAGGCTTTCATTTTTTGTATTTAGAAGAAGATTTGGCCGGTAGTAAACCGGTGAGCCTGTCGATGAACAATGCGGAACTAGAAACCATATTGGATAAGGCCTTAAGCCCGCAGTCCTTACGTTATTTTGTGCGTAACAACCGTATTGTGATTGAAAAAGCCCCACTGAAAGAACAACACGTGATGGTTGCTGAAGTGAAAGAGCAGAAAAAAGAAATTTCAGGTGTCGTGGTGAATGCCCAAGGGCTGCCGATGCAATCCGTAACGGTGTTGCTGAAAGGTACAGCCTTGAAGACCATGACGGATAGTAAAGGAGCTTTCAGTTTAGAACTTAACGGCAAGGATGCTGTTTTGCATTTTACCGCCGTGGGTTTTAAAGCACAAGAAGTCCGTGTGACCAACGAAAGATCAATCCGTGTGATGCTGGAAGATCAAGTTTCTGATTTAACAGAAGTCGTGGTTGTTGGTTACGGTACGCAAAAGAAAAGTGTCGTATCGGCAGCAATCAGCCGTGTGACAGCCGATGAGCTAGACCTCGGAAACCCAACGAACGTGCAGAACGCATTGAAAGGTAAAGTTTCTGGCGTACAGATTACCTCGGAGTCTGGACAGCCCGGTGCTAACTCTAAAATTAGAATTAGAGGAACAGGTACAGTGAATGATGCAGGACCGCTATATATCGTGGATGGAATGCCTTCCTACTCGGGCATTAACTATTTAAACCCATCGGATATTGAGTCTATCGAGGTATTGAAAGATGCCGCTTCTGCCGCTATCTATGGTGCGCGCGGAGCAAATGGCGTAATCTTAGTCAGCACGAAAAAAGGAAGACAAGGCAGTCCTACGCAGATGAACTATGAGTTTACCTATGGCATCCAAAATCCAGAGCGTAAAATCAACTTGCTGAATAGCATCGATTATCAAATGCTGATGAATGAAATGGCGCAAAATTCAGGGAAATCACCCTATTTTCCTACGCCTTCTACAGTGAATACCGATTGGCAAGAGGCTTTGACCTACAAAAATGCCCCCTTAAAGAACCATAAATTCTCCCTGTCGGGCGGTACGGATAAAAGCAGCTTCTACGCCTCGTTTTCCAATGTGGAACAATCGGGGATTTTTGGTAAAGGCTATTCCGATTATGAACGCACAAACGCGCGCTTGAATTATTCCACAACGCTGATGGATAAAGATTCCAGAAACTGGTTGAATAAAGTGGTATTTACCACCATTGCCAACTACGCTAAGGAGCGCAGAAAAGGTTCTGATATTGGAAACTCGGAAGCTGGTGGGTTAATTGCATCGATCAACATGTTGCCTCCAACAGAAGCTATTTACCAGACGGATCCAGCAAAAATTAAGCAGTACCAACAAAACTTCCCCAATTATATTGTAGCTCCAAACGGCATGCCTTACAATATTATTGACCTCAATGAGATCAATAATCCCTTGGCAGCGATTCAAGTGAACAACAATCAGTTACGTACACCACAGTACTTCGGGTCGAATATGAACGTGGATGTGTCGATTCTGCCAGGGTTGAAACTCAAAAGTTCCCTAGGCCTAGACTGGGCATTTAACTCGCGCCGTAAAGTGACGCCCGTTTATGATTTGAATACCAATAATAAGAATCTAAACTCGATTGTTGAAGATTTAAAGTCTGATTCCAAGTTTTGGCAAGTAGAGAACGTCTTGTCGTACACGAAGTCGTGGAACAAGCATAACCTTAATTTATTGGCGGGAACAACGATGTCTTCGTATTTCTACTCCGATTTATCGGGCACAGATTACGATTTATTGGTCGTTGACTTAAACAAAGCATACATCGACATTGCTACTGGTGATCGTGCGAATGAGCGCGTGAATGGTGGTGCATCGGAACACAAGTTGGTATCAGTTTTTGGTCGGGCTAGCTACAACTACGATGAGAAATATCTATTTGAAGCCGTGATGCGTCGCGACGGTTCGTCCAACTTTGGGCCAAAGCATAAATACGCTGTGTTCCCTTCTGTATCCGCAGGGTGGGTATTGACCAAAGAAGGATTTATGGCAAACAGACCAGGCTGGTTAGATTTTGCGAAGATTAGAGCGAGCTGGGGACAGAATGGTAATGAGGCTATTGGTGCTTTCGGCTACACCAGCAACATGTCTGTAGGCTACAATGCGGTGATTGACGGTAAAGTACTCACCGGCGCAAAAACATCGGGATACGTGAATGAAGACCTCAAATGGGAAACTTCAGAGCAGACGGATATCGGTTTAGACCTGCGTTTATTCAATGGTAAGTTTAGCTTTACCGCCGATTATTTTGTGAAGAATACCAAAGATATGTTGCTTTGGATGCAACTGCCTGAATATACCGGTTTCCGCAGCATGCGTGTCAACTATGGTGCTGTGCGAAATGAAGGAGTAGAGTTGGAAGCTTCTTACAAAGCGACAATCAACAAAGTGAACTTCGGCATCGGCGCTAATGCTTCCTACGTGAAAAATGTCGTGAGCAACATCGGTCCAGACCGCGTGGGCTTAGATATTATTGGTGGTGGACTTGGTGGTACGGTCACGTGGATGGAGTCGGGTAAACCGTATGGATTTTTCTATGGCTATGTGCACGATGGCATCTTCCAAAATATGAATGAGGTTAACGCACATGTAAACCCCAAAACAGGATCCTTAATCCAACCGAATGCGAAGCCTGGTGATGTACGCTTTAAAGATGTCAATGGCGACGGCAGCTTAGATGGTAACGACCGTCAGATGCTTGGTAAACCAAATCCGGATTGGACCTTTGGGCTTAACCTACATGCCGACTGGAAAGGATTTGATGTGCAAGCTTTCCTACAAGGGGTGGCCGGCAATGAAATCTATAAGTTCTACCGTAGAGTTAATATCACACAAGCTAACTGGGATGGTAGCTGGTTGGATAGATGGCATGGCGAAGGAACATCCAACTGGATGCCTCGTTTAGTCGAAGGAGATCCGAATCACAATACCACCTGGGTATCTAATTTGTTTGTTGAAAAAGGTGATTATGTACGTTTGAAAGTGTTACAAGTAGGGTATTCTTTGCCAGAAGCAGCTGTGAAAAAACTGTGGATGTCTAGACTTCGCGTCTTTGCGCAAGGCGAAAACCTATGGACATGGACAAAATACAGCGGTTACGATCCGGAAGTAGGAACACGTAACGGTTTTGATGGAGGTACCTATCCACAAGCCAAGATTTTCACGATTGGCGCGAGTGTGACCTTTTAACCTATCTATTCACATATTAACAAGAAGCTAATGAAAACAATTATAAGATCAACCGTTATTCTTTCTTTTTTAGTAGGATTGAATTCCTGTAGTAAATTTTTAGAGATTAACCCAACCACACAGGTATCAGAGCAAGAGTTTTATAAAAATGAGCAAGAAGTGATGATGGGCTTGTATGCCATCATGGATGATGCCCAAAATGGATTGATGGAAGTGTTCAGCTATGCTTCCCTGCTGTCGGATGAGTCCGAAACAGGCGGCGGTATTGGTGAAGGGGTTTATAAAGAAAAGTATGATCGTTTTACCTTTGACCCGACGACTTCACCAGCTTGGTGGAATGAGTGGGATTATGGTTTGTACAATGGTGTAACAAGCTGTAATATTCTTATCTCCAAGCTTGGCCAAAGTAGCCTTCCAGCAACGTTCACTAATGCCATATCCGCGGAAGCTAAGTTCCACAGGGCTTTGTTTTACTACCATTTGTTTATGGGCTATGAGCAGTTCCCATTAATCGGTGATCGCTTAGCGCCTTCACAAATCTATTCCGTAAAGAAGGGTACGCGTGAGGAGATCTATCAGTTTATGATGAATGATCTTTCCAATGATGTTATCCAGTATTTACCAGAAAAAGGAAGTACACAGAAAGGTAGAATTAGTAAAGATGCAGCGCGCGTGCTACGTGCAAAAATTGTGTTGTTTCAGCGCGACGAACAGGCATATCCAACCGCTTTAGCCGACCTTAAGTCAATTATTGCGAGCAATCGCTATGCCTTATTACCCGACTATACGAAGCTATGGTTGAAAGAAGGTGAGTTCTCTGCTGAAAATATCTATGACATCACCTATGCCGGGAATAATACGGGAGAAGGAAATGGATTGGGTAGAGCCTTGAGTGGCCGTGGTGTTATTGATCCTCGTTCGGCAGCACAAGGAGGGCTTCTTGAGGGCTATGGACAAAATACCATGCCGAGCACCATCTATAAAATGTTCAAGCCGGGCGATACACGTCGTGAAGGTACTGTAATTGACTATAAGAAAGAAATCGACAAGGTGAATGCCTTGGTGGCTGCAGGACAGTTGGAGCCTAGCGCCGCTTTCCGTATTCAGACAAACCAAGAAAACTTTGAATGGTTAGGACATTACAAATACCACGCGCGTAAAGAGAATGCAACCGATGTGAATCCATTAAACAACTACTCGATGCCGTTTCGCTTTTTTCGCTACGCGGATGTGTTACTCCTAGCGATAGAATTACAGGTGCGCAGTTTAGGACAAGTGGATGCCGAAGGGCAAGCCTGGTTTAATCAAATTAGAGATCGTGCTTTCCAAAATGCAAACAATAGAATTAGCCTACAAGGACTTTCAAAAACGGATGCTTTAAATCGTCTTTTTGAAGAGCGTGGCTATGAATTTATCGACGAAATGCAACGCTGGTTTGATATTATGCGCTTTGACAAAGGCACCGAAATTTTAGCCGCTAAAGGATGGACGGAGAAGTTCCGTTATTTCCCAATCGCTCAAAAAGAGATCGATGCTTCTAAGGGTGCTTTAGATCAAAACCCTGGTTGGAAATAAATTGAAAAAGCTTGAGTCTTTAGTAAGTAGACTGAAGCTTTTTTACTATATTGTGCTGATAACCATGCTATGTTTCTGACCTAGCAAACCTATACCAAGTCAAAATATACATTTTATTTAAAAAGATAAGAATGACATTTAAGCATGTTTTTTACCTCTTTGCGTTTTTGTGCCTCACAAAAACTACGCATGCCCAATATCAAACTTCAGAAGCACGCACCTGGAATGCCTATCCCCCTTCGGTCGTAAAGTCGGGCTACGGATTTAACCAGAGCAAGGTGGTGCTGATGGAAGGTGATGCCGAAGATGTGGAAGTGATTTTATTCTCCAGAGATGCTGGGCATTATCCTTATTTCGACCTCTTTCGTTCCTATTACGTTATTATCGGCTACTACTCCAAAGAAGTAAAGTATACCTCCTCAGAAATCCTATCCGATAAAAGAGAACTTATCCTGGAGGATCGTAATAAAGATGGTTGCTTTGAATTATACCGTCGCTACCTAAAAGATGGGCAGTTTACGGTAGATGAAAATGGCAACAACCTCCGTGGACATTGGGTATACGATCGTATTGAGTTTAACAAAAGCAAATAACCGCAATAGACATGAAATTAAAATACATAGGGCTCCTCTTTGTGGGCTTATTTTTTCTTCAGCTTTTACCTGCCGCTGCGCAGCAAAAATTGAAAGCTTTAATTGTGACGGGGCAAGATGGAAACCATTGGTGGAAGGGGAGTACCGATGCTATTCAAAAAATATTGGAAAATAGCGATCGATTTAAGGTGGAAGTAGCTGTTACTCCTCCTTTGGGACAAGATATTTCCAGCTTTCGCCCTACTTTCAAAAGTTTCGATTTGGTGGTGGTAAATTATGGTGGAACAACTTGGCCTAAAGATACGCAGCGCGATATGGAGCAATACATGGAGGCTGGCGGTGCCTTGGTGGTTATCCACTCCGCTATTGTGCCCATGGCCGACTGGCCGGAGTATAACAAGATGACGGCCTTAGGTGCTTGGGATGGACGTGACGAGCGTGTTGGTCCATATGTATATTATAAACATGACCGCCTAGTCTACGACTATAGCCCAGGTTCCGCGGGACATCACGGCTTGCAGCATCCATTCACCGTGTGTCATAAAAAGATTGAGCATCCCATTTTGAAAGGACTACCTCCGCTATGGAGCCATTTTAAAGATGAATTATATACACGTCTACGTGGTCCCGCTCAGCATATGGAAGTCCTAGCGACGACCATAGATGATACCGATGCGCGTAATGATGGACGTGAAGATCCTTTGATGTGGACGGTAAACTATGGTAAAGGACGCGTCTTTGTTACTGTCATGGGCCATGTCGGGAACGATCCTGAGTTGCGCTATGCGATGGAATGTACAGGTTTCCAAGTAACCTTGCTACGCGGTTGCGAGTGGGCCGCGACGGGACAGGTGACACAACCTGTGCCGAAGGATTTCCCTTCCGACGGTATTCAAACCTTTAGAAAAGAATTCAAAGCTCCATTTAATGCAAAATAAAAAAGATGAATCAATTTAAAATCTTATCCACAAGTATTGCATCGCTGTTCCTCATCCAGTTGGGGTTGGCACAAACGCCTAGGCTGACCAAAGACCCGAAGCTGAATGAAGAAATTTGGCAGACGGGTATTTTACATCGGCCACTGCCTTTAGACACGGTGCTTTCTTTGGAAAATTTAGGATGGAAAAAGAAGGTCCTACAGCGCTATCATCCAAAAGGAATCACCGACTTTAAAAATTGGCGTCAGCAGGGCGTCGGTAAAATATTTTTGGACAAGCAACAGGCACAGTCTAATCAAGGAAGCATAAAGCTGCAAGTGCCTACGGTACGTAATGAATGGGCGCCTGGCGCCCCAGCTGATGGTGACTACGCCAACTATGGAGGTGCCTCGGCTGTCTTTGAAGTGGGCGGTGAAAACTGGGAGAAGTACAACCGTATTGTCTTTCGCATCTATCCCGATTGTGAAGGCGGACGTAATATCCACTTAAACTTACATTATTACAACGATGGTAAGCAGAAGATTCCCGATGAATATTACCGCGAAGGAACGCATGAAATTAACTTGGTGAATCGCGAATGGAACACCTGTTACCTTGAAATAGGCGACTTGCCACGCGATAAGATTACGCGTATAGCTTTTGGTGTGCCCGGTTTTGGTAAAGACCGCACAACGGGTGACTCGCTAAACTTCTTTATCGATGGTATTGAGTTGCAAGAAATCGAACAGCCTGAACGCATGCTCGGCTGGCAGCCCGTCCCTAATCGTATCATCTATTCCTCTTCGGGCTATGATCAGCAAGGCTTGAAAACAGCGTTGCTGAGTGATGACAGCGAGAAAGCTAAGGTATTTAAACTGTTGCATGCGAGCGACGGTACGGTTGCTTACAAAGGAAAGGTGAAGACGGATAAAACGAGTATCGGTAGCTATCAGGTATTGGACTTCTCCGCATTTTCTACGCCAGGGCAATATATACTCAACGTCGACAACAACCGTACGGAGCCTTTTCGCATTGGTGCTAATATCTGGGAAAACTCCGTGTGGCGGGTGCTGAATTTTATCTTCTGCGAGCGTTGTGGACATCCGGTATCCGAAAAACACGGCTCTTGCCATGCTGATATTGGCGCTACACATGAAGGGCTACGCTTAGCCTACAATGGTGGTTGGCACGATGCGGGCGATTTATCGCAGCAGAGTTTGCAGACAGGTGATGTGGTGTATGCCTTGTTAGAAATGGCCAATAAAGTGAAGGATGAAAACCATGCGCTGTATCTACGCTTATTGGAAGAAGCCGAGTGGGGACTCGATTTCGTGTTGAAGACACGTTTAGGAAAAGGGTACCGAGCGAGTAGTGTCGGTATTGTGATCTGGACAGATGGTCTTATCGGCAATATGGACGATATGAAAGCACGAGTGCATGATAGTCCGTTCGACAATTTCTTGTTCTCGGCCTATGAAGCCTATGGCGCGATGAGTGTCGGTAGAGATCCTGCACTAGCGGAAAAATTACGTAAAGTAGCCATAGAAGACTTCGACTTTGCCTTCGCAAAATGGAAAGAGACCGGCTATGATCATTTCCCAATTTTTTGGGAGCATAGCTACAATACTTCGGAAAGTCAATTTATGGCGACCGCTTCTTGGGCAGCTAGTTTATTGTATAAGTTAACCAAAGATCCGAAATATGCGCAGCATGCCGTAGACTTTATGGAAGAGGTGCTGCTGTCGCAGCGCAAAACACCATTAGCCGATGCCGACGGCTTAAAAGGGTTCTTCTACCGCGATAAGCAACAGAACGTCGTCGTACATGCAAACCACCAGTCGCGCGAGCAGGTGTATGTACAAGCATTAGTCGCCCTTGCCGAAGGACAGCCTGGCCATTCACGGCAAAAGGCATGGCGTGAATCTTTGCAGTCCTATGGAGATTACTTGACGAAGATTATGAAATATACCGCGCCTTATGGCATGGCACCTGCCGGTGTGTACCACATTGACGAGGCGAAGGATTCCTTAAGTTTTAATAGACAGCATCTTTTTGCGGGAGCAAAAGCCAAAGATGACTATGTCGATCAATTAAAGCAAGGGGTACATTTGGATAAGGAGTATTACTTGAAGCGTTTTCCGGTATGGTTTTCGTTCCGCGGTAATGCCGCGATTCACCTTAGTCATGGTAAAGCCGCGACTATCGTCGGTAAATTTTTGAAGAATGAAGATTTATTGCAGATTGGTCGCGAGCAGTTGTATTGGACGGTCGGAAAGAATCCATTTGGACAGTCTTTAATCTACGGAGAAGGCGCTAACTTTGCACAGCAATATTGTCCGTTACCAGGCGAAATGGTAGGCGAAATGCCGGTCGGTATTCAGACGCGTTATAACGAAGATGTGCCCTACTGGCCGCAAGCCAACAACGCTACGTACAAAGAGGTATGGATGACCACAGCCGGAAAGTGGCTCTCTTTGACAGCAGAATTTTAATACGTAAACAAGCATAAAGATGTTCCATAAAAAATTAATAACCTTCGGAAAGACCTATCGTTCTTACCGTTATTTAGTAGCATTTTGGTTGCTACTTGGTGGCCTTGTACTGACAGCACAGGCACAAACAAAAGTTCTCGTCTTAACCGAAAGAGGAGGGCAGCATGCTTCCTTCACTGATACCGCCTTAGAGTGGTTGCGGAAGGCAGGAGAGAAGGATGGTTTCCAAATTGAAGAAATCAATAACCCCAAGAAAATTACCAAAGAATACTTAGCTCAATTTAAGACCATTATTCAGCTGGATTATCCGCCTTATACTTGGTCAAAAGAGGCTGAAGATGCCTTCATTGACTATATCGAAAAAGGTAAAGGCGGATGGGTAGGCTTTCACCATGCAGGTCTCCTTGGAGAGTTTGATGGCTACCCACTATGGCAATGGTTTTCTGATTTCTTAGGCGGTATCCGCTTTAAAAATTACATCGCTAAAACAGCATCAGCTACAGTTTATGTCGAAGATAAAAAACATCCTGTGATGAAAGGAGTGAATCCACATTTCCTAATTCCGAACGATGAGTTCTATACTTTTGATAAAAGTCCGAGAGAAAAAACACATGTATTGGCGCATGTTGATGAAGATAGCTATCAGCCACCTTCCGACATTAAGATGGGGGATCATCCTGTTATTTGGAGTAACCCACGCGTTAAAGCACGTAACGTATATTTCTTAATCGGCCATAGCGGTTCTTTATTTGCTTCTGCCGACTTTACCACGATGTTTAGCAATGCTATCCACTGGTCCATAGGAAAGTAGATTCTAAGAGTGAAGCCGTTCCAAATTTTAGTATTGAGACGGCTTCATTATTTTTGTTTTTAGTAGCCCGTAGGGGGATTTAAAATATTGCTTATTTGTGACATTAACATATATTTTTTTTATTCGGGGTTCTTTTTGAGGTTCTTTATATTAGGTGAACTTTCTGCACAGTATAGCGATCTATTGACCTTTGGATCCAACCAAAACTATTTCAAGACCGGTTTTTTGCTTTATGGATTCAAGCTCTTCTTTACTATAAAATCCAAGAACGAAATCTTGCGCACCGGTGTCAAAAATGGTAAGCCGACCTTTGGTTTGGTACTTCTCTGCCAAAAGTTGAACTTTGTCAAATAATTCTACATCAACCCATTCTCCGTCCACTTTTAGTGACCATTTATAGCTATCACCATGACAATTAAAAGAGATCCAAGCTTTTCCCCCTTCTATATCGATATAATCTTGAAGGTTATCAAATATTAACTCCCCATTTATAATTCTGGAAATATGTCGCATTATGTCGATATAGTCACCATTCTTCTCAATTGTCTCGAGATCAACGTTCCAGCATTTATCCGTTATCGATGTCCAAGGCTCTCTTTCTATTGTCTGTCCCAATGTTTGGTACATCAAACTATAGGGCCGGTCTTCAAAATCTCTGTGTCCATTTTGCCAACGATTGATGTCAGAGGTGTCTACACCGTAATTCAGAGTAAATCCAAGATTCTGAAAAGTTTCAAATTGTTCTTGAAATGATATTATATCCTGATGCTCCTCCTTTAATTTGGTCTGCCCATTACAGCTGATTAGACCAAATACGAAGGATATAATGCCAATCATTAAAGGTAAACAGTTTGATTTCATATTTAAGTCTATCTTTGCAAATTCTATGCGATAGGTTGCCTGAGATTCAATAAGGCTAGTGATACCATCCATTGTTAATTATTTTTAAACGACAATTACCTAATATCGATACGTTTAAATCGAAAAAATGAATTGAAGATTTTTCTTATAAACCTTGCGATTCCTTTTTTCCAACCTATGATGCCCAAAATACCTACACCAGAAAGACCGATCAAGAAAAAAATCATCTTAACCACAGCAGGAAAATCTTTTTCAATGGCATTAAGTTTAACTAAGCCATATGATATAGTCGCCATTAGTGAAATAACTATTAGCCAAGAGATAATATTCGCCAAAAGATCCGCTCTACGGTTGAAGGTTGGCAAAAAAACGTCTAGATCGTATTGTTGTTGGGCATTTAACAATGATTTTTTCTCAACTGCAATTTCTATTGCTCTAAGGGATGATAAATTTAAAAAATCGTCCTCATAATATGGGAAAGGCTTCATCCAGTGTGCGGAGAATACACTATTGATCTGCATGGACTGAAACTGTTCATCTCCGGAAATGGACTGGTAGAGCATTGATATTTGGTGAAAATCGTTCTTTGCATTTAGATTGCCGGCCAGGATATTCTTGAAGGTTTCCCTGATCTTTTTATCTTCGCCGAAAGAACCTGACAGAGAAAGATTGATCACCTCCGAAACCCAAGCTGTCTCTAATCCGAATTTTGCTATTGCTGTCACAACGCTGAACAAAAGATAGTTGTCATATATCCAGTGGCTTTCCTTAGTAGGGTGCCTCTTGGACAATATTTGGACATATTTTTTTGCTGCGTCCCCGTTGTTTACTTTTACTGCGATAAGAAGGTTCAGCGCGACATTGCTCGCGTTGGATGTATCATCGGAGTAATTTCCTACCTTGTTGGAGGTAATTTCTTGGATGATCGGTTCCAGTGGAGACTCCCTGAGCCTCTGAAAGAATGCTCCCTGTTCTATAGAAACCATTTTTTATTTCTTAAAGGCCTGACAAATAATGGATCCCATCCAGGGATGTTACTGAGCTTGTTGAGCTGATCCGTAATAAAGGTGGCGTACATCAATGATACCGGTAATTGCGTTGGGTTAAAAGTCCTGAACGAAATGTTGGTAAGGCGATACACCTGCTGAACGATGTAAGTCGGATCCGTAAAAGTCGACCTTGGATGGATCCTTATTAACAATGGCCCGGTAAAGCCCTGCTTACCGGATTTGATATCAGTCGGTCCCTTGAGTTGCAACAGACAGACCCCTGATTCCAACATCAAATTGGTGCCTTTGTTCTCTGCTTCTTTCTTGTCCGTTATATTGATGTACATAAAATTCGTTTGTCTTTTAGCTATAAGAGATCTATCTGTTTTCGTGTTACCCGGACCAGTTCTTCCTTCTCCTTAGCGGACGTCATCATCCCAAAGCCGTCCCTTGTGCGGATATAGTTCTCCAAAATGTACCGGAACTGATCTTTCAGGGCTTCCTTTGTAGCAATGTTGGCCGAGATCCCATCCAGTGAGCCCAACGCCATCTTTATGATATCGGTAAGGCTTTTCTGCCCGTCGAGCATGTCCCTGTCCACTTCCAGTACGACCTTGTTATGTTTCTGCTGGCTGTTAAAAAAATCAACGATATTCTTCTGGCTCCGGGTCATCCGGTCAACTTCCCTTTTGATGGGGATCAGAATGTCATTTTCCTGTGTCCGGATAAACCCGATGTAATCTCTGTGTTGTTTGAGGAGCGTATTCTTGAGCAACTCGTCGTTGACATCCAGCGGGTCCTTTTTGCTGCGATGGAAATAGTCCACCATCTGGGCAAAGACCAGGCGTTGTGGCCTGCCCAGTTTCAGGGCGATCCTTTCCATCTTTACGGCTGTCTGTGCATCGTACTTGATCGTCCTGAGCAGTCCGTTCTTCATTTTCTGTGCTTCCATAAAATGCGTTTGTTCGTCTGACCATATATCTAACTGTCCATATATCCAGTAGGCTATATATCCATATAGCTGTATATGTAGCCTACTGGATATATCGGACCCTGCCGAGGGTTCCTTTTTCTTCTGTTTTGCCGTTCCCAGCGGCCATGGGAACCCCAGGAGGGTTCCCAAAAAGTCCCTCACGGTACCGTGAGGGCAAGCAGGTGAGGCTCTGCCCAACCTCCGCTTGCTCCGATTTTCTCTGGAAAATTGGACCTTCTGACCCGATAGGGTCAGGGGCAGTGCGGTGGAAAAGCGACCGTCGCAAGGCGGTCTTCATCTCCCTCCTTTCATAGGATGCGACTGCTCTCTGTAAGTTTCCTCCCTCCATTTTTTGGAGAGAGGAACAGTATAGGAAGAATAGGTTACCCTCAGCGAGTTGTAAAGGAGCCTAGTAGTTGTAAAACCTAGTAGATATCGGGATATGTGGAGTGCTATATTACTACTGGGCAATATATCGAGATATATAGAATCATGATAGGCTGGTCTACCAGCATCATGAAAGAATGATGTCATGATTTCTTTATATCTTGGTAAGCAGAGCTGATGAAGCCTGTTCTGTAGCTCCATTTTGCTTTCGAAAAATAAAACAGAGATGGTGTGTTGAATTACCAGATCACTTAATAAGCGTATGTACGGAAAATGGGTTTGCGCACCTGCGGAATGTTGGTTAGCCAAGATCATTATTGGCCTCCTTTCCTGCTTTTGAAAGAGCTTCACGGATTGCCGCGTCAGAGAAGAACACTTTCCGACCTATTCTGTGGGGAACCAATATTCCGGCCTTCTCCCAATAGTGCATCGTAGAATAAGCGATCCCTAATAACTTTCGGGTCTCAGGTCTTGTCCTGTAACCAATACCTGAATGATTTTGTGGAGTTTGCTTTTCTTTAACCTCTCCAGATAATGCTTCTTTAACTGCTGATCTGACCTCCTTGGATAGAAGCTCCTTGAACTCCGAATCCGAATAACTTGTAAGTATCTGTGCCATACGAAATACGTTTGTATAGCACAATATTCAAAGGGATTCATTGAGGGACTAATCACTAATTCAAATCTAACTTTGATATAGAGGATCAATTGATTCTGATCTGTGTGTTGAATTTGGATATCGAAAAATATCTTAGTCTACATAGAATGACTTTTGTCATCTACTTTTTTGCTGGTATTTGTGACGAAAATAATCAGGATAAGCAAGATTTGTTTACCCTAAATTATATAGAAAAATCTGCCAAGATGGCGATCCTTGAAAAGTTAAAGCTTTTCTAACTATACTATTGAAAGTCGAACCGACGATATTCTATGTCGTTTTAAGTTAGAAAACCATATTGGTAAAATTAGACTAAACAAAAGAATTCTAAACAAATTTGAACATGGAGTCATTATCGGTCCTTACTGTCTTTTTGAATCAATGGAAGCTTCATAATAATTGCTCTCGATGGCGATAAATTTTTGTGCGCCTATAGCTTCCACCCATCCCTCCTTAATCTTTGAAAAGACCACTGGATTCTCGATATGGAGCATTGTCAATATCTGAATCAGCTTTTGTTGAAAGTCTTTATTAAGAGATTTATTGAACAATACCGGACCAAGTGGAATAGGGTCCGACATTTGGATAAGTCTTATTTTACTGCCATTCCCATTTTTTTCCACATAATCGGTATACTCTGAACTGCCAAACGCTGCCATGTCAGCACGTCCATCAAGGACATGTTCTAGCGCCGACCTGTGTGAACCCGCATAATAGATCTTACCAAAAAGAGATTCAACTGAATGAATCCCCTTTTTTGCCAATACCGCTCTAGGGATCAGGTTTCCTGAGGTAGATTCTGGATTGACCAGTGCAAGGCTAATTCCCTTGAGCATATTTATATCCGTTAGGGACACAATTCTGGAATCATGGGGAACCACAAATGCCGTCCTGTATTTTACGGAAGAATTTTCGGGAACCGATAGGGTAAGGACTTCAGCCATGGGGTGCTCGTGGAGCCCATTATTCAGCAGTAAGTTGCCCATCGTGCTGATGAATGAGATATCGACCCTATCTTGGGTAATTGCTAGGATGAGATCGTTTATATTTTTGTAACTTATGAGTTCGACCTTCGTGCCAAATCTTGTTTCAATAAGATCAGCCAAAGGACGTAGGTTTTCCATTCTCGAGTTATCCCCATAGGTGTAGGTTGCTATTCTGACGGGTTCGGATATTTTATTGCCAGCCCAAGCTTTTAAGGTCATAAAAGAGATCAAAAGGCACAGAAAAAGCATTTTGTATTCAGCCCCGATCCGATTTGAAAAAATTTCCATATTTCATATTTTGATCTAAAGATCGCCGATTTTTTTGAGACCTAAATCATTGAGTCGACAAACGGCCCGAAATGACGATCAAAATGCACTCAGGACCGACAAGCAACCAGACCATAAACCCACGTTACTTTTGGTTCTTTTGTCCGGTTCCTGAGACTTTCGTCCCCCTAATTAACCGCTTGGTCGAAAGAGGATTTCAATAATGAACATTGGAAGTTATAATTGCATAAAAATCATTAAGCAATGAAGTATATATTGTTCTTACTTATTTTTCTTGTCCTTTCGTGCAAGAAGGACAAGGATCCATCGGGAGAGGAACCTGTACCTGTTTTTTCAGATCCGATAAAGCGGGAAAAGGGAACCTCCCTCGGTGACGGGGTTACAAAGAACATCGGTGCATCAGGAGGATTTCTGGAGCTGGGACAACAGGTACGTCTTGACGTGCCGCCCGGGGCGGTGGATGAACCGACGCTATTTAGGATCCAACCCATCAGCAATACCCACGATGAACTGTCTGATAGGCCTGCATATAGACTTACACCAGAAGGTCTCATTTTTAAGAAACCTGTAAAGATCACTTTTAACCACGATCCTCTTGATTCTGGCAATCCTATTTCTAGAATGATTGCTTTTCAGCGCAAGGATGGGGTCTGGTGCGGGGTTTCAACGGCACTCGAAAGTGATACGAAACATGTCAGTACAACGACCACACATTTCAGTGACTGGGTATGGTTGGATCGGGTGACCCTTCGAAAGGACAAAGAATCTGTGGGAAGCGGGGGTGAAGTCAAACTGAAGCTGATGGAACAGATCCTCGGGGCATTAAACGCAAACAACCATATCGACAGTATTCCTCTTGCGGCATTGGAGGACATCGGTAAATCAAAGGATCTCGTGGTAAAGAACTGGAAAATAATATCAGGTGCTGGAAAGCTTTCCCCAAAGATAAATTCCAGTATGGTCTTGGGAGATGCGATATATTATGCACCCCATAATATAACCAAAGCGGAAGATGTCGAAATCCAGGTAGAAGTAGAGAGTAAAAATGGGTATGTCAGTGATCCAAAGGCACCTAATGGCAGACGGAAATTCGGAAAATTAATTTTATTGACCAAGATCCGTTTGGAAAAGGAAACTTATTTCTATCTGACTATTGGAGGTAAGCTTCTGGATCTTTCTGGTGGATTAAGTGGTGCGATCATGGGCGGACAGATATCCGTGGGTTCCCAGGACGAAAAAGGGAATCATCAGGTGACCTTGTTCTGTATGGGGGCGGAGACAGGAAGTTATCCGGGGGGGAACGCGGCCGGTCAATCATTTCTTGGAATTTCTATTTTAGAAGGCGGAACCCCAAAGATGTTTGCCAATATGTACTTGGAATGTAGCAACGGAGAACATAAGTTCGGCGGGAACACTCGAATAACGAGCACGAGGGGTTTTATTACGGGCACCTATAACGGACCTGTGTATTATAGCAACAAGGGGTGCGGGATTACCGAAAGAAGGGATGTAAAAATCGATTTCAAAATAAAATCCTTATGATATTGAGGAAAATGCCACATTGTTCCGGTTGATGTGGATCAATCCACACGGGCTAGAGAAGAAAAGGTTTGATTTTAGGAAGGTAAGACCTACCCACGATAATCTCGGGTCCATCTTCCATAAAGAGAGAGGTACAGGATCCTGTCCTCACTACGCGTTCGATCTTCGACAGGTTGACAATAAAGGATCTATGTACCCGTATGAAGAGGAAAGGATCGAGTTTCTGAACGATCTTCCCGATCCCTAAGGAACTGATCCATTCCCGATCTTCTGTGTATAGTACCGTATAATCCCGGGCGGCCTTGATGTACCGGATCCGGGAAATGTCAATCCGGGAGAATCCGTTTGCGCAGGGCACAAAAAGATAAGGGTGTCGTGGAATGGAATCCTTTTCGCAAGGTACATTTATATTGATGAGCTTTCTGATGGTCCGTTCCAATCTTTCCTTTTTCAAGGGCTTGCACAGAAAGTCCAGGGCTTCCAAGTCGTAAGCGTCCTGGGCATGTAACCTGTCGGAAGAAGTAATGATTATCTGCGGAGAATTGTGGCTATCCTTGCGAATTTCAAATGGCTTAGATCCCCAGAGATTAAGATCGAGAAAGATAGCATCAGGTACCTTATTGGCTATCAACTTGGTAGTTTCCTTCAAGCAGGCCGTTTCGACAATAGTCTTTATTCCTGGGACAAGGGCTAAACTCTCCCGGACTATTATTCTTGTAGTGGGATCAGGATCTGCAATAAGGATTGAGTACATAATATTATTATAAGATCAATGAACAAATTTATCCCTACATAGTGGTATATAATATCGAACAAGTTCTTAATTCCGCGGATTACGTACAATCACGTATAAGAACCTCTTTACAATACTGGGGGGCGGACCATCTACCTTATTTTAAATGATACTTAATAGACCTTTATTGATTTTACTGGCGTTAATGATGGTATTATCACAAGGTAGTGTCTTGGCTAGGGATACTACTATCGTATTGAAATTTATCGACAAGGCAAAAGAACTGCACAAGAAAGGGAAACCAGATTCCGCTGAATATTATTTCAATCAAGCAAACAGGCTTTCCAAGGTTATAGGGCATGATAATGGCAGACTTGCGTTTTTGGGTAACTACAGCGTATTTCTGTACGAGCAGCTTCGGTACGAAGAGGCGCTATCCTTTGCACAGCAGTCCCTTGAGCTAAGCATGAAATTGGGCAACCGGGCGAGAGCAGCAGCAGCCTACAACAATATTTCGCTACAGCTTCAGGCAATGGGGAAATTGGAGGATGCGGCCAAAAACCTGGTAAAGGGATTGGAAATATCCTCTTCGATCAAAAAACCGAGCAATCGCGACCTTTCCGACCGGCGGAAGTATTATAACAACCTGAGTTCCCTTATGCTTGACTTGAATGACGTTAAAAAGGGGCTTGAGTATGCGTGGGAATCCCATAAGCTGGCCCAGAGGTTAAATGACACCCTAGCCATGGGGCGCAGTCTGGTCAACATCGTTGTGGCCGAGGCAATGTCCAGAGATTTTGGCTCAGCTGAGCGGCATGCCGTTCGCTTAAAGGAAATTGCATTGAAGTATGGAGATGTACAGATGGAGATCAAAGCTCATAATAACCTCGGTGATATCTACAGGATGCAGAAAAAGTATACCGAATCATTGCGGAGTTTCAGAAAGGCAGCGTCACTTTTGTCCCCTGAATTTCCTGGCAATGAGGTTTACGTTCTATCGGGAATGTCCTCGGTAAATAAAGATATGGGTAATTTCTCCATCGCAGAAGGTTATTTCCACAGGGCAATGGAACTGGGCAAGGAACAACTTCCCAAGCCACAGCTCCTTGAGCTGTACCTGTCAGGTTCTGAAATCAAAGAAGGCATTGGAAAATTTAGAGAAGCACTTGAATTGCGCAAGATGTACCGATCCCTAGCCGATTCCCTCAAGGATAGGGAAACCCATCGGTCCATCCAGGAACTTGAACTGAAATACAGGACCATGGAGCATCGTAGAAGTATTGCGGAAAGGGATCTTATGATCGCTGAGCAGAACACCGTTCTTGAGCGAAATAGCAAATGGGTCACTGTTTCCATTTCTATTGCTGTTTTACTGGCCTGGGGGATAATGTTCATACGGATAGTTGGAAACCAGAAACGGAAGAGATTGGAGCTAGACTACGAAAGGTATCTCCTGGAAGCACAGCTTAACGGCGAGGAAACAGAGAGGGCCCGAACGGCACGGGAATTACATGATGGGGTTGCAAGTGTCCTTTCCGCTGCAAAAATAAGGATCTACAATGCAGCAGTTACTGGTCGGGAGAAAAAAGCGCTCCCGGAGATCGGGGAGCTGATCGAAGTTGCCGTCCGCGAGATCAGAAATATATCCCACAATCTTGCCCCCGAATTCCTGCTCAGGGAAGGACTTGCATGTGCAGTAGAATCGTTCTGCCATCGGATAAACGGCAATGGACTTTCCATTGATTTTTATCTTATTGGCGATATTCCCCGATTTGAAAGGACTGTGGAATTGACGCTCTATAGAACGGTTCAGGAGACCGTCACTAATATGGTTAAACATTCAGGAGCAACTGAAGGGATCGTACAACTTGAGGCCAATGGAAGTGTCTTACGGATAACCGTCGAGGACAATGGCGTAGGCTTCGACAAAAATAATCCCCCAAGGAAAGGGTTGGGATTGAGCGGACTTGCCTCCAGAGTTTCAAATCTGGGCGGAACAATTGAAATCCGATCTTCTCCCGGCAAGGGTACTACAATCTACATCGAGATCTGTTCAGTCCAATAAAATAGATGGTGAAGCGAACATACCTTAATTTCTTCTATGGGTAGAAGTACGGTAGAAAGAAATACTGACGATTAGTTACTTTGTTGAAAAATTATAGATATGACAACGATAGGAATAGTGGATGACCATCCCCTGATCATAGAGGGACTTGTTCAGATGCTGGACACTTTCCAGCAGTTTGAGGTTGTACTAAAGGCCCATAGCGGAGAGGGCCTTCTCTCTGCACTGGAGAGAACCGTTCCAGATGTACTACTGCTCGATATTGAGCTTCCCGACACCGATGGAACGGCACTCTGTTTAAAGATTCTCGAGATATGTCCTGAACTGCCCATTATCGCTCTTACCAATCATGATGAAGTCCTTTACGTAAGGAAGATGATGAGAAACGGTGCGATGGGCTATCTTTTGAAGGGAACTGATCGGGAAGGGCTTGTTGAAGCTATCATGAGCGTAATATCCGGAAAACAGTTTATCGATAGGGAGATCGAACGGTCCATAATAGATCAGGCTATTACCGGGAGGAATGCGGCGGTGAACGTAAAGCTGACGAGCCGGGAGTGTGAAGTATTGGCATTGATCGCGCATGAACATTCCAATCAGGAAATAGCGGATAGGCTCTTTCTCAGCGTTCGGACCGTGGAGGGGCACCGTTATAGCCTAAACCAGAAGCTGAACATCAGGACTGCGGCAGGTTTGGTCAGGGAGGCCTATTTGAGGGGACTTATCTGATCTGTCCCCTCTGTCCCAGCCCTTTCCTGATGCGGCTCAGACTGTCCTGATGGATACCGAGAAGGGAAGCTATGTATTTTTGGGGTACATTTTGGATCACTTTTGGCTGGGTTTCCATCAACTTGTAGTAGCGCTCTTCGGCGGTCATGCACCTTGATTCTACCTGATTGTCCTGAAGCCAGCCCAGGAGCCTGTCCATGATGGCCATTTCCATGTCTTTCATTCTTGGGACTTCTTCCTTGAGCAAAGTAACGCTCGCCAGATTCCACACAAGCACTTCAATCTCACTGAGTGATTCAAGGGCGCAGGTGGATTCCTGTCCGTTCTGCAGGAGAAGTGGGGTTGAGAGAAAGTAATTGGTCGATTCGATTCCCAGGGTATGGTCCACACCATCGTGGATTCGGAACAGACGGGCAATGCCCCTGATCATGAAATACATTTTTTTTACCAATTTCCCTTGTTCCATCAGGACAGTGTGTGGTGGAAGAACCATGTGTTGTGTGTTTTTTCTAATTATCTCAAATTCATCACGGGTGAAGGAAATGTTATATTGCTGCGCAAAATTACATACTTGATAAAAATGTTTTCTGTCAACCATATCGCTTGTTATATCTGGAACCAAAGAATAATACCACAATATACCAAAATTGCCCAACCTGGCCAATTCCTGACATTTGTCAGTTCAATCAGCCTGTTTTGACCACTAATTTTGACATATATCAAAGTTCAGAAAAATGGTAAAGCAATCAGTGCTCATTGCGGACAGCAATGGTTCTTTTAGACAGGAACTCCGCAAAAAGATCATGTCGTTGGATTTTCCTGCTATATTTCATGAAACCTGCAATGGTCCGGAAACGGTACGATATATCGATTGCCTACAGCCCTCGGTTGTATTCATCAATGCATCGCTACCCAGATTAGCAGGATTCGATGTTCTTGAACGGATCAAACACGATCCGATTTCTGTGGTAATTTCTAATAACCCCGAAGATGCGGTCAGGGCAATCGATCATGGTGCCTCGGGCTACCTGAACAGGCCAATCTGTACAGAAAGTCTTAAACGTACCTTGATCCGTATCGGTACTCCTGATGTGGCAAGACCATTTTCTTCAGCCCAGCAGACCGGATACCCCAATCGTATATTTTTGGAAAAAGGAGGCAGGCTATTAAAAGTGAATGTACCTGAGATCACCTATTTGCGGGCAGACCGGGACTATACCTGGATCTATACCGCCGGCAATAGTGCCTATCTCAGCAACCATGGTATTGGGGTTCTCAGCCAGAAGCTTGATCCCGATAAGTTTATGCGGGTCCACCGGTCCTACATGGTCAATCTGGAACATGTTCAGGAACTCTATAGGGATGTCAGGAGACTTTATCTCCTTGTGACCGGAGAGGTCGAGATCGGGGTGGGAAAGCAGTACGTTCCGATGGTCCGGGAACTTATCTTCTGAATAGGGGGACTCTACTCCAGCCCACGTAATGTCCGTAGTTTTACGCATTTGGGGATTGAGGTAAATGAACGGTCTATCTTTCCATCCAATTGTCGGAATTTTGCGTAGATTTTTTCACCTAAACATGACTAGACTAAAATTGCTCGTTATCCTTGGTGGTCTGAGCCTCATGTCGGAATCTTGCCGGACTGACGCCCCTACCCCAATTTGTCATTCTCAACTAAATAGTTATACCGTTTTCGAAAAAGGGGATACTTCCACTTTTCGGATGCAATACGATAATCTGAACAGGATCGTTTCTTATAACTGCCCGGAGGAGGACGAGTTTATGAATTTTGGCTACGACCTTTCCGGAAGGCTCAACCGGATCGATATGATTGATGCAGGACAAACACAGAAGATGGTAATCACCTATTCCAAAAATGGTGAACCGGTCAGTGCCGTTGTTTCCATAATGAAAGAAGGAACAAACCGGATCTATGGTAGAAGGTTCATCGATTATGAAATGATGGACGGGAAGGTGGTGGGTATGAAAGTTCTTGAGACCGGGGGCTCCTCGCATGAAATTCGCCTGGACTATTCTGGCGATGATCTTGTAAGGGTGACTTTAATCGGAAACGCAGGTTTCGTTTCCCATGAATTTGAACTCGGAAGAAAAAGGTCCCCCTTTGCATCGACCAATTTCAGGCATATCCTCAGTGCTGACCTGCCTCTCATTCTTTGTTCTACCAAAGAATATACGGGCCATACGATAATACTATCCGAAGGAATGACCATACCAACAAAGATTGAAAACCATACGGATCCAAATGGGACCTACATCTGCATAAAGGAACCTATCGAAATACCTTTATCCCTCGGAGTCGAATTAAAGTATAAAGGAACCAATATTTAGTATTTGATGTAGTTTAAGCCAATATTTTCTTTGAAGGTGAGATAGGAAAGTGAGAATATGGACTTCGGCGGTTATTGTCATTGTCCTTTCGTTCTGGGGCGTCGACTTGATGGGGCGTTAGTCCCGGACCGCGGGTTAAATTACATTGACAGGACAGTCAAAACTGTCCTGTTTTGAACCTTTCATCTATGTACGTTGCTGCTCGCTCTGGGCCCCGCCCCCCTGATAACTACGATCGTTCTTGGTACCTTTCGTAAACCGGTATCTAAACGATAGGTTGGCGGTCCTTGAATCGCGCAAAGTAGAGAAGGTCGCATAGGTTCCGGCCAGATAACTAATTTCACCAGCATTGATATCGCTGTGGAAAATATCATTTATCGCGAGATTAAAGGAACATCCGGCATTCATCTTGAAATTGATGGCAGAATTTACCCTTGTGCGTTCCTGCATGGAAAACTGCGCGAATTTCTGACCTCCCTGATAATCTCCATCCAGCTGAAAGGTCCATTTTTCGGAAGGCTTATAGGTGAGCGTTGGTCTGGCGATGATAAATGTTCCCCTGGTATCCATCTGCTGTCCAAAGATCGTACTTTTGGTGTGAAGGTAATGTATGGCCGCATGGCCGATCAGTGTCAACTTCTTTATCGGGCTATAAGTAACATTGAGCGTGGCACTGATTGTCTTCCATGATCCAAGATTGCCTTGCTGACTGTAGTAGATGCCATCCTCGATCCGTATGGTCTCGGTCATGAGGTCTGTTACCTGCGCATAGGCAAGCGTGAAATCGACAAGTGGCTGGAAATTGTAGGAAAGCTCTGTCTGATTTATGAAGGAGGGCCTCAGATAAGGCGTACCTGTGTAATAAGTATATTTGTCAAATGGGGTCACGAACGGATTCAACCAGGCATAATGGGGGCGATCGATGCGTCTTCCATAATTCAGGCTTATGGCATGTTTGCTTTCAGCTGATGGCTTGTACTGCAGAAAAACGGTGGGGAAAAGGTCCATGTGCCGTCTGTTGAACGAAGAATCGGATTGCATTCCGTTGCCGAGCTGGTGGCCACTGGAGAGCGTGCCTTCAAAACGTAAGCCGGCCTGATAGCTCCATTTCCCATATTTCCCATCGATACTCGTATAAGCGGCGTGAATAGACTCCCTGAACTGGAAATGGTTCGTCTTTTCAAGGTCTACGACCATGTCGTCCTCCAGTATCCTGTAAAAGTCCGCGTCGTTATCGGTCAATGTCCTGCTGCTCTTGAGGCCTGACGATACACGTATGGTCTCTCCAAAGGGATGGACGAAATCTGCCTTAGCGGAGTAGATGCGAATATCGTTGGGTACCTTGCCGAGCTGTGATTCGAATGCCACGGTTTCGCCGCTGGGTAGATAAGTGGTATTATCGAAACGCTGTTCGTTGTTTCCCTTATATTTCAGGAAATCAAGGTCAATCGTAAATTTCTGCCCGGACCCCGGTTTTTTATAGCGATAATTAAGGTTTGTTCCCAGGTTCGAAAACGTACGTTCTTCGATATTGTTTGCTATTAGGACAGAGTCCCGGTTTTCTTTAAAGTCCATAAATCGGCTTTCTCCAAAGGATTTCAGTTCAAGCGGAGAGGACCGGAGGCTCAGGTTGACACCAATAGTACTCTTTTCATCCACAAAATAATCCGCTCCGATCCTGCCGGAGATAGCAGTTCCTTTTCTCCTTATCCAGGTATCCTGGGAAAATATCGGTGACATGACCGATTGTCCGCCGTCGAATTTACGGAGAATATCAAGATCGGTATAGGTGTCCGTTGTCGAGAGTGAGGTGCTGACTGATAGGGCCCATTTGTCGCTATTTACTGCAATATCGGCACTATTGTTTGTCTGTCCGTATTTTCCTTGCTGATAAGCAAGGCTCACACCTCCATGTATACCCTTAGATCGATATCGTTTGGTATGGATTGCGATGATTCCCCCGCTTCCCGAAGCGTCGTAGTTTGCAGGTGGATTTGTCATCAGTTCTATCCGGTCGATCTGGGCTACCGGAATAGTACGTAGAAATTCCCGTAGCTGCTCACCAACAAGATTGGTCGGTCGGTCGTCAATATACACGGAAACATCTGATTTTCCCGAGAGACGGATGTTTCCGCTCTGATCGAGCTGTACACCAGGTGATTTTTCAAGGGCCTCTAGCGCCGTTCCACCAGTACTGGACAACATGATATGGGGATTTATTACCGTTCTGTCGTGACGTTTCTCGATATAAGCCCGATCTGCGCTTACGGTCACCTCAGCTAAATTACTGGAGTTGGGCTTCATCGCGATATTCAGTTCTAAAGATGCGGGCTGTTTTATCAGGATAGAATCTCTGGACCAGGCTTCAAAACCAATCATTGTACTTCTGACCTGATAGTATATCCCAAAGGTCAGCTTTTCGAATATATACTGGCCGGAGGAATCCGAGCTGACGGAGGTGATAAGGCTTCGATCGTCCTGTCGGTAGATGTTGATCGTTGCCCCCTGTAGGGGTACGTTCTGGATAGTGGTAACCTGGCCCTCGATCTGCTGTCCGAGAGCCAAAGTCGAACACAAAGTGAATATGGCTAGTAATGGAGATGCTTTTTTCATGAATATTGATAGGTAATCTGTTGTTTGCGAAAGATAGAAAAATGGGTAGGTTCGCCACAGGTATGTTCGACAAACGGAGGAAATTATCGATAAACGTCAACTTTTACACCCGATACATTCTTTTATGGGTACTATCTATACTGTTTTAATTTTTCCTTGAGCTCTTCCATCTTCCCATGCGTCAACCCAAAACCGTCGGTGACATCCCAGATAATGTCTTGGATCTCGTTGTGTATCTTCATCCATTCGGGGACTACGTAATCTTCCTCATGCGCAGCTACGGGATCCCAATGCGCATTGACCTTAAGTCCTGGATGCCCTTTCAGCAGCTCAAGCAGTTTGCGTAAGCTAGGGTCTGAGGTAACTATAAATTTGGGGTAATTGTTCCTCGATATGGGGAATACCTGTTCGGGTCCGATGTTATCGTACCAGGGCATGGATCTGTTTTTGTTCAAACATGCCATTCCGATATAGACCGTGGTCGTATCCCGGCTTCCACCGTACCGTTCAGTCGGCGGGACGGTGATCAGGTACTTTTCTATGCTGAGCCCGTTCTGCTTGTCGTGGATTCTGCTTACCCCGATCAGCCCCGGAGGAAGTTCCACGGTGACGGGAGGAGTGCCCGGCATTCTGTCGTTTACGAAATTGATGTCCACATAGAAAAAATTTGCATGAGCGTACAGCTTTCCCAGATCGGGATCAAAAGGATGGTCCTTTCGCTCTACGATCCGTATGCCCTGCGGTAGTGCTAATGCCACACCCAAAGGTTCCTCTTCGCTGTTGCCAAGGCCCGGGTTTCCATTGGATGGGAGGATAACGATTTTATAGTCGTGCTGTTCCGGCAGAACGGCGTCGTCCTTGGCGCATGATGTCAACAGCAAAATTAATGCAGCGGTTCCAAATAAATATTTTATCATGGTTATCTATTATATTCCAGCTTAAAACAATTGTCACACTGAGCTGCGATCTGCGGCTCAAAGTCTAGGATCAGCTCAGTTGCAAAGCTATCTTCGGTATTCCATCTGCGGAGTTTCAGGCTTTCGCCATTATAGCGGGCGGTGACTTTATATCGACCGATCGGCACATCCAGGATCTGATGTCCGTCCATAGCATACCTTTCCAAGATCTGTCCCTGGGAACCATCAATTAGGTTGCCCTGTGGGATAAGGCTAAACCGTATCTTGTCTGTTTCCAGATAGAGGCCGGTAAAGCTATCGATGGTTACTGTCCCCCCATAATGTCCGGTTAAAGGAGCTGCCTTCTGACCGGAGAGCTTCCAGGTGAAATGACGAACGGCGCCCTCGGGTCCAAACCCCGTTGGTTCCTCGGGATGTAGATAGCACTCATAGGTCTTTCCGTTGAACGGTATCTTGTGGACTGCAAATGCGTACCAGCTCCCGGTTTTTGGGAGCGCCAAAGTGTAATTTCCTTCAGATGTTGTTTTTGTCGACAGGTTGCTGTTGAAGAATATACTGTTGTCCACGATGATCTGGACTCCCGGTATCGGTGAACCCATTTCGTCCCTTACCGTTCCGTAGACTTTTCCGGAATTTTCGGGAGCTGTGTCCTTTTTGCCGCACCCCAGTGCGGAGGCCAAAAATAAAAGATAGAAGATTCTCATGGTAGCAAAAATAGCCTTACCAATAGTCGATTTTTAGGGTAGTATTTCTCAAAAAAGAGACCCCAGTAGTACTACTTAATGAAAGGGCAACAGAGAGGTTCGCACAGTGCCTACGTAAATCTCATGTTGGGTAGTAGTACTTAATTAAAACGTTATGAATCACGATAGCTTTGCCGAGTCAGCTTCGGTATTTTGTTTGCTGACGAGTGAAAAATTTGAATCTTAAATAATGATATATGAATCCAATAAAAACAATCGGAGCGGCGGCTATGGTCTTGCTGCTGGGCAGTAACAATTCTTTTGCACAGTCTTTTAAGCAAGGCGACAAGCTTTTAAATGCCGGTGTGGGCATTGGGGGAGGCTTGGGCATCCCTGTGGGAGTCAGTTATGAACAAGCTGTCTCTGACCGTATCAGCGTGGGCGGCTACCTTGCCTATGCCAGAAAGAAGGAAAGCTATAATGAATACGGTGAATGGAAATATAGCTATATCTTGGCTGCAGGGAGGGGATCTTATCACCTGAAGGTAAATTCGGAAAGGTTCGATCCTTATGGTGGCGCGATGCTGGGCTATAATGTAGCATCTGTTAAATGGTCGGGAGATGGCTCCGAACCTATTTCTGCATCAGCAGGAGGATTTATGTGGGGCATTCATATCGGAACCAGATACTGGGCTTCGCAAAAGGTAGGTGCATTTGCAGAGCTTGGTTACGGCGCTACGGTACTGAACGTAGGCGTTGCATTTAAACTGTAATCATTCTCGTCTAGCCTCCAGCACCTCTATCGTAAAATTAGGGCCGTTAGTCGAAAAGATCGTTTGTCTGTCCAGGTTCATTATATTTTTGTCCTTACAGATTATCAATATCATACCCATATGAAAAATTCAATATCAAAAGCATTCATAGCATCAATTGCATGGATCAGTATATTCACGAGCATATCTATGGATGCCAGTGCCCAGTCCATATTAAGAAAGATAAAGGGCAAGGTAGAGAACACGGTAACCCGAAAAATACTAGAGCAGACCGATAAGGAATTAAACAAAGGTTTGGACAAGGTGATTGAATCTGCGGGAAAAGGCAATTCCAATAATGGAGAGGAGGATTCTGGGGGATCCGTTAATAGGACCGAAGAAGGAAGAAAGCCCATAGGATCGTTCAGTAGGTACGATTTCGTACCTGGAGATACGCTCCTGTATGCGAATGATTTTTCCACAGAAGCTCTGGGCGAACTTCCAGCTGGATGGAACAGCAACAGGAGCTCGGTAATCGTATCCCTGGACGGTATCGGTGGAAAATGGCTTCGACTTGCCCAGAACAGTGTTTCCTTAACGGATAATGAAAAACCATTCGGTAGCGATTTTACCCTTGAATTCGATCTTGTGATGGATATCGATTTCAAGGGTTGGCTCCCCCCTTCGTTCCAGTTCGGACTTCTGGCATCGGGGAAAGAATCGCCGAGTTCCAATAAGCTGCTGGTCGATCCCAAAGGAACCAAGTCGTTCTATATGGAAATCTCGCCGCTCGCGGATGCGGGGAATATGAATCTGGAGAGCCATGTTGGCTATATCCGTCATTTCCACAGCGCTCCCGAGAGGAATCCGGCTGTAAAGAACTGGTATGGACGGCCTGTCCATGTAGCGGTCCAGGGCCAAAAAGAGCGTTTGCGCATCTGGATAGACGGCCAGAAGCTTTATGATGTCCCCAAAGGGATAGCAAAGGAAGGAATCATGAACCAGCTGTTCTTGCGCTTGGGCAGCAGCCCCTATAAAGATGAACAGGTAGGTGTTTTCATTGGTAATATCAAAATTGCAAAGGGCATTGCCGATACTAGACATAAACTCCTTGAGGAAGGGAGATTTGCCACTACGGGCATCCTGTTCGAAACCGCTTCGGCTTCCATAAAGCCAGAATCCACAGGGGTATTGCGATCGATCGCTGCTATCCTGGAACAGGATCCGGCAATCCGTCTCAATATTGTGGGCCACACTGATGGTGTGGGAGATGCTTCGGACAACTTAGCCCTCAGTAGCAAGCGGGCCGAAGCGGTTAAAGATTGGCTGGTGAAAACCTCAGGAATTGATGGTGGAAGGCTGATGACCTCAGGCAAAGGAGAAACGGAACCGGTCTCCGAAAATGCTACGGCATCGGGTCGGGCCAGGAACCGAAGGGTGGAATTTATAAAGATATGACATGTTCAGGAAAGCAATAGTGATTTTTTCGGCCATCATTTTGATCGGGTGTAACGGGAAGGATCCCGAGCCCCAACAGGGTGAGGGAATGAAGATTGATGTACTCGGGGCCGCGAGCACTAAAACGACTTCCAATGGTCTTTCCACCATCTGGATGGCTGACGGCGGAAGCAGCACGGCGTTTATTCCATTGAACCACGATAAGATCTGGCTTAGCGGTGCCCATGAACTCCAGATGGACGGTGGCCGCAATCTGGTCTATTTTGGTACGGAACTCATTGGGGGGAGGGCTCGGGTAGTTCTATTTACCTATGAGGGGAAAAAAGTACTCTCCGATGAAGTGGGCCTTATGCTGATGACGGACCGGCAGGAAAACCTCTATTCCTATCATAGGGATGCCCAGGGGAACCTGTACCTTCACTCCTCCTGTCAGACAGTGGGATATCGAACCATCAGTTACGTATATAAGATTGATAATCTGTTGGGCATTGAAAAACTGGACATGCCAGCGGATATATCATTTGCACTTTTCAAGATCCCTACTGGCCTGATCTCGCTCAAGGCAACGTATCTGCACGACGCTATAGAAATCAGTATAGCGCATCAGATTCGGGGAATCGAGAAGGCGAGGGTCGATCTGGCAGGATTTGGGGATCAGCACGTCCATTCAGCATATTATAACCAGATGGGCAGATTGGTACTGTTGGTAAGTGCTATGAAGAATGAAGATAAAAAACCTGCGTACCTATTGCTAAGCATTGACCCTGAGAGTGGAAAAGTGGTGCGCCACGCGCTCAACTTACCTAAAGAAAGATATAACTTTGGAAAGGGTATAATGGAAGGTAATGTACTTTTTGTACCCGGCTGGGAGAGAAGTACTAACCGGGCCTTTTATTTCCGGATCGATACGCAGACTGACCTGAGTGAACTATCCGTAACCAGGACCGAGCTGGAGACCGATCCACAGTTGCCGCTCACCAAGGCTTCTTTTCTACAGCGGATAAATGGGGAGATATACGTTGGCGGGGAACAGTTCGGCAAAGCTTGCTATTGGAAGGGCGGTAAAATGGTCCGGCTCGAAAGTGATCCGAGTATCGTCCGTTCCTATCCGATACACTTCTTGGCCTATCGAAATTGAATTAAACAGTATGGAAGAAAAGAATAAAGCGCTTGTCAGGGAGCTCTACAGCTCCTTTAACCAAAGGGACGATTGCCGGATTGTTCAGTTGTTATCCCAAGATATACGTTGGAATCAGATGGACGGATTTCCCGGAAGGGGCAGATGCGTCGGAATCACCGAAGTGCTCGGACATGTTTTTGCAGGGCTGCGTTCTGAATGGACGGACTGGCAGTCTGTTGCCAACGATTTTTTTGCCGATGGTGATACTGTTTTTGTAAAAGGGTATTATTCGGGGACACATAGGGTGACCCGGAAGGCATTCAAAGTGCCGTTCATTGGCGAATACAGAATAGAAAAAGGAAGAATTTCCGAATTCAATCAATTTACGGACACTTTCCGTATTGTACAGGCCATGGTTGCAGGCTGACCTTGGTAAAAACTGAAAAACCTACTGAAATGGTAAATTTAAGGATCATTTTACGGAGCATATTAAAACGTGGAACGGTGAGCGTCGTTCACCTTTTGGGAATGTCGGTGGCATTGGCGACGGCGATATTGCTGTTCCTTACGGCCAGGTTTGAACTGTCCTACGATAGCTTTCATGAAGACACGGAGCGTATTGGTTGGCTATATAGTAGGAGTTACGATAAGAACGGCGTAAAGTACAATTCCTCGATGGCAGCTCCCTTGGCTCCTGCCCTAAAGGCGGAGATAGCCGGAATTGAATACATCAGCAGAATGGCCAGCGGAAGTATACTTCTAAAGAACGGTGATAAGGAATTGGGGTCCACCAGCAGGTATGTTGACGATGACTTTCTGTCCATATTGTCCTTTCCTCTTATTGAGGGTGATAAAAATGCATTAAATGATATTGGAAATATAGCACTGGAGGAAACCATGGCCCGTAATCTTTTCGGATCTGTCGACGTACTTGGAAGGATGGTTAGTGTCAACATTGATGGGATTTGGGAGCAGAAGGTCATTTCAGCCGTCCTTGGCGAGATTCCGCAAAATTCCAGCATCCGCTTTAGTTCGCTTTTGAGGTTTGAACTTAAACCAAATTATATTACAGACAGGGATAACTGGACTTCCCAGAACCATGATGTTATCGTTAAGCTCCGGGATAGGACCGTATTGGATAGCGATTTTGCGAGAGAAACCAAGGCGTTCACCGGACTCCATTACAGGGATGAGATTGTTAGGCTGAAAAACTCAGGCGGAAACCCGGATGAACTGGGTAATCTGTTTTCTCTCAACCTGATTTCCATCAGGGACTATCATCTCAACAGTTTCGGTATTTCTGGCGGCCCTCCATCCTTCTATCCCTGGATCTTGCTCACGGTGGCGGGACTTATCCTGATAACGGCATGTACGAATTTCGTCAGTCTTACACTTGCGGGGTCCCTGCAACGCAGCAGGGAGATCGGTACGCGAAAGATACTTGGAGCAACACGCAAAGATCTAGCGGTCCAATTGTGGTTGGAAACGTTTTTTGTATGCTTCCTGTCTTTGACCCTCGGACTATTTTTTGCTTGGCTGATCCTTCCTGAATACAATGCAATGTTAAACTACCGGCTCGGACTATCGGCATTGTTATCTCCCGAAACCCTGATCTTTTCTGTCGGTGTTTTTATATCGGTCACCTTGCTGGCTGGTGGATATCCTGCGTTCAAAATTGCTGGCATGAACGCGAAAGAAACTTTAAGGGGCGACGTTACCATTAGATCGTCCAGGCTAAGGAGCGGGTTGACTGTCCTTCAATTTTCCATATCAGTACTATTTATTATCTCTGCAATTGTCGTCAGTTCACAGGTAGAATATCTGGCAAGCCATTCCCTTGGCTATAATACATCAGAGGTCATCAGCATTCCGATAGGTAAGGGAATCGACAAAGGGCAGGCATTGGAAAGGATGCGTGCGGAGCTCTCGAAGGAGACCTGGGTAAAAGCTGTAAGTGCGTCGGACGTTAATCTGGGACTGGGCAGCGATGGGACCTTGAGAAGTAGCATTTTAAAGTTTTCACAGGAAAACAAGGAATACAGTACCAATTATATGTGTGTAGAGTACGATTTTCTCAAGACTCTAGAAATCAAGTTACTCGAGGGCCGTGATTTCGAACGGACTATGTCTACAGATACTGCTGCTATAATCGTTAATCGTAAGATGGCAGAGCAAATGGGTGGTATTAAACATATTTTAGGGAAAAATATTGCGCTCAACGGAGGAAGTACGGTTATAGGAGTAGTCGACGACTTTCACTTTCAGCATCTCCGGAAGAAAGTGGAGCCATTGAGTCTTTCCATAAATCGGAACGTTTCTGATATTGAGTACCTTTTTGTCAAGGTAGAGACGGATTTACTTCCTAAAACGATGGAGAATATTTGGAAGGTATGGAAAAACGTAAATCCGAATGCGACCATTCCAGCCTCTTATCTGGATGAGAATGCAAATAACTTATACAGAAAGGACCGTACGTTTTCCACGATCGTAATGATAGGCTCCGGTATCGCTATTGTCATTTCCTGTATGGGACTTTTTGCGTTGGCTCTGTCTGCCACCGCAAGGAGGGTTAAGGAGATCGGTATCCGTAAAGTCTTGGGAGCATCGGCCTGGAGTATCATAAGACTAATTTCTTTGAATTTCATTAAGCTGGTCTCTTTGGCATTTGCTATTTCTGCCCCCATTGCCTGGATGCTCATGAACTCTTGGTTGCAAACTTATGCATATAGGATAAAAATGGAGTGGTGGATGATGGGAATTGCTGCAATGATCGTATTTTTAATAACCTTCGTCACCATATTTTGGCAAACTTACCGTGCAGCTATTGCAAACCCTGTCGAAAGTTTGAGAATTTGATCATACTACTCTTGTCTAATTTTGGGCCAAGGACACAATAAACCAAGAAATGGGGATTCCAGTTTCCTGTGTGGATGCGAAATTATAAGAATAACCTCTTTTACAAAGAGGATGCTATCGTTTTTTATATCCATTAACATTGAATCGGTACATAAAAACAAACCAAGTTCAAAATACGCTTTATGCAGGAATTATACATCCAAACATTGATCAGAATGGGAACGTCGCTCAAGGATAAAATACAAAATGTCTATTAAACTTATTTACAGTTTCCACCGAATATGGAAAAATGGTTCAACTTAGTGTTTTTGTGCACTTTTATAGAAGCTAGCTTATTGCGTATCCAAAGTACGTCATAACGCCTTTTCGTTATTCTGGATCCTCCGATTGACTGTAAGCCATTAAAATATTATTCAGTTAAATGAACTTTCAATAAGATGGCAAAAAAGATAGAACCTCGACTGTGAAGTTTGGAGTCGAAAAACTATTCAATTTAGTTTATTCGATTTTTTTGATGATATTTTTTACTCAGAAGGAGGAATGACTGTAAATACTTATCTTTATCAAATTATAAAATTATGATGATGAGATATTTAATAATTATGTTCTTGCTATTCTCTTGCATCAATATATATGGACAGGTTCAGGATTTTAAAGCTATTCCAAAGGATATTTTGGGAAAGCTCGATTCATTGGGAACCGATGGTTCTCTGTTGCTTAATCTTAATGAAAGTGCCTATTTCAATGTGTTATTTGAAAATTCTACACGAAATTTCGATTTTACCAACAAAAAAATCGCTTTTATTGGAGGGAGCAACGGGGCAACTTTAAGTGACAAGTTCAACTATTTTAAAGATGAAAAAGATAGATATAAACGTAGTCTGAGTATAACCCACAGTTCATTGAAGATCTTTAATGCCGAACAAAAAAAGAGATCAGGTGGATATGATGCTGTAATTATATCTTGAAGTAAGATATCAGTGCCGATAGATAAAATTGTTGATAGGCTGAGGAGGAGAATTAATCTGACAAAACCTAACGCCGATTCATTGCAAAAAAAACGGAGATTTGATTTTTGGCAATCTTACTAATTATAAACCTTTATATTTCACAAACTAATCCAAACGCACCAAAGGAGACAAAGAGAAAATTCCACTGGAGATCTTTCCTTCCCATTCATAGAAGTAGGCTTGCCTCCTTTTGATAATTACCTTCTTGCTCCTGGGCATCCTTTCTTTGTCCAAGGGTTGTATGACAGTGATCTCGTAATGGTTGGCTTGGGGATTATTGACTTCAATTTCGATAGCTTTCTCAAAGCCGTACGAATATACCCCTAACTTGGAAACTTCCTGTCTCGGAAAACTAAATATTTTCGTTGAATCGATAACAACCTGCTTTTTTATTCTCGGAGAAAACATGCAATTTCTATTGTGTGGAGAATGGACTATGTTCTGGTAGTCTTTCCTTTTGTTGATATATATGGAAAGTAATTCAAAATTGAATGGAGTTATGCTGACCATCTTATTTTTCTCATAAGTTTCCAAATAATAGCTGATCTTCACTGAAATGGAATCATTATTTTTTTTGACCGATTTTTCCAGTACCGTTACCTTGGGTAATCTTTTTTCCAGATGTGGATTTAAGACTACCGTATCTCCCTGTAATTTCCAAGCACCTATGCTTGTAAAGGTTTCAAAAGTATAAGGAAAAATAGGATCGGTTTCAATAAGCTCAAATGTGCTGTCTGATTTTAGGGTCAGACGGGTAGAATAATCTCCATACGTGCCGGAGAAAGGTTTGGAAGTTTTCTGAGTAAGTATGGGGGACATCAGCAAAAAATAAACAAGCGTTGAAAACAATACCTTTATCATAATATGATTTTACATTGGTTTGTTATGGATATGATACAAATATATCACAAAATTTTCACTGGATTTACTCTCCATTATCCTTAAACGGGATAAGTTATTACCCAAGTGTGTTTCCTTCAACAAATTAAGCGTGTCGAAAGCGAAAGAAATCTCAACTCGATTGTTCCTTCTTATTTTTTTCTCAAGCTGTTGATGAATTCACCATTTTTTAATTCGATATCACATAGACTTTTAATATAGCCAAAAACCATCTTTTCATTTTCGGCCTCATAGGCTTTCAATTCTGCCGAGCCTATGGAATTGAACAGTTTGTAATAACGTAGCGCAGTATCTATTTTCAGCGGCCCTCCTTGCAATATCCTACAAAGTATTTTGACCCGGTGTTCGTAGCCGAGCTTTTCGTTCCAAATGGCATCGTCCAAAAAACCGAGCTTGTAAAGATAATACATCCGAAGCTTGTTGTTTTTTATGGATTCGATTGCCCCTTCGTTGTCACTGTCCACAAACTTTGAGAGTTGCTCCCTAAGATCACTATTGTCTTTTTTGACCGATTGGAGTGTCTCCCTGTCTTCTTCGCTTTTCTTCTTTAGTTCACTGACTTCCGCTCTGGAACCTGAAAGAAGAGTGGTCAGTTCTAAGTTCGTCTTTTCCATTTCCGAAATCCTAAGCTCAAGTTCCCGGATCTTACTTTCCCTGGAATTTCGGGGGCTTTCCAATATTTTGTTCAGACACTGGATCAGATAGGATCTCGTATCTGCCGGTCTGAAATCAATAAAGTACGATTCCCGAATGTCCTCCTCATCCTGGATAATATCGAAGATGATTCCCTTTGCGCTCATCTCCTTCAACGTCTCCCTGTAACGGCCAAATTTCTCTATACCGATCTTTACACCAATCCTCTTGGTCCCTTGCTCTGGTTCTGACTATTCTAAGAGCTCGATGATAGGTAATAACCGTTCAGCGATCTCCTTTACATTCTGCTCGATCGTGCTTCCATTTATCAGGTTATCGACCATGCCCTGGAAAGCGCCGTCATTGATTCCAAAGAAAAAATCCATCCATGCGGTGGAGAAGTATTTTCTTCCCGGGATATCATCCCATGACATACCATTCCTGCTCTGGATAAAGACTCTTGGGTACCACAGTATATCTTCGAGCTGTGATAAAAATTGCTGAAATTCTTTCATGTCCATATCGATCTATTTTTTGTTATTTTGTTCCAAAGCCATCCTTTCGGTAACCGTGTCCAGTATGAACTGGGCATTTTCTTCGGGGGTCATACGAATATATTTAAAGAAGTTGGCCTCTGTGGTATGTCCCGTGATCTTCATGATGGTCTGAGCTGGAAGCCTGTAATGTTTGTACATGTTTGTAGCAAAAGACCTCCTCGCCGTATGCGTACCCATTGCATCATGGAAAGGGATCGTTATTTTGACCCTTTTACCGCCGTCGGGAACCGATATCGTCACGGGATGCGCAAGCCCGGCCATTTTTCCGATGGTCTTTATATAGTCGTTCAACTTCTGGTTGCTGATCGGTTTTGGGTAGCGGTAGGTTCCATCTTCCTCACGGTACCTTTCCAATATTTCACGGGCGGCGGGCAATATCGGTATGGCGACAAATACCCCTGTCTTTTCCGTTTCGATATGGATGAAGTTGCCTACGACCCGGGCCTTTTCCTGAAGTACGGAATAGTCCTGGAAGCGGAGTCCGGTCCATGCGCCCTGTAGGTAAAGGTCCCTTGCATTGATCAGGCCAGGATGCCCCGTAAGGTCCACCGCAGCGATCGCCTCCAGCTGTTTGATATCATTATAGACCGCATCGGTATCCTCCTCAACCTTGATAAAGCCCTTTGACCGATAGATATCCGAACCGTGGAGTTTCTCTTCTTCGGATTCCCGCATGAACAGTTTGATGTGCTTGATGACTTTGCCGAAATAGTTCAGCGAGAAACGGGCGTCCTCAAACATATAGCTCCGGATATCGTGATAGAAATCCATGGTGATATCCTCAAAGTGGAGTCTCTTTTTTTTACGTGTTTTGATATAGTCCTTAAGAAGTTCAAGTGTTCCCTCATATGATAGTATCGTATTCTCACGGTAGGGAAGGCCCTTTCTTGGTCCTTTGATGATCAATCGTTTGCCTTCTCTGCTCAGTTTTATCTGCTTTTCGAAATAGGAAAGCAATGACAGGTCAGCTTTTTGCTCCTCTGGCCTATTTTCTCCATTTCCGTTTATCCCATCTATGACCTGCTGTTTGAAGGACTCCTTGTCGGGATAGGACTTAAAGTTGGAAACATGTTCCCTGTAGCTGGTTTCGACGACCGACCTAACGAAGGAAATTCGCTCGGAAATGGCCTTGGCTTCATGATGGTCAAGCCCTTTCAGCCCACCTACAGGCTTCTCTTTCTCCGGGTTCCATTTGGACGGGACGATCTTGGCTCCTGTTGGGATCTTGACCACGGGCTTGCCGTTGAATTCTACGAAACAGGTGATCGGTGTAGCTTTGGTGGAGCCGGATTCCCTTAGCCTGAAATTGATCCCACATTCTATCTTGACTGTCTTTACCATGGTGATCGTGGTTTAAAACGGTTAAACAATACGACAAGATACCAAATAAAGCGCTCAAAAGGAAGTTTTCAGGGGTCCTTGCCGGGGTTCTTTTTGGTGGATTTAGGAGAATCACAGAGAATCGTAAAAAGCAAAAACCGCATTTAAATATACTTAAATGCGGTTTTTGAATGTTATCGGCTCTCTTTGGAGTCTCTCGGTAGCCCGTAGGGGAATCGAACCCCTGTTTCAAGAATGAAAATCTTGCGTCCTAACCCCTAGACGAACGGGCCATTTCCTTTGTGATGCTGCAAATATAGAAGCTTTTTCAATAAGCGCAAAAAAAAAGTACGCTTATATCGCTAATTCGCTGAAATTGAGAAAAATTATTTTTTTAAGCGACCTTAGCCCACAGCATATGCAAGCATATATTCATTAAATTTTTCATAATGTACGTCAAAAGTCTGCTTGTAGTGATTGCTGTCCAGTTCGAGTTTCAGGACACCTTGCTTTTGGTATTCGAAGGGCTGTATCGTCATGTTGTTTAAGAATGAAACTCCTGAATTCCCCTGAAGTTTATAGATTGCCTCTTTGGCGCACCAACAGGCGTATAGCTGCTCGTACCGTGTATCGCCTTGTGTAATAAAAGCAAGTTCAACGGGTTTGAGGAATTTATGTTGGATCCGCTCCACTTTTGTTTTGATAATTTCCATATCTATTCCTACCTCCCCTTCTGTACTTATCATTGCGACAGCATAGTCAAAGGAGTGAGATAGCGATATCTTCTGTGGGAAATTGGCAAGATAAGGCTTTCCGTTGGCATCTGAAGGGCAGTCAATGTAAAGCGAAGTATTTAGCAAAGTACGCAACAAAACGCGTGTAGCAAGCCAATGCAAGCGCCGTTTGCCTTTATTAAAAGAACCCAGTTTAGCCTTCTCACGCTCGTCCAGCTGAAGTTTGGATAACAGATCATCATCGGATTCTTCAATCCGCCAAATGGCAAATTTGGTTTGCCCATCTATTTCACGTAAATACACTAGACTCATACCCAAATTTAAAAAACAAATTGCAAATTATCGCATGCTCAATAAGGGGCGATTAGATAAATTATTGTGTAAAGCACAGATAGCCGAGGGAAAAGCGGATCTTGGTCCACCCATCAAAATGAACGAACTGCGCTTATCGAAGCTTTAAAAGAGTCAATTGTCAATAAAAACAGCACTTTAAATAAAAAATAGCGTAAAAATTTGTGTGAGAACCGTATTTTTGAATTTATATAGCATGGCCTGATGCTCTTGCTATCTTGATACACATGATTTTATCGGATAAAAGAATTCTTGAAGAGATTGAAAATGGCAGTATTGTCATTCAACCATTTGACCGTAAGTGCTTAGGAACAAATTCCTACGATGTGCATTTGGGTAAATATTTGGCAACTTATGCCGATCGCGTATTGGATGCCAAAAAACATAATGAAATTGATCATTTTGAAATACCAGAGGAGGGTTTTGTATTGGAACCTAATACCTTGTATTTGGGTGTTACTCAGGAATATACAGAAACACATAAACATGTCCCTTTTTTGGAAGGAAAATCGAGTACTGGCCGTTTGGGAATTGACATCCATGCAACAGCTGGTAAAGGTGATGTGGGCTTTTGTAATACTTGGACATTGGAGATATCTGTCGCACAACCCGTCAGAGTCTATGCTGGAATGCCAATCGGTCAATTGATTTATTTTGCTGTAGAAGGCGACATCGAGACTTTTTACAATACAAAAGGGAATGCAAAATATAACGGCAAGACCATCCGTCCTGTCGAATCCATGATGTGGAAGAATAGTTTCTAATGAAAAACGTTGGATGGATTATCTTGGGGTTGCTATTGATTGTCTTAGTCAGTGGGCTGCTCTATTATTTTATCCATCCGATGTTTGGTGGAAATTTGAAAGGTGCCCGACTGGAGCGGATGAAGCAATCGCCTAATTTCAGAAATGGTGTATTTCATAATCTTGAGGTGACGCCTTCCTTGAAGAGTGATGTAAACATCGTCTCTTTAATGTGGGATTTTCTTTTCAACAAAAAACCGGGGCTGAAGCCATTAGGTGTATTACCAGCCCTAAAATGTGATCTAAAAAATTTGCCATCACAAGATCTTCTGATATGGTTTGGCCACTCATCCTATCTACTGAAGATCGATGGTAAATTATTGCTTGTAGACCCTGTATTCAGTGAAAATGCTTCACCCGTTCCGGGGAGTAACAAAGCATTTAAAATCGCAGTGGATTATACAGTAGCAGACTTTCCCAAAATAGATTATCTATTTATTTCCCATGATCATTATGATCATCTTGATTATGAGACCATCATCAAACTGCGTGAGAAGGTAGGTCAGGTCATCTGTGGTTTGGGGGTAGGCGCGCATTTCGAATCCTGGGGTTATAAAACAGAACAAATTGTCGAAGGCGATTGGTATGATCAGGTTACCCTTCATCCTGATTTTCAGGTAACTTTTACCCCCGCAAGACATTTTTCTGGACGTAGATTTACAAGAAATAATACCCTTTGGACTTCCTTTGTCCTGAAAACACCGAAATACAATTTGTTTTTAGGTGGTGACAGTGGTTATGGGAAGCATTTCAAGACAATAGGGGATCGATTCGGCCCGTTTGATCTAGCTATATTGGAGAACGGGCAGTATAATGATGCCTGGCACTATATCCATTCCTTGCCCGAAGAATGGGGGCTTGAAACCAGAGACTTACAAGCCAAAGTCACTTTGCCCGTTCATTCGTCAAAATTTGCCTTAGCAATGCATGGATGGAAAGAACCAATGGAAAAGTTTTATGAAATTGCCCAAAAAGAAAACAGTAAACTCATTACACCGAAAATAGGGGAACTGGTGCATCTGGACAAACTGGATACCGTATACGCTCCTTGGTGGCGGGAAGTCAATTAAATTAGAGCTTGTTCTTTTCAGCAATCCAAAGCGACATATATTTTGTACTCTGTACAGTGTGATGCAGGAGGATCTGGCTGATAAAATTCTGTTGCCGATGTTTGTCCAGCTGCACTTTAAGTAAGGATAGGTTGGTCATAAAATCTGCTTGATATTTGCGTTTTTCGTAGCGTTCGTTGATGATACGAATACCATTGCCTTGCGCTGTTTTCCAGGCAACCTTGTCGTTATAAAGCGCCATGGCTTTTTGGCAGAAAGCTTCTGGGGTATCTTCAATAAAACCATTCCAGGATAGATTGCCCTTCATCGCCTCAGCACCAATGGATGTCGTGACCGAGGGGGTGCCAGTATGCATGGCATCGATAAATTTGCCTTTCACTCCGGCGCCAAATTGGATCGGCGCAATCAATAGTCTGTAGTTGGACATGGTGTCCTTTGCAGAGTCTGCTCTCCCCTTGATATGAAAATTTTCTTTTGGATTATGTAACTGAAGTACTTTTTGTGTCGGATATGCCCCATAGATATGTAACTCTACTTTTGGGAGCATTTTACGAAGAACTGGCCAAATTGTTGTCTTTAGGTATTGCACGGTGTGCCAGTTGGGCTCGTGGATGAAGTTGCCGATGAAGAGCAAATCTTTTCGCTCTTCAAAAGGTTTCCAAGCACGGGTGTCTTCAACGGTAATCTCACTTTCAAGAAAAGGGAGATAATATAAAATGTCGGGTGAAATGCGAAATACTTCTGTAAGAATTTTCATTTCAGACTCTGAGATAATTAAAGATAGATCACAACGCAATATGGAGGCAATCTCCCGCTTTGCCGTGTCTGTAAACAATTCCTGAAAGGAAAAATCGTCTTTATTTTTGACGCAGGTTTGCCGTGCCTGTCGTAAGAAATGGAGATCCTCGGTGTCGAGTACCCGAAGTGCACTAGGGCATTGCTGAGCCACCCTCCAGCCATATTGCTCCTCGACCATAAACCTGTCGAATATAACAATATCAGGTTGTAGCTGTATAATAAACTCGTCAAAACTATCGTTATTGAGCTCAATAGCTTGTTCGATAACACCTTGTGACTTTAATGGTGCGCTATAGGGAGATTTGGCTGCTGCAGAGGCAAAAGTAATTTGATAAGAACGATCCAGGAATGTCTCGATCAGTTGCATCATCCGAAAACCGGCGGCTGATGATGTTGGTTCTGGCCAAACCAGTCCGATGAACAATACCCTTTTCTCTTTCATGGGTGAAAATTACTGATTAATGTCAAAAGAATTGACGAAAACTTAACAATTTGTCATTTTGAAACGATTAGCTTTATTTCGTGTTTATTATACGGTACGGTTATTAGACAATAAACGATAATATGGGCAAGACTATTGTTCAACGCATTAGACATTTTTCACCAAAAACCTATTGGAAGGAACTAATAGCTGTTTTGGTTATTTTATTAGCTTTCGTTTTTTTTAGAAATGAAAGGAAAGAACTCGCCGCCATTATTCCACAGTTAAAAGCAGCAGATCTAACCTGGGTTTCGGTCGGCATCTGTATAACCCTGCTCTATGTCCTATTGCAAGGTGTGATGTACGTGCAGAGTTTCAAAGCCATTGGTCTCTCGATCAATTTGAAAATTGCCATAGATCTATTCTTAAAAAGAAATCTGCTCAGTGTATTTCTTCCTGCGGGCGGAATTAGCTCGCTCGCTTATACAACTACCCAGTTGCGGAAGCGGAATCTAAATACGACACAAATTCATCAAGCAGGCGCGCTGTATGGGTATGTGGGACTGTTAACTGTCTTTATGATTGGTGTGCCAGTCATATTGTATACAATTTGGGATAATAAGAATTTTGGTGATGCCTGGGTTTCACTGTTAATTTTGGGTATACTGCTGGGTATTGTATTCTGGCTCGTATGGTCTTTCCGTACACATAAAGGGATTTACCGTTGGGTAGAATTAAAATTTCCTGCTGTTGCCTCCAATATAGACGAGATATTTTCTGGGGAAGTAAAAATGAGATATCTCCTCGGTACTGTATTGGCGTCAATGGTTGTTGAGTGTTGTGGGATAGCCCATGCTTTTGTCAGCATGTATGCGCTGGGCTTAGATCATTCCTTTGAAGCAGCGGCTATCGCCTATACCGTTTCAGTGGTTTTAATGATCGTATCACCTTTTTTAAGAGGTTTAGGTGCCGTGGAATTAACCATGCTGTACATCTTCAAGGCTTATGGCTACGGTCAGGCAGAAGGCTTGGGAATAACCATTCTTTATCGCGTATTTGAATTTTGGTTGCCGCTATTGTTGGGCTTGATCGCTTTCGCCTGGCGCGGTAGACAGCTTTTGGCGCGTGTAGGGCCAGCGCTGCTGATCTTCTTCTTGGGTATGGTCAATATTGTTTCGGTGCTGACGCCGCCTTTGGCTGATCGCATGAAGCTAGATCGGTTTTATTTACCCCTTGAAGCGATCCATGCATCCAAGTTTATGGTTTTTGTTCTAGGAGTAGGTTTGTTGGTTACATCGGCTTATTTGATCAAAGGTTTTCGTGTAGCCTTTTGGATCGCTGTTGTTTTTAGTGCGCTCTCGTTATTTGGACATGTGTTTAAAGCGTTGGATTATGAAGAGGCATCGGTGGCCTTAATGACGCTCGTTTTCTTGGGGATCAGTTATAAGGAATACCCAATTAAAAGCAATATTCGCTGGGTGAGGATCGGGTTTGTAACATTCGTCGTTGCATTGGTCGGGGTCTGTTTATTTGACGTATTGAGCTTCTACTTTATCGATAAGCAACATTTTGGAGTCGAATTTACTTGGCGGCAATCCATTTATCATACCGCAAAAAGCTTTTTGTTGTTTGCTGATGACGATCTGATGCCACATACCAATTTTGGGCAGGAATTCTTACGCATTACACAGGTCCTGGGGATTTTTTGCTGGTTTCTTCTGATCTACGCGCTTGCTCGCCCACGTCTGATCGCAGATGAGGATTCTAGTAAATCCGAACGTGAACGGGCGCAACAGCTACTGGATGAATTCGGACAGTCTCCCATGGACTTTTTCAAACTCGGGAAAGACAAATATCTTTTTTTCTCTGAGATTTCCGAAGGGTTTACCGCCTATAGATTGGCGAATGAGTTTGCCATAGTATTGGATGAGCCGGTATGTGAACAGGGGGATAAGGAGGAGCTTGTCGAGGAGTTCGATCGTTATTGTTATGCCAATGGGTTAAAAGCAATTTATTATCGGGTCGATGAAAACAGCCTGGTTCATTTCTCATCGCTTCGCAAGCAAAAGATCATCATTGGGCAAGAAGCTGTTTTGGAATTGGAAACATTTACGCTCGAAGGAAAAGAGCGTAAATCATTGCGCAATGGACTGAATGCAATCCAGAAAAAGGGATTTACAACCACAGTGTTAAAGGCTCCGCAGTGTGCAGCAGTCCTTCACGAACTTCAGGTTATTTCAGATGAATGGCTAAGAGAATTCGATAAAAAAGAAATGGTCTTTTCCCAAGGAATGTTCAATACCGCAGAACTGATCGAACAGGATATCATTGTGCTTAAAAATGAAAGCGGTAAAATCGTCGCTTTCTTGAACGTCATCCCCGATTATGCCAAAGATGAATGCACTTATGATATGATCCGAAAATCAGTAGAAGCACCGGGCGGAAGCATGGATGCGTTGCTCGTGGAGATGATCAATTATGCAAAAGCTCAAAAATATAGTTACCTGAACCTAGGAATGGTTCCGATGACGGGGTTGGAAGCAACAGTGAGTCCTGCAGAAAAGATTATGAAATTTGCGTCAACGCGACTTGGAAATTTTAAACATTACCACAGCTTACGTGACTTTAAAGAGAAGTATGCGACTTTTTGGGAAAACAAATACCTTATCTTTGATAATGATTTTGATCTGATACAGCTTCCGGTTGCGTTAGTTAAAGTGATGAAACCGAATGATTAGTATCATCTTGAGCGTTATTCAGCAAGTAATACTATTTCGATGAAAAAATTGACCATTTTATGTATAATCGGCTGCGTGGCATTTCATGCTTTCGCGCAACAACGTTTGATCGAGATGAAATATTGGAACAACAAAACGGTATTGCCGCTTGTGCTTTATTTAAGTGGAGACGGTGGTTTCAATTCTTTTTCGAATAAGATCTGTCAGTTAATTGCCGATGCCGGATACGCTGTGGCTGCGATTGATTCCAAGAACTATTTTTGGAAGAAAAAAACACCTAAGGATATCGCTACGGATATGTCAAATACACTCAAAAATCTGATGTTGTCACGACAGAATCACCAGCTTTTTATTGTGGGATATTCGTTTGGGGCTGATGCTGTACCTTTCATCATCAATCGTGTCGACCCTCAAATAAAGAAAAATGTGCGTAGCATTGTGTTATTGGAGCCATCGGTATCGACCGATCTGGAGATACATATTGCCGATATTTTGGGTAGAAGCAGCACCAAACGCAGCCTTGATGTAGTTGCTGAGATAAACCGGATAGAAGGTGTCAAAACAAGCGTGGTGTTAGGAGATGATGCGGCTGAATTTCCGGTAAAAAAGATTACTTTAAAAAACTTTAATAAGAAATATCTTTCGGGCGGACATCATTTTAGCGGAAATGCGGAGCAGGTCGTTAAAACAACATTATCTCTTTTTTGATATTTCTTATCCTAGATCAAATAAATTACGAAATGGAGCCGCTATTTTTGAATTAGTTTTAAATAGAGAAGACAAATGGAATTAGGAATAGGAATGTTTGGTGACTCCAGGATAGATCCCGGTACAGGTCAGATCCAGGCGCCACAGGATAGAATGAAAGAAATAATCGAAGAAATCAAACTGATGGATGAGGTTGGATTGTATTTCTTTGGTATCGGTGAACATCATCGGGCAGATTATGCCGTTGCAGCTCCGGAGATCATATTGGCTGCTGCTGCTACAGTGACAAAGGACATCAAGTTGGGCAGTGCTGTTTCCGTATTGAGTTCGGCAGACCCCGTCAAATTATTTCAGGATTTTGCGACAGTTGATCTTTTGTCCGATGGTCGGGCCGAGCTAATGGCAGGCAGGGGTTCATTTATTGAGTCATTTCCACTCTTTGGATATGACCTAAAGGATTATTCAGATTTGTTTGAAGAGAAATTGGAATTATTACTCCGGTTGAATAAGCAGAATCCAGTTACCTGGCGCGGAAATTTTAGGGCTCCTTTGATCAATCAGGAGATTTTTCCACGGCCAAAGAACGGATCTTTGCCGATCTGGGTTGCAGTAGGAGGTACCACATCATCTGTTATTCGTGCCGGAAAACTCGGTTTGCCGGTTATGTTTGCTATTATCGGTGGTATGTACGAAAATTTCGACCATTTATTTGAGCTATACCGCCAGGCGTATGAAGATAATGGGCACGATATGTCAAAATTTCAGGTCGGGGTGCATATGCACGCCTTTTTTGGGAATAACAGTGGACAGATTGCAGATTACTATTATCCCATCTACTCGGCACAGATGGATCGTGTTGGAGCTAGCCGCGGATGGCCACCTTATCAGCGCACACAATATGATTTTGGCAGGTCTTCAAGGGGGCATCTTATTGTTGGCGATGCTGAATATGCTGTAGATAAAATTTTGGCAATCCATGAAAAATTTGGATTGACGCGTTTCTCGGCACATATGGATGTTGGCGCACCAGGACACAAGGAGATGTTGCGGTCAATTGAAATTTATGGCGAGAAAATAGCGCCTAAAATTAGAGCGGTACTTAATAAAGATCGCTAAAGGACACATTATCATTTTTTTTAAGCAGAGATATTCCCTACCTTTGTCAATAAAATTATTTTAGATAGCAAGATGCTTGGACTTAAGTTGTTGACAGATCCGCGATGGGCAAATATCGCAGAAGGAAATTTGGAAGAGATCTTGACAGATCATGCGTGGTGTGAACAAAAGGCCGCTTCAAATGCAATATCCTTGATCACAAACAACTCAGAGCACGAGGATTTGGTTCATGAATTGACAGCTATAGCCATTGAAGAGATGGAGCATTTCAAAATGGTTATTGACATTATCAAAGAGCGGGGCTATACATTGGGTCGCGAGCGGAAAGATGACTATGTCGGTCAACTGATGAAATTTTCCAAAAAGGATGGTAGCCGGAATATGGCGTTTATCGACAGACTATTATTTGCTGCAATGATTGAAGCGCGTAGCTGTGAGCGATTTAGGGTCTTGTCCCAAAATATCCAAGATCAGGAGCTTGCTCAATTTTATTACGACCTGATGGTTTCAGAAGCGAATCATTATACAACTTTCCTGAATTTTGCAAGGAAATATTCCGTAGATGTCGATGTGGAAAAACGCTGGAAAGAGTGGTTGGATTTTGAAGGTAAATTGATCCAGTCTTACGGAAATAAAGAAGCCATACATGGCTAAAGAACAGCAAATCTACCTATTTTAAAACACATACATAACAGTTGTCCCGTTCTATTTTCTTTAGAACGGGATTTTTTGTCACTTAATTATTCTTATCTTTGTACCGTGATTGAAAAAAGTAAAATAATAGATATCAGGAGTTTGTCTTTGAGTCAGATCAAAGATCAACTGACCGCGTTGGGTGAACAAGGTTTTCGTGCAAAGCAGATTTATGAGTGGATATGGGAAAAATCTTGTACAGATTTTGATCAAATGAGTAATTTGAGTAAGGCCCTGCGTGAAAAGCTGAAGGAAAATTTTACGATCAATGCAGTCAAAGTTAAAGAATCACAAATCAGTTCGGACAAAACCATTAAAAGCAGCTTTAGGCTTTATGACGGTAATATCATAGAGGGTGTATTAATTCCGGCACCTGAACGCATGACTGCCTGTGTGAGTTCGCAGGTCGGCTGTAGCCTGACCTGTAAATTTTGTGCAACAGGTTATATGGATCGAAAACGTAATCTTAATGCAGATGAAATTTATGACCAAGTGGTCCTTATCAGTAAGCAGGCTGAGGAAAACTATGGTCAGCCTTTGACAAATATTGTTTATATGGGCATGGGGGAGCCGCTATTGAATTACGCCAATATGATGAAGTCTGTTGAACGGATCACCGCTCCAGACGGCCTTAATATGGCTGCGAAACGAATCACTGTGTCAACAGCCGGTATTGCGAAAATGATCAAGAAACTAGGAGACGATCAGGTACGTTTTAACCTTGCTCTTTCGCTACATGCGGCAAATGATAAAAAGCGTAATGAGATTATGCCAATCAATGAGCAGAACTCCTTAACTGCATTAGCTGAAGCGCTAAAATACTTTTATGCGAAGACAAAGAGTCCGATAACATTTGAATATATTGTATTCAATAATTTCAATGACGAGTTGGAGGACGCCAAGGAGCTTGCTAAATTTTGTAAGCATGTCCCCTGTAAAGTAAATTTGATTGAATACAACCCAATTGCTCTGGCCGACTTCCTGAATGCCGAAGCCGACAAGATAGACGTATTTGCGAATTACCTAAAAAGTCAGGGAATCATCACCAATGTAAGACGAAGCCGGGGGAAAGATATTGATGCGGCTTGCGGACAATTGGCCATAAAAGATAAGGATAAGGAAACTTCGGAAGCTTAGTTTGAAAGATTGTTGGTATCTTTAGCTAAGGAAGTTACCTATATCTATATGCAGTTTGATCTACGGAATATCCTTGGGGATTTTGTGTCCATATTCTTTCCCAAAGAATGTGCCTGTTGTGGTTGTGCACTTAAATATCAGGAAAAATACGTTTGTATTGCCTGCGATTTCCATTTGCCTTATACCAATTTTCATACTTATTCGGATAACGATACCGCTAGGCAGCTCTGGGGCAAAGCGCCTATAGAAGAGGCCTGCTCTTTTTTGCTGCTGCAAAAGGGGAGCCGTGTGGAGCAGCTAATTTACCAGATCAAATATAATAATCAACCATTTTTGGCCGAATATTTTGGCTATCAATATGGTTTAAAGCTACTGGAATCAGAACGATATCGCGATTTGTCCGCTATTGTTCCGATACCGCTACACCCAAGCAAACTCCGGAAAAGGGGGTACAACCAATCGGATTATTTTGGACGCGGGCTGTCACGGGCAATGCATATCCCTTTATGGGAAGAAGTACTGTTCCGTAAACGGGCAACCCTTACGCAAACAGGAAAGGATCGCCTAGCGCGTTATGAAAATGTGGAAGACATCTTTATCTGCAAAGAACTTTCAATGCCGCAAGATGCACATATTTTACTCGTTGATGATGTCCTTACAACCGGTGCAACAATTGTCTCGGCCGCAATTACCCTGCAGGAATTCCTGGGATGCAAAGTGTCTGTAGCAACCTTGGCCCGAGCTCAATAGTTTTTATTCGATAGCAAAGTTTACTACCAATCAGTGCCTTCTGTTTACATAATTCAACAGGTAGGCAAATCCAGCCATACCAATCCCTACAGAATCAGCAAATAAATCCCACCAGTCACCACTACGGTAAGTAAAAATATAAAGCTGAAGTAATTCCGTTAATCCTGCAAATAGAAAACCTAAAAAAGAGACAATAAATATGGGTAACCAGCGTGTTGGTTTTCCGCTAAATTGTTGGATAACACCGTTGTACATAAGGGTGCAAAAAACAAAAAACATGCCCGCATGAACGAGTTTATCCATTCCGGGGTAGCTGGGAACTGTATCAAAGTTATTTCCGGGGAGCGTACATAAAACAATGACTATGATGGCCCAAATAAAACACCATTTATAGTCTAGTAGGATTTTAATCATGGGGATAAATATCCAAAAATTTCTTGATAGAAGTGAAATGTAAATAATTTTTAAAAATTATTTGTCTAATAATCAGTGTGTTAATATATTTTGTTTGTTTTGTATGGTACTATGTATTGCATGGTACCATAAAATACATATATCTTTGTATTATTATGATAGCTGAAAATACACAAATCCAAATGAGGAAGGGGATACTTGAATATTGTATCCTATCCATAATTTCTCGAGGAGAAATTTATGCCTCCGATATTATCAGCGAACTGAAGAAAGCTCAATTGTTGGTTGTGGAAGGAACCCTATATCCGCTTTTAACACGTCTAAAAAATAATGGCTTGTTGAGTTATATATGGAAGGAATCGACTTCAGGTCCGCCTAGAAAATATTATGAAATTACCCAAGAAGGACTTGATGTCCTTTCAAGATTGGACATTACCTGGAATGAATTGGTGTTTGCTGTAAACACGTCATTGGTGGGTAGAAACAATGATTCAACTAAACCAGTTAAAGACAATAGCGATGAATAAGACAATAATTATCAACATAAATAGTATCGTCTTCCATATTGAGGAGGATGCTTATGAGGTACTGCGGTCGTACATGATTGATATACAGAAGCATTTTGGCCAGTCGGAAGACAGCCGTGAGATTTTGCAGGATATTGAGAACCGTATTTCAGAGATGTTTACAGAGAAGATCCAGGCAGGAAGTAAAGAAGTGCTCAATATGGAAGATGTAAACGCAGTTATTGATCAAATGGGAAGGGTTAGTGACTTTGAGTCGGAAGATCAGGATGACTATAGTTCCTTTCGGCATGAAGCAAATACCGATGGTTTTAAGGTCGGTAAGAAACTAATGCGGGATCCCGATGACCGTGTTTTCAGTGGCGTCTGTAGTGGTCTTGGCCATTTCTTTGGCATAGAGGCCAAATGGGTAAGGTTGCTTTTTGCACTTTTTGTCATAATAGGTGGATCGGGGCTATTGGTTTATGTGATACTTTGGATCGTGATGCCACCGGCGATTACCAGAGCGGACAAAATGGAGATGCGTGGCGAAGCGCCGAATATCCAGAATTTTAAGCGCTCTTTTGATGAAGAAATGAGTGGTGTGAGAGATACCTTTTCACGTGGATTGGATCGTACAGGAGATGGGGTGACAAAGCTATTGCAAATCATCGTGAAAGCTATCGGTGTCTTTTTTGTCATCCTTGTCGGGGCAACGCTTATCGGATTGATTATCGGGCTGATATTCTTTGCATTAGCTATTGTAAACGTGATCCCTGATGTAATGGATGACTCCGGACCGTTTTATTTAATGGAACCCAGTGATGTACCATTTGCTTTGATAGCGGGCTTTTTGTCTATATTTATTCCGCTAGCGGGGTTATTTTACCTGCTTTTACGCGTGCTCTTCGAGAAGAAACCGATGAATAATTATTTGACAACAACACTTTTCTTGGTGTGGTTGGCATCTATAGGAGCCATTATCTATTATTCAACTTCGGTTGCAAAAGAATTTAGGGAATCGAGTACGATTGTCGAAGAAAAACCTTTACAAAGACAGTCTGTATACTTTTTAAGTGAAAATGATGTTCGGGTTATCCGTTTAAAAAATGGGGTGAAAACTGGTATGGGAATAAAAAGCGAGAACCTTTCGTCCTACCTGAAACGCGACATCCGTATTCGGATAGAACGTATCGATTCATTGCAGGAACCTTATGTACGTTATGAATATTCGGCGAAAGGAAATACCTACAAAATTGCTACAGACAGGGCCGCAAAGATCAATTATGCGCTGAAGCAAGATACAACAGCGTTGATTTTTGATAGTGCTTTCCAATTGAGCGAAGGTGAGCGCTACCGTGATCAGGAAGTGGATGTTACCCTGTTTTTGCCTGTTGGAACAAAATTGGTGATCAATGATAATTTGGAAGGTAAATTACGCGATATTTCATTTTACGATTGCCGCGACCGTTACAGTAAAGATTTAAGGGATGTCAAGGATGTGGAATTTATTGTGACTTCGCTTGGTGTTAAATGTGCTTTGCCGCCAAAAAAATCAGACGAAGAGGAGGCAGAAGATTCTGACCGTAATGAAGTCGTTATTGCCGATACTTCCATTGTAATCCGTCGAGATACGATCATCAACGCGAAAAAAGATGGTGTGTCCGTTCAAATAAAAAATAAATAATAAGCTGTCTTCCGCTTCAACCGGGCGGAAGACAGATCATACAAGCCAACACCATCATGAAGCCATTGAACGCTGAGGTCAACTTGCAAAATAAGATGACTATGGTCCTATTGAAGTTTCATTGCCTTTAAACAAGATTATCCTAATAATGAAAAAGTATTTTTACTTCCTACTGTTAAATTTTTTGATTGTCTCCTTTGCCCATGCACAAGTGAAAGTTACGGGAAAAGTGCACTCGGCGGATCATTTGCCGCTGCCTTTAGCAACGGCCTACCTGATGAAAGCCAATTCTGCTGTTGTCTTAAAGGCTGTGGTCACCAATGAATCCGGAGAATACCAATTTACGGATGTGGGGCCTGGAAACTATCTCGTTGAAGCAAAGATGGTGGGATATACTTCAAACCGAAGTAACTCTTTTGCTATCGATAAGTCCGATTACTCTCTTGCTGTGATCGAGTTGAATGCGGATAACAGAAAATTAGAGGAGGTGACGGTGGAAGGTAAACGTCCTACGGTCGAGAGTAAGCCCGGCAAGTTGATCCTAAACGTAGAGAATTCTCCATTGGCGGCCGGCAACAATGCGCTGGATATAGTACAGCGTGCACCTGGTGTCAGCCTGGACAACAACAATAATTTGCAATTGATGGGACAATCGGGGGTAGCCGTTACTATTGATGGACGGCAGACCTATATGTCTGGGGAGCAGCTTTTGAGCTTTTTGAAAAGCACGGATGGCAATCAGATTAAATCCGTTGAAGTGATTACAACCCGATCCGCTAAAGATGATGCTGAAGGAGCTGTAGGAACGATAAACATTGTCCTTAAAAAGAATCGTATGGAAGGATTTAACGGAACATTTAACCTGACGGCAGGAAGTGGTGAAAAATTCAGGGGAAATAGTTCCCTTTCATTAAATTACAAAAAGAATAATACAACACTGTTTGGCTCCTATGCTTATTCTGATGAAAAGTCTTACCGTAAACTTTATATCGACCGGGTTATACAGAATGAGGGTAAAAAGAAATATTTCAATCAAAAATCAACATTGGATGAAGACGAACGTAATCATTCCTACCGTTTCGGCGTCGAACAAAAAACATCTTCAAGAAATACATTAACCCTACAATTCAATGGGTCAAATAATACCGAATACAATGACAATGATAGTAGGACGAATATCGGTACTTCCTTATCCGCTTATGATACGATATTAAGCTCATCGTCCTCTTTCAAAGAATTGTTTGACCGCTACTCCGCTAATCTAAATAATGAATTTAAGATAGATTCCAACGGTCGGAAACTGACTGTCGATTTGGACTGGAGTAAATTTAGGAGCAGTAAACGTGTCACTTACCGCAATGAATATTTTGATGCTGGTATGAATCCAGTTGCCCCATTGGAAAATGAGCGCAGTGGAATGCCAATTGGTATTGATATCTATGTTGCAAAGTTCGATTACGAACATCCCTTATCAAAAAAGTCAAAGCTCGAGATGGGGGCTAAATATTCGAATGTAAAGTCCGATAATGATCTGCTTTTCGAAAAGCTACAGAAAGACTCCTGGACAAATGATACGACACGTACAAATCATTTTGTCTATAAGGAGCAAATAGCGGCGGGCTATCTCGATTATAATACGAGCATTGGAAAATGGAGTTTAAAAGCTGGTGTGCGGGGCGAGTATACGATGTCGGATGGAAACTCATTAACAAAGAGCAAGCGTGTGAAACGTGATTATTTTCAACTTTTCCCCAACGCTAATTTGACCTATTCGCTAAATGAGCATCATATATTGTCTCTAGGTTACACCAGAAAAGTGACGCGTCCTAATTATCGCCAACTCAATCCATTTGATTATTATATTGATAAGTTGACCTTTGAGCGTGGAAATCCATATTTAAACCCTCAATTTTCCAATGAATTCACATTGAATTATACCTTGTTGCAGCGTTATAATGTAACACTGGGTGTCAATGATGTGAAAGACGCAATCGTAGAAAGCATGGGACAAGATTCTGTCAGAGGTGAAACTTGGGTCGTACGGGAGAATTTAGGGCGGAATCTGACCTCTTATTTAAATCTAAATATTCCCGTCACTGTATTGAAGATCTGGAGCATGAATAATAATATCACTGGAATCTATTTTGATTTTGACGGTATGATTTCAGGTATTCCGATCAAAAGGAAATCATTTCTCCTTCAAGCGAGTTCCATGCATAATCTAAAATTAAGTAAGAGTCTTACTGCTAATGTTAATTTACGCTATTTTTCACCTTTTAAATACAGTGTGTATGACTTGGAGGGAAGATGGGATATGGAAGTGGGCGCGACCAAAACATTTAAAGATCAGCGTAGTTCGTTAAAATTGGCGGTGAGTGATCTGTTCAATACGGGCAATCAAAACCTGGTCACTACTTTCGGTCAATTTGATTCTCAGATCAGGCAACGTCAAGACCGTAGGGTGGTACGACTGACCTATTCATACAAATTTGGAAACCTTAAAAATAATTATCGTAAGAAAGATACAAGCAACGAGGAAAAAGAAAGAGCGCAGTAAAACCATTGCTGTTGTTATGATATGGCACCGTAAGAAAATCGTTTTCTTACGGTTTTTTTATTTCGTGATTGTTGATCAGTTCGGTTGGTAATACACGGGTTTCAAATTCTGTAATAGGGTATTTGGCTTCTATCAGTTTGATCAGCAGTTCGGTAGCAATTTTTCCCATTTCGAAAGCAGGTTGTCTAATTGCTGTGACTTTGGACGAAAATAGTTCGACAACATTGGAGTTTGTAAATCCGGCAATAGCGATATTGCTAGCCGCTTCAAAATTTCTTTTTTTCACGACATGAAGGTATCCTGTGGTCAATTTGTCTCCAGAGATGAAAATGGCATCAAAACCAATTTGGATGAGCTCTTCAATCGCCTTTTCAATTTCGTCTAAATGCAAGCCCCCATATGGAGAATATTTGACAAGATTGGGGTCAAAGTCGATATGGTTTGCCATCAACGCCTTTTTGTATCCTTCTAAGCGATCTCTTGTTATGGACAAGGATTTTGAGCTTGTCAGGTGCGCGATTCTCTTGTTCCCGAGTTTTATGAGGTGCTGCGTCGCATCGTAGGCCCCTTGCTGATTGTTGACGATGACCTTGTAGGTGTTAAACTGTTGTGGGATTCGATCAAAAAATACAATTGGAAATCCACGTTCTTTTAATTGATGGAGATAGGAAATATCCTCGGTTTCTGAAGACAATGCAATCAGTAGCCCATCTATGCCTCTGGATGTTAGATACTCAACATTAAGCCGTTCCCTTTCCGAAGACTCATGTGTCTGTGAAATAATGATCTGAAAATTCTTGTCGTAAGCAATAGATTCGACGCCGTTAATGACTTGGGAGAAAAAATTATTGGCTATTTCACTGACGATAATGCCAATGGAGTGACTTCGGCGTTCCTTTAAGCTTCTCGCAATGGGATTAGCGCGATAATTGATTTTTTCGGCATATTCCAATACAATCTTTTTTGTTTCAGGACTTATTTCATAACTATCTCTTAATGCTCTGGAGATGGTAGAAGTCGATAAGTTAAGTGCTTTAGCAATGTCTTTGATTGTATAGTTTTCGAATTTCATAATCGGCAAAATAGATTATAATATTAATCAAAAAAAATTACAAAACCTAATGGATCCCTGCATGCAAACGTTGCCGGCAACGTTTGCATAACTTTATTAATGATACCGGCATCAAGAAATGAACTATACTTTGTAAACTTGATTCTAGGAAAACCAATTAAATTTCGTTGCAGTTCCTGCAAGCGTGATGTAATCATTTTAATTAAGTACCTAAAATATGAAAAAAATCAGTACACTTATTTCGGGCTGTGTGATGGCAATTTTTCTCTTGGCTTTACAACGAGAACAAATTCGCACAATCTATATAATTGGCGACTCTACAGCTGCGAATAAAGACAGCCGTAGCTTTCCAGAAACTGGTTGGGGAATGGCTTTAGCAAAGATGTTCAATCAGCAGGTGAAGGTGGATAATCGTGCATTAAATGGGCGTAGTTCCAAATCCTTCAAACATGATGTGAGCAAAGATGGAAGTTTTGTGAATCATTGGGAGCCTATTTTTGAAAACCTCCGTCGCGGAGATTATGTGTTCATCCAGTTTGGACATAATGATGAAAAGGTCGATAAACCCAATGTGGGAACTTCGTTGGAAGAGTTCGAACAGAATTTGATTTTCTATATCAATCAAACAAGGGAGAAGGGGGGTATTCCGATTCTTTTGACACCAATAGCACGGCGTAAATTTGAAAATGACGTGCTGGTGAAAACCCATGGAGCATATCCTGCAATTATCCGCAAGGTTGCCCGGGATAGGCAAATAGCTTGTATTGACATGGAGGATAAGACAACAAAACTTGTCATGTCCTACGGAGAAGAGGACAGTAAGAAGTTATTTCTGCATGTGGACAGTGCTGATAAGAATTATCCACAGGGAAAGAAAGACGATACGCATCTGAATACTTTTGGGGCTGATGAAGTGGCAAAGCTGGTTGCCGAGGGGATTCGCGAATTAAAGTTACCTATTCAAAACAATCTGATTCTGAAGTAACTTTAGGGCGTTATAAAATCAGAAAGAACATAAATTCAACTCAATTTAATCGACAGGGGGGCTGTCATAAAAGATGCAGTAGATATGAAAATGTGCTTGGAGAATTTCTGAAAAAATGGATTTTCAGAAAAAAGCGACATCGATCATTTCGATGTCGCTTTTTTATCGGCCGTATACTAGAAAATGTATTTCGTGCTTAAGAAATTTGATTCATTTTCACTCACGATTTCATTTAACAATTTCTTGTTTTCCTCAGTGAACTTTGTGGCCACTAGAGAACGTATGGAGAATGAACGCAAGGCATCAACTACTGACAACGTTCCTTCAGCACTGTCCTTTCTACCTGTGAAAGGGAAAGTATCCGGGCCGCGTTGGCATTGACAATTGATGTTTACACGGCTCACTTGATTGACCAGTGGATCAATAAGCGATGAAACAACAGCTGCGTTATTGCTGAAAATACTTACTTGTTGTCCATGCGAAGAGCCAATTAAGTATTCGATAGGTTCTTCCAGGTCATCAAAAGGAACGACCGGGATAACTGGACCAAACTGTTCCTCTCTATAAAGTTTCATCTGTGAATTGACAGGATAAACAATCGCCGGATAGAAGAACGATTCAGCGGCTTGGCCACCATTCTCATTCACTACTTTCGCACCGTATGCTTTTGCATCTTCAATGCATTCAGTCAAATATGCCGGTTTATTGATTTCAGGAAGCGGAGTCAAAGATACTCCCTTTTCCCAAGGCATTCCATATTTCAATTTAGCAACTTCAGCAGAAAGCCGTTTCAGGAACTCTTGTGCCAAGCTACGGTGCACATAGATAATTTTAAGCGCAGTACAACGTTGACCATTGAATGAAAGTGAACCCAATACTGTTTCAGAAACTGCTAGGTTCAAATCTGCATCTTTGGTAATGATTGCTGCATTTTTTGCGTCCAAACCAAGAATTGCACGGAGACGATTCACTTTTGGATGCAATTTTTTAAGTTCATCAGCTACACGGCTTGAACCGATTAGCGTTAAGACATTGATTTTTCCCGATTGCATTAGACTAGGGACAATTTTATTGCCACGGCCATAGATCGTATTGACAACACCTTTAGGGAAACTTGTTTTAAAAGCTTCTAATAAAGGGTAGTGTAATAACGTACCATGTTTAGGTGGTTTGAATAACATGGTATTTCCCATGATCAATGCAGGAATCAATGTTGTAAATGTCTCATTCAACGGATAATTGAATGGCCCCATACAGAGTACGACTCCTAATGGAGATCTTCTGATTTGGGCAACGATGCCTTGTTCGATTTGAAAACGTGAAGAATCGCGGTCTATATCTTTCAGTGCATCGATCGTTGCATAGATGTATTCTACCGTACGATCAAATTCTTTCACGGAGTCAGCGTAGGATTTGCCAATTTCCCACATAATAAGCTTGACGACAATGTCCTTCTTGGCGATCATTTTTTGTGTGAAATTTTCAACACAAGTAATACGATCGGCAACGCTCATTGTCGGCCATTCTCCACGGCCATTGTCGTATGCTTTTACAGCAGCGTCTAAGGCTTCCATGGACTCTTTTTCTGTACAAACAGGGAAACTACCGATGCGCTTACGTTTCAAGCCATCCTTGGTCTTTACACAAATAGGTGAAAAAACTTCGTTTACTTGACCCGTCCAAGAAATCATTTCTCCATTGGAAAGGAACTCTCTTTGATCGACCTGTTCGTCGAGCGTAAATTCTGCGGGAATGTCTTTCTCCTCGTAGAAGATACCTTCTAAGTTTAAGCTCATTGTTTTTAAAAATGGTTTAGATTGATATTTATAAAGATATTGCTAATATAATATAAATTTTGCAATATATGTTAATTTTTTATTAAAATAAGTTTAGGAACTAGTGTTTTCATTACGACCCATGCAATTAAATAGGCAATGGCACAGAAAGAAAAGATGATGAAATAACCTGCTTCCTCTCCTTTGAAGCCCATAAAAGTCATCTGAGTTTCTTTGGCATAATCAAATAGCCATCCTGATGTTTTGTTGATAATAAAGGCTCCTACACCTCCCGCAAGTCCCCCAATTCCAGTAACGGTTGCAATGGAGCGTTTTGGGAAAGAGTCTCCAATAGTCGAAAAGATATTGGCGGACCAGGACTGATGTGCGGCCCCGGCGAAACCGATAAGAATGACAGGTATCCAATAGGAGATATGTCCCAGAGGTTGTGCAAAGAGTACGACCAATGGTACAAAAGCAAACAACAACATGGCTTTCATGCGCCCTTCGTAAGCGTTCATCCCTTTTTTGTCAACAAAATAGGTTGGTAGCCATCCACCGTAAATAGATAACATGGTAATTGCGTAGAGCACAAAAATTGCGAGCTGTCCTTCTGTATCTGATGATTTTATGTCGTAGACAGCAGAAAGATAAGCCGGCATCCAGAATAAGAAAAACCACCAGACTCCGTCGGTCATAAATTTCCCAAAGACGAATGCCCAGGTTTGCTTATATTTTAAGCATTCAGAGATGGTCGTTCTTGGAAGTTTGGTATCGCCGGCAGGTGTGATCTGCTGTTCATGGTCATCTTGATTGATATATGCCAGTTCGGCCGCATTGACTTTTGGGTTTTCGTTTGGCTTTTTATAGAGAAACATCCAAAAACCCATCCAGACAAATCCTAATGCACCGATGATGATGAAAGACATTTCCCAACCCCAATGTGCGGCGATTACAGGAATGGTTAGGGGAGCTGCTAGTGCACCAATAGTTGCGCCTGAATTGAAGATACTCGTCGAGAGGGCGCGGTCTTTTTTTGGAAAATATTCCGCGGTGGCTTTAATCGCAGCAGGAAAATTCCCAGCCTCTCCGACCGCAAGAACAAAGCGGGCAAAGATAAATAGATTGACACTCACACTGATGATTAAGCCGACATTGTTCACATGAGAAATTGCCTCTTTTGCGCCTTCGAAACCAACGAACCATTCACCAGCAACAATTCCTGATGTCGCTATACCACAGAAGGCATGCAGTATTGCACCAATGGACCAGATTCCAATTGCCCATAGAAAACCTTTTTTTGTGTCCATCCAATCCACAAAGCGACCTGCAAATAACATACTGATGGCATAAAAGATTGAAAACAGTGCCGTAATGTTACCATAGTCCGTATTTGTCCAATGAAATTCGGGGCTAATAAAATCCTTCCAGGTCAGGGATAGCACCTGGCGGTCCAAGTAATTGATTGTAGTAGCAAAAAATAGTAGGGAGCATATTACCCAACGGTAATTACCCTTTTTCTCCGTGTTAATCATAATGGGTTTAATAGTTTATTTTTAGTGTAAGTGTCTGTTTCTTCACGTCAATAAGATCCCTCCAGATATTTGCTTTTTGAAGCCAGTACCAGAGGGATTTTACTGTTATCGTGCCTTCGAGACGAAGTCAAGTGCCTTTTTAGTATTCTCAAATAAATTGCCTGTGTCTTTAGGGTCAATTAACTTGCTGCCCATCCCTACTGCGCATACACCGGATTTGAACCATGCTTTTAAGTTTTCCATTTCGATTTCTACCCCCCCCGTAGGCATAAATTTCTGACCTTTAAAAAGGTCCCGTATGGATGACATAAATGCTGGCCCCAGCATATTTGCAGGGAACAATTTTATAAGAGCTGCTTGTTGCTGTTGCGCCGTATAGATTTCTGTTGGGGTCATACATCCCGGGATCCATAATTTATGTTGCTCATGCACAAGCGAACCGACCAAAGGATTTACAATCGGAGAGACAATAAAATCGGCACCGATTTGCAGAAACTGTTGCGCTTCTTCAACCGATTTGATGGTACCTATACCCAAGTAAAGGTCAGGCATGTCGAGGTTTCTTGCGGCAACTAAGCTTTCAAAAACTGTTAATGCTTCGGGACCACGGTTTGTAAATTCAAAGACACGTATACCGGCCTGGTATAAGGTCCGCAGAATAGCTATACTTTCGGCTTTATCGTGATGGAAGAACAAAGGAAGTATCCCTTGTTCAATGATTTTATTTAATACAATTTCTTTCAAATTCATGCTATCATTCTATTTTTTATATCTTCCACTGTACTTGTTGTCGCATCGCTGGCGATAAACAGTTTATCAAATGCGGCAAGTGTTGCAAACTCTAGGGTCTCCTTCGGAGAAAGGTTGGAGTATAAGCCATAAATCAGGCCTGCCATAAAGCAATCACCACTACCTACCTTATCCAAAATTTCTTCGGCAGTATATTCCGTTGATTTAATCAGGCTGTCTTTGTCAAACAGCGTAGTATAATATTTGATTCCCTTGCTTTGATGGTCAAAACGAAAGGTGTTGGCCACATATTGACAAATCGGATTCACGGAAATGATCTCTTTGCTTGTACGATCTGCTTGTGCCAGTAAATCTTCTTCCTGATACCCGGAAGAAGAAGTTAGGAACTTTTCGTCTAGCTGCGTGCCGAGCATTTGGTGTGCAGCCCAGATATTCCCCATGATTAAATTGCAATATTTGGCAATTTGGGGCATAATTTCTTTCGGTGCTTTCCCATATTTCCAAAGCTTGGCGCGGTAGTTAAGGTCCAATGATACAAAAATACCTTTCTCCTGTGCTTTTATAACTGCTTCCTGGCATAGATCAGCAATATCTTGGCTAATAGCAGGACAGATAGCTGAAAAGTGAAACCATTTGACATCGGCAAAAACCTCTTCCCAATTAATACTGCCTACTTTGAGGTTCGCAAACGAAGAATTCGCACGATCATAGATGACACCGGCATTTTTTAGATCTTTTCCTTTTGGGAGATAGTAAATCCCTAATCTCTCGCCGGTCCAGAGCATAGCCGAGGTGTCTATATTTCTGCGTTGCAGGTAGTTGTCAATACCTTCACAGATGGCATTTTGAGGAATTGCGGATAAATAGGATGATGGTACATTCCACAATGCCAAGGCTGTGGCGACATTTAGTTCTGCTCCCCCCACGTAGAAAGGCAACCGGTGCTGCTCAATCCAATCTTGTTCGATGTCGGGACAGATCCGCAACAACAATTCTCCAAAGCTTAAAACTTTACCCTGCATGTTCATTAAAATTCAAAATATTCTTTCGCGTTATTATAACTGATATCCGTTATGATTTTCCCTACCCATTCGATATCATTTGGTATCTCTCCCTTTTCGATGTCCTGCCCAAAGATGTCACACAATAATCTTCTGAAATATTCATGTCTTGGGAAAGAAAGAAAGCTTCTGGAATCGGTCAACATACCAACAAGGCGGCTTAATAAACCCATATTTGACAGTGTATTGATTTGTTTTGTCATGCCATCTTTTTGGTCTAAAAACCACCAAGCAGAACCAAACTGGATTTTTCCCTTGATAGAACCATCGTTGAAATTCCCAATCATAGTCGCAATAAGTTCATTGTCCGCAGGATTGAGATTATACAAGATTGTCTTGGTTAGCTTGTCATGATTGTCTAATTTATTCAAAAAATTTGACAATGCACGTGCCTGGCTAAAATCTCCGATGGAGTCCCAACCTGTATCTGGTCCGATCAAGCGATGCATACGGGCATTGTTGTTGCGTAATGCTCCTAAGTGGTATTGTTGAACCCAGCCTTTTTCATGATCCCATTCTGCAAAATAAATCAGCATTGCGGATTTGAATTTCAGATTTTCGGCCAAAGAGATCTCCTTTTTTGTACGAATCTTATCAAAGATCGTCACGATTTCCTGTTCGGTATAATCTTCTGCATAGATTTGTTCCAGGCCATGATCCGATACTTTACATCCGTTGGCGGCAAAGAAATCATGTCTTGCTTTTAATGCCTTCAAGTAATCTCCAAGATTATTGATTTGGATATCGCTGACCTCTTCCAGTTTATCGATGTATTGATTCAACGCAATGATATCATCCGAGTTCATGGCTTTATCAGGACGAAATGCGGGAAGCATCTTGAATGATTCTTTCTCCTTGGCGAATTGTTGGTGAAACTCGAGACTATCGATCGGATCGTCAGTGGTACAAACGACCTCAACATTCATCATTTTCAGTAACCCACGAACCGAATGGCTATCTTGTTGTAATAAGGCACCTGTATCGGCGTATATCTTGGCTGCCGTTTTTGGGGATAGCAAATCTGTGATGCCAAAGTAACGTTGCAACTCAAGGTGTGTCCAGTGATGCAATGGGTTGCGCAATGTATAAGGAACAGTTTCCGCCCATTTGATAAATTTTTCTTCATCCGAAGCATCGCCCGTAATGTAGCGTTCATTGATCCCATTGGCACGCATGGCTCGCCATTTATAATGATCACCATGCAGCCACACTTGACTAATGTTATCAAATTTGACATTATTAGCGATCTGTTCCGGAATCAAGTGATTGTGATAATCAATAATCGGCAAATGCTTTGAATAGCTGTGATACAGCTCTTCGGCTGTTTTTGTGTTTAATAAAAAGTTGTCGTCTAAAAAAGCTTTCATACAATATCTTATTTTTATAAACTCACACCTCTTTTCCAAGGTATGAAATCGTCTTGGTTTAATTGGACAGCCTTAGGTGTTATTTCGCCACTAGCTGCTTTGATACAATATTCTAAAATGTCCTCTCCCATGGCCTGGATCGATTTATCTCCGTCTATAATAGGACCGGTATTGATATCGATGATGTCGGCCATTCTGGTGGCGAGTACATTATTTGTTGCGACTTTGATGACCGGACATATTGGATTACCTGTAGGGGTACCTAAGCCTGTTGTAAACAGAATGAGTGTTGCGCCTGCAGCTGCTTTTCCAGTCGTTGCTTCCACATCGTTTCCGGGGGTACAAACCAAGTTAAGCCCAGGCTTTGTTGCTTCCTCGGTATAGTCCAGAACATCCACAACGGGAGAGGTTCCACCTTTTTTTGCGGCGCCATTACTTTTTATAGCATCCGTGATAAGCCCATCACGGATATTGCCTGGAGATGGATTCATATAAAAACCCGAACCAACAGCCTCTGCAGCATTGCTGTAGGCAGTCATGAGGTCAATAAATTTATTGGCAGCCTTTGGATCGATGGTACGGTCTATTAGATTTTGCTCGGCACCACATAGTTCCGGAAATTCGGCCAAAAGTACTTTTCCGCCAAGAGCAACCAAGAGGTCTGCGGTGTAGCCTACGGCAGGATTGGCTGAAATACCGCTGAATCCATCACTGCCACCACATTTCACACCCAAGGTCAATTTGCTCAATGGTACCGGCTGTCTACCGAGTTTGTTAATTTCTGTCAACCCAATAAAAGTTTGTAGTATCGCCTCTTTCAGCAATTGCTCCTCACTTTTTGATTGTTGCTGTTCAAACATGTACAAGGGTTTATCAAAATTTGGATTACGTAGCTTAATGTCATTGACTAGATCATTCAGCTGTAAATTTTGGCAGCCTAGACTTAATACCGTAATGCCTGCGACATTCGGATGGTCGGCGTAGGCCGCAAGCAACTTACTCAAGATGGCCGCATCTTGTCGAATTCCGCCACAACCACCCTGGTGGTTCAAAAATTTGATACCATCCACGTGCTTGAATACACGGTCAGACTGTTCGGTAATCGTGTTAAGCTGGTCTAATGAGGAAAGGCCTAACGTTTCACCTTTTTCATAGGCTTTTAACAGCTGATGGGTGAAGCTCTTGTATTTTCCAGTGACTGAATAGCCAAGTTCATTATACAGCGCCTCTTTGATAACATCAAGATTGCGGTTCTCGCAGAAGACAGTTGGAATAAATAACCAGTAATTTGCGGTTCCAACACGGCCGTCCGGGCGGAGATAACCATTGAAAGTCCTCCCTTCGAATTTTGAAACATCAGGCTTTTCCCAGTGATAGTGTGAAGGTCTGAAATGATAAGGCTCTACCGCATGTTTGGTGTTGTCTGTATTCATGATGCTTCCCTGAGGGATATCAAATTGAGCCTTTCCGACGAGTACACCATACATGTGGATTTCGTCACCAAAGTGCATGTCTTGCATAAAAAATTTATGCTTGGCCGGAATATCTTCCTGTAGAATATAATTCGTGCCCTCAAACGAGATCGCATCCCCTTTTTTGAGATCTTGTAAGGCCACCAAAACATTGTCTTTGGGATGTATCTTTAATACGTTGTTTTTCATCTGTAGCGCTATTTATACCTTTTTATTGTCAAGAACTGATGAGATTTCGAGCGCTTTTAATGCTCCTCCTTCAATGATCTGCTGTAATTTCTGATTGACTGTTTCTTCAAAATGAGGAAATTCCGTTAAATTGGTTCCCCATAAATCCGTATCTGAAAGTACAGTATGGACGAGTTTATCTGGATTGGTCCAGGCGGCATGTAATCTTGGAGCCAATTCGTCCTGAAGTACGATCGTCCGTCCATTAACCACCTGCGTATACTGATCGCCGTTCAGTTTCGATTTTAATAGATAGAGATAAGCCGCAAAGCCAAGTGCAAACAGTTGTGGAGCTTCATTGTGGGCTGTATACCACTTTTTTAGCAGCGGGATATTGCGCATAGCCATTTTTGAGCTGTAATTCAAAGCAATGGATTCCCATTTGTGCTCTAAGTGAGGATTGGCAAAGCGATCGATTACTTTCGACGAGAAATCGTTGGTATCCGCAACTGAAATACTGTCACTTAATATTGCCGGACCAATTTCATCTTGCATTAAAAGACGTATAAATTGATTGAATGCTGCATTTTGCATAGCTTCCTTTACCGTATTGAAGCCCGCAAGAAGAGCAAGGGCACAACTTAACGTGTGTGTGCCATTGAGGAGTCTCAGTTTGATTTCCTTGTATTTTTCAATGGAGGGAACCAGCAATACATTTGAGTCCGCTAGGGCAAAGGACAGACGTTGTTGCACACGTTCAGAAATAGCTTCTATCGCCCACAAGCGAAACGGTTCGGCCATAATCATCAATTGATCTTCGTAGCCCAGTAAGGCACTGGTTTTCGTGTATTCCGCTAGAGGCAATGCTCCAGGGACAATACGGTCTACCAGCGTGTTGCAAAAGTCATTGGCGGTATCAAGCCAGTTCAAAAACTCTTTCGGAAGCTTATTCAGCTCAGCTAGATCCCTTATTATCGATTTCAGTTTAGTTCCATTGTCCGTGATCAATTCGGTGGGAACAATAGTTAAACCCTTATTTTTGTCGGCATTGAAGTAAACAAATCTCCGATATAAAATGGCTAAAAGTTTACCTGGAAAAGAAGCTGGCGGTGCGTCATTGATCGTATCTTCGCTCATGACAATGCCAACTTCGGTGGTGTTGGAAAAGACAATTTCAAGATCCGGATTTTCGGCGCTTTTTAGGATCTCTGACCAATGTTGGCTGGCCGCCAACACACGTGAAATGGAATTGTTGATTTCGTAATGTGAAATTTCCTCACCGTCTTCTATGCCTTTAATAGCTAATGTATATAAGTTGTTTTGCTGTTCGAAAGCATCAGCACCAGCTGAACTTGTTGATTTTACAACAAGGATTCTACCGCAGAACAGGTTTTGTTGATTGGCTTTATGGACAAAATAATCTGGTAGGCCTCTGAGCAGTACGCCCGTGCCGAATTGAAGAATCTTTTCTGGATAAAAGAAAGATGATTCGGTAGGCTTACTGACCAGATCCGAACCAATTGTATTTATAGTATGTTGTGTGAGTAACATCTGGTAACTATTTATTATTGAATTTTATGTTGTTTTTTCCATTTCGGAAAGTCCTTTTCGATCAGTTTCTCTGGCCAGTTGCCGAACCAGGCATAGCCATTTCTACGCTCTTCGGATACCTCCTCAAAATTGTATTTGACGGTATCGTCGCGATCTCCAAAGAGCGGACGATTGTCAACCAAATCATAGAATCGTGCCCAAATTGTTGAACTACTATCAGCCACAAGCCTACGTTCATACTTCCCGGTCAGCTTATCTTGCATGCGGTCGAAACGATAACTTTCGATATCATTTTGCTGAAACCATTGTATTGCGGAATCGATAGCGCTCTGGATCATTGGTGTGACAGGTTGCATCATCAGAAACCGAACGATGGCAACGGATTCACTCGTACTTAATGACGCAGGTTCAAATTTTCTGGCTTGAGCGGGCATTAACGTATTCTGATCGTATTGCGCAGCCCAAATACCCCTTTTTCCGTCTTGTATGACCTGTGTTTTCAGGACACAGGCTATACCTTTTTCTACTGCTGTTTGCGCCTTTGACACAAACATCGGGTTGACATATTCAAAGCCCTCTTGCTTATTGGCAACTTTGTAAAGTACCAATAACGCATTAATCATGGCATTATCGTTGTAGGTTATCTGAGCTCTATAGAGTGATTTATTGGGATAATATTGTGGAAAGCCCCCATTCTCATATTGTGCCGACAAGATATATGAAATACCTTTTTCCGCGGCGGTCAGATAAGCCGGATTTTTGGTCTCCTTAAAAGCCTTGATCAATCCATTTATTTCCCGGCTTGTCGCATTGTTGTCGAGCGTGGCGTGGTCAATAGCTGTTTTTTTAATCTTTTGCAGGATTTCTTTTGTAATTGGCAGCTTGTAGTCAACGACACTTTTGTCGGCCAGCTGTTTAGGCCAGGCTCCATTTGATAACTGGTACTGAAGCATCTTTTCTGCTAACGAATCTTTGGAAGTCGAAGGATGTCCAATACAGTGATGATGAAACACTGATACCGCGATGAAACTTAGGATAGCTGTTTTTCTCATGGCTCTAGTTCTTGATCTGCTTGATTAACCAGCGCACTAAATCATTCGCTGCAGTAAAATTTTCATATTCCTGAGGCAGTTTTCTCCCATCTGTATATTCGTTATACAGCCATGGATCTCCAATTGCAAATACAGTTCCTTTTCCGTACTTCGCCGTGGCAATGATGTTATCGCCGTTCTCTTGAATCAATACTTGGGCAGGAGCTTTTACTTGTAACGTTGAAATCTCCTTGACATATATTTTGGATGTATTTGGAAATACTGTATTACCTTTTGGGATAAGAACTGCCCCGGTCTGGAATTCATTTCCTTTAACACGATTGCGACTGTCTTCATTGAATGTGATGCCGAACTTCTGTGCGAGGGTATTGAATTTGGTAATTTCGCAATTGCCGCTATCATTTAATAAAAGAACGAGTACACCACCCTGTTCAACCCATTGTGCAATCTGCTGGGCATCGGTTCCATTCATGAAATGTGGATGTTCGGTTTCTTTCTCTGTATCGGGATCTACGATAATATAAATATTGGATTTGGAGAGATTCTGTCGTGTAGGAGCTGTCTTTAATGTATTTAATTGCCCCCCGTTTTTTTCAAATATCCTGCCCAACAGCGAAAATCCATTGTTATCATCACCATCCCAAAGATAATGATAGGGTTTAAGTTGCCCCGACGCTGTCTTTTTATATTCGTTGTTGAAGTAATTATCCAATGTGACAGTGCGCCGTTTCTTACCCTTTTGTTCCTGCGCAAATTCAACTTCTGATGCTGCAAGGATAAAAGCACCAACTCCCTTAGGATCATTGGTAATAACGGGTTCGCTCATATAGTAAGCAAAGCTGCCATCGCGATATTTTTTTCCGCCTAAGCCAGACACTTGGACTGTTTTATTGAGATTGACACGGTTTTCTCCAGCAGCGCTAATGAATTCCTTCACAAGCCCTTGGTAACCATGATCGAGATGGCGTTGGAATGAAATCGGGATATAACCTTTGCGTAACGATTTTGCTAATGCAAAGACAAACATACTTGAAGCCGAAGACTCGAGGTAGTTCTCTTTTCTGGTACCTAAGTCTACAATATCATACCAGACACCGGTTTTGGCATCTTGATATTTGACGATTGCCGATAACGTTCTGTTTAAGATAGCAATGAGTTCTTGTCTACGTGGATGCTCTTCCGGGAAATAGTCCAGTACATCGACAAGCGCCATGACATACCAGCCCATGCCTCTAGCCCAGAAATGTGGTGACAAACCTGTTTTCGGGTCAGACCAGCGTTCTTTTCTCGATTCATCCCAACCATGATACAGCAGGCCTGTTTTCGCGTCACGGGAGTTTTTTTCCATGTAGCTAAACTGGTTAGCGATATCGTCAAAAGCGGAAGGAATATTCATCAGGCTAGCATATTCTGCGTAGAAAGGTTGCCCCATGTATAAGCCATCCAGCCACATTTGATAGGGATAGATTTTCTTATGCCAAAAGCCCCCTTCATTTGTTCGTGGATGCTTTTGGAGCTGTGCATATAATTGGTGGCAGGCCTTAAGGTATTTTTCTTTACCGGTCACTTTGTAAAGCGTTAATAATGCTGTGCCATTTTTAATATTATCGATATTGAAATCCTGCGCGTTATAGTTCTTAATAGAATCCGGAATGCTGAGATAAGCATCCATGCGCGTCTGCATATAATTAAAATAAGTAGCGTCTGCCGTATTGCGCCATACATCTGTCAGACCTTCAAAAATAACCCCCATGTCGTATGACCATTTTGGAAATCTGTCAGTCCTGTTGAATAAGGAATCCGGATAGAGCTGTTCAAGTACCGTGTTGGCCATCTGCTCAGAAAAAGGCTTTTGTTGGCCAAATCCTGAAAATGGAACAAGTGCTGTAAGGTTTAAAAGAATTAAAAATAACTTTCTCATCGCGTTCCTAATTTTTGATTGTTAAGGATTTGTTCGTACTTCCTGCTATAAATTGACTGACAGCCTTGGCCGCCTTTGTGTTGGAGTTTGATAGGCGGATATCACTGCTTTTCTCACCTGCGACCTCAATATACAATTCTGGAGCGTCCAATGCTTGGATATTATCTAGATTTATCGCAGAGCTATTGTTGATGGCGATCAATGGATTGCTTTTAGTTGTCTTTAATACAATGTTTTTTAAATTAATCTGAGAAGCTTCAATGATTTCTATACCCTTATTTGCTTCCAGGGTCGCATGCTCAATCCAGATGTTCTGAATATGCATTTCAGGAAGACCACGTAGGAAAATTCCTTTTGATGCTCCTTTTGCCACAATGTTTTTGATATAAAAGTTCTTAAACTGCGGAGTTTCTTCTGTAACCGGAAGCGTTACTGTGTTTACGGAGGATCTTTTTTCTCCAGCCAGTGGAACGGGATCTACCGCCGCATAATACATGTCAAATAGAATTGCCTCACCGGGAATATCAATCATATTGATATTGTTGATGAATATGTTTTCTACAACTCCACCACGGCCTCTTGTCGTTTTGAAGCGAAGTCCAATATCAGTCCCAACAAATGAACAGTCTTCCACCCAAATATTGCGGGCGCCACCGCTCATCTCGCTTCCAATTACAAATCCACCATGTGCGTGATAAACAACATTATTGCGGATAATTACATTTTCGGTTGGCTTGCCACGGTCACGGCCGGCTTTATCCCGGCCTGATTTGATACATATGCCGTCGTCACCAACATCAAACGTACAATCCTCAATCAGAACATTCTTGCAAGATTCGACATCGACACCATCGCCATTTTGGCCATACCAAGGATTACGAATTGAGAGCTTGCGTAAGGTTAGATCTTCACATAGTAGGGGATGTACATTCCATGCGGGAGAGTTTTGTATAGTGACTCCTTCCAATAATACCTTTTTACAGTTTGTAAATACCAAAAGATTGGGCCTTAAGAAATCTTTGACATCTTTGAAGTCAGCGATTGTTGTGCCCGGACGAATTACCCCTGCTTTCTTCTCTTTCGAACCTTTCAATGAACTCGCTGAGGGATACCAAATCTCATTGTTGGTGTCGACCGTGCCACCTGAGGCAACGAGATTTTTCCATTGGGAGGCTGTAAGCTTACTTTTTTTGACCATTCGCCAGGCATCCCCATTGCCATCGATAATGCCATTGCCCGTAATTGCAATATTATATAGGTTCTTGCCTGATATCGGATTTTGATTGCGCCAAGCCGGTTCGCCTTCCCAATTAGATTCAACAAGCTTGTATTGATCAAAGTCCTTGGTGAAAAGCAAGACGGCGTCTCGTTTGAGGTGCAGGTTTACATTGCTCTGCATTTCAATAGGCCCTGTCAGCCAAATTCCGGCGGGGACTAGTACCACTCCGCCACCGCGTTCGCTACACGTGCGGATGGTTTGGTTGATTGACCCCGTATTAAGAAATTGACCGTCACCTTTAGCGCCATAACTGCCAATATTTAACGTGTCTTTCTTAAATTCGACTTGTTGTATAATAGGACGGGCAGGTTCTTGGGCCATACACAGCTGTGGTAGCACGAGCAATAATCCAAGAGCAGATTTCAATGTACGGGAATAGTGCTTTTTAAACGAATTCATTTTTTACATTTTGGTTTAAAAATGGTTATTTGTAAAAGCAATTGTACATTCTTTGTTCCTAACTTAGATGAAAAACTTATGCAATCGTTACCGGTCATTACTTAGCAATTAAATGTAAGATTGGTGTCCAATCCTTGAATAAAAGCCGGGAATTAAGGCTGTCCGCTGTTCTATCTTTTAAAAAATGTTTCCATTTGACACGATTTTGTGACATAGGGCTGGGATTTTTATTCGATACCTGTATGGGTGGGAAATTGCAGCAACTATCTTTCCCAATACATGCATCCTGTCTTTTTGCTACCGGAGCAAGAAGAAAGAAAGAACGTGAAAAAAGTGAAAGTATAATCGTCCGCATTCCAAACTGTTTAATTGGTCAATGAAATTACCAATATTAAAGCCTTAGTTAAAGAAAATTGATTAAAATAAATGCGCAAACGTTATCGGGGATTGTGTTTATAATCCAAATAATTGAGAAGTACATCCCTATTGATTTGAAATCGGGCAGAATGGTTATATTTGTTCATCAAATTTCTAAACATGAACATTCAATCGTTATATCAGACATATAAAAAGTATCCAAATATTACAACAGATACACGTAAGATTGAGAAAGATAGCATATTCTTTGCACTGAAGGGTGCAAATTTTAACGGAAATACGTTTGCAGAACAGGCACTCGAAATCGGAGCGAAGTATGTCGTTATTGATGAAGAAATTTATAAAAAAGGCGAACAGTATATCTTGGTTGACGATGTATTGAAGACCTTGCAGGATCTGGCAAATTATCATCGGAGACAATTGAATATTCCCGTTATTGGTGTAACAGGAACAAATGGAAAGACAACCACAAAGGAATTATTGTATTCCGTTGTCTCGCAGAAATATAAAACTTATGCAACAAAAGGGAATCTAAACAACCATATTGGCGTTCCGTTGACACTGTTAGCTATTGATGCATCCATTGAAATCGCTATAATAGAAATGGGGGCCAACCATTTGGGAGAAATTGCATTTTTATGCGAGGTTGCTGAACCAACACACGGACTGATCTCCAATGTGGGAAAGGCGCATCTGGAAGGTTTTGGCTCTTTTGAAGGTGTTAAAAGAACAAAGGGCGAACTGTATGATTGGTTACAAGATCATCAAGGGACACTCTTTTTACAGGCGGATAACCCGCATCTAAGAGAAATGGCTGCGGCACGGCAAATAGCAGAAAGTGTGACTTATGGGTTTTCCGAAACCAACGATGTCATTGGTAAATTGTTGAAAGCAACTCCGTTGTTACAGATTTCGTGGAGGACGAAAGAAGATCCGCAGACTTATATCATAGATACGCAACTTACAGGTTCATACAACACAGAAAACTTTTTGGCTGCGATAGCAGTAGGTTTACATTTCGATATCTCGCCACAGGAGATCAATTGCGGTATTGCGGGCTACACTCCGACAAATAATCGCTCCCAGATCATGAAAACTCCCCACAACACGGTGATATGTGATTATTATAATGCCAATGCCACTAGTATGGCTGCTGCTTTGGATAATATTCGAATTATTGAGGCCGACAAGAAAGCGGTTATTTTGGGGGACATGTTTGAACTTGGTGCCGAATCTTTTGAAGAGCATCGGAAAATCGTGGATAATGTAGGAAGTATGTTCGCTGAACGAAAGATTTTTGTCGGAAAGGCATTCTTTGAACATAAAAATGATGATGCCGAATTTTTCGAAACGACCCTGGATGCGAAGGCCGCCCTGGAAGAAAGACCGATTATCGGAGCTACGGTATTATTAAAAGCCTCGCGGGGTATGGCCTTTGAAAATCTGATAGATATATTATAGGCGCAGCATAAGTACACTTGAAAAAGGTGGACTTGTGTAGGCTCGACCTGGGCTCAAGGTGCCGCAAACCAAATTTGGTAACAACTTAGACTTGAGTAATTTCCTTATTCCTGTAGATTAAAACTAAAAGGAGTTATAAGTTTTGTCATGTGAGGATTAAATATTGACGAAAATAAGCAAAATAATACCTTGGGGAAATGTAGCTCATTTTGAAAAATGTACCTTTGTGTCGTATAATGGATAAAAAACGTTTTTTTTTAGAAATAGCCTACTTTGGGCAATCTTATCATGGGTGGCAGGTTCAGAACAATGCGATTTCGGTACAGGAAATATTGAATAAAGCATTGGCAACATTGTTACGCGAGCCTATTGAGACCACTGGAGCAGGACGGACGGATACGGGGGTACATGCGAAGCAATTGTATGCTCATTTTGATGCAGCTGCTGTAGGGATATTAACAAAGCCTGACCGTTTTATCCATTCACTTAATGCATTATTGCCTTTTGATGTTGCGGTTAAAAGGCTGATTGAAGTGGCTGATGATGCTCATGCCCGATTTGATGCGACACATCGATCCTATGAGTACCACTTGCATTTCCGTAAAGATCCGTTTATTTATCCTTATTCCTGTTTCATGCGTGACCGCCCTGATGTGGACAAAATGAACGAGGCTGCACAATTTTTATTGGGCAAGCAAGACTTCGAGTGCTTTAGCAAGTCTCATACGCAGGTGTTTACGAATATTTGTGATATTCGTAGGGCTGAATGGCTGTGGCATAATGAGCAGGATCTGGTATTTCATATCACCGCGGATCGTTTCTTGCGCAACATGGTTCGTGCAATCGTAGGGACCTCGCTGGAGATTGGATTGAAGGGTCGACCGGCCTCTTTTATGCAGGAAGTGATCAAAAGCAAAAATCGCGGCAAGGCTGGGGTATCTGTCCCGGCACATGGATTGTATTTAACAGAAGTAGCTTACCCTTATATATAAATATTAACGTGAGTCAAGATAAAATAACAGGTAAAACCTATGATGTCAATTTGTTGCGGCGTATGAGTCGCTATATGCGACCTTATCATGTCGCATTTTGGATATCCGTGGTTTTAACAATACTATTGGCGGCAGTGGCGCCAGCGTTACCGATGCTTATCCAGCATACGCTAGACAACTATATCTTAAATTTTGATACGGCGGGATTGTCCTATATGCTCATGGCCATGCTGGCTTTGGTCGTGGTGCAAACCCTGATTCGTTATTATCATACCCTTATGACAAATACGCTGGGACAGTCTGTTATCCGGGATATCCGCATCCAGGTGTTTAATCATATTGTTCAGCTGCGTCTTAAGTATTTTGACCGTACAGCCTTAGGAAAGTTGATTACACGGACGATATCCGACTTGGAGACACTCTCCAATATCTTCTCGGAGGGATTGATCCAGATAATTGGCGATCTTCTGCAGTTGGCAGTGATATTGGGTGTTATGTTCTATTCGGACTGGAAACTGACGTTAATCGTGCTTATTCCGATGCCTTTGATGATTGCTGCAACCTACGTATTTAAAGAGGCTATGAAAGCTGCTTTTATAGATGTCAGGAAATGGGTATCCAATTTGAATACCTTTTTACAGGAGCATATCACTGGAGTCGGTATTATCCAATATTTTGCGCGTGAAAAGCAAGAGATGGATAAATTCAAAGAAATTAATGCGCAGCATCGGAATGCACATATCCGGACCAACTGGTATTTCTCTATCTTTTTTCCTGTTTTGGAAATTATCATGGCAATTTCTTTGGGCTTGTTGGTGTGGTTTGGTGCCAAACAGATTATGGGCGATGTGATTTCACCCGGTGTAGTCGTAGCCTTTATTATGTATATCAACATGATTTTTAGGCCTATTCGGGAGCTTATTGACAAGTTTAATACACTTCAAATGGGGATGGTGAGTGCCGAGCGCATTTTCGAAGTTCTGGATACCGATGAGATGACTCCTAATCTGGGCACATTAAAACCAGACCATATTAAGGGAGAAATCACATTTAAACATGTATGGTTTGCGTATAACGATGAGAGTTGGGTACTGAGAGATGTGAATTTTAGTGTACAACCTGGTGAGACTTTGGCTTTAGTCGGTGCTACCGGTGCTGGTAAATCGTCTACCATCAATATCCTGAGTCGGTTTTACGAAATCAATAAAGGTGAAATCCTCCTGGATGGTGTAAACATTCGCGATTACGATCTTGATTATTTGAGAAATACTATTGCGACAGTGTTACAGGATGTGTTTCTTTTCTCGGATACCGTCATCAATAACATTACATTGGGCGATCCCTCAATTTCGAGGGAACAAGTCATCGAAGCAGCCAAAGAAGTTGGGGCACATGAGTTTATTATGCGACTTCCCGGTGGATATGACTATGATGTGAAGGAAAGAGGAGCGACATTGTCTGCAGGACAAGCACAATTAATTTCTTTTATACGGGCGCTGGTACATGACCCTAGAATCCTGATCTTAGATGAGGCTACCTCCTCCGTAGATACCGAAACTGAGGAAATGATCCAAAGTGCGATCGACAATTTAATGCGGGGAAGAACCTCGATTGTTATTGCCCACCGCTTGTCCACCATTCAGAAGGCGGACAAGATCATTGTTTTGGACAAAGGGGAAATAAAAGAGATTGGAACACACCAAGAGCTTTTGTCTTTCGAGGGTTACTACAAAAAACTGTACGATCTACAGTTTCACTCTGCGGGAATTTAATCCTTAAACGACACTCTCTTTGGGGATGGTCTCTTCGTCCTCGATATGGGTGTTAGCTTTGATTTCTGAGCCTCGGCCTACCAGTACGTTGGCGCCGATGGAAACATTTGGTCCGATGTTCACAAAGTCTTCAATAATGGTATTGCTTTCGATGACTGCCGATCCTGAGATGATACAATGGTTACCAATCTGTACATCGGGGGCTATTGTTGCTCCAGGAAGAATAATACATCCTTCGCCAATTTCAGCCCTTTTGGAAACATAGGCTTTGGGATGAATTAAGGATTGAAAATTCCATTCCGGATTTTCGGATACTATCCTCTCGCGTAGTCCCGGGTTTTTAACGGCAACAAAGAAATTTTCTGCAGCATCTTTAACCTGATGGTGGAGCTGGACCTCATAATCGAATACATCCTCGATCAGCAGTGACTTGTCAATAAGCCCTCCAATTTCGATTTCCAAATCTTCGGCTACATCTACAGCAGTTTTTGCATGCGCTGTTGCACCATATATATATAGCATGATCTTTTAATTTTGTGTAAAGATAATGCTTTCTGAAAAGATCTCCATGAGGTAACCACTATCGATATGCGAAAAGAGCGCGGGCGGTATGCCCGATTATTGAACTGAAGGAAGATCGCTTTAATGGTTCCCAAGAAAAATTCGGCATCAATACAAATGTGCTGTGGCCTGGAAGGGAGTTTTTTATCTTTTAAAATTTGCAACAAAATAGCGCTTTCGATTGTTCTGATTTCTAAATAGAAAGAAAGCTTATTATATTTGTTGATATACAAAAATTAAAATATGATTCAACGTATCCAAACTGTTTATTTATTAGTGGCAGGATTAATTATATTCGGCTTATTTTTATTCCCTTACGTAAATTACAGTGATTTAGTCGGTTTGGGGAAAAATGTGAAGGTAACAGGTGTTTATGGTGTTACTGCCGGGCAACCTGTCCATGAAGGTGGTTTTGGTTATATCCTGCAGACCATTGTGGCAGCGCTATTGGGATTGCTTCCGATTTTCACCATTTTCAAATTTAAGCAGCGTAAGATACAGCTTTTGTTGATATGGGTGGAGATTGTGGCAATTATATTTTTCGCAATTTGGCTTTATTCATCCGCGAGCACACATCTTGCTACTGTCGGTCAGTTTTTGGGAGCAGGTAATATTGGCGTAGGTTTCTTTTTGCTGCCAATATCCATTATTTTTTGTGCGCTGGCATTGGGCGGAGTACGCCGGGATGAGAAACTCATTCGCTCAGCTGACCGTTTGCGTGCATAATTTGATTTCAATAGATTTTTAATAGATAGAAGCCACGATTAGCGTGGCTTTTTAAATAATATAATATATGGCTAAATTTTTCCATTGTGCTGTCATCCTACTTGTTCTTTGTTTTACTGCTGGCACAGCGCAAGCGCAATCTGCGGATTCATTGCTGGTGGTGGATGATATTCAATTCGATTTAAAAGAGTTTCATGTGGATAAGGAAACAAATGAGCTGGTTATTAATTTATTCGCGATCTCCTATAGTACAGATCCTCGGGAGTATAAAATGAATACGTTCTCCACACAGATTCTGGACCAAAAGAAGCAGCCGCATTTTTTCTCTTCAATTCAGATGGGAAATGTCCGGATCAGCTTTGAAGATAAACAGAACTATTTGCATTACCTGCTTGAGGAGGATAAACCTGTAGATATCCAGGTAATTGTGAAAGACTGGAAGAAGACCGATAAACCCCTTAGTATCAAGCTTGTTTTTGAGAGCAGCCAGGAGGAAGGTAAATTTTTGGAAGTCCCTATCTTGCTGAATAAATAGTTGATCGGACCTAGATAAAATAGAAAAAGCGCTGAATCATAAAAGATTCAGCGCTTTTTTAGCTTTTTGAAATTTATTTCTTATCTATTGTAACGGATCTGTTGTTTATCCAACATACCCATTTGATCTTTCATCATTTTTATTTGATCAGCTAACAGTTTATTTTTGTCTGCTTTTTTTGCTTCTTGAAGTAATTTTTCAGCCTCACGTTTATTACGTTTTGCCATAGCTACGCCTGCTAAGCTTAATTTTGCCAACGCGATATTGTGATCCATATGAAGTCCAAGTGCCAGTGCTTTTTTGAAATATTTTTCGGATTGCATTGGAGCACGTTGAGATTCGATCAATCCGATTAGCATGTTGTAATAACCATGTTGTTGCGGAATTAATTGTTTTTCATAATTCGTGATTTTCCTTAACCATTTTTCGGCAGCAGCCATATCTTGTTTGCGCATGTACCATTGCGCGATAAGCATGTATTCATGAAAAAATACAGTAACAAAACCAAGAATTGTGATCAAGATGCCTAGTATTCCCCATCCCCAATTTCCGGTCCAAAATAAAGCAACTGTCCCAATCAGCAATGCACTGCAAATGATGATTCTAACGAGATTTGACATAAATCTTTGTTTAAAAAATATTTGTGTTCAATTTAATTCTGCAAATATCCGTTAATTTCGTCGTTTAAGCAACTTGTTCAGGTGGTTATTTTGTAAAATTATACATTTCATGTTCATGCCGATCGGCAAAATGATCTTATGGCAGATAACTCCGCGGCTATCGTAAGTGCTTTATGAACAGCGATCGGGGAATAAATTTGCCATTGCATACAACTTTTTCTAAGTTTGGTTTATGGAAAAGCTATATGATGATTCTTGGTCTCCAGTGCTGAAACCTTTGTTCAGCCAGCCTTATATGAAACAATTGTCTGCCTTCGTACAAGAGGAACGTCAACGGGCAAAGGTGTTTCCGCCAGCTAATCTGGTGATGAATGCTTTTAAACTGACGCCGCTCGAAGATGTTAAAGTTGTTATTCTGGGGCAGGATCCGTATCACAATGATGGTCAGGCGCATGGTTTGTCTTTTTCTGTGCCAGAAGGAATCGTATTGCCGCCGTCTTTAAAGAATATTTTTAAGGAATTACAGGATGATATTGAAGGATTTGTAGAACCTCGATCAGGGGATCTGACGGCCTGGGCCAAGCAAGGTGTATTGTTGCTTAATGCAACGCTGACTGTGCAGGCACATTTGGCGGGTTCACACCAGAAAAGAGGTTGGGAAGTTTTTACAGACAGTATTATACATGCGATTTCCGAACGATGTGAGCATGTGGTCTTTCTGCTTTGGGGCAGCTACGCACAAAAGAAAAGTGTATTGATTGACGCGCGTAAGCATCTTATTTTGACAGCCGTACACCCATCGCCGCTTTCAGTTTACAGGGGCTTTTTTGGGAGCAGGCACTTTTCAAAGGCAAATCAATATTTGATAGCGCATGGTAAGACTCCTATTGATTGGCGTTTGGCCTAAGCGTATTTGTCATGGGCGGTAATGCCGGTTTCACCAATTGCCAAAACATGAATATGTTCGACTCGAATGATATTCTTGTTTTGTCGTAGATGACTGAATAGAAAGTGGCTGTCATAGGTGATCTGATAGGAGCTTTCAAAATCCACGGGCTGCTTCGTTTCTCCCAGAACACTGTATTCATGCTCTCCTTGTTGCGTGAATCGATGTATGATAGCCCGATTCGCACTAATGGGGTCTATGTGGAACCAGGCTCCCTCGCCGACACCGCCTAAGTATTGTACGCTGGCTGGGAGATGGCAAGGCTTATCTTGCTGTAGCATTCCACCAATTGTAATATCTTCAGGTAACGCTCCGGCGCAACGAGCGGAAATATTACTTCTTAGTTTTTTAAGAAGAAATAGTAGTGATGTGAGTCGTCCCATTTTTATAAGTTGCAGGTCGCCTGATGTGGTATATCTATAGACTGACTTGTCGGAGGAAGAGTTGACGATATTGCTCAATGGGCTTGCTTTTATGGTTTCCGGGAAATTGATCGGATGCCAGAAATGAAACTTTTTGGAGGCATGGATAAGGAGTCTTACAATAAATCGGGAGCAATTATTGTTATTGTACGCTACGGCGCCATAAGGGTATGATCCCCGGCGCACCCATTGATCAGCAAAAGCTTTTGCGCGATAAAAATCTATTTTTTGGACAATGGAAAAATAAAGATCACCGACGCCCTGCATGGCACCTTTCATTTCTTCAAAATACCGGACAATTTCAGGTAGGTTTAGAATCTGGTTCCGTTCAATTTGTGCTTTAAGTTTAATCGTTAGTTTTGGGTCGGAATCTTCTGAACGTGCTCTTCCGTAGCCTCTTGGGGTGATATATCGGCCAAAATCATAGAAACAAAGCCTGCCTGTAACGCGTTCGATCAGGACGATTCCCGTGTGGCCGACTTTAAAGTTTAAATTTTTAACAAGGCCTATTTTCCTGAAAAACATCATCCATGCTTCGTCACCACGGATCGTAGCATCAGGCCAAGCAAGGATCATTGCAAGATCCTGATATTGGGATGATGTTTTCATAGGCTTTTCTTTAGTATTCCAATGGAATGATTGGTTCCTTTTTGCTTGTGGACATAATCATCATAGTTTGGAATGTCTTTACAAAAGGAATCTTGGCGATCTTTTCCATGATAACACCTTCATAGGCTTTTATATCTTTTACGTAGACCTTGAGAATAAAATCGCAATTACCGGTGACATGGTGGCACTCAGTTACCTCCGGAATCATTTTTACGGCAGCGACAAATTCTGGAATTGCATTGTGTGTATGGAAGTCCAGTGAGATCTGTATAAAGGATTTTATGCCTAGTCCTAATTTTTCTTCGTCAACAAAAGCATGATAACTCTTGATGAAGCCTGAATTCTCAAGTTTTCTTACACGTTCTAAAGTTGGTGCAGGAGAGAGCCCGATACTGGATGCTAATTGCAAATTGGTAATCCGGCCATTCTCTTGTAATAGTTTAAGAATTTTTAAATCTGTTTTGTCTGGTGCAAACGGCATATCTTAAGTCTTAATAATCAATAGTATTTGTAAATATACAAAATTATATTTGGAAATTTAAAAATAAACAAAATTATTGATGATAAATAGATTTTGTTTATATGATATTATTGCTGTTATAAGTTTAATTGATTTAAAATCATTTGACTGTCATAATCGTTTGAAATGTGCGCATTTCAATGAAATGGAGTGATAAATGTCATTTTTTTATTAAAAATACCTGTTTGAGGGTACATAAAATGTATTTTATTGGCTTTGAAATTGTAACTTTGCAGTTCGATAGTTGCGGAGGCTAAACCCCTCCCGAATTAGTTAAACCGTGAGAGCGAAATATGAGTACTAAAGACGACGATTTATTAAAAGAGCTGGAGCTCGAAGAATATAAATACGGGTTCACGACAGATATCGAAATGGAAATCGCAGCCAAAGGCCTTACAGAGGAAACGGTGCGTTTTATTTCGGCAAAAAAGAATGAGCCTGAATGGTTATTGGAGTGGAGATTGAAAGCTTTTCGTCATTTCTTGACGTTAAAGATGCCTACTTGGCAAAATTTCAGAGCTCCAGAGATTGATTTTCAAGATCTATCTTATTATGCTGCCCCAAAGGCAAAACCGCAGTTAAATTCTATGGATGAAGTTGATCCTGAGTTGATTGCTACTTTTGAAAAGTTGGGTATTCCTTTGGATGAGCAAAAGATTTTGGCAGGTGTGGTAGCTGTTGATGCAGTTTTTGATTCGGTATCGGTAAAGACGACTTTCCGCGAGAAGCTGAAGGAGCAGGGGGTGATCTTTTGTTCATTTGGCGAAGCTGTACAAGAGCATCCTGATCTCGTAAAGAAATATTTGGGCACAGTGGTTCCTCAAACAGACAATATTTATGCCGCGCTAAACTCCGCCGTGTTTTCGGATGGATCTTTTGTTTATGTTCCAAAAGGAGTGAAATGTCCGATGGAGCTGTCAACTTATTTCCGTATTAACGCACAAAATACAGGTCAGTTCGAACGTACCTTAATCGTTGCGGACGAAGGGGCTTACGTATCGTATTTGGAAGGCTGTACTGCTCCGATGCGTGATGAGAACCAATTACACGCTGCGGTAGTGGAATTGATTGCAGAGCGCGACGCAGAGATCAAATACTCTACTGTACAGAACTGGTATCCGGGTGATAAAGATGGTAAAGGTGGTATTTTTAACTTTGTAACCAAACGCGGGATATGTAGAGGTGATAATAGCAAGATTTCATGGACACAGGTAGAAACCGGATCGGCAATTACCTGGAAGTATCCAGGTGTCATCCTAAAAGGAGATAACTCAATCGGTGAGTTTTACTCGGTAGCGATGACCCGTAATTACCAAGTTGCTGATACCGGAACAAAAATGATCCACTTAGGTAAGAACACGAAATCTAAAATTGTTTCCAAAGGAATCTCCGCTGGAAAAAGCCATAATAGCTACAGAGGTTTGGTGAAAATCGGACCTAATGCAGATAATTCCCGAAACTTTACCCAATGTGATTCGCTATTGATCGGTGATAGATGTGGTGCACATACGTTCCCATATATTGAAAACCGCAATAAGACTGCAAAATTAGAGCATGAAGCGACTACTTCAAAAATTGGTGAAGATCAAGTGTTTTATCTGAATCAACGTGGTATAGATTCTGAAAAAGCAGTGGGATTAATTGTTAATGGTTATGCCAAAGAAGTGTTAAATCAGTTGCCAATGGAATTTGCTGTTGAGGCACAGAAATTATTGGCGATTTCTTTAGAAGGTTCAGTAGGATAGATAAAAAATAATTGAGCTAGCCAGCTCATACTGGCATATCGTTCAATACTCAATAAGAATAAAATGTTAAGCATTAAAAATTTACATGCGTCTGTAGAAGACAAACAAATATTAAAGGGATTAAACCTAGAAGTTAAAGCAGGGGAAGTCCACGCTATTATGGGGCCTAATGGAGCTGGAAAGAGTACCCTAGGTAATGTATTGGCCGGACGTGAATCATACGAAGTGAGTGAGGGTTCTGCTTTATTGGATGGAGTGGATCTATTGGATCTTTCTCCGGAAGACCGTGCCCGCGAGGGTCTGTTCCTGGCATTCCAATACCCTGTTGAAATCCCAGGCGTATCAAATATCAATTTCCTAAAAACGGCGGTGAATGATATCCGTGAATATAAAGGCTTGCCTCCGATGGAAGCTAAAGAGTTCTTGCAAATGGTAAAAGATAAGCAAAAACTAGTTGAATTTTCAGCCAACTTAGCTAACCGTTCTTTGAATGAAGGATTCTCTGGTGGTGAGAAAAAACGTAACGAGATTTTTCAATTGGCGATGTTGAATCCTAAATTGTCAATTTTGGATGAGACCGATTCAGGTTTGGATATCGATGCACTTCGCATTGTTGCAAATGGTGTGAATGAGCTGCGTTCTAAAGACAATGCTTTTATTGTTATTACGCACTACCAACGTTTATTGGATTACATCGTTCCAGATTTTGTTCACGTATTATACAATGGCCGTATCGTGAAATCGGGCCCGAAAGAATTGGCTTTAGAGCTTGAAGAAAAAGGATACGATTGGTTAAAAGAATATGATACACAAAACGCTTAATCTTTTACACCGGTAAAATAGGAGTGGAAGAGAATTTTGGCGATTTGATTAAAAAATAACATGAGTACATTAGTTTCAGAATCATTACTTCAACAAGTGTTGGGAGCTTTTAAAGAGCAAAGTGTTTCAGACGAACCTGCTTTCTTTGCAGAGGCGCGTCAACAAGCATTCGAACGTTTCGAAGCAGCAGGCTTTCCCACAGTTAAGAATGAAGAATGGAAATATACAAACATCCACAGTATTGTCAATAAGCCTTATGCGCTTGATGTAGATGTGGATATCGAGGGCTTGGATTTTAGTGCGGGAGAGATTCCGAATTTGGATGCGTACCGTATTATTCTGGTTAATGGCCAGTATGTATTGGCCGTGAGTGAGCTGGAAAAGGTAAAAGGACTTGTTGTTATTCCGATGGATGACGCTGCTACTGAACCTGCATTTCAGGCACATTTCGCTAAATACGCTGACAAGTCCGATAATATCATGGTGGCGCTTAACACAGCTGCCTTTACGAATGGTGTATTTATCCATTTGAAAAAAGGAGTTGTGCTTGATAAGCCTATTCAGATTATCCATGTAGCGACTGGGAAAGAAGATTTCTTTGCACAAACACGGAATCTGGTTGTTGTTGAAGCTAATGCTGAACTTGAACTGATTGAGAGCTTTATTACAGCAGATGGTGCTGCAAGCAATGTGCATAATAAAGTTTCGGAAATTGTAGTAAAAGAGAATGCTAAAGTTCAACATTACTATCTTCAAGTAGCTGAGTCTGTAAGCCGTTACTTTAATCATACAGAAGTATACCAAGAGAAATATAGCCTTTACAATAATTACAACTGCAATTTCCCTGGAGCATCCTTTATCCGCAATAATATTAATGTGCGTTTGGATGCTGAAAATGTAGAAAGTCATCTGTATGGTATTAACCTGACTGCAGGGGATCAATTGGTCGATAATCACACTGTTGTGGATCATCTTAAGCCGCATTGTGAGTCTTACGAATGGTATAAGAATATTACACAGGATAAATCTACGGCTGTTTTCAACGGAAAGATCTTCGTTCGTGAAGATGCACAGAAAACCAATGCTTTCCAACAGAACAATAATATGTTAATGTCGGATAATTCAGCGGTTTATACGAAACCTCAATTGGAAATTTTTGCGGATGACGTGAAATGTTCACATGGATGTACGATCGGTCAGTTTGATAATGAAGCTCTGTTTTATTTGAGAGCGCGTGGAATCGGTGAAGAATCAGCACGCATTTTACTTGTACATGCCTTTGCATTTGATGTAACGACTCGTTTTTCAAATGAGGTTGTTCGGAAATATGTCGAAGAGCTTGTGGAAGAAAGTCTAAGAACGAACTAAACAAATCACACAAACTATAAACATAATAAGGCGTTTACTACTTTGGTAAACGCCTTATTTTTTTGGTGAATATTTTTTAGTGAAAATGCTTTTGAGATAGCATGCATCCATTGAGTTGTGTTTTTGCTTCATTTCTCTTACTTTTGTGTCGTTATGAACATATCTTTATATACAGCTTACGCTTATAAACCTTGGGTTTTATAGCTCATTTACGTTTCTAAATTCTCCACTGGCCACATCTATTCGCTTAATGAATGGATTGTTTCTCTCTGAAGTATCTACTTGCAGCTTGTACAAGTCCGATACTCGGCGCGTGCGATCCGGTATTCATTTGTTGATTCGGTATGTGTTATAAACGTTTTATTTTAATGTGCTGGTCATTCGTGATCATACATCTGTTGTATTTTTTTATTTAAAATTTTATGGAAAAAAATAACTGGTTTCGTACCTATAGTTATATATGGATTGGACAGTTTATTTCCTTACTGTCCAGTTCTGCAGTCAACTTTTCGATCATGATCTGGTTGAGTTTGACGCACAAGTCTGCGGAGGTGTTGGCTTTTGCTGCTATTGCCGGTTTGTTGCCACAGGCGATTATCGGACCATTTGCCGGTGTTTATATAGACCGTTGGGATAGAAAGAAAGTCATGATCTTCGCTGATGGCTTCATTGCCCTCTGTACCTTAGGGATGACATTCGTGCTAAAAAGCGATGGTACCAATATGTTTTTGATTTATCTATTGATGGCCTGTCGTTCGATCGGTTCAGCATTTCATTCGCCGGCGATGCAGGCAATCGCGCCGTTGCTTGTTCCCGAAGATAAGTTATTGCGTGTATCGGGGATTAATCAGATGCTACAGTCAGTAAGTAGTATTGCGGGGCCTGCATTGGGGGCATTGGCAATTAGCTATTTCACGATGTCACAGGTGCTTTACCTGGATGTGATTGGTGCCGCGGTGGCCATCACATCGTTGCTCTTCGTCACTATCCCACATCTTTCCCGATCGGATGTGAAGCCTTCGATTGCTGCCGTTTTGGATGATCTCAAACAAGGAATGGGAGCGATCTATCATAATAAGGGCTTAAAGATGTTATTTCTTTATGCTATGGTGGCGACTTTCTGTATTATGCCTGTTGCGATTATGTTTCCGTTATTGACCATTGGTCATTATAGTGGTGGTAAGTGGGAAATGAGCATTATTGAGATTATTTGGGGGATAGGTATGCTCATTGGGGGGAGCTTTCTTGGGCTTGCAAAAGTATCGATGTCCAAAGTGGTATTGGTTAATAGCATGCATATCGTTTTGGGACTCACATTTGCCCTATCGGGTTGGTTTCCCTCCACCTGGTTTATTCCCTTCGTCATTATGACCGGCCTGGGCGGAGTTTCAATGTCCATTTTTTCGGCCTCATTTATGACAATTATTCAGGAACAGGTACCGGCGGAAATGTTGGGGCGTGTATTCTCGCTTTACTTTAGCATTGCAATTTTACCAAGTATGATAGGACTCCTATTTACAGGCTTTATCGCAGATGCAATCGGAGTGGCGATGGCATTTATTATTGCGGGTCTTATTGTTGTATTGGTGGGCTTGTTGTCTTTTTTCAACAGCTCAATTATGAGCTTGGGGGAAGGGCGTAAATTAAGCTAAAAGAATAAATAAAAAAAGCTTCCAAATTTTGGAAGCTTTTTTTATTTGGAGCGAAAGACGAGATTCGAACTCGCGACCCCAACCTTGGCAAGGTTGTGCTCTACCAACTGAGCTACTTTCGCGTTGATGCTACAAAAGTAAGGGATTTCTTCTTATTCTGCAAGAGAAAAAATAAAAAATCTTAACTTAAATCAATAGCGTCAACACAATTAATTCCATCTATTGCGGCCGAGATAATGCCGCCAGCATAGCCAGCTCCTTCACCACAAGGGTAAAGTCCTTTGACCTGAGGGTGTTGCAAATTCTCTTTATTTCGAGGGATGCGTATAGGCGAAGATGTCCTCGATTCTACGCCAACCAGAATAGCTTCATTCGTATAGTAGCCTTTCATCTTTTTACCAAATATTGGAAGGGCACCCCGAAGCGCTTCATGCACAAAAGTTGGTAAAACCTCTCGCAAGTCCGCCGAAGAAGTTCCGGGTTTATACGAATTTTCCGGTAGATCCATGGATACCCGTCCTTCGACGAAGTCAACCATTCGTTGTGCGGGTGCAACAAGACTTCCTCCACCAACCTCGAAAGCTTTACGTTCAATCTGCTTTTGAAAATCAAGTAAAGCAAAGGGATTATTTAGGGCATTAGGTACGTCTTCGAGATTGATCTGAATGACAGTGCCTGAATTGGCATGTGGATTATTCCGTTTAGATGGAGACCAGCCATTGACGACGATTTCATTATAATCAGTTGCACAGGGAGCAATAACGCCGCCCGGACACATACAAAATGAAAAAACACCACGATCATTAACCTGCTCGACCAGACTATAATAGGCTGGCGGCAAATGTTCACTTCTGACCTGACAATGATATTGAGCCTGATCAATAATAGTCTGTGGATGTTCTATGCGGACACCCAGCGCAAAAGCCTTTGCTTCAATCAGCCAGTTGTTGCGATGAAAAAGTTCGAAAATATCACGCGCGGAGTGGCCCGTGGCTACAATAACATGATTGGCTTTGATTTCTTCTCCACTGGCTAATTTTACCCCACGGACCTGACCAAAGGATTCCAATATATCATCTACACGTTGATCGAAAAGAAACTCACCTCCAAATTCGATCACACTCTCCCGCATCGCTTCAATAATATGAGGGAGCTTGTTCGTGCCGATGTGGGGGCGGGCATTCACTAAAATGTCCGTTGTCGCTCCATGAGATACAAAAAGCTTAAGGACTTTGTCCACGTCGCCTCTTTTATTGGAGCGGGTATAGAGCTTACCATCAGAATAGGTCCCTGCGCCACCTTCCCCAAAACAATAGTTGGATTCGGGGTTCACAGTACCCTCGCGGTTTAGCTTCGCAAGATCGCGTCTTCGGTCCTGTACTTTCTTTCCTCTTTCAACGACAATTGGTTTGAGACCACGCTCAATACAGCGGATCGCGGCGAATAAACCTGCGGGGCCAGCACCGATGATGATGACGGGTTTTCCCGTCCGGGCAGATTTAAAATGGTTTTCATATAGCTCAGGCAAAGGGAATTCGTCGATGTAATAAATGACCCGTGCCCTATAAACCACCTGTCTACCGCGGGCATCAATAGAACGTTTGCGAATTTTAAATCCTTTGACCTGTTGTGGTTTTAGGCGTAATGCTTTTACACCTTCTTGTAGGATATATTGCTGATCTTCTATTTTTTCGGGAAGGATAGCAATTTCAATTTCTTTTTGCATAAGATAAAAGGGCTGGGTTTTTATCCCAAAACCGCCACAAAGTTACGGAATATTGGCTGTTTGCCGATTTGGAAATAAAAATATTCTTATCTTAGTAAGAGCTTGGTATATGCTTTGATAGTGTATCCGTATAATTTGAATAGTATTTAATTCTTTGAACAATGAAAATGAAAAGATTTTTAGTAGCCCTATGCGGTTTATTCGCATTAGTATCATTAAACTCATGTGGTTACAATACGATGGTTTCTCAAGATGAGAATGTCAAAGGGAAATGGGCACAGGTTGAAAATGCTTACCAACGTCGGGCGGATTTGGTGCCAAACTTGGTGAACACTGTAAAAGGTGCTGCGAAACATGAGGAAAGCACGTTAACAGCTGTAGTTGAAGCGCGCGCAAAAGCAACCTCGGTTACCATTAATGCGGATGATTTATCAGAAGAGAATATCGCTAAATTCCAAAAAGTACAGGATGAGTTCAGTGGTTCTTTGAGCCGCCTATTGGCTTCGGTGGAAGCTTATCCGGACTTGAAAGCGAACCAAAACTTTTTGGAATTACAGGCACAGTTAGAAGGAACGGAAAATCGTATCTCAACGGAGCGTAGATCATATAATGAAGCTGTACAACAGTATAATACCACTGTACGTAGCTTTCCAAATAATTTAATGGCGGGCATGTTTGGATTTAAAGCCAAGGGCACATTCACAGCTGCTCCGGGCTCAGACAAAGCGCCAACCGTATCATTCTAATAAAATCTTTGTTAGAAGTGGACGAAAGGATGGATGATGCGGCTTGCGTATGGGCCCTTCATCCATTTTTTATAAAGAATGTTTACAGGTAGTCTGGATAGAGGCATCGTCAGTTGGACGGGCGCTTAAACGCAGAAATAACAGAAGATACTATACTATGGCTTTAAATGCTGAAGAACAAGAAAAAGTCGTTCATGCCATTAATGTGGCTGAAAACGAAACATCAGGAGAAATTCGGGTTGTGATAGAAAATCATTGTCCTGATGAAGTTCACGATCGCGCAACATACTATTTTTCTAAATTAGGCATGCATAAAACCGTGCTGAAAAATGGTGTTCTTATTTACATTGCATTGGAGGACCATAAATTTTCTATCATTGGTGATAAAGGAATTCATCAACGCGTAGAAAGCGATTTTTGGAATTGCACCAAAGATGTTATGGTCGAGGAGTTCCGCGGGAATAATATTGTGGAGGGACTGGTGAAGGGAATTGAACATGCGGGCAAACAGTTGGCGAAATTCTTTCCCAGGGAACACGACGATATCAATGAACTTCCAAATGACATCGTTTTTGGTGATCGCTAGTCAATAAAAAATAAAATTTATGTCAAAATTATTTTCTCGGGTTCGAATTCCGGTTATGGTGATGTTGCTTTGGGCGCTGGCTCTCGTGACGGCCGTTGCTCAGGATTTTCCGGAGACACCGAATAGACTTGTCAATGATTACACCAATACATTGACTGCCAGTCAGAGACAGTTACTGGAACAAAAGCTGTTGGCATTTGAAGATTCAACATCTACACAGATCGCTGTGGTTATGCTGAACTCTACCGGGGGGTATGATATTTCAGATTATGCGGTCCGTCTGGCGAAGAAATGGGGTGTTGGTAATAAAAAGTACAATAATGGTATTCTATTGCTGGCAGCATTAGGAGATCGGGCTGTGACAATTCAGACCGGCTATGGGATTGAAGGGGCGGTGCCGGATGCGATTGCTTATCGTATTATAGAGAATGACATCAAACCGGCATTTCGTCAGGGTGATTATTACAGTGGAGTTGACAAAGCAACGAATTCCCTGATTTCCTATGCCAAGGGTGAGTATAAAGCTGATCCTAAACAGCCAAACGGCGGCGGATCGGGATCAATCATATTTGTCATTATTGTCGTCATATTTCTTGTCGTGATGTTTTCAAATCGCGGTGGCGGCGGAAAAGGTGGTGGACGAGTAATGAATGGCCGTGGCTCTTCCGATATTTTCTGGTGGACATTGCTTAATGGCCTCGGTGGTGGCAGCCGAGGTGGCGGTGGCGGTTTTGGCGGCGGATCCGGCGGTGGATTCGGCGGATTTGGCGGGGGTGATTTTGGAGGCGGCGGTGCTTCCGGACGTTGGTAACAACTTTGCTAAATAATGTTAAATAGCATGCCAGTACACAGGAAATGTTTTACATTTATGGGAAGTATATAATTATGAAAAAGGGAATATTAATGGGTTTAAGCTTTTTACCGGCCTTATTGATGGCGCAAGAAAGCTATACGGTGACTGGAAAAGTGAATGCAGCTTCTGACAAAGCGAAAGTATTCATGCAATACGCGAATAGTGGTACCCGTCAGATTGATTCCGCTGCTGTGGTCAAAGGTGAGTTTAAGTTTAATGGACAGGTAGCTACGCCAACTAAAGGTGTGATGATCTACTCGCCGGAAGGACTTTCTTTCGGAGAGTTAAGAGGTGCTCAAAAACAACCCGAAACGGCACAATTGTATTTGTCCAAAGGTGTGATCAAAGTAGATGCGTCCAAAGGGTTTAAAGATGCTGTCATCACAGGTACGGCGATCAATGATGACTTCACACAATACAAAGCTTTTGTGAAACCTTATTCGGATGGATTTGAAGCTTTGAACCAACAATATTTTGCAGCGTCCGAAGCTCAAAAACAAGACCCAAAATTTATTGAGGGTTTGCAAAAACAAGCTGGAGAGATTTCTGAAAAGATGGAGAAGGCTGATGCCGAATTTATCAATAAGAATCCAAAAAGCTGGTATACTTTGGATCTGCTTGCTGAAAATGTAAGCGGCGAAAATGTGAACGAGTATGTAGCTTCTTTCGAGAAACTGTCTCCGGAATTAAAAAATTCTGAAAAAGGTAAAGAATTGGCCGAGCGTATTCAAAAATTGAAAGCTGTTGCGATAGGTTCGGTAGCTCCTGATTTTACATTGCCGGATACTACAGGTAATAATGTATCTTTATCTTCACTTCGAGGAAAATACGTGTTATTGGATTTTTGGGCAAGCTGGTGTGGCCCTTGTCGTCACGAAAACCCGAACGTCGTTGCCGCATTTAATAAATTTAAAGATAAAGGATTTACTGTTTTTGGCGTTTCCTTAGACAATCCGGGTAAAAAGGATGCCTGGCTAAAAGCGATTCATGACGATAATTTGCAACAATGGCCGCATGTGTCCGATTTACAGGGCTGGAAATCGGCTCCTGTGAAATTGTATGAAGTACGTGGAATTCCACAGAACTTCTTAATTGATCCATCAGGTAAAATTGTCGCATCAAATCTAAGAGGAGAAGCTTTGGAAGCTAAATTGGCAGAACTATTAAAATAAACCAATCTTTCGGTCCGGGACTGATATACGAAGGCACCTATTTAGAATCTTTTTTTGTGAGAGATTTTAAATAGGTGTTTTTAGTTAAGAAGCCTGCTATTGATCTTTTAACTATCTTTGTCTGGAGGATGAACTCTCAAAAAAATGTTCTTTACGACCAATCTTGTCGCAGCGAATCATTTATTCGGCTGTTCGTGGGACGATTGAATGGAGTGGAGTGCACTCAAAATGGCATAAAATGAGAAAAAAACTGATATTGGTCATGGCCTTGGCTATTTTTGCTGTTGCCTGTAATTCGAAGAAAGAAAATGGCGTACCAGTGGTAAACCTGGAGGCGCTCAGTGCAATCCCTTTGGATCATTCCATTGAAGCACTGGCGAAGGGGACGGAATTTATAGATGTGACATTACCGCCAAATGCGCGGATAGATGAGTTGTCACAAAACGAACTGGGGCTGTTGAAGGCAGCTGCCTATCGCTTCTATCACCATGTGTCTTTAGCGGATAATCAATATCTAGTTGATATCAAGGACCCGAAGTCTTTGTATATTTCCGATCAGGTTGTCAAAGCCTATGAGCAAGCGATCGTAAATACCAATCATTTTGCGGATTCAATGGCTAAGGCCGGACAGACAATTCAATTACCTGCCGTGAATGAAGAATATCTCAATAGACTCCTGAAATAGGCATTTCAAGATCATGTAAAAGCTGATCGGGTAGTATTGTCCAATTTGAAAGATAAAAAACGCGCATGAAATGAATATCATGCGCGTTTTTTTATACATCCGATTGAAAAACTGCCCTTATAAGGAAAGTATTTCAATGATACGAAGTAGATCTTCGTTAAGTTTTACGTTATGTTTAATCGCGCTCTTGAAAGGCGTGAATCTAACTTCGCTACAGATTAATCCGGCCATTTCTCCTCTACGACCTGCAACAAGCGCTTCTACTGCGGCAACACCAAGTCTACTGGCCAATACACGGTCCATACATGTTGGGCTTCCACCACGTTGGATGTGGCCTAAAATAGAGAGCCTTACATCATAATGCGGGAAATTTTCTTTTATTTTTTCAGAAACAACCATTCCACCTTCTTTGTCTCCTTCGGCAACGATAATGATGCGTGAAGATTTATTCTTCCGGCTCTTATCCAACCTTTTCATGATAGCATCGTAATCCACTTCAAACTCGGGAACCAATACCGCTTCAGCACCGGTACTTATACCAGAACGGATGGCGATCAAGCCAGAATCACGTCCCATAACTTCGATCACAAAAACACGGTCATGGGATTCTGCGGTGTCACGGATCTTATCTACAGCCTGAATAACAGTGTTTATTGCTGTATCATAGCCAATAGTGAAGTCTGTTCCGGCCAGATCATTGTCGATTGTGCCCGGTAGACCGATAATTGGAAAGTCAAACTCGTCAATGAATTTTGATGCACCTGTAAATGTTCCGTCACCACCGATAACAACCATTGCGTCGATTCCATGGCTGCGTAAATTATCATAAGCTTGTTTACGTCCTTCTATGGTCTTGAAAGCTTCGCTGCGGGCAGTTTTTAAGATCGTTCCGCCACGTTGTATGATATTGGCCACAGATTTGGCATCCATGGGGATAATTTCACCATTTACCAAACCATCATAACCTCTGCGTACGCCAAATACTTCAAGATTGTTATAGATACCCGCTCTCACAACAGCGCGAATACCAGCATTCATTCCTGGAGCATCTCCTCCAGATGTCAAAACAGCAATTTTTTTAATGTTACTCATACGTACTCAAACTTAGCTATTTTTGTGCTTATATACAATTATATTTCCGTTATTAAAAGTTCTGAAACACTTAAAAATAATTAAATAATAGCCTTCTGATACGCATTTAATCTAAATGAGGATTAAACTTCATGTAAATTTTATAATAGGGCCTAACAATTATAACAAGCTATTTAAGCAGCCCAAGGATGGGCCGCTTATTTCTTTGCTTTAAAAGCGTCAATACCGCTTTGCAAAAAAGCTTTGTATTGTTCGATATTATAGTTTGCGCCAGTTTGTGGTACTAATACCGTTCCAGAAGCATCGACAATGACATATAAAGGCTGCGAGTTGCTATTGAAAGTTGATGCCTGGAAATCACTGTTTTTATTGCCGATTGTTTTAATTTTCTTTCCACTATACTTCGAAATGGATTGTTCATTCGCAGGCAATTCTGTTTTATCATCAACAAAGAGTTCAGCCATCACAAATTCCTCTTTTAATAGCTTCGCAACAGCGGGGTCAGTCCATACGTTTGCCTCCATTTTTCGGCAATTGACACAGTTCCAGCCGGTAAAATCTATCAACACAGGTTTGTTCAGCTCTTTTGCAGCTTCCAGAGCTTGATCATAATCGTAGTAGGGATCAAACCCTTTAGGTGTGCCACGCTCATGGAATATTTCGGCGTATTTTTTTATTTTGCCATCACTGTGAGCAGGAGCACTTGCAACACCCGCCGAAAGATCAAAGTCCTGAGTTGCGGAAGGTGGTAAGAAAGCAGAGATAGATTTCAATGGAGCACCCCAAAGACCAGGAACCATATAAACGACAAAGGAGAATACAACAATGGCAAGTATGGTGCGTGGTACAGAAAGGAATTTTAGTTCGCTATCATGCGAAAACTTGATCTTGCCGAGGAGGTATAAGCCCATAAGACCGAATATAGCAATCCAAAGGGATAGGAACACCTCACGATCCAACCAGTTCCAATGATAAGCTAGATCCACGTTGGACAAAAACTTTAAGGCTAAAGCGAGCTCTAAAAATCCAAGGACCACTTTTACCGAATTGAGCCATCCGCCAGATTTTGGCAGTGATTTTAGCATGGAAGGGAACATGGCAAACAGGCCGAATGGAATTGCTAAAGCAATGGAAAAACCCAACATGCCGACTGCTGGCCCTAAACGTTCACCTTTTGAAGCAGCTTCGACGAGCAAGGTGCCAATAATTGGACCTGTACAGGAAAAAGATACCAGTGATAAGCTGAACGCCATAAAGAAAAGTCCAATAAGCCCCCCTTTATCTGATTTGGCATCCATCTTATTGACAAAAGAACTTGGTAAAGTAATTTCGAAAGCCCCAAAAAAAGAAGCCGCAAAGACAACGAGCAATAGAAAAAACAAGAAATTAAATATGCCATTCGTCGATAAAGCATTGAGCGCATCCGAACCAAAAGCAATTGTGATAATCATCCCCAAAGCCACATATATCACAATAATAAAAAGACCATAGAGGAGCGCTTTGCTAATGCCGCTTGCGCGGGTACCCGACTGCTTGGTGAAATAGCTGACGGTCAGCGGAAGCATGGGGAAGATGCAAGGCATCAAAAGCGCGGCAAAACCACCGATTAATCCAGCAATAAAAATACTCCAAAGTGATTTTTTTCCTGTATCTGAATTCGAGGGAGAAACATGTGTCGTTGCCTTATCCAATTTGCTGCTATCCTGGCTGAGGGTCGTGTCTGGAGCGTCTGAAAAAGCCAGATCGTCCGGTACAGCCTCCACCGCTGGTGCGGTATCAGGTGAAGTTTCAAATTGAAGCCCTTCTGTACTCGTTAGACTGTCTTGTTGAAATGCAAAAGCTGTCGTTGTAAGCGAAAGACTAAAAAAAGCAATTAAAAGTAGAATAAATGTGTTTTTTAACATGCGTATCTGTTTCTGATGTCAGTTTCAAAAATAGAAAAAGGCGATGAGAATCGCCTTATTATTTTATCCGTGTATGATCATTTTTACTATTTGATTGTCACAGCAAAAGCATATTCGTCTGGGGGAAGACATTGTGATGCATCACAAGCCTGCCATTCTACGGTGCCCTTGACCGTTGCAGTACCTTTATTCAACTTCACTTTTTGTTGAAAGATTACTTCATTTGTGAAGTAACCAACATCCATTTTGAACACGTCTTCGTGTTTTACTTTTGGTTTTGGTTCAGCAGTTTTACCTACCAATGCGTAGTCAGCAGCTTTAGCAAAATTGAATGAGGTGGGGATAGGTCCGCCATCTTTAATATTTTGCGAATAGATGTGCCATCCGTTTTGGATTGTCCCTTTGACATAAACAACAGCTTCGTTGTTGTTCAGTTTTTTGCTGGCTACAGTCCATTTTACAGGCTTGTGAATTTGAGCGAAGGCTCCGGTAACTGCGAAAATTACTGCAGTTATTAACAATACTAATTTTTTCATTTTCCTAAATAATTATTGCAGTTCGTTATACACCTTTGATAACTAAAGTCTATAAAGGTTTAATTTGTCCGCTTCACAAATTTAACATATTCCACCGTGGTTTATCTGGATTTTGTGTAAAGATTAGGATATAAGGTGGCTTATCTCCTTGATGTTGAATTTCTGCAGCTTGTTGTCAATAAGTACTTGCAGTTGGCCATCGATTCCCACGGCTTTGATAATCCCGGTTTTTTTTTCTCCCGCGACCAAAAACGGCTTTTCCTCGCCTTTCCAGAAAAGGAGCTCGTTATAATGATCTAATTGGGAACGCCACGATTGGGTATAAAGGGTATTGTATTCCGTTTGGATACTTGCGAAAAGTTCGGGCGCCAGGTCTTTGATGACATAATCGACTTTGTCCGTAAGAATGGATAACGAAGTAATTGTTGTCGCTGTGTCAAAATTGACCTGATTGATATTTATGCCTATTCCGATAATAGAAGCATCAATTTTATCCCCCTTTAATTTATTTTCAATAAGGATGCCCGCTATTTTTTTGCTGCCGACATAGATGTCATTGGGCCATTTGACGGTCACATCCTGCTTAGTCTTGCGTTTAAGCCAGTTTACTACGGCGATTGCTACTGTCGCTGAGAGCGCAAACTGTTGTTCTATGGATAAAAAATGAGGTTTTAAAAGAATTGATGTGGTCAGATTTTTTCCAGGTTCGCTGACCCAGGTACTTCCGCGTTGTCCTTTTCCTTGAAATTGTTCTTCTGCTAAAATGGCAGTACCCTCTCCGAGTGGCTTGAAATTTGACAATAATTCTCTTAAATAATCGTTTGTAGAGGCAACTTTGTCAAGATATATTATATTTTGACCGATGATAAGTCCCGAAATATTGTTATTTTGCAAACTGAAAGTATTAAATAAATATTAAGTCAAAACTATCATATTTTTTAATGAGTAAAAATAAAAGTTCAGAATTGTCGCAACGTCTATCAGAAATTATCGTTCACGGTATGCAGGAAAAGAAAGCAAACGAGATTGTTCGCTTGGATTTAAGAGATCTTCACAGTTCTGTTTCTGATTATTTTGTGATTTGCCATGCCGATTCCAACATTCAAGTCAATGCTATTGCCAAGAGTGTAGAGGAGGAAGTCTACAAGGCTTTTGGTCAAGAACCCCAATATAAAGAAGGACAATCAAATGGAGAGTGGTTGATTTTGGATTTTGTGGATGTGGTTGTACATATCTTTAAGACCGAAAAAAGAGCGCATTATGCCATAGAGGATTTGTGGGGAGATGCACAAGTTCAGCATTTCCAAAGCGCTTAATAACAGCCTCAATTCAACAATTTATACAGAAAATATAATTACGATATAATGAAAAAAATCCCAAGTAGTAAGGTAAGTCCAAAACCGCCGAAATTCAATTTTGTGTGGCTTATGATTGCCATGTTTTTAGGTTTTTTTGCCTTGCAATATGTTTTTGGAGAGAACCCGGCTAAGGAAATTAGCTATAGTGATTTTGAAACACGCATGTTAAAAACCGGAGCCGTCGAGCGTCTGGAAGCATATAAGAAAAATGATCTTGTCGAGGTAGAAGTTTATCTAAAAAAAGGTTGGAAAGACAATCCAAGTTTTAAAGATGTAACCAAGAGCAATGATCCGATTCCGAGTCTTGCTGGCCAGGAGGAAACAGGCCCCCAATATATCTTTAAGGATGCCTCAGCGGAGGTGTTGGAGAAGAAATTAGCAGCATCACAAGCTGAATTGGCTCCGGGAACACCTAAAGTGCAATTGAAATATGCTGATCGTTCCAATCCTTGGGCGAGCTGGTTTGTGACATTTATGTTACCGTTGTTGGTACTGGCAGCGATCTGGATTTTCTTGATGCGCCGCATGGGTGGTGGTGCTGGTGGCGGCGGTGGTGCGATCTTTAATATCGGCAAATCCAAAGCGCAGTTATTCGATAAAGAATCGCAGATCAACATTACCTTTAACGATGTTGCGGGTTTAGAAGAAGCAAAACAAGAGGTGATGGAAATTGTGGATTTCTTGAAAAATCCACGTAAGTACACGAATCTAGGAGGTAAAATTCCGAAAGGAGCATTACTTGTAGGCCCTCCGGGAACAGGTAAAACCTTATTGGCAAAAGCTGTTGCAGGTGAAGCACAAGTACCTTTCTTCTCTTTATCGGGCTCAGACTTCGTGGAGATGTTTGTCGGTGTGGGTGCTTCACGTGTCCGTGACCTGTTCAAACAAGCGAAAGAGAAAGCGCCATGTATTATCTTCATTGATGAGATTGACGCGATCGGTCGTGCCCGTGGTAAAAATTCAATGATGGGTGGTAATGACGAACGTGAAAATACATTGAACCAATTGTTGGTAGAAATGGATGGTTTCGGTACGGATTCAGGAGTTATTATTTTAGCAGCAACAAACCGTATTGATGTATTGGACACAGCATTGTTGCGTCCGGGACGTTTTGACCGTCAGATTTCTATTGATAAACCAGATTTGATCGGTCGTGAGCATATTTTTAAAGTACACTTAAAGCCATTGAAGTTATCTGCAGAGGTAGATGCCAAAAAATTATCGGCACAGACACCGGGTTTTGCGGGGGCAGAGATTGCCAACGTATGTAACGAAGCTGCGCTAATTGCTGCACGTAAAAACAAACCTGAGATAGATATGCAAGATTTTCAGGACGCCGTGGATCGTGTGATCGGTGGTCTTGAGAAAAAGAATAAAATCATTTCTCCTGAAGAGAAACGTATCGTTGCTTACCACGAAGCAGGACATGCTATTGCTGGATGGTACTTAGAGCATGCAGATCCTTTGGTAAAAGTATCTATCGTTCCGCGTGGCGTAGCGGCGCTAGGATATGCACAATATCTTCCACGTGAACAGTTCTTATATACAACAGAGCAACTGGTAGACAGCTTGTGTATGACTATGGGTGGACGTGTAGCCGAAGATATTACTTTCGGAAGAATATCTACAGGTGCTCAAAATGACCTGGAACGTATCACCCAGCTTTCTTATGCAATGATTGCCATCTATGGTATGAACGATAAGGTCGGAAATGTGTCTTTCCGTGACAGCTCAGAGGCGTCTTTCCAAAAGCCATATTCTGACAAAACGGCAGAGCTGATTGATGCTGAAGTTCGTAATCTGATTACCGATGTCTATGCACGTACAAAACAACTTTTATTGGATAAACGTGAAGGATTGATTAAGATTGCGGAGAAACTATTGGAAAAAGAAATTCTTTTCCAATCCGATCTTGAAGAAATATTAGGTAAACGTCCTTTTGAAACCAAGACAACCTACGATGAGTTTGTCAATGGTGCCGAGGGGGGCGGAGTACCGCAGACTGATTTACCGTTGGATGTCCACCCTGAAGAAGCTACTTCAAAAGATGAACAGCGATTAGACAATAATCCGTCAGGTAGTTTAAACTAATTTAGATTTTGCAGCGCTAGAAAAACTCTAGCGCTGTATTTATATTGCTATTGAGCCATGAACGTGAAGAACGCGACAGCGAAGGAGGTAATGTTAAAACGTATACGACAGGCATTACTTCAAAAAAACGATAATCCACATCCTAATTTCAAAGAAACACCCCTTTACAAAGAAGAGGATGAATTGGTTGATCTTGTTTTTGTTCGTGAACTGACAGCCGCTGGTGGCAAGTTTCTTTATTGCGATGGTGAGATCGGCCTCATTGAGAATTTGATTACGTTGACAGAGGTCAATAATATAAAAAATATCTATGCCTGGGAGCAGGGAATCCAAAATCTGTTAAGTCCCTATGGTTTTCCATTTTTCAAAACAGAGAAAGACTTCGAGTCTGCCAATGCGAGCATTACCTCGTGTGAAGCATTGATTGCACGTAATGGCAGTATTATGGTGAGTAATGCAAATGCTTCCGGACGTCGTCTGAGCATCTATCCGCCGATTCATATCGTTGTCGCTAAAGCCTCTCAATTGGTGTGGGATGTGAAAGATGCCTTGGCTTATATGCAGAAACGTTATGGGCAGGAGATTCCAACGATGATTTCAACGATTACGGGGCCTTCCCGGACAGCTGATATTGAGAAAAGATTAGTTTTGGGGGCTCATGGCCCCAAAGAACTCTATGTTTTACTTTTAGAAGACCGTTTTTAACCATGCTGACTTATTATTTACAGCAAACTCCTGTAGCAAGTGTTATTTTCTTTTTTACGCTTGTAACGAGTATATATACCTTTTCTCATGAGCAGCTCTATAGTAAGTTAATGCTCCATCCGTATAGTATCGCACGCAAACAGCGCTTGTATACCATTCTGACAAGTGGTTTTATCCATAAAGATTGGGGGCATCTCCTGTTCAATATGATCACTTTCTATTATTTTGCGTTTGGATTGGAGCGAATACTGGCGCAGGCCAGTCCTTATGGGCATCTTTTTTTCGCTGTGATTTATTTAGGTAGTTTGCTGTTAAGCGATATTCCAACGATTATAAAACAGAAAAATAATTATGGCTATTACAGTTTAGGCGCTTCAGGTGCGATTTGTGCGGTGCTGTTTAGCTACATTCTCTTTGATCCAACAACCAAGATAGGAGTAATGTTTATCATTGGTATGCCCGCTTATCTATTTGCCTTTCTGTTTTTGGGGTATTGCATCTGGGCCTCCAAAAAGGCCCAGGATGGGATTAACCATGATGCGCATTTCTTTGGTGCATTATCTGGATTGATCCTGACGATCATTTGTTTTCCTTGGGTAATAAAACATTGTCTGGCGCAGTTTTAAAATTTCCCGCCCCAGGTTTCTTTGTCTAAATTTCTGTATTGGATTGCTTCAGCGAGATGGTGGTTTTCGATCGTTGGACTATTTTCCATGTCTGCGATAGTGCGGGCGACTTTTAATATTCGATCGTAAGCTCGTGCAGAAAGATTCAAGCGGTCAATGGCTGTTTTAAGTAATTGCTTTTGCGATTCGCCGATCTGACAGATCGCTCTGGTAAGCTTTGTGCTCATATGCGCATTACAATGGATATCGGTATAGGATCCAAATCGTTGTTTTTGGATTTCTCTTGTTTGAATGACACGATTGCGAACGATCTGACTGTTTTCAACGGGACGGGAGGCGCTCAATTCGTCAAATTGTACCGGGGTGACTTCTACATGCAGATCAATGCGATCCAACAAAGGACCTGATATTTTACTTAAATACCGCTGAACGGTGTTGCTGCCGCAGATACATTCCTTTTCGGGATGGTTAAAGTACCCGCAGGGGCAGGGGTTCATCGCCGCTATTAACATAAAGCTGGCCGGATAATCAATGGATAATTTTGCCCGGGATATGTTGATGGTCCGGGATTCCAGTGGTTGTCGCATGACTTCCAGGACACTTCGTTTAAATTCGGGAAGCTCATCCAGAAATAGTACGCCGTGATGCGACAACGAGATTTCACCGGGTTGGGGGTTGGAGCCACCACCGACCATGGCAACATCAGAGATGGTATGATGTGGTGCGCGAAATGGTCGAGTCGTCAGTAGAGCATCTTTAGCTTTGAGATTTCCCGAAACAGAATGAATTTTGGTAGTTTCCAGAGATTCGGCTATATTAAGCGGCGGTAGAATCGTTGGTAATCTTTTCGCCAGCATGGTCTTTCCTGCTCCTGGTGGACCTATTAGAATGACATTATGACCTCCGGCCGCAGCTATTTCTAATGCTCTTTTAATATTTTCCTGTCCACGAACGTCCGAAAAGTCAACATCATACCTATTTGTTTCTGTGTGAAAGAAGGATTGGATGTCGACTTTAGTTGGAGCAATATTTTTCGAATTATTGAGAAACTGGACCACGTCGCTGAGGTTTTCGACAGCGATCACATCAATTCCAGTAACGATGGCGGCTTCCAGTGCATTTTGTTGTGGAAGTATGATCCCTTTAAATCCATCCTTTAATGCTTGTAGAGCGATGGATAAAACGCCTCTAACGGGTTTTATACTACCATCTAAAGACAACTCGCCCAAAATCAGGTAATGTTCCAATAGATTGCTTATTAACTGTCCAGAAGAGGCAAGTATACCGATCGCAATAGATAAATCGTAGCTGGAGCCCTCTTTCCTGATGTCAGCTGGTGCCAAGTTGACCACAATTTTTTGCCGTGGCATGTGAAGCTGACAGGAAGTAATGGCACTTTCAATACGTCTGAGGCTTTCTTTGACAGCATTGTCAGGAAGTCCGACGATATAATAATGCAGTCCTGTAGAAACTACAACCTCAACGGTAATGGTACATGCCTCAATTCCATAGACGGCACTACAATAGGTTTTGTTCAACATGAATTTTATAATCGGTTGATTTAAAGATACTAAATATTAAATTATAAATAATAATACTTTGGCGAATTATTGTAAATCGATAGAGAATTGTTGGAAAATGACTATATTGTAATTAGATAGATTCTAGTAAATAATGGATAAAATGTGGTATTTGGCAAACGATTTGCTTTATAAATTGTATTATTATCGAAGACTAGATTCATCGTATAATAGAATTAGAACTTTAAAAAGAAAAAGAAATGAATGACACAAGTAAAGTAGCTTTGGCGTTGTTGGCAGGTCTTGCTGCGGGTGCAGCTTTGGGAGTTTTATTTGCTCCGGATAAAGGATCAGATACAAGAGATAAGATCAATGATTCATTAAGCGATTTGAGTGATGCTATTCGTGAGAGAGCTGAAGAACAATTCGATCAATTGAATGAATTTAAAGAAAAAATTGTCTCCACCTTAAAAGGTAAATTAAACCAGGCCGAGGAGATTGTAGACGATGATATCATCGAGCATGCATAGAGTGCAAGTCGTCCTTTGGGATGATTTGATGAAATACATAGGATTATAGGCTATTTCAAAAGACCGAATTCAAACAATTAAGAAGTTCATATTGGGACTTTTGAGATAGCCTACATAAATTTTAGATGAATGGAAGAAGAAAAATTTTCACTTAGTGGTACTTTCCAGAAAACCAAGGAGTACATAGATTCCCAGTTTAAGCTTGTTAAATTGAAGACAATCGAGCGTTCATCGCGCCTGATTGCTAGTTTAGTAGTAGATGCGACCAAATTAATCTTTACTTTGTTTGTTGTCTTTTTCTTATGTTTAGCATTGGGATTTTGGCTAGGTGAACTATTGGGAAGCTATTCATTGGGATTCTTGGCAACAGCGGGTATTTTTATGGTGATTATCGTGATCATACGAGTTTTTGAACCCGCTTTGGAGTCGAAGTTTATGGATCTTTCTATCCGCCGCTTTTTGGCCAAATGGAATGATGAAATCGAGGAAGAAGAGGAAGACTTGAAAAAAAAGGAAAAATTTGATAGAGAAGGGGCTACAAATGAATAATAAGCAGACGAAAATACGCAATTTAAAAGAGCTTAAGGAAGAAATTGCTCGTTTGAAAGAACTTAAAAACGAACAGGAAGCTTACTTGAAAGCACAATTCACTTTGTTTAATAATAAGATTGAAGCTCCAATCCGATTTTTCAATTCATTAAAAAATAATATTCCCGGAGTAAATATCGTTCAGCAATTATTTGCAAAAAGTAATAATCCCGATTCAGATTGGTTGACAAAAACCCTGCGTATAGGTGTTCCTTTTATTATGAACAGATTGTTTCTGAAGAACACAGGCGTACTGAAAAAGGCACTGATGTTGTTGTTGTCTGAGCGTGCTGTCGGTCAGATCAATCAGGATAAAATCAGTGGTTTAATCGGCAAACTCACTAACTTTATTCGTCCCAAAAAGAAGAAGAAGAAAGGCTCACAAATTGAAGGAGACGTTCCACTTAAAGATGAAGTCAACGAATATGGTATTCCTTCCTATAGTGAAACCTATTAGGAGTTTGCTTCCTCTTTTTTCAGGAAGTCAGCATAAGCCAATTTAATTCCCTCGCGGAGATTGATTTTATGCTTCCAACCTAATGCGTGCAATTTGGATACATCCATTAATTTGCGTGGTGTTCCGTCAGGTTTACTGCTATCGAATGAGATTTTGCCTTTATATCCGATAACTTCTTTAATGAGCTCGGCAAGGTCCTTTATGCTGAGGTCTTCGCCGATACCGATATTAACAAACTGTTTTTCATTATAATTATTCATTAGGAAGACACAGGCATCAGCCAGATCATCTGAAAAAAGAAATTCCCTTAGGGGAGTTCCGGTACCCCAGATAACAACTTCATCCAAGTTGTTTACCTTAGCTTCATGAAATCTACGGATCAGGGCCGGTAGGACATGCGAGTTTTGCGGATGATAATTATCGTTGATACCATACAGATTGGTTGGCATCACTGATATAAAGTTACAGCCATATTGGTCACGAAAGGCTTCGGCCATTTTAATACCAGCTATTTTGGCGATTGCGTAAGGCTCATTGGTGGGCTCAAGCGTGCCCGTCAATAATAGATCCTCGTTTAAAGGCTGCGGGGCCATTTTGGGATAGATGCAACTCGAACCTAAAAACATCAATTTTGTAACTTCATTATCGTAGGAGGACTTAATGACATTATTCTGTATTGCCATATTTTCGTAGATGAAATCCGCACGATAGGTATTATTGGCCATGATTCCACCAACTTTAGCCGCAGCCAGGAAGACATAATCAGGTTTCTCTTCGTTGAAAAAATCAGCAACTGCCTGTTGGTTGCGCAGATCTAATTCTTGAGACGTACGAGTTACGATGTTATTGTACCCCAGTTCCGTTAATTTGCGATATATTGCTGATCCGACCATTCCTCGATGGCCTGCTACGTAAATTTTAGCGTCTTTTTCCACGATAAGTTATTGATTCCTGCAAACTTAGATAAATTGCTTTTTATATGCAATATAAATTGCCTGTGTAAAGACATTTTATCGGTATTCCCGCGGGCATCAAGATTTATTTTTTTTAGCGGGAATATAAGGTTATTTTTGCGGGATATTAATTAAAAAATGGGAAAGGATAAACTACGTAAATTTGCCGAAGTAGCGACTTTTGAGAATGTCATCCAGCTCGATGCCGGCAAAGAATATAAAGGAAAATGGGCGGAGAAGCAATTTGGAAATACAAACCCGGTTGTTTTGGAACTTGCCTGTGGTAAAGGAGAATATACGGTGAATTTGGCGCGCTTGTTTCCGGAAAAGAACTTTATTGGTATTGATTTTAAGGGCAACCGTATTTGGCGTGGTGCAAAAACAGCATTGGAAGATGGTATCAAGAATGTCGCATTTTTAAGGATACAGATTGAAACGCTTCTTGAGCACTTTGCTGAAAATGAAATTGATGAAATTTGGATTACCTTTCCAGATCCACAGCCGCAGGACAGTCGCGAAAAGAAACGCTTGACAGGTCCTAAATTTTTGGACCGTTACAAGATTGTCATGAAGCCAGAAGGGATGATGAATCTAAAGACAGATAACGATGGTTTCTATGCGTATACCCTGGAGCAAATAGAGCTACAGAACCTAAAAAAATATAAAGAGACAACAGATCTGTACCGCTCTGACTTGGTCGATAATGTTTTATCAATCAAGACGTACTATGAGAAAAAGTATCTCGCCGACGATAAGAATATAAACTATGTGAAATGGAGCTTTGAGAAACGCTAATATCAAATTTTTCATTATATTAAGAAAGCCCAAACGAAAGTTTGGGCTTTTATATTTAAAAAAAAACCAAGTATATCAAATCTAATCGCCCGAATTTAAGCCTTTTATGTTGACACCAACTGGGGTTAGGTGCTGACTTAGTAGAGATTCAGTGCAGCTCAAGTATTGTTACAGTATTGATTAAGTATCGATAACGTATTTATATCTAATGATGATCCACTACTTTATTGGAACAGGTAGCGCTTTGGAGTGTCATGAATTGCATATCTGATTGAGCTAAAACTTATAAAAGCTATTCTTTTTCTTTTTTGAGTTGAGACCTTTCTAAGCTTGATGCTGATTTTTTGTTGTGTTATTGGTTTTATATAATTTCGATTTATTTCGTTTTTTGTAAAATATTAATTATTTTCGATTCTGTAATAATAAATAACCAACTTATAGTAAGTGCTTTTTAAACCTAATGCATGAAATTCCTATTGATACTGGATTCTTCTGCATTTTTATAAGATGTAAATCGGGAAAGATGTTTCTTAAAGGAAATGATATTCGAAACAATTGTTAACAGAAAGAAAACATTAAGTTAAAACAAACTTTTTGTTAAGAATATACTTTTGTCCCAAATTGAAAATTAACAATTTACACTAATATCTATGTTTAGTATTAACCCTATCCAAATTAATCTAAGGCACTCATCCTCAAAAGTGCTATTTGCAGCATTGATTGTTGCCTGCAATCTGGATGTAGCTTCGGCGGCTGTTCCAATGGAAGACAGTCATGGAGTCATCCATAATTTTAATCAGGGGAAGATTAAAATTAAAGGAAAAGTTGTAGATAGCAAGACGAAAGAGCCACTGGCTTCGGTTTCAATTCTTTCGGACGGAATAGCGAAAGGGACAACAGATCGGAACGGTAATTTTGAAATAGAGGTTGAAGCAGGAGCTTTGATCCGTTTTCAATTAATTGGCTATGAGGGGCAGACGAAGACCTTTGCAACAGGACAGTCTGAGGTGAAAATAGCTTTAGATGTTACTTCCGAGGCCCTGAATGAAGTTGTTGTTACGGCGCTGGGTATTCAACGTGAGGAGAAAGCACTTGGTTACTCCATTAGTACCGTGAAAGGGGAGGAATTGACCAATGCGATTTCAAACAACTGGACAGATGCATTAACGGGGAAAGTTGCTGGTCTAAATTTAGTGAAATCTGGAGCAGGACCATTGGGATCCAATAAAGTTATTCTGCGTGGAGAAACCTCAATGACGGGTGAGAATGATGCGCTTATTGTTGTGGATGGGATTATCATGGGAGGTGGAACGAGAATGACAGGGAACGGAAATTCGGCCTATTTGGATGGTGATTCACCCGTAGATTTTGGATCTTCTTTGGCTGATATTAATCCTGAAGATATTGAGTCAGTTTCAGTTCTGAAGGGGCCTGGGGCTGCTGCATTATATGGGTATAGAGGGTCTCGTGGTGCAGTTATTATTACTACCAAAAAAGGAAAGAGTATACAAAATAGAATAGGAGTTACTGTCAATTCAAATACAGCAATCGGAAGCATTAATCGATGGCCTGATTATCAGTATGAATATGGGCAAGGCGCTATAGGGCAGGACCTGTATTACTCCTATGGTCAATCGGAAGATGGCGCTAGTACATTGAGCACTTCATCTGCTTGGGGGCCCAAATTTGATGGTCAATACTATTACCAATATGATCCCGCTAATTATAGGCAAACGCCTGCCGAGCGTACACTTTGGCGACCTTATGAAAACAATCGCAAGGACCTGTTTCAAACGGAGTTGACTTCGACAAATTCCATTAGTGTTTCGGGATCAACGGAGAAAACAACAGCTCGATTTTCATATACTAATGTAACCAATAAGTGGATTATTCCCAATATGGGCTATAATAGGCACACAATTGCAACGCAATTTAGCAGTAAGATCACTGATAAATTAAACTTATCGACAAAAATTAATTTTAATAATAGAGGTTCCGACAATTTGCCTAATAGCGGTTACAATAATCAAAGCTATATGTATTTTGTTCGGGGGATTGTTCCGAATATAGATGCGGCTTGGTTGGATCAGAATTGGCTTCCAGGTAAGGAGGGCATTGAACAAATGACACCATTCTCCAATTTACTGGATAATCCGAGAACGATTTCTTATGATATGGTCAATGCACAGAATAAAAATAACCTGATTGGAAATGTGCAGTTAGATTATAAGTTTACCAATGAACTAAGTTTGATGCTCCGGACAGGGATTGATATGAGCTACGACAAACGTAAGCAGTCAAGACCTTTTGATACTTATAAATATGCGTTTGGTTACTATCGTGAACAATCTATTTATGCCGAGGAACGAAATTCGGATTTTTTATTACAATACAATAACCAACGTTCGGAAAACCATCGTTTTGGTGTTTCAGCCGGGGGAGCCTTATTAAACAACAAATACATTAAAGATGATGCATCAGCAAATAGTCTGATTTATCCGAATCAGTATAAGTTTGCAAATGCAAGAGAAAGGGTACTTTATGATCCATATAGAGCGGAGTACGCTATTCATAGTGTCTATGGTTTGGCCAATTATAGTTATAAAGAAAGATATTTTATTGACGTTACAGGACGTGTAGACTGGGCAAGTACATTAGCTTCACCTAAAAGAAATGAAGTTAAGCCTTTCTTTTACCCATCGGTTAATACAAGCTTTATCTTAAGTCAAATCTTTGAATTGCCAAGATCAATCAACTATTGGAAATTACGGGCCTCTATTGCTGGAGTAGGAGGAGGAGGAACCAAACCCTTTAATAACTTTTATGGATATAGCAGTGTGATCGGATTTAACGGTGGATTATCTAATCCTTCGACAGTTCCTGACGAAAATTTACAAGCCGAAAATACCTTGTCTTATGAATTAGGAACTGACTTTCGGATGTTTAAAGACCGAATAAAACTGGATTTGACGGTGTATCATACATTGATGGACAAGCAGTTAATCGAAACGCCTGTAGATCCTTCCAGTGGTTATAGACGAAAGTTCACCAATGGTGGGGAGGTTAAAACTCAAGGAATTGAGATTGCTTTATCGGGAGATATTTTGAAAAGTCAGGACAAGTTAAACTGGAATATGTATGGGAATTTTACCCATTATGATTCGGAAGTCGTTTCTATACCCGCTTCGCTTGAAGGGAGACTTATTCTTTCTACATTGTTTGGTAGCCGCGGTACTATAGAGGCCATACCAGGGCGTAGATTTGGTGATATCTGGGGACTAGGTTATGAAAGAAATCCCGATGGAAAGATCATCTATGCTGATGGTGTACCTGTATTGGCACAAGAAAGCCGTTATATTGGTAATCCCAATCCGACCACGAAATTTGGTTGGGGCAATGAATTCAAGTACAAAGGTTTCCGCTTTAATTTCCTATTTGATGGACAGTTTGGCGGGGTGGGTTATTCATTAACGCATGCTGTTCTGATGGAAGAGGGGAAATTAAAGAAGACGCTTCCGGGACGTTATACAGGGATTATTGGCGACGGCGTTGTGCTGAATCCAGATGGAAGTTATAGCAAAAATACGGTCGTTGCAACGGCTGGGGATTATTATGCAAGACATTTTAATCGTGACAATCTTGAATCAAACACTTTTTCTACTGATTTTATCAAACTGCGGGAAGTTAGATTGGATTATTCATTGCCGAAATCTTTTTTAAGCCGTTACAAAATTGAAAAAGCATCTATTGGTTTATATGGTCGCGATCTTTTTGTATTTACTAAATGGCCAGCTTTTGATCCAGAATTTGCTTCTTTGACCGGTAGTGGAATTGAGAAAGGAGCTGAAATTGCTCAATTTCCTTCGACGCGGACAATGGGTGTGAATCTATCATTTTCATTTTAATTATTGACACTATGAAAAAATATATCCGTATAACATTTTTACTCATTCTCGGGAGTATAGTATTCCAGAGTTGTACTAAAGATTTTGTAGAAAAGAATACCGATCCCAATAAAGTTTCTGCAGTAGCACCGCAAAGCTTGATTGCACCAGCTTTGGTAAATGTGTTGAGTACTAATCTATCTCGTAATTTAAGGATCAATAACGAATTGATGCAGGTTACAGTCACAATAAATGATAATTTGGAAATTCAGCGCTATGAGATTCGACCATCGGAATCGGAATCAAGTTGGTCCGGTTGGTATGTGCAACTGACGAATATTAGAGATATATATCAGAGAGCAAACGACGCAAAACAGGTCGGTTATCAGACTTATATGGGCATTTCCTTAGTCATGGATGCATGGGTAAGTTCCCTGATCACCGACATGTATGGTGATGTGCCGTATTTCGATAGTAATAAAGGTTTTTCCGAAGGTAATCTTACCCCTAAATTTGATAAACAGGAAGATATCTACGGAGATATTTTCCGAAAACTGGAGGAGGCCAATACCTTATTGAAAGAGAATGTTGCGGTGGAATCGGCCAATACCGCGATGGATCCAATTTATAATTCAGATGCCACAAAATGGCGAAAATTTGGTAACTCTCTGTATTTAAGATTATTATTGAGAGTTGCGCATAAAACTGAAAGTAATGCTGTCGCCAAGATCAAGGAAATATTAGAGACTAATGTAGCGGAATATCCGATTATGCAAAGTAATGCGGAGACAGCAGCTTTGTATTACACCAATGTACAGCCATATATGAACCCCAATTATAATGTGCGTGATATTGATTTTAATGGCACGAGGGGATATTCTGAATTTTTTATTAATAATTTGATGGACCTTGGCGATCCTCGTTTGAAGATCTGGGCTACTGAAGCTACCCTTGGTATCTATGGCGGTATGCAGTCCGGTTATGCTCGGGGAAATGTTCCTGAACGTCAATCTACACTCCTTGCAGCATTAAAATCAGATGCACGTATGGGAAATATGATGAATTATGCTGAATTGCAGTTTATTATCGCCGAATGTGGTATCAGGGGCTATGCGAATGTCGATGCTTCAGCCGCAAATTTGAAAGGAGTAAACGCAGCCATGGAATTTTGGGGAACAACAGCGCCAGCAACTTATCTTACAAATCCAAAAGTAGCTTTTTCTAACGCTGACCCCGAAACTGAAAAACTGAAAAAAGTGCATCTGCAAAAATACTATGCCATGATGTTTACAGATTTTCAACAATGGTATGAGTATCGTAGAACGCAGTTGTTGGATCTGTATAAGGGGCCTGGTTTATTAAATAACGGGAAAATGCCAGTGAGATTAAATTACCCGATTATTGTCCAGTCTCTTAATAGAGAGAATTACCAAGATGCGGTCAGTCGTATGGGAGGGGATGGGATAAATGAAAAAATGTGGTGGCAACCAACAATCAACTAGTTTATGAAAAAGTTAAAGATAGTAATGTGGGCTGCGTTGGCAATGTCAACGCTCCTAACAGGCTGTAAAGAGGATATCAATGAGGCTATCGGAGAATTAAATCCTGAAATATCATTATATACATTACGTAGTCTTCACAAGAATACGGATTTGCAGCTTAACGAATCCAATGCACTAGGCGCCAAGTATGTTAAAGCGCTCGTGGTCTCACGTGCGGAGAATAAGAATCTGCCTGAAAATACAATTGCTGTTCAGAATATCTGGCGAAATCAACGTAGGGGAATATTGGTTGAAGTCACTGATGCCTCAAGCTTTAAATTTGGTGATTCTGTTCAGATCAATATTAATGGTGCAAAATTGGTCAAAAAATCTGGTCTAATGGTTTTATCTGCAGTGAATAATCAACAGGTCAATGTCTTTGCCTCGAATAGGAATGTTGCCCCGCTAGCCGTATCGGTCGCTAACCTTAAAGCGAAATTCGATGAGTTTGAATCAACTTACATCGATGTTACGGCTGATGTTGAGCCGGAGCCGACATCAGGGACAGCTCTAAAAGGCGATAAGATCTTGATGGATGGGGATAAAAATGAGATTACCTTGCATACAGAGGATGATGCAACATTTGCGGCGCAGTCTATTGCTCCAAGTGCCTCTTTCAGAGGAATTGCATTCAGAGAGGGGGATAAGCTGCAGATTCGCATGCAGGACTATTCCGATATGGCTTATGCGAGTGGCAAATTATATGCCGGATGGCCGGAGACCTTTGAGGCATTAGATGCAAGCGTGAAAGGGAGCTACGATATGGGCGAAAAGAACGATGTGCCTTTTTCAACTGGGCAATGGAAACTATATCAGGCTATTCTAGGAACCACGGCTGGTCGTGATCGGATTGTTTCCGGTAAAAATGCAATCCGTATGCAACAAAACTTGAGCGTAGATGGCTATGTACAAATGAATTTTGATATGCCAAATGGCGCCTCAAAAGTGACACTTTGGTACGGCTCATATTATACGGATCGGTCATGTACGTTTAAGCTGGAATATTCTACGGATCAGGGCGTGACTTGGAAGCAAACAGGTGAATCCATTGCAGACGCACATCCAACTTCGCAGAGTCTGAATTCAAAACAGGCCGTATTCTTAATGAATGTTCAGGGAGCTGTTCGTTTCAGGGTTACTAAACTCGGTCTCGGGACCAGTAATAATGTCATTAATAATGGAAGGTTAGGTCTGGATGATATTGCGATCTATAAGAGTTATTAGATTGAACGATTGATCTTATAAGCCCTGTGTAGTTAACACTCCACAGGGCTTTTTGTTGTTGGCATATATTTTCTAAACTCCTCAGAAAAAATCGTTATCTTCATCATAACTATAAACGAAGACTTATGAACTTAACAGACTTAGTTACAGGCGGAGTAGGCTCGAAAGCAATTGAAGCCATTTCTAAAATGACAGGTGTCAGTGAATCCAAAGCAAAATGGATTGTGGCAGCAGCTGTTCCTTTAATGATCGCAGCATTGAATTACAATGCGAAAAACAAAGGTCAATCGGAAAACATCGATAAAGCGATCGATCAACATAGCGGTGGAGGTATCTTCGATAAGATAGGAGATTTATTCGGTCAGGGCGGATCCGACGACGGGAACAAGATTGTCAACCATATGTTTGGGCAAAATACAGAAGTGGTCACACAGAATATTGCCGATAAAGCGGGTATTAGTTCAGCGCAGGTAACTGGTGTTTTGGCAACACTTGCACCTATTGTCATGGGATATCTAGGGCAACAAAAACAGGCCTCCAGTGGTGGCGGTATTGGTGATCTGATCGGTTCTGTTTTAGGTGGTGGCGGACAGCAAGGTGCCGGCGGTGGTATGCTTGGGGGAATTCTTGGTTCATTTTTAGGTGGTGGACAGGAAGAACCTACCCAAGAAACGCCACAAGCTTCTGCGGGTGGTAGTATGACTGATATGTTGGGCGGTTTGGCCGGTAACTTCTTTGATAAAAGTAACGATGGCCAGTCCAAAGGGAATATCCTCGATTCGATCGCAGGAATGTTTACGAAGTAAAATACAATCTTACAGCATAAAAAAGTCGGTAACTGATCAGTTACCGACTTTTTTTATGCTGTATTGAATTAATTTTCAACCTTCACCTTAGGTGGAAAATTCTTATGTTTTCTCTTGCTGATTTTGTCTACATTGACTGGTTGAGGTACCTTCACATAGTATCCTGTCCCATCATATTCCCGTTTATTTGGGCTTTCTTTGCAGGCAACCGAACAACAACCGTCCATTTCCCAGCCACATTCATCACATTGGGTAAAATGCTCATTACATACCGGATTGGCACAGTTGATCATCTTAGTTGTCTGTTTGCCACAATTGAAACAGGTTGATACAACAGATGGGTTGACTGAGTTAACATCGACTGTGACACGATTGTCAAATACATAACATTGGCCTTCGAAATCTTCGCCACCAGCTTCTTTGCCATATTTAATGATTCCACCATGTAATTGGTACACATCCTCAAATCCCTCTTTTAGCAATAGGGCAGAAGCTTTTTCACATTTGATACCACCCGTACAGTATGTCAGTATTTTTTTTCCTCTATATTGTTCAAGCTCTTTGATCTTTTCTGGAAACTCGCGGAAATTATCAATGTCCAGAGTTACAGCATTTTTAAAGCGACCTACATTATGCTCATAGTTTGAACGCACATCCAATACAACGACATCTTCCTGGTCTTTCATCGCCAAGAAATCTTTTGGCTCCAGATGCACACCTGTTTGGCGGTTTGGATCGATTTCTTTGGGATCTCTTAATCCAGAGTGCACGATTTCAGCTTTGTAACGGCAATGCATTTTGATGAAAGAAGGTTCTTCAACATGATCGATTTTAAATTCCGTTTTGTTAAAACGACCATCCGCATAAATTGCAGCCATATACTGCTGACAAGCCTCACTCGTACCCGAAACGGTACCATTCAAGCCTTCATCAGCAACAATAATACGTCCTACTAAGTCAAGTGATTTACAGAATTCAAGGTGGTCAGCCGCAAATTGTTCTGCGTTTTCGATAGGGCTGTAACAATAGTACAGCAATGTTTGATATTGTGTCATGATATTCATTGATACCGCTGCAAACGGCGTTTAATGCAAAAATAAATTCACTGCAAAGCTACGAAAAATAATAAATGGAAGAAAATGACCTTTGTCACCTTTTCTTCAAAGGTTCCAGGAGGTATTCCAGCCCATTTAGCTTGATCTCATACAGTGTGGCCAGTTGTTGGCCTAATTTGCCTTTAGGAAACCCTTTTTGATTGTACCAGACCAAATAAGGCTCCGGGAGATTGCATAACGTGTAGCCTTGATATTTGCCAAAAGGCATTTTAACCGTTACAAGTTCAGTGAGGATTTCAGGATTTAGCATTAGTCTTGGGGTTTTCCGTAATTAACGCGGTACCAGATCGCTTTTAATGCGATGACCACATGGTTGAATAGATTGGGAATGGCACCGTAATAGTGTTTGAAGATGGCGAAGCGTTCTTTTAGCGACTCCTTATGTTTCTGTTTTGACATCCCGCCGACGAGATAACGCGCTACATATTGATGCGCATTAACCGATTTATTTGCCTTTTTAGCACAGCGAATGACCCAATCTATATCCGCGCATAGTCTGTAATTGAGGTCATAGGGCTCCGCAATACTTCGCTTGATATAGATCGCCTGATGACAGATGTTCATGCCATAGCGAAAGCTCTTCCAGTCAAAATTTGCAGGTACCTTATGTCTTCGCTCACCGATAATATTTCTGTTTTCGTCTATTAGGATTGTTTCACCATAGAGGATATCGGCATCATTACTGAGTTTCGCTAAGTTTTCGATGGTATTGAGATCGTATATTTCATCACCTGAATTCAGAAAAAGAACATAGTCACCTGAGGCTAAAGCAAGACCTTTGTTCATTGCATCATAAATTCCCTTGTCTTTTTCAGATAATAAAACCGCAATTTTGTCCTGATATTTGTGGATAACCGATAAGGTACCATCGGATGATTCGCCGTCAATGACGATGTATTCAATATTGTCGTAGGTCTGGTTAACAACCGATGTAATGGTGTGCTCAATATCCCGCACATTATTGTAAACGACAGTGATGATTGAAAATTTTGGATGAGCAGCCATGTCTATTTATTGAATTTGTTAATTTTCTTTCTGAGGAACCGGATACCCCGGCTGAGTAAAGAACCTTTCCGATGTGCATAGAAATATTTGATAGCTTCATAGGCCTGCCTATTCTCCGCAATTTCTGTTGGAAAGAAAACTACAGGATGATCAGCCAATGTAACCTGATAGGTTGATTCTGCAGCCGTATGGGTGCCTGAACCATCATTGCCGATATTCTGTGTCATCGAATTCCTCGGATACAAAACTAGTCCATTTTTTTTGAATACCGAAGCGTACCAGCGGATTGCCCAGGAATTGATCTTTCCGCTGCGAAGCTCCTGTACCTGCTTCCAAAAGTTCTCTTTTCCTTCAATACTGAATTGGTGAATCTGGTCATCCGAAAAATCGGAAGTAAGCTCATCAATGTCGGGGTTAAAATGTTGCCAGGCACGATCCCAGGTTGCCCAGCCCCAGCTATTGGCGACGCGAAAGAAAAATGTTTCCGGTAGCTCATTCAGATTTTGTACTGGGTAACTGTAGCCACTGATCTGCATGACCTGTTCATCTTCCCGATAACGGTCTAGCGCTTTATTAAAATAGTCGAGCGCAAATGCAGACGTTTCAAGATCATCTTCCAGGACTATAATCTGTCCATGTTCCCGCACAACTTCAGTGACACCATCAATGACATTGGCGGCCAGCCCCCAATTCTTGTCCCGTTCGATAATTTTAATCTGTTTAAAATACCAGGGTTTTTTAATAATCTTACGCACCTCTTCTACAGCCTGAACCGCACGTTCATCCTTTGCTGCGTCCGAGTAAATATAGAGAGCCGTCTGGTCAGCATACTTGTTTTTCTCAAGTGCCGCAAGAGTCTTTAGCGTATGCGCTGGGCGATTATACACAAAGAGTAAAACTGGAGCAGGACTATCCATCGATCAAAAAATTTTGTTAAAAGCTTTTTTATTAGTCCGACGGGTATTACAGACTACCCCGGTCTTACCCAATAGTCTAAAAGCAATATTGAAATAACTTCTTGTTTCAAAAATACGACCTTTACCTAAAGAAGATAGCATTTTCTTTACGCTCGCTAATATAGCCATCGAAAAGGCCTTTGTGAACGTATAATTGATATTGCAATATTCCGTCAGATGATAGACGAATTCGCTTTTTAGAAAAGCTTGGCGATCTACTTGGCGCTGTTGTCTATCGTGATAGGCCCTGGCGTCTTCAGCCAGCACAAAGTTCAGTCCATAATAATGGATGCGGTTGGCATAATCTTTATCTTCTCCATAATGGAAAAAGATCGGAGAAAAACCGCCGACTTTTTTGATGACAGCTTTTGGTATCAACCAAAAAGCAGCATTGACGAATGAACAAGTTCGATAGGAATTTTCAAGCTGTGCATGCTTCGTGTAGACTGAGAAACCATGATCGAGTTTTTTCTCCGTTCCATCGTAGTGGATGGGGGAAATAATTCCGACGTTTGTTGTGCTTACCTTGATCAGGTTAGCGATGCAGTTCCGATCTATCCAGGCGTCCTGATTGACCAAAAAGGCGTAGTCATAATCTTCCTTCAGGGCGATAGTTAACCCCATGTTATTGGCCTTTCCAAAACCGAGGTTTTCGGGACTTTCTATTAGTCTGACTGTAGGGTAAGTTTCTTTGATGATACGGGTAGTATGATCCCCTGAGTTATTATCTATAACAAGGATATCCGTTTGATGGCCCGATGCTAGCAAACTCGGCAAGCATTTGTGAATCCAAGATTCAAAATTATAAGAAACGATTATGGTGAGAATCTTGGTCATCTATTTTTTTCGGATAACTGTGATGAAATAGCTGAATAATTCAAGCAGAATACCTGGTTTAAAGATTCTGTTGACGATGATATATGCACATACGGCGACGGCAATAGTACTAGCAAACCGGAGATAAAGGTTGGCAATGGATGCGGTGGCGTAGTGCGCTGCCAAGCAGCTGATGCCCGCCAATGCTGCATACGAAAAAACATCCTGAGCCAGGTAACTGAATGAATAGGTCATATAGGGTTTGGCCGATGCGTACCAGACAAATATCCATAACGCATTTAATCCAGAAGTCAATGCAATTAGCATTTCAATCCCAAGTGATTTGCCGAAGACTAAAATAGCGATTTGGAGTAAACCAAAAACGACGATATTTCGCATATAGATCTGAGACTTTCCTTTGCTGATAAGCAGGCTGGAGAAGACATTACTTACCGAATCGAAAGCCGCACCGATGCAGAAAATCTGAAGAAAAATAGCACTTTGCAGCCATTTTTCAGTGATTGTTATAATAATAAAATCCTGAGCAACTGTGGTTAAACCAAATAACATCGGAAAGGCTAAAAAAGCCGTGAAGGAGATCAGTTTGCGGAACACACGAACTTGCCTGTCTTTATCGTCTTCTATCTCACGAAGAATCGGTTGTGTGACGTTATTGACCATGTTGGTCAATATGGACTGTGCCATTTGGCTCCATTTATTAGGTTGGACAGTACGTCCTAATTCTTCGGCAGAATAATGTTTTCCCAGGATTGCGGCATATATATTTTTATTGATATTGATAAAAATATTGGTGACTAATATCTTACTGCTAAACCCTAGAATATCTCGGATAGGACTGAAATCAAAAGTAAATGAGGGGTTGAATTTGGAGAAATACCAAAAACCAAGCATATTAAAACTGCTATAGGAAACGATTTGAACAGCAAATGCCCAATAAGCATAACCTTTATAGGCTAAATAAATACCGATAGTATTTGATAGAATAAGGGCCAGAGTCCCTGTGATCACCCTTTCTTTGATCTTTAAATTGCGAAAAAGATAGGCATTATGTGCTATCCCGAAGCTTCCTAACCAAAAGGAAAGAAAGGTAAACCGACTGAGTTCGATAAGTACGGGTTGGTTGTAGTAAAGGGCGATCAGCGGAGCTGAAAAGAACAAAACAATGTAAATAGATGTACCTATTCCGACACTTGTCCAGAATACAGCATTGTAATCTTTGTGTTGGACTTCTTTTTTGTTGACAATCCCATACACAAATCCACTTTCCTGAAATGCCGAGGCAAGAACAGAAAATATAGTAATCATGGCTATTAAACCGTAATCAGCCTCCGTTAGTTTACGATTGAGTAGAATGCCGAAGCCGAAGCTCAAAAACTGCTGAATGATGCTGGCCATGCCACCCCACAGCAGTCCTTTTGTTGTTTTTGATTTTAAAGAGTCATTTCCCGTTTGCGATGACATGCTAAATTAAATGAGCGGCAATATTAAAGTATTGCAATTGTATTCGCAAATTCTTTTAAGGAAACATCAGTCGGATTGATATCAGTAATCAAATAGGAAATATCACGTAGCGGTACTACTTTCATCTTCTGGACGGAATTAAGTTTTTCCGCGATACTGAGTATAGCAACCTTCTTAGAGCATTTGATCATTGCGCGTTTGATCTGTACGACTTCCCAGTCCGAATCCGTTACCCCATCTTCTACAGAGAGCGAGTTGGTGCCCAGTAAACAGAGATCTACTTTTAGGTCTGCCAATTCATTGGCTACCTGTGCGCCTGATACAATGTTTGTATTACGTGACAGCTTTCCGCCGACCAAGATCACCTCGAGGTTGGGCTTCTCCGCCAGTTCCAATGCGACTAATGGACTGATCGTAAAGAATGTACATTGAAGATGGTCTGGAATCGTACGCGCCAGCTCAATCAGGGTTGTTCCTCCGCCCACCAATATGGTCATGCCATTTGAGATCAATGAGCTTGCTTTTTTTGCAATTTCTTTCTTAGCTTCTTTTGCATAGACATTTCCGTCCTGAAAAGGAAACTGAAAAGATTTGGAAAGTGCTCCACCATAGACTTTTAATACTTTGCCATTTTCTGCAAGCTCGTTCAGGTCACGTCGGATGGTATCTTCGGATACATTGAGTTGCACACTTAAATCTGAAGATAAAACTTTGTTGTGTAGATTGATCTGATGTATAATAAATGCTTGTCTTTCTTCCTTTAACATTGGTCTTTGGTTTTAATCGGAGTTATTAAACTAGTTGAAAAAAAATCAGTTTAAATGTAGTGAAAATTATTCTTCCTTTTTATCAATTTTTGTTAAACCCGCTTTAAAGCGAGGTTTGAACCCTGTTGGCTTGTTTGTTGTAGCCTGTTCCTGCGCCGTATCGTCGTTCTGTTGCGGTTCACCAGTCGGCTTGGCCATGTTGCTTTCCGTTAGTGTTGGCGTTGCTTGTGGTGCAGGATCAACGGTCTGCTTCGCGCTCAGGTCTTCTGTTGGTGGAGCCACTTGCTGTTCCGAGTCGGTATTTGCTGCTTTGGTTATCCCTGCTTTAAACCTCGGCCTGAAGCCGGTGGGTTTCGAAATTTCGGTTGCTGAACTGCCCGAAGCCTCTGCAGGTGAGGATGTATCCGCTGGCGTCGCATCCGCTACCGAAGAGCTTGCGGATTGAACAGGTTCAGCCGCCTGTGCGTTATCCGTACTTCCTGTTTTCGTTATCCCTGCCTTAAAGCGAGGTGTGAACCCCGATGGTTTAGCTATTGTTGGTTCCTGCTCACTAGCTTCCTGTTGCTGTTTGTCAACAGTGTTCTCTACAGTCGCGGGCTTTGTTTGCGAAGAATCCGTATTTCCTGTTTTCGTCACACCGGATTTAAACCTAGGTTTGAAACCTGCGGGTTTGTTTGCTGCGGTGGTATCCGTTTCAGCAGTATTCCCTTGTTGTGGTTTAACAGATGGATTAGCTGGGCCAGCTTCATCAAAAGTTGAAGCTGCCGGTTGAACAGGTTCAGCCACCTTTGTCACACCCGGTTTGAACCGAGGTTTAAAACCTGTCGGTTTAGCTGCTTCTGGAGCAGTGTCGTCCGACGGATCTGTCGGGGTAGACGTTTCAGTTGTAGTCGCTGTATTTTTAGTGATGCCTGGTTTAAAGCGTGGCTTAAATCCTGCGGTCGAATTTGTCGGGGCTGTTTTAGGTTCCTCTTTCTGATCAGCAGGCTCAGTCGGGGCCGTCGCTTTAAACCTAGGTTTGAAACCTGTCGGTTTTGCAGCAGTGGTCTCCGATGGGGCCGGCGCCGTCTCAACATGATCTTTCTGGACAGGTTTTTTGATAAGCGAGGCTTCTTCTTCCGCCAGATGGTAGCTCTTACGAAGCTTGTTGAACCAAAACTTTTTGCTATGATCAAAACTTTTCTCCCCCATAGCGTAATAGTGAGCTCTGAACTCTTCGAATAAAGGTTCATCTGCAGCTTTTAAAGCTTTTAAATCAATTTTCTTTTTCGTGAAAAATTCTTCAAATGTCATCCTGTTACGAGTTTGATATAGTCTATTACAAATGTAGTAATTTTTCTGACGGCGCTGAGGAGCCTTTTTATAAAAAAAGAGCGACAAGCGCTCTTTTTAGATATTTTGTGAGATAACAGCTTAAGCCATATTATGGTATACTGCCTGTACATCATCATCCTCTTCAATTTTATCGATCATCTTCAGCACATCCGCAGCTTGTTCTTCTGTAATGTCAGAGTGCGATAAAGCGATACGTTCTAATTTTGCCGAGGTTACTTCGATACCTTTCTCTTCCAGCAATTTTTGCATATTACCGAAATCCTCAAAAGAAGTCTGTACTACAGCAACATCATTACCTTCTTCATCAGCTTCAACGTATAATTCTTCCAAACCACCATCGATAAGCTCTAGCTCCAATTCTTCAAGATCCAATTCTTCTGTAGCCGCAAAACGGAAAATAGATTTGCGATTGAAAATAAAATCCAATGATCCTGTTTTTCCCAATGAACCACCAGCTTTTGTAAAATAGCTGCGGATATTTCCGACGGTACGGTTGGTATTGTCAGTTGCTGTCTCGATCAAAACCGGAACACCATGTGGGCCATAACCCTCATATACATATTCTTCATAGCCTTTTGAATCTTTCTCCGAAGCACGTTTTATAGCCGCTTCGATACGATCTTTAGGCATATTTACAGCCTTAGCATTATGTATTGCTGTGCGAAGTCTCGAGTTGGTTTCAGGGTGCGGGCCGCTTTCTTTAACCGCCATAGCGATCTCTTTACCTAAACGTGTAAATTGTACGGCCATCTTAGCCCAGCGTTTGAATTTCCGCTCTTTTCTGAATTCGAAAGCTCTTCCCATTGTTATATTTTGTTTTTAAGATTCTCAATCATATCGACTGTCATCTTCTGGATGTCAAATGCTGGCTTCCAGTTCCAGTCTTTGCTTGCGTATGAATCATCCAGACTTGCAGGCCATGAATCGGCAATCTGCTGTCTTGGGTCATTCGCTACGTAAGAGATTGCAAAATTAGGAAGAATTTTTTTAATTTCTTGTGCGAGTTCTTTCGGAGTAAAAGTAATGCCACCAAGGTTATAGGCATGGCGGATGCTCAGACTTTCCTGTGGTGCGTCCATTAGCTCGAGTGTGCCGCGGATGGCATCTTCCATATATAACATCGGTAATGCTGTATTCTCAGATAGGAAACATTCGTATGTACCTGTTTTCAGCGCCTCATAGAAGATATCGACAGCATAATCCGTTGTTCCGCCCCCTGGTTCTGTTTTCCAAGAAATAATACCTGGGTATCTTACACTACGGATATCCAGCCCGCGGTGCTCCTGATACCATTCGATGAGGCGTTCACCGGCAAGCTTACTGATGCCATAGATTGTATTCGGATCCATGACACAGTATTGAGCTGTATTCTCCTTTGGTGAATGCGGTCCGAAGACAGCAATGGAACTTGGCCAGAATATTCTCGAAACTTTATATATAACTGCAAGGTCAAGCACATTGAGCAAACCATTCATATTAAGCTCCCAGGCTTTTTCAGGATATTTCTCCCCTGTCGCTGAAAGCATGGCTGCCAATAAATATACTTGAGTAGGTTTATATTTTTGAAATAATGTGTCGAGACCATTCTTGTCAAGTACATTTGCAATTTCAAAATTCTCGTCGGGGCTTTTTGTTTGAGGTTCTCTGATGTCTGTGGTGACAACATTTTCTGCACCAAATTTTTTACGCAGAGCGATTGCCAATTCAGTACCGATTTGGCCGTTTGCACCAATGATAATAATGCTTTCTTTCATGATGCAAATATAACGGCTTTTCATTACCTAGCAACTGTACGGTACGAAGGAAGCGCTTCTAAAAATGTTAATTTATAGACTCTTGGCGCAGTTTTTATGAGATTTTAAACCGTTTCAATCGTTTGTTCTTTTTTTTTGAACGAGCAGCGAAAATTTTTATTTTTTTTGAATTATCCTTACTTCAATTTTTTGGGACTCATCGGGGTGATTAGGGTATGATGATTTTGTGGTTAGAGACAGAAAAAAGAAATTTTTGTGACTTTTTTAGCATAGTGAGCTATATTTTGTTATTTTAATAGTGTAATTAGGGAATATTTTTTAAATTTGAAGAATTCATTCTTCAAGAATCAACTAAAAACAAATCAAATAACAAATTTTATACACACAATTTAAACACAGACAAAAATGAAAGTGGCAGTAGTCGGCGCAACAGGCCTTGTAGGTACTGAGATGCTAACCGTGTTGGCGGCGCGAAATTTCCCAGTAACAGAATTGATTCCAGTAGCTTCAGAGCGTAGCAAGGGTAAGGAAATTGAATTCAAGGGAAAGAAGTATAAGGTGGTTACCCCATCTGAGGCTATTGCTTTGAAACCTGATGTTGCGTTGTTCTCCGCAGGAGGCGATACGTCCAAAGAATTTGCACCAAAATTTGCAGAAGCCGGAATTACGGTTATTGACAATTCTTCGGCATGGCGTATGGATCCGACCAAGAAATTGGTCGTTCCGGAAGTAAATGGCGATGTATTATCCGCTGATGATAAGATTATCGCAAACCCGAATTGTTCAACTATTCAGATGGTGGTGGCGTTAAAACCATTACATGATAAATATAAAATTAAACGTGTTGTAGTTTCGACTTATCAGTCTGTAACAGGCACAGGAGTAAAAGCCGTCAATCAGTTGATGGATGAGCGTGCCGGTAAAGAAGGTGAAAAAGCTTATCCTTATCAGATTGATTTAAATGTCATTCCACATATTGATGTATTCCAAGAAAATGGCTACACCAAAGAGGAAATGAAAATGATCTTGGAAACAAACAAAATCATGCGTGACGATTCAATTAAGGTGACAGCAACAACTGTACGTATTCCAGTTATGGGCGGACACTCCGAATCATTGAATATCGAATTTGAAAATGACTTTGATTTAAATGATGTGCGTGCTGCGTTAGCGGCTCAAAGCGGTTGTATCGTTGTCGATGATCCTGCAGCCCTTCAATACCCAATGCCAAAAGATGCACACGGTAAGGATGAGGTTTTTGTGGGACGTATTCGCCGTGATGATTCACAGCCGAATACATTAAATATGTGGGTAGTAGCCGACAACTTGCGTAAAGGTGCAGCGACCAATGCTGTTCAAGTTGCCGAACTATTGGCAGAAAAAGGATTGATCTAACTCAAGTAGATTCCATAATATTGAGCCCCCATGAAGCAATTCATGGGGGCTCTTTTTGATGGCACATATTTGGTTGATAGCCAGTTACGCACTATGGAGATGTCCAATAAATCTGAAACTACGGTGTCACGGTTTTTGGTAAAATGGAAAAATCAATTTTATCATTCAGCGGTATATAGTTTTCTTTTTGTTGTTCCTCCAGACGATCAGGAAATAATATTCCGAAGAGATGATCCGTTTCATGCTGGAAGATTACCGCGGTAAAGCCCTCAATATTCTCTTCAATTACTTTTCCTTCCTTGTTGATGTACTGTAAACGGATTGCATAACTCCGCAACACATCTTCTTTACGGTTGGGGATCGAGAGACAGCCCTCAGCACCCTTCCGCTTTAGCTTTGAACGCCACAAGATTTTTGGGTTTACATAAAACTCGAAAGGTTGTTCTGGCTTGTCAAACCGCTGCACCCAGATGACATTTTTGTTGATGCCAATTTGGGGAGCAGCTATTCCCACACCTGGGTGATTTGGATCCCGAACGGTCGCAAACATCCGCTTTGAAAGCTTTTCTAACAGCGGGTCGTTGTACTTAACATCATTGCTTGTTGCTTTCAATACCTTTAAATCTTTTTCATCGGTAGTTTGCAATACACGAAGCAGCGTGTTTTCATCCCCTGACAAAATAATCTTCTTATCAGCTTCCGTAAATTCCTGTCCACCATTTAGGTTAACGGGACGCTCATTCTTCGCTTTATGAAAGGCTTTTTCTCCTGCCATAATTTTTGTTTCTAAATTGTTTTCTACTGGGGGAACTGGACAACGATAACCATTACTGTAGGCACAATATGGATTGTAAGCCTTATTAAAATCTATTTCAATGATACTGCCCTTGATGTCATCCGTGGATAGGTCAATATATCGTCCACCACTATAGCTCTCCTGGCCATTTGTCTGATCTAAAAATGGTAAAAATAAATGTTTTTTGTAAGCAGGATTTTGAAATAAGGCCACACTTTGGTAAATATTCAATGTCCTTTCAGCTCCATTCAATTGAAACGTCACTGTCGCATAGCGTTTGTATTCGTTACTGGTGCCGTCATAGGTAGGCATACGAAATACAGGTTCATCAAATAAGACCTCTATCTTGGCTTTAATTTTATAGTTTGCGCTTACGGGGAAGTAATCCAAAGATGCCACTTGTTCCGCCTTCAACGGGCCAAATTGTTCTTTGGCCAACTCCAAAGCCTTTTCCTTGCGCTGCGCCAAAATTTGTTGCTCATAATTGCTCTGGGCATGGGCGTATAGGCAAAATGCAACAAAAAGGCTGGCAATAACTGTTTTTCTCATGTATACTTTTAATAGTCTATCAAAGTTATAGCTTTTTTAATGAATTGAAGTTTTATGGGGCGAAAAATAAAAAAAATCTGGTGCTTCATAGCCCTATGGCCTGTAAAAGCAGAATCTCAATACGCATATCTCAATACTCATATCTAAATTGTACTTTTGTAAAAAAACGATAGTTCCATGAGGTTAATGGCATTTGATTACGGTACAAAACGAATTGGGGTTGCAGTAACTGATCCGATGCAAATTATTGCTACGGCACTGACAACAGTACATCCGCAGGATATTTGGACTTTTTTAACGGATTACCTCCAAACGGAACAGATCGAAACATTTGTTGTCGGCAAGCCCAGACAGCTGGACGGGTCAGACTCCGAATCAGCTTCGCACGTGGTAGGATTTATGCGCAAATTGAAAAAGACATATCCAGCTGTCCCAGTTGTTGAAATTGATGAGCGGTTTACTTCTAAGATGGCTTCCGCAGCCATTGCTCAAAGTGGCAAAAAGAAAAAAGACCGTCAACAGAAAGGCCTGATAGACACCGTGTCGGCGACGATTATTTTGCAGAGTTATATGGATAGACGCAGCTTTTAAATAAGAATTCATGGCATGCCCCATTTCACGATAAATAACAGCTTTATGAATGGGGAAATGCCGATTTGATGATCATAAGATCCATCTAACAGATGGAATGAAGACCGGGCCCCTAGCGCTCAATTAATACTTAGTTACAGATGAAAAGCATATTATTTTTTACAGAGGACATAGATTTCAAACTAAAAGAAAAAGGTAAGATCCGCCAATGGATCGTTGATGCAATTAAAGGCGAAGGGTTTAAGCGTGTTGGCGAATTGAGCTTTATCCTTTGCTCGGATGCCTATCTGTTGGAGATCAATAAAGAATACCTGAACCATGACACCTATACTGACATCGTAACTTTTGATTCGTCAGATGATGAAGATACGATTGCTGGCGATATTTTTATCAGTGTGGAACGTATACAGGAGAATGCGCAAAAATTTAAAGTCGCCGAGCGCGATGAGTTACATCGTGTCATTATTCACGGTGTTATGCATCTTTGTGGATATCCGGACAAAAAACCTACAGATAAAGCAAAGATGACGGCGAAAGAAGATGAGTATCTAGGAAAAAGAAATTTCTAGTTTGTTATAAGACCCAATATGAAGGGGTATCCAAAACCGATCGGATACCCTATTTTTCTTTTATTCTTCACGCCGGAAACTCATTCAGATATGCATGCTTCGTAGCAGCGCTTTTCCTTTTTTGACAGCTTCTCATTTATTTTCGTCATGCAAGTGATCTGTCATCTGCTGTCTCAGATCTCTCCGGATATGCAGAATCAAATTTAAGATCCCCCTCTGTATATCCTGCACGTTTCCACTAAAAAAAAACTTGACTTTTCGATTATATTTAATTAGCTTCAAAATACAAATTGTCTAAACCATTTATAGTGTGTCTAATATGAACGAATTAGAGGAATATTTCCGGAATAACGATGCAAAGCTGATCAACAAATGGATGCACTATTTCGATGTATATGACCGTCATTTCCGCCAATTCAAAGATAAAGAGATCGTCGTGCTGGAAATAGGGGTCTTTCAGGGCGGGAGTCTGCAGATGTGGAAGAAATATTTCGGCGACAAAGCAAAAATCTATGGGGTAGATATCAACCCAAACTGCAAAGCACTGGAAGAGGAGAATGTCGAGATTTTTATCGGATCTCAGTCAGACCGTAAATTCCTGCGTAAAGTGAAAGAATCAATTCCCCCGATAGATATCCTGATCGATGATGGCGGGCATACCATGCTGCAACAGATTATTACATTTGAAGAACTATTTGGGCACGTAAAAGAGGATGGGGTCTATCTATGTGAAGATCTGCATACCTCTTACCAGGTTTTTTATGGCGGTGGACATAAAAGAAATGGCACATTTATCGAATACAGTAAGAATTTTATTGATTACATCAATGCTCACCATTCAGAACAACGCGCGCTGAAAGTCAATGAATTTACACGTTCGGTCAACTCCTTGCATTATTACGATAGTATACTGGTTGTTGAGAAACGTAAAATGCAGCCGCCTACTCATATGAGAACGGGTAACGCTACGGTACAAGATTTTGATGCTGCGCCAACAGGCATAAGCGGATTAAAATGGAAGATTAAGAAACCGGTGCTAACAGCGATCAATAAATTCCTCCGTTTTTTTAGGATTGGTGGATTTATGTGGAGATAAGAAGACGATGATCCATAAAAAAAGCGTTGTACAACAGTAAAACGCTTTTTTTTATAGCACTGCTAATGACTAAAATCTTTCAAATTGAGAGAAAAAGAAGTTACCTTCGATAGCCGCATTCTCATCAGAATCAGATCCGTGGATAGCGTTAGCATCGATAGATTTAGCATATTTATTACGGATTGTACCTTCAGCTGCATCAGCAGGATTCGTAGCACCGATTAATGTACGGAAATCTTCAACTGCGTTGTCTTTTTCTAAGATTGCAGCAACGATAGGGCCTGAAGTCATGAATTCTACCAATTCACCGTAGAAAGGACGTTCTTTGTGCACAGCGTAAAATGCACCAGCAGTTTCTTTTGATAATTGAATGTATTTCATTGCAATGATTTTGAAACCACCAGCAATAATATCGTTTAAGATTGCACCGATGTGACCGTTCGCTACTGCGTCAGGTTTAATCATCGTAAAAGTTCTGTTAGTTGCCATTATTTTAATTTTTTTGCAAACTTAGATAAATTGCTTTTTATATGCAATATAATTAGGCTTATATAAAAACAATTTATTCGCCATAGTGTGTTAATTTAAACTGCTCAGTGTCGTGAAACAAGTTCCGTTTAGTAGTGCTGAACCCATAAGTTTGGCTTTCCTCCTTCGCTGGCAATCTTTTTATCGAACAAAATGTAATAAAATCATAGGTAATTGACAATAAACGGAAATAAAAAATCAGTTGTAAACAAATCTATTCCATAAATATATTCGATATGAATATGTAACTTTGTAATGTTATGGCATTAAATCTAACAGTAGACATCGATAAGGATTCAGGCTTTTGCTTTGGAGTGGTATACGCCATCGATATGGCGGAGGAGATTTTGGAAGAGGATGGTTACCTCTATTGTTTAGGTGATATTGTGCATAATGACGAGGAAGTCGCCCGATTGAAAGCCAAAGGATTGCGCATCATTGATCATGCTGTACTTCCTACTTTGCAAAACGAGAAGGTGCTGATCCGTGCGCATGGCGAAGCTCCCGAGACCTATCGTATCGCTTTAGAAAACAATATTACTTTAATTGACGCTTCCTGTCCAGTCGTACTCAAATTGCAGAATCGGATCAAGACTTCTTTTGATCAGGACGAAAAGATCTTGATCTTTGGGAAACACGGGCACGCGGAAGTCATCGGCTTACAGGGGCAGACAAATAATGAAGCGCTCGTATTTCAGGATATAACTGAACTGGATGATGCCGATTTGCCAAGTTCATTTACCCTCTATAGTCAGACAACAAAAAGCGTGGATAAATTCTACGCCATCAAAGATGAGTTGATCAGGAGAGGTTATGAGGTCAAAGCGAATGATACCATCTGTAGGCAGGTCTCTAACAGGTATGAAGACCTTGGTACCTTTGCCAGACAATACGACAAAATTGTTTTTGTATCCGGTAAAAAGTCTTCCAATGGAAAAGTTCTGTTTGAAGTATGCCAAAAAGCCAATCCTGAAAGTTACTTTATATCCGATCCCGCCGAATTGGAGGCGTCCGTTTTTACTACAGGTGACCGTATTGGCATATGTGGGGCAACCTCCACACCGATGTGGCTGATGAAAGACGTAAAAGCCGCTCTTGAAGCACTCTAGCTTCAGTTACCCGTCATAGATATTTCATATTATCGCGAGTGAATCCGCAATAAGTGCTTTTTTGTTTATTTTTGTAGGCTATGAGCAATAAAGCCAAAAAAGGTATTCTTTTAGTACAATTAGGTACACCCGATAGTCCAACTACTCCAGACGTAAAAAAATATTTGACCGAGTTCTTAATGGATCCTCGCGTCATAGATATTCCTTATTTCCAACGGACATTATTGGTGAAAGGAATTATTGCTCGTACCCGTGCACCAAAATCCGCAAAAATCTACGAAACAATCTGGGATAAGGAAACCGGATCTCCCTTAATGCATTATAGTATATTGCAACGGGACCTATTGCAGGAGTCTCTGGGCGAAGAGTACCATGTCGAGCTGGCTATGCGTTACCAAAACCCTTCTATAGAAGCTGCATTGAACAAAATGGAAGAGATGTTACTCAAATCCATTCGTGTTATTCCCTTATTCCCACAATACGCTTCGGCAACATCGGGCTCAGTCATCGACCGGGTGATGGAGCTGATTCGCAAATGGAACTACCTGCCTGAGATTAGTTTTGTAAGCAATTTCTGTACGGATGAATTAATGGCTGAGACCTTTGCAGATCATGCCCGAAAACACGATCTTACACATTTCGACCATTTTGTTTTTAGTTACCATGGCCTTCCCGTCAGACAGCTCGGCAAAGTAGATCCTACCGGTCAGCTGAAATGCCCTGAGTCAGGTTGTGATTCCTGCAAAACAAATGTCAATACATATTGTTATGTTTCTCAGTGTTATGCAACTACGCGGACCATCGTTGAAAAATTAGGCTTACGGAAGGAACAATATTCCCTGTGTTTTCAGTCCCGATTGGGCAAAGAGCCATGGATACAACCTTATACTTCCGATCTGTTGCATGACCTCGCTAGTAAAGGTTATAAGAAACTATTAGTCTTCAGTCCGGCGTTTGTGGCAGACTGTATTGAGACTATTGATGAAATTGGCGTGGAATATGCTAATGAATTCAAGAATTTAGGTGGAGAGGAAGTCTGTCTGGTGGAAAGTCTAAATGACGATCCAAAGTGGATCACATCTCTGAAGCAATTGGCACTCAATGCCAAAAATTAAAACGAATTGAAGATGTTGTTAGTAAATGCATGTGTTTTACTCATTTTAGATTTTTATATCTTTTTTGCCCTTCGTGCTACAAAGATTAAATTTCCCAAAACAAAAATATTCGCCGTGTTATGGTGGTCGTATTCGGCCCTATTACTGCTGGGCGTTTTTATATCAGCCAAATACAATATTCCATTGATTGTTAGATCTGTTATTTTGGTTGGTTTCTTTCTGACAGCAGCTTCAAAAATATTCTTCTTTTTAATCTTATTGATCGATGATATCCGCCGTGGTGGAGTTTGGGTCAAACGCCTGTTCAGCAAGAAAGAATCTGTCGAGGATGTTGTTGAAGATGCTGGCGATCCATTGCCCGAAAATCCGGTTAAGGGTATCAGCCGATCCGAATTTTTGACTAAAGCCGGTATTCTAATCGGCGCCTCACCACTGATTCCATTAAGTTGGGGTATTATTTCTGGTGCGTACGATTATCGCGTTAGAAGGGTGCCACTATACTTGCCTAATCTGCCAAAGGCTTTCCATGGGATGACCATCGCACAGATATCAGATGTACACTCGGGATCTTTTTATAACAAGACTGCTGTGACGGGTGGGATAGATATGCTGTTAAAAGAAAAGGCTGATGTTACATTCTTTACAGGTGATATCGTGAACGCTCAAGCATCTGAAATGCGTGAATACCAAGATATTTTTGCGCGGGTTAAATCTGATCTGGGGGTATTCTCTACACTGGGTAACCATGATTATGGTGATTACTATTATGGAAAAGAAGATTCGCCCGAGAAGCGGAAGAACTTAAAAGATGTGATCGATGTACATAAAGTGATGGGCTGGGATCTGTTGATGGATGAAAATCGTAAGATCAAAGTGGACGGTGAAGAACTTTGTATTGTCGGCGTCCAAAACTGGGGAACCGGTCGCTTTCCAAAACATGGTGATATCAAAAAAGCATTGCTTGGAACGGAGGAACAGCCCGTGAAATTGCTCTTGTCCCATGACCCCTCTCACTGGCGGGCACAAGTACTGGACACGGATGTGGATGTGATGTTTGCAGGGCATACACATGGTATGCAGTTTGGTGTTCGATCTGAAATGCTGCAATGGAGCCCTGTACAGTATATTTATAAGGAATGGGCGGGACTATATCGTGCGCAGGAAAATAAACGTTTATATGTCAACGTCGGTTATGGATTCTTAGGGTATCCGGGGCGTGTGGGTATCCTTCCTGAAATCACGGTCTTTGAATTGATTAAAGGGCAGGATCCAAAATTTAAGGCTTAGGATGCGGTATGAAGGCTTGGACTCATCTTTAGATAATTTTACTTTTTAATTTTAACTTTTTACTTAAAAAAGCTAATATTGTGTATTCTGTACACCAGTTATACATGACATGCAATCAACTTTAAACTTTGGGGACTCTCCCCACACACGCGTTAATATTCTTACCGGGGAAAAAGTACTTGTGTCTCCACATCGCAGCAAGAGGCCATGGCAGGGACAAGTAGAAGATTTACCGGGTGACAATAGACCTGCTTATGATCCCAAATGCTATTTGTGCCCAACCAATAAACGGGCAGATGGGGATATTAATCCCGATTATAAAGAAAGCTTTGTTTTCGTCAACGATTTCTCGGCCCTATTGAAAGATACCAGCCAACAGGAATTTAATGAGGACGAGCTGTTTATTGCGGAGACTGAAAAAGGAATCTGCAAAGTTATTGCATTTACCCCACGCCACGATCTCACCTTGCCCGAAATGGAACAATCTGCGATAAAAGCTGTAGTTGACCTTTGGCAGAAAGAATTTGAAGAACTTTCTAAGGTGGAATGGATCCGTTATATTCAGATTTTTGAAAATAAAGGAGCTATTATGGGCTGCAGTAATCCCCATCCACATGGGCAGATCTGGTCGCAAAATCATTTGCCCGTTGAAATTCAAAAAGAATGTGTTCAGCAAAAAAGATATTTCGACAAATATCAACGTACCCTATTAGCAGATTATATCGGTGCAGAATTAAGAAAAGAAGAGCGTATTATTGATGAGAACGATTCGTTTGTTTCTTTGGTGCCTTTTTGGGCAGCTTGGCCCTATGAAGCAATGATCGTCAGCAAACGACCAGTGCAGAATATTGCCGGGTTTGATGAAAAGGAAAAGGAAGACTTTGCCGCAATACTTAAAATACTGACCACACGATACGATAACCTTTTCAAAACGTCTTTCCCTTATTCTGCGGGGATGCACCAGGCGCCCGTCAATGATGGAGACCATCCAGAGTGGCATTGGCATATGCATTTCTACCCACCATTATTGCGCTCAGCAACAGTCAAGAAATTTATGGTAGGCTATGAGATGCTCGCAAATCCGCAAAGGGATATTACACCGGAAATTGCCGCCGAACAATTGCGGAATTGTGCCACTATACATTATAAATCTAAGTAAGAATGATCGCAAAAGAAACTATAATAAATAAATTTAAAAGTTTATATCAGGAAGATCCTATTGTGGTATCATCCCCAGGCCGGATCAATATGATCGGTGAACATACGGATTACAATGATGGATTTGTCCTGCCTGCAGCTATTGATAAGGCGATCTATGTTGCTGTCAGCAAGCGTGCTGACGATAATATCGTGTTGTATGCCGAAGACTACGGGGAAAGTCATGAAGTCAAATTAACAGATATCGCTATTTCGGAAAAGCATTGGCCGAATTATATCCTCGGCGTAGTGGACCAATACCAGAAAAGAGGTGCTGCATTGGGCGGATTTAATCTTTATATTGATGGTGACGTGCCATTGGGTGCCGGATTATCCTCTTCGGCAGCAGTGGAATGTGCCGTCACATTGGCACTTAGTGAATTGTTTCAATTAAATGTCGAACAGATTGATATTCCACAGATCGCACAAAAAGCAGAGCATACTTATGCGGGCGTGATGTGCGGTATCATGGATCAGTTTGCTTCGGCCTTTGGTAAAGAGAAAAATGTCATTAAGCTGGATTGTCGCTCCTTAGGATTTGAATACGTGCCGCTTGATCTCAAAGGTTATGAAGTGGTTCTTTTGAATACCAACGTAAAACACTCCCTCGCTTCAACGGCTTACAATACACGCAGAGAGCAATGTGAGCAGGCATCTGCATGGGTAAGGGAGAAATATCCCGATGTTAAAAATCTAAGAGATGTTACAGTGGATATGCTGGATGAACTGGTGAAAGATAAAGATGCAGATATCTACGCCAAAGCAAGTTTTGTTGTCCGTGAAAATGAACGGGTAGAGAAGTCTTGTGAAGCATTACGTTCAGGAGATATTGAACAGCTGGGACAATATATTTTTCAGAGCCATGAGGGCTTGAGTAAAGTATATGAGGTCAGTTGTCCCGAACTGGATTATCTGGTTGATTATGTCAGACAATTCCCCGAAGTGATCGGCGCCCGGATGATGGGTGGTGGTTTTGGTGGCTGCACGATCAATATTGTTAAAGAGGGGGCGGTTGCATCAATTTTACCAAGATTGGAGAAAGAATATCAACAAAAATTTGATAAGGAACTTTCAGTCATTCAGGTGAAAATAGCCAATGGTACGCGTGTACTATAGCGAACAAACGTATAAAAACAGCGGAGAGCGGGCAGTCTATATTAACTGTCCGCTCTCTTTTATTTTATGGGATTAAAGCGGGGCTGCTACCCCGAATTTAGTCAAGTTTCCTCAACGCCTGCTCTAGATCCTCAATTAAATCTGCTACATTTTCAATACCAACAGAGATGCGCAACATGCCCAAAGTGATTCCAGAAGCTTCCTTTTGCGCCTGTGTGTGATGGCCGCCCCACATACTGGCTGGATGTACGATCAATGATTCAACACCACCCAAACTGGCAGCATTGATAAAGATGTTCAGGTTGTTAATTAAAGATTGTGCATTTTTAAAGGCCTGCTCTTCGTCCTGTCCATCAACTTCAATACAGATCATTCCTGAAAAGCCGCGCATCTGACGGGCCGCCAATTCATGTTGGGGATGGCTGATAAGCCCCGGATAACTTACCTTCTTAATCTTAGGATGTTGATCCAGGAAGTTAGCAAGCGCTAATGCATTTGAATTGATTTGTTTGACACGTAGACTCAATGTTTTCAGCCCGCGGAGCAGTAGCCAAGAATCCAGTGGCGCCAGAGATGCACCCAGGGCGACACTGCGTTTCCAAACTTTTGCGATATAGTCTTGACTTCCGCAGACAATTCCGGCCGTTAGATCACTATGTCCACCCAGATATTTAGTAGCACTATGAACAACGATATCAATCCCAAAGTCTCGCGGTGTCTGATTGATCGGAGAGGCAAAGGTATTGTCAACCATGCTCAGGATCTCATGCTGTTTGGACAGTTCACCAATGGCTTTTAGATCCGTAATATTTAAATTGGGATTGGAAGGAGTTTCGATATAGATGAGTTTGGTATTCGCCTGAATAGCCCGAGCAAAGGCATCGGTATCCGTTTGGTCCACAGCCGTGACGGTAATGCCGTAGTCGGTCAGAAATTCCTTAAAGAAAATGGAGGTACCGGAGTAATGGGCAAGCTGTGCAACGATATGGTCACCCGATTTCACAACCGCTAATATGGCGTTACTGATCGCGGCCATACCTGTCGCAAATACAAGTGCATCTGCTGTTTTTTCCAGTTTGGCGACTACCGCCGCAACTTGGCTATTGGTTGGATTGCCGTGACGGTGGTAAAAGTAAGGGTGTTTGGGTTCCGTCGCCGCTTTGATGTATTCTGCAGGATTACTGTCTGCAATATAGGTTGAGGTCTGGAAGATAGGGGCTGTTACTGCAGCAGTTGAATTGAAATGTTGTCCCTCATGGACGAGAATCGTTTCGGTATTGGATGCCATGCTAGTTTTTATTGATCACTGTTCATTTTTCGTTGGTATCAAAAAATTCATGGCATTTGGTTATTGGACCTGCCCGTTCTTGATAGCCAATAAAAACCTTCAATATCCTTTCACTGCACCAGGTGCAGATCACTATAGGAAGGCTTTCTTGTAGACCAAATATAAATAAAATCTACATAATAAGTAGATTTTATTATTGAGGAGAATCCAGCATACTTAAGATAACATCTGTTTGAGGAGGTTTAGCGCATAACTTATTGTATTTACATTGCTTAGCGCCAGGCGAAGCTGCCCTTTGACCTCTTTGAGATTGCTGATTTCAGGATGGGACTGTACAAAAGACAGCATCCGGCCAAATTGATCCGATTCGAAATAGCTTGATTTGGGGTTATTGACAAAATACCCCTTTAAAGTATTCTTCTTATACGATATCTTCTCGAACCCAATTGTTTTTCCAAACCATTGCAGGCGTAAAGTATTGAATAGTTCGAATACTTCGTGTGGAATAGGGCCAAAGCGGTCTTCGAGTTCTTTTTCAAATGCTGCCAGCTGTTGTTCATTTTCGAGTTTGGAAAGCTCCGTATAAAGATTATAGCGTTCGGTGATATTTGTGACGTACTCATCGGGGATTAATACTTCAAGATCTGTGTCTATTTGTGTAAAATTAACATATTTGCGCTCTTGTTCATCCGCAAATACCTCCGAGAATTCATCATCTTTAAGCTCCTGGATGGCTTCATCCAGGATTTTGTGGTACATTTCAAATCCAATTTCAGCGATAAAGCCCGATTGCTCACCACCCAATAAATTTCCTGAACCTCGAATATCCAAATCCCGCATCGCGACATTGAATCCGGACCCTAGTTCCGAGAATTCTTCAATAGCTGAAAGGCGTTTGTACGCTTCGGGTGTCAATGTCGACAGTGGAGGGCTCAATAGGTAACAGAATGCTTTTTTATTCGACCGACCGACACGGCCCCGCATTTGATGCAGGTCACTTAGCCCAAACATATGTGCATGGTTGATAATAATGGTGTTGGCATTCGGGATATCCAGACCCGCTTCAATAATTGTCGTTGCGATAAGTACGTCAAAGTCGTGGTTAATAAATTTGAGCATCACATCTTCCAATTCATCTCCCTCGAGCTGGCCATGGGCAACACCAACACGTGCTCCGGGAACGAGCTTGCGAATCAAATTGCCTAGCTGGGGCAGATCTGCTACACGGTTATGAATAAAGAAGACCTGCCCGCCCCGGTCGAGTTCATAACTGACCGCCTCGCCGATCAATGATTCATTAAAGACATGAAGCTCGGTCTGTACCGGTTGACGATTAGGAGGTGGTGTTGATATAATGCTTAGATCGCGTGCTCCCATCAAAGAGAAATGTAAGGTCCTTGGGATCGGAGTTGCAGTTAAGGTCAGCGAATCGACATTGGCGCGCATAGCCTTTAATTTCTCTTTAGCGGCAACACCAAATTTCTGCTCTTCATCAATAATCATCAAACCCAGATCTTTGAATTTGACATCCTTGCTCACCAGGCGATGCGTGCCGATGATGATATCTATTTTTCCTTCCGCAAGGCGCGCCAAGGTATCTTTGATCTGTTTGGTCGTTTTAAAACGGTTGATGTAGTCAATATTGCATGGAAGTCCTTTTAGGCGTTCAGTAAATGTACGATGATGTTGTAATGCCAGGATGGTAGTGGGGACCAATACAGCGACCTGCTTGCTATCTGCTACGGCTTTGAATGCCGCCCGTATGGCGACTTCTGTCTTTCCAAATCCGACATCACCACAGATCAACCGGTCCATTGGATGTGGCGATTCCATATCTTTTTTTACATCTGCTGTAGCCTTTTCCTGATCTGGGGTATCTTCATAGATAAACGATGCCTCCAGTTCATTCTGCAAATAGCTATCTGGAGAGAAGGCATTACCATGCTGAGCTTTCCGTTTGGCATAGAGCATAATCAGGTCGCGGGCAATATCCTTGACCTTCTTCTTGGTCGTTTTCTTTAATTTATCCCAGGCATCCGTACCAAGTTTGTTCATCTTCGGAACCGTACCCTCCTTGCCAGAATATTTTGAAATCCGGTTCAACGAGTTGATATTGACATAGAGCAGGTCATTGTCAGCATAGATCAGCCGGATCATCTCCTGAGATTTACCGTTGACATCGACCTTCTCCAGACCGCCATATCGGCCCACACCATGATCAATATGGGTGATAAAATCCCCGGGTTTGAGATCCCGTAAATCTTTCAGTGTAATCGCCTGCGAACGTTCGTAAGCTTTTTTCCGTTTGTATTTGTAATATCTGTCAAATATCTGATGATCCGTATAACAGGCCAATTTTATGCTATCGTCCCTAAAGCCTTCACGCAATGCTTTATGAATAGGGATAAAAGTAGCCGCTTTGTCAAGATCCTCTAATATTGTATAGATCCGCTCAACCTGTTTCGTTGAATCCGAAAAGATCAGATTCTGAATCCGATGGCTTTCATTTTCCTTGAAATTATGGATCAGCAGATTAAAGTCTTTGTTAAATGAGGGTTGTGGATGAATGTCAAACTTGAGGATGACTTCCCCCTTATAGAAAAACTGTTTTCCAAATTCTATGATCGGGAAATCAAAAAATAAAGCATTGAGGTTTTTCTCATCGGTAAATTCATACTCGGGATTATGCCAGTCAGGATTATCTTTCTTCTGTTTGTCCGTCAAGCTCAACCACAGTTGTTTTGCTTTTTTTAATCCATCCTTGACAATATCGAGGGTGAATTGGGCGTCTTTGATCCAGATGGAAGCCCCCTGATCGATATATTCCAGTAAAGAAATATGCTGCGAGGTCAGAAATTTGGCCTGGACATTCGGAACAATGGTAACCTTATGGATTTTATTGACCGAAAGCTGAGATTCAATATCAAATGTCCGAATGCTTTCGATATCATCGCCAAAGAATTCGATGCGGTAGGGAAGGTCGTTAGAGAAAGAAAAAATATCTACAATACCCCCTCGTATTGCAAATTGGCCGGGTTCATAGACAAAATCAACACGTTCAAAATCATACTCGATCAAAAACTCATTGATAAAATCGATACTTAGCGCTGTGTTTTCTGTTATCTCCAGCGTATTTTTCTCCAGATCGGTACGATTGATTACCTTCTCAGCAATCGCTTCGGGGTATGTGACCACCATCTTGGGCAATTCCGACGTATGATTGAGCGAACTTAATGTTTCTGCACGCTGTAATACATTTGCCGAATCCGTCTGTGTGAAATCAAAAGCTTTTCGGTAAGAAGAAGGGAAAAAAAGCACCTGCTTGTCCAGAAGGCTTTCCAGGTCACTTAAAAAGTAGGAGGCATCTTCGTGCGTCGGTAAAATAAAGACCATTGGACGCTCCTGCAATTTGTAAGAGGAGACGGCAATAAATGCATCCGAAGAACCGATGAGACCTTTCAGCTGAATCTTTGGATTTTTGGACTGCATAGCTTTTGTAAGCGACTGGACTGATTCGCTTTGGCTGTATTTTTCTAGTATTTCTTGAATTCCCACGAGCAAAAATTTCGAATAATTGCGAATTTAATTAAATCCTCTTAAGTATGTGGTATGTTGTGCTAAATTTTTTGGTAAAAACTTGTCAAGAAGTGAACTTTTGATATCCAGGCAAAAAGACGGTGCCATGAATTGCGGACGAACACGTTGTGGGGAAAAGAAGAGTTATGCTGCCAGTCCCTTAAGATTAGCCGTGGAGGCTCCTCAATGCGCTATTTTGCTAAGTGAAATGTATAGGCAAAGGCCAATAAGATTAAAAGAATCGCTAAATAGATTAATTTATACTGCTCGTAGGCAGTGACACGATAGGATCCGATTTTGACACGGTTTTTGCTGTTTCTCATGATTAATTTAGGTCGAGCTCAATTCGCTGTTCACTAATATAGCTTTTTAATGTTGTATTACCAAAAGCATGCAGGGTGTTTTGAAAATCTTCCCGATAATCGAACTGAAAATCCTCATGGAGTTTGTCATATTTACCGACAGCATGTTTAATACGGCCCGTGATATATTTATGCAATTTATGGGCTGCCGATTGATAGGAGGAATCAAATAGTCGCTCATAATCACCTATGACCCGGTGTAGGATATAAAAACGAAATTCAGCTTCACTGGTTTTGTCTTTGGTGACTTTCTCATGCTCATTCACCAAACCGCTTGCCTGTTTGACCAGCTTGCTCAATGCAATAAAATTGCTGTGATGTGGAGTATTGCCAATCTGACTTGTTCCAACGTCAAACAACTGAGCCAATTGCTTCCGCAATTTAGCGATACGTTCCTCCAGATCATATTCATTCTCCAACAATTGAAAATGCAATTGTTTCATCAGCATTTTGTCCTTACTGATCAGACGGACAAGTAATTTGTCTTTTTCTTTTTGAGGTAATTCAAGGACAGCTTTCTTTAACTCGGCATCTTGATGTAGGGACATAGGGCTTATTTAAAAATTATTTGTTATTAGAGATTAAAGAGCAAAGATGAAGAACTCCTGATTGTTCAGCTAATAGTCTGTTATCCTTGCTCTTTAATCCATATCTTATCCGTGTGCTCAATAGGTAGGCGGATGTTATCATCCTGATCCTACACTATAGATCAGCTGGTTGGTTGTTAATACAATATTCTAAACTTGATGGTGTTTTCAATCTGTTTCAATTGTTTTAATAGATCTTTATCATATTCGCCCTGGATATCTGTAACGGCATAGCCAATATCGCTTTTGGTCATTAAGAACTGTGCAACAATATTGATGTTGTTTTGTGCATAGACCTTATTGATCTGTGCCATAATACCCGGTACGTTTTTATGGATATGCAACAATCGTGTCACCTGTTTTACTTTTGGTAAAACCAGGTTCGGGAAATTGCGGCTGAGATAAGTGTCACCATTATTGATAAATTCGGCCATGCGACGTGGGATAAATTCCGAATTTTTCTTTTTATTTTTCTTATCATCAAACACAACAATTCCCTTGGCGTTGCAGATATCTTTGTTGATATGCCCCTTGATGTCGCCCAAATAACCGATTGTTTTTAATTTATCCGCCTGTTGAAGCTGATCATCGGTAATGTCTATATTGTCGCCTAACAACAGCATGCCGACATCTTTTACATATTTCTCTTCGAAGGTCTCTTTCGTACGGATCGAGAAGCCATCTCTTTTCAAAATATGGGCTGCAATCTCCGGAACATCCCCGACAATGAGGCAAAGGATACGATTTTTAGGATAAGAGATCGCACGTGGCAGATCATTTACATATAAGAATTCATCAAAGCTAGGCGTGATAAAATCCGCTTTTTCGGTCACACTTTTACGTTGGATGTTCTCTGTAAAAGCAAAGAATTTTTCGATCAGACCCGACTCTTTCAGCTGGAAATCCGAATAACCGTCACCGATACCAAAAAGCCTGCCCTCGATGTTCAGCTGTTTTAGCAGCTGTACCTTCCCGCCTTCATTCGATAAAGGATTCTCTTCATCAAAGCCGATGATATTGCCCTCCTCATCGAATCTAAATGTATTTGCGTAGATGTTCTCAGTTTTGATATGATATGGTGTCACTACAGGGGTGATAAATTCCTTAAAGCCACCAGAAACAATCCAGGCCGTATCTGAGTGTTTTTTGAAAAACTCGCGATTACGTGAGAAAGAAGTTGAAACTTTTTTCTTGAGGTGAGACACTAATTTATCCAAGTGGCTTTTGTTCGCATTCAGTAGTTTCACACGACCGGCCAAAGCTTCACGGAAGGAAAGTTTGCCCTCCATGGCAAGGTTAGTGTATCTTTCAATCTCATTGTAGATAGATTCACGATCAGGATGGTTTTCGAGTGAGATCCGGGCGAGCTCATCGAGTGCCTCTACTTGGGTAAATGTACTATCAAAATCAATGATGTAATAGTTTTTCATCTTAATTATTTGTTTTTTAGTGGTGATGAAACTATCATGGGCAACCTATCTATTTCCTCGGCAAGCGGCTGGGGCTTGAGATGGTTTCACAGGAATACTGTTTAACAAATGAAACAATCATAAACACGGAGGCTTAATTTTTAATCGGATAATTTGGTAAGCTCATGATGGGTTCAGGGTTCGGTTGTTTAATATTTTATATTGTTTTTACTGTTTGCTGTATAAATTTGCAATTTCTTTTAATGTTTGTTCCAAGGGGCGGTAACTGTGGTTCAGGAGTGACTGCACCTTCGCGTTGGAGTATTGTAGTTTAGCACTTGATGCAGCGGCCGTTTCTTTGGTCAGGGAAGAATCTGATTTTTTAAAAGCAGCTAAAATACCTGAAACTGTAGAAGCGATCTGGAGGAGCGTTTCTGAAACTTCAATCGTAGGCTCCGGCTTGTTCATCAGGACACTGGCCACACTGAGCAGATCTTTATTGGAGATGTTGAGGTGATTGATGATATAACGTTCAGCGGTAATTTCGCCTTTTTCCATCAACTGGATCATAATCGTCGCGACATCCTCGACATCAACTACACCGACACTTCCCTTTGGATAAAACTTCAATCCCTTATTGATCATCGCGAATATGGCCCCAGATCCCTTGTCTTTTGCGGCTGCCCCCAATATCACCGAAGGGTTCACAATAACGGCATCCAGTCCCTCCGTAATACCACGCCAAACTTCCATTTCCGCCTGATATTTAGAAAGTGAATAGTTGGAGGTTGTGGGGCTGTGCTCCCAATGGTCTTTTTCAGATACAGGTAAGTTGTCTTTGTTTGTACCCAATGCGGCGATTGAACTGACATGGAGCAGACGAATGTTTTTCGCTAAACAAAGATTGACAATATGAGCTGTGCCTTCTACATTGACCTTAAAGACTGATTTGGCATCTTTCTTCTGATAGGAGACCAGTGCGGCACAATGGTACACTTTGGTAACCCCTTCCAGGGCATCTTCCAGCTCAAAATAATTGCTGATATCTGCATCAATCCACTGTATCAATGATGAGGACGACAGGGTGGGCGGAATGGTCGATTGAGCTCTTTTGATGGCAATGACGTCAATTCCGCGGTCTATCAATTGTTTGATCAGCGTAGACCCTAAAAAACCTGTTCCTCCAGTTATTAATATCACTTGATAAAGATACTGTTAAAAATAATGTTTTCAAAAGTTAGTTAATAAATGGATATTTGTGTGAGTTGCATCCCGAAAAAATAAGATGTTTTAAACAAATTATAGCTTATGTCATCATTGTCCGTATTCTTCAGTCCGATCTCAATTGCAAGTATCTCTCCTGAGCATGGTTTCCTAAATTCCCAACTGGGGAATGTCATCCAGGCTTACGAAACTGATTTTCCTGCATGGGAGGAAAATGAACAGCCGCAATTGGCTATCGTCGGTGTACAGGAAGATCGGGCTTCGGTCAATAACAATGGAACGAACAGAGCCCCGGATGCCGTACGCAAGCATCTTTATACCCTCTATCAGGGGGATTATAAAATGAATATTGTAGATCTCGGAAATATAAAAGCGGGTAATACTATTCAGGATACCTACGTTGCCTTAAAATCAGTGGTCGAAGAGTTGGTGAAAGCCAATATCCTCCCGGTTATTATTGGTGGCGGACAGGATTTGACCTATGCACAATACCTGGGGTACCAGAATTTGGAACGGAAGATTGAACTTGCCATTGTGGATGCACGTTTCGATCTCAATCAGGAAGAAGCCGAAAATGTCAGTCTCAATTCCAGGTCTTATGTCAATCACATTATTCTACATCAGCCCGATTACCTATTCAACCTGAATTCTATTGCTTACCAGACCTACCTTGTCAGTAAAGAATCCATCAACATGTACGACAAATTGTTTTTCAATGCAACCCGCGTGGGCATGATCGCAGGTAGGATGGATCAGTCCGAACCACTTATCCGAGCGGCTGATATGATCAGCTTTGACATTGGAGCCATCCGTGCTTCGGAAGCGCCGGGCAACGCCAATGCAATTCCAAATGGGTTGTATGGGGACGAAGCCTGCCAGCTCGCACGCTACGCAGGCATGTCGGATAAATGTACTTCTATCGGCTTCTATGAACTGAATCCAACATTTGACCCGATGGAACAGACCGCCATGTTGGTGTCACAGATGATCTGGTGTTTTATTGATGGCTATTATAACCGCAAGCAAGACACACCATTGTATCCCAAATCATCCTATATTATTTATCGTACCACACTTGAAAATGAGGAACATGAATTGGTTTTTGTGAAAAGTAAGAAGTCTGACCGTTGGTGGATACAAGTACCTTATTTTGGCTCAAAATCTGTCAATGAACGGTACTATCTTGTGCCATGCCGCTATGAAGATTATCAACTCGCCGTTTCCGGAGAGATGCCCGATCTGTGGTGGAAGACCCATCAAAAGCTGCAATAAGCGATAGTAAATGACGGATCACTTGTCATGAAATGACTAAATCATGGGATGTCCCATGTCCATATGCAGTGATACGGGAGTGATTGAAGCGTTCCCGAATTATAAGGGCATATATGCATTGGTCAAAATGGGGTACGATCGCGCAAAACGATCAATGTATACTTCCGTCGGAACTTAAAGTATTCAAAAATTTCAATAACAGTTACACGGTGACAAAAGCCAGAAGCTGTTATTCTCGTAAAATATAAATCATGGAAATATTTTTCTTTGCAGGAATTGTCTTGTTGTTGGTCATTTTGATCATATTGGTGTTGAAAAGAAATGGTGCTCCTGCCGTCGATGTTGGTCAGAATAAAGAAGTGGAGACGCTAAAAATAGAACTGGCGCGTTCGCAGCAACGGGAGCAAAGTTTGCTCGAAGAACGTTTAATGCTAAGAAATGAATTAGATAAAGAGCGCGAGAGTGTATTGGTCGCTGAGCGCTCGCTGGAAAGTACACGTTCATTCTATGAGGCTCAATTGGATAAATTTCAGGAACAAAAAAATGAAATAGCTGAAATAAAGAGACAGTTTAACAATGAATTTCAAGTAATCGCCAATAAAATATTGGAAGAGAAAACGCAGAAATTTACCGAAACAAACCACCGTTCACTCGGCCTGATCCTGGATCCCTTAAAGGAAAAAATCAAGCTGTTTGAAGAGAAGGTAGATAAAAATTACAATCAGGAAGCGGCCGAACGAAATTCGCTGAAAGGTGTCGTGCTGCAGCTGGTCGAACAGAGTCTCAAGATTAAGGATGAAGCTAATAGCCTCACCAAAGCGTTAAAAGGAGATACGAAAAAGCAGGGAAATTGGGGGGAAGTGATTTTGGAAAGAGTCCTGGAACGTTCGGGACTGATGAAAGACCGTGAATTTAGGCTACAGGTCTCCCTGATGGATGCCGAAGGGCGGAGAATGCAGCCCGATGCGATTATTGATCTTCCCGAAGATAAACATCTTATCGTGGATTCTAAAGTTTCCCTGATTGCTTACGAGCGTTGGGTAAATGCCGAGACTGACGAAGACCGTGCGATTTTCGCGAAGCAACATGTACAGTCCGTCGAAAATCACGTGAAAGAACTTTCCGCCAAAAACTACCATGAGCTATATGGGATAGAATCGCCGGAATTTGTCCTGTTGTTTATGCCGATTGAATCCGCATTGAGCATGTCCGTCGCAGAAAAACCGGATCTATTCAGCGATGCTTGGGACCGTAAGGTCGTTATCGTGAGCCCTTCGACGCTGCTGGCGACATTGCGTACCATCGCCAGTATATGGAAGCAAGAACGCCAGACGCGCAATGTGATTGAAATTGCCAAAGAAGCAGGAAGTTTGTACGATAAGTTTGTGAGCTTTCTGACAGATATGGAGCAGGTTCAAAATCAGCTGGAACGCGCATTAAAAAGCCATGAGGATGCGACCAAAAAGCTGTCTACGGGGGCGGGAAATGTCATCGGAAAAGTCGAGAAGCTGAAGCGTTTGGGCGCAAAGGCGAATAAGCAGATCGATGTTAAATTTCTGGACGAAGATGAATAATTAAGCCCTCGTGTCCGACAGGTTTTGTAGGCATAACGACAAAGATTGAAGAGCTGAGCATAAAAGCGCTTGGCTTCTTGCAGATGAGCTCTTCAATCCTCAATCTAAAGTCGTAAGCCGAAGGCTTGTACCTATTAAAGTCTCAGTACTCATATTTCCATAGTAATAGATAAAGCAATAAAGCAAGCTCACTTATAAGCCGTAGGCTTGTACCCACTAAAGTCTCAATACTCACTACTAACTACTTAATACTAAAAATCCTTCATGCGTTTGTTGATCGAAACATCCACATAAGTATCCTTTAGACGATCAACAGCCTCTTTCTCCACAACGAGATTGGTATCCGATTCGTAATCATGTAAGGTTCTTAGATTCTGAATTTCGTTATCATAGGGATCGCGTCCGGCCAACAGTTTGACAATAACAGGAAGACATTCCAGAAACACAAAGAGCAGCGCGATAAAGAATACCGCATTCGCATTGGATTCATTGACTTTACCATTCGCATCGTAGCGCAGATTGCCCAGGGCCGAATTGCGATCAGCGAAACCCGCAACGTTCACGGCGCTGTCCAGAGAAGCATTTGACAAAACTTTTTGATCCAATATCCCTTCAAATTTTTGCTTTTGGCGGATAGCATTTTGTTGTCCTGTTATTTTGTTGCGGAGCGTGTCCAGATAAGCTTCTTTCTTCTTAAGATCTTCTTCCTTCATTTTAGCATAAGGGCCATAACCCATCACGCCCGATGTCTCCGTGGTTTTATTGCCATAGATTTCATAATTCAATTTGGTGCGGTCGGTCTTGATACTAGATTCCAGTGAATCGCGTTCTACACTTATCGCCTTTAATTGATTGACCTCATTGCTGTATTTTTTGTTGAATGTACTATTGAGGGTGTCGATCTTTGCGCGCTGGTCGGCAAGGTAACGTACACGTAAATTCTCGCGGATCTCTTTGTCGAAAATTTTTAGTTCCAAAGGCCGGGAAATGACTAAACCGATTAAAATAGCCAGTAGAATACGGGGCAGTGCCTGCAAGAGTTGCATCCAGCCACCTTTTGATTTGTTGATACTCAATACGATATATCGATCCATATTGAATATTGCCAGACCCCAAATAATGCCAAATACGATGGCCAGCAACCAGTCCAATGTTCCCCCACTAAACACGAAATACATGGCATAGCCGCCGGAAAGACTGGCAAACAGCCCTGTAAAAAAAATAGTAGCACCTATGGCTGTGTACTTACTATGCTCCTCCGGATACTTTTCAAGAGTTTCTTGATGTACACCTGCACATCTCCAAAAGAAACGGTTAATAGCGCTCATTAAAATATTTTTACCCAAATTGACAGATTATTTTTAACAAGGTTTACGAATAAGTTTTTGTTTTACAATAGGATGACGGTTTATTTGCTCGCTTGCGATGCAAAGAAGAGGGCTCCCGTATTTGCCTAATTTTATTATCTTTGAAAAAAAATCAGGAATAATCAGACGATATGAAGAAAAGACAACTTTTGCCATTTATAATGATAGTGGCAACTGCATTTGTTGGTTGTGAGGAAAAAAAAATGATGACAGATAATCCTCTTTTATTAGCCTATGAAACGCCCTTTAATGTTCCACCATTTGACAAGATCAAAACTGAACATTTTAGACCTGCCTTTGAAGAGGCAATAAAAGTACATAATCTGGAGATTGACACCATTGTCAATAACTCCGATAAAGCGACTTTCCAAAATACGATAGTAGCCCTTGAAAATGCAGGAAGCTTGTTAAACAGTGTATCTACTGTATTTCATAACCTAAATAGCGCAAATACCAATGATAGCATTCAGGCAATTGCGAAAGATTTGGCGCCAATATTGTCAAGTCATTCCGATGAAATTTCGATGAATTCCAAGCTATTTGATAAAATCAAAACAGTCTGGAACAGCCGTAATACACTTGGTTTGGATTCACAGGACAATAAGCTTTTGGAAGAGACCTACAAGAGCTTTGTACGTTCTGGTGCAAATCTGAAGGATGCTGATAAAGAAAAAATGAAAAAGATCAATGCCGAACTTTCGACATTGACAACACAGTTTGGCCAGAACCTATTGGCTGAAACCAATGCCTACCAGCTAGTAGTAGATTCAGCAAGCCAATTGGAAGGCCTGCCTGAATCATTGAAAACAGCTGCCGCCGAAGAAGCCGTTAACAAAGGTAAAAAGGACAAATGGGTATTTACCTTACAAAATCCTTCAATCATGCCTTTCCTGCAGTATGCAAAAAATCGTGAGCTGAGAAAGCAGATCTGGGAGGCATATCAAATGCGCGGTAACCATGATAACATCAATGATAATAAAGAAATCATTCAGAAAATTGTTAATCTTCGTCTTCAAAAGGCAAAACTATTAGGTTATGCCTCACATGCAGCCTATGTGCTTGAGGAATCCATGGCCAAAACACCTGAAAATGTATATGCATTATTAAATAAGTTATGGACACCGGCCTTGGCGAAAGCAAAAGGTGAAGAAGCCGATATCGCCAATGAAATTAAAGCTGAGGGGGGGACTTTTGCTGTTGCACCTTACGATTGGAGGTATTATACAGAGATTATCCGCAAAAAACGCTTTGCATTGGATGAAGATGAAATAAAACCCTACTTGAGCCTACCAGCAGTACGTGAAGGCGCTTTTGCTGTAGCAAATAAATTATATGGTCTGACATTCGTTGCCTTAAACAACGTGCCAACTTACCATAAGGAAGTAGAGGTGTACGAAGTGAAAGACAAAGATGGTTCACATCTGGGACTTTTGTATGCGGATTTCTTTCCGCGTGAATCGAAACGTGGTGGTGCATGGATGACTTCTTACCGCGATCAATCCACAAAAGATGGTAAACGTGTTGCACCGGTAATTTCTATCGTATGTAATTTCACAAAACCTGTCGGAAAAAATCCAGCATTACTGACTTTTGATGAGGCAACCACACTATTCCACGAATTTGGGCATGCCTTACATGGTCTGCTTTCCAATGTGCGGTACAGATCAATGGCGGGTACCTCGGTGCCACGCGATTTTGTGGAATTACCATCACAGGTCATGGAAAATTGGGCCGCGGATCCAGAAGTATTAAAAACCTATGCAAAACATTTTAAGACCAAAGAGGCCATGCCAGACTCCTTGATTCAGAAAATGGAAAAAGCAGGAACCTTTGATCAAGGCTTCGCGACAGTAGAATATCTTTCGGCAGCATTGCTCGATATGGATTATCATGCCACGACCAAAGAAATTTCGAAAGATGTCAATGGATTTGAAAAATCGGCAATGAAGAAAATAGGTATTATTGATGCAATTATTCCGCGTTATAGAAGCACTTATTTTCAACATATCTTTGCTGGAGGTTATTCAGCAGGTTACTATGCGTATATCTGGTCAGAAGTATTAGACTCTGATGCTTTTGCAGCCTTTAAGGAAAAATCGCTGTACGATAAAGCAACAGCGGATTCATTCCGTAAGAATATACTTGAAAAAGGAGGGACAGATGATCCCGCAAAAATGTACCGTATCTTTAGAGGAGCAGATCCAGATCCGAAATATTTATTGAAAAAAAGAGGATTGAATTAATCCCATATGAAACAAAAAAAGGAGATATAAAAAAATATATCTCCTTTTTTTGTTTAAATACTTGTTATTCTAAAAACAATGCTTACATTTGAATATTATTTATAATGAGTCTAAATAAATATGTATAGTATGTGTGATACCAAGATCCTAAGTCAACGCGGAGATACCCACATAAGTGTTTGCCATAAGTGCAGAACATATTATATCTGGCAGCAAAGTTTTGTACTGACATTTACGCAGAATAAGTTTTTCGATTTTCTGAACATTATTAAGAGTAATGGTGATGAACTATTCTTCAGTACATTCCCGGATGGGGAGTTTCGTTTGATCATGAAAACACCCTATCCTGACATCGTTTTCTCCTTTGATGAAGAACAATGGCAAAACTTTAGGGATGCTTTACAGGAATCGTATTACATGAATGAAGTTTATGGCATGTTAAACAATTAAGATAAAAAGTCCTGTTGCTTCGCTTGTGTTTCATCTCTCTTTCCTTATGCGTTGCTAACAGGCACAAACAAAACCCTCAGAGCTATCTGTATCAAGATACAGGTAGCTACTGAGGGTTCTTCTTTATTATCAGGTTAGGGTTATTCCCCAATCGCGTAGTATTTAAAATCTAGATCTTCAAGTTGCTTCCGGTTCAGTAGTTTTCGCCCGTCGAATACGAAAGCTGGTTTCTTCATTTCATCCTTGATCTTTTTCCAGTCATAGGTTTTGAATTCATCCCATTCGGTTAATACCGCTACGGCATGTGCATCATCACAGGCTTCATAAGGAGTATTGACCACTTTGACCAGCGTCCTGTTTTCTTCCGATGAGCGGGTGTTCAGATAGTCCAGGTCAGCGTAAATACGTTCTGCAGATACCTTAGGGTCGTATACCGTAATTTCGGCCTGTTCATTTAATAGATAGTCGGCTACATAGATTGCTGCTGATTCACGGGTATCATTGGTGTCTTTTTTAAATGCCCAGCCCAAAAAAGCAATCTTTTTTCCCGATACAGTATTGTACAGCGTTTGGATGATATTGTCGGCAAAGCGGTGTTTTTGATAATCATTCATTATGATGACCTGATCCCAGTATTCGGCAACTTCCGTAAGCCCATAGCTACGCGCGATATAAACAAGATTCAGAATGTCTTTCTGGAAACAAGATCCCCCAAAGCCAACCGATGCTTTTAGGAATTTGGAACCAATACGAGTGTCCATGCCAATGGCTCTGGCCACTTCATCTACATTAGCGCCCGTTTTTTCACAAAGCGCCGAGATGGAGTTGATCGAAGAGACCCGTTGCGCCAGAAAAGCATTTGCGGTCAATTTAGAGAGCTCAGAAGACCATAAGTTAGTAGTCAAGATTCTGCTGTGATCTACCCAGTGCGCATAGATATCCACTAAAGCCGCAATTGCTTCCTCATGCTCACCGCCGATCAGCACACGGTCCGGATTGATCAAATCTTGTATTGCAGTTCCTTCAGCCAAGAATTCAGGATTGGATAGAATGTGAAAATTTACACCATTGCCCGTATTATCAAGAATACTTTTCAAAGCGGCGGCAGTACGTACAGGAAGTGTGGATTTTTCAACGACAATTTTGTCATCTTTGGCGACTGCCGCAATCTGGCGTGCACATAGTTCGATATATTTTAAATCTGCTGCCATTCCTTTCCCTTTCCCGTAATTCTTGGTCGGGGTATTGACAGAAATAAAAATCATATCAGCCTCATCAATAGCTTTGTTGATATCGGTTGAGAAAAACAGATTGCGATCTCTTGCCTCGGCAACGATTTCTTGCAGGCCGGGTTCATAAACAGGAAGATTTTCTAGGTTTTGATCATTCCAGGCGGCGATACGTTCCGCATTCATGTCGACAATGGTGATCTCGATGTGAGGACATTGCTTGGCAACTACAGACATCGTTGGCCCGCCCACATAACCCGCTCCTATACAGCATATTTTCTTGATAGTTTTACTCATTTTGATTATCTTAATCAGCTATAAATTGAAGAACAAATGTAAAGAATTCGAAATTGTTTTTTGTCGATAAAAGTCAATATTTCGTCGCAAAGCTATAAAATACAAATTTATAGGTCATATAACCTGCGAATGGAACCTTTGTGCCGCCCGTCCGCCAGATCGATGGGGAATACTCAGGTCGACAGCACGAAAAATCTCTTTTTCCCGGTTTGAATACGCAGGAATTGAGGTGGCATAAATAATTGGATTGAGACTGAAATCTATCAGATTTATACTAATTTTACATTAAAAATAGGAGCAGGGTTTTGATAAAGCAAGAGGTTATTGATAAAGTACTGGAAACGGCACGGATAGAGGAAGTGGTGGGTGACTTCGTTGATTTAAAGAAGCGTGGCACTTCCTTGATCGGAAACTGTCCATTTCACCACGAAAAAACACCATCGTTTCACGTTTCTGTCTCAAAAGGTATCTACAAATGTTTCGGTTGCGGTGTTGGGGGCGATTCACTCAAGTTTGTCATGGAACTGGAGAAGTTTTCCTATCCCGAAGCAATCCGTTATCTGGCAGATAAATATTCCATTGAGATCGAAGAAGTTGAGCGCTCTCCGGCGCAGTTAGCAGCACAGGATAAGCGTGAAAGCCTCTATGTCTTGAGTGCCTGGGCAGGTAAATTTTTCGTGGAGCAACTCTGGAAAAGTGAAATGGGGCAGGTCATCGGACTGAACTATTTCAAAGAACGGGGATACCGTGAGGATATCATCAAGAAATTCGAACTCGGCTATTCGCCCGAAGAATGGACCGCACTAGTTGATAAAGCACAGGAAGCAGGGTTCCATCCGGATTACCTTGCAGCGAGTGGGCTTGCCATTGAGCGTGACGACAAATCCCTCTACGATCGCTTTAGGGGACGTGTTATGTTCCCTATTCATAACTTGACCGGACGTATTATCGGGTTTGGTGGACGGACGCTAAAGACCGACAAAAAGGTCGCCAAATATGTGAACTCCCCCGAAAGCGAGATCTATCATAAATCAGATGTTCTCTACGGCTTGAATTTTGCCAAAAAGGCAATCATGGAAGAGGATAACTGCTACCTCGTTGAAGGTTATGCAGACGTCCTATCTGTACATCAGGCAGGTGTTGAAAATGTGGTTTCTTCTTCGGGAACTTCCCTGACGACAGGTCAGATCAAATTGATCTCCCGGTTTACGAAAAATGTAACCATACTTTATGATGGCGACGAAGCCGGTATAAAGGCTTCCCTGCGCGGGACCGATATGTTATTGGAAGAAGGTCTGAATGTGAAGGTATTGCTCTTCCCAGATGGAAATGATCCAGATTCCTATGTGCAAAAGTTTGGAGCCACAGCCTTTAAAGACTATGTGAAATCCCGCCAGCAGGATTTTATCTTCTATAAAACAAGTATTTTGCTTCGTGACGCCAACAACGATCCGATAAAAAGGGCCGAAGTCATCCGTGATGTGGTGGAGAGTATTGCTTTGATTCCGGATGAAATTAAAGTCTCGGTATTTATTCGTGAATGTAGCAATTTATTGGATATTGAGGAACGCATCTTGCTCGCAGAGCTGAATAAAATAAGGCTAAATAAAGCAAAGAAGGCAGATAAAGATGCCAACCGCAAAGCGCAGAATAGCCCGGCAAATACGGGAATGCCGCCCTTTGGAATGGATGGGCCACCACCGGATTTCTTTATGACGGATGATGAACGTGGGAGCGTGCCGGCCATGGAGGCTACAGCGGAGCCCACGCAGCTGACAGCTGAGATTCTGCAGGAACGGGAAATCGTCCGCATCCTGATCAACTACGGTGACTATCTGGCGACTTGGGAAGGCGATGGCGACATTCCGGTTGCAGGCGTTTTATTAGGGAACATCGGCGATATCGAATTTAAAGATAAGGCCGCTGCATTTATTCTAAAAGCTTATCGGGATGCCGCTGAAAACTATGAAATCCCAGATGCAAAATTATTTTATTCCAATCCTGATGCTGCTGTTTCCGAACTGGCGATCAATTGCGTCGCAACAAAATATTCGCTCAGCGAAAACTGGAACGACGATAAACGTAAGATCTATGTAAGCCAGGAGTATGAACATCTTAAAAAATTGGTTGTCGAAGCCATCTATCGGATAAAAAAGCAAAAAATCGGAGCCGAAATGCACCATATTCGCGAAGAAATGAAGCAAGAACAGGATGTTGCTAATTTGGAAGTACTTATCTTTAAGTACCAAAAGCTCAAAGAAGCAGAGCGGCTTTTGGGCGGATTTTTGGGTAATACAATCGTAAAGTAACTCGGATGATATGGCGAAACATCTTGAAATAGGAATACAGGGCGAACAATTGGCCATGGAATATCTGATCAAGATGGGCTATAAAATAGTGTTAAGAAATTGGCGATTTAAGAATTTAGAAGTAGATTTGATCGTCATGGATGGGGATACACTGGTATTCGTGGAGGTGAAAACAAGATCGAGGACAGATTTTGGTGAACCCTATGAATTTGTGGATACCCGCAAACAACGGCGACTGATTCGTGCAGCTCAAGCCTATATCTTGAAATATGCCTATGTAGGTGAAGTGAGGTTTGATGTCGTGGCTTTGACACATGGTACGCATTCGGAACTAACTTATATAAAAGATGCTTTTTGGGATAGTTGATCATAGCATTTAGGTATTGGACTGAGGTAGGCGACCCTGGCCTCATAGGCTGTCGGTTACGCGGAGTTTCTGGTTTCGAATCGGACTTTTTAAATCATAATGGTGAGACGATCATGATTTATTTAAACATACTGTTTTATAAAAATAAGATCTTTTCATCAGCGCTAAAAATTAATTATATAGATGAAAAAAATCACGTATTTTATTGCGATTGCAGCACTTGCTTTTGCTTCCTGTAAGTCGAAAAAATCTGCGTTGGAATTTGCATCTCCGGGTGCTAACCAAGCGGTATTGAAGGGTAGTCAAGTGCAATTGAAATTGAAATTTGATGCTATTACCATGGACTCTGTTGCTTATTTTGTAGACGACAAACATGTGGGTTCTTCAACTGATACGGTAGCCATTACTGTTGAGACCAAAGACATGGCCTACGGCACGCGGAATATTTCTGCAACAGTCTACAGCGGTGGTAAGTCTGATTCCGTTTCGAGTACCTTCTATGTGGTTCCGGCGAGTGCTAAGAACTATGGATTCCAAGTGGTCAACAAATATCCACATGATACGACAGCATTTACCCAGGGTCTTCAATTTGCTGACGGTGTATTGTATGAGTCAAATGGACGGTATGGGGAGTCAAACCTTAGAAAGGTAGATCTGACAACAGGAAAGGTACTGAAAGAAATCAAATTCGATGAAAAAACCTTTGCTGAAGGAATGACTTTGGTAGGCAACAAATTGTTTATGTTGACCTGGCAGCAAGGAGAAGGATATGTATTTGATAAAAACTCGTTTACAAAAGAAAGCTCGTTCAAATACGAAAATAGTAAAGAAGGTTGGGGAATTACCTACGATGGAAAGCACCTGATCAAATCGGACGGATCAAACAAATTATTCTTTTTAGATGCAGCTACGGGTAAAGAGCTGAACGCAATTGGTGTATATGACGAGAATGGTCCGGTGGATGAACTGAATGAATTGGAATATATTGACGGAAAAGTTTATGCAAATGTGTACCAGAAAGATGTCATTGTAATCATCAATCCGGAGACAGGTGCAGTAGAGGGGCGTATTAATCTCGTCGGTATCTATGAGCATACTGCAGCTTATGATAATGAGCTGAACGGTATAGCCTATGACCATGCCAATAAACGTTTGTTCGTAACAGGTAAATTATGGAATACGTTGTACGAGATTAAGGCGATTGAAAAGTAATAGCCTACCAATACAAAATACATGTAAAGAAAAGCCGTACCCTTGGATACGGCTTTTTCTTTTGACCCGACGTTGTCGAAGGAGCTTTATTTGGAGCCGAAGCGATGATCCTGCATAGTGCGTTCGGCTAAAGGTAGCCTTGCATCAGTCATGAAGATTTCTATTGGATTACTAATATATACGTGTCTACGAGTGAAATTGATTCGGATATATATATCTGGCCATTTGAAATACAGCATCAATCAGCATAAAAAAAGAGATGAAAACTTAGTTTTCATCTCTTTTTTTATGCTGATCTTAGTTCGATTAATAAATCGGAGTAAACATCCAAGTATCGTCAAAACGGGTAGATCCGTTCAGACCAGTAGTCACATAACCATTGCTTCCTACTGCAAAGCCTATAGCATCTTGACGTGCTGAACCAGCAAAGTTGCCATTGTCATTTGTCCAGTAATCGCCACCGACATTGTATTTCCAAACGGTGTTGATAACAGCATTTTTGTAACCACCAACTACAAATGGGGTGCCGTTGATTGCAAATGCAGCAGCACTTGAGCGGGTTAAGTCATAAGTATATGAATTGTCTGCTCTGTTTAAATCATTTAGTTTAGTCCATTTGCTACCATCAAATTTGTAGAAATCTTTCGGGTAAGAACCATTTGAAATACCTCCACCAATATATGCAACATTACTTACGACAAAAGAAAATGCTGATTTTCTTTTAGAAGAAAAAGGAGCATCACTGATCGCCTGCCAAGTGTTCGCCGTTGGATCATATTTATAGAATTCATTTGTGTTGGTAGTTCCACCGTTGACAACCGTTTCACCTGTTCCCACGTATGCAGCACCATTCAATGTAAACGCAACAGCATTTGATAATGCAATTGGCAAGGGTGCAATAGGAGACCATGAGCCTTTACCTCCGTCAGCTGCTGGATCAAATTTGTAGAAATCTTTTAAGTTGTTGGTTCCATCATTTCCACCACCGATATAACCGATATTGCCGATTGAAAAACCGATAGCACCGTTTCTCGCTACGCCAGTAAAAGGAGCTTTCTCTGCCCAAGTATTGGATGCAGCATCGTATGCATAAGTATCTTGAACACGGAAAGGTTTTCCCCCAGCATTACTTGCTAAACCAGTTGAAACATAAGCAATGTTATTTATCAAAAAGCTCGCAGCAGATGAAGTTTGTGGCCCTTTAAATGCAGCTTTTTCAAACCATTCGTCTGATTTATCAGATTCATCGTCGTCACTTTTTTTACAAGAAGAGAAAGTTGTAACTGTAAATACAAAAGCTAATAAAACGAGTAGCCAATTTTTCTTGTTCATAAATTATTAAAATTTAGTATAAAGGATGTTTAATTTAATTTTAGGATCATTCTCATTGTCTTTTGCCAAGATTAATCTGTTTCCTGTTGAAAATAGCTCCGATGTTGGTAAAGATAGATATAATGAAGTGTTTTTATATGCTGTTGTTTTAATTTTTGTCAAATATTCAATCAAATTGAACGTATACTTACCATTTGAACCGAAATCATTTCCTGGTACTAAAGGTACTTGTTGGGTCGTGGTCCCGTACGGTGTTGTTACAAGATTGATGGGATTACCGTTGTTAGCTGCAACCATCAAGATCAGACTACTTGGCTGTGCAAAATTCGTTGCTGCAGCGTTTTCCACTTCTATTACCAATTCAGCCTTATTTATAGACACCGAGGGATTATTTACTAATTCCAATAACGTAGGAAACTCAATTTTTGCTACAACGCCAGTCGATCCTTCTAAAAATGTATAGCCTTCTGTCTGTTTACTTGCGATCTGTGGATTGGCTATTGACAAGGATGCAAACTTGGTCGCCGAACGGTCCGCCTCGATCTGGTTATATTGGAAAGCTTTGTTATCAATTGAAAAATATTGTTTTCCGTTAGATTTTGTGCCCTCATTGTTCAAAAATGAATAATGGACCTGTAAAAATACGGTATCTTTAAAACCAATTAATGTACTGTTGCTATTGTCCGGAACAAATGCTAAGCCCTTGAAATATTCCTGAAAGCTCGTATTATTTTGAATTCTGTTGTCATTATTTTTAATCATCGTAAACAATTCATTGCCGATGGTATTATTAAATCTAAAATGTAATGAGTCAATTGATTTAACATGAGGCTTGAATGACAGTTCAGCCAACGAAGCATTGTCAAAAGCGAATTTTTGCTTACTGAATATCGCGGCTGAAGTTACAAATACAGGACGTTCATCTACAGGTTTTGTCAGGTCAATCTGTGTTTGCGTAATATCCTCTGAAACACGGTGAACTGAGATTTTTTGAACCTTAGTTGTATCGCCGTAATAATATCTATTTAAAGGGACAACCAAAGTCACCGAATCTAATACTGCATCATCAGGTAAACTTGCACTATTCACTGTACCAATTCCTAGACGCATATAAGACGTTGAGGTAACACTGCCGGTAACGGCATTGCTATTTTTTCCTACCAAAATCATTCCCGTATTTGAGGTCGGAATGTTGTCCAATTGGTAGGTAGAAACTTTGACGGAAACAGTATCAATTGGTACTACGCCAATCGTTTCATCTCTTGAACTATCCAAAGAAAGTGAAATGTCCTTATTACAGCCGACAAAAGCCGCCAACGTAAAAAGTGGAAGTAAAAATTGTATACTACGTCTCTTAAAGTTTTTGATCATATTAAATTTTGAATAGTGCAAAAGTAATCAATGCTTACTGTTAATCAGTGTTATATTTTGTTAAATATGGTTAATTACCACAGCGATTGCAAATCTAGTAATTTAAATTTGTTTTCGTTATGGGTAGGAGATTTAAATTACTGATCAGTTTGATCGTCATTATAGGTACAGGAATTACTATTGTTTTGGGTATCTGGCTGTATGGAAGTTATACCAATCGTCGGGATCTGTTCCTGTCCACCGCCGAGCGCTCACTCTTTAATGCTGTACAGGAGGTGTATCAGGCAGAAAATGGTGATCAACGGCTCGATGGGCCTGAGAGCGAAAGAAATCGCCTGCTCGATGATGTCAAAAGAGAATTTCTACCCCTGCTGCCCCAAGCTCGACTTGAGCAGGCACTGCAAAGAGTGCGCAGCCTTCAGCCCAGAAAAGAACATTCCTTTCGTGACGATCCGGACCGAAAGGGAAAGCTATATGCCAAAGACCGCGATAACCAGAATGCCATTATTCCCCCTTTTTTGTTCCGTGATTTTGACATGAGCAAAACCAATCTGGATCTGATCGACAACAAGTTCAGGGAATCACTAAGCAACAAGAACATCTCCGTATCCTACGAGTTGAGCGTCGTAACCATCCCACGCGAACAGGTAAAGGATGTACGCCGGCAATACCGGGAAAAAAACTTGGCATGGACGCGCCCAATGATGGTCAATCCCTTAAAAAATGAATTTCTCGTGGTCAAATTTCAGGAAGATTGGAAATACCTGCTTTATAGCTTGAGCTGGCAATTGCTGATTTCTTTGCTGCTGATCGGACTTTTGTTGGGTACCTTTTTTTACCTGATGAAAACGATTCTCAACCAGAATAAAATGGCCGAACTACGAAAAAACTTTGTGGACAATATGACTCACGAACTGAAAACCCCAGTATCGACGGTGATGGCAGCGGTTGAAGCGATACAGCTCTATGGTGTGCGTGAGGATAAAGAGAAGATGGACCGCTATCTGGATATTTCAAAAAGGGAGCTTGAGCATCTTTCCGGTATGATTGAAAAAGTATTGCAGATGGACATAGATGCATCAAGGGGAATTGTTTTGCAGCGGTCTGAGTTTGATCTTGTCTCGATGGTGGAGAGTGTTGTTGAAGTGGCACAGCTCAATAAAACCAAAGCTGTTGAAGTAGAACTGCTTGCAGATCCGGAGTCAATCCAGATTCAGGGGGATGAATCTCACTTAAAAAATGTCATCAATAATTTATTGGAAAATGCCATTAAATATGCTGGACAACATGTAAAAGTCAAGGTGGAGATCAAAGGTGGCAAGGAACATGTTCAGATCCGTATTAAAGATAATGGTAAGGGCATAGCTCCCGAATACCATCAGCAGATTTTTGATATGTTTTTCAGGGTGCCCTCCGGTAATTTACATGACGTGAAAGGCTTTGGCTTGGGACTTGCTTACGTCAAGCAGGTCGTGAAGCGCCACGAAGGTAAGATCACTGTTGAAAGTGAATTAGGGAAGGGAAGCACTTTTACGATCCGATTACCATATTAGCGTAAACTATGCTATCTTCGATAGGACGATAGCATAGCAAAAAAATTATTGAACGACAACATTATGATTGATATTTTATACGTAGAAGATGAGCCGAGCCTGGCCATGATTGTGGCGGACAGTTTGGAAGCGAATGGCTTTCGGGTCGTACATTGCATTAATGGTGATGAAGCTTTAGCTTCTTTCAATAGCGCTAGACCAGATATTATGGTGGTCGATGTGATGATGCCTGTCATGGACGGATTCACTTTGGCCACAAAAATCCGGGAGATGGATACATTGCTTCCCATTATCTTCCTGACGGCTAAAGTACAGACCGAAGATGTCGTTCGCGGATTTCGCCTCGGTGGCGATGACTATGTCAAAAAACCCTTTAAAATTGAGGAGTTGGTCGTCCGGATAGAATCTTTGTTAAAGAATAGTCCGAAGATGCTGTTTGGACAAAAACTCATGATCGGGGATTACACACTGGACAGCTTGAAACATCAGCTGATCTATCAGGGGGAAGCGCTCAAACTATCTTTTCGTGAAAGTGAACTCCTCCGCAAACTGTACGAACAGAAAGATAAGGTGATCGCCAGAGAAGAGATTATGCGGGCTTATTGGAGCCATGATAAGTATTTCACTGGGCGTAGCCTGGATGTGTTTATTAGCCGTATTCGAAAGTATTTAAGCCAAGATCCAAGGATCAAAATTACCAACGTCCGTGGCGTAGGATATATGCTGACAGTAGATTAAAAATAGTGTTCCACGTGGAGTTTTTAATCTTTTCGCTGACGGTTTGCTTTTCCGCCCATACCCCTTATATGATACGTAAAGCTTAAGATAGCATAGCGGGTAATGGCATTGGACTGTGATACACGTACCCAAAGGTCATTGACCTGTTGGTTGATGTTTTTATTATCGTTGAATATATCAAAAACAGTCAGATTGATCTCGGCATTTCTCCTTCTGAATAATTTCTTGCCAACAGAAACATTCCACAACAAACTTGTGGTGCTCGGTGCGTTGAGGATGCTACCGTTGTATAGGTAATTGAAAGTCGAATTTAACGTCCAGCTTTTCAACAATGTCAATGCGATGGAATTGCCGATGGTGTGTTTATAAACAGAATAATTGGATTTCTCCGTTGCCGAGTTTTTTGAATAAGATAAATTTCCGTTGTAGTCCAGTCCAATAATGACATCTTTACTGAAAGCCGTATTCACCCCGATGCGTTGATTTATACCGTACGTTTTGGCATTTACTTTTTCCAGGTTCAACAAGGTGTAATTCTGATTGAAATAGAGGTTGTTGTTGAGGTTGATATTTAGTTTTACCGGCTCAATACGATAGCCAAAACTATTGTGCCACTTTAAGTTATAGACGCCATCAAAGTTTTCCGGTTTGATATACTGGCCTCCCGGTCCGAGTATGATATCCTCGGCGATGGCAAATGCGGAATCTGTCGTAAAGATGGTCGTTGAAATCTTATTCTGAATAAAATCTGCCGTAAAATCTGATGTAAAGCTTCTGCCCGAAGCTTTGTTGACAGACCTAAACTGCATGACCAAGTTATGGTCATATTCCTGTTTCAGGTTGGGGTTACCCGAACTGATACGCAAAGGATTTTGATTATCAATAAAATCTTGCAGCTGTTCAATAGCCGGTGTATTGGTTTTGGCATTATAGCGGATCTCTATGCGGGTTTCTTTATTGAAATTGTACTGGAAATTTATGTTGGGTAACAGACTGTTAAAACGGCTCTTTGTTTTCAATATGTTCGGAAATAGTTTGTCGTTCACTTGATTTGCTGTCTGATAATCCAGCCCAATTTGAAACCGTATGCTATCTTTTTTATTGAATAAATAAGAAATCCCGGCGCTGTGGTACACAAAGTCATTACGGAATTCATTTGATAGGCGGTTTTTTAACTCCCCTAATTGTTCGGTTTCCGCAAGAAACTCATAGGTTTTTCGGTCAGAATACCGTGCTGTATTCCTGAAAGTATAGTTTCCCTGCAAACGGGTGTATTTGCTCAACATCTCGGTATAGGCAATCTTCGAGCGAAAACCGTTGTTGTCACCATTTGAATAATTCCGGTTGTCTACGGTGTCAACACGTTGGGGCAGGCCATCCCGATAATAGGAGTTAAGAGCATAATTGGCAGCATGGCTTTTGTTTGTGCTGAAAGAACCATTGAAATTGATGCTGACCGTACGGCCCGGTTTGTTCAGTCTGCGCATATAGGTCAGGTCACCGCCCCAGTTAAAATTCTCACCGAAACTTTTATTGTTGCGGTTTGATCTATTGAGCGTGTCCTGTAAGTTTAATAGGGTATTGCCGATGGAACCACCAAGCCTATCGTTGCTCTGGTAGGAGAAATTAGGCTGTATATCCAGCCTTTGGATAGAATCTATTTTCCAGTTTGCGCGTAGGGAAAGGGCATGATTGTTTGTGTAAGTACTGCCGGATTGCTGCTGATTGTTGATTTGGTTGGCTCTGTTGCCTGCAGTATATTCTGTTTTGTTTTGACTGACCGTATTATTGTCTGTATAGTTGTAGGTGTAGTTAGCGTTGAAATCCATCCGGTCTGCCAAAAAGCGGTCGAGATAGTTAAATCCAGCATTGAACCGTGTTGTAACCCCCTGTCCGGTACGCCCGCGCGCGTTGCCACGCGGCGCAAAGCCATTGGGTTGGTTGAAGTTATTGGTGTTGATATCTATGGAATATTGACGCTTTGGATTCATTTTGGTGACTTGCATATTCACTGCATATTTATTGTTCGGACCGGCTCCGCCGCTGATTTTGCCAAAGTAGGATTTCCTTTTATCCGGTTTGGTCACAATATTGATCACTTTCATCCGTTTGCCGTCGTCAAATCCGCTGAATTTCGCCTGCTCAGTCTTGTCATCAATGAGCTGAACTTTGGCAATGACATCGGCCGGTAAGTTTTTGAGCGCAACTTTTGGGTCAGTGCTGAAAAATTCACGGCCGTCAATAATAATTTTGCTCACGGCTTCTCCCTGCGCCTTGACATTACCGTCTTCATCAATTTCTACACCCGGTATCTGTTTTACCAGTTCGTCAGCATCCGCAAAATCAGGGGTGACATATTTTTTGGCATCAAACTCCAATGTATCGCCCCGCACCTGTATGCTCGTTGGCGAAATGCTGATTTCGTCTAGCACAATCTCCGAACTGTTGAGCTTAAAATTGATGTCTACGGTCTTGCCCATTAATTTTATTTTTCGGATGTCTGCGGTATAACCCATCGGCTGTACTGATACGAGATAATCCCCATTGGGAAGAGCCTTGCTGATAAACTTGCCCAACATATCCGTAGGTGTCTGTAGTTTGCTAGAATCCTTTAGTGCGATGATGGTGACGCTGGCACCTGAAATCGGTTTGGAATTGTTGTTGTCCGTCAGTTTGCCGGATATATACTGCTGGGCAAGCACATTCGTCATTGATAGGATTAAACTAAGCGAAAGGATAACAATGGTCCAGGTCGTGATTTTCATTGGTTGAGGATGTCTGCGTCGTTTAATGCGCTGTTATTGGCCGTAAATTTTTATTTGTCAAATTTATGCGACTATTTGATACAAATTACTATCATTTTAGTTACAATAATCCGAACTGAACGGAAAGATTAGATATATTTGCAATAGAATTAAAATCAACTGAACGGCATAGTATATGAAAGAAAGTGTTTTGAGTAGAAAAGAGCGTATTATGAGAGAAGCATTGTTGCTTTTCTCAGACCAAGGCTATACCAATACCTCTACCAAAACAATAGCGCAGAACGCTGGGGTTTCTGAGGCTTTGATATTCAAACATTTTGGTAACAAAGATGCACTTTTGGTCTATTTAATAAAATCCGGATACCGCAAAGTCCTTACCCATCACCGTGGGATGATGACCTACCGGGAACCGAAAGACTTCTTACGTACAATGATCAACCTTCCCAATAAGTTGGTCAGCGCCGAGCCCATATTCTGGAAATTGCAGGAACGTCTGTCGCACCATCCCTTTTCAAAGCAACAACATGAGCAGTTCATGAAACCGGTACAGCCCATTATCCATCGGGCCTTTGAGGAACTAGGATACGAAAATCCCGAACTGGAAACGCAATTTCTCCTGTTGATAATAGATACCTTGTGGAAGAAGGAGGCGATAGGTGAATTGGAGCATGTGATGGAATTGACGCTTTTTCTTGAGAAAAAGTATAATTTGATATAGTACCTAGTATTTAGTAATGAGTATTTCGATTCATCCCGAAACCGGTTCTCGACAAAATAAACGATAGACAACAGGTAGATCCGACAACACTGCTCAATTGATGGATCATTATATTTTCCTCTGTGGCATTTAAAATGCATCTTTATGCATGTTTATATAAAATTGTTGCAAAAACAATTTTATATTATCCAAAATAATAGCGTTATTAGTATTCTATTTAAGACATTATACAAACTAATTTATGTTCAAAAAATTCAGTCTGGGCCTATTGGCATTGGCCGGTGCGCTATCCATTGCGAAAGCACAGGAGAAGAAAGATTTTGTGAAATACATCAATTCCCAGCACGATTGGGTGGATGCCGTATTTAATACCCTGACGCCAAAGGAGAAGGTCGCGCAGTTGTTCCTCGTGCGGGCACATACCAATCTTGGTCAGAAATACATCGATTCCGTCGCACAGGTTATTCAGGACGAACATTTGGGCGGCCTTGTTGTTTTTCAGGGTGGTCCCGTACGTCATGTGGATATGTTCAATCGTTATCAATCGCTTTCTAAAGTGCCCTTGATGATGACTTTTGATGGTGAATGGGGGCTAGGTATGCGGATGCCGGATTCTACCTTATCTTTCCCTTACCAGATGACACTTGGTGCTGTGCAGGACAATCAATTGATCTACCGCATGGGACGGGAAGTCGCACTGGATTTTCATCGCATCGGCATGCATTTTAATTTTGCTCCAGATGTGGATATCAATAACAATCCTAAAAATCCGGTCATTGGGATCCGTTCTTTTGGCGATAATAAATATAATGTCACCCAGAAAGCAAAAGCGTATATGGACGGTATGGTGGATGGCGGTATATTGGCCTCTATCAAACACTTCCCGGGACATGGTGATACCGATGTAGATTCACACTATGACCTTCCTCAGCTCCCTTTTGATAAAAAGAGACTGGATACGTTGGAAATGTACCCCTTCAAAGAACTTATTAAAGCGGGTGCTCCGGCCGTAATGGTTGCACATATGAATATCCCGATCCTGGATGACACACCAAATATGCCATCTTCTATTTCTAGAAAAGTCGTCACCGACCTACTTCGGAACGAACTTGGCTTTAAAGGCTTGACCGTTACCGATGCCATGGATATGAAAGGTGTCAAAAAGTTCTTCCCGAATGGTGAGGCTGATGTACAGGCCATCATTGCCGGACATGACCTCCTTGAAGTTTCAGAAAATAGCAAACGGGCGATTGACCTTATCCTAAAGGCAATCGAAGCAGGGCGCATCTCGCAGGCAGATATTGACGCCCGCGTGAAAAGGGTATTGGCAGCCAAACTATGGTTGGGATTAGATAAATATCAGGCTACCCCGCAGCAGAATCTGTATGCCGATTTACATCGCGCATCCGCAGTACAGTTGATTGACGAACTTTCCAGGGCTGCCATTACGGCGCTCAACTCGACGGAGAAATTAAAATCCTTCAAAAAAGAACTGCCTACAGCAATTATCAATATCGGTATTTCTGCCAATCAAACATTCCAAGATCAACTTGCAGCTGCCTTGACCAACGAAACACAATATTTTGTACCGGACAGCTTGAGTAAAGACGATATGAAACGTCTTATGAAAGAAATCAAGAAAAACAAACAATTCATTATCGCTGTACACGATACGCGACTACGTCCCCGCCCAACCATGCAGCTGAATGAAAATGTGCAGGGCCTGATGAAGAAGTTTGCGAAAAAATCTGTTTTGACGCTATTTACAAATGTATATGCCTTAGATGGTGTCGAAGCTTCGAAGAAAGCAAAGACAATTTTACTGGCTTACCAAAATGACGCCTTTATGCAGAAGGCTGCCGCTGAAACGGTATTGGGACAGAATACTCCGAAAGGAAAATTGCCCGTTACTATTAACAAGAAATTCAAATACGGACAGGGCAAATAGATTCGCTTTAAAATCACACTAAAATAAAAGAACCCTCCTGAATCGCTGAGCCAACAAGAGCTGCTCAATTCGGGAGGGTTCTTTTTTTACTCCGCTTTTGTTCAATATCTATCACTCTACCTGTTCTAAGTATCTTCGTTTGCCTCCCTGCTATCCGAAGGACGGCTTTCATTTTTCATGCGGTCTATCGCTGTGACAACATACTTATACTGTTGATGCTGTTTGATGTCGTCATCTGTGTACTGAAGTTTATCGGCATCATAGGTGATAAAAATAATTTTTCCGGGATCCTTGATATTGATGCGTTCACCTACCGCAAAGCGATAAACAACATAGCCATACGCAGATTCACCATCACTTGCCGCATCCGGTTTCTGCCAAAAAAGAGTGTTCATTTTCCCATTGCTGGACGATTTTACCAGCAAGCCAAAAGGGGCATTGGGCGGAATGCTATCCAGCCAGGGCATTGTCGGCGGTAGAGCAGGAGTCCGATAGAGGTCATTACGCATGGAATCTTGCAATCCGACCAGATTATCGGTAAGAGATTTGGAACTGAAATATATACTTCCCTCGACATCATGTTCTTCACGCAGGTGACGTACCTGTCGGGGAATCTGGCTTTTGTCAGTCCATCCGATTTTATTTTCCGTTACCCTGTAAGCGCCATGTCCTACATAAAAATGCCGGCCATAAGTATGCCGCTGCCACCAGGATACCAATATTTCATATGCTGCAGCACGATTTTTAAAAGGAAAGTAGATCTGCGGATTGATGTAGTCGATCCAGCCTTCCTGCATCCATTTTACACCGTCTGCATAAAGCTCCCGATACGCACTTAAACCACGGGTTTCCGAACCAATGCTATTGTTTTCCTTATTGTCCCATACGCCACATGGACTGATACCATATTTGACATAGGGTTTTATTCTTTTGATCGCGATGCCGAGGTCCCGCACAAGCATGTTTACATTATTGCGCCGCCAGTCTTCAATATTTTCAATCCCATTATTATATTGGGCAAAAGTCAGCTGATCCGGTACGGATGTATTGCGGCTGTCTGGATAAGGATAAAAATAGTCGTCAAAATGGATACCATCGACATCGTAATTTTTAACAACATCCATGATGACATCAATGATATATTTACGGACATCCGGTAGCCCCGGATTGAAAAGCTTTTTCCCGGCATACGTAAAGAACCATTCGGGATGACGTTTGGTAATATGGTCATCGGAGAAATGAGCAGGATTCAATGTTGTCGAAGCACGATAAGGATTGAACCAGGCATGTAATTCCATTCCTCTTTTGTGTGCTTCCTCAATTGCAAATTGTAACGGATCATAGAACGGGGTCGGGGCCTGCCCTTGTTTTCCGGTTAAATATCGGCTCCAGGGCTCCCTGCTTTTTGCATAAAAGGCGTCTGCAGCAGGCCGTACCTGCAGGATGATCGCATTTAAGCCAGCGCTTCGATGCTGGTCCAGCAGATCGATAAATTCCTGCTTTTGCAACGCTACATTGTTACTCGCTTTGACAGAAGGCCAGTCTATATTACCGATGGTAGCTACCCATACACCACGAAACTCCCGTTTAGGTAGCTGTTGGGAATATGTTCTGATCGAAAATAAACAGATAAAAAAGGCAAAAAAAGAATATAAATATGTTTTTCCCGTCATTCTATAAATTGTAGCCAACAAAGATAGGGAAGGATTTCTTACTTTTTCGCTAAAAAATGTAAGATGTTTGTTGGATACTTGTTAAAAGAATGTCAGCTTGGTTTTCAAAATGATAATAATGCAAATACAGGTAACATTGTACCGTTATTTGTGCTAATTTAGATGCGGTTTTCACAAAAGCTATGAAAAACGAGCTAACCGCAACAATGAAGATTATGAGCAAAGAACAAATATCCGTTTTTGATATGTTTAAGATTGGTATCGGACCATCCAGTTCGCATACTTTGGGGCCTTGGCGTGCCGCCCAACAATTTACCCAAGTCCTTCAGGCAAAAGGTGTATTGAATGAGGTGGAGCAGATCAAGATTTTGCTTTATGGATCTTTGGCCAAAACCGGTGCCGGGCACGGTACGGATATTGCTGTTCTGCTTGGCTTAAGTGGAGACGATCCTGTTACCTTCGATGTTGACCGTGTGACACCAAAGGTGGCCCATATCAAAAGCGTTGGCCAATTGGAAGTGGCCGGTAAACATACCGTTCCGTTCTCTTATCAGGAGGATCTTCTTTTCCTTTACACCGAGAGTTTGCCCTTCCATCCAAATGCCGTTACATTTCAGGCCTTTCTGTCAAGTGGTAAGGCCATTACCGAAACCTATTATTCCATAGGTGGCGGTTTTGTCGTGCAGGAAAATGATACCGAGAGTGTTCTATCCGAAGTAGATCTTCCCTTTCCAGTAGATACTGCGCAGGAACTGCTGCACTGGACCATGAAAACAGGGCTGAAAATATCAGAACTCGTGCTAGAAAATGAATGCGCTTGGCGCGAGGAAAGTGAAACAGTCGCTGGAGTACTGAATATTTATAAAACGATCTATGAATGTATCTATCGGGGCTGTCACACCGGAGGCACATTACCGGGAGGCTTGAACGTGGAGCGCCGGGCGGCGAAACTAAATAAAAAATTGATGCAGGGCCGGAGTTATCAGGATTATGAATCATGGGTGACGGCAATTCGTGAAGGCGGACAGAATTTTCAGTATATCCTGGATTGGGTGAGCTGTTTTGCCCTTGCAGTCAATGAGGAGAATGCCTCTTTTGGCCGTGTAGTTACTGCGCCTACCAATGGAGCTTCAGGAGTTATACCTGCCGTTTTACAGTATTTTATTACCTTCCATGATGGGATGCGGGAAAATAAAATCGTTCAGTTTATTCTAACCGCTTCAGAGATCGGATCAATTTTTAAAAAGAATGCGACAATTTCAGCGGCCATGGGCGGCTGCCAAGCAGAGATTGGCGTATCCTCAGCCATGGCTGCCGGTGCTTTAACCGAGGTATTGGGTGGATCACAACGTCAGGTACTGATGGCTGCGGAGATCGCGATGGAACATCACCTCGGACTGACCTGTGATCCGATCGGTGGACTGGTACAGATCCCCTGCATCGAACGCAATACCATGGGCGCGATAAAGGCCATTACTGCGGCTCAGCTGGCGCTGCAATCCAATCCGGATAAGGCCAAAGTAAGCTTGGATACCGTTGTTAAAACCATGTGGGAAACGGCATTGGATATGAATGCCAAATATAAAGAAACGGCAGACGGAGGTCTGGCTGTCAATATTCCATTGAGTTTGCCAGAATGTTAAGGTCTTACCGAGTGTTTTTGTTTTTCGTATCTTTGACGCTGTTGAACAAAAATACGCTCATAAATTAGTATACGCGAATGAAATACTGTGCGATAGCCTCCGGTAGTAATGGAAACTGTTATTATATAGCCAAAGATGATTCGGCCATCTTGATCGATGCCGGTATCAACAGTAAGCATATTCATCTCCGGATGTATAATCTAGGTATTATCCCTACCCAGATCAAAGCAATTTTCATTACGCACGAACATTCAGATCATATTCGCGGATTATCTGTTTTCGCCAAAAAATACAATTTACCCGTATATATCACCAGAGGGAGTTACGATGGATCCCGCCTGCATTTACCTTCCCACCTGGTTCATATCATTGCGCCAAATGAGGAAGTAGAGATTGGTGGACTTAAGATTTATGGAATTCCCAAATACCATGATGCAAAAGAACCCTGTAGTTTCCTTGTTTCGGATGGTGTCCATAATATTGGTGTGCTGACGGATATCGGACGGCCATGCGAAAATGTACAACAGGTGATTCAACATTCGGATATCCTCTTGTTGGAATCTAACTATGACGAGGATATGCTACGTACTGGGCGATATTCCTATTTTTTGAAAAATAGGATCAGCAGTGGATGGGGGCACCTCTCCAACCGCGTTGCCGTTGAGCTGTTCAACCAATATAGGACAGATCGTCTCAAGCATTTGATTTTAACACACCTTTCGGGTGAAAATAATACGGTCGATCTTGTTCATGCGACATTCGAGCCCCATTGTGAGCATATCAAGCTGCATGTGGCCACACGTTATCAGGAAACGGAATTATTCGATATTGCCCATATCAATAGTGTAGTGGCTGCCCTTTCTTAACTTCCTTAATGCCTAGCATTAGGCAAAAGCCCGAACCCTCCTCATCCAATACCCGTCTGGATAAATATAGCTGCCATTTGCCTGTACGGCAGAATGATAAACGCTGCGACTATTGGTTGCTTTAACCTACCGGTTCGAGATACGTCAGAAGGGAAATCCAGTAAGAGATACGAAAAATGTAAAATATCCTTGATATCCAAAGAATTCCTGTTATATTTGCTCTGTTTTTAATCAGTCTAAATAGTTTTAAGTAATATATTGGCTTGATGAAAAGCAAAAATACCATGTAATAGACGGCAATCTATCACATGGCAAAATCTACAGACAGCGGCAACTGTCTCTAGTTGACTGAAGCAGTAAGCTGCATCAGTTACCTCCGATAAAGGATATGGAAGGACTTGCAAGATAGCGAATTTAAATGATTTTATTCGTTTGAAAGCTCGTTTTTGACGAGTAGAAACCTTCCTGATAAGTTGCAGAACTATACGCATCAATCAACATATTATGAAAATTTTAGTTTCGCTTTTTACATTTCTTGCAGCATTGTTTTACTGCAACAGCAGTTATGCTCACGCACTTTGGATAGAATCAGTACCGTATGGTACGGTTAATCAATCCCATGAAGTTAAGGTTTACTATGGTGAATATGTAACCAATGAAAGAGATCATATAGAGAAATGGTATTCGGATGTGAAGGATTTTACCTTGCTGTTGCATGCGCCCGGAAAGGCACCTGTGCAGGTACAACTGACCAATAAAGGAGATCATTTTAGCGGTTCATTCCAACCGACTGAACAGGGTACATACTTTTTATCGGTCGTAAAAGCGCCCAAAGACCTAGGCGGACAGACTAAATATGAGTTTTCATCACTGGTACCCGTCATCGTCGGTAAATCAGGCAAACTGGATTATAGCGCGATAAAAAATCCACTGCAGGTTGAGCTACTGAATTCAGCCAATGCAAAGAAAGGCGCCAGTCTGCAGGCGAAGATTACCAGTGAAGGAAAAATCGTTCCCAATGCCAAAGTATCTGTTTTTTCATCCACAGGCTGGGGAAAGGAATTCGTCGCCGATGCGAATGGCATAGTGACATTCGATGCGCTATGGTCAGGAGCCTATGTGCTTGAGGCAAGTACGTTTGTTGAAAAAGCCGGTGATCACGGAGGCAAGCCCTATGCTTCGTCCTGGCAGGGAAGCACAACTTTTTTTGAAGTAAAATAAATATTTAATACCTACAACTTGAATGGATTCATTTTAAATCTCAAATTCAAATGAATCCATTCTTTATTACCTATCATCTACATATTGAAACACTAATGAATAAAACTTTAACCTTTCTGGCGATTCCAATGATCAGTTCAATTTTTTCGGTGGCACAGGCCCAGAGCAAATTGAAGATTGAAGGGATCCTTGTTAATGAAAAATCCGAACCGATTTCGGGCGCAACGATTAAACTATCAAATACAGGTGTCACAACGAGCACCGACAGTGAAGGACGCTTTATCTTCGATAGACTTTCTGCCAAAAATTACCGCATGGAAATCAAAGCTTTCGGCTACGGTAAACACTCCATGGAAGTAACCGTAAAAGAGGAAGAAACACACCTGGGGCCCATCATTATGAAAGGCCAATCCGAGTCTATTGATGAAGTTGCAGTATACGGAAAGTACTATGAACATTATAAGTTTGACAGTATATCCGGATCATTGCGTCTCAAAACACCGATTTTGGAACTGCCACAAAATATTCAGGTCATCTCTTCGGATCTGATGGCCGACCAACAGGTCTTTGATATTGTTGATGGTATTACCCGTAATATCAGTGGTGCTACACGTCAGGGACATTGGGACAATCAATATGCCAATATCCGCATGCGTGGATCCAAGATTCCAGCTTTCCGTAATGGTATGAATATCGAAGCTTCATGGGGGCCTACAGCCGAAGATGCAAGCATGATCGAACGGATCGAATTTGTGAAGGGACCTGCCGGATTTATGCTTTCAAACGGTGAACCAGGAGGATTTTATAATGTCGTTACCAAAAAGCCAACCGGAAACACGAAAGGTTCTGTGACACTCAATACTGGTAGTTTTAGTACCTATCGCGCAGCGGTTGACTTGGACGGTAAATTAAGGAAAGATGGTAAGTTACTTTACCGTCTTAATGTCGCTGGTCAACAGAAAGATTTTTATACAAAATATAATTATAGTGATCGTGTTGTGATTGCTCCTGTCTTGACGTATAAGATGGATTCATTGACTTCACTGACGTTTGAATATACCTATCAAGGTTCGACGTACCTGTCGAACGGTAATTATGCATTTTCGCCAAAAGGATTTGCCGATCCGGGTATTTCGAATGATTTCTTTGCTGGAGATCCTTCATTCGCGCCAAACAAAATAAAAGATCACAGTGCATATCTATATTTTGATCGAAAACTAAATTCCAAATGGAATTTCCATGGACAGCTGGCCTATTTTAATTTTAATATGGTCGCCACCAGTTCATGGGTGAGTGCGATGCGTGCCAATGGTGATATGTCTCGAACCTATAATATGGCTGATGAAGCTGGCGAAAATAAATTTGCACAATTCTCGTTTACAGGAGAAGAATATACCGGCAACGTGCGTCATCGTATATTGGCCGGTGCTGACTTTGGTACTAAAAAATTCTGGGGTGATTTTGGGGTATTGGCACAAGATACATTGGTCACAAAACCATTGAATGTATATAATCCTGTTTATGGGATCGCAGCAGCGGCAATTCCTAATCCCGACAGGTCCAAAAGTGTTAAGGTAAGAGCTGGAGGTCAAAATTATGTCAACTCCGTATCGTATTCCTCTTTGTATGTACATGATGAAATGGCATTTTTGGAAGAAAAACTACGTTTGTCTTTAGGCTTACGTTACACGATAGCCGAAACCATTGGGAAAACCGCTACAGCAGATCGGACGGATAAAGCGCTTACACCACGTGTCGGATTGAGTTATTCAATAGACAAATCAACGAGTGTTTACGGATTATTTGATCAGTCTTTTGTTCCACAGGCAGGTACTGATTGGGAAGGAAATGCGTTTAAACCTGTTAGAGGAAATGATTTGGAAGCCGGTATCAAAAAGGAATGGGCTGGCGGAAAGTGGATCTCCACTTTAAGTGCTTATCGGATTAAAAGACAAAACGCTTTAACAGATGATATTGATCATCCAATAGCGGGGACTAATAATTACTTTAAAATCGCTCTCGGTGAAACAACAAGCAAAGGAATAGAGTTTGATATCACTGGTGAAGTGCTCCCAGGATTGAGTGCAAACGCAAACTATGCATTGACTGATTCCAAAGTATCGAAAGATGGAAAACAGGAAAATATAGGCAATATTACACCGAATACAGCCAAACACACAGCCAATGCCTGGTTAACTTACCGTTTGCAACAGGGACCATTGAGAGGCTTGGGATTAACAGGTAGCGTTCAGGGGATGTTCGACCGTGCTATTGGAACAACAAAGGAAAGTAACTTTAAGAATTATATAAGAACCGATGGCGGTATTAGTTTTCAAAATGGAAAATACAGTATTTCCTTGATGGTTAATAACTTGTTAGATAACAGAAAGCTATTAACTTCCGGCTCTATTACTAAAACGAGTGAGGCATTGAAGAAGCAGGGTATAGTAGATTATTATACTTATATCGTTGAGGCAAGACGCAACTTCCGTCTAGGCGTAACTTACAAGTTTTAATTAAGCGATTCTATATAAATCATTTATACGATGTATAGCACACTTTTAATAATCGTACTTATTGGAGCTTACCTCTTTTACAACAGCAGTAAAAAAGTGAAGTTTCAGCATAGACCCGAGCGGCTGAAAAAGCTTTGCGCACAGACTCAGTCTGTGCGTATCTTGAGTATCGGGTTGCTACTTCTCCCATTCGTAGTAATCCTGTATGTACAGGGATTTGGAGCCGGATTCTTTGCTTTTTTCGCCTATGTCATGTGTATGATGAGCCTAGTGGTCTTATTGAATCCGTATCGTTATTTAACAGCTTACCATGTCCTTGGACTGTATGCTGTCAGTCTTTGTGTCGAATTTTTGATATCATAATTGATTCTTTATGCCAGCAAATAAAAAATACCTGAGTTCACCCTTTCAACGGTTTCTGAAAATAACAGCCGGATTTATCGGCGGGTATATTGTTATGCTTTCTTTCCATGTATTGCTGACAGCTGTGTTTGAGAAAAAGGATGTTGTTATGACTGCCGGATTCACAGGTTACCTTCTTTGGGCTGTATTGATGCTCCTTGCCTTTCTTTCCAAAAGCGGATGGAAAATATGGGGAATTTATTTACTCTTGGCTGCGTTTTTTTCGTTGCCTTATTTGTTAAAGATGTAATCAATTATGAACAACAGAAATTATAACATCTATTTTAATACCCATACCATCAGCGGTATTATTATCTGTGCACTCCTCTATGTGATATTTTTTGCAGGTTCATTTGCATTTTTCAGAAATGAGATCGCAGCCTGGCAAAATAATGTGTCGTACAAGACATATAAGGAAAACCATCAAAGCTTTGACAAACTTCTGGATTCGCTAAAGGGTGAAACCAACCTCCATGGACGTGATATCAACTTCTATATGCATCGGGAGGGGACGTCCGCTTATGTGGGCTATACCGCGTCAAACGATACAATACTCAATAAGGAAAATCTATCCAAGATAACGCCTAAACAGAAAGCGGAAAAAAAGAAAGGCCGGAGACGGAGAGGCGGAGATGATGACTCGAAAAATTTTACCTATAATTTTGTCAATCAAAAAGTAGGAGAATATGCGCAGAACTATGATATGGGCGAGTTTTTATTCCGCTTACATTTTCTGGCCCAACTCAATCAAGTCCCCATTAGCGTAGGAATAGCGCCATTTGGATATCTCGTTGCAGGAATTACAGCCTTTATCTTTTTATTTGCATTGATAACAGGTTTGTTATTGCATTGGGACAAATTAGTATCGAACTTTTTTGTTTTTAGGCCATTCAGCAAGTGGAAGACGGTCTGGACAGATATGCACACCGCCCTTGGAGTAATCGGGTTCCCTTTTCAGTTTATTTTTGCCGTTACGGGTACATTTCTGATTGTTAATTCAGTTTTGGCTCTCCCTTTCAGCAAATTACTGTATGCTGGTGACCAGCAGAAGATGTATCAGGATATTGGTGTCTCAGCGAATGAGAGTTATGCTTATAGCTATAAACCCTTAAACAGAGATATGAAGATCGCTCCTTTTTTGGATATGGCAAAGACAAAATGGCCGGAAAGCGAGTTTTTGCGTATTGTGGTAAAAAACTATGCGGATTCAAATATGCATGTTATTATGGAACTTGAACCACATTTTAACAGCAGCTTTGCCGGATCTGGAATTTTGACTGTGAAGGTGGCCGATAATAAAATTGTAGAGGAGAAATCACCATTAACAGGAGCGAGCTATGCCGATTATGTCCGAAGCATTATATACCGTTTGCATTATGGTGACTATGGTGGATACCCGCTCAAAATGGTTTATTTTATTCTGGGCGTAATGGGTTGTCTGGTTATTATTTCCGGAATTCTGATCTGGTTGGTTGCCCGTGATAAAAACAATGTCATTCCGAGAAAACGTAAATTCAACTTTTGGGCGGCCAATATCTTTACAGCGATATGTCTGACGATGCTCCCTGTTACGGCGATTACATTTATCGCGATCAAGATCAGTCCCAAAGTGGACCAGGATTTTATCTATCGGGTCTATTTCTATGCATGGTTGGTTCTCTCCCTCTATTATATCATTCGTCGAAGTATAAGAAGGACAAACCGTGAAACGCTGTTGGTCGGAAGTATCTTTGCATTTATTGTCCCTATAGCCAATGGTCTGGTGACCCATAATTGGCTTTGGAAAACATTTGTGAATGGACAACGCGATTTATTTATTGTCGATTTTCTTTGGTTGATGATCGGTATTATCGGACTACTGGCCTTTTATAAGACAAAAAAATTCTTTCAGAAAATTCAGTAATTAGAATCCGTTACTCTCAACATTTCGTATGATAAAATATATGCCTAAAGGCTGCTTGAATAAAGCAGCCTTTAGGCATATATAAGGTACGGCTAAAGTATCTGTAAAGTACTTTTCGCCTTGCACAATTTACGAGAGGAGGTGGTATTGGACGGGTAAAGCGTTTTCGTTAATCTGTTGTCTCTTGTTCGACAGCTATTCGGATGTTGTTCGGCAATCCTTCGGGCTTCCGTTGCTATTGCTTCGGGACAGCGTTGGGATTGGTCTGACTGTTCTTCGACTGTTGTTTGCCTTGTTGCCGATGAATCACCGAAGCAGAACCGACCAAATATCGAAGCAATCCCGAAGCAGTCCCGAAGTTGGTGCGAAGCATGTGCGGATCGTACCCGAATGTTAATGGCATTTGAACGGACTTGAGGGGACTTTAAGGGAGTTGAAGGGACTTTGTTGTAATTGTCTTGATCTTATTTATGTGTTGTAAAAGGAATTGTTGTTTAATTCATACGATTATTGTAGTTTTAAAGTATACCAGTTTAACTTCATCGTATGAAGAAATCTCCCGGCAAGGGTAAAAAAGAACGAAAGCAAGGGGATGCTTATGATCTAAGTGAAAACAGCAAGTTGACAGGGCGTGATTTTACGTACAACAGTAATCTGGCCAGTCGTTTGTATCAGATTTTAAAACCTATGCTACGAGCAGCCTGTGAACGTACGACCTACATCAGGTTGCAGAATGCGCTTTATGCGGCAGTACGCAACGACTGTGAGCACGGACTCGGAAGCTTACGGCTTGGATATGGATCAGTACTCCCCTTGAAGGGGTTCCGGTACTCCAAACGGGTCAGCTGGAGCAACTTCTTTATGAATCACCCAGCTGCACATTTTGACGAGGCTCAGCAACGAATTCGGGTTCAGCTCCCTTTGGCAGGTCTCCGTAAATTTGATTTAATTCATGAAAGGCTAGCTAAAATAGACATAAAAATATATTGTGTGGTGATTCAACTAGATGATCGCCATACTATATTTTACCATGTTAGCAAAACCTTGGAGCTAAGAAAAGAAGATCACAAAGTGGACCGTGGCATTACTTTCACATTGGAGGACTGTAAAGATGCCGTTATTTTATGTCTGGGCACAGTAAGGTGCTGGCTGAGGAGCCCTGATGGGTGTGACGAATTTATGTCCAATAGTAGTACCCTGATGACCGGTGAAGTTTTCGATGCATTCCTGATCCGTGAGGGTAAGGAAACCATATTTCCTGACGAAAAATTCGATAAATTGCCGCCGCCTATTTTACCGGGCGATGATGATGAGGTAGACTGGGATTAATAGCTTAGATAAGGGCTTTAAAAAAGCGGCCCAACCGCATCAGGTCATGTGCTGTTTTTTCATTCCAGTCAACAGCATAGTTCAGCCGGATACAGTTTTTAAACTGATCATGCTGGGTAAACATTCGGCCGGGGGCAAAGCTCAATTTCTGTTTCAGCGCGTAATCATAGAGTACCGTTGAATCAATTTTTGTATCCATTTCCAGCCAGAGCACAAAGCCACCTTCGGGTTGCGACATCTTTGTATTGTCAGGAAAATGGGTCTCGATACTGTTTCTGAAGTTGATATAATTGTTATACAGCTTCTTTCTAAAGGTATTGAGGTGATGGTCATACCTTCCGATCTGCAGAAATTTGGCCACCGCTTCCTGATAGATAGCGGGCTGCGAGATGGTCTGGACCAGTCGTTGTTTGAGAATCCTGTCTTTGTACTGTCCGGGTTCGACCCATCCGATCCGGAAACTTGGGGCCAATACCTTGGTAACAGATCCACACCACATGACCAAACCTTCTTCATCAAAGTATTTACAGGGTTTGGGTCGTGAGTTACCGAAATAAATATTTCCATAAAGGTCATCTTCGATCAAGGGGATATGATGGAAAGCAAGGAGTTTGACAAGTTCTTTTTTATGTTCATCGGGCATCAACGCGCCCAAGGGGTTGCTGAAATTGGAAACAAAACAGCAGACATCGATTTTATGGATCACTTTTTTCAGGGCGTCCAGTTCAATGCCCGTAATGGGGTGGGTCGGTATCTCAATGGTCTTTAAACCCAACACCTGAAACGCCTGGATAAAGCCAAAATAGAGGGGGCTTTCCACGGCAATGGTGTCGCCGGGTTTCGTGACCGCACGGAGGCAGCTATAAATGGCATTCATGGCACCCGAAGTGATAATCAGGTCTTCGTCGCTTATTTTTCCTTCTAGTACGAGGGACCATTTGGCAATCTCTTTACGTAAAGTCGGACTACCCTGCACCTGCCCGTAATGATCACCGTAATCATGCAGCTCGTGTACGGTCTCCAGGATACATTTGTTGAGCTTCTGAATGGGGAGCAAAGAAGGGCTGGGTAATCCCAAAGAGAATCGCGTAATTTCCTTATCCTCCAATGAGTGGAAAACTTTATCAATCAATGCTGCGGGATCTTGCTTCTTTTCGTCAATCTTAAATGTTGAGATGGACGGTATAGACATCCGGCGTTGACCGGCCAGGCTGACAAAAAATCCCGATTTGGGGCGAGACTCGATCAGAGATCTGCTCTCGAGCTCCATGTAGGCGCTCTTTGCCGTATTTAAGCTCACATTATACAATTTTTGCGCACTACGGACAGAAGGAAGACGATCACCGTAGGTCAAAGAGCCATTTTTGATCTGGTTCTCTACGATGTTTGCAATTTTCTTATACAATTGTTGCTGCTCCATACTTATACTAATTTACTGTTTCCCTTTGGATTTACCCAATCATGAAAATGACGGATTCCCCTTTTTAGCGATTCTTCGTCGCCAAACATATTTAAAAGCTGCTGTTCGAAATAAACCTGCGCTTTGCGCTTAAATACCATTGATAAGTCTTCGGAAACTTCAGTTCGATACGAAATTTCGACAGTGAGGTTGTTGTTTTCGGAGACTGTAGCAGAAGAAACAGCTGCTATTTCCTCGTTTTGGGCAAGCAAGAGAAAAGGCATGTGCTGCAGGTTTTTGTTGGTTACTTCGGACTGAGCCTTTTTTAGTAGGGAGAGATCAGAGAGATCAACCTGTCTGATGGAATACGATTGATGTGTTGTAGTCGACATGGCAATAAATCTTTTTTGCTAATTTAAGAAGGGTACAGGCCGAATTTGAGGTACAGAATTAGGGCAAAACTAGGGTACAGATGAAAAAGTAAAAAATATGACCGGGAGTTGATGGTTTTTAATTTCCATTTAAGATCTTTACAAGAGTTAATGAAATGTCTCAAGACCAATAAATTATGACAGCCTATGCATAACTTGTTTCCGCTATTTATTGCCATGATTACGGCCATCGTTCTACTTGAAATGCTGGCCACGAAACTTCGGGTTGCTTATCCCATTTTATTGGTTTTGGCGGGCTTGATTGTCAGCTTTATTCCAACCTTGCCCGTTGTTGCGATCGATCCGGATGTTATTTTTCTGATTTTCCTTCCCCCCTTATTATGTGAGGCTGCATGGTCGATTTCGTATAAGGAGATGAAGAAATGGTGGCGTATTATTGGAAGTTTTGCCTTTTTGGTCGTTTTCTTCACTGCGCTATCCGTTGCGGTGGTTGCCAATCATTATATTCCAGGTTTCACGCTCGCGATGGGCTTTCTACTGGGCGGAATTGTTTCTCCTCCGGATGCCGTCAGTACGGGTGCAATCATGAAGTTTGTGAAAGTTCCAAAATCTACTTCTGCAATCCTGGAAGGGGAGAGTCTGTTGAATGATGCTTCCTCTTTGATTATTGTCCGTTTTGCCCTGATTGCCGTGGGTATGGGACAGTTTGTATGGCAGGAAGCAGCGGTATCGTTTATCTGGATGTTGGTCGGTGGGGTTGGTATCGGTGTCCTTTTGGGCTGGTTTTTTATTCAGGCACATAAACGCTTACCGACGGATGCTCCATCGGATATTGCTCTGACCTTGATCGAACCCTATTTTATGTATTGGATTGCCGAGCAGTTTCACAGTTCTGGGGTGCTGGCCGTCGTTGCGGGAAGTCTGTTGATGTCCAACCAGCGGCTTAAATTTCTGAACAGTACCAGTCGCGTGCGGGGGCTGAGTGTCTGGGAGAGTTTTGTGTTTATCCTGAATGGCATTGTATTTTTCATTATCGGTCTTGATCTTCCCGAAATTGTAGCTGGTTTGCGCGCAAATGGCACTTCACTGCGGGAGGCGATCGGTTATGGTCTTTTGGTTACAGCAGTCCTTATCTTTGCTCGTATGATCAGTGCCTATGCTGCGATGATTGCGACGCTTATCTTTCGTCCAAGTGTGGCACCTAGGGCGCGGTCTTCAAAACAACGGTTCTTTATGCCACTTTTACTGGGCTGGACGGGGATGCGGGGAGTAGTTTCCCTGGCAGCTGCGCTTTCCATTCCTTTGGTCATGAATGGTACCGTGATACCTCAGCGTCATCTGATTCTATTTATCACCTTTGTCGTCATTCTCTCGACCCTTTTGGTTCAGGGACTCACTTTACCCTACCTGATCAGGCGGACGGGACTCTCTGATTTTTTTTCGGAGGAATCCGAAGAAGTTGCCAAACAGCAGATGAAGCAGGGCTTAAAACAGCATGTCTATCAGTTCCTCAGAGATAAATATGAGAAAGAAGAACACAATCGGGAGGCAATGGAAAGGATTTTGAAACATTGGGAGGAAAAGGTCAATGCTGCGGATGATTCGTGGATGAACGAACGTACGAAAGTGATTTTCATTGAGCTTTTGGATGTACAGCGCGAATACCTGGAAAAATTGAATAGTGAATCGACAATTGATGAGGATATTGTCCGTGCGCAGCTCTATCAGATTGACCTGGAGGAAGAGCGCCTGCGCATGATATAATGCTAATGCAGTGGTATTCTATTGATCGGGATAAATAATAATAGTTGTAGCCCTTTTGGGCTTGGTACATAAGTTGAATTGCGATGAAAGTAATAATAACAGGGGCCACAGGGATGGTCGGAGAAGGTGTTTTATTGGAATGTCTTCAAAATGATAAAATAGATGCAGTATTGAGCATATCACGCCGTACTGCTGATATACAGCATCCAAAGTTAAAGGAGCTTTTGGTTAAGGATTTTACGGATCTTTCCGAAGTTGAGACGGAGATCGGCGGCTATGATGCCTGTTTTTATTGCGCAGGTGTCAGTTCAGTTGGCATGAAAGAGGATAAATACCGCTATATCACCTATGATACGACGTTGGCATTTGCAAAATCGCTGTTGAAGATCAATCCCGAAATCAGCTTTATCTACGTGTCTGGAGCGAGTACAGATAGTACAGAACAGGGACGGGTGATGTGGGCGAGAGTGAAGGGCAAGACGGAAAATGATCTGGCGAAATTGCCATTTAAGAAAGAATACAATTTCCGCCCGGGCGGAATGACGACCGTCGCGGGACAGAAGCATGCCAATCCATTCTCGTTTGTTGCCAAGATTATAAGGTTCTTTGCCCCTTCGGCAGTGTTGTCGCTACATGAAGTGGGGCGGGCGATGATTCATGCCGTGGAGCGGGACGATGTAAAAAATATATTGGAAATCAAGGATATTAGAGCTTTAGCTTAGTGCATGAATGGATATAAGATCTTTCGGCTTTTATTTCCATTTCCAGTCTAGTTCCTCCTGATAGGCGATATGAAGACGTTGGCTGAGCTTTATCAGGAAAGCTTTAAATTCGGCGGTATCTTCGATCTGCTGTTTTGGAAAAAACAGTTGATCGGCCATTTTTAGTTTGATAAAAAATGCGAAGGCCGTTTCGGTCATATATTCAAACTGATCGTATTGATATTTGGACTCCATTTGTGTGCTTTTGATCTGGAGATAATTGTCTTCAAAAGTAATTGTATGGAGGATGCCGATCCGATTTTGAAATTCGGGGCTTTTGACATATTTGCTGAAATAGCGTTTATAGTATATCCCAAGATATTTGGGAAAGAACAGAAAGGCGATTATGCTCACACCGATAATCAAAATGGCCAGTTGACGTTCATAATAGAAAAACGGGATGGCAAGTATCAGCATGAGCAGCATAAACATGAAACGTGATTTTTTGCGTGCTTTAATTATTTGGGGTGATTTGGACATGCTGAACAGCAATGCATCCAGTTGATCTTGCTCGGAAAGGGTCAGTTGAAGTTCTTTCATAACGTAAATGTATTAAATTGGTAAGATAATCGGAATATTTCCGACTATCTGCAAATAATTTGACATGTCTGTTTTTTGCACCAGCGGAGATCCGATAATATAAGGTTGGTATGGTCGCGGGTGAGCTTCCAGGGCTCGACGAATTAGGTAAGAATCATGCTATTCACCAAAAGTAATGCTTTTTGGTGAGTTCGTTCACTGAAAAGCATTACTTTCAGTGAATGGAGTGGTAGGATTTTGATGTAGTGACTGATTAAAAGTAGCCTGACGTATATCGGTATTTATTTCTTATTCTATTTTCTCGACCAGAATAGCGGCCGAGATTTTCTCAAAGTAATCTTCCATCTCTTTGTTACATCTTTCGATAAACAGCTTTGTGAGTTCCTGTAATCTTATAATAGCGGATGGATCCCCCTTATAGTTCGCGTTATACCTGAATTCCTGTTGGGCTTTGATAATTTCTTTAAACAGTTTAACATGGTCGCCGTTGTTCAGACAAAAGGTCGCATGTGCTTCAGGGACAATTAATCGACAGAGGTTCATTAAGAAGGGGAGCCCGACGGTCTGGGGTTTGTATTGAAGAATTGTATTGATAACGCCGAGACAGGTCTGTTCTAAAACTTGTGATAGTGAATGATATCCTGCCTCAACGCTAAAAGTCCAATTATCCTCAAAAGCATAGTAGATGCAACGGGCGTTTTTATAGCGACTATCCCATTGCTTGCGCGCATACTCCAAGTCGAGTTGGGGAACTGCGATGCTGTCTAGTGCTAAGTTTTCTATCGTTGCGTTTTGATACCAGATATCAACGACTTTCATCAGCGATAGGAAGAAGGGATGGCCTTTTGAGAGCTTTTTGATAAAGTAAGCCGTCTCTTCTTTGACCAAGGTGAGTGACACATTTTTCGGCAGCAGATCCATTGTCTTTTGTTGTAGGTTGGCAAGGTCGGTCTTTAGGCTGTCATACGCGATAAAGAGATAGTAAGCATGCGTTATCTGCTCTTCTTTATTGTTTTGGAGCAGACTATTGTACTTATGTTGATCTGAATGATAACCGAAACAGGCAACTAAGGATGGGGTGCAGTATAACTCCAGCATGTTTAAGATCAGGTCACGGTAATTGCTGTTGCAGTTATATTTTTTGTAAATAGCAATGTTATTTTTGAATTTTTCAATCTTACCGAGGTGGATTTGTTTTGGGCTAAGTTTTTCTCTGATCTCTTTGGCCAAAAGATTGGAATAATCGTAGATCCAGTTTAACGCGTTTATGGCAATTTGATAGGCTGTTTCCAGTAAACCTTCGTCAATCGTGTAATCGTGATTATATCTGTAGTCGATATAAGCTTTCTCAATCTTACTAAGCGCTCTTTTTTTATCTTCTGTATCCGCCAATTTTGCTAATTTGGAATCAAATGTTTTGAGATAGTTGATATTTTCTTTAAGCGAATGTGATTTTTTTTCATCACTTATCAATAGATTTTCTGCTGTTCGGAGCGATAGTTCGATGGCTTGGTGGAGCATAAATGCTGCATGTGAGCGGTTGTTACTATCCAGATAGAAAAAGTGTCCATCTATAAACGATCTGATTTTACTTTTCTCTTTATTGATATACACTTCAGTTTTCTCAATGACTTGTTGAGCAGAATCGTTAGGTACTACAAGTCGTGTTTCCTGCGCTGGGTTTTGATAAATGCGGTTCCCGGTTTGACATATGAGGTGGGTGCGGCCCAGTCCTTGGTCGATTTTCTTTTGTATCTCGCGAGGTAAATGCACATTGAAGTAGAGATTAGGGTAGTTTCCGATTGCTTTGTTGATTAGACTACGGGCTTTGTCAAATCTGGTAGCAGAATTTGATGAAAGATTGATTTGAAGCATTTGATATTTTTTGCCATCATGGTCAAACAACCATAAATAGATTTCATCGACAGCAATAGCACGAAGGATGGCTTCGATGATTGGAGTAAGTTCAGTGTTCATAATTGATAGTTGAATTTTATTTTCAAATTTCCTAAGCAATCGATTTGGTGAATGTTATCTCGTTTTTATTGGCTAGAAGATAGCATAGTTCAATCAGTTTTTGGAAATTAAGGAGGAATTCAGGAATATCCAGCTCTCCATAGTATACAGTGCCTTTATCCAATATAAATCCTCTGTGGATAAGATCAGCAAGGTTATCGTGCCAATCAACAATTGAGTAGGTAAATAGCATTTTAATGAGATAATACTCTGGATAACTCGTTTCGAGAAGTGAGAGAGCTTTGAAATTTCCAGTTCTATTTTTGTCCCGGAAAAAATAGTATAAGGAAACCTCTTGATGTGGAGTTAATGTCATTTCTGCATTTCTATCAACAAACCAAAAGATTTCCTCATATAAGATATCTAGGAGTGTTACCGATTGTGTGAATAGCCAAAACCGACTCTCTGGAATATATACTTCAAACGCCTTATCCCAGCTTTTAAAGTTTTTTTCTGCCGAAACATATAGACCGTTAATGAAGGCCTGCCAGTCATGTAAATCTTCCCCACCCAGAATGTTTTTGATTTTTTGGGTGGTCTCAATCTGATGTGGACTTTTCTCAATTTCAGTGGGAGATATATTGATCTTTTCTGAGGTTGTGGCTTCTATAGTCAAATTTTCAGAAGTTTCGTTTTCTACTGTGTCATCGGAAGGTTCTTCCATTGTGTCTGTGCTGTTGATCTGTTCCAAGGACCTTTGGCCTTGGCTTTCCTCATTTTCAATGTCTTCTTGATTGTCTGCAATACTGTCTGGAAGTGATTTATTTTCATATATTTTATGCAGAGATATAGCTAATCTTTGTAATAATTCTCTAACGGCAAGGATTTCATTTCCCTCATTACCTAGAAAATCAGCATTTCTATCGCTGATATTTATCCAGATTTCATCTAGCGTCTCGTACCATTGCCACAACGGTTGATACGAGAAAAATCGGCTGATTCCATCTTCCCGCGATTCAATGTCGTTGACACTGAGACATTCCCCTGAAACATAATTCCAATAGTCTGAATCACATTTAAAAAAATCCAAGGGATTTTTCAGCTTTTTCAAATTACATTTTTTAAAAATAACATAGGCTAATTCTACCAGTTCAATTAATTTTTTTGTGTTGTAGCCTGAAGGAGAATGGGGGATGTTCATGTTTACATTTGAAGCTGCATTGACGAGCAGATTTATATCCATCAAGAGATAATGAATATAGGTCTCTTGTTCAAAAAAATCTTCGAGATATTTCAACGGATCATCAATATACTCCTTGCTTAAATAGCGAAAATGTTTCGCTTTTAGTTTCTTTTGCGTATTTTTCATGCTAGGAATGTTTTTTGGTTAAATAATGGTACTATAATTATCTTCAGTAAAGCTAATTTAAGAACTATATTTCATCAAAACAAATTATTGTATTAAAATTTTCGGAAATGAGTTCTATTTTGAAGAGAATTAAGATTGTTTCAGAAAAAGAGGGGATAAGTGTTTCCGCTTTAGAGGCATCTATCGGGGCTAGTAAGGGCGTTTTTACACGTGCCCTGGCGAATAATACGGATGTTCAAGCTAAATGGTTAGTTAATCTTGCTGAAAAATATCCCCAGTATTCTTCTGAATGGTTATTGAGAGGCGAAGGGGAAATGCTTAAGCCTGTTTTAGCTAAGGAGGATGAAGAGATGTATCTAACGGCTGATCTGGAGGGAGTAACTAACGGGGAGATCATTACATTAAGGCAATTAATTGCTTCTCAAAATATGACTATTAAATCTCAGGAGAAGACAATTATGTCTTTGGAGCGATTGTTATCTTCATTTGAGCGTGAGATTGAATCGCTGCGAAACAAATAGTTTCTAACTGGACTTTTGTTTTTTTTCGAAGTTGGAAGGTTGATTCTTATTTCCATGGGAATAAGTTATTCAATTGCTTGGAATCAATAGGAATTAGTGAGCCTCGTCTTTTGCGGAGATAAACTCGTATATAAAGGGGGAACTTTGTTTGTGGTTTGATTAAAAAATGATAGTCTCTTAAAAGTATAATAATTGTGAACGTAAAAGAACGCGTATTGCTGATCGCTGAAAGAAAGGGCATCAGTAAAACTGAATTTTTTAAAGATGTGGGGCTTTCCTATGCCAATTTTAAGGGCGGTCAGAAAAATACAGCGCTGAGTTCGGATGCAATGATTGCGATATTGACCCGCCATCCGGATATTAGTCCTGCTTGGCTATTGATGGGTGAGGGCAAAATGATACGCAGCGCGGGAACCGTTAGTCCCGAGGCACAGACTGCTACTGTCAGTTCCGAAGGTTCGTCAGTTTCCAAACAATTGGTCGCCGCGCTTGAACAGACGATCAAAGCGCAGGAAAAGACCATTTCCGCCTTGGAGGGACAGGTTGTACTGCTGAACCGGAAGTAAACCCATTCCCCTGTAGGTAAGCCTCGGTTGATTTTTCAATTGTTACCTTAAAAAGCTTTTTCTCAAGGAAGTTCACTAAACTATTTTTCCATAGTACAGCCTCTTAATGATCAAAATCGGAGCAGATCTGCTATTCATTTACGAAATGGCTGATTATAGTGATTTCCTTGGTCTTCTTTTTGCCTATTTTTGTTATAGATAAGTACATTAGCCGGTTGGCCTTATATGCTGAGATGTCCATAAGATACTTCATTTTAATGCCTTTGGTCAATGCTTATCTGCATCGCTATTTAAAGAAATAAAGCTATATGTTTAGAAAAGTATTACTCCTGTGCTGTATCCTATACAGTTGTTTTGTGAACCGAAGCATGGCGCAGCCAGCGGGTGAACGGCCTGTGTATACATCCAAGTGGGGCTATCTCTACCGGGAGGCTGGAAATAACAATGATCCTATGGGGGTATTTAGCACTGAAGCGCCCATTTATCTGCTCGACTCGACCAACATGCAGTATAAGGTGCAGGTCAGCAACGGCGATATCGGCTTTATCGACCGACAACCGCTGAAGAAATTCATGGATGGAAAAAAATCTGCTGGTGAGCCCGCTAAGTATTTCTATCGGGGCGTCGAAGGGTATCAGTGCCCGCACTATTATGTGCAGGTGTCCGAACTGCGTGTCCGTGAAGCACCTACAACTGCAAGCATAGCTGTACGAAGGGCTCCGCTCAATGAGTTGCTGTGCATTGATTATGTCCCTTTATATACCGACGGTTGGGTGTATATCGGTGATCATTTTCATGAGAATCCTGAATATGTTCAATTGAAATTTTTAGGCTCCGTCCTGACCTACGATAAAGTACTGAAAGATTATTTGGCGGTAAAAGGCAAGGATCAAGAAAAAGAACTGGTTCAGGTAGGAAGATTGCGAGAGCTTGCTTGGCGGGAAGAGAAAAACTTAAAACAGGCCTTGTCCTATTGGAAGGAGTCTTATGCCGCCTATGGGGTGGAAAATCCGAAAGTCGATATTGATTTTGAATTGCTGCTGGCGAGTAAACTGGACAAAAAGCCTGATTTCGAAGCGTATGAAAGGAAAATGAAGATGCTGAACTTGCATTTTATCTGGAATGGGGTAGCACTCGTCGACGGCGAGATCAAGGATGCGCAGATGAACCAGTTGAAGATGCAACGTGTTGCGGACATACCGGATATGCCTGAATGTGGCTGGGAACCGCGTTATTTTTATAAAACCCCGAATCTGATCGTGGCTTTTGAGGAGAATTACAAAAAGAAGATCGTCGGTACGGTCTATAAACTATATTTTACGGACGGTGAGATTTTAGCACTAGGGGATCAACGTATGGATGCCAACTATGACGAAAGGGATTTTGTCCATCATTTTGGTGATATGATCTCTACGAATATGGTCGAAGAACCACATGTGTACCGTTTTCAAAATGGCGATGCAGGCCAGCTGATCATCACCTTTAAAGATGGTAAACTGTTTCGTTATGACTGCATGTATTATTGTTAGGGGATCAACGTAAGATCTAAATAGAGAAATGTATGCTCCAGGATTTCCTATTCTTAAGCGTATTGTAAATAGAAAAAGACCTGTGTTGAGCAGGTCCTTGTTCGTTTCTATTATTTCTATTGCTAGATTACTTCCATTTCAAAAAGTCTGGCAATGTGTCCGCGCAGTTTTTCCTTCACTTCTTCCATATCAACTTCTTGGCCAAGTTCACGTTTCAGTGAAGTGACGTCCTTGTCGTCGATACCACAGGGAATGATATTGCTAAAATAGTCAAGATCTGTATTGACGTTAAAGGCAAAGCCATGCATGGTGACCCAGCGTGAGGCACGCACGCCCATCGCACAGATCTTGCGGGCTGTGGGCTTATCCGGTTCAATCCAGACTCCGGTAAACCCGGGGTATCTGCCAGCCGGAACGCCATAATCGGCACAGGTCAGGATGATCGCTTCTTCCAATGTCCTTAAATAAAGGTGGATATCGGTAAAGAAATTGTCGAGATCCAGAATCGGATATCCTACAATCTGACCCGGCCCATGGTAGGTGATATCACCGCCCCGGTTGATCTTATAGAACTTCGCTTCTTTTTCTTCCAGGCCTTTCTCATCCAGGAGCAGGTATTCTTCGTGCCCGCTTTTTCCTAAGGTATAGACATGGGGGTGAGCTGTGAAGATCAGGTAGTTTGGTGTGTCTGTCGTTGTCGCATTGACCCGATTTTCGTGTTTGACGTCTAATACGCCCTTGAAGATGGATTCCTGTCTGTCCCAGGCTTCCTGATAGTCTACAAGTCCCCAGTCCTGGAACTGCACCACTTTATTCATTGCTTATTTTTTTAAGACGACGGATCGTCAGTAACGATCCGTCGTCATGTTAGTCAAATTAATACAACAGGTTGTTGTACGGATAACGTTCATTGTGCATCTTCACGATGATATCATAAAGTGTTTGTTTGAACTCTTCGATATTTGTTTTGTTTGTTGCAGACAGGAAGATCGCCGGATCGGAGTTTTTCGCCATCCATGAATTGCGGAAATCGTCCAATGTAACTTTTACCTCCTCACCATCGTGTCCTTCTTCAACAGCTGGTTTGTACAGGTCAATTTTGTTGAATACTGTAATAACGGGCTTATCTAAAGCTTTCAGATCTTTCAATGTCTCATTCACAGCCTGGATGTGGTCTTCAAAGTTGGGATGTGAGATATCCACCACATGGATCAGTACATCTGCTTCTCTGACTTCATCCAATGTGGATTTGAAACACTCCACCAGGTGATGCGGTAATTTGCGGATAAAACCTACCGTATCGGACAGCAGGAACGGAAGATTGTCGATAACGACCTTGCGTACGGTGGTGTCAAGCGTGGCAAAGAGTTTGTTCTCGATCAATACATCGGATTTGGAGATCATGTTCATGATCGTTGATTTACCGACATTCGTATAGCCCACCAGAGCTACACGGATCATCTCACCACGGTTTTTGCGCTGGGTTTCATTCTGCTTGTCGATCGCCTTCAGTCTTTCCTTGAACAGGGAAATTTTGTCCAGGATGATCCGTCTATCCGTTTCGATCTGCGACTCCCCTGGACCACGCATACCGATACCCCCGCGCTGACGCTCCAAGTGGGTCCACAGTCGGGTCAGTCGTGGTAGTAGGTATTGCAACTGTGCCAGTTCTACCTGTGTTTTTGCCTGTGCGGTCTTTGCATGGCGCGCAAAGATATCCAAGATCAGATTGGAACGGTCCAGGATTTTGCGTTTGAGTTCTTTCTCAATATTGCGCAATTGGGATGGAGATAACTCATCGTCAAAGACAACAATGTCGATCTCTTCTGCTTCGACATAAGCTTTGATCTCTTCAAGTTTTCCGCTACCGACAAATGTCGCTCTATCGGGAAAAGCTAATTTCTGTGTAAACATTCCTTTGGTCTCACCACCGGCAGTCTGCACGAGAAATTCGAGTTCCTCCAGGTATTCCTTTGCTTTTGCTTCAGTCACGCCTTGTGGGATAACACTCACCAAGACGGCTGTTTCGGGTTTTATTGCTGTATCGTGTATTTTAATTCTGGCCATTTTGTACTATTAAGTATATTGTAGCGTATGGAGCGCGTTCGTCTATTCATTCATAGCGACCGTCTGTCTCTTATCATACTTCCACTTTTAATTTTTGTTTTGAAAAGGTGAATTTAAGAAAAACCAATAAGTTTTTTGTGATTTGCTTACCAGGGCAACTCAAAATAAGTAAGCGGTCAGTCGCCATCTTTTGCCTAGTAAAAGAAGGGGATATTTTCTATATCATGTTCATAATGATGCAAAAATAAATAATTTTGATTTTATATACAAATGAATTGAACGCTGTTCGCCCATAAGTTATTTATGACGATCTGAATGCTGCCTGGTTGGTGATCAGGATATTTTGTCCCAGGCAATACCATCTGATTTCCGCGCCAAAAAGCTTCGAAGTAACTTATTTTTCTCGCTTTGAAGTGTAGGGTCTTCTTTGAATATGGCGATCACGGTATTTCTGCATTCGGTCAATAAGGCCTGATCTGTTGCCAGATTGGCCATCTTAAGGTCGAGCACGCCGGATTGCTGTGTGCCGGAGATGTCACCGGGGCCACGCAATTCTAAGTCAACTTCGGCGATTTCAAAGCCGTCATTGGTGCGCACCATGGTATCCAGCCGGAGACGGCCTTCCTTGCTGAGCTTATTGCCCGACATCAGGATACAAAAGGACTGTTCGGCTCCACGGCCCACACGGCCCCGCAATTGATGGAGTTGGGAGAGACCAAACCGTTCGGAGTTTTCAATGACCATGACAGAGGCATTAGGCACATTGACACCGACTTCAATTACAGTTGTTGCCACCATGATCTGTGTTTCATGCTTCACAAAACGCTGCATCTCAAAATCCTTATCTTTTACGGGCATCTTGCCGTGGACAATACTGATTTTATATTGCGGAAGGGGAAATTCGCGCTGTAAATTCTCCAGACCTGCTTCTAAATAAATCAAGTCCAGTTTTTCACTTTCTTTGATCAGGGGGTAGACGAGATAGACCTGTCTCCCTTTGGCAATTTCTTCGCGCATAAAGCCAAACATCCGCAAACGGGAGCTCTCAAAGAAATGCACGGTCTTAATAGGCTTACGTCCTGCCGGGAGTTCGTCAATCACCGAAATATCAAGGTCACCATACATCGTCATCGCCAGTGTGCGTGGAATGGGTGTGGCTGTCATGACGAGCATATGCGGGGGGATGACATTTTTGCGCCAGAGTTTGGCCCGTTGTTCGACACCAAAACGGTGCTGTTCATCGATAACGACGAAGCCAAGATTCTTGAATTGTACTTTGTCTTCAATCAGCGCATGGGTGCCGATCAGGATGTCGAGTGTGCCCTCTTCGAGGGCCTGATGGATCAGCCGACGTTCTTTGGTGCCGGTTGACCCCGTGAGCAGCTTGATGCTGACGAGATCATCACCGACAAGCTGTTTGAGTCCATGATAATGCTGTGTGGCCAAGATCTCGGTCGGTGCCATCATACAGGCCTGAAAGCCGTTGTCGACCGCGAGCAGCATACTCATCAGGGCAACGACCGTTTTGCCAGAACCTACATCGCCCTGCACGAGACGGTTCATCTGCGCGCCGGTATTGGTATCGATACGGATTTCTTTAACAACGCGTTTCTGCGCACCTGTCAACGGGAATGGAAGACGTTCATTAAAGAAAGTATTAAACTTTTCGCCCACTTTATTGAAGCGCTGGCCCCTGAATTTTTGCGTGTTCAGTTGTTTGTTGTTGAGCAGTTTGAGCTGGATGAAAAACAGTTCGTCAAATTTGATCCGTTTGATGGCTTGGTTTAGCTCCTTTTGATTGCTCGGGAAATGAATGGACGCTAAAGCCTGCTGGCGCGAAATTAACTGATGTTTTGCAAGTATTTCCTGGGGAATTGTTTCTTCGATGCTCCGAAATACAGTCTCCAATGCCGTCTGTTGCAAGCGTTGGATACCCTTGGTGTCCAAATTGAATTTTTTGAGTTTCTCCGTGGAGGAATAGACTGGCTGTAAGCTCATGTTACCCGCCTGCTTGACCTGTGGGTTGTACAGGTCCATTTCAGGGTGGGTGATGGAAAGCTGCCCATTAAATTCGCTGGGCTTGCCATAAATGATATAGGCCGAACCTACTTTCAGGGACTTTTGGAGCCAGGGAATGGACTGGAACCAGACAAGTTCCATGGAGCCGGTTTCATCCTTGAATGAGCCAACGAGGCGCTTGGTCCTTTTTTCACCCACGAGCTGCAGTGAAACCAGCCGCCCCAAAACCTGTGCGGCCATCATATCGGGATGCAGCTTCCGAATCTTGTGGAATTCTGTACGGTCGATATAACGGAAAGGGTATTGGGTCAACAGATCACCAATGGTAAATACCTGTAACTCTTTTTTGAGCACATCTGCCTTTTGGGGACCTACACCTTTGAGGTATTCTATTGGGGTAATTAAACTTAATTCAGCCATTCTTCTCGAATGGCTAAATTACGAAAAATTTAATTTTTACGATTTATATACTTCTACAAATGGCTTACCATTCCTGCATTGAACTGATTTTTTTCCTATTTGTACGACTGGTCTGACAGGCTTTTTTTTACGCTCAATGCACTTAGTCTTGTAAAGTTTTCTGTTTTGAATCAGTTTATTCATACTTAATCGTGGCCTTTCCTTCCTTACAGATGACATCAAGCGGTTTTCGATAAGGAGTGCAATTGATCCTTGGAGCCATCATGGGCTGGTATATTTCCATCAGCTTATTATAATCATTGATCATGTTCTGTAAGGTCGTTTTATCAACGGAACGGTGGTAGGGGATATGATTGGTGCCACATACGGTCTGGATGTCTATTATTTTCCAGTCATCGGTATCGGAACACTCTTTAGGGCTTGCCAGCGCTATAATTTTACTGTATTTTTCATTTGAAAGCGTTTCCAATTCCTTTTCGGTTTTTTCTTTGTAGGGATTGTCCAAATGAGATTCGGATTTACAGACGACAAATAACATGGTGCATGCGAGTAGGGACGTGATACCTAGGACGGACAGATTTTTCATAATAGTCTATTGGGTTTTCTGACTGAACGGGTGATTTGGAGGGAGTGCTACAGGAATAAATAAAAATTCTCATTGATGTGATTTTTGGGGATTGTGTGCCTATCGGAACTGCAGTCTCCTATTGGCTTTGGGCATGGTTGAGCGGAATGATCATAAAAAAGCGGCTTAACCTTTTGGTTAAGCCGCCTTAGTATGGAAAAAATCCGTTTTAGAAATTACCTTTCGCAACATCCCACCAGAGACGGGTGCCACCATTGTCAGGGCCACCTAAGAGTGAAATTGCGTTTTGCACTTCAGCTCTATTGGTGTTGTATTCGTTCTGTGGGAACGGCAAGCGACGTATCTGTATTTTTGTGTCAATCAATCCGCCACTGTTGTTGACAACTACTGGAAATAGACGTGGATATCCCGTACGGCGGAATTCGCTCCATGCTTCTTGCCCTTCGGGAAAGATTGCCAACCATTTTTGAGTAATGATGCGTTCTAATTTTTCCTCGTTAGTCGCTCCTTCGTTCCATTTGATTGTTAAGGAACTTGGTGAATCAGCATTGTTGCTTGCATTGAAAGGATCCACATAGGCAGCTGCTTTACTTGTATTGTCATTTAGGTAAGTGCTTACGTCCGATGCTACTCCCCACTGTGTGAAAGATGTCGCGACACCTTTTTCATACAAGGCTTGCGCTGTTCCGCCCGCGTTGTTCCACCCTCTAAGAGCTGCTTCGGCGCGAAGGAAGTATACCTCTGCGGCGGTCATCAATATAGGAGCGGTTGTTGCAACAAAAGTTGGCGTTGTACCTTCCGTATTCAAGGCTGAAAGTTTTTGGTATTTATCTTTTTCAATATCCTCGGCACCGGTACGGATTCCAATGTATTGGCCAGCGAAAGCTGTTGTTGTTGCATCTTTAGTCACTGGAGACATGTATTTGGAAATACGCGGGTCTTTTAACCCAACCATATAGGACGAAAGTGTTGCATTGATACGCGTGTCAGCCCAGTTCTTGGAAATAAACCAAAGCGGGTTGCTATAGGTTCCGTCTGCCGGTACAGTGATCTTGAAGTTTTCGCTATTGCTTTCCAACACACCGCCATTTGCTGGATCCAATGCTTTTTCAGCTTGTGTTTTCGCTAATGTTGCATCGATTTTAACCAAACGCATAGCTAAACGTAGACGTAATGAGTTGGCAATTTTCAACCAATTTTTAAAACGGACCTGATTATCGGAATTGGGAAATACAAGATCGATCTGGTCAATTTTAGCAGCCATAGGACTATCTGCTTTATACGATTTTAATGCAGTTACTGCCTCATCTAGCTCTTTAAAGAAAGCAGCATATACATCGGATTGCTTGTCGTATGGTACAGTGTTGGAGGTGCCTACTTTACTATATGGAATAGGACCATAGATATCTGTAACCCGGCTGGCAGCTTCTACTTTGATGACCAATGCCGAGCCCCATAGTGCTGGATAGGTTTCTGCAAGTCCATTGCCTTTTAGCTTTTCAATGGATTTGATAACGTTAAGATATAAAACCTGAAAAGGTTCGCCATTCCATCCGTTAACCATCGCGTAATTCAGGTTGTTCTGGCCGCTATTAAAAGGTGTAGGGGACATGAAAAAGCCTGAGAAAACGTCCGCATTCAGGTTTTGTTGTACCTGATAGGAGTTAGGGTCTCCGCCGCCTGAAAAGTTATAGATTGACATCTGGGCATTTTTTAGAAAAAGCACAAGATCCTGTCCATCACCTTTTAGATCTTCATCGGTCAATCCAATATTGTTCTTGTTGTAATCTTCGAAATTCTTTGTACAACTGCTCATTGTTCCGCCAAGGAGTAAAATGGCAAGTGAGAATTTAGATATATTTTTTATGTTAAATTTCATTGTTGATCGTTTAGAAAGTTGCATTTAATGTAAGTCCATAGTTACGGGTTGCAGGCATCATAAAGATATCTACCCCGCTTAATGCATTTCCGGTAGACATCGTTACTTCTGGATCGAAAGGAGCCTTTTTCGAAATGTAGAATAGGTTTCTTCCTACAGCATTGACACGCAGTTTTTTGAAGAAGCTATCTTTGATATTGAAGTCATAACCGAAAGTCAATTCACGCAATCTTACGACCGTTCCATCATAAATATATTGGCTGCTAACCGGACCTATACCGCCAGTTGACGTATACCATTTCTCCGCATCTACGACAGAAACAGGGGTTCCCTTTGGTGTGACACCGTTTATAGAAACACCGCCATTTGCACGAGCCGCTCCACTTGCTTCAGATACGCCATAGCCATCCATCACGGACTGTGTAATTGACATGACATCATAATTAAACTTTCCATCAATCAAGAAGCTTAAATTGAAATTTTTGTAATTGAAACTGTTATTCCAGCCCATTTGCCAAATTGGATTTGAATTTCCTAATTTAGTATATGCGCTTGTTTTCTGAGGGATACCGTCTTCTGAAATTAGGATTCTCCCTTGCTCGTCACGAACAAAATCCTGTCCGTAAATATCACCAAAAGAACCACCTACCTCAAGTTTTGAAGCAAAGTTGTTTTGGTTTTCCCCGGTTAAACTAAATTCTGGAACAGCATCAGCTAATTCTTTGATTTTATTCTTGTTGTAGGTAAAGTTGATGCTGGTGGTCCATTTGAAGTTGTCATTTTTGATCGCATCCAAAGATACCAATGCTTCAACTCCTTGGTTTTGGATATTACCAGCATTAATAGCATATTGTTTGTTTAATGATGCTTGGCTTGCCGCGACTTTAAAGAACTGATTAGTTGTGTTGGTTTTGTAGTAAGTTACATCAACATTCAAACGGTTGTTCCACATGCGCCATTCTGTCCCGATCTCAAAAGATTTCGTTTTTTCAGGTTTTAATGTTTTTAAGAACGCAATATCATTCACTGTCAAAACAGCGTATGGATTTACTATATTTGTTAATAAACTCGTGTAGGGAGGTAGGTCATTACCCACTACCGCATATGAACCACGAACCTTGGCCATATTGACAAATTCAGGTAAGTTTAACTTGTCGTTCAATACGATGCCCAACCCCGCAGATGGGTAGAAGAAAGATTTTGTTCCTGTGAACGCTAATGTACTGGACCAGTCATTTCGAGCGGTCAGATCTAAATAGATCCAGTTGTCATAAGCTAAGTTTGCAGACGCAAATACAGATTGCAGCTGTCTCCGGTTCGCGGATAATGTCGAAGTGACAGGTGTTGTTGTGTTTTGAATAAAGAATTGATTCGGGATTTTTAACCCATCAATACCTGTATTAAAATCTACGCCTTCAGTTTTCCAGTCAGTGATGCTTGTTCCGACCAATCCAGTGATCTGAAATTTATCACTGACATTAAAGTTCATGTTGGCAACGACATCACCGTATTGCTGTGTAATGGTGGTATTTGTGTAATTATAGTTTCCATTTACCTTTCCTAAAGGATTTGGTGTGCTAGCGTAGACTTTGCGGTCCCAAACTTCTGAAGTACGATCGACACTTCCTCTAGCCTGAATGCTGATCCATGGAGCTACCTTATATTTTGCGCTACCATTTAAAAGCAAACGGTTTCGGGTTGAACGTGTCGGGTTCCTATTGACGATCCACCATGGATTTTGTTGTGTTGTAGGGCTATCGCTGAGACTGAACCAGTTTTGTTCATTAAGGTTGCGACTCGTATTAAAGGTTTCGTAATTTTTGTAATCTGCGATATTTAAGCTCCGTGGCAACAGATAGGTTCCAACTAATGGGTTGTAATAAAAACCTGAAGAAGGTGCGTTATCCAGTTTTTGGGTAATATAGTTGGCGCTACCTTCAACAGTCAACTTATCATCAAAGAATGTAGCACTTTCCTTGAGATTGAAGTTGTGGCGCATCAGGTCATTTTCTGGAAGTATACCTTTAGCAAGGGTGTTGGCATAAGAAAAGTACGTCTGATTTTTTTCGTTACCTCCAGATAATGTCAATGAATTGGTGAAGTTGCTTCCGGTACGGAAAAATTCACCCGCATTATCATAGTTGGCACCGTTGGTTTTGTCCCCCCAGCTAAATACACTGGTATTACTGTTCTTGCCGCCTGAACCTTGGCCATATTGATTTTGGAATTTAGGTGTCGATACAGCTTGTTCGATCTGTGCACTTGATGAAAAATTAATCGTTGTGCGGCCTTGTTTACCTGATTTTGTTGTCACTAAGATAACGCCATTAGCTGCTTGGCTACCGTATAGGGCAGCAGCAGATGCCCCTTTTAATACGGAGATATTTTCGATATCTTCTGGGTTGATCAATGAAATCGGGTCACCACCATCACGCTGTCCACCGAAAACATTATCCGGCTGGCTTGCTAAAGTTTGATTATTGATCGGAACACCGTCAACAACATACAACACTTGGTTGTTGCCGGAAGCGGACTTGTTACCACGTAAAATGACTTTCGCGGAACCACCTGGCCCCGATGAACTGGAAGCAATATTTACCCCTGCTACCTTACCGTTAAGGTTGTTGGCTAAGTTGGTGCTTTTTACCTTGTTCAGTTCATCCCCGTTGACCTGTTGGGTAGAGTACGTCAATGATTTCTGTGCGCGGCTGATACCGAGTGCGGTGACAACAACACTTTCAAGCTGTTGCGTCTGCTCATCTAAACTTACTGTAACTGTAGTTTCGCCCGGTCCGAGTGTAACGGTTTTATTTTCGTAACCGATCGTGCTGATATTCAGGACACGATTTTTATCGTCAACATTGATCTGAAATGCCCCTTTGCTGTCTGTAGAACTAGCCGTTGACGTACCCAATACTTTGATGGTAGCGCCCACAAGCGGAGCTTTTGTTTTTGCGTCAACAACCGTCCCTTTTACTTGGTTGCTTTGCGCATGGAGTAAAGATGCTGAAAAAAGCATTGTCGGAACAATACTCAGCATCCTCAATGTAGTGTATAATTTGTTATTCATGTAGTATATGTGTTATATTCAGTTTTTTATATACATATTTTTCACAACGGAAGTTATTTTCCACGGTAATGGGCTAATTCCATTTAGCATGTCGGTTAGGGAAAATGATATTGAACTTGGCTGGAGAGCGAAATAAATGATTATTGTGTACTATTCAATACCCTATTTGATGGGGATTAAAGAAAGTGTGATTCCTTAATTAAATACTAATTTACTACTGTTGATGAAAAATCAAAAATTTTAGGAAACAAAGTTGATACAAATGAAGGTATGTTTTCTGTAACTATTTGTTTTTTAGTCATCTATATTTTGTCATTTTTTGTTCCTTGCTGGATATGTATCTACTTTTTTGAAGAAAAAGTAAATCATCCGGCTTACTACCATTACCTATAATGGTAGTAAGCCGGATGATCTATAAAGATTTAATTCCAGGTATAGTTGACCTTTGGTTTTCCGTTTTCACAGGTCAACGATTTAAACTTAGGTATGGGACCTTGTGTACAAGCTGGAGACTCTAAAGAGGTTAGCCTGAGGTAAAGTGCATTGTAAAGGCTCACTGTTTTTTTAATTTCACTGTAATCATTCGCCCGTGAAAAGGGTAAATAAGTAATATAACATCCCGGAATGGGGGTTACGTCCCACTTGTCCGTGCCGGTACAGATCAGCTTATTTTGATAATCGTCCATCTTCTTCTTAAGATCAGGCAAGAGTTCGCGGCATTTTTCAGCGGTGAGATCTTGTGCAAAAATTAATTTGGCTTTTTGATTCTCAACAACTAATTCCAGGGGGGAATAATCATACCAATAGTAGCCATCGCAAAGCTCATAAATAATGCCTTCCTTGATTCCGGCGTCGAATTCTTTTTTTACAAGATCCCGATATTCCTGCCACAGCTTGTCAAAGTCCTTTTCAAGCGACTTGTGCATGGCAAAATAGCTTTCACCACACCAGTAATTTTGTGCTTTTTTGACATACCATTCTTCCTTGTCTGTGGCTTTTTTAGAAGTGATTAACTGTTCGATTTCCGTTCGTTTTTTTGCGGCTAATTCTTCCCAATATCCTGATGAAAGGTTCTCTTTTTTACAGGAAATCAAAGCGATGAACAAAAAAAGCGCCACGTACAATAACTTGTCATGTTTCATGGTTTGTAATTAATTGATTAGTTATTTATGGTATCAATACGTCTGCACTGTTGGTTTCGCTACAGCCTTGCCGAATTTTTTCTGATCTGGCGGAAATTGCTACTATTAAAAAGAACGATCGCAATCAATATTATACCATAAGCTACATACTTGATGAAGGGAACAGGTTCTTGAAAATAGGTTGCTGCCAAGGCGAAGGCGATGATTGGATTGATGTATAATAATACGCCTGTTGTTGTTGAAGAAATACCGATCAGTGCATACATGCTCAAGAAAAGAGGGATAATGGTGAAAATGACTGCAATCAGCATAATTGTACCCCAAAAGATAGGATCTGTAGGGATATCGTGATGATTATAGACCAGTTTAGGAACAACAAATAACGCACAGATGCTCAATTGGACAACCAACTGATTGAGTTTATTAAAACCAGTAGATACGCGCTGTACAATAAGATAGAAAGCATAACAGGTGGCAATGGTCACCGCCCATAGAACATCATGCAGCGATCCTTTGGCTAATAGACATACACTGCCAAATGCAATGAGCAGGGCGACCTTCTGAATTGATCGTAGTTCTTCTTTTAAGATGAAGCAGGCTGCTGTTGCTGTAATCAGCGGGCAGGTCAAATAGGCGAGTGCCGCGGATTGGATACTGATGTGGTTGACGGCATAGATATAGGTAAACCAGTTGCCGAAGATCAGCAGGGAGGCGAGCACGGTAAGGCCGGTCTGCCGAATTTTTCCCTTTTTTGAGAGCTCCCTGAATTTATGAATATCCAGGCGCAGTGTCTTCCTTTGGAAGAGCAGGAGATAGATCCAAAGCGCGGCCAAGGCCGCTACGATCCTAAAATAGAGAATATCTTCGGCAGGATATTCCCGTATCCACCGAACGGGAATGGACATGAATCCCCAAATGAAGGGAGCCAAAAAAGCCGCGAAAAGATATTTTCCGCGGCTTACAGTTTCGTTGTTATTTTCCACGGATTAATCTTTCCAGGCGATCACCGAAATCTCGACATTGACATTCTTTGGTAATGTCTTCACTGCCACACACTCACGCGCCGGTTGCGCTTCTTTGAAATACTCGGCATAAACATCATTAACAAGGCTAAAGTTGCCCATGTCGCTTAAAAAGATGGAGGCCTTGACGACATCCTGAAATGTATATCCAGCATGTGATAGAATGGCTTCCACATTTTTCAATACCTGATGTGCCTCATCTTTTACGCCTGAAGATACCAGTTCCATCGTCTCTGGAACAAGTGGAATCTGTCCGGAAACATAAAGGGTATTACCTGCTTTGATTGCTTGATTATAGGGGCCTATTGCCGCAGGAGCTTTGTCTGTATTGAAAATCTCTTTTTTTGACATGGTTGCTTGTTTAGGATGAAAAAAATATTTTATAGATCAACCCCAATAAAAAGACAATAATAGCCGTTGCATTAATGATATGCATGGCTTTAATATTGCCATTGGTGGGGCGGTCGGCATTGCGCTTTCTGAAAAAGTACATGGAACTAAGTTACAACAGTAAATTAAAAAGTGAAAATTAAAAAGCAAAAATTTTGGGATAGCGCAAAGACAAATCCTAACTTTAACAACAGAAGCGTACGCTGCAAGCTTTTACGCTCAGCAATGCCTGAATGTAAATGACCGAAACAGAGATAAACCTGTTCCGGCTCGGAAAGCGATATCGGGTTTTAGATGAGGACGACAAGCCAAAATTGGTACTGTCAAGCAGCTTAATTTATACTAATTTTTTGATGGAAAAAACAGCATTGATTGGCGGTAGGATTTATACCGGAACTGAAATTTTAGCGCAGAAAGCATTGCTTTTGGACGAAGGGAAAATAGTGGGTATAGTAGATGACAGGGATCTTCCGGAGGGATATCGGCTGCTCGATGTCAAAGGGGCTAATATTTGTGCCGGATTGGTCGACCTGCAGTTGTATGGTGATGGGGAGGATCTTTATTCTGCCGAACTTAGTGTGGAAGCATTGGAACGAATCTCCAACGGATTGATTGATAAGGGTACGACTTCCTATATGATGACTTTGGCAACAAATACAATTCCGGTCTTTAAAGAGGCCATTCGCGTTGCTGAGGATTATCATCATGATGCGTTTTTAGGACTGCATCTCGAAGGCCCTTTTCTGAATGCAAAAAAACGGGGAGCTCATCCCGAAGAACTGATAATTGCACCTACGAAGGAAAGGATCGAAGAGCTGTTACAGGGAAATAAAGTTGTCAGGATGATGACGATTGCCCCTGAATGTTTTTCGGGCGAGACGCTAGCGTATTTGCAAGGTTATCAGCTGCTGCTCAGTGCCGGGCATAGCAATGCTACTTTCGAGGAAGGGACACATGGTTATGATTCGGGAATTCCGACGAGTACACATCTGTTCAACGCGATGTCGCCGCTGCATCATCGCGAAGTAGGTTTGGTTGGTGCTATTTTTAATCACAACAGGGCCTGCGCGAGCATTATTGTCGATGGACATCATGTCAGCTTTGAAGCTGTGAAAATTGCCAAACGGCAAATGGGAGAACGTTTATTTATGATTACGGATGCTGTGGCGGCATGCAGTAAGGGGATCTATCAGCATGTATTGAATGATGGTTATTATGCCTTGCCGGACGGAACTATTTCGGGTGCGGCAATTTCCCTGTTTGAAGGAATCAGAAACTGTGTGGAGCAAGTTGGAATTCCGCTGGATGAGGCGATCCGGATGTCTACGACTTATCCAGCTAAGCTATTGCAGCGAAGTGATATCGGGAACTTAAATGCGGGAAGCATCGCCAATGTCATCGTATTTACGGATGACTTCAGGCTGGAACATGTTATCTTTAAAGGGGAGCTACGTGATTGATCTTCGGGTAGCAAGAGTTCTCAGGTGGTATGAGTTCGTAAATTGAATTAGATTGCTTGGTTGTCTGATAATGAAATATATACAGCTTCTTTTCGTCCGATAGAAATATCTTCTTAAAGCGGATGGGTGACGGCTAAATTTCTTTTCTATTGAAATTTAGCTTAGTTTTGGGGGTTAGTTTGAAAAAAAACATAATATCTATAGCTTGATGAAACGTTCCTTATTATTTTTAACTACGGCACTCTTTCTTTTGTCTTCTTGTTCATCCAAGAAAAATAAAAAGCAAGAACCTGTAAACACGAATACCAATGTTGAAATTGTAAAAAAAGATCCCCCTTCGGTTCCAAAACGGGAGCGGATGAAAAATACGATAGAGACAAAAGAACAGCCTGCGGTTGAAAAAAAGAAGGATATCGTTGTTGATCTTCCGCCTGTGCCCCGTGAGTTTCGTGCGGCTTGGGTAGCTTCTGTTGCCAATATCAACTGGCCGAGCAAAAATTATCTCAGTACAGCTGAACAGCAGCAGGAAGCAATTGGCATTCTGGATTTTTTGAAGAACAATAATTTCAATGCGGTTATCTTTCAGGTGCGTCCTTCGGCAGATGCTTTTTATAAGAGCGATCTCGAGCCATGGTCATATTTTTTGACGGGAACGGAGGGGCAAGCACCGTCACCTTATTATGATCCACTTGAATTTTGGGTTGAACAGGCGCACAAAAGGGGAATTGAGCTTCATGTTTGGCTAAATCCTTATCGTGCACACCATACTGCTGGTGGAGCTGTGACTTCGGCTTCGATGGCCCGTAAGATGCCAGAATCCGTAGTGAAGTTAAAACAGGGCTATTATTGGTTTGACCCGTCCAAACAATCGACACAGGATCATGCCGAACGTGTTGTAATGGATATCGTTAAGCGCTATGATATTGACGGGGTGCATTTCGACGATTATTTCTATCCCTATGCTGAATACAATGGCGGACAGGATTTTCCGGATTCGGACAGCTATAATGAGTTTAAACGTAACGGTGGTACATTGTCACGTGGTGATTTCAGAAGAAACAGTGTGAATACCTTTATTGAGCGGATTTACAAGGATATCAAAAAGGAAAAAAACTTTGTAAAATTCGGTATCAGTCCTTTCGGAATCTGGAAGCCCGGGTATCCTGCTGGAATTCAGGGGTCAAGCCAATACGATATGCTATATGCTGACGCCAAATTGTGGTTGAATAAGGGTTGGATTGACTATTTTGCGCCACAGCTTTATTGGCCTATCCAACCGGCAAAACAGAGCTATACGGCTTTGTTAAAATGGTGGGAAAGCGAGAATACAATGGGACGCCATCTTTGGCCGGGTATCAACACAGTCGGAAGACGCGGGCCGGAGTATGTACAGGAAATTGTCAATCAGGTAGCTGCAGCACGCAATATTTTGCCGGATAACCGGGATGGTGTCATCCATTGGAGTTTGGCCGGACTGACCAAAAATCCTGCAATGACGCAGGCGCTGGTGGATGGACCTTATCAGTTTAAAGCTTTGGTGCCGACAAGTCCATGGCTCAATGCGAATCCTTTGCTGAAGCCGACTTTACTGTTGACGCCGCAAGGAAACAATGTTTTCTTAAAATGGCAACATCAACAAATTGATCAGGTCGCTCAATGGGTATTATACCTGAATTATGGTGGCGAGTGGAAATATGAGATCTTGGAACCCGGAGTAACAACGAAAGATGTACCGACGGCATTGAACAATAAAAAATTGCAGTATGTTGCGGTAAAGGCTATTGATCGTTTGAGCAATGAAAGTCCTTATATCGCTGAAAAAGTCAAATAAAGAATTTTTGTACTATTTGGAAAAGGGGTATCTGACATTTCGGATATCCCTTTTGCTTTTTTATATCTTATTATTATTTGATATGCTTCTATACCGAATGGGAGAACGTATTTGTCTTTTTTAGATCACAAATGTTGGTAATTGTTGAAACACAGTGATTTTGTTTTGAATTTTGATCTGTCCGGGGTAAATTTAGGGATATGGAAGAGATCTATAAAACCGTAAGTGACTCAGTCATTCGGATTTCACAGTTGATGTTGCCGTCCAACGCTAATTTCGGCGGAAAGATCCATGGAGGATATATTTTGTCTTTGATGGATCAAATCGCTTTTGCGGTAGCCTCTAAGTTTTCAGCACATTATTGCGTGACAGCTTCGGTGGGTAAAGTCGATTTTTTGAAACCGATAGAGGTAGGAGAGTTGGTCACATTAATTGCATCCGTTAATTACGTCGGCAATTCGTCCATGGAGGTGGGGATCCGGGTGGAAGCCATGAATATCCAGACGGGTGAAACAAAACATTGCAACTCCTCTTATTTTACCATGGTTGCTAAAGATGAATCGGGTAGACCAGCGCGGGTACCGCGGTTGATTTTAGAGAATGAGAAGGACGTGTTTCGATTTTATCGTTGTGTGGTCAAGATGGAGGTGGATAAAGAGCGTGATCGCGCGATTCATGACTTGGAGCGTGACTCCTTGGAGCAACAGGCTTATATTAAAAAGCATTACGATGTAAAGATCCTATTAAAAACATAATGGGCTATCTTGTTGTGATAGCCCATTATGTTTAGATTGCTGGATCTGCAGGTGTATTCGGATTGCCGATTCTCTCTTGATCAGGATAAGGATAGAAATTTCGGTTTCGTTCTGTTGTATTTTGTGGCGGGGCAGCACGGTCAAATCGTCTGCTATCCTCCAGTCGTAAACCTGACATAAATAATTCCGCGCAGCGTTGTTTATAGACTTCGAGCAGCAGGTCGTTTTTGGTGAGGGCTCCAGCATATGCAGGTAATCCGGCATTGACGTTGAATAGGTCGCCGGCAGTTTGTGTACGCACTTCATTGATCAGATCGCGTGCCTCGGTCAATGAACCGTTGTTCCGTAATAAGGCTTCGGCTTTGATCAATTTCATTTCGTCTGGTAAGTAAACAGGAACTTCTCCGTTCTGTGTTTGGGCAAAGCCTTTAAGTTGTAGCGTAGTGCCACTGACTGTGGTATAGAAGTCAAGACGTTTATCGCCGGTATCGAACAGTCCGGTCGGAAGTCCTAAGTTCTCTCTAACAATGTAATACTTCAGGATACTGGTTTGATTCCAGAGTGGATTGACATTGATCGCGGTATAAGTGAATGTACTTTTCTTGGTCAAATCAACAAGATTAGCCTCGCTATAGGCTTGTTGGTAATTTCCGGCCATGAGGTTGAAGCGGGCGTTGAAAGCGTGTAGGCAATTCAGCAAGTTAATGGTTGAGCCGGTTACCGTCGAGGTAAATTCTGTCGATACGGGGGTTTGTTGCACCAGGGCAATTGCTGTGTTCAATGATTTGATTGCCTCAGCAAGAACTGCTTGTCTATCAGCGAAAGTCACTTTGCCATCCTTTTGAGTCTGTGTATTCGCTTTCTCAAAGCTCGTTGCGAGTGCGCCAAGCGCTATTGCTCGGTATAAGTGAGCATTTGCCAATGTGCCGGATAGTGTTCCGCCAGTTAAAGTACTAATGGATGCGGCATTGTTCAGCACACTTTCACTCATACCAAGGAGTTTTTGCATGCTAGACCACAGTGTCAGGATATTTCCGTTTGCTGTGGGTAATTCGGTGCCACCTGCTTCAAGTTCTAAGGTGTTGGTAAACGTGGCAACACCTTTGAGTTCGCGTGCTGTGACCGCGGGATAAAAATATGCTGCGGCTATCCCATTAGTCGAATAGTACATCTGTAATCCGGCACTAATAGCAATGATCCCTTCCCGAGTTGTTGGGACAGTATTTCCGCTAGGTTGATTTATATTCGGCACATCCATTTTACAGCTAGTAAGACTCATGGTCAGTGCAGTAAATAGGAATAAGTTATAATTGAAAATCTTTTTCATTGAAATATTTTTTAAGGATGATAAGACAGCTGTGAATGATTTTATGTATTCAACGATCTATGGGTGTCTAAACATCATGGTTATCCTATATTGTTAAATTAAAATGTTAGATTAACGCCTGCAATGACCTGTCTTGGGAGTGGGACTTCGACAAAATCGAATCCACGGACGGCATTGCTCTGTCCGGCAGCATTAACTTCAGGATCCCAGCCGCTATAATTGTCGAAAGAGAGTAAATTGCGTCCAGCTAGAGAAAAACGAATATTTTTGATTTTTGAATTTGGACGTGCCCAATTGTAGGATGCTGACACTTCTCTTACTTTGACGAAGGATCCTTTTTCAATCCAATTTTCCATAATGGAGAATAATGCTGCTGAAGTACCTTTGGGAACCTCACCTCTCAGTTCAGGCTCATACCCCGCAAGACCACCATATAAGTCGCGGTCACCGACACGTCTAGTGAAATTAAAGACATCCTGTCCGACAACGGCATCCAATTGAGCTCTAAAAGTCCATTTTGATCCGACATTGATTTCATTGATCAATGAACCTGTCCAGTCTGGATTAGGGTCGCCAATGACTTTTTTAAGTGTGGCGCCTGTAGGGACACCGTTGTTGTCTTTTCCAACTTTGGCTGTTGTCGGAAGGCCAGCGGCGTTGTGATAGATAGACCCGTCTTCATTGCGTGCAAAGTAGGTCGCGTAAAAAGCCCCCAAAGGGTATCCGTTGACCGCTGCAACTTGTCCGAATCCTGCGGAATACATTAATATTCCCCCTGGGACATTATTGACGACGTTTTTGTTATGGGAGTAAACAGCCGTAATATTCCATTTGAAGTTTTCTTTTAATACAGGGACCCCGCGCAATAGAAATTCCATCCCCCGATTGGTCATCGTGCCAATATTTGCATACTGTACACTGTAACCTGTAGAAGGAGTCAGATTGATATCCAAGAGTAGATCTTTCACATTTTTTCGGTAATAGGAGAATTCTAGCCCTAAACGGTCTCTGAACATGCTCAGATCTGTACCTATTTCGAATTCTTCTTGACGCTCAGGTTTTATGCCCTCGTTACCCATGCGATCTGTGGGAATGATCCCATTAATTCCACCGGTATTAAATGGAGAATAATTCGTGTATCTGTCAAAAGGACTAAGTGCGGTTAAATTGCCCGATTGTCCATAAGAAGCCCGGATCTTGAAACTTGAGAGAACATTATTGATGGCCGAATTCTGCCAGAATTGTTCATTGGACAAAACATAGCTTCCACTTACCTTTGGATAGAATTGGCTACGATTCTCGCTTCCAAAAACAGAGGACATGTCATATCGAATAGCACCAGTCAAATAAATTTTCTCCTTAATTCCAAAAGTCTGTTGAAAGAAGGCGCCGAAAATATTCATATCCGAGCGGAGTTCTTTAGGGACAACAACCCCATTGTCTATCGTTTCACCACCATATCCCATCTGCGTGGCTTTCAGGTTGGTGGACATGTTTTTTTCGGTCTGGAAGGTTACGCCTGCACCTGAAGTAGATTCTAGCCATTCTCCAATCTTTGTCTGATAGGAGGCGCTGAAATCGTTATTAAGCATAAAGGTGGTGATATCTGCGCGTTGAGCGTAGCCTTTTTCATAGGATGGGGTGGTGTTACCCGGTGGAATATAGGCCGTTCCAAGGGAGTTGGCATTGTCAAATCCCAAGATGTAATTCAAAGTTAAGCCCTCTAGCGGTTTGGCCTGTAACGATAGATTTCCAATAAATCGGCTTGTGCGTTGCGCAAACTTGAAGTTGTTGATTGCTTCTAACGGGTTCGTCCGTTTTACAATATTGACTGGTGTCGTAGAAGGATAGTTGCCGGTTATAGGATCGCGTTCGGGATTAATAAAATTATTGCTGAAGATAAAACCAGTTAATGCACCATAGGCCTCGTTCATGCCGCCATTTGGCATTTCATTGGAATGGCTGTACACGTAATTCATTCCTGCACCGAGTTTTAGCCAGGAGTTTAGATCTTGGTCCAGACGCGCGCGGAGTCCGCCACGGGTAAAATCAGTATTCTTGATAATTCCCTGATTATTGAGGTAGGTGCCGCTGATATAGTATTTTGTGCCTGCCGTACCTCCGGACATAGAAATGTTGTTATCGGTACCGATACCAGTCTGAAAAATTTTGTCCTGGTAGTCGTATCTTGTGACATCAATCTGTGAAAGATCGGCGACATCTGTCTTGGCGAAAGTTTTGCCATAGGTATTGTAAGGTAGCTTCTTGCGTAAAGAAGAAGTTTTCAAGCTTGTGCTAAAGGTAAAAGTAGGTTTTCCTTCTCTTCCTCTTTTTGTGGTGATCTGTACCACGCCATTGCTTGCCCGTGATCCATAGATTGCAGCCGCGGCGGCGCCTTTGATGATCTCAATGTTCTCAATGTCAGCGGGATTGATGTCGACCAATCTGTTCTGACTATATCCACCTAGGTCCAATAGCTCCGCAGAAGAGTTGTTGACAATGACTCCATCTACGATGTACAGTGGGCTACCACCGCCAACGATGGAACTAGGGCCGCGTAACTGTACGCTAATACCACCGGCTGGATTTCCGGAGTTTTGAGAGATTTGCGCTCCGGCTACTTTTCCGGTTAATGCCTGGTCAATGGAGGTTGCATTACTATTGGCGATATCTTTGGCGTTGACGGTCGATACTGCATTACCCAGGACTTTGCGGCTTGTTCCAACTGCGTTGCCGATAACAATTACCTCATTCATCCGCACTAAATCTTCCTGCAGGCTTGGAGCGAGGGTAAGGGTTGTCTGATTTCCCAGTTCGATACTGGTAGTGTTCGGCGCATAACCCACATTGGATAACAGAAGGTCATACTTTCCAGGATTGATAGACGTGGTCAATGTAAACTCGCCGTTTGCATTGGTGCTGACGGTCTGGTTTGTCCCTTTGAGTTTAATGGTTGTTCCAGGGACGGATTGTCCGGTGCGGGAATCGGTGACTTTGCCTTTTATCGTGTAATTTTTTTGCTGCGCAAATGCGATGGAACTTGCTCCGAGCATCATTAAAAGCGCATAATAACGATAAGGCACTTTGCTGGTTAGTAAGTGTTTTATCATAAAAGTCAGATTTTAATTCAATAGGTCTCCTATTGTGGTTTTATTTGATATAAATATAGAGTTTTAAATGGTCTCCCGGTATAGTTTTGTATTTTTTTTGCTACATTTTGCGGTTTTATGATGTGTTAAAAGGTTTTAAAATCGTTTTTTTTAAGTTTTATGCGGTTTTTTATGGGTTTATCGTGCATGATATTGCATTTGTTATAAAATAGTTTTACATTTAGCAGCAGTTAACTAACAATCGGGAGAGGGCGATCTTTCCTGAAGCAATTATACAAACCAAACATACCTAACATGAAAAGAAAATTGCTATTGATTCTTTCAGGTGTGATGCTTTCATCTAGCCTTTGGGCACAAACGAAGACTATTTCGGGAAAAGTGACCAGTGCATCAGATGGAACTTCAATGTCTAATGTTACCGTGACAATTAAGGGGAAAGCGATTTCCACTCAGACAAACCCGGACGGAACATTTACTATTAATGCGGAGCCGGGAGATATTCTTATTTTTCGAGCTTTGGGCTCTTCCGAAAGCCAAAAACTGGTTGGAAGTGCAAATGTTATTAATGTTGCCCTGACAGGTCGTGAAGAAACACTCGATGAAGTGGTCGTAACAGCGATGGGCATCAAAAAAGAGAAAAAGGCACTCGGTTATGCTGTTCAGGATATTGGTGGCACTGAATTAATGAAAAATAAGTCACCCAATTTAATCAATTCCCTAGCGGGAAAAATAGCAGGGGTTAATGTGACGCAGACAAGTGGCGGTGCGGGGGCAGGTGCGAGTATAATTTTAAGGGGTGGAACTTCACTGCAAAGGGATAATCAACCGTTATTTGTTGTGGATGGATTAATCTACGATAATAACACAGGTATTAATGGAAATAGCGGATTTGATGGTGCTCAATCTACAAACTCTGTCTATAGTAACCGTGTGATGGATATCAATCCCGAAGATATAGAAAATATTTCTGTGCTAAAAGGTCCTGCTGCTGCTGCATTATACGGGTCGCGAGCCGCTTCTGGGGTTATTATGATCACGACAAAAAGAGGAAAAGAAGGAACAGCTTCCATTTCCGTGACATCGCGATTTACTTCGAATTGGGCTAATCGCTTGCCAGAGCAGCAGAATATGTATAAGCGAGGAGAATATCAGCTGGACGGTAGATTGCTTGAAGGAGATGCGACAAAAACGATGGGATCCTGGGGTGCCAGGTTTGGCGCAGGCGAGAGTGTGTATAACAATATCAAAGATTTTTTCAGAACGGGAACAGCCTGGGACAACTCAGCCAGTGTGTCAGGTGGTTATAAAAACGGTAGTTATTATTTCTCTGCTTCTGATTTTCGTCAAAAAGGTATTATCCCGAACTCCGATTATAACAAAACAACATTCCGTTTAAATGCTGATCAGAAGTACGGCATCCTAAAAATAGGAACCAGTATGACCTATTCTATCGCCGATCAATTGAGCTCGTTGACCTCCAGCGGACTCTACGGCGCGAATGGCGAGGGTGCGGTGCAGGGTGCATATATTTGGCCGAGAGATTTAGATATGAAGCATTATCTGAATGAAGATGGTTCAAAATATAGAATGTTTAGTTATGATCTGGTTCAGAATGATTTTGATAATCCGTATTGGGTTATTAATAAAATGCCTCGAACAAGTAAAGTAAATCGCTTCACGGGAACTTTTAATGCGAAGCTGGATATTACGTCATGGTGGGATTTGGTTTACACCGTGGGACTGGACCGTTATACTGAAAATGGTAGTCGGCTTACCTCGGCTGGGTCGGGTGTCGAATTTAGGTATTTAAATGGTTTGATGTCACAAAATACAACAACGTTCCAGTACTTGAATTCTAATTTGATGACAAGTTTTAAGAAAAAAGTAAACGACTTTGATTTTAACTTGATGTTGGGTACGACGGCTGAAAGTATGACCAGGCAGTTTGATGGGTTAAAAGCATGGAATTTTGTTCTTCCTAATTTTTACGTACCTACCAATACTGTAAATACCGACCGAGATATCGCGCAATCGATTAACCGAAACCGCTTGGTAGGTATTTTTGGCGAGTTTAGGGCGTCATATAAAGACATTGCTTATTTTACGGCAACACAACGTAACGACCACTCTTCAACATTGCCTGTGGAGAATAGCAGTTATTATTACCCTTCTCTTTCTGGTAGCGTTATTTTTACGGAACTCATGCCCAAAAGTGATATCCTGACTTTTGGTAAGGTTCGCGCATCCTGGGCGCGGGTTGGTAAAGATGCTTCTGCTTATGTTACCAATACGTATACTGTTGGTCCGGAATTTACACTGTTTAATCAAGGTCAAGGGGTAGGATTCCGGAATGATTGGTTGAAAGGAAATAACAGGTTGAAACCGGAAATTACAGAGGCGCAAGAATATGGTGTAGACTTGAAGTTCCTGAAAAACCGATTGGGGATGGAATTCACTTATTATAAAAACCGAAGTATCAATCAATTGTTGCAGCCTCGGTCAAGTCAGGCGACCGGATATATTCTGATGTGGACAAATGCCGGTGATATTAATAATAAGGGGCTGGAGTTGTCTATCAGCGCTACTCCAATTAAGAATGAAAATTTTAAATGGGATATCATGTTGAATGCCTCCCGAAATAAAGGTAAGGTCGAAAATCTCCTTGATGGGATGGATATCTTATATGTGACGGACGTTCAAGTTGGAACCGCGAAGGCTGCTTCCTTCAATAAAGGGAACTTTATGGCGATATCAGGATCGAAGTGGTTGCGAAGTCCTGATGGACAGCTTGTGCTTAATCCTGAAACCGGTATGCCTACTTCTGATGGGCTGGATACGTACGAAATCGGTAATCGCGAGCCTAAATTATTTGGCGGGTTGAATAATAGCTTTCAATATAAAAATTGGAATTTATCTTTTCTGTTCGATTACCGCATAGGAGGTGATATCTATAATGGTACAGACTATTATATGACGACCATGGGAATGAGTGGGCGATCACAGCAGCGGGATAAACTGTCGATCACCGGCGTGGTCAAGACGGGAGTAGATAATAATCAGATGCCAGTCTATTCTGATTTAAAAACTTTTGAATATGAGGCTGGAAAAATGTATAAGATAGGGGATAAGGATGTTAGTGGTGATTATGTCATTAATAATTATTATTGGCAAAGTGCGTACAATCTGGAGTCTGCAAATTATATGACAAAAACAAACTGGCTACGATTGCGAAGTGTGACACTTTCTTATTCTTTGCCTGAATCTCTTGTCAAACGTGTGAAAGGGGTAAAAGGAGCAACGGCAACATTCACTGGTACAAATTTGTGGCTGTTGACAAACTATAAAGGTATGGATCCCGAAACATCAGCTGCGGGCTCGGGAGCGGTCGGTTCTAGCTCTGTCGGTATTGACTATAATGGTGTTCCAGCGCTTTCCGGAGTTTCCTTTGGTCTGAATGTTACTTTTTAAATTTTGGATTATGAAAAGAATTATTTTAGCACTTAGTGCACTGGCAATATTGAATTTAACATCATGTAAAAAATGGTTGGATATCAACGATAACCCAACTCAGGCAAACGATAAAGTGCCGACGCCTGAATTACGGTTGCGATCAATACAGATGAATTTTGTGGACGCTTACGAATCCTCCGGTACACGTGCGTCCTGGATTACTCAAAACGCGACTAAAATAACCGGACTAACAAATAATGATGCGATTATTCGCTGGGATTTTCCATTGGCATCCACCACATGGCCATATCAGGCTTGGTTCGTATATACAGCATCCAATCTTCAACCCCTGATAGATAAGGCAACTGAGGAGCAGGCTTGGAATTATGTTGGTGCCGCACAGCTGATTCACGCATGGGGATTTATGCTGATGGAAGATATGTATGGGGAAATGCCTTATACTGAAGCGTTGGGAGATGATATCTCTCCCAAATATGATGATGGAAAAACCATATTTTATGGTTGTTTGACGATGTTAGATAAAGCTATTGAAAATCTATCTAAGGTGCAACCAAATTCGGCGACACCATTGTCAAAAGGGGATATTTGGAACGGGGGAGATCCGCAAAAATGGTTGAAATTGGCCTACGGTCTTAAAGCAAGGTGGCTGAATAATTTGACCAAGAAGTCTTTCTACAATCCGGATGAGGTGCTAAAAGCACTGGAGAAAGCGCCGCAATCTGTTGCGGACAATACCGTGATGGAGGCAATTAATACATCTGAGACGGATAAGGCTGGCGTGGTGGCGGCTATGCAATTTTCAAATCTCGGTGCAACGGGTAACCGTTTGTCCAAGTGGTATACCGATTTGTTGCTGAACTCGTTTACCGGTGGCTCCAATGTGCAGGATCCCCGAGCTGTCCGTATGGTTCCCAGTGGCGAATTTTATAATTCCACGGGGACAAAAGAATGGCGGTTGTCTAAAGGAGTTGATCTAATAAATAGCAATATCCGTGTTAATGGACCAGTTTCTTACGAAATTATGGCGACAAAGAAAGATGCTGCAACGACCCATCCATCTGGCTACGTGCGTGCGGCAACCGCGGAGTTGAAGGCAAATGGGGCATACACGAATCGTTGGTATACGACCAGTGTTTCGCCAGTCAGACAGGGCGATTCCGTTTATGTGTCTATCTATTCTGACCGATTGGACTGGATTGTCAATTTCACTGATAATAAAAATGATTATTATATCGCCAGTCGCTATAACGGAATTAGCGAGAGTAATCCCAATTTCAGTAATAAAGTCATCAATATTAATTCAACAGGTAGTTTTTATATTCGGGCGGATGCGCCAGCTCATTTATTGTGCTATCATGAAATGTGTTTTATTAAAGCTGAAGCCTTGTTTAGAAAGGGCGATCGAGGAGGAGCTTTGCTTGCGTACAAAGCCGGTATTCGGGCGCACATGGAGGCAATGAATGTGAAATTGAAAACGTATCCTCAGGTGCGTGGTAAAGAGGTTATTTCGGAAACGGAAATTTCTAATTTCTTGACATCAAAAGCGGTGGCTCAAAATGCAGGAGAACTTACAATGGCGAAGATTATGCAGCAAAAACAAATCGCAATGTCCTATACGGTTCAGAACTGGAATGATATGCGGCGGTTTAATTATTCCGCACCAGATCCGCAATTCGGTGTTGTCTATCCTGATTTTGGCAGACCATTTGAAGTCGATGCCGCAGCGAAGGAATGTTATGCGTCAGCAGATCCCAATAACGAAAGATACTGGCCGAGAAGAATCCAGCAATGTATACATGAGCGAAATTACAATGTAAATAATTGGTTGGAATCTAATCCTGAAGCAAGTAAACGTACCATTCTGTCGTATCCAGTTTGGTGGGATACAAAGGAATAATTTTCGTGAGTAATGATTAATTAAAGGCTCGGTTCTATTTTTTTGGAACCGGGCCTTTTTTCATACCTTCGGGTATGAAAACTATTTTTTTTGTACTGTTGAATTGCCTTTGGACAATAGTTCTGTTTGCCCAATCGCCCAAGATCGTTCAAAAACCAATCACCTGGAATCAAGAGCGAATACAGTTGTCCCTGGATTATTTGAAAAATAGGCATGGTATAAATCAGCCTGTACCGACGATACGGCCCAAAATGGTTGTCGTGCACTGGACGGCAAACAATAGTGTGAAAGCAACATTCAACACCTTTAATCCAGTGAAACTACCGGGAAGACCTGAATTAACAAAAGCCAGTAGCCTAAATGTCTCTTCCCAATATGTCATTGATCGCGATGGAACGATCTATCAATTTTTGCCCGACACAATTTTTGCCCGACATACTATTGGACTCAACTATTGTGCGATCGGTATCGAGAATATAGGTAGCCGTCAGAACCCCTTGACAGATGCCCAATTGAAAGCAAATGAAGAACTTATTCGTTACCTCGGTAAGAGGTATTCTATTGAATATGTGATCGGTCATCATGAATATCAGCGCTTTAAAAAAACTTCCTGGTGGAAGGAAACTGATCCAAAATATATTACTGGTAAAGATGATCCCGGAGATAAATTTATGCATTCTTTAAGGGGGCATTTGGTTGATTTAAGGTTAAAGCGGCTTCCTTAAATTCTATCGTCACTTGCCATATGGGCAGTTTGTGCTATTTAGCTATTCGACACCCTGTTCGTAATTTTTGACTCGTTTTCCTTGAAAATTAGCTAGTCATACTTCTCATAGAACGATGGAGCGTTTTGTTTGGATTTGCCGTGTTTTGCCGTATTGTTAAGGGTTTGTTAAGTGTATCATATATGTTACGTTTGTGTGTTAGTGGTACACTAAGGATCAATTGGCTGCTTGATGTGAATTCTATTTAAATAGTTGATATTCAGTTTTTTGTGTCATTATTTAGTTGTTTTGTTTACTGTTTAGCAAGATGTTGTCTAAGAGGTTGTTTTCTTTTTAATAAGTGAATACTTACTTTCATTTGCGTTTTTATGAGCATTTTTGTTTTAAAAACGAAAAGATTCACTTACTTTTATCCTGATTTTCAATTATCCATGCATAAAACTGCATTTTGTGGATGGTCTAATGTCTATTTATGATGAAACATACCTTGCTAAAATTAACTGTTGCTATCGCTATCTTTTCCCTTATCTGCTGTGGTCATTCCCTAAGATCGGTGCAGGTGGATAAAAAAAACGATGTAAGGGCGGTAGGAGAGACTGCCGGTGCTGTAATTACTCCGGGTGCTGACCAGTTGTCGCTGTATCTGCCGCAGTTGAAAGGTAAAAAGGTTGGGATTATGGGAAATCAGACTTCTATTGTGGGGGCTGACAAAAGGCATCTCGTAGATGTTTTGCTTGAAAATAAAGTCGATCTGAAGTTTGCTTTTGCTCCTGAGCACGGTTTTCGTGGAAATGTTGAGCGTGGGGAGAAATTTGGTAATGATGTGGATCAGAAAACGGGACTGCCTTTATTTACCCTGTACGGAGGAAATAAGAAACAAGATTCGATTGTCAATTCCATTGATGTCATGATTTTTGATTTGCAGGATGTCGGAGCGCGTTTCTATACGTATATTACCTCCTTGCACCGTGTCATGGAATTATGTGCAAAGCACGATAAGAAATTGATTGTCTTGGATCGCCCTAATCCAAACGGTGATCAGGTAGATGGCCCTGTGCGTCACGACGATAAATTTAAGTCTGATGTTTCCTGGCATAAAATTGCTATGATTCACGGTTTGACCATCGGTGAACTCGCGCAGATGATCAATGGAGAAAAATGGCTGGAAAATGGACGTCAGGCTGATGTCAAAATCGTAAAGGTTCGAAATTGGGATCATAAAAAGATGTACGACTTGCCGGTAATTCCATCGCCGAGTCTGCCAAATCAGCTTTCAGTACGTTTATATCTCTCCTTATGCTTGTTTGAGGGGACTGATATTTCGGTCGGTCGCGGTACAGACTGGCCCTTCCAGGTGTTGGGCTATACAAATCCGGTCTATGGATCTTTCACTTTTACTCCAGGGGAGCGTCATGGTATGTCAAAACATGTGGAGGGGAAAGGGGCGACAAACTACGGTATAGATCTACGTGATTTGGATCCGGAAAACCAAAAATTTACGCTAAAATACCTTTTGGACTTCTATCAGAAAACACCGGACAAGTCCACTTTTTTTGCGAGACCTGAGTTTTTTGACAAGCTGGCTGGTACAGACCAGCTGCGCAAACAGATTATTGCGGGAGAGTCTGAGGTGCAGATCCGGAATGCTTGGGCTGCTGATTTAAAGGTTTACAAACAGATGCGCAAAAAGTATCTGCTGTACGCTGATTTTGAATGAGGTACGGCAAACAATGCTAACGAATAACTAACAATACTAACTAGAATCATTTATTTTTAAAACTCTATAATCAATGAGAAAATTTGTACTATTTTCTGTTGCTCTTGGATTGAGTTTTCCTTCTGAATCCTATTCTTTCGTAAAGAAAGAGGGCGCTTTGAGCAGTGCTAACTTGACGGGTGCCCTGCTTCGCTCTTCATCGAAGACTTCGGTTCAAAATACGGTGCAAGGTACTGTAACGGATGGAAAAGGCCCAGTCTCAGAAGTAAGCGTTTCTGTCATTGGCGGAAGTGTGTCTACAAAAACCGATGCACAGGGGCATTTTAAGATCATAGCTGCGGTGGGAAGCAAATTGCGTTTTTCATCCATTGGGTATGTTGCACAAGATGTCACCGTTACTTCGAATACACTTAATGTGACATTGGTTGATGATAATCAATCGTTGGAAGAAGTGGTTGTGGTAGGTTATGGTACCCAAAAGAAAGGGAATTTGACGGGGGCAGTTGCTTCTATTAATATTAAAGAGACGATGCAGGGGCGGCCAATTGCCGATGCTGGTCGGGCCATGCAAGGAAGTACACCAGGCTTGAGTGTCACCATACCTAATGGTGAGGTTGGGTCTGATCCGACAATTAAAATTCGCGGGCAAATAGGGTCCATCAATGGGTCCAGTAATCCATTGATATTATTGGATAATGTTGAAATCCCAAGTATTAATGTTGTTAATCCCGACGATATTGAGTCTATAACTGTTTTAAAAGATGCTGCTGCTGCTTCCATTTATGGTGCTAAGGCTGCATTTGGTGTTGTTCTGATTACAACGAAACAGGGAGCTAAAACCGAAAGCAATACCATCAGTTATTCCAATAATTTCTCTTTTCAGAATCCATTCAAGAAATATGAAATGGGTACGGTGGATGCTTTGAGGTATTCATTAGATGCTGGAAAACGAGAGGGAAACAATTTTGTTGGAGCTTTCTATAAAATCAATGAAGAGAGCTATAAAAGAGCTGTTGAATGGCAAGATAAATATGGTGGTTCTATTGGTAAAAATGATCCGACTTTATATGGGCGTGACTGGTATTTTGATCCTGCTACAGGATATAAATACGGTGTCCGGACTTACGATCCATTTGACTATATGATTCGAGAATGGGCTCCAACACAACAACATAATCTTTCCCTGTCAGGGAAGACTGGCAAAACGGGTTATAACGTGGGGTTGGGAATGCTCGATCAGTCCGGCATGTTAAAAACAAATACAGATCAATTCTCACGTTACAATGCATCAGTAAGAGTTACAAGTGAACTCAATAAGTATATCACGGCACGCGCTGGTGCCATCTATTCGCGGACAAATAAACAATATCCATATGCGACAAATTCAACTACGGCTGACCCATGGCTCTATATGTACCGATGGAGTTCGTTGTATCCATACGGAAATGATGGTGACGGTGATCCGATTCGTAGTCCGGCCTATGAGACCGGAGCGGCAAATGTAGCGAGTCAGGTTAAGAACTATATGAACTTTAATGCGGGTGCTACTGTAAACTTTATGGAAAATTGGAAACTTGATTTTGATTATACACTGTCAAATCAGGAAATGCTCTGGAATCAGCCGGGAACCCGTTTTACAGCTGGTAATTCATGGGGTGCTCCAGTGAAAAAGTTGGATGCTTCAGGTAATCAGATGTATGTGGATGGCACTGGTAATTATGTGGATGCTTCGGCTGCAGGGGCTGTACCAGCGTATGATTTAGATTATTTTACATATACAGCATCGGGCTCTAATCCGGATCATTACCGCAGGGACAATTCGAATATTTTACGTCATACAATCAATGCATTTACGACGTATAATTTAAATCTTGAAGGCGGTCATGATTTTAAATTTATGTTGGGGCTGAACCGTATTGCAGAGAAAACAGAAAATTCTTGGACTCAAGTTACTAAATTACTCGATATTAAGAATCCGCAATTGACATTTGGTTCTGGAACTGTGACTGGCTCGGGGGCAAAATTTTGGGAATCACAGATCGGTTTCTTTGGTCGTGTTAATTATGCTTATAAAGATAAGTATCTTTTTGAGGCGAATTTACGTAGAGATGGATCTTCAAAATTTCCGACGAATTTAAGATGGAAGTGGTATCCGTCGGTGTCCGCCGGCTGGGTAGTTTCGCAAGAGTCTTTTATGGACTGGTCCAGCGATTTTATGAACCAATTGAAAATCCGCGGTTCTTGGGGTAGTATTGGAGATCAATCTGTTTCCAATGCGTTATACACGAGTTTTATGGAAAACTCGCAATCTACATGGATAGGAAATGCGGGTGATAGGAACTGGTATGTAGGGTCGCCAGCGGCAGTTTTATCTGCTATAGGTTGGCAAGATATCGCAACATTAGATGTCGGTTTTGATGCACGTTTCTTTAAAAATAAATTGGGCTTCGTATTTGATTGGTATCAACGGGATACGAAAAACATGATTGTTCCAATGGAAGGTGTCGCGCCAACATTTGGTTCTAAAGCACCGATGGGTAATTTTGGTGCATTGCGTACCCGTGGATGGGAATTCGCAGTAGATTATAATCATCGTTTTGAAAATGGCTTAGGGATCAATTTACGTGCTAACATTTCGGATGCGAAATCTGTTATCACCGAATATGGTACAACATCGATTGTTACTGAAAACTATAGCGGTAAGACCTATGGTGAGATTTGGGGATATGAAACAGACCGCTTATACCAAAATAGTGATTTCGTCTATAATGGAGAAGATTTGGTTACGATAACTGTAGACGGTAAGACAATGAATAAGTTGTCGGATCCGAATGGAGCTTATCAGAGCTGGGTGCAAAATTCCGCTACATTCCGCTTTGGTCCCGGCGATGTTAAATTCAAAGATCTGAACGGAGATGGCAAGATCGATAATGGTAAGAAAACATTGGCAGATCATGGTGATTTGAAAGTGATCGGTAATTCAACGCCACGATATGAATATGGCTTCCGTTTGGGGGCTGATTTTAAAGGATTCGATGTTTCGGCGTTCTTTCAGGGTGTAGGTAGCAGACAGGTATGGGGAACAGGTTTCTTAGCACAGGCCGGATTCAATTCTTCGGATGGAGCTATGCCTGCGGTCATGTCTTCAAATTACTGGACTAAAGATCGTACCGATGCGTTTTATCCTGCTCCTTTTAATAATGCCGGAACTAACGACATCAACAATATGCAGGTTCAAAGCCGCTATCTGCTAGATATGTCTTATCTGCGCGTGAAGAATCTGACACTTGGATATACGGTTCCGGCGGGTACGTTAAAACGGATTGGTATAAGTAACCTGCGGGTTTACACGGCATTGGAAAACTTCTTTACCTGGGATAAGCTAAAGGGGCTGCCCATCGATCCGGAAGCTGTGGACGGTGTGAATATGTTTGTTGATGCGGCAAAAAATAATTACAACAGCGGACGTACGGGGGTTGGAACGCCAACCTTTAAGTCGGCATCTGTGGGTGTTCAATTGACATTCTAATTGAAATTATCATGAAAATAAAAGCAAAATTTTTATATATAATATTAGGGGTTTCCATGGGGTTGACGGGCTGTAACAGCTTGTTGGACCGCCCGGCCCTAGATAAAATTACAGACGGCCAAGGTCTTTATTGGAGAGATGAAAATGACCTCCGGTTGTTTGCGAATGGATTTTATACACAATACTTCAATGGTTATAATAGTTCCTATACGACGGATTATACACCGGTTAGAGGGTATAACTTTTCTGATGATTTGACTTTTAGTGGTCAGCAGACTAGTTTTGAAAACTCGATTCCGGACTCAAGGTATTCCGTTGCTGAAGCAGGAGACTGGTTGAGTGGTTACGCGGGACCTACCTGGAATTTTTCCTGGGTGCGTAAGTCTAATATTTTTCTGGATCGTCTGGAGAATATGGCTAAGCCTAATTTAACGCCGGATCAGTATAACCATTGGACAGCTGTAGCCCGTTTTTTCAAAGGTTTTGAATATGCTCGCTTAGTTTCCGTGTTTGGTGATGTGCCTTATTTCGAGAAAGAAATACCTGCGGCGGATTTTGATACGCAGTACAAAGATCGTATGAATCGTGGTGAAGTGATGGATCACGTGTATGATGACTTTGTATTTGTGCTGCAAAATATGCGTAATGATGACGGGGTGAATGTCTTGAATAAATACGTGGCGGCTTCTTTTATTTCACGCCTGATGTTATTTGAAGGATCTTGGCAAAAATACCATGGTCTGGATCAAGCTAAAGCAAAAAAATACTTGGAGTTAGCGCAAAATGCTGCTGAGGTTGTGATGAGTTCCGGTAAATTTTCCTTTGGTTCGGACTTTAAAAGTTTGTTTTCTTCGCAGGACCTAAATAGTAACAAGGAGGTTATTCTTTATCGTAAGTATGACGCTTCTGTAAATGTATTTCACGCAATCGGTTCTTATCAAAATGGTATAGAAGCACAGGCGTCAGCTCCGAATTTGAATCTGATCAAGGAATTTATTTGTGTTGATGGCAAGCCATTCGCTTCATCTACCGTTGAAAATGCCTCAGATTTCTCCCTGGCAAATTTAGCGAAAACACGCGATCCTCGATTTGAGGCTTCATTTGATACTGATCTAAACTCGAAAGCCTCTACTTTTGTTTATGGAACCAAGTATGTTGCGCGAAATGGCTATAAAATTCCAAGTGCCAATCCGGATTATTCCAAATGGAATTCCAATACAAATACTTCTGATGCTCCTGTTATCCGTTATGCGGAAGTCGTATTGAACTGGTTGGAAGCGAAGCAGATTTTGGCTGAGTTCTTTGGTGGTGCTGCTGTAAGCCAATCGGATATAGATAAGTCGATTAATGCGATTCGTAACAGGCCTCTGGACGAAACAGCGGTGGCAAGAGGGGTGAAGAAAACAGCAGCTCTCCAATTAGGGGCTATTGCAAGTGATCCTTTGCGTGATGGAGATGTGTCACCTCTGATGTGGGAGATTCGTCGTGAACGTCGCATGGAGTTTGTCTTTGAGTATTCGCGCTTAATGGATCTTAGAAGATGGAAGAAACTAAATTATATGGATTTTTCCAAAAATACGGATTACTTTACCGGTATCTGGGTCGATGTAGCAAAACAGGCTCCGGATTTTTTGAAGGCTAACTATGTTAATGTGACTAAAGTTAGAAAGGCGGATGGTACTGTCGTGACCTTCAATGGTTCAAATGCTGCTGAAATGGTCGGATTTATTGTGGTTCAAAATGCTTCAAACAGAAATGCGATTATGGATAAAAATTATTTGGCACCTGTTGGCCAGGCGCAGATGGTCGAATATGAGCAACGCGGTTATAAATTGACTCAAACGAAGGGTTGGTAAAATACCATTGAGCTTTTAAAATTTCTAATCCCTGCTAATTTGTATTAGCAGGGATTTTTTTCGTGTATTGGTCGATAGGTGTATATGATGAATCGGAACGGAAACAGGCGTATATCGCGATGCTCGATAGATTTAAAGCGTTGCGAATAAATGCTGTCTTTTTTTTAAGGTGAAAGCCATGGTGCATGTTTTTATAACTCGCCAAATGAACCTTGAGCAGCATCCATCTCAGGTACTAGAGGAAAAGATCCGGGATATGATGTTTTGAAGTTTTTAATTGATGGTGTTCATTTTGATGTCTATTTCTATCCGGACCGGCAAGTATCGGCCAGCTGGTCTCGGATCAGGCTAATTATGAGAGATATGGTTAGAATTATTCGACGATAGCAGTATTTAGACGGGGTAATGTCGATAAGGTAATACAGATGATTCATGATGCCATAGTGCCAACAAACCGTCGGTTGTGTTCTCTGTTTCGCCTGCTATCAGTAGGATTTATAACTATAATATATAGCATGCTGATATTGAAAAATGGTGCCAACAGGTAAAGAGGGTAAAGTTTCTAATCCCGTCCAGTTTTTATCAAGACGACATTATACCAGTAATGTAAGTGATAGAGTGTATTATTTAGGTTACTAAATTGCGTATTTATGCGTGTTTGTTTTTGATTTAAGAGTAATATCTTTATATTTAACCATGAAATCTAAATTTTTATCCTTTATTATTGCATTATTGTGCGTTATCAATATCTCTTTTGCGCAATCCTTTAAATTTGCCCACGTCACTGACACACATGTTGGTGGTGCAACAGGAGCGGAAGATCTGCGACGTACTGTAAAGGATCTTAATACATTGAAAGACATTGATTTTGTTATTCTCTCGGGAGATATCACCGAATTTGGTGCTGATCAAGAACTTAAAGTAGCAAAACGGATTTTGGATAGCTTGCAGCTGCCCTGGTATGTAATCCCGGGCAATCATGATGGAAACTGGTCTGAAAATGGAGCCAATACCTTCCGTACTGTCTTTGGTGGGGAGACGTTTTTCTTTAAACATAAGGGCTATCAATTTATAGGCACCAATTCCGGTCCGAATATGCGCATGAGTCCGGGGCAGATACCGCGTGAAAATCTGGTTTGGATGGATTCTGTCTTTGCAGCGAACCCTGACAAACAAACGCCATTAATTTATATTAACCATTATCCTCAAGATTCATCCCTGAACAATTGGTTTGATGCATTGAAGCGCGTTAAAACACGCAATGTTCAATTGGCTTTCTGCGGACATGGACATGTGAACAAGGCCTATGACTGGGAAGGGATTCCCGGTGTAATGGGGCGATCCAACCTACGTGCAAATAAACCTGTAGGTGGCTATAATATTGTAACTATTGGTGATGGAAAGGCTTCTTATCAGGAGCGTAATCCAGGAATTGGGACACAAGAAAAACCTTGGTTAGAAGTGCCATTGTTTGACCATCACTATGACCGCGAAACTGCAACTTATCCACGGCCAAGTTATGCGGTCAATGAGAAGTATGCGGATGCTGTTCATGTAAACTGGACGTTCGAAGATGCAAGCGACATTGGCGCAGGGCTGACCATTGATAAGAATAAGGTAATTACTTCAAATACTGCAGGAGATATCTTTGCGCTGGATCTTAAATCTGGAAAAAAACTTTGGTCTTTCAGGACCGGAGGAAAGGTGTATTCCACTCCAGCTGTCTGGAAAGGTATTGTTGTGGCCGGCTCCTCAGATCACTTTATTTATGCCGTCGACGCCGCGGATGGAAAACTCCTCTGGAAGGTAAAAACAGATAAAGCCGTATTGGGGTCGCCGTTGATTCAGGATGGTATTGCTTTTATCGGTGGTTCGGATGGCAAATTCAGGGCATTGGACGTAAAGACCGGAAATTTGAGGTGGAGCTTTGATCAAGTCGAGGGGTTTGTATCCACATTGCCTACTTATTATTTGGGTAATGTGATCTTTGGTTCCTGGGGAAATGGGTTTTATGCATTGGATGGCAAAACAGGTAAACTCGCCTGGAAATGGAACAATGGGCAGACTAATCGTATGTTTTCCGCTGCCGCCTGTAATCCTGTTGGCGTAAATAACCGCATTTTTGTTGTTGCGCCGGATCGGTTTATGACCGCGTTGGATGCGCAGAATGGCGCTGTGATCTGGCGGGAAAAGAAGGATACGATACGTGTGCGGGAATCTATGGGATTGGCAGTAAATAAAAAACAGGTCTATGTGAAGACAATGGACGGCGATTTGCTGGGTGTTTCTTCTACAGGTGAAAAAATGGACGTGATCTGGAGATCAAAGCTAAAATTGCCCTATGAATTGACGCCTTCGGCAATAAAAACAAACCGTAAATTGGTATTTGTGCCGAGTCATTCGGGTTTGCTTTCGGCTGTGGATGCAAAAACAGGCGCGGTTATCTGGCAGTATAAAATTTCCAATGGCATGGTCAACCCTGTTGCTACACATGGTAATAATGAAGTAGTTGCGAGTACGATGGATGGGAAAATAGTTTCTTTGAGGTTTTAAACAACCGTTTGAGTTGATTTTATTAAAAATAAATGCCTTATTATGATAAAAGAATGTCTAAACTTCTTAAATTTACGTCAAGCTTTTTTGCTTGTTTTTGCATGTTTTGTTTGTAACTTTGCGGAAGCACAGCAAAATGCTTGGATTCGAATAAACCAATTAGGCTATACTCCGGCAGGCAAAAAGGTCGCGGTATGGGGCGGGAAATCAATCAGGCAGCTTCGTTCTTTTGAAGTTAAAAATGCAGAGACAGGTAAAACGGTTTATGTTCATCCAGTAGGGAAGGATTTTGGTTCCTATGGCCCTTTTGTTCAGAGTTTTCGATTTGATTTCTCGGCCATGCAGGATACCGGACGCTTTTTCATCCAGGTCGGAGAGGTTAAATCTCCAGATTTTAGAATTGCGCCTGATGTCTATAGGGGGGCGGCAGACTTTGTATTGCGTTACATGCGTCAGCAACGGACGCTGTTCAATCCTTTTTTGAAGGACAGTTGTCATACGCACGATGGTTTTACGCTCTATGCAGGTAAAGTCGGTGTAGCGGATAGTTCACGTATTGATGCTGGTGGAGGATGGCATGACGCTTCCGACTATTTGCAGTATGCAACCACCTCGGCAAATGCGACGTTTCATCTACTGGCGGCCTATCGGGACTTTCCACAGGTATTTGCGGATCAAAAGCAGGCCAATGGCTTAGATGGAAAGAACGGTCGTGCTGATGTGTTGGATGAGGCTAAATGGGGACTGGACTGGTTGTTGAAAATGCATCCAAAGGCGAATCAGATGTACAATCAGATCGCGGATGACAGGGATCATGCCAGTATGCGTATGCCTAAAGAAGATCCGTATTATGACCGTGGATTTGAACGCCCGGTGTATTTTATAGATGGCGAACCGCAACAAAGGGGCAAGTTTATGAATAACACCACAGGGACAAGTTCTACAGCTGGGAAGTTTAGCAGTGCTTTCCGTTTGGGATCTGTGCTTTTTGGGAAAGAGGATAAAAAATATGCAAAATTGCTGTCACAGAAAGCGGAGACAGCTTATGCATATGCAAATATAAAACCTGGGGTGACACAGACGGTTTCGGTCAAATCACCCTATATCTATGCCGAAGACAATTGGGTGGATGATATGCAGCTAGCAGCAGCAATGGGATTTTCGGCAACAAAGAAAAATAAGTTCGCCGAGGAGGCTATGCAGTATGCCAGACAGGAAAAAATAACACCCTGGATGATAACAGATACAGCTGCACATTATCAGTGGTATCCTTTTATCAACTTGGGACATTATGAATTGGCAAAAAAATTAAAAGGACAGGATCGCGAGGAGATTGTTTCATATTATAGGCTAGGTATTGAAGAGGTTAATAAACGTGCGGAACAAAATGCATTTTTAAGAGGGGTTCCTTTTATCTGGTGCAGTAACAATCTAACTGTTTCGTTCGTGATGCAATGCCTTTGGTATAAAGAGCTGACAGGAGATAATCAGTTTGATGAACTGGAACAGGCAAACTTTGACTGGCTCTTTGGTGCGAATCCATGGGGGACAAGCATGGTCTACGGACTTCCCTCCTGGGGTGATACTCCGGTTGATCCGCATTCTGCTTTTACCTATCTGGGTAAGCACCCGATTGACGGTGGACTGGTGGATGGCCCGATCATGGCATCTACTTATCGCAACCTGATCGGTATTAAGCTGAATAATCCTGATAGTTATGCTGAATTTCAGAGTGACCTTGCCGTCTATCATGACGATTATGGTGACTACAGTACCAATGAGCCTACTATGGATGGAACGGCTTCATTGATCTACTTGCTAGCGGCTAAAGAAGGGAAGGCATTGGAGGAGCCTGTGGGAAAAAAGTAAACAGGGATGTATTCGGGGCTATTGTCCGCGGCGATTCTACAGTGAAAAAAGTGGCCCTACTTTTTACGGGGCACGATTTATCGGAGGGGACGGATGCGGTTTTGAATAGTTTAAAGCGGCATCATGTGAAAGGGAACTTTTTCCTTACGGGGGACTACCTGCGGAATGCAGTTTTCAAGCCTTATGTTCGAAGGATGTTAAAAGATGGGCATGTGGTGTCAGGGCATTCTGATAAGCATCTCCTGATCAGTGATTGGGGGAGTCGGGATGAATTGCTGGTCAGCCGGGATTCGTTTCTGCGGGATTTGAAGACCAATGTGGATGAGCTGGCACTTTCGGGGATTGATACATGTCAACTGCATTATTATATTCCTTCTTATGAATGGTATAATAGCCAGACGGTAGCATGGGCAAAGGAAATAGGGTTATCTTCAATCAATTACACGCCCGGAATACGGACTGCCGCAGATTATACCTATCCAGAGATGGGTGAACGTTATCTGTCATCCGTTGCGATTTTGGAGGGGCTTTGGTCTTATGAAGAGAAGTTCGGCCTGAATGGTTTCATGATTTTGATCCATATGGGGACGGATGAAAAAAGGAAAGATAAATTGTATCATCATTTGGATGATATGATCAACATATTAAAAAAGAAAGGTTATCAAATAGTGGATATACCCGGTTTATTGAATTAAGAAATACAATATATATTAAGAATGGTTAATACAACGGAGAAAGATTCGAATTATCAGGATTTGGACAAGATGTCTGTACATGAATTATTGACTAATATCAATAACGAGGATAAATCTGTGCCGCTAGCTGTTGAAAGGTCTATTCCTCAGATCGAAGCATTGGTTAAGGTTACTGTGGAGAAAATGAAGGCTGGTGGTCGGACTTTTTATATCGGAGCCGGTACAAGTGGTCGATTAGGGGTCTTAGATGCATCTGAATTGCCTCCGACTTATGGTGTGCCATTTGAGTGGATCATCGGGTTAATTGCAGGCGGGGATACTGCGATCCGCAAAGCCGTTGAATTTGCAGAAGATGATCTGGAACAGGCCTGGAAGGATATGGAGGCATATGATATCGACGAAAATGATGTGGTTATCGGTATTGCTGCGTCGGGCACTACCCCTTATGTCATCGGTGGCCTGAAGACCGCAAACGAAAAAGGTTTGGTAACAGGCTGTATTGTCTGTAACGGCGGTTCTCCGATTGCTGAAATTGCACAGTATCCTGTTGAGGTTATTGTAGGGCCTGAATTTGTGACCGGTTCTACCCGTATGAAATCCGGTACAGCACAAAAGCTTGTGTTAAATATGTTCAGTACGGCGGTCATGATTCAGCTTGGGCGTGTGAAGGGAAATAAAATGGTCGATATGCAACTGTCAAACCATAAATTGGTCGGTCGTGGCGTACGGATCATTATGGATCAGACGGGGGCTACAGAAGAAGAAGCTGCGGTTTTGCTGGAACAATTTGGCAATGTAAGGCAAGCGATCGAAGCTTATCAGGGGACACATTAAAATCATCAGCTATCAAATCACCTATTAAAAACAAACTATGTCACCAGTTATATTATTATCCTTTATTGTGATCTATTTTGCGGTCTTACTCGCAGTAGCGCACTTCACCTCAAAAGGATCTTCTGATAATTCCACCTTTTTTGTTGCCAACCGAAATTCGAAATGGTATATGGTGGCCTTTGGGATGATCGGTACCGCACTCTCCGGTGTGACCTTTATCTCAGTTCCGGGCGCCGTGGGAGCATCTGAATTCAGCTATTTTCAATTTGTTCTCGGAAATGCAGTCGGCTTTGTCATTATCGCTTATGTATTGCTCCCCTTGTATTATAGAATGAACCTGACCTCCATCTATACGTATTTGGAGGAGCGTTTTGGACATACGACTTATAAAACCGGCGCGGCGATTTTCTTGGTTTCCCGTACCATCGGTTCGGCCTTTCGCTTATACCTGGTCGCTATTGTCTTGCAGCATTTTATTTTTGATGCCTGGAACGTACCTTTCGCAGTTACTGTAATAATCTGTCTGGTGCTTATTTGGCTATATACGAATAAAGGTGGCTTAAAGACGATCATTGTAACAGATACCCTACAGACTACCTTTTTAGTGACTGCCGTTATTCTTTCGATCTATTTTATGGCCAAAGGACTGGATTTTGGAATTGTGGATACTTTCGAAGCAGTGAAAGAAAGCAGTTATTCCAAAATCTTCTTCTGGGATGATTTTGTAGGCAGTAAAGCCAATTTTTGGAAACAATTCCTGGGCGGGGTTTTTGTTACGATTGCCATGACAGGGCTTGATCAGGATCTGATGCAAAAAAACCTGTCCATGGGAACGATCAAAGAAGCGCAGAAGAATATGATTACATTCACAAGCGTATTTGTGGTGATCAATATTTTCTTTTTGGCTGTGGGGGCCTTATTATATATCTACGCCGCAAAAAATGGTATTGATGTCTCACAATTAGCGACCCGTGATTACCTTTACCCGGAGATTGCATTGAATCACCTGGCTATTGTTCCGGCGATCATCTTTATGATGGGGCTGACAGCGGCGACTTTTGCAACAACCGATAGCGCGCTTACGGCATTGACAACATCGTTCTGTGTGGATTTTCTGAACTTCAATAAAAAGGAAAATCCGAATGATCCTGCTCTTGTCAAACAGCGTAATTATGTTCACTTTGCTTTCTCGATTGTCATGTTGCTGGTTATTCTTGTATTTAAGCTGATCAATGACGATTCTGTCGTGAACGCAATATTTACTGCGGCGAGCTATACCTATGGGCCATTGTTGGGGCTGTTTGTTTTCGGGATTTTTACAAAATCGGCTGTGCGAGATAAAGCGGTGCCTTATATTTGTGTGCTTTCGCCAACCCTATTGTATTTGCTGAAAACATATGTGATTGAGGTGTATACGCCTTATGTGATCGGATTGGACCTGATTATTATCAATGGTTTTATCACTTTCCTGATGCTTTTAGTCAGCTCTCCGGGCAAAGCAAGTGAAAAGGCGCTTTCGCATAACTAAGCAACGATATTTGATTTGTACGTACAAAAAAATTAAGTTAAGTTTGAGATACTTAGTTTTTTTGTACGTATGTATCATAGCATAAATGAAACAACGGAGTTTATCCGTAGAAAAATTGGAGATTTTACTCCAGAATTCGGTATCATCCTCGGTACTGGCTTGGGTAAATTGGTTGATGAGATTGAGATCGAATATCAGCTGATGTATTCCAATATTCCTAATTTTCCCATCTCTACAGTAGAATTCCATTCCGGTAAATTGATTTTTGGAAAATTAAATGGTAAGAATGTTGTTGCTATGCAAGGAAGACTTCATTATTATGAGGGGTATGATATGCAACAGATTACTTTTCCTATTCGTATCATGAAAGTGCTGGGTATCAAAAAACTCTTTGTGTCAAACGCTGCCGGTTCTTTGAATCCGGAGATCAGAAATGGGGATCTGGGTATTATTGAAGACCATATCAACCTCTTGCCCGACAATCCATTGCGTGGGCAGAACCTGACTGAATTTGGACCTCGTTTTCCGGATATGAGCGAACCTTATAATCGTGTTATGATTGACCAGGCAATTGAAATTGCATCAAAGCATGGAATTACAGCGCGAAAGGTTGTGTATGTATCCTCGCAGGGGCCAAATCTAGAAACAAAAGCTGAATACCGCTTTATGCGAACTATTGGTGGGGATGTGGTCGGCATGAGTACCGTACCAGAGGTAATTGTTGCCAATCATATGGCTCTTCCGGTGTTCGCGATATCTGTTGTTACGGATGAGGGCTTTCACGATGTGTTAAAACCTGTCTCTTTGCAGGAAATCGTCGCTGTTGCGGAGAAAGCGGAACCTAAGATGACATTAATTTTGAAAGAATTGATAGCTTTGCAGTAAATTTAGACTATATACAATTTTAGATGAAGTTGATCGTACGCGTATTAGCCGCACTGTGTGTCTTACTTGTTTGTTCCATGGATGTTATTGCACAAAGCAAGGAGGAATGGAGCAGCGCATTGGATTCAGCGAGAGCCAAAGAAGATGGAAAAAAAGATTCGGTTATCCTGTCTGCAAAGTATATCCGTTATGCGACATTGGATATGCTGAAAAAAGGAACTTATACAAGGCAAATAGATACTTCACACCATAATTACCAATATTATAATCCCCAAAATACGCCCTGGAATCCCAGTATAAATCTGGGGTCTTACGGTCTTGCCACACGCGATTTATTATTTCAACCCAAAAAGACAATTGGATTTCAGTCTGGATTTACTGCCTTGGAGCGTTATCTATTGAACCCGGATTCTGTTCAATATTTTAGGGCAAGGGCACGCTATTCGGAATTGTCGGCAGTGGGATTCTTTTTTAATGATCAGGTCTTCAGGGCGCGGGTTGCGCAAAATATCAATTCGCAATGGAATATGAATGTGGATTTTCATTCGACGAAAACGGATGGTTTTTATTTAGGTCAGAGCTATTCTGATTTGAAAGCATCCATTGCCTCTTGGTATGAGTCCAAAAATAACCGGTATAATCTCCTAATTAATGCTGTATTCAATCGTTTGGATGCAATGGAAAATGGCTCCATTATCGAAGACCGGCCATTTGCTCCTGAAAATAGGCAAGCTCCGGATCGGTTTATTCCTAAGTTTTATGATGCAGGCAGAACCGGGATACCGCGGTCAAAATGGTGGGATAATTCGCTGTTCCTGCGACAATCTTTATATGTTGGCAGAATCGACACGGTAGACAAAGGAAAACCGACCATGCAGATTTATCCAACAAACAGTATGGCGCACAATACAAGGATCCGGAAGCAGACATATAACTTCTTTAAAAATATGAATGATCAAAATGCTGCGTTACCTTACAATAATCAAGCATTGACGTTGAATAATGATAAAACAGGTATTACGAATGTCTCCAATGAGTTTGAATACAATTTCTTTCTGCGTGGTAAATCAATTTTTAAAAATGAGGCTAAGCTAAATCTGGCTTTCCAGCATGATATGAACTGGGTGGAACAAAGCCAGGTAGACTCCTTGCGTTACTATACCAATCAGGCCGCATACCCTGAGCCATTGAAGAAATTGCCGGATAGTACAACATTTGATCGTTTCTATCAAAATGGGATTGTCAAGGGTGAGCTGGGCTACAAATTTTCTGATCGGCTGGATTTCAGCCTGAAAGCCAACCAAATTGTTTTCGGACATAATATTGGTGATTTTCTCTATGAAGCAAAGGCGGATATTTCCATGGGGGATAAAATCGGAAAGGTGACACTTTCTGCTTATTCACAAAATAAATCACCCGAAATGGTTTTTGAAAACCTGAATTATACCTATGCAAAATGGAATGATCTGGATCTAAAAAAGACCAAAATACAAAATTTGACATTCCAGTACCGTAATCCGACATTGGGATTCAATGGAAAGGTCGAATATTTTCGGATGAATAATTATACTTATTTTGAAGAATTATCGAATCCGCAGAATGATCGGAAGAAAGATAAGTGGATCAATCCTGCGCAATTGGATAACGCGAATTTGCTGAAGGTGAGTGTGGGGCAGAAGTTTAAACTTAATCATTTTACCCTGGACAACCTGGTGGTTTATCAAAAGACGGATCAGCAGAATGTACTGGCGATTCCTGAGCTTTATACCTGGCATAGTCTCTATTATAGTAATCTTTTTTATAAAGTCATTGATTACAGTATCGGTATTGACGCTAAATTTAATACACCTTATGCCAATCCGAATTATTCGATAGGGACAGGACAGTTTTATAACGCGTATCAGCAGATCGAATTTTCTACTTATCCCATTATGGACTTATGGGTCACGGCAAATATACAGCGGGTCAATATGTTTTTAAGTTATAATTTCCTAAATCAGAATTTTTATCCGAATGGCTATTATACGGTAAGGCGTTATCCAATGAATACAGCAAACTTTAGATTTGGTATTTCGTGGAAGTTCTATGATTAATTGTTGCGAAAATTATGTCCGTGTTTTTTAGCTTGTTGCGGTTTTTGCGGTAGAAAATCTTTGAAAATAATTTTGAGAATAGAATTTTTAAGCTATATTTGCACACGCAATTAGGGAACGGCGTTCTTTAAAAAGTATGGAGGCTTAGCTCAGCTGGTTCAGAGCATCTGCCTTACAAGCAGAGGGTCACTGGTTCGAATCCAGTAGCCTCCACCATACAAAGACGGAGAATTAGCTCAGCTGGTTCAGAGCATCTGCCTTACAAGCAGAGGGTCACTGGTTCGAATCCAGTATTCTCCACCAATCCAAAACGGAGGCTTAGCTCAGCTGGTTCAGAGCATCTGCCTTACAAGCAGAGGGTCACTGGTTCGAATCCAGTAGCCTCCACAAAGCATCATCAAATGGTGCTTTTTTTTCGTTAGGGGATTTAGCTCAGCTGGTTTAGAGCACTACCTCGACAAGGTAGGGGTCACTGGTTCGAATCCAGTAATCCCCACAATAAAAAAAGCGTTCTTATGAACGCTTTTTTTATGCAGTTTAAAGGGTGCTTTATAATGCCCCTTATTTTTTTAGCATGCGCAGGTGCTACTAGCAACTGTTAATTGCTGACTGGATTTGCCCGTTTCTTACCCAGCCTAAATCCATACCCTGTTGTCCACTCGATAAAGTCTGCTTTACCGCCATGTGCTTTAATGGAAACTCCGGCAAAGAAATCTTTGTACACTTTATAGCGTACGCCTGCCCTTAGGTATACAGGCGTGCTTTCACCATTGAATTTATTGCGGTGCAAGTATACGCCGACATTTCCATTGATATATAGTCTGGAATTTAATACATGGTCAATGTAGAACGCAGGGCCATAGGAAAATAATGCTCCAAAGCTCCCTGCTTTGTCACCAGCGACTTTCTCATCATTTCCGCTTGCGGAATAAAAAGCATCCATTCCAGCGCCAAGACGCCATTTGTATCCCAAATGCCTGCTATAAAAAGCCCCTAACGTCGATTTAAAATATTGACTGTCATGTTCGCGATCAATCTGTTTGAAACCAAAAGCGTAATTGAAATGCAATTCTTCGGTTTCTTCCATTTTTGGAACGCTAGTTTTCCTGTAATCGAAAGGTTTGCTTGTTGGGGTGTACGAAACCGAAAGACTTAAAGGAAGCAGGTTTATTCCTGTATTTGGCAATGCCAATGCACCATTGCTAAAATGATGGAACGCAACACCTGCACCCACTTGGAATTTTTGACTTAGACGGTAATTGGCCTGAAGTCCAAAGTCAATAAATACATTGTTTTTACTTCCTATCAGGAGGTTAAAAGGGTTATCCTCCTCGTTGTATGGATTGAATCTGCCCGAGAGACCAAGTGCAATCCGGTAGTTGAAATTCCATCTCGAATTTATTTTGGGTTTAATCGGTATCGCTACAAAACCATAGAGTGCGAACGGTCGTCCCAAATGTTCCTGTCCAAAAGTGCTGCTATAGATTCCCACACCATAGATGGGGTAGTTGTATATTTCATTGTAAATGCTCTTTAAGGAGTCTTGAAACTGTGTCTGGAAACCAACCCGAAAATTAAGTCCGCTATAGTAAGAGTCGGCAAGGGTTTCTTTTGAACGCTCATTGAATTTGAGTTCACCACCACTCTCGTGTTCAAGTTGAAATATTAATCTAGTTTTTGCCGGTGTGGGGCTATTTAACGTATCTTTCTGATTTTCTATTCTGGGGGTGACCTGCGCATTTGTACGAAAGGAAAGAAGCGCGAAGATCACAAAAACAAGTATGCTTGATCTCATGAATTAAAACGTTAGCGTTTTTTAAAATTTTTGCAAAAGTAAGAATGATAAATCATTGTAGCAATTTTCCTTTAACAGTTGGTTAATTACGGGGCATAAATTGACGCTTTTCAGCGACAGAGAAACATGTACAACAACAGCGGAGCTTAATAATTGTTTTTATATGTTCGTAATTATATTGCATATCCACAGCAATTTATCTAAGTTTGAGTTGAAAAGAAAAAGGAAATATGATTAAAAATCTATTTAAAATTACCGCTGTAACGTTTGCTCTAACAACAGCGGGGGGAGCTTTGTTTGCCCAAAATGCCAAATTTGACTGGAAAGAAGCTTCTGAGGGGGGGTACGTATACAAGTATGTGACCAATGACCCCACCCATTCAAGATTCTATAAACTTAAAAATGGCCTAACCGTTATTCTAAGTCCAACCAAAAAAGAACCACGTATCCAGACCTACATTGCGACAAAAGCAGGAAGTAAAACCGATCCGAAGGACCATACTGGTTTGGCGCATTATCTGGAGCACATGCTCTTCAAAGGGACCGATAAATTTGGATCCAAAGATTGGGCAAAAGAAAAGCCTTTGTTGGATGAGATTGACGCGCTCTATGAAAAGTACAACGGTACGACTGATGAGACACAGCGGAAAGCAATATACAAGGAAATTGACCGTGTGTCCGGTGAAGCTGCAAAGTATGCAATCGCAAATGAGTACGATAAGCTGATGGCATCCATGGGGGCCGAAGGAACAAATGCATTTACCTCATTTGAACAGACGGTATACCAGGAGCAGATTCCAAGTAATGTGATGGATAAATATCTTGCGGTACAGGCCGAACGTTTTAGAAATCCGATACTGCGTCTGTTCCATACGGAACTGGAGGCGGTCTATGAAGAGAAAAATATCGGATTGGATAAAGACAGCCGCAAAGCTGTTGAGGCTATGTTTGAAGCGGCATTCCCAAATAATAATTACGGAAAGCAGACTACGATCGGTACAGTGGAACATCTGAAAAACCCGTCATTAAAAGCAATCCGTGAATATTTTCATACTTATTATGTACCCAACAATATGGGGGTGATCATGTCTGGTGATTTTGATCCTACGGAGGTTGTAAAGAAAGTGGACCGGAGTTTTGCTTTTATGCAGCCAAAAGAAATACCGCCATATACTTTTGATCCTGAAAAACCTATTTTAAGTCCGATTGTTCGGGAGGTTAAAGGGCCGGATGCGGAATTTATGTTTATGGGATTCCGTTTCCCGGGGGCCGCGACCAAGGATGCCCAACTATTAAATCTGATGAGTCAGATTCTGACGAACGGGTCAGCGGGTCTGATCGATCTGGATCTGGTAAAGAATCAGAAATTGCTGGGTGCAGGAGCCTTCCCCTATGTCTTGAAAGATTATTCCTTATTGATTCTACAGGGCAATCCAAGCCAAGGACAGAGCCTGGAGGAGGTGCAGCAATTGTTACTTAAAGAACTGGACAAATTGCGAAAAGGTGAGTTTTCTGATGACCTGATAGGCGCGATTGTCAATAATGCAAAAAAAGATGAGATCAAACAGAATGAAAGTTACGGTGACCGTGCCGAAGCTTTGATGGATGCTTTCACCTCAGGTCAGGACTGGGCGTCGGTGGTTAGTTATTCTGATGGACTCAATAAGATTACAAAACAGGATATCGTCGATTTTGCCAATAAATATCTAAACGCTAATAACTATGTTGTCGTTTATAAACGCAAAGGGGTAGACAATAATGTCGTTAAGGTTGTGAAGCCGGAAATTACACCGGTCACTGTCAATCGTGACGATCAATCTGATTTTCTGAAGACAGTGGAAGCAATGCCTGAGGATAAAATCCAGCCGGTGTGGGTAGACTACAATAAAGATGTTCAGAAAGCTAGCGCGAATGGCCTGCCTGTACTTGCGGTAAAGAATAATGATAACGAATTATTCTCGCTTTCCTATCGTTTTGATGTAGGTAAATGGAATAATAAATTACTTTCGCTGGCAGCAGGTTACCTGGAGTTTTTGGGGACAAAAGATAAATCCAGTGAGCAATTCAGTAAGGATTTTTATCAATTGGCGTCTGATTTTTCGGTGTCTGCCGGAAACGAGGAGACATTGGTTTCAATTTCGGGTTTAAATTCGAATTTTATCGCTACACAATCTTTAATTCAGGATTTATTGCGCAATTGTGTTGCTGATCAGGAAGCTTTCAAAATGTATATTGCGCGCCTCAAGAAGTCCAGAGCCAATGCTAAGGAAAACAAAGGTGCTATCATGGAGGGCCTAAAATCGTATGCAAAATACGGTGCCAAAAACCCATTCAATAATGTGTTTACAGATGCGGAACTGGATGCGTTGAAGGCGGAAGATTTGGTAAAAGCACTGCATGATCTGGCCAATATGAAGCACACTATGCTTTATTTCGGGCCATTGAGCGCCAGTGAGTTTGTGGCAAAGGCAAAGCCATTGAAACTGGGTACAGGGGACTACGTGAAAGGAGCAAAAAGTTTGGTGTTTACTGAACTACCAACAACTAAAAATCAGGTGCTATTTGCTGATTTTGATATGAAGCAAGCCGAAGTATTCTGGTATAGAACATCCGGTCTGTACTCGAACCCATTAACACCAACAGTGTCGTTGTTCAATAATTATTTTGGCGGTGGCATGGGAAGTATTGTCTTTCAGACTATTCGTGAGTCAAAAGCGCTGGCCTATTCTACTTACGCATTCTATGGACAGCCCTATAAAAAAGAAAATCATTATACAGTAGGCGCTTATGTCGGCACACAGGCTGATAAATTTAATGAAGCGATCAAGGGTATGAATGAATTATTGGATGTGCTGCCTGAAAGTGCGAAAGGGTTGGATATTGCAAAGGTAAGCTTACAGAAATCCATCGCCAGTGAGCGGGTGCTGAACGCATCTATTTTAAGCAGCTATCTGGCAGCTCAACGCCTGGGCAATACAACAGATATCCGTAAAGTTGTTTATGAACAGGCGCCTAAGTTGACTTATGGCGACTTAAATATGTTCCACAAGAATGAAATGAGCCAAAAACCGTATGTGTACTGTATTGTAGCGAAGGAAGATGGCATCAAACAGGAAGATCTTGCTAAATTGGGCGAAGTGAAAAAACTTGACTTAAAAGAATTGTTTGGGTATTAGTTTTTTTAGCTATTCCTATTTTAGGTAGGGGATTTGAAGCCTTCGCTATGTCGAAGGCTTCTTTTTTATGATTCGGTCACCCATTATATCCTTCTCTTGGCAAATGATCCGCACTGTTGCGCGTAAAATATATGAAACGCTCCAATGTACCTGTTGGGGGAATGCGCAAAGGCCAATACCTGCAATAATGGATTAAAACCGTACGATTTCTTCAATCTGTTCGTTGATAAATTGGAGCGTGTCTTCTTTAAATAATTCTCCGTTTTCGTTCAGTTCCTGTTGCACATTGGGGAGGAATATCTTGAGCGGGAGGACATGCATTCTGAGGTAGTGGCATATTCCGGTGAGATGATCTATTCCGCGTAGGTTGCCATATCTTCCAGAAGATAATCCTACCAACGCAACTTTTTTGTGGTAAAAGCTAATTGGGAAGGTACAGCAGTCAATAAAAAGTTTGAGCGCGCCGGGAATACTTCCATTGTATTCAGGGGCGACAAAAATAAACATATCGGCTTGGCTGACCTTTTGCTGGATCGGTTCAAAAGCGGTGCTTCTTTTTCCGTAAAGATCTGTTTCTAAAATATTTGCAGGGAGATCTGATAGCGAAAGGATCTCGTTCTCAACGGATTTACGATTAAGTAACTGTTGGTAGCATTTTGCTATTTTTAACGTCTTACTATGAGGACGGTTTGTTCCGGATATTATTAAAATCATTGTGTTGTTGATACTTATAAAAAGCACTATTTCAAAGTGGATACATATCCTGATTTTTTGTATCTTAGCATCCTGAGGATATGTGCTTTTGATCAATCAAAAGTACAAAATATGCTGAATTTGTTAGGCTAATTTAAATTTAGCGTAAATATTTGGACAAATTGATCTTCAGGAAAGTGAAATGTAGTGTAAAATGACATTTTAATTAAGAAAGGTTTTCATTCAAGATGGGAAAAGTAATCGCAATCGCAAACCAAAAGGGTGGGGTCGGAAAAACCACAACGTCAATTAACTTGGCGGCTAGTTTGGCGGTTTTAGAATATAAAACATTGTTGGTGGATGCGGATCCTCAAGCAAACTCCACTTCTGGGATTGGTTTTGACCCTCGTACAATCAATGAAAGTATATATGAATGTTTGGTTAATGATCTGAACCCAAGAGACGCTATTCAGTCCACTGAAACGCCCAATCTTGATCTTTTACCGGCTCATATTGACTTGGTAGGTGCAGAGATTGAAATGATCAATATGCACGAGCGCGAGTACAAGATGAAAAAGATCTTGGATCAAGTAAAAGATGATTATGACTTTGTCATCATTGATTGCTCACCCTCATTAGGATTAATTACCATTAATGCCCTATCAGCATCCGATTCAGTAATCATACCGGTTCAATGTGAGTATTTTGCATTGGAAGGTTTGGGGAAATTACTGAACACAATTAAAATTGTTCAAAACCGTTTAAATACTAGTTTGGAGATCGAGGGTATTTTATTGACGATGTATGATGTGCGTTTAAGGCTTTCCAATCAAGTTGTTGAAGAGGTGAAAACGCATTTTACTGATTTAGTTTTTGATACCATCATTCAACGTAATACCCGTTTAAGTGAAGCTCCTAGTTTCGGTATCTCTGTTATCATGCACGACGCCTCCTGTAAAGGTGCGATCAATTATTTGAATTTGGCGCGTGAAATATTGCAGAAAAACGGGCATCTTAATGAAATGAATACAACAGTAACCGCATAATATGGCAGCACATCAGCGTAAAACAGGACTGGGAAGAGGTTTAGGTGCGCTATTAAACGATAGTGTAGAAGCTCCTGCTAAAAATAATCAGCAAGTAGAGGAAGCTCCTCTAGTGACGCCCTCTACAGCAAATACAACGAAAGAAAATGGCAGCATCAGCCACGTCCGCGTAGAAGAAATATCGGTGAATCCGTTTCAACCTCGTACGGAATTTGATCCGGTTGCGTTACAGGAACTAGCTGAATCCATTAGCTTACAAGGTTTGATCCAGCCGATTACCGTACGCAAAATTTCGAATGGAAACTACCAGTTGATCTCCGGGGAGCGACGTCTTCGGGCTTCAAGACTGGCGGGAATGACGGAGATTCCAGCCTATATCCGTACGGCCAATGATCAGCAGATGCTGGAAATGGCATTGATCGAGAATATCCAACGTGAAAACTTAAATGCCATTGAAGTGGCATTAAGCTTCCAGCGCATGATCGAGGAATGTAATTTAAAGCAAGAGGAGTTGGGCGAGCGCGTCAGCAAAAACCGTTCGACGGTAACGAATTATTTGCGCTTACTAAAACTTCCACCGGTCATCCAAGCAGCCATACGTGACGGAGCGCTGACTATGGGCCATGCGCGCGCATTGATCAATATCTCAGAAGTAGATAAACAGCTCTATATCTTTAAATTGATCATTGACCAAGGTCTTTCGGTTAGAAAAGCCGAAGAGCTGGTGCGTGAGCTTCAAAAAGGGGGTAAGAAAAAAGCTGGTAAGGACAAAACTCCAATGTCATTTCAGCTGCAGAAAATTGAAGATGATCTGGCTTCGAAATTTTCGTCAAGAGTGAAATTGAATTTAAAGAGCACCAAAGGTAAGGGAGCTATTGAGATTCCTTTCGAATCTGAGGATGATCTGAGCCGTATTCTTGAACTTTTAGATTGGTAATATGACCAAGTTAATTAGTTTGTTTTTTGCCCTATTTGCTGTACTCATGGTGCATGGACAGGCTGTCGATACAATTCCAAAAAAGACGGTTCAAACGATCAAAACAGAAAGCTTGAAGCCAAAATCAGCGCAGGATACAGTAAAAAAGGAATCCCGAAAAGAACGTAAAAAACGTGAAAAGGAGGAAGCCAAAGCGAAGGAGAAGGTCGTATTTAAAGATTCTACGCGTTTAGCGATTGAAGCAAAGAATAAACAGGCCTGGAAACGTTCTTTGGTACTTCCCGGTTGGGGGCAGTATACTAATGGTGGTGTATGGTGGATAAAAGTTCCTGCGATCTATGGCGGATTGGCGACTACAGTGCTCGTATTCGATTTTAATAATAAATATTACAAAGAACTTCTGGGGGTGCTAAAGGCGAGGGAAGACGGGTTGCCGGAGGATCCTTTTTATCAAGGTCGTCCATCAGAAGCAATTATTCGTGCAAAAGATAATGCAAGGCGAGACCGCGATCTGATGGTATTACTCACACTTGGTGTGTACGGATTGAACGTCGCCGAAGCTTATATCGATTCGATGCTAAAATATCGCTGGAGTATCGGGGATGATAAGCCCAAAAAGACGGCTTTTTCTATTGGACCTACATTAATGGATGCGAGTCTTGCATCTGGTTCGTTTACTTTTAAACCTACTGTTGGATTAAAGTTGTCCATGAAATTCAATTAAAACTTCGGGTCGGAGTGCGTATTAAGTATCATTGGATGATGATTTAAGGTTCTTATTGGTCTTTGAATAGGGACACTTTTAATAAAAAATCGTTGTTAACCACGGTTTTGTATCTGTTTTTCACTGGAATTTTTTAATTTTAAAAATAAACTATACTTTATTTTCTAGATATATGAACATCATTCTCTTGGGATATGGCAAAATGGGGCAGATTATCGAAAGGTATGCACTGAAAAGAGGCCATCAGATTTTTTTAGTTGTGGATGAAAATAATCGTCCCGGCCTGACAGTTGATGATATTAAGGGAGCTGATGTAGCGATCGACTTTAGTGTGCCATCTGCTGCTCTGGATAATATGAATCTTTGCCTGGAAGCTGGTGTGCCGATTGTTGTAGGGACAACGGGCTGGTACGATCAACTGGAAAGTGTCAGAGAAAAATGTTTGGACTCAGGGGGAACCATTTTATATGGTTCAAATTTTTCGATCGGCGTGAATGTGTTCTTCCATATCAACCGTATGTTGGCACAGGCTTTACAGCCTTATAAACAATATGATGTTCAGGTAGAAGAAATCCACCATATCCACAAATTGGATGCACCGAGCGGCACAGCAATCACCATTGCGGAAGGTATCTTGGATCACAGTGATGTGAAGACAAACTGGGTCAATACTGTCGTGGGCGAGCAGGATGAAATTATTCCTAAGCCACAAGAACTTCTCATAGAGAGCCATCGAATTGAAGAAGTTCCGGGTACACATACCGTGTTGTACAGTTCCGAAGTAGATCAGATAGAATTTAAGCACACCGCACATAGCCGCGACGGCTTTGCTTTGGGTGCGGTAGTCGCTGCTGAGTGGCTGAACGGTAAAAAGGGATTTTATCAAGTGACAGAAATTTTCGATTTTAATAAATAGTACTAATTAATAGATTATGTGGTTAATTATCTTTGCGGTTTTAACGGCAATAGCAGGATATGGATTGTGGCAATTGTTTGTTAAAGCTGGCAGAAAAGGCTGGGAAGCAATCGTACCTTTTTATAGTCAATATATTCAAGCCAAATTAACAGGACGGCCAACCTGGTGGGTGATCTTATTGCTGATTCCGATCGTTAATATTTTTGTTTTCTATAACCTATATCTCGACTTTATCCATTGTTTTGGCAAGCGTCGCTTTTGGGAGAACGCAGCGGCTGTTTTGGCGCCGTTTATTGTACTGCCAATGTGGGCAAAAGATAATAATGTACGTTTTTTAAATGGCTTGTATGCTAAAAATCTGAAGACTGCCGCACAGGAAGGCGTGGAATTGACTGAGGAAAAGCGTGCAGAAATTGAGCAGGAGTCCTATAAGGAATACAAGATTAAATACCCTTATAAAAAATCTATGGTGCGTGAATGGGCTGACGCCATTGTGTTTGCAACTGTTGCCGCATCACTTATTCGTGGATTTCTAATTGAAGCTTACATGATCCCTACCGGATCAATGGAACGCACTTTATTGATCGGTGATTTTCTATTTGTGAGTAAATTGAATTATGGCCCCCGGGTGCCTAATACGCCGATTGCTTTTCCATTTGCGCATCATACCATGCCGATAACTGGTGGTAAAGCCTACTCTGAGCTTATCGAGCTGCCTTACAAACGTCTGCCGGGCTTTCAAAAGATCGAACGGAATGATGTTGTTGTCTTTAATTTCCCTGCAGGGGATACAGTGGCCCTGGAAAATCAGAATGCAAGTTACTATGATCTTGTAAGAGCATATGGTTGGCAAACAGTTAATGCACAATTCACCATTCAGGCCCGACCAATAGATAAACGTGAAAATTATATCAAACGTTGTGTAGGTTTGCCGGGAGATAAGATCTCAATGAAGGATGCAAAGCTATTTGTCAACGACCAGCCCGGATTTGACCCACCTGAAAGTCAATTGGATTATCTGGTGCTGACCGATGGGACGCCATTGAACATGGATCGTCTTCGGGAATTGAGAATAGAGGCTGTAGGCTCTGATCAACAGCCAGGAGTTTATCAGTTGTTTATGACCAAGGATGAGCTGGCATTGGTGAAATCCTGGTCAAATGTAAAAGAAATCAGAAGAAGTCCAGTAGGGGAGGGGGCCTATCCATATGACCCTCAGTATAAGTGGGATTTTGATAACTTCGGTCCTATACTTATTCCTAAAAAGGGCTGGACGGTTGCGCTGAACGCGCAGACGCTACCAATTTATGAACGTGCAATTCACGTCTATGAAAATAATAAATTGGAGAAACGGGCTGACGGAATTTATATCAATGATGTCAAAGCGGATAGCTACACTTTTAAAATGGATTATTTTTGGATGATGGGAGATAACCGTCACAATTCCCTGGATTCAAGAGGGTGGGGCTTTGTCCCTGAAGATCATATCGTGGGTAAGGCATTATTCACCTGGATGAGCTGGGATGAAATCGGTTCGGGCTTTTCTAAAATCCGCTGGAACCGTATATTTAAGGGTATTCATTAATAAGAACTTCATCTTCTTCTGACGGTGGATTTAAAACAAATAGAAAAGGCTTTCTTCTCGCAAGAAAGCCTTTTCTATTTGTTTTCTCCATATTTTGGAAGGGCTCTTTAACCTTGTCTTTTTTGCGACGATATGCAACTGTGGTTTGGGGGCACCCAGCTGCTTGGACAAAATACATGCGCTGACCGGACCGCTTCCCCCCTTTTGGAGTTATCCTACTCATCCGCTATCTTTAACAACATGTACTTTAGCAGTGCTGTAACAGCATAGCCAGCCTTCATCGCATCGTTTATTTTAAGCAGGCAAGATAGCGTTTGATTGTTTCTTCAAGTCCAAGGTATAGCGCGTCTGAAATTAAGGCATGGCCAATGCTGACTTCCAGTAATTCAGGTATATGCTGATTAAAATACTGGAGGTTGTTTAAATCAAGGTCATGACCGGCATTCAGTCCTAATCCGACTTCGCGCGCTTTCAGTGCAGCTTTGAAATAGGGGCTGATGGCGGCATCTTTATCAAAACCATATTCGCTCGCGAAGCCTTCTGTATATAACTCGATGCGATCTGTACCTGTTTCTGCTGCTGCCTCGACCATCTCTTCAACGGGGTCCACAAAGATCGAAACACGTATACCTGCATCTTTGAACAATTGGCACATGTCCTTTAAGTAGGCTTTGTTTTTGATCGTATCCCAGCCATGATTGGAGGTCAACTGCCCTTCAGCATCTGGGACCAAGGTTACCTGGGCGGGTTTGTTGGCCAGAACAAGATCAATGAATTTCTGTTCCTGACAATTGCCTTCGATATTGAGTTCGGTCTGAATTTCGGCTTTTAAATCAAATACATCCTGGTAGCGGATGTGCCTTTCGTCCGGTCTTGGATGGACAGTGATACCCTGCGCTCCAAAACGTTCGCAGGCTAATGCAGCAGCCACAAGATTAGGATTATTGCCTCCTCTTGAATTTCTGAGTGTTGCGATTTTATTGATATTTACTGAAAGTCTAGTCATTTTTCCTGTATGTTATAGGGTAAAAATACGAATAATATCTATTTTTTTTTAACTTGCATATATGGATGGAATCGATTATAGCTTGTTTAGTGGCTTTCGCCTATTGGACGTTATCGATATTATATTGGTGGCGATTATTATCTACTATATCTATAGTCTGATTCGGGGTACCATTGCAGTGAATATCCTGATCGGTGTAGCTTTATTTTATGGGGTTTATATTGTCGTCAAACAGATGCACATGCGTCTATTGACCGAGATATTCGGCGGATTTATATCCGTTGGGTCCATAGCGCTTATTGTTGTATTCCAGCAGGAAATCAGGCGTTTTTTGCTGCATGTGGGCAAGAACATATCGATGAAGCGAAAAAAGGTTTTCTGGTCTTTTTTGGGAAATAAAAAAGCGATACAGAAGGACCTGACCGAGGATTTAAGGCCGGTTGTGGAGGCTTGTAGAAGCATGTCGCGTACGCGAACCGGGGCGCTATTGGTTTTCTCAAAATATTTTGATGAGGAATACTATCAGAGCAGCGGCGAATATATTGACGCCCACATTTCGAAACGTTTAATCGAGAGCATCTTCCATAAAAATAGCCCTTTGCATGATGGTGCGGTAGTAATCGTCGATTTTAAAATTATGACGGCTTCCTGTGTATTGCCTCTTTCGGATAGTGAGGATTTACCGCTACAATTTGGCTTGCGGCACCGGGCGGCGATCGGGGTGACGGAAATCTCTGATGCTATAGCGGTCATTGTCTCTGAAGAAACCGGAGAGATATCTTTTGCAAAGGACGGCAATGTGAACATGAATGTCTCGCCCGAAGAATTGGAACAACTGCTGAAAGATGAGTTATAGAAGTGAAGTCGGCCAAGGGTAAAAGCGAGCTCCTTGCCCATTGAATGTTTGAGGATAGGCTCACAAATATAAATAACGAAAAATGGGGGGATTCCAATCTTTTGGATCCCCCCATTTTCTTATCCGATTATTACTGCTTTATTTTTTTGCCGCATTGATAATCTGCGTATTCAATTTGATGTATTCGCTATTTTTACCCTCAGTAGCAACTTCGACACCTTTCGTAGCTGTTTCTATGGCACCTTTCTTATCGCCGGCTTTGAGTTGCGCTTTCGCCTTCCAGTACAACACATGGGCTGCTTTAGGCTGTGCTTTCGCCGCTTCGTCAAACCAAGCTAATGCTTTCTTCTCGTCTATATTATTGTTGAAATAATATTGGGCAGCAGCGAAATAAGGCTTTTTCTCACCTTTCATTGCTTCTTCAATGGAAGCGATGATTTTTGCCTGTTGATTGACTTTAAGATCAACTTTTATTGCTGTTTTCTCCCATGCAAGACTTAATACAGCATCTGTTGGTGTGACATTGTCGAAAGAAATCGTAAATGTTTCGACCGGACTGCTTAAATTCTGTGGTTTAACATTGAAACGAAGTGCATCTTCAGACTGATTATAGGTGTAGGCACCCCATTGCTTGGTATTCTTGCTGATAATTACAGTCCACTCGTTCTTGTTAGGGATGGTGAATAGCGCATAGGTCCCAGCAGCGAGTTTATTGCCGTTGATTGTAACATCACCTTCAAAGGTCAACGTTGTATTGGTATTGGCGCCTGTACGCCATACCTCATTATAAGGTACCAGGTCACCAAAGATTTTACGGCCATTCATGCTCGGACGGCTGTAGTTGAGGGTTACATTTTCAATCCCTAATCCCTGTGTAACTGTTTGGGCACTACTTGCTGCCGGTAATTTTAACTGGGCAAAGGATGCATTGGCAGTAAACATTAAGGCTGCTGCAAATGCAATGGCAAAGAATTTCTTTTTCATTTGTTCGATAATTACTTTTTTGGGCCAATTAGCCCGGTGATTTATGAATATAGAATTTTGCTAATTAATAGCTAATGCTTTTTTTGTATAAAAACACGTCGCATGATCTGTAATCGAGAAATCCGTGCTGTAACTGAACTTGGATTTATCTCTTAAAAATAGGAAGAATTTCACAAAAAAGGGCATCTATTTTTAGATGCCCCTTTTTGTGAAATTCTTCGGTATTTGTATTAAGCTTTTTTCCCAATTTTATGACCAGCTATTGAAAAGTACATGATATATAAATATCCGGGAATCATAGCATAAAGGAACGCATGTTGGAAATCAATATGCAAGTGATCTTTTAAATAACCATAGACTAGAGGCCAAATAGCACCACCTGCGATTCCCATAATCATAATGGCCGATCCAGTTTTTGTGAATTTTCCTAGCCCTTTGATTCCTAGTGGGAAAATCGCAGGCCACATTAAGGAGTTTGCAATTCCTAATAAGGCAACAAACACGAATGATGTGGTTCCGGTTGTGAAAACAGATATAAGTGTAAATGTAATTCCTATAATGGTACAGATTCGTAGTGCCATTTGTTGAGATACATATTTAGGAATCGAGATGATACCGATAATGTACCCGATCAGCATACACGAAAGTGTAAAAGCTGTGGCATATGTTGTAAAGAACGGATCTACTTTTAGCTCACGTGCGTAGACACCAATGATATCTCCCGCCATTACTTCAACAGCAACACAAAAGAAAATGGCGAGTGCCCCTAAGAATAGATGTGGGAACTGAAAGATCGAGGTCTTTTTCACTATGACATTACCATTTTCTTCGCCACTTTCTTCTTCTGCATCAACGTCGACTTCAGGAAGATGTGTGAATTTTAAGAAAATTGCGAATGCAACAAAGATTATAGCAAGGGAGATGTAAGGCGTGTGAACGCGTTGGAGGAGGTCATCTAAAATTGCATTTTTTTGCACTAGATCTGCTGTAGCTTCTAATTTAGCCGTCACATTTTGTGCGTCTTTTAAAAAGAGTGTTCCAAATAATATGGGTACGATAATTCCTGCGGATTTATTAAAGAATCCCGCTATAGAGATCCGTTGTGCAGCACTATCTATTGGGCCAATAATACTTAAATATGGATTGACAGCGGTTTGAAGTAAGGCCATACCCGATCCCTGAATAAATATCCCCGTTAAAAATAACCCATAACTTCTGCTATCGGCCGCAGGGATGAAAATCAAGGATCCCAAACCTAATATAACAAGACTGACTACCAGGCCATTTTGGAAGCCAATTTTTTTTATAATAACTGAACTTGGAAGTGCCAGAAAAAAATAAGCAATATAAGATGCGAAGGTTACAAAAAATGCTTGCAAGTCTGTTTCTAAATTACAAGCAATCTTTAAGAACGGAATTAACGTTCCGTTTGCCCAGGTAATAAAACCGAGGATAAAAAATAATCCACAGCAAATGGCCATAGGGCGAAAAGCTGTTTTACCAACGTTAGGATTAGTGGTCATGTTTTATTTTATATATTTAGTTAAGTTATCGTTCACGGATTTGTCCATTCAGTAAAAAATAGCTTTAGACAAACGATTGCATGCTATTTTTGTTGATTTTTAAAATATCCATCTTACAAGACTACTTAATTTTCTTGAATATCGGAAATAAATAAAGCGGGATTCTGATAATTATTTGGCAAAAAAAAGAAGAATAAATTGTGAAAATTATTCTTCTTTGCTTGTTAATATTGTTGATCTCGAATTACATGGGTTGGTAAATCGAGTTAGCAAACCCGGACTTATTTTGGCACGATAGCTACTGTAAGTCTTGAGATACAATTCAACTTATTGAAGCGGTCATACATTTTTATCTCCCAGATATGTGTCGATCGGCCAATATGAATTGGGCTGCATTTTGCCGTAATATTTCCACTGCTTACTGGGCGGATGTGATTTGCATTGACTTCAAGTCCTACACCGCGATATTTATCTGGGTCGACGACCAGATTAGATGCAATGCTTCCTAAAGATTCTGCTAGCACCACGGATGCACCACCATGTAGGATGCCATGAGGTTGTTTCACATTATCTGTGACGGGCATGGTTGCCGTAATGCTGTTGTCATCTATTTCGGTGGCGCTGATTTCCAATAAACCGGATAGGTATTTATTGAAAAAGACATTTATTTCCTCAATGCTGTAAGGCTGAAACCAAATTTTTGACATCGTCTGAGTTTAAATAACGTTCCTGAATAATAATCCGATGGTGATTAAGATGTCCAGCAATCACATATAATAATGCCTTGACACTGGTCAGACGTTCTGACGCCATGCCCTTACGTTCTAACTCCGCATCGTTGAAGCTATTGAATAACATCAGGTTTGCTTTGCGCAGGTAAGTAAACTCTTTGCTTAGGCTTTCCAATGTACGGTCATTGTAACGGGAGTGTTGGATGAAATAGTCTTGATCATAACCGGCCAGCTCTTTCAGGTCGTTGCGTGAAAATCGTAGTGCACGGTAAGCCATGATACGCTCATTGTCAATAACATGACCAACTACTTCTTTGATTGTCCATTTGTCTTCGGCATATTTGAAATTACCTCTTTCTTCTGGAATGGTATCCAGAAATGCTGGAAAAGAGAGTGTTTGTTCTTCCAATACATCTAATACGTTATCGACTACAGTCTCAATATAGGGAGCATATACTGCCGGATATTCGTCAGATTTGAGTGGCTTCATATTTTAAGTTGCTTTTTAAGATTATTCGAAATGTTGTTCCTTTACCTATTTCAGATTCTTTAACAAAGATTTGTCCTTGGTGATACCGCACCATTCGTTTGGTTAAGCTAAGGCCAAGACCCCAACCTCTTTTACGTGTTGTAAAACCCGGCTGGAAGACAGATTCAAAATTTGACCTTGGAATTCCTTTGCCCGTATCACTAATGTCTACAAAAATTTCTTCTTTCGCAATATTTTCTGAAATATTAACAATTATCTTTCCTTCTGTGCCAATTGCATTTACGCCGTTTTTCAATAAATTTTCGATAATCCAGTCGAAGAGTGGAATATTAAGTTTGGCCTCTACATGGGTATCTCCCGTTAATTCGAATGTAATTTTATTACTTGTCCGTATCCGGAAATAATCCATGTAATTTTTGATGACCTCATAGAGGTTGTGATTGGTCAGCACTGGGGTTGAACCTATTTTTGAAAAACGATCGGCGACAATCTCCAATCGTTTAATATCATTTTCCATTTCATTCAGCGTATCGTCTTCCTCAGCATCAAATTTGATACGAATTAGCTCCAGCCAGCCCATTAATGAAGATATGGGAGTCCCCAATTGATGGGCAGCCTCTTTTGTTAGCCCCACCCAGACAAGGTTCTGCTCGGATTTTCGAATGGAATTGAAAACGGTATAAGCAATAATCAGAAAGAGGGCAATAAGGGATAACTGAACATAAGGAAATACCCGTAGCTGTTGCAAAAACCAAGAGTCTTTATAGTATACATGCCATTTTTGACCATTTTCCAATTCCAGGGTAATGGGCGGATGACTTTTTTTCATAAAGGCAAGCTGTTTCTGGAAATAAATTGGATCATAATCCAGATGCTTTGTAACACTGTCATTATGGATAGGCTTGATATTGGTCTTGGTGGAATCCAGATTGCGCCAGAAAATGATATCGTCTTTATCGTCGGTGATGATTGCAGGTAGATTTAAACTATCTCTGACAGCATAGATGAATGTAATGAATTCATCGTCCACATCGGGCATGGTCATGATATTTTTGGTACTCATTGCCCATACTTCAGCCTTGGAACGTTCGGCGTGTGCGAGATTCCGGACAAGATAATTGGTATAAACCAAGGATGCGATGGCAATGATCGCCGCAAAGATGAGTAAAATAAATTTCCAGCGTTGTTGGCTTATCTGAGAGGGTTTCATGATTCCGTATTTTGTACTCAACTGCAAATTAATGAATAAATGTCTGTTTTATGCACTTTTATTTTACCTTAGAAGTCATCCTGTTATCCAAATCAAAAATTTTGTGGTAATTTTGCGACATGAGTTCAGAAAGAAGAGTAAGAGTGCGCTTTGCACCGAGCCCTACTGGTGGTCTTCACCTTGGAGGAGTACGTACAGCTTTGTTTAATTTTCTCTATGCACGTCAGCATCAGGGAGATTTTATTTTACGTGTCGAGGATACGGACCAAACTCGTTTTGTCCCGGGAGCGGAGGAGTATATTAACGAATGTCTAGCTTGGTGTGGCCTGACCCCAGATGAAAGTCCGTTGCAAGGTGGTCAATATGGCCCTTACCGTCAAAGTGAACGAAAGCCATCTTACCGCAAATATGCAGAACAGTTGATCGATAATGGATACGCTTATTACGCATTCGATACAGCTGAGGAATTGGAAGAGCAGCGTAAGCTACAGCCTAATTTCCGTTATAGCCATGAAAACAGGTTGCAATTGCGTAATTCTTTGAGCTTAAGCGAGGCTGAAACACAACGATTACTGGATGCGGGAACACCGCATACCATCCGGATAAAGATCCCTACGGAGGAAACTGTATCATTCACGGATATGATCCGTGGGAAAGTTGCCTTTGATACCAACCTTGTCGATGATAAGGTATTGCTTAAAGCTGATGGAATGCCTACTTACCATTTAGCTGTTGTTGTGGATGATAAGGCAATGGAGATATCCCATGTCTTCCGTGGTGAAGAATGGTTGCCTTCGGCACCGATCCATATTCTGTTGTGGGAATATTTGGGATGGGGTGAGCACATGCCGCAATGGGCACATCTTCCGCTGATCCTTAAACCTGATGGTAATGGAAAATTAAGTAAACGTGATGGTGACCGTTTGGGCTTCCCTGTTTATGCCATGAACTGGACGGATGTCAAATCTGGTGATACGACAAAGGGTTTCCGTGAAATGGGTTTCTTGCCTGAGGCTTTTGTCAATATGCTTGGTGTATTGGGCTGGAATGACGGTACTGAACAGGAATTATTCTCGTTGGAGGAACTGATTCAAAAGTTCAGCGTCGAGCGCATTAGCAAAGCCGGAGCAAAATTTGATTTTGAGAAAGCAAAATGGTTCAATCACGAATGGATTAAACGTTCTTCGAGCGATTCTTTATTCCCTCAGATCAAGGAGGTGTTAGCTCATCATCAAATAGAAGCGGAAGAAGGTTATGTAAACCGCGTATTGGCAGCAGTCAAAGAGCGTTTAACTTTTGTCGAAGATTTCTGGGGACAAGCTGCTTTCTTTTTTGTACAGCCTGTTGAATACGATCTGAATGCCGTAAAACCAAAATGGTCTGCGGAGAAGACAGCATTTTTTGAAAATATCATCCCGTCGTTTGAAGGCTTTTCGGATTGGAAAGCAGCTGAGCTCGAGGCATTTTTTAAAGAAGCGATTCAGAACTCAGGAATGAAGATGGGGGAATTGATGATGCCATTCCGGATTATGCTGGTCGGTGGTAAGTTTGGTCCCGATGTATTTCAAATCGTTGAATTACTCGGTCAGGACGAAGTTATAGAGCGTATAAAGAAGGCTCTTCTAGCGTTTAACGCCTAGTGGCTAAAAAATATACCGTAAAGGAAAGCTGTTGCATTGAATTGCAACAGCTTTTTTTATAAATATGGTATTCTCAACCGCATGAACAGTGCCTTGGCGGGGGCAAATAGAAAAATGATCAAGGTAATGGCACCACCCAATATCCCGAGATAGGTAAAGATCTCCATATTGCTGATCAGGGATGCCTGCTGGCTAATTGTTGTCTGAAGACTTTTACTGGCAAGATTCGTTGCCAATTGCTCACCGGATGTCCCCAAGTATTTTTCGACCAGAGCGCTCCAATAGGTGACTGTGATCGGATTACTCGTATTTAAGTGTTGTTCGATCTGGATAAAATGTTTTTGATTTAAGGTGTAACTGATGTTCTGAATCAGCGCAAAACCAATATTGGTGCTCCAGAATCTAACGGTCGTGCCCATTAAACCCGCATTGCCCGCATGATGTGGGGCAACCCCTGTTATAATATAGATCACAAGTGGCGTAAAGAGCCAGCCCTGTCCGATTCCCTGAATAAATAGCGGAAGGCCTATCGCCCAAACTGTGGTATCGGGATAAAACGTGGGGACAAACAAAAAGCAGGATGTGGTCAATATCAGGAAGCCCAGTCCGAAGATGTATTTGGGTGATACATCGCGTAATAAAAGTATTCCTGAGCTACCTACTCCCACTATGGTCCCCAGTACATTAATGTATTGGATGTCGACAATGTAATGCCAGGGCCATCGCCACACATTGGACATGACAGTGTAAACGTTGTTGAGGCTGCTCCGGATCAGATAAAATAGAAAAAATAGGATCACGCCAAAAATAACGTTCTTATAGCTCAAAATTTCAAAATGAAACAGTGGTCTTCTTACGAGATATTGTTTGATCATAAAAAGCGCTCCGAAAATCAGGAAAAGCGCAAGGTTAATTGCGATCGCGTTATGTTCGAGCCAATAATATTTACGGCCATAAATCAACACATATGCTCCACAGCTTAACGAAAGCAGTAGAAAGAGACAACTAGCCAGATCCAATTGATAAAGTGGGAATTTCCGGCTTAATCTCTTGTTGTTCAAAAGTAGTAAAGCAATCGCGATGACCATCAAATGCCAATAGAGCACAACATGAATCATATCCTCCCAACCATAATCCATAATACTTTCTTTTAAGAGGGATGTCGTTATTGTTCCGCCCGTAAGCATAAAAGTATACAAGAAGAAATAAGCAATGATGCGGCTTTTGGAATGCCTGATCTGCATCATCAACAAAGGAAGAAAACAGGCGCCTTCAAGTACACAGAAAATACCCTCGATCACTCGAAGCACGGCAATGAGGAAGGGATCTCTGGTCATAGAAATGGCCAATAAAATGAGGATGGATACGGTACAGGTCAGCAGGATATATGTCCTTACCCGAAAGAAGGCAAATAGCCGTTGAAATATCAACAGCGCTACGACAATAGCACCATACATCAATGAAAGAAAATACTGAATATCTTCCATTTCGATTGCTAATGTCGAAGCGGTAAAAGCGGTGTTCGAATGAAACAGGGACATCAGCATCAAATGTGGAAACATGGCCAAAATCATCATGGGAAGTTTAAGCCATTCGGGAACCCAGCTGTAATATAAAGATTTGCTTGAACTCATGAATAGTTAGGATTGGTGGGCTGCATGTACCACGACATTCATTCCTGCACGTAGTTTTGTCAAATCCTGTTTTGGTGCAAAAACAATTTTGATCGGTATGCGTTGCTCGATTTTAACGAAGTTTCCGGTTGCATTATCCTGAGGTATGACCGAAAATCTGGATCCTGATGCCGGAGAAAAAGAATGAATTTTTCCTTTCAGATGTAATTTCGGAAAAGCGTCTACCTGTATGGTAACTTCGGTTCCTTCGTTCAGGTCCGCTAATTGTGTTTCTCTAAAATTTGCGTTAATCCATTTCTCTTCGCTGACGACATTAACTAAAGTCTGTCCTTCTTTAACAAATTGGCCCGGTTGGATCGTTTTCTTCCCAACAAAACCGTCATAGGGTGCCGTCACTACGGTATAGGACAGGAAGACTTCGGCATTGTTTTTTGCTGCTTTTTTAATATCAATATTGGCTCTGGCAGGTAGTTCGCTAGCTTTTTCTTTACTTGTATTTAATTGTGCCGAGTTGTATTCTTCCTGAATGGCATTGAGCTGAGCCAGAGAAATGTCGTACGCTGCCTTGGCATTATCGTATTGTTGCCTGGTTGCGGCATCTGCTTCATACAAATTTTTAAATCGCCTGTAATCTTGTTCAGTTTGCCACACACTTACTTTGGCTGCTTCTAATCTTGCTTTTTGGACGGAAATGCTAGTGGCGGTGACATTTGCGCTTTTGGCGATCACTTCGGCATTCCGCTGACTACTTCGAAGTTCGGCATTCGCCATATCTACTTTGGTCTGATACTCGCTGGCGTCTATGCGCAATAATGTGTCTCCACGATGTACATATTGATTTTCTTCAAACCTGACCTCCTTCACAAAGCCTGATATTCGACTTGCTACTGGCGTTACATATTGATCAACCTGAGCATCGTTTGTCGTTACATGTTGACTTGTAAATAACAGATGTTTGCCCAAAATACCGATTCCGACAAGGAGCAGGACCACGGCAAATACGACTAAAACTTTATTAAATCCTTTTGTCCTGTCTTTATTTTCTTCTTTACCCATTCTTGTTTTATGAATATTTATTGCTTTTCCTTCTATTCTCTAGTTAATCTGCCGGTTGCGGTTTGGATGATTGACTCCTAATGTTTCAACGGCAATTTCAGAGTAGGCTGACAAATTGCCGTTGAATCAGGGTCGTCCGGATACGCTGTATAGGCTTGAGCATGGAGGGAAACTTTGCACAAAGATACTGCCGGAGGTGGAGATTTAGTTTTGTATAGTCGGACGGATATCTGTTCATTTACGCCATATAATGAAAAAAGTGTAATTTTAAATTATGGAACAGGAACAACTGGTGGCTATAGATGACGACCGAAACGACTTTTATGTGTGTCATACACATGTAGATCGGATTGATCCGCGTGAATATATACACCAAAAAGCGCGCTTACTTTATGCCGACGGTGGTATTATACATGTGTTTACTGCTACAAAGCATTGGTATTTGCCGGGCCGGTTTTATATGTGGATTCCAGCAAATACTATATACCATCTGGAAAGTTCTAGTTCTCGTATTCACTTGTATAGTTTTTACTTTAAAGAACGGTCGGGAGTTCACCCCGTTATGTTGGAGCCGAATATATTTCTGAGCAATGACCTAATGCGGGAAATGTTTTTGTTTGCGCAGGATTGGGAAGGTGGAATCAGTAAAAAAAACGACTATTCAAAGTTTTGTTTATTACGGGCGATGATGGCTATTATTCCGGAGATGAGTCCGCCGATAGACTCTTTCCCTATGCAACATCCCTATCCTAAGAATGAAAAGCTTCGGCGTATAGCGCGGTATCTAAACACGAATATTGATCAAGCTTTTACAATCGAGCAGGTAGCGGCACAATTTGGCATGAGTAGCCGGTCCCTTTCACGGCTGTTTAAGGAAGATATGGGGATTAGCTATATCCGTTTTTTGAGAGCTATACGCATTGCGAAAGCATTGGAACTGATGGCTGAGAACACTTATTCTATCCTAGAAATTGCGATGCGCATTGGCTACAATGAACTTTCGTCGTTTAGTAATATCTTTATGCGTGTTACGGGTATTCGCCCTTCGGTCTATATGTCGAAAATTAATGAATACAAAAATTGATCGCACGTTAAATTAAGCCAGAAGCTCATGCAAATCTTCCTGAGAAAGTGATTTTATAAAGCTTTCTTCTGTTGTTATGAGGCTTTGGGCAATGGATCTCTTCCGGTTCTGTAATGCCAATATTTTTTCTTCGACGGTATCTTTACTAATAAATTTGTAAATAAATACATTGCGTGTCTGTCCAATACGATGTGAGCGGTCTACTGCTTGTTGTTCTACAGCAGGATTCCACCAAGGATCCAATATAAAGACATAATCTGCTTCGATCAGATTAAGACCAACACCGCCGGCTTTGATTGATATCAGAAAAAGTTTGGTGTTGTTGTTTTTGCGGAATTGGCTAACGGCTTCGTCGCGGTTTTTAGTTCCACCATCTAAGTAGGCATAGTTTGTTCCCTTTTTATCAAAATATTGCCTGAAGATATTAAGCTGTTTGACGAATTGGGAGAAAATAAGGACCTTGTTTCCTCGTTGCATCACCATTTCGAGGGTTTCAATGACAGCGTCAAATTTTCCCGAATCACCTATAAAGTCCTCGTCGACCATTCTAGGGTGATTGGCTAGCTGGCGAAGCTTGGTCAATCCCTGTAATAAAGCAATCTGGGTTGATTTTGGCTTGTTGTCCAATTGCCCGTCGAGAATGGCGTTGCGATACTCGGATTTGACCTTTTCATAAAGTTCCGATTGCTTATCGGTCATTTCACAATACAGTACCTGTTCTGTTTTGGGAGGAAGTTCTGTTGCGACCTGGTCTTTTGTACGTCTTAAGATAAACGGTTTGACGATCGCCTGAAGACGTTGTGCTTTTTCTTCATCCTTTTTCTTTTCAATGGGCTGTACAAATTCTTTTTGAAAGTAGGTGTAACTTCCCAATAAACCTGGATTGGTAAAATGCATTTGTGCCCAAAGATCGGAAACAGAGTTTTCAACAGGAGTCCCGCTTAAAGCCAGTTTATTTTTACTCTTCAGACTTTTTATGGCCTTAAATGATTTTGAGGTCGGATTTTTAATATTCTGACTTTCATCGAGGATAATGTAATTGAAATAAAAGCTACTCAGTATATCCTCATCAATACGCGCGATGCCATAAGTTGTAATAACCAGGTCATACTTAGCAAATAGTGTGGCGTCTTTAATACGGTTATTTCCGGTATGCAAATGGATTTTAAGTTGTGGGGCAAACTGGTGTGCTTCCTTTTGCCAATTGTAAACGAGGGATGTTGGTAACACCAGGAGTGAAGTGTGTACTTCCTGCTGGTCTGCAAGCTGCTCTTTTTGTTGCTGCAACAGGGCTAAAGTTTGTATGGTTTTTCCCAATCCCATGTCATCTGCGAGACAGCCACCGAATTTATACTGTTTTAGAAAGTTAAACCAGTTATAGCCTGCTTTCTGATAGGGTCGAAGATTTCCTTTAAAATGCTTTGGTTCCGGAATATCTGCAATTTCCTCAAACGTCGCAAGATTTTGCAATTTACGATTGAAAACCAATTTGGTGTGTTCGCTGATCTCAAAGAGCAGACCGATATGCACTTTGTTCAATTTAAGTTCATGTCTATCGGCAGAAAACTGAAAGAGATGGTTGTATTGGGCAAACCATTCCTCAGGGATCATGGCGATTTCCCCATTTGGCAGGGTAAATTCTTTGATATTGTTTAGAATATGGTTTCGTAAATTTATAAAAGGGATTTCATATGGGCCGAACTTGGCAATGGCGCTGATATCGAACCAGTCATTATCTTCATCAATAGCGATGTCCAATGAAGTGTGGCCAATGAAAAAGCGTTTCTGTTCGCTGTTTTGTATGATTTCAAATCCCAAGGCTTTTATTTGTTCTTGATGGTTATTTATCCAGTCAAATACAGAGATCCGTTTTCCGGACTGAATAGACGGGGCGAGCAACCCCAGCTGACGGTCCATATCTTCCAGCCCCAGGGCTTTTAAATTCCCCTGTTGTTGTTCTTCCCATTGTAAAGAGCGTTTGACCCGATGGAAGATATACTGGTCTTTCTCCTCATTATATTCCATTCTGACGGTCACTTTATTTTCCGCTCCTGCAGTAAATGTATGCGGGCCATATCTGAATTGCAACTGTAATTGTGAAGCGCCATCTTCCACATAGATCAAGTGCAGTAAGGGGATTGCCTGATGTTGATGTGTTTGTATTTCAAAACCCTCGGCGTAAACATGGTAACGTTCGATCAATCCACAGACAAAAGTTTCAAAATATTTTTTTTCGGTACTTCTCCCCACAGAAATGTATCGTTTATTGAGAAAGGGGCTCAGCTTCTTTCCTTCCAGCGCCTGATCAAAATAGTATAACGTATTGTTTAAAATTAGCCATGCCTGTGCATTGGTTAAAACAATAGCATTCTTAAACATAAACTCCAAGCGTTGGTTTTCGTACTTTATGGTTGGAAAATAACGCGTTTCCTCATCATTTCGACGAAAATGAAATAAGATAGATGCAGCAGATGCCGCCAATTTTATTTCCTGATCTGCCGGGTAACCGTCTTTGCTCATCATAAAGAGTGGTTTATCTCCGATAGACTCAAAAAATTGAATCATCTTTTCATCAATCTTAGGTCGCAGCAGGTCATAGAGTTTTTTGTCAAAGACTTTGGAGAAAAAATCTACAGGTCTGATTGCTTTTTTATAATATTTTTTGATGAGGTTTGTCTGTTCGATATCGTCGAGCAGTCGGATCAGCTTATAATCTACCTCATCCAATTCTGCGGCATAAGCATCTACGGTATTGCTAAATATACGTTGGTATCGTAGTGAGTAGGTCCCGTTCGGATTGAGTTTGACCATGTGTGGCTCAATGAGATAGCCAAGATAGGGGTGCTCACAAATAGAATAAACGATTTTATATACTGGAAATGACTTTGACTGTTGCATTAAAAATAGCGGACCTTGTAAATAAAGGTATCTAATATACGATAAAATAAGGTCAAAAGTGAAAATTAAAATTAAAAGAGGAGAGAGAACGTTCGTATGACGTAGGCTTGTGCAGAGAATCTCAGTACGAACTACTCAATATTAAAAAAGCCCTTCAAAAACAAATTGGGCAGGGCCTTTGAGAAAAACATTTGTAAAGCTATTTCCGTCTCTACGGAAGGAAATGTACAGTTGTCCACCTAATACGCGGATTGGGATAAGAATATCGCCTTGTAAGTTTGTTTCTAACGCTACTGCCATTGCTGCTGCGGTAGCGCCTGTACCGCAGGCGTAAGTTTCGTCCTCTACACCTCGCTCAAATGTACGTAGAAAATAGCCGTTTTCCTCTTGCTCGATGAAATTGACATTGATACCATCTCGGGCGTAGATCGCGTTATTTCGGATTGTGTATCCGTCCTGAAAAACATTTTTTTCTTTTAGGTTTGTAACAAAGCTAACATAATGTGGCGAGCCAGTCTGCAGAATATAAGCATTCCCATCACGTCCAAATTCGTTGACATCGATCATCTGTAGATTGACAAGTTCTTCGGATAAGAAGGCGTGATGCGGACCGTCTACTGCCAAAAAGGCAGTTTTGTCAGTGATAATGCCTAAATCATGAGCAAAGGCGACAATACAGCGCCCACCATTGCCGCACATGCTGCCTTCACGCCCATCTGCATTGTAATAAATCATCTCAAAATCGTAATTTTCTTTGTCCTGAAGTAGCATGAGCCCATCTGCACCTATGCCAAATCTGCGGTCACAAAGCCTTTTTACGAGCGCTTCGTCCGCACGGTCAAATAAATTGTTGCGATTGTCCACTAAAATGAAATCATTTCCCGCTCCCTGATATTTTGAAAATCTTACTTTCGATGCCATTATGTTGGTTTGAAGTAACAAAAATACGTTTTTTTGTTACAAAAAAATCTTATAAAGTTAAGATTTGTTAAAATTATTGCATTTGTCTAGCAATTAACATTTTTTAACGTGCCGGATTTTCCGAAGGCCTTGAAATGGTATTACATTTGAACATATCCGAATAAAATCGGTAATTTTAAGAGCAAAAATTATCAGCTTATATTAAGACATTTTAAAATATAGATAAGTTTATGAATAAGGTCGGTTTAACGCTATTAACAGCTGTTTTCGGTGGAGCAGTAGCATTAGGTGGTTACAAGCTTATTGAGAATAAGAAATTCGATGGCATGTCTTTCGAAGACAAACAGAAAGTTTATTTTGCCAATAATCCTACAGGAGTGATGTCTTCGACAGGCAATCCTGATTTTACACAAGCTTCTGCCGCTGTAGCTCCGGGTGTAGTACATATTAAGACAACATATAGCAGAAAGGGGTCACAACAATCACAAGGGTCTCCTTTCGATATGTTTGAAGAATTCTTTGGTATGCCACAGGGTGGAGGACGTCGTCAGATGCAGGCGCAGCCAGTGCAGGCTTCGGGTTCCGGTGTTATTATTTCGGACGATGGTTATATCGTTACCAATAATCACGTGGTCGAGGATGCGGATAAGATCGAGGTTGTGCTGACAGACAAACGTACATTTGAGGCAAAATTAATCGGCCGTGATCCAAATACAGATTTAGCGTTATTGAAGGTAGCTTCAAAAGGGCTTCCGGTTGTGAAATTAGGTAACTCAGATAATGTGAATGTGGGGGAATGGGTACTGGCCTTCGGCTATCCGCTAGGACTTCAATCGACAGTAACTGCTGGTATTATCAGTGCAAAAGGTCGTCAGATCGGTATTTTGAGTGAAGGGCAACAACAACGTGGTAATCCATTTGGTGGCGGAGCAGAGCAGCCCCTTGCGAGTTCGGCTATTGAGTCTTTTATCCAAACTGATGCTGTGATCAATAAAGGGAATAGTGGCGGTGCTTTGACAAATGCCTCAGGTGAATTGATCGGTATCAACTCAGCTATTGCGTCACCAACAGGTGTATATGCAGGATACGGTTTTGCGATTCCGGTTAATCTGGTGAAAAAGATAGTGGATGATTTTGTTGAGTTTGGTAATGTAAAACGTGGTTATATCGGTGTTACTTACTCTGAGATATCACCGGAATTAGCAAAAGAAAAAGGTTTTACGGATGTTGACGGATTGTATGTTCAGGATGTGGTCGGTAGTGGTGCTGCTGAAGCTGCAGGCATCAAAAAAGGTGATATCTTGACTAAGATCAACGGTAAGACCATCACCGGCTCTCCGGTATTAAGTGAAACGATCGGCCGTCTGCGTCCGGGTGATAAAGTAAATATTACCTTCAAACGCGACGGTAAAGAAAAACAGGTGTCGTTGACCTTGAAAGGTGAAGAGTCTCTAAAATCAGCTTCCGGTGCAAGTGGAAAAGCTTCAAAAAGTGCAACTGAAATTTACAATAAATTGGGTGCAAGCTTTATTCCTGCTTCTGCCGCGAAGAAGAAAGAACTGGGCGTAAACTCTGGTGTTGTGGTAACACAAGTGAACCGTGGTGGTATATTTGACTACTTTGGTGTCGAAAGAGGATTGGTGATCACAGAAGTCAATGGAAAAGCGGTCAACAGTGTCGACGATGTGGAATCTGCATTGGGTACAACACAACGCAATATTGTACGCCTAAAAGGTGTATCTCCACAAGGTGGTGCAGTCCAGTTGAGCTTCCCAGTGGAATATTAAAAATTGAATTAAGAATTGGTTGATTAATATAGTTTAGGTGGCTCTAACCGTGAGGTTAGGCCACCTTTTTTATTCATTAAAGATCGTATTTGTCGGAAGAGAAATCGTAGAAGTCTGTTTGCGCGATGAAACCATGGCGACAGAATTGTAAATTTCCAGTCATCACAAACCATCCTAAGGTTGAAATAGCAATAAGAAAATATGATTTCATCAGGATTGTTTCTTTAATAGTTTAAGTTTAGTTATTTTGTGCAATAAAATCTGATAGACCGATCTTGTTTGGAATCATAGATAGGGATGAGGTCTATGACTTATTGTTACATAGCATCTGTTATGGATATTTAAAGAGTTTTTTACAATAAAAATGTGATCTGGCCTAACGTCGATAGCAATTTAGCCAGCGGACTTGTCGCATTGCTCTTTATGGTTCATAGCTTTATAAAAATATTTTAATGAAAATTTTAATGGTTTGTTTGGGAAATATCTGTCGTTCGCCACTGGCGCACGGGATATTGAAGCAAAAAGTAAAAGATAAGCAATTAAACTGGATCGTAGAATCCGCAGGTACGGGCGACTGGCATATTGGTGAAGCGCCAGACCGAAGGGCAATTGCTATAGCAAAGAAATATGGGGTCGATATATCCGGCCAACGGGCAAGACATTTTCAGCCGGCATTTTTCGAAGAATATGACCTTATTTTTGTCATGGACCGTCAAAACTTTGCAGATGTATGTGCACAAGCTGACAATAAAGAGAGCCTGGAGAAAGTGCAATTGTTTTTAGCTGATGATATTGTTCCGGATCCATATTTTGATGATAATTTATTCGATCCGGTCTTTCAGATGATTGACAAGCGCTGCACGGAGGTGATCGATAAAATCTCGAAGAAGAAGGAATAATATTGGGTTTGTCGTTGCGCTTGCGTTATGGGTAATGACGTTAATGTGTGATTTTTTGTACCGGAGACATGTGACTTGCATACCAAGTTGAAATTGTCTTCGTTTGTTTAAATGAAAAAAAATGAAAGCAGCAGAAGTAAACAAGAAATGGAGCACGCTACAGAGTGAAATCGCGTCTTTATTTGATATGGAAAAACCTGACATCAAGGTGTGTTTATTCCTTATTGGTGTACAGGAATTGGGAAAAGGCCCCCAGAATTTCTCGAAACGCCAGAAAGAGGAACTGATGCATATTGCCACATGCCGTCTGTTCAGTTCGATGGGGTTTTATAACCTCAAAGGATTGGATGAAGAAGGATGGCCACATTGGGAACTGATAAAACCTATTCCCAACTATACATTATTGGAGCAAGAGCTTATCATGAAGTCCTTGATTATTGATTATTTTGAAGAATTAAACGTCATCTAAAGCATGAGATTTTTAAAAGTTTGTTTAGTAGCAGTATTTTGCTTTTTGCAGGTTATGGCATTTGCGGCTAAACCTGAGTATAAATATGTTCAGATTATTACGGATAAGGGAACCTGTGTATTGCGATTGTATAATGAAACACCTCAACATCGGGACAACTTTGTAAAATTGGCAAAAAGTAAATATTATGATGGCACATTGTTCCATCGGGTTATTCAAAACTTTATGATTCAAGGGGGCGATCCGGATTCAAGAAATGCAGTCGGTGGAGCTCAATTGGGAAATGGAGGACCGGGTTATACAATCCCTGCAGAAATCCAGGATGGATTATTCCATAAAAAGGGTGCTATTGGTGCTGCACGGGACAATAATCCCGCAAAAGCATCTTCTGGATCTCAATTTTATCTGGTTCAGGGCAAGGTGTTCACTCCCGAAGATCTTGACCGCCTCGAACAGACGCGGATGAACGGAAAGAAGTTTTCTGAAGCACAGCGCCAGGCTTATACAACAATCGGTGGTGCTCCACATCTGGACTGGAATTATACCGTATTTGGTGAATTAGTGAGGGGAATAGAAGTGATCGACCAGATTGCGCAAGTAAAAACAGACAAGCATGACCGGCCAGAGGTGGATCAGAAAATGACGATGCATCTGTTGACCAGACGTGAGGCACTTAATCTAGAACGTGAACTGAAAGGTCTAAAACCACAGACTGGATTCTTTACAAAGATTGGCGACCTGTTCTCTTCCAAAGATTATTAAATTGTCGTTGATTGATTTCTGTCCTACGAAAGAATGAACTGAGTTTTTCCGTGTTATCGGATCATAACAATCAAAATATGGCGCTGTTTCGTAAGCCTCGGGCTTTCGGATGTAAAGTTTTAAATCTTAAATCTCAATACTCATATCTAAATAATGAAAATAGTAACCTATAATGTGAACGGTTTGCGAGCTGCTTTAAAGAAGGATTGGTTAGGCTGGCTGAAAAATGTGGATGCAGATGTCATATGTCTTCAGGAGATTAAAGCTACTCCGGACCAGATTCCAGAAATTACGCTACTGGAGGAGATGGGGTATGAACATTACTGGTATCCGGCTCAAAAGAAGGGATATAGCGGTGTTGCTCTCTTTACCAAAATTTCGCCAACGCATGTTGAATATGGCTGTGGTCATGAAGACTATGATTTTGAGGGGCGTATTATTCGTGCTGATTTTGATAAAGTTTCGGTAATGAGTACTTATTTTCCATCTGGAACAACTGGAGATGTAAGACAGGATTTTAAATATCGTTTTTTGGACGATTTTCAGTTGTACAGTGATAAGATGTTGGTAGAGCGGCCAAATTTGGTCGTATGCGGGGATTATAATATTTGTCATCGTGCTATTGATATCCATAATCCAAAATCAAATGCAAACTCATCCGGATTTTTGCCCGAGGAACGCGAATGGATGGAAAATTTCATTAATTCAGGATATATCGACTCTTTCCGTCATTTGAATCCGGAACCGCATAACTATACCTGGTGGAGCTACCGTGCGGGGGCACGGGCACGCAATTTGGGGTGGCGCATCGACTATAATATGGTCTCAAAACCGTTGGAAGGGCAGATCAAAGCTTCGCAGATTTTGGCGAATGCCGTCCATTCGGATCACTGTCCGGTTTTGTTGGAATTGGACGTTTAACTAAGGCCTATTTTAATATTATATCAGAAAGGCTTTCAGTTAATGAAAGCCTTTCTGATAAAGTAAACTTTGATAGATCACGTTTAAATAGAGTCGTATGCGCATTAAGCAGCGGTTGTATCGGACAGTTGCCTACAAATGTCGCGCGCTTAGACCTGACTCTGAATGATGGAAAGTTGCTGTGCAACTTTCTCTGCAATCGTTAAAAAGGATTTTGTTACAGGATCTTCCTGATCTGTTGCGATCGGGAAACCATTGTCACCTGCGTCGGAAATGCCTTTAAGCAATGGTATCTCACCAAGGAAGGGTACCTTATATTCTTCGGCCAGGCGTTTTCCGCCGTCTTTGCCAAAAATATAATATTTATTGTCCGGTAGTTCTGCAGGGGTAAAATAAGCCATATTTTCCACAACTCCCAAGAGCGGAATATTGATACTGTCCATTAAGAACATTCCGATTCCCTTGACGGCATCGGCAAGTGCTACATGCTGTGGTGTCGTGACAATGACTGCTCCCGCAATTGGGAAGGTTTGCGATACCGTAATATGGATATCACCGGTGCCCGGGGGCATATCAACTACAAGGTAATCCAACTCGCCCCAATTAGCATCATTAAATAGCTGTTTGATGGCTGAAGTGGTCATTGGACCACGCCATGGAATAGGTTGGTTGGGGTCGGTAAAGAAACCGATGGAAAGTAATTTTAGACCAAACTTTTCAATAGGCTCAATTTTAACCTGGCCGTCTGGCATTTCAACAGATCCGGGTTTTGCACCCTCCAATCCAAACATAATCGGCAGCGAAGGGCCATAGATATCGGCGTCCAAGAGGCCTGTTTTTGCGCCCTTGGCATGAAGTGCCAAAGCCAAGTTTGCTGCGACTGTCGACTTCCCGACACCGCCCTTGCCCGATGAAACCAGAATGATATTTTTAATCCCTGAAACCTGCGCCCCCTGTTTACCGACCACATTGGAAGTCATGTTTATTTGTACTTCAAGATTTTTATCAATAAAATGTGTTATGGCATTGCGGCAAGCATGCTCAATATGATCTTTTAGTGGACAGGCGGGCGTAGTCAATATGACATCAAAGGCTATTTTTTGGCCTTCGATCTGAATATTTTGAATCATATTCAATGTTACAAGATCCTTTTTTAGATCAGGCTCTTCAACATAGGATAATGCATTTAATATTTGTTCTTTGGTAACCATCTATTATTCATTTGAAATCATGGAATACAAAACTACTCATTGCCGATCAATTTCATGTCATTTGTTTGTTTTTAATGGAATTCCATTAGATCACTGTCCTTAATGGATGACCCTGCCACCGTAAAGAAAATTGAAGCAAAGTCGAATTGGCTGAATAATGTGTTTCCGTTTTGGCTCTGCTAGAAAAGTTTTCTTTATTTCAGGAATTGGGTCGACAATTCAGCGTTCAGTTTGACCGGCTTTGATAACGAGACGCAGCTACGCAGGTTTCGGTGTAATTATAATTGTATATAAAGGCAAATTTATCTAAGTTTGACTATTGATATGCATGGATTTGCATGAAATTGTAATTATGTCCAATCGATTTATAACATCTCTGAAGTCCCGCAAGTGGCGATGGCTTTATATTACTTTGGCTGCTTTCTTGATTTTGGTAATCGCAGTAGGTGTTTATGCTTACCAAAAGAGAGATGGGATGCTCATGGGGGCTATCAATAAAGCAAAAGCCAAATTGTTGGAAAAGTATGACATGGATTTGAAAATCCAGTATTATGCTTTTCAGGGGATTAATGCCGTGCAGTTTAAAAATATACAGTTGCTACCTAAAAATAGAGCACCTCTTGCGCAAATTAATGACCTGACTGTATCCGTTAAATTATGGCCTCTTTTATTCGGTGATGTGAAGCTAGGGGAGGTTATAATGGATAATGCCACCGTATCAATGGTCAAAAAAGATTCGATCAGTAACTATGATTTTTTGTTTAAGAAACAAAAGAAGGATACCATTGAGAATGATAACCCAAAGCAGAATTTGGCCGCATTGGCGGACCGCTTGCTAAAAAATGTATTCTTTAAGATTCCGAATGATCTCGATCTCAAAAATTTTGAGCTTTCCTACAAAGATGACAGTACTTCACAACGTATTGTTATTCCTTCCGCCGTTATTGATGGTGGTGATATGGAATCCAAATTTTTATTGAATGATCATGAGGCTGCTTGGAACCTAACAGGGACGATAGATTCGGACAATCAGGAGTGTGACTTACGTCTTTTTTCGGATAAGAAGGAAGTGAATCTCCCTTTATTACAGCGTAAATTTGGCTTAGCAGTTAGTTTTGATGAGATATCCTTTCGGTTGGACAAGGCCGATCGACGAAATAAGGAACTGTTGGAATTGCATGGACAATGGGGATTTAAAAACCTGAAAGTAAATCATTGGCGTATTTCCAGTAAAGACGTTATTTTTCCTGAAGCGACCATGCAGGGGGCGCTCAACATAGGAGCCTCTTCTATTGAGGTAAGCAAAGAAAGTACCGTACAGGTAAAAGATTTTGTTTTTTCTCCTTATATCAAATATGTACATAAGCCTGAAAAAGAAATTTTTCTGGCTATTCACACGGATAAAATTAAGGCGCAGGACTTTTTTGATGCGATGCCCGTTGGGTTATTTCCGGGGTTGGATGGAATTCAGGTTGAGGGACATATTCAATATGACCTAAATTTCGCTTTGGAATTAAAAAGACCCGATAAGCTCCTTTTTTCTTCCAAGATGGACGATCGCGATCTGCAGGTCGTTAAATGGGGTGAAGCTAACATTGGAATGCTAAATACCCCTTTTACCTATACGGCTTATGAAGATGGAAAACCCATGCGTGAGATTGTGGTCGGCCCGCAAAATCCAAATTTTACGCCAATGGATAAAATTTCCCGTTATATGCAGATCAGTCTGATCAATACCGAAGATCCATTTTTCTTTAAACATAAAGGATTTGAGGAGAAGGCTTTCAAACTCTCCATTGTCACAAATATTAAAGAAAAAGGGTTTAAACGTGGCGCAAGCACCATATCCATGCAATTGGTGAAGAATGTGTTTCTAAACCGGAATAAGACCGTCGTTCGGAAATTGGAGGAAATTTTGTTGGTTTGGCTGATGGAACATTCGCAGCAGGTCAGTAAAAAACGGATGTACGAGGTTTATCTCAATGTTATCGAGTGGGGTAATAATGTCTATGGGATCACCGAAGCGGCCCGCTATTATTTTGGAAAAACTCCAGCGCAACTCGGACTTGGAGAAAGTATCTTTTTGTCCAGTATCGTGCCGCGTCCGAAGAAAGGACTTAACTTTTTTGACTGGACAGGGCATCTGAAAGGAAATATGTTGCGTTATTTCAACATCTATGGTCATATCATGACCAAAACAGGGCAGATAGGTGTTGATTCGACCACATCGGCCTATGGTTTCTATGAGGTCGTGTTGCAACCGCATCTGCGGGCTGCCAGACCTGCGGTTGTAGATTCGATAGATACATTGGATATGGGCGATGACCCGCTGCTGTTCGATGACCTGGGCAATGGGGGAGCAGTTGATAATCTGGAAGGCATTTCTCTTCCTAAAACGATAAAAAAGATGTCTCATCCTGAAAAGCAGGACGAGGAAATGGCCGAGCCGGAAAAACATAAAAGATCTATTTTCGATAAGATCCTGGGCCGAAACAAAGAGGAAAAGGAAAAAACGGAGACGGAGACAACCAAAGACCAAAAAAAATCGCAGAAATAGCTTACCGAAAATGGTTGTGGTCGGTTGCCTTACTCTTGAGAAAGCTTTTGATATATTGATTGACATCAGGTGTGGATACTAAAATTCAGCTGGTAGAAGATCTTGGAAACTCTATCTCGGAGATGGAAATGATATCGATAAAAATAATTTAGTGGAATGAAAAAAATAGAAATTGACGGATTGCTTTTTGAACCGCTTTTTGAAGAAGAACAGATCCAGAAAAGGGTTCGTTTGATGGGGATAGACATCAGTCTACGATATGAGCATAAGCAGCCTGTTTTTATAGGCGTTTTGAACGGTTGTTTTATGTTTATGGCCGATCTGCTCAAACAGATAGAAGTTCCCTGTGAGATGTCTTTTATTAAATTAGCCTCTTATATCGGTACAGGCCAGTCTGAGTTAAATGAGCTTCTAGGATTGGGTATTGATCTGGAAGGGCGTGATGTCATTATTGTGGAAGATATCGTCGACTCCGGACATTCGTTGAAGCATACGCTAGATGCTGTGAAGCGGTTGAACCCAGCAAGTGTCATTGCTTGTGCACTTTTGGTAAAGCCAGAAGCATTACAATATCATTTTGAAGAGCTGACTTATATTGGCTTTGAGATTAGCAAAGAGTTTGTCGTGGGATATGGAATGGATTTTAACGGTCTTTGCCGCAACTTACCAGATATCTATAAGAATGTTCCGGTTTAGATTTTAGAATTAAGATAGTGTGATGAGAGATTTGAATCGGGATATTTTGATTTGGTAAGATCGATTTTGGAGTTGAAAATAGATCAAGGAACAATAGAAGCATCCTTCCGCAAGGTCGTCTGTCTTATATCTTTTTTCCTTGATCCTATAATCCAGTTTAATATTTAAAGGAACAGCTTTCAATATGATCATTGACCATGCCTACTGCTTGCATGTAAGCATAGCAAATGGTAGAGCCAAAAAATTTGAAACCTCTTTTTTTCATGTCTTTTGCTATTTTATCAGAAATCACGGTCGTTGCCGGGACCTGTTGTAAGCTCGGCCAATGGTTGATTAAGGGTTGTTGTTCGGGTAAAAATGTGTATAGGTAATTGTAAAAACTACCATATTCAGCCTGGACCTTTTTGAACAGTTGCGCATTGGTAATGGTCGACTCAATTTTATTTCGATGTTTAATAATACCGGAGTCTTTTAAGAGCGCCTCGACATGAGCTGTCGTATAAGCGGCGACTTTATTGACGTCAAAATTAGCAAATGCTTCTTGATAAGCCGATCTCCGACGGAGGATCGTAATCCAGCTTAAACCAGCCTGTGCTGATTCAAGTACCAAAAATTCGAAAAGAGTTTTATCATCTTTTACCTGTCGTCCCCATTCTTTATCGTGATAGGCTACATATTGTTCGTCAGATTTGCACCATTGACAGCGTATTATTTCTTTTGGCATGTTCTATAAAGATTTTTTGAATGCAATATAACTTTTTATCCTAACTTTACGACCATAAAAGAGTTTCGAATCTAAGCGGTCTATGATTTCTGAATGGCCGATAAGGGACAATTTATTTCAATGAAAGTTAACGTCTTTAGATATTATATTGTATTTGTAATCCTCTTTGTGTTTTCAGCTGTAAAGTTGAGTGCGCAGCGGCGGATATCACGACAGCCTGTTCGAGATAGTGTGACTGTAACTGATAGTACACTTATGTTAAGAGATTCAGTGCTGTCGCCAAACCAGGAGGTGTTGGCATCTTTGAATCCGACTCTTCAAGAACAATATCGGATTGTTACGGTGGAAGCAGAAGGGCTGGTTATCCACAATATGTATGATTATGATGTAAAACAATATTTCAAAGGAGAGAAACGTGCTAATGCTCTGGAACGGCAATATGGAACACCTAAGCCGCATCGGGAGAACTGGATATTATTTACGGTGCTCTTTTTGATATTTGGCGTTGGGTTAATCCGTGTATTTTTTCCTTCCGATATAAAATTGGTATTTCAGGGTTATTTTGATGACAGGGTATTGCTATCCGTTAGTAAAGAGGATACGATCTTGACTTCATGGCCATTTATTTTCCTATTTATATTATTCTCGGGAGCAATGGCTTTGTTTGTCAGCCTATTTTATGCTTACGAACTAAACCGTTTCGATTTTATTACCTTTCCCAATTATATGAAGACTGTTGGTATGGTCGGGGGGCTGTTTGCTTTTAAAATTGGGTTTATCAGATTTTTGTCTTTTGTTTTTGAAATCAGAAAACTTGTCAAAGAATATGTGACTGTATTATATCTGATTTATTTTAATACGCTTTTCCTGATGCTTCCGGTGCTATTGATATTGAGTCTTGTCCCTTTATCCTCCGTTGGTGTAGTTTTGCATCTGGCAATTATTGGAGCCATCCTGCTATTCTTATATAGATTTCTTAAGACGGCGGCCCATATTATGTCGATGTATAAATTTTCAATTTCCTATTTAATTTTGTACCTTTGTTGCCTAGAAATAGCACCAATATTAATACTGTTAAGATTATTGAGCTAAAACTGGTTAATATGCAAACTTCAGACGTAGAAAGAGCAAAGAAGGTAAAAAGTGTACTGGTGACTTTACCAAAGCCTGAAAACGATAAGTCCCCTTATTATGATTTAGCAAAGAAATACGGGTTAAAATTAGACTTTCGGGGTTTTATACACGTAGAGGGAGTTCCCGCCAAAGATGTGCGTAGGGATAAAGTAAATTTGGCAGATTATACTGCAGTAATATTTACGAGTAGAAATGCTGTAGATCATTATTTTAGGATATGTGAGGAGATGCGGTTTGAAGTGTCTGCAGAAATGAAATATTTCTGTATTTCAGAAACAATCGCCCTCTATCTTCAAAAATATATTCAGTATAGGAAACGCAAAATATTCTTCGGTAAACAGACGGCTAAAGATTTGGAAGAGGTGCTGAAAAAGCATAAAGCAGAAAATTTTCTGTTCCCTTGTTCGGATGTTGCCAATGAGGAAACAAGCAACTGGTTGCAGCAGAACGGTTACAAATTTACACCTGCAGTTCTGTTTAGAACAGTCGTAAGTGACTTGAGTGATCTTAAAGATGTATTTTACGATGTAATCGTATTCTTTAGTCCTTCCAGTGTGCAGTCTTTATATGACAACTTCCCGGACTTTAAGCAAAACAATACCCGTATAGCTGCGTTTGGAGCTTCGACACAACAGGCCCTTTTGGAGCATGGATTGATATTGGATATTCCTGCGCCCACACCAAAGGCACCTAGCATGACAATGGCCGTAGAAGAATATATCAAAAAAGTGAATAAATAATACCTATCTTAGGTCAATAATATAAAGGGTTTTTTCAAAACCCTTTTTTTGTTGAATCCGGAACCTGTAAGGTAAATGATACTTGAATAGCAGTTGTCAAATACTATGATCACAATAAACATATTAGTTTCGTTTTCACACCGTTGATAAGGAAACTTGACGAAAGTATGATCGGGGCATACAGTTTGTAGATAATTGGAAGAGGTGACAGATGGTACCTCCGATTTGTTAAAATGATTTTTTTAATAGATAAAGGGTCGGATTGTTATAAGGGAAAAATGTATCAAAAGTGACAGGTGTCATTGAGATTTTAATATATTTCCATTAAATTGTATTTGGGTTATTTGTTCCAATTAAAAATAAAGTGTATGCATTATTTTTAAAATTTGGTAGAAATATTTTTTTTATGTTTGTAATTAAGCAAAATTAGTCAGTCGTGAAGTTAAAGCAAGTTGATAAAATTTCGGGCATTCGATCAGAAGACTTTTTAAAAAAATATCTGAAACCTGGGTTTCCGGTGGTTATAAAAGATTTTATTAGTGCTGATAGTCCTGCATGGAAGAAATGGAGTTATGATTACTTTAAGGAAATAGCCGGTGATATTAAGATTGATGTCTATGGAAAAGAAGAAGATTCAATGGATCGTGCTGCCAGTGCTCCCGTGGGGCAAATGACATTTGCGGAATATTTGGATCTTATTACCAAAGAACCTACCGAGCTACGATTGTTTCTGTTCAATCTGCTCAAGATACGTCCCGAACTAAAGCAGGATGTTATCTATAATGATGTAACAGGAGGGAAAGTGTTGCAGTGGTTGCCTTTTATGTTTTTCGGAGGCGAAGGTTCAAGTACACGAAATCATTTTGATATCGATATGTCCCATGTGTTCATATCACAGTTTCAGGGACTTAAACGTATTTGGCTTTTTCCGAATGATCAATCCGATCTGATGTATAAGCTTCCGTATAACTTCCATAGTATTGCTAATCCAAAGTACAGCAATGTGGAAGAATTTCCGGGAATAGAATATCTGGAGGGCTATGAAGCGGTGATCCACCCGGGAGAAACGCTTTATATGCCTGCAGGCTGGTGGCACTACATACAATATGAGACAGAAGGTTATTCTATTTCAGTAAGGGCATTGGCAAATTCGATCAGTGAGAAATTAAAAGGAGCACGTAACCTTTTTATAACTAGACATTTTGATAATACAATGCGTAAGATCTTTAAAGATCATTGGTTTCATTATAAAATAAATACCGCTAAACGGCGAGCGAATAATGCAATTAAGAAAAATAACCGCTAAAACAAAGGGGGACATTCATTTATTCCCCCTTTGTTTTGGTATTCAAGCGCTTTAGATTTCATGAAATAAAGGTTCTGCCTAAACAGATTCTTCATTTTCCGCCCATTTACTGGCTTCTCTATAAAACAAGGTGTAGGGGTCGCTGGGATAGATAACAGCATCCGGATTATGTTTAAAGGAAATTTCGGGATTGAAAATTTCATGAAGTATGTCCCTTAAAAATTTGATAAAATTCTCTTTCTGGAAAGCCAAAAAATCCGCTGTCAATATGCCTTCTTTTCCATTGAATAAAGTTCCTTCTTCACGCATTTTTCGGGCGACATATAGGTGTGGTTCCAGTTGCTTTCGTCCTGTTTTTTGTTCAAATACATAGGCGTAGAAAAGTGTTTGTATCAGCGCTTTATTTTCCGTATTGGGGGCAAAAACCTGATCCATATCTTTAAAGATAACAGAATCACCTCCTGTTTTGTAATCGACAATCCGGCTGATGATCCGGTCGTCATACGTGATGACTTCGTCAACACGGTCAATGATACCATATAAAGTAACCTGTTCCTCTTTACCATTGACTTCAATAGTGAATGGAAGTGTATAGTCGGTGTCGTTTTCCAATTCTATGATGCGAAAAGCCTTGTAGTTGGCTATATCGTATTCAAGGTACATCTTGACATATTCACAGGCAATCTTTAGCATGATGCGCTGTAAACTGTTTAAACCATCTATAGATTTTAATTCCAACTGATACTGTATGCCTATTTCCCGAATAACAAAAGATTCGATCTGATTGAGCTGTTGCTGCAGGATATGGGTCGGGATAAAGTCTTTCTGGCCCTTGAAGGGCAAGAATATTTTCTCCATGACATTATGGATGACAGTTCCCAATTTGTTCATCTCAAACTCCTGTGAAATAGAAGGCGGTTCTTTGATATTTGCAATATGCTTGAGGAAAAACTGCAATGGAGATTGCAAATAAGTTGTTAATGCGGTTGCTGATATTCGCTTCTGATCGACAATAAAGTCCTTGTACATCTTGGCCCAGACTTCGCCCTTTTTTTCGATGATAATCTCTGCCGTTTTATCAGCGAACTGGATCGTCTGTTGCTGGACTTTTCGTTCAAAATTAAACCTGCTCTCAAATTCCAACTGTTTGATAAACCGACTTTCCTCTCCTGTTGAGTTTTCATCTACCAATCCGTTATAAAAGATATGGATGCCCTCACTATATTGAAAGTGCCTGTAAAATAAATAGGCTGACAATGCATCTTGATTTTCCAATATCGGAAGCCCATAAGCTCTTCTCAGACTATTGGGAATAAACGTTGGTGAATTGGATATTTTGGGTAAGATACCTTCGTTGGCCCCCAGGATGTACACGTTGTCAAAATTTAAACATCGGCTTTCCAAAAGCCCCATAATCTGAATGCCTTCTAGCGGATTTCCCTCTATCGCAGAATTTATCGGTGATATGGCCTTTTTAATCAAGCCGATCTGGAAGTTGATGCTCAAAGGTGCAACGGTATCAAATCCCAATAACAACTGGTTGAGTGTCTTTTTGGTTTCTATCAGCAAGTTATTGTCAATTTGACGGATACGTTCATATGATGATATACTGTGCAGCAAGTCTTCAACGATGTTGATTAGCGAAGGAATCAAATGGGCGGCATGTTCAATCGGAACGAAAAATTGGGGTAAGGAACTTTTGAAATGAAGTTCATCCAATGCGATTTCAAATAACTGCCTATCGGCAATTTCTTTCTGAATTTGCAATTTATCTTCCAAAGAGACTTGTGTCAGCGGATGATTGATAAAGGTCTCAATGGTCTGATAAGAGATCTTGCGTTTTTTTAACTGTGATATTTCTAAATGTACTTCCATCCATAAGTCCAATAGTCCATAGATAGGAGATTGGGTTAGGGGATATCCGGTCGTAATATTGGGATTAACATCGGGGAGGCTTTGGAGCAAAGGAACTAATAGATTCTCATCTGCCAATAAGATGGCCGAAGTTTGATCTGTGCTATTTTGCTTTTCGAGGATATCATAAAGCAATTTTGTCTGACTTATTTTTCCTGTACTCGCATATAGGTTTACTGTTGAGGTTCTGTTACCGATAATATTCGGACTATCGCCAAGTGCATTGACAAGCCCAGTCTGAAAGATATTTCGACGAATAAATAGGCCAGCTTCTTGCATATTGTCCTCCAGATAGTAGGCGTCTGCATCGAAGTAGAACAGTGCTTTTCCTTCTTCTTGCCATTTGCGGAATAATTTAGCCTCGGCTTTATTTAATGCATTGAAACCAACAAAAAGGATCTGCTGAAAAGATGATGTAAAGTCCTGATTTGTGGCTCTGCCCTCAACCAGATCACGATAGATTGTAGGATAATTGGTTTGGCCTTCTGCTTTAAGCTTTTCTTTGAATCTAGTGTATAATATCGGGAGTCTTTTCCATAATTGTAAAAAGCGTTCTTGTACACCGCTATGCCCGGCTATGGAAAAAGATTGCCAAAACTGACGGATGAATCCCTGTTGCTCTGGCGTAAGATGTTGAAAAGCAATGTCAATTTTCGTGTTGTCATAAAGTTCCAGATAGATCTGGTCGATCGGAACCAGATCATAATCCAGTTGTCCAAAGTCACTTAATATAATCTCCGCAATAGGGTAGAACTCTTCTAAAGTCTCCGTTTGTTTTCCCTCTGCGGCCAATAGGTCATTATGGATTTTAAAGAGCTGAAAGAATTGTGCTAAGGCATTCGCGTCGGTATCGTTGGTTGATAATTTAAAGAATTCTTGTATGGTGAAAAATTGAGGGGACCAGATGGCCTGTCTGTAGACATCGGCAAGATGTTTTTTGAGGTACGTAATTGGGCGTTTATTGTTAAACACGATGGCAATCTCACTCAAATCGTTTCCAAAACGTTTTTGAATATCCGCTGCTACTAATTTTAAAAAGGCTGTCTGCATCGCGATTGTTTATTTTACTTCAATTAATTGATTTGATTTGGCATAGTATAGATAGGCTTTAACATTATTGTAGCCTAGGTTTACCAAATTTTTTTTATAGTTGTCTACCTGATATTTATGTCCGATGTAGTCTGTTTGCGTAAACTTAAAATCCAGTACAATTGTTTCTTCTTCGGAGGTGAAGACTTTGTCGGGTCGGATGGTTTCTCCTTTAGCGGTAATGATACTGGCTTCATTCCAGATTTTATATTTTCCGGTGAGCCACTGATTGATAGTGGGATGGTGCCAGATCTGGTTGATTTCTTGCATCAGAAAGGGTTCGTCCTCTTTTGAGAGTATACCTTCTTGAATCAGCTGCCGTACCAATCTGGAGATATCTTTTTCTCGAGAAATCTGGGACATGATCTCATGGGCCAATATCCCATACTGAGCTGCTTTCTCCAGCATCATGATGTCGTTCATCGTACGTGTGCTGGATTTTTCTAAGGCCATTTCCAGTTCTTTGGAAATAGGGTAGTGGCTGAGTGAAATGATGTTGTTCTCTTGAATTTGATGATCTTTTTGTTCGATAGTCTGGTCGATCTTAACAGAGGTACCTTCCAATGTAAATGGAGCGGAAGTTGAATCTAATACTTGATATAGTATATCACTTATATACTCATCCTTGATATCATAGCCCGTAATTTCTCCCGTCTTCTTGTCAATGGACTCTTTAAATAAAGGAGCTGTAATATAGAGATGTTCAATAGCACGTGTTGTCGCTACATAGAATGTATTGAGCGCGTCCATATAATTGAATAGCATTTCCTCAAAATACTGTTTGAAAAACACAGATTTTCCAACTGTTGCTGTATATTTTATGGGAATTTTTCCCAATTGGGCAAACGGCGTTTCATGGGTATCTATCCAAAAATCCCCATTGATCATTCCGTCCAGGTCCCAGGAACAGAACGGGAGCATGACAACATCATAGGCAAGTCCTTTTGATTTATGGATTGTCGTTACCTCAATTGCATTGATTTCTCCATTGGATGGTAGTACTGCGCGATTACCATCCTCTTCCCAAAATTCCAGGAATTGAATAATTCCGCGTTCGCCGTTGGAAGAGAAGCCCGAAATCATATCTTTGAATGCCAGCAGGTAAGGCAGATGGATGTTTTGCTCAGTTGTGAAGCCGTAAATTTCGATCAGTTTTTCTATGAGGTGAACCAATGGCTGTTTCTGCCAGGTTTCCCAAGAGTCGATCAGAGGCTGGGGAAGAAAATCTTTCAGCGCACGGATGTCATTTGAAGCAAATGCTAGCCAAGCATTTTGACTGACTGTATTTTTCTGTATAGTCTGATAGAGATAGACCATTTTTGCTTTGTGTATGCTGTGTTTGTCCGAATTGTAGACGAGTGCTTTTAATGTTTCTATCAGCAAAAGAACAGCATCGTTGCCGGCCAGAATCAGTGCATCGCCGGAGATGACCTCAAAGGTCAGATTGTGCTCTTTTTTGAAATCCATTAATTTTTGGATGACCAATTTGGCCTGCGCATTACTGCGGACAAGGATACCAATTTGTTTGGCATGATATCTTCCGGTATGAAACCATTCTTCTATTTTTTTACATAAAAAAAGAAGTGATTCCTCAACGACTTGATTTCTTCTATAGCGGCCATCTGACACGGGGATATATGCTATTTCAATGGAACCCAACTTGTCTAGGTCTCCCTTTTTGTGTGCGGGGATTTCCTGCTGACTGTTTTCGTAGGCTTTGATAAGCATCTTATCATTACCTGAGGCGGCCCACCAACGTTTCCCATTTTCGTCTAAGCTTTCGTCAACCTTTTTATTAAGAACCTCTTGCAAATGTTGAGGAATACTGCTAAAAAGATAATTGTTTAGCTGGATGATATTTGGAAGACTCCGAAAATTGGTGTCAAGACTTCCGTTTTCGATAAAGGTAGTTTTGGCACTTTCATCGAGGTGAAATGCATGACCAATTTGTTGTTCGACCTGATGGAGCAATATACGCCAATCTCCGTTCCGCCAGCGGTATATACTCTGTTTGACATCGCCGACAATCAGATGTTCGCTCAGGGTACCATTTGCATCTGCAAGTGCATTGATCAGTAGTGGGCTATAGTTTTTCCATTGGATACGTGAGGTATCCTGAAATTCGTCAAATAAAAAATAATTGAAGCGATTGCCTATTTTTTCCCAGATAAATGTCGGATCGCTGTTCTCATCGATCCCGAGTTTATTTAACAGGATCTGTGAATCTGAGATTAACTGTGCGCCGTTCTCCTTGCGCCACTGGGTCAGCAGGTCGCTCATTTCTTTAAGCAAGCGCAAGTAATAGAGGTTGTTCTGTACCGCCTGATAGGCAATATAAGCCGGTAGATTCTCCTGTAGCGTCTGAAAAGATTTTAGGATGGGAGTAAGTGCTGACAGAAGATCATGGCGTATATTTTTGTCACTAGCTGTAAATGCGTCTTCATTGTCTATTAGCTGTACATATTTGTCCAATATTTTGGCAATTTCGGAAGAACTTAATTTGTCTGTCTTTTTACTGGTTTTGCTCGCTGATATAATCTTGTTGCGTGATTTTCCCTTGAGCTCATTTTCACTGATGTTGAATCTTTTGAAGGTTTCACTGAAGGCTTCAATGGTCAGCGAAAGTGCTTCTGTAAAGGAATTTATTTTTTGTTCGATTTCCTGGTTCAGGAGATTGAAAACTTCTCTCGGATTGGCCGAATTAATATAGCTGTCAAACTCCTGGAAATTTTCAGAGAAAATGAGGTTGGCCAGTCCCATCAATTGTTGTCGATAGTTCCAGTTCTCATTTTTGGCTATTTTTTTCTCCGCATAGGCGATGATCCAATCGAGTAGGTCCGGGCGTTCATCCAGTAGCTGATTGAGCATGACTGTCAGCTCATTTTTGACTTTATTGACATTCATCTCAATCTTGTATGCCGCATCAAGATTAAGTTCGTAGGTGAATGCACGGATGACTTTTTGGGAAAAACCATCTATTGTACTTATTGTAAAATGGCTATAGTCGTGTAAGATCTGGCGGTAAACGCGATAAGATTTCTCCTGGATCAGATAGGCAGTCCAATCGGGGTGCTGCTGCAGTAATAATTTTCTAAAATCTTCGATTTTGGGACTGGCGTCTCCGATAGCCAGGCCATGGAGTACAGTGAGTATGCGCTCTTTCATTTCTGCGGTGGCCTTATTGGTAAATGTCACAGCAAGTATCTCTTTGTAGCTATTTTCATTGGATAGCAGTAAAGTGATATAATGCAGTGTCAGGCTGAAGGTTTTTCCGGAACCGGCCGAAGCTTTAAGTATTTTTAATGGCGCAACAGATTTCATGGAATGAAGGTAGAAAGTAAAATGTGAATTGGCAAAAATGCCGAAGATTATTTTAACTGAGAAAAATATACTTAATTTGCTTCTAATTTATTGACCAAATTATTGTTTTATGAAATATGTAGTGGGTATTCTTCTATTGTCATGTGCTACCTTTAATTATTCTTGTAAAAAAGACGGATCTGAAAAGGATAATACTCGACTTGTCTTATTTAAAAGTGCGACGCAATTTAATTCAGATATAAGTCAAAGTAGCTATGAGTTTCAATATGATGCCCAAGGGCGGGTAACAAAAGTGAATGAGCAACAGTTTCATTATGGGGCAAATGGGCGAGTCGATTATTCGCGTATTGCGCTCCAAGGTAAAACGGGCGGAATGGAAAGGGAGAAGATCGTGCGTTTAAGCTATCATTGGGATGAACAGAATCGTCTGAAGAGTGTATTTGTTGATAGTTTGTATAGTAAGAACTCGCCGATTAAAGATGGAATTAACAGTATTGGAAGTGAATCGCTCATTAAAGATAAATTATTAACAAGCTATTCTTATACTTCGAACATGTCTGTACCCTTCAAAATTGTCTATCGGAAACTGGAGAAATTCTATGAACAAATTGGAGAGGAGCAGGAGTTGACCTTTACCTATAATGGCGATAATATCCAAAAACTGAAAAGCTTTCTATATTTCTCGTCGCTTTTCGATATTCCAGGAGACCCTAAACTTGAGTTCACCGTATTCTCCTTTTTTCAATATTCCACTACAATAAATCCTCTTTACCCTATTTACAAACAAATGGGGTTTAATCCGATTGATATTAATCAGGTTGTGTCCAAGAATTTGGAAAATGCTTTTTTCTCTACCTCGGTCCAGGGAAAGACCAATCAAGAAATCCAGCCAGATTGGACAAAGAAAACAGCTGTAAAAATTACCTTGGGTGTTGACGGCAAAGCTAGTGCAATGAGTTATGTTGTAAAAGGAGATATTCAGGATGTTAAGGATGTCATTTTCAGCGAAGTTTTATTAAATTATGTCTATGAATAGAAAAAAATAACTATCTTTGCATCCCCTCTAGTATGAAGCTCGGGGGATATGTTGAATACATAAAATAAAATTAAGAAATGGCAACTAAAATCAGATTGCAAAGACATGGTAAAAAAGGACGTCCTTTTTACCACGTAGTCGTAGCGGATTCTCGCGCTCCACGTGATGGTAAATTCATCGAACGTATTGGTTCTTACAACCCAAACACAAATCCTGCAACTATCGTTTTGGATTTTGAAAAAGCTTTGGATTGGATGAATAAAGGTGCTCAACCTACTGACACAGCTCGTGCTATCCTTTCTTACAAAGGTGTTCTTTACAAAAAACACTTACAAGGTGGTGTGAAAAAAGGTGCTTTTGACGAAACTGCTGCTGAAGCTAAATTCACTGCTTGGACTGAAGCTCAAGAAGCTAGAATCTCTGGTAAAAAAGATGGTTTAGCGCAATCAAAAGCTGATGCTAAAAAAGCTGCCTTAGCTGCTGAAGCGAAGAAAAAAGAAGAAAAAGCTGCTGCTGTAGCTGCTAAAAATGCTCCTGTAGCAGAAGAGCCTGCTGCTGAAGAGACTGAAGCTCCTGCATCAGAAGAAACTGAAGGTTAATTCTTTCATAAAGTATTCGAGAAAGCCGACTCAATCTTGAGCCGGCTTTTTTTAATAAACTTGTTTATGGGTTAAAATGGAATGCTGATTGCGCTACGCATACGCAAAGGCTGGCCATACCATTATATCTTCATACAAAAAGGTGAAAATTAAATAGATGCTCGGTATATAGCGAAGCTGATAAAAATAGCATCTCAATACTAATATCTCAAAACGCAATACTACCAAATGACTGTCGATCAAAGTTTTTATATAGGCTACATCAGCAAAACGAGAGGTCTTAAAGGCGAAATGCAATTGTTTTTCGAATTTGAAGACTACGAAAGCCTGGATATGGATGTCGTTTTCCTGGAGGTCAACAAAAAGCTTGTGCCTTATTTTATCGATGCTATAAAACTGCAGAAAAATAGTACGGCCTATGTGACATTTGAAGATGTCGATCACATCGACAAGGCACAGGTACTTGTCCGCAAAAAGGTTTATCTACCTAATGATAAAATGCCAGAACGGGATCCAGATGATTTTAGATATACGGATTTAATCGGCTTTTTGGTGATCGATGAAACTCATGGTGAGCTGGGAGAAATTACGGATGTACAGGAATTTCCACAGCAATTCGTCGCCACAGTTGATATGAATGGTAAAGAATTGATGTTCCCGCTATCCGATGATTTAATTTTAGGAATAGATGGTGAAGAAGAGATTATTGAAGTCGCATTGCCTGAAGGGCTAGTCGATCTCTATAAAGAATAACAGAGACGGTCTTAGCTCTTAAATCCCTTGTCCAGACCGGGATTTAAGAGTATTTCTTGATTCGCGTAAATACCAACAAACAGGTTCAAATTCGTAAGCGAGGTTTTGAACCTATTTTTGTTTCATTGGGTTTAGGTCACAATTATTGGCTGAATTCACTTGTCGAAATGATCTGGTGTATCTTACTTTGACGGATTTTGAGTATATTGGTACTAAATAATCAATATATTGACCATACTAAATGATCCGTGTTGAGACCATTATTGATCCTTATTTCAACGATATTTTTGTCCTCCTGTATTTTTCTGGGAAAGGACAAGGAGTTTCCGACCGGAAATTACCAGGTTATCTGCGGTTATACCAATGAGGTTTATTTAAAGGCTAAAGCCGATAATCCGCTCAATGTTGAGCCTGATGCCCGTTGTGATCATCCGCTTTATCATCGTTCCTTTCTTTCCCTTCAGGATAAAGACCATTTTGTCCTCGCCATAGACGATATCCTGCTGTATGGTAAATACGCATTTAACAGAAATAAACTTGAGCTTATAGATGCTGCAAAGGGAAAACTTTCCTTGGATATTATCCAGGTAAAAAAGGATTTTGTGCAATTGAAAGGTGATTTCTCTCCGTTCAACTCTGCGCATTTGCCAAATACCGAACGATTGTATATCAATTTCGAATTGGACAAGACACCTATTCGCGAGCAGCCAAGTAAATTTGATAGTGGAATCAACCTTTGGCGTAATATTCCAACAAAAGCTGAGAATGACCAAGAGATAAAGGCCCGTGCATTGAATTTTTTAGATTATTCAATTGCCTATTTTCAGCACATCTCTAATTCTGGCGTTCATGATGATTACAAGATAGACGGAGTTGAATCGCCGATTACCTATGCCCAAAATGGAATTGTATTAAAGGAATGGGAAGATGTTCCCGTCTCGTGGAAGGAGCTGTTTTACAATGAGGAGAATGCATTGGTCGCCTATAAATATTTGCTGGCTGGATTTAAGTATGGACAAAAGGAGAAGTATAGTGTGAAGGGGCTGCTATTAATTACATTTTATTTGAAGAATTTACGTAACTCACTATCGACTTTGGGATAATTTAGTTGGATAAAGCCATAAGAAAGACAGCTTTATTGATATAATTTATAGATTTTCGAAAAAATATTTTTGTTGTTTGGTTTTTTAAAACGATATTAGCAACGCTTATAGAGAAAGGCCGAGGGACTAGACCCAGTGAAGCCTTAGCAACCTGTATTGTTCAAGGTGCTAAATTCTACCCTGCTCCATGTGGGAAAGATAAGTTACATGCAGATAGACATATCCTCGACTTGTGCGTTTCGATGTAAGCCAACCCAAACTTAAAACAGTTTTTTAATGAAGATTACCGACCATATCCAGAATGCTAAAGGAAAAACATTGTTTTCTTTTGAGCTATTGCCTCCTGCCAAAGGACAAGGCATCCAAAGTATTTTTAAAACAATGGATGAACTGATGGAATTTAAGCCACCTTTTATAGATGTAACCTATCATCGTGAAGATTACATCTATAAGGAACATGCGAGCGGGCTATTGGAACGTGTATCCTATCGTAAGCGGCCGGGAACTGTCGCGATATGTGCTGCTATCATGAATAAATATAAGGTAGACGCAGTCCCGCACCTGATATGCGGTGGCTTTACCAAAGAGGAAACGGAAAATGCTTTGATCGACCTAAATTTTCTGGGTATTGACAATGTATTGGTGCTGCGAGGTGATGCGCGCAAAGGAGATGCTGATTTTATTCCGACTGAAGGCGGTCATGCTTTTGCAACGGATCTATTGGAACAGGTCACGGATATGAATAAGGGGAAGTATCTCCACGAAGATATAATTACATCTGAAAAAACTGATTTTTGTATCGGAGTTGCGGGATATCCGGAGAAACATTTTGAATCGCCTAATTTCAACACGGACTTTAAATACCTGAAGCAGAAAGTCGATATGGGGGCCGAATTTATTGTGACGCAGATGTTCTTTAATGTAGAAAAATATAAGGAATTTGTGACCAAATGCCGCGACAACGGAATTCATGTACCTATTATTCCGGGACTCAAACCTTTGACGACCAAAAAACAGTTGGTTACATTGCCACGAATTTTCCACTTGGATATTCCAGAGGAATTGAGTGATGCAGTTGCATCATGTAAAACCAATGCTGATGTGAGGCAAGTAGGTGAAGAATGGCTTGTGCAGCAATGTCAGGAACTGATTAAATTTGGTGCGCCAGTGTTGCATTTTTATACCATGAGCAATCCCGGACCAACGAAAAAGATCGTTGAAAAATTGGCCTAAAAATATAAAAAGAGCGAGGGACTTTTCCCTCGCTCTTTTTATTGAATCTCTAGAAGGAATATTTCTATACCTATGTGAAAAAATTCTTATCCATCCAATTGTTGCCCGTCGAGTATATGCCGCCAAAAAATGGCATTCCTTCCCTTTTTGGAAAACTGTTATTTCTCTTTTCATTATAGAAGTAACTTCTTTAGAAAAATATTTTTAGATAAATCATGATGTTAAATAGTGTTAATTAACATTTTTAAATCGATATAACTGTTTAATTTAAAGTGCTAAAAGGAATAAAGATTTAGACCAATTGACCTTATGACGTACAATAAATTAAATACACTATTTGGTTTGAGCTGTGGCCTCATTGCCACGCTTGTCTACATTTCCACTGTCGAAAAGACAGTGAGCTGGTGGGATTGTGGTGAGTTTATTGCCTGTGCCTACAAACTTGAGGTTGCCCATCAGCCTGGCGCACCCTTATTTTTGCTCATCCAGAATGTTTTTTCCAATCTTGCACTCGGTAACACGGGGCAGATAGCCTATTGGATGAATATTGGTTCAGCGATCTGTAGTGGACTGACCGTGGCATTTTTGTTTTGGACAATCACCGCTATAGCCAAGAAGATTTTGAAGGAGCCACAGCAGCCTGCTTTCTCCCACTACCTACAGCTTTTCGCTGCAGGGACAGTCGGGGCAATGGCTTTCAGCTTTAGTGATACATTTTGGTATTCCGCTGTGGAATCTGAAGTGTACGCGATGTCCTCGCTTTGTACGGCAGTGGTTTTCTGGGCAATTTTCAAATGGGAAGCGCGGGCGGATCAGCAAGGAAGCGACCGCTGGTTGATTTTCATTGCTTTTGTCATGGGGCTTTCGATCGGAGTTCACCTATTGAATCTGTTGGCGATTCCAGCCATAGCCATGGTGGTCTATTTTAAAAGAACTTCGCAAATGAATCTAAAAGGTATTTTAACGGCATTTTTATTGGGCTTGTTGGTTTTGGCAGCAATTCTTTGGGGTGTCATTCAGTGGTTGGTGGCTTTTGCTTCCAAAATAGATCTGTTGTTTGTGAATTCGCTCGGACTAGGATTTGGTTCTGGAATTCTCTTTTTGTGCGTATTTATCGGTGGCGGCATTGTATATGGTCTTTTTTATTCACATAGAAACCGGAAGTATACGTTAAATACGGCCTTATTGGTGTTTTGTTTTATTCTGTTTGGCTATAGTTCCTATACCATGGTATTGATCCGTGGAAAAGCGAATCCATCCCTAAATAATAACGCACCTGATAATGTATTTTCGTTTTTGGGCTACTTGGGACGCGAACAGTACACACGGGAACCTTTGGTGAAAGGACCATATTACGATTCGAAAGCGGTAGACATAAAAAGTAAGACTGGTTATCGGAAAGATGAGTCCAATTATACATCATTTACACAGGTGGATAACTATGATTTTGATCGAGAAACATTTTTTCCGCGTATCTATAGCCAGGATGCAAATCACCAAGCTTACTATAGAAGTTATCTCAAGTTAAAAGACGGTGAAAAGCCGCAGTTTTCCGATAACTTTAAGTTTTTCTTTCATTTTCAATTGGGAGAAATGTATGCACGTTATTTCTTATGGAATTTTGTAGGAAGACAGAATGATAAGCAGGGTTATGGAACATATACCGATGGGAATTGGCTTTCGGGATTGAAACCATTGGATAATTGGCGTCTTGGCGGACAATATGACCTTTCGGAATCACAGCAAAATGATCCCAGCCGAAATACATATTTTTTCCTGCCTTTATTATTGGGTATAGCTGGAGCAATTTGGTTATATAGACACAATAAGCCCTATACTTTGGTGTTAACTTTGTTATTCGTTTTCACGGGTATAGCGATTGTCGTGTATCTCAACCAGACACCGTTACAACCCCGTGAGCGTGATTATGCTTATGCGGGGTCCTTTTATGCTTTTGCTATTTGGATCGGACTTGGCGCAATAGCATTGGTGCGCTTTTTTAAGCGTTTCCTTCATACCCGGTATGCCTTGGCTACCGGGTTATCTTTTGCGGTTTTGGGAGGACCGATTATTCTGGTACATCAAAACTGGGATGATCATAATCGTTCCGAAAAATCCCTGGCGCGGGATGTTGCACGTAATTACCTTGAAACCTGCGCACCGAATGCGATTTTGTTTACCTATGGTGATCATGATACCTTTCCGTTATGGTATTTGCAGGAGGTGGAAGGTGTGCGTCCGGACGTAAGAATAGTTGTATTGAGTTACTTAACGGGTGATTGGTATATGCAGCAGGCCAAGAAACCAACCTATCAGGCTGCGGGACTTCCGATTGCGATACCTGCCGAAAAAACAAAAAAGGGTATTCGGGATTATATCCCATTTGTGGATCGACAGTTGAATGCTGCAGTTGATATTCAACAATTATTGCAATTTGTTACTTCCGATAACGCCGATTATAAAGTTCAGCTGAATTCGGGAAATCTGGAGAATTATTTTCCGTCTAAGAAGGTCAGATTGGCTATTGATAAAGCCGAGGTGTTGAGAAAAAACGCCGTACCGGCCAATTTACAGCATGCAGTTGTTTCAACAATGGAATGGGAAATCCCCGGGGATCACTTAAGTCGATCAGATTTGACTTTGCTTTCCCTTCTTGAAAATAATCATTGGGATCGGCCGATCTATTTTTCAAATATGCTGCCCGGTGATATTAAGCTGGGGCTGGATAAATATCTTGTCAATGAAGGATTTGCTTCAAGGCTGATGCCGGTCGCTGCTACCAGTGAACAGCAAACGAATGCTGAGGAAATACCTGCTTTGGTCAACGTTGAAGCCTTATATGATAATATCATGCATAAATATCATTGGGGAAATGTCAAAAATGCGGCCTATTTGGATACTGATTCCTTTCGCTTTACCAGTATGTACGCCCGGGATATTTTTGGAAAGACGGCCCGGTTGCTGTTAGAAAAAGGGCAGGTAAAGCAGGCTGGAAAAGTTGCTAAGAAAGCATATGACCAATTGCCGGATCGTGTATATGCGATGTCGGATGCGATTAACTATGCGGATATCATTGACAGCTTATACCGTTCTGGACAAGGACACCTGGCCGGAAATATCGTAGACAGAAACTTAGACTATGTTTCACAAAATATGGACTATTTACACCAATTGGTATTAGATAAAAAAAATTTAGGCTTTGAATGGAGCGATATGCAGACGGCATTAGACTCGGTCGATCGTTATCGAGATATCTTATTGGCGGCCAAAGATAGCAAACGACTGGCACGTGTCGAGGGACTTAGAAAGCAGTATCAGCAATGGTATGGTATTGAGTAGAAATTCAGAGGCACCTTTTGATCGATCAGAAGGTGCCTCATTTTATATAGGGAGTTTAAAGAAATGCTAGAACTTCATGCCGAAACCGACCCCTAGAAGAAAGGGGTTGATATCAACTTTCGCCGGTATTGATAAGTTCGGAGCCAAATTGGAAGCATCCACTTGAACATCCGTCTTCAAAAGGATATACTTAGCATCCAAATTCAGAAAATATTTTTCTGAAAGCTTGACATCAATACCGAGTTGTGTGGCAAATCCAAACGCATTATCATACTTTACGTTTTTGACCGTGGGGCCCTCATTTGCACTATAGAAAATTGTATAGTTTATCCCTGCACCTACATAGGGCCTGAGGTCTCCATCCGGAAGAAAATGATATTGCGCTGTCAAGGTCGGAGGCAGGAGCCATACACTACCTAAATCTACGTTTGCTGAGGTGTTACCTCCAATGGTACTTAAGTTGGAGCCAACGGTATTGACCTTATGTTTGGTTGTCCCTAAAATCAACTCCGCGGCGATATTTTTGGTAAAGAAATAAGTGAAATCTAGTTCTGGGATAAATTTTGTGTTGATCGCAATGTCGCCACCAATAGTACTGATATTGGCCGATTCGTTGGGCATTACCGCGACTCCTCTAAGACGCATCTGCCAGCGTTGCTCAGGACTGTTCTGTGCCTGTAAATTTAAAGTACCGAATGTAAGTGCAAGAATTAGTAACTTTTTCATATCGTTAATGGTATTTGTTTGCTGTAAAACTATTTGTTTTACGGCATTGAGTGAATGACGATAATCAAGTTAAAAACTGAATGAAATAATTTATTGGCCAACAGAAAAGATGTACCTTTATCATTTGCTGTTCTTCTAAATGTGGACAAGCGGTGTTGTCTGTGTATGTTTAGAAAGAGAGCGATGGCCGATTTAAATGGAACATTATTTTACGATAGAAAAAGCAAAGGGTCGGAAACAATTCCGACCCTTTGCTTTTTCTTGTTTGGTTTACTTAACCATTTTTCTTTACTTCTTTTCCCCAGGAATCTTTCAACGTCACTGTACGGTTAAAGACCAGATGCGCTGGAGTCGAATGTGTGTCTAGCGTAAAGTAACCTAAACGTATAAATTGATATCCTTTACCGGGAGTCGCATTCGCTAAGTCCGGCTCGATATAGGCACGTTCTACCACATGTAAACTTGCCGGGTTGATAGATTCTTTGAAATTTTCAGCTGCAGCTGGATTTTCATCATTGAACAACCTGTCATATAATCTTACTTCGGCTTCCTTTGCATGCGGAACAGAAATCCAATGGATTGTTCCCTTTACTTTTAGTCCAGATGTGTCTTCACCTGATTTAGAATTCGGGACATACGTACAATGCACTTCTGTTATCTTTCCATTTTCATCTTTGACGAAATCGTTACAGGTAACAATATAAGCGTGTTTTAGACGAACTGAAAGCCCAGGGCCAAGACGGAAGAATTTTTTTGGAGCATCTTCCATAAAATCTTCACGCTCAATCCAAAGTTCTTTGGAGAAAGGTATGATTCTATGCCCCTCACCACCTTCAACTTCAGGGTTATTTTCACCGACTAAATCTTCTACTTGGCCTTCTGGATAATTTGTGATCAATAATTTGATCGGATCGAGGACAGCCATTCTACGCCAGGCAGTTTTGTTGAGATCCTCACGGATGCAGAATTCCAATAGACTGACGTCAATCATGTTTTCCCGTTTTTGAACGCCAATCCTATCGCAGAAGTTACGAATACTCGCGGGAGTATAACCTCTTCTTCTTAAGCCAGAGATTGTTGGCATACGAGGGTCATCCCAGCTTTCCACAAACTTATCATTGACCAGTTGCAATAGTTTACGCTTACTCATGACTGTATATGTCATGTTTAAACGTGCAAACTCATATTGTTTGGATGGGAAAATTTCCAATTTGTCAATACACCAATCATAAAGTGGACGATGTGGAATAAATTCCAGTGTACAGATCGAATGTGTGATTTTCTCAATTGAATCCGATTGACCATGTGCAAAATCATACATCGGATAGATGCACCATTGATTGCCTGTCCGATGGTGGTGGGCGTGTTTGATGCGGTACAATAAAGGGTCACGCAGGTGCATATTTGGATTAGCCAAATCTATCTTTGCCCGGAGAACCTTCTCACCATCCTTATATTTTCCTGCTCGCATATCTGCGAATAGAGCTAGATTTTCGGCGATAGATCGGTCGCGGTATAGCGTCGGAACTCCCGGTTCCGTCGGAGTGCCTTTTGCTGCTGCAATTTCTTCCGCTGTGCTATCGTCCACATACGCTAAACCTTTTTTTATGAGCTCAACAGCGTAGCTGTAAAGTGTTTCAAAATAATCCGAAGTATATAATTCTTCCGCCCACTGAAATCCTAGCCATTGAATATCTTTTTTGATGCTTTCAACATATTCGGTATCCTCAGTGACAGGGTTAGTGTCATCAAAACGTAGATTAGTCTTGCCGTTATATTGCTGTGCCAATCCAAAATTTAAACAGATGGATTTGGCGTGACCAATGTGGAGGTAACCATTTGGTTCAGGAGGAAAACGTGTCAATACACGTCCGCCATGTTTTCCTGTACGAAGATCTTCTTCGACAATTTCCTCGATAAAATTTAATGATTTTTCTTCACTCATAATACAAAGTTAATTATTAGAAGCGAGATATTAGCTAGGATATGATAGATATTCAGCTTAGTCTGAGCAGGTAATCAATCGAAAAATACCCACTATAGTCGCGACTGCTGGCGCAGCAATGATCTGAAATAAAAAAGGGACGAAGATCCGTCCCTTTTTACCGATTTGTTACTATTTGAAAGCGAATACCTTTCCAAGGGATTCATTGCTTGTAAATGTACAACTTTGATCAATCAATTGACCTGTTCCGATATTGATTACCATACCATGCACAGCAAGTGCCTGGCCATTTTTCCATGCATTTTGGATGATGGAAGTAGAACAAAGATTAAAAACCTGTTCCTTGACATTGAGTTCAACTAAGCGGTCTATTTTCTTTTCATTTTCTTCGATGCCATCAATCTCTTCGCTATGCAAACGGTAGACATCTTTGATGTGGCCAAGCCAGTTATCAATGATACCGTATTGATTGCGGCTTAAAGATGCGGCCACACCACCACAGCCATAGTGTCCAGCTACGATAACCTGTTTTACTTTTAACACGTTGACCGCATAATCCAGTACACTCAATAAGCTCATGTCCGAGTGGATAACCATATTGGCGATGTTACGGTGCACGAAAACCTCGCCTGGTTTTGTACCGGTCAACTCGTTGGCTGGTACACGGCTGTCTGCACAGCCGATCCAAAGAATTTCTGGATTTTGACCTTTTGCAAGTTGTTGGAAACGTCCTGTGGTATCATTTTTTACAAAATCCATCCACTCTTTGTTCCCTTTAATAATATTGTCAAATCCTATTTTTAAATCTTTATTTTCCATATTCTCTATTTGCCCAAAAGGCGTTTTTTCAATTTTATATTAATACAAATTTCTAAATCTATTGTTTATTCAAACAACTTTATTTTTTATATACGACCTGTAAAAGCTCGATGTCCTTGCCTTTACTTTTTGCGTTCTGTTCGAAGTCCTTGATGACTTCAATAACGTCTTTGTCGATAAATTTACTGAATGTCCCATCGATAAGGATCTTACTTACTGATTTTGGCAAACTATACAGTTTCTGTTGGATAGGAACCTTATTCAGAAATGACACTTCCTCCGCTAATGTGATCACCGCCTTATCTTCTTCGTTGTCTTTTTCGATCTTATACTTAAAGGCATTTTTCATATTTGCCCGGAGAATATAGAACGTAGCCACAACGATTCCGATGCCAACACCCATTAATAGATCTGTCATTACAATCGCTACAATAGTCACAAAAAATGGAATGAATTGATCCAGCCCTTTTCGATACATTGATGTAAATAAGCTTGGTTTAGCTAATTTATATCCCGTATGAAGTAGAATTGCAGCAAGACATGCCAACGGAATCATATTTAACATGGTCGGGATAGCTAGCATGGCGACAAGTAGCCAGATGCCGTGTAGAATTGCGGATTGCCTTGTCTTTCCACCCGCATTGACGTTGGCTGATGAGCGTACAATAACGGAGGTCAATGGCAAACCTCCAAGAAGTCCGCTTGTCATATTCCCGATTCCCTGGGCAACCAGCTCGCGGTTAGTGGGGGTATTGCGTTTATATGGATCAATCTTGTCTACGGCTTCAATACTCAATAGCGTCTCCAAGCTGGCAATAATGGCAATGGTAAATGCCGCAATCCATACTTCTTTATTGACGATCTGGGTGAAGTCAGGTAATGTGAATAGACCTGTAAACTCAGCAAACGATCCTACAATTGGCACGAGCACAAATTGTTTGTCGTGTAATTGAAATGTAGAGCCATTAAAAAGATAAGCCAAAGCGACACCGACAATCACGACTACCAGCGGAGCAGGCACTTTATTCAATTTTGGGATTGCTGGCCAAAAGATCAGAATCGCTAAGGATAGGGCACAGATAATCAATGCGCCAAAATTGATGGCTGAGACCACAGTGTCAAAATATGCACCTATACCGTGTCCGTTGTCCAATTCAAAAGCATGTGTTTCGATCAATCCCAAGGCTAAAGGGATTTGTTTCATGATAATGGTAATACCAATAGCGGCCAACATACCGACAATAACGGCGGAAGGGAAATAATTTCCGATCATACCCGCTTTTAGAATACCAAGAATCACCTGAACTACACCTGCGATGACAACCGCAAGGAGAAAGGTTTCATAAGCACCTAGGCTCTGAATGGCGCCTAGAACAATAACTGTGAGGCCAGCAGCTGGCCCACTTACGCTGAGTGGTGATTTACTGATTGAAGCAACAACGATTCCACCAATTACACCAGTCAATAATCCTGCAAACAATGGCGCACCCGAGGCCATTGCAATTCCCAAACATAATGGAAGTGCCACCAAAAACACCACAACACTAGCAGGGAAATCATATTTTAAGTCTCTTTTCGAAAGTTTCAGAAAAGCCGACGTACGAATTCCAAACATAAAATTTGTGTTTATCTGTATAATAAATCTTCTTGAATCCGCCTATTGCAATAGCAATGGTACCGATTGAAGGCTACTCGATGCTTTGTGCATTGGCATTATCAGGAAAAATCAATAAGAAACCGCATACTGGGATTCAGTATGTGGATAATTTGAATACAATCCATAAGGACGTATTTATTAACAGTTAGGAGGCGGCGTTGGAACCGTAGGATGGAAAGCTAAAATGCTTTTCTCGTTTTTTAGGTAATTCTTTTGTTTTCCTTGGTTCTCAACAATGATTGTTTCGAATACAATGGGTTCGTCAGTTTTTGTATTGAAAAATTTTGAGGCAGTCTCAAGCGTGTCTGTGCTTGCGCCATTGTTGTTCTCGATTTCTATTTGTAAAACAATTTGAAGAATCGTGTTTTGGTCCAGGCTATTGGAAAAAATAGGTGATATAGAGATGGCCATCTTTGTAAAAAAGATGATCGCACATAAGAATGCTGCCACAAATCTAAATCTCTTATTTAACATTTTTTAGTACCTTTAATCGTGTTTGTTTTACATGGTAAAAATAGCAATTCTATGTTAATTTCAAATTAAAAGTGCATAAAAAATGAATTTTGGCACGAAATTGTGACGAAAAGATTATTTTTTGGAAAGTTTTCAATAGTGTTTATGAATTATAAATATTAAGCCTTTTCTATGGCAAATAAAGAACAATTTATCGAGAAGGTTCAGGCTTCTTATAACCCCAAGGGGGCTTTTATATATTTGGGAGCTGGTATTTTGAATGGTGAAATTTTAGCCGAAGCAAAGGTCAATCTGGCGCTGAAAATGATGAATCGCCATGGGCTGATCGCCGGTGCGACAGGAACAGGGAAAACGCGGACGCTCCAATTGATAGCTGAGCAGTTATCGGATGCCTCCGTACCTGTATTTATGCTGGATGTAAAAGGCGATCTTTCTGGTCTTGCCGTCCCCGGCGTTACCAATCAAGCCTTATTGGATCGTGGAAATGCGGTAGGGGTCCCCTTTGAACCCGCAAGTTTTCCGGTAGAATTGTATTCGCTGTCGGGCAACAAAGGTATTCCGATGCGAATTACGATAGATGATTTTGGACCGGTCCTGTTGGGCCGGATCTTGGAGCTGAATGAAACACAGACCGGAGTTTTGGCGGCCATGTTTAAGTATGCGCAAGATCATCAGATGCCATTGATAGACTTTACCGATACCAAGAAATTATTAACTTATCTCTCTGACGGTCCTGGAAGTGAAGAGATCAAGAACGATTATGGTAAGATCAGTTCAGCAAGTTCGGGGACAATCTTGCGTAAGATTGTCGCTTTGGAGCAACAAGGACTTGCCCATATCTTTGGTGAGAAGGAATTTGATATCAATGACTTATTTCAGAAAGTTGATGGCAAGGGTATGATCAGTTTGCTGAACATTTCCGATGTACAGGATCAGCCAGTGCTTTATTCGACTTTTTTATTGAGCTTGCTCGCACAACTGTTTAAGAATATGCCTGAAGTAGGGGATCTGGATAAGCCGAAATTGGTGTTTTTCTTTGATGAGGCACATCTTCTTTTCAACGGAGCTTCCAAAGCCTTTTTAACGCAAGTTGATCAGATTATCCGTCTTATCCGCTCCAAGGGGATCGGTGTGTTTTTCTGTACACAGTCTCCGACAGATGTTCCGGAGTCCGTATTGGCGCAATTGGGAAATCGGGTACAACACGCTTTGCGAGCCTTTACACCCAATGATGCCGAAAATCTGAAAAAAACGGTCAAAACCTATCCCAAATCAGATTTTTACGAGATTGATCAAGTGTTGACTTCTTTGGGTACCGGTCAGGCCTTAATTACCGTGCTGAATGATAAGGGTATTCCTACAGAAGTGGTGGCGACCCATCTGGTACCTGCCCGTGCTGTCATGGGACCAGCGGATGATGCGACAATCAATCAGATTATCAATCAGTCAGACCTGAAGGTAAAATATCAGGAAAGGCAGGAAAATCGTTCGGCGGCCGAGATGATCGATGAAAAAATGCAAGTTGTGCAACAGGAGGAACAGCGCGCAGCAGCAGAGAAAGAAGCAGCCAAAGCCGACAGGCCGACATCGAAAAGACAAACACCACTGGAAGCCGCCCAGCGTACCGCAACAACGACACTCGCAAGAGAAGGGGTCAAGCTTTTAGGGAAATTAGCAACCGGTCTATTGAATGCATTCTTAAAGAAGAAATAACACTAATTTTTTAATAATTTTCGTTCCAATACGCTATTTTTAACAACTGTTTGGTACTTAGCTACATTTGCTTTTAAGGGCAATTTTAGCTAAGTTTGCGGACGAAAAGAAAGTTCTATTAATACAATTTAAATATGAGTAAACCAACCCTTTTGATTTTGGCAGCAGGAATGGCTAGCCGGTATGGTTCTTTAAAACAAGTAGATGGTTTTGGCCCAAACGGCGAGACAATTATTGACTATTCAATCTATGATGCCATTCGCGCAGGATTTGGAAAAGTTGTATTCATTATTCGGGAAGAATTCCTGGAAAAGATGAAAGACGTTTTTGATAAAAAATTGGCAGGTAAAATAGAAGTAGACTACGCTTTTCAAGATTTTGATTTAACGAAATTTGGCGTGAATCACGTCATTGAAAGAACGAAACCCTGGGGTACGGCACATGCTGTCATGAGCGCTAAGGATAAGGTGAACGAACCATTCTGTGTGATCAATGCAGACGATTTTTATGGTTCGGATTCTTTCGACAAAATGGCCAAGTTTTTAACAACTGAAGTTTCAGACGAGCAGATGTCATTGATGGGCTTTCAGGTCGGAAATACAATGTCTGATTACGGCTATGTATCACGTGGAGTATGTGAAGTTAGTCCTACTGGTCATATGGAAAGTGTCACTGAACGTACCAACATCTATTACAAAGGTGATGGCGACGATCGCAAGATTGTTTATGAAGAAAACGGTGTTGAAAACGATTTGGATCCAGAGACACGTGTTTCGATGAACTTTTGGGGCTTTACACCAAAAATATTTGAGGTCGCGCAAGCGATGTTCCCAGCTTTTGTTGAGGAAAACAAAGAGAATTTAAAGGCAGAGTTCTTTATTCCTTCGGTGCCAGATTATATGGTGAAGCATAAACTGGCGGATTTTAAAGTTATCCCAACCTCCTCAAAATGGTTCGGAGTGACCTATAAAGAAGATAAACCTATTGTGCAAGAATCAATTTCTAAATTGGTTGCCGATGGTGTATATCCTGAGAAGTTATTTTAAGAGCTAGTAGAAATAGCTTATATTGAACCTGTATTGGCAACAATACAGGTTTTTTTGTGCTAACCAAGCGATGTTGCGAATGGGAGCTATGTTGTTCTATATTATGATAAAAAAGTGAATTGTTTAAATGAAAAAAATAGGTAAGGTGTTAGGATATATTATTTTAGGAATTATAGGATTTTGTGTTTTATATCTTGTTGCTGAATATTGTCTGTCGCGACTCTCCGCATCATCTAAGGAGGTTTCTACAGATCAGACCATTCAGGTGTTTGTCAAATCCAATGGTGTACATACGGATATTGTATTGCCGGTTGTGATGAAAGAACTGGATTGGTCCAATGTGTTTCCTTATGCCAATACGGTCGGTAAAAAAACGGGCTATCAGTATATGGGTATAGGTTGGGGGGATAAGGGGTTTTATTTGGATACACCAGAGTGGAAAGATCTTAAAGCATCTACGGCTTTTGTAGCAGCCTTTGGATTGGGGCAATCAGCAATACATGTCACCTACTATCATTCCATGCAAGAGAATGATCTGTGTTTTGGGTATAAGATCAATGAGAAGCAATATCGTGCATTGGTAAAGTATATCTATGATTCGCTGGATTTGCGTGAAGGTAGTCCCATATTGGTGCAGACAGATGCACAATATGACGATGCAGATGCCTTTTACGAAGCGAAAGGTGCTTATAGCATGTTCTATTCCTGTAATACTTGGACAAACATTGCGTTGAAAAAAGCGGATATGCCAGCGGGAATCTGGGCGACATTGGATAAAGGCATATTGAGCCATTATCGTAAATAGCGGCAGTCTATTTATTGATCCGCCGAAAAATAGATAGACAGTTCTTTCCTTTTCTGAAAAAAGAGCGAACTGTTCTTAACAGAAAAAAGCTCCGGACATACACATGTCCGGAGCTTTTTGTTTATCAGGAGGAGTGATTATTTCACTTCTTCGTAATCTACGTCAGTGACGTCATCACCACCTTGTTGGCTTCCGCTCTGTGCTTGACCAGCATCTCCTTGTGGTTGCTGCGCGCTACCTTGAGAAGCTGCATACATCTCTTCTGAAGCCGCGTTCCAAGCATTTTGCAATTCTTCAGAAGCTGCATCAATATCGGCGAAGTTTTTCGCTTCGTATGCTGCTTTTAATTTTGTTAAGCCAGCTTCGATAGGAGCTTTTTTATCTGCTGAAATTTTGTCGCCATATTCTTTCAATTGTTTTTCAGTTGAGAAGATCAGGGCATCAGCTGCATTTACTTTGTCAGCTTCTTCTTTCATTTTTTTATCGGCATCAGCATTTGCTTCTGCTTCCTCTTTCATGCGTTTGATTTCGTCATCAGATAAACCTGAAGATGCTTCAATACGGATGTTTTGTTCCTTACCAGTTGCTTTATCTTTTGCTGACACTTTGATGATACCGTTGGCATCAATGTCAAACGTAACTTCAATTTGAGGTACTCCACGAGGTGCAGGAGGGATATCGTTCAAATGGAAACGACCGATTGTACGGTTTTGGCTTGCCATTGGACGCTCACCCTGTAAGATGTGGATTTCCACAGATGGTTGGTTGTCTGAAGCTGTCGAGAATGTTTCCGATTTTTTAGTCGGGATAGTCGTATTCGCCTCAATCAATTTGGTCATCACACCACCCATTGTTTCAATACCTAATGAAAGTGGAGTTACATCCAATAATAATACATCTTTTACTTCACCAGTCAAAACACCACCTTGGATTGCAGCACCTAAAGCAACAACTTCGTCAGGGTTTACACCTTTAGAAGGCTCTTTTCCGAAGAAAGCTTTTACAGCGTCAACAATTGCAGGGATACGCGTAGAACCACCTACTAAGATAATTTCGTCGATATCCGATTTGCTGAAACCAGCATTTTTCAATGCAGACTCACAAGGAGCAATTGTTCTCTTGATCAAGTCAGCTGCCAAAGCCTCAAATTTAGCACGTGATAATGTACGAACTAAGTGTTTTGGACCAGTTGCATCTGCCGTGATATATGGCAAGTTGATTTCAGTAGAAGTTGCACTTGATAATTCAATTTTCGCTTTTTCAGCAGCTTCTTTCAAACGTTGCAACGCCATTGGGTCTTTTTTCAAGTCAAAGCCATTGTTTTCGTTTTTGAATTCTTCATTCAACCAGTTAATGATTACGTTATCGAAGTCATCACCACCTAAGTGAGTATCACCGTCAGTAGATTTTACTTCAAATACGCCATCACCTAATTCCAATACGGAAACGTCATGTGTACCACCACCACAGTCAAACACAACGATCTTCATATCTTTGTGTGCTTTATCCAAACCGTAAGCTAAAGCAGCGGCAGTAGGCTCGTTGATGATACGTTTAACCGATAAACCAGCGATTTCACCAGCTTCTTTTGTTGCTTGACGTTGTGCATCGTTGAAGTATGCAGGTACTGTGATGACAGCCTCAGTTACTTCTTGACCTAAGAAGTCTTCAGCAGTTTTCTTCATTTTTTGAAGAATCATTGCAGAGATTTCTTGTGGAGTATATTTACGGTCGTCTATTTCTACGCGTGGTGTATTATTGTCACCTTTAACGATGTTATAAGGTACGTGTTCAGCTTCTTTTACTGCCTCATCATATGAAAGTCCCATAAAACGTTTAATAGAGTAGATCGTTTTATGCGGATTAGTAATTGCTTGACGTTTAGCTGGATCACCCACTTTACGTTCGCCACCTTCTACGAAAGCTACAATGGAAGGAGTGGTACGTTTACCTTCGTTGTTCGTAATTACTACAGGCTCGTTACCTTCCATTACGGCAACACATGAGTTTGTAGTACCTAAGTCAATTCCTATAATTTTAGACATATCTTGTATTTTAATTTTTTACTTAAATAAATTCTATCACTCTATTATCAACCCTTATGCCAATCCGAATGTTTTGTAAAAAAATCACTATTTGTCATCAATTTGTCGTTAGGTACTGCCAAACTGACATTTTCAATAGACAAGTTGCTCCAAGATCCGTTTTTTTGCTGACTCATTTTGCCGATTGCGTGGCATATATCTGCCAAAGAGCGCTGAAAATTCCTCCAATTTCATCTGTTTTGATTTTTTGTCCCGCCAATCTGTGGGGACGAGGTTATTGGTATAGGCGATATTTGTTGCCCAGTATTGGATGTGCATCTCTGGTATGACCAGTCCCAATATCATCCCCGGAAGACCATGGCTCAGGGCTGGACCAGCAGAGACCGGTATTTCTTCGGCATAGTAGGCAATCAGATAAAGGGAGTCTTTGGTAGCCCCATTTACCCGTCGACAGTTGACGCCAGCGATATTACGAAATTCCTCGGTAAAGCGCCAGGTGATGCTGTCCAAGGTTTCGGAAAGCAAATATTTCTCATCGATATCCAATTGAATGTCTGCTGTTCCGGCTTTTAAATCCTGATAAAGTACTTTTCCATTTTTATTGGCACCACCTCTGAGCATACCGCGTTGGTTTCCGCCCCGTGAACCCCCTTGATTTCGACCGCCTCTGCCACTTGCAGTAATACTGGGGGCCAGCATTTTGCCTTCTCCGTTCTGCTTTTCGGCACTTGTGTTTTCTTCGGGCATAAGTACGGTAGCATTCTCATCAAAGTATAGGTTCATTCGATCCGTATGCGAGTCCGGCATTTTATCGAGATGCTCCATAAAACCCATCCCCCGATCCATCATTTTTGAGCTCATGTCATTGGACATTTGTCGCATGCGTGCTTTTGTATACGTCACCTTGTCAAAACTAATGATCCCTCTATTGCCAAAATAGGCGTATTGCGCCTGGAGAGATAATCCGGTGAGACAGGATATAATAATGGTCAAATATGTTTTAATCATTGCTTTTTCCTAAATATTTATTAAAATCCCATTTGACACCAACTAAAAAATACTGAGTCAATACCTGCTGGGTGGATTCCGAGTAATTGGTATCACTGCCATTCCGACGTGTATTGTTAAATGTATTAAAGAGGTCAAAGGCTTTTAGGCTGACTGTCAAACTTTCGTCTTTCAATACCTTTTTCTCCAGTTCCAGGTTGGTATAAAATTGATTAATTGATTTCTTGTACAATTTAGTAGGCCCGGTATAGCTATAGTAAATGTTTGTCATGATGTTAAATTTCTTCGGCAGAAAATATTTGATATATCCAGAAGCCCCACCTTCAAAGTTAGTTGCGTTATATTGTGTGTTTATTGAATTTTGTTGTGCATTGAGTCCTGCATTCACTGAAAGGTCAAAATCAAATCCTTCTGAATCTTGCTCATTTAAACTCGATCCGAGGCTGAAAGACGTGTTTTTTGAATTGTTCAGGAGAAACTCACCTTGAGATTGGCCGCTTTCAAATTTAGTGTAGCTATAACTATTGTTATATCTGATATTTGCACTTTTATTGAAATTAATGCGACGGTTGGCCAAAGGTTGCATGTGATTGATGTTCAATCCCCCGTTCCAGTTCGATTTGCCGGATAAATTTTCATAGCTACTGATCTGAGCAGAATTCTCCATGACCGTTGTTTTGTTGACAATTGGGTTATTGACAAAAGAGAAATTTCCGTTCACGTTAATGTTGGTTCCCTTCAATAAGCTGAATGCATTATAATTTGCCGAAATGTTGTTGTTGATAGCCCGTTTGAGGTCTTGATTACCGATCTGTTGAAACAATGGATTTGTTTGGGGTTGCAGTGGCTGTAGCTGATCGAACGAAGGAATTGTATTCGAACTCTGGTAGGCCAGGCGGATATTTTTACTGTTTGAAATCCGGTAATTGGCATCAAAGTTTAGATTGTTGTCCCAAAAATTTCTTGAGAGGTCAATATCCCGGTCACTATCACTTAGTTTTTGATTTTTGTAAAATGTCCGGTTGGAGAGATTGACCTCAAATTTATCCTTCCGATAAGACAAATGAACATTGACTCCCTGGTTGGTATTATTGTCGATCTGGTTTTTAGAATATAATGGATCTTTCACATTCGTGGCGATGTCTGTTGATACCTGTTCATTCCTGTTGTGTGACTGATTGAAGCTGTAGCCCAAGGCTAAGTTCATGGCATCATTTAGTCTGTTGTTAAAATTCAGTGAAGTAGAAAAATTGTTGCCTTTGTTATTACTGAGCCTATTTTGATCAATACGTGTTGTATCACTGCTCTGATAGAGAATAGTTTTCGAATTGACTTTGCTATCCGAAGTTGATTCATTATAGTTGTTTCCAACCATTAGATTTAATGAACTGCCCGCTTTGAGTCTTTTTCTATAGTTCAGACGGAAATTGTTGCTTTGGCTCGAAGTATTCGATTCATTTCTTTCATTCAAGGAGCTAACAGCAACACCTGCACCATCGTTGGTGGCACTTTCCGACTGACTTAAACTGAAATTATTCGACCAGTTTCCGTTGACTTGAAGTTCAATATTTTGGGTTGAATCCAATCGCATGTTAAGATTGGATCTTAAACCGTTGCTGCTCGCGTTATTTTCATTATGATTTTTACTGTTTCGCTCTAAAATCGAATTGTCAGGAAGGATATTTTTGTTGTAGTTTTCCGACTGATTTTTGTTGCTGCTGTTATTGTAATTATAATTGGCATTTACTTTTAAGGCCTTTTTGAGAAACTGATTTTCATAGTTCGCGCCCAGGGAGGTATTTAACGGTTGCCCCGTGATCTGGTTGTTCATCCGTAAAGAGCCTTCACGGCTATTGGAACTTCCCATGTTATTGTGATTGGCGGTGATACCAATACGTTCAGTTTGGTTGAATTTAGCTGCGAACAAGTTTCCGGCGTAGAGCTCTTTTGTTCCACCCAATAACTCCGCATTTCCAAAGATACCTTTTCTGGCTTTTTCTTTTAACACCACATTGACTGTCTGAATCCGAACACCGTCATCTATGCCCGAAAGTTCGGCCTCTTCTGATTTTTTCTCGTATAATTGCACTTTGTCCACAGCATCGGCGCGGACATTCCGGATGGCAATTTTAGGGTCATAGCCAAAAAACTCTTCACCATCGATAAAGACTTTCTGTACCGTTTTGCCCTGAGCTGTGATATTCCCATCACCGGACACCGTGAAACCGGGCAATCTTCGAAAAAGATCTTCGAGTTTTGCATTTTTCTCGGTTGCGAAACTTGCCGCATCATATTCTACTGTGTCCCCTTTGAGCGTGATGGGTAACCGACGTGTTATAATAACTTCCTCCAGTACATTTCTTTGCGAATTGATTTTAATGTCGTTGAGATCAATATCCTTATCTCTGATATCAATAGTGTCGCTATAAAGTTCAAATTTGGGATAAGTAGCCAGAATGATATAACTCCCAGGTTTAATGTTTTTGATCTGAAATTTCCCTTCTTCATTGGCCCTGTTAAAATACCGGAGCACGGAATCTCTGTTTAACAAGATGACCGAGGCATTAGTTAAAGGCTTATTGTCAGCTTTATCTAAAATTTTCCCCTTGATATTTGTTTGGGAATAAGCAGTGCTGGCTATGAAAAATAATAGAAATAATTGAATTAATCTTTTCATTTACTGGTTGTATCCGCCAAAGATAATTTAGTTAATTGTTAATAAGTGTGAAATCTTATCGGGGAATGTAAAATCTTTGGTATACAGAATTTTTGAGAAAGTTGGATCTAAAAATTACCTTTGCACAAAATTGATGTTATGACGTTTGAAAATTATTTGCAACAATTCGAAGATATATTGAATCATCCTGAAAATCACCCGACATATCAGGATGACGAATACTATCAATATACTAAAATGAACTGGACAAGAATGGGGCGTTGGTTAAAACGTTTTGAGCCGGGCGAGGAGTTTCAGCAGTTTGTCAACACGATTTCGGAAAGACAACAATGGATCATTATTACTGAACCTTGGTGTGGCGATGCCGCGCATTCTGTACCCATGCTTGCCAAGATGGCTGCCCAAAATCCCAATATTACCGTCGATATCCAATTGCGTGACAGTGCACCCTTTTTGATAGATTCATATCTGACCAACGGGGGGAAGTCTATCCCGATTTTGGTAATTCGAAATCAGGATGGCGTAGATTTGGCAGTCTGGGGTCCGAGGCCAAAAAATTGTCAAGATCTATTCTTGAGCTTAAAAGAGCAAGGAAAAGATTTTTCGGATATTAAAGAAGAGATTCAAAAATGGTATAATGCCGACAAAGGAACGGAGATCCAAAAAGAAATTCGGACACTTTTACAAAAATAGAAAATAGGTGTCAATAAAAGGCGATGCCGAAAATGCTTAGTCCAGGGAGAACCAGATTCAATAGATTTGGTTATCCTTTTTTTATTTTCCATTGCCTTTCGTTTCCAGTAAGGCAACAATTTTATTAAATCCTTTTTTTCTTGCATGCTCAACTGGGGTTATACCTTCATGGTCGGCGATGTTTTTATCACTATTTGCGTCGAGTAATATCTGGACAATATCCACATATTTTTGACTACCATCTCCGAGTATGATTGCTTCCAATAATCCGGTCCAACCCAATCTATTGATGTGGTCGACGGGAAAGCCTTTTGTATGGGCAAGTAACCTAACGGTTTCCACATGGCCGCGTTCACAGGCAGGAATAAGTGCAGTGCCGTTATACCGATTGAAGATCTTGAAGTCTGCACCATGAGCAAGGTAAAGTTTAACCAGTTCGGTATACCCTGAAGCCCCAGCGTATAGGAAGGAGCTATTTAAACTATTGTCCTGAAGGTTGACGTTTGCGCCATGCTCAAGAAGTAACTTTGCCATGGCAAGATCTTTCTTTTCTGTTGCAACTAATAATAACGGCTTGGAATCATTGCCTTTTTGGTTTGCATCGGCGCCAGCTTCCAATAGTTTTTTTACTGTAGTATACTGTCCCTTGGAAACGGCTTCGACGATGTTGTCCTGAGTCATGTTGTCTTGATTTGTATTGTCTATACTTTTACATTGTATTGGGAATGTCGATATAGATATAATGGTGAGTAGAACTATCCTGATATATAATTTTTTCATCTGCTAGCTGTGTTAATGATCTTTTTTAGTCCTTCTAGATTCTTCATATAATTTGACCTATTACAAATTTAATCACAAATTGAGCTGTTGTTTTGTTAGATTTATATTGATTATTGTCAAATTTATACATAAATAGAAGCGTTGGTGGTTGAAAATGAGTTAAATCAAACTAATAAAACATGAATATTGAAGAGTTAAGAGATTATTGCCTGTCCATTGGTCCGGTGGCAGAGGAGACACCGTTTGGTCCAGATACCTTGGTATTTAAGGTGGGTGGCAAGATATTTTTATTGGTGGGGCTGGATCAGATCGACGGGTTACGATTCAATGTAAAATGTGATCCGGAGAAAGCTATTGAACTCAGGGAGCGTTATGATCAAACAGTGTTGCCCGGTTATCACATGAACAAAAAGCACTGGAATACCGTGATTGCAAACCGGGAATTGGCTGACAGTGCATTGGAACAGCTTATTTTGCATAGTTATAGCTTGATTGTTGAAAGCTTGCCTGCTAAAGTTAAACAGGAACTTAAAGGTGGTTAATAGCCACCTTATAAGTGTAAAGAATTAGTTGCTTAGAAGGAAAAGGTGATAGAAATGACTTTTCTTGGGGGCTATAATGGTAGCTTTGCGATCATTTCAATGCGTAATCAGCAGCATTGGAAATATATTTACACTAATACTATTTTTTATGAAACAAAGACGAATTTACCCTTGGGTAATTTGTTTTATGCTACTTTTTAGTCTGGGGAGTTGCATAAAAGAGGAAGCATTAAATGCCGAAGCAGATATTGAAGGAGCTACTATTGCTCAGAGTGACCAATTTCTAAAGAGAAAACCTTCCATTGATAATAATACAGTTGTTTTTCCGCTAAAACGTTTCACGGGAAGTTATGTGCAGTCACCTGAATTTGTACTAACACCTGGGGCGACGATAGAGCCGAAGAGCGGAACCCAACTTGATTTCACTGAACCGCAGAAATACACGGTTACCTCTGAAGATGGAGCCTGGTCCAAGACCTATACTGTCTCATTTGTTATTGATGAAGGGGCAGATTTGTATTCAGCGTTTGAATATGCTGAAGTGGTCGATACCGATAATCCAGAAGGACATTACCATAAATTTTATGAGCTAACAAAACTTGGACAGAAGACATACAGTTGGGCGACAGCGAATGACGGTTATAATATTCTGGCGGCAACGCTTGTTGGGGAAGGAGAAAAATTAGTTCCTAGTTTTTATCCAACATCTCAGATTAATGATGGATATATTGGCAAAGGAGCACGGCTCGTGACCAAGAGTACAGGTTCTTTGGGAGGGATTTTCGGCACTCCACTAGCTGCTGGTAATTTATTCTTAGGAGCATTTCAAACCACTTTTCCCACGATCAAATCTCCACATTTTGGCATATTGTATGAGGAAAAAACTGCGCCATTAGCTATAAAAGGATTTTTTAAGTATAAAGCGGGTGAAAAATTTGTCGTCAATAATAAGCCATCATCGCTCACCAAGGATACCTGGGATGGTTATGCCCTCTTATTTGAAAGAGCTTCACCACCCAATGATGATTTTTTGTCGGGTGACCATGGATTTGTTGATAAGCGAATTGTTGCAATAGCACGGGTCGGAGCCAAAGAACAGATCGAAACTAACGAATGGACCGCATTTAGCTTACCATTTTCTTTTGTAAATGGTAAATCATTTGATCCCAATAAAGAATATATGTATACGATTGTATTTAGCTCGAGTAAAGAAGGAGATAAATTTAACGGTGCCGTGGGGAGTACATTGCTTATTGATGAAGTTGAACTTGTCGTCGATGATGTCAAATAGCCATTGGTTCATATGTTGAATTAAACGATAGATACAAGCAATTTGATATTGTTAGCTAGGTGAATTTACAAGAATGCTCGTCGGAAGGAGAATAGATCGTAGACAGGTCAATAGCTATCTTCAAGACAAACATACATCAAAAGAATATTTAATGAACAGGATACTTTATATAATAGCTATTTTCATGATAGCGACCGGATATGTACAGGCTCAAAATAGTCCGTCAAACCGCAATCCAAATTTTTTTAATACAGATATTGATTACTCGGTACAGGCGCAATTCAGTATTGGTGGTAATAGTCCATTGGGTCTTCCTAAGACAATACGTAAAATAGAAAGTTACAATCCCGGGCTTCAGGTAGGTCTGGAGGCAAATGCGACAAAGTGGCTGCAGGAAAATAAAAAGTGGGGGATTCGTACAGGAATCCGTTTTGAAACAAAAGGGATGAAAACCGAAGCCCGTGTGAAAAATTACCTTACTGAAATTGTGAAAGATAATTCAAAGGTGAAAGGGTACTATACTGGGAAAGTGGAAACAAATGTGGAAAACACTTACCTGACATTGCCTGTTTTAGCTGTGTACAGATTGTCCGATCATTGGAATTTATATGGCGGATTGTATTTCTCGGCATTGCTGGATAATACATTCGATGGCAATGTGTCAGATGGATATTTGAGACAAAATACGCCGGTAGGAACAAAAATTACTTTCGAAGAAGGGAGTCATGCTTCTTATGATTTCTCTGATAATATCCGGAAATTTCAATGGGGAACACAACTTGGAGCGGAGTGGAAGATGAACCGGCATTTCAAATTGTTATCAGATCTTACCTACGGTTTTAATAATATCTTGGAGAAAGATTTTACCTCCATAGATTTTGGTATGCATAATATCTATCTTAACGTAGGATTTGGATACAATTTCTAATAGAAACTGATCGTATAAAATCTGATTATATCATTGATTATTTATAGCATAATTCTATTAGGATAAAATAAAAAAGTCCGTTAGTAATCAAACTAACGGACTTTTTTATTTAGTGCCTAAACGAAACTACTTATATTACATTTTCAACCCGATTTCTCTCAATCTTTCATCCAGATATTCACCTGCGGTATAGTCTTCGTAGGCCTTTGGATGAGCTGCGTCAATACAAGATTCCAAACAGGCTAAGCTCATCGAAGATTTTGGGTGTAAAAAGAACGGAATGGAAAAGCGGGAAGTACCCATTTTTTCACGCGGAGGATTAACAACGCGGTGAGTTGTTGATTTAAGTTTATTGTTGGTCAAGCGCTGCAACATATCGCCTACGTTGATGACGATATCCTCTCCCTTTGCTTTGATCGGAAACCATTCGCCATCTTTCGTCAAGACTTCCAGTCCATCTGCGCTAGCACCGATTAATAGTGTAATCAGGTTGATGTCCTCATGCGCACCTGCACGTACAGCGTCAGGAGCCAAAGCATCAGGATCCGCAATTGGGAAATAATGGATCGCACGCAAGATAGAGTTTCCATTGATCACAAATTTCTCAAAATAATTTTCTTCAAGATCCAGGTAGGTCGCGATTGCTTTTAGTAATTCACGTCCTGTATCTTCTAGTTTTTTATAAACTTCAGCTGTTACACCATTAAAACGAGGTATTTCTTCCACTTGTGGATTGTCTGGAAAGTCAGCTTTCGAATATTCTTCACCAACGATCGTTTGACCACGTTGCCAGAATTCTTTTAGATCCGGAGTTTTCGCATCCTTTGCTTTTTCTCTTCCTTTAGCCGTGTATCCACGTTGACCAGCAAGCTCAGGAAATTCATACTTCTCTTTTGTCTCTGTTGGTAAACCAAAGAATTCTGGAACGACCTGATATAATTCCTCAATTAATTCTTTCGATAAACCATGATTTGCAATCGTTACAAAGCCCGTTTCGTTAAAAGCCTTGCCAATATCTTGAATAAATTGATTTCGTTGTTCTTGGGTTCCTTGTGTATAATGCAACAAGTCCAAGCGTGGTATGTTTACTAAAGCCATACGATGTCAATATTTGTTTAGGACAAATTTAACGCAATTAATTTTGAATATTGCACATTGGTTGTTAATAAAAGTTTTGTGTTTTACTTTATTTGGCTGTATTTCAGTTGTTAAAAGTTTTCCACATTTCGATTTTGGTCATAAAAAAGCAAGAAAAGTAATTCTAGGTAGATGAGGGTGGGGAATTAGCAAAATTTGCATTTTCAAGTTTGTTATTCTAATTCTTAACTATTATATTTGTTATGCAAGCATAATAATGAAATCGCTTGTGAATACGCTATGAACCAAAATCAGACAATCGACTATTTTTTAAAAACAGGTTGGCAGACAATCGCCAATAAATATAATCAAATTGCTTCACAGTATGGTTTTACGCAAGCAGCGGGTTATATTTTAATCAATATCCATAAAGAGGGTACTCCTGTTTCTCAGATTGCGAATTTGACCGGGGTTAAAACAACTAGTTTGTCTCGGGTGTTGAATAATTTAGAGTCCTTGGGATTTATCTATCGGGAGACCAGTACAACGGATAAACGCTCTGTCAAAGTGTACCTGACAGAGTTGGGGCGCGAAAAGAGAAGGATTGCCAAGGATGTAGTGCGCAATTTTAATCAATACCTCGCCGATAATTTTTCGGAAAATGAACGTGATCAATTGATTGCTTCTCTGGCTAAGCTCAATGAGTTGGCAACAAGCTATAAGGAAGAAGTAATCGTGTAGAAGTTAAACCAAATGTACGGATGTGCATGATAAATATGTTATGATGAACAGAAATATTAGAAAAGTGGCAGTTCTCGGTTCGGGTGTTATGGGCTCGCGAATTGCTTGTCATTTTGCTAACATTGGTGTCGAAGTCTTGTTGCTGGATATTGTTCCCCGTGAACTGCTGCCTGCAGAACAAGCAAAAGGCCTAACGTTGGAGAATAAGGCCGTTCGAGATCGGATTGTCAATACTTCGTTAGAAACAGCTTTAAAGACAAATCCTTCACCAATTTACAGCAAATCATTTGTAAAACGTATCAAAACAGGCAATTTTGAAGATAACCTCAAAGATATTGCTCAGGCTGACTGGATTATTGAGGTTGTTGTAGAACGCTTAGATATTAAAAAGTCTGTTTTTGATCGTGTCGAACAATTCCGTAAGCCAGGTACATTGATTACTTCCAATACTTCTGGTATTCCTATTCATCTCATGACTGAGGGGCGTAGTGAAGACTTTAAAGATCATTTCTGTGGCACACACTTTTTCAACCCACCACGTTATCTGCCTTTGTTGGAAGTAATTCCTACACCGCACACAAAGCCAGAAGTTATTGATTTTGTCCTTCATTTCGGAGATAAGATGTTGGGTAAAACGGTTGTTCTTTGTAAGGATACACCCGCATTTATCGGTAACCGGATCGGTGTTTATTCGATGCTGGCAGTGACTCATCTGGTAGAACCTTTAGGTCTTACAGTTGAGGAAGTGGATAAATATACTGGTCCGGCAATGGGACATCCAAAGTCGGCAACTTTCCGTACCGCGGATGTTGTAGGCCTCGATACGCTGGTTAATGTCGCTAACGGTCTGGCGCAGAATGCGCCTGAAGACGAGGCAAAAGGTGTTTTCCAGCTTCCGGCCTTTATCAGTAAGATGGTTGAAAACAAGTGGCTCGGCGAAAAGACAAAAAAAGGATTTTATGAAAAGGTAAAAGCTGCTGATGGTAATTCTGAAATTCTTTCGCTGGATCTTAAAACACTCGCATTTGGTTCTCAGCAAAAAGTTAAGTCTTCAACTTTAGAGGCGACCAAGCCAGTTGAAGATATCCGTAAACGGATGAAAGTCTATGAACAAGGAACAGACAAGGCGGCGGAGCTCTTCCGTGCCATGCATTATCCCTTATTTGAATATGTTTCACGTCGTGTTCCTGAAATCACAGATGATTTCTTCCGTATAGATGATGCTATGCGCGCTGGATTTGGCTGGGAATTAGGGCCATTTGAAGTCTGGGATGCTTTGGGAGTCCGTGAGACATTGGCTAAGATCAAGGCCGAAGAGAAGCGTTTGCCCGGACAAGATGGCGAGGTGGCGTCCTGGGTGCATGAAATGTTGGATTCAGGACATGAATCTTTCTATAAAATAGAAAATGGTGTTCGCCATTACTATGATATTGCATCCAAATCCTATAAACCTATTCCGGGAACCGAAGATTTGATTGTATTGGATCATATCCGTGAAAGCAAAACCATCTGGAAAAATACGGGAGTTTCAATTATTGATCTCGGTGATGGAATCATCAATTGCGAGTTTCATACCAAGATGAATACGATCGGTGGTGATGTGATCCAGGGATTGAATAAAGCAATAGATCTTGCTGAAAAGGAATACCGAGGATTGGTTGTTTCCAATGATGGGAAGAATTTTTCTGCAGGAGCCAATATCGGAATGATTTTCATGATGGCCGTAGAGCAAGATTTTGATGAGTTAAATATGGCCGTTCGAGCCTTTCAAAATACATCCATGCGCTTGCGTTATTCATCTATTCCGGTTGTCGTAGCACCGTTTCAAATGACCTTAGGCGGTGGCTGTGAATTTTCGATGCATGCAGATTTTGTGCAGGCTCACGCCGAAACCTACATGGGCTTAGTAGAGCTGGGGGTAGGTGTTATCCCGGGCGGGGGCGGAACTAAAGAATTTACATTACGTGCATCCGAAGAATTTAAAGATGACCAGATCGTTCAGAATACCTTAAAGGATAAATTCCTGACCATTGGCCAGGCGAAAGTTTCGACTTCTGCTTACGAGGCCTACGAACTGGGGTATCTACAAAAAGATAAGTTTGCGATCACGATGAACCGTGCACGCTTACTTGCCGATGCAAAGGCAAAGGCTTTGGAGTTAGCGGATGACGGTTACGTGCAGCCTGCACCACGAAACGATATCAAAGTGTTGGGTAATCAAGGTTTAGGGATTGTATATGTAGGTGCATCTTCGATGCGTGAAGGAAATTATATCTCTGACTATGATCGCAAAATATCGGAAAAACTAGGTTGGGTGATGTGTGGTGGCAACCTGTCATCGCCAACGGAAGTCTCTGAACAATACCTGCTGGATCTTGAACGAAAGACCTTCCTTGAACTCTGTGCTGAACGTAAAACACTTGAAAGAATTCAATATATGTTGACAAAAGGAAAACCTTTACGGAATTAGGATAGACAAAAGTATTTAGTACATAGTATTTAGATATGCATAATTATAAGGAATTAATACTTTGGCAGAAATCTATCGCGTTGGTATCTGATGTATATAAAGCTACAGCAACTTTCCCAGATCGTGAACGATTTAATCTCATTTCACAAATAAATAGAGCTGCAGTATCTATTCCTTCAAATATTGCTGAGGGTGCAGGAAGAAATTCGAATAAAGAGTTTGTTCAGTTTTTGGCAATAGCACATGCGTCTACATATGAAGTCGAAACACAGTTAATAATATCAAAAAATTTAGGTTATTTATCAGAAGAGGATTTAGAGGGTCTTTTGGAAAAGCTGGGGGAATTACAGAAAATGAACTACATTTTTCAACAAAAGCTATTACTTAAGGTCAAGAATCTAACTACTAATATCTAACTACTAATATCTCAAATAATGGAAGCATACATAGTAGCAGGATTTCGTACAGCAGTAGGTAAAGCTCCTCGAGGAGGATTTCGCTTTATGCGGGCTGATGATTTAGCATCAAATGTGATTAAACATCTCGTGTCCACTGTGCCGAATTTAAATAAAGAAGATATAGATGATGTCATTGTGGGGAATGCAATGCCTGAGGCAGAACAGGGGCTTAACATGGCACGTTTTATTTCCCTGATGGGTTTAGATACAGATAAGGTACCTGGCGTTACCGTCAATCGGTATTGTGCCTCTGGATTGGAGACGATCGCCACAGCGGTTGCAAAGATCAAGACAGGTATGGCTGATGTTATTATTGCCGGTGGTGTTGAAGTGATGTCAGGAATGCCTTTCGGAGGCTGGAAGATTGTTCCCAATCCTGTCGTTGCCAAAGAGCATCCCGATTGGTATTGGGGTATGGGTCTTACGGCAGAGGCTGTAGCGAAGGACTACAATGTCTCCCGTGAAGATCAAGATGCCTTTGCACTGAAGTCCAATCAAAAGGCTGTTGCTGCTATTCAAAATGGCCATCTTAAAGATGGTATTGTGCCGATCACGGTCAAAGAGAACTATCTGAAAGACGGTAAGATTGCGACTCGGGAATACGTTGTGGATACCGATGAAGGGCCTCGTGCAGATACCTCCTTGGAAGCTTTGGGTAAGTTGAAGCCTGTATTTGCTGCCAATGGTTCGGTGACAGCAGGAAACTCCTCGCAGACATCGGATGGCGCAGCATTTGTGCTGGTGATGTCTGAGGCTAAAGTGAAGGAACTGGGTGTTAAACCCATTGCCAAGCTCGTCAGTTTTGCTGTTGCAGGCGTACCGCCACGGATTATGGGAATAGGGCCAATCTATGCAATACCTAAAGCTTTGGAACGGGCAGGGCTAAAAAAAGAAGATATCGATTTGTTCGAATTGAACGAAGCTTTTGCTTCACAGTCTTTGGCCGTTATTCGTGAACTCGGACTTGATGAAGAAAAAGTCAATGTCAATGGTGGTGCGATAGCCTTGGGGCATCCCTTGGGCTGTACAGGAGCCAAACTGACCGTGCAGGTCTTACATGAACTGAAACGCCGCGGTAAAAAATATGGTATGGTGACGATGTGCGTGGGGACTGGTCAAGGAGCAGCCGGTATCTTTGAACTATTGGACTAAATTCGAACACTAAAAATAACAGTATAAACCATTTTATTTGCTAGTCTCATAGCGGGTAAAAATATTTAAAATATTGTGTAACCCTGGGTGGCCAAAAGCCAACTCAGGGGTTGCACCTCAAATCTAAAAAACAATGAGCGAAAATAAAGCAATCAAAGGCGGTGAGTTCGTTATTAGAGAGACTCCCTATACAGCTATTTTTATCCCAGAGGAGTTTGATGAAGAAGCGAAAATGATTCGGCAGACCTGTTTGGATTTCTTGGATACCGAAGTATTAAATAAGCTTGATCGTATCGACGCACAGGAAGAGGGATTGATGCCTAGCCTGATGGATAAAGCTGGTGAGTTAGGTATGTTGGGCGTGTCAATTCCGGAAGAATATGGTGGCTTTGGTAAGAACTTTAATACGTCCATGCTTGTAGCGGAAGCCGTGGGTGGAGGTTTTTCTTTTGCCGTTGCCTTGTCTGCGCATACAGGCATTGGCACCTTACCAATCCTTTATTATGGTAATGCAGAGCAAAAAGCGAAGTATATACCTAAACTCGCGACTGGCGAATGGAAGGCTTCCTATTGTCTGACCGAACCAAATGCCGGATCAGATGCCAATTCCGGCCGTACCTCTGCAAAACTAAATGCCGCAGGAACCCACTATCTGATCAACGGTCAAAAAATGTGGATTACCAATGGTGGATTTGCAGATATCTTTATTGTATTTGCAAAAATCGATGACGATAAAAACCTGACCGCATTTATTGTCGAAAAAGATTTTGGTGGGATCACCATGAACCCCGAAGAACATAAATTGGGGATCAAAGGATCTTCAACACGTCAGATATTTTTTAATGACTGTGCTGTTCCAGTTGAAAATATGCTTTCTGAGCGTGAAAATGGATTTAAGATCGCTGTAAATATCCTAAATATCGGAAGGATCAAATTAGGTGCTGCAACAAACGGTTCGGCTCGTATGGTGATTAATCATGCGGTTCAATACGCCAATGAGCGCGTGCAGTTTAACTTACCGATTTCAAAATTTGGTGCTATTCGATACAAATTGGCAGAGATGGCGACACGTCTATTTGCTGTGGAATCTGCATCCTATCGTGCGGGCCAAAATATCGATGATGCCTATGATGCATTGATTGCAGACGGTATGGATGAAGCAAAAGCCAAATTGAAATCCGTGGAACAATTTGCGATCGAGTGTGCCATTATCAAAGTATGGTGTTCCGAGATGTTGGACTATGTGGTGGATGAAGGTGTGCAGATCTATGGCGGAATGGGTTATTCGGCCGATGCGCCGATGGAGCGTGCTTATCGCGATTCACGTATCAACCGGATCTTCGAAGGTACCAATGAGGTGAATAGGCTGCTTGTTGTGGATATGTTGTTAAAACGGGCGATGAAAGGTGAACTGGATCTGATGGGACCTGCGCAAGCCGTAGCAAGTGAACTATTGGCTATTCCTGACTTCGGTGAAGAAGATGATGCCCCATTCGCTGCCGAGAAGAAAATTATCGCCAACCTCAAAAAAGCAGGTCTGCTCATTGCTGGAGCTGCGGTTCAGAAACTGATGATGTCACTTTCGAAAGAAGAAGAGATCTTAATGAATATCGCAGATATCATCGGCTACGTATATATTGCAGAATCTGTACTGTTACGTGCAGAAAAGCTTGTGCATGCCGGTTCAGAAAAGGGCGAGTACGCGACAGATATGGCGAAGATCTATCTATATGGTGCAATCGATAAAATCAATGCTGCGGGTAAAGAAGCGTTATATTCCTTTGGTGAAGGCGATGAGTTGAATATGATGCTCGTTGGGCTACGCCGGTTCACCAAAGCGCAGCCATTCAACATCAAAGATGCACGCCAGCGAATTGCAAAAAAATTAATAGAAGAAAATAAATATTGTTTTTGATTGATAATGATTATTGGTTTTGGTTGTATGGCCGGAGAGAAATCTTCGGCCATTTTTGTGTTACAATAACCAAAAGTATCCGCAATTATAGTAAATTTAGCCTTTTAATACTAACCAATATATGGCATCGTCAAGATCATTTGCATTTACAGAAGACTGGGTAGTCGTCATTTTGGGACTCGCTACCATTTTTTTAGCACTTTCAGGTATTTTTGCGCCTGTACCTAATTTTTCCTGGACTAATTCTTCCGAACTGGCCGCTACAATTTTTGATCCGGCTAATCTCAGCAAGATTTTTCAGCAGTTTATCTTCGTCTTTGTGACAGGTATTCTGGGTGCATTTTTGCTCGGTAAATCCGTCAAACATCTGCTGATCGTATTTCCGGTAGTGTTTATTTTGACCATATTCGCCCTGATATTAGCAGGTAATTCGACAGTGAAGGAATATAATCTCGAAGCTGTTATTTTTAGTTTGATTATCGGTTTGATCATCAGCAATTGCTTTAAGCTGCCTGCTTGGTTTAAAGAAGCCCTGAGCACGGAACTGTATGTCAAGATCGGATTGATTTTACTGGGTACTACGGTGATCTTTGGCGATATCCTTAAGGCAGGTTCGCTGGGGCTTATTCAGGCTTTGGCAGTTGTACTATCAGTATGGTATTTTGCTTTTTGGATCTGTAAAAAATTGAAGATCGACAAGGAAATGTCGTTGATGTTGTCCAGTGCAGTCTCCATTTGCGGTGTTTCCGCTGCCATAGCTACTTCCGGCGCGATTAAAGGTGATAGCAAAAAGCTCTCCTACGTGATTTCCCTAGTCTTGATCACCGCAATTCCAATGATGATTTTTATGCCCTATATGGCTGAATGGATGGGCTTGTCGCAAGAGGTGACCGGCGCATGGTTAGGAGGGAGTATAGATACCACAGGAGCTGTTGTTGCATCGGGCTCCCTCGTTGGAGAAGAGGCGTTAAAAATTAGTACAATTGTTAAATTCTCGCAAAATGTATTGCTGGGACTCGCAGCATTTGCGATCAGTATTTATTGGACCTATGCAAAATCTGTAGATGATGAAACAAAGCGGGATAAACCGACGCTAAAGATTATCTGGGAACGCTTTCCTAAATTTGTGCTTGGGTTTGTATTTGCATCGCTATTGTTTTCATTTGTCATCTCCCCGGAAAAAGTGGATGCCGTCAAGGGAAGTCTGAAAAATTTGCAGGGCCTCTGGTTTACCCTGGCATTTACTTCGATTGGTCTGGAGACAAATTTCAAAGATCTTTTTGTACAGGATAATAAAAAACCTCTTTACGCATTTTTGATCGCACAGACTTTTAATGTCGTAGTGACCCTGTTGATAGCGCTGGTACTGTTCCGATAATTAATAGGTGAAAAATTGAGCCGAATACTTTCGGAATTAAACAATATTTGCGCAAAAGTCCGCCATCCTTGGCGGACTTTTTTTGTCCTAAGTCTTTTTCATTTGCTCAATCCCACCGGTAGTCATGTCAAATTAGTCCATGAACATGAAAGATCATATTATTCTCGCTAAAACTACCTAGATTTCCGAGTGAGATCATGTTAATTATTTCGGAAAAAGTGAAGCTAGGTGCTGGAAAATAGTTCCTGTGCTGACAGGTAAACGGATGATTATTTAAATATTTTTGGATGTGTAATCCGCTTTTTAGAGTGTTTAAAATGCTGTTAATGAATGTTTATCGAGTATATTTTAAAAAATATTTATTAAATCTATCAAATTAGTAGTCTTTTAAAAAATATTTCTATATTTGTACTGTTATCCTGATTTACAGTACGTCATGAAGGAGTAGCTGAAAAAAATGAATATACTTAATTATGGAAAGAATGAAACAAGATTACTTTTTAAAAATAAGCTTACAGATTACTGCATTGAAAGTGGCTTTTACTTCCCTAGAAAATAATGAAAAACGAATGTGTTGTTAAAATTTCTCTCTTACACTCTCTTATATTAGAAAAGGGAAGCCGAGGCTTCCCTTTTTAAACAAAGTTTTAACAATGAAACAAGTTCTATTGGCGTTGGCACTTGTTTATTTTCACTATTAAACTGAATAAATTTATGAAAAAAAATGCTATTTTTCGAATTAGCGTCATTTTTAGCTTGCTTTTAGCGGCGTCTTATCAGACTTACGCGCAAGTAGAAGATCCTAAACCCATTATAAATGCTTCATTAACAGGTACTGTCGTAGATGCTGTGACCAAAGAACCCCTACAGGGCGTAACCGTACAGCTTGAAGCAGTTACCCATCAGGTGAAGACCGATAGCAAAGGCGTATTTCAATTTGTTACAGGACAAAAATTGCCTTTTTCCCTTATTGTATCCATTGTGGGCTATCAAACAAGACGTGTTGTTGTAGACCAGTCGCCTACCGTGATCGAACTTACTCCACGATTGGAGGCCTTAGACCAAGTGGTCGTTACTGCCCGTAGACGCAAAGAGCAGTTACAGGATGTCCCAATTCCTGTTTCTATTATCCGTGGGGCAGCACTGGAAGACGCCGGGGCTTTTAATGTCAATCGACTAAAAGAACTTGTTCCAACAGTACAGCTGTACTCTTCCAATGCGCGTAATACAACCCTGAACATTCGGGGTCTCGGTTCGACTTATGGCCTGACCAACGATGGGATAGATCCTGGTGTCGGATTCTATCTTGACGGTGTTTACATCGCACGGCCTGCGGCAACTTGGCTGGACTTTATTGATATTGACCAAATTGAAGTATTGCGTGGGCCACAGGGGACACTTTTTGGTAAAAATACCACTGCCGGGGCCTTTAACATTACATCACGGCTACCTCAATTTACACCTGAGGCAAATGTTGAGGTCAGTTATGGCAATCAGGGCTTTATTCAAGCAAAGACATCTATTTCGGGACCTCTAGCTAAAAATCTGGCTGCCCGGGCTTCTTTTTCTGGCACACAAAGGGATGGCAATCTTTTCAACGTCCACACCAATCGAAAGATCAACGATATCAATAACCTAGGATTCAGGGGTCAATTGTTGTTTACACCAACGGAAAATATCAAACTTGTGCTCTCGGGTGACGTTTCCTCCCAAAAGCCGGATGGTTATGGTTGGGCAGTTGCCGGTGTTGTCAAAACTCAGCGGGCTGATTACCGGCAGTTTGATGCCATTATCAAAGATTTAGGCTATGAGCTGCCTTACAAAAGTGCATTTGAACGTAAGATCGATCTCGATACGCAATCCAAGGCGGACAATAAACTCGGCGGCGTAGCGCTGAATGCTGATATTAAGATTGGTGAAGGTACCTTGACATCAACTTCAGCTTGGCGAAAATGGACCTGGGTGCCTCTCAATGACCGGGATTATTTAGGTCTTCCTGTTTACACAGTTTCTGCCGGTAATTCAGTGCATAACCAATGGTCGCAAGAATTTAGATATTCAGGCAAAATCAGCGAAAAAGTGAGTGGTGTGGTCGGTTTATTCGGTCTGTGGCAGGACCTTGGTACCGATCCTGTACATACCGAGGAAACGGGATCCGCATTCTGGCGTTTCCAGAAAAGTTCAACAAGCGCCTTATGGGAGACCCCAGGATTATTTGATAATTTCGGTATTAAGACCGTTTACGGAATCAAAAGTACAAGCTTAGCCGCTTATACACAGATCGATTGGGAAGTGACTTCGAAACTTCATATCTTGCCGGGACTACGCTATAACTACGACAAAAAGAAAGCAAATTACGACAGACAGACCTATGGTGGGCTACAGACATCCGATCCGGCACTCTTGGCTCTTAAAAACGGAGTCTATACCAACCAGACTTTTGATATAAACGCAGATGCAGATAATTTTTCCGGGCAGCTTTCGGCAAAATACCGTTTCAATCCGAAGATTAATGCTTATGCTACCTATTCCATCAGCTATAAGCCAATTGGAATCAATGTGGGGGGATTGCCGACAGCAAATGGAGCGGTACTGCTGGATCTGGCGGAGGTAAAACCGGAAGCGGTACGCCACAAAGAGCTGGGTGTAAAGACCAATCCAACACGCAACTCGATCCTTAACCTATCGATTTACCAGACCGATATCAAAGATTATCAAACTCAGGTGCAAACACCTGAGCCAGGTGTGAATCGTGGCTACTTGGCCAATGCTGAAAAAGTACGTGTCAAAGGGGTGGAGTTGGATGGTAACATCAATATTGGACATTTCCTGCGGCTGAATGGCGCGCTGGCCTATACGGATGCGAAATACGTGAAATTTACAAATGCACCGGTTCCGCTGGAAGAAGTCGGTGGGCCTCAGGCTTTCAAGGATATTTCAGGCGGAGTTCTTCCCGGAGTTTCCAAATGGTCCTGGTCTTTAGGTGGGGAAATCAATCAGAGTGGCAAATTGATCGGAATCAATGGATCCTACTTTTTAGGTGCTGATGTTTTCCATCGTTCTAAGTTTTCCTCAAGTTCATCCCCGTCTCAATACCTGAACATCGATGCTTATACGCTGCTGAATGCAAGACTTGGTTTTAGAGGGTCAAATGGTGTTTCGGTTTTTGTGTGGAGCAGGAATCTGACAAATAAAGATTACTATGAGCAACTGCTGGCTGCGCCGGGTAGTTATGGTCAATATGCCGGCGTTGTTGCTGATCCGAGAACCTATGGTGTAACGCTGCGCTACAATTGGAAACAGGGGAATTAAATAAATCCGTAATTCATAAATATATTTTCATTGACCGTCTCTAATGATTTAGGGACGGTTTTTTTGTGTCCAAAACAAGGGATAATGTCAATGGAAATTTTATTGGCGATAATTCTTGGCCCATGCTTGCTTTATTTATGGAAAACCGTATCTTAATTCATCATTAAGGTGAAAGATTTGCGCATGAACGAAAAAGAGCTATTACAACATTATAAAACAACAGGAGATCTATCTGCGCTGGGAAAATTATATTCACCTTACATGTCTTTGCTTTATGGTGTATGCTTCAAGTACTTACAGGATCCCGATCGTAGCCAGGATGCTGTGATGCAGATTTTTGAAGAATTGATTCCAAAGCTTCGTCATTATGAGGTCGATAATTTTAAAAGCTGGTTGCACGTATACAGTAAGAACTATTGTTTGATGCAATTGCGCAAAGACAAAAGGACAACACAGGTGGATATTGAAGATAATTTGTTTGAGAGCGAACAGAAACTCAATGCCCAAGACGAATCAAAATGGGAAGAAAGCGATTTTGAAAAACTAGAAGGTTGCATGCAGACCTTAAATGAGGAACAAAAAGAATGTGTACGTTTGTTTTATCTGGAACAAAAGTGCTATAAAGATATCGCAGATTTAACAGGGTATGACCTGAATAAAGTCAAGAGTGCCATCCAGAATGGAAAACGCAATCTAAAAATCTGTATGGAAAGGAAAGAAAATGGAAAATAATTATCAATTATCGCGAATTCATAATTACATCCATGGTTTGATGAGTAAGGAGGAAATGTTTCAACTGGAAAAAGAAGCATTGGAAGATCCTTTTTTGCAAGATGCCATAGATGGATATCGATTGCAGAATGGTGTGGATGCGAGACAGTTAAGTTTGTTGCAGCAGCGGCTCAATCGTCGGGTCGAGAATACCATAGCGACAAGGCATGCACAGTATTATACTTGGCAGCGCCTGGCCATAGGAGCAGCAGCAGGAGTTTTGTTTGTCGTGTTATTGGCACTTTTATATTTTAAACATTTCACTGGTAAAACCGAGCGCACCACAGATGTAACCTTAAGTGAACCGGAGAACCTAGTGACTATCGAGCCCCTGCTCGATGGCGGCGATGCGACTCCACTGGGAGGCTGGAAAGCATTTGAACACTATTTAAATAATCAATTGAAAGAAACGGGAATTGGAGGGGATATTATTGTCAATTTCACGATTGGCAAAGATGGGCTTCCGGCTCAGATTCAGGCTGAGGATACTCCTGATCAAGCTCTTGTTGAAGAGACCGTAAGGCTTCTTCGTTCCGGAGTGAAATGGCAAGGCTCCAAGGGGCGGTTGAAGATCACTTTCCCCCTAAAAGAGAGGAAGAATTCATCCCAATCACATGTCATCAAACCACCACATTGTTTTGGAATAGAAAAATCTTAGTGCAAAAAAATGAGCGATTTCCTTCAAGAGAAATCGCTCATTTTTTTGAAAAAATTATCCATTCTTAAAATGCATACCTCAACCCAAGCTGAATTTGAAAGGGATTGCCATTTAAATTGGATACACCAACGCCTGAACTCATATTATAAATATATTGCTGATTGGCGGCATCGAAACTCTTGATCGCATAAAGATTTTGTTTACCTAATTGATGTCCCACACCCCAGCTTTTTTTCAAGAGGTTGGCTACATTGAAGATATCAATAGAGGCTTCAAGGCCATGATTTTTATAGAATTTTACATTCTTTGCCAAATGGAGGTCAAATACGCCATAAAAACCATTGATCCCCCCATTACGTTCTGCTATTTGACCCAAATTGCCATTGATGTAGTTTTTGATGCTTTTCTCCGCATTTGGATCGTCCAGGATTGCTTGAATACCGTTTTTGATATATTCCGGCGTATTTTTGTTGTTGGGATCGTAAATAAAAGCAAGATCGTTGGAATTTACAAAGTCTCCATTGACATTTCCATTGACAGCTAATGAATAACGTGTTCCAGCAATTCCACTGAATCGCAAGCCCATAGAAACACCCCATAAAGAGGGCATTGTTCCATAGAACACGACTTTATGGCGGAATTGATTATCCGAATATGACATTGTACTTAAGTCGCGGGGATCGTCTTTGACCATTAGGGAGAGGGTAGCAGTATTGGCAACATTACCATTATACGAGGTATTGTCTTTTGTATCATTCCAGGTATAGGACATCGTGATTTGTCCATCCTTGTAGTAACGATAAGTTCCGTCCAATACTACGGTATACGAATTGTTTTTTCCATCACTATTCATTTCCAATACCCGACCAACCTGTTTGGTCTTACGGCTATTGGTCCAGTTGGCTGCACCGTTTGTCGTATTGATGCTTGACGCCGGAACATACACGCCACGGTTACCCTCGGCAGTCAACCTAAAATAAGGATCCTCCACCATATTGCGATCCACATACATATAGTTGTTGCGTCCCCAAGTTCCATAAGCACTTAAACCGATGCGTAGCGAAGGCGTGAAGAAATGATTGATAGAAATATTCGCTTTATATACAGTCGGCACTTTCACGTCCTTGCTATTGGTATTGATTGTGACAAGTTTTTCGATCTTTGGATTGTCCAGCAGTTCGCGTCCTGGAGCTGTATCGGGATCCTTGCGATATCCGGCGAAATTTGGCTTAGGGATTAATGTAGGATCCGTGATATCTACGCCAGCAATGCGTGAGCCGTCAAACAACATATTGTTTAACATAGAATATGGGTTGAGTGCCGACCCAAATATACCAGCTCCAAAACGGATGATATTTTTTCTCTCTTCATTGATATCCCAGTTGAATTGCACACGAGGCTGTATTTGAAACGTGTTAATCCCATTGTCGGTTGAAAGACCCAGTTCGTCATAAACTGTCTGGTTGAACATCGCCTTCTTGAGGTATTTAGTGTTGTCTAGACGTAGGCCCCCGACGACGTCCAGACCTCTTGCAATTTTAGCTTCCATTTGCCCATAAACACCTACAGCCAGATTGTTGACCAAAGTGTTTTCCTTGTCAGTCATATAAACATCGCGCGCATAGCGATAAGGGGTCAGGTTATCGAAGTTTTGTAAACCTGTAAAATAAAAACGACCGTTCAATTCACTACCGTAACGAAAATCCATGTTTGTGTACATGATATCGGCACCGAAGGTATATTTAATCTTATCTGTGTTGTAATACAGGTTGTTGACCAACTGCAGCATATTGCCATTGAACCATTCTGGTGAAAAGCGTTGACCACCGAGTTGGATAGAATTGTTGTATTTATTTGTACCATCTACTGATTGGATGGATTCAACGATAGCACGGGGAATACTATGTGACTGGTCAAATCCATCAACATTATGCTGTGCTTCAGAGCGTTCGTAAAAATGCTGGATCTTCAAATCATTCGTCAATCTTGAACTAATCGAAGTACGCAAAGAAGCCATAAGGCTATTGTTTATATACTTTCTGTTGGTGTAAGATTCATAGGCATTAATTCCCGTATTATCCCCTTCCTGTTGATTGTCAGAGTCGTACACAAAGTTATTGCGAATAGTCAATAGGTTCCTTTCATTTAATTGCCAGTCGATTCGAGCGAACGCGGCGTCAGTCTTTTTCTTTTTGTCAAAAGAGCCAAATAGGCGGTCGGCACTAGCACCATATTTACCTACAGCAATTCGAGTGAAATCATCCAAAGTCGTTTGTGTAACTTTGTATCGTGCAATATCTTCGGTTGTTTGTATATCGGCAATCTGAAGCGGACGTGTATCCATTTGACGATCCCATGTAACAAAGAAATGTGCTTTATCCTTAATAATTGGACCGCCAAGCGAAAATCCATATTGATAAGTGGAAAATTTCTGTTTACGTGGAGTTTCATTCAGATTATATTTACTGGAAAGCCAATCTGCCCGGGCAAAAGTAAAGGCACTTCCGGTCAGGGTATTTGTTCCTGATTTGGTCACGGTTGTAATGCTACCGCCGCCACTACGGCCAAAAGTGACATCATAATCGTTGGTGACCACTTTGAATTCGCGAATAGCCTCCATAGAAATTGAATAAGCACCACCGCTATTTCCGCCCGCTACCGTACTGCGCGAGTTCATGCCATCTACCGTAAAATTAGTCGAAGATGCGCGTTGGCCCGCAAGGTTCGTCCCGCTGCTCACTGGCGATAGATCGATCAGCGAAGAAAAATTCCGACCATTTACAGGCATTTTCTTAAGATCATTTGCCGTAATAGCGGTAGAGGCACCTAACGTTTTGATCTTATTTTTAAGATCAGCAGCGGCGCCCTGTACAATCACTTCGTCAAGCGTCGTTTCTGTAGAAGATAATCTAAAATCTACTATAAGCTCATCACCATAACTTAATTTATAGTCTGTTTTCTTTTGCTCGGCATAACCGACATGGTTGACTGATACAGTGTATGGAGAGCCTAAGGGCAGCTGCTGGAAGGTATATACCCCATTTTGATTGGTCAACGTTGATTGTCTAAATCCAGTAGATTCATTCCGCACAGATACTGAGCTGCCCTTGACCGGTCCGGTTCCATCTGTAATACGGCCTGTGATAGTTGCTTCAGTACCTTGGGCCCAGCTTCTGCTTGGAATTTGAAAAAACGTAATAATGGTTAAGAGCATAAACCAAATGATGTTTTTCTGCATAATAATTTCGTTTCTAGTTTAGTTGATTAGTATTTGTCACAAGTATGTTGCGAAATTATTCGTATAGTATTGCTAAACCGTTAAGTCGGTATTATTAAATATTTAAAAAAAAATAGGCCGTGTTAAGATAAAGATAAAGTATGCACTGATAGGGGAATCAATAGCTTGTGCGGACAGTATATGTCCTTTGGTAAGGAAGTCAATTGGTAACGAAGGATCGAAAAACCAATAAGGGCCCGAATGATTCGAGCCCTTGTTCATTTATGATAAGCTACCTTATTCTTCCCAACGAATTTTTTCTTCGATAGGCGTACGTACAGGTTCGCGTGCATCGGATTCATGATGGCCTAAGTAAAATAGGCCGATACATTTTTGGTTCTCTTCCAGATTAAGGAAAGCGCCCAAATGATTAATTAAGCCTGGTGTTGCCCAGTAACCGCCTAAGTTCAACGAATGTGCTGCGAGCCACATATTTTCTACAGCGGCAGCAGTACACGCCAGTTCTTCCCACTCGGGCACTTCACCTGTATAATTGACAATTAGTGCAATGGCAACATTTGATTGTGTTGCTTTCTTGCCCATGGTGACCTCTGTTGCTTCCGTATATTTCTCTGCTGGCGTAACCGATTTATAGATGCGCGATAATTCAGTACCCAAGCGTTGCAGTCCCTCTTTGCGGAAGACGACAAAACGCCAAGGTTGTGTCCGTTTATGTGTAGGAGCAGCATTAGCTGCTTCTAAAATGCTGAGGATATCTTCTTTGCTTACTTCCTCTTCTGTAAAAGAAGCCTGAAATACCGATCTTCTGTAGTGTATTGCTTTTAAAACGTCGTTTTTCATTAAAAATATGTTGATTTTAGAATGTATTTATGCTTTTTCTTCCCATAAAGATACAACATGCAAAATTGTTTTGACTGCTTTTTCCATATCTTGTGCTGATACCCATTCCTGCTTCCCATGAAATGCGTGTCCACCGGCGAAAATATTAGGACATGGTAGGCCCATAAATGAAAGGCGTGACCCATCTGTACCACCACGAATGCTTCGTCTTTCTGCGATCATACCCGCCCTTGTAATCGCTTCCATACCGATCTCCATAATTTCGGGATATTGATCCAGTACCTCTTTCATGTTGCGGTATTGCTCTTTTACGGTGAACGTATAAGTACAATTTGGATAGCGCTCAACAATAGATTTTGCTATCGCTTCCAATTCATTTTCGTGTTTTTTAAGATTAGCTGTCGCATGATCACGGATGATAAATTGGATTTCGGCTTTTTCAACCGTTCCACTGATATTTACAGGGTGTACAAAACCATCTTTCTTATTGGTGCTTTCTGGAGAAAGTCTATCTTTGGGTAAAGCATCGATGATGGCACTTGCGATTTTAATCGCACTTTGCATCTTTCCTTTTGCAAAACCTGGGTGCACCGAGACGCCATGGATTGTTAAAGTTGCTCCATCTGCCGAGAATGTCTCATCCTCGATCGTACCAGCTTTTTCACCGTCCATGGTGTAGGCAAAATCTGCCGCCAGACGTTTTAAATCTGCTTTATCAACTCCGCGGCCGATTTCCTCGTCCGGTGTGAATAAAATCTTGATAGCTCCATGCTTAATCTCAGAGTGTTTCATTAATAGGCGGGCAGCATCCATTATTTCAGCAATACCCGCTTTATCGTCTGCCCCCAATAGTGTTGTTCCGCTGGCTGTAATTACATCGTTTCCGATTTGATTGGCCAGGTCGGGATGCTCTGCATATTTGATCACAATGCTCGTATCGTCCGGAAGTACCAAATCTTGACCTTGGTAATTGTGGTGGACCAGAGGTTTTACATCTTTGCCCGAAGAATCCGGAGAAGTGTCCATATGAGAACAGAAGCAGATCACTGGAACTTTCTTGGTTGTATTGGAGGGGATAGTCGCATAGATGTAACCATTTTCATCCATAGCTGCGTCCGAGATACCCAATGATAGTAATTCCTCTACCAATAATTTGCCCAGATTTTTCTGTTTTTCCGTTGACGGACATGTCGGAGAATTTACATCCGATTGTGTGTCAATCTGTACGTAGCGCTGAAATCTTTCCGAAACTGAAAAGTCACTTATGTTATTAATATCAAATGTGCTCATTTTTATCGCCCTAATATGATAAGGGTGACCAAATTTACAAATTCTAACGGGCTTCGGCCAAAAACAAACAAGACTTGTCAATAAACTGACAAGTCTTGTTTATTAAAGGTAATATCTCGCTAAAATCCTTTATCTTTTTCCGGGACTAATCCTAAGTTTAGCTTATTTTTTTTCATCCGCATAGCCAAATACTTTCTGCAAGATATTTGTATTTCTGCTTCCACCGATATTATTTCTAATTTTTGATTCTTGATCCGCGACCTTAATAAACAAACCATCTATGGCCTTTTGTGTAACATAAGCGGTAAGGTTGGTTTCTACTTTGTTGCCCAGCGGCAGATTATTATAAGCGCTGGTCAGCTGTGTCCAATATTGGTCTACATTGTTCACGCCCATTGCCGATTGAATGACCGGACTGAACTTGCTCGTCAATTCAGCGGATGTATTTGTTTTGAAAAATGTCGTTGCAGCATCCTGCTTGCTACCCAATAGAATATTGGTTGCATCGGTGATGGTCATTTTAGACAATGCATTCACAAATACTGGGGCGGCTTCTTTTACGGCCCCTTCTGCCGCTCTGTTCATGCTTTGGATAAATTGATCGCATAGTTTGCCCATACCCACAGCGCGAAGTGTTTTTTCTACTTTTTGAGCCTCAGCAGGCATTAAAATCTTGACCGCTGCATCACCTAAAAAGCCGTCTTTTTTTGCTAGAGACTCAATACTTACATTAAGACCATTGCTTAAAGCCTGCTTGATACCAAGTGATGCATCCTTACTTGATAAGGAAGCTAAAGTGTTCGATTTATTTGAACCAGAAGTCGGAGATCCAGTAGTTGGAGAATTCGTCGTTTTTGTGCTATCGGTTTGACCCTGGCTTGCCTTGTTCAAGGCTTCGTTAATCTTTTTAAAGATCTGCGCTTCACTGTTGTTGGAGTACAAAAGCCCCGAAACAAATAGGGTACAATATAGTAATGGAAATTTCATCATGATATGTTTTGCTGTCAAAATTAAGGATATCGACCGTTAATTTTTGTAAAAGTTTAAATTGCCGGCTGTTCTTTCCATGAAATTGTCCGTATCCGTAGCAGATGCGCCACAACCCCACTGCAACGAAGATCCTAAATTGTCACAGCAGTCCCTGCCGGCCTATTTCCACGAAAGTGTTGTCACAACAGGGAAGTGGTCAGAAGGGAATTTACTCATGTAAGTATCTGTCAGAATACCATATTTCTTTGCCTGGAAAGGCTTTGTGATAAAAATATGATCAATACGGCCAGATGCCCTGAGACTTTTTCCCCAGCCGTTAAACGAAGAGTTCGGCTCATATTTAAGTGGAGACAGTTCGTGTACATCAGTGACCACTTTACTATTAGCGAGGGTAAAATAAGCTTCATCTTTTTCATCCACATTGAAATCACCGGTTAAGATCAACGGGAGATCCTGTGCAAATTCTTTTGCTTTGGCCAAAATCAATTTCGCACTTTCCGTTCTCGCTATACGTCCGATATGGTCAAAATGCGTGTTCATAAAAATGAATCGCTTTTTATTGGCTTTATCTTCAAAAATCCCCCAGGTACAGATACGCGGTAAGGCCGCATCCCAACCTTTATTCGGATGTTCGGTATCTGTTGCTGAAAGCCAGAACGTGCCACTTTTTATGGCTTTGAACCGATTGGTATTGTAGTAAATTGCGGAGTGTTCACCCTCCTGTGCGCCGTCGTCGCGACCTACACCGACATAGTCGAATCCCGGAAGTAACGTTTTTAGATCCTGAACCTGATCATGAAAGGCTTCCTGAACACCGAATATATCAAAACCGTGGTACTTGATCAAATTAGTCAGAGGCACTTTGCGGTCAACCCACATATTACCAGTATCTACCGTATTTCTTTGTCTAATATTGTATGTCGCTGCAATAAAATCTTGTGCATAGGAAATATACGATAAGCATAATGCTGCTGCGAGAATAAAGTATTTTTTCATCTATATTAATTATTTATAAGTGTTAATCTCATCGGCATAAATGAGCTCGCTTTGCTCGGTTATTCAATCCCTAGTGTGATCGAATAAATCATGATGGTTTCATTGGAATAATTATTTTGGAATACCTGCTCTCTCATCTTGTATAGCTGCGTAGTATTCCATTTTTGTCATTTATTTTTTCAATACCTGAAGCAGCAATTCCGGTTCATCTGTTGTGATGAAATCTATTTTTTGTCCAATTAGATTATTCATTTCTTCCTCCGTATTGACTGTCCAGGCATTTACTTTCATGCCCAATTGATGTGCATCCTGCAACCAGCTCGCATTTTTTTTGAATACCGAAAAATGGTAATCCAGACCGTTGATTCCTGCCGCATTTACATCTGTAGGGGATTTGTCGCCATTCAGGTACTGGATATTTGCTTTTGGAGCGAGCTCATGAATTTTTTGGCAAGCTTCAAAACTGAAAGCGATGTAATCCGTGATTTTATCTGCTTTTAGATTTTTAACCATTTCGACAGATTTTGTTGCGGCCTCAAGCGTGCGCTCAACGCCGAGCTTATTGGTTTTTAATTCCAATATCAGGCGTAATCCTTTCAATTTTTTCCCAGTTTTGATATATTCTTCCAATGTTGGAATGGATTCCCCATTGGGATGTTTTTTGGCGAGGAGCTCCGCATACGTTGCTGTTGCGATGTCGATACCATAAAAATCATTGTCATGGTTGACAACAAGGACATTATCTTTGGTGAGGTGTACATCAAACTCAGATCCAAAAAGTTTAAGTTCATGTGCGGCTTTTAAAGAGGCAATGGAATTTTGAGGAAGATGACTGTTTTTCCATACGCCACGATGTGCAATCGCTTTGGTCTGTGCAAATAATGTTGCCGATGAAATGACCATAGCCAACGTCAGACAGCTAAAAATGTATTTTTTCATATGTGTTAGTTTGAAAGCTGATTTTTACAGCATAAAAAAAGTGGTACTTTTTATCCTGATTTACAAGATCTAAAATACCACTTTTATATTTAGTTATTGTTAACTGTAATTTATTTTTTACCATTCCATTCTGCCATGAACTCATCTAGAAATTCGAGCATATATTGGTGGCGGTGTTCAGCAATTCTTTTTGCGGCCTGTGTATTCATCTTATCTTTCAACAAGAGTAGCTTTTCGTAGAAGTGGTTAACTGTCGGAGCTTCAGAATGTTTGTAGGCTTCCTTGTCTTTATATTCCTGTACGGGGATGTTGGGGTTGTACATTTCCCGGCCTTTATTTCCGCCGAAACTAAATGCACGTGCGATACCTATCGCCCCAATGGCGTCCAAACGGTCGGCATCCTGTACAACTTCCATCTCTTTGGAATGGAAAGAGACCTCACCCAAACTTGCTTTGAAAGACATGTTAAAGATGATTTTTTTGACATGGTCAATAATTTCCGGAGAAATTTCCAGACTTGCCAAAAACTCTCCGGCAACGCGAGGGCCAATTGTTTCGTCACCATCATGGAATTTGCTATCAGCGATGTCATGCAGGAGTGCGGCTAATTCGCAGACCATGACATCAGCTTCTTCATCTTCTAAAATTAACTTCGTATTGTTCCATACGCGTTGAATATGCGACCAATCATGGCCTGCTTCCGCAAATTTCAAACGATCTTGCACAAATGCGACTGTGCGTTCAATAATGTTATTCATACAATACTTTTGTTTTTTCGCGAGTACCCTCGTATAATTCGTATTCTAATAATCTACAATCTAATTTACCGTTATAAAATTCTATACGTCTGGACGCACGGAGACCAATTTTCTTTGCTAGATCCGGATTACCTGTAAATATATAGCCTCTATAACCTTTGCACTCCTGTTTCATAAAATCACCCATGCGTTTATAAGTAATTTCCAACTTGGTATGCGTACCTAAACGTTCACCGTATTCAGGATTGAATAAGATGACACCACCTTCTTTAGGAACGTGTGTTTCGGCAAAATCGCATACTTCAAATGAAATTAATTGTTCCACACCTGCCGTGCGAGCATTCATCTTGGAAACGTTGATCGCTTCTTCGGAGATATCCGAAGCAATAATTTGAGGAGCTGCTTTTTTATTGATCTGATCTTTTAACAAGCGACGTTCCTGAAAGAAAACAGTTTCGTCATAACCGATGAAATGCATGAATGAGTAATTCATGCGCAGTAGTCCTGGTTTTCTATTGGTAGCGATCAATGCCGCTTCAATGGCCAGTGTTCCAGATCCACACATCGGATTGACAAAAGCGGATACACCATCCCATTTTGATGCAATAATTGTTGAAGCTGCCAGAGCTTCCAGCATGGGAGCCTTGCCCGGAATCTTGCGGTAACCATGTTTGGCAAGTGTCTCGCCTGAAGTATCAAGGAAAATTTCCGCACGGTCATCCTTCCAGTAAAGGTGAACGACAGCTTTGTTGTTTTCCGGACCAGAATTCGGGCGCATGCCTTTTTTATCTTTAATACGATCTACAATCGCGTCCTTCACCTTCACATTTGCAAATAGAGGCGTACTGATTGTTTCATTGTCCACATTGGAGCTTACCGAGAAATAGCCATCGAATTGGATCAGTTCTTCCCAGGCAATCCCGCTGAGCTCTTCGTAAAGCTCCGTGGGATTGTTGGCCGAAAATTCCTTTAACGAATATAGAATCTGCGAAGCGGTACGCAAGTTCAGATTGAGCTTGATCGTATCATTTACACTGACTTTCAATTCGACTCCAGTAGGAAATGCTCTGACGATGTCAAAACCTAACTCTTTAACTTCCTGTTGCAAATACGGCGATAAGCGTTTATTGCACGTAATGATAACTTTATTGGGGGTGTTGAAAACTTCCATCATATTTTGTACAAAGTTAATTAAACTCTTCCTCAAAAATTGCTTAATTTTACGCTTTAATATTTATTTTTTTGATTATGGAAATTAGAGGAAAAGTACACGAGATAGGAGCGACACAACAAGTGACAGAATCATTCAAAAAACGTGATATGATTGTAGCTTATGCCGAAAACCCACAATTTGTTGAGTATATCCGTTTTGAATCAACACAAGACAGAACTTCAATTTTTGATAACCTGGCTATTGGCGAAGAGGTAGAGGTGTCTTTTAATCTTCGTGGCCGTCCTTGGACAAATAAAGATGGCGTGACGACATATTTCAATTCACTTGTTGCATGGCGTGTGACAAAATTAGGAAATGCTGCACCGGCACCATCTTCTCCGGGTTATGCGGATATGCCCGCTCCTGTAGATTTGTCTGGCTCATCAGATGATGATGATTTACCGTTCTAGTCTGAAATAAGACATGCAATTCCTGTAGGCACATTGTGCTATAAATATAACATGTTTATGGCATGTATTGTCGTACAGTATACGATATAAATAGGGCTGTCCAACGATTGGGCGGTCCTTTTTATTTTCCTTTGTCAGCCTATGCTACAATCTCAGGGCAACCATAGATATCAGGACCGCCATACCATTCCTATCCGCTTCGTTTTATTTTTTATACACCGCTTCATTATTTTAACGGCGATGCATTTTTTAGATTTGGATAAACATTTCTTGGCGCCGAAATTGCTTGTTACCCGGTAGATTTAACTCAAAATAGCAGAAATATGAAATCATCCGTATTATTTATTTGCCTCGCAGCACTTTCTTTGAGCGCCTGCAATCAGACAAAAAAGGAAAATCAACAAGTGGTAGCGTCAGATTCATCCGATCATACAACGATGACAGCAGATACAACCCATACGTCTCAGAATTCTTTGGATTGGCCGGGCAAGTACGAAGCAACCATTCCCTGTGCTGACTGTGAAGGCATCAAAACAAATATTACCTTAAAGAATGACAACACTTTCTCGATTGTAAGTGAATATATCAATAAGAACACCAAAGTTGAAGATTCGGGTAAGGTGATGTGGCATGATAACGGCTCGGTTGTACATCTGACCGGCAAAGAAACCAACATGAAATTAAAGGTAGGTGAAAATAAACTGATCGGGCTGGATCAGGATGGAAAAGAGATTGAAGGCCCTAATGCACACCTTTATGTCTATAATAAAGTCGAAGGTGAAAAATAAGCACCGGACCAAATTGAACTAACCGCTGACATATTTCCCAAATGGGATCTTTCGCAGACAGTAAGTTAGCAGGGCACTTGAGAGCAGCGTAAGAATTGCTGCTACCGGAATTTTCCATAGCGTGGCTAAGGGAATGAGCGGATGGATATAGTTCAAGAGTAGGATATGGCTTAAATAAATGCCAAAACTATGAATGTCGATAAATTCCCAGAAAGCACTTAACCTTTCTGGGAGCTTTAGACATTGAATAAATACAAATAAAAAACCTGCACTTAATGCAATATTGGGCGATAGATAATTGTATAGTGTGGGGTCAAATTCTCCCTTTTCAAGACTTAAACAATAGGTACCCCAACCTGTAATCAGACAGCAGCCTATAAAGAACAGCATGCTAGACCATTTCAGCTGCCCGAGTTGATGGTTGTAGAGATAATAACCCAAGACAAGATATCCCGTATAGCCGTAAAAGAACATAAGGTCAAAATTTGGTAGGTAGGCATTAAACCATTTATTGCTGAAAAATAATGCAGCAAACCACAGACATAAAAAAATCTCAATCTCTCTTTTTGAACAATTCCGGATCATTTTTCGTAGAAAAGGAATGGCCAGATAGAGTCCGATCAGCATGTAGAGGTACCAAAGGTGGGCGTTGCTTCCTGATTTTAAACGAATTAACACAATGTTAATAACTTGTGGAAAACCCACATACTCAAAATCGATGTACCGGATAAAATAATAGATTAGGTAGACAATGGTCCAAAAGATAAATGGTGGAATAATTTTAAACAGGCGTTTTTTATAACATGTACTTGTATCTTCATCTCTCTGCAAAAGCAATGCGCCGGAAATGATGACAAAGAGGGGGACGGCAAAACGGGAGAAGCTATTGATCCAATTGGCATAATTCCAATCGAAAGAATCGAAATCATTGCTGTTTAAATAGCCCGAAGAGGAGTGGATCAGGATAATCAAAAAGATTGCTATGATACGCAATACACTGATGTAACTGCTTCGGGCCATTTGAATTTTTTTAACTGTTAACTTTTATTGTCGTAAACCTTGAGATAAAGCAGTGTCAGCAGGGCGCCAATACTTGCCATACCTACACCCACCAGTGAAGGGGTATTGTAAGCCAGCCCCAATGTAATGGGAATTCCCCCTAAAAATGCACCGAGTGTATTCCCGAGGTTAAATGCCGCTTGTCCGCCTGCTGCAGCCAACGTTGCAGCTTCTTTGGAAGCCCGAATCAACATCAGTTGTGTCGGCGAGCCGATGGTGAAGGAGACCAAACCTGTAATAAAGGCCAGTGGATAGGCTGTCCAACCTAGCGGTGAGATAAAATACACCATAACGAGGCACAGAGCCATAGCCGAAAAACTTGCAATTGCTGCTTTTGTTGGCGAAATGGTATCGGCTAGTTTTCCGCCGATCAGATTGCCAAAAAACATACCAACCCCAATCAATATCATAATCAGCGGTACACGGTCAGCTGGAACGCCAGAAACCTTGGTTGCCAAAGGAGCAATATAGCTGATCCAGGCAAATAAACCACCAGTACCGATTGCGATAATCGCCATGAGCAGCCACGCAATTTTTTTGTTGAAAAAATTCAGTTGATTGAAAATATTATTTCCTTTAGAGGCCTCAATTTTTGGCATCCAGGCATATATTGCCGCGAAGGTAATCAGGCCCAGTATACTGATAATACCATAAGTCAGGCGCCAGGAATAGTGATGGCCAAGATAGGTGCCTAAGGGTACCCCTGCCAGATTCGCGATTGTCATACCTGTAAACATGATCGAGATGGCCTGGGCCTCTTTTCCCTTTGGGGCGAGCCTAGCCGCCACAACAGATCCTACACCAAAAAAAGCGCCATGTGGGAGTCCAGCCATAAAACGGGAGAGACTGATCAAAAACTGTCCCGGCGCTATGCTGAATAAACCGTTGAAAATAAAAAACAGAAGCATTAAAAAGAGTAAGACCTTTTTGGGAGGATATTTACCCGTAAATAAGACCAATGTCGGGGCACCCACAACCACGCCTAGCGCGTATAGGGCAATAAGGTGGGCCGCAGTTGGGATTTCGATCTGCAAGTCCTTAGCAATATCGGGCAGGATTCCCATCATCGTGAATTCCGTCATTCCGATGGCAAGTCCTCCAAAAGCTAAGGCAATGATTCCTTTGTTCATATGGATGGTTGGAAGTTGATAGGCAAAAGTAAAAATAAAAAACGGGTTATTACATGTTGATTTTTCTATCGATGTAATAATCCCTTGAGGCGAGTCTATCGATCAAGATAAGGTAGAAGTAGACCCGCCAAAGGCTTGCATAGAGAACAAAGTCTAAATCCTAATGTCTCAATACTAATATCTCTTCTTAGGTACACAAGTGATATCCTTGGTCTTTCTGAGCACAATAGGGCGTTGGTCAAACCGGCTTTCCAGTACCACAGAATCCGCAGCATGATAGACGACCTTAAAACGTGGGATATATTGCCCCGAAAGATAGCAGCCCGAAATCTTTTGCTTGCCATTTTCTTTGGTATAAATACCATCTACAATAACAGAGTCGCCACGCAGGACATAAATCCCTTTGGCGTGTTCTGTCCAAGAACCATTTTTATAACAGCTATCGGGAATCGTTTGTACCTTATTGTTTACGTGCATTGTCGCGTAAACGGAATCACAGGTAAATTTAAACTCCGTCAATGTATATTGCAGCATCTTGCCTTGTCCCGGAATACTGTCCTGTACCCATTCGCCCTGTAAAAACGAAGCCCCTTCACCCTGCATATCCGAATTGAATTTGCAGGCGGTAAAAAAGAAAAACATACCTATGGCAAGAGCCGATAGGTATGTTTTTGATGATATATTTTTTATTGAAATTATTGCCACAGCTTATTTTAAACTTCCAACCATTTCTTCAGGTTTCACCCAAGCGTCAAAATCTTCTGGAGTCACATAACCCAAACGTACTGCCTCTTCTTTAAGTGTAGTACCGTTTTTATGCGCCGTTTGTGCAATTTCAGCCGCTTTGTAATAACCAATTTTCGTGTTTAATGCAGTTACCAACATCAATGAGTTGTCAACCAATTCTTTGATGCGTTTGTAGTTAGGCTCGATACCGGCAGCACAGTGCTCTTCAAAAGACACACAGGCGTCACCCAATAAACGTGCAGACTGTAAGAAGTTTGCTGCCATTAATGGTTTGAATACGTTCAATTCATAATGTCCTTGTGTACCGCCAATGGTGATGGCAACATCGTTCCCCATTACTTGAGCAGCGACCATGGTTAAGGCCTCACATTGCGTAGGATTCACTTTGCCCGGCATGATAGATGATCCCGGTTCATTTTCTGGAATAAGAATTTCACCGATACCTGAGCGTGGGCCGGAAGCCAACATCCGGATATCGTTTGCAATTTTATTCAATGAAACCGCTAATTGTTTCAATGCACCATGCGTTTCAACAATAGCATCATGTGCGGCCAAAGCTTCAAATTTGTTTTCAGCCGTAACAAATGGAAGGCCTGTAAATTCAGCGATATATTTCGCAACAACTACATCATAACCATTTGGTGTATTTAAGCCAGTACCTACCGCAGTACCACCTAATGCCAATTCGGACAGGTGTGAAAGTGTATTTCTTAAGGCTTTTAAACCATGGTTTAATTGAGCTACATAACCAGAAATCTCCTGACCTAATGTCAATGGGGTCGCATCCATTAAGTGTGTACGACCGATTTTAACCACATTTTTGAACTCTTCAGCTTTTTTTGCCAATGTATCACGCAGTTTTTCCACACCCGGTATAGTAACTTCAGCAACAGCTTTGTAAGCCGCAATATGCATTCCAGTAGGGAAGGTGTCATTTGATGACTGTGATTTATTGACGTCATCATTTGCTTTTAATACAGGTTCTCCTTCACCAATCTTATGTCCAGCTAATACTTGAGCACGGTTTGCCACAACTTCGTTCACATTCATGTTGGATTGTGTGCCCGAACCAGTTTGCCAGATCACCAAAGGGAATTGGTCGTCTAGTTTGCCTGCAAGGATCTCATCACATACAGCTGCAATGGCATCGCGTTTTTCAACAGGTAAAACACCCAATTCGTGGTTTGCATAAGCCGCTGCTTTTTTCAAGTAAGCAAAACCTGCAACGATCTCATGAGGCATAGAAGCTGCCGGTCCGATTTTGAAGTTGTTGCGTGAACGTTCCGTTTGTGCACCCCAGTATTTATCTGCAGGTACCTGAACTTCACCCATCGTATCTTTTTCAATTCTGAATGACATATTGTTTTGTATAAGTAAAACGTAAAAATTAATCGGTATGTGTGCATGGCACACAACACATCGATCACAAAGTTAACGGATAATACAGTAAAAAGTAAAAATTAAAAGGTAAAAATCAAAAATTGAAATAATTAGTAAGCCATAGGCTTGTATAACCAAAATCTAAATACGCATTACTAAATACTAAATCACTCAAAAACCAAGGCGCTTTGTCAGGGATTCATTCACATGATGAAATACTTGTTTTGGTTTTAATGTACGCCAGGATAGTTCATTCAGTGCTCCGCCAAAATTGATGTAATAGTCGATATTCTGCTGCTGAAACTCTTCGACGACATGTTCCCGGAAGCCCACGCCAGCAATCCAGCCATCGTCAATATCCTGGAACCATTCTTCATAATAAGAGTCATCCGAAGAATGGAAATTCAATACATTCTCACCAATAAGAATAAAATATTTTATCCCCTGACTGACCATGACATCGATAAGTTCCCTTTTCAGTAACATAATGTCATTGTATATGGCATCATTCCACTCGCCGATCAGTTCGATAATGCAGTATTGTTTTTCATAATCGACAAATAACACCTTTAGATAGAGTGTGAGCGACCCGAATTCATCCCATTGGGGATGCAGCAAAAAGTTGTAAATCTGTTTGTCGAAATCGAATTCGCTATAGACAGTACCATAGAATGGTGATTGTTCGTCTTCTGCGGCGATGTAATAGTCACGCCAATTGTAATAAGGTTCGATTTCGTGCATATTTTAAATTCCTTTCCAAGTCCAAACTAAGATAAATTTAAGCTTATTTGCAAGTTTCATGTTTGCTATTTCGTATTTTCTGACAATGCAGAAAGTACTAATTTTTAAGGATGAACAGCTAACGACAATTTTTTGTTTTTAATGTAAAATTATGCAGCTGTGTACGGATTAAACCGAATAAACTTGTTACTTTTGGGAAGTAATTTCATGAACGCGCAAACACAGTTTATCTGTTTATAAACACTGGATTTTTCCTATGCAAAAGAGTATTAAGCGAAATATTTTTGTAGCTGCTACATATGCTGCAGTATTGCTTCTTGGCTTGCTGTTGGGACAAAATTATGCCGAAGAACAGGGGAGCAACCAGAAAACAACCTTTTCCAGTTTAGGTTCCAACGGTAATTCAGACAAATTACAATACTTGATTCAGCTGATTTCCGAAAATTACGTAGACAATATCAGTGTTGATACCGTGCAAGATGAAGCGATAGAGCACGTCGTTTCCCGCCTTGACCCTTTCTCCACCTTTTTGCGGCCTAATCAGGTACTCGCTAAACAGGAGACTCTGGAAGGTTCCTTTGATGGGATAGGTGTGGAGTATTTTCGTTTAAAGGATACGCTGCTTGTGGTGGGAATGGTCTCTGCCGGACCTGCAGAGAAAAGTGGCATGCGGATCGGTGATCGTATCCTAAAAATCGGCAACAAAGATCTGGCGGGGAAAAAGGTGCCTGAGGCGGAAATTGAAAAATTGATCCGTGGTAAGAAAGGAACTGCGGTACTTATTTCGATCCAAAGGAATGGACAGACACTCGTTAATCCGTTGAAAGTCATTCGTGACCAGGTAAACGTTACCAGTTTGGATGCGTCTTATATGATCGCGCCCAAGACTGCCTATATCAAGATCCGTCGCTTTGGACATAAGACCGCAGACGAATTCAAACAGTCGCTGATTGATATGCGTAAAAGCGGGGCCCAGGACCTTATCTTGGACCTACGGAATAACGGTGGCGGATTTGTACATACAGCCATAGATTTAGCTGGGCAGTTTTTTAAAGAAAAGAGGCTGTTGATGTATACCGAAGGAGCCAATGAACAACGTCAGGATTATTATTCAGAGAAACCGGGGGAGTTTGGTGACGGGCGTGTTGTCATATTGATCAACGAAAGCACGGCATCAGCGAGTGAGATTCTGAGTGGTGCCTTGCAGGATTTGGATCGGGCCACTGTCGTCGGAAGACGATCCTATGGAAAAGGCTTGGTTCAGGAACAGTTTGATTTCTCCGATGGTTCGGCAGTGAATCTGACTGTGGCGCGTTATTATACACCACTCGGCAGATGTATCCAACGTAAATATAGCCGCGCTAATTTTGATGCCGCAAAATACATGACCGGATTTGATCTCTGGACACTGGATACCGAATTTGGTCAAAAGGAAATGTTTACGACAAGCAAAGGGAAATTGGTTTTTGGCGGTGGCGGGATATTACCCGATGTGAACATCCCGATTGATACCAATGAAACAAGTGCTAAATATCGTGAGATCTTTCATTCCAATGCAATTGAGGAATTTGTGTACGATCGTTTTACAAAACATCTGCCAGCGTATTCTATCGAAAACTTTATCAGTGGTTACCATTTGCCAGCTGCGGAGTTTGATTTATTTATCGCCTTCCTGAATGCACAGAAAAGGATTTCGGTTAACGCAAGTGAAGCAAAAAACCTACATGATCTGATCCAGTCGGATATCGAAGCTTTGGTTGGGCGATATTATTTTGGTCGGGAAGCCTATTATAAAATAAAAAATAGAAGGGATAAATTCATAGAAATAGGTCTTAAATCGCTGGGCTATCAGATGCCTAAGGTTTAAGCCGTAGATCTGACCATACCGGATAGTGGTCTGATAGCTTTTGTTTGACGACCTGGTAATTCATGACCTGAAATTTAGGGCTGGCAAAGATATAGTCAATTTGAAAAATTGGCAAAAGCGAATGATGTGTTACGCCCCAGCCATTTCCTTTTTCTTTAAAGGCGTTATACATGCCGCCTCCAATTAAATTTACAGAATAACTCATCGGTGTATCGTTAAAATCACCAACAGCGATGTAAGGATATTGACAGTCATTCATATGTTTTTTTAGCGAATGCGCCTGTTCACTACGGAGCTCAAAGGCATTTTTTAGTTTTTTGCTCAGTCGACGTGTTGCTGTATTGTCGTTCTCATTCTTGTTGGACAAGTTTTGGATAAACTCCTTATCTTCATTCTGAAGAGCAAAAGAACGTAGATGGATATTGTAGATGCGAATTAGTGTATCCTGTTTTTTGATGTCCACATAACAGATTCTATTAATGCCGTAATCATTGTCACGGATCGTTCCGGAATCATAGATGGGAAATCGGGACAAAACAGCCATGCCATAGGCTTCATAGTCATTTTTTGAACTAGGCTCAAAGAAGAAATAGTCGTAACCCAGCTTGTCCTTGAACTCCTCGGAAAAGACATGTTTCCCTTTGATTTTACTGATATATTCCTGAAAGCAGATCACATCCGGTGAGATGCTATCAATGATACGCACGACATCAGCCTTAAAGCTTTTTTTTTCATCATTGACCTTTTTGAACAGATGTGCATTGAAGGTCATAATGCGTAGCGTCCGCGTCTCGGGAGGCACTGGCGGATTTTCTTTTCGGATATTCCAATGTTTGGTTAGAAATGGCCAGCCGATTAAGATCGCGACCAGCGAATACAGCGCAACTTTTCGTTTGCGAAGCAGCCAGTAACAGATAAAACCAATATTAACGAGCAGAATGGGGAGATAGCCTAACCCAAGAAATGCGATGGGCCAAAAAGATTTCGGATTGATGAAAGTTGCTGAATAACTCATGAGCAAAGCAATGATCGCAAGCATATTCGCCAGAAACATTGTTTTGCTTATAAATCCCAGTTTTCTTCTTAAAAAAGTCCTTCTATCCATCAACCTTGTCGCCACTATTGCTTGCTCGAAAGAGCGTTTCTTTTTCATGGTGTGTCAGACTTTCGTAACCAGATACTGAAATCTTATCCAAGATGGCATCAATCTCATCCTGATTGGGTAAGTCATAACGATGTTTCCGATTTGTCGGTATATTATTGCCTACAACAACTTTCATTTTTGCAGGTCTTTTTTGTTTTTTCTGAAAAAGTGTAGACCAGTCCATTCCGGATCTGAGGGCATAGGTAAAAGCCATACCAAATAGTACGACTGCAAAATATGAGATCGCTGCAGGTCTATTGCCAAGAGTGAAAAATAAAAATTCCAGTGCAAAATAGACAATGGCTACTATTTTTAATTTAACCGTACCAAAAAGTAACAGCCGTAATTCGTAGTTTGGTACCAAGGTGACAATTGCCGCAAGGACAGCCGCCAACGGATGGGCTCCGCCCATTAAATGCAAGCTTGTGGGTGGCGGTATCAGTGTGCCAAAGCCAACATATAAGGAGCTGCTGAGGAGCCAGGAAGCGATATAAACAAAGAAAAACTGCCTCTTGTTTAAGAAGGTGAAAAATATTTGGCCAACCCAATACAGCCAAAGGCTGTCAAAAATCAAATTTAAAAGCTGTACATAGACAAAGTTGGATGAAATCAATGACCAAGGTTGTGCTAAGAAGCTCGAAAAATTGCTGGGCAAACTCAAATGCTGTACAATCGGCTGTAAAAAACTTTGTGAGACAAGTTTCAGCTCAAAAAGAAGGTCCAGAAAATAGATGAGGACAAATAAACAAACCTGTATACTGATCACAATCGGAATCGGCGAACCAGTCTTATACGTTTGTCTCCAAAAATCTTTTAAACCAATGTTATTCATTACACACGCTATTAATAGATTCCCTTTCTAACCTTCCAGAATTTGAGCAGCAAATAACCGAACAATGCCCCGCCGACGTGAGCCAGATGGGCTACTGAATCTCCCGGTCTGGATAAGCTCATATAGATTTCGATCAAGATAAAGCCACCGATCATATATTTCGCTTTGACTGGTACAGGAATAAACAAAAATTGAAGCGGTATGTTTGGAAAAAGGTATGCAAAAGCAAGCAACACCCCATATACTGCGCCAGAAGCTCCCAACATACGGGAGGTATATATCTCTTGTACTAATCCCGGATTGGAGGTATTTAACATCGACATATCCAGACTTTGGTGTAAAGGGAAGAAGCTTCCTGTGGCATTATATATTTCAACACCCTGAACGCCCATTTGCAATAGCCAGGCACCGATACCCGAAATAAGATAAAAGTTCAAAAAACGTTTTGGACCGAGGACATGCTCGATCATAGGACCAAAGATGACCAAAGAAAACATGTTGAAAAAGATGTGGCCAAGGTCAGCATGCATAAACATATGCGTGATTATCTGCCATATTTTAAAATAAGGCGAATCCGGATAGAAAACCGGAAGATAATTATACGCAATGGGCACGAACTGTGATCCTAAAAAGAATACAATATTTACGATCAGTAAATTCTTGATAACGGGTGTCAATTGTTGAAACATATAGTTTTATCTTCTAGTTTTTGCCAAATTTTTCTGCCAATTCCTGCAAGGTAAATGTTGCGATCACAGGGTTGCCATAGATAGAGATATTCGGTGATTGACAGGCAAAGAGCTTATCAACCAGCTCGGCCATAGCCGTGTTGTCAAGCTGTGTGCCCGGTTTGATCGCTGCATTACGAGCAAGACTTTTCGCCAGATTCTCCCTTTTTGACAGCTTGTACTCGGATTGATTATTCTTAAAATCTTCCAATATCTTTTCAATCATTTTTATCTCATCAAAGCCTGTTCCCAAATCCGCTGGAATTCCGTCAATAATATAGGAATTTTTTCCAAATTCACGAATCTGAAATCCCAGACCATTGATGTCGTCCAATAAATCTTTCATCAATTCATTATCCGAAGGATTGAGATCTATCGTCTGTGGGAATAGACTTTGCTGGCTTAGGCCCTTATGCTGATCAAGTTGTGCCAGAAACTGTTCAAATAAAATGCGTTCGTGCGCAGCCTGTTGATCAATAAGGATAAATCCAGAATGAATCTGTGAAACAATATACTTGTTGTGCAGCTGAAAAAATAATTTGGACGAAGTTTTATCTTCTACCTGGATGGCCTGTGGGCGATCCGTTTCCTGTTCTGAATCCGTATGCAGGGGGAGTTGTACAGACTCTTCTTTTTCCACGATTTCGTATAATGAATCCCAATTGCTTGGTATTCCCCCGGTTTTTTTGGCAAAGCCTTCCGCATAGCTGTCCGATCTGGAATAGGAAGATTTGGATTTGTCGGTGTCAAAAGGGTTGAAGTCCGGATTGAAGGTGACTGTCGGAATAATAATCTCATCCAATGATTTCTTTGTGATCAGATTGGAGAAGCTGGTCTCCTGTTCGAAATCCAAAGAAGGCATGATATTATAGCGTCCCAATGATCTTTTCACCGCTGAGCGGATGATGGCGTAGATCGCTTTGTCATCCTCGTATTTGATCTCAGTCTTTGTAGGGTGTACATTGATATCAATACGGGCAGGATCTATATCAATAAACAGCACATAAAACGGGAAGGTCTCCGCTTGCATGATGTCCTCGTACGCATTCATCACTGCATGGTGCAGGTAAGGGTCGCGTACAAAGCGTTTATTGACAAAGAAAAACTGTTCACCACGTGTTTTCTTCGCAAATTCAGGTTTACCGACAAAGCCTTCTACCTTGATAATGGACGTATCCTCTTCTACGGGAACAAGGCGTTGGTTGTAATTGTTTCCGAAGATATGGACAATCCGTTGTTTCAGTGTTTCGGCAGGCAAGTGATAGATTTCATTCCCATCACTATGCAAGGAAAGGAAAATCTGTGGATTGGACAATGCGATACGTTGAAATTCATCAATGATATGACGCATTTCAACAGAGTTGCTCTTTAAGAAGTTCCTGCGTGCAGGGATGTTGTAAAAGAGATTTTTAACTAAAATATTTGTTCCAGCAGCGACAGCTTCTGGATATTGGTTGACAACTTTTGATCCTTCTATTTCGACAACAGTGCCGAGCTCATCTTCAACACGGCGTGTTTTTAGTTCGACTTGCGCGATTGCGGCAATGGAAGCCATTGCTTCTCCACGGAAACCCATGGTACGGATGGCAAATAAATCTTCTGCTTTCCGGATCTTTGAGGTCGCATGACGTTCAAAGCAAAGGCGGGCATCCGTTACGCTCATTCCACAGCCATTGTCAATGACTTGGATCAACGACTTACCTGAATCTTTAACAATAAGTTTTATTTTGTCAGCTCCAGCATCAATGGCATTCTCAATCAATTCTTTAATGGCAGACGCTGGTCGCTGCACCACTTCTCCCGCCGCAATCTGATTGGCAACATTATCTGGAAGTAATTGAATAATATCCGACATATAATACAAAGTTACGAAAAACCTTTATGAAATCTGTTGCTTAGCTCGTGTCCCAAATGGAATGAGGAACAGGCTCAACCAGCCGTTCTTTAAAATCCTGTTAGGATACCATTCCGAAGCACAACATAGACCCGGACCGCATGAATGCATGAGATCAAAAAATACACATTCTCAAAAATTAGTATCTATTGCATTTCTAATTTTAAGAAACGTGCGGTTTCGCTTTTCTTGTTTTTAATTAAATTTTCTGGGGTTCCCTCAAATAGTACTTGACCACCCTCTTTTCCACCTTCAGGACCAATATCAATCACCCAATCGGCCGATTTGACAACATCAAGGTTGTGTTCAATAATCAATACGGTATTTCCTCGGTCCACCAATCGATTAATCACCCCCATAAGCACGTTAACGTCCTCAAAATGAAGTCCTGTGGTAGGTTCGTCAAGAATGTAAAATGTATTTCCCGTATCTTTCTTGGAAAGTTCCGTGGCAAGCTTCACCCGTTGAGCCTCTCCGCCGGATAAGGTTGTAGAAGACTGGCCTAAGGTAATATAACCTAAACCTACATCTTGCAAGGTCTTGATTTTTCTGTAAATGCTTGGCACGTTTTCAAAGAAATCGACTGCATCATTGATGCTCATGTCGAGTACATCTGAAATAGATTTGCCCTTGTAGCGCACTTCCAAAGTTTCTCGGTTATAACGCTTTCCGTGGCATGTTTCACAAGGAACCTGTACATCGGGCAGGAAGTTCATTTCAATTACTTTCAAGCCTGCACCCTGACAGGTTTCACAACGGCCACCTTTGACATTGAACGAAAAACGCCCCGGTTTATAGCCCCTGATTTTTGCTTCCGGAAGTTGAACGAACAAGGTGCGTATATCGGAGAATACACCAGTATACGTCGAAGGATTGGAACGTGGTGTACGACCTATCGGGCTTTGATCAATTTCAATAACTTTATCAATATGCTCCAGGCCTTCAATCTTTTTGAATGGAAGTGGGGTTGCTTTGGCACGAAAGAAATGCTTATTCAGGATCGGATAGAGCGTACCGGTGATTAAGCTGGATTTACCGGATCCCGAAACCCCCGATACAACGATCAATTTGCCGAGCGGAAATGTTACGGTCAGGTTCTTGAGGTTATGCCCTGTAGCGCCATGAATCGACAGTGTTTTGTGATTGCCCTCACGACGTTTTTCGGGAATTTTAACTTCTTTTTTCCCATTAAGATAAGCTGCGGTCAAGGAGTCTGATTTTAAGATCTCCTTGGGTTGGCCTTCCGCGACAACAGTGCCGCCATGTACACCCGCCGCCGGCCCCATGTCAATCACATAGTCGGCATGAAGGATCATGTCCTTATCATGCTCAACCACTAAGACCGAATTGCCAATATCACGCAAGTTTTTAAGTGCGTTGATAAGACGTTCATTGTCCCGTTGGTGTAGCCCGATGCTCGGTTCATCCAAAATATAAAGTACATTCACCAGCTGTGAGCCAATCTGGGTCGCTAAACGGATCCGTTGTGCTTCGCCGCCGGATAATGTTTTTGCCGTACGATCCAGTGTCAGGTAGTTTAAGCCTACATCCAATAGAAAGCCCAGACGAGCCCTTATTTCTTTGAGTATTTCCGTCGCAATGACCAGCTGGCGTTCATCCAGCTTGCTTTCCACCTGATCGAACCATTCTTTTAATGCCGAGATATCTAATGTCGATAGTTCATGGATATTCTTGTCTGCGATCTTAAAGTGCAGCGATTCTTTTTTTAACCGTGCTCCCGCACAAGTTGGGCAAGTAACTTTGGTTCTGAAATCATCCAACGAAGGTGCTTCATCCGAAGATTTACCGGAAAATTCCTCCAGCATTTTGAAGATCCCCTCAAATTCCACGCGATATTCACGGGCGCCGTAGCTTCCGTAGGAAACGGTGACGACGATCGGTTCTTCTTTATTGCCAAACAAAAGCTGGTCGACCTGCTCATCATTAAGTTTCTCCAATGGAGTTGTGACAGCAAAATCCAATTTTTTGGCTACGGCTTTAAGCACTTCAAACGTCCAGTTCTCCCGGGTAGGCCCCAACGGCGCCAGGCCTCCTTTCTGAATGCTAAGTTTCTTGTCAGGAATGACTGCGTTTTTATCAATCTCGAAAATATAGCCTAATCCATCACATGTCGGACAGGCACCATAGGGTGAATTAAATGAGAATGTATTTGGCTGCGGTTCATCGTAGGAGATGCCGGATTCGGCATCCATCAGGTAACGGCTATAAAATTGCTCCTGATTGTCTTTGGTAGACACTTTGATAATACCTTTTGCCGTTTTCATCGCTTGCATCACCGAGGTCTGCAAGCGCTTCTTATCTTCACGCTCTATTTTCAGACGGTCAACGACAATTTCAATATCGTGAATCTTATAGCGGTCTACTTGCATTTTTGGAATCAAATCCAATATTTCGCCATCCACGCGTACCTTGACATAGCCCTGTTTGCGAATTTGCTCAAAAAGCTCACGATAATGACCTTTACGTCCCTTCACGACAGGAGCGAGGATATTGAGCGCTTGGCCTTCAAACTCATCCAGAATACGTTCGATCACCTGATCGTCAGACATACGCTCCATCTTTTTGCCAGTGACATAGGAGAATGCTTCACCGGCACGGGCAAACAAAAGACGCATAAAATCGTATACTTCTGTGATTGTTCCGACAGTTGACCTTGGATTTTTGCTCGTTGTTTTTTGTTCAATGGAAATCACAGGACTCAAACCTGATATCTTGTCGACATCCGGACGTTCCATACCGCCCAAAAATTGCCGGCTATAGGCACTAAAAGTTTCCATGTACCGGCGTTGACCCTCTGCATAGATGGTGTCAAAAGCCAAGGAAGATTTACCACTACCGCTTAAGCCGGTGATAACAACCAATTCATTTCTCGGAAAAGAAACATCTATATTTTTTAGATTGTGCGCACGCGCTCCAAATACCTGAACTTCACTCTGTTCGCCCAAATCTGGGCTTCTTTTTACTGCCATGAAAACTCCTTAAAACCCGTGTAAAAGGGATAAAATGCAAAACATGCAAAATTACAGATTTTAAAGGAATTATGCGAGCATATCTGACTTTTGGAATAAAATGTGATATACATGTGATTTGGATATCCTGTGATAACTTGAAGATTTAGGAAAGTTACGAAGGTAATTGTTATCTTGTGGTCGGTTAAGGTGACTATGATAACCTTGTAAGCCCTAAGTTTGTACAGGACCTAAAAAATAAAAATAAAACAGGGAGATACTTATTCTTTGTTCTACAATATCAATACAATAATAATGCGAAAATACGACGTCAGCAAACAGGAAAAACAATCCATCGAAGATATTGTCCAATTTTGGAAAAAGGAAAATCTATTGGATGAACAAAAAGCCGACGAACTGATGGATAGCCTCGATGTCAAAAGTTTCGACTGGGGACAATTGGCACGTTACGCCTTTTGGATAGCGCTGGCCTCCCTGGTATTTGCTGTCTTTTCGTTGTTTACGGATGCTTCTTTCCTCGCTTTTGTTGATACCCTTTACGAAGCACCCAATATTTTATTCTGCTTCTTTTTTGCTGCGGTAGCTGTGCTGTTCTATACCTTGGGCTTTCGCTATAAAAAACGCTATCCCTACAAGAACCTGTCCACGGAGACCATGATGCTGATCGGCGTATTCGGAACGGCAGCCTGCATCGGCTTTATGGGTAAGGTATTGGATAAGGATACCATGCATTATTCGCTCTTGTTTTTATTGTCCGTCGCGATCTACGGAATTCTCGCCGTAAAGCTCGATAGCAAGCTGATCTGGACGTTTATGCTATTGGCACTCGGTGTTTGGTTTGCCACCGAGACAGCTTACCATAGCAATTGGGGCTTTAAATTCTGGGGAATGAATTATCCCTTACGGTTCACTATTTTCGGTGCTATAATTACGGCAGCGGCAGTGTGGGCGCAGCCACGCTTCGAACGCTTGCAGATATTTCAGCCGGTCAGCTATATCATTGGTTTGATTTACCTCATGGTTTCCTTGTGGACGCTGTCTATTTTTGGCAACTATTCGGATTTTTATGAATGGACCACCGTACGCCAATATCACATGTTTTATTGGGGTATTCTCTCCACAGCAGTATCGGCATTTCTTGTGATTTATGGATTAAAAGCAAAAGACAATGTCACCCGCGAGGTGGGCTTTGTGTTTTTGGTGTTGAATATCTATACACGTTATGTCGAATATCTGTGGGATAACATCAATCGAGCGGTATTTTTCTTGATTCTTGCAGTTTCTTTCTGGTTTGTAGGCCGTTGGGCAGAGAAATTATGGAACAGGCGAAAAGAAGAGTTTGGAGGATAAATCCGATGGAATGCCTCAGCGTATAATATCGAACTAAAATGCGCTATGCAGCGGTGGGGATGATTTGCTTTGAGCCAACCTGCACATCAAAATTGAACGGTAAATCCTACGCCTCGATTCGAACTGATGCTCAGATTCGGGTCATGACTTAGGTATTTTCGTATGCGGGTGATAAAAACGTCCATGCTTCTGCCGGTAAAAAAATCAGCGCTCCCCCATACCTTTTCAAGGATATCTTCCCGTGTCACGAGCTGACCATTGTGCTGGCAAAGGAACAAAAGTAATTGTGCTTCCCGCTCGGTGAGCCTATATTGTTCCAAAGAATGACTCAGCAACAGTTGGTCGGGAAAAAATAGGTACGAACCAATTGGAATGGAACCTGCGGATACATGTTTTTGATTGCGTTTTAGTATATTCTGTATACGAAGTAACAGTTCTTCGGGATCACAGGGTTTGGTAATATAATCGTCGGCACCGATTTTTAAACCGGTCAACTTATCGATCTTCTGTTCTTTGGCCGTTAAAAAGATAAAAGGAAGTGATGGGAAAAGTGTATTGATCTCTTTGGCCAGCGTAAATCCGCTCACCTGGGGGAGCATCACATCCAGAATAATTAAATCATATTCCACAAGCTGCTGAAAGTCTGCTATAAGATCATTCGGCTGTAAAATCCATTCCACCTGAAAGTCCGACAGCTCGAGGTATTGTTTCAGCATGAATCCGAAATCCGGATCATCTTCTACCAACAATAGTTTATTCTTCATAACCCGATAAATTAGCGTGGCAATAGCACCACAAAAGTTGTTCCTTGCTGCAATTTACTCATCACGCTGATATCGCCCGCATATTTTTTGACGATACTCCTAACCAAAAATAGACCGATTCCTAAACCCTTCGTGTCATGGATATTATTTTTTTGGATACGGTAAAACTTTTCAAAAATATAGGGTAACTCGCTTTCTTCCATGCCCTGTCCGTTGTCTTTGACCTGAATGGATAGCTGGTTTTTCTGCTCTTCAAAACCGATATCCACTTGTGTAGCACCGTATTTGGCCGCGTTATTCATCAGGTTTGAAAATAATGTCGCTGCATCTAGAGGATTAAGGCAAATCTGCATGTTGGAGCTTGGCGCCACAATGAGTTTGACCGTTGGATTGCACAGCTGAAAATCACTAAAAATACTCGCTAGTTCATCCGGAGTTATGGGGGCTAAACTCGTCGTCGTTTGGTGCTCATTCAGCGGATCCAGTGTCTGTTCCAAGCGGCTAACCTGGCGTTCAATAACCGCTATGATCGTGTCATCCGGAGATTTTCGGAGTGTTTTAGCTGCAATTTTAAGGGTAGCGATAGGCGTTTTTAGCTCGTGCGAGATATTGTCCACCACATCGTGCAAGACAGCGATCTGTTTATCCTGTTTTCTGAGATTATTGATTGTTCGATAAAACAACCAGATGAAAGCCGCTAAAATCAATAAAGTGCTCAGTAATAGTGAAGTCAGCTCCCTGAACAAAATCCAGCGCAGATTGACCACTTCAAAAGACGTCTTTCGCGGAACGGAAAAAACATATAAGATTTCTTTGCTCTGGACGCTATCCTGAACTTTGTTTGTTTCAGTTTTCTCTGTAAGCCATTTGCTGCTTGATAATTCCGCAGGGTTGTGAAAAGTGCCCTTTGTGGTATACACGGTGATGGGCCCATTAACCAATGGGGTTGCTACATCCTTATAATAAATACCCAATATTTCCTGCCGGAGGATCACATGCATACCCAGTGGCCGGAATATACTGTCGACATATTTTGTTAGCTCCGGGGACGTTTTTTGCGCATGTGTTTTGTATAAATTTTTTAAACCTTCTGCCGTGATCTCCTTTTTAACCAGTTTAATGTAATAATCACGGGCGATATCCTTGCTTAATAAGTTGTTGTCAAAAATAGAATCGGAGTCTTCTAATCTGTCCAGGTTCTTTTTGACATCAGCGAATACTTCACGTTGTTTGAGCCGATAGGTATTGTACAATTGATAACCTTGTATGCCAATGAGGATGGCAAAAAATAGGGTGAAAAGGATGATATAATTTTTAGGTTTCAATTCCATATACAAATATAACCGCTCCTAACGAAGATTATAGACCTTAACGCAGCATTAACTCTTCATTAACCATATTTAGCTGTGTTAATGGACAATTTTGGAACATTAAATACCGAAATATGAAATGCTTATTATTTTTGCTTGCAGCACCATTGTTCGTGACGGCACAGACTAAACAGGTCGGGGGACAGATCCAGGATGGTAATAAGGAGGCGCTAGCTGACGCATCCATTGTTTTGTTGGACAGTACCTATCAACAGCTCAGCGAAACGAAAACAGATCGTGCCGGAAAATTTGAAGTGTCATTGGTGCAGCATAGCAAATACTATCTTAAAGCCTCGCATTTGACCTTTGGATCCCGGGAGATATTTTTTTACAGCGACACCATAAACAGCCCCCTGATATTGACACTTTTGCCTAAGGCAAAAGAACTTGAAGAAGTGAATGTTGTGGGCCGGCAACCGCGATTGATCCGTAAATTGGACCGCCTGGAATTTAATGTTCAAAATAGTAATCTCTCCGCACTCAACACCTGGGATATTCTTAAACGTACACCTTTGGTGATGGCCAGTGGTTCGGACCTCGTCGTCCGGGGCAGCAAAAAGATTGTAGTACTCATGAATGACCGTAAGGTGATGCTGAGTGGTGACGAACTGAAAACTTATTTGGAGAACACAGCCGGTAACGATGTACAATCCATTGAGGTGATTACCAATCCACCGGCAAAATATGAAGCGGATGGAAGCACGGTCATTAACATCAAGCTGTCCAAATCTACCTTATATGGTTATCGGGGTACCCTGCTAGCTCTGGCCGAAAAGAGTACGACCTGGAAACAGTTGTTTGGACTGACGCAGTATTATAAAAGCGAAAAGTTCAATCTACGGGGGACATACAATTTTGGGCGCGGTACCTATGCTCGTTATGAAACAAACTATGTGTATTATCCCAAGGAACAAACTTCTTGGGAAGGGACAATGGACCGTTTCGATACCAATAATAGCCAAAATAGCTATGTGCTTTCGATGGACTATACGCCAGACTCAACATGGTCGGTCAATGCAGGCTTAAACGGTTATTATGGGCCGAGATCCTATGGTGTTTATGAAGTGCCTACGATAATCTATAACAAAGATCGGGTGCAAGAGTCCAGTTATTTTACAACAAATGACCATGAACGCTCCAACAAGACCAATAACCTCTATCTACAGGTGACGAAGAAACTCAGCCCCAAATGGAGCATCAATTGGTCGTCTTACTTTACGTCCAGCCATGCCAGCAATGATCAGGATGTATTGACAGCATTGCATTTTAAAGGTGAACAGCCGTCGAGCACACGTTTTATTAGTAATAATGTCAGTAAAAATCGCCTTTTTTCCTCGCAAGTTGACGTTACAGGAAAAATAAAGGGACTGGAAGTAGAATTTGGTGGAAAGTTTAGTGCTGTAAAGACAACAAGTGACCTGCTATTTTCAGACGATGAATCCGGTACATTGCAGCATCGGCCCGAAAAGAGCAGTCTATTTGATTACAAAGAACGCAATGCGGCCTTATATACATCGTTGAATTATAGCTGGAAAAAATGGAGCTGGAAAGCAGGATTAAGAGGTGAGTATACCGATCTGGAGGGTATTGTCTCAGAGCCCAAGGATATCAACAAGAAGGATTATGTTGTGCTATTCCCTACGTTCTATATGCAATATGCATTGTCAGACCAGCAGCAATTTGGGTTTTCCTATGGTAAGCGCATCAGCCGTCCCGCTTACTCATGGCTCAATCCTGCGAAATCCTATTATAATCTGTTCTCCTATTTTCAAGGTGACCCACGTTTAAGGGCTACCATTGTACATAACCTCAACCTGACCTGGACAAAGAACAGCTGGAATGTGGATCTATTTTATCGGTTTGAGAAATGGCCTAATATGGAAATCGCCTTGCAGGATAATGTCAATCATCAGCTGATCTTTCAATATACGAACATTAAGAAAGGGCAGGGAGCGGGGATAGATCTGGGCAAGAGTATTCAGTTGACCTCCCGCTGGGGATTAAATCTTCAGCTGGAAGGAATGTACAATGAGAATTATTTTATGGGATCTGATGCCCTACTGCACAAGAATGACGTTTACATCGGCAATGGCAATATAAGTTCAAGCTATGTGCTGGACAAAAATGCCGGCTGGAATGTAGAACTCGGAAACAGTTTTACTTCGCCGACTATTCAGGGGCCATTTCGGATTACAGGTTATTCCAGCACTTACTTGACGACCAACCGTAAATTTTTTAACAAAAAACTGGAAGTCAATCTGGCTTTTATGGATCTTTTCAGGACTGAAAAGATGAGAATCTCGTCAAAGTATGCCGATCAGGATAATTATTTTGACGATTACCAAGATACAAGAAAGGTCAATGTAACGCTGCGCTATCACTTTGGAAATCAAAAAATCAAGAGCAGCAACCAGCCGACCAAGACCGAAGAGCAAAAAAGACTTTAGCCCACAAAAAATGCCTACGCTTACATCCACAGATAGAATTAAAATCTGTAGCTGTAAGCGTAGGCACTATACAAATATTAGTTTATTTTTAGCGAATATGTGATATTAATACCACCCGCAGCAAGCATATCATGTACTGAACAATATTTTTTCACGGCTAATTCCGCAGCTTTTGTTGCTTTGACTTCGTCGATGTCCCCTTTAAGGAAAAAGTTGATATGAATATCCGTAAATACCTGTGGAACCTCTTCGCGACGCTTTCCTTCTACTTCCACCTGGATATCGTCAATTTGCTGACGTTGTTTGACCAAGATACTATGTAGGTCGAAAACGCTACAGGAACCCAATGCCATCAATACCAGCTCCATGGGGCGAACACCTTTTCCTTCACCACCAATTGCTTCAGAGCCATCGATGTTCACTTTGACGGAAGATAATTCACTGCTGGCTTCGAAATGCACAGCTTGATTGACACGGTTTAATTTGATTTTCATAAGAATAATTATTTACGCGTATAACACTTGTTTTTTTGCATTCATTCCATAGCAGCTTCCGCTGTCAAACTCCTCTTATAAAAGAGTTATCGAATGCAACCTTTGAAGCGAATGAACATTAAACAAACATAAACATTTCTAGAACGTTGATGAATGACTTTGCTAAACAAAAATACGCATTGTTTCACAAAAAAAGGTCATCTGAATGTTCAATTCAAATGACCTTTTTTAGCTCTTTTTAGTTCATGTATAACACTAAGGTAAGGCAACACCGCCATACTGGCTGACATTTACTTTTCCTAATTTGGTGCTATATTTTGCATTGATCGCGTCAACAAAAACATTGGCCATAATGGCATAGCCCATAGGCGTTAAGTGAACCCCATCCAACGAGAATATATTACCAGTGATGTATTTATTGCTGATGGCTATACCGTTAATCTGATAGCCTGATTTTACTTTGTTCAAGAAACTATAAATGTCCGCTACTGCAAGTTTTTTACTGTCAGCAACCTGTTTAATAATCGCGTTGAGCGCAACAATACGATCTTGGACCATTTTTGCCTCAGCCTCATCCAAGACAAAATTGTCGCCGACAGGATTTCTCGGATGGAGACCATAAGGAAATGGATTGACAACACCCGTTGCAGGGTCTTTGAGATCTTGCCGACCCAATAAACCTGCTGAAGAAAATGGGAGAATAAACATATCTTTATCCGTTGCTGCCCGAGGAAGGTCAGCTTTTGTTTTGATATAAATATCACTAACAGGATCTTTTCCTTGTGCCTTTAATGCGGCGTTCACCCCTGCCAGTAAGGCTTGACGGGTTACTGTCGTAAAATAAGGTACGGCCGTCACATCCGGGATGGTGGCAACAACCCCTTTCTGTTCTTTGCTGGTCAACTTAGTGATAAAGCTGGTATAAAGCCCTGCAAATGTCTGCTCGGAAATTAAGGTGTTTGTGGCATCCGTGGTCACGGCACCGTTTGTAGCATAACCCAGCACGTCGTTGTTTCCTAATGAGAAGGAAAAGAACGTATGGTCTTTGGTCGTTGCAAAATCTACATACGTTTTGGTTGCCGTTTCATTGTCTGGCAACAGTCGCTCAAAATAGGGATTTAGTTCACCCATACGCGGAGCAAATGCCAAATCCAGTCGCATACCGGGTACGCCCAGATTATTGATCGGACCGGTGTATTTGATATAAAGCGGCTTTTTGTCCGGCGTCTGCCCCCGGATAGCGAGGTGGTCGGTTACGGTGCCTAATTCAGGTTGACCGTTGACCAGCGCTTTTAAATATAAAAATCCGCTGCCATTATAGTTTTCCGCAGGAAAATAAGGCTGCAAAAATTCTCCGCCGCCTACTTTTTTCATTTCTTGCGCGAGCATATTCGGAAAAGATTGTTCCTGCCCCTTAAGACTAAGTCCACTATTGGCATAACCGGAAGTCAGGGAGTTACCGACAGCAATATATTTGCTGAAATCCACATTTTCAGGGTTTCCGCCTTTGGTATCGAGGTCGATAGATGGTTTACAGGACGCAGCCAATGCCAGCGCCGCAAAACCAATATAAAGCTTAATATTTTTTTGAAATCTTTTCATAATCTATTACCATTTATAGGTGAATGAAATTGAAGGGGCATGAATGTTGGTTTTGTAAGCGCCCTCAATTTGTGTGACGGGGCTAGTTACGGTACGCTCTTTCAATTTTTGTAAAACATAAGCTGCGTGAAGGCTAAATTTGTCGTTGATTGCGTAAGACAATCCCAGCGCACCCATGATACGGTCGTTGTCCGGAGTCTCTGCATAAACATGATCTTTGTCAACCGGTGTTTTTACATACCCCATCCCGGCTCGTACAGCCAACTTTTCGTTTGCTTTATAATTCACCCCAACTTTCCCTGAAAATGCATTTTTATAATTTTTTATCTGTTCAGTATCCTGCAGTAGCGGGGTATTGTCTGCATAGTCAAAGACCAGTTTTTTATAGATGTTGTATTGAATAAAAGTTCCGTCGGCAACAATGTCCACTTTGTCACTTACTGGCACCGAAAGACCTAGGTTAAGTGATGCCGGTAAAGGAAGCTCTGCACTGAATTTGGTGTCAGGAAACGAGGCAGCAACCGCGTCAGGCACCGTAAATTCGGCATCGCCCTTTTTCAGCTTTGTAACTACTTTTGACCGGTAAGATAACGAGATCGCGACGTTGTTGTCAAAGTTGTAATGGGCACCGACGTTGTAACCTATACCAGTACCAGTACCTGTTAATTTAGCATTTGCAGAAGATCCGTCCGGTAAAAACAAGGGTAGTGACCTCGCCAGATCGACCATGCCAATGTTGTAAACTAAACCAGCACCTACGCTTAAGTTATCCGTCAGTTTATAACTGATGGTTGGCTGGATATAGATCGCACGCAACTTGAGGTGGTTGAGCTCGTACTTTCCGGGCCAACTGTCTCCCCAGTCCACTGCTCCGCCGTAGGGTGTATACACACCCAGTCCAGCCTTCCAACGGGCATTGTCGGGCCCGAATGTTGCAAAAACGGAAAAAGGAGGTGTAACTTGAGAGCGTGTGTTGTAGACCTGATTGCTTCCGGATTCTTTGAAGGCTGATCGATACATTACCGCGGAAATTCCTCCGGAAACAGCATTATGGTCCATTTTTGCCAGACCTCCCGGATTATAGAATATACTTGTTTCGTCTGTGAACAGTGCAGATCCGGCACCAGCCATGCCTAATGCACGTACGCCCTGCGTATTCACTTGAGACCCTTGTGCAAAGAGCAGTGATGGTGATGCACAAAGTATTGAGAATAATAATTTCTTCATACTAGTGTTTATTGTTGGTTAACGTTCCTCTTTAAAATACAATGCTAACATAATAAATGTTTGGCTAATATTAATAAATGTTGTGTAATATTTTTTTTGCTCGTACCTTTAAGAGCAAGGATACTAAAAATTAAACAATCATATTTTATGGCTACAATCACTTTTAAGGGCAATCCAGTGAATACAAAAGGCAATTTGCCACAGGTTGGTGAGCAAGCACCTGATTTTAAATTAACTGCGGGAGATCTTTCTGATAAATCATTGGCAGACTTCAACGGGAAAAAAGTTGTGTTAAATATTTTCCCGAGCGTAGATACAGGAACCTGTGCGGCGTCGGTACGTGCTTTTAACAAAGAAGCATCTCAATTGGACAATACCGTGGTGTTATGTATATCGAAAGATTTACCATTTGCACAAGGTCGTTTTTGCGCAGCCGAAGGCTTGAGCAATGTAGTGACATTATCCGAATATAAAGATTCAAATTTCTCTGATGCTTATCAATTGGCAATCGCTGATGGACCTTTAGCAGGGCTATTGAGCCGTGTCGTGATTACCTTGGACGAGAATGGTAAAGTTTTGTACGAAGAGCAGGTAGCAGAAATTGCTGACGAACCGAACTATGCTGCAGCAATTGCTTCGTTGAGTTAAGAACGATTTGAGAATAATCAAAAAAGCCTTTGCACTACACAAAGGCTTTTTTGATTTAAAGCTGTATTTATCGATTATTTAGTTTTCTCTAATGCCTGTAAGATATCGTTGATAATATCTTCTTGATCCTCCAAGCCAACAGACAAGCGGATACTGCCCGGTTGTATACCCAGGTTTAAACGCTCATCTTCTGATAATTTGGAATGTGTCGTAGACGCAGGATGTGTAGCAATTGACCGCGAGTCGCCTAAGTTGGATGTATATAAAATCATTTCCAGCTGGTCAACAAAAGCTTTCGCACGCTCAAAACCACCTTTGACAACGAGTGTAACTATACCACCACCGGCTTTCATCTGCTTTTTGGCGAGTTCATATTGCGGATGGCTTGGTAGGAAAGGATATTTTACATCCTCAATCTCGGGGTGATTTTCTAATGCCTGGGCGAGCGCGAGTGCATTTGAACAATGGCGATCCATCCGGATACCCAAGGTCTCCAAACTTTTGGAAATAATCCAGGCATTAAAAGGTGATAGTGCTGGACCCGTATGGCGGATAAAGAACATCAATTTGTCTATCAATTCCTGTTTCCCGACCACAATACCACCCAAAACACGTCCCTGTCCGTCCATATATTTGGTCGCTGAATGGATAACCAGGTCAAAACCGTATTGAATCGGTTTCTGAAGATAAGGCGTCGCAAAACAGTTGTCAATTGAAAGAATGATATTTGGGTATTTTTCTTTGAATTTACCTAACCATTCCAGATCAACCAATTCCAATCCTGGATTGGACGGAGACTCCAAAAATATAATTTTCGTATTTGGCTGTATGGCCTTTTCCCATTCCTCCGGATTAGCCGCATCTACGTAAGTTGTCGTAACACCCCAGCGCGGAAAAAGCTCTGTAAATAACTGATGGGTAGATCCGAATATTGCCCGTGAAGAAACGATATGATCTCCACTTTCAATAATTGCAGCAAAGGAAGCAAATACTGCCGCCATACCCGATGCGAAGGATAAACCTGCTTCGGCACCTTCCATAATACAGACCTTGTTGATAAATTCGGAAGTATTTGGGTTGGCATAGCGGGAATAAATCATTGCATCTTCTTCTCCAGCAAAGACCGCCCGACCTTGTTCAGCACTGTCGAAGATAAAACTTGATGTGAGGTATAAAGGAGTCGAATGTTCGCGAAGTGCGGAACGATCGACCTGTTCACGTATGATTTTAGATTGATCTTTTTTCATGATGTGTAAAGTTACGAGATGAAATTTTAATATGGTATATTTCGCTGCTAAATAACTTCTTTTTGTCGAAAAAAAATCTGGCTATTTCCTTGTCTTGTAATATGGTCTATCTTTTTCATGCTGAGCGATGAGAAAGAGGAGTTTTGATCACTCCAGTAGATAATATAGAAAAGAGCTCAGTTTTCTTTAACAACTGAGCTCTTTTTCTATTTATTATCATACCGGCCAATGCTGGCTACTGTGCCAACTATATTGGTGGATATTGTATTATTTCTTTACAAATTGCATGACGACAATGTCACCAGAAATAAAGGTTAATTCATTATCTCTGACATCGAAATTTGTTGTGGATTTTAAACCATTCATAAATTCGTTATAAGCGGCATTTTCGCAGTGCATCATGGTAGATACCAATTTATCACCGATTTTAATGGAATTGCCTTTTTCACTTTCGTAAGTACCACCGATGCCGTTGCAACCGTTGTTACCTTCGACTTTGTGGTCCTTGGTTGTGAACGTCAATGTCGGAACTTTGTCTTTGAAAAGATCTTTAAGTCCTTTTCCTGCTGTTTCGGGTGTCGTAAGTGACTTAAGTTCCCATGTTCCCTCCAGCGATGCATTGTCCACTACACTTGGTTTTTGAACCGTAGTTGCGGTGTCGCCAGTTCCTGTTGCTTCGGATTTTTTTCCTGTTGTGTTGCATGCTACTGTTGAAAACGCCAACGCAACTGCTAAAATCATTAAATTTACTTTCATAATCATTTTTTAATAATATAAACATTCCTTTTTCTGCCCTAGAACTTATAATTATCATGCCAATCTTGTCCCAATGGCACGCAATAACCTGCCGTAGTACAGCTAACTTCTTTATCCTCTATTAATAACAGATCGGTGTTTTTTGTTTGCACTTCAATGGTGAAATAAGTTCGGTTTGGTGGAATCATACTAAAAAAAGTACAGCGATAATATGGCAAGAGACCATTTTACTCTTTAAGGAAATGTTTTATATCAATCGATTGATATGATTCAATAAGGCTATTTCTTTGCATCAGCATACTTTTTGGGCGTTTTTTTGTCCATTTTGAGTACGCAAATGTTACATGGATAATTTTATAAAACTTCTTATATTAGGACTTTACAACCTAATTTTCGCGTACTTATTAATTAAGAATATGTTCACAATCTTGTTATCCTCCATCTTACTTTCCAGCGGTCATGTCGCCAAACCGGATACCTTAAAACCTTATGGGGCCTTACCGACCGAACGCCAGTTAAAATGGCAGGAGATGGAAACCTATTGTTTGATCCATTATACACCGACCACTTTTCAAAATAAAGAATGGGGCTATGGTGATGCCCAGCCCAGCTTATTTAATCCTTCGGCATTTAATGCAAATCAGATTGCCAAAGCAGCAGCAGATGGTGGTTTTAGAGGTCTGATCAGTGTCGCAAAACACCATGACGGATTTTGTTTATGGCCCACAAAAACAACCTCCTATAGTATTGCCTCCTCGCCATGGAAAAATGGAAAGGGCGATATGGTAAAAGAATTTATGGAAGCGACACATCGCAATGGGATGAAATTCGGTGTGTACCTATCAGCTTGGGACCGTCATGATGAACATTATGGCACACCAGCTTACGCCAATGCCTACAGGCAACAGCTGACCGAATTGATGAGCAATTACGGCCCCTTGTTTACTTCCTGGCATGACGGTGCAAATGGTGGCGATGGATACTACGGTGGACATGAAGGGAAACGGATTATTGACCGCACAACCTATTATGAATGGCATGAAAAGACCTGGCCAATTGTGCGCAAGCTTCAGCCCGATGCGGTGATATTCTCCGATATTGGTCCTGATATGCGCTGGGTAGGCAATGAACATGGTTTTGCTGCTGAAACCTCGTGGGCGACATTTACACCCATAGGTCTCAATGGAAAGGTTGCAGTACCCGGTGCGACAGAATCACATAATGCCGAATCGGGTGACCGGAATGGAAAATATTGGATTCCAGCAGAGTGTGACGTGCCCCAACGTCCGGGATGGTTCTACCATCAGGAGCAGAATAGCCGTGTGAAAACACCGGATCAGCTGTTTGAAATTTACCTTAAATCCGTTGGTCGGGGGGCCTGTATGAATCTTGGGCTTGCGCCAATGCCATCCGGTACGCTACATGAAAATGACGTGAAATCCTTGCAGGCTTTTGGAAAAAAGATCAAAGAAACTTTCCGTATCAATCTCGCCAAAGGTGCAGCCATTACCGCTTCAAATACGCGTAATGGTGATTCCAAAACATATGCGACATCGTTGATTACTGACAATGACCGTTATAGCTATTGGGCAACAGACGACGCGAAAACATCGGCTACGCTTGAAATCAAACTCAAGTCGGCTGCGACATTTGATCTTATCCAATTGCGTGAAAACATCAAATTGGGACAACGGATCGACAGTGTTGTTATTGAGCAATGGACAGATAATAACTGGAAACCATTGGCCAGAGCGACCAGCATTGGCGCAAATCGTCTGATAAAACTTGAGCAGCCAACTACAGCGACAGGCCTACGCTTACATATTTATGCTCCCGTAGCTATTACCTTGAGTGATTTCGGTCTATTTAAGGAATATAACGAAGCTTTCGCTTTTGATACAAAGGAGCTTAAAAAACAAACGGATTTTAAATTGCAGACAGGGACGGCGACCGATAAGGCATATATTACCGACGGCAACCCAAATACCTTTGCAACCGTAGGCAATCAAGGAGTCCTGGTCATTGAAACGAATGGTGCGACCTCGGGTATCGGTTTCCTTCCACGTCAGGATAAAAAGGCTGGCGGCATTCCGACAAAATATGTGATTTCAACCAGCACGGATGGCAAAAAGTGGACAAGTGTTAAGGAAGGCGAATTCTCCAATATCAAAGCAAATCCAATTTTACAACAGGTATTTTTTGATACGAACAACAAGACCAAGTTTATCAAATTTGAACCAAAGCAATTTATTGAAGGTAATGAGCTGACAATTGCGGAGCTTGAACTTTATGCGAAATAGAATTTTAATACTCCTGATGGTCTGCATCTCGCAGACCACGCTTTTGTTTGCGCAGCAAAATCCACTCGGTCTCTGGTATAATAAACCGGCCAAAATCTGGGAAGAGACCCTGCCCCTGGGCAATGGGCTGATCGGGATGATGCCAGATGGTAATCCAACGGTGGAAAAAATTGTGCTGAATGAGATCAGTATGTGGTCCGGGAGCCCGGAGGATCCCAATAACTATGATGCACATAAAAATGTCAGTGCCATTCAGGCGCTATTGAAGGCCGGTAAAAATGACGAAGCCGAAAAACTGGTCAACGAGACCTTCGTCACCAATGGCAAGGGCTCAGGTTTTGGAAATGGCGCCAATGTCCCTTATGGCTGTTACCAGTTGTTGGGCGATCTGCTTTTGCATTATCAATTGCCATCTGCTACTATTACGGATTACACACGATCGTTGGATCTGACCACTGCGACGGCACAGACTTCTTTTCGTGCCGGAAATACAAAAATTCAGCGGACTTACTATACCTCCTTTGACAAGAATGTCGGTGTTATTCAATTACATCAAAACAGCAACGCGAGGCAGACGGTCAGTATTGCTTTCGAGCGGAAGGAAAATATAGACCGTTACACCCTGTTGGACGATGGAATTTTGGTTGAAGGATCATTGCCGGATGGTAAAGGGGACAAAAACCTCAAATTTGCCGGCCTGTTGAAAGTGCAGGGTAAAAATCTGAAGGTCAGTAAAAAAGATCAGGTGCTGGAAGTTTCTGCGGAGGGTAATCTCTCTATTTATGTCACAGCAAGTACCTCATATTATGGACAAGATCCAAACCTTACCATCCGGGCGGCTCTCGCTGCAGTGCAGTTATCCAATGCGGATAAAATGTACCGTAATCATGTGAATGCCTACCAAAAGATTTTTAACAGGGTTGAACTTCACCTCTTTGGGAATAAATCGAATACGCGTATTCCGACCAACGAGCGAATCGCCAATTTTTATAAAGATCCAACACAGGATCCAGATTTGGCAACGATCTATTATCAATATGGCCGTTATTTGAATATTTCAAGTTCGGCGCCGAACATTTCAAACTCCCTTCCGCCAAATTTGCAAGGGTTATGGGCCCATCAGATCCAGACGCCCTGGAATGGTGATTATCATCTGAATATCAATGCGCAGATGAATCACTGGGGTGTGGAGGTGAACAATCTCAGTGAATACCATCAGCCTTTTATTGAGTTGATCAAGCGGATTGCGAAAACAGGTGAGCAAACCGCGAAAGCTTATTATAATGCACCCGGATGGGTTGTGTATATGATGACGAATGTTTGGGGCTATTCTGCTCCGGGAGAACAGGCTTCCTGGGGAGCAAGTACAGCGTCAGGCTGGTTATGCAACCATCTCTGGGAGCACTATCTTTTTACCGGCGACCACGGGTATCTGAAGGAGATCTACCCGATACTCAAAGGGGCGGCACAGTTTTACGATCATACCTTAGTCCAGGACCCAAAAACAGGATGGTGGGTAACCTCGCCATCTGTATCACCGGAAAATGCGTTTCGGATGTCCAATGGAAAGGTGGCAGCGGTAGTGATGGGCCCGACGATCGACAATCAGATTGTGCGTGAACTATATCAGGCAGTGATTCAGGCAGATTCTATTCTGGCGATCAAAGATAGCTTTGCCGTCCGTTTGAAAGGAAAACTAAAAGAGATTCCTCCACCGGTGGTGGTCAGCCAATCGGGGCGTGTGATGGAATGGCTCGAAGACTATCAGGAGGTTGAACCCAAACACCGCCATGTGTCCCATCTCTATGGCCTTTATCCTGCGGCATTTATTTCTCCTCAGACGACACCGGCTTGGGCTGAAGCTGCGCGCAAGACACTGGCTGTAAGAGGAGATGAAGGGACAGGATGGTCAAGGGCATGGAAAATCTTGTTCTGGGCAAGATTACAGGACGGTGATCATGCCCTGGAAATTCTTCGCCAGCTGCTCAAACCAGCTTTTGCCGATGAAACAACGTATCAGGGTGTCGGAGCGGGAACCTATCCCAACTTGTTCTGTGCCCATCCGCCGTTTCAGATTGACGGCAACTTTGGGGGGGCAGCGGGTATCGCGGAGATGCTGATACAAAGCCACAATGGCTACATTCATCTGCTACCGGCCCTGCCTAAAGCTTGGTCTAAGGGACAGGTCAAAGGACTGAAAGCCAGAGGAAATTACACGGTCGATATGAGCTGGGAAAATGGGAAAATTGTCACGCTTAAAATAAAAGGAGAAAAAGGAAATGTTCGCATATTTGAAAATGGAGTCTATAAAGACTATCAGGTTCGTTAACGATCTTTGTTTTCCACTTATTGTTCTGGGAACAGCTGCTTGTTCCCAGAACGCAAACAAGGCCAAAAAAGAAGCACTGTTGAAAACATTCGCTTACTAAAATAACCGGCTGGACAAATGCCGCCGAAGGAAGTCCGGTGACTGTGGATCAATCCGCAGACCTTCAAAATCTTGTCGCTTACTGGCCAAGACCCCACTTTACCGCAGCTCATCGGTCAGGTCAAGGAGTTTTTGGATAAAATTAACGATTATTGTCTTAAAAATTGGTATATTTGAATTAACGGTTTAATATTTGTTATTTCAATAGACGATGAAAGTTGTTCAATTTACGGTTCCGGTGGTCTATCAAGGATCTATTTGTGTGCAGGAGGATATCTTGCCCTCCTTCTATAGTAATTATCATCGGCATAAAGAGATCCAATTGACCTATATCTTAAAAGGGCGGGGAACCTTTATGATCGGCAACTTTACACACAGTTTTGAAGAGGATGAAATCTATATCGTAGATGCAGATGAACCGCACATGTTTAAAACCGGAGAGGATGTCAAGGATGGTATTCATGCCATACATATTTTCTTCGATTATGAACATTTTAAATCTTTTCTGGATTTCCCTGAATTTGATGATGTCAAATATTTTTTGGAACATATCAATGTCAGTAAGAAATTGGATGCCGAACATGCTGTCGCACTAAAAGATAAATTTATCCAGATCAATACAAGTGCCGGGATAGACCGTTTGTTATCCTTTGTCAAACTGATCAATTTTTTGAGCAAGAAGGTAGATCAATGGACCTCCCTATATACAGGTATACCCCAAAAGAAATTTTCTGATGCCGAAGGCCTGCGTATTAATGAAATATTTCAATACACCTTTCAGCATTTTGGCGATAAAATCTCCCTCGAAGATATCGCTGCAGTCGCGCACATGACACCACATGCATTTTGTAAGTATTTTAAAAAACATACCCGAAAGACCTATGTCACCTTCCTAAATGAGATCAGGATTGAACGAGCCTGTAAGATGCTGATTGACGAATCGTCTGAAAGCGTTTCTAACATTGCATTTAAGACAGGGTTCAACAATGTGGTCAATTTTAACAGGGTGTTTAAAAAGATTACAAAACATTCACCGAGTGAATATGTCCACGAGCACCGTATGCGTGATTAGCCGCTGTGGTTGTTAAATCTGAGTGTTTCAGGAAGAACGGGTGGCAAATTGCTGGTGAACGTCTGATCAGTGGACAATATCGGAGAAGCACTCGGCAATAAAGTTTAAAAATTAAGGGTGTGAAAACGCTAATTTTGAAGTCTAACGATTGTTACTCCGATGAATAAAAATTTAATTTTTGTCCTACTTGCGTTATTAGGCTATCTAATCCCGTTAACAGCCCGATCTCAAAATTTCAAGATTGACACCTTGCAATACCAGGGAACAGCAAACAATATGGTGAACCTGGTTATTTTGGGCGACGGTTATACTAAAGATCAACTGGACGATTACGCGGCGGATTCCAAACAGTTTACAAACTATTTCTTCTCAATAGAACCTTTCAAACAATACAGCAGTTTCTTTAATGTGTTTGCTATTCGGACGATATCCGAAGAATCCGGTGCTACGCATGACTGCAAAGCAGATGACTGCGTACACGGTGACACGGATCTTGGCAAATATCCAAGGCGCTATAATAAATTTACCAGAGACCATGCTGTGCCGGTCACCCACCCCAAAACAATTTTTGGCAGCAGCTTTGACAACGGAGGATTGCACCGTCTTGTGGTGCCTCAAAAAAATGACCTTATTGAAGAAGTGTTAAAAACACATATCCCAAACTTTACACAGGTGGTTATCTTAGTCAACTCGCCATTTTATGGCGGATCGGGCGGAAAGTGGGCTACCTCAACGGTCAACTTCAAAAGTAACGATATTGCTGTTCATGAGATTGGACACTCCTTTGCCCAGCTGGCTGATGAGTATTGGGCAGGGAATCAATATGCTATTGAATCTGTTAATCGTTCCCAAACAGCTGATGTAAATACCGTTCCCTGGAAATATTGGCTTGGAAAAGATGGTGTGGGCATCTATTCTTATGGAGGGAAAGGATCGCCTTCAAACTGGTTCAGACCACATGAATACTGCAAAATGCAATACCTTGTAGCACCGTTTTGCCCGGTTTGTCAGGAACAGTTTGTCGCTTCAATAAAACAAAAATCCAATCCTTTTATCGCGGTTAAACCCGTGCTCAACAATGTGTTGACCTTGGATAGTGTTCAGAAATTCTCTTTACATTTAGCAAAACCTTCACCAAATACATTCAAACTGGTATGGTCTCTGAATAATGAAGCCATTGCCCAAGATATTGATTCGATCTATCTGGATCCGGGAATGTTGCATGACGGAACAAATGAACTGAAAGTAATTATCCAGGATACGACAGATCTGCTCCGAAACCCGAACTATGTGAACCATAAGGATTCTATCATCTGGAAATTTAATCAGCTGAAATCCAATGAACTTTTGAAACCTACAAATACCTGGGGCGATACATTGGAAACCTGCTCCGGTGGTGATCAGGTGATGACAGTCAAAAGGCCTATTGCCGGACTCACATATCAATGGTATGAGACAGCGACCGGTACACCTATCGGGACTGGAACCAATGTCTTTATTCGAAACCTCTCGCAATCAAAAAAATATCATGTTGTCGCATATTGGAAAGACAAAGCTTCACAACCATCGGAAATCCTATTGAAAACATTGGCCAAAGTAGAAAAACCCAAGAACATCCGTATCAGGATTGACAAAAAGAAAAATAAGGTGCAGTTGATCGTACAGGAAAAACCGGATACACGTTATAACTATATCTGGTTGAATGCAGATGGTAGCCCGATTTACGAATGGGATGCGTTCAATGGGGAATATGTACGGCCTACGGGTGCAAATAATATGCTTGTGTTGGACCGGACTGCTACCAAACGCAAAGTCTACGTCCAAAAGGTCGATAAGGAAACAACCTGTAAGAGTGATCAAACGGAAGTAATTTTTTAGTTACAGTGTTGATGGCTAATGATTTATAAGTTAATTTTAATCTGCCGGTTAGTTAACTTATAAATCATTCATAATTATGAAAACGAAAACCCAATCTACTTGGGGAATTTTTTCATGCCTATTCATCGTGATGCTAGCCGTAACATCCTCCTGTAAGAAAAATGCAAAACTTCCTCCTGAAGAAAGCAATGAAAAAACACACGCAGTAACATTCAAAATCAAAGATTTTGAAACGATCGTTACCCCCCTGAAAGCACAATCGTCCAGGTTTAAAAGTGCTTCGACCACGGGAAGCACCACAGCAACTCAGCTCCTCTACCATTGGAATTTTGATAATGGTAACGCGGATCCCACCATGGCGCTTGAGGAAGCGGCTGTCATCGATTACAACAGTGGTAAAACCGACTATAGCTATGTCGCCGGTTGGCCGACGTCTGGAAAAGGGATTAGTTTCAAAGGAGCCAAAGAGGTTCTGATCAAAATACCTAGTTCGGGCATTGCTACTTTGGCAAACCTGACTTTTGATGTCAATAGCTCCGGAACTGGCCCCCGTGCTTTACTGTTAAGTTATTCAACAGATAAAGGTGCAACATTCAAAAATCTCACGGATACCTTACATTATCCGCCAAATCTCACGACCTCGGCAAAGTTTGTAGTGGAACAGTCACTCCAGTCGATTAATCTGCTCGCAGCTCAAAGCTGTTGGTTAAAAATCGCCTTATTTTCGGGCAATAGAGAAGGTGGAAATAATTACAACGAGAGTACAGGGACTTTCAAAATGGACAATGTCAAAATTATGGGAACAACAGATCAATCCGTTTTGCCTGATAAGTTGTATTACCACATCTTCGATGCCAGTACCAAGCTGCTGGTGAAGGCGGGGACACTCAATGCGAAAGAAAAGTTTAATATCGTTTTGCCGATGGGGACTTACTACCTGAGTCTATTATCCAAAAATTCAGGTACCCCCTTATTGATTCCGGCATCAGTGACGGATCTTAGGAGTCTTTCGGTGTCTAATGCTTTCAGTGAGCAGTCTGCTGCGATATTTGCGGTACGTGATACTTTTGATGTGAAAGAATCCATGGAAAGAGTGTTGACGATGGCTCGTATCTATAGCGAAGTGAAATTTGAATGCACGGATGCCGAGGGACTGGATCTTGTTGACAGCATCCAGATCAAACAGCAGCATAAAGCCTTTCAATATTATCCTTTTGCGACATCGTCAGATGAACAAGATGATAAGACCATCTTACGTATTATTCCCAATTTCACTAGCAGCTCGAAAAATTTTGTATTTAATCAATTTATGGGTGACGTCCCAGAAAATAAGACAGTCAGCTATGAGCTACGTATTTTCCGAAAGGGAGAGCTTATGCGCACATTTGAATTGGGCAGTGAAATTAGGAATAACGTACAGCTTCTATTCAAAGGAAAACTGCTCGATGGCGCGAGTGGAAGTCAAGGTTTTCAGGTGGTCAAAAATGAAAATTGGCGCGATAATATTGTGGTAGAATACTGATTTTAAACCGATCAAACCCGCTAGCCAGAATACAGCTGAAAAAATAGCTACAAAAAAAGGTGTCCATATCGGACACCTTTTTCTGTCTGATGACAGATTAAATCTATATTAATTTCTTTAACAAGGTATTCCAACCCGCTAAATCATTTACGATACGTTCAAGATCGCCGATTGCTACGCGCTCCTGTTCCATGGTATCACGGTGGCGGATCGTAACGGTGTTGTCTTCAAGAGAATCGTAATCAACAGTAATACAGATTGGCGTACCAATTGCATCCTGGCGACGGTAACGTTTTCCGATCGCATCTTTTTCATCATATTGGACATTGTAATCCAATTTTAATGTATTAAGGATCTCACGCGCTTTTTCTGGCAAACCATCTTTTTTGGTTAATGGCAAAATCGCCGCTTTTACCGGAGCCAATGCTGGAGGGAACTTCAACACAACACGAGAATCTTGTTTTTCTGCTGTAGAAAGATCCTCTGTTACCAATGAATTACATAAAACCGTTAAGAATAGACGATCCAATCCGATGGAAGTTTCGATGACATAAGGAATGTAATTTTGATTGATCTCTGGATCAAAATATTGCATTTTCTTTTTGGAATATTCCTGATGCTGTTTCAGGTCAAAATCCGTACGGGAGTGAATACCCTCCACTTCTTTAAATCCAAAAGGGAAGTTAAACTCGATATCTACAGCGGCATTGGCATAATGTGCCAATTTATCGTGGTCATGGTAACGGTAGTTAGCAGGATCAAATCCTAACGCTAAATGCCATTTTAGACGCGTTTCTTTCCATTTGTTGTACCATTCCAATTCGGTACCTGGGCGGCAGAAGAATTGCATTTCCATTTGTTCGAACTCACGCATACGCATGATAAACTGGCGCGCAATGACTTCATTACGGAAAGCTTTTCCGATCTGTGCGATACCAAAAGGAATTTTCATACGACCCGTCTTCTGAACGTTCAGGAAGTTGACAAATATACCCTGAGCAGTTTCTGGACGAAGATAAACTTGATCTGCTCCATCTGCCATGGCACCCATCTGTGTGGCAAACATCAAATTGAATTGACGCACTTCAGTCCAATTCTTGGTGCCTGAAACCGGACAAACGATATTGTGTTCTTCGATGATTGATTTTAATCCAGCAAGATCATCAGCATTTAATGCAGTATTCAACGCTTCCAAAAGCGCTGCTGCTTCTGCCGTTTTTCCGTCTCCTTCATAACGTGCAATCTTATCTTCGATCAATTGGTCCGCACGGTAACGTTTTTTTGAATCTTTATTATCGATCATAGGGTCATTAAACCCATCCACGTGTCCGGATGCTTTCCACGTTGTCGGATGCATGAAAATTGCGGCATCAATACCGACAATATTTTCGTGCAATTGCACCATAGATTTCCACCAATAAGTCTTTAGGTTGTTTTTAAGTTCAGAACCTAATTGACCGTAATCGTAGACGGCACTTAGTCCGTCATATATTTCGCTCGATTGGAATACAAAACCGTATTCCTTCGCGTGTGATACTACACTTTTGAAAAAATCGTCTGTCTGTTTGCTCATAAGTGGCAAATATAGATATTAGTATTTAGATTTTTGATATAAGATTCTAGATATGAGATATGAGATCCACATTGCCATCCAAATGAAGTTAACATCATAAAATGGCATTCGAACCCCGACATCAATATAGGCTATTAAATGCTCAAATCGCGTATCTGTTGGGATGCATTCTTATTGTCCACTTTTTTGATGATGTGCTGAATAATACCCTGCTCATCGATCACAAAGGTCGTCCGTGCCGTACCCATATATTTTTTTCCATACATATTTTTTTCTACCCATACGCCATAGGCCTCCACAAGGCTTTTGTCTTCATCTACAAGAAGTTGAAACGGCAACTCGTGTTTTGTGATAAACTTTTGATGAGAAGCTTCATTATCCACACTTACACCGATAATTTCAAAGCCCTCTTTTTTTAGTGATTGGTAGTTGTCCCTAAAATTGCAGGCCTCGGTTGTACATCCGGGCGTATTGTCCTTGGGGTAAAAGTAGAGAATTACTTTTTTCCCTTTGAAATCCGAGAGATGGACTATTTCACCATTTTGATTTTTTGCACTGAAATCCGGTGCTTGTTGTCCTATTTCTAGTGTTGCCATATATATAATCTATTTAGCCTATTAAGATACGATATTATCCGATAAAAATCCATCATGCACTGTAGACTTGATCACAAAAAGATCCGGGAATAAGAGCCCATGACGGAGATTTCTCCCGTAGGAGTTAAACTATCTGCTGAATGAGGCTTCGTATGTTCTTAAATTTCCTTTATTGTCTTTCACTTCCAGTTTGAAGCTGTGCGTGCCACTGCCAAGATTGGATTCGAAGTCATGCCACAGGTGTCTTGTTTTGGGATCATATTTCATTAAAGCCCATTTTCCATCTATATAGGCATCGAAGGTATCTATTCCCGAGAGATTATCGCTGATGGTAAAATCTATGGATCGTTGATTGGATACATTCTTACCGTCGGTCAGGTTACGTGCGGTGATATTAGGGGCAATGGTATCCACAGCAACATAGAACCCACCAAATTCACGTACATTGGCGACAACCCAGCCATTTTCATATTTACCACCTTGCGCTCCGCCGTCTGTGGAGACGATCAGTGCTTTGCCGTATAGACTTTCCGGTAAGCTATAGTCCGGCTTGATCATCAGTTTGTAATAGCCAAATACAGGTGTGTAGCCATTGTGTATGTAATGCGTCGCCGAATAGCCTTTAGCTGGCTTAGTACCTTGGGAATAATTAAAATAAAGGTCATTGTAAAGAATATTTTTGCCCATATAGACGCGCGCATTTTCAGCCTCATATTTGTTTTCATCGGCGTAATGAAACATCTTGAGACCCTCTGCCGGCTTACGGCTGATCGCTAAAGACGGGTTGTTCTGTACTTTGAAATTGAGCTCGCTTTTATTGCCCTGCACATCCTTGACCACATATTTTATGTCATGGACTTCATTGTCCTTCAACTCGATCATACCCAAGTTGTCCAGGTTTTTGTAAATATTGATCGGGTTATTGGGATCCTTGAAGCTTTTCTGTACGCGGACGCCCGATTTCTTGAGGTAAGGGTAGTCGACATAAGATTGAATCGCCCGGGTCTGGTCAAAAGGGATGGATTCAAAAAGAACGGTACTAATGTTTTTATTGTCCAGGAATAGTTCGATCGAATAGACACCATAGGTAAACGAAATGCCACCACGTCGGTCTACCGTGTTGATGCCTAGACCAAAGTTGCCATTGACCGGAATAGGGGCGCCAGATGCTAAACTATAATTGCCGTCGCCTATGGATCGGATGGTCTGATGTCTGCGTGGCGTGTTTTCGTCGAAGATTTCACGGCCAAGGTCATAAACGGTTATACCTCGGATCAATGGTTTCACACCATCCGGAAATAACAGCCCGAATAGTTGGGGATTTAGGGGCAGCTGTGCCTTGGTATCACGAATTTCGAAATGTAGGTGCGGTCCCGCTGAGCCCCCTGTATTTCCAGAGTTGGCGATAAATTCACCTTTTTTGACCGGTACTTGGTTAGGTTTTAAAAATACATCAACATCAAAGCGTTTTTGTTTGTACTGCTCATCTTTTATAATACTTGCCAGGTCGGAATTAAAGCTCTCCAGATGCATATATACAGAGGTATATCCATTAGGATGGTCAATGTATACATAATTGCCACCGCCGCCGATCTGTACACGTACACGGGAGACAAAGCCTTCCGCTGCCGCATGAACGGGGATATTGATACGCTGTTGGGTACGATAATCATCGCCACCGTGGAAGTGTGTCGCCCGTAACTCCCCAAATGACCCCGAAGCTTGGGGAGCAATATCCATCGGTCGCACAAAATAATTTTGAGGATAATTGCGGCTTTTGATAATATCCTGGGCCCGGACGAGACCAATGGCCAAACTTAATACGCTAAATAAAAATGTTGTCTTTTTTATCATGTCTACTTCCTCTATTTGATCTTGCAGCTAAACATTTTTTGCTCTCCAATATACCCTTCCAACAGATCCCCTATTGCCACAGAGCCAACACCAACAGGCGTGCCTGTATAAATCAAATCACCTTTGCGGAGCGTGATAAACTTTGATGTATACACAATCAGTTCTTCATAGGAGAAAATCATATCCTTGGTGTTACCCTGTTGCACCGTTTGTCCATTTTGTTGTAAGGAAAATTCAATCGCATTTACATCCGCCAACTCCTCTTTTTGAATCAAATTGCCAATCACTGCCGAGTGGTCAAAGGCTTTTGCCAATTCCCAGGGAAGACTTTTTGCTTTTAATTCCTGTTGTATATCTCTTGCGGTAAAATCGATTCCCAAACCAATCGCATCGTAATAGGTTGAGGCAAATTTTGGCGTAACATGTTTACCTTCCTTACAGATTCGGAGAACAACTTCGGTTTCGAATTGGATGTTTTGGGAAAATTCGGGGTAATAGAAATCTTTGTTATCCTTTAAGACCGCGGTGTCGGGTTTTAAAAATATGATGGGATTTTCAGGGATGGGATTATCGAGCTCTTTCGCGTGGTCGATGTAATTTCGGCCAATGGCAATTATTTTCATTGTGTAAGTCTTTTAAGGCGATGAAGCTTTCAGATTTCTTGCGCTATATTATGATGGCAACGATTCACCATTTACTTTTTAGTCAGTGATGAATTTATCATACTCACGCCGAATAAATCATGAAGATTTCATGCGTGTCTATTTTTTTTTTAAAATAATATCGAAACATTTCTCAAGAGAACGACGAATTTATGGGCATGTTATGCCCGCTCGGTTGCTTGAAAAAACAAACTTAACAAATGTCCTAAGCTTATCCAAAAATGATCGACAGCAACTGGAGATATCATGCATATAGTCTTATTTATTTATATAGGTTTTACTTAGGGTTTGTTTAGGTTTTAGTTAGGTTTTAGTTAGGTTTAGTTTAGGTATTAGCTAACTAAAACCTAAACTAAACCTAAGCTAATATTAACTTAAATCTAAACTAATGAAAACCTTAATACGAATTATTTGTTGAGCTGGAATTAGAGAAATTATAATTAAACCAAAAAATTTAACAAATGGCAATATTAGAGGATGGTCCCAATGGTGGTTTTCGGGGCAAAGTAGGATCGGTATATGGATATAATCTCAAAGGACAATGGATTATTCGAGGCGCGAGGAGGAAAAGTAATAAACCTCCTACTGAGGCACAGCGTTTACATCGCCAAAAACTAAAATTGGTAGGTGAGTTTTGTGGGGAAAATAAGCCTGTTTTCGATTTCGGTTATCGGTTTAAAAAAGACAAAGAATCTAAATATGGAGCATTTCAACTTGCTCAAAAACATGTTTTCAACGAGGTCGTGTCATTTGATGCTGATAATAATCCGGTTGTGAATTTTGAAAACCTAAAGGTGTTTGCTGGGGAACTACTATCTCCCAAGAATGCAAAGGTAAGTTTCAATGACGGTCGTATAGATTTGGAATGGATGCCAACCCCCGCTTATAATGACAGAATCTATAAGTTGAATCTGGCATTCGTTAGCTTAAAGGATTTGAGTTCAATAAAGTTGGCAATTGCAAATGCGGCCGATGGGAAATGTTCAATGGAGGTACCAATTGAGCTAAACGTGAAAGCAGAGTATCATGTGTATATCGGCTTTTGGAACACATTTCATGATGAAATATCTGATTCTACTTATTGCGGGTTGCTTCGATAGGATTTTTCAACCGACTTGTGTATCTTTAACACTATGAATAAACTACAAGCCGTATTGTTTGATTTGGACGGTACTTTAATTGATTCGGAATATTTCTATTTTAAAAACTGGGCGCCGATCCTAAAACAGGAATTTGATCTGGAGATAACTTATGACGATTGGATTCGTGATTTTGCCGGGCACACCTTGGCGCATAATGTAAAACGTCTGGTCGAAGATTATGGATATGATACGAGCGAAGAACACATGTGGAAAAGGACGCGTGCTGCTTATGCCGATTCGAATATGAGCGATATTGAGTTAATGCCTTTCGCAAAGGATATTTTAGTTTACCTAAAAGAGAATAACATCCGCATAGGCCTGGTAACCTCGAGTTACCGCAGTACGGTGGATACAGTTTTGGGGAAACATGAACTGCTGGATTACTTTGAATTTTTTGTGACAAGGGAATGCGTGGAGTTCCCGAAGCCAAATCCGGAGCCTTATCGTTTGGCGCTGACGAAATTGGGCTTAACGGGAGACTCCTGTGTTGCGATCGAAGATACCATCACGGGGAGTAGATCTGCTTTGGCTGCTGGTTTACAGTTGATTGCTGTAACGAAACAGGAGGTGGAACGTGCTAGACTAACAGATGTTGATAACATTGTGGAAAACTTGCAGGGGGCAAAACGGCTTTTATCCGGCTGGATTAAAGGTTGATCATATAATTTAATCGTTTTAGCATTTGTAATTTTATTCGGATATATGTAATATTACCGAATTGTAAAGGGAACTCAGATTATGAACCGTAGAACCGCAATAAAGCAATTTTTCATTATCGCAGGCGGACTGACTATTTTGTCGTCCTGTCTGAATGATGGTGGTGCATCGATAGTATTGAATAAGCTGAAATTATCAGCAGAGGATGAGCAATTTTTGGGAGATCTTGTGGATGTGCTTATCCCAAAATCGGATACTCCGGGAGGGAAGGATCTAAACCTGCACCTGTTCGTGATCAAGATGGTGGATGACTGTGAATCACCTGAAAATCAAGAGAAATTTGTCTCTGGTTTTAATAAACTAAGAAAACAGCTTAATCTGGCCAATGCTAAGGAAACAGAAAATTCCTTGGCCAACCTGAAAGAAAAAACGGACGAAAAGATCTTTTTTGAGATCTTTAAATCGCGTGCGATCCAAGGTTATATGAATTCAGAATATGTGATGAAGAATAAGGTGATTTACAAGCTTATTCCGGGACCGTACAACGGAGCGGTGAAAATTAATGGATAAATCCAACATGGCGAATCTAAATATTGACAGTGGAAAAAATAGAACCTATGATGCGATAGTGATAGGTTCGGGAATTAGTGGTGGCTGGTCTGCAAAGGAATTGTGTGAGAAGGGGCTAAAGACCTTGGTATTGGAGCGAGGACGCGATGTGCAACATATTAAGGATTATCCGACCACGAATATGATGCCCTGGGAGTTTGAACATCGGAATGAGATGCCTTATAAAGTGAAGGAAGAAAATCCGATTGTCAGCAAATGTTATGCTTTTCATGAAGACGCAGCACATTTCTTTGTAAAAGACAAAGAGCATCCTTATATACAGGAAAAACCTTTTGACTGGATCAGAGGATATCAGGTGGGGGGAAAATCTTTGCTATGGGCGAGACAGACACAACGTTGGTCAGACTTTGACTTTGACGGCCCAGCGCGTGATGGTTTTGCAGTAGATTGGCCTATTCGCTACGCGGATTTAGCTCCTTGGTATGCTTATGTAGAAAAATTTGCAGGTATTGCCGGGGATCATGATGGACTTCCAGAATTACCTGACGGGGAATTCCTGCCAGGTTACCCATTGAATATTGTAGAGAAGTATTTTAAAGAGAAAGTTCAGAAAAAATTTCCGGAACGCAAGGTGATCTCGGCACGCTGTGCACACCTTTCTAAACCCAACCAGATTCATATTGAGCAAGGCCGGGTACAATGCCAAAATCGGGTGCTTTGTCAAAGAGGATGCCCTTTTGGTGGATATTTCAGCTCCAATGCAACGACAATTCCTTGGGCCGCTAAAACTGGAAATATGACCCTTCGTCCACATTCGGTGGTTCATTCTATCTTATATGATGAACAAAAAGGAAAAGCCGTAGGTGTTCGTGTCATCGATACAGATTCCAAGGAGGAAATCGACTTCTATGCAAAATTGATTTTTGTCAATGCAGCTGCGATCAATACTAATCTGATCTTATTGAATTCCAAGTCAAACCGTTTTCCGAATGGTTTGGGAAATGACAGCGGTGTATTGGGAAAATATGTCGCTTTCCATAATTATAGTGCACGTATTTATGCAGAATACGAAGGTCTACTGGATTTTACCGCAGAAGGCAGAAATCCTGCTGGCGGAGGATACATCCCTCGTTTTCGTAACCTCCATAAACAGGAGACAGACTTCTTGCGGGGCTATGCAGCAGGGTTCGGCGCATCCCGAGGCAAAGAATCAGACCGTTCTGGCTTGGGCTTAGGACTTAAAGAGAATCTGTTAAATCCGAAGCTTGGGATCTGGCAGGTGGGTTCGCACATGATGGGCGAGACCATACCAAAAGAGTCGGGTATGGTGTCCCTGGATGGCAGTAAAAAAGATGATTGGGGCATCCCATTGTTAAAGATTGCCGTCGATTATGATGAGAACGATGAAAAAATGAAAAAGGATTACATCGCGGTCATGACGGAGATGTTTACCGATGCTGGTTTTACGAACATCCGTCCGGATACACATTGGCAGGCCCCGGGGTTAGACATCCATGAGATGGGTGGCGCACGTATGGGACATGATCCGAAAACATCCGTCTTGAACAAATGGAATCAGATGCATGCGGTAAAAAATGTATTTGTGACAGATGGTGCCTGTATGACTTCGACATCAACACAAAATCCTTCATTGAGCTATATGGCCTTTTCAGCACGTTCAGTTGATTATGCGGTCAGCGAAATGAAGAAAGGAAACATATAGTTTTAACGGAGAAAGATTTTGCGAATAAATCTTTCTCCGTTTCAATTTAAAGTACTAAATTACAACCTAAACTAAAATTTTAAAACGCAAAAACATAATCAAAACAAGAAAAGAAATAATATAACCAAACGAATAACCAGATTAACATACAATTTTTTTTGTAAGAAAAGCAAAAGCGATTTAGCATTTCTTGCGTATATAAGTGCTTGACAAAATGGGCTATAGCCCATTTTTTGAAGGTAACACGTGTTAAATTGGAAGAATTTATAAGGGAAGGGTTAAAGACCTAAAACCTTTTATTATAATCAATTACAGGGAAAACTAAATTAAACTAAACGTTTTTAGAATCTTTTTGCTAAAACGTTTTTATAAACCAAATCACTATTAATATGAGCACAGTTGACGTAAAATCGTTTGCGCAGCTTGGGAAAAATTCAAAGCTATTTTTCTCATTGGCTGTTATTGCTGGTACTTTTCAACAAGTTAATGCCGCTGTAGCAACTTCATCAAATTACGGGGGCAACCTCCTCGTAAAAGAAGTCCGTAATCTGCAGCAGCAAGTTAAGGGAAAAGTACTGGATGCTGCTGGAAAACCTCTTATAGGAGCATCTGTAGCAGTTAAGGGGACCTCAAATGGTGCCCAATCGGATGCGCAGGGAAATTTCTCTGTGGAAGCTAAATCCGGTGATGTGTTGGTGGTCTCTTCTGTCGGTTATAAATCGAAAGAGGTGACTGTCGCCGGTACTACCATCACCGTGCAATTGGAAGAAGATCAGAGCCAATTGGAAGAAGTCGTTGTTGTCGGTTACGGTACGATGCGCAAATCAGATGTAACCGGTTCCATTGCCATGGTCAAAGGCTCGGATATGATTAAAGACCAGAGTTTTAGTGCTTTGGATGCTTTACGGGGTAAGGCATCAGGGGTAAACATTTTTTCCAACTCCAGTCAGCCGGGTGCTAACGCGAATAGGGTCGTTATCCGTGGTGTTGCGACAATCAACTCCTCTTCAAACCCGCTATATGTGGTGGATGGTGTTGTGATGGAAGATTTTAATTTGCTGAACCCAAATGATATCGAAAACATTGAGGTTTTAAAAGATGCTTCTTCTGCAGCGATTTATGGTGCGCGGGGTGCAAATGGTGTGATTTTGGTAACCACAAAACGTGGTAACAAAGATGGGTCTAGAACAATCAGTTACCAGGGATCGGCAGGCGTAAGTTCTGCGCAACGCTATATGGATCTACTGAATGCACAGGAATGGGTAGATGCCTTTATGATCGGTCTTGAAAATGAAAATAAATATCAAAGTGAAGTACTGAAAAGCAAGAATGATAAATGGAAACCATGGTCATTGAATAAAAAGGATTGGTTCAATGATAAAAATTATTTTGATGCCAATGGTAATCCTTTATATGATACAGATTGGCAGCGCGAAGCAACACGGACGGCTATTTCACATAATCACCAATTAAATGTACAGCAAGGTGATGAAAAGTCATCCGTCGGCGCATTTTTGAATTATACGGATCAACAGGGAATCATGAACAATACCTGGAATAAACGGATAAATGCAAAAATGGCCTATGACGCAAAACCAACATCCTGGCTCTCTACGGCAATAAATTTAACAGTGAACCACACTTGGGGGCGCTATACACCAGAAGACGGTGGTGGACAAGAGGCTCGCCGTACGATGATCGAGATGATTCCTTGGTATCCGGTTTATGATAAGAATGGTCTTTACACGAATTCAGCTTCATCTACCGTAGCTGAACAGCTGAGTTTTGAAGGGATGGCAAATCCGGTTTCCATTCTGGATTTGCAAAAACGCTTGCGTTATAATACGCAGATTTTTGGAAATGCGGCATTGACATTTCATCTGGCCGATGGGTTGGACCTGAAAACACAATTAGGGATTGATCACCATAGGAAAGATTATAAGGGATACTCTTCAAAGCTCTTGAATAATATTTCCAGACCGAATGGATGGGCGGAACGCACGCATACAAATACCTTGTATTGGCAGGAAGAGACGTATTTGACCTATAATAAGCAATTCGATAAACACCGAATCAATGCGATGGCGGGTTTGTCTTGGCAAAAGAAGACGTATGACTTTGATAAAATGCGGACGGAAGGCCTTCCGGATGATTTCTATGAGTATAATAGAATGAATTTAGGTGTTACGCCAGCTACGCCCGAATCTTTTTACAATGATTGGGCGATGAATTCGTACTTCTTGAGGGCAGCCTATTCCTATGACAATCGTTATTCTGCCACAGTAACCAGTCGTTATGATGGTTCATCCAAATTTGGTAGGAACAATAAATATGCATTTTTTCCGTCATTAGGACTCGCCTGGAATGTTTCCAATGAGGAGTTTTTAAAGGGTAATCAGACCATTAGTAACCTGAAATTACATACCAGCTATGGATTGACCGGTAACTCTGAAATTGATCCTTATAGGTCGTTGGCGATCGTAGATGCGGGAACAATCTTATTGAATAATGGACGGGCTCCCTGGTCTTATGTCAGCACGATTGAAAATGAAGATCTAAAGTGGGAAAAAACAGCACAATTTGATGTTGGGGTGGAGTTGGGCTTACTTCAAAATCGCCTAAATTTCGATGTTTCTTATTATCGTCGAAAAACAACAGACCTCCTGTTGGAGACTCCGCTACCAAGAGCGACCGGTTTTAAATCCGTCATGAAAAATATCGGTTCCGTTCAAAATCAAGGCTTGGATATGATGATTACTGGTACGATTGTGACCAATGAGAATTTTGAATGGAAAGCATCACTGAACGCCAACTATAACAAAAATAAAGTATTGACTTTAGGTGAGAACAATGCCGATATTCTAAAGAACGATTGGGTTGGTGGGGCGAATAGTGTGATCCGTGTTGGCGAAAACTTAAATAGCTTCTACGGTTATAGAAGGTTGGGCGTGTACACGCAAGCAGACGTGGATGCGGGTAATGCGCAAGTAAAAGACATCGGACGGGCAAAACGTACGACAGAAAAAGAAATTATCGGAAAAGGTCTGCCAGATTGGACCGGTAGTTTTGTAAATAACTTACGTTATAAAAATTTCGACTTTACGTTGGATCTCCAGTTTGTGAAAGGTGTAGATGTCATGCAACAGTTCTTCCACTCAACTTACGATCGTTTTGGCATCACCAATGGTCTGAAGGAAATTTTGACCGATGCGTATAATGGATCGAATCCGAATACGATGCAGCAAGCGATCTATTTGACCAATGGGGGGCATGCTGGCCAGGATACCAACGTGGACGATTCTTGGGTTGCGGACGGTTCTTATGTGCGCGTAAATTTGATCCAATTTGGCTATACATTTAATGCGGATGTATTAAAGCGGATGGGCTTGTCCAGACTACGGATCTATGCGAATGCGAATAATCCATTTTTATTTACGTCAAAAGATTTTAAAGGTTATGACCCCGAAAGTACTTCTCAGTATGATCCAGAAATGACTTCTCAATTTACTGCTCAAGGGAATGGAAAATTTGGACAAAACATGACCTTTTTCTCCTATCCTAGAGCGAAAACATTCTCTTTGGGTGTTAATGTTACATTTTAATGCTTAGAATTTAAAAAGATGAAGACTAAATTATTTTTGTTGTTATTGGCCGGAATGGCGTTAACAACATCCTGTAATAAATTTTTAGAAGAAAATCCTCGCTCAAACCTGTCATTAATAAGTTATTATGAGAATGAAGGACAGGCTGAAGCAACTGTAAATGCGCTTTACCGTCGGGGTTCACCATTACGTTATTCTACAACGGGTTCTTATTTGGGATCTACCGCTTCCATTAATACCATTCTGACCGGGTATTTTACGAATAGTTATGAAGGGCAGGAGCGTGTCACCTTGTTTGCCCGTGAATTGACTCGGCAGCAAAATGCCAACGTGATATCTCCAACCATGAATACCATCTGGGATGAGGCTTATGAGGCCATCAATATTGCCAATGCTGGTGTAAAATATATCCCGCAAATAAGCATGGTCAATGAGACTAAGAAAAATACATTATTGGCTGAGGCGAAATTCTTTAGAGCCTACAACTACTTTTATCTTGTCAAAACATTTGGCGCACTCCCTTTATATACACTCCCAAATGAGAAACTTACTGATCCACTTTATCTGGAACGTACCGATGCTGCAAAAGTCTATGAATTGATTGAGGCGGACCTAAAAAGTGCCGTAGAAATATTGCCGGCCAAGACATTTGCAGACAATGGTCATCGCATTACAAAATATGTAGCAGCAATGCTTTTGGCTGATGTTTATTTGCAGCAAGGTAAATTTGCTGATGCGGCAACAGCAGCCAAAATTGTGGTGAATTCACCGCATAAGATGACCCAAAATATTGACCTTGAACAGAATAGTGCGTATAACTTGCTGCGTAAAACCGATGACTTGGATGAAGTCATTTATGCGCAAGAATTTGATGACCTTGTTACTAATAGCGGAGCAAGGACCGCCACCGCTTTTAGTTCGTCAGCAGTTTCGGTGTTTACCACTTATTCTATATTTGAGCGAGTTTTTGGCCCAACCAAACAATTTTTGAATGTATATGATAAAAAAGACCTGAGGATCAAACCCAATCAGTTCTACCACTGGTCGTATACTAATCCGATTAATGGTAAAAAATGGACATCAGAGGATGCCGGGATATGGTATTATGTGGATGAGCAAGCTTTGCTGACAACAGGAAGAGGTACAAAAGACTGGAATTTTTATCGTTATCCGGAAGCATTGTTAACTGCCGCTGAAAGTATCGCTAAATCTACGGGCGTAAGTGCAGAAGCAGCGGGTTATCTGGCGCAGGTAAAAGCTCGTGCGAATACAGAGGGAAAATCTGTTGCTGCTTTCACGGCAGAACTACAAGGATTGTCAGCAGAAAATTTTGTCAAAGAGTGCTGGAAAGAACGTCTTCGTGAATTTCCTTTGGAGTACAAAATGTGGGATGATATTGTACGGACAAAAATGTTCCCTGTGATCTCTACAACCGAAGCAGGAAAAGTGGACTTTGTTCCATTAATCGGAGCGAAGAATGCATCTGGAGCCATATTTAAAGAATCCGATTTATTATGGCCAATTTCTCCTGATGAAATTCAGCGTAATAATAAACTGACCCAGAATCCGGGGTATCAATAGGAATGACTAATACGAGATAAAGGGTATATAACATACCTTTTATCTTACTTTCATAGAAAAAAGCTTTTGAGTTTTTAAATATTCATTGAAATATTTAAAAACTCTTTTTTTATGGCAATAAGCTTATTGCTTAACAGAATTTCATGGACTAAATAAAGGAAAGGATAGATAGTTATTTTAATTCTAATTCAAAATTATTTTTGATTTAGAATTAAAATAACTATCTTAAATCCCGAATCATACTTAGACTAAATAATAAACCAAAAAAGAAAATCACAACGTATATTCCCAAAAAGCTTCCATTTCTTTATTTTACTAGCAAAACCGTTTTTGCTTGTTTAGGATAGCGATTTTGAATCACGTGCCGATACTCAATTAATATTTAGCACATGGATTTCCGATTGGCGCTTGTGTTTTATAACACAAGAACCTTCGATTTCGGTCATCATATTATGAATAAAACACTAATAAAAAATAACTGTTTTGCTACTTAGCTAAATCGTTTTATATGCCAAATCACTATTATAAATATATGAGCAAAATTGATTTAAAAACAGCTGTGCGATTGAAGGGAAAATCTAAATTATTTTTCTCTTTGATCGTCATCGCGGGAACCATGCAACAGGTGCAAGCTGTCACTTCTTCTCACATTATGTTAGAGAACCCTTTTCTCAAGGTGTCGAAAAAAAACCAACAGCAAATTAGAGGAAAAGTACTGGATACCGCTGGAAAGCCAATTTCGGGGGTTAACATCGCCGTAAAAGGAACTTCAAAAGGTACGCAGTCTGATGCGTCGGGTAACTTCTCTTTAGATGCTAAAGCTGGAGATGTATTGGTCATTTCTTCCATTGGCTACAAAGCTAAGGAGGTTGCTGTTTCTGGAACTACCATTTCTATTCAGTTAGAAGAGGATCAAAGCCAATTGGACGAAGTCGTTGTCGTTGGTTATGGGACGCAAAAAATGAAAGAAGTAACGTCCTCCGTTGCGCACGTAAGCGCAGACCAATTTCGCCAAAGTGGAGCAAGAAACCCATTGGACCTAATACAAGGTAAGGTTGCAGGCCTTCAGGTTTCCAGAAGTGGATCGAATCCTAATTCAGGAGTAGCCACGCAATTACGGGGTGCTATTTCTGTTACCGGTAATGCGAGTCCGCTCTTTGTCATTGATGGAATACCTGGTGGTAATCCCGATCTCCTACAACAAGATGATATAGAATCAATTGACGTGTTAAAAGATGGATCTGGTGCAGCCATTTATGGAACAAGTGCCAACGCTGGCGTCATTCTGATTACAACAAAAAGAGGGAAGCCTGGTAAATCTACATTCAACTATTCCAGTTATTTTAGAAAAGATTTTGTCTATAACAGACCAGATTTTTTGACTGCGCAAGAGTATAGAGATAAGATAGCTTCAGGTGAGCTGAAGCAAACTGATTTTGGTCATTCCACGGATTTTTTTGATGATTTGATTAATAAAGATAATTTTTCGCAAAATCATAATCTTTCACTGTCTGGAGGTAATGAATCAACTACCTATCGTGGTAGTGTCAATTTTCGAAATTTGGAAGGTATTGCAAAGGAAAATTCACGAAAGGAATATACCGTAAGAACGAGTATAAACCAGAAGGGCTTTAACGATCGATTGAATTTTCTACTCAATATCGCTACCAATACGAACAATGCAAATATGTTAGGCGGCGGAGGCTGGGAAAGTGAGGCTACCAAAAATCCAACGCTTTCAAATTATAACGAGGATGGATCTTATCGCTATGACCGGACCAGTACAAACGAATTCGCACGATTATTTACCGAAACAAGTTATCGGAAACAACAAACTTCTTCACTCGATGGAAAAGCAGATCTGAATATAATTGAGGGACTAAAGGCCAGTGTTTTTGGATCGGTACAACGTAATTCCTATACAGATGGTGCATATCGAGCGCTCAATAGTGAAGCATCTCTTGAGGATGAAGATTACCCGGGTGGTGGATATGCTTCCAAATCCAATCTGTTGAATGAAAAATATGCATTTGAACCGACACTTCAATATAATACGAAAGTTGCCGAAAAACATGCAATCACAGCATTGGCCGGATATAGTTATCGTTATGAGAAAGACGAGGGACAAAGTGCAGACAATAGGGGATTTATAAACGATCGTTTTCATGAGGATAATATGTCGGAAGGGCAAGCCTTACGAGATGGTCGGGCCAATCTTGACAGTTATAAAAATGATAATACATTGATTGCTTTTTTTGGAAGGGTAAATTATGCCTACGCTGACAAATATATGGCTCAATTTATTCTAAGACGTGAAGGTTCATCTAAGTTTGGTGCGAACAACAAATGGGGAAGCTTTCCTGCAGTGTCGGTGGGCTGGAATATCAGCAATGAAGACTTTATGAAAGATGTTGATTTTATAAATAATTTGAAATTGCGCGCAGGTTATGGCGAAACGGGAAATACGGGTTTTGCTAATAATGCCTCTCGACTGACCTTAGGCGGAGGAGGTAAGTATTTGTACCCAGATGAAGTTTATCGGGAAACCTATGGTCCGGACCGTAATCCTAATCCAAACTTAAGGTGGGAAACGAAAAAGGAAACAAATATTGGTGTTGATTTTACCATGTTTAGCAATAAACTTTCGGGATCAATTGATGTTTTCCAACGGAAAACAGTAGATTTATTAGATACTTACACTACCCCTCAACCACCTTACATAAGAGATAATATCTATTCCAACGTAGGGACACTTTCTTCAAAAGGTATTGAATTGGCACTCAGCTACCGTGCCATAGACCGAGAAAATTTTAAATGGAATATGGATTTTACGGCAAGTACCTTAAAAAATGTGTTGGATAGTTATTCGAATGATATTTTTACGGTAAGATATAAGGAGTTCGGAGATATAGGTGGCGCGGGAGCATTAGGGAACGCATTTACGACCTTTGAGGGACATCGCATCGGGGAGTTTTTTGGTAAGCGGTTTGCCGGATTTGATGATGATGGAAAATGGCTGTTCTATAATAGAAATGGCGAAGCTGTACATAATGATGCGATTAATATTTCACGCGATGATCTAAATTCCTCTGATTTAACGGTCATAGGAAATGCGGTGCCCAAATACTATTTTTCTTGGACAAATAACTTTTCCTATAAGAATTTTGATTTGAGAGTTTTTATGCGCGGTAAATTCGATTATGACATCTTAAATACAACAGCACTTTCTTATGGGAATAAGGTATGGTCAGAGAATCTTTTGAGAGACGCTTTTACCAAGTATAAAGATATCAATGATACCTATATGTATTCTGATTATTATCTAGAAAGCGGTAGTCACTTAAAAATTGATGAAGTTACTTTGGGGTATCGATTTAAACTGAAGAATAATACTTGGATTAATAATCTACGTGTTTATCTGACTGCTCAAAATTTGGCAACAATAACGGGATATTCTGGCAATGATCCAGATCTGATATTGGATACGGGCTTAGGTAATGAAATTAATGGACAGCGTCTCGGTATCGATAGTAGAGGACCTTATCCCAATACGAGATCGTTTTTGTTTGGTGTAAATTTTGGTTTTTAATGAATAATATTATGAAAAATATTTTTAGAGTTTTACTTATTGTATGTGTGATCAACGTATCAAGTTGTACAAACTTAGATGAAAACGCTTATGATGTTATTGTGGCGAGCGATTTTTATAAAAATAAAAATGAAGTAATTTCTGCTGTATTGCGACCGTATACGCATGCAAATGCGTGGATATCTCCCTCAGGACAGGATGGATGGTGGCGGCCAGCAGAGTTATCTGCAGATCAATTGGCCTGGCCGACCAAAGGAAGGCACGGGGAAGATAATGGAAAATGGAAAAGGTTACATTATCATACTTGGACAGTGGATGAAGGAGGATTAAATCAAGCTTGGGTATTAATGTATTGGGGGGTTGGTCTATGTAACAGTCCTATTGATATTCTTGAAAAATCTGATGTCGCTCAGATGGGAATAACAGATACTGAGAAAAATGAATTTATTGCTGAACTTAAACTTCTTCGTGCACTGCACTATTTAAAATTAATGGATCTATTCGGAAATATACCGATAACGACCAAAGCTCCGAGTACAGCGGAAGAACCACTCCCAGAACCATCTTCTACAAAAGAGGTATTTGAATTTATCGAAAAGGAAATTTTAGAGAATATTGACTTAGCTCCTAAATTATCGAGAGCGATGTTGGGGCGGGTGTCACAGGCGACAGGTTATGCTATGCTCGTTGAACTATATTTGAACGCTGAAAGATGGTCTGGTCAACCGAGGTGGGACGATTGTATTGCAGCAGCGGATAAATTGATATCGGGTGCTGGAGGAGGTTTGAATGGTGCTATGGCATTGGATCCAAATTTAACAGATTCCTATGTGCCGACGAATGACATGTCGAAGGAAACTATTTTTTCAATTGCCTATGATTATAAAATAGCAGATTTTGCAACTGGGTTTCCTGGTGAATTCTATCATTTTGTACAAAGCGAGATCTATGGAGGAGGAAGAACTGGCAATAACGGTATTGTGTTAATTCCGGGTGTTTTTGATCAATATAACGAAAAAGATTTGCGGAAAAAAGAATGGTTTTTAAGCGGGCCGATGGTTAAGTTTGTGGACGGTAAAATTGTGCAAGGATCTGAGGAATATAAGGGTGAACAGCTGGTTTTTGTTGATTATATTCGGCGGGCTAAGACCGGAGGTACATCTTCTACAATGAGTGACGGTGAAGAAAATAGTGGAATCCGATTTAATAAATATAAACTTGGTAATTCTGTCGTTGGAAATGTCAATGGTGTTAAAATACCTGTTGACGAAAATTACAATAATACGGACTGGAATGTGTATCGTCTGAGCTGGATTTATTTTGCAAAAGCCGAGGCGCTCATGCGAAAAAATGGGGGAGTTGCTTCACAAGAAGCTGTGGATTTGATTAATAGTTGCAAAAAGAGAGCCTTTTCTGATGCAGACTGGAGTGAAGCAAAGTATACCACAAGCACATTGACACTTGACGAGCTTTTGGCAGAGCGAGGACGTGAATTTATTTTTGAAGGGTTTAGAAGAAGGGATTTAATTCGTTTTGGTAAATTCCACACAGCAACTTGGTGGGATCACAAGCCAACAACTGAAACAAAGACAGTATTTCCTATACCTCAACAACAAATATCGATGAACCCTAATTTAAAGCAAAATCCGGGTTATTAGGATTCAGATAAGATGACAGGTCGAGAAATTGGCCTGGTATTAATCAAAAATATTACTTTAAAAAGCCGCTATGAATTTTTTCTAGCGGCTTTTTATGCGTCTTAAATTTAATGTAACATGTTGGTTAGATATATTAAATAATGTTTACTTAACATAATGATTAGAATAAAGTTTCTATTTTTGATTTTATGAAGTCTTTGAAATTATAACAATTATGAAAATTAGAAATTTATTATTGCCTTTCCTTTTGATAGGTCTATCTAGCTCGGGTGTGATGGCACAAAGTAAAAAAATCAAACATGTGATTTTAGTGGGATTCGATGGATTCGGTGCTTATGCCTTGCCCAAAGCTGAAATGCCGAATCTCAAAAAGATGATGCAGGAGGGAACTTATAGTACCCATGTGCGTACCGTTTTACCTTCGTCAAGTGCGGTGAACTGGGCGTCCATGTTGATGGGGGCTGGGCCGACAACACATGGTTATACCGAATGGGATAGTAAGACGCCTGAAATCCCTTCAACTGTGAAAACTGAAAATGGAATGTTTCCTTCTTTGTTTAATGCGGTGGCACAGAAGAATCCCAAAGCACAATTTGCTGTGGTTCACAGCTGGCCGGGAATAGGATATCTGATTGACAATAAAGTCGTGCAAAAGATTATTAATACCAAGGATGACGACGAGGCTGCATTGAATACGACTGTGGATATTATCAAAAAAGAGAAACCGACGATTACTTTTGTGCATTTCGATCAACCCGATGGTGTTGGTCATAATATAGGCCACGGTACACCTGAATATTATGCCGAACTAAAGCAAGTGGATCGACGAATCGGAGCATTACAGCAGGCTATAAAGGATGCAGGCATTGCAGATGAAACTATCTTTGCTGTCGCTGCGGATCATGGTGGTACGGGTAAAGGGCATGGTGGTAAATCCTTGGCAGAAGTTGAGATTCCTTGGGTTATGACTGGTCCGGGAGTACCCAAAGGTAAAGAGATCAAAGGGACAGTGATGATTTATGATATCGCACCTACATTGACCTGGCTACTTGGCGCACCGCTTGATGCTGCTTGGCGCGGGCAGGCAATTAAAGCTTTTCAGCAATAATAGAATACGTTTACGCTAATAAAAAAATCCTCAGAAGTTTTAACTTCTGAGGATTTTTTTATTAGATCTATTGATAATCGTTATATATCTACGACTACATCCATTTTGAAGTCATCATCTTTTAGATGGACAATCTCTGTCGCTTTTTCGTAGTTTGTCGATTTCTTGGAGAAGAAATCGTGTTGTGTCGTTTCTGTATTCAAGCCATTCAATACAATCGGGTTGACTTGTTTTACTTCAAAGATCGGATCAAAACCTAAGTTCATCAATGCTTTGTTTGCATTGTAACGAACATATTCTTTCACCTCAGCAGTCAAACCTACTTCAGTATAGATCTCTTCGGTATATTTCAGCTCATTTTCATATAGGTTATAAAGTAAAGCCAAGAAACGTGCTTTCACCTGATCTTGATTCTTTAATTTTTTGAATTGATCTTGTGCCATCAATCCTACGAACACACCGTGAATAGATTCGTCAGCGATGATTTTCTTAATAATATCGGCAGAAGCAACCATTTCACCTTGACCACATAACCACAATGGCAGGAAGAATCCAGAATAGAACAAGAAAGATTCTAACAATACGGAAGCGGCCATAGCCATGTAAATCTCCTCATCGGAAGCATCCTCCTTGTCGATAGCACGGTAATAACCATCGATCATTTGTGCTTTGTATTGCAGGTATTTATTTTGTTGAACCCACTCGAAGATATCATTGATTTCAGCTGTCGTTGAAACCGTTGTGAAAATAGTGGAATAGGATTTCGCGTGAATAGCTTCCATCATACACATATAGGACAATACAGCTTTATTTTGTAAAGTATCTATGTGGTCGATAATTTTTGGCATACCCGTATGACTCTGCAAGGTATCTAACAGGGTCAAACCACCTAATGCTTTTTTATAGGCATCTTTCATTTCTGGGCTGATACGTTTCCAACTATCGATATCTTTTGATGGAATGTATTCGGTGTCAATCCAGAATTGACGGATATTTTGTTCCCAGAACATCAATACATAATCGTTCTCGGGAGTATTCCAATTGACAGCTTTATATGTTTTACTCATTTTTATTTTAAAGTATTAGGCATTTATTATCATGTATTTGAATTTCTGATTTGTTGATTAAGCCAAAAGTTGCCGATAAATTGGCAACTTTTGACCTATTCACATTATATATCCAAATACTAAAATCTCAAGATTAGGCTGAACAAGAGACACATTCGTCAATGGTCGATTTTCTTGTTCGTGTGTAATAAAGGGATTTCAATCCCAATTTATGTGCATAGATATAATATCTAGACAAATCTCTTGTGGAGTCTTTCGAATTGGTATGCAAGATTGTAGATACCCCTTGGTCGATATGACGTTGGATGACCGAAATCAATTTCAATACTTTGAACTGATCCATATCATATGCCGATTTGAAGTAGAAATAATTATCGTTTGTCAAATATGGCATTGGGTAGTAGGTCGTGCTATCACCGTATTCACGCACTTCAATAATATCCACAATTGGCATGACAGACGCTGTCGCATTCATGATATAGGAAGTAGATTGATTTGGAGCAATCGCCAAACGGTACGCATGGTATATACCATGTTCTTTGATTTTTGCTTTTAATTCTAACCAATCTTCGACTGTTGGAATGTGTATACCCTCAAATAATTCAGTTACCTTAGCTGTCTTTGGAAGGTAATCACGATTCACGTAATTATTGAAATAAGTGCCATCTGCATAGGCTGATTTCTCAAATCCAACAAATGTTTTTCCGCGTTCTTTGGCAATTTCCATGGATGCCTCCAATGAATAGTAGTTCATCATCATGAAGAACGTATTGGCGAAATCCAAGGCTTCATTAGATTCGTACATGATAAAGCTTTTCGCAAGGTAGCCATGTAGGTTCATCGCACCAAGTCCTACAGAATGCAATTCACGGTTTGCTTTTGCAATCGAAGGGACCATATCGATGTTGGTGACATCAGTGACTACCGTTAGCGCACGCATCGCTGTTTTTACTGTTTCTTTAATGCGTTTGTTGTCCATCACCGTAGCGATATTCAACGAACCAAGGTTACAGGAGATACCATAGCGGATTGTATCTTGTTTGCCATAGATCTCGATATCGGATACTTGTGATACCTGCATGATCTCTGTACACAGGTTCGAGAATTTCACCTGACCAATTTCATTCAAAGCGTGTACACGGTTGGTGTTTTCTTTGAAGAAGATATAAGGGTAACCGGATTCTTTTTGCGTTTGTGCAATCTTAACTAACAGGTGGCGTGCGTTGATTTTTTTCTTTTTGACATTTGGATTGGTGATCAACTCATCGTACATCTTGTCCATATCCATTTCATCCAAGAATTGTCCATACTCTTGCATCACCGTATGTGGATAGATTAAATAGCAAGGTTCATCTTTCTCCGCTAGTTCCATGAACTTGTCCGGAACGATGATACCGATTGAAAGGGATTTGATACGTACTTTTTCATCCACATTGATTTTTTTACAATCAAGGAACTCTTCAATATCCGAGTGGAAAATATTCAAGTATACAGCTCCAGCACCCGGGCGTTGTCCCAATTGGTTCGCATAGGAGAAGGTATCTTCCATAATTTTCATGATCGGAAGTACACCGCCTGCGCGACCTTCAACACCTTTGATAGCCTCGCCACGTGCACGAATTTTGGAGATATTGAATGAAACCCCGCCACCGATAGAGGATAATTTCATGGCTGAATCAACCGCGTAACCAATACCGTTCAGGTTGTCTCCAATTTCATCCAAGAAACAAGATACCAATTCCCCGGAGCGTTTTTTACCCGCATTCAGGAATGTTGGTGTAGCAGGTTGGTATTCTTGGTTGATCATGATCTCAGCGTATTCTATCGCTTTTTTTACACCTTCTTCTCGTGCTAAGAATAGGGATACCGCGACAACGCGGTCTTCATAGCGCTCCAGGAATTTTTCACCGGAGTCGTCGCGAAGCGCATAGCTCTGGAAAAATTTAAAGGCTGCCATAAAGGATTCGAAACGGAATTTCTTAGCATACACATAATTGAATACTTCTTCCATTTCTTCAAATGTAAACCATTGGTAAAAGTCAATATAATAGTTGTTCTCTACCAAATAGTCTATTTTTTCTTTCAATGTATAAAAGAACACAGTGTTCTTATTTACATATTCCAGGAAATATGCGCGAACAGCTTCCTTATCTTTATGTAAGCTGAACTCGTCATCATGCTTAATCATGATTTCATTATTAAGCAATATCCAGTTTTTTGCTACTTCGTTTGCTACCATCGCAAAAGTTCTTTAAGATGTCAATAAATTGGTTTATATCTTCCATTGTTCCGGACAGTTCAAATTTGAATGCCAGTGGAATGTCGAAATCCTGTGAAATACGATCAGCCGCCAAACCGAAATTTGGACCCCAGTTGCGGTTGCCACTGGAGGTTACGGAATAGATATTTTTAGCTTCTCGTTTCATGAATTCTTTTGTGTTTTCGGGCACCTGTCCAAAATTCGTGGTAAATGTGACCAAATGGCCAGGATGATTTACCTGAAGGTCAGCGCTGATTTTATGGATCTGCCAGCCAGTGATCTGTGCGACTTTGTCCATAAAACGCTGTACGTTACCCGTTCTGGAATCGTAATAAATGTGTATCATGTTGTCGTGTTTGTTTTAATGATACCCTCGATTTATTAAAGTGCAATGGCGGCCAATTCTTCTGGTTTAAAGCCAATGATACGGTGTTGAATTTCTTCATCTTCCAATACGATTACCGTTGGAACCGTACGGATTTTGAATTTTGCGGCCAAGTCAGGTTCATCAAAAGGATTAACTGTTTCATATTGGATACCTTTTTGATCCAAATAAGCCGATACTTGCGCACAAGGAGCACAATCGTTTTTCTCAAATTTGATAATTCTTGCCATGTTTGTATGTTTATTTTTTTAATCCAATCTTCGTAGAAAAAGAAAGGTCGTTACTTCGTTGAATTGCCAATTCTTTCATTAGCTTAACAAATATCACATATTTTCTTGCGAAGCGCTAGTTTGACTTTTCCACATTTTGGGCAAAAGTTTGTCACAGGATGCGTTTACTGCTTGTTGATGTTATTAAGTATTTGATATACTGGTGTATATGAATGTGGATAACTTTAAATTATGAAATTTTTCCTGTTTTTTATGAAACAATCTAAGTTTAATTTTAGTGTCATAAAACGGCTACAATACTTGATTTTTTTTCATAAATTTATTACTTTTTATTGCCCTAATTTGCAAAATAAATTTATGAAGAAGCTATACTATGGTCTCTTGCTATTATTGTCTCTAAAAACACAAGCGCAAGAGAATATTACCTTTCAAAAACCCACTTCCGAAATTTTGGCCCTGGCCGATTTTATCCGTCCGCCTCAAATAAAAATGTCAAGTGACAATAAATGGCTGTTATTCACTTATCGGTCGACCTATAAGAGCCTGGAGGAGCTGGGGCAGGAAGAAATGAAATTGGCCGGATTACGGATCAATCCACGCACAAATATGGAAAGTTCGACAGTCTTTTACAATAAGATCGGTTTGAAGAAAATCGGACAGCAGGTAGAAGATACAGATTTTGTTGGCATGCCGAATACTCCCTCCTTGTCCAATTTTGTATTCTCCCCGGACAATAGCCGTTTGGCATTTACCAATACAAACGACAATGGAACGGCTTTGTTTGTACTGGATTTGACAACGAAAACAGTAAAACAATTGACCGCCTATAATTTAAATGCGACGTTGGATGCACCTTTTCAATGGCTAGGTAATTCGAAGAGATTAATCATTACGGCGTTGCCAAAAGAAAAAAAACCATTGTTGGATCCCTCCAAAGATCTGCCCACTGGACCGGTTGTATCAACAAGTGACGGGAAGGTATCACAATTGAGAACCTATCAGGATCTCTTGAAAAACCCACAGGACGAACAGAATTTTGAAACACTGGTACAGTCTAATTTACAGTTTGTGGATCTGGACGGAACAATTTCCAATTTTAAAGACAAGGATATTTACACGGGGATTACCTTTTCACCTAACGGTGCCTATTTGATGGTAACCACAATAGCCAAGCCTTATTCGTATGTGGTGCCAGCCTCACGTTTCCCGCAACAGACACGGATCTATGATTTATCCGGAAAAGAGATTGCTCTGGTCAATGAGGTACCTTTAACGGAGGTCATGCCCAAAGGATTTTCTTCTACACGTCCTGGCCGACGCGCCTTGCAGTGGCGGGACGATCAGCCGGCAACCTTAGCTTATGTTGAAGCTTTGGATGGTGGGGATGCCAACAAAGCAGCAGAATTTCGCGATGCTCTTTATACCTTGGATTACCCTTATACCGGTGCGGGAAAGCTGATCTTCAAAACCAAAGACCGGTACGCGGGCGTTGTGTGGGGCAATGATAAGTATGCCTTGGTCCATTCGCAATGGTACGATACACGTAATACCAAGACTTTTGTTGTCAATCCTTCGACCGGTGAATCCAAATTGTTGCATGACAGAAATAGTCAGGATGTCTATAACGATCCGGGGACAGTATATCAGCAAAAAAATGCGCTCGGAAACTACAGTATGTATATCGATAAAGACAAAGCCTTATTTGTCGGAAAAGGCTTTACCAAGGAAGGTGAGTTTCCTTTTGTTGAAGAATTGGACCTACAAACATTAAAGAAAAAACGATTGTATACGGCCGCCGCATCTGAGTTGCAGGAACGGATCGGAGAGATTATAAATCCAAAAACGGGCGAGTTACTGATCTCACTTCAATCCGCATCAGTCTATCCGAATTATTACCTGAAAAATATAAAATCAGGTAAACAGGTTGCATTGACAACATTAGAAAACCCATTTAAATCGCTTGAAAAAGTTCATAAAGAAATCTTAAACTATAAACGTAAAGATGGTGTGGAGCTTTCGGGGACATTATATCTACCAACTGGCTATGACCTGAGTAAAAAGGAGAAATTACCCCTGTTGATGTGGGCGTATCCGAGGGAATATAAGGATAAAAATACGGCAGGGCAAAGTACGGCAAACCCAAAGGAATTTACCTTCCCAAGTTATGGATCATTTATTTATTGGGTATCCAAAGGCTATGCTGTACTGGATAATGCGGCCTTCCCGATTGTTGGTGAAGGAAAGAAAGAACCTAATGACAGCTTTATCGAACAGTTGGTCGCCAATGCTGAGGCAGCAATTAATGCGGTAGATAAACTGGGCTATATCGACCGTAAAAGGGTTGCGGTGGGTGGACATTCGTATGGGGCCTTTATGACGGCGCATTTATTGTCTAATTCAAAACTATTCGCAGCAGGAATCGCGCGTTCAGGAGCTTACAACCGCACCTTGACGCCATTTGGTTTCCAAAGTGAGCAACGTAACTTTTGGGATGATCCAAAGTTGTATATGACCATGTCGCCATTTGTCAGTGCAGACCGGATGAAGACACCTTTATTGCTTGTCCATGGCGGGGCCGATAATAACCCGGGAACATTTACCCTCCAGACAGAACGTTATTTTCAGGCCTTAAAGAATTTGGGGGCACCTGTACGCATGGTGATTTTGCCGCGGGAGGCCCACGGCTATGTAGCGAAGGAGAATATCTTTCACCTCCTATGGGAGCAGGATCAATTCCTGGAAAAATACTTAAAGAACTAATTGTCGTATAGAATGAAAAAATAGGCTGCATTTTAGACAGCCTATTTTTTTTTTGACTATCCTTAAGAAGAATAAGGTCCCATCAGGTACTTTTTGATTATACAAAATGATGATAGTTCGTTTTGCTGTGTTGAAGGGTGGTCAACATCTGAGTGGCAAGGATACAGCAGCTCAATTTCGCGTATTGTCGCTGAAATGTTTCTTAACAAGAAAGAGGCATTGATTATGCGTATAATTTTAATTAAGTTTGGGTAATTTACCAAAGGGAAAAAAGAACTGATTATGAGACCTGATATATTTCGAGAAAAATCACCTTTGTCCGCTGATGATTGCTTTGTGGTGTTTGACAGACGAAAATCTTCTTTCACTTTTCCGGTACATATCCATCCCGAATACGAACTCAATTATGTGGAAGGCGCTTCTGGTGCACAACGTATCATTGGTAATTCTATGGAAACGATCGGTGAACAGGATCTGGTATTGATTGCAAGTCCTGAGCTTGAACATGCCTGGAAGGACGGCGAATGCCAATCGAGCGATATTCATGAAATCACGATACAGTTTCATCCTTCCCTCATCGAACAATACCTGGATAAAAAGCAATTTGCAAGTATACAACAACTTTTGTCAAAAGCATCTCGCGGTGTTGTATTTGGAAAAGATACTGTCGATCGCGTGCTTCCTTTGCTCCGTATATTGACATTAGAGCGCGATGGCTTCTATTCGGTGATGAAGCTGCTTGTCTTGCTCTATGAACTTTCAAAGGGCGAGGATATCCGTGTATTATCCACCGCAACAAATACTGTTTTGAGCAACAGCGAACTACTTATGGGACGTCTGCAGGAATATGTCGTTGCGAATATCAACAAGGAATTGAGCCTGCCTATGGTTGCAGCGATTATGAACATGAGCAAATCGACTTTCTCTCGCTTTTTGAAATCGGCTACAACATTGAATTTTACGGACTACTTACTCGACTTTCGGATCAATACGGCTGTAAGGCTGTTAAAGGAGGAAACTCCGATTGCGGATATTGTTGAGCAGTGTGGGTTTAATAGCGTTTCTTATTTCTACCGTGTATTCAAGAAGAAAAAAGGGATAACACCTATTGAATACAGAAATAGCCTACGGAAACAGCAGATGATTATCTAGTGACCTAGCCGCAACCTACTCCTATACGCAGATCCTGAGCACATTTTGTCATCCCCATGACAATACTGAATACCGTTAATAGCCTGATAGGGACCATATAGTCTAACAGACAATAGCATCGCTTTGTTCAACGCTGTACAATAATTCAATAAAAATGAACTTAGAGTTCAATGAATTGTTGTTAGTTTGTTTGTAACATTCTGTTTTTCAATATTTTGATTTTTGTTTTAGGCCGGTGCATATTTTCATTACCCTCTTTTCCTTTTTGGAGTGCGCAATCGTTTGCGTTTGTATTTCTTGAGATCTCTTTATCGGAAATATGAATTAAAAGTACAATACAAATGATCTGATCTTGCTATTCTTGACTTTCCCTTTTCTCTAATTTCGTCCTATAGACCAATAATAGCATACCAATTAAGTATAGACATATTATATATAATCTATCTATTTATTGTAAACCTTAAATACACAAAATATGAGAAAAACAGCTTTACTGCTTTTATTTTCGGCTTATGGCACATTTGCTTGGGCGCAACAATCCCAAAAAGTACGGGGGAAAGTCCTTGATGCAGATAATAAGCCAGTGGCGGGTGCCACTGTAAACATCAAAGGTGGTACCGGGGGGACAAAAACCGATGCTGATGGTTCTTTTGCGCTTGATGTCGAGAAAGGAAAAACCTTAAAAATTACCTATGTAGGAATGAAGGAACAGGAGGTTCTTGTTAATGAAGCCTCGACATACAGTATTGTACTTCAATCGGGAACCGACCTGGATGAAGTTGTTGTTATCGGATATGGTACAGTGAAAAGAGGTGATTTAACAGGTGCTGTAGCATCTGTTACAGGAAAGGATCTGCAGTCTAACCTAGCAAAGAGTGCTGCTGGTGCGTTGCAGGGGCGTGTTGCCGGGGTAACGGTATCTAACGCTAGCGGAACGCCGGGGGCAGGTATGAGCATTAATGTCCGTGGGCTAAGTTCTATGGGAAATAATGCGCCTCTTTACGTCATTGACGGGGTATTTGGTGATATCAATATGGTGGATCCGAATGATATTGCATCGCTCGAAGTACTGAAAGATGCTTCTGCTGCTGCGATCTATGGATCTCGGGCGGCCAATGGTGTTGTAATCATTACCACAAAAGGCGGCAGAAAAGCAACTCCAGCGACCTTGAGCTTAAATGCATACACAGGTATTCAAAGTCTTCCGAAAAAAATGGATTTGATGGATGGCCCACAATGGAAACAGTTTCAGCATGACAACGGGTATCTACCAACAGAAGCACAAAATCTAAATACAAATACGAATTGGCAGGACGAGGTATTTCATACAGCCCCAGTTAATAAGGTCAATCTCGATATTTCGGGTGGGGGAGAACAGTCTACCTATAGTGTGTCCGGAGGTTATTTAAATCAACAAGGCATCTTGAAGACTACCGGTTATAAAGCTTTCAATCTGCGTACAAAAAATACCTTTAGTTTTTTTAACAACCACTTACGGGTAGGAAATACCTTTTTGATAAAATCAGGTGACCGAAAATTTTCAGACCTGACTATCACAGATATCTTACGACAAAACGCGCTGGTACCTATTTATGATGCCAATTTAGTTGGTGGATATGCTACCTATGCGCCGTGGATGAAGAACTTGGACAATCCTGTGGGGATTTTGAACTTGTTCAACCGACATGTATATCAGACAGATCTTATGCTCAATGGATACGCCGAGGTAGATTTGTTTATTAAGGGACTAAAATATAAATTAAATGTCGGGGTCAACAAGACAACTGGCAGGAATTATAATAAAGGAGAAGCCTATACCTATGGTACCGATGTGCGCAAATCTTTTCTCAATGAAAGCGCATTTTTTAACAATCAATGGTTAGTTGAAAATACATTGCATTACGATAACACGTTTGATAAACACACTATTTCATTATTAGCGGGTTATTCCGCCCAGGAAAATACCAACCGAGGTTTTGGTGCGGGACGGAATAATCTGCCATTGGGAACTGATGCTATTGATGCGGCTTCTCCGACAGAACAAACGACTTCGGGTAGTCTAAATGAAGCGGCATTGATCTCCCAGTTTGGACGTGTAATGTATAGTTATGATAGCCGTTACCTACTTACAGCGACAATACGCCGCGATGGTTCTTCCAAATTCGCAGATGGAGCGCGATATGGGGTATTCCCGTCTATCGCTTTGGGCTGGAATGTGATGAATGAGAAATTTTTCGAAACAGCAAAAGGTACAGTCAATGAATTTAAACTCCGTGCCAGTTATGGTCGACTAGGTAATCAGGAAATTGCAAATTACACCACACAGAGGATAACTACTTATGGCATCAATTATTTGCAAGGAGGTACCTGGTGGCAGGGGGCAAGTACCGGTATCAACTGGGTTTCGCCGCGAAACCTGACTTGGGAAGAAACAGCGACAAGCAATATTGGGTTAGATTTGGCATTTATGCAAAAGAAATTGAACATCAGTGCTGATTATTACGTGCGTGAAACCAAGGATATTCTTTTAGGGATTAATCAACCTCCTTCGGCTGGACTTAAAGGAACGCCAGTGATGAATGCGGGAACAATTAGCAACAAGGGTTTTGAGTTATTAGCGACATACAAGAATTCTGTTGGAGAACTGAACTATAACATTGGCGTGAATGCTTCTACGGTGAAAAATAAAGTGAAAGCGGTCACAGTAGGTAATGTTCAGGAATTTGGTGGCTATAATCCGCAGGGAGAGGGAACAATTACCTGGGCTAAAGTTGGTTATCCAATTGGAGGTTTCTGGGTGATCCAAACCGATGGACTTTTCCAGTCAGATGCAGAAGCACAAGGCTATAAATCTGCAGATGGTAAAGTAATTCAGCCAAATGCTGCTGCGGGGGACATCAAATTTGTAGATTATAACAAAGATGGCCGTATTGACAATAATGACCGTCAGTATGTTGGTAGCCCTTTCCCAAGTCTTGCTTATGGTATACGAGGAGGTCTAGACTATAAAGGATTCGATATAGCTGTCTTCTTTGATGGTATGTATGGCAATAAGATTTATAATTATACCCGAGCGCGCATGGAACAAACCAACGAAGTGAATAATCATTCTGCTCGTTTACTAGATTCATGGACGCCAAGCAGACCAAACACTGATATTCCAAGGTACACAAGGGAGGATCCAAACGACAATAAGCGTCGGGTCAGTGACCGTTGGATTGAGAGCGGAGCTTTCTTCCGTTTAAAAACTATTGAAGTTGGGTATACACTACCTGCGGAATGGCTAAGTAAGGCAACGTTGAAAAACGCACGCGTATTTCTGGCTGGGGACAATCTGTTTACCGTGACAAAATATAAAGGCTATACCCCAGATTTAGGTCAAAGTAACGGTGACAATGGAACGCCATCTGGTGTACTAACCGCCGGTACGGATCATGGTCGTTTCCCATTGGCACGGACCATTATGTTTGGTGTTCAGGCTAACTTTTAATGGATAATCGGTCTGTTATATAAATAAATTTATGTTTTAAATACGATATAGATGAACTTTTCAATAAAAAAATATACGGTTATAGCAGCTTCCTTATTATTCTTAGGAGGCTGTAAGTCAGATTTTTTGGATCGAACCAATCCTAATTTACCTGTTGAGGAGACTTATTGGGCAATTGAATCCGATGCCCAGTCTGCGATGGCTACGATTTATTCACCAATTCGTTCACAAATGTCAGGTTACTACGGAGCGTACGGTGGTTATCAAACGATGAACAGAGCAGATGATATGTGGTTTCTCAGTGGTGAGGAAGCATTTACTTGGGAATATGTCAACTTCCTCAATTCCGCGGGTACCCCAGAAAGTGATTTTGGAAGCTTATATAGCGGAATAAATAGAGCAAATGTGTTTTTAAAAAATATTCCGCGGGTTTCAATGGATGAAAGCCGAAAAAAAGAGCTGGTCGGAGAAGCTAGCTTTTTAAGGGGAATGTATTATTTTCTGCTGGCGGCAAATTATGGTGATGTACCTTTAAGAGTATTGCCGACAGATGATGATCCAGATGGTGCGAGCAAACCTGCGTCACCTGAAGCCGAAATATGGAAACAGGTAATTGCAGATTTCAAAATAGCGAAGGACAACCTGCCAATAACACGATCTGCTGCAGAAGCTGGGCGTGTTACGAAAGGGGCTGCGGTTGCCTATCTGGGAAAGGTATTGGTATATACCAAGCAATATGCCGAGGCCGAAACAGAATTGAAGGCCTTATTGACTGCACCCTACGGGTATGATCTGACGACTAATTTTGAAGATAATTTCAAGGAAACAACTAAGCTGAATAAGGAGTCAGTTTGGGAAATAGTTTATGACAGTAAGTTCGGTGGGGATGGAAATTGGGGGGTAGACTGTGCTTCTTGTGCAATGGGATTCGTTCTACCTAATTTTGCTGGACCAGATGGTACAGGTGCCTGGTTTAAATTAATGCCCGGGGCAGCTGTTGTTCGTGATTTTATTTCAGAAGAACGTCCCGCGGGCTCAGATACGCGCTTTGATAAACGGATGTATACGAGTTTCTTCTGGAAATATTCCGACTATGAGACAGGCCTTACTGACGGTGCTTGGTTTGGTAATCAGTCTTTTGATCTTATGTGGAGTAATGCTGGACCAAAGCGGCAACGTGGGGAGCCTACTTTCCCAACAATTGACGGTAAAACCGGTCGTTTCCTGATTAAAAAATATACCAATTTTTATAGAAATATCGCTGGAGCGAATAGTATGTATGATGCTGCGAACCGCAACAATAACCTTCGTGTATTTCGGTTTGCAGAGGTCTTGTTGTTGCATGCTGAAGCATGTGCTAAAAATGGAAATATTGCTGGAGCCGCGTCTAGTTTAAAGCGTGTTCGTGATCGCGCAGGTTTAGCAAATAAAACCTGGACCAATGCCGATGAGTTGATGAAAGAAATAATAAAACAAAATGAATTGGAATTTTTCTTTGAGGGACATCGCTTTTTCGATCTAAAACGTTGGTATACACCGATACAAATGAAACAGATCTTTGTCGATAATAAGAAGCAAGGTGCGAATAATTTCCAGCCCAAACATTATTATCTTCCTATTCCGGAAGGAGAAATCAATACAAATTCAAAAATTCAGCAACATCCATTGTGGCGATAAATGCAGAAAATGCTTACGGTTTTTATTTCATCTGAAACCGTAAGCATTTCAGCTTAAATTTTGCGCCCAACCGCAGTAATGCATACATAAACCTAAATCTCCAACAACAACGGAATTTCGCTGTTGGAATATAAGAGAAATTCCATTTTTATAACATATGGGTATGATAACAACAAGAATAGCTAGGAACTTTTCAAATTTGGCTTTATATACCACAACCTTGCTTATACTGTTTGTTTCGTGTAAGAAAGATCGGGAGACATCGGAAGCATCAACCGCAAAGTTGTCCCTAAATGCAAAGGTTGAGGATGGCGAATTGCTAGTGGACGTCACCAAGAAAGTGGATGAGTATATTTTCAATTTTGAAAAGGGAAGTGTAAGCATTCCGCTGGCGGATGTTGCAAAAATAGAACCTGAATTAGCCCGCTGGCGGACTGATCTTACATTTAATGACGGTTCCAAATTGATCGTTCCGACCAAAGGTACCGCGCTTGATTATATTGTCGAAAACATCAAACTTAACCCCTCGGGCTATAACCCGCTGGCTGCAATGGTGGATGTGTGGTTACCTACTTATGGTCGTGTAAAAGTAACCGTGCAGGGCAAAAACGGTTCCGCAGGAACAATTACACATTTGTGCCATACCGATATTCCGCGACAAAGTGTGCCTGTACTGGGCTTATATCCTGATCACGACAATATTGTCGATCTGACTTTTACCGATCGGGAAGGAAATGAAAGAGGGAAAACGACCATACATATCCAGACTGGAGCAGTGAGTGTGCAGGACTTTCCAAGATGGAAGATTGTGAAAGCCCAGGCCGATAAAATGGAACCGGGCGTCAATCTGGTGCATTATCCCGGACGAAGCGAAGCCGATGTTTCACTGCCTTACATGATTGATCAGGAGGGTGAATTGCGTTGGCTTCTACAGCTTAAATCATCTCCGGAATTACAACGGCTCTCTTATTCCATTGGCCTAAAGCGTACTAAAAGCGGAACTTTTATTGCTGGTGACCAAGCGCAGCAAAGGGTAGTGGAAATTGATATGTTCGGTAATTTGAAGCGTGAATGGGATCTCGCCAAACTTGGTTACGGATTTCATCATGAAATCACAGAGGCTGCTAATGGCAATTTTTTAATAACAGTCACAAAAACAGCGGCGCGTTTAGTTAACGGTGAACCGCGTGTAAATGATCATATCATCGAACTGAATCCCCAAACAGGGAGTTTGGTCATGGAATGGGATCTGGCCAAGCAGTTGGATACCACTCGTTATGTAAAACCCGATGGTATTACCCCACCGACATTCTCACAGACGCCCAACAACTGGGCACACAACAATTCCATTGCCGAAATTGGAAATGACTTATTGGCAACTTTAAGATATCAGGGAATCCTACGTTTTAACCATTCTGGGCAACCACAATGGATGATCTCTCCCCATAAGTTTTGGGGAGCTAAATATCAATCCTTGCTTTTAAAACCTATTGCTGAAGATGGGACAGTTATTACTGACCCTGCTGTTATCAATGGGGATGCCAGCACAGCAGGATTTGACTGGCCTTGGGGACCTCATACTCCGGTCGCACTTGCAGAAGATCGTATTTTGGTCTTCGATAATGGCTATAACCGGAATTGGATTCCCAATTTTGGGAGCGGTGCAAATAATTATAGTCGGGTTGTTGAATATAAAATTGACGCAACTAAAAGAACAGTGCAACAACTTTGGTCTTATGGAAAGGAAAGGGGAGTCGAAGCTTTTTCTCAGGCTTTGTCCGGTGTGCAATACCTCACACAGACAGGGAATATGCTATTCTTTCCGGGGATGGGCGTCAAAACAAGTGCCGGAACGGGCGGACGTGTGATCGAGATCAACCCTAAAACGAAAGAGGTTGTCTTTGAACTGGAGATCACTGCAGGTAGTGGTACTGCATTTCATCGGGTAACACGTATACCACTTTATCCCGCGAATTTATAAACAAAAATTTTTGAACTTACGCAATTTTATGTCCGAATCCTTTGAACGTCAACAAACTTATATTGTCGAAACACAACGCTTATTATTGAAAAAAACGAATGTCGGACTGGAAGATACGGGAAAGATTGTTACCCGCTATTTAAATCCTGTCGTCACCAAAGAACATATTCCACTCAACTGGCGTTATGATTTCAACCCATTGACGAACCCTCATTTCTTGGAGCGGATCGCATTCAACTCAACGATGAATGCCGGTGCACTGCATTGGAAGGGTAAGTACTTGCTATTCGTCCGTGTTGAAGCTGTTGACCGGAAGTCTATTTTTGCGATCGCTGAAAGCGATAATGGTGTTGACAATTTTCATTTTTGGGAACATCCGCTGTTGTTGCCTGATTTGGACGCCGCGGAAACAAATGTCTATGATCTGCGGCTCACAGCTCATGAGGATGGCTGGGTATACGGTATTTTTTGTAGTGAGCAGTATGCTCCTGATGCTGCTCCAGGTGATCTTTCAAGCGCGGTTGCCTCCGCAGGAATCATCCGGTCGAAAGATCTCATTCATTGGGAACGTCTACCCAATCTAAAGGCAAATAGCCAGCAGCGTAATGTGGTACTGCATCCCGAGTTTGTGGAAGGCAAGTACGCATTTTATACACGCCCTCAGGATGATTTTATTCTGGCAAAAAGTGGCGGCGGTATCGGGTGGGCACTCGTGGACGATATCAGCAATGCCGTAATCAGCCAGGAAAAGATTATTAATAAGCGTTTTTATCATACCATCAAAGAACTCAAAAATGGGGAGGGGCCAGCGCCACTAAAGACGGATCGAGGCTGGTTGCATCTCGCGCACGGGGTAAGGGGGACTGCAGCTGGCCTACGCTATGTGTTATACCTTTATCTCACGAGCCTGGAGGATCCAAGTGAATTAATTGCGGAACCCGCGGGTTATCTGATGGCCCCCGAGGGGGAGGAAAGGGTAGGCGATGTCTCCAACGTATTGTTTTCTAATGGTTGGATCATGGATGTGGATGGTACCGTATATATTTATTATGCTTCCAGTGATACGCGGACGCATGTTGCGGTTTCTTCGGTGACCAAACTGCTGGATTATTGCCTGAATACAGCGGAGGATGGGCTACGTTCTGCGGAATCACTGCGCAAAGTAATTCGTCTGATTGATCATAATGCCGCCTACGTGGGTAATAAAAGCAATGGATCGGTCGGTCGCCTGACAAAATAGGTGTAGATAAACTGGGCTAAAGGGCATACTTAATCGAGTATCGAGTTCAATCACCCAGTATAAATGAAATCCCGTGTATTTCATGAAAGTTACGGCTGTGTGAAATGCAGTAACAAAATGTACGTTGGACAAACTCGTGATATGTTAAAGAAAGATAATATTAAAATCCTAACTCTGCTTGGTCTTCTGTGCCTGACATCCTTTTTGTCTGCCCAAGAACGGGCGACGTTGAAAATTATCTCCTATAATATCTGGAATGGTTTTGAAAAGCAGCAGGATCGCAAGGATAAATTTAGTGCGTGGATGAAAAAGGAGCAACCTGATGTTGTGGCATTACAGGAGCTGGTGGACTTTAAGCGGGCCGACTTGCTGCAATTGGCAAAGTCATACGGCCACAGCTATGCTGTTTTATTAAAGGAGGAAGGCTATCCTGTCGGTATTTCCTCCAGTTATCCGATTACTGTTGTCAACGCGCGGTTAGATAAGTTTTGGCATGGCATGCTGCATGTAAAGATTAAAAAATTAGACTTTATTGTCACGCATCTTAGTCCCTTTTCCTGGCAATATCGGCTGGGAGAAGCGAAACAAATTGCAGAATACGTAAAGAATAATCATCTGGATAGCTGTATTATTCTGGGGGATCTGAATGCCTACTCCCCATTGGATGCCATTTGGCTGGAAAAGCAGTTCACTTTGAAGGAAAATCTGATAAAATGGGACGCAGAAAATCCCCAATATGGCAACGTGAGAGAGCGTAGATTTGATTATAGTGTACTTTCGACTTTCCTGGCCGCGGGTTTTGAAGATTGTGTCGGGCGATCTGTATTTCCCGAAATCAAGCGAGCAAGCTATCCCGCTGCCACACTTTACAATTGGAAATGGGGTGACCCAAGGTTAGCAGCGGTTTCTGAACGACTTGATTATATTTTGCTGTCTGAATCTTTAGCATCTCATGTAAAGCAGGTGGACGTGCATAATGGTCCTGCACTTGAGGAGATATCTGATCATTACCCTGTTTCGGTCGTGATTGATCAATTGGAGAAATAGAAATATAATTGTAGATTGCGGATGACCACGAAAAGAATATTCATGGAAATTTCCGTAATAGATATAGTTATCATCGTCAGTTATTTACTTGCGATGATTGTCATCGGTTTGATCCTTAAAAAGCGAGCCGCCAAGAATCTTGATTCGTATTTTTTAGGCGGGAAAAAGCTTCCCTATTACATGCTCGGTATTTCTGATGCATCGGGCATGTTCGACATCTCGGGGACCATGTGGATGGTCTATCTGGCCTTTGTATATGGCTTAAAAAGCATGTGGATCCCTTGGTTATGGCCTGTTTTTAATCAGATTTTTTTGATGGTCTATCTGTCGGTCTGGCTGCGACGATCCAATGTCCTTACCGGAGCAGAATGGATCCGTACACGTTTTGGTCATGGTCGGGGGGCTGATGGAGCTTATACCATCGTCATTCTATATGCCATTGTTGCTGTAATGGGTTTTTTATGTTATGGTTTTATCGGTATAGGGAAATTCATGGAAGTTTTTTTCCCCTGGGAACAGGTATCCCGCTTTATTCCCTTGACGATTGACCCGGCGATGGCTCCGCAACTGTATGGTATTTTCTTTACAGCGATAACGACATTTTATGTCATGCTTGGTGGAATGCACAGCATTGTGTGGGCGGACATGGTCAAGTTTGGTATTATGATTATTTCGGGAATTGCCATCGCTGTTATTGCCATGCAGCAGGTTAGCCCCGAGCTGTTGGCGGCCAATACGCCAGCAGGATGGGATTCCCCCTTCTTCGGTTGGCACTTGGACTTGGACTGGAGTACTTTACTTCCTTCTATCATGGATCGGATCGCCGATGATCAATACAATCTTTTTACGGTATTTGTGATGATGATGCTATTTAAAGGCATATTTATGAGCATGGCAGGACCGGCGGCCAACTATGACATGCAGAAGATATTAGCCTGTAGATCCCCTAGAGAGGCCGCTTTAATGAGTGGTTCGGTGTCGGTCATCCTACTTATCCCCCGTTATCTGATGATTATGGGGTTCACGGTATTAGCCCTGGTATTTTTTCGGGATGAATTTGCACACATGGGCAATCAGATGGATTTTGAAATTATCCTGCCCAAGGCAATCAGCCGCTTCGGAAAGGTAGGGTTAACCGGGCTGTTGCTGGCGGGCCTATTGGCCGCATTTATGTCTTCTTTCGCTTCAACAGTTAATGCCGCACAGGCTTATCTGGTAAATGATGTACTGTTGAAGTTTATGTACCGGTCTGCTTCGCCAAAGAAGCAGATCCGTCTGAGTTATGTAGTTTCTATTGCGGTGGTCATTTGTAGTACCATTATTGGCTTATATGTGCAGAATATCAATTCGGTATTACAATGGATTGTCTCCGCGTTATATGGTGGTTATATCGCGGCAAATGTATTGAAATGGCACTGGTGGCGTTTTAATGGTACCGGATTTTTCTGGGGAATGCTGGCAGGTATATTTGGGGCAGTAATACTCCCGCAGTTTTTTCCAGATACCCTTCCGCTTTATTTTTTTCCTTTGCTTTTTGTTCTATCGCTGCTGGGCTGTTTTGCAGGTACATGGTTATCCCGACCTACCGAGGAGGAAGTGCTTGTTGATTTTTATGTACGTATACGGCCTTGGGGATTTTGGGGACCCATTCATCAGAAAGCACTGGAAAAATATCCGGACCTCAAGAAGAATGATCATTTTAAGCGGGATATGGCCAATGTGGCCGTTGGTATTATATGGCAATGCTGCCTGACTTTGGTTCCTATGTATATTGTGATCAAACAGGGACAGGGTTTATTGACAACAGTCTTGCTATTGGGGATCACCACACTTATTCTGAAAAAGAACTGGTATGATAAAATGAACCGGGAGGAGGAGGAGTATAACGCTTTTATGCTAAAGTATGGGCTGAATAAAACGGACAAGACCATGACTGAAAAGACGACTATTGATTAACCATACGAACTGTTTTCCGACAATACAAAAATAGGCTACCCGTCGTGTTTCGACGCGTGTCCTATTTTTGTAAAATGGACTGATTGGATCAGCTAGTTACTTGCTTTGACCAGAAAAGGGATGACATAATCTCCCCATTCCAAGGATATATTTCCTTCCGGAGTCGCATTGATTTTAAACTGTTCCTGGTTGTTATCAGACTTACCGTTGCTGACCGAAACGCGTAGGGCATCGTCTTTGGCGTCGTATTTTGTTCCCCATTGGTCCCATACTTTGCTGAACATAAGGGTTGTTTCGTGTTCTCCGGGGATACTATAGAGACCATATTTTCCCGCCGCCAGTTTTTTGCCTTCGACCAGTACATCTTTATTGAATTCGATGGTGGTCGCTTCATTGGCGCCAGTACGCCAGACTTTTCCTACGGGAGCGATATCAACACCAAGCTTACGGCCTTTGAGTGAAGGACGACTATAATTGATGTCGATTGTAACCCCATCAGTTGTGGTTACTTTGGTGTTGTCTGGAGGACTCGGACGTTTGCTTTTGTCTGTCTGGGCGAAGCCAAGTTGACCAATTAAGGTCAAAATTGTTAAAATTAGTACTCTCATATGTGCTTATTTTTTGATTAAACACTTAAATATAAGATTTTTATGTGATGAAAATTTTTTGTTTTTTTAGAACTTGACGAAATCGTGACTGGTCGGTATCAAGTTATATCATTTTAAAAAATGAGAGTAGATAAAAATAAAAGCCAGCGTTTTAATCGCTGGCTTTTTATTTTTATACCAAATACTCGAATAAGGTTTGGTCTTTGTTGATTTCAATGACATCAAACTTATACTCTTTCATCCTTGCGATCAGTGTGTCGTAATCTTCAGGTTTGTTGAGCTCAATGCCGACTAGGGCCGGGCCTCTTTCCCGTTCAGTTTTCTTGATAAACTCAAAACGGGTAATATCGTCTTTAGGACCTAACACTTCAGAAACGAAGAGTTTTAATGCTCCCGGGCGCTGTGGGAAACGGACAATAAAATAATGTTTGTAGCCTTCATAAAGTAATGATAGTTCTTTGATCTCGCTCATGCGGTCGATATCATTATTCCCGCCCGATATAATACAAACTACCTTCTTGCCTTTTATTTCTTCTTTGTGAAATTCCAAAGCTGCAACAGACAGTGCGCCCGCTGGTTCGACCACGATGGCGTCTTTATTATATAGTTCCAAGATACAAGTGCAAATTTTGCCCTCTGGAATGGAGCGCGTATCATCCAGCAATTGTTTGGCAATCTCAAATGTGGTTGCGCCAATTTTCTTTACAGCTGCGCCATCCACAAATTTATTAATGTGTTCCAATTCAATTGGCGCTCCGTTTTCCAGTGCTGCCTGCATAGATGGTGCTCCTTCTGGTTCGACTCCATAACATTTGATTGCTTTGTTTTTGCTTTTCAGGTAGTAACTTGCTCCTGCCGCAAGCCCGCCACCACCGATCGGAATAAAGATGGCATCCATATCAGGAAGATCCTGTAATGCTTCGACGGCCACGGTGCCTTGTCCTTCCACAACCTTGAGGTCATCAAATGGAGGAATAAAGGTCATGCCATGCTCTTCCGTGTAAGCCAGTGCCGCTTTTTGGCAATCGTCAAACGTATCTCCGGTCAATACAATTTCAACATTGCCATTGCCCCACATTTCAGTTTGGGAGATTTTCTGACGCGGTGTTGGACCGGGCATAAAGATAACGCCCTTGATATCCAGTTTTTTGCACGAAAAGGCGACACCTTGCGCATGATTACCAGCACTAGCACAGACCACACCCCGTTGGCGCTCTTCCGCTGTCAGGGAAATAATCTTATTATAGGCACCACGCAGTTTATAGGAACGGACGACCTGTAAATCTTCCCGTTTGAGATAGACTTCTGCGCCATATTTTTCGGATAAATGCCGGTTATATTGTAAAGGCGTACGATTGACCACCGATTTGATGCGCTCAAGCGTAGCTTCTGAATTGATGTTTAAGGTTGATAGATCCATTTTTTGATAGGGTGATTAAGGTTGTTTTTTGATAAAAAAAGGCTGCATCTGCAGCCTTCCATTTTTTATATCTTTTCTTGGATGAGGCTTTTTAAGTCATCATCACAAATATTTTTCTTTGCGTCGGCCAACACCAAAAAGCGTTGATAGCAATCTGCTAGATCATCTTTTTCAAGATGGAAACCAAGGCGCTCCAAATGGTGTTTAAGTGCATGTCTTCCTGAACGGGCCGTCAAGATAATATCTGCTTCATCAAGGCCTACATCTTCAGGTCTGATGATCTCGTAATTTTCGCGGTGCTTCAAGAAGCCATCTTGATGGATGCCTGAACTATGGGCAAAGGCATTGCGGCCAACAATCGCTTTATTTGGTTGCACAGGCATGTTCATCATATCGCTCACTTTACGGGATAGATAAGTAAACATACGGCTATCAATATTCGAAGTTAGGCTTCCGAAAGCTTGGTTATGCACTTTAAGGATCATCGCAACTTCTTCCAATGAGGTATTACCTGCACGTTCGCCGATACCATTGATGGTACATTCTACCTGACGGGCGCCGTTTTGTATCGCGGCGATGGAGTTAGCCGTAGCAAGCCCCAGATCATTGTGACAGTGTGCAGAAATAATGGCTTGATCGATATTACGTACATTTTCCTTAAGATACTTGATTTTTGAACCATATTGGTCCGGTAAACAGTATCCATTGGTATCGGGAATATTGACAACTGTTGCACCGGCAGCAATAACTGATTCAATCATTTTAGCCAAAAACTCCAAATCAGCACGACCGGCATCCTCAGCGTAAAACTCGACATCTTCCACATAAGATTTAGCATGTTTTACAGCTGCAACGGCACGTTCTAAAATTTCTTCTCTTGTACTGTTGAATTTATATTTGATGTGCATGTCCGAAGAACCAATTCCGGTATGAATACGTGGACGTTTGGCATATTTCAATGCTTCCGCAGCTACGTCGATATCATTTTGATTGGCACGGGTCAATGCACATATAATAACATCATTCACCGCCTTGGACAACTCTACGACAGATTGGAAATCTCCGGGACTGGAAACAGGAAAACCAGCTTCGATAATATCAACCCCCAGTTTTTCTAAGTCCTTTGCGATCTCAATTTTCTCTGGAGTAGTTAATTGGCATCCCGGTACCTGTTCGCCATCACGCAATGTGGTGTCGAAGATGTAAAGATGGTTAGGATCGTGTAACATAATTTCTTAATTCAAAAGATTTATAACTAAAGAAGTATGGGGCAAAGAGTGTGAGTGCATCGACCTTTTTTGCTTTGTTGCACCAAAATCTCATTACTCCATACGTATATCTCATTACTATTTAATAAACTCCAATACTTTCTCGCCCATTTCCTGCGTACCCAAGACTTTAGAAGCTTCTGTATTGGCATTCGCAATATCTCCGGTTCTCCAGCCCGCTTTGAGCGTTTGGGCAACCGCATTAGTAACTGCTTTTGCTTCTTCCTGTAGACCGAAGCTAATGTCGAGCATTAATGCAGCGGATAAAATTGAAGCAAGTGGATTCGCTTTATTCTGGCCAGCAATATCATGTGCCGAGCCGTGGATAGGCTCGAAGAAACCTGTGCCATCACCAACAGAAGCTGAGGCCAACATACCCATTGATCCTGCTATCTGAGATGCTTCATCAGTCAAAATATCACCAAAAAGATTCGCTGTTAATACCACGTCAAATTTCTTTGGGTTCTTGACCAATTGCATCGCTGCATTGTCAATAAACATGTGTTCAGTTTCAACATCTGGATATTCTTTTGCAATTTCTTGTACAACTTCTCTCCATAAACGGGAAGTTTCCAATACATTAGCTTTATCAACCGAGCATAATCTTTTGTTACGCGTACGAGCAGCATCATAAGCTTTACGTGCGATACGCTCTACTTCATATCGGTGGTAGTTCATCAAGTCCGAAGCGAAGGTATTGTCCTCATTACGGTTTTTCTCACCGAAATACACATCGCCCGTCAACTCACGGAAAAAAAGAATATCTGTTCCTTGTAGAATTTCAGGTTTTAAACTCGATGCATCCAATAGTTCATCAAATAAAAGGATAGGACGTAGATTGGCATATAAACCTAATTCTTTCCGGATTTTCAACAACCCCTGTTCTGGTCTAACCTTGGCCGAAGGATCATTATCGTATTTGATATGTCCGATCGCGCCAAAAAGGATGGCATCAGAAGCTTTCGCTTTTGCTAAGGTTTCGTCAGGAAGCGGATTGCCGGTAGCTTCAATAGCTGTATGGCCCATGATTGCTTCATCAAAACTGAATTCATGACCATATTTTTCACCGATCTTTTCTAAAACTTTTTTACCCCAGGTGGTTACTTCTTGGCCAATGCCGTCTCCAGGTATGATTAAAATATTTTTTTTCATTGTTTTATTTAGTATTGAGATATTAGATCGGAGTATTGAAATTTTTGTTGTACAAGCCAGTGGCTTACTAAACGTGTCCCTAGGGATTTTTTCTATCCATTGTCTAACATCTATAATCTATCATCTAATATCTGTTATTTAATTATCGTTTTCCACAATTTCTATGTTGATAAAGTCTCTTTTTTGTGGATAACTCGTTCTACGGACTTAATTTCGCCCTTTTCCAGTACCATTTTGTTGCCTATACAAGTCGGTAATTGGGATTGGAAATGACCGACATAAATAAGGGTCTGGCCATTTTTGCTCAGGTCGTCGATCACATCATTAAAATATTGTGATTGTTCCTTATCCAATCCTTGGCAAGGTTCATCTAATATAAGCAATTCAGGATGTTTTACGATCGTGCGCGCCAGTAATGCTAATCGCTGTTGGCCTAAAGGTAAAGAACCTAATGTTTTATGTTTTACGTCTTTGAGATCAAAAAAATGGAGCACCTGATCAAGCTTCTGCTGTTGTTCATAGCCCAATTTTTGATACAGGCTCATCGAATCGAAGAATCCCGAAGCAATGGTCTGTCCTACATTGGCATTCATATCGTAGTACCAATGTAATTCGGGAGAAATAATGCCCAGGTGTTCTTTGATTTCCCATATACTTTCTCCTGATCCTCTCTTTTTACCAAAAAGATGGATGTCATTTGCGTAGGCTTGGGGATGATCACCGTTGATCAGACTTAATAAAGTCGATTTTCCCGATCCATTATGTCCTTGCAGCAGCCATTTTTCTCCTGCTTTTACTTCCCAATCAATGTTTTTCAAGACCTGCTTCTCACCGTATGAAATGTTGATCTGCCGCATCTTGACCATGATTGGGTCAGAGATTTTGGGTGACTGCTGTAAGAAATAGGGTAGTTCCTTGCGCTTCCGTGGTATTCCCCGCGAAATTTCTCCGCTATGTTGACGAAGAACAATTTTTCCATCCTGGATTTCGGCAAAACGATTAATACAATCCGGTTGTTCGTCATCGTTGCTGATCAGTAGGAGGGATACGCCCTTGTCCGCAAGCTGATCGAAGATCTGGTTCAAGTCTTTTCTGGATTGTACATCAAGTCCGGTATAAGGCTGGTCGATAATCAAGACCTGCGGCTGAAGCCAAAGTGCTTTGACCAATTGTAGGCGTTTATGTTCGCCGCTGGAAAGTTCGATCAATTGTTGGTCTTTGAAATTTTCAAATCCAAAGACGGCAAGGTAGGGTGCCACATCTTCGAAGGCCAGCTGTTCGTCCTTCGCAAAATGTTTCAATTCAGCAAAAACTGTTAAGGTATCGTTTTTTGCAAACTTGTTATAGCGTTGTTGGTAATAGAAGTTGCGATCACCTTCGAGATTGGTAAACTGAAACCAGTTGGATACGTAATGCACAACTGGAGGAAGGGAACTAGCATTATCCAGATGGTAGGATATGGTGCCCTCATATTTTAATTGCCCCGCAATTGCTTTCGCAAGCGTTGTTTTTCCTGTGCCACTGGGACCACCTAAGATCCATTGTTCGCCAGGAAAAATTTGCCAATTTAAATCTTGCAGTACGGAATCTTTACCGTGCTGAATCGTTAAATTGGCAATATGGACGACTGGGTCTACCATTTTTTTGTTGTTTCAAATGATTCAATTAAATCTTTTTGATTAAGGATAAAATCGATGTCATCGTATCCATTGATCAAACATGATTTTTTGTATGGATTGATTTCAAATTCAAATTGATCGCCGGTCTCGGTTAACATAACTGTTTGTTTTTCGAGATCAACGATAATTTGGGTGTTTGGGTTTTGATGGACCAATTCGAAGATTTTCTCTAAAAATTCTTCAGGAACTTGGATAGGCAGTACGCCATTATTAAGGGCATTACCTTTAAAGATATCTGCAAAAAACGAACTGATAACGACATCAAAACCATAGTCCTGGATTGCCCAGGCCGCGTGTTCACGGCTGGAACCGCAACCGAAGTTCTTGCCGGCAACCAATATTTTCCCGGAATAGATTGGGTTGTTCAAGACGAAATCTGCTTTTGGCTGATTATCGCTATCAAAGCGCCAGTCACGGAATAAATTATTGCCAAATCCCTCGCGCGTGGTCGCTTTTAGAAAACGCGCCGGTATGATCTGATCGGTATCAATATTTTCGATTGGTAGTGGCACTACCGATGAAGTTAAAGTTTCAAATTTTTTCATGTTAAGAATTTAGTAAGTCAGAATTAAAAAAATGGAGTTAGTTATATTAACTCTCTTACATCTGTTACTTTGCCCGTTACTGCTGCTGCTGCTGCTGTCAGTGGAGATACCAGCATGGTGCGTGCATTGGGCCCCTGACGTCCTTCGAAGTTTCTATTTGAAGTTGAAACACAATATTTACCTGCAGGAATTTTGTCTTCGTTCATGCCTAAACATGCGGAACATCCCGGTTCGCGTAATTGGAATCCCGCGGCTTCAAATATTTTATCCAGGCCTTCTTCTTTGGCTTGTTTTTCGACCTGTTTTGAGCCGGGAACAATCCATACTTCGACGTCCTGTGCCTTTTGTTTTCCTTTAACGAATGAGGCTACCTCACGTAGATCTTCGATACGGGAGTTGGTACAGCTTCCGATGAAAACGTAATCCACACGGTTACCTAAGACGGTTGAATCATCTTTAAAGCCCATGTAGTCCAATGCTTTTTGATAGGATGGTCTTTCTGATTCCGGTTGTGCATTTGTTGCCGGGATATGCTCGGCAATACCCATACCCATGCCCGGGTTTGTACCATAGGTAATCATAGGAGCGATGTCAGCGGCGTCAAATGTCAACACTTTATCAAAAATGGCATCTTCATCGGAATATAATGTTTTCCAATACGCTAAGGCTTGGTCCCATTCTTCTCCTTTTGGTGCGAATTCGCGGCCTTCTACATAATCAAATGTGATTTGATCCGGTGCAATAAGCCCGCCGCGTGCCCCCATTTCGATACTCATATTACAGATGGTCATACGGGCTTCCATGCTCAAGGAGCGGATGGCTGAACCAGCATATTCGATAAAATATCCTGTACCACCTGCGGCAGAAATCTTGGAGATAATATAGAGGATAATATCCTTTGCGCCAACGCCCTTTTGTAAAGTACCATTGACTTCAATTTTCATGGTTTTAGGCTTGGACTGCAATAAACACTGCGTCGCAAAGACCTGTTCAACCTGAGAGGTTCCGATACCAAAAGCAATAGCTCCAAAGGCTCCATGTGTTGACGTATGGCTATCACCACAGACCATTGTTTTACCCGGTAGTGTGATACCTAACTCAGGACCGATCACGTGTACGATTCCTTGGTAAGGATGTCCCAAACCATATAATTCAATGCCAAATTCAGCACAATTTTTGGTCAGCATATCAACTTGATATCGCGATAGCTCTTCTTTGATTGGCAAATGTTGGTTGAGTGTGGGTACGTTATGGTCGGCAGTTGCTACCGTCTGCTTTGGACGAAAAACTGGGATCCCTCTTTTGCGTAGGCCATCAAAAGCTTGAGGTGAAGTAACTTCATGAATCAAGTGGGTATCGATATATATAATATCCGGAAACCCTTCTTCACGCTTGACGACGTGAGCATCCCAAATCTTTTCTACTAATGTTTTTGACATTTTTTAATCTCTCTTATGTTATTTTTATTTTAATCAGGGTGATATTGTAAATGTCTCAATATCACCCTGATTTCAATATACTAAATTACGAAATATTCATGATTTTGGAGCATATCTGTGGATTGAATTCACCCGGATATGCTAAAAAAACAAATAATTCGTATAAATTTTTAAACAGTTTTGATTGCTTTCATTGCCGTCATTGCCTTACGCAATTTACGTCCAACGATTTCCACAGGATGGTCACGCAAAATTTCATTGATGACAACCAACTGTGCATTATCAACAGCAGCATCTTTACCTTCGTTGAAGTTTTTACCTACTAAATCGGTATCAACAGTTTTCATGAAATCAGCCAACAAAGGCTTGCAAGCCTGATCAAATAAGTAACAACCGTATTCCGCTGTATCAGAAATAACACGGTTCATTTCGAACAATTTCTTACGAGCGATTGTGTTGGCGATTAATGGTGTTTCGTGCAATGATTCGTAGTATGCTGATTCGGGTTTGATACCTGCTTCAACCATTGTTTCGAAAGCCAATTCAACGCCTGCGCGAATGAAAGCAACCATTAGGGTATAGTTATCGAAGTACTCTTGCTCGTTGATTTTAACATCGCCAGCAGGTGTTTTCTCAAATGCCGTCTCACCTGTTTCAGCTCTCCATTTCAATAAGTTGGCATCACCATTTGCCCAATCTTCCATCATGGTATTGCTAAAGTGACCGGACATGATATCGTCTTGGTGTTTTTGGAACAATGGACGCATGATATCTTTTAACTCTTCGGAGATCTCAAAAGCTTTCACTTTTGCAGGGTTGCTCAAACGATCCATCATACCACTTACACCACCATGTTTCAAAGCTTCAGTAATTACCTCAACACCATATTGTACCAATTTGGATGCGTATCCAGCTTCAATTCCTTTTTCGATCATTTTGTCGAAAGATAAAATAGAACCTGTTTGCAATAAACCACAAAGGATTGTTTGCTCACCCATTAAATCTGATTTTACCTCGGCTACAAATGAAGATTTCAATACACCGGCTTTGTGGCCACCTGTTCCTACACAGTATGCTTTTGCTTCAGCCCAACCTTTTCCTTGTGGATCATTCTCTGGGTGAACAGCGATCAAAGTAGGGACACCGAAACCACGAAGGTATTCTGCACGAACTTCAGAGCCCGGACATTTTGGAGCAACCATGATGACGGTAATATCTTTACGGATTTGCATACCTTCTTCAACGATGTTGAAACCGTGTGAATAAGATAATGTTGCGCCTTCTTTCATCAACGGCATGACCGCGTTGATCACTGAGGTATGTTGTTTATCAGGAGTCAAGTTAATGACCAAATCTGCTGTTGGGATTAATTCTTCGTAAGTTCCTACGTTAAAATTGTTGTCCGTAGCATTTTTCCAAGAATCTCTTTTTTGTTCAATAGCTTCTTTACGTAAAGCATAAGAAACGTCCAGTCCGCTATCTCTTAAGTTTAAACCTTGGTTCAAGCCTTGTGCACCGCATCCTACGATTACGATTTTTTTACCTTTTAAAGCATTTACTCCATCCGTAAATTCGGTGTTGTCCATGAATTCAGCGTGACTTAATTGTTCTAACTGCTCTCTAAGCGGTAAGGTGTTGAAATAATTTGCCATTGTTTTACTTTCTTTCTGTTATTGGTTGTTGATTATTTATTTTTTTTATTGTACTAATTTACGTTGCGCCAAAGCATAACCATAATGAACATTATCATGTCCTGAAGTCAAAGCGATAACTTCTTCGACCGTATCCATTGGATAGCCATAAGTTGCTGTTGAAAACGAGGTAATCGCTCCAAAAACGCCATTTTCATAGTCTTTGGCAATCTGTTCGATGCTTTGGATAGCGATTGCCTTTAGTTCATCAATTTCAGCCTGTTCGACAAAACGTGTGGGTTTGGTATCTTTTCTATAATCTTCATTGTATTTAACCCAAGCGGTATCCGCTTTGATACCGGTACGGACATAGACTAAAGTCTGTGTACTCACCACGATATGTCCAAAATTCCAGATAATATTGTTGTTAAATCCAGTCGGGATTTTGTTCAGTTGTTCTATGGAAAGACTATCCAGCAATTCAACGAATTTTTGGCGTGCCTGTAAGATAAATTTAAATGTTTCTTGCATCTGATTACATAGTAAATACGTCATCCCGTTTGTCGAGATATTCATTTTCAACGATTTCTATCGACGGTTCCTTTGCTTCAAACTGAACCAATTTGGAGTGGAAACCAGCGCTATCTTTAATGATGGCAATACGGGCGCCACGTACAAATTCGATTAAACCATATTTTGTCAATTCCTCCGTCAGCTTATCAATTTCTTCACGGTGACCTGCAGTTTCGAACACGATATAATCGTTACGGATCACAACCACATTGGCTCCATATTGACGAAGTAAACGCTCAACATATACTTTTTCATTGACAACGTCTGCAGGTACTTTATATAAGGCCTGTTCTTGCCAGATCACTTCGTCATTGGTATTGTAATAGGCTTTAAGAATGTCAATCTGTTTTTCCAACTGACGACAAAGCTTACGCAACACATCTTCCGCCTCTGTAATGACAATGGTGAAACGATGTATACCTTCTACCTCAGAAGGCGATGTGTTCAAACTTTCGATATTGATTTTTCTTCTTGAAAAAATCGTTGAGATCCTTCCGATAAGGCCGATAGAATTCTCTGTATATAGGGTAATGGTATATTCTTGTTTTTCCATTTTGACTTTTTACTTTAATCGAATCTCCGATACGGATGTTCCTTGTGCAACCATCGGGAATACATTGTTTTCCTTTCCTACCATGACTTCCAATAGATAAGCTCCATCGTGCTCAAGCATGGTCTGAAGGGCAGTGCGGAGATCTTTCCGTTCCGAAATTTTCTGTCCATCGATATAATAACCTTTGGCAACTGCAACAAAGTCAGGACTGGTAATATTCACGAATGAATAGCGTTTGTCATGGAACAGTTGCTGCCATTGACGTACCATACCCAAGAACTCGTTGTTCAAGATCATGATTTTCACCTTCGCGCCAAATTGCATGATAGTTCCCAGTTCCTGAATGGTCATTTGGATACCACCGTCACCGATGATGGCTACGACAGTTTTCTCAGGAGCACCATACCAAGCGCCGATAGCTGCAGGAAGGCCAAAGCCCATGGTTCCCAATCCGCCAGATGTTACGTTTGATTTGCTCTTGTTAAATTTTGCATAGCGACATGTGACCATCTGATGTTGACCAACGTCTGTGGTTATGATTGCGTCCCCACCGGTTAATTCATTCAACACATTGATCACCTCGCCCATGGTCATGATATCCGTTTTTGGATGCAATTCATCTGTGATGACTTCTTTGATTTCCTCTTTTTCGAGTTCACGGAACTGAGCCAACCAAGCGGAATGATCCACGGCTTGAACCAATTCAGTCAACATTGGAAGTGATTCTTTGCAGTCGCCCCATACAGGTACGGTTGTTTGTACATTTTTATCAATCTCGGCCGGGTCGATATCCAGATGGATCACTTTTGCCTGCTTGGCATATTTGTCCAATCGGCCAGTGACGCGGTCATCGAAACGCATACCGATAGCAATTAAAACATCACATTCGTTGGTCATGACATTTGGCGCATAGTTACCGTGCATCCCCAACATACCGACATGAAGTTTGTGGTCTGTAGGAAGAGCGCTCAATCCCATGACAGTAGCGGCGGAAGGAATGCCTGTTTTTTCGATAAAAGCTTTAAACTCTTCCTCTGCCTTTCCTAAGATAATCCCCTGACCAAAAAGTACAAATGGTTTTTTAGCATTATTGATCAATTCAGCAGCTTGTTCGATATACTCCTTACGAACCTGCGGAGCAGGTCTATAACTACGCACATGATTGCATTTTTCGTAACCGAAGTAATCGAATAATTGCAATTGTGCATTCTTGGTGATATCGATCAATACGGGGCCTGGACGACCGGTGCTGGCAATATAAAATGCTTTAGCGAGTGCGGCTGGAATTTCAGTAGCGTCAGTGACTTGATAGTTCCACTTGGTGACCGGTGCGGTAATATTGATGACATCCGTTTCCTGAAATGCATCGGTTCCCAATAGTGAAGCAAATACCTGGCCTGTAATACAGACGATCGGGTTACTGTCGATCATGGCATCTGCCAGTCCGGTAACCAGGTTTGTTGCTCCGGGACCACTCGTCGCGAAGACGACACCTGTACGACCGGAAGTCCTGGCATAACCTTGGGCCGCATGGATCCCTCCTTGCTCGTGGCGTACCAAGATATGTTTCAAACGATCCGTATAATCATAAAGGGCATCATAAATAGGCATGATCGCGCCACCCGGATAGCCAAATACGGTATCAACTCCTTCGCTCAATAAGGCCTCCATAACAGCTTTCGATCCCGAAATTTGTGTCGGAGTTTCCTGCTTGGTAGCAGCCTTATTTTCTGTTATTTCCAGTGTACTCATTACGTTGATTTTTTAGTTTTGTTGATTATTCAGTCTTTTTTAGTCTTTAGATATTAGATCTGGAGACATTAGATCGGAGATTCTGTTTATTTAAATCTCTGCACTAAGTGTCTCCGTTTTTTTGATTTTCTACAGATCAGTTACACAACCCTCTGAGGCGTCAGCCACGGTCTTAGCATATTTATATAACACGCCTTTACTGACTTTCAAAGCCGGTTGTACCCATGCTGAACGACGTTGTGCAATTTCCTCATCGGAAAGGTTCACATTGATCGTATTGTTGACGGCATCAATCTCGATGATATCGTCATCATGCACTAAGCCAATTAACCCGCCTTTGTAAGATTCAGGTGTAATGTGGCCGACGACGAAACCATGGGTTCCACCGGAAAAACGGCCATCTGTAATGAGTGCTACAGATTTACCTAAGCCGGCACCGATGATTAATGAGGTCGGTTTGAGCATTTCTGGCATACCTGGAGCACCTACTGGGCCTTCATTTTTAATAACCACAACATCTCCCGGTTTAATTCTGCCTGAGGCAATACCAGCGACTAGGTCATGTTCGCCATCGAATACACGTGCGGGACCAGTAAATTTCTCGCCTTCTTTACCTGAGATCTTGGCTACAGAACCTTTTTCTGCCAGATTTCCATAAAGGATCTGTAAATGTCCTGTTGCTTTGATTGGGTTGCTCAATGGTTTGATAATAGGCTGATCATATTCCATAATGGATTTGACATCAGCTAAGTTCTCAGCAACAGTTTTTCCAGTTACGGTAATACAATCACCATGTAATAAACCTTCGTCCAAAAGGTATTTCATTACGGCGGGAGTTCCGCCATATTGTTGAAGATCCTGCATCAAGTATTTACCCGAAGGTTTAAAGTCTGCCAATACAGGTGTTTCATCACTCATGCGCTGGAAGTCATCTTGTGAGATGTCAACGCCTACAGCCTTACCGATTGCAATAAAGTGAAGTACGGCATTGGTACTTCCGCCCAAGATCACGATGGTACGCAATGCATTTTCGAATGCTTTGCGCGTCATGATATCAGATGGTTTGATATCTTTCTCTAGCAGGGTGCGGATATGTTTACCGGCCTCCAGACATTCATTTTTCTTTTCTGCTGAGATTGCCGGGTTAGAGGAGGAATAAGGTAAGCTCATTCCCAATGCTTCAATTGCCGAAGCCATCGTGTTTGCTGTATACATGCCGCCACAAGCACCGGCGCCAGGGCAGGTATGTTTGATGATACCTTCGTAATCTTCATCAGAAAGATTGCCGCAGATGCGTTGCCCTAAGGCTTCAAAAGCAGAAACGATATTGAGTTCTTCTCCTTTGTAATGTCCAGGTGCAATTGTACCGCCATAAACCATAAGCGAGGGGCGATCCAAACGTGCCATCGCCATGATGGCACCAGGCATATTTTTATCACATCCGGGAATTGAGATTAGACCATCGTAATATTGACCGCCACAGATCGTTTCGATACTATCAGCGATTACATCACGGCTTACCAAGGAGTAACGCATACCATCTGTACCGTTGCTCATGCCGTCACTGACACCAATGGTGCCAAAGGTCAAACCCACTAAGTCATTGTTCCAAACACCTTTTTTGACGATTTGTGCCAAATCATTGAGGTGCATATTACACGTATTACCATCGTATCCCATGCTGGCAATACCGACCTGCGCCTTGTCCATATCGGCATCTGTCAGGCCGATACCGTAAAGCATTGCTTTAGCAGCAGGTTGCGTTTCGTCTTGTGTAAATGTACGGCTGTATTTGTTCATTGCATTTTCGCCGTTAGATGATGACTTCATAATTTTCGTTCTCTAATACTAAATTTTTATATCTTCTTTGGATCGACGCACCTATGCTGTGTTCCCACTCTTCTTGATAGATGACATCGTCGACTTGTTTGATTCCGATAATTTCAGCAGCTGTACCGCATAAGAATGCACTATCAGCTGTATAGATATCTTCTACCGTCAATTGCTTTTCAATGACTTCGAAATTCAGTTTTTTACAGATGTTTTTAACGGTCTGCCGTGTAATGCCGGGAAAAATGTTTTTCGCTGGCGGTGTATAAATTTTGAAATCTTTCTCAATAAAAATATTCTCGCTGGAAGCTTGGGCAACGAAGCCTTCATGATCAAGCATAAGTGCCTCGTCAAAACCCCTGTTGATGGCTTCTGTCGTCGCTAGAATAGAGTTTACATATTGGCCTGATATTTTCGAGTCCGTTTTAAAAGATTTTGGATTAGGTCTTTTGATATCAGAGATACATACACGTAACAGATTTTGACCAAGATAAGGTCCCCATTCCCAAGCGGCAATCATCAGATTAGCCTCCGTGGAAGAAGTTAGGTGCATATTCGAACCAGTGAGTACCAATGGACGGATGTAGGCCTCCCGTAAGTTGTTGATGGCCAAAAGCTCATAACATTTGTCAATTAGCTCCCTGTTACTCCATTGATAAGGGATATTTACCGCTTCGCAGGATTTCTTCAATCGGTCAAAATGCTTGTCCGCTTTAAAGATGCGCGGGCCATTGTGCGTGTTGTACGCGCGTAAACCATCGAATACAGCGTAGCCATAGTGAAGCGATTGTGCAAAGGGATTCAATGCGGCCTCGGAGGCTTTTACAAAGGCTCCATCCAAATAAATCAATGTGTTCTTGTCGTAATATTTCATAACCCAAAATTTACCTTATATAAATAATTTCCCTTTTTGGTTTTTGCTGGTAAATCATGCTATCTCAGGCCGCTGTAAAAACCTTCGATTTTCATTTCCTCAAGGTAGCAGGAATTACAATAATTGGCAATAGCTAAAGTGCTAATTTTCTATTTAGAATAATATTTTAAAATATTATGGTTTAAAAAATTTTAAACTGTATTTGTGGCTATTGTTCGGTTTTAAATTTTGTTAGTCGTATACCGTATTTAAAATTGGTCTACCTTGTGAAAAAATTATTTTTTGTTACAAAGGGCAAATTTCTTCCTAAAATGAAGAAATTGTCAAAAAAACTTTAAAAAAAAAGCTTCCGATATTTCTATCGGAAGCTTTTCAATATTTTAAAATCAATTGATTTAATCTCCGATAATTCCTTCAGCAAGCACGGTAATGACATTGTCTTTTGCTTCCACAACACCACCTTTAATGAACACTTCTTGTCCACCTTTACCTTGTTGAATAATTACTTTTCCATCTTCCAAAGTAGAAACAATTGCCGCGTGGTCTTTCAAAATTTGAAAAGAGCCCGCAGAGCCAGGGACAGTAACAGATGTTACTTCGCCTTCGTATACTAATTTGTCGGGAGTGATAATTGTTAATTTCATTATTCTTAGATATAAGATTTGAGATATGAGATTTGAGAACTTTAGGTTTTCAAATAGATATGAGATAATCGAAAGTCTATTATCTCATATCTAAGGTCTAATATCTAAATTAAACTGCTTCTGCTAATAATTTCTTACCTTTTTCGATAGCATCATCAATGTTACCTACCAAGTTGAAGGCAGCTTCTGGATATTCATCAACCTCACCATCAATGATCATGTTAAATCCTTTGATGGTATCTTTGATGTCTACCAATACACCTTTTAAACCTGTAAATTGTTCTGCTACGTGGAAAGGTTGTGATAAGAAACGTTGTACACGACGTGCGCGGTGAACGGTTAACTTATCTTCTTCGGATAACTCGTCCATACCTAAGATGGCGATGATATCTTGTAGTTCTTTATAACGTTGAAGAATTTCTTTCACACGTTGTGCAGTATCGTAATGTTCAGCACCTAAAACAGCAGGAGAAAGGATACGTGATGTAGAATCCAATGGATCCACAGCAGGATAAATACCTAACTCAGCAATTTTACGGGACAATACTGTAGTTGCATCCAAGTGAGCAAATGTTGTCGCTGGAGCAGGGTCAGTTAAGTCATCGGCAGGTACATATACTGCTTGTACTGAAGTAATAGATCCGTTTTTAGTTGAAGTGATACGCTCTTGCATCAAACCCATTTCTGTTGCTAGGGTTGGTTGGTAACCTACAGCTGAAGGCATACGGCCTAATAGTGCAGATACTTCAGAACCAGCCTGTGTAAAACGGAAGATGTTATCGATAAAGAACAGGACGTCACGACCTTGACCTTCGCCATCACCATCACGGAAATATTCCGCAACAGTCAAACCTGACAAAGCAACACGTGCACGTGCACCGGGAGGCTCATTCATCTGACCGAATACGAAAGTACATTTAGAGTCTTTCATTAATTCATGGTCAACAGTATCCAAAGGCCATTCACCTTTTTCCATGCCTTCCATAAAATGCTCACCATATTTGATGATACCTGATTCCAACATCTCACGCAATAAGTCATTACCCTCACGTGTACGTTCACCTACACCGGCAAATACGGAAAGACCACCGTGACCTTTAGCGATGTTATTGATCAATTCTTGGATTAATACAGTTTTACCTACACCGGCACCACCGAATAAACCAATTTTACCACCTTTAGCATATGGTTCTAAAAGGTCAATAACTTTGATACCAGTAAAAAGTACTTCTGATTCAGTGGAAAGATCTTCGAATTTAGGAGGAACGTTGTGGATAGGACGACCATTCTCTTTACTCACATTTTGGATCCCATCAATGGCATCACCAACTACATTGAATACACGACCTTTGATTTCTTCACCAATAGGCATTTTGATAGGAGCACCAGTATCGACAACTTCCATTCCGCGAACCAAACCTTCAGTTGCGTCCATGGCAATTGTACGTACACGATCCTGACCTAAGTGTTGTTGAACTTCCAATACAACACGTTGTCCATTTTCTTTTTGAATGTACAATGCATCGTAAATTTTAGGTAGATTTTCACTGTCGGCGAAGTTGACGTCAACAACTGGGCCGATAATCTGCGCTATTTTACCAATCTTGGGCATATTATAGGGACTAAATATTTATTAATCAATTTTATATAAGAGACATAAAAGGCCTCTTTTTTGGTCAGCAAAAATAAGGTTATTCGTTTTTAAAAACAAATAGAATTTGCAATTAAATTACATTTTTATTAATGTAGGTCAAAATGTTATCTCTTGTAATTCTGTTAGTTTCGATTCTTGTTGTTGCAAATATACTATTTCGGTGTAGTGGTGACACTATTTTTTTGAACTGCTGTTCATTTTCTGATGTGCATACGATGGGACACGGATTGTATATAAATGTGATCGACCTGAAGCGAGGTCGTCATGAGGAGTCGCTTCAGGTCGATAAGAATCTGGTATAATATCGTCTTATGAAGACCTTACTAGATCTTTTTATTTAATTCATCTTGCAATTGACGTTTCAGCAATTGTTCTTTTTCCATGGCCTTTTTACGGAATGTCGCAAATTCCTCTTGTGATTGTTCCGCTGTTTTTTGAAATTCTACGGTATCAACCTTGGCTTTTCGGTAAGAGAATAGGAAGATAAAGGTAGCGACAGCTAAGACTCCAATGATGGTCCAGACCACTGTGCTATATAAACCTTTGGATGTATTGATGCCCAAGAATGAAAAGCTATCTGTCTTTTGTTGCTCCTGTGCAAGCTGATCCTTCAATGTCTGAATAGAATCTTGCAAATTTTTGGTGTTGGATGAATAATTGCTGGATGAAGATTTTAGGGAATTGATTTCCTTGTGCAGCTTTGCAACAGTATCAACAACATTTCTTTTGACAATATCAAGGTTGGATTTGCGTACCATCTTGAAGTCATAATTGTTTTTTGATATATAATTTAAGTGATCAAATTGATTTGCCAAGCTCCCCTTTTTTAGTCCATCCGGGCTGTATTTGTAAGCGTCATTGGCCTGCTGGGTGGCGGTAACCGGCGCTGCTGCAGGAGTTTGAGCCTGTAATAAAGTGTACGATGAAATAAATAAAATCGTAAAGAATACAAATGCTAATCTCAATTTGCTCATGTTGTCTATCGTTATTATAATAAGTTTAATCAGGATATTCCAGCTACAGAGCTAGCATATGCCTGTGATAAATATAAGGAATTATTGAAAAAACGAAAATTGAAAGTGAAATATATTCCGGTTATAGTCTATTTCTTTTTATAGATATCTTTATGTTTCGAGACCCCAACTTGGCAGATAACGGAGAAATGACATGATTTTCTCTTTATAGATTGCTGTATTTAGCTTAAAATAATAAGCTCCTTTTTTGGAATTTTCTTTGTCCTTTTCCTGCAATTTGATGATTAAGCCCGATGAGAGTAGTTTTCGACTAAAGTTACGCTTGTCAAGCTCAATATTATAGACTCCTTCATATAATGCTGCGATTTGCGGAATCGTGAATTTTTCTGGTAGCAGTTCGAATAAAATAGGATAGAGCGCTGCTTTCATACGTAGGCGGTGTTGTGCCGATGATATCATTTGCTCGTGATCGAATATCAATGTAGGATGCTGTTGTAATGGAAACCATTTTGCTTCGTAATCGTCGCTTAAGATATGTTTATATTGGTGGGTGTCAATCAATGCAAAATAGCAGATACTTATCACCCGGTCATTGGGCTCGCGCTTGGGCTCGCCAAAGACACTGCATTGTTCCATATAGACATTTTCGAGACCTGTTAATTTTTTCAACACCCGACTGGCAGATTCTTCTGGACTTTCGTTGGGTTGAACAAAACCACCCATCAAACTCCATTTATTTCTTTCAGGTTCAAAATCACGCTTGATCAACAACACCTCTAAGGATTCTCCGTTAAACCCAAATATAATACAGTCTACAGCTAAAAGAATCCCTGAATCTTTTTTATAATATTCCATTGTCTATTGTTTTTTATCTCTTTTCTGACTTCCTCCCGTTCATGATCAAAACTATAAAGTGACTAGCTAAAAATAAGTACAATACTTGGTCGGTAACTGATTGAAAAATGTTTCAATACAACATGCACAGGCATTTGGGCTCGTCATGATTAACAGGATGAAGTTAATTCATTTTTTTAAATATGAAAATTTTCTTTCATATCTAAAAAAATAAATGTTTATTTGACACTAATTATTTTTGAATGCTTATCTTCGATTGAAGGCATTGAAAAAATAATGTTAGAAACAATTATAAGTTATAAACCAAATTCAGCAAAAATGAATGAATCATATGTCATCGGGATAGATTACGGAAGCGATTCTGTCCGCTCTGTATTGGTCGATGCAATTAATGGAGAAGAAATATCATCTTCAGTATTTTATTATCCACGATGGAAGAGGGGGGAATACTGCGATGCTGCATCGAGTCAGTTCAGACAACATCCCTTAGATTACATCGAAGGTTTGGAGGCAACAGTAAAGGATTGTTTACAAAAATCGGGAATAGCGGATGTTGGGCAGGCTGTAAGAGCAATTTCGGTAGATACCACCGGCTCAACTCCAATTGCTGTCAATGAGCAAGGGGTTCCTTTAGCTTTGCTGAATGAATTTAAGGATAATCCCAATGCGATGTTTGTCCTGTGGAAAGATCATACCGCCGTTAAAGAAGCCAAGGAAATCAATGACTATAATGAAACAAGTGCTGTTGATTATTTGAAATACGTTGGTGGTGTTTATTCCTCGGAATGGTTTTGGGCTAAGTTACTTCATATTTTTAGAGTTGACGAGCAAGTTCGTAAAGCGACATTTAGCTGGGTTGAGCATTGTGATTATATTCCCTTTTTATTGACAGGAGGTACGCATGCATCTGCGATTAAGCGTGGTGTATGTTCTGCTGGGCATAAGTCGCTTTGGGCAGCAGCATTTGGCGGCCTGCCTCCAAATGCTTTCTTTAGGGATATTGATCCGCTATTGGATGGTATTGTGGATCGCTTATTTTCAGAGACTTATACGGCAGATAAACCTGCGGGGAATCTTTCAGCCCAATGGGCCGAACGTTTGGGGCTTTCGACATCAGTAATAGTTGGTATCGGTGCCTTTGATTGTCACATGGGTGCTGTCGGTGGACAGATCGAACCTTATTATCTCAGTAAAGTCATGGGAACATCGACTTGTGATATGCTTGTTGCACCAAAAGAAGAGGTTCAAGATACACTTGTGAAGGGAATCTGCGGTCAGGTTGATGGTTCGATCATTCCGGGAATGATCGGTATGGAAGCTGGACAATCGGCCTTTGGCGATGCTTATGCTTGGTTAAAACAGGTCTTGCTATGGCCTGCTAAACAGGCGTTACAAGATGTTGAAGGTCTGAATGATGCTGTCCGTGAGCAAGTTGTGAATGGTTTGGAAGAGAATTTGTTGATCAGTTTAAGCAAAAAGGCGGCAGAATTGTCCGTGACGGCAACTTCGGAGTTGGCGATAGATTGGTTGAATGGGCGAAGAACACCTGACGCAGATCAATCGTTGAAAGGTGCAATTACAGGATTGCATCTAGGAACCGATGCACCACGGATATTTAGAGCTATTGTTGAAGCAACCTGTTTCGGCGCAAAAGCCATTGTGGAACGTTTTGTTGATCAGGGAATTCCTGTTAAAGGGCTGATCGGTCTTGGTGGCGTTGCCAAAAAATCCCCTTTTATTATGCAGATGATGGCTAATGTCATGAACATGCCAATTCGAATTCATAAGAGTGAACAGACTTGTGCTATTGGTGCGGCCATGTTCGCAGCGACTGCCGCGGGGTTATATGACCGTGTTGAGGATGCCATGAAAACCATGGGGCAAGGTTTCGAATGTACCTATGCACCCGAAGAAAAGTGGGTGCCAATCTATGCTGAACGTTATGAACGCTACAAGGCGCTCGGAACTTTCATGGAAGGGAAAGAATCGTTAGCCATTACTGTTTAATCGTTGAATATTTTATTATGTATAATTCAATTAAAGAAGAAGCATACCATTGCAATATGCAACTGCCCAAATTGGGCCTTGTACTTTTTACATTTGGAAATGTCAGTGTTGTGGATCGGCAGCATGAAGTTTTTGCCATTAAACCTAGTGGGGTACCTTACGAAGAGCTTTCTCCTGAGCAGATGGTCATTGTTGATTTTGACGGTAATGTGGTTGAAGGAGACCTAAGACCTTCATCGGATACAAAAACGCATGCTGTTTTATATAAACACTGGAAAGAAATTGGCGGTATTACACATACGCATTCCACTTATGCAACAGCATGGGCACAAAGTCAACGCGATATTCCGATTTTCGGAACGACACATGCCGATCATTTAACGACAGATATTCCCTGTGCTCCGCCAATGAGTGATGAGATGATCGCCGGAAACTACGAGCATGAAACGGGTTTTCAGATTATCAATCACTTTATCGAAAATAAGCTGGATTATAAGGAAGTGGAAATGATTCTAGTTGGCAACCATGCGCCTTTTGCCTGGGGTAAAAATGGAATGAAGTCTGTTTATAATAGCGCGGTGCTGGAACAAGTTGCCAAAATGGCTTTGTTAACAGAACAGATCAACCCCAATGCGCCGAGGTTAAAGTCCGCATTAATCAAAAAACATTATGAACGGAAGCATGGAACCAATGCCTACTATGGTCAATAATTAGCGGTAATAAAATAACAATAGCAAAAAACTACTATTTAAAAAATGAATATTAATTTGAAAGAACTTGAGGTCTGGTTTATCGTTGGAAGCCAAGATCTATATGGAGAAGAGACCTTACGCCAAGTTGCACTGCATGCCGAGGAGATCGCAAACTATTTAAACGCACAGAAGGTGATTCCTGTGGCAGTGAAATATAAACCGATCGTCAAAAATACAGATGAAATTTATGCAACGTTAACAGCTGCCAATAGCGAAAAAAATTGTATCGGTGTCATTACATGGATGCATACATTCTCGCCTGCTAAAATGTGGATCAGAGGACTAAAAGCTTTACAAAAACCATTATTACATCTACATACCCAATATAATCAGGATATTCCTTGGAGCAGTATTGATATGGATTTTATGAATCTCAATCAAAGCGCACATGGCGACCGTGAATTTGGACATATAGTAAGCCGATTGAAAATTGGCCGTAAAGTGGTGACAGGACATTGGCAAGACCCTGAAGTATTAGACCGTATTAATGTATGGTCACGTGCCGCAGCAGGTTGGCATGACTGGCAAGGTGCTAAATTTGCGCGGTTCGGCGACAATATGCGTTATGTAGCTGTTACGGATGGCGACAAGGTGGAAGCGGAATCTCAATTTGGTTTTTCTGTAAATACCTATGCAATTGGTGATTTGGTTCAGGTTATTAATGCGAGTACCAATGAAGAAATAGACGCATTATTGGCCGAGTACGAAGCTACGTATGAACTGGCAGAAAACGTAAAGGTCGGTGGTGAATTTCATGACAATCTGATCGAAGCTGCTAAAATTGAAATCGGATTGCGCAAATTCTTAGCGCAAGGCAATTTTAAAGGTTTTACGGATACTTTTGAGGACCTGCATGGTATGGTGCAGCTTCCGGGTTTGGCAGTACAGCGCCTAATGGCCGAAGGGTACGGTTTTGCCGGTGAGGGAGACTGGAAAACGCCCGCTTTAGTCAGGGCATGTAAAGTCATGGGAGCTGGTCTGGCAGGAACGACGGCATTTATGGAAGACTATACCTATCATTTCGATCCGCAAAATGCCATGGTCTTGGGTTCACATATGTTGGAAGTCGATCCGGCCTTGGCTACAGACAAGCCGCGAATTGAGGTACATCCATTGGGAATAGGCGGCAAAGCGGATCCGGCTCGTCTCGTATTCAATGGTCAGCGTGGTAATGCACTCAATGCTTCGCTGGTTGATATGGGGACGCGTTTTCGTTTGATCGTCAATAAGGTTGAAGGGGTTTCTGTCGAAGAAGAATTACCAAAACTTCCGGTTGCCCGGGTATTATGGAAACCGCTTCCAGATATGAAAACAGGTTGTAGTGCCTGGATCATTGCTGGCGGTGCTCACCATACCGCTTATAGCTTGAGTTTGACACCCGAATATCTTGAAGATTTTGCGCGCATAGCAGGGTTAGAATATGTGTTGATTGATGAGGAAACTACGGTTGCGAAACTCGAAGACCAATTGAAGTGGAATGAACTTTATTATTTACTGAGTAAGTAATAGCTTGTAAGCCATTTATATACCAATCTTCGGGACATAAATGGCTTATTTGATAAATAACCAATTTGGAAAATATGGAAAAATTTGCAACGGTAGATTACGTTATCTTCGTAGTTTACTTCTTTATCGTGGCAGGCTATGGCTACTGGATTTATCGCAAGAAGACGAATAGCCTAAGCAGTAGCAAGGACTATTTTTTGGCGGAAGGGTCGCTGACCTGGTGGGCAATTGGCTCTTCATTGATAGCCTCCAATATTTCAGCAGAGCAGTTTATTGGAATGAGCGGTAATGGATTTGAAGTTGGAATTGCAGTAGCAGCGTATGAGCTTATTGCTGCGGTGGCGCTTATCATTGTTGCGGTTTGGTTTATCCCGGTGTATCTAAAAAATAAGATTTTCACCATGCCACAATTTTTAAATAACCGATACAATGAAACTACAAGCCTTATTATGGCGATTTTTTGGTTGTTTCTGTATGTATTTGTCAACCTGACGTCGATTCTATATTTAGGAGCCATTGCCATTTCTAGTATGGCAGGCGGTGGAGATAGCTTCCATACGATCACAGTGGCTTTGGCAGTGTTTGCTGTGATTATCACATTGGGAGGAATGCGTGTGATCGGTTTTACGGATGTTATCCAAGTTGTGGTATTGATTATTGGTGGTATTGCTACAACGTATGTTGCATTAACTTTGGTAAGTGAGCATTTTGGATTAGGCAAAGACGTATTGGCTGGTTTTAATAAGTTGATGGAAGATTCGCCGGAGCACTTTAATTTGTTTGTTTCCAAACCTGGGCCAGGGGCTAGTCAGGAAGATATTAATAAATATCTGATGTTGCCCGGAATAGGGATGTATCTTGCTGGAATCTGGATTGTTAACCTAAATTATTGGGGCTGTAATCAATATATCACGCAGCGGGCTTTAGGAGCTGATTTAAAAACAGCGCGTACTGGAATTCTTTTTGCCGGTTTTCTTAAATTGTTTATGCCAATTATCGTAATGCTGCCGGGGATTGCTGCTTACGTATTATATAAAAATGGAGCGTTGCAACAGGAAATGGCTCCTGGAGGTGTATTTCATGCCGATAATGCTTATTCGGCGATATTAGGTTATCTGCCAAATGGGATGAAGGGGCTTGCACTGGCAGCACTTACAGCTGCTATTGTGGCTGGATTGGCTGGAAAGGCCAACAGTATTGCAACGATCTTTACATTGGATATCTTTAAAAAATATATCAATAAAGAGGCGAGCGAAGCAAAAATGGTATGGGTTGGCAAGATAACTATTGTTATCTCTATTTTGCTTTCCGTTCTATTTACCTGGAATGATGCTTTGGGTATCGGTGGCGCCGGCGGATTTACTTTTATCCAGAAATACACTGGATTTATCAGCCCTGGTGTTTTTGCGATGTTTTTATTGGGCATGTTTTGGAAAAGAACCACAGGGGCTGCCGCTATTACAGGTCTTGTCACGGGTTTTGCTTTGTCCATATTTTTTAATGAGTTTGCAACAAAAGTATTCGGACCAGAAACATGGATCTATACAGCTTATCCCAATAAAGCGGGAGTTTATGAGATTCCATTCCAGATCTGTATGGGACTGGCCTTTGTTTTTACCATGATAGCCATGATAGGTGTAAGCTTATTCGGACCAAAAGTAAATCCCAAAGCGTTCGTGTTGGATCGTTCGATGTTCAAGGTTGAGCCATCCGTATTGGCATTAATTGTTGTAACCTTATTGTTAGTGACAGCCATTTATGTTCGTTTTTGGTAAATTGATCACTGTTGAATACTAGAAATTATTATGAACCCTTCCTAATTTAACTAGGAAACTCCATCTTGAATGATGGAATAAAAACTTAAATACAGATGAATAAGAAAATTATTATTGGTTTGTTGACTTGTGCTTCTTTGGCGTATGGATGTCAGTCCCCTTCGACTCAAAATAAGCAAGCGGCAACTTCGGCTGATTCTACATCGAGCCAGGCCTTCGATAGTCAGATTGATGGTAAAGAGGTTAAATTGTTTCAATTAAAGAACGATAAAATAGCTGTCACACTTACGAATTATGGCGCGCGATTGGTGACATTAAAAGTTCCGAATAAAGACGGTGGTGCTACGGATGTAATTTTGGGTTATGATTCAGCGAAGGAATACAAGGAAAACTATAATAATTTTTACGGAGCAATTGTGGGACGCTATGGTAACCGCATCGGTAAAGCTTCTTTCAGACTAAATGGGGAGTCTTATTCCCTGGAAAAAAATGATGGTGAGAATTCGCTTCATGGCGGTACAAATGGCGTATACAACAAAGTGTGGGATGTGGTCAATCGTACAGCTACTTCGATAACACTGGCGTATACCTCTCCGGATAAAGAGGCCGGATATCCTGGAACAGTCAAAATGGAGGTTACTTACACACTCGAAGAAAATGGTGGGTTGGGTATTGATTATCTGGCTACGACGGACAAAGAAACTGTTTTAAATCTGACGAATCATGCCTATTTTAATCTCAATGGTGCTGGCGATTCTTCTATTTTAGATCATGAACTTCAAATTGATGCAAAGGCGATAACGGAGGTTGATCATGCGTTAATTCCGACAGGAAAGAGTTTGCCCGTTGCAGGTACAGCATTTGATTTTACAAAACCACAGCTTGTGGGTGCCCATATTGAAGATGAAAATGCGCAATTGAAGATCGGAAAAGGCTATGATCATAATTTTGAACTTAACAAGAAGGATGGTTTTCAGAAAGTTGCTGCGGTATATGCTTCGAAAACGGGCATTGAAATGCAGGTCTACACAACAGAGCCGGGCCTGCAATTTTACAGCGGTAATTTTATGAAGGACTCAGATCCAAAAGGAAAAGAAGGAAAAGTTTATCCATTCCGTTCAGCATTCTGTCTGGAAACACAACATTTTCCGGATGCACCGAACCATCCCAATTTTGCATCAACGGTATTGAAACCTGGAGAAAAATATAGTTCAAAAACAACCTACCGATTCGGTGTTAAATAATGAAGTTTAGATCATGAAGCTAAGATTAAAATTAAGCGTTGCTTTTACACTGATCAATGGACTGTTGTATGGGCAAAGTAGCGTGAAGTTGGAAGAACCACTACAGGAGCAGATTATAAGCCGGCATATCTATGGCCATTTTGCAGAGCATTTGGGGCGCTGTATTTATGATGGCTTTTATGTGGGTGAGAAAAACGATTCCATTCCACATGCCAATGGGGTACGAAAAGATGTGATTGAAGCACTCAAGAATTTGAACATTCCAAATTTACGCTGGCCGGGTGGATGTTTTGCGGATACCTATCATTGGAAAGACGGGGTCGGGCCCAAAGCACAGCGCCCTGCTATTGTCAATAATTGGTGGGGTGGAGTGACAGAGGATAATTCCTTTGGTACACACGATTTTCTCAATATGTGTGAGTTACTTGGCGCGGAACCTTATCTGGCGGGTAATGTGGGTAGTGGTGAGGTGCAGGAGCTTGCCGACTGGGTCCAATATGTGAATTTTAAGGGGGAAAGCCCCATGTCGGATTGGCGACGAAAAAATGGTCGGCAGGAACCTTGGAAGGTGAAGTTTTGGGGCGTAGGAAATGAAGCCTGGGGCTGTGGCGGAAACATGACCGCTGATTACTACACGGATATATACCGTAAATACGCCACGTTTATGTCGGATTGGACAAATGGAAGCGGCTTATATCGAATTGCTTCTGGAGCCAACAGCGCAGACTACAACTGGACCGAGACCCTAATGAAGAAAATACCGAGTGGCTTGATGAAGGGGATGGGCCTGCATCATTATGCTGTAATCAATTGGGACAAGAAAGGTTCAGCGACCCAATATTCGGAAGAACAATATTTTAGGACGATGAAGTCGGCTTGGTTCATGAATGAACTGGTGGAAAAGAATATTGCCATTATGGACAAGTATGACCCAAAAGGAAACGTGGACCTGATTGTTGATGAGTGGGGCGGTTGGTATGAGGTTGAACCCGGTACAAACCCCGGTTTCCTTTATCAGCAGAATACGATGCGTGATGCGATGATTGCGGGCATGACGTTGAATATTTTCAATAATCATGCCCGCCGTGTTAAAATGGCTAATCTGGCACAAGCTGTAAATGTATTGCAAGCTGTTATTTTGACAGAGGGTAAGAATATGATCCTAACCCCGACTTATCATGTGATGGAAATGTACAAGGTGCATCAGGACGCAAAATTAATCCCGATTTCTGTTCAATCAACAGATTTTGAGTTTAATAACGAAAAGATTCCGGCGGTGTCGGTTTCTGCATCACAAGACAAACAAGGGCGTACACATATTTCTTTAGTGAATATAGATCCAAAAAGAAAAAATAAAGTACGCGTGGACCTTGGTTCGGTCAAATCGGCAAAGGTCACCGGTCGGATACTTACCGCAGCGAATCTAAGGGATTACAATTCATTTAAAAAGCCTATGGTCATTACACCGGTAGTCTATAAGGATGCAAAAATGGTGAATGGAACTATTGAGGTTGATATTCCTGCGTTTTCAGTTATTGTACTGGAGTTGATATAGCATTTTGTAAAGGCCTGATAAATGATCGATTGATCAATATATCACCGAGTGGAACGAGTTCATTTACCGTTACAGATAATAGAAAAGATAACTAATTCTATAGATGAAGAAAATTGTGTCAATGATGCTATTGCTGACGGGTCTGGGTTCCTCGGCTGTGGCGCAGTCCCCAATTGAATTGAATGTACAGTTGGACAAACCTACGGGCAAAATATCGCCACACATGTGGGGAGTCTTTTTCGAGGATATTAATTTAGGCTCCGATGGCGGGATCTATGCCGAATTGGTGAAAAATAGATCGTTTGAATTTGATCAGCCATGGATGGCCTGGAAGAAGCTGGAAAATGGACCTGAAGGTACTTATTTGCTATTAAACGACAGTAAGCGCAAAGGGAATAAACGTTATCTAAGACTAAATAATACGACCAATCTGAAATTGGGACTGCAAAATGAAGGTTTTAGAGGTATGGGGGTCAAATCAGGGGCAGCTTACGAGTTTTCTGTGCAGTATCAGTGTGCTGCGGCGGGGATGAAAATCCATGTTGAAGTTTTAAACGAGCAGAATAAAGTTATTGGTGAAGCTGAATTTCCATTAAAGGCGGCTACATCATGGTCCGAAGCCGCCGTTAAATTTTCAGTATCGGAAACGACAGCTAAGGCCAAATTAAATGTTTGGTTTACAGGATCGGGTACCTTAGATGTTGATATGCTGTCGTTATTCCCGGTAGACACTTGGAAAGGAAGACCTAAGGGCTTACGTAAAGATATGGTTCAGATGCTTGCGGATATGAAACCTGGTTTTATCCGTTTTCCGGGCGGCTGTATTGTGGAAGGTAAAGATCTTGCTAATAGATTCCAATGGAAGAAAACGGTTGGCCCAATTACCGAAAGGGAGTTGATCATCAACCGCTGGAACACCGAATTTAAACATCGTTTGGCGCCAGATTATTTTCAGACGTTTGGCTTAGGATTTTTTGAGTATTTCTTATTGGCAGAAGATATCGGTGCAACGCCGGTTCCCATCCTCAATTGTGGAATGGCATGCCAGTTTAATACCGGTGAAGTTGTGCCCTTAGATGAGCTCGATGAATATGTTCAGGATGCGTTGGATCTGATCGAATTTGCTAATGGACCTACAGATACAAAATGGGGTAAACTGCGTGCTGAGATGGGACATCCGGAACCCTTTCATCTCAAGATGTTGGGGGTTGGAAATGAAAATTGGGGACCTCAATATATCGAACGGTTGGCTGTTTTTAAGAAAGTGTTGAACGAAAAGCATCCCGAAATTTCACTTATCGCAAGTTCGGGGACTGATCCCGAAGGAGACCGGTTTGACTTCCTCAATGAAAAACTCCGGGCGATGGGTATGAATATCATAGATGAGCATTATTACCGTCCACCATCTTGGTTTCTTTCGAGTGCAAGCCGCTATGACAATTATGAACGAAATGGAGTAAAGATTTTCGCGGGTGAGTACGCTTCACATACAACACGGCCAAACGGCCCGGGGAAAAGTACCTGGGAGGCCGCACTTTCTGAAGCGGCTTTTATGACTGGCCTGGAGCGAAATGGCGATGTTGTCGAGATGGAATCTTATGCACCTCTATTTGGCCATGTAGACGGGTGGCAATGGTCGCCTGACTTAATTTGGGTTGACAATTTGCAGGTATATGGAACGCCTAGTTACCAAGTACAGAAATTGTATGCCACCAATAAAGGGACGTCTATTATTCCGATCAAACGTGAGGGCAAATCCGTTGCCGGAATGGACAGCCTTTATGCTTCTGCCGTCTATGACGATTTATCGGGGCAGTTAGTTTTAAAAGTGGTCAATTACAAAAGTAAGCCTATAAAGGTGAGTCTAGACGTAGTTTCGAAGAAAAAGCTGTTGGCGGCGGCACAAAAGATCACGTTGGCAAATGCCGACCTCAATGTGAGTAATAGTATGGAAGAGCCATTACATATTCGTCCAAAGGAAGATCCCGTGACTTATAAGGGAAAGAAATTCGTTGAAACATTTGAACCCTATTCATTTACCCTGATTAAAATGTCTACGAAATAGGATGATTATTTGCCGGCACTTTATTATGAATAAAAAAAAGTTGATGTCCATCATTGGGGCTGTTTGTTCAATCATTGGATCCTTATCCGGCGTATTTGCTCAGGAATACAAATTTGGTCCATCGGAAAAAGATTTTGCTGCTTACTTATTTACCTATTTTAAAGGAAATGCCGTTGCAGACGAGGCTGTTTGTTTTGCGATCAGTACCGATGGCTATACGTTCAGAGCGCTAAACAATAATCAGCCGATATTGGATTCTAAGATCATTAGTAGTACAGGTGGGGTCAGGGATCCTCATATTCTACGTGCGCAAGATGGAAAATCATTTTATATGGTATTAACGGACATGACTTCATCAAAAGGGTGGGATTCTAACCGAGGCATAGTTATGTTAAAGTCTACGGATTTGATCCATTGGGATCATCATGTTATTAACATGCAGGAACGTTATCAGGGGCAAAAAGACTTAAAAAGAGTCTGGGCACCGCAGACTATATTTGATCCGAGCGCAAGTAAATATATGATTTACTGGTCCATGAAATACGGAAATAAGCCTGATGTGATTTATTATGCGTATGCTAACCGCGATTTTACAGATTTGGAGGGCGAACCTAAGGTGTTGTTCTTGCCAAAAAATGGTCAATCCTGTATTGATGGGGATATTATTGTTAAAAATGGATTATTTCATTTGTTTTATAAAACGGAGGGCGAAGGAAAGGGTATAAAACAAGCCATTACAGATTCCTTGACCTCAGGGAAATGGGTTGAACAGCCAGGGTACAAACAGGCTACCTCAGAAGATGTGGAAGGGTCGGGTATTTTTAAGCGCAATCAATCTGATACTTATGTCCTCATGTATGATGTTTATAAAAAAGGGAAATATCAGTTTTGCGAATCGCATGATCTAGATCATTTTAAAGCGATAGATCAACAGATTGATATGGATTTTCATCCGCGACATGGCACTGTTTTGCCTATTTCAAAAAATGAATTAAACAGAGTAGTGCAACGTTGGGGCAAACCGGCAGATATTGTTTTAAATACGGCGAAGAATCCTGTATTGGAAGGTTTTTACGCAGATCCGGATGTATTGTATTCCAATAAGACAAAGAAATATTATATCTATCCAACGAGTGATGGTTTTGACGGCTGGGGCGGATATTACTTCAAAACTTTTTCCTCTACGGACCTAAAAGAATGGAAAGATGAGGGTGTAATATTAGATTTAAAAAAAGATGTTCCTTGGGGTACGCACCATGCTTGGGCACCGACAATCATAGAAAAGAAAGTTAAAGGCGGGTATAAGTATTATTTTTATTTTACAGCAGCCCAGAAAATCGGTGTTGCCGTAGCAGATTCGCCGACAGGACCATTTAAAGATTCAGGTAAACCGTTAATAGACTTTAAACCGAATGGTGTGAAAGGTGGCCAAGAAATCGACCCTGCGGTTTTTACTGATCCCAAAACAGGTAAAAGCTATCTGTATTGGGGGAATGGACATCTTGCTGTGGCCGAGCTTAATAAGGATATGATCACGATTAAGGAAAATTCGATTAAACTAATAACACCGGATCGCACCTTTCGCGAAGGTACTTACGTTTTCTTCCGAAAGGGAACTTATTACTTTCTATGGTCTGAAAACGATACCCGTAGTGAAAATTATCGGGTTCGATACGGTACTTCAACATCTCCTTTGGGACCAATTCAAGTTCCTGATGATAACCTCATTTTGCAGAAAGATGCAGCGCTTGGAATTTTTGGTACTGGGCACAATTCCATACTACAGGTACCGGGAAAAGATGAGTGGCATATTATTTACCATCGATTTAATTACCCTAAGGGAATTACAATGGGGGATGCAGCCGGTTATCACCGGGAGGTTTGCATGGATGAATTGCACTTCGGCCCAGATGGAACGATCCTACCTGTGATTCCTAGTCATTAATACAATGTACTAACCAAAAAGGTTATTGGTGAATTTCACTTTGATGCCCAATTGGAAGTTATTGATGGTTTTAAAAATTTCTTTAATGGTTGCTTTTTCAATATTTGTCAAACTGTCCATAGGTACATAATTGTTTGGACTTAGTTTAGCTATCCGAATTTGATTCGCTTGGTTTTTCAGGCGAATAGACATCAGATAGTAGTAAGATTGATGTAATTCCTCATATTGTTCCTGCGTAAAAACACCTAAATCAAGCAGTTGTTTGAGCCTACCACCGGTGTTCTCTTCATAAATACGGTTTTTCAGGGCATAAACACGAACTAAGTCTACGATAGGTGTCATTGCTTTTTTTATATTGAAGACTTCCGATGAACCGATGGTTTGTGTTTTGATTGCTTTAAAAAATGTTAACGGCGGCTCATATTGTAAGGCATTTTTGGCGATAAATGCAAAAAAGCGATCATTAGGACGCTGTAACTCAATATTGAGAAATTCTTTAAGTTGATCAATTATACCCTGGTCGCCATATAGCCGCCGGCAATCAAAGAACGTTGAAAACTTAATGGCATTTTCAGGAATACTTTCTTCAATCCATTTTTTGTAGTTGTTTTTCCAATGGGAAAGGGAGTGTGTCCACTCAGGATTGCTGGCCATGTACCCGCCTGTGCAGTAGCTAAAACCTATTGTATTCAAATGATCGGATACTTGAGTGGCGAAACGCAGAAAATAATCACGTACCAATTCACGATGTTCGTTGGCTTTATCTTCATAGATAATTGCGTTGTCTTGGTCCGTCATCAATGTTTGCTCTTTTCGACCTTCACTGCCCGTGACCATAAAGACAAATTTTGCCGGTGGTTCACCAATTTCCCCAATTACTTTTTCGATTACTTTGAGCGCAATACTATCTGCTACCGTCGTGATCACCTGATTGGCAATTTCGGCGTTTACACCTCTACCAAGCAATTGGTGGATGATTTCCGGAACATTGTTCCACTTCTCGCGCAATTCATCCAGCGTCTCTGCTAGTTTTACCGATTGAATGAATACAAGTGGCGATTGCCCTTGTTCGCTCAACAAGCGATTCCGGCTTAGAAAGCCGACATAGTTTCCTTCTTTTTCCACGAGCAGGTACCTTGATTTTGTACGGAACATTTTTAATACAGCCTCATAAAGATAAGACTGATCAGAAATACTAACAATAGGATTGTCCATGACTTCCGCAATCGGATGGTCGACCGGTATTTGTTGAGCAACTACATTATCCCGTAAAGTCATATCGGTTACATAACCAATAATGTTATTGTCATCTTTGATAAATAAGCAGCTTACCTTTTGGTTTGCCATTGTCTTTGCAACCTCATAGATGGGCGTTTCAGGGGCAGAGGCAACAATATCTTTGTAGGTGATATGTTCAATTTTTCTTGAGTATAATTGATCTGCTGCAAAATAGCTTTCTTCGAAAGACGCTGGGGATTTGACAAAATGAGAAAATTCTTCATCCAGCATTCTCCTGCCAAAAGAATTGGTAAAAAAATGGAAAAACTCTTCATTTGCGTTACAAAGCTCAATAAAGTTTTTTCGAGGTAATCGATAAATGATGGTGCCTTTCTTAGCAATTACAGATTTTAATGCTTTTGTTCGATTCAAAAGGACGGATATTCCGCCAAAACAATAGGGTTTATGGTGAATTTCCGTCAATCTTTTGTTGTCTAAGTCGTCCAAGAAAAACGTTTCGTATTCACCTTCGACGATTAAGTCGACTCCATCCATGTCTGTAATGTTCTGGCGATAGACAAGCGTGTCTTTGGAGAAGCGGTATTCATTGAATATATCTACAATACTGAGCTGTAGGGAATCGGGCAGTGCCTGAAATGGAGGGGTAGATTTCAGTATGGAAAGAATAACCTCGGGATTTTTCATGAGGACAGCATTAGAAGATGTTAGCAAACTCTGTTTGTTGATTTAGGATATCTTGATGGGTCAGGTCTTTTCGTTGAATCATTTCAAAATAGCATTTTGCCGTAATCTCAGCATCCTTTTCTGCATTGTGCATATATTCTGGCGGTGCCGAGAACAGGGATTCATGTAATAGCGAAAGCGGAAGATGTACCATATTTGGATTTCTGACATACCTTTTGCTATACAACAGTGTGCAAAAATAATTTAAGTCACCAAATGGGAGAGCTAGGTTCGATCGGTAGAATTCTGCTGATAATACCTGTAGGTCAAATGAAAGAAAATGCCCGACAATTTGTGGCTTATATTTTTTAATGTCATGACTTAGCTTGCGCAAAACTTCTTTTTTCTTCTCCCCATATTTCATTAAAAAAGGCGGCGTCAACCCATGTATTTGCTCTGATGCCGGACTGATCGGAATTAGTGGCTCATAGATATATTTGTTTGTACGTTTTATCTCATTTTGGTTTTCGTCAAAAATGATCCAAGCCAATTGTAATACATGTGGCCAATTGTCGCTTTCTGTGTACCTTTTACTCCATTTTTTCGGCAGGCCAGATGTTTCTGTATCTAAGAATAGCAAGTATTTTTTCAATGGATTTATAGTTGAATATGCTCTAAAATACTAAAATATTCTAGTTAATAATAGGTAAATCTGTATTTGTAAAAGGATAGCCTTTGTAAAAAACGAGATACGTATTTCAATGTCTGGAATTTTATATGTAAAATTGACATTTATTAGTAAGTTAAAAATGACCAATTATGTACAGAAGGCTACTATGCATGGTATTTTGTGTCTGTTCTCTCCTCGGTGAGCTTCAAGCAGGAAATAAAAAAGGTACTGTTTTTTATACCTTGGAACGTATCGTAAATCGAGAGCGATTTCAATATGCAATTGATCTGCTACAGGAAGAACTGTCCAAATCTATTGCCATCAACGCTGCAGGTATTGAGGTGAGTACGCTGGTACAAAAGAAGTCTTTACCAGATTCAATTAAAGCTAAGTTGATCGAGAAGGAACATTTTGTTTTATATCGAAAGACCGAAAAGGGGCCCCTCTCATTAATAGGCGCTGATGAGTCAGGGGTGTTATATGGTTGTATGGCATTGCTTGCACATAAACAATGGTTGAACGGTGAACCATTCTTTTTCGCCGATGGTCCAAAAATGGTTATGCGTGGCACAAGCATCGGCCTCCAGAAAACGACTTACTTGCCAGGGCATGACATTTACGAATATCCTTATACACCCGAATCTTTTCCCTGGTTTTATGATAAAAAATTATGGTTGAAATATTTAGATATGATGGTCGAAAATAGGTATAACGCCTTGTATTTATGGAATGGACACCCTTTTTCTTCTTTAGTAAAATTAAAGGATTATCCTTATGCGCTTGAAGTGGATGAGACAACATTTCAAAAAAACGAGGAGATGTACACATTTTTAACAAAAGAAGCCAACAAGAGAGGAATTTGGATTATCCAGATGTTTTACAACATTATCCTGCCTAAGCCTTTTGCCGATCGTCATGGTTTAAAGACCCAGGAGCGCAATCGGATTATTACACCTTTAATTTCAGATTATACACGTAAAAGCATCGCTGCTTTTGTAGCCAGATATCCAAATGTAGGACTCTTGATTACCTTGGGTGAAGCAATGGAAGGGGTGGGACAAGATGATATCAACTGGTTTACGAAGACGATTATACCCGGAGTACAGGACGGATTACATGCATCAAGTACTAAGGGTGAGCCCCCTATCATTCTAAGGGCGCATGATACCGACGCTCCGGCGGTGATGCAAGCTGCACTACCGATTTATAAAAATCTGTATACCATGGCTAAATATAATGGCGAGGCACTGACGACCTATACTCCTCGTGGTAAATGGGCCGAATTGCATCGCTCGCTGAGTAATATCGGAACTGTTCATATCCAAAATGTACATATATTGGCCAATCTAGAGCCTTTCCGTTATGGTTCTCCTGATTTTATCCAAAAATCGGTCAAGGCGATGCACGAAGTCCATCATTCGAATGGCATTCATATTTACCCACAGGCTTCGTATTGGGATTGGCCATATGCAGCTGATAAGGTCTATAATAGGCTGCTTCAAGTGGACCGGGACTGGATGTGGTACAAAGCGTGGGCGCGGTACGCATGGAATGAAAATCGAGATTTGTCACAGGAGCAATCTTATTGGTCGGAAGAGCTTGTACAATATTATGGTATTTCTGGGCAGGATGCCCAAAAATTGCTGTTGGCCATTGAAGAAATTGGTGAGATATCACCTAAAATCCTACGACGATTTGGTATTACAGACGGCAACAGACAGACCTCTTCTTTGGGCATGTTGATGACGCAATTGATTAATCCTTATCGTTATGGCTTATTTACCCTACTTTATGAATCCGAGGCTCCAGAAGGAGAGATGATTATTGATTATGTAGAGAAGGATTACCACCATGAAGGCCACATCGGAGAAACACCTGCCCAGGTAGCAAGAGAAATTGTGCAGCATGGAGAACGTGCAGCAACGCTGATTAAAGGATTGGGAAAGCCAACTAAAAATGTGGCTGAATTTAATCGGTGGGTCAATGATATTCGGATCCACCAATTGTTAGCGAATCATTATAGTTATAAAGTCAAGGCAGCCATTCAACTGCTGCGGTACAAATATAAACCGGATCTAAGCGCTCTTCGGGAGGCTTTACCAAATTTGGAAAAAAGTGTGGAGGAATACCGTAAGCTCACGGACCTTACTACTGCATCTTATTTATATGCAAACAGCATGCAGACCAAACAACGTAAAATACCGATGCGTGGTGCAGATGCGACATTCATTCACTGGAAAGAGATGCTTCCTGTCTTTGAAACTGAATTGAGCAACTTTAAACATGCGATAGATTCCTTATCAACGATGAACGGTAACCCTAAGCATTCAAAAGTGGGACTAATGTCCCAACAGATCACCTTTTTTGATCGTCAGCAGTTGATCCCTTTAAAAAAAGGAGCAAAGTTGTATGCGGACCAGGAACTTGTGGTTACACATTTAGCCCAGGAATTAGAGGGGCTGATGGCAGTACAGATAGACGCAGGCAAACAAAAGTTAACTGGTACACAGCTCCGGTTTAAAACCCAGAAGCCTGTAAAAATATTAGTTGGCTATTTCAATAGCACAGATAAGGTGTTTGCTCCTAAGCCCGTCTTGGAAATTGATGCGAGTGCCAACGATTTTGGGCAGGCAGAGGCGAAAGTTCGTAATGCGATTCGCATTCAATACATGCCTATGTTGGATATTCACACGTATTCCTTCCCCGCAGGGCAACATGAACTAAAGCTTCCTAAAGGGGAGGCTCTAATTTTAGGTGTTGTGGACGACAGGCAACTCGTATATCCCTATAATGCTGATGTGGATAATCAAGGAGATGATCTTGATGACCTATTTGGCTATTTTAAGGGCACAAAATTGTAAATGAGCATAGATGCTCAGGATAGTACAGGATAAATAACTTAAATGAAGTGGGTATTTTACGGCAAACTCAATCAAAATCTAAGATCCACTTTTTGATAATAACCAGGGAAAATGAAAATTAATATCGTTGCGCTTGCTTTTCTATTGTACTCGCTACATGTAAATGCGCAAGAAAAGTTAGCGGAAAAACTTCAAATTTACGTTCAGAAATTCAATGCCAATGATAACGAGGCTGTTATCAATAATATTCCCAATAAGGCTGCTTATGAATGGATGCAGACAAATATTCCCTTATTGGACTGTCCCGATAAGGAGATTGAGCAAACGTATTATTTCCGATGGTGGTCTTATCGAAAGCATATCAAGTCGAGCCCAGAGGGTACCTTGGTGACAGAATTTATTGAACCAGTAAAGCATGCCGGAAAATACAATTCGATCAGCTGCGCACTCGGCCACCATTTATATGAGGGACGATGGTTGAAGAACAATGCATTTTTAAAAGAATATATTGATTTTTGGCTTTATCATGCCGATAAGGGACAATCCAAGCCTAGATTCCATCAGTTTAGTTCATGGCTACCCGATGCTTTATTAGCTTATTATAAAGTCAATCCCGACACGCAATATTTAAAAGATCGACTATCGGACCTGGATCTAGACTTTGAAAAGTGGGAGAAAGAAAGGAAAAGCAAAAATGGTCTCTTTTGGCAATATGATGTTCAAGATGGCATGGAGGAATCTGTCTCCGGTGGCCGTAAAGTGCATAATATGCGGCCATCGATCAATAGTTATATGTATGGAAACGCTGTAGCGATAGCAGCAATTGCCAAATTGGTGTCTAATCCAGGATTGGAGAAAAAGTACAGCACCTATGCACAATCGCTGCGTCAATTGGTATTGGATTCACTTTGGGACAAAGAGGATCAGTTTTTTAAAACAAAACTGGAAAAAGGACCACTACATCCCACACGTGAAGCAATCGGTTTTATCCCTTGGTACTTTCATTTACCACCGGACAAAAAGGCTTATGGAAAAGCCTGGCTCCAGTTGCCTGATACGGCAGGATTTAATGCTCCTTGGGGAACAACGACAGCAGAGCGACGAGAACCGACCTTTAGAACGCGTGGCACCGGGCATAGTTGTGAATGGGATGGCGCCATTTGGCCTTTTACAAGTTCGCAGACGATTCGGGGAATGGCTAATTACTTAAGTGACTATAAAAAGAATAAGGGAATAGATGCTCAAGATTTCTACGAACAAGTCCACAAATATGCTAAATCGCATGTGATGAATGGTAAGCCTTATATAGGTGAATACCAAGATGAAAAGACGGGAGAATGGTTGAAAGGCGACAATCCGAGAAGTAAATTTTATAACCACTCTACATTTGCGGATATCATTATCCAGGATTTAATCGGAATAAAACCGCAAACTAATTCTGTACTCGAGATAAAACCATTGATTTCGAAAGATAAGTGGGACTATTTCGCGCTAACTCAATTGACGTATCACAATAGGAACATCGCTGTTTATTGGGATGCTACCGGTGAAAGATACCACAAAGGAAAGGGACTGACCATCTATGTGGATGGGATGATGTCCTTGCAACAAAAGGATTTAAAAAATTGTAAGATTAACTTAAAATAATATGATCAAAAAGCACTATCATCGCGGAATAATAACTGTTTTGCTTTGTTTATCCATGTTGGGTTTGCAGGCACAAACTTGGCTAAATGTTATGGATTTTGGTGCACGGAAAGACAGTACCGGAAGTAATACATTGGTTATCAAAAAAGCTATTGCAGCTGCTGCAAATAAAGGCGGCGGTACGGTCTATTTCCCGGCTGGAAAATACGTGACTGGACCAATTCATCTGAAAAGTAATATTACGATTCATATCGATGCTGGTGCTGAGTTGCATTTTAGCGATAATTTTGATGATTATTTACCCATGGTAGAATCCCGTTGGGAAGGAACTGCTGTAACCAATTTTTCGCCATTATTCTATGGCAATAACCTCGAAAATATTAGTATTCAAGGCCGTGGTACGATCGACGGACACGGTAAAAAGTGGTGGGGCTATTCGGAGGTCGAAGTTAAAAAACAGACTGAAGACAGTAAATGGCAAAAGGAGTTTAAACGCCTCAATAAGGATGTTTTGGCTCCGGATCTTCCGGGATGGATCGAAAGAGGATTTTTACGCCCGCCTTTTATACAGTTCTTAAATTGTAAAAATGTACAGATCAAAGATATTAAAATTCAAAATTCGCCATTTTGGACAATTAACCCACAATATTGTGATAATGTCACCGTGGATGGTGTGACGATCGATAACCCGCCCTCGCCTAATACCGATGGCATTAACCCAGAATCATGTTCCAATGTTCGTATCGCCAATTGCCACATTAGTGTGGGGGATGATTGTATTACCATAAAATCTGGCAAGGATCGTTCAGGAAGAAAGATCAATATTCCGGCAGAGAATTATACGATTACAAACTGTACAATGCTTCGGGGACATGGTGGTGTAGTTATTGGAAGCGAGATGTCGGGTGGCGTGAAAAATATTGTGATTTCCAACTGTATTTTCGATGGAACAGATCGCGGTATACGTTTAAAGACGGCAAGGGGTAGAGGGGGGATCGTGGAAAATATTCAAGTATCCAATATTGTCATGCGGGATATTAGAGATCAAGCAATCGTCATGGATATGGAATATGCCAAAAGTGAACCGGGGCCTATTAGTGAACGCACGCCTAAGTTCAGAAATATCTATATTAACAATTTATCTGGGACAACAAACCGTATTGGCTATATGCGCGGCTTGGAAGAGATGCCCATAGAGAATGTGGTGTTTTCGGATATTAATATGCAGGGAAGTACCGGTTTTTCAGCGCTTAATGTTACTGGGTTGACATTGAATAACGTAAACGTAGCAATCAAACAAGGTCCATTATTGTCTGTCAATAACGGGAAAGAACTGAATATATTAAATGTAAAAAACACGACACCGGTGGTAGATAAATCGCTCATCGAGCTGGAAAACTGTAAATCAGTCGATGTGCAGAGCTGTTTTCCTACAATAGGCACAGCGTTATTTTTAGACTTGGTTGGCTCCGCGAATGAGTCTATTTATGTTCATGGCAATAATCTGGCTAGCGTAAAGCAAATTCTCCGCGGTACCTACAAAAGTGGTCAGTTCTCATCAAATATAAACCCTTTGGAAATAAAATAATGCGTTTATACCTGTATCTCATAGTGTCGGTTTTATCGATATGCCCCCTGGGTTCCGTTTTGGCACAAGCACGTGTGTGGTTTGATCGTCCTGCCCAACAGTGGGAGGAGGCCTTACCTATTGGTAATGGACGGCTAGGAGCCATGGTTTATGGGGGAGTTGGGAATGAAGAGTTACAGTTTAATGAAGAGACATTATGGACAGATGGACCACGGAATTACAATAAAAAAGGCGCATCAAAGTATCTTCAAAACATTAGAGACCTACTTGATCGCGGCCATCAGAAAGAAGCAGAATCTTTGGCAATGCAGGAGTTTATGGGGCTTAAAAGTGAATCGGAGGACCCTGTTGTTTGGTTGGAAAAGATCGGAAGCATCCGTAAGCAGAGACATGGCCCTTTTGAATTCGCTTTTGACGATAGCAAATGGCCGCGTATAGCGGTTCCACACTATGAAGGTTGGGAGAGTAAGGGGCTGGAAGGATTGGACGGGGCGGTTTGGTTTCGTTATGAGTTTAACCTTTCAAAAAATGAGCTCGCAGCGCACTGGTCGTTGGATTTAAATAAAATCCGAACCATCGATTATACCTACGTCAATGGTAAGCTCGTCGGTCAGTCAACGGGCGATGATACCAGAAGATTGTATCAAATTCCTGCAGGTTTATTGCGGGAAGGGAGAAATAGTATTGCGATTCAGGTTATCAATCTAGAAGGAAAGGGTGGTGTAGCTGGGTATAAAGACCCCAAACAATCAATAGGGCTAAAAAGTAACAGCGGGAAATGTGTCTCGCTAAATGGACAGTGGAAATACGATATTCAAGATCAAAATAGTCCTAAAATAGGCAGTTATCAAGCATCTTATCAGCCTTTCGGTTCGTTACATTTACAGTTCGATCACCACGTCGCGGAAAACTATAGTCGGATACTCGATTTGGATAAGGGCGAAGTCCGTGTCAATTACGGCTCAAATGGGGTGCATTATAGGAGAACCTATTTTGCGAGCAATCCCAACAACTTTATTGGCCTGTGGTTGCAAGCCGATAAAAAAAACAAAATATCCTTCCGTCTCGCTTTGAAGACCAAACATCAGCAGGCTAAAGTTCTTCAGCTCGATGACTCGTCAATTCGTCTTGAGGTAGGGGTGAAAAATGGCGCGATGCGCGGGACGGCGCTCGTACACATCAAATTGAAAAGGGGAAAGGTGTCTTTTGAAGGAGATGAACTCGTTGTGAAACAGGCGGATGAAGCTCAAATTCTGCTGACTGCGGCAACTAATTTTAAAACTTATCAACAGTTGAATGAGCAGTATGCTACTATGGCATTGGAGCGGTTCAAGAATTTATGTCAGCTAAACTTTGATCAATTGTATCAAAGCCATCAAAAAGATTATCAACGGTTGTATCATCGTTTTGCAATCGATCTTGGTGCTGGAAACCAGCTTGATACAATCCCGATAGATAGAAGATTAAAACGCGCTGTAGAGCATGCTGATCCTGGGCTAGTAGCGCTTTATGTACAATTTGCCCGTTATTTACAGATTGCTGCGTCAAGGGAAGGAAGCCAACCTATGAATCTTCAAGGGATATGGAATCCGGCTTTGGAACCTTCCTGGGGGAGTAAATATACAACCAATATTAATCTAGAAATGAACTATTGGCCGACGGAAGCTCTCAATCTTTCAGCACTACAACAACCCTTATTTGGAAAGATTAGGGATCTTAGTATAGCAGGTCGGGAAACTGCCAAGGAATATTACGCGGCACGCGGATGGGTATTGCATCATAACACGGATATTTGGTGTGGAACTGCACCCATAAACAACTCCAATCATGGTATATGGCCCACAGGCGGTGCCTGGTTGGTACGTCACCTTTGGGAACATTATCAATTTACACAAGACCTAAATTTTTTAAAGGAATATTATCCAATTATCAAGGATGCAACCTTATTTTTTAAAGATTTTCTAGTTATAGACATCACAACAGGATGGTGGGTTAGCTCTCCCTCAAACTCTCCGGAAAATGGAGGTTTAGTCAAAGGGCCTACCATGGATCATCAGATTATTCGTTCGTTGTTTGATATTTTCAGTAAAAGTTCTAAGTTATTGGATAGAGATATTCCCTTGCGGGATTCAATTATGAAGATGCGTGATGGGATAGCACCTAATCAAATTGGTCAATATGGGCAACTCCAGGAGTGGTTGACAGATTTGGACGATCCAGAGAACAAACATCGACATGTATCCCATTTGTGGGGGTTATTTCCAGGAGATGAAATCAATATGACGCATGCACCACAATTGGTTGAAGCGGCAAAACGTTCGTTGGTACTACGTGGAGATGAAGGAACAGGCTGGAGCCTGGCCTGGAAAATTAATTTTTGGGCTAGATTAAAAGACGCCCCGCATGCTTATCACATGGTAAAAATGCTATTGCGGCCGGCTGGTAGCGGTGGTGGTTCTTACCCCAATTTATTTGATGCCCATCCACCATTTCAGATCGACGGAAATTTCGGCGGAGCATCTGGAATTATCGAGATGTTGCTTCAAAGTCATATCAATGGGATTGAATTATTACCAGCATTGCCAGCAGAAATGAGCAGGGGTAAAGTAAATGGACTTAGAGCGCGTGAAGCTTTTCAGGTTGATATGGAATGGAAAGACAATCAATTATTGGAGGTGACAGTTGCATCGCTTTCTGGAAAAGAACTCCATTTGCGTTATGCCGGTCGTGAAGTAAAGATGAAAACAGAGAAAGGCAAATCTTATGTCTTCGATCAAGAATTGAAGTTAAAGAAATAATGATGACCAGATGGATGCTGTTGAGTAGGCTGTTTTGCTGTGCCTGTATGTTATTGTACGGAGTGTTTTCCTATGGTCAAAAAATTCGTAAAACGATTGCACTGGATACAGGGTGGCTGACGATAATGGACCAAAAAGATTCTGCGAGGTACAGCGGATTTCACCGTTTGTCTTTTAATACAGACAAAGATTGGAGGAAAGTAAATGTTCCTCATAACTGGGATAGTTACGAAGGATACCGCAGATTGCTGCATGGCAATTTACACGGTTACTCGTGGTATCGAAAAACTTTCTGCCTAAAACAGCAAAGGGATAAAAATAGGTTCTATTTATTTTTTGAGGGAGTAGGATCCTATGCAACAGTTTGGTTAAACGGCATACGGGTAGGATATCATGCAGGGGGAAGAACCACATTTACATTGGATGTGACTGATGCAATCAAATTAGATGGGAGTCCCAACCTTTTAGCTGTTCGAGCCGACCACCCGGCACATATCATGGACCTTCCCTGGGTAGACGGGGGCTGTTCGACAGAAAGAGGATTTTCCGAAGGATCGCAGCCGATGGGAATCTTTAGGCCGGTGAGTCTATTGATTAAAAATGAAGTGTCTATTACGCCTTTTGGCGAGCATTATTGGAACGACGAAACAGTTGATCATAAAAAGGCTGTTGTGCATCAGATCGTCGAGGTAAGTAATAAAAGCCGAGAAAGTAAAGACGTGGAGGTTGTGACGGAAGTGTTGGATCAGAAAGGGAAAGTAGTTCTTCGATCCACCTCAGAAGATCAGATAAAAGGAAACATTACGAAGCAAGTTCGCTTGAAAGATCTTGTATTGACAAATCCGCAATTATGGTCTTCGGAGTCACCCTATTTGTATCGTATGAAAATGCAGCTCAAAATTGGGCGAAGGATTATCGACGAAATAGAAACACCTTATGGAATTCGTACTGTACGATGGTCAAAAGGTTTGATGCCTTCAGGTGATCCACGTCTATTAATCAATGGAGACCCCATATTTATTAACGGTATCGCTGAATATGAGCATAAATTAGGTCAATCGCATGCTTTTGATAAGGAGGAGATTGATGCTCGAATCAGGCAAATTAGGACACTCGGATTTAACTCCTTCCGTGATGCCCACCAGCCGCATAACCTGCATTATCAACAAGCATGGGATCGACATGGTATTTTATTATGGACACAGCTTGCAGCACATATCTGGTTTGATACACCCGCCTTTCGGGAGAATTTCAAAAAATTGTTAACAGAATGGGTGCGCGAACGTCGAAATAGTCCATCGGTAATTTTGTGGGGCCTTGAAAATGAAAGTACACTGCCGGAAGATTTTGCACGTGAGTGTACGGCACTAATTCGGAAATTAGATCCTACGGCATCCATACAACGGTTAGTGACGACATGTAATGGCGGTAGTGGAACGGATTGGGATGTTCCACAAAATTGGACCGGTACGTATGGGGGAGATCAAAAGACCTATGGCGACGATCTAAAAAAGCAACAGCTTGTGGGGGAGTATGGTGCTTGGCGAAGCTTGGGCTTACATGCCGAACCACCTTATCTTCCCAACGAAAATAACTACAACGAGGAGCGCTTTGCTGATATTTTACAAACTAAAGTACGTTTGGCGGATGCTGTTAAAAACAGTGCTGTTGGACATTATCTATGGCTTTGGAACTCACATGATAATCCGGGCCGTATTCAGGGGGGAGAAGGAAATCGGGATATCGACCGGATTGGTCCAGTTAACTATAAAGGCTTATTGACGCCTTGGGGTGAACCGACAGATGCTTATTACATGTACCTGTCCCATTTTGGCAGTAAAGCAAATCCAATGGTTTATATCGCGATGCATTCCTGGCCAAATCGTTGGTTAGCACCAGGTATTAAAAACAATATCCGTATTTTTTCTAATTGTGATGAAGTGGAATTGTTTAATGATCTTGGTTCGGTTTCTCTAGGGAAGAAACAACATCCCGGATTTGGCCGGCATTTTGAATTTAACGGTGTTGATGTGAGATATAATGTCTTGTATGCCGAGGGAAGAATAGGGGGAAAAGTTGTTAGTCGTGATACCATTATCCTACAGAACCTTCCCGAAAGTCCACATTTTGGTGATTTGTATAACACCCCATCGGAGATTCTAAAACCAGATCCGGGATATCACTATCTGTACCGTGTTAACTGTGGCGGCGATAATTATACAGATGAATATGGAGGATACTGGAAAGCCGACCAACCTTATCGGTCCAAATTGGGCTGGGGCAGCAAGTCTTGGGCAGATCATTTTGAGGGGATGAACACTAATTTTGCTAGTCAACGGATAATTTTCGACCCAATTAAAGGAACGAAAGACTGGCCGCTTTTTCAGACCTTCCGCTATGGACTGGATAAGTTGGGCTATCAATTTGACTTACCTAATGGAGATTATTTGGTCGAACTCTATTTTGCCGAACCCTGGTACGGGAGGTTTTCATCCGGAAAAGGAGATCGTATTTTTGACATTGCTATTAATGGTCAGATTGTAGAACATAAGTTTGATATTTATAAAGATGCAGGGTTCCAGCGCGCAGTCAGAAAAAAGTATTCTATCAAGGTAGTTGACGGAAAGATTTTTATCGATTTCCCACGCGTTTATGCTGGACAAGCAGTGATACAAGCTATTGCCATTGCCACAAAGGAGCATGTTCATCTAATTTCAGAATCTAGCGATCAAAATCATTATAATCTAGACGTAGCGCGTCAAAATATAAAACTCCATAGTTGGCTGGATATCGGCAGTATATTGAAAAAGGAAGGGAATAAGGTAACATCGTTTTTCTCATTGCCACCATCCTTGTATGGTTCAGAGTATTTCGAGCTTGATAGCAATCGAGCCTATCGTCTATGTTTTAAAGAACCAACCAACGTTTTCTATCTAGGGAATAGGAAGCCTGAAGGTTTTGAAGATACCAAAGACAGCGTTCAATTGAATACGGGAAAATATTTTGCAGTATTCCGTAAGGTATTGAAGGCTGGGGAGGAGATTTTTCTAAAAACGCAGCGTTGCGGTGAGGTTGTGGTCTTTCAGCAGCAAAGCGGTCTTATGCCAGTTTATGACTTGAAAGAGGTTAAAAATTATAAGGCCTATCAAACCGGATGGCGGGAAGGTGTCTCCGAAATCGAGTTTGTTGGACAAAAGCGTTTGGCATTTAACAGCAAAGATGGTTATATCGGTTGGCAATTTCAGGTTGGTGCGGCCGACGTGTATTCATTATCGATGAAGTATCATAATCCATTTAAGGAGGTACGTCATGGTTATTATGAAATTTTAGACAAAGATAAGCATATATTGGTGCCCAAAACCGCAATACAATTGGAACCTACGCGCTCAGGCAAATGGAATTATATCAATACTGATACAAAGACGATGATTAATGCAGGAACCTATTTTGTAAAATTGTATTCTATTGATTCAGAAGGTGTTATTTTCGATGGTTTAGAGGTTAAATAATATGTAAGTCAGGATAGTACATGACGGTTGTCCGTAAAATTTTCAGTTATATTGAACACTTAAAACTTTTTATGTCATTTTGACAATTAATAATAATAGTTTTGAGCTTAAATAAAGTGAAGGGACACTTTATTACGATTTAATAAATAACCAAAAAGGGATAAACCATTTCATGCCTATGAAACGTTTTGCATTATTCACGTTTTTATTTTTAAGTGTATCTATGACATTTAGTCAAACAGAAGACGCTTATTGGAAAACCATTACAGATCGATCCGAAAAAATTGTTGCGAAATTGGCGCTACAGGATCAAGCCAAACAAAAAAAATCTGTTTACATTATTCGTGACCAGTATTATCTTTTAAATGCTTGTTATACACTTCGTGATTTAAAAATCAAGGAGAATACCGATAAGAGTCTAAAAGAGCAGATCACGCAGGAAACGCTACAGGAAACCACCAATTTAAATCAAGCTTTCGTAAAACGGCTAAAAGAAGTTTTAACAGATCAAGAAGTTGAAGCAGTTAAAAACGGTATGACGTATAATGTCTATCCGAATACCGTGAAAGCCTATCAGGATATGATCCCTCGCCTTACAAAAGACGAAGTGCATATGATCGACAGCTTGCTTTATGATGCGCGGGATTTTGCGATGCAGGCTGAATCTTCGGAAAAAAAGCACGCTTGGTTCGGCAAATATAAAGGTAGAATCAATAACTATTTGGCTTCCCACGGCTATAATTTAAAAGAAGAAGGCGACAAGTGGGCCGAAAGACTCAAAAAAACAAACCAATAAACACAATAGACCCAAATTATGAATCACTTTGTATTCCCCAAGAAATCCTCTATTCGGTTAGCAAAGTTGTTAGCCATTGGAATAATGGTGGGCGGGGCCTTCCCCTCCTTCTCCTATGGAGCCAACTCAAGTGAACTCAATCTACTTTTTTTTAAAAATATAACAGGAAAGGTAGTTGACCAAAATGGAAAGCCCTTGGAAGGCGTTACTATATCCATTAAAGGAACAAATACCGCAACTTCTACAGATAAAGACGGTACATTTCGATTAAATCTGCCAGTCGGAAATGAGATTTTGATCATCAATCACGTTGGTTATAAACGGCTGGAGTTTCCAGCTGGAAACCAAAATGTGTTAACCATACGGATGGAAGCTGCTAATCAAGAGTTGGATGAGGTTGTTGCTGTAGGATATACCACACAGAAAAAAGCCCATTTAACCGGTGCGGTAGTGGATATTAAAGCGGAAGAAATCGAAGAGCTGCCTACCACCAATATCGGAGCGGCCTTAGCTGGCCGTTTATTAGGGGTAGGAGTCAGTGGAGGAATTAGTAGACCCGGATCTAAAGCAAGTTTAACCGTAAGACAACCGATTAATTATGGAAAGGACGTGGGCTCGTCAGATCCTCTGTATGTTATCGATGGAGTGATTCAGGTAAATGGACAGAATCAACCTGATGTGACCTTGTTTAACAATCTAGATCCTTCTGAAATTGAGAGCCTATCTATTTTAAAGGATGGAGCGGCAGCTGTTTATGGTGTTAAAGGAGCCAATGGCGTAGTGTTGGTCACTACTAAACGGGGAAAAGTAGGGACACCAAAAATCAGTTATAATGGTTCTTACGCCATCAACGATGAAGCTTATCGCACAAAAATGATGAATGCATACCAATATGGGATGTATTTTAATATCATGAATGGCCCAAATGGAGCGAATGTGAAGTCTACAGATGCTAGCTATGTAAACCGGATTTTTTCTCAGGATGAAATGGATTATTTTAAAGATCATTCCTATAATTGGCTAGACGATGCCTGGAAATCGAGTTACCTTACTCGACATTCTTTGAATGTCTCTGGGGGTACTGAGGTCGCGACGTATTTTGCTAATATCGCTTACAATAAACAGGATGGAAATTTAGGAACATTAAATTATGACCGCTGGAATTTCCGGGCTGGAAGTGATATTAAAGTGGCTAGTAACTTTAAAGTAGGACTACAGGTTTCTGGTAATACTGGAGATCTTCAGAAAACTTTTAATAAAATCGGAGGTGAAAACGACGAGAATGATTATAAAAATCTGTTAATGGCATCACCTTATATTCCTGCCTATGTGGATGGTTTACCAGTACGATTACCCGGAAATTCGGGCGATTTGTCCGCTTATCATTATTTTGAACTTCAACGATTGGGTAATTTGGCGACAAGTAACAATAGACAGTTTACAGTGAATCTAAACGGTGAATATCAAGCTCCTTGGTTAAAGGGCTTGACATTAAGGATGTCTTATAATAAAAACCTGATGAATGGTCGGGGCACGCAGGTGGGAACCAAATACCAGACATACGAGTTTACCCGAATGGGCGAAAATCAGCATATTTATGACGGAGCCATTAATCCAAAAGCACTGACTTTTAGCAATGGAAATCGGGTTTATTTCTCAAATTCAAGTGGTGATAATTATCAATTGAATTTTACGGCTTTTTACGATAAGCAGTGGAAAAAGCATAATTTCTCTGGATTATTTTCTGTTGAAAAAGCTGAGGCAAAGAGCTCACAGGAAGATGTATGGAAAGAAGATCCAATTGATCAAACCAATGGTCAGTTCAGTACTGCTTTTGGAGCTGTTGATGGCCGAACCGCGGCCTATGAATCTGGGACATTGAGTTATCTTGGTAGAATAAACTATCGGTATGGTGAAAAGTATTTGGCCGAGATCCTATTTCGATCTGATGCTTCAACAAAATTTGCACCGGAAAATTATTGGGGTAAGTTTTATAATATTTCAGCAGGTTGGGTAATCAGTGAAGAGGATTTCTTCAAAGTCAAGGGAGTTGATTATTTAAAATTACGTTTTTCACATGGTAAAATGGGACGTGATGATTTTACTCCTTGGGCATGGCGTCAGCGTTATACATTCCAAGTTGGCAAGGGGGCAGTTTTTGGTGGAAATGGTAATTCTACTACTGGGATGCGTATGGAAAAAACAGCCAACCGCGCAGCAACTTGGAGTGATGAATATAAAAACAATCTCGGTTTGGATGCGCGCTTTTTAAATAATCGTTTATCGGCAACTATTGAGGGATATTATACCAAAGGATCTAATATTCTTATTGAACGTACAGGAAATATCGCAATTACAGTTGGGGGGTCTGTCGCTGGTGAAAATTTTGGAAAGGTGAATACTTATGGTATGGAGCTTGGTCTTGGTTGGCAAGACAAGATCAACGATTTTAGTTATGGTGTGAGTTCACGCTTTTCATGGGGCGATAATAAAGTCGTTCAGATGAACTTTAACGATACTGATATATTATATCCTTGGAATGCCAAACCTGGAGCATCGTCGGATAACGGCATGTGGGGATATGACTATATCGGTATGTTCAAATCTCAACAAGATATAGATAATTATGTTAGCCAGTATAATATTACAGAAGTGTTTGGTACAAAAGCTCAAGATCTAAAACCAGGCATGTTATACTATAAAGATGTTCGTGGTGCAATGCAAGCGGATGGTAGTTTTGCTGCGCCGGATGGGATTATCAATACCAATGATCAAGTACAATTAGCGAAACGGAAAGATAATCATTATGGATTTGGGATGACTTTTAGAGTGGGTTATAAAGGTATCACAGCTGAAGCAGTCATCGCAGGTTCTTTTGGTGGATATGCCGAAATTAATGATCGGAATAAATTAAACAATGATATTTCTAGAACTTATACCAACTTGCCTGTCATTTGGGGCGATATCTACGATCCGGTGCTAAACCCGACGGGTACAATGCCTAATCCCAATTGGTCCGATATCTATAATGTCAGCTCAAGTTTTTGGACTGTTTCGGCATTTCGGATGCGCATGACAAGCTTTAACGTAGGGTATAAATTACCTGAAAAATTTATCAAGTATCTAAAAATTTCAAATGCGCGGGCTTTTGTAAGTGCAATGAATCCGATGAGTTTATATAATCCGTATGGTTACAAAGATGGTAACGGCGGTGCTTGGGACTCTTATCCGAACTTGAGAACCTATTCTTTCGGGGTTAATTTAACCTTGTAATATTCAAAAGGTGAAGGTGATTAATGTATGTCCAAAGTGAACTAAGGTCTAAAAAACTTTATTGTGATATATAAATAAAAGATGAAAAAATATCGGTTGAAAAACTAATCTTGTAGGTGCTAGAATAATGAAATAGGATACCTTAAAGACTCCGATTTAACAGATAAAATTATTAGAGAAATACACGAATAAATAATTATTCTGATGAAAAAAATAAAAATTTTAAATATAGTACTACTGGGTCTGTTGTTGACAGGACAGTCGTGTAAAGATGATTTTTTGGAAGAAAAGCGAGATTTGACGGCGGTCAATGAAGAAGTATTCAAGGATCCGGTATTAGCGCAATCTTACGTGGATTACGTCTATGGTATGTTCTTGCCAGCAACGAATGCACAGTCCTTTATTGTCACACAAAATGCATCAGAAAATGGAACCTATAATACCATTTTTACACAAACTACAGATGAATTAGCTGGTGAGACAGATTATAATAAGGAATGGGCAGCAATATCCTATGTTAATAATCATGCTAACAAATATTTTGGGCAGCGGATGAGCACCAGTATTGCCAATAACGTTTGGACCAGACTTAGAGAAATTAACCTTTTTTTGAGTGAAATAGATAAGTATGGTATTGCGGAGGAAACGAGAAATAAATTGAAAGGACAAATGTACTTTTGGCGTGCGTTCCAATATTTTGATTTAGTTCGTCTGTATGGAGGTGTGCCATTGATTCTTGAACCACAAAATCCAACAATGGGAGAAAATGAAGCAAACTCTGTTTCCCGTAGCAAAACCTCAGAATGTATAGAACAAATCGTAAAAGATCTAGATCTGGCAAAAAGTTTATTGCCTGGGAAGTGGGATGACGCTAATTGGGGTAGAATTACAAGTGGTGCAGCCGCGGCCCTAAAAGGTCGCGTATTGTTGACCTATGCTAGTCCACAGTTTAACCCAAACGATTCGCGCGAAAGATGGCTAGCGGCCTATAATGCAAACTTAGAGGCTAGACAGCTGCTTGAACAAAATGGTTATGGTCTTTTTGAAACAGGTGGTACAGCAAATGGAAAGGCATGGGGAGATATTTGGATGAAAGAAGTAGGTAATCCTGAAGCAGTATTAGTGTATGGCTTTAATAACGTGACTTATGGCTCTAACCTCGCTAAAAATAATGGTTGGGAACAGGCTATTCGTCCAAAAGATATTTTTGGTGGAGGCTCAATTTCACCAACAAAACAGATTTTAGATGCATTTCCAATGTTGGACGGCAAAAATATAGGCGACCCTACTTCGGCGTACACGTATAGCCCTAACAAATTTTATAAAAATAGAGATCCACGCTTTGCGAAAACATTTGTTTATAATGGTGCTTTGTTTCCTTATAACGGCGCTACCAGTTATCGACAATGGACTTACTATTGGAAAAAAACCGCCTCAGCAAGTTATACGACAACCGAAACAAAAGGAGCAAATAGCAGTGGGATTTATTTAAAAAAGGGATCTAATCCGAACGCGACAAATACCTACGGCGTCGCATCAGGTTTTCAGCAGAGCGGAACAGATTTTATTGAATTACGTTTTGCAGAGGTTGTTCTAAACCTGGCGGAATCAGCAATTGGAGCAGATAAACTTCAGGAGGGCTTGGAAGGTATCATGAAAATTCGTGCGCGAGCGGGTATTGAAAATAAAGATGGTGCTTATGGATTGAGTGAGTCATTGGGTAATAGAGATAAGCTATTTGGTTCTATAATCAACGAAAGAAAAATTGAATTCGCATACGAAGGAAAACGATTTTTTGATTTAAGACGTTGGAAATTATTTGAGGAGAACTCAACAACAGCACAACGTATAGGGGTAAAACCATTGAATGGTACAAGAAGGACTGGCCTACTTATTACGCTTAAGAATAATGGCCAAGAATATATTGGTAGCGATGATCCTCTATTGAAAAGAGGTGCTACCGCACCTATCATTGAAAGAGAACCATCTACATTCCCAGAGGGAATTTCCGATCAGGAGCAATATTTAGATTATCTGTATGATAACTATTTTGTAGTAACCGAGCGAGATGATCTGGACCGTACCAATGCAACACCAAAATGGACGTTTAAATGGTATCCACAATATTACTTCTTTGGACTGAATCAGACCATATTGAGTACCTCTCCTTATTTACAACAGACTACAGGGTGGGATAGCATGAATGGAGCGGGAACTTTTGATCCTTTAAAATAGTTTTTTTGTAGAAAATATTAAGGCAATGTATGTGAATTGTGACATACATTGCTTTTAATAAATGTATAATTGACATATATTTGAAATAGAAATTATAAATCCTACTAACTAGATAAACATGTTACATAAAATAACGCTGACAGCATTGTTGAGTCTTTTTACATCAATAGCTTTTTGTCAGTATCCAAAAATCCCGGAAGACGTTAAGAAAAATACAGATGAGCTGATGCGTAAAGCCACCCAACAATCGGATGAAGCTTGGCAAAAAGCCCTACCTGTCATAGAAGAATACGCAAAACAAGGTAAGCCTTATATTCCTTGGGCTGGCCGGCCTGACGATTTACCTCAAGCGACTATACCTGCATTTCCTGAAGCAGAAGGAGGGGGCAAATTTACTTTTGGTGGTCGTGGCGGTAAAGTGTATGTGGTCACAAGTTTGGAGGACAATGGGCCGGGGTCATTGCGTGAAGCCTGTGAAAAGGGAGGTCCACGTATTATCGTATTTAATGTTTCGGGTATCATACGCCTTAAAACACCATTAATTATTCGTGCGCCTTATGTGACGATTGCCGGACAATCTGCACCAGGTGATGGTGTCTGCGTGGCTGGTGAATCCGTTTGGATCAATACACATGATGTTTTGATCCGGCATATGCGTTTTAGAAGGGGCGAAACCTATGTCGGTCGTAGAGATGATGCCATCGGAGGTAATCCCGTCGGAAATATTATGATCGATCACGTTTCGGCAAGCTGGGGCCTGGATGAAAATATGTCTATGTACCGTCATATGTATAATGATAGTACCGGTAAAGCGGAAGAGAAGCGTGGTACAGTCAATATTACGATTCAGAATTCTATTTTCTCTGAAGCCCTGGATACCTGGAACCACGCCTTCGGTAGTACCTTAGGCGGGGAAAACTGTACATTCATGCGCAATCTATGGGCAAATAATGCCGCGCGTAATCCGTCGATCGGTTGGAACGGCCTATTTAACTTTTACAACAACGTTGTTTACAACTGGGTGCATCGCTCAATAGACGGTGGTGATTACCAAGCGACATACAATATTGTCAACAATTATTTTAAACCAGGGCCAGCAACGCCATTGGACCAGCCCGTAAGTTACCGCATCTTGAAACCCGAATCCGGCAGAAGTAAATTGTCATACGTGGTATTTGGCCGTGCACATGTCAAAGGCAATATCGTGGAAGGGAACGCTAAAGTCACTTCAAACAACTGGGATGGCGGTGTCCAATTAGAAAATAAAAAGGGTAATGCAATGACTTTCGATGAAGCGCAACCTTACTTTGCCGCGATGAGCGTAAAAGAGCAATTTCCACATGCTCACTTTCCGGTGATGACAGCACAAGAAACCTACGGTTTTGTTCTTGATCATGCCGGAGCGACTTTACCTAAACGAGATCCTGTGGATACACGGGTTATTGCAGATGTGAAAAATGGTAAGCCAGTCAAACTTTTGAGCAATGTGAAATTACCTGAAAAAGATTTTGAACACAGAAGATTGCCAAAAGATTCGTATAAGATCGGCATTATTACTGACATATCCCAAGTAGGTGGGTATCCAGTTTATCAGGGTAAACCATACAAAGATACGGACAACGATGGTATTCCTGATGATGTCGAAAAACAAATGGGACTAAACCCGAATGACCCGAGCGATTCGGCAAAAATTACAGCATCAGGTTACGCGAACATTGAACTCTATCTGAATAAGTTGGCTGCTAAATAATTGCTGCTGGAATGCCCCTGTTTAGGCGACAGATACAGCATCAAATAGGCTGGGGTATTTGATATAACCGATAAAAATAAACTGAGCTTGCGGGCTTATGTTAATCATATACATATGAAACCATTATTTAGTCGAAATACCATGTTACTATTGGGTTTAATAAGCCCAATAACTGCATTAGCACAATATCCAGTTATTCCAGATTCTTTGAAGAAATTGGCTGCTGAACGGGAAAATATGGAAAACATACGTTTAGAAAAGGTGTGGGCGAAGGCACAGGAAGTTATAAAGAAAGAGGGCAAGCCTTATATTCCTTGGGCTGCCAAACCTAGTGACTTGCCGCAGGCAAAAATAAAAGCCTTCCCTGGGGCTGAAGGTGCTGGTGCATTTACTGCTGGCGGCCGAGGGGGAAAGGTCTTTGTGGTCAGTAGTTTAGCTGATAGTGGTCCTGGGACCCTAAGAGAAGCCTGTGAGGCTGGCGGCGCACGTATCGTTGTTTTCAATGTTGCAGGTATAATTCGACTTGAGAGACCGATTGTCGTCAAAGCCCCTTATATCACGATTGCTGGACAGACGGCTCCTGGAGATGGTGTGTGTGTTGCCGGAGAGTCTTTTTTGATTGATACACATGATGTCATTTTACGCTTTTTACGTTTACGCCGCGGTGAAACTGACGTAACGCGTCGTGACGATGCTGTGGGTGGGAATGTGGTCGGCAATATTATGATTGATCACGTATCAGCAAGCTGGGGTTTGGATGAAAATATGTCGATCTATCGGCATGTATACGACCGCGAAGGCAAAAATCTCAAATTGCCTACAGTAAATATTACGATCCAGAATTCCATCTTTTCTGAAGCATTGGATGCGTACAACCATGCTTTTGGAAGTACAATAGGTGGCCTGAACAGTACCTTTATGCGTAATCTTTGGGCTTCAAATATCAGCCGCAATCCCTCTATCGGAATGTATGGCGACTTTGGATTTGTCAACAATGTTATTTGGAACTGGTGGAACAGAAGCGCTGATGGCGGTGACAATAAATCGTTGTTCAATTTTATCAATAATTACTACAAACCCGGGCCAATTACGCCCAAAGATAAGCCCATTGCTTACCGTATCTTAAAGCCAGAGTCTGGAAGAGATAAAGCATTTAAAGACAAGTATGGAAAGGTGTATGCCCATGGGAATGTTGTAGAAGGTTTTCCAAAGGTCACTGAAAATAACTGGGCTGGCGGAATTCAGATCGAGGATCTACCGAATGTAGGTAACCGTGAAAAAGAAATCCGCGTGGATAAAGCTTTTCCAATGGCACCCGTTACCACACTATCCGCACAGGATGCCTACAGCTATGTACTTAAAAATGTCGGCGCATTTCTACCAAAGCAGGACGCGGTTGATCAACGGATCATCAGGCAAGTGTCTGAGAATAGCGTCTATTATGATACAACGAAAGCGCAACATGGCTTTGTATCGCCTTATGTTAAGCGACGCCTCCCAGAAGATTCTTACAAACAGGGAATTATATCGGATATCGCTCAGGTCGGTGGTTATCCAACTTATGTGGGGGAGCCGTATCAAGATTCAGACAATGACGGTATTCCGGATAATGTGGAGAAGAGCATGGGGTTAAACCCCAATGATCCGGGTGATTCTAGAAAAATTGCTAAAAATGGCTATGCCAATATTGAGAATTATTTAAATGGGGTTGTTGCATTAGATGCTGTCGTGCCCAAAAAATAAAAAATAACCATGAGAAAAAGAATGCTGTTCTTTTCTTGTCTCGGACTATATGCCTTTATTTCTTCTGCACTTGCACAACAAATGAAGGCATATCCTCCTTTGGTATGGGATGAGACAAAGGTTGTTTACCATGCGGATTCGCTTGGAAACCAAATTCCTGATTTTTCCTATGCAGGATACAAAGGGGGCAATGAGGCTATCCCTACAGGACAGATTGCTGTCGTTGTTCCTATAAAATCAGGTGATGCAACGCAACGTCTACAGGCTGCCATCAACTACGTTTCAACATTGCCAATGGGCAAAGATGGATTACGAGGAGTGATACTTTTAGAAGCCGGGACTTATACGGTTTCGGGATCCCTTACATTGCATACCTCAGGTGTTGTTCTTCGGGGTAGTGGTTTTACAAAAAGTGGGACCATGATCATCGGCGAAGGCACGACTAGAGAGACACTCATCCGTGTGCTTGGAAAAGATGATATGATCGTTGGTAAAAAGGCCAACGTAACGAGTACCTACGTCCCTGTTAATTCACGGGTTTTGGAGATTGATCATAGTGATTCCTATAAAGCTGGTGATAAAATTAGGATTACAAGACCTTCTACCCAGGATTGGATTAATCAGCTTGGTACCGATCATTTCGGCGGAGGGATTACTTCCTTAGGTTGGAAGCCTGGACAACGTGATGTTCGCTGGGACAGAACCATTGTTGCTGTGAAAGGCAATCGTATCGAGATCGATGCCCCAATCACAACGGCATTGGATCAACGTTATGGCCAAGCGACCTTAGAACAATATACTTGGAAAGGAAGAATCGAAAATGTCGGTATAGAAAATATTGCACTTAAATCTGCATTCGATGCGAATAACCCGAAAGACGAAGACCATCGCTGGATGGCCATTACCATTGAAAATGCAGAAAATGTATGGGTTCGTCGCATGCAGTTCCGGCATTTTGCAGGATCAGCCGTTTACGCTTTGGCAAGTACCCAAAAATTAACGGTTGAAGATTGTATTTCCCTAGATCCGGTTTCAGAAATCGGGGGCCAGAGAAGATATACTTTCTTTACAAAAGGACAACAGACCTTATTTCAACGGCTTTATTCTGAGCAGGGCTATCATGACTTCGCAGTGGGCTACCTCGCAGCAGGGCCAAATGCTTTCGTCCAATGCCAGGCAGTGGAGCCTTTCAGTTTTAGTGGTGGGGTAGACAGCTGGGCGTCCGGAATTCTTTTTGATAATGCAGACATTGATGCGCAGGCGCTGAGCTATAAAAACCGGGGTCAAGATGGCCAAGGAGCAGGTTGGTCAGCAGCAAATTCTGTATTCTGGCAGTCGACAGCTGGACTTGTAGAGTGCTATCAACCGCCAACAGCACAGAACTGGGCTTTTGGAATTTGGTCCCAGTTTCAGGGAGACGGGTATTGGGAGCAGTCTAACGAATACATTAAACCCAAAAGTTTATATTACGCCCAGTTGCGCGAAAGGATTGGCCAGATTGCTGATGAGCGGGCGATACTGTTGCCAGTGCCAACCGAAGCGTCCAGTAGCCCTCCCGTCAGTGTTGCCGTCGAGTTGACACGTCAGTCTGAAAACCCAATGCCTAAGCTGGTTGATTTTATTGCTGAAGCGAACAAACGTTATACCTTAAATACCACGGCAACTAGGGTAAAAACCATCGATCAAATTGGCTATCAAGAGCTCGTTCCCGCAAAAAGACAGGCGGATATGTGTGTGGTGAACGGTTGGTTGGTACGTGGCGATAAGGTACTCTTTGGAGCAAAATCGGATGTGCCCTGGTGGAATGGTAGCGCTCGACCTCATGGTGCTGAGAAAGCGAAACCACATATCACACGCTATGTACCCGGAGAGGTCGGGACTGGGCTGACAGATGATCTTGATGCGATGACAGATTCGTTGCGTAATGACAATATCCTTGCCATCGATCACAATTACGGGCTTTGGTACGATCGGAGACGTGATGATCACGAACGTATTCGTCGGATCAATGGGGAGGTTTGGCCTCCGTTTTATGAGCTCCCTTTTGCACGTAGTGGTCAGGGATTAGCCTATGATGGCCTGTCTAAGTATGATTTGACAAAGTACAATAAATTTTACTGGGGACGCTTGAAACAATACGCAGATTTAGCTGATCAAAAAGGTTTGGCCCTGATCCATCAAAATTATTTTCAGCACAATATTATTGAAGCTGGAGCGCATTATGCAGACTTCCCATGGCGTACGGCTAATAATATAAACAATGTTGGTTTTCCAGAGCCGGTACCTTATGCTGGTAATAAGCGCATTTTCATGGCAGAGCAGTTTTACGATATTGATAACCCTATTCGCCGGGAATTACATCGCGCTTACATCCGTCAATGTTTAGATAACTTTAAAGACAATTCGGGAGTCATTCAGATGATCGGTGCCGAATATACCGGACCGCTGCATTTCGTTCAGTTTTGGATCGACGTGATCAAAGAATGGAAGGCTGAGACCGGAAAGAACCCCATTATTGGTTTGAGTGCAACGAAAGATGTACAAGATGCCATTTTAGCGGATGAAGAACGTGCCAAAGAAATTCAGGTCATTGATATCCGCTACTGGTACTACCAGGCCGACGGAAAAAGCTATGCCCCCCAAGGTGGGCAGAATCTGGCACCGCGTCAGCATGCACGATTATTGAAGCCCAAGAAAACATCGATGGAAGCCGTTTATAAAGCGGTATCCGAATACCGTACAAAATATCCGGATAAAGCGGTGGTATACTATGCTGACAATTATCCAACGATGGCCTGGGCGTCTTTTATGGCGGGCGGTTCCATGGCCAGCTTACCTAAAATCGGGAACAACGATTTCTACCGCGCCGCATCGACCATGAAAGCCACAGAGGTCAATGGTACTTGGTTATTAAAAGGCGCTAATGGTATTATCGTTTACAAAGATAAATCCAAGGAAGAAGACATCGATTTATCCGATTATAAAGGACGTTTTGAAATGACACATATCAATCCAAAGAATGGAGCAATCATCAAGACGGAGAAGATCAATTTAGGAAAGCATATTCATTTGAACAATTATACAGAAGGACCAGAAATTATTTGGTTAAATAAGAAATAACCCATGTCTATTCGTAAGAAACTTATATTATTTACAGTTGCAGGAGCACTTTTTTCGTGTACGGCCAATAAGGAGCCGAAACACGTCGCATTATTGAAGATATCGGAAAATGGCCGATACATGATGACCGAAGATGGACAGCCTTTCTTTTGGTTGGGTGATACAGGCTGGTTATTGTTTAATAAACTAAACCGGACCGAAGCTGATCAATACTTGGAAGATCGTAAACAAAAAGGTTTCAATGTCATTCAGGCCATGGTCTTGCATACCGTTCCTTCTGTAAATGTTTATGGAGATTCTTCGGTCGTCAATAAAGATATTTCTCGACCACTTGTGACTAAAGGGAATAATCCGGATAACGCAACGGAGTATGATTATTGGGATCACATCGATTATATCATTGACAAGGCTGCTGAAAAAGGACTCTATGTGGCTTTAGTACCTGTTTGGGGATCACCGGTGAAAGATGGGAAAGTGTCAGTGGACCAGGCGGGAAAGTATGCAGCATTCCTTGCCGAGCGTTGGAAAGATCGTCCGAATATCATTTGGTTAAATGGGGGTGATATCAAAGGATCCGACAAGATGGAAGTGTGGGATAAGATCGGTCAGACAATCAAATCGATCGATAAAAATCATCTGATGACCTATCATCCAAGAGGTCGGGCGGCTTCTTCGGACTGGTTCCACGATAGACCTTGGCTGGATTTCAATATGGTGCAATCTGGACACCGCACCTACGCGCAGGACACTTCTGCGAATGAACAGAAACATTATGGCGAAGATAACTGGAAGTTTATGGCAGCAGACTGGGATATGAAGCCTGTTAAGCCAACGATCGACGGAGAACCTTCTTATGAAGGCATTCCACAGGGCTTACACGACATTACCCAGCCACGGTGGACAGATGCAGACGTAAGGCGATACGGTTACTGGTCTGTATTTGCTGGGGCATTTGGTTATACCTATGGACAAAACTCAGTCATGCAGATGCATGGAAAGCAAGATTCCACTTCGGCCTATGGTTCGGATGAGCTGTGGAGTTCGGCAATCAATGCACCCGGTGCCGCTCAGATGAAATATTTGAAGAAGCTTCTGCTCTCTAGAGACCATTACTTTGATCGTGTTCCAGATCAATCGCTGATAGCCGATAATGGCGAAAAATACAATCGTTTACTGGCGACAAGAACTGCTGATTATGCATTTATCTACAATTACAACGGTAGGGAAATGAAAATTAATATGGGAAAAATCAAAGGGGATAAAGTAAAAGCGTCCTGGTTTGACCCACGGAATGGGTCGACCAAGGTGATCGGAGAGTTTGAAAATAACGGTGTACAAATTTTTGTGCCTGAGGGCGGACAAAAGGACGGAAACGATTGGGTATTGATCTTAGATAGCATTTAATGAGGAATTTGGTCAAATTGTTTATTTTATTTAGTGTGGCATCGCTCTTGGCTTCCTGTCAGCGGGATGTTTACCTATTTACCTCATTCCACGAACCTGCCAATGAAGGTTTGCGCTATTTGTATAGCAAAGACGGATACCATTGGAATGCGATTAATGGGGTGTATTTAAAGCCTGAATTGGGAAAACAGAAAATCATGCGTGATCCGTCGATGATCCGGGATAAACAAGGTATTTATCATCTGGTATGGACCATTGGCTGGCAGGGAAATGAAGGGATCGGTTATGCCAGTTCAAAAGATTTGATCCATTGGGAAAACCAACAGATTATCCCTGTTATGCAACAAGAGGCAACAACCGTCAATGTCTGGGCGCCAGAACTATTTTATGATGATGTGGAAGATCGGTTTATTGTTATTTGGGCCTCCACCATCCCTTATCGCTTTGCGAAGGGTGTGGAAGAGGAAAAAAATAATCACCGGATGTACTATACGACAACAAAGGATTTTAAATCTTTTACGGCAACCAAATTATTTAGCGATCCGGGGTTTAGCATCATTGATGCGGTCATTGTCAAGAAGGCGGAAAAAGATTATGTATTGGTACTGAAAGATAATACGCGGCCCAACCGAAATCTAAAGGTGGCTTTTGCGAAAAATCCCTTGGGACCATTTCAACAGGTTTCTGAGCCTTTCTCGCCGTATTTAAGCGAGGGACCATCCGTACTTAAAGTAAAAAATCAGTGGTTGATCTATTTTGATTCCTATGGAAGTAAGAGTTATGAGGCTTTGTCCACCAAAGATTTTAAGGTTTTCGAAAAGATCAACGACAAAATTTCTGTGCCAAAAGGGCATAAGCATGGAACGATTTTCAAAGCATCCAGCAGAGATTTAAAAAATTTGCTTCGGGAGGAAGCCAAAAAGAAATAATATGACGATCAAATCAGTATTAGTAAGTCTATCGTTGGCTGCTGTCGTGCAACAGGTGGTAGCACAGCAAGATACGGTGAGGTATATAGGAAAGACATTATCCAATGTGGATTATCACCATGGACAGTTGACGCCTGCTGTGGGTACGCACAATATCCAGGTGTTTCGAGCAAACAGAGAATTCCCTGAATTGGCTGGCGGACATAATTTTACCTATAACCACCAACCTTTTTTAGCCTATTGGAACGATACTTATTATTTACAGTTCTTGAGCAATCCCGTGGGCGAGCATATTGCAGAAGGAAAGACCTTGTTGCTGACATCAAAAGATGGCCGCAATTGGTCCAAGCCAACGGATCTATTCCCGACGTATCTGGTTCCGGAAGGTTTTACCAAGCCGGGACGAACTGATAAGGCTGGGAAAAATTTATATGCAATCATGCATCAGCGTATGGGCTTTTATCATGCAAAGAATGATAAATTGCTGACGCTTGCTTACTACGGTGTAGCCCTGGATGCCAAGGACGATCCAAATGATGGGAATGGTCTTGGACGTGTCGTCCGGGAAATCCACAAAGATGGTAGCTTTGGGCCAATCTATTTTATTCACTTCAATGCCTCTTTCGATGAGAAGGGTGCCAAATATCCTTTTTATAAAAAGAGCAAGGATAAGGCCTTTGTACAAGCTTGTGACGAGCTGCTGGGCACACCGCTTATGATGCAACAATGGGTAGAGGAGTCCGACCGAAACGATCCATTAATTCCTTTACAGCGTCCAGTAAAAGCGTTTTCCTTTTATCATCTCAATGATGGAAGGGTCGTCGGCTTATGGAAGCATGCATTGACATCGATGAGCAAGGACAACGGAAAGACCTGGCAATACTCACCGTTGCGTGCCCCCGGATTTGTGAACAGCAATGCGAAGATCTGGGGACAAAAAACATCCGACGGGCGCTACGCAACAGTGTATAATCCATCGGAATTCAGATGGCCCCTGGCCGTATCAACCAGCAATGATGGCTTGAACTATACCGATTTGTTATTGGTCAACGGTGAGATCACCACCATGCGTTATGGCGGTAACTATAAGTCTTATGGACCGCAATATGTTCGCGGTATCGTCGAAGGAAATGGCATGGTTCCCGATCGTAACATGTGGTTGACGTACAGTATGAACAAGGAAGATATTTGGACTGCAGTTGTACCTGTTCCGATCAAGTCTACTGTAGATGAAGCCGTGAACGACGATTTTGCAAAAAATGCAGGACAAGCCTATAACAACTGGAATATTTATAGTCCATTGTGGGCAAGTGCCAAGGTTGAAGGAAAAGCTTTGGTCTTGCGTGATAAAGATCCTTTTGACTATGCGAAGGCAGATCGTGTGATTCAATCGGCACAAAAAGGCACCATTGAATTTACCGTAACGCCACAACAAAATGATCACGGCTCTTTACAGATTGAGTTGGTGAATGATAGTGGCTTAGCAGCTGCGAGAATTATTATGGATAAAGATGGCATTATAAAAAATAAAGCCGGGTACCGAAATGCTTCGTTGACGAAATATGAGGCGGGAAAAACGTATCACTTTGCATTGACTTTCAATGTGAGCACCCGCTCTTATCAAGTTGCCATTAACGGAGAGGATAAAGGGACAAAGTTATTTTTCCAACCGGTAAGTAATGTGAGCAAAGTGTCGTTCCGTACGGGCGATGTCAGAAGGTTTCCCAATGCGGATACGGAAACAGATCAGGACTTTGATGTCGAAAATGCGGGAGCTTCGGTAAAAGAAGCCACTTATCAGATTACTTCGTTGAAAGCTCAAAAGCTGAAATAAATGAGATGGTTTATTGTACATATAGCTTTATTGGTAGCCGGTTTTTCGGCAAAGGCGAATGTCATATTGCCGAATATTTTTGCGAATCACATGGTTTTGCAGCGCAACCAACCGGTCGCCATTTTTGGTTCAGCGAGCCCTGGCGAGCAGGTAAGCGTAGCTTTTCAAAACCAGTTGAAGACGACAGAAGCCGATCAAAATGGTCGTTGGAAAGTTGAACTAAAAGCCATGCCGGCAAATGCGGTTGGACAGACGTTGACCATCAGGGGAAACAATACGATCGAGCTTAAAGATGTTTTGGTCGGTGAGGTATGGTTGTGCTCGGGCCAATCGAATATGGAATACCAAATGCGTAAAATTGAGAAAGTTAAAGCTCCGTTGAGAGGTACCTATTTCCCTAAAAACGAAGTTTCCGAAGCAAACAATCCCAATATTCGAATTTTTTTAGTACGCCGAAAATTTCTGGCCAAGTCGGATGGCCAATATGAGGGCTGGGCTGTAGCCCGGGATTCGGCACTGCGTCAATTTTCTGCACCGGCCTATTTCTTCGGGAAAACGCTACAGCAAGAATTGGGTGTTCCTGTAGGCATTATTTCATCAGCTGTGAGCGGCAGCAGAATCGAGCCCTGGTTCTCCGAAGAATATTGGACAAGTTCACCTTATCTGAAAGATAAAAAGAAAGAAGGCGATCCTGGTAAATTCTTTCATACAATGATTGAACCTTTGGCGCCTTATACCTTAAAGGGATTTATTTGGTACCAGGGGGAATCCAATACCTTTCTAAAAGAGAATATTAGTTACAGTTATAAAATGAAGGCACTGATCGAAAATTGGCGGACCATTTGGGGAAATTCCAAATTACCGTTTTATTTTACAGAGATTGCACCATTCTATTATTCCCTGGACGAAAAAGGTCATGTCCGAATGCCGAGAACAGTGTTGCCGGAATTTCGGGAAGCCCAGGATCTGGTTCTCCAACTACCGCATACAGCCCGTATCATTACGACAGATCTGGTCGATGATCCACACGATCTCCATCCAAACTATAAGTGGGAAATCGGCCGGCGCCATGCCCTCCAAGCTTTAAAATATGTCTATCATAAAAATATTGTAGCCGATGGTCCTGAACTAGAGGCCGTAAAATATCAAGGCAAACAAGCGAGGGTAAAATTGAAACATGCTACCGGATTAAAGTCCGTAGACGGCAAGCCCTTAACATCATTTGAAGTTGCGGGTGAGGATGGCATCTTTTATCCAGCACAGGCTGCTATCACCGGACAGACAGTCGTACTTGAAAGTGACCAGGTACAACAGATCCGTCAGATCCGGTTCGGATGGGACGAAGCTGCCCAGCCCAACCTGGTGAATACCGCTGACCTGCCGGCCGCACCTTTTAGAACAAATAATCCATTACAACATATTAAATTGAAATAGTCTTTAGCGATCATGAACTTGAAAACAAAAATAGCGTTATCCTTACTTTTTTTTGAGGCTATGGGATTGCATGTATCTGCCCAAAAAACAGCGAGCCAATACCTCTCTGGAACAGGAAAGGATGATGGTGTGTTATGGGATTTTTATGTGACCGAAGGCTTGAAAGCTGGGAAATGGACTAAAATACCAGTTCCCTCCAACTGGGAACAACAGGGTTTTGGGAAATATAATTACGGCTTCAATAAAGAGGCTGACAAAGGCAAAGAGGTCGGTCACTATAAATATAGATTTAATGTATCCGATGCCTGGAAAGATAAGCAGGTGCGTATCGTTTTTGAAGGTTCGATGACCGATACCGAAGTCAAGATTAATGGTAAGCTGGCCGGCGCTATCCATCAAGGATCATATTATGTTTTCAAATACGATATTACGAAGCTATTGAAATTTGGCGAAGAAAATCTATTGGAGGTCCATGTTGCTAAGCATTCGGCAAACAAGTCGGTGAATGCGGCGGAACGGGAAGGTGACTTCTGGATTTTCGGCGGCATTTTTAGACCGGTCTATTTGGAGGCCCTGCCCCAGCATCATATTGAACGTGTTTCATTGGACGCAAAGGCCGATGGTACATTCCGGGCAAAAATAGTGACAGCGGGAGAAGCGGACGAAATTACGGTTCAACTGCTTGATGCAAAAGGAAAGAAATTTGGAAAACAGCTGAAAGCAAAGCTGTCAGACAAAAACAATTGGCTCGAGGGGCAATTTTCAGCTCCGCAATTATGGTCTGCAGAATTTCCGAACTTATATACAGCGCAATTTACCTTGTCGAAAAATGGTAAGGTACAGCACCAGCTGGAGCAAAAATTTGGTTTTCGGACTATAGAAGTCAAAGAACGTGATGGTGTTTATGTCAATGGCGTAAAGGTCCGATTCAAAGGGGTCAATCGGCATGCGTTCGTTCCGGAATCCGGACGGACGACGAGTAAAGAAGTTAGCATTGCCGATGTGAAGCTCATGAAGGAAATGAATATGAACGCTGTCCGGATGGCCCATTATCCACCAGACAATCATTTTCTGGCTGTCTGTGATTCATTGGGTTTATATGTCATGAACGAGATAGCGGGTTGGCACGGACACTACGATAAGGAAGTAGGCACTAAATTATTGCGGGAGATGATGGTCGTATCCGAAAATAATCCTTCCGTTGTTTTCTGGGCAAATGGGAATGAAGGTGGACATAATCCAGATTTTGACCCCATCTTCGCAGAAGAGGATATTCAAAAACGTGCTGTGATTTATCCCTGGGCCGTACATGATGGTTTTGAAACAACCCATTACCGGGAATATAACTATGGTATTGGTACCTATGATCATGGGCATAATATCATTATGCCGACGGAGTTTTTGCATGGCATGTACGACGGCGGGCATGGTGCCGGATTGGAGGATTATTGGAAAGCGATGCTTGCCAATCCCCTCGCTGCGGGTGGATTCTTGTGGGATTTTCGTGATCAGGGCATCGTCAGGACGGATAAAGGTGGTATCATAGATACTGACGGAAATCGTGGTCCAGATGGTATAATTGGTCCACATGGCGAAAAGGAAGGAAGCTTCTTTACCATTAAAGAAGTATGGAGCCCTATTTTCTTTGAAAAACGTGAAATTACAAAAGGATTTGATGGGAAATTCCATATTGAAAATAGATATTCTTTTACGAATGTTAATCAGTGTACATTTTCGTACGAACTCAAGAAGTTGGACGATTATGATGAGGTGAAGGAAACAAAAAGAGGAACGATTGTCGCACCCAATATCCAGCCTGGTGATAAAGGGATCTTAAAAGTTGACTTTCCTACAGATTGGAAAGACTTTGATGTCTTATATATTACCGTAAAAGATGTGCATCAACAGGAGCTCTTCACCTGGAGCTTTCCAATTACATTGCCGAATCAGGTGGCAAATAGTCTCCTGAAACCAAATGGAACAGAGGAGATTGCCGTACAGGAGACCGCTAATGCGTATGAGGTAAAAGCGAATGGCATTCGCTATCAGATCAATAAGACCAGCGGGTTGCTGGAGCAGGTTCAAAATGCCAAAGGAATTATTCCTTTCAAAAATGGGCCGGTTTTGCAGGAAGCGGCGACAAATTATAAAAATTTTAAATTGAGCCGTGAGGATGGAAAGGTGATTATTGCGTCTACTTTCGATAAAAAAGATAGTTACAATACCTTGCGTTGGGAAATTTCTCCTTCGGGACAGTTGAAAATGCATGTTCAATATTTCCCTGAGAGTTATTTTACGCGCTTTGTAGGGGTGAATTTCGATTTTCCAGAAGATCAGATCAGCGGTGTTGAATATCGGGGAATGGGACCTTATCGGGTTTGGAAAAACCGGATGAAAGGGAATCAGTTTGGCGTGTGGAAGAAGAAGTACAATAACACGGCAACGGGCGAAGCGCCATTCGAATATCCCGAATTTAAAGGGTACCATGCCAATATGTATTGGACAAAATTTATCGGAAAAGATCAAAGTTTCCGCGTGTTTACCGATCGGGAGGATGTGTTTTTGCGTTTATATACGCCAAAAGAACAGCAAGATACCGAATGGAAAAACATGGAACCCACTTTTCCGAAAGGCGATATTTCTTTTATGAATGGTATTTCAGCCATCGGCACGAAAACACAAAAGCCAGAAACGACCGGGCCTATGGGCATGAAGCATGTGTACTATGATTTTGAGAAGGAACCCACTCGGGCGCTGCATATGGTCCTCTATTTTGATTTTGAAAACTAATGAAAGCAGGAACAGTCATATCTATTGTATTGGTCTTCTTGTCGATCTTATGTCATCAGGCTACGGCACAGATCACTGTTGCTGACCTGCGGACTGAATTACGTTCGAATCCGATCGGTATAGATGTCGCCGTGCCAAGACTGAGCTGGCAATTGCAGGGCAGCGGGCGGTCTATCCGACAAGAAGCCTATCAGGTTTTGGTTGCTTCTTCACAAGAAAAACTGGATCAGAATATCGGCGATTTCTGGGATTCCGGGAAACAATTTTCGAATAATTCCATACAGGTTGTGTATGCTGGCAGAGCTTTAAAGAGCCGGATGGAAGTTTTCTGGAAAGTAAAAGTGTACACGAATAAAGGCGAGAGTAGCTGGTCTGAACCAGCTGGCTGGACCATGGGACTGCTGCATTACAAGGATTGGACAGGTCGTTGGATTGGTTTTGATCAATATTTTTCATCGGACAATGAACAGACCGGACAATTGGCTGCCCGTTATTTCAGAAAGGAATTTACGACAACCAAGCAGATAAAACAGGCCACAGCCTATGTGATGGGCCTCGGACTTTATGAGTTATATATCGACGGCAAGAAGATAGGAGATCAAGTGTTGGCTCCTGTGCCCACGGATTATACCAAAAACATCAAATACAATGTCTTGGATGTAACGAAGTCCTTGTCGCCCGGTAAGCATGCGCTAGGTGTGACTTTAGGAAATGGCCGCTTTTATGCCATGCGTCAAGCCAAACCCTATAAAATAAAAACCTTTGGATTCCCCAAATTACAGATGCAGCTTATGCTGACCTATACGGATGGCTCTACAGAGGTCATTAAGACCGATGATTCGTGGAAAGGAACGACCGAAGGACCAATAACGGCAAATAACGAATATGACGGTGAGGATTATGATGCCAGAAAAGAGCTAACGGGCTGGGCAAATCCGGATTTTGACGATAAAACATGGTTAAAGGCTGCTTTTGTGCAAGAGCCCGGTGGCAATTATGAAGCGCAGTCGGAGGGTATGAAGGTTATGCAAGATATCGCACCGGTTTCGATCGTCAAAAAATCCGAAGGAAAATACATCCTTGATTTCGGTCAGAATTTCTCGGGTTGGGTAAAGATGACGGTGTCCGGTACGCGTGGAACCGCGGTGACACTCCGTTTTGCAGAATCTTTGACGAAAGAAGGCGAATTATTTACGACCAATCTACGTGACGCGAAAGCAACGGATCATTATATATTAAAAGGTGGCGGAAAGGAAACCTGGGAACCGCGATTTACCTATCATGGATTTCGTTATGTCGAAGTCAGCGGCTATCCGGGTGTAGTTTTAAAAAGTAATTTTGTTGGCCGCTTTGTCTACGACGATATATCCAATGCGGGAACCTTTGTGTCTTCCAACACTCTCATCAATCAGATCCATCAAAATGCATGGTGGGGTATCGCTTCCAATTACAAAGGTATACCCGTTGATTGTCCACAACGCAATGAGCGTCAGCCCTGGTTGGGTGACCGTCCAATCAGTGCGTACGGTGAGAGTTTCCTCTTTGATAATGCCAATTTTTATCATAAATGGCTCGAAGATATTCGGCTGTCTCAGAAAGAGGATGGTGCATTGCCGGATGTTGCACCAGCCTTCTGGCGCTACTATAGTGATAATATTAGCTGGCCAGGAACATACCTATTTATCGCCGATATGCTCTATCAGCAGACTGGCGACCTGTGCATTTTGGAAAAGCATTATCCAGCGATGAAAAAATGGATGGATTATATGCAAGCTCGTTATACAGGCTCAGCGGGTATCATTACCAAGGATAGTTATGGGGATTGGTGTTTCCCACCGATAAGCATTGAAGCCGGAAGAGGAAAGATTGCGGATAAAAAATATCCAAGTACATTGATCTCAACAGCTTATTACTATCATTTGCTGCAGACCGTCGCCCGTTTTAGTGCCCTTATAGGTAACGAGCGAGATCAAACTGACTTTTTGGACCGCGCAGCAAAGATGAAAGTAGCATTTAATGCCGCTTTCTATCACGATGCAGGATATTATGGTAGCAATTCATTGACTGATAATATATTGGCGCTATCTTTTGGCTTAGTCGAAGATAGGAACAAAGAAAAGCTCAGCAACCGGATTGTGGAGATTGTGGAAAAAGAAAATCAGGGGCATCTGAGTACAGGGCTTATCGGAACACAATGGATTATGCGTACACTGACCAAAATCGGTCGTGCGGATCTTGCCTATGGAATTGCGACAAAGAAGACCTATCCTTCCTGGGGTTATATGGTCGAAAATGGGGCCACAACAATTTGGGAGCTCTGGAATGGCAATACAGCCCATCCCAAGATGAATTCACAAAATCATGTGATGATGTTGGGTGACCTCTTGGTATGGCTCTATGAGGATCTGGCGGGCATCAAATCGAAAGAGCATGCTTTTCAGACCATCCTGATGAAACCACAGATCGCTGCAGGTCTCGATCATGTGAATGCAAGCTACAAAAGTGTTTATGGAACCATTCAATCCAATTGGAGCAAAAGCAAATCGGCTTTTGAATGGAAGATTTCTATTCCGGCCAATACTAAAGCAGAGATCTATCTGCCAACAACCGAACTCTCTACAATCTCGGAAAGCAATCAAAAATTAAATAACAATAAAGATATTCAGATCCTACGACAGGAAAAATCGGGCACTTGGCTCACTATCGGATCCGGAGATTACCAGTTCAGCATTAAATTATAACAACATGAAAAAGGTCTTATCAATTTTTATACTAAGTCTGCTGATGATGAGCCTGTATGCGCAGGACAATTCAACGGAACAGAAAAAGTCACAGGAGTGGACGGCAGAGCTTAAACTTGTCAATCCGGCAAAAGAAGAAAAGATCAAAAGCTTGATCTTGAGTCATCTGATAGCCGTGAAAGAGTGGCACAATAGCCATCCGATTAGTACAGTTCCAGCAGGAATAAATCCGTATACGGGCGAAAAATTAAGTGATATGGACCGTTCCATTATTGCAGATTCAGCGCAGCCCGATTCTATACACAACAACTTGATGGCTGGTTTGCGTCAAGAGCTTGAAGAGCAACAGGTTGCTTTTATCTTGGACAAATACACGATCGGAAAAGTTGATTTCACCTTAAAAGGATATAAGGCAATTGTCCCAGATCTGACAGCAGTTGAGGAACAGACCGTCCGTAAAAATTTAGAAGAAGCCCGCGAAAAAGCAATAGATTATAAAGGGATTAAGCAAGTTTCTGCCATTTTTGAAATTTACAAAAATAAATGTGAGGCTTACTTAAATGCCAACGGCCGCAACTGGCGTCAATTATTCAAAGATTATGTGGCAAAGGTAAAAGCCGAAAAAGAAAAGCAACAGAAATAGACTTGAGTTTACCAAATCAATTCCAATAAAAAACAAACATCGTATGCCTTGGTAGGGGAAAAACCAGTTAAGATGCATACGTATAAAATATCGATAAACAGATGAAGATAAAGATCAAATTGGCAACAGCCCTATTGTTTTTATGCTCCTTGAGTTCTTACGGACAAAATCCGACATTAAAAGAATGGCAAAAAGGGGTCATAAAAGATGAGTTTATTTATGATACGGCATCTTTCCCTTCCTGTCATTCCGCTACCATGGCAGAGACCGATCAAGGTCTGGTTTATGCCTTTTTTGGTGGAACGAAAGAACGTCATCCCGATGTGGAGATCTATGTGAGTAGATTTGAAAACGGCAACTGGTTAGCGCCAGTGTCGGCAGCGGATGGTGTACAACCGGATGGCAAGCGCTTGCCGACCTGGAACCCAGTTTTATATCAAATACCTAACGGAGATCTCTTGTTATTCTATAAAATTGGGCCTAAACCATCGGAATGGTGGGGCATGCTCAAACGCTCCAAAGATGGCGGTAAGACCTGGTCTGCTGCCGAAAAGTTGCCTGAGGGCTTTATTGGACCGGTGAAAAATAAGCCTGTTCTGTTGCAAAATGGCACCTTGCTGAGCCCTTCCAGTACGGAAGGAAATGGCTGGAACATACATTTTGAGGCCAGCTCAGATTTTGGTAAGACCTGGCGTAAAATAGGCCCGATTGCCCGTGGTGCAGATAACCTGGATGCCATACAACCGAGCATACTAGACCACGGAAATGGTCAGTTGCAAATATTGGCGCGTACGCGTAACCGTGCGGTCGTGACATCCTGGTCAAAGGACTGGGGTGAGCATTGGACCCCATTGGAGAAGACCGATCTTCCGAACAATAATTCAGGTACAGATGCCGTAACGTTAAAAGACGGACGGCATGTATTGGTTTACAATCACGTACTTCCAGAAGGTAATCTAGCCAAGGGGGCGCGCACCCCATTGAATGTTGCTTTTTCCAAAGATGGCAAGCACTGGCAGGCCGCACTTATACTTGAGGATTCGCCAATCAGCCAGTATTCTTATCCCGCAGTGATTCAAACCAAAGATGGGCTATTACATTTTGGCTATACCTGGCGTAGAAAGAAAATGAAACATGTCGTCGTAGATCCGAAGAAAGTGAAGCTAATCCCGATTGAGAATGGCGTATGGCCAACAAAAAAAGGATATAAAAAACCAGATCCCAATGCATATGTCAAAGAAGAAGACTAAGCTCGTTTGTGCAGTATATCTGTTTTTTGTTTCGCTTGTTGTCAAGGGACAGGACAGCTTATTGAATTACGAACATAAATTTAAGCAACCCCTGGAAAAAGTTCTTGTCATGATGCAAGAACGGTATCAGGTCAAGATCAAATATGATCCACGTAACGTCAAAGACATTATGGTGGACTATGCACCTTGGAAGTTTAGGGCAGATCTTGTGGGCACAGAAATCAATTTGCTGTATCCTTTGGGTTTTAAACTGCAGGAGGAAGCCAAGCCCGATACCTATAAATTAAAATCATACGAATACAACCGCTGGAAACCACGGGAAGGTTGGGATTTTCTAAACTTACTGTCCAAAAAATATACAGATCAGGCTAGTTGGGAAAAGAGAAAAGATCAATTGCGTGCTGCGGTAAGACAAGCGATGTACTGGGATAAGCTGAAAAGTATACCGGATCAACCGATCCGCTTGGGCAAGGCCCGCCGCTATGCGGACTACCAAGTTCAGAACTTTGCATTAGAAATTATACCGGGTGTCTATGTCAATGGCAGTATCTATTCGCCGCTCAAACAGAAGAAAAATATCCCTGTGGTGCTCTCTCCTGATGGGCATTGGCCACAGCAACGGTACCGTTCGGATGCGCAGAAGAGATTGATCACCTTAGCCCGACTGGGCTGTATGGCGATAAGCTATGATCTATTTGCCTGGGGAGAGTCTTTATTGCAGTTCGCTGGTTCAGATCATCGCAGCAGCGAAGCTATGTTGATGCAGACCTGGGGTGCAGCGCGCATCCTAGATTATGCCATGAGCTTGCCACAGATCGATCAAAGCAGGATAGGCATCAGTGGCGGATCGGGAGGGGGGAGCCACAGTATTTTAATGGCAGCCTTAGACGATCGCTTTACGTTGGTCGCTCCCGTCGTGGCGATGTCTTCCTATTTCTTTGGTGGCTGCCCCTGTGAAAGTGGACTACCCGTGCATTTTGTCTGTGGCGGGACCAATAATGTCGAACTGGCTGCGATGGCTGCGCCCAAACCACAACTGATCATTTCCGATGGACAAGATTGGACGAAGGAGACTGCTATCAACGATTTTCCATACCTGCAACAAATCTACGGTTATTATGGCCAGCAAGATCAAGTGCAGCACGCACATTTCCCCGATGAAGGTCATGATTTTGGCTATAACAAGCGGCAGGCACTCTACACATTCTTGCTGGATCATTTTCATTTAGATCAGGCTAACGCTGCCGATATCATCGCGGAGACCGGAATTCAGATCGAGCCAGAGGAGTTATTATACAGTTTTGGAAAGAAGGGGGAAAACTTACCAAAGAACGCGATTCGTGGGATGGAACAATTGAAAGCATTGTTAAAATCATATCAGATTGAACTATGATGAACCGAAAAAAATTTATACGCGATACCTTGGCCTTAATTGCTATAGCGGCCCTGCCTCCTGCTGTCTTTGCTGCACCTAAGCGGCGTTATAATGTCGCCGTAATTGATCTGATGATCTTAAAGCGGCAAAAGCTAAGTGCATTTGACCTGGCAAAAGAAATAGGAGCGGACGGGTTGGAGGTAGATATGGGCGGATTGGGCAACCGGATTACTTTTGACAGTAAGTTGGGTGATCCTGCGCAATGCAAGGCCTTTCTTGACAAAGCAAAGGAAACCGGAATAACGATCTGTTCGTTGGCCATGACCGGCTTTTATGCACAGTCTTTTGCTACGCGGCCGACTTATCGGCAGATGGTAGGGGATTGTTTGGACACTTGTCAGAAAATGGGGGTTAAAGTGGCTTTTTTGCCTTTAGGCGTGACGTGCGACTTGGCTAAATATCCTGAACTGCGACCTGCTATCGTGGAGCGTCTTCGAATAGTAGGTGAGATGGCAAAAAAGGCTGGTGTGGTGATCGGGATTGAGACCACATTGGATGCAAAGGCTGAGGTTGATCTTTTAAAGGAAATTGGGTCCAAACATATCCAGATCTATTTTAATTTTTCCAATCCGTTGAAAGAAGGGCGTGATCTGATTCAGGAGCTGACTATTTTAGGAAAGAAGCGGATCTGTCAGATTCACTGTACGGATGAAGATGGTGTATGGCTCGAAAATAACAAACGACTGAATATGCCTTTGGTAAAACGGACCTTGGACCGTATGGGCTGGCGCGGTTGGCTCGTGATCGAGCGATCCCGTGACGCTAATCTATCACCACGTGCTGTCAAAGAAAATTTTGGTGCAAATACACGTTACGTAAAACAGGTGTTTCAATGAAATTAAACTGGATAATATCGCTTGTGGTAGTCATACTAGGAATGCAGGGATGTCGAAGTATTCCGGTTGAAAAGCTGGATAAGACCCTGTTGCGTGCTGATCAGGTAGGAGCGGGACAGATGCCTAGAGCACCCAAGAAGGTGCAATCCCCTTTTACGACATGGGATGTCCAACGGCCAACATTTCCCATACGACACGATACCGTATGGCCTACTGAAAGTATTCAGGGTAAGCTCGATCAGCTTGCTGCGCAGGGAGGTGGGACGTTAGTACTGAAAGGACATCACCATACAGGACGGATTGCGCTAAAGTCCCATATTAATCTGAAACTGGACAAGGGGTCGGTATTGGAATTTAAGAATGAAATAGAAGATTTTCTACCTGTAGTGTTTACACGGAACGAAGGGGTAGAATTATATAGCTTGGGGGCCTGTATTTATGCTAATGGGGCAGAAAATATTGCCATCACGGGATCAGGTAGAATTATTGGGCCCGGTGAAGGCAGCGTCCGGAATAAAACCATGACGCATGACGTGATTGAAAATATTGTCGACAGTAAGCGGCCTGTCGAACAGCGGATCTACGATGGAAAGACCGTAGATTTCATCTTTCCACCTGCCCTCATTGCGCCTATTAACTGCAAAAAAGTCTGGATTGAAGGTGTATCGCTGGCGCGTACGGCTTTTTGGAATATCGTGCCCACCTATTGTGAGGATGTCGTGATCCGTGGGGTACGTATACAGTCAATGGGTATACCACGTGGGGATGGGATCGATATTGAATCGTCTAGGCGTGTGCTTGTAGAGTACTGTACCTTAAATACTGGAGACGACTGTATTGCTGTAAAAGCGGGTCGTGGGTATGATGGACTGCGGGTGAATCGACCTTCGGAAGATATTGTAGTTCGCTATTGTTTTTCGGAAAAAGGTCATGGTGGATTTACGATCGGTAGCGAAACTGCGGGCATGGCCAAAAATGTATACGTACATGATTGTGTGTTCGGTAAAACCAACGTCGGTATCCGTTTTAAGACCAGAAGACCACGGGGTGGAGGTGGATCTTCCATTCGCTTTGAACGTATTCGAATGCAAGAGGTCGAGTCCGCATTACGCTGGGATATGTTGGGACAGGCCCAACATGTGGGAAATCAGGCCAGCCGTGATTTCGAAGTACAGAAGAACCCCCTGACACCACATTTCTCAGATATCAAAATAAAGGATGTCTATATCGATGCGGCTAAGGATTGTATTAAAATAGAAGGTATACCTGAATCTGTCTTAGAAAATGTACGCATTGAGCGCGTATTTGGACGAGGGGATCGGTATTTGTCGATTAAAGACGCTAAAAATATCAGGATTAAAAACAGTGTTTTTGTGTGTAAGGATACCAGTATCTCAACAACCAATGTTTCGGAGTTGATACAGGATCATGTTCGTGTTATGACTGAAGCACCTTAATAGTTGAAAATGGATACAGCTAGGGAGAAAAGAAAAATAATGAAGAATATCGGAAAACAAGGATTCGTTTTAGGAAGTATTTTCCTGTTATTGCTTGCTATGCCCATGGCTGGTATGGCCAAGCTATCAGTAACGCGTATTTTGATAGAAGGACGCGAAAACCCATTGGGCATAAATACCTTAAAACCTTCCTTTAGCTGGCAATTGCACAGCGATAAATATGCTGTGCAACAGCAGGCTTATCGTATCGAGGTCAGTAAAAGTGCTCGTTTTGCGAAACCGGATCTGCTTTGGGATTCCCAATGGGTCACCACGGAGCAATCCCTAAATTTGTTATACCAAGGAAACCCTTTAGCTACAGGTACAAGTTATTACATCAGGATACACGTTCGTGATAATAAAAAGGAGACAGCCACAAGCACGGTACAACGATTTCATACGGGATTGTTGAACGCGAAGGATTGGGGGAATGCCCGATGGATTGCTAAAGATATATTACCGGATTCGTTAATCAATCCTCTACCGCTAAGTTCCAGCAAGCTCCGCCTGGATAAAAGTTATGACCTTCCGGTTTTCCGGAAATCGGTTCAGCTGAAAAAGAAGATCAGTTCGTCAATCGCTTATGTGGCAGGCCTGGGACATTACGAGTTGCTATTGAACGGCAAGCGGGTAGATGATGCGGTATTACAGCCGGGCTGGACGAAATATGATAAAGAAGCCTATTATGTAGTTTACGATCTTACACAAGCCTGGCAACAGGGAAAGAATACGATTGCTGCCCTATTAGGAAACGGGTTTTATTATATTCCACCAATTAAAGGCCGATTTCAAAAACATAAAGTTGCTTTTGGCCTGCCAAAGCTCAAACTTAAGATCGTCAATACCTACACGGACGGGACGCAAGAAATCATCGTTAGTGATGCCGGCTGGAAAACACACCGGTCGCCGATTACTTTTTCCAGCATGTATGGGGGCGAGGATTACGATGCACGAATTTTGCCTGATGATTGGTCAGCTCCTGCTTACGATGACCGGAACTGGCAGCAAGCGCTCATTACGGATGGACCAAATCTACGGGCACAGGATATCGATCCGGTAAAAATTATGCAGCGCTTCGCACCTGTTGGATTGCAACAAGCTGATGGCGGGAAACGGATCACCTATGATTTTGGACAGAATGCATCGGGCATTGTCACTTTGAAAATGACTGGACAAGTTGGTGATACCGTGCGGGTGTATCCGGCGGAATTGCTGACTGCGGATGGGCGCCCTAGTCAAAAGCATTCAGGAAGCCCCTATTATTATCAATATATTTTTGCAAAAGATGGGACTGTGTTCTGGCAGCCACGTTTTACGTATTATGGATTTCGTTATGCCGAAGTTCAGTTACATCCTGCCGGTAGTAAAGCGGTTCGGATGGATGCAATACAGTTAGCCCATATCCGGAATAGTACAGCGCAGGTGGGAAGCTTTCAAAGCTCCGACACACTATTTAATCAGATCCATGAATTGATCAATTGGGCTATCAAGAGTAATATGGTCAGTGTCTTTACCGATTGTCCGCACCGCGAAAAATTGGGCTGGCTGGAGCAGCTACATTTAATGGGGCCGTCGGTACAATTTAACTTTGATGCTGAACGCCTGTTTGCCAAGGCGCTACGGGATATGCGGCAATCTCAGACAAAGGATGGTCTAGTTCCTGAAATAGCGCCCGAATATGTGCAGTTTGACTGGGGGGGCGATATGTTCAGGGATTCGCCCGAGTGGGGAAGCAGCTCAATTATCTTAGCCTGGTACGCCTATTGTTGGTATGGAAACAACGCTTTTCTTACCGATAATTATGCCATGATGACCCATTATATCGATTATTTGGGCACAAAGGCGAAGGACCATATTTTGACACAGGGCTTGGGTGACTGGTATGATTTGGGACCTGAGCGTCCGGGTGTTTCCCAGCTGACTACCCCGGGAATCACGGCTACAGCAATCTATTACTATGACCTCAAATTGATGAAAGAAATTGCTATACTGCTTGGAAAAAAAGAAGATGCCAAAAAGTTTGAGACGTTACAGCAGGCTGTATTCAATACGTTCAACCAGCAATTTTATCGATCTCAGGAGCATAGCTATGGCTCCGGTAGTCAGACGGCGTTGGCCATGCCGCTCTACGTTGGGTTAGTACCCCCGGAGGCCGAACAGGCGGTCTTTGACAGATTAACAAAGACGGTCTGTCAAAACGATACGGCGTTGACAGCCGGAGATATCGGTCATCGTTACCTTTTACAGGTGTTGCAGGCCAACAACCGTGATGATCTGATCTATGCCATGCATCACCGTGATGACAGGCCCGGGTATGGTTATCAGCTGCGGAAAGGTGCCACGGCACTGACCGAGTCCTGGGCGGGGCTCCCGAATGTCTCCAATAATCATTTTATGCTCGGACACCTGATGGAGTGGTTTCATACCGGGCTGGGTGGGATACAGCAAGTTGCTGGCTCTACCGCATTTAAACATTTTCGGATCGAGCCCAAAATGCTGGACCTGCTGAACGATTGCGAAATTAGTTTTAGAAGCCCTTATGGGAAGATCTATTTTAACCGGGAACAAGCGGAAGTGTACAAGTTGGAGATCCCTGTTAATAGCCAATGTACCTTGGTCTTGCCCAAAGGAAGCTATCTGGTCAATGGAAAACAGCTGGATCCCGATCTCGTGCTGTCCACCAAGGAGCAGGTGGAGCTGAAATTGGGGTCCGGAAAATATACCATCACAAAGTAAAAACAAGCAAGCTCCCTGTCGTTAAAAGTAGCATGGACGATGGTCTTGCTGTCACATGGAGACTTGAAAGCAACAATGAAAGAATAACGATTACAGATGAGACGACTGAAAAGAATACTACTATTGCTGTCTTTTGCATTGCCAGGCTGGACATCTTGGGCACAAACCCAACGAATTTCCACTGCGGAAATGACAAAAATTTATGAAGAAGTAAAAACACCTTACAAGTATGGGCTCGTGTTGGTTCCGCAGCATACAGGTGAGCTGATGGACTGTCCGACGCTATACAAAGCCGGAAAATATTGGTATATGACCTATATTGTGTTTGATGGAAGTGGTTATGAGACCTGGCTGGCGAAGAGCTCGGATCTCCTGAACTGGGAGACCCTGGGGAAACAGCTCTCTGTGGCACCCGATGGCAGCTGGGATGCCAAGCAACGGGCAGGCTACAATGCCTTAGTAGATACAAAATGGGGCGGAAAATATAAACTCAATACCTATGGTGGGAAATATTGGATGTCTTATTTCGGTGGTTCTACTGCAGGTTATGAGCCCGAACCTTTGTCGATTGGGATGGCTTATACCAATCAAAAGCCCATCAAACCCGTCCAGTGGCAGCAGCTGCCCAATCCTGTTTTGAGTAGTACTGATCCCGATGTTTCTTGGTGGGAAAACCGCCATAAGTTATTTAAAAGCTACGTCATTGAGGATCCTGATAAAAATACAGGACATCGTTTTGTGATGTATTACAATGCTGTAGGCGATTCTTTGGCGAACAACAAGGCGACTCGCTGGTATGAACGCATTGGTATGGCCGTATCTGACGATATGAAAACCTGGAAGCGTTTTCAGAAAGATCCAGTGGTTCATCATCCTGTGGGTATCACGGGCGACCCCATTATCCAACGTATGCATGACACCTGGGTAATGTTCTATTTCGGTGCATTTTGGAAGGATCGCAAGGGCGCATTTAACCGCTTTGCAGCCTCCAAGGATCTGATTCATTGGACAGATTGGGAAGGTCCCAGCCTGATCGAATCAAGTGAAAGTTTTGATCAGCAATATGCGCATAAGTCTTTTGTGCTGAAAACGGAGGGTACCGTATATCATTTTTATTGTGCCGTGGATAGCAAAGGTAACCGTGGCATAGCCCTGGCAACTTCGAAAGATCTGGGGCGGAGTAAAATACATTTTTAAGTAGTGGGCTATTCCAACCGAGTTTTTGAACCGAAGGCAGTATGCATGCCTCAATATTGATTAATGAATAAAGAAACAGGCACAAAGGGATCATTGACGGCAATGAAAGCAGTGCTTATAAATCACCATTTAAACATGAAGTTACATTATTTTATTTCCATGCTCTTTTTACTGCAGCTTCAACTTGTATCTGGACAGGGACGTGCTAAAATCCGCTTTAATGACAGCTGGCATTTTACATTGCAGGATCAGTTGGGCTATCGCTTGCAGGATATCAATCCGCAGACCTGGGAATCGGTCGAAATCCCTCATGACTGGAGTATTAAAGCTGATTTTGCTGCTGCTTATCCTGCAGGAAATGCAGGTGGAGCATTGCCCGGCGGAATTGGCTGGTACAGTAAGGAATTTAAATTGCCGGCAGCAGATCAGGGTAAAAGCATACAACTCTACTTTGGTGGAATATATCGCTACGCGGAAATTTGGATCAATGGGGTTTATTTGGGAAAAAAGCCCAATGGTTACCTTTCCTTTACACTGGATCTTACGCCGCACCTTAAGTTTGGAAATCAGTCCAATCGGATTGCTGTCCGTGTGGACAATAGCAAACAGCCAAACTCCAGGTGGTATTCAGGTTCCGGAATCTACCGCGATGTTTATCTAATCAAGACGGGTGCAGTACAGCTCGATGAACAAGAGACTTTTATCACTACGCCCGAGACACATGGTGAATTGGGGGAGTTGAAAGTACTTTCTAAATTGAATAAGTCGGCGCGATCTAATGGAGTTGCAGGGAAGAAATATCAAGTTACGGTATGGGACCCCAAAGGCAATTTACTATTGAAAAAAACAGGGGTCGAGAAAGATGGACGTATTGATGCATCCCTTCAAGTGGAAAAACCACAGTTGTGGGATCCAGAATCGCCAAATTTATATCGTGTGCAACTCGCTCTTTTAAATAAAAATAATACAGTCGAAGATCAAATCGAAAAGAGAATAGGATTCCGGACATTTCGGTTTGATGCAAAAACAGGTTTTTACTTAAACGGCGAGGCTTTGAAGATTTATGGAGTCTGCATGCATCATGATTTAGGCATTTTAGGGGCGGCTTTCAATAAGTCCGCTGCAAAAAGGCAGCTTGTGATGATGAAAGAAATGGGTGCAAATGCCATTCGTACTGCGCACAATCCTCCGGCCGAAGAACTACTCGATCTCTGCGACGAAATGGGGATTCTGGTCTATAACGAAGCGTTTGACATGTGGAAAAAGCGAAAAAATAAGTTCGACTACCACATTGACTTTCCTACGGAGCACTTAAAGGATATTGAGTCATTTGTACGCAGAGATCGCAATCATGCTTCGGTTATCCTGTGGAGCATCGGAAATGAAATCCGGGAACAATTTGATTCCACGGGTATCGCCTTGACACAAGAAATGGTCAAATTGGTCAAATCCCTGGATCCGACGCGTCCCGTTACTGCTGCCCTGACAGAAAATAATTATGCGAAAAACTTTATCGCACAGGCAGAGGCTTTAGATGTGCTGGGCTTCAATTACAAACATGAAGATTATGATAAATTACCTGTAGAATTTAAAAATATACCCCTGTTGGCATCAGAAACTGTTTCTGCCTTACAGACCAGAGCCGTATATGACAAATTGCAAGATACGATTCAGCTGTGGCCTGCTTCATCGAAGGACAAATATGTCGTCAATGGTAATCCCGATTTTACGGTATCGGCTTATGATAATGTTGCTGCCTATTGGGGAACAAGCCATGAACAAGCCTGGTTGGCGGTCAAGAAACGCCCTTTCCTGGCCGGAACTTTTGTCTGGACCGGCTTCGATTATCTAGGCGAACCAGTGCCTTATCCTTATCCCGCAAGGAGCTCTTACTATGGCATTGTCGATCTTGCCGGTATTCCCAAAGACGTGTACTATATGTATCAGTCTGAATGGACAGACAAGGATGTCCTACATCTTTTACCGCATTGGAATTGGAAAACCGGCGATAGTGTGGATGTGTGGGCCTATTATAACAAGGCCGATGCGGTGGAACTGTTTCTCAATGGCAAAAGTCTGGGGACCTCAGCAAAGACAGCAGACTGCTTGCATGCGGTCTGGAAGGTGCCTTTTGAAAAAGGCGAACTGAAGGTGGTTAAAAAGCGGGCCGGTAAAATTGTTCAGGAAGCGAGTGTCCGTACAGCCACAGGAGCACATGCAGTAAAAGTTTCTGTGGAACATGAAAAGTATGCCACTGGAGAATCCCGGGATCTTTATTTTGTGACCGCAGCATTGGTAGACCAAGCAGGACAGTCCGTGTTGCACAATGATCAGGAAATTGAGTTTATTGTAAAGGGAAATGCGAAAGTGCTCGGAACCGATAACGGATTTCAGGCCGATCAAAGGGGCTTACATCAGCCCAAAAGAAAAACATTTAAGGGAAAAGCATTGGGAATGATTCAAAAAATGGGCGACACCCCCTGTACTGTAATCATCCGATCGGCTTTAGGTGACCAACAAATATCGATCTAAGTCCAGCTATTCATTCATGATAAAGGGACAGCTGGATCTAAACAAATAGAAAAATAACCACATTACGCAATAAATCTAAAAACTCAATATGAATACAAACAAGATTAATCTCGGGAAAATGACATTGGGGGCAGCTGCTTCCGGTTCAAAGTATCCGATGTTAATGCTCTTTTGCAGCAGTTTTATACTGGGAACCCCGCTGTTCTCCACTGCTGCGTCAAATGCCGCTATGCTTCATAAAGTCACGGTCAATCAGGTAAAAGAAATAAAAGGTAAAGTTACGGATGAGCAGGGAAATCCAATTGTGGGCGCTACCGTGGCGCTTGTTAATTCGACGCAGACCACTTCGTCCAATGCTTCGGGAGAATTTATCCTGAGGCTGTCAGGTGAAAGTGGCTCCATCAAAATTACTTCAGTGGGTTACGCTGAAAATGTGCTGACCATAAAAGCTGGAAATAGTGTCAATGTGGTGCTTAAGAAAAATGATCAGGCATTGGACGAAGTCGTGGTCATCGGTTACGGTACGGCCAAACGTCGGGACCTGACAGGAGCGGTAGCTTCGGTCAAATCAGAAGAGATTATGATGACGCCTACGGCCAATGTCATGGACGCGCTTCAGGGAAAAGTCTCCGGTCTGGATATCAGCAAATCATCCGGACGTGCAGGTGCCAATGTCACTGCGAGCCTACGGGGTAACAGATCCATCAATGGTGATAATAATCCGCTCTATATTATTGACGGTATTCCAGGTGATTTTACCAGTTTAAATCCAAGCGATATCGAATCCATAGACATCCTCAAAGATGCCTCATCTACGGCAATCTATGGCTCTGCAGGTTCAAATGGTGTAATTATCATTACGACAAAACAGGGAAAAGCCGGTAAAGCAATCGTGAATTTTGATTCCTATTTTGGATATAATGGATTTCCCAAATACCCCCATGGATTGGTGGGAGATGATTATATGAAACTGAAAAGGGAAGCGTACCGGGGTGAGCATGGTAACTATCCGGAATTTGCCAATAATATTTTTAAGAATCCCGCACAGCTGGAGGCTTTTGAAAATGGTAAATGGGTAGACTGGATGGACTTGGTCTTAAAAGACGGAATCCAGCAGAACTATAGCTTTTCAGTGAATGGCGGGAATGAAAAAACAAAAGCTTTTTTATCCCTCAACTATAACGATGAAGAAGGGCTGATAAAAAATGATAATAGTAAAAAATACGCTGTAAGGGCAAATATAGATCATAAACTCTCTGACCTGTTTAAAGTAGGTACGAATCTACAGTACACGTATAAGGATAATAATCAGGCCGCACAGAATGTATTCGGCAACAGCCTGACCTTTTTGCCCCTCGGAGACGCGTTTGATGCTGATGGCAATATCAATCATATCCCCGTGGATGGGGTCACCAATCCCTTGTCCGATCAGATCAAGGATCAGTATAAAAACAATATCCTGAGCAATTATTTTGCGGGGAATGCCTATCTCGATTTTACGCCGGTCAAAGGACTTTCCTTTCGTTCAATTTTTGGTGCGACGATTGGCTCCCAACGCACAGGAAGATATTTTGGGATGCAGTCAATTGCCAATCCAGAGGCGGGCTTCAAATTACCTGCCGCCGTCATTATCAATGACAGAAATTATAACTACCGTTGGGAAAATATCCTGAACTACGAATTTAACCTACAGGAAGATCATCATTTTGCAGTGACGGGAGTAACATCCTGGTCGAAAAACCAAGCGGAGCAAGCCTATGCCGGCGGGTCGGGATTTGACCTGGATTCCTATTCTTTCCACAACCTGAGTGCGGCCACAACTTCCGTAATCCGTTCTTCTTATATTGGGTCACAGTCGATGTCTTATGTGGGCCGTGTAAACTATAATTATCAAGGACGATACCTGTTGTCCTTGTCAAGCCGTTGGGACGGTGTTTCCCGACTCTCGGCAGGCAACAAATGGGATGTGTTTCCAGCAGGAGCTTTTGCTTGGCGCCTGAGTGACGAGCAGTTCTTTGCACCATTGAAAAACAAAATATCGGAGTTAAAGCTGCGTGCCGGTTATGGTATCACCGGCAATTCCGGTGGTGTGGGTGCCTACGGTACCCAAGCAGGGGGCTATAATGCACCTAAGCCGGTAGGCTTTGGTGAAAGTACGCTTGGTCCGGCTTTTATTCTGAATCAACAACTGGCTAATAAAGACCTGGGTTGGGAAAAATCCTATACAACCAATATTGGTCTCGATGCGCAATTCTTGAACCAAAGAGTCAATCTGACCATTGATTGGTACAATACGGAAACAAAAGATCTGCTCTTTCTACGGGATATGCCAGCTTCGTTAGGCGGCTCTTGGGGTGCCCCCTTCAAGATGTGGCAGAATATTGGTGCGACGAACAACAAAGGATTTGAACTGGCCTTAAATACAAAAAATATTCAGGGGGAAGGGTTTACCTGGAATTCAACATTGACTTTTGCGGCGAATAAAGAACGTGTGACCTCACTCCCGGGAGGAAAAGACCTGATTTCAAATAGCCTTTTTCTAAATCAGCCGATCAAAACATTCTTTGATTATCAATACCTCGGCATTTGGCAGGAAAGTGAAGCAGAGCAGGCAGCTTTATTCAATGCCAGGCCCGGTGATATCAAGTTAGCCACCGATGGTACGGTCAATGAAGATGGTACACATGCCTATGGTGCCAACGATAAACGCATTCTCGGATCAGCGGTCCCGAGATGGACCGGTGGATTTCAGAATAATTTTAAATACCATAACTGGGACCTTTCGGTATTTCTAACCGCAAGATGGGGGCAAATGCTGTCCAGCAACTTGATCACACGATATGATCCGACAACAGGCGTGGGAAATAGTCCCGATGATATAGATTACTGGACACCGGAAAATCCTGGCGCTTATTTGCCAAGACCAGGATTGCATTCCTCGACCAGTGGCTATATCGGGTTCGATGCGTTGAAATATGTGGATGGATCCTATTTCAAGATTCGCAATATCACCCTGGGATATAGCTTGCCAAAGACATTGATCAAGCGCCTTTCCATGGAACGTTTCCGTTTTTATGCAACCGCTAACAATCCGTTCATCTTTACAAAAAGTAAGCTGTTAAAGTACCAGGATCCCGAATCCAATGGGTCGGATAATTTTCCGTTGACTAAACAGTTTGTGGTCGGGTTAAATGTTACTTTTTAATGCCAATATGTTATGAAAATCAACTACTTCAATATACTTTTATGTGCGGGCTTACTGTTGAATTCCTGCTCCCTTGATGAATATAATCCCTCCGGGGTCACCGTGGATAAAGTGGCGGAAAACAAGGCCGGTTTCGACAAACTGATCAATAGCTGTTACTTTGATCTGCCACGTTACTTCTACGGCCGGAACTTCTTGCTCGTTACCGAGGGGGGGACTGATTTATGGACGGCTGATCTCAATTCGAATAACAACCAAAATTATTTAAAATATGCTTCCGGTGGCTCCATGTCCATCGACATGGCCAAAGACTACTGGAATGGTGCTTATGATGCCATCAATTACTGTAATATCGTCATCGGCAGGGTGGATCAGGTCAAAGATTTCTCCAGTGAACAGGAAAAACTAGAGAAAGTTTCCGAAGCTTACTTTTTAAGAGGATTGTATTATTTCCATCTGGTGGAACAATTTGGCCCTTGTCCGCTTAACCTCACGGAAACAGCTTCAGCCAATACGGCCGCCATACGTACACCTGTGCTGGAAATTTATGAAAAATGCATCCTGCCTGACCTGCGGTATGCCGCAGAACACTTGCCCGTAGGGCCAACAGAAGCTGGACGGCCAAGCCAAAAGGCCGCATTGGGACTATTGGCCAAGGCCTGTTTGCAGACAAAAGAATATAATACCAACCAATATTTGGAAGAAGCGTTGCTGGCGGCAAAGAAATTGATTGATAACCAGGCGGGCTACAATGTACGCCTGTACGCCTCCTTTATAGACAATTTTAATGCGGCAAATAACAAGAAAAACGCCGAAGCACTTTACCAGATTCCTTACTCGCAGGAGTATGGATCTACCAATGTATACGATCACAACAATGATTTTAAGCGTTTTTACTGTACACCGACGACCTTTGGCGCCATACAGCTTGCCGGCTTTCAGACCGAAGTAGGGCGTTGGTCCGGCGGAACATTTATGCCGAGCAAATACCTGCTTGATGTATTCAAAAATAGCGATAACACCTTAGATCCCCGTTATGGTGTTTCATTCCAGACACAGTGGACCTCCAATGCCAATTACAGCTGGAGCAGAGATGCTGTTGTGCAGTTTGACCGTGATGAAAATGCTGTCGCCGTCGGGGCTAACCTTCCCAAAGGAAGTCTAGCGATTAAAATAGCCCGTAGTGGGGAAACCGGCTATGCTGAAGAGAAAAAGACCCAATTTCAACAGCATTATATCTGGCTTGACCTCGAAGATGTCTATGGATCGGATAATAAAGTCAAAATGAAATTTACACGGACAAACCAGCAGCCGGGACAGGTGGACAATCCATTCATCGGTTTTTATCCATCTCTGGTGAAATTCAATTCCGGATCGTTAATCAGTCCGAAGGCAAACAATTTTACCAGCGACGCCTATGCTACTGTCATGCGTCTGGGAGAGGTATACCTGATTGCTGCTGAAGCTTCCTTTCATTTGAACGGCGCCAATGCCACAGCCGTCAATTACATCAATGTATTACGCGACCGTGTCGGGGCCAGACAGATTACAGCTGCAGATTTTACGGCCCAGTTTATACTCGATGAGCGCGCCCGTGAATTATGTGGTGAGTATACACGTTGGTATGACCTGAAAAGAATGGGCAAATTGAACCGCTCTTATCTGATGGCGGTCAACCCCGATGTAGGACAGTATTTTAAAGATGGCGTACATGGTCTTCGACCTATTCCGCAGGGACAGATGGATGCTGTCAGCAATCCTGGCGAATTTGTCCAGAATAATGGCTATTAATAGCCCTATGTAGCAGATGGATGAACAGATGGTAGCGCGTTATTGTGTGAACTCGCTCTTCCATGGTCATTAAGCAAAAAAATGTGCGTGTTTTAGCCTATTACAGGACTTAAACAGGCATGCCACAAAAATCATTAACAGATGAAGCAGATCGTTCTCATATCGGTTTTTATAATGTTTTCGCTTTGGGCATTTTCAGCCCAGTGCGGAGAAATCTATGTGGGTAAACAAAGTAAAAAGGAGCAACGGGACGGCAGCTCCGAAGCGCCGTTTTCGAATTTGGAAGATGCCTTACGCGAGGCGAGAGAATGGCGGCGATTACAGGATCCAAGAATGCAGCATGGTATCACAATCTGGGTTCGGGATGCTGTCTATGCACCCGCCCAGACCATTTTGATTCGGCCAGAGGACAGCGGTACAGCCCAAAGCCCAACCCGAATTAAAGCCGAAGGTCGAAACGCGGTCTTTTCAGGTGGGATTTCTGTTACAGACTGGCGGCTAGCAAAAAGCGAAAAACGACTGGATCCTGCTATTGCCAAGCATATTATGGTGGCCGATGCACCACAGGCCGGTGGAAAATACTTTCCTTTCCGTCAATTATGGGTCGGCTCCCGGAAGGCAGTTCGGGCAGAAAGTCATGACGATGCCCATCTGCCCCGGATCATCAATTGGGATTTTAATAAACAGGCGGCAATTATCCCCAATGTGTTGCCAAAAGCATTCAGCTACAAACCCGGTATGGAATTTTTTATCCATCAATGGTGGGCTGTAGCGCAGCTCCGCATTCGTGATGCGATCGTCACAAAAGATAGTATCACCTTACTTTTTCACGAACCGGAAGGGAAAATCCAGAATGAGCATCCCTGGCCTAAACCCTGGTTGTCGAAGGAACATGGCAACTCGGCATTTCGCCTGGTCAACGCACTTGAATTTTTGGATCAGCCGGGAGAATGGTTTTTGGATGAAGAAAGCCATAAAGTCTATTATTACAAAAGACCGGACGAAAATTTGGAGCAGTTACAGGTCATAGCTCCTTATTTGGAAACAATTCTGACCATGCAGGGGACTTTAGAAGTACCTGTACGTCATGTATATATCGAGGGACTGCAATTTCAGCACAGTTCCTGGTTAAGACCACACAATTACGGACATGTCGCCTTGCAGGCGGGAATGTATTTTTTGGATGCGTATAAACTGGCCAAACCAGGTACCCGGGACAAAGCGGGACTGGAAAATCAGGCCTGGTTGGGCCGCCCACAGGCGGCAATTACACTTAGCCACACAGCCTTTACCCGTATTTCAGCTTGTCGGTTTTCCCATTTGGCAGCCACCGGCATTGATTATCGGCAGGGCAACCTGAAGGATAGTCTAATTGGAAATCTATTTCAGGATATCGGCGGATCGGGCGTACTGCTTGGTCAGTTTTCAGATGAGCAGGTTGAAGCACATTTGCCTTTTCAGCCCAGCGACGGGCGGATCTTGACAGACGGTGTTGTGGTCAGTAACAATCTAATCCAGGATATTGGGAATGAAGATTGGGGAACAGTGGGGATTGGCGCCGGATTTGTCCGCAATGTATCCATTCTGCACAACGAACTGCTGGATCTTCCGTATACAGGTATCAGCCTGGGCTGGGGCTGGACACCTACAGTCAATGCTATGCGTAATAATCGTGTTTTCAAAAATAAGATCACACGTTATGGCAAATACATGTATGATGTAGCTGGTATCTACACCTTATCGGCGCAACCCGGAACAAAAATTCAGGAAAATTATATCGATAGCATCTATATGTCACCTTATGCCCATATTCCGGATCATTGGTTTTATCTCTACACCGATGAAGGTTCGGCCTATATGAATGTCAGCAACAATTGGTTTCCTACGAACAAGATCCTGAAAAATGCGAATGGTCCAGGCGTGGAATGGCATGACAATGGGCCTGACGCCGCTGCTGAAGTGCCCCAGCAAGCCGGTATCCAATCCAGGTACCTGGAGCTGTTGAAAGCAAAAAAGCCATGGGTAGCAACGGACAGGATCAACAGTTATGTGCCATTTACAAAGCCTGTGTTTTTCCAGATCCACAATGTGAAAATGCAGCTTGAAATGGCTGAAATAAAAGATTTTTTTGCTCGACAAGGCGCTGATAGCAGTCAGGTATATCGCTGGAAGGATTATATCCTGCTCATGACAGATGATGAGATCGGAAAGAAAATATCGAGTGCCTGGATAGCCAATTATCCGGCAATTCCCCATAAGTTGTTTAATGACCTTTTTTACACATTCGATCGCAGCAGCTGTGGCGGAAAAGTGAAAGATACCGATTTTGTGCTGCTCACCGCGCAGCTGGTAGACGATAAGTCCAAGCAGGAGGCCTATTACAACGCGCATAAAACACAATTTAAAGAATGGCCCGAGGTTGCGGCAGGTTTCTGTAAAGCAGGATTTGACGAAGTACTCGTCTATCGCAATGGACGCCAGCTTATGTTATATATTTCTTTTCCAAAAGGTCAGGATTTTAAAACAATCGATCAGCTGACAACGAAGGGTAATCCACGGGTTATAGAGTGGAACAAACTCATGGGATCCTATCAGGAAGGCATTCCCGGAACCGAAAAAGATGAAACATGGATTTTTTATAAACAGTAGAATGGAAAATATACAGCACTTAAAATTAGGAATTTTAGGATTAGGTGAGGGCCGTAGCACCATGTCCGCAGCATTGCAAAGCCCATATATCGAATTGGTCAAAATCTGTGACCTGAATGAAGAACTTGGGCGCAAGCGTATGAAAGAATTTGATTTTCATACGTATACCAATGACTATCAGGTGATGCTCAATGACAAAAGTATTGAAGCCATTGCCATTTATACGCCCGATCATCTTCACGCACAGCATATACGGCTGGCGCTGGCACACGATAAGCATGTGATCTGCACCAAACCATTTATTGACAACCTGGCCGATGCCAACGATTTGTTGGAACTAGCGGCACAAAAAAACAAACGTGTATTTGTCGGACAGAGCTCCCGTTTTTTTGAACCGGTGAAGAAACAGCGGGCAGATTTTGAAGCCGGACTGATCGGGGATTTAATTACGATCGAAGGGTATTATCATGCTGATCACCGCTGGTTTCTGGAGAAGCCTTGGTCTTTACAGTCTTCTTTCAAATGGCTTTATGGCGGTCTGAGCCATCCGGTTGATTTTATCCGCTGGTACCTCCCCAATATTGAAGAGGTGATGGGCTATGGTATGTTGAGTGCCAATGGTAAAAAAGGCGGTCTTCAAAATGCAGATACCATGCACTTTATTTTCAAGGCCGAAGATGGGCGTATAGCTCGTGTAAGTGGGGCTTATACCGGCCCTGTACAACCCGTCACACGAGATAGCGAGATGAGCTGTATTCTTCGGGGCACCGAAGGAGCGAGCCAGGCCGACTATATGGACCTCCGTTATGCGATTACCGATAAAACAGGTGAAGAACGTATGCTGACATGGGAGCATAAACTAAAGCATTACTTCCGTTTCGAAGGAAAAAGCCATCATGCAGGTGAATATCAAAATTACCTGGAGCACTTTGCCAAGGCCATCCGTACTGGAGAGGAAGCCTTCCCAGATATGAAAGAGGGTATAGGTACGATAGCCTTATTGCAAGCCATGGATGAATCATTGACAACCGGAAAACCTGTACAGCCGAAAGCGCTACTGGAGAGGTATGGTGTCGATTTGAGCTTGGGACGATGAACAGTATCTTAGCTAAATTAACCATTTATGACTACTGCATTGTCGTGGTCTATCTGTTGGTATTATTGGCGATCGGGCTCTTGTCATCCCGTAAAAAAGCAGAAGGGGCAGAGCACTTCCTGGCCGGTAAGTCCTTAAGCTGGTATAGCATTGGATTCAATATGTGGGCGACCAATGTCGGGCCATCCATGTTGCTGGCTTTTGCGACGGTGGGGTATACAACGGGCATCGTGGCGGTCAATTTTGACTGGTATGCCTTTATCTACCTATTCCTATTGGCGTTGGTATTTGCACCACGCTATATTGCCACCGGGGTACGCACGCTGCCCGAATTTATGGGCAAGCGGTTTGGACCAAATACACAGACTATCCTGGCTTGGTACTCTTTGGTGAAAATGCTGATTTCCTGGCTTTCACTCGGACTATTTGCTGGTGGATTTTTGGTACGCCAGATTTTGGGAATACCGATGTGGCAATCCGTTACTGTATTGGTTGCCCTGGCCGGACTGTTTGCTTATACAGGTGGATTAAGGACCGTTGCTAAAATCAATATCTTTCAGATGATCTTGCTGATCGCCGTGTCGGCCTTTCTCACTTTCCTGGGACTTTCCAAAATCGGTGGTATAAGTTCTTTAATGCAACAGACTCCCGACAATTATTGGTCGTTGATCAGACCGGCAAGTGATCCAGATTATCCCTGGTATGCCATTGCTTTAGGCTATCCGGTGGCAGCGATCGCTTTTTTCTGTACGGATCAAGCCATGGTACAATCAGTTTTGGGTGCAAAGAATCTCGAACAGGGGCAACTGGGAATTAACTTTATCGCTTGGCTCAAGATACTTTCCTTGCCGCTGTTTATCCTCACCGGTATCATCTGTTCGGTTTTATTTCCGGGACTTAAAGACCCATCACTTGCTTATATGACGATGGTGACCAACCTGTTTCCTACAGGCCTGAATGGATTGGTAATCGTGGTGTTAATTGCTGTATTGGTGGGCACCATTGGTTCGTCGCTTAATTCTTTGAGTACTGTTTTCACCATGGACATATATCTCAAGCATATTCGGCCAGATGCAACCAATAAGCAAATCACCCAGATAGGACGTTATACGGTCATCATCGGCTGTCTAGCTTCAGTTTTCGTCGCCCTGGCGATTGATCAAATTAAAGGGCTCAATCTTTTCGATGTATTTCAGTCTATTCTCGGATTTATTGCGCCACCTTTAGCTGTTGCTTTTCTAATGGCCGTGTTGTGGAAAAGAACCAATCGAGCAGCAATCAATACGATTTTGACTTTTGGTGCGGTACTGAGCCTGGGGACAGGTGTATGTTATCTCTGGATTTTCCCAAAAGATGTTTATGCCTTTTGGCCGCACTATCTGATGCTATCCTTTAGTCTATTTATGCTGCTACTTATTATTGGAATAGGCCTAGCATACTGGGTACCCAAGTCGGTTTATGAAATGGAACATAGGGATATGTACGATATCACTGTGGAGAAACCAAGTGGCCGCGTCAAGACTGCCTGGGCAATGTTATTTGTGGTTATGCTATTATTATATATTTATTTTAAATAGCCTCTGTCAAGTTAATCCTAGATTGGATTCAATTTGTGATCTGCATTTTTTTAAACTTTCAACAATAGTTTCGGTGGGCATATTCTGCCCAATTTGACGTCGAACGAGCTTTGAAACCGTGAGGCAGGCGATGATGCCTGTTTCGCTGGTTCCGATGGGAACAGAAATATCGATGATGCCTTCCGCGTATGCGCTGGGCATCTCATAAAAACCTTTGCGTTTGATATCGGCTAGGTCGCTATCAAATTGCAGACGTTCTGCTTTCTTCAAACTGCGGTAATAGGGATCGGCTTCTAAAATGGTCTTTCTTTTTTTAGCCTCGGAAAAACTTAAAAGGAGCTTACCAGACGCGGTCTGGGACGTGTTGTAGAGGTTGCCTTCCTCAATCATGATGCTGATGGGCGAGGAACCTCTGGCGTAAGCGATGACCATTACCTGATTGTCGTAAATAACACAGAGGTGACAGGGGTCTTTGATTTCGTTGGACGTATCCTGCATCGGTAGTAATGAAGTTGCCCGTAGTTTCTCTACAAAGGAATGCCGGTGCGAAAGATAGTATAGCTTCAGTGAAAGCGAATATTTAGATGAAATTGGATCACGATGAATGTACCCGTTGGATTCCAGTGATGCAAGCATGCGATAGATTTCATTGGGACTTCGGTGCAAGCCCAAGGCGATCTCGGATTGGGATTGTGCTGTTGGTTGTAAGGCCAGAAATTCAAGAATCTGCAATCCTTTTTCGAGCGCTGGTGCTTTATATTTATCGGAGCTATTTGCTATCATAATATGTTTTTTCTTACAAATGATCGGGCTAAAGATAGAAAAAGTATTTATGAGTTTTTAGCTTCTCAAAAAAGCATGTTAAATTTTTATATTCAAATATTGTATTTATATTTGAATATTATAAACCGCTTTTCCTTTGGGAAAAAGCATTAGAAGGGAAAAGATTATAAACAATAATATCAATAATTAAATACAGGACTGTTCCGCTTAGGCTATATTATCAAGCCTGAATAGCGAAACGAAATAGGATAAAATAGCCGTGGCTCCAATGCTATATTTTGCCGTTTTAAAGGCGGTATAGGTAAATAGACCTTGATAATAAGATGATAGATACATTTGTTCTGTTTTTCGACAAGACAACATAAATTAATAAATGAATACACAATGACAGAGAAAATCCAGTTAAAAGGGATTACCTGGGGGCATACCAGAGGCTTTGTGCCAATGGTCGCGACTGCGCAGCGTTATGAAGAATTATGTCCAGATGTTGAAATTGTTTGGACAAAACGGACTTTACAGGAATTTGCTGATAAGTCAGTGACAGATTTGGCAAAGGAATACGATCTATTGGTCATTGACCATCCATGGACGGGACATGCTGCCGCGAAGGGGATGCTCGCTGCATTTGATGATTACCTATCCGCAGATTTTCTGGCCGATCAGCGTGCTAATAGTGTTGGGAAATCCCATGAAAGCTATAACTTTCTTGGAAAGCAATGGGCATTGGCTACGGATGCTGCAACACCGGTGGCTGCAAGTCGTCCGGATCTTTTACAGGCCTTGCAAGTGGCACTTCCACGTACATTTGAAGATGTTTTAGCGCTAGCAAAAACTGGAAAAGTCGGATTTTCGCTGTTACCGATTGATTCCTTGATGCACTTTTACGGTCTTTGTTGTTCTTTGGGTGAAGGACCTTGCCAAGGTAACGAAAAAGTAATCAGCGACGCAGTTGGAATAAAGGTCTTAAAATTATTCAAATCACTTGCGGATGAACTGGATGCCGGGTTTTATAATAAAAATCCATTTAAGGTGTTTGAAGAAATGACTCAGCGTGATGAAATTGCTTACTGTCCATTTGCCTATGGTTATTCGAATTACGCTCGGGCAGGTTACGCACGTAAGGTGTTGCATTTTCATGATTTAGTGTCATTAAATGGTACGCCTATGATCAGTACACTTGGTGGAGCGGGGCTGGCAGTATCCTCACAGGGCAAGCATATTGATGTGGCCATGGATTATGCACGATTTGTCGCGACACCGGAAGTTCAGGAAACGCTATATGTGGAAAATGGCGGCCAGCCTGGACATTTACGTGCCTGGAAAAATGAGCAAGTAAATGCCGCTACGGCCAACTATTTCAGCAATACACTACCCGCATTAGATCGGGCTTATTTGCGTCCGCGTTATGATGGCCATCTTTATTTTCAGGATCATGCTGGTGATATCGTGGTTGATTATCTAAGGGATGGAGGCGACGAAAAGGCACTTTTGGACAAGATGAATGCGATGTATCGGGAATCATTAGTGGATAAAGAAGATCATGGATAATAAACCACTGGAAGGACTTTTGGTCCTCGAGTTTTCACAGTTTATGGCTGGACCAACTGCAGGCCTGCGTTTGGCGGATCTCGGTGCACGAGTCGTCAAAATTGAACGTCCGGGGGCTGGTGAAGGGGGGCGGCAGATTGCGATTAAAAATATTTTTGTAGATGAGAGTAGCCTGGTCTTTCATACCATCAACAGAAATAAAGAATCGTATGCAGCCAATTTGAAAGATGAAAATGATCTGGAAAATATTAAAAAATTAATCCGCCAGGCAGATGTGATGACACATAACTTCCGCCCCGGTGTAATGGAAAAGATCGGTTTGGATTATGAGAGCGTGCAGAAAATTAACCCAAAAATGATCTATGCCACGGTAACTGGCTACGGCAATGAAGGGCCATGGGCTAAAAAGCCAGGGCAGGATTTACTCGTGCAATCGCTGTCGGGACTTTCCTGGTTATCGGGCTGTGCGCAGGATGGGCCGGTTCCTTTTGGATTGGCCGTGGTGGATATGTACTGTGCCACACATCTGACACAAGGTATATTGGCGGCATTGTTGAAACGTGCCCGTACCCAACAGGGAGCTCTTGTTGAAGTAAGTTTGCTTGAATCTGTGTTAGATATGCAGTTTGAAATGCTGACCACACATGTCAACGATGGTCGCAAGCTGCCTCAGCGGTCGACGGTTAGAGGAGCTGGCCATGCTTATTTAAGTGCGCCTTATGGACTCTACAAAACTCTTGATGGTTATCTAGCCTTGGCCATGGGCAATGTAGAGCATATTGCAAAAACCATAGGCTTGTCTGGACAGTCCTATCAAGACGCTGCAACCTGGTTTTCACGGCGTGATGAAATACTTCAAGAATTTGCTGCGGTATTGTGTCAAAAGACAACGTGCGAGTGGATATCCCGTTTGGAATCCGAAGGGATCTGGTGTGGTGCAGTCAACGATTATCATCGTTTTTTTGAGGAGCAGGGTTTTAAGGAGGCAGGAATGCTGCAGGAAGTCACCTTACAAGATGGCACCGCACTGACCACCACCCGTAGCGTGTACCAGATCGATGGAAAGCGTTTATATGCGGATAAACCTGCACCAAAAGTGGGCCAGCATACGGCATCAATTGTTCACGATTATTTAGAAAATTAATATGTTACCACTAGCAGGTTATACCGTAGTCGACTTTAGTCAATTTTTATCCGGCCCATTAGCAAGTTTACGGCTAGCTGACTTAGGCGCGCGAGTTATAAAAATAGAAAAACCGGAGACGGGTGATATTTGCAGGCAATTATATACCTCTGATACGATATTGAATGGTACTTCAACAGTGTTTCATGCCATTAATCGGAATAAAGAAAGTATGGTGTTGGATTTGAAAAGCGAATCCGACAAACAGATTATACGTGATTTAATCGCGCGGGCAGATGTGGTGTTGCACAATTTTCGTCCAGGTGTCATGGAACGTTTGGGCTTTGACTATGCAGGTGTCCGAGAGATCAATCCGACGGTAATTTATGGAGAGATCTCGGGATATGGAAAAGAAGGACCCTGGGTGAAGCGGCCTGGCCAGGATTTATTATTGCAATCGCTTACCGGGATGACTTGGTTGAGTGGCGATGCAAATAATGGTCCAGTAGCCATGGGACTTTCAGTTGTGGACATGTTTGCCGGATCCAATCTATGTAGTGCCGTATTGGCCTGCCTGTACCGTCGAGCGATGCAAGGGATAGGAGCGCATGTTCATGTCAGCATGTTGGATTCTGCTGTGGATATACAATTTGAGGCCGTCACAACCTATTTTCGTGATGGCAAATTGTTGCCACAACGTAGCGAAGTGAGCAATGCACATGCATATTTGGCAGCACCTTATGGGGTGTATCGTACGCAGGATGGTTTTCTGGCCCTTGCGATGGGCTCCATTTCTTTTCTTGGTAAATTACTGAATTGTAAGTCATTAGAAGGTTTTGCTGACGGAGAGCAAGCTTTTCGGGAGAGAGATGCCATTAAGGCCATTTTAGCCGAGCACCTGACGACAGCAGGTACCGGACATTGGCTGGAGATACTGGAAGCAGCGGATATCTGGTGCGCCGATGTCTTGGATTGGCGTCGTCTGACCGAACATGATGCTTTTAAAATATTAGACATGTTACAGCAAGTAACGATGGGCGATGGCTTCCGTTATGAGACCACCCGTTGTCCCATTCGCATCGATGGCGAGTGGTTGACCGCCGCAAAAGGGTCGCCCAAACTTGGTGAGCACACAGCTAAAATATTGGAGGAACTGTATGGATAAGTTACGTTTTGCTGTCCGGAAATTTGAACCCTTTGAGCGTGCCATGGAGAAATGTTGGGCAGCTTATCAGGAGGTATATCCATCGGATGTGGAGATGGAGTTTGTTCCGCTGGATTTAGAGGAATTAACAGCAGCTTTCTTTGAAAAGAAAGGCCTTAATAATGGCGATTGGGATATCATTCACATCAATACCGATTGGGTTGCACGTGCCTATGAAACCGAGGGTTTGTTGGCACTGGATAGTATGATCGTACAAAATCCACCGGAAGACCTGAAAGGGGCTTGGCCAGAAAGCTTACAAGCTTTACAGCGTTTTGACGAGCAAATATTTGGTTTGCCTTTTCATGATGGTCCCGAATGCCTGGTTATTCGAAAAGATTTATTTGAAGATTCGCAAGAACAGATGCGTTTTCAGGTACGCCACGGAAAACCTTTGGCAATTCCAAAAACCTGGGCTGATTTTTTGACTGTTGCAGCATTTTTTACGCGTCCTGAAGATAACTTGTACGGGACAGTGTTTGCAGGCTACCCGGACGGGCATAATGCGGTATTTGATTTCTGTATTCAACTTTGGTCCCGCGGTGGAGATTTGCAGCAAGGCGACGTACCAGTTCAGTTGGATCAGCCATTGGCTGTAGATGCATTGGATTTCTATCGTAGTTTATTTATGAAGGATAGCGGATTGCATCCCGAATCGGCCAATTATGAATCAGTGCAGGCTGGTGCTGCCTTTGCGCGGGGTGAAGTCGCTATGATGGTCAATTGGTTTGGTTTTGCATCCTGGGCACAGATTGATACCGCCTCGGCCGTAAAAGGTAAGGTAGATGTAGCAGCTATTCCTTCAGCAGAAGGGGGAATGTCCCCCTCATTAAATGTGTATTGGTTGTATGCAATTCCAGAAGGTAGTCGTCATAAGCCGTTAGCTTATGACTTTATACGTTTTGCAGTCGGACGCCAACAAGATAAGCTGCTCACTGTCGAAGGAGGAGTAGGCTGTCGTTACTCCACCTGGTATGATTCCGAAATCAATCAGATGATACCCTTTTATAATAAATTGGCTGAATTGCACGATACTGCACGTACATTACCGCGCTTGGCCAACTGGCCTCAGATTGCACATATCATCGATGATACTGTAATTGCTGCGATTAAGACTGATGAAAGTAGTCTTTCTTTATTAACAAAAGCACAGGAAAAAATAAATGCATGGTTATGATAGATATCCCTTATAAAACGATTTTACCCCAGACTGCTTTGCCGATTATTATTATAGGTGCAGGTGGTATAGTGAAAGATGCGCATCTCCCGGCTTATCGTAAAGCAGGCTTTCATGTGCATGGTATTGTCAATCGTACAAAGGCGAAAGCAGAAGCACTGGCAGTAGAATTTGGTATTCCACATGTTTACGATACGGTGGAAGATGCCGTCGCACAGGCTCCCGAAAATGCGGTTTATGATGTAACCATTATGCCCAATAAATTTATCGAAACCTTGGAGGCATTGCCTCATGGCGCGGCTGTATTGATTCAGAAGCCAATGGGTGATTATTATGCGGATAGTCAGGCGATATTAGAAGTCTGTCAACGTAAGGGCTTGGTTGCTGCGATCAATTGTCAGCTTCGTCAGACACCCTTTGTCAATGCCGCACGCTGGTTGATCGACCAAGGCCATATCGGTGAACTGTATGATATGGAAGTACGGGTATCGGTACATACACCTTGGCAGCTTTTTCCGCATGTGATGGTACATCCACGCTTAGAAATTCTGTACCACAGTGTTCATTATATCGATTTGATCCGCTCATTTTTGGGCAATCCGCAGTCGGTGTATGCAAAAACATTAAAGCACCCGGCCAAAGCCTTATCATCCAGCAGGACCACCTTGCTATTTGATTATGGAGACACACTACACGCTGTTGTAAATACCAATCATGACCATGAATTTGGGCCAAAACATGAGGAAAGCTATATCAAATGGGAAGGTACCAAGGGGGCTATCAAAGCGACGATGGGTTTGCTGATGGATTATCCACATGGGGTATCCGATGTGTTTGAATATTGTATTAAGCCAACAGATGGCAGCCAACCGGAATGGGTGGCTTACCCGATCGAGGGAACTTGGTTTCCCGATGCTTTCATCGGCAGCATGGGTAGCTTGATGCGTTTTAAGCTGGGTGAAATAGCGGTATTACCAGCTGCGGTTGAAGATGTAATCCATACCATGGCCGTCGTAGAGGCTGCTTATCAAAGCAGTGCTCAAGGGGGGCAACCGATCGCAAAAGGATAAAGAAACAAAGCCTTAAAACCAACAATAAATTAAATTATGCATTTCGAATCTATTTTTTTTGAAGATTATATATTAAACGATAAACGGACAACATTGGGCCGCACGATTACCGAAACAGATTTTGTTGTTCATGCCGGACATACAGGTGATTTCTTCCCCCATCACCTCGATGCGGAATGGTGCAAGACCCAACCTTTTGGACAACGTATTGCGCACGGAACAATGATCTTTGCGATTGGTATCGGATTGACGGCCTCAGTCATTAATCCGGAAGCATTTTCCAAAGGCTACGATCGCCTTCGTTTTGTCAAGCCCGTATTTATTGGCGATACCATCCACGCTGAGGTGACTATTTCTGAAAAATCCGATGCAAAAAAGCCTGAATTCGGTACCGTAGTTGAGCATGTTGAAATTATCAATCAACACGGTGTGGTGGTATTGGTCGCAGACCATATCCTATTGGCAAAACGCAAGGAAGTTTCAATTTAACCTATCATCACATGGAAATTGGTACAAAAACACCGATCAAGTTAACCGGGGCAGCTTCTACTAAGGGGTATCTGCTTCCGTTTATTCTGATTGTCAGTCTGTTTTTTTTATGGGGTATGGCCCATAATTTAAATGGCGTTCTGATCCCGCATTTGAAAAAAGCCTGTCAGTTGAATAATAGCCAGTCGGCACTGGTTGATACGTCAGTTTTCTTCGCTTATTTCATTATGGCACTGCCGGCGGGTTATGTTTTGCGCAAATGGGGGTATAAACTGTCTATTATTATAGGATTGGTTACTTTCTCCGTCGGTGCATTTCTATTTATCCCTGCGGCAGATCACCGTATGTATGAGCTCTTCTTGCTGGCATTATTTATTATTGGTTGTGGACTAGCCTTATTGGAAACAGCTGCTAATCCTTATGCTGCAGTTTTGGGTAAGCCCGAAGCAGCAACACATCGGCTTAATTTGGCGGCCTCTTTTAATGGATTGGCGGCAATGGTTGCTCCAGTTGTAGGTACCACCTTTATTTTGTCGGGTACGAGCTATTCAGAAACGGAACTGGCGGCTATGACGGATAGCAATCGGTTAGCGTATCTGCTTCATGAAGCGTCTTCCGTAAAAATGCCTTATTTAATATTAGGTTTAATCTTGTTAGTCGTAGCTCTAGTCTTTTTGTTTGTTAAACTACCTGAAATTCAAGGTGAAAAGACGGAAGGAGAGCAGGCGCAAAAGTCTGGTTTATTTGCAGTACTTCGACATAAGCATTTGAGTTTTTCTGTAATCGCGCAGTTTTTCTATGTTGGAGCGCAGGTTTGTGTGACCAGTTTTTTTATTCGTATGGCACAGCAGGGAGCCGGTGTCGATGAGAAGACTGCGGGGTATTTCCTAGGTGTATATGGTTTGCTCTTTATGGGCGGACGTTTCGTCGGTACCCTATTGTTGCGTTATACGACAGCCCAGCGTTTATTGGCTATTTATGCCGTTTGTTGCGCTATATTGGCAACTGTAGCCATTTTGGGGACAGGTATGGTCATCTTGTATGCGCTAGGTGGACTTGGTTTCTTTATGTCAATTATGTTTCCTACGATTTTTTCTTTGGGTATTGCTGGACTCGGAAACGAGACGAAACAAGCCTCTTCTTGGTTGATTATGTCAATTGTCGGTGGAGCCGTATTCCCCTTTGTGACCGGAAATATTATTGATGCGCTGCATGATAATACGCAGATTGGTTATAGTGTACCTTTGGTCTGTTATCTTGTTATTTTATGGTTTGCACTGAAAGGATATAAACCGGCAGAAGCCTAAGTTGTCTCACCGTGTATTTTGGTGAGCAATTGAAAAAAATATAGCGCGTGTTTTACTAGTGAAAAACACGTATACCGCCGAAGTTAACGTTGGTTTTGGTGTTAGTGAATTGATTAACAATGATTCGAATATGAATAAAATTATTTTAATTGTAGGTTGTTTAATTGCAGCAACGACAGCATTTGCACAACAGGCAAGTACCTGGATCTGGTATCCTGGAGATTATGAAGTGTGGCTGAGCAACAACATGCAAAATCGTCGTACGGACAGAGGAACCTTCTTTCCACCGTTTTGGAAGATGGATAGTCACTATGTTCTTGTCGAGTTCAGTAAAGAATTTGATTTGCCTGCTGATGAAGAAATCAGTATCTATGCCGAAGGCAAATATAATGTCAAGATCAATGGGAAAATGCTTCCAGGGGCACCTACTAAAGTGCAGCTTCAAAAGGGAAAGCAAAAAATCAATATTAAAGTTTACAATCAAGGAAATGTTCCCGCGCTGTATGTTGCAGGGAAAAACGTAACGACAGATAGTGATTGGAACGCAACCTATGAAGATAAGGAATGGATTGATGAGACAGGTAAAGCGTCTGATCAATCTGGAACAACCTATGTTAAGGCCGGTAAATGGAACTTTAACGGACCAACAGCTCGACCATCCACGTTTAAATTGCCCGTGAAACCACAACAAGCGCTTTCGCAAGAAAAACAAGGCAATGGTATCTTGGTCGATTTCGGGAAAAACACATTTGGTTTTCTTACCCTGCATAAGCTGGTGGGGACAGGTCGCCTGAACATCTATTATGGCGAATCACGAGAGGAGGCACTTTCGACGAAAACCAGTGAGACCATCGATTTACTTGAGGTACACAACCAACAACCACAAGATAGTACACTCGATCTATCCAAAGCCTTCCGCTTTGTTTATTTAGAACCCGAAGGATCGGTAAAGTTTGATCAAATATCCATGGAATATGAATACTTACCAGCTGCAGATCGCGGATTCTTTCGTAGTTCCGATAATGAATTAAACAAGATATGGGATGTTGCCAAATATACCATGGAACTAACCACACGTGAGTTTTTTATTGATGGCATCAAACGTGATCGGTGGATCTGGAGTGGTGACGCCTATCAATCGTATGCCATGAATTACTATTTGGGTTTTGATTCCGAAGCCGTCAAGAGAACTATTTTAGCGTTACGGGGTAAAGAGCCTACAATCAGCCATATCAACACCATTATGGATTATACCTTCTATTGGTTTTTGAGTATCGCAGATTATTACCGTTATACCGGTGATAAGGAATTTATAGCAGGCATCTATCCACGTATGAAAAGTCTGATGCAGTTTTGTTTGGATAGAAGAAATAGCGATGGTTTGATGAAAGGTTTAGCTGGCGATTGGGTATTTATTGACTGGGCCGAAGGTCTCAGCAAGCAAGGGGAAGTGAGCTTTGAACAATTATTGCTGTGCCGCAGTCTCGAAACCATGGCGAAGTGTGCCGATTTGGTTGGTGAGCCGAAAGACAACCAATACTATCAACAAGAAGCTCAACAACTCAAAGATAAGCTATTTGCCTATTATTGGAACGATCAGAAAAAAGCCTTTGCACATAGTCGTATTGATGGTAAGCAAACCGATAACGTGACACGCTACAGCAATATGTTTGCGATTTTCTTTAATTATCTGAACGAACAGCAACAGGCAGGCGTGAAAGCTAATGTCTTGTTAAATGATCAGGTACAACAGATTACCACACCTTATATGCGTTACTACGAACTTGAAGCTTTGTGTGAACTTGGCGAAAAGGACTATGTGATGAAAGAAATGAAAGACTATTGGGGCGGTATGCTAAAACTCGGTGCGACGACCTTCTGGGAAGAATTTAATCCAGCGAAAAAAGGAGCCGAACACTATGCGATGTATGGAAGAGATTTTGGTAAGAGCCTTTGTCATTCGTGGGGAGCAAGCCCGATCTATTTGCTGGGCAAGTATTATCTCGGTATACAACCAACGGCTGCGGGGTATTCGCAGTACGAAATCAAGCCCTATTTGGCATCCTTAACGTGGATGGAGGGAAAAATACCAACACCAGAGGGTGAGATTGAACTTTACGTGTCGAAAAATAAAATCAAGGTAAAATCACCTGTTGGAACGGGGATATTAAAACTGCGGAGCAAAGTTGTTCCACGTGTGAAACAAGGTCAAGTAAAACATATCTCAGGAAACGACTATGAGCTCGTTTTGGAAAAAGGAATAGCATATGAAGTCGATTACAAATACTAGGTTATATAAAAAAATAGTTGTATCTAAGCTGAGTGTTGCCCTGTTGTTGTCATTGTCAGCAATTTCGGTACAGGCGCAAACGGTCGACGGAAAACCGGCGGTCATCCCGCCAGTGCCGAATGGACAAATCGCTGCACCATGGGAAAATCCGATGATTACATCGATCAATCGGGATCCCTCACGTGCGACGGGCTATTCCTATGCGACAGTGGAAGAAGCTTTGAAGAATGACCGGGCGAGCAATAAACGAATGCTCTTTTTAAATGGCGAATGGGATTTTAAATTTGCCTTTAAACCGGCTGAAGCACCTAAAGATTTTCATTTATCCGAAGTCAAAGGCTGGGACAAAATCCAAGTGCCTTCCAATTGGGAGATGAAAGACTATGATATTCCCATTTACCGTTCGGCAGTCTATCCATTTAGCCCAATTGATCCACCGCGCATTCCCAAAGACTATAATGGTGTGGGCTCTTATCAAAAAACATTCGAATTGCCCGAATCATGGGATGGAATGAACATTACCTTACACTTTGGCGGTGTTATCTCAGCTTATCAGTTGTGGATTAATGACAAATACGTAGGTTATGCGGAAGACTCCTGCTTGCCATCTGAATTTAATGCCACACCCTATCTTAAAAAAGGTAAAAATCGCATCTCTATCCAAGTCTTGCGTTGGAGTGATGCATCTTATCTCGAAGATCAGGACCATTGGCGTATGAGCGGTATTCATCGGGAGGTGTTTTTGATGGCCGAGCCAAAAGTGCGCATCGCTGATTTTCATTGGCAAGCAACATTAGATGCCGCTTATCAAGATGCCAAACTCTCCATTCGTCCAAAAATCGATAATTTTTCGGGCGATAGCATCAGTGGCTACAAGCTGAAAGCACAGCTTTATGATAGCAACAATAAGCCTATTTTGGCAAAGCCATTGGAAAAAGAGGCTTCAACCATCTTTGATGAGATCTATCCGAGATTGGATAATGTCAAATTTGGCCTGTTAGAAACAACGATCCGGAGTCCAAAAAAATGGTCGCCCGAAGAACCTAATCTCTACCGTTTGGTACTGACGCTTTACGACAAAGAAAATCGTTTGCTCGAAGCGAAGACCTGTCAAGTAGGGTTTCGGAGCATCGCTTTCTCTCCAAACGATAGCAAACTCCTGATCAATGGTAAAACGACCTACCTCTATGGTGTCAACCGTCATGATCACCATCCCGAACGCGGGAAGGCACTGACACGGGAGGATATGGAAGCGGATATTCGCCAGATCAAACAATTTAATTTCAATGCCATCCGGACTTCTCACTATCCGAATGATCCCTACATCTATGAGCTCTGTGACCGTTATGGTATTATGGTGATGGATGAAGCTAATATGGAGACCCATGGACTTGGTGGAAAACTCATGAACGATCCCTCCTGGCTGGCGGCACTTCAGGAACGTGTCACACGCATGGTGGAACGGGACAAGAATCATCCTTCCATTATCATCTGGTCGTTGGGCAATGAATCTGGAAGAGGTCCGAATACAGCCGCTATGGCCGCCTGGATCCATGATTTCGACATCACACGTCCTGTACATTACGAGCCGGCAATGGGAAGCCACCAACTACCGGGTTATATCGATCCTTCGGATCCACGTTATCCAAAATCCAACGATCACTCGCACCGGATTCAGAATATAAAGGACCAATATTATGTCGATATCGTGTCGCGGTTTTATCCGGGCATTTTCACGCCCGCGCTCTTGCTAAATCAAAATAATGGTGATAATCGGCCGATTCTCTTTGTTGAATATACCCATTCTATGGGTAACTCGACCGGAAATATTCGCGATTTTTGGGACATATTTCGTTCCAACCCACGTTTGATCGGTGGATTTATCTGGGATTACAAAGATCAGGCATTGATCCGTAAGGATTCTGTTTACGGTAAAGTATTGGCCTATGGTGGCGATTTTGGCGAAAAAGTACACAATGGCGCTTTTAGCTTGAATGGTATCACCGATGCCTGGGGGCGACCAAAAGCGGCGATGTATGAGAATAAACGAATCTATCAACCTGCAGAGATCACTTTGGTTGATCCAGAAAAGACCACGGTACAAGTCAAAAATAGATCAGCGGTGCTCAACCTAAATCATTATGATGCTGTCTTATTATTCCGCAGAAATGGGTTGCTGGTGAAAGAAGTGCCTATATCAGCCATGAATCTGGCCGCAGGCGATTCTGCACAGGTAAACTTTGACAAATATTTACCTTTCAAGCGTGCCGCAGATCAGGAATATCAGCTCGATATTCAATTTCGTTTACGGGAAGCGACAGCATGGGGACCAGCAGGATTTGTAGTCTCCTCATCGCAGGTTCGATTGCAGGAACAATCCAATGTCCTGCAACCTTTATCATACAAAGGAGTTAAATTGATCAAGACAGAAACTGCTGATAAGTATCAGATCGCAGGCAAAGCTTTTCAGGTTAGCTTTGACAAATCGACTGGAAGTTTGACTGCGTTTAATTACAAGGGACAGGAAATGATCAAAGATGCCATTCGGCCAAGCTTTACACGCCCGGGTACGGACAATGACCGCCGGGGCTGGAAACCAGATAAAAAACTAAAATACTGGTACAGCGCCCCAAAATTAGTGTCAGTAACCGCACAAGCGAAGGATCAAGATTACGAAGTAGAGGCATTGTATGCGCTACCAGGTGATTCTGCGCGAGTAAAAGTGCTCTATATCGTGAAAAATCCAGGTATTGTGTCAGTAAACTACCAGTTGCAGGTTGAGGCTGGACTCCCCAATATCCCGAAAGTCGGTCTTCAAATGGGGATCAATCCTACATTTGAAGATATCCAATATTATGGCCTAGGGCCAATGGAAAACTACCCTGATCGTGCCTATGGTTTTGATCTCGGTGTTTATCACATGAACATCGATCAATTCATGGAACACTATCTTTATCCGCAGGAGAACGGAAATCGGATGGATGTTCGTTGGATGCACCTCCAAAATAAAAATGCTGGTCTCTTGGTTGTCGGCGAGCAGCCGCTGTATATGAGTGCCTGGCCTTATTCACAAAAAGCAATCGTCGAAGCAAAACACTGGTTTAAATTGAAGAAAGAAGATAAGATTACCTTAAATGTCGACTTAAAACAGATGGGTATTGGCGGAAATGATACTTGGACAGATGTATCGCAACCGTTGGAAAAATATCAAATTCAGGCAAAAGACTACAACTATTCCTTTTATTTGATTCCGACGGATTTGAAGCAATCGATCAAGGATTTTGTAAAATCTAATTAAATAAAGATTCGCAGGAAGATATCCAGTAAGTAAAGTTAAACCCTGTAAGAGTCGACTAGTTGAAATGACGCGATAAGGGAGATACATTCAAAATTGAAAGAAATAAGCTGTCCAACCTTTTTGGATAGCTTTAAAGAACAAGATAAGATATGACGAGGATTAAGTTGCTATTAGGGACAAGTCTTCTTTTTGGCTGTTTGAGCGGTAATGCACAGATTAAAGGTATTCCAACGGCATTAGTTCCTTTGGATCAACATTCATTTGAACAGGCAAAACCTTGGGTATTTTGGTACTTTATGCATGCCAGCTATTCCAAGGAAGGGATTACTGCGGATCTGAAAGCGATGGCAGAAAATAAGATCGCAGGAGCCTATCTAGCACCGATCAAGGGCAAAACCAATCCGCCTCTTTTTGATCCGCCGACAGAGACGTTGACACCAGCATGGTGGGATATGTTCAAATATATCGTCCGTGAAGCAAAAAAATACGGAGTAAAAATAGCTTTATTGCCCAATGATGGATTTGCAACCGCGGGGGGACCATGGATCAGTCCCGAGAAGTCGATGCAGAAAGTCGTGCATGCCGATACCGTAATCGATAGCAAGGGGGAGCGGCTGCGTAGTGTTCAATTGCCACAACCACAAACCCAACAAGGCTATTACGAGGATATTGCCTTATTTGCGATACCACTGACACATTCGCCGCGAAAAAGCTTTACGGAGAAGGTCCACGTATCCAATAGCTATGGCGAAGATCTAAAACGATTGGCTGAAAGAGGGAATAAACAAAATTTTGCAACAGCTGCGTCCGGTTGGATACAGTATGCATTTGATCAGCCCTTCCCTTGCAATTCATTGAAAATTGAATGGACAGCATCCAACTACCAAGCGAACCGTTTGCAAGTTTGGGCTAGCGATGATGGCCTAAATTTTCGGAAGATTACACAATTAGAATCCCCAAGAATGGGCTGGTTGGACTGGGATAATGGCGTCACCCACCTGATTCCCTATACCAGAGCAAAATATTTCCGTTTTGTCTACGATCCCGTGGGCAGTGAGCCTGGAGCCGAAGACCTCGACTCCGGTAAATGGAAACCTTCGCTAAAATTAAACGGCATCAGTCTGTTTGAAGAAGCGCAGGTCAATCAGATCGAAGGAAAGACAGGGGAAATCTGGCGTGTAGGAAAAAACTCTGAACGAAGCGCCGTAGCCAAAGACGCTATTGTCGGACAGCAACAGCTCATCCGTTTGCCCAGTCCCGACCAAGCAGGTCATGTCGACCTGACATTACCGGCAGGAAAGTGGAAAATATTGCGTGTTGGACATACCTCCACAGGACATAAAAACGAGACTGCAGGTGCTGGTAAAGGCTTAGAGTGTGATAAACTCGATGCGGCTACTGTCGCTTTTCAATTTGACCAGTGGTTTGGGGCAGCTAAAAAGCATGTAGATCCGCAGTTATCTAAAGAAGTCCTCACGGTATTTCATATTGATTCTTGGGAATGTGGCAGTCAAAACTGGACCCGAAGTTTTCCAAACGAGTTTTTGAAACGTCGAGGTTATGACTTGACCGACTATCTTCCTGTTTTGGCGGGTTGTTTTGTCAATAATGTAGAAGATTCCGAAGCCTTTTTGCAAGATTACAGACAGACCATCAGTGAGCTGTTGCAGGAGAAAGGCTATGCTACATTACGTCAGAAAGCGGATGAATACGGTGTCGAATTTACGGCCGAAGCTACGGCTCCTGTGATGGTCGGTGACGGGCTAGCCCATTTTGCTTCAACCGATCGTCCGATGGGCGAGTTTTGGCTCAGAAGCCCTTCGCACGATAAACCTGCTGATATCCTGGATGCCATTTCTGGAAGCCATATTTATGGCAAACAGGTGACTATGTCCGAAGCCTTTACCCAGATTCGGGCCCAATGGGACGAACATCCACGACTCCTGAAAAGTCTTCAGGATAGAAATTATGCCTTGGGAATCAACAACCTAGTCTACCATGTGTATGTGCATAATCCCTGGATGGACCGCAAACCTGGTATGACCATGGATGGTATTGGAACCTATTTTCAGCGCGATCAAACCTGGTGGAAACCCGGTAAAGAATGGGTGAATTATGCAATCCGGGCACAACAGCTCTTACAACACGGGGTACCCGTACGTGATGTAGCTGTGTTTATTGGCGAAGAGATCCCTCGAAGATCCTTGCTCCCAAGTGCTTTAGTCGATATGTTGCCTGGTATTATCGGTGATGCACGTGTACATCGAACAGATTCTCTGTTGGCCAATGTCGGCTTACCGATGCAGAAAGTTGCGGGCGTGACCACAGGAGCGAATATGTATAGGCCCGAAGATTGGGTTGATCCGCTACGCGGCTATGCCTATGATTCCTTCAATCCCGATGCGCTTTGGAACCAGACGAGGGTACAGGATGGTAAGGTGATTTTTGCGAATCATATTGCTTACTCTTTACTTGTGATGCCTGGAGAAACAGCATTAAATCCGAATGGTAGCCAATATTCCCTTCGTACCTTAGATCGCATCAGGAGTCTTGTCAATCAAGGGGCTACGGTGCTTTTTCAAGATATACCACAGACCTGGCGGGGCAAATTGACGGATGAAAAAGTACAACAGTATCGCAGTTTGCTTGAAGAATTATTTAGCAACCTCGCGCCATTCACAAATACAACATTACAAGTTAAACAACTCGGAAAAGGGCGAGTGCTTGTTGGACACTATGAAGCCAAAGATTTTAGTCCAATAAATATCGCTCCGGATGTGCTGATCAACGAAGGGGATAATCCGCATATTTCCTGGAACCATCGCCATTTCGCTGGCGGCCATTTGTTTTTTGTGGCCAATCAAGACAGCCTAAGGCAAAGAGCGACTTTGTCTTTACGGACAAAAGACCGATATGCATACCGTTACGATCCAGTAAGCGACAAACTAGCGGTTCTACCGTTCAATGTGATCAAGGATAGGACAGTTGTTGACTTGTCATTTGAAGCCTATCAATCCAGCTTTGTGTTGACCACTGATAAAAAGATTGATGTACCAACCTATCAGTTATTCGGGAAAACAGCCTTGACAGAACCTTGGTCATTCACGGCTGATGGCCTGCACGACAAGCAAACGCTTAAACAGCAGGAACCTCAGTTTTGGACAAGCAGTACAGACAATGAAACTAAATACCATGTTGGCTCTGGAAGCTATGAGACAACGTTGCGTGTTCATGCAATTGGTAAAAAACAGCGTGCTTATTTGGAATTTTCGGAGATCGAATCCATGGCTGAAATTTTTGTCAATGAACAGTCTGCCGGTGTTGTCTGGACCAAACCTTATCAGATCGATGTGACTGATTTTATCCGGCAAGGTGATAACAAGATCAGGGTGAAAGTGTACAACACCTGGGGCAATCGCTTGCTGTACGAAAAAGAAAAGCCCGCTGCAGAAAAGAAAATAAAAACGACGGCATCGGACAAGTTTCTGAAAGGCTTGCTGCCTTCGGGCTTGCAGGGGAAAGTTGAATTATTATGGCTAGATGCAAAATAAAGAAATCATGAATACGAAGCACAAACTAATGATCCTGGGTATCTTCTTCGCGACGGGCTGGCAGGTCCAGGCCCAGGAAAAGTCTATTACAAATACCGGTGCAAGCCCTTATGCCGTTCAGCAAGCGGTCGATATGGGGGATGTGCAATGGACCAAAGGTTTTTGGGCCGATCGTACAAAGTCATGCTATGAGCAGATGGTGCCACAACTCTGGCACGTTTATACAGATGCTTCCATCAGTCACGCCTATCGGAATTTCGAAATTGCGGCCGGTTTGGAAAAAGGAGAACATACAGGGCCATCCTTTCATGACGGCGATTTTTACAAAACATTGGAAGCTGTCTGCGCACTATATGCCCAGACAAAAGATAAAAAGCTGCTTCACATGCTAGATGAAGTTATTCCCGTTATTCGCAAAGCGCAACGTGCCGATGGCTATATTTATACCAAGGCGACAATTGACCAGCAGCGATCGGGACAAAATATTGAGTTTCAAGATCGGCTGAGCTTTGAATCCTATAATATCGGGCATTTGATGACTGCAGGATGTATACATTATCGGGCGACCGGACAACGTGAGTTGTTGGATATCGCAATCAAAGCAGCTGACTACCTGTATGGATTTTATAAAAAATCCAATCCGACCTTGGCGCGGAATGCTATTTGTCCCTCTCATTATATGGGTACTGTAGAACTTTATCGGACGACCAAAGACAAAAAATACCTTGAACTTGCCAAGCACTTGATCGATATTAAAGGTGAGATTGAGGATGGTACTGACGACAATCAGGACCGTATCCCGTTCCGCAAGCAGCATAAAGCCACGGGACATGCCGTGCGGGCAAGCTACCTCTATGCTGGTGTTGCGGATTTATGTGCTGAGATTGCAGATACCACACTGAGCAACCGCCTTTTTGAAATTTGGGATGACGTCACTAAGCACAAGATGTATATTACTGGTGGTCTTGGATCGCTCTATGATGGCACCTCACCCGACGGAACTTCCTATAATCCCAGTGAGGTACAGAAAATCCATCAGGCATTTGGGCGGGATTATCAATTGCCCAACTTAACGGCGCATAATGAGAGCTGCGCAAATATTGGCAATATGTTGTGGAATTGGCGTATGGCAAATTTCACTGGCAATGCAAAATACATCGATGTATTGGAATTGGCACTCTATAACAGTGTGCTGTCTGGGATCAGTTTAGATGGTGACAAATTTTTGTATACCAATCCATTGAGTTATTCATCCGATCTTCCGTTCCAGCAGCGCTGGTCTAAAAAACGGGTTCCTTATATCTCGTTGTCTAATTGTTGTCCACCCAATATCGTTCGTACGATTGCAGAAGTAGCCAACTATGCTTACGGACTATCCACAGATGCTGTTGCGGTCAACCTGTATGGCGGAAATGAATTGAATACAACATACCAAGGCAAACATATCAACATTATACAAGAATCCAGCTACCCATGGGAAGGATCTGCCGCCTTCACCCTAAAAGAATTTCCTTCCAACTATACCTTGAAACTACGGGTGCCAGGTTGGGCTGGTAAGGCAGAAATATGGAAAAACAAGATAAAGGTGGACGCGCTGATAGAGAAAGGCTATGCGATTTTAGCTGGATCACTTAAAAAGGGTGATCGCATCGAAATTAGATTACCTATGACGGTTTCTTTGATGGAATCAAATCCTCTTGTTGAGGAAACACGTAACCAAGTTGCGGTCATGCGGGGGCCTGTGGTTTACTGTCTGGAAAAGCAGGATGTAGCTGCGGATGTCAATATCTTTGATCTGAAAATGAAACAAGGCGAACATTTTACGCTAAGGAACGAAAATATCTTAGGACAGGATATTGTCCTGTTGGAAGGAAAAGCCTATCGTACAAATAGCACGAAATGGAATTCGCTGTACCGGAAAACATCTGATGGAAAGCAGGAGACTGTTCCGGTACGTTTAGTGCCCTATTTTGCTTGGGGAAACCGTACATTTGGTGATATGAGCGTTTGGATGCCAGTTTTTTAAAACGATAAATTTATGACGATGAAAACTTGTTTTTTTGCGATCGTGTTACTGTTGGCCCAATTGAGTAGCCAGGCGAAAGTACGCTTATCGGCTCTCTTTACCGATGGGATGGTGCTGCAGCAACAAAGTAAAGTCCCTGTCTGGGGCTGGGCAGACCCCCAGACAACAGTAACCTTACAGACCTCCTGGAATGGGCAGAAATATCAAGCGAAAGTGGACAAGCTTGGCCAATGGAAAATTGTAGTGCAAACACCAGCAGCAGGTGGAGCTTATCAGATCAAGGTCTCAGAAAAAAATGTGATTGAACTGCACGATATTCTTATTGGCGAAGTTTGGTTATGTTCAGGTCAGTCGAATATGGAAATGCCTTTGAAAGGCTATCCTGGGCAACCCATCCTCGGCAGTACAGAAGCAATGATAAATTCCAAAGACGATCAATTGCGTATCTATACCGTTCCCCGCAATCCTTTGTTGCAGCCTGCATCGGATAGCAAACCAAGTGTTTGGAAAAAAGCAGAGCCACAGTCTGTTGTTAGTTTTAGTGCAACGGCCTATTATTTCGGTCGACAATTGCGCAAAACCTTGGGTGTGCCAGTCGGTTTGATTCATAGCAGCTATGGCGGTTCAAACATCGAAGCCTGGATGGAGGAATCTTGGCTGGCAGATCAGAAAGATATACAGATCCCAAAACAAGAGGAAGGCTTGAAAGATAAAAACCGCGTGCCGACCATGTTATACAATGGTATGATTCATCCCATTGCCGGTTACGGCATTCGTGGTATCATTTGGTACCAAGGTGAGTCCAACTACGAACGTCCGGATCAGTATGGAGTGTTGTTTCCACGGATGGTCGAAAAGTACCGTGCGCTATGGGGAAATCATGAACTTCCTTTTTATTTTACGCAAATTGCACCATTTGATTACGCTTCATTACCGCCTTATCATGTAGGTGATAAATACAATTCGGCTTATCTGCGCGATGCACAGCGTAAATCATTGGATAAAATCCCGCATTCCGCTATGGCGGTTACCATGGATTTGGGTGAACAAAATTGCATCCATCCATCCCATAAACAACAAAGTGGCGAGCGACTGGCCTATCTGGCTCTGCACGATAGCTACGGTTTTGCTTCACTAAATCTCAAAAGTCCTGTTTATGAAAAGTTGGAAATTAAAGGCAATACTGCGATCCTCTCATTTAAGGATGCACCGCTGGGGCTGACATCATATGATAAAGAAATAAAGACTTTTGAAATTGCGGGTAAAGATCAGGTTTTTTATCCTGCGGATGCTGTTTTGAAAGGAAAGACCATTGTTGTAGCGTCGCTCAAAGTTGAGGAGCCGGTGGCTGTTCGTTATGCATTTAAAGATTTCGTTGTCGGAGATGTGTTCGGTGCCAATGGCCTGCCCTTAAGCTCTTTCCGTACAGACGATTGGTAAACAGAAATGATGATTGAAAAACGTGTTATAGGCATTCTAGTTTTAATAGTTGTTTTCTTGAGCCCAATTGAGGCTCAAGAGTTCAATTGGAAGGATTACAATGTATCTTGGACCACACAGAGCAAAAATTCATCGGAATCCATGCCTGTAGGTGGTGGAGATATTGGATTGAACGTTTGGGTGGAAAACGGTGAATTATTTTTGTATCTGGGAAAAACAGGCGCATTTGACGAGAACAATACCTTGTTGAAGCTCGGCCGCATCCGCCTCCATCTATATCCCAACCCCTTTGCAGACGGAAAATTCCAGCAGGAATTGCAGTTGGATAAAGGCCATATTGTCCTGAGGGGCGAAAGCAAAGGCGTCAAGGCCGAAGTACTGGTTTGGGTAGATGTGTTTAATCCCAATGTACATCTCGAAGTAAGTGCCAATCGGAAGATCAAGGTGGAAGCAGCTTACGAGAGCTGGCGTTTTCAGGATCTGTTTCCTAAGAAGAAGGAAAATAATGCGAATTCTTGGAAGTGGGCACCGCCAAAACCAGTGGTGACGCATAAAGATCAGATTGTGGCAGAAGCAAACAATATTATTTTCTATCATCAAAATCAAGCGACTACAGCGTTTGACCTTGTCGTCGATCAACAAGGCCTGACAACCATTAAAGATTCGTTATATAATCCCTTGAAAAATAGGATTTCAGGCGGTCTTTTAAAAGGTGAGGGTTTTGAATACGTTGGCCAACGTGCAGGCACCTATATGAATACGCCGTACCAATCTTGGATACTCAAAAGTAAAGTGGCAAAGACCAATCATGCGCTTCAAGTGGCGTTGCATGTAGGGCAACAAGGAGACTTGCAACACTGGAAAACAGCACTGGAGGATCTGGCTACGCCCAAACCTACCTTTGTATCGCTCAAACGAGCGACAGAATTCTGGTGGAAATCCTTTTGGGATAGAAGTCATATCGTCATCCAGCCTGGCTTAACAGATCCCAATAATGAAGCTTGGCAAGCTGGTCGAAACTATCAGTTGTTTCGATTTATGCTGGCTTGTAACGCTTATGGGGACTATCCGACAAAATTTAACGGGGGGTTATTCACCTATGATCCTGTCACAATTGATAGTACGTTTACGTTCACACCGGATTTTCGTAATTGGGGTGGAGGTACCCATACGGCTCAAAATCAGCGTTTGGTCTATTGGCCATTATTGAAGAGCGGCGATTTTGACCTAATGCCAGCACAGTTTAAGTTTTACCAACGCCTTTTGGGGAACGCCGAATGGCGATCTAAATTTTATTGGGGGCATTCCGGTGCAAGCTTTACCGAGCAAATTGAAAATTTTGGTTTACCCAATCCAGCAGAATACAATTGGAAACGGCCAAAAGATTTCGATAAGGGCCTAGAATATAATGCTTGGCTGGAATATGAGTGGGATACCGTACTGGAGTTCTGCATGATGATGCTGGAAACCGAACGTTACAATAAATCCGATATTCAGGCTTATATACCACTAATTGAGAGCTGTCTACGCTTTTTTGACGAGCATTATCAATACCGGGCACGGCAACGGGGCAGCAAGGTCTTGGACGATGCAGGTCATCTTGTCTTGTATCCAGGTTCCTCTGCGGAAACCTATAAAATGGCGTATAATTCGGCAACGACGATTGCGGCTTTGCAGCAAGTAACAAAAGGGTTGCTGGCATTACCCGACACGTATGTCAATTCAGAATCACGTAGTTATTTTCAGGGTTTTTTGACCAGAATCCCGCCTTTGCCGCAACGTGAACTTGGAGGCAAAAAGATGTTGGCGCCAGCACAGCTATGGGCCCGGATCAACAATACCGAATCGCCACAGCTATATGGCGTTTATCCTTGGGGAATTTATGGTATTGGTAAACCCGACATGGATATTGCGCTCAATACCTATAAGTATGATCCCGATGTGCTTAAATTCAAAAGTCATATCGGCTGGAAGCAGCATAATATCTTTGCCGCACGGTTGGGATTGACGGACGAAGCGAAGCAATTAACTGTCTCGAAACTCAAAAATGCAGAACGGCGATTTCCAACCTTTTGGGGGCCGGGCTTTGACTGGGTTCCGGATCATAACTGGGGCGGTTCGGGCATGATCGGTTTACAGGAAATGCTTTTGCAGGTAGTGGATGATAAAATTTACCTTTTTCCGGCATGGCCCAAAGATTGGGATGTGGATTTTAAGCTGCATGCTCCCGGGCAGACCACCGTCGAAGGGAGGTTAAAGGATGGTAAATTAGTGGATCTAAAAGTTTTTCCAAAAGAACGGGAAGCAGCTATTATCAACCTCTTGAGATAGGCTATTCGTGGATTGCTAAGGGTATATTATCGCTTATGAATTGATTTAAGCATTGCGAGCCGGAGCAAAAGTATACACTTTTGAATGCTTGAATCCTACATTGCAAAAAATACAAGGCTAAATAAATAAAACTGGGCTGTCCATTATTTGGGGAGCCCAATTTGTGTTTTTGACCCCTTTATGGAAAGAAGGTCATAACAGTGCATAACAGTGCATAACAGTTCTAAAAAACCAATGAATTAACTTAGTTGCTAAGAACCTAAATAACGTTTATATGAATGCAGTTTTTGGAGTTATATTTCATTTCATAGGCGGATTCGCTTCGGGAAGTTTTTATGTGCCGTACAAAAAAATAAAAGGATGGTCCTGGGAATCCATGTGGATTTTAGGAGGGCTTTTTTCGTGGATTATTGTGCCGCCTATAGCGGCGATGTTAACCATACCCAATTTTGCTGAAATTATTAAAAGTACAGATAACACCATATTAGGTTATACTTTTTTGTTTGGTTTACTTTGGGGAATTGGTGGATTAACCTACGGTCTTGGTGTGCGCTATCTCGGTGTTTCGTTAGGTAGCAGCATTATTTTGGGGCTTAGCATGGTCTTTGGTTCTTTGATGCCCAGCATCTATTATTTTTTCAATAAGGCCGAGGGCAAACATGGCATAGATTATTTTTTTACTACCCAATCTGGGATCTGTATCCTTCTTGGACTTTTGGTCTGTGTGCTTGGCGTCTATCTATGTGGTAAAGCTGGTGTTTCAAAAGAAAAACACTTATCCACATTATCCACAGAAAGCAAGGCCGATTATAATTTTGGTTTAGGGATTGTTGTAGCTATTGTTTCAGGTGTGTTAAGTGCTTGTTTCAATTTTGGTATTGAGTCCGGAAAACCCATGGCGGATGTAGCGAATACACTATGGAAATCAGTAAATCCGAACCAAGGTGAATTTCTTTACCAGAATAATGTCACCTACATTGTTATTCTATGGGGTGGTTTTACGACCAATTTCCTATGGTGTCTTTACCTTTTGATCAAGAACAAAACGTTTTCGGATTATACGAAATCGGATGCACCTAAAGGCAAAAATTTCCTTTTATGTGCTTTGGCAGGAACGACTTGGTATTTACAGTTTTTCTTTTACGGTATGGGCGAAAGCCGCTTGGGTAATGGAGCTAGTTCTTGGATATTGCATATGGCGTTTATCATTTTGATATCAAATGCTTGGGGTGTGGTCCTCAAAGAATGGAAAGGTGTAGATCGGCCTACCTATCGTTCCATAATAGCTGGTATCGTGACAATTATCATCTCCATTTGTATCGTGGGATTTGCTAAAACATTAGAAAATTAATATTAAAACAAAATATAGAAGAAGTGAAAACGTACAAACATGTCAATTATTTATGGGACGATCAGAAAGCTCAAGCACTTAGTGGTGATGAGGTAGCTTTGTTGTTATATCGTTCAAATATTCTAGGTGCAGATTTAAGAATCACAAATTATGGCGGTGGTAATACGTCTTGTAAAGTTGTGGAAAAAGATCCGTTGACGGGCGAAGAAGTTGATGTGATGTGGATTAAAGGATCTGGTGGAGACATCGGAACGTTAAAAAAGTCAGGTCTTGCGGCTCTTTATTTGCAACGTCTCCGCAATTTGGAGAATGTTTATCGTGGTCTTGAACATGAAGATGAAATGGTTGAGTTATTTAACCATTGTATCTATGATTTAGCGTCAAAAGCACCTTCTATAGATACGCCTTTACATGGATTCTTGCCATTTAAACATATTGATCATTTACATCCCGATGCTGCGATTGCGATTGCTGCGGCCAAAGATGGTAAAAAAATTACGCAGGAATTGTTCGGCGGAACTATTGGCTGGGTAGATTGGCAACGTCCGGGATTCGATCTGGGGCTGCAATTGCGTGCCTGCTTGGAAGAAAATCCAGGTATCCGTGGTATTATGTTGGGTTCACATGGTTTATTTACTTGGGGCGATACAGCATACGAATGTTATATCAATTCCTTGGATGTAATCGAAGCTTGCGCGGAATATCTTGAGCAAAACTATGGCAAAAAAGCACCTGTGTTTGGTGGGCAGAACGTAACTAGCTTGAGCAAGGAGGAAAGAACGTCACAGGCAGCCAAACTCGCTCCGGTTTTACGAGGTTTCTGTTCAAGTGAACGTCACATGATCGGACACTTCACGGATGATGAGCGTGTATTGGAATTTATCAATTCAAACGATTTAGAACGTTTGGCTCCGCTTGGTACCAGCTGCCCGGACCACTTCTTAAGAACTAAAATTCAACCGTTGGTATTGAATCTGGATAAATCAGAAGATTTGGACAACGTGGATGAACTAAAAGCGAAATTGACGCCATTGTTTGAAGCGTACCGTGAAATGTATGCACAATATTACGAAAACTGTAAACATGAAAACAGCCCAGCTGTACGTGATAAAAACCCAGTCATTGTTTTGTATCCAGGTGTTGGTATGTTTGCTTTTGCCAAAGACAAACAAACGGCACGTGTAGCGGCAGAATTCTATACCAATGCGATCAACGTAATGAAAGGGGCCGAAGCCGTAAGCGAATACACTGCTTTACCTCGTCAGGAAGCGTTTGATATTGAATATTGGTTACTGGAAGAAGCGAAGCTTCAACGTATGCCAAAGCCAAAAGCTTTGTCTGGAAAAATTGCCTTGGTCACTGGAAGCGGTGGCGGTATCGGAAAAGCAATTGCCAAAAAGATGGCTCAAGAAGGTGCTGTTATTGTCTTAAATGATATCAATACAGAACGTTTGGAGTCGAGTAAAGCAGAATTTGTAGCCGAATTTGGAAAAGATGCAGTCATTGCTACGATCCTTGATGTAACCAATGCGGAATCTATTAAGGACGCCTTAAAAGATGCTGCTTTAGCATTTGGTGGTATCGATATTGTCGTAAATAATGCGGGATTATCGATTTCCAAGACAATCGAAGATCATACAGAGAAAGATTGGGATTTATTGTACAATGTATTGGTAAAAGGCCAATTCTTAGTTACTCAAGGAGCGACTTCACTCTTAAAAGGCCAAGCAATCGGTGGCGATATCATCAACATCGTCAGTAAAAATGCCTTGGTTAGTGGTCCCAATAATACAGGATACGGGAGTGCAAAAGCTGCACAATTGCATTTAAGTCGTTTATGTGCAGCAGAATTAGGGCCAGCAGGAGTACGTGTGAACGTTGTGAATCCAGATGCAGTTATTTCGGACAGTAATATCTGGGCAGGTGGATGGGCTGAAGGTCGTGCTAAGGCTTATGGCATCACGGTCGCTGAATTACCAGCTTACTATGCAAAACGCACGCTTTTGAATCAGATCATCCTTCCAGAGGACATTGCAAACGCTTGTTTTGCTTTTGTCGGCGGACTACTGAATAAATCTACTGGAAACGTTCTAAACGTTGACGGTGGTGTTGCTATGGCGTTTGTACGCTAATTTTTATATCTTAGGTGTCGCGTTCAGAAAGGGAAAAGATGTACGCGACACCTAGCATTTTTACACGATAACCATTAAATCATGATTCTAGATAAGAAAATTATAGATCAGCACAATAACCAATTAAAAGATAAGCATAAAAGGGCATTTGACTATGTGTCGGCAGATATTCCAAAGGTTGATGAAATTCTGGATAAACTTCAAAAATTTCAAATTGCCATACCAAGCTGGGCATTAGGTACAGGCGGCACTCGTTTTGGCCGTTTTTCCGGTGCTGGTGAACCGGGTACTTTAGAGCAAAAGCTTGAAGATGTTGGCTTACTGCATGCGCTTAACAAATCGAGTGGGGCAATTTCGCTGCATATCCCTTGGGATATTCCTTCAGATGCAGCGAAAATTAAAACATTAGCATCTTCCTTAGACATCGGATTTGATGCCGTAAACTCCAATACGTTTCAAGATCAGGCAGGTCAGGAGCATAGCTATAAGTTTGGCTCTTTACACCATGTCGATCCAAAAGTCCGGCAACAAGCTGTAGATCATAATATTGAAGTGATCAACTATGGTAAAGTTGTTGGCTCTAAAGCGTTGACAGTTTGGTTGGCCGATGGATCATCCTTCCCAGGACAGTTGAACTTCAGAGAAGCTTTTCAAAATACCTTATCGAGCTTACAAGAAATCTACAAACACTTGCCAGAAGATTGGAAACTTTTTGTAGAATACAAAGCATTTGAACCTTACTTTTATTCGATGACAATTGGTGATTGGGGACAATCCCTCTTATTAGCAAATAAATTAGGACCAAAAGCTTATACATTAGTTGATTTGGGACACCATCTGCCAAATGCAAATATTGAACAAATTGTTTCTTTATTGTTGATGGAAGGCAAATTGGGCGGATTCCATTTCAATGATAGCAAATATGCAGACGATGACCTAACTGCGGGCAGTATCAAACCTTATCAGCTATTCCTGATCTTTAATGAATTGATCGATGGTATGGATGTGAAAGGTATTGACCATGCCAGCGGATTGGGTTGGATGATTGATGCCTCCCATAATTTAAAAGATCCATTGGTAGACCTTTTACAGTCAGTCGAAGCGATTAAGATTGCATATGCTCAGGCTTTGCTGGTCGATCGTAAAGCGTTGAAACAAGCACAGCAAGCAAACGACATCGTGAAGGCGCAGGAAATTTTGCAGGATGCATTCCGTACCGATGTCAGACCGCTTGTTGCAGAAGCAAGGCTGAGAAGTGGCGCAGCCCTAAATCCAGTTCAATTATTCAACGAAGAAAATTTGCGCAATAAACTTATCGAGGAACGCGGAATACATTCTGTCGCCACAGGTTTATAATAACGGAAGAGGAATGAAGGGGAAACCAATACCAGTAGTTGCCATATTCGATGTTGGGAAGACAAATAAAAAGTTATTTCTCTTTAATGAGCAGTACCAGATTGTTTTTGAAAGATCTGCTCGTTTTTTAGAAACTACCGATGAAGATGGCGATAGCTGCGAGAATCTAGAGAGTTTACGTTTATCAGTCTTTGACTCATTGCACGAGGTGTTTCGAAAAGGCGAGTTTGAAATCAAAGCGATTAATTTCACGTCATATGGGGCAAGTTTCGTCTACATTGATAAAGATGGCAGGCCTTTAACGCCATTGTATAATTATTTAAAGGAATATCCGAAGAAATTATTGGAATCCTTTTATGCACAATATGGCGGAAAGGATAAGTTTTCATTAGAAACGTCATCCCCAAGCTTAGGGAGTCTGAATTCTGGTCTACAGATCTATCGTTTGTTAAAGTTAAAATCCGCGCTATTTCGGGATGTTAAATGGGCGTTGCACCTTCCGCAGTACCTGAGTTATTTAATTTCAGGCCAAGCATATTCCGATATGACAAGTATAGGTTGTCATACTGCACTCTGGAATTTTAAGCAAAATAATTACCATCAGTGGGTTCTTGATACGGGTATCATCCAAAAGATGGCACCTATCGTGCAGGGAGATCAATTGTTCAGGGCAACGTTTCCTGGAAGTGGTTATCTGGTAGGTAGTGGTTTGCATGACAGTTCTTCGGCTTTGATACCTTACTTATTGAATTTTCATGAACCCTTTGTATTGATCTCAACGGGTACTTGGTGTATTTCATTCAATCCATTCAATGATGAGCCATTGACAAAAGATGAACTGAATGAAGACTGTTTACAGTACATGACTTTCACGGGTAAACCTGTTAAAGCTTCACGGCTCTTTGCCGGTTACGAGCACGAAGAACAAGTGAAGCGTATTGCGAACTTCTTTCAGGTCTCAACGGGTAAGTTCAAACAGATTGCTCTGCAATGGAATATCATTGAAAAATACCAAGCATTAGATATTTCAAATGAATTGTCTGCTTTTTCATCGATTGATTTGAGTCACTTTGATGATTATACCGAAGCTTATCATGTTTTTATGATGCATTTGGTAAAAGCGCAGATAAAAGCAACATCCTTAGTCTTACAGAACAAAGGCGTTCAACGCATATTTGTGGATGGTGGATTTAGCCGTAATGTCATCTACATGACGTTATTGGCACAAGCCTTTCCAAATAGTGAGGTTTTTGGAGCATCTATGGCTCAAGCAACAGCGCTTGGGGCGGCATTGGTCATTCATGACCATTGGAATACCCAAGCGATGCCAAATGATATCATCGAATTACGCTATTTTAGAGCCAAACAGCAGCCATATGCATAAAAAAATTGTTTAGTGAAAATAAGAATTTAGTTTTTTTATTAGTTATCGTGAGAGGTCAGGCAATTCGTTGTCTGGCCTTATTTATTGGTGTATATATTCTATCGTTCCAGCATGAACCTGCTATTAAAATAAAAAAAGGCTTCCAAACGGGGAGAATGAAAACCTTTTTATTAAACCTAAAATTATGAATAATTATATTAATTATTATATGATATGTAAAGTTGTTAAATTTTAATGGTTCAGCTGTCCTGAACTGTTATTAAATAATTGCATTGTTGTATATTGAAAGCCTGTCTATTCCCAAGTAAAATTGTTAAATTTAGTTGTTTAGAATCTATAAAATGACCAATTCCGTAAATCAGTTCCTTAAAACATTGGAGATAAGTGATTTCTCTGCTACCCCTAAATATCAGCAACTGGCAAATACCATTATAGATGCTGTAAAAAATGAGATATTGGTTAGGAATGACATGCTGCCTTCGATCAATGAACTCAGTACCTACCTAGAGATATCGCGTGATACAGTTGAAAAAGCATATCGGTATTTGAAGAAAAATGATATTATTGCATCCAATCCAGGTAAGGGGTATTATATCAACAAGACCGATGTACAGTCGAAACTTAAGATTGCCCTTTTTCTCAATAAATTGAGTGCACATAAAAAAATTGTTTATGATTCTTTTGCTAGGGAACTCGGAGACTTCGCCAACCTCGACCTATTTGTTTATAATTCGGACTTATCGTACCTGAATAATCTATTGGGAAGCTTGACCAAAACGTATGATTACTACGTCTTATTTCCACATTTTAAAGAGGGGAGAGACAAAGCGCCCGACATCATCCGCAAGATCCCTACAGATAAACTGATGTTATTGGGCAAATTCATTGAGGACGTACCTGGGGATTTTCCTGCGGTATATGAAAACTATGAACACGATATTTATTCCGCATTGGAGGAAGCCAATGAGGTGCTTAGTAAATATAAAAATCTGAAACTGGTATTTCCGGACTATAGTGATTTTCCTAAAGCCATTATCAAAGGATTTTACAAATTTTGTCAGCAGTATGCTTTTGGGCACGAACTAGTGTCCGATATCGATGAAGAGAACGTAGAGAAGGGAACCTGCTACATCAATATTATTGAAGATGATCTCGTGAAATTGTTGAACAAGGTTATTCAAAATAAACTGGTCATAGGAAAAGACGTCGGAGTCATTTCCTATAATGAGACCCCATTGAAGAAATTTATCCTGAATGGCATTACGACAATATCTACTGATTTTGAAATGATGGGACGGCTTGCTGCTGAACTGATTATGAACAAATCGAAGGAACGCGTCGAAGTACCATTTTACTTGAAATTGCGGCCATCAGTTTAAGACTGAATTTTTTATACCTTTTAAAGAGTTGTAATCCGCTCATGAAACAGAAAAGTGTTTGCTCGGAACTGATCAATTAAGAGTACTTAAAAAGCAAAAGGCTGGTTTACTAAACCAGCCTTTTGCTATATGGGAGTTGTAAAAACTCCGTTTATTTCTTTAATGTTTTTACAGGAAACAAATCAATAACTCCCGTTGCGACCTTGCTGATATTATTGATCGCTTTTTCTGGATTATCGACATCACCTGAACCCCGCGCTTGCCAGATCACCGCATTTGTTTTGCGGTCGATCGCTTCGATAATCAAGTGGCCGTAACGATAGCGTTCCTTTGCAACAGGATAATATCCACCACCGTAATAGTAAGGGGAAAACCAAGGTCTGTACCAGCCCCAAGGACCGCCCCAGCCATAGTATCCGCCGCCACCATATACCAATCTGCTTTTGTTATTAACTATTGTAATATAACGGAATAAAAGGTCGGGATTATCTTTTGAATACTGGAGTCCCTTCGCTTCCAGTGCAGCATTTGCCGCATCCAAAATATTAGTTTTGGCAATATCATTGTCAAAATAAGACTTTGAAAGCGAGTCTACCGGCGGTAGCCAGGCATACGTCTTGAAAGGAGTAAAATCCATCTTCTCCACCCGTGTGGTATTGTATTGGTAAGACGAACATGATGCCAGCGCAACGCAGAGCACCAAAAATAACAGAATCTTTTTCATCGTAGTAATTTGTTTATTAACTGTGATGAATCTATCATGAGCAGCTTATTTAGCTTTTTAGCTGTAAATCATGATGATTTCATGGCCTATATGGAACTTATATTTATTTAAATTGTTTTAAACTTTCTTAACTATTTGCTTTGGCGGCCTCTACGCCAACCAAAGCAATTATTATGGCAATTCATTTTTGTGCTGTACAGCACCGATTTTAATCTATTAATGTTAGACAAAAAACTATAAATATGGTTTAATGCTAATTGTAAAATTAATACGGATATTTTGCTACCAGTGGAATCTGTCTTCCCGTACCAAAAGCCTTGGGGCTGACCCGGAGGATTGGCGGGGCCTGAAAGCGTTTAAATTCAGCATTATTCAGCAATTTACTTACTCTTTCTACTAACGCTTTTTCGAAACCCATCGCTACAACTTCGGAGCCGCTCTTTTCATTCTCAATCAATTCATATAGGATCTTATCCAGCAGGTCGTACTCCGGCAGGGAATCCGAGTCTTTTTGATCGGGACGCAATTCGGCTGAGGGGGCCTTCTCAATAGTGTTGACCGGAATAATTTCACGCTCCCGATTGATATAACGAGCCAGTTCATAAGCGCTGGATTTATAAACGTCGCCAATAACCGAAATGGAGCCCGCCATGTCCCCATACAAGGTGCCGTAACCAACAGCGGCCTCGCTTTTATTAGAAGTATTTAATAGGATATTGCCAAACTTGTTCGATATGGCCATCAAAACAACAGCACGTGCACGTGCCTGTATATTTTCTTCGGTGGTATCAGGCTTCAAGTCTTCGAAAAGCGGAGCAAGTGTATTTTCATATGCTGATGCAATATCTTTAATGGGGACGATATGGTGTTTGCAGCCGGTATTGGTCACCAGGTCCATTGCATCTTTGATGGAATGTTCTGAGGAATAGACAGAGGGCATTAAAATTGAAAGGACATTGTCCGCACCAAGCGCTTCACAGGCCAGCGCAGCAACTAAGGCTGAATCTAATCCACCTGATAAACCTAACACCGCTCTTTTGAAACCTGATTTTTGGAAATAATCACGTAACCCTAAAATTAATGCGTCATGGATCAAGGCAATCTCTGTTGCAGGATCTTTTGTCGTTGCGGTGGTTGAAGTGATATTTCTCTGATGATAGGTGATATACTGTAGGTCTTCTTCAAATCGTTTTAATTCAGCAACCTTTGTTCCCTCTTTGTTGAACGCAAGTGATCTGCCATCGAAAATAATATCCATATGTGCGCCCACTTGGTTGACATAGATCAGTGGGCGATTGGACTTCTCGACCTGAAGGGAGAGCACTTTAACGCGCTTTTCAAAATGTGTGTACGAGAATGGCGAAGCTGCAATATTGATCAGCAGATCAGGGTTCTCTTTTCGGAGTTCGGCCATAGGGTCACCTACGTAAGAGTTACCACCCTCATCGTCGTCCCAAAGATCTTCACATATGGTCAGGGCAATTTTTACACCGTTCAATGCGATGCAGTCAAAACGCTTGTTGGGTTCAAAGTAGCGGTATTCATCAAATACATCGTAATCTGGTAATAAACCTTTTTTTACAATATTTCGAACAGCTCCCTGTTCGATAAATACGGCAGTATTGTAAAGCGCTTTTCCTTCGGGATCGCTGTTTGTGACAGGCGCACCGATGATACAGGCTATGTCTTGGCAGTGGGCTGCAATCTGGTGGATAGCTTCGTTGCACTGTTGTTTAAATACGTTACTTCGCAGCAGGTCTTTGGCCGGATAACCTCCGATAGCGAGTTCTGCAAATATGATAAGATCAGCCGATGCTTCTTTGGCTTGGTTGATGGCTTGAATTATTTTTTTTGTATTTGCTTCAAAATTGCCAATATGGTAATTCAATTGTGCTAAAGCTATTTTCATCCTGTTTATTTTTCCAATTTATTAGATCGCAATTGCCGTATAGGAAACCCTGATAGTTCCCTGTCTTTTTACGCACATCATTAAATGTTGTATATACTGACAAAAACTGTTACACAAATTTATTCCTTTTTATTGAAAGTGTTTTGTTTATTGATATTGTTTTCTAAAAGAATTCAGGCTTTCATTGTCCTACTTATTTTTTTCTTAAAAACTCCCATATAATTTTTTGACTCGGAAGACTGTTATGGTCTACCTGATTTATCAAATCTTGACAACACTGCTTCAAAACGCGTTTAAAAGCATCTCAATGATTTTTTTTGTGCACTATTCGCTATGATTGTATCTTTCTGTTAATTTTATTTCACAATTAGTGTCACCCAAACAAAGTCACTAGCCTGTTACAATTTGCTAAATTGTTTTAACATAATTTTAACAACGTTAAATGCTGTTAAATTTCTTGACATGAAAGGGAATGTATGTTACCTTTGATATATCAAAACAGAAAGATATATACAAAATAATATATAAAGAACTTTTCATAATTTAGGTTAATAATTGGTTAGGTAAAGCTCGGAGTTCCCCACTTCGAGCTTTTGTTGTTTAAAGCTTTTCTATACTGGTCGCACATGAAGCTTTCGTTCGGCTGGATTCCTAAGTCGGGAAATGCACTTATTGTTCTAGTTTGGGTATATTATTTTGAGCAGATTGCGGGTTCCTATTTTCTGGTAGCGAAGGAAAAATATAATGCTGTGTTATTCGATAAGATATGTTGATTAACGGAGGGAAATAGAAAACGCCTAAAGTCAGAATTTGCTTTAGACGTTTTTACGTTTGTATTTTATGAATATTGTCGTCTCTTTGTTGGAGGATCTTATTTAATGTCTACGACTTCGATAACAAAATCCAATGGAGAATTAGCTGGTATTTTGCCCATTGCTAGACTCCCATGTGCCCATCTGGAAGGTACTATAATATGGATCTTTGAGCCTTTTTGAAGCCCTTTTTCGGTTAGCCCGCCTAGTTTCATATCTCCAATCCTCTTTGGTGCAAAGGCGAATGTCCAGGCCGGAATAATGGTGCTGTCGAAGGGATATTGATAGCCTGTATTCGTTCTAATGTTGAAGGTTGATGTTTTTCCTGCTTCCGTTTGATCAAAGATATTCCCATTCAAAAGTTTTCCTACATATTTTACAGTAGGTGAAAATTTAAGATGTTTTGCATTTAGTGTATCTACTATTTTATAGTTATAGTTACCCGTTCCCGTGACAAGCATCTCATACCAAATTCCCGTTTCTGTATCATACTGTGCATCAGGAAACTTGCTGTCAACATAATTTTTAAGTAGGACGGAATCCGTTTTAAATTGCTCAGTCGCATCATAAATTGGGATATCGTCGTTTTTATTGCAGCTAACATTCAGCAGAGTGAGGGCTACTATTCCTAAAAATAAAGGCGATAAAAACTTATTCATAGCATAATTAATAGGTCTTCAAAACTTTTTTTGAAGACCTATTGTGTTTTTTGAAAGACTATTTATTTTTAATATCAACAACCTCAATTGTAAAATCTAAAGGTGATTTAGCTGGAATCGAAACGTCTGAAGCGGAAGAGCCTTGTTTACCCGTATCACCGTAAGCCCAAGGAGACGGGGTAATAATGCGGATTTTAGATCCTTTTTTTAGACCTGTTGGTGTAATTCCTCCCGTTGGAATATCCTTGCCATTATACGATATGGATTTCGGAAGAAATGCGATCTGCCAAGCTGTGATAACGCTAGATAAATTCAATGTTGCTGTTTTTCCCTCTTCGGTTTGTTGGAATATTGTGCCACTAGGAACGAGTTTACCAATATATTTTACTGTTGCATCAGGTGCAATAATTCCACCATTGGAATTAAATGAATAGGTGTATGAGCTCTCCTCTCCAGTTACTAAAAGCTGGTAGGCTAGACCTAGAGAATCAATATATTGTACATTCTGAAGCTGGTTGTCTGCCACATATTTTTTGATAATAGGAAATTGTTCTTCAACTCGCTTATTGTTGATGGAATCCTGAATGCGCTGTTTTTCCAGTTGTTCTCTTTCCCAAGCGGCATAGTCAAAATTGTCTTTGTTACAGCTAGCAAAAAAGATGGAGGCCAGTGTTAGTCCAAAGAGTAGAATAGAAAGTAGTTTTTTCATGGTATTATATTAATTTTCATGAAGAAGCCATTCTCGGTATGAAAATGGCTTCGTTAAATAGTATGTTTTTAGTTTGAAGTGGCTTTTTCAATGTTCACAACTTCGATCTCATAAACTAATGGAGAATTAGCGGGAATCGATGGGCCATCACCAATTTTATAATCTCTATTATCAAATCCCCACACAGAAGGTGTGGCCAATTTAATTTTGGAACCTTTTTTTAGACCTTTAGGTAAAAGTCCTAATAATTTTTTCTCAGCTCCATTGCTGTTAATGGATTCTGGAACGAATGCAAAGAACCAACATGCACCAAGAAATTGTCCTTGTGTTGTTTCATTATAAGTAATTCTTAAATCAGAATAATTGGCTGGTGTTCCTTCTTTTGTTTGAGCGAATACAGTCTTATTGTTATCCATTAACTCGCCTTTATAGTTAACACTGATTTTAGGAATACCTGTAGTATAGTCGAATGGATCTCCAGTTCCCTCATTTAAGACCTCATACCAGATTCCAATAGAGTCAGAAGAAAATTTCGGATTTGTAAAATTTGCGGCAGCATAATCTTTTATAGCCTGTGCCTGTTGTTTTTTTGTTTTATATTGTCTGATCTGTTCCTGTCTGATCTTTTCGTTTATAGCATCATAATCGATGTTATCTTTGCTACAAGATGCGAAGATCATTCCCAGACACAAAAATGCCATTAAAAATTTCGTGATATTTTTCATAATTTCTTAAAGTGTGTATTAATTATAAAACTCCAAACGCAGGTTCATTTGGTTTCGCTACACAAATATGTTAAATTATTCTAAAAAAACACCTAACTCTTTTGAATTCAGATATTTTTGTTGTATGTTTTTTAAGCGAAATTCGCTGTCAAATCGAAGGATGCTCGGGAAAACCATTTGTTTCCCCTGCAATAGCAGTAGCGCCAAAGGATGGTACTGGCCGGTTTTTTTTCTATTCGATTTAGCTTTCCAGATGCTTTGGTCAAAGTTGATCTCCGCCACCGATTCCGCATCCAGACTGACTGCATAATAATTTTTATTGATCACAGTGACAAGATCCTGCTTGGTGAATATTTCCTGCTCCATCTTCCGGCAATAGCTACACCAGTCGGTATGGATAAAAATAAGGGTCTCCCGCGGTTCCACTGCAAGTAATGAATCGAGCTGTTCAAAACTGACCCAATTTATCCGCTCCTGCCCAAAATGGAGGAGCGGATAAAATAATGCGATCAATAACATGCTTATTTTCCGGCAATATTTCATTGTTTTTTTATTAGCGTCTATTTCTTCCAATGGCAATCTCTTAATGAAAGTGGCCGATCCGGAGTCCAAAGGTGTATGTACGCGGTCTTGTTGGTCCGTAGATGTAATCTGAATCCCGTAAAGCGCCTTTGTCAAAATCCTTTTGAAAAGCGTTGAACATATTCTGGACGCCACCAAAGAATTCAATGCTGAAATCCTTGTGTACAGGTAGTGTATAGCCCAGCCGTAGGTTCAATTCAACAAAATCTCTTGCATTTTTTAAGGTCATGATATCTTGCTGGATATGGGGTACAATCATTTTACCGGTGTATACTCCCGTCAAGTCGACTGCAAATCGTTTTGTTGCTTTCAGGTTTGTATTCATATAGCCATAGATATTGGGCGTACGGACATATTTCTTTGTCCAGATATCATGTGCATCCTCTTTGCCCTCATAGATCAGCTGATCTTTTTTATAACGCGAGCGTTGGATTGTTCCTCCAGTCTGAAAGGAAAGCCAGGATGAAGGTGCAATATTGATTTCGATGTTAGAACCATACACGCGCGCGCCTTCACCATTCTGCATCTCCTGAATGATCAGGCCGTCTTTTTCTGAGGCCATGATATTGACAAATTGGTTGTTGAGGTCCGTGTAGAAACCTTCGACAAGTAAGCTTGTCTGTACATTCCCAAAATTTTTATTATAACTAAAAGATCCCGTGTAAGCATTGGAGTATTCGGTTTTTAAGTTTTCACCGATTAAGACAAAAACCTGATTGCCGCCAATGGAGGTCACGTGCATGTCTTCATTAAAGGCTTGTGGCGCCCGAAAACCACGTGCGTATCCCCCTCGGAATTGCAGGTCTTTCGTTATATCGTAGAGAACCGTTAGCCGTGGGCTAAAAGTGCCAAAGCGCTGATCCGAATGACGGTTTATTCCTGCCAGGCTATATTTTCCGTCAACATAGGTATAATCGTATCGGGCACCGATCAGTGTTTTTAGTGTTTCAAAGGGTTTCCATTCGTATTGGGCGTAGGTTCCTAATCCTTTGTTCTGCTGATCGATAGTGCGCTTGTATCCGGGTATTTCATCCTGTGTATCATTGTAGGAAAATTCTACACCAGCAGTAAATACATCCTTTTCAAAATTGTAGGTGTATTGACTTCCCACAACTAACGCGATGTCGTTTGTCTTTCCATACGAATTGGATGCAAGTGTACTGTCTGCGAGCGTAGTTCCGCCACCAAGACCGCCATAATAGCTGTCACGTACGGTTTTCTGAACGGAACCATAAGCCGATAATTTGTGTTTGTAATCTTCGGAATAATGATCGTAGGTGATTCCGCCAACAATGGAGCTGGTTTGCAATTGCTCTGTGATCTGAGTCAGGTGGGGCGCTTTATCAAGCTGATCTCCACCCCGACGGAATTCATTGACTGTGCTAAAATCAATGGTAATTTTATCCAGATCGCTCGGTTTGTAAAATACCTTGGTGCCAAACGTAGTATTTCGAAGCTTGGTGATCTCCGAAAATCCATCGCCATTGGCGTCGTAAGATTCCCTATTGCGGTGCATGCCATAAAATGTTGCGCCGGTTTTTAAGTCCTCTGCCACAAGAGAGGTATTGAAGTCTACCGTATTGTCCCAGCTTTTGCCGCCGATTAATGAATTGGTGGATTTTACCTGCCAGTCGTTCTCGACAGGGTCCTTCGTAATGATATTGATGGTTCCGGCGATGGCATTGGCTCCGAATAGTGCTGAGCCACCGCTACGGACAACTTCGATCCGGTCAATCATGCTGGTCGGGATCTGATCCAATCCATAGACACTGTTTAATGCCGAAAATACAGCTCTACTGTTGATTAATATCTGTGAATATGGTCCTTCAAGACCATTGAGCCTGACCTGCGAAAAACCACAATTTTGACAGTTGTTTTCCACCCGAACACCAGGCTGATAATTTAATGTCTCTGACATTGCGACGGATTGTGTCGCATTGAATAGTTTTGGGCCAATGACATTGACCACAACCGGTGCATCCTTGCGTTTGACACCGTAACGCGTAGCCGAAACGACAACCTCGTCGAGATTGAGGTTGTCTTCCTCAAGCTGGATCTGAAGCGGTGATTTTAAGGTGTCCAAACTGATCACTTTTGTCAGTGAACGATATCCTACAGCGGAAATATTTAAAGTTACTTTGGGCGTAGTCAGGCTATTGAGTTTAAAGTGTCCATCAGCATCCGATGTTGTGGCTGATTTGCTGTTCTTTATGGTCAATGTGCCAGAAGCAATGGCTTCACGGTTTTTATTGAATAAATATCCCTCCAAAGGTGATTGTGCGTATATGGTGGATGTGCCGGCTAATAGTGTAGCCAGCAACGTATATTGCTTTAGCATTTTTATAAGATTGAGTATGAGTACTTCGTATTGATATCTTCGTCCTAAAGGCTTATACTCTTTTATATCGCATACTTTTTCGCTATAGACAGGGCTGACGCTCATTTTAGAATTTTGCCTGTCAGCTGTATCATATAATAGTGACTATATATCTTAGCCGTAAGATGTACAAAGATCTTTGGACTGCAGGTCATTCGCCCGCAGCCATTCTACCATTTACTTTTAATCATTAAATATCAGTACGTGGTTTTTGTACACGGGTGCAAGCCACGATCTTGATCTAGGTTGTCGATCCCAGAAATAGCGCGATAGACAAATGCCAGCGGCCTTGCCTGATGTTATTTCACAGGATGTACGTAGATTAAAAAAATAAATGTTTTATGCGAAGCGGGGAGGCCCTCGGAGGTAATAGGGGCTGCTTGTGGCGGTTGTAACTTCTGGACAGATGGAACGATAGTCTGTGGTCTGAATTTCCTTTGGTATAGGAAGTTCGAGAACTAGGAATTCGGTCTGAACATAGTTGTTTTGATAGATGACATTCAGATAATCAATCTGGTCATCGGTTTCTTGAGGTTTTTCTTTCTTTGTGAAATCATAGGGGTGCGTGTGCATCACGATTTCCCCAGTTGATTTTACCTCTTTGTGCATGAAAATAACACCCGAAAGAATAATCAGTGACATCAAAGCCAATTGGAATGATGCGATAAACTGACGCAGATTTCTTGTTATTTTTAATTGCATAAAAAAGCGCCACTTGATAAAGTAGCGCTTCAAAAATACGATTTTTATTTAGCAGTATATAAGTATACCTGATAAAATTATTATTAAGTATTGTGCATGTAGCTTAATACTATCTGATCAAATGGTTGTTGTCGTCCGGGAATACTAAAGACGGTTTAAACTGCTTTGCCTCCTCAAAGTCCATTGTTGCATAAGAAATAATAATAACGATATCGCCGACCTGTACCAAACGTGCTGCAGCTCCATTTAAACAGATCGTGCCCGATCCGCGTTGTCCGGGAATCACATACGTTTCCAGGCGGGCCCCATTGTTGTTATTTACGATCTGAACTTTCTCGTTAGCGATGATATTTGCAGCATCCATCAAATCTTCATCTATCGTGATACTACCCACGTAATTCAATTCCGCCTGTGTAACTTTCACGCGGTGGATCTTGGATTTCATTACTTCTATTACCATGGCGCAAAGGTAAAATTTTTTTTATTAAGCTAACGTCATATTATCAATAAGACGAACGCCTTCCACCCAGGCTGTTACCAGTGCAACATACTGTTTGCTGGCATCAATTCGCTCAACTTCTTTTAAAGAGTTGCTTTCACAGATCGCAAAATATTCGACTGTTAATCCTTTTGTTTGTGTTAAAATAGCGAGGGCCTTCTGTTTAATTTCTTGTAGGTCAATGTTGTCTGCAAGATGATCTTTCACATATTGTAACGAACGTGAAAGCGCGAGGGCTTTTGTTTTTCCTTCTTCGCTCAGGCGCATATTTCGGGAACTTAAGGCTAAGCCGTATTGATCCCTGATTATTGGGCAGATCGCCAATTGAATTGGAAGATCCTTGATTTCGATCATACGCTTGATGACCATCACCTGCTGGAAATCCTTTTGACCAAAACAGGCAATATCGGGTTGTACTAATGTAAACAATTTATAGACTACCTGTGTTACACCCTGAAAATGGCCTGGACGTTTTTCTCCTTCCCAGATTTGATCCAGTTCGCCAAGGTCAATATGCCAATTTTCATCCTTGTCAGGATACATTTCGTCTACACTTGGCATAAATAAAATGTCACAATCGGCGGATTCCAATAGCTTAATATCATTTTCAATTGGACGCGGATATTTTTCAAGATCCTTAGGGTCGTTAAACTGCGTGGGGTTGACAAAAATGCTACAAACACGAATATCACTGATGGGTTTCGCATAATCTAATAACGATAAATGCCCTTCATGAAGTGCCCCCATGGTGGGGATCAAGGCTATCTTTTTACCTGCCGAGCGTGCTTTTTGGAGATGTGCTTGGAGCGATGCTTTCGTTTTGAAAATTTCCACTTTGCTGAATAGTTTTTTGTTCGCAAAGTTGCATATTATTTTGGGAATATAAAACGATGATTGATAGTAAATTGCATGGTAAGTATTTTTTTTGTACCTTTGTAGACCGATTTTACTGTTCGAAAATAATAAATAAAAATAACTGGAGATGGCAAAAACGAAGATATTGTTTATTACTCACGAGATGTCGCCTTTCCTCGAATTAACCAAAATTTCTGAAATTACACGTCAACTGCCTCAAGCGATGCAAGAGAAGGGTTTTGAAATCCGGATCCTGATGCCTCGTTTTGGGAATATCAATGAGCGTAGAAATAGATTGCATGAGGTGATTCGTCTTTCAGGCTTGAACATTGTTGTGGATAATAATGATAATCCGCTAATTATTAAGGTAGCTTCACTGCCTGCAGCTCGGATGCAGGTGTATTTCTTGGATAACGAGGACTACTTTCAGCGTAAAAAAGTTTTTAGTGATGAGCATGGCGAATTCTTTGCAGACAATAATGAGCGTTCGGTGTTCTTCTGTAAAGGAGCGTTGGAAACTGTTAAGAAACTAGGCTGGTCGCCGGATGTAGTACACTGTCATGGCTGGTTCTCTGCTTTGGTACCTGCTTACGTGAAAACAACGTATAAGGACGACCCTACATTTAAGGATGCAAAAGTGATGTATTCTTTGTTTAACGAAGAGTTTAAAGGCACGTTGGGCTCAAAGTATGCTGAAATGGCTCCAGAAGGTGCTTTTAAAGCTGAAGACGCGCAAGTGTATGGTGATGGTAGCTATGAAGCAATCTATAAAGGCGCGTTGCATTTTACGGATATGGTGGTCGTAGCTGATGAAAACGTCAATACGGAGATTGTTGATTTTGCCAGATCCAAAGACATTCAGGTTTTTGAGCCTAACGGTGATCAGGACTACGATGCTTTTGGAGAAGTGTATGATCAGTTTGCGCCTGAAGAAGTGGAAGCATAGATCCATTTCCTTAAGGGTTGAGTAAAACAAACAGACAATAAATTATAACAGAGGGCTATTTCCAACGAAATAGCCCTCTGTTATTAGGATTATACCGCTATTGATAGCCAATAGTTAAAGCGGAAGATCGCGTCTGATGCTAAACTCCATTTCAAAATATCAGCTCTAAAATGTTATCTTCGTAGCAATGAAAGCATCGTGCTTGCTAATCTAGCTTGCAAAGTAAATAAATGAACTGAGGATGGATCATCTTTTACAGAACAAACACAGCAAAACGAGCTTATTTATTACGTTGAAAAGCGTGTTCTCTTAATTTAATAATAATAATGAAAATCAAGGTAGGATTTGGGTTTGATGTCCATCAAATAAAGGCGGGGCATCCATTTATTGTTGGTGGTGTACATTTGGAGCATCATGCAGGAGCTTTTGGTCACTCAGACGCTGATGTATTGGTCCATGCTATCTGTGACGCTATTTTGGGTGCCGCAAACCTGGAAGACATCGGTTATCACTTTCCCAATACAGATATGCGGTGGAAAGGGATCAGTAGCCTGTTGCTGTTGAAAGAATGTATGAAATTGATTCAGGCAAAAGGATATCAACTTGGCAATATTGATGCGATGCTTTGCCTTGAAGCACCTAAAATAAAGCCCTATATTCCACAGATGAAGATTAAACTTGCTGAGGCTACAGGTCTGGATACAGATGATATTTCCATCAAAGCGACCACGAATGAAACAATGGGTTTTATCGGCAGGCAAGAAGGTGTTGTTGCTTATGCCGTCTGTTTAATAGAACGGGTATAGCATCATCATCAACTTGGTAAATGGAAACATTTTCATGTTTTCATGCACACTTTTGAATGAATTAGTAATACCTTTGCCATGAAGCATTCTTTGGCACATTATCTGATAGAGTGGACATTAAAATCATATTGAAGTCTATAATAAGAGCGAATAGCGAAATATCCAATTAAAAAAGATAAACACGGATCAAAAAAATGGATATCCCATGTAGCTTTTAAAAAAAACAAAATGCTGTAGATTCATAAATGCCAGATAAAAAAAAGCATAAATGAATAATATTTGCACATGAAATTTAGTAAATAGATGAAGCGAGTATCAAAAAAAAATCAACTTACTGAAGGCGATATAAAACGATATACGTTCAATTTTTGGAAGATCATTATCGGCATTGTAGCCTTGGGATTTCTATTTATATTGAGTATACGCCTTGGAGTATTTGGAAAATTGCCTTCGTTTAACGATCTGGAAAATCCAAAAAGCAATTTAGCGTCTGAGGTCATTACGGAGGATCATAAAGTATTAGGGACTTATTATGTACAGAATCGGTCGAATGTGAAATACAGCGAACTATCGCCGTACCTGGTCAAAGCATTGGTATCCACAGAAGACAAGCGCTTCTATGACCATTCCGGAATAGACTATTCCCGTACATTTACGGTAATATTTCATACCCTGACCGGGAATAAGCAAGGGGGAAGTACGATCACACAACAGCTGGCACTCAATCTTTTTTCTGATGGCCGTCAAAAGAATTTTTTAAAACGTATTATTCAAAAGTTTCAGGAATGGATCACAGCTGTGCGTTTGGAAAGAAACTACACGAAGGATGAAATTATCACGATGTATTTTAATACGGTGGATTTCGGGGCATACAATACATTTGGGATAAAATCTGCGGCGCGTACTTATTTCAATACTACACCAGACAAATTGACAGCGGATCAAGCAGCACTATTGGTTGGTATGCTGAAAGGACCAGGTGTATATTCGCCAGTGCGTTATCCTCAGAATGCGACCAAGCGGCGTAATACCGTCTTAAATAATATGGTGGCCGCCAATTTTATTTCTGCCGAAGAAGCATCGAATGCGAAGGAGAAACCACTCGGACTGGAATTGAAAATCGCAAACTACGGTGAAGGGCTAGCACCTTATTTTAGGGCTGTATTGAAGGATCAGATTAAGAAGGAATTTGCTAATCTTAAGATTGTTAAAGCTGACGGGACACCTTATGACTTAGATCGCGATGGATTAAAGATCTATACGACTATCAATATGTCCATGCAGCAGTATGCTGAGGACGCGCAGAAAGAATGGATGAAGCAGCTGCAATCGAAGTTTTCGGCGCAGTGGAAAAATAGAGATCCGTTCAAAGGCGATAAAGCGAAGTTGTTGATCAGTGGAATGAAACGTTCTGATCGTTATCGGATATTACGCGAAGAAGGATTAAATGACGATCAGATCAAAAAAGCGTTCAATGTGAAAGTTCCGATGAATATTTTCACCTGGAAAGGCAGTAAAGATACCATGATGACACCAATGGATTCCATTAAGTACAACAAGCTCATGCTGCGGAATGCAATGATGTCTATGGAACCAAAAACCGGGCATATTAAGGCTTGGGTTGGCGGAATTGATTTTGACCACTTCAAATATGATCAGGTTAAAATGGGGACACGGCAGGTAGGGTCTACAGCTAAGCCATTTACCTATGCAGTAGCTATCGACAACGGTTATTCGCCTTGTTATAGTATTCCGAATTACCAACAAACATACAATGGTTGGACGCCAAGAGGAAATGCACAGGGTGGGAATCCGATTACTTTGGCGAAGGCATTAGCTTATTCACAAAACTTTGCAACAGCTTATCTCGTACATGAAGTGGGGGCTGCGGAGGTCGCTGCATTAACCAAACGCATGGGAATAACGAGTGACGTGCCCAATTATCCTTCCATTTCCTTAGGTGCCTACGAAGCATCTGTTTTTGATATGGTTGGTGCTTATTCTGCTTTTGTTAACCAGGGAACCTGGATCGAGCCAACAGCCATTTTACGTATCGAAGATAAAAATGGGACGCCCATCTATGATAAGGCGCCGAAAGTGGTGAAAGCCCTGAATAGCGAATCCGCTTATATTATTGTTGATATGCTGAAAAAAGTTGTATCTCAGGGTACAGCTCGACGTATTCAGTGGAAATACAACCTCACCAATCCGATCGGTGGTAAAACAGGTACAACCAATGATAACTCTGACGCCTGGTTTATCGGTATTACTCCGGAACTGGTTACAGGCGTCTGGACGGGAGCTGAGGATCGCGGAATCAGTTTTGACCGGATGGAATATGGACAGGGGGCTGCCGCAGCTATGCCAGTCTTTGCCTTCTTTATGCAAAAGGTTTATAAAGATTCAAATTTGAAATATACAAAAGGTGATTTCGAACAGCCACAGGGTGGACTTACCCGTGTCATTGACTGTAACCAGTATTGGGGCGGTGGCGGCTCTGATGTCGAAGACGGATCTACAGACTCAAGCAGCAAGGATGAACCCAAATTAAAGGATGATCGTTTGGGGTTTTAATCTGAATATTAAGGTGTTAGAATTGGGTGTTGAGATTTTGGTTGGACAAGCCTGCGGCTTACATGCTGTCTTCGTTTTCTTATTTCGACTTTTCAGCTGTGAATATGGAGACTTTGTGTTGATAGCCTATGGCTTATAAGCTGTCTCCGTTTTTTACTTTTTAATTTTTAAAGTTTTGACATTTGACTATAGAGAAGAATTAAAGAAAATACCTCATCGACCAGGGGTCTATCAATATTTTGATAAACACGATGAATTGATCTATATCGGTAAGGCGAAAGACCTGCGTAACCGGGTAGGGTCTTATTTTGTCAATGAAAATCAATTGAACGGTAAGACCCGTGTTTTGGTCCGTAAGATCAATCGTATTTCTTTTACTATAGTAGATACCGAAATTGATGCTTGGTTGCTTGAGAATTCATTAATCAAGAAGCATAAGCCAAAATACAACGTCATGCTCAAGGATGACAAGACCTATCCATGGATTGTCATCAAGAACGAGCCCTTTCCCCGTGTTTTTTGGACAAGGCAATTTATTAAGGATGGTTCCCGCTACTACGGACCATACCCTTCTGTAGGTATGATGCACATTGTACTGGACCTAATCCGCGAACTGTTTCCGCTGCGGACATGTAATCTGGCGCTTACACAGGAGAATATCCGAAAAGGGAAGTTCAAAATCTGCCTCGAATATCAGATTGGAAACTGTAAAGGGCCCTGTGAAGGATATCAGTCTGAAGAAGATTACGATCAGAACCTAAGTGACATCAAGGATATTTTGAACGGTAAAATTTCCGTGGTCACCAATAGATTAAAGGAAAGCATCGCAGCAGCGGCAGCTTCACTTGATTTTGAACGGGCACAATTGATTAAAGCCAAACTCGATAAACTGGATAATTATCAGAGCAAATCGACCGTGGTCAATTCTTCGATAACCAATGTGGATGTATTTAGCATTGCCTCAGATGAGGGGTATGCCTTTGTCAATTATTTAAAGGTAATGAACGGCGTCATTATTCAGACGCAGACCCTTGAAATGAAACGTCGTCTTGATGAGAGCGAGCAGGAACTACTTTCTCTGGCCATCCCCGAAATACGTGAACGGTTTAAAAGCCTGTCGCGGGAGATTATTGTTCCGTTTGAATTGGATATCGAGGAAAACGAACGGATAAAATTTACAATCCCTAAATTGGGGGAGAAGAAAAAGCTGCTGGAGCTATCCCAGAAAAATGTAGCTTTTTTTAGGAAGGAACGCCTGCTACAATACGAAAAACTGAATCCTGACATTCGTACCGAACGTATTTTAAAACAGATGCAGAAGGATCTTCGTATGAATGTGTTACCACAACATATCGAATGTTTTGATAACTCCAATATCCAAGGAAATTATCCTGTATCGGCTATCGTGGTATTTAAAGATGCAAAGCCTTCCAAAAAAGATTATAGACATTTTAACGTGAAAACAGTGGAGGGACCAAACGATTTTGCGACCATGGAGGAGGCTGTTTTTAGACGATACAGGAGGTTGTTGGATGAAGATCAATCCTTGCCGCAATTGATTATTATCGACGGTGGTAAGGGACAGTTGGGCGCTGCATTAAAAAGCTTGCGCTTACTGGGAATAGAACGTAAGGTAACTGTCATCGGTATCGCTAAGCGACTGGAAGAATTGTTCTATCCCGGAGATCAGTATCCACTCTATTTAGATAAGAAATCTGAAACTTTAAGGATTATCCAGCACTTGCGTGATGAGGCGCACCGCTTTGGGATCACCTTTCACCGTAATCAACGCAGCCGCAAGACTTTTGTGTCTGAATTGGAAAACATACCCGGGATCGGGAAAACAACGGTGGAAAAGGTGCTGACCGAATTCAAATCTGTTAAACGAGTAAAGGAAGCTTCGGATGAAGACCTAAAAAAAGTGCTTAATCTGAAACAGATTAAAGCACTCCGTGTATATTTTAATGAAACGAGCTTATCGAACTAAGGCTTGTACAACCAGAATATCAAGACTCAATACTATCTACTAAGTACTAATTAATCGTCGTAACCAAAACGCTTGAGGTAATTCTTTTTGCTTCTCCAGTCAGGAATTACCTTAACGAAAAGTTCAAGGAAAACCTTTCCGTTAATAAATTCTTCAATATCCTGGCGGGCATAGGTGCCTACTTTTTTGATCATAGCTCCCGCTTTACCGATGATAATGTTTTTTTGCGAATCGCGCTCAACAATGATTTCGGCGGCAATACGCGTGATATTTGCTTCTTCTTTGTAGGAAGTAACAATCACCTCTGTACTGTAAGGAATTTCCTTGTCATACAGTTTGAATACTTTTTCACGGATCATCTCGGAGACAAAGAAACGCATGGATTTGTCCGTTAGTTCATCTTTTTCGTAGTAAGCCTCATGGATAGGCAGCTTATCTTTGATGTATTGCATGACAGCAGATACATTATGATCCAATTTAGCCGAGATAGCGAAGATAGTATCCGGATTTAGCTTTTCTTGCCAAAATTCAATTTTGGCTTTTACCTCTTCTTCAGATGATTTATCTATTTTGTTGATCAGGACTGCTACTGGAGAATTCGTTTTACGCAATTTTTCCAATACGTCATTCTCGTCGTATTTCTCGTGGATATCGGTCACAAATAAAATAATGTCGGCATCAATAAGCGATCCCTGGACAAAGTTCATCATTGATTCCTGTAGAGAATAGTTTGGTTTGATGACGCCCGGTGTGTCGGAAAACACAATTTGATGGTCTTCATCGTTTACAATACCGATAATGCGGTGTCTTGTCGTTTGCGCTTTGGGTGTGATGATAGACATCTTTTCACCTACTAAAGCGTTCATTAGGGTGGACTTACCAGCATTTGGCTTTCCGATGATACTTACGAATCCTGCTTTATGTGACATTTTTCTAAATTTTATTAGGATTACAAAGAAACAAAATATATCTTTGTACTCCAATTCGGAAGGATCATAATCTTGTTTTTTCAAAAGAAAAAAGCAATTTTGTTCAAAAATATATTGCGGGGTGGAGCAGTTGGTAGCTCGTCGGGCTCATAACCCGAAGGTCACTAGTTCGAGTCTGGTCCCCGCTACTAAAGGAAAGAGCCGGTTGCAATGGCCGGTTCTTTTTAAAGAAATTAAAAATACATTGCGGGGT
>NZ_BEYR01000002.1:631703-832343 GCF_002933815.1 Sphingobacterium sp. HMA12
TGGTCCCCGCTACTAAAAAGAGAGCCGGTTGCAATGACCGGTTCTTTTAAAGAAATTAAAAATACATTGCGGGGTGGAGCAGTTGGTAGCTCGTCGGGCTCATAACCCGAAGGTCACTAGTTCGAGTCTGGTCCCCGCTACTAAAAGAAAAAGCCGAGGTGAAAACCTTGGCTTTTTTCGTTTTATGCCTCCCTCAGTTTAATATTATATTCAACTATTTTTTTCGGAAAAAGAAAAATAATAGTGGTTTAATTTAGCCTTATCAGCTGAAGATCCCCCCGGGTTTGCGGTATATCCATTCTTTCAAGAAGATCTCAAATAGGAACGGGACAGTTTTGTTGCAATTGGATGCCTATGCAATCGTTTGTTCAATTGACGCAATCGATTTCGTTACATTGTGGCTTTGATATCCTCATATCTTCTTCTAGCTTTAGCATTCATGTACCTAAATTGATTAGAAAACTAATCAATTTAAAAACTAACTATTAGATATTATGATCTCAAAGATTCTTGGTAATCAAAAGCTAAGTCTGTTATCCTTAACGCTCTTATTTGCAGGCGTGAATGCCTCCAATGCAGGTGAGTTAAACTATTCCCACACTTTAGTTTTGAATAATACCATTTACCAACAAAAAGTAACCGGGAAAGTGCAAGGAACTGAAGGGCCATTAGCAGGGGTTACCATTACAGTGAAAGGGAGCTCACGTTCCACATCAACTGATTCGAACGGTCAGTTTAGCATTGAAGCTAAAACTGGTGATGTATTACTTGTAAAGAGTATCGGTTATAAGCCGCAGGAAATTTCCGTTTCATCCTCTGTTGTAACCATTGATTTAATTTCAGATAGTGAAGCCCTTGAGGAGGTGGTTGTAGTGGCCTACGGTACACAAAAGAAGGCTAATCTAACCGGATCTGTCGCAACTATCACTCCCAAACAACTAGCCGATCGACCTGTGACGTCCCTGTAAAATGCACTTCAAGGTATTTCTCCGGGAATAACGGTATTGAATCGGCCGGGTGAAGTTAGAAAGAGTACTACTGGACCTTCATCAAATGCGGGATCCATTACGGTAAGGGGGCGTACAAATCTCGGTTCGCCATCACCCATGTTTATTATCGACGGAATTCCAGCAACAAGTGCTGAATTTTCAGCTTTAAGCCCTAACGACATATCAAGTATGTCTGTTTTGAAAGATGCGGCCTCGGCTTCACTGTACGGATCCAGAGCGGCAAATGGTGTGATTTTGGTGACGACAAAACGGGGTGGTGGTGAACGAGCAGTCATCGGTTTTAATGCTAATTATGGATTTCAACGCGCTTCTTTCCTGCCTGAATTTGCCGATGCTATGACCTATGCTGAGTTATATAACAAAGCAATGGTCAATGTGGGAAAGACTCCAACCTTTAAACCAGAAGTAATCGAAAAATTTAAAAATCAATCTGAACCGGACTACTATCCCAATAACGATTGGTATGATCAAGTTTTGAGACATACGGCTCCACAACGTGATTTTGGCTTAAACGTAACTGCACCCGGAAAAATAACAAATTATTATTTAGGCTTAAATTATTTCGATCAGCAGTCTCTTGTTCCCGGGCGCAAACAAGATCGTATCAATATGAAACTTAATACCAATACCGCGGTGATTAAAGATCTATTGACGTTTAATACCAATATCTCTTTTTTAAAGCAGGATTATGATCGAATCGGAAGCGAAATTAGCTGGACAGAAATGGGACGAGCTTTACCTTTTACTGTCATAAAACAGTCTGACGGTTCCTGGGGGTCGATCTCTAACGGTGCCGCCAATGCCACTATAGCGAAAAACAATCAGTTGCGTGCAATAACCGAAGGTGGCAGGGGAAACAACAGAGATAATTATCTGCAGTTGGCCGCAAATGCATCTTTGACTCCCTTAGAAGGACTTTCTATTGATGGGGCAATCTCTTTAAAGTATACCAATACAAATTCTTTTGATTTTATAAATCGTACCGATCCAGTTATTAATTTTATTACCAAGCAACCGATGGGTTCTACCGTTAATGCTATAAATGAGTTAAAAGAGTTTTGGGGCAAACGTCAGGAATTACTTTTACAGGGAACGGTCAATTACGAACGTAAGTTTGGTGATCACTTCGGAAAAATAACTGTTGGGGCATCACAGGAATCAAATGTGTATCGAGAAGCTTTTTTGGGTAGACAGAACTTTGTTAATAATGATGCATCCACAATTATCAATGGTAGTTCAGGTGAAATCAGTAAAGATGATACCGGTTTAGCTAACCGTACAACGCAGGATGAATGGGCGTTACGCTCCGTTTTTGGGCGCTTTAACTATGCGTACCAAGACAAATACCTGTTGGAAGCAAATCTGCGTATGGACTATTCTTCCCGTTTTGCACCGGAGATCAGAAGGGCAACATTTCCATCCTTCTCCGCTGGTTGGAATATCAATAAGGAGTCGTTTATGGAGAATGCCAAATGGGTTGACTTATTGAAATTACGTGGATCCTATGGTTCGCTAGGTAATCAGGATGCTGTTGCTATTGGTAATTATTTTAATCTGCTGGACCGCGGATCACCTTATAGTTTTAATGGAAATGCTGTGGACGGTCTCGAGCAGTTGTACGGGGCTAATCGCTTGGCGCTTTGGGAGAAAGTAACAATGAGCAATGTGGGGATTGATGCTACATTCTTGGGTGGAAAGTTCAATTTAGTAGCCGATTATTTTGTTAAAAAATCAGATGATATCCTGATCCAACCGGTAAGTTTATCCACTTATGGTTTTGATAAAAAACATACACCCTATTACAACCAGGGAGTTACCCAGAATAAAGGGATTGAGATTTCGTTGACGTATAATGGTAAAATTGGCGAAGAATTTACCTACTCGGTTTCGGGAAATATCTCAAAAATTAAAAATAAGATTCTTTCCTTAGGTGATGTAAACGAAATTGTGGACAGTTACTATATCAATCGTGTAGGGGGATCTGTCGGCGACTATTACGGCTATAAAACAGCGGGCGTGTTTACAAGTCAGGAGGAGATCAAAGGACATGCAAATCAAAAAGATCTAGGAACTGATACCCAGATTGGCGATATCAAATATGTTGATATTAACGGTGACAAAATAATAGATGCGAAAGACCGCACCATTCTTGGTAATGACGTACCTTGGTTCAACTATGGTTTCAATGTGCGTGCAGCCTATAAGAATTTTGACCTAGATGTCCTGACTTATGGTGTTGGCGGGGTAAAAACTTACCTGGATAATGAGGCATCTTTTCCGTTCTTCAATGGTGCTAACGTCAAAAAAAGCTGGGTAAATGGTTGGTCTGAAGAAAACAATAAAGCAGACGCTCCTTTTCCACGGATCACATTAACAGGAGATGCACCACAAAATTATAGGACCTCTGATTTCTGGTTGTTCAGCGGAAACTATTTTAGAATTCGCGCCATTACCATTGGGTATACCTTTCCGAAAGAATTGCTAACTTCTATGAAAATGTCCCAATTACGCCTTTTTGCATCCTCTACCAACCCATTCACCTTTATGGCAGACAAACGTTTGGGTGATTACGATCCAGAAACAGGGTCGGGAAGAGCGAGTTATCCAGGGGTAAAAACATTCTCCGTAGGTTTAACAGCTAAGTTTTAATTTTTTAATACAAAAGAAATGAAAAGAAATTTAATATATCCACTATTGGCAGCAACGCTTTTATTTGGTGCGTGTTCGAAGGATTTTTTAGACCGTACACCTGTAAATAAAACTCCTGAAGAGGAGTTTTGGCGAACTGAAAATGATGTGAAATTGGCTGTCAATGCAGTTTACGGTAAATTATCGGATGGTATGTATAGCGATGGGGCGTCGGAGTTGGTGCACGCTCAATACCCTTGGGAGAGCCCATCAACAGATATTTCATCCGGATCGGTTACAACGGCGCTAAACGCAGGCTGGGATTATATTCCGATCCGTACCTGTAATTATTTTTTGGATAATGTCGATAAGGCAACCATGGACGTTGCATTGAAAGAACGTTATAAAGCAGAGGTACGCTTTATCCGGGCTTATTTATACATTCCGATGGTGGAGAGATTTGGTGATATTCCTTTGGTAACGAAAGTTTTGACTAGGGAAGAGTCAAATGTGCCACGTAATGCAAAGAGTGAGGTGCTGGAATTCTTGTACAACGAGCTGCAGGATATCTCCACAAAATTACCTGCTTCGTATACTTCTGACGACGACAAAGGACGGATTACCAAGGGTGCTGCACTGGCGCTAAAGGCACGTCTTTATTTATTTGAAAATAATTGGGAAAAGGCCGCCGCTACGGCTAAAGAAGTCATGGGACTGGGCTACTCTTTATTTAAAGTGAGCAGCGAATCAGAGCTGGATAAAAAAGACGACTATAGTAAATTTGTTGATTTTAACAATGCAGCAGACCAAAACACATTCAGATTGGGGTTAAGAAGCTACGAAGGAATATTTGAGTTGGAAAATAAAGGGAATTCTGAAGTGATTCTGGATCGGCAATATATTAAGGCTGTACAAAGCCAAAGTAATAACACGCTACTGATGGAGGGGTCGGTTGGGGGATGGAGCTCCCTGACACCGACACAAAATCTGGTAAATTTATATCCGAGTTATAAAACGGGACAACCTATAGACACGATCTCCTCAGTAGTTCGGGCAGCAAATTATGCAAAAGCTGATAAAGCGGATTTTGTCAAGGAATTTAAGAATAGAGATCCACGTTTTTACGCGTCTATTTTATTTGAAACTGCACCTTGGAATGCGTTGACAAAAGAAGGTGGTTATACATTTGCTTGGCAGAGCGGAAAATCCAATATGTCGCAGACTGGTTATAATTTCCGTAAATTGGTCGATCCTGCTTCAAGTAGAGAGCAAGTTGACTCGTATACCAATATTATTTTACTGCGCTATGCGGAAATATTATTGACTTATGCAGAAGCAAAGAATGAGATATCCGGACCAGATGCTACAGTTTATGATGCCCTGGATCAGATCCGTGTCAGAGCTGGGATGGCTAAGGTGGATCATGAGATCTATGGCTCACAAGCTAAATTAAGAGAATTGATTCGTAATGAAAGAGCAATTGAATTGGTATTGGAAGGTTCGCGCTATTATGATATACGTCGTTGGAAGACCGCACCCGATGTAATGAAAAATATCTATAACATTAGTAATGGTCTAGCGCAAAAACGTGTTTGGACTGAACGATTATATCTAATGCCAGTGCCACAAAGTGAAATAGATTTATCTTACGGTGTACTGACTCAAAATAAAGGTTATTAATCTCCGACAATAACTTTAACTATAGTGTCCTTTCCAGTAAAGAAAGGACACTATAATTTTTAATGTTTTTTCTTTCGATCTTCCCTTTCGTTGTTTGGGACATCATCACATTTCATATTCTGGATCATTATCGACTATTATCATTTTGGATGTGTCTTAATTATTAGGATTTTCTTGCTTGTACTAAACATCAATTTTATTTATTGTGTTTCATGATGTTATAGTTGTCGTGAATTTATATAGTGTAGAAACCCAGTGTTGACAGTCACGTTTACTAACTAAATAATGCTGCTACAATTGAATGTTTATGCAATCGTTTGTTTGAAATAGCGCAATCGATTTCGTTGTTGTTAGATTTTGATATACTCATTTCTTCTTTTAGTTTTAGCATTCATGTACCTAAATTTTGATTAGTACGCTAATCAATTTTTAAACTAACTATTAAATATTATGATTTCAAAGATTCTCGACAATCACAAGTTGAGTCTGTTATCATTAGCTTTACTCATAACAAGTACACACAACCCAGCTAATGCTAATGGTCTTAAATTTCCAGACCCTCATGTTCTGTTGAACAGCGCTATTTTCCAGCAGAAAATAAATGGAAAAGTACAGTCTGCGGATGGTCCTTTAGCAGGAGCTACTATTAGTGTTAAAGGGACCTCACGTTCTACTTCAGCTGGAACTGACGGGCAATTTAGCATTGAGGCTAAAAATGGAGATGTTTTAGTGATCAATAGCATCGGTTACAAGACCCAGGAAGTGACGGTAACAGGTTCCATGATTAGTGTCCGCATGGAGTCCAACAGCGAAGCTCTTGAGGAGGTTGTCATTGTGGGTTACGGAACGCAACAGAAAAAGGAGAGTTTGACTGGAGCATTGCAAAATGTACAGGGAAACAAATTGCGTGATGTAACCACCCCTTCAGTGGAAAATATGTTGAATGGTAAAGCGGCAGGTGTATATGTTGCACCGGGAACCGGGAGACCGGGTACTAAAGGTGGTGTGGTCATTCGTGGGCAAGCTTCCTTAAGTGGGACAACAAGCCCCTTGTGGGTGATCAATGGTGTTATTGTAGGCTCAGCTCCCGGTGATCTAAATCCGGATGATATCGCGTCAATGACTGTGTTGAAAGATGCGGCATCAACGTCGATTTATGGTTCTCAGGGGGCAAACGGTGTTATTATTATCACAACTAAAAACCCAACTGCTCAACCTTTGGCAATCAATGTTTCCACGAAAATGGGGTTCACTGAACTAACTAATGGAAATATGCAGATGATGAACGGAGCAGAACTCTATGACTATTATGCTTCATTTTCTAATGCCAATACAATCAATTTTAAACGGTGGAATCCAGAATTACGGAATAGTGATTTCGATTGGTGGAAAGTTGCAACAAAAAAAGGGTTTATTCAGAACCATAATATATCCCTGCAAGGCGGAAGCGAAAAAATCCAATCCTATTTATCTTTAGGTTACTACAATGAGGTTGGTTCAGTTAAGGGTTACGAATATGACCGTTATAATTTCCGATTTAATACAAATTATAAACCGACTGATTGGTTGACGATAAAACCGTCTGTTGTGGGAGCTAAACGATCTGTTGATGATCGTCAATATTCTACAGCGGCAATGTACGTCAATTTGCCTTGGGATAGTCCTTATGATGCTAATGGAAATTTAGTGCCACATCGCTATAGTGGATGGGTAAATGGTTCGCAGACAAACTATCTGTATGATTTACAATGGAATAAATCGGCTAATACGAACTACGAGTTTATGGGGAACCTGGACTTTGATGTTAAGATTACGGATTGGTTGACTTTTTCATCAATCAACAATTACAGGTACAATAGTTACTCCGCTAGTGGCTATACAGATCCAAGATCTAATGGTGGTTTAAGTGTGCAGGGGCGTGTGACGGATTATAGATCAGAATATGCACGTAGATATACTAATCAAGTCTTACGTTTTAATAAGACTTGGGATAAACATGCTTTAAACGGTATTGCTGCCTATGAATTTAATGACTATTGGGGGAAAACTTTGGATGCCTATGGAAAAGGTATTGTCCCTGGTATTGAGGTGCTTGATGCTGCTGCAATTCCTGAAAGAACAAAAGGTGGGATTTCAGAATGGGCGACACAATCTTTCTTGTCTAATGCTAATTATGCTTACGACAATAAATACATGGCACAAGTGTCCTTTAGAAGAGATGGTGCTTCAAATTTTGGAACAAATGCCAAATATGCGAATTTTTTCTCTGTTTCCGGGGGATGGAATATTCATCGAGAGGATTGGTTTAAGGTTGATTGGGTAGATAATTTGAAATTACGTGCGGCTTATGGTTCTGTTGGTAATAGACCTACAGCTTTGTATCCACAATTTAATCTGTATTCGGTGTCAAGTGGTGCGTCATATAATGGTGTACCCGGTGTATTGATTAACCAAATTGGTAACAAAGACTTGACTTGGGAACAAACCTATACCTTAGGAGGAGGATTGGATGCTGCTTTTTTCAAAAATAGGCTTAGACTGAATGTGGACGTTTATAACAAGAAAACAGATAATATTCTTTACCTCGTTCCCATCAGCGGTCTGACCGGAGTCACTCGTGTTTGGAAGAATGTTGGGAAAATGACAAATAAAGGGGTGGAATTAACTATAGGTGGAGATATTATCCGTTCAAACGACTGGAATTGGAGTCTTGATGTAAATCTGGGACACAATACCAATAAGCTGACTGATCTATTCCCGTCTCGGGATGCTGAAGGGAATTTTGTCGCAAAACCTATTTTTGTCAATGATGGTATAAATATTGCCGGTGCAGCGCAGAAAATCTTAGCTGTCAATACGCCTATTGATACGTATTATATGAAAGAATGGGCGGGGGTTAACGTGGATAATGGGAAACCTATGTGGTACAAAAACGTCGTAGACGCTGAGGGGAATGAGACAAAGACAACGACTTCAGAATATGGTCAAGCAAGTCTTTATAAAGTAGGACGCTCTAATCCTAAATTGTTTGGCGGATTTAACACTGCTGTGAGTTACAAACAATTTGATCTGAATGCAGTGTTTGGATATTCTATCGGTGGTATGATGTATAATTACGCGCGTCAGGAATATGATTCGGATGGCGCCTACAATGATAGAAATCAAATGAAATTAATGGATGGATGGAACCGTTGGGAAAAACCTGGTGATGTTGCGACACATCCAGTAGCAAAATATCGCAATACAGATGGGGGAAACAAAGCCTCTTCAAGATATTTGGAAAAAAATGATTTTCTGAGAATGCGTTCTTTAACGCTTGGCTATAATTTCAAATTAGAAAAATATAAGGTCAAAAATTTAAGAGTCTATTTTGCAGGTGAGAATCTATTTACCTGGACGAATTATTCTGGTGTTGATCCTGAAACAACTATTAACGATGAAGGGGTTATTATGGGAACGGCTGGACCAGCAATTTATCCGGCAACAAAGAAATTTATGTTCGGAGCAAATTTGACATTTTAAACATTGATGTGGATATAACAATGAAAAAAATATTATTTTCAATACTAATTACGAGTACAGTGGTGTCTTGTAATATCGATAGAAATCCTTATGGCTCTATGGATGCGGATCTAGTTACCCAAGATCCGGAGGCGAATTTAGGCGCGCTCATGAATGGTACATATGGCCAGCTCAAAGCTTGGTCTGATCCAATGCATCGCCTTGGTGAATATGCCGGGGATAACATGATGATTCGCGGTACTTCAACCGATGATTTCTATTCTTTTATTTCGTTTGCTAGAAATTCGGAAAATTATCGGTTGCAGACATTTTGGGATTATGGCTATAAGGCAGTTGCTCAGGCGTCTAATATTATCAAATTAGTGAAGGAGGGGCAGAGTGCCGAAATTGATAATCAATTGGGCGAATGTTATTACATCCGGGGGATGATGTATTTCTATCTATGCCGTGCTTTTGGTAAACCTTATTACCAAAATCCAGAGACTAACCTTGGGGTCCCAATTGTTAACGGTACACCAGATGATGTAATTAATGACCTTAATTTGCCTGATCGCTCTACGGTAAAACAGACTTATGAACAGGCGATCAGCGATTTGAAAAAAGCGGAGTCGCTGATGACTATTAACAAGGGGGCGATTTTTGCTTCTAAAGAAGCTGCGCAAGCGATGTTGTCTCGGATTTATCTATATATGAGTGGCACCTACAAGACTCCTAATGCTGCGTATGCACGTCTTTCTGTTGAATATGCCGATAAAGTGATCAATTCGGGGCAATATGTTTTATTGGCCCGCGATCAATTTATGAAATATAATACATTAAGGCCAGAAGATAATAAGGAGACCATTTTTGCAATAAAACGATTATCTACAGAGTTTACAAGTGATGATTTTGAAAATTCAATTGGTAGTATGTATGCCAATATCAATGGTATTGGTTGGGGAGAAATGTATGCCAGTGCGAAATATTTGAATCTGTTGGATCAGGACGGAAGAAATGATTGGAGACCGGGGCATGTGAAAATGCTTGATGCCCGTGCTGCATTTATTGGACCAACTTATGAAAAGGACACTAAAACAGGTGATTATACCGAGGTTTTCAGATTCATCAAATATGAAGAAACAAAAGATAAGCTAGGGAATATTTTAAAAGCTAATAACTACGTCCAGGCTCCTATCACACGTAATGGTAATGTTGTCACTTGTAAAGATGGTGATCAAACCTATACCTTGACTGTAAAAAACGCGCAGGAAGAAAGTTATACTATTAAATATAAAGATGGTAAGATCTATGATGGTTATGTTGATTACTTTATCACATTAAATAGTGGCTATCCGCAGTTCTTTATCTACAAATGTGCTCGTGAAGGAGAGGACTCACAATTGCATTCTCCTGTAATTAGTCGTTTGGGCGAAATATATTTGAATCGTGCGGAGGCAAACGCGAAGTTGGGTAATTATGGAGCCGCCTTAACCGATTTAAATTTAATCCGTACGCGATCTGTGGAAAATGGAGCATACCCAAGTTTAGATGTGTCTAACGCTAGTAAACTGATTGATCGGGAGCGTCAACTAGAGCTGGCTTATCAGGCAGAAAGAAGTTATGACGTGTTTAGGAATGGGGAGGAGCTCGTTAGGCAATATCCCGGTCCTCATAGTCAATATGATAATGTGCCCGCAACGGATTTTCGGGTGACTTATTTTATTCCCCAAGCTGCAATAAATTCCTATCCTGGGGTGTTGACACAAAACCCAACGGCAAATTAATATGTATATACAACTAGTTGTTTAGTTGGATAATGTAAATCAGAATTAAAGTAAAAATTTTGTTTTAAATAGGCTGGTAATAACAATTACCGGCCTATTTTTTATTTATAAAAGGGTATGTATTTGTTGTCGTTTTTTAATTTTTTAACTCTACTAGTTTTATTCTTTTTTTATATTGTTTTTTATGTTAATTGTTGTTTTTTTTGAGCTTTTTGTTTTTGTTTATTCCTTTTGTGTTAAATAATATTTAATTTTTATGTTTTATTATCTTTAGATAGTGTTTTATTTTTATATTTTTTATATATTTGAATTGACTGATATGTATTTTGTTAATTAACTTAATTTTATGAAAAAAACAATTAAAATTTTATTTGTTGTGTCAACTGTTGTCTCTGTTTTTTCCTGTAAAAAGAATGAAATTTTCAGAACCAATGATGATGTGCCTACTGTAAAAGGTTATGTTTCCCAATTTAAGGGAATGCCCCGTTATTCGCCTGGACCTATTAAGGTGAACGTTCAAGATACTAAAAGTATTTATGACCTTTTGGAAGGAAGAAAACAAACTGCTGCGGAAGTAATTAGAGACAGTGTTTGGAGCAATGGAAAAGGGAGGACGCTTTTTCTAAGATCAAATGAAATTCCTGCCTTAACTGAAAATATCCGTAGGCAGTTGTATCTCGGAGCTATTTTAAAAGGTGAGGATGCAGGTAGGGTGGAGAATTTTGTTCCGGTCTCCTTGGCGCCTGATGAGAGAAATCCAATTACTATTTATGCGACCTTCCCGACAGACAGCACCTCTAGAGTATTGACTAAGCTAGGGCCAGGGTTTGATAAAGCTTATATACAGACAGCGCTAAAAAATGGTAGTGGAGAACAGTTGCAGTCGTTTAGTTACGATATGGCATCATTTAATAGTTATCAGGAGATGAAACTATCATTTAATGCAAATCTTAATATTGCAGGTCTTTTTAAACTGACTGTGCATGATTCTACTCATTTGTCAAATAATAAAACACGAGTGAGGGCGGAATTTACACAAGAAAATTTTTCTGTTAATATTGAGCCACCTATATATGAACCTTTTGTAAAACCGACTGTTCCCAAAAGTCGATTTGGAACTTTTGATCCTGTTATTGTTAGTTCTGTGACCTATGGTAGAAAAGGTATTATGACATTTGAATCGGATTCGAGCTATAAGGCTGTTAATACTAGTATTACAGCTGTGTTTAATCTTCCTGCTACCAAGTTAAAGGCGGCCGCTGACGGACAAAACCTCCTTACACTTGGTTTGTCACAGTCGCAAGTAAATACAATTAATAATGCACAGATAAAAGTTTATCTAATCGGTCCACAGGGCAAAGATATTATCCATATTATCCAGGGAGTAAAAGGCTTTGCTTCGTTAATTGCGAATGGAGGGGAATATTCATGGCAAAGTCCGGGTACGCCGCTGTATTACTCATTGAACTATATGAGTGACTTTAGTACGCATTGGACGAATTTTCAGGTGGACACATATAAATAATTGTATTTAATTTTCCATGTATAAGCCTTTTCTTTGACTTATACATGGACTAACCTAATTTATTATGTTAAGTAAAAAAGTACTTGTAGTATTTGCCTTTGCCTTTTTTTTGCTAAATTCCTGTCAAAAGGATAGTGAGGTGACTCTTGTTTCGAATAGTTCTCCAAAACTTCTTGCCGAGATTTACTCTTCCCTAAAAATAGAAAAAGTAGATCCTATTTTCTTGAATAGAAGCAAAAGTGAGTTAAAAGATCTGTTGGATAATAGAAAGCAAAATGCGCTGTATTTTATTGAGGATAGTATGTGGAATGGAGGTAGGACCAAAATATATAGATCCGATGAGGTTGTTGTGACGCCTAATAACGAAGATTATGTGTACCCTGGTTCGATTATAAAAAGTGCATCTGTCGTCAGTGGTAATTTTGCTCCGTTGAAAGGTTATACTCGGAAACCTATCCAAGTGTCCGCAACTTTCGTTTCAGATAAAGCTTTCGGTACGATAGATGTCCCTTCTCTATCTAAAACGCGTGTGTTTCTGAGGGATGCATTAATGAGCCCAGGGTTCTCCGGGAATCAATTGGAGGACTTTTCGTTTTCTGCTTCGTCCTTTTCCTCTTATGAGGAATCTAAAATGTCTTTTGGCTATAATGCGAACCACAAGAGTCTTTTTTCTTCAGTAAACTCATCCTTTAATCAAACGAATGGTAAGACAAGTTACAATACAGGTTTAATAATGACTTACACCGTCAAGAATTTTACTTTAAGTATGTCAGATCCTCAGATTGGGGAACTGATTGATTACCAGAAGACCCCAGCAAGTGTTTTTGAGGGAGTTTCGCCAGTGTATGTCGACGCTGTGACATATGGTAGATTCGGTTTTATAATGATTGAAACTAATTTTTATGAAGAGACCGCAAAAAAGACATTTGAAAAACTTATTAAAAAATGGTTTAAAAAAACAAATGAAACATTTTCGTCTGAAGAATTGCAGGTGTTTAGTAATTCCCGTCTAACGGTTTACTTGATGGGAAGTCCAAATGCTGCAGTTATTCAAATGATTGACAAACCACAAAGTATCGAGGGTTTTTCTTCTTTTGTCACGGAGAACTTGGGTGAATTTACAGCTTCAGATCCGGGAGTTCCTATTCAGTTTACGTTGAAATACCTTAAAGACAACACTTATTTTAAACCTTTATTTCATGTTGATTATTACAATTAAGTCTTTTGATTCGGGTACTTATGAACTTTGATGCACTTTTGGACCGGAAAATTAGATTTATGAATTTTCTGTTTCTTTTATTGTTATTTCTGATAGTGTCGTGCAAGAAAAAGGATGAAAGTATTGTGGATACTTCACAGATTTCTTCTGATAAAGTATTGGATTCTATTTATCTATATGCTAAAGATGTCTATTTATGGAACGAATACTTGCCGGAATGTCGTGTTTTTAATCCTCAGAAATATTATAGGAGAGAGAATAATGCATTGGAAAATTACTTAGATGAGATTCAGGGAATAGGTAAATATGCGGTTGATTCCATAACAGGTTTTCATTATGAGAATAAAGTCCCAAATAGTGCCCGCGCCAAATACTCTACAATCATAAATGTTAATGAAGATAGCGGAAATGGTGATACTGATTTTGGAATTTCTGTAGCCAGAACCAAGCTCGGTAGATTCTATATTGCATGGGTGGATCATAATTCTCCCGCTGGAGAGAGTGAGATTAAAAGGGGAGATCGGGTACTTTCGATTAATAATAGATTGCTTGATTCGACTATGGGGTCTCTTCGATATCTGCAAGAGATGCTGCAAAGCCAGTTTGTAACAATGGAGATTGAAACAGATGGAAAAAATCGGTTGGCACGATTGGGGGCAAAGCCTTATCGGCAAAACCCGGTGCTGAAGGCGAAAATAATTGAAAAAGGGAATGATAAAACGGGGTACTTGGCTTTAAAAAGTTTTGCTCATTTAAAAAATTCTCAAATTATTTTGGATGCTGTTTTTAGTGATTTTGCTCAAGTTGGTATTAATGAATTGATTCTGGATCTACGCTATAATTTGGGAGGGTATCAAAATACATGCGTTTATCTAGCGAATAATGTCGCTGGATCAGCTCTAGCTGGTAAACTTATGTTTAGTGAGATTTATAATAGAAAGATGCAAGAAGGAGAAGCTGAGATTTTAAAAAAACAACCTATTCTAACGGAAACTAATCAGCCCGTTATTATAGATGGAAAAATAGCAACACTTTTCGATTTAAATTATAAGGTTGAAAACAATCGGTATTATTTTAAAAAAATTGGGGCTTTAAATGGTATAAAAAAGATAACATTTATTGTAAGTAATGCGACAGCCTCGGCAAGTGAATTGCTGATCAATATATTGGCTCCTTATTTAGATGTTGAGGTTTTAGGTGTTGCTGGCAGTATAAGCGATTTCCCTGTGGTTACTTACGGTAAACCTGTGGGTTTTTTTGATATAAACATTGATCACTATAAACTCTATCTTGCGATGTACAGGATGGAAAATGCATTGGGTAATGGAAATTACTACGATGGGTTTTCTACTAAGAAAAGTTTTCTGGATAATGTTTCCTTGGATTTTGGTAATGAAAGAGATGATGTGATTGCTTATATTTTAGGTCTGCTTCCAAAGTCTTTGGCGAAAAATAAATCTCATAAACCGAGTGTTGAAATTGAGAATTCATTGATTGAAAATGAAAGGGGCGATGAAACTCTTAAAGGTTTAGTCAAGTCTTTTGACAATGTAAAATTAAAAAAATAGTATGAATAATAAACATGTAAATTATCTATTGATGATTGTACTATTTTGCTTTTTATCTTCTTGTAAAAAGGAAATTAATGTACATTCAGACCGAGCGGGGGCGGGCTTTTCCAAGCTTAGGAAATCGGCCATTTCTCCAATTAGCATAGATGCTGGTAAATTGAACGCACAAGTTATGGCTAAAGGCTCTGGTTTGGTTGCTGGTACCTATAAAGATCGTGATTTTCTGGAGCCTACCTCCTCTCAAGTTGCCTTTATTGAAGCATTCAAATCAGATATTTTTGTAGTTGCTCCAGAGATGGGACTAAATGTTTTTCCCGGAGCTATACTTGATGGGCATAGTATAAAAGGAGATTTGTTTGCGCCAACTGTAATGACTAATATTGGTAGTGCAATACGTCCAATTAATATTTCTACAAGCCTACCGGTTAGCCCTGGCAAGGTTGCTAAAACTATTATGATGCGGCCAAGCAATGATCGGGCTTTTGTCCGCGCAGCGCTGAAGGATCTAAGTACATTGTATGCTGGTAAAATAGGTGCGGCAAAATTGAAGTACGAAATGATTTCTTTTAGTAATTACAAAATGCTAAAGACCCTGTATGGTTACAATAAGAATATTGATCTATTCCTGTATAAGCAACAAAACGGGAATAATAGTGGCGAGCAAACCGTGACAAAATCTTACGGTTTTATGTTAAGGTTTTATCAGGAGAACTTTAATATAAAGGTAGATCTTCCTGTTTCAAATGATGAGTTGTTTGATCCTACTGGTTTGGATACCGCAGCAATTTTTAACGGAAGAAGTCCATACTATGTTGGCGGGGTGACCTATGGCAGGATGGGGATAATGACAATCGAATCCAATGATGATTCCGCAGCTGTTCATAATGCCTTTACAAAACAAATTGGAATTTTGCAAGGATTGTTGGGTGGTGGAACTACATTGACAAGCGAAGAAAAACGTATTATCAAGGATTCTGAGATGCGCTATGCTATTACTGGACCTAATGGTACCCAGTTAAAATCGGATCTTATCTCACTTAATAGTGTTGAGGGATTTGTGGAGGCATTAAAGAAAGGATCCACATTCTCTGAAAATGATCCCGGGGTTCCCATTAGTTTTCAATTGCGTTATCTAACAGATGATACCGCAGTAGAATCCGAATTTCAGATCCGGTATGGGCCTTATCCGCAGCCTTACGCAAGATTTGAATATGAGGACATCGAATATGAACATTATTCTTCCCAAGGGATTCCGATGGAAATTAGAAAGGGAAAAGTTTATATCAAATTATATGCTGATAATGCTGCAACAATACCTGTTGGTGGTTATAATTTTCTAAAGATTAAATATAAGTATGAGCATCGTTCAAGAACCCTAACGGCAGATTATGAAACAGCTTATGATGATAGCGAATATGTGACTGAAGATTTTAATTCTGCACAATATCGATCCAAAGGAAGTAATTATTTTTTCGGTTTTGACTCGGATATTTCCATGTCGATTAAAGGTCCTGTCCCAAAGTCAACGCCGCAAAAACCCAGAGCTAATATGACAGGGCATACAGCTTATTATATAAATACATACTTTGTTGAAGATGGCTTGGGGTATAGGAAACTGCCTACTAAGGGCGTGACATGGTAAATTCTTGGTTATTATGTGTTATAAATGGCTTTACTTCACGGTAAAGCCATTTTTGTTTTTCTGTCTCCATAATCCCTTTTGAATCCGTATCTTTGTACCCTTAACGTGTAATTTAGCATAAAAGTGCCATCTGCTGTGATAGTGGATGGATCAAATAAAATAAATATGGCAAATATTGTTGCAATTGTTGGTCGTCCAAATGTTGGTAAATCTACCCTATTCAATCGTCTTACGGAAAGTAGAAAAGCGATTGTCGATGACTTTAGCGGAGTAACGCGCGACCGTCATTATGAGACGGCAGAGTGGATCGGAAAGAAATTTACAGTAATCGATACAGGTGGTTTTGTCCATGGTTCGGATGATGTCTTTGAAGAGGCAATCCGTGATCAGGTATATATCGCTATTGAAGAAGCGTCAGTGGTTATATTCATGGTGGATGTTACGACTGGTATCACTGACCTGGATGATGAAATCGCTGATATCCTCAGAAGAAGCTCCAAACCTGTATATGTGGTAGCCAACAAAGTTGACCATGCTAAATTGCATCATGAATCTGCCGAATTTTATGCTTTCGGTTTAGGGGAAGTGTTCAATATTTCCTCTGCAACAGGTTCTGGTACCGGCGAATTATTGGATGCTGTTGTATCCCATTTTGAAGAAGAACAGGAGGAAGACGAAGCTCTACCGAAATATACGATTGTTGGTCGTCCAAATGTGGGTAAATCCTCATTGACAAATGCATTGATCGGTAAAGACCGTAATATCGTAACGCCTATGGCGGGCACTACACGGGATTCTATCCGGATTCATTACAATCAATATGGACATAATTTCCTTTTGATCGATACGGCTGGTCTTCGCCGCAAATCAAAAGTAAACGAAGATATTGAATTCTATTCAGTCATGCGTACCATCAAAGCATTGGAAGATTCTGATGTGACTATTTTGATGTTGGATGCACAGGATGGTTTGGAAGCGCAAGATGTGAATATCTTCAACTTGGCCGAAAAAAACCGTAAAGGTATCGTGATCGTTGTCAATAAATGGGATTTGATCGAGAAGGACAACAAGACCATGAAAGCGTTCGAAGATCGTATCAGAGAAAAAATAGCTCCATTCACGGATGTGCCAATTATCTTTACTTCGGTAACGGAAAAACAACGTGTCCTAAAAGTGTTGGAAGTGGCTGATAAGGTTTACGCGAACAAAACAAAAAAGATTCCAACGTCGAAGTTGAACGAAGTGATGCTCGATATTATCGAGAGTTATCCGCCACCATCCTTAAAAGGAAAATATATCAAAATTAAATATGTGACACAATTGCCGGGAAGAACACCAATGTTTGCCTTCTTCTGTAATTTGCCGCAATATATCAAAGATCCATATAAACGCTTTATCGAGAATAAATTGCGTGAACACTTTGACTTTACGGGTGTGCCTATTCAAATATATTTCAGACAAAAATAGATTTCCAAGCAGAGAACAAACATGGACCACAATCTCTTTTTATACAATACGCTTTCGCGAACAAAGGAAAAATTCGAACCGATACATCCCAACCTTGTTGGGATGTATGTCTGTGGACCTACCGTTTACAGCGATGTACATCTAGGTAACTGTCGAACTTTTATTTCTTTTGATTTGATTTTTAGGTATCTACGTCATTTGGGGTATAAAGTACGTTATGTACGTAATATTACAGATGCGGGGCATTTGGAGGGCGATCGTGATGAAGGAGATGATAAATTTGCGAAAAAGGCTAAACTAGAACAGCTGGAACCAATGGAAATCGTACAGAAATATACTATTGGCTTTCATGATGTTTTACGCCTTTTCAATACCTTGCCACCGAGCATTGAACCCACTGCAACAGGTCATATTTCTGAGCAGATCGAAATGATCGAACAGATCATTGACAACGGTTATGCCTATGAAACAAACGGCACCGTATATTTTGATGTTGAAAAATACGTACAGCAGTATGATTATACCGTATTGACCAATCGTAAGTTGGAAGATATGTTGAACAACACGCGGGAACTGAGTGGCCAGGATGAAAAGAAAGGACGCTTGGATTTTGCGCTTTGGATTAAAGCAAAACCCGAAACTATTATGCGCTGGCCGGCACCTTGGAGTGTTGGATTTCCGGGATGGCATATTGAATGTTCGGCAATGAGCAGAAAGTATTTAGGGGATCAATTTGATATACACGGCGGTGGAATGGATTTGGCAGCTACACACCATACGAACGAAATCGCACAATCCGAAGCCTGTAATCATACTGCACCTGCCAAATATTGGATGCATACCAACATGCTGACGGTCAATGGTGCAAGGATGTCCAAATCCGCGGGTAATGGATTTTTACCGGGTGAACTGTTCACCGGTAACCACCCCTTGTTAAATAGAGGTTACTCACCAATGGCTGTTCGCTTCTTTATGCTGCAGGCACATTATCGAAGTACATTAGATTTCTCCAATGAAGCGCTTGATGCTGCTGATAAGGGATATAAGCGCTTGATGAGCGCTATAGGTCTGTTAGATAAGCTCAAGGTTTCAAAAGGAGCTGACTCGTTCAATCTGGCAGAAATCCGGAATAAATGTTATGCTGCAATGGATGACGATTTCAATAGTCCGGTGCTGATTGCTGAATTATTTGAGATCGTGCGCATCATTAATTCCATTTATGATGGTAAAGCAAAAGTCTCTGAAGAAGGACTGGAAAAGCTGAAAATTTTCATGAAAGAGTTTGTCGAAGATATTCTTGGACTGCGAAATGATCAAGCTTCGGGGACGGATGATATAGACGATGTCATGAACTTGGTGATCAAATTACGTAACGAGGCAAAAGCAAATAAGGATTTTGTCACTTCGGATCGCATACGTGATGAGCTCAATGCAATTGGTATCCAACTGAAAGATAGTAAAGAGGGAACACTTTGGAATAAGATTTGATAGATAAAAAAATCGAATCAAAAAAAAGGGGGAAAATGGAAAGAAAAACCGAGTGTAATGGGTTCAATACAGTGAAAATGGGCTCTGATAAATAATCATTTGCATATGAATTTTTGGAACAGGTTATCCGTTGTTGCATTGATGAGTACAATGGGTACAACATTGTACGCACAGATACCCGAGAAAGTAGGGAGCTTACTACAGGCTGATAAAGATGCTGCTGCATTAGCGAAAGCGTCAACTCCGCATCAGGCGTTTTTATCTATTATTGATAAAGAATCCACATTTTATGTCCCCTCGGCAGTAAACGCATACAATTACCTCAATAATAGGCCCAATATTCCAGATGTATTAAACTGGCAACCTACTTTCGCTCTTGTGGCTAAAAGTCTGGAGTTTGGGGTAACATCTGGCTCCATGGATTTTCAAAAAGTTGGCGCCAGATTGCGCCACGGCGAATACCTAACAGTCTGGAAACGTAACAAAAAAGGGAAATGGTTAGTGGATATTCGTGCCGAAGTAGAAAATAACGGCCGAGATGGTGACTTTGATCTTGAATTTATCGAACCAACGGACTCCTGGTACCTCAAGCATCGTTCTAAAGTACGTTTAAACCAGCGGGAAGATATTGTTCTAGAAACAGATAAGTTGATGTCCACTGTCCTCAAAGCGGACAATCCTACGGCTTACAAAGAGTTTTTGAGTGAAGACGTACGCTTTCTGTTTCCCTGGACCAGTCCGATGGAAGGAAAGGATAAAATGATGGCCTACCTAAAGAAACAACGAATGACCATCGAAACGGTTCCTGAGGAAGTAAAACGCTCTTATAGCGGAGATTTTGCCTATACAAAGGGAACTGCAACTGTACGACAAAAAGATAAAGTCGTTAAGTATAATTATATCCGGGTGTGGCAGCTGAGCGAACTGGCAAAAGATGATGTGAAGAAGGCAAATTGGAATATCCTGATCGAGATGATGTTTGAGAAATAAATAGCGCTAGGGAGTTCTTCTAGAAAATAAAAAAAGACTTGAATGCATATTCAAGTCTTTTTTTATTTTGGGATAAGGAGAAATTCCTTATTTTTTTCTCCATTTTTCTAATTCTTCACAAGCGCCAAAATCGTCGCTGATATCAATGAAGGTATTTTTCGCTTTGTCGTCAAACCACTTGCTGAGATTACGACGTACTTTATCTTCTTTCGCCGCCTCTTTGATCTTCGTAAAATCCTGATCCAAGTTTGCTTTATGTGGTGGGATACGTGTTTTAAGATAATTAAAACGGTAACCTACATCTCCTGTTTTATCTGTGAATTGTTCTGGTTTTGAATATTCTCCCGGTTTTAGCGGGTCAATAGCTGTAAATACGGCCTTCTCCAATCCATCCATTGGAATTAACGTTGTACGGCTGGATCCTTGCGAATTTAAGACCATACCCCCATTAAATTTACTTTCTTCTGCGTCAGAATTGTTTGTAGCAGCATGGTAAAAATCTAATTTCTTATCGACAACCAATTTATAGATGCTGTCCAATTTGTTTTTGGTACGTTCCAATGCAGCTGCGCCCGGATTCATTTTCATTAGAATATGGCGGGCATGAACCTCTTCACCACGTCTTTCCAGTACCTGAATGATGTGAAAACCATATTTTGATTCAACAATAGGCGATATCTCTCCCGGCTTTAATTTAAATGCCATTGCTGAGAACTCTTTTACATAATTGTCACGGGTACCAAAGCCAAGGTCACCACCATAAGGAGCCGAACCTGGATCCTGTGAGTAGAGTCGGGCCATCGTTCCAAAATCCGAGCCATCGACAATCTGCTTGCGGATACCTTCTATCTTCTCGCGTTGTTCTTTTTTCTCGTCGTCGGTCAATTGAGGCAGCATAACAATTTCGCCGATCTCTACCTCCGTATTGAAATAAGGAAGGCTATCTTGATCCAATCCTTCAAAATAACGTTTTACTTCAAGTGGCGTTACATCCACTTTTTGAACGATATTTTGTTGCATCTTATTCGCTTTCAACTGTTCGAAAACACTTGCGCGCATTTCTTCTTTGTATTGTAACAAAGAACGGTTCAGGAATTTTTCCAGCCGTTCTTGGCCACCAGCCTGTTGCGACATGTGGCGCAAGCGGGAGTTTAAGTTGTCATCCACCTCTGTTTCTGTCACATCTATGGAGTCAATTACCGCCTGTTGGGAAAGGAGTTTCTGAATGATCAGTTGCTCAAGAACGCCACATTTAAACTTCTCATTCGGTTTATTCCCTTGAGCAAGCCATTGTGAATATTGCATATCCAAATCAGATTGTAGGATAATTCCCGAACCAACAGTAGCCACTACACGGTCAATAATTTGATTTTGTGCAAAGCTGGCTTGAATTGATACAAACAGCAACAAAAACAATATATATATGTTTTTTTTCATCTAAATAATATATTTCTAAACGCTGATGAAACAATCATGAACAGTTTTTAGACCCCTTTACTGGTCATAGCGGTCTGTGTCACAATGAAATCATCTCAATCACTAAATAATCTTTTGGTTCTATCGTTCAATATATACTATTTTGAACAACAGCACAAAATTATCAGATTATATGAATTATTCGTATTTTTATTTAACAATATTTTTATAATCCCAATATTTCAAATGGAGATTTTCGACTTGTTAAAATTGATTCGCTAAAAATACGGATTTGCCTATTATAAAGGGCGGTTTTAACCTAATTTAACAAGTTTATTTGCGATAATAAAAAGTCGAAAAGTATCTTGATTTTTTACGCCATACGGCGAACAACGGTGAAATTTGGCCATTTTATTTTTTAATAAATAGTATATACATGAAAAAAGCTTTTATTTATCTGATGACACTTCTACCGCTAGCGAGTTTTGCACAACAGATTCCAATGTTTGTTGGAACTTATACGAACAAAACAGAAAGCAAAGGTATTTATATCTATAATTTCGATACAAAGACCGGTGAGGCGGCCTTAGTCAGCACACAGGAAAGTAAGGATCCGTCCTTTCTGGCACGGAATAATAACTTTATCTATGCGGTCAACGAACTTCCAAACCAAGAGGGCACGGTTTCCGCCTATTCATTTAAGGATGGACAATTAACTTTCTTAAATTCACTCCCTACAGGCGGAGAATCACCTTGCTTTGTTGAAGTTCATCCGAAAGGTGGTCTGCTCGCTGTTGCAAACTACACCGGAGGATCGGCAGCCCTATTTGATCTCGAATCAAATGGTGTCCTAAGTAAAAAAATCCGGTTGGTCCAACATGAAGGGAAAGGCGTTGATCCTGTCCGCCAGGAGAAACCACACGTCCATTCTACTTTTTTTTCAAGCAAAGGCGATCGCTTATATGTGCAGGATTTAGGATTGGACCAAATTTCGGTATTTCCGGTTAATAAGACTGGGGATGCCTTTAGCCTTGCCGAAGAATCGGAAGATTTCTTTACTCCAGCAGGAGGAGGACCGCGTCATATTGTTTTTGATAAAAAGGAAAAATTCCTTTATGTCATATTGGAAATGACCGGACAAATTGCTTCTTATAAGAAAGAGGGCAATGATTGGATGTATCAAAGTACTTACGAAATCAACCCGGAAGGATTCAATGGTCAGAATGGTGGCGCAGATATTAAGATTTCTACAGACGGGAAATTTATATATGCGACCAACCGCGGTGATGCAAATACGATAGCGACCTTTTCGGTGGAAAAAGACGGGGGATTAAAAAAACTGTCCAATACTTCCGTAAAAGGAAAGGGGCCAAGGAATTTTAATCTTTCTCCCGATGGAAAATATCTACTGGTGGCTAATCAGTATACCAATAATATTGTTTTGTTCAGTCGTGATCCGAAGACTGGATTATTGACGGATGCGGGCAAGGAAATTAAAGTTCCGGCTCCGGTCTGTATTATTTTTTAGTTTTTTCAAGCTGAAGACAATAAACTTTTATCTATTGAAATACTTCTGACATTATTGATACATCAAAATTTTTGAGGCCTTAATGATGTCAGAAGTATTTGCACAGATGGAGCTGTTTAGCCAACTATTGAAACAGCAAAGTCTAAAAATCTTCTTTTCTACAATCCAGTTGTCCTTCTTTTTCCAGATCGTTTAAGGTTGTTCCTTTCCAGGTTTTTACACGCTGAATATAAGCAGCTCGTCCGATCATATGGGCGGCAACCGGTGCGGTCAAAATGAGAAAGAAACCAATTGCTATCGCTTTGGTCGTTACGGACACATCCGGGAATGTCATTGCGGCACAGATCAATAAAAGACCAACGCCTAAGGTAGCGGCTTTTACGGTCACTGAAAGCCGCAAATAGAAATCAGGCATCCGTAATATGCCAATTGAGGCAAACAATATGGCCAGCGCGCCTATGGTGCTTAAAATTGCTAACGTAATATCAGTCATCATTACTTTGTTTTTCTAAATAAAATGAAAAGGCTATAGTTCCTAAAAATGCGATCAGGGCCAAAATCATGGCAATATCTAAAAATACTTCCTGCGAAGTCCGTATACTATAGACTGTAATAATTCCAATTCCAATTGTGATAATGAGATCCAGGGCGATGACCCGGTCAAAGATCTGCGGACCCTTGTACAGACGGATAAACGCAAGTATAACCGATAGTGTTAATATCGGCAGGATAACATAATCGAAGTAAGTAGCTAAAGTCATCGTAAGAGTTCTAAAAGTCTTCGTTCAACATTGTTTTTTAGCGTGGAGACAAATTGCTCCTTGCTCTTCATGTACATCACGTGGATAAAAAGTGTTTTCTTATCCTCGCTTACATCCAGAATAAGTGTCCCGGGTGTGAGGGAAATAAAAGTCGAAAGCAAATTGATCTCCAGATCTGTCTTGGCATCCATTGGATACTTGACGATGGCTGGTTTAATAAAAAACTTGGGCGTAATCACATCATAGGCAACCTGAACATTCGCGACGATCATTTCCCATAGGAAAAAGAGAATAAAACTGACCGTTTTGGGGACACGATAGAAATACCGTTGATCGGCCTCGTTCTTGTTCATAATCCATAGAATGGCAAAACCGAGTAAAAAGCCAAACAGGAAGTTTGTGTAATACATCGATCCCGTCAGTGCTACCCAGATAAAGGATAGCATGAGATTCATTAAAAACTGTTTTATCATATCAATTCTGCCCTCCTAATACAGCATTTATATAAGGTGAAGTATCCAGTAATTGTGTAGCGATCTGATCCGCGACATGAATAATGGCTTCAGCATTAAATCCGATATATAACGATGCTGAGGCTAGTATAATGACGGGTAGGAGCAGCATTGTTCTCTTGTAGCCGATCATATGCGCAAATTTATCTTCGATAATTTCTGGTTCTGGTGCGTCTTTCCAAAATACCTGCGCCCACATTTTGGCGATCACATAAAGTGTAATAAAGCTACCAATAATCAGCGCCCCTGCGAATGCATATTTTTCCAATTGAAATGCGTCTTTGAAAAGATAAATCTTGGGCCAGAATCCAGATAATGGGGGGATACCAACCAAGGAAAACAGCACAATTGCAAAAAGCAAAGAAATTTTGGGGTATTGGGCATATAGACCGCCCAGCTTGTTCATGTCCATCGTACCCCGGAGCTGCCGAATAACACCCGCGATTAAGAACAAGTTGGTTTTTACCATAATATCGTGAATTAGATAAAAAATGGCACCTAACAAAGCCCATTTGCTATATAAACCTAAACCACCGATCATAAAACCGATATGGCAGACAATCAGATAGGAGAATAATCTACGGATATTTGTTTTGATCAATGCGCCAAATGCTCCAGTCAAGATAGTCAGTATGGCTAAAATGACCAACAATTCTTTGGTGAAATGGTTTGGGATAAACAATAATGAAAATACCCTGAATAGGGCGTAAATCCCAACTTTGGTCAATAGGCCGCCGAAAGTTGCGGCAACAGCCGAAGGGGGCGTATGATAGGAGGACGGGAGCCAAAAATAAAGTGGAAATACAGCCGATTTGATCCCAAAACCGATAAGGAAAAAAGTAGCCGTAATTTCGACGAGCGCCTGATTTTGTATTTTGGGTATACGCAGTGCTAGGTCAGCCATATTAAGGGAGCCTGAGATACCATACAAAATTCCGATTCCTGTCAGGAAGAATGTAGAAGCCAATATATTCATGGCCATGTATTTGACTGCACCTTCCAATTGAGATTTACGGCCGCCGAGTGTCATCAGCACAAATGAAGAAATGATGATGACCTCAAACCACACATAAAGATTAAAAATGTCTCCAGTCAAAAATGCACCATTTAAGCCCATCATCAGGAAATGAAAAATAGGGAAGTAGCCATATAAAATACGTTGTCTTCCGACACCTACACAGGAAAAAATAGAAACTGCAAGTCCTGCAATTGAGGTCAGGACGACCAGGGTGCTACTAAAAAGATCCGCAACAAAGACGATTCCAAAAGGAGCCTTCCAATTGGCGGCATTCATGGTCAGGATTTCACCATCGTAAACCTTAAAAAAAAGTTTAAATGCAAGAATAAGTGCCAAAAGGCTTCCACCTACACTCAGGAAACGCTGTGCAGTAGATTTTCGCCAGAGTATCAGCTGGACAATAGCAATAAAAAGGTGCACGATAACCGTGGCAATAATCTGGTTGTCTATCATATATCTTCTTCCTCAGGCGTGTTCAAATCATCCAAATCATCCGTGCCCAGCAATGCGTAAACACGTTTAAGTAATACGATCGCAAACGAAGTCAGTCCAAAGCTGATCACGATTGCTGTTAAAATAAGCGCTTGCGGAATCGGATCCGCGTAAATATCCGTAAATACCTTTAAGTCGGGGTCAATAATGGGCGGTTTGCCCTTGATGATATTGCCCAGCAAAAAGATCAATATATTGGTACCATTGCCCAATAGCATAATTCCTAATAACAATTTTACCATGCTACGTCGCAAGATCAGGTATATTCCGGCGGCATATAGAATACCGATCAATAAAACGAGAATCAGTTCCATTATTCCTCCTCCGTATTTAAAGCAATTGTAAACAAAATAGTCAATACAACACCAATGACCACAAAGTATACGCCGAGATCAAAAAACAGGGCGGTACCAATCATACCGATGACGGGAATCTTTTCTTCCAGCCAAAGTCCAGTCATGACCGGATAGCCAAAAAATGTGGGTAAAAACATGCTTACCGCAGCAATTCCAAGTCCAATGGGAATTAGCGACAAAGGTTTATATTGAATGAGTTTCATGGTGTTTTCCGGGCCAAAGGCAAAGCTATGCAGTACAAAAGCAATGGATGCCACCAAGCCACCTACAAATCCTCCTCCAGGGTAATAATGCCCCCTTAGCAAGAGGAATACCGAAAATAATAAGAGTATCGGTAAGAGATACCGCGTTGCGGTTTGTAATATCGTGCTATTCATTTAGTATTCAGTAGTGAGATCCGAGTATTGAGATTTTGGTTGTACAAGCCTGCGGCTTGCCAACTGACTCTCTTTTTTATTTTCTAATTTTAACTTTTTTATTTTCACTCCTTATCAGATGATTTTAACCGTAATTTCAACAAGCTGTAAACACCTAATGCCGCAATGCTGAGCACCACAATTTCAAACATGGTATCAAAGCCCCTAAAGTCCACCAGCAGTACATTGACAACATTTTTTCCTTTGGCCAGTACATAAGCATAGTCGCCATAGAAGTCACTGATATTGGTCGTTGTCGGTTCATGCAAGACACGCAAGGCGACCATGGAAAGCAGGATGCCAAATATGATGGCGACCACCGCGTCCCGAATGACGGTCCGACGGTTGGCCAGATTTAAAAAAGAAGGTAATTTAAATAATACCAATACAAAAAGAACCACTGTTAGGGTGTCAATCGTAAATTGCGTCATGGCTAGGTCCGGTGCACTATAAAAGACAAAAATCAAACATATCGCGTAACCCACGACACTGGTTGCCACAACTGCGGTTAATCTTGATGAGGTCCTAATCGTCAGTACAATGGCACCGACTAAGATACATACGGTTGTCACCTCATAAAAGCTCACAGGTGACAGGGTATCCCATTTGATGTGTAATGGACCGCCCAGGTAAAGCTGATAGCCAATTAATAATTCTGCAAATAGAATGATCTTCAATAAATAGGACCGTAAATAGCCATTGTGCATCTTTGCGGTAAAAAAGGCCGAAAATAACTCAATCTCGTGGGCACACGCGTTGAGGATATTCGCTGGTGAAATTTTTTCAAACGTAGCGATCCAGGCTAGTTTCTTGTGACTAGGCGTGTTAGAGATAAATACAAGCGTTCCGACCAGGATGGTGATGGCACTCAATAAAAGTATGAGGTTAAAACCATGCCATATTTTTAGATGAAAGACCTCCTGTTTCGCCAGGATGCTGTTTGCGGTTGGTCCAGAAATCCAGTCGCCAACAAAACCGGGAATACAGCCAAATATCCCCCCCAGTATAGCCAGGAGAAGTGGTGGTATCCACATGGATTTGTAAGGTAGGTGTACATTGGCGAATTGTTCGGGCAGTTTACCTATGAATGGCTTGATCCCAGCCATAAATCCCGCCGATACGAGAAGTATATTGGTCAGCACTGCCGCTGCTGTCAAATAAAGGAACAATTGTGAGTCACTTTGTAAAGTGGCGTCATAGATCAGATCTTTTCCGATAAATCCAAAGGTCAACGGGACACCTGCACTAGAAAGTGCCGCCAAAAAGCCCGCGATGGCCACAGGTGGCAGAACTCGACGTAATCCGCGCAGTAAAGTTAAGTCACGGGTTCCTGTTTCGTGGTCGATAATACCTGTAATCAGGAATAAAGCAGCTTTGTATAAAGCATGAACAAGAATAAACGCACTGGCAGCGATGACCGCTTCCTTGGATCCGAGACCGAGTAAGAAAACTAGAATCCCTAATGCCGATATTGTAGAATAAGCCAGAACCCCTTTAAGATCTGTTCTGAAGAGCGAGTGAAATGCTGCGTAGAGCATGGTAATACCACCGATGATCATAAGCGAATACATCCAGATCGGATTTCCACCCAAGATTGGCGAGAAGCGGGCCAGCAAATATATCCCTGCTTTCACCATGGTTGCAGAGTGAAGGTAAGCTGATACCGGTGTTGGTGCCTTCATTGCTCCCGGCAGCCAAAAATGGAAGGGAAACTGTGCCGATTTTGTAATGGCACCGAGCGCGACCAGCCCAAAAATAAGTGGAAAAAGCGGATGCTGTTGAATCAATGAAACCTTGTCGACAAGTTCGCTGATATTATACGTGCCGGCGATATTGCCCATTAATACAAAACCAGCAAGCAAAAAGAACCCGCCAAGACCTGTAATGGATAGTGCAGTCATTGCACTTTTTCTGGAATCCTCCTGATCGTTGTTGAAGCCGATCAGAAAAAACGAACTAATGGATGTTAATTCCCAGAAGATAAAGAGCAAGAGCATGTTGTCCGAAAGCACCAGACCTAACATGGCAGACATAAACAAACAGAGGTAGCCGAAAAATCGGTCGATGTATTTATGTCCTTTCAGATAGGCGTTTGCATAAAAAAAGATGCAGGCACCAATTCCGGTAATCAATAAGGTGAAAAGTAGGGACAGACCATCTAATTTGAAATCCAGATTGATACCTAGTGACGGAACCCACGCTGTGGATTGGACAAAATAAGATCCCTGGCCGATGGGTACCACAAATTTTGTGAAATACAGAAATAGGAGTACCGGTAAGAATGCGAGAATAAAACCCCATTTGGTTTTTAGGAATCGACCAAATGGAACAATAAGGCTCGATGTTATTAATCCTGATAGAACAGTAAATAGCATTTAGTCTTTGTTTTAATTTTTATTGGAGTATTTGTTTTTCAATAAGAACCTTCGAAATTTCATTGCTATTGATTGTTATGTGGCTATGAAGGTTTTTTTCGAAAGTCTACAATATAGTAAAAAAAGGCGAAAAATTGGAATTTTTGTGATGTTTTCCTTGATATAGATACTATAAAGCTTCGGTTTTGTTTTGATAGAAGGAAGATTTTTGATGGATGGAAATTGAAGTGATGATAGAAAGGATATTGAATAGTGTGTGGTAACTGTTTGATAGATAGTGTTGTATGCGGTGTTTTTGCAATATATGTAATAAACATGTTAATAATTGTTAAAGTAAGATTAAAATTCTATCTTTACGCTAGACTAGCTTACTGGACTCCATTAATAGTAACTGATCAATTTTTTATTACACCCGTTTTATAGTATGGGACCTGAAGAAAAGTTATTTAGACAACATTATAAAAGTTTGTGCCACTTTGCATGGAAATTTGTGGGAGCATCTTCTGTTGCCGAAGATTTGGTGCAGGAAGCTTTTATTACCTTTTTTAGGGAAAAACAGCGCATAGATGAATCCGAGAATTTTGTTCGCAATTATTTATACACTGCTGTACGGTTTTCCTGTTTAAAATATATCCGACACGAGAAGGTAAAAGAAAAATATTGGTCGCAAGTTGGGTTTACAGAAGAAGATGGACACTCTGTTGAATTGTCCATGATCCACACAGAGGTTATCAATGAAGTTTACCGGATTATTCAAGAAATGCCCGCTGCCTGTCAGCAGATTTTCAAATTGGGATATTTAGAGGGGTTGTCCAATTTAGAGATCACCGAAAGACTTCAAATCAGTGTGAATACCGTTAAAACCCAAAAACAACGCGGTATGAAGATGCTGCTGGACAAGCTGCATCCTGAATTTTTGCCCATTATTATTTTTTTGTTAAAATAATTTTAAATTCTTGTCACCCCATACTGATCTATAGGGTTTCTAACCTATAGATATGAAAGCTAACACCAATTATATAGCCAAATTAATCCAGAAATTTCTTCGTGGACAGGAAACTGCTGTAGAACGCGATTTAATTGAGCATTGGCGGAAATCTGACAAAAGAAATGATAATCTGATTGAAAACTTTCGGGATGCAAAAAATATCGAACAGGATCTAAACTTTTTTGCAGATCTGGATGAGGGGGAAGCTTGGCGAAAAGTGAATCCTGTTGGATCTGCTAAGAAGTTAAATTATTGGCCTTTGCTACGTATTGCAGCCATTTTTGTTTTGCTGTTTGGGGCGGTGCTAGTTTACCTGCGTGATCGGAAGGTCAGCGATCCGAGCAAAGTAGTGACCAATACAACCGTAAAAAAGGATATTCTGCCCGCCCAGCCCGGAGCTTTACTGCTGCTGGCAGATGGGTCAGTAGTGCCATTGGAAAGTTCGGTAAGAAACTTAGACCCAAAAGTTATTATCGCCGAGACTAAAAGCGGGACTGCTGCTGTAGCAGCACCACCGGCAGAATCGGCAATTGAATACAATACATTAGTCGTTCCTAAAGGGCATTTCTATAAATTAAATCTGGAAGATGGTACCCAAGTTTGGGTCAACGCAAATTCGCAACTTAAATTTCCTGAAAAATTCGATAAGAATGAGCGCCGGGTAATTTTGGATGGTGAAGCCTATTTTGAGGTTTCACATGATGCTGAGCGACCATTTTATGTCGAGTCCAAGGGGAATGAAGTAAAAGTATTGGGAACACATTTTAATATCAATGCCTACGGTCATAATGTTCGTACCACATTATCTTCGGGTAGAGTTCAAGTAAGTCATTCTGGACATGTGATTGTCCTGGAGCCGGGAGAATACGCGAATCTCGTAGGAGAACAGCTTCGGAAAGGAAAAGCCGATTTGGAGCACGACCTATCTTGGCATAATAATCAGTTTTATTTTAAGAAAGAAACCATTGTTGAGATAACCTCTACATTGTCTAAATGGTATGATATCCAAGTGAGATTTAAGAAAGATGTGGCATTAGATAAAGTGTATACAGGTAATTTTAAGCGTGATGTTAAGCTGTCAGAGGTATTGGAAATGCTGACCTATGTCTGTGACCTGAAATTTGAGCTTCAAGGACAAGAATTAATAGTAGAAAACAAATAGGAGGAGTACTTATGTAAGAGAAATAATACCTAACCTAAGAGCCTTTACATAAAAATAGAACAGGAATGTTGCAGCATCCCTGTCCAGAAATGATTAAAAAAGGCCTAAAAATTTAAAAAGCGAATTAAGTAAACCCAATTAACCACAAAGAGTAAATGTATGAATAACTTACCATTTGGCAAAACGTGGCGACTGATACCTCATGACCCGCGGTTTAGCAAACCTTTACGTATTATGAAAATTAGTACCTGCCTTCTTTTCGCCTTTGTGACCGGAGTTCAAGCCAATGGCATTGCGCAGAAAGTTACGTTGAAAATGAAAAATGCACGGATTGAAGAAGCGCTGAATGCGATTTCCAAACAATCCAATCTGCAGTTATTTTATGGGGAAAATATTGATTCCAAAGCGAGGATCAATGTCAATCTGAAAGATGCTTCAGTTGCAGATGCATTAAACGCCGTTTTAAAAAATAATAACATTGAGTATAAAATCATAGCCAATACGATTTCTGTCAATGGGAAAACGGAAGGTAGTAGGTCAAGTAATGTTGTGCAGCAAGGAGTTTCTGGTACAGTAAAAGATAAAGATGGAAATGCGCTGGCCGGGGCAACAGTGACTGTCAAAGGAACCGCTATTACTACGCAGACAACAAGTGACGGAAGTTTTAGAATAAATGCTGGAGCGGATGCCATTCTGGTGGTTCGCTATGTCGGCTATGGAGCTGTTGAGGTGGGCGTTAAAGGAAGGAATGTTGTTCCAATTGTGTTGGCATCAGACGAGAGGCAGATTGAAGAAGTTGTTGTAACCGGTATGGGGCAACGTCTTGATAAACGTTTATTTACCGGTGCTACCTCACAGATTTCAGGGGAAGCAGCACAAATCGGTGGACAAATAGATCCTAGTCGTGGCCTCGAAGGCCGTGTTGCGGGGGTTTCAGTGCAAAATGTTACCGGGACATTCGGTACGGCGCCTAAAATTCGTGTTCGTGGGGCAACGTCTATTTTTGGTAGTTCAAAGCCTTTGTGGGTTGTTGACGGTGTCATTATTGAGGACGTCGCAGATGTAAATTCAGACGAGCTTTCATCTGGGGATGCATTGACATTGATCAGTTCTGCTGTTGCCGGCCTGAACGCACAAGATATTGAATCCTTTCAAATTTTAAAGGATGGTTCGGCAACGTCCATTTATGGTGCTCGTGCCATGGCTGGTGTAATTGTTATTACGACCAAAAAAGGTAAAGCGGGCCGTAGTTCCCTTAATTATACCGGTGAATACACCACACGCGCTACGCCTCGGTATTCTGAATTCAATATTATGAATTCGCAAGAGCAAATGTCTGTATATGACGATATGTACAATAAAGGCTATATTGGATTTGCTGATTTGCCGGTCGCCAGTAATAGTGGGGTGTACGGAGATTTATATAAGCGTATTCAACGAAGCGAGATTCCAAATGATCTATTTACCGATAGACATCATGTCAATAATTTCTTAAGGGAAGCTGAGTATCGCAATACAGATTGGTTTGGTCAGCTGTTTCAGCCAAGCCTACAGCATAACCATTCAGTCAGTATGTCATCTGGAACAGAAAAATCACAATATTATTCTTCCATTAGTGGCCTTGTAGATCCAGGATGGACGAAGCGTAGTAAAGTAAATCGCTACACGGGAAATTTGAATGCGAACTATAATATTTCCGATCGGTTGAAGCTGAATATTATTACTAATGGATCTTATCGTAAGCAACAAGCTCCGGGTACGCTAGGTCAATCAAAAGACGTAGTCTTCGGTCAAGTAAAGCGTGACTTTGATATTAACCCCTATGCTTATGCCATGAATTCGTCGCGGACCTTGGATCCCAATACATTTTATACCCGTAATTATGCTGCCTTTAATATTCTACATGAGTTAGAGAATAATTACATGGACATCGAAGTTGCTGATTTGCGCTTTCAGGGCGATCTGAAATGGAAAGTAATCCCTGAATTAGAATTAGGTGCTTTTGGGTCAGTCCGTTATCAATCGACCGCTCAGCACCATTACATCAAAGATCGATCAAATCAGGCGATGGCCTACCGTGCAGGGATTTCGGAACCGGAGAACACGACCATCCGGGATAAGAATCCATTTTTATATACGGACCCGGATGACCCCTATGCTAGACCTGTTTCCGTATTACCAGAGGGTGGGATTTATAATCGGACCGATTACACCATGTTTGAACAGCTTTTCCGTTTTACTGCACAATACAATAAAACCTTTAATCAGGATCATATTCTTAATGTATTTGCAGGTTCAGAACTCACCTCGTCCCAGCGGAATAATAGCTGGTTTAGAGGGTGGGGAATCCAATACGATCTAGGGGAAAGCCCTTTTACAGATTATAAAGTATTTAAACGTGGTCAGGAAGAAAATTCACCTTATTTCGCCGTCAACCGGAATAAGAATAATGATCCAACAAATACCCGTTATAAACAAGCAGCTTTTTTTACAAATGCGACCTATTCTTATGCAGGAAAATATACTTTGAATGGTACGTTTAGGTATGAGGGCGCAAATAAATTGGGAGAAGCGACTTCTGCAAGATGGATGCCTAGCTGGAATCTTTCTGGTGCATGGAATGCCCACGAAGAAGATTTTTTTGAAAAACTAAGACCAACTTTTTCCCATTTTACGTTAAAAGGTTCTTATAGCTTAACGGGTGACCGTGGGCCATCAAACGTCACAAATTCCTATGCGATCTATCGTTCATACACCCCTTGGCGACCTACAGCAGATGATGCTGAGTCTGGCTTAGAGATAGCTGATTTAGCTAATAATGGGTTAACTTATGAGAAGAAACATGAGCTGAATATCGGAACATCTATGGGATTTTTAGATAATCGGATTAATCTCGAATTTGACTGGTTTAAGCGGAATAATTTTGACTTGATTGGTGTTATCAATACGCAAGGAGTAGGTGGACAGATTTTTAAGTACGGAAACGTAGCGGATATGAAATCACACGGGGCTGAGCTGGCCTTGACAGGCCATATCCTAAGAGATCAAGCTTTTAAATGGACTTCGAATTTTACTTATTCTTTTGTAAAAACTAAGGTCACTAAGTTAAATACACGAAGTCAAGTGATGGATCTAATCACGGGAACAGGCTTTGCGCTCGAAGGTGGTCCAGTACGAGGACTTTATTCGATTCCATTTGTAGGTTTGAACGATGAGGGCTTGCCGGTCTTCTTAAATACCAATAATCAAGAAACCGTTACCAGTATAAACTTTCAAGAACGGGATAAAATTTCCTTCCTCAAGTATGAAGGATCGTCAGATCCTATTCATACGGGTGGTTTCGGGAATATGTTTAACTATAAGAACTTTGGTTTAAATGTATTTATCACCTATTCCTTTGGTAATGTTGTACGCCTTAATCCAGTATTCTCTAATGAGTATTCAGATTTGACGGCGTCGACGAAGGAGTTTGCGGACCGCTGGATGGTCGGAGGAGATGAAGCCCTCACCAATATACCTACTATTGCGACAACGGGACAAAATAGAGCCTATGGCAATGATTTGAAATATGCCTATAGCGCCTATAATTACTCATCGGTACGTACGGCAAAAGGTGACTTTATCCGTATGAAAGATGTTTCGCTGAACTACGAATTTCCGAAGGATCTTATCAGTGCATGGAAGATAAACTCTTTGGGTTTGCGTTTTAATGCAACCAATTTATTCTTGATCTATGCAGATAAAAAGCTGAATGGACAAGATCCGGAGTTTGTCAATGCAGGGGGTGTCGCAGCGCCAATTGCGAGACAATACACCTTGACTTTACGCTTAGGTCTTTAACCGAAATTTAATATTGTAATTGAAATGAAAAGGAATAAAAAAATATATATAGCAATTGCATTGATTTGTGGAATGAGTCTATCGTCCTGTAATAAGTTTTTGGATGAGATGCCAGATAATCGTGCAAAACTTGATAATGAAGCTAAAATAGATAAATTGCTGGTTTCGGCTTATCCAGAAGTGGCCTACCTCGTCAGCGCAGAACTATCATCGGATAATATCGATGACTATGGGCCTACAAACCCAAATAGCGAGCGTTACATCCAGGAACTATTTCGTTGGAAGGACGTTACTGACAACCAAGACGAGGGTCCTAAAGAAGTTTGGGAAGCTTGTTACAAGGCAATAGCAAGTGCAAATGCCGCATTGAAGTCTATTGAAGAGATGGGAAATCCAGCAAGCTTGAATCCTCAACGTGGGGAGGCCTTGGCTACAAGAGCTTATAATCATTTTATACTTGTTAATTTGTTTGCGCAACATTATTCAAAAGCGAATGCGGCAACAGATATGGGCGTCACTTATATTACTTCGGTAGAAGTAGATCTCGATCCAAAGTACGAGCGTAATACCGTCCAAGAAGTATATAATCATATCGTATCGGATCTGGATGAAGCGATCCCGTTGATTGATGACTCCACGTTTGGCGCCACGCCCAAATACCATATGAACTCCAGGGCTGCCAATGCCTTGAGAGCGCGAGTTGCCTTGTATATGCAGGATTGGGAGAAAGCAATCAGCTTTGCAAATGCAGCAATAGGGGTTAATCCGGCCAGTTTGCAACGAAATTATGCCAGGATTGCAGCGGATGCTGTTGGTACTAGGGGATTTCCAAATGGTGCAATATCTTACAATAGAAGCGATGAAAAAGCAAATTTGATGGTAGCTACCGCAGCTACGCTACACGGCGCAATATTTGGTCCTTATGATTATGCATCTAGGTATTCACACGGTGCATTGCTGGGTCAAACTGAAACGGCATTGGCCAAAGGTCCCTATGGACAACTGGGGTCTACTGGTTATGTATTACGTGCTTTTGTGTATGGTGGAACGAATTTAGATAAGGTTTTATTCCCCCGTGTGTCCTATATGTTCGAGTATACGGATCCTGTGGCCGGAATTGGTACTCCTCGCGGAGTTTATGCCCCATTTACAACAGAAGAGACGATGCTAGTACGAGCTGAGGCACTTATTCATTTGAAACGTTATGATGAAGCGATTGTGGATATGAAGCGTTGGGTAGATAATGCGTTGGCCAAACCACCAGCGACGTTTACCGTAGCTACTGTTAATGCTTGGGCAAATGGGATAGATTATTCTTCCGCAAAAGTGCCGACAGCAAAGAAAAAAATAGACCCCAAGATGATACCATTTGAAACTGGTACACAGGAAAATATGCTTCATGCGCTGTTGTTCTTACGTCGGGTAGAAACTCTGCACATGGGACTACGTTGGTTTGATGTTAAACGCTACGGTATTGAAGTAGAAAGACGTGTGTTGAATTCCGCTGGCAATATAGCTACTGTGGAGACGGAAACAAAATTAATCGCAAGAGACAAAAGGGCTGCGCTACAGATCCCTTCTGAAGTTATTGCAGCTGGTTATACCCCTAATCCAAGATAATTATGAAAATATTAAATAAGATTACTGTGTTGTTGTGTTCTTCGGTGCTTTTATTTTCTTGCTCTGAGGAGAAACTGAATCCCGAAAGTATATTTAATGATCAAAAAGTTGAAAGAAACAAATTAGACAGTTATATAGATCAAAAATACACCAAAGACTATAATATTGCGATACTGTATAAATTTGTTGAAAAGGAGTCGGATTTGAATTATAATCTAAGTCCGGCAAGTTATGAGAGTTCGGTCAGAATGACGAAATTGTTATACCATCTCGGTATTGAGCCCTATGATAAAATCACGGGAAGTAAGGAATTTATCCAGAAATATTTTCCAAAGGTGCTAAACTATATAGGATCAGCAGCTTACAGAAATAATGGGACATTTGTACTTGGTACGGCTGAAGGTGGTGTTAAGATTACCCTTTACCTGTTGAATGAATTGAATGCGCAAACAGGTAAGGATGTGGCCTTTCTCAATGAGTATTATTTTCACACCATGCATCATGAATTTGGGCATATTTTACATCAAACCAAAGGTTACCCCGCTTCTTTTGAACAGATTACTGGAGCGCGTTACGTGTCAGATTCATGGAACGATCTCTATGAATCTGATGCGGACGCAGCCGCAATGGGGTTTGTTTCACCATATGCGTCCTCGGAGCCTAACGAGGATTTTGTTGAGACTTATGCTTATTACATCACATTATCTCCACAACAATGGAACCAGCGTATAAGTAGTGGCGGGGCAGAAGGGAAAGCCTTGATTGAGGCTAAACTTGATATTGTACGGACTTACTTCCAAAAAACCTGGAATATTAATTTGGATGAGCTGCGTGATGAAATTTTAGCCAGACAAGCGGATCTACCCAATTTTGATCAGACATCTTTAAAATAAGGAATTATGAAATTAAAATATTTAGTGATATTAATCTTACTTCCGTTTTTACTGGTTACTTCATGTAAGCGGGACGATGATAGAATATTTGATACCAATGCCACGGTTAGGATGACCGAAGCTGTGCAACAAGCATATTCTGTTTTGCAAGCAAATAAGGCAGGCTGGATCATGAAGTTTTATCCCAGCAACAATCAGGAATTCGGTGGTTATACCATATTTAGCAAATTTATATCGAATGCAGAAGTTACCCTAGCTTCAGATCCTTTTACTGGATCTGAAACCAGTTCTTATTCCATTTCTCCGGAATCGGGTCCTGTCTTAACCTTTAACGGGTATAATAAGCACATACATTGGTTTTCAGAACCTGGTATGGACAATGGCGGCATCGGTGCCGATGATAGTGGTATGCGCGGAGATTTTGAATTTATTGTGCTTAAAGCAACAGCAGATTCAGTCGTCTTAAAGGGAAAGAAAAGCGGTAGTCATTTGGTCATGTTACCTCTGAAAGAAGGGGAATTTGAAAGGTTATCTACAACCTACCAAGAGGCTGCGGATAAGTTTAAACAATTTATGGTTTATAAACTTGAAACATCAGGTAATAAAACTGTAAGACTGGGATATGATGCGAAATTTCGAGTGTTTCATAATCCAACCGATGAATTGGCTGTAGGTATGGCATTTCGCGTGGTTCCAAAAGGCTTGGAATTCTATCAGAAATACACTTTAGCCGGTACATCTTTTGATTTTTTGAACTATGTTGAACCAACGAGCGGTTATCCAAATGGTTATTATACGGATGAAGGAAAGACCTTTAAAATAATACCTTCCACGCCGCTTAACTTTTGGTTTAAAAATAATCTATGGTCTATGTCTTTTAACAATACAGGAGCGTTTGGTAAACTCTATTGGACAGTAGGTAAAGGAATGTTGGCCAAAAACAATATTATTGTCAACAACGCATATATTGGTGGGACATCGGGCGTTTATGGGTTGATTTTTAACCTGCAAAATGGTGCTGTATTTGGAGGTGTTAGTCATTTTATCGAACCTGTTGAAGACACCGAGGACGAGGTTTATATTGAGTTGGAAGGATATGTTTTGGGTAATTTTCCACTTGCCTATTGGAGCGGTGGAATAAATTATCTTAGCGCACCGTTTGATCAAACGACGTTTAAAATTACCTCTGCAGATGGTTCGTTAACTCCGACTGTTATTACCTTGACGGATGTAACGAGTCCTACTAATTCTTTTAAGCTGTTCTTGAAAGATATTGATGATCCATTGAATAATTAATGTTTATGTCTTCATAAAATTATATGGAGGTAGAAAAAGGGGGTGTCTCACAATAATTTTGAGACGCCCCTTTTTGCATAGATTATTCATAATTAATTTGCGGGGACGCAAAGACTTCCTCCTTTGTTGTAAACCGATAAGCAGCCGGAGCAAACACGTAGCTGATCAAGTTATAAACTTGACGTTGTGATGTAAATCCTTCGATCGTGGAAAATTCCGATGGACGGGGCAAGTGAAAACAGAATTGCTTCAAGTAAACAGGTTCATAATCGACAGAGGCCGATCGGCACAAGACACAGACTACATATTCCACCAAGAAGGCACGATTAGTGGCGAATGGTTCGCTGCAGTGAACAAAGTTAGCCTTATATACTATGGAAGACATATGGCATCGATCCATCGTTTCGTAGACTCAGCTAATGCCATCAGTTGCTTGACTTAAGCAATTTCATCAAAGAACGAAAGCTTCCCATAAATGGTGACCGAAATTATTCCAATCACCATTTTTTTGTCATTTACTGAACATCCTTATGTTAATTACAAACAGGGAATAAGTTGTCAATTATATGCTGGATCGGCTTATCTCCACCTGGAAGGATCGTTGGCTTGCTTCCAATTTCTGTAACTAATCCATTTACAACTTTGTAATATGCCCCCGATGATTTTGGAAAGTATATTCCGTCAGGTAAAAGACATGTAAGTCCGGAATTATAATAATATTTATTTGATGGACCTAAATATACATGTGTTGGATAATTTAAATTTCCATTGTGAGCAAGCTCTTCGGAAGAAACATAATAATAGAGTCCGTTATAGTCCGAAGGGAAATTATAAATTTGTGGCGAGGTCCCAGGATTACCTCCTATAGGAGAATCTGTGAGTAAATCTGTTGTTATATCTACATCTGGCTTTATTACTCCCAAAGTACTTCCGGTTATAGCTGCTTGCAAACCTTTAGTAATTCGTCTGTATTGGCTGCTTTCATGTAGATTTCCAGCAATAAAATCATCGTAGACAGCCCATCCCCACCCAAATGCATATGAGGCTAAGTCAATATGTACAATAGAACTTTCTGGCTCTAAAGGGTCTAACACCGGAAAAGCTGTAACGGTCATTTTCTTATTAAGCTTTAAAGAGTTGCCTTGGGAATTTGCTGTTACTTTGGTAGATGGATTCTGTAAAGTTGTGCCTAAATGCCAATATTCGTTGGAACTTTCTGCAATTGATAACATGCCTAGGAAACCTTCACCTTCATTTACATTCCAGACTATATTTTTATATTTTGTTCTTAATGCCTGGAGTTTATTGGCAAAATAAGGTCCTGCTTGGGCGCTGGTCATGTTTAATTGTGAACCTGTGGTAAATATATTTTGAATTTCCTGAATCATTGCGGCTTCCCTTGGCGTCAACAGATTGTTTTGAGCTAGCAGATTCTCTGTAGCATCAATCTTAGAATTAATATACAAGGTATTTCGTGAATTAATTACATCTGCGACTGTTGGTAATATTTCTGATGGCATTCCTCTGTATTGTTCTCCATACACTGAACCTACAAAATCATAGGTGGAGATAATAATATTCTTAATGTCTTGCGTAGTCAAATTTTGGTTAGGTAATGGTAAATTCCCAAGATCATTTTTGGAGGAAACAGGAATTCTGTAACTAATGGATTTGAGTTCAGACTATACGAAATTCCAGTATTATGTATAGTACCCAGATCTTTTGTATTGGCTTTTAAATTGTTATTATATTCCAGTAAATCCAAACTTTGTTTTTGATTGGGATCTTTTTTACAAGAAATAATTGCAACACATAGTATTGCTAAAATAAATGTTTTTTCATTTTTTTTAAAAAATTAAGTTAATTTATTGTTTGATATAGTTTATTTTTATCTATAGATTTATAATTGCGTTGATTATTAGTATGCAAAATACCATCTATTTATATAGGTGATTATTTATAATAAATATACTGATTTTTTTTTAAAATTAAAAAACATTTATTTTCGACTATTAGGTGGTCAAATTGCAGCTGTATCTAGTTGAGAGTCGTCTTTGATGGTCGCACTTTATTGAATTTCTAAGGTAAGACTGATAAATTGACAGGTTACAAACCCATTAGAAGGACGATGAGTAATAAAAGAGGAGCTTCCTGTGAGACGAATATCTATGCTGCTCCCATACATTACTGTCTAATTCAGGTGCGCAGCATATTAAGTGAGGAAACAATTGACGTAAAAACATTTTTGTCTAAGAAAGGCTATTGCCCTTCCTCCTATAAAGCACTAAGGTTTTATGATATTGATAGTGTAGTGTTTATTACTTCGGAACCATTTTCTGTAGAAAACGAAGCTGGATTTCTATATCCAGATCCGAACAAAATGGCAACCAGGGAAGGACGACAGATGGGACAAGAGCAAGCTATATGGTCGAAGGTTATTCCATCGCCTTTACATTAGAACTCTTACCGCTATCATAAATATTAACTTATCATTATGCTTTTGTGGACGGTCTACTTGAACTTACTGTAAAAGATATAGATAGTGAGTCGAGAGGAAAGCTCACGACCCATAAAGAAGTATGGACATTGCAGAGGAGCAAAATAATAGATAATTTAGCTTATCCCCTATTTTCTGAAATTTAATTACCATGAAACGAATTGAGAAGCAGTTGCCGGAGGAGAAATATGAAGTATGTTTTCGTGGAAGGCCAAATGCTAATAGCCAAATGTAGATTTTTGTAAAACTTTATTTAAAAAATATCGCTGAGCCATTCTTTCGGCAGATGCCTTTTTCTTTCTAATTCGTATTAAATTCCATACCTTTTCTTTCAATTTCAAAGAAAGAGAGTTTGAAGAAGTAAAAGATGAAGAATGGGTGATTGATATCGTATACGGGCAGGATCAAATTCCGGCCAAGACGATAAGCATTGCATGCGACGAATTTATGGGTACCCCTATGCTTGGGGAATCGGGCGATAGGTATACTGAATCATATTTGTCTTACAGAATAACGAGACTGTTAAATAAAACATGTCTCGTTTAACATGTTGTGACAATAAAATCCCGCATGACTGATTTAGTTCGTTAATAATTTAGCTGCTAACTTTTCTGCAAATATTTGGTTCCTAATAATCTCAAAGCGGTTTTCGCTTTTTTTTGTATTTGATGTTCCTGATCTATTAATGGAGAAAGGAAGATAAAATTCCGTTTATTAATATTTTTTTGCAAAAAATAAAAAATATTAGCCATTTTTATGTCACAATTATTAAACATCTTTAGAGATAGGGTGTTGGATGTCCTAAGATATCCACTGTGAATTTTTACAAGTGGAAGCGGAACGAATCTAAACTATGCAAAAAGAAGAAATATTATTCAAGACACATTATAACGGACTCTGTCATTTTGCATGGAAGATATTGGGGGATCTTATCGTCGCCGAAGATCTTGTACAAGATTCTTTTGTTGCTTATTTTAAAAATACAGATCAAGTAAGCAATAACGATATAGCGATAAAAAACTACCTTTATAGTTCGGTACGTTTTGCTTGCTATAATCATATTCGACATGAGAAAGTGCGGCAAAAATATTGGAATATTGTTGGATTTACCGAAGAGGATAATCTGGCGCTTGAGTTAAATATGATTCATAGTGAAGTGATCCAGGAGATCTACAAAATCATTGAACAAATGCCCACTTCCTGTCAGCAGGTCTTCCGATTAGGATACTTAGAAGGTTTGTCTAACCTTGAGATTACTAAAGAACTTCAAATTAGCATTAACACCGTGAAAACGCAAAAACAGAGGGGAATGAAAATGCTGTTAAAACGCCTAAATCCTGAATTTATCCCACTTGTAATCTTTTTGTTAAAAAATATTTAAATTTTTGTCACCCCTTTTTTTGTTTTGCGTTTCCTTAATATAATATATGAAAGAAAACACAGGACATATTGCCCCCATTATTCAAAAGTTTCTCAGCGGACAATTGTCTGCGGAAGAGCAATGTCAACTCGATCAATGGCTTAATGCGAATGCGCAAAATAGGCAATTATTGGAATCGTTCCGTCAGGCAAAAGATATTGAGGAAGACCTAATTATAGTCCAGCAGTTAGATGCGAACAAGGCGTGGGATAAGTTATACAATAAAAAAAATAACAATACAATAGATAGCTCCAGAAAATGGTTTCTAGGGGTAGCCGCATCGATTATCTTTTTAATAGGTACTTTCTTTTTATGGAAAATCAAGTTTTCAGAAGAACAAACCAAGACATTCCACGTCGCAATTAAGAAAAAGCAAGATGTTGCGCCAGCGACAAGTGGAGCAGTTTTAGTATTGGCCGATGGTACTAATATTCCACTAAACGGGGATTCAACAAAGACGTTGAGTAAAAATAATAACTTGATCGGTAATAGTAGTGAGCTAATTGTAAAAGATACGCATAAGACTATTCCCACACAATACAACTTGCTAATCGTTCCAAAGGCCAGCTTTTATAAAATGACCTTAGTTGATGGAACGAAAGTCTGGGTCAATGCGTTGTCTCAATTAAAATTCCCTTCCCGGTTCTCAGCCACTGAACGACGTGTTTTTTTGGAGGGAGAAGCTTATTTCGAGGTCGCACATGACCCGAATCACCCTTTTATTGTAGAGTCTAAAGGGAATGAAATCAAAGTATTAGGTACGCATTTTAACGTGAATTCCTATTCAGATCTGGTGCGTACAACATTAGCTGAGGGCCGGGTTCAAGTATGGCAGGATAATCAGCACGTAGAACTGTCACCCGGAGAATATGCGTCATCCGCTAAGGGATATCTGATAAAAGGTAAAGCGGATTTACAACAAGATCTATCTTGGCATAACAATGAATTCTATTTCAAAAAAGAAACAATCGTGAATATTGCTCATCAATTATCACGATGGTACGATTTGGATGTGAAATTTAGAGGGAATGTACAAATGGATAAAGAATATACAGGAAGTATTGAACGAGATGTGAAATTATCGCAAGTCCTGGAAATGCTGTCTTATGTTAGTGATTTGAGGTTTGAAGTAGATGGGAAAAAATTGACTATCGAGACAAAAAGCTGAAAAATTACACCGAGTTTTTACCAAAATTAAATGCTTATGATAAATTGATAACTAAACCAGTTGACCTAAGAAAAGAGAACAGGAATGTTGGCGCATCCCTGTCCAGAAAAGATGTGATAAACAGGTCTCAAATTAGAAGTAACAATTAAAACCCTAATTAACCACAAAATGTAAATGTATGAATAACTTACCATTTAGCAAAAAGTGGCTCTTGATCCCTCAAGATCCGCGATTTTGCAAACCCCTTCGTATTATGAAAATTAGTACATGTCTTTTATTTGCATTTGTGACAGGCGTACACGCAAAAGGTACAGCCCAGAAAGTCACCTTGAATATGAAAAATGCTCGAATTGAAGAAGCGTTGTCTGCTATTTCCAAGCAATCCCATTTGCGTGTGCTGTATAGCGAAAACTTGAATTCTAAAGCACGGATCTCTGTCAATGTCAAAAATGCTTCTGTCGAAGAGGCGTTGAATGCGGTATTAAAAAGTAATAATATTGAATACAAAATTATTGCCAATACCATTTCAGTAAATAGTAATGTAAAGAACTTTAGTACGACAGTTCCTATCGCACTGCAACAGCAGACTATTTCGGGCACAGTGAAAGATAAAGATGGAAAAGGACTAAGTGGAGCTACGGTGACCGTAAAAGGAACATCAGTTTCGACACAAACAGATGACTTAGGTAACTTTAAGATTAATGCATCTCCCTCGGCAGTTTTAGTAGTACGGTATGTTGGATTTGGCACTAGGGAAATTTCTATGAATGGTAAGTCAACCATAAATATAGTGCTTACAGTCGATGATCTAAAGTTGGATGAGGTTAATGTTATTGCCACAGGTTACCAAAATTTGGACCGTAAGCTGTTCACTGGTGCAGCTTCAAAAATAGACGCGAAGGAAGCCGAGCGCGCTGGAGTGCCAGATATCTCTAGAATGCTCGAAGGACAGGCTGCAGGTGTATCGGTTCAAAATGTCTCAGGTACCTTTGGTGCAGCTCCGAAAATTCGTGTTCGTGGAGCGACCTCATTGACGGGGGATAATAAGCCATTATGGGTAATTGATGGGGTAATTTTGGATGAAGCCGTCAATATCTCAAATGAGGCTTTATCGACAGGAGATGCGAATACCTTGTTGGGATCTTCCGTCGCAGGTTTAAATCCCGACGACATTGAATCAATTACTGTACTTAAGGATGCTGCCGCAACAGCTCTTTACGGAGCAGCTGCGATGAATGGTGTTGTTGTTGTCAATACAAAAAAGGGTAGAAATACGGAAGGTGTGACACATTTCAACTATTCAGGAAATTTCACTACATATATCAAACCTAATTACAATCAGTTTGATATCATGAATTCTGCCGAACAGATGCAATTGATTATTGATACTGAAAATAAGGGCTATTTAAATCACTCTCAAGTCTCACGAAATCCTACTGGGGGAGTGTTTACTAAGATGTATAATTTGATTAATACACTTGATCCAAAAACAGGTAAACCACTTTTAGAAAATACGAGAGATGCTCGTTATAATTTCTTACAACGTTATGCTAATATAAATACTGATTGGTTTGATTTGTTGTTTAAGAATAGTTTGGTTCACGATCATTCTTTGAGTATGAGTACCGGAACGAGCAAAGCGCAGACCTATGCTTCTACAAGTTTTATGAACGATCCAGGGTATACATTGGGGAATCAGGCAAAACGTTTTACGGCCAACATTCGAAACAATTATAAAATTAATGACAAATTAAGTACGGAATTAATTTTCCAAGGAAATATTCGGGATCAACGTACACCTGGGACTTTAAACCGAAATGCGGATGTAGTATATGGAAGTTACTCCCGCGATTTTGACATTAATCCTTATTCCTATGCATTAAATACTAGTCGTATTATTTCAGCGTATGAGGAAAATGGTGATCTAGAATATTTTACTAGGGATTATGCTCCTTTTAATATATTAAATGAGCTAAATAATAATTATATCAAACTCAAATTAATGGATCTGAAAGTTCAAGGGGCAATTACCTATAAAATTTTGCCATCATTGACTTATTCTGTTAACGGTATGTACCGGTATTATAATTCTGAAAGACAGCATTATATAACAGAAAATTCAAATTTAGCACAGGCTTATAGAGCAACATCGGATTTGGTCATAAATAAATCAAATAGATTTTTATATGCTGATCCTGATTTTCCAAATGAAGAGAGTTATGTTGTATTGCCTAATGGAGGATTCTTTAATGTGGCCAATAACAATATGATTAGCTACTACATGCGGCATAATTTGGAGTATAATCAAAAATGGAATAAGCATAGTTTGAATTTATTCGGTACCTATGAGTTACAATATGCCGATAAGCAAAGCCACGATTTTGTAGGACCAGGAATTGAATATGATAATGGTAATTTAGTACGGCCCACCTATCGTTATTATAAAAAAGCAAATGAAGTCGGAGATTATCCATTTAGTATGAAATACAATTATGATCGAAAATTAGGATATGCTTTTCGGGGAGCTTATAATTACGATAATAGATATTCTTTCAACTTTACTACACGGTATGATGGGTCTAATAAAATGGGACATTCTAATGTTGCCCGTTGGTTGCCCACATGGAACTTATCCGGGGCTTGGGATATAAGTCAAGAAAAATTCTTTAATCAAGATAATAAGATTCTTTCTTCTGCTAGATTACGAGGGACTTATGGTTTGGTAGCCAATATGGGAAATGCCTCAAATTCATCTGCATTATTTTATAATGCTATTACCTATAGACCCTATGAAAATGAGAAAGAAGGGAAAATTAACTTGGATGGATTAGAAAATTCAGAGTTAACCTGGGAAAAGATGTATGAATTGAATGTTGGCCTTGATCTCGGGTTTCTTAAAGATCGTCTTGATCTGAATTTTGACTATTATAAACGTAAGAATTTCGATCTAATAGGAACTGTACGTACATCGGGAATTGGAGGTCAATATGAAAAATTAGCAAATTATGCTGATATGAAAGGAAGCGGATTAGATCTACAAGTGGGGGGATATCCTTTTAGAAATCCAAATGGAATAACTTGGAGAACGCAATTTACATTAGGATTTAATCAAACGGAAATTACTAAGTTGGATGTCACACGTAATATTTGGAATTTAATCTCAGCGGAAGGGGGAGCTAGATTAGGATATCCTCATCGTGGATTGTATTCTATAGATTTTGATATTTTGGACGCAAGAGGTGGATACCCTACTTTTATTGGTACGGATGGTACTAAAGGTGCAACCTATTTTTGGGTTCAGGATAATGATACAGAATTTTTGAAATACGAAGGACCAGTTGATCCTAAAGTAACGGGAGGATATTACAATAGATTACAATACAAAAATTTTAATTTATCCTTTTTACTAAAATTTGCATTTGGTAACGTTGTTCGCCTGCAACCATCATATTCCTATATGTATTCTGATATGTATAATGTGTCTAAGGATTTGATTAATAGATTTATATATAGGGGTGATGAATATTTGACTGTAATACCTTCAACATTAGATGGTCTTACAGCAGAGTATGATGTCAGAAATTCTTTAGGCGAACGTAATGCTGCAAACTATACGTACAATGCCTATAATTATTCATCGGCTCGCGTTGCAAAAGGTGATTATATTCGGTTATCTCAGATTTCATTCGGATACAATATACCTAGAGAAATTGTTTCTAAAATTAAATTCAGAACAGCTCAACTGAATTTGGTAGGTAATAACCTATGGCTTTTGCATGCAGACAAAAAACTAAATGGAGTTGATCCAGAGTTTTATAGTAATGGCGGTGTCGCATTACCTGTTCCAAAACAAATTACATTATCTGTGAAATTAGGGTTTTAAAAAACTAGATTATGAAACTATCAAACTTTAAATATTTAATTTTTTCTTCTGCGATTCTTTTTAGTGGATGTAGTAAATATCTGGATCATGAACCGGATATGAGAGCTGAAATAGATAATATTGACAAGGTAAAACGCTTGTTGACCTCAGCTTACCCGTTTAATAATTATCTTACAATAGCAGAAACTTACTCTGATAATGTTGAAGATAAATTTGTTGGAACATTGTATCAGCCCATTCCAAGTTTATACTTCTGGGAAGATGTAAAAGATAACGGCAGTGATACACCCACAGGTTATTGGAATGCGAGTTACGAAGCAATTGCGGCAGCAAATCATGCTTTAGCTGCGATAGAAAAAAATAAAATGGGTGAAGATGCTGATCCCTATAAGGGGGAGGCATTGATGGCGAGAGCTTATAATCACTTTATGTTAGCCTGTTTTTTTGCAAAAGTATACGACAGAACTACTGGTGCCGCGAATGATTCACCCGGTATCCCATATGTAACGGAGCCTGAAACGGTAGTTATCAAGAATTATGATCGTGGTACGGTTAAATCAGTATTTGAAAATATAAGAAAAGATCTTGAAGAAGGCCTGGCTTTATTAGATGCCGGAGGTGGCAATTGGTCTGTGCCTAAATTTCATTTTACCCCCGCTGCGGCTCATGCATTTGCGTCAAGGTTTTATCTATTTACAGGAGAGTATCAAAAAGTCATTGATAATGCGAATAAAATATTTGCTTCGGGTAATTTTGTGGGAAAGTTGATTCCTTACAATTCTACGTTTAGAAAGATGGATTTCGAGTCTGTCAAAATTGCTTTTAATAAACCAGAACAGCCTTATATTTTATTAATGAATGAAACATATACCAGTTATCCGCATTGGGATAGTCGCTATGCGATGGGGATTGAAGTTTTTCAGCGTATATATAATGGCGAAACAGCTGCGGGTGCCCAATTTTATAATTTTGGGGTCTCTTATGGTTCACCTCATTATACCACATATATCTGGAATGGCTATTGGTATACAACAGACCAAGCTACGGGATCTGGGTACCCGATGTTAATGGTTCCGGTTTTAGTTACAGATGAAGTCCTAATGAATAGAGCGGAAGCTTATTTGGAATTAGGAAATATGAATGCAGCTATAGCTGATCTTAATCTAATGGCCAGTAATCGCATAGATGCCTATAACCCCAATACGAATGGGGTAACGGCAGCAAAATCCAAAGCATTTTTTAAGGTTGATACGGATAAGGAAGCTATTGAAAAAACGATCTTGCAATTCAAGCAAGTGGGGTTAATGTCCATGGGGTTACGTTGGTTTGATATTATTCGAAAAGGAATTACCGTCAAACATAATGTCATAGGTAATGATGAACGGGAATCTTTTATTGAATTAAAACCAGACGATCTTCGTCGTGTTTTTCAAATTCCTCAAGAAGCAAAACTGTCTGGTGTCGAACAAAATCCGAGATAAATCATGAAAAAATTATATAGTTTATGCCTGGGAATAGCGCTTTTTAGTATGCTAAATTCCTGTAATAAAGAAGAAAAACTGGACGTTAAGATTGAAAACTATGATACATTCACATCAGGTCCTTTAGATGATTGGATTTATAAAAATCTAACACAACCCTACAATATTGAAGTGATCTATAGATATCAGCGCAATATGCATGATATTAATAAGAATATCGCACCCACACAAGAGGATAAGGTTATTCCACAAATGGAAGTAGTCATGAAGGCTTTTTTGGATGTCTATGCGGCTGTTGGAGGCGAAATGTTTATAAAAACTTTCACGCCGAAACAATTTGTGTTATTTGGATCTGGTGACTATGATCCCGACGGATCAGTTAAAGGTGGTACTGCAGATGGGGGAAGAAGAATAACACTCTATGGTCTCAATGGTTTTGATAATACAAACGCAAATGCAGTGCAAGGAAACCTTCAAGTTGTACACCACGAATTTACGCATATTCTTAACCAAAACAGATTGATTCCACCAGATTATGAACAGGTCTGTAAAGGGGATTATTTAGCTGATTGGACATCTAGTAAAAATACGACAGCTGTGGCGCGCGGATTAGGCTTTATTACACCATATTCGCGCAAAGCGGTAGGCGAAGATTTTGCGGAAGTTTTGTCTCATCTGATTGTTGCGGGACAGTTATTCTATGATAATGCGGCATATACTGCCGGAAAAGATGCGTACGCTAAATTCAAACTGAAAGAAAGTATTGTCCGAGACTATATGACACAGTATTACAATATAGATGTCACACAACTCCAACTAGAATTTCAGCGGATTATGGAGAGTATATATAAATCAACCAATTATACTGCTGGCTTAGCAATATCAAATAACTATTTAGGCTCATTGGATTGGGATATAAGGAACGCTTGGGGAATCGAAAATACAATTTCGGAAAAGCAAAAGGTGCTTTTTACAAATATTTTGGATGAACTGGGGGGATGGACAACGAAAACGATGACCTTCCAATTTGTCTCAGCAACGAAAGCAATATTGAACATTACATTTGGTGATAAAGATAGAACTTGGACCGCATCTTATGATTTTGATATCGTTAAGAATCCAGACAATTCCTTTAAAATAAGTAAATCAGCAACGCAAGGAACAGAGGGAAATTATGGTAACGGCGCTTTAGATTGGGTACTTAAAGATACTCAACCATTAATTGATTATTTAGGTAGCACAACATTCACAATGAATTGGAAAAATGCTGAAATCAATAAGAATCCGAATGATTATCTGCAATATTTAATTATGAAGGATAATAAGGATCCAAATGCGACAATTTTTGGAAAAGTTAATTTGAGAAAATATTAAGTTATGAAAAGAATATTTTATTTAATTCTTCTGGTTTTGCTAGCTTTTAGTTGTACAAAACCAAAAGGAGTGGACGTCCTTATCGGAGACCCGACAGAACGTGTGGCCGACACTTTAGCTTATCTTAAAAAGACGCTAGTAGATGCTCCGGATGGGTGGAAGGCTTATTTATCGACCGCTTATTCTGGTGGTTATGGCTTTTATATGAAATTTGATCAAGATGATCGTATGAAAATGATTGCTGATTTGACAGATGAATCTTCGTCCGCTGTGAAGGAATCTACTTATCGAATTCGACAAATTATGAATGCAACTTTATCTTTTGATACCTATAACTACATAACGATGTTGGAAGATCCAAATCCAGATGTGTATGGCGGGCAAGCTGGAAAGGGTATGGGAAGTGATGTTGAATTTGATTATATTAAGACAGTTGGTGACAGTTTATTTTTTGAAGGCAGGAAATTCAAAAAAGCACTTGTGCTTGTAAAGGCAACCAATACTGAATCCAAAGAATACTTGAATAAAGGATATTCAAATGCTATTAAATCGACAAATGAATTTTTTACAAATAATCAGAATTCATATATTGAAGTAGATGGTTTAAAATACCAAGTTTCAATTAATTCAGGAACGAAAGAAGTTGGAGCCATGACGATATTGCCAGGCAATAAGGTTGTTAGTACTACAACTAATTTTTATTATACGTTAGATGGTTTTGGTTGTGCGATGGATTCATTAGCTAGTTTTGGGAAGGCGAATGTGGTATCAAAACTTAAAGTTGGCAAGATCAATATTGTTAGGATCGGGGAAGAAGATGGTAAGTATTTTGCGATTGACGAGAATAACAAAAAATATGAAATTAAAAATTCGATACAACCCTTAGTACCGCTTCATTTGTTGATTGGATCTAAATATGTAGGAGTGTATTTGGATTATAAAGTTCTTCTACCAGGAACATCTACGGACGGGACTACGATTATTAATCGCTATTTCAATGGCTTAGCCAATGGCACCCCGTACTATTTTAATTGTGGATATTTTTCATTGCAATGGGATAAGAACAATAACCGGATTAATTTAGTCGGTGCCACAAGTCAAAGTAATTGTAATTCGGTTTGGAATACAACCATTGGATATAATTATACTCTGGACGAAGAAACGGGTATTTTTAAATTAACAAAACGATCTGAAGCTGCGGGGGGGTATGCTGCTGCAATTTTAGATCAATTAGACGATTTTTTAATAAATAGTAGCTTTAAATTAGAGTTCGTTGTTGACGGTTCAAATGTTTATGCAAAAATGGTAGGCATTGAAAGGCCAAATGTTCAAATGACTTTTGATTTATTTTAATAAGAAAAGGTAATGGTTGAGTCATGCTCAATCACTACCTTTTTTAGGCTGAATAGATGAAATCAAATTCAAAGTTCTCTAGTGACGGGATCGTTTTGCTGTTTGGTTCTCCAATCTGAGTACCTGTTTAATTATGTTTTTTACCCCCAGAATTTCTAAGATTAATGTTTTATCAATTTTTTATTATAGTATTTAAAGTTATGGTTATTCTGTGTCCATTAGCTTTAATTGTGTTCAGCTTAATGGATCTTTACAAGAGGAACTTTGAAAATTCAAGTGATCGAACTATGTATATAGCTTTGATCTTAGTTTTGCCTTTAATTGGATCCTCTATTAATTTGAGTAATAGACATAGGTTTCCATTAAAATAGATTTCTGCGCTCTATTTTTATAAAACTGAGACCTTTTGTGATCTTCAATGCCGCAAAATTTAAAGATGGGTTGTATTTGGGACTTACTGTCGAGCAGATAGAGGAGCTGAAATAGGATTTCTTACTAACAAAATATTATAGAGCCATTCTTTCGGGGATGGCTTTTTTGTGATGATATCGGATGGCGTCATTTATCAAAAATATCTATCTTGTTTCAGCTTCAAATTTATTCCGAAAATTCTTTGCCAAAATGATAATCCAGCAATTTAGATGGATGTTCATCAAGTCCTTTTGCTAATTCAACAATTGTCGAATCACTAATATATATATTGTTTTATAGTTTCATTTCCCTTTATAGAGAATATATGACCGGAATCGAAAGCCAGGTAATCCCCTGTAACTAAAGTACAGTGAGAGAAGACGCTAGACGTCAGACAAGGCTGCTTGCAGGATAACCCAGTTATAACCATTCGCGATGGCGAAGATATTCGTCTGTTGGACTTGGACATCGTTTTAATATGGAATAGTAATGGAATGAACAGGATCTATGAACGTAATACATCGAATCCACCCATTACATGATAGCCATCCCTTAAAATACCTCGTCGAACGACTAGATACTAGGCAATATTACCAGATAACACGCTGGGAACTCTTACGCCGGAGCATTGTGAAAGGGTACGAGGTAAACGGCGATAAAAATTTTAGATTGGAATTAGATTTTCCACTTGAGCAGCAGCTGGTGATCAACAAAGATAAAATCGATGATTTTGCGATATGGTTATTGAGAGATCAAGAGAAGTAATTTTAAGTTTTCCACATCATGTTAATAACGATGTGGAAAACTATTTTTACCTCTATCTGGACGACGCTGAGGTGAAAATGCTTCAAATTGCACCATGGCGGCGTCATTTTGCGGAGCAAAATGCTCATATTCTCCTGTGTCTAAATTGTTTCGACCTAGGTTTGTGGCATTTTGTCACAGGGAATTTTCGCCTACCCGCCTGTCTAATTCACTTTCTCCTCTGTATGTTTCATTTCGACAGCTATCTAAACGAAAAACCCTTCCGTTTGTATGACACAGACGGTTGACTTTTTCATTCTGATGGGTAACTCATTCATTCTGTCCTGTAGAAATGTTAAATAGTTCTGTGTCGAGATGAATTAAGCATAGGACTAAATCATTCAGATACTCGGGGAAATGCCAAAGCCGGAGTGCGAAATCGAGCTCTTGAAGGGCAATCTTACACTTTACGTCGCTATTCGTTATGGAAGTTATGGCATCGAGATGATTCCCTGCGCAGTGATGGCTATCTTGATAGTCAAGATATTAAGATCGCTTAACAAGTGATTCGCTTCCAAATAAATATTATACAATTTTTCTACCACCTTAATCTTTCACCGCTCCATCCCCCTCATTCACCGACTTTTTCCTAATGTTAGTCTAAATGTAATAAAATCGTAGTCTGCGTTGTCTTACTTTTGAATCAGAAACCATCAAGGGCTATACCAACTTACAAATAGAATATTGGATCTCTCGCTCATGATAGCTTCATTGCCAATAAGAGAAAATTATAAAAATGAAAGTTGAAGGAAATGTTGCAACATAATCAACAGCTCTGCGACTACTAGAAAAGAGATAATAAAAACTAACACTATAAAGTAGAAAAAATTATGAACACTTTAATAAAAACATTCGCAGCAGTAGCTTTGATCACCGTATCAACATGTACAATGGCAGCAGATAATCCCGGCAAAGGGTTGAACCTATCTACAGCAGACCTGGCTATCGATAGCTATGTGTCGGTGATGACCGAAGGTATGTCCGGTGGTGTGGAGCAATTATTTGCTTCTGACTTTAGCCAAAAAATCCAAGGGGATAATGGACGTACCAATAAACGCTCGGAGGTGATTTCCTTTTTGAAAAAGCAAAAGGGTGAAAAGTTAAACTGTAGTACCAAAACGGAGATCCTTGAAGAATCCGAAAATTATATGGTGGCACGCATTACAATGAAATTCGAAACATTTACAAAAACTGACCTGGTAACCTTAGTGAATGAATCCGGAAGCTGGAAGATCGCTAGCTCGGTTAACTCATACAAATAGAAACTGTTTAATTAAATTCATATGTTTATTTTAAGCCACGTCGTGATGATGTGGCTTTTTTGTTTTCGGAGGCCTCTCCTTATAATAACTCAGGTGTTTAAGAAAAGATTGCCCTAATGGATTTGCACTGTCCTACGAAAAAAAATGATACAATACATGTTTTATTAAATTATTGATAATTAAATGTTTGTGTGTTTTGTTGTGGCGAATATTGCATGTGTTATTACTATCTTTTCAAAATAAATATCAATAACTGATAACAAATTAGATTTAAGGACGTTTTATTATCTATAAGTATATGTAACAAAGTTGATATAAATAGACTTGTGGGAAAGGTGTGAAGTTTCAACCTTTTGTTGTATGTATTTTCATTTTTGCTTGAAACGTCATTATTTCAATTAGATTCTTATTATAAATATTTAACGTATGATGCACCCCCTAAACCACACTCTTCTCTTTGCCTGCGGTTTTATTCTTTTCTGCCACTCAGGGCAGGCTCACACGATCGAAATCAATTACCGTACTCATAGAGCTACTTTTGCTAAGCCACCTTCTTTTCAAAGGCTTGACACCATCGGGATTAGTGGTAAAGTCACAGATTCATTGGGGACAGCACTTACAGGAGTGGTCGTCACTGAAAAAAAAACGGGTAATAGCGGTCTGTCAGATCAAAGCGGAGCGTTCAGACTTTCAGCGGATCCCAATGGTGTATTAATTTTTATAAAAACTGGATTTGCCATTAAAGAAGTCTATGTAAACAATCAAAAAACTATAGCAGTTTCCTTGTCAGCCGGCGCGGCGAAGGCTGTAACCGATTCGACAGTGCAAAATAGAGATTCTACAGCTACTGTTGCCGCTGGTCGGGATAGTATGACAAATGTCGCTGCTGGCCGGGATAGCACGACAAAAATAGATGCCAATCAGGATAGTACCACAAGAGCTACAGGTAACCCGAATAGCGCTGCAGGTGTGTCCGCAGGAAAAACATCAGTGACCGGGACTGTAACGGGACCTAAGGGCCCCTTGCCGGGAGTTACTGTAGCGGTAGTCGGTACGAATGTGTCTGCAAGTACGGATGAAGCCGGCAAATTTCAGATTGCTGCTGGCCCGAAGAATCAACTCAGATTCTCTTCACTTGGTTTTGAAGCGATAACCCAACTCGTTGGTGATCGAAAGGATATACAGGTCGTACTTAGTGGCGAAACGAAGGTACTCGATTCTGTGCAGGTTGTCGCGGTTGGTTATGGTACGATGAATCGCGCGACACTACCGAGTGCGGTATCGAGTATTGGTGCCAATGAAATCAAAGACGAAGTATTGCCAAGTATTACCCAGGCAATACAAGGTAAGGCGGGCGGAGTTCAGGTTACGCAGAAGTCCGGTTCACCGGGAGGCGGGATAAGTATCAGGGTGAGGGGCACGACATCCATCAACGCAAGTTCGGACCCACTATACGTTGTCGATGGCATTCCGGTCAATAGTACGACCAACTTCACCGGAGGATCTACATTTGATTTTGGAGGTGGAACCCAAGGGATCAATGTGCTATCCTCAATCAATCCCTCGGATGTCCAATCGATCGAAATATTGAAAGATGCGGCATCCTCATCAATCTATGGTTCAAGAGCTGCAAACGGTGTCGTCCTAATAAGTACAAAAAAAGGTGTGGCTGGACAAAGTGAGTTCAACTTTAATATGTACGAAGGATTCTCGCAGGTGCCCAAGGAGCGGTATTACGATTTTATGAATACCGAGCAGTATCAGGATTATATGAAAGATTACTACAAAATCTTACAGCAACAGGATCCTAAAGCAGTCATTCCAGAGCAGATATTCGCCAATCCTAATGTCAATACGAACTGGCAGGATGCCATATTTAGGAATGCAGCAACCAGAAGTTACGAACTTTCATCAAGGGGTGGCAGTGAGAAGACACAATATTATACTTCCGTTGGCTACATGAAGCAGGGCGGTGTACTGTTGGGATCCGACTTCAATCGCTTAAGCGGTCGTATAAATCTGGATCATCAGCACAATGAGAAATTGAGATTTTCTACGGCTATCAATCTAACCAGGGCTGTCAACCACCGTGTGCAGGAGGAAAATTCCAAAGAAGGTGCCACCAAAAGTGGTATATTTTCTCCGCCTAACTTAGCGGTGTATGACGCGGCTGGAAACTTTGTCTATGACCAGGTGAGAAATACACGTGAAAATCCTGTTGCGATGTTAACGCTTCCCACCAATGAAGCGCAGACTTTTCGCGTATTGGCAAATGCCAGCGCAGAATACAATATCGTTCCAGAACTCTTACTAAAGACAAGCTTTGGAACAGATATCAGCTTCATCGATGAGACTTTCTTTATGCCTCCAGTGGGGCTTCGTTCATATGCTAGTCAGGGTGGTATCGGCGCTCGCCGGAATACCCGCGACCAGCTTTGGATCAATGAGACAACATTGACCTATGATAAGAAATTCGGTGACCATAGCATCAATGCTTTAGCTGGGTTTTCGGTTCAAGAATCCAGGCTAGAGTTTGTCCATGGACAGCGTTCAAATTTCCCTAATAATGACATCCCTTATATCACTGCCGGAGGTGTTATCACTGGTGCAAATTCTTATCCCGAAGAATGGGCTATCGCCTCTGGATTTGCCCGTGCAACATATATTTATAAAGATAAATATATCCTGAATGCAAATGTACGGTCGGATGGCTCTTCACGCTTTGGAGCCGACAATCGTTGGGCAGTATTTCCATCATTCGCAGGAGCTTGGAGACTTACAGAGGAAGATTTCCTAAAGGATTCTAAGGTGATTGATGATTTAAAACTTCGTGCGAGCTGGGGGATTACAGGTAATCAAAATATCGGGAACTATGCTAGCCGTTCGTTATACTCGAGTGGCAACAACTACATGGGACTCGCAGGATTTGTACCAAATGTGTTGGGTGATCGTAATTTAAAATGGGAAACTACCAATCAATGGAATGTTGGTGTTGATGCCGGGTTTCTGGGAAATAGAATTTCAATGTTGGCAGATTACTATTATAAGAAAACAACGGACTTGCTAATCGGGCTCCCTATTTTAACCAGCTCAGGTTATCTCACTCGATTTACTAACTCCGGTGATATTGAAAATAAGGGTTTCGAATTTGAATTAACCACCAAAAACTTAGTCGGTGAATTTAAGTGGACCACTTCCCTAAACATGACCTTTAATCGCAATAAAGTAGTTGCATTACCTGAAGGGTTGACAGAAATGCGTGGCGGGGTAGGCGATCTGAACCGTGCAATAGTAGGACAGCCCCTTGGCGTATTCTATGGCTGGCAAGCAAACGGTGTCAATCCACAGACAGGGATGATTGATTATTTAGGTGCGGACGGATCTGCCGTAACACCGACAGATTACAAAGATCAAAGGATGATCGGCGATCCTAACCCATCGTTCTTTGGTGGTATTACCAATAATTTTGCTTATAAGAATTTTGATCTAAGTATCCAGGGGCAATTCACATATGGGAATGACATCTTCAATTATAACCTGGCATCGGGACTGGAAGGATTCAACCCAAGTTCCAATCAGTTTGTAGATTTTGTCGACAGATGGAGAGCACCGGGCGATATTACTGACGTTCCGAGGCCAGCACCGGGAGACCTTAACAATGGTGCCATATCATCAAGATTTGTCGAAGATGGTTCATTCTTTAGAATTAGAAATATCACATTTGGCTATACCTTGCCGTCTAGCATCGCAGAGAAAATCAAAATGAAAAAGCTCCGCTGGTACGCTACGGTTCAGAATGCTTTTGTGTTCACAAATTATCGAGGTTATGATCCGGAAGTCAGTTCAAGCCACGGTGGTGCCAATACAGGGCTGATTTATGGATATGACTACGGTAGTTATCCGCAACCGAGGATATTCACTACTGGTGTTAACGTAACTTTCTAAACGGCGTGAATAATGAAGATGAAGCTTACCTTTTGCAGAGGAATAAACAGGCCGAATAGGACGAGCTCATTTAAACAATTTAAAACTTATACGCGTAAATAACTTGTACGGATGAAAAGAAATAAAATAATATTAATTTTTTTGGTGACCATGATCGCTTCTTTTGCAATATCATGTTCTAAATTCTTAGATCGCGATCCACTTGGGCAGATAACCCAAGACAAATTTTTCAATTCCGAAACCAATGCCAATGCCGCTGTTTTGGGAATGTATCGGACGATGATGAATTCATTTTCTTTTGGTCAGTCCATCATCGTTGTTCCAGAGTTTTCGGCAGCTCACGTTCGGCATTCTGCCAGTTTTCCAGAATACCAAAACTTTTCAGAACATAAAATACAAGCAATCAATCCCTGGATTGCCAATATGTGGCAAGCTGTATATACCACGATCAATGCTGCCAACCAAGTGATTGAGGAAGTCCCAAAAATGACCGAGAATATGATCACTGAAGACAAGAAAAAGATGTTTGTTGGTGAAGCTAAATTTATTAGAGCTTTAAACTATTTTTTTCTGGTACGAGCCTTTAACAAAGCCCCACTAAAACTGTCGTATACCAAGGAAGGGGATAATATTGATATTGTTGAATCCGACAAAGCAGCACTCTACACACAGATTGTTAAGGATCTGACGGATGCTATCGCTGCGCTTCCCGAAGAAAATCCAAATACAGGTGATGCGGCCAAGGGACGAGCTTCGCATTGGGCGGCGAAAGCGCTGTTGGCAAAGGTCTATCTGTACCAAGCTTCCATTACGAATGATTATAAAAAAGCAGCGGATATGGCCAATGAAGTGCTGACCGCAGGTGGTTTTGGGCTGGTGACGGATTACAGTACAATTTGGACGACACAAAATACGAACGAAGCTATTTTCGAAATTCAATTTGATGATCAAGCAACCAATCCACTCGCAGCTGTCGCCAATGACAACCCTAGCGTGTTATTTTTTGCTAAAGACTCCGCAATCCTAGACCTATATACCGAGCAGGACAAACGAAAGGATTTTACTGTTAAAAAAGGAAGCAATAATAATTATTTCATGGGCAAGTTTCCGAATTTCTCGCCGGCCAGTCAAAATGTAACTGTCATCCGACTTGCAGAGATTTACTTGATCCATGCTGAGGCTAAAGCGCGCGTAGATAACAAGGTCAGCAACGCGGCTTACAACTCGCTAAAAGCTGTACAGGTGCGCGCAGGCATTACTGTTCCAATGGATATGTACAATAATTTGGAAACCTTCATCACTGCCGTGCAGGAAGAAAAGGAAAGAGAGCTCATGTTTGAAGGCGAGACTTGGTTTGATTTTAGTCGGACTAAATTAGCACTTAAAAAATATGAAAATCTGAAAGACGAGAAATTCCTGCTGTATCCTATTCCTTCTGCTCAGATAAGTTTAGGAACTGGTCTTACACAAAATCCAGGATATTGATATAAGCAATTGTTGGACTGTAGCCCGAATGGGATTTCAACACTGATGGGTTTTTGTCGGAATTTAACTTATCGAGATAGCAAAATCTAAATAGTAACAAAAGAAAGCCTCTCATTTGGGAGGCTTTCTTTTGTTATAAAGGTTGCAAAAACTATTTTTTTAAGCCTTCAGCACCTTGGATAATGCCTTCTACCACGGTTGGATCCTGTAATGTAGAAGTGTCGCCTAAATTGCTGATATCTCCTTCGGCAATCTTGCGTAGAATACGGCGCATAATCTTTCCGGAACGTGTCTTTGGAAGGTCATTGACAAACTGGATAATATCTGGTTTGGCAATAGGACCAATAATACGTGAGACAGTCTCCATGATATCTTTTTTGGTCGCTTCTGCATCCGTATGGTGATTGGCGATGACATAGGCATAGATACCTTGGCCTTTGACCGGATGCGGATAACCGACAATAGCGGATTCCACAACGTCAGCATGCATATTGATGGCATTCTCTACCTCCGCAGTACCGATACGGTGACCGGATACATTCAATACATCGTCCACACGGCCCGTGATTTTGTAATATCCTTCTGGACTACGGTAACAACCATCGCCTGTAAAGTACATGTCTTTATAAGTGGAGAAGTACGTTTGTCTACAACGATCATGATCTCCCCAAGTCGTCCGTAACATACCCGGCCAAGGGAATTTGATACATAGATTTCCCGTGACATCATTGCCTTCGATTTCTTTTCCATTCTCGTCCATCAACGCGGGTTGTATACCTGGCATTGGAAACATCGCATAACTTGCTTTTTCTGGTGTCACACCAGCCAATGAGGTTATCAGGTGACCTCCATTCTCCGTTTGCCAATAGGTATCCACGACTGGACAGTTCTTCTTTCCAACTTTCTCGTTAAACCAGTTCCAGGCTTCTTCGTTGATAGGTTCACCTACCGATCCAAGTACGCGCAGGGATGAAAGATCATTTTTATCGACAAATTCATCGCCAAAAGCCATTAAAGAACGCAATGCTGTAGGAGAAGTATAAATGATATTGACTTTAAATTTATCAACGATATCCCAGTAACGGCTGGCGTCCGGGAATGTTGGTATGCCTTCAAACATCAATGAAGTAGCACCTTGTGACAACGGTCCATAGACAATATAGCTATGGCCGGTGATCCATCCGATATCAGCTGTACAGAAAAATACATCATTGGGCTGATATTGGAAAGTATTCATAAAGGTGTATCCTGTATACACCATATAGCCACCACAGGTATGTACGACACCTTTTGGTTTGCCTGTGGATCCTGAAGTATAAAGAATAAATAAAGTATCCTCGGCATCCATTTCTTCAGCAGGGCAGGCCGGATTTCCTTGGGTCTCTACTTTCTTGATCTCGTCTTCCCACCATACATCACGGCCCTTGATCATAGATACTGGCGTACGTGTACGTGTTAATACAATGACTTTCTCTACAGTATCACATTGCATTAACGCATCATCAACAATATTTTTAAGGCCAATGGTTTTATTACCACGGTAACTGCCATCCGAAGTCACGATCAATTTGCATTCCGCATCCACGATACGATCCGCAATCGAACGCGCGGAGAAACCGCCAAAAACAACTGAATGGATAGCACCTATACGCGCACAGGCCAATACGGCAATTACCAATTCAGGTACCATCGGTAAATAAATACAGACCCGGTCGCCTTTTTTAATGTTGTTATTCTTTAATACGTTGGCAAATTGCTCGACCTTCTGTAACAATTGTTTATAGGAAAGGATGCGGTGTGCTTCATTCGGGTCATTTGGTTCCCAAATAATCGCAGGCTTATCGCCATTCGCATAAATATGACGGTCTAGGCAGTTTTCTGTAATGTTTAATTTTGCACCTTCAAACCATTTGATATTAGGTTCCTCAAAATTCCAGTTCAGCACTTTGTTCCATTTTCTCTTCCAGAAAAAATGATCCGCTATGCTCGCCCAAAACTCCTCTGGTTGTTCTACACTTCGCTTATATTCACTTTGATATTCTTCAAATGATTTTATTTGTAGGCTCATTGTTATAGGATTATTATGAATTATTTTAATTTATAAAGTTATCGTTGCGAAATTGTTTTTAATATTTCAATTTCGGTGTACAATTTAGCGGTTTTTGCCCATTTAATCAACAATTTCATGTTTAATATAATGTTAAACTACTTTTATCTATCAAGATTGTTATATTGCAGCAAGATTAAACAAGCATGTTGTTTCTAAGAAAGATATTCTATATCAGCATTTATACGAATATTTTAATTGCATTGGCCGCCATGGCGCAATGTGCACTGACCTATATTATATTTGAACGACCGATCAATTGGTCTATTGTCTTGGTCGAGGGCGCAGCAACATTATTACTCTATAATTTTAGCCTATGGTGGTCTAAGCCCAAGAACCCAAAAGAATCAAAATTTGCCCGCACACGCTGGATATTTAACAACGAGTGGGTGATGTGGTTAAATAATGTCATCGCATTGGCTATTCTTGGTTACTGTTTGTTCCATATTCATCGTTATTCATTTCTGTTTTTGGGCTTTATTGGAATCTTGAGCTTATTGTACGGAATGCCCTTGTTTACGTTCCATGATCGAAAGGTTGGGTTTCGGCAAATCCCCGGGGCTAAAATCTTTCATATCGCGCTAGTTTGGGTTTGCAGTAGCGTGATACTTCCCTATGTTGAACTGCTCAATATCGGTGACGCTATAGACCGTTGGGTGCTTGTTGCACTCTGTGTGTTGAAATTTATATTCTTGATTATTTGTACACTACCTTTTGATATCCGTGACATTCAACAGGATTCTTACTATCATCTGCGCACGTTACCCAATATATTGGGGGAGCAAAAGGCGAAAAATCTTACTTATACGCTGTTGCTATTACATAGTATACTGATCCTTGTTGCACCCTATTTGTTATGGATCAAGTTAGGACTGATCTTAACCAATATACTGATATATACACTCCTAAAACTCGCAGTCTTTAAAACGAAAGATCACTACCATTATGCCTATTTGTTGGATGGTAGCCTTGTACTTCAATTTTTGATCGTAGCGTTGTTTAGCATTTGGTAGGTAGTCGAAAGGGGAGGTAATTGGAGGGTCTTGCGACTACAGGCTATCATTTTTTTTAATGCGTTTCCTGAAGCTTTAAAAATGCAATAATCTTTTCTGCGGCAACTGCTGACAACTTATAATAGCTTTCAAATGTCCAGCCCGCTACGTGTGGGGATAGTATCACATGATCTCGACGAATGAGTTCTTGATACCAAGTCTGTTCAGCAAGTTTGGGGAATTTTTCAACAGGAAGTACATCAAAGGCTGCACCGAGGATGCTGCCCTTATCAAGACCGTTTAATACCGCCGGGACTTGTACAATGCCGCCTCTTGCGCCTAATAGAAAGAATATAGGTTTGTTAAACTTCGATAAATAGGCATCATCAATCATTCCCTTTGTTTCGGCTGTCAAGGGGATATGGAAACTAATAATATCGGCTTGTTCGTAAATATTTTCCATACTGGCCTCCACTGCATAGTGGTCGGTATAATTTGTCCGGTATTTATCGTAAGCCAGTACGTTTACCTCAAAGCCAGAAAGCTTTTTAGCCATCGCCATGCCATTGTGCCCATAACCGACCAAACCAACGGTACGACCTTTAAGTTCGTATCCACGGTTGGCCTCGCGCAACCATTGGCCGGTTCTCACTTGTTGATCGCTGCGGTTGAGGTTGTTCATCAAGCTTAACAACATGCCGATCATGTGTTCGCCCACCGCATCCCGGTTACCTTCGTTGGCTGGAATTAATGTAATCTGTTGCTGGGCGGCAATTTCATCATCGATATTATCCATTCCGGCTCCTGCTCGGGCGATGAAACGCAAGTTAGGAGCTGAATCAAAGAAAGCTTTGTCGACCTGGAACTTAGAGCGGATAACCATGCCTGAATAGTTCGCAATGATTTTTTCCGTTTCTTCGCGGTCAATTTCAGGTTGGTAGTCATAGGCAATCCCTGCCTGTTCAAATTTCTCCAACATAATTTCGTGGATGTCATCGACAATCAAAATTTTAGCTTTCATGATTACGGTTGATTTGCATAAAGTCTACTGACAGTAGTTTGTTTAACTGTTGTTGCTTGAGTCTATTCGTCATGATTTTCATGATGAAATTGCGCATACTGATCAAAAACGGGTTCTCCCATTGAGCGATTTTCCCAATCTGCCAAGAGGTATTGCTGATATAATTAACACGGTCCAACCGCCGCGCTTCAAATCGGGTGAAACCCTGTTGGATGGAGGCCGCTGTTTTCAGTTCATCCAGTAGCACGGCAACATCTTCTATGGCTTGGCAGGCACCTTGTCCTAAATTCGGCGTAGTGGCATGACCGGCATCTCCGAGTAAAAGGATATTATCAAAAGCAAGCTGTTGTAAGGGGGCAATATCTATAATGTCATTCCAGATCAAATCAGTATCTTGTGTTTCCGATAAAATAGTTGGAATTGGAGCATGATAATCTTTAAAGTTATTCACTAATTCAGCTATACCCCAGTTTTTCAAGATCGGGTTTTGCTGAGGGCTATTGATACAAGCGTACCAATAAATGCGGTCGCCTACAAGCGGTGTCATGCCAAATCTGCCCTTTACTCCCCATGTTTCGGTGCTTTTTTTTAGCTGGATGCTACTGTTATCTATTGTTGCGCGCCAGCAGGTGTAGCCTGAATAACGGGGGGCGGATGTTGGGATCAGCTGCTGACGTAAAAGTGAATGTACGCCATCGGCAACTAATAATGCGTTGCCTATTGCTTGGGTGCCATCGGTAAAGTGAATATGGATCTGTTCACCTTGACGTTCAAAGGAGGTAGCACGCTTGCCAAGATGAACTTGCCTGCCCGGAATCTTTGATAAAAGAAATTGGTGTAGGTCTGCCCGATGTATCGCAAAATTGTCCTGTTGGTATTTTTGACTGATTGATTTTGTGTTCGGTTCGACCAAAATATTTCCTTTTTGGTCCAGAACATTGTAGGATTCAAGATAATGTCCAATTTGGCTGATTTCTTCTTTGAGTCCCAGGTGATCTAGCGCCTGCATGGCATTGGCAGCAAGGCCAAATCCCGCTCCTATACCTTTAAGTTCAGAAACACTTTCATAGATATGGGCTTCAATACCCAGTTGCTGGAGGCCTATTGCTGCACATAATCCAGCGATCCCGCCACCAACAATGATAAAAGTGTTATCTGTCGGCTTCATATTAAAGGCAGTTTGCAATCTCGTTTGTCAAGCTGACGAAGTCATCTACGGTCAATCGTTCCGCCCGTAGCTCATACAGCGGATTGTCCGACATCTTATCTTTTGGCACAACGCCTGAGAGCGAGTTGCGCAAGGTTTTGCGACGTTGATTGAATCCCGCTTTTACCACTCGCCAAAACAGCTTCTCATCACAGGCCAATTGCTCGCGGTCATTTCGGGTCATGCGAATGACTCCTGACAATACTTTTGGTGGTGGGTTAAATGCACCGGCCTTTACGGTAAAAAGATATTCTACTTTATAGTATGCCTGTAAGAACACGCTCAGGATGCCATATTCTTTACTGCCCGCTTTCGCTGTACAGCGCTCAGCGACCTCTTTTTGAAACATACCTGTCATCTGAACAACACGTTGACGCTCGTCCAGAATTTTGAAGAGGATCTGTGAGGAAATATTATAGGGGAAGTTGCCGATGACAGCCATTTTTTCACCGAAATATTGTGAAAAGTCAAGGTTTAGAAAATCGCCATGGATCAATCTTTTTCCCAATTGCGGGTATTTGTCATCCAAATAAGCAATCGATTCATCATCAACATCGATCAGATAGGTCTCATATTCTTCTTTCTGTAATAGAAAATCCGAAAGGACCCCCATTCCCGGACCGACTTCGAGTACTTGGCTGAAACCCAATTTAGGATCCAATGCCTCTACAATACGTTGTGCGGCATTCTTATCGTTTAAGAAATGCTGCCCTAAATGTTTTTTTGCTCTAACTGTACTCATGATGCAAAATTAGAAATTTAAAAGCTTTATAAAGTAAAAAGTAAAAAGTAAAAATTCAAAAGGGCAGAAAGTTTTTAGGCCAGAAGCTTGTTCGTCCAAAATCGTAATACGCATATCTAAACTACTCAATACTAAAAAAAAATCCCTATTTTTGAGTCAAAGCATTTAAAAAGGATGAGTGATAAACTAAAAATCGGAATTACCGTAGGAGATATTAACGGCATTGGACTTGAAGTGATTATTAAGTCATTGGTAGATCAACGTATGTGCGATTTTTTTACGCCGATTGTTTATGGAAATACAAAAGTGGCCTCTTTTCACCGGAAAGCGATAGGAGTAAACGATTTTAGTTTTAACGTAATTAATGATGCTGATCAGGCCCATTCTAAACGGGCGAATATGATCAATTGCTGGCAGGAAGATGTTAAAATCTCTTTGGGTGAGGAAAATGAAATTGGAGGTAAATATGCTTTTTTGTCTCTGGAGCGAGCGATTGACGATTTAAAAGCCGGTAAAATTGATGCATTGGTGACTGCGCCGATCAACAAACATAATATTCAACAGGAAGGATTTCAATTTCCGGGGCATACCGAATATTTGCAGGCAAAAGTTGAAGCTGACGATGTACTGATGTTTATGGTCTGTGATGAACTGCGCATTGGTGTGGTGACGGGACATATCCCTTTACACGATGTGGCTACTAGTATCACAGAAGAAGCAATTTTGAAAAAGCTGGTTCTGATGAATGAATCTTTGAAAAAGGATTTCTGGGTAGAGAAGCCCAAAATAGCCGTTTTGGGACTTAACCCACATGCTGGCGATCACGGGATTATCGGGACTGAAGACGACCAGATTATTCGGCCAACGGTTGAAAAAGCAAATGAACAGGGAATTTTCTGTTTTGGTCCTTATCCAGCAGATGGTTTCTTCGCAAAGGGCGCTTATGAGAAGTTTGATGCGGTGCTGGCCATGTACCACGATCAGGGACTTATTCCTTTCAAACATATCGCCAAAGGTGGTGGTGTAAATTATACTGCTGGATTACCTATTGTGCGTACTTCGCCGGATCACGGTACAGGCTACGATATTGCCGGGAAAAATCTGGCTTCACCGAGTTCATTTGTAGAGGCGATTTTTACGGCGGTCCATATTGTGAAACGCCGTCGGGAACAAGCTGAATTATTGAAAAACCCATTGGCATTCCGCAAATTGTCCAAAGACCGGGATTAGGCCTATAATAATTGCTGATTTTTTTGATATAGGGTTACATAAGTCAAGTTATGCCGATGACGAGAACCATAGCCTTCATCAAGGCACTATATAATGATTTTAGCTTGACAAGGTAAAACACGAGTCGTATCTGTGTACAGCTTGTACGATCAAAATCTCAATTCTGATAGCTCAATACTTAATACTAAAAAAAAGTATTACTTTTGCAAACTGTTTGGTTTTTTAACCCACTGTTCTAACTATGTGCGATAATTTACAACATCCAATATTTTCTATCATCAAAGAGCTCGCCGAGCAGACAAATACAGCATGTTATGTCATCGGAGGTTATGTGCGTGACTATATTATGAAGCGTCCATTCAAAAATGATGTGGATATTGTTGTGGTGGGAAGTGGTATTGAATTTGCAACTTTACTCGGTGAGAAACTTCATGCTAAAGTGGCGGTCTATAAGAATTTTGGTACCGCAATGTTGGTGTTTGAGGGATTGAACGTGGAATTTGTGGGAGCAAGGCGGGAGTCATACCGTGCAAACTCCAGAAAACCGATCGTAGAAGACGGGACCTTGAGCGATGATCAGAATCGTCGTGATTTTACCATCAATGCCATGGCATTTTCGCTAAATAAGGACGATTATGGAACCCTATTGGATCCATTTGATGGTGCAAAGGATCTCGAACACCGTGTTATCCGGACGCCCCTCGATCCAATTGAAACTTTCTCGGATGATCCCCTACGTATGATGCGTGCGATCCGTTTCGCAACTCAACTAAATTTTAAGATTGATATTGAGGCTATTAAAGCGATAACGGAAACGAAGGAACGTATCAAGATCATTTCGAAGGAACGGATTATCGACGAAATCAATAAGATTATTCTCTCAGCTAAGCCTTCAGTGGGGTTTAAATATCTTTTTGATACAGGCCTGTTAGAATTAATTTTCCCGGCCATGTACAACCTGCATGGTGTTGACATTATTGACGGAAAAGGACATAAGGATAATTTCTACCATACATTGGAAGTTTTGGATAATGTGTGTGAACTGTCAGATGACCTCTGGTTACGATGGGCTGCTATTATGCACGATATTGCCAAACCGGCGACAAAACGTTTCGATAAGAAATTGGGCTGGACGTTTCATGGACATGAAGACCGCGGTGCACGGATGGTGCCGAAGCTTTTTGCCGAACTGAAATTGCCATTGAATGAAAAGATGAAATTTGTACAGAAACTTGTACAATTGCATCTTCGTCCGATTGTACTGGCGCAGGATATTGTCACCGACTCGGCCGTTCGACGTTTATTATTTGAGGCCGATGATGACATTGATGCCCTGATGATGTTGTGTCATGCAGACGTGACAACGAAAAACGAGTTTAAAAAGAAAAAGTACCGCCAGAATTTTGAACTTGTCAAGCAAAAGCTAAAGGACGTTGAAGAACGTGACAAGATTAGAAATTGGCAGCCGCCTATCAGTGGTGAAGACATTATGACACTTTTTGGATTGACACCCGGACGTGTTGTTGGACAGTTGAAAAATCTGATCCGCGAAGCTATTTTGGAAGGTGATATTCCCAATTCCCGGATCGAAGCCTATCAATATTTAGTTCGTAAAGCTGAAGACATGGGCTTGGAGGTCAAGCAAGAAATCCCGTTGGAAATTTCCAATTCTTAAAATATAGTATTAATTTTAAACTGCTAAAAAGAAGAATACATAAAAGATGGCAATTTATAGATTTAGAGTTACTTTTGAAGATTATGAAGATGTATATCGCGAAATTGATATGCCTTCCAAAAGTACATTTTTAGACATGCATGAGGAAATCCATAAAACGACAGGTTACGCGCCGGATGCTTCTTCCTCTTTCTATGTGAGCAATGATCAGTGGAAAAAAGGAACGGAAATTGCTTTTAAACCCGCGCAGCGTAAGAAAGATGCGGAAGTTTTGTTGATGGAGAATATTCGCCTGAGCAAGTTTATTGATGATCCACACCAAAAATTTTATTACATCTATAACTTTGACCGTCCTTATGATTTTCAGGTGGAACTGATCAAAATTTTGAAGGAAGAAGCAGGTAAAGATTATCCCGCTCTGTTCAAGTCAATCGGTCAGGTACCTAAAACAATGACTGCTGCTAATTTCCCGGTGTCTGATGCTGTTGAGGAAGATGATTATGTTGAAGAAGATGATACACAATACGGTGTGGATGACGAGGATGAATTGGATGGATTTGATAGCGACGGCGAAGATGAAGAGGGAGAAGCTGAAGAGGAGCGTGAAGAATCAAGCGGCTACGAAGACGAATATTAATTGAAAATGCCTTCAATGCGGATTTAAGCATCTGAAGCACATATTATGGCAAAAAAGAAAACACTGATAGCCATTGTAGGTCCGACTGCTGTTGGAAAAACTGCAATGGCTATTTCATTGGCCCAATATTTTAAAACCGAAATCATTTCTGCCGATTCCCGACAGTTTTATCGGGAGATGACCATCGGTACGGCTAAGCCGGATGCAAAAGAACTGGACAGTGCTCCACACCACTTTATAAATTCGCATTCCATTAGCCAGGATTATTCTGCAGGCGATTTTGAGCGGGAAGCTTTGCTCAAGCTGAATGAACTTTTCATGCAGCATGATGTCGTTATTATGGTGGGCGGATCTGGATTATTTGTACGTGCACTCTGTGAAGGTCTGGATGATCTCCCCAAAGCCGGGGAAGAGGTGCGTGAAAGGCTTAACAGCGAAATGGCGCAATTGGGTATCGAGCGGATGAAGGAACGCTTAAAAGCAATTGATCCCGCCTACTATGAGGTGGCGGACATAGATAATCCACAGCGTGTCGTTCGTGCCCTCGAAGTGTTTGAAGCAACAGGCAAACCCATGTCCTTTTATCATAAGAAAGATGTCGATAAAAGACCGTTTGATATTCTGACGATAGGATTAAATATGGAGCGTTCCCAATTGTATGCACGGATCAATCTTCGGGTAGATCGTATGATGGAAACTGGCTTGCTGGAGGAGGTAAAATCGTTGGTTCCTTTTAGAAGCAAACCAGCGTTGCTGACAGTAGGTTACGCCGAATTGTTTGACTATCTCGACGGAAATATCTCCGTGGAAGATGCTGTGGACAAAATTAAACAAAATTCGAGGCGTTATGCCAAGCGGCAGATCACCTGGTTTAAAAAATATGGTGATACTGTCTGGTTTCAGCCTACTGAGACGGCGGATATCATTGATTTTATACAGACTAAACTTCTTGACGGTAAAAAGGGAAATTAATCAACCCTATCGCATGAAAAAGGGCAGTTGGTGATCATCACCAGCTGCCCTTTTTTATTAGGGATTACCCGTTTATTTCACCAAGTAGTTCCATCCAAATGAATCGGCTAATTTACCATAGCGCAATTCATTCAGGTAATTTAATACTTTATTGGAAAACTCGCGGCCTTCCACCGGAGGCAAGTTATAGTCTTGTCCTTCAAAACCGATACGGCTGATGTGTGTTATCGTTGCAGCTGTTCCAGCGGCAAATGCCTCAGTTACTGTTCCTGATTTGATGCCATCGATAAGCTCCTGAACGGATACTTTTCGCTGTTCGGTTTTATATCCCCATTTCTCTGCTAATTCCATAATGGTACGGCGGGTTACACCATGTAAGATGGTATCACCATGCGGCGTGATAATAGTATCGCCAATGCGGAAAATCAGGTTTGCAGTGCCGGCCTCTTCAATATATTTGTGTTCAGCCGCGTCAGTCCACATAATTTGATCGTAGCCTTCATCATTAGCCAATTGGGTTGGGTAAAGCGACAATGCATAATTACCGGCATTTTTCGAAAATCCAACACCGCCTTCGGCTGCACGCGTATAGTAAGTTTCAACTTTTAAGCTAATTGGTTTACTATAGTAAGCACCTACTGGTCCCGTGATAATGATAAATTTGTAGGATTTAGATGGATGTACACCCAAAGCGGCTTCGGTACCGAACATAAATGGGCGGATATATAAAGAAGAACCTTCTTTAGCAGGAACCCAATTCCGGTCAATATCCAATAGCTTGCTCAGTCCATCCATGAAAATTTCTTCGGGAACCTCAGGCATCTGAAGGCGAGACGCTGATTTGTTAAATCTTTCCCAGTTTCTATCCGGACGAAAGATGCTCACCGTACCATCTGCAAATTTATAAGCTTTAATACCTTCAAATATCGCTTGACCATAATGTAAAGCAGACATCGAAGGACTGATACTGATATCTCCATAAGGGACGATGCTGACATCTTTCCATTCACCATCATCATAGTCAGCGACCAGCATGTGGTCGGATAATATCTTTCCGAATTTTAGATTGTCGAAATCTACTTGCGAGAGTCTTGAATTTTGAGTTGGCTCTACGCGAATTGAATAGTTCTCTGTCGCGTTCATCTTATTTTTTAATTACTTAGGCTAAGTTAGGAAAAATTGAAATATAAACCGCACTTTGTCTGGATAATTTCCCGCTCGGCAAGATGCCTTTTATTTCGGACAGTCATTCTCCAAATGACTACACTTTTTATATGAAAATGAAAGATTTGACTAGTAAATTTTCAGGATTTGTCTATTATTAATTAAATGTATTAATTTTGTATTAATTAATACAGCTTCCGTATTTATGGCATAAAGTTTGGCAATAAAGAATGCGGCCATGGATGGGCATTTGGTTCGCTTTACGCTATAAAATCACTTATCATAAAATAAACTTAGTATGGAATTGACTCACAGTCTTAACAAAAGCAATGAAGTAACATCGGGTGAAACTCGCGAATTGTTACAGCGTGATGTTGAAATTCAAAAGAAAGGTATTTCTGTGAATTTTATCCTTGGTTTTTTTGTGTTTTTGTATAAAACCGCAATTAAACCCTAAAATGAAGAGATTAGCCAAAAATGTACTTGAAATTTTGGCTAATCTCCACAAGGATAAACCGCTTGTTAGTCTTGTAAAATCTTCAAAAGCGGGTCAAGATATTCTCTATTATTGCTTAACCTTGGGACCTTATTCTGTCCACCTAACTTACCTCTGGATTTCATCCATTTATAGAAAGTATCCGATGGTGCATTATGGACAATTGGTGGTCTTAACGCCATGTTCTTAAATCGTTTTGCATCGTAATCGGAATTGATTTCCCTCAATTTCGCATCCAATATATCACAAAAACGCTCAAAATCATTGGGCTGCTGTTCAAATTCGATGACCCATTCGTGCGCTCCGGCTTCTGCATCCTTAAAATATACAGGTCCGGCGGTGTAATCTTTGATACGTGCATTTGTTAGCTTGCTTGCTTCCGCCAATGCTTGTTCGGCATTGTCAACGATCACTTCTTCTCCAAATGTATTGATGTATTGTTTTGTGCGCCCTGATATCTGAAAACGGTAAGGTGATAGGGATGTAAACTTGATGGTATCGCCTATCTTATAACGCCATAGTCCAGCGTTGGTGGATATGATCAAAGCATAGTTCTTACCGATTTCCACTTGATCCAGGCGTAGCGTTGTTGGGTTTTCCTCATGCATTCTTTCCACTGGAAGGAATTCATAATAGATCCCATAGTCCAGCATCAGCAGAAGGTCTTCGGAATCCGATTCGTCCTGTAAACCAAAATATCCCTCCGAGGCATTGTAGTTTTCTAGATAATACATCTTGTCTGAAGGAATCAGCTTGTGGAATTGCTCGCGGTAAGGTTTGAAACTCACGCCACCGTGACCATAAAATTCCAGATTTGGCCATACCTCCAATAAATTGTCCTTGCCCGTGATTTCCAAAATACGTTTGGCCATCACAATATTCCAGGTTGGCACACCTGCTAGACTCGTTACATTTTCCTTAATGGTTATTTGGGCTATCTGTTCAATTTTCTCTTCAAAATTGGGATTTAAGGTCACCTCCATATTCGGAGTCCGCTTAAATTCTGCCCAAAAAGGTAGATTACGGATCAGGATCGAAGATAGATCCCCATAATAAGAGTCGGGGCTGAAGTTGTTGATCTGGGAAGAGCCACCGATGACAACTGATTTTCCTGTGAAAACACGGTTTTCGGGTCTATTGTGGCAGTAGATGGTCAACATGTCCTTGCCACCCTGAAAATGACATTCTTCCAAAGCCTCTTCACTGACGGGGATAAATTTGCTACGGTCAGAGGTTGTTCCCGAAGATTTTGCAAACCATTTGATGTCCGAAGGCCACAGAATATTCTGCTCACCTTTGATCATACGGTCTACATAGCCTTTGATATCGTCATAGTCCTGTATAGGTACACGTTCTTTGAATATTTCGGGTGTGAGTATACTTGTGTAATCGTATTTCTTTCCCCATTCTGTTGCCTCTGCGGTAGCAATTAAACTCTGGAACCATTCTTCTTGTACATCGTGCGGATATTTCATGAAAAGCTCGATCTGGTGAATTCTTTTTTTCATGAACCAAGTAAAAATGGAGTTTAATAAGGCCATAGGGGTATTCTTTTTGCTTTAAAATTTTTTCCTTCTCAATTCAAAATGACGACCAAGATAGAATTTTCGTGCGAGCTCATTATCGGCAATCTCTTCAGGTGTGCCGGTCAGCATGATTTTTCCTTCGGTCAAAAGATAAGCTCTATCCGTAATGGATAAGGTTTCCTGTACGTTGTGGTCCGTAATTAGGATGCCAATGTTGCGCGTTTTGAGTTTGGCAACGATCGTTTGTATTTCCTCTACGGCAATAGGGTCGACCCCTGCAAATGGTTCATCCAGAAGGATAAATGATGGATTTGCCGCTAATGCCCTAGCGATTTCCGTACGGCGGCGTTCCCCTCCTGACAAAAGATCACCTCTGTTTTTACGAACGCGATGGAGGCTAAATTCGGATAACAACTCCTCCAGCTTGGCCATACGTTCTTCTTTATTGGGGTAGTGGATCTCCAATACAGCAAGAATATTATTCTCCACGGATAACTTGCGGAAAACAGAAGCTTCCTGAGCCAAATAACCTATTCCGCGTTGTGCACGTTGGTACATTGCATCTTGTGTGATTTCTTGATCATCCAAGAATACTTTTCCTTCATTGGGTTTGATCAGACCCACAATCATATAGAAAGAGGTTGTTTTACCGGCACCATTTGGTCCTAATAATCCAACGATTTCCCCTTGCTCCACATGAAAGGATACATTGTTTACAACTGTGCGTTGTTTATATTTTTTTATGAGATGTTCTGCCTTTAAAATCATCTTCTTGATTTATCTTGTCGCTATAAATTGCTGCTCTATGTGCTCCCTCAAAAAACAGATCAAACTGAATTTGATGCGGAATCGCTGTTGGAGCATTTTGATGCAAATCTATGGTAAATATATTTAATATCTTCTTAGTATTAAGTATTTAGATCGTAGTATTTAGACTGCTGTAATGCTTTATGTTTAAGAATCTAAGTACACATATTCAGATAACAACATACTAATATCGAATTCCCTTGATGTTAAGCTGTAGGTTTCTCTTGTTGCGCCACACGTTTTCCTCGATACTATAACAGATATCGAAACTCTGGCCTGAATTGATAAGATTGATGTGTTCGGCCAATCCGAAACCGATACAGTCAAAAGGGGCAGAGTCTTCCTGAACCACAGTCATCTTTAAATGATTTGTTCCGACGGGGAAAGCCGAACCTACCGAACTTACCTTCTTACTCAGGAAAATCGGTGCTTCATTCTGTGGACCAAATGGTTCAAACTGCTGGAGTATGCGGAAAAACTTTGCGTCGATATCCTTTAAATGAAGTTTGGCGTCGATCAGGATTTCCTGTGTCAGCATCTCCGGACTGATCCTTCGGGCCACCACCTCTTCAAAGCGATCCTGAAACAGACTTACATTGTCAAGTGACATGGTTAGTCCAGCGGCGTATTTATGTCCTCCGAACTGTTCGAGCAGGTCCGCACATTCGTTTAGGGCCTCATATAAATCAAACCCGATCACCGAACGGCAAGATCCTGCGATATGACCATTTGTTTCTGTCAATATAATGGTCGGGCGGTAATATTTTTCAGTCAACCGGGAAGCAACAATGCCAATGACACCTTTATGCCAGTCTGCTTTGTATAATACGGTAGATTTTCGACTTTTAAGTACGATATTTTCTTCAATCAGAGCCAGCGCCTCCTCGGTTATCTTCAGGTCAAAATCCTTACGGACATTATTTTGGTCATCGATACTCGAACTAAAATCTTTGGCCTCCTGTAAGGATTTTGAAATTAATAATTTAACAGCATCCTTGGCATGGTCGATCCTTCCAGCGGCATTGATCCGCGGGCCGATCTGAAAGACAATATCATTGACCGTGAAGGTCTTTGTTCTATTATTGGAAAGGTCAATCAGGGCTTTTAGTCCAACACAAGGGTTGGTGTTGAGTTTGATCAATCCAAAGTGGCTTAAGATTCTATTCTCACCAGTAATTGGGACGATATCTGATGCTATACTCACTGCAACCAGATCCAAAAATTGATAACAGGCATTGATATCCATGCCATTGGTCAGGATGAAAGCCTGAATGATCTTGAATCCGATGCCACAACCCGAAAGTTCTTTATACGGATAATCACAATCGACACGCTTTGGATCTAACACTGCGAATGCCTTCGGAAGTTCTTCTCCCGGCAGATGGTGGTCGCCGATGATAAAGTCTATCCCTTTGCTGTTGGCATACTCAATCTTATCAATGGCCTTTATGCCACAATCCAATGCGATAATTAAAGTAAATCCGTTTGCAGCAGCATAATCAATGCCTTGCGTAGAGATACCATAACCCTCCGCATAACGGTCGGGAATATAAAACTCAAGCTGACTATGGAATTCTCTGAAAAAGCTGTAGACTACAGCTACGGCAGTTGTGCCATCGACATCGTAGTCACCATAGATTAGAATTTTTTCTTTGTTGCCAATGGCCTGAATGATTCGGGATATGGCTTTCTCCATATCTTTCATCAAGAATGGATCGTGCAAGTCAGACAATTGTGGTCTAAAAAACTGTTTTGCTTCATCAAAACTTCCAATTCCCCTGCTGACGAGCAACTCTGTTAATACAGCGTTGATATTTAATTCCTCGCGCAGTTTGTTGGTTATTTTGACATCAGTTTTAGATTTTAGTACCCACCTTTTTTGCATATCTTTGCACAATATTTTAAGTGTAAATATACGTTTTAAGGCTGGACTTACCTAATTCCTAAACCTGGTATTGACCATCTGTTGCTTAACGTTCATATTCCCAATGTTTTAAATATGGTACAGGCATATTCTTTATATGAAGGTTCTTTTTCCGTTGATAAAAGTCGAAAATTCGTTCCCTTTGATCCGCTTGTAGATGATCCAAAAGATCGTCCTGGATCCATGTTTATCCATGTACATCCTTTTTTGATCAAAACAGAATCAGATATTGTGATCTGTGATACCGGCCTGGGGCATACGGATGGCCGTGGTGTTCTGAAGCTGTACAATAACATCCGCAAATTAGGTTACGAACCCGGTGATGTAAAATATGTATTGATGTCACATCTGCATAAGGATCATGCGGGCGGTATGGTAAAGATGGAAGGTGGATCGCCCCGTATTGCATTTCCGGAGGCTGAATATATTGTACAAAGGGGCGAATGGGAGGATGCCTATTCTGGTATCTCCAGTTCGTATCGTACAGAGATTTTTGATGTTGTCCAACGGAGCGGAAACCTTGTGTTGGTCGAGGGGGAAGGAAAAATAAATACTGAAATCAGCTATGTGCATAATGGCGGACATACACCAAATCACCAAGCATTTCACATCCGAACAGGAGGAGAACATTATTTTTTCGGCGGCGATGTATTACCTGAGCCTGAGGAAATTTTTCATAATTACGTGGCTAAATATGATTTTGATGGTCGACGCTCCAAAGAATTGCGCCAAGCTTATTGGGCGGAAGGCGCTCCAGAAGGTTGGACCTTTTTATTCTATCACTCCAAAAACATAACCATTGGCTGTGGCCAACTGCGGCCCGATGGAAGTTATAAGCTGGTTGAAGCACAATAACGCGAGCGAAAATGGATGATATATCAACCAAAAAGCCTCATAGATTTTAGGTTCTATGAGGCTTTTTTATCTAAGCTTTAATATCCGGCATTCTGCGGGAAAGCAGCGCCAGTATTGCTGTCAATGACTTCCTGTGGAATAGGCCAAAGAATAAATTCTTTCTTGACCACATCTTTAGATTGCGGATTAAGTGTTTGTACACGGCGTAGGAAGATGTCGGCCCCGAAACGAGATAACGTCATTCTGCGCATTTCTTCGCCCATAAGCTCTCTTGCGCGCTCATCCAATATAAAATCTTCGTTGATTGCCGAGGCATTTATGGGAGACGCTTTGGCACGGGCACGCACGGCATTGATGGCATCTTTCGCAAAGTCAGGTTTATTCGCTCGCATATAAGCTTCAGCCAGTAAAAGATAGGTTTCTGCCAATCGTATTTTAACCCGATCCTTCATATTGCCTTCAAATGCCGGGTTTGCAGCCGTTTTTCCATAGAAGAACTTGGTAATTGTTGGAAACACATTTCCCGAAGCGATGATGGCATCGGTCAGCACAATTTTCTTGCCATATAGCTCTGGAACAGAAGGGTCATTATAATACCAGTCCCGCTTGATATTGTAAGGTGAATTTCTGACATCTTGTTTTTCATAACTATCCAGCCACCATTGGTAAGGACGTACGTGGCCAAGGCCCCTTCCGCCAAGTGAGTCAGCAAGGACAAAACCTTTTTGTTGTGAATAAAAGGGTACCCATGCGCGTTTGCTCCAATCCGTATAATTGTCTCCACCACCTTGGGTATTATATTCCAGCTGGATTGCCCAAATGGTTTCTTGATTACCAGATGAACGATTTTGATTGTTTTCGATAAACATATCGTGGAAATAGTCACCAGCTTTATCTTTCTCAGCCCCAAAGCGTTGATCATTCAGCTTAAAGTAGCCACTTTGAATGACTTTATTTGCTGCTTCCACGGCCAGATCAGGCTGTCCTGCTTCGATATAGGCTTCTGCTAGGTAATGTAACGCGGCCCATTTTGTCAATTGCCCCTCCTGTACAGTTCCTGGGTTGTTAGGAAGGTTGTCTCCAGCGTACTTAAGGTCATCGATCATATGTGCCAAGACTTCAGCTTTGGGTGTACGGGTAAAATCGCGGCGCGGTGTTGCAGATACCTTGTCTACCCAAGGCACATCTCCATATAGGTTGATCAGATAACGGTAGCTATAAGCACGGAAGAAACGAGCTGTAGCTTCTACACGTTTTGGATCATTCTCTTTGTCTGTCCATTGGATCGTGTTTTTAGTTAATGCTTCCAGGATAATATTGGTATTTCCGATAAAACCATAGGCATACTTCCAATAATTGCGCACATAAGACGAAGCCGGGTTAAGGCTATAATTGCTAAAAGGCGCTAAAGTCGCATCGGTTCCCGTGGTTTTGATCGCTACAATGTCTGTACCGACCTGTAGGGCCTCCTGCGGAGTAGCTCCCTGAGAGAATATACTGCCGTTCCAGGTCCAGAATTCCATCCGAGCATAAGCGTAAAGACCATTCAATCCAGTTTCGAAGCCTTTGGTGTTAATATAAGTATTGTCTGGCGACTGAAAACTGCTGGTATCTTCGTTTAAAAAGTTTTTGCTGCAGCCGATAAAGATTAAGCTTATACCGGCAACGACTGCATATAAAGTTGTATTTCTTTTCTTCATGATGTAGAGATGTTTAAAATTGGACATTTAATCCCAATGAGAATGTTCTGGCGACAGGATAAGGGTAGGCGATATTGGTCGTAGTTGGATTTCCCGTTGTTGAACTGACACCCAATGCTTCCACATTGTATCCTTTTATTTTGGAGAATGTATAGATATTACGGGCGTTAATAAATGCTCTAACAGAGGAAAGATTTAATCGCTTTAAAAAATCACCTTCAAAAGTATAGCCCAGGCTCAAATCGCGAATTCGCCAATATGCTGAATTGATGTAGTAGGTATGGTTGTTAACAGGTGTGTAACCCGGAGACGGTATATCTGTGTTTGGGTTTTCTGGCGTCCAGTAAGACATATCTGCGAGATAATTAGCACCATTATTAGGTAGAAAACGTTCTATATTTTTAAAGTCATCCACTTTTGTGCCGCCAAAAGCACCGTTCATAAAAATAGAAAGAGAGAAGTTTTTGTAGGTAAAATCATTGCCGATGCCAAGGGTATAAGGTGAAATCTTGTTGCCCATGACTGTGCGGTCATTCGCATCTATTTTTCCATCGTTATTTAAATCCGCTAATTTTGCATCACCTGGTTTTGCTTTTGGCTGATAAGAGTTTGCAATATCGTCACCTTCCTGCCATACCCCGATTACTTTGTAATCATAAAAAATGCGTATTGGTTTGCCAATAAGCCAGGCATTGGTCAAATCATCCTTTCCATCTGCTCGCAATTTCGTTATCTTATTGTTGTTGTATGCAAAATTAACCGTTGTATTCCATTGGAAATTGTCATTTTTGATGTTAACGGCGTTCAAAGTGACTTCAAATCCCTTGTTGGAAGTTTCACCAATATTATTCAAAATGGTATTATAGCCATTCATCACCGGAACTTGCTCGCTCAGTAAGAGATCTGTTGTCTTGGATGTATAATAATCAATCGTTCCAGAAAGACGATTTTTAAGAATGCCGAAATCTAAACCAAGGTTTAAGGATGAGGTAGTTTCCCAAGTCAAATTGCTGCCGCGTCCATTGAAATTCATCACTAACCCTTTGACAGGATCTAATCCATATATGTAGTCTACATTTGTCAAGCGATCATAGGTCTGGTAGGGAGACACGGCCTGGTTCCCGTTTTTACCATACGAAGCACGTAGTTTTAGCAAATCAAAGTAGTCTTGTACATTACCTTCTTTGGAAATGACCCACGCTCCGGCGACGGAAGGGAAAAAGGCATACCTGTTATCAATGGAAAAAGCGCTATAACCATCCGAACGACCTGTTAAAGTTAGTAAGTAGCGATCTTTGAATGCATAGTTGATCCGTCCCATATAGGAAATCATGGCCGTGTTTTCAAGCTTAGATTCCATTTTTAAGTTTTTGGAAGCAGAAGCCATGTTGTTGTAACCTGCGTCGGAAACAAAATCATCTCCAGTCATTTTGGATGTCTTGAGGTTAGTCTTTTGAGAGGAATAAAGTCCCACCACGTTAATTTTATGGTCGCCAAAAGTGCGGTCATAAGTCAGGAGATTTTCCCATGTCCAATCCCAGAAATGATCATTTTTTATTTCTCCCCGTCCATTCACACCACGGCCTGTTAAAGTATTTGAACCATAGTAGGAGTTTTCATTGATATTTCTGTAGTTCGTACCAAATGTAGACTTAAAGCTTAGTCCTTCAATCGGAAGCTTGACATCTATCCAGGAGTTTGCATAAAGAGTCCGTCTAGTTTCATCCCATTGACCATTTTCGTCTGCGAATGGGTGGCCCCATAATGTTTGTGCATACATTGGATAGGTGACAGCTGTACCGTTTTCATCCCTGTTTTTGCTATAAGGAGCTAGTTTTACCACGCTTTCTAGGTTGGGTTGTATACCATCCCGGTTGCCCTGTGAAGCCTGCATGGTCAAGCCCAATTTGAGCCATGAATTTAGGCTTTGATTGAGATTTAGATTGACATTGTAGCGTTCGTATGGTGTGTTTTTGACCACACCATCCTGATTGAGGTAACTTACTGATGCATAATAATCAGATTTGTCAGTACCGCCAGAAAAACTGAGCTGATGTTCGTGCATTGGAGCGGCATTATTAAAGGCTTCATTCTGCCAATTGACTTCTTCACCTTTCTTATACTGTTCCAAGACATTCGCAAAAAGGTAGTTTTCGGGATTAAGCTGATCTCCTGTATTGCCTTTAGAGGCTTGATAGTCGCGCATAAACTGAATGTATTGAGGGCCATTCATCAATTTCAGGCGACGTTCTACACTCTGGAGCCCAAAATAACCATTGTAATTGATGCGCGCTTTTCCGGCAGCGCCTTTTTTGGAAGTAATCAAAATGACCCCATTTGCGGCACGTGATCCATAGATCGCTGTAGATGACGCATCTTTCAGTACGGAAATGCTGGCAATGGTATTGGATGAGATATCTCCAAGTGAACCACTAAAAGGAATTCCATCTAAGATAATCAAGGGTGAATTGGAAGCAGAGATAGAATTTTCGCCACGAATATTGATCGCTGCGGTTTCTCCTGGCTTGGCATTTCCAGAATTGATCGATAAGCCGGAGACTTTGCCCTGTAGCTTATCGACGATGTTCGGAGAATTGATCCGATCTAAAGACTTAGCTTCCACAGTAGCAACGCTACCGGTAAGGTCGCTTTTCTTCTGTTTACCGTAACCAACAACGACAACTTCTTCCAGCATGTCTTCGGATTTTTTCAGGATTACTTGAGCTACTTGGGAAGCTGGTAGTTCTTGTGCAATAAATCCAATGGAATTAAAGACCAATGTGGCATTTTGTGATGTGACTGTTAGTGTAAATCCTCCATCTTGTCCAGTAGTGGTGGCTGCAGTTTTACCTTTCTCTGATACTGTGACACCGCTAATAGGTTTTCCCGTTTCGTCTACCACTTTTCCCGAAATGGATTGTTGAGGGACAACTTGGACAATGGCTGTCCTAGCATTATTAGGAAGCGCTGCTACATAAAAAGGCGCTGCTACTGAAAGAATTGTTAAGGGTGTCAGTAGAATGAGATGACTCTTTTTGACCATAGTGTGTAATTTAGATTCGCTAGTTTTAATGGCGACAAGTATAAAGAAATTAAGCGGTGCCGTTTCTTTGCATCTTTGAACAAACGATTGCACGAACTACGAAAACGTTATAGAAATTCATCTTTGTAATAAAAATGTGAATATTTGATTTTAATAACCTTAACTAATATTTGAACCCGAAAATTGACTGCGATAAAGAAATTATAGTGTTTTTGAGTTCCTGTAAGGAATAGCTTATTTAGGGTTGGGCCGGAACGGTCTTTCAATCATGTATAGGATGACCTTATGCATTTGAGATAAAATGGAATGCATAAAAACTCGTTTTTCTGATCTTTTTTTAGTATTTTGGGGTGATCTGCTTATTTATATCCCTTTTCATCGCGCGAAGAGGATTCGTTTAAGATTGAATTTTTGGTTAAATTTGTTTTTAGTAAAATAGCGTTTCGCTATTATTATTGGTATTTATTTAAATAGAAGATTATGTCTATTGTAAGAGAATCCGATCTGATTGGAATTGGAAAGAAATTTCAAATTGAAACCGATGCGGGAGACAATATGGTTGTTGTGATCCACGATGATGGTCGACGGGAACTGTATCGTTATGATGATGAGGAGCATGAATCACGTTGTGTGATGACACTTAATGATGATGAGTCTCGTCAGATCGCGGGTATTATAGGCGGTCTTTCCTATAAACCCAAGGCATTGGAAACAATTGAAGTGGCTTTGGATGACTTGCGTATCGAATGGTACAAGCTCGAAGGCAAATGGGAAGGGGCTGGGAAAACGATCGGTGAATTGGAGGTACGGCAACGTACAGGAGCGTCCATCATTGCCGGGATCAGAGATGATGAAACGGTCATCAACCCAGGACCATCTTATCTGATTACTCCGGGAACGACTTTGGTCATTGCTGGAAAGAAAAACAACATCAAACTTTTAAAGGAAATTTTACTGTAATCTATGCTATCACATACCCTAATATTGGAAATTGGAATCGCAGTCGGACTTGTTGCTATTGTTGGATTGATTGCCAACAGGCTTAAGTTTTCCGTTATTCCTTTTTTCATTATTATAGGGATGGTTTTGGGGCAGCATGCACCTCAGATAGGATTGGTAGACCTGACATTTACAGAAAGCAAACCCTTTATCGACTTTATGGGCCGGCTAGGGGTATTGTTCCTCTTGTTCTATTTGGGACTCGAATTTTCAGTTAATCGACTGATTAAATCCGGTAAAGCTATTGTAACTGGAGGAACAATCTATGTGCTGCTCAACTTTACCTCGGGATTATTGATCGGGTGGTTGATGGATATGCCTTTTAAGGAGATGATGGTGCTTTGTGGTATCATGACCAGCTCTTCGACAGCAATAGTTGCTAAGGTACTCACTGACCTTAAACGAACGGCAAATCCAGAGACAGAGGTGATTATGGGAATGATCATGTTTGATGATCTGTTTATTGCCATGCACATTTCCTTTCTTTCAGGATTGATATTAACAGGTAGCAGCTCCTTTTGGGCGGTAGCAGGGACTTCCTTGCTGGCATTGGGCTTTATCCTAGCTTTTTTGGTTTTGGGACGCAAGTTGGTACCAGCCATAGACCGTTTATTAAAGGAAAAGACTTCCGAATTATTTATATTGGTCATCTTTGCCCTGCTTTTTATCGTTGCCGGATTTTCGGAGACCATCCATGTTGCTGAGGCAATAGGCGCATTGATGGCAGGATTGGTGTTGGCAGATTCGCAGTACATTAAGAAAATTGAAGCGATGGTACTCCCTTATAAGGATTTTTTTGGAGCAATGTTTTTCTTTAGCTTCGGACTCTCTATTGATATCATGTCCTTGGGTGGAGCGGTATTCTGGGCCTCAATAGCTGCTTTGGTGACGATAATGGGAAATCTGGCCTCAGGTTATTTCGCTGCGAAATTTTCCGGGATGAAACCGAAAACATCCTTTGACATTGGTTTTACCCTCTCTGCACGTGGAGAGTTTTCGATTATCATGGCAAATATCGGTAAAGCGGGGGCTTTGCTCCCTGTTATCCAATCATTCGTTGTGGTTTACGTTTTGATCCTTTCCATTGTGTCACCGCTCTTGACCAAAGAATCCCGCAATCTGTGGAAATTACTCTTTGGAAGTGATGCCAATACAGCCAAACCCCTGAAGAAATTGAGCGACCTGGAAAATAATAGTACTGGATAATTCTAATGCTATTTTTTTCGCACTGATCGCTAGCAAGCACGATATACTTAAAAAAATAGCATCATCATAAAAATGCCTCCTATATAGTCTTTTGGAGGCATTACATATTTTCTAAAACAATGTCTACAGGAATCCAAGTTCAAGCTTCGCTTCTTCAGACATCATATCCTTGGTCCATGGCGGATCAAAAGTCAATTCCACTAAGGCTTCTTTGATTCCCTCTATTCCGGCAACTTTTTCCTGCACTTCATTCATGATTTCACCTGCCACCGGACAGCCGGGAGCAGTTAGTGTCATGACGATTTTTGCAACGCCATCTTCCTTCGTAATAATTTCATAGACAAGTCCCAGATCCACAATATTTGCTGGCTTTAATTCCGGATCATAAATCGTTTCCAGTGTAGCTTGGATTTGAGGTGCCAAACCCAGCTTATCCATTACAATAATGCTCATTTGTTCAATTTTTTATCTTCAATAGCGTCTTTATAGATCGCTAATAATTCGCTCTCGTTTATTTCAGGAGTAAAATTACTAAAATAATAGGCAAGGCAGGTCTTTCTTATCTCATCTTTTTCATCTGTTTGCTTGGCATTCCATTGCGTCAGGCAAGCAACAATTTCATCTTTATTGTGAGGATCAAATGTCTGTCCGGTTTTGTCCTGGATAATCATTTCCGGTAGAGGACCTAAGTTTGAACAGAGCACCGCTGTACCGACAGAGTAGGCCTCAAGGATCGTAATCGGCATTCCCTCAAAGCAGATGGAGGGAACAATTAGCGCCTGCGCGGCAGCAACAAGTGGTAAAATCTCCGTTCGGGGTTTAAAACCGAGATAGCTGATATTGGCATAGTCCCTTATTCCTTTTACAACCTCCTCTTCGAGTGGGCCGCCACCGATGATCCTCAGTTCCAGATTCGTCCCTTTCACCGACTCAATCAGATTTAATATTCCTTTTTCGTCTGATAGTCTGCCTACATAGATAAAATAGGGCTTTGGAATTTCGGTACTCAAAGCCGACGGAAAAACAAAATTGGGTTTTACGGCAAACTTTTCGGGAGCTATTCTTAATGTTGAATCGGCAAATATGGACTTGGCAAAGCTGCTTAGATTAATATACCGATTGACTTTTTGCCAGGTCCCTATTTTGCGGTGAAACCAGTTGTTAAACGCAAGGAGGAATGTCTTAATGATCGAATCATTAAATGCTTTTTCTTTAACGGCTGTCCAGGGAAATTCTTCTTTTAAAGATTCCAGAAACAGGTGATTGTGGTGGTAGAGCGTCGCCGATGGACAAAGAAGCCTAAAATTGTGCAGTGTCATTACCTGAGGAACATCCTGTTTAGCGATCGTACGTATCAGGAGCGGGCCAGAGGCATAATGCGTATTATGGAGATGCACAACATCAGGTTTGAATTCCCGCATCGCTTTTTTTAATCTGTTTGCAGCGAAAATATTCCAGACGGAACCTAGTGTCTGAAGGGCGCCCCGCCAACCTTTTTTATTTTGAAAGGTAAGCGTATGTACCTGGTGATCTTGGGACAGAAGTGATGATTCCTGTTGAAACACAGTATCTTCCCCTCCGGGACTTTGATAAAATGTATGGATAATCAGTATGCGCATAACAAAAGACTTATACAAATGTACAATTTTGACCTGACTTGCTTTGGAAGGGACAAAATTGGCATTTCTATTATGTTATTACTATATTCGCATGATTCGATCGTAAAGATATATGCAACACTTACAACAGCTCGTGATAGAGGCGATAGAGACAAGTCAATTTCCTGAAACTCCAACAAATTTATATGATCCAATACGGTATATATTGACTTTGGGCGGCAAGAGGGTTAGGCCAGTGCTAACATTGATGGCGGCCGAGTTATTTGGCATGCAAGAAATGGACGAAATTATTCCGGCCGCAAAGGCTGTGGAATTTTTTCATAACTTTTCCTTGATACATGATGATCTGATGGATAAGGCACCTTTGCGAAGGGGGAAAACCACGGTTCATGAAAAGTGGGATGCCAATATTGCCATTCTGTCCGGAGATGGACTGTTGGTTAAGGCTTACGAAGAGATCTCCAAATGTAATCCGGTTTATCTGCCGGCAACCTTGCGGATTTTGAGCAAAGTCGCCATGGAAGTCTGCGAAGGCCAGCAGCTTGATATGGATTATGAGGTTCGCGCTTCACTGCTTATGGACGAATATCTGGAGATGATCCGTTTGAAAACATCTGTACTCCTGGGAGGGGCATTGCAATTGGGCGCCATCCTTTCAGGGGCGAACGAACAGCAGCAACAATTGATTTATGATTTTGGGGAGAATGTTGGTTTGGCTTTCCAATTGCAGGATGACATATTGGACGCCTATGGTGATCCGGATACTTTTGGCAAAATCGTTGGCGGTGATATTATGATCAATAAAAAGACCTTTTTATTGGTTAAGCTGATGGCGGTGATTGCTCAAGAAGATGTTCCGTTCATGCAGCATTTATTAGATTCGACGGTTGAGACTGTTCCGACAAAAGTTGAAGATATGCTCAGCTTATATGATAAGTATCAGGTCCGAAAATCGGCAGATGAATTAAAGGATATCTATACACAGCGTGCATTTGAAAAAATGAGCGCATTGGATGTACCAAACGAACGTAAGGAAGCGTTATTACTGTTAGCAAATAGCCTTTTGGTTAGACAGCAATAGATAGAAAATTCCGTTAAAATTCGTATTTTGCCAATAAATGGCTATTTTGTACTAAATAATTAAATAAATTTTAGATAACGTTCATGGATCCTTTAAAAATTACCGTATTTCAAGCATATTTATTCTGGGAAAATATTGAAAAAAATCTGAATAATCTGGCATTGAGGCTATCCGCGTTACGCGAAAAAACAGATTTGATTATTTTACCGGAGATGTTTAATACGGGATTCACGAACAACGTCGAAAAATGTGCTGAACCAGCCAATGGTCCTACCACGAGATGGCTGTTTGAAATGGCAAGTTCATTGAATTGTGTTGTCGCCGGCTCATTGATCATTGAAGAGGGGGGAAAATACTATAACCGCTTTGTTTGGATGTTTCCTGATGGCAAATATGTGAAATACGATAAACGTCATCTTTTTGGCATGTCCAAAGAAAGTGAATATTTTGAGCCTGGCAACGAACGTATTTTAGTCGATATCAAAGGCTGGAAAATATGTCCTATGATCTGTTATGACCTTCGGTTCCCGGTTTGGTCCAAGAATCAAAATGCTGCATACGATATCCTAGTTTATACAGCTAGCTGGCCTGACAAACGTTCGGCACATTGGAGAGCACTTATTCCTGCACGCGCTATTGAAAACCAAGCTTATGTTGTCGGAGTGAACCGCGTGGGACATGACGGAAATGATATTTATTACTCGGGTGGATCAATGTGTATATCACCGCTAGGTGATGTTGTCTACTATAAGCCCGAAGATGAAGACTTATATACCTTTACATTAAATCCGAATGACCTGCTAGAGGCCCGTGAAAAATTTCCGTTTTTAAAAGATTCTGATTCGTTTACAATCGGATAATTCATTCTTACCGCGGGAGAATTTCTCCTAAAATTAGGTATAAAGACAAGCAATTTATTTTGTTTGTATCCTTTTTTATTCCTAAATTCAGTCTACTATAAATCGTTTATGATGATTTATTAACATCTATTTATTACATGTTGATAAAATTTGTTTGACACAACTGTAGAAAAACGTAATTTAGGCTAAGTATTAGCCAAAATAAGTTTAGTTTTTTTCATCTTGATTTGAGCATAATATTTATTAGCAACTTAAGTTGCGTAAACAACCATAACCATTATTTATATGTTAGACCAAGATTTAGTATCGCAAGAGTATTTTTATAATTTCCTGACAGGAAAGTATTCAATTGCTGTTATGCGGAGATTACAGCGTAATCTCAAAGAGGCAGGATTAAGTATTACTTCGGAGCAATGGAGTATTATGTACAACCTGTGGGTAGAGGAGGGGCTGACCCAACAGGAGCTGGCGATTCGGACATTTCGCGACAAACCAAGTGTCACACGCCTGATCAATAATCTAGAGCGACTTAATCTGGTTATCCGTGTCAACGATAAGAACGATAGGCGATCGAATTTGATCTATTTGACCAAAATTGGACGAAAGATGAAGGACGAAGGCATGAAGCAAGCCAATAATACGATCGAACAGGCCCTTGGTGGATTGACCGACGATCAAATTGCGTTGTCGCATACAGCCTTACATCGCGTGTTATTCAATTTGAAATAATATCGGCGAGATCTTTGAGAATCACACGTATTATGAAATTATCTGTGCCGAAAGGCCTATAGGGGAAAAGAAAACAAGAAGCCCTCAGTCGTTGCTCGCGCTGAGGGCTTCTTGTCTATAGTCGCTGTATCGAAATTAATCTTCGAAAAGCTTGCTTTCAAAGTCTGTGTGGCTATTGACTAATTTTCCTTCGGTACCAAAATAGATTTCCTGAAAACTTAACGTCCGTATTGCATCCACCTTGCGATAGAATTTATCGGCGGATACTTCGGATAAGGTTTTGAATCCACAAGCTTCCATGATCTCAACTGTGGCGCGTAGTGTATTACGGTGGAATTGAGCAACACGTACGTACTTGTCGTTCACATCCAGCCCTTTATACAGATGCGGTTGTTGCGTTGCGACACCGACCGGACATACGTCTTCGTTACATTTCAGGGCTTGAATACAACCTAAGGCAAACATCATTCCACGTGCACTATAACATGCGTCGGCACCCAAAGCAATCACTTTTAGAATATCAAAACCAGTTACAATACGGCTTGATACAATTACCTTAATGTGTTTTTTCAGACCAAATGCAATCAGGGTTTTGGTTACAAAGGCCAATGCATCATACAACGGCATACCCAAGTTGTCTGTAAACTCCAGTGGTGCAGCACCTGTACCGCCTTCAGATCCATCGACCGAAATAAAGTCTGGGAAGATCTGTGTATTTTGCATAGCATGACAGATGTCCATAAATTCATGTTTGTCACCGATACATATTTTAAATCCGATCGGTTTTCCACCCGAAAGGTCGCGCATTTGCTGGATGAAATGCATCATTTCCGTTGGTGAGGAAAAGGCACTGTGTGCAGGCGGGGACATCACATCTGTTCCAGGGATGACGTGACGTATTGCCGCAACTTCAGGTGTATTCTTTGCCGCCGGTAAGATACCACCATGGCCGGGTTTTGCCCCCTGTGAAAGCTTAAGTTCGATCATTTTCACATTTTCACGGTTTGACTTCTCCCTAAAAAGTTCAGGGTCAAATTTACCTTCCGAATTACGACAGCCAAAATAACCTGTACCTACCTGCCAGATCAAATCGCCTCCATTGTTGTGGTAATCACTGATACCACCTTCACCAGTATTATGGGCAAAATTCTGTAGTGCAGCACCCTTGTTTAAGGCAGTAATAGCGGTTTTGCTCAATGCACCGTAACTCATTGCTGAGATATTGAATACACTTAAGCTATATGGTTTTTTACAAGCTTCATTCCCAACTTTAGTCCGTAAATCATGATTCTCAATATGACAGGGGAATACGGAATGCGCGGCCCATTCATTCCCAACAGCCTGTGGATCTGTTTGCATACCAAATGCAACTGTCTCGCGCTGATTTTTTGCCCGTTGATAGACAATGGAGCGCTGTCTCCTATTGAACGGACGACCATCCATATCGGATTCCCAGAAGTATTGTCTCAATTCGGGGCGAATGGATTCGAAGATATAACGAAAGTAACCAACCAAGGGATAATTGCGTAAAATTGCATGTTTGGTTTGGAAACTATGGTATAAGGCGATCAACAATAATGGGAATGGAATGATCAGTAACCAAAACCAGCTCGATGTAAATATAAAGCCAAATGATACAATGATTAAATTAATCACAATCATTATTGAAATAATGAGTTTTCTAACTTCCATAGAAAATACGATTGTTTAGTTTTAATTCGCTATTTTAATGTTTCGTCCAATTGAATATATTACTGCTCAATTAGCATTCCAAAATGCGCTTTTGGACAGAGCAAATGTACTAAAGTTCCCCAAGTAAATAGTTATATTTACTATGCCAGAATAAGTTTTGACAAGTTTATAACTGTTTCTAACAAACTATTTTCTTTTAGTAATCTGATGCGACAAAAGTTGATAGATTTGCTGTAAATCTGGTTTATTGCTAATAAATTTCAAATGTTTTTGCTGTGTTACTTCATCTTCCCGGATTGCGGGACCTGTCTGAACTGTTATCGGAATGTGATTTTGAACTTTTTCTGCCGTTTCCAAAATGATCGGTCTGACCAGATCAAAGGAAAGATTATACTCTTCTAGCAGCTCATAAGCGAACTGATATAGAATATTTGCAAAGTTGTTGACCATGACTGAAGATAGATGGATCGCCAATCGTTGCTGTGAATTACACAGGATGCTTCGGGAAGAAAACGTGCGTGCCAGCTGAAGTAAGCCGTCCGCATTGCTGGCATCGTTTCCTTCGACACAAAAGGGAATGAGCGAAAAGTCAACGATTTTGTTTTTGGAGAGCGATTGCGGTGGGTAGATGACACCATAATTCCTGAAGCGGTTCAAGATAGCCATATCGGTTGCTCCAGAACAGTGCACAACAATTCCATTGATGTCCTGTGGCATTGTTTCTACAAGTGTAGGAATAGCCTGATCAGATACGGCGATAAGATAAAGATCAGCATTGGCCAGCAGTTGGGTTAGATCGTCTGTACCTGGGCATTGAAGTGCAAAGGCCAATGCATCCGCATTGGCCTTTGTTTTACTATAGATTTGAACGATCTGATGTCCTAGCAGTTGAAATGCTTGTCCGAAATGTGTTGCGGCATTTCCGCTCCCTAAGATAACAATGTTCATTATTTTGCTAATTTTCGTTTTTCCTCTTTATTTCTTCTGACAATAGACATGATGAAACCAATGGTCATGACAATCGTTCCACACCAAAAGAAGTTGATGTAGGGGAATTTGATTGCCTTAAAGACTACCCATTTTTTCTCAGGCAATGGTTTTTGGTAGACCATGATTTCCAGTTTATCCTTATCTGGTTTGATTCCCGTGAACCTAAATTTAAGACCTTGATCAGTGACATCTTTATTGAAGTCATAAACTCCACCATCCTTGATCAAATAAATAGGTTGCACATCATATTGTTTGTTATCAGCCGCAAAAACCTTTATTTTCAAACCCACCATCACATCATTGGGGCCTTTCGGGATCTTTTCTAATTGCGCTTCTTTATTCAGCCCTTCAATAACATAATACCCGTTGCGATAACGTAAGGTATCACCGATGCTGACTTGATATGTCGCAGGTTCTTCATAATCTTCAAAACCTGTTTTTTCTTCGTCCGCTACTTTGGCGTGCTGCGCCTGACTTTCAGCTGCAGCAGCAGTAATCAGCGTATATACATCATGTGTCATATAATGTTTGGTTGCCGGAGTACCGATCAGACCGCCCATTTTAGCATTATTTTGCGCGAAAGGCTGCAGCACAAATTCTTCTTTCACTTTACCTGTTTCCTCGTCAACACGTTCGTACTTGATTTTGTAATACGTATTTGGTGCTACAATACTGTCACCGATATACGTGATTTTATATTCACCCATCTGTACGGGCTGTCCTTCAGTTAGGAATAGGTTTTCACCCGGCTTTTCCACTTTGTCAAAGCCCGATACGGCAATGTACCCTGTATTGTTGACCGAGATGACTTCATTTGTTGCAGCAGCGACCATTGCGCCGATCAACAATAATCCGAAACCGATATGGGCAACCGAAGAACCGGCCAATTTCCACTTACCTTTGACTGCATCACCCAGCACCCGGATATTCGCCAGGATACAAAAGATGCTGGCAAAAGTGATCAGGATATAGATCAGGTTGGTATATGTTTTGGTAAAATAGGAAATAATCGCCGTCAGGATAATGGCTACAGCCAGCGATGCTACAGTAGATGCTAAGAACTTGCGGCTATCGGTGCGTTTGTATTTTAAGAACTGTGTAAATCCGGTCATAATCATGACGATAACCGCAAAACCGGACTGCCATTTATTATAATGTTGGATTGGCTCCAACGGTGGCGCAACCTTGGTGCCAAAAATCTTGTTAAATACCGGAATAGACGTAGAGGCAATGATCTGTGCACAGGCAACAGTCAGTACCAAAGCACCAATAAATAACCAGAATTCTCTCGAATAAATATCTTCGTCTTTTTCAGTAATCGGCATTTCTTTCTTTTTAACAACAAGAAAGACGATCATAATTGCTAAAAATGCAACATTAAATAGAATCAACTGTCCACTCATCCCTAAGTCGGTGAACGAGTGAACGGAGGTTTCGCCAAGGATACCGCTGCGTGTTAGGTAAGATGCATAGATCACCAGCACAAAACTGATCATGGCCAGGAATGTCGCGGTGAAATAGGAATGCCCTGAATTTTTATAGGCAACCATGACGTGTACGGCAGCGATCAAGGTGAACCAAGGGATAATCGACGCATTTTCCACCGGATCCCAAGCCCAGAAGCCACCAAAGTTAAGCGCTTCGTAAGCCCAGAATGAACCCATAATAATACCGGCTCCAAGAATCATAACGGCAAATAGGGCCCAAGGTAAAGCAGCATTGATCCATTCTTTATAGCGTCTGGTCCATAAAGCACCAGTGGCATAAGCAAAAGGAACAATCATCGAAGCAAAACCAAGGAATAAGGTGGGTGGATGAATGACCATCCAATAATTTTGTAGGAGCGGATTTAATCCGTTACCGTCTTTAATTAGTGACAGATAGTTTGCTTCCTTCAGGATAGGGAAATTCATTGCATCACGTAGGAGGATGAATGGCGAACTTCCAATGCGTAATCCCAATAATTCAACCCCTATGATCATCGAGGCTAAAAAAGCTTGACAAAGCATCACAAAAGTCATGACGGAAGTTTCCCAGCTTTTGGCTTTGAATAGCAATATCGCTCCCAGTACTGTTTGCCAGAATGTCCACAGCCAGAAACTTCCTTCTTGCCCTTCCCAAAAACTGGAAATGATATAATAGGTAGGTAAGTCTCTCGAAGAGTGTGCAAACGCGTAATTATATTCAAAAAAGTGGTTGTAAATAATGTAAAATAAAGTTGCGCCGACTGCTACCACTGAGACTGCATTCACCCAGAATGCGATGCGGGCGATCTTTTTCCATGAAGTCTCTTCAGGGTTTTTAGTCGCGAAAAAATAAGCGATACAAGATAAAAGTGCGGCACCAAAAGAAAGAACAATAAAGAACTGTCCGATCTGCCCAGGTAGCAGGTGCTCACCAACGTAATTAACGTCCATTGAAAAGTTGATTTTACAAATTAATTATTGAAAGCTGTGGCATTGATTTCTGTCACGACCGATTTATCGTTATATTTCGAAGGACATTTCATCAATATTTTACTCGCTCTAAACACATTTCCGTCCATTTTGCCAGTCAATACAATCTGCTCTGAACGCTCTATGTCCTGCGGTTTTGCACCTCTAAAGACAACTTCACACTCTGTACCGTCATTGTCGTACATGAAAAAGCTGAATTTGTTGGCATCTGTCTTTGGGTCATAGTGGAGCGCCTTATCTTTGTTGAGCTGACCAACCACATATAGTTCTGTTTTCTTTTCTTTTGCCTCGGAAAATGTCGAGTAGGTACTTGAATCCGTATAGATAACAAGTATCATGGCAATGGCCACTGCAATAATAGCGATTAGAATGATGGAACTTTTTTTCATCCGTTTAAATTTGTTTATTCATTTGCGACGATCTCCAGAGATCTTATGTTTCCCTAAAAAGGAACTAGGTGTCAATAGCAATGAGCGCCTTGCATACGATCGTTTTGACAATAACTGACACTTAATCGAATGCAAAATTACAAATAGATTTGCGAAGAAAGGAATAATGCAACTTTTCGACATTATTTATATTTGTTCTAAATAGATTGTTGTGCCTTAAAAAATGAGGTATATTTGGATGCTTTTGAATAATTTAAAAGGAGATTTAATATTTTGTCGCAGTTTATATCGCATGAATTTTACAATTGCCTGTTAATATGAGTGTTGCTTTGCGGTCTTTACTGCTCTTATATGGGATTATACTTCCGTTTTTTTTGGTTTTTGGGCAGGAGAGGTTGCGCAATCAGGAACTTTCCATTCAGAATGACAATGATGTCTATTTATTGGTTGGGCAGGACAGATATTATACCAATGGTATTAATGTCAATTATCGGATTGCGCTACCGCCAAGGGCCACAGCTGAAATTTCTAATACAGTACTGGATTTTGAACTTGGACAACGGATCTATAATGGCATTAGCATGATGGATTATCGTCGGCAGAATAAGAAATATGACCGGCCTTTTGCAGGATATCTTTATTTGAGTGCAGCGGCGGCCCATTTTTTGAAGGCGGAGCAAGTTGTTGAACTGAAAGTGGAATTTGGGCAAATCGGCTCCCGATCGTATGGTGAGGATGCGCAGAAGTTTATCCACCACCTTTTTGGAATGTATGAGGCCACAGGCTGGGAAACGGAGTTGCGCAATGCCTTTGGCGTGGATCTGCAGGCGAAATATCTGAAAGGAATTTACCGGAATGAATCGCAGTCCTTTGATCTTGGTATGATGGGAAGAGGAGTTCTGGGCATGAACAATACCAGTATCGAAGCTGGAGTTCCGATACGTGCGGGTAAACTTAAATCGTACCACACTTCGACCTTTACCCATGGACATTTGACGCAGGCCCGAACTAACAACGAGAAGGAATGGTATTTTGTCTATCAGCCTAGTTTGGCTAGGGTCTTTTATAACTCCACCATACAGGGCGGATTGGGTCAAGATGATCCTATCGGTGCATTATATCAGATTGAACCTTGGATGTTAAGTCACCGCATAGGCTTCAGCTGGTCCAACCACAAGGTTAATTACGGCATTAATTATATTTTCAATTCCAAGGAACTTAAGTCTGTCTTTCACCGGCATCAATACGGACAGCTATTCTTTTCTTATCGCTTTTAGCTGCTAATTACTGTGTTTTCGGGGATCGGATCGGAGAGTTTCTGTCCGATGAGTTTGGTGGTCAACATCGCCGCCACGGTGTCGCCGGTCGCGTTGAGCATCGTCGCCAAGGGGTCTACTAAAGTCGCAATGATCATAATCGAGGGAATGACTTCTGTCGGCATTTGATAAACCGATATGATGAGCATTTCGCCGATATATCCACCGTTTGGAATACCTCCGGCAACGATACTGACCAGCAAGGTGATTCCAACAGCCATAACCAAGTTGGTTGGCTCAAAAAAATCTTGTCCACTCAACAGCAGTGCAATGTAAATTTTAAAGATACAGGCGATGGCTGAACCATGTTTATGCAGTGTCGTGCCTAGCGGGATGACGACACTGGCGACGGTATCGGGTATGCCAATTTGTTTTGCTGCCAGTAAGTTGGCCGGCATGGTGGCGAGGCTGCTGCAACTGCTAAGCGCAGTCAGAGAAGGTAAAATATTGTTTTTCCAGTATCGTTTGACTCCTTTGATACCAAATGCAAGAAAGGCAAAAAGACTAAATATCGTGAAGAAGTAGAGTAAACCAAAAATATAATAGAGACCGATGGGTTTAGCATAGAAGCCAAAGAGCTGTGGGCCAAGCGTACCGACTTGATAGGCAAAGTAAGCACCAAGACCAATAGGAGCCAGATTCATGACCATGACCAATAAATTGCCCATGACGGCATTTCCTGAGTTGATAAATTTTCGGAACATATCAGCGGAATCACCTGATCTGCGTGTAGCGATACCCACTAAAAATGAGAATATCACAAAAGCAAGCATATTCTGACGGGATAGTAGGCTGGAAAATTCACTAACAGTCAGGAACCGGACCATTTTCTCACCCCAGGAATCCTGTGTAGCTGTATCGATGACATCTCTGGCCTGCTCAATCGGGAGGTCCGAACTGACGGGGAATAGGTAGAGGAAAATAACACTGCTGATACCAGCAACCACAATCCCGATTACAAATACCAGTGACATCATGCCAATGATACGGCCCAATACACTGTCTCCCTCGATGTTGGCGACCGACGAGGCTATCGCAAAAAAGACCAGGGGTATAACACTGACAAAGAGCAGGTTTAGGAAGATATCCCCAATTGGCTTCAGGTTATTCACAAAATGTGGAAAAAAGATGCCGATTAAACTTCCGATACTGATGCCAAGGAGCAACAATAGGATGCTACCATAGTTCTGTATAAAAGTTTTTGCCGAGTATGCCATTAGGTTCAGTAATTGTTTCGTGTTTACGACGCTAAAATAATCTTTTTATCTATTATTTTCATTTAACACTTCGATAAAGATTAATCGGGATTTATTCGAACCAGCTTTTTATCTTTGAGCGAATCTTCTGATAGAAGACCGCCGCCGTTGCTGGGAGAAAGGTGGAGTGTGGGTGCTTGTTGTGTCGGATGGTTCCGAAGCTTCATGAAAGACCTTGTTGATGTCAGGTTGGGTTGAGGGGCGTAAAGGATATTAGATTTTTTTAATAATGAGTATGACGAAAATGGATTTTGTAACGACCGCAGATGGCTCGAAGACATTGTACAATGCGGAGATCGGTGAATGCTACCATTCAAAGCATGGCGCTGTCCAGGAAAGTAGGCACGTATTTATCAAAACGGGTCTGGATCACTATCAGCAGCGGACAGGAGCTTCGGATGTCGCCATTCTGGAAGTAGGATTTGGTACTGGACTTAATTTTCTGCAGACAGCCCATTTCATTCGGGACAAACCATTTCAGGTAGACTATGTCGGAATCGAAGGTTTTCCGTTACCGCTAGCAACCGTTGCCGCAACAGGATACAATGAGACCGTTGATGCGGCAGTTTGGTCAGCTTATCTGCATCACTATGAAGCGGCATTGCAGCAGCAGGTTCAAATGCACGAGCGTTTACAGTTCTGTATTGCTCATACCTTATTGATGGATTTTCAAACCGAAAAACGATTTGACGTCGTGTATTTTGATGCTTTTGCCGCCATACATCAGCCCGAGATGTGGAGCGATGCGGCATTGGCACATGTCGCCCAGTTCGTTAAACCCGGTGGAGTTTTTGTTACTTATGCCATTACGGGCAATCTCAAACGTAGTATGAAATCTTTGGGCTTTTCCATCGAGAAAGCTCCCGGGGCGCCGGGAAAAAGAGAAATGTTGCGCGCTACAAAGCTTTAGATAGCGTGCTGTTCCATTTTAAATTATTGTTAACTGTTTGATAATCTAAAAAGTGTTTTCTAATTTAGCCTTGATATTAAGGCTAACCTAATAGTTCACTTTCCACTACCTCATGACAGATTCACAGTTGATAGACAGTTTGAAGGAAGATAACCAGACCGGGTTTGTGGCTATTTATCATAAGTACTACAAACAGCTACTTTTCTATATTCTTCGTTATCTGAAAGAGGTTGATATCGCCGAAGAAATTGTGGCGGATGTTTTTGTTAAGGTATGGTCCCGTCGAACTGATTTTCAGTCGATGGAAAGCCTGCGGGCTTTTATCTATATTACGGCAAAACATGCCAGTCTCAACGCCATTCGAGACAAACGCACAAAAGGCATTCAGGAGCCTTTATCTGACTATGAGGATCTGTTAATGGATGACCGCGATGCTTTTTCGAAGATGATTCATGCAGAACTGGTACACGCGATCTTTAATGAAGTTGAAAAATTGCCAGAAAAGCAAAAAGAAGTCTTTAATCTAACCTATCTGGAGGATAAGACCGTCGAAGAAATTGCGGATCAGTTGCAGATAAGTCCAGCAGCTGTATACACCAATCGTTCCCGTGCGGTAAGTACCATTAGGGGGCTTCTGGGAGCAAAAGATGCCCTGGCACTAATCGCGTTCCTGTCCTTCGTCAGTAAGTAATAAATATCCAGTAAAAAACAGTCGATCAACGTAAAAGGAAACTATCGCATATGCGATAGAAGGGGCAATGTTTTGTGTTTATTTTTAAACTATCTAACTGATATGTAGTCTTTTGTTTATTTTTTTATTTTTTTCTGTAAGATAATCGTATGCTTCGTGTTTCTATAGGCAACAAGGAAATGAAAAGAACATCATGTATACGATAGACCATATTATTCAATTACTCCAAGCTTACCTGAAAGGGGAAATCCTGCCCGATGAGCATGCTGAATTAAGCATGCTGTTTGAAAAGTATCCGGAATTACAAGACTTGGTCAAGAAATTGGAAGATCCAGCAAATTTGCGCAAGGAATTACAGGCTTATGAAGAATTTGCTGAAGCAGACCGGGTGCAAGAGCAAAGGATACTGTCGAATATTATGGATAAAATTGAGGATCAGGCAGATCAACAACCTAGACGTCGAAGGAGACGATATGGTTGGTATACTGCCGCGGCTTGCCTTATTGGTATTGTTGGCTTGGGAATATGGCAACTAAATAAACAAGATGCTATAAGTACACAAGATCCTTCCGCTCCTGTTGATGCTATTAAATTGGCAGAAAACCTGCTTCCAGGTAGGAATAGAGCCACCCTTCAGCTGGCGGATGGTACCGATATCGGGCTTGATCAAGGAAAGGCCGGGATCGTAATGGGCGATGAAATTACCTATACCGATGGGTCAGTAGCCTTGACGGCGGCAAAAGATGAAAAACGTATGATGATCTTGTCAACTCCTCGTGGTGGACAATACCAGATTGCCCTTGCAGATGGAACTAAGGTGTGGCTCAATGCGGATACGCGCTTACGCTATCCGAATAAATTTACAGATGAACAGCGCGTTGTCGAATTGGATGGGGAAGCTTATTTTGAAGTAGCCAAAGCGGCTGGAAAGCCATTCATCGTAGTCACAGCGAAGGAGAAAGTTGAAGTTTTGGGCACCCATTTCAATGTCTATTCTTTTCCAAAGGAAAAGGAGTCAAAGGTCTCTCTGCTGGAAGGTAAAGTAAAAGTATCCGTTCCGGCAGGAAAGACAAGGCTACTTCAGCCGGGGGAACAAGCGTCGGTACAAGGGGAAGAGCTTTCCGTACAGCAGGTACCCGTGGATGAAAGTATTGCCTGGAAAAATGATGAATTTATGTTCAATAACGAGCCTTTGGGTACGGCACTGGCTCAGGTAGCACGGTGGTATGACATCGAGATTGATATTGACCCGAACCTGGCCAAGATGAAGTTATGGGGATCGGTTTCACGTCTCGATAATTTTGACAAAGTGTTAAAGATCATCAAGATGACCGATGATAAAATTAAAATTCAAATCGAAGGGAGGAGGGTAAGATTGATGAAATAAGAACCAAAAATGACCTATTTCCTATTTCGTTCTGTCAAAAAGCTGAGGAAGGTGGTACTTCCCCAGCACATTTTGGTCCGAAATTTTATAAAACGCGCTTAACTGTTTATTAAACTAACAAACCAATCAAATGTAATGAAAAAGTATAAATACCTCATTATTATGAAAATGATTATTATACTTCTTTTATTTACACTAGGGCAGCTCCATGCGGGAAGTTTCGCCCAGACGGTAAATATCAAAAAGAAGAATAGTTCGATCGTCAATGTATTTCGTGAAATCAAAAAGCAGACTGGATACACCGTTCTGTGTAAATCTGAAATCGTAAATAACACACCTGCTGTTACGGTTGATTTCATTAACGTTCCTTTAGATCGTGCTTTGACGGATCTCCTTGCTCCACATGGTTTAACCTATCTCAAGGAGGGAAAGTCCATTGTTGTTAAAGCTGGAAAGGCTGATGGGACAATCGACCGTTCACACAACAGCGTGAAAGATAATACTTTTGAGCTGCAAAAGAGTATTCATGGTCAGGTTACCGATCAGCAAGGTAAGGCCCTTTCGGGGGTAAGTGTTACCGTGAAAGGAACGAAAGCAACTGTAGGAACAGATCAAAACGGAAATTATGCGATCACGGCCGGCCGTGGGGCAACACTGGTTTTCAGTTTTTTAGGTTACGATCGCAAGGAGGTTGAAGTCAGTGGGGAAACGCTCAACGTAAGTCTGCAGTTTAGCCAGTCCAATCTGGAGGAGGTCGTGATTACGGGCTATGGTACTTTTAAGAAAACAGATTACACGGGATCGGCTTCCACGATTCGGGCTGAACGTATGGCAGATGTCCCAGCGGTTAATTTTTCGACGATGCTGCAGGGGAACGCACCAGGTGTTCAGGTCAACTCTTTATCGGGGCAACCGGGGGGAGCGACGGATATCCGTATCCGTGGTATGGGCTCCATTAATGCATCAAACAAGCCTCTGTTCGTTATCGATGGTGTACCTGTGATGTCCGAAAATATTGCCTCAAGCAGTAATAATAATGCTGGACTGGATGTGATGTCGACTATAAATAGTTCCGATATCGAGCAAATTACGGTGATCAAGGATGCTGCGGCAGCTTCTCTTTACGGTTCACGTGCAGCGGGCGGTGTGATCTTAATTACTACCAAATCCGGTAAAGCAGGTAAACCGGTATTTTCAGTGAAGGGAGATTATGGGCTATCTAGCCAGGCAACAGATTATCGTGAAGTGATGGATGGGCCACAACGACGCGAGATGCTTTTGGAGGGCCTTCGCAATAGAGCCCGTTATTTAGATAAGCTAACGGATGATATAAAGATCGAAGAATATGCGCAGGCGAATATTGATAAATATGCACCTATTCCGAAAAGCGGCTGGGCAGATTGGAAAAAAGAGCTTTTTCGTCGCAACTCACCCTTCCGAAATGCGGATATTTCTGCTTCGGGTGGAGATAGCAAGCTTTCCTATTATACATCCATGGGGTATACCAACCAGACAGGGTTATCCTATCAGTCAGGTTTTGAGCGTCTTACGGGAAGACTCAATGTGAAATACAAGATGAGCGAAAAGATGGAATTAGGCGCTAATATCCTGTATTCCAACATTACACAGGACGTCAATTCCGAAGGCGGTGGTTATACGTCACCGATCTATTCTTCGCGCCATAAGATTACAGCATCGGAACCGGTATACAATGAAGATGGGTCTTTCTTCCTGGATTTCTTTTCTAACGGCCCGCGGAATCCCAAGGCCTCTTCGCTGTACAATTTCCGACGGGAGAAAGGAGACCGTTCATTCAATACGGTTTTTGCGAACTATAAATTCATTGATGGGCTAGTTTTTAATACAACTTTTAGCCTGGATCACACGACAACGCGTTATAACTCCTGGTCCGATCCCCGTACCTCGGATGGCGAAAAAACGAATGGTTCATTGACCACGAGTTTTTCGGATTATAAACAAATGGTATGGCGCAATAGCCTAACCTACACCAAAACATTAGCAGATAAACACCATTTGGATATATTGGGTGGCTATGAGGTGAATACTTATCGTAAAGAAGGCATGAGCGGTGCGAAGGACAATTTTCCAACGGTGGATAAAACCGTGTTGTCCAACGGTTCGGTGCTGACTGATGTCTCGGGATCCAATAATGAATGGCGTTTGCTGTCATACCTGTCGCGTGCGAATTATAATTTTGATGACAAGTACTTTTTAGGAGGTAGTATTCGTATGGATGGTAGCTCACGTATCCACCGCAGTAATCGCTGGGGGACATTCTGGTCATTGTCCGGAGCATGGAAGTTCACCAAAGAAGACTTTATGGCTTCTTTAAATGATGTGATCAGCGACGGTAAAATCCGTGTTTCTTATGGTACCAATGGAACTTTGCCATCCGAATTTTATACCTATATGGATTTAACGGGTTTTGGTTTCCCGTACAGGAATAATCCGGGTATGCGGGAGATTCAGATCGGAAATCCAGGTTTGAAATGGGAAAAACAGAATAATCTCAATATTGGATTGGATTTGCGTTTGTTCGAACGACTGGGACTTACCTTTGAGTGGTACCAACGTCAGTCATCGGATTTGTTGAACGATGTTCCTACCTCTTACACCACAGGATTTTCATCCTATCTGAGCAATATTGGAACAATTCGCAATTCGGGTATTGAGCTTGACCTGAACGCAGATATCCTAAGAAATGGTGCATTTAAATGGACTTCGAGTTTAAACTTTGGGATGAACCGTAATAAAACAATTGCCCTATCTGACGGCAGTTCGGAATTGCGGGATGGGACACAGATTCACCGTATTGGACAGCCATGGTATAGCTATTATTTAATCGAATTTGCGGGGATCAATAAAGAGACCGGCGTACCACAATATTATGTCAATGATCCTTCGACACCGGGTTCGAGAGAGACTACCGAAGATTATACTGCTGCAACACGGATTTTGTATAAGAATGCAGATCCAAAGCTTGTAGGTGGTTTTACCAATACATTCCGTTATAAATTCCTGGACCTCAACTTCACCTGGACTTATTCCCTAGGCGGCAATTCATATGACAATGCGGCACAGAAAACAGAACTGGGGGGGAAAACAGGATATGACAATATTCCAAAATATTATGAGCGGAGATGGCAAAAGCCGGGCGACGAAACCGATATTGAGATGTTTATGGTCGGAAATAAATATGACATGAGCAGTGTGGCCAATACACGCCGCGTGCATTCTACCGATCATATCCGTTTGAAAAACCTGACTTTTGGGGTTTCTATTCCACAGCATATCTCCCGCAGGCTAAAAGTTAGTAATATCCGGGCTTTTTGTTCCGGTATGAACTTACTGACCTTTGCGGCCTATAAAAACTACGATCCTGAGGTACCTGTAAATGGGGTGGTATATTTTGAATCCCCGAAAATAAAGACGGTAACCTTCGGTTTGGATGTTAAATTTTAAGAGCGAGCACTGATTCGTTAGCAACCCATCAACATGATGGGAAAAAATTATTTGTGATGAAAAATATTATATCAATAGCGTTATTATCCTGTACATTGCTGACAGGCTGCGGCAATAAATGGCTGGAGACAGCACAACCAAGTACCTCAACAGAGAGTTCGGAGGCAATTAAATCGGCGAATGAAGCGAGCTACGCATTAAATGGTATCTATGATATTATGCGTGGCTATGAATATTATGGCGCACGGATGACATATTATGGGGACGTCACTGGGGAGGATATGCTCGCCAACGGTGACACCAAGCGTGCGGCAGGTTATTATCTTTTTGACTTTAACAAGGATAATACGCCATCCTCGCTTTGGTATCAACCTTACCGTGTGATCCGTAATGCCAACGGTGTGCTGGCCTATGTAAATGGTTTGTCTGCCGATCAAATGACCGATGTGCTCAAAGATATCAAAGGACAGGCCTTGACCATGCGTGCAATGGCTCACTTTGATCTGGTTAAAGTATTTGGCGCTCCCTATGCGGTAAATCAAGGTGCTTCTTTGGGGGTGCCTATTGAGACAGAGAAACATGTGTCTACGAGCAAGCCCGCACGCAATACAGTTAAAGAGGTTTATGCACAGATTATTAACGATCTGGAAGGTGCTGACAGTTTGTTGAGTACAGCAAGAAATGATGGTAAGCTCAACAGGTTTGCCGCAGAGCAAGTATTGGCACGTGCTTATCTCTATATCGGAGAAAACACAAAAGCCTTTAGAATGGCTGCAGCTCTGATCAAAGATGCCGAAACTGCCGCAAGCTCAAAGAAAGGACAGTACCAATTGTGGAAAAATGAGGAGTATGCGACGGTCTGGTCCAAGGACTTTACGAGCGAAATATTGTTTCAGCTGTCCAATACCAAAGTAGAGGCCAGTGACTCAAAAGAGGGGATTGGTAACTTGTTATGGCGCTTGGGCTATAATGACATCATTCTTTCAGATGATTATTTGAATTTACTTCAAGATGATCCGAATGATGTACGTCAAAAAGTGATAACCAAATACACCAGTAAGCAGGTCGATTATTACTATTTGAATAAGTATCCGGGGAACACGGCAGAGAATGAAAATCCAGAATTTGCTGATATTCCGGTTCTTCGCTTATCGGAAGCATACCTTATTGCAGCTGAGGCAGCGGTAAAATTGGGTGATAACAGCAATGCACTTCATTATTTAAATGCCATTGTCAAACGCGCTAATCCGGCGAAGTCGGTGAGCGGAACCGTGAGCCTGAGCCGAGTTATGGAAGAGCGTCGTCGTGAGCTGGTTGGTGAAGGGCATCGTTTATTTGATGCCATGCGCAATGACCTACGGATAGAACGTAAGGGTAAGGCGCACGTTTCACCGCTATTGAGACCGGAGACAAAATCCTTCGACCGCACCTACTTCAAAACACTGATGGCGATTCCGAGAAGGGAAATCGATGTGAATCCAAATATTATTCAAAATACCGGTTATTAAAATAGGTCACATGAAAAACCATCGGAAATATAACCGTGAACATTTGTGTACTGATCCAAACTGGATCAGTACATGTTGCTTTCTACTTTTTATATTGTTTAGTTTCCAGCAGCTGCATGCACAGACCCAACCACCGTTGGGGCAGCATGATGGGCCTTATTTATTCAATGAAGCCGGAAAGACCAAATCCATACGAGTAGTTGATGGAAAAATACAGGTTGACAACCTGCTACAGGAGCCTTTTTCGGTATGTACCGAAGATGGTCAATATCGTTTTGAGATCTCACGCCACCCTATAATAGTGCCCAAATGGTCTTATCGCCGTAGCGAAAAGATTATGGTACTTTCCGATCCACATGGCGATTTTACCTCTTTTTATGCCATTCTAAAGGCGCAAAAGGTGATCGGCGCAAATTATGAATGGATTTTTGGGAAGAACCAGTTGGTAATTATAGGCGATGTATTCGATCGGGGAAAAGATGTATTGCCTATTTTTTGGCTGATTTACAAGCTGGAAGGTGAAGCCGCCAAAGCCGGTGGGCAAGTGCATTTTTTGTTTGGAAACCATGAGGAGATGCTCATGCGTGGAAATTATAAATACACCCAAGACAAATACAAGGCACTGGCGGAGGCTATCGGTAAGAGTTACCGTGATTTTTGGTCATCTGAAACCGAATTGGGCAGATGGTTGCAGTGTAAGAATACGATGGAGAAGATTGGTGATTACCTTTTTGTACATGCGGGGCTGAGTGCTGCCATGCAGGATCCGAAATGGACTATTCCAGCGGTCAATGATTCGGTACGCCGATATCTGTTCCATACGAAAGAGGAGCGCCAGCAGTCAGAGGCGGCATCGTTGCTATTTGGTAGTGAGGGACCATTATGGTACCGAGGTATGGTTCGTGAAGAAGAGAAATACCATCCGTTGAGCGAAGCGGATTTGAACAAACTGATGAAAATCTATGGCGCCAAACATATTTTTGTAGGGCATACTATTTTTCCTGAAGTAAGCAGCTTTTATCAAGGTAAAGTATACGGGGTCAACGTCAGTAATGAATCTAACCGCCTGAAAGGAGGTAGCCGGGGGCTGCTAATCGAAGGAGATAAGATGCTGTTAATCTATGATGATGCAACCAAGAATAAAGTGATCGCCCGGTAAGTGGCGCTGATTTAACGACACAACAAAAGGCCGGAATTAAATTCCGGCCTTTTGTTGTATTATCGATGCCAGCAAGGAAACATCATTTAAATTGATTCTATACGAATGATCGATCATTTAACGATCAATAATAAACGCACCGACAATTGCGGCGGGATGCAAATCTTTATTATTTAGCAAGGAATAATCTTCGCGAAATCTTTCATAGTATTCGATATTCATTCCAATAAGTACGGTCTCAGCATCTTGATCGTTCACATCAAACCGTAATTCTTCCAATTCAACAGTTCTAGAATCTGCCTGTAAGCATAAAGAAATCTGGTGTTTGTGCCTACGGACATAGATCTGTTTTTCGAAATTGAATACCACAATCATCAGATTTATTTTCATGAGATTACAGTATTTTGGACGATGAATATCATTTTGCATGTCAAATTTTGGGAATTGTATGGCAATTTGTTTTGTATCCAATAATTTTATTTCTGGGTCGAAATGCATGTAGTCGTGCATATGGCATTTGTCGTTGAATTGGAAGTTTACCAGCCGATCGATCTTTCCGCCTCGAATTGTCTTTTCGCCCACGGGTGCTCTGTTTGGCCGGGTTACTCTTTTTAATTGGTTGATCAGGCGATTGTGCATATTGCTATCGTGCAATTTGAGGTGAACTTCTCCCATTATATGTCTTATGCGGGATCCTGCAGTACTCGCGTGACCAAAATCTATAGCAGCTGCTTTTGTGGCCTTCGTTTGTTTTGTTTTACGTCCGGGGCCCGTTTGTACAATAGTTTTTTCATTTGATTTTCGAAAGACGAGGTTCCCAACCAAGCCTTTCAGATTACCGTTTTCCAGTATAGCCATAGGTTGAATTTAGGGAATTAAAATACTGAAAAACAAATAATTGTTCATTTTTAAGAGATTTGAAATTGGCTTTTACTAGCAATTGTTAAATTTATAATAGCTAGTAAAACCCCATTACGAAAATTACATTGGATGTTTTTATCCGTGATGCAGGCAAGGGTCTTTTTCGAATTTGGTATGGTGGTAAAATTGCTGCTTCGATGGCGGTTCGATGCAGCTTCGTATCTGCTTCGGTACAGCTTCGTACCCTAGTCGAGATGAGTCTGTGGTGAGAGCGACATGTGTCCGTGGTGAGTCCGAGTTAAAGTCGGAAACATGAGGGTAAGACTTCTTTCTCAAGCCGCTATTACTTGGGCGCAGTGTCGAAGAAGAGGCGAATAAGTGTCGAATGAAAGCCGAAAAGGAGCCGAAGTGGCCTCGAATACCGCATATAACACGGACTCCGGATCGAAGTAATACTAATCCGTTCTATCGTCCGGGATATTACTTATTAACAATATTAGTACTGATTTATAGCTTATTAACATAGTTACTAACATTTATAAGCCACTCAATAAGCGAATATAATTGTCGATATATAGTTGTTTGTCCTTGGATTTATATTGCTGGATATAGCGTGGGTGATCCAGAATAATCATCTCTCCAAATAGTTTCTCTTCTTTGTTGATTTTTGCGAGGAAGGTAGCATTTTTCTTTCCTAGAACAAAGATTTGCTCCGTTTGGAGCCCCATAACGATATGTTGTTTTAGGGATTCAACCATAAATGGCTTCACCATTTCAAAAAGCTGCTTATCGTCATAATAGTTTGCATTAATCCAGTTGTTGGGTTTTTTATGCTGGACGATGGCCAGTGGAAAAGGGGAATTGATGTAAAACTGTTGATAGAAGATATCAGGCCCGCCATAGGCTTCAATCATATCGTACATAAAGACCGAGGAAATTTCATGGGTATGAGCGGATTGCATTTTTATACCACAGGCACTGTATAATCGTTTGGTATCGGTAAAAGGAACGCCGGTGACACCTGCCCCATGTCTACTTGGATTGATCCCGATGATAAATTTACGTTTAAGGTTGTCATTATAATACTTATTGTAAAATTGTTGCATGACAACCAGTGTCTCAGGGTTATCGAGGTAGGGATTGATAACATTAAAATCGGAAGGAAGATCCCCGTGATAGTCGAGCTGTTTATTGAATGTAATGACTTTTTCGGCAAATGTGACCATAATGGGTGTTTTGGAAACAAGTTACATATTTTGAGTTAAGTAAAACAAAAAAAGGACGTCAATTGACGCCCTTTTCCTGTTTATATTTTGATCCCTGATTAGTGACCTTGCGTACCATCTACACCATGAGAATGTCCATGGGACAATTCTTCTTCAGTAGCGGGGCGTACAGTTAAGATTTCGATATCGAAATTCAACGTTTTACCAGCCATTGGGTGGTTTAAATCTGCAATAACAATTTCTGGAGTTACCTCAGCAACTACAGCACGGAATTGGTTTCCTTGGTTGTCCTGCAAAGGCAATACTTCACCTACTGGAGGTAAACCTGTCTCTTTGAACATGTCTACAGGTAATTGAGCGAATGCTCTTTCGTCTTTTTCGCCGTAAGCATCTTCTGGTACCAATTCGAAAGAAATTTTGTCACCCACGTTTAAGTCAGCGATGTTTTCTTCAAATTTAGGCAACATCATACCTACACCATATAAGAAGTCTAAAGGTTGTTCTGCAGTTGTTTCTTCAACGAAAACTTTTTCACCGTTTTCTACTGTGTGAAGTCTGTACGTCAATGCTACGACGTCGTTTGCTTTTATAGCCATCTGATTTTGATTTTTGGAGCCCTAAGGCCACCGTTTATTAAATATAATTTATTAACGCTGTTATGGAATCTTGTGGAAGACTACAGGTCTTATTTTTGCAAAGATATGCTTTTGTTTCCTTTCCGATTCTATTCTCAAGGAGAGGAAGACTTTCTTCCGTGCCGCCGAGTACAATTTTGTTTGGGATATAATGTTGATCTAGTTCCTCAAGAAAAGCTAATGCTCCCTCGCCTGTCAATGCAATTTCATTGATCCCATATATTTCTTCTAGCAATAATATTGCCCAATTTGAATAAGCGGAGCCGTAAGTTTTGATTTGGGGAAATACATTCGCCAGCAATTGATCAGCTATGGCGGTATAATTCTCATCATTAAAAAGTAAACCCAAACGTTTCAACTGACGGACCATCGTCGAGGAGGAGGCGGGAACTACGTTATCCATGATTTCACTTTTTCGGGCGATCAGCTCTTCAGCTTCTGATGAAGTATAGTAAAATGTTTTCTGCTCCGCATCATAAAATAATCCGATAGCTTTGTCGGCCAATTGCTGTGCAATGGTCAACCATTTCTGATTGAATGTGGCTTCATATAAAGCGATAAAGGCTTCTATGGTGAAAGCATAATCATCCAGAAAACCCGATATCGCACGGTTTTCATCTCGTGGCTGATGCAATATATAGTTATTATCCTGAATCAGTTCCGTGCAAATAAACTGTGCATTGTTTAGTGCGAGATCCAAAAAGTGACGATTTCCAAGACTACGGTAGGCATCAATTAGCCCTTTCAATAAGAGCGCATTCCAGGTGGTCAATTGCTTATGATCCAAGCCCGGCCGTAAGCGTTGTTCGCGATAATCAAATAGTTTCCGCTTGGAAGTTTTTAAAAAATCTGCCCATTCGTCAGCTGACATATTGACCTTTGTGGCAACTTGGTCTGCATTAATGGCGCAAATGGGAACATTCGTATGTTCTTCCTCCCAGTTGCCTTCTTCGGTAATATTAAAATATTGACTAAATAACTCGGCGTCTTTGCCCAGTATTTCATCGAATTCGGCTTTTGAAAAGGAGTAGTATTTTCCTTCAATACCTTCGCTATCAGCATCAAGTGCGCTGTAGAAACCATGATTGGGGGCAAGCATCTCCCTTTCGGCCCAGGCAATCGTCTCTTCGATTATTCTTTTATAAAATGGATCTTTATTCTGTTGATAAGCTTCGGCATAAAGGGAAAGTAATTGGCCATTGTCATAGAGCATTTTTTCAAAATGTGGGATATGCCAGTAGTGGTCTACTGAATAACGGGCAAAACCACCACCAATCTGGTCATAGATTCCTCCGGAACCGATTTTTTTCAAGGTAAAATGGACATGGTTCAGGATTTCTTGATCATTCGTAAGAACAGCATACTTTAAAAAGAACAGCCAGTTGTTGGGCAGCGGAAACTTAGGCGCTCTTTTATAGCCACCTTCTTTTTGGTCGAATGTTTCGCTCCATGGTAAAATGATAGCTTCGAGATCCTTATGTGTGTATTGTTCGGGAATGGGATGGATGGGGAGTTTCTCCGCCCGTTGGATCCCATTCTCCAATTTGTTGGCATAATCTAAAGCGACCTCCGGCTTTTCTTCCCACATCTGCGCAATCTGTAGCAGGATGTTTTGCCAGTCATGGGGTTTGAAATAAGTGCCGCCATAAATTGGACGACCATCGGGCAGGCAGATGCAATTCAAAGGCCATCCACCGGCATTGGTCATTAATTGGACAGCGAGCATATACACTTGGTCGATGTCAGGGCGTTCTTCGCGGTCGATTTTGATGGACACGAAAAACTTGTTCATGGTCTGTGCAATAGCCGAGTTTTCAAAACTTTCCCGTTCCATCACATGGCACCAATGGCAGGCTGAATAGCCTATGCTGACAATAATAAGTTTATTTTCTTCCTTCGCCTTTTTTAAGGCGTCTGCTCCCCAGGGCATCCAATCCACGGGATTGTGCGCATGCTGCTTAAGGTAAGGAGAGTTTTCAAACTGCAATTGATTCGCCATAGGACGAAGGTAGGAAAAAAGCCTCCAGAATGGAGGCTTTAATGTATTTTTTAATATTTAGGTTCTGCAATGATGAAATAAGTTTCAATGGCATCTTTCGGAGAACCTACTAAGGCGATTGAAGAAGCTCCGTTTTCCCAAATCGCTACTGGAGTATAATTCAACTTGTTTTTGAAAAGCATAGTATACTTGTCATCAAGTTCCGCTTGTTTATTTTGTGCAGAAACAAATTTAGGTGTACCAAACGTAGTTTGTGCTACTTCCATTAAATACTCTTTTTCTTTTTCCGGAGTTTGTATTGGAAATTCATCACCATAATAGAGATTCACATAACTATATGGATATAGCCCTTTCACATAAGTTTGATCTATGCGATAGCCTTTTTTGTAGGAATAAGACTGTCCGACAATGTTACTTGCCGGTGGATTTTCCCAATTGACATTAAAAAAATCTTTTCCTGCAATAGCTCTGAAGGTCAAACTAGATCTTTTAATAACTTTACTATCTTTATAAAGGAGAAGGTTGAATTCATAATTACCAGGTTTGTTGAATGTAATCCCTCTATATGCTAGATTTCTCTCAGTGCGTGTATTGTAATGAAGAACATCGTCAATATGCCATACTACGGAATCCACAAAAACGTTATCCCAATCGATAAATGATCGGTAATCCTTATGGTTTTCTTCGTCATATACCCCAACTAGTGTTTCGTCAAAAATATTAACCGTATTGACTTCAGTATGAACATTGATATTTTTAATTAACTTATCACTATAGGATATTGTTTCTTTTTCTTCTGGTGTAATTACCTCTGGCGTTTCAGGATCATTGTCTTTAGCGCATGAAAATAAAATGCAAGCAATACAACTCGCAAGGAAATATTTTTTTAACATCAATTATATTTTTCGTAAAAATAAAAAATATAATTGAAACTTACTTGTTGTGTGGCGTTTTGTTTTTTTTTTACGTTAAGCTATTGCTTGGGCTTCATTCGTTGTAAATTAGATAGATTGGATGAAATCTCCAGGGAATTTGATTACTTTTACACACGATTATTATTAGCGTTACCGAAGTCCTATGTCAAACGACGTTGACCTGCTCAAAAAAATAGTTCAAAAAGATAAAAATGCTTTTGAAACTATTTATAAAGCCTATTTCCGTAAATTGTATACATTGTCTTTTCGGTACGTGAGAGATGAAGCAATCGCCGAGGAACTGGCCAATGATGTGTTTATGATGTTATGGGAAAATGCGGACAGGCTAGCTATTAATCAATCATTAGGAGCCTACCTGTCACGTAGTGTGATCAACCTTTCACTTAATCAGCTCAAAAAGAACCAGCGCTTACTGGATCGAAATAATGATTATATTAAAGATTTGGACCTGACAGACGATGAAGATCAGGCCGATCTCGCCGCGCTATACGAATCTAAACTGCTGATGATTGAAAGTATACTGCAGAGTTTACCTCCACAGTGCCGAAAAATCGTTCTGATGAGTAGGTACGATAAGATGAAACAGCAAGAAATTGCGGACCAATTGGGGATCTCCATTAAAACCGTTAAAAATCATTTGACCATTGCCTATGATAAAATTCGGGTCGCACTAGCCAAACAGAGAACATATTTATTGCTCCTGATCTGCTTTTTATTTTTTTCATTAGGACTTTTTGTTCAGTTTATTATCTTATAGGTATGGAAGAAAACAATACTTCAAGATTTATTCCTTATGACTTGATCCAGAAAGATTTGGATGGGGTTATTTCCGCTGAGGAAAGGCTGTTGCTTGAACGTTGGCTTTCTGAGGATGAGGAAAATCCGAAGCTATATGATGAAGTCAGCATGCTATCTGATGACCTTATTGTATTGGAACAGTATAAAAATGTGGATATCAATAGCCAGTGGGACAGATTTAGTCAACGGTTGGATCGGGTACCGGCAACTGATGAAGCAGCGCGGCCTACACCTATTAAAACGATCTGGAAACCTTGGATGAAACTTGTTGCTGCGGCAGTGTTATTGATGATTGGATTTGCCTGCTACCTGAACTTTGACCGGTGGATGGGATATGAAATCCAATTATATGGAACAGTGGGACAGGAGCGTATATTGCTGCCCGACAGTTCTGTAATGGTATTGCATGCAGGGGCAGAGGCATCGTTTAATAAACGCACATTTAATCGGCAGCGTGTTGTTGCATTAAAAAAAGGGAAGGCACTTTTTGACGTAAAGCATGTGCGAACTTCTTCTTTCGTGGTCGAACTGGCAGACAATTATGTTCGTGATATCGGTACATCCTTCGAAGTTAATTTACTCGCGGGGGATGTAGAGGTGCTGGTGAGAGAAGGTACTGTGGCTTTGAGTGGTGGAAAAGGAGATGCGGCAAAAGAACTTATCCTGCAAAAGAACGAGAAGGGCTTCTTTAAAAAAGAGACTGCTGTACTATCAAAAGTTACGCTCGATGATTTAGGCAAAGACTATAAAGTAGCACAAAAACTCAGTTACTCCAATGAACGCCTGGACAGTATCTGTTCGGATCTTGAAAAGCGTTTTCAATCTAATATTGTTGTGGTTGGTGACAATTTGAAAGCACGGAAGCTCAGCATGTATTTCGATGGTCAATCACTAAATGAAATTGTGCAGATTCTTTCCAAGACTTTAAATGTGAAATGGAAAGCGAGTAAAAAAGGATACAGTATCTACGAATAGAAGCTTGGGATTGTTGCTATGAAGGGTATAGTTCTGTATCGTTTTCTCTTTTTTTTCGGACTGCTTATTTTCACGTGTTTAAAATCTTCTGGCCAAAGTAGTCTTTCGGATATGCAGGTTTCCATTGATACTAAAAATAAGGAGATTATTCAGATTTTGACGGAAATTCATAAAAATTATGGACTGTCCATGTCTTATGACGAGCAGATCTTTAACAGGAATATTATTTATGGGAGGAGCTTCGACAAATCCAGCATGGAAGATGTCCTTGACTATTTGCTGAAGGACTCGAAAATTGGTTTTACAGTGATCAATCGGGTATTGATTTTTTATCCTGAGGATAAAACGTTCACCATCAAAGGAAGAGTTGTGGACAGTTTGAGCGGAGAGAGTCTGATTGGTGCAACTTTAATGATACCCGAAAAGAACAAAAGCAGTTTAAGTAATAAGTATGGATTTTATTCGCTTACTCTTCCTCAGGGTGATTATAGCTGTTTTGTCAGTTATTTGGGATATAAAACCCGATCTATTCGGTTAAGTTCTCAATTGGAGGATGGTTACTTACTCGTTAAACTTGCCCCTGCGGATTTGAACTTAAAAGAGGTTATAGTGGATATAGATTCATCCACGCAGGTTCAATATACAGGTCATTTTACGGATAAAGTCAATTGGCCCCGCGCCCGTAGAAATGCCTTTTATAAGGGGGAGGCAGATATTATGAAGGTTTTGCAAATGCAAAACGGTATCAATGGACTGACTGAAGGCGGGAGCAATTTATTTGTAAGAGGTAGCGGTAAAGATCAGAACTTGATACTGCTTGATGAGGCGGTGGTCTATAATCCATCGCATTTATTCGGTTTGACATCTGTTTTCAATTCGGATATCTTAAAAAATACCCAGGTATATAAGGATGCACTTCCTGCAAATTTAGGTGGACGGCTTTCTGCTATTATGGATATGAGCACAAGAGACGGCGATGCGAATAACTTCCATGTTTTTGGTGGCGCAAGTTTGCTTATCGCGCGAATAGGCGCTGAGGGACCTTTCGTTAAAAAAGGAAAAGGTGCCTTTATTGCGACAGCACGAACCAGTCTGTCTAATGCACTGAATACGGATTACCGCCTGTTTAATGTAAAGGGGAACTATAGTGACTATAACATCAAATTGAATTATACATTTGACAATAAAAATCGCATCTATTTATCTGGTTATTATGGCCAGGACAAAGTTACTGCATCGAATAAAAACACAAATCGTTGGGGCAATTGGACCTCGACCTTACGTTGGAACCATGTACATAGTTCGCGTTTGTTTATGAACCTCTCTGCGATATTCAGTGATTATCATAATAAGTTGGATATCAGTAAACCTGAATCACCAGATAATCAAATTTGGCTGACTCGAATACGTGATTTCAGCCTGAAATCGGATTTTACTTATTTTATGGGTTTGGACCGTACCTTGGATTTTGGTCTGCAGGGCACATTGCACCGTTTTAAGCCCGGAGAGATATCTCCTATAAATAATAACAACGAGGACAATATTTTTCGGGCACAGGCCTTTGACTACGCTGGTTATATCTCGTTCAATTGGAAAGTGGATTCGGCATTACGGATTATTGCTGGTACGCGGATAAATGCTTTCTTCAATACTTCATTTGGTCGTTATTATCTCCTTGGTACTGGACAGTCCAAACCATTGGCAAATGACGCGGAGAAGAGGAAAGCGTATTATGGGTTAGAACCACGGCTTTCTTTGCAATATAAGTTAGGTGCAGATTATGCCGTTCACCTAGGATATAATAGAAACTATCAGTACCTACAACTCTTGCAAAATGATGAACTTGCATTTTCTTCTTTGGAAGCATGGGTGCCAGCTGGGCCAAATATAAAACCGCAGTATGCAGATGTGCTTTCTTTTCGTGTTAATAGGTTGTTGTATAAAGGTAATCTCGGATTGGAGGGCTATTGGAAAAAAATGGGAAACCAAGTGGAGTTGATTGACCATGCGCAGTTAATTCTCAATCCTTTTATCGAAACGCAATTGCGACAGGGAAAGGGTCGGGCTTATGGGGTGGAATTGTCCATAAACCAACGTATTGGGAATGTGTCCGGTAGCCTGCTCTATAGCTGGTCAAGGTCTTTCAGGAAGATTAATGGTATCAATAAAGGAAAGGAGTATGTGGCCAATTTTGACATTCCCCATGTGCTCAAAAGCAGTCTGTCCTACGATTTGGGGCGCAGTATTCATTTTAGTGGTTTCTATACGATTCATACAGGTCGGCCGCTAACTTATCCAATGGGTTTTATGGAATATGAGGGAATCTACGTGCCGGTTTATTCAAGTCGTAATTCACAGCGAATGCCTACATTTAGTCGATTAGACCTAAATTGCTCAGTAGACTTGGAAAGTAGAAAACAGCGGCAAGGTGGTACACGTCATACGTTGAATTTTGGCTTGTATAACGTCTTTAATCAACGTAATCCCCTTTATTATAGTTTTTCTGAAGATAGCAATGGGAACTTAGCTATCCAAAAAAACTCGTTCTCGGGACGGGTACCCTCAATCAGTTATGCCATGAGATTTTAATATGAGAGTGTTTTTGTTTTTTATCGTTTGTTGTCTGCTGTTTGCCTGTAGTAAGTCAATGGTGGATGAAGGTCAATCGTATGATATGATCGTTGAAGGTGGAATTAATACCATGTATAAGGAACAGTATATCCAATTAAAAAAGCTGGATGGACTGCATTCTAATGGGATGACAGTGGGTATTACGGATGCTACTGTGCGGGTCGTGAATGGAACCAATACCATCGATTTCGAAGAATTGGGGGAAGGACTTTATATGGGTAAACTATTTGACCTAAAGGACACAGTCGGAAGTATTTTCGAACTGCAGGTCACATTAAACGGTAAGCTGTATCAAGCCCAGGACCAATTGATACCGACTGTACCTATTGAAAAGGCTTTCTTACCCGTTGAAAAGAGCAGTTTAAATAACAATTGGGAAGTCAAGGTAAGTAAGCATCTGTTTGGTATGAAATCTTCCAATAAATGGTTGATTATGCCGCAAAAAGATTTTTCGGATGAAGATATTTCTACCTTCCGTTTGCCATTTAGCTATAGCTACCGTTTGGGAGCTCCCAACGTACTCAATACATTGCTGGGGCGTACCTATAATTATGAGGTATCAAAGAAGGATAGTCTGATGGTGTTTAAATTTTCTGTATCACCACGTTATGCCCGGTTTCTTTACAATCTATTTCAGGAGACAGAATGGAAAGGTCTATTGTCAGCGGTTCCCGCTAATGTAGAAGGAAACATTTCGGGTAATACACTTGGATTTTTTTATGTCATGGATGGAACTCAAAAGACGATCCCAATAAAAGATGTTAGAAACAGTAAATAACAATTGATATACGCAATTTATTTTTTAGTGAAATGAAAACCAAACAATTTAAAGCAGGTAGGCTGCTTATGCTTTTGTTTTTTTGCTTATGTTCAAGCGTACGGGCGGAGAATCTTCCAAATTATGTCATACCGCTTAAGGATAGCAATAACAAACAACGAACGATGCTGGTATTTATCACGGGTGACGGTGGTTACAATGATTTTAGTAAGAGCTTATTGTCCTATTTTACACAAGAAGGTTACCCTCGATTGGTGATTGATGCAAAAAAATATTTTTGGAAAAAGAAAGACCCGCAAGAAGCGGGACGGGATTTTGAACGTTATATTGATCATTTCAAAAAGGAATGGAATTGTGAACAGATTTACGTGATTGGCCATTCATTTTCTGCGGGCGTACTACCGTTTGTTCTCAGTAATTTCTCAGATTCCCTAAAAAAATCCATTCGTCATGTAACTTATTTGTCCCCTGATCAGTATGCAAGCTTTGAAGTGACTATTTCCACGATGCTCAACTGGAAGCAGAAAGCAAATGGCTACGATGTTCTTGCTGAAATCATGAAGTTAAGGCAATTTCCAGCAACCTATGTTTTCTGCCGTGATGGCGAAGAAGATCTGGTAAAAATGTATCACAATGCAGGTTTAAAAGTCGATGTATTGGCGGGCCCACATAATTATAACCGCGATTTTAAGACAATATACAATACGATTCGATTAAGATAACATTCTTATTAGGACTTTTTTAGCGAAACCTTGTCATCTTACTGAATTTAGATGCAAGGTTTTTTTTATGCGATATCGTTTTTTACTGATTTTATTGTTCTTTACTTCTCGAATACTTGGACAAGGGGCATCACTCACAGGGATAGTGTTGGATGCCGCAACCGAAAAGCCAATCCAGGGTGTAACCGTAAAACTTTCCAATACCACCAAATCTGTAAGCACAAATAAGGGGGGGCTGTTTTCGCTACCCTCAGTTCCCGATAATTGGGAGCTAATATTCAGCGCTGTTGGTTTTAAAAAGCAGCTGTTTCCGATGAGTGTCGCACAGGGGAGAAAAGTTCTTATTGTGCGGTTAGAAGATGAGCAGCAGAATTTGGAGGAAGTGGTGGTTAATGCACCCAAAAGAAAAAAATATTCAAATAAACATAATCCAACGGTCGATCTGATCCGCAAAGTGATCGAAAAGCGTGATGGTAACAATGCTTTGAACACAGCTGGAGGTAGTTATCGTGAATATGAAAAACTATCCATGTCACTGTCCATACAGAATGAAAAAGTGGATAAGTCTCGTTTGTTAAAGCGTTTTGACTTTTTAAAACAGGGGACGGATACCCTAAAGTATCCCGGCAGAACCTTGGTGCCCATCTATATGGATGAAAAAATTGGTCAGCGCCAATTGGATAAAGCCAAGGGAAACGCCTTTATATTATTGGGGGAGAACCAGTCCCGTGTGGACCAATATCTAGACGAAGATGGTATTGATGAGTATTTGGATAAAATCTATGGGGAGACAAATATTTATGATACGGATGTATCCATCGGGAATAGGCGTTTTCTAAGCCCCATTGCGACATTAGGCCCTTCTTTCTATAAATATTATTTAGTCGATACACTCAAAGATACGAAACCCTGGCATGCCAAAATTAGGGTAGAACCACGGAACAGGGAGGATGCGCTCTTTTCAGGATACATCTATATCCGACTCGATGGTACTTATGCCCTGGATCAAGCTGAATTGTCGATCAATGAAGCGACCAATATCAATTGGGTAAGAGGTTTGAATATTGTGCTGGATTATTCGCAGGATCAGGCCCAGCGTTTTTTTCTCAGCCGGGGGCTGCTTCGAATAGATCTAGGAATTTTTAAGGACGGTATGGGATTATTTGGTGAAAAAGTAACCAACCGTTCTGTGCTGGATACGGCACAACTGGCGACGCATGCAAAGGCACTGACAGGTCGGGGCGTTCAAAATCCGAATGCCATTGATTGGGAGACGGCGAGACCGGAAAAACTCAGTAAATTGGAGCAGCAAGCTTTCCGGAACATTGACAGTTTAAAACAATCAAAGTCATTTAAAAACCTAATGGCTTTGGGTTCTCTTATCGTATCGGGCTATTATGGACGGGGGCTGATCGAGATCGGATCTATTCCTTCATTTTATAGTTTTAATCCGATAGAAGGTAGCCGGTTTAAGTTTGGAGGGAATACAACGGATCTGTTTAGCAAAACCTTGGTATTGGAAGGATACGGCGCTCATGGAACCAAGGATAAACGATGGAAATATAATCTTGGTGCGACCTATTCTTTTAATGGGCAGTCTGTATATAAATTTCCTGTCAAGTTACTTAGTATCAAGGTCAGTAAAGAGGTTCAAGTCCCAGGGCAAGATCTTAATTTTATTGACAACGATAATTTTTTGCTGTCTTTTAGAAGGGGAGAAAACGATAAAATGTTTTATCTGCAACGTCGGCAGGTAGAGTATTTTCAGGAATTTGAAAATCACTTCTCATTTAAAGTGGGTTTCTTTAATCAGATTTTAAGTCCGGCAGGGGTATTGGAGTTTGACCGCCGGGCATTCAGAAAAGGTAATGGAGAGGAATTATGGACTTCGGCTTTCACAGCAGAGTTACGCTGGGCCCCCGAAGAGAAACTTTATCAGGGAAAACGGTATCGCCGTATCATCATTACAGGAAAGCCTATTTTTACACTTGTGGCACAGTTGGGGGTGAAAGGGCTTTTGGGTGGAGATTATAATTACCAGCGTTTTATCTTCAATGCCAAGAAGCGGTTCTATGCTTCGCAATTTGGTTTCGCAGACGTTGTGTTTGAATCAGGCGTGCAGTTTGGCAAGGTTCCTTATCCTTTGATGATTATCCATCGTGCAAACCAGACCTATTCCTATCAGTTGAACTCGTATAATCTGATGAATTCCATGGAATTTATGAGTGATAAATACACTTCGCTATTACTTCAGCATTCTTTCAATGGTTTTTTACTCAATAAAATACCGCTCATAAAGAAATTAGATCTACGTGAAATTGCTTCATTGAAAGTGCTCTATGGTTCGGTGGATGCATCTAATCGGTATACTAAAAGTTTTGACGGGATGCCCAAAAATCCGCTGGAACCGCGCTTGTTTTCGCTCAGCAACGGACCTTATGTGGAAGGAAGTGTGGGGCTCAGTAATATTTTCAAGATCCTAAGGGTGGATGTGGTTCGTCGTTTTACGTATCTGAACAATCCGGGGGTGTCACCTTGGGGTATTCGGGCAAAAATCGGTATCGACTTTTAAATAGATAAAAAATGTATTGGGACTATTTACAGGAATTGGTGTCATTAGATAAATAGCAGTAAGAAACAAAGTAGCGAAGTAGCACGATGAAGAACAAAATATTGATCTGGAAATCCTTATTGGGACTATTAATCATCTTTGGAGCCTTATACTTTTTTGCCAATCAGCGACAAGAACTTGCCTCTTCGTTACAGCTTATTCAATCGAGTTCCTTATTTTGGATTGCTATAGGTATTGTGATTTCTTTCGCCTATATCGCTATGCAGGGACTGGTTTATGTCTATAGTTTCAAATCTTTGCGACAAAAACTTTCACTTGGTCTGGCTACTCGTTTGTTTCTGAAAAGAAATTTTATCAGCGTATTTTTACCTGTCGGCGGATTCACTTCATTGGCGTTTTTCAAGAAGGAGGTCAATCAGGAGGGAATCTCTGACTCGAATTCCAATCTAGCTTCCGTGATATATGCGGTTATTAGCTTGGTATCGCTATTTATTCTTTGTCTCCTCGTTTTTCTTTTTGTCGGGATTGCGGGCCTAAATCTGCAATTGGTAGGGGTAATGTCAGCTTTCACCGCTTTATTGCTTGCTTTTGGGTGGTATTTTTACTCCTTTTATCAGCAAGGAAAGGCCTATCATTTAACGATCCGTTATTTTCCTGCCGTGGAGACAGCCTGGCGTGAACTCAGGGGTAACGGTGTCAATTTTAAGTCCGTATTTCACAGCTTACTTTGGGCGACAGCGATTGAACTGGTGGGTATTTTGCATATGTACATTGCCATGCTTGCGCTGGGGTTTGATACGTCTTTGTTGGCTTGTACCGTTGCCTATGCGGTGGGTACATTGGTGTATTGTTTTTCCCCTTTAATGAAGGGCATCGGGCTCATTGAGGTTTCGATGGTCGTCATTTTGAGCAGTTTTGGCTATACGGAAGAAGAGGCGATTTCGATCTCATTATTGTACCGTTTGTTTGAATTCTGGGGACCATTAGCATTAGGAGGCATGAGCTTCTTTGTCAATAAAGACAATATTTTCGTCCGTATCCTTCCGTCGGTTTTTATTTTCGCGATGGGTATCATCAATATCATTTCTGTATTGACGCCCGCAATTCATAGCCGTGTGACAGTACTCAAGCAGTTTATTTCCTATGATGCGCTGAACTTCTCCAATGCTGCGGTGCTGTTTTTCGGTATTTTACTGGTGATGTGTTCGGGCTTTTTAATGAAAGGCTTGCGCTTGGCTTGGTACGTTGCTGTCGCATTATGTTCACTTTCAATTGTTGCCAACCTCTCCAAAGGACTTGATTTTGAAGAGGCTTGGTTTGCTTTTCTGGTGCTATTGATGTTATTCTATTCATCGCGGCATTATTTTGTACAAAGTAATCGTAAACTGACAATACTTAATCTGGGGTTGGTTTTGTGGCCTATAGGTGTTGTTTTGCTGTATGGGATCATCGGATTCTTTTTTCTCAATAGCCGGCATTTCAACATGGACTTTACAATTGGGAATGCTGTAAGGAGTACATTACACAGTTTTGTGCTGTTGAATGGCGACGTGGCGGCGCCGCAGACAGCCATCGGACAATATTTTTTGTACTCCATTAATTTTTTCAGTGTGGTGAGTCTGTCCGCATTATTTTATTGGCTGGTCAACCCCTGTCAGGCAGCTGCAGTGGAAATGGAAGGAAAAATAGAACTCGCTCAAAAGTTACTTGAACGGTATGGTAAATCTCCGATAGATTATTTTAAGACCTATGGTGACAAGGAAATTTTTCTGAATGATGAAGAAAGCGGGTTTATTGCCTATAAAAAATGCTATGGTTTTGCTATTGTCCTGGAAGGTCCGGTCTGCGAAGATAGGGAGTCCGTGATAAAGGATTTGATTAATTCCTTTGAATGTTACTGCCGCCGATCAGGTTTAAAAACGGTCTACTATCGCGTTGACGGTAAATATTTGGGGATCTTCAAACAGCTCGGAAAGAAATCATTTTTGATCGGTGAGGAAGCAATAGTGAATGTGGACAATTTTTCATTGGAGGGCAAGAAACGAAAATCATTGCGGAATGCAGTAAATAGCATCGAGAAGAAAGGATTTGTATCCAATCTATATCGTGCTCCGTTATCGAATGGTTTGCTGCAAAAGTTACAGGTCGTTTCGGATCATTGGCTTAGGGACATGAAGCGTTCGGAACGAGTTTTCTCGCAGGGGATGTTCGATCTAGGAAAGATTAAAAATAGCCATGTGATTACATTGGAAGATAATGAAGGCCGGATTTTGGCATTCCTGAATATCATTCCCAACTATGCACCTGATGAAGCGACTTATGACCTGATACGGAAATTACAGGATGCTCCCGGAGGAAATATGGATGTATTGATTATCCGGTTTTTGGATTATTGTAAAGAAGAGGGGTATTCTTATTTAAATATGGGTTTGGCGCCTTTTTCAGGTTTTGATAAGAAAAAGGGGCCTGTGGAACGTCTTATCAATTTTTTGTATGAAAATAATACCTATTTCCGTCAACCCAAGGGATTGAAAGAATTTAAAGAAAAATTCGATCCCTGCTGGGTAGAGAAGTTTGTGGTGTATTCACATGATCTGGATTTGATCACAGTGCCTTTGGTGATTGACAAAGCCATGAAATCTGTTACAGTGAAGTGATAAGACGACCGTTGACAGGCAAGTAAGTTTGTTCTTTGAATTGAATTTTAATCTACGATCTGTACCAGATCGGCGCAATTGCCACTGAGCATTTGAAAGGTAAAGCCGGCATCAAGTTTAACCTCTGCAAACGAGGAAGTGCGGAGATAGGCGGACTTTCTGGTCAGGTATTCCACAAGGTCAGTCAATGTTGGGTTGTGCCCAAAGAGCAAGACGTGATCGATATGATCTGGAATTGTGTTGATGACCGAAAGCAGGTGCTTGTAGGTGCATTCATAAATGGACTCCTCCAGTTGGATATCAAATTGGGGCGAGCCCATGACATCCAAAAAGACGCGGGCAGTCTGTACGGCTCTATTGGCGGGCGAACTGATCACAACACTGTTTTCGTTGAGCGTCAGCTTGCTTGCAAGTTTCTCCGCCACCTGCTTTGCATGTTGTATGCCTTCAGATGTCAATGCGCGATCAAAGTCATTTATTCCGGGGATAGTTTCGGCTTTGGCATGTCGGATGATATAAAGTTTTTTGCTGTTGTCCATGATTAAAATTTTTGATTTTATACTATTAACGCTTTTGTTCTGCATTTCATTGTGTTTGTGACAAGAGACAGCAGGTATTGCATATGAATACAAATAATAATAAACGAAGTTTTGAAAAAATACATAATATATGAATAATTTTTGCACCTTATTTAACTCACTGTATCTTTCGAGGGGACTGGCGATGTATCGGTCACTCGAAAAACAGGCGAGGAACTTTCATCTTTATATTTTTGCATTTGATGATGAGTGCTACAGTATATTGACAAGATTGCAACTCGCCAAAGCAACTATTATTCCGCTGTCGGATTTTGAAGATGAGCAATTATTGGCCATAAAACCGACCCGTACAGCGGGCGAATATTGCTGGACCTGTACACCTTCAATTATTTTATATAGCATTCAAAAGTTTGGTTTATCCAATTGTACCTATTTAGATGCCGATTTATTTTTTTATGCGGACCCTGTCGTGTTAATAGAGGAGGCCAAGGATGCCTCCGTGATTATAACCCCACATCGGTATAGTCCGATGTATGAAGATAGTGAATCGGGCGGAACTTATTGCGTACAGTTTGTTTACTTTAAAAACTCACCTGAAGGCATGGCAGTACTGGAGTGGTGGCGCTTGGCTTGCATCGAGTGGTGTTATAATCGGAGGGAACCCGGAAGATTTGGGGATCAAAAATATTTGGATGTGTGGGCATCGAAGTTTAGTGGAATACATGTTTTAGAGCATCTTGGCGGAGGGGTAGCCCCTTGGAATGTCCAACAATATGATTTTGACCATAAAATAGGTCAGATCTGGGGCAAAGAACTTGCTAGTCAACATTTATTCCCGGTTATATTCTATCACTTTCATGCCTTAAAATATGCTGAAAAGAATTCTTTTACTCTTGCTGGGGCAAATTTGATCAGTGATAACGATATCGAATTTCTGTACAAGCCGTATATCGGAGCGTTAAAAAGTTCTGGGCGTGAAATCAAATCGATCTCACGTTCGCTCAAATTTCATGAAACCAATGAAATTCCCCGCATTAGAAAATCATTACGCCGTATGTTCAATTTATATGTTCTCGGCAAATTTAGAGAATACTACCACCAATCCTATTTTTTAAGATAATGGCTTATCAGATTGACCTAAAAACATTCACCGATGAGCGTGGACATCTAACGGTGATCGAAAAAGTTATTCCGTTCGATGTGAAGCGGATATTTTATATCTATGGCGTAGATGGTTCTATCCGCGGCGGACATCGTCATCATCAAACGATACAGGCAGCGATTTGTCTGAAAGGAAGTTGTGCTATTTATAACCAGGATGGAATTAGTGAGCGCGTTTTTGAATTGAATTCACCAGATCAATGCCTGATTTTGGAACCTAAAGATTGGCATCAGATGTTTGACTTCTCAGAAGATGCCATTCTTATGGTCCTTGCTTCCGAATATTTTGATTCAACAGATTATATTTACGAACCTTATTTTATATATGATCGCTTACGAGAGCTTGCAGCAAGTCAATAAGGAATTTATGGAGGAATATACCAATGCTTTCCAGAAGGTATTGCATGGAGGCTGGTATATTTTGGGAAAGGAAGTTGAGCAGTTTGAGCAATCATTTGCGAGTTATTGTGGTGTTGAGCATTGCATCGGAGTGGCGTCGGGGTTGGACGCGCTGGTTTTGTCGTTACGTTATTTTGGTTTTAATCCGGGCGACGAAGTCATTGTTCCGGCAAATACCTATATCGCATCGATACTCGCTATTATGCAGGTTGGCCTAAAACCGGTTTTGGTAGAACCTGATATAACGACTTACAACATTGATCCAGAAAAAATTGAGTCTGCTATTACAGTACGGACGAAGGCTATTCTTGTTGTGCATCTTTATGGAAAGATGTGTGACATGGATTCCATTTTACTGCTTGCGAAACAATATAATTTAAAGGTTATTGAGGATTGCGCGCAAGCCCATGGGGCTATTTATAAAGGTCAAAAGGCCGGCTCATTTGGCGAGTTTGGAGCATTTAGCTTTTATCCAACAAAGAATTTAGGCGCCTTGGGAGATGCAGGAGCGATCACTTGTAAAGATCAGGGATTAAATCAATCCATTCGTACATTACGAAATTACGGTTCTTCGGCTAAATATGTCTTTGATGATGTGGGCTATAATTCCAGACTTGATGAGTTACAGGCGGCTTTTTTATCTGTAAAATTGAAGTATTTGGATAAGATTACTGTACATAAACAGATGCTGGCCACAATTTACCGAAGTGAATTGAAGTCTGATTTTATTCTTCCGGCGGTAGAAGGTGGTTTTGAGGATGTTTATCATATTTTTGCTATACGTCACCCTGAACGAGATCGGCTCAAAAAGTATTTATTAGATAGCAACATTGGAACAGAAATCCATTACCCAATAGCTCCACACCATCAAAAAGCAATGAATGGGATTTTATCTGGCGCAAGCTATCCAATCTCAGAAGAGATTCACCGAACAATACTTAGTCTTCCGATTTCCTATGGACACACGGAAGCGGATATTAGTAGGGTGGTTGAGGTAATGAATAAGTTTTCTTAAAGTTTTTTGCGATTAATTTATTCAGAGATCTTATCAATGGAATTTTTTCCAAGAAAAAAAATAAGGCAATACGTCTTTTGTTGACTTTAATCTTTTTAGGATTAATGTCTTGCCAGATTTCGAATGTCGCATAATGTAAACCTAAGACCTCCAAAAACTTGAGGTCTTTTGTATGTGGTAGAGTGTCCAAAATCATACTGCCATTTCTGGTTGTATTTAATAATTCCGAAGGCGAGGTCCGTAAACGAAAATGCTCGGGATGGGTTGAATTAAGAAAATTACCGTAAGTTTCATACTCTGAGAAGCCCGAAAGTGCGATATCTTTTGTGGCTATATTTTCAAGGATGTAATACGGCCAAGACTGATCTCCTGCTTTTTTGCTGATCTCAAGTAACATGTTTTGCATCAGCTTTGTTTGAACCATAAAATGTTCGGATATAAACGAGTAGTTGACCGTTTTTTTCAGACCGAGTATATGTTCTAATGTTTCAAAATATGGCTGGTGATTTTCTTCACTCTTTTGAATTAAAACCCGGTTATCCTGGTCAAAGAAATGGATCGGTTTTAATGGTATTGTATCCGCATCCCATATTAGATAATAGTCACTTTGAATAATTTTGGAAATTTCCATTTTTAAAAACTGTTGGAAATACCAACCCGCACGATCACCATTATCTATTTTCTGTTTTAGAAAGGTGGTTATAGATCGAAAATTGAATCGATCGAACAATTCATTTTCGTTAACAAGAACTAAGGTGGTTAAACTGAGCGACTGAAACTTTTCGAAATGAGAAGGGCTTGTTATGACATAGATTTGTTGCGCCTGAAAAAATCGCTTAACCTGATTGATCACAACTTTCGCAATTTCGATGTGTTGTGGACCGACGCAGATGACAATGTCGTAATTTGGGTTATTTGCAAATGCTCGCATCACTAGCGAATCTAAATGAGTTAAAATGTAACAAAAGTCGGTAAAATCAATCCCGTGGTATCTATCGTGGCATCATTAATCCATTTTTTTGGCGATACCACAACTTTCTCTGGATTATCGTTTAACCAAGCACCCCACCAGCTAAAGCTGCTATTTGCAATAATATGGTGCTTACACAACGACATTAATTGTAGATCTCTAAAGCTATTGGAACCTACGTTGTGCTCAACAAAAATCGCATTTAAATTCTTAAATCTAGATTTACACCAGTTTATATCATTGGAAAATACTATAAATAAGGGCGATTCTTGTGTTTCAAGGATATACTGTATGCTCTTTTCATAATATTCTTCTGTACAGATATCTTTAAATAATGGTTCCTGCAGATAATCTCCTCTACGAACATGTAGTGATACCGCATTTTGTTGCTGTATCAAGTGCTGTATACGTATATTTTCAGTGGCTTTAAATGGAGGGAATGTAAGATGCTGACGAAGAAGCGATGCTACTTGATTAATATAGTCAATATGTTGCCAATATCCCCAATAATAGCGACTTCTGAGGTCCTCAAAAATATTTTTTGTGTAAGAAAAAGGCGAAGTTTCCTCAAAATAGATATGCTTCGTATTATACAGTCGCCTTAGTTTTCGCCACAACCATTTGCTATTGTGTCTGGTATAGATATTTGTTTCAAAAGTACTGAGTTGTGGAAGTTTAATGTTGAATACTGTTTCTAATTCGAAACCATTGTGTAGGTGGTAGCCATTAAAATCTTCTAAATCGACTTTTACGTGCTTAAATTTTTGTTGCAATGCCAAAAAAAAAGCATACTGAAAGAGCTGATTTCCCAGACCGCCTAAGAATTTTACTATTTTCATTTTTTAAAAATAAAAAGATTTTTGAACGTATTCTTAAATGCCCGGCGTAATTGTTTAGCATTAATATATTTCCATCCAAAGAACGGAGAGGCAAAAAAATAGAGGAGCGTATTTTTTTTACCATTATTCATAATTACCTCGTACCATTTTTGGAAAATAAACTGATATGTTCTAAGGGATAATGATTCATTAGAGGGATTGATACGACTTAGTAATTGAATATAAAATTTCTTATATTCAATTACGCTAATACTAGGCCATTCAAAAGGAGGTGTTATCATTTTCTGATATTTTATCTCCGAGGGTAGATCAATGTTACGAAGAATATTTTCTTTTATTGGTAAAATTTGATTTTCAAGTTCTAATGCATATTTTTTTGAAATGCCTGAAGTATGATCGCGATAAAAAAGTAGACACTTATCTAAATTTGATACTGGATACTTTGTTGAAATTCTTAGAAATAAATCGTAATCTTCTGCAAGGGGAATTCGGTATCCATTAAATTCTCTAAATACATTCATTCTCATCATAATTGACGAGTGTGTGAAATTGTTGCCAAAAAATAAGAGGTGCCGAAGTAAATCTGGGTCTGTTTCTACCTTAAATTTTTGCCCTGTAGGTATTCCATTTGGATCTATTACATCCGCATGACCACCTATTAGAACAAGTTCAGGCCTCTTATTAAATTCATTTAAAAGTAATTCTAAACGATCAGGGATAGCAATATCATCACTGTCCATAATTGCAATAAACTCACCTTTACCCTCCTGTAAGGCTCTGTTGCGCGTAATGACGACACCTTGGTTCGTATGATTTTGAAGTAGTCTTATTCTACTATCTTCAAATTTCCTAATTTCATTTAAGGTACCGTCCAAGGAACAATCATCTATAATTAGGAGCTCAAAATTATTATAGGTTTGATCTAGGATACTCTGAATTGCTTGTGCAATATATCTTTCCGTATTATATGCGGCCATTAAGACCGTTATTAAAGGCTGCTTTGAATTCATTATAATATTATTACCAAGTTTGGTATATTTAAGCAGTGCTTTATTTAAAACACTAGCTCAGGACAGAATTATACAATATTTTCTTTTGGTGTAAAAATATGTAAAAATATTGAAAGGTCATTTTATTGAATCTATAAACAAGCATTTCCCGAAATTTATCTCGACAATAGAAGATAAATCATTTTGAAAAATATTCTAACATCTAGGAGTATGAAAGCTAATATTTATCTTTGTCATGATATCGGTTAGAAAGTCCAAGGAAGAGATAATATTATTTTCAACATAACATATAAAAAGAATACTATCTGCTAGTATATTTGGGACTTATGATTTAAATATTTTATGAAGAAAAGAATTTTGTTGCTTGTTCCAAATGATTATAAACTATATTCACTAATAGAACGAAATCTGCTAGATATTGGTTTTGAGGTAACGGTTGTCCTTCACGATTCCATAAAATTTCGATATAAAAATATATTCCAGAGACTCTACAAAACTTTTAGAAAAATTTATGATAGGAACAACGGATATAAAAAGAAACTTGTAACTGATTATAACGCTATTCAGCTGACAAAAATAATTGAAGAATTTGAAGAATTTGATTATTGTTTGGTACTCCGTGCAGATTTTTTTCATGAAAAGGTATTATTAGCGGCCAAAAATAAAGCTAAATATATGGTGTCCTACCATTATGATGGGTTAAGACGGAGTCCGGAGATTTTTAAATTGATTCCCATATTTGATAAGTTTTATGTATTCGATGAAGATGATATTATCTCAAATAACGAACTACAGACCCATCTTTTACATAATTTTTATTTTGATTTTGCTCAGGAAACTAATTCAATTAATTATGATGCTTATTTTTTAGGCTTTTATCATCAAAGTAGGGAGCATTTTTTGTTGAATTTGTTCGATATATTGACTAAAATTTACAAAAAAGTAAAATTTCAGATTGTTTTTATATCTGATCAGCTAGAAAATGTAGGTCTTTATATGGAGAGGGGGGTAGAGTGTTTAACTGAAGTTATTCCATTCGAAGATTATCTGAAGTTTATAGAACAGACAAAAATAATTGTGGATTTTTTAATCGGCGATCATAATGGATTATCGTTTCGGATATTTGAAGGATTGAAATACGAAAAAAAAGTGATTACGACAAATATCAATGTTGTTAAATATGATTTTTATCACCCGAATAATTTTTATGTTTTAGACTATTCTTCGATGAATGAAGCAGATATAATTACATTTCTTAGAGCTCCATATGTTACTGTGGAGCTTGAAATAAGAAAGAAATATAGCTTTTCCTCATGGATCAGTCAAATATTGGATGTCGATTAAATTTAATAATTTGCTTCTGATGCTACCAAATTTCCATCTTCGTCAAATTTCCAGGAACTTGAGCCAGAGGAAGTTTTCATGTATACACTCTGTTCTTCTGTAAGATTTTTGGGATCCAAATACCAGCCCATGTGTTTACAGGTAAAATTTCCTGAAATACGGATACCCTCATAAAATTTCATTGGTTTCACCTTGAATTTTTTCGGATATTTAGGTTTATAAAGGGCAAATGTAGTATCTATTCCAGCTTTGTATATGTTTGGCTCTAATTTTTCCAGCCAAAATTGTTTTTCCCATTTTAGTACTTTTTCTTTAAACGGATAAAAATTTGGGATTGTTTTTAGGTCAAGTGCAAATCCAACTTTTTGTATTTTACCATGATATCTATCCATGATATTTATCATTATATCTAAAAAGTTGTCTGGTAATTTTTCGTTCGGAAGAATATCGGCATCAGTAATACAATAGTATCCGTATCCATATTTTTTCTGAAGATCTTCATGTTCAAAAAATACCATGTGTCCTAAATTTTCAGACATCATCTCTATTTTTACTTTGCCGTTAATTTGCCTATAATAAGTTAAAAGAGGTTCATATGTTGATTTATTATCAATAATTATTATATTTTTAATATTTTTAGCTAGAAGAAAAGAAACCAAATTTTTTAAATTTTCCAACTGATTATAATTGATAATTATAATCGGAATGCTCCTAGGATCTTTTCTTTGTATTTTTACTTTCTTATCGAAATAAATTAAAGATTTATACTGTAAAAAATGATATATCCGTTTTAATTGTTTTTTCATTAGTAAATTTCATTTTGGTAACTGCAAATTTAGTAAAAATAGTGTACACATACATTATAGAGTTTGAATATTTTCTTTTTGCTGTATAATTTTTATTTTAAATTAAATTAACGAATCAGTTTTTTTAAAGTATTTTTCCAAACATCTACTATATCGCTAATTTCATTATTTATACTATAATTATTCAAAATAAAATCCGAAGCTTGTTTTCTTTGAACTGTTACAAGATCAACGTTTGTTTCAAATAGATTTATTATATAAATAATTTTATTTACATATCCAACTATGTCTCCTTCTTCTACAGAATATGAAAACTCTGGTTTGAAATATTCTGCTCCGCCTCGGCCTTTATAGCCAACAACGATACAGCCGCAGGCCATCGCTTCGGCAGGCGGCAAACCAAATCCTTCTCGATGATTGAAACTTAAAAAAATTGAACTTTCACGCATAATCTGTGCCACTTCTTTTTCTGATTTATCTTCAATTGGAACCAGATTCCAAGAACCATCCATTCCTCTCAGTCGAAGTATATTAATAACTTGTGAGATGTCGTGAGACAATTTTCTTGGCATAAAGCATATTTGTTTTTTCTTCTCTTTGGAATAAAAGAACAGTTCATTGTTTATTCCTAACCTTAACTTATGAATTGGAATCTTCGGAAATGTGTATTTAAGATAGCTTTGAGAATCTTCGGAGACTGTTATTACCGCTAAAGTTTTATCATCAGTATATGTATTGTTTTGTAAATCAAAATTATCTGAATGGTCAAATGTATAGTAACAGTTTTGATTGAATATTACTCGTGGTAAATTAGGCGTAATTTTATGCGCATTTAATCCATAAAATTCTGGAAAGACCAGTATTGAGTTGCTATCTATTTTTTTACTTACCATCTTCAGAAAGAATAATGTTAATCTTCGAAAGATATTTATGCTTTTTGAATTTGCTTTGTATTTTATTTGTTTGAAAATATATGGACTATAAGAAATTGGTGGATTATTTTGTAACCATCTCTCTCTATTCCCATGCCATTTATGTAAAATCCTTGCATTGATTCCATTGTTATTTAATACCTCGACCTGTCGGTACATCTGCTTGACCCCACCAGTAGCATACTTATTTGTAGGGCAGATAAAATAAATGATTAAATCTTGTTCCATTATGATATAATGCTTTCAACCCAATTTTTTAAGGAGTATCTTTTTGCTACTTGTAAACTTGGCTTAAGATACTTTTCATCAAGAAATTTTTTAGGGAAATCTATATTATCAATATCCTTTATATATAAAATATTTGTTGCATTGTAAAATTCTAAAGATTTTACATTTTCAGCTGTTGTGATTAGCTTTTTCTCTAAACCTAAGGCCTCAAATGGCCGAAAAGAAAGCCCTTTTTGATTAGAATGTGATAGATCTAAAATTGCTTTGCTGTCGAAATAATATTCACAGGATTTTTTAAAAGGAATAATTTGCTCGATTACTTCCATGTTTTCAGGGAGTTTTTCTTTGATCTGATCTTTTTTATAAACAAAAATCCGTGCTTTTGCATTTATACCTTGGCTGTCGAAGTATCGAAATAACTTAATAGCATCATTAATTCTATTGTCGTATGTCATCAACAGGGCCACATCAAATTTTATTTCCCAATTCTGGGCTTCTTTAAAGTAAAAGTTAGTGATAGGTGTAAATCCATAATGAATACAGTCATCTGGGTCGAAGCTTAAGATATTATCAAATTTAGCAAGATATTCATTTGGTTGTGGAATTTTTTTTAGACTATCCCACAAAATTACCTTGCTTTTTTTTGATTTGGTTATGGCTTTCTTTAAAGCCTCTTCGGTTAATAGGTCAGGTCGATTCACAATAAGTAAATCATATTGTCCGAAGTCTTCAATGGTTTGTTGGATATATTGTTCAGTCTTTATTTTTTTTAAATTATCTTTTTTGAATGTCTTTAGAAAAAAATTATATATCTTTTCGCCAATGTTTTTGTACTGATAGGGTCTCGTAGAATTTATTTCAATTACTTCATAACCACTAAAGGATTTTAATCCACTATATACAACTTCGTTAAATCCGTAATAATTAGGAGCTATAAAGAGTAATTTTTTTTTCATCTAAAGTTTGTTCGAGATCAAATACTTTTTCAAGCCAACTGTCTAATGTATATTTCCTATAAAGTTCGATGGCGATTCTTTTATAAGGGGTATGAAAAAAGGATTCATTTAAGATTTCCAAATCTTTATCGATATATAAGATATTTTGGGGATCGTAAAAATCATAATTTAGAATGCTTGGATTGTCAGTTATGATTTTTTTTTCCAGAGCCATTGCCTCAAAAATTCGGAAGCTTAAGCCCTCCTGTCCGTCCCGCATCAAATCGAGAATTACTCTATTCTTCTTATACTCTGTTAATACCTCATCTATATAAATGGGTGTTTTTCTTAGTTGGATATACCCGTTAAGTAATTTATTGGAGGATAATTGTTTTATTTTCTCTTTCCATACCTGTTTCCCCACCACAATAATTTTGCTTTTTATTTTCATTGTAGAGAGACGGGACGCTAATTTACGGAGCAATTTAATACGTCTTTTGTCATAGGATGTTATATAGAATAAGTCGTTTTCAATCGTATCACATTTGAGAGGCTGATCAGAAAGATAGTTATAATTGGTGATCTTCTCAAAGCCATATTTTTTAACGTCTTTGTCTTCAAAAGAATAGATCTTATCAAACAGATCCAATTTGTCTTCCACAGGAAAACGTTCTAGATTGTCATATAGATAGGATATTAAATTGGGAGTATATGATTTGATCTGCTTAATCGTTTTGTAATCCAACGTGTGAGGATTCAATACTAGTATTTTATCCTGCGGCCCTAATTTTGCCAATGACTCAAGCACATACTGCTGACGTTTGACATGCTTAATATTTCTGTTGAGAAAAATTTTACTGATAGCATTGAAAGCCCGTTCACCGAAATTTTTGTACCGATAGGATCCCATATTAATATGAGAGGCATCAATACCCTTTTCTTGTAACTTCTTTACAATATGGTGGTCGTAATTCCAGTAATCAAAGCTTATAATACAAATCTTCATTTTTTTCTTCTCTTTTCAACGACATAAAAGTTTCATGTACGCTGAGACTCTGTAGGTAGCAAAGTTGATATCCTCGTCGTCCGTCAAGAATACCTAGTTTCAAAAAGTATGCCTTAAAAAATTTAAAGGATACTTTTGCTAGGTGACTCAACAGCGAATATCGCTTGTTCTTAGCATAGAGCTCCTTGCCTTTAAGCTCTCCATAATGAACCATTTTCTCTTTATAAGACGCATAATCAGCAAAAGAATAATGCCATATTTTATTTTTTAAGCTACCGATCGTCCCGTTGACAATTAACGTCTCGTGGACTTTCTTTTTGGTATCATACGTAACCTTACTCTTTTTGAACAGACGGAAATTCTTGTCATTTTGTGTTCCAGAAAAATTAATCCGTTCACCACAAAAGAAAAAAAGACGGTACATGTAATACGCATCCTTAGCTTGCGGATCATTTACCGTTGACAATATTTCAGCTTGACTAGCGGCAGGTAAACGTTCATCTGCGTCCAAAAATAAAATCCAGTCATTATTCGCATAAGTCAATGCTAAATTCCGCTGCTTGGTGAAATCTTCAAATTTATTTTGATAAATCTTTACTTTTGGGTGCAATCGAGCTCGTTCCAATGTTTGATCTGTGCTGAATGAATCCAGAAGAATAATCTCATCTGCAAATTCCATACTCTGAAGAACCTCGTCTATATTATTTTCCTCGTTGTATGTGATAATTAAAGCGCTTATTTTTTGACTCAATGTTTATGATATAATTGAAAATTGGACCATATGATATTATAACGTAGTAGATCTTTATATCGTTACAATATTTTTAAAAAAATGACATTTGATTTTCTGAACTAAGACCACAACTTCTTAGGACTTTTAGTATTTTGTGACAAATATATTACATATTTTTTTGTAATAGAATATAAAAAATAAATTGTTGGGTATCTTACAATTTTTATTAAAATAAGCAGAATTTAGTTTACTAAATATATGAAAAAAGAACGTTTTTAAGGATATATCTTTATTTTTGCAGTTAGACGATTTCAAGATTTTTTTGTCGTCCTGTTTACGCTATTTATTTCCATTATTTTAACTTTTTAATTCAGGTGGCGATTCCAAAGGTTATATATCAGACTTTTAAAACAAATAAGATCCCTTTATTGACTAAATTTTATATTTGGCGATTCCTGAAACGGAATAAGGGCTATCGGCGAGAGTTTTTTGACGATACGCAAATTGATCATCTTGTTAGAGAATATTTTGACCAACGTACTTATGACGCTTTCGCCCGTTTGCAAATTGGGGCCGCCAAAGCGGATTTTTTTAGGTATGCTGTTTTATACGTTCACGGGGGGATTTATTTGGATTTGGACAGTGATATTATCGGCCGCCTGGATGATGTCATTAAACCGGAGGATATTGCCGTAATCGCACATGAGAACAACAGAAGTCTCTATGCGCAATGGGCCCTGATCTATGATAAAGGCCATCCTTTTTTAAAGAAAACCATTGAGTTGATCGTGAGAAACATCGAAGAGAATCGGTATCTCCATGATGTACATCAGATGACCGGACCCACAGTTTATACTGAGGCAATTAATATGGTATTGGAAGAAGACCCCAAAGTGCCGTTTCGTCGTATAATAGATGATTATCGAGGCTTGCTGAAATTCAAATATAAATTAAGCAAGATTTTAATTTATGGTGACCGATCATTGCATTGGAAAAAAATGCAGCTGAATACACCAGTTATCAAACCCAAAGACAAATAGAGGCGCATTGCTTGATATATTGTTATTTATGTCATGAGTTTAAATTACAAGAAGTTTTTCTTTAAGAATAAAAATGTAAAATTCTTCTATTATCTGGAAGTGTTTTGCAGTGAGGTAATACCAAAGACATTTCTTAGGAAAAAGGCGCGGAAAATATTAACAATGAATTGGGGAAGCCGATCAGAATGGTTGGAGTTTCGAGTCAACTATTATAATAAATTGACACCGGGGCGAACGTTATCAAACGATGCTATACGCATTAAGGATTACCGAATTCCCAAAAGAATCAGGGTTTACTATTTTGATAGTAAACAGTATTTGAATTATTTTAGCCAAGAACTGAAATTTCAAATTTTGCCGGGCGATATCATTGATATTCCATCAAATCCGGCCCTTGTAAAAAGTAGGCCCATTGCTGGAGATAATGCTAACTCGGTGCTGCTAAATTTAGATAAGAGTCGGCATTTTAATTTTATTGAAGACCATATTCCACTTTGTGAAAAGAAAGACATACTGGTGGGGCGAAGCATGTTTGCGCAAACACATCGCCGGATATTTTTTGAAAAATACTATGACCATCCATTATGTGATCTAAAGAAGGCATTCAAAACTTCAGATCCTGATTACCTTTCTATCACAGGACATCTTTCCTATAAATTTATATTGGCTTTGGAGGGGAATGATGTAGCGACAAATTTGAAATGGATTATGTCCTCAAATTCGATCGCTGTTATGCCAATGCCGAAATATGAAACTTGGTTTATGGAAGGTACACTAATACCGGATCATCACTTTATTTGTATTAAAGAAGACTACTCAGATCTAGAGACCAAGCTTAACTATTTTATTGAGCATGGGGATAAAGCCGAAGCAATCGTGAAAAATGCTAATGATTATGTAAGACTTTTTATGGATCAACGCGAGGAAGATGCCGTTTCACTTCGGGTATTGAAAAAATATTTTATTTCAACGGGGCAGGACCCGTTAAATTCATAGGGCCGAATAAATTGAAGACATCTGCTGTGCGACACGGTCGTCATTGAATTTTTGTACAAATTCTAATCCTTTTTTGCTCATTTCCTGACGTCTGTATGTATCTTCGAGCAAGGATTTAATCGCATCATACATCTGGGAGATGTCTGTAGGATCTACATAACAGGATGAAGGTCCACCAGCTTCTGGGAATACGCCCATTTTACTTGTAATAACCGGTGTGCCCGAATAGAGTGCCTCTATAATGGGGATACCAAAGCCTTCATAAATAGAAGGGTAGATAAATATGGAGGCTGCGGCATATAAAATTGCCAGTTCTTCCATTGCAAGCCCCTGAAAGAAAAACACCTTGTTTTCCAGCTTATTCTGCCCGATATATTCCATGATTTCTTGGTGGTACCGTGTCGGTTTGCCAACGATAACTAACGGAATAGCCAGGTCTTTGATCGCTTTTATTACAGGTAAGATATTTTTTCGGGCTTCAATTGTTCCAACATTAAGCAAAAATTCTTGTGGTAAACCAAGCTTTTCTTTGATCGCCCTTTTTTGTTCTTCGGATTTGACTGTTTTAAAGGATTCATGGCATCCTTGATAAACGACATCAATTTTATTTTCAGGGATGTGAAATAAATCAATAATGTCATTTTTTGTACACTCGCTTATAGCAATGATACGGTCGGCAGCTACGCAGGCATGTCTGAATTTCTTTTTGTAAATCCAGCGATCTATGGGATGATAGAGCTCCGGATGCCGCATGAAAATTAGATCATGGATTGTTACGATAGACTTAATATCTGCTTTGGCAAGACCAGAAGGAATTTCTCCTGATAAGCCATGAAAGATGTCTATTTTATCTTTCTTAAGATCATGGACAATACGTCTGTGTCGCCACAGGTTAGGCCATCTTGTATTAATAAATCCCTCTGGCAGGCGGGTTGTCTTTTCGAGGTCCGGATTTTTAATATCGTAATTTCCAGTTTTTGTAGTATACTTGATGTATTCGTTCTCCGGGACGTATTTTTCCAGAATACGAACGAGATCACGGCTGTAATTACCCAGACCGGTTTTGTTCAGAAAAAAGCGCTTTGCATCAAATCCTATCCTCATCTTATCGCTGTTATTTTTTCGATCACCATTTCCGGTGTAATTAAATCAATTGCCTCTGTACCGTCACAATCGCAAGGTTTGTTGCCATACACGGAACTAGGGCGGTTGGGATGCTCCACTTGGATACAGTCCTCAGCTTGCTGCCCATAACCCGTAAATCCTGCGTAAGGATGTGTTGCCCCCCATAACGACAGGCATCTTACGCCCATCAATGAAGCCATGTGCAACCCTGACGAATCCATGCTGATCATCAAATCCAGATTGGATATGATATCCAGTTCTTCTCTCAACGTAAATTTTCCAATGGTATTGTAGGTGTTTGGAAAACGTTCAGTCCAGTTTTGTGCGATTTGAAACTCTTCCTTACCTCCCCCGAAGAGTAATACATCATATCCATTGTGTGTCAGATAGTCTATGATCTGTTCCATCTTTACCTGTGAAAGGATTTTGTAGCGATGTTGTGCAAAAGCTGCAATACCAATTTTTTTTCGTTCGAAATTGCCGAACATGCTAAATGCCGCTTTGGGTACATCTTGCAAATCAGAAGTTAATTTGTGACTTAGTTCAAAGGTGAACCCCAAAGCACGGAATACATCCGCATAGCGCTCTACCGTTAACTTTAACTGCCGCCTAACCTTATGTTCTTTGCGTGTCAGCGCATTCTTCTCTGGGCGTCCTTTGTCCAGTTGTTTGACCTTGATGCCGGAAAGTGACAGGAGGACATCAAGGATGCGCGAACGTAAGTTGAAGTGTAAATCTGCTACAGCGTCTGCACTATATTGTGCCAACTCCTTTTTTAACCGAACTAATCCAAAAAAACCTTTATGGGTCGTCTTAGGTTCAATCGCATGAAATATAACATTCTTTATGCCGTCAAAAAATGGTGCAAAAAAATGACGACTCACCATGATAATCTCCACCGTAGGATACTGCCGGCAAAATTCTTTCAATACAGAAGCTACCATGGCGACATCGCCCATGGCCGAAAATCGGGTTATTATAATTCGCTGCGGTAGTGGCATGTCCTTATTTTCCGGAGGTATAAAGTACAGGGTTCAGTTCGGGGTCGTTATACATTTTCATCTGCTTATAAACTTTCATGTATTTTTCACCCGATTCTATAGCTGTCAATAATTCGTCGATACTTTGTGAAAGATCGATACGTTGCTCCAGCAAGATGTTCAATTTGTCCTGACAGGCAGAGATATGCGCTGCTGTGGCATCTGAACGGAGTGTTTCCTGCTCCATGTGGTAGATTTTTAAAGCGAGGATGGACAATCTGTCGATGGCCCAAGCCGGACTTTCCGTGTTGATCTTTGCTGAAGGTAATGCTTCGATACATTGATATTTCTGCAAAAAGTAGCTGTCAATATATTCTACCGTGTCCGTGCGGTACTGGTTAGACTCATCGATGCGTCGTTTCCAATATAATCCGTCCTTGGGATCAATGGCAGGATTACGTACAACATCCTCCATGTGCCATTGTACGGTGTCAATCCAGCACTTTAAGTACAGGAGATGTTCTAGGGATTGTTTGTCATACGGATTCTGGATTGGATGATCAATCTGATCGTATACGTGGTAATCCTGGATAGCACGTTGAAAAATGGGATTTGCTATTGCACTAATCATGGTACAAATATAAAATATATTATGGAGTTATCCTTAACTACAAGCGCTGTATAAGCACAGTAAAATTAGCGATGAGTCACACTATGAAAAGAACGGCGATGATTTTAAAAAATAGAAAGCAATGTGTCCGGGAACAGTCCAAGCAAGATCACCAAAAGGGTGCACAGCAAGCCAATACCGAGAAGCAAAGGATTGGATTTGCCAGCATATGGATCCACACTGTCTTTTAAGAATGCGTTCAATGGAATCTTAAAGTAATAAAATAGGGAAATCACCGAGGTTAGGGCTCCCACGATTAATAAAGCAAGCAGGCCAAAGGATTGGAAGTTTTGGTATTGTTCGAATACTTTTGAAAATATCAGTAGCTTACCGACAAATCCAGCGGTAGGAGGCAAACCGATCAAAGCGATCAGGACTAAAGAAAAAGCGGTGAACAATAGGGGAGATTGCTTACCCAATCCTTTATAAGTGTCAATTGAAGTGCTGCCCAGATTCGTTTCCATGATGTCAATAAAGATAAAGACAGCGATATTCATCAGGGCATAAATTGATAAATAGAATAGTAAGACGTTCGATTCATTATTTTGATAGACTAATACGGCCATCAACAATATGCCTGTATGACCGATAGAAGAATAAGCCATCATGCGCTTGGCATCTTGTTGACGCAAGGCTGCCAGATTACCGATCAACATGGTTGCAATGGCAATAATGATGATAGCGTAAGCCAGAAAATCGCTAAAATAAAAAGATACAGCAAGCCAGGCCGCGAGAAGCTTGGACAGAAGTACGACGATAGCAATTTTCGGTACAGTCGCCAAGTAAGTGGTGATCACTGTCGGGGCACCCTGGTAAACATCAGGGCTCCAAACGTGAAAAGGAAAGAAACTCAGTTTAAAACCAATACCGGTCAGCAGAAATAGGAGGGCAATGTTAATCATTAACTGAGGAGCCTCCATCAGACCCGCGATATGACTTGGCGCATCAAAATTTAAGTTTCCCGTGAAACCGTATAGCAAAGATAAGCCATAGAGCATAACGGCAGCGCAGGTCGACCCAAAGAGTACATATTTCATCGCTGCTTCGGACTGTGCTTTATTGGGTGAAAAATAACCAACCATAATGTAGGAACTGATAGATACGGTTTCTACTGCAATGAAGATCATCAGCCAATTACTCGACATGGTCAAAAGATTCAGCCCTAAGGTCGCGGTCAAGAGTACGGCGTACAAATCTCCTAAAGGACGATCATGCTGATGACGTTGTTGAATAAAGATCGTAATCAGTAGGGTCGACAGCAGGATTATCACGCGTGCCGATGTTGCGAATGTATCAATGTGGATCATGTCGAAGAACCCAATCCTGTCCACATGACTGAGCCCCTGTCCCAATAGATAACAACCACTCAACAATAATCCAGCTATTGTAATCGTAAAAGATGCTTTGTCCCAGTATTTATCGACGAAAAGACTCGCGATAATACTACCTATAAAAGTAATGATCAGCGTTAATTCCGGTTTGAAATAGGGAATACTAACGAGAATTTGATCAATAAATGAACTGATATATGGACTGAATGCGAGCATGCTGAATTAAATAAATTGTTGGATAAAGCTAACGAGATTCAATACACTTGCATTTAGATTGCTGAATACCAAGGATGGCATAATACCCAGTAAAAGGGCAAGAGCCAAGGTAGGAAATAGAATCAGCTGTTCGCGGCTGTTGACATCGGTCAATGCATTGGCCCAAGATTCGCCACCTTTGAGTCTGATCTCTCCAAAAAACATCCGTTGAAGTGTCCATAACAAATAAGCTGCACTCAAGAGAATACCAATTGAACCTGCTAAGGCCATCCAGCGTGGAAGGCCTGTACCTACACTGGCGGCGTTGAACGAACCGATGATAACAAATGCTTCACCGATAAATGCGGAGAAGCCAGGAAGTCCCAATGAAGCAAAGAAAGCAACAGCAACATAACCGGTATACTTGGGCATAATTTGTGCCAGTCCTCTGAAGCTGTAGATGTTTCGATCATGCACACGGTCATAAACAACGCCAACAAGAAAGAAAAGTGCTGCGGATAGAAAACCGTGGGAGATCATCTGGAACATGGCACCAGAAACTCCTTCGGCTGTCAATGAGGCTATACCAAGCAATACAAAGCCCATGTGGGAGACCGATGAATAGGCGATCATCCGTTTTAAATCTTTTTGAGTTAAGGCGTTTAATGCCCCATAGATAATGGAGATGACGCCGATCAGACCAAGCCACCAATTGGACAGGGCGGCCATGTCGGGGAAGATACTATAGCAGATACGGATAATGCCGTAGCCACCTATTTTCAACAGGATGCCTGCCAAAATAATGGATACAGGTGTGGGGGCTTCAACGTGTGCGTCAGGTAACCAGGTGTGCAATGGTACGATGGGCACTTTGATCGCAAAAGCGAAAAAGAGCACCACAAAGCCAACTAATCTGGCCGAAATACCTAATATTTCCTGATAGCCATCCCAGGCGAAGATGGAGTCCCCTAAATAATTCTGAGGATTCATCATGTAAATCATATTGAAGGTATGTGCCCCAGTTTCGGGGTTTATAACCGAAAAATATAAGCCTACAATGATCAATAGCATAAATACCGAACCAAAAAGGGTATAGAGAAAGAATTTTATGGCAGCATATTCACGTCGTGCCCCGCCCCAGATACCAATCAGGAAGTAGAGCGGCAGGAGCATGACCTCATAGAATAAATAAAACAGGAAGAAATCCAAAGCACAGAATATACCCATTACAGCCATGTTGAGGACCATAAGTAAGGCGAAATATCCTTTGGGACTCTTTTGTATGTTCCAGGAGGCACCGATTGCCATAAGCATCACGAAAGCGCTGAGCAGCAATAATGGCATGGAAATACCATCTATCCCGATCAGGTAATCTATCTCTAATTTTCCGATAGAGCCGAGATCCAGGCGAATCCAGGGAAGTTGTTCAACAAATTGGTATCCTGCCAAATCTTGTACACCGGTCTTGCTGGCATCAAAATGTGCATAGCATATACCGGCAAGCACAAATTGTACGGCCGTGAATGCTAAGGCTATATATTTGTAACTCGATTTGTATCGTGTCGGTAGGGCGAGGATAAACGCCGTCGCCAGAAGCGGTAAAAATATCAGTAAGGATAAAATAGGCATTTCCTAAAAAAATATAAGATAAATTAAACCAAGTAAAACGAATAGAAAAACGGAATACAATGCAGTCTGTAATTTGCCGTTCTGTACCAGGCGAACCTGGTTGCCAGTCCAGTAGGCAACAGAAGCAACAGCATTGACAAAACCGTCTACAATATATTTGTCTATCCACACGCTCAATCTGGAGAGGGATAGGACGATAAACTGAATAAAAGCAACTAGTGAATCTACCACATAACGGTCAAACCAATAACAGAACCGTGCTATTTTCAGTGTACCATCAACAAAGATCCATTGATAGAGTTCATTGATATAACCTTGGTTGAATGCCGCTTTCAGCGCCAAACTATTGGTGTTAAGTGAATAGGTATGTTGTACGTACCATTTCCAACCTACTACCCAACTGATAATCGAACCGATCAATAAGATCAACGGAATAATCAAGTGTGCGCTGTGACATGGTGCAAACGTATATTCATCCAATAATAGACCATCCATCAACCAGGAGTCATGATAAGATACTGGGTTGAGAGAAAATAGCGGGAATAGACAGCAGATACCCAATATGAACATCGGAATCAACATGGTTTTTGAGGCCTCGTGCAGGGGAGCACCATGTAATTTGTCCTTGACCTGATCCATGATGCGAAAATCGCCTAAAAAAGCCTTAAAGATTAAGCGACCAATGTAGAATGCGGTCAGTATACTGATGACGATAAGACTAACTGGTATAATGAGGTAAAAATCACCTTTTGATAAAGCCCATTCAAAGGAAGATATCACGATACTATCTTTGGAAAGGTAACCTGATGTGAGTGGAAACCCTGCAAGTGCCAGTGATGCGACACTCATCAGGATAAAGGTTTTGGGCATGTATTTTTTTAGTCCGCCCATATTTCGAAGATCCTGCGGGTCAAAATCAAGCTGGCTATGTGTTTTGAGGTGTGCCATCTCATGGATAATGGCTCCCGCAGACAGGAATAATAAGCATTTAAAGAAGGCGTGTGTGACCAAATGGAATAGCGCAGCATCCCAAGTTCCAATACCGATTCCGACCATCATAAAGCCCAATTGGGAGATGGTTGAAAAGGCAAGGATGCGCTTTATATCATATTGACCTAATGCAAAGTAAGCTGCGGATGCCGCGGTGATCGTACCTATGATAGCGATAAATAGCAATGCACTTTCGTTGAATAACGGAAATACGGTTGCCAGCAAAAATACACCTGCTGCGACCATGGTGGCGGCATGGATCAACGAAGATACCGATGTTGGCCCTTCCATGGCATCTGGCAGCCATACGTGTAAAGGAAATTGAGCTGATTTAGCCATGGCCGCAAGGAAAAATGCCAATCCTGTTATTGTGAGCCAAATCTGATCCATACTGTTCACCGGAGAGACCCATTGTCCATTGGTGACAGCAGATTGATAGATCAATCCCGTTTCGCCAAAAAGATCAATCAGATTGAGCGTTTTAAATTGCGTGAATATGATTGCTAAACCAATCAGAAAACCAAGGTCTCCGATGCGGTTTACTATAAATGCTTTTTTGTTGGCCTGTACAGCTGTTTCGCGTGTAAACCAAAAACCAATAAGGAGGTAAGAGGCGAAGCCGACCAATTCCCAGAAGATGTACATGAGCAAGAGACTGTCCATAACCACCAGTCCCAGCATAGCAAAACAGAAGAGACTAAGATACATCCAGTAGCGATGGATCCCCGGGTCTCCTTTCATATAGGCTCTCGAATAGATATGTACGGGAAGGGCGACTGTAGGAACCAGCAACAGCATAAGTGCGCTCAGGTTATTCAATAGGATGCCTACCTTAAAAGTAGAAGCACCAATGGTGAACCAGTTGATCTCAGCAGATACGGTCGGATGATTCCAGATGGCGAGCCAAGTGAGTCCGCCGGATATAAAACTACATGCAATGCCGATCAGGGAGATGATTCCTGACTGATCACGTTTGCCAGCCATCGATTGGTATAAAAAGGCAATAAACGGTGTGGCTACTGCAAGCAGCGCGGTGTATATGGGTGATATGTGAGCAACTGGATCCAATCTTACTTATCTTTTAATTCATTGATTTCATCCGGATTGATGGTTTTATAGTGTCTATAGACATTCAAAACCAATGCTAATCCAACTGCAACTGCTGCGGCAGCAAGGACAATGGCGAATAAGGCGAAAATCTGGCCGCCATAGCTGACTTTATCGTATTTACCGAAAGCTACAAAATTTAGAATAGCCGCATTAATCATCAGTTCGATACCTACTAAGATCATAATGGCATTTTTCTTTGAAAGTACGGTATAAAGGCCAATACAGAATATGCAGGCACTAACAACCAAAAAATGTGTTAGTGTGATCATCTATCGCGCTCCTTTCTGGATAAATGCGATGCTCCGATAAGCGCCATCATCAAAAAAACTGATATGACTTCAAATGGCAATACATAAAAGGTCATAAATCGTAAGCCAATTTGCTGAATATTATTATCCGTTGAAATAATCTCGGTATTATTTTCCCGGGCTTGCTGAATCCATGTGGGTGGGGATTGCTGCCATTCCCGTATACCAAAAATCATGAGGATCAGAAAACCCAAGCTTAATACAATTGCTTGCCATCGGGGCATACTGAGAAAGGTGCCACTGCTGTCCTTAAGATCTTTCAGAAGCTCTTTGTTGGAAAGCATAAAGGCAAATAGCATGAGGATCAGTACACCGCCTACATACACCATGATCTGCGTGATGGCTACAAAATCTGCTAAGGCAAAGAGGTAGAGGCCCGCCATTGCAAAGAGGACAATAAAAAATAAAAATAGGGCGCGGGCTATATTTTTAAGATTGACCAATAGAAGCGCAGATCCGATTGCCAGTACAGCGAAGGCATAAAATAAAATAATTTCCATGTTCTTATTTTTGCTTTGCTGCCTCCTTTTCAGCTTGAAACTGTGTCCATTCAGCTTTGCGCTGCGCAACCTGTTCGTCGGTCATATCCGAAAATCCATAAATCAGATCGGTCAACTTCTGCGAACTACGATCATATTCGTTGGTCATGACAATACATTCGGTAGGGCAGACAACAGTGCATAGGCCACAATACATACATTTGGCCATGTCAATATTGAATTTGGCCGGATATAACCGTTTGACGCTACCGTCTGAAGTCTTTCCGATCGCTTCTGGAGATTTGATTGCTTCAATTTCAATGCAATCTACAGGACATGCTTTGGCACAGAGATCACACACGATACAATCGTCAATATCCACTTGCAATTGATAACGTGCAACTTCGGGAATAGGCATTTTTTCGGCAGGGTATTGTACCGTGACGATCCCTTCCTGATGGTCAAAGTAATTGTCGTTTTTGATATTTAATTCCTGACGCGAACGTCGAGCGCCAAACAAGTGTTTCACAGTCAAAGATAGTCCTTTGATTGCTGTACGAAATGCGTGAGAAGCGGTTTTAAATATCATATCTTATGCTATAATTAAAATTCTCCAAATGGCCGAAATGGCCATGCAAACAAAAGCTAACGGGGTCAATACCTTCCAACATAAGCTCATCAATTGATCTGCACGCAAACGGGGGAGGGTCCACCGAATCCACATTTGTATCCCCACAATGAATAATGATTTGGCCAAGGTCCAAAAGATTCCCCAGGCGAGGCCTGTTGTCCAGTCTGCCAATCGTATCGCGCCGATATTAGGGAGCGGTGTATTCCAGCCACCCAGGAAAAGGACTACGCCCAACATTGAGACCAAAAACATCATGGCATACTCAGCAAGGAAAATAAAGGCAAATTGTATCCCGCCATATTCCGTATGAAAACCACCAACCAATTCGGATTCCGCTTCCGGAATATCAAAGGGAGCCCGGTTACACTCGGCAAGTGTTGCGATAAAAAATATGATGTAGGTCACTATTAAATGTGGGGCTTGGAAAATATTCCAGGCGAAGAATCCACCAATCTCATTGACTTCCCAAAAACCTAAAAACTTGATGCTTCCGTTGGTCAGAATACCTTGACCAATAGCAATTTCATTGAGGTTTAAGGTCTGTGTTAACATTACTACTGTGATCAGTGAGAGCCCGACCGGTATTTCATAAGACACCATTTGGGCAATTGCACGCATGGATCCAAGCAGTGAATATTTGTTGTTCGATCCCCAGCCAGCCATTAGGATTCCCAATGCATCAATGGAGATAATAGCCATGATAAAGAATAGTCCCGTGTGTGTATTGGCCGGAATAAAATCTTTGGCCCAAGGAATAACTGCAAACCCAGTAAAGACTGCTACGAAAATAATAACTGGGGCAATTCTAAAGAGAATTTTATCGGCTAAAGAAGGGGTGATTAATTCCTTTTGAAGCAATTTAAGGATATCGGCTATGGTCTGGAGACTACCATATTTTCCAGTTTCCATTGGCCCGAGACGATCTTGGACAAACCCGGCAATCTTACGTTCGGCATATACTGCAAATAAGGTAAATGCTGCTATAAAGGTAAAAATAGCAATGGGAACCAAGATATGTAGTATTGTATCTATCAAGTCTTATTTATAATGATTTTTAATAAGCGTCCAATGAATACGCAAACTTAACGAAAAACAAGGAATTTCGAGAGGGAAAAATTAAAATATACTTAACAAGTAGATTATCGTGACATATTAAAGATATCAGTATTTAGATTTGAGTATGAAGATTTTGCTTGTGTAAGCCTTATCTCCATAAAAAAAGCATCCCTAAGGATGCTTTTTTTATGGAGATAAATCGAATTAACGATTTGAGAACTCAACATAATTACGTTCTGTATGTCCAACATACACTTGTCTTGGACGGCCGATTGGCTCTTTGTTTTCACGCATTTCTTTCCATTGTGCGATCCATCCCGGAAGACGACCCAAAGCAAATAACACGGTAAACATATCTGCTTTAAAGCCTAATGCACGGTAGATAATACCTGAATAGAAATCGACGTTTGGATAAAGCTTTCTATCGATAAAGTATTGATCATTTAATGCCGCTTCTTCAAGTTTTTTGGCGATGTCCAATACGGGATCCTGAACGCCTAATTTCTCTAAAATATCATCACATGCTTTTTTGATGATTTTAGCACGAGGATCGAAGTTTTTGTATACACGGTGACCGAATCCCATTAAACGGAATGGGTCATTTTTGTCTTTTGCTTTTGCAAGGTATTTTTCTGCATCACCGCCGTCATTTTTGATGGCTTCCAACATTTCAATTACAGCCTGGTTGGCACCGCCATGTAATGGCCCCCACAATGCATTGATACCTGAAGCAACAGATGCGTAAAGGTTGGCATTAGATGAACCTACGATACGAACTGTTGATGTAGAACAGTTTTGTTCGTGATCAGCATGTAAAATAAGCAATTTATGCATGGCGTCGATAACAACAGGATCGAATGTTTTTTCGTCGTTAACCTCGCCGAATAACATGTTTAAGAAGTTGTCTATGTAACCTAAGTTATTTTTAGGATAAACGACCGGATGACCTAATGATTTCTTTTGAATCCAGGAAACAATCGTTGGCATTTTAGCCAAAAGATTGATGATCGTTTGATCTTCTTCTTCGTCTGTTAAGTTTGGATTTAAAGATTCAGGGTAAAATGCAGATAATGCGCCTACTAAACAAGAAAGTTGGCCCATCGGGTGGGATTTGGAAGGGAATCCTGCGAAGAAATTTTTCATGTCTTCGTGGATCATCATTTGCTTTTTAATGTCAGCTCTGAATTTTTCCAATACCTCTTTTTTCGGAAGCTCTCCGTAGATCAACAAATAAGCAACTTCCAAGAAAGTCGATTTTTCTGCCAACTGCTCAATTGGATATCCTCTATATCTCAATATGCCTTTTTCACCATCAAGGAAAGTAATCGCACTTTTTGTTGCGCCCGTGTTTTTGTATCCCGGGTCTAACGTAATAAATCCACTTAGATCTCTTAATTTGGAAATATCAACTGCTTTTTCATTTTCAGTACCGACAATGACCGGAAGGTCATAAGAAGTGCCGTCTAAATTTATAGATGCTTTATCTGACATGTTTATATATTATCTTATATCTGATTTTGTATGCTAATCTCACAAATTTAACTATTTGATATTTAAAACTGAAAGTTCTTTTGGAATTTAAATGACATCATTGCGTCATTTTGGATAATATTGAATAACAATTTACTTAAATACGCAAATAGTTTATTCAAATTTAACACTATCTTATTATGTCCGAAATATTAATCTATTTTTCGTTGGGCAACTTTTCCCTTGTCTTCATATTTTCCGTTTTTGCCTGAACCAAAAAAAGGTAAGATGACGAAGCATACCAAAATAATAGATGTTAAGGTGAGAATTCCTGTTGTCCATAAAATTTTGCTGAAATTTTCAGCATCCAAAAAATGGATACCCCAAAGCCCCAATAAAAAATAGGTGGCCACGAATAGGATAACCAGTGTGAATAATATACCAAAGATGTATTTCATGATAGGTTATATTTTGTTGAGAATCTGTTTTTTGAGCAGGTCGAATTCGTCCTGTGTAATAATGTTTTCGCGCAGTAGCAATTGTAGTTTTTGTAGCTTTTCGACAAAATCTCCTTCTGCTTGTATATTGTCTTTGATCTCTTCTTTTTGAAGATCAAATTGTTTGCCCAGCTCCATGCCCACACCTAGTTGTGCGCCAATGCCTGCCAGGCCACCTTCATTTTTAGCTGCATCCCGGAGCGCGCGTAATTTTTCCAATTCCACATAGCTCAAACCTGCTTGCTGTGCGGCTTGATTTTGTGTCGTCAAGTCAGCGATTTCACCAATTCGACGTTGTGTATTTGAGTCAAATTGTGTACCTAAGATTTTAAAATCTGTAATAGCTAAACCAAGATCGTTAAAATCCTGTTCGACCGCTGTTTTGATATCCGTGGATAAAATAGATAACTGACTATCGATTTCGTTGTAACCCAATTTTTTCTGCGCAATCTGTGCGACAATCTGTTGCGGAATCCGGTTGTTAATAATATCTTGAATAACAGCTGTGTTAACTGTGTTTTGATTGGCAACGATATTTTTATAGAAATGTACCGGCTCTTTGATGACGTAAGAAAAAGTACCGTTCAAGCCTATTTCCACCGGCAGATTATACTGTGGGTCAATATATTTGATTGGATTTCCCGTTCCCCACGATTGATTGACAATGGCAGCTGTACGAAAGAAATAAATATAGAGCTTATGCTCTGACTCGAAATTTTGTCTTAATCGCGCTAATGTGGTGAAGAAAGGATTGTTATCTGTTTTTAAATTATAGGTACCTGCCTCCGTAAGGAGGTTTTCACCTTTCCCTTCATAAACAAGGATACAGCCCTGTCCCGGGGCAAGAATAAGTTTACTGGAATTTTTAATTTCATTTCTTTCGGAAGGAAATTTATACCATAATAAACGGGGGTCTTGATTTTTCCACTCAATGACCTCTGATAGTTGGTTGTTAAAAAGATTGAATAGTCCCATAATGTTTAATTTAATGTGTCGAATTTGGGATTATACCCTTCGAATTTATTGATCTGTTTTCCGCTATTGTCAAAATAATAATAGTCGCTTGACCCTTTGACAATAAAACCATCTTTGAGTAGACAGCCATTTCCATAGATAGATTTAAGGTCTGTGGTGATTGTTTTCTGTATCGCACCGGTCGATATATCCAATAGCTGGATCTGTAGCGGATCATCTTCCGCAGGTGTTGGTTTGTACGCGATCAGAAGCGTTTTGTCACTCTGAGCAACTACGACGGGCTGAAAATAGAGCCTACCTGGTGTAAAGTCTTTAAAACTAATCAGGCGGGCTCCCTTAATTTGCCATGGATTGATCAGTACCTTTTTGTAGGGATCGCGGTCGGTAAAAATACCCGATCCACCAAAATCTTTATCCCAGGAAAAGCGCGGGCTATCTTTTGGGTAGCCATATTGATAGTAATAATTGTACTGAATTAACTGAATTTTTTCCTCTGGATAGGAGCTAGATTTACTTGAAAAAGTGAATTCCGTTTTTGTCGTTGGATTAGGGAGTTTTTTTCTCCTTTCATCGTAGAGTTGTTTGTCAGGAATTGATTTGTTAATCAGCGGATAATAAGCTAAGTTTTGTCCTTCATTGTTGATAATTTGATAGGCAGAGCCATAGTCCTCGTATTTAAATTCAACTTTGGCAATGCCAGTGCTGAGTGCCGGTGCATCTTTGACATAATTTTCAAGGACACTTTTGTAGGTTAGGCTATTTCTGTCCAATTGATAGATATACTTGGATTTGACGATGATGTAAAGGTTTTGGTCTTCAAATACCTGTAATTTAACGTCGCTACTTGATAACTCGACGGGCGTTTCCATCAGCTGCTTTACCCATTCCTTTTTGCCAGTTTTGGGGTCAAATAATCCGATATATACTTTATTGTCTTTGCCCTCGTCAAATCGCTTCCTGAAAGTTCCGACATTGCCCACAACGACGACGTGTGGAGAATTATCTTTGTCCAGAAATAAAATGTTGCTTGCATAATTCCATTCCAACGGCTCAGCTTCTTCTTTTTTGTCTGCAGTGTTGGACGCGCTATAAGTCGAATAATTCGGTTCTGGTTTTTTAGAGAATATAGAACTCAATACACCAATAACGAACATGAGTGCAATAAAGCCTACAACGGCAAACAATACGATTCGGATAGCTTTATATTGATCTGTATTGTTCCGTGGATAGTTGTAATTGTGATTGATGTTGATGTCATCACTATCTAAAAAAAACTCTGTTCCACAACTATCACATTTGTAATAGTCGGGACGTATTGTGCTGACTTTTATGCTGCCACAGTGCGGGCATTTGATCGCTTTGATGCTTTTAGCCATTTATTTTTTGTTGTATTTGTTTTGAATTACTTCTGTTTAAAGTTTCATTTTTAGCACAGTTGAACATGTATGTTTTCATCATAATGCGTCCTGTCAAGTCGCCAAAATAAAATTATATACAGTTGAAAGTTAAAATAAAAAACAAGGTATAACAAATTTTCGGCCAGTCATCTTATATTCGATGGGATTGATTTTAAATACGTCAACTAATGATTCATATTGTAACGTTACAAAGAATCGTGGCTTTAGATGCTGTTTAGAAGGATATCATTAGAAAATGTAATATATTTTTTTTTGTATTTACGAATAATTCGTAGATTAGTGAAAGATTAGTAAAGAAAGATTTAGACATGGAAAAGTTAACAGCACAAGAGGAACAGGCGATGCAATCTATCTGGAGCCTAAATGGAGGTTTTATCAAAGAGATTCTCGATAATATTAAAGGGGAGAAGATGCCATATACAACTTTAGCGTCAACTGTAAAGAATTTGGAGCGCAAGGACTTTGTGAAAGCTGTTCGTTATGCCAATGCAAAACGTTACGAACCTATGGTAAGTGAGCAGGATTATAAAGCGAAGTTTATGAACTCTTTTGTAGGTGATTATTTCAAAAATTCTTATAAAGAGATGGTTTCTTTTTTCGTGAAAGAGGAAAAGCTAACCGAGGACGAGCTCAAGGAAATCATGGATATGATTAAAAATAACAAATCTTAATGCGATGGAAAATCTGCTAACCTATATCATACAAGTCAATCTGCTGTTGAGCATCATCTACTTGGGTTATGTTGGGCTATTGAAAGGCTTAACTTTCTATTCATTGAATAGGGCATACTTTTTAATAGGTGGATTATTTGCTTTTATATATCCGTTTTTGGATTTAAAATCGCTGTTTGTACGACGTGGATTGGACATGGGGCTAGTCGGTGAACAGATTTCATTTTATATGGAAGAACAGGATGTGCAAGAACGGTTGACACTGGGTGGGTTGGTAGAGTTGGTTTTTATGTTGGGTGCGGCATTTCTATTGTTGAAATTTGTTTTCCAGTTATTCAGCCTATTAAGGATTCATCTGCATTCCAAAGCCGATCAGTGGACGACGTATTTTTTTAGGAATGTGTTTATCCCTATTGTGCCATTTTCGTTTTTGAATAAAATTTATGTCAATAAGGGACAGCATATGGATGCTGAACTGAATGATATTTTTAAGCATGAGGATATTCATGTGAAAGGCCTTCACAGCTTGGATATTTTATTGTTTGAAATCATATTGGTGTGCTGTTGGTACAATCCTTTCGTCTGGTTCATGCGCAGGGCCATTCGCCAAAATTTGGAGTTTCTGACTGATCAACAGGTGCTCAATAAAGGAATTGACAAACAGACGTACCAATATAGCCTGTTGAATGTGTCCAAAAAGGGCACTTCAATCGGGTTGAGCAATCAATTTAATTTTAAACTATTAAAACGTCGAATTATGATGATGAACAAGAAAAGGTCATCCAAAATAGAACTGAGTAAATATGCCTTCTTATTGCCTGTATTCTTACTTGCAGGCGCGGCTTTTACCGTAAGTAAAGCAGAGGGGAATATCGAAGGTATCGTTGAAAAGGTCAATGAAACTACGCTTTTAAAATTGGATGTAGGCCAACAGCAAGATGTACCACTCCCCGTAAAAATGGTTGGCGAAACGGGAAAGTTGGTGAAAGAAGCTTTTGGATCGAATGAGATTAAGATTGATACAGTTCGCACTAAAAAAGTAGCTAATTTATTAAGCGATCAGATTGGTTCTTTGAGAGTCAGAGGTACTTCAGATGTCATTGGGAATCTACTGTTTGTGTTGGATGGCGTAGTTGTTAGCAAAAAAGAACTGGATGCAATTGCTCCAGAAGAGATCGAATCTATATCAGTTTTAAAAGATAAGTCTGCTACAGCAATCTATGGTGAGAAGGCTAAAAATGGAGTTTTACTATTGACTACCAAAAGTGGAAATGCCACTAAGAAATCTGAAAATGGCCTTCAAGGTAAGGTGGCGGGCTTTACCGTCAAAAAGGATTCTGTGGGCGGAAATAAGGCAGTAATGTATCCTGCCGATGTTTTGTATGTGGTTGATGGTACACGAATAGGCTCCCAGGATATAAAAGATATCGACCCTAATAACATTGAGAGTATTCATGTTCTCAAAGATGCAGCTGCTCGGGCAAAATATGGTGAAGATGGGAAAAATGGTGTCATTGAAGTGACCACAAAAAAATGGGCAAGGGAAAATCCAGATAAGGTCAGTAAAGCTTCTAAGGAACTCAAATCAGAAAATAGCCCAGATGAGAAGGTAATTACTGTAGTGGGGTATAAAAAGGGTGACAAGGGAAATGATCCTAAAACGATAACCTCTGAGGGAAAAGCTGCCCAAAACGATAGCCCAGGGAAAACTGCGAAATTTGTAGCACAAACAGCAACATACGCGCAGGTAGATGGAGAACCAGGGAATATCAATGGCATCCGGCTCCGTGGTTTATCGGGAAAAGAAAAACCATTGTTTGTTGTTGACGGTCAGGTGCAGCCTAAAGATCGCAATGATCTGAAATCCGAAGATATTGAGTCCATCGAAGTTCTTAAAAATCAAAGTGCAACGACTCTTTATGGTACAGCAGGGTCGAATGGTGTTATTCTCATAACGACAAAGAAAAAAGCGGGGGAATTGAATGAGAGGAAGGGAGATGGGGAACCACTGGATGGAAAGATAAAGAAAATAATCAAGACTGAGCTTGATGCCGAAAGAAAACGTGCTGATGCTGCCCGTGACAAGGGATAGTAACAATAGCTCGCTGTAGGGGATACAAAATAAAAGGGACTAATGCACCTTTTATTTTGTATTCAGATTGGTCATTGTCAACTCAATGCCGATATTGACAAAGCTTTGGATCATTTTGACAGAATGATCAATTAAAGCCGGAAGTTCTGCTTGTTCATCTTTGTCAAAAGGGCCAAGGACATAGTCCACCTGTCTGCCTTTGGGATAATTATCTCCGATACCAAAACGTAGGCGAGGGTATACCTGTCCACCACAAAGCTGCTCGATGGACTTCAGTCCATTGTGGCCAGCACTGCTGCCTTTAGGCTTCATACGTAAAGAACCAAATGGGATCGCTAAGTCATCGACGATCACCAATACATTCTGGATAGGCACTTTACATTGCTGCATATAATAATTGACCGCTTTGCCACTAAGGTTCATATAGGTAGTCGGTTTGATGACAGTTACATTGTGCCCTCGCTGTTTAAATTCACTGTAGTATGCTAATTTCAATAAAGAAAAGCTTGCACCAGCCTGTTTGACCAATTCGTCTGCAACCATAAAGCCAATGTTATGTCGTGTGTCAGCGTATTCACTGCCGATATTCCCCAATCCAACGATAAGATAATTCATGATGCAAAAATAAAAATTTAATAAACAAAAAAACACCGAATTTCGGTGCTTTCTGTAGTATTTAAGAATCTTGTTCAGATTATTTTTTACCACCTTTAGCTGCTTTAGCTGCTTCTTGTTCAGCTTGACGCAATGCACGGGACATGATAACTGATACGATTGTATCGTCAGCATTGTTCAATACTTTTGCGTTGTCCAATTGAACTTGAGCTACACGGTATGATTTACCAACTTCTAGAGATTCCATTGGTACTTCAATTTCTTGTGGCAAGTTAGCAGGTAATGCTTTTACGCGTAAATTGCGTAATTTTTGAACTAATTTACCCCCCATTTTAACACCTGGAGATGTTCCTGTTAATTTGATAGGAATATTCAATGATACTTCTTTGTCATCAAATAATTCTAAAAAGTCAACGTGAGTAACTAGGTCTGTCAATGGGTGGAATTGTGCGTCTTGAACGATAGCTCTTTTTGTTTGACCATCAACGTTTAATTCTACGATTACAACGTCAGCAGTGTAAAGAACTGGTTTCAAATCAGCTGCGGATACAGAAAGAGCAGTTTGTTCTTTACCTCCGTAAAGTACTGCTGGTACTAAACCTTGGTAACGTAATTCTTTTGCATCTCTTTTCCCTACGTTCTGTCTTACAGAACCGCTAATAGCAATTGATTTCATCTTTTAATTTTTATAAATTTTGAGGTGCAAAGATAATTTAAATTTTGGTATTATCAAAAAAAAACTATTGATATTGAGGGGGTAAGAAAAAGACTCCAGTATTTCAGCCGAAGGCTTACCATACCAGAGTCTCAATACTAATATCTAAATACTATATACTATATACTATTCTACGTCAAATAAATCAGAGATAGATGTATGTTGGTTGACGCTGGTAATTGCTTTTGCAAACAGATCAGCTGTAGATAATACTTTAATTTTTGTGGATTGTTTTGCTTTTTCTGGATCCAATTGGATGGTATCTGTTACGATCATTTCTGATAATACCGAGTTTTCAATGGTTTCATAAGCTTTGCCTGATAACACCGCATGTGTACAGACCGCTCTTACAGATCTTGCCCCATTTTCCATGATCAACGCTGCAGCTTTCGAAAGTGTGCCGGCTGTGTCACAGATATCGTCGATCAATACAACATCCTGACCTGTTACATCTCCAATGATAGACATTGACTCAATTTCATTCGCACGTTTACGACGTTTGTCACAGATGATCACTTCTGCATTGAAGAATTTAGCAAAGGTACGCGCTCTGTATGATCCACCCATATCTGGTGAAGCAATGGTCAAGTTAGGAAGTTTTAGTGATTTGATGTAAGGAACAAAAATAATGGAGCCATCAAGGTGATCAACAGGGATATCGAAAAAACCTTGGATCTGTGCAGCGTGTAAATCCATGGTCATGATACGGTGGATTCCGGCCGCTGTTAAAAGATTGGCAATCATTTTTGCGCCAATGGCAACTCTTGGTTTGTCTTTTCGATCTTGTCTTGCGAAACCGAAATAAGGGACAACCGCCGTGATGTAATGGGCTGAGGCTCTCTTTGCCGCATCAGTCATCAACAATAACTCAAAAAGATTGTCGGTAGGCTGGTTGGTAGATTGGATGATAAACACATCGGCTCCACGAACAGATTCATTGTAGAATGGTTGAATCTCACCGTCGCTGAAACGCGATAATGTTTTGTCTCCTAGAGGTTTCCCGTAAGATTGTGCGATTTTTTCGGCCAGTTCTGTAGTGCCAGAACCTGCAAATAGTTTAACCGTGTTGAATTGCAAAGGCATGGTTTTGTATATTTATGTTGGGTTATTGTATTGTCGTTTATTCAATATTTTTATTCCCTAATATTTTTTAAAGTTAAACATTAAAAAAAATGGATTGTTTGCACAATCCATATACTCTTAACTTTAAAAGTTGTCCGACCTGGATTCGAACCAAGACAAACAGAACCAAAAACTGTCGTACTACCCTTATACTATCGGACAATGTCTCTAAAAAGCCAACGTTTCCGTTTTTTTCTTTTTGACGACGCAAAGATAGAGATTTGTTTTAAAAATCAAAATTCAAATTAAAAAAAATCTAAACCCTTTTATAAATAATAAGCCTTGCATATAACGCAGAAAAGGCTTGCGATTGCAAGCCTTTTCTATTGTTTGTTGTCCGACCTGGATTCGAACCAAGACAAACAGAACCAAAAACTGTCGTACTACCCTTATACTATCGGACAAACAATTCAATTGTGTTCGTTATCGTGATGATGTCGTTCACATTTGATGATGCAAATATACGGACTATTCTTATTTCTGCAAATAAAAATGTACTGTAAAGTGCATTGGGCTTGATTTTCAAAGAAATAATTTTTGTTTTGCCCTAAAATTTAAAACATAGGTGCTGTTTTTTAGTTGGGGTATTGACCTGGCCAAGCTGATGGATGCCTTTGTCCTGCTTTCTTTACAGCCAATATTGCATCGCTTAATGAAATTTTTTCAATTAATATGTGTTAAAAAATCAGAATAAAGTTCATTTCTTATTAACTTATCCTTATTTTCGAGCCGTATTATAATACTTTTACAGTTATCATTTTATGAACTATACTAAAATCAACAATCTTTTAGGATGGATATGTGCGCTCATTGCAACAGTAGCATATGTCATGACTGCCGAACGATCGACGAGTTGGTGGGACTGTGGTGAGTTTATTGCCTCAGCCTTTAAACTTCAAATTGTGCACCAGCCAGGAGCACCATTATTCTTAATGATTCAAAACATCTTTTCCAATCTTGCCGGAGGTGATGTCACACGGATCGCTTTTTGGATGAATGTGGGATCTGCTGTCTGTAGTGGTCTGACGATTCTGTTTTTGTTCTGGACGATCACAGCACTAGCGAAGAAAGTCGTTGCAAAAGGAGTCGGCGAGTCGTATACCGCAACAGACTTGATCAAAATATTTGGCTCAGGTGCTGTTGGTGCATTGGCTTACGCATTCACGGATACATTTTGGTTTTCCGCTGTTGAATCCGAGGTGTATGCCATGTCTTCGCTTTGTACCGCTGTTGTATTTTGGGGGATATTAAAATGGGAAAATCATGCTGATGAGGCTGGTTCTGACCGTTGGCTGATTTTTATCGCCTATGTAATGGGCTTGTCAATCGGGGTTCACTTATTGAACCTTCTTGTGATTCCAGCCATCGCCTTGGTGATTTATTTTAAACGCTCAAAAACAGTGACTTCTTCGGGAGCAACCAAAGCATTCCTGATCGGTGTCGTTGTGCTTGCTCTGATTTTATGGGGTATCATTCAGTATACGGTCAAAGCTGCTGCTTATTTTGATTTATTCTTTGTGAATAGTCTAGGCATGGGCTTCGGTACCGGATTTAATCTTTTTTTGATATTGGTAGTAGCTCTTTTTGTGTATGGTATCTGGTACTCGATCAAGAAAGCAAAACCGATGTTGAACCTGATTCTGATCAGCACCGCATTTATTATCTTCGGCTATAGTTCCTTTGCGATGATTATGGTGCGCGCTAAAGCGAACCCTACCTTAAATAATAGTGATCCGGATAATGCTTTTTCTTTCGTAAGCTATTTGGGCCGTGAACAATATGCGAGTGAACCACTTTTAAACGGTCCTACTTTCGACGCGCAGGTCGTAGATGCTGTGCCGACATATACCTATAGAAAAGATAAGGATAAATACACGAAAGTAGAGAACGGAATGGATTATAAATACGATAAGACGATGCTCTTTCCGCGTGTTTATAGTAACCGGGATGGACATGATGGGTATTATCGTGATTATTTGAAAATTCCTGAAGGACAATCGCCTACATTTGGGGATAACCTGAAATTCTTCTTTAGTTATCAGATCGGGCACATGTACGGTCGTTATTTCCTTTGGAACTTCGCTGGTCGCCAAAACGATCAACAAGGACAAGGGTCTTTTACTGAAGGCAACTGGATCTCAGGCGCTAAACCTGTAGACCAAATGCATGTGGGTGGGCAGAACGCCATTCCCGATTCATTGAAAACTGATCCTTCAAATAATAAATATTATTTCTTGCCTTTGATCATTGGTTTGATCGGTGCATTCTGGCACTTTGGACGGAGACAACGTGATGCTGGAATCGTAGGGTTACTATTTTTCTTTACAGGTCTAGCTATTGTATTGTACCTAAATCAAAGCCCGTTGCAGCCACGTGAACGTGATTATGCCTATGCGGGATCATTCTACGCATTTGCGATATGGATCGGCTTGGGGGTATTTGCGATTGCAGATTATTTAAGTAAAAAAGTGGATGGCAAGATGGCTGCAGGTATTGCGACAGCAGCCTGTTTACTGGGGGCTCCAGTATTGCTGGGATTCCAGAACTGGGATGATCACGATCGTTCGGAGAAAACAACAGCACGTGACCTAGCCAAAAATTATTTGGCTTCCTGTGCGCCAAATGCGATTTTATTCACCTATGGTGATAACGATACATATCCATTGTGGTATGTACAAGAAGTTGAAAATTATCGTCCCGATGTACGGGTAGTCAACCTGAGTCTTTTGAGTTCTGACTGGTATATGCGTCAGATGAAGCAAAAAGTAAATCAGGCGGATGGCTTGCCGATCAATATTGATGACGAAAAATTCAAAAAAGGTGTTCGTGAGGTCCTTTATTATCAAGATATGAAAGTACCGGGTCACGTAGATCTTGATCTAGTGATGCAGATCTTGTTGTCTGATGACCAAAAAAATAAACTGGAATTACGTGGCGGTAAATTTGAGAACTTTTTACCGACCAAAAACTTTAGCCTTCCGGTAAATAAGGAAGCTGTACTGCAAAATAATGTAGTTCCAAAGGCATGGCAAGAATCCATTGTCGATACCATGAGCTGGACTTACAATAGGAATTATGTGTCCAGAGCGGAATTGTCGATCCTAAACGTTTTGTTGAACAATAACTGGAAACGTCCGATTTATTTTGCGGCAACCGTTCCAAACGACAACTACCTTGGATTGGATAAATATCTGGTCCAGGAAGGATTTGCTTTACGTTTAATGCCTATTGCGACTCCTGCGGGATCTGAAGGTACTTTAGTGGATACACAATCGGCTTTTAAAGATATTACCACGAAATATCAATGGGGTAATATGGCGAATGCTTCTTATTTGGATCCTGAATCCTATCGCATGATCACCATGATCACCAATACGGTGATGGGGGGAACGGCGACGCAGTTGATGATGGAAGGTCATAAAGATGAGGCACGTAAAGTTGCTGTTGAAACTTATGAGAAGATGCCAAAACGCGTGTACTTGATGCGTGATATATTGGGGTATATTCCGATTATCAATGTGTTGTACGAAACTGGTGAAAATAAGCGTGCAAATGAGATTGTCAATCGCAATCTGAAATTTATGACGCAAAACATGCGCTGGTATCAGGATATTGCACAAACCAAACCTGAATTGGAGTATTCTAATATCGGAACTGCTCTCAGGGCGCTAGGTGCTTATAAAAGTATATTGGCTTCCACTTCGGAAAAACAATTGCTGCAACAGGTGACTGAACTGGAGAAATCGTATAAACAACAGTATGGCGTAGAATAATATTCACACCATCTTTCAATCAGAAGGAGCTGCCCTCGGCCGTGCCTATTCAAAAAAATAATCTTTTGAATGGGATGTAGCTGAGGGCAGCTCTTTTTTTGATTATTTTTTCTTAGCTTAACGCCATAAAACCAACCTGATATTATGATGAAACGTCAACTGAAATTGTGGGATGCGATTATGCTGGTCATGGGCTCGATGATCGGAAGCGGGATCTTTATTGTATCGAGTGATATGATGCGGCAACTGGGCTCAGGATACTGGTTGGCGATAGTATGGATATTGACCGCTGTAGCAACTGTAGCGGCAGCAATCTGTTATGGTGAGCTATCTTCGATGTATCCCAAAGCTGGTGGACAATATACTTATCTGACAGAAGTGTTCGGAAAGCCGATTGGCTTTTTGTATGGTTGGAGCTTATTTACAGTTATCCAAACAGGTACTATAGCAGCTGTTGCGGTTGCTTTTGGTAAATTTACCGCTTATTTAATTCCGCAATTGAACGATGCGGCACCGATTTTTCAGCGAGGTGAGTTTAAGATTACCTGGATACAGATACTCGCCATGGGAGTAATCCTCCTGCTGACTTATATCAATACCCGCGGAATCAAGAGCGGCAAGTCGGTGCAGTCTTTTTTTACCTCCGCAAAAATTATTGCATTGGTTCTATTGATCGTTGGCGGACTGTTTTTGATCAAAGAAAACCATTTTTCGGAGAATATGGCGTACAGCTGGGATGCTTTTCAGAATTTGAAAGGTGAGGGCTGGATGAGGATTTCCGGCGGCGCTTTAATGGGGGCGCTGGCAGCAGCTATGGTGGGATCCGTCTTTAGTAGCGTTGCCTGGGAAAACGTGACCTTTGTGTCGGGTGAGATTGTGAATCCACAGCGTAATGTGGTTCGTGCGCTCGTCATCGGAACCAGCCTTGTCATGCTTTTATACATCTGTTGCAACTACATCTATCTTTCTGCGCTGAGCCGCGAAGAGATCGCCTTTGCAACAAATGACCGGGTCGCAATTGCTGCTGCTGAAAAGATGTTGGGGCACACTGGTACAATAGCGATGGCTATCTTGGTGATGATATCAACATTTGGCTGTGTCAATGGTCTTGCGCTTTCCGGAGCACGGGTTTTTCAGACCATGGCCAGAGATGGCTTGTTCTTAAAACAGGCTATCCCCAACAATAAATATGATGTGCCGGCCCGCTCATTATGGTTGCAGGGGATCTGGGCATCCTTGCTCTGTTTAAGTGGTCAGTATGGTAATCTGTTGGATATGATCTCTTTCGTTATTGTCATCTTTTACATGATTACGGTACTGGGCGTTATTATCCAGCGTATGCGTAAACCTGAGTTGGCACGTTCCTACAAAACGTTTTTATTTCCTTTTACACCGATCATCTATCTGCTTATTGGTACGGTATTTTGCGTGCTGCTAATCATCTACAAGCCGCAGTATACCTGGCCAGGTTTTATATTGGTATTGATAGGGCTGCCGGTGTATTTTTTCGCAAGGGGCAATAAGAAAAATGATTAAAACAGGTGTATCTCTTCGGTGTTTTTTACACCGGATAGGTGATATGAGCCGCGATAAATTTAATCTGCTTTATACTGCCGTGATTCCTGTCCCTCTGTTTTTTGAAATGCTGAGTACCCTCGAAACTCATATGTGCTGTATGGCGCCATAATGGAAACCAATGAGCTCGTTTATCTGCTTTGATGAGCTGCTGTTTTAAAAGTTATAGGTCTCAGAGTTAATGCTGGGAACGAATTGAAATATTGAAATTAATTGGGAAACGAGCGATAGTTTTTGTTAAAAAAAGTGTAGCTTTGCTCAAACATTCCCATAATGAAACAGTCGATTTTATTAGACGGACCAAAATTTCAAATCACCATTCAAAGACTATGTCGTCAATTGATTGAGAATCACGGTGATTTTTCAAATGCTGTCGTCATAGGTATTCAACCAAGAGGAACTTTCTTAGCTAGACGTATCGTCAAAGAACTTGAACGGATGATCGAAAAACCGATCTTGGTCGGTGATCTGGATATTACATTTTATCGGGACGATTTCCGTACAAAAGGTAATGCTGGCCCGTTGTTAGCAAATAGTACAAATATTAATTTTATTGTAGAAGGTAAAGACGTTATTTTTATTGATGATGTCTTGTGGACTGGACGCACCATTCGGGCAGCCATGGATGCCGTACAGGCTTTTGGAAGAGCGAGAAGCATTGAGTTGCTTGTTTTAGTCGATCGTCGTTTCTCCAGACAGATTCCGATTCAACCCGATTACATTGGAATACAGGTTGATTCTATAGATTCACAAAAAGTCATTGTGAACTGGAAAGAATCTGACGATCAAGATAGCATTATCTTGGTCACGGAGAAAAAAACTTCGGTTAATGATTAGAAATCCGGTTCGGTAAAAAAATAACGGAAGGTTCTAATAAGCCCTTGGGAACGAACACTCAATTAAAAAATGATTAGTAAATACTTGAATACACTATAAAATGTCAGCTGCAGTAGAACAATTAAGTACTCGCCATTTGTTGGGAATCAAAGATCTAAATGAACAAGATATCCAATTGATTCTGGATACAGCGAGTAATTTCAAAGAGGTATTAAATAGACCGATCAAAAAGGTGCCTTCTCTACGGGATATCACCATCGCCAATGTGTTTTTTGAAAATTCAACACGTACGCGGCTTTCCTTTGAACTTGCCGAGAAAAGACTATCTGCAGATATCGTCAATTTTGCGGCTTCTTCTTCTTCAGTGAGTAAAGGCGAGACTTTGATTGATACTGTCAACAATATCCTTGCGATGAAGGTGGATATGATTGTGATGCGGCATCCCTACGCTGGAGCAGGTGTGTTCTTAAGTAAGCATGTCGATGCACAAATTGTGAATGCTGGCGACGGCGCACATGAACACCCTACACAAGCGCTGTTGGACTCTTTCTCTATCCGCGAGCGCTTTGGCGATGTAGCGGGACGTAAAGTTGCTATTATTGGTGACATAACCCACTCCCGGGTAGCCTTATCCAATATTCTATGTCTTCAAAAACAAGGAGCGGAAGTCATGGTATGCGGACCAACGACATTAATTCCTAAGCATATCACTTCTTTGGGTGTAAAGGTGGAGCATGATCTGAGAAAAGCACTGAATTGGTGTGACGTGGCAAATATGTTGCGCATCCAGCTGGAGCGCCAGGATATCGCCTATTTCCCATCTTTGAGAGAATACTCCATGTTATATGGTTTAAATAAAGAAATCTTGGATTCTTTGGATAAGCCAATTACCATTATGCACCCCGGGCCGATCAATCGCGGGGTCGAAATCACTTCAGATGTTGCCGATAGTGAACACTCCATTATCCTAGATCAGGTTGAAAATGGAGTTGCTGTTCGGATGGCGGTATTGTATCTATTGGCTGGACAACGCGGCTAATTGAAATTTCGATTTTGAGCCAGTTTTAGATGTTGGAGTACAAAATTGACAGATTCATCAATCAACAATATTATGCCTGACTTTATTTTTGGTCGGGCATATTTTTTGTGCAAAATTTCCGTTATAATACTGGGTTATTCACAGATGTTAATAACTTTTGTGTAAAATAGCTCAATTAAAGTATAATTTAGTAAAATGAATAAAACTATCTCCCAAAAATGGGTAGATTTGAATTGATTTTCAATAAATTTTGGCTTATCTTAAATCGGTCAATCAAAAAAGAGAATTCAATAAATTTGCATGTCAAGGCAAATTTACCTCGGTTTGAAGGGAGATTCATTTACATTTGCAGATAAATAACATATTAAGGTTTCACATATTATGTATAAGAAGATTTACCAGGTGGGAGTTGCACTAACCGTTATGGCGACGCCAGCATTAGCGCAACAGACAGAATGGCAACAAATCAACAAGGCTTACAAGACCGGAATGGAATTGTATGAACGCGGAAAATTCGGATCCGCATCAGCGCAATTTGATCGTGTGGAGGCCTTGCGGACGAAATCCAACCTACAATTGGATGAGACAGAGGAGCTGTCCTTATTAAAGGAAAACGTACGGTATTACCAAGCGGTATGCGCCTTGGAATTGGGCGAGTCAGATGCCGAAAATCGTTTCTTAAAATATATTAAAGATTTTCCTGTCAGTGCCAATTCTAAAGCAGCTTACTTTCAGATAGGTAAATCATATTATGCTAAAAAGGATTACGTAAAAGCAATTGAATGGTTTACAAAGATTGACAGTAAAAATCTCGCTGGTAAAGAAAATGTAGAATATCGCTTTAAATTGGGGTATGCTTCTTTCATGACGAAAGATTATAAGACAGCAAAACCCTTATTTGAAGGATTGAAAGATCAGAAGACTGAATTTCAGGAGGCCTCAATCTATTACTATGCTTATTTATGTTATTTAGATGCAGAATATAAAACTGCATTAAATGAATTTGAGCGGTTAAATGGCTCAAAACAATTTGAAAATAGTTATCCTTATTATATTACGGCGCTGTATTTCCTGGATAAACGTTACGATGATGTTTTAGACTATGCGCTACCGATCTTATCGCGTACCAAACAGGAAAATGAGACGGAGATGTTTCGTATTATCGCGGCAACATACTTTATTAAAGGGGATCTAAAAACATCAAAAGATTATTACGATAAGTTCCAGGCACAGGATCAGGGCAAGACCCAAAATAATCAAGATAGCTATCAGATCGGTTATATCGCTTATAAGCTAAAGGATTACGATAAGGCGATCACGGAGTTGGAGAAAATGACAGAACCTGATGCGTATTACCAATCCGCCATGATTACCCTGGGGGACAGCTTCCTGAAAAAAGGAAATAAGCAGTCGGCTCGTAACGCGTTCTTCAGAGCCTCCAAACTGGATTTTGATCCGGCGATGAAAGAAGAGGGATTGTTTAACTATGCGAAGCTTTCGTATGAATTGGAGTTCCATCAAGTCGCCTTGGCTTCTACGCAGGAATATTTAAAAACCTACCCAAAATCACAACGCCAGGAAGAAGCGAAAACGCTATTGGCGGAGGTGCTGCTAAGTACTAAAAATTACCGTGATGCGGTCGATATTTTGGAGTCTATTCCGAAACGCGGAAAAGAAGCAAATGCGGCTTATCAAAAAGTAACCTACTACCGGGGTCTGGAGTTTTACAATGAGCGCGCTTTTGAAAATGCAATTTCTTTGTTCTTGCGTTCAGAACAGCACCGTTACGATGAAGAAATCTACGCGTTGTCTACCTACTGGAAAGCGGAAGCGATGTACGAAGTACGCAAGTATGGCGAAGCGGTAACGAATTTCAATAAATTCTTACGTTTGCCGGGGGCAAGTAAAACCGACGTATACGGTTATGCAAATTACGCCCTGGCTTATGCGGCTTTCCGTAACGGAAACTACAATACCGCAGCGAATTATTTCGAACGCTTCTTAGCTTCTGGCGGTTCGAAAGGAATAGAGATGAATACACGTAATGATGCCATCGCACGTTTAGGTGATTCATACTTCTCATCCAAAAACTACGGGAGAGCATTAACAGAATATAACAAATTAATATCATCTAAAGCGCCTAGTCAGGATTATGCTTTATTTCAAAGAGGTATTATCCAAGGATTGCAAGGCGACAATAATGGTAAAATTTCAACACTGAATGCTGTCATCGCACAATTCCCAAGTTCCAATTATGCCGATGATATTGCATTTGAGATTCCATATACACGTTTCTTGATGGGGGAAAGCGATCAGGCAATTTCAGGTCTTCAAACGATGGTTGAAAAATATCCACGAAGCAGTTATGTACCTCGTGCGTTAGTGACCATCGGACTGGTTCAATATAACCAGGATAACAACGATGCTGCTTTAGCGACATTCCAACGTGTCGTTGATCAATACGCTTCTACGGATGAAGCCAGACAGGCCATGCGATCAATTGAGAATATCTATCTGGATAAAGGCGATGCGACTGGATATATCAAATATGCCACCGGAACAAATCTGGGCGACGTTTCGAAGTCTGAGCAAGATTCACGTACGTTCTCGACAGCAACGACTTTGTTCTCCAGAGGTAATTACCAAGGAGCTGTAGAAGCTGTAAATGCGTATTTCGATAAATTTCCGAAACCAAACCAAGAGAAATATGCGCGCTTCGTTCGTGCGGAAAGTAATGCGGCATTGGGAAATACAGAAGATGCCTTGCACGATTACAATATTATCTTGAATGACTGGACTTCTCCATATACTGAACGTACGTTGATTTCAGTGTCAAATTTATATTTGAAACAGAAGAAATATAATGAAGCAACACAGTTGTTGAAAAAATTGGAGCTTACTTCTGAATACAAATCTAACTACGGTTTTGCAATTAACAACCTGATGGTTTCCTATTACCAAATTGGAGACTATAAGGAAGCTTTAAATTATACCAACGCTGTTAAGAATTACGAAAAATCTTCTGAGGAAGAAATCGCGAATGCATTCTTGTATGCGGGTAAATGCTATGTGAAGCAGAATAAGAAAACTGAAGCAATGAAAGAATTCAGTTTAGCAGCTTTGAAGAGCCGTACCGTATACGGTGCGGAAGCTAAATATAATGTCGCGGTTATTCAATTGGAAAATAAACAATACGATGCCTGTATCAAAACAGCAATGGATTTGTCGGACAATTTCTCCTCTTATGAATATTGGGTAGCAAAAAGCTTTATTACGATGGCTGATGCCTATGCGGGTAAAGGCGATACATTCCAGGCGAAAGCGACATTGGAATCAATTGTGGATAACTACGATGCGAAAGATGATGTTTTGCCTGCTGCGAAAGAGCGTCTAAATAAATTGAACAACAAAAAGAAATAGGATACAATGAAGAAGTTGCAAAATAGAAATGTGAAGAAATATACCTTAGCAGCGCTTTTGATGGGCGTGGGATTGAATTCTTTTGCACAGGAAACAGGCAAGAAGAATGATCCTGAAAAACCGGTCACTATTGATTCTTTTGATGTTGTTCGTGATTACAAACCGATTCTTGCAGATGCTGTAAAAATCCGTCGTAGTCCTGATATGACCAACAAACGGGAATATCAGCCCAAATTAAACTATGGTAATATTATTGACAAAAAATTGGATATCAATACTGGTCTGAAACAATTGAATGTGCAGGAAATACCGTTTGCACAACCTTTTGAACATAGCAGCAATTATGTTAAATTTGGAATAGGTAATTATAACTCGATTTTAGGTGAAGCATATTTAGCGTCAGAGCAGTTTGAAAATACGCGTTTTGGATTATTTGCAAAACACTTAAGCCAAAAGGGCAATATTGATGGACAGAAGTTCAGTACACAGGATATTGGTATTTTTGGACGCCGTGTACTGGATGCCGTGACTGTAAAAGGTACTTTAGGCTACAATAGATATGGTACAAATTTCTACGGTCAGACATTTGACCAACCAGGGACGACATTATTGAATACCTCACCAGATAAGCAAACATTCACCGATATTTATTTAAACGGGGAGTTGACAAGTAACGTTGATCCAAAAAATGAGCAGGCGATGAGCTACTCTGCCAAAGTAGATGGTTACTTATTCAAGGATGCCTACAAGGCAAAAGAAAATTCTTTCGCTTTGTCCGGCTATCTGAACAAACGCATGAGTGCTTTCAATGTTGGAGCCAACCTGAGCGTCACCATGAACGATGTCAAAAACGAAAATGATACGGCAAATGTGAAGAACAATTTGTTTTTGATCAATCCGTATATTCGATTTAAAGGAGATAGCTATAATGTCACTTTGGGTGCCAACCTGACTTCGGAATTTGGTGATGAGTCCCGTTTTAATGTTTTTCCATCGGTTGAAGCAGATTTTTCTTTGGTTCCGGAATATGTCTCTTTATTTGCCGGAGTTAATGGTAATGTAAGACAAGGTTCCTTCCGAAATTTTGCGAAGGAAAATCCTTATTTGGCACCAAACGTCAGGATTGCCAATTCAATTGAAAAATTGAATGTATACGGTGGTTTAAAAGGTAATGCCGGTGCGACATTTGGCTATAAAGTAAAGGTTTTTTACAAACAGATCGAGGGATTGCCTTTATTCAAAAATAGTGCATTTGGCAATGGCCAGGATGGTTATATTCCCTGGGCTTTTGATGTGGTATATGATGGCCAGATCAATAAAGCTAAGCATATGGGACTGGAAGGGGAGATCAATGTACGTCTATCACAATTGGTTAATCTAGGTGGTAAAGTATTTATTGATGACTATAATCTGAGCGATGAGGAAGAGGCTTGGGGCTTACCGAAATTTAGGTTGCAAGCCAATGCAAGGTTCAATATCTCGGATAAATTCTTTGTCGATGCAGAGCTTTCTAGCCAAGGTAATACCTATGCATATGTTTACAATTACAACAGCGATGGCAGTCGTGTAGCGGATAGTGGCCACAAGGTGACGATAGCTTCCTTTGCTGATCTAAATGCTGGTGCTGAATACCGAATTAAAAAACAATTTGGTGTTTTCGTGAAAGCAAATAATATCTTTGGAAAGGAATATGAGCGTTACATGTATTATCCAAGATTGGGTTTCAATGTAATTGGTGGTCTTAATTATTCGTTTTAACGAATTAAGATTATAAATTTGCATTTTAAATCAGAGAACAATGAATCTAGGCAAAAACATCAATAGTTTATTAAGACGTTATGCGGAAGTATACGTGCCCGGGATAGGTGTGTTCAAAAGAATTCATTCTCCGGCTCAATTCGATAAACAGAATAATGTGTTTTTGCCGCCTATTTCCTATGTCGAGCTGGACTATTCTGCACAACAGGGATTTAATATTGTGCATTATATCCAACAGCAAGAACATTTGAGTTTGGGGCAAGCCCAACAAATACTGGATGATACTGTTGGTGCATTGCGAAATGACCTAGGGCAATTTGGTCAGGTGAAACTGGACGATCTCGGTCTGTTGATTAGCTATGGTTCGAGTTTGGTGTTCAAACCGTTGGACCTCTCTGGTTTTAATTTTCAACCCGTTGTCAATCTTGTTGGCCCCGAAATCGAAACCGTTATTCCGGTACGCGAAGATGAACACGGGCTTGCTGATCCGATCGAATCTACTCCATCAGAAGATATTATTGGGGAAATCGATGCGGATGAACCTGTCGTTGAAGCAACAGCTCGTACTGAAAACGAAGAGCAAGCTGAACAGGAGGAACAAGAATCTGAGGCTCTTGCCAATAAGGATTCGCTTCCTGTGGCCGAACCTATTGTTGAATCAGTGGTAGAAACTGATAATCCGGAAGGAGAAGAAGAAGCTAGCCCTGCGGATGACGAACTGTTGGATACCGTGACGGTACCTGTTATCGCTAATCCGGAGGATACCACAGCGCTTACGGAGGAGCAGATTGCTTCGCAAAAAGAAGTTGGCGCCATTGCTGCTGCAAATTCTACTTATGCACCCCATATTTATGAGGAGGAACCACGCAATTCGAATGCGATATGGTACTGGCTAACAGCAGTCATTGTATTGGTTATGATTGCTGTAGGAGTATTATATACGAATCCGGGATTGAAAAATTCATTATTTGGAGGAGTCCAGCCTGCACTAAAACCTGCTGCTGACACAATCGTTCAAAAAAATAATCTGCCAGCCAGTGATTCATCATCAAATGTGCTTGCGGCGGATAGTTTAAAAAAGGTAGATTCCTTAGCAAAAGCAACAACAGATTCATTAAAGGGGACAGCTGTAGATGCAGGCAAGAAGACAGCGACGGCTGAAAAAGCTACTCCTGTTTTGCAGGCGGATCCAGTCATCAAAGAATCCATACCCGTAGCACAGCCGAAATATCAGCTTGTGATCGGTTCGGCACGGACAATGGCTCAGGCAGAGGAGGAGGCAAAACGTCTTCGGATGCTAGGCTACAAGACTGCCCGCGCAGTGGAAGGTAAGCATAAAAAGAATAGAAAGAAGATCATCTTGAATACCTACATGACAAAAGCAGAGGCTGACCTCGCTCAAAAATCTGTAGAGAAGAAAATTGAAGGTGCATGGGTAGAAACATTATAGAAACTATATAAAACTATTAATAATTATGTCATTAGTGCAAGATACAGCCAGGGCTGCTGTAGATACGTTTAATCAAGCTGCGCAACAACCATTACCTGCTGCTGCTAGTACAGAAAACATGAGTTTGATCGATATGATGATCAAAGGGGGATGGATAATGGTTCCAATCCTATTATTGTTCTTTATTGGATTGGTTATCTTCTTTGAACGCTATCTGACCATTCGAAGAGCCGCCAGATACGATAATAGTTTGATGTCTCAAGTGAAAGCAAATGTATTGTCTGGAAATTTGGACTCTGCGTTGGCTGTATGTCGCTCCAGCAATTCGGCCTTAGGACGCATGTTGCAAAAAGGACTATTACGCGTGGGCAGACCGATCAAAGACATTGAAGGGGCTATCGAAAATGTCGGTAAATTAGAAGTTGCCAAATTGGAGAAAAATATCAATATTCTCGGTATCATCGCTGGTATCGCTCCGATGCTTGGTTTCGTTGGTACTATCTTTGGGGTAATCAAGATTTTCCATGAGGTAGAATTGGCGGGAGGTATCGACATTGCATCTGTATCCGGTGGTCTATATGTGAAAATGGTGTCTTCAGCGTCAGGTCTTGCAGTCGGTATCTTGGCTTATTTGGGCTATCATATCTTAAATATGATGGTTGAACGATTGATTTTACGTATGGAAACCGATGCGGTAGAATTTATTGATTTATTGGATGAACCAGGAAGATAATGAACTTACGAAGTAGAAAAAATAAACCATCTGCCGAAGTCCATACTTCAGCGCTAAACGACATCATGTTTTTCCTGATGTTGTTTTTCCTGTTGGCGTCGGCAGTTTCGAATCCGCAAGTGGTCAAGCTATTGTTGCCTAAGTCAAGCGCAGGAGAGCAGTCTGTTGCGAAAAAGACGATTACTGTATCTATCACAAAGGAATTGGGTTATTTCATCGATAAAAACCCTGTTCCGATAGAAGGTTTGGAAGCTGCAATCCAATCGCAGATGGCCAGTGGCGAAGAATTGACCATTATGCTGTATGTCGATAATACCGTTCCTATCCAGAACGTGATTTCGGTCATGGATGTAGCCAATCGTCTGAAAGTGAAAGTGGTGTTGGCGACAGAACCCAAAAAAGATAAGTAGGGCAATTAAACTTTTTTGAAGTTTTTTGCTCATATGTTAATATAGGAGATTTATACAATGAGATATCATCTTCAACATGAAGAAAATAATTTCCCCAAGGCCTTGGGGATATCTACATTGGTCATGGCATCACTGCTTTTGATTGGTTTCTTTGTGGTTTTTAAGGCGCAGGCACCGGATGAGTATGGTATGGGCGGTATGATTGTCAACTATGGTACTTCTCCTGAAGGAATGGGAGACGATTATATGAGTGTGGAAGAACCCTCTGTAGATCCTAATGCAAATAATGAGCGTCCGGATCGTATCGATCCTGTGGAGACCCCAACCCCAACTCCTACACAGCAAGTTGCTGAAAAGGCGGTTGTCACACAAGACCTAGAAGAAGCTCCGGCAGTGACAAAAACGGAGAAAAAAGTAGTGTCTAAAGCACCCGAAACGACCAAAGAGACCAAAGAAGTGGCGCCTCAGGCAAATGCGAAAGCGCTTTTCAAGGGGAATAAAAACAATGGTAAGGGTGCCGGGGACGGGACTGGTACAACACCGGGCAACCAGGGCTCTAAGCTGGGGGACCCTTTGGCCAGCAATTATGGCGAAGGTGGATCCGGTAATGGGAACATGATGTTGTCCATTGAAAACCGTAGTTTTACGCAGCGGCCGAGCATCGACGATAATGGCCAACAGGCCGGAAAGGTTGCCGTGGAATTCAGAGTGAATAAACAAGGCGTAATTACCTACGCGCGCGCCGGAGTAAAAGGTACTACAATCACGGATCCTTCCTTGTTGGAGAAATGTGAACGTGCTGTCCGCGGTGCAAGGCTAAATCAATTGCCTAATGCTCCAGATTCCCAAACAGGACGGATTGTGTTCAATTTTAGATTAAGATAAAAAATCATTCAGATGAATGCTTATAAAGAGGCAATCGAGTATTTATATACTCGATTGCCTATGTTTACAAGGGATGGTGCCTCAGCCTTCAAAAAAGACCTTGACAATACCATCAGACTTTGCAACGCGCTGGATAATCCACAGCGAAAATTCAAAACCTTACATATTGCCGGTACTAATGGAAAGGGATCTACATCCCATATGTTGGCAGCGATATTAGCGCAGGCAGGTTATAAAACCGGACTCTATACCTCTCCCCATCTGCTGGATTTCAGAGAACGTATCCGTGTCAATGGCGCTATGTGCGAACAGGAATTTGTGACGGATTTTGTTCAAAAGCATAAGGCGCTGATCGAAGATGTGCAGCCTTCTTTTTTCGAAATCACCGTAGCGATGGCTTTTGACTATTTTGAAAAATGTAAAGTTGATCTTGCTGTGATCGAAGTCGGGCTCGGCGGACGATTGGACAGCACCAATATCATCCAACCCTTACTTTCTGTCATTACTAATATCGGTTTCGACCACATGAACCTGCTTGGAAATACACTGGTGGAGATTGCTGGCGAAAAAGCAGGCATTATCAAAAAAAATACACCAGTTGTAATTTCTGAGTATGCTGCCGAAACAGCAGCTGTATTCTTGGATAAGGCCCATACCGAGACAGCTCCCATTCAATTTGCGTCTCAGGTTTATCAAACCAGGATGTTGGCCGTTGATCAAGATTATCTCAGCATAGAGGCTATTGACGGTCATGGTATAATTGATCATTATCAGCTTGATCTGAAAGGCTCCTATCAGGTGAAGAATCTGGCTGGTGTCCTTTTGGCTGTGGATGAACTACGTAAGCAAGGCTTTGAAATTAGCTCGTTCCATGTACATGAAGCCTTAAAGCATGTCCAGTCTGCCACAGGTATTCAGGGACGTTGGCAACAGCTGTCCAAAGATCCTTTTATCATCTGCGATACGGGACATAACGAGGACGGCATTCATGAGGTGTTGAAAAATCTAAATGCGACTAGCTATAACAAATTACACTTTGTCATTGGGGCTATGCGCGATAAAGACCTAACACACATGCTGCCTTACCTGCCCAAGGAGGCAGTTTATTATTTTGCTGCACCGGATATGCCGAGGGCAATGCCTTCGGATTTACTTCGCGAGGAAGCTGCAACTTTTAACCTGAATGGTGAAGACTATTTTTCTGTACGCCAAGCTTTTGCAGCGGCGAAGGCTACATACGAAAGGGGAGATCTGATTTTTGTGGGCGGAAGTAATTTTGTGGTAGCTGAAGTGTTGGCTGAGATAGATGAAAGCCATAAAAAATAAAGAATAATGAACAAGGATCAAAGATGTTAGCTGGGTAAGCCTAAGCTTATTCTGCCAGTCCATAATCCTTGTTCATTAGTTTTCACACCTATCTTTTAGTACCTTTTTCTAATCGTTAACCGTCAGTTCGCCGCGAATATCTTTTTCTACCCAATAGGCAACTTCTTTTTGATCTTCGAGCTCGCCCTGAAGGTACATAAGCTTAGTGACAGCAGCTTCAAATGTAAGATCGTACCCATTAAGCACACCGATGGCTTTCAGGCCCTGTGAAGTTTCGTAACGCCCAAGTTCTACTGAACCAACCTTACATTGTGAAATATTAAGGATATTTTTCCCCTGATCTATAGCTCCTTTTAATAAATCCAAAAACCAGCTATCTGTCGTGGTATTTCCCGAACCAAAAGTTTCCATCACAATAGATCGCACATCCGAATCTAGAACAGATTTGATGGTCTGTGCGGAAATTCCGGGGAAAAGCTTCAATACAGCAACACGGTTATCCAGTTTGGTATGTAAGATAAATTCCTTATCAATATTATTTAATAACGCATCGGTATTGTATTTCAGGTGAATGCCAGCTTCGACCAGTACCGGGTAATTGGGGGATCTAAACGCTTCAAATTTGGCAGAGTTATATTTGAAAGAGCGGTTTCCCCGGAATAATTTGTTGTCGAACAGGATGCAGACTTCCTGTATAATCGAAACACCGTCCTGTTTGGCAGAAGCAATTTCCAGCGCTGTCATCATATTTTCGCGTGCATCTGTGCGGATCTCTCCAATGGGCAATTGTGAGCCAGAAAGAATGACGGGTTTTTGCAGGCCCTCAAGCATAAAACTTAACACAGAAGCTGTGAATGCCATCGTATCCGATCCATGTAGAATGACAAAACCATCGTAGCTCGCGTAATTCTCCTTGATGATCTGGGCCATTTCGATCCAGATCTCCGGTTTCATGTTGGAAGAGTCGATGATCGGTTCGAAAGAGTGTACGGTCAGTTTATAATCCAGACGGCTTAAATCAGGAAGATTACGCTTTATCAGCTCAAAGTCGAAGGGAACAAAGGTGCCCGTTTCGTCTTTGACCATTCCTATGGTTCCGCCAGTGTAGATAATAAAAATATTGTGCATGGGATTCTATAGATTATATACCAAAAATACGTTTTGAATTCGCGGTTGTAATTTCTGCGACCTGTTCAATAGGAATCGCGTGTAGGTCAGCGACCTTTTGGGCTACATAAATCAGGTAGCTGCTCTCATTTTCTTTACCTCGGTAAGGGGCAGGAGCGAGGTAGGGCGCATCTGTTTCAAGGACGATATGTTTTAAGTCGATTTCCTTGACGACATTGTCCAGACCTGCTTTTTTAAAGGTGACAACACCACCTATTCCAAGTGCAAAGCCTAAGTCAATCGCATGCTGGGCCTGTTCCAATGTCCCCGTGAAACAATGGAGTATACCAAACAGTTTATCATCCTTAAGCTCTTCCAATAATTCGAACAATTCGGTGAATGCCTCACGGCAATGAATATCTATCGGTAAATTAAGCTCCTTAGCCCATTTTACCTGTGTTCGAAAAGCATCTTTTTGGATGTTTAGCGTACTTTTGTCCCAATAAAGATCCAGCCCGATTTCACCTATGGCATGGACTTTGTTAATCTCCAAACTCTTTTGGATGTTGTTTAATTCGTCCACATAGTTTTCCTTAACGTCGCAGGGATGTAGTCCTAGCATAGGAAAACAGTGTTCTGGATAAGCTGCAACCGTATCGAATACAGGTTTGATGGAAGCACTATTTACGTTTGGCAAAAAAAGACGTTCTATATGGTTGTCTAAACAACGTTGTAAATGTTCTTGCAGTTTATTGGTACCTGAATGGTAGTAGATGTGTGTATGTGTATCAGTAAGCAACATAGTTTTCTGCGTGGAGGCAAAAGCGGGTTAGGGTAAAAAACTTCTTTTTGTTATTATCGAATAAAGAGGTAGGCTTCATTACCAAAATTTCAATTCGTTCTCCAAAGATAACTTATTAATTAACAAAATGAAAATTAATAACGAATTCTCTTCTTATTGGATATTTTAGCTATAAAGCCAAAAAAGAGAATTCGGGTCCTATATGGCTATACTTTTTTCTTATCTTGGAAAAAATGGCAAGTTGTAAAACATACTTTACTATTTGCTGTTAAACAGAAGAACGGTTGTTGCCCTATTTTTTAAAGAATAAATGAATCATATGATGAATAAGAAACTATGTATGGGTTTGTTCACCTTTGCATCGCTTATCGGTTTAAATAAGCTGCATGCGCAGTCACTGATTGACCCATCGGTAAAAGATATTATTCAAAAGGCCTTTCAAACAAATAAGGAGTTGAAACTGAAGGCATATGAAGTTGATAAAGCAAGGCTGGAGGCCGAAGGGGTAAAAGCCAACAGGCTGCCCCATGTTTCCGCATTGGGGCTATATGGGTATGTGCATAGCAATGGTAGCGTGGATATTCCGACTGTGAATGTTCCACTGCTGAACCTGGGGCTTTTTGAGGGTGCGACGGGATTCAGTATGCATGGGCAGGCCGCATATGCCGGTGTTTCGGTAAAACAAATTATTTTTTCGGGACTACAGATTCCCAATGGCATAAAGGCACTCCAAGAGAAAGCTGTGGCACAGCAATATTTGGAATCTGCGAGCCGTGAGACGCTCTCAAAGGATATTATCGCTTCCTTTGACCAGTTGATGCTTCTGGACGAAGTCGACAAACTTATTGCAGATTCGGAAAAAAGACTAAAAAAAGAGCAGGAGAAAGTCAATAAAGCGATACAAAATGGCTTGGCTATTCCGTATGATCGAGATAAACTCAAATTGGCGCTCCTTGAATTAGAAGAGAAGAAGGTGGAGCTTGCCGGAAATCGTGATCTCCTTTGTCAGAAGATTGAGCAGGAAACTGGAGTTGCATTTCAGGAGGTTGGCGGCATTCACTATGGACTAAAGCCGATATTTTTGTCGGAAATACCCAACGATGTTGAGCAACGATCGGAACTTAAAGCGCTGGAAGCATCATCAAAAGCTTATGAATATTTATACAAAAAGGAAAAGGGGGGATCTCTACCAGCTGTTTTTGCTTTCGGATCGGCAAATTACTTAAACGTATTCAATTCAAAATTGAGCATAAAAGACCAGCCACTATTGGGAACAGTGAATCTGCCCTTAAATTCAATCAAAGGAAGTCCAAATCTATTGGTTGGGCTCGGGGTAAAATGGGACCTCTATACCGGCGGAGAACATCATAACAAAATTAAACAAGTTAAGCTTGACCAAACCATTAATGCGACTAAAAGGGAAGATACAGCGGAAAAACTTAATCTGTTGTTAAGTAAAAATAAAGTAGGTTACAGTACCGGAAATCAGAAACTGAAAGTAGGTGAACAGCAGCTAAAAGTCGCTGAAAACAACTTATCAATGGCCGTAAAGCAATATCAGGCTGGGTTGATTGATGTGACGGAATTGCTGGCGGCGGAAAACGACTGGTATAAGGTTAACCTCGGTTATTTTAATAACGTTTTGCAACAACGAAATGCTGCCGTCGAATTATTACATACTTCTGGAAAATTATTACAAACTATACATGAGTAACATGAAAAATTTATATGGGATATTATCCTTGTCTATTTTTGTTTCCTGTACAAATCAAGTGAAAGAAAAACCTATTGAGGGAAAAGTAGAACGTGAACAGGTGACCGTCGTCACAAAAGTGCCCGGAAAAATCGCCAGGATCTTAGTTGAGGAGGGCGACTTTGTCCGCGCGGGCGATACATTGGCTATTTTAAATATTCCTGAGGTAGATGCAAAGGAAGAGCAAGCGAAAGGGGCGCTGCAATCTGCCGACGCACAATATAATATGGCCGTCAAAGGCGCGACCAAAGGACAGCTGGTCCAACTGCAAGCAAAGGTAGATGGCTTGAAAGAGCAGTATGAATTTGCGAAGAAATCCATTGGTCGACTTGAAGCTTTATTGCAGGATAGTTTGATTCCACAACAAAAGTATGATGAAACTTATGCGAAGTACCAAGGGGCAAAAAATCAATACCTAGCAGCGCAAGCCGAAATGGCGGAAGCGAGGGGCGGAGCTCGGCAGGAACAACAGATTATGGCCTTAGGTCAAAAAGAAAGGGCACTTGGCGCTGTGTCTGAAGTGAATGTTGCTGCGCAGGAGAAATATGTTATTGCGCCGCAGGACATGAGCGTAGAAACCATCAATCTCAAAGTGGGTGAACTGGCCATGGCCGGCTATCCCATTGTAAATGGTTTTCTTGACCGCTCTACCTATTTTAGGTTTACACTGCCGGAAAATCAGATCGGGAAATTACAAAAGGGGGCTGCGGTAACCGTCGAGATACCTTACCTGAGCAACAAAAAGGTATCGGCCAAGATCGTTAGCGTAAAAGCATTGAATTCTTATGCCAATATCGCTTCAGCGTATCCAGATTTTGATCCACAGCAAGCAGTCTTTGAATTAAAGGTTGTACCCGAGGATATCGCTGGAACAAAAGATTTGTTAACAAAAACGCTTGTGGTTCTCCATGCGAATTAAAGGGAATGGATGTGAAAAGATTTCTAGAATTAATCCAACGGGAGTTTAAGCTCTTTTTTAACAATAAGGTTTTGTTGATGCTCTTTTTGGGCGCACCAGTATTGTATGGAGTGCTGGTTGGTCATGTGTATCAACAGGGAAAGGTCACTGAAATGCCTGTTATTGTTGTTGATGAAGACAATAGCCCCTTAAGTAGTTCATTTATAGATATGCTTTCGGACAATGAAAGCATTCGGGTGGCGAAGGTATTACCTTCTTTGTTTGATTCGAAGGATGTTGCGATCCAATACGATGCAACAACCATTGTTCATATTCCCAAGGGCTTTGCTTCGGGGGTACAACAGAGCCGTCTGCCCGAGGTGACGGTATTTGTTGATGGCGCGAATACCCTGACTTCGAATACGGCCTTAATGGCCGTCAACGTCTGTGCGATGACAATGAAAGCGGGTATTCAGATTCAGTCACAAATGAAGCGTGGTGTACCGGCAAAGGTAGCAGCTCAACAGTATGAACCGTTTAAGACCACCATCGTCAAACAGAATATTCGAAGTGGAAATTACCTCTATTTTATGTTGCCCGGAGTATTAATTACCGTATTGCAACAGGTCTTGCTACTGGGCTTGGCCTTGTCTTTTTCTTCGGAGTTTGAGGGCAATACCTTTCCTGATCTTGTCCGGAAAATTTCCAATCCGATTGGACTTATTCTCGTCAAGATATTGCCTTATGTATTGATGTCGATCGGAATATTGCTGCTGTATTGGGGTTTTGGGAAATATTATCGAATGCCACTGCATGCTGACTTTGGTCGTTTTGTGTTATGCACTTTCGTTTTTTTGCTGGCGGTTTGCTTTATCGGTGTATTAGTGAGCGTGGTTTTGCCTTCTCAGTTAAAGTCAACGGAGGTCTTGATGGTGATCGCGACGCCCGCTTTTATCTTAAGCGGATTTACCTGGCCGGCGAGTTTAATGCCGGGTTGGGTACAGGGTATTGCCAATGTGATTCCTTCGACACATTATCTCCGGATTTTTAGATTGATGTTTATCCAACATGCGGAAAACTACCATACCAATAAAGCGCTAATGGCATTGACGATCATTATGGTCGTCTGTTTTGTCTTAGCAGTTGCTGTACTTTGGTGGAAGATAAGGAAGTTGAAGCAGGCTGATAAGCAAAAACAGGTTCAGGTCTAAAAAAAATATAACAAACAAAAGAGAGCCGTTCCAACATGTTGGAACGGCTCTCTTTTGTGTTAGCGAATTTATTCTGCTAAATTATTTTTTAGCTGCCGGAGCTTTTGTAGCAGGGGCAGTTGCTGTTGGAGCTACTGTACCCGGAGTTGTTGGCGCTGGAACTTTTCCTGGTTTGATATCCAATACCTCTACCTCAAACACCAATGGCGCATAAGGAGGGATTTTACCTGATGGACGGTCACCGTAAGCCAAAGAAGAAGGAATAACTAAAGTCGCTTTCGTACCTTTGTTGAACAACTGGAATGCTTCAGTCCATCCTGGGATGACACCGTCAACACCTAATTGGAATTTCAATGCTTCGTACGGACGTTGTGGCATAAAGATTTTCTCTTTCTTAGCAACATCTGGAAGGTTGGTGTCAAATACAACTCCTGTAGTCAATGAACCTACATAGTTTACATGAAGGGAATCACCTACTTTAGCGTTTGCTCCTGTTCCTGGTTTCGTAATTACGTATTGAAGTCCTGAAGCTGTTTTTGTTGTTTTCAAGTTTTTATCTTTGATGTATTTCTCCAATTTTGCCGGCTCAGCAGCTTTGTGTTTGTTCAATTCTTCTTCAAAGTATTTTTGAACTTGCTCGCCCAATTGTTGATCTGTTAATTTTCCTTTTTTGAAGTGTTTTTTTACTTTGATCGAGAAAACTAAGAATTTGTCAGCAAATTCTGGTTTAGGTTGGTGAGTTTTCGCAGCCATGGAATCCAAGTTGATTTTGAATACCAAGCTATCGCCTTCACCGACGTATTTGAATAAACCTGTTGGATCACCTGGATTTTTTGCGATAATGCTGTCTGGATATAATTGAACGATCTGAGGAATGCCCATTTCGTAAGTGCTGCTCATTACAGAATCTCTATCTGTTGATTGTACAATGTCAATAGCTAATAAATCGCCAGATACTGCTTTTTCTTTTGCATTATCATCCACGATTTTATACTCAAGACCACCTTCAGCCTTTTTGAATTTTTGGCATGACGTCATCAAAAGACCGGCAGCCGCGAAAAATAGAATTGCTTTCTTCATTTTCTAATGTATGTTACGATATCTTATTTTGTTAATATTTCTTTATAATTTGGTAAAATGGATTTGAATTTTGCGATCACCGCATCCAAACTCTCTTTCGAATTTCCGCCAGAAGCGTTGAGATGACCACCCCCATTGAAATATAATTTACAGATTTCATTACAGGGAACTTCTCCAATCGATCGCAAAGATAGTTTAATTTGTTCATTTCTGTCAATAATTAACGCAGCTAATCGAATTCCTTTGATGGAAAGTGCATAATTGACCAAACCTTCGGTATCTCCAGTGATGACCTGAAATTGATTGAGGTCTTCTTTGGTGACGTGAATGACAGCTGTATTGTACTCGTGAATGACTTCGAGACGGTTGAGGAGGCAAAATCCAAGGAACTTGAGACGGCTTTCCGAAGAGCTGTTGTAAATTTCTTCATGGATAGCCCAGTTTTGTGCGCCACAGTCAATCAAAGTCGCAATGATACGGTGGATTTCGGATGTCGTAGAGCGAAAACGGAACGAGCCGGTATCGGTCATAATACCTGTGTAAAGACAGGTTGCCATATCCGCACTGATACCGTCCCCATCGTGCATCTCATTCACCAAGAAACGGTAGATTAATTGTGCGGTTGCTGCTGCAGATGGATCCCAAAATGCATAATCTTCGAACCCTTCTGGATCCAGGTGATGATCAATCATGCATTTGATTCCTTTTGCCTGACGGATAGGATCTCCCATTTCATGGATACGGCCCAGACCGTTGAAGTCCAAGCAGAATAATACATCTGCTGTCTCAATCTGCTGATTATGTAGGATGGTATTTTGTGTGTAAATCTGTACGTTTTCCAACCCGGGCAGCCAGTCTAAAAAAGCAGGAAAATCTGATGGTACGATTAGATTAACGTGGTGTCCCTTTGTGGTTAACCAAAAATATAATCCCAACGATGAACCCAATGCATCTCCGTCTGGCTTGTAATGTGTGGTGATTACAATGCGCTTTGGTTCAGCCAATAATTCTTTTAATTCTTCCGATTTTAGCATAGTCATATTAAGTCTGCAAACCTACTATAAAAAATTTAGATTAGACAAATTTTTTATAAACATCTTTTGCATCTTATTTCGTTTTGTTTTGGTGTTAAAAAATTGATTTTCAAGTTTTTAAAATTTGTATACATAAACCTTAAAATCCTTTTTCATGCAAATCAAATAATTCGCATTGTCGCCATAGTTAATCGGTCCATAATAGAACTTTGAAAAGCCTTCCATTGGGAATCCTTCTTGTACCAAGCCATCCGATCCAAAGACATAAATCATGCGATTGTCAGTACCAACTCCCAATACATCGGATTTACCGATACGTTTAAAAAATAATGGCCTGTTGCTCGCATCTTCAATGAATTTATATTCAAAATAGGAAGAGGAGTCCCTTGCGCTATAGGCATTCAATTTATTGTTGGCTAAAATGATAAAATCTCTATCGGCACCACCACTGATATCTTCAAAATTAAAGAACGCATCTTTGCCCCAGCCTCCCAGTTTTATTTTCTTCGCTTCACCTTCAAAAGGAACTTTGAAAACACTGCCTTTATTATCGGCAACATAGACAAACGAATTCTTTTCATCTGAAGCAGCGACTAAACCGATTGGGTTTTTAACACTTTCGCCCTCAGTGTCCAGGGTTTGCTTTCGCATAATTTTGCCATTTTCATTGAAAAAATAAACAGAAGCTGTACTAGTACCTGCTATAATGTAATTCGTCTGGCCTAAAGCTGTTGTTTTGAGGTCAAAAAGAATACGGCTGTCTACGGTATTATTCTCCATTCCCTCCACTTTCTTGCCATCCAAGGTGTAAGCCAAAATGCGATCCGTGGCCGGGATGTAGATCCGTTGTTCTTTGTTGAAGTTAGTTACTGTGGCACCGTAGCTTGCGGTAGATGGTAGTTCGACTGAAAAGCCGTTTACATTTTTCCCGTCAGGGGTAATCCGGTACAGCCGGTTTTTGGTGACAATGACAATACTGAGATCCTGTAATTGAATCGGTTCGCCCAAAATCTCGCCCTGGAAAAGGTTCTGCCAAAGTTCTTTGCCATCTGGCGAAAACGCATGTACGGTATGATCCTGTTCCTGGATCATGATGAATTTGCTTTTACCATCCTGATCCAAAATCCACGGCTTATTGATGATACGATTTTCAAGCTGAACGGTCCATTCCGGTTTCCCACCCAAACGTGTATCACTTTTATAAAGCCCATATAAGCTGGATGCGAATGTTCCTTGATTGCCACTCAGTTGGTACGACCAGGAATAAAAATTTTGAAAACCAAATTGCTCCTCATCTTTAAAATTCTTTGCATAATCAGATTTTAGGTTGTCCAAAATATTGCTTTTAGCAGCTTTGGGTTCCAAATAAAAAGTGACATTGCTGCGGCTATTTTGTAAAGCTGCGTGATTCTTGAAAATAGCAGTGCCCGATAAAAATTGCTTCTCACGGAATGATTCACGATAATCGCGTAAGATTCCTGTTCTACTTGCGATAACCATAATATTGTCAACGACGGTAAAATAGGGCCTTGTGAAGCCCTTGAACGGTTCACCAAAAGAGGCATATAAGAGGTGAGAATATTTAAATTGATAGATTGAGTCACCAACAGAAGAACTGAATTTTTTGAAGTTATTTGCAAATAAGCTGGAATCTGATAAGCTGATTAATCCAAGTACATCTTGATTATCTAATTCAGCTAGTGCGAATTCATCATTGAAGAGGGGAGTGATGACGCTGTCAAAAGAAATTTTAGTATCATCTTCAAAATTTTTAACGCTTTTGTTTATACGGTCATATTCTTTTTGCTGGATCAACAGCTCTTTTAATCCTGAATGAAAGCTGGCTGCATCTGAAATACTGAAATCAATATAAGAAGCCGCATTTTTTGGCAAGTAATTCCCTAAGGCCTGGACTTGCGGTGTTTGATTGGTAAATAACTGCAGGTAGCTGTTTTTACTTCCCGTAAGATCTGTTTCACCCTTAAAGATAAGAGCATCCTGTTTAAAACTCATATTCCAGGAGGTTTGCCCTTTTAGGGAATCGATTAAATTGAGGTAATTCCCAAATTTTGATTTCATCAATATGCGGGCAACCTGCGCGAGCTGTTCATTGAAAACATACAAACTGAGGGGGGTATTTTTATTGTTGTGATTGACAAAGAACTCAATCTGTTTTGTATTTATTTTTCGGACATTCTTGTCGAAAATTTGCGCGAGAACCTGCTTTGAATAACTGGCAAAAATAATTTCATGCGAATAGGCACAATAGAGGGTGCTGTCTTTTATTCCCTTATTGAGACCGTAGAATCGTTGACCTAGGGTATCAAATGGTTGTACTTTATAATTGTTGCCTATCTGACCAATAAGCGTCCCTAGTGAATTATTGTCCAGACTTTGTCCCACCTGTACACTATAAAGTGGAGTTATCTGATCTTTTTCCTGGTGAAAAGATAATAAGATCTGTTGGCCTGTAACAAAGGGACTGAGTTGTTCACTGTGTAGCAATTGTCCTTTTAATCGTTCGAGATCACCAAAATTTACGTGGCCTAGGATGGCCTTAAATAATTCGTATTCATTAAATATCGTATCTACAGTCTCGTCGTTGGCGAAAGATGCTATGGCCAGGGTGTTTTCTGGTAAGTATTGTAAGGCCTTGGAATCCTGTTTGTTATTTTTATTAAAATCTCCGAAAAGATAGATCGTTGCCGCAATGACGGCTATGAATAATAAAATAGTGATGACTATTGTTTTTTTCATCAGAATAAATATTTTTATGGCTGCTCACCTGCCATGGTAATACATGAGCGCGTTTCTTTCAATTTGTTTTTTCGATGGTAATGAGGCTGTGATTTACAGGAAACTCAGGATGGTTCCATCTATAAAACAAACCTAATAAAAATATGCGGGAAGCGCTAGAAAATCATCTCGATAATGGGGTTTTGTAATATAAATTTAACAAAATATTCCTTATTTTGTCCGGTTTTTAATACATTTATCGGAGAAACACGTTTTCAGCATTCACTTTATTATAATGAATAAGAGAATCATTTTAGCCGCTTCGTTATTAGGAGCATTAGCTGTAATATTAGGGGCCTTTGGTGCCCACGGTCTAGAAGGAAAGGTAAGTGCATATCATATCGAAACTTGGAAAACTGCAAATCAGTATCATTTTTACCATACCTTTGCATTGCTATTTTTATCTACTTTTTCGCGTGCAAAAACCTATTCGATCAAGGTGTCTTTTATCGCCTTTATTGTTGGTATTATCTTTTTTTCGGGGTCGCTATATGTTCTTAGTATCAGGGAGATAACCGGTTTTGGGAATCCCGCCATCTTGGGGCCTATCACTCCTTTGGGTGGGCTATCATTGATCATCGGTTGGATCGCCTTATTTGTGGCTGCCCTAAAGAACAAATCCTAATCCTGCTGTTTGGAAAATAAAGTGCGCGAGCCTTGTAAATAAAGAGCCTTCCCAAGACTAAAGTCCGGGAAGGCTTTCTTTTTGAAGGACGACTTCGCTGTTCTTTCTGCGGCTTTTTTTGTATTTTTATGCCATAATAAGAAATTATGTCCAATCCGCAATCTTCGATTTTTAGTGAAAGAGATACCTTGTTTATTGATGTGGTTCTACCGTTGGCTCTAGCAAGAACATACACCTACCGTATTCCGGCTGACTGGAATGATCGGGTACAGGTTGGGATTCGGGTCATTGTGCAATTTGGACGAAATAAAATTTATTCGGCTGTGGTGAAATCTGTCAGTAAAGATGCGCCACTAAAATACGAAGCAAAATATATTTTAGATATCATTGATGACAAACCTATTGTCAATCTAGCTCAATTTAAATTGTGGGATTGGTTGGCAGATTATTATATGTGTAGTTTGGGTGAAGTCATGCAAGCAGCTCTCCCAGCTGCATTAAAATTGGCAAGTGAAACAAAAGTGGCTTCGTCGATAACAGCGGAATTTGACCGATCGACGCTATCTGATAAAGAATACCTAATTATTGAAGCGCTGGAGGTGGCGGGAGAGCTTAAGGTCAATGATATCGTGAAGTTATTGGGACAGAAAACCGTATTTCCGATATTAAAACAATTGTTTGACAAAGGTATCGTCCTTATTTCAGAAGAAATTACAGAAAGGTATAAACCTAAAACGAAAGCATTTCTGCGTTTTGCTCCGGACTTTAGGAACGAGGACGCAAAGCGTGAACTTTTGGATAGTCTCAACCGTGCGCCCAAACAGCAGGATGCGGTCTTGGCATTTATGCAGCTCGTCAAGAAAACGGAAGAGATTACGCGGCCCATGCTGGCAGAGGCCTCAGGCTGCGGAAATGCTGCGATTACGGCTTTGATCGACAAAGGAGTATTTGAAATAAAGGAAAAGGTCGTGTCGAGGTTTCAGGGAGAAGATATCGAACTGGATGCCAATTTTCAATTCAATGAAAACCAACAAAGAGCTTACAATGAAATTAGCGCATCTTTTGAAGAGAAAGAGGTAACACTCTTACACGGCGTTACAGCATCGGGTAAAACGCAGATTTACATACGGCTGATTGAACAGGCCATAGCGGCAGGGAAATCGGCGTTGTATCTTTTGCCGGAGATTGCATTGACGGCACAGATTACAGCGCGGCTAAAACTGCATTTTGGTGATAAGCTCGGGGTTTATCACTCTAAATTTAATGACAATGAGCGGGCCGAAGTATGGCATAAGGTAATGAAGAACGAGTTTCAGGTCGTTATTGGCGCGCGTTCTTCTGTATTTCTTCCATTTCAGGACCTGGGAATTATTATTGTCGATGAAGAACATGAAAGTTCATACAAGCAATTTGATCCGGCACCACGCTACCATGCTCGGGATACGGCCATTTATTTAGGTTTTTTGCATCAGACTAAGGTGCTATTGGGGTCCGCAACACCATCGTTGGAAAGTTATTATAACGCCAAGGCAAAGAAGTACGGATTTGTACAGTTGTTGGAGCGTTATGGTAATGCGCAATTGCCCAGTGTCGAACTGGTCAATATTCCTGAGGAAGGGCGAAAAGAAAATATGTTCTCCTATTTCTCAGGTACGTTGTTAAAAGCTATTGAAGAGGCTGTTAAAAATAAAGAACAAGTTATATTGTTTCAGAATCGGCGTGGACATACCACAATGATCCAGTGCAATACCTGCGGCTTTGTAGCCAAATGTGTGAATTGCGATGTCAGTTTAACCTATCACAAAAGCTCCAACATGATGCATTGCCATTACTGTGGACATGTTGAACCGCCCCTTCGGGTCTGCCCGGCTTGTGGAATGCCGCACATCGAAAGCAAGGGTTTTGGAACAGAACGGGTGGAGGAGGAGCTGGAATTGCTGATGCCTGAGATTCGTATTGGCCGGTTAGATCTGGATTCCACCAAAGGAAAGTATGGATTTGACAAGATAATTACGGCTTTTGATGAGCATGAGTTTGATGTGCTGATCGGTACCCAGATGGTAGCCAAAGGGCTGGATTTTGGACGTGTCAGCTTAATCGGAGTGGTGAATGCGGATACAATTATTAATTTTCCTGATTTTCGCGCTTATGAACGTTCGTTTTCCCTATTTTCCCAAGTTGCTGGCCGAGCTGGCCGCCGGGAAGCCGGAGGACGAGTAATCATCCAAAGCTATACCACCAATCATAGGGTCTTGGAACAGGTCGTTAACAATGATTATGAGGGGATGTTTATGACAGAAATCACAGAGCGGAAGAATTATCTTTACCCCCCATTTTATCGGCTTATCCGTATTGATATTAAGCACACTGATTTTCAAAAATGTTATGATTCTGCCAATCGTTTTGCTTCGGCACTGCGTCAGCAACTGGGCGCAAGAGTCCTGGGACCCGAACCGCCACTGGTCTCTCGCGTGCGGAATAATTTTATTCAGACCATTACCCTCAAGATTGAACGGGCAAATATCAGTATTGCCAAGGTAAAGGAGTTGATCCGCTCCGTTTTATTGGATTTTGAGCTTGATAAGACCAACACTGGTGTTCGTGTTCATGTCGATGTCGATCCCTATTAAGATTTTAGCTCTTGTACGTGTATCCGGCAGCTCAGAGCATCATTATTCTGAAGCCAATGCAATTTAATTATTTTTAACTTGCTGTTGCTGTTTGGATTAGCTTGTTTTGAAATGGCGAAGCTTTGTTCTACGTTCGGTATTCAGTACCGTGTATTGGCTTGACGTTAAATGACTTGTGAATAGTTCGGCTAAATATCCCTTTTTAAAAGTAAATTTGAAACATCATGGCGTATAAGTTTATTGATAATTATCGGGAAAGAGGTGCACGCAAGAAATTGGTCGAGCATCTAAAAGGAAGAGGTATTGAGGACCAAAAAGTATTGGAAGCCATTGGAAAGGTCCCGCGCCATTTCTTTTTTGATGAAACCTTTTGGAATCAGGCTTATCGGGATATTGCTTTTCCTATCGGTGACGGACAGACGATCTCACAACCCTATACTGTTGCTTATCAATCAGAATTGCTCCACGTGAAAAAAGGAGATAAGGTACTGGAAATAGGTACTGGATCAGGCTATCAAACCTGTATTCTGCTTGAACTTGGCGCTGACGTGTATACCATAGAACGTCAGGAAAATCTTTATCAACGGACAATTCAAGTGCTGCCCTATATGGGTTATAAGGCAAATTTCTTTTTAGGTGATGGTTCCAAAGGTATTATAGAACATGCCCCTTACGATAAAATCATTGTAACTGCAGGAGCCCCATTTGTGCCTGAAATCATGCTGAAACAGTTGAAAATAGGGGGGATTTTCGTTATTCCGGTAGGGGACGAGAAGTCTCAGAAAATGGTAACAATAATTCGTGTTGGAGAAAATGATTTTGATCGAATAGAATTAGATACCTTTCGTTTTGTGCCTTTGGTGGGTGACCAGGCCTGGTAGTTGAATGATTGATGGAATAAAAAATTATTTAGGAGTGAATTCAATAGCTACATTGTATGCGCAAAAGCATCAAGAAATTGCGTCGACGGTTTTAAAATTAAATAAACGGGTCAATACCTTGAGTTTAACACGGTTATTCGTTATTCTTGGCGGTGGCGCACTGTTGTTTTATACTTTTCAGTTGGAAAGTCTACCCTTGGTGTTCTTTTGTTTCTTTGCCTTGTTATTCTTTTTTGCCTATTTGGTGCGCCGGCAAAGTCAACTTGAACTTCAGAAAAATTATTTTGAAGCTTATTTAAAGGTTCTTTCCAATGAACAGACCATAGCAGAAGGGAAAGCGAATATGTATGCTCATGGAGAACAATTTGAAGATGGTAACCATCCCTATAGTTCGGATATGGATGTATTTGGAACCTATTCTTTATTTGCGCAATTGAACCGTTCGACAACGAAGCAGGGTATTGATCTGCTGGCATCTTGGTTCAGTGCTCCGCTGGACAAAGAGCAGATTCAGCGTAATCAGGAAGCATCGAAAGAACTGGAAAATGAATCCGAATGGATATGGGATTTTCAGGCAAAACTGCTGGCAAACCTAAATCATAAACTGGATATTAAAGCTTTTTTGTCCAATTATTTTCAAGACCGGAATTTTAACTTTGGAAACGGCTTCATGCGCATGTATGTCAAGGTTGGTCCGGCTTTATTTGCGGTGGCGCTTGTTGGGAGCTTCTTTATTCCCCAATTTACAGCGGTCGCCACCATATTGGGGTTGTTTCATGTGCTTTGGGCTTTTGCCAAAGCAGGTAGTGTAAGTTTATTCTCCTCAAGAATAGACAAGATAGGTGGAATACTGGGATCCTATGCAGATGCTATACAGACTATTGAAAGTCATTCATGGAAATCTGCATCTCTACAGGAAATGGCGAATGAATTAAAGCAAGGGAATCATGCTGAACCTATTTCAAAGGCTTTTAAAAAACTCGCCACATTGATCAATAATCTGGATGCACGAAATAATGTATTCGTGGGGCTATTTCTGAATCTCTTTTTACTGTGGGATTTTAAGCAGGTATTAGCGATTATAGACTGGAAAAATAAATATGAGCAGGAAATCTTGAATTCATTTGATACCTTGGCAAAAGTCGAGGCCGTGAATAGTCTGGCGATCTGGAAAAGAAATCATCCAACGTATATTTACCCGGTCATTTTAAACCTGCCTAATGAAGATAAGATTGAAGCACAAGGCGTTTTTCATCCGCTTATTCCGAGTGAACAGGTTGTTGCAAATGATTATACAAGTATGGATCATTGGGTTGCATTGGTGACTGGATCCAATATGGCGGGAAAAAGTACTTTCTTGCGAACAATTGGAATCAATGCAATTCTTGCTTATGCCGGAGCCAGTGTTGCCGCGACAACATTTCGGCTACCGATCTATAAGCTTATATCTTATATGCGTATCCGGGATAATCTGAATGAAAGTACCTCTACCTTCAAAGCAGAGCTCGATCGGATGAAGTTTATACTAGATACAGTGGCTTCCTATACGGATAGTTTTTTTCTGATTGATGAAATGCTACGTGGTACAAATTCGGTGGACAAGTATTTGGGCTCCCGTGCGATTATCAAAAAATTAGTCCGCTTGGAGGGGAAAGGTATGGTGGCTACACATGATCTGCAACTGTCCAGTTTGGAGCCGGAGTTTCCAGGAGAGATTAAGAATTATCATTTTGATATCCAGGTGGACGAAGGGCAAATGCTGTTTGACTATAAATTGAAGACCGGAGAGTGTAAGATCTTCAATGCCTCATTGTTATTGAAGGGGATAGGGGTGGATATCGAAGAAAATATTGGATAAAAATGACTCAATTGTTTTGGTATAGCATTACATTTGTGTCCTCTTAAATCCACAAAATTAAAACAATAAATGACTTTACAAGAACGTATTGATTTATCGGAAACGCACGTATGTACAACAGTATTTCCGTTTTTGACAAATCATCACGATACCTTATTCGGCGGTAAGGCGATGTCCATTATGGATGAAGTGTCTTTCATGGCGGCTACGAGATTCTGCCGCAAAACTTTAGTAACTGTATCCACTGACCGTATTGATTTCAATAAGGCAATTCCTTCCGGAAGTATTATTGAAGCAATTGCACGAGTCCAAAATGTCGGGCGTACCAGTCTCAAGGTAAAAGTTGAAATATTTCTGGAACACATGTATAAAGAAGGGCGCGAACTGGCGATAGAAGGTGTTTTTACGTTTGTTGCTTTGGATGAAAATAAACAGCCAATTCCTGTCTTAGAGGGGCTGGATATAGAATAATCTACCTAATTTTACTGGGACACTTTTGTCTTCGATAGCAAAGATTTAGCAAAACCGGGTGGATCCCCCACCCGGTTTTTTTGTTTATTCACTACGTTTGATTGGACTAAGTTCTTTTAATTCTTCTTCGGTAAAGAGTCGATAATGTACTTTAAAGGTTTTTCCCAGCGGTGTTTCCAACGAAAAACCACCAGGTCCGAAACCTTCCAGCACATCAAGGGTAAAATGGGCATGTTTCCAATACTCAAACAAATCCCGGTCCACCCAAAACTCATATCCTTCCACCAATCCGATCATGGCATCATTCATCCGCGGAAAATACCCCCCTTTTTCGAAACATTGGGGCTGAGTGCCCTCACAGCAACCGCCTGCCTGATAAAACATCAATGCACCGTGTTGTGCTTCAAGTGTATGAATGAGTTCTTTGGCTTTGTCCGTACTATCTATTCTGTTGACCATTGTTAAAAGAACCCTAGTTTTTCCTTGCTGTATGAAATTAACATATTTTTTGCCTGACGATAATGGGCAAGCATCATCTTGTGATTTTCTCGACCAATGCCCGATTGTTTGTAGCCGCCGAATGGGGCACCTGCCGGGTAAGAATGGTATTGATTGACCCATACGCGGCCAGCTTGGATGGCACGAGGAACCTGATAAAGCTGATGGGCATCTCTGGTCCATACACCAGCGCCAAGGCCATACATGGTGTCGTTGGCAATAGCAATAGCTTCTTGCTCATCTCTGAACGTTGTAACAGCTAAGACCGGACCAAAAATCTCTTCCTGGAAAATACGCATCTTATTATTTCCTTTGAATAGCGTTGGTTTGATGTAATAACCTTCTTCAAAACCTGCACCGACATTGTTTTCGTCCCCGCCAGTGAGCACTTCGGCTCCTTCTTGTTTACCCAGTGTAATATAAGACATGATTTTGTCCTTTTGAATTTTGGAAGCTTGGGCCCCCATCATTGTTGTCGGATCTAATGGGTCACCAACTTTGATCTGATTGACCCGATCAATGACACGTGCAATAAACTTATCGTAGATATCCTCCTGGACTAATAAACGCGAGGGACATGTGCATATTTCTCCCTGATTAAGGGCAAATAAAACAGCACCTTCGATCGCTTTGTCCAAGAATGCATCGTCAGCATCCATGACAGAGCTGAAGAATATGTTAGGAGATTTTCCTCCCAATTCCAGTGTTACGGGTATAATATTTTCTGTAGCATATTGCATGACTAATCTGCCCGTTGCGGTTGATCCTGTAAAGGCTGCCTTCGCAACTTTAGGATTGGTTACTAAGGCCCGGCCTAGTTCCGACCCAAACCCATTCACAATATTTATCACACCCGCCGGTATCAGATCGCCAATAATTTCCATCAAGACGAGAATTGACGCCGGTGTGCTTTCTGCTGGTTTTAAAACAACGGTATTTCCGGCAGCAAGCGCTGGAGCAAGTTTCCATACCGCCATTAAAATTGGGAAATTCCATGGAATGATCTGTGCAATAACGCCGATCGGTTCGTGTACAATCAGGGAAACGGTATTGCTGTCCAATTCGGTTATTGATCCCTCTTCGGCCCGGATTACTCCCGCAAAGTATCTAAAATGATCAATGGCAAGCGGTATGTCCGCATTTAGCGTTTCGCGTACCGCTTTTCCGTTATCTATGGTCTCTACTGCTGCAATATATTCCAGATTAGCCTCGATGCGGTCTGCAATTTTGTTGAGAATAATGCTGCGTTCGGTTGCGGATGTTTTTCCCCAGGTCTCAAAGGCTTTAGATGCCGTATCAACTGCCAGATCGAGATCTTCTTTTGTTGAGTGTGCCACTTGGGTATATACTTTACCATCCACCGGCGAGATATTATCAAAATATTTTCCCTGGATAGGGGCGACAAAATTACCGCCAATGTAATTGTCGTATCGTTCTTTGAACGATGGTCTTTTAATTGCGCTCATATGATTTATTATTACTTATTTTTACTCCCTTCTTATCAAAGTTAGCCAGCAATTATCCAATACCGTAGCATTATTGAAGCAAAGCATAGCATCATCGTTGCAGCAAAGCATAGCATATTACTTTAGGATACACTAAAACAAATGTTTGGATTTTTTTGTTATATTTGATTGATTTTCAATTATATTTAGTTGATGTGATATGAGGGATAGGACATTGATTCATACATTACCATTTTCTCAGGGAAGGGAACTCAGTACGCTGGTGGAAAACCGACGCGCGTTTACGTTGGATAGCCTAGAACTGAATATATATGAGACATATCGTGTGTCTGAATATGTGCCCCTGCGGTTTGATGATCTGGTCATGATCAATATGATTCAAGGAAAGAAAATTATGCACTTAGATCATATGAAAGCTTTTGACTATCTACCCGGACAGATGATCGTATTGCCGGCCATGGTCGGTATGCATATTGACTTTCCGGAAGCCACACTTGAGCGTCCTACGCAATGTTCGGCCCTCACCATCCGGAAGGAAAAAATAGAAGCTGTATTGGATTATTTAAATGAATTTTATCCAAAGGAACAGTTGGACCACTGGCATATTGATCCTGAACTTTTTCATCTTTATAATTCCAACGAATTGGCCGAATTGGTTAATAAATTATTTCAGCTTATTATAAGCGAGAATCCGCTTAAAGATGTTTTGGCAGATCTGACATTTAAGGAGCTCACAATTCGACTGCTACAGTCGCAGTCTCTTATGGCGTTGAAAGTGGGGAAATCACCCAACAAGGTGCTTGTTCATTTACAGGAGTTTATCCGTAGGAATATTACCGAGAAGATATCGATAGACTTATTGGAGAAGGCCGCTCACATGAGCAAGGCAAGTTTGACCCGAATGTTCAATCGGGAACTCGGGCTTAGCCCAATGGAATATGTGATCCAGCAGCGTATTAATAAAGCAAAGCAATTATTGCTCTTGACCCGGAATGTCAAGGAGTCCTGTTTTGGGGCAGGCTTCAATGATGTCAATTATTTTGTTCGGCTGTTTAAAAATAGAGTTGGCATCACGCCAGGGGCATTTGTCCTGGCGCAATGACAACGTTAGAATTTCATGACGCGATCAAGCTCACGTTTGACATCTCTTTCCTTTATATTTTCCCGTTTATCGAAGTCTTTTTTACCCTGTGCAAGGGCAATTTCAACTTTTGCAAAACCACGCGAGCTGATAAATATGCGCAAAGGAACAATGGTAAAACCACGTTCTTCGCCTTTTTCTTTTAATTTCTTCAGTTCTTTTTTTGTTAGCAAAAGCTGGCGGTCGCGTTTTGCTTCATGATTGTAAAATGAACCCATGGAATATTCGGCGATATGCATGTTACGGATGTAAAGCCCATCGTCGAAGAAACTGCAGAAACTATCGTTAATATTTGCTTTTCCCTCCCGTATTGATTTTATTTCTGTGCCTAAAAGTCGAATTCCAGCAACGTATTTGTCTAGTAGGTGATACTCAAAAGAAGCTTTTTTATTTTTTATATTGATATCTGAAGATAAAGCCATATATTGTTGTATATTAGTAAGTCTATACCATTGCTAGTGCAATGAACCTAAATGTAACTAATTATAGGATAATTTAAAGTTCGCAAATATAATTATTAAAATTGTCTTATTTTATAGTAGAATTGTGTGGGGAGATGTTAGCGGAGTATTAAAATAAAATTAACTGTTTTGGACGATGTGTTAAAAATATGACTAAATTTAAGTGAAAGTCAGATTATGTTTTCGTATGTTTGCAACGTTTTTTGGAATTATTGTGAATATATACAACGTAGAATTTCAACTTACATTGTGGATAGAGCAGATTTTTATTCGAAGACAGAGTTTTTTATATAAAAGTCCAATTCGAGAATTTTGTTTGTTACAATAACATCTAAAAGTTAGAAATAGTTTTAGAAATACCTTTTTATCGCATGAGTAAAGGAAAGTTAGGCGAAAAAATATCGCAATTTAAGATTGTAGAGGAGTTAAAAGCTAAAGGCTTATATGCCTATTTTAGACCTATTCAATCAAAACAAGATACCGAGGTAAAAATCGATGGTAGACGTGTATTGATGTTTGGTTCTAACTCTTATTTAGGGTTAACGACTGATATACGTATTATAAAAGCAGCGCAAGATGCTTTGGAGAAGTATGGTACTGGATGTGCTGGATCGCGTTTCTTAAACGGTACGTTAGATATTCACGTAGAACTGGAGGAAAAACTATCTGCCTATGTAGGTAAAGAGTCCGCGATTCTTTTTAGTACAGGATTCCAATCAAATCTTGGTCCTTTGTCTTGTCTGATGGGACGTAATGATTATATTTTGCTGGATGAACGTGATCATGCATCTATTATTGATGGTAGCCGTTTATCATTTGCGAAAGTGATCAAATACGGACACAATAATATGGACGATTTGCGCGCCAAATTATCCAGACTGCCTGAAGAAAGTGCAAAATTAATTTGTACGGACGGTATCTTTAGTATGGAAGGTGATATTGTTAACTTACCAGAACTTACTACAATAGCTAATGAGTTTGATGCTGCCGTTATGGTGGACGATGCGCATAGCTTGGGTGTTATTGGGCACAAAGGGGCTGGTACAGCGTCACACTTTGGGCTTAATGACGATGTTGATTTGATCATGGGTACTTTTAGTAAATCATTAGCTTCTTTAGGTGGATTTGTAGCGGGTGATGCTGATGTGATTGATTTCTTGAAACATAATGCACGCTCAGTGATGTTTAGTGCGTCAATGACGCCAGCATCTGTCGCTTCTACATTGAAAGCGTTAGAGATTATTCAAAATGAGCCTGAACACATTGAAAAATTGTGGAAAAATACGGATTATGCCAAAGCACAATTATTAGATCATGGTTTTGATCTAGGCGCTACGGAAAGCCCTATTTTGCCAATCTTTATTCGTAGCAATGAAAAAACCTTCTGGGTAACTAAAATGCTCCAAGATGATGGTGTATTTGTTAATCCTGTAGTTTCTCCAGCAGTTCCTGCGGAGGAGTCTTTGATTCGTTTTTCATTGATGGCGACACATACTTATGACCAGATCGATGAAGCAATTGAGAAGATGGTTAAAGTATTCAAACAAGCTGAAGTTGAAACATTAATATAAAATCTAATCGTATGATTCAGATTGTACCCGTTGAAACAAAGAAACAAAGACGGCTGTTTATAGATTTCCCTCATAGCCTCTATGAGGGAAATCCTAATTATGTACCTGCCTTATTTCTCGAACAAGAAGACCTGCTTTCTCCTGATAAGCATCCTTTCTATAAACATTCTCAAGCGCAACCCTTCCTAGCTTATCGTAACGATAAGATCGTTGGCCGAATCTGTGCGATTTGGAACAACAATCACAATGCCTTTAATCATGTCAATGAAGGGCAATGGGGATTTTTCGATTGCATCGATGATCAGGAGGTGGCCAATGCTTTGTTTGAAACTGCTGAGAAATGGGTGAAAGCCAAAGGGGGGGATACTATTGTAGGGCCTATCAATTTATCAACCAATGATACTGTTGGTTTATTGGTTGAAGGTTTTGATAAACCTCCTGTTGCCATGATGCCTTATAATTCACCCTATTACATCGATTTGATTACCAATGGTGGATACAGTCATAAAGTAGATCTTAGGGCCTATCTGGTCATGGAGCAAACTGCGGATAAGCGCTCTGTAAAGCTTTTGGATAAGTTGGAGGAACGTTTAAAAAGGTCAGGAATTACACTGCGTCAGTTCAATGTAAAGGATTTTAAAAACGAAGCTGCAAAGGTTCGTGATATCTACAATAGAGCTTGGGATAAAAATTCAGGATTCGTTCCGATGACGGAAGATGAATTCAACTATACGGCTAAAGATCTGAAAATGATCCTCGATCCACGTTTTGCCATTGTGGCAGAAAAAGATGGGGAGCTCGTTGGCTTTGGTCTTGGTATTCCGGATATTAATCAAATCCTTATCAAGATGAAGAAAGGTCGTTTGCTTCCTACAGGTATTTTCAAACTGTTGTTCGGGAAGAAAAAGATTAATTTACTTCGGGTGTTGATGTTGGGCGTATTGGAAGATTATCGCAAACTTGGTATTGAAGCATGTTTGTATGGCCGAATTATTAGAGAATCAAAAGATTCTAATATCAAAGGGGCCGAATGTTCATGGATGTTGGAGCATAACTATATGATGAACCATGCCATTGAACAAATGAATGGAGAATTGTACAAACGTTATCGTTTGTATCAAAAATCATTATGATAGAAAAAATATTGATCACTGGAGCGAGTGGTTTTGTGGGCTATCATTTGACGAGAGCGGCGAAGGAAGCGGGGATGGAAGTGCATGCTGCGGTAAGAAAGTCGAGTGATGTTTCAGAAATTAGTTCTGTTGTGGATAAATTTGTTTATCCTGATTTCGCTGATAAAGCTTCCATCAAAGCTTTATTGGAGTCAGAAAACTATACCTATATCGTACATGCCGCGGCAATGACGCGTGCCAAACGTGAAGAAGATTTAGAAGAGGTCAATGTTGGTTATACCCAAAACTTGGCGTCGGCTTGTTTTTCACTGAAGAACCCAATCCGCAGATTTGTTTTTGTCAGTAGTCTTGCTGCCATAGGCCCGGTAACCTATGCGTCAAATTTAATTGACGAACGGAATTCTTACTGCCCAGTGACCGCTTATGGTCGAAGTAAAAAGAAGGCTGAACTTGCATTGAACGCGTTTGAGGATCAGCCAGTGACAATTCTGCGCCCTACAGCAGTTTATGGCCCGAGAGAGAAGGATATTTTTATTCTTTTCAAAACAATGAACGGAGGAATGGATGCTTATGTCGGAAGATCTCCTCAAAAGCTGAGCTTTATTTATGTGACGGATCTAGTTCAAGCGATTTTGAATGCCTGCCGTTTCGATCAGGGGGGAAAAAGAGTGTACAATCTGAGTGATGGCCAAGTGTATGACCGATATGAAATGGCTAAAATTTTCAAAGAGTTTACACAAAAGAAAATGATCCGGATGCATATTCCATTGGGGGTGGTGAAAGCGGTAGCGGTAATCTTTGAACGTGTATATAAAAATTCAAAAACAATACCTGTACTATATCCAGAGCGATTGAATGAACTTACAGCAGAAAATTGGGGCTGTGATATTTCATTGGCTCAAAGCCAAATACAATACCAACCTAAATATAATTTGAGAGCGGGCTTAATGGAGGCACTAGCTTGGTATAAAGAAAATAAATGGTTATAATCACAGATAATGAGTGAGTTTAAAATAAATAAAAAGCTTTTTCAAGATCGGAAAAGAACAAATATCCTGAGTGAACCTGAACAAAAGCTGATTACCTACCTTGTGCCCAGAGTTCCTAATTGGATTACTTCGGATGGCCTTACAGCGATCGGTTTTTTTGGCTCGTTAATGGTTTTAGGGAGCTTTATACTTGCGGAATACGTGGATATCCGCTATTTACTTTTGGGTATACCCGGTTTTTTCGTGCAATGGTTTGGTGATTCGTTAGATGGGCGTATAGCTTTTTATCGGAATAAATCACGCCGTTGGTATGGATTTGCGTTGGATATTGTAATGGATTGGATTAGTACAGTCTTTATCGGATTAGGGTATGTGCTTTATACAACGGGTGACTATAAGTACCTTGGCTTTACGTTGGTATCATTATATGGATGGGCGATGATCATATCTCAACTTAGGTATAGGATTACGGATAAATACACCATAGATGCCGGAATCTTGGGGCCGACAGAAATACGTGTGATTATTTCCTTGGTGATGTTATTGGAGGTGTTGATGCCAGGTTCTATTAATTGGTGTGTATTCGTGATTTGTATCCTACTTTTTATTATCAATGCAAACGACACGCGTCTTTTGTTGAAATTGGGCGATGCGAAGGATAAGGAAGATAAATTAAAAAAGCAACAAGAAGAGGCTAGCTAAATATGTCTTCAAAGGTTATTACATTTTTGAAAGCACAACTGTCCGCCTTTTTGGGCGGATTGTTTGATTTTGGAGTATATTCCGCCTGTTATAAACTTTTACATATTAGTGCGCCTTTCTCTAATGCAATCAGCGGAAGTCTCGGCGCTGTCGTAAATTTTCTGATCAATCGGTACTGGTCTTTTGGTAGCACACAAAATTCTGTCGGTAGTCAGTTATGGAAGTTTGTGATTGTGGTTTGTGGAAGTATATTACTTAAATCTACGGGTATACACTTTCTGGTGGACGTGTACCATTTTAACTTTTTGTTTTCAAAGCTACTTGTTGAGCTGCTTGTTTCTTTAGGCTTTAATTATACGCTCCAGCGTTTCTGGGTCTTTAAAGACGGAGGGAAGTAATTTGTTTCTCTTTTCTTGTCGATTGAACGATGCCGTTCAGCTTAATATTGTTTTTTCTTTATAACTTTTTTTGGACTTCTAATCCATTTTTTAAATTTTAAATTGATGAAATTGTAATCTGTATGGATAATTCCAGGTTATTTGTAATCGTTTCAGTGCTATTTTAATTTCGCTTGCCGGCGTTTGCCTATTAAATTATCATCGATAACCATAATATTAACAGTTATATTCTTTTAAGTAAGGCTAAGGCTATTTGGTTATAATACTAATTATTTCTCTATTGATTATATATTAGTTTAGGAATAATTTAGATTTAAGTTAGCGATCCATTAGGTTTAGTTTAGCTTTTCCCTAAACAAAACCTAACCAATACCTAAACTAAACCTAAACAAACCCTAACTAAACTACGAATTTCTGCTGACCTTGATGACACGCTTTTACCTTGTTTTTTCTGCGGTCTCCTCGGTTTGTTTGTGGCTGCGGTTTTTATGCCTATCTACCGTTCCATATCTTCTGATCCGGGAGATCCGGCCCATCGGATTTTTTTTCTGCTTTTTACGGTCTGTTTCCGGTTACGGTTTTTCTGCTGTGCCCATGTCATTCGATCTTTCCATCCCGGGTTCGGGGTATCCCTAATGTTTTCTATTAGCCAGTGCTGTGCTTTTGGGCTAACAACTATCAGGGAGTCAGTACCCCAATCAAAAGAATAAGCGAAAGCTGCCCGGAAGCCTTTCCTACGGCCCTCCGGTCAGCTACCGGGAAAAACAATCCACCAAGTTCACAGCGAGTTACAGACATATTGAAAGAAAATAAAACAAAAGGCTTGGAAGTGATTATAAAAACTCCCTATCTTTGCACCACTCCGCAAGGGAGGAACGGTTGCTTCGAAAGAAGGAATCCTGAAAAAAGAAGGGTCTGACGGGAGTTAGGCGCGGAAATCGGAAAAAAGAAAAAGAAAAAAAACTTCAGAAAGTTTTTGGAAGTTCAGAAAAGATTTCTACCTTTGCAGTCCCAACGG
>NZ_BEYR01000003.1 GCF_002933815.1 Sphingobacterium sp. HMA12
AAAGGAGCTGCACTCTTTTTTCGTGCTTATCAGTATTTGCAGGGAATGTGGATATTTGCCAAGTCCTGGGATCCACAGACCTCCGACACTGATCTAGGAATTGTGTTGCGGCAGACTTCAGACCAGTCGGTACCTTCGAAACGCAGTACGGTATCAGCCTGTTATCGCCAGATCATCGGGGATTTAGTAACAGCGGCAGGAATACTGCCTGATCTCGCTGAATCACCTATGCGTCCTTCAAAAATAGCCTGCTACGGAGCATTGAGTAGAGCCTATCTCTCTATTGGAAAGTATGATAGTGCGTTCTACTACGTAGATAAAGCCTTAGCAATTAAGAATGACTTAATAGATTACAACGATTTTTCTTCCACAGATCTGTTAAAACCTTATCCTTTAACTCGTTTAAACAAGGAAACCGTTTTTTATGCTCAGCTGACAACATCCTACCCTAATCTACATCCCAGTTATGGTCTGGTGGATACCACGCTGTACGCCAGCTATGGGGATAATGATATTCGCAAAGCACTGTTCTTTAAAGCTAGAAATGGATTCCATAGTTTTAAGGGCAATTATACTTCCGCTTTCAACCTATTCGGCGGAATAGCCGTCGATGAGCTATTTTTAATACGGGCGGAAACTAATATCCGACTGGGAAATGTCGATCGTGGTTTGGATGATCTCAATACCTTACTGATGAAACGAATAAAAAAGGAAGAATTCACTTCATACGTCGGACTTAACCAGGAGGATGCGCTCAGGTTGATAAAGAAAGAAAGGCGGAAAGAGTTACTGATGCGCGGGCTGCGATGGATGGATATCAAACGCTATAATAAATATGATGGCGAAAATCTTAAGTTGCTGCGATATATAAATGGGACGAAGTATGAGTTGGAGCCTAATTCCAATCGGTATGCTTTACCTTTGCCTAATGATATTATTCTTCTGACAGGAATGGAACAAAATCCCTTGTAAAATTTAATCGAATGCCCCGGAAGTGATCCCCGGGGCATTCTTGCAGTAGATTTATTTTTAGACTGCATTTCCAAGCCTATAGCTTATTGATTGGCGATATAGGTTGGCTGCTAGGGTCACTTGCCGCCGTATTTTTCGACGGAATGAATTGCGAACCAACCGCGTTCGCATTCAAGGTAATCCTGCTTGGATTTAAAGAACGAGAACCGGGGGTACCCGTAAGATCGGAAGCGTCGGCTTCCATGGCACAGGCTGCATTATTTCCAGACCCGCAGTCCTCATCATTTGTTTCTTCAGTCCAAAGTGATTGATTTTGCACATCTGACGAAGAACTGGTGCTTCCGTGAAAATAAAGTGTTACAGGAGCTAAACTTTTTCCTGTATAAGCCTCAGCACCTTTAAATGCTGAGAATCCGATAATCATGGCTCCTCCTAATATCATGTAGCCATAATTGTTTAAAAATTTGGTTAGCATGTAGCTACCCTCCTTTCTGTACTGCAAGCCAGCGATTGGTTGGTAAAAATACTGGCCTGCAAACTTTTGGTAAATAATTGTTGTCGGTACGGTTCTGTGTACCGATCGTATCTGAATGCCAGGCTGCCTACTATAGGCCTACTGACGGCGTTATGTGCTGGATCATAATAGAGACTGTCTGGCGTATACCACATATCTTTTGATTTTGTACCGCGGATATCCCGATAGCTGATGGCGCCGATTGCTATAAAGGCAATCAGAAATAATGCTATGCTCTTTTTACCTGTCATTACTCGCTCACTATATTTGGCAACTTTGGGATGCAACATTAATCCCGCGATAGAAAGCCCAAGAATCACGATATTTATCAATAGATGCGCAGTCCAGGAAATACGGCTCGGAAAGCTTGTGCACATACAGGGTTTCTGTGCATAAACATTGAATAAGCCTAATCCAATATAGATCGTAAAAACGATGATCAATAGGGTGGAGGCTCTCCATCCCCACACACGCAGTCCGACTGATGGTATGGCTAGCAATATCCCTACCGCGATTTCCATAAGCGGAAGTAACCAAAAGAGTATTGGAGCCAGATAACTGATTACTGGCTGCTGCTCGAGGGCGATCCGAAACGCGCTCAGCTGCCAGATCTTGTCCATACCTGCATAGATCCAAAAAAGGATCATTACCGACCGAAGGATCATATATATGATGCTGCTTGTTTTATTCGCTTCCATAGCTTTAATTATTTGTACTGTGGTATTTATTATTTCTTTCCGCTGTTTTATTATTTCCTGTTAGGGTTTTATTATTTATGCTTAGTTTAGGCTAACTATTTAGTTTAGCTCCTTTATTGTTTATGCTTTGCTCATACTAATTATTTGTATTTCTCTCCTAACTATTTATATCCCGGGCTTAATTATTTGTATTGCCGTGTTAATTATTTTTGAATGGGCTTTTATTATTTCTATGCTTCTTTAAAAACAGGGCGCCGTACCTGCCCCTCCATTAGGTACAGCGGCCTGCCTGAGCGCCAGCTTCTACTTTCTCGTACGCCTTAAATCAAAGGTACCACGGAAAATAGGCGAGCGTAGGTGTAACGAAATGACTAATTCGGAGAGTTTACCCGCCTCTATTTGGTTTAAACAAAGAGTGGGATGTAGTGAAGGGGTAATATTGTGGCAAAAAGGTTAGGTGTGGCTTCTTGGTAAAACCGTCGGTTTTGGGATTGTAATGGCTGTATTTGATAGATAGAACGAATGTGTTGAGGGGGTGTAACGCTAACATACCCCTAGTTTTTTTAATTCTGTGTATTTTATTTATTTAATTCGGGAAATTGTTCATTCAGCTCGGCAAGCATGGTGTTTAATACTCTACGGATACGTACAGCTGCATGAAATTCAGCACTTTTGTCCATCCTTGTCAGGCTATGGGCAGAAAGTAAGGTGCCCTCCCTCGTTTTGATGAGTTTGGAAAACTCCTCGGCAACTTCTTTTTTCTCAGACGAGCGCATGATATTAGCCTTGACAGCGATGTGCATCCAGATCTTGAGCTCCTTGCCATTGAAATTGCTATGGATAAATCGTTGTGAATGATCATGCAATGTTGAATGCGGTTGCGTATTTTCGGCCTGAATGTACTCGCACATCAACTCAAGCAAACTCCTTCGATTGCTATCATACGCAAAGTTGGGAATGCAGGAGAAATGTTTTGGAAAGCGTAATAGCGCATCCATAAATGAGGGATCTGAAATGTACAGCTCTTTCCAGCGGTTAAAGAATCCCATGTGGTTAAAATTGAAATTGACCATCACTACTAAAAACCGGTAATGCCAGTTCTTACCTTGGCGCTTGTCTTGCGCCAACTGCCGTAGCGATTCGACCAATTGGATCAGATAATCTTGATGTCGGTATTGAATATAAGGGATCTTGCCATTTTCAAATAGACTGTCCATGGCTGAAAGAATTTCACCAAGATAAACTTGTGGTATGTCTTTTTGGGCAAGACTATCGAGGATATAGGGAATATTGATGTAGACATATGCATACATCCTTTTGCGGTAATGGCTTGGTAAGAATGTAGCAGGATCGATGTCTCTTTTAAATAAAAATTCAATACGTTCGAGCAAGTCTTCCAGCGCTACTAACGCCGTACGGTCTTCGATATTGTTATCCCTACAGAAGCTATCGAGTTTTTGGTGTAGACGAAGTAATTGGGTATGGTATAGACGCACAGCCTGGCTGGCGGAGTCGACATTACTGATCTGCCGGAAGGCCTGTAATGACAGCGCAAAATTATCGGAGCAGGCCACTGAAATCTCGTGTAAATGTGCCTGTGCTCCCTTGCTTTCCAAGTGATCCAAAGCTTCGATAAGCAAAGTCAGGGGCTGTAAACTTACGATCATCTGTACCTCCTTTTTATATCTTTGTGGTACCAGGGCCAGCCATAGACTCCGGGATGCATTTGCAGCAGGAGTGTGTCTCCCTCATTGGTCTGCTCATGTAACCGTGGATTGACGTTTATGGCTGCTGTTTGCTCTTGCCCTTCATGCTTGAACGAAAACCATAATTCATGGATGTCACAACAAGGAGGACATTTTTGGATGACAATGGCAGGTATGCGTACAGCTTTCGCATTTGGGATATGCTGACAATTGGCCATAATCAGCAGCATACGTATATACCAGATACAGGCAAGGATCATAATCGGGAATTGGATCCCATAAAGTTTGAAAAGGTTTATCTTTCTCCAAGAAAATAGATGTGCTAACACACAGACGATGAAGGCTATTGGTATGCCTTTTTTTACAGCTGTCCAAAATGGCTGGGAACTGATCAATAGCTGATAGGGGAGGCGATCAAATAATGCTATGCTGCTAAGCTGGATACAGGCAAAAAAGATAAAGAAGAGCTGCATCACGCGCTCTTGGTTTCGGATCTCTAAAAAGGGGATAAGCACGACCAGTACACCAATGCTATATACACGTTGGTCATGTGTCCGCGCCCAAAAAAGCCCGTATAAGGTAATCAATACAGCAATCGTAATAAATATATAATTGCGGCTAAATGGGAGGACTGTTTTTGTTGTTCTCATGATCTATGGGTTTATAATCAGTGAACTATTACTTTTCAAAAATACCGATAACGACAGGAAATTTTTGCTGAATACCGCCTTAATTTCAACGAAGACCTGTTTTTTACAACGAAGGCTGATTTCTTTACAACGAAAGGTGCATTTTAAACAATAAAGGTTGAAAATTTTCATCCAACAGAGTAATTATTTAGGTTAGAGGGCGGAATGAAAAAGCCGATTTTTGAACTGGGAATATTGTTTAAAATATAAATGGCTAAATTTATATAGTAAACATTTCTTCGTATAGGGAAATTTTTAATAAAAGTCCTTAAGCAATATCTAGCCATATATGCTTGAAGGGACCTTGGTATGTTGAAAAGTAATTTATAATAAGGTAAACTCTACCCGAATGAGAAAGAGCAAGCAAACTGGATGCGCATGTATGTTTGGATAGAGCTTTGATAAAATAGTATTGGAGTATATGAAAAGTATCGGTCAGGACAAATATCAAGATAGTAAAGATTTGACTGTAAATTACCCGGATGTAATCTGGCTATTGATCGCGTCTTTCGTCTTTGGCGGTGTTTGCTGGTATTTGGGTTATCAGGGGGCTTTAGCTGATCGGCTTGCAAACTGGTCAATCATCTCTAGCTATCTATTTTTTGTGCTGATGGTGGCTATCACTTTTCTCTATATACGTTTGGTTATAGTGTTACTGGACAAAAGGCAAAATTGGTTGACCGATCCGGAGAAACGCATCGGTACACAACTGTTTTTTTGTTGTGTATTGCCCACACTGTTTTTGTTCTGGATTATCGGTCCAGATTCAATGGCTAAGGATGAATGGCTTTTATTTCCTCTAATGGTCATATTTAGTGGGGTTCTGGTCTTGAATATGTGCTATACAGTGTATTTTTATCTCGCCAATTATCAAAGCCAAAAAAAGCTACTTGTTGAATTGAACGAAGTAAACCATCAGCAGCAATTAAAGATAACAGATCTTGAGGAACAAATTGATCTGTTATCTCCGGATCTGGAAGAGGTGAGGGAAATCCTGGAAGCTGAGACGGGAGATAGAGATCCTGATTCCATGGATGAAATAGATTTAGTTCTGGTCAAATCCATGGATCCGGAGCAGGAAGTATTCTTGCTCAATAATAAAATCTTGTCCCAGAAGATTCTGTATAAAGATTTAGGAATTTTTACTTTTAAAAATAGTATCGTCAGCCTTTATTTAAAAACTGCGATGCACGACAATCTTACTTGTGGTGAACAACGTAGCCTAAAGGAAGTCGTAAATAGTACAAAAGGATTCGTACAAAAGATAGATCGGGATAAGGCGATACCGTTTGGTATGATCCAGTCTTGTCATCAACTGAAGCGTGGCAGGTTACGTATTGTGCTCAAGCTTCCGTTTGAAGGGCGTTATAATTTTGAGGTGTCTGATAAGATTGTTAAGCATATCAAAGAATGGATCATGTTGCAGGTACCAATAGAAAAGGAAAGATACAATAAGAGATAAACTTTAAAAGATAGATTATGGAAAAAGCAAAGGATAATACCTGGAAATGCCGTGCTACTGGTAAAGTTGGATTTCCTTCTTTAATTGAAGCCCAATGGGCAATGCTTCATTTTAAGTTCAAATCACGGGTGAGAAACAAATTAGACGGCAGACGTATCAAACATCGGATGGGAAAAGATGCCTGCAAAAGGGCTTATTATTGTAAGTTTTGTAAAGGATACCATATTACCAAATGGGATAAAGAACACTTTAGCATCTACAAAACTAAGGCGGAGTCTTGGAAGATACCGGATGTATTAGGAAACTGGAATTATTTGATTGAGTAGAATCAGTAGATGGTTTTGGTTAACACTCGCAGCTTCTACTATGTGAAAATTTTTGATTAAGTCTTTGAATAGGTGTTGAGTCTAAATTACAGGCGGATAGAATAATCTATAGCGAATCATTTACGAAAATTATTTTGCTTAATTTTCTTGTTGTGTTTCGGGATATTATATCTTATTTTAGCTCTATATTTAATTTGTTTTTAATGAAAAGAAAATTACTCTCAATTGCAGCAGCATTATGTTTTATTGCTGGAGCAAAAGCACAAACTTCTTATGGTATTAAAGCTGGTGCTAACTTTGCTAAAATGAAAGAATCCGCACAGGGTTTTTCTTATACTTCTGATGCTGCAACATCATTTTATGTGGCAGGTTATGCTGACATCCCACTGGCAAATAGTTTTAGTATTCAACCCGGAATTTCATTACAAGGGAAAGGAAGTAAAATTTCATTGACAAAAATGGCGGAACTTGCTGGTATAAGTGGAGTGTCGGGTAGTGTAAAGCAAGATTTGATGTACATTGAAATACCAGTCAATTTTGTATATTCTATCCCAACAGGAAATTCTGGAAATGTCTTTTTTGGGGCCGGCCCATATGCTGGATTTGGAATTCATGCTAAAGTTAAAGCTGATAATATCTCGGGATCTTTTGAAGATGATTTTTTTGATATAGACGGGAAAGAAAGTGGAAGCTTTGGTGATTTCGGCTACAAAACCTTTGACGCAGGGTTAAATGTTTTGGCAGGCTTTAAGTTCACCAATGGTTTCTTGATTAATGGTGGTTATGGTCTAGGATTAACAAATATTGCTAAGGAAACTAATGGCGAAGGTAGTCTAAAAAACCGCGTATTTTCAGTAGGAGTTGGTTACCAATTCTAAGTAAAAAAATATAAAAATAAAAAAGGGCCTTTCGTAAGAAAAGCCCTTTTTATTTCAGTGACTGAAATCTATCACACTTTGATTTCTACTTCAACACCTGAAGGCAATTCAAGTTTCATCAATGCGTCAACAGTTTTAGCGTTTGATGAATAGATATCCAACAATCTTTTGTAAGCACACAATTGGAATTGCTCACGTGCTTTTTTGTTAACGTGTGGTGAACGTAATACCGTATAGATTTTTTTCTCAGTAGGCAATGGAATAGGACCACTAACAACTGCACCTGTAGGTTTTACTGTTTTTACGATTTTCTCAGCTGACTTATCAACCAAATTGTAATCGTAAGATTTCAATTTAATTCTGATTCTTTGGCTCATTTTTATTTATTTAAAATGATTGCTAATTAGAGCTATTCACAACTAGCAATCGGTGTGTATTTTTTGATTAAAGAACAAAGAGAAAAGACTAGCGTCCTTTATCTTTGTTCCATTATCGTTGTTTTATATTATTCCACAGAACCTTTGATTCTGCCTTTTGATTTTGCGATTACTTCTTCAGCAACGTTACGTGGAGCTTCTGAGTAGTGATCAAATTCCATTGTAGATGTTGCACGACCTGAAGTGATTGTACGTAATTGTGTTACGTAACCGAACATTTCAGAAAGTGGAACCAATGCTTTGATTACCTGTGCACCGTTACGTGAATCCAAACCTTGCATTTGACCACGACGACGGTTCAAGTCACCCATTACATCACCCATGTTTTCTTCTGGAGTCAATACTTCAACTTTCATGATTGGCTCCATCAATACTGGAGAACATTTAGGTAATGCCTCACGGTAAGCCATTTTAGCTGCCAATTCGAATGATAATGAATCTGAATCGACTGCGTGGAATGAACCATCAATCAAACGAACTTTCATGCCAGAAAGAGGGTAACCAGCTAAAATACCATTGCTTAATGAAGCTTCAAATCCTTTTTGAACGGATGGGATATATTCTTTAGGAATCGCACCACCCACAATTTCGTTTACGAATTGAAGTGCTGATTTTGTTGTATCGTAATCTGCATCGATAGGAGAGATAACAACTTTGATATCCGCGAATTTACCACGACCACCTGATTGTTTTTTGTATACCTCGCGGTGCTCAGTAGTACCATTGATCGACTCTTTGTATGCTACTTGAGGAGCACCTTGGTTAACCTCAACTTTGAATTCACGTTTCAAACGGTCGATCAAGATCTCTAAGTGAAGCTCACCCATACCAGAGATAACTGTTTGACCAGTTTCTTCGTCAGATTTAACAACGAATGTAGGATCTTCTTCAGCCAATTTACCAAGACCAATACCTAATCTATCAACGTCAGCTTGAGTTTTAGGCTCAATCGCTAAACCAATTACTGGCTCAGGGAAAGTCATAGACTCTAATACGATAGGCGCTTTTTCGTCACAAAGTGTATCACCAGTTTTGATGTCTTTGAAACCTACAACCGCACCGATATCACCTGCTTCGATAAAAGGAATAGGGTTTTGTTTGTTGGCGTGCATTTGGAAGATACGAGAGATACGTTCTTTGTTACCTGAACGTGTGTTCAATACATAAGAACCTGCATCTAACTTACCAGAGTAAGCACGGATGAAACATAGACGACCTACGAATGGGTCAGTCGCAATTTTGAAACCCAAAGCTGCGAAAGGCTCGCTAACAGATGGTTTACGTTCAATTTCTTCACCAGTATCAGGATTAGTACCTTTTACAGCCTCTACATCAAGAGGTGAAGGCAATAATTCCATTACTAGATCCAACATGGTTTGAACACCTTTGTTTTTGAAAGATGAACCACAAACCATAGGAACGATAGAGTTGTCCAATACTGCCGCACGTAATGCATTTAAGATTTCACGCTCAGTCAATGAATCTGGATCTTCGAAGAATTTCTCCATCAAAGACTCATCATAACCAGCTACTGCTTCTAATAATTTCTCACGGTATTCAGCAACCTCGTCCAACATATCCTCAGGAATTGGAACTTCAGTAAAAGTCATTCCTTTATCATGCTCATTCCAAACGATACCACGGTTGTTGATCAAGTCAACTACACCTGTGAACGTATCTTCAGCACCGATAGGCAATTGTAACGCTACAGCATCAGAACCCAACATATCTTTTACTTGTTTTACAACTTTCAAGAAGTCAGCTCCCGAACGGTCCATTTTGTTAACGAAACCGATACGAGGTACTTTATAACCATCAGCTAAGCGCCAGTTTGTTTCAGATTGAGGCTCAACACCATCAACTGCTGAAAACAAGAATACCAATCCATCCAATACACGTAACGAACGGTTTACCTCAACCGTGAAATCCACGTGTCCAGGTGTATCGATAACGTTTACTTGGTATTTGTTGTTACGGTAGTTCCAGAATACAGTTGTTGCAGCAGAAGTGATCGTGATACCACGCTCAGCCTCTTGCTCCATCCAGTCCATTGTTGAAGCACCTTCGTGAACCTCACCAATTTTATGGTTTACACCTGAGTAATAAAGTATACGCTCAGTTGTTGTAGTTTTACCAGCATCGATGTGTGCAGCGATACCGATATTTCTAGTGAATTTTAAATCTCTTGCCATAATATTTTTAAGCAGCTGGCCTTACGGGCCTTATGTGTTTAAATGTAATGTTAAATAAGTACACCGACCTTGATAAAAGAGTGTTCGTTTATCGGAGGTCGGTGTAATCATATTTTTTTGAATGTCTTCAAAATTAGAATCTGAAGTGTGAGAACGCTTTGTTAGCTTCCGCCATTTTGTGCGTATCTTCTTTCTTCTTAACAGCAGCACCTTCACCTTTAGAAGCTGAAATGATTTCTCCTGCTAATTTTTCGAACATTGTTTTTTCACCACGTTTACGAGCGTATGAAATTAACCATTTCATACCCAAAGCAATTTTACGCTCTGGACGAACTTCCATAGGAACTTGGAAGTTAGCACCACCTACACGGCGTGATTTAACTTCAACAGCAGGCATAACGTTGTTCAAAGCTTTTTTCCAAGCTTCTAAACCGCTTTCTTGTGTTTTTTGTTCTACTAATTCTACTGCATCGTAAAAAATATCATAAGCGATGGATTTTTTACCATCTACCATCATATTGTTTACGAAACGTGTTACCTGAACGTCGTTAAACTTTGGATCAGGTAAAATGATTCTCTTTTTCGGTTTTGATTTTCTCATTTTTCTTTCCTCCGTTTAATTATTTCTTTTTACCCTTTGCTGGAGCTGCAGCTGCTTGTCCTGGTTTAGGACGCTTAGTTCCGTATTTAGAACGACGTTGGTTACGACCTGCTACACCTGAAGTATCTAATGCACCACGGATGATGTGGTAACGCACACCTGGTAAATCCTTAACACGACCACCACGGATCAATACGATCGAGTGCTCTTGTAAGTTGTGACCTTCTCCAGGGATGTAAGCGTTGACCTCTTTACCGTTTGTTAAACGTACACGAGCTACTTTACGCATTGCTGAGTTTGGTTTTTTAGGGGTAGTAGTATATACACGTGTACATACACCTCTTCGCTGTGGACATGAGTCCAACGCTGGTGACTTACTCTTATCAACCAGAGCTACTCTACCTTTTCTAACTAATTGTTGAATAGTAGGCATTTACCTGTTTTTGTTTATAAATTTGATACCTAAATTATTTTAAGTTCGCAAAGATACTGATTCCGTTTTGAATATTAAATAGTTAGTGTATAAAATTTAGATTATTTTTTCCAAATAGAAGTTCTCTTTTCCCTGAGGCGGAAGCATTTCCCCACATGGTTTGACAAGTTCGCGCTCCTTCTTCTGTATATTCTCCTGGGGCTAGATGATTTAGTCAGGTGGAACTTTCATTTACTCTCCTGTCGAAATCATTTCGACACACGACTAAGTCATTTTCCCTTGTGGCGATATGGTTTTGTCAGGCGCCGGAATGATTTAGTCGCCTGTCTGTTCCGTTTTTTCCTTGGTCTGGATGATTTAGTCAGGTGGAATTTTCATTTCCCCACATGGAAAAATAGCTTCGACACTGGTTTGGCTCAATCCGACACGGCGCTGAATTCATGTTTTACTTGGCGAAATGGAATAAACACCCGGGAGATTTCATTTGATACTTACGCAGCTCTCATTCATCTCTTGTAAAATCCGGATACGGTATGACGACAATCGATAGCTTTTCCTTGCTAAATAGGATGTTGCCAAATAAGGACAATATTAGTAGTGTTGTCAACCCAAACTGTGCAAAAATAGTAATGTTTTATATTGTTGCTCTATGGCATCCTTACATATTGATTACTAGTTCTTCTATGTTTTTTTACGCAATTATTCTTCTACTGGTTTTCCAGTATATTTTATCTTTTTGCGTGTTTATGCATCTTTTTGGCAGGACGTTTGTCAAACACGGATAGATAATTAACAGTAAAAACAAATTAAAGTATTCAAGTTATGAAAATTAAATTAATGTATGCAATGGTATTGGCGCTTGTGACTCTTGCGTTTGTGGGATGTTCTAAGGATAAAGATGAGCCGATTCAAACAGGTGGGAGTATTGATGCGGCTGTAGGTACGTATAAGGGTAGTTTGGATATCGTAGGAGTTGGTGAGAAGTTTAATAAGACCATTAAAGTAACTAAAGTGGGGGATAACCGTATTAAAGTTGAGGTGGAAGATAGTTCATTGAAATTACCTCCTCGGGAATTTAACGTAACAAATAATGCAGATTATTCAATACAATCAGCAGCTACAGAGCCCGGAGCAATGTTTTTGTATGAGGTTAAAAACAAGACAGTTAGTTATTTGGCTAAGCCATTAGCCGAAGGTGAAACAACTTTTAAATTTGATGGTGCAAAGCAATAGAGTTAAAACATAAAAAGCCGCACCAAAATATTTGGTGCGGCTTTTTATGTTTTAACTCAACAACGTAAAATCTATCTGCCGTTTATCCAGATCCACTTTCTTTACACGGATTTGAACCTCATCACCCAATTGGAATTTCTTTTTCTTCCGCTGGCCGATAATGGCGTAGTTCTTCTCATCCAGTACATAGAAATCATCTGTGATATCACGCAAGCGCACCATACCCTCACACTTGTTCTCTTCAATCTCCACATACATACCCCATTCGGTCACACCTGAGACAATACCAGTGTATTCGGTGCCAATCTGATCTTGTAGGTATTCCGCTTGTTTGTATTTAATGGAAGCACGTTCCGCTTCAGCTGCCTTTTTCTCCATTTGCGAGGAGTGCTCTGCCATTTTCTCATAATGCTCGGCATTGACCTTTGTACCACCATCCAGGTAGAACTGCAAAAGACGGTGTACCATCACATCCGGATATCGACGGATAGGGGAAGTGAAGTGGGTGTAATAGTCAAAAGCCAATCCATAATGGCTTGTTTTCTTCGTTGTATAGATAGCCTTGGCCATTGATCGTACCGCCAAAGAGGTCAGCATATTTTGCTCCTTGCTGCCTTCGATCTTGGTCATGATAGCATTAAGCGATTTCGCTGTTTCCTTGTCTGTTTTAATGGTCAGCTTATGGCCAAAGCGCGCGGCAAATTGCGAGAATGTGGTCAAAGTTTCCGGATTAGGCACATCGTGGTAACGGTATACAAACGTTAATTTGTTTTTACCGCGACCTTGCTTACCGATATATTCGGCCACTTTACGGTTGGCCAGCAACATAAAATCTTCGATCAGCTTGTGGGCATCTTTACGTACTTTGGTGTATACGCCCGTAGGTTTGCCATGCTCATCCAGGGTGAATTTAACCTCCTCACTTTCAAAGGCAATCGCACCATTTTTAAACTTGCGCTCGCGGAGGATATAAGCAAGCTCATTTAATTTTAAGATCTCATGGCTGAAATCACCGGATTTCGTCTCGATGACTTCCTGCGCTTCTTCATAGCTAAACCGTCTGTCCGAATGGATAATCGTACGGCCGAACCATTGCTCATGAATAGTAGCTTTCTCATCCATTTCGAATACCGCCGAAAAGCAAAGTTTGTCTTCATGTGGGCGTAATGAACAGACCCCATTGGACAGGCGCTCCGGAAGCATCGGAATAACACGGTCGACCAGATAGACTGATGTCGCACGGTTAAAAGCCTCCTTGTCCAGTTCGGTATCCGGTAGCACAAAATGGGATACATCGGCGATATGTACGCCGATCTCGTAATTGCCGTTCTCCAGCTTTTGGAAAGATATGGCATCGTCAAAATCTTTGGCATCTGCAGGGTCAATCGTGAAGGTCGTGACCCCTCTGAAATCACGTCTCTTGGCGATTTCTTCCTTGCTGATTTTTTCCGTGATTTTATTGGCCTCTTCTTCTACCTTTTTCGGGAATTCCAATGGGAAACCGTAGTCCGCCAGGATCGCATTCATCTCGGTGTTGTTTTCGCCTTTGACCCCAAGGACATGTTTGACCGTTCCTACAGGGTTTTTACTGCCACTTGGCCAGTCAATGATCGAAACCACCACTTTCTCCTTGTCCTTGGCGCCGTTTAGATTGTCCAGGGGGATAAAGATATCATGGAGCATCTTGCGGTCATCCGCGATAAAAAAAGCGAAATTATTTGAGATGCTGATCGTTCCGGTAAAGTCCGTTTTGGCCCGTTGTAAGATTTCGACAACTTCGCCTTCTTTTTTGCGGCCACCTTTCCTTTTCTCAAAAGTGTGCACCTTGACAATATCCCCATGCAGGGCCTGTCTTAGTTTACGCGGCGCAATATAGATGTCGTTCTCAAATTCATCTTCCGGAATAATATAGGCGGAACCATCTGCTGTCATGTCCACCCTTCCGGTGACATATACTTTAAGCTGCTTCAGGTTAAATTTTCCACGTTCTGCCTCTATAAACAGTCCGCTTCGCACATTCTCCTGTAAAATATCGGCAATAGCGACTTTGGAATCGTTGTCCGTCAGGTTCAATTTGGAAGAAACTTGCTTATAGTTGAGTGGTTTGTTTCCTGACTTTTCGAAAATATCGATGATCAGTTGTGTCAATACCTCTTTATAGGGATTTTCTTTTCTTGTCTTCATTCGTGTTATTGTTTACTCATTTGTTTTAGCCTCCAAAGGCATTTGCAGAGCTGCTCGATCACTCATCTGTATGATCGACATTGTTGATACAAGGTACAAAAAAAACCGCATTTTAACCGTACGATAGCCGAGCTAATCGGAGCAAAATCCGATTACCAAACTATAGACAGATCAGGGGAGAAATTGTTTTGGAACTGTACGGTATGATTTATTTTTTACAATGATTGCATACGCCGAGTGCATTTACGGCAATCGCTTCCAGGCTAAACCCATCGGGGATAGCTACTTTTGGTAATGTAATTTCATCCAGACAATAGACCGAATTGCATATCCGGCAGATAAAATGTACATGCTGGTCGTGATGGTCATGTTCGGAACAGTTGGTGGAACACATGGCGTAGGTCGCGGTTCCGTGTAAATCAAAGATCTTGTGGATAATGCCTTTTTCCTCAAAACTGGCCAGTACACGGTATAATGTCACACGGTCGATATCCTTGCCCAATAGTTTCTCCAATTCAGGCTGGGAAATGGCCGAATCTTTCGTTGAAATAATTTCAAGTACCCTTAACCGTGGTTGGGTAACTTTTAAACTATTCCGTTTCAGGATTTCTGGATATGCTGTATTGGATTGTTCCATGGACTCTTTTGTTAAACCTTAGATCAATTACAAAAATAAGCAATTTATCCACATAAGAAAACCGATAAGGTTAAGATTATTGTCATCTTCCCCCTATCGGTTTAAAACCTATACCGAAATATAGTCTATTTTATTTGCCTGCAGCTTTCGCGTGGTCAGCTAAAAATGTTGCTAAACCGCTATCTGTCAATGGGTGTTTCAATAGGGATAAAATTGCCGATAATGGACCCGTCATCACATCTGCACCGATTTTAGCACAGCCCAGGATGTGCGCGCTGTGGCGTACAGAAGCGGCTAAGATCTGTGTTGGATACTGGTAGTTATCATAGATCAAACGGATATCTTCGATCAATGCCAGTCCATCTGTAGAGATATCATCCAAACGGCCAATAAAAGGAGAAACATAAGTTGCACCTGCTTTTGCTGCCAATAAAGCTTGACCAGCAGTGAATACCAATGTACAGTTTGTTTTAATACCTTTTTTGCTGAAATATTTAATTGCTTTCACGCCATCTTTGATCATAGGAACTTTGACCACGATCTTGCTGTCAAGAGCTGCCAATGCTTCTCCCTCTTTGATCATTTCGTCATAAGTAGTAGAAATAACTTCAGCACTCACGTCGCCGTCAACAATAGCACAGATTGCTTTGTAGTGGTTGATTACGTTCTCATCACCGCTGATACCTTCTTTAGCCATTAAGCTTGGATTGGTCGTTACACCATCTAATACGCCTAAGTCTTGGGCTTCCTTGATTTGCTCTAGGTTCGCTGTGTCAATAAAAAATTTCATTTTGTATGTTGTTGAATGATAATTATTTGATTATTTTAACGTTCAAAATAATAGGTGCAAAGTTATTGATTATATTCCAGTATTACACATTGATTTCAATGAATTGCATCATTATTTTTGCAAAATAGAATCTCTTCTCTTTCTTTTTTGTTATACTTTTATAGTATTATCTTTCAATATGCAGGTTTTTAGGTCTCTCCATTATAGAAACTTCCGTTTACATGTGATAGGACAAGCAATTTCCCTAATGGGAACTTGGATGCAGCGGATAGCGATCAGCTGGCTGGTGTATGAGCTGACAGGCTCGGTGTTCTGGTTGGGGTTCGTTCAGTTTATTTCCTTATTGCCCTCGTTGGTAATGTCCCCATTTATCGGAAGCTTCGTCGATAAACACAAAAAATATAAATTGGTGTTATTGACGCAGATCGGCCTGATGATACAGGCTGGTGTACTGACCTTGGTAGTTTACCTCAAATGGGAGAGCGTCTTGTGGCTCTCGGTACTAGGACTCATACAAGGGGTCATCAACTCGTTTGATGTGCTCGGTCGGCAGTCGTTGATGATGTATCTGGTCGGCGACCGCAAGGATCTGCCGAACGCCATCGCGCTTAATTCGACCATTTTTAACGGTGCACGGATGCTGGGCCCTGCTATTGGGGGGATTTTATTGAGTACCTATGGCGAACTGGTCTGTTTTGCCCTGAATTTTATCAGTTTTGTGCCCGTCATTATTACCTTGTTGATGATGCAGGTGGATGAGACCAAGGTACAGCTCAGCAAAGGGAGCAACTGGGAGGGACTGGTCGAGGGATTTCGCTACCTCAAACGTTCACCACATATTTCTTCCCTGATTATTATTATGACGTTCTCCAGTTTGATCGTCATCCCTTATACCTCGCTTTTGCCGGCCATAGCAAAAGAAATGTTCCATGGAGACGAACGTACGTTCTCCTGGTTTGAAAGTGCTGCTGGACTAGGTGCCATGATCGGTGCATTTAATATGGCCCGCCTGAAGTCAGGGACTAACCTGCGTTATCAAGTAATGGGGGCCGCGGCACTGATGGGACTGGCCTTACTCTTCCTGGCGCATTCAAGCATGTTGCAGATGGCACTCGTTTATGTTATGCTGGTTTCCTTTGCGATGATGATGCAGAATTCTAGTATTAACACCTATATTCAGACACATGCCATACCAATCTACCGGGCACGGGCGATTTCATATTATGTGATGGCCTTTCAGGGGATTTTTCCGATAGGGACATTGATGATTGGCTCCCTGGCAAGCTACTATGGCCTCCGGACAACCTTATACCTGATGGGCGGATTGGGAATATTAATAGCCATACTCTATTACACCTATCTGCGGATGCATATCCATAAAAGGCTTTTTAAATTCTAGTGACTCTTAATTTTTCGGTCACGTAAGCGTAATGTCTGCTTGGCGTAATCAATGACAGCACCATAGTCGGCAAAAATATCACCGCCTAGTACACCGATCACCGGTTCCAGCTCCATTTGCCCGTAGGCGTAATTGATGGAGCTTAAATCCAATACCGCGGTTTTCAATTTATTGATTCGCCATGTACCGATATACAAGCTGGGGATTTCCATTGTAAAACTCTCCATGGAGTTGGTACCGAGACCTGTTGAAAGGGTTTCCGATGGTTCCAACAGTAATTGATCTTCCAGAAGGTGGCCCATTTGGGTTTTGTCAAATACGGTTTTGGATGCTCCCGTGTCGATTACCATCTTAAAACTGCGTTCATATAGCGTTACATCAACTAGAATATGTGTTCCTTGTCCCTGAAGGTCCAGAAGTTGAAAAGGTACTGTTGTCATATTTCCAAACATAGCCAAAAATTTAATTAAAAAAAACTTTGGCGCAAGCTTACTGCTCCTTTGAACGTAAAATCCGGGATGCAGCATGAAAAAATGATCGGCAAACCAGACATAAAAAAGGCCGTTATTCCAATAACGGCCTTTCCATTCGCTGCTGTATGTTGATTACAACGCGTTTATTTCTTTTAATACATTATTCATGGTACGTACCGCATCGGCACTTTTGCCGAATTTTTCCTTATCCTCTTCATCCAGTTGCAGTGGAATAATACGGTCCCATCCTTTTTTGTTGATAATGACCGGAACACCGAGATTGATATCTTCCTGACCAAATTCACCTTCGAGGTAAACGGAAGCAGTAAACAATTTACCTTGGTCACGTACAATGCTTTCGACCACTGCAGCGGTAGCAGCTCCCGGCGCGTACCAGGCAGAGGTGCCGATAAGGCTTGTTAAAGTTGCTCCACCAACCATTGTCTTATGCACAATCTCTGCCTGTTCTTCGGCGGTTAGAAAGTTGCTGACCGGAATGCTGTTCCACGTGGAGTGCTTGATCAGCGGAATCATCGTGGTATCGCCGTGACCACCAATGACAATAGCATTGAGGTCCGCGGCTGAAGCATTTAATTTTTCACTCAATTGATACTTGAAGCGTGCGGAATCCAATGTTCCACCCATTCCGATAATCCTATTTTTAGGCAAGCCACTCGATTTGAGCGCGAGATAGGTCATCGTATCCATTGGGTTAGAAACAATGACAATAATGATATCCGGAGAGTGCTTTACCAAATTCTCTACAACCGATTTAACGATATTGGCATTTGTTCCGATCAATTCCTCGCGGGTCATTCCCGGCTTGCGGGGAATACCTGAGGTAATGACAGCAACAGTAGAGCCCGCAGTAGACAGATAGTCATTGGTTACCCCTTTGATCTTGGATTCAAAGCCCAGTAAGGCTGCCGTTTGAGCCATATCCTGCGCTTTTCCTTCCGCAAATCCTTCCTTGATATCCAATAACACAATTTCCTCGGCGACATTTCGACGGATTAAATTGTCTGCTGTAGTTGCGCCTACAGCTCCAGCACCAACAATAGTTACTTTCATATGTAAATTATTTGTTTTTTAAAGGCCATATGGAATATCCAGTCCATTTTTACGAATGCTTGTACTGTTTTTCTACATGGATATTTCATGAGCATTTATGTGGATTAGTAAATAATGCTTGAATTTAACGAATTATTGTCAGTAAATCAATCAATTTCACCGGAATAACTTGATTTTTCAACGTCATAAAATGATAGTGGTTGAAACATGACCTAGAGATGTCGCCTGAGGCTAGAATGGATAACCAATAGCCAGATTGAACATCAGGTTGTCTTTCCGCCATTGCGAACTGCCGAAATCAATGTCCTTAAATACCCAGCGTTCCCCTTTTGGTAGGTAGGGAATACGGAAAGGAATTGAAAAATCAGTCCGGATGATCAGGAAAGTAAAGTCGAAACGCAAGCCAGCGCCACCGCCCACAGCAAGTTCATTCAAAAAGTTCTTGCTGAATTTCGCACCGGGCTTATTCACATCTTCGCGTTGCAGCCAGACGTTACCCGCATCAATAAATGCTGCCCAATGTACAAAACCAGCCAGCTTAGCCCGGTATTCGGTATTCAGTTCCAATTTGATATCACCAGTCTGGTCTGCATAAAATAAACCATTGCTCAATTTTTCCGGAGCAACCGTTCCGGGACCGATAGCGCGGGCACCAAAGGCGCGGATACTGTTCGGACCACCGACATAATATTGTTTCAAATAGGGTAGGGATCGCGAGTTTCCATAGGAATAACTCAATCCAAGACTTACCCTGGAAGCCAGTTGCGAATTCTCTGATAATTTAAAGTAATGTCTTCCATCACCACTTAATTTAATATACTGGGAGAAGTATGCGTCAAATAACTTGAAAGTCTTGCCTTTATTGAAATCCGCACCTTTGATTAAGCCAAGGATATTGCCCGAGAGATCCAGATTACCTTTGAAATAGAATGTATTTTTCAGGTGCTGCTTCATTGTATTCTGAAAAGTGAAGTTGTAATTGGGGCCAATCGTAAACTGTGGGTCGATCGCATGCCGTAAAGCGGGGATCGTATCCATTTGCTTTTGATAATTTTCCGAAATACCTTTAGGTTGTACATAGGTAATTTCCAGCAAAGCGAGATCATGCTGCTTTTCCTCTGACTCTTGCCAGATATAACCATAATCCAATGCAATAGAATTCAGTGTATATGCTTTACGACGGTTGAGGAACTCGTATCGGCCCTTCACATAGGTCTTAGGAATAAAACGGCGTGAAGGATTAATATGGCCAAAAGGAGAGAGTATCCTCGGAAAAGTTACTGTAGCTTCCATTCCGTAGCGGTAATAACTGGAATTTAGATCCGCATTTCCACCCGTCTGTGTTTCATATCCGCCAAAGACATTGAAGCTCAATTGCTCTGCACCCTTAAATGCATTGCGCAACGTCCAGTTGACGTTGACCTCTGTACCATTGTAGACTGATGCCATTTTGCCCAATAGTTCTACCCGTAATGATTTTTTGGGGAGTGGCGTTAGATAATAGTATACATCCAGTGCATTAGGTACTTCCTTACTATCCACAAAGTTGTTCTTCACAAATTTCCAGCTGTTCAGGTTCACCAAATGACTAATCGTTTGGTTGTGCGCAGTACGGTTGTAGGTGTCACCTGGTTTGAAGAAAATATGGTTTGCGATAACGGGCTTTCGAAATGTATGATTACGATCTATAAAATAGTAGCTGCTGTCAAATAACTCTGCATTTCGGGTCGACCGCTGGTAGCCCGAACTGGTCTCTGTGTAATTCGGGAAAATATAAATTTTATTTATTTTAGACGGAACTTTCGCTTGCGCAGGGGTCTCTTTTTTCACCGTAACGTACATATCGACCCTGTTATTCCGGTGTGAACTGTCTACTTGTACAAGAATATAATCTGGACTAAAATAATAATAACCTTTATTTTTAAGGTCATTGTCAATACGATCACGCTCATTCAGCACAACATCCAGACTGTAGTTTTTTCCTACCTGCAGCAGGCTTTTATCCGAAGATGAACGAATATCCCGCCCCAGCTGTGTGCTGCTGTCAATGTCAAATTTGACCGATTGAATTCGGTAGATCAGGTTAGGCTTTGCTGTGTAATTGACAGTTGCTTTTTTCTCTTCAACCAGCGTATCTGATCTGACCTCCGCATTGAAAAAGCCGATATTCTCCAAGCGGTTTCGTAAAAGGTTCTCGTTATATTCACGGTTGACATCACTCAACAAAACCGGCTCTTCGCCGATTTTCTTGAAGAACCTTTTGATCATATTTTTATTGGCAGAATCACCGGCCATATTATTAAAATATAGCTTGAACGGAACGCCCGCCAAACGTTTATTAGGTTTGGGCATCAAAGCGGATTGGAGATAGGTGGAAAGCTTTTCCTTATTCTCCTTTGAAATGGTATCCGAATCGATGGTCACATTACCTTTGACATATAGGCTTTCCCCTTCTTTCAAATTCTTCGTGGAAGAACAGGAAGCTATTACTGTCGCCAATGTCAATATTCCGATAGCAAATCTCAGTTTAGCTCGCATGATAACTCCTTTCCTCATCTTCATTTTTAATCGCTGTCGTTCTAATCGTATCTAAATTTGTTTTTGGACCAGGATTTTTTGGTGCATTTTTACTGGAGTCCAATTCTTGTTTACGTTTTTCTTTTTCGCGTTCTTCAATACGTTTTCTATACTCCGGACTATGGAGCATCAAACTGTCTCTAATAACAGTACGGACACTGTCCCGATAGACCGAATCTGTTTCCATCCGTTCCACATTGAAGCGTTTTCTAAATCCTTTGCTATCGGTATCATAGTACTCTCTAAGTTTTTTAGAGCTCATCCAGATCTCTTTAAACTTATTGTAATCCATATTGATAATAAATCCGATACCGGTCTCTACATATTGCCCCTGAAGGGTCACCTGGTATTGGTTTTTACGATACATACGGGCAAAATAGCGGCCATCTTGTGAAAGTTGGTAATCCAATTGAATATCTCCGGCAATATTATTGGACGCTTCTCCGGGCCGGGTATTACCTTCCACTTCAAAATTGGAACCAATAGTAATCTTTAAACGGTCATTCAAAAGCATTTTTGAGACGCCGATATTTAGATCTGTTCTTGTCTGTCCGGCACCGGTAGCATAATCTTCCTCAGAGGTCAGGTTGAAATCCAATTCTACACCAGTAATCAATTCTGAAGCGAGACGATTCAGCTGACCGCTCAAGAATGAACTGATACTATTTCTAACGATGGCTTCCGTACCACCACCACCGGATAAACTTTCAAATGGATTCGTCGACATAAATCGTCCCAATACAATGAGGGAGAACACCTGTTTGTTGAGTTCAGACGGATTTTCACGGAGGGTAGTCAGCGCATTGTTTACCTTGCTGACCACATCTTGAGAGACAATAGAGTTATTCTCATCCAGATCGATATCAAAACCTAATTGTGGCTGGAAGAGCTTGTCCGTAATTTTTAGTAAAACATTGAATGGGACACGTTGTTTATACAGATTTGCATTTTCAGATCCCAATTGCGTTGCCACCAATTCTAAAGTCGGCGCTTTGATTAGATATGCTGCTGTAATATTCAGCCGTGCGTCCAATGGATCTCCATTCCAGGTAATCGTACTTCCTTTTTGGAAGGTGAAATCCTTTTTCACGGGGCCAAAACTAAAGGAATAACTTCCTTTATCTACAGTAAATGTTCCAGACAAGGTAATCTTGCTGCTGGCATCTATACCGGCGTTTAATTCAGCCTGACCTTGAATGTTAAGGGCATCTTGCGATCCTGCATCTAAGAGTATCTTAAATTTAGCCTCTTTGTCTGTCTGTAGATTCAGATCCACATCTATCCCTGTCAATTTTGTAACCGTCATAGAATCCAATTTGGCAAATACATTCGCACGGGTGGTATCGCTCTTATCCACAAATTCTACGACCCCCTTACGGTCAGCGATCCCTGGATTCTCATTTGGCATGACAAAGGTAAAATCGGTATCGTCAAGTACTTTGATTGTTCCATCGACTACAGGCTTGTCCAGATTTCCTCTGATCCGCAGATTGGATGTCAGGTACATCTTACCATAGAACATGTCGTTGTCCGTCTGGGTTGAGTTGAGCACCTCAAAATTATCGGTATTCACATTCAGATTGAAATCAAAATCAGTGTAGGTTTTTGTGTCGATCGAACCCGTAACTTTGGCGATATTTCCTTTTTTGTCTTCCAATGCAAATTTGGGAAAGCTAATGCCACTATTATCAAAATGCACCGTCTCGTCTTTTGCTTTGAAAAGGGCATTTAACATAGCAATATTGAATTGGGCATCTTTAAATTTCACGTCACCATCTATACGAGGTTTCGAAGGTGAGCCTGTAATTTTCAATTGACCTTCCAGGTTTCCTTTCGACTCTTTCAAATAACCCAAACTAAAGGCTTGTACGGTTTGCATGCTCAATGGTTGGATATCCAATGTGAAATCCAGACTGGATTCTCCGTTCGGTGGACTAATGAAATCACCGTTTAATACCACATTATTGCCATTTTCACTGATACTAACATTTGCGCTATAGGTATTTTCTTTTTCGTTGTTGACTTTAATATTCACATTTCCAACGGTATCTTTCCCAACATAGAATTTATCGATGAGCAGATCCGAAACAAATACTGGACTACTTTCCAGGCGTGATATTGTTGCCTGGCCGTTGATGCCGCCCCCTAGATCCATGATGTCGCTTTCAAGCATTTTGCTTAGGGTCTCGATACGGAAATTTTTAAAGGAAATATTAACCGGTGAATTTAAGACACTGTCTTGTGAGGATATACTTAATTCTTGCCCTTTACTGCTCAGGACAAAATCTTTTGCCTGAATACCTGTACTACCAAATTTAAGTACATTGGCCGGATTTACGTTCCATTTGTCGTAGTTAAGCATTAAGCCATCCTGATGGAGATTGAACACAAATGCACCGTTAGCTACACGCATATCTCCACCCAAATGATACTGTTCTTTCTCCTTTTTATCTTTTATCCACAGGCCAAAATCCAGGTTATTCTGTATCACAGAACCACTAAATACCGTATTGACAAGTTCGATATTACTGACCTTGATCTTATTGATCAAAGCCGAGTAGTAAAGTGTGCTGTCCAGGGTATTTACATCCAGGGTAACGTTGTTTATCTCTGTTCCATTGTAGACTATTTTCGGCGCATCCAATTTGGCCAATATTGTTTTCGTAGCACTATTGAACATTCCATCCAGTGTAATATCTTTCATTTCGGTCAATTCCGGGACAAAATCCTGTACAAATTTAGTACGGGTCAGCTGCGCTGAAAATTCGATATTCTGTGGTTCATAAGGTGGTACCTTGACAGGTTTTCCGGGTTGGTAATAGACCTGCAAAATATCTTGAACGGCATTCGGTAGTTCTAGTATCTTATATTTCCCGACCAAGTGGGCATTGAAAAATGAAGATTTTAGCAGTAGCAAATTTCTCGATGTATCCGATTTTGCAATTAGGGATATGCTATCCAGGGAATAGTAAGCTTCGTTATAGGCGATGGAAGAGTTGGTGATATGTGCCTCCCCATTGAGAAAGTTTGGATCCGCCGAAGTAAAATGCCCGACCATCTTACCGTGGTATTTGAAATCGTCGGCCATCAGCTTCAGATTTTTCAGATTGATGGTATCCACCTGCAATTCAAAATCTACCTTCGGATAAGTGGATTTCATATCCGCTGTAGCGTCGAGTTTCAGCTTAATATTGGGATCCGGACTCACTACTGATGCTTTGATATCACCTTTATCGGCAGTCAGGTTCATGTCGATATTCTGATACCGATAGCCCATGGCGTCCATACGGTTTACTTTGCCATCGAAATTGGCGACCAGTTTCTTGGGGTCTGTTCCATGTCCTTTTATTTTTCCTTCAAAGGAAAGGATGCCTAATGTACTGTCCATTTTCATGATCTTGCCAATATCAAAATCACGGATGCTAACAAAAGCATCGTAGGTTGTATCTCTGCCCGCCATACTGACTTTACCGTCAAATTTAGCTGTACCCTTTTCCGTCACCAACGAAAGATTGGTGTCAAAAGCAGTCATGCCACCTTTAAACGTTCCTGTTAGTCCGATTGTATTCGGCAGTTCGATGCTGCTAGGTAGCATGGACTTGGCAACGAGTTTTTCGATATCGGATCGACCTGTCGTTAGTTTTTTCAGATTAAGATCCATGGACATCTTATTTACGTCCGGTAAACCTTTGAGTCGCATACTGGCGATAACACGTGTATTGGATAGCGTCTGGAAATCAATATTGGGAATATTTAGGTCGTTGAGTTTACCTATGACACGGCCATCAATATTAAACTTTTTATCCATCAACGGCTTCATAACCTGCATGGTATCCAAAAAGGGAGCAAAGTAGTAAATGTCACGCATATCGACATGGCTCTTTTTGACGGTTGCATTGACATAGATCAGTTCCGGCTTTTTGCTAATGATATCCAGTGAAGGATAGGTGACTTTGAGGTAATCGCGAATAAGCGTGCGCGGTGTTTCCGCGTATAGGTTTTTAATTTCCGCCCCTGTATTCGTATACTTAAAGTCGCCTTTGAGCTGTTTGATGACCAGACCGGAGTGATCGGAGGCAGTCAGCTCATTCAGTGATCCGCTGATCGAATCGGCACTGTAATATAGATCCGTCAGATTGGTTTTTATCCCCGGAATTTTAATGTTGAAATAATCAAAGCCTTTCATGCGGGCCTGATTGTCATCCCGATAAGCCAGAGCAGTATTATTGATCGTGATGTCTTTGGCAGAGACGATCCACTTGATCTTTGTGGTATCCGTTGGGGCATTGCCCGTAGGCGTAGGCTGCGTTTTCTTCGCTATTTTTCCAAAGAGCACCTCATTGTCGGAGCCATCGAGGTGGATGGTTTGAATATCAACTAGCTCCTTGTTTAAATCAATCTTGTTGATATCTGCTCTTAGATTTTTGATGTTAAACTTTGTTTTAAGCGAGCTGGATTGATCCTCATAGCGGACAAGGATATTGGCAAGGTCGGCAATTTGTATTCCCACATCTGGAAGAAGGGTCGTGGTCTGTGCGGTTTTGTCCGTAATGCCAAAGTCTTTGACGGATGGAGCGGTGCCGTCCACGACAGGTTTCCATTGTTTTACGGTTGCACTCAAGCCGTCTATTTTTACCTTGGGCAGATTGAAGGCCATGTTTTTGGTCAGGTCAAACTTCTTGATATTGGTATTTAGCGTACCCAGATAAACATCAGCACTGGTTCCGATCACATCGTCAGCATAAACGATATGAAATTTATCCAGTTTTATTTTATCGAGATTAAAGAGTAGGGCCGAAGTCGTATCGGCAGTAGGTTTGCTCTCCTTTTCAGAGCCAAATGCTTTGACGATATAATCGAAATTAAAGGAACTGTCCGGTAACGTTCTTCGAATTTTTGCGGTGATCCCCTCCGCTTCGATACTTTGGATTTCTACAGTGTTTTTCAGTAGTTTGAGCATGTTGATATCCACAGCAATGCTTTTTCCGGCAACAAGCGTATCCTTGCTCTGATCTTCCAGATAGATATCCTGTAACACTAATTTTTTCGGAAAATCAATATTGATATAGCCGATTTTTACGGGAGTACCTATTTTTCCTTCGACATAATGAGTTACTTTTCCAGCGATATAGTTCTGAACGGAAGGTAGTCTGATTAAAAATACAACTAGAATAACCAGCGCAATTATTACTCCAATAATCCACAATATTGTTTTAAAAGCAATTCGGGTAAATCTGTTCAACGTATAATTTGATTTAAGTATCTATTAATAAAAATTAAAACGGAAAAAAGTTTGTAAAGTTTTTCAGATATTAAGTTATATCCCCGCCACTTCAACAAACTAAGATAAATTTGCTTGTATATGCAAGTTTAATTTCTGCTACCTATAGTTTAATTTGCGCTACACATGCGTATATGCAAACCTTGGACAGTTCCTCTCCTCACGGCAAATTCCATGCTATTGAGGAGATATCCTACAAATACATCAAATAATTGACCAAACCATTTTGGGAGTATAAAGTTTTTTATTTTTTAATTTTATGCTAACAAAAACATATAATGCCTATTTATTTCTTAACAACAGGAGTTTCTACCTGACAGGATTCTTCCGTTTCTGTTTGGATCAACACAACAATTACGCCATCAGTTTTTTGTATTTCCCCCAGTTTTCAAATACCACCCATAGCCAAATGACGAAAAGCACGGCCCAGATAATTAATCCCGTTTGGCTATAAAAAACCATGTTATGTGTGAAAATGCCAATGAGTATCGGAAAGATAACCAGTGCCCCTACAGTTCTTGTCTTTGGGAGGATAAATAATAAGCCGCCTAACAGTTCGATGATTCCGACCAATGGCATCAGCCATTTTATCGTGCCAAAAGCCTGAAATACCTTCTGCATATCGATGTCCATTGGTGGTATAGGCATATAATGAAGGAGCTTATCTAGGCCTGCATTAATAAAAAGTAGTCCGAACAAAACACAGAGAATATTCTTTATGATTTTCATGATCGTAAATTTTTAAGGTCAAATTAGTTGACAGTGATCGTAGTCGGTGGCTCAGTAGGGTCATCCTGTTTATCCTCTTCCTTCTTTTCGCTGTTTCGCTCCACCGTAATTGTACACTCGGTGAGTAAAGCTGCTACGGCACCTATTGCAGCAAATACCGGCGCCAGGATCAGTCCGATTGCCCCCACAGTAACCGGAAAACTCATGATTTCTTTACCATGTTTGTCCGAAATACTGATTTTATTCACATTGCCCTCTGCAATAACTTCTTTGATTTTCTGCAGTAGGTTTTCACCGTTGATTTGAAATGTTTCCTTGAATCCCATAATAATATAATTTAAGTTCGCTCTTATAAAGTTATTCATTTTTTTATAGGAATTCTTATAAAGTTAAAAATCAACGGATACTTCAGCGCAGAGACATCCGTGATGCGCCGAGGCATCGATGGAAGCAGTTGTCCTCCTAAAAAAAAGTCCCGCAATTTGCGGGACTTTGGAGAACTATCATGTTATGATTTTAACCCAGGGTAGTTAAGCTGTCCTGAAGAATCTTAATTTTAGCTTCTGCATCGGCTTTCTTACTTTTTTCGTTTTCGACGATTTCTGGTTTCGCATTTTGTACAAAGCGCTCGTTTGAAAGTTTTTTGTCTACAGATACCAAGAATCCTTTCAGATAATCCAGCTCTTTTTCGATACGCTCACGCTCAGCATCGACATCGATATTATTTTCCAATAACACATAGCATTCATCTTTTCCTGCCAGGAAGCTTGTTGCTCCGGCTACTTTTTCAGTTACAAAAGTGACCGACTCCAAGTTGGCTATTTTCGTGATGATCGCGATGTATTGTGCGAGGTCAATGTCAGACTGTTGGTTGATCGCCAGAGGTAATGCTACTTTTGGTGAGATTCCTTTCGAATTACGGATATTACGCACCTCGGAAATGATTTGTTGTGCTACAGCAAAATCTTTGATGACCTGTTCATCAAATGCGCTGACTTTTGGGAATTCAGCAACAATGATACAGTCTTTCTCTTCTTTTGCACCGAATAGTTCATCATGCCACAGTTCTTCCGTTAGGAAAGGCATAAACGGATGTACCAATGTCAATATGCGCTGAAAGAAAGATTTTACTGTTTCCAGGGTTTCCGAAGCGATAGGAGAACCGTAAGCCGGTTTGACCAGTTCAAGATACCAGGCACAGAAATCGTCCCAAACCAATTTATAGGATGTCATCAGGGCATCCGATAGACGGTAATGTTTGAAGTTCTCTTCAATTTCAGCCAATGCCTGATTGAATCTTGCCTCAAACCATGACGCCGAAATTTTATCTGATTCCGAAGCTGGAGCATCGCTAATCTCCCAGCCTTTTACCAAACGGAAAGCATTCCAGATCTTATTGGCAAAGTTACGGCCTTGAACACAAAGCTCGACATCAAAAGGCAGGTCATTCCCAGCAGGAGCTGTCAATAACATTCCCATCCGTGTTGCATCGGCACCATATTCATTCATTAGATCAATAGGATCAGGTGAATTGCCTAAAGATTTTGACATCTTGCGGCCCAGCTTGTCGCGTACGATACCTGTGAAATAAACATTTTCAAAAGGTAGCTGTCCACGGAATTCATAACCCGATACGATCATACGTGCTACCCAGAAGAAAATAATATCAGGTGCAGTAACCAGATCCTGAGTAGGGTAGTAGTAGTTAATTTCTGCATTTTCAGGCTCATTGATTCCGTTAAACACAGAGATAGGCCACAACCAGGCTGAAAACCAGGTGTCAAGCACATCTTCATCCTGGCGTAAATCCGCAAGTGTTAGATTCGCATTGTTCGACTTCTGTTGAGCCAGAGAAAGCGCTTCTTCGGCGGTTTGAGCAACAACAAAATCGTCGTTACCGTCACCATAGAAATAAGCCGGTATCTGATGCCCCCACCACAATTGCCTGGAAATGTTCCAATCCGTTACATTTTCCATCCAGTTGCGGTAGCTATTTTTGAATTTAGTCGGATGGAATTTAATGGTATCATCCATGACATTATCCAGCGCAGGTTTTGCCAGGTCTTCCATTTTCAGGAACCATTGGTTGGAGATCTTTGGTTCAATAACCGCACCGGTTCGTTCCGATGTGCCGACATTATTCGTGTAGTTCTCTACTTTCTCCAGCAATCCTTTTTCTTCCAGTTCCTTTTCGATCTCTTTACGGACTTTGAAACGATCCATACCGGCGTAATGTAAGCCGTTGTCATTTAATTTTGCTTCGTCTGTAAAGATATCTACAAATTCCAGATCATGCTTTTTGCCGAGTTCGTAGTCATTGACATCGTGCGCCGGAGTTACTTTAAGACAACCCGTACCAAATTCCAGATCAACATACTCATCCTCGATGATATTCACTTTACGGCCTACAATCGGTACAATTACCTGTTTTCCTTTTAGCCAGGTATAACGTTCATCATTTGGATTGATACATACGGCCGTGTCACCGAATATCGTTTCAGGACGCGTGGTCGCAACAACAATATATTGATCTGATCCTTCAACTTGATATTTCAGGTGGTATAATTTTCCGTTCTTTTCCTTGTAAACAACTTCCTCATCCGAAATATTGGTTTTTGCTTCCGGATCCCAATTGACCATGCGGTAACCACGGTAGATTAATCCTTTATTGTAAAGGTCGACAAATACACGGATTACCGATTGATACAATTCAGGGTCCATGGTAAAACGGGTCCGGTCCCAGTCACAGGAAGCACCTAGTTTTTCCAATTGTTTTAGGATAATGCCACCGTATTTTTCTTTCCATTCCCAGGCGTGTTTTAGGAAATCCTCACGCGATAAGGACTTTTTATCAATGCCTTGCTCCTTTAACATAGCGACGACCTTAGCTTCAGTGGCAATGGAGGCGTGATCAGTCCCCGGTACCCAACAAGCGTTTTTGCCCTGCATACGTGCGCGGCGAATCAAAACGTCTTGAATGGTATTGTTCAGCATATGACCCATGTGCAATACGCCAGTGACATTCGGTGGCGGCATTACAATCGTATAAGGTTCACGTTCGTCAGGAGTGGACCGGAAAAATCCGTTCGCTTTCCAATAGCTGTACCATTTTTCTTCAGCTTCTTTTGGATTGTAAGTTTTCGCTATGCTCATTTTAAATTCTATATTCAATTTTTTAAGGAATACAAAAGTAAGGAATTCTATGTTATTTTCCTTGTTATCATTGATCTTGTTATTGATTGTAGATCAAAGACCAAGGATAGGGCGCAATACTCAAACCTTAATACTTTTTTAATCTTTTCTTCATATTACTAGTCAATTAGCCTAGTTTTAATGTAAATTAATGTAAATTTGCCTGTTTTATTTTTACACGAAGGGATGCAACGATTTGCGAACGAACTTAGAGCGTTAACACAATATTTCTTGTTTTGGCTAATTATCTGTTTTATAGATAGATTTATTTTTATTTTTGCTTTTTTTGAAAAAATAGGGACGGATCATCTGACGGAGGTTTTTAAAATTTATTTCCATGGATTGAGCCTTGATTTTTCGGCAGTATCCTATATCTGTGCCCTTCCATTTCTCGTGTATTGTATTCTGGAATTTTTTCCAAAAGTTCAACCAAAACGGACTATCCTTGATGTTTATACCGTTGTTGTACTTGTTTTATTTTTCGTAACCAGCTTTATTAATGTCAATATCTATCGCGAATGGGGCGACAAAATCTCGAAACGTGCCATTGATGCTTTCTTGGCTTCACCTTCTGGAGCGGTAGCTTCAGCAGAATCTACGCCGGTTTTTCTTCCGATATTAGGTATGTTAGTGGGCATATTCTGTGGCTATTTTCTCTATCGTTGGATGTTCAAAAAGGTGCATTTCTATAATGTTAAATCGCCGGTTGGTAATTTTCTCAAATTGGCAGTAGGTGTTTTTGTGCTTTTTACCTTTATCCGAGGAGGATATGGCCGGGCAACACTAAACCCCAGTAAAGCTTATTATTCCGAAGTTACCTTTTATAACCATGCAGCGGTGAATACACAGTGGTCGCTTTTGCGTGACTTTTTTACGAAAAGTACCAAGTTAAAAAGCCCTTATGATTTCTATGGGTCGGATGATAGGGCTATTCAGGAACAGCTAAAGCCCGCTTTTCAGAGCAAGCCCGATTCTGCAGTTGAGGTATTATCCACCACACGTCCGAATGTTGTGATCATTATGCTGGAAAGTTTTGTCGGCGATCTTATTCAATCTTTGGGCGGCGAGAAGGGAATTACACCGCATATGGAAGAACTGATCAAAGGCGGGATTTTGTTTGATCATATCTACTCGGCAGCTGACCGTTCGGATAAGGGGATGGTTGCTATTTTGAGCGGCTTCCCGGCCCAAGGACCGGAAAGTATCATTAAATACATCGACAAACATGAAAACATGCCTGCTATTGGGCAGGAATTTGATCACGCAGGCTATGAAACCTCATTTTATCATGGCGGACAAAGTGAATTTTATAATTTCAAGTCCTATATGCTGACACACGGTATCTCCAGAGTGGTTGATAATGGCAGTTTTGGACTGGATGCCGAAAGGGCTTCTTGGGGCGTGTATGATCATGTCGTGTTTAATCAGATGATCAAGGATTTTAACAAAGAAAAACAACCGTTTTTCTCAACGATCTTTACCTTGATCAATCACGAACCATTCGAATTAAAGCATGGTTACAAATTTGGCAGTACCAATAACGCGGACAAGTTTAGAAGCACGGCCAATTATACGGATTCAGCTGTTTTCGATTTCATTGGCAAAGCGAAAAAGGAAGCATGGTATAAAAATACGCTTTTTGTCATTGTTGCGGATCATGGTCATCGGTTGCCCTCGGAAAAATGGGAGCTTTATCACCCGAATAGATTTCATATTCCATTGATCTTTTTTGGCGATGTAATTAAGCCTGAATATCGGGGCAAAATCTTCAATCGCATAGGAAATCAAACAGATTTAGCAACTACATTATTGACGCAGCTGAAGCTCCCAACAAATAGATATCATTGGAGTCGCGATTTATTCAACCCAACGACTCCGCAGATTGCATTTTATAATTCCAAAGATGCCTTTGGTGCAATCACACCCGAGCAGGCGGTATCTTTTGATAATGTCGGCCGAATTATCAATTATCGGGCTAACAAAGACTATCCTGCCGCTAAAACGGACAGTATCTTGAATATTGCCAAAGCATATTATCAACAGGTCTATCGTGAATTTCTAAAATATTAACAGGATGAAATTAAGAGGAATACTAGCACCCTATATTGCAGTTGCTATTCGCTTTGCTTTTCTTTTAGTCGTTTATGCTTTACTACGTTGGGGATTCTACCTCGTCAATGCCTCCTTATTCCCCAATGTAAATGCGGGAAAACTGTTTGTGATGTTTGGCGGTGGCGTACGTTTCGATATCGTGGCCTTGCTCTATTTGAATATCCTCTATATTGTCATGCAAACAGTGCCCGGACCGTTCACCTATCATCAGACTTATCAACGGATTGCTAAATGGATTTTTGTAGTGGTCAACTCAATAGGAATAGCACTGAACCTAATTGATTATGCCTATTACCCATTTACACTAAAACGCACAACAGGCACCGTATTAAGTCAGTTTTCAAATGAAACCAATCTTTTTAAATTGGCATTTGATTTTTGTCTTGATTACTGGTATCTCCTGCTGGTATTTGCACTGCTCGTTTATGGCCTGTCCAAGTCGTATCAATTGATCCAACTGGAAAAACCGAAACGTTATTCCTGGAAATCTCTCCTGGTTCAGGTTCCCTTCTTTTTATTGACCGCTTTTCTTTTTATAGGTGGTGTCCGTGGCGGATGGGCACATAGCACCCGTCCGATCACTTTGAGCAACGCCGGTGATTATGTAGACACCCCCGAGGAAATGAATATTGTGCTGAATACACCATTCAGCATCCTGAAAACCTTAAAGGCGGTGAGCCTCAAGCCGATGAATTATTACCCGGAGCAGGAGCTGACCAAAATATATGACCCGATTCATCTTCCGCAGACGGATAAGCCTTTCAACAAAAAGAATGTTGTTGTCCTGATTTTGGAAAGTTTCGCAAAAGAGCATTTTGGCGAGCTGAATAAAGATATTCAAGGCGGAAAATATAAGGGATATACCCCTTTTCTGGATTCTCTGATTCGCCATGGCTATACTTTTACGGATACCTATGCCAACGGCCGGAAATCCATCGATGCCTTGCCGTCGGTCATTACGGGTATTCCATCCATCGGTGAACCATTTGTGCTATCGGTGTATTCCGGTAATGAAACGACCAGTCTAGCCAAACTTTTGAAAAAGAAAGGCTATGAAACCGCTTTTTTCCATGGTGCTCCAAACGGAAGTATGGGCTTCTCGGCTTATATGAAACTGGCGGGAATCCAACACTACTTTGGCAAAAACGAATACAATAACGATCAAGATTTTGATGGTATCTGGGGAATCTGGGATGAACCTTTTCTGCAGTTTACGGCCAATAAGATCAACACGTTGAAACAACCTTTTTTTGCGAGTTTCTTTTCGCTGTCTTCACATCATCCCTTTAAGGTACCCGAAAAATATCAGGGGAAATTTCCCAAAGGACCGCTGCCGGTACAGGAGCCGATCGGCTACACCGACAATGCCCTGCGTGAATTTTTTGCGACGGCCTCTAAAATGCCCTGGTTCAATAATACCTTATTTGTAATCTGCGCCGATCATGCTACCGTAAGTTACCTGCCGGAGTACCAGACTACAGCGGGCGGGTTTCAGATTCCGATTATATTTTATGCCCCTGGGGAGGGATTGGTCGGCAAAGCAGATAAGTTGGTCCAACAAATTGATATTATGCCCACGGTCTTAAATTACCTCCATTATGACGAACCTTATTTTGCATTTGGCTCGGATGCTTTTAAACCGGGAAGGGATAATTTTGTGCTGAACAATAATGCAGGAAGCTATAATTTTTATTATAAGGATTATATGATGTCTTATGATGGCCTTAAGCCGGTATCGCTTTATAATATGAAGCAAGATCGGTTGATGAAACAAGATTTACTCAAGCAACATCCTGCCATCTTGGATACCATGGAGACCAAGATGAAAGCTTTTATTCAGCAATATAACAATCGCATGATTGAAAATAAGCTAACCTATAAAAAATAGGTCGGCTTACTCCCCTTGCTTTTTCTGAAATTGCGCCCTGATACTCCTGTCGATAACAAATAGGATGAGGTCATAGACGATATAGATCAGAGGTAGCGTAAATAAGACCAGGAGGATATAGCCCCGGACATTATGCTCAAAGATGCCATTGATTAAGTAATTTGCCAGACTGGTCCAAAACCAGCAAAAGCCGTAAAATGACGCCGGTACAATAAGATTTCCTAGCAGCAGCGCATAACGATAAGCACCTGTTTTGTATTTTTTGTAGATATACCTGATGTGCAAATAGAGCAGTACAATGGATCCGATTAGGGCAAGGACTTCGGGATGGATCCACAGGAGTGCCTGTGCGGGAAACGATATTTTTTCGCCTACTTCGATTGTAAAACTGCCCTGTTTTCCGGGGGATTCAATGATCCAGTGAACGAGCGTGTCAGTTTGCTCTTTCGGGGTTCCCAAATTCTGCGCATAAGCCTTCATCTTATTTCCCGGGTGCAGGTATAGGTCAATAGGACCAAAGGACGACCAGTATTTGGAGGGAAACAGGAGGTATTCAATTTGGTATTTCGTCAGAATATCCCTTCGATCAAAGCCCATAAAAGCACGATACTGAACCTTGATGCTGTTTTCACCCTTGTGAAGCTTGGCCGTAAAATAAAATGCGTCACTCAGGTTAATTCGTTCCCATTCCGCTTTTCCATAGCTGATCTCATAATAACCATCTTTGAACCGTAGGAAAGAGAATTTTATGTCCGATGGATCCAAAGTGAGGGATTTTATCTCTTTTTGGTTAATGATCACCTTTTCTAATCCATCTAAATTGAGGGCAAGGAATACCAAAGGGAAGTCCATGTCTTCCTCCGCATGGATAATATATTCGATATTGAATTGGCTCTTATCATCATAATCCAGTGAATCGCGTACGATATGAATGTCTATTCGTTCGTGAAGTACTTTTGCTTTACCCGCAGGAACCAATTGCGCTGTGATGCTATGTGGACCAAACGGATTGGCCATATTGGCCGAGAGTGTCAACACAGCGAGCAAAAGAATTATCGTCAGGCCTATTATCTTTCTGTTCATAATTGTTTATTTAATGCATCTACCGTTCTGCTGGTCAAAACATGAACCTCGTTAGCTTATTTAATTCGCTGATAATCTATTATCAAACAAATATCCACAGTTGAAAGTATAAATTAAAAAGAAGAAATGAAAACCCTAATGTAGATTCGCGGCGGCAAATTTGGAAAAAGGTACGTCGCAAGGTTTATGTGGCGCGGGACAGGGAGCAATGATTGATATTCGCAAAAAGAAAAGACCTATACGACAATCGTATAGGTCTTTTCTTTGTTATCATATTTTGGTAGCAATTATACACCCAACAATAAACGAGCTGGATCTTCCAATAATTGTTTTACACGAACCAAGAAGCTTACTGACTCACGACCATCAATGATACGGTGGTCATAAGAAAGCGCGATATACATCATCGGACGGATCACAACCTGACCATTCTCCGCGATTGGGCGTTGAATGATGTTGTGCATACCCAAGATAGCCGATTGCGGTGCATTGATGATAGGCGTTGACATCATGGATCCAAATACACCACCATTGGTGATGGTAAATGTACCACCTGTCATTTCGTCGATCGTCAATTTGTTGTCACGTGCTTTACCTGCCAATGTAGCAATCGCTTTTTCGATTTGCTCCAATGACATTGCATCTGCATTACGGATAACTGGAACAACCAGACCTTTAGGTGCAGAAACTGCTATTGAAACGTCAGCAAAATCAGAATATACGATTTCGTTATCTTCGATACGGGCGTTTACAGCAGGCCATTCAGCCAATGCTGTGGTAACAGCTTTTGTAAAGAAAGACATGAATCCAAGACCGATTCCAAATTTCTCTTTGAAAGTATCTTTGTATTTAGCACGTAGATCCATGATCGGTTGCATATTGACTTCATTGAATGTTGTCAACATCGCTGTTTCGTTTTTAACGGCAACTAAGCGTTTTGCGATCGTTTTACGTAATGAAGATAATTTCTCACGACGTTCGTTTCTAGAACCCGCCACAGGAGCAACTGTCGCAGCTGGAGCCGCAGCAGGTTTTGCAGCTGGCGCAGCAGCTTTAGCAACAGGTTGAGCTTTCTCTGCATCTTCTTTTGTGATGCGGCCATCTTTACCTGTTCCTTTTATAGTTGAAGGATCAATTCCTTTTTCTCTCAAAATTTTTGCAGCAGCAGGGGAAGCCGTACCAGCAGCATAGCTGTCTGGATCTTCGTCTTTTGCAGCAGCAGCCGGAGCAGCAGTTGATGATGCCTCAGCAGCAGGCGCGGCAGCCGGAGCTGAACCACCAGCCGGAGCTTCACCTTCTTCAATTGTACAAACGACAGCACCGATTTCTAAAGTATCACCTTCTTGTGCAATGATTCTTAAGATACCTGCTTTTTCAGCTGGTAATTCAAACGTTGCTTTGTCTGATTCCAGTTCGGCGATGTTTTCATCCATCTCCACATAATCGCCATCTTGTTTCAACCATTGTGATAAGGTTACCTCCGTGATTGATTCACCTACGGTTGGTACTTTAATTTCTAAGCTCATATATAATGTTCTTTATTGACAATTGCGTCCTATACATAAGACGCAATTGATTTTAAATTGTTTTTATTCGAATGATTTATTTAAGATCTCTGCTTGTTGAGCAACGTGTTGTTTCATATAACCTGTTGCTGTACTTCCGCTTTCTTTACGCGCTACGAAACCTGTAAATGCAATCTCAGTACCCATCAGTTTGCGGCAGTAGTAAGACCATGCACCCATGTTCTCATTTTCCTCTTGTACCCATACAAACTCTTTGGCTTTATTGTATTTTTTACGGATTGCCTTTAATTGCTCTGTTGGAATTGGGAACAATTGTTCGATACGGACGATCGCAACATCCTTACGTTTATCCGCTTCTTGTTTTTCCAATAGGTCATAATAAACTTTACCGGAACAGAACAATACGCGTTTTACATCTTTTGCAGCAACATTTGCGTCGTCAATAACTTCTTGGAATACACCTTCTGTGAAGTCCTTCAATGGAGATACCACTTTCGGGTGACGCAACAAGGATTTTGGTGTAAATACCACCAATGGCTTGCGGAATTCACGTACCAGTTGACGGCGCAATAAATGGAAGTAGTTGGCCGGTAATGTACAGTTTGCCAAGACCATGTTCTCATTCGCACATAATTCCAGGAATCTTTCAATACGTGCCGAAGAGTGCTCAGGGCCCTGTCCTTCCATACCATGTGGAAGCATCATGACCAAACCGTTTGAACGTTTCCATTTTGTTTCCGCACTTGACAGATATTGATCCACGATGATTTGAGCACCATTGTAGAAATCACCAAATTGTGCTTCCCAAATTGTTAATGAATTTGGATTGGAAGAGGCATAACCATACTCAAAACCCAAAACAGCATATTCTGAAAGTAATGAATTATAGATGGAGAATTTATCACCCCCTTTGATATTGGCTAAAGGAACATATTTTTCTTCAGAATCTTCCAGTGTCAATACCGCATGACGGTGTGAGAATGTACCACGTTGTACATCCTGGCCGGAGATACGAACACGGTTGCCTTGATCCAATAAAGTCGCATAAGCCATTAATTCACCCATTGCCCAATCGTATGCGTCATTGCTGATCATTTTAGCACGATCTTCGAATAAACGCGTGATCTTACGGAAGAATTTCTTGTCCGCAGGTAATGTCGTGATCTCTTTCGCTAGTTTTAAGAATAAATCTTTTGCAACTTTAGTTTTATCTGTCGTTGTTAAAACCTCTCCTTTTTTTGCCGGACGTAGTCCTTCCCATGCACCTTTAAACATCGGAATATCTTCAGTCAATACTTCAACTGTTTTTGCTTCCTCAAATTTAGTCTGCAATTCGGCCTTAAATTCTTTTTCTATACTTTTTGAATACGCTTCATCAATGCTTCCTTCGGAGATTAATTTTTTTGCGTATACTTCTTTCGGATTCGGATGTTTTTCTATGATTTTGTACAACAAAGGTTGTGTGAACTTAGGCTCATCTGCCTCGTTGTGACCAAATCTTCTGTAACATAATAAGTCGATAAATACGTCTGTTTTGTATTTTTGACGGTATTCAACAGCTAGGTTAATCGCATAAACTACAGCCTCAGCATCATCCCCATTGACATGAAATACGGGTGAAGAAGTGATTTTTGCGACATCAGTACAATAGGTGCCTGAACGAGCGTCTTTATAATTCGTTGTAAAACCGATCTGATTATTGATAACGATATGTACTGTACCACCAGTTTTATAGCCGTCTAGTTTGGACATTTGAGTCACCTCATATACCACGCCTTGACCCGCGATTGCAGCATCACCATGAATAATGATCGGCGCAATTTTCGATGAGTCACCATCGTATTTGAAGTCGATTTTAGAACGGACCATACCTTCGACAATTGGATCTACTGTTTCCAAATGGGAGGGGTTGGGTGCCAAACTCAGGTGAACGGATTTGCCATCGTTGGTTTTTACTTCAGAAGAGAAACCCAAGTGGTATTTTACGTCACCACCGAAGTTTACTTCAGGATCGTCTGCATAGGTTTTACCTTCAAATTCCGAGAAGATGGATTTGTAAGATTTACCCATGATATTGGTCAATACGTTCAAACGGCCACGGTGTGCCATACCGATAACAAACTCTTGGATGCCAATTTCCGAACCTTTTTCGATAACGGAGTCCAATGCAGGGATTAAACTTTCTGCACCTTCCAAAGAGAAACGTTTTTGACCTAAAAATTTAGTGCCTAAAAAGTTTTCAAATACAACGGCATGGTTAAGTTTGTTCAGGATTCTCTTTTTGGTATCCAAAGAGAATTTCGGTACATTGCGGTCCGCCTCCATGCGGTCCTGTAACCATTTTATCTTTTCTGGATTACGGATATATTTGAATTCTGCACCAATGGAACGGCAGTAGGTATCTTCAACCAGTTGACGGATATCTTTTAATGTTGCTGGACCTAAGCCAACTTCAACACCTGCATTGAAAACTGTGTTCATGTCTGCTTCAGCAAGACCAAACGTTTCCAATTCCTTTCCAGGGTAGTACTTACGTCTTTCGCGAACAGGATTGGTGTGTGTGAAGAGGTGGCCGCGATCACGGTAACCATTGATCATGTTCAGCACATTGATTTCTTTCAATACGTGCTCAGGAGTAGCTTCGCCTACTGAACTTGTCGTTCCACCAGCATTTTGACCGAAATCAAAACCTTCAAAGAATTTTTGCCATCCGAAATCTACCGATTGGGGATCTTGCTTGTACGATTGATATAAGCCATCGACATAAGCCGAATCAGCATTACTCAAATATGTCAGATTGTCCATTTACAATTAAAACTATGAAATTTGTCAAAGTTATGAATAAAAAAAGAGTTTCTAATACTGAAATTGAATAATTTAATCAATAAATCTATCCAATTCTTAACATTTTTAGCAGGATTTAAAAAGGGGTTATTATGCCCTACAAATTTCTTTTGTTTTGAAATTATTTATTTCTGCCGAAGATTTATTTAGCAAATAATTCATCCAATTTTGGAAGGCCATTAGGGAAATTTGTTTTGATCAATTTTTGCCAGTCCAAGGCCTTATTGTCCTTATCACTGGTCCCCACACCGGCGATATGTGACCATTGGCCATATACTGTAGCTGGAGAATAATCCAATAGTTGTTCTTCAAACCAGGAGGCGCCCTTTAACCAATTGACCTGATATTCATGCACCAGGTAACTTGCCGCAATCAATCCGGCTTGGTAGGGAATGAAACCTGTTTTTTTGAGCTGTATCATCGTGCTATTGATAAAGTCATGGTCTGTCTTTCCGGATTTCCACTTCTCAAATAGCTCCTCATTTACTGTTAATGCCGGAATATCGACCGCATTGCTATTTTTCGTGCCCAAGGGCTTGAAAAATATATTGGGATATTTTTTGAGCATAAAACGGAAATAATCCCGCCAAAGTAAGCCATCTATTATTTTTTCGAATCGTTTGTCCTTTTTTCCTTCCCCCAATTTCTTAATGTTGTTATAAAGAAGGATTGGAGATAAAGCTCCAGCAGCAATGAATGGACCTAATATGACCGGATCCTGCTCTGTCTCCGGGTAAGTGGACAAAACCGAATGCATAATACTCAATGCCGTGTCTTCGCCGCCCAATATATAGATGTCATCAACAGACTTAATCTCCTCGTCCGAATAGCCCAGGTCTTTTAGCGTCGGGATCTTGGTGTCTTCCAGATGTGGCGGGGTCAGGAAATTGGACGGAAATGGTATCGGTTGGCGTACCGAGCTCTCGCGCTCTACCTTTTTCTTAAAAACGGAAAATCCATTTGGAATATCCTTGATCGGAAAAGGAAGGTCCTCTTTATGGTAAAGGGTGTGGCCAATAAAGTGGCGAAGGTTGATTTTGGCGCTCCACAACTCACTTTCTACTTTCTCCGAGATAGAAGTCTCGCGAAGGGCAACCTCCCGATGGTGGTAGACTTCGTTGACCTGGTATTTTTGAGCAATCCGCGGGATAATATCCTCAGGCTTGCCAATATAAGTCAGCAGGTCACTGCCATGGCTTTTTAATTTCTCTTTTAGGGCAGTGACTGCTTCGATCACAAAAGCAGCACGCAGCACACCTGTATTTAATGTACCAAATTGATTGCGCTCAAAATAACGGGGATCAAAACAATAGACCGGAATGATGAAGGAACTCTTCTCAGAGGCTTGATAAAAAACTTCATTGTCATGAAGTCTTAAATCATTTCTAAACCAGATCATTGTAGCCCTTTTGTCCATAGAGGTGAAGATAAATACTTTTTAGTGCAGCCTATTTTCAGAAGATTTACAAATATATAAGGATATTGTGTTTGTGAAAATATTTGGCCAGGAATTGACATAAAAAGGACAAAGAAGTGGTTTTAGACAAAATTGCGGCGAGGGATAAATCCGGAACAGTGTCCTTGCCGGTTTTTAATTCAGTGATAGAAAATGGCTTAACTGACCGATGATCATTCCTTTGCCGGAAAAAACAAGGTATTTCAACAGAAAAATAAAAATAGTGTTAAACTTATTTGATGTTTCTCTGTTCTAAAATCAGGGAATTATGATATTAGTTAGTCAGCGTTTTGGAAAACAAAACCATCTGGAGCTTTCACAATCTATTGGACAGCTCGAATGGGATAGACCGATAAAATCAACTCATTTATGCCATTGAAAGCGAGTGCTCAGAAATAATTATAAGGATGAAAAAGGTTTTAATCAGTGGGCTAAATACCTATTTAGGACGGCGGGCGTCATGCTATTTACAAACAAAAGATTTTGATGTTACAGGTTTGGTGCGAAACTTATCCATTTTTAATAAAATTGTGAAAGAGAAGGTAACAGCTAAACTTTTTGAACTCGATCTCTTACGAAAGGGACCCGCGTATGATAATTTTCAGATCAGTGACTTGAACTTTGGGATTTATTTTACACAGGTACCTTCGCTCGATAATGATATTCAGCTTCAACTGGAGCTGCTGGGACTCCGTAATTTTGTTGAAATCTGTAAGCGGGCGGGCAATAACCGGGTGATTTATGTGGCCCGATTGATGGATGAGCATTTTTTGGACCCTGTTCGCAACCTCCTGGAGGCTTTGCGGGTGCAGTATACCATCGTGGTCAAAAGTAGTGTCATTGGAAAAGAAAGTGTATTAAATCGAATTTTTAGCAAACTGGCCAAAAAACAGACCGTATTCTATTGGAACTGGGTAGCCTCCCTGAAATTTCATCCTTTACCCCTGCTGGATGTTTACCGCTGGCTTCGGGAAATGCCCTGGGAGAGTAATTTTATTTCTGAGGTGATTTACCTCGGCGGACATGAAGAAGTGACATTTAGAAACTTATTTTATCAATTTCTTAGTTCCACTTCCAATTCACAAAAACGGGAGATCGGAGTGAATAAATTCTTTGCGAAATTACTCCTAAGCCGGTTTAACGATATCAATAAGGAAGATATTGATGAATTTAGACGGGTGCTTTATTATGAAAAAAATGTAGACAACTCAACCTGGCAGAAAGTCCAGACCTTTGAATTCACCCCATTGAAAGCCTATGTCAGCATGGATACCTGATTGTTTGATACCTAATATCCGATCATAGTCGGGGGTGATCCCTTTGTTTGATTTTCCGGTCCCTGCTGCGCTACGCATGGGGATGTTTTTTCTGGTGTGAATAATTATTTACTTCTGATTTATTCTGTTAAATTTGTGGATTAACGCGTTGATACAGATTTAATATATGGGATACAATAGTCTCGCAGCATGTGTTGCGGATCTTGAGAAACATGGTCATTTAATCCGGATTAAAGAGGAAGTTGATCCTTACCTGGAAATGGCTGCAATTCATATGCGGGTGTTTGATGTAGCCGGACCGGCACTGTATTTTGAGAATATCAAAGGCTCGGAATTTCCCGCCGTATCCAATTTATTTGGAACGTTGGACCGGTCGAAGTTTATGTTCCGTGATTCATTGGGCCATCTAAAAAAACTGGTAGATGTCAAAATGAACCCGGGTGCTGTGTTAAAAAAGCCATTCCAGTACATCGGTTCATCCATGACCGCCTTGGGTGCCCTGCCCTGGAAGAAGAAATCAGGGGCTCCGATCCTCCATGGTAAAACAAGCATTGGTAAACTTCCTCAAATTGTCAATTGGCCGATGGATGGTGGGGCTTTTGTTACCATGCCTCAGGTATATACCGAAGATGTAAGTAAGCCCGGGATCATGCAGGCCAACCTGGGCATGTACCGAATTCAGCTTTCAGGCAACGATTATATCCCGGATCGGGAAATTGGACTGCATTATCAGTTGCACCGCGGAATAGGTATCCATCAAACGAAAGCCAATGCGCTCGGCGTGCCACTTAAGGTAAGCATCTTTGTGGGCGGTCCGCCGGCGCATCCTTTGTCTGCGGTCATGCCGCTACCCGAAGGACTTTCTGAAATGATCTTTGCCGGTGCATTAGGGAATAGAAGGTTTCGCTATTTCTATGATCATGAAGGTTTTTGCATTTCTGCAGATGCAGATTTTGTTATTACGGGTACAGTATATCCCAATGAGAATAAACCGGAGGGGCCTTTCGGTGATCATATTGGCTATTACAGCCTTACCCATCCTTTTCCCCTGATGAAAGTGCATAATGTATACCATAAGAAAGATCCAATCTGGTCTTTTACCGTGGTGGGGCGACCGCCACAGGAGGATACAAGCTTCGGAGCACTGATTCATGAGATCACAGGGGCTGCGATCCCGCAGGAGATCTCCGGACTGCACGCTGTCAACGCAGTCGATGCGGCAGGAGTACATCCTTTATTGTTTGCGATCGGATCGGAGCGCTATACTCCTTATCAGACGGTGGACCGCCCGCAGGAAATTTTAACCATTGCCAATCAGATTCTCGGAAAAAATCAGCTGAGTTTAGCCAAATACCTTTTTATCTCAGCGCATGAGGATAATCCCAAATTGGATATCTACGATATTCCGGGATTCTTCGGTCATATCCTGGAGCGCATTGATCCGACAAGAGATCTCCATTTTCAGACCAATACAACGATAGATACCTTGGATTACTCGGGTGATGGATTAAACGCGGGATCAAAGGTGGTATTTGCGGCTGCAGGTACCAAGAAAAGAGCGCTAGCGCGCGAACTGCCGGCAAATTTTGATCTGCCAAGACCTTTCAACCGAGCGAAGTTTGTTATCCCGGGTGTATTGGCGGTAGAAGGAGCAGCCTTTACGAACTATGCGGATGAAGCTACGCTGATCAGGGAATGGTGCCTTGCCGCTGAAGGGTTGGCCTGGGAAGGTTTTCCATTGTTGGTATTGTGCGATGACGCTGGTTTTACCGCTGAGACAGTCAATAATTTTGTCTGGACAACCTTTACACGCAGTAACCCCGCATTTGATATTCATGGCATTAAGAGCTTTACTGCTTTCAAACATTGGGGCTGTGAAGGGCCAATTATTATTGATGCACGTAGCAAGCCACATCATGCCCCGGCATTGATTAAAGACGCGGCTGTGGAGAAACGTGTTGACCAATTGGGAGCCAAAGGGGGCTCGCTACACGGAATAATTTAAGGACAATTAAGCAAAATAAGTATAGACAATTTAATCTGATGAAAACAGAAGAATTATTAGCAAAGTCAAAAGATAATCAGCTACAGTTTCAGGATGTACTGGATCATATTGCAGAAAACTACCATTATAGTCCAGCGGCATTTCACAATGGGAACCTGAAAAATACGGCTACGGAAAATCAGGGAAGCGCAAAAGTATTGTATTTTGCCAAATACCAGGATCTTTCAGTGGCAGACACCTTGTTTTTGTTTGCCGAGCACTATCAAAATGTGTTGGATAACCCAACAGGCGAAGGGCATCAAAATATCCGGCAGTTTATGGCGAATGGCTGGAACGGTGTTGTTTTTGATGCCGATGTCCTGAGCGCTAAGTAAAATCAGGTAGGTAGCTTTGCCGTTTAGTCGAATGCAAACCAATATCGCTCAGGAGGGTGTTGTAATTATAAAATAGAAATGGGGCTTCCGATGAAGCCCCATTCTCATATGCTGATCTATCGCATCACAATTTTTTTAGCCTTTACTTTCGCAATCTTCATCTTTGCTGCCGCCGAAATAGACCATCCAGCAGATGCCAAACTGATCTTGGAATGCGCTGTATAGCTCCGCGAAAAATGTTTCACCCAAAGGCATTTCCACTACTTTTGCGTTGACGCTGAGGGCTTCATAGAGTGTTTTGGCTTCATCGCCGTTGTCACACATCAACATCACATAAGTATTGTTGCCCTGTACATAGTGCTGGCCGAAAGCAGGAATGACGTCTGCTCCCATAAGCATGCTCTCGCCATTGATTGAAATGGCCGTATGGCAGATCTTGTTTTTGGCTTCATCCGGAACTGGAGGCATTTGCGGATCTGCCGGAATATCGCCATAACGCATGTATCCCGGATTTTTTGTTTTAAAGACTTTTTCGTAAAACGTGAAAGCTTCTTCACAGTTGCCGTTGAAATTTAAATAAGCGTGTAATTTTGCCATGATTTCTAATTTTTGAATATATCGATTATTTTTTTAGCGTTGATCTTTTGCTCTTTGATGATTTCAAAAGATCAACGCAATACCTTATTTTCTCAAATTTTCTTTCCTATAGCATAGTGACCAGGAGGACTATCTTCGGAAGTGAAGATAAAATTAAGCGGAACTTTCGATAAAAATCTTGCCCTAAGGCAAGATTTGAAAATAGACTTTTGTCGATGGAAAAACCATTAATTGCCGTGAACAATTTCTTTGCGGATGCGGCTTAAAGAGGTGTCTGTGATGCCCAGATACGAAGCAATATGTTTCAGTGGAGCCTGCTGGATCAGGATGGGTTTTTCTTTTATCAGGCGCAGATAGCGGCTAGTAGCGGGCTCGGTAATCATCGCGATAGCTCTATTTTTGCTGTGAACCAGTTCCTGCGCCATCCATGAACGTCCCCATTCCCTAAATTCGGGGATGCGATGGAATAATTCCTGATGATCTTCAAATCGTATTTTCCAAAGCTTTGTGTCCGCAAGCGCCTGTATATTTTCCACTGTGGGGGTACGCTGGAAAAAAGATGCGACCTCGATCACCACGTCGTTATCACTACAAAAACCGATGGTGACTTCGTTGCCTTCGTAGTCGTGTAAAAAAGACCGAGTAAGCCCATGTTCTATTAAATAATAGGCATTGGACACCTGTCCTTTGCTTAAGATAAAGTCGCCTTTTTTTATTGTAATGGCCTGGTGCTTCTCTTTTATGGAATTCAGTTCGTCCGGCGTGATAGCGAGGCCACTGTAAAAAGTTCCTATTAGATCCATTGTCCTTTGGTTTATTTGATTACCTAGTGAATTTAAAGATAAATCTTGAAATGTGTTGTTAATATAATGTGTGATTATTGTAAACAAAACGCTGTTTTATTGCTAATTTGATTTGTTTGAATAATTATTATTGATAAAAATATAATAAAATTTAAAAATTATTATGAATTTAGTTTTTAATTGTTTTACTTTGTATCAATAACATAATGTAAAAACGAAATATTTAAAATTTTCATAATATGTGTGGAATTATTGGCGCTTTTGAATTGAAGCAACCTGCAGACTCATTGAGACCCCAAGTATTGGAAATGTCAAAACGTATTCGTCACCGTGGTCCAGACTGGTCTGGTATATTCACTGGCGAGAAAGCTTTATTGGCACATGAGCGATTAGCCATCGTTGATCCGAAATCAGGTAGTCAACCTTTGTACAGCCCGGATGGTAAAGTAGTACTGGCTGTGAACGGCGAAATCTATAACCACCATGAATTAAGAAATAGTCTTCCGGATTATGAATTCGCAACACAAAGCGATTCGGAAGTGATATTGGCACTTTATCTGGCCAAGGGACCATCGTTTGTCGATGAGCTGAATGGTATCTTTGGCTTCGCACTATACGATTCACGTGATGATTCATTTTTTGTTGCCCGTGACCACATGGGAATTATCCCTTTGTATTATGGAAAGGACGCACAGGGACAACTGTTCGTGGCGTCTGAATTAAAATCACTGGAGGGTTTCTGTGAGACGATTGAACAATTTCCTCCGGGACATTATGTATATAGCAAAGAAGGTACGGCCCCGCAGCGCTGGTATCAACGGGACTGGGAAAGTTACGCTACGGTAAAAGACAACGAGACTGATATTGCTGTTTTGCGTAAAGCACTGGAAGATGCGGTACATCGCCAGTTGATGTCTGATGTACCTTATGGCGTATTGCTGTCGGGCGGACTTGATTCTTCAGTGATTGCTGCCGTGACCAAAAAGTTTGCGTCCAAACGTATTGAAACAGACGATAAAGAAGACGCTTGGTATCCACAATTGCATTCTTTTGCCGTGGGTCTGAAAGGTGCGCCGGATTTAATCGCTGCACAAAAAGCAGCGGATCATATCGGAACAATCCATCATGAAATCAACTTTACCATTCAGGAAGGCCTGGACGCTATCCGTGACGTGATCTATCACTTGGAAACCTATGATGTCACGACTGTACGTGCTTCAACACCGATGTACTTATTGGCGCGTGTGATTAAATCCATGGGGATTAAAATGGTGCTTTCTGGTGAAGGCTCTGATGAGCTTTTTGGTGGCTATCTGTACTTTCATAAGGCGCCTAATGCACAGGAGTTTCACGAAGAAACAGTCCGTAAGCTGAAAAAACTGTATCTCTACGACTGCTTACGTGCCAATAAATCGCTGGCAGCCTGGGGCGTCGAAGGACGTGTGCCTTTCCTTGATAAAGAATTTATGGATATCGCCATGCGTATCAATCCATCGGATAAGATGATCCGTGATGGCCGAATGGAGAAATGGGTCGTGCGTAAGGCTTTTGAAGATTATCTTCCGGAAAGCATTGCTTGGCGCCAAAAGGAACAGTTTTCGGATGGGGTCGGATATAGCTGGATTGATACCTTAAAAGAACAGGCAGAAAACAAGGTTTCAGATCAAGAATTTGCTGCCGCTGCGGCACGTTTTCCGATGAATACGCCAAAAAATAAAGAAGAGTTTTTGTACCGCACCATCTTTGAATCACATTTCCCGTCTACTGCTGCCGCTCAGACCGTCCCATCGGTAAAATCTGTTGCTTGTAGCACGCCAGAAGCACTGGCATGGGATGCTTCATTCCAGAACCTGAACGATCCATCGGGTAGGGCTGTAGCCTCCGTACATCAGGAAAGTTATGAGAAATCCAAAGTCGAAGCCGTGTAACTAATCAACCAATATCATATAATGTGGTAATAGGGGTATCCGTGGATATCCCTATTTTTTTTGCGCTGTAAATCCCGAAAGTATGATCCCGGCTTCGGTAAAACATAGGCTGTTGAGGAATTGCTTTTGCATAAACAGTGCCATGCGTATGTTTTTTTGAATTATCTTTTGTAAATTTCGGAAAACCAGTCCTGCCAAACCTACAGGATGTTGAACGAATTAACATACGAATGAAAGAATATAGGAAACAAAGCAATCTGAAGTCTTTTGGACTGGCATTTTTGCTGTTGAGCAATACAGCGATATTTGCGCAAGATAAGGATGCCGTCGTTGCTAGCATTGTCCAGGAAGCCCAGGCTAATTCGCAGCTCGAAAATTATGCGTTTGAACTTGTCGATATGATCGGCCCACGTCTGGTGGGAAGCCCGCAGATGCAACAGGCACACGAGTGGGTGGTCAAACAGTATACCGCGCTGGGGGCGGATGCGCGTAATGAAGCTTATGGTGAATGGCGCTCCTGGGAGAGAGGGACCTCCCAGGTGACCATGACTTATCCGCGGATTAAATCGCTCGAAGGAACTCAGCTGGCTTTTAGTCCGACGACGAAAGAAAAAGGCGTGGAAGCTGAGGTGGTGGCGATGCCATTGTTTCGTTCTCAAGCTGACTTTCAATCCTGGCTAAAGGCAGTTAAAGGTAAAATTGTCCTGATCGGGATGAACCCTATTTCAGGCCGATCCGATGCCAACTGGAAGGAATCGGCTTCTGCCAAAGCTTATGAAAAATATCAGGCGCTCAAAAGTGAGCAGTTCAGACAATGGGAGCTTAGTATGTCTTATACAGGGAGTACGCGACGGACTTTGCCGTTGGCCCTGGAAGCCGCCGGCGCTGTAGGGGTGATCGATTCTTATTGGACCGAACTGCCGGGTATTACGCGCATTTTTGATGCAAAATCCAAACATGTTCCGGTATTCAATATTGCTTTGGAAGATTATAGCCTCCTTTATCGCATGGCTGAACGTGGTATCAAGCCACGTATACTTTTGCAGGGAAAATCCAGGGAACTTGGAACGGCCAAGACGTATAACAGTATTGCTGAGATCAAGGGGAAAGAAAAACCAAATGAATATGTGGTATTGTCCGCGCATTTGGATTCCTGGGATGGAGCTTCAGGGGCAACGGACAATGCAACCGGGGTCATCACGATGATGGAGGCTGTTCGTATCCTGCGAAAAGTGTACCCTGATAACAAAAGAACCATTCTGGTGGGCAACTGGGGCAGCGAGGAACAGGGGCTGAACGGCTCGTCGGCTTTTGTCGAAGATCATCCCGATGTCGCTAAAAATATTCAGGTGGTTTGGAACCAGGATAATGGGACCGGACGCATCGTGCGCATCGCCGGAAGTGGTTTTGAAAAAGCTTATGAATACATTGGCCGTTGGCTGCAATATCTACCCGAAGAATTTCGTAATGAAATCCAGACCAGTTTTCCGGGTATGCCTGGGACCGGGGGGAGTGACCATTCTTCTTTCGTCCAAAAAGGAATTCCGGCTTTTGGTCTTTCCTCCACCTCCTGGGATTATGGAAAGGTAACCTGGCATACCAATCGGGATACGTACGATAAAATTGTTTTTGATGAAGTCCGGCAAAATGCGATTATCGTTGCGGTGTTGACTTACCTGGCCTGCGAGGAACCGAGCTTGGTATCGCGCGACAAAATTGTGCTGCCCGTAGATAAGACAGGTAAACAAATGTCCTGGCCGACAAATTTACAATCCAAAAGAACAAGTGGTAATTGACGATGAAACAGCTTTTATTTGCGATCGTATTGCTTTTTTTCCATAGCTTCACTTTTGCCCAGGTTCCCTATGGGGACCTGGAGAATTATAAAAGGGAGTGGGTTGCCTTACAGGGAAATGCAGGACCTCTGGTCGGGATACGAAGTTTCACGGCCAAGGGAAGTAAATACTATCTAACGGTAGATCCTTTGACACTGGAGACCCGTATTGTGGACAGCAAGCTGCTTAAAGTACATAGTAAAGATTCGATACAGGTCAACAAAAGCTTAAATGGAACGGTATATGCAAGTTGCTTTTCCATCGTGAGAAAAACCGAAAATAACCTGCAGGATGCGGGCCTGAATTTTAGGTTGCCAAAAGAATCCGGAATTAATCTGACAATTGATCTGTGCCCCTCCCATAAACCTTTGGACAAGGATATTTTTGAGGATTTGCTGTCCGCGTTTAAGGGTTTGGACAGTACGCTGCCATTGGCGGTGTCCGTGTCGGGGAAATGGCTGCTAAATCATCCGGATGACTTGGCCTGGCTGAAATCTTTGGACAGAAAGGGTGTCAAGATTACATGGATTAACCACACTTATGATCATGTTTTTAATAAGAAGCCGCTGGTATCCAATTTTTTATTGTCGCCGGGTACAGACCTGAATTATGAAATACTGGCCAATGAAAAATTGATGCTGAGGAATGGACTTGTGCCTTCTGTCTTTTTCCGCTGTCCGGGGTTAGTCTCCGATCGTGCCGTCATCGAGAAGCTGCTTTCTTACGGTTTGATCGCCGTCGGATCCGATGCCTGGCTAGCCAAAGGGCAACAGGCGCACAATGGCAGCATTGTGCTGATCCATGGAAACGGAAATGAAGAGCTGGGGGTGCGCGATTTTATCAGGTTGCTCCAAACAGAATCCGGCGCCATTAAAAGAAAACATTGGACGTTGTACAGTCTTTCTGAAGGATTGGAGCATTATCCAAACTAGCCATTCAATAATTTATGTTTCTTTATCGTCTTTCCCTTGCGTAACCGGATAGCATGATAAACGCTCGGAATATCGTTTGACCAGTCTCTTAGAATAAGGATAATCGCAATAATTTCCAGGCGGGTGAGGACGCCCAGCCAGATGGTTATCTGAAATAAAAAGGTGGATTGACAATGTAACAGAAGTTCAATCAGCAATGCAAACAAGAACAAGGTCCACACTTTGGCGCCAATGGAATGGGTCGCAATTTCTTTTTTGAATTTTGCAAAGCTAACGATATAAGTCAATGCCTCCGAACCGAGCAAAATGAATATCAGCAGTGCGTTGTCCTTGAAAAATAAGGGACAGCTGAGGTAGGTCGCCAAGGTGATGCAGATGAAGAAGATAAGATCCACGCTGGAGTCCCACCTCCGTAGCATTTGGGTAGCTATGTGTAGTCTTCGGGCAATAATACCATCAAAGATATCACTCAGTAGACCGACTACAAGGAAAGAAATCGCATAGTACTTAAAATTGTCAAATTTAAGCCAGTAAAATACCAAGAGCAATAATCCTAGGAAAAGACGTAGGAGGATGAGCGAAAAAGGGATGTGTTTTTTCAAATTTAGCAATGCTGGTTGTTTGTGATCTACTGTTTTTTTAAGATATGGTCTATTAAAGATAATGATTTTGCCCTAAAAAGAGAAAGGCGCCAATCGGAAAGAAAGGCGCCTTTTATATGCTCGTCTATTTTTTAAGGTGCTGATTAAAATAATCGGCAATTTTCTCGTACATATGAATGCGATCCTTGCCCATTACGTTATGTTCGTGGGTAGGGTATAAGAAATAATCGACCTGTTTTCCCGCTTTAATGCATGCTTCCAGAAATTCCATGCTGTTTTGTTGTACAACGACCGGATCCTGTGCGCCATGGATGATTAATAAACGTCCTTTCAGTTGATCCGCTTTATTTAGTAAAGACGTCAATTTATATCCTTCAGGGTTTTCCTGTGGAGTGTCCATATACCGTTCACCGTACATAACCTCATAAAATTTCCAGTCGATCACCGGCCCCCCGGCGACTGCTGCTTTAAAAATATCGTTATGATGCAACATAAATGACGTCGTCATAAAACCACCAAAGCTCCAGCCGAAGATGCCCATGCGTTGTTGATCGACAAAGGATTTTGATTTCAGAAATTCAATTCCTTTTAGCTGATCGGCCATTTCATTTTGCCCAAGGTTACGGTGGGTAGCGGTATAAAAATCACGGCCCCGGTAATTGGTGCCACGATTGTCCATGGTAAATACGATGTATCCCTGTTGCGCCATATAGAGATCAAAGTAGCCTGCACCACCCAGCCATTTGTTGGAAACCAGTTGGGAATGGGAGCCACCGTACAAATAGTACATGACCGGATATTTCTTGGCCGGATCAAAATCATTTGGATAGATAATGCGTCCGGTCAACGGGTATTTGCCATCTGCCGAAGTCAGTTGGACAAATTCTATTTTTGGATTATTGATTTTTCCGTTGAACGGATTGTCAGCTTTGACGAGTACAGTTCCTTTGCCGGATTTGACTGCTTTGACCTGGATCATATTCGGCGTCTTTAGGTCGCTATATTGGTCATAGATATATTTTCCGTCATCACTCAGCGAAGCTTGGTGTATGCCGGGCTCGTTTGTCAGCTGAACCGTTTTCCCGGATTTAAGGTCCACCTCAAATAGTTGACGGTCCATGCCATTGTTGGTAACACCGATATAGCTTACTTTGTTTCCATCCGCAGAAAAATCCAATAAGTTGTCCAGCACAATATCTTGATAACCTAATTTTTTGATCAGTTTTCCTTCTGTATTGTAGAGGTAAAGCTGGTTGTAGCCTTCCTTGTCGGATTGGTAGAGAAATTGATCTGGCTTGTTGGGTAAAAATGTGAGCGGATTTTCTGGTTCTACCCAGGTTGTGGCATTTTCCTCAAACAAGGTTTTGACCAATGCGCCGTTTTCGGCATTGTATTTATTAAACTTAAGGTCATTTTGATCCCGGTTGAGAACACCCACATAGATAAATTTACCCGAAGGGTCCCAGGTTACGCAGGTCAGGTATTGCTCACTGTGGTCTCCGGTTTGTAGTGTTACCTTTTGCCCTGTCACTGTATTATAGATAACTAAATTCACCTCTTCTGACTTTTGCCCTGTCATCGGGTATTTTATCCATTTGATCTCGGCAACTTTGGGGCTCCATTGTGGCAGTGGATAGTTGGCAACCATAGTCTCATTCTTGCGGTAGTAGAGCAACTTGTCATTTTGGGCATTCCACCACATTCCCTTTTTTATACCAAACTCCTGACGGTGGGTATAATCGCTTCCATTGACGATACCTTTGTCGCTATCACTGGTAACTGCTGTCACTTTTCCATTCTTGTCAACGATAGCAATGTTATTGTCGACAAGATAAGCTATTTTTGAAAAATCTGTACTCAATTCACGGTTGGCTCCCTGGCTATCGTTGCCGATAAAACTTTCGATGCTTTTTGATTTGATGTTGTAGGCTACGGTGTACACCTTGTCCTTTCCGTTTACCTGAAGCAACAACGAATTACCATCCCGCCATTTGTAGTCGTAGGGAAACATTTGCAAATGGAATGTTTCGTTTGGAATTGCGGCTTTTAAAGCTGCTTCCAGTTCTGTTTTCGACAGCACGCTTGTTTCAGACCAGTTGTTTTCCGCGCTTTTGGAGAACAGGTTTTGATACGATTTATCCAGGTAAGAGAAGCTGTTTGATTTTGGGATCCAGGAAGTGGCAGGAATGGATGTCGGTGCGTAGGTGCGCGGTCCAAATACCGTTTCTTCCAAATTAAGGTTTCGTTGGGCATGGCTGGTTAGAGCACTTGCCAACAAGAAGAATAGCGCAATTCTTTTCATTAGAATATTTTATTTTTAATGATGCTGTACCTTTCAAAAGCGTTTTTTTGTCGCTATGATGGTATTTGCTTTAAATTTTATAGGGCTAAATTAGGTAAATAGCCCTATAAAACCTAGTACAGAATTGTTGCTTGTCTAACTGAAATTGTTGCCTGTGCCTATAATTTGCGGAGCCAGATGTTTCTGAACTGTACCAGATCACCATGATCTTGTAGGATAATAGGACCCGGGCCATGGCTCACCTGTTTCGGTAGTCCAATGTATTCCGTTGTACCGTCAATCTGAGTGTTGTTTTGGACGATGACGCCGTTGTGAAGAACAGTAACTGTACCTTTGCTGATCAATAGACTGTCTTTATTAAACTGAGGTGCTTTGTAGATAATGTCGTAAATATGCCATTTGTCCGCTACAATAACCTGCGCCAGTGGTGGACGCTGCTTGTAAAGGCTCCCGGCACCGCCATTGACATAGGTTGGATTATTGTTGTTATCGAGGACCTGGATTTCATAGAGGCCCTGCAAGAATATACCGCTATTGCCCCGGCCCTGACCTTCGCCTTTGATCAGGTCCGGACTTTTCCACTCAATGTGGAGCTGAAAGTCGGTGAAATGCTCGGTTGTCTCTATATTTCCGCTTCCGGGTTTTACTTCAAGCGTATTATTGGCTACCGTCCAATTTGCTTTACCCTTTTCGCTCTTCCATTTGCTCAAATCCTTGCCGTCAAAAAGTACAATGGCATCACTCGGGATTCCTTTGTCAAGCGTTATCGTAGGTGGGACAGGACTATAATATTCTGTGTCGCTAGCTTTCATATTTGTTTGGGCATAGACTGCGCTGGCGCCGCATAGGATCGCCATCGTTAGTGCCGAAGGTAAAGAAAAGTTCATCTCTTGGGTTTTTGTTGTATTTAAACTTAGGAAAATTTGTTTTTATATACAATTATAATTTCAGAATTGGGCATATCCCACTGCCTATGTCGGCGTATTGAGAATGTTTGCATGGGCTGGACATCATGGTATTCGTCTGGGCCATTGTTTTTTTTTGATTTGGAACAATTTGCTTAGGTTTGTGCATGGCAACCATTTTACAGACAGTATCATTGAAAGAGGCGCGATTCTACGCGCCAATTGGCTATTACGAAGAAGAGCAGATTCTCGGAAATGAATTTTTTGTGTCCATTGATGTCTGTTTTCCTTTTCATAATACGGAAACCGAGGATTTGCGCAATACCTTAAACTACGAAGAGTTGTACCAGATTACAGCAAAGGTGATGCAGCCCCAACGGAAATTGCTGGAATCTGCCGCCGCAGAAATTCTTGAGCAGATTAGAAATACTGTATCACATGCCGAAACAATCGAAGTTGTCATTCGAAAGTCAAACCCACCTTTCGGCGGAGACTTGTCCTTTTCGCAGGTCAGTCTCAAATACCTGAAAGATTAATTGTTAAACTGGACCAGCAGAAGCTCGGAATGCTTGCTTAATTTTGCGGATCCATTGTATTTAAAGTATTAAACTGATTAAATGAATATTTACGATCTTGTTATAGCCGATAAGGAAAAGATAGCACTAGCGGATGTTTTTTTAGCGGCGGATAGCCGGCAGAAGCTCCTGCAGCTGATCAAGGAACATCGTTATATCCGCGAACTCTCGGAGTATGGCCTGCCTGTAAGCAATAAGATTTTACTGCACGGTTATTCTGGCTGTGGAAAGACAACAACGGCAAAAGCGCTGGCGACAGCACTCGACAAGCCCATCTATGTGTTGAATTTAAGCAACCTGATCTCGTCCCGTATCGGTGAAACTTCGCAGCATATCAAACAGGTCTTTGATAAGGCTGGTCGTGAAAAAGCTGTGCTGTTTCTGGATGAGTTTGACCAGATTGGGAAAGCTCGTATCAGTGAAGAGAAAGATGTGGGTGAGATGCGCCGTCTCGTGAATACGATTATCCAGCTGATCGACTATTTTCCGGCTCAAGCAGTACTGATTGCGGCAACCAATCATCCCGAAATACTGGACACAGCGATTATCCGGCGATTCCAGCTTCGCTTGGCTTTTGAATTGCCGACTCAGGTACAGTTGGATGCGTATTACGATAAGCTATTTTTGCCTTTTCCGCAATATGACGCGCTGGTATCACGTATCTATGGGATTTCTTATGCCGAAGCAAAAGATTATACTTATGATGCCGTTAAATTCCTACTGATTGCGGCGCTCGAACAGACAGAAAAGCAGGGACAGGAAAGCTAAAGCCCTATTTTGAAGTTTTGTCAAATTAAATTCTTCTGAAAACAGTTTGTCTACTGTGACGTTAATGCTATAACGGATAATGGGACATCGGCCCGTACCAATGACAAAAGCGTTCAATTTTAAAGCTATTTTAAATATTGATATGTCAATATGTCTTTTGTTTCTGTGGTTAAATGACATTTTGTCTTTGTTTTGCGAATGGTACGTGAATTGAATATTCCTTACAAAAGAGTTAGAAAATAAAGCTTAACAAAAAATAAAAAAATTAGGAGGACAAAAAATGGCATTAATTAAATTCCCTACAAAAAGTTTAAACACCGATGCAGTAAACCCATTTGTGAATACCGTATTTGACAATCTGTTCAACGACAATTTTATCTCAGATCGTTTGGTATCACGTGTTCCTGCAGTAAATATCTCGGAATCTGAAAAATCATTTAAGATTGAAATGGCCGCTCCGGGGTTGGATAAGTCAGATTTTAAAATCAATGTGGATAAAAATTTGATCACGATTTCAGCAGAAAAAAAAGACGAACAAACAAGTGAGGACAAATTGTACAGCAAAAAAGAATTCAATTATAGTTCGTTTTCAAGATCATTTACTTTACCCGAAACTGTTGACTATAGCAATATTGAGGCAGCTTACGAAGGTGGAATATTGATCTTAACTGTCGGTAAGAAAGAAGACGCGATCATTGCGAAGCGTTTGATCGAAGTAAAATAGTTTATATAACGGGCACCGTCTGACTTAGGGTTGACGGATGTTTCATAAGATAGTTTTTAGGTTTAGTTTATGTTTTAATCCCCCGGCATCCATTTAGATTCCGGGGGATTTTTTTATCCAATTTCTTCGTATCCTGTGGCACGTGGCACTTTATCCAAATAGGGTTCCATTTCTTCGGGCAGTTTGGTCAGCTTTCGTCGTTTTAAATCAAGCCAGGCGCCGTCAACGTTGACCGTACAACACAGTGCTCCATCCTTGCGGTAGACCTGATGTACAAAAGAAAATCGGCTGTTTGTCTTATTGTATTTGGTTAATTCGACCTTTACCTGTACATACTCGTCGAGATGTACTTCCTTGGAGTAGATCAGCTCTTCCCTGAATAGAATCGGTCCGATCTGAAACTCGGCGAACTTATGCAGCGAAAAGCCCATTTTATTTAACATATTGCTCCGTGCCTGTGCACAGATATCCGCATAAGCAGAATGGCGCATGTGTCTATTGGCATCGATTTGAGCCCAAATAACCTGACCCTCGTAAAATATATTTTCCATAATTATTATCCTGATTTGCCTCCTTTTTATGAACAATTTACATATTTTTAACTTAAGCTGTAACACTTTGTTTGTTTGCTATACTTATCACCTGAAAAGATCTTAAAAGTAAAATTTACCCAGTGGCCCATTCGGAAACAGAATTTCTTCGGTTGATTGACGAAAATAAAGGAATTATCGTCAAGGTGAGCCGTATGTATATGGATGACCATGAGGGGCGGCAGGATCTTTATCAGGAAATTGTATATCAGCTCTGGAAGTCCTACGCCTCATTTAAGCAGCAAAGTAAGTTTTCGACCTGGATGTACCGTGTCGCATTGAATACCGCGATGGTATTTTTAAAAAAAGAGAAGAAACAGCAGATTTACGATAGCCTCGAGGAACGTCACGATTTTCCGGAAGAGTCCTATAATCCGGATAAAGATGAGCAGCTAAAAATATTCTATCAGGCAGTACATGAATTAAACGCTGTGGAAAAAGCATTGATCTTTTTATTTCTGGAAGGCCAGAGCCACCGCGAAATAGCCGCGCATTTAGGAATATCTGAAGTGAATGCGCGGGTTAAATTAAATCGTACCAAAGAGCGGATTCAACAAATCATTAAAAAATACAATTATGAATTTTGATGAATTAAAAAAATCTTGGCAAGAACAGCCTATGGATGAGGATTTACAAAATCCAAACCTTAAACATTATAGGGAAGTCGGCAATATCATGGCCAAACTGAGACGCAATATCAAACGTGAATTTATTTCCTGGGTGGTCTGCATGTTTTTTCTGATCGCCGTACCTATGCTACCTATCTATAAAATCTCCGGGTATGCGGCTTTTGCCTATTACTTTTTTATTGTCCAAATCTCCCTGTCAAGCCTGCTTTACTACCGTAGATTTTATTATCTAATCAAAAGTGCCAGACAGATTGATCTGCTCGCGTCCCGTGAACATCTCCTGAAGTTGTATTATGACCTTAAATACGCCGTAGAGACCTATCGTATTGTAGCCTATGTGATGATTCCCCAGGGCTTATTTCTTTACCTCATTATGATTGGCCAAAATAGGGCCGTCGCCTGGTTTGAAAAATTATACCACTTCAAAGAAACGTTACAACAGGATCCCAACTTTATTTTATGGATCATCTTGTCTGCAATTATTTCGATTGTAATTATTGTATTGATTACTGAAATTATGATCCGTGTCTATTACGGGGATTACGTCAAACAGATCAAAGAAAATTTGGATCAGATGGAAGCAGAATAGCTTGTTTTTGGACGGCTGAAATCTGTTGGAAAAATGAATTTTTACTTTCAGCAAACCCTGATGCGAAAAAGGTAAGGTTTTTGTTCCGTATCTTGTTTTCGAAAACCCTTGTCCATGATATACAATCCGACCAAGAAATTACAGCGAAGTTCCCAGATATTAAGCATATTGGCAAAATATGGTTTCAAGGATGCTATTGCCCGGCTGCCATGGAAGGGGCCAAGATCGAGCTTAGAACGTAATATTGATGTCGATAAGATTAGTGTATACACACGTATTCGAATGGCTTTGGAGGAGCTTGGGCCTGCTTTTATCAAGTTAGGGCAGTCTGCTTCCACACGCGAAGGACTGCTCCCGAAAGACCTTGTCGAGGAACTCAAACGCCTGGAGGACAATGTGCCGCCCTTTGAAGTCAACATCCAGGAGTACCTTGCAGAGGAACTGGGATTAGACGGTATAGAACAATTTGAGACCATCGATACCGAACCCTTTGCTGCAGCATCTATCGCACAGGTTTATCGGGCAACCTTAAAAGACGGAACTAAAGTCGTTTTAAAGGTTCGTAGGCCCGGAATAGATGAGGTCATGCGTGTTGATCTTGCGCTCATGCGGGATATCGCCAAGATCCTGACCATGTACAACGATGCCCTGGAGAATCTTAATCTTTCGCTGATTGTCGAATCTTTTGCAATGACCCTGCAGGAAGAAATGTCACTGGTCATAGAAAGGCATAACATCGAACGCTTTGCCAAGAATTTTAAAGGCAACAAACTGATCAAAGTGCCCAAAGTCTATCCTGATCTTTCTACCGACCGTGTGCTCTGTATGGAATACCTCGACGGATTCAAAGTGACAGATGTTGCTGAAATCAAACGGCGAGGAATGGACGTGGAGACCTTAGTGAAAAATGGGATCAACCTCTACCTGGAACAGGTGATTATCCATGGTTTTTTTCATGGCGATCCGCACCCCGGTAATATGATGGTTATGCCTGATGGCCGTATCGCCTTTCTGGACTTTGGCAACATGGGGAAATTGCTCGGAATTGACCGACGGCAGCTCGAAGAGTTTATTCAGTCCGCTATTTCCGAAGATGCAGTTCGGCTCGCCGACGTTATTGAAGATGTGGCTGTCGTGAGCCATATCCCTGACCGAAATCAGTTTGAACGCTCGCTTTACGAAATATTCGACATGATCGATAATGTTTCCCTCGGTGATCTTAGTCTCGATCTGCTGTTCAATAAACTCTGGAAAATCATCGGTGACAATCGTTTGTATTTTCCAGAATATATCTATCAGCTTATGCGTGGCATCTCACTGATGGAAGGTATCGGCCGTCAGCTTTATCCTGATCTGAATATCATGGAAAGCATTAAGCCCTTTGCGCGTCGGATTATGATGGAGCGGCTTTCGCCAGAAGCTATTTTCAAGAAAGGAAAACATAAGATCGAATCTTTCGCACGGGATGTGGAAAAGCTTCCAGAGGACATGCGCGCCTTAGTACGCCTTTTTCGTACCGGGAATTTTACGCTTAACCATCGCTTGATCAGTGCACGTTCGTTCAATGCCATTCTCCGTAAAGGGGTAAACCGGATTGTGATCGGTATTATGTTTATGTCCCTCAACTTATTGGGAGGAATGGTTATTGTCGCACGTATTGAACCTCAATGGCTGGGGATCCCTGTTTTTGCCTGGATATGTCTGGGGTCGGCATGGGTCTTTGCGGTTTATTTGTTTATCGCCATGATCAGGGCGAAGGATAATGATTAAATGGCTTGTTGGCATTAACCTATTTTTTTGAATGATTTGTACAATGAATAATCTCGGATAACGTAATAGCACAATACATATGATGGAAATCAATCTCATTGGAAAAAAGGCCCTAATCGGCGCTAGTTCTGCCGGTATCGGCGCGGGCATTGCCCGAGTGTTGGCATCCTGTGGAGTTTCAGTTACCCTAGCGTCACGCAGTGAGCAGAAACTGAAGCATACGTTGGACAGCTTGGATACTTCAAAAGGGCAGCGGCATCAATATATCTTGGTCGACTACAATGATCACGAGGCCTATAAGGTAAAAATAGATGGCTATTTTCAGTCAAATAAAGTGGATATCCTGGTCAATAATTCCAATGGGCCACAGGCGGGGACGATTGACCAGAAAAACCTGGCGGACTACCAGCATGCCTTCGAACTTTTGTTCCAGAATCATTGCTATACGACTTCCTGCGCATTACCCTATATGTTGGCAAATCAATATGGACGGGTGATCAATGTATCGTCCTCTACAGTTAAGGAGCCTGTGTCCAACCTGGTTTTGTCCAATACCATCCGCACCGCATTGATCAGCTGGAGCAAATCGCTTTCGGACGATGTCGCAAAAGATGGCGTAACAGTCAATAGTATCTTAACAGGGTTATTCGATACCGAAAGGATTCAATCGTTGACCAATATGGATGCACAGCGGTTGGGTATTTCGTATGAGGAAGCGCTACAGTTACGCCTAAAACAGGTGCCGGCAGCACGCCTGGGTAAGCCTGAGGAATATGGTTATCTGGTGGCCTTTATTTGCTCGGAGTACGCCAACTATCTCACGGGGACCAATATCCCCTTGGACGGCGGTATGTTAAAAGGGTTGTAAGGTAAAAAAGAAATTCGCCCGAGAACGGGGAGCTTCTGACTAAGTAGCTGTAAGCTTTTAAAAAAGTGGCTATCCAAAATCTTGGGTAGCCACTTCTCCTCAGTCTGTGTGATTTAAAAATCTTTGTTTAGTTCAATACCAACTCCGTATTGACGATAATGTCCACATCCGAAGCAACAGCTTCTACACCCGAAGGTAACTTGTCGTTGTATTTTATACCAAAATCATGGCGGTTAATTTTAGCTTTTGCTGTAAAGCCTGCACGTGTTTTTCCCCAAGGATCCGTAATAACACCACCATTTTGAGTGACATCGAAGGTTACTTTCTTCGTTACGTCACGGATGGTCAAATCTGCTACCATGATGTATTTACCTTTCACCTTGGCATTTTTGAAGGTAACTGATTTTAAAGTCATTTTTGGAAACTTCTCTGCGGCAAAGAAATCATCCGTTTTTAAGTGATTGTCACGTGCTTCAATGCGGGTATCAATGCTATTGACATCAATGGAGAAATTTACTTTTGCATTGTTGAAACTTGTTGCGGTTGCGGTTTCTACTGTTCCCTCCACTTTGGTAAACTGACCGTCAACGAAGCTGATTCCAAGGTGTTTTACATCGAATCTTGCATTGGTATGTCCGGGGTCTGCCGACCATTTTACTTGTGCTACAGCAACATTAACCATTAATACTGCTACTGCCAGAAATTGGAAAAATCTATTCATGTTGTTTTCTATTTGTTTATTTATCAAACGTTTAATTGTTTAGAATGTTTGTTTGAACAAGCTTTTGCAAAGGTGGGATAATCTTAAATAGAAAAAATTGATGTAGATCAAGAATTTCGATTGGGCTTTAAAATTTGTCTTTTTAGACGGCTCAAAAACTCTTGTGTGACCCCGAGATAGGAGGCCAGTTGCATATTTGATATCCGCGGATAGATTTTAGGATACCTTTTGATAAAATCCAGGTAGCGTTCCTGGGCCGTAAAACCTATGCTTGATATGATACGGTGCTGGGAGGCGATTTGTGCCCGTTGGGCCATAATTCTGGAAAGCTTCTCATAGATCGGATGGTCCTCGTACAGTTTGTCTTTATCTGTTTTCGATAAGGTAAGTACAACCGAATCTTCCAGGGCCTGGATATTCTGCAGGGCCGGTTCCTGAGAATTAAAACTGGCAATATCACCCACCCACCAGTCTTCGATGGCAAACTGTAGGATATGTTCGATACCATCGGCTGTGACATAGAATGACTTAAACAGCCCGCTGACGACATAGGCCTCGTAGTGACAGATTTCACCGGCCCTTAAAAAGTATTCCTTTTTCTTGATTTTTCTGACATGATAACGCGATATAATATCATTTAATTCTTCTTCGCTGACATTGATGCGCTGCTTGACAAATTCCTTGAATTGTTCCATTAGAGTGTAAAATACGAAATTTTGCACTGCTAATTTAATAAGCCGGTTGATTTCAGCCAATTTTAAAACAAAATAATTTATGCTGCCGAGGATAGGATAAAAAATAGCTGTATTTGCTGGATACTAATAATATGAAGACCCAGGAATCCATTGATTGAACATTTTGGTGTAATATTTGAACAAAGGAAATGGAATTCAACTTGGTTTCATCAATAATTGGTATCTTTTATTGAAATTTTAAATTTTGGTAGAAGTCCAACGTTAAACATGTTCTAATGAAGTTTGTAGCACCTAATAAACTTGAAAATGATAAGGTCGTATTAAAATTGATTGGCCCGGACGATTTTGATGTCCTGTATCAAGTGGCCAAAGATCCGTTGATATGGGAGCAACACCCGAATAAAGACCGCTGGAAAGAAGATGTCTTTCGTTCTTTTTTTGATGCGGCACTGGAAAGTAAAGCAGCTTACCTTATTTTGGATAAAGCAACGGGCGAATGCATAGGAAGCACCCGTTACTATGGTTTAAATGAGGCTGAAAAGTCTATTTTTGTTGGCTTTACCTTTTATGCAAGAGCCTATTGGGGGGCGGGAATAAATCCTTTGGTCAAGGAAATGATGTTTGACTTTGCCTTTAATTTTGTGGATAGGATCTATTTGCATGTAGGCGCCGAAAATTACCGTTCACAAAAAGCGGTAGAACGTTTGGGTGCGAGCAAGGTGGCTGAAAAAATGGTCTCTTATGTCAACGAGCCCGAACGCAAGAATTTTGAATATGCCCTGGATAAGTCCACATGGCTCAGAGCCAAGCGATAAACAGCTGTTTTGTAGCTGAATTATCCCTTGACACCACTCAATATGCTGCCGATAATAACAGTCAAGACAATCAATGTAATGATGATATAGAGTTTATCTTTTTCAATAACAAAACCGAAGAGGGAGCCAATTACCCGTACAATCGGCGTACAAATCAAGAGCAAAACCCCAAGTTGTATAATTTGGGGGATATTTTTGTTGAATACACCAACGATGATCCCATGGATGGTGGTATTGGATTTTCCCTCACCGATAAAGTCTCTGTAGTTGGGAACTGAATCCTGTCCATGGACAACCAGATACCAGATGCCGCCGATCACCAGGATGGAGGAGGCCAGGATAACGCCTATGCGTAAAATTTGTCCCACCAAAAGTGAGATATCCTTATCACCCCAATAGTTTTTTGAAAATACCTGTTTCATCTGCAAATTGCCTACGTCATAGACGAACGCATTATTTCTCGTCTTTAAAGACTTACCCGCTTAAAATTTTTGTTGAAAACCATTAAAAATCATCTCCAGTGCAACCAATGTGATGGCTACAGCGAAAATAATACGTAAGGTCTTGGGGTTCATCCGTTTCAAAAGCTTAGACCCAGTAATAGCGCCACAAAGTACACCAAGAATGACGGGAAAGGCAATCCCCGGATCCATATAACCACGTTGTAAATAAACCACAGCTGAAGCCGCCGCTGTCACGCCGATCATAAAATTACTTGTTGTAGTACTTACTTTAAACGGAATTTTCATCATGCTGTCCATGGCGAGTACTTTGAGGGAACCTGAACCTATGCCCAGTAGTCCCGAGAGCACCCCGGCAATGCCCATCAATGAAAAGCCACCAACGACATTAGTCAATTTATAGGGAACAAGCTTGCCTTCCGAGGGATAGGTACTGTTCAGTTTTAACTTTTCGGCCAAAGCCGAACCACCGGACAGCGCATGTTCATTTTTCTTGCGCACCGTCATTGCAGCCGAAAAGATCAATACCACACCAAAGATAATGGCAATGGTGTTGGTGGGCATGTAGATCGCGATAACCGCACCAATGACAGCGCCGATTGTAGTTGCGATTTCCAAAAACATCCCGAGCCGAATATTGGTGATCCCTTCTTTGACATAAGCCGTGGCTGCACCCGAAGAGGTTGCTATTGAAGCCAGTAATGCTGCCCCAATGGCGTAACGGATGTCAACGTGAAACAGGAGGGTCAGCAATGGAATGACGACGACCCCTCCCCCCAAGCCAGTCAGCGAACCTAAGAGTCCTGCTACAAATGCACCCAAAAGAAGGATGAGTGTAAAGGTGAGAATAGTCATATGTTTTGTGTGTTAATCCAGCGGTATCAGATAAACCCTGGAAGATAATTTGTGTAAACTTAAGGGCTTTTTGTTGTTTTTGAAACTTTATGACCCGAATAGATACAAATGTTACATCAATAGTTGCCCCATTGCATCCGGCGAAAGAGATGCTGCCTGACACCTCACGGCGTAGGCAGCATCGGCGACCACTAGGGGTCTATGTATAATATATAAAATGGACACGATTAATCTGTGAAGCTTTGTTGTGTTTTTTCTGTCCGGTTGAACATATCATAGATGATCGGAAATATCAGCAGGGTCAGGATCGTTGCGGATATCAGTCCACCGATAATGACAATCGCCAGTGGCTTTTGTGATTCCGAACCTATACCCGTGGACAACGCCGCCGGCAATAGTCCAATGGAAGCCATTAATGCAGTCATGACGACGGGGCGCGTACGGGATTTGACTCCTTTGTAGATAGACTGATCGTTGGGGAGCCCATCTTTCTTGTTCTGATGGAATTCGGAGATCAGAATAACCCCATTCTGTATACATATCCCAAATAAGGCAATCATGCCTACGCCTGCGGAGATGCCGAAATTCATGCCAGTTACGTGTAGGGCAATAATTCCGCCGATCAGCGCAAAGGGAACGTTGGCCAGGACAAGCAGAGAATCTTTGATATTTCCGAATAAGATAAACAGTAAAAAGAAGATCAAAACTAAGCTGATCGGTACCACTTGGGCCAGGCGATGTGTCGCCCGTTGCTGATTTTCAAACTGCCCTGTCCAGCCAATGGAATAACCATCGGGCAATTTGATCTTGCTGACCTTCTGCTGGGCTTCGGCAATGGTACTTCCCAGGTCGCGATCACGAATGGAGAATTTGATGCCGATATAACGTTTGATATTATCCCGATAAATAAAAGCCGCGCCGTTGTCCTTTTCGATCGTAGCGATGCTTTTTAATGGAATAAGCGTACCATCCCCACAGGGAACCATCAACTGGGCAATGTCTTTTTCGGTCTTCCGATATTCTGGTGCATAACGCAAGCGAATATTAAATTTACGTTCCCCATCGTATAGGACGGATGCCGTCTTTCCACCGAAAGCCATTTCCAGGACTGCCTGTGCATCTGCCGGCAGTACGTTAAATGCAGCCATACGTGTTCTGTCAAGGATAACACTGACCTCGGGTTGGCCGATGTTCAGGATAATGCCCGGTTCCTTGATGCCCTGAATGTCCTTGATCTGCGCAAAGACCTCTTTGGACAGACGGTCCAGGGTGGCGAGGTTGTCACCAAAGATCTTAATTCCATTTTCAGCCTTAAATCCGGCTACGGCTTCGGCAACGTTGTCCGAAATAGGCTGCGAGTAGTTGTAGGTGATGCCTTGGTACTGCTTGAGTTTATGATCCATTTCTTCAATCAGCTGATCCATGGTGATTTTTCGCGTCCATTCTTCCTTGGGTTTCAGGGCCACGGCAAATTGCACAAAACCAAATCCATTTGGATCCGTTCCATCATTGCTACGTCCGGTTTGTGATAACACACCTGTTACCTCCGGAAAAGATTCCAGTGTTGTTTTTAACACTTTGGTTGTTTTGACCGATTCCTTGAGCGATGTGCTCATCGGCATTTCGGCGGTGACCCAGAGCGATCCCTCATTCAGGGTAGGTAAAAACTCAGTACCCAGGAATTTTGAAGAAAATAGTACAACAGCCAGAATTGCCAATGCCACCGTTAAACTCAAACGTTTGTTACGAAATGTAAATCCAAAACCTTTGGCGACGATTCTGTTCCAAAACTCCACAAAGGGATTGTGCCGCTCTTTAACATTCTTGTTTAATAAAATATGGGACAGAGCCGGCACCAGGGTCAGCGTAAATAACAATGCGCCCAATAAGGCAAATCCTAATGTAAATGCCAAGGGTGAAAACATCTTGCCTTCTACTTTCTGAAAGGAGAATATCGGGATCAATGAGGTGATGATAATCAGTTTGGAGAAGAAAATGGCTTTTCCCAATCCAATACCTGTCTGTTTGATCCAGCCCGCTTTAGCCATCTTATTGAATTTTTCCATCCCCAATTTATGGGCCTTATGATCCAGCATCACAAATATCCCCTCCACCATAACCACGGCGCCATCGATGATAATTCCGAAATCTACCGCTCCCAGCGAAAGTAAGTTCGCGCTCATGCCGGCCAGTTTGAGACATAGGAAAGCAAATAGTAGTGCAAGCGGAATGATAATGGAAACGATTACGGTGGTGCGCCAGTCGGCCATAAAAAGCAATACCATTAAGGTGACAAGCACAATCCCTTCGATCAGGTTATGCATGACCGTGTGGGTTGTGAAATCCATTAGGTTGTCGCGGTCGTAGAACGTTTGCATTTTAACATCCTTGGGCAATATCTTGTCGTTCAGTTCGGCAATCTTTTCTTTTACGGCCGTCAATACTTCCCGGGGATTTTCGCCTTTACGCATGACGACGGTACCGGCAACAACATCGTCACTTTTTCCAAAACCTGCCTGTCCGACCCTTGGCATGGAACTTTCTTTTACCTCGGCCACATTTTTGACAAACACTGGATTTCCACGTTCGTTGATCACGGTAATGTTTTCGATGTCACTAATGGAATTGACCAGACCGATACCACGAACGACATAAGATTGGCCACTTTTTTCGATGACATCACCACCAACATTGAGGTTGCTTTTGCTGACAGCATCGTAGACCTGTAGGGGGGTAAGATTATATTTGTCGAGCTTGATGGGATCGGTACTGATCTCATAGACGAGATCCTGTCCGCCAAACACATTGATGTCGGCGACACCGGGGACACCGCGCAAGGCGCGGTCAATGACCCAAGTTTGTAGGGTCAGAAGATCCCGTGAGTTGCGCTGGTCACTGTGTAAGGTATACCTGAATATTTCACCGGTAGGACCGTAGGGTGGCTGTACCTCGGGATCAATATCCTCCGGTAGACTGACCGAGCGCAGCAAGTTGTTGACCTGATTGCGCGCAAAGGTGTCATCCACACCGTCGTCAAAAATAATTTTGACAATGGAAAGCCCAAACATAGTGGTACTGCGGATACTGGTTTTCTTCTGAACGGTACTCATGCCCAGCTCAATGGGCGTGGTCACAAAACGCTCAACCTCTTCGGCGCTCCGGCCATTCCATTGGGTGATGATGGTAATCTGGGTATTGGTGACATCTGGAAATGCTTCAATGGGCATGCTTTTGAAACTGATAAAACCAGCAATAGCCAAGATACCGACCCAAATAAAGGTAAACGCTTTATTTTTTATGGAAAAGGCAATGATATTTTTAATGAATTTGTTCATTCTCGTAAATGCTAATGCTGATTAATTATTCAGGGCTCTATAGATCAAAAGTTTATTGTTAACGATCACTTGCTCACCTTCCTGTAGACCGGTACTGATGTACGTAGTTTCTTCATTTTGTTTCAGTGGTTGGATCTCATGGATCTTGATGTCATTTTGCGATTTATAGACTAAGACAAAATACTTGTTCTGATCAAAAATAACCGCATCTGAAGGAATGGCAAGGGCCTGTGTATTCGAGTGATGCAATACCTTGATCGTCGCTTTACTGTCCGGAATAAGCAGGCCATTTTTGTTGTCCAGAACAACACGGGCTTGCATGGCATTGGTTTGCGGATCGATGATCTTAAAAATCTTGTCGATGCTGCCTTCAAACTTTTTGTCGGGGTAGCTCAGCGTGGATACAATGGCCGGCATGCCCATGCTGATCTTATCGATATCCGTTTCATTGACATTGAGGATCGCCCAGACATCTTTGGTGTTGGCAACATCAAAGATGTTGTCGCTGCGGTCACTGCGCAATTGCATATCCTTATTGATATTTTTTTGAACGATATATCCGTCAATAGGGGATACAACCGAATAGATATTGCCCGTACGCACATTGTAGATCTGGCTGACAGCTTCTGAACGGCGCAGCTGCTCCTTGGCTTTCGTCAACTGTCCCTTGGCCTCCAACATATCTTTGTCGGTGCTCAGTTTACCATTGTACATATCCTCAGCCACGCGGTAATTCTTTTCGGCCAGCAGCACATCTGTCTTTGCGTCCGATAAATCTTTCTGTATACCGGCGACTTCTGTGCTTCGGATCGTTGCGAGTACCTGCCCCTTATGGACATAATCCCCTAACGATACATTGACGGACACGACATTCCCGCCAACCAATGGAAAGATGTCAATGTAATTGTTCTGATCGGCCGATATCTTACCAAAGAAGTTCAGTTCCTCCGTTACATTTTCTTTTTTTACAGTAGCAAAACTCGTCGATTTGAGCATTGTTTCGCTGATTTCAAAGCCTTTGACAATCGTTGAATTGTCCTTTTCTTTGTGATGCTGGCAAGCGCATAAGAATACGATTGCAGCGGTGCTTAGGAGAAGTTGTTTAGTTGACATGGCTTGAATTGAATATAGGTGTTTGCGCCAAGTAGTTCAGCTGCTCGGCATTGAGGATAATTTCCTTTTTCATATCGTAAAGTTTGAGGATGGATATTCGGTAGCTATCCATAAAATCGGTAAATTCAACAAGGGAGATATTGCCTTTTCTGAAATTGCTGAATACGCCATCGTAGACCACTGCAATATTGTGGAGATCATCGGCAGTGATGCTGAAGTATTGATTATATTGATTTTCCCAAGACTGATAGTTGGAACGGATCTGTGATTCCAACAGTTGCCGTTGTACCTCGATATTCTTTTTCGCTTCTTCTTCGGCATATTTGGCCTTGATGATATTTCCTTTGTTTTGTTTCCATAGTGGCAGCGGAATGGCTGCTTTCAGATTCAGTTCATTGTGAAACGTTCCGCCGTTTTGGCTGTATTCTATGCCTAGATTAATATCGGGCGTATTCAGGGACTTTTGCCATTTTGTAAATAGTTGTGAACTTTCTGCAGTTTTTAATGCAAATTGATAGTCCGCATTATTTTCCAGTGCAAGATCGAACACTTTGTCAATGCCCATTGTCGGTTTGATTGCCAGTTCCCGATCTGCTTCGGTGTCCGATAGATTAGGGAGTACATCTTCCTGATTGGAAAGTAGAACTCTTAACTGCTGCTGCATACCGATAATGGTATTGGTGGCACTTGTTTTTTCATTGGTAAGATCGATGGCCATGGTCTGCAATCGAACCTGATCCCGAAGAGATACGTTCCCCTTTTTTCCTTCTTCTTTGTATGCGGTCAATAGGCTGTTAAGGTAATCGAGTTGTATATTGATATCCGCCAGTTTATGTTGTTCGAAATACAGGGAATAAAAAGTTGTCCGTAACTGTGCACGCAGGCTAGCCAGTAATTGGCTGAATTGCAATTTGGAGAGTGCTACATTTGAACGGGCAAACTCCACCTCATTTCTTTTTTTTCCGCCTAGATAGAGCAATTGGGAAATACTGGCATCTTTTGATGCTCCAACATGAAATGCCTTTTTATTTTGTGGATCATAGCCATTAACAGCGACCTCCAACTGAGGAAGCTCCCAGATCTTGGCTTGAATGACATCGGCTTCGGCTTGACTGATATCATATTGCTGCGCCAATAATGAAAGATTGTTCTTGCGAAACGCTTCTTCACATTCAAGAAGCGTCATCTTGATGCCGGCAGATTGCAACATTGTTTTGGTCGCTGTATGCTCTGGTTGACTAAGGGCTGTTACCGCTTTCTGTTGAGCAAAAGCCGCACTATTGAGAAGCAATAAAAAAATGATGGTTCTTTTTGTCATGTTTATCAAAACTTGTGAAACAAAATAACCGGTCGAATATTAAAAGCTGCTTAATAAATGCTTAAAAAAACCTTAAAATTTGAGTGCTTGACGACAAATACAAGCTTGTCGGATTGAAATTAGCAGAGAGGAAAATATAAAAGAAGTTTGTTGGAGTTGCCTAATGGGCATCGGATAAGATGTTCGTGTTTTTAGTGGTTGGTATTGAAAATTTGAGGACAAATATATGGGTCGACTGTTGTAGATTGGCTTTGTACTCGATGTATGCCTGATGTGAGTCCATAATGCGTTTAACGATCCGTAGGCCCAGGCCCGAGCCGGTGATTTCTGAGGCATTCTCTCCACGGCTGAAGGCTTCAAAAATACGCTTCTGATCATTTGTGCTGAGTGGAGCACCGTGACTGCTGACCACTACTTTGAGCTGGTTCGTAGACTCATGGATTACAACAGCGACCTCAGGACGATAGGAATAGAGTGCTGCGTTTTTGAAAAGATTGACAAAGGCTATTTCAATCAATTGGGCAGAGCAAAAAAGACTGAGCTTAGGGTCGTCGATGCCTTTGATAGAAAAATCGAGCTGCAGGTCAGGAAAGGCTTTTATTACCTTTTCGTAGGCCATAAAAATAATCTCGTCAATGCGTTCTTCCTGATAAGTGGTCTGTAGTGTTGCCAAGTCAAATTTTGAAAGCAGCATCAACGAGTTTGTTACTTCCGAAAGATGCTGTGTTTCCTTCGAGATATTGTCAAGTACATGGCTGACCTCTTCATCAAGCTGATGTTGGTGGCGGAGGTTCTCAAGTTGAAATGACATTCTGGCCAGGGGTGTCCGCAGCTCATGCGAAGCACTGGAATTGAATTCTTTTTGGGATTCAAATGCATTGGACAGCCGCTTCAACATGGTGTTGAATGCTTGCGTCAATACCGCGATCTCGTCCGTATTTCCGGCATATTTAACCGGATTGGTCAACTTACTGGCATTGATTTGCGTAATGTCTTTTTTTAGTCTGTCTAAAGGACTTAATAGACGCAGAATAAGGTTGTAACTAAAAAACCAGATCAGCAAGGCACTCAGTAAAAATAAGATGGTTAATACGATGGCTAGGTGGTCCAATTTTTCGTTGCCCGAATAATCCTGGGCCTTTACCAAAAGATAATAGGCCTGTTTATTGATCAGATAATATTTGCCCAATATTTCATATTGGTCCTGTTTATAGAAGATACGTTTTTCATTTTCCAGTCGGTTGATAATACGCTGGTCCCAGGTAATGGTTTTGTCTTTTACCGTACTGAAAATAAGTTTTTTGTTCTTGTCCAGGATAATGACGTCCTCATAAAAAAGGCCATCTTCAATATCTTGGAAATAGGTTTTATAAGATTCACGGTCAAAAGAAGGGGTATTGGCAATATAATGTGAAATATAGTCCAGTTTGTCAACCAGGCGCTGGCGAAATTGATCATTCCTGAAATCGACACTGGCATAATAGATAATGAGCATCGCGATTCCAAATAAAATGGAGAAAGCAATGCTAAAGCTGATCGCTATTTTCTTTTTTAAAGTCATTTATCGGCAGCAAGGTAATAGCCAAATCCGGGCCGGGTGTGGATAAGCTTATTTTCAAAACTCTTATCAATTTTTTTACGTAAAAAATTAATGTAAACTTCGATGGTATTTTGTGTTGTCTGAAATTGATTCTGCCATACTTCTTCAGAAATGTGCTGCTTGGACAAGGTGCGTCCATTGGCCTGAGCCAGGATCAGCAGTAACTGAAATTCTTTCTGTGTGAGGTTGATTTCTTCGTTGGCCCGGAGCACACGCGCTTCTTCGGGATAAATAACCAGATCATCGATGACCAATGCTTTTGAACTGTTGTTTTCCTTATACTGCTGCCGCCGCAGGAGTGAGTTGATGCGCATCAGCAGCTCATCCAGGACAAAGGGTTTGACCAGATAATCGTCTGCTGCACGGAGGAATGCTTCCTTCTTGTCGTCGATATCATCATAGGCTGAAAGAATGATGATCGGGGTCAGCGCATCATGGCTTCTTATCTTCTTACAGATTTCAAGACCGTTGATCTTTGGGACATTGATGTCCAACAGGTAAAAACCATACTTTTTTTGATGCGTCTGTGCCAGAAACTCAATGCCGTCAAAGGCCTGGTCACAAGTAAAGCCCTGACTTAATAAAAAGGATTTGATTTCGGTTGAAAGCACCCTGTCATCTTCGAGTAGCAAAATGTCCACCATAATGTATGCATTGTCGTTTCGTAAAAGTAAGCAAATTTTGCCAACCACATCAAGAGTAACTTTAGGATAGCTCCCTTTCGGTATAATAATTTAGTAACATAAGATTTACACGAAGAAATATGAAACAAAAAGAAATCTAAGTAGATTCAAATCGAAATTATAGATAAACATTATGGAAAGCAGAAGAGAATTTCTTCGAAAGACCTTGTTATTTTCAGGAGCGGCTGGTATTGCGAGTTTTATGCCGGCTTCCATTCAAAAAGCCTTTGCAATAGATCCCGCACCGGGGAGCAGTTTTCTGGATGCGGAGCATATCGTGATCCTAATGCAGGAAAACCGTTCTTTTGATCATACCCTGGGGAGCCTATCTGGTGTACGTGGCTTTAATGATCCACGTGCCGTACGCCTGCCCAATGGTCTGCCTGCCTGGTATCAGACGGACAAATCGGGTAGGGTATTTGCACCTTTCCGCTTAAATCTCAAAGAGAGCAAGGTGACCTGGATGGGCTCGCTTCCACACAGCCGGGCAAGTCAGGTTGATGCCTTTAATCGGGGGAAATACGACCAATGGTTGACGGCAAAGCAATCCGGGAATAAGCAGTATGCCGCCATGCCCCTGACACTGGGTTATTTTAACCGCGAAGACTTACCTTTTCATTATGCCCTAGCAGACGCTTTTACCGTATGTGATCAGAATTTCTGTTCGGGTATGACCAGTACAACCCCCAACCGTTCGTTCTTTTGGACAGGAAAGATCACCGAGATGAAGGATGGTCTGCAGAAGGTCAATATTCGCAATGATGATTTTGGTTATGGTAAAATGACCTGGCAGACTTTTCCGGAGCTGCTGGAAAAGAATGGCATCGATTGGCGTTTTTATCAGAATGAAACAAGCTGTGGCGGCGGCTTATCGGGTGAAGAACGTGCTTGGTTGTCCAACTTCGGCTGTAATCTGCTTGAATTTTTTCAGGCCTATCAGGTCAAGTTCAAGGATACCTATGTCAGCAACCTTGCTGTGCAGGTGCGTGATCTGCCCGGGCAGATTTCGGCGCTCGAAGAGCGGTCACCCGAATCGGAGGAAAAGGCAGAAAAAATCCGTGCTGATATCCGTAAGAAAAGCGAAGCGCTCGGACGGGCCGAAGCCGAACTGAAGGAATTTAATGCCGATCAGTACAATAAGCTTTCTGATTTTACCAAATCGCTGCATCAGCGTGCATTTACTATAAATAAAGGGGACGATAATTATCGTAAGCTTGAGACTTTGCAGTTTAAAGACCAAGGTAAAAAACGGACGGTCGAAGTACCCAAAGGTGACGTACTCGATCAGTTTCGAAAAGATGTTGATGGCGGAAAACTGCCTGCGGTATCTTGGCTGGCTGGTCCTAAAAACTTTTCCGATCATCCCAGCGCACCTTGGTATGGGGCTTGGTACGTCTCGGAAGTGTTGGATATCCTGACCAAAAATCCCGAAATCTGGAAGAAGACTATTTTTATCATTACTTACGATGAGAATGATGGGTATTACGACCATGTGAAACCTTTCCTGATTCCCGATCTGATGAAGAAAGATACCGGGGCCTGTTCAGCGGGGATCGACAGCGAGGTGGAAATGGTACGGCTGGACAATGAACTCAAACAGGGTATTCCGAAGAAACAGGCCCGGGAAGGGGCGGTTGGTTTAGGTTTCCGTGTGCCGATGTATATCGCATCACCTTGGTCGCGTGGCGGAAAAGTCTGTTCACAGGTATTCGACCATACGTCAACGTTACAGTTTTTGGAATATTTCTTTAATCAAAAATACAATAAGAATATCCGGTTAGATCATATCAGTGCCTGGCGAAGAACAATCTGTGGTGACCTGACATCGGCCTTTACACCTTTCGTCCAAAGACAGGAACAGCTCCCTTTTCTGAAACGGAACCAATATATAGAAACTATCTACAATGCACAGTTCAAGAAAGACCCTGGCGGATTTACGGAGATCACCGATCTGAACCGCGCTAAACAGCAGGTATGGGCGCCGCAATTCAACCGTATACAGGAAAAGGGAATTCGTAAATCGCCCGGTTTGCCTTACGGCCATGATGCGATTGGCTATGTGCAGAAAGGTCAATTTCATATGACGATGCTGGTGGATACCGCCCTGTTTGGCAAGAAGACCAGTGGTGCACCTTTCAACGTATATAGTCCGCTAGCCTATACCGATGCGGAGGGGCAAACCGAAACCTATCGAAACTGGAATTTTGCGGTTAAGCCGGGCGATCGACTCCGCTATCAATGGGATCTTAATAAGTTTGAAGGTGCAGAATATGCCTTTGAGCTGCATGGGCCAAATGGCTTTTACCGGAGGTTCGCCGGACATAAAGATGCGCCGGCGCTCGTGGCTACAGTGTCGCCGGAAGTTAAATCTCTGACCAGAGCGCCAAGCGGGAAGCTGCTGCTGACTTTGAAGAATCTTGACGTAGAGGCCATTCAGGTGGAAATCAAAAGTTTGAACTATCAGACCTATATAACAACAAAAGAAATCGAAGCCAGCAAAGAACTGGCCCTGATTTTGGATGTCGCCGAACACGGCAATTGGTATGATTTTACCATTATGGGCCTGGGTAGTGCAAATTTCGGGTTACAGCTTGCCGGACGATTGGAGACTGGCGCGGAAACCACCACTGATCCTTTATTGGCCTAGTTTTTTGTTCGGCAGTATACACAGGATAGGATTGCGGCAGGTAACGGTCAAATGGGGTTTACGGCTTGCCAAACTACATTATAAAGTGATCACTTGTTATATGACGATAAAGTTGGTTTCCGGAAACCGGGCTTGAATATATGTCCGCAGATAGCGCTGCGTATCTGCGCTAATGGTATTGTCTTCAGATAAAGGGAATGTGTTGTAAATCACTGTGTGCAGTTGAATCCTACGTCTGGCAATCGCCTCCAGGCTAAGTAGGGTATGGTTGATGCTGCCCAATTTTCCGGACGTTACAAAAAGCAAAGGATAGTCCATTTCCTTGATATAGTCTATGATCAGGTAATTCTCAGTGAGCGGCACCATTAAGCCTCCGGCACCTTCAATCAGTACAGCGTTATAACGTTGGCTTAATCGGATTGTTGCCTGCCTGATTTTTTCAAAATTAATTTCCCGTTTATCTATACGTGCCGCCAGATGAGGGGAGGCAGGGTAGCTGAAAATTTCAGGCATGGTTATTTTCTGCTTGTCCTCTTCCGTGAAAGCGATTCCCATAAGTTCACGGTGTAGGATAATATCTTCCGAAATTGATGTATTTCCTGTTTGGACTAGTTTCTGCGTTATTGTGCGTAAGCCAGCTGCATTCCATTGTTTTGCGATAAGGCCGGTTGCGTAACTTTTTCCGATCCCCGTATCTATGCCGGAGACAAAATAAATGTTGCTTTTCATTTCTTTTTTTATCATTTAATTTTTAGTATATGGCTGTTGTTAATCAGTTCTCGTATTGATTCATTGCTTGCTTGGTTTTTGACAGATTTCTCTCGATCAGCCGATGTGCATATAGGCATTTTTTCTGTTTATCGGTTCCCCCTTTTCTGTGCAATGATATAGATGGGATGGTAGGTCAGTGTAACCTGCCTTCCTACCGTATAACTTGCTGTATAGGCGTTACAATAAGCCTGTAGTTTGCCTTTTGTCCAGCAATGGCTTGTTATGCCTGTCACGCCGGTTTGTCTCAGGTGATCAAGCACCTGTAAAGGGCTGTCAAGGTATAGTGTGAGCAGTTCTTCCTCCGCGAGCAGGATTTCATAGTCCAGGGCGAGTAGTTCGGCTACAAGTTCCGATTTCGAACGATAACCGAGACCTACCGCTGTTGTTGTACTCATCTCGTGCATATTCTCCTCGCCAAAAGTGCTAAAGGCCAGCATGCCATTTACCAGGAGAGCGGAATGACAGCGTGCAAAGAAAGAATCCAGGCGTTCAAACCATTGGATGGTGGAACAGGAGGCAATCACATCCAATTGTTCGGGGAAGGGGCAGCTTTCGGCGTCATCACAGATAAAGCTGTATTGGCTTGAAGGTTGCTGCGGCAAGGACTCCTGCGGTAAATTTTGGGCTGAACGCTCCGCCGGTGACTTAACCATATCCCGAACCTGGGTTATCATCTCTGGACTGATGTCATTGAAGAAGACATGTTTTGGTAACAAATGTTGGAGCAATAGTCGGGAGAAAAGGCCGGTTCCGCAGCCTATTTCCAATACGCGGTCTGGTCTCATTGGAATAAATCGCTGCAACAGCGTGATCATTTTTTCGGCAATTTGGCCTTGGATCACTGCTGTTGAATGATAACTCGGTGCGGCTTTGGAAAATCGGAATCTAACCCGCTGTTTGTCGATCGCTATTTTCATTTTAAACTACACATTTTAAACCTGCTGCAAAAGCTCTTGAACTAATTTTTCAGGATAATGGCCCGCATCGAAAAACCTGTGCGGGGTATGATTCCAGGCGCGTTGCTGATTTTCAGGGCTAAAAATTCGGTCTTCCGTTCCGATGTAAGCCTGATCCCATTGAAAAGCCGTACTTGAATACGCTTCGACCTGCTTTTCGATAGCGATCAGCTCCTTTTGGAGGCTTTCGATATCACGCTTCGGTGCGTTGGCAAGAAACTGTTGCAACAGCTCCCTTGAGCCACACATCCGTAGCCGGAATTTATCCAGTGTCCGTTCGCTCAGTGTAGCGAGGGTACCTTTGAATACTTGGCTGGGAATACCTTTTTCATCATCGATCGGAAACGCTGTACCATTGATTGCCGTACAGGTACGGATTGGATAATTTCTGGATTTCAGTCCGGGTAATACTTGTGCGGCGGCCCATACCCCCATAGACCAGGCAAAAACCTGGATCTCCTGATATCCCCAGAGCAGGCTTTCGTCCAGTGCCAGGGAATGGTAGTCATAGGCAATGATCAGATCCCGGTCAGACCTACCGTTTGCCAAAAAGGGCTGTTCATCCATTCCCCAGCCTGCAAAAAATAACACGAGCGTTTTGTTGGGTGGGCTGGTATAATCCATCAGAATTGGATTGTCCGGGCTTACGGCATGAAGTACCGGGGAGATTTTTTTGAGTATCATAAGCTTGCTGCAAGTTGGTGGATGAGTGACGTTTTTATGCCTGCTGTTAATGAAATGCGTATCCTTGAGGTTCCTTCCGGTACGGTGGGTGGGCGGATAGGGAGTACATAAAACCCCTTCCGTTGTAGGTCTTCGGCTTTCAGTACTGCCGTCTTGCTGTCTCCGATAATCAGGGGAAGAATATGGCTTTCCGAACGACAATCATAACCTTTTGCGAGGATCTCCTGTTTGAGCAATTCGCTGTTTTTATGGAGTTGCTGACGGCGCTCTGTGAAACCGTCCAAGCGTTTTAGGACAAATAAACTCCACATGAGGTTGACCGGAGGAAGAGCTGTTGTAAACAGTAGTGTTCGCATTTTATTGACCAGATAATCGCGGATAGCTTGCCGGCAGACAAGATAGCCGCCCAGGGAAGCCAGCGCTTTTCCAAAGGTTCCGGTCAGGAAATCAATCTCAGCAATGCAATCTTGTTCTTCGGCACAACCCAGCCCCTTTAGACCGCGGACACCCACTGCATGGGCCTCGTCGACATAAAGCAGAACGTTGGCATAGCGATGTTTGAGACTGACCAGGTAAGCTAAGTCTGTGCAGTCGCCGTCCATACTGAAAATACTTTCGGTGACGATAATGATGCGCTCAAAGCGGGAAGCATACCTTGCCAATAATTCTTCGAGATGGGCGTGGTTGCCATGCCGGTAACGGAAATGCGGAGCCTTCGAAAGTCGGATGCCGTCAATTAGACTGGCATGTACCCATTTGTCGGCCAGAATGAGGGTGTCTCTATGGCAGATAGCAGGAAGGATACCCATGTTCATGTGATAGCCACTGTTAAAAACCAGTGCGTTTTCAGTCCCAAACATCATGCTGAGCTGCGTTTCAAGTTCTGCGTACAGCATATGGTTGCCTGTCAACAGGCGTGAAGATGAGGCGCTGAAAATCGCATTGTCCTTATCGAGCAACTGAAGGAATTCTTCGCGTAGCGCGGTATCTCTTGCGAGATCCAGGTAGTCGTTTGAGGAAAGATTATAGCTCGCTTGCTCTCCCTTTCGTATGGTATTTCCCTGTTGAGTAATCCAGGGGAGCTCACGGCTATTGCCTTGTTTTTCGAGTTCATGGAGCTCATCCGCGAAGCTATGTAATCGATTTTTTTCCATTAATTGATTTCTTTGACAACCCGGAGCAAAGCCTGTGTTAACCTGTCTAGCTCCGCTGTACTAATAATAAAGGGCGGCATGATATAAACCAGTTTGCCAAAAGGCCTGATCCAGACACCTTGCTCAATAAATCGTTGTTGTATGTGGGCCATGGAGACTGGGCTTTTCATCTCGATGACAGCGATGGCGCCCAGCACCCTTACATTTTCCACCTGAGGGAAGTCTTTTGCCGGAGCAAACGCTTGCTGTAGCTGTGCTTCGATGGATTTTACCTTTGCTTTCCAGTCTGTGGACAACAATAATTTGACCGACGCATGGGCTACCGCACAGGCCAGCGGATTAGCCATAAAAGTTGGGCCGTGCATAAATGTGCCGGGATAACCATTGGAAATCGTTTCTGCAATAGCAGTAGAGGTAATGACGGCCGACAAGGTCATATATCCACCTGTCAATGCCTTGCCGATGCAGAGGATATCCGGTTCTACAGCGGCATGTTCGTAAGCAAAGAGCTTTCCCGTGCGGCCGAATCCCGTGGCAATTTCATCAAATAGCAATAGGATGTTATGCTCTTTACAAAGTTTAGCTGCCCGGCGCAGGTATTCCGGATGATAAAAACGCATTCCTCCGGCACCCTGGACAATGGGTTCAAGGATTAGTCCGGCCAATTCGTCCCGATGTGTCCGGATCAGCTCTGCCAGGGAAGCAATATCGCTCCCGTCCCAGGATTCATCAAACCCGATCTTGGGGGCTTCTGCAAAATAACGTATTGGAAGGGTATTGCCGAAAATGCGGTGCATTCCGGTTTCAGGATCGCATACGGACATGGCATTCCAGGTGTCACCATGGTAGCCTGAACGAACGGTGACAAAATTAGTTTTGTTGACCATGTTTTGCGCTACCCAGTATTGTACGGCCATTTTAAGTGCCACTTCCACGGCAACGGAACCGGAATCGGCGTAAAATATTTTTTCGAGCGAAGGTGGAGTGATCTCGAGAAGTATTTTACCCAGCGCAATCGCCGGTTCGTGTGTCAATCCGCCAAACATCACATGGGACATGCTACCGAGCTGGGCAGTTACCGCAGCATTTAATACTGGGTGGTTATAGCCATGGATGGTACACCACCAGGATGACATCCCGTCGATAAGCTGCTGCCCATTGTCCAGTTCAATCGTACAACCCTCGGCGCGACGTACCTTGTAGGCCGGTAGCGGATCTGTGATGCGGGTATATGGATGCCATAAATGCTGTCTGTCGAAATCGTCCGTAGCGTTGTATTGTGTCATTATTTTTATTTTGTTTTCAAAAGCTGAACACTGACTTTGTTTTATTTCTCCTGTTGTTTGGCAAGGTTTCGTTCAATGCTATGATCGGGTCTCGACCATTGCGGGCGTTCGCCCAATGCATGATATTGAGCGGCTTCTGCCGCGATTGTTTCGGGCTGGCTTTTTTTCTCAAAGGGCTGTTGCGGAATCAGGCCCAGGGTTTTGAACATCGCGAGGTCTTCATTGATGTCGGGATTGGGGGTCGTAAGTAGTTTGTCGCCTGCAAAAATCGAGTTGGCACCCGCAAAAAAGCATAGTGCCTGTCCTTCGCGGCTCATGTTACTACGGCCTGCGGATAGACGGACCTGTGTCTGTGGCAGTAAAATACGTGCGGTAGCAACCATACGTACCATTTCCCAGATGGATATTGTTTCCATCGCTTCCATCGGTGTGCCCGCGACAGGAACCAGCGCATTGATTGGTACCGATTCAGGTTGTGGTAGGAGAGCGGCAAGTGTAATCAGCATATCCGCACGGTCGGCTATGGTTTCGCCCATACCTATAATACCGCCGCTGCATACAGTAATATTGGTTTTACGCACATTTTCGATGGTCTCAAGACGGTCACCGTAACTTCTGGTCGAGATGATTTCTTCATAATATTCTGCAGAAGAGTCCAGGTTGTGGTTATAGGCATAAAGTCCGGCCTCCGATAGCCGTTGTGCCTGATTTTCGGTCAGCATTCCCAAGGTGCAGCATACTTCCATGTCGAGTCTGTTGAGTGTACGTACCATATCCAATACCTGGTCAAACTCAGGCCCGTCTTTGACATTACGCCAGGCAGCACCCATGCATATCCGCGAACTGCCGCCAGCCTTGGCGGCCAGGGCCTGTACTTTGACCTGCTCAACGCTCATCAGTCGTTCGGCCTTCACATCAGTATGGTACCGCGCCGCCTGGGGGCAGTAGGCACAATCCTCCGGACATCCTCCTGTTTTTATGGAAATCAATGTGGAAACCTGTACTTTATTCGGGTCATGGTGACGGCGATGGACCGTCGCTGCTTCGTACAATAGTTCCATAATCGGCTTGTTATATAGGGCGACAACTTCGGCTTGTGTCCATTTTCTTTCAATGCTCATGTTCTTCTGTTTGATCGTTTGTAAATCAGTGTGTTGTTGTGATAAAATTACCTGTGTTTTAAATTTTTATAAACGTATTTTTTTGGATGAATTGCAAAGATTACAGTTTAAACATTAACTTTGGTAGTCCGAAATAAACATAATGAGTAGTCCGGTAAGTATAGCTTTTCATTCAATTATTAAGATTGATCGCCGCAAGGAGGATGCTGTTTATATACAGATCGTCTATCAATTTATTAATGCTGTCAAACGCAACCTGCTGGAGGAGGGGGATCTTCTCCCGGGAAGCCGAAAGGTCGCTACGGAACTGAAGGTGCACCGGAAAACCGTTGTCGCCGCATTAGCCGAACTGCAAGAGCAGGGCTGGGTGGAGATTCTGCCAAACCGAGGTACCTTTGTGAAAAACCCCGAACGTGTTGCTAATGCAGCTTCTCCGGCTGCAGCTTTTCGGCAGCCTCCGGATCGGGCTCCATATCCTTTTAGACGGGAATTGATTCTGGATACGCCTGTGTTTGAGACTCCCGAAAAATATTATTTTACGGACGGCACCCCAGATTACCGGATCATAGAGACCGAAGAACTGGTACGTTTCTATGCATCGATGGTGAAACGGAAAAAGAAGAGCGATGAATTGCCGGCCACGGCCGACGGGAATCTGTTTTTCAGGGATCAATTGAGTTATTATCTCAACCTAACACGTGGGTTTCATCTCTCCCGCAACTTTTTACTGCCCATTGCCAGTCGGGAACAGATCTTTTCTATTTTATCACGTTTATTGATCCAGCAGGGAGATATCGTGCTGGTCGAAAGTCTAAGCTATTTTTTGCCGAATATGATCTTTAGCCAAGCCGGCGCCAGATTGAAAACAGTACCTTTGGATGCTGCCGGGATGGATATTGATTACATCGCGGCACAATATAAACCCGGTGAGATCAGATGTGTGTATATCAATACAAAATGTCAGTACCCGACCACTGTAAGCCTTTCGGAAAAAAGAAAAATACAACTGCTGCAGCTGGCCGAGCAGTATGATTTTATCGTGATCGAAGATGATGTTGATTTCGAGTCTTCGTTGATCAAAGGTAAAGAGGAATCCCTTTTTCGGAAGAATGGCGGTCAGCGTGTCATTTACACAGGTAGTTTCGGCCGTTTTCTAGATCCTGGTTTTCAAATGAATTTTTTGATTGCCCCACAGGATCTTTTGGAAGAAGGGAAAAAATACCTCAATCTTTTTGGGAAACCCAATTTTATGATTGAAAAAACATTGGGTGAAATTATCCATCAGGGTGATATATTTCGTTATCAACGCAAATTTCAAAAAATAGTCGCTGAGCGAAAAGACTTATTTGCACAATTGCTGCATAACCATTTTGGAGATAAGATCACCTTTGAGGTTCCGGTTTCGGGATTAGCCTTTTGGGTCCGGTTTAATTCCAGTTTTTCACTAACCGCCTTGCAGGAAAGAGCAAAGGAAAAAGGTGTGTTGCTGCCCAGTAATTGCTTGTATCAGAACAGGGCCATCACTGCTCTCCGGTTAGGTTTTGCCCATCTCGATGAAAGGGATCTATGCGAAGCAATTCAGCTGCTGCATGAGGCTTATCAGGAACTAACCCAGGATATGCGTTAATTTTTCCCTGACGTCTGGATTGGGGGCTCATCGTCAATTGTAAATGGGATTGTCTGACCTTGGCTGCCGCGTTTCCAGAAAGTAACGAACTGTCCTGTCTTTTTGAACATCAAATCCTACGCAAGTCTCCTTTCGGAAAAGGGGCGGAGATCCATCGAAGATTGATTTGCTGTCGCAGTGAGCATCATGGCGGAGAAACGAAAATAAAAAAGACAAGAAAAAGCCCGGAGAGGAATCAACCGGGCTTAGAGATTATATAAGGGGAATAATACTTGCTTAAAAAGTGAAGACCTAGTCTTCATCGGTGATAATGTCATCACCATCTAACTCGAAACCTTCACCGAGGAAGGTATGTTCTAGTTCGAATAATTCTGAATCTTTAATCATTTTATTTCTTCTTTTTTGATATTCAAATTTATCATCTTTATTTAAGCTTATCATCAATATAACATGAAGTTTTTGTTAAGGAGGTGATTAGATTTTCTTTAGTGAAATATCCAGTTTCTGTGCTTGGATGATCCGGCTAAAAAACTCCTTTAGATCAAAATATTCTTCAGGCAGAAACAGTGGTTTGTTGAATTGGGTTGCGCTTTCAATAAGCAGGACACTCGGATCTGCATTGCTGACCTTAAAAATATAGCGGGCTGCACGTTCCGGTAAAGCCATACTGATATTTTTTAATTTTGTTTCGGGAGCGTAGGAATATCCTTTTGGCAGTTTTATCTCCATGTAACTTTCCTCCTGGATCAGGGAGCCAAAATCAATCGGATAATTACGTTCGGTCAGGTTAAAAGGATTTTTGGAGGTTTTGCTATCTAAATAGGGGTTAAATGCCAGTTGGTCATTCTGTAGATTGGCAAAATTTTCAATTTCAATTTCAAACTCTTCTGTTAGCGGTTTGTCCAGGGAATCCCGATTGGATACCTTAAAGCTGTTGATTTTGATCCGGTTGTTTTCCTCATCCCATTTTTCGTAAAACTCCTCTTCAGAGTTGCTTTCCTGTAGGCGTTCACGCATTCTTGATGCCATATAGCCATTCCGAGAGGTTGTCCATTTTCCTTTGAGCATGCCGTTCTCCATTAATTCACCGTAAAAGAAATTATGCTGCGAGGAAGACAGTTTTGATTCCAGTTTTACCCAGTCGGATTCGCCAGTCAAAGGAATAGAACGGCCTTGATAATTGACACATTTTAAGGGAATATTTCCGAATGGTTCATAGGGTGAAGTGGCATCCAATAAATAATATTCCTCGCCAAGTTTTACCTGGGCAACGACATGGTTGAATTCCGATATTGCGGGCGCATACAATCCTGCATAACCATTGTCGCGAGTTGATAGGATAACCGGGATAGCCTCCAGTTGCGCGTAACGAAGCGCATTGACCAGTCCAAGATTGATGTCGGCGCTATTGCCCGTTCTTTTCTCCAGCGCTTCCTTGATGTTTTTTGCATAGATGGAGTGCTTGTTGTTCCATTTGATCTGTTTCTGGAAGTAGGCGTAGAGACGCGAAGCCTTTCCGATGTCATTGTTTGCCCCCCGCAATACAGGTTCAATAAAATCCTTCAATGCACCTTTTCGTTTAACCTGGCCACCAAAACTTTCGTCTGCAACCAATTTTTCCCGTACATTCTCCCAGGTGAGGGAGAAGTCTTTTGTGGGTCCCATTGGGATACTATACCGTCCGAGTTCAAAAAATAGAATAGACCGGAAGTTTTTCGAAGAGGTCATATAGTCTTCACTGTGGAAGGCCGGAATATTCTCCATGATATAGGTCGTTCTATTGCCCAGAATGTCACCGATTTCACTATGCAGCCCTGTGTTATAATTATCTGTTTTGCGGTCTTTAATAGGAAAGCCTCCCTTTAAATTGGATTTATAATGACAGATTTCCGGTATGCGTGTGACATATTCACTGTAGATTTTGGGGATTTCCTCCTGAAATTCCCAGGCATTGAGATTGAAAATAAAGGGTGATTCCGTTTTATAGCGATATTCAATAATTGTTCCCTCCTGAACCTGTGGGATGGCTGCCTTGGTCAGGGAAAGGTTTTCCGAAGAATTTTCATTAAAGATATTGGCCTTTGTCATTTCAGTTTCGACAATTTTGTCTCCTTGCAGATGATAGGAGGCTCCTTTGATATCAGTGACGGTTTCACGGTCATTTCCACTTTTAAAGAGCGGGATGCTGAAGTTTGCATGCTGGTAACCTTCCTTGTTCAAAATTTTGATCCGGACGTGTTTGATAAATTCGACAACTAGGCCGGCATGTGAGGTGTAGTTGACCTGTGCGGAGCCGTATTCGCGGATCACAAATGCATTGGCTGCAGTGTCTAGTTGACCAATATCGATGGCGAAATCCTCTTTTTTTAATTTACCAAATGAAAAATCTTGGGCATGAGCCAAAAAACTGCCGAAAAGAAGCAGGCCGGTGAAAAAACCTTTCATAAAAAGTCACTATATGGTTAAGAATTATATAGCGAATGTATGAAATAATTTTAAAATTTTAGCGGATAAAATTTTGTGTTAAAATCCTTGTTTTATCAACAGGTTTAGGCTTACGGCATCTTAGAGAAAGAAAATAAAAAGGGTCGCTCACCAAAGTAAAGGTGGGCTCTGCAGCTGTGCTCGGGCAATAATTTAGCGGAAAGCTATTCGCTGAAATGGAAGGAGATGGTGGATTTTAATACGTAAAATCAAAAGTCAGTGTGACGTATCGGTTGTCTTCACCTTGCCATTTTGGGCCTGAAAGTAAAATCTCTTTGGCTTTATTGTCCAGATAATCATTTGCACTTTGTAAGATGTTGATATTGGACGGGAACCCATCTTTATCTATATAGAAACTTAGGCGTACCGTGCCTTCATACCGGCTGTTGGCTGTTTTCTTCTTGACGTAATTGTTAAATGATTTCCATCCCCAGACCGGCTCTGCGCTTTTTGTTTTCCGGGAGGACATGGTGGTGACTACCACTTCCTCAAGTGTTGCACTGGAAGGTTGTAGTTTTATGTTCAGGTTTTTGTTGCGGCGCATATTTAAGGCAACCGTATTGTAGCCCACAGCCATAATATCAACCAGCGAGTCTACTGTACTTGGCTGGATAGTGGCTTTGCCCTGAGCATCGGTATTTGTAGCCAGTTTACTGTTTGGCTGCATGATCGTAACACCCGAAATCGGCAGGCCTGTCTCTTTGTCACGTACAGTGACCTGCAAAGGGTTTCCGCTCGTTTGCGGGCTAACATTGACGCCAGCTACACGGCCGGCAAGGGCATTGAGCTGATCGCCTCTGATAATAACATTACTTCCTGTGACACGCTGTTTTGCTGTTGGCGCGTAACCGTATACCACTGCACTATCCATCAATTTTGAATCGCGTATGGATCTATCCGATTGAATGCCCCTATTCATTTCAACCGGGGCTACACGCAAGGACTGTTCCTTAAGAGCGGGGATGGCTTCCTCTTGTTTATGTTGGCGGATATCAGAAGGTTTGTTGTTGTCAGCCAAACGAGGAATATCCTGTTCTTTGAGATCGGGCTCAATAACAGTTGGGGCAGCAGTATCGGGCTGAGGGCTTAACTTTGATGACGGTGCATCAGCCGGCAAGGCTATATCAGCTGTACGGTTTGCTTCGGACGGGTTTTTCTGTTGTTGGAAATAGATAATCCCTATGCCTAAAATAGCAACCACACTGGCGGCAATGGCCAGTCGTTTCCAGTCAAAGACTTTTACTTTTGCCTCTTTTTTGTCTTCGACACGTCGTGCAATGCACGCATTGAGTTCGGAAGAAACAGTGTTGTTTTGATCCATTTCTATACCCATAAGAATATCCGCCAACATGGGATCACGTTGGGCCTCACGTTCAATGGCATACATCTCTTTGGGAGAAAGTAGGCCATTGACGTATTTCTTTAAGTACACTATGTCGTAATTACTGTCGCTCATTCCAAGCCTCCATGCAATTTTTTAAATTCCGCTTCCCATTCTGGATATAACTCTTCACTTCATTTAAGCTATATCCTGTCGAGTCGCTGATCTCTTTGTAACATTTTTCCTCCAGAAAAAAGAGTCTGACGGACTGTTGCTGTTTGTCCGGTAATTTTTCCAGACAGCCTTCCATGGCCGTCAATTGTTCTTCTTTTTCGTCGTGTTGTTCATACTGATGCAGCTCTTCGGGATATTTCACAAATTCATCCAAAGAAATTTGTGATTTGTTCTTTTTTGACCTTAAATACATCAGGCAATGGTTTTTGCTCAACACATATAGCCATCTTGGAAAGTCTTTGATTTCTTGCTTATTAACTTTGTAGATAAGCTCTTCAAAAATATTCATCACCGCATCTTTGCTCAGTTCTGGATCTTGAAGATACCGCAAACATACATAATATACCATCTCGGTATGTCGTTGATAGAGGTCGCCCAATACCTTGAGATCTGTTGTCTCCTGATACTGTTGCAAGAGCTCATGATCTTGCGTTGAATCCTTTTTTGACGACTTGAATGCGAACATTTTATTTGCTAAAAATATTTTTTTTTTCTGGTTTATGGAAATTTAATATTTGCCGCATCCCTTGACAAAAATTTGAAGGTTATGAGAACAATACTTTTTTTAATGAGCCTGCTGTTATCCGTCGGTGGATATGCTGGACAAAAATATGAAGTGAAAGGGAAAGTGACGGATGCAACGACAAAATTGGCATTGAGTGCCGTGGTCGTGACAAATGTGCAAACGAAGAAAAGCACATCCACCGATCGTGATGGGAATTACCATATTCAGGCGGAAGCAGGGAAGGCAATCCTGGAATTCAGCTATCTCGGTTATATTACCCAGCGTATCCAGGTAAAGAGCAAGGCGAAAGTAGATGTAGCTATGGTGCAGGATAACCGTACACTGGATGAAGTAGTGGTTATGGGGTATACTCCAAAAGCTATGCAGAGTGTGGTCGGATCGGTGCAGAAGGTCGCAGCATTGTCTGGACAGGCTGCAAATTTAAATGTAAGGAGAATGCCGTATGTACCAGATCAAAATCAGGAATCGTATCAAAAAATCAAAGAAAATAAGTTTATCAATCCAATGAAAGAGCCGCTGTCAACATTTGCTGCAGATGTAGATGCCGCTTCATATAGCAATGTGCGCCGGTTTATCAATGCGGGCAGTTTACCCGATAAAGACGCTGTACGTGTAGAGGAAATGATCAATTATTTTCAGTACGAGGTAGCGGGACCAAAGAATGGCGAACCCGTGAATATTGTAACCGAATTGACCAATGCTCCTTGGAATAATGACCACCAATTGATGCGCGTGACGTTAAAAGCCAAAGATATCCCAACGGACAAACTTAAAGCCTCAAACTTGGTTTTTTTGATTGATGTGTCCGGATCAATGATGGGGCCGGGGCGATTGCCTTTGGTGAAATCTTCCTTAAAAATGTTGGTGGATCAGCTGCGCGATATTGACCGTGTTGCTATTGTCACCTATGCAGGTTCGGCCGGCGTGAAATTGGAGAGTACAAGCGGTAGTCAGAAAATGAAAATCAAAACGGCCATAGACGAACTGGAGGCCGGGGGAAGTACCGCCGGTGCTGCGGGGATCAAAAAAGCCTATGCGATTGCCCGCCAAAACTTGGTCAAGGGTGGAAACAATCGAATTATTTTGGCCAGTGACGGCGATTTCAACGTAGGGGAGAGTAGCGATGAATCCATGGAGGAGTTGATTGGGAAAGAGAGCAAATCGGGGGTTTTTCTGACCGTGCTCGGCTATGGTATGGGAAACCTGAAAGATAGCAAGATGGAGATCTTGGCCGATAAAGGGCATGGTAACTATGCTTATATTGATAATATTTCAGAAGCTAGAAAAGCCATGGTCACCGAATTTGGCGGCACATTATTCACGGTGGCCAAAGATGTTAAGATTCAGGTAGAGTTTAATCCGAATAATGTTCAGGCCTATCGGCTGGTCGGTTATGAAAACCGCCTGCTTGAAGCGGAAGATTTCAACAACGATCAAAAGATGGGTGGCGATATGGGGGTAGGCCATGTGGTTACAGCGCTATATGAGATCGTTCCTGTGGGAGTCAACTCGACGATGGTGGGGACAGTCGATCCATTAAAATACCAGAAAAATTCGACGAAATACATCGAGGTCAGGCGAAATGGAGAATTGGCGACGGTCAAATTCCGTTATAAGGAACCTGAGGGTGAAAAAAGCAAATTGCAGCAGCAGGTCGTGCCGACGAAGGTTACTGATTTGAATAAGGTCAGTGAAGATTTACGTTTTGCAACTGCAGTGGCCGAACTGGGACTATTACTTCGTGATTCGGATTTTAAACAGCAGGCTGATTTTGATCGTTTGATCGCACGGGCGAAGACCGCAAAGGGAACAGACGATGAAGGCTACCGTGCAGAATTTATCCGAATGGCTGAAAATGCACGCGACTTATCGAAAGCAAAATTGTAGTTAATTTCCTGTTTAAATTTTAAAGCAATAATGTGTTGACTAATCGCTGTTCCGGGAGTTTTATTTTAAAGGTTTGTTTCATTTTAAAGCGTTGTACAGATAGAATAGCTGTCAATTTGTTGTATGTTCGGCTTGGGCAAGCGGACTTTTAAAAAAATAGGCATCGGAAAATCATAAATAAATAGATATTTTTAAGGCTGAATAATTGCTTACCATTTTGTGTGTCGGCTGAATACCAGCACAGGTTAATAAAGAGCAGATAAATAACACTATTTCGAATGAAAAATTTCCTTTTATGTTGCTTCCTTTTTATAGGAATGGGGACACCGTCACAAGGTCAGCATACGGCACTCAACAAACAGCAAACGATAGCCTATATCAACAAGCTGTATAAGATGGCTTACCACTACAAAGAAACCAAAATTGATACCGTTACGGTAGACGGGAAAGTCCTGACTGTGTTTCTGTCGACAGGGCAACATTACCGGAGTGATATTTCTAAGTCGGAACCCCTTATTATCGCAAGAGTAAAGGCCGGCTATCAGATCCGCTATAAATCGGCGGCGAATACTGAAGAAATCTTATGGGCTATCCAGACCGAAGATGATGCCAAACGTTTGCAAAAGGCCTTACAGCATCTGATCGGGATACTAAAAACAGAAAAGAAGACTGATCCTTTTGGAAGCTAATAGCTGAATAGGTTACCGTTGTTAAATTGATTTTGTGTTCTAATATGTTCGGCGATACACGAATTCGCCGAACATGAGAGAAAGCAGTGGACCTGCACACAGAAGGTGTGTTTCGGAGTTGCTGGGTGGGGTTAACCAAAATGTCCACTGATATAATTACGAGTGGTTTCGTGTTGTGGGTTGTTAAAAATCTGATGTGTATCCCCCTGTTCAATAATCTCACCGAGATACATAAAAACTGTTTTATCAGCCACACGCTGTGCTTGCTGCATATTATGTGTGACGATGACAATCGTATATTTTTTTTTCAAATGGTGAATAAGTTCCTCAATCTTTAGGGTACTCACCGGATCTAATGCCGAACAAGGTTCGTCCATTAAAATAATTTCGGGACGCAAGGCTACTGCACGGGCGATGCAGAGTCTTTGCTGCTGTCCACCGGAAAGCCGAGTAGCGGGCTTTTTGAGATCGTCTTTGACTTCCTCCCAGATATATGCTTCTTCCAATGCCTTTTGCACGGTTGCCTTGTCAGCAAGCAGATTGTTGATCTTGAGACCATAAGTGATGTTCTCGTAGATACTTTTAGGGAAGGGGTTGGCTTTTTGGAATACCATCCCCACGCGCTTGCGCAGGTCAGTGACCTCTACGTCCTTTTGGTAGATCTCGCGGCCATCCAGTTTGATATGGCCCTCGATCCGAGCTTCCGGATAGAGGTCATGCATTCGGTTCAGGCTTCGCAAGAGGGTGCTCTTGCCGCAGCCGGATGGCCCGATCAATGCCGTAACTTTATTTTCTTCAAATTCGATATTGATATCCTTCAACACCTGTTTGCTCCCAAACCAAAGGTTGAGATGTTCAGCGACCAATTTACTTTTCATTATTTCTAAACTTATACCGAATGTAGAAAGCTGTTAAATTCATAAGGAAGACTACGACGATAAGGACTAAAGCTGTACCGTAAGCGATGGGTCTGACCTCTTCGATAGACTGATGTTGTGTAGACAGCATATACAGGTGATAGGGCAGTGCCATAAACTCCTGATTAATGTTGCCAAAGGAATTGGTGATATAGAATGCCGCGCCTGTAAAGAGAATGGGGGCTGTTTCGCCGGCAGCTCTGGAGAGTGTCAGGACAATTCCCGTCAGTATGCCGGGTAAGGACGCGGGAAGCACGACGTCTTTGATTGATTCGAATTTCGTGGCACCCACGGCCAATGCTGCCTCGCGCATGCTCCGGGGAATACGGAGCAGGGCCTCTTCGGTCGTTGTAATAATATAAGGAAGAGACAAGAGGCCTAAGGTCAGTCCGGCGGATAGAATCGACGTTCCGAAATTCAGCGCCTGGACAAATAAGGCCAGACCAAAGAGACCATAGATAATAGATGGGACACCGGATAAATTACGGATAGAGGCACGGATCGTTCGGGTCAGCCAGGTATTTTCTGCATATTCGTTGAGGTAAATGGCGCAACAGATTCCAAAGGGAATGGAGAAGATAGCCGTAATCAATGTCAGAAATACAGTACCAATAATCGGGGTGAGAATACCACCCTGTGTCATGCCATTGGTAGGCAGTTTGGAGACAAACTCCCAGGACAGTATCTGGTAGCCTTTGGTAAAGATGTCGTATAGAATCACGCATAAAAAGAAGCAGACTAGTCCTGTGGAGAGGAGAAGTGTACTCCATTCGACGATCGGTGCCAGTTTTTTGAATTTATGCTGCATGATATTTTCTAAAGCGGTTAATAAAATATTCACCAATTAGATTGGCTATCAAAGTCATAAAGAATAAGACAATCGCGATGGCAAACAGCGCATAATAGTGTGTTGTCTGATAAGGGACTTCACCCATTTCAATGGCGATCGTTGCAGTAATAGTTTTGACCGAATCAAAAAATCCTTTTGGGAAGATCGCGGCATTGCCGGTTGCCATGAGTACGGTCATGGTTTCTCCGATCGCTCTTCCCAGTCCCAGCATGACTGCTGCAATGATTCCCGGCGCTGCTGCCGGGATCGTGATCTTGCGCAATGTCTGCCAACGGGAGGCGCCAAGACCATAGCTTGCTTCACGGTAGGTTTGTGGTACCGCATGAATGGCATCTTCAGAAATGGTAATGATGGTCGGCAGGGCCATAATCGCCAATAATATGGCACCATTCAACGCATTCAGTCCATTGGGTAAGTTGTTCAGATCTGCTATACCGGGGCCAACGAGCACGATCCCCAAAAAACCGATCACGACGGAAGGGATTGCGGCAAGCATCTCTATGGTCGGTTTTAAAACTGTTTTGAGCTTGGGACTCGCATATTCGGAAATAAAAGCTGCTGTCCCTACGCCAAGTGGGATGGCAATCAGCATGGCGCCCAGCGAAACAATCGAAGTGCTCACAATTAAAGGCAAAATACCGTATGCCGGCTCTGCAGCAGTGGGATTCCATTGGCTTCCAGTAATAAAATCGAGCGGTGAAACTTCCAGAAAGAAAGCAATGGCATTATAGAGCAACATAAAAAAGATTCCCCCTAGAAGCGCAAGGACCAAATATCCGGTAGACTTGAATATGATTTTGGCGATCTTATCGATGGCTATTCGTTTTTTGTACTGCATGTTATTTTAGTGGATAAGGTAATAACCTGAGTTTTCAATAATCTTCGTTCCCTCCCCTTTGGTCTCAAATTGGATAAATGACAGGACCTTGTCCCATGATTTTTCGGGAATAAACTGATAGAGGGGCCGTTGGAAAAAGTATAATCTATTTTTTATGGCTGCCGGATCTAAGGGCGATATGGCACTGGAATCTCCTCCATTTTTGATTTTCAACACCTTGATTCCTTTGTTGTCCTGAATCTTTTTGGAAATATAACCGGCACCGACATAACCGATACCCGACTTGTCAATTTTGATGGCTTCCAGTATCTGTGCATTACCGGTCATTTCCTTTGCTTTTTGGCTATAGGCAATTTTTAATTTCTTGCGAATAAAAGAATAAGTCCCCGAACTGCTCTGTCTACCATAGATATTGATCGGAACATCCTGTCCGGAAATAGATTTCCAGTTTTCGATCTGTCCACTCATGATTTTTGAAAGTGTTTTTAAATCGATTTCCGTGATCGGATTGTCGCTATGAACAACGAAAGCGGTAGCATCTTCGGCAAAAACTACGGTTTTCAGCCGCATATTTTTCTTTTGAAAGAGTGCCTGTTCTTCTTCGGTAAGCGGGCGTGAGGAGTTTGCAATATCTGCCTGTCCATTCAAAAGTGAAGTAATACCCAAACCTGAACCGCCGCCTGAAATGGCCATACTGAAGGTTGGATCCGTCTTGTTATATGCTTCGGCAAGATTAACAGCAAGGTTGACCTCGGTATCGGAACCTTTCATCTTGATGGTATGGTCATTATTGCCGCAGGAGCATAACAGGATACTGAAACTTAAAAGTACAGTAGAAATAAGACGATTGCAAGTCATGTCATTCATTCTTACTAAGTTAAACAGAAGAAGAATGATTTTGTGTTAGCGTTATGTTATCTTATTGTGAAGTCATATTTTGTAAATATATTTTTTGAGCGATGTATTCGCCAGATTTTTAGTTAATTTAGTTAGAGACGATCAGAGGATGTTTTTGTGATGGCATGATCAACAATAAACTAAAGGAGGGGAATAATTTATCCTTCCGAGGCGGTATTTGTGACATAAAAAATGGATAACAAATTTCTAATTGACGAACAGACGAAGAAAGACCTGCAGCTCAGCAGTACATTGGGACGTAGTGTTTTTGATTTCTTTAACAATACAACGACCGAAGGGGGAGATCGGGCACTGCAGTGTTTTTTTTTATCCCCAACCACTAATTTGACTTTGATCGCCGCAAGGCATAAAAAGATAAAGCGTTTGTTGCCATTCGTTGATCATTCTTTTTATTTTGATAGATCCATACTGTTGGACCTGGAAAGGTTTTTAGTGGCAACAGCAAACACCAAATCTTCACTCTATCTGTTAAATGTATTTAGAGTAAGTTCTTCAACCTATTTTTATACCAAGCGATCGATGATCGAAATCGTTGATGTGCTGTTAAAATTTCATCGCTTTCTAGCGGAGGTAATTACTGTCAACGGTGACTGGGATATCGCTGAATATTTCGACAAATCCCGATATTGTCTGCAAAGAATATTGAAAACCGAAAATTTTCACCGTGCTAAACTCCATGTTACTCATTTTAACTTTGATTTTTATCATCATATCATTCGCTGTGAGCTATTGAATGAACTTAAATCCATCTTAGGCTTTTTGTACGAAATGGATGCATATTTGGCGATAGCGAAATCTTTCAAGGATAAAACCCATTGTTTTCCTGTTTTTTCAAAAAAGGGAGAAACAGGAAAACTGCGTATTGAGGCACTATATCATCTTTTTCACCAAAAACCCGTATCCAATGATATTTTAATGGCTCGCTCAGAGCAGGTGTGGTTTCTAACAGGGGCTAATATGGCAGGTAAATCCTCTTTAATAAAGTCGATAGCGATCGCTGTTTATTTAGCCCATATCGGTTTTCCTGTGCCTGCCTTAACCATGGAAACGGATGTACTGGACGGCTTATTCACTTCAATTAATATAAACGATAACATAGACCTCGGATACAGTCATTTTTATAATGAAGGTATTCGGCTCAAAGAAATAGCTGATCAGTTACAGCCCCAATCAAATGCCTTGATCATCTTGGATGAACTGTTTAAAGGTACGAATAACGATGATGCCTCCCAGGCAATCTTTGAAGTGATGAAATTCTTTACAGAAATTGATGGCCCATTCGCCATTGTGTCTTCCCATATTGCGGAACTGGCTGAAAAACTAAAAAAGCTGGACAATATCCAATTTAAAAAATTGACTATTGAGAAGGATAAAGAAGGTTTACCTTTTTTTACCTATAAAATTAGCGAAGGTGTTGCTTATGAACGACTCGGAATGTGGTTGTTGAACAAAAGTGGCGTATTCGCTTCTTTTCAAGAATTACTGAAATAATCTTTGCCTGATGTCTTCTTGGTTTGATAAATAAGGTGTACTGTTTTTAAATCATTCTATTGTTATTATACCCAGGTAATTGCTGTTCATGCTGCGATTGCTCCCATCTGTTGCCGTAAAACCAAGATAGAGGTGGAAGATAGGCTGTTAGTGCCTTTAGGCAGGTTCATAAATTGGGAACGATCTTCGATGCTATTTCCCAATAGCAGTCCCATAGCTTAATTTCAGGTAATAGGAGCATAATGGTTCTAAAGTGGATTAACTAATGGTTTAATGGTTCTGCAATTCCTTGGTCAGTTTGAGTTTCCATTTGATTTCGAGCTTGCCGATGATGATCTCAGTAGATGTGGAAATGATCATAGCTTCCAGTCCTCTACTGATCGCGAATTTTTCGTAATTGATAGCAGGGCTATTTGCATCCTGCAGGACAGCATGTTCAAGATGATAGGAAATTGCGGCATTAAATGCCGTCATGTTTTCTTCATAATGCTAATGGAAATAATTCGTGAATTTGCTCAGAAAAGTTTGTGTAAAGCCAAATTTACTTCTGTTTTTTTCTCACTGTCTGATAGTTTTCTTTTTTTATTGCCTTTCGGAAGTGAACGTACATAAATGATATCCTTTTATTTACAAAATACAATAGCGCCAATCTTTCCGGAAGGCGCACCGTTTGCACCATTATTTACTCGTGCCATAAGTTTATTTATAATTGGTATGATTCTTCTAACAGACAAGGAGGAAAAGTTTGCGTTAACTACTATATTGATTGTAATTAGTTGATACAAAATAGGGGTATAATATGGAGATTATACGTATTCATCCGAATGAGGTCCGTGGCAAGTCCCTATAAGGTTCCTGTTATACGAGCCTGAATTTACCAGTTGGGTACTGATTGAAGAGGAGTTATGCTTATCTACATTGTTATGGAAGAATGTGGAGTAACTGCAAAAAAAAACAGGCTAAATGCCTGTTTTAATTACATAATGTCCTGTTGTATATCGCTGGTGTCAATTAAAATAAGAGTATCACGAAGACTGGAACCAATGCGACCATGGAATACATGATGGCTGTCCTTTTTTGGAGATATAGACTGATCGATAACAAGAGTTCATTATTGTCGACGCTTTCTATGGTTCCGCAATTTCCCATTGCGGAAGGATTTACTTCGGCAATTTGTCCTTGTTCGTTTTCGATTTTCCAGGTCGACATCCACATATTTCGTGGACTCCATTTATATTTTCGGTCAATAAGGCTTATGGTTGCCCCGCCTGTCCAGTTATTGTATTCGATATCACCTATTAATTCGCCATATTTATTGCGTATTTCTGTATATGGATTAAATAAGCCTTTATTTTTAAAACTATATTGATCCGAACGGATCGAGACATTCGCATCCAGTGTCCAGTCATTGGATTCCAGGGATCCAATCATCGTATCCTCGTTATACAAATTTGATTTATTTCCCAATAAATTGTTTTTCCAACTATAAATAGATCGCTTTTCCATAATTGTATAGTTTAATATGTTTATTTTTTAAATTAGTATAAGGTTGGTACGTTATGTTACATATATTTCGAAAAAAATGGAATAATTATTTTTTGTCTATTATTTCTTGTAACAGAAAGGTTAACAGGTATGTCTATTAAAAAAATCTGTACTTTTGTTTGCAAAATCACATTACATTGACACATCAAGAAAAGTCTAGTCAGATTAGAAAGGAGATTAATCTTTCTTATCAACAGCTTAAAGGGGCTTATCCCATATTGCAACGTCAGAATAGCATTGGGCTGGTTATCTTTTTAATCGCCATTATTGCCATTGTTACGGTATCAATAGGCTGGTATAAAGCGATTATACCGACTTGGGTTATGATTGTTGCGAATGCTTTTTTTATGGGCGTGCTGCATGAGATTGAGCATGATCTTATTCATTGGCTCTATTTTAAGAAACAGAAGACGATACATCATGGTATGCTTTTCATCGTTTGGATCTTAAGGCCTTTAACGGTCAATCCCTGGATACGGCGCACGCTGCATCACCATCATCATAAATTTTCAGGGACATTACATGATGTGGAGGAGCGTAGTGTGACCAATGGGGAGCGTTGGACGATCAAGCGCCTGGTGACAACACCGGATGTAGTCTTGGGTGGTCTACTGCGCTTGCATCGTATGTTTAGTGATATGGACCGGGAGGTCGAGAATGGGAACCTCAAAATTGAAACTTCATCAAAATTGAAACGGATCATGTTTCTGAGCATTGTGCCGGTGACTATTTTTGCACATCTAGTTTTGTATTTCTTTTTTGCCGATCTACTATTGCATTGGTTAAATGGATATTATGTTTTGGGGTTGAGTTTTCCACAAGATGTGGATAATATGTTGATAAGTCTAAATGTAGTTATCTATACCATTCTCCTGCCTAATTTATTGCGCCAGTTTTGTTTGCATTTTATCACCTCAAATATGCATTATTTTGGTGATGTGGAGGAGGGGAATGTGATTGAGCAGACGCAGGTGCTCAATATCTGGTGGACCTACCCGATGCAGCTGTTCTGTTTCTTTTTTGGCTGGACACACAGCATTCATCATTTTGTCGTCAATGAAACTTTCTATGTACGCCATATCGGGCGTAAGAAAGCGCAGGAAGTGTTACGGAAGTACGGTGTTCGATTTAATGATCTGGGCACTTTCAAAAGGGCTAACCGTTTTCGGGAGGTTTCGAAATAGTACTGCTTTTTTTTCGATATTCCTTAAAATTACCTCTTTGTTCAAATTCCAGTGCTCCCTCTTCGCAGTAAACGGAAAGATGTACGGAGAATTTGTTGCTTTGGCTTTTATCCACGCCCAATTCATCGAGTACCTCTGCTACGCGCTTAAACGTATTAAAGAAATCGGAATGATAGACCAGATTGTCGAGCTTTTTGCTAAGGGCAATTCTTTCCTGTACATCTGGCGATAGGGAATAAGGAGACTTGAATTCGATATCTTTTTCAAAGAAAGTTTTGGGCTGGATCTGGAGACTTTGACATAATACTAAAAAGTTGGTTAGGGTAAGGTCTTTTCCCTTTTCTATTCCGTTAAGTGTGCCTGTTGAAATCCCTGTCAGGTTTGACACATCCCGTAAAGAATAATAAAGCTCATGCCGTTTTGCGCGAAACCGTAACCCTATAATCTGAAGTTTTTCTCTATCGTTATCCGTCATACAACGAATTGAATGATAATTTGCGCAATAATATTGTTAAAATTTTGTTTAAAAATTTGCAAATATAACTTTATTCTTTATATTCGTTGTAATATGATGTTTAGACAATATTTCGCGTTATCAATTATTGATTATGTATATTTATTAATTTTGAGATTTTAAATTTATTTTAATTATAAATATCTGTTCTTTTTTTGATATGTTGTTAAAGTGATATTTTCTTATTGTCAATCCATTTAAAAAATGAAAAATTTCCCTATATCTGTTGTTCCGGGGCTAAGCTGGAACATACCAATGAAAAACAATAGAAATAAGTCGACTTGCCCAGCTCCGGTATTCCCTAGAATCCGTATTTCTCCGAAGCTGGGGTAAGTTGCACAAGATTATAGATGTAAGAATTTAGCGCGCAAGTGGCTAAGCAAATTAGATAGGCGAGTTACTTAGTCCTCGGCGGCCCACCTAATCCGTATAATTACGCTGGAGCTCAGGTAAGTTCTTTATTTCCGATGGACAGATTAGTCTTGTTTCTGCTAGCGTCTTTAATGCGCACTCATAAAATAATAGATCAAATAAAATACAATCAGTACACAAACTGCAATAATTAATGTGCGTTTGATATTGCGGCCTGCAGGTGCATCGTCTTTTTCTTCAATCGCTACATCGGGTAATTTCTCCTCCTGTTTTTCCTTGCTATGCTCGGGGGTATCGAATTGATTTTCCATCTTTTTTATTTGTTGTCCTATATGTAGAACAAGTTTGGTGGGTAAATCGTTTAATATGTTCAATTTTTTGCAAGAAAAAAGACTCCTCTGACCTTGGAAAATAGAGCGGTGTGAATAAATAAAAGTCCAAAAGCGTTGCGTTTTTTAGAGTATTTGCATACATTGCAGCTGCACTTAACACGAATAAACCTAAACAACCCGTAAACGTATGTTTACCATAACTTTCGTGTTGGATAGGTCGGTAATAAATAAAACACATGAAAAGAAGAACGCTTATCGGATCATTCATGGCTGGCTGTATGCTATTGGCCATCAATCCGACTTTTGCGCAACAGAAAGCCGCAAAAAAAGAAATTGGTCTGCAGTTGTACTCCGTACGTGAGGAAATCAGCAAGAACCCAAATTTCGATCAAATTTTACAAAAGATCGCTGCACTTGGGTACACAGGGGTGGAAGCTGCTGGTTATAATGAGGGCAAGCTATACAATCTGAGTCCACAGGAATTTAAAACCAAAGTGGAAAAAGCAGGAATGAAGGTACTTTCTTCCCATGCAACAAAAACACTGTCTGCGCAGGAGCTTGCCTCCGGAGATTTCTCCGAATCCCTGAAATGGTGGGACCAATGTATTGCTACCCACAAGGCCGCTGGAATGAAATATATTGTAACACCTTGGATGGATGTGCCTAAGACACTCAAAGACTTGGAAACACAGTGTCGGTACCTGGATGCTGTAGGTGCAAAATGCCGTGAACAGGGATTGCTTTATGGATACCACAACCACGCTCATGAATTCAAAAAGGTTGAAGATAAAGTCATGTACGACTACATGCTGGAGCATACCAATCCCGAAAATGTATTTTTCGAAATGGATGTCTACTGGGCAGTAATCGGTGATGTCAGTCCGGTTGATTACTTCAACAAATACGCCGGTAGATTTAAAGCTTTGCATATTAAAGACCATCGTGAAATCGGGCAAAGCGGAATGGTCGGATTTGATGCGATCTTTAACAATGTTAAAACAGGCGGGCTGAAATATTTGTTTGTTGAACTGGAAGAAACACACAATGATATTTATACAGGTCTTGAGCAAAGTATTGATTACCTGAAAAAAGCTCCTTTTGTACAGGCCAGCTATTCTAAATAGCCATTAATCGGGAGAAAATTGACGATGCTGAGACAATTGTCCGGTTGATAGATTTATTATTTTTCGTTAACTTGAATGTATAAAAAAGGGATTTTTTAATCGTATTAAAACGGAAAATATGAAACGGATTATTGTTGCTACAGACTATGCTGAAGAGGCGGAACATGCCCTCAAATTTATACTCGAAGTTTTTGCGGGTAAAAAATATGAGATTGTCTTGTTTTCGTTGCAGAACCCTTCGATACATGCGATGAATGCACGTCTTTCTCCCGATTCTATGTTCAAAATTTTTGAACATCAAAACAAGATTCTAACCCATAAAGCGGAGGGTATCACGCGGCAAAGTGGAGTTCCTGCTGTTCCTTATCTGGCAACGGGTTTGTTCTATGATCAGATTACAAAATGTATTCAGGAGACGGGTGCAGACCTTCTTGTCATGGGTATGGCCAAACGATCGTTTGACCAGGATATGTTGGGTAATACAACCACGGCGGCCATCAGTAAACTAAAAATTCCTATACTCTCTGTTCCGCTTGGGGCACAATTTAGCGGACTTAAGCATATCCTCTTTGCCTGCGACATCGTACGTGGGGTACAAAAAGAGATCCTTGAAAAAGTGAAAGATTTCGCGGCTGACTTTAATGCTGTATTGGAAGTGCTTAATATCCGTAAAACTGTTGAGCAACTTAACGAGGAAAAGGGAAGCGAAACCCGCGCGGCAATCGGCGACGTCATGGGCATCGTCAGCTACTACTATAAAAATGTAACGTCCAATGAGGTGGTCAAAGCTATCCGTGATGAGGTCAAGGAAAGCGATACTGATCTATTGGTCATGATCCCCTATAAATATGGTTTCTGGAGCTCACTGACGCATCGGAGCAAAACGCGCATGATGGCCTCAGGCCTGGATGTGCCGCTGCTGACCATCTCCATATAGCTGCTGGGCTGATCTTGTGGATTATTGATAGTGTCTATAAAACTTATTGTTAAAGAGTTCCGAAGGATCGTATTTCATTTTAGTTTTGAAAAAATTGTCTGCTTGTGGATAGGCTTTTCTCATTTTGTCTTTTGCGATATGTAGGCGATAGGGGAGATAGTATGTCCCCTCGTTTTTAATGGCCACATCTACCAGAAGATTCGTGAGACTATACATATCCGCCTCTTGTTGGGCTGTTTTTTTCTGATTGAATAAGAGCACAAAGCCAAATACATCTTCTCGGGCATAATTCAAATAAGCGTCATGGTCCCGATTGACAGCGCGGATGGTAATGTTCAGCAAATCCAGTTTGGATTTTAATAAAATGGGTTTTATGTCCTGAATGAAATTCATGAAATTCCGTTCAGGGATAAAGTATTCGTGCAGTAAATCCGTCGATGTGGTATCCTTGTTTTCGATCAAGGAGACCTGACTATCCATGATCTCATTTCGGGTAAATGTAAGATGCCGTGCAGGAATGGCAGAAGATGTTTCAAGATCCCAGCGGAGCCGCTTTCCATACTCGCTATTGACGCTACCCCTGAATATCAGTCTTTTGGTCTTTTCAATTTTCTTTTCCTGTCGGAATAGCGGTATCGGCGGTTCTTCTGCCCGCTCGAAATAATTGAGTGTAGCTTCCCCCAGAAAGTGTTTTTTGGAAACGCGTAACCGCCCAAAAACCAGATCTACTTTTGGATTGTCAAGAATATATTTTTTATAATACTTTGTATAATTTTCAGGCGCTAAGTTGACGTAATGATATTTTAGGGACTGATTGTTGGCAACTTTGAGCTTAACATCGAGTATAATACCGAATAGGCCATATCCACCAAGCACATGATGAAACAGTTCAGTGTTCTGTTCACGACTGCAATGGAGGACCTGCCCTTGGGCATTCATTAATGTGAAGGAAAGTACGCTGGAAGCTAAAGGTGGCGAATTTTTTTGCCATCCATGTCCATTGACACTCAGTGATCCGCCAACAGAAAATGAACTAAAGGCTTGCATCACCGCAATTGATTTACCATAACGGTCTAAATAGTGAATGGCATCAGTCCAAAGTGCGCCTGAACCGATAGTCAGTATATTATTTACCGTGTCAAGCTGCATGTGATTGTAAGGAAGCATATTGATCACTATACCATCGGGATACATCGTATGCCCGCCCATGCTGTGACGGGCTCCCGCCAACGCTATTTTTAACCCCTTCGTATTGGCATAATGCAGAATGTGCCGCAATTGATTTTCAATTGCCGACCTGTCTTTTGGTATAGCAATGATGGTATCGACGCTAGTCAGGTTGAGTGTGCTGGCATCATCCACATGCCGCGCAGGAAGCACCCTGTGATTATCTGTTTCTCGCCATTTGGTTCTAAGGAGATGGATCATGGGAAATGCAACAACCACTAAAAGAATAAGCAGGATCAGAAATGAATAACGTCTGGTTTTTTGGGTTGCCAAAATAATATAAATTTATAATAAGCTTTATTGCAGAAGTGGTAAAATTTTGTTCCAGACCTGCTGGTAAATCTTATCATCTCGAATGATGCCTTTATTTTCGTCGTAATAATTGGGAGAATCAAAGCTTCCGCCTCTACGGCGTTCGATCAGGAATATATTGAGGACAATTTTAGCTGTTCTATCGGATAAGGGACTAACCAAAAAATTGGAAATTTTTGTATCGCCTTCATTACTAAATAATCCTGTGTTTTTGTTGTATACACTTGTCTGGATAAAACCCGAAGGACGGTCTAATTTAGCAATATAATAGCCGCTTTCATGAAGAGCCTGTACAATTTTCGTATAGGCAGAATCTGCGGGAACCATGATGGTCTTGGTCCGCTCCGGATTTTGGGCTGAGGCTGGATTGATCCAAAAGAATATAGAAAGAAGCGGCAATAGCAATGTACGTGATCGTGGAGTCATACCTGTAGCTTTGATAATTACTTAAAGCTAATGATTTTTCTCTTGAAAGCCAATTGTGTGACTTAACTTATCCTTTTACCTAATATTTTTAAACTCCGTTCTACACCGTCCAGCGTAGCGATATTGGGAAGATTCGCCCATTCCTGGAATCCCATTTTTTCAAATAGCGTAATGCTCGGGACATTGTGCGCAAAGATGAAGCCTAATAAGGAATGTACTCCGAGTGCCGGAGCTTTGTCTATGCAATATTGAAGAATTTGTTTACCCAGTCCACGGCCCCGTTGCCTTTCATCCAGGTAAATGCTGATCTCTACCGTGGCATCGTAGGCCGGCCGGCCGTAGAACGACTGAAAACTCACCCAGCCTAGGATAGTGTTATTTTCGTCCTCTACCAACCAAAGCGGTCTTTTGGACGGACTATGCTCGTCAAACCATTTCTGTCTACTTTCTACTGACACTGGATTGGTGTCGGCTGTGACCATTCTTGATGCAATGGTCGTGTTGTATATGGCTACGATAAAAGGTAGATCTTCTTGTCTGGCGTCACGAAATGTTAATTGGCTCATCTTACATGTTATTTTAGAACTAAAGTCAAAAATATCAGTTTTACCATATAGTTGATGCTTTTTGTCAAAGTTTTTCCTCATGATGATTGCTCTATTGTTTTTTGACAACACACACACGATTGCTATACAGACTGATTCTGAAATATTTTGAGTAAACCCTGTTCTATTATTGGCTTTATGCAAGTTGACCTTCTCTATATGCCGTTCAAAAAACTCATTTACGTGCGATGTATTGGAATTGCCAGCTTATAAGGGCAAAAATTACACTAATTTGAACAATTTTTTCGCTTGAATATGATTTAATTTTCTCATATTAGAGTCAGCAAATCGCTTTTGTTTGCTGACTATAAACCTTCATACAAGAAAAAACCATATATGTTAGTTTATGATGGCTATATCTTGTGGTTTTTAATTCTTTAGACCTAGGGAATCATGGGGTGGCATGGGGAACTGAAGGATTGGCCTGCGTGCCTGCTGATTTTTTGGGATTTATCGATAGCATTATGGATCAACAACAACCTAAACAATCAATTCGAATCCGCTCAATGGATGTCATGCGTGGTATGACGCTATTTCTTATGTTATTCGTCAATGATTTATTCGCTCCTGGTGTTCCCAAGTGGATGCTGCATACGGAAGCGGATGTTGATGGCATGGGATTGGCAGATTGGGTTTTTCCAGGATTCCTTTTCATGGTAGGAATGGCTGTACCTTATGCAGTGGCCGCGCGGGAAAAGATGGGGGAGTCTGTGGGGCTTATCTTTTCCCATATTTTCATCCGCACGGCGAGTCTGATCCTGATCGGTGTATTGATTCTGAATGGAGGCCGCGTGGATGTCGAATTGACAGGGATGTCCAATTTTTTGTGGTTAGGCTTGTTATACCTTTGCGTGTTTATGATTTGGAATAGGTTTCCGACGACCTCTGGAAATCAGGCCTTATTTAAAGGGATACGTCTCCTTGGAATTTTCGGGATGTGTTATCTGGTCTATCGCTTTAGAGCAGCCGATGGCAAGGGGCTGGAGATCGGCTGGTGGGGAATCTTGGGTTTGATCGGCTGGGGCTATTTCGCCGCCGCCACCACATTTGTATTAAGTAGGGGACGGCTTACTGCTGTGGGATGTGCCTGGTTGTTGTTTTTTGTTTTGAATATCTTGTCACAAACGGCGCTTAAATTGCATATTCCGATCCTCGGAAAATACCTGAACGTGTTGTTATCGGGTAATGTGCCTAGCATTGTATTGGCTGGGACAATCATTGGAATATTGATCAAGCGGTACGCGGCTACGCCCAAACTACTTTTACGTTGGTTGCTGTTGATCGGGATCTTGTGGTTGCTTGGCGGCTTTGTACTGCGCTCCTGGTTTATATTATCCAAAATTCACGGTACGCCGAGCTGGGCGCTGCTATGTTGCGGCATAAGTGTACTCTTATTGCTACTTATCTATTACCTCATAGATATCCGCAAGTACCATAAAGGAATATTTGTCTTTGAGGAGGCTGGTAAGAATTCGCTGACCACCTATCTTGCACCGGATTTAATTTATTTCATCTGTTGGGGATTCCAGATTCCTCTATTTTTCTATAAGCAATCAGGCCATATGGTGCTGGCAGTCGCTGGATCACTGCTTTGGGCGTTTGCCATGCTGTGGTATGCTATTTTACTTAAAAAGATGAATATCTATTTAAAACTTTAAAACCTGTGGATGATGACTCCCTGCGATGTCGTCGATCAGCTTTCATAAGGAAGTTGGTCAGTCCGGAATTGACCTCGTTAATTTTCAATCTTTATGATAATGTCTATGAAATCCAACCATCTTACAAATTCCTTAAAGCCACTTGCCTTTAGCTTTGCAGCGTTAGTTTTATTGGCAATGATCATTTGCCCCCAAAAGAGCTATGCATTTGAAAAAAATAAAAAAGTGGTTATTGCTTACGTGACTTCCTGGTCAAGCGTGATGCCGGATCCGAGGTACCTTACACATATCAATTATGCGTTTGGTCATGTAAATGATCATTTTGACGGTGTGCGCATTGACAATGAAACAAGATTAAGAAGTATCACTGACCTGAAAAAAGCGCATCCTCAGCTTAAAGTACTGCTTTCCATTGGAGGTTGGGGAAGTGGCCGCTTTAGCGAGATGGCTGCTGATGCTACTAAACGGAAAAAATTTGCGGCCGATTGCGCGCGTGTTGTGAAAGAGTTTAAGCTTGACGGCATTGATATTGACTGGGAATACCCGACCAACTCTTCTGCCGGTATTTCCGCGACGGAATCGGATACAGAAAATTTTACGTTGCTAATGCGGGATATTCGTAAGGCCATCGGTAGGAAAAAGTTATTGACACTGGCTTCTGTATCAAGTGGTCAGTATATCGCATTCGACCAGATTAAAAACGACGTGGATTTTGTGAATATCATGACCTATGATTCGGGCAATCCTCCTTATCATCATGCGAGTCTGCATCGTTCATCTTTATCGGGGCGCACGACCTGTGCTGAGGCCGTTAAGGCGCATATCGCTGGCGGTATGCCTGCCGAAAAGCTGGTGCTTGGCATTCCATTTTATGGACGCGGAAATAAAACCGATATCAAAGGTTTTATCGACTATAAGGATCTCCTGGATTTGCAGGGCTTTGAACAAAAATGGGACGATGAAGCGAAAGCACATTATCTGGTCAACACACAGGGGGCACTCGTATTAACTTTTGAAACACCTGAATCCATCGCCATGAAATGTGATTATGTGCATGAACAGGGATTACTAGGTGCGATGTATTGGGAATATGCCGGTGATACCGAAGGAGGCATACTGCGAGATGCGGTGTATAAGGGTATTATACGTTGATATTAAGCCTTCTAAAAATCGTGAAAACCGAAATTACTGACCTATCTATAAGCTCCTTGCTTGATGATGCAGTAATTTCGGTCAGGGAATCGATTGTTGAGGTCTATGTCGTTGTGCTGATGATCAGAATGCTGTCCATTTTTGACTGGACTGTCCAGAGGCTATCACTGTTTCGATAAATTTCATTCCCCTTGCTCCGTCTGCTACCGTAGGAAAATCCAACATAGCTTCGGTAGGGCTGGTACCATTCAAGTTTGCGAGAATTGTAGCTGAAAAATTTCTGTAGATATTGGCAAATGCTTCGATATAACCTTCTGGATGTCCGGCCGGTAAGCGAGTGTTTTGCCGGGCGAGGGAGGAAAGGTATTGTTGTCCTGCACGGAATATTTGTGCTGGTTCATTGAGCCATTTTAGTAGAAGGGTATTTGGATCTTGCTGATTCCATTCTAAACCAGCTTTCTCACCGTATATCCGTATTTTTAAAGCATTTTCTTCGCCTGCCGCTACCTGTGAGGCTGAGAGCACTCCTGTCGCATCATTTTCAAATCTCAGTAGGACATTTCCGTCATCTTCCAATCGTCTTCCCACAACGACGGTCCGCAGATCGGCACATATCTGAGTTATTTTTAGTCCGGAAATATATTCAGCCAAATGGGCGGCATGCGTTCCGATATCCCCCATGCAACTGCTCAATCCACCTTTTTCGGGATCTGTCCTCCAGGCAGCAAGTGGGGATTCTCTCTCGATTAACGTGCTCAGCCAGCCCTGTGGATATTCGACCATGATTTTACGGATATTGCCAAGTTTGCCTTCGCGTATCAGCTGGCGTGCCTGTTTGACCATGGGGTATGCCGAATAGGTATAGGTGACACAAAGCAGCAGTCCTGTTTCATTGATTTTTTGCTGTAATAATTCCGCTTCTTTGAGTGTAAATGTCATGGGCTTTTCGAGCAGTACATGAAATCCATGTGCCAGGGCAAGCATGGCTGGCTCAAAATGGGCAACATTTGGGGTTACAATGCTTACAAAATGCATCCGTTCGCCAGGTGGCAGCTGACTTTCAAGCAGGATCATTTCCTGAAAATTTGCATAGATTCGATCCGTGGGGAGCGAAAGTAGTTCTCCAGATTCCTGTGCTTTAACGGGATCGGAACTTAGTGCGCCGCAGCATAGTTCGATCTGTCCATCTATACCTGCGGCCATGCGGTGTACGGCACCAATAAAAGCATTCTTGCCGCCCCCCACCATGCCCATCCTGATTTTTCTAATTTCCATAATAACTGTAGTTTAGGCTGTTACTCGTCTGATAAACCTATCAATTTTCGGTTCAGGTTGTCATCGGGACCGGCAGATGCAAAATCGTCGAACGCATGATCACTTACCCGAATAATGTAATCCTTAATATGTTGTGCGCCTTCACGGGCCCCATCCTCGGAGTTTTTAAAGGCACATTCCCATTCCAGAACTGCCCAGCCCTGAAAATCATATTGCGTCAGTTTGGTAAAGATCGCCTTGAAATCGACCTGCCCATCGCCAATGGAACGGAAACGGCCAGCCCGAGCTTGCCAATTTTGATAACCACCATATACACCTTGGCGGCCAGATGGATTGAATTCAGCATCTTTTACATGGAACATTTTGATCCGTTCGTGATAGATGTCGATGAATTGCAGGTAGTCAAGGCATTGCAGTACAAAATGGGAAGGATCGTATAGGATATTTGCCCGTTTATGATAATTGACTTTTGCCAGGAACATGTCGAAGGTGACACCATCGTGCAGATCTTCACCCGGATGGAGTTCATAGCAGAGATCCACATCGTATTGTTCGCAGGCATCCAATATGGGGAGCCACATTTTTGCGAGTGCAGTGAACCCTGTTTCCACCAGATTCTCCGGACGTTGCGGCCAAGGATAAACGTAAGGCCAAAGAAATGCACCGCTAAACGTTGCAAGGGCCTTCAGTCCGAAGTTATGAGAGGCTTTGATTGCGTAATGGAGCTGCTGTACAGCCCATTGCTGCCGCTCTTTGGGATTATTATGCAGATCTGGCGGCGCGAATGAGTCAAATAACGGGTCAAAAGAAGGGTTTACAGCAATCAGCTGCCCTTGGAGATGTGTGGACAGTTCGGTGATCTCCAAGCCGTAGGATTGTACAGTAGTCTTGAGCTGCAATGCATAGTCTTTATCTTCAGCAGCTCTCTGGAGATCGATCAATCGCGCATCCCAGGTAGGTATCTGGATACCTTTGTAACCGATCGAGGCAGCCCATTCACAGATGTCTTCCAAGGTATTGAACGGAGCGTTGTCGCCGGCAAATTGCGCTAAAAAAATAGCAGGTCCTTTAATTGTTGTCATAAATCTTTTTTTATGTAAATAAGGTTGTCCATAGGGGCGACCTTATATTTTTCTGTTTTAAGCCCAGGCTTTATCTCCTTTTTTATAGGGGACATCGCCCTCATAACGACCGGGAGCCTGGTTATAACGGAGTGCCTGTTTATAACCAATTTCAGAAGAGAAATATCCCAGGAGAGTCAGCTGTTTGAACATGGTGTAATAATGATTGGGTGCTGCTCCTTTTTTTTGTGCATACTCTTTTGCTTCTTTGTCAATAGCAGTCAGTAAGGTAAGCCGCTGCTCTGGCGTGGCTTCTACGAATCCCAGATGATGCATTTTTTTAGAGGCTGCATCCAATTTTTCCATCCCTTCGAGAAATACTTGCTGATCTGCTACCTCGTAGCAGTCATTCACCATGACTGCCATAAAAGTACCTACTTTTGCTGCTTTGGCACCTGGGCTTTTGTTTGTCGTCGGGAGTATGGTGTCTGCCACCTCATCCAAAAATACGATTTGCTGCGGAGTTAACTTGAGGCGTTCCTTAAGGTCACGTTCTTTGCTGGAGCTGCAGCCCGTTAGAAAGGCATTACCGCCAATCACGGTTCCGCCTGTAAGCAGGGCAATCATTTTTAAAAGTGTTCTTCTTTCCATTGGCTTAGCTATTGTTTTTCTTAAGCTCACTGACGGCATGATCTACCGCCCTTGCAGTCAGTGCCATATAAGTCAGTGAAGGATTTTGGCAACCGGAGGAGGTCATGCAGGCGCCATCGGTGACATATACATTGAGACAATCCCATACTTGATTCCACTTGTTGAGTACTGAGGTTTTGGGATCCAGTCCCATTCTTGCGGTTCCCATTTCGTGGATACCATGTCCCATGGCGTGGCCACTATCCCAAGTGTTCACATTTTTTACTCCCGCAATAGTCAGCATGGCTTTCATTTCTTCCTGCATATCTTTCCGCATCTTCAGCTCATTCTCTTTCAGCTCAGCATCCATGGCCAGTACTGGCAATCCCCATTTATCCTTTCGCTCTTTGTCCAGTGCGATTTTATTATCGTGGTAAGGGAGTATTTCGCCGAAAGCGGTAGCGCCGATAGTCCACTGACCAGGTTCGGTGAGCGCATCTTTGAAATCACCGCCAATATTGAGTTCGGCAACCTCTCTGCCCCAACCTTCACGACTGGCGCCACCCTGGTAACCGAAACCACGTAGGTAGTCTCTTTTGTCGTTGCCTATATTGACAAATCGGGGAATATAAAAGCCATTGGCTCTCTTACCGAATATATACCTGTCTTCGTAGCCTTCCACGATCCCAGAAGCACCGATGTTGTAATGATGGTCCATCACATTATGTCCTAGTTCGCCACTGCTACTGCCCAAACCATCGGGCCAGATGTCTGTTGCGGAGTTGAATAAGATCCAGGTGCTGTTGAGAGCCGATGCGCATAGAAAGACCACTTTACTTTTGAATTCATAGGTTTGGTTGGTCTCGGTGTCCAACACCTCTACACCGCTAGCCTTTTTTGTATTTTTATCATAGAGGACCTGCCGAACCAGCGAGTAGGGCCGGACGGTGAGGTTGCCCGTTTTCATTGCAGCGGGCAAAGTAGAAGACTGTGTGCTGAAATAGCCCCCGAAAGGGCATCCTTCCCAGCATCGATTTCTAAATTGACATTTCGACCGGCCAGGAATCAGGGCTGTTAGGTTTGCCGTTCGTCCAATGATCAGGTGTCGCTTGTCTCCATATTCTTGTTTAATACGTTTGGCTACATCCTTTTCGACGCAGTTCAGCTCCATTGGGGGGAGAAACTGTCCGTCGGGCAGATGTGCGATATTTTCTATGGATCCGCTGATGCCGGCAAATTTTTCAACATGGTCATACCAAGGGGCAATATTATTATAGCCAATGGGCCAAGATACAGCAATTCCCTCCCTTTCATTGGCTTCAAAGTCCATTTGGCTAAACCTATAAGATTGCCGTCCCCATAAAGTAGAACGCCCGCCCATGCGGTAGCTGCGCCACCAGGTAAAAGGCTTCAATTCAGTATAAGGACAGTCCTCCTCATTCACCCAACCGTCCATCACGGCCTCTGAGGCAGCCCAGCCACGATGGATAACGGGATACTTCTTTTTCTGTTCTGTAGTGGTACGTCCGCGGTGCGGGAGATCCCATGGTTCGCGTAAGGCAGATTTATAATCTTTGACATGCTCGTAGGGGCCTCCACGTTCCAGCATCAGGACTTTTAAGCCCTTTTCACAAAGCTCTTTTGCAGCCCATCCGCCACTGATGCCAGAGCCTACGACGATGGCATCATAGGTATTAGCTTCCATACTTGATTCTTACTGAGGTTGAGTTCATAATTTTATTTTGGTTTATTTTTTTATGCGATAGCCGCATACAGTTCACATTTGGTTCCCTTGTCTTATGATAAATTTACAGTATCCCCCGAGCATCTTTCAACTGCTATTTGGTTGAAAAAATATGCTATCTTGCTATTTGTTGTGTTTATAATCGTATATTATGTGTTCAGATAGCAGATGTATTCGCTAGTAGATTTTTATAATGAAAACACTGATCCAGAAAATACATGTTGAAGAACAGTATTCTTTTGCCTGTCGAACGTACAGGACACCAACTTTTGAAACCGCCTGGCATAGGCATCCCGAGTGTGAACTGATTGTGATTACAGAGGGAAATGGTACTGCACTTATCGGTGATTATATCGGTGATTATAAACAAGGAGATGTGTTTTTCCTTGGCTCGGATCTACCGCATTGGTTCCGCAAATCAAAGCCGGATGCTGTGGGGAGTGCGATTGTTGTTCATTTTCTAAAGGATTTTTGGGGAGCGGGATTTCTGGCCCTGCCCGAGATGCATGTGATCGCGGGCTTATTGAAAAATGACAGCACGGGAATCCAGCTTATGGGGGGGCTTTCGAATGAGATTGATCTTATGATCCGTCAAATTGAAAATACGGAGGGGCTTGAACGTATCCAGCTATTATTGAGCTGTATGCAGAGGATTGGGGCATCCGAGGAACAAAAAGTGATCACCATGGCTTTTGATACAATCGCAGGCCGTGAGGAAAATATCGTTATCGAAGCAATAATAGATTATTCCTTCAAGAATTTCTTAAATCCTATTTCTTTAGAAGAGGTTGCTGCCAGCACGAACATGTCTATTTCGGCATTTTGTCGCTTTTTCAAAAAGAACATTAAAAAGAGTTATTTTGATTTTATCAAGGAGCTCCGGATTGGTCATGCCTGCAAACTGTTGCGTGATACGGATCGGCCTATTTTGGACATCTGCTACAATAGTGGCTATAACAGCTGGGCACATTTCAGCAAACAATTTAAGGTGGTGACAAAAGTATCACCCTTAAAGTATAGAAAACAGTTTCGTACGGGGTAGCGGCTTTTCTAGTGCATGTCACAAGAGTTCTATAGAATCTTTAGTGCCTTTATTACAGTTTATAAAAAAGATGAAAACAGGCAAATAGAATTATAGGAGATTTTCCTATGTAAATCTATCTGCCTGTTTTTGTTTATCCAAATCCTAAAGTTAGGAGAAATGTAGCTTTGTTTCTTTGTTATCAAGCACATTGGATATATAGCCTATGGGTTTGTTCACCGAGTCTATAAAATTAATCGAAGTACATTAAGTAATAGAGTATCTCCAAAAGATACTCTAAACCCCATTTGTAGAACATGGAGAAAGAAAAGTAGGGCTTTTATCGATTAGGATACAATGTAGGCCCAGTTATTCCTTTTCTTCTAAAACTCTCTTCGTTTCTTAAAAAATGATTTTTACTTACTTTATTGAGATACTCCTCAATGCTTTCTAGATTAACCAAACTTCTTCTCTTGTTAAGGTTGTCTATATCTTCTACATCTTGGACAAATGCTTGACAGGAATCAGTACGATAAGAGACTTGGGTACCGTAAAGTTGCTTTTCACCAGCACGGATCTTTATTCTATCAACAAGATATGCATAGTAGGTGGAATGTGCATTTTTCCGTTTCACTTGAACCTCCATTTTTTTTAAAACTTGTTTTTGAAAATCTGGCCATTTATCACAATGCTGAACTATGAGCCAAAAGCTCTTACTTCCCGTCTCGCCAACCAAATCAAAACCTGGGAAACCGTATTTATCAAAAATTCTTTTAGCTTCCTTGTAATTTACTGTCGCTATACTATCAATTAGAGCCATGTGTTGCTCACTACCGGACTTAATGTTTTTAGGTGGTGATTGCATGATTTGTTGATCAATTTCGGCCATTTGGATCAATTTTTTTGAAAGAATAGAATCGCCTTTTGAGTAACAGAAAAGAGAAATAAGCGTTTGAAATGCAATTAATAAAATAAATTTCTTCATTACAATATGTTTATTTTTGAACAGTTTTACCGAATTTAATCAAAATTGTAGAAAATTTATTTTGTATATTGCTTTACAAAGTAAAAACAAACCATTTAAATAAACTTTAGAAACCATATACGCAATAAATTATAATAAATATCTTTTAATTATGATCTTTATAAACCGATTTCTTTTAATGACCTTAACGACATTTGTATGCAGGCTTGGACATTGCCAAATAAATCAAATGTTAAAAGGTGAAATCGCACATGGAGAAACAAAATCAGACAGTATCTACCTTAAACAGGATATTTTTATACCTTCAAGATATTATGAACCTGTTGTAAAATAAACTAAAATATCGAACAATACTTTTACTTTCAATACCTCCATTACCTATCCACAGATGTATTTTACTTACCTTTCAGAAGATAAGGATATTTTATCTTTTAGACCTGGTGCGTTTTTTATTGATAATAAAGATTCGAAACTCATTTTTGATTATCAGAACGGAGAAAATGGATATATATTAAATGAAACAGGTACAGAATATCGGAATAAATTCCAGCCTTTTCTTAAAGCCCATTTTAATACCGATGACAATCCGCGATTTTATATTCGTTTATCTTCAGAGAATTCCTTTAAAGTAGACTCTGTATATGCGCAATATATCCTGGCGAACCCCGATTCATATGTGGCTTTGTGGCATGTAGTGCAAAGGTTTTTTATAAAGGGGCATAGTTCCGAACGTGAAGCTACATTGAATTTATTTTCCGCTAAAATAAAAGAAACAAAACTATGGAAACTTTTAAATAACGATATGCATAATGCATTGATTAAAGAAAACCATCCATTTCCTCAAATTGAGCTTAAGAATGAAGATTTCGCATTGAAAAAAGTATATATTCCTAAAAATAAAGTGGTGGTTGTGGACTTCTGGTTCAATAACTGCAAACCTTGTTTAGCTGCTTTCCCAAAGTTAATTGATCTTTACCAGAAATACAAAGATAAGGGTTTTGAAATTATAGGAGTATCAACAGATCGAAGTGAGAGGGTTAAAAACTGGAAGAAAGTCATCCAAGACCATCAACTTCCATGGGTGCAGTATCTTGACGAAAATGCAGTTAAAGCCTCTGAAATGTATATTAGTCTATATCCAACTGCTATACTTATTGATAAAAAAGGTAACATAGTAAATAAAAAAGCTTCACTACAAGATATCGAAACGTTTTTAATAAAAGAGTTGAATTGAAACAACTGTTGGTTATAAATCATATAACTGATTTATATAATTATTAATTTAGTTCAGGTTCTCCAATTTATTTAAAATATTATTTAATTCTTTAGGCCATTCTGTTCATATATTTAAAAATAGTCCCATTTCTAAATATTAGCCTCAAGCTGTACTCGATTTGTAAACAAAGCTTAGATGCTGAATCCTTGAGGAGAAATCGAACTCTGGAAAAACGGTAGCAGAGTGGCTGCAAACTCATTTTTTGCGTCATTGATAACCAAAGCCTAAATAATTTTGTTAAAATTTTCGAACTCTAAATGGATGTGCTTTAATAGCTTGGTACATAGTTTTTTATGGGTATAAAAAAAGGAGACACTTTCTGTTAAGTGTCTCCTTAAGTGGGGTCACGGGAGGTCAATAGAACCTTTAGTGTCTTTATTAGAGTTTATTAAGAAGATAAAAACAGGCAAATAGAATTATTTGGGATTACCCAATGTAGTTCTATTTGCCTGTTTTTGTTTATCTAAATTTTAATGTTATGAGAAATGTAATTTTATTTATTATTATCAATATAGTTGTGGTTATAGGAAACTTTGCGGCACTCAGTATGAAAAATCCTTTGATTGGATTTACTATAGTAATTGTAGCGTGGATTTGGCTTTTAAATAAGTCTTTTCCGCCATCTTAGGATTTTTTCCACTACCAGAATAATAGAACGGCCAATTTTAAGCAATTTGATTTTCAGGAACAGTTAGTATAAACTCGATAATCCCCTGAGAATACCTAAAAACCTTTTTGCTCAATATAGTTTATTGGTCAAGCCAATGAACTATATTGAGCAAAAATTGGGCATTCTGTTTTGCGGCCGGATAGTTCATTCCTCTTTTTTCACTTTTTATGCCATGGAGCTGTGCCGAAAAAGGAGCGCCGTCTCCGAATATCACAATCCTTCCTTTCCCAAACCGAAGATAAGCACCGTTTGCGAATCCTTTACCCGACAATCGGGGAATATAGTCTGGAATAGGCCTTTTTATCTGATTCGCATCGTTAGGTAGATAAATTTCATATTCTTCATTCAATAAAGAAATAATATTTGCGTTCGTTGGGACGATAAATCCTGTTCCTCCCCAGCACATGATACTGTCTATTTCTTTACCTGATCCAGTGGTTATTTCGTTGGATAACAGTGTTTCTCTATCCTTTGAAAAGATTTCGGGACGTCCATTCTTAGGTAAGGCAAAGCCGTTTACGATATGAATGCCAAATGCCGCACCAAGCTTTTGCACGGAACCTCCGCAGGGCATGTGGTCGGTAACTAGAAATAAGCTTCCACCATCAGATACCCATTGACGAAGCGTTTCTATCTCCCGATCGGTAAAGGCAGAGTAGGTGGGTAATTTCCAGTTTTCCGGATTATATAAGGCATTTATACTGATATAGATTTTCACTTCCTTTAATTGATCGTAAGAGATTTTTTCTTTAGCACTTCGGAGACGATATCCGTCAGCCTGCAGGAGATGTGAAAAAGCGGCATAAGCACCTCTCAAAGTAACCGGATTGTTATGTGCCTCGTCAAATAGGAGTAGAGGTCCATCACCGATCCGGTGGTGCGGATCGGTGATGGGATAATGAAACTGTTCATCTGCTACCTGTTGGGCGCTAAGCTGAGCTATACCCAGCAGCAGGAGTAAGCTGGCAATAAATCTGTTCATATTATTTTTTGAATAGGATTATTGGTCAGTCTTTATCCAAACATCATTTTCGAAACACTGCATCTGCTCTATCTTTCCATTGGCAACAGAAAATGTCAATGGAAAGGTACCATCATCATTGAGGAAGAAAAATTCCGAGCGTGGGGTAAATGAAATTATTTTGTTATCCCACAATTGTGTAAGCGTTAAGCCTGTTGAGGAGGGATCTATTTGAATCTTAAAGTTGTTGTCATTTTCCTTTAGGTAAGTTCCGGCAAGCTGTTTCAGTTGAGATGCGGTTAGAATCGCAATTTTATTCGGGTCAAATGGCACGCGCTCACATACAATTCTGCCCAGGATCTTGGTTTGGCTAAAATCGCCGGAACTATTCTTTAAAAATTCTATGGCATATCCTTCGTTTTTGGATTCAAAATGCGTGTCATCTTTACGGACCAGCTGATATCTTTTTTTCTGATCCCACAGCTGTGTGGCATACAGGTTATTATCGTGCTCCTCGAAAGCAATGAAAGCTACTTTATTGGGTAGCTGGTAGTAGCCTTGAAATGATTTTAGCGGAACCAACTGTTGTTGCTGGGGGGTATCCTTAGGGGCGGACTGGGCAAGTGTATCAATCGAAACAAAAAGACAACATGCTCCCACCAGAAGACCATATGTTGCTTTGGAAAATTGGCGGATCGCTCTCGAGTATCCGCTTGGTTTGGTGTATTGTATCATAATTTATTTTGTTGATATGATACAAGAGTAGCTCTTTTTGATAGGCTAACCGTCCGAATGGATGCAATCGAACAAACTTTATTGTGTCTGGTTAATTTGATTGTTTACCATGAACTTTCATATATTCTGTCGGCGTAATGCCTGTTGTTTTTTTGAAGCTGGCATAAAAGGTTGTTCTTGAATTGAAGCCTGCCCTTATTGCGATTCCAAACATATCAAGTTGCTTGACCTCTTCGGATAATAAAAGTTTTTTCGCTTCCTCTGTGCGAAGTTCGTTGATAAACTGATAAAAATTTTTCTCCAGTCCATTGTTTATGACGTAGGACAGATCATGCGGATTGATTCCGATATGCTCCGCGAGGGATGATAGTGTTAAACCCGGGTCGAGATATAGCTTTTCAGTACTTGTTTTCTGTAATAATTTTTCTTTTAATGTGTCTACCTGTTGTGCTGTCAACCGCTCCTCGGCCTTAACCTTTTGATGCTCCGCTTCGTTGATGAGGTTTTTTGTAGACTCAATAGTGTAAATTGACCGTTGTGTTAGCGTTGCGTACCCAAGTGCCACTGTGCCCATAAAATATAAAATTGGGGCAACAGCACTAAAAACTAAATGAACCATAGCTAGCAGGCGGACAATAATCATCAATAATAGCGCGATCAATAGATACTTCAACCAGGCCATGTTTATCTTTTCCGTATAGGAAGATAGCTGGCGAATGTTTTTCTGGTGTATTTTGAAGAGGCTATAACAGGCAATCCAATAAAAGATACATTGTGCAAAAAAGAAATATTTAATAGCAAAGATGATCCATTGCGGTAATTGAGGCGGATGGATGTGGTTATTAAAAAGTCCGGGTATTAAATAGATGATGGAGAAGAAAAGGAAAGCGAGGAAGGGAACAAAATGTAATCCCCAATATCGAATTGTTGCTGTTGGTTTGACCATGTAGTGAACGGTCAGGTAGAAGCAGGGGAGGGTAGCCCATCGAGGGAGTTCCAGCGCATGGATTAATCCTTCGCTCTCGATATGAAAACCTTCTAGAAAAAGCTGGGTAAATAAGCATGCCATCAAATAATACCATGTTCCTAGCCATCGGTCCGCCTGTGAACAAGTGTGGTTGACACCCATAAAGATTAAAGTGCCGAGCAATAGAAATGCACCTGCTGAAAAAGCATGAAAGGTATAGAGTATATTGATCATGGGCCGTAACAAGTTATCATTATAACGTGAATTTAAACATAATTGATCAAATGGTGCTACATCATCCAGATGGGTACTCCGATCCAACCATTAATGGATAGAAGGGCGATAAGATAGCATAAAAAGAAGTTATTGAAGGCTAAAAACAGACGAAGCCATAATGGGTTCAGTTGAGACCAACGGCTATAAAGCAACAAGCTGCTTACGACAACCAAAATAGCAAATAGGAGCATGCCCAGAAAAATGGAAAAACTTGTTCCATTAAAAGAGACAAATAACTCTTTATGGCTGGCGTCTGTTTGTCCCATGAGGCGATAAGCAGCGAGAAAACAGCATGTTCCTATTATTGGCAATAAAGGAATGCCTAGGTCTATCAGTTTCATTTTTCGAAAGAGCGTAAGAAATATTCCGATAAGGCTATAGATGAGATAAATTAAAATAGCCATAAGTCCAAGATAGATAGGCAGCTTTTGGATTAAAATAGGAGCCGGAGATACTTTGCGATAGAAACTATTGCCATAACCTTGAAAGAAGGGCTGGCCGTTGGGATCTTTGGCTAACACAAAAGCCGGGAGAATATCATCTTTTAGCCGGAAGATGCCATTGCCAACGTGGACAAGAGAATCGAGCTGTCCGTTTTCTTTTCTTACGACGAGTCTATCCTTGCTGACCGCCGTTAGTTCAATGCCACCAAAGATACGTCTGTAAAATTCCCAGCGTTCATTTTTTGGATTCATAAATTGATAGTATCCGAGTAGCGGTTTAATTTTCTGTTCATTTATCGGTAGACTGACAGGTTTCGGAACAGAAATGTCTCTTGTTAGAAATTCTTCAATAGCCTGTGAGATTGGCCACATATTGACGACGCTATTGGCTGCTATTGCGTAAGCTATACCGGCTTCACGGTTAAAGAATAACCAAGATACAAAGCCTTCTCCTTTACCATTGTGGCCCCTTAAACTGACCTTTTTATTATTCGGGAATAGATCATTGCCGAGGGCATATCCCGTCTGTAATCCAGCGCCGCTAGCTAAGGTACTGTGAATCGTCTCCATTTCCTTCAGGCCGGCATTGTTCAGTAACCTGCTGTCGGCGTTACCATTGAGCAGATAAAGCATGAATTTTGCCATGTCCTCAGCAGTGGACACCAAAGCGCTTCCGGCGCCATTTCCGATAGGACTATAGAATGGCATTGGTCTGTATTCCCCATTTTGAAAGTCATAGCCTGTGGCAAAGCCGGGTCTATGAGTACCATCAAGATCAAATATGCTGTTGTGCATATTTAATGGCAAAAAAATCTGCTCTTCTAAATACCTATTCCAAGGCATGCCTGAAACTTTTTCAATAATATAGCCGAGTACGTTATAACCTGGGTTGGAATAGGACATCATGGTTCCCGGTCGCCAGCGGACCCTAAGCGAATTGCTAACAGCCTTGATGGCATCGATACCGGCAAGTGGCTTTTTTCTGCTTATATCTACCATGCAGTTGAGTTGAACATCGTCAAAACCCGCGGTATGTTCGAGCAAGTGAACTACCCGTACCGGATCTGTAGCTTCCCAATGATTGTCAAAGGGTATTTCGGGCGCAATATCACGAATACGGTCATTAAGTTTTAGCTTACCTTTAGCCACTAATTGTTGTATACCCATTGCCACGAAAAATTTGGTGACAGAGGCGAAGTGAAATTGCGTTTGATGTTCTACTTGACGACGTTGTTTAAGATCAGCATAGCCCAGTCCACCCGAGTACAGTATACTGTCTTTTTTTACAATAGCAACCAGTAGACCGGGTATATGTTCATTCTGAATCACAGTATCTAAACGTCTATACAATTGGCTAATATTGCTGTCAGATTTTGTAGCAGTGCTTACCTGTGCTGATGCAGTAAAATAAATTGCCACAATGAACATTGCTAGATAGAAAGTTTTTAAGTTGATCATAAGCTTTTCTTTTTTGCAAATTAGCAATGATCTTTACTGGTCTTGTCCGTATCCATCCAAACGGATAAATCTGTTAATGTTATTGAGTGAATTCAGATTATTACAATCTCGCTAATAGAATTATATAGGAAAATCCTATATAATTCTATTAATAATTTGCTCTATTCCATTCGTCATTACCTTTCGATTTCGAATTGTCCTTATCTTTTCCTTCACTAAATTTTTATACCATAGATAATTCTATTCTTCTCGTATAATAATATTTGTAATAATATTGCGATGTAGCATTAATAAAACTATTCCAGAAAGGATTGTAACTTTTAAAAATACCATTAAAATTTAGCACAATAGTAGATAATACTGTAAATTGTAATACCGATTCAAGTGTTTGGAATGCCAAATCCTTAAGGAGATATCGAACCCCTGAAAAAAGAGTGCAGAGATGCCATACAACTTGTTTTTCGCCTCTTTGGTAACTAAAGACTAAAAAATTTTGTTAAAATTTTTGAACTCTACGTATAGGTGTTTTAATAGCTTGGTTCATAGTTTTTTATGGGTATAAAAAAAGGAGACACTTTCTGTTAAGTGTCTCCTTAAGTGGGGTCACGAGAGTACAATAGAACCTTTAGTTCCTTTATTACAGTTTATTAAGAAGATTAAAACAGGCAAATAGGATTACACTATGTAATTCTATTTGCCTGTTTTTTTTATAAAAATTTTAATGGTATGAGAAGTGTAATTATGTTTTTTGTTATCAATATAATTGTAGTTATTGGACTCTTTGCTGCCTTAAGTATGAAAACTCCATGGATTGGATTTGCTATAGCTTTCGGTGTATGGTTTATATACTTGTGGAAAAGTACAAATCCATGAGATTAAAAATTAATTGTTATTAAATTTAAACTTCAATTCCACTTGGCCCCTCAAATCAGTGATTAAAAGATTATGGGACTTTCGATTTGTATCCTTTTACATGAAGCAAACTCGGCGTTTTAACTTTACAAAAGCATTTATATCAACATTTTTCTGATAGCAAAATTTTCTCAAGTACCTACAAGTACCTATTTGTTACGATTTTTATTCTAGTATTATTCGTTAATAGCGATTATGTATTTGAGATTATCCGATGGGTCACATATGGCTTTGGCCATTCATCCCTGTAAGAATCGGCTTTATAATAGAATTCTTCCCTTACAATATATGCGAATTGCATATTATTTTTCTGCAAAATATCCTTAAAAAAAGCAGTATCGATAACCAGATAGTTTGAATGGGGGATCAAATGTAAGTGACGGTTAAATGTTTCCCGTAATCCTGACATAAAATCCGCAGCTTTCGCAATGGGCCGTTCTTTAGAAAAATAGAATATACCATCAGTTTTAGGTTCCAATCTTAATCCTGATCCCAATAGAGGATGTAGTAACACAAAAGGGTTGAAGATGCGATAGTATTCCCATATATGATGAGTCGGAATATTAAGTTGAGCCGTTAGTGGTTGTAAACCTGAGATTACAGGTTTCCGATTCCTTGCAGAATATCCTAAATCATTATCCAAAGAACCAAATTCGTTGAGGTTTCGAATTTTTGGATACAAAAATCCATTGGCATGAATTTGATCATATATTTGGTCTGCATTTCCAATTAATGTCTGATTTGATGGGTACGCAAATGCAATTGTTTTTTGTACGTAATAGGTCCCAGCCGAATAAAAGTCTTCACCATGATGAAATACAGCGTTCATCGATAAAATAGTGTTATCTCCCGACGCAATAAATGCTTGGTTTAATTCTTCGGATAAATCCGGATGCGCATCTCCTGATTTTATTAAAGACACATGATACTCTGGCCACCATTCCGGTTTACGTTGCGGGGAAACCTCCCATATAGAATAGTCTATCGGCAAAATTTTTAATGTCAGACGGAAAAACGTCCCTATGTCAAGTAACCCTATATCATAAAGGCTATCGATAATTTTAAAGAATGTCGATTTTAAGATTTCAGCAAAAATAGTATTCCTACCAATCATTACTGTAGTTCCCCTATTTTCATATTCTTCATCTTCAGACCGGTACACCAATCCCATTTCATCACAACGCTCTTTATACATACACAGCCACACCCTCCAGACTGAAAATGGACTACGGTCTTCAATATCATCCAGAAAATCGAGATAAGAAAGTGTCAGGTTTCTGCCAATCAAATTTTTAAAATGATCGAGATCAATTTCGGGAGGTGCGGAATTAATGGCGACAATAAGCGGCCTATCGATATATAATGGAACTTTCAATATCACGGCAATACGCTCAAGCAATAAATCTGTCGCCATACATCGAATTTTTAGTAATTTACCCAATCGCAATTGCCCCAGATGTTTAAACGTTAATGACTGCTGATTCTGTAGTGAGCGTATAATTACTAACAGGCCATAACATGCAATAGATTCCAGCTTACAGGATTCTAGCCAAGAATAGAACATTGAATGAATCTCTCCCGATTTATCATTACGCAGAAGTTCTGATATTTTTTCTGCAGCTGTAGATTTTACTAATGGGCTCATCCATTCCAAACGACGCAAGAGTAAATCAAACGGTTTAATTTCTTTTGGTTTAGTCCAAAATTCAGGAACCGGTAGAGTCACATTAGGAAAAATGCTCGCGAGAGTATCTAAATAGAATTTTACATACTCTTCAGCACGTTTAATCTGGCCTGCATCAACAAAGAACTGGATACTTTTGGGAATTGGAATTGAATAATTCTTTTCGTCACCATATCGTAATCCTGAGTTACTCACAGTCCATTGATAAAACTCTTCTCTCCTGTGTGGAAAACTTTGATTAACCTCCCGCCAAACAGCACGAGCATCTTCCATACGAACCATATAATTACTGTTCCATCCCCCAATAGCGATCATTTGCCAGCACAAACAATCAAAGGCCAGCGCCTTGTCAACTTTCAATGCGTAGGGATATAATATATTTAACGTTTCTTTTCCTATATCCCAAGGTTTATCACCCAACACACTTTTGATTTCTTTTAAAATTTCTAAAGTTGAATTCGGCAACTTTCGTAACCAGAATTTTGCCCAAAGATTAATAAAATGTCCTTCGTCAAATCTTGTAAAGTCTTCTTTTTCCTTTTTGTCTGACAGGATCTTAGCTAAACTGCCTGGTATTACGGACGCGTAGGATTTGTCATTTAAATTCTCGCGTTTATATGATGGGGAATTACTTTCTTTTTTCGAATAATTGAGCCCCCCGAATTTTGAGTGAATGTCTGCAATAACTTCGGTCATCTCGGGGTTAACGTTTTCACTTGAAATAGCAGAAAACCCAGAGTGGTCTATTGCAGTACATGCTAAAGAAAATGAGATGGGATCATTTAAGTCCAGCGTTTTAAGCACACTAGTCCAGAGAATGTCACTATCAAGGTACTCTCTAGTATCTAATCGATGAAAATAAAAATTATACAACAACTGAATATCATAACGAGCCACTAGTAAGTAAAAAGCAGAGATAAAATGCCTTGTTTCATCACCATCAGTAAGTTCTTCTATATAATAAACAAATGGCATTAACCTATTCAAATATTCACCTGTTTCGGATGACCCAGAATCAATAAGAGCCTCTATGCTCTCTATGATATCATGCATGAACATATCTTTATGATAACCATAGGCCAAAATATTTTCCGCGGTTAGATAGAGAAGTTTAGGCAAGTGCACGCCATTCTGGAAGTCTTTGTACAGCAAAGTTAGACCTATTAGGCTTTCCGCTTTGTCTTTGAATGGTATCAGCTCTTCTTGAAGCTTGTCTAGTTGTTGTTCCAAGAAAAAATCCAAAGCTTCCTCGGAAATTGACACCAGCTTGCTTTGTACCAGATCAAATAACTTATTTTGATAATACCATTTATGATGAAATAAGAGATCGAGCTCTGCTTTGGTCAACTCAGGTTGATTTCCGTTTCGGATATTCGTAATCTGTGTTAACCATACTGTTTCTTCTATAATATAGGGAAGAACTGCTCTTCTAAGTTCATAGATTTTAAAATCATACGAGAAGTCCAATTCTGGAAGTTCCTCAAGATGCTGGAGTACATCATGAAGTTTTATTCTTTTCTTCTCTGAAAAAGATCTCCCCAAAGTTGAAGCGATTCTAGCCACAATTTTTGCCAGTTTTACGGGCCAACGTTCCGAAGCGTTATTTAAGAATTTACTGATAGTTGTTTTGTTCTCAGCTAGGGCGTTAAAAAAGGCCGCGTCGAAAGTGCGTTCAAACAGTTTTATTATTTCTATACTTTTTGAGGAATTATAATATTCATATTCGTCAGGGAATTCCTCTTGACTAGGAAAATCACATAATTTCGCTGGTCGAAGTCCTGAATAAACAGAATAGAAGTCCAGCATTCGATGAGCTTTTAGGTTTGTTCTGGTTATGACTTCTATCCATTGATAAGAGCCACTCAACATATCCCTCTGCATGAATACCTCCAAAAGTGCTACACGCTCTGATTGTTTTAGGCGTAGTCTTAGTAATGCATCTATACGTTCTCTATTATTAGCTTCGTCTGCTAGCAGGCAATTTAGGTAAGCTGAAAAGTATGTGGAGGCTTCGCTTGATTTACGGAATTGTTTAAGAAAATTGAAGACCTTCTTTGTCGGAATATCCGGAAAAGCGACCAGTACTTCTATCCAGTTTAGAGTTAGTTCTTTTTGATCAGAATTGCGGTCTTTGTAAAGTTCGTTCATCCGTTCCATTGCCTCCAAAGGAATATCGTTTACAATCCCCCTATTTTTAAGACTTATCAATATCTCTTTAACTTGGTAATGGGTCAACTTTGAGAAGTCAGGATATGGTATTGCAAGATTGGGCTTAGACCGAAAAGATGTAATCCAAAGCGTATTAAGACACTCAGCCATGTTAAATGTACGATTTGAAAAGTAACTGGAGACAACGGAAAAGTAAATTACCTTGTCAACACGTTTATTTTCGAAAGCTGCTTTAGCTGCAAGGTCCAATAGCTTTTGAATCTGAAACTCATCCCGACAATCAAGATAACTGTTTATGATCCAATCGTGGCTTAATGATAAAAGAGGTGCAGGATTATTCAAATAATATTCAATTTTTGCTGATTCTGCCCATCTCAAAGATTCTTGCGCCGGATTTTGTAACCATTCCCTGATGACCCTGTAAAGTGCTGTCTGCTGTTCTTTTAATTCTGGTTGACCATTCATAAAGACCTGAAAACTGTTGTGATAAACTGAGATGCCAGACAACTCTATACGTATCAAATGAGATACATCCTTAAATGCTATACTTACATCGGCTGGATATTTGGTCAAGTGGGCAGCTAGGGAAAAAAGTTGTTCTTTGTGCAACTTAAAATCTAATGCAGTTATTGCATAGCAAAGACTCTGTGCAAGTTCCGAAAGAGAATTCCACAAAGCAGCATAATAGTTTGAAATATCATTACCATATGGCTTTATTCCCCTAAGATCATAGCTTGAGAGATTTCTGCCATTATTGCTAATCTCCGTAATTACGTATCTTAGGTGCAATGGGTTTCCAGCGGTTAATTCATAAAGTGCGTCCGTACTCTCTCGAAAGTACTCTTTATATTTTCTCGCAACATCAGGAAATGCCTTTCTTGCAATCTTTGCAACCTGTATCCTGTTGAGACCTTTAATTTCGGCCCAATCAGACTTGGGAGCATATTGTTCAACAATTCTTGGAAAACAAGGAGTTGCCATCTCCTGTGTTCCGAATATTATCCAAAAGCCTTCCTGCGGAAATATAATATCATTTAAGAATGATACTAAAGCGTCTCGGTTTTTACCTTCCCTAATAACATGATCAAGTCCATCTATAATAAGAACAAATGCGGTTCCTTGATGACGATGATATTCCGCAATTCGATCTATAAATTCCTTAATAGCGATATATTCTGTATTTATTTCACCGAGTTCCCTAATCACTGTGTTCTTTTGTTTTTTAAACTCAGCTTTAAGGGCTTCTTTGACCCGATCCGAGTTAAGTCGCTCTGCAAAGGAGGAGTCCTTAGGGTTTAGGTGGTAATGGTGCCTAAAGACCATGATTCCGTTTTTCTTCAAAGTGGAAAATAATTTTGACAAATAAGTACTCTTACCGCAACCTGGTTTCCCAGTGAAGACCTTTATACCTCCTTTGACATCTTTGAGCTCGAACAGCAATTTCTCATGAAATCCCCTGTCAAAGAATTCGAAATCGTCAGGTATTTCAAAATTTTGATTCAACGGCCTTGGGTTGTCCCATGAAAGACAACTGCGTATTTCTTCAAGCGTGAAGGTTTTAGGAAACATTGCGCGTCCCTGGGAGGCGATATAGAGTAATAGGCTATCGACACCCGCTTTGGTGACTTTTAGCTCTTTATACAAAATTTCTCTGAGCGTTGATTCAAGTTCTTGGATGCCTGGCTGATTGAACTTAAAGTGAAAGTTCATGAAGAAACTTTCCAAATCTTCTTCGGAAAACTTATCGGTCAGATCTTTATAAAAATCCGGATCGACGTTTGCCACCTTTCTTTTGTCCAATTTAAAGCCAGATAGGCATTGGGCTACATCTGCTGCGATATTTCCATTGCTTTCTAATGAAGATTTTGTTGGCTCAAGTTCGATAAGTGCTAAATATGAGCTAATCCACTTGAATATCCCCTTTGCTTTAAGTTCTCGAAAATCCCATAAGTCCCTATTGGGATGTTGGCGATGCTTTAGCTGAAAATATTCGGTTGTCCCCTCAGTTCTAGTAACGGTGACGTCATCGATTGCGAAATATTTTTCATTTACCAGATCCGGCTTAAATTGGATTCGTATTTGAGTGTATGCTCTAGGATTTAGAAGCCAGTCCACACAATGTTTTAGCACGTGAAGGTCCTCATAGGTATAACCGGATCTAATGGAACTATTAGGATTAATTTTGCTCATATCTATTGACCAAAATAATGAATTTCTTGATTTCAACCAATAAAACTATACTGGAGGATTAAGATTACTCATGGTAAGCGTGAATGGTTTTAGTACCTTTGAGTAATTTCAAACAAGTATAAACCAATAATGAAAATAGGGAGAAATGATCCATGTCCTTGTGGTAGTGGTAAAAAATATAAGAAATGCCATTGGGGTAGCGATGTTGCAACTACACCTGCTCGTATTACGGATACTCGACAACTAACTTTTAAAGAATTGATACGAGGTTACCGTGGAACCCCTATTTTAAAACTTCTTGCATACCTTCAATTATTACCAGAAAATCATGGGCATAATTTTAGCCTTGAAATAATGGCTCGAGAGGTTATGAGAGCTACTAACGAAAATGATCAGAGGCCTTATATGCCATGGGAACAACTTTTACTAGCCATAAATCAAGGACAACGATATGGCAGTGAGATACCTATAAATTTGTTTACGGAAAATGCCATATCGGTCAATGGAAATCAAATTGTATTTCCGGGAGTTTACCGAAATGCTTCTGCAATCCTTAATGAACTCTTGCAAGTCATTCTAACAGGCGAAAATTCTTTGCCAGAGGATTTTAAATGTCTTGTGTATAATGGTGCCGGATTGTTACTTTATATGAGTAATCAGGTGGCTGACGATTTGAATTACGAACGATACGAACCAGGAAATCATTCATCAAAAATTGCTTTCCCGGAATATGAAGAGTTTATTAGTAACTCTAAATCATTAATTTTTCCGACCGAATACCTTAATAAAATAGCGGAGTTATATAATTATGACCTATCGGTAATCGAAAAATTTATATTAATCACAACTGACCCAAGACTTGCAGACGATGACCCAGATGATAATATAGTTTCGTTAAAACCGCTAATCCGAGACGGTAGTGATATTATATTATATATGCCAACAACTGTCGTAAGTAGCCTCATTGGCTTTATATACGAAGAGGCCGATGCTGCAGGATGCAAGAACGTTTTTATGGAGATGCTCTTTGAAGAACAAAACCATTGCGCCAGCACGGCCCTCAGCCATTTAGGTTGGGCATTCACCGACATAAAACTTCCTGATGATGCTTTTCGTCTACCGATCCGAGAGTCAATATGGCAATTTGATAATCAAAAGTTTGGGTATCTCTGTGTTTTGGATATTGAAAAAATTAATGGAAATTATACAAACGAAGAACGGGGAAAATTATTAAATGCGAGGAATACTCAGGTCGTTGAGCATTTAAAGTCTATAGAAGAAGCTGAAACCTTTGAGGTGCTTTCTCTTTTCGTATTATCTGAGACCGGTCATGGAAGTTATTTCTATATGACAAAACCCGAAAATGGAGAAAAGAGCTTAGTTATGACACTTGGTGACCTTAATACTATTGCTTACGATCAAGAATCGGATTTTCTTACATTATGGAAATTTGCTAGCATTTATGACGAAACGAGTTCACGCTTTCGTATTCTAAATGTGAGCGGACTGTTAAATTTATATGCGGTTTATCGAAACAATGATGGTTCATTAACAAATTCTGACGACGCTCGCCCGAATGGCTCAATGTTAACCTATCTACCAGGCAATGATATTAGTTTGCGACATGATGTAAAAATTAGTCGTGATGAACACTTAGGAGGACTTATTTTTCCAAGGGGACTTCGTGGGTTTGTTACCATCATAAAAAAGCGAGAGTATGCACCGATCTATGGTCTTAAGGACGAACTTTCATCGGAATATAGGCTAATGCTCGAATGTTATAGAATGCCAATTTGGATAACTAATTATCAGAAAGACACGGATTCGTTAGCACCTGAAATTGCAGAGGCAATACTGTTTTGGTTATATCGTTTAGAGCCTTTTCTAAGCCCTGAACTCAATAAGCAGAATTTTGTACAGTTTGAAATTGAACTGATTATTGACGAACGGATGTTGAACGGCAACGAATTCATCGTTAAAACTGTTGAGCCAACAAGCGTTGAAATCGCTACATCAATAGATCCACCAAAATTACAAGTATATATCCCTTACGATTTTATGTATCTGACAGGTAGATCCGATAATATAGGAGAGAAAATGCTGGTAAAAGCAGCTTTAAATGGACTTGTAAATTACATCAGGGAAGCTGGAAAAGAAATAAAATTGACAACGGAACAGATTGATGAAATGGTGGCATCTGAACTTCAACCTGATAATGCAAAGATGATACTTTTCACGGACGCAGCTGCCAACGTTGAACTCGATGGAAGACACCTCCCGCCGCAACGATATATAGTGGAAGTTGATACGTCTTATGTTCTAGATAATTTAGTTAGTTTCTTACCCCCGGACATCATTATTCCTGAAAATTTAGATGATATTAATGAAAAAATCAGTTTATGTGATGCCATAGTTAGTGCATTGATTACTGAATTGTCACGAAGAATTGCTGATTTCAATGTGACTGAATTAGTCGAATGGTTAATAAAATGGAATGAACGTTGTATTTATACTAGAGAGATAAGAGAAATACGGTCTCCCGCTAAAATTGCTTGCTTTGCAAATTTTGAAGATGAAGTCAATGATATAAATGAAAAAGACGGTCAATTGGTTCCAACAGCTCATTCTATTCGCACGTTGATTGAATTTGTTGCTGCCATTGCGCCAAATGGCACAAAGAGACCTAACTATGCTGATATAGGGGTTTTGCTAGCAATGACCCATCAGCTAACAGTCTGGGGATCAATTAGTGAAGCAATGCGAATGGGGCTAGATAATCCAAAGATCGGATTGTTGCCATCTGGACGAATTGGAACTGATAAGAGCTTCCAGAATGAAGTACTAGTTCCTTATTCGTATGCGCGTAGCCGAGGCAATGTCGCCCGATATGTCGCCCGTTTCGATGAAAAATATATTCATAAATATCACTCTAGTGGCGAAAGGACAGAAGAGAATGATAGGATAGATGCTGCATTTGAGGAAGAGTTTGGAATAACCTTAACCGAAGTATCAGAAGTGCTTGGAGTAATGATTAATTATGGTTTTAAAAGAGAAGAGGCGTGTTCTGTTTTACCAGAAAATGAACTGTATCAATTACTTAAATCTGAACTCCCTGAGAGAAATGAAGCACGATTAATTAAGACGCTTGAAACCATGACTCTTTTAGAAAGAAAAGGTATTGGTTCTGCACCAAAAGGCTACACATCAAAGGATATTTTCCCATGGCGATATGGCCGGAACTTATCTTATTTAAGACGCCCCCTAGCATTGATCGTTGACAATTCCGGGACGCGTCAATTTTTATTTGGTTTCCGGCATTTAAAATCATATGTAGATAACCTTTTGTTTCTCATTTTTACAGGAAAATTGCCTGAAACCAGATCCGAAAAAATGAACGCATTAATTGGAACTATACTCCATGAAAAAGGTACTCCATATCGAAATGAAGTCGCTGACTGGTTGAGGATACATACTAATCTTGAAGTGATAAAGCACGAAGTAAAAATCCAACCTGGCGGCCACATTCTCGCCGGAAAAAACTACGGAGATGTTGACATTATGGCTGTTGATCATGAAGAGAAAATCGTTTACTCAATGGAATGCAAGAATATCGTTGGCGCAAGAAATATACATGAAATGAAAGTTGAGCTTGATCTCTATCTTGGTAGAGAAGGGCAGGAAGCTAAAGCAAAAATCAATAAACATGTTGAACGCAACACTTATTTGCAGGAGCATCCCGAGGTTGTAAAGAGGTTTCTTAAATTGCAAGAAGACGCATATAAAGTAGTATCTATCGTCGTAGCATCTGAGGAGATGCCAATTACTTATATTGCAAAGACACGTCTTCCATTGCCTGTAATATCCTTCAATCAGTTGAAAGAAAAGGGAAAGAATGCTTTACAGAAAGAAATATAAAATTGATAATTAAATTAAAGACACTTTGGGACAATACATGCAGGTTCAAAACTTAATTAAATATCATGTTTTGCTTGTTGGTTACTAGCTCTATGTAGCTTTCCACGAACTTCTCTGGCAATAATTTCTTCTATGAAGGCTGGCAAATCCGGACTTTCGATCTTGGTAACTTCAAATTTAATCTTACGAATATAATCATCATAAAAGTATTCAAAAGGTGTTAACATCGAATCAATTGCGAAAGCGTTACTCTTGAATCTTCCCATGTCAACAATCATCTGGTACAAGGCGTTTACCAGAGTGAAACGAGAGGTCGTCGTAATAATGTTTTCGTGATCTAGTTTGTTAGTTGTGTCTTGGCTGAATTCTATAGAATGTTTTGGTTTGAATGCGTAAACCCACTCCCCGTGCTGAACCTTATTCCTAATCGAAAAATTCGGGACTAAATATTCTGTTATCATCCTACGCAATCCAAAGTATTGAGCCACCAGTTCAACCCCAAGGTTGCGCTTTTGTCGATTTATATTAACAGAAGCACAGATTTCATCCCCCGCCGGTACTAAATCATATGCGATTGAGAATACAATTTTTAAAGTTTCATACCATTTTTGATCTAGAGAGCCAATTCGAATCAAATAATCACGTTGGGCATCAGTAAAAAGTCCCTTTTCGTAAAATAGCCGCTTGATACTTTCTTCCGCCCACGAAACCTGAATGCCAGATAAAATTCTAAACAACGACTTTTCGATTTGTCGTTGCTGAGCCTTAAGTTGGTCCATATCATTTAACGAAAAAATATAATTACCATTAATATCTACCGAACGGTAAAGCCTTTTGATTTGATTACGAATATTATCAAAACCAATTTTTATTAATTTTATATTGGCATTATGATATTGGAAATATTTTTCTATCTCTTGTGGGGCCATTAAAAATAGTTTTAGGTAATCCTAGCCGAAGAAATACCTCATTGTACTCCTTCGGCCAGGAATCGAACCCAGCGAGCTCCTTTGGAGCCGGACACCTGTCCACGCAATACTTAGCTTGATCTTAGGTGTCTTTAATATTTTGTACGGTTAAACTCGTTAACACTATTCTTCAATTACGAAGATATATATATATTAAATATCTAACAAAAATAAATTTGTTATTTTCAGTATTTTGTACATTTAGATAGTTGATATTTGTTGTCGGTATTCTAATTTAGTAATTGATAGTAAATGCTTGTTTACGAACAAAGTTTTTTTAGCTTATACCTTCTGATTAATATATCTTTACCATTTTGATCATCGGTTTCCTTTTGGGGTTGAGTTATTTGTGAGTTTATTGATATTTAGCAGATCAAATATATTTGTTATATCGTTTAAAATAATATTAGCTTTATCTTGTTAAAGTTCGTCTTTTAAGTTTCTATTAGTTTTTGAATTTTTTGTTTATTGGAATAGATAATTTTGCAATATATGGCGCGAAGTGAAAAATAATTCTTATTTTAAATAAATACCTATATAATCGCCATTATAAACATTAAATTCTTAATAAATGAATGGGCTCCAGGAAATGATTTTAAGAAGTGAAATTGTACTACAATCTCAAATTGCTAAAAGGGCTGCTGAACGTTTGTGCGCCACCTATGCTAATTTTGATAATGTAGAAACATGGTGCTCAATTCAATCTATTCTAGTAGCAGCAGGAAATGTGTCAAAAATTCTTTGGCCCAATCACAAATATAAAACGCGGGGCGAGCATTTAAGACGATTATTAAAAGTAAAAGAGGACAATCTTCTTTCCAACCGAAAATTCCGCAATCATTTTGAACATTATGACGAAAGAGTTGAAGAATGGTTTGAAAATAGTTCCCAAGGTGTATATATCGATTTAGCTATGAATCCCTCTTTTAGAAACCATGTTTTTAACGAACCGTCTTTAAATACCCATAGAGGGTATAATTCTATTAATAATTCAGTAGTATTTCGTGGCGAGACCCTATATTTGGATGAAGTATTAGCTGCGCTTGATAGTATACTTAATAATTGTAAATCATACTGAGTTTGTTGTTAAAGTCTTTTCGTACAATTAAAGTGTTCTCTTTCCTAATAATCCCATTCGATAGATCTATAGTAATTATTTTAAATATTAAATCTTTGCAAAAGTGACTGAAAAAGTAAACTCAAATCAAGCTAATTCCGGATCAAATAAGAAAAATGGAGGTGTTGGTCCAGATCCAATTAAAATGAAATATTTCGAATTTGAAGTAGGTTCATTCGGGAGTACATTTGAAGAGAGATTAGAAAAAATTCGTGCTATTGGAAGACTTGCTACTGAAGATTTTGAAAACAAATATCATGGTATTAGAGAATGGTTTTCACGATATGATCAGATTTCAATACTATCATTCGGATTTTATTACTTTCTTTTGTCGGACCTAAGTCATGACGAGGAGGCAGTCAAGGGAGAATTAGAGTTTTCGCCATATTTTCAAGAACTGTTACAGGCTTTTGCCCTGACGATGCCTCAAAGATATGAATATCGTCCTTTTTCAGAGGAGGTCAATAAGTTTAGAAATGACTTTCAAGAAATAGGCGAATTGGACAGGCTGAAACATTATAATATACCAGAGTCAGCAATGACTATGGATGATATATTTCGTCATCAGTTAAGGACAGATATCATGATGCATACAACGGCAGTTCGTAATTGGTCCTATGAACATAAAATGATCGCGGTAACTTTGGATCTAGCACTTGGAGTAAGGGATACATTTATAGAAGTACATGGATTTGACCCCTATTTATTTTTAAAAATAATGTATCGAATGAGAGAGGAGGTTGAAAGCCGTGCGAATCTCCATAGGCAAAAAACAGTCGCCGTCATCAAAGCTGAAAATTATGAGGCTACTTTTGAACAGTACGAGAAGGCGTTTCCGGTCCGAAGAACCTCAACAGAAGAAAGGAAATCAATTCTCGATATGGCCGGAATGGATCTGATGCGGCTAAAGAGCATGTTTCTGATGCACTCGGATATGTTTTTGGAGAGATTATTTTCCTTTGATTTTGATAGTATATCTATACTGTCGGATGGTAAGATTTCTGTTAATAAAGTTGAAGAGATTTTTACCAAGATTTCTTTGCGCTTTGGGGACCTTGCGGACCATAACCCTAAACATTTTTTACTTACAAATCCAATCCATGAATGTCCATTTATAAGGCTAAATGAAAACACCATTTTTAGCACAATGTGGTCAATAATTACTCATTTGAGTATCGGGATTTTAGAGAAATTTTGCTCTGAAAATGAAAAGTTGAGAAAAAAATATAATGAAGTTCGGGCCTCTTATCTCGAAGATAAAGTAATGTCTCTCTTCAGGTCATCTTTTCCAACAGCTGAAATATATGCGGGAAGCAAATGGACAGGAAAAGATGGGAAAGTGTATGAAAATGACCTTCTCGTAATAGTTGACAATTTTGCCTTCGTGGTTGAGTCTAAATCTGGTCAAGTCAGCGCTTCGGCCAAAAGGGGAGCGCCAGACCGTCTGTTTAAGACCTTGCAAGAGCTGATCGAAGAACCATCCGATCAGGCGCTCCGTTTTATTGAATATTTAAAAGATCATCCTAATAAATTGGTTCTTCCAGTTAAAAAGGGACCTAGCAATAGATTTGATGCAAGTAGGCTTAAGTACTTTATACCTCTAGGTGTTACTTTAAGCCATCTCGGAATGACAAGTTCCAACCTTAAGCAGTTAATTAGGGCAGGTGTAACCACAAAACCAATTGAGGAACTGGCTCCTTCGGTAAACTTGACAGATTTGGAAAGCGTTTTTGATCTCCTGCCTCTCGCCAGTCAAAAGTTGCATTATTTTCAACGTAGAAGAGAACTGGAGGCTAATATGGAGTATATCGGAGACGAACTTGATCTCTTAGCATGGTACCTTGATGATGGGTTTAATTTTTCACCGGAAATGGATAAGTACGGATTTATTAATGTGACATCCAAATCTAAGGAGCTGGATAATTATATTATTGGTTCTGCTAATAGTGAAAAAGTTGAAAAACCCGAACTCAGAATGACAAAATGGTGGAAGGATATTTTGACCAGGATTGAGGACAGAAAGTTCCAAAGCTGGCTGGAAGTTTCATATATTCTCTTAAATATTCCTATTTCAGGACAGGAACATTTTGAAAAGGAAGTAAATGCACTCAAGCAGAAAATCCATGCGGGAAGAGCGGAATTTCCACATAATTGGATTTTAATGTCATCACAGGAGGAGAAACGTAGGTTCTATATTGCAGGATATTGCTATGTGAATATTTATTATGATGAAAGAAATGATGCTATCAGTGATATCCTTCATTCTGAAGAGACCAACGACGGAAAAGGAGTTTTGGTAGTAGGGATGAACATTGATAAAGAACAGTACCCTTACAGCATTTTAGGCTGTCGTCTCTCTTCCAAACTTTTTGATAATAAATATTTGAAAATGGTTAATGCTAGCAATAACATGTAAATCATATCTCGTAATAAATATTTTCTTGTGTATCAATTTTATAAAAATTGTTGCGGATCTTAATAAGATTTGATGAGGTGTTGATTTAAAAGGAAATAAAAATTAATCTGTTTTTTTTTCAGTTGGAAAAAAGTACATTTGGAACCAACCATTAAATCTTCTGATACTTATGGAACCGTTTGCTATTTCCCATGTTCTACCCAGCCAATCCTCCTCATTATTAACTTCTCCCGCCTCATAATATGATTTCCCATTTATATCTACTCCAAATTTGTCTACAAATAATTTCAACATTCCTTCAATTTCTCGGTAATGGATATAGTGTATTTTTGCGGGACTTGCCTTGCTCAAAATAAAAAGCGCATCATTAGCTTTTGAGGTTGGAACGAATAGTTTATTAAAGAAGTTAAAAAAATATTCATTTGTGTACTTAACCAAACCAAAAATTTCCCCATTGCTATATTTCTGTTCTTGATAATTGTTGGTGCTTTGACATTCTTTTATTGTCGTATCGAAGTGTTCATCAAAGGTATTGGGGTGAAGAAACGCATTATAATATTGGACAAATTCGTTGGGCTTTAGGACAATGGTATTAATATCCAACTTTTGAAATACCGCTCTGGTTTTGTGGTAATTTCTGTCATCATTTGTAATATAAAACTCACATCTTGAAGCAAAAGCGGAATGGGAAGCGTCTTCTGTTGTATTCTTAAATGTATTTTTCTCCTTGTCCGTGACTTTTACTTTATCAGCTTTAAAGCCGTGCATATCTAGATTTACATATTCATTTATGATATCGTTAAACCATTCGGGTGCATTTTTTGTATTATCGAAATATTGGCCAGCGTCGAAGTTTTCTATCCCATTTTTTTTGTAAGCATTTTCTATAACATCGAAAGGATTCTTGTCTTGGCTGAAGTGTCCATTGCTTATTCCTACCTGTTGAACTATAGACCTTATATCCTTATATCCTTCGCCTTCATTCATATTATGTAACATATGTCCAAAACTTTTAAAAAATCCTTTCATGGTGAGATCATCCTTTAGGCCAGGGAACATCGTCTCTAGCATTTGTGCACTTTCTGGATTTTGAAATGCCTCCTTGAAAGCATTATCTAAAGGAATCGCAGCAATCATATTTTTCATGGAATTCACAAGCCCGTACATAGGATTATCTGATTCAATTGAATCAAATAAGCTATCAAGGCAAAGGTTTCTGAAAAGCGGTGCTTCCGAAATTCTGTCATCCAGCAGTTCTCCGGGATCATAGATTCCTAAGGTCACCTTTTTTGAATCGTTTGCTAGGCATAAATTCTGGGTTAAACTGGTTATGTATTCCAAGTCCTCCTGGACTAATTTCTGTTCCTGTTCACTATCGTTTTTGATGCTGGCAAAAATGTCTCCAATATGGGAAGTTGAATATACTAATAGAAATTTCTCTTTATTTGAGATAATATCGGTTAGATCTGGGAAATAGTTATTTTTCATTCCAGACATCACGTTCCAGTCTAAATATACCTTTATCATAATTCCGTATTTATCATTTCTCGAATTTAAGAAAACTTTTTAGAATGATTTTTCGAATAAAATATAGGTAAATAATTGTTGTTTTTTACGTAATCTTTGTGTAATAAATTGGTTGTAAATAAGTTAAATAAATTCGTTGTTCAAATGAAAACAGCCTATCTATACGTCCGTGTAAGCACAGACGAGCAAAAGAAAAAGGGGTACTCTTTGCCAGAACAAGAGGATAGATTACTAAAATATTGTGATTATAATAATATAAAAGTTCTGGGTATTTATCGAGAAGACTATTCGGCAAAAGATTTTAATCGGCCAGAATGGAAAAAGTTGCTTGCAATAGTCAAGCAGAAGCCAAGAGAAAATAGGAACATACTCTTTATTAAATGGGATCGATTCAGTCGGAATATAGAATATGCTTATGAAATGATAGGCTTGTTACGTAAATATAATACAACACCTATAGCGATCGACCAACCAATAGATCTTTCTGTTCCTGAAAGTACAGTCATGTTAGCTGTCTATCTATCGGTACCGGAAGCGGAGAACAGTAGAAGGGCCATGAATACAGCAAATGGAATTCGCCGCGCAAAACAAATGGGAAGATTTCCTGGAAAGGCTCCTTTAGGATATATCAATATGAGCGATTTTGATGGAAGGAAAATAATCGTTCCTAAACAACCTGAAGCGAATATCATAAAGTGGGTTTTTCGTCAACTAGCCAAGAACACCAATAAGATAGATTATATCCGAAAGATAGCTGATGCAAAAGGTTTAAAATGTTCACGCTCACATTTTTTTAGAATTATACGCAATCCGGCATATTGTGGCCTTATATCAATAAAGATTTCTTCAAAAGAGCAGCAAATGGTTAAAGGAATTCATGACCCCTTGATTTCTGAAGTATTGTTTAATGAGGTTCAGCGTATTATTACTAGAAAAAGAATAGTTACGTCTAAAACTAATGAATTGAATGAAACTTTTTATCTGAAAAGTTTTCTTCTATGTCCTATTTGCTACAAAAGGCTTTGTGGCAGCTTCTCTAAAGGCAAAACAAAAAGATATCCTTATTATCATTGTAATGCTAAATGTAAGACAAGAGTAAATGCGTTAACTCTTAACGACGCTTATTGTAGTGAACTTCAGAGCCTGCAGCTTTCTAAAAACGTGACTGAACTATTTAGTAGTATTTTGGAGGATTGTAATATAAATATACAGAAAGCAGAAGATATACAGGAACGCAACATGCTAGTTCGAAGATTAAGGGATCAGGAATTGCTACTTTCCCAAGCAAGAAAACTATTTGTAGCTTCTGTATTAGGAAATGATGACTACTACGCCATTAAAAGGGAATATCAAATCAATTCTCAAAGTATTAAAGGAGAACTTTCCGATGTAAATACTAAATTGGAAAACTATAAGAAGCATCGTGAGTTGATGTCAGTTTCGTTCATAGATGTTTTTCAAGTATTTAAACATTTAGAAACTGCAGATAAGATGCATTTGGTCAGCCTAATACCACCTAATAGATTTGACTTGCAGAAGAGAAGTATATCCTTGCATCTTGATAGTGCCTTATTAAAAATATTACTCCCAAAAATATCCGAAAAACAACAGCCATGAATTATATAGAAAAAAAGATCTCCACTAATAAAGCTATGGCGATATTAGCTAAAAATGGAATTCATGTAAATGAGAAAGAGACTGCTATTATATTAGATTTTTTATATTTAATGGCCAAATACTACAGCGTTGATCCTTGTAGTTTGGATGCCGAATCCTTAAGGAGATATCGAACTCAGGAAAAATGGTAGGAGAGTGGCTACAAACCTCATTTTTTGCGTCATCGATAACCAAAGACTAAATATTTTTGTTAAAATTTTCGAACTCTAAATGAACGTGCTTCAATAGCTTGGTTCATAGTTTTTTATATACACAAAAAAAGGAGACAACTTCTATCAAGTGTCCCTTAAGTGGCGAGAGTCCCGCTCTAGGAAAATGGTTTAAGCGATATCATGAATTTGGAATTGACATTTAATTACAGTTCTTAAAAACTTGCCTTCTGAAAAAGATAATAATTGAGATCGTCCAACTTTCCAAGATATAGAATATATGCAAGTTTTGTTTTAAGCCTAGAAAATGTTACTATTGTGTTTTGTCACTTTTGGTCTTAAGTATCATGTATAGACGTATTTTAAATGCCCTATTGATTGTCATATCGGTTATCCTATGTAAAGCAGGAACCGGACAAAATACTTCATTGATACAACTGCTTCAGATGATCGACAAAAAGGAAGAGTTTATGGTCATCAAAGAAGCGAGAATAGAAGATTTGGTACGACAGCTTCAGAAATCAACAAATAACGCTTCCAGACAATACGAATTAAACCAGCTCCTTTACCAAGAGTATGCTTCATATAAACTAGATTCTGCGATTATATATGCCAGGGGAAATGTAAAGTTAGCACAAAAGAGCGGCGATTCCTTCCAAGTCAATGAGAGTAATCTGGACCTTGCTTCATTTTACTTCACAGCAGGTATGTATATTGATGCTTATAAGTTATTGGCCGCTGCAGAGAAGAGCAAGCTTCCTAGAGAACTGTTGATCAAGTATTACGATGCATGGAAAAGGCTCTATAAATTTTATTCATTTTCAAATACCGACGATCGGCAGTATGCCATTCGGAGTGACCGCTATCGCGATTCGCTCTTAAGTGAACTGGACACGACAAGCAGTCAATACCGTATAGTTTATGCCGAAAAGCTCCATGATGAAGGGAAATTTGAGGAAGCGAAAAAGAGTTTGATGTATATGCTTGATCTTTCCCGAAAAGAGGATCATGAACATGCCATCTTATGTTATGCCCTGGCTAAAATCTATGAAAAGGAAGGAAATGTTGACCTTCAACGCAAATATTTGACGCTATCCGCAATTAGTGATATTAAAAATGCCATCAAGGAGAATGCCTCGATGCAGGCATTAGCGACCTTATTGTATAAGTCAAACCATATTGAAGAAGCCTATAGCTGTATCAAATCGTCAATGGAGGATGCTATATTTTGTAATGCCCGTTTCCGGACCTATGAAGCTTCGCAGATCTTTCCAATCATAAACTCAGCTTATCAAGAAAATGAATTACAACAAAAGGCAAAATTGACAATCTTTCTAGCGATTGTCAGTATCCTATCGCTGTGCCTCATTATAGCAGTTATTTTGATATACAGGCAGATGAAGCGGGTAAATCGCGTCCGTAGAGAGCTCTTCGAACTCAATCAAAAATTGCAGGTGCTCAATCAGCAATTGAATACAGCCAATGACGAACTTCATACCACCAATAGCGAAGTGCTGTCTATGAATAGCGAGTTGGCAGAAACCAATCACATCAAAGAAGCCTATATCGGTGAGTTCCTAAACTTATGTTCCTTATATATTGATAAGCTCGAAAAATATCAGATTTCGCTCAACAAGATGGTCATGGCCAAGAAGATCGAAGAGCTCAAGCAGATGCTTAAATCTCGCGATATGATCGACCATGAAGTAAGAGAATTATACGCCACTTTTGATCATGTATTTTTGCACTTGTATCCGAACTTTGTGGAAGATTTCAATGCACTGTTAGTCCCAGATATGCAAGTCGTCTTGAAGCCAAATGAAGTACTGAGCCCGGAACTCCGTATTTTTGCATTGATACGTTTGGGTATTACAGACAGCGCAAAGATAGCCCGTTTCCTGCACTATTCAACCAATACCATTTATACCTACCGGACCAAATTCAGAAATAAAGCTGCTGTCCCGCGCGAAGATTTTGATGAATTGGTCACAAAAATAGGTCGAAAAGCCCTAAATTATTGACCTAATCTTCTATATATTTCTTTGTTGTATTTGATATAATATTCTGTTTTTTAGGTTTTTACGTTTTTGTTGTTTCTATATTCGGCGATACACCTCTTTTATCTGCTCTTTGATCCTCTTATTTTTGGATAAACCAATTAGGGGGCGATTTGACACTAGTTTCAAATCGAAATTAAATAACAATTATAAGTAATACGTAAAAATCAAATTTTATGAAAAACCAGGGGCGATTACGTTTTACGTATCCCATTCTCATGCTTTTAATGATTTTGATCTGTTTAAATTCATTTGCACAGCAAAGGGAGATTCAGGGTACTGTAAAAGACGAAAACAAGCTAGCTATTGAAGCTGTTTCTGTCAGCAACAAGGGGACAACCCAGCAAGTACAGACAGATCGAAATGGTCATTTTAAAATTACCGTTGCACATGGTTCAGTTTTGAGCATCTCCTATATCGGCTACAAGACTCAGGAAGTAAAAGTCGACAATGCATCAATTTATGATATTATACTAGTCAAGGATAACACAGCACTTGACGAAGTGGTTGTTATCGGATATGGGACCGTTAAAAAGAAAGATCTGACGGGTTCTTTAGCCTCTGTGGGTGCCGAGGCAATGAAAGATAAGCCTGTGGCAAATGTTGGCGAAGCCCTTCAAGGACGTGCCTCTGGTGTACAGGTTATCAACTCAGGTGCGCCCGGAAGCAATGTATCCATACAGATCCGAGGTCTGGGGTCAATCAACAATAGTGCACCATTGTTAGTGATTGATGGCGTTCCAACGGATCTGTCTCTCAATGCGCTTAATCCAAATGATGTGGAGACAATCGATATCCTCAAGGATGCTTCTGCTACTGCCATTTATGGTTCCAGAGGAGCCAATGGTGTTGTATTGATTTCAACAAAAAAGGGTAAAAAAAATAAAGGCAGTATTACGGCAAGTGCCAATTATGCGATTCAGCAGGCAACGAGTTTGCCCAAAATGCTGAATGCACAACAGTTTGCATCGCTGCACAATGAGATGATGGCCAACAACAATAACCGTCAACGACCCGATTTTGCCGATCCTACATTGCTTGGCCGAGGAACAGATTGGTTAGATGCACTCTTACAAACAGGTAAATTAGCTAATTATGCCCTTAGTTATGCTGGTGGTGGCGAAAAGAATACGTACTACGTCTCTGCTGGCATACTCAATCAGGATGGCATCGTGAAAAACACCGATTACAAACGGTATAATTTTCAGTTTAACAATGAAGCTAAACAGACAGCATGGCTCAAATTGGGCAATACGCTCACGCTAAGCCATGATGTAAAACACAATGGTTCCTATAGCGTATTGAATACGTTGGCCTCATTGCCCACACAACCAATTTTCAATGAAGACGGCACCTATTCAGGTCCTGGAAATGAAGCTATATTCTATGGCGACCTGCGCAATCCAATCGGTACTGCCATGCTTGAACAAAATACAACGAAAGGCTATAATCTTCTTGGAAATATCTATGCGGAAGCAAGTTTCTTGAATCATTTCACCTTCAAAACTTTGTTCGGCCTCGATTATAAGGCTTGGGACAATATGACCTTTTCGCCTAAATACAATTGGAAACCGATCCCCGTTCCTAATTCCTATCGGAGTGAAAGCTTCAACAAGAGCCTCACCTATTTGTGGGACAATACCCTTAATTATGCAAATACTTTCGAGGGGGGACACGAAGTCAATGTGATGTTAGGATCTAGTGCGCAAAACAATGATTATAATTACATGAATGGAAGCATCAAGGAGTTTCTTTCCGACAATAATAACCAGTTAAACAATGGTTTGTTAGATCCAACCGTAGGTGGGAGCCGCAACGAATGGGCGCTATTGTCATTCTTCGGACGCGCCAATTATACGTTTAAAAATCGCTATCTTCTTACGGCCACCGTACGTCGTGATGGTACGTCAAGAATTGCTACGGCCAACCGTTGGGGGACTTTTCCTTCTTTTTCTGCCGCCTGGCGTATCTCTGAAGAGTCTTTTTTTAACAAAAATGATTTTTGGAGTGATGTTAAACTCCGTATCGGTTATGGAGTTACCGGTAATCAGGCCGTGTTGGACAACTATGCTGCATCCGCTCGCTTAAAAACTGGTCAATATGTTTTCAATGGTATTCCCGTTTCGACATTGTACCCACTCGTTATGCCTAACCCAGGCATACGCTGGGAAACGATCAAACAACAGAATGTTGGAATTGATGCAAGTTTTTTCAAAAACAGGATCCAGTTGACGATGGATGCTTACATCAAAAAAACCTCAGATATGCTTGTCAAGATGAGCGTGCCCATTACGACAGGATATTCAGACAGCTATACGCCAATGATCAATGCCGGAGAGGTAGAAAACAAGGGGTGGGAATTGAGTTTACGTAGCCAAAACCTAAAAGGAGAATTGGTGTGGAATACCGATTTCAATATCTCCTATAATAGAAATAAGGTTGTTAGACTTGATGGCGATGTACCTATTTACTACGGTTATCAGTCCCATACCATTGGACAGCCTGTTGGATCATTTTATGGCTATTTGACCAATGGTATTTTTCAGAACTGGGCCGAAGTGAATAGTTATGCTTATCAATACCAAGGGGCAGATCCAGCCAATAGTACGGCACCCGGCGATCTCAAATTTAGGGACATCAATAAAGATGGAGTCGTCAATGACTATGATCGTACCTATTTAGGTAATCCAACACCAAGTTGGAGTTTTGCCATGAATAATAAGTTGTCCTATAAAAATATAGATCTTGAAGTATTCTTTCAAGGGGTATCCGGAAACCAGATCTATAACGCCAATAGGGTTACCCTGGAGGGTATGTATACAATTCGAAATCAGACGACTAAGGTTCTTGATCGTTGGACTGCGGAGGGAACAAGTAACGAGGTGCCCAGAGCGATTTACAGCGACCCCAATAAAAATACACGTAATTCAGATCGTTTTATAGAGCAGGGAAAATACCTGCGTCTGAAAAATCTGACCGTAGGTTATACCTTGCCTGAGGCTGTAGCCAAACGTCTGCATGCAGGACGGTTGCGGTTTTATTTTTCAGGACAGAATTTGTTCACCTGGACCAAGTATTCTGGCTTCGATCCTGAAGTGATAGGAGGTGTTGATAATAGTAATTACCCGATCACAAAAAACTTTAGCTTGGGATTGGACCTTAGATTTTAACCAATTAGACTCATGATAATGAAAAAAATATTTTATGTGGCTCTTGCGGCGATGCCCCTTTGGTTGGGCTCATGTTCAAAATTTTTGGATAAAGAACCTCTTGAGGATCCCAGTGCCGAATCCGTCAAGGATGCTTCCGCTGCCGTTGCAATGATCAATGCGGCATATCAGCCACTCCAACGACCCAAGTTATACAATATGCGGATATGGTCATTAGACATTATGGCCGGGAATAGTGCCGTGGGCGCAGGTGGTGGCGATGACGGAATAGAAACGATCCAACTGTCCAATTTTTCCACTGGCCCCGACAATTTCTCGGCGGTTGATCTTTGGCGTGGGCCCAATCCTGGTATTTTATATTGTAATACCGTCTTGGAAAATGTCCCTTCGATGGATATAGATCTCCAATTGAAAAACAGATTGATCGGTGAAGCCAAATTCCTCCGTGCGAACTATTATTTTATTTTGGTTCAGCTGTTTGGCGATGTGCCACTTTCATTGGTACCTGCAAAACCTGGAGATGATCTTAAACCGGCTCGCGTGAGCAAAGAACGCATCTATAATGAAGTTATAGTACCAGATCTTAAGGAAGCCATTACACTGTTACCACGTCGTGAGGAATATGCCGATCAGGATAAGGGACGCGTTAGTAAAGGAGCTGCGGTAGGCCTTTTGGCAAAAGTTTACCTCACGCTAAAACAATATCAGTTGTGCATTGATCAATGTAATCAAGTCGAGTCGCTGGGGTATGTGCTTAATGCAGACTATAGTGATTGCTTTGGGGGTGAGCCTCGTCATAAAAATACAGCCGAATCGCTCTTTGAAGTACAATATTATGGACTTACCAAGGCGGGATTTTGGGACGATGAAAATCAGGCAAACTGGCTGAGTACCTATATGGGACCACGCAATTCCGGCTGGGTGGGCGGCGGCTACGGTTGGAATCAGCCAACCGCTGAGTTTGTCTCCCAATACGAAACTGGAGACTTGCGCAAAGATAAAACTGTTTTGTATGAAGGGGGACCACTTTTCGACGGTAAGGCCTACAAATCCAATATGTCGTCCACAGGATATAACGTGCGCAAATTTTTGGTTCCATTGTCCATTTCACCCGATTACAATACCAATGCAGCCAATATCGTTGTGTTACGTTATGCAGACGTGCTATTGATGAAGGCTGAGGCACTCAATGAACTCGGCAATACGGCTCAAGCGGTGGATCCCCTGTATTTGGTGCGACAACGAGCAGGTTTGACCGACAAAAAGTCAATTACAGGACTTTCCCAAGCTGATATGCGTGAAAAAATCCGTCACGAAAGAAGAATAGAACTTGCTTTTGAAGGACAACGCTGGTTTGATATGATTCGCTGGGACAATGGACAGTATGCGCTTAACTTTCTGCACAGCATCGGCAAGCTCAATGCGACCGCAAAACATTTGTTGTTGCCCATTCCTCAAGTTGAGATTGACGCCAATCCAAATTTGAAGCAGAATCCCGGTTATTAAATCCATTTGGTAATTAACCAACTAACAAATTTAAAAAGATGAAAAGACTATATTATATTATCAATTTGATCTTGATTTCGTCCTTGTTCTGTCAGTCCTGTAAAGATGATTTTGGCAATGTCATCTATCCCGATGGTCCCTTAGAACTCCGTGTCTCAACATCAGATATTGTATTGAATGTTGCCACACCGGAGCAGGAAGCTGTCGTATTCGACTGGACTTCGGGTTCTAATTTTGGAACGAATGCAGCCATCAAGTATACCCTCGAAATCGGTGAAAAAGGTAAGGATTTTAAGCCTTCCATTAGCAGTACTTTTGAGAAAGGATTGCGGTCACAACGATATGTTACCAAAGATTTTAATCAATTGTTAATTGAAAAGCTTGGCATCACAGCAGGAAGCGGAGCACAGCTGGAAGCTCGTGTCACGGCAGAGATCCAAGACGGACAAAGCGCAACACAGCTGTCTCAAGTCCTTAGTTTAAAGGTCAAAACCTATAGGCCGATCACCGAAACCCTCTATATGTTGGGTAGTGCTACCAGCAATGGCTGGGATGCACATAAAGCCAGCAAGATGAATCAGATACAGGGTACACCAGGAGCCTTTATATGGCAAGGCGTATTGAGCCCAGGCGAGTTTAAGTTTATCAGCACTTTGGGCAATTTTACACCTTCGTACCTTAAAGGAACAAGCAATGAAAAGCTCTATTATCGTGAATCAGAGTCGGATCCATATGATGTTCCATTTACTGTTGCCAAATCTGGCTTATACCAAGTCAAAGTCAATCTGATCGATCTATCTATTGCCATTACTGAAATTGAAGGAGCTATGTATGATGCATTGTGGTTTGTGGGCGGCTTTACCGGTTGGTCCTTTCAGCCTATGGCGAAAGATCCGAATGACCCTTTTATTTTTACGTATCATGCCGTCTTAAATTCTAGTAATAATGCAGACGAGTTTAAGATTGCAACGAAGCCAGATTTTGATCCAAGTGTTGTCTTTTTGCGCCCAGAGACAGATCAACAGGGCGTTGGAACAGACCTACCTGTCGTAAAGTGGTCCGAAAGTGAAAATAAGAGTGATTATAAATGGCGGATCAATAAAGGAACCTATAAGATCAGGCTTGATCTACGGACCAATAAAATTACCATTGCTCCTTTTACACCATTTCCGGCTATTTATCTTGTGGGCGATGCGACGCCTAATGGTTGGGATATTGCTGCAGCAACCCCAATGGTCAAGGGTGATACACCCCATAGGTTTACCTGGTCTGGAACACTCAAAACTGGCGAATTAAAGTTCAGTTGCGATAAACAGTCTGATTGGAATGGCGCATGGTTTTTGGCCTCACAAAATGGCAAGACACCGTCAGGGCAGACCGAGCAGATGATCTTTAGCAAGTCTGGCTCTAATCCAGATAATAAGTGGAAAGTGACCACTGCGGGTACCTACAGTATCACACTGGATCAGCTACAGGAAACAGTCACAATTGTCAAACAATAAATCAATCTTAAGCTTTTTCCTCCATCAGCAAAATGGAGGAAAATAATAAGCTTCTGAGTGCATGATAAAATTATTTACAGATGAAACGAATATTTAGACTTTTGGCTGCCGGCGGAATGCTTCTAAGCGCGAGCTGCAACAACTATTACGATATTGACAAAGACCCGATCACCTATGGGCAGACCTATTTTAAACCTGTCATCAATACAGATAAGGCTGTTTATAAACCTGGGGAAAAGATCACATTTACAGCTGCTATCTCCGACAATAATTTGAGTGTCGCCTATACCTATCTGGGCGAATTGATCAAAGAGGAACCGCTTTCACAGTCGAGCTGGACCTGGACACCACCTACGACAGACTTTCGGGGCTACATGGTCTATCTTTTTAAAACTGATGATACAACTAAAAAGCCGCTCTACAGCATAGCTGTGGATGTATCTTCCGACTGGCGCAAGTTTCCACGGTATGGATTTGTATCCAATTACGATCGTCTTGATCAGCAGGCAATACAACGCAATGTCGAAACGCTCAACCGTTTCCATATCAATGGAATCCAGTTTTATGACTGGCAGATGGATCAACATAAACCTTTGGCCGGTTCAGTATCCAATCCGGCTGATTCCTGGCTGGATCTTATCGGTCGGACCAATTACAAATCTACCGTTGATGGCTATATTCAGGCTGCTCATGATAAAGGAATGAAAGCGATGTTCTACAACTTGTTGTACGGCGCTTTGTCCAATGCAGCAAGTGATGGGGTATCCGAACAATGGTACCTTTTTAAGGATAATCAACATCAAGAGAAAGATATGCATCCGTTGAATGCACCCTTTCGAAGCAATATCTATTTGGTTGATCCCGGCAACTCGGCCTGGCAGACCTATATTAACAAAAGACATCAAGATGTATTTGCGGTCTATAATTTTGACGGCTATCACATCGATCAGTTGGGAGACCGCGGAAAACTATATGACTATACTGGCAAAGAAGTAAAACTAGACCAGAGCTACGCCCCGTTCATCGCAGCGTCAAAGAAGGCTTTTCCGGGCAAATATCATGTGATGAATGCAGTTAATCAATACGGTCAGGAGTATGGGATAGCACCATCTGCTGTTGATTTTTTATATACCGAAGTTTGGGATCCCAACAAATCATACGATGAATTGGTGAAAATTATCCAAGATAATGACCGTTTTGGCAACTACAGTAAGAACACCGTACTAGCAGCTTATATGAACTATGCTAAGTCCAATCAGGCAGGCTTTGTCAATGAGCCAGGCGTGTTGCTGACCAATGCGGTCATCTTCGCCAATGGAGGGGCTCACCTTGAAATGGGAGAACATTATTTGACCAATGAATATTTTGCAAATAACAACCTGCAGCTTAAAGGAACAACAAAGGAAAAACTGATCCAATATTATGACTTTATGGTCGCCTACCAAAACGTATTGCGAGATGGAGGTACCGCCACGGTCTTTAGTGTAACCGGTACAAACGCTTTGACTATCAGCAATGGTAAAGCAATCTCAGGTAGTATTACCAGCTATGGACGACATTTTGCTAACCGCGATGTGATCCATTTGATCAATTTTAAGGATGCCAATACAATGGAATGGCGCGATACCAACGGGACCCAACAGGAACCCTCCAACATCGATGGCCTACAGATCAACCTCGACGTAACACGTACTGTCAAGCGAGTATGGCTGGCATCGCCCGATATGCAAGGGGGCGTCGCTATTCCGCTTACCAAAGCGCAGACAAGAAATAAATTGACCATAGATCTGCCGGGGCTCAAGTATTGGGACATGGTTGTGATTGAATATTAAAAACCTATTATGTATAAACTAAACTCTTTTTATTTGATGCTGTTTTGCCTTATCTCCATCGTTCATGGAGCAGCAGGACAGGTGATGAAAGCGGCACAATGCCAAGATTATCAGATCGAGGGGCGAAAGGTGATTTTCAATTGCAGCGATGGTGCTAAGTTGGAGCTTTATTTTTGTAGCAGTTCTGTTGTTCGGATCTGGTATGATGCCAGCGGCACACTGCAAAGGAAGAATCCTTCCTTTGCAGTAGTTCATGAACAGCTTGAAGACATCGGTGAAATCAAGGTGAATGACGAACCGGCAACCTTCGAAATCTTCACCGGAAAGCTGCGTGTCCGTCTCAACAAGAATCCCATGCAATTGCTGATTTACGATAAGTGGCAAAAGTTGGTTTTCAGTGATTATAAAAGTCTTGGACATAGCACGAGCGGCACCAAGACCGTGGCACACAAAGTGCTGCGTCCCGATGAACAATTCTTTGGCCTAGGCGAAAAGACTGGGCCGCTCAATCGAAGAGGCCGGTCTTACAAGATGTGGAATAGCGACAAACCCTGTTATAGCAGTCAGGAAGATCCATTGTATAAAAGTATCCCTTTTTTCATGAGCAGCTATCATTATGGTATTTTTTTAGACAATACCTATAAAACGGCTTTTGATTTTGGAACCACCAGTACAGAATCCTACTCCTTTGAAGCACCAGATGGTCCCTTTATCTACTATTTTATCTATGGCAAAGACTATAAGGAAATTCAGCAGCACTATATTGCATTGACCGGAAGACCGATCATGCCACCAAGGTGGGCATTTGGTTTTGCGCAGAGCCGCGGACTCTATACACAGGAAGATCAAGCCCTCGAGGTCGCCTCCGAGTTTCGAAAGCGCCAAATCCCTTGTGATATCATCTATCAGGATATTGGCTGGACACAGGAGCTGCAAGATTTCAACTGGCGTAAAGGAAATTATAAAGATCCCAAAGGAATGCTCAAAAAGCTGAATGAACAAGGCTTTAAGATGATTCTCTCACAAGATCCCGTGGTGTCGCAAGCAAATAAAAATCAGTGGCAGGAGGCCCATCAAAAAGGTTATTTTGTCAAGGACCGTCGTACGGGCACATCTTATGATATGCCTTGGCCGTGGGGTGGTAATTGTGGTGTCGTTGATTTTACAAATCCATCCGTGGCCGACTGGTGGGGGCAGCTCCAGCAGAAGCCCCTCGCCGATGGTGTGGGTGGTTTTTGGACAGATATGGGGGAGCCTGCCTGGAGCAATGAAGAGGATGTTGATAGACTTCATATGCAACACCAGTTAGGCATGCATGCCGAGATCCACAACGTATACGGTCTTACCTGGGATAAAGTGGTGAAAGAACAGTTTGACAAGCGTAATCCCAACAAGCGGATCTTTCAGATGACACGCGCAGCTTATGCCGGACTTCAGCGCTATACCTTTGGTTGGTCGGGCGATAGTGGCAGTGGGACCGAAGTAACTGAAGGCTGGAGCCAATTGGCCAATCAGGTTGCGGTCGGATTATCGGCGGGGCTTGGCGGTATTCCGTTCTGGACGACAGATATTTCAGGTTACTGTGGAGACATTACAGATTACCCTGCTATGGCAGAGCTGTATACACGTTGGATGCAATTTGGTATTTTTAATCCATTGAGCCGCGCCCATCACGAGGGCAACAATGCGGTCGAACCCTGGTTATTTGGTGAGGTCGCCGAAAAAAATGCCAAGACAGCCATTGAACTCAAATATCAACTGTTTCCATATCTCTATTCCTATGCGTACAAAGCGCATCAGACAGGTCTACCTATATTAAGGGGCTTGTTTATGGAATTTCCACAAGACGACCAAGTTATCGGGATCAATGATCAGTTTATGTTTGGACAGGAAATCCTCGTGGCCCCTGTACTGAAAAAAGGCGAACGGATCAAAAAACTCTATCTGCCCGATGGCGAATGGATTGATTTTAACGACAAAAAGACGGTATACCTGGGTGGGCAGCAGATTGCCTACCGAGCACCTCTAAATCGAATTCCAATGTTTGTCAAAAAAGGTGCTATCGTACCCATGATGCCGATCATGCAATATATCGGTCAGGATCCAATACATCCCCTTTATATCCATATCTTCCCCAATTATGAAGGAGAGTCCGCTACATTTGAACTTTATGAAGACGATGGTGAGACACAGGATTATCTCAAAGGTATTGGTTCTACGACACGCTTTACCAGCACAACCCTGGCAGAAGGAGATTTTGAAACAGCGATTCAGCCCCAGGATAAAGGCTACATACCTGCCAAAGGAAGACAGCTCTACTTAAGCTATCATCTTGAAAACAAGCCCAATGGCGTCACAATTGATGGTAAGACCATACCCTATGCTGTGGCGGACAATAATCAAACGTCAACGATAAAGAAAAATGAGCCCTGTTGGACATGGGATGCCCAACAGGGGAGCTGTATCGTTAAGTTGACGGATAATCGAAATGCGAAAAATATAAAAATCCACTAATTATCATAAAAAATGAAGAAAACGACGCTCTTGATGAGTTTATTTTTAATCACTTTGGGACTGCAAGCCCAAGAGCTGCTTTCGCCTTCGGGAAAATTGAAACTTCAGTTTTCACTGGATGCATCAGGTGCACCAACGTATACCTTGAGTTATAAAGGCAAAGCTGTAATCAAACCCAGTAAGTTAGGATTGGAATTGACCGGCAATACCAAGAAAGTTGAATTTTCAGGGGCAGGAGAAGGCAATGGAGAACCGTTATCCAGTTCACTGTATGACGAGTTTGAAGAGATAGCACAAGAAAGCAAACATGTTGATGAGCGCTGGAATCCTGTTTGGGGTGAAGAAAGTGAGATTCGAAACCATTACAACGAACTAACCATTAGCTTGCAACAGAAAACGTCCAAAAGAAAACTTGTGGTCCGTTTCAGATTATTTGACCAAGGTTTGGGATTTCGCTATGAATTTCCCGAACAAAAGGAGATGACTTATCTCGTTGTAAAGGAGGAAAAAACACAATTTGCAATGAATGGCGATCATACAGCCTTTTGGATACCAGGAGATTACGATACCCAGGAGTATGATTACACCAAGTCTCGTCTGTCTGAGATCAGAGGATTGATGGCCAAAGCGATTACGCCCAATGCCTCGCAGACCCCATTTTCGCCTACAGGTGTACAGACGGCTTTGATGATGAAAAGTGACGACGGGTTATATATCAATATCCACGAAGCTGCTTTAATCAATTATGCCTGTATGCATCTTAATCTGGATGACAAAAATTTTGTGTTTCAATCTTGGCTGACACCCGATGCCAATGGGACCAAGGGCAATTTGCAGACACCTGCCCGGAGCCCCTGGCGCACAATTATGGTGAGTGATGACGCCAGAGATATTTTGGCTTCCCGGATGACGCTCAACCTCAACGAACCCACTAAAATTAAAGATCCTTCGTGGATAAAGCCTACTAAATACGTAGGTGTATGGTGGGAGATGATTACCGGAAAGAGCGAGTGGTCCTATACCTATGATCTTCCTAGTGTACATCTAGGTGAAACGGACTATAGCAAAGTGAAGCCTCATGGCAAACATGGTGCTACGACGGCGAATGTAAAACGTTATATTGATTTCGCAGCACAACACGGGTTTGATGGCGTATTAGTTGAGGGCTGGAATATTGGCTGGGAAGATTGGTTTGGCAATGCCAAAGATCATGTGTTTGATTTTGTTACGCCCTATCCCGATTTTGATCTGGCAGGCATCCGGGATTATGCCAAGCAAAAGGGCGTTAAGATGATTATGCATCACGAGACCTCGGGAGCAGTCCGCAATTATGAGCGTTATTTGGATAGCGCTTATAGATTTATGAAAGACAATGGTTATGAGGCTGTCAAAAGTGGCTATGTAGGCAATATTATTCCTCGAGGCGAATATCATTATAGTCAGTGGATCAATAACCATTATCAATATGTCTTGGAGAAAGCTGCTAAATATAAGATCATGGTTAATGCGCATGAAGCCGTACGTCCGACAGGTTTATCACGTACCTGGCCCAATCTGATCGGTAATGAGTCTGCACGTGGCACAGAGTATCAGGCATTCGGGGGTAACCATGCAAACCATGTTACCATTTTACCTTTTACGCGGCTTATCGGTGGACCGATGGACTATACACCGGGCATCTTTGAGATGGACATCCAAAAGATCAATCCTAAGAATACATCCCATGTCAATTCGACCTTAGCCAACCAGTTGGCCTTGTATGTGACCATGTACAGCCCATTGCAGATGGCAGCCGACCTCCCTGAGAATTATGAGCGTTTTATGGATGCTTTTCAGTTTATCAAAGATGTTGCCGTCGATTGGGACAGTAGCCTATATCTCGAAGCAGAACCGGGAGAATACCTAACGATAGCCCGTAAATCAAAAGGTAAAAATGAATGGTTTGTCGGGAATGTCAGCGGGGAGAACGGACATGAATCGATAGTGGATTTTGGTTTTTTAGCCGCGGGCAAAAAATATGAAGCTACGATCTACGCCGATGCTCCAGATGCACATTATAAAACCAATCCTCAAGCTTATGTGATTAAAAAGCTTAAAATAAATAATAAAAGTAAGTTAAAGCAGAAGTCTGCACCTGGTGGTGGATTTGCCATTCGGATTGTGGAACTATAAATATCAATGATCTAAAAGACAAAAGTTGTAGGTGGCAACTTGTTTATGGATTGTATGTAAGCGCCCCTTAATCAGTAATGATTAGGGGTGTGTACTTTTGATGTATAAATTAATATTTGATCAAATTCTACTTGTTGTTTGGTATGTTTAGAACGAAATTAGATGGTACTATAAAATTTCGGTCTTTAATTCTTTTGAGTAAACTAGTTTCTGAATTGCCCAACCATTAAAATTTAGCCTAAACGCCTAATCCCCCTAAGGAGATATCGAACTCTTGAAAAAAGAGTACAGAGATGTCATAAACCTCGTTTTTTACGTCATCGGTATCCAAAGCCTAAATAATTTTTTTAAAATTTTCGAACTCTAAATGAATGTGCTTTAATAGGTTGGTTCACAGTTTTTTAGGGGTATAAAAAAAGGAGACACTTTCTATGAAGTGTCTCCTTAAGTGGAGCTGGAGAGATTCGAACTCTCGTCCAGTCATGGTACTGTATACGCTTTCTACATGTTTAGCTTCTCTTTGATTGTCGGGCGAGGGAAGGTGAGTCGCTTACCTATACCGTACGCCGTAGTTGCTGTTTCTCACAAGTGCTTAGCAACATCACACTTGCCAGTTCTATCGTTCGATGCCCCGAATGTTAAACCAAAGAACAGGATCTAACGGGACAAATAGCTATGTTAAGTCTAACTTAAGCAGCTAAGGCGTAGTTTTCTTCGCCAGTTATAATTCTGAAAGTTCAGATTAAAGTGCTCTACTAACAACGCACTACATGCTTACATAACCGTCTCCATCCTGTCAATTCCGGTCAACCCCAATTATGTCATACAAAGGTACAGCTTTTTTGATGATAAATCAACATAAACCTATTTTTATTGGCTTTAAAGCTCCTAAAATATCGGCATAGCAATACATGTTCAATTTATAACAGGCATAACGGATGCTGCGGAGCTCTTAAACATAACTTGATATACTACGGTAAATTCAACTGCTATGGACTCTAAGGCAACAAAAATTAAAATGAAATATTAATCTTGTTTTCGCCCTGAACAGGGTCGTCTTTTTTGGTGGTGAACTTACTTAAGGTTATTTTTTTGCCTGCAATAGTACAGATAAATGTATCAGTTCCATCATCAACTGTCCTTCCTTTTTCCTTATAGTATGATTTTACTTGTTCAAAAGAATCTGGGGTAAATAGGAAAAGGTCCCCAGATAGATTACTGGCTTGATCGGTGGAAAAATTATAGTAACTAATTTTGCCATTGGGATACATGGGAATCAAATTACATAACACATCGGGTGCAGTTTCGGTAACGGCATCCCTAAAATAATAGTCCATTCCGCCTTTGTCGTTCGGAGTACCTTTGGCAGCTGAGCGGTCTTCCATATAATTGACCAGCAATGCTGCACTTATCAATATGGGAAGTCCAATTAAAATGCACTTGAAGAAAAATTTTCGCCGGTTTTTATCGCGCAATAAGAAGTTGATTTCACTCATGGTATGGGGCTATTTGGATTGATCCTAATTTCAATCTTTTTGAAGAATTAATATAGGGTGAATATAGCAAAATCTTTATGATTGTCACAGTCTTTGGGCGAATAGAGATATTGCGGTAGAATAAGGTCCAAAATTCATCATCGAACCTGGACCTTATTTGCTGATCGGACAGTGTTTCAAAAATATCATTTGGTGCCATTTTCCAAAATTGATATTTCGCGCTATCCTTTATTTTATCAATCCTGCTCGTTTGAGTAGGGGTTCGACAGATGGTTCTTGACCTCTGAAACGCTTGTAGAGCACCATCGGATGTTCTGTTCCGCCCTTGGATAGGATATTAGCTTGAAATTTATGGGCAACTTCGGTGTTGAAAATACCATTTTGTTTGAAGTAGTCAAATGCGTCTGCGTCCAATACTTCAGCCCATTTGTAACTGTAATAACCGGAGGAATAGCCACCATTGAAAATATGGGAGAAGGCCGTACTCATGGCATTTTCTTTTACGTCTGGGTATAGTTTTGTAGAGGCGAATTGCTGGTCTTCGAATGCTTTCAAATCAGCGATGCTACTTGGGTCTTGCCCATGCCAGCCCATATCCAATAAGCCAAAGCTTAACTGGCGCATCGTAGCTATTCCTTCTAGAAAAGATGCACTCTCACGGATTTTTTCCACGAGTTCCATCGGGATCACTTCGCCTGTTTCATAATGTTTTGCAAATAATTCCAGCGCCTCTTTTTCGTAACACCAGTTTTCCAATACCTGACTTGGTAACTCGACAAAATCCCAATAGACTGATGTACCGGATAAAGTCGGATAGATCGTATCCGCCAACATTCCATGCAGGGCATGTCCGAATTCATGAAACAGTGTCGTTACTTCCTGAAAGGTCAATAAGGAAGGTTTCGTTGCCGTCGGACGGGTGAAATTGCAGACAATAGATACATGTGGACGTTCTTGCTTCCCATTTTGTACATACTGTGGTTTGAAGGAAGTCATCCAGGCGCCATTTCGTTTCCCTTTGCGAGGAAAGAAATCGGCATAGAATATAGCGACGATCTCGCCGTTATCCTTAGTAACTTCAAAAGTCTGTACTTCTTCGTGATAGGTTTCAATGTCGTTGACTTCTTTGAAATTGATGCCAAATAGGCGGTGGGCAACCTCAAAAGCGCCGTGCAATACATTTTCGAGTTTAAAATAGGGCTTTAGCTTTTCATCATCCAGATTAAAGCGCTCTTGCTTTAGTTTTTCTGCATAGTAAGCGCCATCCCATTTCTCCAGCTGTTCAATTCCGTCTAGTTTCTTGGCAAAAGCACTCAATTCGGCAAACTCTTGCTGTGCAGCAGGTTTTGCTTTTCCAAGCAAATCATTCAGAAATTCGGTTACTTTTGTTGGGTTTTGTGCCATGCGCTCGGCTAGTACAAAATCTGCATGGGTTGCATAACTCAATAATTTAGCGCGTTCAAAACGTAGTTTTACGATTTTCAACACGTTTTCGACGTTGTTGTATGCATTGTCCTGAAAGGCCTTTCTTCCTGCCGCCAAGGTAATCTCCTTACGCAATTCGCGGTTGTCGGCATAGGTGACGAAAGGGAGGTAACTTGGGAAATCCAAGGTAAATAACCAACCTTCTTTTTCATTGGCTTTGGCTAAAGCATGGGCTGCCTCAATGGCTCCCTCTGGAAGTCCGGCTAGATCCTTCTCTTGAGTAACCAGGAGCTGATAGGCATTGGTTTCCGCAAGGACATTCTCACCGAATTTTAATTTTAAAAGTGACAGTTCGGCATCAATCGAACGTAACTGCTCTTTCTGCTCATCGTTTAGTAGTGCCCCATTGCGGACAAAATCTTTATAGGATTTTTCCAATAGAGTTGCTTGTTCCGCCGTAAGCGACAGTTGATCTTTCTGATCGTAAACTGCTTTTACGCGTTTGAAGAGATCAAAGTTTAACATGATGTCGTTGCCCAAAGCGGACAATTTAGGCGCGACATCCTGCGCTATCTTTTCAAGTTCATCATTGGTCTCCGCAGAATGTAAGTTGAAAAAGATGCTGGATAATCTATCCAGCGTTTGCCCCGAATAAGACATCGCCGCAATGGTATTGTCAAAGTTGGGTGCTTCGGAACTGTTGACGATGGCGTCAACTTCATCTTTTGTTTTTTGGATTGCCGCATCAAATGCGGGGATATAATCTTCGTTTTTTATCTGTGAAAACGGAGCGGTATCGTGCTTCGTTTTGAATTTTTCTGTTAAAATACTCATAGAGGTAAATGTAATAAATATTTATATGAAGCGCTAAAATCAATGAAAATTATGTGCTGGGAATGATATTTCTGGGAAATGAGTATCTTCGGAACATGAAACTGAAATCTATTTATCTACGGATATTAGCGATCGCACTCGTACTGATGATGACAACAGAGCTGCAGGCACAGCAGGACTGTGATTCTCTAAAAAAGGAGGTGCCCGCGTTCTGTAAGCTCCTGGATGACGATGCGCGGGTAGAGTTCCCAAAAGATTATAAAAAAATTGCTGCCTGTATGGAGATTGATTCTGTCACGGAAATGCTGCTAGGCTATGATATGGTTAAGATGAAAGCATTGCAACTGCAACGGAAAAAAAACAGAGTTTTCACTTACGGTGACTGGATGAATATGGTAGTAGAACTGAAAGCAGGAAAGGAATACCGTAATGCCGCGCAGATGATGCAATTGATCCAGCACAGGATTAATCGTACCGACTGGGCGCAATTGCTGAGATTGATGAAAGAGAGTATGCTGCCCGGCCATTTAGAGGCCCTCGAACTAGATAAGGTAGAAAAAATGCTTTTTGACCCGAAGAACAAGGGAAGGAAATTTATTGAAGTGATGGAGCATATTAAATAAGAGAACGTATTGGATTATACCGCTGTGGGGAATACAGTGGGATTGATAAGACTGAGATTGATAAAAAAATGGGCTGTTCAATTTTATTGAACAGCCCATTTTTTTATCGTGTATACTGATTATGCTAATTTGCCTAATGCTGCTTTGATGCGCTTTAATGCTTCGATCAGACTTTCGTCAGAAGCAGCATACGATAAGCGGATGTAGTTGTCATTACCAAATGAATCACCGCCTACAGTAGCGACATGACCAACATTCAGTAGATATAAAGCTAGATCAGATGAGTTTTTGATGATATTACCATCCTGGTCTTTTTTACCAAAGAAAGATGAAATTTCCGGGAAGAAATAAAATGCACCTTCTGGAAGATTGGTACGTATACCCGGGATATCGCTCAATAGATCGTAAACCAATTGACGACGACGCGCAAAGGCTTCTTTCATTTTATTGACCGACGCTAATCCCTGTTCGTATGCAACAATACCTGCACGTTGTGAAATTGAGCAAGTACCTGAAGTTGTCTGACCTTGTAATTTATCATTTGCTGCCGCAATAGTTTTGTTGGCCGCAATATACCCTAAACGCCAGCCTGTCATCGCAAAGGCTTTTGAAAAACCATTGATGATAATAACTCGATCTTTGATGCTATCAAACTGTGCGATGGATTCGTGTTTGTCCACAAAGTTGATGTGCTCATAGATCTCGTCAGAGAGAATAAATACCTGCGGATGCTTTTCGAAAACCTTAGCCAATGCTGCTAATTCATCTTTACTGTAAACTGTTCCTGTTGGATTGTTCGGTGAAGAGAACATAAACAATTTGGTTTTTGGCGTAATGGCCGCTTCCAATTGTGCTGGCGTAATCTTAAAGTTATTGTCTATTTCCGTATTGATAAATACTGATTTTCCCTCTGCTAAAACAACCATTTCAGAATATGATACCCAGTATGGTGTAGGTATAATTACCTCATCACCCGGATTGATCAACGTTAGGATCACATTAGACAGGGATTGTTTTGCACCTGTTGAAACAACGATCTGCGAAATATCATAATCCAGATTATTCTCTGTCTTCAATTTATTCACGATTGCCTGACGCAATTCAGGGTATCCCGGTACTGGCGAATAACGTGTCCAGTTTTCATCCAAGGCCTTTTTTGCTGCATCTTTTACATGTTCAGGAGTGTTAAAATCAGGTTCACCTACGCTAAGGCTGATTACATTAACGCCTTTTGCTGCTAATTCGCGGCCCAACTTGGTCATTTTAAGTGTAGCCGATTCGGACAAATTATTTATCCTGTCTGATAAGTATGATGATGTGCTCATGGTAAGACAAAGATATTATATACGTTGCAAATAATTGCCTTTATTTTTGAAAATTTACAAATAAAAGGGCTGTTTTTATTGGGGCTTTGCTAATAAAAAGTGATTGTCGCGATTTAGCCTGTTAATATCGACATCTTTTTGGTATTGATGTGTAAAACTAATCAATTTGATTTGGCGTTATATCTTTACCTTTGCCCTACAAAATACAGGTCATGTCGAGACAAACAAGATTGGTTTTATTATCGCTGTTTACAGGAATAGGCTTAATGATCATTAAGTTCGTAGCTTATTTTTTGACAGATTCCAGTGCCATCTTTACAGATGCCGCCGAAAGTATCGTCAATGTGATCGCTTCTGGTTTCGCTTTCTATAGTATTTATCTTGCGGCTCAGCCTAAAGATGAGAATCACCCCTATGGACACGGTAAAGTTGAGTTCTTTTCTGTTTTTCTTGAGGGTGGACTGATTTTTATCGCTGGAGCGATTATTTTAGCCAAAGCTTGTTACAATATCTTTTTTCCTGCCGAGATCACTCATCTCGAACAGGGGATCTACCTGATCGGAATCACCTCGTTGATCAATTTTGCTGTCGGATTTTATATCATGAAAAGGGGCCGCATTCTGGGATCAATTACACTGGTGGCCGATGGCAAACACCTGCAGGTGGATGCTTACAGCACAATTGGATTGATCTTGGGTTTACTGCTGATGAAGCTAACGGGATTCCAATGGATTGATGTGGTGATCTCGATTATATTAGGGCTCTTTATTTTGTTTAATGGCTACAAATTACTTCGGCAGTCTATCGGTGGACTGATGGATGAATCAGATACCGAACTTGTGCAGGATGTGGTAGCGATTTTGGAACGTAATCGTAAGGCTGAGTGGATTGATGTGCACAATCTTCGGGTGCAGCGCTATGGCAATGAACTGCATGTCGACTGTCACCTCACTTTGCCAAATTACCTCGATCTGGTGAAAGTTCATGATGAAATTTCGGCTGTTGATAAGATAGTCAATAAGGAAATGTCTGTGCGTACTGAGTTTTTTGTCCATGCGGATCCCTGTCTCCCACAATGCTGCCGTTATTGCCAGGTTGCGGACTGTCCTATACGCTCGGAAAAATTTGAAGGTAAGATCGCCTGGGATATGGATAAGGTAACCCGCAACCAGAAACATTTTTCCTACGCCGTAGCGGATTGAAAATGAAAATGCTTTCTGCTTGTGCCTCATGTGTGTAGCAAAACTTTTCATTAGGCTACAGTCAACTGATGAAAAATATACTTGATTCTATAAATATGTATAAAAAAAGGTATCTTTGCCTTTTAGCAAAAGAGTTTAAAAATCCTATATGAAGCACATTCGTAATTTCTGTATTATTGCGCATATTGACCATGGCAAAAGTACTTTGGCAGATCGCCTTTTAGAGTATACCAATACCATCAGTCAGCGCGAAGCACAGGCACAATTACTTGATAATATGGATTTGGAACGTGAACGTGGTATTACGATCAAGAGTCACGCCATCCAAATGAATTATAAAAAAGATGGTCAGGAATATATTTTGAACCTGATTGATACCCCCGGACACGTTGACTTTTCCTATGAAGTATCCCGTTCTATCGCTGCCTGTGAAGGGGCGTTGTTAATTGTGGATGCATCACAGGGGATTCAGGCACAAACAATCTCAAATTTATATTTGGCTTTGGAGCATGATCTGGAAATCATCCCGATCTTAAATAAGATGGACCTTCCGGGTGCGATGCCCGAAGAGGTGAAAGATCAAATTGTTGACCTGATCGGTGGTGAGCGTGATGCGATTATTCCTGCTTCTGGAAAGACTGGCCTTGGGGTCCCGGATATTCTGGAAGCCATTGTTGAACGTATCCCACATCCTGTAGGTGATGCTGATGCACCATTACAGGCATTGATTTTTGACTCTGTATTTAATTCATTCCGTGGGATCATGGCTTATTTCAAAGTTGAAAATGGTGAGATCCGTAAGGGAGACAGGGTAAAATTCGTGGCCACAGGTAAAGAATATTTTGCTGACGAGATCGGTACGTTGAAGCTTAATCAAGTGCCAAAAGAAGTCATCAAAACGGGGGATGTAGGCTATATTATTTCTGGTATCAAGGAAGCACGTGAAGTGAAAGTAGGGGATACCATTACGCATAAAGACCGGCCTTGCGGTGAAGCAATCCAGGGATTTGAGGAAGTAAAACCAATGGTCTTTGCCGGTATCTATCCCGTAGATACAGAAGACTACGAGGAATTGCGCGAATCGATGCACCGCCTGCAATTGAACGATGCTTCTTTGGTGTTTGAACCAGAGTCTTCAGCTGCCTTAGGTTTTGGTTTCCGTTGTGGTTTCTTGGGTATGCTCCACATGGAGATTATTCAGGAGCGTCTGGAAAGAGAGTTTGATATGACGGTAATCACTACCGTTCCCAACGTATCTTACAAAGCATACATGACGAAGGATAAGGAAGAGGTCATTGTGCACAATCCTTCGGACCTACCTGATCCAAGTAAATTAGATTCAATTGAAGAACCTTATATCAAAGCGAATATCATAACCAAATCGGACTTTGTAGGGCCGATCATGTCTTTGTGTATTCAAAAACGCGGTACAATCATGAACCAGCATTACCTGACTTCAGATCGTGTCGAATTGGTTTTTGAAATGCCAATGGGTGAGATTGTATTTGACTTTTATGACAAGTTGAAAACAATTTCCAAAGGTTATGCTTCATTTGACTATCACCAGATCGGTTACCGTACTTCGGATCTTGTTAAATTGGATATCCGATTGAATGATGAACCTGTCGATGCCCTGTCTTCGTTGATCCACAGAAGCAATGCCTACGATTTCGGTAAGAAAATATGTGAGAAATTGAAGGAACTGTTGCCACGACAACAATTTGAGATCCGGATCCAGGCTTCTATTGGTGCAAAGATCATCGCCCGTGAAACAATTTCCGCATTGCGTAAGGATGTAACCGCAAAATGTTATGGTGGTGATATCTCCCGTAAACGTAAATTGTTGGAAAAACAGAAGAAAGGTAAAAAACGCATGCGTCAGGTGGGGAACGTAGAAATTCCGCAATCTGCATTTATGGCGGTATTGAAATTGGATTAATATCATTTTAAATTATACAAAATAAAGGAGCTCTTGGGCTCCTTTTAAATACAATCAAATCTCCTAAACATGAATCTATTAGATGGTAAACTAGTTTCCGAAAAAATTAAAGAGCAGATTGCTCTAGATGCGGCTGAATTTACAACTCAAACGGGTCGGAAACCACATTTGGTAGCTATCCTTGTTGGTAACGACGGTGGTAGCGAAACTTATGTGGCCAGCAAAATGCGTAATTGTCAATTGGTCGGCTTTGAGTCGACAAACATCCGTTATGATGAGACGATCTCTGAAGAGGAATTGATCGCTAAGGTCAAAGAAATCAATAAAGATGATTCCATCGATGGCCTGATCGTACAATTGCCTTTACCAAAACATATTGATCCGGACAAGATTACCGAAGCAATTGATTACCGTAAGGATGTGGATGGATTTCACCCGGTCAACTTGGGACGAATGCAACGTAATCTTCCATGTTTTATCCCAGCGACACCTTATGGTATTATGTTGATGCTGGACTACTATAAGATCGAGACAGCGGGCAAACATGCCGTAGTCGTAGGCCGAAGCAATATTGTCGGTTCTCCAATGAGTATACTACTGGCGCGTAATGCTAATCCCGGAAACTGTACCGTGACCTTGACACATAGCCGTACCCAAGATCTGAAAACAGAAGTACTGCGCGGTGACATCGTCGTGGCAGCGATCGGCAAAAAGAATTTTGTAACCGCGGACATGGTCAAAGAGGGGGCTGTAGTGATTGACGTGGGTATCAATAGAGAGACATCTACGGAGACAAAATCAGGATTTAAATTATATGGTGACGTGGATTTTGAGCATGTGGCACCTAAAGCGTCTTGGATCACTCCGGTACCGGGTGGAGTAGGACTGATGACGATTGTTGGTTTATTGAAGAATACCTTGGAAGCCGCAAAGGGAACAATTTATCCAAAACAGTAAATTTGTCTATTTGGCATAGAAGTTGTAAATTAAAGACTAATTAATCATATAATTACAAACTTACATGAAACCATCATGTGGTTGATAGGAGTCAAAAATGGGCGAATACAACCTCCTGATGACTTCTTGCCATTAAAAAACAAATAATCTAATGAAAAAAATTGCACTTTTAGCGGTAGTAGCAGGAGCATTGGTAATGTCTTCTTGCAACAATTCAGAGAAAAAAGCGTCAGATTCGACTGATACTGTACAGACAGCAGGCGAGCATGTAGATGCAGCGATTGCAGACTTAAGGAACGCCGAAGAAAGTGCGCGTTTGAAGGCTGAGGAAGCAAAAAAAGCTTTAGATGAAGCGATTGCCAAAGGCGATAAAGCTGCTGAAGAGAAAGCGCGTGCTGCTTCTGACGAGGCCAATACCGCTTGGGAAAAAACCAAAACTGCTTTACGCGATGCTGGTCAGGATGTGAAAGAAGGATTGAAAGACGCAAAAGATGCTACAGTAGACGCTGCAAATAAAGCTGCCGATAAAACTAAAGATGTAGCAAAAGATGTCGCGGATGGAACTAAAAAAGTAGCTGGTGATGTTGCTGATGGTACTAAAAAAGTAGCCAAAGATGTTGCTTCCGGTACGAAAGAGGCTGCTAAAGATGTGAAAGACGCTTTTAAAAAGTAGGCGACAATTTTAGCTGAAAAGCCAAGACTTTGGTAAATAAATAATTGAAAAACTAATTCGCTTATCGCATCGTAAGATAAAAAACAGGGAACTGAAGAGTTCCCTGTTTTTTTTACAACTCATGCCCGATTCAAGAATCGACCCGTCAGATTACCTATCATCATGGTATAATCCTGAAGTATGTAATTTATTTATTGTAATAATCCCATAGTAGTTTGGAGAGCTTACGTGTCAGCACTTCTGCTGCATTGGTTTTTCCCCAGCTCTGATCCTGATTGTTTTTGGTGAATATACTAAAAACATAATCGCCTTTGGGCGCATTAACCAACATGACTTCATTACGTACATCATCCAGTGACCCCGTTTTGGAGGCTGCTTTTACGGTCGCCGGAATTTGAGAAAGCCCCCTTTCGTCGTAGAACATATTGCCCAGAAAACGATACATGCGATCGGAAGATTTTTCCGAGATTACCTTGCCCTGACGGATCAGGGTGAGGAGATCGGCCATCTCTTTTGGTGTGGTCTGTCCCCAGCCATATTTTTCCCAGTCTGCTTTTCTTCCTTCAGTTTGTGAGTTTACACGCGTATGCTGCAATTGAAGGTCGGCCATCAGTGTGTTGATGGCTATTCCCCCACCCGCAAGTTTTTGATTCCAGATGCTTGTGACATTGTCACTGTAAGAAAGCATAAGGGCGACAAGAGTTTTGAGGTCAACCTTGCTGCTGTCCTTAAAGAATTGCATTAGGCCCGAACCACCATATTTTTGGTTTTCGCGGTAGATAAGCTCCTGATCTAATTGCAACTGTCCTTTTTCAATTTTATCAAAGACACCCACTAAAATAGGGATTTTGACAACGCTTGCTGTAGGAAAGATGTTGTCGGCTCCGATATTAACTTCCTTGTGTTTCTTTAGGTTATGTACATAGACACCTATTTCTCCCTGAAAACCCTGAATAAGCTGTTTAATTTGTGTTTCGAGTTTTTTATCGGTGCTTCGCTTCTGTCCAAAAGAACACAATGATAGAAACAGTAACGTAAATGATAGGAAAATTTTACTCATAGTCTGCGTTTTATCTGCATTAAATGTGGTGAATAATCGTTATTTTTATTGTTTAATGGGCTTAAGTTATGAAATATCCGTGATTGGAAAGCACAAATACTGATGAAAATAACTTGGATATTCCATTTTGCCATTCAAAAAAAGATTATTTGCGTATGAAATTATTTATGATTTTGATCGGTTGCAAACCGAAAAATAGACGTACGGAACAGCATGATATTTTTTTCGGAATCGGAAATGAACTGAAGGATTTTATAGAGCCAATTAAAGATTTTTGGCCTGATGCCGATGGTAAAATTCATATTGATGCTTATCGGATCGTCAATAAGATTGGCGAGTATGAAATTACGGTCGTGGAAAAAAATGATGTGGCAATTTCAGATGCAGAATTGAAGTTATTTTTTGTCAATCTAGGCGGTTATAAACCGAATGAGTTTGATGAATTTCATTATAAAGAACTCATTGTTGCACCGAATTTGGGAAAAGCTACTGAGAAAGCTAAACGAACTGTTTTTTGGAAGCACCATAGCACGGCTCATATTGATGATAAATATGGCTTGGATGTCGATGATATTTATGAAATAGAAGACCTATTGCTTGATGCGGATAAAGAAAAATACCATATTCAAATTGTGCCCAAAATCGGACTGAAAGAAGATGTAATTGCAAATGGTTATTTTAAACTAAGCGCTTTGTAAGCGCTTTTTGAGAGTATAAAACTAGCGGGCTTCTTTTTTAGAAGCCCGCTAGTTTTATACCAATACAAGTATTACTATATGTGTTTGTCTCTATTATTCTATACCTTGTTGATCCCGGTGTTGTTTCCGGATCACACTATGTTTCTTACCATAAACGAAGTAAATCAGTAGACCTAAAGCCAGCCAAATTGCCAAACGCTCCCAGCTTTCAATAGGCAATGAAGCCATCATCAGCACACAGACAATGATACCCATGATCGGAACAAAAGGAACTAAAGGCGTTTTGAATGGACGTTCCAGATTGGGATCCGTTTTGCGGAGTACCAATATACCCACACAAACCAATGTAAAGGCAAATAAGGTACCTATACTCACCATGTGACCAAGATCGGAAACGGGAACAAATCCAGCGAAGATACTTACGAATACCATAAAGATTGCATTTGTTTTCCAAGGGGTCTGTCTTTTGGAGAGATCAGAAAATATTTTTGGAAGCAGGCCATCTTTACTCATGGAGTAGAATACCCGGCTCTGGCCAAGTAACATGACAAGAATTACAGATGTATAACCTGCAATAATCGTAATAATTAATGCTGTATTCAGAAAATGATATCCTGTTTTCGCAAATGCCGTGGCTACTGGTTTGGCGTCTCCTTTAAACATCGTGTAATTTTCGATACCTGTCATTACATAAGAAAATAACACATAAAGAAGGGTACAGATGATCAATGAGCCGATGATACCAATTGGCATACCTTTTTTTGGATTTTTTGCTTCCTGAGCAGCAGTACTCACGGCATCAAAGCCGATGAAAGCAAAGAATACCACACCTGCTGCGCGCAAAACACCGCTGATTCCAAAATGGCCAAAGTCATCGCTCTTTAGAAATGTCCATACGCTTTGTTGACCACTTTTGACCAGTTCCTCGCCGGCATTTACCGGGATAAAAGGATCGTGGTTTGCAGGGTTGATAAAGCTCCATCCCAATGCGATAAAAATTAATACAACGCCTACTTTTAAGATCACCAGGATATTGTTTACGCGAGATGATTCCTGTGTTCCACGCATTAATAGCAGAGAAAGCAAACATACAATAATGATTGCCGGTAAATTAACCATACCACCTTCCCAAGGGCCTTTCAGCAGGGCGTCGGGTAAGTGGATGTGGAAAATCATCAGGAGCTGATTAAAGTATTGCGACCAACTGACGGCTACGGTGGCACCGGCGAGTGCATACTCCAAGACAAGGTCCCAACCGATTATCCAGGCAACAAATTCCCCCATTGTCGCATAGGAGTAGGTGTAAGCACTTCCAGCGACAGGAATCATGGACGCAAATTCGGCGTAACAAAGACCGGCAAAAGCACACCCAACTGCAGCGATAATGAAAGATAGGATAACAGCTGGACCAGCATTCTCTGCAGCGGCAATTCCAGTTAAGGAAAATAGTCCTGCTCCAATAATGGCTCCAACGCCTAGCGCAATTAATCCGCCACTCGTTAATGTTCGTTTCAGTGTATGTTCACCATTTTCATTTGCCTCAGCAATCAGTTTAGGAATCGATTTTTTAAATAGCATAGGATTAATTCTTTACGATTATTTAGCTTTTTAATTGTTTAATTAGTGTCAAATATAAATGATATCAACGACAAAAGGGAAGATTGCGCTTCCCTTTTGTAATAAAATTTTGTACAAGATATAAATCAAATGATTGTATCCTATTAGTATGCTGCTGTAAAACGTTTGTTTATAAATTGTTTATTTGCGATCTCGTCAACGATGGCAACCGCAAGATCTTCAACAGATAGTCTTGAACGCCCTTCGTGATCAAATACCGGCGCGTCCAATCCTGTACGGTACTTACCAGTTCGCACACCACCTGCCTGTGGATTCATTTCTATGGCAGGACTGATCATTGTCCATTCGAGTTGATCTTCTTTGCGGATGGTATCTAAGTAATCTGCGGCGGCCAGTGCTCCAGGTTTGATCTCTTTTGGAAATTCAGGTGAATCGACAAGACGATTACCCTCGATTAACAAACTTCCCGCTCCACCGACGACAATAAAACGTTTCACGCCGGCATCTTTAACCGCCTCTTGAATGGCTAAAGCCCCTTTAGTAAAATCTTCGTAAAGGTTGGGGTTGGCCCAACCAGCGTTAAATGCCGAAACAACGATATCTGCACCCGTTAAAGCGCTTACCAATTGATTGTGGTTATAGATATCAACCGCTACTTTTGTTATGCTGTCATTCGATGGAATGTTTTCTGTATGGCGAGCGAGTGCAACGACTTCGTATTTTCGGTCAGCCAATTCTTTAACAAGATGTGCTCCTACATATCCTGTGGATCCAATTACTGCTACTTTCATGTGTCTTTAATTAAATGTTTTACTAAAATCAGCAAGCGTCATTTTTTCCAAACGCACGACAATATCAGTGTCGACTTCCTGATAAAGATCCTGCAATCTGGCATTAATGTTTTTACCGACAATACAAGCTGGGTTGGGACTATTGAATTTACCCGATAACTCATTTTTTTTTGTACTTTGATAAATGTCCGCAAGGGTGATACGCTCTTTTTCATTATTTATGCGAATCCCGCCACCTTTGCCCTCTTTACTGATTAATAAAGCGGCCGCTTTCAGGGAGGAAATTTCTTTACGGACAACAACTGCGTTTACCTGGATACTTGAAGCAATATACTCAGAGGAAAGCCATTGTCCGGACTCCTCCAATTGTGCTAAGACCATAATATGTAAAGCTGTTGCAAATCTCAAGTTGTGTAACATCCCTTTGCTGATTTTTTAATTTTGATAACACAAAAGTAATGGAAAAGGTTTTAAACTGAAATAAAAAATATTACAGTTTAAAACCTTCTGACAATCACATGATTAAAAGTGTTGTTTTTTATTTTTTCTCGTTAAATTTCTTGTAACTATCCATCACGTAGACCCGTAATGTTTCTTGACTGCTATTTTGGATAAACTTATAAGAAGGCCTAAATCTTTCTTTAAATAAAGCCAGTTCGGATCCGTCAAGTGGTGTTACTTCTTTAATGAGGTTGTCTGTAAACTTGCGATCAACCGTTCTTTTCTCCAGTTCTGCAACAAGAAGTTTGTAATTTGAGCGGGCTTGTTTTCCTTCCTTGCTGAATATACGGCTTGGAGAGATCCGGATCCCGCCGCGGTTTTGGCTGGCATCCGAATATTTTCCGGCGACTTTCTCGCGTTGGATTTCAGCTGCAAGTCTACTATCGGTCATCCGTTCGACGACAACCTGATTCAATTCGATGGGTGTATTTATTCTGTTCAAATAGATTCTTCGCAAGCTCGCATCATATATAAATACCGTATCCTGTTCGTATCCGGTTGCTTTAATCAAAAGTAGATCATTGACACTGGCATCAATCGCAAATGATCCATCCCTATTGGTCTGAACTTCTACCTTACTCCGTAAATTCTGGATCTGTGCAGCTTCAATTTTTTCTCCGCTGACAAGCTCCATAATAATACCTTTGGTTTTTTCCTGTGCAAATAGCTGCCCGCTGATCAATATAATAAATAAACAGCTTAGAATCGTTTGTGTGAATTTCATGGGGATATAATATGTATACATAAATGAGCTTGTTACCTTCCGTTTTATTCATCTAGCACAATGAAACCATTATGAGCAATTTTTTGACGTGTTCATAATGGTTTCATACCGTAGAATTTCTTTACCAAAAATAACGAATAGATTTTGAATTACCGCTCTAATTTGCCTTCCATGTATTATTATCCGGATTCTTGTCAGGCATGACATCGTCAGGATCCAACTGTACGGACTGTAAAGCCTCGTTTGTTGGGATTTTAAACTGCCATACGTTATTTCTTTCCCAGACTTCCACAGGTAATTTTTTTCTTATTTTTTTGCCCGAAACTGTGGTGGCTTCAACGATAATGGGCATGGGCAATTTTTCCAGATTCTCTACAGTGACCAACGCACCTAACATGGGTTGGTTGTTGACGTACGAAACGGATTTGATCGCCTGATCCATTTGCCAGTTATTGACAAACCATCCACGCCAAAACCAATTAAGGCTTTCCCCGGTTCCGTTTTCGATCGCTTTAAAAAAATCCTCGGGTGTTGGATGTTTATAAGCCCATTCCTGAATATATTTTTTGAAGGCGTAATCGAAGCGTTCTTTGCCAATAATCTCATTACGTAATAATTTGAGCCCATAAGCTGGTTTGTAATAAACAAGTGCGCCAATATTGCGTTCCTTCATATTTTGTGGTGTACTCATGATCGGCTCAAGATTTTGCGATGTGAAAATATAAGACCGACTGGTCTGTGGACGATGGTATTCGCCATTATTGAATTCTTGGGTTGCCAGTTCATTGATGAAGGTATTGAACCCTTCATCCATCCAGCCATGTTCACGTTCGTTGGACGCTACAATCATAGGAAACCAGTTATGGCCAAATTCATGATTGGTGACTCCCCAAAGGGAACCTGCTTTGGCTTGATTGCCGCAGAAAGACAAGGCGGGATATTCCATGCCACCTACGTTGGAAGCAACATTTACGGCTACAGGATAGGGGTATTCAAACCAATTTTTGGAATAAATTTCGATGGCGGCCTTAGTGTATTCTGTCGAACGTTCCCAAGCATTGTTGCTATTGCTTTCTGCTGGATAGGCTGATAGGGCAAGTGCTTTTTTACCGCTTGGTAAATTGATTTTTGCCCCATCCAATATAAAGGCCGTGGAAGAGGCCCAGGCAATATCCTGTGCATTATTGAGCTGATATTTCCAGGTGAGCGTCTTTTTGGCTGGTCTTGAGCTTTTTGCTGTTACTTCTTCGGCGGAGCGAATCAATACAGTTTCATTACTACGTAGGGCGAGCTGGTATCTTTTGAATTGGTCTGCCGTGAATACCTCCTGCGGATTTAAAAGTTCGCCCCCCAGCACGACGATGTGGCTGGCTGGCGCGGTGATTTCGACCTGATAATTTCCGAATTCGCGGTAAAATTCTCCCGGGCCTGTATAAGGCAACGTGTTCCAGCCTCTAATATCATCATAGACACAAAGTCTGGGAAACCATTGTGCGATGGCATAGATTTTTCCGTTCTTAGTATCCAGGATACCTGTACGGTCGGCACCATATTGCGGTACTGTATATTGATAGGTGATCTTGAAGGTGATTTTTCCACCCTTACTTTTTAGTGCAGCTGGAAGCCGCAGTTGCATGCGGGTATCATCTATGATATGTTCTATGGTTTTTCCATTGACATCGGTGACAGACTGGATTTGATAACCACCGTCAAATCTTGAGTTGCCGTCGCCGTATCGGCTATTGGTCAATGGAGAGATCAACTGGCCACGTCCATGCTGAGAAAACATATTTTGGTCCAATTGTAGCCAGAGGTAATCCATATTGTCGGGACTGTTATTACTGTAAGTTATCTCTACGGTACCCGTTACTTGATCATTTTGGTCGTTTAATGATGCCTGTATTTTGTAGTCCGCAGCATTTTGCCAATATCCGGAACCAGGTTTGCCGGCCGCAGAGCGATAATCATTTCCATTATTTTTGAAAAACAACGGCGCAAAGGCTTCAGTATAACTATAGTTAGATGTTTTTTCCTGGGAAAAGGACGGAAAAGCATAGCTCAATGCAATTAGGCTAAAAGAGGCCAATGCAAGTCTTTTCATCATATCTGTTCGAATTAAATTACGTTTATTGGTCACAATATACAATGAAAAGTAGATAAGGCAAAAAAAAGCTCCTTTTTAAGGAGCTTGTAACAACTATTTTAAGTTGATTTTATAGTCGTCTTCACTGAACCCAAGCAGGATGCCCTTGCCATATTCAATCACAGGGCGTTTGATCATGCTTGTGTGCTCTTTTAACACTTTATTGGCGCTATTGGCGTCGACAACCTGCGCTTGCTCTTCGGCTGTCAATTTCTTCCAGGTTGTCCCTTTTTTGTTGACCAAAGACTGCCAGTCCACTTTTTGCTCCCATTCTTTAAGCTTTTCATCACTGACGCCTTCTTTCTTGAAGTCATGAAATTGAAAGTCAATCTGATTTTCTTCTAACCATGTTAGGGCTTTCTTTACTGTGTTACAGTTTTTGATACCGTATACCTGTAGCATAATGATTCCAATATTGGTGAGCCCAAATTTAATCAATCCCTAATGGATTACTAAGTATCCCGCGTAATTTTTTAACAGAAGAAGCGATAGCCCTGTGGAATGGGTTGATTTGATTATGAGCAGTGGATAAGGGTAGTCTATCGCAATTCTGGTAACAAACAAATTGATAGTGTATTTAGTACACTCTAAAAATTAGGAAGTAATAATTATTTTTAATAATTTAGTAGCTTCAAGAGTTAATAAAGATTAAAATAAATCAATAACAGTAATATGAGCCTAAAAGATTTTAAAGGTGTATTGACGGGAGATCAAGTACAGGAGTTGTTTGAAGTTGCAAAGAAACATAAATTTGCTTTGCCTGCGGTAAACATTATCGGAACAAATTCTATCAATGCGGTAATGGAAACTGCTAAAGCAGTAAACTCTCCTGTAATTATTCAATTGTCAAACGGTGGTGCACAATTCTATGCTGGTAAAACATTAAATAATGATAACTTGCAAGCGTGTGTATTGGGTGCGGTATCTGCAGCACAGCACGTACATTTATTGGCAGAGCACTATGGTGTTGCCGTAATTTTGCACACAGATCACGCGGCTAAAAAACTTTTACCTTGGATCGACGGTTTGTTGGATGCAGGTGAGAAATTCTTCGCACAACACGGTAAACCTTTGTTCTCTTCACATATGTTGGATCTATCTGAAGAACCAATCGAAGAAAATATCGAAATTTCTGCAAAATACTTAGCACGTATGAAACCACTGGGCATGACTGTAGAGATCGAGTTAGGTGTTACAGGTGGAGAAGAAGATGGTGTTGACAACTCAGATGTGGATAGCTCTAAATTATACACACAACCAGAGGAGGTTGCTTATGCATACGAAGAATTGTCTAAAGTATCTGACAAATTTACCGTTGCAGCAGCATTCGGTAACGTACATGGCGTATACAAACCGGGCAATGTAAAATTACAACCGGTCATCTTACATAATTCACAAGAGTATATCCGCGAGAAATACAAGCTTACTGCAGAAAAGCCAGTTAACTTTGTGTTCCACGGTGGATCTGGTTCCTCACCTGAAGAAATTGCAGAAGCTATTTCTTATGGAGCGATCAAAATGAACATTGATACCGATATGCAATGGGCTTTCTGGGATGGTGTTAGAGCTTACGAGGCTAAAAATCACGATTATTTGCAAGGACAGATCGGAAACCCTGAAGGTACTGATTCTCCAAACAAAAAATATTACGACCCACGTGTATGGTTACGTAAGGGCGAAGAAGCATTTGTTGCTCGCTTGAAAGAAGCATTTGCTGATCTGAATGCTGTAGATGTAAACAGCAAATTGTAAGCAAAACAAAATATCAATAGCGAGGGTGTCCTAATTTTTAGGACACCTTTTTTTTGTCAAAATAGGTTAAATAGCAACGTGAGGATGATGATTGGCGTGTTTTTTGACGGCAGAACATACGGAAGAAGTCAATATGCGCATATTATCCCTGTAAACAAATTAAGTGAAGATACAGCTGGAAAGGCATATCAGGTAATCAAAAAACGAATAATACAACTATGAAATTTTTAGGAATCAGTGCGTTTCTTTTATTAGTGACCCAAGTGGGATTTGGACAGGCTAAACAAAATGTGGGGGACTTTAGTTCGGTAGTCGCCACAGATAAAATACAGGTAGAATTGATCAAGGCCAATGAGTCTCTGGTGACATTCGAAGGGCAGAACTACGAGAATGTGAAGGTGGTCAATACAAATGGTGCTTTGGCTTTAAAAATGAATACGCTAAACATGCTGCAGGGCGGTAATATCTCTGTGAAGGTGTACTACAAAAGTTTGAAAAATGTAGAAGCAAAAAAAGGAGCAAAGGTATTTGCGACGTCAAACAATGCCGTGTTAGCTGATCATCTCAAAGTCTATGCATCCGAAGGAGGTCTGGTTGATCTCCATGCAGAAGCAAAAAGTGCAGAAGTGAAAGTCACTTCCGGTGCAACAATAGCACTTTATGGTAAAGCGGACAAACAGGAGATTATCTCCAATTTTGGTGGCAAATATGAGGGAAAGGATTTTAAGACAACAACAACTATAGTGACGGTAAATGGGGGTGGAAAAGCAGAAGTCAATGCGGTGGATTCCATAGAAACAAAGACACGTGGTGGCGGTACGATAGATGTCTATGGCAAGCCTGAACAACGCGTTGAAAAGAAAATGGCAGGTGGAACAGTCAACTTTAAATAGTAAACTGTCTTGATTTTGTCAATTTTGACTCTTGTAGATTTGCGGTCAACGCTGCGAAACTTTAGGAAAATAAGAGTTAAAAGATCAAATAAAAGGTTTTAGGCTAGAAAGGACCTAAATAGGTGTTTAACCTTTTTGTTGAAAAGGTCAAATATTTTGTTTTTCTAGCCTGGAACCTTCTTCATTTGTGCTTAAAATACTTATTTTTGTGGGGGAATAATAAAAATAGTATTATGGCAAAGCGTAATTATGTTTCAAATTCTACGGAATCTACGCGCATGTTCAAAAATGACTTTTTGGAGTCGTTGACGAAAGTGCACTGGAGTGTACCTTTGATTTTCTATGTACCTGTAGTTATTTTCTTTTCGTATAAAGCTCTGGTCTGGGGTGATGTTGATCTATTGACATATATAGGGTATTTTGTTTTTGGTCTAGCATTCTGGACTGCATTTGAATATGCATTGCATCGTTGGGTATTTCATTTCCACCCAACATCGGAATGGGGGAAACGGATCGCTTTTATCTTTCACGGTGTGCATCACGACTATCCTAGAGATCGGATGCGTTTGGTCATGCCTCTGTCAGCCAGTATTCCATTGGCCGCCTTGGTGTATTTTGGATTTACATTATTCTTTTCGAATGAATTTATCCTGGCTTGCTTTTTTTCCGGATTTATGGTGGGTTATCTGATCTATGATGAATGTCACTATGCTATGCATCATGCAAATTTTAAGAGCGGTATCTTTAAGCGTATTAAGCAACATCACATGCTGCACCATTATTCAGATCCAGAAAAAGGATTCGGTGTAAGTTCGTCCTTATGGGATGAAATCTTGCGTTCAGGCTTTGAGGAAAAAGAACCAAAAAAAGAATCAACGACATTAAAAGAAGAAAAAGCATAACGCTTTTTTAATAGCACATTAGAAAAAAGCCTTTGGAAAAACTCCAAAGGCTTTTTTGTGGCAATATTTCCTGCTGCTGAAAAAACTGGCATGACAAAGCAAAAAATGGCAGAATTTTTGAGTATGTTAAAAAAGTAGTTATTCTAAGGAAGCGAATACATAAAATTTACCCATCGCTGAGCTAATAGGTTATTTTCGATAAAACAAAATCTTACAAAATGTTATTGTATTTATGGTTAGTGCTGAAACAGATAGAAACTTAGGTTTCATCGGTACAACCCTATATTGACTTGCCCTAGTCAGTTATTCTTTGAACAAAAAATAAATCAGTAATGGCAAAATTATTTTTGGTCCGCCATGGACAGTCACAATGGAACTTGGAGAATCGTTTCACAGGCTGGCAAAATATTGATATTACGGCGTTGGGACAACTGGAAGCGCGAAAGGCCGGAAAAGCGTTAGCGAAAGAATCAATTGATATCGCATTTACCTCCACATTAATCCGGGCGCAACATACCTTACAAATTATCCTGGAAGAAATCGGGAAGCCCGATACACCAATTGTCATTAATGCCGCGCTGAACGAACGGAGTTACGGAAATCTGGAGGGATTAAATAAGGATGAAACAGCTGAAAAATATGGCGTGGAGCAGGTATATATCTGGCGTAGGTCTTTTGATGTCGCTCCACCGGGCGGCGAAAGCTTAAAAAATACCTATGATCGGGTGATACCCTATTTTGAACATGATATCAAGCCACAATTGGAGGCCGGTAAAAATGTACTTATAGTCGCGCATGGAAACAGCCTAAGAGCACTGATTATGTATCTGGAACATCTTTCGCCAGTACAGATATTGGAGCGGGAAATAGCGACTGGAGATCCTCTAACTTATCAATGGGATCAAGATAATACAGGAAGATAACCAGTTTTGTTATTTGAATGACGGTGGAATAGTTTGCCATCCGGACAAGATAGCCAAAATCTCCCACTAACGTAAATAATGGAAAAAAGATCGCCATGAGAGGCAACATGATAGCTATGCCCCAAGCGGAAGTCAGGTACATCCCGCCAATTAGCATACTACGTAACCAAACAGCGGAATGAAGGCTTATGGTCAGCTCCTTTAAAAAAAGAATAAACATGATCCAATAGTTAGGATGATAATCACTTGTTTTATACAGCGATCCAGGTGAAATGACCTGTTTTCGGAGTGATAAATTGAAGTTAGATCAGACTAATAAAATATAGTGTGATAAATGTGCTCTGAGATGTTCTTGTAGGTTGGTACGGATTTATTTTTTTGATATAGATGACGGTGGAACCACGGATGCTGGGCCCAGAAAGTAGGATGATGTGGATTAAAAATAGCAGTTAACTATTTTTTTAAGAAATAGGGCGTACAAGTAAGGTTGCTGTTACTTTGCTACTGAGTACTTCTGCCGGACGGTTACCATAACTAACTGTGATACTTCGGTCAAATGGTTCGATCGAGTGAATCGTCAATGTTGTACCTAATTCCAGATTTTTGGTATTTAGGTATTGTAACAATTCCTTGGAAGAGGGCTGTACAGCCATTAATGTGACCACATCTCCGATTTCACAGGTGTCAAGGAAGATATAGTTTTCCGAACGCATTACACCATTATGATCAGGGATTGGTGAGCCATGCGGGTCTACCGTAGGATATCCTAATAGCTGATCCATTTTGGTGAAAAATTCAGGCGAATGGATATGCTCGATCTGTTCGGCAATTTGGTGAACTTCATCCCACGCAAAATCCATCTTTTCAACCAGATACATTTCCGTAAGTCGGTGTTTTCGTATAATAAGCGCAGCTTCCTTTTTTCCTTCTTCTGTCAATTTGAGGGGTTTATAACTCTCATAATGAACAAAGCCCTTTTCTGACAGTTTTTTCATCATGCTATTGACTGTTGGCATCTTGATGTCCAGTCGTTTACTGATCTCGTTGACAGTGGCCTCACCTTTTAGGTATGTCAGATTATATAACGCTTTTAGATAGTTTTCTTCAGTCTGTGATATCATAACACAAATTTACCAAATATTAGTGATGTCTAATAGTAATGTTAGGAAATATTTTGTTAGTACAATCTAACTTGTTAGATTTGTGATTCTAAATTTATTTTTAATAAAAACAAAACAATCATGACAGGACTCAGAATTCTCTTAGCAACAGCGTTAATGCTGATTGTATTTATTTCCTTTGGACAAACAGGCCGGGTAACGGGCAAAATTTATGACGGGAATGGACTTCCGTTGAAATCGGTATCCGTTGTGATTCCTGAGCTAAAGATGGGTACGAATTCCAACAATCTTGGACAATTCGCATTGGAAAATATCCCCTATGGTACTTGGGAAGTAGAAGTGAAGCATATTGGTTTTAATACTTATCGCGATTCGATTAGGATTGAGCATGCATCCGAGACCAGGGATATCCGGTTAGACGGTTCCATTTTTATACTGGATGAAATTGTGGTCACCGGAACAAAAACATTTAAACGAAAAACGGAGAGTCCGGTAATTGTCAATATTTTGGATAGCAAAACCCTGGACAATCTGCAGGTGTGTAATCTTTCTGAAGGACTAAAATTTCAGCCGGGCTTGCGGGTGGAAACAGACTGCCAGACCTGTAATTATACGCAACTGCGGATGAATGGACTCCAAGGGGGGTATTCGCAGATACTGATCAATGGCCGGCCTATTTTCAGCCCTTTGATGGGGTTATATGGTATGGAGCAGCTTCCTGTCAATATGATCGAAAAGATTGAAGTCGTCCGTGGTGGCGGTTCCTCGCTATATGGTTCAAGTGCCATAGGGGGCACTGTAAACGTAATTACCAAATTGCCGAAACAAAGCGGTTATGAAATCAATTCTTTTTACCAAAGTATCGATGGAAAGACAAACGATTTTAACTTCGGTGGAAATGCAACTCTGGTCAACGAAAAAGGCAATTCGGGAACATCTTTTTTCTTCAATAGACGAGATCGCGGTTTTTACGATGCAAATGGGGATAATTTCTCCGAAATCCCTAAAATTGAAAATACCTCACTTGGCATCAATTCATTCTATCGGTTTTCGGACAATCAAAAGCTGGAAGTCTCCTTGAGCAATCTGAATGAATATAGATTTGGGGGTGAGATGACGAAAAAACCGGCCTACCTTACACTTCAGTCCGAGGAACGTAGCCATAAAATATGGATGGGGAGCGCGGATTACCAGATCAATTTTAATCGGGATAAATCTTCATTGATCTTTTATACAGCTTTTCAAAATACCAATAGAAAACATTATACCGGAATATTTCCGGATAGTCTGGTAGAGATCGAAAATCATCTGAAAAATCCGCCTTATGGCGATTCAAAGACAACCACATTGCAGGGCGGTTTTCAATTGAACCACGAGATCAGCAATTTTTTGAACCATCGGAATGTGCTGACGATTGGATCGGAATATGTGTCCGATAAGGTTTACGATGAAATTCCAAGTTATAACTATCTGGTCGATCAGCATACGAAAGATTGGGGGAGCTTTTTTCAGAGTGACTGGGACTTTGCGGACAAGTTCAACTTGCTATCTGGGGTTCGGGTGGACAAGCATAATCTATTGGGCAAAGTGATCGTCAGCCCACGTGTAGCACTGTTATATAAGCATGCAGCCAATACGCAGTTCCGCCTTAGCTATGGAACGGGGTTTCGGGCGCCACAGGCATTTGATACAGACCTTCATATTGCCTTTGCTGGTGGCGGTGTTTCACGTGTTCAATTAGCTCCAGATCTTCGGGAGGAGCGATCAAAGAGTTTCAGCGGCTCGGTAAATTATGATAAAGCCACGGAGAAATGGATTGCTGGTTTTACATTGGAGGGATTCTATACACAACTGAAAAATGCCTTTGTACTTGAAGAAATAGGTACGGACGACTTTGGTAAGGTGTTTGAAAAACGCAATGGAAATAACGCGAAGGTAGCAGGGACTACACTTGAATTGCGTGCCAATTATAATAAAAAGGTGCAATTGGAGACCGGCTTTACCTTGCAACAGAGCAAATATGAAAGTCCTGTGTCTTATCTGGAAGGTATTGAAATGACAAAATCATTCTTGAGAACACCAGATGATTATGGTTTTGCAAACCTCAATATTACACCTGATAAGCGCTGGACGGTCAATCTCAACTATGTATACACAGGTAAGATGAAGATCGCTCATGCCGGTGGTGCGGACAATTTTCCGGAAGATCAAATGGTTCATACAAACGCATTCTCAGAGGTAAATAGTAAAGTGTCGCATACTTTTAGTCTGCCAAAATTTAAAAATGTCATCGAAGTCTATGCTGGGGTGAAGAATATTTTTAATGCTTACCAACATGACTTTGATACAGGTAAAAATCGGGATAGCAATTACATTTATGGTCCTAATATGCCTCGAACTTTCTTTATTGGGTTAAAAATAAAGACACCTTAAGTAAATTGATGGAAAAATAAAACTGTATTTGTGCTAAATATTTCAATTTTGTTACGCTTAGGGAAATGTTTTTACACTAATTTAGCGCCACCTCAGTAGAGCAATTATTAATAACCAGATGCAAAAGAAAACACTACTTTTTTTACTGATTTTAACCAGTTTCGTTGTGCCGTCCTATGCCCAGGTCTCATCGGTGAACCAGCTTGCCAATGCATTTTTAGATACTGTCGAGCGGCATGCTTATCGTGGATCGTTGATCAAATGGGATTCTATCCGGCCAGTTTTTATTGAACAGACAAGGACAATATCGGATATTAATGCATTGGAACCCCATTTTAAAAAAATCTTAAGTCAATTAAAGGATGGTCATTCCGGACTTTTTTTTGAGAAAGTTGATCAAAATAAGGAGGCTGAACAGGAGCTGTTTGTAAGAATGGCGGGTATGACCGATCAGGAGGCCGGTTTTCCACCCAAAGTTTTTAGTCATTTTATGACGAAAGACCATTATGCCTATATTCGGATCCCAGCGGTAGTCTATGAGCAACGACGATATGTGGACACCATTGGAGCACAGCTAAAAATATTGGACGCACAGCAGCCAAAAGGTTGGATCATCGATCTGACAGAAAACGATGGCGGGAGCATTTTTCCGATGATCTGGCATTTTGCGGATCTGATCGATGTCGACAGCACTTATTCGGTTGTGGATAGAGCGGGTGTTGAATCCAAACAAAATGTACGAATGAATAATCTGAATGATGAGGATCAAAAATGGGCTAAGTTATTTGGTCTGGAATATGAGCAGGTGCCACCGATTGTTATAAAAAATAAAAATATACCTATTGTGTTATTAGTCAGTCGGTTTACATCAAGTTCGGGCGAGTTTTTTGCGGCTCATTTTAAAGGCCAGAAAAATGCAACCGTCATGGGGCAGAAGACGGGTGGTTATACTTCCGCGAACGAGCAATTTGCGGTTGGAAATAACTACATGATCAATTTGGCAACCAGCGTCATTAAAGACCGTACAGGAAAGCTCTATGGGATAGGAGAAGGGATCAAACCCGATATTCCTTTGGCTATTGATTTTGCCAAAGTTTTGGGAATCCCAGAGATTATTACTTTCGACCAGCTTAGAAAGGCTGTGAAAGAAGCTACTCCGGTATATATACAAATGGCTACTGACTATCTGAAAAAACAGGAGTTATAAAGACGTACTTTGCTGTCAGTACGAGAAGTTCTGATATTTAAAATAATACAAAGAAGACAGAATACTATGGGAAGAATTTGGTATTGAGACGCGAAAATAGTAACAAAAATCCTGCTGGGAAATATCTTCAGCAGGATTTTTTGTTTCTGGATATATTGTTTTTTATTTCAATACAAATTTGAAACCCAACGAGAAACGGGATGGTTCAAAGTGAGAACCATGTGATAAGTTCCACCATGGTTTCCAGTCAAAATGCATTGCCAATGGTGCTGAAGGAATTCTGAACTCCAGTCCCAATGCTGGACGGATAGCAAAAAAAGTTTCGGTATCACCATCTTTCCAATGGTAGTCATCGTCCCAGTAGCCATGCCATTTGCCATAGTCAACAAAAGACACTTGTGGTCCCACACCGACATACCACGACAAACCACGTGTTCCAGCGATACGTTGGTTGTACGAATAATCTACGCCAACAACCGTGATGTTATCGCCAAATAATACCTGCGCATTTCCAGCATCATTGCCGCCAAAATTGTGTTTGATCTGTGGGCCGTATAATGTTGGGCCATCACCGACGTCAATGCCAAGGCCAAGAGCTGTACGGTAAGGAGTTTGTGCGTTTGCCTGTTGGTTAACGGCAAATACAAGTGCAAAAAGTGTCAGAAAAGGTAGAAGTACTTTCTTCATGATATTTAAAAAAATGTTAGCGTTAAGTTTTCGAATTGAAAACTTTCGCTGTTTAAACAAATACTCTGCCAATAATGATTATTTGTAGTTTTTTGGCTACTTTTATTTGTTAACTTTTTTATTTTAAATGTGTTATTTTTTTTTACTTCATCTTGGGGCCTTGATGATGATTTCTTAGCTCGGTATTTATTTAAAAATCGAATGCTTACGGATTCAAACTCAAATTGCCGAAACGATATCTGCGGTAGCGTTGTTTATCTTATACATACATGGCAGTTATACCTATTTAAAAATGGGGTATGACAGTATAAACTTAATTATTTTAGGATGGAGCATATTCAAATCAATAGGAAAAAAATAGAGCAATGGCTTGCGGAGGGGTATGACGTGCTGCAGGAAGGGAAACTTTTAAAAGTTGGAGGCGACCTGCCGGAGTTTCTGGAACAATTCGATGACGAAGCCGAACCAAAGACTTACTTGCTAAAGGAGTTGGTGACCTGGCCTGAAGAAGAGCTTAAGAAACTATAAGGGAGGCATGGAACAAATTAATCGAGGTGTGTGGTAAACACCTGTTTTTGCTACGTATGTGCCGTAAAGGGCTTGAAGACCGAAGCTTATATACTTAACAATTATAATAAGCTTCGGGTATAGCGACTTTTTTTTGTGTCCAATTTTCTAATATTGCTGCATAAGGATCGATCTCATGCGTATCGGCCTCGAAAATATAGTGATGGTCATTGATTAGGTAAACACCTAGCATGGCGTAACCGGGGCCCTTTGCAGGTAAGACATTATCAATTTCGAAGTGATCGATGGTATCTATATCGTAAATTATACAGGTCGCTTGCCCGGCAAAACCAATTTTATTGTTTTTCTTGTCCAACCAGATACCACTTGATCTTCCGAGTTGTTGCTTTATACTTGCTGGAATATTTTTTACGCCTGCGTTTTTACGGAAATCTTGCTTAATGTCCCATGATCTTTTCAATTTGACGAGTTCGCTCACTTCCAAAACCCGTTCGTAATCCAGATTTTCCAAAAGCGAGGGATAATCGCGGCGGTTGTAAAAATGTAAAGAAGTCCCCCCGTCATCATAGCTGCTTTCATCATCATAGGTATAGCAGATAGAGGCGGAGATGTCATCTCCGAAATCGAATGACAAATAGCATTGGTCTTCTCTTTCATAACCATAATCTTCCACTTTGTAGTCTTCATCATCAAACCAGAGATTACGGAGATCTTTATAGCTTTTATCTGTATTGGAGCGATCATAAACTGTTGTGAAATACTCTTGAATAGGTACAAGCGGTGGAATGTCATCACAGTAGATTTCTAGTTCTTTCAGCCACAGGCTGCCAATACGGACAGGATAATCTATTTTAAAATAAACAGTCCCATATTCACTTGTATATTGGTGCCCGATACCGAGTTTTTCGAGATCGGCATAAGTGATATTCCAAGAAATAAATTGTGTTGGTTCAGCATAAACCTCAAAACCTATATGGTCATCTTCAAATTCACCGGGTAGAACCTTATAGTTATGGGGTTGTTGCTGGATCCAGATTTTGGCCTTACAGTCCAGTTGTTGCTTAACGGTATGAAAGAATAATGCGTCATCAAAGCCAAATTGTTCAGAGAGCTTAGGATAGACCTTCGAAAAACCTTGCGAACTTGCGGGAATATAATGCTGGTGGTCGTCGAATAGAAATAGGTAGGGATCCCCAGCTAATAACTGAACGTATGCATAGCGTAATTTGGATAAATTGACATTTTCTTCATTGCCATGATCGAGGTAATGTAAGCGGTCTCCATCAAGCCAGATCCGGTTTTTATCATTTTCTTTTGGAAAATTGGAATTATCCTTAGCAAAATCAAACATATTCAGCTCATTTATGATGTGCTAATTTAAGATTTAAATTGAGCCAAAGTTGCATTCAAATCGGGAATTTTTTAATCGATATCTGTAAAATGTATCCGATTTACCTTAAAATGTATCCTTCAGCCGTTGAACAAAGTTGCTATTTTTGTAGCTGTAATGTAATATGGATGGTCAATGGCAAATAAAATATTAAATATCAGGGAATTCGCTGCCTATATCAATTTTCGGGTTCCAAAAAATGAGGATTTACTGATCGTCAGTTTTGAAGAAGAGAATGCTATTCGCCTGAAGTCCGGGCAAGTCACCATAGATTTTTACCTACTGGCTATTAAACCGCCGTTAGAAAAAAAATTAAAAACGATAGATTTTATTGAAGATCAGGCAAAGTCGTTTATGTATGTGGATTGTCCACAGAACAGCCTTGACTGGGATATTCATGCACCCACTGCAGGGTATAATATTTTGGTAAGCGCCAAATATGTCAATAAATTGGCGAAGGACTACAACTTTGTGCATTATAATAATCACGAGGCACTCTTTTTAACTAAAGAAGAGGAAACCCTGCTCTGGGATCTTTTTGAAAAAGCAAATCATGAGTATCGAAAGGAAAACTATTCCAAGGAAATCATTATTTCCTATATTGCCCTTATACTTTCCTATACTCAGGTCTTTTACAATAGGCAATTTGATGCGAGAAGTAGTATTTATAATAAAGTCATTGACGATTTTTACGAAAATCTCAGAAATTATTTTGATAAAAAGGAAGAGATATCGGGGCTTCCTTCCGTGGCCTATTTTGCGCAAAAAGCGAATCTGTCTGCCAATTATTTCGGTGATCTGATCAAGCATTTTACAGGCGAATCGCCTATTGAACATATTCATAATTTTGTGCTGAAACTGGCTAAGGACAAACTAAAAAATACTACACTATCCGTTAGCGAGATTTCTTATAGCCTGGGCTTCGATTACCCCAATTATTTTGCTCGGTTCTTTCGTAAAAAGACGGGAGTATCGCCCAAAGTCTACCGGAGTATGTAGTCTTTACAATAAAGCAATCGAACCGCTAAAATAAATTAGAATAGATAGAAATAGCGCACCATTTTGGTGCGCTATTTCTATCTATAAGGGGTTGAAAGCCAAAAAGATTATAAACCGTAAAATGTATCCGTTTTCGAGTAATATGTCTACGTTTTGAAACTGATATGCGCTGTAAATTTGTCTTATCAAAAATGAGTATTAAAAAAGAAAATAGGATGTCACAGCAAAAAATCAGTATCAGGAACGGCAATGGGCAAGGCATTATCTTGTCAGCAGTCATTTACTTTCCGGCAAATTTTAATGAAAGCGAACAGTACGCAGCGGTCGTTGTATCACATCCCGGTGGTGGAGTTAAAGAGCAAACTGCCGGACTTTATGCGCGCAAGTTGGCCGAAGGTGGTTTTGTGAGTATCGCCTATGATGCTTCTTATCAGGGCGAAAGTACCGGCGAACCACGTCAGTTGGAAAATCCATATATCCGAACGGAGGATGTGAGTGCGGTAGTGGATTATCTGACAGCACTTCCTTACATTGATAGCGAGCGTATTGGTGCGATGGGGATTTGTGCGGGAGCCGGTTATACGGCAAATGCGGCCATCAATGATCATCGTATCAAGGCAGTAGGTATGGTGAGTGCTGTCAATATCGGTTCGATGTTTCGAAACGGATGGGAAAACAACGTAAAAGATCCCGACGCGTTACCTTATTTATTGGCCGGGTCCAATGCGCGTACAGCCGATGCTGCAGGAGGGAGCCAAACAATCCCTTTGGCACCACTACGTGAAGAGGACGCACCGAATGAAGAGCTGCGTGAGGCTTGGGAATATTATCATACAGATAGGTGCCAGTATCCAACGGCACCGGGATTTGCCACAGCGAGAAGTTTAACGCAGATCATCTCGTATGATGCCTACAATAAAGCCGAGGCCTTTTTTACTCAACCTCTATTGGCCATCGTCGGCAGTGTCGCCGGAAGCGCCTGGATGAGTGATGATCTGCTAGAGCGGGTAGCGACGACCGATAAACGAAAATATATTATCGATGGCGCGAATCACATGTCGTTGTATGATCGGAAGAATGATGTTGACGAAGCTGTTGGACAGTTAATCTCCTTTTTTACGGAAAAATTATAATTGATTTCAATAAAAAGTAAATAGTATCCTTATTGGTTACCCTAAAGGTTGCTCAAAAACATTAAAACAAGATGAAGACAGAAAAAGTAACATTCAAAAATATAGCCTGGGATAATGCGGGAATTATCTATTTTCCTGCCGATTTCGATCCACAAAAAAAATATCCGACCGTAGTTTCCCTGCATCCTATCGGAAGTTGTAAAGAACAGACAGCAGGAAATGTCTATGGCAAAGCGCTGGCCGAAGCAGGTTTTGTCGTGTTGGCAATATGAAAATGATCCCGATGTGGCCTTTTTATTTATCAATACTTGGCAAAAAGAGGAGAACTATAAAGAGCTGGTCAATAATTTTATCAACGAAAATAAATATAGTTTCCATGTTTTATTTGATGAAATGAAAGATCGGGATAAGTCTGTTGTTGGTGCATATGGCGTCAAAGGTATACCTACTAAAGTCGTTATTGATAGGGACGGTTTTATTCGTTTTCAATCTTCGGGTGGAGGAGCTGACGTGGAAAAAATTGTCCATGAAATCTCAACGAAGATCGAACTGGCAAGAAAGGGATAATCCTGGGGGACAGCAGTATCAATCTAGACAATAGCATAAATATACTGAAATCCGTAGCTCTCTTTTTTAGATCGAGGGCTGCGGTTTTTTATTAGGAATGGTTCAGTTTGACATGAGCAGTAATTTACTGCACAAATTTGGAAGTTATTCCTCTTTTTTTGACATAGAAATTTAAAGCTCGTCCAGCTTCTCTAGGCTGGTCAGTACTTAAGATATCTGCGCCACGTTCTATAAAGCTGGCATACAGCTGAAATCCTTTCTTCGCAGCTTGTCTGTCGAGATTGCCCTGCGTACCCAGGATGCACATGATCCCATGATCGTGCAGTACTTTAGTCAGCTGCGGATCGGCTTCCCGTGTGCCCACGAAGGCCAGCAACTTATTGTCTGGGATATCTTTTTCGTTGAGACGGGCGAGATCATCGAGGTTCTTTACTGCAGCGGATATCATTAGGTCCCCGGCCAGATTATGTACTTTACCAGCCTGACCGGCACTATAAGTAATAATAACAACACTGGATTCAGCACGCTGTTTACGAATCACATTGATTACGGATTCGTAAGGCACCTCATTTTTAATATCCAGCGTGAAAATAACCTTTCCTTTTCCCCAGGCGAGGGCTTCCTCTAGTGTGGGGATTTTGTAGGGTGTTATTTTCTTGTCATTGTCTACAAGACGCAGCTTTTTGAGCTCGGCCAATGTGCGTTCACTAATAGATCCCCGACCAGTTGTCGTGCGGTTTAGGGTATTGTCATGCATGAGTACCAGCGCCGAATCTTTGCTGAGCCGGACATCGCACTCCACGATAACGGGCTGCAGACTGGCATTATATGCAAAGGTTTCCAAAGCATTTTCAGGATAACCAGAGGTAGGCCCCCCGCGGTGTAAACTGACCAGCGGATAGCGGTTGTCATCATAGGTTAGAAACTGATAAAGATCCTCTACGGTTGTCAGCTGAATGCGCTTGCCGACAGGCAAGCCGTCTGTATCACCATTATGGCGAAAACAGCTGCAAACAGTTATACAGGTCAGAAATAAAAGGAAGCAATACAGACGTATTCTCATTATTAACTATTGTGCGATTATAAATTATGCTGGTTGATCAGGGCAGCTAACATTTCTACCGTAGTATTGAGCTGATCTATTGTCAGATGAGCCCGGGTATAGTAAGGCTCGCGTTCCGTTAATTTCTCTTCAATAAAAGCCCGGAGTTCTTCCGGGGATTTTCCGATCAGAATAGGTCTTTTATGTAATTTTGACTGTGACAGACGGTCAAATAAAGCTTTTGGGCTCATTTGTAGATAGACCGCATAGCCATTGGCTTTGATCCAATCCATGTTGTCAAAAAAACAAGGGGCACCGCCCCCTGTGGAGATTACGGCGTAGCTGTCCGCAAATTTACGCAACTGTTCGCGCTCCAGTTTTCGGAATTCTTCTTCACCATGTTGGCCGAAATATTCAGTAATGCTCATGCCGATCTGTTTCACAATCTCCTCGTCGGTATCGATAAAAGGTAAATCTAATTTGCTGGCCAGCTTTTTTCCCAGAGTGGTCTTTCCGCTGCCCATATAGCCAATCAAAAATATAGGTTTAGGCATATTGTATTATTTGTCCTTACTTAAAAAATTATCTTCAATCGTCTTTGCATCCGGGAAATTATTGTAATGCCATTTACCCATTACATTCCCCCCTTTTAATAGGAGTACGCCCGGATTGGCCCGGACCATACTTTTCAATGGGATTAAATCCGCATAATAGATTTCTGCAATAAGCTGCATTTTGTCACTCAGGTATTGTGCATCTTTGGAAGCCGAGGCGGTCAGCAAGACGACACGAAGACCATTGTAATCTTTGGTCATCTGCGTCACCGTTTGATTGATTTTTTGGATGGCATCTATATTGGTCGATGAAAGATCCTTGGCGACGATGATAATGTTATAATAAGGGTTGGCGATGATCTCCTGTGTATGATCGGCACCGTCCGCATCAGTAATCAAGAGGTCGGGAATAGGAATGTCATACCCTTTTTTGACAAGTTTACTTTCCGGTTCGCCGATGATCTCCCAAGACTCATCCTCCCAGAGTTTATCTGCCATATAAACTTTGTCATTCACTTTCTTGGTCTCGCCGGTTTTCTTGTTTTTCATGGTATAGAGCTGCTCAAAAACATCGCCTTGTTTTCCTTCCGGAAGGACCATCAGAGACGGTAAATTGCTTCCGATTTTATAAGGTAAGAAATCAATAAACGGGAGATAATTGACTGTATATATTCCAATTCCCAGTGAAACAACGGCTGTAATCAATGTGACGACAAATTGATTGCCGGAGCCTTTAATAATGGATCGGATATGTTTGCGATTAAAAAAGATGATCAGGATCAAGGCCAATAACACCAGATCTTTGGAAAAAGATTGCCAAGGGGTCAGTGGAATGGCATCACCAAAACAACCGCAGGAAGTAACGACTTCGAAAAATGCCGAATAGAATGTCAGAAAGGTGAAAAATAGGATCAACAAGAGTAGGCCCCAGGCCACCAGATTAGCGTAGACACCAAACAACAATAAGGCCCCCAAGAGAATTTCAAAGCCACAGATCACCACGGCCATGGCCGTAGCATATTCATTGAAGGCAGTCAGGTGGAACACTTCGAAATATTCCTGCAATTTATAGCCGAAGCCGGTAGGGTCATTGGCCTTGATAAATCCGGAGAAAATAAAAAGAAGTCCTGTGAAAATGCGGCAAAAACCTAAAAGGTAATTTGTTTTTGTTGTCTGTTGTGCTGCTGTCATCATCCGATTATTGTTGTGCGAGTCCTAACTTAATTAACGCAAAAACTGCGTAGTTGAGCATATCCTGGTAATTGGCATGAATACCTTCTGAAACGATGGTCTGTCCGTCATTGTCTTCGATTTGTTTGACGCGATGGATTTTCATTAAGATCAAATCTGTCATCGAAGAAACACGCATATCACGCCATGCCTCACCGTAATCATGATTTTTGGCCAGCATGAGATCCCTGGTTTCGGTTACCTTTTCGGTGTATTTTTGATTGACAAAGGCAGGGTCGAGGTTTTCCTCTCCATCTTCACCAAGATCAATCTGGATCATGGCCATAATGCAATAATTAATGATCCCGATATATTCATCCACGACACCTTCACCAACTTTAGATACTTTTTTGACTTCGAGGGTACGTATACGTTGAGCCTTAATGTAAATCTGGTCGGTAATGGAAGATAGGCGCATAATCCGCCATGCCGTACCATAATCTTTTGTTTTTTTAATAAATAAATCTTGGCAGTGCTTGATCACACTGTTATATTCCTGAATAGTATCCATATCGTTTTTGAAAAGAACTTGATGAGACAAGTCGAGATTATATGACAAATATAATTAGAAAATAGTACTTCTAATGGTCAAATGAATGTACAATTTGTGCTATTTTGCTAAAATATAGATAAATATTTGAGATATTTCCATCAATAAAAGTTTTGACTATTGCGCGGTAACAATAAATTCGTGCCAGGTATGACGAACAAATTTATAAATAAAGGTAACTTTATCTTAGTTTGATACCATGTCCGGCGTTGACGGTCAACTTTGAACAGAAAGAAAAAAGAAATTCATGAATTTTCAACAACCTATCATTCGCGAGGTAGAGATTATCCGATATGTTCAGCCATTTCGGGAAGGCGGATCTTTGCCTGCGCTGGTCGATGCAGACGATGGCTTTAGTTATGTCATTAAATTTAGAGGAGCAGGGCAGGGCCGTAAGGCACTCATTGCTGAACTTATCGGTGGAGAGCTGGCAAGGCTTTTAAAATTAAGAGTTCCCGAAATCGTCTTCGCACATCTTGATGAATCTTTCGGGCGCTCGGAACCGGATGAAGAAATACAAGATCTACTCAAATTTAGCGTGGGGAAAAACCTTGGGCTTCATTTTTTGAGCGGGGCGGTTACTTTTGATGCCAATGTTGACGTGATCGGCGCAGAAGAGGCTTCAAAAATTGTGTGGCTGGATGCTTTACTGATGAACGTGGACCGTACGGTACGGAACACCAATATGCTGATCTGGCATAAAGAACTATGGCTGATCGACCACGGGGCTTCCTTGTATTTTCACCACAGCTGGGATAATTGGGAAGAGCAATCGGTCAAACCCTTTATACAGATTAAAGACCATGTGTTGTTAAAAAATGCGAGCATTGTCGAAAAAATAGATGCTGAATTCAGTTCTATTTTTACGGAAGATGTTTTTCGTAAGATACTGGCTGTCGTACCGGACGAATGGTTAGTGGATCCTGAACGCGAACTGTCTGCGGCAGATGCCAGAGAAGTATATGTTTCCTTCCTGAAACAACGTGTGGCGAATTCCTCAATTTTTGTAAAACAGATAGAAGATGCCAGAAAAGACCTTATATGAATACGCTGTGGTACGATTGGTACCACGTGTAGAGCGTGAGGAATTTATCAATGTCGGTATTGCGCTCTATTGCCGTAAATATCGTTTTGCCAAGATGGTTTACGCCGTAGATGAGCAGAAGGTAAGGGCACTCTGTCCAAAAATTGAACTGGAACTTATTGAAAACCATTTGTCTTCCTTTCAACGGATATGCAATGGAGATAAAGATGCCGGAAAGCTGGCTGCCCTGGATATCACTGAACGTTTTCGTTGGCTTACAGCCAAACGGAGTACGGTCATCCAATGCTCAGCTTCGCATCCGGGATTATGTGAAGATCCCGAAGCAACATTGCAAAACCTGTTTGAACGATTAGTGCTTTAATTTATGCCCATATGCCGCCTCAGGGAAGAAGCCGGGGGAAAATGAACATAAAAATAAGGGTGTATGCTTTATACTTTTACTAATGAGGCTTAATCTATCAATATTGTATAGTATATTTGTTTTAATATTTACTTTTGAAGATGCATGATTTTTATCAACATATCTATGAGCAGCAATTAGCCGTTTTAGAAATGCCTTCCAATAAGAAGATCTGCGGCTGGGCCACCAAAATTCTGGATGTGCTTTTTCCGGAGCGAAATTCGGGCGAGATGAAATCGGTGGACGATGTAAAGCTTGCTTTTGAACAATTTGAACTCGAGCTGGAACAGCTCCTAAGCAAGTCAAAAGCCTGTGGCCATTGCAATCATGCGCAAGTAGCCAATCAGTTTTTTGAACGCATTCCAGCGTTGTATGAACTCATGTGCCAGGATGCTGATGCATTGATGGATGGGGATCCGGCGGCACAGAACAAGCGCGAGGTCGTACGTACCTATCCCGGTTTTTTTGCGATCTGTATTTTCCGGATGGCAAATGAGTTACATCGCCTGGGGGTGCCTCTGATCCCACGGATATTGACAGAGCATGCGCATTCCAAGACAGGAATTGATATTCATCCGGGAGCGACCATCGGTCATCACCTCCACATAGATCATGGTACCGGCTTGGTGATCGGGGAGACCTGTACAATCGGAAACTACGTTAAACTTTATCAGGGGGTCACACTGGGCGCTTTGAGTGTGGATAAGGTGCTGTCAAATGTCAAACGTCATCCAACGATAGAAGACCACGTCATTATTTACTCAGGAGCAACTATTTTGGGTGGAGAAACACGTATAGGCCACCACTCGGTCATCGGAGGTAATGTTTGGCTGACAAGTTCAGTCGAGCCGTATACTACCGTGTATCATCAGGCGACCGCAAAATTTATTGATTCAAAACCAATCATATAGATACATTATGGGAAATATTATAGATACCATCGGAAATACACCATTGGTAGAGATCACCCAATTTCATACAAATCCAAAAGTACGGATCTTCGCAAAGATGGAAGGGAATAACCCTGCTGGCTCTGTCAAAGACCGTGCAGCGTTAAATATGATCCGTTCGGCCATGGAGCGTGGTGAGATTTCGAAAGAAAGTAAGCTTATCGAGGCAACCAGTGGGAATACGGGGATCGCCCTGGCTATGATTGCCGGAATATATGGTTTGAGTCTTGAATTGGTGATGCCTGCATCTTCCACCCGTGAGCGTACGCTGACCATGGAAGCTTTCGGTGCCAAGGTTACGCTTTTGGAATCCATGGAGATATGCCGCGATTACGCCGAGGCAAAAGCGGCAAATGAAGGCTATTTTATTTTAAATCAATTTGCCAATCCCGATAATTATAAAGCCCATATCAAAACGACGGGACCTGAAATATGGCGTGATACAGATGGAAAAATCACCCATTTTGTAAGCGCAATGGGAACAACCGGAACGATTATGGGAAATTCCATTTACCTCAAGGAAAAAAATTCGGCGATACAGATTGTCGGTTGTCAGCCTACCCCGGAGTCTTCCATACCCGGTATCAGGCGTTGGCCAGAAGCTTATCTGCCGAAAATATTTGATCCGAGCCGCGTGGATCGTGTCATTGATATTTCACAACAGGAAGCAACCGAATTGGCACGTGAACTCGTGAAACGGGAAGGTGTTTTTGCAGGTATGAGCACAGGCGGAGCATTTGCCGGGGCCCTGAAAATTGCCAATGAAATTGAGGAAGGTGTCATTGTTTTTATTGCATGCGATCGAGGAGACCGCTACCTGAGTTCAGATTTATTCGGTTAGTCTATTCTGGTGCAGCAAACCCGTATCTAAAATTATAGCGCCTGTCATCGTTACGCTCCGTTTTCGTGTATAATGACAGGTTTCTTTTTTGATTTTTTCTCGTCCTATCTAATCGTATCAACGGATATTTCCCCTTTATTTGTCGTGTTATTTTCCATTGGACAGCGTAGTTTTGATAACGTGTGATCTGCTCAGTCTGCTTGTGTCCGGTACAGCAATAGCTTCAACATCAATCCTCTACTCTTAAAGCTAGAGGTGTAATTCTACTCCCCCTGGCCAAATGTTAGCAAATTACTATCCGGATCCAATATGGAAAACTCGCGCTGGCCCCAAGGTTTTGTCTCCAGTTTGCCATTCGGATGGATGGCAATGTTGCGTGCTAAAAAAGATTGATAGAGTGCATCAATATCGTCGGTACGGATATAGATCATGCCATAATTTTCTTCGGGAGGCAGTTCCCTGAATTCAAAAAAATGAATCTCGATCTGATCTTTTTTGATCATCAGATATCCTTCATAATCTTCGGTGCCGCAAGGTATGAAGCCCAGCAGACCTAAGTAAAAATCACTTGTGACAGCTTTGTCGCGCATCGGTAGTTTGGGGTGTATCGCAGTTAGTCTCATTGTTTATTTACTGTTTTTTTTATTTGAATCCTACTGAAATATAAGGGTTTATTTTTATTCTTTATACTACTTTATCTTTTATTTTTCCGGTGGAGCGACCATAGCGCAATACGGCTCCGGACGACCATCCATTAGCGAATTTAATCCGGTAATTCATACAATTGGCATTCGGAGGCTGATTCTTCATATACTTTATGTTGTATAATTTTTTGTTATGACTTATTAGTTTTTATAGTTTTATTGATGAGTAAAAGTTATTCAATTTTGTGCAGGATCAAACACAGTTACCATGTATAAAAAAGGAAACCTTACGATGCGATACAAGCATATCCTCAATAAAAAAATCTCCATCCGGGAAATCATCTTTACCCTCTTGCTTATCCTATGTCTGACACCGATCATATCAGCTCCCCTGGCGCTGCTGCTGGGTATTATTGTTGCCCAATGGATCGGACATCCCTTTCTGGCTGTTAATCATAGAGCCACGCAGATGTTGTTACAGTTCTCCGTTGTCGGCTTAGGCTTTGGTATGCATATTAACAGTGCTGTTCAGACGGGTAAAGAAGGGTTTTGGCTAAGCGTCATTTCTATTATCGGGACATTGTCACTGGGATATGTATTGGCTAAATTGTTAAAACTGGAAAAAATGACCGCTTACCTCATCACCGTCGGAACAGCTATTTGCGGTGGGAGTGCCATCGCTGCTGTTTCACCCACAGTGAAGGCGAATGAAAAGCAGATCAGTGTAGCGTTGGGAACCATCTTTGTCTTAAATGCTGCTGCGCTGTTTGTATTCCCGGTCATCGGTAGTGTCCTGGATCTCTCGCAGACACAATTTGGGCTCTGGTGCGCGGTTGCGATACAGGATACGAGTTCCGTGGTCGGTGCGGCAAGTAAGTACGGCACCGAGGCGCTGCAGGTGGCGACTACCGTTAAATTAACACGGGCATTATGGATAATTCCAATTTCGTTGCTGAGTGCCCTTGCCTTTAAGGCCAAGGGGACGAGTATCAGGATTCCTTATTTTATCGGGTTATTTGTATTGGCTATTATCCTAAATAGCTATATTCCATTTTTTCGGGGTGTGGGAATATATGTCGTTCAGATTGCTAAAGCTGGACTTACCTTGACACTCTTTCTGATCGGAGCCAGCCTGTCCAGAGATGTGTTGCTGTCAGTAGGTTATAAGGCAATCCTGCAGGGACTGGTATTGTGGTTGAGCCTCGCCGTCCCCGTGCTGCTTTATATTTATTTCTATCTGTAGAGATATGGTACGTGTCTAATTGCAATAGAAGCCGGCTTTTAGGCGTCTTGGGGCTGGTATTTCAGTAAAACCATATCTTTTAACAATTGACCGTTTTCATAGATCGGCTGTTCGTAATTTTCGATAAAAAAATTCCGACGGATACCATATTTAACAAAACCATTGCGCTCATAGAATCTGATCTGATCCAGACCACAATCAGCCGTTCCAACAATCAGATTTGGATATTTTGCAAGATAAGTTTGTCGGATATGACGTAATATTTTACTGCCAAGCCCGCTGTTCTGGTGCGCGACGGCGACGGCGATATTTTTGATTTCCAGGGTTTCGCTATCGATGGGATACAAACAAAATACAGCAATGGGTTGCTGCTGTTCCTCAACAACAAAGACAGCGGAATCAAAAAGATACTCATTGATCGCGTCGACTGTCTCATCTGCCAGAAGCAACAAATCATAAGGATAGTCCTTATGATTTGTGATCTGTTTTATTTCTAAATCAGCTAACATACAAATAGTCTGTCTAAATCCATTAAAATGGATGTTGTTCTGATTGACTTAATTGAAATGGTATAAAAAGATGACATCCCCCACATAGGCCGGTTTGGCACTATCTTTAATTTTTAAGGTTGCCTCAATGGTTACTTTGACAACTCCCCTGAGGTTAGCAACAGATTTAACATGAGTATGCAATTGTACTTCATTATCGACCAGCACAGGCTGCGCAAAGCGTAGATTTTCGATACCATAGTTGATTTCCATTTTGACATTCCGTACTTCGGCAATCTGCTTCCACAAATAGGGAATAAGTGATAATGTCAGATAACCATGTGCGATGGTCGATTTAAATGGACTCTCTGTTTTCGCTCTTTCGCTGTCGAGGTGAATCCATTGGTGGTCTAATGTTGCATCTGCAAACTGGTTGATCTGTTTTTGGTCGATTGTGTGCCATTGAGATTCGCCTAATGACTTTCCTTCAAAGGCTTTGTACTCTTCATAATTGTTAATTATTGTCATATGTTATGTCTTTATCGCTTTTCGTTGGAATTTGGTCCGTAGGTTATATACTGGGACATCAAATTTTGGCTAAAGATAACCATTGTCGTTAGCAATCCAAGTATGTCCGTTATTATATGTCTATTCGTTGGGATGATCCTTGCCGGAGCAATGGCCAATAACCGATGTATTTAATGCGTCTGTCCGTAGGTAGTGTTGCCGTATGTTTTCTCTACATAAGCTTTAAAATTGTCGAGAATGGCTTGCCAACCATGGCGTTGCATCTCGATGGGATTTTCAGATTCGGCATCAAAAATAACCTCGATATCGGTAGTAGATTTTTTCGAGGTAAAATTGATTGTTACCTGACGGCCATCGGGCATCGCATAGGCGATTTTTTTAAAGGGCTCAAGTGCAGTATAGGTTCCTGTAAAGTCAAAGCCGACAGAACCGTCCTTTGCTTCCATACGATTTTTAAATTTTCCTCCGACGCGCAAATCGTTAATTGCGTCCGTGCAACGCCAGTCTTCAGATGCCCGGTTCCATTCCATAATGTCCTCCGCAGAAGTGTAGGCATTCCAGATGGTTTCCACCCGCACAGCAATATGCGTCTGTATTTTTATCTGCTCCATATTACGTTAATAATTTTTTCTAAAGTAATTACAGTTTCCTTACTAATAACAGGAAAATTTATCTTTTGTTATGTCCTCCGCGAGATAATGCTGATTATTCCTCCAAAAAAATGTGCAGATCCTGTTGAGCTTTTGCTGGGTATTGCGGAGCAAACAATTTTGTCTTAGAAGGCGGGGATCCAAAGGGTTTTTGCTAACTTTATGAATGTGAATCCTTAAACCCATTTATTATGTCTCCAAAATTTCTTGTTGTATTCTTATTATTCATTTCATCGAACCGAATTTTTGCCCAAAAATACCGTACCATAGAAAATATTAGCTATTGTAAAATTACTGATACCGACGGGTATAAAAAAGAACGTTGCAAGCTCGATCTCTATGTGCCGACCGATCGAAAGAATTTTCCTACAATTGTGTGGTTTCATGGCGGTGGACTGGAAGAAGGGAATAAATTTATTCCATTGGAGCTTAAGGAGAAAGGGGTGGCGGTCGTTGCGGTCAATTATAGGCTGAGCCCCAAAGTGAAAGCTCCGGATTACATTGACGATGCGGCTGAAGCTGTTGCCTGGGCTTTTTCACATATTGCATCATATGGGGGTGACCCGACGAAGATTTATGTTTCTGGGCACTCTGCGGGGGGATATCTCGCGCTCATGGTGGGACTTGATAGTAGTTACCTGCAAAAACAGGGTGTCAGCGCAAATAAAATAAAGGGGCTGATACCGATCAGTGGTCAGACGAATACGCATTATACGATCAAAAAGGAGCGTGGACAGTCTATGGCAATCCCGCAGATGGATCAATATGCGCCGATCTCCTTTGCACGCAAGGACGCACCCGCTACTGTACTGATTACCGGTGATCCACAATTGGAACTTCCGGCCAGATATGAAGAGAATGCGCATCTCGCAGCGATACTAAAACAAGTGGGGCATACCAAAACGTCTTTATATCAATTGCAGGGCTTTGACCACGGTGGCGTATATGCCCCCGGCTGCCTGCTGATGCTTAAATGGATCAAGGAACAGGAGAAATAGATAGGCGGTCATTTCAGTGACTGGAAATGAAATCTTATAAATAAAATAAAAAATATTACAATAGCGATTTGGGAAAAAGTTGCGACCTTTATTCGGTAATAAAACATATACTCCGATATTTTGTAATCGGGTAGCTGTAAAAAGAGATAAATTTTAATCCGTTATGTGGGCAAAAGTCAACATCCTGTTGGTCATCTGTATGTTGGGGCTATTTTTAGCTCCGAGCCGGGTGTTTGCCTGCCATCTGACTCCTGAAAAACCCAAACAGGAAGAAAAAATGTCGTGTTGTTCCGACAAAGATCCACATGTAAATACTGCCGATGAGGGAGAAGGTGTAAAAGACATTGACAAAAGTCAGGATTTACATCATGCGCGCAATAGTCGTGACATAAAAGATATGACAGCAAAAGATTGCTGTAAGGATAAAAGCGAGGATTCACATACAACACAAGATCACGGGGATGACTGCAGTAAACATTGCGGTGAAAAATCATGCCGTACCTCCATGCCGTGCAATCCCATGATTTCCTTTTGTGAAACGGATCTGATTCCACTTTCGGATACGGATCAGCTAAAACTATACACCCTGTATAAGCAACCTTTTTGTTCGGATGCTTATTTTTCGATCTGGCAGCCACCTAAAATAGCCTAATAATCGACCATAGCCCATGCTATGTCCTTTTGGATCGTTGTCTACATTCAAAATCCCTTTTAGTTATTCAATGAAAATTTCCATTGGCTGACATCATCCGATGCCAGTCAATAGCTCAATTGCTGCGAACGGCGGTTTTCATTGGTATTCATTTAATCAAATTTTATTTATCGTGAAATATCCCTATTTGAAAAGCACAAACACAGATCAAATATGCGGGGACTGGAAACGATGTTAAAGACAAATCAAGCGTAACAAGCTCAAAAAATATAATTTAGCTATGAAATCAATTTCACTAATTGGTATGGTAAGCCTGGTATTACTGACCAATATTACAATACATGCACAGATCAAAAATGCGAAAACAGCAACCGTAAAGGTATTTGGAAATACGCCGGCGGCGAAGATGGTCATTGAAGGAGAAGGTAAGTCTGGAAAGACGGCCCGGGTAGCCTGGGACAGGCAAACGAATATGGCGACCATTACCTATGATGCGTCAAAAACAAATACGGATGAGATCCTAAAGCGTATTGCCCTGGCGGGATATGATAATGAGAAATTTCTCGCTCCGGATGATGTCTATGCACAGTTGCCTAAAGGGGATCAATACGTCAGGAGCCTGAAACCGAAGCCTGAAAGCCAGACTATGACGGTCATTCCGCAGGACGGACACCGGAGTATACCGTCACCTGATCATTCAGCGCATCAGCCAGTGGCGGAAACGGCCGCAGGCAAAGAAACACAATTGACAAATCTGGTCAATCAATACTTCGCTTTAAAAGATGCGCTGGTCAAAACAGATGCATCGGCGGCGGCAGAGAAAGCAGCCTTATTGCAGGAGGCGATCAAAGCCGTGGATATGAATAAGCTTGCCTCCGCCGAACACACGGTATGGATGAAAGTGATGAATAACCTGGCTACTGACGCCGCTGCCATTGCTAAGGGCAAGGACATAACCAAACAACGGCTAGGATTTGCTTCGCTTTCCACGAAGCTCTATGAACTGGCCAAAGTGAGTTCTTTTGGAAGTCCTGTCTACTATCAACATTGTCCGATGTTTAATGACGGGAAAGGTGCAAACTGGTTGAGTAAGGAAAAAGCGGTTAAAAATCCATTCTACGGATCGCAGATGATCACTTGTGGAAGTACAGTTGAAACGCTTAACTAGTAACCGGCCAAATGAAATATTTAGTTGCTATTATAGCGGTGTTTGTCCTCACATGGACGGCATGCACCAATCCGCAAAGCAAATCGAAGGCGGTACTTCCAGAGTCCGAAAAGGATACAACAATGTACGTGGCAGCTGCTACGAAGCAGTACAAAAAGGGGGATCTCGTGCCTACCGAAGAGGTGTGTATGGTCAACGATGCTTTTATGGCCAAGAAACAATTGCTGGTCAAACATGAGGGCAAGGATTATTATGGCTGCTGTGAAATGTGTAAGGAACGAATCCCTAAAGATGCTGCTGTTCGTGTTGCTATTGATCCCCTTTCCAGGAAAGAAGTGGATAAGGCCAGCGCCGCAATTGCGATAACGGGTGATCAAGGTGAGGTTTCTTACTTTGAAAACGAAGAGAATTATCGGAAGTATGTTGAAAATTTAAATCAATAAATAGACTTAACATGAAAAGATTAATACTGATTGTGGCAACAGCTGTGACTTTGGCCTCCTGCAACAATTCAAAACCGAATCATACACATGCCGCACATACGGCAAATGAAAGAGAGGAGAAGAGCGCTTCTACAGATAAAACAAAAGCGGATGCAACCGAGCTTGTTGATACAACAGCAAAAGCGGACACTACGAAAACGGCGGCTACAACAAAATCAGTAACAAAGAACAGGTCTCTTGATGGGGTATACACTGCCTACTTTGACCTGAAAGATGCGCTGGCAAAAGATGATGGACAGGCTGCACAGCAGGCTGCCAAAAAGATGGAGGCTGTGGTTGCGCAGATTGATGTTGCTAAGCTGGAGGCAGCTGATGCGGCCGCCTGGAAGCAGTATCAGCGGAAATTGGCCTTTGATACAGAACATATCGCCGGGATTGATGAAAATGGGCATCAACGTGAGCACTTTGTGACGCTATCCAAAAATGTGTAGGCGTTGATGAAGGTGATGAAACCGGAAGCTCCAGTCTACTATCAGCATTGCCCGATGTATAACGACGGTAAAGGCGCACATTGGCTGAGCAAACAAAAGGCAATTGACAATCCTTATTTGGGTAAATCCATGCCGACCTGCGGATCGACTGTAGAAACGATTCAATAGGAGGTATGGAGAATTTATTTGAAGGCTTTCCCAATTTGCATCCCTTGGTGGTGCATTTTCCCATCGTGCTGCTGCTTTTGGCCCTGCTCAATCAGGTAGTGGCTGTCTGTTATAGTCGTTATAGGCGGGAGCTGAACATATTGACTTGCGTACTGCTGCTTTTGGGCACGTTGTGGGCTTTTATGGCCATTCAGACGGCATCCCATATTTCGGGCGATGCCGATGAGGCAGCTTTTGCAGTTTTTGACATCCACCAACGTTATGCCTGGATCAGCTTTGGGCTTGCAGGCGTAAGTACGGTTGTCCGTTTTGTGACGCTGCGGCGGAGTACCCTAAACTGGACAAACTATTTAATAATGATTTTGTTGATAAGTTTGTCCATGACACTATTTATTACCGGACACCATGGCGCGCGACTGGTCTATCAGTATGGTGTAGGGCCTAAGGGCAATGGCGTTTTAATCAAGTAATCGTATGAAAGTAAGTAAAAAGAGAAATATTGTATTAACAGTTGTTTTATTCGTAGCGGCACAGGTCGCGGTGTTTGCCCAAAAGGTGGTACGGCATGACCTTTATGTACGGGATACCATTGTCAATTATGCTGGCAAAGCAAAACGTGCCATTGCCGTAAATGGGCAGATTCCTATGCCCACGTTGACTTTTACCGAGGGGGATACCGCTGAAATCGTTGTTCACAATAAGTTGAAAGAGGGTACCTCACTGCACTGGCACGGTATCTTTCTGCCAAATAAAGAGGACGGCGTACCGCATCTGACCCAGGAACCGATCAAGCCTAATTCGACCTACACTTATCGTTTCCCGATCATCCAGCATGGGACACATTGGTATCATTCGCACTCGGGTTTGCAGGAACAGATTGGTATGTATGGTAGCCTTATTCTGAACAAGAGGGCGGATGACAAGACTTTTCGCAAAGGGATAGATGACTTACCTACTATTCCGGTTATCATAAGCGAATGGACAAATTATAATCCGGATAATATTCAGCGGATGCTGCATACGGGAAATGACTGGGCAGCTATTAAAAAAGGCGCGACCCAATCTTACGTGGAGGCGATCAAAGAAGGGAAATTTGCAACGAAAATCACCAATGAGTGGAAGCGTCAGCTTGCCATGGATGTCAGCGATGTGTACTACGACAAGATTCTGTTGAATGGTGCCCATTCCACAGATCTAAAGGAAGTGGATGGCAAGGCCTTGAAAGCGGGAGATAAGGTGCGTTTAAGGATTTCCAATGGTGGTGCTTCATCCTATTTTTGGCTACGCTACGCCGGTGGAAAAATTACCGTGGTTGCTAATGACGGGAATGATGTGGTGCCTGTGGAAGTGGATAGGCTTATGATCGCCGTATCGGAGACCTATGATGTCGTGGTGACGATCCCCAATGCGGGAACAGCCTACGAATTTATGGCGACGACCGAAGACCGGACACAATCTGCAAGTTATTTTGTCGGTAGCGGCATCAAACAGCTGATCTCGCCGCTTCCCCGTCTCAAATATTTTGAAGGGATGAAGATGATGAATGACATGATGAAGATGGACGGTAATCTCAATGATATGGGGATGAATATGAGTCTGAATCAGATGGATATGAATGTGGTCATGTATTCGGAAATTACCGGAGATGGAAAGAAAAAAGAAGATCATGGCAAGCATAGTGGCATGGATCATGGAAAGATGAAGATGGATGAAGATCCAAACCGTTACAATGCGAATGCACTAGGAGATATCGTTACCCTCAATTATGCGATGTTGGAATCTCCCCATGATACCGAATTGCCGAAGAGCGCTCCTGTGCGTGATCTCAAGTTTACCCTTACGGGAAATATGAGCCGCTATGTGTGGAGCATGGATAATAAGATCCTTTCGGAAACGGATAAGATCCCGGTGAAAAAAGGGGAGGTGTTACGGATCACCATCTACAACAACTCGATGATGCGCCATCCGATCCACTTACATGGCTTTGATTTTAGGCTGCTAAATGGCAAGGGCGCAAAGGCGCCGCTGAAAAATGTGGTCGATATCATGCCAATGGAAACGGATAACATTGAGTTTTTGGCAAATGAAGAAGGAGACTGGTTTTTCCATTGCCATATCTTATACCATATGATGGCCGGAATGAACCGGGTGTTTGCCGTGGATGACTATAAAAATCCCTATTTACCCGACAAAGCCAAGGCCTATAAGGAACTGCAACATGAAAGTAATATGACGCATTTCATGGCGCAGAATGATTTTGCGACAAACGGAAATGATGGTCAGGCGATGTTCCAGAATGCACGCTGGCAACTGGGATCGGAATGGCGATTGGGGTACAACGATATGCATGGTTATGAGGTAGAGACGCACCTGGGGCGGTTTTTTGGAAAAATGCAATGGTTTATGCCTTTTGTAGGTTTTGATTACCGTTACCGCCGAATGGGCGAAGACGGACATGAAAAAAACATCTTCGGTCAGGCCAATAAAAAAGATAGCCGTAAGGGGGTGAGTCTGGGTTTTATGTACACATTGCCGATGCTGGTGAATTTTCAGGCCGAAGTATATCATGACGGTATCGTCCGATTGCAAATGATGCGTGAGGATATCCCGATCTCCCGCAGAATACGGGGTGATTTTATGGTCAACTCAGATCTGGAATATATGGCCGGACTAAATTATATCATTACGAAAAATATGGCTTTCAGGACGCATTATGACAGCGATATGGGATTTGGTGTAGGACTATCGTTGAATTATTAACGAACGGATTTTTATTTTTCTCTGTTACTGGCTAATAAGGGAGCAAGTTGTGATTATCTCCTGCAATAACACATACTTGTTTGTGAAATTATTCGGATTTACCCGGACTTTATACGCTTTCATCCGAATGAGGTCCATATAAAGTCCGGATGAGGTTCCTATTAGCTCCCTGTCAATATACTTGTTGACTTGAATTTGTAAACCTCTTGTATCCCCGGAACCCCAACATTTTTAAGGAGATGCTCTCCATCATGGACAGCACAAAAGAAAGCGCCAGAAATCGTTAAATTTCTGGCGCTTTTTTATGGTGTTTGGGGTCTAGTTACCGACGCTATTTTGATTGTTAGATCATCCACTTAAAGATGCTCGCCCCCCAGGAGAATCCGGCTCCGAAAGCCGTAAGCATCACTAAATCGCCGGTGTTCAATTTTTTGATATTTTGCCAGATACATAAAGGGATCGTCGCGGCAATGGTATTGCCTAAGTATTCGATATTGCTGAGTGCTCTGTCTTCAGGAATATTGAGACTACGGCCTACGGCATCGATGATACGTTGGTTGGCCTGGTGTGGAATTAACCAGTTGATATCTTCAATTTGTAAGTTATTGCGCTGTAAAACGGTATTACAAGCATCACTCATGGACTGAACAGCATGTTTAAAAACTGTTTTGCCATCTTGCTTAAGAAAGCGGTTGTCGTTTACCGGAAGGTTACTGTCAATTGGATAGAGTGAACCACCAGCCTCGATTTTCAAAAATTCACGTCCAGCACCATTGCTACGCAGGTAGGCATCCATGACACCGCCTTCAAGTGAAGGTTCGAGCCATATAACGCCAGCACCATCGCCGAAAAGAATATTAGTAGAACGATCTTTTAAATCAACATAGGTGCTGATATTATCTGCGCCGACAACAAGTACATTTTTGTAACGTTGTGTCTCCACGAGTGAGGATGCCATATCCAGCGCATAAAGAAAACCTGAACAAGCTGCGTTGACATCAAATGCCCATACATTGGTCAACCCCAATTTATCGAGAATAATATTTGCCGTAGCTGGCATAGGCATATCTGGTGTGGAAGTTGCAACAATAAGCGCATCAACATCCCGCAAATCTTTATTGTATTGTTTTGCTAAATCCTGGATAGCTTTGACAGCCATGTCCGATGTGGCAAGATTTTCGTCCAATATCCTCCGCTCCTTAATTCCCGTACGTTTGATAATCCATTCATCGGAGGTCTCGCAAAACTGCTCTAAATCGGTATTGGATCTTCTGTTTGGTGGAATGTATCCTCCAACCCCAGTTATTGCTGCATACGGCCTGCTCGGTATTCTTTCAGTCATAAAATAATGTACTCTTTTCTCTCTTTTTATACAGGCAGATCTAACAAAATAGACAGCGTGTAATTTTGCGCCGTAAAACTACGGTTAATTTGTCCAACTAAAAGTGGAAAAGATAGGTTTTTGACAAAATAATTACGTTTTTTTAGCAAAATTAACTGTTTTTAACCTTTGCTCTATACTATTCTTTTAATTGGTCTTGGTGAAGCGAAATTATATGTTGTCTGTTTCCTATTTGTCAAAATATTAATCTTTTTGTCCTTTTCAAAATAAGGAAACGGTCTAGCTATTTTAACACGCTGAGCCCACTTATATTGAAATTCGGGCGAGTTGGAGCAGATCGGCCAAGATCTGGATTCCATCTTCGATCTGTTCTTCCGAAAGTGAGCCATACCCTAGGCGTAAGCCCCCGTAACAATTGTCTTTGTGGTAGTTGTCGGGGTGGGGGATATGAACGGATTTTTCTTTCAGCTTTTTGAACAAGAATGTCCAGTCTACCTGATGTCTGAATTCAAGCCAGACCGCCAAACCGCCTTGAGGAGGTTGATAGCTGACATGCTCCAATAGATGTATGTCTAGCTGTCTGACCATAAAGTCGCGCTTGTTCCGATAGTAGTTGGTGGCTTTGCGGATGTGTCGTCTGACGGTGCCGTCCTGGATAAGTTCCAGAACAGCCTGTTCCATGATATTATCCCCTTGTATATCGACCATATAGCGCAGTTGCGCGATAGCCTGCAAGAGCTTTTCATCTTTGCTGACCAGATAACCTATGCGAAGCGCGGGGGCGACCACTTTGCTCAATGTGCCGATGTAGATCGAGTTTTGTAGTTGGGTATCAGCAGCCAGTGGATAACATGGTGTATGGTCGAAGTGAAATTCGTAGTCATAATCATCCTCGATAAGCGTAAATCCATACCGATTGGACAGTTGAATCAGCTCGGACCTACGTGCCTGACTTAATGTGGCCGTAGTTGGATACTGCCGATGTGGTGTAAGGTAGGCCGCCTTAATATTTTTGTTTTCTCTCAGGTGAGGGATCATTTCATTAACAAGCACACCATCCTGATCAACGGGGATTTCGATGAGCTGTGCGCCAGTATGCTCAAAGATCTTCCAGGCTGAATGGTATCCCGGAGATTCAACGAAGATAAAATCATCCTTTTTCAATAAGCATTGGGCAACGAGGTACATGGCCATTTGGCTGCCACGGCTGACGCATAGATTGTCCAGCGTAATATTCATATTACGCTCCTGATTGAGCATATCCGCGATCGCCTGTCTGAAATCAATATGTCCTCTCGGATCGGCATAGCCCATCATTTTCCATCGGGCACTCCGTTTGAAAATCTGCCGATAGGCACGTCCGAGCTGGTCTATGGGAGCGATTTTACTGTCTGGATTACCATCGTCAAAGATAATACGCAGTGGTGCCGGGGCTTGTAGTCCGGTGATGCTGTGCGCTGTATTTTCAGTTGTGGCAGTTAATGGTGGAAGTTGCTCGGCCACGAAAATTCCACGGCGCTGCTCACTCACCACCCAGCCTTCGCTCAAAAGCTGCTGGATCGCTTCAACCACGGTATTACGGTTTAGCTTTAATTGTGCCGCAAGTGCCCTGCTGCTGGGCAACGCAGTTCCGCGGGTTAATCTACCTGACTGTATGTCGGCAGCAATACTATCTGCTAGTTGTAAGTAAATCGCCTTTGTGGAGGATCTGTCAATCTCCATTGTCAAATTCCAGGGTCTGAGCATGGTCAATTAAATCGGGTAATTCAACCAAAGATACAATTGTTCTGCAAGATTGAAACCTTTTACAGTGATCCGGGCGCATTTGTAGTCAGGTATTTGGTTTGTGATGAGTAACTTGTATTTCCTGTCTGAGACTGGACTATTGACTTTAAATTGATCCTGGACTACCTTTAGGGGAAGATTTAATCCGATTTTTGGGTAAACCAAATCTCGATCATTTGATGAAACCATTTCCGGTATTTGAAAAATTGGCCATACAGATTGACCGTGCTGTTGGCTGCTTTGTTTACGACCAGTCAGGACAGGCGTACTTGGACATGTATGGCGGGCATGCTGTTATTGCTGTGGGGCATACCCATCCGCATGTAGTCGACAGCACCTTGCGACAGCTCAATAAGATCGGTTTCTACTCGAATACGATATACAATGATCTGCAAAATAAACTGGCAGATCAATTAGGACTGATCAGTGGATATGTAGACTATGGGGTATTTTTCTCTAATTCCGGTGCTGAGGCCAATGAAAATGCTTTGAAGCTGGCTTCTTTTGTGACTGGACGAAAAAAGGTCTTATCCTTTTCCAATGCTTTTCATGGACGCACCTCGGGAACCGTATCTGCTACCGATATCACTAGCATCCGAGCTGCGGTAAATGATAATCGCCATTATTTTTTTACGCCTTTCAATGAACCGTCCAGTTTGAGAAAACAACTGGAGACGGAGGAATACTGCGCCCTGATTATGGAGCCAATCCAGGGAGTCGGCGGAATCCATGTAGCTTCTGCAGCGTTTTTACAAGAAATCAGGCAGATCTGCACGACAACGGGAACCATGCTTATTCTCGATGAGATCCAGTCGGGGTATGGCCGTACGGGAAAATTTTTCGCACATCAGCATGCCGGAATAAAAGGGGATCTGATTACTGTGGCGAAAGGGATTGCCAATGGTCTCCCGATGGCCGCAACACTAATCTCTCCTGACATCACACCCGTAATGGGGCAATTGGGAACAACCTTTGGGGGCAATCATCTGGCCTGTGCGGCAGCAATTGCTGTATTGGAAGTCATCCGGGATGAAAAGCTGATGGACAATGCGGCAAAGATTGGTACATTTTTAATGGAAGAATTACAGGGCATGACGGGCATTGCCGAGGTGCGGGGAAGGGGATTAATGATCGGTGTGGAGTTTGATACAGACATACGCCAGCTGCGCCATGAACTGCTGTTTGGCGAGAAAATCTTCACGGGATATGCCGGTGCTTATACTTTGCGGCTTTTGCCGCCGCTGTGTTTTACAAAGAAACATGCGCAGATTTTTCTTAGGAGCTTGAAAAAATTGCTCCTGAAAAATGATCAATATTCCCCACATCATTCGTATCAAATTTAGTAATTAAACTTATCACAAGCAGTAATTAAACGGAGAATTGTGTTTCGCTGTTCTCTGCGGAATTTCATTGATTAATCGGGGTGAAGCAGGAGAGCTTGCCTCGATGTGGGATAGAGTTTTTCTTGGATAAATGCTGGTAAAAAAGTAATTTCACAACAGATACTTTAATACAAAACGATACTTTAAATTAAAATATACAAGGAAACAAATGTCTACAGTTACACAAGGTTTACCAACAGCTGGATTGATTAGTATAACGGATCATAAAATATTGCTTGCTTATAGTAACAATAAAAAAGCCTGGTATCTCCCCGGTGGAAAAATTGATGCGGGGGAGGATTCTTTACAATCACTCCGTCGGGAGATTTCAGAGGAATTGAACATCGACCTTGATCCCCAAAAGATTTCATACTACTGTCACATCACTGCTCCTGCCTATGGTATGGTCCCCGAAGTGATCATGGAACAGGACTGTTTTCTATATCCGCTCACCGAAACGATACAGCCTAGTAATGAAATAGGAGAAGTGAAGTACTTCTCCCATGAAGATTATTTACGTGAACCTATCCAGGTCATCGGTGTATTGCATGTCTTTGAAAAACTGAAAGCAGATGGCCTGATCTAAGCTAAATGCCTTAGGCAGCCCTATTAGATACCATAGCCTTCATTGGCACAATTGATTGTTTTGGTATTCTGTATCGCACTAATTTTTCCGGTCTTGGTATTCAATCGCCAGGCTTTGACAATCTGATCAAAGTATTCTTTGTTTTCATCCACAACGCTAATGGCAACAATTTCACTGTCCACTTTGTTGCCTAATCTGCAATTACATAGGCTAAGCTGTTCGTTGGATTTCAATATACGGATATTGATCGTGTCCAGTATCTTATACTTTACCTGCCCCTTTCCATTCTCCTTGTCGTCAAGCAATTCGTTTAAAATACAGATTCCGTTTTGATCGTTGGTATAATATCCGGCAGCAAAGCGATAGTCGCCACTGGCACTTTTGCCCGCATCTATTACTGCTCCTGAGGCATGGCCATAACTGCTCAATCCCGGGATTTCATTAATTTCCCGAAATATCTTGCCATACAATGGATTTTTTTGATCTTGAATGGCGCTAAAACTTGACCAACTACAGATGGCCAATACCGCAAATAGTACGCTTGTTAGATATCGCATAGTTTCAATAGATTTAAATGCAATTATAAAGATAATAAATCCCATTAGATTCTTAACTAATGGGATCTATATTTGACAGCTACTCGTATTTTGAAAAGTCTACTGCAAATATGCAGCGGTTGACCTGGCTGCCATTTTGTGCGCCGGCATTGGGCTCAAATTCGGTCAGGCTCCAAAGATAACCGTAAGTTGCTTCGTAATACAGGGATTCGGCACCATATGGCCATCTGTAACGGACAGTATCATCGGCACCATCGCTGTATCGTGCCAGTCTGGCATTTGATCCATAGGAATTGCTCGGAGAGCCTGTGCAGGATAGCCAGATGCGATTTCCCTTTCGGAATATTCCTTGGATACCATGCGCATGATTGTCGGTAAACAGGCTGTTCTTTGGTGTAACTGTAACAATGCCTGTGTTTTGAAGTTTGCCGTCCGTATCAATAGGGAAGCCAAAAACCTGAGGTACGATGGCAGCATCAGCGCTACCGGCATAATATTGCCCAGTCCAAAGCTGGGTGCCCTCATCATTGATCTGGATAGTCGAAAAGGGACTGGCATTATTGATTTTTTGGTAGCCCACCTGTGGTAATATATACCGATAGTTGAAGGCGAACAAATTACCGTTGCTATCTCTGCCGCATTTCTCACTGGTATCATCACCGGTGCTGACTTCAATAATTTTATCGAGATCGAACACCCGAACGCCTAAATTTGTGCTGCTGAGATAAATTTTGCCTTTGAAGTAGGCAATACCACCGGCATGCACTTTGAGCGGAGCGTATGAACCGTATTGTGTATGGCTTGTTGTGCCGCTGGGAATATCGGGTTGCACCAGGAGCATATGACGGTAAGTCAGGTAGGTACTTGAGCTTGGGCTAATGTCAATCAGCGTAATGCGAGAACCCTTATGTTCGGCATTATTGCGGGCATACCAGCTGACCAAAAGATAACGGACGCCATTTTTTGTAAATCCCGCAATACCCTGTGGCCGCCAGATGGCCGTGGTTTCATCATCACTGTTCCAACGAATCCCACGTACCCGATTTTCCTCTGGAATATTGAATCCATAGACCTCGGTATAGGCACTTCCGCCGATAGCCTGACGGTTTTTGTTCACCTGGGAAGGGTTTAGAAAACTGAATCCTGAATTGATGTAGGTGCTGGTATTGACATAATTGTTGACAGTGACAGCTGCGGCGTTTATATTCGCTTTAAGCTTTGTTGGTACTTCATTTTCTGCTAACGCCGTCATTACGTCATTTTTCTGACAGCTTATGCTTGTCGTGGCAAGCATAAAAATCAATCCAAGTGTTTGTCGTTGAATCATCGTTTATGTAATCGAGGTTTATGTAATCCTATACAAACCTAACTGCAAATAGTTTGTAAGCTATCTGCGAAACTAAATGATTCAACGATGATTGGGATAAACGTACTATTAAATCTGTATTATATTTATGTGCACCTGATCTCAGCGGTCATTCTACTATTTATTTTCGGTATCATCGCGCCACTCTGGATTGCCGCTCCGTCCGACAATACTTTGTTAGCCACAGCTTCGTCCTAAAGATGTCCCTAACATCCGGGCTTGTTATCCTGTTGCGCCCCCTATCCTGAGAACCCAATTATTTTTCAGTCGCTGTCTTTTCTTGCTGAGATTCTTTGTACACTTTACTGTCCTCATCGTCCATGTCCATATCGAGATCTTCCTCTTTATATTTTCCCATTTTAAGCTGAAAATTATCTGCGGTACCGGTGATGCGCATCGGGATTCCGAAGATTCCGAATGGAGGTAGTCCAAGTCTGAACCCAAGATTCATCCGTCCATCTAATGTAACTTGACCCTCAAATCGGGGTCTGAATCCCATCATCTTCATTTTGGTACGTTCGATGGTCATGACATTGTTCTTGATATGTGATTTGATGACAACTTTTTTCACTTCGCCGTCTTTCAATTTTTCTTTTGAGGTAGATTCGCTGATACCGTTCAGTAACTTGAACCCTCTGAATTTGATCTGGTTTAGCGTCAAGGTACCTTCACCGACAATGGAAGGCATGACAGGCTGCATATTGCCGTTCAATAAGCCGCCCAGTTTATAATCCAAAGAGACAAGGCCATGCGCATTTTTGGCAGCAGTCACCATCTCTCTGAACATTGGAATTTCCTTATAGGCACGTTGGATATCAAAGCTGTCCGCTTTTACAGCGTAGTCGAATGCGGCTCTACGGGGATTTATTGGTCTATAATTTCCATTCATAGCTGCTTTTAATCCCGCCAGTTCAAAAGTGGTGTTGTTGAGCGCCAGTTTGCCTTCTTTGATCTGTAGATCCCCCTTGAAATCTTTGATATTCATGTTGTTGTAAGAGACATTGGTGACTAAGCCCAGTACCTGAACATCCAGGTTTTTAGGCAAAAGGATCACACCTGTCTCTGAAGAAGAGGATGCCGCCGAAGGATTGTCCGCAAAAACCATAAAGTCATCAACAGTGATTTTTTTGCTGTTGAGTGTGAACTGCCCCTGTAAGGCTGCATTGCTATTGGTCAGGTAATTAATGATATTATTCATGTAGCCTTTTATCGAAATCGCATTTTTACCGTAATTGACCAGGAATCTATCAAAGTTCATTTTCTCCTGGTGAAAGCTAAAGTCACCGCTCTTGATCGCTATGGGCTGAGGGAGAAGATCTGTCTCTACCTGGATCTGGCCGATGTTGATGTGGCCACTATTGTGGAGTCTGGTATAACGTCCGCTCGTCGCATCGCTCTGAAGACCTTTTAGACTGAAATCTGTATGGATGAACCCGTCAATATTGGTTCCGTCCAAAGCAAAAAACCTATAGATCGGACCAAGGTTGAGTTTTCCTTTGGACTGAATATGATAGTTGATGTTATTGAAATTGCGCAGATCTGCATTCAGGAAAAATGGTTCCCCCGCGAAGGTAAATGAAACAGGTAGTATTTTCACATTCAAATCACGTAAAGACCCCTTCGCACTATTCACGAAGGCTTCAACATGTATATTATCCATTGGAATAGGGTACTCCTTGGATTTGATAAACCCATCTTTCATCACAATGGAAGTATTGGTTTGCGGAAAAATATTCCGTTTGAGATCGACATAACCTTTTGCATTGAGGTTGACATCAATCAGTCCCGCCAGTTCGATATCTTTGATCGGATAGAAGCTTTTGATATCGGCCAAATTGAATAAGGCTTTGAGGTCAGACTGTACGGCAATTTTATTGAAATCCGTTATAGAAACATAACCCTTGATATAATTGTTGAGCGCCTGGATAGAGATGTCGTGAATAGCGATAGCGGCGCTTTGCATTTTGCCATCCGGGTCTTTTGCCTCAAGGCGATACGCAATCTTTTCAAGCCCTTTTGGGAGATTGGCCAATTTGAAATGACCATCTGCGAGGGTGTTTTTAATGTCAAATGTCGGTATGGAAGCAATGTACTCCTGTTTGCGCTTTTGAAGACCGACTTTGCGTGTGGCTTTGGCATAGGTTCCGTTGATCTTTGCGTCGAGATTCCAGCGGCCTCCGAAAGAGAAGTCCGGGAACTGCAAGGAGGAATAGAGGATACCCAGATCCAGGTCACTTTTCATATCAGCATGTACAGTCACAGGATGGAGTCCTGCGATTTGTCCTTTTGCGTTGAAGTAGCCTGATGCAACTTTAAAGTCAAATTGTTTCAGGTCAATCCGGAGCGAGTCGGGATTTAATACCGGAAGATCAATCCTTAATTTTGCATTCCAATCTGTTAGCGGATTTCTGGATTGTTTATAAGCAAGATAACCGTTGTTGATGGTCAGTCCCAAAGAAAGATCGGGCATTTCGTTCTTGTCGACGATATAGTCTCCTAATAAGTTGACAAATACTTCAGAAGTACCCTTGACCGATAGATCTTTTATCCATGATGCGTAACTATTGGGAACCAGTGACAGCAATTCACTCAGGGTACTCTCCTGGGATTTTAGTTTAAAATCCAGGTGATAACCGTGCGATATAAAGGATAATAATCCCCGGAACCGTACAGGTAATTGATTGATCCTGATGTCATTTCTTTCAAATACAAAGGATAGATTATCGGTGTTGATACGGGTTAATAAGCTGGCGTCAATGGATTTTTTATCAACGTATAGTTCATTGTCGAAGGAAAAGGAAAAAGCGGCGATCTTGGCTTTGGTATTCAGGTCAAAAATATTCGACATCAGATCGCCCTTGCCCTCATAGTCCAGATCTTTGGCTTCAATCCATAATGGAATAGATTGATCTTCGTAATGTAGACTGGTCTTTTCAAATCTGATCAGCTGAAAGGCGAGTGCGCTGCTTTCGGAATCGTCTTTTGTCTTGGTGGAATCTGTAGGTGCGGATTTATAAATGTTGTAGTTCGCATTGCCCAGCGAATCTACCAAAATATTGATTCTCCCATTGTTAACGATAAACTTGTCAATGATAATTTTAGACTTAAGCAAGCTCATGAGGTCAATCCCAAAGCTAACTTGTTTGGCGGCAAGCAAGGTGTCTTTTTTGAATGGTTCGGCGCCTTTTAACAACACGTCATCCATGGATGCTGTCAACAGCGGAAATTGATCAAAGAAGGTTAATCTGACTTTTGTATAGTTGAGTTCCCCATTGATATGTGCATTTGCCAAAGATTTGACTTTGTCGTTTACTTCTTTTTCGAAGATATAGGGAATGGATAATATACAAAGAATAAATAGTGTTATTAAACTTGCTAGACCGATAGAGATTCGTTTGGCAAACTTTAAAAATGTTGCTTTTGACACAGTGCTGTTTTTTTGTGGGTACAAAAGTCCGAAATTTATTGCTAAAGTTCGCTGATTGAAAGATTTATTTTGGTCTCTCCTGTAAAATATGTCGAGATTCAATGACAAATGGATGAGCAAAGTCCTTTCTTATCAGGTGGTTTTGTAATGCTCGGAATTTTTCCCGTATTTTTGCGTCGTGAATTTTCGATTTAAAAATGCTGAACAGAAAAACGGTACTATCCTTATTTTCTGTTTGCTTTTGTTGCTGTTGATAGGTGGGGGACTGCTCGGTATTATCCATCATAAAATAGATCGACTGAATAAAAGGGTATTGGTAGATTTTGCCGATGAAAATATGTTGCTGCTGAACAAGCAGCTGGAAATGTTACAACAAGAACTGTACACATCTGAGAAAAGGTTGGTGGATACCCTACCAACAGCCCAGATTCGTCGTGATTCCCTGCTTGTCCTTATTCCGGTAAGCCAGTTGGACCGTGTGGACAAGAAGATGTGGATGCTTTATAAAACCCGCACCATAGCACATCGCTTATATCATATCTATATTGATATCGAAAAATTAAATGGCTATTTCGCACCACGATACCGCTATTTTGGAAGAAGAGCTTATTTTGAAATTTATAATGATCAAGGTCTCTGTGTCGTTTCACCCGATAATACAAAGTGGGGAAAAAGAAAGGAAACCAAAGTAATCCCACAGGGCAAGATCGTTGAATCGGACTACCTCAAATTGGATGTGATGGTCAACTCCTATCCCTGTTCGATTATTTTTGTTGGGGGAGAAATTCGGGTCAGTGTCCTGCTGTTGACCATCGAGGATGAGATCCAGGAAGTGATGACCTATAGTATTTTACTTGGTGTCGGTTTGATGCTTGTGGCAATAGCACTTATCTATTTTAATGTGTTAGAGCGGCGCAAGATTCAGCAGCTCAAATTAATGGCTTTACAGCAGGAAAATGAATATACGCAGATGCGTCTGGTTCAGTTGCGGCAGCAGATCAATCCACATTTTTTGTTTAATACGTTTGGCTCCCTCCAATATCTGATTGGTAAGGATAATGATCTGGCGAAGTCTTTTGTGGGTAAGATGACCAAGGTGTATCGTAAAATGCTGCGTACAGACGACTCGGAATGGTCTTTGGTACAGGAAGAACTGGAGCTTGCAAAAGCGTATTTCTTTTTACAACAGGTACGTTTTGGAGCAGCGCTCAAAGATATGGAGATTTCGATTCCAACAGCAGTATTGGGACATAAGCTGCCACGTCTGGCCTTGCAGATGCTGGTGGAAAATGCAATCAAACATACGCGTATTTCGCCGGAAAATCCACTTCAGATCGATATCGTATATCTATCGGACAGCAAAATCATAAAAGTAAGCAACAATTGGCAGCCGCGGCAGGGTGCTGAAATGGAAGGTGAGGGATATGGGCTTAATTACCTGGTGTCTATGTATGCCCATTATAGGTTAGACGGGTTTGGCTTCGGAACAGTAGACAGACGTTTTTTTGTCAATTTGCCACTGCTGGATCTTTAAAAAATGGTAGGGAGATGCGGTTTGGATACGTGTTCATAGGTTATATGTGCGTGTTCATACGTTGGAAATGCGCGCTCGTCCCTTTTGGGGTGATTCTATACAATATTTTTAACAAATTTGGCTCCTGATCTAGGAATTTAATTGCAAGATTAACCTAATCTTAATCTTATCGGATGAAACAATCGCCAGCTCAATAGTTCTCACGATGAGTCCTACCATCAGCTTATGATCGCTTCATTTGCCATTGAAAAACAAACCGGGTGCATTAGCAGGTATTTATGCTATTGAAAATCTGCGCTCAGAAAAAATTATTCGAATGAACAACACTTATACCAAGCTAGCCCTAAGCCTTTTATTCTCGGCAGGCCTCATGCAATCTTGTTCTGTATTGCAGACGGTAGGTTTACGAAAAAAAGAGACTGTTACTTCTACAAAAGATTCTACAGCCAAGAAAGATACGACGATCGCCTATGATAAACTGTTTAAAGACGCGCGCGTGGACAGTGGTATGTTTGGTGTGATCCGAAAGGAAAATAATTATTATTTTGAAATTCCATTGAAAAAAATGGGCCAGGACATTCTCCTGATCCAAAAATTGTCTTCCGTTCCCTTGGCGCTGAATGAGGCTGGTGTAAATAAGGGAATGAATTATGAAAATAAGGTGATTCGGTTTACCCTGCGCAAAGAGAAGAAAGAGGTATGGGTTTCGGAGATTAAACCTCAGGTGGAAGTTCCTACAACTGATGCGATCGCTGCATCGGTCTACGATAATTATCGTCCCTCATACATCGAATCTTTTAAAGTGGAGAGCTACTCCAAAGATTCGAGTGCTGTGGTGATTAAAGTTAACAAGGTATTTGACGGGTCAGAAAAGAGCTTTACGGATGTTTTCACCTCTTTGGGTTTAGGTACCTCACCCAAAACCAGCATATCCACGATCGAAGAAATTAAATCCTATTCCAATAATATTGTTGTGAAGTCGGTGTTGTCGACAAAAGTAACAGAGGGCAATGAATCGGTACCGGTATCACTGGAGGTTACAAGCAACCTTTATGAACTGCCTGAAACGCCGATGGTAGCACGTTTTGCGGACCCACGTATTGGTTTTTTTACATCGCCACGTTGGTACTTTAACGATAAACAGCAAGAATTGGATAAAAAAAATCTGGTTAACCGCTGGCGACTGGAACCCAAAGATGAGGACAAAGCTCGTTACCTGAAAGGTGAACTGGTAGAGCCGAAAAAGCCTATTGTTTTTTATCTTGATCCGGCCACGCCAAAACAGTGGCGACAAGCCATCATTGATGGCGTTCACGATTGGCAGGAAGCATTTGAGGCAGCAGGTTTTAAGAATGCGATTTTGGCCAAACAACAACCGGATAGTATCAAATTTGATCCGGATGATGCAAATGTATCTTCTATTGTATACGCTGCGTCAGCGCAGGCCAATGCGATGGGACCATCTGTGGTGGATCCTCGCTCCGGTGAGATTTTGGAAGCTGATGTGATCTGGTGGCATAATGTGATGACGATCTTGAATAGCTGGATGCGGATCCAAACTGGTATTGTAGATACTTCGGCACGGTCGAATGTATTCTCGGATGAAAAAATGGCTCATGCCATTCGTTTTGTCTCTTCACATGAGATCGGACATACCTTGGGACTGATGCACAATATGGGTTCGTCGGCAAGTTTTCCTGTTGACTCGCTACGGAGTAAAAGCTTTACCGCAAAAATGGGGGGTACGGCACCATCTATTATGGATTACGCACGTTTCAATTATGTAGCGCAACCTCAAGATGGTGTCGAGCAGATCACTCCGGTGATTGGAGCCTATGACAAATACGCAATCGGATGGGCTTACCGTTGGTATGGTAAAACCCAGCCTTGGGATGAAATACCTTTGTTGCGAAACGAAATTGATGCCCATGTTCATGACCCAATCTATCATTACGGGGAGCAACAAGATTCCAAAAATATTGTGGATCCACGGGCACAATCCGAAGATCTGGGCGATGATGCAATGAAAGCTGGGGAATATGGCATGCTGAATCTGCGTCGCATGATGCCTAATATCATCAATTGGACAACAAATACAGGGGATGACTACTACCGTGCTGGTAAATTATATATGGGCGTAGTTGGCCAATGGTATGCTTATGCAGACCATGTGCTGAATAATATCGGTGGTATTTATCTTGAAAATGCTGTTTTGGGCGACCAAAAAAATGCATATAGCCCCGTGCCTAAAGAAAAACAGATCGCTGCACTAGAATATTTAAAGAAACATGTGTTCTATATGCCGGATTGGTTATTTGTTCCGGAACTGATGGCGAAAACGTTTCCTTTAAGAGATTCACCAATGGGACCATTTGAATATGCACCTTATAACCTGCAACGGGAATTTCAATATGCCATGCTCTATAAATTGGTGAATGATGAACGTCTACTGCGCATGGTCGAAATGGAAAATCTCTTTGGCGACAAGAAAGCATGGAGTGCACCTGCATTTTTAGCATCTGTACGCAAAGAAATTTTCGCAAAAACGCTCGGTGGACAGACATTGGATCTTAAAACGCGCATGTTGCAACAGAATTACGTGGATGTGCTGATGGTTTCCACGAATAAGTCCATGGAGAAATTAAATGCAAAAAAATTAGCTGATGTCGAACAATTGATCGAAGGAACTCAGCCTAATCTGTGTTTGCATCCGCAACATACTGCTTCTGCTCAAGTGGGTTTACGTAATGTACATGTCACTGGAATGATCCGTACTTCGGATATGCTGACCTATAAACGCGCTGAGCTGTATGAGATCTACCAATTGTTGAAACAGAAACAAAGGACAGGAGATGCCACAACAAAAGCACATTATATGGATCTGCAATTGCGTATTGCAAATACCCTGCAATTGAACTAATATATTAACATCTATTATATCAACATCTACCAAAATGAATAAGTTTTTAATACCGCTGACCTTCATGTGTGTGCAAATGGCACAAGCACAGGAATCCAAGGAACTGAAAGGAAAGGTACTGGATGCGGTCACATTAAAGCCGGTCGTGGGGGCGACGGTTGTAGTCGAAAGTTCGGCAGTAGCCGAAGACATCGGTGTACCCAATCAGGTGCAACAATCTGCTTTGGGTGCATTGACTGATGCTTCGGGCGAATTTCGCCTAAAAGTTCCGGGAAACTTAAAATACGTCACCATTAGTTATGTGGGATACCAACGAATGCAGATTCCAGTATTTCAGGATCACAAGACGATTTTACTACAACCGGGTGGTGAATCTTTGGACGAAGTGATCGTAACGGGATATACCGATATCAAAAAGCGTAAGAATACCACTGCGTATAATAAAATCAATGTAGCCGATATCAAACAAACTGGTGTTGCATCAATTGATGAGATGCTAGCAGGTCAGGTGGCTGGTTTACAGCTGAGCAATTTTAACGGTGGTCCTAACAGTGCACCACAGATCCGTATCCGCGGTACGGTATCGCTCAATGGTACGCAGGATCCGCTATGGGTGATTGACGGATTGCCTATTGAGGGAACAGCAATGCCAAATCGGATTGAAAAGGATAATCTGAATAGCTTGACGAATCTTCCGATCGCAGGAATCAATCCTGATGATATTGCAGATATCACGGTATTAAAAGATGCGGCAGCAACTTCGATTTATGGTGCGCGTGCAGCGAATGGCGTGATAGTGATTACTACGAAAAGAGGTAAATCCGGACCAGCAAAACTGCAGATTTCGGCAAATACCTTTGTGACCGAACGTCCTGACTTTGGTAAACTCAACCTGATGAATGCCAATGAAAAAGTAGACTTTGAACTATTGATGGCAGACCGGACCGATTTAAATTACCGGACGGACAAGGGAGCGGTGATGCGTATCCTAAACAACGCAAATGCATTGGATGCTTACCGTTCGGGTGGTTTGGCCGCTTTATCGCCAGAAGTGCAGCAATCCATCAGTCAATTGCGTACGCAACAAACGGACTGGGGAAAAGAACTTTATCGTCAGGCACTCAATCAACAATATTCGGCATCAATTTCTGGCGGTAATGACGGACATCGTTACTATCTGTCAAGTGGTTTTTACGATGAAAAGGGGGCGACTAAAGGGGCAGACCTACGTCGTTATTCATTGACATTAAACAATGATTTCAATATAAACGATCGATTTAAAGCTGGGATTAATCTCTTAGGTTCGGTTTCAAACAGACAGAATCCGATTCAGGACGCTGATGCATTTACCAATCCAAGCAATTACGTCCGTACGGTAAATCCTTACCTGACTGTGCGTGACCAATCAGGTAAGTACAATTATGATCCGGATATTGAGGGCTATGAAAAAGATACTTACATTCCTTTTAATTCCGTAGAAGAACGTGAAAACACCAAATATACGCTAACCAATAAGGCCTTAAAAGCCATTGGTTACCTGGAGTATACCATTATTCCGCAATTGTCTTTACGTACCGAATTTGGCTTGCAGTTTGATGAAAATAGTATGGAACGATTTGCCGATCAGGAAAGTTATAATACCCGTAAATTGCGTGCTGCAACACGGTACTACGATGCTGCGACTAAAACGAATAAGTATTTCCTGCCTACAGGTGGTAAGATCGAAAATGATCATAATAGTATATTTCAATATAATTGGAAGACCTACTTAAAGTATAACAAAACCTGGAATGAAAAGCATGAGCTGGAACTGATGGGGGGAACAGAACTGAGAAGGAGTAAAAATACAATAGTTTCATCCAAAGGGTTTGGATATAATCCAGCAACGTTGACCACCCAGAGTATTGTTTTTCCAAACAGTAACTATCAAGATGATCGACGATTTCTTCAGTATAGCAAAGTGTTTGGAGAGAATTCATATGCTTCTTTCTATGGTAATGCGACCTATACCTTTGACCGCAAGTATAACGTGTATGGTAGCATTCGTTATGATGGCTCCAATATGTTCGGGGTAGATCCGCAATATCGTTTTTTGCCAATCTGGTCCTTGTCCGGATCGTGGAATGTATTGGAAGAGGATTTTATAAAGGATAAGACAAAGTTATCTGATCTTCGCGTACGTGCCTCTTACGGTATACAAGGGAATATTGACCGTAACACTTATCCGTTTATCGTCGGACTGTACAATAACGCAACTCTGCTTCCCGGAAATACAGAAAGCACAGTAGTGGTGGAGATGCCGGCAAATGATAAATTACGTTGGGAACGTACGAAGTCATATAATGCCGGTATTGATTTAGGCCTTTGGAAAAATAGACTGAATATTACGGTTGATTATTACAATAGAACAAGTACCGATTTAATAGGAAACAGTGAATTGCCTATGGAAAATGGTTTTCAGAATGTCCAGGTCAACTGGGCATCAGTGCGAAATCAGGGGATAGAATTGACGATTTCAAGCCGTCAGATTCAGACGGATAAGTTCTCCTGGTCTACGGATTTTAATATTGCCCACAATAATAATAAATTATTGAAGGTGATGGATAATCCGAAAGCCTACTCGCCAGAGTCGCAGGCAGGTCGTCCTATTAATGGAATGTACGTATTGGAAACTGCTGGCTTGGATAAAGATGGCGTGATGCAGTTCAGAAATCAGGATGGATCTGTTTCGAGCATGGAAGATTTCTATGGTTTGTATGATCCTTGGGCAGATTTCTTACCGGGATATACTTCACAAACAAGTATGACAGCAGCGACTTATCTTTCTAAATTTAGATATTTGGGCAGTAAGGATCCGAAGTTTATCGGTGGTATGACCAACCGTTTCCGCTATGCTAATTTTGATCTGGCTATTTCAGCCGTATTCAATTTGGACCGTTGGGTAAGCCGTACACCGACCTACAATCCTGCTCTTGTGGATAGGGGGCAAAATTATTCCAGAGACCTGTTGATGGCTTTACAGGGTAATACAGCCTTTCCAGCATTGGGAAGTATAAGTTCTGAACTTAATGACCGTTGGATGGCCTATAGTTGGATGGAAAGTAATGACCCGATCAAATCCTTTAATATGTACGATGTCTGGGCTAAGAAAATGAGCTATGTCCGCATCAATAGCATTCGTTTAGGCTATACGCTCCCGACAGCAGTGAGTAAGAAAATTGGCGCAAGCAATTTGCGTGTGAACGTAGAGGGACGTAACCTATTTGTTTTCGGAGCAAATTACGAAGGTTACTTTGATCCGGAGACTTATGGTAACAATTATGCGCAGCCGATCAGCAAATCCTTTGCCTTTGGTCTTTCGGCAAGTTTTTAATTCTTTTAATTGATTAAACATGAAGAATATAATTTATTTTGGATTGATCATGACAGCAAGTGCATTGACATCCTGTGATAAATACTTAGATATACAACCGGTGGGAACTGTCATCCCGGCCTCGGAAAGTGATTTTAGGGGCGTAATGACCAGCGGCTATGTTGGCTTCCCTGCACATAAATCCTATTTGTCATTACGTACGGACGAATTGCTTTTGGATGAAAGCTCGACAGATGCTGCCCAGACCAAAGATATCTACTTATGGAATGATCAAAATCCCGATCCGGCAACCATTGCTTATCCGTATTTGGCCTTCTATAAGAGTATTTTCTATAGCAACCAGATCATCAGTACCATTGACGAGAAATTGACAAGCAATGCGACAGTGGATCAGATTAAAGGGGAGGCCTATCTGATGCGTGCTTATTCCCATTTTGAATTGTTGAATTGTTACAGTGAAGTCTATTCACCAAGCAATATAGCCTTGCGTGGAGTTCCGCTGTCGACTAAAATCGACCTGGAACAACGTTTTGTTCCTGCAACCATAGGTGACTCCTATGCACAGGTGTTATCAGATATGGAAAAGGGGACCGTATTGCTTACGGTAGACGATCAGGCCAAAGGCGTGAATTATCGCTTTAGTAAACGAGCTGCTTACGCAATGGCATCACGTGTTCACTTGTATCGCGGGGAATGGCAGGCAGCAATAGATGCGGCAAAGCAAGCCTTGAAAATAAACGACAAGTTAGTAGATCTTAATGTTGGGGGAAGCTTATTACCCAATGATTTTGAGTCCGCTGAAATCATTATGGCGTTGGAGAAGGTGTCTATTTCGGAAGTTCGTTCAAGTTCATTTATTTCGCCGGCTCTATTATTATCCTACCCAGATGGTGATTTGAGGAAGGGACGTTACTTCCAAAAAAGAGGTGCTGATTATGTATCTCTCAAAGGTGGAGAAAACCGATTTAATGTCAGTTTTAGAAATGCGGAGCTTTATTTGACGATTGCGGAATGTAATGCTCGTCTTGGAAATACGGCGGAAGCACTAAAATATCTGTCCGCACTAAAGAAAAACAGATTTACTGCTGATGCCTACGCCAAACAAATGAAAGCTGATGCAGATCTGTCCAAAGAACAATTGCTGGATGCGGTGTTGCTTGAGCGCAAGCGCGAGCTGGCGCTGGAGGGATTACGCTGGTACGATTTAAAACGTACAACAAGACCTGCAATAACACATACCAGTTTTGGCAAAACAGCAACCTTACAGCAAAACGATCCGCGATATGTAATCCGGTATCCTCAGGAGGCTATCAATAATAATCCTGATCTATTGAAATAAAGTCAATTTTTTTTAATCCTTTATATATTAATCCATTTTCTTTCTTAGGAAATGGATTTTTTATTACTTTCAACCCATGGGATGGAATATATTGATCGTTGAAGACGAAGACTGGGCTTATGTAGGCTTAAAGGAGATGTTGACTGAACGTTATGGTGAGGGCACATTGACTTTTACCAATGCAAAGGAGATTCAGGAAGCAGTGACGGTCATCAATAAGCATCATTTCGATTTGATCTTTATGGATATCCACCTGATGGATGGACTGAGTTTTGAAATATTTAAACAGGTTTCGATTGAGGTGCCGCTTATTTTTACAACGGCCTATGAACAATACGCTTTGGAAGCGTTTCAAAATCAAGGTTATGCCTATCTGTTGAAACCTTTTGATGCGGAAGAACTCGCGCAGACCATGAAGCGTATGGAGCCCCTGCTACCCAAAGCAGAGCTGCGTCTAAAACAGCGATTTCTGGTGAAGTATGGCAACTTTTTAAAGTCCTTGGCGATTGCCGATATTGCTTACTTTATGGCGGAAGATAAAGAACTTTATGCAGTAGAAAAGGAGTCGGGGGTAGCCTATATTATTGAGGATAGACTTGTCCACTTGGTGACCCAGGTAGATCCATTCGTTTTTTTTCAAATTAACAGAAAATTTCTTATTCGTATTGATTCTATTCAGTCTATGTTAAAAATAAGTCGAAATAGAATTAAATTGGAACTAATTCCCCAAACTCCAACGGGGATTGATGTTATTGTTAGCGAAGAACGCTCGCCAAATTTTCAGCGCTGGCTGGATCAATAACAATTGTTAGCTTGCTTACTATCAATTTATTGTCATAATTTGTTTTTATAATCTATTGATTTTTAATGATTTATTTTTTTATTAAAAATGTATAGTAAAATAGTATAGATTGTATTATATTTGCGCTCTGATAAAATCTATCAATTTAGTAGATTTTTAAAAATGCGCAATAAAGTAAGCTATTTGCTTGAATAATTACACTATATTTATTTATTTTTTCTATATATTTACAATACTTAACTAATTTATTAAAATATTCTTTATATGCACTCAACATTTAAATACATTCCTATTGTAGCGGTAGCATTGTCTAGTGCCAATATGAATAAATTGTATGCACAGCAACGTTCCATCCAGGGAAGAGTTACTGATGCGACTACGGGACAGGCGCTAGCTGGCGTAAGTGTACGTGTGTCAGATCAAAATAAGGTAACACTAACTGATGTGAAAGGTGAATTTACCATTAGCACCACTGCTAAAGATGTTCCTCTTTTGGAATTTTCATTTATAGGCTACGAATCGCAACAGGTGCGAGCCGCAGGAACGAATATTTCTTTGGCGCTGAAACCTTCTAGTACAGACCTAGAGGAAGTAGTTGTAGTGGCTTATGGTACATCCAAACGATCCAATATTACCGGTTCGGTTAGCACCGTGAGCAGTAAAGCAATTGAGAATAGACAGGTTTCAAGCATCTCTAAAGCATTAGAAGGTCAGGTTCCCGGTTTGCAATCTGTTGCTTCGTCTGGTCAGCCGGGGACGGATGCGACAATTCGTATTCGCGGAATTGGTTCCATCAACGCATCAAGTTCTCCGTTGATTGTATTGGACGGCAATCCTTATGCTGGGGATATCAGTTCCATAAATCCAAATGACGTACAGTCCATATCGGTTTTAAAGGATGCGGCTTCCAGCGCGCTCTATGGTTCACGTGGGGCAAACGGCGTTATCATTATTACGACTAAATCTGGTAAAAGTTCGGGTGATACAAAAATCAATCTTAATTTCACACAGGGATATTCGGGTCGCGCTGTCAGCGATTACGAACAAGTGACGACAGACGAATACTTCCAGTTGTACTGGGAGGCCCTGCGAAATAAAAATTTGAGCAATGGTTTGAGTGCTTCACAGGCAGCTGCCAATGCGAGCAGGACTTTATTGGTCGATTTGAAGAAGAATCCCTATGGTAGTCAATTTCCGCAACCGGTAGGTCTAGATGGTAAACTGGTTCCGGGAGCCAAAACGCTATGGGACGATCCCTGGAAAGATGTATTACAACGGACTGGTGTGCGTACCCAAGGTGATTTAAGTTTTAGTGGTGGAGGTGAAAAAAACACCTATTATATTTCGGGAGGTTATCTTAATGACCAAGGGATGGCTATTGAGTCCGGGTTTAAACGTTATAATCTGCGGGCGAATATCGATAGCAAAGTTAAATCCTGGTTGAATGCCGGTGTAAATATAGCAGGGAGCAGCACGTTACAGAAGTATCCGCAATCGGAAGACAGTAATACGGCTAATATAATTAACTTTTCACGACTGGTTCCTTCTTTTTATCCGTATTATGAACGTAATGACGATGGATCTTATGTGGAAGAGAATGGAAAAAGAGTGTATGATTTTGGCGCATATAGACCTAGTGCTGCCTCACCGCGTAACAATTTAGCAGCCACTTTACCATTGGATAAGAATGATATTCGTAGGGAAAATATTTCTGCAAGGGCCTATCTGGAAGCTCTGTTAACAGAGAATCTGAAATTGAAATCTACCTATAGTCTGGATTATATCAATTCCAATACACACGATTACGAAAACCCTCTATATGGATTTAGTGCCGAAACTTTTGGTTCTGTGGGGCGATCAAGCGTACGGACGGTAGGACAAACCTGGAATAATATATTGACCTATGAGAAGCAGTTTGGCTTACATCACCTTAATGTATTAGCGGGACAGGAATATTATGCCTTTAATAGTAGCAATATTAGCGGTAACCGTAGTTATTTTGTATTGCCGGGATTCTATGAACCGGTTGCAGCTTCGCAATTGGATGGTTTTACTGGCTCAAGTGTTGACTATAGACTATTGAGTTTTCTGGGGCGTCTGGAATATAATTATGATAACAAATATTATTTCTCCGGTTCATTACGGACAGATGGCTCTTCAAGATTTAGCCCAGAGAAGCGCTGGGGAACATTTTGGTCTGTCGGGGGATCGTGGAAATTGAAGCAAGAAGATTTCTTAAAAGATAATGGCACAATTAGTCAATTGACGCTCCGTGCGAGTTACGGTGGTCAAGGGAATGATAATCTGGGAACTTATTATGCCTATCAGGGACTTTATACGATTGCCAATAGTCTTGGCAAGGGAGGGACCTATACAGGTAGATTGGCAACCCCGGATCTGAAATGGGAAACTAATCTGAATTTAAATGTGGGCGTGGATGTTTCGGCTTTCCAGGATAGGGTTTCTTTGACCGTAGAATATTTTGACAGAAGAAGTAAGGATTTACTGTTTACAATGCCAATGGCTTCGTCAACAGGATATGTTGGCTACGACGCGAACATAGGTGCCGTGAAAAATACCGGTATAGATGTGGATATCCATACGATACCTGTTAAAAATGATAATTTTAGATGGAATCTGGATCTCAATTTCTCTCATTATAAAAATAAAGTTACGTCTCTTCCGGATAATACGAAGGCAATTATCAGTGGCACTAAAATTCTTCGCGTAGGGGGGAGTGTCTTCGATTTCTATATGCCTGAATGGGCTGGTGTGAACCCCCAAAATGGATTGCCGCAATGGTATCTCGCTGATAAAGATGGTAATAATACCGGCGAGAAAACTTCTAAATACAGCGATGCGGGCAGCTTTGTTGCCGGGAGCTCACTCCCGGATCTCGTAGGAGGACTTCAGAACAGTTTTACTTACAAAAATTTCGACCTGTCTGCGTTATTAAGCTTTAGCCTTGGAGGTCAAATACTGGATAATGACTACATTCAATTAATGCATAATGGTAATAATGCCGGCCGTGCCTGGTCGAAAGAAATATTAAATCACTGGACACCGGAAAATACACAAACAGATGTTCCTAAACTAACGACAGATGCTACAAACTGGACTTCAGCATCCACACGTTTTTTATATAGCGGAACCTATGCGCGGCTCAAAAACGTAAGCCTCGGTTATAGTCTACCAGGAGCCTTATTGAAGCGGATCAATATAGATAAAATACGTGTTTTTGCTACAGCTGAAAATCTTTTGACATTTTATGGTCACAAAGGTATGGATCCCGAGCAGACGGTAAATGGTAATACATATTTCCGCTATCCGGCGATGCGTACAATCTCAGGTGGTATACAGCTTGTGTTTTAAATCAGTTGAATGCTTAAAGTAAATAATATTATGAAAATCACAAAAATAAAACTTGTCTATATGCTTTTAGGGCTTTCCTTTATCAATACTTCTTGTAAAGATAAGCTTGATACGGTGCCTACCACATCTGTAACCGAAGAGCAGATTTATAAAGATACGCGCGGTGTGGCAACGGTTGTCAACGGTACATGGAAATACTTAAATGATACCTATTTTACTTATGCTAATCCGGGGTATACATCCGTAATGCGTACAAGTGATGCCATGGGGAGCGATGTGGCGGTGACAACCAAATATGGTTACCGCGATGCATACGGCTTTACGGAATTAGATAACCGCCGGTCCTATCGGGTATCATCTTTTTGGACTTTATTTTATAAAGTAATTGACAATACCAATAATGTGATCTCGAAAGTGGATGGGGTGACTGGGGAGGTTGCAGATAAAAACTTCCTAAAGGGGCAAGCGAAGGCTTTGCGTGCATTTATTTATCTTAATCTGGCTTCATTCTATCAGTTTAGTTACCTAAAAGATAAAAGCGCAAAATCAGTACCGATTTATACTGAGCCGAGTACCCTGCAAACAAAAGGTAAGCCTAGGGCAAGCCTGGAAGAACTGTATCAACAGATTCTGAAAGATTTAAAAGACAGTGAAGTGCTATTGGCTTCAGCAACAAATGTGGAAAAATATCAGATCAGTATAGACGTTGTTTATGGTCTTCTTGCCAGGACTTATTTGCAGATCGGTGAATGGAAATTAGCGGCAGAATATGCAAATAAAGCTGCGGTGGGACACAACCTAATGAGTGCGTCGGATTATCAGGCTGGATTTAACGATGCGCAGAATTCGGAATGGCTATGGGGGCATTTGCAAACTACCGAGCAGAATACGGCTAGTTATACGTTTCATTACATCGACGTTTCGTCTTCTGCTTCTTATTATTATAGTTTTATGGCTGATCCTTATTTTGAGAACCTATTTGATAAAGATGATGTCCGATACGCGCTATTTGAGTGGGATGGTCTGAAAGGTAGAGAGGGTTTTTTACGCTATAAGAAGTTTAAAATGAAGACAAATCAAATAGGGGATATCGTGTATATGCGTTCAGCTGAAATGCTCCTAATTGAGGCTGAAGGTTATGCGAGGGCAGGAGAAACAGAAAAGGCGGTCGCTGCTTTGAATAAGCTGCGAAAAGCACGGAATGCGAAGTTGTTTGAAGGAAGCGATAATACAAAACTGATCACAGAGATTTTGATTGAACGTAGAAAGGAACTTTGGGGTGAGGGGTTTGCATTATCTGATATTATTCGTACCCAAGGTAAGGTGACACGTAAAGCTTTTTTAAACGATAAAGGAGAACCAATACAGGTGCAGGTGGTTGATGAAGAAGGAAAAACAAAATTGGTCGATGGTCAAGGGCATCGGGTAGTCAAGTTCCCTGATGGTTCTAATTTTGTGAATAATAGTCCATATTACTTATTTGCCATTCCAAATACGGAATACGAACAAAATCCAAATTTATAAGAAGTCGATCCATTGCTGGATTACACATAAAAAAAACAGGCATATTTTTGTATGCCTGTTTTTTTTATGTGTAAATCCCGGGGTTAACTCTGTGGAGCTGTCGGTGTACATTTTTCCACATTATGTTGATAACTCTGTTAGTAACCTGTTTAAAACAAAAAATCTAGTTATTAACACTACTTGTTAACATAGTGTTGATAACCTTTTCCTCTTTTTTGCTTTCTTGCTTTTGTTCAGCCAGATAATATACCCTGTGATTGGCAGGGAAGCACAAAAAAGACTTATAGTAAACGCAATAATCTTTGTTGTTAAACCACCGATGCTACCGGTATGAATGTCATAATTGAGTGTACCAAGCTGATCGCCCAGTCGTAAATTTTCATCGGATTTGATTTGTTTTAAGGCAGCTTGTTTTTTGTCAAAATAGAGCCAGTCAAAAACACCGCTTCGGTTTTCATATCTTCTGATCTGGATATCCATTTCCTGAGCAGTGTCTTTTCTTAATCGGATGGAAAACATTTCGGCTTGCGGATAGTTTTTGAGGCTATAGTAGAGTGCATTGTCCTGAAATTTTTCGTAAGCTAGAGGGATCGGTGTTGGGACCGGTAGAGCTGTAGATGCCGCTTCCTGTTGAAAAAGATTGAATGTAGCGATATATGTCTTTTTGAATCCCGGAAATGCAAAAGCCAAACCTGTAATCGCAAAAGCCAGTGCAATAAAAAGGCTATAAAAACCAATCACATTGTGCAGATCGTGATTTAGGCGCTTCCATTTAACCTTCGTGTCTACCCAAAAGCTCCTGCGGAGATTTTTTCCTTTCCATTTTTTCGGCCACCACAATACGATCCCGCTTAATAGAATGACAATAAATAGCGCTGTGGACCAACTTACTAAGGCATGGCCATATTTTTTGCCCAATAGCAAGTTGAGATGAAGCTGTAAAACGAGCTGAAAGAACTCTGTTTTTGTGTTTTCAATCTCTTGAACCTGACCGGTATAAGGATTAATAAATATCCGTTTATAATACCGAAAGTAATTCCAATGCCCAAAAGCTTCTTCGTCTGTCTTTATGGCACGGAATATCCAGGTTCGATCTTTGGCAGGATAGAGGTCGACGCGGGTGATTTTCTGATCCTTTTCAAGACTGCTTTGGGCATTGCTCAATAATGTACTTAGCGGTAGGGGAGCGGTAGCAGTATCTGCCTGCGTTATATAGTACCTTTCAGGATAAGCCCATAGTTTGAGCTCATCCTGAAAGGTATATATACATCCCGTTAGGCTCAGGATAAATACGACAATCCCTGTGATAATCCCGAGCCATTTATGTAACCAGAGGATGCTAGACTTGATCATTTAAAATTTGTAATTGATATTAAAGGACGCAAGCATTCCTTGGCCTTTCACATATTCCTCATTTAATGCGCGATATTGACTTACGACCGGATAGTAATTTTTATTGAAGAGATTTTCTATACCCAATCCCAATGACCACTGTCTGTTGATCTGATAATTACCGTTTAAATTGAATAAATCGACAGCTTTAACCGGTCCCTCGCTGTTTTTGTAAGTGCCTTTTTCGTTTGGCATGAAACGATCGCGAGCACCGGTATGCACCCAGAACAGTTGAAAGGTCAATGGCTTAATCGGCGTATAATAGATGTATCCCGTAGCCTTGACCGGAGCAATGCGTGAGCCGTTGAGGTAAGATTTTGTACCATCATCTTTCTTTGATTTTCCTTCTACATAGGCGTATGTTCCACCTATAGTGAGTTGTGGACTGATATTGGCACTTAAGGCTACTTCATATCCATAGACATCTTCAGGAAGGCGTTGTGGCATGAGATAACCGCCAATGTCTACAAGTTCCACTCCCATTTTTGACGTACTGTAGTAATAGGAAGCGGATAGTTGGAAAATACTGTAATTACTGGAAAATCCAACTTCATAGTTATTGGTAATAATGGGATCTGTTTTTAAGCTATCCAAATCGTTGTCTGTCGCTCGACGGACGATACGGCCGAGTTCATTGATTGCAAAACCCTGTGAAAAACTCACAAAAGGATTGAACAAGGAATATTTATTATACCGCAGGCCGGCATTGAAGGTTGCTCCCTTGTAGGGGATTTTTCCTCCTTTTACAGCAATGCTGCCTTCATTATTGGGTCCAGTAGCAATGGTATTAAAATCTTTGATCCTGACTGTTGCATTTTCATAACGGACTCCACCTTTGAAAATTAGATTTTCGAGGAAATCAATTTTTACCTGGGCATAGGGAGCAATATTGAGCATATTCATATAAGGAATATAAACCCTACCATCGGTCAGATTTTGATCTGTGACATCATTCAGCAAATCAATTCCATAGGTGATATCAGCGTTGGAACCCAATATTTGAAATGGCGTATTGAGATTGATGCGTAATCCTTTTTTCTCTGAGTTGATCTGTGTCTGGCCTGGACCATACCATGCTGATGCTTTCTCCACGTAACGATTCATGGATCGGAATGTGTTATAATAGGCGGATGCAACCAATGAAGTCGATGAAAAAAGATCATTTTTTGTATAGGTTAACATCGCATTGTGGTTGTAGGGAGTGCCGGCTGGTTTACCCGGGTCTTCGCCTTTCACACCGATGGTTGGCGTTTGTCCATAAAGGCCGGTTTGACTTATGTATCTATTGTGCTGGTTGCTTCGATAAAAATTGTACACAGCCGATAGATTTGAGCTGCTATCGATGGTATAACCGAGTTTGAGAAATGCGTTGTATTGATAGGTGTTGGACAGACCGTCGGTTTGACCGAGCGCTGTTCCATCGCCATCGCGTTGAAGACCCACATAATCCGCTGATCCGCTAACGGTGTAATCCCAGCTGTTTTTTCGGCCATACAATGTTTGAACGGCACGATAACCCAGCGTTCCGGCACTGTTTATGGGATTGAAGGTTGTTCTCAGACTGGTAATTCCTTGAATAGGAGCTGAATCTTTTGCGGGTTTGCGTGTGATGTAGTTGATGATCCCGCCAGCTGAGCCATTTCCATAGATGGAGGTTGCTCCTTTGATTACTTCCACGCGTTCGATAACACTAGGGTCGATGGTGCGTAGATCGCGCTGTCCATTCATCAATGGTGTAGATTGTGGGATTCCATCTATTAAAACCAATACAGATCGCCCGCGTAAAGTCTGACCTGAATTGGTTGCTTTATTGGTAGCTGTACCCAACCCCGGAATTGTATTGCCAAGTATGGTCGAAAGATTGGTGCTGATCTGGCTTTGCGCTTCGATCTCTTTTGTTGTTAAAATGGATACCGAGGAAGGGACCGTAGAGATACTTTCGGCTTTACGACTGGCGGTAACAATGATCTCGTCTAAAGTCTGTGTTGCATTTAACTGAAATAGGATAGGACCACGGACCGTATCTAAACGCACCATTTTTTCAAGGGGCGAGAAACCGGTATAGGAAACACGAAATTGAAGCGGGGTATTCGTCGGTACTTTAGGGAGATGAAATTGCCCCTGCTGATTTGAGTAGCCAATGTTTTTTCCATTGAGTTTGATATTGGCTTGGGCCACGGGTTGATTTTCTATATTTTTTACAAGGAGAGATAACTCCTGTGCATGTAACTGAGTCCCGAGAAGGGCAATGGTTCCTGCTGCGAACATCGTATATCGTGTTCTATTCTTCATGGTAGTTTATTTAGATCAAATATAAATTGATGCAAATATAGAATATTTAATTTTTCTTCATCTAAAAAAAGCTGTTTTTTTCGCTTATTAATCTATTATAGTGGGCTATTTCCCTCACACAATCTCCGACGATAAATCGCAATTCAATTTAGAGCGTCTTTCTTGATCACTGTGAATATGGATAAAAAAGTAGTCTATTTTCTTTTCTTTATTTTGAGTATATATTTTGTTTACAATTTATTGATATAGGATGGTTATTTTAGCACTTCATATTTCTATAATCACATAGGTCGATGGCAGCTTCAGAATACAATTTTATACAGTTAAAAACGATTTCTGTATTTCTATTATTATTTTTCTCTGGTTTATCATATGCTAACGTTTTAGCGCAAAGCAATCATGGATTGAAGTTCGAATCTGTAGAAGCCATGCGTGCGTATTTTAGATATGTCAAAGGAAAAAAAATCATCAGCGGTCACCGTGGAACGATAGAAAATGGCCTTCCTGAAAATTCTATTGCGGCATTTGAGGCCGTGTTACGAAAAACTCCGGCAATTTTTGAAATAGATCCGCGCTATACGAAAGATAGTGTTGCGGTACTGCTCCATGATGCAAACTTGGAACGGGTGACTAATGGGACAGGAAAAGTATCAGATTATACTTGGGCTGAACTGCGTAAACTTCGTCTGAAAGATCATGCTGGAAATATTACCGATTATCCTATAAATACCCTAGATGAAGTTATTGAATGGGCAAAGGGAAAAACCATTTTAAATCTCGATAAGAAAGATCTACCGCTGTCGGCAACCGCAGCTATGTTGCGAAAATACAATGCTTATTGTTGGGTTTGGGTAACCGTACATAATGTTGAGCAGGCGGCCTACTATTTGGCTCAGAATCCGGATCAGTATATGTCTATGCATATCAAAGATCAGTCAGCCTTAGCTGAATTTAAAGCTTCGGGATTACCCTATGACAGGATGATTGTCTATATAGGCCCTGAGCTAAAAGAATCGAATGCAGAAATGTACCGCTTTTTTAATGAAAAGGGAGTCATGTGCATGATTTCGTCAGCTTCTACCTACGACAAGCTGACGAGAAAGGATGAACGGCAGCAAAAATATCGGGCCATATTTGCCGAGGGAGCATCTATTCTTGAATCTGATTTACCCATGGAGGTAGCAGATGCAATTGATTAATCTAATTCGACATTATCAGCTAAAAAACGAAAATAGCTTGGTGATTCCTCTTCAAAAATTTCCTTTCCTTCCATCATATATGCTCGGAGCAGATATTCTTGTGCAGATTCGGTATTCGCTGTTTCGAGGTAACACTGCCCTAACCGTAGCATGATAAATGGATTTTCATAAGCATTTTCTATGATATTGCTCTTGGCATTTTCAAAGTGGGTAAGTGCATTTTCGAAGTCGTCCTCCAAGAAATAAGCATCCCCAATAGAGGCTTCGAGCCAAAGACTTTCAGCGTGGACATTTTGTGGGCTAGGGATTAGATTGAGTGCTTCAGTCCATACCCTAATCGCTTCACGAAAATTCTCTTCGTCGCAAAAGGCATTGCCTTCTTCACTCAATTGGTCGATTTTATCTAATGTTTGGTCATCCATGGGATTACTTCTTAATGGTCTTTACGAAGTTATGAAATAAATGGAAAAAAAAACACCTGAAATCTTAAACTTCAGGTGTTCGAACGGTTAAAAAATACTTTTTTATTTATTCCACCATACTTTGGTGTTGATCACATCATCTCCTTGTTGTGCAAGGGCTGCTTGATAATTTGATTTATTTGTACTTTGTTCCTTTAGTGGATATACCAAACGACTTGGTATGGCTTCTCCAACTTCGGGATTAAAGGTATAGGTGACCGGTTTGCCATCGACAGTTCCGCTCCAAGTAACATCTCCTTTTTTTATGAGAAATAATGGATAGCCTGTTCTTCTGATTTCTGACCAAGCTTCTATGCTTTGATTGAAAAGTGCCAGATATTTTTGAGAGAGTACATGCTCTTTGGTGGCGGTTGGAAGTTTGCTGATGTAGCCATTAATATCCTCTTGCGATACCCCCCATTTTTCCAGGGAAGCTCTGGTACCTTTCTCATAATTAGCTTGATCCCAATTGTTGTTTTCTGCTAAGATAAATGTTACTTCGGCGTATTCCAGAAGGACTTCGCCATAGTCAGCCGCATTAATCGCGTCACCAGGTAAAGATATTTTATCTACCGGGAAGAGATTTCCGGCAGATAAGGGCAGTCCGTATGGCTGGCCGAAATAGGTATTTCCTGATGATGTTGGTTTTGCGAATTTAGACAAGCGCGGGTCTGCAATTTTAAAGGGACCGCGTGTACCTTGAAGGGTTTCAATAAGTACATTTGAAACGGCAAAATCTTTCCGGTTGGCCGTCACGGTGGCCCGGAAAAGTGGAGCTTCATTGGGTGAGGTCTTCGAGTATTTAAATACTGCATTGTCATTATTGGAAGTGAAGACTCCTTTTGCGATCGCATCGGCAATATGTGTGGCTGCCAAAGCCGCATCCTTTGATTTAATGCGATTGGCTACCCGCAATCGTAGTGAATTGGCAAATTTTGCCCAGCTAGCATTATATCCTTGGTAGATAATATCTGCGGATCCAAAAGTCTTAACAGTTGGGGATTTAAGAAGCGTATCTGCGGCTTGCTGTAGTTCGTTGAGAATATCTTTATAGATTTTCTCTTGACTTGCATATTTGGGGGTTAAGTTGTCAGGATCTTGTTGTAAGGCTTCAAAATCAGGATCTTTATTTCCGTAAGACTCATAAGGAATATTTCCAAATACATCGGTCAACGATTGAAATGCATAAGATTTAAGAATTCTTACAATCGCGATCTGATTAGCATTGGTGCCAGCTGTTCCTGCCGCTGCGATCGCTTTGGTGCTTTCGTTGGTATTGAGTTTGATAATATCATTTAAGTTGTTCAGGGATTTGTATGTTGCAGTCCAGTAGTTATCAGAATAAGCCGTCGGTATCTGGTAGCGGGACTGATCACTATAGATATTTTGGCTGAAATACTGCGCAAACAGTTGTGCACCGCGAAGACTTACCTCCTCGCTACGTAGCGCATTGACCAATTGTTTTTCAGCTGTAACCAATAAGGTGGGCGTGGGGACCGAAGCTGGACGATTGGGATCGGTATTAATATCAGCAAACTTAGACTTGGAACATGAAGATGCAACAAGGGAAATTCCAATTACTGTTGTATATAGTATATTTAATATTTTCATTTTTTTAGAATTTTAGATTCACATTAAAACCATAGGTAACTGGCAACGGAATTGCTCCGCCTTCGATGCCTTGTACATTACCACCGCTAGATGTGAATTCAGGGTCGATGTATTTACTTTTGGTATAGATATTCCAAAGGTTACGTCCATATGCATTGACGCCAATGTTTTTAACAATTTTTGAATTTGTTAATTTAAAATTATAACCCAAGGTTACTTCTCTTAATTTTACATATGTTGCATCGAAGATTGAAAATGTCGTTGGGCCATTGTACTCATTGCGCGCCCATTGCTGTGCTGTGATATTGGTCGTGTTTTGTTGAACGTTCTCAACGGTATATGTACCATCGCTGTGGAATGTCACATCGCCTTTGACACCATCCAACACAGCACCTGTTTCACGAATGTTATTGGCCGCAGTTTTGTCCAAGATGCCGGAATACATACCAACTTTATAGGTTTGGGAGAAGAATTTTCCACCAACGCGACCTGAGACCAAAAATCCTAAGCTAAAGTTCTTGTAGCGGAAGCTGTTTTGGATACCAAAGGTGAAATCAGGCAGAATGGAACCTAAAGGAACCAATTGTGAGGTTTTCATGTAAGTTCCATCTGCTTGCACAATGCGTTGTCCATTTGCAGCGTACACAAAGTCATAGCCTAAAAATTGTCCATAAGATTCGCCTTCACGTGCTACTAATTCAACTAACGAATTACTTAAACTCAATGTATTTACCTGATCGTCTAATTTGATTACTTTATTTTTGTTTTTGGCCCAGTTAATTGTGGCATCCCAAGTGAAGTTTTCATTTTTGATTGGTGTACCATTAAGAACAATTTCAAGACCTTTATTATTAATTTTTCCAGCATTAAATACTTTGCTTGCGTATCCAAAAGACGAAGATACAGGGACAGGAAGGATTTGATTTCTTGAATTATTGTTGTAGTAGGTTATATCAAATCCTAAACGATTTTTGAACAATTGCAAGTTCAGACCTGTTTCCCAAGAGCTGGTAATTTCGGGTTTTAAATTAGCATTTGGTTTAATGCTCGGCAGGCCATAGGAAGCTTGTCCTTCATACGATTGCTCCGGTTCATAGACCTTATACAGTTGATAAGGATCTGTGTCATTCCCAACTTGAGCCCATCCCAAACGTATCTTTCCGAAACTTAGCCAATCCAATTGTTTAAATGCTTCTAATTGGCTGAAAACAAAACTACTTGTTAAGGACGGATATATAAATGAGTTGTTATCTGTTGGTAATGTTGAAGACCAGTCATTGCGCACTGTTCCATCCAAGTATAGCAAATCATTATAGCCCAAAGAAAAGCTTCCATAGACAGATGCAATGCGTCTGTGATATTTAAAGTTGTCAATTTTGACTGAATTGGCATTTTTTAAATTATAATAATTTGGAATAATCAGACCACCCTGTGTAATGGCGTAGTCTTGCTTGCGCTGTTGATCACGAAGATTGGCTCCGATATTTCCAACCAGAGAGAATTGATTCCAATTTTTTTTGGCAGTAGCTAAAAATTCGTAATTGTATTCGTTCAGTTTATTACTTGTCTCTTCATATTGTGAAGCGCTGCGAGAGTATACAGCGATGCGGTCCTGGGATTGAAACGAATAAATATCGCCATGTACTTTAGCTCCTAAGGAAAGCCAGCTGTTCAAATCATATTGTAATCCAATATTACCATAAAAGCGATCTCTGTTATCCTCCATATATGATTCATAAGCTGACCAATATGGGTTGTCAATAAAACGTGTAGCTTCATCTGTTGGTATATTTTGCCAGCCTGTACGGTTCCAAGCTAAGGGAGTTCCATCCTCACGCTTGTAATTTTCCAATATTTTGTAATCCACTTGCACTGCTCCCCATTGGAATGCCTCGAGAATAATATTTCTGTTGGATGCACCTGTCCATGGGCGGCCTATAGATGCGTTACGGATGTAGTTAAAATTAGAATTAATTTTCAATTTGCCTAGCTGTGTGCCTCCCGAAAAGTTAAACGTATTACGACCTAAGCTAGAATTCGGAGTTGTTCCTTTTACATTTTTGTTGGTATAGGAAAATCGGTAATTTGTATTTCCACTATTTCCGGCGATAGCGAAATTATTGGTATTCGCTACACCAGTCCGAAAGAAATAGCTTACATCATTTTTTGGATAAAGCCATGGCGATGGATTAAGATAATTGGCTTCGTCTTCAGGGTTTAAATTATACCACTGTAGGACAGGTGTACCGTCGAGTTTGGGTCCCCAGCTTTCATCTGCAGCATAGTCTACAATTTTATAGTCTGTGCCATTGATATTTTGAGTTTGAAAAACAGTGGAGTAACCCTGACCGTATAAATGTTGTCTTTTTGGAAGTCGGACAATGTTTTCAAAATCAACGCCGGTATTTAACGATATATCTATCTTCTCCCCCTTTGATGCACGCTTTGTGGTAATTAATATAACACCATTAGCAGCTCTGGAACCATACAAGGCGGCAGCTGACGGACCCTTTAATACGGAGATGTTATCGATATCGTCAGGATTGATATCTTGTATCATATTACCAACATCTTTACCTGCGCTACCATTGATTGTAGATGAAGAGTTTAAATCGGTGTTGTCAATTGGAGTGCCATCAACAACATACAACGGTTGGTTATTGCCCGCAATTGAATTTATACCTCGAAGCAAAACATGAGATGATCCGCCCATGTTACCGCCGGATGTAGTCACTTGAAGACCAGCAACTTTTCCAGAGAGTGCACTGAGCGCATTAGTGGGACGAGTTTGAAGTTCAACAGATTTGACTTCTTGGACTGCATATCCTAATGATTTCTTTTCACGAGAAATACCTAGGGCTGTTACAACAACTTCATCTAGTTGGGAACTTGTCGGTGAAAGTTGAATAGTGGTAAGTCCACCCGGATTGGTTTGAACAGTTTTAGAATCAAAACCAATAAATTGAACTTGGATACTGATGGAACTTCCGTTTGAAGATAATTCAAATAGACCATTTGTATCCGTTTGCACCTGTTTTTTGCTTATTGTTTCTGTAATAGTCGCGCCCTGAATAGGATTATTGTTATTATCGACTACTTTACCTTTTATGGTGGATTGTGCGTATAGTGTGCTAGAGCTTAAACAAAGCGCAGCCATTACGACAAAATCTATGTTATTTTTTGCCATATTAAATAATTAATAATGAGTTATTATTGTCTGGTTGGAAGGGTTATCGGAGACATTTAATAATTACCTGGAAAACATCTCCTTGTGACATTCGTTTTTCAAGCATTGGTAGATAGTTTAGTTTCATGTGTTAAAAAAAGTTAATGCAAATATATAAAATCCACCTGATAACTATACTTTATTTTTCGAATTTTTGTAATAAAAAGGTCAGAATGCTTGAACCGAATTCATAGGCATGGAAAATACATTCAGTATAATGATTGAACACCAGCGAAGTACCATTATTGTATAGGCTACGTATGGATTAAGTATTGACTAAGTATTCCTAAAGTATCTCTATGGCTAGCTTGGGTAGTGAGAAGCTTCTACCTGATTCATGTTAAAATTGTATTCATATGCCCCTTCAACTATGGATAACCCATAATGCAGCGGGATGAAGTGGCCAATCTCTTGCTTCTCAAGGGGGAGAAAAAGTTCCAAAACAAGAACGGGTATCCATCAACGAGATACCCTGTTCTTGTTTAATGATCGATGTTTACCTTATAAATCGCTTCGGCCTCTTTATCATCAAATTTACGCATCTGTGTGACAAGTTTCTTTTTCATCATTTTGAGAACACTTTTATAAGCTGGATCCCGGTATACATTGTGGAGCTCATGGGGATCTTTTTCAAGATCGAAAAGTTCCCAGTTTTCGACACGTTTGTAATAGCGGATCAGTTTATACCGATCATCCCGGACGCCAAAATGAGGACTCACAGCGTGTTCTCCATTTTCAAAATAATGATAAAATAGGTCTTTGCGGTGCTCTTCTTTTGTATTTTTTAGCACGTGAACAAAGGATTCTCCTTGCATATCTTTCGGTTTTTTAACAGATGCGAGTTCCAACAAAGTGGGGGCGATATCGGCGTTGACAACTTTAGCATCGATGGTTGAATGTGCGCGCAATAATGTTGGGTATCGCATGACCATTGGTGTACGAAACGATTCTTCATACATCCAGCGTTTATCAAACCAGCCATGTTCACCCATATAAAACCCTTGATCTGATAGGTAGATAACGATTGTATTTTCACTGAGCGATTTTTGGTCCAGATAATCCAATACTTTACCAATATTGCGATCCATAGACTGTGCAGTATTGAGATAGTCTATCATGTAACGCTTAAACTTCCACTCAGCAAGCTGTTTGCCCGTCAGGTGACGTTGTTTTAGCTGTTCGTAAATTGGTCGGTAATAGATAGTGTAACTGTCTTTTTGTGCTTGATCCATTCGTTTAAAATTATCATCAGTCATCATATCTTCCAATGAGTTGAACATCTTGAGATCATAACCCATTTTCATATCCTTGTCGATTGACATTTCTTGTTGCTTGGCTGCGTCGCGGGTGTCGTAGTTGTCGTAGAAAGTTGATGGTAGATCAAAGCTGATGCTGTCATAAGTGCCGAAATCCTTCGGGTCTGGCATCCATGTTCGATGAGTTGCTTTATGGCCGATGACCAAACAAAAGGGTCTGTTGGAATCTACCGTATCCAACCAGTTAATCGCTTTTTCGGTTACGATATCAGATACATAGCCTTCGGTACGGTTACGTCCCTGTTTACTAATAAAATCCGGATTGAAATAGGTGCCTTGACCTACCAGGATATCATAATAATTGAACCCCTGTAATTTGTCGCCTAGATGGATTTTACCTACCCAAGCCGTATTGTAACCTACATTTTGCAGCTGCTTGACAAAAAGGTCCTGACTAAAGTCGAATTCAGAGGTTTCATTGTCCTTAAACCCATTTTTATGGCTGTATTTACCGGTTAACAACGTTGCGCGGGATGGACCACAGATGGAATTGTTGACAAATGCATTTTTAAATATAGCCCCCTGATCTGCTATGCGGTCTATCTGTGGTGTTTTTCCGTATTCGGAACCATAGGCGCCAATCGCTTGATAGGCGTGGTCGTCCGATATAATAATAAGGATATTGGGTCTTTTCTGCGCTGGAGCATATTTATACAATGACAGCGTAAGTAAAGTGAATAAGAGTTTTTTCAGCATTGACAGATTTATAAGGGTTAGGGTTACCTCATAAAGGTAATGATTATTATGTATTACATAAAATAATTTAATAAAAAACCATAGCCTATACTGAGGTATCCGTAGATGGATCTCTTATTTCTTAAAATAGGAAGAAAGTAGTTTATCCAACAGATTTTTTATATAGAAAAAGCCTTTGGTAATGGTTATCCAGATGCTTGCGCATCGCATTGCGAAAAACCTCAGCATTGCCAACTTTCAGTATATCCACTAATCCGCGGTGTGAGATAAAACTTTTTGATTCACTCGGACTGGTTAATAAGCCACTAATGTGTACATATTGAAAAACAGGTAATAACATGTTCTGGAAATCTTTGAGAATAGTATTACCGGTTATTTCATAGAGCTTTCCATGGAAGGCAACTTCTGTTTCAATATCAAAAATTGTATTATCTGCATTGACGGGTTCTTTTGCTACGATAGCTTCCAGCTCCTCAATATCTTTTTCCTGTATATGTTCAAATAATATATCGGCCATGCCCACCTCTAAAATCATACGCATTTCAAAAAGATCCTGTAAAGTCTTATTCCCCATAATCGTAGGATAAAGGGATTTCCGCAATGGCTTTATAAGATCAGGACTCGTGAGCACCGCACCCCGATGTTTCTTGGAGTCTACTAATCCAACCATACGCAATCTCAGCATCGCTTCACGAACAACTGTACGGCTTACGCCAAGTGTTTCTGCTAATTCGATTTCCTTGGGCAATGCATCCCCAACTTTTAAACCTTGGTTTACAAAGAGATTGATAATCTCTTTCTCTGCACGGTCTACTAAGGAAGAGGTATCGAGCGTGTTAAGATGATCTATGAGTGAAGAGTTTGATTCCATATGTAATTTATGACGCATTAGGCGCCTTTAGACAAAGATAATTAATAAAAATCAATAATATGTAATACATAATTATATTAAAATTTGTTTTTGATGTTTTTTAATCTATATATTTGCATATATGTAATACTTAATACAAAACCAATATGTATTCAAACCTAAAATTACGATCCCTTCTAGCCTTGTCTATATTGACAGGTAATCTGCTCTTGGCGCAAGCACAAGACCATGCGGTAAAAGGGAGAATCACTGATGCCAAGACAGGAGAACTTTTGGGGAAAGTCACTGTTAAAGTCAAAGGAACAAGTCAATCCTTGCAAACAAATGCTGATGGAACGTTCGCTGTTAGCACAAATCCTAACACAGTCTTAATAATTACATCAACAGGTTATAAGTCCTTTGAGGTGAAAGTTGGGCAAACAAATTTACTGGACATTAAATTAGAGCCCAGTACGGAGCTGATGGATGAAGTCGTCGTGGTGGGCTACGGTAAAATGAAAAAATCCAATTTGACTGGTTCTGTAAGTAGGCTAGATAAGAAGGTTCTGGAAACTGGTGTTCGTTCCAATCCTGCCTCTGCTTTAGCCGGTACCGTACCCGGTATCAGGGTGCAACAAACTTCCGGAAGACCGGGGGCTGTTCCTAAGATTGTCTTACGTGGTGGAACAGATTACGATGGTAGTGGTACTCCTTTAGTCATTGTCGATGGTATCATCCGGGATGGGTTTAATGATATCAACCAAAATGATATTGAATCAATAGATGTGCTCAAAGATGCTTCTGCAACGGCTATATATGGTGCAAGAGCTTCAAATGGGGTGATTCTTATCACGACAAAACGTGGAAAAGAGGGGGCATCCAATATTGTTGTTCAGTCAAAAATTGGCATCAATAAACTGAATAACCCTTTTAATTTTCTAAATGCCAAAGATTATCTATACTGGTCTAGAAAAGGAGTGCAAACTTCCGGGATTTACCAGCCAAATCAGCTGAATCAATTGTCAGCTGTGGGGCCTTTTGGAACGGGTAACAAGTTTAAGGATGATCAAGGAAATTATCTTGACGGTAATGTTAGCAGTAATGCCGTATGGAGTACAATGTATCTGGATGATAGCAATCGTGAATTGCTACAGCAGGGCTGGCAGACAATGATTGATCCCATAACAGGTAAAGAGTTGATTTTTAAAAATTTTGACTATGAGGATTATGCGTTACGGAAAAATAGTTTAACGCAAGACTACAATGTTGCTTTACAAGGAGGGACACAAAAGGGGAGTTATTATGCCAGCGTAGGAAAGTATAATGAAAAAGGATTACCAATCAATACGTTTTATGATCGAACAACCTTCGTTTTAAATGGCGACTACAAAATCAAACCTTGGTTGCAATCTAATTCGAATGTGAATTTTGCGTATACAAAATGGAGAGACGCAATCAACGGTGAAGCGAATTATATGACCAGGGCATTGGGGGCTCCTCCCACGATGCGAGGTACCAATATGAACGGAGATTTGTTGGTGGGTCGTGATTGGCAAGATGGTAACCCTCTCGTCAATGATGACAAATTTATTCGCAAGAATATCAATCAAAAACTGACCTTGGGACAGGCTTTCACGGTTGATTTTTTGGATAACCTGAGTTTAAGGGTCAGCGGTAACTGGTTCTTTAATCAAGAAACAAATGAATCGTTTAATAGAGATTATCTGGCGAGCCCCGGCAATTATGTTAGAACGCGCAATTCGGGCGCATCTTATTACAAAAATTTTAATCAAACGTACAACGCGGTATTGAACTACAATACGACGATTGGTGAAGACCACCATATTAATGCAATGTTGGGCTCTGAATTTTTTGATTCGTATCGCACTAGTTTTTCCGCTTCGGGGACAGGCGCGCCAACAGATGATTTTATGGATTTGGGATTGACCAGTCCGGAGGCGAATAAGCGAAGTATAGATTCTTATCATGATCGTCAGCGTATCACATCGTTTTTTGGTCGTGTCAATTATGATTATCAACAAAAATATCTGATGACGTTGACAGCACGCCGCGATGGATATTCCACCCTTTTGAATAACCGATGGGGAACATTCCCGGGAATCTCCGTAGGCTGGAATTTGCATAACGAAGAATTTCTGAAGGATTACATTGGTTCGGGTAAGCCAGTTAATACCTTGAAATTAAAAGCGAGCTATGGTGAAAATGGTAATGTGGATGCTGTATTCAAAGGTCAAACAACAAGAGATTCGTATATTTTACAAGGTGCCTACGGTAGTTCAAAATACGATGGTGCGGTAGGTTATACGATGACATCCTTGTCCATTCCCAACCTGAAATGGGAAAGTTTGAAGACGAAAGAGATCGGTTTGGAAACCAGATTGTTTGACCGTTTGGATCTAACCTTAGCCTATTACCATAGAACGACAAAGGATAAAATTGCGACATTGACCTTGCCACAATCGGCAGGTTTCCGTACAATTCGAACCAATAATGGAGATATGTCCAACCAAGGTGTTGAAGTAGATTTAAATTATCAAATACTACGTAACCATGACTGGAATTTGAGTTTTAATTGGAATATCGCTTATAATAAAAATAAAGTATTAAAGCTTCCTTACAATGGTGTGGCTAATAATCGTCAAGGCGGAATCCAGGTTTATGACCCGGTTTCAAAGGAGTTGACTTGGGTGGGTGGAACCCAGGAAGGTCAAGATCCAAACGTTGCCTATGCTTACGAAGCGGTTGGAATCATTCGGAACCAAGCAGACTTAGATCGTTACGCAGGTCAATTGAAAGATTTGATCGGCGCGAGAACACTGGTTCATCCGGATGCTTATAATGCATTGTCAGAAGATCAGAAGAAACTGTATTATCCGCTTGCGTTGGGTGATGTCATGTGGAAAGATGTCAATGGGGATGGAATAATAAATTCGTATGACCGTGTATATATGGGCAATACTGTACCGCGTTGGACAGGAGGTTTTGGAGCAACACTAAGCTACAAGGACTTTAGCCTATATACACGATTGGATTATGCTCTAGGTTTTGTTGCTTATGATGGGCCTAGAGCCTGGTTTTTGGGCATGATGCAAGGAACCTTTAATACGACAGATGCGGTTTTCGATACCTGGACAGCAGATAATCCAAATGCTAAATATCCAACCTATTATTGGGCGGATCAACTATTCAAGAACAATACCAGCCGTGAAAGCAGTATGTTTTATAATAAGGGGGATTATTTGGCATTGCGTGAGATTTCTGTAGGATATAAACTGCCAAATACCATTGCGCAAAGGATCAAAATGGAGGGAATGCGAGTTTCACTGACAGGCCAAAATCTCCATTATTGGACAAAAAACACACTGTTCTCGGCGGAAAGCGGTAGAGTAGACCAAAACAGCGGTGGATATCCTCTGCCCAAGACGTTTATTTTTAGCCTTCAATTAACCTTTTAATCGTTAAATTATGAAAAAGATATTTTTTTATTGCTGTGTTATCATTGCGGCAATTACATCTTGTAAAGAAATTGATCTGGACATTACCCCGGAAGATTATTTTGCAAATGGAAGTTTCTGGAAAAGTAATGATCAAGTTGCCGGAGCGATGTTAGGACTGCATAGTCAATTGCGTGGCCAACAGCAGAACTTGTGGAGCTTGGGTGAACTGCGGGCTGGAACGTTAAGGGATGGTACCAGTTTTACTGGAACTGCGTCCCTGAACTCGGCCGGGATAATTACGCAAGATATTCGGGAAAGCGCACCTGGTATAACCGGATGGGCGGGCTTATATAGCACGATATTTCAAGTCAATAATTTTATTTATCAGGTAGAGAAAGCTGATTATTTGACTGATGCTCAAAAAGGGTATTATTTGGGGCAGGCTTATGGCATGCGCGCATTTTACTATTTTTATCTGTTCAGAACTTATGGACGGGTACCGCTGGTGACGGAACCTCAAGCTGCGGTAAATACGCCAACATCAGCAGATCAGGCGTATAAAGCGAGGACAGGCACGGAAAAAGAAACCTTTGATTTTATCAAATCAGAGATAGATAAATCTGAAAAATCATTTTCAGGAAATTATGAGACAAAAAATCAAAAAGCGCAATGGTCTCTTGCAGCAACAAAAATGCTGAAAACGGAGGTTTATCTTTGGTCAGCAAAAGTGAGCATAGATGGACAATCTCCAAAAAATACCAATTCAGATTTGCAGCTGGCAAAAGCTGCCGTGGAAGAGGTCATACCTAAATATAATCTGATCAACAATTTTGCTGATCAGTTTAAGTCTGCCAGTATGCCTACGATGAAGGGAAATGCTGAGATGATTTTTGTCATTCGATATTTAAATGGTGAGGCTACTTCCTTTTTTAATAATTTTATTTATGCTGCCAGTGACGATATTACCGGATATATGGATGATAACGGCCAAGTAATTCCTAAAGATCCGCTGCAAACGGGATCCACCGGATTGATCCGTTACGAATATAAAATGGATTTGTACAAATTATATGAAAAGAAGGACAGTAGAGCCAATGCTACATTTCTAAACTTTAATAAAGGAAATACATCGGCAGTTGTATTTATAAAGTTCATGGGGACCTTAATTGATGGAGTACGCAATTATTCGGATGATTATCCTGTTTATCGTGTGGCGGAAGCATATTTATTATTGGCAGAGATCAAGAATAAATTAGGTGAGGATCCCACCGCTGAAATTATGGCGGTTCGAAACCGTGCTTATGGAGGGTTGGCCCCTGCGTTTATCAATGGCGGTTTTGAAGCAAATGAGCTCGCAATTTTCTACGAGCGTACCAAGGAATTTGTGTCGGAAGGTAAACGATGGTTTGATTTAAGGAGAATGCAGGATGGAAATGGACTGCCACTGGTATTTCGTAAAAATCTGAATCTGGTCGGCGTTTTAGATAATAATGATAACCAAAAACATAAAATTTTGTGGCCGATTGATTTACAGACTTTAACAGAGGACCCTCAGTTAAACGATCAGCAAAACCCCGGATATAAAGGAACTTAAACCAATAATGGACCGTCTTAATTTTAAACGGATTAATTGAAGTAAGGTATTTACAACTATTCACATAAATTATCATATGCTAAATCAAAAAATATCGGGATTAATTGCAGCGCCATTTACTCCTTTTGACGAAAACGGTGAGCTGAATCTTGAGCTGATTCCACACTATTATGAAATGCTAAAGAGAAATAGCGTATCGGGTGCGTTTATTTGTGGCTCGACCGGAGAGGGTGTATCACTGACATTTGACGAAAAAGTCTCGGTAATGGCAGCTTGGGCCAAGCTGACAAAGAGAGATCCGGCGTTCACATTAATGATGCTGTTGGGGGGGACGAATATCAAAGAATGTCAACAACTAGCCGAACTTGCCGAGCAGGTAGGCGTAGATGTCGTTTCCTTTACATCGCCGTCGTATTTTAAACCTGCAAACGTGGATCAGCTGGCAAAGTGCTGCATTGAAATCGCGAGCGCTGCACCCAATACTGCTTTCTATTATTATCATATTCCTGTATTGACCGGTGGAAATTTTCAAATGATCGACCTATTGAAAAAAGTACATGGCGTAATACCCAATTTTAGGGGAATTAAATATACCCATGAGGATTTTATGGATTTTCTGACCTGCATGAATTATGCTGATCGACAATATGACATGCTCTGGGGCAGAGACGAGAATATGTTATCTGCGCTAGTATTAGGGAATAAAGGCGCTGTCGGAAGTACGTATAACTATGCCGCACCTTTGTATCTTGATCTCATGGAAGCTTATGATGGGGGGGATTTTGAAAAGGCAAATGCCCTGCAGCAGCAATCAATTGATATGATCGCATTGTTAGGTAAGTATGGGGGGATTTCTGTTGGAAAGGCATATATGAATTTAATCGGTCTAAATTGTGGCAAATTTAGGTTACCTGTAAGCAATATGTCTGCGGAACAAGTTGAAGCTTTCAAAGCTGATGTGAACAAAATTGGTTTTGAAACGTTTTGCGCACATTAATCGCATCATCAGTTTGGTTTCCATCTCGTTTTAAGCACTTTGTTTATAGAGCTGTAAATCCTGTAAGATAGAAATGATGTCAAGAATGAATAGATATGACAAAACAAAATTGGCTAGGAATTATCGTGGGAATGCTGTTTGCAAGTAATGTTAACGGACAGGCAGGTCGTTTGGAATGGCATAGATCCGTCGAGTTGCCATCTCCGCAGGGTGGGAAAGTGCACGCCGGAATCGCTGGTCCCATTGTGGGGCTCTCAAATGGCTATCTGCTGATCGGTGGAGGAGCCAATTTTCCAGATTTACCTCCTTGGAAAGGTGGCGTAAAAAAGATTCAAAAGGAAATCTTCGCTTATGTAAAAGACGGAAAAACACTTCGATGTGTAGCAAAAGATAGCCTTTCTGAGCCGATTGCATATGGTGCGAGCCTAAGCCTGCCAATAGGATTGTTCATTGTGGGTGGAGAGACTTCAAAGGGTAAATCAAATGCTTGTAGGCTGATTCAATGTAATGCTGATACCAAGCAGATTTCAACGGCGAACTATCCGGATCTTCCATGGCCGCTATCCAATACTGGAGCGACATATATCGGAAATAAAATTTTTATTGCAGGGGGCGAAGGACAGGATACTGTATCGGATCGAGTGTTGCAATTGGACCTTGATGATCTTGAAAAAGGATGGATCTGCACGGGGCATCTTCCCTATGCAGTCTCACACGTGCAATTGTTGGCTGACAAACAAGGCAACCTTTATTTGGTCGGCGGAAGGAAAGCGAACAAAGATGAACCTTCGACTTTGTATCAAGGATTATTAAGTTCTTCAGACGGAGGGAAACATTGGCGGAAACTGGAGGATATTCCTTTCAAAGCTGCGGCTGCCGTGGCCTGTATCCTCCCTGACAATGGATTGTGGTTATTGAGTGCAGATCGTGGTGATACCTTTCATCGTGTGGAGACGCTTATTTCAGAAGCAAAAAAGACAACCGATCCACAGAAAGCACAGCAGCTGATCGCATCTAAAAATCAACTCCAAGTAAAACATCCGGGCTTCGGCAGAGCGGTATGGCGCTATGATTTGAAATTGGGGGAATGGAATCGGATGGGAGATCTACCTGCCGAAGGGCCGGTGACTACCACAGCAGTTGTCTGGGATGATATGGTCATTTTACCTAGCGGAGAAATAAAGGCTGGCATTCGTACTCCTGATATTTTAGTGGCAACATTTTCTAAGAAATAGGATGTAGAACAAATAAGAGATAAATAACACACTATAAATCTGACAACATTCGAAATGATATCTTCTTTACGATATAAGTCTTTTTACCCATGGCTCGTTGTAGCCCTTCTTTGGGGGGTAGCCTTACTGAATTATATGGATCGGCAGATGCTGTCGACGATGCGTGATGCCATGCAAATCGATATTCCTGAATTACAGAAGGCCGAAACATTTGGTGTACTAATGGCCGTTTTTCTCTATATCTATGGTGTAATGAGTCCAGTAGCTGGCGTTGTGGCTGATCGCAGTAGCAGAAAATGGCTAATCGTAGGAAGTTTATTTGTCTGGTCAGCAGTAACCTATGGTATGGGGATGGCAAATGGCTATACCACACTATTGATATTAAGGGCTATTATGGGATTTAGTGAAGCCTTATATATTCCTACAGCACTTTCGTTGATCGCAGATTATCATACGGGGAAAAATCGGTCGCTAGCTATTGGGTTGCATATGACGGGACTGTATACCGGACAAGCACTGGGTGGCTTTGGTGCGACTTTGGCCGCTACAAAGGGATGGCATACCGCCTTTCATTGGTTTGGGATAGTGGGTATTTGTTATGCATTCGTCCTCGCTCTGCTGTTGATAGAGAAAAAGCAGGAACCAACAGCAGAAGAGAAAAGCTCGGAAAGTCGACTGTCACTATTCAAAAGTCTATCGCTCATATTTTCCAACCTGGCATTTTGGATTCTGCTGTTTTATTTTGCTGCCCCAAGTTTGCCGGGCTGGGCAATTAAGAATTGGCTACCAACTTTATTTGCGGAAAGCTTGGATATCCCGATGTCAAGTGCGGGGCCTCTTTCGACGATTACGATCGCGCTATCATCCTTCATTGGTGTCATTGTTGGCGGAATCGCAAGTGATCGATGGGTGCAAAAGCATATTCGGGGCCGCATCTATACCAGTGCTCTTGGCCTTGGATTAACGATACCCGCGTTAGTGCTGTTGGGCGTAGGGCAGACGCTGCCAGCAGTATTGGGGGCAGCAATTTGTTTTGGAATTGGTTTCGGAATATTTGATGCCAATAATATGCCTATCCTCTGTCAAATTGTACCCAAAAACTTACGTGCGACAGCCTATGGCTTTATGAATATGGTAGGTGTATTTGCTGGAGCTGCCGTCACTCAATGGTTAGGAAAATTTAAAGATGAAGGGCATTTTGGACTCGGGTTCGCGGTATTGGGCGGAGCCGTATTGTTTGCACTTTTATTACAACTTCTATTTCTTAAACCAAGATCGGCCGCACAGACAGACTGAATTTATGAACACTAACGGGGGCTTATGTATAGCACCTGCTGTATAAAGCATCTACTGAGGTTTTGCTTTTACTTTAGAAATGCATTTGGATCAGGTATAAATAACTGAGGTTAAATAAAAAGTAAAATATAAATCAAATGAATACAACAAATACAGACCAAGGATTGGATATCGTATACTTGAATGAACTGGAAAAATTCTATGAAAATCAACTATTAAATGATACGGTTCCATTTTGGTTTCCCCGCTCAGTTGATCCTGAAAATGGGGGATACCTATTTATGCGTGATCATGATGGTACCTTGATTGACACAGATAAAGCAGTATGGATTCAGGGACGGGCATGCTGGTTGTTGGCTACACTTTACAATACTGTTGAACAAAAAGAAGAATGGTTGGAAGCCGCTCGTATCGGATATGAGTTTTTGAAGAAATATTGTTTTGATGCAAAAGGCAAAATGTATTTTCATGTGGACCGTCTTGGAAATCCAATTCGTATGCGTCGTTATTTCTTTTCCGAGACTTTTGCCGCAATCGCCTTTGCAGCTTATGCAAAAGCCACAGGAGATGCCGATATTGCAGCAGAAGCGCGCGAGCTGTTTAGTATCTGCCTCGCTTATGCGCATGGAGAAAGATTGGTGGAACCAAAATATGAACAGACCAGGCCAATGAAGGGAATCGGTGTGCCCATGATCATGATCAATACAGCACAACAAATTCGTGAGACAATTGGTGACACACGTTGTGATGCCGTTATTAGTGGTTTTATTGCGCAGATTGAGCGCGATTTTGTCAAAGATGACATCCGCTGCGTGATGGAGCAAGTTGGCCCTAAGGGAGAAATAATTGATCATATCGACGGACGTACCCTCAATCCTGGTCATGCTATTGAGGGCGCTTGGTTTATCTTGCATGAAGCGAGATACCGGAACAACGACCCGAAGCTAATTGATCTTGGCTGTCGTATGCTGGATTATATGTGGGAACGCGGTTGGGATAAAGAATATGGCGGTATACTATATTTTAGAGACGTTTATGGGAAGCCAGTACAGGAATACTGGCAGGATATGAAGTTTTGGTGGCCTCAGAATGAAACGATTATAGCCACATTGCTTGCCTATGTCATGACCGGGGATACGAAATATAAGCATTGGCATCAACTAATCAGTCAATACGCCTATGACCATTTTCATGATAAAATCAATGGCGAGTGGTATGGCTATCTGCATCGCGATGGGAAGATTGCGCAAACAGCAAAGGGCAATTTATTTAAAGGGCCTTTCCATCTCCCGCGTCAGGAGTGGTATTGTATGCAAATACTAAAGGAATTCAACAGGATTAAGGGATAAATTTATGCAACAAACCGTGACGATAATTAAGTTCCTCCAAAGACTGATTATTATGATCATGATGATCACTCCGCTATATTGTATGTCCGAAACAATCAGGCCTTTGCTTCCTATGCCCCGGTCGGTGACCTGGAAAGTCGGGTATTATCAGGTCAAAGATGTTGTTCGTGTGGGCATCAAGGGAGAGGTATCAACCTTAGAGAAGCAGACGCTAGTGGGATTGTTAAAAGACTGGAATGTAAGTCAAATAGACTTCGGTAGCGAAAAAAATACAGCTATTGCTATCAACTGCAGTAAAAAAGTGAAACTACCGTCACCTTCTTTGGAAGGCTATCGCATCGTTGTGGACAAAGGTGGGGCGTATATTGAAGCCAGAGACAGCAAAGGGGTTTTCTATGCCTTACAGACCTTGCGTCAACTGGGTGGCAGCGATGGAAGGTTACCCTATTGCTCCATCACCGATTTTCCCTCTTTTCGTTGGCGGGGATATCTGGTAGACGTAGGACGAAATTTTCAGCACATGGATATGCTTAAGGAGCAGATCAATCAGATGGGACGCTATAAACTGAACGTTTTTCATTTTCATTTTACCGAGGATATTGCTTGGCGACTGATCAGTAAAAAATATCCCGGATTGACTGATTCATCGAATATGGATCGCTGGAAGGGAAAATATTATACTGTCGAGGATATGCAGGAGCTGATTCGGTATTGTCATGATCGACATATCCAGCTTGTGCCCGAGATTGATATGCCGGGACATTCAGCTGCATTCCGTCGTTATTTTAAAATAGATATGCAAAGTGACAGCGGATTGACTTTTATAAAAGAACTGGTTAAGGAATTTGCAACGACTTATCCGGGATTGCCTTATTTGCATATTGGTGGGGATGAGGTAAAAATTCATAACCAAGAATTTTTACCGATGATGACAAGATGGACCGAAAGTCTTGGTATGAAAACCATTGGCTGGGAACCCGGCGGCAATCTACAGCCACAGACAATACGCCAGCTCTGGATGGGAGGACCACAGGCAGTTACGGCAGGTTTTCCTTACTCGGTGATTGATTCAAAGCATTTGTATATCAATCATATGGATCCTTTGGAAACTGTGACAACCTTGTTCTATAGACAATTGGGTGGGCAATCTTCTGAAAATAAAAAGTTGATGGGCGCAACGCTATGTTCGTGGCCCGATCGTGCAATTGCGAATCAAAGCGACATATTTCGTCAAAATGGAGTATACCCCGCTTTATTGACATTTGCCGAACGAAGCTGGCGCGGAGGAGGAGATTTTGAATGGCGTAGCAATATCAAAACGGATGCGAAAGGGCTTGCTGAATTTACTGAATTTGAAGAGCGTCTGATCCAACATAAACAGCTGTATTTTAAAAATCTTATTTTTCCTTACTACCGGCAAAATAGGCAGAAATGGGTGTTATATGGACCTGTGGAAAATAAAGGTGATCTAACGATGGCCTTAAGTAACGAAGCCAGCGCTGATTTTCACGCCTTGAAAAAGATTGGTGAATATTATGGTGGTACAGTTGTATTAAGGCATTGGTGGTCTGATATTGTAAAGGGGGCTATTGATCGACCGCTTGAAAATAGTACTGTATATGCAGTAAGCAAAGTGTGGAGTGAAAACGATGGAAACAAAGGCTTTTGGATTGGTTTTAATGATCTTTCACGCTCATATGCCAGCGATTCGCCAAATTTGGGTACCTGGGACGATAGAATGAGCAAACTTTGGGTGAATGGGAATGAAGTGCTCCCTCCGAACTGGCGACATCCAGGAAAAAAGGGAAACTTAGAGTTTCCATTGGTTGATGAAGGCTACAGTTACCGAAGCCCTAGCATTGTCCCACTACAGAAGGGATGGAATACGATTGTGGTAAAACTTCCTGTGGGGAGACTAAAAGGGAAAGATTGGCAAAATCCATTAAAATGGATGTTCACCTGTCTTCCGATTGAAGATGAGTGATCACAGCAACGAATAAGAAAATAAATAGAAGTAACAATAAATTTAAAGAGTTATGAAGAGAATATGGATCATGTTTGCATTTGCGATGCTAGCCGGAATTTGTCAGGCGCAGGAAGTCAATGTATTTGTTTCTGGCGAAGATGGCTATAAAAGCTATCGTATACCCGCTATTGTAAAGGATAAAAGTGGACAATTAATTGCTTTTGCCGAAGGGAGGGTCGACCATGCCGGTGATTTCGGTAATGTAGATATCGTTTATAAAATCAGCGCGGACAATGGTAAAACCTGGGGATCATTGCATATAGCCGTTGACAATGATAATTTGCAAGTTGGAAATCCTGCGCCCGTGGTCGATTTATTGGATCCCAGATATCCTCAGGGGCGTTTATTACTTTTTTATAATACAGGTAACAATCATGAGGGGGAGGTACGTAAGGGCAATGGTTTACGTGAGTGTTGGTCAATTAGTTCGACCGACGCTGGCAAGACATGGTCTCATCCAGAAAATATTACCCTTGAGACCCATCGTCCCAATCAACCTTTAGTAAATACACAGTATAACTTTCAGGAGGACTGGCGAACTTACGCGAATACACCAGGGCATGCGCTTCAATTTGATTCCGGTAAATATAAAGGACGTATTTATATTCCTGCAAATCATTCCGAAGGAAATCCCAAGGCAAATGGCAAAGACTATTTTGCCCATTCGTATTACTCGGACGATCATGGAAAGACATTTAAGATAGGGGCGAGTGTCAAATTTGAGGGATCAAATGAGACAATGGCTGCACAAATATCGAATACAGGACTGTATATGAATTCCCGTAACCAGCAAGGTAATGTAAAATCAAGGATCGTATCGTATTCAAATGATGGTGGCGTTACTTGGGATACAACATATTATGATAAAAATCTGCCGGACCCGGTTAATCAAGGTTCCGTGCTTTCCTGGAGAAGAAAAGGAAGATATCTGTTAGCTGTTTGCAATGCCGCAACAGCTAACAGAAGAGATAATTTGACGCTCCGAATAAGTAGGGATCAAGGAAAAACTTGGTTCTTCAATCAGGTCGTTTCAAAAGCGCCCGAGGGTGTAAAAGGTGACTATGCAGCCTACTCTGATCTAGTGCTTTTGGATAAAAATAGAATCGGTGTTTTATTCGAGAAGGAGAATTATAGCAAGATTGTGTTTGTGCCCGTAAACCTCAAATAGGTATTATTGGTTTAGTACATTATGCCCCTCTTTCTTTCTGGTCTAAGGGAAGAAAGGGGGGCATCTGTTTTCGGTGTCGAGAACTATTTTTTCAGGATAAGTGTTTGCCCATTTTGATAGAGCGTCATCTTATTCTCACTGCGATCAAAAACTATTTTTACACCATATTGAGGCTGCACTAACGTGTTTTTATCCTTTGGTTTCAATTGAAATGTGGGTTGCCCCACAACCTGTCCAAATATTTTGGTGCCATCTCTGGTAATATTGATCTGAATTGGAGGCTGTTCGCTTTTATATTCACCAAGTATGCTTGTGGTTTCCTCATTTGTCAATTGTATTTCTGAAAGGTCAGGAAGAGGAAAAGGCTTTTGATACAGTTCACCAAAGCTGAATTTTAGTATTTCATTATTATTATAATTATTACCGTTACTGATGAGTGCAACAGTATAATTGCCATCATCAAAATGGCTCGCTACAGAAGAATAACCGTCGATACCCCCTGTATGACCGAATCCCTGGCGGTCATAAAATGGCATGGGGAATAGCCCCAATCCATAGCCGCCATTAATTTTTTTCATCTCTTCGAGGCTGGTCGAATTGATCAGTTTATGGTCAAATAAACCATTAAAAAACTTGACCAGATCTGTTGGGGTAGACCATATTGCTCCGGCGCCGAGTGGAATTGAATTATCTGTGTGTGGCTCAAGGCCCCAATCTTGTGTGAATCTGTACGACTCGCTGACATCTTTGGGGCTATTTTGTGGTCGGCCAAATGTTGTCTGTTCCAATTTTAACGGTTGGCAGATCTGCTGGTTCAATAAAAAAGCATAGTCTTTTTTCCAAACTTTTTCTAAGATGTAAGTCAGCAAAATGTAGTTTGAGTTACTATATTCATGTTTACTGCCCGGATCAAACTCAGCTCCACCTTTGATCATACGCTCAACAAGTTCTTTTTCAGTTTGCGCTTTGGTGTTCCATGTTAAATAATCTTTATCATCAGTGACACTGTGTACCCCGCTACTATGATCAAGCAATTGACGTATCGTTATTTTATCAGCATTTGGAATATCTTTATAAAAGGTAGATAGGGCTTGATTCATTTGCAGTTTCCCTAACTCGATTGTTTTTAATACAAGGGTTGCCGTGAAAGTTTTGGAGATGGAACCGATACCATATCGTGTATTGGTCGTGGCATGTTTTTGCTGTGCTCTATCAGCGTAACCTATAGCCTTTTGATAAAGTAATTTATCGCCTTTTGCTATCGCAATACTTCCCATCCAAGCGTTGTTTTTATCCATAGTGGACATTAAGCTATCCATTCGGCTAGGATTAAATTCTTGTGCCCGTAGGACAGGAACGGAAAGGCCGCTTAGTAGGAACAATAAAATTGATGTTCTTTTCATAATTTGTGTCAAGTTAATTTTTTGCGCTTCAGAATCAAATTTGATGAATAATAAATAGGTTATAATCATGATAAAGATCGGAATGAACGATTGACATGGTATATAGTCCGAACTGACATTTTTTTTGATAATGGTTTATGCCGCATATTGCTGCTATAAAAACATTTCCTTTTTGAGTGGAGCCCGGCATTTGCCAATAAATTCTTTATCCATGAACTTAAATATATGACAAAAAATAAAGTAATACAATGAAATCGATATTTCATTCGGCAAAATCAGATGTGAGTCCATAAAAAAATAATTGGATCATACCGAAAGTTTGGGGGGATAGTAAATTTTTTGTACCACCGTGCTGCGCCCTAGTTCATCTCCATCCCAAAATGATCTATTACCGAACCACAGCGATCTATTTGTTACTTAAGTGCAGCTCCCGCCCCTTTTTCTCTTTTAATTTTTAGTTACAGCAAATTAGGATCAAAGCGAGACTAAATTTTAGCTTTTGACAGTACTTGTACAGTGTTTGTTCAGTGCTTACTCAGTGATCACTCAGTGTAAACTGAATAACTAATGACTAATTACTGTCTAAAAATTGATTGAAAATTGTTATTAGGTATAAGTTGGTATTTGGATGTATCAGTTTTAATGTTTATCTTAATTCCTTATAATCAGGAAATTCTGGTAATCATCAGAAATGGGGGCATACCTAAAGTTGGGGGTGAGTGATTTTTTAAGCATAAATTTTCATCACGCTGTGTAAGAAAATGTGGTATTCCTTACCACGTGGAACAGGGTCACTTTATTTACCTTATTCCTTGAGCGTAATGAAATTCGTTCAAGAACAGTAATATTATCTTTGGCCTTGTGCCTTCTAGTTCCAATCATGAAAATTACTGAGATGCTTCTTGTAGTGATCCTGTAGATGCTTGCCATCCATTTTAAAGAATAAACCTACCAAATGAACGCTTAGAGGGTGATGATCCAAATTCTATTGCCATTCGGGCTTCCTCACTACTAGGTTCCAATCTCTTGCGATAATCTGTCCGGTATCCAGCAGGGTTCTACGACGAATATGTAACGTAACTTTCTGTCTTCGGATAGGGAAGTTTGAAATCTCGGTGGAAGACATAAAGCCTTTGACCCCAGCTTGCTATTCTCATAGCCCGCTGGAGCAAGATTAAGCTCTTGTAAATAAATGTCGCGCCTATTGTATACCTGATCGACTTCTAAAATCTGGAAAACATGTCGACCGTCCTTCGGACATCAACAGGAAGAGTAATTTACGTTCGGCGTTTTGTAAGAGATATCGGTCGTAAAGATGCTGAACTAAGAAATTTTTATTACTCCCCCAAAGAATTCTAATTGGTCCGAATAATTATCTAGTTTAGAGCGGGCTCCGAAGAGAAAATACGGAATATAATACCAGCAATAGCGGTCATCCATAAAAAACACCTGAAGCGGGGAACCTCAGGTGTTTAACCTAACCAATTATTAACCTAAATTTATGAAAAGTATACTTTTTAAAGTATAGAAAATTATGTTCAATATTCATGCCATTTCGATTGCTGGTCTTTTGTTATTTTTCTTTTGTGTTATTTTTGTTACTTAAATAATGGCATAGGTTTGTTTTATTTGTATGTATAGGTATACCTGTTGTTTTTTTTACAATTACTAAATATATTGTTTGCTTGTGAACAACTTGTAGATAAAATTTAGGACAAATATACTAGAGAAGACGAGGACGCCAGCATAGGGATGATTATCCTATTGGAAATATAGTTTGAATAACTCAGCCCATTCAGCATCCAGACTACCTGTATGCACCGCTTGTTTGGCTCGATTATACCAATAACGGGCATTCCAGGGGTCTCCTTCTTTGCGGTGTAGATAGGCATGAACATGGGCGGCATCTAATCCGTCGAGCTGATCAATGAGATCATGTGCTGTTTTCCAATCTCCCTTTTTGTCATACCACAATGATTTTTGTATGGCAGACCAATGATGAATAGGACTGTCTAATGATTGAAATTCTTCTATTGTCATCTTGTTAATTTGCTAATTCTTTACTCCAGATTTCATAAATATCATCTCCCTTGGAGCTTTTTCCACTGTGGTGCCATTCGTTATCTTCCAGTTTTCCGGTAAAGTCGAGCTCTTGACCCACTCTCGTATTATCCCTAGAAAAGAAAAGTATTTTTTCTGTGTAAAGATTGTTTTTGAAACTATAATATCCACCTCCTGTTCCATAAAATCCTTTTTGCGCCGGGTTAATGGCAATCCATTGGAAATAACCGTCTACCAAGATCTTTATTGTCTTGCGGTCCGTTTTTGGGATCGTATGCATTTTAGCCTCTTGTTTTCTACCCGTAATCCGCCACAGGTCATCTAAGTCCTGAGCGATGGTTTGCTGTCTGGTGAAAACTTTTTCGGAATATGGGGTCTTTATTTGGATAGAGCCATTCAGTATTTTAAAGTAGAGGTCAGCTGTTTTGCCAATATGAGTTGAATCTTTTGTGTCATATTCGATAGTTATGGTCACATTATTCCCCTGCTGCTGAATTGGGCCGCCCCAGGTATAACCAAAATGCTTATTGCTATCATCATAATTGATGAAGGAGAGGTAATGATTTTTGACCAAAATTAAGTTTTTAGTTGTGCCTGTCTGAGAAATATAGGCCCCATCAGTAAGTTGTGCTTTTGCTTGAAATTGTATAGTTACAAGCGAGAGGCACAATAGAATAATACAGTTTCTCATATCAAATCAAAGCATGTTGTCTTTTAAATATACAAAAATTAAAACCTTGAAAAGAATGCGGAAAATTGTGAATTAGTAAAACGGTCTATTCTTCAACAAAGAATAGACCGTTTTACTAATAAAGAACCTTATTTGAATTTGCTTGCCAGAGCAGCGAGTTTACTCGCCATATCTGTTTCTGGCTCGTGCTGTTTTCGGCCTTCATTTCTCTTATTTTTAGGAAGAACTGACTTTTCTTCTGTCTTCATGGACAGTGCAATACGGTTACGTTTCTCATCTACTTCCGTAACGGTGACTGTGACATGTTGTTGAACCTTAACCACCTCATGTGGATCAGAGATATATCTATTGGACAATTGGCTTAAGTGTACCAACCCATCTTGATGTACACCGATATCGACAAAAGCACCGAAGTTTGTAATGTTGGTAACGATACCGGGAAGTTTCATGCCAATGCGTAGATCGCTAATGCTATTGACGCCTTCAGTAAATGAAAAAGCTTCAAACTTTTCCCGTGGGTCAAGCCCTGGTTTAGCAAGCTCATGCAGGATATCATTTAAAGTTGGTAACCCCACTTCCGAAGAGATATAATTTTTTAATGGGATAGATTTTCTTAATTCAGCATCTGTGAGTAGATCCTCTACCTTTTTACCCAGGTCTTTTGCCATTTGTTCAACAAGGGCATAACGCTCGGGGTGTACTGCTGAAGAATCCAGGGGATTGGATGCATGTCTTATTCGAAGAAAACCTGCGGCCTGTTCGAATGCTTTATCCCCAAGGCGCGGTACTTTTTTCAGTTCGCGACGCGACGCAAAAGGACCATTTTCATTTCTGTATTTGATTATCTGTTGTGCAAGAGACGGCCCTAGTCCAGAAACGTACGATAAAATCTGTTTTGAGGCTGTATTTAGTTCCACACCGACGGCATTTACACAGCTGATGACTGTATCATCCAGAGAAGTCTGTAATTTATTTTGGTCTACATCATGTTGATACTGACCTACGCCAATTGATTTAGGATCAATTTTGACAAGTTCAGCCAGTGGATCCATTAATCTCCTCCCGATTGATACAGCACCACGTACTGTAATATCGTGGTCAGGAAATTCCTCGCGGGCAGTTTCTGATGCTGAATAGATCGAGGCCCCGCTCTCATTGACCATGACGATGGTGACATTATTGAGCCCCAGTTTTTTTACAAAATCTTCAGTCTCACGTCCTGCGGTTCCATTACCGATCGCAATGGCCTGTATATCATGCTTCGAGACTAAATAATTGATTGTCTTCTGAGCTTCTGCAAGTCCATTTGCACCAGTGTGCGGAAAAATAGCTGTATTTTCTTTGAGTTGACCTTGTTCATCCAATACAACTGTTTTACATCCTGTTCGGAAACCGGGATCTATTGCAAGTAGCCTTTTCTGTCCCAATGGTGCTGCTAAAAGCAGTTGGCGAACATTGTCCGCAAAAACTTTGATCGCTTCTTCATCTGCTTTTTGACGGGTCAGCACGCGAATTTCTGTCTCCATGGATGGTTTCAATAATCGCTTATAGCTGTCTGTCAATGCTAATTTTACTTGTGAGGCGGCCTCGTTGGAAGCTTTGATATAAATAGATTCAATGGTTGGAAGAATATCTTCTTCATTGATGTCAATATCCAGATAAAGCAATTCTTCTTTTTCACCACGACGCATCGCCAAAACACGATGGGAGGGAGCATCTTTTAACGACTCTGACCATTCGTAATAATCTTTATATTTAATCGCTGCTTCTTCTTTCCCGGGAACTACTCTTGATACAAATTCTCCTTTTTCCAGGAATATTGCTCTTGATTTAGACCGTACGTTGGCATCTTCAGCAATAATTTCAGCAATGATATCACGTGCTCCAGCTAAAGCCTCTTCCGTATTTTTAACTCCTTTTTCCTCGTCGACCAACGAATTTGCAAGTTCCAGAAAATCTGTCTTGTCTTGGGACAAAAGAAGATCTGCCAAAGGCTGCAATCCTTTTTCGCGGGCAACACTGGCTCTTGTTTTGCGCTTTGGCTTATAGGGTAGATAAATATCTTCCAGATTTGCCATAGTCTCGGCAGCTATGACTTGTTGTTCAAGTTCTGCTGTCAATTTTCCTTGATCATTGATGGATTTTAATACGGCTTCTTTGCGCTTGTCCAGTTCCTTTAACTGTTGAGAACGATCTCTGATATTGGTAATTTGAACTTCATCTAGGCTACCGGTCATTTCTTTTCGATAACGGGAAATAAATGGTACGGTGGCACCCTCGTCTAATAGTTCAATTGTCGTGCGAACTTGTTTTTCGCTTATGGATAGCTCGTTAGCAATAGTAATTTCGTGTGATAATAAGCTCATTATTGGTTTACTTTAAAAAGGAAAGCTGTTGAATAATGATTCAACAGCTCTATTAAATATCTATTTGTAAATTAATGTAATAAGGTTACGCAGGTTTGTTGGTGTTGTCCTGTTCTGAAGGTTTCTTCTCTTCACCTTCGTTATTTTTGCCCTCAGCAAAGTGGTCATTATATCCGTAGGTGATATGAGAAGGTTCTTCTCCGTAATCTAATTGCTTATGTGGATTGTGCTCCACGACTCCTGCCGGAGTTGAAAATTCATATTTTTTCTTTGCTGGTTCAGATTCTGTGTTTTCAGCTGTTTCCAAAGCTTGGGTCTCTTGTTCAGCTTTCGCTTGCTCTTCTGCAACTTTTACTTCATTTGGAACGGTCTCCTCTTTGACTTCTGTCTTAACGTCTATGTCTTTTTCGAAATTATTGATCTGATCTGAAATCTCACGCTTGATGCCTTCTGATGCATCTTTGAATTCACGTATCCCTCTTCCTAAACCTCTGGCCAATTCAGGAAGCTTCTTGCCACCGAAAAGTAACAAGATCGCAAACACGATTAAAATCATCTCCTGTGTTCCGATGTTTAGGAATGTTATTACTGGATTGTACATACTCTTTTCCTCTTCTTTTGATTACTAACTAGATGCTAAGTTACATTTATATTTCTATAGTTCTTAGACTAAGGGGTAAATTTAAGATAATTTTAAGGTATTTGAAACATAAAAATTACTTAACAAAGGGCAGGTACTTGTCGAGTAAATTTTGTTATATTTTTGCTAAATATTTTTTAATATGACGATAGAGCGAAAATATCTTTGTATTTTTGTGCCTATTTTTTGAGGAATTGATTATGTTGGGAAAATTTAAAACATTCAAGCCGTATTATAAAAGTACAATTGTATTGGCAGGGCCGGTTGTCATTTCACAGCTGGGACATACATTGGTACATACCGCCGATAGCGTTATTGTCGGACATTTTGCTGGAACGATTCCATTGGCTGCAGTGTCCTTGGTGAATGCCGTGTTTATGATCGTTATGGTGGTTGGATTAGGAATTGCTTATGGTATCACACCATTGATTGCGCAGGAAAATGGCCGTGATAACAAGAAGGAGTGTGCGGTATTATTATCAAATAGCTTCTGGTTGAATATCATTACAGGAATATTATTGTTCTGTTTAGTTTATTTTGGCTCAATGCTCGCAATAGATCATTTGAACCAGGATCCGGCTGTTGTCAAAGAAGCAAAACCTTATTTGCTTATCTTGAGTCTTTCCATGTTACCTTTAATGGTATTCAGTACATTTAAGCAATTTGCTGAAGGTTTGGGATTTACTAAACAGGCTATGAACGTAACCATATGGGGTAATGTTCTCAATATTATCTTAGCTATCATCTTCGTCAAGGGGATGTTCGGTATTACGCCAATGGGCGTGAAAGGTGTTGGATACAGTACGTTGATTGACCGTATTTTGATGATGTCAGTGATGATGACCTACGTATTGCGCTCAAAGAAGTTCAATGGTTATATACAACATTTTAAAATTACAGTCATAGATCGGGTAAGATTGGGGAAAATATTGCGGATCGGTGCTCCGGTCGCGATGCAATACGTTTTTGAAATCGGTGCGTTTGCCGGAGCGTCATTATTGGCAGGAACAATTAGTGCTACCGCACAGGCTTCTCATCAGGTCGCTATTCAGCTCGCCGCGATGACCTATATGATGGCAAGTGGTATTGCTGCTGCGGCAACAATTAAAGTGGGCAATAGCTATGGGAATAGAAATCTGTTCCGCTTGGAGCGCTTTGCAATCACGTCTTATCAGTTGGTTTTGCTTTTTATGTTGATTACCGCTTCCTTGTTTGCCATTTTTAATAATTACTTGCCATACATTTTTACCTCAGATAAAGCAGTGGTTGTCATCGCAGCTCAATTGCTGATCATTGCTGGTCTTTTTCAGCTATTTGATGGTACACAAGTCGTTGGATTGGGGGTTTTAAGAGGGATGGGCGACGTTAATATTCCAACGATCATCACTTTTATCGCCTATTGGATTATCGGATTGCCTAGTGGTTATGTGATGGGGATACTCTTTGATTGGGGTATTAAGGGCATTTGGTATGGACTTACCTTAGGCTTATTGACTTCGTCACTTTTACTTTATTTACGCTTCCAATTGGTGATCAAGAAAAAGAAACTCCAATTTGAAACTAGTAGGCTATAAAAACGTAACATCGGAGAAGTCTCTACAAGTAGGTGGAGGATACCTAACCTCGAAATATTTGAGGTATAGCTGTCTACAAATAGGTTTAAAGTAGAAAGGTGGCTGCCAAAGGTTTTTGTATAACTTTCGGACAGCCACTTTTTTATAACGACGTTGCCGTCCTTAAATTTCTCTGTTACTATCCCAATTTTCGAGATAGTCCGCAACCCGTTTTAGGAATGTGCCGCCCAAGGCGCCATCTATTGCACGATGATCGTAAGATAGGGAAAGATACATCATGTGTCGGATTCCAATCATATCGCCGTATTCCGTTTCAATCACCGCGGGTTTTTTTGTGATAGTTCCGACTGCCAATATCGCAGCTTGAGGTTGATTGATAATTGGCGTTCCCATAATATTGCCAAAGGCACCTATATTAGTAAATGTAAATGTTCCGTCTTGGGTATCATCAGGTTTTAATTTATTGGCGCGTGAGCGTTGTGCAAGGTCATTAACCGATTTGCTCAGTCCCACTAAACTCAGTTGATCGGCATTTTTTATTACCGGGACAATAAGATTACCATTGGGCAACGCTGCCGCCATACCGATATTGATATTTTTCTTTTTGATAATATTATAACCGTCTATCGATATATTAACCAAAGGGAAGTCTTTTAGCGCCTTGGTAATTGCTTCAATAAACAGTGGTGTGAACGTTATATTTTCTCCCTCACGTTTTTTATAGGCGTCTTTTACCTTATTGCGCCACAGAACGAGGTTAGTTACATCCGCTTCCACAAATGAACAGACATGTGGGGATACTTGAACGCTCTTGACCATGTGGTCAGCGATCAGGCGACGCATACGGTCCATTTCAATAATTTCGTCATGACCATTTACCACCGTATGAACAGTTGTCGTGGAGACAGTTTGTACTGGTTCATTCTTGATAACAGGAGCGTTCTCCGGTTTTGAATAATCTATATTTTGGTGAGTTCCTCGATTGGAGACGTAAGATAGAATGTCCTCTTTCGTCACCCGACCTTCAGCTCCGGTACCTTGGATGCGATCAAGCTCTTCGAGAGATAGTCCTTCGTGACGGGCTATGTTTTTTACCAACGGTGAATAAAAACGAGTCGTGTGCTCGTAATGAACTGGAGTAATGTCTTCTTTAGGATTCTCTAATTGATCTATACCCGGTATTTCCAGATCGGCAGCTTCATCAGAGCCGGTAGCTTGATCCCTTGGATTTTCCTCCGCTTGAACAGCTGACTCACTCGTTTCGTTGTCCCCTTCTACTTCTATAATTGCAACGACATCTCCAACCTGGACGATTTGGTCTGTGCTATAGAGTTGTTCCTTCAAAATACCTTTGACAGGAGAAGGTACTTCCGAATCAACTTTATCTGTTGCGATTTCCAATAAAGTGTCATCTTCTTCAATCAGGTCACCTGGTTGTTTTAACCATTTGGTAATTGTTGCTTCCGATACACTTTCTCCCATTTTTGGAAGTAAGAGTTTATATAAAGCCATATTTTTTAGCAATCTCGTTATAGAAAAACGAAGTTAATTAAATTGTGGTTTACTTTCAACAATTTAAAATATTATTCCTTAAAAAACGATTTTATTGAAATATTATTTTACATTCATCCAATTCTTATACTTCTTCTTTTATAAGCAGTTTCCAAAGTAGGTGAAGGGCATTCATGCGTGTGCGCTCGATATTGACGAGTCTATCATTGTTGAATTGAAACTTCTTTGTGATAATTTCTTTTTTTCCGGCTACTGCAACCCATACAGTTCCCACAGGTTTCTCTGTGGATCCTCCTCCAGGACCTGCTATCCCAGTTGTTGAAATGGCATAATCGGTACTGAATTTTGCTTTTGCTCCAGCTGCCATTTCGATGGCAGTTTGTTCACTGACTGCTCCGAATTGATTTAAAGTCGTTTCTTTGACGCCCAATAATTGTTGTTTTAGCTGATTGGAATAGGGGATAGTACCACCGACGAAAATCTCGCTGCTACCCGGATTGGCAGTTAATGAGGCCGCCAAACTACCTCCTGTACAGCTTTCCGCAGTAGTCAACGTAAGCCCCTGATGCGTAAACTCCTTGATTAGAAATGCTTCAATGCTGGTGTCGTAATCCGCAATAACATATTTTTTTAAGCGATGCAGAAGCTTGCCCTTGAAGAGTTTTACCTCTTGAATAATATCTGCGTTGTTTTTACTTTTTCCGGAAAGCCGTAAGCGGATGAAGGCTAATGTGGGCAAATAAGCTAATTTAATGGTTGAGGGAAGTTCTTCTTCAATATCTTTTATTTCTTCTGCAAGATAGGATTCTCCGATACCACCTACGAGTATCGTCTCGTGGTGGATGAATATATCTTTACTTTGCTGTTCGATCAATGGAAAGACACGTTTTTCCATCAAATGTTTCATTTCAAATGGAACACCGGGCATAAAGATATAGTGTTTTTTTTCTTGCGAAACCAACATGCCCGGAGCTGTGCCGTAGTCGTTGAACAATATTTCACAGTTTGCTAACACATCGGCTTGCTGTCTGTTGATCTCAAGCATTTCCAGGTTACGTGCTTCAAAGAAACTGGTGACATGCTGTAGTACTTTTTCATTGCGAATTAAGGTTGTACCAAAATATTTCGCAGCGGTATTTTTAGTAACATCGTCTTTTGTCGGGCCCAGTCCGCCTGTAATTAAAATCAAATCGGCTCTTGTGGAAGCACTTTTTAATGTATTGAAAATAGCTTCCTCGGTATCTGGAATGGATGTCATCTGGACAATATCAATTTCGAATTTTCCTAATTGTTGTGCAATCCAGCTGGAATTGGTATCGATAATCTGGCCTATAAGAATCTCGTCTCCAATGGTGATAATTTCTGCTTTCATAATATAAACTTACATAAAATTACGGATCAACTACAGGTCAAAATTGTTTTGATATTAAGGATTTGAGGATGAGTCGTTTCGAGAGGTAAAGGATGTGAATCTAGCATAGAAACTTAGACCGGTGAAATAAAAAAAGCGGTTATTTTAAAAATAACCGCCTCCAGAACTTGCTCTTTTTGTCAGTTTGAGGTCTTGCAAGATAGATGCCTTCGCTCGAATAGTGACATTATAACTTCGATATCGCCCGAATGGCATCCAACCGAAGGACATATCCCAACAGTGTAAATCTCGATAGATATTGAATGAAGTCATGACGACTTCCTTTTGTTTGAAATCGTAACCGGATTGAAAGGTGACTTTCCATTTAGGTGTCACACTGAAATCGCCATGCAAATTCAATGTGCTCGTAATCTGATTGTCCATGCGCCTAGTACTTGAATTAAAGAACTTGGACATGTTGAAACTAAATGAAGCAGCCAGATTCCAAGGGATATTAAAATCCACAAAAGCATTCGGATCGGAACTGATCCGGGCTAAAGCCTGTGCCTGCTCCGGAGTCATTCCGGCACCAGACATTTCTTTCCGCAGTGAATCAATATTATTATTACGTGATTTGGCTGCTTTTGGATTTAAACTATAGTCAAAGGACAATCCGAAGTTCGTCAGGCGTGCCAAACTTCCATCTTTGATCGCGTATCTGTTGATACGCACACCATTATCGTCAATAGTGTAAGGATCAAAGGTACCGTTGAAATTGACGTTCATCTTTTGGTCGAAAAACGCAGTCCGGCCGGAAAAAGTTATCGGAGACAGTTTCAATGAATCTGCTACGAAATTGTAATTCCCGCTAAAGGTTAACCCCTGAAGAATAGGAATCTTTTTGAAACCACCGTCGGTGGTGTCCGACTTGCTTTTTATTTTAGCCTCAATATTATTGTCAATCGAGAAGCCTATACCTGCTGATTTTCCGGCCGAAGGCGAACCATACACACCCTGAGCAAAGATAGAGTACACATTACGGTTGCCGTATTGATCATTATAATGTTGATAGAATCCATAGCGTGGGTCGGAGAAATCCGGCCTATAATTCAGATTGATTGACGGGGTAACAACGTGTCTGATCGCTTGAATTTTTCCGATCTTTGGATACATACCATAGATTTTTGTTGAAAGGCCCGTAGATACGGAGTAATCATAAGCACGATTAAATCCCTGTAGCGTATCGAGCCGCTGTTTATAACCTGATGGAGTGTTATCAATACGCTGTCTCGTGCTTTGGAAATACCAGCGCTCAGTATAGTTTACACTTGTGTTGAACTGAAAATATTTAAAAGCATTGAGCGATAAACTGATCGGAATATTGTGCTGGAAGCCATTTTGAAACTTTTTAAAGCCACCTGGCTTAAACAGCATGGTATCAATGGTGTTTACTGTATTTTGCGCTTGAAAACTATAGCCAACATTAATTCGTTGATACCACTTTTGTTCGCCAACGCGATCCTTACTGTCAAAAGGATTGAATGAGGATACGTTTAAACTAATATTTGGTAAGCTTAATTGAATACTTCTCGTTGCCATATCCTGGCTATGGGTTAAACTTGCCGTTAAGTTTACTTTTCCGTCAGCAAATACTTTTCCATAACTGATGGACGAACCCATTCTGTTACGGGCTAAGTTTTCATAACTATTTTGTACACTCCCTGTACCCGTATTTTGGAAGAACGATGTTGTACCAAAGTTTACGCTGGCAGAGAATGATGTTCCAGGATTGGCTTCCTGACGTTGGGTATGGTTCCAGGTAACGTTGAAATCTTTATTTGATCCATAATTATCGGTGCCTTCTATCCCTGTTTTTGTATTCGCATACCGGATATTAAATCCACCGTTATATTTATAATTCACCGTATAACGGGTGTTTATGGACGCTTCCCATGAACCCTTTGAGTATAATGATCCTCTGATTTCGCTATCCCAATAATCGTTGAAGGCTAAATACCAACCAATGTCACGCATGGAAAAGCCTCGTGTATAATCTTCACCAAAAGAAGGAAAGAGAAATCCGGATGCTCTCTTATCGGGCTTCGGAAAAAATGCAAAAGGGAAGGCTACGGGCATAGGTACCCCCATTACTACCAAGTATGCGGGGCCAGAGATAATTTGATTTTTGGTTACGATCCCTTTCGTTATATGTATACCGAAATGGGTATGCGGGTAAGGTAAATTACAGGTACTGTATAGTCCTTTGTAGATTGACATCTCATCATAGATATTCTTTCGGACCGTATTGGCCTGGATAAAGCCTCCATCGACCTCGGTCATTATACCATAGGTGTTTCCCTCCTGCTTTTCATAATCATAATAGAGAGAATCTACTGTTTTGGGTGATTCACCATTGCCCATAATGACAATAGGACGTCCTACATATTTACCGCTTTTATCATATATCCCTGACGCAAAGATCTTTTTCTGATTACGGTCGAGACGGATGTAATCAGCCGAAAGTTCAAAATCCTGATACTTTACTTTTGCTCCGCGATATAAATGACTAATATTCTTTGCGACTTCCGATTTTTGAGAATCAACTGCAATAATGCTGACTTCCGCCTGTAGCCCACTGCCTTTTTTCTTGGTGGTGTCCTGAACAGATTTAGTAGAATCTCCCGGCTTAATTTTTGTTGTATCCTGCAGTTTATTGGTCACCGAGACAGCATCCTTACTTTGAAGTCCGTTCTGTTTTAATGGGATATTGCTCTGAGCCAACGTTGAATTGCTCGTTGCAAGAATGATAAATAGTGTTAAAATGTTGATTAACGACTTCAAAATTAAAGACAAATGTTATTTTTGTGAAATAATGTTAAACTTCGAAGGACAAAATTAGTCAAAAAACAAATAGAAAATATGTTAAATATCGTTATCTATTAAAGAAATAATATTGACTCATTTTGTTTCGTTTATAGTAGAGCAAATAATTATTCAATGAAATCAGATTTAAGAATTAGAAAATGGTGTAGCATTATAGTTGCTACTTTGGGATTTTTTTTATTGAATTCTTTCAAATTAAACAACGGTCAACCCGAGCCACCCGACTATCAGATCAAGACTATTGTTATTGATGCCGGACATGGCGGGAAAGATACCGGAGCACAGGGAAGGCGATCCCTTGAAAAGAATGTAGCTTTGGATGTCGCGCTAAAACTCGGAAGGCAAATTCAAAAAGATATTCCGGGGGTTAAGATTATTTATACTCGGACTACTGATGAATTTGTGGAATTGTATAAACGTATTCGTTTGGCAAATGCCAATAAAGCAGATTTATTTATTTCTATACACTGTAATTCAAGTGGAGCAAGTGCCCACGGTACCGAAACATTGGTGTCGGGCTCGCATCGTTTAGGACAACAAGATGCTGCAGTACGTGAAAACGCTTCGCTATTACTGGAATCAAACTATAAGGAAAACTATCAAGGTTTTGATCCCAAGGATCCTGAAAGCGCAATTATTTTTTCTTTGATGAAAAACAGATTCCGTGAGAAAAGCATTCGTTTGGCACAGATGATCGAAGGAGAATATGTTAAAGCCGGGAGATACAGCCGTGGATTTTGGGAAAAGGGTCTAGCGGTACTTGCGGAGGCTGGAATGCCAGCTGTTCTGACAGAAATTGGATTTATCAGCAATAGGGAAGAAGAGAGCTATCTATTGTCAGAGGAAGGACAACAGGAAATTGTCGATAATTTGGTTTCAGCTTTAAAAATTTATAAAAATTCAGTAGAACGCTAAACAGATTTGCTTTTGTACTGTTTTAAACTTATATTAATGATGCATTACAAAAGAAATAATCTGTGAAAATATCAAACGAAACAAAAGTCGGCATATTAGCAAGCGTTGCAATCGCGCTATTATTTATAGGATACAGTTTTCTAAAAGGAAACGACGTTTTCAGTAGCGATAATACATTTTATACGACTTATAGCACAGTCGATGGATTGACACCTTCCAAACCGGTTCTAGTAAATGGTTATCAAATCGGTAGGGTATCAAAAATGACCTTGCAGCCAGATGGTAAAATAAAAACGGAATTTAAGATCCATTCCCATTATCATATTCCTAAAAATACCATCGCCCGGATTTCAAGCACAGATTTATTGGGTAGCAAAGCGATTGTATTTGAAATGGGGAATAGCACTGATATGGCTAAGGATGGTGATTTTCTTAATTCGGGTGTGCAGCCCAATATTATGGACAAAGTTGAGCCAATTCAAAAGCGTATAGAGACCATTACGATTAAGTTGGATTCTACCCTTTCCGTGGTAAATACCGTTCTGGATAAGCAATTTCAGGACGATTTTAAAAGCAGTATCCATAGCATTTCAACATCGTTGAAGAATGTCGAGGGTATTACAAAAGATGTGGAAGGCTTGGTTGGAAATGAGAAAGGACGATTGAATAGGATCATGGCAAACCTGGAATCCATCACATCCAATTTCTCGCAAAATGGCGAAAAGATCAATTCGATAATGGCTAATCTCAACAATATAACAGATAAGGCCGCACGATTGGATTTTGAACAAACCATGAATAAGGTGAATGCAACGATGTCTGATTTTCAAAATATTACCAGTAAGATTAACAGTGGTAAGGGATCTATAGGTCTATTGCTCAATGATGAGGAGTTATATAACAATTTGAATAATGCCTCTAAAGAAATGGATAATCTGATGAAGGATGTCAAAGAGAAACCCGGAAAATATATTAAGCTTTCTATTTTTGGAAAAAAGGGCGAAAAATAGTTTTTAAAACGGGTTGTACTTATAACAACAGAAAGCCTGCTATACACATAGCAGGCTTTCTGTTGTTATAAGGTTTCTTTAAGCCAGGTAAAGAATTCTCTTTGCCAAACCTGAGCATTCTGTCCGGACAGCACCCAGTGGTTTTCGTCAGGCAGATAAACCAGTCTACTTTTTATCTTCTTTAACTGCGCCAGTTGAAAGGCGGCCAAACCTTGGCCAATAGGGACACGGTAATCTTTTCCGCCTTGAAAAATCAGAATAGGCGTGTGCCAGTTATTTGCTTTTTCAATCGGATTAAATTCAGTATAGGATTTTTCATTTTTGTTATCCCAATATGCTCCGCCTAATTCATGATTTGCAAAGAATAGCTCTTCAGTGGTGCCATACCAACTTCTCATATCGAACAAACCATTGTGTGCAATGAAAGTTTTAAAACGGTTTTGATGTACGCCGGCCAATTGATAAACCGAATAACCACCGTAACTGGCTCCGATTGCTGCACGGCGAGCTGTGTCAACATAAGACTCCTTGGAAATATCGTCTATCGCGGCTAAATAATCCCTGATCGGCTGACCGCCCCAGTCCTGGGAGATGGCTTCATTCCATTTGACTCCCCAGCCTGGCATACCTCTACGATTTGGTGCGATAACAATGTAACCTTGGGATGCGATCAACTGTAGATTCCAGCGAAAAGAATAAAACTGGGTCAGTGCCGATTGTGGACCGCCTTCACAGTAAAGTATTGTTGGGTATTTTTTTGCAGGATCAAAATTTGGCGGATAGATTACCCATGAAAATAAATCTGCGCCATCAGATGCTTTTGTAATTCGTTTCTCAATTTTGTTTTCAGCAACTGTTGCATACTTGTCATCATTGACCTTGGTGACGGCTGTCAGGGACTTGTTTTTGAGATCGAAGCTGAAAATTTCAGTCGCACGTGTAAACTTTGTCAACGTAACGATAAGTTTATCCCCAGTTTGCCCTACAATACCTGTAATATCAAAATCTCCCGTTGAAATTTGCTGGATCTTTGGAAGGCTTTTTGATTTGACATTCGAAGGTACTTCCAGTTCGAATAACTGTACGGTGCCTTTGGTTGCAGCAGTAAAGTAAATTTTACGATTGTCGTTGCTCCAGATAAAACTGTTGACTGTGCCGTCCCAATGTGAAGTCAGATTTAAACGGATAGCGTTGTTTTTATCAAATAAGATGATGTCATTTTTATCAGATTCGTAGCCATCGGTTTTCATGCTGAGCCAAGTCAGACTTTTTCCGTCCGGAGAATAAGCTGGTGCAATGTCATAACCATTCATGCCCTCGGTGAGGTTAGTCGTGGCTCCGGAAGAAATCTCATAGCGGTAGATATCCGTATTCGTGCTCACGGCATAATCTGTTCCGAAGTTTTTCTTACAAACATACAATACCGCTTTGCTGTCAGGAGACCAGATGAAATCTTCTGCACCGCCGAAAGGAGCCTGTGGACTATAATAGGGCTGATCTTTTAATAAGTCTATCGGTTCTCCTATTTCACCGTCGCTGTAACTAGCAATAAAAGGATGATTGAATTTACCATCATTGAAGGTATCCCAATGACGGTAATCTAAATTATCATAGATATAGGCATCGGACTTCGGTAATTCTGGATATTTGTCGGTACTATGGTATTTTTTGATCAATACAGGCCGGCTAAAAAGAATATGCGTTCCATCTGGAGAAAATTTAACATTCTCCAAGGTCAACTCACCGGATGTCAGTTGTACTGCTTCGCCTTTGGTCAGATTCTTTTTCCACAAATGACCTTTTGATAGGTAGATCACATCGCCATTGTTTTCGATTTGAACCACAGTTTCCCCTCCCTTTTGATCAGTTAATTGGTTAGCTGTACCATTGGTCAATGAAACTGTAAAAAGATTCTTCTCACTTGCATTGCTCTCCAGGTTGTAATTGGATACACCGTATACCAACGTTTTACCGTCTGAGGAAAGTCCTTCAGCAGATACCCGTCCGAGATCCCAAAGCTTACTGGGGGTAATAGGTTGTGGGTTTTCTGTAACCATTTTAAAACTGGATTTTCCACCTTTGCTTTCTTGTGCATTGCTAAGGTTGCATGCCATAATCGCTAATGTAAATATTGTAAGTTTTTTCATATATATAATGCTGAAAAATATGCCTGCAAGTTACAGATTTTGCTAATAAATGCTGCTTAAAGCATAAAAATAGCCGCCTGATTTGTGAAAAGGCAGCTATTAGGAACGCTATGTTTATTTTTTGATTAATATTCGGATAATAACCCAGTAGATTTTGAGATGTTGTCTATTGATCAGCATGATTATTGTCAAATTGATACCAGTTAATTTTTGTAGAAACACGCATCAGGATTGCCAGAATGATGAAAATACCAATTGTTCCAGCAATAAGTGAGTAGTCCCGAAGTTGCATAAGCACGTAGATGAACAGATAAAAAGTGCTTAAGATAGCTCCGAACAAAAGGGCTGTTTTACGATCTTTGGTAATCGCCTTGATAAAACTTCCTATGAGCAATACAGTTGCGATCGAAGCAATTAGATAGGCCAGATTAAATCCAATGTGCTCTGATAATGCTAACAATAGGGTATAAAAGAGTACCATGGCGGCTCCGATTAATACATATTGAATAATATGTATTCTTTTTTTCTTGATTATTTCAGTGAATAGAAGTGAAGTAAAGGTCAATAGGATGATCAATATACCATATTTAGCAACTCTGGTTGTTTTTTGGTAATTGTTGATGTCTGGTAAAAAATTTATAGTAATCATATCCGAATTCACCAAGATGTCGCTGGGTATAATGGTGTCGGATGTAGTACTCGTAGCCGCTTGCGTAAGTTCGACTTCATCTGTTAAACTTCCTTTATTTTTTTCGAAATGATAGATCGGAAGGATATCCCCTGACCACTGTTGTGGTAACTTTCGGCTAAAAGAAGGAATTTCCCAAGATGCAGAGAAATTAGTTTTGTCAATCGTTCGTTTGCTTGGTAAGAACGCGCCGGCAAAGCTTGGATTAGCCCAATTCCCTTTGGCTGAAATATTTGTTTGATCGCCAAGCGGGACAAAATTCAATGATTTAGATCCTTTGAGGTTTAGTGTGATTTTGAAGTGGTTTTCATTTTCCTTGGGGCTGACAGAAACAGGGCAAACTAAATTTTGACTGAATAGTTTGAGGTTATTAAAATCAGGATCAAAAGTCGAATCTTGTCCATTCCAAGTGAGGAGAGGGCGTTTGCCCAGTCCTTTAAAATCCTGTATGCCAAATACAATCCGGCTTCCTGTCCAATCTATCCTTTCGGCGGGGATTTCCAGTTTTGTTACATCAATTTTATTGAAACGGCCATCTATCGAAATACTGCTATTATAGACGACAGAATTATAGATACCACGTGATAATTGTTGTGGGCTGATGTCCGTGCTGATATTAGCACTTTGGGGGAGGATAAAGATCCATTTCGTCTGTTTGTATTCTAATGCCGTAGCATCATTAACTTTTTCAGCGGGCTTCTGAATAGTTTCGCTGTAAGGGATTGCTAAGACAGGGCCGGAAATAACCTGTTCTTGTCCCCAGTTAAGAGCGATGTCCTCGGACACGTTTTGTTCCCGCGTTTTGCGTTCCTCAATCAGGTCACTGATTAGTGTCAGCGGTATGAGCAGGAGGAGCGAAAGAAATAGAATGACAAATAACTTTAGGACAGTTGAGTTGCTAATTTTATCAAATAGCGAATTTTGCGCTGTACTGAATGACGTGTTAGAACTATTTTGATTTTCCATGATATCATTTGTTTAAGTTTATTTGAATATTTTTACTATATAATGCGATTTGGAATTCAGTAAGTTGGTAATGAAGTATGGCCTTGAATTCTATATGGTGAAATTTTTGTAAGGACCGCCCTTTGTGAAAAGTTTTTTTGTAATATTTGAAATGTTCCGGAAAAAGGATGCCTCCGATAACGATCATTCCGATCAGATAAAAGCTTATTTTTCCATTTCCCAATAAAAGGAATTGCATGGCAATTTCATCTTGTATTTCGGTTCCTGTTTCCGTTATAATATGAAACACATCGTGATTTTCCAATTTAGCCATAACATCAAATCCCTTACTCGCGTAAAAGAGACCTAAACCATGACCGATGCTACCGATCGGATAGGCTAAAAATTCTTCTTTGCTAATTCCCCATGCTTTTTTGTTCCATTTAAAAATATCTGCATACACCCTGGAAGACCAGTTGTAGAGATGGAGCATAAGTTTTAATCGAATTCCTTTCATTTTTTCTTTTTTAAAAGTACTTTGGTTTTCAAAGTGATTGGATAAAAAAATTATTTGTATTGTTGTTTTATTAAATTTTCTAATGCAATAAGATGATTTTCAAATGCTTTTAGTCCTTTTGTCGTTCTTTTATATCGGGTATTGGGTTTGCGGTCAACAAAACTTTTCTCCACGATAATATATTCTTCTTTCTCCAATGTTTTAAGGTTAGAAGCTAGATTACCATCGGTTACATCTAATAATTCTTTGAGAGAATTGAAGTCGTATTCTTCATTCGCTGCGAGAACACTCATAATCTGTAAGCGGACTCTGTTTTCAAATACTTTGTCATATAAAGAAAGATCCAATTTCACGATTCGTACTTTTTGTAAACGATAAAACCATAGATGATATGTAGCCCACCAAACCCCAATCCCCAAAATAGCAGTCCGTGGTCAGGAAGATACAATGCCAATAGTCCTAAGCATATTTCAAGTATGCCTAACCATCTCACCTCAGTAAAGGTATAAATGCTACCAGCAGCCAAAGCTACCCCATAGAAAATAAGCAGCATCCCTGCAATCAAATGATAATAACCCTGAGCAAGTAGGATTAGCGCTAACAGGCCTCCAGTTACTAATGGGATTGAAACTGCAAATAAAAGAGATTTGCTCGTAATGTTCCAAATAGACTGCCGACTTTTCTTCGCTTTTTTACGTGCCATGAGCCATCCCGTCAATAGTGAGAGCACAAGAATGAGAATAGCAAGTATTAGAAAAATATTTAACAGCGTTAGATCGCCCGAGAATTGATTGTTCAAGACTTCAGTATTGGTAGTAATGTAGTAGCCAAGTAAAGTGCCTAATAATGCATAACAGCCAATGAGTACACCCGACAATCCGCTTATAGAAACAAATTTGGAGGATTTTTCCATCAATGATCTAATCTGTCCAAGCTCTTTAAATAAATCTTTCTGTTCCATAAAAGTACTTTGATATTCAAAGTAAATGAATAATAATGAATTATGCAAGAGGAGAAGAGAATATTGAAAAAAAATAAAAAAAAGAGCATAAAATACTTGCAAGATATAGGTTTGGTTTCTATCTTTGTGGCATCAAAAGAAATCCTAATGCGGAAGTGGCGTAATTGGTAGCCGCACCAGACTTAGGATCTGGCGCCGCAAGGCGTGGGGGTTCGAGTCCCTTCTTCCGCACTTGATGTCCTCCCGAACTTAAAACCTCGGGAGGATTTTTTTATGAATGCGATATAGCTAAAAAGAGTATGAATATTTCACACGAGAATGTAGATGCAATCAATGCGGTAATCAACGTCGCATTAGCACCTGAAGATTATAATCCTCAAGTCGACAAAGAGATTAAAGCGCAAGCTAAAAAGGCAAAATTACCAGGTTTCCGTCCAGGTCAAGTTCCTGTGGGACATATCAGACGTACCTATGGTAAATCCATCTTATTTGATGAGATCAATAAATTGGTGAACGATAAAATCACGAATTATATTTCAGAAAATAAACTAGAGGTTTTGGGTCAGCCACTTCCTTTGGAAGATGATGCGCAATATAGCTGGGATTATAAAGACAACTTCAATTTTAAATATGAGATTGGTTTAGCTCCTGCTTTTGATTTGCCTTTTACAGCTGAGACTGAGTTTGCTGTTTACGATATCAAAGCTGACCAAGAGACTTTGGCGGATCGTATCAAAAACTTACGTCGTAGCTATGGAAAAATGACCAACCCAGAAGTATCAGAAGAAGGTGATGTATTGTATGCAACCTTAAAACAAGATAAAGAGGAAGGTCTTGAAAAAACAACTTCAATCCGTACGGATATCGTTGAAGATGCAAAAATCAAAAAATCTTTGGTAGGTCTTAAAAAAGACGATACAGTTAAAATTGATGTTAAGAAAGCTTTCAAAGCTGAAGATTTAGCACGTATTTTAGGCATTACTGAAGAAGAAGCTACAGCTTTGGATGTAACTAAATTTGAGTTGACTGTTAAAAATATTAACCGTTTAGAAGAAGCTGATCTTAACCAAGAGTTTTTCGATAAATTATTTGCTGAAGGTGAAGTCACTGAAGAAGCTCAATTTACCGAAAAAGTAAAGGAAGAAGTGGAAAACTTATTTAAGCAAAACTCAGATCAAAAATTACGTAATGATATGTATACTTTTGGTATGGAGAAAGTAGACGTTGCATTCCCTGAAGAGTTCTTGAAAAGATGGTTGAAAGCTACTAACCCTAGCATTTCTGAAGAAGAGCTTAACGAAGGTTTTGCTGATTTCTTGAATAACTTGAAATGGACAATCATTGAAAACCGTGTTGTTACTGAAAACGGTCTTGAAGTTAAATATGATGAAGTAATCAATTTAGCGAAAGAACGTATCTACGCACAAATTAAAATGTACAATATCAACGAGGAACCTTCTGATGAGCAATTGAACCAATTTGCAATTCAATTGTTGCAAGACAGAGAGCAGGGTAATCGTTTGTTTGAAGAAGCTAAAGCTTTAAAAGTATTTGATCACTTAAAAGGTTTGGTGAAATTGAACAGCAGTGATATCGAATATAAAGAATTCGAAAAATTAGCGTAAGCAATTTTTAATCATAGAAAAAGCCTTCCAAGATATTTGGATGGCTTTTTTTGTGCAGCAAATCTATTTTTGTCTCATACATCGCTTTTGCCTTATCTTTTCGGATCTCAATTGAATTTGATTGATGGGGTGATATTCTGTAAATCACTCCTATATTTTGTCGCTTTTCCATGTAATAGGACAGACTTGTTACTACTTTTATTTTAATTCTCTGCTGCTAGTTTGGTTGACTTTTCTTTACTTCTGTTTGTTCTGTTTGGGCAGGAACAATGCTATTATTTTTCTTTCCTAAAGGAAACAGCCGCTTTAGAAATTCGGAGAATGAGTTAAACTCTTGCCGATATAACAATCCAAAGGCGCTGATATATTCCCCATCATTTGGACTGAGAAGAAAATTTCTTGTATTTAAGCGGTTTGATGCTCGAAGGACGAGACGACCATCTTTGCGTAGGTAAAACATCGCCTCTGCATCAGTGGAGACACGGTCTGAGAATACATTCAAGTCAGTTAGGGCCTGACTTCGACGGTCCGAAATACCGCCTGTAAGAACCAGTCTGTCATTAAACAAACGAAGCGAAGCGGATGCATCATTCAGTGACTTGATATTGATATCAAAGAAATTGATATTGAGTGATTGCGCGATAATATTATTGATTTGATTGAACGCAATTTCGGTTCCTGCAGATAGTAATGTGTTATTTACCTCTTTTCCAAAATCACTTTGTGTGCCAGGAGTGAAGCTACGCCTGACAATCAAACTGAGTGCTTGCTGGTTAACATTGTTGGCATCAGAAAAATACCCCTGCAACTCATCCTTGACACCTGGGTTTTGTGGGAAATTGATGTCAAATGTAATATCTGGCTGACTCAACTGCCCTTTTAAAATCATATCTGCCTGCGCCAATACACGCTCAGGGTTTTCCTCCCTTCCCGCGGCATTATATAGGGGGGCTAAGCTTGTTCTTTGTTGGTAAATTGCATTGATATTGATATTCGCCTCAGCCGGGTTCCCTGCCCATCGTACGGTACCACCCTCCTTTAAATCAAAAATTTTGTTGATATAATCCTGCGCTGTGAAATTGAACTTCCCGCTATTAATAATGAAGTCGCCGAACATTTCAAAATCCCCAAGCGAAGATATCCGCATATTGAGGTTACTATTTCCTTTTCCAGATAATTCACCCATACTAGAAAAAAGGTTGATTTCGGCATTTGGTGTGATCAATAGGTCCATGTTCATTGTCAGACCTTCAAAATCGCGTTTCTTTTGATTTTTCTTGATCTTGGTAGAGTCTTTTTCAATGAAATAGATAAAATCACTATCCGAGATTGTACTGGCACTATTAAAGGGAATATTGATAACGGTGTTTTCTTCTGACTTAGCACGGATGTTGATATTCATTGCAGATGTAAGTCCCTTGAACTGGAAATTTCCGGAAGCATATGCGGTACCATAATAGATGTTATTATCTTTTATGGTTGTATTTAATACCATGAAGTTTTTTGCTTCAGCAGTTACATCTATATCAGGATCACTTAGCTTATTGAGGTCAACAACACCGTCGATTGTGGCTACATTATTTTTCTGATCATATATTTTGAGCCCCGTAAGGAATATTCTATTGTTGGTCACATTGATTTCATCGGAAAGGCGATAAGGCGTCTTTAGGTAATTGATAACCATTGACGCATTGTCAAGCTTTCCGGTTCCGCTAATTTTAGGATTTAGGATATCGCCCTCAATCGCTAAGTCTGCATTTACTTTGCCCTTAATATTTGACACCAAGCTTCGTAGAAATGGTTGAAAAACGAATACGTCTGTATTTACTAAAGTAGCTTTAAGGTCAAGCTTATTACTTTCGCTTAAATGGTTGTAAGATCCAGTGAGTTGAATTAGTTTATCACCTTCCTCTATTTTACTGTCGAGTTTGACGAGCTGGTTCTCTGGATCGTAATTGGCACTGAGCGCTAATGCGCCAATTGGAATGTTGTTATAAAGGATAGGAGAGGTCGCAATGTTGGCGACGACAAACGGGGATTTAAAAACTGAATTAACTTCGATCTTTCCATTTAAGTTACCTGATAAATTAATCCCGTGGGGCTTCGTAATGCCATTTAGGGAGGTGAGATTGAAGTCCTGGAATTTTAAATTGATTTGATCTGAAATGTCATTTGAGAGAATACCATCTATATGTACTTTTTGCTCTGCATGGCTTAATGTGAGTTTCTCAAAATACCATTTCCCCTTTGAAATTTTCAATTGTGCATCGTTATTTACAAGCCATTGTTCTTTGTTTATTAGTATATTAGATGGATAAAAATTGATGAAGGCTGGCTTTGCATGTGCAAACCGGATAACACCATTTAGATCTAAACTATTGCTTGCTTCCAATTCTGACATCTTAATGTTGAACTGTAAGCTGTCATTGACCAAGGTGTTTGAAATATTAACATTCTTAATATATGTGCTATCGGTAAAATTGATCTGATCTATGGACGTTTGTAACTCCATATTATTTAAATTGGCGTTTTGGTCGATGATGAGATGGGTGAGGCGAATGCCGTTATATTTGAATTCTGGGGCATAAAAATTAAAATTTGCAGTTTGCTTTTCACTGGCAAATTTGGCATTCAACGTAGCTCCACTATCCAGAGAGATATCTTTCCTAAAGAATGTCGCAATGGGTCTAAATGATTTGATATTGACATTCAGGTCAAAATCCTGACGATTGAACTCGCTCTTTTCAAATCCTATTGCCGGAGCGTAGCGCATGGCGAGTGCTTTAAAATATGGGACGATCGTATTTAGATCTATTCTCCCCTTGAGATCTATATGTCCAATAGCGGATTGTAGCGTAAGCGACCGTGCCTCTTGATCTCCTTCTGCAAGGAAATTAATATTTTTAATCGCAAATTTACCTTTGGAGGAAGTGAAACTTACACTGTCAGATTTAAATTCCCCTGTAATGTTATTGATGTTGTCTCCAATTAAGCTCGTGTGGAATTTAGTATCAATAATATTGATTGAGTCGCCATGGAAGAAATTGAGCTTTTTTAAATTAGCCTGTTGGATATCAGCATCCAGATGATAGTCCGGACGGCTGGACCAATCTATGTCAGTGGTGAACTTTAACCTGAGGTTTGGGTCGTTTACTTCCCCTGAGCCAAGAAATAATTGTTTGTCTATATTTCCATTTACTCGTATTTGCTGATAGGTATATTGCTTAAAATCGAAATTAGTGAGATTGCCGGCGACATTCAGCTTTAGGTGCTTGGGATCGGTACCTACTCCATCAAGCTGTAGGTCGAAGCCCGAACTGCCGAGATCTTTTACTTTTGTTATTTTACCAAGATCAAATGTTGGTGATTGAAACTTACCAGCATATTTTATTTCTTTACGTAGATCCAATCTTCCGTCAGCTGTAACATCGCCGATAGCTGTGGTGAAGCTTCCTTTTGTTTTAAAATTGTTATACTGACCATTTAGACTGCCTCTGAACGCGAATTTATTGAAAAGGGTAACCACTTCAGGAAGTTTGAAGTTTTTTAAATGGCCAAGCTCGCGGATAACATTTTCAAGATCGCTATATTCAGAGGCAATTAAAACTTTCGGAACAATAAACTCTGTTTTGTCAATATCAGGTAGACCGATAATGCTGAGATTACCGGCTAACTTCGTGTTTTTCCCGATGGTCAAATCTACCTGTGAAGCATTTATAGCTGATACGGTACCTTCCAGATTAGATTTTTTAATCTTTACATCAAACTTGACCTGGTGTATGGGTGAAGAAAAGAAAGCAATATCTTCAGAGTGAATGTGTGAGTCGCGCGCCTGTATCTTTACGTTGACTTTGTGAATAAAGTCCGAAAAATCTGAAAAATTAGCATAGCTTAACTTTAAATAGTTCTTGAATGTGGAACGATTGGTTGTAAGCATAAGGTCAGTCAGCTCAATGCTTTTGGTGCTGACTGACGCATGGGCCAGGAGCCCTTTGATAACCAAACCTTTTTTCTCGTTAAGATTGAATGTTTTGATATCCGCTGAGATTTGATTGGAATCAATTTTTATATTCTTAAAGTGTGCATTGAGTTTGGATATGCCTAAATCACCAAAGTCTACGACTTTATTGTAATGTTTTTGTTTGTGATTAACGTAGTTGAAGGAATTATTGTTGATGATAAGCTCTTTAATATCAAAAATTATCTTTTTTGAGCTTTTCTTTTTTTCCTTTTTTGGTGGATTGAAATAACGGATTAAAAATGAGATGTTGCTGCTGTCCTTAAATTGTTCGAAATTACTTTCTGTATTTTCTATTTTCAATTTGTTGATGACTACTTTATTTAATTCTATCAGTTGCGATAGATTGACACTAGCTTCTATTTTTTCGGACTTTATTATTTTTTTGCCTTCCGGTGTATGGATTTCGAAACCTTCTATAACAAGGGATTTAAAGGGTTTAAAATAGATGCTTTTTAAATTGATTTTGGTATCGAGCTCGTTGGATAAATAGTTGACAGCCTTTTGTGCAACAAAGTTTTGTACGGGCTTTAGCTGTAGTGATAATGCCAATGCAAGCAGTATAATGAATATACTACCCAGGACTATTGACATTATTTTAATTATTTTTTTGATACTTTTGTATTCTAATTTATTACCTCTAGCTATGGCTATTATTTTAGGAATTGAATCCTCTTGTGATGAAACCTCCGCTTCTATTTGTATTAACGGTGAAATTCATTCAAATGTTATCGCTACTCAGGCAATCCACGCAAAATATGGTGGAGTTGTTCCCGAGTTAGCTTCACGTGCCCATCAACAAAATATTATTCCTACGGTGGACGAAGCCATTCGTCAAGCAAAAATAAGCAAAAATCAAATAGATGCAGTGAGTTTTACACGTGGACCCGGATTATTAGGTGCGCTTTTGGTCGGAACTTCTTTTGCCAAATCATTTGCACTTGCGCAGAATGTACCGTTAATCGATATAAATCACATGCAGGCGCATATTTTGGCCCATTTTATCGAGGAGCCGAAGCCGAGTTTTCCATTTTTATGCCTCACTGTTTCAGGTGGACATACACAGATTGTTCTGGTAAAAGATTATTTCGAAATGGAATTATTAGGTGAGACGCTCGACGACGCGGCAGGGGAGGCCTTTGATAAAACGGCTAAGATCTTAAATCTTCCTTATCCCGGAGGTCCTCTTATTGATAAATTTGCAAAGGAAGGTAATCCCAGTTCCTATAAATTGCCCGAACCGCAGATACCTGGACTCAATTTTAGTTTTTCAGGATTAAAGACAGCTATACTTTACCTTGTTCAGGACCAGTTAAAACTAAATCCTGACTTCTTAAGCGAAAATATGGCAGATTTATGTGCGAGTGTGCAATCCCGTATTGTCTCTATCTTGCTGAACAAGTTGAAGAAGGCCGCGAAACAAACTGGGGTAAAGGATATTGCCATAGCGGGTGGCGTTTCAGCAAATTCAGGGTTAAGGAAGGGATTGATCGAAATGGGGGAGCAATATCATTGGAATGTTTTTATCCCAAAATTTGAGTATTGTACAGATAATGCAGCGATGATTGCCATAGCTGGATATTATAAATTTCTGAAAGGAGAGTTTGTCGGGCAGGATGTTGCTCCGATGGCTAGGATGCATCTTTAGAATAAGGTATTGTTCCTCTAATAGATGTGATTAGTGGAACAATACCTTAATTTTATAATGTTATAATGGGGAGCTATAGCCATAGGCTTGTGCAGCCGAACTAAATCTATCTTTTTTTGGTTGATAGAAGTTTAATTCGTAACCTTCAGCGCCCCAAAAGATGCTCACAAAACTAACACCTATTTCTGATCTTAGTACGGTGAGAATCTGAAAAGCCTCATTATCAAATTGCCCACCATCATCAACTCGCCAAGTACTAATATCATCATAGGTGGCCGGAAAATCCAAATTAATCAACTGATCTTCTTTTACGTAAGAAAATACCGCTAATGCCGAGTCCTGCTGATTTTCAAAAACTGTTAGATTGAATTCAGCTTTATCTTTTAGCACAGCGATGGTTGTACTTTTATTTATTTTCCTATTATATTTTTTCTCAAGTTTTTCCTTCACTTCCGGGCTTGTCTCATGCTGAACTTTTGTAAAAGGTTCAATTTTATATTGATTTATGAACGCCTGATTGACGAGCATTCCGAAATCGCCCGACTTAATTTCATTTTTTATCCTAAACAATGAACCTTCACTATTTGCAAAGTTCTGGGCTGTTTGTCTGCCATTACTCTCTTTATTATCCGTTTTGTTCTGTATAAATTCAAGTGGACTAACTTGATTTTCGATAATGACGTAATTGTATTTTTCGGGACTTTCCATGGCTTGATCCATAGGAAGTGCAATTAATGAATCTTTTTGTTGATTCAAAAAGCCAAAATAAGGTGAAATTAACTGTTCTTTATTTTCACTCTTAACCGATGGTTTGGTTTGGTTTTGACTGTTGCCACAACCATATAATGTTAGTAGAAGAATAGCTAAAAAAAGTGATTTCATAAGAGTGTGCAAAATTTTTATGAAATATAAGGGTTTCGCGCATCATAATGAAAAGATTTAAGCTTTAATGTTATGATGAACTCAAAATTGAATATCTATCGCAAAGAATGGCTGGATGTTATCTTTGCAGGCCGCAACAAAATGTACGGCGCTTATGAATTGCGGAATTTGTCAAATCGAGCAACCAATGTTGGGCTGGCCATCGTTGTTTCTTTTGCGTTCCTTTTGATTATGGGGTCTTATGGCTATAGCAGATACTTTAAGAAAGCTATACCTGAAACAATTACTACAATTGAAGATCTAACTCCGGAGGATCTCAATGATATTCAGAAGGAGGCCGATAAAAAAGAGGAGGTGAAAGAAGAGCGTATCCTAATGCAGGAGAAAGCGCCGCAACAGATAGCACAGGATCTTTCGAAGTTTGATTTGGTGCGTATGCCCGAGCCGAAGATTACAAAAGCAAGTAAAGTGACAGAGGATGTTGCTACACAGGATGAGCTGAATAGACCCAATACAATGACCGCTCGTATTACATTAAAGGCGAATGCTGCCGGGACACATATTGCACGAGGTGAATTTGGTCCGTCTAAAAAGGATGGCGGAATTACCGGGCATAAAATAGGGCCCGTGTCGGGAGGGGGTACAGATGGAGATGCAGACCAACCTTTTATTACGGTGGAAATCATGCCTACTCCGGTAGGTGGGCTCCCAGCTTTTATGAAGTGGGTCTCAGAAAACTATAGTTTTCCGCAGTCAGCTTTGGATCAAGGTGTATCAGGAATAATCGAGGTCTCTTTTGTTGTGGAACGAGACGGATCATTGACCGATATCGCTATAAAACGCGATATGAAGTTTGGAACAGGGGAGGCTGCAATTAACTTGTTGAGAAAAGCGAGGAAGTGGAAGCCAGGTGTTCAGAACGGACGTGCTGTGCGGGTGGCCTATACGTTACCTATCCGTTTAAGCGCAGTATCTCAATAAGATCTTTCTTAACTTTATTTAACAGATGAGGTTTTAAACTTTTGGTGGTCAAGAACACTCTTATAAATAAATAGGTTGAAAAGATGACCTGTTAAATTGAAAGATTGTTGATTTATAAAAATAGAGAGATGAAAAAATTGATGTTAAGTTTGGCGTTATCCGGATTAATGTTAACAGGTTTCGCACAGGAGAAAAAGGATCTTAAATCAGATACCAAAGAAATGAATGCACCGATACACAAGCATTCGAAAGATAGAAAGCATGATGGCTTAAAAAATAAAAACCCTGAAGAATTGGCTAAGATCAAAACAGATCGCATGGACCAAAAGTTGAAGTTTACAGATCAACAACGCAAGGAGGTGTATGCATTTCATTTGAAGCAAGCACAGGAGCATAAAAAAATAGCAGCAGAGCGTAAGCTATATCGCGAAAAAATGAGAAAGCAACGTGCTGCTGATCAAGAAAAAATGATGGGTTTATTGACTCCGGAGCAGCAAAAGACATTGAAAGATTCTTACGCTGAGAACCATAAAATGCATAAAGAAAATTGGAAAAAACATCGACAAATGCGAAAAGGAGATCTTAAGAAAGGTGAGGTCGAAAAAGCAGTTGATGCCGAAGCAAAAACAACATAAGGTTAATAAAAAGGATAGTTTTCATATTAATAATTGGTGAGTGTTAGTAAAAAAGGGGATCTATGATCCCCTTTTTTATGTTAATACTATCTGGTGTACGCTGAATCTCGGCTATCGAGCAGTTAGTTATTTAACGAATAAACCTTCGTGTAATCGAATTACTGTCAAAAAGCTTTGTTACCAAATAGCTTAAACCAAAACTCAGTAGCGCAATCGAAAGAATTTTTAGGGAAGCCGGAAGAGAGGTGATAGTTAAAAATGTATCTGTCAAAGCCTGTACAATAATAAAATGACATAAATAGATTCCAAATGTTGCTCCGGATATATTTTTTATCCATTTAGATTCGCGAATGTTTAGCTTTTGTACAACAAGAAATACCGCAACGGTCATCATTGCAACGTTGATATTACAGAAATACCACACGATCTCTAAATTAGCATAATTTCCGGGATAATATTTTTGGGTTATTAGAAAGCCAGAAAAGGTAATGATAAAGCCAATAGCGAATAATGGAGTAGCAACCAAGATAGTTTTTATCAGTGACCATTGAATGGGATATTTTACAAGATAATAGGCCAGTATAATATAACCTAAGAAGCCTGAGAAATAATAGAATGTCCCAAATTCATTCCAGTTACAGACGCCCCATATGCCCTGTTGTCCGTAGTTGCCCAAATACCCCAAACTCGGCGCGGCCATTTTGATGTATGGTGCCAGCAGCGTAATCCCCCAAAAAGACAGAAAATATAGTATGTCTTTTTTACTGGCTTGATTTAGCCAACTTCCGATTATCGGGATAATGAGGTATAAGCCGATCAGCATATACATATACCATAAAGGTGTTGTATCATAATTAAAGTTGAAGATCGCCGTATAGATTTTTATCCCTGTTGCCTGCGCTGTAAAATTATTCATGTCTATTAAAGCGCTTGAACTACTCTTAATAAAATTTAGATAAACAAAAAAAGCAATGGGCAGGGCGATCGACCAAAAAATTAATGGGATAAGTATTCGGCCTATTCTCTTTTTATAGAAAGTGGCAACATCGGTTTGAACAGGAAATAGTAATATACCGGACATCATTGCGAATAAGGGAACACATGCGCGAACAATGCTACCCCAGAAGACGCCTTGATGAAATGCGCTGCTATTGTCAAATGTGCCAACAAACGCGTCGCAGCTGTGCGATATCAAAACCATGAAGCAAGCTAAAATGCGCAGAAAGTCAATCCAAGGAAGGTACGTTTTTTTGGTAGTCATTAACAGTAGGTTTGGAGCGAAGTTATTCTTTGTTCTTTTGCTGCTCTTTCCATTGTTTAGAAAAGGATTTTTCCGCTAGCTTGGGCAATTCCCGTTGATCGCCCCAGGTTTTCTTAAAAAACTTTTTAAGGAAAAAGTTCTTGAATTTTCCGCCAAAAAAATCAATTAGTTTTCGACGTTGTATTCCGTATGTGAACCAACTCCAGACTTTTTGTTCCGTTTTTGTCGATAAGCCCTGTTCCACCGAATCCTTTCGGTTAACAAGAAGCATGCGTTGAATATCGATGCCTACAGGACAAACTTCAGTACATTTACCACAGAGGGTGGATGCATAGCTTAAATGCTTAAATTCCTTCATCCCATTTAAATGAGGTGAAATTAAAGACCCGATTGGTCCCTGATAAGTTGTTTCATACGTATGGCCGCCGATATTTTGATAAATAGGACATACATTCAAACAGGCTCCACAGCGGATACAATAAAGGCCCTGACGTTGTTCTTTCTGCGCAAGGAGATTACTGCGTCCATTGTCAAGCAGGATAACATACATTTCTTCGGGGCCATCAGATTCATAAGGCTGTTTTGGCCCTGTGAGTAGCGTGTTATAAACTGTTAAGTTTTGGCCTGTGCCGTGAGTGGATAAAAGTGGCCAAAATACTTCCAGATCCTGTAGCGTAGGGATGATTTTCTCGATACCCACCACAGCAATATGTGTTTTTGGAAAAGTAGAGGTCAGACGCGCATTCCCTTCGTTTTCTGTAATCGCTATACTCCCTGTTTCAGCAACTAAGAAATTAGCTCCTGTAATGCCGACTTCTGCTGCTAAATATTTGTCTCTTAATAATTCGCGGGCTTTTAGTGTTAACTGTTCTGCAGATGCATCTAAGGGAGTATCAAATTTTTCGTGAAAAAGCTTAGCGATGTCTTCCAGGCTTAAATGCATGGCTGGTGTGACAAAATGATACGGTTTCTGGTCTAGTAACTGAATAATATATTCTCCAAGATCAGTCTCAACGGCTTCTATGTTTTTAGATTCCAGAAAATGATTTAATTCAATTTCTTCCGTAGCCATAGATTTAGACTTTACAATCGATCGTGTTCTTTTTCGTTCGATTATTTTATAAATCTCCTCCCGCGCTTCATCGGCATCATTTGCCCAGATTACTTTTCCGCCACGCGCGGTGAAATTTGCCTCAAATTGTAATAGATATCGATCGAGATTTTCCATTACTTTCCATTTGATCAAATTTGCTTTGGTTTTGGAGTTTTCGAGATTTGCAAATTTGCTTTTTCCCTTTTCGAAGGCAATGCTGTATTTGTCGATATTGTAATTGATAATATCGCGATGTTTGGTGTCAAATGCTTTCTGTGCACTTTCCTTTAAAAACGTATTTGCCGTACTCTCTGACATCTAATCTGCTGATTTTTCACAAAAAAAGTTGGTCGTTTACTACCAACTTTTAAATATAGTGTTAATAAATTGTTTCTCGAAAAACGAGCTTGAAATTTATTCTTTTATATTAATATTTAAACTCAATTCATCCAATTGTTCTTGGTGAATAGTTGATGGAGCATCAATCATGATATCTCTTCCGGAGTTGTTTTTTGGAAAAGCAATCACATCACGGATCGTATCTAGCCCAGCTAATAACGATACAAGTCTGTCAAAGCCAAACGCTAAACCACCATGCGGGGGAGCGCCATATGTGAAGGCTTCCATTAAGAAACCAAACTGCTTCTGTGCTTCTTCAGGACTAAATCCCAAGTGTTTAAACATCAGGGATTGTAGCTCTCTGTCGTGAATACGGATAGATCCACCGCCCACTTCGACACCATTTAAGACAAAGTCATAGGCGTTTGCTCTCACTTCGCCGGGATTTGTATCCAGTAATGAAATATCTTCTGGTTTTGGTGAAGTGAAGGGGTGGTGCATCGCATGATAACGGGCGCTGTCCTCGTCCCATTCCAATAACGGGAAGTCAATGACCCATAGCGGAGCAAAAGTATCTTTGTCCCGAAGGCCAAGCTGCGAAGCAACCTCCAAACGCAGTTCATTCAATTGTTTACGAACTTTATCCTTGCCGCCTGCCATAATTAATAACAGATCTCCAGGTTTCGCGTGGAACTTGTTCGCAATCGTCGTTAACTGCTCTGGTGAGAAAAACTTATCTACCGAAGATTTTACTGAGCCATCTTCATTGACACGTGCATATACTAAACCTGTCGCACCGATTTGAGGACGTTTAATAAAGTCTGTTAAGGCGTCAAGCTGTTTTCTGGTGTAAAGCGCGCAATTTTCGGCATTAATACCAACAACCAGCTCCGCTGCATCAAATACGGGGAACCCTTTTTCTTTTGCAACGTCATTTAATTCGACAAACTGCATTCCGAAACGAATGTCCGGTTTGTCCGATCCATAAAGACGCATGGCATCGGCATAGGTCATACGAGGTACAGATCCAAGATCAATCCCTTTGATCGTTTTGAAAATATGTTTTGCAAGTCCTTCAAAAATATTTAGCACGTCTTCCTGTTCTACAAAAGACATTTCACAATCGATTTGAGTGAACTCAGGTTGACGGTCAGCACGCAAGTCCTCATCACGGAAACACTTAACAATTTGAAAATAGCGATCAAAACCGGATACCATTAATAATTGCTTAAATGTTTGTGGCGACTGAGGTAGTGCGTAAAATTCGCCTGGATTCATACGGGATGGCACCACAAAATCCCGCGCTCCTTCAGGAGTGGATTTGATGAGATAAGGAGTTTCTACTTCTAAAAAATTCTGAGTGTCAAGATAACGGCGTATTTCCTGTGAAGTTCTGTGTCTTAAAATAAGATTTTCACGTACCGGATTACGACGTAAATCCAGGTATCTGAATTTCATGCGGATATCATCACCGCCATCGGTTTCATCTTCAATCGTAAATGGAGGTAACTTTGCCGCATTTAATATTTCAAGGTTTGAAACCTTGATTTCAATATCTCCCGTGGAGAGTTTAGCATTTTTATTGGAACGTTCAATAACCTCTCCGGTTACCTTTATGACATATTCTCTTCCTAGTTCACGGGCACTAGCGCGTAAAGTCGCATCATCATCTGCATTGAACGTTAATTGTGTGATCCCATATCGGTCTCTAACATCGATGAAAGTCATACCGCCCAAATCGCGGGATTTTTGAACCCATCCACTTAGGGTAACCGTTTTCCCTAAGTCAGCCAATGTTAATTCTCCACAAGTGTGTGTTCTGTGCATATCTTAATAAAAATAAAATTTATGCAAAATTATTGGTTTTACTCGACAATAACGAATTCTACTGTTCTTATTTGAGCGCAATTCTCCCACTTTCAACCACGCTTTCAATTATTCATTTTCCAGAGCTCCACTTTCTCCCATTTTTCCAAAAAAAAGGAGCAAAATTATATTTCTAAAGAGGAAATTTTTACAATTCGTTCCCAGTTTTTGCAAAAATATGTAGAAAAATACAAAGCGAAATCTCAATCCAAGATGTATATGAAATGTCTCTTTAACTGCTTGTGAATAAGGTTTTATAGGGGGAGTAAGAAGTAGTTTTTGTTTTTTCTTGTAGCGATTTTTCGATGTGGAAAACTTTTTTATGTAGTAAAGTGGGGGAAAGTGGGAGAAAGTGTATACTTTTACATTTAAATTAGAATAGGATAGTTGACGATATGACTCAGTTGATCGGAGAATTCGAATGCAAGTTAGACGCCAAAGGAAGGATGGTGTTACCAGCTGCGCTCAAGAGGCAGATGCCTCATGTTGAGCGTGATGGGCTTGTTGTGAATCGCGGTTTTGAGAAACATTTAGTTTTTTATCCACGCGAAGAGTGGGATTTAATGACAGCTAAACTAGCGAAATTGAATCAATTTGATCCAAAGGTGCGGGCATTTGTGCGTGCTTTTACGCGTGGCGCGACAGAGCTGACATTGGATGCAGCGGGGCGTGTGTTGTTGCCAAAAAGCTTGTTGGAATTTGCGGGTATAACAACAGAGTTGGTCTTAGCCTGTCAATTCAATAAAATTGAAGTTTGGTCTAAAGAAGGGTATGATGATTTGATGGGTGATAGTGGGGTAGAAGATATATCGTCTTTGGCAGCAGAGGTAATGGGGGATATTAATTTTGGGATATAATAATATGGAGAAGGTGTATCATGTTCCGGTCATGTTGCAAGAATGCATGGATGCTTTGGCGATCAAGCCAAATGGCGTTTATGTGGATGTAACATTTGGTGGTGGTGGTCACTCTCGTGAAATATTGAAAAGGTTGGGGCCTGAGGGAAAGCTATTCGCTTTCGATCAGGATCCTGATGCCTTAGGAAATGTGATTGACGATCCTCGTTTTACGTTGATTCATCAGAATTTTAGATTTTTAAAAAATAGTCTTCGTTTGCATGGGGTGCGTGTGGTAGATGGGATTTTGGCAGACTTAGGTGTTTCGTCGCATCAATTTGATGCTGCGGATCGCGGTTTCTCCATTCGCTTTGATGCTGATTTGGATATGCGTATGGATCAGGTGGGGGACTTGGATGCAAAAGCGGTATTGGCTACTTATGCAGAAGAAGACCTGCATCGGATTTTCGGTATGTATGGCGAAATCATGAATGCAAAGTCGCTGGCGAAAACAATTGTGACGGCACGTTTGGCACAACCCGTACATACTGTTGCTGAATTGAAGGAAGTTATTCAACGGATGGTTCCAAAAGGAAAGGAACATAAGTATCATGCGCAGGTTTTCCAGGCGCTGCGTATCGAAGTTAACCGTGAGCTTGAGGCTTTGCAGGAATTTTTGTTACAGACTGTTGATGTGTTGAAAAGCGAGGGAAGATTAGTGGTGATGTCTTATCATTCCTTGGAAGATCGTTTGGTGAAAAATTTTATGGCCAAAGGAAAGTTTAAAGGAGATGTTGAGAAAGACTTTTTTGGAAATGAAATTAAGCCCTTCCATGTGCTGAGCCGTAAAGCAATTACGGCATCGCCGCAGGAACTGGCTTTAAATAATAGATCGCGCAGTGCGAAACTGCGTATTGCTGAAAGGTTGGATTTGTCTTAAAAAATGGAGCGAAAAGATGAGCAGGAATACGATAAGACAGAAAGAATTGAGTGAAGAAGTTCAAGAAGAACTGCAAGAAACTGTCGAAGAAAAGGCGGAACAAACAGAAGCGTTTATTAAAACGCTTTTTACCGTTGGAGACCTTTCCTTAAACAAAATATTGGAGTATTTGCCTTTTGGGGCTTTTATCGCCTTTCTGATGTTGTTGTATATCTCTAATCGTCACTTCGCTGAGCGAACTATCCGGAGTATCGATAAAGTGAGCAAGGAAGTCAAAGAATTGGGTTGGGATCATAAGTCGCTATCTGCTGAGCTTATGAAAATGTCCACACAGACAGAGATTGCGAAACGTGTAGACTCTTTAGGTTTGAAAGAACGGGTGGAGCCACCGATCAAGATTGAAGTTGTAGAGAAAAAAGAAGATAAATAGAGAGAGTTATGAGTATCAGAAACACGATCCTTGTTCGCGTCTATTTTGCCTTTGGACTTATTGTGCTACTTGCATTTATGGTGTTTGGGAAAATGCTGAAGTTGCAATATGTAGATGGGCAACATTGGAAAGCGTTGGCGGATAGTCTATCTATCCAAGAACGCGAAGTTGAGGCTGCCCGGGGGAATATCTATTCCAACGATGGTAGTCTGTTGGCAACTTCTGTTCCAGAGTACGAACTTCGTTTTGATGCTATGGCTGTACCTGAAGAAGATAATGACTATTTCAATCTCAAAGTTGATTCCCTGGCGATTAAATTGGCTGATTTTTTTAAGGATAAATCATCCCGGCAATATTTGACATTATTAAAACAGGCGCGAAATAAAAAGCAGCGTTACTTGCTGATCAAGCGTAATGTCTCGCATCAGGATTTAAAGAAGGTGAAGCAATTTCCTTTATTTAAGGCTGCTCGAGTTGGTAAAGACCGTTATCCAAGTAGTTTAATTACGGATAGACAGAATAAACGGATCTTACCTTTTGTGAACCTTGCGGCTCGGACTATCGGTTACAAAAATGTAAAGGAGAATATCCATGTCGGCTTAGAAGGGGCATATGGCGAGTACATTGATGGAAAAAGTGGCAAGCGATTGATGCAGCGTATTGCTGGAGGGGTTTGGATTCCAGTTAATCGGGATATCGAAGTGGCACCGGTTGATGGTTCTGATATTATATCAACCATTGATGTAAATATGCAGGATATGGCACAGCGTGCTTTAGAAAAACAAATGATCATAAGTAACGCGGATGAAGGCTGTGTAGTAATGATGGAGGTCAAAACCGGGGAAGTGCGTGCCGTTGCAAACTTCATGCGGGATAAAGACGGTGTTTATCGTGAAAAATTCAATCTTGCGATTGCGCAAAGTGCCGACCCGGGGTCAACGTTTAAACTTGCTTCTTATCTGGCATTGATTGATGACAAGAAAATTGATTCAAGTACAACTATAAATATTGGAAATGGTAACTGGCCGATTTACAAACATACCATTCGCGATTCGCATGCACCAAAAAAATCTATAGTTTCGGCTAAAAGAGCTTTTGAAGAATCTTCGAATGTTGGGGTTACGAAATTTGTATATCAAGCGTATAAGGATAGTCCGGATCAATTCACGTCAAAATTGCACTCGTTTGGATTTGGAAAAACCTTAAATCTACAAATTCCCGGCGAGGGCGTTCCTTTGGTTAAGACTTCGAAAAGTAAATCCTGGAGTGGGTTGTCCTTAGTACAGATGGCCTATGGATACGAAATGAAGATTACTCCTTTACAGACATTGACATTTTATAATGCGGTGGCTAATAACGGTAAATTGATCGCACCGCTATTTGTGAAAGAGATTAGGCACTTAGGGAATACAATTCAGCGTTTCGAGGCGAAGGTTATCAATGAGAAAATTGCATCAGATCATGCATTGGCCGAAGTAAGAGGAATGATGGAAGGGGTGATGACAGAAGGAACGGGAAGGAGTGTTGCAAGTCCATTGTATACCTCGGGAGGAAAGACGGGGACAGCGCAGATGGCGGATGGTGCCAGAGGTTATGGTGCTCGGAGATATCAATCATCTTTTGCGGGTTATTTTCCAGCTGAAGATCCGAAATACTCGATTATCGTCGTGATTCGGAATCCGAGAAATGGTTATTATGGTGGATCGGTGGCAGGGCCTGTTTTTAAAGAACTAGCGGATATGGTTTACGCCAATGACATGGAAATGCAAGGGAAAAAATCATTCAAAGCAGTGAATGTAGGTGGAAGAATGCCCTTGACTTTGCAAGGGTCAAGAGAGGCAAGTAAAAAGGTTTATGATAAGTTAGGTATTAATACAGTGAATTGGGATATGGTGGCGAGAGGCGAAGTGGATACATCGAATAGAGGTGTACCCTTTGTGGATTTGAAATATAAAGAAGGAATTGTTCCAAATGTAGTGGGTATGGGCTTGATGGATGCATTATATGTGATGGAGAATGCGGGATTTAAGACACATGTATTTGGAAAGGGAAGAGTGGGAGCGCAATCTTTGGCCGCAGGTCAAAAGCTTCCCTTTGGAACGGCGATAAATTTAGAACTTAAGTAATGATGGATTTAAAAAAAGTATTGCATGCTATCCCTGTTCAACAGGTGGTGGGAAACCTCGAAGAGGTCGAAGTGCACTCTTTGTGCTTTGATTCCAGAAGAGTGGAGCTGGGAAGTTTATTTATCGCTGTAAGAGGTGTGCAGACAGATGGACATTTATTCGTTGATAAAGCAATCACTTCCGGCGCTAGAGCAGTTATCGTCGAGGAGCTTCCGGCGGACACGTTGGACTCTGTCGCCTATATCCTGGTTGCGGATTCCGCTTATGCTTTGGGAGTTGCTTCGGCTAATTTCTATGGCAATCCATCGGAGCAACTTAAGCTGGTTGGTGTGACTGGAACAAACGGAAAAACAACGGTGGCAACGCTGTTGTTCCAGTTGTTTACTGAATTGGGGTATCATGTTGGCTTACTGTCAACAGTACAGAATCAAATTGGTACAAGGGTAATTCCTGCAACACATACGACACCAGATCCTATTCAACTGAATAAGCTGTTACGGGATATGGTAGATGATGGTTGCGACTATACTTTTATGGAAGTAAGCTCTCATGCTGTGGTGCAAGAGCGTATTGCGGGATTGGTATTTGCCGGTGCGATATTTACGAATATTACACATGATCACCTGGATTTTCATAAAACTTTTGATAATTATATCAAAGCAAAGAAGAAATTCTTTGATGATCTGGATGCACATGCTTTTGCCTTAACGAATGCCGATGACCGAAATGGTCAGGTTATGTTGCAAAACACAGTTGCGCACAGAAAGAGCTACGGTTTGCGTTCCGGAGCAGATTTTAAAGCAAAAGTTATTGAAAGCCATTTTGATGGTATGTTGATGAGTATCGATGGACAGGAAGTATGGGTCAAATTGATTGGCGACTTTAATGCATATAATCTGTTGGCCGTGTATGGTTCAGCAATCTTATTGGAGCAGGAAACAGTAAAAGTGCTGACTGCTTTAAGTACACTGAAGGGTGCAGAAGGTCGTTTTGAAACCATGAAATCTACTTCGGGTGTTTTCGGTATAGTGGATTATGCCCATACACCGGATGCTGTGGAAAATGTCTTAAAAACGATCAGTTCTTTGCGACATCCGGAGCAAAAGATTATTACTGTTTTAGGCTGCGGCGGCGATCGGGATAAAACAAAGAGACCGGAAATGGCAGAAGCAGCATTGCGTTATAGCGACCGTTTTGTGATTACTTCAGATAACCCGCGCACGGAAGATCCCTATCAGATTATCAAAGATATTGAGGCTGGTGTCGGAGCTGACCAAAAGGCAAAAACACTTTCAATTGCTGACCGTAAAGAGGCAATACGTACAGCCTATCAATTGGCAAATCCGGGTGATATTATTTTGGTGGCTGGAAAAGGACATGAAAAATATCAAGATGTGAATGGTGTAAAACACCATTTTGATGATAAAGAAATTTTAGAGAATACATTTAACGAAAAATAGAAATATGTTGTACCATCTATTTACGTGGCTTAGTGAATATATCCATATACCTGGGGGCGGGTTGTTCCAATACATCTCCTTTCGGACGTCTATGGCTGTAATCGCTTCATTAATTATTACCACGGTTTTTGGGGGGAAATTGATCCAATTCTTGCATAATAAACAAGTTGGAGAGACAATTCGTGATTTAGGGCTGGAAGGTGAAAAAAAGAAAGCTGGTACACCTACGATGGGAGGTATAATAATCATCGCCGGGATATTGATTCCGACACTATTATTTGCCAAATTGACGAATATCTATGTGATTATCATGATCGTAACGACATTGTGGATGGGTGCGATAGGATTTTTGGATGATTATATTAAAGTCTTTAGACATAATAAAGAAGGATTAGCGGGTAAATTTAAAGTTGTCGGTCAAGTTGGTTTAGGGGCAATAATTGCCTGTACAATGTATTTTCATCCGGATATTGTGGTTAGAAAGGGTGTGGACAAACCGACATCTACTAAACCAGTGGAGGTGGTTATCAATGAGGGGACAGGAGAAAAAACATATGCTGAAAATGTAAAATCTTCTAAAACGAATATTCCGTTTTATAAGAATAATGAATTTGACTACGCCAAAGTATTCAAGATGTTTGGCTTGCAAAGTGACTACCTGACTTTTATCGTCTTTTTGGTTGTTGTCATTTTTATCGTTACCGCAGTATCCAACGGTGCTAATATTACCGATGGTATTGACGGTCTGGCCACAAGTACCTCGGCGATCATTGGGGTTACTTTAGCAATTTTGGCTTATGTATCGGGTAACGTGATCTTTTCTGATTACCTCAATATCATGTATATCCCCAATTCGGGAGAACTTGTCATTTTTGCGGGGGCATTTGTAGGCGCCTGTGTAGGTTTCCTTTGGTACAATACCTATCCTGCACAAGTTTTTATGGGGGATACAGGCAGCTTGGCAATCGGAGGTATCATTGCTGCTTTTGCTATTTTGATCCGCAAAGAATTGTTGATTCCCATTTTGTGTGGTGTGTTTTTATTAGAGAATCTTTCGGTCATCCTACAGGTTTCCTATTTCAAATACACCAAAAAGAAATATGGTGAGGGAAGAAGGATTTTTTTAATGTCGCCTCTGCATCACCACTTCCAGAAGAAGGGGTATCATGAAGCGAAAATTGTAACTCGTTTTGTCATTGTGGGAATAATTTTGGCCATTCTGACAATTGTAACATTAAAAATTAGATAACGATGTCAAATATTTCAACTACATATTACCCCCAATCAGGAAGCCTTGTCATTTTAGGTGCAGGCGAAAGCGGTGTGGGTACTGCGATCCTTGGAAAGGAAAAGGGATATGATGTATTTGTGTCGGATAAAGGGCTGATCGCTGATCACTATAAAGAGCAATTAAAGGCTGAGGGAATTGCTTTTGAAGAGGGGAATCATGATGAGATGCGGATATTGAATGCGGCACTTGTGGTCAAGAGTCCAGGAATTCCAGAAACAGTTCCATTGGTGGTCGCGCTAAAAGAAAAAAATATTCCGGTGATAGCCGAAATAGAATTTGCAGCCCAATATACCGCAGCCAAGTTAATTTGTATTACAGGATCTAATGGAAAGTCCACAACAACGATGTTGACTTACGAAATGCTAAAGCATGGTGGTCTTAATGTTGGTTTGGCTGGTAATATTGGAAAGAGCTTTGCGCTTCAAGTAGCACGTGAAAGTTTTGATTGTTACGTATTGGAAATATCCAGCTTTATGTTGGACGATATGTACCATTTTAGAGCGGATATTGCTGTAATACTTAATATCACTCCAGATCATTTGGATCGTTATGACCACAAAATGGAAAATTATGTGGATTCTAAATTCAGAATGATTCAAAATCAGACAGAGAAGGATTATTTTATATACTGCCTGGATGATCCTGAGACAATAAAAGGATTGGAAAGACATCAGAGTAAAGGGACATACCTGCCTTTTACACAAGAACAGCTTGTTGAGTTGGGAGCGTATTTAACGGCCAACAAAACAATGATTATTAATACACCAAATAACGATACATTCACTATGAGAACTGAGGAATTGTCATTGCAAGGGAAGCATAATATTTATAATAGTATGGCTTCTGGATTAATTGCAAAAGTGCAGGAGTTGAGAAATCAAGCGATGAAGGAAAGTATGGGGTCGTATGTGAATATTCCACATCGTCTTGAACATGTTGCTTGTATCGGCGGAGTCAATTATATCAATGATTCGAAAGCCACTAATGTCAATTCAGTATGGTATGCTTTGGAGAGTTTTTCAACACCAATCGTATTGTTATTGGGTGGTGTGGATAAAGGAAATGACTATAGTATGCTGACCGACCTGGTAAAGGATAAAGTGCGCGCAATTGTGTGTTTGGGAAAAGATACTGCAGCAATTCATAAAGCTTTTGAACAAGATGTTGAGATCATTGTCAACAGTACTTCCATGCATGATGCTGTTGTTTTGTCTTCACATTTGGCCAAAAAGGGAGATACGGTATTATTGTCTCCGGCCTGTGCGAGCTTTGACTGGTTTAAAAACTATGAAGATCGTGGCGATAAATTTAAGGCTGCTGTAATGGAATTATAATAAATGGTACAACCATAAAAAGGGAGAAGGATATGTTACAGAACATAATGTCTAAATTAAAAGGTGATCGATGGATATGGATCATTGTGATTATCTTATCGGGATGGTCACTTTTGGCTGTATACAGTTCGGTCGGAACCCTAGCCTATAAAGAAGGAAAGGGGACAGAAATGTATCTGTTGAAGCATTTTTCTATTATCGCCATCGGGTTTGTCTTGATGTATCTCTCGCATAAATTAGATTATCGTTACTATGCCGGTATATCTAAAATTTTGATGGGAATTACTATTCCATTGTTACTATTTACTTTGGTATTCGGAAGTAGTGTAAATCAGGCGAGCCGTTGGTTGACGATTCCGGGTATTGGGATGACTTTCCAGACATCCGATTTGGCCAAGTTGTCATTGATTGTTTTTCTTGCACGGATGCTGTCTCGCAAACAAGAGGAAATCAAAGATGTGAAGAAAGCTTTTCTTCCTATTATGGGATCAGTATGTGGTGTTTTCGTACTGATAGCATGGGCCAACATGTCAACGGCAATTATGTTATTTGGTGTAAGCGTACTGTTGTTGTTGATTGGGCGAATATCTTTTAAACAGATTGCAATTGTTTCTGCAGGTGTGGTTTTGTTGGGAATTATTGTTGTCTCTATCGGACCGAGACGAGCAACGTACTATAGTCGGGTAAAGACATTTTTGGGTGTAGAAAAGAAAGAAGAATCAGCTAGTCCGGTCTCATTTCAGGATGATAAAAACTATCAGGCCAATAACGCGAAGATTGCAATCGCGACAGGAGGACTCTTTGGTAAAGGTCCGGGGAATAGTGTTCAACGAAACGTATTGCCGCATCCATATTCCGATTTTATCTACGCAATTATTATTGAAGAGTATGGAACAGTTGGCGGGGTGATTCTGCTATTTCTATACCTGGCGTTTATGTATCGGTGTATACGTATTGTCACGATGAGTCCCAAAGCTTTTGGAACGTTCTTGGCCGCCGGCCTAGGTTTCAGTTTGACAATACAGGCACTTGCAAATATGGCGGTAGCTGTAGGATTGGGACCCGTGACAGGTGTACCGTTACCGTTAGTGAGTATGGGGGGGACATCCATTTTGTTTACAAGTGTCGCACTGGGGATAATCCTGAGTGTGAGCAGAAATATTGAAGAATTAAAAGGAAAAGAGCAGCTGGACGAAAAGCCGAAGCCTAAGAAAGTGGTGATCGGTTCTATTCCAGCTTAAACAATATATTGAGCATGGCAATTCGTGTAATTATAAGTGGGGGTGGTACCGGAGGACATATTTTTCCGGCGATTTCAATTGCAAATGCATTGAAGACAATGGATCCTGCAAATGAAATTTTATTTGTAGGTGCCAATGGTCGGATGGAAATGGATAAGGTGCCTGCTGCAGGTTATACTATTGTTGGGCTTGATATTCAAGGAATCAACAGAAAGCAGCTTTGGAAAAATATCCTCTTACCATTTAAATTAATGAAGAGCCTGAATAAGGCAAAAAAAGTAATCCGCGATTTCAAACCGGATGTCGCCGTAGGCGTTGGTGGTTTCGCTTCGGGACCATTATTGATGATGGCAAATAAATTGGGGATCCCAACAGTGGTACAAGAGCAAAACTCTTATGCGGGTGTCACAAATAAGAAAGTTGGTGCAAAAGCGGCAAGGATCTGTGTAGCGTATGAGGGGATGGAACAATTTTTTCCTGCAAATAAGGTACTGTTGACAGGAAATCCCATCCGAAGAGAGTCCGTTGCAATTGAAGGAAAAAGAGCCGCAGCATTGGAGTTTTTTGGATTACAACAAGACAAAAAAACAATCTTGGTGTTAGGCGGGAGTTTAGGCGCCAGAACATTGAATGAAAGTGTGGTCGCCTATTTGGATTCGCTCTCCAAGGAAGATGTGCAAGTGATTTGGCAATGTGGAAGCTTTTATATCGACAAACTTCGCCTGGAACTCGAAGGGAAACTTCCAGCGAATGTGAAGATGATGGCATTTCTTCAAAAAATGGATTATGCCTATGCTGCTGCTGACGTAATTATTAGCCGGGCGGGAGCAGGTACCATTTCCGAACTCTGTGTTGTTGGGAAGCCTGTTATTCTGGTTCCTTCACCTAATGTTGCGGAAGACCATCAGACTAAAAATGCAATGGCTTTGGTCAGCAAAAATGCTGCGTTGTTGGTGAAGGATATTGATGCTGCACAACAATTAATTCCAGCGGCCTTGAATTTATTCAAGAACTTGGAACAAGTAGCGCAGTTGAGTGAGCATATAAAAAGACTGGGCAAGCTGGACGCGGACGTTCAGATTGCAGAGCAAGTATATAAATTGGCAAATAAGAAATAGATGATGAGTATGAATCTAGATGCAATAAAACAAGTTTACTTGATCGGAATAGGCGGAATCGGAATGAGTGGCCTTGCACGCTATTTTAAGCATTTGGGCTGTGAAGTGAATGGATATGACCGTACAGAGACCGAATTGACCAAAACTTTGGCCAAAGAAGGTATTTCGATCACATATCAGGATGAGGAGGGTTCTATTGATCCTATTTTCCATCAGCCTATAACTGCTACATTAGTCATATTTACACCTGCAATTCCTAAAGATTCCAAGATTAAAGCTTTTTTTGAATCTCAGGGGCACGTGTTATATAAAAGATCACAAGTACTGGGTATCATCAGTGAAAGCCGGTTTACAATAGCGGTAGCCGGGACACATGGTAAAACAACTACGTCTACGATGGTCGCGCACCTGTTGAAAGATTCCGGATATGACTGTTCCGCTTTTTTAGGCGGTATCAGTTCGAACTACAATACCAATGTGCTTTACGGAAACAATAATACAGTGGTGGTTGAAGCAGACGAATTCGATCGTTCATTTTTGACGCTTCATCCGAATATCGCTATCGTGACTTCTTCGGATGCGGATCATTTGGATATTTATGGGGATAAGAGCCATTTACTTGAATCGTTCCAGCTGTTTTTGGATAAGGTTGTTGAAGACGGTACGCGTATTATAAAAAAAGGATTGGAATTTAAAGGACAGATCAGTTATTCTGGGCACGAAGTGGCCGATGCGTATGCATCCAATGTCCATGTCAGGGAAGGTGAATTTTACTTTGATTATCAAGATGTCCATGGGAAAATTGAGGATATTCATTTGGGCATTCCCGGAATTCACAATGTTGAAAATGCCGTAGCTGCTATTACCGTAGCTCGTTTATTAGGAATTTCAGCAGAGGCAATTAAAAAAGCATTGACCACATTTAAGGGAGTAAAAAGACGATTTGAATACATTGTTCGTACACCGGAAGTGGTGTACATCGACGATTATGCACATCATCCTGAAGAATTACGTGCCTTTTTGACCTCAATGCGCAAATTATATCCAACAAAAAAGCTGAACGTCGTTTTTCAACCGCATTTGTTTACGAGGACCAGGGATTTTGTAGATGGATTTGCTGAAGTATTGTCCATGGCTGATAATCTGCTCTTGATGGAAATATATCCTGCGCGTGAACTTCCGATTGAGGGTGTTAATTCAAGTTGGTTATTGGATAAAATTACAGCACCGCATAAACAGATCGTGACGGCCGAAGAGGTACTTGATTTTGCCCGGAATAAAAAACCGGATTTGATTGTAACTGTAGGTGCGGGAGATATAGATAAATTGGTGAAACCATTACAAGCTATTTTTGAGCATGCTTAGAAAATTACGTAACATACAATGGAATCGTGTACTTTACTTTACCCTATTTTTTATTGGGGTCATCGTAGTTGTTGTGATCATGACCATTGTGGGCAAACGTGATGAACAACAGCTTTGTAAAGAAGTGAAAATCGTTATAGAGGGTACAGAAGCTTTTATTGATCAAGCTGATATTTCAAAACTGATCGCGCAAAACTATGGAAGTTTTGTGGGAAAGAAAGTCAATGGTATTCCTTTTCAACGTGTAGAAAAGACGTTGAAAAAATTGCCATATGTGTCGAATGCAAGCATTCATGCTGACATGGATGGGACAGTACGGATCAATATAGACCAGCGCGAGGCGGTCATGCGGGTTATCAACAAAAATGGACGTGAGTTTTATGTTGACCCCAAAGGTTTAAAGATACCAACTACATTGAAGTATATTCCGCATATTATGGTGGCGACCGGCAATATTTCCGAAGGGTATAATGAGGCATTGGATACGATTTCCACCCCGTTGGTAAAAGATTTAGTGAAAGTCGCGGAATTTATTGGTAGGGACGAATTGTGGAGTAATCAGGTTGTACAGATTTATGTGAATGCGGATCATGATATCGAACTTGTTCCACGTGTCGGAACCCAGCAATTAATTGTTGGATCGGCCGATTCACTAGAACAAAAATTTGAATTATTAAAAACATTTTATACGCAGATCATGCCGAAAGTGGGTATAAACGCTTATGGCGTGGTGAATGTAAAATATGGAGGACAAATCATTTGCGAGAAACGTGGAAATTGGAGTTTCTCTGATGATCAGACAAAAAAAGTAGCAAATAATACATTATAGTAATACAGCAACAATACAGGAAATTATGAACTCAAAGGCGGCAGAAATTGAAAGAGAGAATCCAATTATCGTGGGACTCGATATTGGTACTACCAAAATTTGTGTTACGGTTGGGAGACGTAGCTCAGGGAACAAAATCGAATTATTAGGGGTGGGCAAGGCCGATTCTGCTGGAGTAAGCAGAGGGGTAGTAGCCAATATCCAAAAGACTGTGGGAAGTATTTTGGAGGCGGTAGAAATTGCCGAAGCACAGTCTAATGTCGATATTAAGGTTGTCAATGTGGGCATCGCCGGTCAACACATTAAGAGCATCCAACATCGTGGAATATTTACCAAAACAGATGGTGATGACGAGATCATTCGAAGAGATATCGAACGATTGATCTCGGATATGTATAAACTGGTACTGCCTCCAGGAGAAGAAATTATACATGTTTTACCTCAGGAATTTACGGTAGATAATGAACCGGGTATCCGCGAACCGATCGGCATGGCTGGGCGTCGTATAGAAGCGAATTTTCATATTATTTCGGGAAGAGTTACCGATATCAAAAATATAAAAAAATGTATTGATAATTCCAATCTGGAAGTTGCTGAACTGATCCTAGAGCCTTTGGCATCTTCAGAAGCTGTATTGGATGAAGATGAAAAAAATGCTGGTGTTGTATTAGTTGATATCGGTGGTGGAACGACCGATGTTGCAATCTTCCACGAAGGAATTATTCGTCATACTGCTGTAATCCCATTGGGCGGTAATATTGTGACCGAAGATATCCGTCAAGGCTGTTCTGTATTGCGTTCACAGGCAGAATTGCTAAAAACACGATTTGGATCTGCCCTAGCTGATGAAAATAAAGAAAATGAAGTCATTTGTGTACCTGGATTGAAAGGCCGTGAGCCAAAAGAAATTTCCGTAAAAAACTTAGCCTATATTATTCAGGCGAGAATGGAGGAAATTATCGAACATGTGTATTACGAGATTAAGTCCTCCGGTTATGAAAATAAACTTATCGGCGGTATCGTTATTACTGGAGGTGGAGCTCAATTGAAACATTTGGTACAACTAGTTGAGTATATTACTGGAATTGATTGTCGTGTCGGTTTTCCGAACGAATATCTTTCCAAAAACGAAGTGTTGCCAAAACCGCTCTTTGAAGAATTGAAAAGTCCATTGTATGCAACAAGTATTGGTTTGTTGATCAAAGGGATCCAATCGCACGAAGAAGAAGAGGACAGTCGTAGAGAAGCGCACGCGCCAGCTAAAAAAGTGCAGGCGACTACCACTACGAAAGAGGTTTCGGAGCAACAGCAAAAAGAACAAGGATTGCTGTCATGGTTCAAGCGATTTATTAAGGATGGTAACGAGATTGATGACGCAAGTTTTTTAGATAAAAAGTAAGTTTTCCACAATGAATGAAGTTTTCCACAATTTCACAAATGTGGAAAACTTTTGTTGAAATTATATTATTATTACATTACATATAGTGGGTTTGGTTCAATTTGATATCGTATTCATTATAAGTTAAATAGGGATAAGTTATGTCAATACAGTTTGAAATGTTAAAAGAACAATCTTCAATAATCAAGGTTATTGGGGTTGGTGGTGGTGGCGGCAATGCCGTAAACCACATGTATAAACAAGGAATTAGTGGAGTAGATTTTATCGTGTGTAATACGGATGCACAAGCATTGGAATTAAGCCCGATCCCCAATAAAGTTCAATTGGGAATAAGTCTAACCGAAGGTATGGGTGCTGGAGCAGATCCTGATGTAGGTGAAAATTCCGCTATCGAAAGTATTGAAGATATCAAACGTATGTTAGGTACCAATACCAAGATGTTGTTTATTACCGCCGGTATGGGCGGTGGTACAGGTACCGGAGCAAGTCCCGTTTTGGCTAAGGCCGCTAAAGAATTGGGTATTCTTACTGTTGCGATCATTACTACACCATTTACTTTTGAAGGTAAACGCCGTCGCTCACAAGCGGAGGAGGGACTTTCGGAATTACGTAAATATGTAGACTCTTATCTTGTTATCTCCAACGATCGCTTACGCGAAATCTTTGGAAATTTAACGATGACGGCTGCTTTCGCAAAAGCAGATGATATATTGACTACTGCGGCAAAAGGTATCGCCGAAATTATCACTATACCCGGCTATGTAAACGTCGATTTTAAAGATGTTCGCACAGTGATGAACGATAGTGGTGTAGCGATTATGGGTAACGCGATTGCCGAAGGAGAAGATCGTGCCTTACGTGCAGTAGAAGGTGCTTTGGCGTCGCCATTGTTGAAAGACAATGAGATCGAAGGTGCTCGTTATATTTTGTTGAATATTACTTCCGGAACTAAAGAGGTGACGATGGATGAAGTAGCAATCATTACAGATTATATTCAGGAAAAAGCTGGACTATCTGCTGATTTGATCTGGGGTAACTGTATCGACGAAAACTTTGAAGATGAGCTGTCCGTAACAATTATAGCGACAGGTTTTCAGACTTCTGAGGAACGCGATAAAGAGCGTGAAAATACAAAGGTATCTATGCCCTTGACACCTGAACCGGTTAATTCTTTTGTGAAACCTGTTTCGCAGGTTGCCCCAAGGGAAACACCAGTTGCCAATAGTTTTGTCACTCCGGTTCAACGTGTGGATACACCAGCTCCTTCAACAAATACATCGACACCAAATAATTTGCAGTCGGATTTGTTTACTTCCCCAAAAAATATCGTACAACAGCAGGTTGTTGTAGAAGAACCGCAAGTGATACGTCATGACCTGGGGTTTGATGGTGCGTATGAAGAGGAAACTTCATTTTCTGAAAGTGATTTTCAATTAAAAACTTCACCTTCTGTTTTCCAATTTCAAATGCCAACAGTATTTGATTCATATTCAGCTCCGTCTGCATCAGACTATGACGAGAAACCGACCTTCTCTTCGAGTACAACAAATGAGCAGGTTGAGGTGCCTCAGGTGGAAGAGGAGCAGGTATCATTTGAAGATCAATTGGTACGCACGAAAGAGCGTATCTTGCGATTGAAAGAATTGAGCATGAAATTGAAATCTTCAAACGGTCTTCATGAGCTGGAAAATGAACCCGCTTATAAAAGAAAGCAAATGTCACTGGAGGATACGCCACATTCTTCCCAATCACAAGTGTCTCGCTTTACGCTGTCATTTGAAGATGGAAATACGGAAATTCGTCCAAACAACTCCTTTCTACACGACAATGTGGATTAATCGAATTTGATATAAAATACTAAAAAAGCCATCCGATCGGATGGCTTTTTTAGTATCTTTAAATTCCGATAGAATACAATTATATAAGCTATGACTACAAAATTAAATAATCCTGTATGGGTCATGAGTTCTGCCTTTGATAAATTGTCATTACCAGAATTGATTCAAACAACAAAAAGAATTGGTGCCGGTGGAATTGACCTTTGTGTTTTTAGAAAGGACGGTACACGTGAAGACCATACAGCTACACATTTGGACTATGAGGGATTTACACCAACTAAAGCTAAAGAGACACTTGAACTGTTTAATCAGGCTGACCTGAAGCTTTCGCTCGGAGCCTTCGAAAATATGATTGGGGGAGATCCGGAACAACGGGTCAAAAATCAGAACCATTTATTAAAACTGATTCGAATAGCCCATTTGTTGGGCGGGGACGAGAACAATGTTAAAGTGGGTACTTTTGTCGGTTATAATCACGAATTGGGGAATCAGTTGGATGGTTTTCAAAAAAACCTGGATGAATATACACGCGTATTTGCGCCAATCGTTAATTACGCCGAGAGCCTGGGGGTTACCATACTATATGAAAACTGCCCGATGGAAGGCTGGCGCTCTTCAAGATACAGTTCTACCTACAACAACTTGCCCGCTGTCTTGGCGGCACGTAAATTGATGTATGCGATGGTGCCGAGTAAGGCTCATGGTGAAATTTACGATCCTTCTCATGATGTTTGGCAAAATACAAATCCAATCGATGTCATCCGTAATACCGATATGAGTCGATTACAGCGAATACATGTGAAGACCACACGCAATTTACAGACGACTGCTCGCGTAGATTGGGGGGGGATGTATCCTATGCAACATGTGGATGCTGAACTAGCAAAAAAAGCAAATGTAAGTATTCCTGGGCATGACTGGGATAGGCATCACTACGAAGCGATGCTTCCAGGTTTTGGTGGTTCAGATAGTATGGACTGGCGCGGCTTTGTGGATCTACTCCAGGAACGCGGATTTAAAGGCCCTTTTGAAATAGAAAATGAGGCAAAAAATTCAAAGGATACGGGTGATTTCTTCGCAACGGTACAAGGCTTTACAACTTGTCTTAATTTCTTAGCTCCTATGTTATGGGATTTGGAAGCGGAAGTTGGTTACTCCTATAAAAAATCAGATCCGTTAAAAGATCTGAACGTAAAAGATGTTCCAGTCGTTACAATGGACGATCTAATCTAGAAAAAATACACTCCAACAATGTTTTAATTGTTGGAGTGTATTCTGAAAAGTTCAATGAGTTCAGGAATGTTAGAGACATTTAGTTTTTCAAATATCCTGCTCTTATAGGTGCTTACAGTTGATGGACTTAGTTCAAGGAGGCCCGAAACTTCAATTATTCCTAAACCCTTGATCAATTGTTTTGCAACATCTACTTCCCTGTTTGACAGACGTGCTAAAGGATTTAACTTTGTGAGTTCCGATTTGCTCTGCGTCAGTTTTTGGACATAGAGATCCTGAACATTACTTGACATATATTTGCCGCGCTCCTGAATTGCCAGTATAGCATGGCTCAATTCTGCCATTGCAGTAGTTTTATTAAGATAACCTACCGCTCCTGCTTCAATATAACGCAACGCATACAACGACTCATCATAGGACGAGAAAATTAAAATTTTAATGGCAGGTTGGATTTGCAGGATTTCTTCAACAACTCGAATATTATTTCCTCCGGGCATATTGATGTCCAGCAATAACAGGTCGAATTCTTCCAGTTTTATCTTTTCTAGCACCTCATCGAAATTTTCGGCTTGGAATATTTCCGCCTTTTTTAGCGTTTCCTTGATAATAACGGAAGCACCTAATCGTACAATGCCATGGTCGTCTGCAATAAGAATCTTCTTCATAGATACTTTATCTTATTCTGGGCTTTAATTACCGTATGAAATTTAAAGTACTATCAATATACAATATATCTTGATATTTTGCCCTAGTTAACGAGCAAATATAGTAAATTAAGTTAATAAAAAACTTGAGCGTGCTGTTTTGCACGGTAATTTTAAAAATAGGACTTAAGTTAGAAAATGCAGGGCAATAAATGAACTAGTATAAAAAATTGGTATATTTTAATTAGATTTATGTGACAATTACTAGTTTTGGTAAAATTTTAAAAGATTAAATGGTTTAAATATGGGATTTTTAAAAGAATTTAAAGAGTTCGCAATGCGCGGTAGCGTTGTTGATTTGGCTGTCGGTGTTGTTATCGGTGGGGCATTTGGTAAAATTGTTACATCATTGGTTGACGATATTATCATGCCTCCCATAGGATATTTGACAGGCGGAGTTGACTTCTCCTCAAAGAAAATTATACTTAAAGCTGCTGATGAGGCTGCGAAACAAGCCGAGGTTTCTATTAACTATGGGAATTTTATCAATGTAGTCATCCAGTTTTTGATTGTTGCATTTTGTATTTTCTGTGTTATTAAAGGTTTAAATTCTTTGAAACGTAAAGAAGAAGCTGCTCCTGCTGCACCGGCTGCACCAACGAAAGAAGAGACATTATTGACCGAAATCAGAGATATTCTAAAAACTAAATAAGTCAAATTTTTATTTGATGCGAAATTAAACAGGGTGGGCTTTACTGCCCTGTTTTTTATTTTGAGCAATTTGTAAAATGGTTTTTTTAGGCTGTCAATGAATTAATTAGCGTAGGCTTTGTACTTAAAGTCTAAATGTTCTCAATATTGTTTGTTTTTGTCTAAAATAAACTTTACTTTTGCATTCCTCTTGGGGAGTTTTGTATTAATTGAAGTAAGAACAAATTAGCATAATAGCGTCATGAAAAGAACATTTCAGCCATCGCAAAGAAAAAGAAGAAACAAACACGGTTTTAGAGAGCGCATGAGCTCTGCAAACGGTAGAAGAGTATTAGCTTCACGTAGAGCTAAAGGTAGAAAACGTCTTACAGTGTCTGACGAATACCGTCACAAAGGTTAATCTTTGACAAGGATCGGTGGCCGCTTATAAGAGCTTTTTCTGATAAGATCAAGTCATCGTATGAGAAATACATTTACAAAAGAAGAACGGTTATGTGCGAAAAAGCGTATCGATACGCTTTTTAAAAGCGGTTCTTCTTTTGTTTTGTACCCTTTTAGAATTGTTTTTATTCTTGAAAAAAACAAACAGACTGAAAATATCCTCCCCTGTCAGTCTATTCTTTCCGTCTCCAAACGTCGGTTCAAAAGAGCTGTAGACCGCAATGCGATAAAACGTATGATGCGTGAAAGCTACCGTCTTCAGAAATCCAATGATTTGATTCCTTTTTTGTTGAAACATAATGTAACTTTGTATTTAGCTATTCAATACGTGGGGAAACAGATCTTAGCATACGATGTGTTTCATACTGCGATGAATAAAATGCTAAAAAAATTACAGGATGAATGTGCCGATGCTTATTTGGAACAAGGGAATTAAACCTTTATTTAGTTTTATTTTCTTAGCAATTATTCGTTTCTATCAACTATTTATTTCGCCCTTCTTAGGTGCCAATTGCAGATATACGCCGACTTGTTCGCAATACGGCAAGGAAGCTATTTTAAAATATGGACCATTTAAAGGCGGCTGGATGGCGTTGAAGCGAATCGTACGTTGTAATCCCTGGGGCGGCCATGGGCATGACCCCGTACCTTGACTTCGATAAAACAATGAATAACTTAATTTTACAAATTGATACCTCAACCAGCGTGTGTTCGGTTGCTCTCAGTGAGAATGGACAGACTTTAGCTGTAATTGATCTGGACGAACCGAATGCACATGCAGCGAAATTGACTGTTTTAATTGAACAGATTTTGCATAAAACAGAACGTTCTATGCAAGAACTTAAGGCAATAGCGGTCAGCATGGGCCCCGGCTCCTATACAGGACTCCGTATTGGGGTGTCTACTGCAAAAGGTCTTTGTTATGGCTTGGATATTCCGCTGATTGCAATCAATACATTAGAAGCATTATTTTTAGGCTACAAAGAACAGTTTGGATTGCCGGAAGGGGAAGCTTTTATCCCCATGTTGGATGCGCGTCGCATGGAGGTGTATTCCGCAGTTTACAACCATCAGTGTAAATTGGTGAAACCTACTTCGGCAGAAATTATAGATGCCAACTATTACAACGAACTGTTGGCTTCTTATAGTCGCGTTCATCTATTTGGCTCAGGAGCTGATAAATTTGATGAATTGTTTGCATCAAACGATCGTGTGCATGTACAACTGGAATTTAAAGATTCTGCTGCATTTTTATCCCCATTGGCATTTGATAAGTTTCAAAATAAAGAATTTGAGGATGTTGCCTATTTTGAGCCTTTCTATCTGAAAGACTTTGTGGTAATGACAAAGAAAAAGGTTGGCCTATAGCCAACCTTTTCTTTTGAACCAGAGGTAAATGGCTAATGATATGGCAATCATGATGGCGATAGCAACAGGGTAACCGTAATACCATTCCAGTTCGGGCATATTTTTAAAGTTCATTCCATATATTCCCGCCACAAACGTAATTGGCATAAAGAAAACAGAGAAAATCGTCAAAATGCGCATGATTTCGTTGGTGTGGTTCGATGATATATTAAAGAATACATTCAATAGCTGCGCGACATTCTCAGATAAGTTCTCATAGAGCGTCGATGTACGTATTTGAAGGTCTTTTAAATCTCGGGTGTACACATCTTTTTTGGAAGAAGAATGAAAATGTTCAATGACCTCTTTATAGAGAAAAATGACCTTTCTGGCCACATCTATCTGACGCTTGATGAAATATAAGTTTTTCAGCACAGGCTGCTGTTTCATGCGTTTTAAAAAAATCAGTTCTTCGTAGGAATCAATGCGTGTGGATAACTGTTCCAAGGTCTTACTGAAAGTGAATACAGCAGCCGTCGTAATAAACACAGCCAATTTTCGGCTGTTTTTTGTCTTTACACTCGTAAATTCAATGTTTTTGAGTTTTTCTAAAAATTCAATACGGCGTTTATGGACTGTAATAACAAAATCGCTGCCATAGAATATAGTGAGACGATCTGTTACTTCACCAATACTATCTGAGTTTTCTTTGAAATTATCAGACATGACCCGAAGAATAATAAATGTATAGTTTTCAAATTCTTCTATTTTGGGGAGATGTTCAGGTTCTTTCGAATCCTTGATGGAGGCATCATTTAGATTGTATCTTTCTTTGATGAATATAAAATCTTCTGAGGTAGGCTCAGAGATATCAATCCATTCATAGTTTGCGATTTCCTTTTCAACAATCGTTTTGATCATAAATCTAATTTTTACAAAGACAAGATACTAAACGTTTTTTTTGCTGCCAATAGCTATAGCAAGAGAAGTATTGTTCTTTTATTGTTTAGTGATGGCACTCATGCAGCTTATAATTAAAAAAGCCATCACGCATTTGATGGCTTTTTTAAATTATTAGATCTTCTTATTTGTTCGAGGACTTATATTCTTCATTTAACTGTTTGATTACTTCATTCGTGATTTCCAGGGAAGGGTCGGCGTAAAGTACAGTGGGATTAGATTTTGAATAAGTCAACACCAGCTTATAGCCGTTATCAGAAGCATGTTTTTTCAAAAACTCAGTGATTTTATTGTACACGTTGTTGAATTCTTCTGATTCATCTTTGGCTAGAGATGAAGAAGCTGTCTGGTCTAACCGTGCTAGCTCATCTTGTTTACGGGCCAATTTTTGTTCGGTAGCTTGTCTATCTGCTGCGGACATTGCCGCTGCATTCTTTTGGTAGTCAGCAACCTCACGTTGAAATGCTGCACTTTTAGCTTGAAGGTCAGCCTGTGCTTTTTTTACTTTGTTTTCAAGTTTTGACTTAATGTCTTTAAAATATTGATATTTTTCAGAAAGCGAATCTGAATTCAGATAGACAATTTTATCCTTGTTACTACCTTGACTCTCTTTGCTTACGGCGTTTGAATCATTTTTTGAAGGCTCGTTTTGCGTTTTAGCACCCTGGTTACATGATACGATTGTTCCAGCCAATAAAAGACCAAAGGAAACTTTCGATACAATTGAAAATATAGTGTTCATTTTTTTATTATTTGCAAATTAATACTGAAACAAACCTAACATAAAAAAATCGAAATTTTAATTTTTAATCCTAAAAAAGTAAAATTATCGACCATTTGATTGTTTCAGATTATCGGCTTAATACTTCACCGTAGACTTGATAAATCGGCCAAAATTTCGTATTTTTGAATATTACATTTAACAGTTTTTCAATGAGCGAAGAAAAGAAAAATGCATCCACCTACTCGGCCGATAATATTCAGGTATTAGAGGGTTTAGAGGCGGTTCGTAAGCGTCCATCCATGTATATTGGTGATACCGGTGTAAAAGGATTACACCACTTGGTATACGAGGTTGTAGACAATTCAATCGACGAAGCTGTAGCAGGGTACTGTACAGATATCTTTGTTACCATCCATAAAGACAATTCAATTTCTGTTCGGGATAACGGTCGTGGTATCCCTACTGGAATCAACAAAAAAGAGAATAAATCAGCGTTGGAGCTCGTGATGACGGTATTACATGCTGGTGGTAAGTTTGACAAAGATACCTACAAGGTGTCGGGTGGTCTACATGGTGTGGGGGTATCTTGTGTGAACGCATTGTCGACACTTTTGAAAGCTGAGGTACACCGTGATGGAAAAATATACCAACAGGAATATCAAATCGGTAAGCCTTTATACGATGTTAAAGAAGTTGGTGTTTCGGATAAGACGGGTACAATTGTAACATTCCATCCGGATGCAACGATATTTACGCAGACCACGGTATATAATTACGATACCTTGGCCAATCGCCTTCGCGAGCTTGCCTTCCTAAATAAAGGCGTTAGCTTAACGTTAGAGGATGAGCGTGAAGCGAATGAAGACGGTTCGGAAAAAAAAGAAACTTTTCATTCTGAGGGTGGCCTAAAGGAATTTGTTAAATTCTTGGATGGTACACGTCAGGCATTGATTCCTGAACCGATCTATGTCGAGGGAATCAAACAAGGTATACCTGTAGAGCTGGCTCTACAATATAACGATACCTATTCTGAGAACGTCCATTCTTATGTGAATAATATCAATACGATCGAAGGAGGTTCACACGTAGCAGGTTTCCGTAGAGGTTTGACACGTACCTTGAAAGCGTATGCAGATAAGTCAGGTTTACTTAAAAACTTAAAAGTCGAAATTACAGGTGATGATTTCCGTGAAGGTTTAACAGCTGTTATTTCTGTTAAAGTTGCCGAACCTCAATTTGAAGGACAGACAAAAACTAAATTAGGTAACTCTGAGGTAATGGGGGCCGTAGATGTGGCTGTTGGCGAAATTTTAGGTGTTTATCTGGAGGAAAATCCGCGTGAAGCCAAAGCGATTGTCCAAAAAGTCGTCATTGCAGCTCAAGCGCGTGCAGCAGCACGTAAGGCACGTGATCTAGTACAACGCAAAACGGTTATGGGCGGTTCTGGACTTCCCGGAAAATTAGCGGATTGTCAAGATAATGACCCAACAAAATGCGAAATTTACTTTGTCGAGGGGGATTCTGCGGGTGGTACAGCCAAGTCGGGACGCGACCGTAAGCATCAGGCCATTATGCCGCTACGGGGTAAGATCCTGAATGTGGAAAAAGCAATGGAACATAAGATCTATGAAAACGAAGAGATCAAAAATATGTTTACCGCTTTGGGAGTAAGTGTTGGTACAGCTGAAGACGCGAAAGCGTTGAATCTGGATAAATTGCGTTACCATCGTATCATTATCATGACCGATGCCGATGTGGATGGTTCCCACATTACAACGTTGATTCTGACATTCTATTTCAGATATATGAAAGAGTTAATCGAAAGAGGATATGTATACATTGCCACTCCGCCTTTGTATCTTGTGAAAAAAGGTAAAGAACATGAATATGCTTGGAACGAAGACCAACGTATAAATGCCATACAACGCTTAAAAGGAACAGGTAAAGAGGATAGTGTACATGTGCAGCGCTATAAAGGTCTTGGTGAGATGAATGCAGAGCAACTTTGGGATACTACAATGAATCCTGATACACGTACTTTACGTCAAGTAACAATTGAAAATGCAGCTGAATGTGACCGTATTTTCTCGATGTTAATGGGTGATGAGGTCGCACCTCGCCGGGAGTTTATCGAAAAAAATGCACGTTACGCAAAAATAGATATCTAATACCAATTTTATAACGAAAATAAGAGGTCTGATGAAATTTTCATCAGACCTTTTTTTATTTCAAATTATTTTATAACTTCATACTGATGAATCATTTATCTGCCGGGGTAAATGTTTCTCAGCCGACAGGTAGCCAATATTAAATAAAACCTATTATGAAATATTGTAGCAAGATTTTGCTCTTTATAGGTTGTTTTATTGGAATAACCTGTATGGCACAAACAAATGAAAAAATCAACCTGGAAGAGTTATTTGAAAGCTTATCGGAAGAATTACCCGAAGATGCCGATTTAAGCGAATTAAGTGAAAAATGGTCCTATTATCTACAACATCCGATTGACCTCAATAAGACTGATGGGACAGAATTAATCGAATTACAATTTATAGATCCACTGCTATTGCAACGTTTGATCGATCATCGTCAGGTTTCCGGTGATTTTATTAATGTCTTGGAGCTCCAGTCTATTGATGGTTTTGATGCGAAGATCGTTAACTTGCTGCTACCCTTTATTAAAGTTGGTGAAACCAGTCCATTTACAGGAAGTAAATTTAAGGATTTTTCGCATGAATTTATGTTGCGCTATGGACGGATCCTGGAAAACGCAAAAGGGTACAAAATCACGGATACAACGAAATCCCGTTATCTTGGCGATCGCAACCGATATACTATCCGATACCGGGCAAATCTAAAAGATAAAATTCGCTTAGCAATTAATATGGAGAAAGATGCCGGGGAACCAATTTTTTACGGCGAACAAAAACTGGGATTTGATTTTTATGGATTAAGTCTATCCATTAAAGCCATTGGTCCTGTCCGAAATCTTGTCATTGGAGATTACGCATTGCAGTTCGGTCAGGGGCTTAGCATGTGGAATGGCTTGAGCTTCGGTAAAGGCGGACTGGTGCAGAATACTGCACGGCAGGGTATAGGGGTAAAACAATATACCTCGTTAAATGAGGTTGATTTTATGCGGGGAATAACAGGGACATTCCGCTTACGTCGCTTTGAGATTACCCCTTATTTTTCCTATCGGGCCATCGACGGCAATGTTGAAGACAACATTGAATCAAGGGCAATTAAGACGATCGCGAAAACAGGACTACATCGAACCCCAACGGAACAGCGCTATCGACATGCAGCTCATCAAATGACTTACGGACTGAATGTTTTATGGCGGCACAATCGTTTCAAGGCAGGAATAAATGTTAATCAATCTCAATTGGATGTTATCAAAGTCAAGGGCACCAGCAAAAGGCAGCAATATGATTTCGAAGGAGATGTGCTGCGGAATATCAGCCTATACACAAATTATACCTTTCGTAATGTACATCTATTTGGAGAATATGCTAGTAGCGTAGATGGTGGATCCGCCCTATTATTGGGAGCAGTCGCAAGTTTGCACCCACGTTTATCCACTATAGTCCTCGTTCGGGATTATAAGAAAAACTATCATACTTTTTATGGGCAGGGATTTGGAGAATCGGGTAACACGGCCAATGAAGAGGGAGTTTATCTAGGGCTCGTATACCAATTGGGAAGAAAATTAGTTTGGTCCAATTATATCGATCTGTTCCGATTTCCCGAAGCTAAATACCAGGCTGACAGCAGTTCTCTTGGAGCGGACTTCTTTAGCCAGTTTAGTTATATCTGGTATAAGAAGGGGCAGCTTACTTTGAGGTATCGAAATCGGTTAAAGCAAACGAATTACATGGGGATGGGACATACGGAATCAGGATTGGTAAATAGCTCAAAACAACAGCTGCGAATAGAATTTCAATATAAGCTAAACCGTATCTGGACAATTCGGTACCGGGCAGAAGGTAATCTGTTTCAGAAGGAATATCAAGATAATAGCTTAGGTTATATGTTCTACCAGGATATTTTCTGGAAACCTGATGTGGGAAAGATGCAATTGAATTCGCGCTTAGCTTATTTTCAAACAGACACCTATGATAATCGGATTTATGCTTATGAGAATGATGTCTTATATGCTTCGGGATTTGGCATGTATAATATGAGAGGCTGGCGTACATATCTTAATTTACGATATCGAATAAACCGTCATCTCGATATATGGGCAAAGTATGGAATCTATTATTATCCTGACAATGAGACAATAGGAACGGGGCTGGATGAGATCATTGGAAACCGAAAGTCCGAAATCAAGGTGCAATTAAGATGGCAATTATGACCGAATTGAGTTTTTACCAAAAGCTGGAACGAATTCCTTTACTAAAGATTGCTACTATTTACGTTATCGGTTTATTTGCCGCGCCGATGCTGAAGTTATCGTTCTCCAGCTTTCAATACCTGCAAGATGGCTTGATTTTCTTATCGGGTATAATCCTGTGTTGTTTCCTACTTAAAGGTACGTTGTTTAAATATTGCTATCTTGTAGGATATTATATACTCGCCCTGTTATTTGGCATCTGGCAATTTTGGCGCAGTGACCCACTTTATGTGGAAAATCATTTTTCGCATTTTCAGCTGGACAGTTATGTCGTAGAAATTGTACAGGAACCCAGCACTAAGTCAGAAGCCACGAGATTCTCGGTTGAAGTATTAGGTGGTTATGTTCAGGATAGTTTCATAGCTACAACGGGTAAGTTGATGATCTCATTGAAGGCCACAACGAAAAGCCCGTTGCGGTATGCAGATCGTTTGTTGTTGAAGGGAACTATGTCGGCGGTGCCCCCACCTTTCAATCCGCTCCAATTTGACTACAGGGAATATTTAAAAGGATCAGCTATCTATCATCAAATTTTTTTGCATCCAGGTAACTATATACGGATTGAAAGAGAAGATTCGCATTCCCTAGACCCCAGGGGGCTGGCTTTGCGGACACGCGAAAACTTTCTGAATAAATTAAGGCGCTATTGTAAGCAGGAGGAATATTATGCTATTGCAGCAGCTTTACTATATGGTTTTCGAGGTGAAATAGATGAAGCAAGCATAAAGGCATTTACAAACACAGGAACCATACATATACTTAGTGTTTCTGGAATGCATGTAGCTGTACTTTTCGGTTTCTTATCACTCGTATTTAGGTATATCCCTTGGCCGCCAAGGTTGAATTGGGTACCTGTTGTTATTACATTTTCTATTATTTGGATTTATGCTTTTATTGCTGGTTTAGATCCACCTATTATCCGAGCAGCGATTATGATAAGTTTTGTTCTATGTGCGCAGCATTTTAAACGAAATAGTTCGACTTTAAATGCCTTAGTTGCTGCGGCATCTATTATTTTGCTCTGTGATCCCCGTGCGATTACAAATGTGGGATTTCAACTTTCCTTTCTTGCCGTCTTGGGCATGCTGTTATTTTTGCCAATCTTTGAGAAGATCGTTATTGTAAAAAATTCCTTGATGCGGTTTTTGAGAGATACGGTTGGTATTTCCATCGCTGCACAGGTGTTAACGACGCCATTGACACTATATTATTTTGGACAGTTTCCGACTTATTTTTTATTGGCTAATCTACTCGTTGATCTTCCTTCAACCGTAACGATGTATCTGGGCTTTTTGATGACTATTAATCCCATTGATTGGTTGAATGAGTTTTTAGGCTATCTTTTGGAAAATTTAATCGGATGTATGCTCTATTGCCTGAAGGCCATTGACCATTTGGCATTTTCGACCATTCAAATTGATATCATTGATGGTACTCTTCTTTTTCTTTCGTATGCAGCTGTTTTTTCTTTGTTATATGCCTATCAATGGAAGGATAGAAAGTATTGCTACCTCGGGCTTCTTTGTGTCGCAGGGATCGTATTTATAGCTATAATCCAACAGATAGTAGATGAAAATACAGAGCGATTTCGGATATATAATACAAGAAATGAGCTAACAATAGCCTATTTTAAAAATAGACAGGCTATTATTTATAGCACTTTTGATTCGCTAAATCACAAAGCGCTGCAATATGCCTGCGGTCGGGAAATTCGTGTATGGGCATCCAAAGGAAACATTCAATTTATTCCATTGAAAAGTAAAAGCGTAAGGAATAATTATCTGGTCGAACTTCCGGTTGGAAAAATAGTTGTGATGGAATATTTCAGCGAGGAATTACCCTCTGCGGAATTATTGATTGTAAGGAAGAATGCTATTCAAAAGCTACCAGCTGTAGTGAACAAAATTTTGCCTAAACAGGTGATTCTGGATGGATCCAATTCCTTGAAAAAATCGTTACAGGCACGAACTATATTAGATAGTTTGGGGATGAAGAGTTATCTTATAAAAGATAATTTTGCGTATGTTTGGGATAAGGAGAGCTTATGACTTTAGATAGCATATCAATCTTAAGGCAATATTGGGGCTTTGAATCATTTCGGCCATTGCAGGAAGAAATTATTCAATCGGTTATTTCTGGTAACGATACACTCGCTTTACTACCAACAGGAGGAGGGAAATCCATTTGTTTTCAGGTGCCAGCTTTGATGATGGAGGGAATCTGCATTGTCGTGACACCGCTGATTGCCCTCATGAAAGATCAGGTCGCACATTTGAGGAAAAATGGTATTCAAGCCGTTGCCATTTATTCGGGGATGAAAAAGAGGGAAGTGGATATCACCCTGGACAATTGTGTCTATGGAAAAATAAAGTTTCTTTACCTTTCGCCCGAACGATTGTACAGTGATCTTGTCCGGGAGCGGATCCGGTTTATGAACGTCAATCTATTTGCCATAGATGAAGCGCATTGTATTTCGCAATGGGGCTATGATTTTAGACCTCCATATCTGGAGTTGATAAAACTGAAAGAGCTTCACGCTAAAGTACCATTTTTAGCCCTCACTGCAACCGCAACGGAACGGGTGATCACCGATATCCAGCAAAAGTTAAATTTTCCGAAAGAAAATGTATTTGTCAAAAGTTTTCTTCGGGATAACTTAGCTTATATGGCTATCGAAGAAGAAGATAAAATGGGACGGATGGTGCGTATTATTCATAAGTTGGGGGGATCGGGTATCGTATATGTCAGGAATCGAAGGGAAACGCAGGAAATTGCGCGTATTCTAATCAATAATGGAATAGCATCAGATTATTATCATGCGGGGCTCTCAGGGCAGGAACGCGATCAAAAGCAAGACGCATGGATGACTAATGCTGTTCGTGTTATCGTTGCTACAAATGCGTTTGGAATGGGGATTGACAAGTCAGATGTACGTTTTGTTATTCACCTGGATCTGCCAGATTCGCTGGAAGCTTATTATCAGGAAGCTGGTAGGGCGGGGCGGGATGGAAAAAAGGCATATCCTGTTATTCTTTATCAGCAGAATGATAAGAAAAAACTTGTTGACAACTTGCAGGCTAGTTTTCCCGATATACCTTTTATTCAGCAAACTTATCATTATCTGTGTAATCATTTTCAGGTGCCTTATGGAGCAGGTGAGGGGCTTACGCTGGATTTCGATGTGGTTACATTTGCCAAGAAATACCAACTGCCACTGGTACCTGTCATGAATGCAATGAAATTTTTGGAACGTGATGGTTGGCTAACATTGTCAGAAGCAGTAACAATACCTTCGCGTTTCAAATTTGAAATTGACAGTACGGAATTGTATAAAATCCAGGTACAATATGCAAAATATGATAAATTAATTAAAGCGATTTTACGAACCTATGGCGGTGTCTTCGAAAATTATATCTTGATTAATGAATATGAGTTCGCCAATAAGCTCAATATTCCGTACGGTCGTGTCGTCGAGCTTTTAAAATCACTTGAAGCATTGGAGATTGCGAGTTATCTACCTTCTACTGATTCACCACAGCTGACATTTTTACAAAATCGCGTCGATTATAAGCATCTGCATATTGACCATATATTTATTCGCGACCGTCACCGGGTGAAAGGGGAGGAGGTCAATGGAATGCTAGATTATCTTGAAAAAGCACATTGTCGTAGTCAGTCTCTATTGCTTTATTTTGGAGAGAAAAATGCGGGCTTTTGCCAGGTATGTGATTTGTGTTTAATACGCTTACACAAAGAAAATCAGCGGGCACAAATCAAGGAAGAGATAAAGAATAGCTTATTGACGGCACCAAAAAGGCTGCATGATCTGGTTGAAAGTTTAACTCTTGGAACCGAAAAACGAAGAATAGAGATTATCCGTGATCTACTTGACGCCGAAGTAATTCGTTTGGAGGAAAATCTCTATTCCTGGAATACCTTATTTTGATTATTTTTCAATCGGAAGGTTGAGTTCTTCTCTGCCCCATTCAGACCATGAACCATCGTATACTCGAATATTGGTATGACCTGAAATATAGGATGCAAAAGCAAGTATAGCGGCTGTTATGCCTGAGCCGCAGGAGAATACATATTCATGGTCGACTGTTTTAAATTGATCAAATTGCTGCTCGAGTTCGTCAGCTTGTTTATAATAGATATCTTCAAGCAATTCTTCAAAAGGTAAGTTTTTGGAATGGGGGATATGACCGCCATTGAGTCCTTTTCTTGGTTCCGGTACTAAACCACTGAACCTTCCTTTACTTCTAGCATCAAAAATAGTGACGTCAGCGGCTCTATAATGTGCTAAAATATAGTCCTTGTCAGCATATAGATTTTTCTGAAAATGAGCTTTAAAATTTCCGGTTTTGCCCTGTTGTCTATAACTGCCCGCGAGTTTATATTTATTTTTTTTCCACGCAGGAACTCCGCCATTCAAAATATACACCTGATCAAGTCCCATCACCTTAAACATCCACCACGCACGTGGACTTGAATAGATTCCCCATCTATCATATAATACGACTGTACTCTTCTGATCAATACCCAAAGCTTGAACTTCTTTTTCAAAAACCCCTTCAGAGACTAAGGTATGCGGTAATTTCGATGCCTGGTCTGAAAATTTTCCTTCAATATCAAAAAATAGAGAATTCGGAAGCAATTCTAGTTTTGCATCTTTCAGGGATTGACCGACCTTATCTATGGTACAGTCTAGCAGGATGATAGTTCCATCTTGGATCAATGCCTCCTGAAGTTCGGATGGACTGATTAAGGCTGATTTGAATAACATAACAATGATCTTATAGATACAAAATTACGAAGCAAACCTATAAAAACAAAGAGGCTGTTCTTTTTGGAACAGCCTCTTTTTATGGATCGAAAATACTAATTACTTAGCGTTTTTGTCATTTTCCATTTGCTCTTTCAATTGAGCTAATACGTCTAAGTCGCCTAAAGTAGATTTTTCAACAGAATCTTTTACTTTTTTAACAGCTGAAGACTCAGCTTTAGCGTCTTTTTTACGGTTGTTAGACTCTTCTTTGCGAGCTTCTTCTTTCTCTTCTTCCCAGATACGAGAGTGAGAAATTACCAAACGTTTGTTCTCTTTGTTGAACTCGATGATTTTGAATGAAGTTACTTCATCAACTTTCAATGAAGAACCGTCTTCTTTAACAGAGTGTTTAGAAGGACAGAAACCTTCAACACCATATTGTAAAGCTACGATATCACCTTTGTCACCAACTTTGATCACAGTACCTTCGTGGATAGAACCTTCAGTGAAGATTGTCTCGAAAGTATCCCAAGGATTTTCTTCCAATTGTTTGTGACCTAAAGATAATTTGCGGTTTTCTTCATCTAATTCTAAAACAACTACCTCTAATGTTTCACCAACTTTAGTGAATTCGTTAGGGTGGTTGATTTTTTTAGACCAAGATAAATCAGAAATGTGGATCAAACCGTCGATACCTTCTTCTAACTCAACAAATACACCGAAGTTAGTCATGTTTTTAACAACAGCTGTTTGTTTAGAACCTACAGGGTAACGTTCAGTGATGTTTTTCCAAGGATCTGGAGTCAATTGTTTGATACCCAAGCTCATTTTACGCTCATCACGATCTAATGTTAAGATCTGTGCTTCGATCTCGTCACCAACTTTTAAGAACTCTTGTGGAGAACGTAAGTTTTGAGACCAAGACATTTCAGAAACGTGGATCAAACCTTCAACACCTGGGATGATTTCTAAGAAAGCACCGTAATCAGCAACAGTTACAATTTTACCTTTAACTTTAGAACCAACTTCTAATGCTGTATCCAAAGATTCCCAAGGATGCTCAGATAATTGTTTCAAGCCTAAAGCGATACGTTTTTTCTCATCATCAAAGTCTAATACAACAACGTTGATTGTTTGATCTAACGCTAAGACTTCTTTTGGATGCTCGATACGACCCCAAGAGATATCTGTGATATGCAACAAACCGTCAACACCACCTAAATCGATGAATACACCGAAGTCAGTGATATTTTTAACAGTTCCTTCTAATACTTGACCTTTTTCTAATTTAGCAACGATCTCAGATTTTTGGTTTTCTAAGTCGTTTTCAATTAACACTTTGTGTGATACGACAACGTTTTTGAATTCGTGGTTGATTTTAACAACTTTGAATTCCATTGTTTTACCTACGTATACATCGTAGTCACGGATAGGTTTGATATCGATTTGAGATCCAGGTAAGAATGCTTCAACACCTTTGATGTCAACGATAAGACCACCTTTAGTACGGCTCTTAACGAAACCAGTAATGATCGCATCATTTTCCAATGCTTCATTGATAGCTTCCCAAGATTTTTGAGTTTTAGCACGTTTACGAGAAAGTACTAATTGACCGTTAGCATCTTCTTGAGATTCTACGAATACGTCAACTTTATCACCAATTTTTAATTCTGGTAAGTCACGGAATTCGGATAAAGAAACTAAACCGTCAGATTTGAAACCAACATTTAAGACAACGTCTTTGTTGTTGATAGAAACAACAGTACCTTCAATAATTTCACCTTGGTTAACTTGGTTGAAAGTATCTGCGTATTGTGCTTCAAGTTTAGCGCGTTCAGCATCGCTATAATTTCCGAAACCTTTGTCATTTGCATCCCAGTCGAATTCACCTTCTGGTGTGATCCAAGTGTTTGATTTGATTTCGTCGATTAAGTTTGAATCAGCTTCTGATTCAATTTTTTCAGTGTCTTTCACTACTTTAGTGTCAGCACCTTGTAGCTCTGCGTTTTTCGCTGCTAATTCTTTTTCTGCTTCTTGTTTTTTTGCCATTAATTAATTTTCTCCTTTTTCCTACGTTGTAGGAGTTGCAAAGGTACAAAAAAACTTTTAATGCAAAATTTTATTTTTCTTATTTTATTGAAAGACTTTCAGTTATACCCAAGTCTGGGAGCTTATCGGTTAATTTGGCCTCAGGACCTTCATGTGAGACCCTTTCATTCATCAGAATAGGAGGACTTTATGTCTCAATATAACTTGTAATTTTATAGGGATGTGCCTTTTGGATTTCCTGAAGACTATTCGCTGTCTTTTTTAAAGGAATTGAAAATCCGGGGTTTGGCGATCACAATGGTTTGCTTAGACAGTGCAATGGCCGCATTTAGTTCATAACCCAACAATAAAATCAATGTATTCAGGTAAATCCACAGCATGATCACAATCAGGGTTCCTATAGAACCGTATAATTTGTTGTAGGCGCCAAAATGATTAATGTAGAATGTAAAAATCGAGAAAGTTAAAATCGCCAATATGGTAGCCATGGAAGCTCCTGGACTGAATAATTTCCACCTGTTTGAAGTAGAGGGACCGAACTTATAGATACAGCTTACTGTAAAGAAATAAATGGCAAAAATAATGCTCCATCGCGCCAGCTTTAATAGCGTCGCCCACATACTGGATTTAATACCTGTTGTTTCTTTTAGATAGTCGATAGTCACCCCGGCAATAGTGAATATAGTCATGCCCACAGTAAGGGCAAAAATAATCAGGAATGCCAGTGTAAGCGCAATGAGCCTTTTCCTCAACCAAGGCCTTTTCTCCGTCATTAAGGATGCTTTATTGAAGGCATTCATTAAGGAGGCCATGCCATTTGTCGCAAAATATGCGGCGAACAAAAAACCGAAAGATAACAGCCCCCCATTTTGGTTTTTAATAATATCCTCCAAGGTGGTTTCGACTACAAGGAATGCGTTTTTGGGAATAACAACCGCCAGGAAATCCAGTAATTGTTCCTGAAAATTGTTGATCGGAATATAGGGAATTAACGTAAATAGAAAGATGATACCGGGAAATATGGCCAACAAGAAGCTATAAGACAATGATGAAGCCTTGCTTACGATTGAATCTCTGGAGAGTTCCTGAAAGAAAAACACCGCCACTGTATAAAGAGGAAGCGAACCGAACCCAGGCAAAACTACCCGTTTACTCCATTCGATTAATCTAAAATAAGGTTCAAAATTTAATAGCCATTGGTGGAATTTCCCCATATCAGTTAAAGTATTTACTCATCTTATCCAGAAAGATCTGCGGGGGCATGCATGGTTTGTTTTTTTCCATATTGACAAATACCAATGTTGTTTCGCCTTGATTGAGTAATTCGCCACTTTCGTTGAACAGCTCGTATTCAAAAATAATACGAACTGCCGGTTTCTTACGAATCGTTACCCGGATCGTTATCAGATCGTCATACTTACCCGGTTTGAGATATTTTGTTTTCATCTCTGTAACAGGGAGCATAACGCCCATTTCTTCCAGTTCTTTATAGGATATTCCTGTACTTCTCAGCATTTCCGTTCGTGCTATCTCATAAAATGCAGCATAATTGCCATAATAGACATAGCCCATCTGGTCTGTTTCTGCATAGCGGACACGAATCTGATGATCAAATACAAACATTATTTTTTGATATTTCTTGCGTCTAAAGCTTGTTGGAACTTGCGCGCATTGATTAGATGTTCTACTTCTGTTTTCGCAAAATTATGGTATCCGGAGAAATCATCTTTTGCACACATATAGATATAATCGTGTTGTTTAAAGTTTAGGACCGCATCAATAGCTGCAATACTTGGGATAGAAATGGGACCCGGGGGCAGGCCTCTATAGATATATGTATTATAAGGATTGTCCATTCTTAAATGTTTATTTAAGACCCTTCTGATCGTAAAATCATTATTCGCAAAGATTACTGTCGGATCGGCTTGTAGTAGCATTCCTTTTTTTAGGCGGTTTAAATAGAGTCCGGCAATCATAGGCATTTCGTCTTGATGCAATGCCTCGCCTTTGACAATGGAGGCTAATGTGCTGACCTGTTGTGGCGTTAAGTTAAGTGCTTTGGCTTTCGCAATACGATCGGTATTCCAGAATTTTTTCCATTCATCATCGAAACGCGCAATAACTTTTTCCGGACTTGTGTTCCAGTAAATTTCGTAAGTATTTGGGATGAAGATTGAAATTAGATTTTCCTTGGTAAAGCCAAATTTTTGAGCGGTAGCTTCATCGTTCAATACCGCAATAAATTGTGCTGAATCTGCTTCAAAACTTTTGCCTAATAAGGCCGCCATATTTTCTTTTAGCCTGACATTTGCAAACCTGAATTTTACGGGTTCTTGATAACCACCTATTAAATTACCGATCAAACGTCGATTGTTCATTCCCGGAGTTAATAAATAACGGCCAGGTTTTACACTTTGTTCGTATTTTTTATATTGGGCGGCGCGTTCAAATGAAGCGATATCATCCAGAAGACTAGAATCTTGAATTGATTTGAGCACATCCTCGTACTTTGCGCCTTCATGAATATAAAGGTATTTCTTTTCTCCAGAAACATTTGAGGCAAAAAAAGCCTTATAAAATGTCCATGCAAAATAACCTCCGATAACGATGACAATTAATGCAACAATTTTTAACCAACTTGGTATTCCTTTTTTATTTTCCATCAGAATGATTTTTTATATCAATAATGAAACTTTCGCATACATCCGAATCATTTTTATGCAAACAATCTGATGTTTGTAAAGGTTTCAAAATAATTTTAGAAGCCTAAACTATTACTTTTATTTTCCTTTTTCTGGCCTGCTGGAGGTGTTGTATTTGTCGCTTTGGCAGGAGGATTATTTGTTGTCGTTTTTGCCGGAACAGCGGGTTTTGCTGCAGGGGGATTTACCGGTGTCGGATTTCCCTGTGGCTTAGGTGTCGTTGTCCCTCCCGGTGTACCAGTTGTAGATGTCGGTGCCGTTAATGAAAGAGTTACATCTATTTTAGCGCCTAAGCTCGTTAATCCTTTCTCTATGCCTGGAGATTGTACGCTGATCACGGCTGTTGTTGTATCAGTTACATTCGGATCGTAAGTCACCGTTCCCAGGCCAAGTCCGGCACCGGTAAGTGCAAATTTAGCCTCGTTCAGCGGAAGTCCGATCAAATTGGGAATTTCAACTTCATTTGCTCCAAGGCCATTTCCAAGGACAAGATCTATTCGTGAACCTTTCGGGATCATGCGCCCATTTCGAATGGACTGCCCCGCAAATTGGGCATCTAAAACAATATCTCTGGCGATATCTGCGACATAAGAGGTATCACCAATTTTAAGATTGTGATTTTTCAAAATAGCTGTTGCTTCAATCAGAGTTTTATCTTTGATATTCGGGAAAGAGACCTCCGGTGCTACTTGCGTGATAATTGTTAGATAAATTGTACGACCGGATTTCACGTGAAATCCTTGCTCAGGATCCTGTTCGATCACCAAGCCCGGTTTGGCATCCATCTGGTAAACGGAGTCGATCTGATATTCTAGTCCCGCATCTTCAAGGGCTTGGATGGCTGCGTTGATATGGAGTCCCTTTATTTTGGGAACTGCAATGGATTCATCATGTTTAGTATATATTTTCAGCCCGACATATACCGCAAGAAATAAGCAGATTATCGCAACAAAAGCGGCAATGAGATTTTTTCTGAACGCGGGTGTCTGAAGATATTGTACGACTTTGGACATTACTGTGTTTGATAAAAATGAATTCTGCATAGAACCGCAATATTAAAGCCAGTTTTGCAGAATGATTAAATAAAATTATTCCTCACAAAATTATTCGTTTTTCCGTGTATAGCAAATTATATTTGCTATTCGAATCGCTAAAATTTATGAAAGCAAAAATAGCATTAATAACTGGAGGTTATACAGGGGAGGCTGAAGTTTCTTTTAAAAGTTCAGCTTTTGTCTATTCTCAACTTGATCATCAGAGATACGATGTATACCTGATTACCATATCAAAAGGAGCATGGTTTTATACCGATAAAGACGGTCAGCAGTATCCTGTTCTGCGCGAAAGCTTTACGTTGCCATTGCATGGAGAAACGATAAATTTTGACCTCGCGTTTATTATGGTACATGGTGTACCCGGGGAGGATGGCAGACTGCAGAGCTACTTTGATTTGCTGGATATTCCTTATACTTCATGCGATGCACTGACTTCAGCTTTGACGATGAATAAAGGCTATACCAAAGCGATTTTAAGTGATATTCCTGAATTATATCTGGCCAAATCAGTTTTATTATTTGAATCACAGCGGGCGCAGGCAGTCAGCACTGTGGAAAGTAATCTTTCTCTGCCTTATTTTGTGAAACCTAATGCTGGGGGAAGCAGTATCGGAATGACAAAGGTCAAAGAATCGCCTCAGTTACAGGAAGCTATTGATAAGGCTTTTGATGCCGAAAATACAGGAAAGCAAGTGATTGTTGAGGAATTTGTGACTGGACGTGAGTTTTCGGAAGGAATTTTTCGGAATGCCAAGGGAGAATTGGTTGTGTTGCCTGCAACGGAGGTTCGTACGACACGTGAATTTTTTGATTTTGAAGCGAAATATATCCCTGGTCTGACGGAGGAAATTACGCCTGCGGACCTGACGGTGGAACAGCAGGAGCGGGCGGCACGTATTCTGAAGGAAATTTATGTCAGATTGAACTGTAAAGGTATGGTGCGTGTGGATTTCTTTTTGGAAAATGGGACCGACAATTTTTATTTCATCGAGATCAATACAATTCCTGGACAGACAGCGCAAAGTTTTATCCCGCAACAGGTACGTGCCTTTGGTATGAAAGAAGGTGACTTCTATGCTGAATTGATCGAAAGCGCTTTGCGATCTGTAAAATAGGACAAAGGTGTATCGCTGTCTTTGAGGGATGCTCTCGGCCTGAAATAGCTAAAATATCGATTATAACAGAAAAACGGCTTTCAGATTTTGAAAGCCGTTTTTCTGTTATTTTCTGAAATCAAACCTGGACAAATCGGGTTTGATTTTTTTTGTTCGTTTTAGCTCTTCCTGGTACAGGAGCTGGCCGATGTTTTTCAAAAATGGATAAGTGACGGTCTCGTATTCGTAAATACCATCGTTGTAAATACCGTTTTCATTCGACTGAACTACTACGGCAAGGAGAAATTCTACGCCGTGCTCAAAATCTACAATATAAGCGTTATCAATATTATAGCCATAGGAATCACCATATTTATTAAATATACGGATATTAGGATTCAGCTCGGCATCTTTTTCACGGCCATAGAACAGCAATTTGCTATATGTAGGCCAGAATTCTACGGGATCATATTTTGGAAAGTCCGATTCAAATGGATAGCGAGACATGTAGTCATAGAGTAGGTTATAATCTTCCTCTTCTAAATTAAATGTGTCTTTACTTTTGAATGCTTCCGGAAATAGTAACTTTTTTAGGATCAATTGTTGGTCCTCCAACGCATACACATTTAAACCTTCAAAGCTCCATGGTTCATGAATAAGCTGATCCTGATCATTCATGTAGCCCTTCCCCTGCAGGGTATTGGCCAACTTGATGTCATAATCCTTGGGGTCGAATTGCGCTTTTTGCTGATAGAGGATATGGTCACCGTTATAGAAAGTGAACGGGTTGGTATGTTTGGCCCAAATTCCTTTGTCGCCAATAGCAAGGCGGTTGACAATTCGGCTGTACTCGGCGCCATATTTTTTGAGTTTTGTATTTAATTCGGCACGGCCAATGAATTCGAACAACCTATTTTGAGCATCATTGTCACTGGTCAATAATATTTTTTTGACATATTGCGCGATAGAGGGTAGCCCATTGGCTGCAGATTCATCTACGTACACCTTGGTTTGTTTTTCAAAAGCAGAATCAATGCGCAGGGGGGTATCTCTTGTCAGCCCATTAATATGTAAATCATTGATTTTTTCCAAGGCCAAAATCGCAGTTGGCAGTTTCACGGTACTTGCCGGATAGAAATACCAATTGGGATTCAGTCGATAACTATAAGACCTGAAATGCGGAATATTGGATTGATCGCGATCAATTTGAGTGTAGAGAATCTGGATTTCGTTCTTGGTCGGATGATTTAATACTTGCTGAAATAGATCAGGGCGACTCTGAAGTAATTTTTCCAGGTATATGGTATCTATCTTTTGAGCATAGGTGTCCGACATGACTAGTATAAAAATTAACAATAGATATTTGTGCATTTTTATAGAAAATTGTATTTCAGATGCTGAATGTTTATAATTTAGCGGAAACCGACTTAAGTGGTTGAATCTGATCTTGTTCTATGCTGTTATTTGTTCAATTCTTCAATTGCTTTTAACAATTGATTTTTTGATACCAGTTTCTTTGCTTTTTCATTTTCCTGAGCATAAGGCTCTAAAGTACTTTTTTGAAGCGGTAAGATCGTGTTCATTTTATCTAATTTAAAATGAGAGATTGTTGGACTTGATATATCCGAAGTCATACTATAAAGCTTGATTTTTTTATCAATTTTTGCTGTATCGATCAAAAACAACCAGCAACTATCTTGTGGAATGCCTCTGATCTTATTTCTCTTCACATCTATGCGATAAATCTCTTTCGTTTGATCGGGTGTTACTGTATATTTTTTACCGTTTTCTTTCCACGATATTTCGCTGGGTTTATCACGCGAACGAAATTTTATTTTGGAATTAGCCACAAGCGTACTGTCGTTTTTTAAAACGATAAAAAATGTGAATTTACTACTGTATGTATTATCAAAAGAATAGAACCGAGGAGTATACGAGCCTGGCGTAGTAACATTTCCATAAGGTGTCCGTATAGTCGTTGGTGGAAGGAACTGTGCGAATACTTGTGTTGAAGTCAACAAAGTAAAAAGAAAAAAGCTTATCACATACATGATACGATACTTCATTATCTTATTTAATTGCAGGTTCAGTTTATTCATGGTATAGAACTATTTTCTTGTATACACTTCAAAGGTATAGTTGAATGCATGTTTATCATCTGCCTGATGTGGTTCCGCAGAAATCAGTTCCCATTCTTCCGATGATAGTTCGGGAAAAAACGCATCTCCCTGAATCGTTGTGTGTACACGTGTCAAAAGTACCTTGTTTGCTAAGGGTAAGGCCTGTTGATAGATATTTGCACCACCAATAATAAATACCTCACGTTCGTCGCGGCAATATAAAAGCGCCTCCTGGATACTGTTTGCGACATCAATATCTTCCCCCTGAAAATTAGCATTACGTGTGATGACAATATTCCTTCTGTCAGGTAATGCTTTGCCTATGGCGTCAAAGGTTTTTCTACCCATTAGGATAGAATGTTCAATGGTATTTCTCTTAAAATATTTAAAATCATTGGGTAAATGCCAAGGCATCTGGTTGTTGATACCAATTGCATTGTTCTCCGATGCAGCTACAATTAATGTGATCGTTGGATTACTCATTTTTGTGTCGTGTAAATTCTTGGTGTAAATTCGTCGTGGTGCTGTATGTGGGAAAACTTTTTAATGATTCTCCTAAACTGCGACCGGTGCTTTTATATGTGCATGAGATTCATAATTTAGCAGTTCGAAATCTTCGAATTTAAAATCAAAGATATCTTTCACCTCCGGGTTTATCTTCATTTGTGGCAAGGGCTTTGGATCACGGCTCAATTGAAGTTCGGTTTGCTCAAAGTGATTGCTATAGATATGCGCATCACCCAATGTATGGATAAATTCGGCTGCTTCCATATCACAGACTTGCGCCACCATCATCGTCAACAGGGCATAAGATGCGATATTGAAAGGCACACCTAAAAAAATGTCCGCGCTACGCTGATAAAGCTGACAGGACAATTGTGGCTTTAGGATACCTTTCTCAGGCTGTGCTGGAGCTACATAAAATTGAAAGAAAGCATGGCAGGGAGGTAAAGCCATATGTTCGATTTCAGCGACATTCCATGCCGATACGATGATACGACGCGAATCCGGTGAATTTTTTAGCTGATTGATAACCTGCGCGATCTGATCAATGTGGCGGCCATCGGGTGTTGGCCAAGAACGCCATTGCGAACCGTATACAGGTCCTAGGTTTCCCTGTTCATCAGCCCATTCGTCCCAAATACTTACGCCGTTATCTTTTAAATACTGAATATTGGTTTCGCCTTTTAAAAACCAGATCAGCTCGTGAATAATTGATCTGAGGTGCAATTTCTTTGTCGTTACTAAAGGGAATCCGTCCTGAAGGTTGAAACGCATCTGATACCCAAAGACACTTTTGGTACCTGTTCCAGTACGGTCTGTCTTTACAACACCATTCGTATATACATGTCTGAGTAAATCTAAATATTGTTTCATCTGTAAATTTTAATTTTTTAACTGCTTAATCCCGAGTCGTTGAATCCGTAGGTGAAACCTTCTGGCACGTCCATCCTTTCAAGATAGTCAAAACTAAGGAAAATCCTTATAACGAGAAAGTCAAAACTTAAAATGATAAGAGGGGTTACTGAAAAAAAATGTAATTTTGCAAAATATTATGGAGAATAAAAAAGTAGCTTTTTATACACTTGGGTGTAAACTGAATTATTCGGAGACATCATCCATTGGACGTTTATTTAAGGATGCGGGCTATGATACGACCGCTTTTAATAGCCGTGCAGACGTTTATGTAATCAATACATGTTCTGTAACGGACAACGCGGACAAGAAGTGTAGAAAAGTGGTCAAGGAAGCTCTAAAGCACTCTCCGAATGCCTATATTACTATTGTAGGGTGTTATGCCCAGTTAAAACCAAAAGAAATTGCGGAGATACCGGGAGTGGATATGGTGCTGGGTGCTGCTGAGAAATTTAACATCATTGAGCATATCAATGACTTGACCAAGCAGGAAAAAACAATTGTTTTTAATGGCCCTATTGATGAGACCAACCAATTTGTGTCGGCGTATTCCATTGGTGATCGTACACGTACATTTTTAAAAGTTCAGGATGGATGTGATTATTCCTGTACATTCTGTACGATTCCCTTAGCGCGTGGTGGAAGTCGTTCAGGAAAGATTGAAGAGATTGTCAAACAGGCTGAAGAAATAGCCGCTTCAGGTGTAAAAGAAATTGTGTTGACGGGGGTTAATATTGGTGATTTTGGTATTCGGGATGGCAAGCGCGAAGACCGCTTTCTGGATTTGGTGAAAGCACTGGATGAGGTTGAGGGCATTGATCGGATACGCATTTCTTCTATAGAACCTAATCTTCTTTCAAACGATATCATCGAATTTGTCGCACAATCCAAAAGATTTGTTCCACATTTTCACATGCCATTACAATCTGGAAGTAATAAAATTCTGGGTTTGATGCGCCGGAGATATAAACGGGAGTTATATACTGAACGTGTAGAATTTATCAAGTCGTTAATGCCAAACTGTTGTATAGGTGTTGACGTGATTGTTGGATTTCCGGGTGAAACACGGGAGGATTTTATAGATACCTATAATTTTCTGAACGATATGGATATTTCCTATCTGCATGTATTTACTTATTCGGAGCGCGAAAATACCATCGCAGCACAAATGGAGGGAGCTGTACCTGGAGCACAACGTAGTGATAGAAGCAAAATGTTGCATATTCTTTCAGAAAAGAAACGTCGCGCATTTTATGAATCACAGCTTGGCGCCCAAGGCGATGTCCTATTTGAAGCAGATGAAAAAGATGGTTATATGCATGGTTTTTCCAAAAATTATGTCAAAGTAAGAACTTTATATGATCCATTGCTAGTCAACGAAGTGGTGCCAGTCAAATTTATGGAAGTTACGGATACCTGTGAAGTAGAGGTAGAAGAGGTTCCTGAGACATTGGCGCATTAGTTTTTAAGACCTATACATCTATAAAAAAGGGCGATCTTATAGAAAATCGCCCTCTTTTATAGATTTAAACCTCCATATTCACAGCTTTCGATTATCCTTGATTTTCTATTCGAAACCGCGGTATAGCATGTGTGTTTTGAAATAAACGGCATGTCGATTAATGCGTATTACTCTTCGCGGCATTTAACCAGATCACCGTCCCGAGGATCAAAAGAACACCGACCCACTGCACAGATGAAACAGATTCATGAAGGATAAAATAGGACATGCAAGTGGCCACAGGTAATTCTGCTGAACTCAAAATCCCTCCTAACGAAAACCCCGTTTTTGGTAAACCATACGCAAATAATAATGGTGGAATGACAGTGCCAAATAAAGATAGGATCAAGCCAAAATGTAGGAAATTAGCATCAAATTGACCGTTGAATAAATAGTTCGGCGGAAATAAGGTGAAAACTAATATGCAGGAACCAGTTACCATAATTGCGCTTTTTTGGATCGGATGATAATCATTGCCTACACGACCATTGACGATCATGAATACAGAATAAGCAGTAGCTGCCAAAAGTCCAAATAACAGACCTGTTAAGTTGATGTCCTTCAATCCTTTCTCAATTAATCCTGTTGCCAACAATGTCGCAATCAGGACAATGCCAATGCCAATTAGGTTGTTCTTTGACGGTTTTACTTTGAAAAAGATAAACTCAATAACAACACCGATCCATATATATTGCATGAGTAGGACAATGGCTAAGGAGGCTGGGACCAACTGTACACATTTGTAGTACAAAATACTTACTAAGCCTGTTGATGTACCACTGATTAAAATTTTGATCCATGAAGATTTTTTAGTTGAAGATTGAAAGGTTTTGCGGGAAAATAATTTGATGGCAATAAAGATAAGCCAAAGCATAAGCATACCAAATAATACCTGAATCCCTGTTACCTCCCCTAAAGTTAGCCCTTGACCATATGCTTTTTTAACAAACGTTGATAGTATTCCAAAACTACTCGCACCTAAAAAGACAGCTAATGCACCTTTTAATTTTTCCATTCTCAAATAAATTAGGCGTCAAAGTTACGATTTCTGAACAATTCTTTTTCTGATCCGACGTTCTTGTAAAGGAAAATGGATAAATTGATGGATAACCGGATTGAAGGCATTACTGGAGCTCAGTCGGTAAAGTCTATTAATGAGATGGAAATAATCTTTTGAGCAGGTTATTTAAAAATGGAGGGAATGGGAATTGTTTTTTACGAAACCAGCGAAAATGTTGTATACAAGGGGTTATTTATTTAAGTTTGTTATACCGGAAAATAAATCGAACATAATGATTGCCAAGTCTTACTTTATCTTTTTTTTAAGCGCGCTATTATTCTTGAGCAGTTGCTCAACAAAGAAAAAGGTACTTACATCCCGTTCACATTCCTCGAGTGGCTCGGTGTTGACAGACGCAAGTTCGGCACGGGGAAAAACCTTTTCGGGATCCCGCCTTGATAATTATGCTTCGCTATTGAATGTAAGTACAAAAAAGTTAAATCCGCAGCTTTATTCCTTTATTGACGATTGGATGGGTATACCGCATCGAATGGGTGGACAGACCAAAAACGGCGTGGATTGTTCGGGATTCGTCAATCTCTTGTACATTGAAGTCTATAAAGGTAACCTACCGCGAACATCACGTGATATGGAGGGTATTGTGAAAAGAAAGAAGCCTGAAAAATTGGAAGAAGGAGACTTGGTGTTTTTTTCTTTCGGCAAAAATGGAATTGATCATGTGGGTGTGTATTTACACAATAATAAATTCGTCCATGTCTCCACGCGCAAGGGAGTTATTATATCAGATTTGACGGATAGCTGGTATGCCAAAACCTTTGTGGATGCGGGTTCTCCAAAGATCTAACCGGACGAAATCCATGTAGGTTTTATGTCATATCTTGATATAAACTTTTATACCCTATATAAATCCTTATTTTTGTCAAAATTTTATAGAAATGACAATAAAGAGTAAAAAGATTTTTTTAGGCCTTTGTATTATTGTGCCATTTTTAATGTATTGTGTTTATTACTACAGTAATATGATTAAAAATGCACCGTTCCGTTTTGCAGATTTTGAATCAATTGAATTTAAATATGGTGAACCGAACCACATGGTCAATGAATATAATTCGAAAACGCGTATCTATAAATATTTAGACAAAAAAGATTCATTAATTACGGACACTGTAAAGTTCACAAAAGATGATCTATTGTATTTACACCGCAAGGCAATGGAACTTGGTTTTTGGAATTTGGATACAGATATGACAGGACCAGAATGGAAGAAAGACTCTACAAATTCGAAAGTACCTCGCTTTTATCTGGAATATAATTACAAAGATAAGTCCAAGCATGTCACCTTAGATGCGGATTTTGCGGGTAACCCACGGATGCATGATGCTGCTAAATCGATGATAGACGAAGTAAACCGTATGTTGGCAACAGCACAGGCAAGGTAATAACGATAATTATACTTATTGAGAAGGGAGAAACCAAAAAGGCTTCTCCCTTTATTTTTTGCAATTTAATGTTACCTTTCCTTTAAAAGGGGCTTTTACCGTTTATATAGATCAGCTATTTCAGGGGGATGGTTGTGCTATCGGCTTAACTAATGGACATTGGTCTTTTTAAAATCATTGATCATTAGCTTACGCAGCTAATAGGAAGATAGGAATAATAATAGCAAAATTTGAATGAAATGATGTCGGACAACCTTATATCAGGAAGAAGACAAATTCATAACAAGTGGTAATCTGAGAGGGACTTAATAGGGACCTCATTCGGACCTTGTCCGGACCTTATTCGGATAAACACGTATAAAATCCGATTCAACTCCCTTTAATATCATAACTAATTATGTATTATTCGTTAGTTCAATAACAACCTGATACCGGCTTCTATTTACAAATTCTTTATATACCATTGATCTTGGCTTAATGGAAATAGGGTACTTTAGCGGCAAAACCAACGTTCGATATGAAAACATTTTTTGCATTGGCTATTTCTTTAGCATTAGCCCAGACAGTACAAGCACAAGAGTTTGCAAAGGGAAAAGTTTATCTGGATATAAACAAAAATGGAAAATTGGATAGGAATGAAAAAGGGATAGCATCTGTTTCCGTCAGCAACGGTCGCGAAGTTGTCATTACTGATAAAGATGGAAACTATCAACTGCCAGTCGGAAATGATAATATCATTTTTGTTGTTAAACCCTCGGGATATGCGGTACCCCTAGATGAGAATAATCATCCAACATTCTATTATATCCATAAAGTCAACGGAAGTCCGGCCTCTAAATATCCTGGCGTGGCACCTACAGGGAAGATTCCAACGGCCATAAACTTTGCTTTATATCAACAAGAAGAGCAACCCAATTTTTCTGCCTTTGTCTTTGGCGATCCACAAGCCTATACAGAAGAAGAGCTGGGATTTTTTAAAGATGGTATCATTAATGAAATCGCGGACAAATCTGTCGCCAAATTCGGAATCAGCCTGGGAGATTTGGTCGGTGATGACCTTTCTCTTCAACCCAAATATAAATCGGTTATTTCTACCATGGGGCTGCCTTGGTATAATGTTATGGGAAATCATGACATGAATTACGATGCCAAAACCGACAGCCTTTCGGATGAGTCTTTTGAGCGTACTTTTGGTCCCAATAATTACTCTTTTAATTACGGAAATGCCCACTTTATTGTGTTGGACAATATCATTTATCCTAATCCTCGTACCGGGAAAGGGTATTTAGGTGGTTTTCGAAAAGATCAGTTGGATTTTGTTGAGAATGATCTAAAACAGGTAGATAAAGATAAATTAATTGTCCTCTCGTTTCATATTCCATTGTATCATGAAAATTCAAATGTATTCCGCAACGAAGATAGACAGCGTCTTTTTGATATTTTAGCTCCCTTTCAGCACACGCTTTCATTATCGGCACACACACATTTCCAACGTCAATATTTTTATGGACAGAAAGATGGCTGGAAACAAGCGCGTGCGCACCACGAATATAATGTCGGTACAACATCCGGCGACTGGTATTCAGGCGAACTAAATGCAAAGGGAATCCCTGTTTCCACCATGCGTGACGGTACGCCAAAAGGCTACGCAATTTTGAAGATTGAAGGTAATCAATATCGCTTTGACTATAAAGTAGTCGGTCAACCTGCTAGCTATCAGATCGACGTGTATGGCGCATCAGTAGTGCCCGAAAAGTATACAAAACGATACCCGATCTACGCAAATTTTTTCATTGGCAAAGAAGGTGATAATGTATCCTATAGAATCGATCAAGGGGACTGGAAAGCGATGGAATATGTGAATGAAAGTGATCCCGCGTTTTTAAAATCCTTAGCGAAATATGATACAGCCGAGCAGTTGATAACGACACGCCGCCCATCTAACCCCGAAAAATCAAGTCATTTGTGGATGACAAATTTGCCCAAACTTAAAGCTGGAAAATACCTGCTAGAAATTAAGGCCGTTGATATGTTCAATAGAGAGCATTTTGCGACGAAAAGTATTGTTGTGGAATAATTAAATACATAGTCTGTACACAAGAAAAGGCAATCTTCCGGTTGCCTTTTCTTGTTGTTGAAATAGGTATATCTCTATCTATACATCACTATTTTTAGGACAGACTTAGATTGGATAGGGGGGATTACCAGATGCAGAACGCTAAATTTAAGGTTAAGCGATGCTGTCTATTTAAAGGTTAATCCAGCGAAATAAACAGTTTAAATAACTATTTGTCGAATTGTTTTAAGTTTAAAGTTCCCTTAAGATGGACTTAACATAGCAGTCCTATATTTGTGTAGAGTAATTTTTGATTCATAAAGAGTTAGGGTTAATGTGTAGATCTGTTGTGAAACACGTCTGAAAATTTAGTTTGTTTTTAAAGTGAAAAGGTAATCTCCCCGGATTACCTTTCACTGTTTTTATGGATATCAATTTCTTTAATCGCTAATTCAATACACTGATCTGTTGTGTCCTAACAAATTGCCTGAAATCATCCGAAGCCGGGTTTTCGAAGATCTCAAGATCGAAATATTTTGTGGCGGCAAAGAGGTGATCAAAAACATCGGAGACAATACCTTCATAATTTTCCCATCGTATGTCATTGACAAAGAAATACAGTTCGATAGGCACACCATGTTCTGTTGATGCCAATTGACGCACCATTAAGGGCATAGTTTTGTGAATCTGGGGATTTTGGCGCAGGTAGGTAAGCGCATAAGCTCTAAACATGCCCAGATTGGTCATTTTCCTGCCGTTGATTGGATTGGAAGGATCAATTTGATGGATATGGTTAAATTCATCTATTGTCTTCGCGCGATCTTCTATATAGGCGCGGAGGATCTGTATGCGTTTTAATCTTTCGATTTCTTCGTTGTCCAAAAATCGGATCGTGGATATTTTAATATTTATCGCCCTTTTCAGACGCCTTCCGCCAGATTGCTGCATACCCCGATAATTCTTAAAGGAATCCGATAACAGGGTATGGGTCGGTATTGTCGTGATAGTCTTGTCAAAGTTCTGCACTTTGACATTATTGAGATTGATTTCCTTTACCGTCCCGTCTGCGCCGTATTTTGGCATTTCAATCCAGTCTCCTACACGTATTGAATCATTGGCCGACACCTGTATGCTCGCAACAAAACCTAGGATCGTATCTTTGAATACCAACATTAGTATTGCTGATGCGGCGCCTAATGACAATAAAAATGACCAGGGTGAGCTTCCCGTCAAGATCGAGAAACAGATGGTGCCACCAATAAAATACATGATAATCTGGCAGACCTGTAAGTAGCTCTCCAAAGGTTTATCGGCAAAGGATTTTTTGGTACGTAGGATATCCCGGATACTTTTTAATAGGGAATGGATGATCAACAAGCTGACGACAGTGGTTGCAATGGACAATAACTTGTTGATGTTTTCTTTCCAGTTCGGAAAACCCATAAAAATAATGGGAATGATATATTGCGCAACGAATATGGGGACGAAATGGGCAATCAGTTTTAAGGTCTTATTCCGAATTAATAAATCATCAAATCGGTTGGCGCTTCTCCGGATCGCTTTAATGGTGAGTAATAGAAGCGTTTTTTTGCTGAAGTAATCGACAATGAACAAAAATAAGACAACCAGCAATAATAAGACAATGGAGTTAATAAAATGATTGGTCTGGTTATCTAAACCTAGCTTGTTAATCCATTGAAAAGTCCAGTTGTAAATTTGGGATTGAGAATCCGTTAACAATTCCAGTGATGTATTTTGCATCCTGCAAATATACAAAAAGCCGCATTTGCGGCTTTTTGTTATTTTGAATTTAGCGGCTCGCGCTCATGTTTATGTCTAAAAAATACGGCAAAAAGTACAGCGATAACCAGCGTGTAGATAGCAAAGGCTAGCCAGATGTCATGCCAGTCCTTGAGCATAATATTATTGTTCAGGGTTCCATCAGGCAATAGCGAGATACTTTTCTCTTTTAAGAAATTCAGGAAATGCATATCATTGATATTCGTATCCAGGTAGTTGGCTAGATCTTGCCCGTTCTGAAAGCTTTTGGTGAAATAATGGTCGATAATCCATCCGGATGCAAAGCTGCCGAATACTGCGCCAAAACCATTGGTCATCATCATAAACAAGCCTTGAGCAGAACTCCGTATGCTTGATGTCGTGGATGTCTCAACAAATAAAGAGCCTGAGATATTGAAAAAGTCAAATGCCATTCCATAAACGATACAAGAAAGTACAATCATCCATAGGCCGCCGGCGGGGTCTCCAAATGAGAATAGTCCAAAACGTAAAACCCAGGCAAACATAGAGATCAGCATAACTTTTTTTATCCCGAATCTCTTTAGGAAAAACGGGATAGCGAGAATAAAAAGTGTTTCTGATATCTGTGAAATCGACATGATAATTGTCGAGTATTTTACAACGAAAGATTCGGCAAACTTAGGATAGAATTTAAACTCGTCCAGAAATACATCTCCATACGCATTGGTCAATTGTAGTGCTGCACCTAAGAACATGGAAAATATAAAGAACAGCGCCATTTTATAGTTTCCAAATAATTTAAAGGCTTCTAAGCCTAATAGTTGTGTCCAAGAAGCATTTTCCTGCTGTAATTTTTTCGGGGGGCATTTCGGTAAGGTAAAAGCATAGAGACTCAAGGCTAAGGCCGCTGTTCCTGCAATATAAAATTGGTATGCTGTCGCTTTATTGCCCGTCAGATTGGTGATCCACATCGCTACGATAAATCCAACTGTTCCGAAGACACGGATAGGGGGGAATGCTTTGACCAGATCATAGTTGTTTTCATTCAATGCGGTATAGGCAATCGAGTTGGATAGAGCCAATGTCGGCATATAGAAACACATTGCTGCGAGCATCGCATAAAAAAACGTGTTGGGATCATTGACTTGTGGTAAATAGAAAAGAACAGCAGCATAACATAAATGAAGAAAAAAATATAGTCTTTCAGCATTTATCCAGCGGTCAGCAATGATTCCCATCAATGTTGGCATAAATAGCGAAGCTATCCCCATTGTCGCGAAGATGGCACCGAATTGTGTACCATCCCATTGCTTTGTGCCAAACCAATAGTTAGCTATTGTAATCAACCATGCTCCCCAGACAAAAAACTGAAAGAAGCTCATAATGGTCAATCTTAATTTAATAGACATAAAACGATATTATTTAGAGTTTTTGTTTCGCTTTAATGAGAGGAGTTATTTTCTTTTGGAAATTTCATCCCTAATCAACGCGGCTTGTTCGTAGTTCTCTTCCGTTAATGCCTGGTTGAGCGCCTGCTCCAATTGCTCGTCTGTCAACGAAGAAAAAGGGTTGTTAGCGGATTTGGATGGAGTCTTCTCTTCGACTTCAACCATACTCGGATCTTGCACCTTGTTGGCTTTGTCCAAATTTTCCAAAAATGCGAATTCATGTCCCTCAATAATAATTCCTGCAGATGACATAATAAATTCATAGGCATAAATTGGTGCTTCAAACCGAACGGCCAAGGCAACGGCATCAGAAGTACGCGCATCAATTTCGACCATTTTATTGCCGTCAGAACAAATAATCTTTGCATAAAAAATGCCTTCAATCAGATTGTAGATGAGTACTTCAACGAGTTTAATGCCAAAAGATTCTGCAAAAGACTGAAATAGGTCGTGCGTAAGGGGACGGCTTGGAATCATTTTTTCTATCCGAATAGCGATGGCTTGAGCTTCATGGCTACCAATAATGATGGGCAGTCTTCTGTTGCCCTCCACTTCTCCCAATACAAGGGCGTAAGCCCCAGATTGCGTTTGACTATAGGATAAACCAACGATATCTAATCTGATTTTCTTCATTTTAATTCCAAAGCGGTCTACAAACTTAGATAAATTTGCTTTTATATGCAATTATAATTACGTTCCGTGTGAAACAAATTTATCGATCTCCCTCGGTTACGCCGACCTTTTTAATCGAGGAAATTGCAATGAGTTAAAGCGTAAATAAAAACTCCCCAGTCATGTTTTGAATGAATGGGGAGGAAATATGCGGTAAAATCTTAATGACCTTTGTATGCCTTTAAAGCTTGTGTCAATTTGGGTACAATTTCAAAGGCATCACCAACAATACCATAATCGGCCACTTTAAAAAATGGTGCTTCAGGATCCTTGTTGATCACGACAATTGTTTTTGAAGAACTAACACCGGCTAAATGTTGGATCGCGCCGGAGATACCGATAGCAATATAGAGGTTGGGACTTACAACGATACCCGTTTGGCCGACGTGTTCGGAATGTGGGCGCCATCCTGCATCAGACACAGGCTTCGAACACGCTGTGGCTGCGCCAAGGACATCTGCAAGTTCTTCGATCATCCCCCAGTTTTCCGGGCCTTTTAGCCCACGGCCAGCAGAGACAACGATTTCTGCCTCCGGCAGGGAAATTTTATCTGTCGCGCGTACAATTTCTTTAACAATTGTCGAGAAGTCCGTGGAAGCAATATTGGCTGTAAAAGGTTCAACAACGGCAGTACCTCCAGTTTCCTTGGTTTCATAGGCATTGGGGCTAAGGGAAATGACCTTGGTTGCTGCGGTCAATTCTACTGTGGCAAATGCTTTATTTGAAAATGCGCTCTTTTTAACGGATAACTTTTCACCTTCGATGGTCGGCAGAGCCAAAGCGCCGTCAGCTAATGCCGCGTGAAGCTTTGCAGCAATACGGGGAGCAAGTCCTTTGCCAGAAAAAGAGTTGGAAAGTACAAGTACATTAGCACTTATATTCTTTGCGGCTTCCGCGATAATGCTTGCATAAGCCTGGTTGACAAAAGAGGAAAGCTGCTCATTATTGACCGTAAGCACTTTTGAAGCACCGTAATTGCCCAGTGCAGCTAGTTCATCCTGCGCAACATTGCCAATCGAGATGGCAACAAGGTCGGTGCTGGTATTATCGGCGATGGCTTTCGCATAAGAAACTACTTCAAAAGCAGACTTTTTGAATTTTCCATCGGTATTTTCTACATATACAAGTATTGACATAGTTTTTTCGGAATTTAATGTTTAAATAACTTTGGCTTCATCATGCAACAGCGAAACGAGTTTGTCAACCTCCGCTGAATCAACAAGTTTTACTGTTCCGCGCGGCGCAGGAGTTTCATAGTGAACGATGTGAGCAAGTGTATCAACATCGGTTGCTTCCAGTACCTCCAAAGGTTTGGTCCGTGCGCTCATAATACCACGCATGTTAGGTATCTTAGGCTCCGCGACGCCTTCCGCTGTGCCAATAACAATGGGAAGTTTGGCGGTTAGCACTTCTTTACCACCTTCTATTTCACGTTCAATACTAACAGTATCAGCAGCGATATCAATCTTCTTGGCAATTGATACCGATGGTATATTCAGTAATTCTGCAACGATTGAACCGACCTGCGCACCATTATAATCGATGGATTCCCGTCCAGTTAAAATAAGGTCAAAAGCATTGTCTCTGGCGTAATTTGCGATTTGATTGGCAACAAACCAAGCATCTCTCGGAACAGCATTAATACGTACTGCATTGTCAGCGCCTATAGCCAATGCTTTGCGAATGGTCGCATCGGTTGATGCATCTCCAACATTGATGACAGTCACTGTTCCTTTTCCTCCTTCAGCTAATTCAACTGCCTTTGATAGGGCAATCTCGTCATAAGGGTTTATAATAAACTGCACCCCAGCTGTATTAAAGGCAGTGTTGTCATTTGTAAAAGTGATCTTCGATGTAGTGTCAGGGACATTACTTATACAAACTAATATTTTCATATATGATTGGTTTTACCCAAACTTACCATATTTTCTCCCAAATAAAAAGCCCTCAACCGCTTAAAATTTTGATTTACGATAGGTTTTTGTTATTGTGTTATTTTGAATTTTTAGCGATTTTTTGCTTATTATTTTGATTTATTTTCAATTTAATACTTATTTTATGGTGTTTTTGATAAATTTAATTCAACTATACATGTATTTTTTTAATAAAAACAATCCGTCAGTATAGTGTCATTTTATATGCTGGCATAGTATTTTTAATGAAATATTTATGTTGTAGAATTACGGTTGTATTGGTGAGAACAGGCAAGCAGAAAGAAAGCTAAAGTGTTAGCTAACACTTATTCTGTGTGAAAAATGCCGGGAAAACGGGCCGATCGGTCGGATAATTTACATTTGGGAACGCAGGCGCAATAAAATAATTGTTTACAGATGAACCCAATTTTAATTATTTTTGAAATAAAAAGATATGTCAACACGATTGGATCAACTCAACGAATTTTTGAAAGAGAGCCCAGAAGATCCTTTTTTAAAATATGCCATTGCTGCGGAGCACCTGAAACAAAATAATGAGCAGGAGGCTTTGGACAGATTTGAGCAGCTGATTAATAGCCATCCGGACTATGTCGGAACGTATTACCATTTGGGAAAATTATACGAAAAACTGGACAAACAAGATCTTGCTATTGCAACATATAAAAAGGGAATTGACGTTGCACGTAGAAGTCGCAATTTCCATGCATTGGGCGAGTTACAGGGTGCTTTATCATTTTTGGTCGAAGATGAAGATGATGATTTTTAGTTCTTTCTAAATTTTTGGTATCTAATTTGTTATGAATTTCAAGGGTGTAACTATTAGATGCTGATTTTTTGAATTTGGAACGAGATGAAAAGGTTTATTTGGACAGTGGGAGTGTTGGTAATGATTGGATTAGGGGGATGTGATAATCCCAAACAGAGTGTAGCTGCCTATAAAGATAATTTGCAGGAATTAAAAGGAAGAGACAAAGCTGAAATTGTGATTGGAGAATATAAAGGAGTGATGCCCTGCGCGGATTGCGACGGTATAGAAACGCTCATTTCTTTACACAAAGACAATACCTATAAATACTCGTCCAAATATCTTAACAAAAGTGATGATGTTTTTGTGCGCGAAGGGAAGTGGAAATTGGATGGAAATGTAATCACGTTGGACGGTGTCGATTATAAATTTAAATTGGGCAATCATATCTTAAGTCAATTGGATTTATCGGGTAATGATATTACGGGGGATATCTCCAAATACTATGTACTGACCAAGAATTGAAATTTGCCGCGGGATATAACGTTTATATAAAAGCAAAAAAATCCGAAGAGAATTCTCTTCGGATTTTTTTGCTTTTATATTCCAATAGTTCTATTTACTTTTTGAACAAAGCTCTTTTAGCGTTGACACAACAAAATCCACTTCTTCTTTTGTATTGTTCTTGCAGAAAGAGAACCTGACTGAAGGACGGTCAGCATTTGTTTTGATCGCCCCGAGGACATGTGAACCAATATCTGTTCCCGAGCTACAGGCGCTTCCACCGGAACAGGATATGCCGGCTATATCCAAATTAAATAATAGCATATCAGCAAGATCACTGCAGGGGAAAGAGACATTCAGTACAGTGTATAAAGATTTTTCCGGTTCGACGACACCGTTGAATTCAATAGCTGGGATAGCTTTTTGTAATTCCTCAATCATGTATGACTTAAGGGCTTGAATAGAAGCTTGGTGTTCATCCATATGCTCATAGGCGAGTTCCAACGCTTTCGCGAGACCTGCGATCCCATAAACATTTTCAGTGCCGCCACGCATATTCCGTTCTTGGGCACCTCCATAAATCAACGGTTTGATTTTGTTGTTAGCGTTGATATAGAGGAAACCTACACCTTTTGGTCCGTGAAACTTATGGGCCGCTCCCGTAATAAAATCAATTTTAAGCTGACCCAGATCATGCGGATAATGCCCCATGGTCTGTACCGTGTCGGAATGAAATACAGCATTATATCGCTGACATAATTCCGATATACGTTGGATATCATTGAGGTTGCCAATTTCATTATTGGCGTGCATAATAGAAACAAAAGTACGGGGATTGCTACTTAAGAGCTCTTCCAGTTGATCAAGGTCTAAATTACCTTTACTGTCTACGTTGAGTAAATCAAGGTGAACTTTTCCGGCCTTCTCAAGCTCCTCCAGCGTATGCAGGACAGCGTGGTGTTCTATTGGTGACGTGATCGCATGCGTGATGCCAAAGTCCGTGATCGAACGTACGATGGCCATATTGTCGGCTTCGGTGCCCCCCGAAGTAAAGAAAATTTCTGCCGGAGATACATGGAGTAGATTGGCGATCGTTTTCCGTGCTTTTTCTACGATTGTTTTTACTTGTCTTCCGTGACTGTGGATAGAAGATGGATTTCCAAAATTGTTATCCATGACATCTACCATTACTTTAATAACTTCAGGATCTAGGGCTGTAGTCGCAGCATTGTCAAAATATACTTGCATGGTGCAAAATTACAAATCTCAAAAGTAAATCAAATGCATTAAATGACTTATTTTAATCAGAATTTGGTCGTTTTTTTAGGCCGTGCTGAAATCGTTGCGACAAATTCCGTCTGAACCGAGGGAGAGTCGATCTTTCCCCGTTTTGGAAGAAATATTTTTTTGAACCCACATAGATTATGGTAAAGGTGCATGTTGCCGTCGTATAATTATAATAAGGAATCCACCCAGAGCGATTGCTAAGCCCAGGTACGCAGCGATATCGCCAGTTTGGGTATATGTTGTAATTTCCTCATTTAAATTGATTTCCTGATTCAATGCTGCGGGTATCCACCATTTTGTCTGCTGTACAATATCGCCGCGTTGATTGATAAAACCGGATATCCCAGTATTCGCCGATCGGGCAACCCAGCGTCGATTTTCAATAGCTCTTAGTTTAGCATATTGCAGATGCTGGTCTTTCCCAGAAGTATTGCCCCACCAACCATCGTTGGTAATGATTGCGATAAACTGAGCTCCTTTTTTGACATATTTTGCCACATAATCACCCCAAATGGATTCATAGCAAATGACTGGAGCAGCACCGATACCACTTTGTGCATAGAAAACCGAAGGCTCAGCCTGTTTTCCGTAACCGCCTGTCGTACCGCCAAATGCTTTAAATAATGGTTTTAAAAAATTCATCGCCGCGCCAAAGGGCATCTGCTCCACGCCGGGGACCAATTTGGATTTATGGTAAAATTGCAGTTTGGAGGAGTAATCGATCAATGTTGCCGCGTTAAAGTTGTCCTGGTAAATATTCGGGGCAATTTCACGTGCGGTCGGTGTCTTCGCATAATTATATAATTGATAACTCTCTATACCCGATAAGACATTGCCGTTTTTGTACTGATCTAAAAATTGCAGAATCCGTTGATAGGAATAAGTCTCACGAAGATTTTCTTCATCAAAATCACCATTTTGTGAAAGGGCGGTTTCAGGCCAGATAAAAAACTCCGTGTTTGGTTTCGCCACAGAATTAGAAAGAGAAAACAAGGTGTTCAATTGCTCTTCAGGGCTGATCCGAAACTTGATGTAAGGATTCACGTTCGGTTGTACGACGACGACCTGGGCTGGATTTTGGTGCTCCTCATAGTTGAAATAACGAACCAAAGAATAGGCAGTGGGAACCAGTGTGACCAAAACTAGGCAAAAGATAGGGACAAGTCTGTTTTTGAGCTGGTAGATCTCTTTCCGATTGAGGTAAAGTATGAAAACCAAGATATTGACCAGCCAGATCCATATAGATCCGCCGTACACACCGGTTATTTCATACCATTGGATCAATTGATGAAAGTTGGCAAAACCGTTTCCCAAAGTCATCCATGGAAATGCCAGATCCCAGGAGGCGTGTAAAAATTCATAGCTGATCCAAAACCCCATTAATCCAAAAAGGGATAATAGCAGTGAAGTTTTACGCCTTAATTGATAATATAAGGTAAACGCAATAGCCATTAAAGCCGCGCCAAGGCAGAAAGGGATCAAACTGATCAGAATTGCCGCAAAAGGAGGCATAACTGCCGAGATGGAATTGTATACCCAATAAATGGATGCGGTATTCCAGACAACCGCCGTTAGTCCCGCGGTTAGAAAAATCTTCTTCGCTTTCTTTTTAATTGTTTGGCTGCGGATAATGTTTTCCAGTGCAATCAATAAAGGTAGAAATCCAATAAAGAGCAACAAACTGGAATAGGGGATAGGAGGCCACCCCAACCACAATAAAAAGGCACTTAAAAGTGCCAATAAATAGTTATTCTTCACAATGCCCACCTATTTTATAAACTGGATAAAACTTCTCTTTTCTTTTGCTCGTATTCGTCCTGAGTGATCAATTGCTTGTCGAAGAGTGTTTTTAGTTTTTTCAGTTTTAAAGTAATTTCGTCATCTTCCTCTTCTACTATTGGAGCAACCGGGATTGGAGCGGGAGCTGCCGGTGGTGTAACCGGAGCAGATGCCACAGGTTGAACTACTGGGAATGGTGGAGTAATGGCCGGTGCCGCTGCCGGTTTCTCAACAACGATCTCCCGGGGGTTGCTGGGAGCAATGACAATCTTTTCTTTTTCAGCGGCCAACTCAGTCTTTTTATAGTTTTCAAGAGCAGCCTTGATATATTGGTAAAGTTTCCTTGCCTGAACTTTTGGAATGTAGTCAATACTTAAATTCTCTCCTGTAAAAGGAATGACAGTGACTTTCGATCCAAAGATTTCCTCTTTGAAGGCAATATCCTTAATATCCTGCCAGCCGAAAATTTCAAAATCTGTCGCCAGCCCCAATTTGGTAAATTCGCACATAAAAATACGCTTATTACTAATGGTGATACTGTCCGGTAAAATTGTCACCGCAGGTTTTTTCTGTACGGCGATATAATCTATTTTTTCTCCTGGAGTAAGCATGTCCTGGACCTTGGTAACCAACTTTTCGATGATTTTTATATCCTGTCCGTCCTGTGCAAATAGTTCCATGTTCATGTCAAATACGTTTTAGTAATCAAAGATTGTCAAAATTTATTCCAATCCACCTACACAAAATACAAATTCTCCTTTAATTGGATTGTTTTCAAAGTGTAATTTTAAATCAGTTAATGTTCCGCGGACATTTTCCTCGTACAGCTTACTTAATTCCCTGGAGATGGAGGCTTGTCTTTCCGCTCCGAAAACAGTAATAAACTCTTCTATTGTCTTGAGGATACGGTGTGGTGATTCATAGAAAATCATTGTTCTTTTTTCTTCCGCCAATGCCTTTAATCGCGTTTGGCGTCCCTTTTTCACAGGAAGGAAACCTTCAAAGCAGAAACGGTCATTAGGCAGGCCTGAGTTGACCAGTGCCGGAACAAAAGCGGTGGCACCGGGTAGACATTGTACTTCTAGTCCCTCTTTGATAGCTGCCCTGACCAATAAAAAACCGGGATCGGAGATCGCTGGTGTTCCAGCATCTGAAATGAGGGCGATGTTTTGTCCTTCTTTCAGAAATTTGATGATTTCAGAAACCGCTTTATGTTCGTTATGCTGATGGTGCGCAAACACCTTTTTATCTATCCCAAAATGCTTTAAAAGGGGAGCACTGGTTCTTGTATCCTCTGCTAAGATGATGTCTACTTCTTTCAGAATATTGACTGCACGAAAGGTCATGTCCTCGAGATTGCCAATAGGTGTTGGAACTAAATATAACATGGTCAAAGTTAAGTTTTTTTTACTATATAATATGCGCTAAAACATTCTGTCTATTTTAGAGTTATTTTCTATATAAATGCAATAATAAATTATGCAATACATAGAAAAAATACAAGCACATCTAGGTGCAGAATCAGATTATCTATTAGCGTTTGACAAACCAGCAGTTTCCAAAACGATGCTCCATCTTCCCGAATCTACTTTTATTGATCAGGTATATGGTAGCAGTGACCGCACACCACAGGTATTACGCAGTTTAGGTCAGCTTTTTGGAACTGGTCGGTTAGCCAATACCGGGTATCTGTCCATATTGCCGGTAGATCAGGGGATAGAACACAGTGCCGGAGCCTCTTTTGCCCCTAATCCCCACTATTTTGATCCGGAGAATATCGTGAAATTGGCGTTGGAAGGGAATTGTAATGCTGTAGCCTCGACTTTTGGTGTTTTAGGGGCGGTGTCACGGAAATATGCGCACAAGATTCCTTTTCTGGTCAAAATCAATCACAACGAATTGTTGACCTATCCCAACCGTGCTGACCAAATCCTGTACGGAACGATACGCGAAGCCTGGAACATGGGAGCGGTAGCAGTTGGTGCGACCATTTATTTCGGTTCGGAAGAGTCCGATCGCCAGATTATCGAGGTAGCAAAAGCATTTGAAGAAGCACATTCACTTGGTATGGCTACTGTATTATGGTGCTATTTGCGAAATTCAGCATTTAAAACAGGAGACAAGGACTATCATCTGGCAGCGGATTTGACCGGTCAAGCCAACCATCTTGGCGTAACGATCAAAGCAGATATCATTAAACAAAAACTTCCGGAATTGAACGGTGGCTTTAAGGCGTTGAATATGGGGAAGAGTAGCTACGGTAAATTAGATGAACGGATGTATACGCAGTTATCATCGGATCATCCGATTGATCTTTGTCGCTACCAGGTGCTCAACTGTTTTGCCGGTAGAGCCGGGCTTATTAATTCCGGCGGGGCATCGGGACAAAATGATATACAGGAAGCTGTAAAAACCGCTGTAATCAATAAAAGAGCCGGTGGGACAGGTTTGATATCCGGCCGGAAGGCTTTCCAGAAGCCAATGCAGGAAGGCGTGGAATTGCTCCATGCGATCCAGGATGTCTATTTATGTAAAGAAGTTACGATAGTATAAGATGTGTAGTGGATAATCACTGTAATTATTGCCAAAAAGCGGCAATTTTCACTATCTTTGTTCACTATTTTTTAAATAACACATTTATATTATGTTGCAATTGAATTATATCCGTGAAAACAGGGATACGGTTATCGAAAGATTGGCTGTCAAGCATTTCAAGGAAATTGGATTGGTCGACGAAATCATCAGTTTAGATGAAGATCGCCGTAAGATCCAAGCGGAATCGGACGCACTTTCGGGCGAAGCTAATGCGGCAGCGAAACAGATTGGAGATCTGATGCGCCAAGGGAAAAAAGAAGAAGCTGAAGCCGTTAAATCGCAATCCTCCGGATATAAAGAGCAGGTGAAGCAACTGTTGGATAAATTGGGAGCGATCGAAATCCAGTTGAATGATAAGATTGTTCAATTGCCTAATTTACCGCATCAATCTGTTCCTACAGGTGTAAGCGCTGACGATAATGAGGTGGTATTAACGAATGGGGAGATTCCTGCACTATCAGAAGATGCCTTACCACATTGGGAATTATTAAATAAATACGATATTGTGGATTTAGAGCTTGGTGTAAAAGTTGCTGGAGCGGGATTCCCAATTTATAAAGGTAAGGGCGCAAAATTGCAACGTGCACTGATCAATTTCTTTTTGGATCAGGCAGCTGAGCAAGGATATGAAGAGGTGCAGGTACCGATTTTGGTTAATGAGGATTCAGCATTCGCTACAGGACAATTGCCTGATAAAGAAGGGCAGATGTATTACGTTAATAACGATAATCTATATCTGATTCCTACAGCAGAGGTACCAGTTACCAATATCTATAGAGACGTAATTGTTAAGGAAGCACAGTTCCCAATTAAACATTGCGCCTATACACCATGTTTCCGTCGTGAAGCCGGTTCATATGGAGCCCATGTGCGTGGTTTGAACCGTCTGCATCAGTTTGATAAAGTAGAGACGGTACAACTTGTTCATCCAGAAAAATCGTATGAAGTATTGGAGGAAATGAGCCTGTATGTACAAGGCTTGCTTCAACAATTGGAACTGCCTTATCGTGTGTTGCGTTTATGTGGTGGCGATATGAGTTTTACTTCCGCAATGACGTATGATATGGAAGTGTATAGTTCTGCCCAAAAGCGTTGGTTGGAGGTATCTTCTGTATCTAATTTTGAAACATATCAAGCCAATCGTTTGAAAGTACGTTTCAAAAATTCAGATGGAAAAATGCAATTGGCCCACACATTAAATGGCTCGGCGTTAGCATTACCACGTATTGTGGCTGCAATTTTAGAGAATAATCAAACGGATAAAGGTATTCGCATACCAGCAGTATTGGTGCCTTATACCAAATTTGAATATATTGATTAATACATACAATTAATAGCGAATTCTTATTGTTGAATTGCTATCGGAAAGAGGCTCTACCTGAGAAGGTAAAGCCTCTTTTTTTTGAAATAACCCGATTCATTTTAACTTTAGAATCGTTATAAATTACTATTTTTTTTGCGACTAAAATAAGGGAATGCAACTGTTAATGTTTTCTTATGACATTGTTAATGTTTTGTTAAATCTTATAGATTCCGTATAAAATTCTGTTTTGAATTTGTTTGCAGAGTTTTTATTCTAAAATGAATCTTGTGTTTGAATTTGTAAGATACTGCTGTCTTTGTTGCGGTATTTTTTGTTTTTAAGAGTGAATGTTAAAAAACTTGTAAAAGCAACTTTGGCTTTCTATATTTGGAACCGCTAATACAAATCGCACTAACTATTATACACTGTAAATGCTGAAAGGAGCAAATTTTACAGCTGAGTATTTTCAACGGATTGACTCTACATCTACCTAGGGACTCTTTTCCACTAATATTTTCAACTGTTATCACTTGAATGGCGATATGCTGTTTTGCGTATTGTTATTTATTGTCTAAACAATGTCTGTTTAGACAGTTATGTTAACGGATATAATTTATATCAAATAAAGGATTAGAAAAATAATAAATTAACTAACTAAAACATGAAACAAACATTACTAAGTTTTCTTGTTGGTGGAATGATCTTAACTTCGGTTGCATTCGCACAAGAAAAAAAGATTAGTGGTCGTGTGACATCTGCTGATGGTAAGGGGTTACCAGGGGTTACAGTAGTTGTACAAGGAACTAATCAGGCGACACAAACAGATGCTAGTGGTAATTATTCATTGAATGTACCTGCAGGCAAAGTTGTCGTCTTCCGTTCAGTTGGTTTTGACGATAAAACCATCATTGTTAATAACAATAGCACTGTTTTCAATATCTCCATGGAAAACCATGATAATGCATTGGAAGAGGTTGTTGTGACAGCGATGGGACAATCACGTCAAAAACGTGCATTAAGCTATGCTACGCAAGAAGTTAAGGGTGATAAGCTAACCGAAGGAGCGAATAGTAATCTAGCTACAGCATTGCAAGGTAAAGTATCAGGGGTTCAGGTAACGCCTTCATCGGGTATGCCAGGAGCATCCGCTAATATTACGATCCGTGGAGCGCGTTCATTCACTGGAAATAATTCACCTTTATACATCGTTGATGGGTTACCAATTTCATCGACTTCAGATCAATCAACTGGAAACTCAGTTTCCGGTGCGGATTATTCATCCAGAGGATTGGACATTGATCCAAACGATATCGAAAGCATCAATATCTTAAAAGGACAGGCAGCATCTGCATTGTATGGTATGCGTGCTTCGAATGGTGTGATTATTATTACCACAAAGAGCGGTAAAGGAAAGCAGGGTAAGCCACAAATTTCGTACAATTCGAATGTTTCCTTTGACAAAGTGTCTGTACTTCCTGAATTCCAGACAAAGTATGCACAAGGAACTAATGGTCAATACTCGCCATTATCTTCTATGTCTTGGGGGCAGCAAATTCAAGACTTGTATAACGATCCTGTTTATGGTGGAAATACTGATAATGACTATACGAAAAAGTATGGTAAGCATGAAGGTAAATACTATGTACCGCAACGTGCCAATGCCGGTATGGATCCATGGGCTACACCACAGGCTTATAATAATGCTAAAGACTTTTTCAATACAGGGAACACCTACAATAACTCCTTCAATATTGTTCAAGGGTTTGAGAAAGGTAGCTATGCTTTGTCTTTGGGAGCAACCAATGCTGATGGTATAGTTCCATCAACGGGAATGGATCGTTATACAGCCAAATTATCAGGTGAGGCCAAATTGTCAGACAAGTGGACGACAGGCTTTACAGGTAATTATGTCAATTCGCATATTTCAAAACAAACTGGTGCTAATAATGGGATCATTGCGACCGTTTTTGGAGCTCCAGCATCATATGATTTAAAAGGCATACCGTCTCATAATTTAAACGCGCCGACAACCCAAAATACTTACCGGAGCACGAGCGGCTTTGATGGAGCATATTGGGCTGTTGATCACAATAAATTTACGGAAGATACACAACGTTTCTTTGGAAATGGTTTTGGACAATATGCGACAAATTTAGGTGAAAATCAAAAATTAACACTAAAATACCAAGCGGGGGTTGATTCTTATACAACAAACTATACCGATCTTTGGGGATATGGTCATGCGGATGGATTTGGTGAAGTTGAAAACTTTAATGTTTCAGTAACGGAATGGAACTCCTTAGGAACAGCTGCGTACAACTGGAAAATCAATGATGACTTGGTTCTCGATGCCATGGTCGGTAACGAGATTGTAAACCGCAACAGAAGAAGAGACTATGCTTATGGTGCGAATTTTAATTTTCCGGGATGGAATCATATCAATAATGCTTCTACGGTAACTACTGAGCAAACATTGCGTCATACACGTACATTTGGTACATTTGGTAGTTTAGCCTTGGCTTACAAAAACATGTTGTTCTTAAATGCAACAGGTCGTAACGATATTGTTTCTTCTATGCCTAGAAACAATCGTTCATTCTTCTATCCATCTGTTTCAGCAGGTTTCGTATTTACAGAATTAGATGCGGTTAAAAATTCGGTGTTGACTATGGGTAAGTTGAGAGCATCTTATGCAGAAGTAGGACAAGCAGGCGATTACTACGATAATTATTTTGATAAGCCAACTTATGGTGGTGGATTCTCCAATGGAACTCCGATTCTTTATCCAATAAACAGTGATGGTGTAACTTCATATACATCTTATCCGATTGTTTACGATCCAAATTTGAAACCACAAAATACACAAGCTTTCGAATTAGGAACTGATTTGACATTCTGGAATGGTTTAATCAACTTGAATTATACCTTCTCCCGTCAAAATGTAAAAGATCAGATTTTTGAAGTGCCTTTGGCTGCTTCTACAGGTTACTCAAGCTTAGTAACTAATGGTGGTAAAATCCATACCAATGCACACGAGTTGACATTAGCTGTTGCGCCATTCCGTTCGGGTGATTTCAAATGGGATTTTGCATTCAATTTTACCAAAATAGACAACTATGTTGATGAGTTGAAGGAAGGGGTGAATAGTATCTTTATGGGAGGTTTCGTTACACCACAAGTACGTGCCGGTATTGGTTCTAAATTTCCTGTGATCTATGGTGTTTCTTATTTAAGAAATGACGCTGGTCAAATTATCGTTGATAAAAACGGTCTTCCTTTAGCAGGTGAAGAAAAAGTGATCGGTAGCGTTTCACCAGATTTTAACCTCGGTTTCAATACAAACTTCGAGTATAAGAAAATCAGACTTTCAGCAGTATTGGATTGGAAACAAGGAGGGCAGATGTACCACGGTACTTCCGGAACCTTAGATGTTTATGGGGTGACTCAAAAATCGGCTGATTTCCGTGACGGTAATGGATTCTTGTTTGAAGGGGCGGCTGTCAAGGAAGTTTCTCCGGGGCAATACGCACCAAATGACATTCTTATAGCTCCTAATCCTACTTTTGGTGCAGATGGAAAAGTAAATAATGTATCTACTTATGATTACTTCAATCGTCTGAGCAATATTTCTGAGGCTGGTATCCGTGGAACTTCATTTGTGAAGTTGCGTGAAGTTGCTGTAGGATATCCTGTGTATCAAAATTCAAAGATTAAAGTTGACGTAAATGCATTTGCACGTAACATCATCTTATGGTCTGAGCTGAAAGGATTTGATCCAGAGGTTTCACAAGGTAATACCAATATGTCGGGAGCTTTTGAGCGTTTCTCACTTCCGGGAACATCGAGCTATGGTTTAGGTGTTAACGTTAAATTCTAGAATTAGTATCATGAAATTAAAATTAAATATTGTTGGTTTATTGGCGATGGGCGTATTAGCTTCGCCAGCATTCTTCACTTCTTGTTCTGAAGACGCAATGGACAAAGTGAATGAAAACGTAAACAAACCCAATGATGTACAGGCTAAGTTTATCTTGACCGATGTGATCACAAGAACAGCTTTTTACAATACAGGAGGTGACTTTAATACCTATTTATCCGTGTATGTGGAACATGAGGTTGGTACGGATAATCAGTTGTGGAATGCAGAACGTCGTGAAAGAGAACCTCAAAGTGCATCTACTTTCAATAATACATGGGGAAACATGTATACTGCATTGAAAGACGCTCGTATGGTGATTGAGAAATGTTCTCCAGGTGGTCCACAAGAAGGAAATAATACAACCTTAGGAATGGGGCAGGTAATGGCAGCATACAATCTGGCATTATTGACAGATATGTTTGGTGATGTTCCTTACGCTGAAGGATTCAAGCCATTAGAGATTCGTAACCCTAAATTGGATAAGCAGGAAGAATTATATAAGCAAGTAAATGCATATTTAGATGCTGCTATTGAAAACCTGCCTAAAGGTGATGCACATGCCACAGGAAGTGTAGGAGGACAAGATTTATTATATAGTGGAAATGCTCAAAATTGGCTTAAATTTGCTTATGGTTTAAAAGCCCGTTATGGGATGCGTCTTGTTGCCAAGTCTACTGATAAGTCGGCTGCTTTAAGAGCCGTTATCGCCAATGTTGATAAATCTTTTAAAGATGCTAGTGAACAGGCTGCATTTGATCAATATGCAGGATCGAATCGCAATCCATTTTTTGACTTTCAGTGGTCAAGAAGAGCATTGATGGCTAGTAAGAGCTTGGTTGATAAAATGATCGAAAACAGCGATCCTCGCTTGAATAGAGTATTTATTACACAAAAGTATGTGCAATTAGCAGATTTAGCTAACAAGGGTGAAAGCTATACTAAAGTAGCTCCCAATGGCAACCCAATCCAAGATAAGAATACCTATAATTTATCTATTTTTGGATTCGCACAGTCCGCGCAGACACAATTGTTGAGCTATCACGAAATACTTTTCCTAAAAGCTGAAGCCATGCAACGTTTAGGTGATGGATCTGCAGCTGTTGAATCTGTATTAAAGACCGCGGTTGTAGCAGCTGTTGCTAATGCGGAGAAATCTATCAACGCAAGTTTGAATTCCGCTTTGGTAAAAGGTGCGACTAAAGGAGTAGGTATTGTTGAAAAATCAGATAAGATTACCGCAACAGCAGCAGAAAATTACTTTGATACAAAAGTGAAAGCATTGTTCGCTGCTAATCCACTAAAAGTGATTGCAAACCAAAAATATATCGCATTTTTTGGAGCATCAGGTGAGTCAACTGAGATGTACAATGATATCCGCCGTTGGAAAGCAAATGGTGAAAACCTTGTTGAGTTGAAAAATCCGGGTAAATTCCCGTTACGCTTACCATATGGTAACGATGATACGACAACTAACCCGAATGTTCAAGCCGCATATGGTGATGGCGCATACGTCTACACTGAAAATGTTTGGTGGGCAGGCGGTACACGCTAGACGATAAAATTAAGGTTATAAATGAAAGCGATCTCGAAAGAGATCGCTTTTTTTATGGTAATTTTTTTGGGCCAATGTCCCATTAGCTTCCAATATACACATAGTTCTATGCAAAGATAGTGTTAAAACCTGTCATAATCTGATAGATAATTTGGTGCCAAGCCAGAGTCAAGTTGGATTTAGAACCGAAAATAATGCATGAAATTGGTGTTGTTCGTCGACTCATTAACCTGCTGACATATCGGTGTCCGATCAAGTAAGAGGGTAGTTTTGTGAAGCCGAATAGTTACAAACGTTGCTTTAAGGAAGGTTTAATTAGTGCTTGAGAAGGAGATGTAACAGGGAATGAGATATCATTATTTCCAGATATCTGTTACATTTTGCGCTGTAATACTGTGATTTCGCGATTCGACGAATTGAATTTGACACCTGACAATTTGTTTTTCCCCTAAGGGTAAATGAAAATTCCACTGGTCGAAACGAAAAAGTTCTGTGACTGTTTCAAATAGTCAGAGGAGTTTTCCATTTTGTCACAGGGAAAAATGAAACCGACAGGCGTTGGAGCGATTATTCCATATTGGGAGATGAGAAATTCACCCGACGAAATGATACTGACGGGTGACGGAATTATTTTTTCACTTGGTGGAATCGTAGTTTTACTGTGGGAAATCGTCCCGATAGAGTGGAAAATGAAGCTGTTGTGTTTTGAAATCTTTCCTTGCCACATAATAATTTTTGCTTTCAACTCGTGATACAAAAAACTTTCGCCATGGATTGTATCTAATGGTGTTGGCTTTTACCAATATAACAGACGTTTTTTATGAATTCCCATGTATGGGTTGTCGCATTCTTGGCACATTCTATCCATTGCAGTTCTTTATCTAGAATGAAGTAACCGATCCAGATAGATACACCTATAATTTATCTGTTTTTGGACCCGAACTGTAGTTAGTTAAGAGGTAATTGTTGAATTGACAGACCATGCTTAATCATGGAAAGCTGGAGGTTTATCCTCATAGCTTGAACAAAATGCGGTCTATCGTCTCTCCCGGAGATTTCGTATATATTGGGGCGCTAAATATGTAGGTAAAAGTCAACTTCCCCGTGATACAATGAGCTATGTGGCAAACCAGGATTTTGATGAAGCCAAGATGTGGACCCGAAAAATTCGTGTTTATAAAGATATGCCCCTGCGTGCTTTTGTGGATGAGATGAGCCGCTGGGAAGGATTTATGATCAAAAGATGGGAATGTATCCCAAAGGACAAGCATATTTCAGTAGCTATCTGTTATAAGAGTGGTCGGGAGGAAGTATATGCAGCCATCCGTCAGGCAGGTGTGCTGCTGCATGAATCAAAAGGGATGATCAGCTTTTGTCCGGAGGATAAACGTGATAGGGTGGCAATGAAGTTTTCAGACAGCAGACCCGGGGGGATTCAGGTAAGGAAAAAGTAAGGAGTTTCCTGGGGATGCCTACTGTCACTGTTCGGCTGGCGGAGTGCTTTGATATGGGACAAGTTAAGGCCAGGTTATTGCCAAGTTCGCCCTGTAAGCAGGTTGAGTGCAGAGTGAGTCCACGTTGAGTCCAGCTTTTAAGGTGCTTTCACTGTACCCACATGTTTTTTACAAATTGGGAGCGGGGCGAGCGTGGGGCAAACTTGTCTATAAGCAATTTACAACAATGTTCCTTACAAGTGGTAAGATTTTTTATATGGTAAAGCCTTTTAAAGTATTCGATAATAAAAAGAAATTACCATCACTAATATTTTTACTTTTTTTGCTATTGGTCCTAATCTTATTTCCTCCACGGTCTACTTTTAGGATGCTATTTACCTGCAATTTTCCTGCTTGAGTAGGCGAAAAGCAGGAAAATTGTAGATAAAACTTAGTATAATTGATGGAAAACCGGTAGAAGAAACCGGTTGTTTGGCTTAACAACTTCAAAGGAGAGTGTCCACTGCCCAAGGTTGATAATTAGCAAAGATTTAATTCTATGTTTCACGGTTTATTTTAGGTATAACTTTGTATAATTTTTATGTTTTCTAAAAATTTTCAAAAGTGATCTATTTATTGATACAATTTTTTATGAAAAGCTATTTTTTATTTAATTGATATACAGTAGTTTGTGTTTATTTGTGAATTAATTGTTATCACAAAGTTATGCTAGCATTGTAAAAGTTAAAAAAAGTTATAATTTTGCATTTAACATTTTTTAACAAGCAGAAACAATCTGGTGAAAAATATGTTACTAACTATAATACATATATAAATTATCGGAAAGTATATTACTAACCATAGTATTTTTTTTCAAAAATTAACATTTTTAATAAACGTAAACATATGAAACACAAATTACTCAGTTTTTTCGTGGGTAGTATGATCCTAACTTCGGTGGCGTTCGCGCAGGAGAAAAAAGTAAGTGGTCGAGTAACAGGAGCCGATGGTAAACCATTGGCAGGGGTTACGATCGCTGTTCAAGGATCTAATGTTGCCACGCAAACAGATGCGAACGGTAATTATTCGTTGTCTGTTCCAACAGGAAAAGTTATTGTCTTTCGTTCTGTAGGATTTGCTGACAAAACACTAATTGTTAAGGAAGGACAATCTGCTTTTAACGTTACTTTGGACGGTTCTGACAATGCTTTGAGCGAAGTAGTAGTGACAGGGATGGGAGTCTCTAAAAATACAAAAGGGCTTGGGTATTCAGTATCTAAAGTTAGTGGAGATGATTTAGTAAAATCAGGAGAGGCAAATATTATACAAGGACTTGCTGCAAAAGCGACCGGTGTTCAAGTTACTTCTTCAAGTGGTACTCCGGGCGCATCATCTAAGATTATTTTGAGAGGTCCTGCTTCTTTTTCTGGCGATAATCAACCTTTGATCGTTGTCGATGGTGTTCCTTTAGATAATAGTCTTAATAACATCAAAGCGGGTGATGATCCTTATAATCAAAATCTAGCTGGTGTTCAGACTGCTAATAGAGCTTTGGATATTAATCCTGATGATATCGAATCGGTAACTGTATTGAAAGGACCAGCAGCGGCAGCGATCTATGGTCAAGCCGCTGGTAATGGTGCAATAATTTATACCACGAAAAAAGGGAAATTAGGCTCAGGATTGGGTATTGTTTATTCGACAGGTTTCGAAGCGTCTAAGGTTAATAAATTGCCTGAGATGCAAACTAGTTATGGACAAGGAGAAGGAGGAGTATCAAAGGTTAGTGCTGATAGTTGGGGCCCTAGTTTAGCTGGTAAACAGTCATATGATAATGTAAAAGAGTTTTTTCAAACGGGAAGAATTTTTAATAATAATTTAGCGATTACTTCTGGTGGCGAAAAAACTACTTTTAGATTCTCTGTGGGATCTCACAATAATAAGGGAATCGTGCCGAACTCTTCTTTTAATAGATATACTGCGCGTTTAAGTTCGGAGTCGAAATTAAATGATGCAATTACGGTAGGTGGAACATTGAGCTATACGAATTCAAACACAAGGGCTGTTCAGAATGGTAGTAATCTCGCTGGTACCATGCTTGCTTTACTTCGTACTCCTGCTGACTTTAATTTGGCGGATTATATCAATGAAGATGGTTCTCAAAAACAATACTTTCCTAACTATGATAATCCATATTGGTCCACGGAATTTAATCCTTATACGGAGCAAAATAACCGTTTAACTGGTAATGCTTATGCGGATGTGAAATTAAATAATATATTCACAATTTCTTGGAAAACGGGATTAGATAATTATTCTACTGAAGGAAAGCAAATATATGCGATTGGTTCTCGTGGAGATGATAATGGTCTTGCTTATGGCGAGATTAAGCGTACTAACGTTAATTTTCGTAATATTTATAGTGATTTATTGTTAAAGTTTAATACGAAGATTTCGGAAGATTTTTCTGTCTCTGGGATGCTCGGAGGAAACTTTAATTATGCTCAATATACTTCAAATTTTGGTAGAGGTAGAAATTTAGCAATGCCTGGCTATTATAATTTTGCTTCGGCTCAAGAATTATACGTTAGTAATTATGAGGAATATAAAAATAGTAAAGCTATATTTTTAGATGCGACTTTTGATTATAGAAGTATTTTGTTCTTAACATTAACGGGTAGAAATGAATGGTCAACTACTTTTGGTAAAGATTCCAAAGGATTTTTCTATCCAAAGGCAGACGTTTCGTATGTTTTTTCTCATCTGTTAGAGAATAATTCTATTCTGAATTATGGTAAAGTAAGGTTTGCTTATTCTAATGTAGGTATTTCACCCAATGTCTATTCTGATCGGTCGTATTTCACCGTTCCTACGATTGCGGATGGTATGACAAACGGTTTTTCATTCCCATATGCTGGGCAGGCAGGTTTTGCTAAATCTAATGTGCAGGTTGCAGAGGAATTCCGTCCAGAGAGAAATAAGGGGTATGAAGCAGGGCTTGAAATGAAATTTTTCAATAATCGTTTAGGCTTAGACTTCACATATTATCAACAGCATTCGTCAGACTTGTTAATATCTCAACCAATTGATCCTACAAGTGGTTACGCATATTATTATAATAATGTGGGGGCAATGAAAAATACGGGTTATGAAGTTGGTATAACAGCTCATGTTGTTAAGGCGGAAAAATTCAATTGGCATACCACTGTAAATTGGTCTAAAAATGAAAACGAAGTTACTGAATTGGCAGAGGGAGTAGATAAGATGTCTATCGGATCGGCATTTTCAGCTCCTCAGTCTTATGCAATTGTAGGACAGCCGTTTGGGGTTTTATACGCTCAGAAGTTCAAACGAAATGCGGAAGGTAAAGTATTGATAAACCCTACCAGTGGGTTACCTATTTATGAGGATGAGTTAGGAAATGTTGGAAGTCCTATTCCCACATGGTTGATGAATTGGAATAATGAATTTTCGTATAAAGATTTTTCATTATCCTTTTTATGGGATTTTAGGAAAGGTGGTAAAATATGGGGGGGAACACAGGCAGGACTTTATAATAGAGGAAAAGCTGCAGAAACAGCAGATCGTGAAAGAATGTATAAAATAGATGGTGTATTTGCTTCTGGACCCGACGAAGGAAAAGAAAATAATAAAGAAATCGATGCATTGACATATTTCAGAAATTATTTAGGTAATAGTAATTCAGAAATTGCGATTCAAAATGGTTCATGGGCAAGATTAAGATCAGTAGATTTTAGTTATCGCTTTAAAAATTTCTCTAAATCCATTCAATACATTCAAGTTGGTGTGAATTTACGTAATGTATTGTTGATTACGGATTATAAGGGTGTTGATCCAGAGACAAGTTTGACAGGTTCAAATCAAAACTTTGCTGGATATGATTTCTTTAATAATCCGGGAACTAAATCTTATTCTCTTAATTTACGTTTTGGATTTTAATTTTAATATAATATGAAAGCAAATTTTAAATTTTTATATATTCTATGTCTCACAGTTTTTGTCGGCTGTAAGACTGGGGATGATCTGTATTTAAGCCCCAATGACCCCGCTGAGGCGAACCTTGCGACTATGTTAACAGCATTAGAGGTGAATACATTTGCGAATGTAGAGGGCGAGTTATCTCGAATTAGCAGTATATTGGTACAGCATTCAGCTGGTATAGATGCTCAATATAACGATATTCAAAATTATCGAATTACCGAAGGTGATTTTGATAATTCTTGGGAGGGACTATATACTGGAACAATGTATAATGCCAAATTGTTAATAGATAAAGCAGGGGCTGAAAGCCCTCATTATGCAGGAATTGGCAAGGTATTAATGGCTATTAATCTTGCTATAGCTACAGATTTATGGGGTGATGTCCCTTATTCAGAAGCTTTTCGATTTGATGAAGGAGTAAGAGCGCCGAAGTTGGATACTCAGGCAGATATTTATAAATCTATCGACAATTTGTTGGGAGAGGCTATTGCTGATTTTCAAGCATCTGAAGATGATAATTTGTTCTTACCAACAGGAGATGATGTAATGCTTGGTGGAGATGTGAAAAGGTGGGAGAAAGCAGCTTATACGTTGAGAGCTAGGTATTTACATCGTACTTCTTCTAAAGTTTCGGGTACTGAGACCAAAGTTTTAGAATACCTTTCTAAGGGTATTTCTTCAAATGCTGACAATCTAGAGGCCGTCCACTCGGCTGAAGGTGGTGCGCTAAATCAATGGGGTGCTTTCAGTAAATCTCGTGGTGGATATTTAGGAGCTAATAAGTTATTTGTAGATAGAATGCTATCAAAAAGTGATCCGCGATTAAGTTATTTATTGTCAAAAACTAAAGAAGGTGTGTATGCTGGAGGAGATATCACTGAATTAGATATTTCATCTAGTATTTCTGGACTTGGTATATTCTTTGGAGTAGATCCGATTGCCGCTAAACCACTTTTAGCAGCTAACTACCCAATAATTACATATTATGAAGCAAAGTTTATTGAAGCAGAAGTAAAGAAGAAGCAAGGTGCTGATGCAACCACTATATTAAACGATGCAATTAAAGCAAATGTACAGTATGTATCTGCAGGAGCGCAAAATGGTACTTCAGTTGCGAATTATTCTGCTGCAACATTACAGGATATTATGATGGAGAAATGGGTGGCGATGTATAATCAATCCATTGAGGCTTATAATGATTATAGAAGGACTGGCATACCCGCTTTGGTATCTCGTCCGGAGGCAGTGGGTGCAGAGTTATCTTACACCCCAAAAAGATTTCCTTTCCCTAAAACTACAACATTGTATAATCCAAATGCGAAGTTAATTCCAATGGATGTACCAGTTTGGTGGGGAAAATAAGACTAGATATTTAAACTTTCAGACGAAGGAAAAAGGGGCCGTGTCAAAAATAGCTATTTTGATTCGGCCCCTCTTGTTAGATCAAAATAGCAATAGTTTTGTTTAATTGTATTACCAAATCATTAATTGTATTACCAAATCATTAATTTTATGTATACAAATTAATAGGCTAACAATTTATTAATACTAACTTAACATTGAGAATCTATTTTTACGGCGTGAAATAAGAGTGGTTATAATATTTAATGAAAATCCCATAATCCTCTTAAAATTCATTCATTATTTTAGTGATTATTATAATACCAATGAACCATCTGGACGGACGATCTGTTTTTACATATGTTTACAAGTCCTGATGATACCATTGCCAAAAAAAAGTTATTCAATGAAAAAAGCACTTTTACTCGCAACTCTGATCGGTCCGGCTGTAGCGACGGCACAAAATAACAATGCGCCGTCAAGTTATGACCCTCATGATATCAAAATCACAGGATACCTTCAGACGCAGTTTCAAAAGGCTCAATCTCCGGGAATAACTTCGTTCTCCGGTGGTGATTTCTCCAAGAATTCCGACAATCGTTTTATGATCCGACGTGGACGTCTTAAGATAGACCGTGTGGATACGTATTCCAGTATTGTATTCCAGCTCGATGCGACTCAGGACGGCGTACAGTTAATGGATGCTTTTATCCAATTGCGGCATCCTGATCAGAAAGGATTGAGTCTGACAGCAGGTCTCTTCAACAGACCCTTTGGCTATTCCATCGTTTACTCCTCCGGTTATCGTGATTTCCCCGAAAGAGCACGTGTTTTTCAGACATTAATGCCGCGCGAACGTGACCTGGGTGGTATGGTTAGTTACCATCCCGGAGGCAAAGTGAAATTCTTAAACTTAGACTTAGCCCTTGTAAATGGAAGTGGGCACTCAGCCAAAGACTATGATTCCAAAAAGGATCTAATCGGAAACCTCGCGTTTAAATTCGATAGTCTCGCGGATAAAAGATTGCATCTTGGATTTGGTGGTTCATTCTATAAAGGTTCGGTCCGTAACGATACCAAAACATATTACACGGCCATTACGAACGGTTATATAGCTCATACTAGTGATGATAATGAGGGAAAGGCGATTGGTCGGAATTACTATGGCGCAAACTTACAGATCGAACTGGACAACAGCTTCGGGAAATCCAGCTTCAAGACAGAATATGTGGCCGGCGATCAACCTGGCGTCGCTGGAGGTGCAGATATCAAAGGCCCTTATGCGAGCAGGAGTTTTACGACTCAGCCAGCTACGGATTTATACCAACGGAAATTTAACGGTTATTACCTTTGGTTTACACAGGAAATCGCAAAAACAGGCGTTACAGCTTTATTAGCTTACGATGTGTATGACCCTAATGCAAAAGCAAGCGGAATGACGATTGGAATGCCGGATAATTTTACTGCAGATGGTGATGTTAAATTCAGTACATTAGGTTATGGAGTCGCTTATCAGATTAGCAATCGCTTGAAACTTACCGTATATAACGAACATGTAACCAATGAAAAGACGAGTTTGACCAATTTTTCTGATGATCTGAAAGACAATGTTTTTACAACCCGATTGCTGTACCGATGGTAGGGTAGATGAGACGCAATTTGATACCTGGTTTCGTGATTACCCGTCCGGTTCACGGGGGACGATGACCCGATATGATTAGTACTCTCATATGATATTTTTCCGGATGCGGCTCAAAGAAGATGCAGTAATACCCAAATAGGAAGCCAGCATCGCTAAGGGAACGCGATTTGCCAGTCCGGGGTAAAGTTTTAGAAACAGCAGATAGCGTTCACTGGCATCGAGATTCATCATGGTATTTGCTGTTTTTAATTTGCTTTCAATGACAAATCCATATAGCTTGGCCATTAAAAGGGGCCAGATTTTGATCTCCTTCTCTAGCAGTAAAAAATTATGGATGGTAAGACTCCATAACTGTGCATCTGTTACGGTTTCGATATAATCATTGGATGGAGTACGATCCAGAAAACTTTGAAAATCCCCAATAAAGCGACCTTCGTAGATAAAGTAGCGTGTAAAATCGTCACCCTTATTATTATAATAAAGGGAACGAAATACACCACTTTCTACAAAGGCTATACGATCGGTAACTTTTCCACAGGCAACGAAATAGGTCGCTTTTGGAATATGTTTCTTCTCAAAGGCCTGCCTGATTAGACCTTCCTCCCGTTTATCAAGCTGACCAAATTTCCGGATATATGCTAAAAGCTGTTCCATATTGCTTGTATTAATTACCTAAGATAATCAATTCTTCTCGTTGCGGGCCAGTGGATAGGTATTTTACCCGGACCTTTAATTCCTCTTCCAAAAAGGCAATAAATAGTTTCAGTTCTTTCGGAATTTGTGCACGCTGGTTGATGTTGCTGAACGGGATATCCCATCCGTCTAAGAATTTCCAGACAGGTCGTGCGGAATCATCAACAAATGTTGGAGCGATTAAGGCCCTTGTCTCACTATTTATTTCATAGGCTGTGCAAATTGGTATTTCAGACATACCCGTTAAGATGTCAGCCTTTGTCAATACAAGATCGGTCACGCCATTTAACATAATGGCATATTTTAATGCGGGAAGATCCAGCCAGCCGATTCTTCGCGGCCGTTTGGTATTGGATCCGAATTCGCCCCCTTTTTCACGCAGTTCATTGGCAAGGGATCCCGTTATTTCAGTTGGAAACATACCGTTTCCAACACGGGTGCAATACGCTTTGGTAACACCATAAATCTTATCAATAAGCTTGGGGGATACGCCCAATCCTACACATGCTGCGGATGCGATGGTATTTGAAGAAGTGACATAAGGGTAGCTACCATGATCAATGTCTAATAGAGTAGCCTGAGCACCTTCGGCCAATACTTTTTTATTATTCCTAAATGCTTCATTGATGATAATTTCCGTATCGGTAATTTGCATTTTTGTTAAAAAATTGCATGCTTCCAGAAAATTGTCATATAACTCCTGTATCATCGGCATATCCTGTCCTAAAGCCTGAAGCTCGAGATACTGCCTAGTTAAGATTTGGAATACCTCTGCTTTGAAATCGTTGGAGAGTATATCTCCAACACGTACATTTTGCCGAAGTATTTTATTGGAATAGGTCGGTGCAATACCATTTTTCGTTGTTCCAATAGTTCGGTATTGTTGCGATTCTTCGAAATACATATCCCAGTACTTGTATGTTGGTAATACTAGGTGGGCCTTCGCCGATAGGAGAATCCGATGGATTAAATCGGTATCAGACAGAGCAGCTTGAAGCTGTTCCACTTCCGCCCGAAGTGCCAAAGGATCGATGACTACTCCACTACCGATAATATTTTTGATATGGGGATAAAAGATTCCTGATGGCAATAATTTGAGTGTAATTCGTTTGCCTTTATGGTAAATGCTATGCCCAGCGTTTGCTCCGCCATTAAACCGGGCAATAATGTCATAATCCCGACTGATCAGATCAATGATTTTTCCTTTCCCTTCATCTCCCCACTGGAGTCCAATTAAAATATCCATATTGCTGTTGTATTGAATTTATGGAACAAAGCTAGGGCATAGCGGGACGGGTACAATTGTCATTTGGCAAAAAATAGGTAATGGCAATAGTACCCTAAAAAACTGAAAAGAAAAACGAGATGGATTTTACCCTTGGTTTTGTCCGAGCTGTTTGATTTTTTGCAGCCATTTATTCCGCCTTGTTGTATCCGAAGTTTTTATAATTCCAAGGTAGGTCACTTTTACAGGCGATACACCACAAAATAGTAAAGTTGATCTTTTGAGTTGATTGACGCTCGGTCTGCCATAGACAAGGGCATAATACCAACCGGGTTGATCCAGGGTGGTAATAATCCGGGCAGATTTTCCTTTGAGTAATTTGTCCCAAAACAGAGAGTTTTCACGGTATTGGAAAGTAAACCCGGGCAGAAAGAGCCTATCAATAAAACCTTTCATAATAGCTGGAAGACCACCCCACCAGACTGGATGTACCCAAACTAAATGATCTGCCCATTGGAGGTCTTCCCATGCCTGTAGAAGGTCCGGTTCGAGTTCAGTTCGTCTCTGGTAACCAAACTGAAGATTGGGATTAAAATTCAGATCCGCGATGTTAATTGAACGAACTTCTGCCCCAGATTCTTTGGCACCTTCTCTGTAAGCTGTAGCAATGCCAAAATTGAAGGAAGCTCGATTGGGGTGACCGTTGATGACAAGTATTTTTTTATTCATGTTATTCTTATGATAACACAAAGTTAGGGTCACTCATTCCTGATTTATAGGACAAATGTCTAAAAAGTGATTTCACTGCGAATTCTGCTTAAATGGCGTTGCGTGATGCCTAAATAGGAAGCTAAATACTGTAGTGGTATTTGTTGAATAAATTCGGGTTGATCTCGTAGTAAGAACATATAACGTTGTAGGGCTGTTTCTTTCTGCAACTGGAAGATGCGTTTTTCAAGTTCCAGGTATTGCTGTTCAGCAATCATTTTGAGGTATTTTGTCCAAACCAGACTTTCAGCGGCGAGTTTGTCAATAGCACTTTTTTTGATGACCCATAATTCGGCAGGGGAGAGCGCCTGCATGGTTTCGACACTTGGTCCACCAGTGATAAAAGAGGAGTAGGCCGCGATTAGGCTGTTGGGAAATCGAAAACAATAGGTGACATCTTCTGCGCTTGAGGTACTGTAATACGAACGAAAGATTCCGGATGCAATGAAGGCGACCTCATTACAGCGCTGATTTTCCTTGACAAAAAAATCATTCTTGTTCAGCCTTTTATATTCAAAAAGTGGAACAATCTGGGCAATCTCTTCCTTATTAAAGAGATCCAAAGACTGAAAGTAAGCTGCTATCATACAATCAAACTTAACTAAATTGCGTTAGCAGTGCAAGATAAAGTTATCAGGAAATATTTTAAAATAAAGTGCTGGTTTTTAGCGATAAATAGAGGTTGTAATTTTAGTATGAATGATATACACAATTTATTGCGCATCAATAAGAATAGCCAATTGAAAACACATTTGATCTGAACGATTACTCCAGGCGTGGTTGGTACCACGTTGGATAACGATATCTCCGGCTTGTAATAGAGTTTCTTCGGTATCTGTAATCAGATAGATTTCGCCTGAAAGAATAATGATATAATCCAAACTGGCCGTCTGATGCATTAACGGATGTGGTTGATCAGCTGGCGCTTCAATACCGAGCTGTTTGTCTGGCGGAATTTGCACATAGCGAAAATAAGTTCCATTTTTGATGACTTGCGGTATAGCTGAATTTTCCACGGGATTTTCTTCCGTAAAATGAGCCGGCATCTGACTTGTCTGCCATATATCTGAAATAACAAGGTTGGGATAGTGCTCCGATACATTCGTTACAATAGTATCTTGTTGTATGTACGATTTTCCGCCCCGTTCGGCTGTGACGATTCTTCTTGGAATAGTTCTCATATTATAATGGATTGTGTAAGATCAATTTGTAACCTTCGGTTTTGTTATTTTTTAATAGCTGATGTCCTTTTTCGATGGTCTCGGATGTCAGACCACCGATCGGATAAATTGGCATAGGTTGTATAATTTTTTGCTCTATATAATTTGCTATACGATTCAATGCCTGTTTGAAATAGGTATAATTGAGGTTTTGCGCATGGATAAAGTTGGAGATATTGATGATTTTGGCTGCTGAGCTAAATAGCGTGTCTCTCGCTGAGGCTGTCGTAAAGTGGGTAATATCAATATAGCAGCCATGGGGTTTCAACAGCGTTGCTGACGTCTCCGAAAGAGCATGTCCCACCGCATCAATGCAAAAGTCAAATCCGTGATTATTCATCTTGTTTTTTAGTATTTCAATTAAATTGCCCTGTTTATAATCGACGATGTTTTCGTTATTTAATCCTAGCTCACGTAGTCTTTGGATACTGGTAGTATTTCCAGCAGTAGCCATAATATTTTTTATACCATTGACCAAGAGCAATTTCAAGATAAAAAGGCCTACGCCACCCGACGCACCTGTAAGAAATACTTGATCGGAAGCAGTAATGGGTGCGCGATCAAAAACTTGTAACGCGGTGATTCCTGAGGTAGGCAGCGCAGCGGCTTGTTCAAAAGAAATATTCTTGGGCTTCGGAGCAACGAGTGCAGCGGCTAATAAAATGTACTCCGAATATGTACCATTGCTTCCCATACTGCCGCAAGCAAAGTAAACCTCGTCACCGATAACGAAATCTATAACCCCAGAACCAATCTCTGTGATTATGCCTGCACCTTCCCGCCCTAAAATTGGTGAAAAGATATACTTTCTTTCGTATTCATTTTCACGCATTTGATAATCGATGGGATTGAGTGCGGATGCGATTATTTTAATCTTTACCTCCTCCGGTTTTAATTGACGCAGTACAACTTCGGCATTGATCAATTGATTATTTTCACTTAAAATGACAGCATTCATCTCATGTTCTTTTATATAAAGCCGTATTGGCAAAATTCAACTTATTTGAAACCAGTAGTACCTGATGACCGTATTCTATTTTTTTTCCTTGAACAGTTATTATGACAAATCTAAGTCAGTTTTGATATATATTTGTTGGTGGTTAACAAGTGGTAACTAGTATTTTTTATAAAATAATGGGTAAAGTCATCGAAGAAAATACTGTAAGGGAGGCAAGCTGCGGTGAGGAATTGCGTGCAATGCGTGACGCGTTGGATATTTTAGGTGGAAAATGGAAATTAATGATCCTCCGCTATTTAACAAACCGTGAGCAACAGGATATTCATTTTAAAAAAATGCAACGGGAGATCTTGGGGATTTCAGCGAAGGTTTTGACAAAGGAACTGCGGGATCTTGAACAAAACTTATTGGTGTCACGTCAATCAAGTGATGAGTCTGTTCGGGTCTTCTATAAAATCACAAGCTATGGAAAAAGTGTTGTTCCTGTTACCGAATCGTTGGTTGACTGGGGGCTGAAATACCGTGAAAAGATCAAGCAGGAGCATTCAACCCAAGCGCAATAATATGATCTAGGCAGCTATTTCAATAGTGAGATCCACTTTTTGTAAAAAATAGTAGGGACGTGCTAACTGAGCAGGGAATCAAGAAACTAGCGGGACATTCTTAGCATTTTATTGGCTAATCATTGTATTGATTAACACAAATTGTCCCAGATGATAATAACTGTGTTCAATCAATGTTTACGCTAACCAGAAAGAACCCGATTTTGACGTTGAGGCGGAGATGTTGAGTTTGTTGCTGATAATTAATTATCTTCAGCGCGTAAGAAATCTCCATAAAAATCAGGAATATTGCTGTAATAAATGGCGTTAGCGACTTCCTCGACCGGATAATCTACTTTGATTATTTTAGTATCTATCCCTTCTTCTGTCAGTGTAACTAAAGCATAGGAAGCTTTCTTGTCTTTTTCCTTGCTTCGGCCGACAGAACCGCAATTGATAAACAGGAGTTCTTCGACCTGTTGGACGTAGGCTTGATGGGTATGGCCCATCACAAGCACATCAACACCTCTTCGGCGCAAATCGACTAATAAGTCTCCTTTAGGTGCAGATTCGTGAACATATTCATCATTGCTATGAAGACTTGCATGTACAAGGAGGATTTTTCTAAAACGATCACCTACCTTGAATGTTAATTCGAGGTTGTAAGGTAAAGTGGATAGCCACTTTTTATGTGAAGAAGAAATTTCCTTTTTGCTGAGGTTAATGGCAATTTCACGATTTGCGGTCTCTATCGCATCATGATGCGGTAAAGGAATAATGGGCTCGTCAAAAGCAATTCTCTGATCATGATTTCCCAGTAAACAGGGAATGTTTTTTTTCTGGATTCGATTAATAACTTCATTGCCCCAGGGTGCAAAGTCGACTAGATCACCTAAACAGTAAATCTGTGTTACACCGTTTTTTGTTATATCTGCCAGTACCTGGTCCAATGCCACGATATTGGCATGTATATCACTTATTATTGCGAGCTGTATCTTCATTTATCCTACAAACTTAATAATTCGATAAGCGAATTAATATTATTGGTTGCTGTTTTAGTGAGAAAATGAAATTCGCATTATATTGATTGAAATGATGACAAATAACAGAAATGAAAATCATTCGCGTATTTTCTTAAAAATAAGCATATGTCCGATATAGTTTAATAAATGGGCATATGCTTACTGAGGAGCAACCCGCTATTAAAGATTCATTCCTCCGGATACCTCTATGCGTTGCCCATTGATCCATCGGGCATCTTCTGTGCACAAAAAGGCAACAACGCCGCCGATATCATCAGGTACACCAGCACGGCCTAATGCGGTTACACTCGCGATATGTGCATTTGTTTCCTCGTTATCTCGTACATGTCCGCCGCCGAAATCTGTTTCAATTGCTCCCGGCGCGACGACATTTGCCGCAATACCACGAGGTCCTAGTTCCTTGGCCAGGTATCTTGTCAGAACTTCGATCGCACCTTTCATCGAACCGTAAGCGGAAGAGCCCGGAAAAGCGAAACGGGCAAGACCCGACGATATATTAATAATACGTCCGCCGTCGTTTATAAAAGGAAGTGCTTTTTGGGTAAGAAAAAAGACACCTTTATAATGGATATTGTAGACTGCGTCAAATTGTTCCTCCGTCGTATCCATAAACGGAGCATATAATGCTGTACCGGCATTGTTGATCAAAAAATCAAAATTCGATTGCCCTGTTTGTTCTTTTAGGTGATCAGTTATTTGCGCTATAAACTGATCAAAGGATTTGATATCACCCGCATTGAATTGAAATGCAGCGGCACGCTGTCCAAAGGCCTGAATAGTAGACACCACATGATCTGCTTCCTCTTTGTTGCTATGGTAAGTCAGTATAACATCAATCCCTTTTTTAGCAAGATTAATTGCCATGTTTCTTCCCAACCCCCGGCTTCCGCCAGTTACTAAAGCGATTTTATTCTTTGCCATTTTTATTTTGTTTTAAAATTTAATAGTACAAATTTCGTTTTTAAAGTATCCGATGCGTTTGTGAAAAGCAAATGAATATTTGCGAAATTCAAATTATAACGACTGAGAACGAAAATTGTTTGGCGAAAGCTTGGTCTGCTTTTTAAAGAAATTAGAAAAGTGTGCTATTTCTTCAAAACCGAGCGAGTAGGCAATCTCGGAAATATTCCAGTCTGTTTGTTTGAGAAGAATTTTTGCTTCTTGTGTGATTCTGGCACTAATTACCTGGGTGGTTGTTTTACCTGTATTGTCTTTCAGAATTTTATTCAGATGGTTCACATGCACCGCTAGACGCTCGGCAAAATCATTTGCTGTTCGTAGCTGCAAACGCTGCATCGGAGATTCTACGGGAAACTGTCTTTCCAATAGCTCAATGAAAAGTGAGGTAATTCTAGTAGCTGCATTATGGGTCGGGTTGCTGATGCTTTTCGGTTGTAGTTTCTGTCCATAATGAATAATTTCAAGAACATAATTCCTTAAAAGGTCATATTTAAACACATAATCGGAAGACAACTCCTTATTCATTTTTTCGAAAATGTGTTCAATCTCAAGACGCTGCTCATGGGAGATCTGGAAAACGGGAAGTCCTCCAGGCTGAAAAATAGGTAGATCATCCAATATAACACCACTTTTATTTCTAGCTAAAAAATCCTCAGTAAAAACACAAAAATAACCTTGCTGCTGTTCGTCTTTGGGTATCCAGTGGTAGGGTACTTTCGGTGTAGCAAATACCAAAGCAGACTCTTCTATTTCAATCACCTTATCTGCATACTCAGCGGTGTTCTTTCCTGTGATTAAACTGATTTTATAATAGGTTCGTTTGTTGTAGGGCATGATGGGCTTCTCTTTCAATGTAGCAGCAAGTTCTGCGTAGCTAAACACGTTAAAATGCCCGATCTCCCGTGCTATCTCCTTGGGTATCGTTGCGTTGATTTCATGGTAGAACTGTTCAATTGAGGTTGTTTCCATATCGATTACATTTGCAATAATCAAATTTAGATTTTTTTATTCATTAACTCAAAATTTCCCCGATCTATCGATTTGGGTTGTAGCCAATTTTTCATTTTAATGTCAATAGTGAAATTATATTTTGCACAATATAATTTTCCAATCTACATTTGTAATGTTGAAACAAAAACAAAATAAAATATGAAAACGTTATACACGATAGGCGCTACCGCCAAAGGCGGCCGAAACGGTCAGGTAAAAAGTGAAAATGGAGTATTGGACTTGGCGGTTCGGATGCCGAAGGGGCTTGGTGGTGCAAATGATGATTATGCGAATCCAGAAATGCTTTTTGCGGCTGGTTACGCTGCCTGCTTTGACAGTGCTTTGAATTTAGTAATTCGACAAGAAAAGGTAAAAACTGGCGAGACAACTGTTACCGCTCAGGTGAGCATCGGTCAATTGGAGAAGGGTGGTTTCGGCCTTGCCGCAGAATTGCATGCGAATATCCCTGCGGTTAGTTTGGACATAGCGCAACAGCTGATTGAAAAAGCACATCAGGTATGTCCGTATTCTAATGCGACCAAAGGTAATATCGTAGTTAAATTAACAGTATCTAATAACGAATAGTATATGGATCATATGGCCACAGTGCTCACTGTACTTGTGTTGGTAGAACATCTTTACATTGTGTGGATGGAAATGTTTGCATGGGAGACTGCGGGACGGCGTAGTTTCGGGAAATCGCTTCCTGATGCACTTTTTAAACCTACAAAAGGGCTGGCCGCAAACCAAGGCTTATATAATGGCTTCTTGGTCGCTGGCTTGGCCTGGTCATTTTTTATCAACGATCCGGTCTGGAGCGACAATGTTCGCATATTCTTTTTGGGTTGTGTTCTTGTCGCTGGCATTTTTGGGGGGCTTACGGCAGGTAAAAAGATATTCTTTGTACAGGGAATCCCCGCATTGCTGGCGATATTATCTGTTCTTTTTTCAAAATAAATAAATAACTAATGTCATTAATTACAGACTTACAATGGAGACACGCTGTGAAAGCGTATGATCCAACAAAAAAGGTTACACAAGGGAATATAGATAAGATATTGGAGGCAGCGCGTTTTGCCCCAACATCTTCGGGTCTACAACCATTTAAAGTATTGGTGGTCGAAAATCAGGCTTTGAAAGATGAACTAGCAAAAGGTGCCCTAAACCCTGACTGTATGCGAGAATGCTCTCACGTATTGGTTTTTGCGGCCTGGGATAAATATACAGAAGAGCGCATTGATAAAGTATATGATTTCACGACAGATGAGAGAGATTTACCGCGGGGCCGCTTCGGATCTTATACGGATAAACTGAAATCCATTTATCTAAATGAGGCTGCGGAGCTTAATTTTGCTCATACTGCCCGACAAACTTATATCGCATTGGGTTTAGCTTTGGCACAAGCGGCTGAATTGCGGGTAGATAGCACTCCGGCAGAGGGCTTTGATAATAAAGTAGTGGATGAGGTATTGCAGTTGGATAAACTTGGCCTGAAAAGTGTATCGTTAATGTATGTCGGTGTTGCCGATGCTTCTCGCGACTGGATCTCTACCATGAAAAAAGTAAGAATGCCAAAAGAAGAATTTGTCGTCGAGTATAAATAGGGAGCTTCTTATTCTACAAACTTTAAGAAAACAATATCTTTGTAAAATGGATGATTTATTAAAATTGGACAAACAGTTGTGTTTTTCCGTATATGTTTTGCACCGGGAGATCATGCAACGTTATCGTGCTATTTTAGAAGAAGTAGATTTGACTTATCCACAATATATTACGATGATGGCGTTATGGGAAAATGACGAACAAACCGTAAACCAGCTTGGGGAAAAGCTATTTTTGGATAACGGAACCCTTACACCTTTACTGAAACGGTTGGAAGGCAAGTCATTGCTCACCCGTACTCGAAGCAAAACAGATGAACGGGTAGTGAAAATAAAGTTAACAATACAAGGAGCGGAACTGAAAGAAAAAGCAAGTTGCATTCCCATGCAGATCTTTGAAGCCTTAAAGCTGGATTATTCCGATATGCAGCAGCTTAAAGCCTTAGCAGATAGAATCGTAACGAATGTAGGTAATAGCTAATATTTTAATGTTAAATTTACGAATTGTATTTTAGCGGATTCAATGGCTAGTCAAATTTTATCAAAAGAATGCGGTTAATTGCAGTTTCGGCTTATTTTATCTTATTGGTACTCCCATGTATAGGTTGCCAGGAAAAGAGAAGGGATGCGGAACTATTGAAGTATGCTGCTTATAGTAAACGGGATAGTGCGCAACTGGAACTTAATCTTTTTGAAAGGCGTTTTCATGGAAAATTAAGGTTTTATCGGCCAGGTGGTGAAATTGATTCCGGAGAGATTCAGGGAAATATCAAAAAGGATACGCTGATCGGCGATTATTACTATATTCCCTTTGGCTGGGGACAGAAAAAAAGAAGACCCCTTGTTTTGCTTAAGAAAGGGTCTCAATATATTTTAGGAACGGGTACCGAACAGGTATATATGGGTATACCACATTATATACCGTCAACGATCAGTTTTCAACAGGCTAAGTATGTTTTTACAGCGTCTGCCCATTGAGGTGCTCCGCTGAAAGGATTTCGCTACAAAATATTGTTCAGCCTAACATATTGCAGCAGCATAATGGTCTTGCCGTCTTTGATGTCACCACTTTCGATCATAGCTAACGCATCTTGAATATTTAGCTCCAGTATCTCGATATTTTCCTCTTCTTCTTCTAATCCGCCACCATCACCGATCTTCATGCTGTTCGTATATTCCGCGATAAAGAAATGTAGAATTTCGGTGACTGAACCGGGCGACATATACGCTTCAAAGATCTTTTTTGCTTCCTTGATCTGGTACCCCGTTTCTTCTTCTGTCTCCCGACGTATACAATCCTGAGGTGAATCTTGATCCAATAAACCGGCACAGGCTTCGATTAACATTCCAGATTCATTTCCGTTGATATAGGTTGGAATTCTAAACTGTCTGGTCAAAATGACAGTTTTGGATTCTTTATTATATAGCAGTATTACGGCACCGTTTCCACGGTCGTAGGCTTCGCGGCTTTGCTGTTGTACCGTCCCGTCTGATTTTGAATATTGATAGGTGATCTTTTTTAAGGTATACCAGTTATTGGATAGAATTTCTGTTTTTACAATTTCAATATCTTTGATTGCCATTTTTAGCATGTTGGGGTTAAGCTATAAAATTAAGGAATATGCTCCATATAAAATAAGAAAAAGATGGTTCGACCTGAGTTATTTTTTGGCTGAGTCCTGTTTGTTGTTGCTTCCAGTAGCGTACCCTGTTTTTTATTTTAACCCATCTTCCAATACCTTTTTGTCTAACTTAAATTCCCTGTAACCGAAGGCACCTGATTTATAGCCTATGACGGCACCGAACTCGATTTTAGTTAGCGAAGAAGATTTGGCAAATACTGCCGAACGGTAAACATTCCAGGAGGCCAATGGCTTTTCAAAAACGCGAAAATTTACTCCGTCTTTTGAATAGGCCAAATAGTTCATATCAGAAGTATATCTATCCACATTTCCTACAGCGAGACATAGGAAATAATAACCATCAATATATGCTGCCTGTAGGTGCCATGTCGAGTAATTTTTATTTAATTCAAGCCATGGCTTATTGATGAATTTGACTTGTTTACTATTTTTATAAGGGGTGAAGTCAAGACCATTCGATGATGAGCGCGACAAAATATTGGTCTGGATGGGAGAAGGGTAGTTTGGTTTAAAATCTACTTCGTAACTTAGCATATTGGTCTCATTTCTGATGAAGGATGGCGATAGGATATGATTGTCCTGCACGGATGCCGGTTCATTGCTCGTGTATACAAGTTCAAGTGGAGTCCAATGAATGCCATCGGTTGAAGTTTGTCTCACTATAACACGTTCGGCTTCCTGATTTAGTTTTCTTGCATTGTTGTAACTCTTGGCCCCCCACTGTCTTAAGATTTTATTGGAGAAAAAACATCCCCGGTAGTACAATTCGAATTCTTTCCCATTGAAGTTCCAGTCGACATCAGACCAATAGCCTTGGTTAGGTGGTCCGCCCGGAGGAATATATGAATCTTCTAAGGCAGGACGGCGCTGTATTGGATTGGTTAAACCAGCTGGTGTAATCCATTCCTTGCCATCATTGGATACGACAACACTGGGATTTTCATATAAAGATGCGGTTCGGTCAGCGCCGATGATACCAAAATAAGGCGTAAATACCATCCAATATTTATACCCGTTGAATCCTTGCGGAAAATACGCTACATCAGGATGGCAATAACTGGCATTTTGCCCTGAAATATCACGGATCATTTCGGGTAGTGATGAGCCCGGTTGATTCGCATTAGCGACCGTATTAATCTTTATTGAAGCTATATCTTCCGTGAAGCCTGTTGGAATAGGTAATTTGCTTCTGTCTGTAGGTTCGGGATCTATCGGGATAATCGTAGGAGGAATATCCTTGCTACATCCAATAAGCAATAATATACCTAAAAATAAATAGGCGGATCTTTTAAAAAACATCGTCGAATAATAAAAATGTAGATACGGTAATTTTTGGTATTACTTTCCCTGTTAATTTTAATTTAGCCAAGACAAAAGTGAAGTATTTTTTCTATTTCTCAAAATATATTTTTGGGATATCTCGGGAGAATGTATTGGTCAAATGATCTCATTATGAGTTTTATATCTCAATTAGTTGTAAGTATTTTTTTCTTGTTGCATTCTTTATGCCTTGTTGGGTATGAAAAATTACTTAGGTAGTTATTGCTAATAAAAGAATTGATCCCCCGATGTTGTAAGATTTAATTTTTAAATTTAACAAAGGATAAAAATGCGCTGAATCAATACATAAGCATGGCATAATATACAAGTGGAATTCAATAATGGAAGAAGGACTATATTACAAGATTATTAAACCTGATGACGCGCTTTCTAATTTTGTAGACAGTTTTTGGTGTCTATACAATCATTCAGGTGAGATAAAAGAAACGATAGGACTACCAGATGGACGAGTGGATTTGTTTCTTTTTTGTTCTCCGGCAGACGGTTTCCGGATTCTATTGCTCGGCTTGGGAACGCAGCCGCATGAGCAGGCATCAATTCCAGTTGATGGCGTAATATTTTGCATCAGCTTAAAGTTACTTGCAATAGAATATATTCTACATGAAAGTATAGCAGGTATTATAAATTCAGGTAAATTATTGAAGGAAGATTTTTGGGATTTTAGTGAGCAGGATCTACAAGATTTTGACCGGTTTATTGAAAAATCCACCCAAATGCTGCTGTCAATTTTACCAACAGCTATCGATGAGCGTAAACAGAAATTATTTGATCTTATATATAAGAGTAAAGGCTCTGTTTCGGTTTCTGAGCTTTCGGAAGAGGTCTATTGGACAACTCGTCAGATCAATCGTTATTTTAATCAGTGGTTTGGGTTATCCCTAAAAGCATATTCAAATATTTTACGTTTCCGGGCTTCTTTAGATCATATAGCCCAAGGTAAACTTTTTCCTGAGGAACATTTTTTTGACCAGAATCATTTTATCAAAGAGATCAAGAAATTCGCAGGGGTGGTACCTAAGGAATTGCTAAAAAATAAAAATGACCGATTTATACTATTATCTTCCCTGACATCGAAATAGTTTTGTCTTAAATATTTTAAGAACAACTATGATGTTAATTGAAAACAAAAAAATTGCTATCGTTGGCGGTGGTATGGGCGGCTTGACCCTAGCCCGACTATTACAGATGCGCGGGACGAACGTACAAGTTTATGAACGCGATATTGACCGTGGGGTACGTGTACAAGGATCTACATTGGATCTTCATGAAGGAACAGGTCTTGAAGCGATAACAAGAGCCGGACTTATTGACGAATTTTATAAATACCATCGTCCGACAGCAAGCAAACTGCGTATCGTAGATAAGGAACTTCATATTAAATTTGACGATCATGACCATAGCACCGCAGTTGCCGAAAATCGACCAGAAATTGATCGCGCTCCGCTACGTAATATATTGTTGAATTCGCTAGATCCAGACACTGTGGTCTGGGACCGTCATTTTGTTTCAATGGAAAAAAAGGGAGAAGGCTGGAAATTACAATTTAAAAATGGACAAACGGCCTATGCGGATCTCGTCATTGCCGCTGATGGCGCAAATTCTAAAATACGTCCTTATCTCAATGCACCCAATCCAATTTATTCGGGGATTACATTGGTCGAGGGAAATATTTATGATGCGCAAAAAAATGCCCCCAAACTATTTGAATTTACAAAAGGAGGAAAGGTGATGGCTTTTGGCGATGGGCAGTTCATTGGGTATGGAACAAAAGGAGATGGATCTATCATGTTTGTCGCCAGTACAAAAGCGCCTGAAAATGTTTTTAAGGAGCAGTCGAATGATGCTAGCCCTAAACAACAGGTTTCCAATTGGCTAAACGTTAATTTTTCAGGCTGGGGTATAGCATGGGAAGAATTTTTTGCTAACGAAAATGTGTATTTTATACCTCGGCCGCAGTACTATTTTCCGCTTGATCAAAGTTGGACTACCCAGTCTAACCTCACCATGATTGGCGATGCCGCCCACCGTATGCCGCCTTTTGCCGGAGAGGGCGCAAATGTTGCCATGCAAGATGCATTTGAACTTGCGGCATGCCTGACGGAAGGCAATTTTGAAAGCTTAAAACTCGCGCTTTCTTATTTTGAAAAACAGATGATCCAACGTGGGGCGGAAGCGACACAGGATACATTGGAAAATAGTGACAGAATGCATTCAGCAACCGCCCTGCAACAGATGTTAGACTTTTTTGGTGAAACAGAGCGTGGAAAATAGAAAAAAATTCGTGTTTCGAAAGGATTATTAAGTCTTTTTTTATGAAATTTGTTGATGAGCAGCTTATTGATAACGTTTATTGATCTCTTTCAATACCTTTTTATAATACTTAGTTTTGTCCGATTCATCGATAACGATTATCTCTACATCATTAGCTTTGAGCAATTGCATTTTATCCACAGCGATTTGATACCATTTTTTTGTCGTATAATAAAATAACTTATTTTGAATGAAGTTACTTTTTCTATAAAATTTGTTTCGTGCACGATAGGTTAATAGCCACCAAAGGTCAATTTCTACAAAATCCAGTGAGAGCCCGAAGATATGAATATCTTGCGTAAAGAACAGGTCTATCCATGATTGTAGCTGTAAGTCTTTTTTCTGTTTCAATCTTTTTATTAAAGAGGCTTTAAACACAGTGTCCGAAGTATAGTTGGTGCCATTGACAACATAATCCCTCATTTTTTGGAGTTGCCCACAGTAGTGTTCATACCCTAGATTGATGGAACTTGGATTGTCACAATCGCCATGAATATGCCAAAATGTTTTATCTGCTGTTTCATGCCGGCGGAAAACACTGTATGTTGTTTCTCTGACGAGACTTGTATTAATCTTTGATGTGGACCCTTCTAAGCTGAATTCATAATTTGTTGTAATGATATTGTTGGTTGGAAGAGATCGGATCAATTGGTGTATTTCATTTTCCTTTATTTGGGAGACGCTATCGGAGATATAAGTCTTAAGTTCCCTTTCATTAAGCTGCTGTATTTTAATTGCATTTAAAAAAATCTCCTCATATAACATAGGGAAAGGTTTTTGCCCATTTTCCAATGTCGCTAGATGATATTTTGCTTTAATATTGGTCAGCAAATCGCTCCAACTGATTCCGGGAGAAATATTATTGATGTCATTCCCAACTAACAGACTGAATTTATCCATTTGCAATTAATTCTTATTGAAGATTTTTTGTCCTATTAAATTGTTTCACGCATGTTTTGATTTATGATAGTCTGAATTCTAACAAGAATCTATCGGCCGGTCTCTAATTTAATAAAAAAGAATGAAGGAAGTCAAGGGGATCATTAAACTTTCTTTTCGTCAGGGGGCTAACAAGGAATCTTATATTTTTGTTTTAATTTCATGGAACTCATCTATTAACGGAAATCGAATTTCGAAAATGGTGCCCTGATTCAACATGCTGTCTACTGTGATTTTTGCGTTGAGCCTATCAACAATCCTTTTAACAATAGATAATCCAACTCCTGAACCATCAAATTGCAGCGCATTGGGTAGACGATGAAATATTTCGAAAATCCGTTCAGTTTCTTCTTCAGACATTCCAATGCCATTATCCCATATTTTATACAAGACATAGTTTTCTTCAAAAGAGCTGTCAACCCCTATAACTGGTGCTGTTTTATTGCTGCTATACTTAATGGCATTGCTGAGCAGATTTAAAAACAATTGATAGACCAATGTTTTTTCACCTTCAATAGGAAGGATGCTTCTTTTGTCAAATTGTAGATTATGGACACTGAATCTAACACAGCAATCATCGATAATATTTTCGATAAACCGCTCTGGATATACCGTTTCGTATTCGAACTCATAACTTTTGGTGCGCGCAAAATCGACCGTCTTATCCAACATATTATTCATCAATTGAATGGCTTCCATCATGTTCTTGCCCGCTTTTCCGAGAAAATCCTGGCTTAGCCCAGGTCTGTCCCGAATCATTTGAGCTGTCATTTGAAGCGCTGCCAAAGGATTTTTTAAGTCGTGACTCAAGGTATAGCTGAATGTTTCGAGGATATTATTTATTTCGATCAACTTCTCATTGAGTGCCTGAATTTCGGAGATTTTCTTTAAACAAGCTTCCTGAATTGTATTGCTTAAGCTTTTTAAGAAATTGGTTTCACGTTCCTTCCATTTTGGGGCCGTCCCTTCAACAATCTTTTTCCAAGCATTGAAAGATGTGCGTGGAGAAGGGAAATTTATACTCTTTGTCGGGTCATAAATAAACTTTTTTTCAGGTTCTCCTGCCCAAGTTTCTTCTACTTTTACTTCTTTTCGGAAGAAGTAAATCTTAAAGTCTAATTTGTTTTCTAAATCTATGCCAGCTATGCCTGGAAAAGGAAAAACAGCTTCTTTTTGGTCATTATGCCATTTGAAATCAGATAGCCAAAATAATTGATCAGAAATTGTCTTACTGAAATAATTTTCTAAACTTAAAAGTATGTCCTTTTTCGGTGTTTGGCCTACGATGTGCCATTTGTCAAGATACTTAAATGCTATTCCATCAGCTCGAAGAACATGCATTAAGTTGGACGCCAGGGTATTAATTACTTTGTTGAGGTCTTTCTTTGTAAATAGATTCTGTCTGAGCTCAAATGCGATACTTTTGGTTTGTAGTTTAAAGTTGTTGTCCTCAATATGCTTATTGGCCAAAAAACTATTAACAGCATACTGTACAATGAAAATGGCGAGATGTCTCTGTGCTAAATCAATGTACTTAGGCAGTCTATTTTGACAGGCGACCAGTCCCCAAAGTTTTCCATTGATAATGATGGAAAAACTGCCGCTTGCTTTTACTTGTGCATTTCTAAGATATTGCAAGTGTATGGGAGACATTGCCCGTATGGTTGTCATGGAGAGATCCAATTTTCCAGATTCAACACCCCAAATCGGTATCGGGTCTGCATCTATGTCCGGCGTGACTCTGGCGAATATTTTTGTGTAGAGCGAGCGAGCCTGTTTGGGGATATCAAACTCAGGATAGCGATAGCCCAATAATGGTTCAAGATCGCCAACAACATGTTCTGCAATGACCTGGCCATCCCCATTTTCCGAAAATTTATAGATCATCACACGGTCATACCCGGTTACCGTAAAAATATTGTCAGCCAGAGCCTTCCATATATCTTCACTATCATTGATATGTTTTGCATAGAAAAAGGTGTTTTTAAACTGATGGGATTGGGAACGATGTTGTTCTATCTCGACATATATCTTATTGTCAAATGGATAAATACTTAGATAATATGGTTTTTTTTGTAGGTATATATCAGCTACATAACGATGTTTAAAACTATCGGTCGGATCATGCAATATTTGGTCAAGATCAATGGCATGCTGGATAGCCAGACTGTTGATAAATTTGTCGAGAGTTTGTCCCAAGAATACACTTTGCTGTGGTAATCCAGTTTCTGTCCAGTTTTCGCTCCAGCCTATACAATTATGAGCTGTATCAAATAGGATAAGACAACCAAAATGCTGTATTTGACCGCAAAGATGGATGGGTTCTTGGTCGCAATTAGAAAAATGATTGTTATCCATAAAACGCCTTTCGATATATTCCTCTAAAGTACAAAATAAATAATTAAGGGCATAGCTATTGCTCCTGAGGAAATATTAACGATAGGTCAAGAGTTATTCTTTCGATTTATTTACCCAAAAAAACGATCAAGATGACTAAATATTGGTTTACTTAGCTGACTACTTTTTGCTGCTACCACTGTTGAAGCACAAGGGCTCAAACTTGGATCTAACACGGGTAAAACAACAGAACAGCTTCTCGGATGTTAAAAATCCAAAAAAGGCTAGGCGAACCGATTTCCTAGCCTTCAAGGTATAACTCATCCTATGCTATAACGATCAAATAACAAAAGAGTAACAGAAATGTTTTTGTCCGGTTAGGGGAGTACTAGTTTTCAGTCTATGGATTTCTTCGTCATGTGGGCCTGGAAGTAAATTTCATTTTTTATTTTTTGTTGGCGGAACCAAAGCGTTCCCTTACCCTTAGGGTAAAAGAATGGTAGAATCGTGGACGAAAGTAAAGCTTTGGGTAAAAATATATCTTGATTTTCCAGGAATTTTCCTAAATTAACACTATTAAGATCTCTTTATAACATAGCGTAGATAGCGAAAGAAAATACGCATTGTATCATTCGCACAGTCTTGGTCTATTGGACGAGAGCTGGTTGCTATTGTCTTAAAAATTTATAAAGAGAAAAATGAAAAAAATAATCAAAGTTGCCCTTATCGGTGGTACCGGAAAATCAGGGCAATACCTTGTAAAACGTTTGCTTGCAAACGGGATATCCATAAAGTTACTTGTTAGAAATATCGATCATGCTCCTGATAGCCATCCGTTAATCGAAATAGTATTTGGTAATGTACATGATTCTGCAGCTATTCATCAACTTGTAAAAGGCTGTGAAGCCATTATCAGTACATTAGGCTTAGGAATTCCTCCTAGCGAACCCACTATATTTAGCCAATCAACGCGCTACGTTTTGCAGGCAATGCGTAGGTATGGGGTGAAGCGTTACATCCTAATTACAGGTTTAAATGTCGATAGCGTGTCTGATCAAAAAAGTATGCAGACTCAACAGGCTACGCTATGGATGAAAATGCATTATCCACTATCCACAGCAGACAAGCAGCTTGAATACGAGTTGTTAATTAAAAGCAGCGTAGATTGGACGTTGGTTCGACTGCCCAAGATCGAATTAACAAATGACCACGGACGAGCAATAAAAGTAAGCCTTGCAGATTGTCCCGGTAATGCTATAACCGCTATTGATTTAGCGGATTTTCTTATCGGTCAGTTGGAAGACAGAAGTTATATTCGTCAAGCTCCTTTTATTGCCAACATTCAACATTTATAATCATATATCCATCAGGAATCTATGATCCTATTTTTAAGCCACATCAATACGATGTGGCTTTTTTGTTTTCATTGATATTCGGTAGTTGTTTCATACCGCTTATATACAGGTAATATTTCATTTTTCAGGTGCTGTCAGCGGGTAAATTTGTATTGAAATATTAGCTGAAATATGTATTACCAGCTTTTATTATATAAAACTAAAATCTAGATTTTAATAAAAACAAGCGCTGAATATCGAAATAAATCAATAATAATTTAAGAAGACATGGACATTAAAAAAAATCAACTGGTAGGAGTTTCGTATCGCGACACACCTAATAAGGGCGGTATTATCAGCCCTATTTTTATCATTATGCATTATGATGGAGCATCCAATGCCACCAGTGCGATTCATTGGATGTTGGATCCCAAGAGCAGGGTTTCGGCCCATGTGCATATCAGCCGGGACGGTATAGTGACACAATTGGCGCCGTTCAACATCAAATGCTGGCATGCGGGACGGAGTTCATGGACTGGTGTGAAAGATCTGAACAATTATAGCATTGGAATCGAGCTGCAAAATAAAGGAACTGAGATTTATACGGAGAAGCAGATTTCCGTGGCAATTGAAGTCTGTGAAGCAATCGTCGCCCATTATCCGATTCAGGAAATTTTAGGGCACAGTGATATTGCTCCGGGGAGAAAGGAAGATCCGGGGAAACAGTTTCCATGGATGAAGTTTAAGTCACTAATAAAAAAGAATTACTATGGAAATACTTGAGATTTTAGAAAAGTTGATTATCCCTATCGTTACGGCTATCGGTGGTTACCTCGTTGGGCGGCCTAAACAGCAGGCAGAAGTGGAAGCAACAAATGTGGAGAATGCCGGGAAAGTCATCGACAAATGGGAAGGTTACGCAAACCGGCTCGAAAAAGACATAGAACATTTAAGAGCAATTATCGAAGACCTCAATGAAGGACTCAAGCTCGCCAATGACGATCGCATGGCCTGTTCAAAGACCTTGGCGGAGTTACAGGTGAAATATGATGATCTGATGAAGCTTTATAATGAATTGCAGAGTGAATTAAAAAGAGTGAAAAATGAAAAATATATTTGTAATGACCGTAATGCTACTACTTGCTAGTAGCTGCGGTCTATTTAAAAAAACAGTAAAGACAAGTGAATCACATATCCTTGAGGCGAGAGGGGAAGTGATGGTATTGTCAAAAATAGATTCCAGTAGCAATCATTTGGAAGTTGGGCAGTCCTACGGCCGAATTCTGAAACAATCTGAGGATCTTATGCAGATCGAGGGTGAAGAAATCGAGATCAGTCCGGATGGAATTGTACGGATAAGTAAAGGAAGGATCAATAAAAAACTGACGCTTCATGCGGATAGCGGAAATGTATTCAGCAAGCGTATTTCGGGGCAGAGTCAGCAGATCATTGAAAATGTACTGCACAAGGATGAAAAATTAAAGTTAGCGGAAAGAACGACAAGACGAACGGAACGACCAATGGTAACAAGTATGCTTTTTTTATTACCGGTCTACTTGTTTTGGCAAGCCTTATGATCTGGTGGCTGCGAAAGAAAATCCGGCCATAAGGTTGAAGATTATTATACCGATCAAAAAAAGTGTTGAGCTCACTAATTTTATGATCGGTATAATTTCTGGGAAAATCATCTTATTTATCATTGAAACGTTTATGAATGAAATAGTAATTTGTCGCCTGTTTAATATCTTTCTTAAACTCAGTATATAGGTCAAATTGGTTACACGCACAGATAATAGATTTCTGTAAGGTATCACTGTTGATCTTTAAATATGGTCCAAGTTCCTTGTATATTGTGCTCTTTACTTTAGTCTTTAAGTTGCTCAATTTTTCTGGCTGAAAAATGCGTAAGACGACGGCGATTGCTTTATAACGATGTTGGATATCTTTGTAATTGATATATTCGCCCATAATCTGTTGCGTGGTTATACCCATAAACTCACAATAACAATCGATGACTTGACTGATTTTGGAAAGATCAGGTTCATAAATTTTGTCAATTGATCTCAATATTTCAGGGTGGTTTTCTTTTAAGAAACTCAAAATGAAAGAGTAATATAATGCGTTCATACGTTGGGAATTGGTCTTGTCATTGCGTTGTATTTTTGCAGCGGTCAATTTTTGTTGTGGAAACAGAACTGACATAAGCTCCATCTCCTGTTCTTGTTTTGCGATAATGTTCTGATTTCTGATATGGTCCCGGTTTATTCCGACAGACCCGCCTAGTTGTACATGTGTTGTGATGAAGCGTTCCATATTTATGTTCTTTTAAAGTATATACTTATTTTTTTTCTCTGTTTTTTGTTATCCGTTATTCAAAGCCATTGATGGGGCATTGCCGTCTAATAAATTTCCCGGATATAATCTGTCGGTGTAAATATATTGTTAAACAAAGTTAAACAAAATTGTTAATCATTCAAGGGTTTTGAAATTAATTTTATAGAATATTTTATGGTTAATAAAAGTTGTTAAACTTATTTGTTTAATTATAAACTACTGATAATCAATATTTAATTAGTTTTATTTGTTTATTTATTTGTTTAGGTTTAATATCTTGTGTAACTTAGTGTCAGATTGTTATGAATTAGTGTAACATTTATTCTTATCCTATAAAAACATGGAAACTTATCCAGATAATAATTTTGAGGTTTTGCGCTTGGAGATGGGGATTACCAATCGGGAATTCGCGAGTTTATTGGGCGTGCGTGAGCAGGTATATTCCCGTATTAAGAAAGGGGAATATCCGATTGGGCTTACTATGAAAACCCGGATTCAAAATGCCTTTCCACAAGTTCAATATGACTGGCTGCTATATGGGAAGGGGGAGCGAAACCAAATGGGCATATTCGTTGAGTCTGATTCTGTTTTGGCGGCTAATGTCAGAAATGGAAGATCAATTGGGTATTTTTCCAATGACGTTAAGTTTATTGATGAAAATAAGAACAATATATTCTTTGAGGTATCACCCGGACGATATCTAATGCAGACCAAGCTGGTTACCGAGAAGGCAAAAGCCGGGTATCTTTCCGGTTTCTCTGATGCGGAATATATGGACGACTTACCAGCACATTTTATTACGGTGAATGAATTTCACAAGGGGGCTTACCGTTCTTTTGAAGTCAGTGGTGATAGTATGACAGACGGGACTGACGCCAGTGTTCTTGATGGCGATATTGTCACGGGACGTTTGATCAAGCGTGAACTCTGGCAATCGAAATTCCATACCCATAAATATAGATATTGGGTCATCGTCCATCGATATGAAGGAGTGATCATTAAAGAAATTGCCCATCACGATGTGTCTAATGGGATCCTTACACTCCGTTCACTCAATTCGGACAAAACTATCTATCCGGATTTTGAGGTTAGTTTGGATGACGTAGATCAGATCTTCAATGTTGTTGATATCAGCCGCTCTCTTTAGGAATTGGTTTAATCCGTTCATCAACTTTGTATATACCCAATCGTAATTGAGGGCACTATTTTTCCAAGATCAAATTGATCACTGTGCAATTCACGCCCTGGATTATAGTTTGTTATATTTTTTAGCTAAAAAATATAGTGAATAAAACTAAATTTGTTAGTTTTATTCACTATATTTGAATGTGAATTGAAGGTGGATGAAGATGTTTATGTATGATTGTCTCAGCGTCGAACAGTATATATTGCGCTATGACATTTCATTGTACATAAAGAACATTGGTTGCTCATTATTCTTGCATGTTCGTTGCCTTCAATTCCTATAAATCTAAGCGATAAAATGAAAAGCACGCGATAAGCGCCCGATATAGACATTTGGTAAAATGATTGTGTGATTAACTTTCTATCTTCAAATAGGACTATTGCGAGTAGGGTATTACTTTGATTTATCGCTCTTCTGTAATAAAGGAATAAATTTTTCATAGCCCTGGGCTTTCATCTGATCTTTTGGAACAAAGCGTAAGGAAGCACTATTTATACAATACCGCAATCCCCCTTTTTCGCTCGGCCCATCATTAAAAACATGTCCTAAATGAGCGTCACCGGTTTTGCTTCTCACTTCAGTTCTGCTCATCCCAAAAGATTCATCGTTTTTTTCGGCAATTAAACTATCGTTAATTGGCTTGGAAAAGCTGGGCCACCCACAATCTGACTCAAACTTATCCGTCGAAACAAATAAGGGTTCACCGGTCGTAATGTCAACATAGATACCTTCCTTAAATTCATTCCAGTAGGCATTATCAAAAGCCTTTTCGGTTGCATTGTTTTGCGTGACATCATATTGTAATGGCGTCAATTCCTTCTTTAAGATTTTTTTGTCTACTTTATTGTAATGAGTGGGCGGATTTGCTTGCCGGGCCTTTTCAAATAGATCCGCTGGAATATGGCAATAGCCTCCCGGATTCTTTCCTAGATAATCCTGATGATAATTTTCAGCAGTATAGAAATTACGTAATGCAGCAATTTCGACAACAAGTTTGGAATTATAGTTTTTCGCGAGCTGTTCTATTTCTCCCCGGATCGTTTTTTCATCCTCTTTTTTTGTAAAGTAAATTCCGGTTCTATATTGCGTACCTATATCATTCCCCTGTTTATTCAAACTTGTTGGATCAATCGTTTTAAAGTATAAGTCAATCAACAATTTCAAATCAACTTTGGCCGGGTCGTAATTGACTTTTACAGTTTCAACAAAACCAGTATTGCCTTTCGATACTTGTTCATAGCTGGGGTTAGCAAGTTTTCCATTCGCATAACCAACCTCAGTAGCGGTTACGCCTCTTATTTGTTTAAAATAATGTTCTGTTCCCCAAAAGCAACCCCCAGCAAAATAAATTTCCTTGGTTTGACTGTAATCTACAGAGCTCTTTCCCGAAACTGATGCCTTTTTTTCATTTTGTGAAAAGCCTATTTTTACTATCGCGAAGCCAAAAAGGACGAGAATAGTAATGGTCGATATAATTTTCATGATCTTTTATTTGTTAGCTGATTGTAGTAAATTGATTCCAAATCCAAAAAATAATATATCCTTGAGGATAAAGAAGTCCGTCACCGGCACCCCGTCTACGTATCTCAACATATTGGGTGTTGTAAAAAGATAACTGAGGGTCATTGCAAAAATAATGCATACTGCTACACCGGCATATTTCCTCAGGTGATTGAGTTTTAAACTTAGTAAAATGAGCAGGGCAACCACGATTTCAACTATACCGACAATATTGGATACAGTTTGTGCGCTTAGCAGGCGATACAACCAGGAAGAAAGTGGATGATTTGCTATCAACGGCTTTATGGCCATTGCCTCTGTGGCTGTAAACTTGAATATTCCAAGCCAAAGAAGAAGGAGGACAACGCCGAACGCGGACATGTAAAATCCGTATTGTGCTGATGGTGTTGTGGAATTTTTTGTTTGTGTCATGAGATGCATTTTTCTAAAATTTAATTGTTCCTACTGTTTCTCACATAGTTGCCTGCACATCAAATTCCTGACAAAAAAATCTTATTATTTCAGTTTTTCTTTTAATTTATCTTTAAATGTTTGTAAATCGATGTTGTTGAATTTGTCTGGAGCGTCTTGTGTAAATATTTTTCTCATTAGATCTTCCATTACATTTATCTTATGGTTGTAGGCGCGGCACCATTTGCAGATCATAAGATGCGCTTTTAGGCGTATTTTTTGGAAGGATGTGATGCGGTTCGCATTTCGCTTTTCAATGAGTAGCGTTGCCTGCCTGCAGGGCATGAATAGAATATGTATGAGTCGTTTTACCATCCTTTACGAAATCATAAAATGTTAAACCAATTAAATTCCAGACACTCCCGAAGTTGCATACGGCCACGTTGAAGGATCTTCCATAGGTTAGTTGCCGTAATACCAGTTTCCTGACATACTTTGTCCGCTTTTTTTTCTTCCAGGTAGTAAAGCTTTACTGGGATAAGCCATTTTAAAGGCAATTTATCTAAGCAATCCGCCATTACTTTATTGAAATCATTGTTGTCAAGCAGATTTTCGTCTTTTTCATTCCAGTCTTGTAGGATGTCGTCATGTTTCCAAGACCCTTCCTGATCAAAATATCGATCCAGGGAAACATTGTCTGGGTGTCGATATTTTTTGCGGTAAAACTCAGCAACTTTATTTTTAAGAATAGCCATTAGCCAGGTTTTTACGCTACTTCGATCTTCGAAAGAATAGTAAGATTCAAATGCGGAAATAAATACATTCTGCACAACATCCTCCGCATCTTGTTTGTCAGATAACAAAAAAAACGCGCTATTGAGTAGTGAATCACTATAGGCATCAATCCATTGCTGTATATGTGTTGCACGTTTATCCATCTAATCTATGATAATCGTATAAAATTAGAAATAGTTTTTGATACTCTTTATTTTATCCCAATGGATTAAAACTTTCAAGGGTTCAGTTTCTTAAAAACTGAAAGACAATTGCTAGAATCAATATAAAAAGAAAGCATATCACAATAAGTGATAGATTGTATTGTTTTTTTATTTCCGCTTTTGAAAAAGCTGTTCGCCTTCAGGATAAAACATATAGGTTAAAAAAGGATAAGTAACGCCAAAAATTTGGGCTGTTATACCCAGAGAGCGATGAGTCAACATTTTCTTCGGTGACAAGCATGGCCACAGCTGCGAAAATTGCACTCAATATTAAAACAGGGATGATCATCTGGTAAAAATTACGTTTTGTACTTGTATTTTTGCTATCGTTTAACCATATACTTATCCGATAATCAGTTCCACTGTCTGTATTTTTTGGGGATTAAAGGAACTCCTTTAGGAAAATAGAGTCCATCGAAATCAAAATAAAAGAAAGTTCCGGTTTCGGAATGTCTGATTTGCAAAAGAGCTTTTAAATTTTTGGATGTACTGATATATCTGTAATCGAAGTGATCATTTCCCAGTACGGGAGCATTTCCCTGTTGCGTGTTAACTAATACCAGTTGCCCCGGATCGTCTGTTGCCGGTATTAAGCTAAATTCATTGTTCAGTACAATAGCTTTGTTTTGAGGAATAAGTATTTGGTTTGCCATACTGGGAGGGGGCATCATACTGCCGCGAAGTACAATTTCCTGGTCGAATAGTTTTGCAATTGCCGTAGGGTTATAAACTGTGGTGCCTAACTTTTTAAAACTGGTATTGTAAACTTCAACGGTGTGACTCGACTCGGGTATACCGTATTTCTGACCAAAAGTACGTTGGATTGCAGTTTTGCTTCCCAGCACAAATCCGATCAGGGTCAAAGGTGCATTTTCGTTGATTCGGTATATGAGGTCAAAGCTTTCAAATTTGGGTAAGGAGCTTACTGGAGTAAAGCCATTATTAGCAGCCAAAACATCGTAGGTTTCATCTTTTTTTAACGCCCAGAGATACTGTTTGCCATCCACACTTTCGTTGTCCCAAGCATCGTGATTTGGTTCGATTTTTTTGTAGCAGGTTGTTAGTTGTATTGGCGAACTTACGGAATTTAAGAGAATAGAATTTCCGTTTACGTCAAAGTGATAATAACTGTCTTTGTGGATCCTCAAAAGGCTACATGTTCGATCCAGATGTCCTACAAACTGCTCTTTTCCAGAACGCGCATCAATGACCTCGTCTTCGCCTCCATTTTTAGCTATAATATAACTTTGAAAATCTCCAACTACATCATAATTACCGGGGCCGTCCATAAAAGCGTCGGGAGGGACAAGTTCCGTTTCCGAAACGTTCAATAAACCTAATTTACCTTCGAATTTGAAAGGAATAAACTGGGGATGCTCCTGAGCAAATGCACAGGAAAAAAATAAAAAAATACTAAAAGCGAAAATAAACTTCATCGTAAACTGACTTTTGACATTCGGTGCCGATCGTAATCGCGTGCGCTTTAAAATTTGAATTTACAAAAATAAATCTATTCAACTATGTAAGTTTTTCACTTATCCGAATGTCTTTGAGATTAGCTTGCAGTGCTGCTACTGATATCACAGCACGCAGTATTTAATTTTCAAAAAGCCATTTTATTCCTACTACCAACATTATGATTACCGCGATGATGTATTTTACTTTAATCACTTGTTGTTTTCTGTATGCAATGTAAATTCCCAGTACCATGATCAAGGCAATTGCAATAATTATCCATCCAAATGAGAAGCTGTTTCCAAGCTCAATATTTATCATATTTTTAGTTTTTAATAATGTGTTTGATCGGATTTGCGGGATCGTGTCTTAGTCTTTTTCAAATGTTACGTCCGTTATCTTGTAGTTGAAATTAGTTTTGTCGCGCTCAGCTTCAGGTTTTTCTAATTCACTGTAATGTACGGTGCCGGTCATTTTAAATGTGGTATGCGTGTCGAGATTGGTTTTCTCCCCATTTTTATCAATGACATAGAAATTTTTGAGCGTATAATTCTTTTGGTCAGCCGGAAGTTCAAATAGAACACTGTTGTTTTCTGTACCAACTGGTAGTATTACGCTGAAAGCTGTAAATTTTTCGGAGCTGATCGCATGTGGTTTCACAACAAAATTCATTGCCATTGTCTTTGATTTACCCGATGAAAAGGTAAAGGATGGAGCGTCGAACTCACCAATTAGTTCAATAGTCTTGTTTTGGTTGTCGTAGTTGGATTCCATTGCCTTAATTGTATCTACTGATGTACCATTGCATGATAATAGGGATGTTAAACCCAGAGATGCAAGTAACAAGGCTGGAATTATTCTTTGTATTTTCATAGGAATATGTTTTTATTGTTTTTGATTAGTTTGTACTCAATATAATTTTATTCGCTTTTTTTTGCTCTTATTTTTCATAAAAGTACAATAGAATCTGCTGTCTTTTATAGCTGGATTTAAATCCGTTGTGAATAAATTTAAATCCGTAAGCTCTTTTGCTTTTTTCGCTTTTGGCGGGGTTCATTTGTCCGTGATATGGAGGACTTTTAAGGTGCTTGATTTTTTGGCTGCGGGTAAAATGCAATCGTGTGGAGACCAGCAATAATAAGATAATAACAGGTGGGATAACTTGGGTTGTCCGGAGATGGTTTTAGAAAATGGTATGGAGTAATTTGCACGGAATCCTATGTTTTTTGTTAATCTTTGGATCGGAAAAAAATAAGGCTAATGATTAGACAAACTAAGGTGATAAAGGAGAATACGGTTCGTATATTGTTCCAAAATACCCAAGGATCTTCAATAAGAAGGCGTATCCGATGTATTCCATCCGATGAAGCTGTTGAAATATCGAACGAATTTAGTTGGTTGTTTAGCGGAACATTTTTGGTGCCGGTAATCATAAGTACACCGATAATATAACTTAAGCATGCTGTCAAAATCAAATAAAATTTCGGCGATGACAGGTCAAAATACAATACTGACGAAATAATTAATAATAATGGCGCTCCCAGAAAACAGCTGTAAAATACAGGATTTAAGATTTCTCTGTTGATGTTTTGCATTGCCATCAAGTAGGTCTTATCATCCAATTTATGAAGCCCTAGATTGACAGAGAATGTATAGGCGAAAAATAGGCCTGATATTAATGCAGAACAAGTTGCTGTTGCTGCTAAAGTGATCTCATGTAGTTTCATTACTTTTGAATTTAAATAGATAACGACTTTATAATTTTCTTCACGTAAAATTCGGAATCAATAAGCATCCAAAATAGAATAAAAACGACAATACTAGATTTTGCCAAACGTGTTGGGAGTCACTCCTGTAAAAGCTTTGAATACCCGGATAAAGTGTGATTGATCGGCGTATCCATTTGTATAAACGACATCATTTATCTTGTTGAAATCTTTTGTCTCCAGTTGGTTGAGTGAAGACTGAAATTGGACTATTTTTGCGAATTGCTTTGCGGAAATACCCGTTTCTTTGAGAAATCTTCGCTCGAGTGTTCGAATGTTCAACTTTTCTTTTTCAGCGATTTCTTTGATAGCAATTATCCCCCTGCTGTCAATGATGTATTGGATTGCTTCTCTTACCAAGAAGTCGAGCTTATTACTTTTCTGCTTAAAGTAATCGAGCAGTAAGTTTGTGATAATCCTGATCTTTTCTTCTATAGTTGAGGCGAATAGGATTTCTGAAATAATCTTATTGATATCATTTTCGGGCCCATTAGTTAGATAATGGCAGCTGTCATTGATGTCTTGGGGATTGATTCCCCAGAAAGCGCGTAAAACAAATGGATAAAATTGAAAAATAATGATTTGAAAATGACCGTTCACATGTATGGTGATGGGCTTGATCGTTTGGCCATATAAAAAGATTGTTGGCATTTTTTTTCCATGCGGCTGTATGGTTAAGCCATTTTCGGTTTGATGGTATAGAAGTCCAGGGTACCCATCCGCAAAAAAAGGCAGGATGGTTTCTGAGGTATCTCTGTTTTCGAATACGAGAATATTTTTGACAAACAGGGCAATGGATTCGCCTGGAATAATATTTTGGATATCCATCGTGATAACTATTTCTGTATGAGGTTTTAAATAGGCTTAAATATAATGAGATTTTTACTGATATTGCAGTCCTTGTTTGATCCTGGCCAAAAATAACACTACAAAAGATTCAAAGTTTTTACAAGTTCTCTTGCCGCTGCACTCCCTGCACGGTTGGCTCCGATCGTGGAAGCTGAAGGACCATAGCCAACTAGATGAATTCGAGGTTCCCTGGCTACCATCGTCGCAAGTCGTCCGTCCATTAAGATACCACCATTTTCTTCTTTAGGCAATACTGCGTCTAAATGTTCCAATGAGCTTTTAAACCCTGTATTCCATAAGATAACATCGGCCTTTTCTTTTCGGCCGTCCTCCCATTTTACTCCAGTCGCTGTAATTTCGCTGAACATGGGAAGTCTTGTGAGTACACCTCGTTTTTCCATCGCCTGAATTTCTGCAGAATAGGGGAGGCCCGTGACCGATACGACCGATAAGGGTGGCAATCCCTGTCTGACCCGCTCTTCGACCATTGCCACAGCATTGTGACCGGCCATATCATCAAAAGGTCCTTCACGAAACAGAGGCGGTCGTCGTGTGACCCACGTTGTGGTTGTCACTGCTGAAATCTGATCCAGCAACTGGATGGCCGATATACCACCGCCGACAATGATAACGTGTTTATTTCGAAAATAGTCCGCTGTTTTGAAGTCTTTTGTATGCAGTTGTTCCCCTTGAAATGACTCTTTTCCAGGATAATGGGGGATATAAGGGTTCTCCCAGGTGCCTGTGGCGTTGATAATACCCTCCGCGGAAAACAATGTTTCAGCAGTATCTATGTGGAAACGTTGCCTATGTAAGGATACCCGATCCACTTTGACTGGACGATATACCTGTAACCCAAATCTCTTTTCATAGCGATCGAAGTAATGTGGAACAGCAATATTTGCCTGCACTTCAGTCTCATTGTTTGTCAATGTTTCTTCAAATGACATGCCCGGCAAGTCATGGATTCTGTTTACTGTGCTGAGTGTCAATGAAGGCCATCGAAACTGCCAGGCTCCACCTGGGGAAGGGGCTTCATCCAAAATAATGAAGTCCCGATTAATTTCCAGTCCCAGTTTTTTCAGGTGGTAAGCTGAAGAGAGACCGGCTTGGCCTGCACCGATTACTGCTATTTTGGTTTTGTAACGAATGTTATTTATCATTTGTAGAAGATAGCTAACGCCAGCCTAATTCAGGTGCGACATGTTCCAAAATAGCGGAAAGCACATGAACATTGTAATCTACACCTAAGGTGTTTGGAATGGTCAAGAGAACGGTGTCTGCTTCTTGGATCGCCTCGTCCTGAGCCAATTCTTTGACAAGCTGATCAGGCTCGGCGGCATAACTGCGGCCAAAAATAGCACGTTTGTCCGCTTCGATAAATCCAATCTTATCTGCACGGTCTGACTCCTGCCCAAAATAATATCGGTCTAAGTCATCTACCAATGCAAAAATTGATCGACTCACGGAAACTCTAGGCTCGCCGGGATGCCCTGCTTCTTTCCATGCTGCTTTATATAAACGTATTTGTTCAGCCTGTTGTATATGAAAAGGTTTCCCATTTTCATCATATTTCAATGTCGAACTTTGTAAATGCATTCTATTTTGAGCCGCCCATACTGCTGTAGCATTTGATGCCGCTCCCCACCAAATGCGATCACGTAGTCCCGCTGCATGTGGTTCTAGTCTGAGCAGGCCCGGAGGGTTCGGAAACATCGGGTAAGGATTGGGCTCGGCAAAACCGGTACCTTCAAGTTTTTGCAGAAATTCGAGGGCCTTCCTACGTCCCATATCGGCATCGGTTTCCCCTTCAGCGAGCTCGTAGCCAAAATACCGCCAACCATCTATAACCTGTTCGGGTGAGCCCCTACTAATTCCCAATTGTAACCGGCCTTCTGAAATTAAATCTGCTGCCCCGGCATCTTCCACCATGTATAGGGGGTTTTCGTAACGCATATCAATCACTCCGGTACCTATTTCAATCGTACGGGTCTTGGCCCCGATGGCAGACAGTAAGGGAAAAGGAGATGCCAGCTGGTTCGCAAAGTGATGCACTCTAAAGTAGGCCCCGTCTATGCCTATTTCTTCTGCTGCTACAGCCAGATCTATGGATTGAAGCAAGGTGTCACTTGCCGTCTGCGTACTGTAAGCCGGATGGTTGGACCAATGTCCAAAAGATAAAAATCCTATTTTCTTCATTCGTCAAGATGGGATTTGATGTTTATCAAATTTAATAAATCTACATTGATCTATGAGCCTGGGTTTGTCCTATGGATGTCAATAAAATCTGCGATCGGAAGAGCTATTCCTTAATTGCCATTTGGCAATTAAAGAAACTTATAAATGTACTAATTTTGTATAAGGCATACCTGATAATAGAATAGCTATGACACCTGAGAAATTATTAAGACAGATTGATTTTATCAAGGAGATTGATAAACTGAAATACATTCAGCGAAAGACCAAGCTTTTCAATAGCGACCGTTGTGAAAATGACGCGGAACATAGCTGGCATTTAGCGCTAATGGCTATGGTTTTATTTGAGCACGCAGACGAATCCGTGGATCTACTGAAAGTTATTAAGATGGTATTGATCCATGATATTGTTGAAATTGACGCTGGCGACACCTTTATCTACGATACACAAAAAACACATACCAATACGGAGGAAGAGCGTTTGGCAGCTCATAGAATATTCGGACTTTTACCAGAATCTCAAGCAGAAGAACTTATTACCATCTGGGAGGAGTTTGAAGCTGGGGAGACCCCTGAGGCAAGGTTTGCAAGAGCAATGGATCGTTTAGAACCACTGTTACAGAATAGTTCCAACAATGGCGGCACCTGGAATGAACCTGGTGTAAACTATCATAAGGTCTATGCAAAAAAAAGTGTCATCAAAGCGGGATCCAATGTATTATGGGAGTACGCCGAAAGTTTGATCGATGAGGGAGTTAAAATAGGTGTTTTGAAGAGAGAATGATTTTGTTCTCGCCGCCTGATTAGCAGGCCCTATTTACTTGTTTTCTTCACCTGTAAATCAAAAGTATTGGTATACCCCAAAATTTCACCCGTGGTGATATGCATGGCAAGATAACTAAGCGGGTAAGTGAAATTATCAAAATTACTTTCCATTCGAAGGGTTAACGCGGAAATTGTATTTTTAATCTCCTGAAAATTGACAGCATGACGAATAAAGGTATCCCTACTTCCATCTCGATAGTAGACAAGTAGTTTTGTTGCATTGAGAACCTGCTCATCCATATTATCCAATGAATTTCCTTCTAACAATTTATCAATAGCTCTATTCATGTCAGGTCTTGTGAAATCGCCTTCCGCTGCGATGACAAGTTGATAGCCATAATTGACGGATAGAATAAAATAGGGCGAATAACCCAATTTCTTGAGATTATTCAGGTCTGACTCCCGGTAATTTGAGAAATAATCAACTTGATCGGTATCTAAGGTCAATCTCCTTACCAATGCGTGTCTGAAGGTACTGTGAGTCTTTTGGACAGTTGTCGAATCACTATGCCTGACAAGATTGAGTACCTTTTCAATATCCCTATTTTGAGGGATATATAATTGTATCTCGGCATAATCTGAAAAATCTCTTGAATTCATTTCCAGCGATCCCGAGAGGTCTGTGTTCTTGAATAAATTAGCATAATTCAATATGTTCATATAGGAGGGTAAAAAATGGCCAATTTCCTCTTTTGCTGAATTCGCCATGACAAAAATAGGAAAGTTTTTTGCTTCGGACTGAATGTTTTCCAAATGCAAACCCCTTGTTGTGTCCTTAAGGTTCCAAAGGCTCCCTAAAAAGAGTTGTTGATCCACCGTTTCATCTACAAAGTGTTCTTTGACTATAAAACTGACTGTTTTGCGTTCAAAGACCGAGTCCTTAGGTTTGGGAACAATAACCTTCGTTGTATCTATTGGCGTGGGCGGCTCTATTTCTGGTTTAATCACAGGATCTTTTGTGCAACTTGAGATTAAGCTCAGTCCAAATGCGAATAAAAGTAGTGTCCAATTTTTCAGAAACATTTTTTAATTTGTTAGTTATATACACAAATATGCTTATAAAATATGTAGATATTTTTGTTTATTTAAAGATTACACATTTGTGTTTAATTTTTTCTATTTTAAATTAGTTTGTGGCTTCTGCCGAAACCTGAAGAAGGTGCTCTTCATATTTTATTTTTATTTAAACGAATATTAAATCAACTGCTGCGAATCGTAAATATAAAGTGATCGTAAAAATGGTATTGTATACATTTGTCTTACGATAAGTGTAAAGTAGTATAATAATACATCTAAAAACCAATAAAATGGATACAGCACAACTTAGCAAATTTGAGCACGACAGCACAATTATCGAGAAGTATGTAAAAAGTTCCGCCTTTGGAAGGAATAAAGTCGTTTATGTACCATTTGTGATCGGTATAGGCTTGCTCTGTTTTCTGGCATTGGCAATTTTTGGAGGATTGATCGAAACGATTGGCATCGGTGTTATTACTGTGTTGTCTGCGATTGTTGTTGTCTGTTTTATTTTGGTTGCGGTCATTAATCGTTCTGCAGGTAAAAAGCTTTCTCAGGAAACGCAGATGGCACCTGTCTGTATTGCAAAGAAGGTTTATGGAAATGATAGGCAAAATATTTACTATTGTATTTATAGTACAGGTGAAAAGAGGCATGACGGAGTGTTTATAGATACAATTGCCGAAAAAATTTTCGCTATCTCCGGAAATACTAATGATAAAACAGAAAGAGATCTTTTAGAACTATTTAAGATCGACTTTGCCAACCCCGGAGAATTTGCGAAGAAACTTCCCTTAGCTTTTACCAATGGGGTCGAAGTATGGAGGCGACAATTTGCGCTGGGTGCATTATCCAAAGAGGCACAGCGACAAATAGAAGGTAACGCCAGGCAGTTTGCTGTGGTGGCGATCAGATCAGAAAATCCACGCATATTAACAGAACAGTTTTCCTAAGAAGCCATTTAAATCAATATACTAACGAAGCCACATTTTTTCTAATGTGGCTTTTTTCTCTTTGTACAATTTGTATTTCATTTCCTGCCGTTGGCTTTTGCTATCAGGAGCGCTGCTTCTTCCATTCGGATAACATATGTAGTATATTTTATTTGATACGAAGGATTAAATAAAGAAATACATTATGTTGTTAAAAGGGAAAAAGAGTTCGTTTACCGAGCTAAACCTGCCTTTCACCGAAAGTATATGGGAGAACTTACTCACTTTTTGGAAATTAGGTATTCATTATTTAGTCTTTATAGGTATGGTACATCTTTTTAATGCATTGATTCTATTGTTATTCGTGGCAATTATAGCGTTGTTTTCGAATGCTGAGGAAGAGAAAGACAACGAAGTTTTTCATGATGTTTTGCATGTCTATCGTACGGATTCAGTGCCTACAATTGGGCCGAGGTATCCAACAAATTTACAGCCGGTTTTAAGAAATAGATAGTAAAGATCTTATAAGACAAATCAACAGGGTGCACTTGCATAAAAAACAGTGATTGAAAGTAATTCGAAACGTTGATCAGGTGATTTGCGAATAATAGAATTCGGTGAATTTAGTGAATATAATACAATGAAAAGAGTTGAAATATTTAAAACGAATGTCTGTAAATACAGGGACGCACAACAAATCGTTACGACGCTTCTGGGGTTATTCTCTACTTATAAAATTAACTTTGATCTTGAGGATGATGAAAATATTTTAAGAATAGAGTCTTCCCAGTCGGATATAGATGCCAGTAGCGTTATAACGCAGATGTTTGAATGGGGGTATGAATGCGAACGGATCGTGTAATAGTTGAGCTGTGGGAATGATTTGACATAATCTATAAAGCAACGGCAAATAAGTATAAAAATTGTTTATTTTATTGATTTTTAAACTTACTTTCGAAGCTATTATAGGTCATTGCCACCGTATTTTTTGTCATGGAGATCTACTGTGTGGGAATGGGCTTATTTTTAATATAACATTTGAAATGAAGCGTACAATTTTGTTTTTTTTAACTTTATTCATCTGTCATTATTGCGCTATTGGACAAACCAACAGCCGTGATTTGACCATCGGTAAATCCACTATCCTACATTCAAAGATTTTACAGGAAGACCGAAAGATCAATATTTACCTTCCGGATGACTATGGGGAAAATGATACGTTGACCTATCCGGTTGTGTATGTCCTCGATGGTGGTATGGATGAAGATTTTTTTCATATCGCCGGGATAGTTCGTTTTGATACACAACCTTGGATAGCGCGGTTTCCCAATAGTATTGTTGTAGGAATCGAGGGCAATACCCGAAGACGTGATTTTACATTCGAAGTCCCAAATATCGATTTTTTAGAGAAAGAAGGATTTCAAAAAGCCAGCTTTCCTACCTATGGTGGATCCAAAAAGTATATGACATTCCTCAAAGATGAATTGCTGCCTTATATCGGTAAACACTATAAAACAAAAGCGGAAAGAACAGTAATTGGGGAGTCTTTGGCAGGTCTTTTCTCCACGGAGCTCTTACTTAAACAACCTGATCTTTTTGAAAATTATATTATTATTAGTCCTAGTTTATGGTGGGGGCAACAGGAGCTTTTGAAAAATACCGAAAAGCTATTAAATGCTAACCTAAGGAAAAACGTGCGGGTTTACCTTGGGGTTCCCAATAAGGATGAAGATCTTCGAATGTATCGTGATGCCGCGGCGTTTTACAATATTCTGAGCAACCATAAAAAGATAGAAGTTATTTTTGATTATATGCCCGATGAATTACATTCAACTGTTATTCATCAGGCAGTGTATAACGCGTTTAGGAAATTATATCCAAAAACAGCTTATTCTAAGTAATCTTCGACAACTTTGGTTAAACACTTTTTGTGGAGGTCTTAATGTGGGTTGAATTTATCCAACTATTGTTTTATTAGCGGCCTATGTGTTACCTGGCTTGTAAGCGCGATTGTTGAATAAATTCTTTTGGTGTCAAATTATATGCTTTTATGAACGCTTTTGTGAAATAGGATGCCGAGCTAAATCCCACAAGAAACGCCACTTCGTTAATGCGATAATCTGATTCAATCAGTAAGGCGCAGGCACGTTTTAGCCTGTAGTTTCGTACATAGTCGCCAGGGGAAGTTCCGCTAATCGCTTTCAATTTTCGTTGGAAATTAGAACGGCTGATTTTAAATATATCCACCAATGATTCTACATTGAATTGTTCGTCTGAAAGATGTTTTTCGATTTCAGCGTTGAGCTGTGTTAAGAAAGCCTCATCGTGAGCATTGGTTGCTAAAGAAGAATAGGAGGATAATGGTGAAGCATGGAAATTCTCCAATAGATATTTCCGGTTTTGTAGTAAACTGCTGATTTGCGCTTTTAGAAAGGTCATCGAAAAAGGCTTTTCAATAAACACGTCGGCACCAGATAGTAAGCCTTCAACTTTCGTCGCATTTTGTATTTTTGCGGATAGCAGAATGACAGGGATATGCGAATAATTAATGTCATTTTTTAAACGCTTTACAAATGTAATCCCGTCAATCTCCGGCATCATGATATCGGAGACCACAAGATGATAAACTTTATTGTCTAACATGGTCAAAGCTTTTGACGCACTATCAGCAATATCAATATGATATGATACGGCTAACGAATGGCTGATAAAGGCCGTAATGTCCGGATTATCGTCGACCACCAGGATCTGGGTGGGATTATATTCCGGGCTGTCAAGGATCATGGGCAGTTCCTCAACTATTGGACCTGTAGCTTCATGGGCGAGTTGCATGCTTCTAATCGTGAAAATAAACTTAGCACCTCGGGGCAGCATATCTTCAATTTTTATCTCAGCACCCAGCCGGTTCGTCAGATGTTTGACTAAGGATAGTCCGATGCCTGTACCGCTACGGTCTTTATTGGAGTTAAGTTGATAAAAGGGATCAAATACAAGCTTTTTAAAGTCATCCGGTATTCCTGGACCATCATCCGAGACTGTAATCGTAAAAGATTTGTCCGAGTTTCTTTTCAAGTTGATCAAAATATAGGAATGTGCGAATTTCGTCGCATTGGTCAGTAGGTTACTCACAATTTTCATCACAGCATCCAGATCGGTTTCAATAATCAGGTCTTGATCCTGGGGAATTGATAGATCGAAACGGACCCGGTTGCGGTTTACTGATTTTCTGAACCTATCGTAGAGATCTTCTAGCAAATTTTTCAAATTTACAGATTCAGGACTTAGTGGCGGTCCATTCCCATCCATTTTGCGAAAATCAAGTAACTGATTAATCAACACGGTAAGCCGTTCACAATTTTTCTCTATGATCCGGAGATTGTGCATGGTTTCTTTATCTTCGTTTTCTTGTAGTATTATTTCTTCCAAGGGTGCTGTAATCAGGCTCAAAGGTGTACGGATCTCATGCGCAATGTTAGTGAAAAAGTCAATTTTTGATCGGAAGGATTTCTGTTCCTGTTCAGACTGGAAGGCCATTAAATCGCGAGCTTGCTTACGTTTGTTCGCCATGATATAATATCGTAAACAGACATAGCACAATGCAACGAATAGAAGTGTATACGTTATTTTGGCTGGCAAGGAGAGCCACAGCGGCGGTAGTATTTCAATTTGCACCGCTGCACCTTTTTCATTCCATAAACCGTCATTATTGGATGCCTTTACATGGAAAACATATGTTCCCGGCGAAAGATTGACATAACTTACACTTTTGGTGTTACCCGCTGAAGTCCACTCATCATCAGCTCCCTCCAGTTTATAGGCATATTGATTCTTGGAGGGGGATGCAAAGCTCAAGCTTACAAAGGAGATATTGAATGAAGAAAATTGGTGGGTTAGTACAATCTTTTCGTTCTTGTTCAATTGAACCTGAACGTTTTTTTCTAAGTTGGGATTATGCTTGCTGAGTAATTGTATCTGCGTAATGAAAACATTTGGTACAGCTTGATTTTTGACTGCGCTAATTTCATCGGGATAGAAGCTTGTAAATCCGTTGATCCCGCCAAAATAAAACCGACCATCGCTGGCTTTGAAAGATGCTTTGAAATTAAACTGGTTCGTTGAGAATCCGTTCTCCGTTGTATAGAGTTTGTAATTTTTGGGATTGTCAGGATGAAAACAGATAATGCCTTTGTTGCTGCTGAGCCAAAGGTTGCCCAGGGCATCATCGAGTATGCCGTAAATCACATTGTTTGGCAAGCCTTGCGCTTGCCCGATATTGCGAAAGCTATCTTTCGTCTTATCATAAATGAATATTCCTTTTCCCTCACTTGAAAATAATAATCGATGTTGGCTATCAACATAAATACTGGTTAGTTTACTCGAAGAAATGGGATCATTTGGCCGGATCAAACTATAATGAACCCAAGCTTGCTTACGGAGGTCAAATTTTATGGGGCCTGATTGGTACGAGGCGAGCCAGATATTGCCCTCATCATCTTCTTTGATGTCATAGATAAACTGGGTGACTTCAGGGATACGGACAAATTTCTTTTTTTGCTGATCATATCGACTGAGCCCGGCCGGTGTTCCTATCAGAAGATCCCCTTTTTTTGTTTTAAACAGCGAAAAGATGCAATCATCGTTAATTGTTTCCGTATTGTTGGCATCATGTCTGAAATTTTGACGTTGACCAGTTGCCAGATTGTAACGATCAAGCCCGCGGGAAAAAGTGCCGATCCAAAGATGATCGCCATCCAGAAGCAGGGCATGGGTATTATGATAAGAAGCTTTTATCGGTTGCGAAATTTGTTTCTTTTTTTTGTCGTAGTAGTTGATGCCTCCATCTTCCGTTGCGATCCAAAGGTTCCCCTTAGTATCTTCACAAAATTGGCTGACAGCTTTTCCGGACAGAAACCCGGGAAGAATATCCGGGAAAAAGGTCTCCACAGAAAGTAATGCGGTATTGAGATAATTTATACCCCCAAAATAAGTGCCGATCCAGATGGCATTTTCGCGATCTCTTGCGATGGAATAAACATTCTGGTCACTTAGACCGTGTTTATAATAAGGAATGTCTAATCTTTCGGACGTCCCCGTTTCAGTGTGAAACAGGAAGAGTCCGTCATCTGAACCAACAAGAAGCTGGTTTTCGCGAAATTCTCGCAGGGCACGGATATGCGTGACATAGGGATGGCTGGTATTATTTAGAAAGCGACTGAATTCGTTTGATTGTTTGTTGTAACGAAGCAGGCCCTGCGACCAGGTACCTAACCATAGGTCACCTTTAGGGTCTTCCCACATGGAAAGAATTTCAAATTGAGGATCTCCAACTTCGCTGAAAAGCGGGCCGACGATATCAAAATGTGCCTGCTGATTGTTGAAGCGAAGGAGCCCCAGACGTGTGGCTGCCCAAATAACACCGGAACGATCCTGTAGGATAGCCCAGGTCGCATTCTGCCCCAATGTGACTCCCTTGAGTTGTAGCTGCGTAATTTTAGTTGTACTTGGGTTATATTTCCAGATGCCCTGGGACATGGTTGCAATCCAAAGACTTCCTTGCCGATCGACATGAAGGGCGTTAATCGCTGAGTTAAATGTTCCTTTGCCGCTTATGCTAAGCTCAATCTTTTGAAAGGCTGCTGTAATCTTGTCCATGATATACAAACCGTCGTCAGTTCCGATATACAAGTGGCTCGGCGATTTTTCAGCTATACTTCGGACAAAATTATTTCCTAATGACTGTTTCTTTTCTGGTTGGTAATGGTAATTTTTGAAGCTATTCCCATCGTAGCGATTCAATCCATCTTTCGTTCCGAACCACATAAATCCTTGCCGATCCTGGACAATGCAATAGATCGTGTTTTCGGAAAGGCCATCTTCCACCTGCAATTTTCTAAAATGAAAATTTGAATAACGTTGTGCTTGGCAGGTGACCGAACAGACCAGATACAAAAAAACAATACCAAAAATGAGAACCCCTTTCATACCAACTAAAATAAAACTAATAAATGATTCTGTTGATATGGCTGATAACCGATAAATGGTCATTATCGGTTAAAAGATGTATAAACTGGTCAAAAAGCGGGAATGACTTATTTTTACCATTTTTTGGATCATATCTGCTATTTTGTTTCTGTAACGCCTGTTACATTTGAAATAGGTTTAAAGCTAAAACCCGGCCATGGGTTCTTGTCTTTGCCTATTTATAAAAATAACCAGTTTTATACGCTAATAAATCAAATTATGAAGGGAAAATTTTTCATTCTTTTCTTGTGCTTGCTATCCTTTGCAGTAAAGTCACAAACGAGTAACCTTCAAGGGAGGGTATTGAATGAAACGGGACGGCCGTTGCCGGGTGTAACCGTTACCATAAAAGCATCAGGAACCGCAAAGACGACGGACGAAAATGGCCGTTATACAATTGCTGCCAGTAGCGGGCGGGAGCTGATCTTCTCTTTGATTGGTTTTCATTCCAAAACAATTTTATTTAACGGTGAATCAACTTTAGATATCACGCTTCAGGAAGAAAATAAAGACCTGGAAGAAGTCGTTGTGATTGGGTATCAGACGATCAAAAAATCGGATCTGACGGGCGCCGTTTCTGTCTTTAACCCGAAGGAGATGAAAAACACCACGGTAACAGGGACTGTAGGGGATGCTTTGGCGACATTACCCGGGCTCAGTGTACGCACGGCAGGCAATCCGGGAGCAGAGGGTAAGGTTGAGATCCGTGGTACCGGGACATTTGGGTCAAGCACTCCTTTATATGTCGTCGACGGGGTTGTATCGGGAGCAAATCGGGATTTTAATTTCAATGATATTGAGAGTATCCAGGTACTGAAAGATGCCTCCGCTGCTGCGATCTATGGTTCTAGGGCCGGGAATGGTGTTATCATCATAACAACCAAACAGGGTAAAGAGGGGCAGATGAAAATCGAACTTTCCTCCCGGGCCACCGCACAATGGCTGCCACGTTACAACTTAGCCGACCGAAATCTATGGCTAAGTTTGAATGATCTGGCATTTAGCAATGGCAATAGGCAATCGGCCAACCATTTCGAGGGCAATACTGATTGGCAGGAAGAGGTATTTAAAACAGGCTGGCTGCAGGATCAACAGATTGCTTTCTCAGGTGGAAGCAAAGAAAGCCGTTATTATATTTCGGGTAACTATCAGGCTAACACAGGGACGACGATCGGAACATCCAGTAAACGTTTTACGCTACGCTCCAATATGTCTACTTCACGCAATTTTGGAGAACATGTCAAATTAAGTATCGGCGAAAATATCGTGCTGAGTAATTTTAATGTACATGAACTCAATACCAATCCCATTGTCGATGTCTATCGCATGCTGCCAACCATTCCAATCTACGATGAAAATAATGCCGCCAAAGGAGGATATGGTATTGGTGATGGGAATCGGGATGTCACCTTTGGAACCAATCCTTTCGCCAAAGAGGATTTTGAGCAAACGGAAAATGGCAATCTGCGCACCAGAGGAAATGTATTTACCGAATTGGAACTGTTCAAGTCATTCAAATACCGTTTTAATTTTGGCTTTGACCTGAGTAATGATCGTCACATGTATCTTCGAAAAGAAGGTTTCTGGACCTACAACCAACCTTATGATCCTTCCTCCTTAAATAAAAACCAGGCACAATACCGTGGGTTGGTGTATGATAATACCTTAGAATATGCGAAAAAGTTTGACAAACATGATGTCTCTGCCGTTGCGGGTATCAGTTATCAAACCTCCAATTATGAACAGCTTTGGGGAACGAAAAATAATGTGCTCATGTCGGGAAAAAACTATTTTACCAACTTGGATGCTGCACTGGACAACCCAAAGACTGGCAATTATCAAGATCTCGAAAAATTATTTTCTCTCTTTGGCCGGGTTAATTATGCCTATGATGATAAGTATCTGTTCAGTTTTACCATGCGCCGGGACGAATCATCCAAGTTTAATCCAGATTATCGGGTGGGCTATTTTCCATCTGTCTCCGCAGGCTGGCGTATAAGTAAAGAAGATTTTTTTCAGGTACCTTGGATCAATGATTTAAAGTTGCGCGCCAATTATGGTGTTTTGGGTACTTCCAATATAGGTGTTTGGGACTGGGTTTCTTTCATCAATGTATTTCCGCAGGTCGCTTTTGGAATTGATCAGACCGTTCAAAACGGGATGACCCAAGTTAAACTGGCCAATGCCGATCTCAAATGGGAGAAGGTCGCGCAGTTGAATGCCGGATTTGATGCCCAGCTATTCTCCCATAAGCTCAATCTATCCCTGGATTATTTTATCAAAGAAACCAAAGATGTATTGACACCGATGCAAATCTTGATGGCTACAGGCAACAACGGCGGAAATCCTTATGTGAATGCTGCCTCCCTACGCAATACAGGTATCGAACTTGCAACGCAATGGCGTGATAATATTGGTGAATTCGGTTATCAGATCGGCGTCAATGCATCCTATATCAAGAATAAGATCCTCAAATTAGGATATGACAAAAAGGAGTTTACGCAATGGGATACAAAATCCAAAGTTGGTAGTTCCATCGGTAACTGGTATCTAATCAAAACGGATGGTCTTTTCCGTTCAGACGAAGAAGTACAGGCCTATAAAAATAGCCAAGGACAATTGATTCAGCCGAATGCCAAACCAGGTGATGTTAAATATATTGACTTTAACGATGATGGACAGATTACAGATGCCGATCGGCAGTATTTAGGACGAAGCATACCATTATATCAATTGGGGATGAATCTAGGCCTAGATTACAAAGGTTTCGATTTTCAGGTACAATTGACAGGAGCATTTGGCTTCAAATCCTTTAATGGGCCACGCAGTGCGTACGACCGTTTTGACGACAATTCAAACTACCGCGCCGATTATGATCCTTGGACTCCAGAAAATCCCAATGCCAAAGACCCGCGTCCTATTTATGCGGATTCCCGAAATGTTCGCGGCGATCAAGACCGATGGTTGGAGAATGGAAATTATGTTAAGATCAGGCAGCTCGCTTTAGGGTATAACCTGCCGCGTACGTTGTTAGGAAAGACCTTGAAGCAGGTTCGGTTTTATGTTAATGCACAGAACCTGATCACCTTTACCTCCTATCGTGGGCTGGATCCCGAATTTTTGAATGGCAATATTTGGGATCGAAGCTATGATGGTGGCGCATTTCCAAATGCCAAAGGTTTCACTTTCGGAGCCCAAATTACTTTTTAAACCTAATTTTTGAACGCAATGAAAAAGCTACTCTATATTTTATTGGCGGCGAGCCTGATGCAAGCCTGCAAAGTGGATGTGGAAAATCCCAATACCATTACTGTTAAGACCTATTGGAAAACCGAACAGGATGCAGTACGTGGGGTCAACGCAGTGTACAATATGTTCTATAAACCGGGTACCTTTAGCCGCTGGATGTGGTTTCGTTTGGATCTTACCTCAGATGAAGGATTTAGTCAAAGTCCCTGGGCCGAACTTAAAGAATGGACACAGTTTCGGTACAATAACTACAACTTCTGGGAAGGAAATGCCTGGACCTATCGCGATTGCTACGAGGCTATTTTCCGCGCAAATCAAGTGCTGCATTATACCCCAGATATTACATTTGCCAATCCATCTGATCAGGGACCGATTCTTGGACAAGCCTATTTCTTGCGGGGACTATATTACTACTACCTTGCGCTATTATGGGGTGGTACCAATCCCAGCCTTCCAATTGTATTGGAGCCTTCAACCCCGGGAATTCAACCGGAAGGCCATACCGAAGTGGATGTTTATGCGCAGGCAATCGCCGACTTTAGTAAAGCAGCAAGCTTATTGCCCGAAGTATGGGGCAGTTCCGAAAAAGGAAGGGCAACTAAGGGCGCGGCATTGGCTTTTCGGGCAAAATCATATATGCAGCTACATCAATGGAATGAAGCTAAGGCAGATTTGGCTTGGCTGGTAACAGGTGCCGGAAAGGGCTATTATAATTTGACAGCCAATTATTTTGATAATTTCGATAAAGCGAAAGAGAATAATGTGGAATCTGTTTTTGAGATCCAATATTCAGACGCCAATCCCTCTCCGGCGGGCGATGGTGATTTAGACGTGGGGCCCAACCTAGGCTTGAACCGTGGACAATTTTTTGCCCCTCCGGGCATTGGTTGGACCGATGGTGAACTTCGGCCCTGGTTAGTTGATGCATTTAAGAAAGAAAAGAATATGGCCAATGGATTTGATATACGGTTGCGGTATACGGCATTTTATAATGGTATGCAGGACGACTTTCCGAATAATAACAAAATCTATCGATTGACAAGTGATGCGGCCCAGTGGAGTAACTGGCCGGGACGTGTCTTTTTTAGAAAATATGGGTCTGATTATTTCCGTGATTTTGATGACTATTACAATCCAACAAATGTGCGGTTAATTCGTTTTTCCGACGTGTTGTTAATGTACGCAGAATGCATTGCAGCCTCAAATGGTTCACTGACGGAGGCTGTCGCGCTTGTCGACCGTGTACGTGAACGTGTAAATATGCCAAAATTAGCTTTAAATTACCCCGGTGCAACTACCGATAAAACCGCATTCCTGAAAAGATTGCAGACCGAAAGGGTATTGGAACTGGCTACAGAAGGACATCGCTGGGCAGATCTAAAACGTTGGGGGTTGGTAGATTCACAAGAAGGACTTGCCGAATTGAAACAAAGGGATGCCGATTTTAATAATTTTACCCTAGGGAAACATCGTTCGCTACCGATTCCCTCAGATGAGGTCAACAATAATCCAAATGTAAAGCAAAACCCAAATTATTAATGGCTAGGCCGTATAAACTTTATAGGAAATGAAAAAGCTAATTTATATCTGTTTACTGCTGCTATTTTCACTGTATAGCTTCAGCTGCTCAAAATCCGAAAAGAGTGATTTTGTATTCGAACCCGCCGTGCCGCTGGGTGATCCATTTATTCTGTTGCATGAAGGCACCTATTACGCTTACGGTACCAATGCCGAGAACGGTATTGAAGTGTATACTTCAGATGATCTTCGTTATTGGAGCAAATCCAATACACTGGCATTGAAAGGTGAGGATTCCTGGGGTGGACGTTGGTTCTGGGCGCCAGAAATCTACTATATCAAGGATAAAAAGAAGTTTTATATGTATTACAGCGCTAATGAACATATTTGTGTTGCGACCTCAGATTCCCCGTTGGGACCCTTTGTTCAAGAGCCAAAAACACCCATGCTAGCAAGTGAAAAGGCCATTGACAATAGCCTGTTTATCGACAATGATGGCACAGCCTATCTCTATTTTGTCCGTTTTAATAATGGGTCGGCAGTGTGGTCGGCGCAACTTGCAGCTGACCTGAAGACGATTAACAGCAGCAGCCTGAAGCAGCACCTTGTGGTATCACAGGAGTGGGAAAAAGTGTGGGGACTGGTTAATGAAGGTCCATTTGTTATTAAACATAACAATCTATATTACATGACCTATTCGGCGAATAGTTATGAAAGTCAGCGCTATGGCATTGGCTTGGCCACGGCAAGTTCCCCCACGGGGCCATGGACAAAATATGCTGGCAACCCAATTCTGCAGCTGCCTGCGGATTTAGTCGGTGTCGGCCATAATGCACTTTTTCTGGATAAGGAAGGGAAGCTCAAAATCGTCTTCCATGCGCATCACAGCAAAGATAGTATCCATCCACGGGCCATGTATATTGCAGATGTTAGTTGGACAACGGATGCGGTTCCCCTCATGAAGATATCCAGCGAAATTATCCGTCCGAAAATAAAAAGAAAATAAACCAGCAAAATGTATATAGCCAGAAATGGGTACTCAAAAACAATCATTCGAATGAAAAAACACTTTTTAATTTCCTTATTACTAGCCGCAAACGCATATGCCTTGAGGGCGCAGGAGATGAGCCAGGCGATCCTATTAAAGTCGCCCGGCAATCCGGCCAAACGTTTTGAATTACTTGACAAAGGTGGGCAGACACTGGAATCCACGGAGACCATGCCTGTTGATGTGACGCAGACTGTCGTCAAAAATGAGGGGAAAACTATTGTTAAGGTAGTTTTGACCGCCAAAGAACGTGTGTATTTTAATTTTGAAAAGACATTTAAAATTAAAAAATATACACATGCAGAAAGCGAGTTTCTGATGCCGGGTTTTTGGTACCATAAAAATATGCGTTCACCGCAGGAGGCCCCTTCTTTTAAAACCAGCGATAGCTGGCAGGTTCGAGAAGATCGCCTTAGTACACCTTTGACCGGCGTTTTCAATGCGGCATCCCATACTTATTATACTGTTATTCGATTAGATAAAATAAACCAGGATGCCTTGACCACACACCCAAGTGGAGAGGTGATTTTAAGTGGCAAAACTGATCTTGGATTTACAGGATTTAAAAATGCGGAAGGTGCCTCCGCTTTGGTTTTTGGTTTTCCTTACCACGAGGCCCCCAAGACCTATCTCCGAAAACTGACCTTGGCTCCCGAGGTCGTTGCCTTTGAAAAACTTGAAAAAGGTGAAACAAGACAGCTTTCCTGGGAGATCAGCGAAGGTAAAGCCGATAATTATGGTGATTTTGTGTCCAAAGTGTGGAACTACTCATTCGACAGACAGCAGCCATCGACACTTCCGACAGCTTACACTCCAGAACAAGCCAAAGGTATTTTGGCAAACTTCTTTAAGGACAGTTATGTAGGGGATAAAGAACTAAAATACTATTCTGGTGTCCATATGCGTACCGATGACTGCAACAATACTGGCTCTGCGGAAGTTGGATTTGTGGGACGTGTATTGCTCAATGCATACAATGCGCTTGAATATGGAGAAGCCCATGCACAGACTCCATTGGTCCGTAACGCTACAGCAATATTTGATAGCTACCTGCAACATGGATTTACAGCAAATGGATTTTTCAGGGAGTTCGTTGATTTTACACACAACAGCGAAACACAAGAATTCAGTATTCGGAGACAGTCAGAGGGGATCTTTGCGATACTTAACTACCTCAGCTACGAAAAGAAAAAGGGTAGAGAGCATCCTGAATGGGAACAGCGCGTTAAAAAATTGCTTAGCAACTTCGCCAAGCTCCAGCAGTCGGATGGAAGTTTTCCACGTAAATTTGACGATCAGCTGCAGGTGAAGGATGGCAGCGGCGGTAGTACACCTTCAGCGACAGTGCCATTGGTTATGGCTTCCGTCTATTTTAAACAGGGCGAATATCTTCAACAGGCGCAAAAATCCGCAAGATATTTAGAGCGGGAAATCATATCTAAATCGGATTACTTTTCGTCTACCTTGGATGCTAATTGTGAAGATAAGGAAGCCTCATTATATGCTTCTACAGCAATGTATTACTTGGCGCAAGTAAGTAAAGGAAAAGAGCGGCAACATTATTTGGAGCAGTGCAAGAAAGCAGCTTACTTTTGTCTCACTTGGTACTATACCTGGGATGTGCCTTTTGCCGATGGCCAAATGTTGGGCGATGTCGGTTTTAAATCCCGCGGCTGGGGAAATGTCTCCGTAGAGAACAACCATATTGATGTTTTCATCTTTGAATTCGCAGCTGTTCTTGATTGGCTTGCCAAGGAAACCAAGGAACAGCGGCTCACTGCTTTTTCGAGTGTGATTAAGAGCTCCATGTTACAGTTGATGCCGGTTAAGGACCATCTTTTCAATATCGCCAAGGTAGGTTATTATCCAGAAGTCGTACAACATACAAATTGGGATTATGGTAAAAATGGAAAAGGATTTTACAACGATATTTTTGCGCCCGGCTGGACCGTCGCTTCCCTCTGGGAGTTGCTGAGCCCATCCAGAACGGAAGATTTTTTGGCCGCAGCGCAAAAATAGTAATGGTATTTTTGTATAAGTAGTAGTGTGTTTATATAGAAGCCATGTCGTGAGATGTGGCTTTTTATGTACGAACCTTGTGGGAATAAAAACGCAATAAGGCCTTCTTTTTGATGAATTGTCGACTCCTGCTGTTGAGGTATAAGTGTTCAGTTAATATGTTAAGAAAAAAATATGTATTTTTACCTATATCAATTCTTACAGCATCATGATCCGCAATGTTTTAAAGAATATTTTTATCATCATTTCGGTGCTAATCGCCCTGAGTTCATGCAAAAATAAAAAAGCTGAAAAATTCGATGCTCTTATTACGGCCAAAGAATCCCGGGCGTTTTCGATGCTTGTTGGCGAGAAAGGTCTGGAAACGATCAAACTAAATCAGCTGATAGCGCAGGAATATGGTCAGGCTTTACATACCATTGATCAGCAGGAGCTGGTATTTGATTCCATTATTAACGATATTAAGAAGGCGGACATTGTTGGGCTATTAGAAGGAAAAGAAGTTCAGTTAGAAGCTATAAATTACTATAGGGCTTTAAAGGATCTTTTTATGTTTAGCAGACGGGAGATTGTACAGGAGAAACTCATGCACAGTGGAACAAAGGAGCAGCAATATGCTGCACAGGATCAGCTGCTTGTACTTGCCCGACAGAAACAGGTTTGCTATCAACAGGTCTATAAAAGCAGTGAAAAACTGCATGCCAAACGGAAAAAATTTGAAGCTGAAAATGGACTTAAATAAGCTGCTATCAGCTCTTTTCATTCATGTTTTATTTAGCTTATTTTATTGAGTTTTTGTGCGTCCCATCAATTGCCCCATTCTTCTCGTAGTATTGCCATAATGAGTTTGTCATGAAATTTATTATCTCTATAGCATGCTTGGCGCATCTTGCCCTGGAATTTGTCTCTTCTCAATCTCGATCGGACTGCTGTGATTAACCCTTCTGCCCAGCCTTAACTTTCTGTAATTTCCACATCGCTAGTATAATAATGATCAGGAAGGTCGAAAAGATAAAATAACGCGATGCCAACCCATTTTGCGTTGTCACTTTTCCGCTTATCGCAACAATAAAGTTGGATAGCGATGTTACAATATAAACCATTCCACCCATTAAACCGCCGGCAGTACCTGCATATTTAGGGAAAAATAACATGCTAGTGGTAAAAAAACTTGTAAATAAGACACCCGAAATCGTATGAATAAGAAAAGCAAAACCTACCATAATATACAGATTCTGTTGAAATATGCCGACCAGCATTAAAGCGACAACAAGAGATGCTTGTAAGAAAACTGGAGCAATCACACGGGGAAAAAAGTCAAGATGCATACACTTTTTTGTGATAAACCCACCGATCATCCAAGAAAATCCCAAGATTAAGGTACAATAGCCAATTGTGACGGATGAAAAATGAAATGTATTTTCGATAATAAAAGGGCCTGTAATATTGAACAGCATGACAATGGAGTAACTAAATCCCAAGACCAAAATCCCCAAAATAAAAAGCCTATTCTGCAACATCATTTTATACAGGTTCAGGTTGTCCCTTAGATTGATCTTTTTCTTTTGGGCAATACTTTCCCCACTATAAAGAAGTTCAAATAGCAATAGGCCACTGGCGTAAAAGGCTAGAAAATAGAAGTTGGCTTGCCAATTGAATATTTGTTCCAGATAACCGCCCAGAAATGGTGCTAGTATCGGCCCGCAGGACCATACAATAGTAAAATAACTGAGGTAATTTTTCAATCGCTCACCCGTATACAGATCAACGAAAAGTGCACGCGTTGCCACCACCAGAATAGATATGGCCACACCTTGGACAACCCTTAACAGACAAATGAAAAACACGCTCTCTGTATGCGCTATCAACAGGCTGCTCAGTATCAACAGTGTTAAGGCTAGAACCTTCGGGTGATAGCGGCCTATACTGTCAAGAATGTTGCCTATAAATAACTGGGAAATACCATAACTGAGTAAATAACTTGTTAAAGTCAATTGAATATCCCGCTCGTGAACATGTAAACTTTTGGCCATCGCCGGAAACGAAGGCAGGTAGATGTCCGTTACAAACCCGGAAAGGGGCATGGAAACAAATGCCATGAACGTAACTAGCTTAATGCGTTTTGCGGATGCTTCTCTCAACATTGTCTTGCTCTTTTTTATGAAACAAAACTAGAGACTTTTTTAATAGCGTCAATACCATTTGACAAAGTAAAAATTACGAAAATCAAATATCATTTATTTTTCTGTCTGAATTTAAGCGGGGATGTTCCCGCATTTTTTTTAAAGAAGTTGTTGAAATGAGCTGGTTCTTCAAACCCGAGTGTATAACCGATTTCGGCTACATTCCAATCGGTGTAGATCAAGAGGTTTTTAGCTTCTTCAAAAATTTTTCTTTTAATAATTTGTGTCGTGGTCAGATTGGTAACCGATTTGACAGAAGCATTGAGGTGGTTGACATGAACATTTAGCTGTTGGGCGAAATCTGCGGCTGTATGTAAGGATAGGGGATATGCCGGGGAGTCCAGGGGAAACTGTTTATGGAGCAGTTCGTCGAATAGGCGGTACATCCGGAGACTTCCGGATTGGTCCTGTGGGGCTACATCTTCTACTCTCCATTCCAGTGCAAGGTGGAGAACTGCCGCTAAATTGCTCTTGATCGCACTGCAGCGTAACGGATAAGCAGAATTATTCAGACGGAACATATTGTCAAAAAAAGTTGTAATTAGGTTTAGTTGCTCCGCATCCAGAAAAACAATCGGCTTACTCCATTCTTTGAATAATGAGGTCTTTTTAAAAGGTTCAAATGTTTGGCTCCCAGTGAAAAACTCTTGATTGAATAAACAAAAGTAGCCTTCTTGTTTATTTGTGTCACAGACCCAGCTATACGGAATATTCAATGCCGGTAAAAAAAGAGCCGGACGATCGATATACAACTCATGTGGACCATATTTAAACCAACCTTTCCCCAAGATTAGACTGATCTTATAAAAATCACGTCTATTGTAAGGCGTTTTAAAATCACAGTACTTACGGGGTGATATATTAAAATGTGATTTTCCGAGCTCCACATCCAATATTGTCCCATCGCTGGCATGCAGATGGCTCAATCGCTTATAATAATCTTGTATAGTCTCTAATGTTTCACTCATGATTTTCCAAAGTTACAAAAATCAAATGTAATCTTTTTTGTTGATCGGCATGTGTGTCACTTATCAGGGGATTTTAATAATTGTTATTCAGTTTTACTTTCAAAATGATAAGTTCCCGAACCGATTTCTCTTGTTGTCTCGGGTAGTATTACTTTTGCTTTGGTGTTCGCAGGTATAGTGACATCAAGTTTTAATAATCCGTTTTCTAGTGTCCATGCCGATTTTACCGGACCATATGGGCTTTCTAATTCTGCGGCGGCATTGGTTATTTTACCACCTGGTTTGGGTGCGATGACAATAGCTTTGTAACCCGGTTCTTCAGCGACCGAATTGATTCCCGCAATCGTTCTGTACATCCAGTCCCCAATTGCTCCATATGCATAATGGTTGTATGAGTTCATATCTGGTGTTTGAAAAGAACCATCCGGCTTAATTCCGTCCCATCTTTCCCATATTGTCGTTGCACCCATTTTGACCGGATAAAGCCATGAAGGATAGCTTTCCTGCATCAGGAGATCGTATGCTACATCGTTATGGCCAAATCTGGTCAGTACATGACATAAATAAGGGGTACCCAAAAATCCTGTAGTGAGATGATTACCATAATCACGGATGTTCGCTACTAAGCGATTTGCACATGCAGCTCGAAGTTCCTCGGGCAACATATCAAATTGTAGCGCCAGCACATAAGCCGTTTGTGTTCCAGAAACCAATCGTCCCGTAGCTGTCATATATTCCTTCACAAAAGCGGATTTAATATTTGCCAGCAATGCGGTGTACTTCGCGACATCTTCCTGTCTGCCCAATACTTTAGCTGCATTGATCAATAATTGGGTAGAGTGTGCATAGAAAGTCTGGGCAATCAGGTATTTATCTGTAACTGCAGCTCTTCCGTCATTGTCATCATTAGGACGGTAGAAAAGCCAGTCTCCAAAATGAAAACCCGAGTTCCAAAGATTATTTTTGGCTACGGAAGAGATGTAATCAACCCATTTTCGCATACTCTCAAACTGTGTTTCCAGCAACTGCCGATCACCATAAGCCACATACATATCCCATGGAATAATTGTAGCTACATCTGCCCAGCCTGCTGACGCCCCATCATTCGCCCCCAGTACATTGGGGATCACATGGGGGATTGAACCGTTGGGCTGTTGATCGGCCTTCACATCTTTAAGCCATTTGGTGAAAAATCCCGCAACATCCATATTGTAGGCCGCTGTATTGGCAAAGGCCTGTGCATCACCCGTCCAGCCTAGACGCTCATCACGTTGTGGACAATCCGTGGGTACATCTAAAAAGTTTCCCTTCTGTCCCCATTGAATATTATGTTGTAGCTGGTTCAGTAGACTATTGGAAGTAGCGAATTTTCCGGTGGTCTCCATCGCAGAGTATAGCGCGACAGCAGTAAGGTCTTCGGTTGTCAATTCTCCCGGATAACCCTCGACCTTTACATACCTGAAGCCTTGAAATGTAAAATGAGGTTCAAAGACCTGTTCGGTATTCTCCTTTAAAATATAAATATCCTGTGCTTTTGCAGATCTTAGGTTTGTAGTATAAAAATTACCTTCTTTTGTAAGTACCTCAGCATGGCTCAGCGTGATCTTGGTCCCGGCGGTACCCTTGGCTTTGAGCATGACCCAGCCTACCAGGTTTTGTCCGAAATCCACAACGGTATCGCCTGCTGGTGTTTTAAAAACTTTAAGCGCTTTGAACTGTTCATGCTTTTTGACCGGCGGACCGCTCATTGCGACAAGTTTTTCCGATCCTTTCTCCATTGTTGTGACCGCATTCCATTTATTATCTTCCCGATAGCCAATACTGTCCCAACCACTTATTTCCATTCGGGCATCATAGATTTCACCATCATAAATATCTGATGCCATAATTGGTCCGTAAGTATATTTCCAACTTCCATCGGTTTGGATCGTCTCCGTGGTGCCATCTGTGTACTCCATCACAAGCTGCAAGAGCAATCCGCGCGTATCGCCATAAAAATTGTGCTGGTTTCCAAAGCCAATCCGTCCTTTATACCAGCCGTTTCCGAGACTAACTCCAAAAACGTTGGAACCGCTTTTTAGGATCGTGGTTACGTCGTAAACCTGATATTGCAAATGATCCTTATAACTGGTCCATCCTGGAGCAAAATAGGTGTCACTGACGCGCTGACCATTTATACGCGCTTCGTATAATCCCTTCGCGGTAACGTAGGCAATTGCCGATTTAAGCTTTTTATTGACGACGAATTCTTTTCTGAAAATAGGGCTTCTTGCCGCAGTATCTTTTCCGGCCACTTTGATCCATGTCGCTGTCCAATCCGTGGGGCTAATGCCCATGTGAAAAAATGCGGGTTCAGACCAGGCAGAAGTATTGCCGTGATTGTCTTTTACCCGAACTTGCCAAAAATATCTCTTTTTTGCTTGTAATGCAGCTCCCTTATATTTAATCAGTACAGACTGATCTCCTGGTACTTCGGCTCTCCACACCAGGTCTTTTCCTGCGTTCATCGCAGCTTTATCACGACCTACTCTGATTTCATAAGATGCCTGTAATGTATTTTTTATCGGAGAGCTTATCTTCCAGCTGAACCGGGGGCTATCAGTTTCGATGGCCATAGGATTTTTAAGGTGCTCTACTTTAAGGTCGCTTACGCTTAATTTTTGGGCAAAGCTGCTAATAGAAAGTATACATATACATCCTGATATCATAATTTTCAAAAGCAGCGTGTTTATAAATGGTGCCATATTTTAGGATTGAGGGTTAGCCGAAGATCCGGAATGATTCACTATTATCACAAATAAATTTGATATAAGTGTCATGTACTATCCTGTATATTTTTGGTGTATCAACACAGAAGACAAAATTTGGTAAATATTGTTCTAAATAAGTGCTAGATAACAATTCCTGTCTAATGGAAAGATTTTTTACTAGGCGCATATCTTATAATCGCTAAAAAGCATATGTAAAAACTTGTCCTATGCAAAGCTAGAATAGATTGGGTGTTCATATATTAGTAGTACGCTAAAAACAAATAACTTATGGAAAATTATAATAGCACAATCAACCTGAATAGTACAGTAAATAGGGTTTTTAATGCTTTGACCAATGAGATACCACGGTGGTGGACTGAAATGTTCGCGGGTAGCTCAGCTAAATCAGGGGAACATTTTACCATTAATTTCGGTGAAACGGTGTACAAGAAGATGCATGTCGAGGAATTGATTTATAACAAAAAAGTTGTTTGGTATGTGGAGGATTCATTGATAGTAATTCCGGGATTAATAAATCAAACCGAATGGATCGGTACTAAAATAGTTTGGGAAATAACGCAAAAGGGAAATCATGTCGAAATACATTTGACACATATCGGCTTGATTCCTACGATTGAATGTTATGCAGTCTGTACAGACGGATGGAGACAATTTACCGCAAGCTTAAAGTTATACTTAGAAACGGGTGCGGGTACTCCTTTTGTTCAGCCGCTTCTTACTTAATTACTCCTATTCATTTTAGTCGTATTTCTCGCTACTTTAATATAAGAATTTTCTACCAAATTCTATTTGTTGTTAGTTTTGGACAACAGTATTGCTTTTAGATCTGTTTGATTCGCAAGACCTTTTTTGTTAATGATTGCTTTTTAAATTTCACCTATTTATTTCCTTCGTTTACCGAGTTTTTATATCCGTTAACCTAAAGTTGATAGGTTAGGCAACCATTGCGTTGTAGTTTTGGATTAAGAAATAAGTACAACAGAACGAATATAATAAAATCAAGATATTATGAAAGCATTAGTAAAAACATTCGTGGCAGTAGCAATGATAGCAGTATCTAGCCTGGCTATTGCAGCAGATAAAACTTTTTCAAAATCGGAGAAAGCCATAGTTAATCTATTCACGGCAGACATTGCTCTTAATCACTATGTTGCGGTGATCACTGAGGGCGAGTCAACAGGTTTAGAACAATTATTTACAGCAGATTTCAGTCAGAAGATCCAATCAGCAAATGCAATAACAAATGACCGTAAAGAAGTTGTCAAGTTCTTGAAAAAGCAGCGCGGCGAGAAGCTTAATTGTAAGGTAAATACCCAGATCATCCAAGAATCAGCAGATTATATGGTTGCCAAGGTAACGATGCAATTTGAAGGATTTACCAAGACAGACCTTGTGACACTGGTCAATGAGCATGGAGCATGGAGAGTGTCCAGTTCAATTAATGCCTATAAATAAGATAAAGAATCAAAACTAATGGTGAGTCAAGTTAGCTCGTAGCCTGACTATTAGTGAATCGTAAGTTTATAAGTTTAGTTTAGTAGCCACGTCGTGAGATGTGGCTTTTTTATGTTTTTTTAAAAATGAATTGGCTTAATAAGATAAATCAATCGGCTTGCACAGTTCCTGCGAAGTGATTGATCCATTGTCAATTTGCTGTTCTCAGTTGCAAATGCGGGCTTTATAAAGTTTTACTGTTGGAATATGCCCCCCGATTGGGGTTGGTTGTATATATTGAATGTTTACCAGCTATCTTTGGCTTTGGTATATACCGGTTTGTTTGTTTTCGCATTCCAGTTTACAGATTTTTAGGATGGATATCTGTTATTCTTTTTTAATTCCTTTTTAAAGTTAACTTCATAAATTGTTTGAAAAGAATATACGCATAAAAATAGTTAGCTTTAATTATGATAGTTGATCACTTAAAAATGAGAGCGATATATTTTTCGTGCTTGGAGCCATATACCGATGATACCCCATTATTGGAGTCATGTTGGAATTGATGTTTCGTGTATCTGAAATTGTTATGTTCATTCGTTAAAATAAGTCTTTGTTTTTATATTCTGTGAGTCCATGTTACTTTAACCGCTGATAAATTAGGAAGTTCGAGACGTTGATCGGTGGCCGGAATGAATTCGTTCTTGATATAAAATCCGAGAGGTGATTGATAAGGGCTACCATCAGTTTTTATTTCCAGATCATGGTCAATCACCCACCCATTAAGCCGGCATTCATTTTTTTTTAACCTGTTCATTAGTTCAGAGCCTAGACCTTTTCCCTGTGCAATTCTAGAGAGTATAATCACAAACCAACGGTCAGTCTCGCGATCAAATTTAGCCGCCCAACCAATAAGATGATTTTCATTTTTGATAAGGATATGCTCTGGGAATAAAAGAGTCTTGATATAATTCTCGAAATCAGTTATCCTATTATAGGATAAACTGCTTGGATACTCATGGTTCCACAAATTCATAAGAGCAATTATGTCTTCTTCGCTTAGCTTTACAGAGTTCTGCAATGTAAATGTTTTATCCATGGAATGACAATTTATGAACAATATTTTGAGTTTTGAAATATTAACCCAAAGCTTTGCCATATTGTATATCCTTTCACCTCCCAAATCCTACCATTCACCGAGTTTTTCTGTCCGTTGGTCTAAAGAAAATAGGCTAGGGGGGCGTTATGTTGTAGTTTTGAATCAACAAATAAGAACAAGATTGCATCATAAGCCTAGATAACATTGATACATCATTGTACAAATACACAATAGCCGACTATACATGAAGATTTTAATTCTTTTTATTGCACTACTTTCTTTTCAGTGCTCCTTTGCTCAATCCTATGAACAGTTAATGGATCTGGCGTCAGCACAGATAAAATCCCAAAAATATCGCGATGCACTTTCAACATTAAAAAAAGCATTTCATCAACAAGGGGACAGAGGTAAATACGACTATGCCAATGCTTTGGTGGTAGCACTGCAATGTGGTAAAAACGATCTGGCTATTGCATGGTTAGAAGAAGGAGTTAAACTGGGGCTAGGTGACAATGAACAGGAGCTGTCTTATTTTAAAAACGATTCCATTTTTAAACCGATATTAGCTAATAGCTCCTACAAAAGAATCCTTAAACACATGGAATTTCAAATACAGGAAAGATATAAGCGGGACAGAATTTGGCAAAATGAAGTTGCCGCCAATGCAATTTCAGAAAAACAGGCCTTCTACCAACATGCACAAGCAGGCTTTGCCTTGTATCATGTTGATCAGGAAGGGCTGGAAATTCCATATCTTGTATTTGTTCCCCGGGGCTATCATTGTAATGCACCCACAAGAGCATTGTTTTTTTTTCACGGCGGGGTTGTTTCAGATACGGCAGCTTTTACTATAGATCCTCAGACCCGGTTTGAACCTATTTTTACCATTGGCGATAGTACAAATTCGATTGTGATCTATCCCTTTCAAAAAGGAAATCCCGGGTGGAAAAATTACAAGTATATGTCCGCGGTTATTTCGACGATATTAGCTGATGTTAAGCTACGCTATTTTATTGATACCGATAGGATTTATTTGGGTGGATTATCTATGGGAGGTAATGTGTCTTATCAGTTTGCGCAAGAACAGCAAACTGATTTTCGGGCATTTTATGCCATTTCAGCAAAACCAAAGATCGCGGAAGTTTCTCACCCCATCTACTCTCTGCATGCCAAAGATGACAGTCTCTATCGCTATGATGACCTGTTGAAAGTTCGTCGGAAAGTAAAGAAACAACAGAAAAAATGGATGCTGAAATCAGTAGCGAAAGGCGGTCATGGATTTATGTATCTACCCATGGGGGAAAAATCAACACTTGATTTTTTCAGAATGATGTTTAATAAAGAAGAGGAATAATACTTTTTTGTCATCCAATACGTTTTATTCCGCTATCAATGTTCCCCCTTGCGTTAAAATTTTTTGCTTGTTTTTTTTGACGACAAGCGTAATATCCGATGCATCTTTTTCCGCTATAATATTTCGGTAGATAGCATAGGTATAAATTCCGTTGGTAAAAGTGATGACATGATTACCCCCGCTCCCTTCGAAATCCATTTTGCCGTTACTCAGGATAATGTCAGGTGACATGTTTTCTTTTTTTTCGATCTTCCACGAAGCATACCTGTATTTTCCGTTAGCTAATTCATCTATTCTGATCAGGTATTTTTCAGACCTTATTGTATAAACGGGGGTTTTGAATTGTTTTAAAGAATGGTGTATGTATTCTTTTTGTTTTTGAATCAGTGTTTGTCTTAATTTTTTTTCGAATGGACTCTGATAGTTTACTGCGATTATTTTTCCGCCTTCGCTATCTATCCATAGTTTACCATTATCCAGCATGATTCCGCGCCAGCCGACTTCTGTCCATTGGTCCGGTTTTGAATGCGCAATCAGATCTACGAGTTTCTGATCAAAAACCTCATAAAACCTTTGTTTGAATTCCTTCGGTTTTTTTATCGATGGAATTGGATTTTCCCGCTTCAAGGGATAGTTTATGACCGTTGAAATCTCATCTATGTTTTTTTGTTTGAACAGGGAGATAATATGGATGATGTTGGCTTTTTTTGACGCATCTGAATCCTGTGCGTGGCCAAAGCTATAAACAAATAGCGCTACAATTAAAAAGCTAAATTTCATCTGTTCCTTTGTTATCTGGTATGTAAATGCCTATGAAATTAATAAATTAGATCAGTAATGATCAATTGAGATTTCCTGTTCGGTTTTATTTATTCCGTAAATAATATTGTCTAAAACGTCCGGATCAATTTTATCAGCGACCAATTTAAAACCGAGGCGTTCCAGCAGCTTTTTGGAAGCTATGTTTTCGCGATGTGTATACGCTTCAATAGCCTCAATTCCCATTTCATCAAAAGCATATTTTAATAGGGCCTTTACAGCTTCACTCATCAATCCTTTTCCTTGGAATTGCGGAAGCAATTCGTAACCTAGTTCTGCATATTTTTTGCTCCGGTCAATATTCCATAAGGTTATAGTTCCCACAAATTCATTTTGATCTATTGTTTTAATCGTGAAATAGAATTTATTTTTTCTGACCATCTCAATAAACTGTCTTGTCTCTTCAAGACTTTTATTGATATCTCTGCCGATGTATTTAGCGACCTGAGGATTAATCCTGAGCTTATGCATATTTTGCAAATCGGACAGTTCGACAGGCTTTAATAGCAATTTCTCTGTGGCGATCGTGGTTTCCATTCCAGTTCTAATTTTATATCTTGATCAAACAAAAAGTGTCAATCTGAATGTGTGTTAGGATAGTTGATTTAATTGTTATTATATAAATGAAGTTAGTTAATTGGGTTTAATGTTTCTTCTTTTTTGTGTTGTTTTTTATTTCAGTTGCCATTTTTGTTCGATACTTTGCCGGTTCTTCGCCTTCTATCCTATAATTTTCTTCCGAAATAAGCAAAACCGTTTTAGTTTTTTTATATTTGTTTTACTCAATCCTATGGATGTATCAATAGTTCAGCTCGAGCCGTGCTAGGGTCCCGATTTTGGAAATGCCGGCACGATCCTTTTCTTGTTCTAATAGAGATCTATCGTATACGAAATAGGAGAGGGGATAACCAAATACGATAAAGTTATAGCATTTTACTTTTCAGCGAAAGGGATAGTTCTTGCTATTTTGGCGACATCATGTGAGAAAAGAACAAGATTTGGTAATCCATTATTTATATTTTCACTTGAGTGACTATGTATAAACCGAAATATGATCATATGGAAGAAAAAGAGATGCTGTCAGACTTGCGTTTAGGCAGCCAAACTGCCTTTCGTCAGATTTACAGTTTGTATAGTGGTCGTATTTACCTCAATATTCGTAAAATGGTCAAATCCGAACAGGATGCTGCAGAACTTTTACAGGAAGTATTTATAAAAGTATGGGATAAGCGCGAGCTGATTGATGCCGAACAGTCTTTTCGGTCTTATTTATTCCAGATTGCAAAATACACGGTATATAACTTTATCCGCAAAAATAATCTGGAGAAACAGATACAAGCCTATCTTAGTCTCCATAATACACAGCTCTATACCCATGTAGAGGAACAATTAAACGAAAAACAGGACGAACAATGGTTGTCGCAAACGATCGAACAGCTTCCGCCTCAACGCAGGCTGATCTATAGACTTTGTAAGATCGAAGGGAAAAGCTACGCCGAGGTGAGTACCTTGTTAAGGATATCGACTTCAACGATCAACGATCATATCGTAAAAGCTACAAAATATATCAAAGAAAGGCATGGTGTTTTGGATAAGTCAACGCTATTGATCGCTTCTTTTATACTCCTCCAGCAGCATTAATCGCTACCGTTTTCTTTAGGCTGAAAAAAAGTAAAATAAAATTACGATCGGAGCAGATGATGTCTGCTTTTGAAGTGTATTAGCTAAAAAGAAGATAACCAATTGTGGAAAAAAAATTACTTCAATATACTTTGAGGCAGTATATACGAGGGGAGCTTAGTGAGGAAAATTCCCGTGCTTTTCTTTCCTATATAAAATCTGGTGAAGATCGGATACTGCTGCAGGAACTGATACAGGATGTTTTGGACGACCCGGTCGATCAGGGATTGCTTCAGGACCCTGAACTATTGGCGATATTGGACAACACCTGGGAGCAACTGCATCGTCAGATAAATAAACCCAAAACGAAACCAATGTGGTCCCGGAAGACTATCGGTGCCGTTGCCGCTACAGTCATTGGGATCTTGTTTGTTGGATGGTGGACTTTTAGTGGGGTACAGCATAAAGTGCTGCGGCAGTCTACAGCAGAAGTCATATCGCCCGGAAAACAATCGGCTACCTTGACCCTGGCCAATGGCAAACAGATTCATTTGCAGGAAACGATGGATGGACAGATTGCGGATGAAATGGGTATAAAGATTTCTAAAAGTAATGATGGACAGTTGATCTACGAAGTCGGGAAAAATATAGACGGTGATACCGGCCACCATATATTATCAACAACCAAAGGTGAAACTTATCGTATTAAGCTACCTGATGGTACGCAGGTGTGGCTCAATGCTGCCTCCGCCCTTAAATATCCAATGCGCTTTGCTCTGAAGGGAAAAAGAGAAGTGGAATTGACTGGCGAAGCCTATTTCGAAGTAGCGAAGGATATCAGACATCCCTTTGTTGTACAGACTGCGGGTCAACAGATAGAAGTGCTGGGTACCCACTTTAATGTGAACAGTTATTCTGACGAACCGGCACTGCGGACCACACTTTTGGAAGGTCGGGTCGAAGTCTCTTCCCATCATCAAAAACTACGGTTGCTACCAGGACAACAGTCAAGTCTCAGCTCCAATGGAGTACTAAAATTACAACAAGTGGATACCGCGCCAGTCGTTGCTTGGATAAATCATGAATTTATGTTTGACGATGATGATATCGAAAGTGTCATGCGTAAGATAGCGCGTTGGTATAAAGTCGACGTGATCTATCAGGGAAAAAAAACAACAGAGAAGTTCGGTGGCGGCATTTCTCGTTTTGATGATGTCAGGCAGGTCTTAAATCTGCTGGAAAAAACGGGAGCAGTCCATTTTCGGATCGAAGGGAAAACCCTCTATGTTCTTCCATAAGTATTCGTTAAATATTCGATTATAACTCATACCCTAAAAATAATATGATGAAAAAACATAGACAACACGAATAGCGATCCCTGTGGGATACAAGAAAGCAACCAAGATCCCGGGGGACTCGGTTGCTGTTTGGGACAATTAATTTTTAACTATCCAATCTGCAGTATGTTTATGTTTTGGACGACTCGAACATACTGCGAATCAAACCTTGCAAATGTATCAAAATTATATCAGAAAAAAGGAGATAGCTTATCTGCTATTCCGTAAACTATGGCTTATTATGCGCTTGACGACCATAATTATCTTGGTTACTTTTATGCAGGTTAGTGCTTCAACCTTTGCACAGAAGGTAACATTGGAATATTCCAATATGAGCCTTAAAAAAATCTTTAAGGAATTAAAGTCACAGACAGGATACAATTTCCTTTATACAGAACGGCAAATGTCAGTAGCCCAACCCGTCAATATAAAAGTAAAGGAACGGATGTTATCGGACGTACTGGTTCAGATCTTTAAAGACCAGCCCCTGTCGTATCAATTGGACAATAAGACAGTTGTCATCCGCGACCGGCCACAAGCAACGACGATCCCGTCATCGGCGCCCTCCGCGGCAGGATCAGATCAGGAAACGATCAAAGGACGGGTAACCAATGAACGCGGTGAAGCACTTGCCAACGTTTCTGTACGCGTCAAAGGGAATGAATCTGCCGGAACCGCTACCGCTACCGATGGTAGCTTTACGATCCGTAATCTTTCTCCGAAAGCGACCTTGATTTTCTCTTCTGTCGGATATGATCAATTGAGTATGGAACTCGCCTCCATGCGTGCAGAAGATCTGGCGCAGTTGCAGGTCGTAATGAAAAGTAGCAATAGCCAACTGGAAGAAGTTATTGTGATCGGATATGGTACCACCACGCGGCAACGATTGGTTGGTGCTGTCGATCAGATCGGTGCCAAGACCTTTCAGGACAGACCGGTTGGCAACGTGACACAGGCCCTACAGGGGGCTTCGCCAAGTTTGACCATTCAGCAGAAAAGCATGGATCCTAATGATAATGCAATGAACATCAATATTCGCGGGATATCAACTGTAAATAGCAATGCGCCTCTCGTGGTGATTGATGGAATCATTACCGAAGGTGGAACGTTGAACAAGATCAATCCAGACGATATCGAGACAGTATCGGTACTCAAGGATGCGGGATCTACAGCTATCTATGGTTCACGTTCGGCCAACGGTGTCATCCTGGTCACGACAAAAAGGGGACGGCAAAATCAGAAACCTAGCGTTAACATCGGAACACAATGGGGGGTACAACAGCCCAAGATCTTGTTTTCTCCCGTTAAAGGCTATGAAAATGCGACGCTACGCAACCTTGCGCTCACCAATTCAGGAATGGATCCTCAGTTTTCACCCGAAGCGATCGCGGATCTGTACGCACATCAGGATATTGAACAATGGAATTTACCTGAGATCATGAAAAATTCCTTCCAGCAAAAATATAATATCAGTGTCTCCGGTGGCGGTGAAAAGAGTTCATATCTATTTTCGGGGGGCTTTTATAATCAACCAAGCAACTTTGTGGGACAAGATTTCGGGATAAAACGTTACAATCTGCGGACTAACCTCAGTACGGAGATCGGTCGTTTTAAACTGACCTCGATTTTAGCTTATACACGTAATAATAATTTAGGAAATACAGCCGGAAGTGCCATTATAAATGCTTCCCGTCTACCTTCGTATTATTACTATCGGATGCGGGCCGACAATGGCAAATACCTGGTCAACAATGCCCTGACGGATCAGAATCCGTTGGCTGAACTTAACGAAGGTGGTTATGTCAAAAATGACAATGATTATTTTAACATCAACCTGAATCTGGAAGCGAAACTGCTCGATGGTTTAAAATTGCGTGGTATCTTTGGTGCCGATATTTACGCCGACCATCGTTTTATTCGACGTATTCAGGTACCCCTCTATTCTGACCCAAATGCACTGCAGCCACAGGTTTATGTCAATTCGGATCGCAATACCGAGGACTTCAATGAAAAAGCTTCCCTGTTGAATTTCCAGTTGTTGCTCGATTATGACAAAAACTTTGGGAGCCATCACGTCTCGGGTTTAATCGGCGCATCCAATGAGTCCTATACACGTAGGCAAAACGAACTTAAAATGAAATTTACAGATCCTGTGCTGGGTACACCGACCACCGGAACGGTTATCGATCCTGCAACTGCGCGAGTTACACCCAATGGTACTTTACAAAATAGCATCAATTCAATCTTCGGCCGTGCCGGATATGATTTTGAAAGTAAGTATTTTGCAGAATTCAGTTTCCGTTACGATGGCTCTTCCAAGTTCTCGAAAGCAAACCGCTGGGGCTTCTTCCCTTCTGGATCATTAGGCTGGCGAGCCTCAGATGAGCAATTTATGAGCTGGTACAAGGATCATGTCGGAAGTCTGAAGATCAGGTCAACCTATGGTGTACTGGGAAATCAGGCCGTGGATGATTATTCCTATTACTTCACTTATGAATCCTACCCAAACAGTTATGGATTTAATAATAAACCCGTCGCCGCTGCTGGGTTTAATTATGCCAGCCTGGATTTGCGCTGGGAGAAAACCTATAATTTTAATATTGGGCTTGACGCGACTTTCTTTCGGGATAAGCTTACCGCCAGTTTTGATTACTTTAAAAAACGGACAGTCGATATTCTGATGGCACCACAGATTCCCTCGACCTTTGGGACTTCATTAAAAAACCAGAACCTGGGCGAAATGAACAATGAAGGCTGGGAGATCAACCTGACTTATCACGCAACCACAGGAGCGTTTCAACATCAGATCAATGCCAATATGGGAGACAGTCATAACAAGATCGTTGCGATGCCCGGAGATGACCGGATCTCAACCGTGGATAATATTACCAAACTGACACGTGTCGGTCTTCCCTATAATTCCTATTACGGTTACAAAATGGCCGGACTTTTTCAGAATATCTCTGACATAGAAACCTCGGCTCTGCCAAGTGGCATCACTGCAGCGGATTTGCGCCCCGGAGATGTCAAGTATGTCGACCGAAATAACGATGGCATCATCGATGCGCGGGACCGATTTGTCCTGGGCAATGGTTTTCCCCGCTTTACATTTGGGCTGACCTACAATCTTAGCTACAAAGATTTTGATTTTAGCATGTTCTGGCAAGGGGTGGGCAAGCGTGATATGATGATCCGCGGTGAACTGATTGAACCTTTTCATCAGAATTATTCGTATGCCATCTATCAGCATCAACTTGATTACTGGACACCGACAAATATCGATGGACAGTGGCCTCGGCTTACCGCAAATGGGTCTACAGCATCGACCAACAACTTTGGGAAAGATTCCGATCTCTACCTTTTCAACGGAAAGTATGCACGGCTGAAAAACCTGCAGATAGGATATAGTCTTCCAAAAGGAGTTGTTTCAAAATTAGGGCTACAGCGCGTGCGCTTTTTTGTCAACGCCCAAAATTTGCTGACCTTAAGCAAAAACTCCTGGATAGACCCCGAATCTTCTGAATTTGATTCCAACATGGGCGGGTCTGCCAATAGCGCCCGTAACTATCCAACGTTGAAATATTATGGCGGCGGATTAAATATTCAATTCTAATTTTTGATGTGATGAAACGATATAAATTACTTATAGGAGGCCTAAGTTTGGTGGCTGCTGTGCATTTCACTTCCTGTAATAAGCTGGATACCTTGCCAACAGACCGTTTTACCGATGAAAACTTTTGGGATTACCCTGAAAATGCGGAAAAAATGGTCAATATGGCCTATAATCAACTATTTTCTGCAGACCGTTTATGGAATGATGAAGCCCTCAGTGATAATATTTTTGAGGGTAGGTCCAATACAGATCAACGCGCCATCCGTAATGGTACTGCGGACCCGACATTAGGGCGTTTCGGCTCGGAATGGTCAGATCTCTATGGGGGCATCAAAACCTGCCATGTTTATCTGGAAAATGCAGATCGTGTACCGGGGCTGGATGCAGCACTAAAACAACGACGTATAGCAGAGGTTCGGTTTATTCGCGCTTCGCTCTATTTTAGGCTGGTCAATTTTTACGGTGATGTCCCTTTTTTTACCAAGGATATAACCCTAGAGGAGTCCAAGACGATACCAAGGACACCTAAAGCCACCGTCATGGCCTTTATTCATCAGGAATTGGATGAATGTATGACGGATCTGCCCAGCAAAGATGCGCTACCCGCTGATGATAGAGGCCGGATTACAAAAGGTGCGGCTTCGGCTTTTCAGGCACGGGCCTACCTGTATGAGAGCAACTGGAACAAAGTGCTGGAGTATTGCGAAAATCTGATAAAGAAACAGGCGGAATTTGGAACATATGCCCTTTTCGATAGCTATCCCGACTTGTTTACAGCAGCAAAAGAGTACAATTCGGAGGTTATTCTGGACTATGCCTATGTGCCGCAGCTGAAAACCTGGAATAAACTCTACGATGCCGCGCCGATCTCGGCCCAGGCTCGTCTGAATGGTTATGCACCTTTGCAGAGCCTCGTGGATAATTATATCACCCTAGATGGAAATACAATCGCTACAGATCCCAATTATAGCAGTGACAATCCTTATGTAAATCGGGATCCCAGAATGGCCGCAACGATTGTTTTCCATGGCGGTCAATGGACCGACTTTGATGGGACGGTGCGTAAGATTTTTATCAAACCGGGGTCTGGAGGGACAGATAAAGAGCGTCTTGACGAATACCAGGGAGCAAGTGCCAATGCATCACCCACAGGGTATTATGTCAAGAAATATTATGATCAGACAGCGACCGTAAAATATGATGCCGGGCTCAATATCATTATGTTCAGATATGCTGATATCTTACTGATGTATGCCGAAGCGAAAGAAGCGCTTGGACAGCTCGATGCTGCAATATGGGATATGACGATCAAACCTATCCGCAAACGGGCCGGCTTCGAAGCAGCGAAAGCATTGGATTTTCCGACATCCGGTGACCTGAAAACAATTGTCCGAAATGAACGGCGTAGCGAGCTTGCGCTTGAAGGTTTACGTTACTATGATATCCTGCGTTGGAAAGCTGGTAAAACCTATCTGGATGGTCAGGTATTGGGCGCTAAATATGGCGGCAACAATAGCTATATCAAATTGGATATTCGACGCTTTGATGAGAGCCGGGATTATTTATGGTCAGTGCCAAGGACACAGATTGATCTGAATAAAAATCTATTGCCCAATAATCAAGGTTATTCAAACTAAAATTTAATTGAAACAAACCGTCACAGACGATACAGAAAGAAAAAATGTACGTTTTGAACGATAAAATTAAAGAAAAAGACATGAAATGGTATTTTAAAGTTATAGCAATGATCGTATTGGCTGCGGGCATCGTTTCCTGCAAAAAAGATGATATGAAATATTCGGATGCGGATGTATCCGCTGTGGAGAATTTATATGCGCCTGCGGACGGGAAATCAGTCAAATTGTTGAGTTCCAGTTCTGCTGCCTTATATTTTGAATGGGAGTCCGCATTGGTAGCCGATGGGGGAGCGGCCCAATATGAAGTCGTTTTTGATAAAGTGGATGGCGATTTCAGCAAACCCTTATATACGGTTACCTCGGACAATAACGGGAACTCAAACGGAGCAAACATCAGTCATAAAATATTGAATCAGGTTGCTGCCAAAGCGGGAATCGAGCCGGGCACGAGTGGCGATGTCAGCTGGTCCGTCTATTCAATCCGAGGGATGAAACGGGTGCTGGGTAAAGTGAAAAAAGTATTGAACATAAAAAGCCTGGAAGGATTTGCAGATATTCCGGATGAACTGTTTATTACCGGAGAGGGAACAGAGGGTGGGGAAGCAATTACACAGGCATTACCTTTTAAACTCGTCGGCAACGGTGAGTATGAGATCTTTACCAAATTGGAAGCAGGTAAGAAGTATACGTTTACGGATCGAAAATCAGCAGATGGCCGGATCTTCTATTCCGAAGATCAAACAAAATTAAAGGAAAGCGACGCAGGGAGCAATACTGTGACCAAAACAGCCGTATACCGCATTCGAATTGATTTTAATGTTGCGACAATTACCTATGCGGAAATCAAAAGCATGGGGGTTTATTTCTCACCTTCAGGGGCAGTTGTACTCGACCTGCCCTATCAGGGTAAGGGGATCTGGTCAGCGACTGGCATCATCAATTTTAAGCAGGAAAGTTGGGGACGCGACCAGCGCTATAAATTTCAGATGGAAACCGTCAGGGCGGGGAAAGCAGAAACCGTTCAACTTGGGACCCAAAAAGGTACCGATGTGCCACCTAACGGTGCTGATCCGACATATTTCTTCGTCCGTATCCTGCCCAATCTTTCACAATGGGATGACAAGTGGAAATTTGTGGATGCAGTCGATGGACATCCGACAAAAATCTCGATGATCCTACAGGGGGACAAAGATTATACACATGCGGTGGTTCCAAATTAAGGAGGGGAATGATGAAAAAAATAGTAATGTTGTCATCCATGCTGCTGTTGCTGTTTGGATGTACAAAAGTCGAGGATACATACTCATACGACGATACGATTCAGGAATCTTGGACAGCAATTGCGGCGCAGGTATCCGATAAAATGATCACGGGGTTTTGGAATGAAGCGGGGTATTTTAACAACGCCATCAATCAATCCGATCTCGGATTTCAATACTGGCCCAATGCCCACGCCATGGACGTCGTTATCGATGCCTATTTACGAACCAAGGACGCGAAGTATAGTGCCTATTTTAGCAAGTGGTTTGAGGGTGTTAAAGTCAAAAACGGTAATAACTATTACAATGTATTCTACGATGATATGGAATGGAATGCCTTGACCATGTTGCGGTTATATGAAGTTACCAAAGAACAGAAATATCGGGATGCCGTACTGCTTCTATGGGCAGATATCATCAAGGGCTGGAATGAACAATTTGCCGGTGGAGGACTAGCATGGCGGAAAGACATGTTATATAGCAAAAATGCCTGTTCTAACGGACCGGCTAGTATTCTTGCCGCTAGACTTTACAATCTAACAAAAGATGAAAGTTATCTGACATGGGCCAAAAAGATCTATGAATGGCAGAAGGCAACACTTTACAATCCATCTTCAGGGGCTGTATATGATAATATCAATGGTGAGACCGATGCTGTCGATCAGACAACACTGACTTATAATCAAGGAACTTTTCTGGGGACCGCCGTTGAACTTTTTAAGATTACCAAAGATCAGATATACTTAGTCGATGCACAAAAAATTAGTTATTATACCATTACCCGCTGTACCGATATCGGAAATAATATTCTACGTGATGAAGGCAGTGGTGATGGCGCATTGTTTAAGGGGATTTTTATCCGGTATTTTGTCGATTATTTGAATCTTGAGGGGATCAACGCAGACTACCGTGCTAAATTTGAAAAGTTTTTGCTCAACAATGGAAAAATAGCCTGGACTAAGGGAACCAGCCTGCCAACTTTATTTTTTGGTTCTTCCTGGTCTCAGCCGCCAGTTGGAAACAGTGAAATTACAGCCTATGCAAGTGCTGCAATGCTGTTTGAAGGCCTAGCACGCTATCAGACAAAACTAAAATAATAGATTATATACAATAGCCATTAGGTTGCCCGTCAGCTCCTGATGGCTATCTTAAAATAATAAATGCTGATGAAACAAATAAACCGGATAACGACGACAGTACTATTGACAGGCTTGTGCTATATGATGGGACAGGCGCAGGTGAAAAATGGCCAATTTTCTGATCACGCCCAGAAGACCCTAGATGTGATCTATGATAAATATGGGAATACACAAAATAAATTATTGACTGAAAAGTACCCCTTTGACGAGAATTTTAAAGCAGACTACCTAAATAATAACACGCAGGCAGAACAGCAAAAGAAATATGCCTATCTCTGGCCTTTCTCGGGTAGTTTTTCGGCGGTCAATGCGCTGATGGAACAGTCAAAAGATAAAGCAGCCTACCAGAAAATATTGGACCAGAAGGTACTCGTAGGGCTCCATGAATATCGGGACGAAAAGCGTAAACCAGTAGGGTATGCCTCCTATATCAATTCAGCTCCTGCATCGGATCGTTTTTACGATGATAACATCTGGTTGGGCATTGATTTTACAGATAGCTACATACAGACCAAAAAGACAGATTATCTTAAACATGCAAAGGAGATCTGGACCTTTGTAAAAAGTGGTGAAGATGATAAACTAGGCGGTGGTATTTATTGGTGTGAGCAAAAAAAGGAATCCAAAAATAGCTGTTCGAATGCCCCTGCAGCAGTGTTTGCCCTAAAGCTTTTTGAGGCGACCAAACAGAAAGATTATCTTCTTGAAGGCCGACGTTTGTATGAATGGACAAAAGCAGGTTTGCAGGACCCTGATGATAAGCTGTACTGGGACAATATACATCTTGATGGTAAAGTTGAAAAGGCCAAGTATTCTTATAATTCAGGTCAGATGCTGCAGGCTGCAGCATTGCTCTATCGGTTGACCAAAGAAAAGAAATACCTGGATGATGCGCAGCAGCTCGCTGAAGCTTGCCTGGGCTATTTTTTTGAGACAAGATCGGGAAAAGATTTTCCGGTTTTAAAAAATAGTAATTTATGGTTCCATGCTGTGATGATGCGGGGCTATATCAGCCTGTTCGAGCAAGACGGAAATCGAAAATATGTAGACATTTTTGCGAAGAATCTTGATCTGGCATGGCATCAGATGCGGGATCAGGATGGACTTTTTGATAGCGACTGGACCCTGGAGAATCCTAAAAAATCCAAATGGCTGTTGGATCAATGTGCTTTCGTGGAGATGTACGGGCGTTTGGCAAAATTCGGGTATTGACACTTGCCATCAAGAATGACCCGCTTTGCTTTGCCATACATGAGACCTTTGGTCTATCTGTCAAAATCCGTATGCCAGGGAATCATCAATCAAGATTTGTTTAGGGAATGACATGTTCGGACATAAATTACCGGACCTCGGAAGTGGTCAATCCATATTTTTCTTTGAACGACGCGTAAAAATGGCTAAGATTCTCAAAACCTAGATTCAGATAGAAGCTTGATGGCTTTTGATGTTTATACTTGATCAGGTAATAAGCTTCTTCCAGCCGTTTGTTTTTTAGCCATAGTTTAGGGCTGCAGCGAAAAGTTTGGACAAAATCCCGTTTGAAAGCAGATATACTACGTCCTGTTAGCCTGGCGAATGACGCAACGGAAACATTAAACATATAATTTTTGTTCATAAATTCTTCGAGGTCAATTTTATATGTTTTAACGAAATCAAATAGTACATATTTTAGGTCCGGGTTGCTATCGAGCAAGAGCTCGATGGCTTCCCGGACTTTGATATCTGCGAGCTTTGGTGTCGCCTGTTTGGTCTTATTTATGTATGGAGCGAGCGAAATGAAATAACTGCTGAGGAACTCATTGGGTTCAAAAAATAACTTCTGCATTCCTTGGTAATGGCTGTCGACAGCAATTTTATTTTCAGTTGCGTAGTTCTGCAATGTTTCGTTGTCCAGTGTTATTGCAATAAAACTATATTTCCCCGATTTTGAAGGATATTTTATGGTGCGGATAAGCTGATTTTTTTTGACAAGCACAACGGTATTTTCCCGGATTACCGTCGCGTCCTGATCGTGGAAAACATGAGTTTCACCAGAGAGCTGAAATCCCAAAAAATGATCTGGATAAAATTCTTCGGATCCACGATGCTTTTCAAAAGCACAGGAATAGACCAGTCTGTCAAATATTATTTCACGCGTTGCTGCCATCGTACAAAGATTATAAAATTATCTGATTACCAGCACTTGCAATTTCTTTATCCTGTTCGGGAGTTCCGCCCGAGCAGCCTATAGCCCCAATATTTTCTCCGTTGGCATCTTTAATAATTACCCCACCAGGTATTGTCATTAAGCCATCGTTGGTATTGATCATGCCATATGAATGTATTCCGGCGCCCGCGATAATATCTCCCATGACGTCGCTGTCCACACCAAACATAATGGCTGTTTTTGCCTTTTTTATTGCAAAGTCTATGATACCAAAGGCGGCGTCAAGTCTGGCCATTGCCATTAGGTGCCCGCCATGATCCACGATCGCAATGCAAACGGGGATGCCTATTTCATTGGCTTTCTTGACCGAAGCGGCCAATAGTTGTGCAGCCTGATGATATGTCATATTGTTCATCTGTAGTTTATTTTTCAAAAGAGCACGGCAGTTGGTCCGTGCTCAGGAAATGGTGTTTATTTAAATTAGCTTTTTGCTGTCCATGCTCTTAACTGAAGCTGTTTTACAAATTCTTCGGTTTCCTTAGGATATACATTCCTAAAATTAGAATTTTCATCCAGAGCTACGTCCACGATACACTCGGCCATGCCCTGTGGATCCAATTGATCGTTCAATGATTCCACGATACCGTCAAATACAGCAGATGGTGTGAAATTGACTTCAGGATCGTACCAGCGGAATATGCTGTCTGCACCGCGGTCATTGAAGCCCGTGTCGAATATGCCCGGGTTGCAGGTTGCAATCTTGATGTTAAAATTTGCCAATTCGGTTTTAAGTCCTTCCGCAATGGCTTCCATGGCATGTTTTGAAGCACAGTAAGCTGCCACATACGGCACAGTCCATAGCCCACCCATGGAGGTTGTGAAAACGATCTTTCCAGGTTTTTTCTGTTCAATAAATTTTTTGATAAACCCCTGGGCGAGTTCAAGCCCACCAAAAACATTCACATCAAACATGGAACGGATAAGGTCCAATGGCTGTTCAGCAATTGGTCCGCCTTCCATAATACCAGCATTGCTGATCAAAATATCTATGTCATATTTTTTGTGAATATAGGCGAGATCACGTGAGTCAGTTACATCAAGCTTGTCGACAATAAGATCAATCCCCTTTTCTGAGGCATCACGAATGAGGTCACTCACCTGTGGGTACACCTGCGCAGTCGCGATTACTTTGTGGCCCCTGTTTGCCAGATCAAATGCAGCGATTTTTCCAAAACCGCTTGCGGCTCCTGTAATTAAAATTGTTTTACTCATTTTTTCTATCTAAATGGTTTCGTCTAAATTACATGAGTTTGGAAGGAGTAGGTATTTCTGTATGGTTCAATTTTATATTTCCCTGCGGTCCATTTGAAGAATTAACTTTTTTTCCTAACTTATCTTCGAATAAGAAAGTCATAGACCAAGAAGAAAATTCTTTACGGGAGTACATTTTTATTCTATTTGGTAAATTATAATATAACTTATTGATAGTCAATTTATCTGAACGATGGGGCATTTCTATTTAAAATCTGCTGTATTAGCCATTTTATGTTATTTTTTTATTTGTACGGTTGTGGCCCAGCAAACCACATTTCCACAAAAAAATGATTATACCCATTTGCTGGAACGTGCAGGGCGGGAAAACAAACCGATGTTTCTGGTCATCCATCAGCGGCACGAACAGTTTATACCCTTTAAAGGAGATGTTTCCAAAAAGGCAAAGGAGATTCTGAGTACCCAATTTGTTTCGGGAGTCTTAGAGCTTGATCGTGAAGACTTTAATCATCCATTGCATCGGGCATTTCATCTGAACAGTCCGTTTTATCTTTTTACCGATAAAGATGGAGTACCTTTATTGCGTCATGATAATTCAGTTGATGGCGGAAAGGAATTGGAAAGTCTCATTGATTCGGTAACTACCCTAGCAAAAGGTGAAACACTTGGGGCACTCACGGCACAATATCGCAAAGGGATGCGCCAACAGTCCATATTGACCAAGATGCTCCGTTACTATCAGACATTCGATCAATACACAGACCAACAGGTTCTGAACGATTATCTATCTCAGCTGTCTATAGAGCAATTGAATAATTTTGAGACGGTCGTATTTCTGCTAAGCTGTGGGCCGGTATATAATAGTAAAATTTATCTCCTGGCACGTACCAATGGAAAAATGGTCGATAGCCTGTATTCCACGTTGCCATTGCCCGTGCGCAAAAAAATAAACAACAGAATTATACAACGGACATTCCGGGAAGCACTCAATAAAAAGGATTTTTCCTTAGCCCAGAATACAGGTTATTTTGCGTATCAGACCTGGACACCGAACCACTTGCGCGCCTCTATTTCGCAAGCTTTTTATCCCATGGAGTACCAGCGGCTCATGAACGATACGCTGTCGTATATTCAGTTGGCGCGGCAATATTATAATGATCGTTTCTATCGTATTGATCCCGATTCGATGGCACGAATGGATTTTATGCAAGACCGCAAGATCAATCTTTTGCGAAATCGTCCGGTGCTGGATAGTGCCCAAACCGCAGACTTTAAAGAGTGGGCTAATAGAGGACGTCAGTATTATCAGGATGACCAGGCTCGCAACCTAAATTACGGTGCGCAACAGATTTTAGCCTTTGCAAAGAATAACTCCGAGGTTTTGTTTGATGCGATCCGTTGGCAAACGAAAGCAATTGATCTTAACCCCGACATTGCTACATACCATCACACATTGGCTTTACTGCTGTATCAGGTAGGTTTCTACGTCGAGGCGGAGGCAGAGCAGCAAAAGGCCCTGGCATTAGCTAGGTCAAACAGGTTGTATCACAAAGAAATGCAGTCCGTATTGAAACAGATCCAGTCCCGACTATTGTAATCTACTGTCTTTAGGCAACGTATTTAATCGGATCGGAAGAGAATATTGTACACGTACAGGAAGGCCAAACTGATAACCCGGTGTCCATTTTTTTGCTTTTTGGATCACTTCGATACCGCTGGCTGCAGTACCATAGCCAAGATCATTGATCACTTTAAATTCACTTGGTATGCCAGTTGTTTCAATGACGAAGCTGATCAGAAGCTGTCCGGATACTCTGGCATTTAAAGCCTCCTTGGGGTAATTATAATTCTGGGCAATAAAGGTCATCAGTTTTTTTATGCCGCCCGGATATTCCGGCTGAACCTCTCGCTGTGTATAAGGGTGTTTATTTCCGGTGCTATCGGTTGTAAACGCTTTAGTTAATGTCCCATTTTCATACCATTCCTCAAACCTGTTCTTCCCCTTATGAAAGGTACCTTCCCAAAGGCCTTCCCGGACACCGTTCGCATACTGGCCTCTTTCAGTATCCTTTTTGTTTTTGAACTCAAAGGTGCCATTTCCGCCACTGATCTGTACATGTCCTGTGGAGTCCGCATAATAGATTAGGCGGCTATTTTTGTCTGGAAAAAGAAATTCGTTAGGGTGGTTCTCTGATCTGAAGAAAAATCGGGTTTCACGCAAAAGACCATTTTTATGATATCTTTTTAGGGTATCACTTAACCTATTATCCTTATATTCGGCTGAAGTTGCCAAATTTCCATTTTCATAGTAAGTCTCTATAAGGCCCTCCAGATGTAATTTTCGTGGATCAGCTATTTTTGTCCATCCATGGCGTTTTAAATTGCCATTGGCATAATAATCGTTTAATTCGTAAAGCCCCATTTCATTGGGTGCCAACCGGATGATATTGGTGTAAAGGGCCGAATCTTTGAGCGCTGTATGCCCTCCGTTTTTCTTTATATAGGTAACGATGGTCTCCTGTGCTTTTGATGGCATCACAAAACATAGAAAGATGATGTAAAGAAAGTATCTATATAGATTAAATGAATTAATTTTCATACGGACAATTTAAGTATTGCATCTCTCAAATATACATAAGTTTTTATTAAACTTAATATTATTTCACCAGTTGGTTTACTGTTTTTTCTCAATTTAAATAGCTGCAAACGTATATTCATACGGTCATTTTACCATTGACCGGGTTTACTTTTCCTCCTGATATCAAGGCATTAAGAACGTAATTTTCCAGCACATAGGCCTATCCCGGAATCAGTTCATTGTTGTTTTTAAGATAAATGTTATTTTCGTATAAACGAAAGAAACATGAGTATAGCATTGTTACTGAATAGCGGTAGGGCCGAAGACTGGAAGTTAGAAATTAATAGACATCTCCCTGAAATAAAGGTTGAGATCTTCCCTGAGATAGAAAATTATACGGAAGTTGAGTTCGCACTTTGCTGGAAGCCTGCCGCAGGTTATTATACTCATTTTCCCAATTTAAAAGTTATCCAATCCGGAGGTGCTGGGATAGATCATTTATTTCCCAAAGCCATACCATCACATATTCATATCTGTAGAATTGTAGATCCCATGCTAAAAAGCGACATGTTTGAGCATGTTTTGACATGTCTGATGCATTCGATGAAGAATCTTTCGGCTTACGCTGCAGCAAAGGATAAAAGAGATTGGCAGCCTCTCGAATATAAATCCATTGGTCAGACGCATGTAACGGTTTTAGGATTAGGTGAAATTGGTGGATACTTAGCCGAAAGACTCGCTCAATTGGGGTTCAATGTTAACGGATGGTCTAATTCTCCAAAAAAAATGGCGGGTGTAACTTCTTTTACGGGTGTTGACGGACTTCGTTTGGCCGTTGAGCACACAGATTTTATCGTGAATGTTCTACCATTGACCGATGCTACAAGAGGAATTTTAAATCGTGATCTTTTCAATTTATGCCCCAAGGGCGCTGTTCTGCTCAACGTCGGTAGAGGTGAACATCTTGTGGAAGAGGATTTATTGGAAGCAATCGCCGAGGGGCAGATTGCTGGTGCCTACCTCGATGTATTTCATCAGGAACCCTTACCCCGGGATCATCCGTTCTGGCACTGTAGTTCCATTTGTATTACACCGCATGTCGCGAGTAGGACAAATATCAGTTCCTCGGTAACACAGGTGGTGGATAATTATAGACGAATGATTTTGGGACAACCTTTGCTCAATGAAGTTTCTTTGGAAAAGGGCTATTAAAAATTTTAGCTATACACAGGGGGGAGTTTTTCCATTTCTTTCATTCACCAAGTTTCCCATCCGTTAGTCTACGAGAACTTAATTTTAATTTTTTTGGGTTTTAATGCGGTGTACGCATATGAACAATATGTTTATAAACTGTTCGCATGCGTACATTTTCTTTTTCGACGAAAATCTCGGACAGGCCATAATAGGACCTAGAAGGTATGAATGAGCTCGTCGCCGCAACTGGTATAGTATTTGGCATGCAGCTGATAAAATGAAGCTAATGTTCTTTGTGTACGCTATACTACTTCCACCTTCCCATTTCCGCCGTTCACCGAGTTTTGCTGATCGTTGGTCTAAAGTCCATAGGTTAAATGCACATTGAACCCTAGTTTTGAATCAACAAATATGAACAACAGAACTAACACAATAAAATAAAGACATTATGAAAACTTTAGTAAAAACATTCGCAGCAGCGGCCTTAATCGCAATATCAACATTTGCCATGGCAGCTGAAGGTCCCGGTTCAAAAACTGAAAAAGCAACCGTTAACCTTTCCACAGCAGACTTCGCCTTAGAACACTATATTGCGGTAATGACCAAAGGTGAATCCGCGGGTGTGGAGCAATTGTTTTCCGAGGATTTCAGCCAAAAAGTTCAACCGTTCAATACAAAGGCCAACAGTCGCAGTGAGGTCGTTAAATATTTGAAGAAACAAAAAGGCGAACGTTTGAACTGTGCGGTAAGTACAGATATTATCGAAGAGTCAGCTGATAACATGATCGCTAAGGTGACGATGAAATTTGAGAACTTCAGCAAGACTGATCTTGTGAGCTTGGTACGTGAGGGTAATAATTGGAAAGTGTCAAAGTCTATTAATTCATATAAATAAGAGCCATCTCAAGTAAATATATAAATGTTGTAGGGCCACATCGTGAGATGTGGTTTTCTTTAATGTCAAAAGGGCCTGATGTTGATCAGACCCTTTCTCTTAGCGTTTACTTGTACAGTAATTTTTATGTTTCCTATCGTTTCCTCTTTTTTGTTTCGTGCTCCAATGTTTTTTAAGACTGTTGGATTTTCGCTGTACTACGCCAATTTTTAATTTTATTAACGAACCTCTCTGTCGAAAGATAATTGACTGCCGTTTGTATAGTAAGAACAACAATGAACTTGAAATAGTTTGATAAAAACACTATTTTTTGATTTTTATGTCGATTACTTCGATACAAATGAAATCACATCTTTCGTCTGCGAATAAATCAAGTGTTAATTTTATTTCTTAAGCAGTTATTTTAGAAATCCGTTCAAGTAACCTGAAATTGTTTGGGATTGGTTCATAAGACTAACATGCCCCTGGCCGGGGACAATTGCCAAATGAGACTTTGGCATCTGCCCAAAATCGCCAATTACTGCGCCACCTAATAATTGATAAGTTTTTATCAATTCAATTTTATCCAGGCCATCATTGTCCCCTGCGATTAGTAACACTGGCGATGATATTTGAGAAATATTTTCATCCCCAAAATCAAAGGGTTTCTGGGCCAACGCAATCATCTGTTCTAAAAATGCGGTCCATTTCGTTTTATCAGGCGCAACAGCATCATATGCTGCTTGCATAGGACTATTGTCAAATAACTCAGGTTTCATATTGTTGAATGCATTTTTTACTTCGGTCATCCAGCCCTCGCTTTTGTATGTGGCAGAGATGATTACCAATTCGTTTAATCTTTTTGGATACTGAATAGCAAATTTGTATGCTACAGCACCTCCAAAGCTATATCCAACGACATCAGCACGTTCAATTTTCAGATAATCCATTACTCCTGCGACATCATCTGCCAGTATACCATGATCAAATTTTCTATCAGAAAATGGAGAATGACCATGTCCCTGCAATTCGATGGCAATTACTTTTCTATTTTTTGACAGTTCAGGTATTATCTGGCTCCAATTCGAGCTGATGGTCATAAAAGCACCATGTAATAATACAATAGGCTTCCCTTTTCCATAAACTTCATAGAATATTTTGATGCCATTAACGGGTGCATAGCCACTGGTAAAAGCGTGTGGCTGTTGACCATGTAATTGATGAATAGGGTTCATAATGAGTATAATAAAGGATATTTTAAACAGAGTAATGGATTTAAGAAAATTTTTCATAACTGATTTATTTAAGTTTTACATTACAAAGATGATAACCATTTTATGATCAGATACTGTGTAAAAACGACAACTTAAGGGGTGAATACCGTCAGGATGTTGTACCAGGACTGTCATTTCCTTCGCTAGCATCTTACTTTATTCATAGCAGGTTCCCTAGTTTAATTTATTTCGTTAATTTATTAATGTGTAAAATTAATTTTTATTTGAAATTGTATTAATATTTGGTTATTTTTATGTGTTGAATATAGTTTTTGTAAATATTTGATTGTTTTGATGAAATTTAAGCTTATATAATGTATAGACCGCTACTTTTTTTACTATCTTTTTTCTTTTTTTCATTTGTTGGTTGTAAAAAATCAGAAGAAAACGACGCCGTTTCCGGCATGAGCATTTTGTTTTCGGATAATAGTCATGCCGTCAGGGGAAAGGTGAGTTATGATTATACGATGGACAATTGTGGTAATATCAATCTTATTACAGGTGTTAAGGAATCTGACGGAAGCTACTCCGAACTAAAGCTCACTTTGCTTCATAATGGTGCATTAGCTAAGGCACAATATTTTAAGCAGAATTCTTCGAATGATGGTCACTATTTTGCGCCACATCTTCAAGCTGGAAAATCTTTTCAAATCTCTGATTTTAAATATGACAAATCTGGAGGGCACTTATCCTTTTCCTTTAATGGAAAAGTTTACAAAGGAGGTGGACAAGATGACGAGCGGATATTGGCAGGTAAAGTGGATCTGACTGCCATTGAATATGTCCCATGTAAAGGATCGATCATTGATGTGATGACCGAAAACCCTTCTTTCAACTTTTTCTCTATGTATTCGTCGGCCGGTACGTTATCCAGTGGCCTTGGCACGGCGAATCAGTATACTCAGTATGCATATAATGTTTACTCCAATGCTGGTCAGTATTTGAGTTTGAGACTTGACAGTGATATCTCAGAACTCGTAAATAAAGAAATAGTATTTGACGATAGTAACGAAAAGCGCGGTGTAAGATATTTGGAATATCAAGGACCATTTATGCTAGCAGAATCCTATGGGTATTTTGATCACAACTGGAAACGTTTTCAAACCAGAGGAAAAATTACTAGTATACAAAGAACAATTGGCGAACGGTCTTTTGAACCGTATTACCAGGGCCTGATCATTATGGATATTCTCAATGAAGGCAGAGTGGTGAAGGAAGGCGTTGAGTTACCATTCTATGTGAAATCCCTTAAATAGTCATGTAAGAGTTTATTCATCGTGTTTATGTTTTTTGGAAAACTAAATTATTAAGAACTTTCTTTGTCATGCGGCTCATGAACGAATCTCGATAGGTCTGTCCGATAGGGACCGTATTTTTATAATGTTCCAATTGAACCATATTTCCGTTGATCATTACAATAAATGGAATAGCAATGATAAAAGACTTATGGATTCGCACAAAGCGATCAGGCATTAATATGTTGTTTAAAGCGCTTATGTTGAGCTGGACCATAATGCTTTTATCATCTGACGTGTAAAAACATACATATTTTGCTTTTGCTTCGATATATACGATTTCGTTCAGCTTAATTTTTACCAGCTTCCCTTTATACTCTGTTTTGACCAGTATAAACTCTTCCTCTTGTTTAGTGTTAATCGAAAGCTGTTGTTGTACCCTTTCTACCGCTAGCAGAAAGCGTGGAAAAAATATGGGTTTTAAAAGGTAATCCACAACGTTTAGGTCAAATCCTTCAAGAGCATATTCTCTGTATGCCGTCGTGAGAATTACCTTATACCTTTCATTCAACATCTTCAAAAATTCCAGTCCGGTTATTCCGGGCATTTGAATATCTAAAAACAACAGATCGACCTCAGTGTTGTTAAGCAGCTGTAATGCGGCTACTGGATCGGCTGCGGTACCCACTAAATTTAAATAGGGGATCTGCTCAATATGTAGCGTCAGCAGTTCGATATTGTGGGGTTCATCGTCAATTACTATACAATTAATCATGTGTTAGATATTTATAACAATTTCGGTCATGTAATAATTTCCATCTTCCTTAATCGTAAATGTATGTTTGCTGCCATACATCAGATTCAGGCGTTGTTGCACATTATTTACGCCGATACCTTTTGATAATTCTTTTGGGCCATTTCTTTTCTTATTGCTTACCCGGAAGTTTATTTTGGAGTTCCTGGCAAGAATTTCAATTGCCACCTGATTTTCAGCATCATGAAGTTCACCATGTTTAAATGCATTTTCAACCAGCGTAACTAATGTTAAGGTAGGGATTTTAGCATCTTTGAGTTGAATATCTTCGCTGTATCTGATTTTTATGTTGTTATTGAACCGGATTTGGTTCATCTGGATAACTTTTTTTATTTGCTTGGCTTCTAAGGCTAATGGTACAATTCCCTGTTCACCCCAATCCTCCAATGCGTAACTCATTATTTCGGATAGCAGATGAACGGCCTGTGACGCTTCAGGATTGGTTTTATACGTTTTTGTGTAAATTAAGCTCAGCGAATTAAAAAGGAAGTGAGGATTGATCTGATATTTTATTGCGGCGAGTTCCGCTTTTAATTTTTCGCGCTCCAATTGTTCTTTACTCCTGCGAATTACGTTTGAACAAATAGCTACGGCAGTAAAATAGGATATAATGGTGGACGCAATATTTAGTATTGTTGTTGTGATAAAAAATGAAGCTGGCGTTAGGTTACCGACACTTTCTGGATTGGTTCTATGCACAAAAAATGTCCAGTAATATTCATAAAGAGTCAGCAAGGTGAAGAAAGCGATGACTTGGATTGATATTTTTCCCCAGCGTCGGTCCATAATCGCGGGTATAGCAAAATGATATATAAGCACGTAGAAAACTACCGTGCCTTTTATAATGGTATGGGTAAAACTTACATAGAGATTGATTCCACCTTCAAATTGATCAACTGTTTTGTCAAAGCCCTGAAGTTGTACTAGAAAGAGAAATACGGCAACACTCCATATTCCATAAATCAGGAAAATAACCAAAAACTCTTTCCACTTTATCCTGACTGCTAGCGACATTTAAATCTTGTTTGATTAACTTATTGCTGTTCTTAATTTTATACAAAATTAGTTGAAATGGATGATGATCAAAAGTTTTATCTATTGACAATAGGATTATAGGCACGAACGGCACGATTGGTTACATCAAAATAGAGAAGCGATATTGGGCTGGTAGTTAGTTATTTTTCTCGTAATATCAGTATAATAATTTCCGGTCCGAAATACCCGGACCAGAAATTGATACACTAGGAAATCCTGTATTTGTTAATTGTTGCAAGCTCGGATATTAGTTGTGTACTATAGAATTCATTGAAGAATGATAACGGGAGTGGCTGGATGAGCATAAAATTATCAGGATGCGATTTATTTATATTTAACAAATGTGGCTAGAATTTTTTTAACCTTGATATTATTTGTAATTGAACCGCCTGCATAAGTATTATTCTTTTTACCATTCTGTAGATTTCCAAAGTCTGATTTTGAAGATCCTGTCACTTCCTCGGTGAGCTTCATGACCACAGCATCCGCACCTTTGGATTGGCCGAGTGTTATTACCTTTTGCTGTGCGGCCTCTATGGAGCCAAAACCTTTGCCTATATCCGTTGTTCCCATTACTTCATATTCTTTTTTAATGTCATTTACATCAAAAAAAACATCTACATGCTGGGTTGGAGCGTAACTTTTCCCAAAGTAAGATGGAGCAGAACAAGAGGTAGCGGCTAAGGCAATCATTGCAATCGATTTGATAAATAAATTTTTCATTTGTTTAATTCTGTATGAGTGATTTTATTTTTTATTTGGTGCAATATTAGGGGAAAGCTATGCAGGTATAAAGTTTTAAGCATCAAAAATGGTATTCGTGGTATAAACACTGTAATTCAAGGCCTTAAATAGCTTAAGCATTATTTCAATTGTGGCGAACCCCTTATTTCCCATATTTTATATTGATTGCTTATTATTTAGCGGAGTTATTGGAGATCGGATTTTTGAATCTCTCTAATTTTACGCCTATGTAGTTTACCATTAGAAAAGAATGATTCTTTTTGTCACTTAGCTATTTCCTTGACCGGGCGGTGTCCAAGACTGATATGTTAAATATTTGATTTTTTTATGATAATAAATATTTATTTAGTGATAATCGTTAAATATTTATTATTATTGTATTAAATATAAACTCGTTAATTATGAAAAAAATGGACAACATCGTTTTTAAAGGATTACTCGTAGTCGCCTGGATCATATTTATTGGATTATCTATTGAAGCAGGAGCCATTATTGTTAATTTCATTTTCAGTATTTTCAAACCAGAATTCGTCGGAAGACTCTATCAAAAACTTGATCTGTCGGCTATGTACAAGCAGAGCCAAATGTCTTTTTACACGATCTATTCTTTTATCATTGTCATTGCAATATTGAAAGCACATTTATTTTATCTTGTGATCGAAATGATGCACAAATTGGATCTGAATAAACCCTTCAATAATTTAGTTTCCAAACAGATTACAAAGATCAGTTACTTAACATTTTCAATTGGGTTGTTGAGTTATGTTGCACAAGAAACTGTAGGTAGAATAATAAGGAAAGGCCTCGAAGTCGGAAACTTAAATCAGTTCTGGACCGATAGCCAAGCATTCATTTTAATGGCTGCGGTGATTTATGTGATATCCGTTATTTTTAGTAGAGGAATTGAATTACAAAACGAAAACGATTTAACCGTATAAGATGCCGATAATTGTAAATTTAGATGTTATGATGGCTAAGAGAAAAATGTCATTGAATGAACTATCAGAGAAAGTTGATCTTTCACTTTCAAATCTTTCGATATTAAAAACTGGAAAAGCCAAGGCGGTAAGGTTTAGCACATTGGAGGCAATCTGTAAAGTATTAGAGTGTCAGCCGGGAGACATCTTGGAATTTGTAGCGGATTGAGGAATTAGAGCGGGATTCCAAAATGAAGATTTACTAAAAGTAGTTATTGTTCAATAACAATAGTGATTCTATCGTTTACCCTTTTTTGTTTTCGTCATCCAGTGTTTTTCTGGACAATTAGATTTTCACTGTACGACGCCAATTTTTATGTTAATCCATTCTTTCGAAAGGTGTCATATTCACCTGCCCATTTCCATCATTCACCGAGTTTTCTTGTCCGTTAGTCTAAAGCCCGTAGGCTAGGGGCGGATTGTGTTGTAGTTTTGAGTCAACAAATAAGAACAACAGAACTAACACAATAAAATAAAGACATTATGAACTCATTAGTAAAAACATTCGCAGCAGCAGCCCTAATCGCAGTATCAACATTCGCAATGGCAGCTGACAAAACAGCATCAAAAACAGAGAAAGCAAACGTTAACCTTTCCACAGCAGACTTCGCATTAGCGCACTACGTTGCTGTCACTACTGAGGGAGAGTCGGTAGGCGTAGAGCAGTTATTCGCGACAGATTTCAATCAAAAAATACAAGCTTCCAACGCACAATCTAACAGCCGTAGTGCAGTTGTCAAATCCTTAAAAAAGCAAACAGGGGAGAAACTAAATTGTGTGGTAAGCACCGATATCCTCGAGGCGTCAGCGGATTACATGATTGCCAAAGTAACGTTGAAATTTGTAGATTTTATCAAGACTGATCTGGTGACTTTGGTTCGCGAAGGTAATGACTGGAAAGTATCCAAATCAATTAACTCATATAAATAAGAGCCATCTCAAGTAAATATATATGTTGTAGAGCCACATTGAAAGATGTGGCTTTTATTTTTATTGCATCAACTTCCTTCAAGCAGTCAATACTGAGTGAGCTCTAATGAAAACTTAAAAATTATAGTCTATTCCAAAGCTTATGTAACGGGGCAGTAGCCTATACTCTGTTGTCGAGCGCGAGATGTCTGTGAGCATAGCGTTTCTGAATGAGCGGGTGTTGAAGATGTTTTTGGCCGTTATGTCAAACCGGGTCTTGTATTTTCTGAGGTCGTAAAATACTGAAAAATCCGAAAAATAATACGTTTGGGCTTTTTGTTGAGGCATGGCTCCAAAGCGATAAGATTCGTTCTTGAGGCTGAACTGCAGATTGTCACCAAAGCGCAAAAAGAGATTCAAAAAAGCCTGGCCATTGGTTAGGGTGTTTGTGCTGCCTTCCGAGCGGTAGCTGTTGGTTTGTAGGCTATACCCTGTAAACATATTGAAGCTGGATTTCCACGAACTTCTGAACGAAAGCCCATAGTCGTATCTGTTTGTGCGGATTTGCCGACGTCCCAAGCCGGCTACCAATGTTTCGTAATTGGCCGTATTAAAGCCCACATCCAGACGAATATTTCCGTTTAAGAGTTTTAGATAATAATTTAGCTCTCCTTTATAGTAGGTAAGGGTTTTGTTTTTGAGCAAGCGCTGTTGCACGAGGTTAAAATTGGGGTTGAGGTCGCTTTCCGTGCCAATATAGTCAAACAGGATTTGATGCCCGATTTGGAGGTTGGCAAAAAATCGGTCGCTCATAGTGCCATAGGTGTACAGAAGTGTTCCGCCTGAACTGCTCAAGGTGGCTAAGTTGTCCATACCTTTTACAAAATTGCGTACACCAGTCGTGTAATAATTGGGTATCAGGTCGGTAAGTTTGGTGTTCTGCTGTTGGAAAAATAAATCAGTTTCCAGCCGTCCTTTGTGGTGTACGGCCCATTTGCCTGATAAGCCGGGCGAGAGCTGTAGGTTGTTTTTGCGGTTTTGCTTCTCGAAGTTAACCAGCCCGCTGTGCGCCAAGCATAATTGCAGGCGGGGAGTCACTTCCCAGCTGCGGTGTTTTACCGTATATTTAGAAATAAGATTAGTTTGAAACAAGCGGAGGGTCATTTCATTAGCAAATTCTGGTGGGTACACTACCGTTTTGTGCTCCGCTTCGGGGCCAGGCAGTAGCCGCAATTGGCTGTTGAACTGCTGCTGCTGATAGGTTGAGCTAATACCGAGTTCAAAAAAATTACCATTTTGTTGTCGGCTTACATAATGTGTGGTAACACCAAGGTAGCGCAGATTGTTGTCTATATGCTGTTGTACCTCGCTTACCGAGTGGGATCCGAACAGGTCTTCGTAATAATATTGATTGATGCTGTAATCGACCGGCGACTGCTGGTTGATGAAGCGTATGGAACTGACCAGAGCTTTCCGGTCCGACAGCTTGTAGCTGTACGTGAGGTTGTGGTTGGTGAGGTAGCCTTTGTTTTTGGTGGTTTCTAAACTGGCCATGGAATTAAAAAGCAGTGTGCCCACCTCGTTGCTGTTCAGCGAGCCCAGCGTGCCGGTATAGTTCAGTGTGGCATGTGGGTTGGGCTCGTATTGCAGTTCCAATTTTGTGAAATAGTTGTTGATTTTGCGCGCAAATTCAAATTTTTCGGTCGTTGTAAACTGGATGTCTTCTAGGCTGTACTCCTGTACGGAATTGCGGTAAAAAGATTTTTTTGTGGGATTGGCAAAGCCCAGCCATTTTATCTTAAATGCAGCTATCGGGTTTAAAATGGTATTTAATGAGATGAGCCTGTCGTTGTTGAAATTCGTGCGGCGATAATCGAAGTTGGGTAGGTTAGGTGTATTGTCAATAAGGGTAGGCGTGCTTATATCCACGCCAATCTGTCCAGGCTCGTTAGCCGAGCCGGACTGTATAAGGTGGTTGATGCTGCTTACGGCATCGTAGCCATTGTTGTTGGCGCTGGCAAGGAGGTAATATTTGTTGCGCTTGCCAAAATTCATGAGGTTGGCGCTGGCTTGATAATACTTTGAGCCAATTGGTGAGCCCTGCAGCCCCACTGAACCCAGCCACTGGTTTTTGCTATCCGCTTTGAGTTGCAGGTTAAGGGCGACCTTGTCCGAATTTTCGATGCCCTTTAATTGTTTGTTGTTGGAATAGCGCTGCAGTACCTGAATTTTTTCCAGTGGCTGCACGCTCATATTTTGCGTAAGCAGGCGGTAACCCTTCTCAAAAAAATCGTCACCTTCGATCATGACCTTTTCCACCTCTTTGTTGCCAATCTTGATGCTGCCATCAGTACCTACATTAATCCCCGGAATTTTGCGCAACAAATCTTCCACGTTGCGTTCATCGCCCTGCAAAAAAGAGCTTACCGCCAATTCTAGGGTATCCCGACCCCGTAGGTAAGGCTGTTTGGCATGTACAATGACCTCTTGTAATCGCTGCACACCACCGGGTTGCATTTGTGCGTCAATAAGGGTGTCCGCTAGGGTAGGCGCAATGGTTAGGCTAAGCGGTTCAGTGCCAAGTGACTTAAACTGTAAAATGAATTTTCCACTTTGTGCGGTTTGCAAGCGGTAATTTCCTTGGCCATCACTAAAGGTGTAGGTTAGCATTCGGGAATCGGCCGCAAGACGCAAATCAATGCGCACACCGCCCAAAGCTTCACCTTTGACGCTGACCTTGCCATGTATGGCGACCTGCGCCGGTGCAAATAAGGGCAACAGGCATAGCCCAAGCCATCCTATTAAATGCTTAATTTTTTTCCCACTCATATACTTGCTCTACACTGCCACGAATTTTTTTATGTTCTACGTTTACACCGTCCATCATCGGCATCTTGCTCATCATTACGCGCATCTGCTCTTCGGTTTCGAGATCATCTTTTTTTATGTAGCTCTCCAGGCTGAGCTTGGGCAGCCCATGTATGTATTTTTCGTTAACGGGTACATCGCCTGTGTAGGGATATTCAATTTCCTTTAGCAGCCAATAGTGCGGGTTGGCCCCTTCGTTGTATAGCATAACGATAAGACCGGGCAGGCCACCAAATTTGTATGGCCCGGCGGGTACCGGAATATCGTTGGTATAGTAGGCCACTAGGGTCGTACCTCGGTATGTGGCGGTAGCCTTGTGACATATGTGTTTGCCCAGCGTATCTACATCGGTGTAGTTGGTGTTCCAGACTAAGGGTGGAAACTCGTCGCTAACGAGGTAGTTGCTGCCTTTGAGCGAGCGGGTTTCAACCAGTTGAGGCACATTGTTTTTTTGGATAACGATGTTTCGGTAGACTTTGCCCATATCTAGCGTTACCGACATACTGCCGCTCAGCTCTTCATCGTTGGTATTTTCAGTGGATTGCGGTTTGGGTTGGGCCAGCGAATCGCGAATAGAGGTTTTTATCCCGTCCTGAAAATAAACCTGTTCCCGAAAAGTCGCCACGGGCGATAGCAGGTATTCGTATACCGCCTTTAGTTTTTGGCCATAAGAAACCGTTGTAGCCAATGAGAATAAAAAGAATAGAAAATATTTGTTCATGATCGTTGGATTGGAAAAAGCGAGGCCTGAGCCCCGCTTAAATTTTTACATTTGTAATTCGAATAAAATAGGGTACAGACTATATCCCTAGTTCACCACTTGCAAGCATATGTCTATAAATCGTTCTGCAGTTGTCGAAGAATCCTGAACAGGAATTTTCTACATAGGTTTGCGAAGTGTAGGTACCTACCACCTGACCGCTGCCATTGTAAACATTTAGGGTATAAACACATTTTGTCAACATGCTTTTGCTTTCCTTTGACGCTTCGGAAACTTTAGCCTTAGCATTGCTTTCGGCTAGCTTTTCAGTGGTTGTTTTTACGTTTGCATTTTCTTTTGATGCTTTTGCGTCTGTGCCGGCAAAGGCCGCAGTTGATAGCGCAGCTACGGCTACCAAACTCATTACTAATTTTTTCATTTTTTTAAGTTTTTTTGTTTAACCATACATACCTTTGGGGCATGTTTTAATTCTCTGGTAATAAAAGTAGGACAAGGAAATGAAATGATTTCGACCGTTTGGTATTCGTATGGGCTGATCTATTATTCGCCCTGACTTATTCGATTTTTAGTTCTGCATACTTGGTGACACCTATTGCTTCGTCTGGCGAAGGCCTTACAGCAGATACAGCAGAGTGGACTGATATTTATAAAATCCGAATGACTATCGGGCCTTAAAACAACGGTAAAAGTAGAGGCGAATGGGATTAGGAGAGTTGAATAGCCCCCAGAGATAGGCAACTTGGGGAAAGATTGAAGTATATTTGTAAAAACAAAAGCAGGGCATAAGCCCTGCTTTTGTTTTGTGTGTTACACAAGGATCATATTAGTTTCCTACCCAATCATGCATCGCTGCGAAGAAACTCGCGCAACCACTAGCTGAAGATGCATAATCTGTGTAGACTGCGCTACCCAATAACACGCCGTCAGAGCTATAAATACTTACTTTGAAATTACAGCGGACGAATCCCGCTGCAGCTTCTGTAGTTTCCTCCGTAACACGTACTGTTTTGTTGGCAAGGCGGTGGCTAGTTGTTTTCACACTTGCATTTTCTTTGGGCGCTTTTGCAGTTGTACCAGCAAATGCCGCAGTTGATAGCGCAGCTACGGCTACCATACTCATTACTAATTTTTTCATTGTTTTTAAGTTTTTTGTTTAACCATATATGCCGTTTTTGGGCATGTTTTAATTCTCTGGTAATAAAAGTAAGGACAAGGAAATGAACTGACATGAGCAATTGGTATCCGTAGGTGATGATGTATTATTTGCGAAGAGTGATTTATTATTCGCAGGTGGCTTTAACGTCAAAAGGGCCTGATATTTATCAGACCCTTTCTCATAGCGTTTATTTGTACAGTAATTTTTATGTTTCTTATCGTTTCCTCTTTTTTGTTTCGTCATCCAACGTTTTTCAGGACTATTGGATTTTTACTGTACGACGCTAATTTTTATGTTCGTCCTTTCTTTCGAAAGATAGCTAATAGCCGTTTTGTATAGTAAGAACAGCGGTCGATTTGAAATAGTTTTATTGGAGTAAATTATTTTTGATAAATTGAATTGACTTATTAAAATTGACAAGGCTTATATCATCAAAAACTTTTGGCACTACTTTCGGTATGTCCTGCTTTGAAGATAAATTTGCCGTCGAACTGCATATATTTTCCAGTGAGCAAGATGAGACGATCATTAATAATCATTGCAAAATATCATTATAACAAGGGTAACTAATTGTAAGTACTAGAAAATTATGGTAAATAGAAGTGTGATCAAAAAGCTTTCAGACAACGAGCTCGAAAAGTATATAAAACCAGATAGTAGGTCAGTAGCGGATGCTGTTCAATATGCTTATGAGATTCTTAAAGATAGGGGGCGATATTTTGCTCCCGCTGAATCAGAACAGATCGAAGCGTTAATCAATAAGAAGCGAGAAGCAGAGTTTGCGGAGGAGAATTCTTGGGATGAGGGAGCTACAACTGATGAAGATGCTATCAAACTATATAAAAATAGCGCGATATTATTTTTTTGCCTGTTTTTTGGAGTTATTTTCGGCGCTGTGCTCCAAGCTTTAAATTTCGTAAGAATAAAAGATATCAAGGGGGCTGTTGTCTCTTTGTTATTTGCAATCGGCTACACTCTGTTACAGATTTTTATTATGGATTATATAGGTGGAAACTATATGGACATCACCGATAGTAGTTTTTATATCAGGCTACTTCTTTCAGGTATTGGAGTAGTCGGCTTATCTCTTATTCGCGGGCTTATGTTTCCCAAAGATCTTAAATATAGAAGCAGGTCTACTGTAGTCCCGGTCGTGGTATCATTTTTAATATTGGCTGCTATTTTTATAATGTACACAACAGGTTGATCTTAGTGAAAAGCAATCATGCAAATGAAATCAATATCCATACGACGATAAGAATGGAAGATTGCATTCTTTCACCTCGCCATTCCCGCCGTTCACCGAGTTTTCCTGTCCGTTAGTCTAAAGCCCATAGGCTAGTGGCGTACTGTGTCGTAGTTTTGAGTCAACGAATAAGAACAACAGAACTAACACAATAAAATAAAGACATTATGAACTCATTAGTAAAAACCTTCGCAGCAGCAGCCTTAATCGCAGTATCCACATTCGCTATGGCAGCTGAGACACCAGTATCAAAAACTGAAAAAGTAAACGTTAACCTTTCCACAGCAGATTTCGCTTTGGACCATTATGTTGCAGTAACTACTGAAGGAGAGTCGGCGGGCGTAGAGCAGTTATTCGCGACAGATTTTAATCAAAAAATCCAAGCTTCCAACGCACAATCTAACGGCCGTAGTGCAGTTGTCAAATCCTTGAAAAAGCAAAAAGGGGAGAAACTAAACTGTGTAGTAAGCACCGATATCCTCGAAGAGTCAGGGGATTACATGATTGCTAAGGTGACTTTGAAATTTGAAGATTTTACCAAGACTGACCTCGTGACTTTGGTTCGCGAAGGTAATGACTGGAAAGTGTCCACATCAATCAACTCATACAAATAGGAGCCATCTCAAGTAAATATATAAATGTTGTAAAGCCACCTCGAGAGATGTGGCTTTTTTACGTCAAAAGGGCCTGATTCTCATCAGACCCTTTCTCTTAGCGTTTTATTGTACAGTAATTTTTATGTTTCCTATCGTTTCCTCTTTTTTGTTTCGTCATCCAACGTACTTTGAATACTACTGGATTTTCACTGTACGACGCCAATTTTTATGTTGAACCTTTCTCTCGAAAGGTAGCTGGTAGCCGTTTTGTATAATAAGAACAATAGCCGATTTGAAATAGTTTTATAAAAAATATCTTTTTTTCAAATCAATTGTTGAACGGATTTTTCTCGTTTATATATTCCTTATTATACAACAAGTAGTTCTGATTTAAGTGGATTATCTAATATCTCAGACATAGACCATCATTTTAAATTTTCCACGACAAATCCAACCCAATCTTTTTGGGATATTGAAGGGTCGAGGTAATGATCTGGCTGTAGGCCTACATTGTCTATTGCCATTTTTGGGATCCGGTAGCTTTTCGACCTGCAGTACCACAGCTGAAATTCACCACTTGGCGAATCTACATGGTGCATATTTGATATATCCAGAGCGCCATAGGTGCTTTTCCCATAAAGTTTGACCTTGGCGCTCTGTTTTGCCTCGAGCAGAAACTGTTCGGTAGTACTACCACAATATTCGTTTATCAATATGGCTACCTTTTGCGGAAACGGAAGAATTCGATCCATGCTATCAATAGAGATAATATTTTCTTTAACCCGAACGTATTTGCCAAGGTTTAAGTTCAGCTTGTCATAGATATCTTTAAATTCTTTCCTTGACCTTTCATCATATAAGGTATCCTTAGAGAGCGACAACAATGCAGCGTTGTTCAACTCTGTGGAAAGCAATTCCAAACCTACTGTTCTAATAGGATTAGTATATAGGTAGGGAATCAATGAAGAATATGCATCATCAGATCCTCCTCCGTTGTTCCTTAGGTCAATGATCAGATTTGGCGTGTGAATAATTTTTTCATGGTTTACACGCAGAACGCTGTCGATGGACCTTTTATTAGACATATCGAAACTTGGTATACGGATATATACTGTCTTGTCTGAAATTTGTTCAAAGTAAGGACCACGGGAATATAAATAGTTTATATAACTTTTGACAAGAGGAGTATCTTTAAATGATTTGGACTTACGTACAAAAAAAGCCATACCATTGATATGGATCATATTGTTTCCGATAAATTCCACGGATACATTCTCTCGCGCGCTAAAATTTCTCATCCAGATTGTTGCTCGATAGTTTTCTCCGTTCTTATACAGCTTGAATTTCACCTGACCCTTATTCCAAGGGGTCTCTGGAGCATCCAGCACAACGCCTGTATAGCCACTATCGGTAGGAACTATACCAACTTTGTAAGGGGCGCTTTCCCATATGCCAATGGGTGAGGGCTCGCTTTCCTTATCAATCAGACGATTGAGCTCTTTTTCCTTTAAGGTTAATCTTTCATGCTTTCTGATTTTATTTTCATCTGGTTCAACGACTTGTACGGGTTCAGGTTCCTTTTTTAGATCAACAATTCCAAGATGTCCCTTCCTAAAGAATTTAAACCATTTATAAATCAAATTTGTACAGTCAGCTTTGTTCTTGGCCGCTTTCGCCATTTTCATTATTTCATCTGTGTGAAGGTCGTAGGCTTGTTGTCCTTTTTCCTTCAATATGTACTCAAATCCAGCGTCGTTTTTTTCGAAAGTGTTCTTGATCCATGTAATTTCAGCATGGCAATCGCATTGTGATCCTGCTCGTACCTTATTAATAGAGAGCAAAAAGGAATTGCACAGAATAAACCAAAATAAGAAGTTTTTAATGACTTTCATAATGTCTATAAATGTTAGGTTATTGGATGTAAATTTTTATTTCGTTTCAAAGACACACTATACCCAATAGTCGATCCATTTTGGTAATATGCTGATTTTAAGTAGTGAAATAGAATGGTTTGATACGGAAACTGTTCGGAAGCGGACATAATTGTTCGATAATGATCAGTAATAAAGGAATTCCACTCTTTGGATCGTTTGATCAGATGTGAAAAACTAGTTGATCGCGGGCTTAGAGCACCGACATCCTTGAGGAGTCAACAGATTATAGGATTGCTAAAGTAACTTTGAAATTTGAGAATTTTACCGAGGCTGACCTGGTTAACTTGGGGTGTTTGGGCAACGAATGGAAGGTGTCCAAATCGATCAATTCGTTTAAAAAAATCTTAATAACTAGTGGTCTGCCATACTAAGTTATAGGCAGACTACTAGTGAATTAAATATTTATTATAGCCACTTAGGGAGATCTGGCTTTTTTTACATCAAAGGGCCTAACTATGATCACTTACTTTCTCTTCACATTTTCTTGTACAGCAATTGTTGGACAGCCCCCTGGTTTTCAAAAGCCAATGTTGTTATCTTGGGGGGACAGCTTATTCACCTAATACCTTGACGATGGCCAAGCCTACAGCCTTGGCTGATTGCGGATTTTGGCCTGTGATCAATCTGCCGTCAACGGTAACATGCGACTGCCAAGGTTCGGATTTTTCATAGATTCCACCTATTGCCTTTAGCCTATCTTCTAATAAAAAGGGGACGACATTGCTGAGCTTTACAAGCTCTTCCTCTTCATTGCTAAAGCCGTTGACTTTTTTTCCTTTTATCAAATATTCACCGGTGCTCAGTTTGATGTTGGTTAAGCCAGCAGGTCCATGACATACAGCTGCAACAACGCCATTTGCCTCGTATATCTTGCTGGCAATCTTTGCGATTGCCGAGTCGAAAGGCAGATCCCACATTGCACCATGTCCTCCGGCGTAGAAGATGGCTTTATATTCTTCAGGTTTTACCTGAGAAGGTTTGAGTGAATGGCTGATTTTATTGTGGTAGTATTTATCCTCCCAGAATTTTTTGTTAATGGGATCATTCAGGTCAAATCCATCCACAGGTGGATTACCGCCCTGTGGGCTAAGGAAATCAATCTCATATCCAGCCGCTGTTAAAACCTCCCAGGGATGTGAGACTTCACCGAGATAATAACCTGTTTTTTCGCCTGTATTACCTTTTATATTGTGGCTAGTAACTACAAATAAAATTTTTGGTTTTCGATTTGTTGCATAGGAATGCATCACCACTAGGGTTAATAAAGCCGAAAATATTACTATCTGTCTAAAGAGTTGTTTTGCTTTCATATCGTTTTGATTTTCTTTTTGTTGGAACAAATTTCTTGATTTCGTATGGTAATTTGCCGTGACCTACATCACAAAATTAAAATTCACCTCCCCATTCCCACCATTCACCGAGTTTTCCAGTCCGTTAATCTAAAGCCCATAGGCTAGGGGCGTATTGTGTTGTAGTTTTGAGTCAACAAATAAGAACAACAGAACTAACACTATAAAATAAAGACATTATGAAAACGCTAGTAAAAACATTCGTAGCAGCAGCCCTAATCGCAGTATCAACCTTCGCTATGGCGGCAGATAAAACAGTTTCAAAAACTGAAAAAGTAACCGTTAATCTTTCCACAGCAGACTTTGCTCTTGAGCATTATGTTGCTGTAACTACTGAAGGCGAGTCGGCAGGTGTAGAGCAGTTATTCGCGACAGATTTCAATCAAAAAATCCAAGCTTCCAACGCACAATCTAACGGTCGTAGTGCAGTTGTCAAATCCTTGAAAAAGCAAAAAGGGGAGAAACTAAACTGTGTAGTAAGCACCAATATCCTCGAAGAGTCAGGGGATTACATGATTGCTAAGGTGACTTTGAAATTTGAAGACTTCACCAAGACTGATTTGGTGACTTTGGTACGTGAAGGTAATCACTGGAAAGTATCTAGTTCAGTCAACTCCTATAAATAGTCTCTAATAACTAGTGGTGAGTCCAGTCAACTCAGGGCTGACCAAAGTGAATCATATGTTTATTTAAGGCCACCTCGTGAGACGTGGCTTTTTTACGTCAAAAGGGCCTGATTCTCATCAGACCCTTTCTCTTAGCGTTTAATTATACAGTAATTTTTATGTTTCCTATCGTTTCCTCTTTTTTGTTTCGTCATCCAATGTTTTTGAAGACAATTGGATTTTCACTGTACGACGCCAATTTTTATGTTGAACCTTTCTTTCGAAAGGCAGCTTGTAGCCGTTTTGTATAGTAATAACAATAGCTGATTTGAAATAGTTTTATTGGAGTAGATTTTTTTGAAAAAGATCCGACGCTAATGCATATTGTGCTATAGTCTGGAATGGTGTAAAGATAGAAGCGCTCAGGAAAGCTTCATCACAAATGAAGAACCGACACCGATATCCAATTTTTGTACAAAAACGAACCATTTCTGAACAAATCAATACCATAGCGGAAAACTGCGGTGGCTATTTTTGTGTCGTACCCAATAAATCAATTTGATTAAACAACACCAATATCCAATATAGGATAAACTATAGGAGGGGCTGTTGCAATAGACTTAAAAATTATGTTCAGATACGAAATGATAAACAGACAGATAATATCAAATAGGATAATTAAAAGTATTTTTATCCTCTTATTTTGTGCTTCCGCGTCGCCTGGTTTTTCTCAAAAAAATAAAGTTCAAGGCAGTTCGCGCAACTCGGGGTATATCTTATTAAAGCCAAAATACGATGGTCATTCAGTCTTGCGCAACCCTTTAAATGGTTGGGTAATGTATGCGCCCCGCAATGCAGACGATTCGTATTGGGATATCGAATACTTTGTACCCGCATTGGGTAAAAAGGTAAAGGTCATCGACTATGCTTCGGCATGTTATGTACGCACAAGCTGGTCTTCTCTGAATCCCAGTGATGGTGTTTATGCCTGGGATGATCCCAACTCTAAAATAGGAAAGCTGATTAAAGGTGCGCAAAAGAGAGGACTTCCCATTGCACTGCGAATTGTGGTAGACGGTCGCGACCAGGGTCAAAATACGCCCAAATTTGTGTTTGACCACGGTGCCAAATATTATCTGGAAAATGAAAAACATCCCGATAGACAAACACCCTTTCCCCAAGATGCGGTATTTAGAAAATACTACAGCAAATTTATCACAGCCCTGGCCAAAGAATTTAATGATCCTGTAAAAACTTCTTTTATTGATGCCTATGGCTTGGGAAAGTGGGGCGAAGCACACTTTGTTGTCTATGAAGATCCAAAAGTGGCAACTTCCGAAAGTACTGAAAAAATAAAGGCAGAAACCTTGGATTGGGTAACCAGTTTATATGCTAACACATTCAACAAAGTACCTTTGGTTATTAATTACCATCGTTTGGTAGGGCATCCCGAAAGCTGGGGATCTGTAAACCCAAACAGTGAACGCTTATTGGAAAAAGCTATTGATAAAGGCTATAGCCTGCGCCAAGATGCTTTTGGCATGACCGGCTATTACCAGGACTGGGAAAAGAATTTTGCTAAAAAATGGAATTTTAAACGCCCTATAATTATGGAGGGCGGTTGGATTATCGCTCCAGGCAAGCACCGTTATTGGACCGATCCGAGTGGAAAATATAGAGAAGGGCACGATGAGGATGTGAGGAAAGGAGAGTTCGACCTCTCGGCTGAGGCCCATGTCAATATGATGGATTTTCGAGCGGGTGGAGAAACTGAATCCTGGTTTAAATCCTTTGACCTTGTCCAACGGTTTAATACAGAAGGGGGGTATCGCGTGTACCCAGACCAGATCAACTTGCCTCAAGATATCAAATCCGGTGCGATAGCGCTAATTTCCCATCGTTGGCAAAATACAGGCTGGGGTTATTTACCCAATAATATTCCACAGTGGAATTTCAAATATAAAGTGGCCTTTGCCCTGTTAGATGCCAAAGGGAATGTGAAAAAGGTCTTTGTAGATCATCAGAGTGAACCATCGGCATGGTTGAAAGGTGCTCCGAAGAGCTATGAACTTAACACAAAAATAGATCTACCTGCCGGAATCTATAGCTGGGCAGTCGCTATTGTCGATACGACAAAGGATAATAAACCGGCAATTCAGCTAGCCATTGACGAGGCTCCAACGATTCAGGGGTGGACAAAACTGTTAGCATTGCGGGTAAAATAACTTGACGAAAATTGTCACGATTGCTTTTTCGCCGCGCAATAATAATCGTTATGTATTTGATCAATACAGCATTTTGAAAACGAGGAAATTTAGTTGCTGAGCACATGCGCTTAGCATTTTATTAAGAATTAACACCTAATTATGATAAAACTGATCAATGTATATTTGGTATTGTCCCTGTTTTTTAGTCTGATCGCCGTTAACGTTGTCGCTCAGCAAAATATGACCAACGTTTATAGTAGGCGCCTGCAATCATTAAATGGAAAATGGGACGCTATTGTAGACTTATACGACCAGGGAAGAAAAAACCAAATCTACCTGAATAAAAAACCGGAAAACAAAGTCGATTTTTATGAATACGCTTTCGAGAATGGTCTCCGTTTAAACGTGCCTTCAGATTGGAACAGTCAAATGGCCGAACTTAAATATTACGAAGGTACCATCTGGTATGGGCGCAAGTTTGATGTGGTGAAAGAAAGTAACGAAAGGCTGTTCTTGTATTTTGCTGCTGTAAATTACCGTTGTCGCATATATCTCAATGGACAAGAGATCGCACAACATGAAGGTGGGTTCACCCCATTTCAGGTTGAAATAACGGATGTTGTTAAAGAGAACGATAATTTTTTGGCCGTTGAGGTCAATAATACCCGTCGGGCAGATGCCATTCCGGCAATGGCCTTTGATTGGTGGAACTATGGCGGCATCACCCGCGATGTCTTTTTAGTCAGCACGCCAAAAGTTTTTATCGACGATTATTTTGTTCAATTAGACAAAATCCAAGCAGATAAAATCAACGCCCATGTAAAGCTTTCGGATAAGTTGGCCAATTCCTCCATTACCATCGAAATACCGGAACTACGACTAAAACAAACGCTCAGGACAGATGCTCAGGGAGAAGTAAATACCTCATTTACGTCAAGAGAAATTAAACGCTGGTCGCCTGCTGCACCTAAGCTGTATAATGTGAAGATTTCAACGCAAGATGACCAGATAGAGGAGGAAATAGGTTTTCGCAATATTTGGGTAAAAGGGGAAGATATCTTTCTGAATGGCGAAGCTATTTTTCTCAAGTCCATTTCATTTCATGAGGAAATACCGCAACGCAAAGGTCGTGCTTTTTCACAGGCAGATGCGGTAATGCTGCTTTCGGAAGCTAAAGCTTTGGGCTGTAATATGATTCGTTTGGCTCATTATCCGCAAAATGAACATATCGTGCGAACGGCCGAAAAAATGGGTTTCTTGTTGTGGGAGGAGATCCCGATATGGCAGGGTATCGATTTTGAAAATGAATCGACCAAACAAAAAGCAGGTAAAATGATCCGTGAAATGGTCGCTCGTGACAAAAATCGTTGCGCACTCGCCTTTTGGGGAGTAGCCAACGAAACCCAGCCGTCCGAATCTAGAAATGCTTTCATCAGACATTTGATTGCAACATGCAGAGCCATGGACACGACACGACTTATTATCGCTGCATTTGATCTGGTGCATTTTAATAAGGAGAAAGAAATGTTTGTTATGGACGACCCCTTTATTAAAGAACTGGATGTGGTAGCCGTCAACAAATATTTGGGTTGGTACCACACCTGGCCAGTTTCTCCTGACAGAGCTGTATGGGATGTGGCAAAAGGGCAGCCTTTAATTATTTCTGAATTCGGAGGCGAGGCCCTGTATGGCAAAACGGGCGAAAAAGATGTTGTCAGTTCATGGAGTGAAGATTACCAAGCGACCTTGTACAAAAACAACCTGGAAATGTTTAAGCATATCCCAAACTTGCGCGGAACTTCACCTTGGGTATTATTTGATTTCCGTTCGCCATTCCGTTTTCATCCGACCAATCAAGATGGCTGGAACCGAAAAGGACTGGTCTCGGATCAAGGCTATCGCAAAAAAGCCTGGTATCTAATGAAAAAATATTATGAGAATAAATAAAACGTCAATCCTGGCGCTTCGAAAACAGTCCTTAAAGAAGATTTCACAATGATAATAGCTATTCGGCCTGGCGCGCAAAAATAGGTTACTGAAGAGAATGAAAACACATAAAAAATCGAAATATAAAATGCACGAATACAAGATAAGTATATACAAATACGTTAAAATGATATGCGTACTGGGGCTCTTAGTGCAAGCAACGTTGTTAAAGGCGCAAGATGTCATCGATTTATCGGGTACTTGGGGCTTCCAGACCGATGTAATGGATTTTCGCAGGGGGTCGCTGTCTCCCCGTTATAATCACGTTTTACAAGGAACAATTAAACTTCCCGGTATTACCGATGATTATCAGATAGGATATCAAAATCCCTATAAATATATTGACCGTCTGACCCGAAAGTACGAATATATGGGGCCGGCATGGTACCAGCGTGATATCGAAATCCCTGCCGACTGGAAAGGGAAGAAAATATTTCTATATTTTGAACGTACCCACTGGTTAAGTTCAATTTTTGTAGATACCAAAGAAGTTAGCAGCATCGATTATGTGAGTGTACCCCACAACCACGATCTAAGTAGTTTTTTAAAACCCGGAAAGAAGCATCGCATTACCATTTGTATCGATAACCGATTTCAGTACAACACGCATAAATGGAACCATGCACATACTGAATTTACACAGATTAACTGGAATGGTATCTTGGGAGACATGAAACTGCTGGCCATAGATCCAGTTTATGTGGAAGACCTTCAGGTATACCCAGATATCACCGATCAGTCCATAAAAGTAAAATTACGGGTAAATAATGCGACTAAAAAACAAGTAAAGGGCAAGATTTCTTTTGCTATCGCCGGAACAAACTACAGCCTTAAAAATGAAATCGCTTTGGCAAGTACCGATTCGGTTACGTATGTAGAGACGAATATTCCCTTAGGTAAACAGATTAAACTGTGGGATGAGTTTAACCCAAATCTCTATCGGATCAGCTGCCAGTTGACTACGTCCGATGGCAAAAACAGCTATCGGCATGAAAAATCGACCACCTTTGGCATGCGTGAAGTGAAACAAGGGAAAAACCATGTGCTGCTCAATAATCGCCCCATCCATTTAAGAGGCAATGTAGAAAATGCAGTGTTTCCAAAAACAGGTTATGCTCCGCTCGACGATGCCTCTTGGGAACGAATTATGCTGCTCATGAAGGAATACGGCATGAACCATTTACGATTCCATTCCTGGTGTCCTCCGGCGGCGGCCTTTCGCATGGCTGACAAGCACGGAATATATTTTGAGGTGGAAATGCCTATGTGGGGCAAAGATGCCGAACCCGACGAAGCCAGATATAACTTCTTCCGCCGGGAAATTAAAGCTATTTTAAAAGAATACGGCAACCATCCTTCCTTTGTTCTGTACTGCAACGGCAATGAAATTACTGGCAACTTCGACTTTATCGAGGAATTGACCGCCGAAGGCAGAAAGGCTGATCCCCGCCATCTTTATAGCGGTTCTACGGCACGAACGCGGGTTAAATCAGATCAATATTACGTGTCCCAGCAAACCAACAAAGGGGCAGTAAAGGTTTACGAAGGCCAGCCGGGAACCGATTGGGACAAGAATGTGGAATCTGATGTTGATGTGCCCGTCATTTCACACGAGTCAGGACAACGTTGTATCTACCCAAATTTTGATGAGATAAAGAAATATGCCAACAGCCCCGTAGAAGCACGCAATTTCGAGGTATTTAGAGATCTATTGCAGAAAAATGGCATGCTGGACCAGGCAAAGGATTTCTTCAGGGCATCTGGTGCGTTGACCGTCCTGGAGTACAAAGCGGTGATCGAAGCCTTGTTGCGATCAGGTAAATCTGCCGGTTTTCAGCTGTTGTCGATGAACGATTTTCCGGGACAAGGATACGCTCCCGTAGGCATTTTCGATCCTTTCTGGGACTCCAAGGGTTTGGTTACCGCTGAAAAATTTAGGCAGTTTTGTGCGCCAACTGTCACCTTATTGCGCTACGATAAAAGTAGTTTCTTCAACACCGAAACATTTAGAGGTAAAGCCGAAGTATATAATTTCAGCAATTCCGCTATTGAAAACGCAAAAATTAAATGGTGGTTGACCGATACCGCTGGCAAGGTATTGCAAAAGGGAACCCTGAAAAAGCAAACCATTGCCAACGACAGTGTATCGCCGGTAGGTAAATTTGAGATTCCCCTAAAAAACATCAGTAGCCAAAAGGTTACGGTTCATCTCGCGGTAAATGATACTATTAAAAATAGTTGGGACATCTGGGTATATCCCAAACATCAAGATCTGATGCAGTCTACAGCTAACGTATTGTACACCGATGTTTACGATGATGTTGCAAAAAGGCAGTTGGCCCAGGGCAAAACCGTGGTTCTTTATCCTTCGCCAGATAAGATAAAAGGACGGAAATCACTATTTCACAATCATTTTTGGAATCCTATTATGTTTGCTTGGGCACCCATGACGATCGGCAATCTGGTCCATCATAAGCAGGCCATGTTTAAGGATTTCCTTACTTCATACCATACCGATTGGCAATGGTGGGATATCCTGAACCATGCAAAAGTAATCGAAATGCAACATGCACCACAACAACTGCGTCCCTTTATACAGGTCATCGACAGTTACGACAATAACCAAAAATTGGGTATAGGTTTCGAAGCCAAACTGAACGGTGGGAAACTGTTGGTAATGGCATTGGATACCAAAAATGATATGGATAACCGTCCCGCCACCCAACAATTGTTGTACAGTATCGATAATTATGTGAAAAGTGCGAAATTCTCGCCGCAAGTGGCCGTGGATGAAACTTTTATTCAGTCATTTTTAACAAAATAAAAAGAGATTAACGATGGTAAAAGCAGTTTTATGGCCTATAGTGGCTTTTTTTTTAAGTCAAACCCTAATGGCGCAGGAAATTAAGGTAGAAGGGAAAGCCTCTGTATCGCAGGTTTATAAAAAAACTGTTGAGGCCGAAAGTGCATTATCTTTTAACGATTTGGACATCGAATCGGGCTATGTGCTTTATCAGACCGAGATAAATACCGATACCGAAAGCGAAGAACTGGAATTGGAAAACGTACGTGATTATGCCGTGGTCTATGTGGACGGCAGGTTACAGGGGACCCTGAGTGATCAGGACAAAACATTGACCATCATAGCAGAGCCGGGCAAACATACGCTCCAATTTTATGTAGAGAACATCGGACGAATCACCTATGGGCCAGAGATTACAGACAATTCAAAAGGACTGTTTGGTACCGTTAGTTTAGCCGGAAACGAACTTCAAAACTGGAAAATGATCCCATTAGATGTGCGTAATTATCCACTGAAGGATTTGGTTTTTGAACAAAAGGCAGTGAACGGCGGTCCCGGTTTTTACCGAGGTCGGTTTGAACTCAATCCGTCAAGCAAGAGCTATCTCAATATGACAGGTTGGGGAATGGGAGAGGTCTGGTTAAATCAAAAATATTTGGGGTCCTACTGGGAAGAAGAAAAACAACAGTCGATATTAATCCCTTCGGAACATTTAATATCCGGTCAAAATGAGCTAGTGATCTTCGAACTCAAAAACAATCAGCAAAAGAAGATAAGTTTGTCCCCAATACCTGTTTTTAAATAAATTGGCCCCGTGGGCTTCAGTTGGATCTGACTTGTCCAAAGGAGCTTAAACCGAAATTTCAACGCAGCTCTTTGCGTAATAAAAAGAGAATCGTAGCTTAAAAGAAATATTGTCAAAAAAAAAGCTCGGTGTTGACAACAACCTGGCATGCACAGAAATCTTTGATTAATCTAAATAGCTTTAGTAGCATCGGTAAATGAAAAAATACAGTCTGATCATTTGTTTTATCGTTTTTTGGGGGCAATCTGTTCTCGGTATTGATCTTTCGAGGTACAGGTTTCATCTGATGCCCGAAACTTCGTATTATGGCGGTATACAAAGCATTGCAAAAGACAGTATAGGACGTATCTGGTATACCGGACCCGATGCACTTTTTATGTACGATGGCAATAGTTTTTATCAGTTAAACGAGATTGTTTCTGCTATGAGACCAAAGCAGAAATGGGGCTATGGTTCTTTAATTCGGGATAAAAAAGGAAATCTATTTTTAGCTTCAGGACAGGGATTATTAAAATTCGATTACGAACGCTTTTCTTTTCATGTGGTGGTTCCTGGAATGATCCGTTCGGTTTGTGCACATAGCGATGGTCAGGTTTACATGCTGTCGGACAAGAGTATACTGCGCTATAATCCACAAAATGAACAAACGGAAAGCTTTTTATTGCCCAAAAACAAGTCTTTTCAAAATATATTGAGTACCCAAGACCAGGTGTTTTTAACCCAAGGCGCAATTGTGCATAAGGTAGAGATGACTAAAAAACGCCTGGCTCAGTTCGCCGATTTCGGAGGTTCGGCAAATCAGGTGAACGATGCCGTTGCATACCAGGGCTTATATTATTTTTTAACACAACGGGGCGGAATCCATGTAACAGATCTGACAGGTACCTTAAAGCAGAAGATCCCGGTAAGCGTGGCGGCAAATTCATCTGTTTTAACCAAAAAACTGTATCTGGATCAAACCGGCGTGATCTGGGTGGCTACACAAGCCGGATTATTTTTTTATGACCCTGCCAATAAAAGCAGCAGCGCCTTACGGATGAATCTGAACGATCCCTATTCATTACCTAATAACTCAATATGGACAATTTATCCAGATCCGGACCAAGGGGCATGGATAGGTACCTACGGTGGTAAAATAGCCTATTGTTCACTTTACGATTCCAGAGTGCGTTACTTTAAGCCTAGTCCGGGAGGCCTAAATCACCCCATTGTCAGTAGTTTTCAGGAAGATCATCTGGGAAATATATGGATTGGCACCGAAGGGGGCAGCCTGAATTACTGGAATAGAAAAAAAGATCAGTTTATTCGGCCCGAACAATCGCAGCGTAGTTCGTCAACTCCCCAAATGATTAAACGCCTGAAATTTGATGAAGCGAGCAAAAGACTATTGATTTCTGCCTATAATGGTGGTATCGGCGGTTATGATGTAGACAATCAACGTTTCAGCAGTTTTAATTTCCGTTCGCCAGAAAGCCAGCAACCGCTGACCGTTTATGATTTTGTAAACGATAATGAAGGCACCTGGTGGATGACAGATCCCGATAAGTCATTTTTATACCGCAAAAAGCGGCTAGGCAATATCGAAATGGTAAACGTCATCGACGCCAAGGGTAAAAAATTGAACCTGGAAGTCGAAGCCTTATATTTGAATAACCAAAATCAGCTCTGCTTAATTAGTCATCAAGGATTTTTTATTGTAAATCCCCATACGTTAAGCGTGTTGAAGCATTACATGGTTAACGATACTTCCTATTCCTCAAATTACCTGTGTAGCTATATATTGACCTCAAATGGTGAAGTATGGCTGGGAACATTGGGCAAAGGCGTAAATGTGCTCAAAAAAGATGGAACCTACATCAATTATAGTACAAGTAACGGATTCCCGGCCAAAATGGTATTTGGTATATTAGAAGATAACGCCACGAAAAATGTCTGGTTAAGTACCAGTGAGGGTCTTTTTTGTTTCAATAGGAAATCCCGACAATTTGAAAAAGCACGATTCTATCAGGAAAATAACATTGGTTCATTTTATATTCATGCCGCTTACAAAACTTCCAGGGGTGAAATGCTTTTTGGTGGCACCAATGGGTTTTTACTTTTCGATCCTGCATACCTCAAGAAAAATCCGCAAAAACCAAAGGTTTTTTTTACAGGATTTCTGGTCAATAATAAACTCGTGAAACCAGATGACGGCTCATCAATCTTATCGAAAGACATTGGTAGCCTTTCCAATCAAAAAGGAGATAAGATAAGGCTTTCCAGTAGCCAGTCCAATGTCGAAATTAAGTTTTCGGCAAATAGTTATCTATCTGCGGATAAAAATCAGTTTGCTTACCGGATGTTGGGGCTTGGCGAAGATTGGCAAATTAGTCATCCCAACCAGAAATCCGTACAGTTTCTTAATCTTCCGGGTGGAGATTACACCTTTGAAATCAAGGCTTCCAACAATGATGGACAGTGGGGCGATCAAATATCCAGATTGTACATCCACGTCGATCCCCCATTTTTCTTGTCCTGGTGGGCCTATTGTTTCTATGCAGCTCTTGTGTTTGCCTTGCTCTTTTTTATTATGCGATATTATAGCGATAAAAGAGTGTTTAAAGAGCGGCTGGCACTCGAGCGTTTAAAAGAGCGGAATATGCAAGAGCTGAACCAGGCACGCACCGACTTTTTTACCAATATCTCGCACGATTTAAAAACACCGCTAACTTTGGTGTTACAGCCGCTTAAACAACTCAAAGCAACGATTGAGGCTAATGATACTGCTTACGTTTACATGGATTTAATAGAACGGAATGTCTCCAGAATACAACGTATGATTAGCCAATTGCTGCGCTTTCGCGAAATTGAAAGTCAAAAAATAACGCTCAATCCGCAGATTGGCGATTTTATCAATTTTGTAAGGGATATATTTGGACTATTTGAGCTATATGCCAATAAAAAGGGCGTTGAAACCAATATTTCAGCCTATAAGGACAAGCTTTATCTCGCTTTTGATTACGATATCATCGAAAAAATATTGACCAATCTGTTTTCCAATGCTTTAAAATATACACCTGATAACGGGTATGTGGGGGTACGTATCTATAACGCCACGGCAGAAGAAAAAGAACGCTTATCGTCCTTAGATACGACAGATATTGAATACATCTCTATTGAAGTTTTAAATACCGGTGATTGTTTTTCGGAAGAACAGATTGCGACACTCTATACTTCTTTCAACCGCTTGACTTCCCATCGGCCTACTTTTGAAGAAAGTTCAGGACTTGGCCTTGCCATTGTAAAAGAACTGGTGGATGTGCTGGGAGGTAAAATATGGATGGTCAATAAGACCGATAAAATTTCATTTACCATTACCTTACCGTTAAGAAAGCAGGCCGGTTCAGGAGATATGCAGTCTAATGTGTATGATTATACCGTTTCTGAAATCGATGAGATCATCACCCAGGATACAGCAGCGCCTGAAAGAGGAACCGTCAGTATCAAAAAGACAGATAATATCCTGCTCATAGAAGATGACCAACAGCTTCGCGTCTACTTGGAGCAGCGTCTGGCCGAAAAATATAATGTATATACTGCAAGTGACGGAGAAGAAGGTTTAATTAAAGCTGAAAAAATATACCCGCAACTTATTATCACTGATCTAATTATGCCAAATCGGAGCGGTTTGGAAGTCTGCCGCAGCCTTAGACAAAATTTTAAGACCAGCCATATTCCTATTATCATGATTTCAGGTACCGGAGATGATAACCAGAATAAAATAAAGGCATTGGAATATGGGGCAAATGTATTTATTGATAAACCCTTTCATGTCGACTATCTACTGCAACAGACTGAAACCATTCTTAGAAATCAGCAGGAACTAAAAGAAAAATACAGCAAACATATTCAGGTGGATCCCTCCAATGTTACCGTCACCTCCATGGACGAGGAACTGTTGATTAAGGCCATTCAGGTCATTGAAGAAAATATTGACAATGCCAGTTACTCCGTGGAAGATTTTGTAGCAGATATGAATGTGGGAAGAACCATTCTCTATCAAAAAATTAATGATATTGTAGGCATGTCGATCAAAGAATTTATTTTGAATATGCGCCTGAAAAGAAGTGCTTACCTGTTGGAGAAATCGGACTTGACCGTAGCGGAGGTTGCTTACCAAACTGGGTTTAACAACGCCAAATACTTTAGTGTCTGTTTCAAAAAACAGTTTGAATTAAGTCCTTCGGAGTTTAAGAAAAAGGTTTCCAGTGGAAAGAAATAAGAAAAATAACCAATAATCGACCGATAAAGCCTTTCTGACTAGGTAAAGGCAATCCATATTTTTAAAAATCCTAACGATGATGAAAATTAAAATTTTTAGAAAAGTACTTCTGCTCACCTGTTTTATTTGCTTGTGTAATGTAATTTATCTGGCAGCAGCCGTCACCCACAAAGGGGATGAGACTTTTATCAGTCCCAATAAATATAAAACAGGTACCCAATCAGAACGCATTCAAAAAGCCATAAATGAAGCAAAAAACACGACTGGAAAAGTAGTCATCCCTAAATATGATGCGGTAGCGAAAAAAAGTGTCTGGCTCATTGATCAGGCCATTTTGCTTCCCGGTGATTTTGAACTCGAATTGAATAACTGTACCATTAAGCTATCGGATAAATGTCGGGATAATTTTATTCGTTCGGCAAATGTCGGACTGGCAATCAAAGACATAACCCCCTCAAAGAATATCAGGATTATTGGAAAAGGAAATGTCCTTTTAGAAGGAGCTGATCATCCCAGAGCTACAGGTGACCATAATAAAACCTTGTCCCTCAATCCCAGCGGATTTGGGCAATCTTATGGTACCGATGCAGGTAAGCCCGGAGAGAACCAAAAAGGCGGATGGAGAAACCACGCCATTATATTGGCTCACACCGATGTATTTGAGGTTAGCGGCATTACATTAAAGGATTATCATGGGCATGGGCTGGTATTGGAACGCTGTACAAACGGTAAGGTAAGCGATATTACGTTTAACGTGAGGCAGGCAGTAACTGTTGATGGAGCAGACAAACAGATCTTGAACCAGGACGGCATAGGCATACGTTTTGGCTGTAAAAATATTCTTATTGCGAATTGCAGAGGTAAAAGCGGTGACGACTTTATTAATATAGGGTTGACAGATACTGGAGTGGGAGCAGGTGAAGAAAATGTAAATGTGGTCAGTGGGTCGATATATCGGGGCGCAATCGACAACATTTCGACTATTTATCTCCAGAACTGGCAGGACTTCTACTCCATCTCACATCGATCCATACGGATTATGCCTGTGGGAAAACTTCGGATAAGCAATGTTTTTATCGAAAATATGGTCATCAGTCCGCTAGCACAGCAAGGTTTGGTGGTCGAGTATGGCGAGCACGTGCAGGGCTTATTTGTACGAAATTTAATCAGTCATCAGCCTATAAAAGCCAAAGGGGTCGCGCAGGCCAGTTTCCGTGATATCATTTATAAAGGCCGGGGTGAAGCTATCGATGTGCAACCAAGTGATATGGTTATCCTAGATCATCTAATGCGTATAAAAAACGAATAATAAAGTGCTCCTAATCTCCATTTTAGAGCGAAAAACACCTGTTTTTGCCTTTTGTACAAAATCAAACCATTTTCGTACAAAAACGAACCCTTTGAATTGGTGACGATTATAGTTTTGTCTTAACCAATTTTAAAAAGGAAAATATGTGTATAAAAATTCCTCCCGACCACGTGATCAGGCTCACGCAGGGTAATCCGAACTTTACAAAAACCAATAGCAAGGCTCAACGGAATTTTATGTTTCGTCACTAAGTCCGAAGACGAAGTCTTGCCATCAGCATTGCGCATGCATTTATAGCAATGAGATGTTATGTATCACAAAAATTTAAATTAAAAAAGCCTATTGAAGCAGACCTATTTTAAAATCATATTCTTTACGAGAAAGGGAAAGTAAAGAACGCAAGTAAATTTTAAACCAACCATTATAAATCAATGATACAAAAAATACATATCTGGCTCAGGAGCTGGATAATGAGCGCCACCCTATCGGTGGTAGCGACCAATTACGTTTATTCGCAAGCAACAGATCAAATAAATGTCAAAGGTCAGGTGACCAATGAGGCAGGAGAAGGACTTAAGGGTGTTTCGATTATGATTAAAGGGGCGAAAAACGGGGTACAGACAGATGCAAATGGTCATTATACCATTCGGGCGTCACGCACGGCTACGCTAGTATTCACCTATATCGGTTTCAATAACCAGGAAATAAAGGTCAATCCATCGGGAGTCAATGATGTAAAATTGTCGGGAAATAATGTTCTGGATCAGGTTGTTGTCGTCGGTTATGGTACCGCCAAGAAAAAAGATTTAACAGGAGGCTTGGCTGTCGTCGGAAAAGAGCAGCTAAGCATGGTATCTACCTCCAACCTGATGGATCGTTTGGTGGGACAGGTGGCGGGCTTCTCCATTACGACCGGCGAAGCTGCACCGGGAGCATCACAAACCCTATTGATAAGGGGAGAAAATTCAATATCGGCCAACAATAGTCCATTGATTATCCTGGACGGGATTCCCTACAGCGGATCCCTGGCAGATATCGATCCAAACAACGTCGAAAACCTTTCGATCTTAAAAGATGCCTCGGCTTCGGCTATTTACGGTTCGCGTGCGGCCAATGGGGTTATTCTGATACAAACCAAAAGGGGTGCATTGGGTAGAGCGCAGGTAAATTACAAAGGTTTGATCGGCATGGCCGAGCCCATGCAACGCATCAATGTCATGGGCCCAAATGAATACATCCGCTTTCAACAAGACATTGCCCGTATCAGGCAGGGATATACCGGTGCTTTGTTGGATCCTATTGCAGGCGATATTATTAGCGTAACGGAGCGTGGCAATTATGCGAAAGGTATTACTAACAATTGGCAGGATTACGTCTTTCGGAAAGCCATGACCATGGATCATCAGCTGAGCATTTCCGGTGGTACAGAGAATACAAAATATATGGCTGCTCTGGCAGCTTTAGACCAAGAAGGTGTGGTGTACAATTCCAAGTTGTCACGTTTAAATATAACCACAAATGTAGATCAGACTTTTAATAAGTGGTTAACGACTGGTGTTGGCCTGCAATATACCCGGAAAAGCGACGGTGGTATTACGCCCAATTTGGAACATGCCATAAAACAAAGTCCTTATGGCAGCTATAAAGACGAATCGGGAAAGTATGTGCCCGAGCCCATGGAGTATTCATTGATTGTCAATCCGATGCGCAACGTCAATGCCATTCAGGATAGGTATAATAACAACTTCTTTCTTTCTGGCTATGCCAATATTTTGCTACCTGTAGAAGGGCTCTCCTTACGATCAAATTTTGGTTATAATTACCGGAACGGATTTACCGGAACCTATTACGGGCGCAATACCTTTGAAGGCAGGGATCAAGGTACGCAAGCCGGAGGTAGTGCTTCTATTAACAATTCCAATTATAACGATTATACCTGGGAAAACCTGCTCAAATACGAGCGGCAGATCGGCGATCATCGTTTTGATGTGACGGGTTTATTCAGTATGCAAAAAACAAAAAGCTGGTCAACAGCCCAGAGCGGAGCAGGTTTTGTAACCGATGATACCGAATACTTTATGATCGGTTCGGCCAGCCGTCTAGTTTCCAACAGTGCTTCTTTATCGGAATCTGCGATGCTGTCATACATGGGCAGAATAAATTATGCCTATAAAGGTAAGTATCTATTGACCCTGACAGGACGTACAGATGGGGCCTCGGTATTTGGTATCAACAATAAATACGCATTCTTCCCAGTTGCCGCTGCGGCATGGCAAATTGGAGAAGAGCGATTTCTGAAAGATAATGCCAAATGGCTGGATATGCTGAAAATCCGTCTTTCTTATGGCGCCAACGGTAACCAGGCGATTACACCATACCGTACTTTAGACCGCCTATACTCCAATGTAAAATATATCTGGGGCGATGATGGTACTGCCGTTACGACAGCCTATTTGGCCGGTGATGGTGTGGGGAATCCTAATTTGAAATGGGAAACCACCTATTCGACCAACCTAGGGCTGGACTTTCAGTTATTTAATAACAGACTGGGGGGAACCATTGATGCTTATCTCTCTAAAACAAAAGATTTACTGATGACCCGCACTGTACCTATCATGAACGGGTATAACCGAATTTGGGACAATATTGGTGCGACTCAAAATAAAGGGATTGAGGTCACCTTAAACTCAGCGAACGTGAAAGGAGAAAATTTTCAATGGAATACAACGGCTGTATTTTCCTTAAATAGAGACAAAATTGTCGAATTGAGAGGGGATGGTATTGATGATATTGCCAATAACTGGTTTATTGGTCAACCATTAAGAGTATTCTACGACTATAAAATGATCGGCGTATGGCAAAATGGAGAAACCATTACTGTTGATGGGGCAGCGCCCGGAGCAGCCAAGCTGTACGATCGCGATGGTAACGGCAAGATAGAAGCCAGTGACCGAGTGGTCATCGGATCTAAAAATCCACGTTATACAGCTTCTTTAGCCAACCGGTTTTCCTACAAAAATTTTTATGCATCCGCGTTGGTTACAGGTGTTTTTGATGTATGGCGCGATGATCACATGGCCAATCTAGGGGCCTGGACTTTCGGAATTACCAACTATGTACACGATGCCAATTATTGGACACCGGAGAACCCCAATGCGACAATCGTTTCTCCGGGCTATCTCAATCCATTGGGGCACGGCTATTATAAAAAGGTGAGCTACGTACAGGTGAAGAACATCACCTTTGGTTATAAATTGCCACACAAAATTGCTAAAAAGATAGGTGTTAATGGTATTGATATCAACGCCAGCGTCAACAATCTCAATACGATTTCTAATATCAGAGAGGTACTCAACTACGACAACACCTGGATGGCCTCTTATCCAACAGCACGTTCGTATATGTTTGGCTTAAATGTAAACTTCTAATCGAATAGGACATGAAAATGAAAAATATTATCACAACAAGTTTGGGGCTTATCGTATTGGTTACCTTAGGAGGCTGTAAGAAGTTTCTGGAGGAAGAGCTGAAAACTGAACTGGCGCCGTCCAATACCTATACAAGCACCTACGGTTTCGAGGTGGGGAGCGCAGGTTTATATACGCTCACGCGATCAGAATACAATACCTATGGTGAGGGTGGCGCCTTTATCCACAATGGTGCCTGCCCATACGAAGCCTTGCAAGTCTCTACGGATATCGCCGATGCCATCAATAGCGATGGCTCGCTGACGGCTTTTGCCAACCTTACACTTACGGCCTCAGAGCGGTTTGTGGGAACCTACTGGAATTGGGCTTACAATCTTATTTCATCGGCAAACCTGATGTTGGTCTATTCCGAAAAAAATACCAATTGGGATACGCCGGAAGATAAAGCACGCTTTCAGGCTGAGGCCCGCTTCTTTCGCGCTTATGCCTACCGTACCCTGGTTTATCTCTACGGCGATGTCCCTTATGTGGAAACCATTCTGTATGATTTTCAGCTTAATTTTACCCGTACACCAAAAGCCGAAGTCATCAGACATATGGTAGACGACCTGAAGTTTGCCGTGGATAACCTACCTACCAATCCCGACGGTGTCAAAGAAGGGAAGCTGACCAAATGGGCGGCAAGCCATTTGCTGAGCGAAATCTATCTGTTGCAGGGCAATCATGCCGAAGCCGAAAAAGCCGCATTGGCGGTCATCAATAGCGGTTATTATACCCTCATGAAAAGCAGGTACGGTGTCAATGGCAGCAAACCGGGCGATGTATTTAGCGATCTATTTCTGGAAAATAATCAAAATAGAAAAAGTGGCAATAAAGAAAGTATATGGGTATTGCAATTCCAGTTTAACACAATCGGTGGTGGTACCAATTCGGATGACTGGACCCGCAGGGCATGGATACCCAATTATTCGACCATTACAGGATTTGTTCTGGCTGACACCCTGGGCGGCCGTGGTATCGCACAATTAGTGCCCATGAAATGGTGGGTAGGCACTACGGGTACAAATGCTTCAGGCAACGTGGCCGGTATTTTTGAAACAAATGATATCCGTAATTCAGGTTATAACATTAAACGCAACTGGTATTACAACAACGCGAACGAGGCTTCACTATACGGCAAGAAAGCTAATATTACCGAACAGACCTGGTTTACGACAAAAAGTTTATTTCCGGCGATTACCAAATTCTTTTACGGACGTACTGAAAATTTAAGTTTGACCGGTAGTTATAAAGACCGCATGAAATTCCGTTTAGCGGAAACTTACCTGTTGCTTGCCGAAGCCTATCTGGGGCAAAATATGCCTGATAAAGCTGCGCAAGCCGTCAATGAGGTGCGGAAAAGAGCCGGAGCATCCGAAATCACGGGCGCACAGATGAACATGGATTTCCTGCTCGATGAGCGTATCCGCGAATTAGTTGGCGAAGAAAGCAGAAGGTTTACCCTGGTGCGTACCAATACTTTGGTGGAGCGTGTCAAAAAGTATAATAATACGATCAAAGATAAAATCACGGACAACAATATCCTGTGGCCTATACCACAGGTGATCAGGGATGCAAATACAGGAGCGCCATTCCCTCAGAATCCGGGTTATAATTAATGGTAGTGGGAAGCTGTCTAAATAGTATTCGTATTTTCGGCAGTTTCCCCATCTGATGACAAATAGTAGCTGCGCCAGTCAGGCGAAAGATACGAACCAAATGTTAGTAAACATATAAACCAATGAAAATCATCAATTATTTATACAAAGTTTTATTTTTCATAGGCATGGTACTATGTCAGTTATCGTGCAAACAGGAAATACAGGATATACCCAAAGTCAATGAAACGATGGAACTTCAGCCCTCGTCCGAAATTATTACGCTGGACGAGGTCAATATGACCAAAGATATTGTCACATTTAACTGGAAGCCCGCCAGGGCGCAGTCAGATGATCATTTGGTCAGCTACAGTACGATGTTGGATGTGGTGGGAAACAATTTTGGGACCGGTACAGCCATATTCAACTACGAAGACGATAATGTATTCAGCAGAAGCTTTACTTCTGAACAATTACAAAATTGGGCAAACGAAAAGTGGGGCATATCCGCAAATAAGAGCTTTACGCTAGAGTTTAGAGTCGTTGCCCAATGGGAGGGCGGCGCTACTTTTGAGGCCCCCGAAGTACGGACCGTAAGAATTACAATAAACCCGATCAAGACAGTTGTTTTTGATGCTGATAAAGTGTTCTTGAGCGGAAGTGCCGTTGGTGAGAGCAAGGTGGAAATGCCAAAAACATTGGAAAATCTGGATCAGTATGCCTATGTATTGAACTTGCAGCCGGGCGAACTCGAAATTCCGGTCGAATTTAATGGAGAGACCAATTATGTCGTAACCTCCGATGGAAGCGGTGAACTAAACGATGGAAATGCCGTTGGTATTAAGATGAGAGAACGTGTATTCTCCTGGAAAATAGCAACTGCTGGAGAATACCGTGTCGTGGTCAACATGCAGAAGGCCACAGCAACAATCTATTCACCGGCAAAAGCGCTTGCTCCCAAAATAGTGACATGGACAGGAGACCAGCCTTATACAACTACTGTAGCCGATTTGTGGATGCACGGAAGTATCAATGGCTGGGGAACTCCTGTAAAAATGGATTGTCAGGTAAGTTTGGCCGATCCGCAGGTTTTAGTCTATACCGGTGGTAAAGTTGGGACTACCAAGTTTATCGTGACTGGAGATAACAGTAATAACAAAAACCTGGCTTACGCATTTAGTGCTCCGCTCACGTCTGCGGGTGTGGCCCAGACCTTGACGCTCACCCTGGGAAAAGCAACCGAACTGGGCGGGGGCACCGCGAGCGCAAATCGCAATTCTTATTTCACTATTCCGGCGACGACCAATGTGCTGATTTTTGATTTAAGAAACATGACAATTCTGGCGTTAAAACGGTAAACGGTCGTATAAAAGCGCATAAATTAACTTTAACATTTTTGAAAGTGAAAAATATAAATTATAAAAAAGCCTGTCTCAAAGCATTTACTGTCATGCTTTGCTTTCTAGCAGTGTCATGTAAGAAAGAAGGCGCCGATACTGAAAGAGCATTGTCGGGAACCTTGGTGAAACCCAGTTACAACAGGAGTTCCATGTTTCGTAACCCTTTAAACGGTTGGGTCATGTACGCTTCAGCTTCGGGCAATTCCTCTTATTGGGATACCCAATTCTATGTGCCTGACTTAGGTAAAACGGTCAAAGCGATTGACTATGCATCAGCCTGTTATATCCGTACCAGCTGGCGCACCTTTAACCCTGCAGACGGCGTATATGCCTGGCGGGATCCCAGTACCGCAATCTATAAAATGATCAAAGGGGCACAAGATAAAGGTCTGCCAATTGCCTTTCGTATCGTCGTCGACGGTCGAGACCAGGGAGCAAATACGCCGCAGTTTGTGTTCGATGCAGGCGCCAAGTATTATGTCGCCAATACTTCTTTTCCGGATAGAAAAACACCTGTGCTGCAAGATCCTATTTTTCGGAAATATTATAGCAAGCTGATCGAAGAATTGGCGAAAGATTTTAACGATTTAAATAAAACCTCCTTTGTCGATGCCTATGGACTCGGCTTGTGGGGTGAAGGGCATAGTGTCATTTATGAAGATCCTAATAATCCCTCCGGCCAAAATATTGAGGTGATCAAAGAAGAAGTTGTTGATTGGATTTCAGATGTGTATTCGAAGAACTTTACAAAAGTGCCTTTGCTGATCAATTATCATCGCTTAGTTGGCGACCCTGCGGGCAATGGAGCTCCTAATCCTAATTCAGAGAAGCTGTTGAATAAGATGATCAGCAAAGGATATAGCCTGCGTCAGGATGCCTTTGGAATGACCGATTATTATCAAAGCTGGGAGAAGAATTTTGCCAAGGTCTGGAATTTTAAACGCCCAATTATTATGGAAGGCGGTTGGATTACCACGGGCACACACCGTTACTGGACTGATCCAAGTGGTAAATACAGGCAAGACCATCCTGAAGATGTTCGGCAGGGCGAATTTGACAGCTCTTTGGAAGCTGCAGTAAACATGATGGATTTCCGTATCGGTGAAATTGAAAGCTGGTTTACCAAGTCCTTTACCTTATGTCAGCGTTTTATTTCTGAAGGTGGCTATCGCTTATATCCCGATCGTGTTTATTTACCAGAGAAAGTCAATTCGGGTACAGAAACGACAATTAACCACCGCTGGCGGAATATGGGCTGGGGGTATTTTCCAAACAATATTCCTCAATGGAACTATAAATATAAAGTAGCCTTTGCGCTTTTAGATGAAGAAAATAATGTGAAAGAAGTTTTTGTAGATGATAAAGGAGAGCCATCAACCTGGCTTAAGAATAATCCAATGGCGTACGAATTAAAAGCTAAGATCGGCGTTCCCGCTGGAAACTATACCTGGGCCGTAGCCATTGTAGATACCACAAATGAAAATGAGCCGGGAATAAAACTTGCCGTGAATGGTGATCTGACCAGTACCGGATGGTTAAAGCTATTGAAAGTACAGGTACAATAAAAAGTACCAAATGACAATCAAAAACAGCCGCCACTACTTATTTGGTGGCTGTTTATCGTTTCCTCTTTTTGGTTTCGTCATCCAATTTGTTTTGAATACTATTGGATTTTCACTGCTCTACGCCAATTTTTATGTTGATCCTTTCTCTCGAAAGGTAACATGTAATTTGACGAAGAATTCTTAGACACAATAAAAACTTCAGTTAAAAAAGTTGATAAACAAATTATTGATTCTCAATTGAGATATGTGCCAGTATGGATTCAGAAAGAAATATGCTTTATCAATCCTAAAATTATGTGGTTAAATCTTAACACGGAACAAAAGAGTCTTGTTCTAGATCAATTAAGCAGTATAATGGGATTGCCAGTTTTTGTTATTGAAAAAGACTGGTGGGTCTGCATGCGTGAAAATATGATAGTGGGAGAAAGTCTAACATAGGAGGATCTTCTAATAAGTATCAGAAAAATTCAAGATAGCATGAATTGTTAAAGGGCAAAATAGCGAAATATTCTAAGCGATTAAGAAAATATAGTCACGATAAAATAACCTTTAGATATCACAGCAATCTATATGATTCTACTAAATTTTTAGACGCTTTTGATATTATAACTGATAAAATATACAATAAATCATACTCAGATTAAAAGCTGCATGGCAAATTATAGCTCCCCAAATAGCTCCTGATTTCACCTTGAAGAAGTAAAAAAGTCTGCTCACAAAATACATTGACAAACACCAGATGAGTGCGGGTATGAAAAGAAAATGCCAACCGCCGTGCAGGTATACTAGTCCGAAATGTGCAATGTGGGTTAAGGCAAACGCCGAGCTATCTAGTATTGACGCTCCACGATTTCCAAATCTCGAAACAAAGGTTTCATGAACTATTCCTCTAAAATAAAGTTCTTCACCAAAGGGACTAAATAACATTCCTGTACCAGCCATGATGAGGAACATTTGCCTTTTTGCCTCTATCGTTAAATCTGGGGGAATCTTATAAGAATTCGCGATATATACATACCAGTTTTGATAACTGTCCTGATAAAGTGATTTACCCAAGAGGAATAACAAATAAGCATATAAGCAACCACAAATAAAAGCTATGCACAGCCACGTATAATTTTTAGGTCTGTTCCACCCAATGGCCTTCATACCCTTTTTATTCAAGAACATGAAAGGAACAATAAAAGATAACAGCATTATTAAACCAATAAAACGATAATCGGCATATTGATTAGCGTGGAGCACCATAATAAATCTTGGTACACAAACTATTAGAATTAGAAATAAACCAAATTTCCAATTGAAGTTTAGAATATTATTCCAAAAGCTTCTTAAATAAGGGTTCATAAAAGGTATATTTTTAATGGGTTGCTGTAAGATAGCAAAAAAACTTTCTCTTTTCACCTCCCCATTCCCGCCATTCACCGAGTTTTCCTGTCCGTTGGTCTAAAGCCCATAGGCTTGGGGCAGATTGTGTCGTAGTTTTGAGTCAACAAATAAGAACAATACTTAAGAATAATACTACTAACACAATAAAATAAAGACATTATGAACCATCATGAGTGTATTCAAAAGGCACTCATGATAGCTTTATCATCAAATAAAAAACAAATAATTTCGATAAAAAACTCTAGTAAAAACATTCGCAGCAGCAGCCCTAATCGCAGTATCAACATTTGCAATGGCAGCTGACAAACCCGCATCGGAATCTGAGAAAGCAAACGTTAACCTTTCCACAGCAGACTTTGCTCTTGAGCATTATGTTGCGGTAACTACCGAAGGAGAGTCAGCTGGCGTAGAGCAGTTATTTGCCGAAGATTTCAGCCAAAAGGTTCAATCGGCAAATGCCAAGACCAACAGCCGCGATCAAGTCGTAAAATACTTGAAAAAACAAAAAGGAGCGAAGTTAAACTGTGTGATAAGCACCGATATCCTCGAGGAGTCGGCAGATTATATGGTCGCCAAAGTGACCCTAAAATTTGAAGACTTCACCAAGACTGATTTGGTGACTTTGGTACGTGAAGGTAATCACTGGAAAGTATCCAGTTCAGTCAACTCCTATAAATAGTCTCTAATAACTAGTGGTCAGCTCGATTACAAAAGTTGACCACTAGTGAATCATATGTTTATTTAAGGCCACCTCGTGAGACGTGGCTTTTTTTGTTTCTATACTTTTATTTAGCACTTTATCTTATCTTAAATAATTTTATCAGGGATTTGATTTAATTGTGAAACTAAATAATTAATAGGGGCGGTCAATTCAGATTGGTTACAAATGAATTGCTCAATAACGCCATAGGTTTCAAACGTTGATATATTAAAGCCATCTTCGATGTCATTATAGTAAATTATTTGATTTCCAAATAAAGCAACCTCCCAAAACCCTCCACCTTCATTTCCAAATAATTTTTCTTGCCACTTATGAGGAATGGCTTTGATGAGATTCCAAAGGTTTAACGCTTTATAATCCATTTTCAGTTCTGCCTGTAAAATAAGAAGTTTTATTTTGTCGATTGATATTGGTGTCCACATGCTCAAAAATAATGAAATTTAAAAAGAATTATATGAGAATAGGTGTACTAGAACCAAGCAGAAGCAAAGCCTATTCAACTTCATTGACGATATGTTCCTTCAAGTTAGCATAATTAAGCAAGCCTCCGCGTTTCACCCATCTTTGTAATATTTAGCTTTTTCTTTTTGAAATTCCGCAGCTAGATTCTATTCAAGTGTAAGGTTTTGACACTAGTAACAAGCAGGAAATGCATTTTCTCCTATCCAATCCTCAGGTTCATATTATGGAGGCAGACGCATTAACCTGTATACTGGGTTGATATCATAGAAGTAAATAATAAAGATTGAGAGCGATTAGGGGCATGCAATACTTTTTTGTACATACACTATATGATCGTTTGTAAACTAATTAAGCTTATCAAAAACATCTTAAAGGTTGTATTATCACAGCTGAAAAATTATAAAGAGCTTAACCTTAATGAAAGGAGGGATATGTCGGTTCCCTAAAATAAATACAATTAGACTTAAAAGAAAGCGGTATTTTGATCAGATCAAGAAATAAGAGTATTGGTTTTCATGCTGATAGAACGATACTGGCCAACACCTAAGAAACAGAGATTTTTGGTGATATAAAATTTGCCTCTAATCTATTGACCATAAAATAAAAAAATGTAGGATTTTTAAATGTCTAACCCATAAAAATAAACCAAATTAAATTTTAAAATGATGAAAAAAATAATCCCATTTATATTAATCACAGTTTTCTTTATTACTGCATGCAAAAAAGATTTACACCCTGTAGATCCAAATACAGTACATACCCCCGACGGTTTTAGTAGTGATAGAACAAGAAACTTAAATATTGTTTATTTTGTACCCAATGATTTAGATACGTTACCTGACTATCAACGAAGGCTCAGTGATATCATGTTATGGGTCAGACAATTTTATAAAAATGAGATGACCCGAAATGGATATGCAAATAAAACTTTTGGAATGTTTGTCAATAGTGACAGTCTTGTCAAGATTATAACAATCCGGGGTAGTAAGCCCAAGAGCGCCTACCCCTATGAGGGGGGGAGTGGAGCTGTAGCGGAGGAGGTTAATGCATGGTTTGAAACTCATCCCTCTGATAAGACGAGCGATCATACCCTTATTATAATTCCGAGATATGAATTTAGACAAGACGGTATAGCCACTGGAGGACCGTTTTACGGGACGGGGAAGTGGTGTTATGCATTAGACTATGAGGATTTTAATATCGCCAATATCGGTTTGGCCAATAATCAATTTACAGGTTGGTTTGGTGGTTTAGCTCACGAACTGGGACACGGGTTAAACCTTCCCCACAATTCAGAGAAAGTTTCTGAGAAATTAACACTCGGTACCGCCCTGATGGGGTATGGCAATTTTAGTTTGGGTAAGGAGGGAACAATGCTAACTGCTGCAGACGCAGCAATTTTGAATGCAAATCAAATTTTCAATAAAGACAGTAAAACTTATTACAACACCGCGAATGCGGAAATAGATCGTATTCACGCCCAATATGATGCTGCAAAAGAAGCTATTGTTGTGTCCGGCAAGTTTCATTCATCAAATAAGATTAATAGTATTGCATATTATAATGATCCCGAAGGAGGCGGAGACTATAACGCGATAACATGGGAATCAAAAACAATTGGTATAGATAGCTTTTATGTTGAAATGAAAACTTCGGATTTACAATACAAAGGAGACTCGTTGTACGATTTAAGGCTAAGATTTATCCATGAGAATGGTATAATTTCTACCTTTACTTATAACTATAAATTCATAAATAATATACCGATAATAAATTTTAGTACCCGTTCAGAACTAAGCAAACAAGGTTGGCAAGTACATTCTTTTAGTTCTGAAGAAATAGCTGAAGAAGATGGAGCCGCAGCAAATCTCATTGATGGAAGTTCTTCGAGCTATTGGCATTCTCGTTGGTCGACCAATGAAACTACATTTCCTCATGAATTAATCATAGATTTAGGAGCAATCAAAACAGCCCATGGACTCAGCTACACACATCGCAATGGATTGTCACGTGCAGTTAAAAATATAGAAGTTTCCTATAGTGCCGACGGAGTTAGCTTTAACCAAGTTGGAAACTACGAGGTTCCCAATCTCAATGGACCACAGTATTTGGATTTTATGGCACCAATGTCGTTTAGGTTTCTTAAAATAAAAGCCATTGATGCTTGGGACGGAGAACAGTTTGCAGCAATTGCTGAGCTCGGTCTTTATTGATAAAGTGTTAAGTTTTTATAGCATCAATGTTGATTCTTTACATCAACATTGATGTTATAGTATTAAAGTCAATCAGACTTTATTCCAGAAAACTCAAGTTCCCTCACAGCAACGACACTTTTCTCAGGTTGAATTCCTTCAATTACGAGGCGCATGTAACGAACCCCTAGTTGCTTTATGCTCTTGGAATTGTAATCTTGCCCCGACGAGGATAAATGGCTGCATATTGGTGACCATGTAAGCCCATCGATAGACGATTCCAAGGTATAAAGATACCAGTCACTATCCTTCCCCCAATAAATCCGATAAGAATCTAAATCATACTTCTCTCCCAGATCAATAGAAATTTTAATCGGGAGTTTTAGCTCATCTGCTCGCCAGAAACTAGTGAGGTTTCCATCAGTTATTACCTTTAGTGAGTCGATTGGGATTCCATCTATTTTAACGGCGGCAGTTGAAAGGTTTAGCTTTTCTCTTTTGTGCGCAGATGTTGCCGTATTCCTATTTTCAGTATGAGGATTATCATACTCATTCACCCAGGTATACCGCTTCCCGTCGGGAACCTGATTCTTATTTTTAGGAATACTTGCTATTATACCAGTTGCGGATTGTAATCCATCACTGCTTGCATTAATAATAATTTGACCGGCTTCAGTCGTTGTACGAATAAGTGCATAGGCTATGCCACCTTCAGTAAATTGTGGAGAAACCTTTGTATGAGGATTATTTCCACCTATCAGACGACCTTTTCCTGAGACAACCAACTTAATTGGAATTGTATCTGCTTGCTCAGGTGAGCTTACCAAATTTCCTTTTTCATCACAAATTTTAATATAAACTGGTATCATATCCGATCCTCCTGCATGAGGAACGATGCCTTGATCAGCGAATTCTATTTGCAGATGGTGGGGTGACGTGGCAGTTGAAACACGATGGGTACAAACGACTTTTCCACCCAATATTCCCTCCGCTTCCAGTTCTCCTGATTCGTAATCTGTTAGCTCAAAACGAAAGTACGAGCTACCTCCCTTTTTGTAAATAAATGGCGCCGTTACCGAATTGTTTTCTCTGTTTTTTTCGCCCACAAGTTTGTTATTTCGAAAGAGCCTGACAGTGTCACAATTTGAGAATACGATGATATTAGCATCCAGATCTTTTCTTGCATTGTGACTCGCTATATGTACAACAGGACCATAAGCGGGATTTCTGGCACCCTGCATCGCTTTCATTTGATAGTAGCCAAATTTCGGATATCTATCCAAATCAACTACTCCACTGAACGCAGTGACCGGATCATAACCGCGGGTATAATCGTTGAAACTCCAAAGGAAGTACCCACTTATTCGAGGATTTGCGTCTAGACCTGCATGATCCCAATAACCTCCGAGAGATTCTTCTTTTTCTCCATTGAGTGCATTCTGTCGTAATATTGATTGGTTGATTAATCCTTTATCGCCGTAAAGTCTCGAAGCACGGAGTCCATTTTCTTTACTTGGATCTGCAAACCATGCATCTCCCCATTCCCTTGTCAATGAAGGGCTTTTGGGGAATGGGTCAGTTCCATCAGGATCAACTACCTTATAAAATACGTCGTAGAAAGGTTGGCTTCTACTATTGAGGTCATCGGCTGTAAATAGTTGATCACCGGGTAACTCATCGTGGGCGATCTGTACCGCCTTCATCATCCAGGACGCTGGAGTAGGAGACTCGTTGAGCGATGTTTCCCATAAAAAAATAGAAGGATGATTACGGTCTCTCCTGATCATTTTGCGAATATCACGATATGTACGTTCGATAAATAAATCATCTTCATTAAAATATTGCCAACCCGGTTGGCATTCGATCACCAATAGACCTAGAGAATCACAAGCATCAAGAAATGCTGGCGATGGTGGATAGTGCGCGGCTCTTACCGCATTGAATCCTCCTTTCTTCAAGAGCATAACATCGCGATATTGCATCGAATTGCTTGCCGCATCTCCTACATAAGGGAATGCTTGGTGCCTGTTGGCACCCCGAATGTAAAGTTTATCGCCGTTTAAATAAAAGCCATCGGCTTTGCCGGTAGGAGAACGAAAGCTGAATCTCCTTATACCTATCCATGTATTTACCTCATCAATTAAAATATCGTTGGCATAAATGCGTGAAACCAGTTGGTATCGGAATGGATGATCGGGAGACCATAACTGCGGATTAAAAACCTCGAGCTTTTGGACAAAAGTAGAATCACCGGGAGAGATATTTGTTCTGCTATTGGTCTCTGATACGATTTTCCTGGTATTATCTAATAGTATTGTCTCCAAACGCAATTTGGATATCAAATGGGTATTGCTGTTTACGATATGCGTTCGGCAGTTAACTGTTGCCTTTTCTTTAGTAAGCGCCGGAAAGCTTACCAGAATTCCACCTCCAGCAATGATATCGGTTTCCATAGGATCCGAAATATAGGTTTTATCGGTAATGATCATTTTTACTTCCCGATAGATCCCTCCATAATAATTAAAATCTAGTTTCTGCATAGGCTTGCCGGGGGGCGTTGACGCATCATCCTTATTGCTGACGCGTATTGCGAGCACGTTATCTTTATCATATTGGATGTACGGCGTTATATCAACCACAAAGCCTAGGTATCCGCCAGCATGTTCTGCAATTTTTTTTCCGTTAAGAAAGATTGTACAGTTAGTTTGGACGCCTTCAAATTGAAGTACGGTTCTTTTATTTTGCATTCCGCCGGAAAGACGAAAATAACGGCGATACCATCCCGTACCTTGAAATACGCTGCCGCCGTTGTGTTTTGGCTCCAAACGCATAACATGCGGAATACTTACCGCTTCCCATTTGCTGTCATCATAATCTATCTCCATCGCCTGGTCCATATCTCCTCGATAAAATGCCCAGTTGGTATTCATATCAAGCAGTGTTCTTGCAGACCTTTTTTTCATTGCAAACAGCGATGAACATATACCCCATAATATTAATGAAAGCAAGATGTACTTTGTTTTTTTCATGTAAAAAATATAGTTCCACTTTAGTTTCTGCTAAAAGCTGTCAGAAAAGCACTTTGTTAGTGGCGAAAATGTATGATTAGTCTATTTTTCTTTGTAAAAAATGAGCCATCAGCGCTAAATATTTTAAGCTGATGGCTACGATTTACTAATTTGGATAACCTGGATTTTGTGTTAGATTACGATTTACATCAGTTTCTTTTCGGGGGATTGGCCAGAGATAATCTCTTTCACTGGAAAAAGTCCGAGATTCAGCCTCCACATGTTCACCCGTAAGCAATAAAGCTCCGTTCGTTGGATCGACGGTACCTAGTCGTGTACCATATACTTTTCCTTCACGTACTTGTGGCCCGATTTTCCAACGCTTTATATCAAACCATCTTAAACCTTCTAAAGCAAGTTCTACGCGGCGTTCTCTTCTTACCAGTTCGCGTAAGGTAGTTTGATTAGCATAAATAGATCTATCAACTTTGGGCATTCCGGCCCTTTGTCTTACGGCATCAATAGCGTCATACACACTGTTGTCTATGCTTGCACTTTCTATTTTTGCTTCAGCATATGTCAGCAATATCTCCGCATAGCGTATAAGAATCATATTTAAACCCGTATTCCATAAATCCGGATAGTCAGATAGATTAGACGTGTATTTCTTATATAAATAGCCCGTTTTAGAATTATTACTTCCGTTATAGTAGTCTCCAGAACTCCGTTCAATTGGATTATAATATTTTCCTTCGTAGAATTGTCCCGGATAGACGATAGATGCTGTAAGGCGAGGATCCCTATTTTTATAAGGATTGTTTTTGTTATAATTGGCATCTGGATCATCAATCGTTTTTCCATTGGCCATTTCATAAGCGTCTACTAAAGATTGCGTCGGATCAATCGAGCCCCATCCACCAAAAGTTGAGGATGGCATAATGCCAATGTTGCCGTTGGAATAGTCATTTTCCTTATATTGTATGTCAAGGATAACCTCATTGTTATTCTCATTCTGTATTCGGAAAACGTCTTGATAGGAAGAGAAGAGAGAGTAGCCCATTTCCATGACTTGCTTGCTAGTAATGATACAATCTGCGTATTTACCGCTATACAGCTCTAAACGTGCTTTGAGCGACAAGGCTGCTCCTCGGGTAATTCTGCCCACATCGTTAGCAGAATATTTCACAGGAAGTTCTGGCGTGATCGCCTTCAATTCGTCGAGGATATATTTCTGGATCTCAGAGACAGCAATACGACTTACCGCATTTGCTTCATCTTGGCTCAGTGTTTTAGTGACAAGTGGGACATCACCGTAAAGTTGGGTCAATGTAAAATACTGATAAGCGCGTAGGAAACGTGCTTCCGCTTTCATTCGGGTTTTCAATGCTTCGTCCATAGGGGTTTTATCCACGTTTTCTAGAAACCAGTTGGATTTCTGTATCGTGCTATATGACGGAGACCATCTATCAGTGATCCAAGTGTCTGAAGGACTCCCGGACCCATTTCCCAAGCTTGTATAACCTTCCCAATAATATTGGCTGTACACATTGTCCGATAAAGCATCCATGTAAAGTACGTGATATCCGTCGCTCCAGGAGTTATAACAACCATTAAGGGCTACTAATGCATCATTCTCCGAAGACCAGAGCGATGAATTGCTGTAGGCATCTTTGGGATTTCTGTCCAGAAAATCTTTCTGGCAACCCGTAACAGTTATACTGAGAAAAAGAGATAATATTAAAGTTTTTTTCATGTGTAATGCGAATAAGAGTTAAAAAGTGACATTTAGGCCCAACGTATGTACTTTGACCTGAGGATAATAATATATGCCACTACTAGAGGAAGCCTCCGGATCGATCCAGTCTTGAAGTCCGCTGAAAGTCAATATATTTTGACCGCTATAATAGATACGGGCACGGCTGATTCCCAATTTTTTGATTAAGCTGGTGAAGTTGTATCCTACCTGTAGATTTTTTAGCCGGATATAGGAAGCATCTTTGACCCAGAATGAAGAAGGATTGTCTATTGCATTATTTTGATTTTGGGAATAAAGGATCCGAGGAAGTGACGCTCCGGGATTTTCGGGGGTCCAAGTATCCAATAACGCAGATGTAGGCTTTCCTGCGGCGTCACTGACTTCGCCTAGCTTTCCTTCCATATACGTATTTACACGAGCGGCCCCTTGAAAGAATAGCGTAAGGTCGATATTCTTATATGTACCGCCCAATGTTAGTCCGAAAGTGGTCTTGGGGTAGTAATTGCCTAAATATTGTTTATCGTCGCTATCAATTACTTTGTTGCCGTCAATATCACGGTATTTTAAATCCCCGGCTCCGGTCCGATTGCTTTGAAAAGCATTCTTTTCTACCTCTTCTTTCGTTTGGAAAATTCCTTCTGCAATATAGCCATATAGCGAATTGATAGGATAGCCTACTTGTTGTATAGTTGTATTTGTTAGGTAAGGCCCCGTACCATATAGATCGGTGATCTTATTATCGATAAAAGAGATGTTGAACGAACCATTGTAGGCAAAGTCTCCCTTATTGTCTTTGTATCCAAGGACAAATTCCCAACCTTTGTTTTGTACAGCACCAGCGTTTCTCGTTGGGGGTTTTAATCCATATACGCCACTGACGGGTACATCCAGTATAATGTCATTTGTTTTCCGATTAAACCAGTCGACAGTCAGATCCAGTTTTCCTTTGAAGAATGACGCATCGATACCTGCACCATAAGTGGTCGTGCTTTCCCAGCGAAGATCGGCATTGGCACCACTAGTCGGGGCTACGCCCGTTGCTATAGTAGGGGAGGCTCCACCAAATGTATAGTTTTGATCAGAACTGATCACGGTGATGTATGGGTAATATGGCGCACTGGGAAAATCACCATTAGCTTTGACTTCCTGATTACCGAGTTTTCCCCATGACCCACGGATTTTTAAAGCAGATATAGATTCCTTTACTGGCTCAAAGAAATTTTCTCTGTTCAGATTCCATCCAGCTGAGAATGAAGGAAAAGCGCCCCAGCGGTGTTTTGGTGAAAAACGAGATGTTCCATCATACCTCAAATTTGCTTCAAATAGGTACTTACCCGCAAAATCGTAATTCAATCGACCAAAATAAGAACGCAATGCCATTTCATATCCATAACCAGAGGCAGTTTGTCCGGCGGTCGATCCGAGATTTATTTCACTCAGCTCATTGTTGAGAAAGCGCTGTCTGTAAGCACTATTTTCAGTATATTGTGTAAGCTCTTGAAAATAGCCTCCCAATACCTTTATATTATGATCTCCAAAGCTTTTTGTATAATCTAACAAGCCCTGGAGTGTTGTCCTTCGGAAGGTTGTATTTTTATCGGTAAGTTTATTTGGTCCTTGATAGAAGGTTTTGTCTCCTGCGGCATTGTAATACTGAATGTCAGCAATAAAAAACTTATTTTGTGCTATGGAAGATACAAAGCCTAGTGTAGGTTTAAAATGGAGACCCTGTAGGACCTCCCAGTCTGCACCGACATTTCCAACAAAATCATAATAGTTTTCGCGGTTAAAAGACGGTGATTCCAGCCAAGCAAGTGGATTTCCATCGGCAATGCTTCCATAGTGGCCATTTTCATATTTATAAGGAACCATTGGAACAATTCGGTTGATTTGTCGAACCACCTGAGTGAATCCCGATACCCCTGGCATGCTTGATTGCGGTTCCTGTAATGGCGAGTAAGTATAGGCGAGATTGCCGTGAACTTTCAGTTGGTCATTGATTTTTGATTCCAGATTAAAACGGGAAGTATAACGCTTCGCATTTGTTTTTTCCATAAGACCATTTTGATCAAAATAACCAAGGGAGAGCATGTACCGGGACTTGTCGTTTCCGCCGTTTACACTCAAGTAATGATTTTGTTGCACCCCATTGCCCCTATAAGCAAGATCCAGCCAATCCGTATTGGGATAATTATAGGGATCAGATCCATTCTTGAATGTTTCAATTTCTTCTTCCGTATACCGCGGTTGTTTTCCTTCATTGCGGAGAGCCTGATTATAGAGTCCCGCGGCTTGCCAAGATGGCAAATAATCAAAAAGCCCGGTTGCACTTTGTTTGCCGACATAGGTGTTATAGGTCAGGATAGTTTTTCCTTCCTTACCTTTTTTCGTCGTGATTAAGATTACCCCGTTGGCTGCCCGAGATCCGTAAATAGCAGCAGATGCTGCATCTTTCAATACCGATATACTTTCTATATCATCAGGGTTGACATTGTTCATAGTAGAGATCATTCCATCAACGACAACCATCGCACCAGCATTATTGAGTGTTCCAATGCCACGCACACGTATTGTGGCCGCGTCACGTCCCGGCTGTCCAGAACTTGCAGCGGTGACCGTGACTCCTGCCATTGTTCCCTGTAATGCATTTCCGACGCTTGTGACAGGACGGTCTGTCAGTTGAGAAGCACGAACGGTGGAAACTGATCCCGTTAAATTTTCTTTGCGCTGCTGACCAAATCCGACTACAACTACTTCCTGAAGATTAGCCTGGTCCGATTGCATAGTGACATTAATAGCTTCATTTCCATTAATCGCTATTTCCTGGGATTTATAGCCTACATAGCGAAAGATAAGAATACCTTCGTGAGGTATTTTCAGTTGGAATTTTCCGTTTGCATCGGTCGTTGTTCCAATTCCATTACTGCCTTTTAACATGACATTTACCCCTGCTAAGGTTTTTGCCGAATCACGTACTGTACCCGTAGCAATTAGTTGCTGAACCCTAGGTTCAAATGATGCCACTTCCCTCATTTGAATTACGATGGTATTGTTTTTTAATGTGTATGTTATCGGCTGTTGGGCAAGACATTTGTCAAGCGCTTCACGAAGCGGCATATTGGTCACGTTGATATCTAAGCGTTTACTTTTCTCCAATACGTCATTTTTGTAGACAAAGTCGTAACCAGTCTGCTGTTTAATCGCGTTGAATATAGTCTTCAGGGGAGCCTTTTCCATATGGAGTGTTACTTGCTGACCATTGGCAGCCAAAGACGATTGCAGAAAGGCAGCGGTTAGAATAATACATGTTAGGTATATTTTCATAAAGCCTTTTTTTAAAATAGATCCAGATGTTCCATTTATTAGGTTATAGTAACCTGATGTGTTAGCAACATTGGGATAAGGGGAAAGATCCCCTTTGGTATTAGTAAACATCATTTTATTTTAGGATTAATCAATTAAAATTAATTTGGTCAGGATTCTAACTGTCTAAAGATATAGGTAGCATTCGGTCACTATTTAGGAGAATCCATAGCTTGTTTTTCGTCTACGGTTTGATCATAATCCTCCTTCCTTTTAGGTTAAAATGAATACCGGTCAGTTTTAGTACGTCCAATACTTCCTGTATATCTTTTGAACGTGAGATTGATCCTCCAAGCCTTGTTTGATCTATATTTCCTTTGTAGATGATCTCAACGTCATACCAGCGTGAAATCTGTCGCATGATTTGTTCTAGTGGCATAGCGTCGAATGTAAAATCACCTCGCTTCCAAGCGATAGATTGAGCGATATCCGCTTCTTGTATCGTAATACGTCCATTGTTTAAGATGCTTTGTTGTCCCGGTTTTAGTGTTTTTGAATCATAAATAGACTTTGCAGATATCTTTACACTGCCCTCTATTAGGGTTGTTTTTATATCCTGTTCATCAGTGTAGGCATTAATATTAAAGATGGTCCCCAACACCTCGACCTGTTGTTTCGCTGTCTCAACGATAAAAGGAACTCTTTCCGTTTTCGTGCCCTCTTTGGTTTGTTCCGCAACCTCAAAATATGCTTCTCCGGTCAACTTTACCCTTCTCTCGTTTCCAAAGAACCGGACGGGGTAGGTTATTGACGATGAAGAGTTTAACCATACTGATGTCCCGTCGGAAAGTGTGACTTTGAATTTCCCTCCTCTTGGCACTATGATCGTATTCATTTCCATAATGTGGTTGATTTGATTCGTATTTGTATAATCCAAGGCTCCCTTTTCTTTCATTAAGATCGTAGCCCCAGTAGCAAAAGAGATATTTCTAGTATCCATACTATCCAGATTGACAGTAAGTCCGTTGGCTAAGAGTAAGATTGCTTTGTCTGACCCTGGTTGAACAACTGATATATTGGTTGCTTCAATTTTTTCTCCGCTCTGATATACGAATAGGTATATGGCTCCTAAAACGGCAATAGCCATAGAAGCGGCGATACTCAATATCCGTCGTAACGGACGGAAAGTTCTTTCGAGCATACGCTGATCATGATCAGTAACCTTTACATCTATCTTTTTCCATAGGTTATATTCTTGAATTTCTCTGCTTCCATGTTTTACTTCGTCCCACTCTTTCTCTTTCTCTTGCGATTCGATATATTTATAAAATGAGAATAGCTGCTTTTTCTCATGTTTGTTTGCTTTGCCCTTTATATATCTTTTGATGATATGTTGTATACTCTGTCTATTTTTCATCTCCATGTTATTAGTGTATGTTCAAAAAAAAAGCACCAACCCCTAAGAGTTGATGTTTTTATTGTATGTTCAGGAATAAATTATCTGAGGATATCCAGTATTGTCAATAGCAAAATCGGCAAAGTCCAAGGTGAGAGGTATTTTCTCATTTTTTTAATGGCCAATGTGATCTGGTTTTCAACTGTTTTTGTAGATATATTGAGTCGAGCTGCTATTTCTTTATTGGTCAGGTGCTCTTGTCGACTTAAGTAAAAGATCTTACCACATTTTTCGGGTAGTTTTTCAATACTAATTTTAAGTGCTTCTTCAATCTCTCTGTAGCTTTGTTGCGTGTCAAAAAACTCGGCTGGCAATTTCGATAATTCTATGACAAAGTTGTTTCGACATTTTTTGTTATTTATGCATTTGAAGACTTGAAACCGCACTGCGGTAAATAAATAAGATTCCAGATTCTTAATGGCCAAATTTGAACGTCTGATCCAGAGCTGAGAAAAGATTTCTTGAATAATATCCTCACAGACTTCTTTATCACGAAGTACATTGTAAGCCGCCAGATATAATCTATGCCAGAACCGGCCATATAGTTTTTCGAAAGCTATTTTTGAACCGCGATAGAGTTCTTCCAGCAGTATAATGTCTTCATGCGGTAACGTTTCTTTCTTTTCAGAAATATGAATACATTCGTCATGTTTTCGACCTAAATCCATATCAAATGATTATCTCCAGTGTTAATAGCGTGGTTGAAACTTATTAAAGATTAGGTTTGGATTTTGATGCAATCACTACCTCTGTCTAGATGCGGTAATGGTATTGCGGATCCACCACAAACATGGATAATTTGCTAGATAAAAGCTGAAAAATGCTCCCCCCAAGAAGTACTCTATTGTTATTAAATTATTGGTTTTTAGGTATATATTTTTTTTGTGGGCGTGCTTTTATATTGGTATATACATTCTTGTATATATAGGTTATATGGACATCATTTTTAATTGTCACTCTCATCTACCCGGCCTCTTATCCAAATGATTAAATCCTCCTCTGGTGATAATCCAAGTTTCTTTCTCAAATTATAGCGATTATTTTCAATTGTCTTCGTAGCCTTAAAAGTATAGTCCGCAATTTCCTTGGTTGAAAAGCCGAGATAAATATAAGCGCATAGAATTAATTCAGTCGATTTGAAATTGGTATCGATACTAAGCATTTGTTTCAAAAATCGGGGATGAACCTCTTGGAATCGTGCCCAAAAAACAGGGGAATTTTTCTTCGCTAGTTGGATAAGTTCCGAAAAGGATTCATTTACCTTAAGTTCTAAAGTTTCTATCATTTGCTTTTTTTCTTCAATTTCGTTCTCTTTCGCAGAAATAAGTTTTGTCTTTTTTCGCTTGAATTGGTGGTATTTCCACGCAAGTATCAAAAGTATCACAGAAAGTGATACGATAAATATTAATTTAGATCTGTTCTCACGGGCTGTGGCTTCGTTTTCACTTTTTTCGATATTATCCAACACTGCTTGTACCCTGACTCTATTTTTATTTTCATCAATCAGTCTTGCTGCTGAGGATAATTTCAGATATTTTTCTTCTTCCTCTATTTGTCGAACTCTACTGTAGCTTTTTGAGATCTTAAGATATAGGTCTGAAGACGTAGACCTGTCCCATGTTCTTTTACGCTTGTCAGCAACAGCATCCAGATAAAAAGCAATGGCTTTTTTGATGTCTCCAGTTTGTGTGTAATAATCACCATAGATTTCTAAGAAAAGAGTTAGTGGCTTATTGTCTATTTGTGCCTGAGCAAAGGCAATCTTTATAAAAGGGAGCGCGGATGTTGGGTTGAATTGCTCGATATACATCATCGCCTTATAATAGTTTAAATAGGCTTTAGTCTTGTATATTTTTTTCAAATGTCTATAAGAGCTATCTGGCACTTTCTGTGCTTGTTCAATAGCCATTGAGCCATAGCGATGGGCAGATTTATAGTCACCGATGAGTGTATAGGAATTGCCTAGAGAGGCAAGACTAAGTGCGGCAATCATCATAGATTCAGGCGATTGCCCCGGGAGGGTTAAATCAAGTATTTCTTGGTCTTGCTTAGCCTGCTGTTTATAGAGATGAAGTCGGCTGTAGTGGTGTGATTTTAGTTGTAAGAGGTTGGATTTTAGTGTTTTATTTTTGTTTACGGAACTTTCTGCGAGCCCCTTGTCGATATATGGATATGATTTTTCGTATTCTTCCAGGATATTTAAGGAGCGCGCAATATAAAAGTAAGCTTCTGCTTTGCGCTCTGAATCTTTACTGTCCTCTACCATGATGTTTGCCTGTTTGGCATATTCCAACGATGTGAGGGGATCGTCATCGATAGCCCCGTCAGCTTTTGTCAACAGGTCGTCAATCTTAGAATTGTCCCCATCGCTGCGGATACACGAAAAAGTACTTGTACTGAGTAGCAATACTAGAATTGTCCAGTGGCTCTTAATAATAGTGTTTAACATATTTCTAATCTACATCTGTGAGCTTATGATTTCTATTTGAACGCCACAAAACTATATCTGGTTGATTGATCTATAATCTGATTTTTATATTTTTTTGTTATCTCTTAAAAAATTAAGGAGATAAGTTTTATGGTTTGTCGGCTATACGTTACTTTGGTAGTAAAGTTATGATATTTCAAAATATAATTATAAAACATAATAGGACACTACTATAATTGTTTAAATACAGGTGCGTAATTTTTTATCAAAAAAAGTTTAATCATTGAGGTTCAAACTTGAATTGTCTTGAGAATGAATAGCGGCAACATAACCCTAAAGAGTAATTCGCTTCATCCCTCCATTCCCGCCATTCACCGAGTTTTCCTGTCCATTAGTCTAAAGCCCATAGGTCAGGGGCGTATTGTGTCGTAGTTTTGAGTCAACAAATAAGAACAATATAACTAACACAATAAAATAAAGACATTATGAACCATCATGAGTGTATTCAAAAGACACTCATGATAGCTTTATCATCAAATAAAAAAACAAATAATTTCGATAAAAAACGCTAGTAAAAACATTCGCAGCAGCAGCCCTAACCGCAGTATCCACATTTGCAATGGCAGCTAACAAACCAGCATCAAAAACTAAAAAAGTAACCGTTAACCTTTCTACAGCAGACTTTGCCCTTGACCACTATATTGCGGTTACGACCGCGGGGGAACCTGCAGGAGTAGAGCATTTATTTGCCGAAGATTTCAGCCAAAAGGTTCAATCGGCAAATGCAAAGACCAACAGACGCGATCAAGTCGTAAAATACTTGAAAAAACAAAAAGGAGCGAAGCTAAACTGTGTGATAAGCACCGATATCCTCGAGGAATCGGCAGATTATGTGGTCGCCAAAGTGACACTAAAATTTGAAGACTTCACCAAGACTGATTTGGTGACTTTGGTTCGCGAGGGTAACGACTGGAAAGTGTCCAAATCAATCAATTCGTATAAATAAGAGCCATCTCAAATAAATATATATGTTGTAGAGCCATATCGGAAGATGTGGCTTTAATTTTTACTGTTGGTTTTTATCTTTTTCAAGCAGAAGTATAAAATCCAAATATGTTTTTTTCTTTGAAAAATAGATATCATCCAATAAGCTTTTATATGCTGCAATAGCCTGCAGCAGAATTTGAAGATTTTCCTCATTGTACTGGTCTACATTAAAGTATAACAAGTCCGTAGCAATATATTTATTTAGTGTAGCCAACAAAGTTGCATCCATTGGGGGGTGTATGTTGTCCTGCAGTGATAGAAGCTTGGCTAATTTATTTTTGAAAACCTTTTCTCGTCTTTTGAGGTCACTCACTCTTGCTTCGATTTCCCCAAATGGCAAGGTCTGAGAGAGAAACGCAGTATTTTCATTCATGTCGTCATAAATCGCCTGCGACTCATCAAATGTTTTATGGAAAGCAGCAAAATCATAATATTTCTGATCAAATTCTTCTTTACGGTTCTGTGCAATGGATAGCTGTAAAAAATAATGATGTATTTGATGATTATAGCCGTCTACTTGGCGCGTTATATCTTGGATGTCTTTATCAATTTTTAACAATAGCTCATCGGCATCGATATCCCGGTATTTTTTACCATCATAATCGAAGGTTTTTAGTTTAATTTCCCCCTTGTGTATTGCTTCCACAACATATTTGTCATTTTTCAGACTGTTGAGCTCATAGAAGAGGTCAATTCTGTCATCTGCAAACAATTCGTCAAATGTTAGTCCAATATGCTCTTTTGCCGCTAATTGATCCCCTTGTAGTATAGGGTTGTTGTAATCGTAGAAATCGTTAAATTTTGGATTGATAGTATATCTGTTGATTTGACTTTCAAAATTATCTTTGAATGTCTGGAGTTCAAAAACTGCTGGGGCCTGCTGATATTGGATATTCGAAAATAGCTTGTTAGAAATTTGATCTGCTATTGCAGCACCATTTGCAAGCAAGGCAATAGCAGGTTTATTCGAAACATCAGTCTTTATGATATCAAGTTTCCACAGGGCTTTCACTCGTTCTTCATCCGTTGGATGTGAGGCCCATTGATTTTCGAGATTCAATTTCGATTTATCATATCTTTTTAATGTCGCCAGTTCGATCTGAGGGAAGCCTTCTTGAACCCGATACCTACATCTCTCTGCAAGAAGTTGCATCACACAATGTTGTTCGCGATAAATATTATTACTGCGAATATTATCAGCGATCTTTCCATCATAAAAATTAAAAACATAATTTAACGCATGATTTGCAAAACCCAATCGCAATAAAGAGTCTGCTAAGGCTTTGGAACCAGCTACATGTGCTGCAATTTCATCTGCATGAAATTCCATTTCCCGGGATAATGCCAAATAATTTAGATTAACATATTTGTAGAGGTATTTCAAGATGTTTTGAATCTGCTGGATAATAAAAACCGATATACCGATAAAAATAGCAGAATAGCCACTCACATTTCCCCATGTTTCAAATGTGCGATCCAGCGACTCATTTTTATATAGCATATTGTAGATGATTTGATTGACATGATAGACATAACTACCAACTTTCATACTTTTCTGTGAAAAATGTCCGAATTCATGTGCAAGAATGGCTTTTAATTCCTGTTCAGTTACAGCATTTATTAAGCCCACACCGATCTGTAGATTCTTTCTTATGGGAAGGAACATGCTCCAAAAACTCGAATCATAAAATACCGAGGCGTTAACATCATGAGATAGGAATACCTTCTTTGGGAAACTGGTGCCAACTTCGTCGACAATCTGATGGATTAAGGAAAATAGTTTCGGTTCATCCTGTTCAGTAATTTTGGTCAGATGGCTCGTATCTACTTTTGTCGAAGCAAATATAAATTTTACAAGAAAAAATAAAACCGTGAGACCGGAGGCAAACAGCCCTAGACAGGCAACTGCTGTTAGGAACATCGGTTTGGAAGTAAAAATTAATACACCTAACAGGGTAAAACCAATCGTAATTCCTATTGCAAATAGAAGCAGGAAAATATAGGTAAATGCAAAAACGAAAATAGATAAGATCGTTTTACGTGCATGTTTTTTAAAACTTGCTGATACTAGTACTTTCATAAAGCTGTTAACAGTGATAAATTTGTTAATTGACTGATATAAAACTAAAAAATAATATCCATTTATTTGATATAGCCGTAGATCTAGTTTATAATCAGTTCACCTCCCTATTTCCACCATTCATCGAGTTTTCCAGTCCGTTAATCTAAAGCCCATAGGCTAGGGGCGTATTGTGTTGTAGTTTTGATTCAACAAATAAGAACAACAGAACTAACACAATAGGATAAAGACATTATGAACCATCATGATTGTATTCAAAAGGCACTCATGATAGCTTTATCATCAAATAAAAAACAAATAATTTCGATAAAAAACTCTAGTAAAAACATTCGCAGCAGCAGCCTTAATCGCAGTATCTACTTTCGCTATGGCAGCTGAAAGCCCAGGTTCAAAATCAGCAAAAGCAAATGTTAACCTTTCAACGGCAGACTTTGCTCTTGAGCATTATGTTGCGGTAACTACCGAAGGAGAATCAGCAGGAGTAGAACAATTATTTGCTGAAGTTTTCAGCCAAAAAGTTCAAGCTTCCAATGCACAAAGCCATAGCCGTAGCGCGTTGATCAAATCTTTGAAAAAACAAAAAAGAGAGAAACTAAACTGTGTGGTAAGCACCGACATACTTGAAGAGTCGGCGGACTACATGGTTGCCAAAGTAACTTTGAAATTTGAAGATTTTACCAAAACAGACCTAGTGACGTTGGTTCGTGAAGGTAACGACTGGAAAGTGTCCACATCAATCAATTCATACAAATAGGAGCAATCTCAAATAAATATATAAATATTGTAAAGCCACCTCGAGAGATGTGGCTTTTTTACGTCAAAAGGGCCTGATTCTCATCAGACCCTTTCTCTTAGCGTTTACTTGTACAGTAATTTTTATGTTTCCTATCGTTTCCTCTTTTTTGTTTCCTCATCCAATGTTTTTAAAGACTATCGGATTTTCACTGTACGACGCCAATTTTTATGTTGGTCCTTTCTGTCGAAAGGTAGCTAATAGCCGCTTTGTATAGGAAGAACAGTAGCCGATGTGAAATAGTTTTATTGGAGTAAATTATTTTTGATAACTTGAATTAGCTTGTGTTGCTATGCTTAATCCGTTTATAGTATGATAAGAATAATTAGTCTTGGCGGTATATTCTTTTTTTTAGGGGTTTCATGTTCTGTTCGTTGATTAGCTTCCATATTGCAGTTAGAGGAGAATACTAGCGGTAAACTCCAACTCAACGGATATTACTATACAAAGTTAGATAGCGATTTTTTGATATCTTTTTTTTGCATGAAAACGGAATAGTCTATCAGGTTGAAAACCCCAAAGTCAAAAGTAGGTTTCATAGTATCGATGGGAGGTATTCGAAAAGCTATGTTGGTGATAAAAAGAATGCTTACGTCTATATATCCTGCTATTCCTAAGCAGAAGCAGTGGCAGGAGTAGGTTTAAAGCGGACTCCTAAGAATGGATTTTACTTACAGATTAACTCATGACATGAATACAGAGAAGATTACAGCGTTAGAAAAGAGATGGACAGAATTGTTAAAAGGTCCTAAAAAATCAGATCAGACTGAAATTGGAAGAACAAAAATTACTGCCGCTGAATTGCAGCATCAATTGCTTCAAAATGAAGATTATCAAAAATGGCTTAGGGAAAAAGAAAGGGTTCGAATAGCGCTTGAAGAAGCTTATGCTGAAGATGAGAAGCCATTAGTTGAAGATTTGAGGCAAGTCGGGGTCGATGTAAAATCTGTGTGGAATTTAGTAAATACCAAATCAAGTTATAAATCAGCTATCCCTGTTTTGTTGGCGCATTTACCAATGCAATATCATTTAAAAAACAAAGAAGGAATAATAAGAGCATTAGCAGTGAAAGAAGCGAGAGGGATAGCTTGCAGTGCCATTCTTGAAGAATATCACAAAACTCCAAAACACGACTTTAATTATCGGTGGCTTTTGGGCAATACCATGGCTGTCATTATTACTGCGGATTATATTGAAGATGTGATAGCTGTTGTCCAGGAAAGAGATAATGGCGAGTCAAGGCAGATGTTTGTTAAAGCATTGGCAAATATGAAGTCTCCGAAGATTAAAGATATATTTGAACAATTATTGATAGATAAGTGTGAAGTAGTAAACAAGGAAGCTCAAAAAGCTCTAAAGAAAATAAACAGAATAACTGATGATTAGGCTGATTTGAAGCAGATGTTTTTAAGACAAATGGTTGAGAATAAAGTGATCTTTGTGTTTAGCCGATGTTTTGCGAAAAAGTATTTTGATTAACTTGTTTTGATGAATCATAAGCTTATATAGTGAATAGATTTCTACTTTTTAAAAATTAAAATAATGAAACTTGTCGATTTAGTACGATATTTTAGAAATGGTGGTAGTTATGACAATTTTTGCCGACTTCAATCTCTGGACGTTAATTCCGAGGTGATTGAAATTTATATGTTAGAACCAGTTAATTTAGATAGCGAACTAGCATTTTTTGCAATAGAAGATACGGAGGGAAAAATTGAATATGTGTTTAATGATAAAACATATTCTAATCTCTTTGATTTTTATATTTTTCAGGATTCAATTGAGGAATTTAAGACAAATGGAGATTCAGCAATAACCGATGAAGAAATCGCTTGTAGGTTATTGATGTATGGGTTAAATGATGCTTAGGCATCTGACGAGTCAAGACAGATTTTTGTTAAAAATTTTTGGATATTGTAGTGAATAAAGTATTTGGTTGCCAATTTGGTCATTACCTATTAATATTTGAATATCCGAGAGTTGGAACGACAGATTAATAGCTCCGTCTTTGAACGCGCAATGATTGGACATGTAAAACTCTCGTCACTGCCGAGAGAATTTAAGCAGGTATTAATAAAGCGTTTAAAGATAGCTACGTTTCTGATTTTTTAAATTTTCCAGAACCCTATAGTGAAGGAGAGCTTCAAAAAGGGCTGCTTCAGCAGATGAAAGATTTTATTCTTGAGTTAGGCCGAGACTTTCTATTTATTGACCAAGAATATAAAGTACAAGTGGGAAACTCTGATTTTTATATTGATCTACTTTTTTTTCATAGAGGATTACAGTGTTTAGTGGCATTTTTTGTTGAACGATTATGGCGGACAGTTAAATATGAAAATGTATATTTACAAGCATATGATAGCCCTAAGGCACTACGTTCTTGATTAAAAGATTGCTTTGAATTTTATAATCATGAGCATTTTCATCAGTGGATAAATTATGATAAGCCAAAGAGCTTATATGAGCAAATAGAAGCAGCCTAGAAATGAAGATAATTATATAAAAGACAGAAATTACTGTTTAAGCTAAAGAGCGGAGCTTACTTATGAAAAATAGACATTATAAGATTATACTTAACAGGCCTGAATATGAAACTTTCGAATAACGAACATAACTTCTATAGCGAAATCAGAGACTTGCTTACAGAGGCACGGAGCCAGGCCTATCGTGCTGTCAATACCATTATGGTGCAAACTTATTGGCAGATCGGTAAGCGTATTGTGGAGCAAGAACAGCAAGGCAATAGCCGTGCAGGCTATGGTGATTTCATAGTATCAGGCCTTTCTAAGTATTTGTCAGATGCATTAGGTAAAGGTTTTTCAGAAGCCAATTTGTGGAACATGAGGCAGTTCTACCAAGTGTTCCCTGAATTTGACCAATTCTCTACGCAGCGCGTAGAGAATTCACAATCCGTTACGCAGCGCGTAGCGAATCTTAGCTGGACAAATATTCGTTTGATTATGAGGATCGACGACCCCAGTGAACGGGACTATTATATCAAGGAGGCCACAGGGCAAAATTGGACATCCCGTGTATTGGAACGGAATATCAAGAGCGGTTACTATCGTCGCTTACTTTCTACCCAACAAGCTCAAGCACTTTCTGATCTGGAGAAATATAATCCGGCCGATTTTATTAAAGACCCTTATATCGCCGAATTTTTGGATGTGCCTGAAGATTTGACTGGAAAAGAGTCTATTTTAGAAAAAGCATTGATCAACAATTTGCAAAAGTTTCTACTTGAATTGGGAAAAGGATTTTCCTTTGTCGAGCGTCAGATGCGCATCAGTACGGAAACTTCCCATTTTTATGTGGATTTAGTTTTCTACAACTATCTGCTCAAGTGCTTTGTGGTAATTGATCTGAAGACAACCAAGCTCAGCCATAGTGATATTGGCCAGATGGATATGTACGTTCGTATGTTTGATGCACTGAAGCGTGGAGAAGACGATAATCCGACTATTGGCATTATCCTTTGTGCCGAGAAGGATGAAACTATCGTAAAATATTCCGTTTTAAAAGAGAATAAGCAGCTGTTTGCTTCGAAGTACAAAACGGTATTGCCGAGCGAAGAGGAATTGGCAGAAATGATTGCGATGCGCAATCGCAAATTGATTGAAACACGAGGGGATAATAACAAAAAAAAACGAACATAAAAACTTCACAATTTCGGTAGCCTTGAATATTCTTTTAAAAACTGGTGTCTTAAGGTTATCAACCGGTATGTTAAAAGGTAAAGATGAGCAATATGCAAATTTTGCACATTAGTGATTCAGATAAACTTGTTAAGTTCTATAACCTCGACATCATTCTCTCCATAAACTACCATGTAAATTACCATCATCGCACCGGCAGATTCTGTTATCGGGCTATGGCGCGCTTATGAGCGTATATCTTAAAAGCATTTGCGATAGCTGGGGAGATGAGATTTTAACAAGCTAACGAAAATTGATCAGGCTAAATTTTTTCACCTTCCTATTCCCACCATTCACCGAGTTTTCCCGATCGTTGGTCTAAAGCCCATAGGCTAGGGGCTTATTGTGTCGTAGTTTTGAGTCAACAAATAAGAACAACAGAACTAACAATATAAAATAAAGACATTATGAAAACTCTAGTAAAAACATTCGCAGCAGCAGCCTTAATCGCAGTATCAACCTTCGCTATGGCGGCAGATAAAACAGTTTCAAAAACTGAAAAAGTAACCGTTAATCTTTCCACAGCAGACTTTGCTCTTGAGCATTATGTTGCAGTAACTACCGCAGGCCAGTCAACTGGTGTAGAGCAGTTATTTGCCGAAGATTTCAGCCAAAAAGTTCAATCGGCAAATGCAAAGACAAACAGTCGCGATCAAGTCGTAAAATACTTGAAAAAACAAAAAGGAGCGAAGCTAAACTGTGTGATAAGCACCGATATCCTCGAGGAATCGGCAGATTATATGGTCGCCAAAGTGACCCTAAAATTTGAAGACTTCACCAAGACTGATTTGGTGACTTTGGTACGTGAGGGTAATCACTGGAAAGTATCCAGTTCAGTCAACTCCTATAAATAGTCTCTAATAACTAGTGGTCAGCTCGATTACAAAAGTTGACCACTAGTGAATCATATGTTTATTTAAGGCCACGTCGGGAGATGTGGCCTTTTTATTTGTATAGACGGAGGTTATTATCAAAGCGTCATGCGTTAAAAAGAGTTAATAACATTGCTAAATGTTCAGTTATATAATATTTTTATTGTAAAACAAATTGAAAATGAGTGGACTACAGTTGCTCCTGCTATTGCTCTTTATCACAAACTTATCTTCTGCACAAGATCTGAAAGGTACTATTAAAGATAAGCATTCGGGTGATATTCTTATAGGTGTTTCGATCAAAGTAGCTTCGCACAGCACCCATTCCGATGGCTATGGCAGATTTATATTGTCAGACATTAAGCTTGGAGATACAATCACCTTTTCTTCAATCGGATATCGTGAGGTTAAGTATAGAGTTGGTAACAGCAATCTTGATCATTTGGTCATATATATGGAGCAGGCAACAATTTTGTTGGCTGAAGTAAAGATCAATCCTTTAAGAAATTATAAAGCTGATTCCTTAAAGTTTCGGAAAGAATTTGCCAAGACCTTCAATTATAGCAAACCCAAATTTAAAGATATTTTCATCACCAAAAACTATTCTTCAAATGTCCCGAGACATCCTAATCAAGCAAGCAATAGTACCGCCTCGCTGATTAGTGTTGATGTGCTTTCTGTTATTTCTTTGTTAGGGAAAAAAACTAACCCCCAATCCAACCTCCAACAGAAATTGATAAATGAAGAAGGAGAGCGGTATCTTGATAATAACTTTTCAAAGCGTATGGTTCAAAATTTGACGGGCCTTAAAGGGGACTCTCTACAAACTTTTATGCAGTTGTACCGTCCGAATATTGACACAGCAAAATACATGTCCGACTATGATATTATCCTGTACATCAAAAGGAGTTATCAAGAATATATCAAGCCTTAAGTAGCTTTATCGTCTGAACTGCTCTTTTTTTGTTTTGATAATGTCATGACTACTATTGCTATTTGGGATATGAGCATAATTGAAAGGCCACGAGTAAAAGAATCAGTTCCTACATTTATACAGCGAAAAAATATCCATAATGCCTCCAAAAGCATCAAGCAGTACATTAGTTTTCTAAAGATTGATTCCATGATTTTTGAATTGGTAACTTTCCTATACATCTTTCTTACACCAATTTAAGCAAATAAATACTGTATTGCAAAGTTTTAAAAAAGAGAACTTTGAGTTGTCCATTAACCTCCCTATTCCCACCATTCACCGAGTTTTCCCGATCGTTGGTCTAAAGCCCATAGGCTAGGGCATATTGTGTTGTAGTTTTGAGTCAACAAATAAGAACAACCATCATGAGCATAGATGGAGTAACTCTAAAATTTGAAGACTTTACCAAGACAGACCTTGTGACTTCAATAATTAGTTGTCGGCTCGGTCATACCGGGAGCTGACAACTAGTGAATCATATGTTTATTTAAGGCCACGTCGTGAGATGTGGCTTTTTTTATGTCCAAATATTTTGATGTTAAGCAAAAACGATTACTGTTTTTGCATAATCCCATATTGTTTATTTTCTGCATTTACATTTATCTGATTATTCCAAATACGTTTTGTAAGTGCTTTTAAAGATCTATCTCGTTGAACAGGATGACGTCCGGGACCAGTAAAATACTCATATTCATTGTCGATTTTTGAATACCAAATATTGCCTATATCTTCTTCTTTGAGGGTGTCTATTTTTGTGATTCTTTTAAAGTTCTCTAACTTTTCTTTGTTTAATCCAATCACGTCATAACGTTGTGTTTTATCTTGACAGTCTACCTGGATATATCTTATCCCATTCCAGCACATGCAATCTTTGTCTGAAGGTGGGAAAAGAAATGCTAGTATAATACAAGTAACTATACTAGACCCTCCTAATAAAAGCTTCCGTTTACTTACTCTCAAAAAACTAGAACTAAGCTTTTTAATTGGATTTTCGTGTTGATCGGATACCTTGTCAACATCTGGTAATTTATGTGTTCCGGCAGAATTTGAGAACTCAAGATCAACCATTTTAGAAGGCTCATCTTTTAAAATATCGGGCCTTTCCTTACTGGATTCATAAGTTTCTATAATATCATTTTTGCTGGATTGAGATCCACTTTCCTCTGATATATCATTATTCATGTTATTGAGATGCTGTTTTTGGGAACGGTTATCGCTTATTTTGTTAATTGTTCCCTCCGAAGACTCTTCAATATCTGTGATACTGGATTCCCCCACAGAATGTTTATGATCATTATTTCCTTTTATCGATATGACTTTACTTTCCTCATTTTCTTCATTGGCAAGTTGGCGAAGTTCTCTCCATCGGTCATATGGTCTCGGTTCAAAATCAATAAACAGCGCAAGCAACCAGATAACATTGTCCATTGGTTTATTGGTCCGTTCTTGGATAAAATCCTGTAATGGACGAAATTTATCCGCCCCCGCTTTTTTAATTACTTTTTTTAGGTTGTCGACGGTTCCATCAAAGTCAAATATCTTGGCTAAATCGGATAGGTCTCTATCGAATTCCCCATTTTCTAATCGTATTAAGAACGCTCTCATGAGCTCGCCCCGCGATGCCCGTTGCAAGTGAACAAGCTTTTCTTGGTTTTTCTTCTCATAAAAAGCTTTTAATACTTCTTCGTTATATAGGTCAATTTCAAACATCATCACAAAAGTAAATTAACAGCGTTTCGGAAAATACGGGAAACCGTATCATTTCATATGCGCAAAACTATCGGAAAATCATCGGAAATCTAGGCGAACTAAGGAAGCCCTTGGATACTGTGGGATTTTCAGGGAAACATCGGAAATCCATGATAAAAAGGGTTTTAACAGCTATAACTTTGTTCTCGAAGTCAGATGATAGATCTTTTAAAATATACAACTAAGATACTAAACTGATTTCACAATGAGAAGATATCGCGGTAGACATTAGCCGGTTTGGGAAGCAGCTTCTGCCTCCCGCGATTGACACTCTTACTTCCCAAAAAATTCAGAAGGCCTTCTGAAAACATTTGTAGCAATCCCGTGCATGGTGCACGCGGACCTACCAGGTTTTTGAACTTTTAAATTTTTAGGAAAATGTGGTACTTAATTTTAGCTCTGTTATTTGGCAATGGTGGCAACTGTGATACACCGAAAGACAGTGGTCAAACTACTGTGACACCTTATGGAGATCGTGGTGGAGAAACGGAAACTCCTCGCCCTCCTAAGGGATAAAACGAACAACATTTTTAATAAAAAGGTAGCCTTGTGCTACCTTTTTTTGTATATGTATTTTATTACCTCAAAATTGTCAATATCTTAGAGATAAATTAGCCTGATGTGAAGTATCTATATTTATACTGTATTACTATTTTTATGTTTTCTTGTGTCAGTCCTGACAGGATAAAAGAAGATAAGGCCGTTAACCCAGACTATGACAAGGCCTATGAGTATATTGATGCTGGAAAAACTGACAGTTCCTTTTTCTTTTTTGATAAAGCAAGGCAGGTATTCTTGGATAATAAGGATAGTCTTGGGGTAGCGAAATGTCTTGTCAATATGGCAATTACACAAAAAGATCAAAGTGATTATTTTGGTGCGCAGGAGACAGGTCTTCAAGCTGTTTCATATATGAATGTTAATAATCCCAAGCATCATATTTACCTCAGTACAAATTACAATAATCTAGGAGTAGCTAGTTCTGCTCTCGGCCAATATAAATCTGCTTTATCTTTTTACGGGCTAGCGCTTAAATTTTCTAATGATTCCAGCAATACATTTAGCTATCAGAATAATATAGCTCTTTGCTATCAGAATCTTCGTCAATATAATAAAGCAATTGAAATTTATAACAATCTGCTCGAGAAAACAAAAGAAAGTCCAAAGCGCTATGCGAGAGTACTATCTAATTTGGCGCGAGCTAAATGGCTCCAGAATTCCAATTATCAAAGCGAAGCAGAACTTTTGGAAGCTGCTGCTATTAGAGAACAGGAAAATGACCTTTGGGGGTTAAATGCTAGTTATTCTCATTTGACTGATTACTATACAAACAGCAATACGCAAATAGCTTTGCTTTATGCGCAGAAAATGCATACTGTAGCCAGAGAGATAAAAAGTGTTGACGATCAGATTTATGCCTTAGGAAAATTGGTTGAGTTGACACCTTCATATGACGCAAAAGAGTATTTTAGAGAGTATCAGCATCTTTCTGACAGCATCCAGCAAGCCCGTGCAGCCGCCAAAAATCAATTTGCACTGATACGCTATGAAGTTGAAAAAAACAAAGCTGAAAATCTAAGACTAGAAAAAGAAAATGCTGAAAAGCAAAATCGTCTTATCCGACAACGCGTTATTACCGGTGCAAGCATCTTTTTGCTTGTTTTAGTTGCTGGTGGTGGTACCTTATGGTACAAACGACGCAAGCAACGGCTCGAACTCGAAGCTGAGAACAAAGTCAAAGAGACCCAGCTCCACCTCTCCAAAAAAATACATGATGTCGTTGCCAATGGTATCTATCGTGTCATGTCCGAGATTGAGCATAACGAAGAGGTGGATCGCGATGGTGTACTTGACAAATTGGAAAATATGTACCATCAGTCACGTGATATTTCGCATAATGTCGAACAGCAGACCATAATAGAAGTACCTTACAATGAACAGCTGGCCTCCCTGCTCAAGTCCTTTGCTGCAGATCACCGTCGCGTGCTGATCGCTGGTAATGATGCTGAACAATGGGCTGAAATTAGCAAGCGCATTAAAGAGGAGGTAAAGCATGTGCTACAGGAACTTCTGGTCAATATGAAGAAGCATAGCCAGGCCGAGCAGGTTGTCGTCCGCTTTGAAAAATCAGATCAGCAGCTCACCATATATTATAAAGATAACGGTGTGGGAATGCCAGCCGAAAAATCGCAGGGAAAAGGTCTGGCAAATACGGTTTCCCGTATTGAAAGCCTCGGTGGCAAAATTATCTTTGTCAGTGAACCGGGAAAAGGGCTCGACATTACGACCACTATCCCACTATAATAAAAAGACAATAATGTATGTTTAAAAAAGTACTCATTGCCGAAGACCACGAGATAGCCAACATTTCAGTGCAGAAAACCCTGCACGACCTGGGTATTCACAATACCAAATACGTGTACTATTGTGATCATGCCCTTACCTGGATCAAAAATGCCATCCGCGATGGCGAACCCTACGATCTACTGATCACCGATATCGAATTTGAAGACGACGATAGTCCACAGGAGATCAAAGATGGTCTTTCGCTGATCAAAGCCGTTAAGATGGTACAACCCGATATCAAGGTTATTGTGTTGACTGCCAAAGACCGGTCGGCATTGATCAACGAGATGTTTCGAGAGAATCAGATTGACGGACTTGTACGCAAAGCCCGTCGGGATGGTCAGCATCTGCGCGAGGCACTCCAGACTGTTTATCAACATCGCACCTATCAGTCGCCCGATAGCAAGAAGTTTATTCAGGAACAGAATTCGCATGAGTTTACTCAATTTGACCTGCATATCGTGAAGTTGCTCTATGAAGGAATATCCCAAAAGGAAATGCCTGAATACCTTCAGCAGCGTGATATCCGACCATCGAGCCTCAGCAGCATCGAGAAACGGCTCAACCTGATGAAAGATGTTCTCGGCTTTACCAAAAATGAACAGCTGGTGGCCCATTGCAAGGAGCTGGGCTTTATATAAAGATATTTTTATCTCCTTACGGTTTCCCGTAATCGATCGTTATTGTATTGCATTAGGTTTGTATGGACGGATTTATAGCAGGAAATATATTTTTCGTTACATAAAAATATCCAATGCATTCAGGATATTTAGCGCTATATGTTAACCAATTTTATGAAAAGAGAAAGGCCATCGGAGGATAGCCTTTCTTTATTATTGGCATATTTCGTTCTTATAGCTGTTTTTTAGAAAAGGAGCTAAATTGCATTATTTTTTTTATCTTACAGATAAATTTTCGATCAGCTCGCTTATCCAAATAATCAATTCGTATGAAAAAGTTTTCACAGCCAGTATCCATCTTTTATTTCCTTGCGTTTTCATTTTGCTTGCTCATATTCAGTTCCTGTTCCAAAGAAGAAGTTGCCCCCAAAGAAGGGTTAATTACGCAGGATCTTAAAAATATAACCTTAAATACTGGTTTTACAGATAATGTGATTCCTATCAAAGCAGATAGATGGGCTGTTTCCTATGTCAAAGATGCACTTACAGGTGAGATCTTGAAAGATTCGATGGGCAATGCGCTCAAATTGGAAGGTGTGGGGACCGTTGAAATGGAAGCGGGATGGTTAACCTTGGAAAAAACGGCCAGCAATGAGCTAAAGCTCACGCTGCAAGAAAATTTCAGTGACCAGCCGCGGAATTTTGTGATAGGCATCCAATCGTCCGATAGACAGGATGAAATAACTTTTAGCCAATCTAGGGGTGATGAATACGAACTGATCAACAAGGAAATTGAAGAAATAGAGGGTAGTCGCAAAATATATGTTAGCAGTGAAGGGTGCAGTTCTCTGACAGTAAGAAATGATTCGGATCAGGAGAAAAATGTAGAGACGCTTGAAATCTTTAAAGACGTCAAATACAGCTCTGAATTTTCGAGTAACAGCTACGGTGCTTTTGACTGGATCAATAAAAACGATGCAAGCATTTTTATGGATGAAGTATTGATAGATGATGTTAGTCATTGGCAGGGGAAAGTCCTCTATGTCAAAGGGAAGACCTTTGAAAATTATATCAAACCGGGAAATAGCCAAACATTAGCGCTCAAACCCCATCGGAGCCTCTCTGTTCGCGGTGAGTTTACCTACCTTGAGCGGAGTTGCAATTATACCTTTACCATAAAAAATAAAAATTCAGGGCATCGTTTTAATGTCAAGGGTGTCTGGAAGCAAAAGGTCCCGTTGATCTCCCATACGATAATAGAATAAGCAGATCGTTAAATAAGCCATATTTTATCTGTACGGATGTTACTGGATATTTACTTAGCTTGGTTCATTATTTTTATTCGAAAACGTATTGATTGAATTTAGCGCATAGTAAGCGATTCCATTGTCGGGGTATTCTTCAAGAATTTCTTCGTAGAGTGCCTTCGCTTTTTCTGCCTGCATTGTCTGTGAGTAACAAAATGCGATATTACAAAGTCCCATTTCCCGATAGCACATTTTTGAAGAACTCAATACCGTAATTACACGGTACTTATCCACCCATTTGTTTCTCGTAAAATAATCAACACTCTTTTTAAAATGTGCTATTGCCGTTTCAAAGTCGTTTTGTTTGAGTGCTTTCATTCCTTTTCGATGGCTTCTAGGGACGGTCATTCGCAATACAATTGCTAAAATGGAAAAGATAATGACGCCGATGAAAACATCATCTGTCTGAAAGATATATTCGAAAGTGAATAAAAAAGCCAAGGTTATCGCAAATACAATTGCAAATGCAGGCCAGGATATTTGTCGAACAATAGGAACATTTGAACTCATATTATCAAGATCTAATTTTGGTTGTCATGTAATACTAAATATACTGAATGAAATCATAAAATAGACTTCCTTTTCTTCTTTAAGTGGTTGCATCCCATGTATTGTCTAATTTTTTATTTCTCACATATTTTTTTAAAGTCTACGGTTTCCCGTAAAGTATGCTCTAGCAAACCGGCTAGTTTTGTTCACAAGGAGATAATAACCTGACAACTCGAAGAGCAGAAATAGTTCGGTAGAAATTCTTGTCAAAAGTTGAATAAAACTTGAAAGGTTTATTATTCTAGATATGTGAAGCTTTTTATTAACAGATAAATATGGCTATTAACCTACAAAAGGGACAACGGATAGAAGTTGGACTTACAAAGATTACAATAGGACTGGGATGGGATCCTAATCAAGGAACAGGGAATGATTTTGACTTAGATGCATCCGCCTTTATGATTGATCAATTCAAACAGATACCAGCTGAACCTTTCTTTATTTTTTATGGAAATACAGATTCTCCAGATGGCGCACTTCATCATACAGGCGATGATCCAACAGGTGGTAACAGTGCGGATGGCGATGATGAAAGTATTCAAGTTGATTTATCAAAGGTCGATGCCCGAATTATGGAGATATCCTTTGTGGTTACCATCCATGATGCGATTGCCCGCAGGCAAAATTATGGACAGGTAAGAAATTCCTACATACGAATCGTAGATGATAGCAATGGACAAGAAGTTGCGAAATACGAATTAGGAGAAGATTTTTCTCTTGAAACTGCCGTTAAGTTCGGGCGTCTTTATCGTCGCAATGATAGCTGGAAATTTGAAGCTTCTGGTATGGGCTATAAAGAAGATCTAGCCTTCTTCCTGTCAAAATATTATAAAGGACAAATTATAAAATAATATAAATTATGGCTATTAACCTAGAGAAAATCACCCTTGAAAAGAAAGGTGACTCGCATTTTATTGACTTATCAAAAAAAGGTAATCCAATTACACAGGAGATCAATATCAATTTGAATTGGTCAAAAGGAACAAAAAAGGGAATATTTGGAAGTTTATTCAGTAAGGATATCGACCTGGATCTGGGATGTTTCTATGAGTTGAATAACGGAGAGAAAACCGTTATCGATGGTCTTCAGTTTTCCGGTGGCAAGGGAGGGACCAAGGATCGTTTGACCCGGCAAGGACGTTATGTGGCTGAACCCTGGATATGGCATACTGGTGATGATAGAGGGGCTAGCTCGGGTTCTGGAGAAAATATCATTGTAAATCCGGCTGGACTAAAAGACCTGAAACGGATGGTTATCTACTGTTTCATTTACGAAGGGGCAGCACGTTGGCAAGAAACAAATGGTGTTGTCACTGTAAAGGTCCCTGGTAATGCGGAAATAGAAGTACAGATGGGAGCACAATCCAGTCACAACAAATTCTGTGCGATTGCTGAAATACTCTTTTCTCAAAATTCAATCACTGTCAGAAAGCTGGTGACTTTCCATACTTCGCATGGAGACTGTGACAAGGCTTACCGATGGGGAATGCAATGGACGGCCGGATCAAAATAGGAAATCATTATGGTTATTGATACGTCATTATTTGAACACTATTCCTTTGATCTATGGCTTACACTCATCAAATCAAATCCTCATTTCAAACAAAAGAGAAATATGTTGCTACGGGATTTCTTTTGCGTCGATAAAAAGATCGAGGATATAGGTAAAGTCGTCCGGCATTACGATATTTTGAGTAATCAGATCAGTGAGATAACAGGAAAACATATAGATCGCGAGTTTATCTACTGTTTGATTTTAAATGAATTAGGAATTGATCTCGATACAGATCTCAAAGAGCGTTTGACGGAATTCACGAAGGAAGTCGATATTCTTTTTTGGGAATATAAGCCTCTTCTCCTGAATGATAATCAGAAAAACGTATTCGAAACAATAGTTTCCAAGGGGAAGACTCTAAGTCTTTTAAGCAATACTGCATTTCTGGACGGTACCGTGTTACGTCAGGTACTCGAATATTATGAGCTATCGGATTTCTTCTCTTTTCAACTTTATTCAGATGAAATAGGGGTTTCCAAGCCAAATAATACAGCTTTTGAACTTGTTTTCCAAAAAATAAGACAACAGCGAACGATCAAGAAAAAAGATATTGTCCATATAGGTGATAATCAAAAAGCAGATTATAATGGCGCTATCAATTATGGTTTTAACGCAATATTAATCCAATAAATTATGATGTACAGATATAGTTTACATCATGTTGAACATCAGCATGTATGTCCTTTTTCAGAAATGGAATACAGTCGCTTTAAGTTTGGAGAGACGATTTATGCTGAGAAATTTGCAAAAGAACTCTGTAAGGGTTTTTTGGAAAAGCATAAGAATTTGATTCTCGAACAAGAGGAGATTGTTTTATTGCCCAGTCCTTATCATTCCATTCCTACAGCTTCTAATTTCTTATGCTTTTATTTCAAGAGAGAGCTAAATAGATTTTTGTTTCTGCATGGCAAGGCCGCATGCAAAGAAAGTAAGATCCATCGCAAACAGACTTATGTGGAAGACTATGGAAATATGGACTCTGAACAACGCTTGAAACTTATTGCCAACGATACCTATCATTTGGATCGGGATTTTATAGCAGATAGGTTCTGTATTTTTTTAGATGATATCAAAATCACTGGAAGCCACGAACTGACAGTTGAAAAAATACTAAAAGATCATAACGTGCAGGGGGCTTTTTTCTTTGTCTATTATGCTGAGCTCGTCAACCAGTCTATCCATCCCAATATCGAGAATACGTACAATTATTTTGATGTCAAATCACCGGGCGACCTTGTACGGATCATTAACAGTAGTAGTTTTCACTTTAATACACGCTTGGTTAAATATTTACTCTTGTTAAATGAAGTAGATTTTTTCCAGGTCGTCAATCAAATCCCGGTAGAAAAAAGCTGTGAATTGTTCGATCTAGCAATTAGCAATAACTACCATACTATAGTGCATTACCAACAGAATATTATAAAACTAAAACAACATAAATCATGGCAATCAATTTACAAAAAGGGCAAAGAGAGAACATCAATGCACCCAAATTTACAATCGGCCTAGGGTGGGACACCAATAGTTCTTCCACAGGAAGCGCCTTTGACTTGGACGCTTCGGTATTTATTCTTGGAGAAGACAAAAAGATCCTTTCAGATCAACATTTTATTTTTTACAATAACCTAAAATCTCCAAATGAGGCAGTAGTTCATACTGGTGACAATCTTACAGGAGATGGGGATGGAGACGACGAGCAAATCATTGTAGATCTAGCGAAGATTGAAGATACAGCGACAGAAATATGCATCGTCATTACCATTCACGATGCAATATCACGAGGCCAGAACTTTGGACAAGTACGCAATTCCTTTATGCGTATTCTCGACACTGTTTCCAATGAGGAACTATTGAAATACGAATTGGAAGAGGATTTCTCCATAGAGACTGCTGTCGAGTTTGGCCGTATTTATAAACGGAATGGTGAGTGGAAATTTGAAGCTGTGGGTATGGGCATGAAAGGTGGGTTGGAAGATTATTTAACGAAATACAATTAAGAAATGGGAATTAATCTTCAAAAAGGGCAACGTATCAACCTTCAAAAGGGTAATGGTACAGTATTGCAAAATGTTTGTGTAGGTGTGAACTGGGGAGCTATTGAAAGGAAAAATTGGCTCGGCGGAACAGAGAAAGAAGCGGTAGATCTAGACGCCAGTTGTATTCTTTTCGATGAAGCTAAAAATAATGTTGATGTTGTGTACTTCGGGAGTTTACGATCTAGAGATGGAGCCATTAGTCACAGTGGCGACGATTTGACGGGAGACATGGATGGCGATGATGGCTTGGATAATGAAATCATTACGGTTGATTTTTCTAAGCTTAATAGTCAAGTAACTCATGTCGCGTTTGTGCTCAACAGCTATCGTGGGCATGATTTCGGGACTATTCCTTTTGCCTCTATCCGGATTTATGAGGGTACACCTTCCCGGGTCAATGAAGTATTTGCGACCTACAATATTGCTAAAGGTGAGGGCTTTTCTGGGCACGTCTCCATGGTATTGGGCGTATTTTATAAACGCAATGGTGAATGGAAATTTAATGCCATTGGAGAGCCTACTAAAGACCGTAAGTTGGAAGAGACTATTAAAACCGTTCAGCAAAAATTTTTATAGCCATGAGAAGACTTCCCGTATATCTATTATTGGATACTTCTGGTTCAATGACCGGAGAACCAATTGAAGCCGTTAAAAACGGTGTACAGATGATGATGCATTCCCTACGTCAAAATCCTCAAGCCATCGAGACCGCTTTTGTCAGTATTATCACTTTTGACTCTGACGCTAAGCAGATTGTACCCTTGACCGATTTGGCATCCTTTCAGATGGTTGATATTAAAGCCTCAGGTGTGACTTCCTTGGGAGCAGCCTTGGCCTTACTTGCTGATAAACTGGAAACAGAAGTAACCACGACCACACTGGAACAGAAAGGTGACTGGAAGCCACTGATTTTTGTTATGACCGACGGTATCCCAACGGATAATTGGCAGCAAGGGTATAGCAAACTAAAGGCTGTTAATAAAGGGTTGATTGTCGGTTGTGCAGCAGGACAGGGGGCTGATGATGCTATTTTAAGACAAATTACTAATTCTGTAGTACGTCTTGACAGTGCAGATTCAGAAAGCATCTCAAAATTCTTTCAATGGGTAACGGCTTCCATATCCACTACGTCGACCAAAGTTGAGGAATCAGGCAAAGAGGTAACTGGATTGGATCAGCTACCACCACCGCCATCGGAGTTAGTTATAGTAGCTTAGTTATGAACAGACGATTATTAGCCTACTTTCTGCTCGACACCTCAGGATCTATGCGTGGTGAGCCCATACAAGCATTGAATAATGGCTTTAATGGACTCATTAGTATGCTCCGTACGGATCCACAGGCGATGGATTCCTTGCATATCAGTGTCATTACCTTTGATCGTGAAGTTCATAATCTAGTTCCTTTGACCGACTTGGCAAGCTTTCAACCAGTAGAAATACATTGCCCCGAAAGCGGCCCAACTCATACAGGAGAGGCACTCGAAATGCTGCTTAAAATGATAGACAATGAACTGGTCAAGGGATCGACCGAACGAAAGGGTGACTGGAAGCCTTTGCTCTTTGTTTTCACCGATGGAAAGCCATCCGATATTCAGAAATATCGGATGTGCATTCCCAAAATCAAAGCAATGGATTTTGGAATTATTGTTGGTTGTGCAGCTGGTCCTAAAGCCGAAGTTTCTTTTTTAAAGGAGCTGACGGATGAAGTTGTCAAATTGGATACCACCGATAGTAATACATTGACAACCTTCTTTCGATGGGTGAGTTCATCAATTGAAATGGGCAGTAAATCTCAAGGTACTGGCGAAATTCTGACACTTCCACCTCCACCGAACGAATTGAATATTATCATTTAAAACTTTGAATTAATCATGAGAAGGTTACCTGTATATTTCTTGATAGATGTATCTGAATCTATGGTCGGCGAACCTATAGAACAAGTACAAGATGGTATTGGTACCGTCATTCAGACACTCAAAACTGATCCTTTTGCACTCGAAACTCTATGGATATCCATCATTGGCTTTGCCGGTAAAAGCAAGGTCATTACACCCTTACAGGATGTGATCACTTTTTATCCGCCAAAATTGCCCATTGGTAGTGGAACCTCGCTGTCCAGTGGATTGACAGAACTGATGCGTTCAATTGATAACGAGTTAATGCCGACGACCTATGAACGAAAAGGTGATTGGAAACCCATTATATTTTTGTTTACGGACGGTGTACCGACAGATGATACAGAAGAAGCCATCAAAAAGTGGAATACAGTATACCAACGCAAAGCAAATCTAATCGCGATCTCAATAGGAGATAATACCAACTATGGATTACTGGAGCAACTGACCCCACATGTGTTGCGTTTTAATAATAGCGGTGCGCAGTCATACAAAGAGTTTTTTAAATGGGTGACAGCTTCCATCAAAGCGACAAGTGAGCAAGTGACCAATAGTAATACTGATACAATAAATTTATCGAAAAGCACTCCTGAGGTGATTGAGAAAGTTGATACAGTTAGAATGCATCAGATCGTGGATGATAATTTTGTCGTGGTTAATGCAAAATGTTCAAATATCGATAAGTCATATCTGATCAAATTTAGGCGTGATATGGAAGATTCAGGTATCATGGACTTATCTACCCGAGTTTATCGTGTACAAGGAGCTTATAAAATAGATGAAAACGCCTATCGTGATTATTCTGGACCTGACAATTCTAACTTGAAGGTATCAACCGACGAGCTGTATGGTAATCCCAATTGTCCTTGTTGCGGTAACCAATTTGGTCTCGCCAGCTGCTCCTGTGGTGGAATACATTGTATCAAAGGTGATGGCGAAAATACATGCCCTTGGTGTGGCAATATTGGTTTTTATGGTGCCTCAGGTGGCGGATTTGATATTAATAGAACTTTAGGTTAATCGTGGAAACAATTTTAAAACAACTGCTGGACGAATTTAACGTGGAGCAGAGCAAGGTCGTTGATAATACTCTGGCCAAACTGATGCACAATGCGAAGATCAATGCATTGGCCAAGGATATTTATTCATCAAAACAGCAGATAATAGCGATATTTCAAATGTATAGAGAGAAGGAAGAATTTAAAGAAGCGCAATTGGTCATTACTAATGCTAATGCGAAAAAACACTATATGTATAGTTTTGATCTAGCTCAATTTCCCAATATTGGCATCCAAAAGATCAAAAATCTGGATAAAGTTGGTTTAACCTTTGATCCGGAGACTTCGAGCATCTCTGGAGTGCCAAACATGGCACTTACGATAGATTTGCACTTGGTTTTTATTAATACCTTGGAAGAAAATCCAACGGAAGACATTAAGATCATTCCATTTATTGTCAATGCTGATCCTAAGGACCTATGGTTAAATAAACCGAGCAATCAAAATGATCTATACGCCAAAGCAGACAGTGATAAATATGCTGGAGCGTTTCTCGACAAGCGGATAGTTGTTGCCTCACAAAGAGGACGCTCGCATGCACACGAAGGGTCTTTTCGGGATGATCATTTTTATGTGTCTGCACTGCCTGAAGCCTGGTCTGTCGTGGCCGTTGCGGACGGAGCCGGTTCGGCTAAATTTTCCCGGCAAGGATCCAAAATAGCAACAGAATATCTTGTTAAGACATTCGATAACGAGGTTCTTCTACACGAATTAAACGATTTATGCTTGGCTTACTATACTACTGCACCCGCTAAAGCAGTTCCGCCTGCACCAAAAGATGATCAACCTGTTTCTGAGGCCACAACAAATATTGCCGATGAGCCAATTGGAGAGATTGTTAAAGCTGAAATGGCTGCAGAAGAGTGTCTTCTCAAGGTCAAATCTTCGATCATCAATATCCTTTACAAATCCGTTCGCGATGTACATGCAAAGCTAGGAGAGTTTGCCAAACAGGAAGATATTCTATTGAAAGATCTCAATACTACATTGATTTTTGCACTTGTCAGAAAATTTGATTTTGGCTATGTGGTCCTGACATTTGGTGTTGGCGATTGCCCGATCAATGTTGTTATAGGCGATCTACAGGAAGTGCATTTACTCAATATACTCGATATCGGTGAGTTTGGTGGGGGCACCCGCTTTATTACCATGCCAGAGATCTTCAGTCACACTGATATGCCATTACGATTTGCGATCAATAGATTTGATAATTTTTCAAAATTGATATTGATGACGGATGGGATATATGATGCCAAATTTATTACAGAAAATAAACTGGAAGATAAAGAAACTTGGAATACCTTTCTACAAGATCTAGGTGGGCAAAATGAAGACGGTGCAAAGGTAGATTTTGTGACAGACGAACATATTAAGGATCAGTTATTGACCTGGCTTGATTTCTGGAGCAAAGGCAACCATGACGACAGAACACTAGCCATAATCTATTAACCGATGAAGACGATAACTATAAAATCCATTATTGATCCGTCTCGGACTTACAAGTACATAGATGACGGCAGCCCCAAACAAGGCGGTGTTAAGGATGTCTATTTCGCACCCAATAGAAAGTACGTGGTTGCTTTTTTTCGAACCGCCCTTGACTTCAATCAACGGGATCGGATAAAGCGTATTGTCACTTTATACTTAGACAATATTAAGAATGGTAGTGCAGGTGATTATTTCTTGCAGGAAATCTACCGCTGGCCTTATGACGCGGTAGAACAGGATGGCAAGACTGGCGTCATTGTACCTATCTATGATTCCAAATTTTTCTTTGCAAAGGGTTATGGTGCCAATGCGATGATAAAAGGAGGCGAGAAAGTTGGAAAATGGTTTACTGCACCGTCCTTTCGTCATCAACAATATCCACTCGCCTTAGATAAATCCGAATTGGGCGATTGGCTGAGTTATTTCCAAATTGCTATTAATATTTGTCGGGGCATCAAGAAAATGCATCAAATGGGGCTTGCTCATTCAGATCTATCCTATAATAATGTGCTTATTGATCCTGTTAGTAAGTCTGCCAATATCATTGATTTGGATGGTTTGGTTGTCCCCGGGTTATATCCTCCTGAGGTGATTGGTACAGCCGATTTTATTGCCCCAGAGGTATTAAAGACCAAACACCTAAAACTTAACGATCCCAATCGTATACTGCCTAATCAAAAGACAGATCTCCATGCCTTGGCAGTGCTGATTTATATGTATTTGTTGCGACGGCACCCATTGCGGGGTGGTAAGATTTGGGATCTCGATGCCGAGAAAGATGAACTGATGGCGATGGGAGAGAAAGCCCTGTTTGTTGAGCATCCTACTGATCGGATGAATGCTGTTAAGACCGATCAGCTGAGAAAATGGGAAACTTTCTGGGGAAACCCTAATAAGCTTTCCTATACCAAAACGGGCCCTTATCTGACCGATCTTTTTAAGCGAGCTTTTATCGATGGACTGCATAACCCTATGCTGCGGCCCATTGCCAACGAGTGGGAGACCGCATTATTGAAAACAGTCGATTTGATTCAGCCTTGCAGTAATCCACAATGTGATGAGAAATGGTACGTATTTGACAATTCTACCAAACCTATCTGTCCTTTTTGTGGTACAGCGCACAAAGGAAGTCTTCCAGTCATCGATCTCTATTTCAAATTTAAAGACACTGTGTGGAAACCCGAAGGGCATCGGTTAATGGTTTATCACAATCAATATCTTTTCAAATGGCATGTATCCCGTAAAGTGATAAGGAACGAAAGCCTTACCGCTGAGGATAAGAATCCAGTTGGGTATTTTACTTATTACCAGAATAAATGGATGCTTGTCAACCAAGACCTTCAGGGGATGAAGGATCTAACTGAGCAAAAAGATATCCCAGTCAATTCAATGGTTGAATTGACTGACGGCAAAAAGATTCTACTGTCCAATGAGGAGGGGGGAAGACTATTATATATCACGATTACTAATCAATAATTAAATAAAATGGAACAGAGTATTTTACAATTACACCCTGGTCTAATCTGGGGATTTGGGTTGACAGTCATCATTATGCTGTTACTAGATTTGGGTGTTTTCAACAAAAAGAGCCATATTGTATCTTCCAAAGAAGCGACGATATGGACAGTAGTTTGGATATCGCTGGCTATGATCTTCTCCGGTGTAGTCTATTATGTATTCAATCAGGATGCTGGAGGACATGCTACTGCAATAGAAAAATTTACCCAGTTTCAGGCAGCTTACTGGATTGAAAAGGCTTTGTCAGTAGATAATTTATTTGTGTTTATCTTGGTGTTTTCTTACTTCAGAGTGCCACGTGAATTACATCACAAAGTACTGTTCTGGGGGATTTTGGGGGCGTTGCTCTTTCGGGCGATCTTCATCTTTGCAGGCGTGGGCCTGATTAATGTGACATATCTCAATCCGATACTGGATTTCTTTGGTGTGACCGCTCTACCGTGGAATATCAATCTTGTGTTGACAGCCTTTGGTTTGTTTCTAGTTTTTGCAGGTATCAAATCCTGGGGCAGTGGGGATGACGACGAGGACCAGGATTTTAGCGATACAGCAGGTGCGCGATTGGTGAAGAAGTTCTGGAAAGTATCAGACAATTATGATCAGGGAAAGTTTTTTACTGTTCAGAATGGGATGAAACTTGCTACACCGCTTTTGGTCGTTGTAGCTGTGATTGAATTTACTGATGTCTTGTTTGCTGTGGACTCTATTCCTGCTATTTTCGCCATTTCTAAGGATCCATTTATTCTCTACACATCCAATATTTTTGCCATACTTGGATTGCGGTCGCTCTATTTTCTACTATCCAATTTTATCCATATGTTCAGCAAACTTCCTTACGGGCTCTCTGTGATCCTAACCTTCATTGGTGTCAAAATGATTATCTCGCCTTGGTATCATATTCCATCGCCAATTTCATTGGGTATCGTAGGTGGAATACTGATCCTATCGGTTGTGGTATCCATTCTATTTCCTGACAAGGAAGCTGGTGAAAAGCTCTCGGCATAATGAAAGAAATAGTTAGTCTTGAAAAAATATGGCAACTCCTGTTTGTCATCTTTTTCATATTGTTTTTATTTATTAATTGCGGGAGTGAGGCAAGAACGGAGGGAAAAAAACAAAATTTTAGTGCCAGTGGGAAAGAGAAGTCTACTCTTTCACTTCAGGAGGAAATGATCAACCGATGGCAACAAAAAGAAGTTTATGTTACTAAGGTCATTGATGGCGACACTTTCTGGGTTAATAATGGTAGTGAAAAATTTAAGGTCAGATTTATAGGAATTGATGCTCCAGAGACGCGCAATTCCCGAGGGAAACTAAAGGGACCTTATGCAAAGGAGGCAAGAGAATATGTGCAACAGCTAACCGAAAATAAGTGGGTTAAGCTCGAACTTGATGTTCAGAAAAAGGACAGATATAAGCGGCTGCTGGCCTACATTTATTTGCTGGATGGTACATTTCTGAACGCGGATTTAGTAAAAGGCGGATTTGCTGTTGTAGATACCTATCCTCCCAATGTAAAACATACAGCCCTTTTTGTGAAGCTTCAGCATGAGGCGAGAGAAAGTAAGAAGGGGGTATGGGCATTAAAGTAAAATGTGTCACTACGGGAAACCGTAAAATAGGATGCACTGATCCCATTATTTTTGATATATTATGAAATTGATAAGCCTATTATTTATCATCCTGTTGCAGTTTGATGGTACCACAGCTTCGCTAGCGAAAGAAAGTTCAGATAAGAATACAGTATACGTTTGTGGTAGTGGCAAAGGGAAGCGATATCACCTCAATGAAAACTGCAGAGGATTAAAGTCATGCAGTGCCAAAACTATCAAGACAACACGGGAGCAAGCACAAAAAGAAGGTAAAACCCTTTGCGGTTGGGAAGATTAAAGAAACCATTTATTGCTAACAAAACTATTTTATTATGGATTTTAAAGATGAGATTCGTCAATTTGCCAAGCGCGTTGACCGACTTTTACCACAGATCAAAACAGAAGAGGCTACAAAGACATCCTTAGTAATGCCATTTTTGAAGATATTGGGATACGATGTGTTTGACCCGTTTGAGGTACAACCAGAGTTTATTGCCGATATTGGCATCAAAAAAGGAGAGAAGGTTGATTATGCCATTTTACGTGACGATAAACCTGTCATATTAATTGAATGCAAACATTATGCGGATGGGCTTGACCCCCACAATTCACAACTGTTCCGTTACTTCCATACGACCGAAGCAAAGTTTGGATTGTTGACCAATGGCGTAGAGTATCGTTTTTATACTGATCTCGTGACACCCAATAAGATGGATGAAAAACCATTTTTCGAATTCAAGATTATGGATATCAAAGACAATGAAGTATCCGAATTACGCAAATTCCACAAAACAGAATTTGATCTCGAAAGCATTTCCAGCGTTGCTAGCGAATTAAAGTACTTTAACGAGTTGACTATTTTAGCAATGGGGGAGATGCAAAACCCAAGCGATGATTTTGTTCGTTTTTTTGCGAAGCAAGCCTATCCAAGTGTTGTTACGGCAAAGGTTTTGGAACAGTTTACGCCATTAGTAAAACGGGTGTTTACACAGATTGTGAACGACCAGATCGCCGAAAGACTAAAAAGCGCACTCAAAAAAGAAACTGAAGCCGAAGAAAAGAACGCTGCAATTGCACCGACAGAACCCGATGCCTTGATTGTCACCACGGAGGAAGAGATTGAGGGATACCTGATCATTAAATCTATTTTGCGTAAAGAGATCGAGGTAGGTCGCATATTTATGCGTGATAATCAGTCCTACTGCGGCATCTTACTAGATGATAACAATCGCAAACCGATCTGTCGATTCTATTTTACGCCCAATCGCCTGCGTATCGGGTTGTTTGACAAAGACAAAAAGGAGGCTAAATATGATCTGGACTCACTGGATGATATTTACAAATATTCAGAGCAGATCGTGGAAACCGTCATTAACTATTAATCAGCTGTGTTATGAAAAAGTATCTATTGTTATTTCTTATTTCATTTTCATCTATGGCCTGTAAAAAAGCTGAATCGGAATACGATACATATGGTTATGAAACAGAATGTGATGAATGTGACATTAACTATGTTGATGATCTAGGGACTACGGTGTATGTGAATGGTCATAAAGGAACATGGAAGAAAGATTTTCCACGCTCGGTATTCACAGAGATGAAAGTGATCGTCACTGCGCGACAATCGAATTCGAATACTGTGTCTGCTCATATTATAAAAGACGGTAAGCGGCTGGTTTCGAAGTCAGGCAATTCCAGTGTTACTGTTAGACATATCGTAAAAAGTTCGGGATCAACTAAACCTGTTTCGGGCATCTGTGGTGTTCCAACCCAAAAAGGAGGACCGTGTCAGCGAAAAGTGTCAGGTGGGGGAAGGTGCTGGCAACACAAATAAAGATTCAGGACTGAATAAAGGTTGTTCAATAAAGCCTTATTGAACAATCTTTAAAAAGCCAATTACCTACATTCGGAGAGGTTTAACAGATTATTGTTTACAGTTGAATCAGCTTCTGTTTTGAGATATTTGGTGCCGGTCTGGGTTTCAGCTGTGATAACTTTTACATTATTACCTCTTCCATCGCTAACGTAAGCACGTCCATTTTGATTTTTAATCCAATCGTAAATTTGTAGACGTGTGCTTTTACCGGTTGTTTGATCGTTTTCGTTGACCCATCCCAAATGTGTTATGGCCAAGTTTGGATTTTCATGATTTCCATTGTCTTTGTTGATACACGTAATTCTAATTGCCATTTTTATAAAAATTATAGTGAACTTATTAACAGTAAACCTATGGAGTTTGAACGTAGTATGATTACGGTATTCCGTAACCACACTAGTATATGATTTTCTCAGTTATTTTAGGCTTTTTGTATTGATTTAGTTCGCAAAAATACAGATAGATATGCTTTTTAAGTTCCATCCCTGAACTGTTTACAACAACCTCTCCGCGATCTCCGCCTCGCCAACCACTACACCGCCTTGCAGGTACATCATCCGCTCACCACTTTTATAATCTGTGATTATGTCAAAGTGACCATTACAGGTTTTCATGCGTGAAAGCAATGCTTTCCTACCTGCCCTAAAGCCTTCATGTTTAGTTAAGTCAAATACATATTTAGAGCAGCTATGCCTAAATATACACTTACGTCTTCTTTCCGGTGGGATGATCAACCAATACAACCGGATCGCGGTCAATAGGAGAGACTTCATGGCCTTGAAAATACCACCATCTGTCTTGCCGTCGTATATCCAGGTTTATTATTAAAGCAACCATTTTCGGCGTGTACATAAGTTGTCACGCTTTCTAGTCTCACATAGTTCCATCCGCCTGATGCACCCTGATTAATCAGGGTTTCTAATTGTTTTGCTACTTGATCCGATGTGCCTGTCCTTGGGTCTATCGATGCTACAAAAGGTACTACTTTGTATTCCATAATATCAGTATTTGATCGGGTTAATGATTTACTTAAAGCTGTATAATAAAAGAATAAAAATAAATGTATTTTGAGTTTTATTACAATCCATTTTACAATATTGTCAATTTTAAGAATAAAAAATTACAGATTATTACGGCTTCCCGTAAAAGTTATACCTGTGCACAAGGGTATGGAGTTCTGTACTTTAACCTACAAAAGCCTCTGCTAAAGGCAAAAATGGCCCGACTGGAAGGCACATTCCATAAGTTAATGAATAGAATCTCCAAAACAGACTTCTTATCTGGACCAACAGCAAAGATTAGATCTGATAGAAATAATTGTATATCTTAAAAATTTGTTCAATCAAATAGTTCTATTAGAAATTTCTACATGTTGCTTTTTCGATCCTTGGAAATTCTTTTTTTGATTCGCTTTTTAACGTATATCCTATTTCTAATAGAATCTTTTTATCAGAATTGTTTTTAAATACATTTTTTACCTTAAATAAATTCACTCCTTTTTGCGCTTCATAAAATTCTTCGCTAATATGAACATAGTTTTTAGGATTTTTTTGTTCCGAAAAAGAGATGGATATGTATGCAATTTCCTCAATGATATTTTCGTCAATAAACTTCAAAGACAATTCAAGGGTATCCGATTCAAGATTGGTTGGACAATTAAAAATAAATTTATCAGATGTCCCTGAAAATGTAGTTCCTTTTCTTTTCTCAGCAATACTATTACTAAGTTTTTTATTATATTTCTGTATTACATTTAAATCATCGGTGTTATTGTTCAACTTACGACCAATTTCGCTTTTCGTTTCATTTTTAGAGCCAATAATTTTCTCAATATTTTCGATATTATTTTTATATTGAAGAAGTAACTTGTTTTGTTTATTGATGCTATCAATAAATCTTTGATTTTGTTTAATCAATAATCTTAACTCATCTTCGTCTAGGCTATCTATACTTTTGTTCGTGTCAATGGAGAAAGTGGTGTTGATTATTTTCTTAATATTTTTACTATCTTCTTTGAATATATCATCATAATATAAATTTATAGTTATTGCAGTACTGAGAAATAATCCAACTAAACTAATAACCAAATACCTGTATTTTTTTATTTTAGTGATATTTTTAGCTGTAATAAAAGTATACAAAGCGATTATCAGCATTGAAACAGCTGCAGATATGTATATGTAATAAATGCTAGTCATTATTCGATTCTTCTATATTTTTATTATTTCTCTTCAACATGGCTAATAACGTCCCACTCCAACTTATCCCAGCAAAGATTGAGGACTTTAAAGAGCTAGGATCTAATAGAACATATGCTAATAATGATCCTATTATTGGTAAAATAAAAAAATCAATCCTTATATAAAATGATTCAGATTTGTTAGGTATAAGTTTTTGAATAAACGGTATAGTTCCTTTAAAATCGTCATTGTAAAGTGATAGTAGGTGGGTACACAACGCCCCTATCCAAGTTTGGAATAATATTATCCTGAAGTTGCTACATTTGGCTGGACATTAAGTTAAGAGAATTTAATAACTTAACAGACTTATGTCAAGAGAAAGAAAAGTTTATACCAAAGAGTTCAAACTGATGAGTGTTGAACTGAGTAACACGCGTAGCGACCTTAGCGCGCTGGCCAGGGAATTGGATATTAGCCCAGCATTATTGTATAGATGGCGAAAGGAACATTCTGTAAAACAAGGGAGTAGTTTCCCTGGGAAAGGAAAAGTTATCCTGAGTGAGAGTGAACAGGAGTTAGCACGCTTAAGAAAAGAACTTCGGGATACACAGATAGAACGGGATATCTTAAAGAAGGCTGTAAGCATCTTCTCCAAGAACGACACCAAATATTCAGGTTCATAAGGGACAATAAGGAAATATTTTCAGTCGAGAAGATGTGTCAGGTGTTCAAGGTGAGCAGAGCGGGCTACTACAACTATTTAAAGGGTGTCCCTTCAAAAAGAAGTATTGAAAACCAACAGATTACTATGGAAATCCAGGATGCATTTGTAAGGAGTAAAAATACTTATGGCAGTCCCCGTATTACCAGAGAACTACACAAAAAGAATATTAAAATATCCAGAGTGAGGGTAGCCAAACTGATGAGAAAGGTAGGGTTAAGAAGTATTGTCAAGAAAAAATTTAAGGTAACTACAGACTCCACGCATAAGTTTTCGGTACCGGATAATATATTGGACCGTGATTTTAAGCCGGGAACACTTGGTGCAGTATGGGTATCAGACATCACCTACATCAAAACGCAGCAGGGATGGTTGTATCTGACAACGGTAATCGATCTAGGAGATCGAAAAGTAATCGGATGGGCTTTAAGTGAGACTATGAATGCGGTAGATACGGTGATTTCTGCTTTTAAAATGGCACAAAAAGCAAGGCCAATCACCCAGAAACTAATATTCCATTCTGATCGTGGCGTACAGTATGCCTGTCATGAGTTAAGCTCTATGCTGGAAAAAAATCCACTCATCATAAGAAGCATGAGTAGAAAGGGAAATTGCTGGGATAATGCTGTCGCTGAAAGTTTTTTCAAGACACTGAAAGCGGAATGTGTATATCAGCATAAATTCGCTCACAGGGAGCAAGCTGCGCTTATTGTCTTTGAATATATTGAGATTTGGTACAACCGAAAAAGGCAACATTCTGCCTTAGGCTACTTATCACCAGAGGAGTTTGCTAGAAAAATAAATAAACAAAATATTGCAGCTTAACTAGGTGTCCATTTTATTGTTGCAATTCCAATCCCATTAAAATCGTTGAACAATTCCAAAATAAGTTGTTATATTAATTGTAATATTATAGCGTGTAAAAAGCTGGTTTGGATATAAAATCAATTATTAGTTATATTTAGTCTATCATACCAGTTTTCGTTGCTAACTTACAAAAAAAATGAGATTGAAGTGGGGGATTTCAGATTTAATAATATCATTTATTTTAGAAATTATAAATAGTGGATGAAAAATTATTTGGACACTCTATCGTTATAAAGCTTCGGCGGTCGCTTTTCTTTATTGCGCGAAAAGCAATAATAATAGGTAGCTTAATTGAATCTTTTTCAAGGAAATTGCTTTTATTTTTTTGCTATCTTGCCAATCTGTTTTTATCGAAAGAATCAGTGCTCTTTTCTCTTGTTTGATCATGATTCAAACATAAGTCTTCTATCGTTGCTATAATATTATAAATTATTATGTTTAATCTCCCGACCTAACCATACTTTGTATTTTTTCCATTGATTATAGTGAATAATCCATTCGCTAATCCATGGTATCATTTCGCAAAGTGATATATTTTTGTGTGGTATCTTATCGATGATGGGATGATATAGGCATAAAGAATTATCATGATAAAGATGTATATCATCGTTATATTTTATAGTATCATCCTGAATAAAAATTCGATCATAGCGATATGTGTTAAATGGGGAATAAGAGAGCAAGATTTTATAAGACTTGCCCCCAATATTTAACTTTCCTTTACCTATAAGTTGTTTACGATTTTTATCAATAGAGAGTTTTAACCAGTTAAAGTGTTTCTCTACAAAATACTTTTGGACAAATAAAAATGTATACCAATCTTTTTGATGTTGTTTCTTAGTATTTTCCGCCAAAGTTGTGATGATTCCCATTTTTATATCCATTTGTTGAATTTATATTTCCATTTGGTGCGGTAAATGCAATATTTGCAGCTATTAACCCCGATGATTTCGCTAACGAATCCTTAGTTGAATGCGAAAAATTTTTGAATTGTTCGTTAAGCGATTTTTTATATATGCCTTCTCCAAATAATTCGATATAATCATTGCCACTCGTCTCAAATGAATGTTTTAAATTTTGCCACTTCTTATGAAAATCTTCCACAAATCCATAGAAGCTTCTATAGTGTGCGCTTGTCCAGAAGTCGGTAAAGTCTTCTTGGGAATTAACGGGGTTGAATATCTTAAATCTTCTATTTGTTCGAATTGAGTCCAGATAGCCAGTTTTTATCTTTGAAACGATGTTGTCCATAGCTTCAAAAATTGAGTTTTCAGCTGAATAGAAATGTGCAGCTAGCGTTGTGATGACGATACTAGAAACAGGATAATCTCTTTTCTCGAAATAAATATCGCGATATCTTTTAAGAAGCTGCACTACCCTTTGCAGTGGGGTTTTTAAATAAGCTTCCTCAGGTAGCCGTTCGGTCTCTATTTGAGCCTTCAATAAGACATCGGCATACCTACCAAGTAAAGGTTCTTTTGCAGAATTCGCTATGTTTAAAAACCAATTAGCAAATCCCTTCGGATTTCCTGAAGACCAGTCGTGAAGAGCTTTTTCAGGAATCATTATCATTTCTTTTTCCGATACGTTAATCATACAAGCTGGAAGTATGTCCATGTGAAAGTCGCTTTTGTAGTTAAGTCGTACGCATCTCTTTTTTTTCTCTAGAATCGTTCTGTAATATCCATCCTTTTCCAATGCCTTAACTAATGCATTATATATCTCAGAAGGAGAATGTCGATAGAACGGATCATAGATATGTAGAACTACATCTAAATCAAAATCTGCGTCATTAATTGGGCGCACTGTTGCTCCAATTCTTTTCGACCCCTGCGCATATACCTCAATTACCAAACCATCAAAAAAGTCTTTATCATTTTTTAAAAGTTCCGATACAGCATTGTATGCGGATTCCATTCTTTGTATACGAGTATTATCTAATTGTAACTCTTGAGCTATTCGAGCTAAAAGTTCCTCTCTTTGAAGAATATAATTGTTAAAAATGTCTACCATATTTAAAAAGTTTGATTTATGAGTAATTTAGTGTGTTGGCCTATTCGGGCGACTTGTTTACCATTTTGCAACAATCGCAACTGTTCTATATCATCACAACTTACGACTGCATATCCTTTAGATAAATCCAAGGGATGTTTAGAGATATCTATAAGTGCTTTTTTTTGTGCTTGATCTGGTAAAAGCTCAAAAACGTCAAAGACGAGAATTTCATAACAATTGAAGTATTCACTCCATGATAAGTTTTTAGAATATCGCCGAATATGTTTATGGTTAAAATGTTGAAATACATTTGAGTCTAAAATCCCGTTATGAAGTAATTCCTCGACAAATTCTCTACGTGGTTCAGTTTCTCTTTCTTGACCTTTTTCAAACCATTTAAGCACATCTAAGACATTTTTACCTTGTACAGTAAATCGTAAATCAGCGTTACTTTTTTCATCTACATCTAATCCGTTCTTTTTGTTATCAGGTGCATATCCCCAAGAATTAAATAAAGAATCATCTCCATAACGTTTGTATGCCCCTCCGACAGGTTGAAGTTGGTTTTCTATTCTACGATTTAAAACCAGTAGATATTTGTTCGTGTCAGGAATTTGTATCTTATACAAACCACTCATTGAAAACCTTATCTGCTTTTTTTTATGTTGTCCAATTTTTGTTTTCCAATATAATTCTAATTGCTTACGGTTCTCCCAAACCACACTAGCGCCTTTAGTAATTAGACTTTCACCTATTGTTGTAATTAACCCCATGATTTTATATTTAAATTAAAATTTCTATTCATTGTAGTATACTTTGAAAAGTGTGTAGTAGACTGTCTTATTTTTTCTGTTATTTGTTTTTCTATATTGAGTGTATTATATTTAATCTTTAAGTTATGTTAACCTCTATTATAGTCATAACCGGAAGGTTTTTAAATTACACCATTGGTGTAAAAAAATATTTTTCGGGTTATTAACAATTATGAAATTAGGCAAGTATTATTATCACAACCAGAAGAAGACTGATCAGCTGACCGATACAGAATGGAAAATTGCTTTAAAGAAATGTAAGGAACATCTCAGATGGAGGATGAAACAGAAGACATTGTCTGGGGCGCATAGCTCAAGTAATTTGGGTATGGAGGCAATCGATTATTATTTGGGTATAGCTTTTGAGAAGATATTAAGTGGAGAATGGGAGTGGAAAGATGAATACACTTTGGGCCAGCAGATGATTCGAATTGCAGATAGTGCAATAAGTAAAAGCGTTGATAAGATAAAAACTGAGAAACATGAGGCTTTACAAATAAAGTATATTGATGTCGAGCATGAGTTTTATGATTTGGCCGAACCTCCAGATGATAACAATAATGAAGTGACTACTGAGAATCTTAAGACAATCGAGAACGCTGTGGCTGGCGATCCGCAGCTCGAGTTAATGATTGAAGCGATAAAAGAAGGATGCAAAAGAGCAGAAATAGCAGCGCTGCTGGATTTGAATGTTCGGCAATTTGATAAGCTCAAAGAGAAATTAATACGTAGAGTGAAGCAATACGGTGAAAAAAGGAAATAACATGACTTCTAAAAATACTAAACAAATATTAAGTGACTTATATGGTCTTATGATGGAGATTAACTATCACCGTTCAGACGACGATGTTTTAAGTGAGTTACAGGAAAGACCGGACCAACAGCTTGATAAGCATTTGATTCAAATTAAAAGATTAAAGGCTAAACTAAAAGCAAGTGCGAATGAGAACAGGTTTAATAAAGTTCTTGAATATTTGGAAAAGTTAAAAAATAAAGGATTAGAGGAGATAAAAAAATCATTAAGCCCCGAAGAACAAAGTAAACTTGTTCCTTTATTTAGGAAGTTTGATAACCTTACAGAAAAAGATGAGAAGGATATATTAGAGGATAGTGAGTTTTTATATTATATAGAGTTATTAAAGGATAAATTGGATTCTGATGAAAATGCCTGAAAGTACTGCCTTAGGATTACAAAATAGTTTAGGATGGATGTCACCAGATGATTTTACACTGGATGAAATAGCTAGTTCATTAAATATCGTAATTAAAGAAAAAACTTTGGCGGGGGCAGAAGGTAGAATATTAATAAAGGGAGACTCTGGTGTTATTACAATTGATAGCTCAATTTGCTCAGAAGGAAAGAGAAATTTTGTTCTAGCACATGAAATCGGTCATTTTTTAATGCATAAAGACGCTGTGGCCCTGTTTTCGGAAACGGATATGACATTAAATGAATGGTATAAAAAAGGTAATCAAGAAAATGAAGCAAATTGCTTTGCTACAGAATTTTTACTGCCGCGAAGGTTATTTGTTTCACTAGTTGAAAGTAAACGACTTTCTTTGTCCTTGATTGAAGATCTGAGTTCCTATTTTCATACTTCTATTCTTGCTACATTTCTGCGATATGTTGACTTAGGAAAATTTCCTCTAATGGTTGTATTTATAGAAAATGGTATAGTTAAATGGAAAAGAGCGTCTAAAGATTTTCCTTTCACATGGATTCCTAAAGATTTTAGACTACCAGTTTATACTGTGGCAGGAGATTTGTTTTATAATAAGACTATTGAAACTAAACCTCAGAAGGTTGACGCAGTCGAATGGTTCAGTGAGGACTTTGAGATTAAAAATAAATCCGATTGGAAATTATGGGAGCAATGCTATCAAGTGGGGGCAAATTCAATAGTTAGTTGCCTTTGGACATATTAAATTATTAACTCGTTAATCATTAATACACCATACCATGTTTAATTAAGCTTCCTCTGCCGCAACATCCACTCATAAATTTCAGTATTGGTCTCATAAAGATATTGAATTCCGTGGCCTTCACCTGCAATGCGATGGAAGATGATATTCCCCTCGCATTTATTAAGAAAATCGGCTATTCGTTCTGTTTCTTGTTTGGAGATTTCGTCATCTGCCGTGCCGTGATAAGTCAGGATTGGAATGTCTTTAAGGGTACAAATTCGAGTGGTGTCGTTATCATTTATTCCTCCGCATAATGGAACAATAGCTGCGATTTTTTCGGGGTGATCCAATGCTGTAATGTACGTTCCGTAGCCGCCCATACTTATTCCGGTTACATAAACACGGCTTTTATCGACGCGGTATTTGGAGGTAACTTCATCATATAGCGAATCAAACCAATTTTCCGTAGACCAATACTTCCCCTCTGGACATTGCGGAGCGACCATAATAAAATCGAATTCCTTTCTTTGATCTACCAAATAGGGGAGACCATAGATCTTTAGTTTTTCTAAATTATTTCCCTTTTGAGATCCACCGTGGAGATAGATAACCAATGGATATTTGGACTTGTCTGTATTATAGCTTTTAGGCAAGTATGTTAAATGCTTATAATTGGCTTTTGGTTTTTCTTGAGCAATTGACTGCGACATAAAGAAGCTGAAAACGATTAATATGAGCAGGTTAGGATAGAGATAAAGCTTCGTTCTGAAGATTTTGATAAGTGATTGGAAAGTCATATAAAGAAGATAATGGGTTTACTAATTTTTTAATTCTGTGCTAATGCTGCAATACATTCCTCCCGTATTTCCCAGAGCTCATCTAATGTATATGGAATTTTATTGATATCGATCCAGCGTGCTAAGTAATCTTTGTGATATTGAACTTTATAGTTGGTGATTTGATCCGGGCTAATTTCGACTTCTTTTAAAAGGTTCAGCTCAAATTCGACAACGTTTACACCAATGCCAGTAAAGTCCAACATCTGATTTTCATTTCGTAAATAATTGTGGGCTTCTGGGATATATTTTAGATCATATTTGGTTAGAACATCCTTGATAGCAGGGGTATTCTTACTATTCATGGTGAAAATTCCCAACATAAGCCTTAGACTGCTGTTACCGTTTTCATCAGCCAATCTTTTCAAGAGTGCATGTTTTGTACTGCAAGTTCCACATAATTCATCAAACAAAACCAGTGCATTATTTTTATTGTGATTACGTTTATAATCGAGGTTCTCTACCCAATAACAAGCTTGCGCAAAGCTGTTTATAGCTAAATTGTTGAATGATCCGGAAACAATTCCATTCTTGCCGTCAATTTCAAAATTAGGTGCTCTCATTCTTTATTACAATTTTATTTGTTTCGCTATTATAGATCATATTTAAGTGCCTGTTCCAATTACAAAACTCATCACAGGTAAACTCAAGTATAGGTCCACTCCAAGTTGTGAACTTGATGTCGTCCATCTCAATTGGGCTAGAAATAGTCTCTTTATGCTGTATACTATTTGTGATTCTTGTTAGGTGATAATAGTCTGAGACAATAAAATCGCCGAAAGGTGTTGCCGTTAAGTTTCGATATTGTGGATGTTCCTCTAGGTCCACTAGATCTCCATTGATGCTATTAAGTTGATATAGGTAATCTGAGGTCAAAATCAAGACGATATTTTTTATTAAAGAAATCGACACATCTGTCGGAAAACCTCTAAAGACACCACACCATTCTGAATAATCATCGTTTATAAATTTGATATATGTCCAATCCTGGGAATTCCATGGGCTATCATTATCATAGATTCTCTCTTCGTATTCTCCAGAATAAGGACGGTTTACTATTTGGCCTTCAATGATCATTTTTGTATTTACCTGTTTATTTTTTCCATCATTTTAGTTTGTCTGACGAGATATAATAATGCTCCTTCATGATTGGTTATATTGAATTTATAACCTAATTTAAATAAAGTTATTTAGCTAATACTAATGAAAAACAACAATGAATGTATTTCTCCAGTTGATATCTGCTTCCTTTATGGAATCCCTCATGTTTTGGTATCATTAATATCTAGCTTTTTTATGATGTCTCTTACTAGTCACTAGGTTAAGTAATGGTATATTTGTGTCAAACGGTAAAATTATGTCTCGATCAGTACGGAAAACTAAAATATTCGGAATTACTACCACGGAGTCTGAGAAACAAGATAAAAGACGATGGAATAGGACTTTTAGAAAATTTTGTCGGAAATTGGTGCTTTCCGGAAAAGAGGCTCCTCATAAAATTCATAGTGTTACTGAGGTCTGGAGTGGCGCAAAAGATGGAAAGCGGTATAATCATAATGCCACAAAAAGAGATATGAGAAAATAGCTGATTATTCTCACGTTCCTCTGTTTCAAAGATTGTCGATTATACTTTGAATAAAAGCATCAGACGCTAAATTTTTAACAGTATTTTTATTGAGTATACCATTCTGTTCTTTTAAGACATACTCACTAGTTTTAAACCACTGAATCGGTATTCCGTCTATTTTTTTATCTGGCAAATAAGAATAAGTGAAATTCAGTTTTTCGATGCCGGAGACCAATTTCTTTACTTCATCGGCGTAATTTTTCAGTTGTGACACGCTTAGGCTATCTTCGATCCTTTTTGTCAACAAAGTGTTTTCAAACAATCTTGATTCGGTAAGTTTAATTACTTCAATAAAAGAAGCGATCGACGAATCATCAAAACCATCCCACCAATAATCACGTAGTTTCTCATTTTCAGTGTCAAAATAAATTTTCCGTTCTTCTGCCGTTATAAGAAATCCTGGACGTATATAACTTTCTTCGGGGATATCTCCCCAGACAGCGCCCCAGCTGGTGGTTTTAGAATAATAGAAGGTTCCAGTAAAGGCGTTTTCTATAAATCTGCTAATTGTTAAACCTAAAGACAAATAAAAGCCGTTTTCTAGTTTTCTTGAAAAATCCTTGCGCACCGGACATTGATTCCTTAAAATATACATATCTAGTGCTTCTAAAGGAGCCTTGACTTTAGAGATTAATTTTGCTTTTGTTAATTTCAATTGGTCAATTTAATTATTTCTAAAGTAAACAAACCTCCCATTCTCATCTTTCTTACTTGTCAATTTAGGCGTTCCTTTTGTACCGTTACATGCCTTTAATGCATTTGCAAGAAACAATGGACGTATTGTGCCACCAAGTTCCTTTTCATAGTCTTTGAGAATTTGTAGAGCATTTTTAGATTCGTTAAAATATCCTGTGGAGATTTGATGAAGTACCCATTCTTTAACCGATTGTTCTGAGATTATACTGGGGGATTCGAGTAATAAATCTTTTGACTCGGCAGATAAAGTGCCTATAAGTTCTATTCGACCATCTTTGAAGAATCTTTCAGCTTTATAAACAATCGGGGCCGATTCATTCCCTGCTACAGATATTTGAATTGTATAATCTGTTTGAGTTATATCTGGAACTATCTGCTCAATACTACAATCGAAAATCTCACGGAATATATTATTAAATGGTACGGAGTAAATCAAGGTATGGGTGGGATCTTCAGAGTCACGAACATAAAAGTCGCGTTGGCCCATGAGGAAAGAAAGTTCGAATTGGCTATAACCTCTTTTCTTCCTCAAAAGAAATATATTGAGCATTTTTTCGGCCTCTACTCGTGGCATGGCAGTAATATTAATTATTTCAAATTTGAGATCAACTAGCATAAAATTGGCCATTTCTTTCACCGCAAAGATACTAATCCTTTTTTTGCTTACTGATAAGGATGTATGTATTAAGGTCGCCTTTAAGCACTACTTTGAGTCTTTTATTTTTGCCTTTAACAGCACGCTCTAATGGACGCGTAAAGTCTTTTGCTTCCCAGTTTTGATTTTGGACCTCATTAGCTTTTATCACAATTTCATTTAAGGACTTTGCTTTTTTGAAAAAAGTTTGGTCTTCTATTAACGCATTTAGGGTGGGCGCTGGACCTACGCCGGGTGGAATAGGAGGAATTTCTTTGAGGACTTTATCGTTAGATAAAATCTCTTTCGGATAGAAATCATATATAGTATATTGCGTTTTAATAACTGTGCTATCGCCTGAATCTTTAAGTTCCTGTTGTCTCAATTTGGCAATTTGAGAAAAGTATACGGCAATTTCACTCAAAATTTCATCATTGTATTTTGAGTTATGGGCGCTGCTTTCAATATGTCCAATGTATTTCTCTCCTTTCTCTAAAAAGTTTGAAAGTTCCTCCGCAACGATATTTAAATCTAGTCTTATAAGTCTTACTTGTATAATCAAATAAAGCTCTATAGGAAATAAAAACCAATTATTTTTAGCCATAGCTAAAGGAAGTAATAACATATTTTTATGTTTTATGTCTTAAATAATTTGATTTTTAAAAACCACTTTTGTATCTTTGTTTTAGAAAGATATTAGATCTGTCATCTATATAGTTTAGGTGTTTAAATCAAGAGTCTTGCGCCTGTAATTTCTCACGCCACAACGCAAGGCAGTAGTTTAAATACCCACGTCTATACTTTTATGCTATATTTGCATGTAAGATAGATGTGGGCGCTACTGTAAATCCGTGTTGTGTAAGGCGTGAGAACTTTATTTCAGGTACGGTTTGTAGCCCCACATTTATCATTAGGCGACCTACCGACAAGACTCGTTACCAATAAACGAGTTATGAACAAAAAACAAAGATCAAAAAACATCATCGCAGCCCCCGAGTAGCTCGGCTGGTTTGGCCAAATTAGATTTGGCTTCACTTGCCATGGATAGCGTAACGCCAATATTATACACCTTCGTGACCCCTCAATCAAACGCGATCTGGCTTCCCGAATTAATTAAGTTATTATTAATGTGACCTGAGTAACATCAGGCTCCCAATAAAAAACTGATTTCGGTCGGAGAGGGGATCCTATTGTCTTAGGTCAAGGTTTTAAAAATTGAAAAATGGAAAAGTTTTTCTCTGATGTGGTGGATTTTGATCTTACCCTACATGAAGTGTATGAAAAGGTATATGATCCTGTAAGACACATCGTAGATTTTTGGAATGTTTATGATATAAACGTTTGTCGCGAATATCTTTTCGAACTGCTGATCATGTATTGGGGTAATCCCCAAAATAAGAAGCGAAGGTTTACTACAGATCAGATGACAGCATTTATCATCGCGTTGATGCGAATGCAGATGAGCTATTATATGGCAGCTCAAAAAATATAGACCTAAGTAAGATAGACTGGTCGCTATTGACAAATAATAAGATAGCAGCGGAGGAACTTGAAATGAGCAAAAAGATTCATGAGTTCTTCCACAGATCATCGCATTAACCACTAACAATTAAATTATGAATACGATAAAATTATTGACACCAGTCAAGATATATATAAATACCTACATCTGCCAAGCACTGACCAGATACTCGAGCAGATCACACTGTAAGGGTACTGGTCGAGTGCTGAAAAAAAAGATTTCTTCGAGCGGCCTTCGGGCTTTGTTCGGCTGGCCTTCGGACCTGCTTCGTACCTGTGTCGGCCTCTCTTCGGGAGTGCTTCGGCTGCTGTTCGGCTGTTCTTCGGGACGTTCCCGAAGCGCAGTCGAAGCGGACTCGAAGCCGAGCCGAAGCGTAGCCGAACATGTCTCGAACAAGCCCCGAAGAGGTCCCGAAGCGTTGCCGAAGAGCACTCGAAGAAGGGTTGGAGCGTTAGCTTCTTCGGACCTTTGCCTGACCAACTTCGCCCCAACTTCTGCCTTTCAGGCAGTGGGCCGTCGGTCTTCCTCGAATTTTCCTTTGATTTTTCCCGAGGGTGACCCGAAGCCCACCCGAAGAAATTCCGAGCAACGCTGGGAGAAAGGCAGAAGTTGGTCAGGAGTTGGTAGGTACTTAAATGGTCTATTCCTCGCCACGAAAGGTACTGTTAATTCACCGTTAAGCTACCGAGAGTGTACCGAAAGGGTACCAAAAAGGTACTGGGAATGTACTAAAGAGCTACCGGAGATATACCAAAGAGATACTAAACAGGTACGAGCTGTCAGTAGCTCGCTGGTGGCTCTTGGGTATAAGTCTGATACTACTGTAGCACAGCCTGCAAAAGGGGATGATATCGGATTGGTCAATGGAAGAGGGAATTGTCGTTTTAAATTTAATGGTTTTAAGGTGTTTTGTGGGGTTGTTGTCTGTTTTGTCGACTCTTTTGTTGTTGATGGTATTTCAATGGCTCAGAGGGCTTTAAAATGCTTTTCTTATTTGTTCGATTATAAAAACACTTTTCGCATGTCGCTGACATGCTTGGCTTTAGTTTTTCGATCATCTAATTTTTCTTTTAAGGCATTAAAGAGCATCAGCGCTCTTATGGTACTAGCTCTGATGGTTTCTATGTTTAGTTTATCGGCTCAGACGCCCCGCAAGGACAGCGGGGCCGATGGGCTATCTCAGATCCGGGCGCTTGCAATAGGGGATACCATTCCAGAGAATTTGTGGAACCTCAAAATGCCTGTATTTAACGATAGTAAAGGACGGTCAACAATTTCGCTTAGTGATTATCAGAATCATAAACTGATTATCTTAGATTTTTGGGCTACCTGGTGTACCAATTGTCTCGAAAGCTTTCCCAAATTGGATAAATTGAAGGCCACTTTCAAAAACGATTTCGACGTGCTGCTGGTCAACTGCAAACGGACGCACGATGATCAGACACGAATTGATAAGGTGCTCCAAAAATACAAAGATTCTTATCAGCTAAATGTTCAGTTTCCTTATCTCGTAGGAGATACGATATTCAATGCCGTATTTCCGCATCGCGGGATACCGCACGTTGTATGGATCGGCAATGACCGTGTCGTCAAAGCAATTACCTACACAACCGAACTTCAAGAGGCTAATGTCCGTCAGATTTTGGAAAACAACAAGGCGAGTTTCTATATGAAGGACGATTTTAAGTATAAAGTCGAAGATAGTGTGACTACGGATACGCTCAAATTATTCTCCTCTTACCTGAGCAAACGTCGGGAAGGGATCCGAGAAATGGGCGTGCAGATAAAAGAAAAGGGAAATGAAAAGGAATTTACATTTCTTAATACATCGGTAGCCATGCGCATTTATGAATACCTAAGCGAATCAGGGCATCGTATAGACCGCAATCTCTGGGTCTTTGATGACAATGTTAGTAAAGAAATCCGTAGGAAGCTCAAGACACCCCAGCGTTACACAGATGAATATTGCTATTTTTTGCGTTACCCGAAAGACCAAACTAATTTTGATCCGTACCGGAAAATGATCCATGATATTCAAGATAATTTTGGGGTTAGATGGGAAATCCGGAAAGAAGTGATCGATGTGTGGCGCATTGACTCTACGCCTAAAATCCGACAATTCAAAACCAAGGGCCAAATACCACTTGAAGCAATTGATGCCCTGAATAATACAAAGTTTATTCG
>NZ_BEYR01000004.1 GCF_002933815.1 Sphingobacterium sp. HMA12
AACCCTGCCTCCCTTGCGGAGTGGTGCAAAGATAGGGAGTTTACTAACAAACTTCCAAGCCTTTTGTTTTATTTTCTTTCAATATTCCCATAACTCACTGGAAACTTGACCGATTGTTTTTCCCGGCAACTGACCGGAGGGCCGTAGGAAAGGCTTCCGGACAGGAAAAGCGGGAAAAAGGCGGCGGACAGCAGGGGAAATGGATCGCGAGGCAGCCCATCGCATAGGCGCGGCTGAAGAATGGCAGTCAGGCCCCCTGGGATACACCCGGAATCTGGAAAGGGCGGATGTGAACACTTAGCGGGGATATGGTGATCAGGAACGAAACGGTGACCGAAAAAGACTGCGCCACGGACGGTGCTGGCGAACAACGCAAAAACAGATGCTCTCCCCTTACGGACAGGGCGCTCCGGGGGATTCCTACAGGAAATAACCCGAAGATTTCCATTCGATAGCCTATGGAGAACTTTATTCTTAACTGGCGGACAAATTATCCATTTATTTAGGTTTTAGTTAGGGTTTGTTTAGGTTTAGTTTAGGTTTTCATTAGGTAAAAGCTAAAGTATACCTAATGGATCGCTAACTTAAATCTAACTTATTGCTAAATTAAAATCGAACTTGTCTATAATAACGAGTAACAATGGGGCGATCACAGGTAGTATTTGTGATTCTAGGGCTATGGGATGACGGAATCATATAATATGGTGTGGTATCCTGCGGTCCCCCCTTGGCTAGGGGGGCGAAAGGAGTTATATCCCAGTTGGAACATTGACATGAATCCATACTGTTTCCGTGCTTGCTCCGAGTACAGCACATTAAAACGGCACTGGCATTCACGCCGAACTAGACTAACATCTGTATTCAGGTACTTTTAAAGCCTGATTCGTGTCGAACAGCTCGCCAACCGCAACTAAAAAAAATCCAAAAACAGTCCAAATACTCGGACTCACTGGCTGGAAACGAAGTTTCTTGAAGTAAAAAGTAAATATTTTATAAGAACGAATGCGCTTAAAAATATAAAACTCCGAAGCAACTTGTATCGTTCGGAGTTTTATCGACTAATTGCCAAATATTAATTGTCTCTTAGCGTAGTAAGATCTACTTTAGGTTGAGACAAGCTCATATTCTTAATTGCCTTCTTGCATTCATCAACCATTTCCTGTGTCATTGTATACGTATACTTTCCGTAATCATCATACTCCAATGTACCGATATAGAAGAATCCATACTTATCAAAGAAATCAGTCAGATCGATTTTAGCAACCTCACATGCTGTTTTGACAAAGTTTAATTGATGAACAGCTGGATTCCGCTCTCCCATCATCCTGTCAGAAGCCCAATCCGAGCGTACCCTCCTTGGTTTAGCACTATTCTGTTGACGAAAAGCCTCAAACAGATCCGCATAAAAATCTGGACGCTTTCCAACTCCTTCAAAATATAACTGCAATTGCCAGAAAGGGATCAAACGATTAAACACATCAGGATCAGATAAATAGGAAATTCTTTTGTCAATAATACTGGATTTGGCTTTTTCAAAGTTATTCTGCTCAGAAACCCGTGTTTTATTACCAAATGACCGTGTAACATATAAAGAAAACAGGTTATTGCTCACTTCACCGAGTCCTCCCCAATTAAACATTGGTCGTGTTTGATGCACATGTCCTACTTCATGGCTAAACCCCCAGCAGGGATCTCCTTTTATTACTGAAGCAGGATCAACAACCATACGCATCGCATAACCTACTTTGTCCCCCATATAGGCAACCCCATCCCCATCACGGAACATGTAATAATTATAATTTACCCGCGCAAGGATACGGTTCTTAGGAACTTTCTTATATTTTTCCAAACCCATCAAACGATGCTGTCTGAATACTAAAGAATCATAGTTACTGATCAGTTCAACACCTCTTCCATAGGCATATTTCTTCATTGCCTCTATGGGATAGGCTGTCTGTATATATTCGCCCTTTGCATCCATAATTGGAAAGACTGCATGATCAATCAGACTGTCCCATTCCTTGTTGCCCTGCTTTTTTATATCAAAATATCCGTTTACCTGTCCTGTTGGAAAATGCACCGTAACAGGTTTTTCTTTCTCAGGTTCTTCAGAGAAATAATCAATATAAGCTAAACTTCCAAAATCGTTGAGCTGGATAATATTCACGCCATTATGCAATCTAAATTCTTGTTTTTCTAATCCCCAGCCTTTCGGATCTTCTGTGGGTTTGATCGGATCCGGAGCTTTACGCAGCCAATTTGGTACCACTAGGTTAACTTCTTTGCCATTTGCAATACCATCTACAATGACAATATGCTGCCCTTTTGGAAGGTAAACCCCGGTCATATTCTCATATTTGCTATATCCATCACCAATACTCAACTGATGCCCCAATGTGGATGGGTTAAGCAAGGCAGAATAAGCTGCATATCTATACTCCTTACTGTATTTGCCATCTAGCATAGATAAAGCTACCCTGCGCAATGTGGTGTCACCAATCTGGTCGATCTGCTTTTTCTTAATACCTTTTTTTAACGTTAATGCGAATGCGTCTTCGAACACAGAAAGATCCGAATAGGTCTGCTTAAAATCCTGAGCAGATTGTGCCATTAGATTCGTACTCATCAATAGGCTCAGACCGAAAGTGAAAAATTTTCTTTTCATAATTATTTATGGTTTAAATAAGAACGAGAATGCGACCTCTTAAAGCAAAATGCACAATCTCTTTACCTCCCCAAAAGCATAACCGTCTTTAAAAATGATATCGGAAACCGTGTTTACCAAATGGAGGCTATTCTTATGGGAATAGCCTCCACTTACACAAGTTTTTCAAATCTCCTCAATAACTATTTTGCATCCGGATTTTTCGTTGCCTTCAAATGAAGTTCATAGATATACTTACCTGGTTTATAAATTTTAGTATTAAAACGAATGTTTAATTTAACAGACTGATCATAAGTTAAATACTTCATATCCGTTGGCGGATTCCAATTTTTAGTATCAGCATAATCCACCGACTGAATCCATTTGGACTGAATCCGATAATAACAATTTATACCATTTGATTGAGTATCCCAATACACATCTGGAAATCTCACCTGCGCATAGTCGTAGATAACCGCTGTATCTGTGACTGTTGTTTTATAGGCGAAAGTGGCCAAAGTTTTAAGAAAATCGTTACCAGATGGCCTTCTATCCAATGCTTTACCAGGAAAAAGTGCGCCATTTTTATCATATACCTTGAGAGCAATCTGATTTGGACCATCTGCAACACGTGTTATCTTCAACGTTAAGCTCGTACTCTGACCCTTAACTTGATCAATCCATTGATCATCATAAGGAAAACGAATACCAGTTTCACTATTTGCCTCTACTGCAATAAAATACGGAACATTTTCATAAGAGTACTCTTTTACTGGCGAGAGCTTAATAGTAGTTATATTCTTATAGTCTTTTGTTCCTTTTGGGTTTTGCACACGAATATCAACCTCATATTCACCCGTTGGCACGTTGTCAGTCGCTTGAGTAAACATAAATTGACCACTTTTTTCCAGTACGGTAAGTGGTAATCTTTTTTCTATTCCTTGCTTGCTATTAATTATTTCCAGCGTGGTATCTGTTTTCGGATCATATTTTTGCTTCCATACTTTAATATCGTATTCTCTGAAAAATGACTCTTCTCGTTTTCCTGTTGCTTTATTCCTGACATCTAATAATGTCACCGTAAATGGAGGTGTAGAAGCATCCGGAATAATCCCAACTGCCGTATAAAAGGTACCTTGATCTACCATAATGGGATTAGATCCGTACCGAATATTATCGCTTAGGTAACCTACCTCTATTTTCTTACATCCAGTACACATCAGAGTGGCCAATGCACCTAGATATATGAATATCTTAAATTTATTTTTCATATCAATGCCAATTAATTTTATCTTCTAAATGCCCAAATATGCTGGTTGCTTAATACATGCACGATACCAGTTGTTGAAATAATCCCCGAGGTCTGGCAAATCACTTTCGTATCATTAAGGTTAGCTTTTCCTGACGGGTCGGACAATGATCCATTTTTCATTACATCTCGTTCACCATAGATCTTTGTTAAATACAATAATTTAGGCCCTTGAGAAATAATACCATCTTCTGTATAGTCTGCACTCGTTGACTTCTCCAAAGTCACCAACAATTTCGTTGTTGGCTCCTGAGTTTGGAATATTGTCCCGGTCTCTGTCAGATTATCTCGAACAATGCGATCATTGAAAAAGTAAGCACTCATGGAGTCCTGCAGCATTTTTGGAGAGTAATATTTAAACAACGAATCCAAATTGAAGTTGAGTCGTTCGTCAGTTTTTCGCAACTCATTCTGTTTTGCAAAGAGAAAGAGGCGGATCGAATAATTCGTGGGTACAAAAAATGTTCCCGCTTTATTCACTTTATCTTTTAATCCAGCCTTATCGATAATCATTAATGTCGTGTCAAAAAGATGTCGCGGATGTGATTTTAAAAAATCATAAGTCGTCATATTGACATGTGGGTCGCTTACTCCGCCATCTATTACACCATCTTTTTTACAACTGAATAATAGAGATACGAAATAGAGAAGGCCTATATATAATATTGTCTTTTTCATATTGTTAGTATTTACCCATCCAATAAGGATTCTGGGAGATTAATCTATTAGAATTTAATATATCATTGTGTATTGGAAATAAGTATCCTTTTTGTGCCATTCGGTTTGCATCCATGCTCCAAGAAGCCAATTGTATATAAAGATTATTATTTTTTGTTTTCCAAGTATTACGTACGATATCAAAATAAGCATGTCCTTCTCCAATTAGTTCGCGTTGTCTTTCCTTTAGAATATCCCTCCTTAGGTTGGCCCCACTGCTACTGATTGGTGTTTTGGCTCCCGAACGCTCCCTAATTGAATTTACAGCAGTCAAGGCTTCTCCATCTCGGCCTAGAGCATTCAAGGCTTCGGCTTTCAACAAAATCATATCCGCCAATCTAAAAACAACAAGATTACTCTCTATTCTAGGATCAGAATTCGTTGCAGCATTCTTATAAACGATATCCGAATATTTCATTAAAGAATTATACTGGGTGTTTGTATTATTTCTAAAAAAATCAGTTCTCCTAGAGTCTCCTTCTTCTCCAGAACCATAAATTTCTTCTAATTTTGTATTGGTAACAAAGTAAATAGGTCTAAAAAATGGCATATTCACATAGATATCGCTACTGACAGTAATAAAACCCACTGCCGCCGAAAATACACCAACATAATCTGTATTATAAAAAGCCGATTCATTTTCTGCATCTTTATTTGTAAAAACAAATATATTTTCTTTAGCTCCGGCTTCCTTAAACACATTTCGGATATTACCTTTTGCCTGTAGAGCAAAAAGATCGGTACGTTTGATCAGTGAATCAGCATAGGTTACAGTCTTTGCATAATCGTTTTGCCAAGCCGTGGCATGTGTCAATAAGGCCAAAGCAGCAGCTTTATTGGCGCGACGACGTCCCAAGCCATCAACACCTTCCCATGTCAATAAGCTTGAGGCTTTCTGTGCATCTTCAACAATAAACTTCAAGATTTCCTCTGTTGACGTTCTGCCTTTCAAAACGGCCTGATCGGCGGTTTCTGTTGGTTCGGTCTGTAATGGTAAGTCTCCCCATACCCTAGTCATATAGAAGTATGATAGCGCTCGCATAAAATAGGCTTCCCCAAGTATATAACTCTTTGTTCCCACTGAAAATTTATCATCAGAAACTTCAGGTAATTTTTTAATAATCAAATTAGCCGCGTTTATAACACGATACCAATTGGTCCAATTCAGACACCCTCCTTCCCTATAACTCATAATAAAACTTCCGCCTGTATAGATGTTGGAGTGCAGGGTTCCATCATCCGTAGTAAAAATTCCTATTGGAGTATCCCCCCAAGCAAAAAATGCCTGATTGGTGACCATTGCCTTACGAAACAAGCCATAAGTACCTAGTACAGCTCCCGTAAAATCTTTCTCATTTTTCCAGAACGTATCTGAATAGGTATCATTTATCAAATTATTTTCTAACTGTTTGTTGCAGGCCCCTAACAACAAGGCGGACATGAGAGTTGCAGCTAGTCCAAGCTTTTTATAATTTATTTTTAAGATTTTCATAACGTTAGTGATTAGAATTCAAATTGAACGCCTAAAGTATATTTCGATGGTAAAGGGTATCCATCTCCATAGTCAAATCCACGTGCATCTACCATTTCAGCATCTACACCTGAAAATTTTTGGAACATATGAACATTATCCATTGTACCATAGAGCCTTAATGAATTTATCCCCAAACGATCCATCCACGGATTTTTGCCTTTATTAAAACGATAAGCTAAATTGATATTTTTGATACGTACATACCATCCGGGTTCCATAAACATTGATTGTGCAGCCCTCCAGGCATATAATCCCATATAAGGATTTGCCGCTGGATATCGGGCGATATCCCCCTCTTGCTCCCAAAAATCAAATTTATCTAGATCTCCAATAGATGCTTTCGAAAAATCTTTTGCACTACCATAGAAAAAACCATTGGACATCCTACGGGCGAAAGTATTGTTGATAATATCACGACCAAATGTAAAAGTTGTCAAAATCTGAAGGGAAAAATCCTTGTAACTAAAATTATTGATAAATCCACCGGTCACTTTTGGATTAGGATCTCCAAAAAAGGTCATGTCATTTTCACCAATAGCATCGGAAATTTTATAATCACCATTAACGTCTACCCAATTTGGATACCCAGGTTTTAATGTTCCCCATTTTGTAGCGCCGACTGCTCCCGTGTATGGGTTGACAATAATATCATTTGATGAACTGATAGCACCATTAACCAAATAGCCATAGAACATATTCAATGGTTTTCCAACTACATACACCCCATTATCATAATACAGATCCCTATTACCATTCGGAAGTGCAGTTACCACATTTTTGTTAAATGATAAATTTAATTGCGGAGTCCACTGAAATGCTTTCTCTTTGTCAAATACCCTTCCTTGGATATTAATCTCTACCCCAGAATTTCTTACGCCTGCAGCATTTGTAAATGTTTGTAAATAACCTGAATACTCTGGTATCCAAATTTGCAGCATTTGTCCCGTGGTAGTTCTTACATAAGTATCAAAATTGACTGTCAGTCTACCTTTCAACAGGTAGGCATCAAACCCTGCATTCCATGTATCCGATTTTTGCCATGTAATATTATCGTTGGTTATGCCAGAATAGTTAGGTATAATCGCTGTGCCTCCACCATAAGTATTGCCAAAGTTCCCTGGATATGATCCATCTCCCGCAACAAAAGCATTATATCGGTCATTATCGCCAATACTACTCTCATCTCCGGTACGCCCCCAACTAGCACGCAACTTAAATTCATCCACCCACTCGTTGGCTTCCATAAACGGTTCTTCTGAAATAATCCATCCCGCACCTACAGAAGGAAAATATCCCCATTTGTTATTTTTACCGAAGCGTGAAGAAGCGTCCGCTCTCCATACCGCATCCAATAGATATTTACTTTTGTAATCGTAATGAAAAGCGCCCAAAAACGATAATTTTGCATAGGTGGACTGATCGGAATATCCATTGAGGTTTTGCGAGCTGACTCCTTTAACAACCTGAATATTATCATTTGGGATATCCTTACCTAACAAATACAACCCTTCATTTTTTCGAGATTCATATTCTTGTACTGCTGTAGCAGTAAAATTATGTACATCATTATAGGATTTTGTCCATAACAAGGAGTTCGTCAACAAATATTTTCTATACTGGGTGTAAGTGGATTTTGCATAAGCCAAACCATCTGAATTCAAAATAGAGGGTGATGCAAAATCATTTTTGGCTGTTGAATAATTAATGATACTCCTTGTACTCAAACGGAAATCTTTTAGAAAGGTGTATCTTAATTCACCCACACCACTTAAATCAACATTGATATTATCGTTACGTTGATAATCGTAAGGGTTTACAATGCTATTAATATCATCCTGACTCATGCCCAATAAGGAAGTCGGCATATCGACTGGATTAATAGCAAATATACCACGATATCGATTTGTCTTTAGAAATTCAGTATTTCCTTTTCCATCCATACGTTTGTTGGTTGAGGCCTTGAAATTGGTAAGGAATTCCAATTGTTTTGTGATGTTAAAGATCAAATTACTGGTGAATGAATACCGCTTTAAACCCGTACTTTTGACAATCCCTTTCTCATTATACATCCCACCACTGACCCGGTAGTTCAAATTTTCAGTCGCTCCCGAAACGGAAAGGTCATAATTTTGTACATAGCCAGATTGGTAAAACAGATCCTGGTAGTCATTATTATTATTAAATGCTGGATTTAAGCTGTCCGTTAATAATTGTGGTATGTCTGCAAGTTGTGCATCATTGCCGTATTTGTAAATCAAGGCTAACTTTTTCCTTCGCTCAGCTGCCCCAATCAAAGTAGCTACCTTCGCGGGTTTTGTGACATAACCTTGGTATGTATTTAGACTGAATTTCGGACGTCCTAATTGACCACGCTTTGTCTTGATCAAGATAACGCCATTATTAGCTCGAGCACCATAAAGTGCAGCAGCAGAAGCATCTTTCAATACATCAACAGACTCGATGTCATTTGGGTTGAGACTGGCCAAAAAATTGGTTCCCGTCACATTGAAACTCTTAATTTCATCTTCAGACGTCGGAATTCCATCAATGACATATAATGGGTTACTCGTCAAATTGTCCGCATCATAGTCACCATTAGATCGAGGAATATTCGTGTTCCCACGAATGACCAATGATGTTTTCATCCCCGGTTGTCCTGTAAAGTTCTGGACGTTAACACCCGGCAACTTTCCTTGTAATAATACATCGATACTAGCTGCTGGGAGATTTTCAATATCCTTACTGGTGACACTCGCAATAGAACCTGTACTCTTCTTACGGCTGATTGTTGTATATCCCGTAACAATAGCCTCCCCGAGATCATTACTTGATTCTATCAAATTGATAGTGAGAGTTTGTCTTCCTCCTACAGAAATCTCTTGTGTCTCAAATCCTACGCTTTTGACAATTAGAATATCATCTGATTTAGCTTGAATTTCAAATGCACCGGTTTGATTACTTGAAGTGGCATTTTTTACGTTATTTTTTATAAAAACCGTTGCGCCAGGCAGTGGCCGATTATTGTTTAAGATCTTTCCTGTTATCTTCGATTGTGCAAAAGAAGATAGCTGGAAAAGCATTAGACTAAACAGAAGCGGGATTATTCTAATCCACTTCCTCTTGGTGTAGATGTCCATTTCCATAAATTGGGTTTGGTTATAGTGTTCTTTTCAGCACTAAAATCTTCCAATTTATTAATATATCAAAACGGTTCTTCAGCGTAAACGACGCTTTTTTTAACGCAATCGATTGTATTTCGTTACGCAATCGATTTCGCTATTTTCAAAATGTTAAAAAATCTTAAATTTATTTGTAACGTTAAGTTTTCATTACTACTAAATGCATAGATTGGTATTCGGCATATAAATAAAATTATATTTAACAATAGAAGAGATTTACGGAAATTCCACAACAAAAGTCCTATTATCTCGCCAGGTATTGTATGTACTTTTTTGAATCTGATTAATCACATAACCGTATCCGCGATTTGGGCCATTGGATAGGCTGTTGTTGCAAATATGTTTGAACTTAATGCCGGGTTTTACTGGAGTCTCCACCGAACTTTCAATCCTGATCGCATTTACCAATACATCATATATCCCAAATGCATAAGCTTCATGTTGTTCTACCTGCTCAGCTACTTTATAGGCTGCAAATCCGTCTCGTGTCCCATTCTCGCTTCGATATGCAGCCTGATTGGGTGCGTCATAAGGGCTTTCACATTGAAAAAAATACGTGCGACCATGATTTCCGGTCCAATAGGTCTGATACTCCTGAAAATGTTCGTTAAACAAGGCATACATCGTCATATAATCGCCATTAACAACGAGTCCATTCCGTGTGGTGTTGGTATCCCAGCCCACACTGCCCTTTACACCATGATCTGCACGCCATAGCCAAAAGTGATCGCCGATCACATCATTGCTATTAATAATAACCGACTGGTCCACATGCACTTTATCTGCCCTAAAACCTCCAATACGCAGAAAAAGATCCGCCAACAAGGTCGGATTACGATCATGTCTAACTGATGTTTTTCGCCCGCCGACTTGAATCAGACTATGTGAACTATAATGTGCATCGAACATCAGTGAGGCAACAGTCACCCCATCAACATCGTCAACCAATATCGCTGTAGATGGATTTTCGGTTCCTGGGATCAATGTTGCCAGACCAAGCCCCAATATAATTGTATTCGCCCGGGTAATATGCAATGGCTCAGACAAATTGTACATTCCCGGTGTAATCAGCAGGTGCTTTCCTATACGCAACTGTCGGTTCATATCCTGCGCTGAAGTTCCTGGCTTCACTACATAAAAATCTTTTTCGATGTCAATCACTTCACCTGCTCCCATATCATTCCGCGAATAGGATACCCCTTTATGCTTGTGTTTCAATGCCGGACGAAAAACCTTATATCGCCCCTCCTTATCAAAAAAGACAAAAGGTTTTTCGCGAATAACAGGTGTTGTCGGAATCAGCGTCACATTTCCGCCCTTTACCCAATTATTTTGATACGTACTTGTGTCAACAGACGGACCAAAGTCAACACCTTGAAAACAATAATTGTATTTAATTTCCTCAAACTTTCCTCTGCCTTTATTCAAAAAAGAATTTCGCGTATACCATTGTTGTTGATTTTTTGAACCCGCGGCTGCCTCAAAATAACAATCAGCAGTATATCCGCCGCTCACCCAGCCATTTGCCCATTGGTTGCGCACAACACGCGTGGAATAAATACGACGTAAAGGAGCCGCCTGTGAGACGGCCCATTTAAATGTCTCTTCTTCCTCGTAGCTCTCCGGGCCAATGACAGACAGGTTTTCTGCCGATCGCCAAAAAGTGCACGTACCATTTCCCTCCGCAAGATGTGGTGGTGTATGGATATTTGAAACCTCAACGTCATATGGAACCTGTCCTAAACCTGCTATCTGCACGTAAAAAGGAATTTTCAATATCCCTGCGTCCCGGTAATCCCCCGACTTAAAGAGCAGGGCATAACGATTGGGACTGAATTCTTTTCCGAACATCTGATCATGGAGCTGATTTACTTCCATACCTACACGTTCCTTATCGTCTGTAGGGCTATAAATAAAAGTATTTTCCCCAAAGAGCTGTAGCTCCATGGCCAAGCGTGCAATAGGCTCGCCACTTACCGTCTGTATCTCATAGTAATAATCATATGGACTTCCTTCGATATTTTTATCGATAAACCTGGGCTCAGTGACTTTGGCTATTGTTTGATAATCCCCAAGCCTGCCCTTTGCCCGTCGAATTAAAAAAGGGGCTTTTATTTTTTTTGCAGTCACTCGCTTGCTAAAGTCTAGACTTACATTTCCCTTACTCATGAAGATTTCCTGACCATCGTCTTTGGCAATTGTATTCGTTTCTGTTGATTGACCAAAACGGATTAGGCTCTTATTTTTATCGTTCCGACCTGCAGCAAGGCTTTTGTGAGATGTCTTGTTTTTCGCCCATGGCTTCGGATTTCCTAGGACTGACTGTGTAACTAACAACGTTAAAACGGGAATAATATAGTTTTTAAATCTTAGCATAAGTCTATTTTTTTATAGATGGGGTATTTTCGACTCTTTTAAGTCGAATTGCATTTAGTATTGTTTCTCCTTTTTTAGGAATAAATGAAATCGTCAGATTGTTTTTGTCTATCACTTGCACCAGATATTTTTGACGCAATACCCTAAATGCTCCGACTTCATCCAGTACATTAAGGGAACTAACCGCTGTTCGCCCATCAATTTGAATGTCGAAAATGCGGTCGATAGCTATCTGTTCCTGTTCTCTCTCGCGTTGTTCGAGATCGTAAACAAGTTGTTCTTTGTGATTTGATCCTTGTAATTCGGCAAAAGTCAATTCGATTTCATAATCACCTTTGGGCAGGTCAAACCGATAATACTCCAATCCCTGCAGTTGCGTCTGGAAAAGCGGATCGTCCCAAGTACCGCGAATATTGGTATCACTCCCGAGGTTTTCTCGCCCAGTATTTTTTAAGCGATACTGTTTACCGCCATGATATCCCCAGCTCCCCGCTCGATAAGGCTGGTCCGGAAACCACCTATTGCCTTTGGTGTCCGTATACTGACGGTTATCTCCAACATTGATCAATAGCTGCTGCCATCCCCCGTCTTTTCTTAGGTCATAAGGCATAACTTCACAGTCGAGAACCATCTTGTCCGTGCCAGTGATTTTGCCCGCATGAAAGGCCTCCGCCTCTACCTCATGCACACCTCGGCTTAAATTTACAGGCCACATCATTACCCGGTCTACAGGAACTTTCACGCCCATAACGATACCATCCAACAGCAACTTAACCGAATCGGCATTACTAAATATAGGTATCTTTAACCATCCTGAACCAACCATGGATGTGCTCGAATCAGACCTCGCGCTCCATTTGTTACCATTAGTTAACCCGATTTTTACAAAGGGCTCCTTATTTAAATATGCCTGATATAAAAAATAGGTGTTTTTTGGCTTTCTACCCCACGTCAATAAGCCTTTGGTATTGATATGTGGCATACTTTCTTCCCGTGTCTCCGAGTTAAAATCTGAAAGATTCCACGCAGCGCCACCAGAAACAAACGGTTTGCGCAAAATTTCGTTGAGATAACCCTGATGGTACATCAATGCATATTCCACACTCTTATCAAAGCGAATCGGTCTATCGGTATATATCCTATCATCTGCGTCAGCACCATATTCGGTCACCAATAGTGGTTTATTGGGGAGTTGTTGGTGGATATGCTCCAATTGCTTCCCAAAATCAGCAATCTTGCCACCATACCATCCCGGATAGAGATTCCAGCCGACAAGCATCGGAACTTTGGTCAGGCCCGTCCGATGGTAGAGATCAAAATTACCATGGTTGGCGATCATGGTATAGCGCGTTGAATCTTCGGCACGCGTAAGTGTTTCCAATTCCTGTGCCAGTGCTACAACAGATTTGAAATAGGTCTCTTGCCGCTCTTTATCTTTTGGAAAATGGGGGCGAAGAAAAATCTCGTTCATATAGCCCCAGACGATAATGCTTGGATGATTAAAATATTGCCGGATCATTTCTCTTTGCATCTGGAAACTATGTTCAGCAAAAGCAGCACTTTCCGTAATTTCATTGACGAGCGGAATTTCTACGGATGCCAAAAGACCTAAACTGTCGCAGGCTTTCAATATGGCGGGATCCTGAGGATAATGTGCAACACGTAAAAAATTACCCCCCATTGCTTTTAATTTAACAAGGTCTTGTACTTGTATCGTATCCGGGACTGCAATGCCCATTCCTTCAAAATCCTGGTGTCTGCTTGCCCCGATCAATTTCAGTGGATGCCCATTTAGAAAGAATCCTTTTTGAGGATCAAATGAAAACCAGCGAAAACCAATAGGGTTGTCCAGTCGGTCCAGCAGCTTACCGCTACAATCGTAAATACTCGTCGATAGGCGATAGAGATAGGGCGATTCAGGTGACCATAGACTTGGGGGCTGAATGCCTGTGATGTTCATGCGGAAATTGCTCTGTGCATTCGGATTTAATTTTTCCTTTTGACGCATTTTTTTTATCACTGCCCCTGTGGCATCTACAAGTATACTTTCTACTAATACATCCTGTTCGGATGAGCAAGAATTTTGGAGATCTCCATGAAGATTGATCGTGCCTTTTCCATTTGCATCTACCTTTGCACTAACGCGCAAACCACTACTTCCGTAGATTGGATCTGTAAAATGAATCTGATCCAATAACAGCAAAAACACCTTCCTATAAACACCCCCAAAAAAAGTAAAATCTCCACTTAATGGCGCAATATCCTGATTGTAGCGGTTGTTAACCTTAAGGACTATATTATTTTTTTCATTTGCACGCCGATTGAGATAGTCGGTAATGTCGACATTGAAAGCAGTATAACCACCAACATGCTTTTTCACCTGCTTGCCATTGACAAATATGATAGATTCCTGATTGGCCGCCCCAACGTGAAGTAAAATCCTTTTATGCTCCCATTCGGTCTTCCAGTTTAGGGTATTTTGATATTCGGCGCCATCGCGATAATAACCCGGAATATCATCCATAACGTCAAGGATATTCCAACAATGTGGAAGGTTGACAGTTTCCCATTTTTGCATTTGTCGAGGGGAACGTCCCTGGGAGGCTGTATCTTTCTTAAATTGCCAGTTCGACGAGAAATCAATCGAACCTCTACCATCTTGGAGTGTCTGGGCATTGGCATTCCAAGAGAAAAGTATACACCCTATATAAAATAAAGTAATAATTTGTTTAAATATAATCTTCATGTATTCTATTTATGTTGGTCAATCCAATACATTTAACACCAGTTTTGTCCAACCTGATTTTTCATTTTTTTTATGTTTTTTACTGTTCGTTGTAAGTATACTTTTCACTTTGCTCGCATAATTCCAACAGGTACTTTGTCTGATCCCCAATTTTTGGGAAAGCTTATAGGAAGAAATCTCACCCTGATGAAAATGCACCAGGTAAACGAGGTAAAAAGCCTTGTTGATCGGTATGCGTACATTTTCGAAAATCGTATTGTTCAACACAGACTCTTCATAGGTACATTTGGTACATCGACGGCTATAGGGCGTTTTACCGGCGCAATAATTATCGTAACCACATTTCCTGCAGCAATATTCTTTTTTCCATTTCAATTCCGCCAGTATCCGATAACAGGTTTCTTTATCCGGGTATTTTGCCCCGAATTCTTCAAAGTTCATTTCCTTGGAAAGCACGCGATCGTCCGTAATCCGTTCAATATTGGTTTGCAGATTTTTATTATCCTTGGCCAACAATTGATTCATGCGGCGTATTTCTTCCGACTGAGCCATTAAGAGGTTATTCATTTCCTTCAGCTCGCGGTTTTGCCCTGTAATGATCTCCGATTTTTCCACCAGTTCTTCCGATTTTTGCATGACTTCCAATGTTCGCTCCTTCACTTTCTTTTCCAAATCCCTGTTATGCATTTCATGGAGTTTCTCATTGATCTGCATTTGCTCTATGACTCTTTTTTGTGCACGCTCTTTTTTATTTTTCAATAGACGGACTTTATCGCGGATGGCAAATGACAAGAAAGTCATCTCCATAACAAAACCAAATGTAATACTGTAATGACCAATTGAGCTGGGTAGAAAGCGTGCATAACCCAGTACATAAATTACTTTCAGTACAAATCCCAAGAAGAGGAAGGCATAAGCAAGGACGAAATAACGAGCGGGACGGTATTTTTTTCTCCATAGCCATATTCCTGAAAAAAAAGCGACCGATAGTGGAACAATTTCTACAAATTTGTAGATAAACCAATTTTGATTGAAGCATAGGCAATACACAAAAAATAGTATCCTTAAGATAATTACCGCATTCAACAGCTTATTAAGTCTAGGTTCCTTTTGTTTGACATGTAGCAGAGACTTCGTAAACAACAGCGCAAAGACACTGACACAACACACAAAAACCGCGGTTGCATATTGATTGAACCACGGGTTCTCAGGCCATAGGTATTGAAATGCGATCCCATCCGAAGACATCTCATAAAGGCCGACGCACAATATATATAACACATAATAGAGGTATTGGCGCCCCCTTACGGCAAAATACATCAGTAGATTATTGAAACTAAAGAGGATAATCATTCCGTAGAACAGACCAAAAGTAAAATACTCGGTCAAGGTGTACTGCACAAATCGCTCCATGGTACGATAGACCAAAATCACATTGACCATCTGTCTTGAGCGTACCTTAAAGTAAGCTTCGTAGGTTCCTTTTTCCAATGCAGGAATCAAAAACTCAAAGTTCTTGTGCATAAAATGCCGGTTCCCAAAATGAATGGAGGCCCCGGTTTGATCGTGCACAAAACCACCCTTTCCATTTGGAATAAATGCTTCCACGAGATCCGCAGTCTGATCAAATAACTCAATGACCCGTTCTCCAGATAACTGTTGTCTAAAATGGATCTTCACTCTAAACCAATAGGTCGAAGACCGATTAAAGTTTTTGGGGTAATACCGTTCGTTAGGAACGAACTGTTGTGATCGCCCCGCCGATTTAATTTCCTCAAATGACAGCCTATTGGTGCTGTCTTCCATATAGAATACTTCGGCTGTCTTAAAGATGTGTTCGGCTGTATTGGGATATATCGTAATAGGATTTTGCCCAAATAACCATCCTATCTTAAATAAGAATAGTACAATTACACCGGTTCGTATTTTCGTCCTGTTTTTGGTGCACATAACTCGCCTTCCCCTTTTTCTTTTGGTTATTTATAGCCGGATAGGTATCAGCGACCAGCGGCTGCCCCTATCCGGAATCATTCTAGATGATCAAAATAACAAAATTATCCTAAAGCATGTGATTCGAGATTATCATCTCAATGTTATATACTTATTCAACAATTTTATCTAACGCCGGCACATTATTTTCTGCTCCCGCGTAGCCCTGATTCTGATTAATCATACCATTTGTATTGAAGCGTTGTGCTGATGCTGGCACCGGCCATAGTACATGGTACGGGGCAATCTCATAATGAACACCTTGAACAGTAGGAACCTTATTGCGATAAAATGAATTTTTTTCAATAATGCGATCGTAGAAGAAATTGTTCTGTGCGAAATTAGCCATACTATAGGTCTTACCGTTATAAGCAGCAATACCAGTCTGCGCAAAAATATAGGCAATCCGTGTCAACTCCGTTTTTCGTGGTTCTTCCCAAAACAGTTCCCTTGCTCTTTCATCCAGTACTGTACCGATATTGATCCGGGCGGAATTTTGCAGCAGTTCTGCATTCGCGCGCCCGCGAACGGCATTGATATCGGCCATGGCCTGTGCCTGTTGTCCTTTCCAGATATAAGCCTCGGCCCGTAGTAGATAGGTCTCCGCTAAGCGGAATACATACCAGTCCGTATTGGTGCCGCGTGGTGGACTCCAGTAAGGATCCTCGGCATATTGGTTTGTTGAATTGATAAAAACCTTATAATGAGGCCATCCAAACCAGTGACGAATGGTATCCAATGAACCATTCGTAAATACCCTATTTATATTATCCGAAGTAAATTGTTGAATCGGCTGACCATAAAGCTTTCTAATTTCAGCGTCTGCGGATTTTTTAATATCCGGATTATTATAGACAAGATCTGTCATATCCATCCACATCCCTTTGGCATGACGATAATCTGTCTGATCTGTCCATATTTCTTTGGTGCTGTAATACGTTCCGCGGTACCGCCCTATTCCCCGCCCATACATGCGTGTCAGGGGAATTTCAGCATTTACAGCATCCACAATAGCCTGTAAGCCACCTTGGGGTATTTTTAGGTTTGCAAAGTGCCAGGCAGGTACAGTGTTGCGCATCAACTGAGAGCCAAGGTCGGTTCTTCCCTGCAAAGTCTGACGATCAATCACCAAAAATAAAGCTTCCTTATTGGCAGGAATCGCTTTGTTATCCATGCGATGGAGATCCCATACTACATTCTTGGACTGATCTGCCGCCGTACTCCCAAAGCGGTTTTTCATCAGGGCATATTTCCCCCCATCAATCACTTTGCTGGCGGCTACAATAGCACCATCAAAATCCCCCAATGCCAGATGTATTTTTGCCAACAGGTGATTGACGGCTCCATTTGTCACTTCCCCTCTATTGACTTCGTCTTTAACCCACAGCTGCGCAAACTCTAAATCTTCTTTCATCTTTTTCAAAATTACTTCTCTTTTGGTCGAATAGAAATCATATTTCGGTGCTGTAAGGTCTTTCAACTGCAGCGGTACATCTCCAAACTCATGCACTAGACGATAATAGAAATAAGCCCGATAGAAATATGCCGATCCAAGGATTTCATTTTTTTGCGCTTCTGAGCTGTAAGTTGGTCGATCTATATTGCTTATCACTGTATTAGCCGAGCGGACAGCAGCAAAAAAATTACTCCAGTACCAGCCTATTTTATTAAAGTCATCACTATTGAGGTTGGCATCCGGCGTAATCAGGGATACAAGATTCTGCGCCGGAGTCGCTTTGTCCGTTGTCCCGTCTACTGCAACGTCTGAAAACAGTGATTCTGTTAATAATGGGGCCGAATCACCGAAAAACTCCCCTCTTGAGGCTTTTCCCAGTGCATTGAGTACACCTTTGAGTGCATCAACATTATCCAAATTATCGGGAGAATACTGGGATAACTGGTTTGAATCCAAAAAACTCTTTTTACATCCATGGGTGGTCATCAGTACCATGGATGCAATTACGGCCGTTATTTTAATATTTATCTTCTTCATGATATCGTAAAAATTAAAGTGATACATTCAATCCAAGTGTGTAATACCTCGGGGTAGGGCCATCATTCTGCGGATCCCAATAGTTCCACACTGGCGCATATACCGCAGCATTATTGACATTCATATATACTTTTAGGTTCCTTACTTTAAATCGTTCTGCGAGTTGCTTTGGCAGAGAATAGGCGAGCGATATATTGTTCAGGCGAATAAAGCTATTTTTCCAATAGACATTGAAACTGGTTCCATTAGCACCGCTACCCAAGCGCGCATAGTCATTTATTGGATTTTCTGGCGTCCAATAGGGTTGAATGTAGGACGTTGAGCGCATGAAGCCCACACTACCCGGATTGTTCTTTGCTTGGTTAAATTGTTTTTTCTGACCCCAATTGGAAATCAACTGGAAGGAGAAGTCTATATTCTTAAACAAATTGAATTCATTGCGGACAGACCAAGTAAAACGGGGTGAGGTATAACCGATAAACTGTTTGTCCTCATCGTTGTACACATAGTCACCATTTAGATCCTCCAGTTTAAAGTCACCTGGCCGAATGCTTGCCTTCGTGTACTTTTTAGCCTCTTCAATCTCATTTTCCTGCCACACACCCGATACCTTATAATCCCAGATAACATCGATATCCTGACCGATAAACCAGCCATTTCCACGATCATCACTTGGGGTTGCCAAACGGACTATTTTATTTCTATTGAGCGAAAGGATAACATTGGAATTCCATTTTACTGGACCATCCACCAAATTTCTACTTGTTAAACTCACTTCGAGGCCTTTATTTTTCACTTCGGCCAAGTTGGAATAAACAAATTGGTATCCCGAAACACTGGAAAGCGACTGCTTAACCAAAAGATCATTTGTCTTTTTGCTATACACATCGATTGAACCACTTAGCCTGTCTTTTAATACTGAAAAGTCCAATCCGGCATTGAGCGAGGTTGTCTGCTCCCATTTTAAGTCGGGATTGCCCAACCTAGAATTAACGACTACAGTATTGACCTCGGCTGGCGTACCATCAGGTTTTACGGTTTGATACTTATTGATGGTCAATTGTGATAACGCAGCATAGGGATCTACCGTTCCATTGTCAGGATTGCGCAGGTCACGGTTCCCATTGATACCATAGGAGAGTCTCAATTTACCATAATTAAGCCAGGATAGATTCTTCAAAAAAGATTCTTCGGTGAATGTCCAGGCAGCGGCCACCGCCGGGAAAGTTGCACGTTTACTATTCATCCCAAAAACCGAGTAGCCATCCCTCCGCACAGAAAGTGTCAAATTGTAGCGGTCCATTAGGCTATAATTGACCCGGGCCATAAGTGCATCACCAGTATACACCTTATCCTCGCTATTGACAGATGGCAGGGTTCCGCTGGCGAGATTATGATACCCCAGATAATCGTTTGGCACGAAACCTTGATTAGCTGCCTGTGTCCACCAAGTCTGGTATTTTTCGGAGTTTGCCAAAAGCGTTACATCGACATGATGGATCTGCGCAAATTTGCGATTCCATTTCAAGAGGTTGTCGATCTGCCAGTTGTAGCGAGTCTCTTGATCCCGACTTGCCGATCCACCTGGGATAGTCACATTGGGGTTGGCGGAAGAGTTATGATTAAAGGTACGATACATATCAATTCCGGGGCTAAAGTTGAACTGATAGGTAATCCCAAAAGGGAGATTGACTTTGGCGAATAAACTCGCGAAGAGTGTATTTTGCTTATTCATCCGATCATTGTATGTCATATTCAGGAAAGGATTCCGTGCATTCAATCCATTATCATCGGTTGGAATCCGTCTTAGTGTACCATCCGCATTGTATTTATCACCATAAGGTGATAGACTGGTCAATTGCGCCCAATCGGCTTCAATGGCACCTTCGTCACGATCTGCATACTGCACATTGGCTCCCATGCGCAAAAAATTAGTCACTTTACCCTCTAGGTTTAAGCGTGCCCGAAAGGTGCTAAACTCTCCGCCTTCGATCAGATTCTGATTTTTATTGTAGCCTAAAGACATATAATAGTTGACATCTTCCTTTCTTCCGCTCATACTGACGGTGTGGTCCTGACGTATTCCTGTTCTGAAAATTTCATCATACCAATCCACGGTCTTACCGGCTACATAATTTGCTTTTTCATTTGCCACCAATCCCAGTCTATCCAACCAGATGTCCACAGGATCCAAATCTTTATTTCCTCCCGAAAGCCATTGATCTAAAGTTACACCAGCAGAAAGATTGCGTGGGTCGTCATAAAAGTAAGAAGGCCTACTACCTCCAGCCCGACCCACATCTGCACGCCATTTTAGGAACTCAGGCCCATTATATACCCGTTGATTGCGTGCCAGCGTGGCCAGCCCCCAGTTTGTATTGGCGGTCAGTATCGGTTTGTCACTTGTACCCTTTTTGGTTGTAATAGCGACTACCCCTGTCGCAGCTTTGGCTCCATATACAGCCAGTGAACTCGCATCTTTGAGTACATCTATGGTTTGTATGTCATTTGGATTGATATCCGAGAGCTGTCCATTGTAAATGATCCCATCCAGGACAATTAACGGCGAGGTCGAGGCACTCAGCGTTGTTTTACCACGAACGAGTAGATCGCCACCACCCTTTGCCGAGGTATTTTGCGATACACTCAGACCTGCAATATTCCCTTTCAGTAGATCCGCTACACTCTGTGGGTTCTCATTTTCCAGCTGCTCAGCTTTCACACTAGCGATAGAACCTGTAACATCCTTTCGGGATGCCGTTCCATAACCGATAACAACAACTTCGGTCAATTCGGTATTGCCAGATTCCAAGGTAATACTCAGCGAAGACTGCTCGTTGACTTCCTGTTCTTTATTGAGGAATCCGACACTGGATAATACGAGTGTTGATTGGGGATAAACAGGAATAGAGAATCTACCCTGATCATCTGTCGTTGTTCCACCTGAGCGATTTTTAAGCTTGACGGAGACATGCGGTATCGGTTTCCCTTGGCTATCTACCACCGTACCACTGACCGTCCGATTTTGTGCATTTGCCATATAGGTACAGGCAAGTACACTTGAAATCAAGAGCGTTAATTTTTTGGCCATAATTTTTTGGAAATTTAGCGTTGAAATAATTGTTAATTGGTTTATTTATGGTTGCTAAATTAGTTCGATCAGATTAAAAAAACAACAAAAATAAAATGTAATACACTGTAAATTAGATGTTTACAGCAAAACCCAATACACTTAAATACCAAGTATCACGAATCCTAACTCACTGACCTACAAAACATATAATGGGAAATCTGATACAATGCTAATACGGTATAAAAACAAGAAATATTTTTACAAATAGTTACCGAGTTGTCCTGGGATGGATCGTACTAACAAAGCGAGAAAGCTTTATGGGAATAGATTACCTGAGCTTGAAAAAGTAATATTAAAAATAAAAACGGGGATGGTCTTGCACGACCATCCCCGTTTCTACACACTTTATTTTCGTCTATTTAATGAATACCCTTAAAAATCCGGTTCCACCGTATTTTAGAAAATCCATTTCCGTTTGTGTTCCAGCTCATCCAGGTAAATAGCGCTTTACCCACAATATGATCCTCGGGCACAAAGCCCCAATCCCTTGCGTCCAATGAATTATGCCTGTTGTCCCCCATCATCCAATAGTAATCCATTTTGAACGTATAGGAATCCACTTTGTTGCCATTCAGGTATAAACCATCCGCCTTCTTTTCCAGGCGGTTATTTTCATAGACTCGGATCGCTCGTTCATAAAGGGGTAGTGTTTGCGCATTCAAAGCAACCTTCATTCCTTTTTTTGGTATCACAAAAGGTCCAAAATTATCGTAATTCCATTTGTACTGTGGATCATTCGGGAATGTATTCGCTTCCGGTTCCCCTGCTTTGCGCAGGTTCATCTGCATGGATTTAACATTGGACCAAGATTTCACCATGTTCACCTGCTCAGGTGTTAGAAAGACCGTATAAATTCCGGGCTGAATCTGTGCGATTTCGATCCCCATATCCCGCATTCGCTGTTCATCCAGGCCTGTCTCATCAGTCATCACGGTATAATCCATCTGACTTTCTGGAGCAACGAAACCGGGTCGATCGTTTACATAGAGTACAGCATCGCGCATACTGATTTTATCACCCGGCATTCCGACACAGCGTTTGATCAAATGCTCCCGCTTGTCCACTGGACGTGTTTGAATAGTAAACTGTTGATGGACGGCTTCGTACCCCATGGAACGAACCAGATCGTAATAAGGTTGATCCTGATTCTCTATCGCGACAGTATCTCCGGCTGGCGCATTAAAAACAATGACATCATTACGTTTGATTTCCTGAAAACCGGGCAACCGTTTATAAGGAAGTTCGATCAGTTCAGAGAACGCTTTACCACCAAATAAAGGCATGGTGTGATGTGCAAAAGGAAAAGCAATCGGCGTATTGGGAATACGGGGGCCATAATTCAATTTACTAACGAATAAATAATCGCCGATCAAAAGCGATTGTTGCATTGAACCTGAAGGGATCATAAAAGCTTCCAGCAAGAAACCGCGGATCAGCGTTGCGGCAACCGTCGCAAAAACAATGGCATCCGCCCACTCGCGAACCATAGATTTCTTATAGGGGTATTTGATTTTAAATTCATTGTAGGACTCATGCAACAACCCCAGTTTATCATCTTTTGTCAGCGGTGTGCCCTCAGCAGCAGCTTTCAGTTTTTTAGCATAAAGTCCATTTAGAAATTGGACATTTTTATCTCTGCCCCATAATGGTAATACGATAAAAGGGACCAGCACCGCAGCACAATTTTCCCAAAACCTTCTCTTACCAAAACAATGGATGAAATCCAGGTATAAATTATAAAAGACAAAGACATTCACGATCGGAATGATCAACAGTACAATGTACCAGACAGGTCGATTGGTTATCTGGCCTTGAATCCATTGGCTATAAACAGGTACAATACCCTCCCAGCCACGACGCCCCGCCTTCTCAAACAAAAGCCAAAAACCATAAGCAGCAATGATGGTCAGTACAATAAAAATAATAAGCGCCATATGTTGTTTTTTTTCGAAATGTAAATGGATGAATGTTAATAAATAAACAGTCTGGATTGGTCCGAAGGAGATTCTTTTGCCTGCTGTAGCTCATTATATCGCATAATGTATTTAATAAATACATCATAATTATACTTTTGCTCTTTTTCAAATTCAGCAAGTAACGCTGGCTCATCATTGATTAACTGCGTGAAGGTAATCTGTCTTTTCTTTTTAGCATTGCTAAATAGGCCATTGTTGTTGCTATTGATTTCAGCGACCTCGCCAGTCCCCTTTTTCAGTGCATATGCATATTTATTCTTATTAACCATTATAGTTGGCATCATTCCGGCACCACCGCCACCAACATTTACTGCGGCACCGCCACCAAATTTTAGTTCTGAAACATAATAAGCCATTATTTCACCATCGGCGAGCACTTCTGCAAAAGTTGGCCCCTGATCTGTTCCCTTCTGTATGCGATACATTTTTGGGCTTGTTCCGGGGACCACTTCCAATCCTTTTTCTACATAGGATGGCGCATATACTTTCTTTTTGGACTGCCAGTACGCACGATAAACCTGATCAGGAGTAAATGCTACCTTTTCCTTTTGTTGATTTTCAAATTTAAGTTTATTGTCCTTTACAGATGAAATCTTACCATATAGGGTATCCGCATTCATCAATACTAAATAATCCATATCTTTTTCCTTCATCTGTGCATGTACTATGGCTGAAGGAAAAATAAAAAACAATAAAAAAACAATACGAATGTCTAATACCTGTCTCATAAACTACTATTTAGATGTAAATCTACATAAAAATACATGATTCAAACGCAATTCTTTGTGCTTTAACCTTTCTTAAGTAAATGCATTCCACAAGCGGATAAAACTCCTTCTTTAGGCTATCGGCACGATGCTTATATCATCGATTCAAAATGCATGGTCATACCGCTTTTGTCACAATGACCCTAACGAAGATATTGACTAGATACAAAAGCTCGGGCATCTGGCAGAATATCTTTTTTAAAAAAATCTTTTATTTAGATTTATTATAAACTATTTTTGTCCCCAGACAAGAATTATCTTTACAGCTCTTATGAAAAAAAGACTTCTACTACCTTTACTGGGGCTAGGTACGCTATCTTTGGGTTACGCTCAAAAAATTCAGGGATATATAAAAAACGGGGAAGGCAAGCCTATAACAGGTGCCACGATTACTTTTGCGAACGAAAATAAAACTAAAAGTGATGAAAACGGATTTTACAGCATTTTCATCAAGCCCGGTACCTATCAAGGAAAGGCAAGTTACCTTGGCAGATCATCCGAATTGACCGTATTTTCGATACAAAGTGATGAATTCAAGCAATTAGATTTTCAAATCAATGAGGGTCATCAACTTGATGAAGTTGTTGTTGTCGCCAATCGCAGGCCAACCAGTATTTCAGACGTTGCAGGTACAGTTTGGTTGGTAAATTCAGAACAGATACAACAACAGGCCAAAAGCGGAGTTCCGATTAAAGAGATGCTCGGGTTATTGATTCCCGGCATGGACGTGGGGCCGCAAGGACGGACCAATTATGGACAGAATATGCGTGGACGTAGTATGCTCGTCATGATTGATGGTGTAAGTTTAAATAGTTTACGTGGAATAAGCCGCCAATTAGATGCAATAGATCCATTCAATATCGAACGAATAGAAGTCCTGTCCGGAGCAAACTCCATCTATGGCGGGAATGCAACAGGCGGTATTATCAATATTATCACCAAAAAAGCTTCAAAGAATGGCTGGGGGGCTTCGACTGAAGCCGGAGTACGATCAGGTCTTCGTCATAGCGGAGATGCTGATTGGCGTATTGCACAATCCGTCCAGGCAAAAGGAGAAAAAATAGATGGTAGACTTGCTTTCGCTTACCAACAGAACGGCGCGACCTATGGTGCGGATAATAAACAAATATTTACGGATATCTCCCAAACCGATCTACAATACAATAGGTCGATGGATCTTCAGGGAACGTTGAATTATCGAATTAATCCACAACATAAGATTTCCATTTTTGGTCAATATTATGACTCAAAGTTCAATGGTGATCGTAGTTTATTCCTTGGCGACAGTATCAAAGCATTCACCCCGGGCAATGGACATCTATTGGAAATGAGGGACGGCTTCAAGTCCTCCGTCGACCCAGGCACAAAACGGTGGATGGGAACGCTGAATTATACCGGAAACAATATTCTCGGTGGACAGGATCTCTATCTCCAAGTTGCGAGCCGGGCAGAGAAAATTGATTTCTACCCATTTCCGAACAATATTACCCTCCATCAGGGAAAGACGATATACACCTCTTCATCTCGTCAAAATACCGATTATACAGGTATGAAGCTGTTGTTGAGTAAAGAATTTGATCATCTAAGTTTATCCTATGGTGCAGACTTAGATTTCGAAAAATTTAAGGCGACACAATCTATCTATGATATTCCAAAGGCCTTAGCATCGGGAGGTTTAGTCAACGAACAGATTTATGCTGTCGGCCGCTATCCGACGATCAAATCGAGATCGCTGGCGGGATATATTCAGGCAGAATACCAGGTTATTGATCCATTGAAATTGTCTGCTGGCATCCGTTATCAGAATTCAGCTATTGATGTCGCAGACTTCATCGGCAATACCCAGCAAGCTTTACTTGCTTTTGGTATGGGAAAGACCGCTGACCAGATTCCCGGAGGAAAGAGTAATTATGGAATGACTACAGTCAATGCCAGTGCACTGTATAAAATCAATGCACAACAACAGACTTGGCTAAGTTACTCAGAGGGAGTTGCACTAGCCGATCCCGCGAAATATTTTGGTTATGGCACCTACAAATATGATGCTACCGCAGCCCACTATGCATTGCAGTCAAGTGTCAATATTGCAGAAGCAAAGTTACAGGGGGTAAAGACAAATCAGTTTGAGCTGGGGTACCGTCTTAATCAGGGAGATCTAAAGGTTCAATTATCCGGATTTGTCAGTCAATCCAACAAATCTGTAGAAAGTGACCGCAGTACCTATCAGATTTTAGTGAAAGATAACCCAATCCGTAATATCGGTATCGAGGCGCAGATCGATTACAAAATTAAAAGCATCTTACTTGGAGCCAACACATTAGTTATTAGCTCCAAGAACAAAATTAATGGCGAATGGTTGAAACAAGATATTAATTATGCCAGTTCAAATAAAATAAACGTGTATGCAGGTTATTCTTATCGGGAATGGTCCACAAGATTACAGATGCTGCAGATACTCGATCTGAAAGATGCGGACCATAAAAAGTTGAAAGGATACAATGCTGTAGATTGGTTTGTGACTTATACAACCAAATATGGCCGATTTAATGCTGGTGTTCAAAACCTCCTAAATACCAAATATCAGTCGATCTGGAGTCAAAGAGCTCAACTTCTTTATGCTAGTTACAATGTTCCGGAGATGTTCTACTATCAGGGAAGGGGACGCACATTTACAGTCAATTACAGTATTGATTTTTAAAAACGAAAGTGCTGTCCAATTTATTCTTGGACAGCACTTTATCTGATTTTATTTTCTCGCGCTTGCAGAAATGTTTTCAACTTTCTAGCCCTTATATTTCCCTTCAAATTCGGTAGATGCTTTGTTCACACCATTGCTCATATTTTCAAAGGCCTTATTAATATTATCCAGCAGTGCTGATTCGGCAGTTGCATCAGGCGTTTTGTTTTTGCGCAACTCGATCAGCTTTGGATAATCTTCGGTAACGATCTTTTTATAACCGTTGAGACCATCGAGTACCGCCTTCTGAAAATTGGCGTCACCTTTGAAATCACCAAGATCCTCCACTTTCTTGATATCTTCGTTCAAGGATTTCTCCCAATCCGAACGGACCTGTTCTGCCTTTGCATAATCAGAGGCATTCATGGCTGCATTCATATCGGTGATATGCTTTTCACTTCCATTGATAACCGTTATAATTGAATTGTTATAAGTTGCGGGATCCTTTGTTCCTGAACCACAACTTGACATGGTCAGCACCGCTACGGTCAAGATGCCAGTCATAAATTGTTTTACCATCGTTGATATATTTTATAGTTTATTTGTTCTGTTATTTATAAACGTTCCATCCTATCCATTCTGAATTGACCTCGAATAAACTGCCATAGCAATCCGTTAATCAACTTACTCAAAGATAGTTGAGCTATAGCATTCTTTTTATCGCTGATTTCAGGGATTTCTTTTTCTATTCATATTACGCAACACTGTTGCTTTTAAAATCTTTTTACCTATATTTGTTGCAACTTAATTGCAATACACGGTTTACAAACAGCTCAATTGATGAACAAGCGTACGATTTTCACTCTATTATTCACCTATAGTATTCTACATTCCACTTTTGCACAAGAAAAAGCAGCAAAGACCATTGGACTGCGGGAGGTACATGTTGAGGGAAAACGTTATAAACATTCTGCGGAGGGAGCGATGTCTGTAGATGTTTTAACCAGCGATTCCATACAGAAATATCAGGCAGGCAGTTTAATGCAGACCCTAAGCCGGCTACCCGGCGTCAATGCGATAGGTATAGGTGCCAGTCAATCCAAACCACAAATTCGGGGTCTAGGCTTTAATCGGGTGGCCACCGTAGAAAATGGGATTAAGCACGAAGGGCAGCAATGGGGTTTGGACCATGGACTGGAAATTGATCAATACAGTATCGGCACTGCCGAAATCATTAAAGGAGCCGGCTCATTTATGTATGGGTCGGATGCTATTGGTGGTGTCATCCGACTATCACCACCTGCTGAACTACAAGAGAATGGCTTGAAAGGTGTTGTCAATTTATTAACCAAGTCTAACAACGCAACTTATGGTGGATCGTTGCAACTTCAGGGCCGAAAAAGCAATTGGGTCTTCGGTGGCGGTGTTACACATCTGGATTACGCCGACTATCGTGTACCTACTGACACAGTGTATGTGTACAATTATGCCGTCCGATTAAAAGATCGTCAGGTACGCAATACGGCCGGACGGGAGACCAACTTTCAGCTCAGGGGCGGTTATAACTCTGGTCAATTTTCGTCCATTTTCTATTTAAGCAACTACCACACTAGAATAGGTTTTTTTGCCAATGCGCACGGTTTGGAGCCACGTGGAGTGAATACGGCCTTGTATGACCAATCCGATCGGGACATTCTCTACCCAAGCCAGCAGGTTAATCATTTTAAACTCATCAATCGAAATTATATCACACAGGGCAGGCATAAGATCTGGGTGGATCTTGGCTACCAAAGAAATTATCGTCAGGAGTTCAACCACTATACCGCACACGGGTATATGCCACCAGTCTATCCTCAGGATATGAACATTCCCATTCATCTCGAACGACGCTATGACAAAGAAATTGTTAATATAGCACTAAAAGACCAATTCAACCTAGGTACTCACCAGCTCACCCTTGGCGGCAATGCGGAATATCAGCATAATAAAATAGCTGGTTGGAGTTTCCTTATCCCATCGTACAAACAGCAGGCAGTGGGTGCATTTATCCATGATCAATATCCGATCGACGATCAAACGATACTCTATGCTGCTTTACGTTATGACTATAGCCACATACATACCTCGCCCTATCAGGACTGGTTTGCGTCTACATTGGAAGACAGACAGTCGGCTTATATCGTCAGAGCGGATGAACTTCGTCGTAGCTTCAATAGTTTGGTTTGGTCGTTAGGGGCAACGCGACAAATCGGTCCATGGGAAACCAAACTGAATGTTGGTAAAAGTTTTCGGGTACCTATTGCACAGGAACTTGCCGCCAACGGGGTAAATTATCATTATTTCAGTTATGAAAAAGGTAATGCATCCCTTTCACCCGAGCAATCTTACCAAGTCGATTTCGCCCTGGCGCGGCGTTCGAGGAATATTTCCATTGCTTTCACACCCTTTTTCAATTATTTCGCGAATTATATCTACCTCAATCCTACATCGGGTTATGATCAGTATTACGGAGCGGGCAATCAAATATTTGAGTATGCCGAAAGCAAGGTACGTCGCTATGGTGCCGAACTAAAAATGGAATATCGCCCCTTAACTCACTGGAAAGTAGAATTATTGGGCGAATATGTTCGATCCGAACAATTATCCGGCAGCAAAAAAGGCTATACCTTGCCTTTCTCACCTGCTCCTTCACTTTTGGCCGACCTCAGTTGGTTTCCCAAAAGCAGCACGTATTTCAAGGCGCCTTACCTCTCTTTGGATTGCAAATGGACCGCTAAGCAAGACCATATTGTCCCACCAGAAGAAAAAACAGCAGGTTACCAAGTCTTCAATTTCAGAGCGGGAACAGAGTTGACATGGGGCAAGTCAGCGCTGCTATTGCGCTTACAAGTCCAGAATATGTTTGATAACAAATATATGGATCACACCAGTTTTTACCGTCTGATATCACTCCCAGAACAGGGACGAAATATCGTCCTATCGATTGGTATACCATTCGGGAAGGACAGCCCAGCACAACAAAATTGACTAAAATCATGATAAAAAAGAACACAGAAATGCAGAGACTGAAACAATACACGCTTATGGCCTTCTTGCTATGCGCCACCATCGCTTGTAAAAAGGATACCGAAAATATTGACACCGAAAAACCAACCATCGATCTCAGCGCATCAACGGCTTTTCCAAAGCAGTGCAGCCAGATCACAAGGGGATCCAGTTTTACCTTCCATGCAAAACTATCCGACAATGTCGCTTTGGGCAGTTATAGCATTGACATTCATCACAATTTTGACCATCATTCCCACAGTACCGAGGTAGAGGAATGTACACTAGAGCCCGTCAAAAAACCGGTCAAACCATTTGTTCTTGTCAAGTCCGTCACTATACCCGGACAACCACAACAGTATGATGCCCAGCTTCAGATTGATGTCCCTGCAGACATCGATCCCGGAAATTACCATTTTATGATTCAAGTGACGGATCAATCCGGCTGGAGCATACAACGCGGAATCAGCGTACGTATCGTTGAATAATGTTATGCTCCCTTAACACACAACTATACTTCAATTATTTTATATCATAAATTTTAAATCCAATGCAGATGAAAACTAGAAACATTAACTTTTTATTACTGTTTACAGCACTTTTCTTTGGCTTCCTGTCTTCCTGTAAGAAAGACGATGCCGATATTCCTGTCTCAACGAAACCCGAGATCGGCACCATGGAAATCGGATCCGACAATAATAAAACAGTAAAAGCAGGCTCAGATCTCCACTTAGAAGGTGAAATTGTGGCTGAGGCACTCATCGACAAGATTGTTATCGAAATCCATCAGGAAGGCGGAGGTAACTTCAAATTAGCCAAAGTTTTTACCGACGAAAAATATGCCGGTAAAAAGAATGCAACTTTTCATGAGCACATCGACATTCCATCTGAAGCTCCCGCCGGTCAATATCATTTTCACTTTACCGTAAGTGACAAAGCCGGAAATACGACTACCGTAGAGTCGCCGTTGACGATACAGGCGGCAGATGCCAAAGTTGCTTTTAAATTGGTCTTTACCGAAGTCGATGCCCATGCCCATGGCGATCACTTCCACGATATCGTTGATAAGTCTGGCGTAGAACCTATTTCAGTAAACTTTGACAACAGTGGCAAGGCGTTAGGAGATGGTCACGCGCATATCAAGCCAGCAGGTGTTTATAAAATTGACTTCAAACAATTTGATGCCGCAGGACAGGAAATTCAGGGGCAATATATTAAAGATAAAACAACAGCAAGTCTTTATAAAGCCTTCTTAACCGGTGGTGCTTTTGTTTTGAATTCCAATAGCACGACCTCAAGCGGTGCAGTATTTCAGACAAAAGAGACATCTTATGGGGATGGTTCGGCCGTAACAGGTGCCGTTGAAACGACTGGTATCACGAGCTATTTTACAGCCGGAAAAGATAATGCCGGGGAAAAAGATGTTGCCTTCGTTCTACGAAAATTTAAGGACACAGCGACGAAAGCGACGATTACTCGTGGGGATTGGAACCGCGCCGACTATGTGGCGAAATATCCCGGCGAGGATATCATCCAGTTATCCTTCGAGATGCACGCCGAAGAGGGCGAAGATTAATTTAAGGAGGCGACTCTATTAATACAAAACACCTTGTTAAACTTGCTAACAAGGTGTTTTGTATTTTTTACGTCCGGCAGGGTCTAATCTCTCACTTTTCCTAACACATTCCCTTTGGAATCGACCACAAGTTTCCATTCGTTTGTTCCATTTTTTACTTCGAATGCATAAGTAACCTGTTGCTCCGCCGTAATCTTTTTCACATCTTCGATGCGATAGCCCGGAAATTCCTTTTTCACATTGGCGATTACCACTTTTGGCAAATCATTTTTTGCAAGTTCTTCCTTATGGCGCACAATTTTACCGTTGCTTTGAATCCAAACTTCGTGGTCTGTTCCGAACAAACCGGTTTCAAATTCGGCTTCATAAAGTCCCGCTTTCAATTCCCAGTCTACCCCTTTGGCTTTCGGGAATTTTTGCTGGAAACTATTCACCACGACAGCAGGTACCTGACTTTGGGGGATATCCTGCGCAAAAGCTCCAATCGTTGTAAGTGCAAGAATACATGCACTTAGTATTATTTTACATTTCATCATTTTACTTTCTTTAATGTTATACAAAGTAAAGCCCCGATTCTGTAAAGATTTGGGAATTAAAATTATGCCGGGTTAAAATCCAGTTTAAATATATGCCGGCTATTGTCATAATGATATGAAATCTCAAAACCATAGAGATGACAGATGGCCTGAACAATTGCAAGGCCCAGCCCTGTACCTTTGAAAGAGGTATCCGATTTATAAAATCTTGAGAAGACTTGTTCAGCATCCAGAGCCTCCTGAACACTTGTATTTGCAACCAGCAGCGCATTTTCAGTGATCGTGATATCAACTTGCCCGCCCTCGATATTATGAAACAAAGCATTACGAATCAAATTCGACACCATAATATTAGCCAGGGAGCTGTCTAACCGTAGGTTAAGCTCCAATTGTTGCTGCACCTGTATCTTTATATTTTTAAATGCGGCCATATCTTCAAGTTCCTCGACGATATGTGTCACAAGCGTATTGAGCGAAAGATCCTCGTTGTTTAAAAATTGCCTGTTTTCAATCTTTGTAAGCAGCAATAGGGACTTATTCAATCGCACCAATCTTTCCGCAGTGTTCAATACTTCGGCAATTGCATTTGCCTGTTCAGGTTGCAAGCCTTCTGTTTCAGCCACCATTTCAAGTTTATTGATCATTATCGCCAAAGGTGTCTGCAATTCATGCGAGGCATTTCCGATAAACTGCTTCTGTTGTTCATAGATTTCCTCATTATGTCGGATCAATGTTGTCACGGCAAACTGCAAGTCTTTGAATTCCATAATATTGGTATTCATTGCCGGTTTGTCGTCCGATTTCCCAAGGCGAAATTTGGTCAGCTGATCCAAAAAATGATACAAGGGGCTCCATAATCGTTCGATCACCACCTTATTGATCGATACAATACTGACCACCAGCAGGACAAATAAAATCAGAACAGAGTAAAACAAGTTTTTGATCAGATCACTCTCCTCAATCATCGAATTAATGATAGAAAGCTTATAGTAATGCCCTTTATGCTCAAAAGCCGTTGTCAGCATACGTACAGGTTCGAGCTCGGGTTCCGGATCATCATCATCCTGCATATAAAGCATGGTATCTTTATATACATTCTGCATGTTTATCGCCTGCTGTTCGGAAATTTCACGTACCTTATAATTGTTAATTCCAAATTCCAGATCCGGAGATACAATTGCCTCAGAAGCCAGTTCCTGAATAATTAGGCGCTTTTGATTCTCTAATTCCTCATCTATATTATCATGGATCACTTCCAACATAAATAAATAAAAAATGGTCGACCATAGTGCGATCACAACCAGTACGGAGACAGCGAGATATTTGAGTGTCTGATTGGCTAATTTCATTTTTCAACAAGTTTATATCCTATTCCATAGACCGCTTCAAAATCCACATCCGCCTGTTTCGTCAAAAATTTCTTTCGAAGATTTTTAATCTGGGAATAGATAAAATCGAGGTTATCTGCCTGATCAGTATTATCCCCCCATACATGCTCCGCCAGTGCGCTCTTACTGACCAGGCGGTTTTTATTCAGCAAAAAATAATTGAGGATATCAAACTCCTTTCTATTCAGTGCGACAGGTTCACCGGCAATCGAAAGACTACGTTCATTCAGATCCAGCAACAGGTTGCCCATTGCCAACGTATTTTTGCCATCACGTTGTTTTCTGCGCAATACAGCTTTAATCCGGGCATTTAACTCAGCAATATGAAAGGGTTTGGTCAGGTAGTCATCGGCGCCAAGTTCCAGCCCCCTCAGCTTGTCATCCAGGGAATCTTTCGCAGAAATGATAATGACATTATCCGATTTACCCTCCTGCTTAAGCAGATCCAAGACCTGCAATCCACTCCCCCCCGGAAGCATGATATCCAGCAAAATACAATCATAGTCATAGACCGAGACCTTATCCACCGCCGATCTAAAATCGCCCGCAGTCTCGACGATATAATCTTCTTTAACAAGAGAGTCTTTCAATGTTTCCCTCAATTCCGCTTCGTCTTCAATTACAAGTACTTTCATTGGACAATTGTTTTTTTAACTAAATTTCACTCTTATTCCCCGGTTCAACCTTTTCCTTACTCGTTACAAATGTATTCCGAATTTAGGAAAGAATTGGGAAAATGACTATTGTTTACTGTCGACAGTAGGACAGCCCGTATCGAATAACCGGTTTATTTTGATCCATTGCCTCAAATGCTATGGGCTTTTCGTATTTTAGGTCTGAGACATTGCACTATGGATAAACGAAATGCTAATAGCTGGGCGCCGGTCATTGGGCTGGACGGTTTTCGCAAAGAACAGACCGCCGGCCGGGAAGAATTGCTCTTCAATGAATTACATGGCGAAAGGCTGATCGAAAAGCCCCATAAGCACGATTTTTTTATTATCAATTTATTTGATACCGCATCCGGTGTACACACGATTGATTCGATTGACTACCCGATCAAAGATCATCAGGTACATGTGCTATTTCCGGGCCAAATGCATAAGTGGCATGTTTACGCGGGTACAATTGGTTATCAATTGATGATCGAACGCTCATTTTTTGAGAATTTCGCGCCCTTCTTTCGCTTTTCTTTTACCAACTACCAAAACCACCCTGTGATCGACCTGACCAAAGAAGCCTTCTTCCAGCTCCACTACGAATTTGAATCGGTCAAAAGAGAACTGGGGCGGGAGCATTCTTTGATCCCCTTGATTACAGCACGTGCCGGTGTGATCGCCGCCATCGTCAGCAGGGAAGCAGAGCATGTATTCACCGAATTTAAAGTCTATCAATCCGTCCCCCGTCTTGCCAAATTCAATATGTTGATAGATGAATTTTTCAGGGAACAGAAATTAGTTGCTTTTTATGCTGAGAAGCTGCATATCTCTGCCAATTATCTCAATATCCTGTGCAAAAAACATTTGAAGATATCAGCCACCCAGCTTATCCATCAGCGGATCTGTGTAGAAGCCAAACGCCTTCTTCAAAGTACAGAATCATCCATTAAAGAGATTACATTCGAATTGGGCTTTGCAGATCAAGCCTATTTTTCGAATTTTTTTAAACAACAGACGGGTGTAAGTCCAAGTGATTTTCGAGAAAAAAGATAAATCGCACAAGAAATGGCAGAAATTACCCAGTAATACGCAAGCTCCTGTATATACCTTTGTAAAAGGCTGGTTCATTTTATGGATCAGCAAGATTGCACCGTAAATAAAAAATAAAATGAAACCAATAGCGCTTACACGCAAAGAATTTATACGGAATTCTGCCCTAGCACTTGCCGGAGCAACATTGATCCCGGGCGCGCTCGTCGCCGAAAACCGTAGTGAACTTGGCCCGCAAACTTTGGCTGGAAACCAAGGCAAAAAAAGTTATATCCTAAAGAATGTTTTATTGGAAACAGGCTTTGAATATGATGGCAATGGCAATGTTATTGCAACAAAAACCGGTCTTTTTACTGTACAGATCGAAGGCGCAAAAATCAAAAAAATTGACCCCAACAGTACCGATGCCAATGCCATAGACGCAAAAGGCCATCTGATGCTCCCTTCGTTTAGAGATATGCACATCCACCTAGACAAAACATTTTATGGGGATAAATGGCAAGCTGTACGCCGCGGCGCCGGTGGTGTCAAAGGAATGATCGCACTAGAACAGCAGATTCTTCCGGAACTGTTAAAAAACTCAACCTATAAGGCCGAAAAGCTGATTGAATTACTACAATCCAAAGGAACAGCTTTTGCACGTAGCCATGTCAATATCGAGCCCACATCAAAACTGGATTCCCTACATCACCTACAACTTGCACTGGAAAATAAGAAAAACAGTTTTGGAGCCGAGTTGGTTGCCTTCCCTCAGCATGGCGTATACTACACGGATTCTGTGCCCTACCTCAAAGAAGCGGCAAAAACCAATATTGATTTTATCGGTGGCGTGGATCCCTTTACCATTGACGGTGCCATCGAGAAAACCATGGACTTCACTGTCCAACTGGCATTGGATCACAAAAAGGGAATTGACATCCATTTGCATGAATCTGGAGAATCCGGATTGAAAACGGTGGAGTATCTGATCAAAAAAGTCAATGAAAACCCTGCATTAAAAGGAAAGACCTATCTCAGTCACTGTTTTGTTTTAGGAAAGCTCGAGAAGGCCAAACAACAGGAGATCGCGGAGAAGCTCGGTGCTGCGCAGATCGGCATTGTCTCTACCATCCCTTTTGCCGGCTTGATTATGCCTATCCCAACACTGCTGGAAAATAAGGTCACCGTGATGACCGGAAACGACAGCATTGTCGATCACTGGAACACCTTTGGGACAGGAAGTGTTCTGCAAAAGGCCAATATGGCGGCCCAGGTATATGGACAGGTTACCGAGTACGGTCTGTCACGTATGTTAAAGCTGGCAACAGCAGGCCCGATTCCATTAGATGACAAAGGGCAACAGCAATGGCCAAAGCCCGGCGACGACGCAAATATCGTACTCATAGATGCAAGCTGTTCGGCCGAAGCTATTTCGCGTATTTCACCGGTGGGCTCCCTGATCTATCAAGGAAATATTGTCTACTAGGCTTCTGAAACAGGAAGTACTACTCAACAGATCTTTTTAATACAATGGCGGTCAATTGCTTTTTACAAGCTTTTGATTGCCCCATTGTGAATAAATGTATCACTAACCATGGCCCTGGCCTATGAAGGTACACTTCAATGGAAAAAATAACACCCTACATCATACTATAGAAAACAATAAGGCCCGACCGTATTAAACGCCGGGCCTTATCCAAATTATACGCAGTCAATTATAACTGGATATCGAAGATCAAGACAACTAAAAAACAAGCTACCAGCCTGGATTTTGTTTCAAGTTGGGATTCAACGTCACTTGATTGGTCGGTATCGGGAGAAGATAATCTCGGTTTACTTTGAATTTAAATCCTTCCGTCCCCTTATTCAAGGTATTTTTAAAGATTTTAATATAACCGTTCGCATCAGTTTCCAATGCAGCAACACGTTCGTCAAATTTTGCTTGTCTGGAGAGATCCGGAGTAGCTTCAGGCAAGTAATTGGAAAATTTAAATCCGACCCATGACGCTTTTTTGGCACCAACCGGTATTTTACCCACGATAAGTTCACCAGCAGCAGCCCAACGGAATATATCATCTACACGGAAACCCTCGCACGCCAATTCTACCTTGCGTTCACGACGTACAGCTTGTATAATTGGTTTTAAACTTGAGAATTCAAAATTAGGATCTTTGGCCACATTCGTGGTGAGGTCCGGCATGCCCACGCGTTTACGCAATTTATTGATACTCTTATCCAAATCATCTTGGCTAATAGTGCCAAGTTCAGCTTTGGCTTCAGCATAGTTCAACAAAACTTCAGCATAACGGAAATAAATTAAGGCCTGTAAGCCCTGTCCAGCAGCTCGTGCATCCGCATAGCGGAAATTATGACCTTTATAGATCTGATAACCTGTAGGACAGGATTCTTCCGAATCCCAGCCGTCAAATGCAGGAGCCGTAAAATAAAAGATCGGATTCGCTTTGTCCCATCTATAATGTTTTTTATCATTAATTTGAATCGTTTGTCCTAGTCTAGGATCACGATTTTCAACAATTTTAAGTAAAGAGGCGTCATCGTAACCTGCTGCGACAGGTGTTCCGTCGGCTTTAAGGTAAGAGTCAATTAAGTTTTTTGTTGCTCCCCTTCCGGCTCCATTTGAAGAGTAACGATCCCAGATACTGTTGATTGCGCCTGCCTCATACTTCCGCCAGAATAACACCTCTTTACTGCTGCTATAATTCTCTTGATTAAACAGGTCCCGGTAACCATTTTCGACTCCCACATTATCCAGAGCCGGATATCCTGTTGACGCGGACAGTGCGATCAATTGACCAGATACAGCGGCTGCTTTTTCCAAAAATTGTTGGCTTTTATTTGTTGCAGCCCTAAAATCGTCAGCGGCATGGTACTTCTCCCATGTCCCTTCATAAAGCGCGATACGTGACTGAAGGGCCATTGCGGTTTCCTTCGTAAGACGTCCGGTCCAACCACTGGCACCACCCGGCAGATAGCTGATGGCTTTGTCCAGATCCCCAAGAATATTTTCCACAATCTGGTTACGCGGGGTCCGGGCTGCCTGTAGCACTTCCGAATCCATTCCTACAGTAGTTTCTGCCCAAGGAAGGTCACCATAACGTTTTAATTTTTCAAAATAAAATCCGGCACGGAAAAAGAGGGCCTCACCGACATATTGTTTTACGGCATCAAAGGAAGTCGCTTCCTCGACCGTTTTATAATGATCCAAAAAGTAATTGATACTGCGCAGAGGTGCCCAATCATCTGTTCCCCAGCCGTCCTTATCATCTGCAATAGTTTTCTCGCCATTCATTCGCGTATTGTAGGTATAGCGCACTTCGGTATCGCTACCATTATCCGCATCCCAACCATAGGGGCCGATCGATCCCCAGCCATCTTCTCGGGCCAATAGTTCATTTTTGTCGTATAAACTATTTAGGTATAATTTTAGATCATTTGTTGTTTTCCAATAATTACCGTCACTGATTTTATCTAGCGGCTGCCGTTCCATAAAATCATCATTGCAGGATACATTCAGCGAAAGTAAAGCGAAAGCTAAGCTCACATATTTTATCGTTTTCATTTTCTTCAGTTTTAAAATGTAACATTCAGTCCAAAAGCCCAATTCCGTTGCAAAGGATATACTTTTGCACTTCCATTAACAATTTCGGGATCTACAATTTTGGTCAGGCTAGTAATCGTCGCCAGATTCTCTACGTTGAAAAATAAGCGCGCCCGCTTGAACTTGATCCTGTCAAGTATTTCTTTCGGCAAAGTATAGCCTAATTGTAGATTTTTCACCCGTAAGTAGGCGGCATTTTGCAGGTAACCGCTTTGTGCCTTACGATTTCTGTCGCTGTTGAAGTAAGCTCTTGGATAATACCCATTTGGATTTTCGGCTGTCCAGCGATCGGTATGTACCGTAAAATAAGAAGACTGCCATTCTCCGTCCGTAAAACCCCAAAAATAATTTGAATTTGCATCAAACATGATATCGCGTTTACCTACCCCCTGCAAAAATACGGTGAGGTCAAATCCTTTATAGGCTGCATTCATATTCAATCCAAAAGAATAGCGTGGCGTATTATTACCGATGATTTTTCTATCCCCCGGATCGGTAATGGTATTTTCACCGATATTGATTTTACCGTCACCATTTAGATCTTTGTAGTGCACATCACCGATATTCCATGTACCACCGTGAATAAAAGATTGATCCGTTGCATCGATTTCCGCCTGGTCCTTAAATAAACCCACAGTTTCATAGCCCCAGATCTCACCGAGCGTCATGCCGTTATACCATTGACGGTCTATCAAACCTTTCGGATTTGTGATTTTAAGCACTTTTCCCGTGTAATCACTGAATACCAGGTTAGCACCATAGGAAAATTCATTGATTTTATCCTTCCAACCCACTGTCAATTCAATACCCTTTGTTTCTGTTTCCCCATCATTGACAAGCGGTGGACGCACGCCCAAAAGTGCTGGTAACCCTTGTGATTCCATCGCGTAATTTTTACCGTTTCGTTTATACCAGTCAAAGCTGAAATTTAATTTATTTTTCAGTAAAGCAGCATCCACACCAAAGCCGAGTGTATTTGTCGTTACCCATGAGAGGCCATAGTTGACCAATCCGGGGCTTCCAACTGATGATCCACGACCACCATTAAAGATCCAACGGGTATCGGTAGGCAATGTCGTCGCCAAATTCGGATAGAATGGATAACGATTATCGGTAAAAGCCTGATCACCTAAGCTTGCATAGGATCCGCGGATCTTAAATTGGTCAATCGCATTGGAAAGCGGTTGCCAAAATTCTTCCTTCGAAAGCACCCAGCCAGCAGATATACCCGGATAAAATTTAAATCGTTCGTTCTTTAAAAATCTCGATGTACCATCATACCTTCCATTCAGTTCAAGCAGATATTTTTCTTTGTAGTTGTAATTAATTCGTCCAAAGGCACCACGTATCGCCAATTGTGAGGCTTCGTCAGCCGCATTGCGATTCACGCCATACGATAGTCCGAGTGAAGGCACTTCATCCGAATACAGGTTATCATTCGATCCTCGTAGCCGCAGATTATCATAAAGTTCCTGTGTAAAACCACCCAGGACTTTAAAATAATGGCCACCCAATGTCTTTTCATAAGATGTAAAAGCATTGATGGTATAGTGCTGATTTTTGTAGGTATTGCGTTCGAAATAATTTGGCGAAGTTCCTCCACGCGGGTCTTTTGCGCCACTTGGTTTGACAATATAAAATGTTTTGCGGTGATTGCTATTATCGATATAAGTACCGTCATAGGTGTAATTCGCTGTAAAATCCCAGCCTGGAGCCAGATGTGCCAAAAATTCTCCTGTCAGGATCGCATTGTCAGTCGTCGCTTTTGCACGTCCACCATCCGTAAATATGCCAATACCGCTCCCTTCCGACCAATTGCCGTCCGGATTTTTCATCGGTACCGTTGGATAAGTACGGCCAATTTGATGAAAGTAGTCATAAGAATAACTATTTCCGCCACTGATTCCGCTATAAATTGCGGGGTTATCCGTCTGTGCCCGGGATACTGCACTCCGGAAATTAAAGGTAAGCCAAGAGGTAATATTAGATGATATATTAGCCCTAACATTATAACGTTTATATTGATCATTAGCATAGTTAAATAAACCATCCTGTTGATTATATCCCATACCGACATAATAGTTGGAATTTTCACCCCCTCCGGATACACCCACATTATGCTGTTGACTAAAGCTTGCCTTTTTGAAATAAATGTCAAACCAGTCGTTATTCGCATTTGCCGCGTTCCAGCCGAGCCAGCTATCCGCGCTTGGATTTTTCATGGTTTCATCCTTAATAATCCCAGCCTGGTAATCTTTGATCCGCTTGATAACCTCGTCGTCAAAAAGTTTGGCCGTATAATTCGAATTTGCACCGACTTCATTAAAAGCATTGGCAAAGTCCAACGAGTTCACCATCGTCGGCAAGTTAATTGGTTGGGCAAATCCAAAGTTGTTATTATACGTAATAACAGGTTTACCCGCTTTCCCTTTTTTCGTCGTAATGATAATTACTCCATATGGAGCGCTTGATCCATAAATTGCTGCAGCAGCGGCATCTTTGATAACAGATACATTCTCCACATCGTTCATATTGATACTACTCAGGTCTCCCCCCTGCACTCCATCAATCACGACCAATGGTCCCGCCGACCTATTCACTTTGTTACCATCGGCATCTATTGCAATGCCCGTATACCCCCGGACGTTGATTTCCTGTTTTGTCCCCGGTGCACCATTTGGCGTCGAAATATTTAAGTTTGCTACTGTTCCTTGTAGCGCTTGTGTAATGGTAGGTACAGAACGATTTTCAAGGCGCTCCCCACCAATTGAAGCAACAGCTCCCGTTAGGTTTGTCTTCTTTTGTGTGCCATAACCGACAACGATTACTTCCTCCAGGTCATTCACGTTACTTTCCAGACGTACTTGCAGTTCGCCACTAACAGGAGCCGAAATTTCCTGTGCTTTATAGCCTACGGCACTGATATTCAGTATAGCATTTGTCCCAGAAGTAATTCGAAATCGTCCATCTTTATCCGTGGAGGTTGTAGCGGTGCCCCCCTTGATTTTGATGGTTACACCAGCGATAGGTTGCCCTTGCTGATCGACAACACGGCCAGACAGCTCGCGTTGCAGCGTTGTTAGGTTTGTTTCTTCAGTAGGGATTCCCTTTGACACAAATCGCTCAGGAATTCCAGCTCGTAAATCATTTGCCTGCACACCATTGGCAAGCAAAAATAATACGACCCCCAGTGAGAATCTTTTTTTCTGGTACAGATACTGAAATCCATAAGCAGAAGTATTAAAAATTGGTTTCATAGTAAAACTTGGTTTTTGACAAGTGGTTATTAATTTCTACTGTTTAGTTTGTCAAAATAGGTCCAAGAATACGTTACTTTTTAACGGCATGCGGCTAGGTGATGATAGCAAAATGCCCGATATACTTACCTCCTTTTCTTATGTTTTCAGTTTTGTTAAAATCAGTTATACAGATCGGAATTAAATTCAGTCCGCTTTTTATAGTTAGCCAGCTTTTACAACTTTACTCCAAAGTTTAATAGCGCTTGCGCTAAATCGTATGAGAAGTCCTTCTTAGGCGTATAATTGTTTGTTTGAAGCCAAACTACTAAAATTAAACACGAAATCAACTGCCTATCAAAAAAAAACGAAATACTCTGATATAAAAAACAGATTTACAGGAAGATAATTTCCATCACACTTAAGCATACTGTAAAGAAGGATTACATAACATTTCAGATAAAGCTAGCATGCGATGAATTTCCGAAAAAAACGATCGCGCTTATTCGACAACGTAGCCGCTATCAAATCTGTGTCACTATCGCTTAAAGAACCTCATGAGCCGAGGCTCTACCCAATCGCTCAGGATATAGGCAACCCCTAGCATGAGGAGCGTAACGGCAGAAACAAGCACATATTTATTTACGTAGCCGTGAAGCTGATTGAAAATAATAAAACCAATATGCTGATGGATAAGATACAAGGGATAGGTCAGCATCCCAATTTTGACAAATTTAGGCGAATTGAGGCATTGTAGTTTCTTACAGGAGACGAGTAACATCGCCATATAAAATATAAGGATGGTCGAGGCAATTATATAGGGGGAAAAATCGCTATGAAAAGTTCTGGTCAGCCAATGAATACGGCCAATTGCGCCATCGATGGACAAGTACAGGCACCAGGGCAATGCGATAAAATGTTTTACCGCCGGTCCCTGCAAAAAAATCTGGCAAAATACGATTCCTGCAATAAAATAAGCACTCCAGTCCAGAATGAAGAAATCGTGGATGGCATCATAAATTTCAGATGGTCCGACAAACAGCCGCAAGTTTGACAACAACAGCCAGAAGTAGACGAGGTAGTCCAGGCTGACCTGCTTAAATCGGTTTACGATAAGAAATCCAGCGATTAGGAAATAAAATTTCAGTTCAACATAGAGAGACCAATATGCCCCATCGATATTTCCCTGTCCGAACAGTTCCTGAACCATGGTCAAGTTGGCAAGGAGCTGTCTGAATGTCACAAGATAGCGCGGTGCTCCAAAGAAATAAACGACCACAAACGTGATGATCAAACAGATCCAATACATTGGATACAAGCGTTTAAAACGCGAATAGCCAAATTTGGGCAGCGAGCGATGTTTGATGGAAAAAGCGATCACAAAACCGCTGATGATAAAAAAGAGGTCAACACCCAGATACCCATATTTAAAATATTCACCGATCTCATCAAAACGCAGCAATGACATGTTGCCACCTTTATATCCCCGATATAAATAGTGATACAATACGACCGCAGATGCCGCGATAAAGCGAAACAGATCAATTTGATAGATTCTTTTGGATTCAGACATTTGAGCGCAAATATAGGCTGTTTCATTTATAGTTTCTGATGACGACTTAAAAACGACATTATTAATTTCTGAGCCTACGATAGTCAATATACGTTGAAATAGCCGATGCAGCATCGAATTTATAACATCATTATGTGACTATGTCACATTGCATTTCCATCACATCGTGGTTAACTTTACTTACGTTAAACATCCGTAAAACGAGGAAATTATGAAAAAGAACCTATTAATAGTCTTTATTGCCGTCGCTGCCATATGCTTCGGTCATCAAGCAAAAGCACAAGGAAAACCTACCGCAACTTCGGGCCCAGTGACCGTCAACATCAATCTGACCGATGCAATTTCCATTACTTTGGGCGCAGACCCAACCGTTAATTTTAATTACACGACGGCTGCCGACTATGCCGCGTCAAAAACGGTGGAGAAAGCAAGTCACTTTACGGTGGTCAGCAATAAACCTTATGACCTTACGGTAGCCGCAACAGGGGCATTTACGCCAGCCGGTGGACCCGCACTAAATATTGTTACAGTTACTGTACCTGCTGCAACGGCCAATGGCGGAACTCCGGTTGCCAATGTCCCCCTTAGTACCACCGCCGCCGCCTTGGTTAATAACTCTACGGCATCCACAGGTGCAGTTTATACAGTCGATTATACGATCTCCAATCCCGCATCGCTATTAAACCTTGCAGGATCGGCCTATAGTACAACAGTAACGTATACCGCAACACAACGCTAAAAATCTGACTATACATTTTATTCGTGAGATATTCTTTAGCCGTATTTGTTATCCTGATATGCAATACCCTGTCCGTGGGCCAGGGTATTTCCATTTCACCTTCGCGGATATTTTTCACCGGCGAAGCCGGACAGACCGTCAGTCAGGCCATTACGTTCAGTAATACCTCTACCGGCGCGCTATCCTTCGTCGCAAATCTGAAAGATTGGGACCGCGACTCCTTGGGCAGTAAGCAGTATTATGCCACAGGGAATAATACCGGGTCAAATGCTTCCTGGCTTACCTTATCTGAAAATACCGTCCAGCTGGCTCCTGGGGAAACAAAAGTGGTCAATCTTTCCATGACCATTCCGGATCATCCGGCAACGAAACAGCAACGCCATAGCATGCTTTTCTTTACACAGGTTAAAGAACAAAAAGCTGCGCAGGCAAATGGACTCCATATGAACGTCTTGATTGAGGTCGGCATCCAGGTTTATCATACGCCAACCGGATTAAAATCCGGTGATCTGGAATTTCTTGCTTTTGAAGATAAAGGCGCTATTACTGTTCAGCAAGGGCAAGCCTTCCGTCGAATGGAAGTCAAGGTTAGAAACACAGGCCAGATCAACAAGGATGCTTATGTACGTTTTGAGTTGACCAATATAGCAACCGGGGAAGAAACCCCCGTTGATGCACTGCCCATTGCCATGCTTCCCGAGTCGGAACAATGGGTTCGCGTAGATCTACCCCATAAACTTGCCCCCGGCCAATACCTCGCTGTTGCGATACTCGATGCGGGGAGCCAATATGATTTAAAAATTGCGGAGAAGGAAATTACATATTAGTCTCGCTGCTTTACTGATTGGCACAAGCCACTGCATACCCCATGCTAGGGCTCAGGTCACTATTAGCCTGCCAGAAGCGAACATTCAGGGACGTACCGATTACATCCAAAGTTTTACTGGTGGACAATATTCTTTTACATTACTTGCCCTGCTCCCAACAATCAGCACCAAAGCAATTAACAACACAAGTTTTGTCAGCACAACAGGCGGAGGAACAGTCCCCTTAAATGTAGCACACCTTAAACTGGAAAAAATCAACAATCTTTCGCTGCTCGGCTCAAGTAATGATGTCACGCTATCAACAGCCGATCAAGTTTTAATCAGTGCGCTGGCTACCGTAAGTCTTTCTGCAGGTCCGGTTATTATCAACTCACGCTTTGTTACCGCCAATCAAACATGGGTTTCAGGCATTTACAAAACTACGCTATCGCTTACTGCCTCCGGTATTTTAGGCGGTACCATCACGCCCCCCAGCCAGGATCTCTCCATCAGTGTCCCGGCTTTTATAAGCCCCCCGGCCAGTATTGGTACGACCAGTATGCTGGTCAATGACCTGAGCTATTATCGTGCTGCCAACGGCATTAGTAGCAATACTGTTATACCCCTATCGACCACTGTCCCCTACATTCCAAGTATCAAAACTGGAAATACACAATTTAGCTTCAGCACCATTGCGACCTATAATGCCTTACCTGTTACCTCTGTTTCAACAGTCAATACGACTTTAACAGGGATAACAAATACAACCGCTGTAGCTTTATCCACAACGGATCAATCCTTAACCAATACGGCCGGCATTGCTGTGCCCACAAACAACAGTCAATCATTGACCTATACGTATAGCATTGGATTAAACCAGCTGAAAACAAATTTTATACAGGCAGGTACTTATTCCGTTCCATTAACCTACACCTGGAACAAATTATCATCAGCGTATCCCAGTGGCAGTCTACTGGCTCAGTCAAACGGAAATCTAGCCGTTGTTGTGAGTGATCTTGCTGAAATCATTGCCAATCAGCAGGCTGTTAACTTGTCTTTTACAACTGCCAACGACTATAAAAATGGGGTTAACGTCAATATGTCGAATCATCTAAAACTTAGCGCAACAAGCTCCTACAATCTCTACGTACGCGCTACATCGGCAAGTTTTACCTCAGGAGCCAACAGTATTCCGTTAAATGTACTGCGCATTGGACCTATGGCAGGTCAGAGCGGCATGAATACCGTTACACTTTCCACGACAGCTCAGCAGCTCATTCAGAATGCCGATCCTGTGATAGACCGTAATCTCAATATTCTTTACAGCATCCCCGCCAGCGCAACAGGTACACTGCTCAATAAACCTGCCGGCGCCTATACAACCAATATTATTTTTAGCTTCGTCGCCCCTTAAAAGCGCTTAACACCTACTTTTCTGCGCTCATCCCGATAATTAAAATCAGGAATTATGTTATCCGTATCTGCTTTTACTTCGATTTCACAATGTTGATTTTCGATTGAGAAAGGCATTCCTTCGGTAACAACAGCGATGCTGTAATTTCCCAATGGAAGGTACAGCACATAATCGCCGTTTTCTGAACTTAATGTACTGTAGATCTTCCCTTGGCTATCCGCCGCGGTTATTTTTATTCCGCCAAGTTGCGGCCTTGTTTTTAGATACTTATTATCAACGACCTTAATGCGCCCTTTTAATGGTCTCGTTTTTATCAGTGGAATTTCCAGCCGCTGGTTTTTAGTCATCAATACATTTATCGGCCCCCGCGAAACCCAACCCTTGCTATTCTCCACCTGTACCAAATAAGGACCAACCCCCATATCAACAAATTTCACACGCCCATTCCCGTCCGTCTGCGCTACTTCCTTGCCAACCCGCACCAGCACGGCCCCAGCTTTGGTTTCTCCGACATCATTGCTACCGTTATTGTTGTCATCTTCGAAAAAAGTCAGTTCCAGTTTATGGCCTTTCTGTCCGGCCCGTCGGCCAAAATTCTTTTCTATTCCCAGGCGAATCTGCCTATTATTAAACGAATAACGGTTCAGCGGATTAGGGTCAGGCGGTAAATTCGGATCGACTAGGAACAATGATTTTCCGCTTATTGCCGTGTAAAATATGTCGGCCGTCAGATTCCAGTTTTCTTTTATCTGCCAGCGGACATTGCCATTCACCGAGAGATTGTTACTTCGGGAGAAGCCATAATAGCTATATATGGTCGACAGCTGCACATGAAGCTGGTTATTAAAGGCGTAAAATTGTGTATTCGGGCCCAACGAGTAAATGCTGTAATTCGAATTTGCGCTAGTCGCTAAAAGATCACTTAAGTAGTACGGGTTGATCTGAATAAATGTATTAAATCCAAAAAACGTATGTGTATAATTACCATTGATTCGGACCGAATGGAATGGCGCAATAGGTCTATTGGAAGTATTCCTGTAGGTATATCCATAATCCGTTTGCAGCGAGAACCGGTGGCCTGGGGTAAAAAAATTGAGATCTGCCACTGTGCGAAGGGAATTCGACTTCCAGTTTGTCGGATTAGTTGCAATTCCCCACCAATTTTGATAGGTACCCTGTTGAGCCATAAAATAAGGCCTGAGATCAAGCTGTAGTTTTCCAAAGCCAGTATGGTAGCCCAACTCATAGATCTGTATCCTCGAAGCATTGCTAAAAAAATAGTTTCTGTCTCCAGCAAGGTATTTTGGATTATTATCCATATAGCTGATCCGGGCAGAAAGATTTCGATCGTTGGCCAGTGACAAGGTTATGCGTGAATCTGTTTGGGTAAGACCTCTCCGCAGTCCCACATAGTACGGTGAACTATAATAATTGACACTTGTAAGCTGATAGTTGCCAAAAGAGGTATTGTAATTTATGCCCCCCGCTACCGCCAGCCTATTATTTCCACTTTCAACCTGTTCGATGCTCGTTCCTCCTTCCAGGAAAAGGCTATTATTATTGCCCAGATCAATAAAACCTTTACCACTGAACAGACCACTGCGGACGCCACGATAATCATTATTGCTATGTAAGAAGGCCATGCTGTTCTCCTGATTTTGTTCGGTTTGAATGGCATATTTAACGCCAACAATTTCCCCACCCGGAATCGGATTATCCATTTCTGTAAACAACATGTAATTGTTCTGGATTGCATATAGGCTGAGGGAACGCCGTTTATCGAATTTGTAAGTCCCTTTGATACCGCGCCCATTGATAAACTGATCGAGATTTTCATAAATATTACCCAGTTTCACCCCCCACTTTTCGGTATCATAATCCAGATAGGTATCGTATAGATTAAAGGTACGTTGATCTTGATAATAATCGAGATTCATTCGGTAGCTCAATCTATCTTTGTTGTTCAGATCAATTTTGCCATCTCCCTGTAGCTGGTAAACCGAAATATCTTGCCCCATATTAATATAACGTAAAGCCGCTCTATTGTCCCGGGGTTGGTTTTGCAGATTCATATTGGAAAAGAAACGCTTCACACTACCCACTGTCATCATACGGATACGATTGGAGGCCAATACGCTACCGCCGCCCTCGACCGCCTGAATATCAACATCGAAATCCATATTTATATTTTTCTTACGCAAACGGGCTGTAAAAGTCAGCAAAGACTGCCCCCCTGCGACCAGTGTGAACGGCAGTGTCTCACCGATAATCTCCAGGTCAGGAGAAAGATTAGGAAAACGCAACTGAACAGTCAGGGGTACCAGTCCACGATTGACAGCGCGTACTGAAAATTGTGTTTGCCCCGTGGCCTGATCCAGGTAATATTCGGATTGTTCGGTCTGTATCAGGAAAGACTGTTCCATCTCCAACTGCGTATAAAAAGACTGGGGGGGCTGTATTTTTACGGATGGGTCATCCGATTCCAATCCGATCGTAAAAGCCTGTATCCCCTGCGCAATCGTCTGGCGGTCGGCGATATATTTTAGCGGAAAAAATTTTGTTTCTTTGGCCTTTAAAATAATTGAAGCCGGTAATTTTATTAAGCCCCGAAGCGCGGCGGTATTCGCCGACAGAGGTCTTAATTCAATTGATCGATCGGTATGGTTACTGATGTTTAACTTATTGGAGAATGTCTGTGCGGATGTAATCTGGATCGTATCACGTTCAAAATAATACACAATATCGTACTGTTGCTGACCTTTCGCTTTGGACAAGAGAAGAACAGCATGGCAGAAAAGAAACAGGAAAATCCAGCGGTTTCTTATTGGCATAGCATACGATTCAAATATTCATAAAAGTCAGGCTAAATTCCATGAGATTAAAATATAAGGCGTCACATCTTCATGTAACGAAATCTTAGGCTGTCAATTGCGCGATCAGTTCGCCTTTGCTGTTGATCTGGAGCTTTCGGTAAATTCGTTTGATGTAAATCCGCACGGTATCCAATGAAATGGTATATTTCTGAGCGATCATTTTGTAGCTCAATCCCTCGATGATCCCATTGGCAATCTGGAGTTCCCGTGCGGTAAGCAGGTCTTCAAATTTTTTTGATTTAAAACTTTGTTCGATCAGGGCCCTATTTACACCCGGACTCACAAAGGATCCTTCATTTAAGGTAATCTTAATTGCCGAAAGAAGCGAATCCATACAGGTTTGTTTCAATAGATATCCGACGGCACCGTGTCTAAAACAACTACGTACAGTCTTGACATCACAGGTATTGGTTAATATCACAATTTCAGTTTTGGGAAAAATACTTTTAACATGTTCGACGATCAGTGGTTCCTGGTGTTCAATATCCAGGATCAGTACATCCGGTGCAGCCATAGCTCGGTCCACTCGCCCCTTGCCGATATCAAAAATAACTTCGATCTGATTTGCCGCTACTTTATTCTTTGCGTTAAGTATACGCTGCGTTTCTTGTCTCGCGTGTTCGTCACTATCTATGATGCCTACAGTAATCATGTCCTTGTTATTATTCTGTATTATAATCAGTCATATACGCTCTGATATCATGTTCTGAGGCCACCCCGTGTCAATTCAAATTCCGCGAACACAATCCAGATTGGGTTTTATCGTATTTGTATCTCTTTAAAAACAACTACTAGAAAAGAATTGTTTTATAAAAGAAAAAATCATAAATATATTAGAAATTTTTTTCGATATAAGACGACTTCTGTATGGACCGTAAAATCGCGATAAGGTATAAATGAGCTCGCCAAGAAGGCGAATTGAAACTTTTCATAAGGTATAATTGCGTCTAATAAAATGGATTATACGCAATTATAGCTATTTTTTAAAGAATACCAAGGTCTTCTTTTTTATTTTATTGAATTACGGCAAAAAAAAACATCCTATAGCAGATCCAGGACAAACATTATCAATACCATAGGACTACTTTATAAATAGATTTCGGATATATGCTTCCTATAAACTTGTCATTTAACAATATGTTTCAGATATTCACCATATCCAGATTTGCACAGAGGTTGTGCAACAGCTAACAATTGCTTTTTATCAATATAGCCCATGCGATAGGCGACCTCCTCGATCGCGCCTATTTTCATTCCCTGCCGTTCTTCAATGACCTGTACAAATTGTCCTGCTTGCATCAGTGACTGGATGGTCCCCGTGTCTAGCCAAGCCGTACCGCGGTCAAATATGCCGACCTTTAATTTGCCCTGACGTAAATATTCTTTGTTGATATCGGTAATCTCCAGCTCTCCCCGTGCGGATGGTTTGATGCCTTTTGCAATTGCAACGACATCGTTGTCGTAAAAATAAATACCGGGAACAGCGTAGCTGGATTTAGGCATTTTTGGTTTTTCTTCAATAGAAACTACATTTTTTGCTTCATCAAATTCCACCACGCCATAACGTTCAGGATCCTGTACAGGATAAGCAAATACGACACCCCCATCAGGGTTCGCGCACGACTGCAACAGCTTTGATAGGCCCGAGCCATAGAAAATATTATCGCCAAGAATCAATGCGACCTTGTCCTTCCCGATAAACTCTTCCCCCAATATAAATGCCTGTGCGAGACCATCGGGGCTTGGCTGTTCCTTATATTCAAAGCGACAGCCTAATTGAGAACCATCGCCCAATAACTTTTGAAAGTTTGGTAAATCCTGTGGAGTCGATATAATCAATATCTCACGAATTCCCGACAGCATTAATGTAGACAAGGGATAGTATATCATCGGCTTATCATAAACGGGCATTAATTGCTTACTCACGGCGAGCGTTAAAGGGTGCAAACGGGTTCCCGATCCACCGGCTAATATAATTCCTTTCATTTGTATTCAGCTCAATAATTTTTTTAATTTTTAATTTCCTCGCCCAGCATTTTAGCCAGGCTTAACGCCCATTCCGGTACAGCTACATCAAAGGCCGCTTTAATCTTAGACTTATCAAGCAGTGAATACTTTGGCCGTTGCGCAGGTGTGGGGTATGCACTTGTCGGAATTGGCTTTACCTGACAATCAAACGAACGGAAATCCCGTATTGCTACAGCAAAATCATACCAGGATATCTCCCCCTCATTGCTGTAGTTATAGATTCCGGCTTTCCAATCCGGTGCATCGACAATTTTCAAAATCGCCATCGCCAGATCTTTTGCATACGTCGGCGTACCGATCTGATCATTGATTACATTTACTTCACCCCGTTCGGCCATTAGACGGCACATCGTCTTGACAAAATTCTTCCCGTATGCAGAATACACCCAGGATGTCCGGATAATAATCGCCTCGGGACACCATTTTTGAATAGCGCGCTCCCCGGCAAGTTTGGTCTGACCGTAGACATTGATCGGTGCTGTAGGTGCATCTTCGGCTAGCGGAATGGCAGAATTACCATCAAACACATAGTCCGTTGAAATGGCGATCAGCTTGGCGCTATGGAGGCGACAGTATTGTGCAATCTCCTCACAGGCCAAATGATTGACCAAATTAGCTGTTTCATGTTCTTCCTCGGCTTTATCTACGGCCGTATAAGCGCCGGCATGAATAATTAAATTGGGCTGATACATGGCCAAAATATCCTGGATCAGCATAATCTGGTCCAAAGGCAATTGCTTACGGTCCAAAAAGTAGCACTCTTTTTCGGTATCATTTACCAATAATTCATACAATTCGGATCCTAGCTGTCCGGAAGCACCGGTAATGACGATTTTCATCAAAATCTTTTTTATGGTTCAAGCATCCTGATCCGTTTATCTCCTTCAAGCAGGAGCTTTTAAGCAGCTCAGGCACGCTATTTTACTATTTCAATTTATTGGATAATGCCGCGAAGCTTTGTGCCTCTTTGTCTTTTTGGGACAAGATCATCTGTTCTGCCGGAATTTGCCAGTCAACCGCCAGTTGCTGGTCCAGTGGATCTACACCATCTTCCGCTTCTTTGTTATAATTATTGTCACATTTATAGGCAAATACCGCATGCTCGGACAATACTGAAAATCCGTGTAAAAATCCACGCGGTACAAATAGCTGCTTTTTATTTTCCGCAGAGAGCTCCACGGCAACATGCTGTCCATAAGTAGGGGAACCGGGCCGAACATCAACAGCGACATCCAGTACGCTACCCTCCAATACACGGACTAATTTCGCCTGCGCATGCGCTCCGGCTTGCATATGCAATCCCCTCACGACGCCAAATTGAGATTTCGACTGGTTATCCTGCACAAAATGCGGATCATAACCTAATATGGCTGCCAGTCTGTTTTGATTATAGGATTCAAAAAAATAGCCCCTTTCATCTTCAAATATCGCAGGCTCCAAAATAAAACAACCGGATAATTTCGTTTCTGTATGTTTCATATTTAAGCGCCGTGATATTGATTATTATAATAGTGCTGATAGTCGCCCGAAGTCACATGATCCAGCCATTCCTGATTGGACAAGAACCAGTCTATTGTCAGTGACAGGCCTTGCTCAAAAGTTACTGACGGGCTCCAGCCCAGCTCTGTATTGATTTTGCTTGCATCAATTGCATAACGCAGGTCATGACCCGGACGGTCTTTCACAAAGGTGATCAGCGAAGCTGCCGTCCCCTGCTCCCGGCCTAATTTGACATCCATTTGTCGGCAAAGCTCCTTGATCAGGTCTATATTCTGCCACTCGTTAAAGCCACCTACATTGTACGAATCTCCATTTTTCCCTTGATGAAAAACCAGGTCAATCGCTTTGGCATGGTCAATCACAAAAAGCCAGTCGCGGGTATATTTTCCGTCTCCGTATACAGGCAATGGCTTATCATGTAAAATATTATGAATGCACAGCGGAATCAGTTTTTCAGGAAAATGATTGGGCCCGTAATTGTTGGAACAGTTGGTCAGCACAATCGGCAATCCATAAGTATCGTGATAGGCACGGACAAAATGGTCCGAGCTCGCTTTCGAAGCCGAATACGGTGAGTGCGGATCATATTTGGTGTCTTCCGTAAAAAAACCGGACTCTCCCAACGCACCAAACACCTCATCCGTAGAAACATGATGAAAACGTTTTCCTTCAAAATTATCCTTCCAGATTGCACGAGCAGCATTCAACAGATTGACTGTCCCGATCACATTGGTCATCACGAATGCCGTCGGATCTGCAATGGAGCGATCGACATGGGATTCTGCCGCCAAGTGAATCACACCATCCGGCTGATAGTGTTCAAAAACAACATTTATTGCTGCCTGATCCGTAATATCCGCTTTGACAAAGGTGTAATTCGGACGATCCTCGATATCTTTTAGATTTTCCAGATTGCCCGCATAGGTCAGGGCATCCAGGTTAATAACCTGATAATGTGGATACTTTACAACAAATTCACGAACGACATGGGATCCAATAAATCCTGCGCCTCCTGTGATTAAGATTTTTTTATTCATATATGCCTCGGTTATCGACGGAATACCACTCAGGTTAACCTGCCCAAAATTATTACCTCAATTAAATAATTCACTAAAATTAGGTTGATTTTTGCGAATTGGCAAGTTTTAATCGATGGAGCAAGCATAACAAACAAAAAAATCCCATTAATGGGACTTTTCGTATTTATTCTTTAGCGTCAGGTTATGCCTTTTTAATCAGTGAATAAACGGGAACATCATCACTATACTCCTGTTCAATCCTGTTATCCAAAGCTTCATACTCCGAATTTTGAGATTTAAATTCCGGAACAATGCGTTTCATCGCTGCCACCAATTCCATATAATCCGGCAAATGCTGATCCGCATCCACAATCTGCTGGCATACGGCATTGATTCGTTCGGCTTTTAGGGTGAGTTCATCGTGTTTTACTTTGGCAATCATAATCTTCGGGTGATGAGTTTTTACCGTATTTTCATTATTAGCCAAAAGCTCTTCATAAATCTTTTCGCCCGGGCGCAGACCAACAAGCTTGATGTCGATATCTTCGGGATAGCGGTAACCTTTCAGTTTGATCATTCGTTTGGCCAGATCCATTATTTTAACGGATTTGCCCATATCAAAGACAAATATCTCACCGCCTTTCCCCATCACACCAGCTTCCTGCACCAGCTGACAAGCCTCAGGGATGGTCATAAAGAAACGCGTAATTTCGGGATGCGTCAGGGTCAATGGACCACCGCTTGCCATTTGCTTCTCAAAGAGCGGTATGACCGAACCATTTGAACCGAGCACATTACCAAATCGCGTAATGATAAAACTAGTTTCAGACCTACCGCTACAGCTACTTACATAGATTTCAGCCATTCGTTTGGTTGCCCCCATTACATTGGTTGGATTGACGGCCTTGTCCGTAGAAACCATTACCATTTTCTTTGCACCATGCTGCATGCAAAGATCAGCCACATTCTTACTTCCGAGTACATTTGTCTGAATGGATTCGTAAGGATTGGCCTCCATCAAGGGTACATGTTTGTACGCCGCAGCATGGAAAACAAGATCCGGCTTATACTGTGCAAATATATTTTGCATAAAAGCATAGTTGCGGACATCACCCACAATGCAATGCAGATGTTCAGGCTGTGTTGCTTTGATCGACTGTTGGATATCGTACAGCGCAGATTCCGCTTGATCCAATAGGATCAGCTTTTTATAATAACGTCTTGCAATCTGACGGGCCAGCTCCGAGCCAATGGACCCCGCGGCCCCAGTGACCAGAATCACTTTGCCCTTCATCTCTTCCTCAATCTCAGGGTGATCCAGCTTAATAGGCTTGCGACCGAGCAAATCCTCAATTTTTAAAGGGCGGATCTCCCGCTTTGCACCGGAGTTGAGTAAGATCCGTGCTGGCGGCATAATTTTAAGTTCAAGCCCGATATTCTGAAACCAGTCTGAGACATATTCCAAGCGTTCGGGATCATTGTTTTCCACGGCAATGATCACCTGGGTAATTTCGTGTTTGCTGATATACTCCTTGGTAATTTCAGTAATATCCTTGATTTTCAATCCCGCAAGGCGTTTTCCGATGCGTGATACCTTATCTTCTACAAAGGCGACGACCTGGTACTTGATCCGGGGATCCTCTTTCAACAGGGAGAAAGACACCAGCCCCGGGCGTGAAGCTCCAAAAATCAGTACATTTTCACCTTTTCGTGCGGGCAGGAACAGATACTCAAAAATCGTTCGGTATACCACACGTGCCCCGACCATGATCACCATTAAAATACAGGCCTGCATCGTTAATACCCCGTACGAAAGACGCAGGTAATCGCCCGCTGATGTTCCCTTTTCAAAAATAGCTTTAGCAAGCAGTGTCAACAACATCAAGACGATATAGGCAGACGTGACAGTCTTAAATATTTTTATGGTATCCCGAATGCCTGTCTGACGCACGATCCCCCTAAAGGTATTATAACACAAAAATAGGACAAAGTACACCGGCAAAACGAGTACAAGTTTCTTCAACATAAGGGCCACATCAAAGACCCCTCTGAAATTATTGACTACGTAGTTTGAAAACACATAGCTTGCAAATACAAACCACATATCAATCAGCAAAATGACCCACCGAGGATTATCCTTCCGCAACCGTTTTCTTAAATCCCATAGAGATCCCATCATAGCTTTCTTCTCTTTTAGTTTATTTCTATACCGTCGTATCTTCTTGAAGTCTATACAACGTATATGGCTTATTTCAATTTCATAAAAGATGACCAAGATACTTAAAATTTAACAATTATTTGGTCTTTTTACTTAAAATATCAATAACAGCAGGTGCTACATACGTTCTATTCGCATCATCGTGGAGTAAGCAACTATTATACCGAAAATATTACAAACAGCAATAAAAATTAAAAATCCCCAACACAAGGCCGTTAGAATTTATTGTTATTCAACAAAATCTATTCTTCCTTACATTATCCTTCTTCATAAACGTCAAAACTGGCATATTGTTTGTAAAACATCCTGTAAGACAGACAAAACCATACTTGAATCAGCTATTATGAATTTTTTTACCAATATATTCAACCGTAAAAAGTCGTCATCCGTCCGACCTTTGGCCCAGCTGGAGTTTTTGGAGGTAGACATGCACAATCACCTTTTGCCCGGTATTGACGACGGAAGCAGTTCAGTAAAAAATTCAATAAGCTATATTCAGGCTTTACAAAAATTGGGATTGAAGAAATTTATTTGTACCCCGCATATTATGGCCGGCGTACACCCCAATACCAAATCTACAATTGAAGAGGCACAGACTGCCTTGATCAGTGGTCTGAAAGATATTGGAAACGACACCCCGATTTTTGCAGCAGCCGAGCACATGATTGATGATGGTCTGACCTCCCTTATTCAACAGGATGAACTCTGCATTATACCCGGTGGATATGTGCTGATCGAGATGTCTTATCTATCCGAGTCCAAAACACTATTTCATACCATTTTGGATATACAAAAACTTGGCTACAAACCTATTTTAGCGCATCCCGAACGTTACAATTATTACCATAGCAATTTCAATATTTACAAACAGATTAAGGATGCGGGCTGTTTATTGCAGCTCAATCTACTCTCGCTCAGCCGATATTATGGCGTTGATGCGAAAGCAATTGCAATGACTTTATTAAAATCCGGCATGTATGATTTTGTGGGCACAGACCTGCATCATGAGCGGCATCTCGAAGCGCTACAGAAAATCGCAGAAAAATATCCGGTGCGCGAGATGTTAAAAACTTCCCCGATCCTGAATCAAAGCCTAGCGGACCATTTCAACAACAGTAAATCTCAGGGCATTGCCGGCTAAAAAAATACAGGTTAATGGTGCCATTACAGCGCAAACCTTTGAAATTGACCTTTTTTGACTTCACTTTCTTCAGCAATGGACGACTTACAAGATCAGTATTTATCCCGCTTAAAAAAAATATAACATTGGCAAGTAACGGGTGGTATAAACATAAAAATGCAGGTATCCGATGACACCTGTATTTTTATGATTTTCATAGGGGTGTAGGGTATTTGTATTGATACAAAAATACGGCATCAAAGAAGGCGAAAAGTATGAATTTCGGCCTAAAAAGTATAAAAACAGGAGGCCGGGTATTTCTGTAGCCCTGTAGCCACAGCAATTATTAATTATTCAATAATAAAAGCGTTGTTGCCCTACGTGGAAGATTGAATTCATTCGGGTGGAGACATGTACCATACGCAACAAAACAGTAGACTTATTGTTGCCAGGTTTTTCGGTATTCCTTAGGAGTTGTACCAGTTTCTTTCAAAAAAAACGTGCTAAAGTTGTTTACATTGGTATAGCCCAGTTCCCAGGCAATTTGCTTGATACTGAGCGAAGATTCAGCCAATGATTGTTTACTCACACGCAACAATTCGCCCGTAATCACTTCTTTTGGCGTAATTCCAAGCACTTCGTTTGTTAAACTGGTCAGTTTTTTACTGCCAATATGGAGCAGATCGGCATAATACATCACCCGTTTCTCCTTTTTTACATTTTTTTCTACAAGATCCTGAAAGCGACGTACCAAATCCATGTTATATCCCAACAGCTCACCCGGTCCTTTTTCTTCCAAATAGATAGCCGCGAGCAAAACCACCTGCTTCACAATATTATGTGCCAGATCACGATAGATAGCCTGGTTATAGTTCTGCTTGGAGAGTTTGAGCTGCTGTCCGACGAATTCGTAATAAGTCGCGTATTCCTGAGGAACACTGAGTACCTGATAGGTATATTGCCGTCTGTCAAATGATTTAAAACTGCGGATGAAGGAAGCATCGATGTCTGTACGCGCAAAAAAATTATCGGAAAAATAGATGATTAAAAAAGCCCGCGCCTCCTCCGGGTCAAACCCTATTTTAATTCCCCGTGGCACCAGGACGAGACTATATTCATCTACCTCAATCATTTTTTTATCAATCTGAATCCGGCAGCCACCTGCCGACACAAAAAGAACCGTATAATTGTCCGTTGCCGTTGCATCAGCAATAGCCGAATCCTCCCGCTCTATCCCGATCACACGATGAACTCCAAATTCCATAATTTCCAATTATCCGAAAATAACACCTTAAACAGCAACGTAGGCCAAGCGAATTTAACAAATAATTTGGAACGAAAAAAAACGCCTTCCCAAAAAGGGAAGACGTCTCCATTAAATTTCATTATCCAAATATATTTCAGTCCTTAATTTCTCACACAACGTACTTGCACGGCATCACCCGAATTAATTCCACTGATCTGACAGTCCCAACCGATACTTCCTTTCGTTCCACCCATTTCGAATTTTTTGTATCCGCCACCATTAGCCGTAATTAAATAATAAGCTTTATTATTTTCACCGTTTAACGCATTGGAAGTACTATATTGACCTGCAAATAACATAAATAAATACTGGTCCCTTGCCGCCCCAGGATGATTATATACACCATAAAACATTCCCATTTTTCCATCAGCGTTACCGCTAAATGTATCTACCCACCTAGCCGCAGCATCGCTCCGACGATTTTCAGCGCTATTTGGGTTTGTCCTTTGAACCAATGCATTAGCCTCCTGCTCAGTTGGCAATCTCCAAGTATTACCATCTACCAATTTACAAGGGTCACCTGCCGCACCGTTTCTGTCTCTTGAAGGAGTTTGGTAAATCCAAGGATCTTTTGTATTGGATGTCGGAATAAATTTCGGCAACACATAATCAGCAAAGAAATAATCGCCGGCTGCATTATTCGCTTCTGCAAAGCCATACTTGCCCGTACTTGGATTATAGACTAAATTTCCAAGCCCCCAAGTACTACCACCAATATTTACGTCAATTGGTTTCTTCAATGTAATATCCAACTGATATTTTACGCCCGGTTTAAGATTCCAGCCCGCCTTTGTCAAGTTCTTTGCAGCACTTCCGGCGATCGAAACACCAGACAGTACAATTGTACCATTTGCTGTAGCAGCCGTTGTGATAAAAGTAGAATCCGAATTGATTACTTTTCCGGTTGTATTTTTAAGATTGAACGCTACTGGATTTGCAGCCCCAGTGAAGGTTAATGCACCATTTGTAAGCGCCACATCAACAGCTGCATTGGAAGGAGCAATAGTTGCGCCTGCAATACTGCTTACGGAACCCAACTGGGAGGCATCAAATTTCAATGTCACCTGTGTAAATAAATGCGCCAAATCAGCATTCAATAGATTCTGTCCATCTTTAACCTCAAATGGCACCTGACCTAACATCAAGTCCTTATCAGCAGTTAGACCAGCGAAATTCACGGTACTCAGCTTCGCGCCAGCAGCAATGGAAGGCAATGTCTTGTTGGTACCAGATGCATAAATTACGAAAGTATATTTTCCTTTGTCGATCGCAAAATCCTGTGCGCTGTTTCCTTGCGTAAACGTTTTTGTTTCCTTATAGTCACCCGCTGCATCAAAAATTGCCACATAATACACAGTCCCCTGTTTCAATTTTTTCTGATCAGTGCCTGTCGAAACGGTAGCCGCACGGTTAGATGCTTTTAAACTCGGAGCCGCTGCTGTTTCCGCGGTCAACGTCGCCACCAATGTATATTGATTGTCAAACGGGATTTCTACTGTTTGTGTTGCCGAAGCATAAGAACGGCCAACTGAAGCCGCTTTTACCGGACCTTCTGGCGCAAATGCCTGTCCTATATTTAAACGTACGGTTGGTCCATCTGGAATGGCTACGTTATTATTATCTTTACTACAAGATGAGATAAAGATTACGCATGCCAAGAGAGAAGTTAACCCGAATTTTGTTGTAAACTTGTTCATAAAATAATTGTTTATATCACTAAATAATGAGATCCCCGTTTTTACCAATCTAAATCCTGACTTTGCGTCTCAGTCTGCCAAGATTCTGTCATTGAACCATTTACAGAACCCTGTGTTGAACCAGCCGCAACACTGTATTCCAATTCTACATGTAACGCATTCATACGCGGAGCTTCATAAGGAAGACGGCCATTTTGGTTAGCCAAATTTTTTGTGTTCGTTTTCATTTCTTATATTTTTAAATGTTCTAAAGCAATTTATGTTTGTGTAATTTGTACACACTATAAAAAAAATACTATCTAATTAATAACAAGATCTTTAGAATAGAATAATATGACACTTCCAAATCAGAAGGTGCACGAAAGTAGATAATATTTGAAAGGGGCCAAAGAAATTCGGGCGATGTTTATTTTCCTGTAGCTAAAGCACTACAAACCGACTTAAAATGAGTTATTTGCATGACATTTCCATGAGAATTAAAGTCAAATTTGCGGAAACTTGGCTAAGAAAAAGAGTTGGGTGTATTTAGAGCGGCTTAAAAGGAGAGGTATACCTATGAACCTGAATCGGGAATCAAAAATTCATTGATTGCTTAAACACTTTAATTATTATGAAAACAAAAACACAAAACAACAATAAAAAACAAAAAGCCTAAATCGATATATATTTTTCTAAAACAACAAACATATAGCACTATTACCGTTTGTCAATAAAGATGCAATGCGTTATAATGGCAAATATTTTATTTCAAATAGAAGTGAGTATTATTAAGAAATTGATTATCGATATTAAAAATACCAAACAGAATTTAAAAATAAAACAGACTATAACTTATACTTGGTCGAATGCACCATAAAGGAACTACCTGTTCAAACATCTTAATTATAAAACAAAAATTTACCGGAAAAAAATTATTCAAGTTTAAAACAAAAGGGAAACAACTTTGTTCAAGCAGAGTATTACAGTCATATAATGCGGTAAAAAAGTATTTAAAAACACTTCAATTTTACATTAAAAGACAGTTATAGCAAAAAAGGCAAACAATAAAGTCATGAAAAGGAAACATGTTTAAATATCAAGTGAATTTTATGTTACAAAATAATTTACAATTTTTTTTTGCACAAGTTGATATTTAGTCGTAATATTACAATCCGAAAACATATTATGTTTTAGCCAAACTAGAAAAAAGTAGTAGACATATATAAATTTATAACAGCACTAATAGGAATATTATATCAAAATTGACGCAGCGATAACCACAATACTTGTCTGTACGCAGAGACAAGCTGCTTATCAAAACGTTAATTTTTAAATTTTTAACAATGAAGCATTAAATTGTCCATTAAATTTTAAACCCCATGCTAGTAATAGCATGGATTATCCAAATAATATTATCATGAATAAGAACGCAAAAAAAATGTACGTTGCTCCGTCCATTGAGGAGAACGTAATTGAGCTTGAGCAAGGCATTGCTGCAGGTTCACAAGCTCAACCAGGCGCGACTCCACAATCGAGTGGCTGGGGAGCTGGAGCAGATGAAACCAATAACGGTGAAGGATCTTAGGAAGTATTGTAATTATTAACAAAACAGAAAAGCACAAAATGAAATTTCTACAAAAAAAAGGAGCTCACTGGGTTGTTGCAATGGCAATGCTTGCAATACCGGCGACGTTAATAACGAGCTGCTCCAAAGATTCAAAAGAAATTGTTGACACAAAAAGCAACAAATTAACCATTTCGGTAGGCGGTATTAAAACCAACAACGATGCAGGAGTAAAACGCGCTGCATCTTCCTCAACCAATAAGACAGCACAGAGCAAAATTTATTCTTTCTCCGATGTTGATATGGCCGTTTCAACAGACAACGATGTTCCTGTAAAGACTACTATAAACAGTGCAGCACGATCAAATGGCACAGCTGCCGATGCGGTACCTGGCGTTACCGAGAATATGGAACAAGACACCAAATATGTAGTGTATATTTATTCTGGGAATAGCCTTGTTGCAGTTGAAGAATTACAATCAGGCACAGCAGGAACAATTGACGGACTGGATCCAGCTGGCTCTTACAAATGGGTAGCCCTTTCCTACAATTCTAAAGATGACGCTCCATCGTCAACACCAACTAGTGGAGAAATTGCACTTCCACAAAATAAGGATGTTCTATACGCCTCAGGTACTGTTGATTTAGCAACTAGCTCAAACATTAACATTCTTTTTAATCATGCATTTTCGCGTGTTGGCATAGAACTGAATACTATCGGTGTATTCGGTAATATCACCGGAAATCCATCGGTGTCTGTATCCGGATTAAACCTTGCAACAGGTAGCATTAATTTATTGACAGGTGCGGTAACCGCAGGTGCTACGTTTACACCAACACTAAGTTATGCTGATTTCAAAAATGTTGACCCATTGTATAACGACGCCAAAATCGCATACGTATATACTGCCTCTACTACCGCACAAAGCGCTATCAAAGTAACACTACAAAACTTAAATATTAACCATGTGGATGGTGGCTTAGCTCGTACATACTTTGCTTCAGCTACAGATTTTAATTTTTCCATTACACCCGAACTGGGAAAAAGTCACCACTTATTGTTAAATGTTGTTGAATCACCTTTAACGACAGGAACAGGAGCAAATGCTGTCAAGTGGAGCCGTTCGAATTTATATGATAGAGGTGGCAGCGATCCAATCCGTAATTTCGCATTTTATGCAACGAATGCGCAAAGGAGTAGAGCCGATGGCTATTTCTCCTATGGTTCTTTAGTCGCTGCACGATTCCCCTCCACTGTTGCACAAAAGGGAGATCCATGTACAAGAATATACCCTCAAGGACTTTGGAAACAACCTACTAGCACTCAGGTCAGCACGTTAACATCTTCATCAGGCGTGTTAAACAATGTTTTAAACCTAGTTGGAACATTATTAGGAGCCTCAGACCCCGCACCAGGATCGACAGTTGGCACTAATGGTGGCAATCATGCTCAATATGGTATCACTGCTGGCGGTACTACTGGAACAAATGCTTTCGGAACCGGGACTTCTAACTCTAACAATATGCGCATTTTTTATAATGGACAGATTGTTAACACGGCATTACTTTCTCAGATTGGATCTAGCGGACAAGGATTATTAGGATTAGGACTATCAACACTTAATGCAGATCTATTAGGTTTCAGAATTATTGGAACGAATATAGATATCCTTGGTGACAGCTACAATACGTCCGCTGCTTTCTGGACAGATTCCCCTGTACTAGGTGGCTCTCTTTTGAATCTTTTAGGAACAAGAGTTGGTTACTATGGCTACCATGCTTTTACAACACGAGCAAGTATCATAGGAATTCCATTACCTACAGCTCCTTTCGTTAAGGCTTCAACTACAGCCGAAGCTTTAAATGTCGAATTATTAGGACTGGACCTACTTAGAACTACTTTCAAAAACGTTCGTTGCGTACGTGCAAACTAAAACAATACTAGAACAATAAAGTATTTTTAACACCTTATATCAGAAGGCGGCTAGGTAATACCTAGCCGCCTTTTTTTATTGTAGCCGACTCCCTACAAAAATTCTTTTTCACATTTTTTAACACGATTATCGTCAATTTTCACACGATAAGTTCCAATTATATTTTCTACTTTTGAACCATCAAGTCATTTTTTTTGCGTTCGACTTGATAATATTAATGGATAAAATGGAACGAAGGCGTTCGTTCCATTATTTTTTTACAACTGATAGCCAGCTTATTACCTCAAAATACACATCAGCTATTGCCAGTCTCTGCAACATAAGAAGCTGACGATCTACCCCTGAAACTTCTTAAAATACCGGCAGCCTAGCATCTGATCGAGGTAACGCGATGGACAACTGATCCGCTGCGCTAAAGGATATCATTTTCAGATCATAAAATGGGAAAAGTTACAGACAATGCATTGGCCATATTGATTTCATCACGGATTACGGAGATTATGAATCAGACGGGACTCTCGCTCAACGGTCTCGCCAGCTTCACCGGTTTAACGGCAGGACCGCTGCGTAGCCATTACAATAAAACGCTCACCATCACCGTTGAACATGTCGCAAAAATATGCCGCCCATTTTCTATTTCTCTTGCAGATTTTTTCAATCCAAAAATAACGCTGGCCATAGATATGGACAGTCTTCCAGACTTACACATTTTTAAAGAAACCATATCGGCTCAGGAGCAAAACTTACTCCTCAAGCAAAAAATCGACCCTGCCAATGAAGCGGTCAATGAAGACCTGCGACGACAACGCGAACTGATCGCTTATGTCGTTTATGCATCGGATTATTTTTCCGAACCCCGGACACTCGAACAGATGGTCGACGATTTTAAGGAAAATTATAACATCAATTTTAGCACCGAAAGGATCTATAGCTTGTTACGAAAATATGTGGGCCGCGAAGTGTTGCAACGAAAACCCCTACCTAGACCCAAATGCAAAGGGAGCATCAGCAGAAGGCCTTTCTTGTATTTTAAGTCCGTGGACGAAACTCAACAGCTATAAAGCAGTTATTGAAACAAAAGTATTTACCCGAGATTGAAGCGGAAGCGTTATCTGCTGCTGTCCACTTAGTACGTTAACACCCCTATCGCATGGTATGGCCGACCTGTTGCCAAATATCATATTGTTATTTTCAGCTTCTTCCCTATCAGCTCCCTTCCTGAAATCGGAGCCCGTGCTAATGACAAGCATCTCAAATGGCCCCAAAGCCATAATAGCCAAAGAATCCACAGCAATTGCCCGGGCATCACCCGATGAAAAATTAACATGATCCGGAATCCAACCGACCGAGATAAAAGTACCCAAACGAATTGTCAATGAAGCTTGTTGCGCCATGGCGGCCCTGCTATTCAATAGCACACAAAACAACGCAAGCACGATCAAAAATAACCGACCAACTTTCATACGATATAATTTTTTAGATTTTCATCTCAACTAATTTCCTCGTAGTGCACGTGGGATATGGCCTGTCTGCTTTTTCACAAAATTCCGGAAGTTGGATTCATCATTAAACCCCATTTCATAGGATATCTGTGAAATAGATAGACTGGTATGCTTGATATACCTTACAGCCTGCTGAACCAAAACGGATAAAATCATCGATTTGGCAGTTTTTCCAGTCACCGCCAAACATACATCCGTTAGCTTGCGCGCAGTAACATGAAGCTGATCGGCATAGAATTGTACATAGGTGTACTCCCGGCAATGTTTATGAATCAACACCGAAAAATGATTTACCAGGCCAATATCTGTTGTGTTTTTGAGCTGTGACATGTCATCGCCCGAGGATACCTCATGATACACATCCAGTAAAAGCGATTCTACACAGTGATGTGCAACAAGATCAAAGATATGCTCCCCTTGCCTACGTGCCCTAGCGAGACGGCTCGTAATCTGCTGGTTAAAAACATGTTCGCCAAAACAGGAATCATGATACAGAACTGGGCGCTCCCCAAAAAACAATGCCGAATGGATTGTAGCGCTATCCTCAACCGAACGTTCATAAAATCTGGCAGTGAAACAAAGCAGATAACCTTTGCCGCCACGCACATTTGACATGTCAATGGACCTACCTGGGCCAACAAAAATCATTTGATTTGTTCCAAGATGATATCTTTCTCCCTCAATGATGATATCAATCGGCTCGAAAGTCTTGATTATCGTAAAGAAATCCCGCCCGTTTTGTTCGATGCCCAGATCAGGATTGCTCCGAAAACTGAAGAACTGAAAGCCGGTAGTCGTGATATTGCCAAATTGATCAGGAGTTATCATGCGAAACGATTGAAATGCTTTTTCTAACAATGACGGGCCGCTCGTATTGCGCCCCCATTTTTCCATAACCGCAAATTTCCACCAACATTTGTTTCGGGTTGCGTTTTGAAAAAACCTGCAGCGCTCCGTTCCGTCTGAAATCACTTATTTCGATCAGGCTATCTGTAGCCGTATACCCGAATACTTTAATGGATGGAAATCTGCGCCTCATTTCGCGCACCGTATCTATCCCATTCATCACAGGCATGTGCAGATCCAAAATACAGATCTGGGGCAGTACTTTGCAAGAATCAAGATACCGGAGCAATTCACTCCCGTTATCCGCTGTAAATTGCAGGTCGAACAGATCAAGTTCCGCTGAAAGCAGCTCAATAATTTTCTGCTGCAGCCTGCAGTCATCCGCAAAGATCAACTTCATCTTGTTTTCCATGTATATTCATTTTTTACATTAAACTATAGAGGCTACATCCAAACCATCAAAAGATTAATATGGACGTATTTTCATTTCCGCCAGCTTAACATTTGACATTTTGTTACAATTCCTTTGTCTTTTTTTTTCCGCGGTGCCCAGAAGAATTTTTATCAAAACAATTCTCCAATTCGACAAGTATTACCTCAACTTTTGGCTGTACATAATTGCGCTTGGCTTTCATCATCATGGTACTGTATGGTTTTTTAAACATTTTCTAAATAACCACTTGGGCTAATAATATTAGTCTAATTCAGACTAGAAAAAATATATTTCACACTGATTTTCAGATAGATAAATTTTAAACATTTTATTAGAGTATGCATTTAGGTAATGATTTGACAATTTTTTAATTCTGTGGTTATTTTTAACAGAATCGTTTGCACGCATTTAAAATAAAAATGGTATATTTGATTAAGTAAAATTGTAGTCTGAATTAGACTAATTCGTATATACTATTAACTTTATACTCAGATATTAGTAAAAAGTGTACGCGATGATTTTCAACTTTACCCTGTTGAGTACAGGCTCGACATCCATAATTGCTCTAAAATTTATTGATGAACAACAAAAAGAGTTCGTCGTAAAAACATCCTTAAAGATTAATCCTAATCGTTGGAATCCAGATAAACAGCGTCCGGAAAACATTTATTTAAAAATCTACAAAAAGCTTAATACAAAATTAGATTCGATCAAAATTGCTGTATCAAATTACCTGAAGGAGGTCGCATCTAAACAACGTAAATTCTCGCTCAATGTTGTCAGCCGGCTTATAAAAAAGTCCTGCATTTTAAACGAAAGTTCGTTTGCAAAAGGAAGTCTGCTGGAGGCGACCGAAAATTTTATCCAGAGCCGTTTGCACCTTATATCAGGCAATACACATCGGCGCTATAAGGTCTTTTTTAGCATGCTAAAGCGCTTCGAAGGCTTCCAGCAAAAACACCTGATGCTCAACGAAGTAAACAGCAACTTTGTCAAAGAATTCATTAAATTTGGTGAGCTGGAAGCCTATAGTTCAAGCACCATTTATCGCACCATATATTTTGTTCGTACGGTTCTCAATTTTCTGGAAAAAAGAGGGATACGTACCTTCGTTTACGAACTGGAACTCCCAAAAATCAAAAAATACAACCGTGTCATCAGCCTCACCGAAGATGAGCTCATTCGTATCAACGAAACTGTTGTCCCCCCAGAATTGAAGGCTGCCAAAGACTGGCTGGTCATTAGCTGTTACACAGGCCAACGCGTTTCGGATTTTATGAATTTTAACCTGGATATGATGGAAATTCTGGACGGAAAACCCTGCCTTTCCTTTACGCAGCAGAAAACACAAAAGACAATCCTGTTGCCGCTGCATCCGACGGCCATACATATTATGTCCGATAATGGAAACGACTTTCCTTCAAAACTTTCGGCTCAGAAATACAATGAACAGATTAAGGAAATCGCCCGTCTGGCCGGTATAAATAGCTTGATCAAAGTCCGCACCCGAAGTGGTTTCAGGTCGACAGAAAAGCTGATACAAAAGTGGGAAGCCATTACCAGCCATATCGGCCGACGCAGCTTTGCCTCTAATTTTTACGGCAAGATCCCCACACCATTGCTTATGCAAGCAACAGGACATAGTACCGAACTGATGTTTCAGCGCTATATCAGCAATACAGACACCGAACGAACACGCTCACTGGGCGCTTATCTCGATGAAGTGTACAAAAGTAAATTTTTAGTATCCGGTTAAATTTAAATTTCTTGAACTCATGACACACAAAAGCTCAAACTAAATAAATTGCACTAACAACTAAAATAAAAATATCGGCAGACTAACAGCGCTATTTCTTCGGGGTAAAAGCATTTCTAAAGTTGATAAATCAAGCGGAAAAATGAGCTAATCGCGTTTTCCTTCCCTCCGATCGGAAAGCCTACCGCCATACCAATGGCTAATTTATCATTTAGCCCTAATTTCATTTGTGGTCTGAGGGTGGTCTCTAAACTTCCGGAAGCAACTTCCTGATTCACCTCAAGCCCTATAAAATGATCCGTTTGTGGTAACGTATAGTGAAAGGATGTATTGATTTGCCAATTCATCTCTGTCTTACCAGAGTTATAACGATAAGCAATCTCTGGTCCGGTATAAATCAGTGTATGCCAGTTCGTGTGCCAGCTTTTCGCAGCCACAAAAAAGGGATTGAATGCGGTACCCCCATCCACGAAATTAAAAATCTGCGTATAGCCTACAGCCAATGTTGTCGCCTGTTTTTTAGATACATAAAAGGAATATTGAGATGACAATCTTAACCTTTCAAGTTCATTGCCCGAGGAAACGTCGGCTATTTTACTTTTTGAATAGACAAAATCAGTTTCTACTTCCAGCCCCAATCGATCGATGGGTGCAAACTCATATTCTGCCAAGTAGCCATATTTATCTGCCTTGCCCATTTTTTTAATGTCCGCCCCCACATTAAACTCCTTCTCACCCTTCCTTGCGCCCAGATCACGAACAAGATCATTATAGAGCGGCTCGGCATGGTGCACCTTATCCGGCAAGGATCGGGGCTGCTGTGCTTTGGCCCCATTTGAAAATAACGTGACCATGATCAGGGAAGCTTCAGCGAGGTATATGATATGTTTGTTGTCTTTCATACAACAAACCTCCAGCGAGATTATGGAAACATTTGGGAATTTAAATTTCTAGCCTAAATTTTATTATCGCTAAAATAAACACAACCGTTTGGACCAAAAAGCAACATAACCAAAATAGTAAAAAGCTAAATACCAGCGGCATCTCCGTTGCCCTAGACCATATGCCGCTGACCAAAATAAAACACATTTGGCAATCACAAAAATGGTCGTAAACACAAAGCCTACAACTGCAATCCCCATCCCTAACCAAAAAATATCATTGGAAATAAAATTTCCAAAATCCCCACCTATTACAAAAGAGTTTATCGCAAATACTACGATAGAAGTAAGTGTAATTATATAGCTGATCAATATTTTCTCCAGCATTAATGTCGTGCTAAACGAGCACTTGGTATTAGCAATCGGACCAAACCAATACACACTTATGCCCAAGCCAACAAACACAGTGACTAAACAAGGCAAGTGCAACAAAAACAAAGTGAAACTTACATCAAACACGATTATTTTCTCCATTTCATAGGTTATACCTAAAACTCCTAAAAGACTATTAAACCAAGAGTAGATTGCTATTTAGGGTAAAATTATTCAAAAGTGGATTTGTACAAAATACCTCAAACGCGGTATTTTACCGCTTATTTAATCCCACTACTTTTGAAATAACATATTAACGCAACTTTATTATCTAAAAACTATGAAAAAAGTCCTTTTGCTATTAACCTCCTTCAGCTTAGCTTATTTTACTGTCAACGCACAGTCAAAGCCAGGAAAAAAATATTTAAATATTGGCTATGTTTCGCAACATCTTAAAGCCACCGACGATTTAGATGGTGAGTCAAAAATCAAAAGTAAATTTGGTGCATCCCTCAGCAGTGGCCGGACATTCTTCCTTAATAAGGAACCTATCGCCAAGGTATTGTATTTTGGGATCGACTGGACCTATCTAGATTTAAACTATGCACAGTTTAAACAATCGGAAACCTATTCTTATGATGACGGAAATGGGGGAATGATTACTGAGACAGACGACTATGTCACCCACAAAGGCGAAATTGGTATGCAGGTCGGTCCATCCGTTCACGTAGGATTGACAGATGGATTTACCCTCTCAGGCCATGTACGCTTTGCCCCCTCTTACTCACTATTATATGCTGACGAAGACTTTTCCGGAGGTTTTGGCAATTTTTTCACCACAGGCTTAACAGTTAATTATGGCGCATTCGGTTTAGGTTTTGAAACGCGCTGGGGATCGGCCAAGCATAGTTTTAATATCGCTATAGACGAACTAGAAGAACAAGAGGTAACCGTAAAAGAGAAAATAAAACTAAGCGGGAGCCGGGTATTTTTAGCCTTTAGATTTTAATACATAAAAAACGCTTTTTTTTGAAACATTCGGCAGATCTTATGCCGCCCAATATTAAAAAACATTATGAAAACACAAAACATGAAAAACAAGGTTCAATTTTTAACAATAACTTTGTGCCTATTCCTATTGCTTTTTACTGGATGTAGTAAAGACAATGAGGGTTTAGATGGCGATGCGGAACAAACCGAGAAAAACATTATCGGCAAATGGGACTTAGAAAAGTACGTAAGTCAGTTAGTCCCCGGTGAAACCGACACCTACGTCGGCAAGGCCGGAGAGTGGGCCGAGTTTAAAAAAGACGGGACAGGATCCCAAAGATGGGATGACGGTGATGGTCGTTTCGATCTGGAACCTTTTACGTGGAAGGTCAAGGACAATAAATTAATCTTTAAAGAAGACCGTGACGACGAGGAGGAGGCATTTACCATTTTAAAGCTAACAAACCATGAACTGATCTTCAAGGGTGAGGGAACAAGCAAAAACGGAGATGGACAAAATATCAAATGGGTCGAAACCTACTACTTGAAAAAATAATATCTTTACCTCCAAATAGTAGGGTAGCCTCCAGTTGAGGCTGCCTTTTTTGTTTAAAAAGACAGCTTAATGTTCCCTATCTTAACCGGAAGACCATTTCGCCCACAATTCCATTTGGCGTTCTATCTTTATTTTTCTATTTTTAAGAGATCTTAGCCGTAGCATGACAACCACCGATACATAGCCAGTATCGTTTATGCCCTTTTACTTTTTAGAGCGTAGAATAACTAACCAAATGGAAAGATGAAGAAACAGCAGCATATACTCGCCAATCTCTGGGAAAGTTATCCCCATGCCATTACCAGTCAATACGTGGTGCCCGAGAAGGCTCCTATAGGCAAATATCTCGCTGAGATGATGGCCATAGGCCCATTGTATTATTATGTCATCAATATTGCCGATTATACTATTTATAATATTCATGACAACCTGCTTACGTTACATGGCACCAATTGTTATCCAACAACTGTAAAAGAGATTATAGATTATATTCATCCCGACGACGTAGATTTTGTCGTTGAAGCGGAAAAAAACACTTTATTAAAAATGGAAGAGCTGGGATTTGGGGAAGGCATATTTTACCGAACATCCTATTGTTTCCGCATGAAAGTTGCCGGAGGCTCCTACCACCTTTTCCATCATCAGGGGATTCATTTAAGTCAAGATCAAGAAGGACGTTTTACCACCGCCCTAAATATTCATACAGACATTAACCATATTACAGAAGTCAATAATAAAATTGTCCTCGTAAAAGCATTAGGTGAAAAAAATTACTGTCAGCTGGAGCTTTCCTCAGACCCTACCGAATTTATACTTCCGAAACTTTCCAAGCGTGAGATGGAAGTACTCTATTTGCTAGCACAGGGGCTCACGAGTCCCCAAATTGCGGACAAACTTTTTATTTCACCATTTACGGTACAAGTGCATCGAAAAAATCTACTTAAGAAAACGCAGACCTCAAGCAGTGGCTGCCTGATCAAAAAAAGCATTGAACTCGGCCTTATATAAAAAATACCCTAAATGAGGTATTTCATCCGCACCTTTGCTTTATTATTATTGTAATGATGAAAAACAAGGAACATAGCCTGACACTCATTTGGGGAAAATATCCGGAGATTTTCTCTTCGGATGATCTCGCTGTGGATTCATCGACAATAATCGATTTAATTTCCGAAATATTTCTTACAGGTGATTATTATTACTATCTCATCAATATTCGCGCACAGGAATTGAGCCACCAACACCCCAATATACTCCATATTCACGGGCTGGAAATTGTACCAGCACAGCTTCAGGAAGTTATTGACCTCATCCATCCCGATGATATTCCTTTTGTCCTAAATGCGGAGGAAGCCTGTTATGCTAAAGTCAATGAAATCGGCGCAAAACACCTTAAGTCATTGAAGTCATGTTATTGTTTCCGTATGCGTGTTGCGGACGGATCTTACCGGCTATTTCATCATCAAGCCATTACTTTGATTGCGGATCAAGAGAACAAAATAGTTCGTAGTCTCAATATCCATACGGATATATCCCATTTATCAACTAAGAATAACTACATCGCCACGGTCATGGGTATCAATGGGCGGAATGACTTCTATCAAATAGATCTATCTGGCAAGGCGGAAAAGAATAAGCACAGCTGTCCACTGACCAAGCGTGAGCTTGACCTTCTTCCCTATATTGCACAGGGAATGTCAAGTACTGAGATCGCCAAACAACTTGAGATATCCCAATTAACCGTTCGTGTGCACCGAAAAAATATACTGCGCAAAACCAATACGCGCAACAGTAGCTCATTAATCAAACGTTGTATAGAGCTAGGCCTGCTTCTTTATACTCAGGTTGTAGATACAGGACTCACTATTTTATAACAAATACTTTTTGGCACTCTCAATCGCACAGATAATCCGTTGTAAACACCATCATATACAGGCGTAAAACTGAGCTCTTGATTTTTCATCTTAATACGGAAAAAGACTATTCTTCCGAATAGCCTTTTGACATATTTAAATGGAAACGTATTTTCTAAATCAGACAGTTCTTTTATTGAAGCTTAACACTGTTCCAGAACTGATTAAATGTACAGTCATCAAAACCTGCCATCATCGTATTCGGTTTAATAGTTCCATCAGCGAATAAGATGAAGGAAGTGCTCATACCATAGACCATGGGGAGATGGCCAGATGAGGTAATCAGTCCGATTACTCGCTTCATGGTATAAGGAATCACGCTATTTTTATCTGGACAACCATAGACCGGAGCATAACTATTGATGTGAGCTGTTTCAAAAGTAGTCACAACACCATTTTTAGGGTATTTAGCACTTTTCATATCTACTTTTCCATCATTTCTATAGGCAAAGGTCAGTACTTCATCCCCATTTCCGTGTACAGGATCTCCACCTCCTTCTATACGAAGTGTCTTTCCCACAAAAGTACGGTAGAGCTGATTACTGACAGTAAGATCAATCACAATACTGTCTGTACGTCCAGTGACCGGATCAGAAAATTTCACCGCCCAATTTTTCAATTCGATGTCTTTCGACTGAAAAGTGCGACCAGTGTATTTCGATTCCAGCACGAGTCCTTTTGTTGACTGAATAAAATGTGCTACGGTTCCATCTGAAAATTTCAATAGTTTTCCATCCTCCTTAATATTAAATGTAATCAGTTCGTTTTCCATTATAGTAACCGCATCACCACTCTTCCATTCCCGCATTACACTTGCTTTACTCATGTCGCTATTATCTGTCTCGTGTTTCATTTGTACCAGTGTAAAGTTCCTACGCTTCTGTTTGTAGGTAAATACAGTTTCAAGCTTCGGGATGGGTTGTCCATTACTACCTACTACCCGTACCTTTACAGTCTCAGGCTTATCCTGCTGCTTTCCGACCCTGTAATACGTCTTTGCCAGTCCCTGATCATCTGTCACAACCTGTGTTTCGCTCAATGTGCCGACTATAATTCCCCAGGAGACTGATTGCACTGTCCAGCTAACACCAACATTTTTTAAGGCCTGCCCGGCTCTGTTCGTTACTTTGACGATCAGGGGAGCTTTCAGCTTCTCTTCCCAATCCGCTTCCTGACCAGCACCACTGACAATACTTATTCCTGCAGGTTCCCGATCAGCGATACTCGCTTCCTGTTTTGCAAAAATAGCACCCTCATGTGCGCTCAATCTGTATAAGATATTGAGCTTGCTCCCAGCTTTGGGTTTTACCATAGCCTGATGCGGGTTATATAATAGCTCAACGATCCCTTTTTCTTTGTCCGAGCTTAAGGTCTGTTCAGACAGCAGATGGATCATGCCGCCCTGCTCGAGCTCCACCCTAAAATCGACAAACACAGGATTGCCTATCAACGCCTTTTTATTTTTATCTTCTACCTGTACCATTAATTTTAATTGCCTAGTCAGATCCGTCTCATCATATAACAGTGTCGAGTTTTTCAGTACAGGTGTCAATTGCATGTTTTTAAGATTGATAGCCGTCTGCCCCTGCCCCGTATACCAGCTGAAACTCGACATCGGATCACCTTTTGCTAATGGATCGGTACGGAATGAGCCAAATAGCGTACCAGCCTGCGCAAGGACCGTATTCATTGCGCCCAGATCGTACCACAATGCTTCAAACGCACCTGCCGTGGCTGATGATTGTTCCAATTTACCGGATAAAGTTACCATTCCTTCGTTGGAGAGATCGACCAATGGTCCTAATATACGATTGACATAATCCAGCATTACAGCTGTGTTGGCCGTGACAGATGACTGCTTAGCCGGTCTCTTTACTCCGGGGAATCCCATTATATCCTTGGAAACGGTATCTGCGACAGCACTGGCTGCACGAGCGGCTAATTTGTAAGTCCCTACCGGCTTACCATCGCGTAGGTAGACACTCGTCACGAGTTCTTCAACTTTTTTGTCCCAGTCTATCCGATAGAGCTGGAATTCAAATTGTTTTAGGCTATACTGGCTGACTTTTAAGATGACCGGTAAACGTTTCCCTTCCCGCTCGGTATACATACGCAAGACCTGGTTTGCTTCATCCAATTCAACGATGCATAGATCACCTTTATTCGCACCGAAAACGATACGATGATCCGCTCCCAGATCAGTTGCTGTGGGTGATATATAATACGCAAAATGGCCACTTTGGTAGTCAGCCTTCGCATATAACTCCTGTTTGCCACCGGCTTGCGTACCGCCTGACACATACACATTCCCCACTCCGGGCATTTGCTTGTTATTGTAGCTGGCCCGCTCCTTTTTTTCGAGCTGTTCGGAATTATCTTCCTCCGGTTCCCGTTCCTTTTTCGCACAACTAATCGTTAAAAAACACCCTATGCATAGCATAAAAGTATATAGGCTTATTCTTTTCATAATTTCCCCCCTTTCTTTAGACGTAAAATTAATGGTGCATATGAATATATAAAATACCGCGTTTGGGGTATTTTACACCTATTTCGAGTACTTCATTTTAACGGATAAATTTATTCAGGTTTCAATTTGTAAGCTAGCGTTGGCTCCAGCGCATCCTTATGCAATAGCAGAGTGATGGTTTTATAGTTGACAAATTCTTTAGTAACATACATATACCCTTTAAAATCATTGGCTTTGCCCCATGAATTTTTAACAAGGTAGTATTCTTTACCCTGCTGATCCTTGGCTAGTCCCACGATATGCATCGCATGATCATCGGTCGTTCCCCAGTTGTCGAAAGCCATCTGCCGTTCTTCGGCAGTCACTTTCCTTTCAGGCATTGGTTTGACAAACATGGCTTTTTTCTCATCGCTGGACATGCTCTCAAAGGGCTTTTCGGGAACGAAAGCAATGCCATAAGGCCAAGAGAACCCCTTTTCAGACACATCCGTTGTCCAGGCAATGGTAAAGCCCCGCTGCAATGCCGTATCAATAATCCCTGTTAGATCCGGCATCGGTACATTATAAAAACGATCAAATGACCAATTGTCCGGCACCAATAGTACAAAAGGTTTGTAGTACGGCTGATCTGTCACAGAAGCAAAACCAATGTAATCATCAGGACTGATGCCGATCACCTGATCGGCAAATGAGCGTGCCGTATAAGTCTTTCCCCTAAAGTCAAATTTTTCAGGCACTGCCCCAAGATGTGCATCAAGTGCAGCGCGGTAGGCCTGCTCCCAGTTGGGAGTCAATGGCCTGCTTTTCACAAGGACTTTGAGCATGGTGTTCAGCATGGGTGTCATCTTTTTAAAATCATTGTAGGTTTGGTTGCCACGCAAGCCGGCGTAAGCGGACCTGGGCATCGCACCATACTTACGAAATACGTTGAGGACATCATGCAGTTGCCCCCCTTCGCCCATTGTAAGCCCCCCATGGAGACGCACATAATTATGCGCCCTTTCCACATAGGCCTGCCGGGCCGTATAGACCTGTGAAATTTCAACAGGCTCTTTTCCCATACGGATCATCTCCGACTCCAAAAATGAATTGCCGGTATAGGACCAACAGGTATTCGATGCGCCCTGTTGTTTCACCGGGGTGCAGCCAAGATTGATAATATCCGTAAATACATATTCCGTCCGGATCCGCTTGTACTTGTTTTTAATGAACATCTTGGGGCCGTAATTGACCAGCAATGCCCCGATAACAAGTACAAGCAGAATAATGACAGGCTTTTTATATTTTTTCATAATATCTTATTAACGTCCGCCACTGATGACCGCTGTAAACCGGGGCCAGAACTGCTTTAAAAAACTGTAAATCACCAGACCAAAAACAATGATAATAACGGGACAGAACACATATAGGAATAGCAATAAGACTTCAGACTGTGGCTCAAGTATCTTAAATAAAAATTTGATAACAAAGACCAAAGGCAAACGATGGTAGGCAAAAATAAAGAAGCTGCTATTAGCCAGGAACGCGTTTGTGCGCCAGCTTTCTTTTGCTATAAAATGTGCGACCACTGACAACGTAGCAATAAGACCTATGCAAATGCCTGCACAGTATAAATCAACCCACCAGCTTTTGTTTAGAAAGATGAGCTGTGCCGCAACAAGCAGGAGATACAATGGTACCACGATCGATAGCATCGGCCGCATACCACGCGCAAAGTTTTTAGTATTGATACTAAAATATGCCCCTGCAGTGAAGAAAAAGAAAGAAACGGTACTCAGCCCCGGCAAATAAAAAAAGGGATTAAAAATCCAGAGCAATCCCAATATAATGACTGCATAAGCCCGCAACTTTTTAATCAGGATATAGACTATTGGCGAAAACAGCACCACAACCATCAGATCACGGATAAACCAAAAGGGCGAATTAATAGGTAATGATTTCCTTAAATTTGGGTTAATTTGTGAGGTATCCCAAAAAGACCAGAGCCAGTCCTGCAGGCTATAGTCGGTTATTAATTTGTTTCGCCCGGAAACTAAGCTTCCCGACAAAAATAGCTGCGCAAGCAAAAGGAATAAGATAACCAATAGATTCCAGAAAACATAGGGAATCAACAGAGACCGCACACGATTTTTTAATTTCCGCAGGTAGATTTCCGCAGAAAAACCGGCTGTTTTATAGAAGAATAAAAAACCTGAAATAAAAAAGAAAAGCGGTACACAGACCTCGAAAATAACTTTGGAAAATAAAAAAAAGATATGCGAGAACAAAGGATAGTTAACAAAGCTGATCTCCTTGACACCCGTCATAACAATATCTGAAAAATCCGTATGGATAAATACAACACCCACAATCAGCGGGAAACGCAAAAAGTCAATGGTCTTCGACTGTAGCTCATCGTCAGACATTTTATAATGATAATCTTTACCCATTAGTTAGATTTACAATACACATTTGCGCTATTAAATTACACATTTCTAAGTAAATATCCAGCATCTGGTTTTCGGTCCGGCACATTTCCCTGCTAAGCACAAGTAAATCTAATGCCTAAATAAAGCGTTTAGAACAATATTCCGTGTACCAAAAGCGTTACATAATAACTAAACCACATCAATACAGGAGACTACTATGCAGCTAAAATCACTTAAACTATAGCAATAAATATTAATAAAGGGTTAATACGTCATTCTATTTTTTTATTGTCCACAATTCAATCAGACCAGCGCTAAAAATGAGCTCGATCATCTCCTATTTTCTGCCTATTTCTATTGTACTATCCCCTTTCCTTGCCTCCGCACAAGACGCATTGCTAAGTGGCACCATTCGTGATTCCGTGACTCAAAAACCGCTGAGCGGAGCCATTATTACCATAAAGGGCGGCATAGGCACGACCACAAACTTACAGGGACATTATCAGATTACACTTCCCGCAGGTATTCAGCAGTTGACGGTAAGTTACATGGGCTACCGGTCGCAGATAACAACGGTCGAGTTAAGGCAGGCACTTGAAAAAAGCTTTGCGTTACAGCCTTTGACCAATCGAATGGACGAGGTTCTCGTATCCGCCAAAGAGAAGGGCGAAGCCATCGACGACCCACAGATGAGCACGACCCATCTCACGATGAAAGATATGAAAGATGTCCCCGTCCTCTTTGGCGAGAAAGACCTGGTTAAAACCATTCAGCTGTTGCCCGGTGTACAAAGCGGTGGGGAAGGTTCGGCCAATTTTCATGTACGCGGTGGCGATGGAGGGCAGAACTTAATCTTACTTGATCAGGCTACCGTATATAATGCTTCGCATCTGCTTGGATTTTTCTCCACCTTTAATTCCGATGCCATCAAGGATGTGCAGCTCTATAAGGGCGGAATACCGGCCCAGTTTGGCGGAAGGATATCTTCGGTATTGGACGTCTCCATGTTGGATGGCAATAAAAAACAGTTTTCCGGCGAAGGTGGGCTGGGTATCGTCGCTTCGCGGCTCAAACTTGAGGGCCCCATTGTAAAAGATAAGAGTTCGTTTTTATTCAGTGCCCGCCGTTCCTATGCCGATTCATTTTTAAAACTGGCGAAAAGTAAAGATATGGATAAGAATAGCCTGTATTTTTATGATCTGAATGCCAAGCTTAGTTTTAATCTGGGTAAGAAAACCAACTTATACCTATCGGGCTATCACGGCAAAGACAGATTAAAGTACAATGACCTATTTCACCTTTTCTGGGGAAATACCACAGCGACGGCACGGTTGAACCACCTCTTTAACGATAAAATATCGAGTAACACCTCGCTTATCTACAGTGGATTCAATTATCAGTCCGGTGTCTCCAGCGAGCAGATTGATTTTCAGGTGGCCTCCAACATCCGGAACGTCAATGCTAAGCAGGATTTCTCCTATTATGCAAATATCAATAATACCATCCGGCTGGGTGTAAGCGCATTGGCACAGTCCATCCGGCCGGCCAATCTCTCTTCAGACAAAAATCAGTCTGTCAATCCGACAGCCATTGAAAGCCAGCGCGGGATTGATCTCGGGGGTTATATCTCCCACGAATGGAAAGCGACCACCAATCTGTCGTTACAGTATGGTATCCATGTCCATGATTTTATGGTCCTGGGCAGACGGACCTTCTATCAATTTGACAAAAACGGAAATCCCGTTTCGGAAAAGCGGGATAACAGCCGAATTGCCAAACACTATGTCAATCTAGAACCACGCCTGTCTGCCAGCTTGAGGTTGGATGAACGCAGCCGCTTAAAAGCCTCGTACAACCGCATCGTCCAGAACCTGCACCAGCTGACCAATACCACCGCCAGCTTGCCCACCGATCAGTATGTGCTCAGTAGTCTCCAGATTAAACCGCAGCGCGTAGACCAGGCTGTCCTGGGCTACTTTCGTACCTCTGCGAACAAACAGTACGACTTTTCGGTCGAGGCCTATTATAAACGTCTGGGTAATCAGATTGACGTGCGCAACGGAGCCACCTTACAGGCAAATGCCTATTTTGAAGGAGAGCTGCTCTTTGGTATTGGACGGGCTTACGGCCTGGAGGGGTACCTGCGCAAGAACAGCGGCCGTCTTAAAGGCTGGATCAGCTATACCCTTTCCAAAAGCCGGCGTAAATTTAACGGAATCAATGCCGGAAACTGGTTCAATGCACGGCAGGACCGTACGCACGACCTCGCGGTTGTGGCCAATTATGCCCTTTCGGACAGCTGGACACTCAGCGGAACATTTGTATTCAATACCGGAAATGCCGTTACCTTTCCAAGCGGAAAATACCTTGTCAACGGCAAATCCATGTTCTACTATACCGAGCGGAACGGTTACCGCATGCCTGATTATCACCGTCTGGACCTGTCAGCGACTTACGACCCCAATAAAAACGGTAAACGCTTTCATTCGAGCTGGACAATTGGCCTATACAATGCCTACAACCGCAAAAATGCTTACACTATTGACTTTCGGGAAAACAAGGCCAACCCCAATCTGACCGAAGCTTACAAAATTGTTTTATTCGGAATTATTCCTTCCGTCACCTGGAACTTTAAATTTTAGACCCCATGAATGCTAAACGATCTTTTATCCTGTCCGGTCTGTTGCTGCTGATTTCTTCCTGTGAGGAAAAAATGGATCTTGCTCTCAATAAGGCTGCAGCCCGCGTTGTTATCGATGCTCAGCTGTCCGATGCCGGTTCAGTCCAGCGGATACGCCTTTCACGATCCGTCGGATTTGACGATCCCATCAATACTTCCGGGATCAAAGGAGCAACGGTATCGGTCAAAGACAATGAAAATAGGAACTACTCTTTTCAATATGAGAAAGACGGCAATTATATCCACCGCAACTTTAAACCCCTTGCCGGCCGAACCTATACGTTGCATGTTGACGTCCAAAAGCAGCAATATAGCGCTACCTGCCAGATGCCCGCCTATGTTGCCGTGGAATCAACCAATATTTCCGAAAAGAATCTTGCTGGAGAAAATTATTTTTTTGCAGCACTGACCTTTAAAGATCCGGCTAAAATTTCCAATTATTATATCTATACCCTCTCCACCAATGGTGGCCCCTTTCGTTTTGCCCGAGCAGAGTCTGACCAATTTAACGACGGGCTCAAGGTAACCCATTATATAACCGACCAGGAGAAAGACCTATCCCGTGGCGACACAATTACTGTACGCCGCTATTGTGTGGACCAGAAAACCTATCAATATTGGAACGAATACCAAAGCAACAACCTCAGCAATGCCGCACCAAGCAATCCGAAATCCAATATCTCCAACAACGCATTGGGCTATTTCTCGGTTGCGGCAGCAAAGGAATATCAACTACAGATCGGACAATAACCAGGGCCCCCATCGCATGCACAAATTATTCACGATTGTCACTCTCCTCCTCACGCCCCTCGGCGATCAGTTCGTTGACTTCACTCATTTCTCCCTTTTCAAGGTCTTTGATATCCTCCGCCTGCTCATCCGAATAGCGATCTATAAAGAAGGTACAGCCCATAGGGAAGTGATCAGAACCTACGGAGGGATAAATAAACAGTTTGTCTATAAATACATTCGGGCTATGGAATAGCAAATCCAGCGGCACCCTGAAAAACCAATAATTGGCATGAAAGGTCGATAAGATGCCACGTCCGATCCGCGCATCGATCAGCTTGCTTGTTTTTTTAAACAGGACCGAGGACCGTGCCCAGGCCACATTGTTAAAATCACCCGTCACCACTACCGGCATTTTATAATCGCGCACCTTTTTTGCTACACTGAGCAGATCACCATCCCGTTCTTTGGAATTTTCTTCCTCCGTAGGACTTGGAGGCGGTGGATGCACCGCAAAAAATATAAAACGGTGACCGTCTTGTGTCTCCAATTCAGCCTCGATACTCGGAATGTCATCAGCGACAAAGTAATGTACCTGACTTTTATTGACCTTGAGCTTGGTGTAAAAATGCATGCCGTAGGTATTATCCAAGGTCACTTTGACCACATTTGGATAGTCTGATTCCAATTCACGCAAGGCATTTTCCCAAACCGCATCGCTTTCCATTGTCAAAAAAATCTGCGGCTGCTCTTTCCGAATTAGATCTATAAAACGGTCGTGCTCTTTATTGAACTGCAAGACATTACAGGATATAATTTTAATGCTATCCGAGGCATCTTTCCCCTTTTCATATTTTTCTTTACGCCAAAATTTGGTATATCGTACCAGGATAAATACATGATAGCCAATCAATAGTGCCTGAACGATCTGTATACTCCATATCCAGGGAGCATCCACAACAAGGTAAAAGCCCCAGGCCAGCAATGGCACCTGAAAGACCAGCAGCTGCAGCTTCACAAACTCAGCCACACGAAACACCCAATGCTGGCAACGGATAAAAGGCAGCAGACTCAGGATAATCAAGAGCCCCGATAAAACAAAAAATAAAATCTGCATATTGCTTTCAAAATTACCTCACAAAGATATGGCTTGAACAAGACATTTCCGTATCCAATCACTGACTGGCAGGAAGATCCCTTACAAAGGATTACACTTTAATTTCTTTCTCGGTGTAATCGACACGTGTTTTGGACAGGGCATCCGGAAAATTGACCCTGATATAGTCGATCATCTGTTCACGTATGTAACAGCGCAGGTCAAAGGCCTGCCCCGAATTACGGCAACTCATCAGGCAGCGTATCTCCATGGTCTGCTCCCTAAAATCGGTCACCTGCAAGACATTCACTTGACCATCCCATAAGGGGTGCCCGGTAAGCAAGGCTGTCAACTTCTCCCGCAACTGCTGCACGGGGATGGTGAAGTCGGTGTATATAAAAACTGTTCCCAATATCTCGGCTGTAGTCCGCGTCCAGTTCTGAAAAGGTTTCTCGATAAAATAGGTGATCGGCAGTACCAGACGACGTTTGTCCCAAATATTGACCACCACATACGTGAGGTTGATTTCCTCGACCTTTCCCCATTCCCCTTCTACGACCAGCACATCATCCATTCGTATCGGCTGTGTAAATGCGATCTGAAACCCCGCCAGCAGATTCCCCAGCGACTTCTGTGCCGCAAAGCCAATGATAATACCTCCGACCCCCACACCGGTCAGCAATCCGGCACCGATCTTTTGCATGCTTTCGAAACTTAATAATACAATCGCCAGCGCGACCACAATTATAATGGTCACCACCACCTTTCGGATAAAGACGATCTGCGTCCGTACCTTCCTTTCGCGGAGGTTATTTTCCTTGTTGACATCAAAGCGATGGTAAAGATAATCTTCAAATACCTTGATGGCCTGAATAAGGGCCATGGCGAAAAAAAACACCAGTAGAATCTCATTGATCTTGGCCACCACCTGTAATGTCGTGGGATTAAAATGCGCAAAAGGCAGCAAGCTATTGAAAACCACTAAGGGGATAAACACGCTTAATATTCTGTTAAACCTGCGGGTAAAAGAGCGAAATAGCGAATAAGAAGACTGCTCGATCGCCTGTTTGCGCAACAGCGGTATAAACAGCATCTTGATCAGGATACCGATCAGGAATGAAAATAAAATTAATGCCATATTCCACAGCCATGCAGGCCAGGCCTGTGAAAGTTGGATTAAAGCTTCGGTCATAACGTTACAATTTTCTAGGGTTCAACATCTACGTATTAGTATAACTATTGGGGGGCTCGAACGTTTACTTTATTTTGAGAAAATGAGCAGTTCCAACCGTAAAGGGATTGATTCAGCACATAAAATTTAAGACAACAAAGACCTTTGGTATATTTTTTGAAACAAAGCAGTCTATTGCAATCAACAGGAAATGGAGGTACATAGTGGGATGCTGTATACTATAAAATAGACAAATCCGTTTTATACAGATGAAACAAAAAAATAAAACTATCCAAAAAGAATTAAACCAAACACACACATAAAAACTATGAGCAAGAAAAAAGACAATTCAAGATGGCTGAATGTGGCCATATCCTGGGGCGCGAGTATCGTCATCATCGGGGTACTGTTCAAGATCCTCCACATCGGCGGCAGCACGGCCAACTATATGATCGGTATCGGACTCGGTGTGGAAGCCCTCCTTTTCTTTCTGATGGGTTTCAATCCGCCGGCACCAGAACCAGACTGGAGCCGCGTCTATCCTGAACTGGATGATAATTTCAACGGTGAGCTGCCTGTTCGCGGCAAAGCAGCCGTAGCACAGCCCGCAGGCCCATCAGCGACAGCCGCATTGGATAAAATGTTTGCGGACGCCAATATTGAGCCGGCAAGTATTGAAAACCTGGGCCGTGGATTACGTGACTTCAGCGAGAAGGTATCGGCCATCAACAAACTGTCTGACGTTTCGCTGGCAACAGAAGAATTTACACAGAAACTGCGTACGGCAACGTCAAAATTTGATCACCTGAGCTCAGCTTTTGAAAAAGCTTCGGAAAACCTCGTAGCGATGTCAAACACCTCCGGTGATACGGCAAATTACCACGACCAGGTGAAAAACCTGACAACCAATCTCGGTCAGCTCAATGCCATGTATGAGCGTGAACTACGCGACTCGGCATCTCACCTGCAGTCCATGAATAAGTTTTATGAGAACTTAAGCTATACCATGCAAAACTTCAACGAATCATTGGATGACTCCAAAGCATTTAAAGAAGAAGTGGGCAAGCTGGCGAAAAATCTGAATGCATTAAATGCCATTTACGGTAATATGCTCAGTGCCATGAACCAGCCACGTGTATAATTTATCCTTGTATTACTTAAATTAGAAAAAATGGCATTAGGAAGAGAAACGCCAAGACAGCGGATGATCGGCATCCTCTATCTGGTCTTGCTTGCTTTACTGGCACTCAATGTACCGGATTCAATCTTGGATGCATTCAAAAATATCAACAACAGTCTCGAAGCATCCAAGTCAAATGTCAACACAGCTGTACAACAGCTATTCGCTGCATTTGAAAACACCAAATTAAAGGAGGAACCCGCAAGGGCCAAACCTATTTACGATAAAGCGAAAAAAGCTCAGGCCATTATTGGCGAGCTCGATAAATACATTCTGTCCCTAAAAGAAGAATTTGTCAAACAGGGCGGCGGTTACGATGAGGAAAAGGGAGACCTGGTCAAACGGGAAAATGAAGATATCTCCCCCAATCTGATGATCAATGAGAAAAAAGGAACGGTTCTTAAGGACAAAATTAATGAAACCCGTTCCAAGTTATTGGCATTACTAACACCCGAAGAGCAAAAAATGGTTTCCTTTTCCCTTGAAGCCAAGAATCCGGAGAAGTCCGTGAATGGCAAAAAATCCTGGGAAGAGATCAATTTCGGCAGTGGCACGCCATTGACCGCAGCCATGACGATCCTAACAAAGATCCAAACCGATGCACAAAATGCCGAGTCGGATGTGGTGAAGATCATTCTGGGCAAAATGGATCAGGCCGTGGTCAATCTGGACAAGTTTGCTGCAGTAGCCGTTGCGCCCACGTCTTACTTGGTACAGGGACAACCCTACAAAGCAGAAGTCTTTTTAACCGCATCTGATTCTAAGTCCCAGCCGGCGATCTCTGTCAATGGTTCAGCATTACAGATTGTGGACGGTAAAGGCGTATATTCCGTACCGACAAACCGGGAAGGTATTTTTAGCTGGACGGGGGTGATTAAAGTCAAACAAACGGATGGATCCTTTAAGGAGTATCGCACACCTCAGCAGACCTATCAGGTAGCCCGTCCTTCGGCCGTGGTCTCACCGGATAAAATGAATGTCCTGTATATCGGGGTCAATAATCCGATTTCCGTTTCTGCGCCCGGCACACCTACGGATAAAGTGCGGGTAAGCATGAGCGGCGGTAGCATATCCAGCGCCGGTGGCGGCAAATATAATGTCCGGGTGAGTTCGCCGGGCACGGCACATATCTCTGTATCCGCAGAAGTTGCTCCGGGTAAAACACAGACCTTGAGTTCAACGGAATTCCGCGTCAAAAGAATCCCGGATCCGATTGCCAAATTTGCCGGCAAAACAGGCGGATCCATGGCGACAGTAGCACTGAAGGCACAAAATGCACTATTTGCGAAACTGGATAACTTTGACTTTGACGCGACCTTTAAAGTGACTAAGTTTACGATGATTATCGCCAAACCCCGTGCAGACGCCATCGTGCTGTCCACCTCGGGCGGTCAGTTAAGCTCAAGCATGTCATCGGCATTAAATGGCATTGTGCCGGGTACACGCGTGATCTTCGACAATATTGTTGCTGTCGGTCCGGACGGGACGTCCAGACAGCTCAATGCCGTCGCATTAACAGCAAACTAGCAAAATCACCCCTACATTTATATATGAGGCCTTCTCCTTTATTGGAGAAGGCTTTTTTACTTCTTTATAGTTGATCTTTTGGTCATCAGCCGAAATTTGGCTCGAAAGTAAAATAGAATCAATGCATTGTCGCAGATTTCAAGAAAAATTTTATCTTTATATTAATAACCATTTTATTTTACTGTGTACCAGGCCACATTCAAGTAGGATGGTACTGCTACAAAAAAGCTTTCTAAAGCACCAGGAGGTTAATTTGAAACAAAAACAAGAAGATATTATTGCTTATGCACTTTCGAAAGTGCATGAATTTCAGCGCCAACACGGCAGAACCCCAATTCGCCGGGAAATGGAGAACATCAATACAATTGCCCGCCGGCATTTTGGCTCCTGGAATAACTTTATTCTTGCGGCGGGATTAAAGCCTAATATAAACAAGTCCAAAGAAGAAATTACAGCTGAGCTACTGACATTGGTAAACGACTTTTATAAAATTAACGGGCGGATTCCAATGCGCAGGGAATTTTCTGCAAAATCAACCAGTATCAATAAATATTTTGGATCCTGGAACAAGTTTATTGCCGCAGCCGGGTTTGCCCCCAATGACCGCAGAATTTCTTCCATCGGAAAACTAAAAAATTCATTGGTCAAATTTTACCTTAAACATGGACGCTCACCCAGCATATCAGATTGCACCAAAAAGAATGGGCTCTATAATTCATTATCCTATTACAGACATTTTAACGTCGACAGCTGGGCTGATGTACTGGAGTACGCCAAGTTAAAACCTCACTTTCGAATTACAACGATGACGGAAGCTGAAGCCAAGGAGAAAGTGATCAAGCTAATCAAAAAGCACCGTATCAAACATTATAAAGACTACAAACGGTTAAAGCCCGAAAATTATCCCTCGGTTTGGTACCTGAAAGAAAAATTTGGCTGGAATAACTTATGTTATCTCGCCGGAACTAAAATACCCGTTACCAAGTTTAGTATCAGAGATTATTACCTCAGCTTAGCCAAGGAACTCGGTAGAACACCAACCACCAAAGAGTTGGAAGCCAAAATGGGCGTCACTGCCGGGGCGATGGTCTGGAAAACCGGCCAGCGCTTAAATCGTTTGATCGAATCTTTCGGCCAAAAGCCTGCTTTTAGTACGCGTGAGCGTTGCAAGCTCAGCAAAAAGCAGCTTGCGGAACGCTATAAATCCAAAAGCATCGAACATGGTTATCCAAACGGAATGCCGCGCAGCAAGCTGATGGAGCTGACCGGTTACTCCAGGGATGTATATGAATTTCGTTTTTTTTCGATGAATGGGCTGCGGCTTGTCTGTGGATTCAAACTGCTCCAAACCGGCAGTAAGCGGTACACCGAAGAGGAACTGCGTAATATATTGAAGAAGCCGCGTTACGCCAAAAGAAATTAATTGAGGCGATGACCAAAAAAGAAAGAGCCATTCCCCTATGGCAATGGCTCAAAAAATTCAATAAATTGCTGTTATTTACGCTGGCAATCGGCTGTCCACACTTTGTCATCTTTGGTGTAACCGATTGTTAATTTACCAGCATCAATACGGATCACTCCGGTACCGGCCGAGCCTATATTGATCAGCACGTTATCCTTCTCCTCAAAATCAACGCCATTGAGATTAGGAATACCATTGCCAAAAGCAAAATTATAGGTATTGCCAGTTTTCGTTACTGTAATACTTCCGTCGGCAGAAGGTACATCTTTACTATTATCCTTTAGATCGTCAAACGCAATCTTTCCTTCGTATTTGCCGATAAAAAGATTGTTGTCTGCCGGATCATCATCTTTGCTGCATGAAGTGAAACTGATTACTGCTGTCAAGATAAGCATCCCTAGTCCCAATGTTTGAATAAATTTTCTCATCGTTAATGTGTTTTTTATTAAAAATCGATAGGTTAAATCCAAACTTTATGCCATTACCCCAGGTGCAAAATAAGATCCGTATCAATTGAAACAAAAGAAGTATAAATACAGATCACCCGTACAAATACAGTACTGCATACCAAATTATTTATCGCGATACATTTGTATCAGGTCCAAGTGGAGCCGGTGGAACCGTGGCCACATTGCGTTCAATCTCCTGTGTTTCCACATGTACGGCAAATTCAGCCGGCTTGATGGGTATACCTTTTACCGTTGCATATTCGCGTGTGAAAATGGCACCGAAATAAAGGATCGTAGCCGTGTAATATACCCAAAGCAGGATAAGGACGAAAGAACCTGCTGCGCCATACGTATCCTGGGTAGAGGAAGTCTGCAGATATATTCCGATCAGGTATCTCCCCAATATAAATAAAGCTGTCGTAAACAAAGCGCCGGCCCGCACCGTCTTCCATTGGATCTTAACATCTGGGAGCGTTTTGAAGATCACCGCAAATAACACAAAGACTACTGCACAGGAAACCGCGAAATTTAGGAGATTCATCAAGACAACTGTTATATCAGGAAAATAATGCAGTAGCCGCTGTGTCAATGCCAGAATCAGTCCATTGATAATTAAAGTGACCACCAGCAGAAAGCCCAAGCCAATGACAAGCGATGAGGACAGTAATCGGTCCTGTATGATTTTCAGCCAGCCCTTTTTGGGTTTGGGCAGCACATGCCATATTTTATTGATCGAGTTTTGCATATCCCCAAATACGGTCGTTGCGCCAATGATCAAGGTGACCAAACTGATGATCAAAGCCGTATTTGATTTGCCAGACAGTTGCAAATTCTGAATCACCTCCTGGATTTGCTTGGCAGCACTGTTTCCGACCAATCCATTCAACTCCGTGAACACTTTCCCCTCAATGGCTTCTGTGCCATAGAATATCCCAGCCAAGGCAATGATCAACACAAGGATCGGCCCAATTGAAAATACCGTGTAATAGGACAGAGAAGCACTGTATTTCATGGAATCCTCATTCATAAATCCGGATACGGTATTTTTAAAGATGGTCCAATATGTTTTTACCTGATTCGAGCTTTTCCTTTTTACTTCCATCGCGCGTGTGGTTTTATACAGGTGAACCTCCGACAACGACAGAATGTTTTGTTTATAACAAATCAACGTGCTACTTTTCCCTTTAGGCACAAAATTTGTCGCTGCAAAAAAAGAAAAATAACAGATCATGAAAAGAACAGCACTATTATTTGCACTCGCGGCAGTTGTGGTTTCCTGTAACCAAAAACCAAAAGAAACCACAACAGCTCCCGCTCCACAAGATACATCGGCGACTGAAGAGCCCGTTAAAATTGATACATCGGCAACACTCGACCTTGCGAGCATCCCCTATTCGGATGCAGATATCGGTGTATTCCCGTTTTTTACGCCACCAAAAGGTTATAAAGAGATGAACCAGGCGATCAAAAAGGACTTTGATGTTTGCTATTTCGCAATTAATGGTGTCATGAAGCCCTATGAAGGACGGCTGTATAAAGCAAATATTACCAATGAGCCGGGTACGCAGTTTTCACAGCGCTATTTTGAAAAGAGTATGGAAGATTATTTAGCATCAATAGGTGCTGTTAAAGTCTTCGATGGCACCATCACGCCCGAAGAATACGAACGGTACCATAAACAAGACCCCTATAAAGGTGATGAGGGCGATATCGGCTATGCGGATGAACAGATCCGGGTATACGTCATCCGGAGTAAAAATCAGGGCAATATCTTTATTCAATATACGGCAAATAATGCGGGTGCCAAGCTCAATATACTGCAGGAAAACAACTTTAAACAAACTATCCAAAAAATCACGGCAGACGATATCAGCAAGGATCTATCAGAGACTGGAAAATCAATTGTTTACATCACATTCGATACTGATAAATCCAGCATAACCACAGCGGGCACCGATCTGGTTATTCAGATTGCCGAAGCGCTAAAAAATGACCCCACACTTAAAATCGCTATTGAAGGGCACACGGACAACACAGGTGATGCGGCACATAATAAAAAACTATCTGATGATAGGGCGCACGCAGTGATGACAGCATTAGTAGGACAAAAAATAGACAAGTCACGCTTATCAGCCAAAGGTTACGGTGCCGAAAGACCACTTGTCGCCAATGATTCTGAAGAAAACAAAGCTAAAAACCGCCGCGTCGAGTTGGTTAAGATCAAATAAACAATTCCTGCTGAACCATACGATACTTCCCAAGATATGAAAGCATCGTATGGTTATATTGTATCAACTATATATGCAGCATTTTTTGTAACCAATCGTTTAAATAACTCACAACTGTTTAACAAATTAAAGGTATGCTAAGTAATTTTTTTATATTTGATATTAATCTTAAATCTTTCGATTTCAAGCAGTATTATGACCACTAAACAACAGTCGAGAAAAAAATATCAAGGAGAAAAAAATAATAAGGAACGAACCATGGGGAAGTTAATTGCTTCCGTTGGTAAAGTACTTGAAGAGAAAGGTTATCCCGGTCTCACCATTGCCAATATTTCAAAAGCGGCAGGTGTTGACCGCAAGCTCATTGGCTTATACTTCGGCACATTGGACAAGCTGGTTGAAACTTACATCAGGGGCAAAGACTATTGGCTTACTACGACGATGAATGCTGTGGGATATTTTGGAGATGCGCCCGAGGTAGGGTCAAGAGGTTTTTTGGAATCTTTATTATTAAATCAGTTTGACGATTTTCTTACCAATACAGAGATGCAAAAGATTTTGGCCTGGCAGATCTGCGAGGAATCTGCACTCATGTCGGAGATTTCGCAGGAACGGGAAAAGATGAGTGCCCTATTCTTTGCTTTTGCAGATAAAGAACTTCAAGGCAAGGACCTCGACCTCAGGGCTGTTGTCACTATTCTGGTTGCAGGAATCTATTATATTGTTCTTCATGCTGCACATACAAAAAGTACCGTCTGTGAAATAGACATCTCCACCCCAGAGGGATTGAACAGGATCAAAGCTTCGATCAAAAACATTTTAGGGTGGGCCTATAACTCGGTCGAAGAGCCGGCCGGATAGCTATATCCCCCCTTATTTTCCGTTTAGCAGAACATGGTTCGGTATGCGCTATTCTTTTTCAGGGCTATGTGCGCTAATGAATTCGCCGGCTGACCGCTCCTCCAAACGGGCGACGACCTTGAATGCGTGATAGATCTGATCGACTGTATATTGATGCTCATCTAAAGTTTCAAAGAATACTTCATTCAGCGCCTTTACCATCCTTTCGATCTGATCATAGGACTGCAGTGTTGTCATTGTAAATCTTATACCGGAATGGTTTTTGGATACAGCGGGAAATACCCCGATGTTCAACAAAAATCCGCGCTTGATCATTTTTTCCATGATAATGTATGCAAGCTCGGCCCTCGATGTACCTATAAAGAATATCCCCGAATCAAAATTCGAAATTAAAGGCAATTCAGTAGCTCTAAATAAAGAGCTTGCATATTTTATACGATTTGCAAGTTCAGTTTGCAGCGTATAGATCTCATCTGTTAAATGGATCTTTGCAGAGGCAACCGCAGCACCCAAGGTCGCTGGCTGCAAAGGACCGGAGGAATTGAATGGAGCTCCGCAGGCACGCACCTTTCTGGCGATTTCCTTATTCGGGAAAATCAAAATACCGCCGCCTGTGGCAAAAGCTTTGGCCATCGATGAGGCGACAATCATCCGCTCGTGTATGGTATGGTTACTAAGAATATATCCTTTCCCATTTTTGCCCATTATACTCATACTGTGCGCATCGTCGATATAGGTATGGAATGCGGGAAAGGAATCCAACAAATTAAAGATTTCATCAGCAGGGCAGCGATCACCAAACATGGAATACACCCCATCCGCAAAATACCAAACTCTTTGATACGTTTTTTGGAGTGTTTCGATGCGTTCCTTCAGTACATCTAAGCGGTTATGCCGAAGGACTTCAAAGTGAATTGGCCAATTTGCCCTAAATACATTTATACCGCTTAAAACCGAATTATGGAGTTGCTGATCGACAATGACAGCATCTCCAGCATCCAGAATCACTGGTATGGCAGACAAATGTGCGAGTGTTGTCGTAGGAGCAACAATGGTAGGAGCTTCAAAAATTTCGCTCATTAAATCTTCCAGTTCGCTATATAAATCAATGGAAACGTATGCTCTGGATTCGGAAAATTGCACACCATATTTTTCTACGGCTGCTATTGCGGCACGTTTTAAACGTTCATCATGCTCGAGTCCAAGATAGCTACAAGAGGTAAAGTTCACTAACTCGGAGCCATTGATGCGGATAAGGTTGTCGGTTGTCAGATTACCTTCCTGAGTTAAATGAAGTATACCTCTTTTAACGCCTTCAGAAATGCTCTGATCAATAGCGCTCATAAAATTATGATGGTTCATGCTTTTTTGGATTTTATATTTAAGTTATTTATTAAAGTTATCGAATTTGGCCTAAAAAGCAGTGTAATTTTTCGTTATCTGATAAAGATATTACGTGAACATCAACATGCTATCGCCCACAATATAGAATTACTGCAACATCAAAACATTAGCTCTCCAGACTTACCTCAAAAAAAAACGGATAACATTACTGCTATCCGTTTTTCCTTATCACAAAAAAACACTTCTTTCTACAATCCGTTCAACCAACTATTCACCTCATCCTGTGTTTTTCCGGTCTTCTTCTGAAGTTTACCGACCAATTCATCCTCTTTGCCTTCTGCATACAGTAAATCATCATCCGTAAGATCGGCATACTGTTGTTTTACTTTGCCTTTAATCTCATTCCAACGGCCTTTCCAAGTTAATTCGCTCATACTATTTTCCTTTCGTTGTTTATGAATAGAACAGCCTGCAGCCGCAATCGTTTAAAAGAAATTGTTATAAAATGTTAAAATTATTTTAATTTTTCGATCTCTTCGATAGAGAGTCCAGAAATTTCGCTAATATCCTCTTTACTATAGCCTTTATTTAGCATCTTGCGAGCGGATTCGATAGCTTGCTTGTGTTCACCTTCTGCACGACCTTCTTTAAGTCCCTCTTTAAGACCTTTTTTAAGACCTTTTTCAAGACCTTTTTCAAGACCTTTAGCATGTCCCAAGGCTTCTCCGGATCGTAATGCTGAATTAAATACACTCTCGGCATCACGTTTGTGTTTTAGACTCGATTCGTATGACATCATATCCTCCTTCGTTAATTTACCTATCTCCCCTACTTCAAAGATAAGACCAAATATCCGCTTATCCAAAAACGAAGGCAATTTATCCATGGTACTCAAGTGTTTAAGTAAATATAGCCATTGATCCATAATTGTCACTAACTCTTCGGGCCTCTTATCAAACAAAGGTAGCGAGACCAACTTATATCCCAACTTGTCATAGAAGATCTCATTGGTTGATTTATCACATAAGGCCACATCATGATAGTATGGTCTATTGGTAATCTGGTGTAATGGCGCATTACCATTCTCCATCATATTAAATTCCAAGATACCAATAAAATAAACCTCAGGTAGACAATAATTATTCCCTTTACTGCCACGGGGCAGTTGCTTATTGATTAAACGTGATGTGTAGTATACCGCGCGATCTTTAAAAAACTCTTGAAACAACTGCTGCATCTCAATAATAAATATTTCGCCTTTACTACCGATACAGTGCAAGTCAAAGACTACCCTTCGCATATTTTCATAATCACCGTCATGTTCAACAGGTTTGTATCGTAGGTCAGCAATAACTTTCTCGCCTTCGAAAAGACTATTCAAAAATTCAATTAGTAGAATCTTGTTTTCCTCGCGCCCAAAGTAAAGCTTCCAGCCGAAATCAGTACTAGGGTCTACATATTTGCCAATATGCCGTTTTAATTTACCCATAATTATTAAATATTGGTTATCAAGCAAATATAAATAAAATATTATAAAAATACTAATAATATTAGCATTTAATTTAAAAGTTATCCCTTCGATCAGGTATACATTAAGCGAAGGGCTTCTACAGTAACAGAAGCCCTTGGTTTCACTTTCGTTTAAATACCCGGTTTAAAACGCGGCTCAATAAGAAACTCACAAGCGTTCCGACCAATGCCGTCAATGCTCCGTTAAGCAGGTCGCCTACTGAAAAAGACGCCCAGATACCGCAGAGTGTGCCACCGATTGCCGATAAGCGCATATCACTCAGTTTCATCAATCGCTCCTTTCTTCGCTGGGTTTATCCGTTGGACATCATGCTCCGAAGCCCTTTTCAGGTTATCCTTATGTTCCGGGACTGTTTCATCCTTCTCCTCTTCACGGATCACCTGATCATCTTCGTTGATGACCGACTCGATGATCCCCAGGCCCAGCGCAAGATACCGGACGATATTTAATGCCTTTCCGGGCAGCTTTATCGGTGCTGCAAGTACTAGTCCCAGTACTTTTCCTATTTTATTGATTATCTTTTTCATCCGTATAAATTATTATTATGTGTTAGCTGCCTTCGGTGATTTACACGCCCGGCTCAAACGGGCATAGTTCCCTCCTATCAGCTTATTTTGGATGGTCAGGATGACCTTGCTGCTTTTCACATGGTCAATCACCACTTGATATAAATTCTGGTAAGCCTCCTGTGATTGATATACTTCATAGTCTTCGCGGTTTTTGTCGCTGTGGAAATACGTCCCCACCAATAGGCAGCCGGCCGTATCCGCATGCGTATTGCCGATATGGATATAGATATTACTGAAAGCCGGCACATCCCGTATCTCGATCATCCCCTGATGCATATCGGGGAAACGCTTCTTATACGCGGTATTCATTCCACCCCAATGGTTAACCCCCAGACAATAGCTCCCTGCAGGAATACAGGTTTGTCCTTTGATTTTATGATCACGGATGCTGTCTTCAAGAACATAACATTGAAACAGACCATCTATATACAATTCGGACAGGGTACTATTTTTCCCCTGTCTGACTCTTTTTAGCAGCATATCCATTAACGCACCAGGATATTGGCCGAATCACTCCAATCACCGACTCCTTGGGTATTGATTGCGCGCGCCTGCACTTCGTAGAATTTGCCTACTTCCAATGGAGCGATAATATTGCTCCGGGACGAAGTGGTCGTAAAGCGGTCGCCCCATTCCGAAGGATTATCCGTTCGTATGCGATAGCGGTATTCATAGATCGTCGCTATCCTTTGGGGGGCAAAGTCCAGCTTCACCTGCCCCGACTGCCGTCCATCCGAGAGCCGCACATTATCCACTTTGAGCGGTACCTGATTGGCAAAGGAGGTGCTGTTGGTCGGGAATCCCGAACTCAGCAAGGTGGAGAGATGACCTTGGGCCACCGAATTGACGTAATAGCCCAGCTGCTGCATCACCACAATAAGCGGGCTGCGGCTCTCATCCTTAAGCGCGGTATCTTCGGGCGAACCACGTTTACGGGCAATGGCCAGCTTGGCCGTAAAATCATCCAATAAGACCTGTATATCGGTCAATTCGGGCGTCGGTGTCGGATACTTGGCATTGCCCGTCATCGCACCTATAATCGTATTGCAGACGATGACCAGTTCATCATCTTTCATTTTTCCAAAGCCAATTAGGGCTTTCATTTTCGTTGCCATTTTTTTTCTATTATGACCTGTCATTAGTAGTATTAGCATTGACAGTGTCTGTTTAATAATCTGTTTGTTAACGCTTAAATATTCCTCTCGAGATCATTTAATGACACAAACATATCATCGTAACGGACCGAAAATGAAGTTTTGACCTAGATTGAGCTTAATTAAGCCCATTTGAGCCAACCTGATCGGTAAGGCGCCAGAAAGGGGTGATTTTGCGCTGTGACTGCTCGGTTTCGCACAATAAAATATCGATTCCGTCCCCTGGAATATCCGCGCAATCCAAGGACTGACACAAAGAAACCAGTGAAAAGTTCATTTGGCCGGGTGGGGAAATGAAACAGATGGGTGACTGTTTCATATTTCCGTGTGACTGAACAGCAAATTCCCCCGACTGCACCAACCAGTCAGGGGAATTTTCCGTTCGGCCGAATAAAGATCTGTTTCTGTCCTGGAGAAAAAACAACCAGTCAACGGTTTGTTTCATACTTTTGGTCGGGAAGATCGCAAAGACACAGCGCGAAGTCGCAGTTCCTTAGCGCCTGACCAAAGCGCTGGGGCCAGAAAATTATATTTTCCCCTTGAGTCTGCTCCTTTCGAGTGCTTCGGTCAGATCTTCTTCAAAGTAGCGGTCATCGCCAGTGAGGGTCATCGGATTGAGCAGTCCCTCCCGCACACGGCGCTTGTAGGTCGAAACGCTGATACCAAGGTATGCCGTCACTTCGGTATGCGTCCAGAGCTTACGTTCGAGCAGAGGCTTTTGTTCTACTTTCTTTACTTTAAGGATGAGGATCAGGGTCGCCAGCAGGCGGTATATCGCTACTAAAATTTCAGTCAATTTTTCTATACGATCTATTAATGTATGTAAGAATACACTTAGGTTCATGGTCTATGGGTTTAAGACCATCGACGCACAGGTAGGGTTATTTCCAGAAACAAAGAAAAATCAGTTTTATTTCAAGGTCTGCCAAGCCCTGCGAAATAAAGGAAAATACCCACGGATGGTAAAGGTTTATAATTACCTTAAGTTACACATTTTTCTGATCTGTTAGATTACTGTCGATGATTTGTGGGAATGAGACTGATACCATAAATATAGATTCATCATTAGACACTATAAGGGCAGTACGCTGCGGATCCAGCAACCGCAGCTGACGCGCTATTCTTTCCAGCGTCGTATTGTGACTTACCTTACCAGCTACCGCTTTTGCGGCGATCCGGTTGGAAACCTGAACGGTCACCATATTATCTTGTGATTTAGTGATCACTATTCGTATGGGATACTTTTTCACGGATGTCTCACCATATTGCAACGCATTTTCTACCAGATTGAACAGGAGCATTTTGGGGGCCATATAAGCTCCGTCCGATATATCCTCCATTTGTAGCGAAATTGAATGTCCCTTTATAAATTCATACATACTTACCAATTTATCGACCATGTCCATTTCCCTCCTTAAGTTTAACCATGTATCATGATTATTCATATATACCTTGGCTATTTTACCTAGTATACCTACAGCGAGCAATGCATTTGCTGGTGATTTGCGGATCAAAGCCCGGATCGTAGCCATACTATTTGTTATAAAATGAGGATTGAGATCTTTTGTCAGGGCAATTAATTCCCAATTTATGGATATATGTTCTATTTCGGTGAGCCGTTGCTGGGCTTCTCGATATGCTAACCACTTATCAACACCAAACTGCCAGCTATACATAAAGAAAGCTACCAGTACGGGCGGAATGATTAAAAATATCACAGGCCAGAAATTTTCAATATCCCATTTTCCCGGAGTCCATTTCAATGCACCCGTAGAAAGGCTAATCAAGATTGGAATAGAACAAAAAAAAAGAAAAAGCAGCATGACGAAAGTCATCAACAGCCAGGCATTATACCTAGACCATATAAATAGCCTGGGGAGTATCAGATGCCTAACCAACACATATATAATACCGGTCAGGACCAAGGCAGTCAATTGATCGCGCCAATCCTGAAATGCTGCAGGTATGATCAGGAAGATATAAGCCAGCGAAAAGACAATTGCAGTGCTGAGTACGATATTTTTGAGCCAGGTAAGCATAAATTGTTTTCTTGCTGGCATGATCTTACAATTTGTGGCTAATATCCATCATCTTCAATTTTCTTTTAAGTTCATCAGCACGTGATTTTGAAACAGTTAGAAATTTTGGCCCGACTTTGACTCCTACCAGGGTCACTTTTCTAACATAATTTAAATTAATGAATACGGACTGATCGACTCGGACAAATCTCGGATCTTGCTGGAGTAGATCATCCATGTCTATCATCCTTTTGTTGAGCACCCCCAGCAAGAAAAACTGATTATTTGGTCTAAGCCCGAAAAAATGAATGTAATTATGTATTTTGTCTAAATAAGCAATTTCCGCAAGTGCGACCGGGACTTTCTCATATACCCTTTTATTTTCCGGATGCTTCCGCATTGGGGGGCCATTCTTTCGTGCAAGATGCAATTCGCTTTTTGGATCAACAAAATCCAGAAAAATCATCAGTTCGGTCTTGAGATCACGGTCAGCACTACTGCCTGGGGATTTTCTTTCTAAATGCTTTAATAAGTCAAGCAGTTCATCCGCTTCAACAGGTTTTGACAAGAGACCATCAACATGCACTTTGTATCCGTCTAGCGCATATTTATTCGCAAAACCAGTGACAAAAACAAAGTGCGAACAATAATTACGGAGCCTCTTAATCGCATCCAAGCCCGAACAGTCCGGCATCTCAATATCACAGAATATAATATAAACTTTCTCGTCCGCATGTAGAAAATACACTTCGGCATCTCTGACCGAGGTAAATTTACCTTTTATCTGAAATAAGCCAAGCTCTTCCAATACGGCGGCTGTATCCTCCAGCGCACCATATAGATCATCGATTATAACCACAGGAAATTTGCTCATAATAGGTTTATGTTGACTGATTACAAAAATAGTTATAGCCGTAAAGTAAATAATTACAGCCGACATAAACAAATAGTTAACTCCAAGTTATCCCCCGATTTTAACAATTTAAAGAAATAAACAACTAAAAAATTCATAACATGAAACGATCTAATTTATTCCTTTATCTCATTTGCGCAGGGTTCTTTTTCGTTCTGAACGTCGCACCAAATCCCGTCATGCCCGAACGGGACATAAACAACAAAAATTACATACACCTGAACGCGATGGACAATCGCATTCAAGATGGACTTTCTACCCGTTTATTCTTTCCCTCATCGCCCAATGAACAGTTTACAAAACAATTAAAATAGCAGTTACTCCCTACTTAAACCTATGCTAAGACTGATTTTTGCCCTAGGCTGTGCCATACATATCTGTATGGCATCAGCCTACAACCTACGGATCATTTTTAAACTTCCTGATCGTTTGCCAGAAATATTCGGGTTCGCTTATCTATATCAGGACCTCGCAGGACTGAGTGGAGGCTATACTTTCTATGGTCCTAGCGTAGGCATGCAGATACAGCTTGAATATATCCAATATCAAAAGGGTAACGCCACGCTGACGAGCGAACCGCGCATACAAAGCACTACCGGAAAGCTCCGGCTCAACAGCTACCTGCAATTGGGTTCATCATTCGTTGACAGCAGTCAGTCTTATCTACAGGATCAGGCGCGTGCATCAATCAGGAGCCTAACAGGCGGTCTGTCCGAGATTATGGCTGCCGACAGCATTTCATGTCGTTTAATAACGAAATATATACCAGCATTAGTCCAAAAAGGTGAGCCGCACCTTTCATCTCAGTACATTATTCTTTTTGAGTATATCAAAAATTAAGGTTATGAACAAGGAAGAACAGCTAAGCGCCGATACGATCATACCTATTATGGCTAGGGGACTGGGGCTGCTATTGGCCATAGACATGTGGCGGCTATGGCCAGACCTCAGTATGCTATTTGGCCAGGGTACTTTCCTTGACGAGCACAGCATTTCATGGCAGCAAAGGCCAGATACACTATCCATCCACACCCTGATTGCCAATTTGCCGGAGTACACACTAGCCAGCCTAGAATGGATCCATTTCTTTGGCCTGCTGTACATCATCTGTGGGTTAGCCTTGTTTTTTGACCACTATCGCAGCGCCGCAATGCTGGGGCTCATTATATTGCATTATCTTTTTTTTATCGCCAACTATACCTGGAGCTACGGAGCAGATTATCTCGCCCAGACAGGTTTGTTTACCGGTTTCATATGCTGTTGTTTCGGAAGTCGTGGACTACTTCATCAAAGATGGGCCAGACTTGGGTCCACAGTATTTAGGTTGCAGCTTACTGTCGTGTATTTTTTTGCCGGTTTGGGTAAAGCCATTGGCCCCACTTGGTGGAATGGCGAAGCCATGTGGAAGGCCCTTCAGCAACCATTGAGCCCCGCTTTGGTTACTATCCCCCAGTCAGCCCAGCAATTGGCAACTCTTTGGGTCGGGCTGGGAATCGCTACCCTGCTTTTAGAATTGGGATATGGATTGCTATGGATCAAAGGCCGAGTCCGTATCTATATCAGTACCGGCATTATTTTAATGCATCTGGGTATCGCACTGACCATGGGGTTGATCCATTTTTCCTGTCTGATGATCTGGTACAACCTCTGTGCCTGGGATCATCCCCTCTTACATCGCATTGCCAAGCCAATTATAAAACCACTTGAGACCACCGAGCCGACGTTACAGGTGCGACCGGCGACAGCGGATCTCAATACAAAGGAAGGAGGTAATAACAAACACGTTAAATAATCAAAAACCGTTTATTTTATGAAAAAAACATTCCATTTTAAGTTGCCCGAGGTCGGCACATTTTCTAATCAAGTAAAAGTATTTTTGCCCAAATTGGCCGATTCGTCAATACAGCGTTATGAGGATACAGGTATTCAGCTCATTGAAGAGTACATTGACTATCATAGCGTCATCTTTTATCGGTTACAGTGCCATATCCAGCAACCTACTAGGCTTTCCATTGAAACGGTCAAAGCAGATTATCACCTGCTCTATAATCTCGGCTCGCCTCAAGAGATTGTTATCGAGCAGCCCAAGAATGATTGCCAGGTATCCCTGCCCGCCGAATATCACAGCTATGTTTATATCCCCAAAGGTAAGCTAGAGATAAATCTAATTCCAGGGACATACCTTCTTTATGGAGTTTTGGTTGATATCGGTTTTATTAGACCAGCCATTTATAAGGAAAACCACTTTTTATCCAAATTTAGAGCAGCACACAGACGAGATAAAAAACGACTCTACCAAAGTGCCATTTGGCCTGTTAAAGAGCGGACACGCTATCAGCTATCTTACACTGAAGCGTATTTATTTAAGTACCGCAAAGAGAATGAGGCCATTGCAATCAAAGTGGTCTATGACCTTTTTGATATCGCCATTGACAAGAATTTCGATCTGCATGAAAAGATAGATCCGGACCAATTATTGGCCAGGCTCGCCCAGAAGATGGTCATTGATCAGGTCACGCAGATTTTTAGCCGCTGCTCCATTCAGGCAATAGCCGAACAGCTGCAAGTAGACAAGAGCAAATTGAACAAAATCTATAAAACCATCTATGGTGAAAGTCCAAAGCAGACCTGGAATAAGCATCTTATTCTAAAAGCAAAAGAGTTGCTGCTGATGGGGCATTCGGTCAAAGAGGTCAGTAATTATTGTGGATATGGGCAGCAGCAAAATTTCTCAACCTTTTTCCAGAAACAGACGGGCATCTGTCCGAGTCAATATAAATAAAAAGCCACTCAACCCTTCGGCATTCATTTCCGAAATTGCAACTTTTATCCCTAAGATTAAAATCCATACAACGGCCTACCGAAAAGTCATACATCCATGGAAGATTGCGGCCCTAACTTTGGTATAAGATACAGATCGGCTGTACTCAGGTAGTATTGGTCGGTCAATAGGGAACAACTCCACGGCTGATCCAGGAGGATAATAAGGATAGGTAAATTTTTAAAATTATAAACATAGAAACATGAACAAAGTAGTAAAAAGAATCATCGGCACCATGAGTATTGGTATCATGACACTAGGGATTTCGTTGAGTGCGAATGCCCAAAGTATTAAAAGTGAAAAAGAGGTCAAGGCTGAGAAGGAGTCCGTAGTATTAACCAATCAGACCTGGCATTACAATGGAGGTCCTTCGGATTCTCCGACGGATGCAAGTAAATACACCCTTGACGATAATGAGCCATGCGGTATAACGCAAGAAACAGTTTGCAAGCTTTTTGCTCCTGCCTCGCCGTCAAACCCCAATCAGCCTGACATGTCAGCGTCTGTTTCACTACCTGGTCAGCCAAGCCAGACCATTACACAGCGAATCAACAACGCAGTTGGAGGTTCTTCTAAACAAACCAATGAAACTGTCTTGAGTTTGAGGCCTTTATAGTTCTATAATAAAGACTTCTAAAATCTATCTAGACTCTTTTGAATGAGGAACCTAATTGCAGAAGCTCGGTATTATTGTCCGAGCTTCTGCAATCAGGTTAATTTTGCGGCATTCCCGTCAGGTCAATTACCTGCCTAGGAATCTTAAATACATAATTTTTTGATTCCGGTAATAATTTATACTCCTTTTCAGTCCCATCTTCTATTATAGTCCGTACTAGGGTCTTTTTAAAGCGCATATCTCGATTGAGCCTTCTCAAGTCCAGCCAACGTGCACTTCTGTTGATCAGCTCCTTTCTTCGCTCATCCAAAATGATTTTAAGGAGTTTTTCACGGTCGCTTTCCACTATAGGTTTAAAGGAAGCTTTGTCAATTCTATTCTTCAACAGCACATTAAGATCCCTCCTTGCTTTTTCCAGCTCACCACTGCGAACGTAGCATTCCGCTCTATTCAAAAGGAGTTCGGAAGTCGTGAACCCACAGAAAATAGTTCCCGATCCGATCCCCGCATAATCCCCTTTAAAAGAATATCCTCCATCTTTTTCTTTCATAAAATATGACCTAAGTCTTAAATCGTTTTCTTCGAACATCAACAGTAGTTCCTCGGTAACGAGCGAACCTTTACTTTGTGTCACTAAAGAAGATCCACTGCATGCCAAAAATATTGTCTCCGCATTATTTGTTTTGTAAGGTATCCTTGCATCTAAATTGGTCATGGTATTCAGGTCGATCAGTGAGCTGTACAAGGTTAATGCTTCTGATGCCGCCTGTTCGGATTCCTTATATAATTCCATAGCAAGATAAACCCTCGATAGTGCAGCATATACAGCTACTTTGTTTGCTCTTGATGGATAACCATTATTCTCTTTGATTAATTTTAGAGCCGCTTGCATATCATTCAATATATCTTCATAAGTTTCTTTAATTGTGCTCCTGGTCGAGATTACATTAGCGTCGGCCGTATGCCGAAGGGGTATTCCCATACCGCTGTTATCATTATTCTTATCATATGGAAGACAAAATACCTGTGCTAACAGAAAATGACCAAATGCGCGCATAAATAAAGCCTGACCTTTTATGTTTTGCCCCTCTTCACTTTCTGCTAGACTTATTTTTTTTAAATTCTCAAGAACAATATTACTAATTGCGATGGGTTTGTAAGAATTGGACCAGACCCCTAAATTACTCGGTGGATAAATTTCAGGCGACTCAAATTTGTATAGGCTCTGCTCAAAAGATGTCATCAGGCTCAGTCTCTTGCTATCGATATGATAATTATCTGTCCAAGCTTCCAAAAGGAAAGGATAACCGCCCAGATTTATGACGTATTCAGCGTCCATTAGTGCCTGAAGATCACTTAAGGCAGAAGGAACTTTGCTAGAATGCGAAGTACGTTCATCTAAGAATTTGTTGCATGCGGAAAGGAGCAATAAATATACCATTCCGATGAAATATTTTACTATTATTTTGATCGATGCCTTCATAATTATTAAAATTGAAAATTTACGCCTGCTGTGAACATTCGCGGATTCGGTGTCCCTAGAAAATCGGGATCTAAATCAGTTTTTGTTTTCTTCCATACTATCCCGAGATTATTGCCGCCAATAAATACACTACCATTAATAGTATGTTTACCTTGTTTTATCCCTAGTCCGTAAGACAACCTGATACTTTGTACTCTGACCAGGTCGGCCCGATCAATATTTGCTGATGATTTGCTATAAAAATTATCACGGTCAGCATTCGCCGGAAAAATCATGGATGGTATTGTAGTATTATGTTCATCCCCTGTCTTTTGCCATCGTTTTTCAAAATCACCATGGTCAGACCATGATTCAAAAAGCGAGCTATATACAAGCGCTTCTTTTCTAAAATAGTGTCCCCATTTAAACATAAGCGCAACATTCAAATTCAACCTACCGTAAGAAAAATTATTATTAAAAGAACCATAGTATGGCGGCAATGCTGTTCCATGAAAATTAAGATACTGCAATGAGTCTGCTATAATCTTAATATAGTCTTTGGACCTCTGTCCATTCAGATACCCTACAGGATCGCCATTTTGGGCATCCAATCCTGCAAATTGGTAAGAAAATATAGGATAAAGGGGGTTCCCCTCAATAGGCGTAATGGAAACGCCTCCATTGACATAAAATGCAGACTCACCGATACCGCCTTTATATTGCGTAATTGTATTGCTTGCATAGGAAAAATTAACCTGTGGATTCCAGACGAATTTTCCGATCGTGATAGTACCAGTCAATCCCAGATCTAACCCTTTACTTTTGATCTCCCCAATGTTCTTTGGCATATTAACAAAACCACTCGTCTGGTCGACCACATCCAAAGACAATATATCGTATGAACGCTTTTCGTAATATTCCACATAGCCCGAAATCTTATGATTAAGCACTTCGAAATCAAGACCATAATTATTCATTTTTACAGTTTCCCATTTCAAATTAGGATTAGGCGGTGTAACGACTACAGCATAAGGAAGCCCAGATACCGGAGCTTTGCTAACATAAGTAATCATAGTTTCGCTCGATGAGCTAGGGATAGCATTCCCTCCCGCTCCCGTGGTTGCGCGCAGTTTTAATTGATTGACCCAACCTATATTTTGAATAAAGGGCTCTTTTGAAATTTGCCATGCTACTCCTGCCGACCACAATGGATTCCAACGGGTGTTGGTATTGCTACCAAAGCCATTGCTGGCATCCCTACGTGCAGATAATGATAGGTTATATCTATCTCGAAAATTATATTGAAGGTTGGAATATAAGGACACGAATCGATTGATCCGGTCCGTAAACTTTGAAAATGAAGGAATGGTCTGATTACCGAACAGGCCTCCATATGTAGGGAATCGAGTTACATAATCCACATCTTTGCTGACCATTACATCTTTATCATAACCGTATACCCCATATGAATCGGTTGTAGATTTAGCAGCAGATATCTCTCCACCCAACAGCATATTCAAGCTGTGATTATTATCCCAAGTACGGTTGAAATACAATTGACCTCTTACCCTATGAGACTGCATATTGCTGACAGACTTGTTCAATATATCTCCTCGAGGGACAATATATTTTACCTGATTATTCACAATCTGTGAATAACGGTTAATGAGGTTTCTTGTATAAAATGACTGTTCGGAGTAGCTCATTGTTGTATTACCGCTTTGATGCTCATAACCATATATCAGCTCCCCCGAGAGGCTTTCCAATAATTGATACTTAAGCTGCATACTTGCTACCATATGTTTTAGCCGGTTCTCTAACAAAGATTTACTCACATCATCCAACGGTCTATAATTCCAATCTAACAGTTTTCCAGCTCCTGCACTATCTGCAAAGTTTTGATTAAATCCTTTGGGAATCGCAAGTGCCTTTCCTGTAGCATCCACCAGTTCAGCATAGGGATAAATTCTGCTACGTGTACCGCCAGGGTTCAGATTCTCATCCGGAAAATTTGCACTACTTGTGTTATTAGATTCAGTATACGCGACACTACTCGTCGCTTTACCCTTTTTACCCAATTTGGTCTCATTGATCACCTTAAAGGTAAATCGTTGGTCAGTGCTCATAATACGAGTTCCAGACTGACGATCAAACCCTACACTAACCCTCATACTGTTATTTGAGGAATTGCTTTCCATATCTGCGTAGTACTGCTGTCCGATTCCGGTACGCAAAAGATATTTACTATAATCCTTTCGATAATCATTTGCCGACCAATACTCAATTTTTTGCTCCAGTTCTCCGCTTGAAACGGATCCATTTTTATTTGCGTACAGCAATTCCACAACAGGTGAGAATATAAACATCTTATTTGACGACCCATTGTACTGCGTATCGTAATACCCCTTTTCAAACAGCATACGCTCCACTTTGATAAAATCACTACTAGAAATGGCTGGGCGATAAAACACATCAGGCATTTCGGTTATCATCGTGTTTGCTGACACATTGATACGTGTTCTATCCTGTAGTCCACTTTTTTTGCTATTGATGACAATAACGCCATTTCCAGCCCTAGAGCCCCAGATTGACGATGCCGCGGCATCTTTGAGAACAGTAACCGACTCGATATCATTTGGATTTATATTTTCAAGACTACCTTCGTATGGAAAATTATCCAGCACAATAAGCGGCCGGGAAGACCCCTCGTTAAAGGTATTCAGTCCGCGGATATTAATCTCTGAGTTTCCCGAGCGGTTATCAAATTGCATTCCGGCAAGCTTACCTTCCAGGCGTTCCATCAGATTTACAGTGGTCATGGCATTCAGGTCTTTATTTTTGATCTGGCCAAAACTTCCCGTGGATCTTTCTTTGGGAAGCATCTGATACCCTGTATTGACCGACGCTTCTTCAAGTATATTCTCTTTTGCCAGCAAGATAATATCAACATGAGTTTTGTCAATACGAAATAGTTGCTCTTTTGATTCATATCCCATTGCCGAAATGACAATTTTAAAATCACCACGTCCATATGAAAAAGCAAATCTTCCGAGACTATCTGTGATAAAAACAAGTTTTTTATCTGCTGTCTGTATTGTCGCAAATGGTATTGGTTTAAGATCCCGATTTTTAACAGTGCCTTTAAATTGGATTTGTGCTTCTGCCGCTACGACCATCAGCAGAGCGATCAGTATACTTACTAACTTTTTCATGACCTTACTTATAGTTAGCTAATACTTCAAGCTGATGTTCGCTTACAAGCCGCCCTCCAGTTACACCTTCCACTATACCCCTTGAATTTATCCACACATATTGAGGTATTGCTATAAAAGGAAATAGCTGAGCAAAATATTGATCGCGAAATATCGTCGTTAGCTGTCCGTTTTTAAGCGATCCATCCTTCATCTGATTGATTTTAGAAAAATCATCTTTTGTAACGATCGAATTCACTAATACGATATTAAGTTTACCATCGAATGATTTTTGCATAGCACCTAGTTTAGGGAAAGCTTTCACACATGAAACACACCAAGTACCCCAAAAATCGATGACCAAGGGCCGCCCCTTATATGCTTCCAATGTTTGCCGGATTGTATCACCTTGACTATAGAACAGGTGTTCTCTTGTCCAAAAATCTTCGGGCACCCTCTGCCCAATCATTAAAGGCATAATTTTAGACCCATCGGCCCCGCTGTCCTTGCGGGGCGTCTGAGCCGATAAACTAAACATAGAAAACCATAGGATAGATAGTAGGGCACTATGCAGTTTAATTGTCTTCGGATTGGGCAAGACCTCTCCTGCCCCAAAAAAATATTTCATTTTTTAGGTGTTTAAAGAGTGACCTAAACACATCGCCTTCCCTTCCGACTTAAATCAGTTTTTCCAGGTTCCTAAGCCTTGCTTAGATCACTCCAGTAAATAATAGAACTATTAATAGGTTCTCAGATGCGGTGCTTTACAATTACAGGTGATTTGATAGAGACGATACCGCATCAGTTGGAAAAATGAAAAACCGACCTTTTTTATAGAAAAACTATATTTATTTTTTAGAATCTTTGCTTATGAATTGCAAAATCCGTACTTTTAAGCTGCTAAGAATAAAAGAAACAGGGATAGTCCAATTGTCGGGCATTGATCTTGAAAAAATCAGGTCGGCAAAACCAAAAAGCATGTGTTGGTAAGAAATCCTTGTGGGGCGTTCTTATTTACACTACCGACACGATTGATATCAGCCGCTTATGGTTTTTATACTTTTGACAACTACTCTGGTGGACAATACTTGTTCTTAATCAACAATGTGACTACATGGTTTCGACAAGGATCCTTGATCAGTCGTTGTAGTGGTGGTGTTTTTGACTCATTTGATTTCATAATTTAATAGCATTGGAGTTATTAAAAAGAGTCTCGAGGAGAAGTGAGAAGGTATCACCTTTAAATATTGAAGAGGCGAGCCTCACTATCTTCCACTGAACATCGGGCACGGCAAAGAGCCTTGACACAGTTTCCAATAGAGAGTGCTCGCCCCTCCTTGTTGTAAAGATACAAAAAGCTTGGGGGTTCGCAAACCCTACATCTCGTGTCATTTGAAATTTGCCGTTTCGATATCCGAGACTAAATCAGATTAACTGATTATAGTACAAATATAATTAAATAACAATTACCAACAAAATATTTTGTAAAAACAACAAATTAAATTAATGAATATTGGAGAAAAGATTAAGGAAATTGCCGATAAAAAAAACTTGTCGCAGAAAATGGTTGGTGATCTAATAAATGAAAACCAGCAAAATGTTGGGAATGATTATAAAAAATCTTCACTTTCCCTTGAGAAACTATTAGCCTATTCAAAGGCATTAGATCATAATTTCATACAATATTACTATAATGACGAGCCATTTAAGAGCTATCGAGAGGAAGAATGTAAACAATGGGATGAAAAAATTGATACTCTAAAAGAGCAATTGGATCAGGCCAATCGATTAATCTCAGTTCAAGAAGAAACCATACAAACGCAAAAGGAGCTTATAGCTACTCAGAAAGCACTAATTGAATCGCTATCGACCAAAAAATAGCGATTATTTAAATTTAGCAGCTTTCGTATCAGCCATCATTTCAACTGATGGAGGTATAGCTTCTGCAATTTTCTCAAAGCAGAAAAAAATATAAAAGATGAAGTCGACTTTTATCCGCTTCAATTATATGCATATGAGGCCTTCGGACTAAGTATTGCCGCTGGCCTCAAACCAAGTCAACTCTCCAACTACTTTTACGGCAATAGCCCACGTCCAATGATTGGGATTATACCTGTCAAGTAAACTCTGTCGCTGATATTAGCATTAAATAGAAAACAAATTTTAAAACCTTTTTGATATTAAAATATTTATCACTAAATTGTTGATGCCGGTTAAAGTAAAACCAACTCTAACTAAGCCTCCGGAGTTACATCTGGAGGCTTTATTTTAAATCATCCTTGAATTTCAATAAAGTACTTTTCATAAAAATTAGGTTAATAAAAAAGGTAACTCCCCTTACATCGCCCGATGATAGGGGAGTTTTTTTTCGACCCGTCCTGAAATAGCTATACAGTTTACCCAGATGGTACAGACAGGGTACACTTCTTACATAAATTGGCCGACCGCGAGCGAAGCTGGTAAACTTTTACCAAGATGATACAGATAGGGTACAAATGGGTGCATATCACCGGAATATGCAATTATAGGATGCCAATTAAAAAACGCTAATATCTGGCGGACCAAACAAAAAAGCCATTCCCTTGCGGAAATGGCTTCTATAAATTTAAAACTACTTTATTACAGTTTTTCGATCTCTTCGATAGAAAGACCTGTTCCTTTCGCTATATCAGCTATTGCAATACCCATTTTTTTGAATTCCTTAGCAATAGCAATGGCTTCTTCCCGCTTTCCTTCAATCTTGCCTTCAATCTTACCTTTCTGAATCCCTTTTTTCTCAGCTTTATCTAATAAATATTCTTGAGTGCCCATAGTATCGCTCCTTCCTATTTTTGTTTTTATTTCTTCTTCAAACTTAGATAAATTGCATACAAAAAGCAATTTATCGATCTCTCCTCTGCCATTGAGAGCTAATCTATTGAGGAAATATACTCAAAACTTCCTCATTATCAAAACTTACGTAGTAAGTAAGGAAATCATATAGCCCTTGCCTCGTATCCTTATCCATCTCCCGATTTATCATTTCGTCATAAAGATCATGCTTAATCGCTTTCAGCCCTTCGTCACTTATTTTCTTGTTCTTGATAGCCAAAAGAGCAGTAAGGACAATCACTGAAAATGGATTTTCATTAGCTCGTAATACCGACTCATCCTGATCCATGATCTTGTAACTGTTAAAATCGTAGCGCAATGACGTGCCCATAAATTCTTGCCGATACACCACTGGCCGGTAGCCTCCATTTTCATCAGCCAAGATCGCTTTAGTCGTAATAGGGACTTTGTACCCCATATTAAATCCCTTGCATCAATTGATGCGTAAATAGTTGTGGATAAGTTTTTGAAAGTTCATTGGTCAGATTATGCATTTGAAAATCATCATTTCTAATTCTACCATCAGGATCCATCAATACATACCTCGGAATCCCGTTAAATTTAAATAATTCGCGCAATGCCCTATATTCATCGGCAGAAATTCGATAGGATTCAAACATGCTATTTTTAACAATATAATCTCTATAAAACTCCATATCTGGGGTACCCTCACTATCTGTCACAAAAACAAACACCAAATTCGGGTTATCTTTGAGTTTTAAGCGTTTCTCCTGCATTGATTCTATACCATAGCGGCACGGACCACACCACTGCGCCCAAAAGTCCACAACAACGACTTTACCACGATACTTATCCGTCAATCTTCTAAAGATGGCCGCGGAATGGGTTTGGGGTAGCAAATAGCCATTTCTGGATTTCTTTACACGGTCAGCAAGCTTAAGCGCTTCATTCCTTAGGTCTTTATTTGTTAATACAGCCAACAATTGACCTGTCTTGTTAGTTATCCCAGCTGTATCAGCTGCATCATTTAAATTAAACTGTAGCGTACGTAGTTTTGCAACTTCGGAGATCAGCGTATTTGCGATTGCTGGGTTAGATTTTTGATTTGCCGAATCCAATACCAAATATAAATTCTCTTTGCCATGACTATTTAAGGCGTCATAATAGGCATCAATACGAAATAGCGTCGAATACTCGAATCGGTTGATAAAGGTTGAAAATTCATTTTGTACCAAAATAGCTGGATCATTTAGGTCCAAACGAGTTATAAAATTATAATAATCACTGGGTAGCGGTTCGTTAAGGAAGGTATTTTTAGGATTGTTCCTTAGGTAATCCTTTCGATACATTTCCAGATCCATTAATTGCACTGCAAAACTGAGGGCAACATCCGTTCGGATCAGATTTTTTAATTTGGCAGAGAAGCTGGATTTTGCTAAACGTTTATTTACATCATTTTGAACCGAATCCCAGACCGTCAAGATTTGCTTTTTAATTTCCGAAATTGGTTGCTTTGTCAATCTGCTTTCCATTCCGTGATAAAAGACACGTTGATTCTTTCCCCAATCAAATTTCTTGTATTGCTGATTGTCGGCAGCAAGAGGCCCTTCAAAACATATGAGTTCAATATTTTGATCTGTCGCAACTTTAAATCGCAAGGCTAGCGTCTGTCCTGGTTCAATATAAAATTCAAATCGGTTATTTTTAAACGTAATATAAGCGACCTTCGGGTTAGTCGCCAAGTAGCTCGCTTCAAAACGGCCATCCGGATAAATCTGTACGGTAGTAGGATAATCTTCACGCGTCAGCTGATTACTACTATAGATAATGCCGCTTGTAAATGCTAACGCGGGAGTATAATCTTCGATAAATCCAATTACACGTACGGTATCAAATTGAAAGAAATGATCTTTATAAGACGCTAGCTTTTTTTTCACCTTTGCTTTAGCTAACTGTTGCACGATCCAATCATTAGGATCGGTTTTCAGCGATTTTTCGTTCGAAGATTGTGCAATAGCAAAGGATAAAGAAAATAAAATTAAAAAAGAAAGTATTGGAAACTTCATATATAGGCCATTGGTTTCCATAAAGTTAATCATTTTATTTTAGAAAGCTACGAATAAAATGGTGAAAAACACAGTCCCCTCTTCCTCGCCCGCGGAAAAAGGGGACATTTTTGAATATAGAAAAGCTCCAATCCATAAATTTGACATATCTTCTTGTTCTATTCCCAATCAAATTCAATAACGTTATTATTCAATTTCCATTTGGAAGGAAATATATTGTCAAGCCAATCAAGAGGCTCTCCAATGGGTTGATGAACAGCCGCATGGGTAAAGCATTCTTTAATGAAATTTTTCTGAGATACCCCTACCGCTTCTGGCTGTGCCGATATAAACAACGCAGTGCTACTTTCGGCCAAAAGTTTCATCCATTGCCTATTTTTTTCCCATGCTATTTTTGTCGTCAATCCGACGCAATCGCAATCGACTTCATAAAAAGTGCGATGTTGCGGCATACGGAAGCCCAAAGTATTTACACCCATTTTTTTTGTTCTCCACCACTCCTTACCACTCGTATCGTCACCTGTACGGTAAAGTTCAAATACACCTGCAGAAAGATGGCTTACGGTATTGCACCCCATTAAATAGGTATTTCCTGCAGCCTTGCGAATTGATCTATAGAGGTTCAATACAATCTCCGCATTCGTTTTGCTACGGTCGTTAAAATGCCATCCAGGTACCGTTATATGTTCCGCCATCTCGGATCCGTATTTTGAAAATAACTCGAATGTCGTATAATCATGTTTAACAAGCTCGAAACCCCATTCGCCGTATAAGCGGAACAGACTTTGAACATAATCCATATTTTCATCTATAGTCGGATCAAGTACTTGACCGCGATTTTTAATAAACAAATTTTCCCTACACCCCGGTCTAGCCAAAAGAGGCCTTGTCCATAAACCCGCACGCATCCCCAATTCTTTGATTTGCTCAACCACATTAGCCATATCTCCAAACTTCTCATTCGGGCTGGAATAATCCGTACCTTTAGACCAACCATCGTCTATCACAGAAACGGACGATTGTCGGTATCCATTGCCAGAGGAGAAAGTAAAGACGTATGTTCGAGGATCACTTTAGCTGAGTTGTTGCCATAGGCAAAATACCAATCATTAATTCCATAAACAGGCTTTTTCACCTTCCTCGGCTTTTCACACATAATCTTACAAAATAGCTGTACAGTCGTAAAGGTATTTTCACCGGATATACTTTTAGTTGCAACCACATCGGCGGCATGCAAACTCCGATGGCCCAACAGGACACCTTCCCCACCGTTTCTAAAATTCTTCCTAGCCATCTCTTCGAATCCCTACGGAAAAGATTAGCGTTCAGTAATTTGATTAGAAATGAGCAGCTGGGTAAACTTTGTACCCAGATAGGTACAGATAGAGTACATATCACCGGAATATGCAATTATAGGAATACCGATAAAAAAATGCTAATATCTGGCGGAGAGACTGTCCTTGGTAGCCTCTTTATTTTAAATCCACATAAAGTCAATACAACGTTTATACAGATCTAAAAATACTTTTCAAATTAGGTTAATAAAAAAGTAACTCTCCTCAGATCGCCCGATGATAGAGAAGTTCTTTTTTTAATATCGAAGGCCCAACTTTACTAAAAAGGCTCATTGATCTAAAACGTAATTGTAATGGGAATGGACTTGAAGGTACTTATATTAAAAGGCGTATTTTTATACAAAATAACAAGGTTGTATTGACCAGAACTCCCAGTTATAATAGAAGTATCCAAATATTTTCGCAAAAAAGCGGATAACATTATTTTGCTATCCGCTTTTCATTATCACAAAAAAAACACTTCTTTCTACAATCCGTTCAACCAACTATTCACTTCATCTTGTGTTTTTCCGGTCTTCTTCTGAAGTTTACCGACCAATTCATCCTCTTTGCCTTCTGCATATAGTAAATCATCATCCGTTAGATCGGCATATTGCTGTTTTACTTTGCCTTTAATCTCATTCCAACGGCCTTTCCAAGTTAATTCGCTCATACTATTTTTCCTTTCGTTATTTATGAATAGAACAGCCTGCAGCCGTAATCGTTTAAAGGAAATTGTTATAAAATGTTAAAATCAGTACGGAAATTATTCCGAACAATGAAAAGTATTCCACAATCCATCCAACTTTGACCATACCGAGGCAGATCTCTCTTGCGGCGAAAACTGATGGAAAATAATGGTATGATCTGTACCGGGACAGGTTCTCACATGTATTGTTGAATGCAATGTGATGGGCTGCTTGCCCATATAGTCCACCATTTGAATTGTACCGGTAAAGGTCGATTCATCTTCTCCCTGAGGCTCGGCTAATTTCTTGAATTTCGCCTTGGTTTTCTTGATCAGATCCTTTGGCAGGGCACGCTTTTCTATGTTGCGATGCACAAGTCCATCGAAGTACATAGACAGATTAGTTTCAATTGTTTTTGAATCGAGTACCTGCTTGCCTTCTACATACCACAAGAAAGCATAAGACCAATACTCATGGCTCTCGGCTTTGCTCCAGCCTGTCGCAAAACGTACGTCTTCTACACCTTTGTATGGAATCTTAGGTGCAAAATCTACAGGTATCGGAAAACGCTCTATTCCCCATCCATCAAGGCTGAGACTATATGGAGCCTTCCAAGCTACGGGATCGAATTTCTCTTGTGCACGTAGTCCTGTATGAAGTACAAAAACAGCAAGTGCTATAAAGAAGAACCTTATCATAATCAACTCATTTATTGTTGGTTAAATAAAGTTAATACTTTCAAACCAAAACTCCTTCTATTAAAACCCATAATCTACTAGAAGATACTAATACAAGGTTGTTTCCACTGTATTAACCGTAGATAGATAATATAAAACGCAATGATCAAGGTATTATATCCGCTCCACTAACTCGCTTTTCATATTACCTCGCTAAGCTGAAACAGGTAAGTCTACCAATCCATCTCTGTGCACTCCAGAATTCCTCCTTTAAAACAAAGCTTCTTTCGGACTTTAGTTTCATGCGGAAAGGTAAATATTTCGATATGATTTTAGTAATGAATAATAACTATCTAAGGAGTTAGATTTAATAGAAAACCTTATATTTGCGTCCAGTCAAATATTATATTTATGAAGAAATTATTAACCCTATGGGCTATTACGCCTATTTTGTTTGCTTCTTGCGCTAAAAAAGGGATAGAAGCTGAACCTAAACAAAAGAATGAATTGTATGAAGTAAAGTTGTCTACCACTGGACTTGAGCAATCCATCAAACCGATCGGGCTAAAGTCATCTACGACTACAAGTCCCCAAGATCCACTTTTAAAAGATGAAATTACGGGTGTAGAATTTTTTGTCTTTGACAATCTTTCGAATTTGGTCGGACAAACCTATTCAAATTTTTATGATGCAAATGGAAATTTTATAGCAGGTAGTACTAATGTAACAATGGAGCTTCCAAAAGGTAGTTATTATGTTTCCGCTGTGGCTAGGGATGGATATCATACAGATTTTTACTACCTAAACACTCATTTACAAAACTTTTACATCGACTTCCCGTCCACATATTCGACTAAAGAGATCGTCCAATTCTCGCCAATATTTATCCATAAACAAAGCCCGCTGACTGTTGGGACAACGGCGGTGAATCATGCGGTACAAATGAAACGACTGAATGCACAATTGGAGATAAAAATTAATGATGAAATCCCTGAACATGTTGATTATATATTGTTTGGTGGAAAGATCGCCAAATCTGTACTTTTGTTCGATCAGATTGCGAACGCGTCAGGAAGTGGTTATATCAAGTTAGACTTGAATAGTATACGAACTCAAACAGAAAAAGTACTCACAGCGACATTCTATCCCAATGCGTATTCAACGGATAAGCTTACAAAACAAGCAAGCTATGAAGTGCTTTATTATGATAAGAATAATAAACTCTTGGGTACGAAAACTATTTCCGATGTTCAATTTAAGCAAAGTCATATTACAAGATTGACCGGGAATCTTTTTGACACAATTGAGGATCCGTTAAAATCAACTGGTATGCGGATTGACTTTATTAAAGACTACTCCCCGACAATCATTGAAAAGAAATTTTAATAAAAAATTCAGACTTGAGCGTGCCAGACGACACGCTCATTTTTTTTGTGCAATTTCGACCGCTGCTTTTTCAAATTGAAAGGCTATCGATGTAATGAGCATCTTATAGTAGATTGTATATTCCTGCGAAAGAAAATGAGAAGAATTGAGCAGCTATTGCTATTGACTAAAATTTTAATACATCTTTTAAATCTATTTTCAATTGTTCATACATTCTCCTATACCCTTCTACAGAAGGGTGGATACCGTCAGAATCTACATAGCTTTCAACCCAAACCTCTGGCTTATTTAACTCGGTAACAGCTTTATGGAAATCAATATATTGTACCCCAACTTTTTTGACCCAATTATTTATCAGCATTGCAGAATTGGCAAAAATATATTTATCTCTCGGGGTTACCGTTACCAAAATAGGTATCTGATTATTAGATTTAAGATAATTTATAATATTTGTCATATATTCAAAATACTCATATATGTTGGAATAATTATTTGTACCTATTCCTAAGATAACATATTTGCTCTTGTAATATTCATTCTGAATTTTAAACCTTTCAAAAAATTCAAATGATACACGAATTCCACCTCTAGCGTCTACAAGCACATTATCGAACCCTATATCCTTTCCCAATAAATAGGTCCATTTTGATTTAATATCCGCTCTATTCAATAGAAGATTTCCACCTTCAACAAAAGAATCTCCATATACGCTCACTAGAGGTGTTGAATATGGCGTAGTAATTAATACCGAACCGATGGAAAAATTCCCACTGTATAATTTTAAATATGGATCACCTCGAAGTATAACCGCATCCAAATACTCATTAATTGGAAAAGACTTAGAGAAGAGCAGATTATTATCTCCTTCAAATAACGAATATGTAATTAAATCAATTTCTTTCTTTAAAGATAGGCTATAATCTTTTGACAATTTCAAGCCATCTTTTAAACTGGATTTATGAATTAATAACGCATTATTGTCGTAAATTTTTATTTCATTATTATTCAGCACCAATCCCCCAGAGCCTTTTCCTATACCAATTTTTAATTCTTTACTTTTTACCGTAAAAACAGTTGTAAAGGAATATCTCTCAAAATTAAAATCATTTTTAAGAATCAACTTTATCTTCCCATCTGTATTAGAATAATTAATTCTTTCAGCTGTAGCTTTAAATTTAATGACCGAGTTATCTATCTTAAAATCTGCATCATTATCACTCAAATATTCTTTATTATCTTTTTTACAACTAGCTAAAGAAAATATAATTATCATTGATAGCTTTAAAAACAATCTTGAATTCATAACTTTTTACCGCCTAATCTTATAAAAAATTTCTCATAGTATTTATAAACAATATAACTTGTAAATATAGTACCTATTAAAGAAATAGGAATTATAAATCCAGTTATATTAAAATTATATCCAGACTTCGATATCAACTTAAGGATGAATACGACGATAGTATACACTAAGGGATGTAATAGATAAACAGAATAACTTGTTTCACCTAATAAGGTCAACGGTTTATGTAAAAAATCTGGAACCTGAAGTTCTAGTTTATAGAAGCACGCAATTATTGCCGCACATAAACTCGAAAATATAACTCTATTCAATCCTACAGTTAGTTCCATTCCAGGGCCGTTTGAAGGATAAAATATAAATAATAATATTGCCAATCCTAAAACTGTTAAATTGGATATTTGATTAACTCTCTTATTTTTAAGATAATAACCAATTATTATCCCTGTTAAAAATAAAAACACTTGATTTAGTGGATTTACATATATGCTCCACGCATCTTCGGTGCCCAAAGCTTCTTTCAATTTAAAAAAAGCAAAGTACCCTCCTATTGCGAATATTATAAGTGCAAATAAAAAGAAGCCAGCTTTATTGTTTTTAAGCAAAAATAAAAAAGCTGGAAAAAACACATAGAAAACCAATTCATTACCTATTGACCAAGCTCCAGTTGCAAAATAAGTATCCCATTTAAAAAATCCAAAAAGCCCTGTTAAACTCATGAAGAGGTCAAAAATACTAGGGTGAAACTTATAAAATATAATGGATAAAATAGAAGCTAGCCATAATAATGGAAATATTCTTAAGACTCTTTTCTTAGCAAAGTCTAAAATTTCACGAGTTGAATATTTTAATCGATCAAAGTAAACATGGTACAAGGTCAACCCGCTTAAAATATAAAAAATAGCCACTCCATATAACCCAATTCTTCCAAAAAAATCAGAAGAAGTATATTCAAATCCTCTCCAACCAAGAAAATGATACAGCATAATGAAAAAAGCTGCTATTCCTCTGACATAATCAAGATTATAAAGTCTAGCATTAGGTTTGATTAATATGGGCATTTGCATAATTATTAAATTTATGCAAAAATAGTATTTTTACTATATTAATTTTATTGAATTAAAAAACATTGTAGATTCACTAAAATCATTCTCAAGACCCTTAAGCTATAATCTTTACATCATTCATCTGTAAGATGATCAATTATCCTTAGTAATGTTCAGATTATTACTGTATATTTAACTTTACTTAAAGTATATTTTGAAAATGCAAGAGGTTAGGAATTGGAGTTCCTGACCTTTTTTGTTATTATTACATAATCAGCATTTATCCCAACCAATAAAATTATACGTTCCGTATTTAAGGTAAACTCATAATAGGAAAAATCCTTGAACCTCCCTTGATAATGGATAAAGTAGACCATGCTCACAAAACCAGTAAATAAAAAGGAAAAACAGAAAAGAAGACAGCCTAGCATCTTAAATCATTATCTTTGTCTAAATTTTTTATGCGTATAATCTAAATGGACAGTCAGCTAAGGAATATATTTTTTCAATTACTACGTATAGGTCTTTGGGGAGAGGGAAAACTGACCCTAAAACAGCCAATGAACATGGAGGATTGGATTACCATCCGACAGTATGCTGTCAACCATACTGTTGAAGGCATTATTTACGATAGCTTTCCTTTTTTAGAAGAGCAGCAGCTCCCACCACAAGCACTTCGATTGAAATGGGCAGTCCGTATGGACCAAATTGAAAGGCATAATGAGAAAATGAATCTGGTGATTGCTGAACAGTTCAAAATCTTCAACGAAAAGGGCATTCGTCCCATACTTCAAAAAGGACAAGGAGTCGCATCCTATTACCGTACCCCTCTCCATCGTATCAGTGGAGACGTCGATTGGTGTTTTGAAGGAGATGGTTATATGAAAGCCAGAGATCTTCTAAAGGAAAAACATCCTAGTTTTCAAGATACAGCTGGTTTTAGCTTGGATTATCACTGGAGAGGTATCCATATTGAACATCATAAACGAACATTTGATTTTCGTAGCCCACTAAAAAGAAGATACCTAAGAAAACTCCTTACGGATTATAAGGATCGTCAAGAAAAACTTATTGTCAATGGAGTTCCTATCAGATTACTTGCACCAGAATTACAGCTTCTTCAAGTCAATATCCATATATTAAAGCACTTGATAACCTATGGAATAGGTCTTCGTCAATTTTGTGACTCAGCACGTTTATATTATAGCGTATCCTCTCAAATTGATTCGCATGCATTGGAACAAATTTATCGAAAAACTGGCATCCTGAAATGGATTCATCTCTTGCATAAACTTTTGGTTGAAAACTTAGGTCTTCCCAAAACTAAACTACCTTTCCCTTACCTGGAAGAGCTTGAAACCAAATGGATGCTCGATGAAGTATGGTATTCGGGCAATTTCGGTATACACGATGAGCGATTTGAAAATAGTAAAAAATCGAAAAACTTTTCAAGGCCAGATTCTCCAAGACGCTTATGGCAAAATTTCAAACGCTACGTAAAATACGCCCCAGAAGAAGCTATTGCTTTTCCGATAATCCATACCTATTCTAAGTATTTAGGGAAAGATAGTGACTAGTATAAAAAAGCAAGACTTTTGCTGTAACGAAAGTCTTGCTTCTTAATACTTTACAATTTCTCTTCAGCTTCAGTTGAACTTTGTGTTACTTTATCTTTACTTTCAACGGTTGTACGATTTCCTTCTAATTCTTCGGCCTTTACCCCTTTCGGGTTACTCCATAATTTCTTCTTGTAGGCATCCAATTTTTCTTCAACTTTTTTTCCGTCAAGCTGCTGGCCCCCATTCTCTGTTTCTTTCAAATTTTGCAGCATACCTGGAGAAGATTCCCTAATAATAGTGCTCGCAAACTTATTCTGAACAAAAAAATCGTCCATGCTCATCTCATAAAGCCCTTTGTCAGGGTCAGAAATGTCGACTTGTACTAGACTATAACGCAATTGGGGGAAATAAAGCCAAAATGCCGGTGTCGCACCAACTGACTCTGCAAGTTCAGCCGAAGTTGTTATATTCATCAAGGGTGCCACACCAATAATCCGCGTTTCCAAGCGACTGCGCTGTTTATCAAAAAAGATATCCTCTTTTACCCGGAATTTGGTAACCCGAGAAGGGTCAAATTCGTTGAGTGCCATTTTGGAATCTATCTGATTTCCCTCGCCGTCAAAAATTGGGACCAGAACACTGTCCGCAAACCTTGCCATTCCCTCCTGAGCACTTAATCTTCCTTTAAAAGAATCATCATCCGGGCTATATAAAGAAAGTTTTCCTTTCTCGATCGCCTTCATCACCACCTCAATTAAGGAATTACCTGGAACAGCCAGAATTGCATTCTTTTCATCCTTTAGATCAATATCGCGCCATACGCGCTTATAAAAACGGATATTCTTTTTATTTACTTCCGGATAGGCAAATGGAACAGCATCTTCCATGTTATTAGCCTGATAAAATCCATCCGAAGTAGGAATAGTGTCTTGAATAATATCCTGAGAAACAGCTGCATTTAATGTATCAGGGATTGTGTTCTCCTGAGCTGTCACAGTTCCAATGCCTACGCCCATTAAAACTGCAGTTAATATTTTTATGTTCATCACTTTCAATTTATATGGTGATCAAAGAATTAATATTTACGTGTTTTACTTTGTACAGTGGGCATTTCGAATGCTGACATGACACAACGAAAACCAATATAGGAATGAGGTTCATAGTCGACCGAGTAATTTCTTGTTTCACTATTCAGTTGCTCACCATTATCTTTCCAAGAACCTCCACGTACCACCTTACGCTTCAATGCATCACCGTCCTTGCTATCCGCATCGTACAGCAAAGCAGGATTCAAGTCATTCACAAATACGACAGCAGATGGGCTATAAGCATCCAATGTCCACTCAGACACATTACCGGCCATATTATATACACCAAAGGCATTCGGCATATACGACTTGACTGGCAAAGTAAAGGTTGCACCATCTCGTGAATATGTTCCTTCCCCCTGTTTAAAATTGACAGCTAACTTCTTTTTACCTTCTCTCCCATCAATTGTCATACGAGAACCAGCAATGGTATCCTGTGGATCCAATTTACCAGAAGCCGCATACTGCCATTGTGCTTCAGTTGGCAGACTCAGACTCAGTTGATAGCCGTTTAGGTACGAGTTCTTTAGCACTGTTGCAGCCATCTCGCTCGCTCTCCAATCTGTAAAAGCTCGTGCTTGTCTCCAGGTAACGCCAACAACAGGATAATAATCAAAAGAGGGATGCGTAAAATAATTCGCATCCAGAGAAGCTAACTGTGCATTTGGAAAATCCTTAGTCCAGATATCCTCTACAGGCATAACAGCGACCGTATCTGTGACATAGGACTTTTTCATATTACCTTTAGATTGTAAATAGGAAAAACGATATCTGATGACTTCCGGATTGAGTGAACGTCGGTTGCCCCGCATTTCTAACATGGGAGCGATGCGTTCTTGGATACTTGGATCATTACTTTTCCAAAGAGGTGATACCTTTTTAACCTTTGCCCAATTGATCCTTTTTTGACCAACTTGCTCTCCAGCTATTTGTAAAAAGTATTGCTCGTCGTTTAGGTAATCGGTTACTGCAACTGAATCTGCCACCCAGTTGACAAATTCGCGATATTGCTTATTTGTCACCTCAGCTTCATCGATAAAGAAGGCACTTACACTAACATTTTTACCGACATTCCCGCTATCTAAAGATCCCTTGAAAAGTATAGTCCCTGACGGAATATATACCATGCCGGGAGGCGGAGGTAATTTACCGCCTTTAAAAGCATTTACCTTTGGTGCCTGATACATGGCGGAATTTGATTTACAGGCCGAGAAGCCTATTAATATAGCGAAAGCAAATAAACCAAACAGCTGGCTCTTAGGGTTCGCTCCAAATATATTTTTCATACGTTTATTTTTCGATTAGTTTATTTACGATTGAATAGTGCGTATTTCACACCAACGGAAACAAAACCATATTGATCCTTATTACTATTGATTATTCCATCCAGGTTGTCATTGGTGGTTAAGGTATGTTGATAGTTTACATTAATTGCCCATTGTGGTCCATAAAGCGTGCGTCCGAATGGGATATCGACACCCACGTTCAGAGGAATGATAAAATGAATTCCTGAGCGATCCTCCGCAATCTCGCCCCCTTTGTTAATAATACCGTTAGCATAGCTTGGATCTAATTGTCTTTTTATCCGATTTTTGAAGGCTCCAGCTCCAGCACCGACGTAGATATTGGAAAGAATACGCGAAAATGTATTTGCCTGTAAAGTATAATAACTATAATTATCAGGATGGTCCAAAAACTGCCCTAATCTAATTTTTCCATTCACATTAGCGGCATAGTAATTATTTTCAAATTCGCTATTATAACCATTCCCGCTCAATTTACCTTTTTCGCCATGTATACCAACGGAAATAAATGGTGTGATAAGATAATCTGCTTCACCATAGAATCCGAATTTGGCCCCATCATTGGTTAAATCGGTCAGGCCAAATGTCGCCCCGGCACCAGCACCTACGCTAATAGGACGTGAAAATTGAGCCGAAGTAGTCCCTATGAACATGCAGAATAGCCCAATAAATGTAAGTGCCAATTTTTCTTTCAATTGCAAAAATCTGTGTCTTAGTGGTCTCATCTGTATTGATTAGTAAATAAATGTATATAGTCAAAAACGTTTTTCATCCAAAATTATTATAAAATAAAACCCCAAGTCGGGGTATCGACTTGGGGTTAAACAACAATAAGGCCAAAATCTACAAAACTATAGAACTATTTGATATTTAAACGACCTTTTAGATCTTGCCAAACTTTAGCAAGCCCTGTTTTCTGCTTCCCTTTATCACCGTAGCCGTAGCCATAACCATAGCCATAACCATAACCACGTGCAAAATCAACATCATTGATTACTGCAGCAAGGTTCTTTAATTTACCATCAATATATAACTCACGCGGCACTTGAAGTAAGCGCTTGTCTAAGTAATTAACACGCGACACATACAACGTTAAATCGGCATTGTGCGCAATGAGCAGGGTATCAGTCACCAGACTTACTGGGGCTGTATCGACCAATATATAATCATAGTGATTTCGTGCATATTTAATTACATCATCAAAGTGCCCGTTCATTAAAAGCTCGGCCGGATTTGGAGCTATATATCCTGAGTAGACCACATCAAAGTCATAATTACCCGGCTTTTTTATAATGATATTGTCCACATCCATATCCGGATTGATCAAGAATTGGGTAATCCCGACATTAGTATGCTGTAAATGTGATAATCCAAGATAATCCAATACTTTAGGACTACGAATATCAGCACCAATCAGCAATACTTTCTTACCAGACATGGATAAGATCTGTGCAAGATTGGTGGTCACAAAGGACTTACCCTCACCTGAGATAGTCGATGTCACAAAAACTACCTTTGACTTATCCTTTTGATCGGCTCCAAACATAAAGTTCATATTGGTACGCAGAATACGGAAAGCTTCCGCCAATGATGAACGGTCATTGAGATGTACAATTGTATCTTCTGCAGTAGGTATTTCACCCAATACTGGCGCCTTAACGATATCTTCGATATCCTTACGAGAATGAATTTTATTATCTAATAAAAATTTTAAGTATAAAATCGCAAACGGAATCAGAAAACCCCCGATTAAAGCTCCCAAAAGTACTATTCCCTTTTTAGGTGCTACGGGAATTCCGTTACCATAAGCTGCATCAATAATCTTTAAATTATCTGGTGTAGCTGCAGCTTTAACCTCACTCTCTTCTCGTTTTTGCAACAACAAGAGATATAAAGATTCTACAATTTGTTGCTGACGTGATATTTTCTTGAATCCTTGTTCCTGATTTGGGATTGAGCTAATCCTTCCTTTTATTTCATTAGATTTCCTTTCAATACTGCTCAGAGCCAATTGTGTAACCTTCCGGTAATTTTGTAAAGATTGGCGAATATTTTGATCCGATTCAGCGATATTTTCATTTAGTGCTATAACAGCGGGGTTCTGATCAGATGCAGATTTTAATAAATCGTCACGTTCCAAAACCAGTTTATTATATGCAGAAATTGCAGCTCCGATCGACGCATCCTGCAATCCAATATTTGAAGGCAATAACTTACCTACTGATTGGTTTTTAAGGTAATCACTCATATGGTCTACCAATTGCAGTTGCGTACGATATTCCAGCACTTTCTTATCATTTTCAGAAGCGTTATTTAAAAAAACCCCAGCCTCAGTAGCCATATCAACCATCGAATTAGCGGATTTAAAGTCAGCCGCCTGCTCGTCTGCACCTGAGAGATCTTTTGAAATAAGCATCAATCGTTTATTAATAAAGTCTGAAGTCGCCCGCGTCATTCTTAATTTATCATTCGTTAAATCTGCATTGTAAACATCAATTAATGTATTTAGCACTAATTCAGCCTTTTTTCCCAAGGCAGACACCATCGAAAAATTAACAATATAAGACTGCATTTCTTTACTAGGAGAAATATTAATAGCTCCTAAATTCGCATCTACTGCCCAATCCTTCGGTATCACGTTAATTTCAAAACTAGGATTCGCCTCAAAAATAAGCTTGTTATCTGACTGATTATTACGTCTAAAAATTATTTTATTTTCGCCTATTCTGACGATCTTATCAAAACCACATGTTACTTTTTCATCAGAAACGATATCCGTTAAATGAAGTTCATTACCGTTTTTGTAACGGACACGTAAACTTAACATAATAGTATCTTGATCTCCCTGTGGTTCTATGAAAAATGGCATGTCTTTCTGAAGAACTTCAGATGTTCGAATCTTACCTTTTGTTGCATAAATAATATTCAAATGATGTTGATCAACCACTTTACGCATCAGCCTTCTAGATGTCAAAACTTCAATCTGATCAGTAACAAAAGAAGCACGAGTTCCTCCAAACCCCATACTACTGGTCAATTCGGCAATACCGGCCAACTCTCCGGCGGAAGCGCTCCGTTCATCTTTTAAAAGAATTTTAGCAGTTGTACTATAAGTCTTCTGCGCATAACGTAAATAAACTACTGCAATTCCTAAAGCAAGAATAATGGATATGAGAAACCATTTCCAATAGAAAGCATATTGCTCGAAAAGCTGACGTAAATTAATTTCGTCCTCTTGATTTTCTTTTACTTTTATAGAGTGCTGTTCCATGAATCTTATTAACGGGTCAATACTGAAATTACTGTAATTAATAAACTGGCAATTGAAATAATTATATTTGTATTTGCCCCTAGCTTTGAGTTATTTATCTGCGCCTTATTTGGCTCGACATAGATCACATCATTTTGCGCTAAATAATAATAAGGCGAATTTAACGTGCTCTGTTGAGTAAGGTCTAAACGATGCATAGATTTTTTTCCATCTACTTCGCGGATCAACATTACATTTTCACGAATGCCACGAATGGTTAAATCGCCGGCCATCCCAATTGCCTCCAATACAGTAACACGCTCAGTCGGCATTATAAATGACCCTGGCTTTGCTACTTCTCCTAAAACCGACACCCTAAAATTATTAAAATTTATATTAACACCAGGATCTTTAATATATTGACTTAATTCAGACCGGATTTTTTCAATCGCCTCCACTCTAGTTAATCCGGCCACATGAACTTTCCCTAACATAGGCAATGTAATATCTCCTTGATTATCCACAGTATAGGTCGGGCGTAAAGCCATATCAACTTGTTGTGTCAAATTACTTGTGGTCATTGTACTAACCGGATTAAAGGGAGCCGTTACTTTTGGATCGGCAGCAGTAACCACAATCGTCAAGATATCATTCACCTGAATCTTTGGAACGTACTGTTCATACAAGGTATTAATTTGCGTAGAATCATTCTGTAAATAGACCATATTCTTACGCGAACCGCAAGAACTAAATAGCATCAACACTAGCGTAAATAACAGGCCAAGTGTTAAACCATACTTTGAAATTAATCGCATGTTTTATTTAAATTATAAAATTGATTTTAGTATTTCAATGACAAAAATATATTTTTTTCCTCAAAAACCCCTTAAATATGATAACTTAATTCGGATTTAACGAACACTGCCTCTGCCAAGCAACTTTTGTGCCTAAAACATTGATTTGGAAAAATAGTGATCATGCATTGGTGAAATAATCAGACTTCCAGGTATAGTCATCCACTGGAGCGTGGCTCACTGGATAGTCTGCATAAACCAATAATTCACTATCCGATTCTAATGCACGGAAGGCTGTCCCATAACCGGCAGGGACATGAAGTATCTTCATATCAGCTGCATTAAGGATCCTCTTTTCAACAGGTAATGATGATGCTGGATTTTCCCAATTATCAATCTTTACGAAATCGACATTAAAACTCCCAGATAGCACATAAAACCAACGTTGCTCAATACGATGTGCCCGCCAGCCTCTGACCAACTCAGTATCCGCATTCTTTATAATATAGAATCGCTTGACCAAGCTCATATCGAAATCATTGACAAAACGAATTTGTCCACGCTCATCCTTAGCAATCCCTCCCTGAATAAGATTTAATTCGCTCATAACACTTATAATTTAACGTGACGTTTGATAATGTGATTTTTTAATAGAAGATAAAAGACGCTTAAAACGGCAATCAATAGCAAAGAAAAAATCAGTTGCGTTTGTAAGGAAGCTGTCGAAAAATAAATCACCATATAACCTATTCCAAATTGAATCGCCCCATAAAAAAAAGAAATCAATAATTTATTTGCTCCCGCCTCGTTACCTAAAAATTGGTATAAATGAGAACGATGCGCCTCAAAAATATTTTCTTTGCGGGATAGCCGTCTAACGATTGTCCAGACAGCGTCAATTCCATATACGACCAAAAATAGGATATAAATAAGATTACCTGTTTTTAGTATAAGCAGACCTAAAGCAAAAAGTAGAATATAAGCGATCGCCACAGAGCCAACGTCACCGGCAAAGCATTTGGCCTTACTCCGGAAATTAAAAAAAGCAAAAACCAATACCGCAGATAGTGAAAATATCAATAAATCTTGCGCGATAAAATCCACTTGTTGATTAACAATCATCAACAAAGCCCCGACCGCGAGACTATAACAAGCTGTAATCCCATTGATTCCATCCATAAAGTTATAGGCATTGATAACGCCTACCACTACTATAAAGCCGATCAATAGATAATACCAGGGCATATCGAATAAATCGAGCTGATAAGCCATTAGTAAAACTGAAGAAAAATGAATTAGTAGCCTAATTTTATTGGAAAGAGTAAAAATATCATCCAAAAAAGAAACTATTGTCATCATGGACAATCCAATAAAAAACCAGGGATATTGAAAACCAGAATATATAAAATATATCAATGCCGCGAAATAAAATACAATCCCACCTCCGCGTAACGTTATTGACGAATGGGAAGAGCGCTCGTTAGGTTTATCAATGATGTTAAAGCGGTCAGCAACTTTAAAATACACTAATTCTAAGATAAATAAGGCAATCAGCACAAGTAAGTAAATCATTCCTAAGTAATGTATAGTAATTTATTTAAATTTTTAATTCAGAGGCTCTTTCAAATGGTCCAAAGATTCGAAAATAGAATTCTGCGATCTAAACTCCGGCACAATTGCTTTCATTAACGCTACAATCTGCAATTTATCTTTTTCAGGCTTGCCTCGTTGCACCAAATGGCAAAGCTCGTCAATTTTCTTACGTTTTTCACCAACATCTAATGTATTTACTTTTGCAATCATAATTTTTTCATGATGCGTCTTTTCAGTATTTTCATCATTTGCCAATAGCTCCTCGAAGATTTTTTCTCCTGGCCGTAAACCAACAACTTTAATATCTACATCTTCTGGGTATCGAAGGCCTTTAAGACGGATCATCTGCTTTGCCAAATCCATAATTTTTACAGACTCACCCATATCAAAAACATATATCTCACCACCATTTCCCATAACTCCAGCTTCTTGGACCAACTGACAAGCTTCGGGAATTGTCATAAAAAAGCGAGTAATATCTGGATGAGTAATTGTAATCGGCCCACCTTTGTCAATCTGTTTCTCAAACAATGGAATAACCGAGCCATTTGATCCCAATACGTTACCAAATCTGGTGACAATAAAAGCTGTACTGGAAAACTGATTAACGGCACTTACTGCAATCTCAGCCACTCGTTTTGTAGCTCCCATGACATTGGTTGGATTAACAGCTTTATCTGTGGAAACCATAACAAACTTTTCTGCGTCATATTTATCGGCTAACAAAGCCATATTATATGAACCGAAAACATTGGTCCGCACAGCCTCATAAGGGTTTGCTTCCATCAAAGGAACATGTTTATAAGCTGCTGCATGAAAAATGAATTGCGGTCGGTACTGCTGAAATACAACCTCCATAAAGTCCTTGTCCCGAACGTCGCCCACGATGAATGTAAAATCACTGAAACAGGGCGAATTGCGTAACTCCTGCTGAATATCATATAATGCAGACTCCGCCTGATCTAGCACCACCAGCGTACAAGATATAAGACCGATCTGGCGGACCAGCTCAGCGCCAATGGATCCCGCGCCACCTGTAACCAAAACAACTTTGCCAGTTAATGCTTCTTTTATATTCGGATTATCCAATTCAATAGGCTTTCGTCCCAATAAATCTGATACTTTCAATGCCCTAATCTGTTGCGTAGCTACACTACCTTCTAACAGCGCTGCAGAATTTGGTATGATCTTAATTTTTATTGGCAATAATTCAGCCCTTGCCGTGATATTCTTTAATCTTTCAGGAGTGGAATTATCAATCGCTATCACCAGCTCCTGTGCCCCTCCGATTCGTTCTAATAATTCCATATCCAATTCTTTTAGTGAACGAATTCGGATACCCTGAATATATCGGCCAATACGCACTGGATTATCATCTAAGATCGCAACCACCTTATATCTATTACGGGAGCCTAATTGTAAAAGATTATAGGTATTATGCCCCATGTTCCCGGCTCCAAATAAAATTACAGGGATTGCATTTTGTCTATTATTCCAGAAAAAAGAATGGTAGACAGTTTTATAAAAAAGCCTTGTAGATGCCAGCGCCATTCCTGTCATTAGCCCATGAAAGAGCAATTGCGTTTGCGAAAAATAATATTTTTCTTCTAAATCATCCGCAACAATAAATTCCCAGATATAAGATAAAAAGATTGTTAACGCAAAAGCTACTGCAACACAGTTACCAATCAATTTTAAATCACGTAAACCAGTACGCCGAACAATACTCTGATACGGTTTAAACCCTAAGAAAACTGCTAAATAAATACAAGTTACAACAGCAGATTCCAATAACATCAACGAAATTGAAATGGCTCCCCTATATTTGAGCACCAAAATATAGCTGAAAATAAATGATATCCAAACCGAAAACAGATCGATGGACAGCACAAGCCAACGCGGACCATCCTTACGTAAAATACTTTTTAGACTATTATTTTTCTCTCTTTCCATTACAAATACTTAATTAGCCTACAATATCTTTCATCATGCGATCTACCTTCGCCTCCAGAACATTTTGCAAATTGAAGTAATCGGCATTAACTTGCAAGCTTTCTTTAACTGAACAGTAGAATTTAATCTTGGGTTCTGTTCCCGAAGGCCGGGCAGAAATCACATCGCCATCGACTGTTATAAATTGTAAAACATCGGATTTAGGCAAAGAGATTGCTTTTCGTTCTCCTGTACTCATATCTGTTATCTGTGAAAGCTGATAATCACGTATTTCGCGGACCTTTATTCCACCAAGTGTAGTCGGTAGATTATGACGTAAGCCGGCCATCATCGCCTGAATTTCTTCGGCCCCTGCTTTTCCTTCTTTTGTCAAAGAGATCAGTTTTTCCTGGTAACAACCGAATTCTTTATAGATATCCAATAGGACTTCGTAGACAGTTTTTCCTTTTGATTTGAAGTATGCGGTCATTTCGGCCAGGAAAGCACAGGAATTCGGCGCATCTTTATCCCGTACGAGATCACCGACCAAGAAACCATAACTTTCCTCACCGCCAACAAGATATTGTGCAGAATCGCCTAAATTGGTAATCAATTCACCAATATATTTGAACCCGGTAAGCGTTTCATAGTGTTTTACGCCATAGTGGTCTGCGATATCTGCCTGCAAGTTGCTGGTTACGATAGTCTTTACAATATAAGGGTTTGCCCCTAGCTGTTTTAAGTCACTTTTTGCACTGAGGACGTAGTATACCAATAAACTACCGATCTGATTGCCATTGAGCAGCTGAAACTGTCCCTTATTATTTTTTACGGCAATCCCCACACGATCAGCATCTGGATCTGTCGCCAGGACAAGATCGGCATCGATTTCCTCTCCTTTTTTCTTGGCGGGGGCCATGGCATCTTCCTCTTCGGGATTTGGATAGATTACTGTTGGAAAGTTGCCATCTGGGGTAGCCTGTTCAGCGACAACTGACACATTTTCAAATCCCCAAGCAGCCAGCATTTTAGGGACGATTGTAATTCCGGTACCATGTATCGGAGAAAAAACGATCTTTAAATCTTTTTGTGCCAATACAGCTTCCGGGTGAATACTCAACGTTTTATTGGCATCGATGTAGATCTGATCGATTTCATTCCCCACAGGAAGGATATTGTGTGTATTTCCCTCAAATTTAATGTCGCTAACCGACGTGATTGCGTTCACTTCATCGATAACATTTTTATCATGTGGAGCAGTCAGCTGGCAGCCATCATTCCAATAAGCTTTATAACCATTGTATTCCTTTGGATTATGTGAGGCTGTTAGCATAACGCCGCTTTGGCAACCGAAATGGCGAATGGCAAACGATAGCACAGGGGTAGGCCGCAATTCATTGAAGAAATGAACTTTAATTCCGTTGGCGGCAAACACTTTGGCAACGAGCTGACCAAAAGCCTGTGAATTATTACGGCTATCATAAGATACAGCTACTTTTATTTCCTGATCCGGAAACTGTTTCTTTAAATAGTTTGACAAGCCTTGAGTTGCTTTACCGATCGTATATTTATTCATCCGATTGGAGCCAACTCCCATAATGCCTCTCAAGCCGCCGGTTCCAAATTCAAGATCTCTGTAAAAAGAGTCTGTAAGTTCTGTCACCTCATTATTATCGATTAAATCCTGAACCGCTTTCCGGGTTCCTTCATCATAGCTTGGAGTTAACCAATCTTCGATTTTCTTTTGTATGTCTTTATCTAAATTTTCCATCTCCAATGGGAACCACGTTCTTATTATTTAAATGAAAGAATAGTTTTAACTAAACCTTCTTTGGTACTCGTCGGTAAAGTATCGATGCCTAATGCTTTCTTTATTTTTTTATTTGAAACCACGTAAGATTCAGTAAGCTTTTTCAGACGTTCAGAGTTCAGTGGTAGAGGAAGGACATCTCCAATTTTTACAGCATTTTTAATTAAAAAAGCTGGTACGCATAATAATTTAGGCTTCTTATTTAAAGTCTGAGAAATTAGGGTGACAAGATCATTCGTTGAAAGAGCTTCATCATCAGCAAAATTATAAATGCCCGAGGGAATCTCCTTATTTTTCATCATTTCTTTGATGAGAAAAGATAGGTTATCAATACTCAAAAAAGATCTTTGGTTATGAAACGAAGCTAAAGGCCAAGGAATCCCCTTTTCAACGACTTTATATAATAAATTTAAATTTCCCTTATTTCCAGGTCCATGAATCATACAGGGTCGAATAATAAATAAACGCTTATCTTCAGGTAAGGGTTGATTTAATAAATATTGCTCAGCTTCCAGTTTGGACTTCCCATACGGCGTAAAAGGTTTACCGATCACTTCCTCTTCTAAGATCCCCTCAACAGTATCTGCTACTGCTTTAACCGACGAAAAATAAAAAAAATCTTTAATTTCAGACTTTAGAAAAACATTATATAGATCAATTGTGAGATCACGATTTACTTTAAAATATTCTTCTTCTGATGAAGTATTGGATGTATCATGAGCCTTACCTGCCAAATGTACTATTGCTCCAAAATTATTCGTCACGTATTTATGCCATCCTTCTTTACGTAAAGAAAGTTTTTCAATTTCATATTCACAATTATTATTTCGGAAATATGAATCTAAATTTTGACATACAAAACCGGATGCACCTGTTATTATAATTCTCATAAGATTAGGAATTAAAAATTCTAACCAAAATATAATTCGAAATAAAGTATAAACTTCTTATAAAGCTATGCCCTTCAATATGTCTATAAATATGCCAATGAAATTTCACAAGTTTGAATTTGTTACTAGAAACCGAATTTTCTCTTATCCGATAATGAGCCAATATTTTCGGCACACAATACGCATTCTTAACTTTTTTCAAAAGTTTTAACCATAATGTATAGTCTTGCCTTTTTGCAATATCTTCCATATAAACCTTACCGAAATATGCAACATCGTAGACCGCTGTTAAACAACCAATCTTATTGGACTTTATCGAGGATAGATAATCAACCTTCTCGGGAAGATTATTCACATTTTTAATAAATTTGCCATCTTCAGCAATTTGGTCGTAATATGAAAAAGTAAAATAAGCATTATTAGCTTTCATAAAGTTAATCTGAACCTCTAACTTGTCGTTTGTCCAGAGATCATCACTATCCAAAAATGCTATGTATTTCCCATTAGAGGCTTCTATTGCTTTATTACGAGAGATTGCCGGTCCAGAATTAGTATCACTTTCTATTAGCTTTATTCTTGAGTCTCTTAACATATATTCCTTAACAAGATCTGGCCCACCGTCCGATGAACAATCATCAACTATAATAAGTTCCCAGAATTGATATGTTTGAGACAATACAGAATCAATAGTTTGAGCAACATATTGTTCGCCATTATGCAGCGGAGTCACTATGGACACTATTTCATTTTGATTAGTCATTTCTATACAAATACTTATTTTTCAAATAATTAATGGATACCAAATTGTATATGCGTCAATAATTCTATAAGATATAATTAAGCACAAAAAGGTTCTAATATTTTCCAAGCTGAATCAGCAGAATAATTCATACTCTTTATGAATGCTTGTTTCTTCATTTCCACAAGAGTATCTTTATGTTTTAAAAGTTCAATGATGATATCATTAAATTCTCTCTGGTTATTGAGATCAAATAGAAAACCTGTTTGACCAACGTCTATAAATTCCGGTATTTGCTTCCACCTAGAAGCTAAAACTGGCACTCCTGATATGTAAGCATCTATTATGGTTCCAGGAAAGCCTTCTCCTTCATAGTAGGTAGGCAATAATAATAAATCGTAGTTTGTTAAAGTGCTATAAACATTTGATGGCTCTACAACACCTTTATATTCAACAAATGGATAGCGTTGAACCTTCTCCAAAAATACCTTTAAATCTTTTTCATTAATTTGTCCATAAAAATGGATCCGAGAAGAATTTTGCAAATCAGTCTCAAGAATATAGTCTGCAAAATTAAAAATATAATTTATTCCCTTCTCCTCCATAATTCTTGCCATGAAAACTAGATTAAATGTGTTCGACAATGCCTTATCAAAATCAGGCTTAAAGGATTGTCTTCGAAAGTTCGGAAACAGGTAAACATTATTCAAATTAAATTGTGTTGCCAGATTGGTTTTCAAATAATCCGTTTCGACCAATATTGCTGAACATATATTCAATTTTTCAGCAATAGATTTATTTTCCTTGAGAAAATCTACCAGCCAGCCTCCAACTACACAATATATTATATTTTTTTTCAAAAATTCACTTATAAAACTCACGATGGGAAAAAAGCTTTTTAAATTATTTTGACCAGGTAAATAAATTATTGTATCTGCCTGAACTAATTGATATAACAAATTAAAAATAGCCAAACGACTAGTTTGCAAAATTTGAGTATCAAAATAACTTACATTCTTACTATCTTTTTTTTCACACAGTAGTTCATAAACCTCTCTAGTTTTTATTGTCTGACCATCGATTTGATTATTCTTATAACCAAAATAGCCTAAAACTAAATATTTCTTTTTTTTCATGAAAATAAGTTCATATAAGCATTCACGACATTTTCTTTAGAAAACGTATCTAAGGCGATTCGCCTATTTTTCTCCCCAATTTTCTGAAGATCCAACTCTGTTAATGACAAGAAAAATTCTATTACTTTTTTTATTTCTTCATCCTTTTCTGGCGCAAAACAGTAATTATCTACATCTATAATTTTTGGCAAATCAGAGACATTTGAATACATTATAGGCTTTCCAACCGCCATCGCTTCGCACATAGCATTTGGCAATCCTTCATAAAAACTAAATAACCCTACACAGTCGGCATTTTGAATGACGGGTAGCACATCCTTAATTTGTTTATGTAAAGTCACAACTGAGGATAAGTTATTTTCTTTTATAAAGAAAATCCCCTTTTCATAACTATCGTCTCCCACTTCTCCATACCAATCCACGATTAATCTATTTTTAAGTGTTAGATCTAGACTAGAAATAGCACGTAATAATCCCAAAATATTTTTAGATACGTGATATCGCGCTAATACAACAAGTTTAAGCTTCCCATTATCCAGATATTTGTAATTCAAATTTGGTTGCCATTTATCAATGTCGACCATATTATAGATTACCTTTAATTTATTTTCAGGCAAACTTTGATTGATCTGTTTCACCAGTTCAATATTATTTGTAGAATTTGCCACAATATAATCTGCTAATCCGTGAAACCTTCTATAAAAGCGTAGCTTTTTTGATATCAAAATATTTGGATTTGCGTTCCGCTCGCCAACAATCAACTTAAACTTCTTAGTAGGCAGACTGGATATCTCACAGATAAAACTTGCAGCCTCAAGAAAGGAAATAACCACATCCGCATTAAAGTTCCGAATGAACTTTCGCATTTTGATCAACCTAAAAAAATAGTTATCAGATTTAACTAAATTAATGGGTATTTGATGTTCCTGTAGTACCGACTTAAAGAAGTCATGTTCATGATATACTAAAAACTCAACTTGATGACCTCTCGCCTTAAATTCTATAGACATATTAACTAACTGCCTTTGAGCACCTCCAGCACATAGATAGTCTATAACACAAAGTATTTTCATTTTTAAATATTTAACTTATTCTTTTTCACACCTAGAACGGATAATAGATACATAATGAGATATAGTTGAATTCCTTCTCTAAATAAGATGATTATCGTTGATCTACCAATATAAACGGCCTTTGATAGAATTAGAAAAAAAAGCGCCCAAAGTATTAAGGGAGCTAAATTATTAGAAAATACACTAAATTCAATCCTTCTGATGAATGTCCCAAACGCAAAAAATATTACTGATACCCCGAGGACTCCAAAATCTAGATAGATATCAGCAACAGGACTAGTTCCTACACTATGTGTGGGATCATTTCCCAATATAGCGTCCGTTAACAATGTAACAGATTTATATTGATCTAACTCAAATCCAAATAAATTGGAAATTAACAACCCAAATCCAGGAATAATCCCAATAATCTGCACTCCTTGGAAAGCTCCGTAATAATAGTCATTTGATTCTGTATAACTCACTGCTGCATGGACAGTACGTACACTTGAAGCAAGTTCTATCGTTGCTGGAGAAATTGAAGCGTTCCTTTTAGTTTCAGCCATAAGTTCATTGGCGCTACTAATTTTATCCCAAAAGGAGTCAATTTCTTTAAATGAACGTGCGTAGGCGATGAAAGACATAACAAAAATACCAATCACCAAAAAAAATGAAATTTTTAAAAATGAAATTTTTTTATAGTAAATTAGAACAAATGCTCCAAAAAAAGTTATACCTAATTGAAGAACAGGCCCACGATCTCCAGACATTAAAACTAATAGGAAATAGATAGCAGCAACAAATAATATTCTCCTATCGAACTTCTTAATAAAGTCGGAAATACCGTAAACCTTAATTTTATAAAAATATTTCAGATTATAAGTCCGAATTGCGACATATGCCAAAAACATTAAACCTAAATAAAAACTCGAATAATAGCTCAATCCTGATAGTTCAATTCCACCAAATGCAGCAGGTCCATATCCTCCCATAAAATATCGAGGGTCGGTAGATGCAATGAAGGTAATAAAAAGTATATAGATAGGAAATATGTACACTTTTTCTCTCAATTTTACATTAGTTGAGATAATTCCATTTTCTTCATTTTTGATCTGTTGCTTAAACGTATAGCCAATAAAAAATGACACCATTGCCATAGAAGACAATACACAAGCTTTACACACAATACTTGTATCGAAAAGATAATCGTGTCCAAATGTATAGTAAATCCCATCTATAACATCTAAATAAATTTGAAAATGAACAATTACAAACCCTAACAAGAATAATGGAGTAATGCGAATAAATTGGTTTTTCAAAAATCTATTACTTTCCCTTCTAAATAAAAACAGAGCTATTGCAAAACAATCAATTAAAAGAATTTTTATCAGGTATCCTGTTGAAAGATCTTTTGGTGCTGAAAAAAATTCCGCAAGCAAATAAAGCCAGACAAGAGACAAAACTATTCTTATCTCAAATTGATTACTCTTATTTTCTCCTAAACTTAATGCCATTGAATCCATCTAAAATATAAACATCACAACTTTAAAATTATTTTTTGACAAAGTATGCATCATCAAGTTTTAATAAAAACGCTCTCTTTTCATCATTAGTCATTGACTTAGTATTCACATTAAAAGGAATAACCCTTTTCTCATATTCTGTCAAAGAACTAACTACTCTAGCAGGTACACCTACCGCAACGGAATCCGCAGGAATAGATTTAGTAACAATCGAACCCGCCCCGATTATTACATTATCCCCTATAGTAACCCCGGGCATTATAAGGACATAATTACCTATATAAACATTATTGCCGATTTTTATTTTACCAAAGAAGTCAAAGTCGGGATATTTGTCTCTCAAAACCCAAGCTCCTCCATGATTATAGAAAGAAACCCCATTTGTAACTTGGACATTATTACCTATTTCTATCAAATAAGGCTCCATCCCAAAATTTCTTGTTTTAATAGAGCATCCTTTACCGATCTTAACTCCCAAAAATCTCCCATACTCTTCGTGAGACATAGAATATTTTTTTAAAATTTGAACAAATTTTCTAATCATGATCTTTACCTATTTAAATATTTTTTTTAAGTCTATATTCAAACCTTTATACAAACCTGTGAAATAACAAAGTCCTAGATAGACTATTGTAGTTCCCAAAATTAAAACCAAATTCTGAAACAGATCTTTATTAAAATACGATAACATCGAATAAGATATTAAACCTACTATTGTCGCTACGGTTATAACTTTCAATAAATAGATTCCTTCCGGGATAGCACTCTTATTGATGATTCTCATTGAAAAGTAGAGGTTTACAAAATAACCCACCATTGATGTGATAACAAAGGCGATTAACAAAAATTCGATTTTTGCATAATATACGCCCAACAGAATTCCCCCTATTTGCAAAAATTTCTTAAAAATTTCTAAATACAATATCTCTCTTGTTCTATTGAATACTTTAAAAACTACTCTATTACACATCTCAAGGAGGAAAAAGAAAGATGCGAGACTTAGCAATTTCATAAATTCAGCAGCTTCTATCCATTTTTTACCATAAACAATAAGGATAATAGAATCTGCATAAATGAAAATTACCAACGTCAAAAGCCCTGTAACGAGCATAAATACTTTACTAATTTTACTGTAAAAATCTAAAAACTCTTTTATATTATCTTGTTTTTTAGACAGAAAAGAGAAAATGGGCCCTTGGATACTTATATTTAAAACGTTAATAGGAACTTCCTGTAACTTCTTCCCTTGGTAATATAATCCAGTCAAATTTATAGAAAAAAATCTACCTATTACTAATTGATATATATTATCAAAAGCCGTAGTCAGCAAGGAAGATAGGGATAAGTTTATACCGTAGCCATATAGCTCCTTTATAGATTCTCTAGATAATTGAATTTTAAAGTAAAATCCATTAACAAGATTTAATAGTAAAGAATTTATAAACGCATATATAACTTGCATCATAATTAACGACCAGACACCAAAACCATTATATGCAAGTATATAAGCAGATAAAGAAGATATTAGGATTGCAATTATCTTACAAATTGAAATAGTTTTAAAATCCATTTTCACGACTAATTTGGTTGTTTGAGTTAATGAAACTGCATTAAATAAAATGACCAAAAAAGAAACTTTTAAAAGATCAGAAATCTTAATATCATTGTAAGCACTAGCAATACTTTCTGAAAAAAGAAAAATTATAACATATAAGATTATGCTAATAATTAAGTTTAATGAAAATACAGTTGCATAATCTTTACTAGTGCTATCTTGTTTACGCACGAGCGCTCCCCCTAATCCTCCATCAACAAAAACATTTGCTATAGTTATAAAAAACATTATAATTCCTAATTGTCCAAATTCGTAAGAACTAAGCATCCTAGCCAATATCATATTGGTTACGAAACTAATAATCATTTGGATTGCTTGTCCAAATAGAGACCAAAACACATTTTTAAATAACACAGTTTTTATAATCCTTTAATTGTAATTACTCCTTCGTTTATTCCCGAACTAACTTTTATGAATTGTAGATGAATTCTATACACCACTTCCCTCCCCCAGTTTTTTCTTAGAGTGTTATCATTAAGCTTAACCTCTTCAATTACTGGCCGAAACTTATCTTTATTATAGTTCATTACAATTTTGGCTTTATTTTCAATACTAAGTATCATTTCACCATTACCATTTAATTCAGGTTTGTTAATGCACATGAAAAATAATTCTGTCTTACCACCAGACTTCTTCGAGTCAAATCGATCAGTTATTGTTAGCTGTGGATTCAAATAAGAAACAGAATAAACTCTTTTATAACTATTGACCATCGCTTCTTTAGGATAAGCTTTTTGGAGATCGATTGAAAACTTCATATTATTTTCGTTAGAAGAGTACTCAGGATTTACTCCAACGAAGTTTGAGCCCTGTCTTTGATCCGTTCCATTAATTTGTGGAACATTATGATACTGTGATTGGGTTGCCATTAAATTATGCCTGCCTGTTGAAAAGTACTGTTTTGTATAAGTGCCAGTGCCTAAGTCTATAAAAACTGGATAACCTTGATAATATAGCACAAAACTCCCTACATCATTATGACTATGATTATCACCATTATTACCACCTTTTGCAGCAAATATAAAACCTTTGTTATTCTCATAAGTCCTAGCTAAAGCCACTTGTCCACTACTATAATAAATTCCTCTTTTAAAGGACGGTGTTCCTTTGGAGTTAAGATCTTGATAATGGATTATTGTATTTATAGCTTGAGTTATTGTACCTCTCGTAGGTTTAGTAGAAACATTATTACGTTGACTAAGAAAGAAGGAAAAGGAGAGCATCTTCTGATCATTTAAACCTTTGCTTGCCATATAAACATCAACTGGAAAAAAGTACACCCTAGGGGAAGCATCGCCAAAATTCACAAAATATTCTCCTGAAATATACATATTCTGTATGTACTGAAGTGATTTCTGAAGAAGCGATTTGTCAATAGAAAGAGAATATCCTCCTGCCTTCAGTACATCCAAGTATTTAAATAGATTTGGAATAGACTGTTGCCAATACACAGGTCCTTCAGAATTATATCCGTCTACATTATATTGATTTACAAAACTTAATATTGACCGTTTAGATTTTTCAAAAACTGCCTTTTTAGTAGATTCAGAAATGTTATCATCCAAGAGACTTAGGCTTAACGTTATCTTATAATTACACCAAGGATTCCAATTCCCCACTTGAGTTCCTTTATTAAACCCCATCCAAGTCATATCCTTAGAAATATAATTCTGAAAAATCCTAGAATCCAATTCTTTTACTAGTGCGGATACAGTTTGTTTAGGTAGTTTTGATTTAAAAAGATGTACTACCCAACTTAAAGTTTCGGAAATATCTACGGCCCCTAAATCAATTGCATCTCCTTTTTCAACTTTTGATACATGGGCAGGCATAACCCAAGTTTTTCTATTGATAAACCTTTGACAGAAAGCAACTATATTTGAAATATAGCGACCATTGTTTTGAAGCACCTCCGCTAACAAAAGCTTTTTCAAGTTTGTAAGATCATCATTATTAATATCGTCATAACTCGATCTTGTCCCCAATGTTTGATAATCGCTATAGGATGAAGCAGAAATAGCTTTAAGAGTAGATACTGAAATATTATTGACTTTATCAGCATCATTAACTATGCTTTTCTTTACAGACTCAGGTAATTGAGACATCTTTGAATTTAATTCTGCTAATGAGATTAAAGGGCCTAACTCATCTTTTCCTAATCTAAATGAATCGTTTAGACTATTTTCTCTTGTAAAAGCAAATGGTTCTAAATAGACGAACAATAACGATATCACTAAAAAAACAATCTTTTTCATAGCATGCTTTATTTTATTACAATTACGCTCAAATACCAGTCCATATTTTATTTTCTATCATACAATAATACTATCTAATTCTCTTGGCAGGAATTCCCACTACAACTGATCCAACTTCCTCCACTGATTTATTAACGACGGAGTTCGCACCAATCATAACATTATCAGCAATGTTTATATCTCCAAAAATTTTGGCACCAGGACCGATATAAACATTATCACCTAAGATAGGAGCCTTTTTACTTCCATTATTGGCTCCAATATTGACAGCAATATGTATTCTGCAATTTGCTCCAATTTTAGCATTCCCATTTATCACAATAGTCCCATAATGAGCGATCGAAAGACCTGGACCACAAACATTCAGAGGAATCGAAAAACCTAATTTCATTTGATATCTTCGATAGTCTTGAAATGAGTATAAATACAAAAGCTTCCTAAATATATTACTTTGTGTATTTTTATAATATTCAGTTTTCCGAAGCTTACGCTGAAAAACATAAATAAAATTTGGAAAAAACATGTCTCTTACAAATTGATTTATAAAACTCCTATATTTCACATTTAAAGCTTTTCTGTCTTCTTCCAGATAAAAATGATAATCACTTTTCGTTTTAATCATAATTTTCTAATTAGATATGTTCGTATAAGTCCCAAACCATTCAACAAAGTCTCTTACTCCAGTAGTGATAGAGGTTGAACTCTGATAGCCTATCGCACTTAAATGTTCTGTATCTGCCCAAGTCCGAGGCACATCACCTGGTTGCATGGGAAGCATGATTTTATCAGCAACTTTCCCCAAATTACTTTCCAATGTTTCAATAAACTCCATCAGGGACACGGGAGCCCCATTTCCAATATTAAAAACCTGATAATAAGGCTGTATGTTTTCTGCTTTAGCAGGATTTTCCAATGCAATGATAATTCCATTAACAATATCATCAATATAGGTAAAATCGCGGCTCATATCGCCATTATTGAAAACCTTAATTGGACGTCCTTCACTAATAGCCGAAGCAAAGAGAATTGGTGCCATATCTGGCCTTCCCCATGGTCCATAAACCGTAAAAAAACGTAGACCCGTCGTCGGAACTTGATACAGGTGACTATAGGTATGAGCCATTAATTCATTGGCTTTCTTGGTTGCTGCATATAAACTTACCGGATAGTCCACGCGGTCCTCCTCCGAAAAAGGTACTTTTCCATTTTCTCCATACACGGATGAACTCGAAGCATAGACTAAATGCCCAATCTTGTGATGGCGGCAGCATTCTAAAATATTGACGAATCCAACTAAATTACTGTCAACGTAGGCCATCGGGTTTTCCAAGCTATAACGAACACCTGCTTGTGCCGCCAGATTGATAACAGCATCAAAGGATTCCGCTTGAAAAAGTGCCGGTAGTTGCTCCCGATCTTCTAAATTCATACGGACAAACGTCAGATTAGTATAATTACGCGAAGACACTTTAGAATTAAACTGCTCCGCCTCAGAACGGTCTATCCCCAATTCATGTAAGCGCGCATACTTTAAATTAACGTCATAATAATCATTGATGTTATCTATACCTACGACAACATTTCCTTGTTCCGCTAAACGTTTACATAGATGAAAGCCGATAAATCCCGCGCCCCCAGTTACCAATATTTTCTTATAGCTCATAGTTTAATTTAGTTCTATCCAAATTTCCTTACGTATTTACATCGTTACTACAACAAGAATATATAGAACTCTCATTATTACATTAATAAGAAAGAATTTTGAATTGTTCTACGATATAAATTAGCTCTCTTATTCACCAATCGCATAATAATCAAATTCCAGCACACTCAATTGCTCACCATTCAACAATTTACGCCCATCAAAAACAAAGGCTGGTTTTTTCATATTGTCTTTAATTTTTGCCCAATCATAAGTTTTAAACTCGTCCCATTCAGTAAGTACCGCAACAGCATGTGCATCTCGTAGAGCATCATAAGGATCGTTAATCACAGTCACTAAACGACGATTGTCTTCTGGAGATCTCGTACCTAAATAATCCAAATCCTTATAAATCTGCTCAGCTGATACTTTTGGATCATAAACAACCACATGCGCTTCTTCTTCCAACAAATGGTCGGCTACATAAATAGCTGCAGACTCACGTGTATCATTAGTATCTTTCTTAAATGCCCACCCCAAGAATGCGATCTTCTTACCATTCACTGTATTGTACATGGTCTGAATAATATTTTCTGCAAACCGCGCTTTTTGATGATCATTCAAAATAATGACCTGCTCCCAATAATCTGCTACAGCTGTCAAACCATAGGAACGCGCAATATAGACCAAATTCAAAATATCCTTTTGGAAACAAGATCCTCCAAAACCAACTGAAGCTTTCAAAAACTTCGATCCAATACGGCTATCGTGACCAATGGCTCTAGCTACTTCATCCACATTAGCTCCTGTCACCTCACATAATTCCGAAATTGCATTGATTGAAGAAACACGTTGCGCCAAAAAAGCATTGGCAACCAGCTTGGATAGCTCAGAAGACCAAAGATTAGTGGTTAAGATCTTCTCCTGCGGAACCCAAGCTTTGTAAACTTCTACCAAGGCATTTATTGCCTCAGCATCTTCACCTCCAATTAATACGCGATCAGGATTGTGCAGATCGCTGACTGCAGTACCCTCAGCTAAAAATTCGGGATTGGATAAAATATGAAAGTTAACGCCATTACCTGTATTGTCTAAAATGCTTTTTAGAGCAGCAGCCGTACGTACCGGTAAAGTAGACTTCTCCACAACAATCTTATCCGACTTGGCTACAGCCGCAATCTGGCGAGCACATAATTCTATGTATTTGAGATCGGCAGCTTGTCCCTTACCTTTACCATAGGTCTTGGTTGGTGTATTGACCGAAATAAAAATCATATCGGCCTCGTCAATGGCTTTCTCCACATCCGTAGAAAAGAAAAGATTGCGACCACGTGCATCCGCCACAACTGCATCGAGACCTGGCTCGTAGACAGGCAGCTTCTCTAAATCAGCATCATTCCATGCATCAATGCGCGCCTGGTTTAAATCGACTACAGTAACAATGACATTTGGATTTTTCTGTGCAATGACCGACATGGTAGGACCGCCTACATAACCCGCACCGATACAGGTTATTCTTTTAATTTCTTTCATTTTATCTATTCCAATTAATTTTTTATAATAATTTATCTTGTTTTTCTAAGATTGGAGCAATGTATTGTTCTTTTTTGTGTATAACACGATCATCCCCTGTACGACACTAGGTATTTCTGTGTATACGGACACCTTCTTACCAAGTATTGTGCCAGCTTTAACAGAAGCTTGCTCCAAATAGTCTATATTAAGTTCTTTTCCTTTTACCAAAACTTCAATATGCCCTGAATCTACACCTTGTGCATAGTCGCCCAGTAATGCCACAATCTCCACATCACCAGCACGCTCCAGTACCTGATCCACAAATGCCTCAATCCCCAAAAAATTATGAATCAATCCTTGCAAAGAAGAAAAAAGTGAATGTTTGATATTGGCCCGATAATAAATCTTATGCTCGTTATCCTCCCGTATTAAATAACCTGCATCGGTTAGTTGATTAAGCTCTTTACGGATGGCATTGGTCGATTCCTTGAACTCATCTGCCAGCCCGCGCAGATAACCACGATTACTTGCCGAAACAAAAAATTTGATGAGCAGCTTAAGCCTGGTTTTGGAGGTAATCAAAGAGTCTAACATGGTTTAGCATTAGATTGAGTAACAAAAGTACTCAATCTAATTGATTCTTGCAAATTATTAAATTGTTAACCAACGCTGGAAAAAACATTTTCCATTCGGCATCCACGTGGAACATTGATCTCAATAGGCTCAAAAACAGACAGCTCATGAAGAGCTGTCTAAAAATGAAAATATAAAATTCAAGAGTTATAGTCACAAACAATCACACACCTATGCCTTGGTATAAATCCGTAATAGCTAGTGTTGCTGTAAAAGGTTCAGGTTTATGCTGTTCGAAATTCATTACACCAGAAATACTTACCCGCCCTCCTTTCAGATCTGCTAACCTTGCACCTCGTTTGACGACTTTAAATCGCACCGAAACATCCGATATCGCCCCCTCCTGTTGTCCAAAAGGCACAACCAAAATCTGTTCTAAATTAACATTTAAAGCAGTATTTAGAGGTTTTACCCTCCTTATAACAATATTCTTTAGTTTATCATCATGCCGCTCCGCCTTGAAAACGAACACACCACTTTTCACGTTGCGATCACCGCTATATTGCCCTGGTCGGTCTTGGAACATATAATTAACAGTCATAGCAACCCTTCGGCTAAACCGTTGCTCCTGTTGTCTTTTCCGCATCAAAAAATAAATGGTGGTCAATACTAAGATAGATAGCGTTATAGCAAGTGTCATAAGAATACGATAAAATAATTTTAAATGGCTTTTAAATAGTCGGTATACGAATCCGATTACATTCAAATATAGTTCAACAGCTTCTTTTATCATCAAGATTTACTAGGGACAAACAAGGGACATTTCACAAAAAACTGATAATCAACAAAATACACTCTATTATTTTATTGTTAACAAATAGTTTTTCTGAAAAAGAAATTAACAAAAAGATGAATTTAAGTTAAGGAAATAGGAATAGGGAGCGCAAAACTAGCACGCCCCCCGAATAATTTTAGTCAATCAATTTGGATTGATGACGTTCAAGCGTATTATATATTTTTTTGACATCTTGGGATTTCTCTTTCTGTAGCACTAGAATAGCATCTTTAGTATGCACCAGAATACTATCGCGCAGACCAACAAAAGCAGTATAGATATCGGTACCGATTACCATATTTCCATTTTCATCCACTGGATGTCCTGTTTGTTTCAGATAATCATACATCGATTCAAAGGAGCCGAGGTCCGACCATTGAAAGCTCGTAGCCACCACACGGATTTTCTTTGACCGTTCCATTACAGCATAATCAATGGAAATGGATGGTATCTCTTTTGACAAAGTTAAATCAAGCTCCCCATCCTGACGATGTTGCCAGGCATTAAATGCTGTTGCATATACCTTGGGCTCGAAATTCTGTAATTCACTTAAGAAGGTATCTGCGCGAAAACAAAACATACCTGAGTTCCATAGGAAATTGCCCCGCTCTATAAAATCCTCTGCTGTATCCTGATTCGGCTTCTCCCGAAAAGACAACACCTTATCATCTTTGTATTCAATATAACCATAGCCCGTTTCCGGTCGGGTCGGCTGTATACCAAAAGTGACAATATAACCTTTGTTCGCTTTTTCTATCCCAGCTTTAATGGCTTTTGCATAAGCTTCATCACCCACAATAACATGGTCTGATGGTGTGACAATAAGAATATCGTCCGGCTGCGCCGCAAAAGCGGCAAAAGCAATTGCCGCAGCCGTATTACGTGGTGTAGCTTCAACAATATCGATATAGTCCACTTTATTGTTTTCCATCACCTCCCGGCTTAGACCATGATTGTCACGATTACCCACCACAATAACCTGACTACAAAGCGCCTGATTCCGCTTAATGGTCATCTCAAACAAAGATCCCTCTTTGAATAACGAAAGATACTGTTTGGGATAGCTCTTACGCGAAAGTGGCCAAAGCCGACTTCCTACTCCTCCTGTTAATACCACATGGATAATTGCGCTCATATTATTATTTTTTCTCCGCTTCTTTATCTGCTACAACTTTGCGCAAACCCGTACTCGAAAAACGATGTGTACGTTTATTATAATAGATTTCTATATTCTCCTCCACACAATACAGGCGACCAGAAAAATCTTTATCGCGGTACTCTTCGCCAATAATGCGCAAATTGATCGGCAAAGCTTTGATCATATCAATCAGATCCTGCTCCGTCTCGTAAGGAATTATTTCATCCACATAACGGCAACCTTCTAGTTGGATATAACGTTCTACAATTGTTTGTGTAGGCTTCGCTTTCTCAGGAGATACTTCCGAAGGATCGGTATTAAGACCAACGATTAAATAATCACAATGTCGCTTGGCTTCTTCCAACATCATAATATGGCCGGCGTGCAGGAGGTCAAATACACCAAAGGTAATTCCTATTTTCATGTAGCTACTTTCTTAAATTGTTGATGAAACGTCTGATTTTAAAATGGATTCTTCTTCTAAATTGGCATTGGCCACAATCTTGCGTAAACCCGAACTTGAAAACCGGTGATCACGGCTATTGAAATAGAGTTCAATCCCTTTTTCCTCACAATATGCCCTCCCTGTAAAGTTTTTTTCCCGATACTCATCACCAACGATACGCACATCAATATTAAAGGAGCGAAGGACATCCTCCAGATCTTGCTCCGTAGCGTAAGGTACAATCTGATCCACATATTTACAGCCCTTAAGCTGGATGTAACGCTCCACTACAGTCTGTGCCGGTTTATTTTTCTCTGGCCGATCCAAAGTCGGGTCGGTCTGCAAACCGCAGATCAAAAAATCGCATTGACGCTTAGCATCTTCAAGCATTTTGATATGCCCCGCGTGCAAGAGGTCAAACGCACTGAAAGTAATCCCGATACGCATGCCCTTGGCTGGAATAGTAATCATAGTCAAATTAAATATTAAAATTTATAATAAAACGGCAGTACACCTTTACCAAAGATAAAAATTAAAACAGGATGCCACCTTCTTTACACCGAGATTTAACGAAAAAATCATGCCAAAGAAGGGACATCGGCATGCCTCAAGTACAGATTGGCGCAGGCCCGCGCATCAGAAAGTGCCTCGTGGTGATTTAGCTCAATTCCCAACACCTCACAGCAGGCATTTAATCGGGCAGGTTTAAAGCCTTTTTCCTGATAAATTCTGAAGGTACATTCCCATTTTTCCATTAAACCCAAACTATCGTAAGGCAGATTATAGTAATTCATGGTCTTGCGCAAAACGCCACGGTCGAATAATTCATTATGCGCAACCATAACCCGGTTATTGATCAAAGGAAAGATGCGGGGGAACAATTCTTTAAAAGTAGGCGCTGTCGCAGTGTCCCTTGGGCGTATTCCATGGACACGGGTCGTCTGCCACATATATTGATTTTGAGGGGGTTGGATCAGTGAATAAAATTCTTCTACAATAATTCCTTGTTCAACAACTACTAGACCTATGGCACACGCCGAATTCTGGTTGGCCGTAGCTGTTTCGAAATCTATTGCTGTAAAACTTAATCCTGATTGCATATTTACTCCTCCTAAAAGTCCAGGTAAAATTAATAATAATTAATGTACCTTTCTATAGCCTCATGATAACAGTTTGCTTTCTATTTCCTGATAAATCTTTTCTTCCGAAAAATTAGCACACACAAATGCACGCCCATTGCTGCCATGTTCCCGCGCTATTTGCGGCTGATCAATATAGAATTTCAGGGCATGGTATAGACCGGAAATAGTATTATCTGCATAAATGCCCGTCTCCTGTTCTCGAATCGAATCAATACAACCGGTCACGCGGGTGGTAACAATGGGCAGACCGGAGGCAGAGGCTTCCAAAGTAACTGTAGGAAAACCCTCACGGTAAGATGGCAACACAAATATGTCCATGCTATTATAGTAGGGTGAAGTATCGTCAACTTCACCGACGTATTCAACGGCGGGATCCGCATAAATCTGATCCGTAATAGCTTTATCGAGTCTATCACGCTCATCTAAAGGCCCCACCAAAAGCAAGCGCAACAGTGGATATTCCTTTTGAAGTAATGCCCAGGCGCCGATGAGCTCATATATCCCTTTATCTTTACATAGTCTTCCTACAAAACCTATCGTAGTCACAGTAGAATCCGAATGAGCTGGCCGATGTACAAATCTATTCACATCTATTCCATTGCAAGTACCGTTGCCTAGCAGCACATTTTTATGAGGCGGATTTAATTTTAAATTATTTGAGGATTTTATAATCGATGGGCTAACATTAACGATAATATGCGAACATGCCGCAGTGATACGTTCTATAGTTATCAATAATCTTTTCGAGAAACCCGAAGCTGTTTCAAACACCAATCCATGCCGAAAATAAATACGTTTTGGTACCCTCGCCAGATAAGCAGATATCATTCCGAGCAACCCTCCCTTGGGGGAGTGAGCAATCACAATATCAAATTTCTCGCGGAGGATATACTGGTAAAGCTTAGTAATAGTGATAATATCCTGAACGGGACTGATACTACGCAAAACAGGAACTGGGAAGACGGCAAAGCCATACTCTTTGGAAAGAGAAACTAACTCGTCGGATGGAGAACAAGCTACGTGAAATTCATACCCTCTTTCTTTAAAATAATGGAACTGATTGCCGATAAAATAACGCAGCGAAAAGGATACCGATACAATATGTAATACTTTTTTTCCCATCATACTTATCCCTGTGATTGATATAAACCCAAATAGCCTTCCACCATCGCTTTCATCGTAAATTTTTCGGATTGCTCCTTCTGAAGATCAAGCAATACATTTTCTTTCAATGTGGAGAGATTAATGATTTTTTCAGCAATTTCATTAGGGTGATAGTTTTTAAATAAATTTAAGGGACTCGGAGCAACATCATTGATACCCGGTACGTCGGATCCTAAAAATGGTTTGCCAGAAGCCAATGCCTCAACTGTGACGCCAGACATACCTTCATAATCAGAATACAGGATATTCAAGTCAACCGATTTCATTAACGAAGCGATATCGCTACGATGCCCTAAAAAAACTACCCGATGGGAGATTCCCAATTGTCCGGCCAGCAATTGGCAGTTGCTCAACTGTGGCCCCTCTCCCGCCAAGATTAGCACAAAATTTTCGGGAAGCCGTTGGACAACCTCTAATAACAAATCCTGCCGCTTCGGACGATCAAATCGTGCCGACATCAACAGATATTTCTTATCGTGACCCACTAAAACGCTATCAATTGTACTCAGATCTTTTGCTGCAGCCTGTTCTAGCTTCGCTAAATTTAAACCATTCCGGATGGTTAACGTTTTTTCGGCCGTTCCGGTCCAATTATCCAATTTGTGCTTAATAGCATCAGAAATAACAATAACCCTATCAAAGGTCTTATAAATCCACTTTTCCAAATATTTGAATCGCTTGTCGTCAATTCGCTTATTGTGAATGCTATGCTCAGTAAAGTAATAACGTTCCTTCCTGGCGAAGATCCGTTTCACTAACGCCACATAATAAAAAGTTGGGAATAAGTGGGCATGAACAATATCGTATCTTCCTTGGTTTAAAAATTTATTTATCGCAAATGGCAAACGTATATCATATAAACTGCCGCTATTTTTTAAAAAATAGACCGCAACCCCAGCTTCGCGTAATTCGTCGATATAAACAGGTAAACTGGTTGACTCAATAACAACCAGCAAAGTAATGTTACAGTGCTCCGCTTTTAGCTGTGGCAGAAAATCGACAAGCAATCGCTCCGCCCCGCCATTGGCCATATTATTGATAATATGAAGAATATTCATTAATTCACTTGGTTTAACACACGTTGTTCTTTCACTGAAATTTTACCCATATTTTTATTGTTAAGAATAAGTTCACCATTCAGTTTGTTATTGAAAAACTTAAAGTTAGTTGACTTTGGTCCTACCACAACTGCTGTCCGCGCGGAAGATATGTTACAATTCAAAACGTGAACTTCCGAACTAGCTCCTCCGAATTTGGCTAATATAGCTCCTTCGCTATTTCCTGAAAGCATACAGTTGCTGATGGTTACTTTCTTAACCGTTTTGTTTTTAACTGCCGCATCGGCCTCCGGTTCGATGTCAATGCCTGTAGCAGTAGAAATATACAAAAATCGTCCTGTATTGCTTATTGTACTTTTATTAATCGTTATGTCTTGACCTCCTCCGATAGCTATACCTGTGCGCGAATTATAATCAAAAGTAGAGCTTTGAACACGAATATTGTTATCGCTCCCACTGACATTAGCGATCATCAGTCCATCAGTCCCAAAACGATTGGAGCGTACTTTATTGATCAAAACATCGCGGGAATGAAATACAACGATGCCATAATGTTCAATCTGAATACCACAATCGCCATAACCGCCACCTAAGTTGAGCTTATCAGGCATAAATTCTGCATTTTGAGAAATACCACGTAGAGCAAAATTATTCATATTATTAACCGTACCGGCATAAAAGTTACCATCGAGGTGTAGGTTCTGAATGGTAATGTTACGGCTGTTTCTGATATGGATAACTCGTCCAAGCATTGCCCGCTCCGTTGCAACATTATTTTTGGCAACACACTCGAAAGTTTTATTGGTACTCTTTCCTGTAGCCGGATTAAAAGAGCCAAATCGCATCCCGACATTGAACAGTAGCTTAGTACCTGAAGCTCCCCTAATCGTTACATTCTCACAATTCTCAAGGCCAATGACGTCTTTACCTGTTAGGTAATAGCTGCTATTTGCGATCTTTTCCTGGCGCCCAACTAAAAATACACCCGAAGGTATATTAATGATCGCATGTCCCCCGCGAGCGTTCACAAATGCACTCATTTTTTCAAATGCCAGCTGATCACTCTCAAGATCATTAGGCTTGGCTCCAAAATCCAATACTGAAACCGTCACCACAGTTTGAGCATATGAATGCTGAAAAATCAAAAATAATACTAAAGCGATTAGAATCTTTTTCATACTGTATAAGCTTTTAAATAGTTAGAAGCACTAGACTCAATAGCATAGTGATCGTGGAAGCACTTTTTAGCATTTTCGCTAATGGCCTCTTTATTTTCATTTTTTGAATACCGTACTATCCCATTGGCAATATCGTCGACTAAAGTTCCGGTAGTAAAAAAACCATTTTTCTCATCTTCGATCATATCTTTCATACCCCCGACCGGACTGCAGATGGGAATACATCCGTGCGATAAAGCCTCTATTAATGAGATCGGCATACCTTCGTATATACTTGGCAGAATAAAAGCGTCTGATGCCGCCAAATAATCCTCGACGTTTGAAACGCCGCCCAACAAATAAATATTGTATTCACCCGCTACCTCATCAATAATGTTCCGGTAAATTGTTTCATTCATAACATCACCCAACACCAATAACACGCCGTTGCCAATCGTTGATCGTAAGTTTTTGAATGCACGGACTAAATTTAGCTGATTCTTTTGGGTATCTATTCTAGCAACATTGACATATAGTTGTCCATCAGCTGCCCTATACTTGGCTCTGATCTCATCACGCTTCTTAATATCGAAAGGCTTAAAGGGCCTTCCATTGTCTATTTGCTTATCATAGCCATATAAGTTGTATACTTTTTGAAAAGACTGACTCATACTACTTGATATAGTAATAGGGGTGATTAGTTTGGAACTGAACAACATTTTCCGAATTAAAAATATACCCCGATTTTCAACCTCCTTATCTGCTTCATTATGAATGGTATGAAAAAACTTAATATTTTTATTTCTAAATCTGAACAACATATAAGGTATTAAATACTCTAAGGCATTTATATGTGAATTGACGACACGTGGTGCTATTTTTTTGATAAGCTTAAATAATTTGGGTATTACTTTCAAATCCAATCCCGGTCTTTTACCCAATGAAATCAATCGAACATCTTTCGATACTTCATGTTGAAATGAATGCTCGGTATTATCAAATAAAGAAATTAAATACACTTCATTCGATTTGGCAAGTTCATTGCACAGATCAACAACGAAACGCTCGGCTCCGCCTCTCCCTAATGATGGTATTATATGTACTAAAGTAAGTTTGTCCATGAAGATAACGTATTTCTTTCCTATCCCTCTTGTTTTAAATGTTTTTCATCAGGCCCCTTATATAAATATAATCCCACATATAGCAATAAAAAATAATTTATGGCATGTAATGTAGGCCTTTGAAAGAAAACAGCCATAAGAAACACAATTGAAATTAAATTAAAAAGCTTATAACGGGGCTGATGCATCAGCGAAAAGCATACTAATAAATAAAAGACAATGATCGTACCTTTTTCAATCAAAACTGTCCGATAGGACAATGTAGAACCATCAAAAACTTCCACCATATAATCCTTTCCGTAACCGAAATAATAAGCTAAATTACGGTAATTATTCCACTTATTAAATGACTCATCAAATCCTGGTATAGCAAGATCGCGGTTATTAACAACACCAACGATCCAATTGCCAGCCCACTCAAAACGATGGTATACTGCTAAGGCCAGTACAGGATTAGACTCCGTCCAAAGCGCTACAAAATTAAGCACCAAATAAAAAGTAATCAGGCATAAGATAAAAATAACAACGCGACGTACTGTTTTTTTTATTGAAATAGATCTCAGGTCAGAAAAAAATAGAACCGGAACAATCGTTATAAAATAAAACATGGACAAACTGAGAACACCTGCAATATTTAGCGTAATCTTTTGCCAGCGCGCTAATTGTTGATGATAATAAAAATAGATTAGGGGAACAAGCGTACCGATCACCCCCGGTTCGTCAAAAATAGAATTGAATCGGTATTGGAGGTTTTCACGTCCCCAATAAACAAGCAAGTAATTATAATAGATTTTTTCACCTTTTGCATACGTAAATAAACTTGGTAGGAGCCCAACGTTGACCAAAATATAAATAGGTATTCCGATAAGACACAGGGCACAAAAAAACCGTATATAATTTAAAGCAATTTCATATTTATATTCGTCAGGCAGCAATATAAAACAGCATACAGGTAAAAAAGCTGAATAAAATAGCTGAACACTTAGTAAAATATCTTTGGATAGATATAGATATAATATGGGCAATATTAACATCAACCAAAGGTAATTTTGCCTTGTATTGAACCGCAACAAATAAAAAATACCGATCACATTCAACAGCTTGAGCATATAAATAGCCAATTTTAAAACAATGAATTCACTGTACACTGTGTAAGAGTCAAATATGGCTATTACCAATAAATTCAGTGAGATTATTTTAAAAAGGTTAAGCTCTTTCATTTCTATGAATAACGTGATTGATCTATCTTAATTATCTATTTAATTGATAATAGAAGCTTCCGCATCTCTACCGGACTCTTTACTTGATCCAGGCCAAAATACTGATTTAACACAAGACGGTCGTCATTTGCCAGAGCATCCTCTATCTGTTTCCTGTCAAATCGAGAGGAAATAACATTTTGTTCATTTTTAAGGATATCTTGATTGCTTTTAAAGAATTGAACCTCTTTATAGTTTACCTTCTGTTTATATATACTAATGGGCACCCCAACCTCCAATGCATACGCTAAATGTGTCCCTAGATTATTGGTAAATATTTCGGAAGCTAACAACAGTAGACTTTTAAGCCTTGGAATAAAATTCAAATCATCGCGATGCCCTGCCGTGCTCACCTTAAATCCTTCTTTTAGATATATAGCATCTACTCCATTATCAATATCTTTCCAGTAAAGGCATACAATTACTGTATCATATCCGACCATTTTCTCATGTATGGATGAAATAAATGACCGTTCGTCAAATTGCGCAGTAACGGACCCAATAGAATGCGATGGTATAACCAATAATACTTTTCCTAGTGCTGCCTTCTGTGCAATAATTTCATCCGCAGATAACAAACTCGGACAATAATGAATATAAGGCCCGATTACATACGTTGGAACACCATTAACAATACCATCGATATAGGATTTACGGACTGGGCTTAATGTTGTTATCAACTTTGCTTTCCCCATATTATATTGGTTAGCATAGGTACCTAAAACTAGCCCATGTTCAATATAAAAATAATGTTTTTGTATCAAATTAAGATCTTCTTTCCCCAGGCCAGCATAACCCAGTAAATGGTGATACAAACCATAATAGTTACAATCTGGTATATAGAAGTAAGGATATTCGACAAGCTCTTTTGCAAGGGCTTTGTAGTCAAAAATAGAAATTTTAGACCTACGATCAACTTCTGCACTAAAACCTTGATTTTGGGCACATTTATAAGCGGTAAACAACGCGCGCAATATCCTGTTTCGGTCAACTATTTTAGCTAGAAATTCTTTTAATTTATGCATGCTTTTTTACAATTTTGATACGCGCTGTTTTTATGACAGCCTTTCCCGTTGGTACATGTAGATCATAATAACTGACAAATATGGTATCATTTTTAATTACATGTCCGGCATATCCGTTATCGGCAAAAGAGGGCAACTCTAGCAATTTTGATATTGTATTTCGCTTTGTATTGAATAAAAACAAGGATGTTTTAACATTTTTTCCAGAGTTGTTATTTTCAAGAAGTTCTCTTCCCGAAATAAGAAGATGATTTTCATCGAAGACAGTTATGTTGGGTCCGCCTAACTGATAGACGGGCAATTGCCATAATTTTGCAGTGCAAATGTTTGACAAATCAGAAACTGCCAGAATACCTTTGTATTTCGTTCTTATAGCCGAATACATACGATTTTGGCTTGTAACAAATCTAGCCTCGGAGGCAGAATTTGGTAGATCTAGCGCACATTTGGGATAAGGTATACTTGACTGTGGTACTTGATAATAAGCAACATGGTTATCTTTATATCCCATACTAAGCTTTTCATTCTGAAATATGCCAGTATACCAATACCAGATATCGCTACTCTTATAATTACCACTAAACAAGCTGGTTTTATCACCTGTGTCGATTTTAAAGATGCGCAATTGCTTTTTATTTATAGGAATATTCGGATTTATAGTCGTGTAGTTCAAATATAACTGATCTCTTTCCAATAAAAATTTAGGATCTCGAACATCAAGACCTTTTTCCAGATTATTGGAAAATTCACTCCAACGAATGAAATCCCTACTACGCATTGTTTTAATGGAACTTGTACTATCAAATCCATGCTCTCTCGCAGACCTAAATGTTAAATAAAAACTTCCATCATAAAAAGCAAGATCAGTAAAAGCATTATAAGGGGCCGTATGATATACAATTGCACTATCTAAAACTTCGCATATATACTCACTTTCTACTAGGGGGATCTCTGGCAAATCGATCCACGGTTTTTCTTTACCACATCCTGCAAGCAGAAAAAGTAGCCCCAACGCCTGAGAAAATACCATTGTCTTAAAAAACAGTTTCATCATCTATTTTAAGGAAAATATACTCGGATCCAAAATTAAACGCTTTACCATCGCAACGATCTGCTTAAAATTACTGAGATTAAGAACCACAAAAACTAACACAGATAATATATAGAAATAATTGGGACAGTTGAAAAATACAAAGACTAAACTCAATATATAAGGTAATAAAAGCTTGGCATTAAATGTAAAATTAAGTAATTCCCGCAAATTAAGCTTATCGCCGATTAGAGTCAAGCCAAAATAATTAATCCCGAAAATGTAAACCAGATAGGCTAAAGCAGTAGATAAAATCACATATTCGAATCCGACATGCCACACAATGACGAGAAAGTAGTTACAGACTAAGTTCAATAACAAACAAGAAAAAGCGATTAGCCCGAGGCTACGTTCCTTACCTCTTGCTATAATAAATCCTGAGATACCGAATGCATTGGTAGTCAAAATAACAGTCAATATAATAAGACGAAACGCATTTTGACTTTCAGCATATTTTGGGAATAAATATAGAAAGAGTGGAAAAAATACAATAGAAGTATGTGCCAGAAGATGTGTGCAGGTCGTATAACAGGATCGAATATAGCCCAGTTCGGTAACCACCTTACTTTGCTCCATCTTTGAAAAACGGTTCAATATTTTTGGATAGATAACGTAATTTATTGAATCTAATAATAACAATATGGTATTTGCTAAGGTAAAAGCAAAAGTAAAATAACCAAACTCCTCAACCTCATAATAACTGCTTACAAATGAACGGGTAGCTAGCATCATAAAATAAAAGGAGGAATTATAAAAAAACATATACAGTCCTTTAATAGCTATTCGTTTCAACCAATAGGTATTAAAAGACAATCTTATTCTAAAAGGTAGACCTATCAGAAATAAAATAACCGAAAAAATCGCCGAAGCAACCTGGATGAATACTAAAACCTCTAAAAGATAGGCCCCTTTATATCGCCATACGACTAACAAGGTGAGGAAGACAGACAAAGATTGACTCAGTGCAATTTTTAAAAATTTACCATAAATACGATATATATTGGAAAAGAAAACAATTAGATGATTCATTATCCCAGCTATCAGCAATGGAATATATAGTGTAGAAAAGTGATATTTTTCAGCAAAATCGTATGCAAATAATCTAAATCCCACCGCCACTAAAATCAATATGCCAAATAGGATTGCTAATAGATTCAACGCATTGGCTGCTATTTTTCCGCGCAATTTTTCATTCGAGAATTTGAGCGATAAATAATTATTACTGGACTGTTGAATGCCGAAATTTAAAAAAGAGATGTATTGTAGAGACAAACTAAAAAAACCCCATATACCGAGGTAGTAGGGACCTAAATTACTAGCTAAAAACAAAGAATTTAGAAACTGAAGAAAAAACGTAAAATACCTACTAAAGAGATACAGAACGACATTATTTCTAAATACAGCAGTAATTATTTGCTTAAATTTATTCATCATCCTCGATCAACATATTCCAATCCAATGGCGTTCCTTTCTTAATTGAATATTTTACTTTTCGCCCGATCAGATCCTTCATGTATTTAGGAGCAAGCCCATGCCCCGGCCGAACAACTCTCACATTATCAACCGATAGTTCCTCCCCTGCCATGATATCTTCGGAAACGAAAATAGACCTTCTTCTGAACTTATTTTTCTCACTTAACTCAAGTACTGGCTGTCCAACCGACTTTGCGGCCATACGTGCACAGTCAACCATTGCTTTGAATTCAACGGGCTCCATTGAAAATTGAGAATCAATGCCACCTAATTCTCGGGATAATATAATATGTTTTTCGATCACCTGCCCCCCCATGGCAACAGCAACCGTCGGCACTATACTGCCCATAGTATGATCGGATACACCTACAATGACGCCAAATTTTTCCTTCAACATCGGTATAGTGGAAAGATTAGCCATTTCTATTGGCGCTGGATACTCTGAAGTGCACTTCAATAAAATAACTTGATCATTACCAACAGATAAACAAGTTTCAATCGCCAACTCGACATCATCCAACCCGGCCATACCCGTTGAAATAATAACTGGTTTTCCTTTACTTGCGACCACCCTGATCAGGTCTATATCCGTAATTTCAGCTGACGCAATTTTATACATAGGAACGTCTAGGCTTTCCAAAAACTCGACACAATTCGAATCAAAAGGAGAGGAGAAGAAAAGTAAGCCTAAAGATTCTGCATGTTTCTTTAATTTCTCATGCCATTCGAAGGGTAGCATTCCAACTTGGTATAGATCATAAGGACGCTTCCCTTTCCAAAGCCCATCTTTTCTTGGTCCAAAATATTCATTATCCACGTCCAACGTAAGCGAGTCCGGCGTAAAAGTCTGTACTTTAACCGCATCTGCTCCGCTAGCAGCAATAGCATCAATTGTCCTGATTGCCAAATCAAAATCATTGTTGTGGTTGGCAGATAATTCTGCAATAATGAATAATTCTCCACTTTCTTTAAACTGCGTGTAATCGAATTTTCTTTTATTTTCCATCTAGTATTTCAATTAACCTATCTTTACTATTATCACTAGCGATAAAATACCCCAAGCGATCCAATGAACTTTTTAATGGTACATCTTTATAGACCTCAATATTATATTTCGAAATCGAAGCAGGAGGAGATCCACGTAAGTAGGAGGTCAACCGCCTGTAATTACTCCGATCCAAAAATTTAATACCGGCATAAGTCTCAACCGATCTTTCAATCGTTAAGTCTTGGCCCATGGCAATTTTAATGAGTGATGCCAACATATCAATCCCGGTCGACAATGGGATTAGATCCGAAGCTATAAAATCCCCTCCGGGTCGACATGCACATTCGATCAAATAAATCTGATCATCCAATATTTTGAACTCGAGATGAAGTGCGCTATTATCAATTTGAAACGCTTTCACCACCATCGCCGCAAATCTGGAGATTTCTTCTTGCAGAGGGCGATCAAAGGCAACTGAACAGATATGACCTATCTCTACAGGAAAGTGTGATCCCTCGGCATCCTCTAAAAACTTCTCTGTCAGCCCCAAGATGTGTACTTCTCCCCGTTGCACAAGCCCTTCTAGACTGTACTCCTTACCGCCAATGAACTCTTCTATTAAGAATTCATCAGTCCTGCTATAACGTTCAGCCTCACGATAGGCCTGTGCCAAGGCTGTCTCCTCGTAAACAATAGTGATACCCCTACTTGCTGATGAATCCAACGGTTTTACAATAATTGGATAATTGAACGGAACAATATAATCCGCTAATTGATTGAAATTTAACTTAACAAACCTTGGACACTTAATAGCATATTGAAGTGCCAACTCACGCTGCAAATATTTATTCGTGCACACTGCAGCAGCAAATGGGCTTATTCCAATTAAATTTAATTGTTCACATAGCTGTGCGACAACATTAACGGGATAATCGGAAGTTGTAAGAACAGCGTCAACTTTATATTCCTTGGCAATCTGTAGCGCCGACTCTGAATCTAATGTTGAGATAACAAAGCTGTAATCTGCCAATTTCATTCCCGGTGCGTCAGCACTTCCATCCAATACAAGAACAACATAGCCTAAGCTCTTGGCTTTTTCTATGATCGGTACCTGAATAATACCGGCTCCGAGTATCAGAAGTTTTTCTTTCATGATTTAACCCTAGAATTAATTAAAAAATCAAATTTTTTGCTCGTCATTTCCTCTTTATAATCCTGTAAAAGACGCGTAAAAGGAACATAATTTGGCGAGTAACCAAAATCTTTAGTGCCTTTTGAAATATCAAAAATATAACTCGCACTGGTATTTGGTCTATCTGCATTTAAATGAATTTTGGATTTTCTATCACTTGGACCAAATATTTCTACGATATTTTCAACTTGCTCCACAAGTGACGTAGATATTCCCGAAGTAATATTATAGACGCCACGCGCATTTTTCGTGGAAATAGCTTTCACAAATGCCTGGACAACATCCTTAACATAGACAACATCACGTGAAGCAGTGTGATCGCCAAATATTTCGATATCTTCCCCAACCATTGCTTTCTCTAAAAACACCTGGAACCCCGATTTGTAATATTTGCCGTCCACATAGATTACGGAGTGAGGGCCATAACCATACACTGGCGGTAATCTAAAAACACTGCCGTTCATACCATATTCTGTACTATAATGTATGATTAAATCCGTTGCAGCATTCTTTGAAATTGAGTAGACCGCATGGTCTCCTTTAAACATAGCTTCGCGTGGTACATCTGCATCGATTGGCTGATCCTTCAACCAGAGTGTACGTACATCAGAATAGGATGTAGTCGAAATAATCGTATCAATATGGTTTGTACGACAAAATTCCAACACATTTAATGTGCCAGAAATATTGATATCAATATAATCCTGCGGGTTGTAATCCTGTACATTTGCGGGCAAATGCGCACCTAAAAGAACGACGGCCTCAATTCCGCTATTAGGCAGTTGATGGAATGATGTGCTATCACTTAGATCCAAATAGCATGAATCTATACCAAGACTTTTATAATGATCCAGCACAGCCTTATTACGTCCTGTAACAAAGACCTTCTTTCCATTTTTTACTAATTCATCGACTAAATAAGCACCTATAAAGCCCGTGCCGCCTATAACTATAATCATTTCCTCAAATTTAATATCGTTTCTACAATTTCTTTTTTTCCTCTACCAACTTCTAAATCGCTAACACCTCTACAAAAACGCGCATAGTCACCATATACTTCCATCATAAGTTCGACAATTGAAGGAACATTCTCGTATTCATAAGTGTTAAAAAAATCTCCGAACACCTCCTTCTGTGCATTATTTTGAAAAAAAGCTACGGAAGGAATCCCTAAATATAATCCTTCAAAAAATGCGGTTCCTGCAGATGTAAATAGAAAATCACACGCAAGCATAACCTCATTTACGTTAGTAATATTTTTTAAAATGTTAACATTTTCCCGCGTACCAAATTGTTCCAAGCTGCCTTCATTAATATATGCTGCACCTGTTACTATCGTAAAATTCAAATGCTTTACTCGGTCATCTGCCAATAAATCCCTTAAAATTTTAAAACTTAAATTGGCCTGATCACTGCCCCCAAATAAAAGCAGAACATTTTTTATCGCATTCGCATGGCGATAACCCTGAAATTCGAATTCATCCCGTAAAGTAAGGTACTTCGGGCCTTTCAAATAATGCGTATTATTCTTATCTATATAATTTTCATTGCGAAACTGTTTTGTTGAAATAATCGCATTTATAACAAGATCCGATAAATCATTTGCTTCGTTATTATTACCAAATAATACCAGTTTAAAAAAATACTTAGCTTTTACCTCGCTAATAAAATTAACGTCAACATTTAGAACATCAACGATCAATGTCGCTAGATTCAGCCGTGCTAAACATGCATGCACAGCAGTTAAATCAATTTGTGTTATTACATTTACAAAACCATGACTCCTGATTAACTCAGGGATGGCATCGTCACTTGTCGTTATAAAACACACCTGAATATAAGGTTCTTGCATCAAGGACTTCGCAAGTGAAATCATACGATACACATTACCCAACCCCAGGTAGTGCCCTCCCTCTACATATATACCAATATTCATCATATTATGTATGCGCTGATCTTAACTTCATCTTCAATTCAGCTATCATCCAATCAGATTCATTATCGATATCCTGTACATCTAACTCTGAGCGTATAAGCGGAACTGCCCGGTCACTCATAATACTATCTCTGGCTTCGAATTGCTTTATTAAAAAAAAATAAAATTGGCCTGCGTCGTGATAAATGGGCTCAAGATCTTGACTCCGCATCAAGCGTTGATCAGGATATTTATAAGCTAATGTCTGGGATGAATTAATGATCAGACTCCTTTGAATCGGAAAACTATAAGCAACCACAGTCATCACCAAATCGGCAGCTCCACTAACAAGCAAGCGATTTGCCTGAACTAAATTACCTGGAACGATAAAGGGGGCCGTAGGATAGATACAGCAACAACCATCAAAAAAAACGTCTATAGCAGCATAATTCGCCAATACTTCTTTTATAACAGACGTGGTACTGGCATAGTCATCTGAATTTTTGGAGGACCTAAGAAATGGCGTTTTTGCACCATATTGATTAGCAATGGTCGCAATTTCCAAATCATCTGTCGAAACCATTACTTCGGCAAACACACCTGAATTTAAAGCCGCTTCTATAGAATACGCAATGATAGGTTTGCCCAGAAAATTCCTGATATTTTTCCTAGGGATTCGTTTACTTCCACCACGAGCTGGAATGATACAAATATTTTTCATGCTAGCGTTTTTATTAATTTAGCGGGTACTCCACCGACAACACAAAAATCTGGTACACTTTTAGTCACGACAGCTCCTGCTGCGACAACACTATTACGCCCAATTGTTACCCCATCCATAATGATCGCATTTGCACCGATCCATGCTCCACGCTTGATCCGAATATCATTTGAGTTTCCCCCTTGAAGCCTAATTGGTTTTGAAATATCCTCAAAATTATGTTGATTGGTAGTGATAAATACACCAGGAGCAATCAAAACATCGTCTTCTATAACTATTTGTGCAGTTTTTCCTGCATGTATCTGTGTAAATGATCGCAGGGTAACATTATTACCAATGCGAATGTTTTTACCACCAACAATACTTACGTATGGCCGAATCTGAAAATTTTTTCCGACCTGACCAAATTTACCCAGCAGAAAAAAATTTGTTAGGGATCTAAAATGTAACATCCAATGCGTAAGTCCAATGTCAGGCCCAATTCTATCGCCCCAAACAGCTAACTTAACATTCATTTGTAATAATCTTTAATCGCCTCGATAACTTCATACTGCTCATCTTCCGTTAAGGTCGGATACATCGGTAAACTGATGCAATGTTTATAATACTGCTCGGAATGCAAACGATCACCCTCTTTCCATCCAAATTGGCGATAATAAGGCATTAAATGACAGGGAATATAATGTATCTGTGCGAATATATTTTTGGTTCGCAAGAAATTATATAATCCAAGCCGATCTTCTACCTCCACAACATACAAATGGTACGCATGTCCTTCAATAGAACCGGACTGACCTTTGATGTAGGGTAGATCTGAAAATGCAGCTAGATATCGAGCTGCAATCTGTCTTCTTTTTGCAAGGCCTTCGTCTGCTCTTTTTAATTGACTATTTCCTAATGCTGCCTGAAAATCAGTAATACGATAATTATAGCCAAGCGCCTGCATCTCCATATACCATAAGGGGTAAATTTCTTCTCCACCCGCAAATGCCACTGTATTTTCATAAAGATCGTTGTCTTTTACAATACCGTGTGTACGTAACGCCAATAGTTTCCTATAAAGCGTCTCGTCGTTAGTTGTTATCATTCCGCCTTCACCTGACGCAATATGTTTTACAGGATGGAATGAAAATATAGCCAGATCAGCATAATTGCCACTTCCACAAAATTGCTTTTCGCCATCTGAATCGATAAAAAAACCTCCGGGAGCGTGACAAGCATCTTCAATAATCCAGAGATTGTATTCTTTGGCAAGTTTTTTATATTCCTCCAAATTCACCGCTCGACCAGCAAAATCAACCGGAATAATTCCTTTATATGTACCTTTAGGAGAAGCTTCCAGTAAAGCTTTGACCGAGGCAATGTCCAATAAATAGGTCTTTGGATCAATATCACCGAAAACAACCTCTCCTCCACAATAACGGACACAATTAGCTGAAGCGGCGAAAGTAATTGGTGTTGTAATTACTTTATCTCCTGCTTTTACACCTAATGCTAACGCACATAAATGCAATGCTGCCGTGCCATTGGATACGGCTATGGCATATTTGGCCCCGACATAAGTTGCAAAATTATCTTCAAATTCTTTGATTTTAGGGCCCTGTGTCAAATAATCTGACCTCAGGGTATCAATGACGACTTGGATATCTTCTTCTGTGATATGCTGTCTGCCGTAAGGAATAGCTTGATTGGACATAATTATAGCTCGAAAGATGAATCAACATGTTCTCTGATCAAAGCTCGTAAACTGTCAACAGTTTCCCAAGCTGAATTGGCACCCGAAGTATAGGCAAACCCCGCTTCTACTTTTTCTCCCCGGAAAGCTTCCAGGAAATCTGTTAAGTCCCATTTTGGAACCGCTGGTAAGATCGTGTAATATTTGCCTAAATCATAGGTGTAAAATGAATCCGAGGGCGTAATCATCTCCTCATGAATCTTTTCTCCCGGTCTAATACCGACGACACGATGCTCGCATTCCGGAGCAATGGCAACAGCAACATCCATAATACGATAGGATGGAATTTTTGGTATGAATATCTCCCCACCCCATGCGTGAAATAAAGCATGCATAACCATATCAACACCGCCCTGTAATGAAATATTAAAACGTGTCATATTCGGATCAGTAATCGGGAGAATACCTTCTTTTTTCTTATTCATAAAAAAGGGAATCACAGAACCATTTGACCCCATGACATTACCATATCGTACGACAGAAAATCTGATCGGATTGTTGCCCCGGATATTGTTTGCAGCAACAAATAGTTTATCTGAAGCCAACTTAGTCGCTCCATACAAATTAATAGGCGCACAAGCTTTATCTGTCGATAAAGCCACTACACGTTCGACTCCAGTTTCTAAACATGCATCGATAACATTCTGAGCCCCCTGAATATTTGTCTTGACACATTCATCAGGGTTGTACTCGGCAATATGAACATGTTTCATTGCTGCCGCATGTATTACATAATCGATTCCCTTCATTGCTCTTACAAGTCGATCTTTATCACGAACATCCCCTATAAAGAAACGGATTTGAGGGTATTGACTATTAGGATATTCCTGAGCCATTTGAAATTGCTTCTGCTCATCTCGTGAAAATATTACAAGACGCTTCACCTCAGGGTGATTACTCATAATATGTTTTACCAACGCTTTGCCAAGTGAACCAGTACCTCCGGTAATCAGTATCGATTTATTATCTAAATTCATTATTTAGTATTTCATTAATTTTTCAAAATTTCAGTATACCACTTTTTTACAACCAATATAACAAATGTTAAGAAAGCAACTATAAAAGCGGCAACTATAGATGATTTCAGCGCACTAGGTCGTTCCACTAAAAGTGGAAATACTGGTTCATCAACTTTTTGAATTAAAGGTGATTCTTTCATCAGGGCCATTTTAGATAATTCTAAATTTTGTATCATCTGACTTAGCATCGCTTTATTCGTTTCTGCAGAAAACTGCGACCGCTGTGTGGGAATTAATCGCTGAGCTTGCCTTGTTGGGTTTAGATTGGGAGTAACATCTATTGTAAGAGCGTTTGTAGCGATATTACCATTCATAACAGCACGGACCGAATCTGCTTTATGTTGTAGAATCGCAATATTATCTAACGATTTTTTAGTTTTTGTTTTTACATAAAAATCGTTGACTTGGGCAACCAGGGCCTCATTAAATTCTTTGGAGAAAATCTCATCTGTGGAATTAACATCGATCTTAATCAAGGAAGATTTTTTATCCAGTTTATCCACAATTAAGTAATTCTTATTGATATCTAGTACTGCTTTTTGCAATAAGCTATCACGACTGCGCAATAGGCTGTCTGGAACTGGCTTCTTTAGGTCTAGTTCCAGTAAGGTTGGTTGATGTTCTTTCCAACGTTTATGTGCATCGGTCATCATTAAATAACGATCCCAAATAAGCATTGAACTATCGCTAACTGATGGGAGTAACAAAGCCGCTTCAATCATTTTGCGGGATTTGTACAACTCAAAAAGATTATCTCCTTGAAAAATACCGCCACCAGATGAACCTAAATTCACCCCTGCCAAAGCTGCTAAACCTGCGATCTGGCCGCCAGTATTAGTTGCTCCCTCTCCAGCTTCCAATACGAATGTCGTAGTTGCCGTATACATCGGCTCTTGGGATTTCGCATAATAATAGCCGATACTCCCACCGATTAAAACTGCAATGACAAAAAAATACCACTTGGATAGGATATACCTCATCCAATCCTTAAGACCAAGGACCAGATCCTTCAAGCTTACCATCTCCTGGTTATTCGTTTTATTCATATGCTATTTGAATAAGCTTAAAATAATTGCCAAAGTAGAAGCTACACCAGCTCCGATACCCACCCAAGCTTGGGAACTAAGCCTTTCACGGGGAGCTCTTTTTGGAACAATAATTTCGGCTCCTGGCTTAACATCAGGGTAGCCCCCATCTTTTCCTTTAACTGCACCATTGGCATACTGGATAAAGACACGTTTTTTTAATGCATTATCTGTAAATCCCCCTGCTTGATTGATATAATATTTGAGGTTTTTACCTTTTATGTAGACCACATTATTCGGATTCAATACTTCACCGGCCACTTTAACGGTTTCCAGTTCTTTTGGTACGGTAATAATATCGCCATCCAATACCAATAAATCACCACGTTGGTAAGGATTTTCCAAAATCTTATTTAACTCAATTCCGACAAGATCACTGGGTTCGATGTCCGAAGCCGACATTCCTTGTTGAGACACTTTGGCCAAAGCGGTGTTTTTGGCGTTTGAATTGTCCGCATTTTCCTCGTCAAAATCCCTATCCAATTGATTTTTCGGAGTATTATTTCCGTTTTCGCCAAGGCTATCTTGCTCCAGCTCCTTTCGAAGACGTTCTTTTTGTTTTCTCTCCTCCGCTTTCAGTTTGGACATCCCCGTACGCTTTAAAGAAGCGCCCTCGGTATAAGCATAGGTAGTCAATCCACCCGCCCGCTTGACGATATCAGAAATCCGTTCATCTTCGCGTGAAATAGTATAAATACCAGGATACAAGACCTCACCCTCAATCGTCACTTGTCGCTGTGTACGGAAGCCAGCATCTCCTAAGACGGAAACAACATCGTAAGGTTGTAAAGTGATAGTCGGATCGGTAAGGACACCATCTTTGATATCAACTAAAATAGTTTGCGAAGAACTGTGATCATCAGCATTATGCTGTTTAAGCCTCCGGGCAATCTCGACACGCGCATTTTTAGCCGCTTCGGTAAAACCGCCCGCTTTCTGGATAACATCGCCCAAAGTTGCATTGCTGGCGAAAGGCAGATCACCAGGGTAACGTACCTCTCCCTGAACGGTAAATTTATATTCATCCCGTAAATCGAAAATAGAAGCAATTTCAATTTTGTCTTCACGCTTCAATGGAATATCAGCTGCTATACCGGCCAATACTTCCCGTATATTAAAGTTAATCAGCTCGGATGTGTTATCTGCTTTCAGACGGTTGATAATACCTCGCTCCAAGAAGGCATCTTCACGAACACCATCGGCCATTTCAAGCACTTGCTTGAGTGTCAGGCCTGGCTCTAAACCAAATATACCGGGGCGGAATACCGCACCCAGAACAGAGACTCGATTGGCATAACGTTCTAATATCGGATCGACAATATATTGATCTCCGCCCTTAGGGGTATAATTTGCAAACTGATCGGAATAGACATCCTGCACACTACGTTCACGTCCTGTTGTTTGCAATACTTTAATCTTAGCTGTATAGGCTTTCTCCGTAAAATCACCTGCATAACGCAAGATATCGGATAAGGATTCACCAGCCACGGTCTCGAAAATAGCCGGTCGTTTTACTTCACCTTCAAACTGCACGCGTGCACCGTATACAGGGATATGGATAATATCTTGATCCTGTAATCTAATATTACCCTGTTGTATACCATTAGCCAGAAAATCATACACATCAATTGTGCTGACTACACGATTACCACGGATCACCTGGATTTGACGGTAGGTACCGTTTTTATTGGGACCTCCAGAAGCATAGAGTGCATTGAACACCGTCGCTAAAGAGGGAAGGCTATAGGTGCCCGGCCGAGTAACCGCTCCAGTCAAGGTAACACGGATGGTACGAATATTACCGATTGTCACACTGACATTGGTCCTTCCTGAACGGATGGCAGGATAAGTACTGATCAAGCGTTGTTCAATCTTACTCTTCGCCGCAGCGATCGATAAGCCCGCAACATTAATTTGACCAACATATTCCACCTTGATCATTCCATCTGGGCTGACAGGAAGCGTATAAGAGGCCTCATTATCACCTGTGATGTCCAATAAAATCTCATCATCAGGACCAATGATATAGGAGCTTGGTGTGGCCATCCGAAGATTGGGTTCGAAAGTAATGCTATTATTTTTAAACAGATCCGCGCCAAAAATCTTTAGTTTCCCATCGTCTTGCTGAACGGAATCCTGATTATTAGTACGTTTCCTTTGTAAGGAATCTGTCGTATTTGCTCCTCCCACTTGACGGCCAGCTGTCCAGCCTGTGTTATTGGCGGTATTATTTCGCTGTGACTGATCGGGTTGCTGCTTCTTACGTCTAATTTTCGCCAAACGATCTTTTAGTTTTTGCACTTCAACAGCAGACACCCCCTGTGCACGGGCAAAACCGTCCAGTTGGCTTTCATCATAACCCATTAGCGCAGCCTGTTTTACATATTGCTCAATCTGGGCATCTGTCAGATTATCTACTTTGATATTGGCAGGATTGGTCTGTGCGTATACTGACCCCACAAATCCGATCATGCAAAACCATAAAATTACTTTTTTCATTCGATATATTGGCATTTGCCGCAAAATTAGTAAAACTATTTAATTAAATCGTTTAAAAAATTACACAGAAAGCTTTCAAGTGGCAAGAAACAGATTTTTGCCCTTTGCTTAAATCTTTCGATATCCAGGTGTCTAACGTAAAAGACAACCATTCTGCTACGCAGAACTCCTTATTATACTATGTATCATTGGTTTAATAATCCATTAAGACCAGTTGATTACAACGGGCACATTCTACGTATAATTCTGTCAATGGATTCCTGAAAGTTTTATTAACTTAGCAAAGTTAAGCATTAAATTAGAATGAAAAGTTCAACTCTTGGTTTTTGGTTATCGATGGGCCTGATTGTAGGCCTGCTGTGGGCCTGCAATGGAAATAATAAATCAAAAAAGGAAAGTAACGAAACAATACCGCAAAAAACAAGTTCCCTGAGCACTGCTGACAGCAGCTTACTGCATTTCTGGGACAAGTTTGACATGAAGGACACAGCACAAGTAAAAAATCCGGACATTGGCGAACAGAAAATTGCTGATTTTATCGGGCTGTTATCCAAAGCCCCGGATTCAGCCCTGCGCGATAAGGCCGTGGATCTGATGTTAGACAAAGCCAAATCCAACCGACCGAGTTTTGACCATTTCATTAAACTTTATGAACGTTATCTATATGATGGCAATTCGCCCATGCGAAATGATATTATCTATGAGTCGGTATTGCGTTACCTGATCAAAACGGATCTGCTGTCGGATCTGGAAAAAGAGGCCTATAGACCAATTTACAAATTGGTCATGCGCAATAAAGTAGGTCATCCCGCGGAGGACTTCAGCTATGAACTGGCCGATGGAAAAAAAAAGAAGCTATCGCAGACAAAAGCTAAATATACCTTCCTGATCTTTTATGATCCAGATTGCTCACATTGCAAAGAAACCATCCACCAGCTCCGCGATACGCCGGAACTGGTCCAGCTTTTTTCACAGCTGCAGATCCAGGTGCTAGCGATTGACCCTTGGGGCGACCGCAGTAAATGGAAAAATTATATGCCCGAAATGTCTGAAAAATGGATTAACGGATTTGACAGCGACAGTAAGGTGCTATCGTTCAATTTATATGACCTTAAAGCTTCGCCAACAATATATCTTTTGGATGAAAACAAGAAAGTCCTATTGAAAGACACTTACCTGCAACCGGTGATTCAATATTTTGTTCAACCCAATCAATAGCATATGACCGAACATTCGGAAGACAGTAAGACACGCATTATTTCCAATGAACTTTATTTTACCGAAGTACAACATATGTTGAATGAAGGTAAAGAGATACGTATACGAATCAAAGGAGACAGCATGCGTCCCTTTATTCAGGATGGAGACAGTGTCTTATTGCTCGCTTACCGCGGTGGGGCTCTGCAGCCCGGCAGTAACCTATTGGCCAGACATCAGGGAAAATATGTTTTTCATCGCTACGTCGGAAGGAAAAAGGGACAGGTCGTATTGGCCGGGGACGGCAATCTTGTGCTACGGGAATATATAAATCCGGCAGATATTATTGCTGTTGCTTTGGTTCATTTTCCGCAAAATTCAGCGAAGGAAATTAATTTAAATCACAGCTGGGCAAGATTCCGCGGCTTGGCTTGGTATCATATCCGTCTGCTTCGACGGGTCGTTGTAAAATTAGCAAGTTTACTTTCATAAATCTTTAAATAACGGCGACACATTAAGTATCATTCCAACTTTAAATGTAACTGAAGGAAATAATACCCCCATTTGAAACAAATAAATTACAAACGAATTTGTTAAAATATAGGTTCATTTATATGCAAAACGTCGATAATTTCTCATAATATTTTCATTTTTTTCATCAGTCGATCCGCAAATAAAGGTATTTTAAACCCTGTTTTCTCCCGATATAAGAAAAATAGAATTACAATCCTTTAAAATTCAAACAATTAAAAAAAAAAAAATAACATATACCTGTAGCAGTTTAAATGAATTTAACGTTGAGTAAATAAAAACATGCAAGTATGAGTATAATTGCATAAATATGTGTATAATTGCTACAATTATTCTAACTAGAATTATGAGGGAAGTTTTAATCATTCGAATAATCAGCGGTATTTTTCTTCGAAAGCCATATTTAAACATATTCTAGAAGCTGCGAATAGATAGATTAGCTAGTGTAATTATCAAATTATACTTTAACATACATAAAGAACAAATTGTTCTTTACATCATATTTTGGTTAGAACAATATTTTCATTTAGCTATAGTAAAGAGTTATTAAGGGGAATAACATGAAAGTTTTAGTTTTAGGAGGAAAAAGTGGCTTTATAGGAGGTCATTTAAGTAAAAAACTCGGAGATCCATTTCATTCCAAATTTGTTTCCATGAGAAATCTAAATTGGTTGAACGAAAATTTTTCTGCTGACTGCATTATTAATTTAGTTGGCAAAGCACATGATTTCACGGGAAAAGCAACAGAGAAAGATTTCTTTTATGCCAATTTTGAACTTGCGAAAAAAGCTTTTGACATATTTATTTCCTCACAGGCAAAGGTATTTATTCATATTAGCTCCTTGGCCGCTATTGAAGAAATAGAATCCTTTGAATCCCTTTCAGAGGAGGCTCGTTACAATTCAGTTTCTCCCTATGGTAGATCAAAACAAGCTGCAGAAGAATGGCTTTTAGGCCAACATTTACCTACAGATAAGAAACTAATTATCCTTCGACCACCAATGGTCCATGGTTCAGGAGACAAAGGGAACCTAAGCCAATTATACAAAATAGTCAGTAAGGGCATTCCTTACCCCTTGGTGCGATTCAAGAATAAGCGATCTTTTCTTTCTATTGACAACTTTTGCTTTTTTATTGAACAGACTCTTTTACAAAACGAGAAGATTGCGACCGGAGTCTATCACCTCGCTGACGATGAAACTTTATCATCGAATGAAATTGTAAAGTTGATGAAACAAGAAACGGGACAAAACACCCCTTGCTTCCCGCTACCAAAGCGTATCATCCGATTGATTTCAAAGTTAGGAGACTATAGTAGAGTATTACCTTTGAATTCTTGGCGTTTAAAAAAATTAACAAGCAATCTCGTGGTTTCGAACAAAAAGATAAAAGTAGCTTTAGCTATCCAAAGGTTACCTAAAACAGCAAAAGAGGGGTTACGAGAAACTATTCGTTCATTCAGGCAAGTATAAAAATAAACCCATAGATGCGCCTCGCATAGGCCATACATGTTTTATCTAGATTTCTTTGGATAATTGGAGCAATGATTTACAGCCGATAAATTATTTCTATAAAAAGCGAATTATATTGCATATAAAAGGCAATTTATCTAAGTTTGGTATCATGTAGCTATTTTTCTAAGTCTTCATGTGGATTATCTATACATTTTAGTTACTTATAACTTTTCGTTCGGATATTCAAACACTTTAGAAAATAAAACAGGTATAGCACCCTATTTTATTACAATTAAAGGCAGATGCTTTATATACAAATAATTTACATATGAAATTGAGATCGGATTTAGTATTGCGAACAATTGGTGCAGATCATTTAATTGTTGACCCCAGTCAAGATAGCATTGACCTATCGACCGTGTACACACTGAATAGCTCTGCGGCATGGCTTTGGGAGCAACTCAAAGGAAAAGAGTTTGATCAGGCAACAATCGTTGAACTGCTCTGTGATAATTATGAAGTAGATGTAGAGCAAGCACAATCCGATGCCAAGGTGTTACTTGGAGATTTTGAAAGACAAGGACTATTGGAAAAATAACCTTTCCATTGATCTATCCAAATGAACAATAACAGCCTGAAACAACATGCGCGCTGGGCATGGTCCATCAGCGAGGGCTATCGCGGTAGATTGCTTCTTTACTTTGTATTGGAGCTGATCTGTATCGGTCTCTCCCTTGTCTTTGTCTACCTGTCCAAAAAAGCGGTTGATGTGGCTACCTCTCCCGGGGAATTGCCACTCAAATGGCTGTTGATCGGCATTATAAGCAGCATCACCCTCAATGTGGCCATCAAAGGCTATTCGGGCCGTCTGCTCGAACGGATCAAATTGATGATGACACTCCAGTTGCAGCGTAATATGCTCGACGCGCAGATGCTATCGGTATGGCGGCTGATCAAAAACTGGCATACGGGTGATATCCAGATCCGGATTCAGACAGACTGTGAAGAAGTGGCCAATACCATCGCCAGTACCGTACTTTCCTTTGTATTGACGATTATCCAACTATTGGCTTCAGTGGGTTTCCTATGGTATATGGATCCCATGCTCGCCCTGATGATCCTAGCCATCTCGCCCCTCTTTGTCTTTTCAAAGATTTACTTCCGTAAAATGCGTAAACTCAGCAAAGAGGTAAAAGAGGAGGAAAGTAATTTTTCAAAGGTCCTCCAGGAAAATCTGCGCTTCCGCCTGCTGATCCGTGCCATGGGCATTTTTCCTAAAAGGCGTGCGAAATTGACAGCAAGTCAACAACAGCTTTTCTTATTGAAAATGCGTCAGATCAATTTTTCGACCTATACCCAGGGCGCTATGAAAGTCGCCATGAATGCGGGTTATTTAGTCGCCTTTATCTGGGGCGTCCATCGGTTACAATCGGGGCAGATCACTTTTGGGACCATGACGGCCTTTCTGCAACTGGTTGCCAGAATTCAAACCCCAATTCTTGCCCTGATCGCCTATATTCCAGGCTTCGTCCGATTTCGGGTATCCGCAGACCGGCTCCTGGAATTACAGGAGGGTGAGATTGAACCTCAGGTAAAACAGGAGCGCCTGAACAAAACACAAGAACTCCGGATCCGTGACCTCTCCTTTCGTTACGAGGACAAATGGGTATTACAACAGTTAAAACTCTCACTGAAAGTTGGCGAACCAACAGCAATTATTGGTCCGAGCGGAAAAGGAAAAACAACCCTGATCCGGCTGTTGCTATCGCTGCTAAAAGCGGAAACAGGTGACATTATACTGATTGACAACGATGGTGAAAGATCGCTGGAAGCAAAACACCGCATCAACTTTGCTTATATCCCACAGGGGAATTCGCTCTTCAGTGGAACGATACGAGAAAATCTCCTGCTCCATGTGAAAGAAGATAGCCCATTGGATATGGATAAAGCGCTTTGGCTGGCCTGTGCAGAGTTTGTATTTGATTTTCCGGATGGTGTGGACACTTTAGTTGGTGAATCTGGGATGGGTCTTTCGGAGGGGCAAGCACAACGCATCGCCATTGCACGTGCGTTGATGCATGACGGTGATATCTGGCTCTTTGATGAAGTCACTTCAGCCCTGGACCGTACAACCTCGGATATGCTGACCCAACGCCTGCTGGGATATGGAAAACATAAAATATGTCTATTTGTAACACATGACTTAAACCTGGCAGATAAATGTCAGCACCGCATCTACCTGGACTAAAGAAATAAGTAAAAACTGAATCATGACTAGAACGAAATCAACTGAATTGGCACAAACCCGCTATCGTATCGCAGACTTAATTTTGGAGTTTAACCATCCGACAGGTATTGCGCTCAATCATATTCTCTTCTCTTTTCGGGATTTTCAGATCACTACGACTGATGATAAAGCTGACATTGTTATCCATATCAGTTTAGACAGGGCTCCGGCGACAGCCGATATGGGCTTACTACGGACCGATGAATCCATCGCCTGGGGGGATCGATTTCGCTTTTATGAAAAAGAGGATACATTCATTACAACAATAATAAATGATCATGCTACCGGGACCTGGTACCAGTACAGCAGTCGCAACTTTGAAGAATCGACGATTTATGTGCCTGAGAGCTCGTCCACTGAGCAAAGTGCCGTAATCACCTGGATGTCCATGATGATATTTGGCCAAGCCAGCCTACTGCATGATACCATTATGATTCATGCCTCCGTGGTCAATCATGAGGGTAGCGGAATCGCCTTTTTAGGTAAAAGCGGGACCGGAAAAAGCACACACAGCCGGCTATGGCAAACTCATATTCCCAACACTGTATTACTAAACGATGATAATCCGGCCATCCGCATAACAGCGGCGGGCATTTTTATCTATGGAACGCCCTGGAGTGGCAAAACACCCTGTTATAAAAATGAACGGCTACCATTAAAAGCGTTCGTACGGCTACAGCAGGCTCCGGCCAATACATTTACATTGCAGCCTGGACTCAAGGGCTTTATTGCGGTGCTCCCGAGCTGTACCGCGATCCGGTGGAACAAAGATCTTTTTTCCGGGATGAATACAATTCTCGAAAAAATTGTAGGCGAAATACCGGTAGGTTATCTCCAATGCTTGCCCGACGCTGCCGCGGCCCAGCTGTGTTATTCATCCATATTTGGTAGTAAGTAATTCGTATTAAGATTTTTTTAAAGTAAGAGGTCCCCGGATATTATGTTATCCGGGGACCTTTCTATTTTTTTGAGTTATTATCAAGCCGTGCCAGTGTTCTCTTAGCACACGATAGTAGCATTAACTTATTTGCTCCTTGTCTTGATCATGCCACGCTCTGGCCTTGTATGCATTTTGCCCTGATCCACCGCCTGGATCGTCCGTGTAGACAGCGTCCTTAATGCCGCCCGGGCTTTGGTCGACGGAGCCGCTTCCGCTAAAGCTGTTGCCAGCATTTTCTCCTTAGGATCTCCGACACCAGCTGAAACATCGTCACCGACACCACTCTTATCGGGAACTAGACCGTCCCAATAATCACGCAGACCTGATTCAGTTCCCTTGTTATATTTCTCACCAAGATTTCCACGCGAATTCTTCAAGATAAATGAAGCCGGCCAGTAAGATACTTTATCCCGGACTTTCTGCTCGAAAAACCCGACGGGCTTACCGTAGGTTCTTGACTCCGTGGCAATAATCTCAACCGGAAGGTGTGGTACCAGCACATTAATCAGCATCTCAGCCGCTGAAGCCGTCTCCTCACTCACCAAGAAATAAACTTTATTGAGATTTAAGGCACTTAGTCCTTCGAAGTAGGTATCATGCATATTCAGTTGATCTCTTAAGCTTTTTGCCGCATCCGACTGCATATACTTATTCATTTCATAGGTCAGCATCAGTTTACCTTTGGTCTTGGCGCCACCGATCTTATCCGCAATATAAATAGCCGCGTCTACATAGCCCCCGCCATTGTAACGCAGATCAACAATCAGGCTTTTGATCTGTTTGGCTTCGTATTGCGCAAAGGCTGCATTGATATTTTTCTGATTTTGATTGTTATTCTCGATCTCTTCAAACGAAGATAAGGCGAGATAACCGACATTATTATTACTGTTGAGGTAGATCGTATCCTTGTAAATCGGATTGATCACATACGAATTGTTATAACTCATCGGCTTTTCGAACACCTTATTATCCGCACGTTTCACTTGCAGGGTAAGGTTGGCAGCATCCAAGGCTGTATTGATCGTGTTACGTAATCGACTATAGGCAGCTGGATCCTTTACTTCGCAGCTTCCGCCGGGATCCGGACAGCTGACTTCGACCGAATAATTTTCTTTGTCATTATTGACCGAGCTAATAATATCTGCCCGTTTAAATCCGGCCACCTGAGCCGGTGAACCACCCTCGACAAAGGAAATATAGGGGTGTGCGATCTTGCCGTCTATCGAAAACCACTGCACAGAGATACCATAGCCTTCGTTGTTATCCATCTTGGTACTGGCCTGCCCGGCGATATTGTAACCGTTGATTCCCTCCATAAAGGAAAAGCGGTCAAAAACGCCCGAGTAACCGGCCGCCACATGGACGGGTGTCAGCCTTTTGAGTGCATCAAGCACATTGCTCGCCGAGCCATATTGATCGGTATATTGAGCCGGATCTTTTAAATAATCCGGAATAGATCCATCCGCCCATACGGAATAGAGCTTATAATATTTATAAATATCGTCTTTAATAAGCTGACCTTCGGTGCGGTCAGTTGGTTCCGGCTCCGGTTCGGGCTTTGGATTATCCTTTTTACAGGAAAGAACAGTAAGTCCGATCAGCGCTATGGCTGCCCAACGTCCTACTTGTTGTAGAGGCACTATGTTCATATATTAAAGCATTTTGTAAAACAAACATAGATAAATTGCTTTTTATATGCAATTTAATTACGCTTGATAACAAAGAATTGTAGTTTTTCAGCGGCCTCTTACCCTCCAAAAAACAAGACCCAGTCAAAACCACCGTTGTTAATTAAATTATTGGCTGGCTGACAATCCAGATCTAAATACTAACTACTAAAATCTAACTACTAATACTTATATTTCTCCTTCCACTTGTCGCGTAGACTATGGCGGATCTTCTCTTCCTGCGGATTTTGTCCGGGTTCATATAATTTTACGCCACTGACTTCTTTGGGCAGAAACTCCTGTACCACAAAATTGCCGGGATAGGCATGTGCATATTTATATTCAGCACCATAATTAAGGTCTTTCATCAGCTTGGTCGGGGCATTACGAATGTGCAGGGGCACAGACAAATCGCCGGTCTGTTTCACCAGCGCCTGAGCCTTATTGATTGCTTCATAGGAAGCATTGCTCTTGACCGAAGTGGCAAGGTAAATAACAGTTTGCGACAGAATAATACGCGATTCGGGCCAGCCGATTACATTCACTGCCTGGAAACAATTATTGGCCAACAAGAGGGCATTGGGATTGGAATTGCCAATATCTTCAGATGCTAAAATCAGTAATCTACGGGCGATAAATGATGGATCTTCTCCCCCCTCGATCATGCGTGCCAGCCAGTACACGGCAGCATTTGGGTCGGATCCGCGAATAGACTTAATAAAAGCTGAAATAATATCGTAATGCTGCTCGCCCGCCTTGTCGTATATCGCCATGTTCTGCTGCACTTGCCGCAAGACAAAAGCATTCGTAATCGGCTCCCTGTGGAGAACCGATGCATTGACCACAAGCTCGAGCACATTCAATAGTTTGCGCGCATCACCGCCAGATAAACGCAAGAGTGCTTCATACTCTTCGACAACAATTTCATGCTTTTGGAGGTATTCGTCCTCGTGCAGCGCCTTTTGAACCAGACCGATCAGATCCTCCTCCGATAGATGTTCGAGTACATAGACCTGGCAACGGGATAGCAGTGCGGATATCACTTCGAACGAAGGATTTTCAGTTGTCGCGCCGATCAGTGTAACCAAGCCCCGTTCGACGGCGCCCAACAAAGAATCCTGCTGAGATTTGGAAAAACGATGGATCTCATCAATAAACAGAATGGGCTGATCCTGATTGAAATTCATCAGCCGCTCGGCTTTGTCAATAACCTCACGGATATCTTTTACTCCTGCCTGTATCGCACTCAGCGAAAAGAAGGGGCGATCCAGCTCCTTGGCAATCAACAGTGCCAAACTTGTCTTTCCGACACCCGGAGGCCCCCATAGGATCATCGAAGGGATATTTTTTTGCTGAATTGCATGATACAGGACTGCATCAGGGCCGACAATATGCTGCTGTCCCACATAATCATTCAATTGATGTGGACGCAGTCTTTCTGCAAGCGGGATACGTGTTGCCATAATACAAAATTAAAAATTAAATGGCAAAATAACTAAATATTTTAGCGTATACCGATAAAGTATACCCAAATAGTGGGCTTGTGGATACTCAAAAAGCATTTTAACATTTTTTCACACAATTTTTCGTCATATTTGCTCTAATATAAGTCTTTGTGGTCGAGCAGAGATCGATAAATTGCTTTTCACTATACAATTTATCCGAGTTTGCTCTAAGATTAAAGTTTTATATGGCTGAGCACAACCGAGCTTGCGGGCGCATCGAAGAATAAAATCATAAATTGCTTTTGATATGCAATTTATCTAAGTTAGTAATACACGTCAATTATGGCGTTATAAAGCATAAGGATGACGAAATACTGGACCCTACTTTTGACTGCCCTAATCCTGACCGTTGGAATGAGCGGAAAGGTGGCGGCACAGCAAGCCCCAAAGGATTATACCGGGGCTATAAAAAAATATGATGTTTCATTTAAAGGTGTAGGCCCGGAGGTGTATTTCCTGCCCCCCCCAAAGACTGAAAACGAAATTATTGAAGATAATTATAGCGATAAAAAAGGCTTTAGCAAGGAAATCGCCAGACAATTACTCTTTCAACGCTTGTTATTGCAATTGAAAAGCACCAACAACATGGGGCATTTTCAATACCTGATGAACCCTGTTCCGGCAGATGCCGCAGCATGGAATAACGCTATCGAGCAGCAAAAGAAATCGGAAAACTGGATTGCGGGTTATGCCCTAGCGAATGAGGCCGCGCTATTTGCCATTAAAAATAACGACAGCAGCAATGCCTCAAAATTGCTGTATGACGCCTTAACATTGGCCAACCGTACCGACAATAAAGATGACATTGCTACAATCAACCTGAATCTAAGTAACTTTCAATTGTACCATGGGGACTTTGTCAAAGCCGAAGAAAGTGCCCAAAAATATCATAGCTACGCCACGGTCAGCAAAAGCTACCTCGAACAGGCCAATGCCTGGTTATTAATTGCCATGGCACGTGCAGGACAAGGAAACTTTAAAGCTGCTGAAAATAATATTATCCGAAGTGCTATCCCCCTATTCAATAAGTCTAAAGCCTATGAAGGCAAAATATTCGCATGGGAAATGCTCGCGGAGATTTATTTTAAGCAAAATAAATACACAGAGGCACAGTGGTTTTTGCTGCAGGCCCGCGATCTGGCCAACGCAAAAAAACTGAGCAGCGAACTTGCTGAGATCGAGTATCTACTTGCCGCCTCCAAACAAAAGGATGGTAATTACAAAGTCGCCATCAAAGAATTTATACAGGCGGCTGAACTGGCCTCCAATGAGAATAACAAACAGCTGTCATTGGCGATATTGGACAAATTGGGCGAAGTATACCTGGTTCTGAAGGATTATCCATCCGCCGACCAGACTTACAAAGCATATACACAGCTGAAAAAGGAATTGTACAATTAATGGGCTTTGATCAGATCATAGCAACCGAGAATAGAAAGTAAGAAATAAATTGTATTTTAAGCTTTTTGTAAATATTAAAGGATAAATCAAATAAATTTTTAGAATCTATGATAATGTGCTATGAATTTCACTAAATTTAGCACGCTTATCAATAAGAGCTGAATATTTTTATTTTTAAAATGATTATTAAAACTGTCGAAAATATGTTTAGGAAACTCATATTTGCACTTTTTGTGGTATCTATTGTCTCCTGTGGATCAAAACCAAGGGTGACGCTTCCAGATGACGGCGGGCTCAAGCCGAGCACGCAGCATCAGATCATCGCGAAAGAAGTCATTGGATTATTGGAAAATGCGAGCTACAAGAAAGTCAAAATGAATGATTCGATATCTGGAATTATCTACGATAATCTGATCAAAGGCTTAGACCAAAGCAAAAATTACTTGCTCCAGTCGGATATCGATGAATTTCAGGCTTACAAGAGTAATCTGGCTCAAGATATGAAAGATGGCGATCTTTCTGCTGCTTTCCATATCTTCAATGTATACAAAAAAAGATATTTGGAAAGGATGCAATATGCGCTTTCTGAAATCGACAAACCCCAGGACTTTACCAAAGACGAGTATTATCAGCCCAACCGTGAAAAATTAGGCTGGTTCAAAGCTGATGCCGAAGCGAATGACCAATGGCGTAAACGGGTAAAGTATGACTTATTGAACCTGGAAACAGCTAGTGGCAAATCAACGGACAGTGCCAAAACCAAACAGGTGGAAACATTGAAGAAACGTTATGTGAATTTAATTTCGCAGACAAAAAAATACAATTCCAATGACGCCTTCCAGATCATTATGCAGGCGCTTACGGATGCTGTGGATCCGCATACCTCGTATTTCAACCCATCCTATGCACAGGCTTTCAATGAAGGCATGGCAAATACTTTTGAAGGTATAGGTGCAAGACTGACCATCGACAATGAGGCCGTGAGCATCAACGAAATCATTCCCGGCGGACCGATCTTTAAGGATAAAACCATTCAGGTGAACGACAAGATCATCGGTGTCGCGCAAGGCAAAGATGGCGAATTTGAAGATATCATCGGCTGGAGACTGGATGCGGCAGTAGCTAAAATAAAAGGACCCAAAGGAACAATCGTAAGACTTAAGATTATTCCGGCCGGGCAACCGATGAACTCGCACCCGCGCATTGTTTCCTTAGTCCGTGAGAAAATCGTTGTCGAGGAAGAATCCGCGAAAAAAGAAATCATGAACATCAAAGGTGCTGATGGCAAAATGTATAAAGTCGGGGTGATCAATATCCCTAAATTTTACATGGATTTTGAGGCTTACAGAAGACGTGATCCAAACTATAAAAGTACAACACGGGATGTTAGATTGATCTTAGATACCCTGAAACAGGCAAAAGTCGATGCTGTACTTATTGATCTACGCTTCAATGGCGGGGGATCACTTCCAGAAGCCATTGATCTGACAGGTTTGTTTATCGACAAAGGACCTGTGGTACAGGTAAGAGATACCAAAAATAATATTGACGTCGAAGAAGACAAAAATGCTGGTGTGGCCTGGGATGGTCCACTGGGTGTGATGATCAACCGTTTCTCGGCCTCAGCTTCTGAAATTTTCGCCGGCGCGATTCAGGATTATGGCAGAGGGGTAATCCTTGGCTCACAAAGTTATGGTAAGGGAACCGTTCAATCGGCTATAGACATGTCACGTGTCATTAGCCCAACAAGCCGCTTGTTACTGAAAGCTTCTGGTGAGAAAGATCCTGATACGCCAGAAGGTGCACCACAATATGGACAGATCAACATTACACTGGGTAAATTCTACCGTGTCAATGGCAGCAGTACACAACATAAAGGGGTGACACCTGACATTACTTTTCCATCTCAATTCTCTGCAGAGAAATTTGGTGAAAGTTCAGAAAAGTCTGCCCTTCCTTGGGATCAGATCCAGTCCAGCAACTTCAAAAAAGTCGCGGATATGAGCGGTGTGGACAAAAAGCTCGAAACCTTACACGAGGATCGTATCAAAAATTCATTGGAATACAAATACTTAAAAGAGGACATTGAAGAGGCTCAAAAAGATGAGGATGTCAAAATTTCATTGGAATTGAATAAATTCAAAAAAGAAAAAGATGACAACCTCAAGAAAAATAAAGACCGTATCAATGCTTTATTGAAATTACAGGGCAAACCAGCTTGGGAAGAGGGTAAACCGCAACCGAAAATGGATCTTGACTTCGTAAAAGATGAAAGTGCAAAAGTCATGACGGATTACATCATCAATTTTGCAAATAAAAAATAACGGGGATACTCCCATAAAAAAAGGCAATCGTAACAACGGTTGCCTTTTTTTATGATAGTCATCACAATGCTAGGTCATTAACAACGAATTCATCTTTTCTTCGTACCTTGCTATAACTCGATAATCGAGTAGATTTTAGGACGATGGCCCCGGTTGTGTAAACTTTAACCGGCTTAAACTGTTTATACTAAACATAAACTTGGCTTGACATAAAATTTCTAACTTATAGCACAATGAAACGTATCCTGCTTTTAACCGACTTTTCAGAAAATGCACTATTAGCGGCAAAACAGGTCGCCCTCTGTGTAGCGGCCTGGAAAACTGAACAAGTTATTGTTTACCATACGTACAACAGCGTAACAATTGTAAACAACGAACCCATAGTTGTGGTCAATGACGAAGTGAAAGAGGCCAAAGAGAAAGAATTAAATACTTGGCTTGAACTGATCAAACCGCTTTTCCCACCACAGGTGACCTTATCCCACAGGATGGAGGATGTCGACCTGCCGATAGGGGTGAATGACCTCTGCAAATCCGAAGCTATTGATCTGGTGGCACTGGGAATCACGGGACAGACTGGCTTCGCAAAAATATTGGTAGGCAGCAACGCCATTACCCTAATGGATATCTGCAATAAGCCGATGCTGATTGTCTCCCACAAGGTCGATCCGGCAGTTCCAAAGCATGTACTGGCAACCACTGACCTGAAAGAAGTAGACCGGAAATTAAGTCTGTTTAACCTGGATCAGGTCCTCGATGCTTTCTCCGCACAGTTATACGTGTTGAACGTCGCGAAGCGGGAGAGTTCGGCCGCAGATCTGGCACAGGAATTAAAACACCTACATGAACGGCTGGACAAGTATAAACCGATCTATGACTACATCAGTCACGACGATATTACGATGGGAATAGCGGAATATGCAAAAGAGAAACATATTGACCTTATCCTGTCCTTTCATAAGAAACAAGGCTTACTGGCTAGTCTATTTAAAACAAGTATATCCAAAAAGATGGCCTGGAACGGCGCTGCCAACTTATTGGTTATTCCAATGGACAAGTCCTAAAACGGCCACTGACATAAGAGCGCTCCGTGCTTCAAGTTCGATATACGGAGCGCTCTTTGTACTCATATAATATCACGAACGACCCTGGCTGTGATTTGCCGCTAAATTTCTGCTATTTCTTGTCTACGGAATGTTTCCCGGGTCCAATAAATACAAGTCCCAGAAACACGAAAAACAATTCGATAGCATGGGATGCTCCAGAGACACCGTCGCCTTTAGATAGGTGCATCAGTCCAGCAACAACCATCGTAAAAGCAAGTAACAGGGCTGAGGGTCTAAAAAAGAGTCCTAATAGTAGAAAAAGACCACCAATGGTTTCTGCTGCTGCGGCCATAAAACCCCAAAATGCCGGCATAAAATTGATGCCCATATTGCCCATTGCTTTACCTACACCAGCCCACAGTTCAGGACCTCCCTGCAGCTTGGGCAAACCATGCATGATCATCATGACACCTAATCCGATACGAAGGACCAATAAGCCTGTATCCCTATATTTACCCAGTGAATTCCAAATTGCCATAAATAAAAATTATAATATATTAAACTGTTAATTACTGATAGACTTTCCTAAAATAACCAAAATTTTTCATTGATCGCTGTTTAAATCCTGCCTTTTGACACCACAAAATTAAACCGGTATGGGATATTTCCCTTTGATATAGATTAAGAAATTCAATAAAATAGATTAATCTGAATAGAAAAATATTGCATTTATGCTACTAAATACGTAATTTAAGGGACGTAGACCCGATTATAAAATAAAATGAAGAATCTTCTCTTGCTAACGGATTTCTCTGACAATGCTTATGCTGCTGCCCAATACGCTGCAAAATTAGCTCCGCTTTGGGGAATAGAAAAGGTAGTGCTTTACCACACCTATGAGGTTGTCCCGACAGTCGGAACAGAGCCTGTCGTCATCAGTAATTCGGATATTCTGGAAGAAAAACAAAAGGATCTCAACGTATGGCAGGAGGATCTGATACAACTCTTTCCACAGGGGATCGCATGGAAAGTGGTTCTGGAAGAGTATGAATTAAGCTATGGCGTCAACCGCACCTGTGCCGAAGAAGATATTGATCTTGTGGTGGTGGGAACGGCCGGTAAAAGTGGATTTAAAAAACTGCTTCTGGGAAGCAATACCTTAAAATTGATCGAAAACTGTCATACCCCGCTGTTAGTTGTGCCGGCCAAAGCAGAGTTCAGGATTCCCAAAAAAATGCTGATCGCAACGAATCTAAAAGAGGTGAAAATCAAACTGGACCGCCTATTGGTCAATGCGGCGGAAGTACTCCGCAAAAGTGAGGTCTATGTGGTCCATGTGACTAAGGAAGATCCTGCGAGTAAGGCGCTAAGCACAGAAATTAATATTATGACCGATCTGCTGGCCTCTTACCATCCGATCTACAGCTATATCCTGCAATCGGACATTGCCGTTGGTATTAATCAATACATCAATGAGAATCATATTGATATGATGGTTACCTTCCATCGTGACAAAGGATTACTCAGCCGGATTTTCAACACCAGTATCGCACAAAAAATGGCCTGGAAAAGCCAGGCCGCAATGATGGTGATCCCCGTCCATTCAGGGTAATAGGGAAAGTCTATATGTAGCTAAGTTCGGTTTTATTGGCACTCGTTATTAATCTTACTTTTCGGCCCAATACCAGCGCATGGTTATCATCAATATGCCCCGCAGGATAACCAAAGGCAACCGGAAAGTCGTATTCTTCAACTTTGTCCCAGATAATTTCCGCTACGGTCTGTCCAAATGTGGGGTCATTGTCTTTCATGGACGAAAAACTACCGACAATAAGGCCTTTCAATTTTTTAAATTTACCCGCGCGCTTCAACGCCCAGAGCATCCGGTCCACGGAGTAATAGGCCTCGCCCACATCTTCAATAAAAAGAATTTTATTGGCATACTTAACATCGGAATCCGAAGCTAAGACGGATAATAGAATAGCCAGATTTCCACCAATCAGTTTCCCTTCGGCTTCCCCCGGACGATTGGGGAATACGGATTGCTCATATGCAAAGTCCATGGATTCCCCAAAAAGTGCATTTTTCAACGTCTCCAGCGAATCTTTTGTTCCCGATTCAAAAGACTTGGGCATCTGTCCGTGGATGGTTGCAATTTTATAGTTACGCTGAATATGGCTGTGCAATACAGTGATATCGCTAAAGCCGACCAACCATTTGGGATGCTGCTCAAAACCAGCAAAATCGATCTCATCCACAATACGGACACAACCATAGCCTCCCCGGGCGGCAAATACAGCTTTAATGGATGGATCATCCAGTGCCCATTGCAGATCTGCGGCGCGCAGCCGATCATCTCCGGCAAATTGGTGGTAAGATGTCCCTACCGTCTCTCCTACCAGAACCTCCAGTCCCCAGCTCTTCAATGTTTCAATCCCTATATCAATCGTGCCGCGAATAAAACTGGCCGGACAAACGATGGCAACTTTGTCACCTTTTTTAAGAAAATCGGGTATTTTAGACATAATTATTATGTTTCATGAATGATTTGATTTTTTATGGCTATGAAGCGATCATGCGCCAATGTGCTTTATTTTAACTCAAATTATTTTGTTGTTGCTCGTGATGGTTTCCTCTATTAAAATCTTCAATGGATGAGGAGAGAACGCTAAATTTGGTCGTCCATAAAGCTCTCTGAGCGACAAATTAACACAAATTTATCTTAGTTTTATACCGCAAATTGAATTATCTTTGTGAAAGAAACAAGTAAAAACTTTAATATACTTTCAAGCATTGAGTATTCTAGATAAAAAACGTTATACAATTACTTCGGCATTACCTTATGCCAATGGTCCTTTACATATCGGACACCTTGCCGGTGCTTATATTCCCGGTGATATTTTTGTTCGCTATTTGCGTTTAAATCAAAAGGATGTAGTCTATGTATGTGGTTCGGACGAGCATGGCGCAGCCATTACCATCCGCGCAAAAAAAGAGGGCATTACCCCACAGCAGATCATAGATAAATACAACAAACAGATCAAAGAGAGCTTTGAAGAGTTTGGCATTTCTTTCGATATCTACCACCGTACCTCTGAACCGATTCATCATCAATTGTCACAGGATTTTTTCCTGAATTTATACAACAAAGGTGAATTTGTCGAGAAATTCTCGGAGCAATACTATGATGAGGAATACCATCAGTTTTTGGCAGACCGCTATATCACGGGAACCTGTCCAAACTGTAAATCCGAAGGCGCTTATGGCGACCAATGTGAAAAATGCGGTACCTCACTTAGTCCAACAGACCTGATCAATCCCATTTCTACACTGAGTGGAAAAACACCGGTATTGAAGGAGACAAAACACTGGTATTTACCATTGGATAAATATCAGCCCTGGCTTGAAAAATGGTTAATCGAAGGCAAGAAAAATATTCTTAAATCCAATGTTTTTGGCCAATGCCAATCCTGGCTAAAATCAGGGCTGCAGCCTCGCTCGATGACTAGAGATCTGGACTGGGGAGTAGATGTACCTCTGGAAGAAGCACAAGGAAAAAAACTGTATGTATGGCTGGATGCGCCAATAGGCTATATTTCTGCGACGAAACAGTGGGCAATTGACCACGGAAAAAATTGGGAAGACTATTGGAAAACCCATGAAAATCCAGCGAACGATGCAACATTGATCCATTTTATCGGAAAAGATAACATTGTATTCCACTGCATTATATTTCCGGCAATTCTTCATGCACATGGGGACTATATCTTACCGGAAAATATCCCTGCGAATGAATTCCTCAACCTAGAAGGTGATAAGTTATCAACTTCCAGAAACCATGCGGTCTGGTTACATGAATATCTACAAGAATTCCCGGGCAAACAGGATGAATTACGTTACGTGCTGACCTCGATATTGCCAGAGACTTCAGATGCGGAGTTTACCTGGAAAGATTTCCAGGCACGGATCAACAACGAACTGGTCGCTATCTTTGGTAACTTTGTCAATCGTGTAATGGTACTTTCCCATAAATATTTCGAAGGCAAAGTATTAAATGGATCGCCATTGACAGCAGTGGATCAATCGGTATTGGACGAGTTGAAATCTTACCCGGCCTCCATTAAGTCGTCATTAGAACAGTTCCGTTTCCGTGAAGCGCTGGCCGAATTTATGAATGTTGCACGTCTTGGTAACAAATATTTAGCGGATGAAGAGCCCTGGAAAGTCATCAAAACAGACGAGGAGCGTGTTAAAACGATCCTGAATGTGGCGTCTCAAATTGTTGCTAACCTGGCTGTACTGGCACAGCCTTTCCTACCAAAAACAGCGACAAAGTTATTTGAAATGCTCAATTTCCCACAAGGGAACTGGAGTGATGCGGGCAACGAAGGACTGATTGAAGATGGACATCAACTGGGGGAAGTACAATTGTTGTTTGACAAAATCACCGACGAACAAGTTGAGTTCCAGTTAAACAAACTTGCGGAAGCGAAACTGAAAAACCGCGCGGACAATACAAAAGTTGCTCCTGCAAAAGAAAATATCAGTTTTGACGATTTTGTAAAAATGGATATCCGTGTGGGAACAATTTTAGCGGCTGAAAAAGTTGCGAAGACAAAGAAATTACTGAAGCTAACAATTGATACGGGTATGGACAAACGCACCGTCGTATCTGGTATTGCGGAATTCTTCAGTCCTGAAGAAATCGTCGGACGCCAGGTTTCTATTTTGGTGAATCTAGAGCCTCGTGAAATCAAAGGGATTACCTCTCAGGGGATGATCCTGATGGCCGAAGATGCTGATGGCCGACTGGATTTTGTCAAACCGGATACTGCGATTAAAGTAGGTAGCACAGTACGCTAATGAGTTGTAAACGATATCATAAAAAAGCCTGTCTTTTGGACAGGCTTTTTTATGGTAAATTTATTCGTTAGGATCAATTTTCCTATGTTTGATCTCGCTTTTATAAATGATCCGAAGTCAATCAACAACCCTAGAATAACACGTGCTGTAATCGCTTTTTAAAATCTTTGTCATCCATCCAATCGTAGACTGTATCTTTCAATTTTTTTATGATCTCTGCCTTAGATTCCGCGACAACCTTTTTCTTTTTGGTAAGCACATTGGAGATCGGGGCATTGGTAAGCTCAATTTTGGTTGCAAACATATTGATATTCATGCTAGGGACGGATATCCCTAGGATCAGCCCGGGCAGGCCATGGATTAATTCAGGTCCGCCCGCTATCGGAATCTGTCCCGCAAAAAATGCGACAACATAAATAGAATCTTGCATAATTCCATTTGCCCGTCGACAATCGTATCCGGCGATAGTGCGATATTCGTCGGTATACTTCCATTTCACCGCCGGCAAAGAATCCTTCATCAACAGCTGCTCATCACCAAAGGGCAGTAACTTTATAAACTCCCCGTTCTTAAAGTTCATATACGTCTTTGAATCCGTCAGTGCGGGGTTGTACCAGGAAACATTTCGATAATTCGCCGGGTAATCTTCCTCTACTGTTTCAAACAGTGTTTCCTGATCGTAAAATTTTAATGTATGATGGGTGATCACTTCAACAGGGCCATTTTTGACTGCATTTTCTACACCCAGCTTATCCCAGGTATCCAGGTCCGGCTTACTGAGATATGTCCGTTTCAGATAGTTCTGCACATGGAATTTTCGTTCAAACGTCACCGTACCGCTGCTTGGAAAAAATGCGTTCTGGGCTTGTATCGTAGTTACGGATAAGCATAATAGCCAAAGCATTGATATCAATTGCTTACTCATTTATCACCTCCTTTCATCTGTAAATAATTATTTTTTCCATCGGCCAGATGGAGCTTACCATGATTAAAATTCACCTTAACCCTGGACAATAAAATTGATAATTTAATCATGGACGGTTCATTGTTGTAAAATTGTAGATCACTTTTAACATCCCATAACGACGCAATACATCATTACTGGTCTGGACAAATGCAGTACCGTCCTGATAACGACGTACGCCGATATTCTTATTTAATATATCATTGACAAATAGCTGCGCTTCGAGAGATTTATCTTTTAAGAATTTTTTTGAAATATAACCGTTCATATTCAGCATATTAATGGACTGCAAAGTCTTTGTGGCAGCTTGATAATTCTGCTGCATGGAGACAGAAATCTTAAAGTCTTTGGGTAAGTAATAGGTGACTTGTGTATACGAATTGAATTTAAACGTGGTCTGGTTCAATTCGGGCTGCAGATAGGAATCCATCTGTTCAACCCCTGGACTTAAGCTAATATAAAAATCCATTTTATTGGCTTTATACCGATTAAAGCCAATCTCGGGCCCGATACTCCAGGTCTTATTACGATTGAGCCTAGGTTCTTCATTAAGCAGCGACAGATAGCTATATTGGCTATTGTATTGTGCATTCATGCCCATATTCATTTTCAAACCCCATTTCTTTTTTAACATGAAATTATATGACCCACTTCCATAGAAACGCCAGTTGTCCTTATCAATATTTACAAAAGAAATCTGTCTGGTACCGTCTTCCAGGTTATAACGAACACTGCTGTTAATGTTTCGTTTCCCCTGATTGGCGCTAATGTAGAAGTAGAAGCTCTGGTCTTTGATCTGTTTGTAAGAATTATAATTGATGGAATAGGAATTATTAAAACCGGCTTTCAGGTCCGGATTGTCCAAATATTCGACAAGCGGCTGGCTATTTTGTTTGAGCGGTTCAATCTGTGTGAGCGAAGGCTGAACAGTCTGCCCATAATAATTGAGCCATATATTCTTCGTTTTTGAAATCTTATAGTTCACATTAAGTGAAGGTCTAAAGGATGTCTGGTCGCGTTGCAATACGGTATTCAAGTTGTTATAGGTTCGTTTCACAGCCTCAAAATCAGTACGGTTGCTCAGATTGACCGTCCATGTATTTGTTTTATAATTCAACGCCGTATTAACACTATTTTTTAAACTGGAAAAATTAAAGTCATTCAATACACTTTCGTCCAGCACAGTATATTGATGTGTAACGGAATCCCGATTAAAAGCCTGATTGAGTGTCTTTGACTGATTATTGGAAAAGGAATATCCTATTGATCCGGTGATCCTTTTTGAGAGCGGCTCGGTATAGGTGACTGAGGCACCATAGGTGTTATTGCTGAGCTTATCTTTTTTGAACTGATCAATTGTGTCGGTACGGGAGTCATTGTAAAACCTGTTTTCGGAAAAATACTTTGTGTCCGACCGGTTCTGATCCGTATTTGCATTCACATTGAATGTGATGGAGCGACGTTCTTTTTTAAAGCGCCGTGTCAATAGCGCGTTCAGGTTGAATTTATCCTGATCACTATTCAGGTCTGTACGCGATTTAGTTCTGGTAATATCTTTTCCGTCAAGGGTTTTCTGGTAAGCTTCAGCCTCGGATAGATTATCTCTATTGGATTTATTAAAGCCCATATTAACCGTCAGATCGGCAAGTGAATCCAATTTATAATCGTATCTAAGATTGGCAACATTGGCTCTGTTTTCATTTTCTGATCTGGTTATATTACTGTCTATCTGCGCGCGCTCCGGTAAATTATTCTGTGCATTATAGGTACTTGTATTATTGACATTGATCTGACTGCGCTTGTAGTTGACATTGATTTTATGTTTATCGTCTTTGGTTTTGTCGGAATAACTTACCCCCATATTTAGGGCTTTAGGTACACCACCACCCCGGTATTGTCCATCCCATCCACCTTCCGTCTCGTCTCCACCCGAAGAGATCATAATGCCTCCACCATCCATCATCTGGACATTGCCATTCCCCCCGACACCGTATTTTTGGCTATCTTCAAACCCCAGTCCCACCATACCATCGTTGGCCAGAATACCGTAAGCAGCAATTTTCTGTGATCCTTTAAATTTATTGAGCATGACTTTCCCGCCATAGTATTTATCCGTTCCGGCTCCAGCGATTGCCTGGCCGAACATCCCTTTCTTCTTATCCTCTTTGAGCTTGATATCAATGGTCTGTGTACGCTCCCCATCGTCCACGCCCGTACGTACAGCCAGATCTGATTTTTTTTCGTAGACCTGTACTTTGCTCACCATATCCGATCGGATGTTTTTGGTAATCAGGGTGGGGTCGTCCCCAAAAAATTCCTCTCCATCAAGCAGCACCTTTTTTACCTCTTTTCCCTGCGCCGTAATCTTACCCGTCCCGTCAATCGTAATGCCAGGCAACACCCTGAGCAGATCATCAACTTTGGCATCCTTCTCCACTTTAAAACTACCGGCATCGTATTCTACGGTGTCTCCCTTAATGACAACCGGAATTCTCCCCTCAACCTGTACTTCGTCTAAGAGCAAAGCCGCCTTGGACAGCGCTATGGTTCCAAGATCCAGCCCCTGTGCTGGAATATGAATATCCTTTACCAGGTCTGCATATTGCGGATAGGAAACAACCATTTTATAAGTACCTGTATCCAGGCTGTTCAACTGGAAAATACCGTTTTCTTTCGTTCGGTCGAACTTAATTAAAATTGAATCTCTAGGATTTAGTAACGCAACAGACGCTTGATGAAGTTTAGCCTGATCTTTACCGTCAACAACTGTACCTACAAGCCTATGTTGGGCATAGGAAATAGTGCTTAGCGCTGAGAGTACAAGAAACAAAACTAAAGAATAGGTTAGTTTCATAAATTTTCCGTTTATATAGTGTTGCGTTAAAGATATTAATGTTGCTACGGAAAATTCGTAAAATAATGTTAAATAATTACGAAGTTAAAAACATAAATAATAAACAATAAAACCCCGGATAGGCGATAAAAACAAAAACACTGTTTATCAGCGCCTTATCAAAACAAAAAGGAGATGCAACTTATCTGTTACATCTCCTTGTTTGTTTTTGATGACTCAATTTATTTTACCTAATCTACATTTAGGTTCAATTCTTTTTCTTTATTGATTAAATGCGCGATGCTCGTATCATTCAAAATCTGTAACATTGCATTCCTTACTTCAACAAATGTATCCCGTATCCCACAGGCATGTTCTTCAGTACACTCCTCGCAGGAGCGATAGAAATTTAAACTAACACAGGGAAGTAAGGCAATCGGCCCATCGATCAAGCGCATCACTTGCGATAAAAATACATCCTCAGGCGCCTTGTTTAAACTGTAACCACCACCTGCACCTTTTTTGCTGTAGAGAATCCCAGCATTTCGCATTTCAAGGAGAATCTGTTCCAAGAATTTCTTTGGAATATTTTCCTCCTGCGCAATCTTAACGATCTGCATAGGTTCATTTCCGTAGTTACGACCGAGCACCATAAGTGCCTTAATTGCATATTTTGTCTTTTTGGAAAGCATAATTTGTTAACCCCCTGTTGAATTGCAAATTTACGTTTTTTATTCAATAGAATAAAACCCATATCATTAGCCGGTAAAATAAGAGCCCTTAGCACAATTTCATCCGATGGGATATCCTGGTGCTAAGGGCGGATCGTATTAAAACTTAACGTTATTGGCCCAAAACTGCCGTAATGGGTTTACCAATACTTCCATTTGGCTCAGTAATATGCAGCAGCGATGAAATGGTAGGCGCAATATCCACAATATGCACTTCGGTATTGGATACGCCCGGCTTGATGCCCCAGCCCATAAATACTAATGGAATATGGGAATCGTAGCCCGACCAGGTACCATGTGTCGTACCGGTAGATCGTGGTGTTCCATCATACCATTGTGGCTCACAAACGATCTGGATAACACCACTCCGTTTGAAATTAAAGCCATTGATCATTTTTTCACGGATAGGCTCCGGAATCATGAGGCTTTCACCTTTTTCCATATCCGCAACATACGCAACGCCTTCGGTCTGGCGCAACTCACGAATAATGGTCTCTTTTATTTTGTCGCGGTCCAATTGAAGCGAATCAATCATCTGATTGTTCAGATGAACCTGATAATTCATGAGACTTTTGACGATTTTTTCCTGTCCGAATTTCTCTTTCAGCTTTTTGTTGAGATCCGAGATAATCTGGCGGGAATAGAAATAGCCGCCATTTCCTTTCATATCCATATAAAATCTAGAGTTGTACGAAGCACCGTGGTCAGCTGTCAGGAAGAAGGTGTAATTCCCTTTCCCGACCGTATTGTCCAGATAAGCGAAGAAATCGGCCAACTGTTTATCTAACTGCAGGTAAATATCTTCGATCTCAACAGCGGTCAGTGAGTAACGGTGTCCAACATAATCCGTAGCTGAAAGGCTCACACAAAGGAAATCGGTGTTTTTAGTCGGATTATTTCCCATCTGCTCATTTTTGATCGCTTCCATGGCCAGATCCAGCGTGAACTGATTCCCCATCGGTGTTGTTTTGATCAGTTCAAGACCTTCATCTTTCATCAGCTTGGATGTCGCCCGCGGCAAGGTCGGCTTTTCTTCACCGGGATATTTTCCTTCATAAATATTATCATCCGCAATGCTATTAGCCGCATAAGTTTGCACATCGTACATTGGCTTCCAGTCTGCTTTAAGATACTTTTCAGCTAATTTTTTCTTGTTAAAGTCCACCACCCATTTTGGCAGTTGATCCATATAAAAATTGGAGGTAATCCAATTGCCTGATTTCGCCTCAAACCAATAAGCTGCATCGGCAAAATGGCCTGCAGGTAATATTCCACCACGATCTTTGATCGCTATACCAATGACTTTGGATTTAAAATTTGAAGCCAGCTTCAACTGATCCGTTACGGTAGATGCCAGCAAGTTACGTGGAGATTGTTTGCCTTCCTTTTCAGTTGTCCCTACACCAATGACATTGTCATCTTGTGTACAGTACATACTCTTGCCTGTAAGCTCTTCGATCCAGTCATTGCCTGCAATACCGTGTATGGAAGGGACAGAACCGGTATATACCGAACTGTGTCCAATAGCTGTATAGGTCGGAATATAATTGATCAGGGTATTCTCACAGGAGAAGCCTTCTTTCAAAAGTCGCTTGAAGCCATCATTGCCATATCGATCCGCAAAACGATATAGATAATCCCAGCGCATCTGATCCACCATCAGACCGACGACCAGTTTGGGTCTGTCCGGTTGTTGTGCCATGGAGGAGAGTGCTGCTATTCCAAATACGACACTTAAAAAAAATCTTTTAATCATTGTTGTTAGATATTAGTATTGAGATATTAGATATGAGATTCTGGGTTGTGCCAGTCTACGGCTTATGCTCCTTATTCTTTAATCTTTATACCAGCCTGAGGCTTACCAGCTGTTCCCATTTTTGACTTTTTAATTTTAATATTGAGTAATTAGTATTTAGATTTTAGTCCGGCAAACCTTCGGTTTACGAACATGATCTTTCATTCCTTGCGCTTTAATCTTTGTTCCTAAATTTAGCGGCCCACTGTGCAGACCCTTCGTTTAATAACGCATGCTAAAGTAGGCTTAATCTTTTAAATGTGTTTTTAAAAATTGTCCTGTATAAGAATCTTTACAATGCGCAAGATCTTCTGGAAGTCCTGCAAAGACCAACTTTCCACCTTTATTGCCCCCTTCAGGTCCAATATCAATCACCCAATCCGCTGATTTGATCATATCCATATTATGCTCAATGACCAAAATACTATTCCCAAGGGCGATCAACGCATCAAACGATTTTAGCAGTTTTTTAATATCCTGAAAATGCAAACCAGTAGTCGGTTCGTCAAAAATAAATAAGGTCTTCTTGCTGTTATTGCCTTTGATCAGGAAAGAAGCAAGTTTAATCCGTTGTGCCTCACCGCCAGAAAGTGTACTGGAAGACTGCCCGAGCTTCACATAGCCCAGACCTACATCCTGTAGTGGCTGTAACTTGGCCAATATCTTAGGCTGATCGCCAAAGAAGACAATGGCTTCATCCACGCTCAGCTCAAGTATATCCGCTACGGATTTACCTTTATACTGCACATCTAGCACAAACTGCTTGAAACGTTTTCCACCACAGGCCTCACATGGAAGTACGATATCCGCCATAAATTGCATCTCGATTTTCACTTCCCCCTCACCTTGACAGACATCACAGCGACCGCCCTCGACATTAAAAGAAAACGCAGCAGGTTTCAATCCCGCAGCTTTGGATGCAGCCTGATTAGCATACAAAGCTCTGATCTCATCCCAGGCTTTCACATAAGTCACCGGATTTGAACGTGAAGAACGACCGATCGGATTCTGGTCAACCATTTCGATCTGTTCCACTTGTGCAATATCGCCTTCTATGGAATCATATACACCTGTTTGTTCACCAGAATAATTACCGATTGATTTCTGCAAAGCCGGATAAAGAATACGTTTCACCAAGGATGTCTTTCCGGATCCCGATACCCCTGATACAACGGTAAATGTATTTAAAGGAAACTGCACATCGATCCCCTGAAGGTTATTTTCATGCGCTCCCTTTACAGTAATGCTATTGGACCATTTTCGTCGTTTTTTTGGAACTTCGATCTTGCTCTTGCCACTCAGATATTGACCTGTTAAACTCCTATCATCTTTTAGAATCTCACTATATGTTCCTGCAAATACCATCTCGCCGCCATTGATCCCTGCTTCGGGGCCAATATCGATCAGATAATCTGCAGCCTCCATCATTTCCTGTTCATGCTCAACCACAACAACTGTATTACCTACATCACGCAAGGATTTCAGTACCGAAATCAGACGCTGAGTATCGCGTGGATGCAATCCAATACTTGGCTCATCCAGCACATAGATTGAGCCCACGAGCGAACTTCCGAGCGAAGTTGCCAAATTGATCCGTTGGGATTCCCCTCCGGATAGCGTATTGGACAGACGGTTTAAGGTAAGGTAGCTTAACCCTACATCGCATAGAAATTGTAGCCGGTTATTAATTTCGGCCAGCAGGCGTTTGGCAATCACCTTTTCATTTCCCTCCAGTGACAAATCCGTAAAAAATGCCAAAGCTTCTTCAAGAGGCATCAATACGATATCGGTAATTGACCTACCACCGACTTTGACATAGGTCGCATCTTTACGCAACCTTGTTCCCCTACAATCGGGACAGTCGGTTTTACCTCGGTAACGTGACAACATCACGCGGTATTGAATTTTATAGGTCTGTTCTTCGAGCTCTTCAAAGAACTTGTTAAGCCCTGTAAAATAACTATTTCCCGTCCAAAGTAATTCTTTTTGGGCTGTTGTCAGATCGGAATAGGCGCGGTGTATCGGAAAATCAAACTTTAGAGAATTCTTTACCAGCACCTGTAACCATTCATTCATTTTCTCTCCTCGCCAAGGAGCAATAGCGCCATCATAAACAGAGCGGCTCTTATCTGGTATAACAAGATCTGGGTCTATACCAATGATCTTCCCATAGCCTTCACACCGACGGCAGGCACCATAGGGATTATTGAAACTAAAGAAGTTAGGACTAGGCTCCTCAAAGGTAATTCCATCGAGTTCAAACTTGTGTGAGAAATGATGTCTTTTATGCTTTTCTTCGATATACAATTCACCTTTACCCTCAAAAAATCCCGTTTGAATGGAATCGGATAATCGATTCATGGTATCATCATCCTGCTCGATACGTACCCGATCCACGACGATCAATACCTCGCCGTCCTGAATCGTTTCATTGGCCATGCTCTTATCGTCAATAATACTTTCGATTTTTTGCATTTTATCCTGATAGACGACACGGACAAACCCTTTCTGCAGTAAGAGAGATAACTCTTCTTTGAGTTTTCGCCCATGGGAAGGCACCAACGGAGCCAATAGCGTGACAGATTCTCCCTCGTCAAACTTCAGTGCAAAATCTACCACCGAGCTCACACTATCTTTGGTCACCTCCCTACCTGAAACAGGAGAAATCGTCTTCCCGATCCTTGCATATAGTAATTTTAGATAGTCATATATTTCGGTAGAAGTTCCGACAGTGGAACGCGGATTGCTGGTAATAACACGTTGTTCAATTGCAATCGCTGGGGCGATCCCTTTGATGTAATCGACTTCGGGTTTATTCATCCGTCCCATAAACTGTCGTGCATAGGAAGAAAGACTTTCAACATACCGTCGTTGTCCTTCAGCGTATAGGGTGTCAAAAGCGAGGGAAGATTTTCCTGAACCTGACATTCCAGTAATGACAACCAATTTATTTTTGGGAATATCAACATCAATATTTTTCAGATTATTGACTCTAGCCCCTTTTATTTGAATATATTCTTTTGGAGTACGCTCCACTTTTTTACTCATAATAATCCTTATCTCACACAAAGTTACGCAATCTTGGCTGATTATAGTCCCTACGAATTAAAAGCTCTTGCGAAAAAATATAGTCCCTATCCCAGTGCAGTTCTATGGATTTAGAGGTTGCCTTTTTTCATTTCAGAGACAGCATAATCTACGGCTCTAGCTGTTAATGCCATATAGGTCAGCGACGGATTCTGCGTTCCTGTTGAGGTCATACAGGCACCGTCGGTGACAAATACATTTTTCACCAAATGTAACTGGTTCCATTTGTTCAACAAAGAGGTCTTGGGATCCAATCCCATACGTACTCCTCCCATTTCGTGGATATCCAAACCCGGATTTTGGTTGCTGTCACTGACTTTGAGATTCTTGACTCCTGCAATATCCAGCATCTCCTGTCCTTGTTGAAAGAAGTCATCTCTCAATTTGTAGTCATTTTCCTCGTAACCGACAGCGGTAATCAATTGTGGAATACCATAAGGATCTTTCTTGTCTTTGCTCAATCGCACATGATTGCTTTCCTTGGGAATCGTCTCCCCTTGCATCATCATGGAAACACCCCAGCCTCCCAGTTCAGCTAAACTGTCTTTGTAAGCCCCACCAACTGACACTCCCTCAAAAGCCCCTCCCCGCGAACGGTAAGCGCCAAAAAACGAAGCATAACCTCTCAAAAAATCAGTTTCCTGCCGATGTACATTTCTAAAATTGGGAATAATAGGTTGGGTTGGCCTACGCCCATAATAATATTTATCTTCATAGCCTTCCATTGTACCCGATATTGAGCCCAAATAATTATGAAAAGCGACATATTTACCCAACAGGCCACTATCATTTCCAAGGCCATTCGGAAAACGATCGGAAGTGGAATTCAATAAAATCTGGTTTGTCGCTAATGCAGAGGCATTGACAAAAATGATTTTCGCAAAAAACTCTTGACTCGCCTTTGTGACTGTGTCGATGATACGGACACCGATCGCTTTCTGTAAACTATCATCATAAAGTATGGATTCGACAATCGCCTGGGGGCGTATGGTCAGCTTTCCTGTTTTCGCCGCCCAAGGTAAAGTAGATGCATTGGAGCTAAAATATCCACCAAAAGGACATCCACGATGACATAGGCTACGTGCCTGACATTGACTCCGCCCTTGATCGATATGGATTTGCCGAGGTTGGGTCAAATGAGCACAGCGCCCCTGAATCACCGGACGATCTTTATACTGCTGCTCTATACGTTGTTGTATTGCTTTCTCCACCACGTTCATCTCCCAAGCGGGAAGAAAATCACCATCTGGCATCGCATCAATTCCGTCCCTGTTACCCGATATTCCGACGAAATGTTCGACATACGAATACCAAGGTGCAATATCATCGTAACGAATAGGCCAATCCACTGCAAAGCCATCCCTTGCAGGCCCTTCAAAATCGTACTTAGACCACCGCTGGGTCTGACGGGCCCAAAGGAGAGATTTACCGCCAACTTGATCAGCCCGAATCCAGTCAAATGGTTTTTCCTGGATATAAGGCTGGGCAGCATCCGGCAGAAAAAAGTGTTTGGCGTCTTCCCGATAGACATAGCATTTTGAAGCAATCGGATTTTCATCCTTGGTCTGCTGTTCCACCTGTCCCCCATGCTTGAACTGCCAAGGATCCATATACGCTGTGGGATAATCCTGAATATGTTTGGCATCTTTACCTCGATCCAAAACAAGTGTTTTCAATCCTTTCTCGCAAAATTCCTTAGCGGCCCATCCGCCAGATATGCCCGAACCGATCACAATAGTGTCAAAATGATTTTCCTTATTCATCTTTATATTTAGGTCGTATTTGAAAAGTTAATATACTGTAAATAATGGTATTGCAACAAATATCCTAAGCAACTTACATGATTTTGTTACAAAATAACTGCTGGATATCCTACATCGACGGGGTCTTATCTAACGATGTTTTTTAATAGGTGCTATCGAACACTTTCGAATAATTATTTTAAATATTTACCCATTTTCAATTAATCCTTCTAATTTTTTACATGTCTTAAAAATATAGTTTTGAAAAAGCAAAGTAGCAATAGTGATAGAGATTGCGTTTAAAGAATAAAATAAAAAAAAGGTTATGAGAAAAAATGTATTTAAAGTTATGGTCATGATGCTATTCGTTTTCGTCGCATCTACAACAGTAAGTAAAGCACAAATGGTGATTGATAAAATAGACTTAAATATTTTTCCTGCAGCGGAAAAAGGATACAAAAAAATGGTTATCGAAGTTCCATATTCGGAGAATGACAAGAACAAGAAGATCGAATTCTCTGTAGGTAAATGGATGGAGGTAGATGGTTGTAACAATTTTAATCTAGCTGGTTCTTTTGAGAAAAAAGATCTTCAGGGCTGGGGGTATGATTACTATGTATTCAAAACCAACGGAAATGTAGCAAGTACCATGATGGCCTGCCCGGATAAAGCCAAGAGAAATCTTTTTGTAAGCGCCCAACCCGAAACAGTACGTTACAACGGTCGGATGCCTATTGTTATTTATGTCCCTGAAGGATATGAGGCACAATTCAAAATCTATTCAACAGATGGAGATACCTATCGGGCTGCTGAAGTCAGAGAAAAGAAAAAATAATAGCCACTAAATTCTGTTTAGTTGGCCCAAAAACAACAAACAAAGCTTATAAAGAATAGGCCGTCTCATAATTTCTTACGAGACGGCCTCTTTTATCTTTATTATCCTTATCTATTGATTATTGAAATTTTTTCGCGTTTTGTTTACGCTCATTTTCTGTCAAATAGATTTTACGTAGACGCATAGATTGTGGTGTTACCTCAATATATTCATCTGCCTGAATATACTCCATACATTCTTCTAATGAGAATTTGATTGCTGGAGCAATACGTGTATTGTCATCTGAACCGGAAGCACGCATATTTGTCAATTGCTTTCCTTTAGTAACATTGATTGTTAAATCGTTATCACGGATGTGCTCACCCAAGATTTGTCCTTCGTATACATCTACACCTGGATCCACGAAGAAACGGCCACGATCTTGCAATTTATCAATAGAATATGCTGTAGTTGAACCTGTATCCAAAGAGATTAATACACCTGCCAAACGACCAGGGATTGTACCTTTCCAAGGCTCGTAACCTTTCAATCGGTGAGCCATTACAGCTTCACCAGCTGTTGCAGTCAATACGTTGTTACGTAGACCAATGATACCACGAGAAGGAATAGAGAACTCAAGATGTTGCATATCACCTCTAGCTTCCATGATCAACAATTCACCTTTACGTTGTGTTACCAACTCAATTACCTTTCCAGAAACATCAGAAGGAACATCAACCACAAGCTCTTCAATCGGCTCACATTTTTGACCGTCGATTTCTTTCACGATAACTTGAGGTTGTCCTACTTGTAATTCATAACCTTCGCGACGCATTGTTTCGATCAATACAGATAAGTGAAGGATACCACGTCCGTATACCAACCACGCATCAGGAGATTCGGTAGGAACTACGCGCAACGCCAAGTTCTTTTCTAATTCTTTTTGTAAACGATCGTAGATATTACGAGATGTTACCAATTTACCTTCTTTACCAAAGAATGGGGAGTTGTTGATTGTAAACAACATGTTCATTGTCGGCTCATCGATGCTGATAACTTCCAATTGCTCGGGATTTTCAAAATCCGCGATGGTATCACCGATATCGAAACCTTCGATACCAACGACAGCACAAATATCACCTGCATGTACTTCTGGCACTTTGATACGACCTAAGCCTTCAAAAACCTGAAGTTCTTTAACACGTGACTTAACCACTTTTCCATCACGTTTTACCAATGATACTGGTTGGTTTTCCTTGATAGTACCACGGGCAACACGACCGATAGCGATACGTCCTACGAAAGTTGAGTAATCTAATGATGTTACCTGCATCTGCAAATTACCTTCAGTAACCACCGGAGCAGGAATATATTTAATGATTGCTTCTAACAAATCCGTGAAGTCTTCGGTACGATTTTTCCAATCTGTAGACATCCATCCTTGTTTTGAAGAACCGTATAATACTGGGAAATCCAATTGTTCTTCGGTAGCACCCAAGTTGAAGAATAAATCGAAAACATTTTCGTACACTTCATCAGGACGACAGTTTTCTTTATCCACTTTATTGACAACAACGATAGGTTTGATACCTAATCCAAGTGCTTTACCTGTAACGAAACGTGTTTGAGGCATTGGACCTTCAAAAGCATCTACAAGTAATACTACACCATCGGCCATCTTCAATACACGCTCCACTTCACCACCAAAGTCGGCGTGACCAGGAGTATCAATGATATTGATTTTAACACCTTTATATGTTACTGATACGTTCTTAGATACAATAGTGATCCCGCGCTCACGCTCTAAATCATTATTGTCTAGGATTAATTCACCAGCATTTTCATTTTCTCTGAATTGATTGGTAAAATATAAAATTTTGTCTACAAGCGTAGTTTTACCGTGGTCGACGTGAGCGATGATCGCAATGTTTCTAATGTTTTGCATTGAGCAAGAATAATTTTATAAAATTTTAGGGTGCAAAGATAAACATTTTGCACCATAAAATTTATAACTATGTGTATTTTATTTAATTACACCCAATTCTTTACCTACTTTGGTAAAGGCGGCGATCGCTTTATCCAGGTGTGCGAGCTCATGTCCTGCCGAAATCTGAACACGGATACGGGCTTTCCCCTGAGGTACAACAGGATAGTAGAAACCGATTACATAAATACCTTCGTCCAACATTTTAGCCGCGAATTCTTGTGCAAGTTTCGCGTCGTAAAGCATCACAGGGACGATCGGGTGGAAACCCGGCTTGATATCAAATCCGGCTTCCGTCATTTTTTCACGGAAATATTTCGTGTTGGATTCCAGCTTATCACGCAAGGTTGTCGTCTCGCTCAGCATATCCAATACCGCAACAGAAGCGCCTGCAATCGCCGGTGCTAATGTATTTGAAAATAAATACGGACGAGAACGCTGACGTAACAAATCAATGATCTCTTTTTTACCGGATGTGAAACCGCCAGAGGCTCCGCCGAGGGCTTTACCTAAAGTTCCAGTAATAATATCTACACGATCGATCACATTGAAAAGTTCATGTGTCCCGCGACCGGTAGCACCAATGAAGCCCGTACAATGTGATTCATCGATCATTACCAACGCTTGGTATTTGTCGGCCAGGTCACAGATCTTGTCCAATGGCGCCACTGATCCGTCCATGGAGAAAGCCCCATCGGTCACGATGATTTTGTGTCTTGCGCCGGATGCTGCCTGTAGCTGTGCTTCCAAGTCCGCCATATCCGCATTTTTATAACGGAAACGTTGTGCTTTACACAAACGTACCCCATCAATGATCGAAGCGTGGTTCAATTCATCCGAAATAATTGCGTCCTCAGCACCAAACAAAGGTTCGAAAACACCACCGTTCGCATCGAATGCCGCCGCATATAAAATCGTATCTTCTGTTCCTAAGAACTGGGAAATCTTTGCTTCTAATTCTTTATGCACATCTTGGGTACCACAGATAAAACGTACAGATGACATGCCATATCCGTGTGTATCAATCGCTTTCTTGGCCGCTTCGATTACTTTTGGGTGAGAAGACAGGCCCAAATAATTGTTAGCACAAAAATTGACAACTTCCTGTCCTGTGCTTACTTTGATGTCTGCTCCTTGTGGAGTAACGATCACCCGCTCTTGTTTATACAATCCCGCTTCTTTGATTGCTTCCAATTCCTTTTCTAAAACTGGTTGTAATGTATTGTACATAATTTGATTTTATTTTTTTATACAATATTACAGTTTTTCTTTGGTGGAAACAGCCTGTTTATTGAGAATTCACCGCAAATCAATGTTTTGATAACATTAAACCGTTTGCACAAATTTACGTAGCACTTTGGTTTCTTCCTTTTCGCAACGAATAATGGCTCCATCAAGAGGAGATAATAGGCAAACTACATTGGATCGTCGGGAGTATGGCAAGGTGGACTTAACGTGGACGCTATACGGACTTAAGATGGACGCAGCCCTTAGCCAGTTTAGATCTGGCGCTTTGTATTCCTTTGTTTTAGGTCAACAACATATGATTTAATACGGATTTGGCTTATTCGTAACGCAGGGCATCCACCGGATCTAATTTTGAAGCTTTTGAAGCCGGATAATAACCGGATAGCATTCCCACAAGGCCACATACTGCAAATCCGAGAATAATAGCTGCCCAAGGGATAATAAAGGATGTCCCCAGCTGAAGGGCCAACAAATTACCGATCAGGATACCGATAAATATACCCGCGACACCGCCCATCATACAGATGACAATGGCTTCCATCAAAAACTGCTTGCGTATCACACTGGGCGTAGCACCTATTGCCTTCCGGATACCGATCTCTCTTGTCCGTTCAGTAACCGACACCAGCATGATATTCATCAGTCCGATGGATGCACCAACAAGGGTGATAAAGGCGATCACTACTGCTCCTAAGGTCACCATCGCCATATTCTGCATCAGCATTTGTGCCACCGCATCGGACTTGGTAATCTCAAAATCATTGGTTTGCCTTGCCGATAGGCCGCGGATATTCCGAAATACAATGGAAGCTTCGCCAATAGCTGCTTCCAAACGCATGGGATCATTGGACGATACGGTGATCACATAGGATGGCTCTACGACCTGCATGACCGATCTTGCTTTCACCAGGGGAATAAAGCAGGCCCTATCGCCACCCATACCCGCGGAGGAACCTTTGCTTTTTAGCACTCCGATGACCTGGTATCGGATATTATTGACCGTAATAAACTGCCCGATGGGGTCAATGATCTCCCCAAAAAGCATTTTACTGACTTCACTGCCGATGATAATCACCGCTCCCCCGGTCTCTACATCACGGACAGAGAAATTACGTCCTTCACTGACGATATAGCCCGAGGTCTGAAGATAATTTTCATCGGTACCAATAAGGCCGATATTTGGGTTTGTCTTTTTTGACTGAAATTTTGCGGTTGAATTCCATGTTACGTTGGCACTGATGGATGTCGTCGCATTAAAATGAAAATTCTGTTTGAACCTTGCGGCCTGGGCATAGGTAATATTGGCAAATACCTTAGACCGTGTACCTCCTGTACCGATCTGCACATTCAATCCCCTATTCCGTATATTGAATGAATTGGACCCCATGGAAGAAAAGGAATCCGTTAAGGAGTTTTTCATGGCGTCAATAGATGTCAATACACCGATCAGGGCCATCATCCCTATCGCAATGATCAATGCCGTTAAAAATGTCCGCAACTTGTTACCTACAATAGATTGCAGTGCAAGTTTTACATTTTCAACATAAGACATTTTTACGGACATGCGGCGACTTTTATAATTTGCAGATGAAAATACTGTTATTCCTCCACAAAACCAAAAGGCAATTTATTCTAATGGAATAAATTGCCTTTTTTATAACAGGTCAATGCCCACAGAAAGGTCGTCATTAGCTTTCTAAATAGCTTACATCCTATTACTTTCAGCCCTAATTAGACGATTAATTGATCCTTTTCCAGGTCTCTGTCCGTCCGAGCAAACTAACCCCCACATAGCCACGTATGTCGAGTTTGTCCCCCTTTAAAGTCATTTTACAACTATAGGTTTTCCCTGTTTTTGGATCATAGATCTTCCCATCTTCATAGGTATTTCCATCTTTTTCAAAATTGGTCAAGATCTCCAATCCCTGAATTGCCCGGCTCTGAAGCGCCTTGTCTGGGTTTTTAATATCTTTCTTGGGCTGTCCAGCTTCATTATTTGGAAATTTAAGCCAATAAAGCTTACCAAAAAATTTGTCCCCTTTTTTATAAATCTCCACACGGCCCTCGCCGCTCGGGTTTTCCCACTTTCCGATAATCGGATCTGTTTGCGCAAACAATGTTACTGTAACAAGCAACATGATGAATGACATCATAATTTTCTTCATTGGTCTATATTATTTTTATGAATTTATTTTAACATTTTTTTGCCTATCTCTCTAATCGCCTATCTCCAAAAGATTCTAGAAAAGAAAAATAAAACCGTCTAACCAATTCCAATGGAGTCCAGCGCATTAAAGCTTGTGGACTTATAAGTTAAATATACAAAATATTTACTATGCTTGCATATATTTATTTCCCATATCCCCTACTGATTTAAATAGATAAAAGAGCTGTTTCCTGTCTGCTCTCATATCGGCTGATAAAAGAGAGACTCGATTTTTCATATATAAAGCCAGCTGACGTAGGGTTCGGAGATTTTTTGGAACTGCTTCGCCCTTTGTTCGCCCCTGATTCGAAAATGTTATACCCTTTTTCTGTGGAGAAGTACCGTACAAGATCCGAAGCAGTCCCCGACCTGGCATGGTAAAAAGGCGAAGGAACGGACCGAAACTTTGGCATTGCGTTTGCACGATAGTTATTATATTATTACTTTATTCACTGTTTATAAATTAGCACATATTATGAAATTTATTATTAGTCTTCTACTTACTGGCGTAGTCGTCGCAGTTGCTTGTTGGATTGTTCCAGGTGCACATGTAGCAGGATTCGGCTGGGCTATTGTCGCGGGGTTGGTAATCGGATTTGTCAATGCAACCGTAGGTTCAATTTTGAGATTGTTCACTTTTCCATTAAACTGGCTGACGCTTGGGCTGGTTTCCTTTATTATCACCGTTTTGATGGTATTACTTTCAGACTCGCTCCTTGGATCCAAATTTGATGTGGATGGATTTTGGACAGCAGCGTTGTTCGCCATAGTCGTTGCCGTATTGGAAATGATCATCGGAAGTACTTCAAAAGACTAAAAATTATATAATTATATATAAAAAAGGCTGTTTTCCGATTGGGGAAAACAGCCTTTTTCGATATCAGCAGGATTGATGATCTTTCGACGGAAAGACTATTTCTAAAGCTGTTTATGCGCTATTTTAATTCCCCTCCCCTCGCTTTTTAAGCTTAAAATAGCTAAATTTAAATTATTTAACAGATCCTCCGATATATGTGCGAACACAACCACGAGCATAGCCATACAGAAAAAGAGACTCCCTGGTGGATATCACAACGCAAACTTCTTATTGCACTTATCCTATTGATCACACTGTTGATCCTCAAATACGCCTTTAAGATCACGCCTCCTTTTTATGCTTCTTTATTTTTAAATGGTGTAGCGTACCTACTAGCAGGTATACCCGTTCTGCAGATGGCTTTACGGAAGGCCAAACGCGGCGATTTCTTCAATGAATTCTTTTTGATGAGTGTTGCAACCTTAGGGGCTTTTGCTATCCGGGAATTTGAAGAAGGGGTTGCCGTAATGGTCTTTTACCAGATCGGCGAATGGTTTCAGGATACAGCTGTAGATAACGCCAAAAAATCCATAAAATCGCTGTTGGACATCCGTCCGGATAAAGTCACGGTCTTGCGGGATGGAAAACAACTGGATGTAGATCCCAAAACCGTCAACATCGGTGAAGTGATTGTTGTTAAAGCAGGCGAAAAAGTTGCACTGGACGGGAAACTGCTGAATGAACGGGCTGCATTCAATACCGCAGCGCTCACCGGAGAAAGCAAGCCCGACACGAAATATAAGGGGGACGCCGTCTTTGCGGGTCTGATCAATTTAGAATCAGTTTGTGAAATCAGCGTAAACAGCCTGTTCAAGGACAGCAAGCTGAGTAAGATATTAGCGATGGTGCAGGATGCGACGGCGCGCAAATCCAAAACACAGCTATTTATCTCCAAGTTTGCAAAAATCTATGTCCCTATTATCTTCGCACTTGCTGTTCTTGTCCTTATCGTCCCGATATTTATTGTCAGTGACTACAGCTTTAGAGACTGGTTTTATCGTAGTCTGGTATTTCTTGTGATCAGCTGCCCCTGTGCCCTGGTCGTCTCGATCCCCTTAGGTTACTTCGGCGGAATAGGCCTAGCTTCCAGAAACGGGATTTTGTTCAAAGGCGGTAATTTCCTGGATGCCATCACTGCTGTCGATACCATTGTCATGGATAAAACGGGTACCCTTACCGAAGGTGTTTTTGAAGTCAAAGAGGTCGTTGCTGTCAATGGACAGTTGGCGGAACTATTGGATTATGCCAAAGCCATTGAATCCAATTCGACCCATCCCATTGCAAAAGCGATAGCGCGCTACCATCCGGGAGATCCCACTTTTATTACCAAAAGAATCGTGGAAGTACCTGGTCATGGGCTCAAAGCGACGATCAACGATAAGCTTGTCCTTGCCGGCAACAGCAAACTGCTGGACAAGTTTGACGTCTCCTATCCGGAAGAAATAAAGCAAATTGTCCATTCCATCGTACTGATTGCAATAGACAGCCAATATGCAGGTTACATTACGGTTGCAGACCGAAATAAACCAGACGCTAAATCGGTAATTTCAGCCATGCGGGCACAAGGCTTGTACACGGTCATGCTGTCCGGTGACAAAAAAGCGGTAGTGGGTGATGTGGCGAGGGAACTGGGGATAGATAAAGCCTACGGCGACCTTCTGCCAGAAGATAAAGTAAGCCATGTCCAAAGATTAATCGACGAAGGGCGAAATGTAGCTTTCGCGGGCGATGGCGTCAACGATGCTCCTGTGGTTGCTTTGGCTCAAGTAGGCATCGCAATGGGCGGATTAGGTGCAGACGCGACTATCGAAACGGCAGACGTTGTAATCCAAAATGATGAACCGCATAAAATTTTGTCTGCCATCAAAATCGGTAAGATCACCCGTAATATTGTCTGGCAGAATGTCGTCCTGGCAATGGGTATCAAAATTATTGTGCTGATCCTCGGGGCCGGAGGGGTTGCCACACTATGGGAAGCTGTGATCGCTGATGTTGGTGTGGCGCTATTGGCGATTTTAAATGCCATCCGAATTCAGAATAAAACGATATAATACAGTCCAGAAAAGACTGTTTAAAAGCAGGAAAAATTGTAAAAGTACATTCGGCCAACCTTGTTTGAAGATCAGCCGGATGTACTATATGGATTAATTAATCGCGCCAGGATTTATAGGCATTGATCAATCCATTGGTGGAAGAATCATGGCTGGTGATCAGATTATCGTCGCTCAGCTCCGGTAGAATCTTATTGGCAAGCTGTTTACCAAGCTCAACCCCCCATTGGTCAAAACTATAGACATTCCAAATCACCCCCTGTACAAATATCTTGTGTTCGTAGAGCGCGATAAGTCTGCCCAATGTCCGTGGAGTCATTTTTTTCAATAAAATGGAGTTTGTTGGCCGATTGCCCTCAAACACTTTATAAGCTTTTAATTCTTCGATCTCGGCATTGGACTTACCTGCTTTTTGGAATTCAGCAACAACCTCTTCCTCGGTTTTACCATTCATCAAGGCCTCCGTCTGTGCAAAGAAATTAGACAATAAAAGTTGATGGTGATTGCCGATCGGGTTAAGGCTATTTGCAGGCGCGATAAAATCACATGGAATCAATTTCGTCCCCTGATGGATCAACTGGTAAAAAGCATGCTGACCGTTTGTTCCGGGTTCGCCCCAAATAATCGGCCCGGTCTGGTAGTCGACACGTTCGCCATTGCGGTCAATGTATTTTCCGTTGCTCTCCATGTCTCCCTGTTGAAAATAAGCTGCAAAGCGATGCAGGTATTGATCGTAAGGAAGGATGGCATGGCTTTCAGCCTCAAAAAAATTATTATACCATATACCGAGCAAAGCCAATATTACCGGAATATTTTCTTCAAAAGCGGCGGTTCTGAAATGCTCATCTGCTTCATAGGCACCTTCTAAGAGCTCCTCGAAATTATCAAATCCGATCGCCAGACTGATGGAAAGCCCAATGGCAGACCATAGTGAATAGCGCCCACCAACCCAATCCCAAAATACAAACATATTTTGCGGATCTATACCAAAAGCCGTTACAGCCTCTGTATTGGTACTCAATGCCGCAAAATGTTTGGCGACATCTTCCTGCCCGGCTCCCTTACTCAGAAACCAATCTTTTGCCGTATGTGCATTGGCCATTGTCTCCTGGGTAGTGAATGTTTTGGATGCAATTAGAAACAAGGTTGTCTCCGGGTCAACTTCTTTTAGGGTTTCGGCAATATGTGTTCCGTCTACATTAGACACAAAATGCACGTTCAGCCTGGTTTTATATGCCTTTAAAGCCTCGGTTACCATCACCGGCCCCAAGTCAGAACCGCCGATACCGATATTAACGACATCAGTAATGACTTTTCCTGTATAACCTTTCCATTCGCCAGAGAGTATCTTTTCTGTAAAGGCTTTTACCTGTGCCAATACACTTCTAACCGCAGGCATGACGTCCTTGCCATCCACAAAGACAGGCTTATCGGACTGATTCCGCAAGGCGGTATGCAAGACGGGTCTATTTTCGGTCACATTGATCCGCTCTCCGGCAAACATCGCCGCTATTGCTTCGGATAGATGACATTCTTTGGCAAGCTGAACCAACAATGCCATGGTCTCCTCGTTGACGCGATTTTTGGAATAATCTAGAAGAATATCCTCAAAGAGAATCGAAAACTTCTTAAATCGCTGTGGATCCGCTGCAAAAAGTTCACGTAAGCCCTGCTGATTGATATCAATATAATGATCTACCAAATATTGGTAGGCTTTGGTCGTTGTAAAATTAATTTTTGGAAACATACTGTTTTTATTGAAATTATTTGTTTTAAATCACAGTAAGAACCTTCAGCATCTTTTTACCACATGCATTGAAGCTCATTAAACAAAGGTTTATACTGTTGACACTATCAAAACTAAAAAAAAAAGGCCAAATATTAGTATGGAGATATTAGATTGGAGATTTTGCTTCCCCAAGCCCCGGTGCTTACCAATTGTTTCCGTTTTTTTTAATTTTCAATTTCTACTTTTTAATTTCTACATTAGCAGATATGACAAAAGAACAAATTCAAGACTTGAGGGATCGTGTTACATCCCTGAGGAGGCATCTTTGACATCGATGTCCGCAAAAATGAAATAGAAAGAGATCAGGCAATTACGCTGGAAGCAAACTTCTGGGATGATTCGAAGGCTGCAGAGAAAATATTGCTTGCGATCAAAAACCAAAAAGTATGGACTGATCATTTTGATGACGTAGCGTCAGCGGTTGAAGACACTTATGTCATGTATGAGTTTTTTCAATCCGGGGACGCAACAGATAAAGAACTGGACGATCAGTATAAACTTGCATTGGAAAAAATCGAAGAGCTGGAGTTCAAGAATATGCTCAGCGCCGAGGAGGATCAATTGGATGCCATCCTACAGATCACAGCTGGTGCCGGAGGTACCGAAAGTTGCGACTGGGCAGCCATGCTGATGCGCATGTATATTATGTGGGGTGAGAAAAATGGATATAAAGTGACCGAGCAAGACTCCCAGGAAGGCGATGTCGCGGGAATCAAAAGTGTTACTCTTCAATTGTCCGGAGCATTTGCTTATGGTTACCTTAAAGGTGAAAATGGCGTACACCGACTGGTCCGCATCTCGCCTTTTGACTCCAACGCCAAACGACATACCTCATTTGCATCGGTATATGTCTACCCATTGATTGACGACAACATAGAAATAGACGTTAAAGATTCGGAAATTGAATGGGACACCTTCCGTTCAGGAGGTGCCGGTGGCCAGAATGTCAACAAAGTGGAGACAGCCGTCAGGCTACACCATAAACCCACTGGCATCATTATCAAAAATCAGGAGACGAGATCGCAATTACAGAATAAGGAAAATGCGCTGCGCTTATTGAAATCGCAACTGTATGAGATTGAAATGCGCAAACGGCAGGAGGCCTCCGCTGCAATCGAAGGAAATAAAAAGAAAATCGAATGGGGATCCCAAATTCGTAATTATGTCTTGCATCCTTATAAATTAATCAAGGATTTACGGACAAATTACGAAACATCAAATACCCAAGCGGTACTGGATGGCGACTTGAACGATTTCCTGAAAAATTATTTAATGGAATTTGGCGGTTAATCTGCCATAAAAAACTAGAAAATTGAAGACGCTCCATTGATGGGCGTCTTTTTTTTGTCAAGCAATCACTGCCTTCTTTCATACACAGTCTGTCACTGTAGCTGTCAATCACTCTTTAAAAAAATCTCAAAAACGTTAAAAAACCTTAAATGTCGACTGTGTACACAGGGTAGCAAATAATTGATTAAACAGATGAACAATCAACTATAAACAATTAAAAAACAATGATTTACAAAACTTAAAAATGTATCAAGAACGTTACAAATCATAAGTTTCTTCAATTTTTGGCACAAAATAAAGGCATGTATTTTGCGTTCATGCATTCGTAATATTTTCATTACAAAAGACCCTATGCTTGGGCCAGCAAAGAAAATAAAAAGAAGAATGTATATCTAAAAATAGAACGGTTATGAATTACATGAAAGAAAACTCAATCGTATCAAAGCAGATGGCCAAACAATGGAAACCTGCCGTGTACGACGTCAATGAAGAACAGCAACAAGCTCAGACAACAGTAAACAAAGTCGAAGAAAGCAATTTTGGAACGAAAGAATACGTTATTTTTGGAGCGACTTTTTTTGTGTTATTTGCATCAGTCTTTGGTGTATATATGCTTCAGCCAGATTTTGATGCATTACGTTTCCAACGTTTAGACAGTATCGGCGGAATATTTTTAATTGGCTTAGGAATATTTTTAGCCGTTGTCGCCCTAAGTTTTTTGATCTTTTTGATTGTACTTCATCGAAGATACAAACCAATTGCGTCTGTTTCGGATGAAGAGCTACCTACCTGTACAATTATTGTTCCGGCTTATAATGAAGGACAACTGGTATACGACACACTCCATAGCTTGGCAAGCAGCGACTATCCGGAGAAAAAACTCCAGATCATTGCTATTGACGACGGAAGTAAGGACAACACTTTTGCCTGGATACAACGTGCGAAGATGGAATTGGGTGATCGTATTGAAATCTATCAACAACCCAAAAACAAGGGTAAACGCCATGCATTATACCGTGGATTTAAATTGGGGACAGGCGAAGTTTTTATTACAGTAGATAGCGATTCTGTGGTCAACAAAGATACCATTCGCAATATGGCCAGTCCATTTGTGACCAACCCCGAATGTGGGGCAGTAGCAGGTAATGTGCGTGTACTGAATAATAAAAAGGCAATTATACCTCGTATGTTAAATGTGAGTTTTGTCTTCAGTTTTGAGTTTGTACGTTCGGCTCAAAGTATGCTTGGAACAGTGATGTGTACCCCTGGAGCATTATCTGGGTACCGCAGAGAAGCTGTTATGCACTGCTTGGAGGATTGGATCAATCAAACTTTTATGGGACAACCTTCTGATATCGGAGAAGATCGCGCCATGACAAATATGATATTAAAACAGGGATATCATGTATTATTCCAATCGAATGCTTACGTATACACCGATACGCCTGTACGTTATAAAAATTTATATAAGATGTTCATCCGTTGGGAAAGAAGTAATGTGCGTGAAAATATTATGATGAGCCAGTTTGCTTTTAAGAATTTCCGTAAAGGGCCGAAATGGGGTGCACGTATCCTATTGATCATGCAATGGAAAAAAGTACTACTTTCCTACCCAATGATGTTATTAATGTTTTGGACCGTATTTCATTATCCATTGATGTTTTTGAGCTCAACGCTAGTCGGAATCCTTATATTCTCAAGTATTCAGGCTTATTTCTTTGCATCCAAAAATTCAGATGCAAAAGAAGCTTTCTGGGCTTATAGTTATAGCATATTTTACGCTTTCAGCTTATTTTGGATCACACCTTATGCCATTGCTACGGCTGGGCGTAAAGGTTGGTTGACAAGAGGCTAGTTTCGACGGAAAGAACGTATCTTTACTTTAAATATAAATATGACAGATTTTCAGATTAAAAAAATTGCCATTATTGGTCAGGGTTATGTGGGATTGCCTTTAGCGATAGCTTTCTCTGAATTCTTTCCGGTGATTGGCTTCGATATAAATAAAACTCGTATTGACGAACTTAAAGCTGGTATAGACCGTACACTTGAAGCAGATGGTGATGAGCTATTGCATGCACGGAATCTATTTACCGCATCGGAACAGCGCAGGGGCTACGATGCAAGTTCAACCGTTCATGATATCGCAGATGCCAATGTGTATATCGTCACAGTCCCGACGCCCATAGATCGTTATAACTCGCCTGACTTATCGCCGCTCTTGGCAGCATCTAAAATGATTGGAGAACTGCTAAAGGCTGGGGATTTAGTCGTCTATGAATCCACAGTCTATCCGGGATGTACCGAAGAAGAATGTGTCCCTGTTTTGGAAAAAAATTCGGGCTTGAAATTTAATCAAGACTTCTTTGTTGGCTACTCTCCAGAGCGTATAAACCCTGGCGACAAGGTGAATTCATTGCAAAAAGTAATGAAAGTAACTTCCGGAAGCACTGCCGAAGCGGGACTTGTGGTTGATGCGCTCTATAAAAAAATTATTCATGCCGGCACACATCTAGCTCCTTCCATCAAGGTAGCAGAAGCAGCAAAAGTGATTGAAAACGCGCAGCGGGATGTCAATATTTCTTTTATGAACGAATTGGCCCTGATCTTTGATCGCGTTGGCATAGATACACAGGATGTGCTCGATGCTGCCGGAACAAAATATAATTTTCTCCGGTTCAAACCTGGTCTAGTTGGGGGACATTGCATTTCAGTAGATCCTTATTACTTAGCGCAAAAGGCGACGCAGCTGGGTTACCATCCGCATGTGATCTTATCTGGCCGCGAGGTTAATGATCAGGTAGCTTCTTTTATTGCTTCCAAGGTGGTCAAACTGATGATACAGAAGAACATCAAATTTGACGGCGCGAAAGCCTTAGTGTTGGGGGTAACGTTTAAGGAAAACTGTCCTGATATCCGTAATAGCAAGGTCATTGACATGATCCATGATCTTAAAGAATTTGGTCTGGAAGTCGATATCTATGATCCTTGGGTAAATACAGATGAATTAAGAAAGCATTTTGGACTCGAATTATTGGAGACTCTACCGCAAACCGGTAATTATGACAGCATCATTCTGGCTGTGGGGCATCGTGAGTTTTTACACTTGGATCTCAAAAATTTAAAAAAGGATCCTTCTGTCGTATTTGACATCAAAGGAATACTTGACCGAAAATTGGTAGACGCCCGCTTGTAGTCTCATTTATTTGATACTATTTTTAGGTAGCATTCTTTTAAAACCTTCAGTTCTCACCGCCAAATATGGTGAAAACTGAAGGTTTTTCCATATTTGGAGGCAATGTAATCATTTGATTAAGAAAAACCTTCATCAAATCTTTTGTTTCGCAATTAACTTAACACCACAATTATAGATCTGATCTCATTAAATTAAGCGCTATTTGGCACAAACGCTATTCAGAGATCCTTTTCCGCATTATACATCGATAAACAAATTATCCAATAATTATCCCGACAAATAGCGATATAACTAAGTATATATCTAAATATGCAACTATACATCTACCTGACCTCCAATTGAATAATATTTGTTTGTTTATGTGTAGCATTTACCAATAATTATCCGTATTTTTAATAAAACCTAAAATAAGGTTAAGGCCAAGGGAAAAATTCGCCTTTGTCTGATCAATATCAGATAATGTAACTACTATAAACTAAATCATGGAAAATAATTTGCGAAAATCAGATCAATTTAATGACCACAGCTACGGCCTCCATGCCAATTGGTACAATACCCTCTATCCAGAAAAAGAACAAAAGATTAAGGTAATCAAATCTTTAAATAGTTACAATGGAAGTATCAACCATTGGTTACAGAACCTTTTTTTCAATTGTCTGAATCCTTTTACCAAGGATAAAAATGCGAAATGGCTTACCCTTGGTGATGCTTATGGACATGACGCGCGACATCTACTTGACCAGAATATCCAGGATGTCACCGCAAGTGATCTGGATGACAGTTTCCTGAAAGTTTCCCATGAAGAAGAATTTATAAAGGATTTCTCCGCCCAGAACGCTGAATCATTAACCTTGGAAGATGAGAGCGTGGATTATATACTCTGTAAGGAAAGTTACCATCATTTTCCACGTCCTTACGCCGCACTCTACGAAATGATCCGGGTAGCCAGAAAAGCTATTATAATTATTGAGCCACAGGATCCGATATCAAAAATGCCCTCCTTATTGTATTTGGCCAATCTACTGGGAAGAATCAACGACAGGACGATCAATAAGATCTGGAAAAATAGGTTCTCCTATGAAAAGGTGGGAAACTTTGTCTACAAGGTTTCGGAACGGGAATTTGAAAAATTTGCAGCTGGGCTTAATCTTCCTATGATTGCAATAAAAAAACTCAACCCAAACTTTTGGTTTCCGGGCAGTGAGCATATCAAAGCTAATAGAAAGGAGAAGCTTTTCAGGCGTATTCTTTTCAGAAAGAAAATACGTGATCTTTTTTCCAATTGGGGGATATTGCCCAGCCAGACACTTTCCATTGCCGTCTTTAAGAATATGCCCGATGATTCCCTAAAGAAATCCCTTATCGAAGAAGGATACAGATTGGTCGAGATCCCGAAAAATCCACATATCCAAAAGCCATCGTATTAATCACTTCTTTTGTCCCTGATCTTTGTTTCCGCGAGTTCATGTAAAAGGAGAAGATCATTTGGGGGCAATTGGAGATGTTGGTACAGACCAAAATTAACCATCTGGACACAGACAGGATCTTCTTTTCGGAGTAATTCAAATCTGGGCTATTTCCCACAATTTAAATGAAGTAAGATAAGTGCGACAGTATCGCTCCCGACGGGATTGGACGATTGAATTGTATAAAAAAAGCGACTCCTCTGAAGTCGCTTTTGTAGCCCGTAGGGGAATTGAACCCTACTTGCATTAATCTATTTATCAGTAATTTACAAACCTTCCATTCCCCTATTCACCGAATAACTCACTGGTTTGACACATGTTTTAGCTACAAGCGTTGATGCTTTCAATATAAGCAATTAATATTAATAAATCGTAATAATTCCTAGTAATATCAAAATTCAATATTTCTCCTTCATCATTAATGACGATTTGTAATTTGAAACAATAGAACCATCCCATAGAGATTTTCCTACTTCAGCAATCCTATTAAATACATTATTTCTTTTGATTATCTTGTTTTTACATACTCTTATAGGGGTTGAGTCGAGAAAAGATATTCCTGAGCAAGTTCTTAAACAAGAGGTTTTTAAAAATATAGTCATCGGCATAACTACTTGCTGAGTTAACTCAACAAAACGATTATAAGAAAATGAGTACGGAAATTCTTCTTGCATATGTTGTTTTACATGGAATAGATATAAGTGCTGTAAGCGACGAAAAACTCCCAAATGGAATAATATAGGTATACATATGACCTCGCTATCACTCACCCTAGGAGATCTCTTGACTTTATTTCCCAAAATGCAAGCTGGTCATTACCATGAATTCGTTTATATGGAACATTATTAACGGTATTTTAGCCTTGGATTTACGATTGTTTCCGACAAATAGGTGGAGAAAACACTAAAAATATGAACCCTGAATGCTGCTAAACAATGTGCTTACCTGTTACTGATAATTTTTATATGGTAATAATTACCGGAAGCATTTTCTTTGGCTACAAATAGCGGTAAGTTTCCAATCACATCCAGGGTCTGTTGGTGTATATGTCCCGTAAAAACACCCAGCAAATTTGAGGCATTTAATACTTTTTGTCTAAACGCCATCGTGGTTTGTGTATGTCCTTTTTCAGGCCATGCCGCTCTTCTTTCCAATTCATACAGCTTATCATGCGCTTTATTCCATTCCGGATGGGCACAACCATAGTTTACAGGGCGCCCAGGGACATAAAGAGGGATGTGCATAACCAAGATAAAAGGTACACCAGCGGCCACTTGCTGATTAAAAAATGTCAATTGCTCGGGCGATATTTCATAGGTAGAATTATCAATTATGACAACCCTGATGCCTTTTATATCAACAGCATAATAAAGTGGATTATTTCCTTGATAAAGTGACAAAAGCCGCCGGTTTATCCATGCCTGCCTAAGTTCTTTTGTAGAACCTTGCATACCTTCATAGTGCCAATCGTGGTTTCCCGTGGTATACACATATTTCAATTTCGAATCAACAAGTATTGAATCAACCCATGCTATTACTCTTTCTGAAGGATAACTAACAATATCCCCTGCCAATACCAATAAATCAACATTCTTTTCTTTAGCGATTTCTACCGTCTCCGCAAAAGACTGCTGGGGCGAAGTTTCTTCCCCCGTTTGAAAATGCCTTGTCGACGTATACGCTTGAGACATCCGCTTACTATAGTGTTCATACGGTTTTTCACGATCATCCTGCATAGCCAGATGTGTATCAGACAAAAAGATAATATTTATCGTATCCGTAACACCCGCGACATGTATATCAATCGCATTTCCATCCAATGAGAAAGACTGTCTATACTTGGTCTGTTGATTCATCCGATTGGTATTACAGCCATTCAACGTAACAATACATACGAGTAATACTAGAAGTATCTTAAGTACAAATGCAGGATAAGGAGTTAAAAAAATAAATAATAATTTAGATTTCATTTTATTAAATTATACGAAGTATGCACCTCCTCTTACACGGATAGTGCATACTTACTGATTACGATATAAGCGACTAATCAACGGTTTTCCATTGGTAATCTCCCACAAGTTTTGCCGAATATTTCCCAGTTAAATCTTTAATATCTTCATCATTTTTGACCGTAGATGAAAATTCCCAGCCACAAACCAGATCAGATTCTGCCCCAGTAACAGCGATTTCTTTATCTTTAATTTTCAGAATTTCTGCCTGACTTTTCGCAGATTTCCATAGATGAAAGTCCTTAATATAGCCAGATAATCGCCAAGCTTCTGTCATTCCACCGATCCCAGCGGGCTGTCCGAAAGCCACCATCGAGGTCTCTAAGTAGTTAGATAAATAGTTTTTCCCACTTTGCGCTGTTTTCTGCTCGATCAGCTCACCATTCAAATAAACTTTTATGACTACGGGCTTACCATCTATCTGTTCTCCATTAATTCCATTTTCGTCGATAACTGCGGCAAAATGAGCCCATTGTTCCGTCGTAGAGAAGTTAACCCCCGGTTCCATCAACCCCCAATTCTCCAGACCAATAGTCATGCGCACACGCGAATTGTCAAAGTTATTGATCACCCAACCTTTACGGGTTTGCGTCGCTCCATCTTCATTAAAACAAGATATAATACTACCAAAACCCTCCGTATATTTAAGTTTAAACCACAACTCTACTGTAAAAGCCTGTTTCCCAGACTCGCCAAACTTTGAATAATCTGGGCTATAGCCAAAGTCAATATAGCCTCCGGCACGTCCATTGACATACAGCTCCGCCTGTTTAAATTCCGGCGGCAAATCCTCGCTACGTTGAGTTGCCTTAAAATCTGCCATTGCTTTGTTTGCCGCAGCCAGGGCAGCATCTACTTTCACTTGCGTAGGATCCGCTTCTGTCCCATTCTTAAAAAAACGAATTGTTTTTTCCAATTGTATTATTGCATCATCTAAAATGTATTTACTATCGCGGGGATACATTTCTTTTTTGTCTCCATACGTGGAACCATCACGCAGAGAAACCATATTTTCGTTTACACTTTGCATTTGATTGACAAAGTCGCTTACATCGATCAAATTTATCTTATCGTCATTTGAACAAGCGGTAAGAAAAGCGGATGCGATAAATAAAGAGAACAACAACTTAAAAATATATTTCATCATGTTATTGGTTTAGTTTTAATTAATAGCGTTTATCTAGGTTATGTATACTTCCAATTAGTTGAGTGTCGTCCATTGATGATCGCCCACTATTTTGGCCGAATACTGCTTCGTAAGATCCTTAATATCTTGATTGTTTGATGGAATAGCATTAAATCTCCAGCCACACACCAAATCGGGTTCAAAGCCTGTCACATCGATCTCCTTATTCATAATCTTTTGGATTACATCAGCCGATTTTGCACTCTTCCATAAATGGAAATCTTTGATGTAGCCCGAAAGCCTCCAATTGCTGGTCATCCCCCCGACCCCTGCCGGCTGTCCGAAAGCAATCATGGGGGTTTGCAGGTAATTTGAAAGATAATTCCCCCCATCGAAAGAAGTACTTTGATCCTTTAATATCCCATTTTGATACACTTTTACCACCACAGGCTTTCCATTGATTTGCTCCCCATTAATTCCATTTTCATCCACTACAGCCGCAAAATGCACCCATTGTTCAGTACTTGAAAAGTCAAATCCAGGCTCTAACAATCCCCAATTTTTTAACCCAAGGGTCATTCTCAACCTCGCATTATTAAAATTATTCACGACCCATCCTTTTCGGGTTTGCGTTTGGCTATCCTCGTTGAAACAGGAAATTATACTGCCAAAACTTTCCGTATACTTCATTTTAAGCCATAGTTCAACAGTAAACGCCTGTTTACCCTCCACACCAAAGTTGGAATAATTAGGACTGTAACCAAAGTCGATATACCCGCCATTTCGGCCATTTACATATAACTCGGCACTTGCCTGTTGTTTCTTCTGGACAAACCGGCTAACCCAATAAGCCGTTCTATCCAAGTAATACTCCGGAGAAAGGTTACCGTAGTCCAAGTAAGTGAACGCCGAACTACTAAAAGGTGTAGCTGGTTCAATCTGCGAGCCCTCGTGCCACTCGTTGAACGATGTGATTGAGATCAGTTCAGTCCCCGCATCCAATGCCTTTTGATACATGTTGTCGTAATACTGTCCGTTGTTACGATTGCGGGTAGTAGCCGTATTCCACGGACGAATACGCGTGTCGATATATCCCGGACCTACACTTGGGATAAATAGCTTATTATTTTGTTGCGCCCACGTTTGCATCGCAGCCCAATTAGCAGAGGTAGCACCATAAGTAAAGCCATCCGCAGCGAAATAGGTGTAAAATCCATCAAAATTAGCGTTCAATATAATAGCAGGCTGTGTATTCATACCCTCGAGCCACAAGCCTATCACAAGCGCATCGTAAGGGGTATTTCTTATTGTTTGACTCCCATTAGGACTTAACAAAGTAGCCCATTCTGATGGAGAAGTAAGATAAGAATCGTAAATAAAAAATACCGGTTTTCCCCCCAGTCGATAAAATGCAGGGTGATTCCCATAGTTATCAATCAACTGGCTCATGCCTGTTTTCATCGTTGCCGCATTGCGTCCACCAAAAGGTTCGATATGAAAACACACTTTCAACCCATATTCATTGGCAATATTAAGTAAGGAGGCTATTTTTTCGGGCTCAGAAGTACCCAACTCATTCCACCAAGACAGGGCGACAACACCAACACCAGCGCGCACAAACATTTCCATGTGCTTTCTTATGGTCACAGGGTCCTTACTACTATATGTGCCGAGCTGCGGATAAAAATTAGCCGCTATATCACCATTCGTACCCGGAATATACCCCGGACTAGTCGTTTGTCCAGGGCCGGGAAGTATATCATGTCCCCAGTGAAAATAGCCATTATCAAATTCGGCATTACCATACCAATTGTAATAGAATCCAAAAGTATTATAATCTAAGTTTTCTGCAACGAGCGTCGCATTCTTTAGCATCAGCGACTTATTCGTAGCCTCATATTTTTCTTGGATCTCGAGCGTTTTGTTGCAGCTTATCAAGAAAGTTGATAGCAACAATAAAATCTGGCTGCCCAATAATTGTTTAGTTTTCATTCTTTCAGGTTTTAGATAATAGTTCATAATTTGAGTGAAGAATACCTTCGCCCTACTTTTTCCTAAATTCTTTGACCCAGTAAGCAGTTCTCGTTAAATAATAATCGGGTGCTAGACCGCCATAGTCAAGATAAGTAAATGCCGAATTTTTTTGAGGGATAGCAGGTTCGATCTGTGAACCTTCGTGCCACTCATTAAATGACGTTATAGAAATATAAGGCGTATTGGCTTCAATCGCTTTTCTATACATCACATCATAGTACTTACCATCGTTTCTGTTGCGTGTAGCAAGTGTATTCCACGGACGGACGCGCGTATCGATATATCCCGGACCGACGCTTGGGATAAAGATCTTGTTATTATCATTTGCCCATTTTTGCATGGTCACCCAATTGGTCGGTGTCGAACCGTAGTTGAAACCAAGTGACGAAAAATAGGTATAAAAGCCATCGAAATGCGCATCGATGATCGCTTGTCCCTGTTCTTTTATATCATTCAACCACAAACCTATAACATAGGAGTCGTAGGGCGTATTTCGTATGGTAAGCGCCCCATCCGGACTGAGTAGTTTGGCCCACTCATTTGGCTCGATATTATACGAATCGTAGATAAAAAACATAGGCTTTCCATCAACTCTGAAAAATGCGGGATGACTACCATAGGTATCAATCAGTTTTTTAATATTTTCGCGCAGGCTTTCCGGATTCCGACCAGCATACGGCTCGAGATGAAAACACACCTTAACGCCAACTTTCTCCGCTTCATTTAGTACAAGCAGGTTTTTTATCGCTTCAGCGTCTGTTTTTTCATTCCACCAACTGATCGATGCGACACCAATGCGCGCCTTTTTAAACATTTCCATATGCTTTTTCACGATCTCAGGATCGCGGCTACTATACGCCCCCAGCTCGGGATAGAAATTAGAGGCTATATTTCCATTTGTCCCAGGAATAGAACCGAGGCTGCTTCCGCCATTCGGATTGGGTATTATCGCATGCGCCCAATGCTGCATTGCGCCATCAAACTCTTCGTTTCCATACCAATCGTAATAGAAACCTATCGTTTTGTAATCCAATTGCCCATCATCTTCCGTATCAGGCAACTCGGGGATTAAATTATCTTCACGATCACTGCTACATCCGGTAGTGGAAGCCAATGCGAAGAATACAATAAAACATATTGTTAATAATCTCTTTTTCATCTTTTATTTAATTAATTTCAATGTGTCATTCGGGTTCGATAGTCATTATCTAGGTGATCCTTACCCGCAAGTAAGATCCTTGATCGCGTATTTAGCAATCTATTCAATCGACATTCATTTCGAAGGATGGCGGCAGTGATTCTTCCGCCGAAGCCCAACTCTTATTCGGTTTATCTCCCATCACAAATTCCAACTTGTCTCCTTTCATCAGATCATCATGCGAAAACCAAGACTTGTTCCATGGTTCCCCATTTAATTTAGCCGATTGTATATATTTATGCTGCGGTGAATAGTTGTGGCAAATAATATCAAATGTTTTGCCTTGTCCCAACGTTATACTAGCCCTTTCAAATGTTGGGCTTCCGATCACGTACATGGGTAATCCCGGCGTAACGGGATAAAATCCAAGCTGTGAGAACACAACAAAAGCTGTCATCCCGCCCCCATCTTCATCTCCGGGGATTCCCATCAGGTCGTTTCGAAACCATTGATCCAACAAACTGCGAATTCTCTTTTGCGTCCGCCAAGGCTGACCAGCATAATTATACAGATAAGGAATGTGAAGACTTGGCTCGTTTGCCATAGCAAACTGACCTACATTACCCGTATGATCCGGCAGTTGAGCATAAAAATCAAACTTGCTTTTTCCCAAAGGCGTATCATACATTCTTTCCAATTCATTGACAAAAGCATCTTTTCCACCCATTAGGTTAACAAGATCGGCCACATTATGCTGGACATCCCACCGATACACCCAGCCATTGTTTTCTCCATAATAGTCACGTGCTCCCTGTCCCCCAGAATCGCTGTAATCGAAAGGTTCGATGAAATTGCCATAGCTATCTTTCGGATGAAAGAATCGCGTAATCGGATTAAACAACTTATGATAATTCAAGCTTCTTTTCAGAAAATAAGAATAGTCATCCTTTTTACCGATCTTCTTTGCAATCTGCGAAAGGCACCACTCATCGTAAACAGTCCCCAATGTAACCGCAACGGGCTGCCTTTTCTCATTGGTATTTACGTTCGCTAAGAATTCCTTTTCATCGGCTCCCAACGCGGGGAAGTAACCGTTGTTTTTATAAAACTCATCCAGTACACCAGCCCGATCTCCAGACCAAGGAATAAGCGTTTTTTCGGTAATCCCTTGTTTGCAGGCATTATAAGCCAATTCGAGATTGAAGCCTTTCAGACCTTTTACATGAGCATCAATAATCGTTGCCACGCCATGATTCGAATTCATTCTTCGGCTATCACCCGTAACTTCGGGAAAGGTCGGCATCCAGAAGTTGTCCATCTGCTCTGCCATTTTTACAAACGAGTTGATCATCTGAACTTCCTTTTCCGGTTCTAAAATAACCCTTAGCGGGTGCGTAGCCCTATAGGTGTCCCATATCCAATCGTCCGTGTAGAACGGAATACCATTGTCGCCATGTATTTTATCATCAAAAGAACTATAATACATCCCATCCTCCGAAATACATATCATGCGTTCGTAAGTCCGATACAAGGCTGTATAAAATATGGATTTCGAATCCTCGCTATCCCCCTCCACCTTGATCTTACCCAGCGTCTCGTTCCAGATATCCCGGCCCTTGTTTTTAACCTCCTCAAAAGAAGCTGTCTTTATTTCCCTATACAGATTTTTTTTTGCCTGTTCTTCACTGATAAAAGAAACCCCATAGCGGACCTGCACCTGCTGGGCATTCTTCGCAAACTTAAGAACGACACTCGCCTGCTCACGGCTTTCATTTGGCAACGAATCAAGCTGTACCGGTGCAATATCCGATTCCAAAAACAGATACACTTTTGTCGCGTATTCGCCGATCTGTTGATACCCTGACACCGTATTGCCGTCCGCTTTGAGCATCCCGTTGCGACTACTAATAACCAGCGATGAAACATCAGTACCATCAAATTTAAATCTGTAGATTGCAGACTGATAGGATGGGCTATACTCCACATCGATGTTATCCTCGTTAAGAAATACCTTATAATAATAAGGCGTGATTATTTCATTGTCATAGGCAAGTGGAACTACCGACGCCAATTTCTTCGTTCCAGTAACGGGACTTATCGCAAACGCTGAAGTCCCTCGATGGCTTGTCACAACGACAGGTAAGCCTTTTATTTTATTTCCCGTAAAATCTTCCCTTTCCGGATACACTCTCACTATGCTATTGGGTAAATGGATGGTGGGATAAGTAGGCACCAAGAGGTGACTAATATTTCCGATGTACGGGTTCACATAGTCAACAGGCATTTTTCCAATGCTATTGCTACGCGAGCAATTCGCCATTATCCCTAAAACCAACAGTAAGAATATAAACCGAAAAACATAATGTAACGACCTCTTCATGTTATGATATATTAGCTTGCGCCACGCAAAGATTACAAATCGACATTTATTGCTGGAGAGTAGTTATACTTCGCCTCCGCAGCACTACTCAATGCCCCGATCCGGAAATAATAACTGTTGCCCGTCTTTATTTGGCTGTAGTTGCTTATATCCATTGTAATTTCATATTCACTATCCTGCGCATTTGTATTCAACTCGTATGTTACACTCGCCGTTTGGATACGGTAGCCAACGGATATATCCGGATGCGCAAAAAGTGAGATAGCTTTAATAGGGTTGTTTGAGTTTTGTTGCATCTTAAATTTTGCAATAACTTTTCCGTCTCTAAACTTTATATCCGCATCTTTAATTCTGACATAAGGAACCACTTCAAATAGCTGTGTATTTGCTCCCGGCTTCATTTGGTACAATAGGGTATCCAGCGGCACATAGTTCCCTTTATTCAGTATAATTTTGTAATCGCCCGCAAACATTAGGTCATTACGAAATGTACCGTCATTCTTAAAGACCATCGATTGCACCGGAGGATTATTCCAGCCCAATTCGATGAAATAGATTTTAGATCCTTCCAATATATCTTGAGGTAACAGTTCGCCCGTTTCAAGGTCTCTTATTTCACCAGAAAAGGATGCATTAGGTGCATAATCGAGGTTATCTTTCTCACACGAAGAGAAGAGTCCTAGCACGATCAGCATGCCCATTATTATTAAATTCGTTTTCATAATATTTAAAATTAAAGCGTGTTATGGGTTCTGTACAAGGCCGTTACTTCCAATACCCGGTATCTGTCTGTAATACCGCGAATACGTGTAAGTTTGATTATTATATCCTGGGGGATTCATCCGTACAAAAATATACTTGGGAGTGGCCCCTCTCAAATCGAGAAAAGGAACTAACGAACGTTTCATTCTATTTTCAAACAATTTGTGATACGTTCTCCAACGATTCAAATCCCACCGCCGCTTATTTTCAAAGGCAAATTCAACGAGTCTTTCTTTACGCACATTATCCACCGTCAGCCCAATTTCATCTTTATGAGCAGCCCTTTTACGCACCTCATTTAGCGCCTTTTTCCCCATTGTTTTGTCTTCACCAGTTGCCGCAAATTTTTCTGCAGCAGCCTCCGCATAATTCAGCAGAACTTCGGCATATCGGAATTCGATCCAATCGTTGGCCCCTTTGTTCCATTCGGCCGTAACCGTCTCTTTTTCCTGAAGAAACTTCCGAAGTAAAAACCCCGATCTGGTGTAATTGCCACCGACAGGACTGAAACCCGAATACTGATTTGCCTTCTCTGCACCATACGTATAATACGTCTTCCCATCGAGCCCAGTTACGCTGGCATCCGTACGAAAGATATACGATCCATCAGGTTTAATGATTCCGCCCTGAATAATAATTTTATTATCTTTCCAAGATGTACCCGGCAGAATCATTGTGGCCCACAATCGAGCATCCTTGTTTTCAAATAATTCATAAGGCTTATCGATAGGGAAAGCATAGTACTGCACATTCTTATCAAAGCCACCATAAGTAGACTCGTTACCGTCGACTCTTGTCTTTACCGCCGTACTCGCTCCCAGTCCATTATCCGTATAATCCTCATACGCATCGACTAAATCAAGTGTCGGATTCATTCTTCCCGGATGAGGCCAACCATTTGCTGTCTGGTTAGGACGATACCAGATGTCATAATTATGCGCCAATACCGTTCCCGATGTATATCCCTTTATAAACATGGGCTCCTTTACACCAGAAAGCACACTATTGGGATTTTCGAACATTTGCTTATAATTATTTATCGCCTCCTCTTTTGTTGCCGGGTCCGCACCATATAATCCATAGTGTCCACTTTTTATGATCTCGCTAGACGCAGCTATACATTCACTATAATATCTATCAGCCTCCGACGCATCAATCCCGACCAGTTTTAGATCCACTGCAGGACCAGAGAAGCTCACGTAAGGCGCATGCGTAAACTTGGCTACAGAAGCCGCATACAGCGCAGCCCTTGATTTCAGTGCCAGCGCAATCCATTTATTTGCCCGACGCGTATCCGAAGGAGAGTCGGATAATTTTTCAGCAGCGATATCGCAATCACTCAAGATGAAGTCCCAAGTCTCCTTTTCAGTACTACGCGGAACTTTCAAATCTTCCACCGATCCGTTATAGACCTGCATTTCCTTTATTAGAGGAACACCACCATAGCGTTTAGCTAAGGCGTAATACGTAAACGCCCTTAAGAAAGCAGCTTCACCTTCAAGTTTCAGTTTTTCATCATTCGAAATTTTTGTTAATGTCGGTATGGTTTCTATCAACCCGTTTATATCTCTTATCAGTGTATATATTCCGCGCCAATTTTTATACGTACCATCGCCGTCGATATATCCCTCCCAAAAGTTAAACCCTTCGTCCACATCATCATTAAATTCAGAATGCATTGCCTCATCACTCGCATGCGCTGCCGAACGACCTCCATTGTTCGGATTCGTATTTCCTATGCCCAGGCTGAACCCCTTATCAATTGCATACGAAAAATCTTCGACCGGCAGACGCCCATATAAGTTAGCCATGTGCATGGCGACCCCCTCTTCCGAATTAAGTACCTTATCTGCCGGCACCTTGTTGTTTGGTTCAACATCTAGGATATCAGTACAAGCTGTTGTCCAACTCATTATCCCTAAGAATAACATCGATTTATATAGTTGTTTCATCATTTTTATTTTTAGAAGTTAGCCGTGAAGCCAAAATTGAAACTCTTCGTCAGCGGATAGTTCATTCCCGCATTATATGAACCCTCGATCCGTTCCGGGTCAAACGGTTTTACAAAAGCATCAGCAAAGGTGAACAAGTTGTATCCATTCACATAAATTCGTGGATTACTTAAGCCGATCTTTTTCATCACAGGAGACTGAAAAGTATAACCCAGTTCAATTGTTTTCAATCTCAAATAAGATGCATTTTTGCGCCAGATATCACTATTATCCATATATAGCGCCCCGACATCCTGTATCAGGCGTGATGCGGGCCATTCGCCTGCAATCCAGCGACTATCCGGGTCGTATGGATTCTCTTGGTGCCATCTATCATAAAAGTATGCCGGCGTATTTGCCCCTTTGGACCATAAGATTTCAGCATACACCTCACTAAATTGGACAGTGTACATTGCGGCACCTTGAAATAAGGCATAGATATCGAAATTTTTCCACGATGCCTCTAACGTAAGACCATAGTGGATCAGCGGAGTTCCAGACCAGAACGTTGGCATTTTATCATTATCGTCAATAATACCATCACCATTCACGTCTTTAAAAATATAGTCGCCGGGCAACTCGTTGCTGTTTCCCATTTCGCCATGTTGCACCACCCCATAATTTCTAATTTGTTCAGAATTCGTAAATTGCCCGAGCGTTTCATACCCCCATACAAAATCATTCCAGCGATTAGACGTTTGATTTCGCCAACGATCCCAGCTACTCACAAAAGGCCCCCTTTCGACATAATTCATCTGCGTACGCGCAAGATTCATATTCCCTTTTATGCCGTAGGAGAAATCATTAATTTTATTTCGGTGTCCTAATGTTAACTCTATCCCTTTGGTAATATCACTATTCAAGTTCTCTTGTGGCAAGCTGGCACCATACGTATTTGGCAGAGACACGGTTCGCGTCGCCAGCAATCCAGTCCGATCGCGTCTGTACACGTCCAATTCCATTGAAAACAGACCGTTAAATAACGAAAGATCCATACCGATATCAAGCTGTTTAGCCCTGTACCAGGTCAAATTCGGGTTGGTAATAGACGGAGCCCCTATACCCGACAGTGCAGTACCATCCGTAAATTCATAAGTCCCTACATTCAGGTTATAGCCCGGGATATACTGGAACGCTTCACCAGCATCCTGCCCCGATTTTCCATAAGAAGCCCTAAATTTGAGGTTATCAACAAAATCAAACTTCTCTTTTATAAATTTCTCCTCCGAAGCACGCCATCCGATAGATCCCATCGGAAAGAACGCCCACCTGCTATCCGGCGCATACCGATAAGATCCATCCTGTCTAAAAGCCAGTTCAAGTAAATATTTACCCTTAAAATCATAATTAAAACGACCTACATAAGAAATGAAAGCCGATTTGTTAGACATTCCACTCACCAATTGATCCTTTATTCCAGCATAATCCAGTTCATCGTAGGTATACAGATCATATTTACGTTCAATACTGGACCAATCATTATTTTCCTGTCTTCTTTCGTAGACCAAGGTTCCACTCACATTGTGCAGCTTATTGAACGACTTCACATAATTTATCTGCGCCTGCATATCCAGACGATTCGTTTCATTATTTCCCACTTGGATCAGAGAAGGACTATTGTATATACTTTCAATATATTGATCATTCTCTGCCGAGTACGTATAAGTCGCGTATTGTTTTCGAATACCCTTATGTTTCTGTTGATTAAAGTCATACCCAAGTTGGCCCTTTATCGACAATCCTTCCACAAATGGCAGGTCGTATTTCAATGAGAAAGTAGACTGGAGGTTCTTATTATGATACGTATGATAACCCGTCAGATCAGCATCTGCCAATGCGATCGGATTGAGCCCCATTTGTTGCGTGGCCAAATAGTCCGGATTGTTGTTGGCATAAGCCGGATAAGTGGGCACATTGATACGCGTTTGTTTAAATATTTCGAAAAACGAGCTCCAGGGTTGGCTCGTCTTATCCCATCTTCCCGAGAGGTTTATTCCTGCTACGAGTCCGTTCGCTAATTTAATATCAGCGTTTGAGCGAAACGTATATTTATCATAATTTAAGTCATCCGATTTTAGTAAGCTTTCATCACGCGCATAGCCCAGACTACCAAAATAAGTGACATTATCCGATCCCCCCTGCATTGAAACCGTATGCTGATGCTGTACCGCATGTTTTTTGAAGACATCATTATATAAATTAGTACTTTCATATCCGAGCGCCCCCTGCTTCCACAGCGCCAGCACCTCTTCCGTCACCAGCGGGTTGCCTTCACCAAGAATAGCCGCATCATTTCGCATTTCCATGTATTGCGCTGCCGTTGCCATTTTGGGGATATTTGTAGGACTAGATATCCCAATATTCGAAGACAAAGAGATCTTTGTCTTTCCTTTAGCACCCTTTTTGGTTGTTACAATTATAGCCCCATTCGCGGAGTTCATACCATAGATTGCAGCAGTTCCATCCTTCAGGAAGGAGATACTCTCGATATCCTCCGGATTTAACCGTTGAAAAGCATCCGCTCCATCACGAACAATACCATCAATGATAAATAGTGGAGTTCCCATTCCCCGTACATTGATATCAGACCTAAATTGTCCCGGTTCACCATCCTGTTGCCTAATTCTAAGTCCCGACACCTTTCCTTGTATCGATTGCGCCAAACTAGGAGCCTTCGTTTTGATAATCTCATCCGATTTGATATTGGAAATAGCACCTGTGAGACTTTCTTTTTTTTGCACACCATAGGCGACCACGACGATTTCGTCGAGTTCCAGCTTATCTTCCTTCAGCTTTATTTCCAACCGGTTTCTACTGTCAACCTTTAGCTTTTGAGATTTAAAACCAACAAATGATATTTCAATCTCAGTGCCCAATGGCACATTCAAGGTAAAAGTACCCTCACGGTCAGACTTTGTACTTTGTTTCGGGGAGGTTATAGATGCCCCTACGATAGGATCTCCTTTATCGTCTGTTACCCTACCAGATACCGTAGTATTGGTCTGTGCCGTAACAAAACTGAATGAAAGAATAACGCCTATCAAAATAGAAAAAAATCTCAAAATAGGTTTTTGTGATTTCCCTACATGCTTTCTCATTTTCATAATTGTCGTATTAATTTATAAAGTCTTATATTTTTATTAGGTTCAGCTTTTCATAATTATGCACACAATACCACGATCCAGCGTAAGAATTATGAAACATCAAATGGTTATATTATTTTCCCGTCCAAATATAGAATTGGAGGGGTTAATCCAGCATTAATCGCGCATTAACGCGCACGGCACACCGTCCCAACACACAATGCAACTATCTGAAAATCAGAAACAAAAAGGTGAATAAAAAATATTATTTTTTTTAAAGGGTAGGTTTAAGCAAGCACATTAATTGGGCATTAATTATTTACAAACCGCGCTATAATATCCTCATAAGTAAAGTCAGGCGTTGAATTGAGAAGACGCCTATAGTCTTCGCAGAATTTATCAAAGCTCTGTTTAGATAATCCCTTTTGCCTCATCTCGTACAGGACTTTACATTTTAAGCGAATCGCTTCTTCATCAATATTATCATGAATCAAGATGACATCAGCTATTTTCAATAACAATTTAGGATCATCAGCAATCCCCTGTTGATGGATAGATTCGAGCAAAGCATCGACCAATAATGTCGAGAATTTAGATTTATAACTATCCGCCCATTCGGTTTCCAAACTCGGCAGCAATGGACCCAAAGAAGCCACGCGAACGATCTGTCGGATCAAGTCTTTATCAAGTGGATTTTTATCAAGCAGTTTTAAATTTGCCGATATTTCACTGTAATCGCAGATTAACTGATCACCAAGATCGAGATACCAATAACTATTTTTATGAATTATTTCAATATTTCCAACATTCTGCAGAAGCAAACGCAGTTTTCTGATATTCACCCGTCTGTTATTGGACGCACTATCTTTATCCATGCCAAACCAAAACGTTTCGTCCAGCCGTTGCGAAGTCGTCCCCTTGTCATCTTTGACCGAACTGAGCAGCAGGTAGATCAATAGCTGCTTGATTGTAGGCGAGAATTCACCGGTCATATTATTCCCATGTTGATCATATATCCTAAAGCCGCCTAGCAAATAAATAGCTGACTTTTGCTTCTCTACAGGATATTTTTCAATTTTATCATATTGCAGCAAGTCTGCCTGTGGCGTCCGATCTTCAACACCTTGCTTTTTATATTTTCGAACATAAAAAATAAGTCCAACCAGTACCACAATAGGGCATATAAGGACGAGTAACCACAGCGGAGACAACCCTCCCCCCTTTTTAGCAACTTCGTAAGACTGGATAAATTCTTTAGATAGCGGCGGAAAAGCCAAAGAATAAATATCGATGATTGTAGCTTCACCAGAAGCCTCTTCCTGCTGCACAAAGGCATATAGCGATGATGTTTTCCGATACAAGAATAAACTACAATAAGATTTGATATCCAAAAAATTATATTTAATAGAATCACTTAAAATCTCCATCGACGGATTTTTAGTTTCTATATCGAAAGCAGAAAGATAAAGGAATGAATAATACCTATCATTATTATACGTGAGCGTATAGAGCTTATTGGCCGCAGTATCCGCCACCATAGCATTACTAAACGTATAATGATTCTTATCATTCACAAAAGACCACATGCGCGTATGTTCTTTCGTATCAATATTTATTTTGTAGAGATCATAATAATTCCGGGGCGATTCCTCCTGTTTGCCCGAAGCACTCCCGTACCCGCCCAAGATCAACATATGCTTATTATCGATGTTGCACGAAGCACTGAGATAGCGCGGTTCAATCCCTGCCGCAAGAGATTTCTCTGCCCATTTTGCCGTATCATTTAGCTCAATGACCGCTAATTGCGCATTGTATCGGTGGATCCCATACCCACCGAAGACGACCAAGCGATTATTCTCATAATCTATAAATTGATTATGATGCTGTCGCGTATCTATCTCAACAATCGCATGCTCACTCCATTCATTTTTATCAAAATCATAAAAATTCAGTTTAGGCAGATCCGGATTGTAGGAGATCAGTTTACGCTGCTTACTGTCGAATATTAATTGGCTAGACGCGCCCACCCTGAAGTAAGGGTAGCCCTTTTTCGGGATGATCGTATCCGTTCTATTGGCATCAATGTGATACGTATAAATTCTATCTCGCGTAACCATAAATACCCTTCCACCAAGCGTGTCATAAGCAATCTGCGGGAGAGGGTTACGATTTGTGCCGTCCGTATTGAGCCTAAGCGATGCAATTTTATGCCATTGCGAATGCTTATCGATTTCCCAGATCGGATTTCCCGCTATCGCCGGATTTTTTGTTATTTCATCATACACCACATTTTTGTTATGTGTAGCCAGACGCCATTCGTGCTTTATGACGTTCTTTTTATCTCTGATAATAATATTTCGGATGGTCATTGGAGGCACATCATTGGTATAAAAATGAATATTTTTATTCTCGCCAAAATATATCTTTATGTTATCAAAGTCCGCAATAGGCTGTTTAATTACTCGCTCCTTGCCATTAATTAGCACCTTTATATTATCCCTATTAAAAGATAGTTTAATTTTCAGCCATTTATTTTCCTGTAGACCTCCCGCATCCTGAATCGATGCAGACTCGATGACCCCATCTACTTTTGTCAGTAAGCATTTAAATTCGGATTTTAACAGGTGGGAAATGATATCGAAACTTTCCGAATCGTTTGCAACCACGCGGCACACATAGCCATAGGTATGTAATTCCTTTCTGAGCCTTAAATCAAATTCCAATGAAAATCCATCCTTTGAAAATTCCAGGGGCTTTTCGGCGGACAAATTTAATCCAGTACGTTCATCCTGATTTTTCGTGTGGGCAATAAAAGTAAGGCCCGAGAAATGAGATTGATCATTAATTTGAGCAACTAGCATAGTTTGCCAAAAGAATAAAAACAAAAATAGCTTAAATTGAGGTATCTTTCCCATTTAGGATTTAATAAAATCGAAAATCAAGCTAAAGATAATAAATAGTCCGAGCTTAAAAAGTCGCATTGAGTTTTAATATTGATTTTAGTATGAAATATTTAGGCAAGATGTTTATATTTCGAATAAGCACAAAAACGGATTTTTTCCATTTGTTCATCATCCTTTTGAAATTAAAAGCAGTAGCTGTTAGCATAACGTTAATATTATCACCTACGATTCCTTTGTAGAAATTTCTCCCCAATCGATGGTCTGTTTTCAAATGTCCGTTTATAGGTTTAAACCTTTCTTTACAACACTCGTTTTGTAAACCTATACTAGTACAATACAATGTGTAAACCCATAGTAGGACGATACAAATGAGCAAGCAGAAGTTGGGCAGAGCCCTACTTTTCTTGTCCCATTTGCCAGAAATGGGGTTTAGAGTATCCTCCGGGGATACTCTGTTGCCTTTACAATAACATAAAGCCAATTTTTAGTATACTGCGCAGTATACTTTATAATTCAATCCAACATGGGAAATAATAGGCTGTATATAGAATAGACAATATATCTATTAGGCTATCAATATAGATAAATATATCGCTGGTTATCTGAATAAGCATTCATTTAGCTATAACTGATGTAGCTTTTACCCCCCATCTCTTCGAATATGAAAACTTTGAACACAATTTTTGACAATAATTCCATCACTTGATTGGCTAAGGTGTTAAGCTCCAATCCCAAATACAACAAAGTTTCTCTTGCATCCCATTGGAACCCCATCCGCTGCAGAAGGCTGATCTGATGGTTTCCGATAGCGTTTCTATTTCTGAGCGTTTTTATTTTGGGAATCCGTAGGTATAACTTTCTACCGCTGGTAATTATGATACCAAGATCCAGTTCACTATCGAACATCAGTACGACTTTTTGAACTTCCTTCCGTTTCAATTTCTCTAGTAGATCAGCCAAAACCCTGGAAAAGGGCGAGTCTGGGTTCACATTACTATTCAGTCCCTCCAACTTCTTCTCGGCATCTCCTATCCACTGCTCGTAAAGTTCCCTTAATTTTTTTTGACCCGCCAATGAGCGATTCTTTACTCTATATCTTCTATTTATGGGCTAATGTTTATGCTATCTAGAACTATCACATTTTATTTTCAAAAGGGATTTGGTTAAATTAGAAAAAGCTGTAGGAACCTAGCAGCAGCTATGAATACCAGCCATTAGAGTGCGTTCATCTGTGGGTATCGTCGAAAATATATTGTTTACATCTGTACCCCATACTGGAAATGGGAAAGAAAATTATTTCTATGGGAACCAATAAAAAATGTAGGGAGACCGGAAAGGTAATTTTTACCTCCTGGATTGAGGCCCGGCTTGTTATGCTCGACCTGAAATGGAATTACCTATATAAACGGAATGAGGAAGGCCGACGTATCAAACACAGGCAGGGCAGGCCTATCCAGAGACGGGCATACTACTGTACGCATTGCAACGGATACCACCTGACAAAATGGAAGAAATCAAACTTCAATACGTATACCGAGAAACGATGGAGACGGGACCAAGGGGAATAAAGTTCAGCCGCTCAAAACATAACCTTTGATTTTAGGGGCTTCCGACCGAAGTCCAGTAAAACGGCCATCCCATTGGACAGCCGTTTAAGGATTAGATAGGGCGTAGTTAAAACAATATCAATATACATTTCTAAAAGGAAGGTTCAAAATTAACTGTTTATATAAACAGCTTATTTACCAAGATCTTTAATGAAACTCACTATTTCCGAAAGTGATTTGTTCCCCAGTCCGTCCATGGCAGCGAGATGCTCGTATGAACAGTTCATCAGATCCGCAACAGTTATTATTCCTTGTTTATGGTGGGCACTTACGGTCTTTCCGCTGAGCTCCTGCCGGAAATAGAAGAGGTCGCTTTCAAGGATGGTCTCATGGATATACTCATTGTCACCCAAGATCCGCTGAAGTTTCATGAAAAGGTTCCGAAGGGAGGTATAATCCATCTTTCGAAGGTCGATCCTCGCCTTAACACCATCTAGATAGATATCAATTTCGTGTTCATTCATGTTTTCAGACGATTTGGTTATGCATTAATGGCTATCTCTCCTGACCGTTATCCTGTTCAAAATCAACATTTAAATTAGGTAAAAATGAATAATAATTCCAAATTTATTCGACCAACTTCCGATTAACCATGTTCACGCATTGAATACGCTCGATTACTTAAACTTGTAGCACAAGTTTTCTCAACAAAACCTATTATAAAGAATCTCGATTGATAGATTGATCCATTACTAGTAGTGGATGAGCTAAAAAACTGTCGATCAACAAGATAACAGAATTTGGGTTCATATAGAAAGAAGAGGTATAACTGAAATTTTACAGGTTCAACTGTAGCATGACGAATGTTTTTTTCGTTTCTTTATATGAATTTTATAAACCATACTAGTATTTTCAATAATGAGCAGAAAACTAACTATTCCACTTTTTAGTATATTGTTTTTAATTGTTGCATCTTGTAGCCGTGATGAACCATTCTACCCAAAACCTCAGCCAGAACCGGAACCCCTTATAGAATATGCTTGTCCAAAGGCAGATGATATTTACAAGATCTATCCAGATACGCTTTTCGTTAATGCTAAAGGCCTATACGTCATGTATGAAGACAGGCCCGTTAAGTTGACCTATACGAAAGACCTTAGCACTTCATTTGCATTATTTACCTGTGAAGGGAAGTTTGATAACCGAAATGAGACCGTGAATAGTCCTCTTTCGTGGAAGATCAAAACAGCTGATCAAGAACCCCGAAACATAGTTTATGCCATGCAAGGAGTGGTCCAAATCAACAAAGTACTTTTACCGAAGGACATGGATCGGATTTTGACATTTACGGAAGGGGAAAAAATGGAATATAGTGTTTCCCTGTTAAATTTCAAGGAAGATATCATCCAGACAAGTAAAGTAACTTTTATATATAAAGAGGATTTACAACCGTAATCTGAAAAGGAAGCTGCCTTTTGTGCAGCTTCCTTTTTGGGATTTATGCGATATTCCGACCACTGTGATCTGTTCTAATAAAAGTAAGAGCCTGTGGAGTACATAACTCAGCGATTTTAGCCTGATTTGCAGGCACCGGTTTATTCTCGATCTTTCTTTCCAGTCTATCCATATCCACGGCAACCCTATTATCTAATAATTTCGCATAATGCTGTGTTGTCTTGATATCCGTATGACCAAGCATCTTGGATACTGTTTCAATCGGAACACTATTGGCCAATGTAACCGAAGTAGCAAAGGTATGACGTGATTTATGGAAGGTCAATTCTTTGGTAATCTCGCATAGGTCAGCAATTTCCTTTAGATAGCTGTTCATTTTCTGATTGCTGAGAACAGGTAGTACCATATCTTTCGCTATGCATGGCGGATAGTCACGATATTTTTCAATAATTTCAAGTGCCTTTGGTAATAACGGAATATTTGATGATGTTTCGGTTTTTTCCCTACTTGTGAAGATCCACAGTTTTCCGTCCACACCCTCAGCGATATCCGTCCATTTTAGTTTCTTTACATCAGCATAAGATAGACCTGTATAACAACAGAAGACGAAAATATCACGAACATGTGCAAGTCGTGGTATTTTGAATTCCTTTTCTTCTATCGTACGAAGTTCTGCGTCTGTTAGAAACTCCTTCTCTTTTGCTTTAGCTTTGATCTTATAGAATGCAAAAGGATCGTCGGTGATCCAGCGGTGTGCAATACAGATCTTGATGATCTTACGCAGATGTTTCATGTATTTTGCCGCCGACACAGCTGAACAGCCCATTGTTGCTCGAAGATAGAATTCGTACCCTGTGACAAAAGCATGGTCAATCCTTCTAGTGTCGATATCCTGCGACCTGTATTCCTTTTCTAGGGACCCACCAACATGGGATAAAGAGGTTTTATACCCTTTGAGCGTATTGGGCTTAAATCCATTGCCCAAAAGCGCTTCCATCTGGTTGTTGTGCTCTCTGAATACATCTAAGAAATTTTTGCGTTTGATATCTTTTCCCTGAAACCGCAACTTAATGGACTCCGCTGTAATTTCTTCTCCTGCCGCTACCATAGCAGTATGGATCGCACTTACTTTAGTTACGAGTGTATCAAGGTAACTGTTCAGGGTTTTTACAGCTTCTGTTGTACCTTTTGCGCGGTTAGCTTTGGAATTCCATTTCGATGGCTCGCATTCACGTCCCACCGAGGTCTCTTTTGGAAAGCAGTCGACTGTGATCCGCATATAAATTGGCTTGGGGCCACTAACATAATTTTCTGGTTTCTTCAAGTAGAAGAGCAAGGAATAATTTGTACTCATGACAACATCATTTAAGTGAAACAAAATTAGCCTTGCAACTAAAACGAATCAAGATGTTTATCTTTTGAACATCTTGATTATTAGAATGTTAACTCTATTTCAGTGAGTAAGCAAATGAGAGAAAATGACTCACTTTTTTCTTGGGAATTCGTGTAAGTTTTGTAGATACTGAAAAACAAAAAAGCCTGCAAACATTTAATTTGCAGGCTTTTGTATGTTTTGACTTTTAGATGTGTAGCCCGTAGGGGAATCGAACCCCTGTTTCAAGAATGAAAATCTTGCGTCCTAACCCCTAGACGAACGGGCCGTTTTCTGTTTCGGTGTGCAAATATAGAAAGTTTTCTAAATCTGTCAAAATTTTATCGGAATTTTTATTCATTTTTTTCTAAATAGATCGCAAAACCCTCTAAAATAGCTATATTTAGACTCATTGAAAAAGTAACCAACATGACTAATTTAAAAAAAATTAAAAACCCACTACTCTATGCTGGCCTTGGCATGGCATTTTTTAGCCAAGCAGCATATGCTCAAAAATCGAGCTCAATTGCCGATCAGCTGCAAATCACCTGGCAAGTCAAGGATGGCCAGAATATCCGTAAAAATCCTGTCTCAACAATCATTTTGAAAAATAAGGGCAGAAGTGCCATACAGCTGAATGATTGGAGCCTCTGGTTTAATTTTATCCGGTCTATTGATCCTGATAAAGTAGATAATAGATTTGCCATTGACCACAGGAATGGTGACCTATTTCAGGTTAGCTTTAAGAAAAACAATTTTCTATTAAAAGCACAGGACACCATCCATATTGATTTTACCACAACTGGACTCGTCAATTACACCGACGGACCAATCGGTTTGTATGTAAAAAACAGCAAAACCGGGCTTTCAACAGATATTCGGAACTATACAGCAGTGAAAACCGCACCTCAATCTGACACTGAAAAAGCGGATTATTGGTCTTATAAGTATGATCAGAACCAACTTACAGATGGAATCGAAGCACAAAGCATTATTCCTTTACCCAGTAATATTAACATCGACAATAACGCAAAGTTCAATATAACGAACGATACTAAGGCATTAATTGCCAGCGAATTTGCTTCAGAAGCGAATTTTCTGACAGATTTTCTAAACAAGTACACGGGAATCAAACTATCTCCTTCTTCGGCAAAAGAAGATGGAATTGTTATCGTCAAAACAAATGATCTAAAACCTGAATCCTACCGGCTAAACATTGATGCAAAGGGGATACACATAGAGGCTTCGGATAAAGCAGGTGCATTTTATGCCATACAGTCTTTGAAATCCTTGATTAATCATCAACAATGGAATAAAACCACAAAATCAATTGCCTTACCTTACGCAAAAATAGAGGATAGTCCTCGTTATGGCTATCGTGGATTTATGTTGGATGCAGCCCGTAATTTTCATAGCAAGGCAGAAGTGTTGCGCATTTTAGACCTGATGGCCGCCTATAAATTAAATAAGTTCCATTTCCACTTTATTGACGATGAAGGTTGGCGATTGGAAATTCCATCCTTACCGGAACTGACTGCTGTGGGTGCTAACCGCACCGCTAATTTCGAAGACGGTAAAGGAATTCAACCCGCTTATGGTTCTGGTGCCACTGCAAAAGCGCATCAATTCTACACCGTAGCTGATTATATCGAAATCTTAAAATATGCGCAAGCAAGACATATCGATGTGATACCTGAAGTAGAAACACCGGGGCATGCCCGTGCTGCGATCAAAGCAATGCGCGCACGTTATGCTCACTTCACTAAGGTGGGCGACAAACAGAAAGCAGAAGAGTTCCTATTGGATGATGCGGATGATAAATCGATCTATAACTCTGCACAGAACTGGAATGACAATGTGATGAACCCTGCCTTACCTTCAACCTATCATTTCCTGAGCAAAGTGGTCGATGAAATCAAAGCTATCCATGAAAAAGCTGGAGTACCATTGAAAATTATCGATTTGGGAGGTGATGAAACACCAAGCGGTGTCTGGGAAAAATCGCCGAAGATCCTTGCTTTCATGAAGGAAAATAACATCAGTAATGTACTTGATGTATGGCCAATATATATCGCCAAAATAAATCAACTTGTCCAAAGTAAAGGTCTGACTATGTCGGGATGGGAAGAAATGGGGATGCGTAACAAAGGGAAAGGAATGGAAGTTAACGCTGAATTGGGTAAATCCGGCATACATCTCAATGTATGGAACAACCTTCCGGGACAGGGACAAGAAGATCTAGCTTACCGCTTAGCAAATGCAGGCTATAAAGTGGTGTATACAAGCGCAGCAAACAATTACCTGGATATGTCATGGGATCGAGACTTTGCTGATCCGGGCCATAGCTGGGTGGGTACTGTAAACTTGAACAGAACCTATTCGTTCGCACCGGAAAACTTCTTCATCAACCTTCGTAAAGATGATACTGGAAAAGATCTCGTAAAAGAAGCTTATACTAACAAAGTGCAGCTTACTACTGAAGGAAAGAAAAATCTGCTCGGCATCAAGGGTGCACTATGGGCTGAAAAAGTATCCACAGACCAACGCCTTGAGGAGATGATATTCCCCCGGTTAATTGCTATTGCCGATCGCGCCTGGGCGCAAGAACAAGCTTGGGAAAAAGGTAATTCTTATGATGAAGCAACCTATCGTAAGTCGTATACAGCCTTTATTAAGAAATTAGGCGAGGATGAATTAAAGAAACTGGATATTATTGATGGGGGTTATACCTATCGCCTTCCGAAGCTTGGAATTAAACAAGAGGGTAACCAACTTTATATCAACACTGATTATCCTGGATTCAAAGTCTATTATACAGAGAATGGAAGTACACCGAATTTGAAATCAAAAGAAGTAAATGGCGCAATTCCTTTTCAAGCGGGCAACAAATATCTATTCAAGGTATTTGACGCCAAAGGTAGATCTGGAGATGTTATTGCCTATTAAAAACTGAACTGGATTATTACAATAAATAGTGATATCCAATAAGCTCACGCTCATCGGTGAAATAGCACGGCCGATAGCAGTTCTAAAACTGAAAAAGGGATAATTTCGAATAGAAATCATCCCTTTTTACTTGTGCTCACGATTAAATGCTATCTGTTTAAAACTTATAGCTTAACGAAACAGCCGCATTTCTTGGATCAATCTGATTGATAAAACCTCCACGGAAATACGAGTTCAAGCCAATCTCGTTGGTAATATTGTTAACAAAAACTTTTGCATCAAATTTTCGCCATTTGTACCCTACCTGTGCGTTTAAAGTTGTATAGGCTGGCATATTGAATGGTTTTTCGCCATAATATTCACCGTGGCCTTGCGGTGTTAGACTATATTCATTTACTGGACGATCGCCCACATAATAAACTCCGGCACTTAAGCTCAGATTTCTTAAAGCACCTTGATTAAAGACATATTGCACCCAGGCATTGGCCGTATGTTTTGGCGCATTCATTGGTGCGGAGCCATTCATGTAAGACGGAGAATTTTTATATCGGGCATCCAAATATGCATAGCCCAACATCACCGTTAGATTTTCCAATACACGACCATTTAATTCAGCTTCGATACCATCCCGGATTAAATCACCTGCTTTAAAATAAAGACCCGTCGGTTGATTTGCCTCATTATATTCCGCATTGGTTAAGTCAGACGTATAAATATGGAAATACGTTAAGTTGAAACGCAGTCTATTATTCAACCAATCTGATTTAATCCCACCTTCGAATTGTTCGGTAGTTGAAGCACCTGCCTTGGTCCCATCAACCATTGGATTGGCAGCACTTCTAAGACTTGTTGAATTCGTATAGGATCCGAATACATTGAAATTCTCGAAAGGTGTTACGATAACACCCGCCATCGGATTCCAGGCTGATACCCTCTTATTTCCGTTTGATGTAAAGTCCTTTGTCGTCATTTCAGAGTAACGCAAACCCAATACTGCCTTAATGTATTTACTGAATTCAATAACATCCTGTGCCATAAAGCCAACAGAAGAATAGTAATTTCTCACCGGCGTTTTAGCCTCAAAAGCCACCTTCTTTCCTGTCCGTTTATTTCCCAAAGAATCCACATAAGATACTTGATCCAAATCATTAGCCCAGTCGCCATGAATATCAATAACATCAATCACCCCTGCAGCTAAAGCCGCCTGGTCGGTCTTTTTTAAAAGAACTTTATCTTCTAACAGATTCAATTTGGTATCAAACGAAGTTGTTGTTGCATCCGCAATACGATAATCTACACCAGCCTGTACCAAATGCTTTACTTTGCCTGTATACAAATCCTTTCCGATCAAATCAAATTGGAAGGTCTTGTTTTTATCATCACGCAAACTCTTGCTCATCTTCCGTGAAAAGGTATTGAACTTTTCCTCACGGTCCTTTATAAGAGTCGCCGATGTTGTCAAGTTATCGACCTGATAAGATGAGGTTGCTATGGAAGCGCGAATACTCCAACGATCGGTCAATTCATGATTGATCTGCCCCATAAAGCTCTTCATCTCTGTATTCACATTATCAGAATTCATACCCAAGAATTTATTGTTTGGGATGACATACAACGCATTTACCGATTGAGATTTGTGTAAGTTAACTGCCGAATTCACTGGGGTACGATTATCGTTGAAATAGTCTCCTTCCAATGTGATCGTTGTTCTATCGGTTGGCTTCCAAGCCAGTGATGGGTTTAGATAGACACGGTCGGCTGAAAGCCCTTTTCTGAAACTATCATTTCTTTCATAGGCACCATCCATACGAAAAGCGACAGTCTCCTTTTTATCCAGTACCGTCTGAAAATCAAATGTCGGCCGAAACTGTCCCCAGCTTCCTACACGTACCCCAACCTCGCCGGAGTTTGTAAAATTAGGCGTTTTTGTCACGACGTTAATCACCCCGCCGGCATTACCAAGGTCAGTAATAACACCTTGTGTTACCGCAGCAGAACCTTTGATCATCTGGATGGACTCTACCCCTTGCATATCAACAACGCCAGAAGCAGTCTGGAACTGCGAGTCCATACGTACCCCATTTTTCAAAACTGGCACTCCTCTGAAACCTCTTGTAGACAATGATTCTTTGACACCGCCGTAAGAACCAAATAGCGTAACGCCCGGAATATTTCGAACAGCATCAGTCAATGTTAATATACCCTGATCTTGAATTACTTTATTGGATATCACCGATATACTCTGAATCTGATCGGAAGGTTTTAAAGGCATACGGGTAATCATCTCAAGCCCCTTTGGCTTTTTATTCCGCTCACCAAACACCTCCACTTCATCGATAGCCTGCTCATTGCTCACCAGCACCACCGGTTTTATGACCACCTCACGGCTAGCGGAGCTAAATACATAATCAACCGAGGTTGTTTGATATCCTAGATAGGTAAAACGGATAACCGCATTTTGATCGACACCCTGAAGTCTAAAATGACCTCTGTGGTCTGTCCGCACGGTTTTATCGCCGATTGAAACGGTCACTGAGCTTAATGGGTTGTTGTTTGCATCAACAACCTTTCCTTTTACGATCCCTGAAGTTTGACCATATACAGCGCTTCCGATTAACAACGTAGAGGCAAGAGCAAGTAAGTGTTTGTCCATGTTAATAATTTTGGGTAATTATTTTTAATTATTCTAAATAACAGGGCAAAGATATAAAAACTCACTTATTTAGAATAATTAAAAATAAAAAAGCTCTGAATCGCTTATGATTCAGAGCTTTCCTAATATTAACTCAGTGTATTTTAGTCAAATTTCCATCGTACAAAAGCCTCTATCGCTTCGTAGTTAGCTAGACCTAACCTGTCATATAACGACGCGGTGTCACTCGTACGGTCTTCAGCACGTACCCAAAATTCACGTGGATCATCACCCGGGAATACAGGTAGATCTTTTTGGGATTGGTGTTTGAAGATCGCTAAACGCTTGCGGTACACCTCTTGTGGTGATAGGGGAACGGCCATTTCAATCTCATGGATTGGGTATTCATGCCATGCACCTCTGTACAACCATAACCAACAGTCTTTTGTCCACTCGTCTGTTTTGCTCAATCTTTTCAAGGCTTCGAATAAAATATCGAAACATACTTTATGTGTACCATGTGGGTCGGCAAAATCTCCCGCTGCAAATACTTGGTGCGGTTTTACCTGACGCAACAATTCCATTGTTTGTTGAATATCATCTTCAAACGATACTTCTTTCGCAAATTTTTGTCTGTCATAGAATGGAAGATCCTGGAAGTGGATATTTTCATCTGGCAATCCGACTAAACGAGCTCCGGCAATGGCTTCCCCTTTACGGATCAATGCCTTTATTTTGCGAACAAGCTCGGTATCGATCTGATTTGGTTTTTTCGTTGCAAAGATTGCTCTTTCCTCATCATAAATCTGATTGATCTGAGCGGCCTCCGCCTTTGCACCGATTTGATTTGCCAGATCCTCCGCAAATTCCAGGTAACGCACCACATCATCATCCCATACAGCCGTATTACCACAAGTTTGGTATGCAACATGCACATTGTGCCCTTGATCTGCCAAACGGATAAATGTTCCGCCCATAGAGATGACATCGTCATCTGGGTGAGGAGAAAATACGATCACATTTTTCTTGGCTGGGTTGGCACGCTCCGGACGTTGCGAATCGTCTACGTTAGGTTTACCGCCCGGCCATCCTGTAATCGTATGCTGAAGTTCATTAAAAATACGGATATTGATGTTATAGGCAGGACCAGTTTCAGTTACCAGTTTTGCCATGCCATGGGCATTATAGTCCTCGTCAGTAAGTTTCAAAATCGGCTTATTGATCTCTAAGGCCAACCAAACAACTGCCTTTTTAATCAAAGAGGGTGTCCAGGTAACATCTTCGGCTAACCATGGAAGATCAAAACGTGTCAACAACGACGCTGCTGCCTCATCCAAAATGAACTCGACATTATCCGACAGTTGAAGATATGTAGCCGGAATCTCTGCTGAAATCTCGCCTTCAACAGCTTTTTTGATGATCTCCGCTTTCGTTTCAGTCCATGCCATCAGAATGATCTCGCGTGCTTTGAAAATTGTACCCACACCCATTGTAATGGCTTTTCTTGGCACATTTTCTTTTCCACCAAAAGCGCGAGAGGCGTCACGACGTGTCAGATCATCTAAGGTTACAATACGAGTACCGGAGTTGGGCGCAGAACCCGGTTCGTTAAAACCAATATGTCCGGTACGGCCAATACCTAGCAATTGAATATCTAAACCTCCAGCAGCTGTAATCTTTTGCTCGTATGCCTCACAAAATGCATTGACTTGATCAGGTGCCAGGGTACCATCAGGAATATTTACATTCGCCTTATCAATATCCACATGATCGAACAAGTTTTTGTTCATAAAGGTCACATAGCTCTGATCGGCGTCAGGTTGCATAGGGTAATATTCGTCAAGATTGAAGGTAATCACGTTCTTAAAGCTTAAACCTTCTTCTTTGTGCAAGCGAATCAGTTCTTGATAGACCTGCACCGGTGTGGCACCAGTGGCAAGACCCAGAACAGCTTTTTCACCTTTCTCTTGCTTTGCACGAATAATGTCAGCAATACGATTTGCAACGTTTTTCGAAGCTGAATTTTGATCTGGATAGACGCTTACGGGGACTTTCTCGAAGCGTGTTTCTTCCAATAAATTTAATCTAGCCATTTTATGGATATATTGATAAACGTGAATTACAAATTTATGAAATTAGTGAGTTAAGTTGAAGTAAAATTTTAATAAAGTACCCTGTTCTTAACAATATTTTAAATAAAACCTTTTAGCCCCAAATTTAGCATCTAAAACAGGCTAAATTTTATTCAAAATAGCGACCGCTTCGGATAAAGTAACGTCCTGCTTGGCGAAACAAACGCGCAAAACTTGTTGATCTGTAACCTGTTTGTAGAATGCAGAGAGCGGGATTGTCGCTATTTTATGATGTGTTGTCAAATAACGGGCAAAATCGAATTCTTTCTCCTGACTGATTGCACTATAATCCAGATTCAGAAAATAGGTACCTTCACAGGGTAGTACTTTAAAACGGGATTCCTTCAAACCATTTTTGAGCAAGTCTCTTTTTTTCTCAAAAAAACCAGCGAGATTATCGATGTACGCAATATCTTTTAAATATTCCGCGATCGCAATTTGCATTGGTGTATTGACGCTGAACACGTTAAACTGATGAATCTTTCGAAATTCTCGTGTCAGCATGGCCGGAGCTACACAGTACCCAATCTTCCAGCCTGTCGTATGCAACAGCTTTCCGAAAGAAGCAACAACAAAACTCCGCTCGCGCAAGGCCGGAATGCTCAAAACTGATTGCGGTTCAACGCCATCAAAGACAAGATACTCATAGACTTCATCGCTGAGCAGCAGAGTGCCCGTACCTTCCAGAAGCTTGCCAAGTTTATTCAATTCTTCATTTCCGAGAACTTTTCCCGTAGGATTATTCGGATTATTGATAATCACCAGTCGTGTTTTTTCGTTGATCAACGTGGCCACATAATCCCAGTCAATTTGAAAATCCGGTGCCAATAATCGAACCGGAATAACCTTACCCCCAAACAATTCGATCGTTGGGGCATAACTATCGTATGCCGGTTCGAATATAATCACTTCGTCTCCAGCCCCGACCACTGTTGCTAGAGCTGTAAAGATGGCCTGAGTTCCCCCGGCTGTTATCGTGAGTTCCTCTGAAGGATCTACATCCACGTCATATACAACCTTGTATTTATTTACGATCGTCTCTCGCAGACTTTGTGCGCCGATCATCGGCGCATACTGATTATGTCCTTTTTCCATCGCCGCAGAAACCAATTGGGTTAGCCTGGGATCTGTTTCAAAGTCCGGGAATCCCTGTGAAAGGTTCAGGGCCTGCTCCGCATTGGCAAGCGTGGTCATCTGGGTAAAGATCGATGTACCGACATGTGGAAGTTTAGCTATTAGGTTGAAGTTCATTTTTTGACATTTTATTAATCTACTAAATTAGTGGATTTTCTTATATTTGTAAATATATAGAAGAATAGCAACATGATAAAATACATCACACTACTTTTTTTGGTTCTTCCGCTCTTTGGTTCAGCCCAGAAAAAAGAATTGACCAAACAGGAATACATTGCCCGTGTTAAAGCAGCACCGGATTCTATTTCAACATTAGTTGATTTGCGTCGTGTAGGCGGCTACGACCCTGTCTATACTGAGCTACAAGCCCTTTATAACACTTTGAGCGATAATGTCAAGAACTCCAGTGAAGGAAAAGAATTCCAGGAATATTTAAATGCACTGGAGACTGTTCAGATCGGAAAAGTCGCACCTGCTTTTACACAAAATGACACAACGGGCAACCCTGTACAACTATCCGATTTCAAAGGCAAGTATGTACTGCTTGATTTTTGGGCTTCCTGGTGTCCGGACTGTCGCGTTGAAAGTCCTGATCTCGTAAAAACTTATCAACAGTTCAAAGGAGACAACTTTGAAATCCTGGGTATATCCTTTGACAAGGACCGCAACTCCTGGATCAAAGCCATTCATGCGGATAAGCTACACTGGAGACATGTTTCTGACTTAAAACGCTGGCAAAATGATGTCGGCACATTATACGCAGTAAAGTCTATCCCTCAAAATGTATTGATTGACCCCAATGGAAAAATCATTGCCAAAAACTTGCATGGCGATGCTTTACGTGAAAAGCTAAAAGAAGTTTTGAAGTAGGTTTTCGGTATATATGGTTGCTGTCTCCTTCAAAGTAAGCATCAGAAATGAGGCTATAGGGGAATAATAACCATATTAAAAAGAATAGGTGCCCAAAAATCAGGCACCTATTCTTTTTAATATATGTTTTAGCAAATCAGCCAAATAAAGCGCTAAAAATATCCTCCAATTTAGCCACTGGCCTAATGGCAATATTATATTTCTTGGCATCCAGTCCTTTGGTATTAAACTTGGAAATAAAGATTCCATCAAAACCCAGCTTCTCAGCTTCCTGGATACGTTGTTCAATCCGGTTGACTGCTCTGATTTCTCCCGATAAGCCCACCTCGCCGGCAAAAGTCAGGTTGCTCCGTATCGGAATATCCTGCTGAGATGAGATAATCGCAACGACAACTGCCAGATCAATAGCGGGATCTTCGACCCGCAGCCCGCCGGCGATGTTCAAAAACACATCCTGCGCACTTAAACGAAAACCAAATCGCTTTTCCAATACGGCCAATAGCATGTTTAATCGCTTTGTATCGTAACCTGTAGATGAGCGTTGAGCTGTGCCAAATGCCGAATTGCTCACCAAAGCCTGCACCTCGATCATCATCGGCCGCATCCCCTCCAGCATGGCCGCAATGGAAACCCCACTCACGGGCTCATCACGTTGTGAAATCATAATTTCGGACGGATTGGACACCTCCCGCAATCCGGAACCCTGCATTTCATATATACCCAATTCCGAAGCGGAGCCAAACCTATTTTTTACCGCACGCAATATACGGTAGACGTGATGGCGGTCACCCTCAAATTGGAGTACGGTATCGACCATATGTTCCAATACTTTCGGTCCGGCTATAGAACCATCTTTGGTAATATGCCCTACAATAAATACAGGTGTGCTGGTTTCTTTGGCGAACCGGAGTAATTCGGCGGTACATTCCCGTACCTGGGAAACCGACCCCGGTGCCGATTCAATCTGCGCTGAATGCAAGGTTTGGATGGAATCGATGACAATAACATTGGGCTGTACGGTTTCAATCTGCTTGAAAATATTTTGTGTGGATGTTTCCGTCAGAATATAACAATTGGCTTTAGAGGACTGCGACAATCGTTCGGCCCGCATCTTGATCTGCTGCTCACTCTCCTCTCCGGAAATATAGAGTGTTTTGACCTGTGGAATGGACAAAGCCAGCTGCAGCATCAAGGTGGACTTTCCTATTCCGGGCTCACCACCGATCAACACCAAGGAGCCCGGAACTATGCCGCCACCTAATACACGGTTGAACTCTTGATCTGGAGTTAGGATACGCGATTCATCCTGGTATACAATTTCATGAATAATAGCAGCTTTGTTTGCCCGCTTTGCATTCCCTGTTGTTGTCGTGCTTCGCCATTCAGGAACTTTTGAGCTTGACTTTTCGACCACCTCCTCAACAAAACTATTCCATTGTTTGCACGAAGGACACTGTCCCATCCATTTGGGAGATTCATAGCCGCAGTTTTGACAGAAATATGCCGATTTTGTTTTTGCCATCTACGAAATTACAAATTTCTATCCGTTACCTTACCTTTCATTTTCTTTTAAAATCCGCAAAAAATTCTTGCCCATGATTTTAGCGATATCTGCTTTGTTGTAACCTCTTTCCAAAAGTCCCTTTGTCAATAAAGGAAATTTTGAAACATCTTCCAAGCCCTGAGGAGCAGATTCGATACCATCAAAATCTGATCCAATCGCTACATGATCAATCCCAACTTTACGGACAAGGTAATCGATATGATCCAATAGTTTGGATAAAGGTGCATCAACTTCGTATTTCGCCTCCTTGGATAACTGATCATACATACTCCAGGTGCTTTTTGTCATATCGGCTTCCTCTCCAACTTGTTTTTTGTAGATCTTCTTTAACCTTGTTTCATAGGTCGGGTCTAAAAAACCAGAGTAAAAGTTCACACCGATCACACCGCCATTTTTCTTCAACGCTTCCAATTGTTCATCTTTCAGGTTTCGGAAATGTGGACATAAACGATAGGCATTGCTGTGAGACACTAATATTGGTTTACTGGAAACCGCAAGTACATCATAAAAAGTCTGCTCGCCACCGTGGGAGAGATCGACTAGCATGCCAAGTTCGTTCATTTTTTTAACGATCGCTTTCCCATGATTCGTTAATCCCTTTGCCTTCGAATCCATCTTTTTGGACTCCATCGCAGCGCAACTTGCCCACGGTAGATTATAGTTCCAGGTCAAGGTCAAATATTTCGCGCCACGTTCATGGAGCCGGACAAGATTATCAATACTCTCCTCGATCATATTACCGCCCTCCACACCAATAATTGCGGCAATTTTTCCAGTCTTTAGAATTGTGTCGATATCATCCACTGATTTAGCCAAGGCAATAGTTCCCGCATTCGTCGCTACCATTTTCTCCAGCGAATCTATCTGCGCATTGGCATGCTCAAATGCTCCGGTCTTCCATTTCGCATCATCGGACCAAACAGCAAATACTTGTACATCCACTCCACCTTCCTTTAGCCGTGGCAAATCCGTGGCGCCGGAATTCAGACGCCGACCGATATCTTTTCCCTGAAAAATAGATTCATAGATCACATCATTATGCCCATCAACAACAACCATGTCTGCATGAATTTGCTTATAATCCTGACTTTGGCTCAAGTGATTTAAGGATAACATGCATAAGCCCATAAGCACTAATTTTTTTGTCATTTTTTCACCTCATTGATTGTTTCATAAATCGCATCCTGAATCCGGCTGCGGATATTGAGATCCAACAATTTGGTACTGACCTGCGGATGCACCCGATTGGATAAAAAGATATAGACCAGTTGATTTTGCGGATCTATCCAGATACAGGTACCTGTGTAACCAGTATGTCCGAAGACAGTGCTATTGGCCAATTTAGATGGATATTCATTTTTCGGGTTTGGATCCCAACGGTCAAACCCCAGTCCCCTCCGACTTGAGGTGGACTGCTTACTGGTAAACTGATCTATCGTTTCAGTCTTAAAATAGCGCTCTCCGCCATATTCACCCCGATTCAGCAACAGTTGTCCATATATCGCCAGATCATTGGCGGAGGCAAATAACCCCGCATGTCCGGCGACTCCCTCCGCCATAGCTGCTCCTTGATCGTGCACATACCCTTCCAATAATGTCCTGCGAAATGAAGTATCCTGCTCCGTAGGTACAATCTGCTCTTTTGAAAATCGTTCCCTTGGAAGATACCCCGCGTGTGTCATTCCTAATGGTCGATAGAAATTTTCCTGAACATAATCCTGCAAAGGTACTGCCGTCTGATGTTCGGCAACTTCCTTCATCACATACATACTGATGTCACTATACACATAGTTTCCTGTTGGCTTAACTGGAGAATTTAACATCTCGGGCCACATCACATCCCGATAGTAATGGTTGAGAATATAACTATTGTCGGCCATCTTAACCTGATGCTGTTGATCTGGACTGGCAACAACATCTCCGGCCTTCAAATATTTATAAAATGGGATAAATGGCGTAAAGCCAGCTTCATGCAGCATTACGGAACGCAATTTGATATCTTTTTTATTTGTATACTTCGCTTGCCACAGATAGTGCCCCATGGTACTGTCCAGATTAATGATATTACGTTCGGTCAGACGCATAATAACTGGAGTAGTACCCGCGATTTTACTGACTGAGGCCAGATCAAAGATATCACTCGTTTTCGTTGGAACTGCCTTCGTGTAGGTATGATAACCGTATGATTTTTCCAATAACACCTGCCCGTCTTTGATAACCATCACGACCGCTCCCGGAGTCGCCTGTTTCTCAATTGCTTCTTGTGCAATGGCATCAATTTTTTTGGTCAATTTACCCAAGTTCAGACTTGAGTTTTCACCAAAACTGTATTGAAGTCGCGTTTGAGCCGTCTTGACGTTTCCTTCAGTAATGGCTGCTCCGCCAAAAATAGACATGGCGGCATTGCGTTGACCGACAGCGGTAAAAGGCGCCAGCAGTTCAATCAAATCGGATTGCGGATGCTCAGACACAGTCTTTCTGCTTCGCTCATGTTCAAAGAAATGGCAGAGCACAACCTTTTTATTGTTCAGGACTGCCTGCCTGAGCTGCGCCAAACAATCTGCATCCAAATCATCTTCCTTGCCAGCTACAATAATCGTATTATAATACTTGATATCTTCGTCAAATTTACTAAAATCAAAAAGCGCTGTATTCGCATAACGCGTCAGCTGGCCTATAAACGCAGCATATTTGTCTACATTTGGAACAACGACAGCAATACGCCGTTGATCTAGCCCTGTGAGTGGCAGCAGCTGATCTACATTATTATAAAGTATGGTTTCGTTTTTTATGGTCGACTTATATTGAGCGAACAGGGGGGCAATACAGAACAAACCTGCAAATAACACCCCGAAAAATCCTTTTTTCATTCTGTTTTTATCGTTTTTTAGGTTCTATCAAATAAAAATACGAATAAAATAAAAAAGCCAAGTCCATTTCAGTAAAAAAATCAATTTTGTTACGCTTGTTTTTTAAAGGCCCCGGTTAGGGATTTTCGGGATGAGCAAGTATAAATCTTTTTTTTTCTGTAAGTTTGATTAATGCCGGAATTGATTCAAAATAAAACAATATTTTCCCTGTTAGAGGTGAGCAAAAGTATCCAAAAAACGCTTGCTGAGCGTTACAAGAGCTTATATTGGATCAAGGCGGAGATGAATAAACTCAACCACTATACACATTCCGGACATTGTTACCCCGAACTCGTTGAAAAACAAGATGGCAAAGTCGTTGCAGAGATCAGATCAACTCTGTGGAAAGCAGATTTCACGCGAATCAATAACAATTTTCTGAAAATTGCCCAAGAACCCTTAAGGGAAGGCATTACCATGTTATTTCAGGCGAGCATTTCCTATGATCCGATGTATGGTTTAAGCTTAAGGATTGTTGATATTGATCCTACTTTTACCTTAGGGGAACTGGAGAAAGAAAAATTGGACAGCATTAGAAAGCTCAAAGAAGAGGGCATTTACGAGGCCAATAAATCTATTCCGTTTCCAATGCTTCCAAAAAAGCTAGCAATTATTTCGGTGGAGACAAGCAAAGGTCTTTCTGATTTTTACAAAATTATAAATCAAAATCCCTGGGGTTACAAGTTGGAATGCACACTATTTCCAGCGCTCTTACAGGGAGATAAATCCATTCCCTCAATTATCAATCAACTCGCGGTCATTGCGGATAAAATAGCTGAATTTGACGTGGTTGCCATTATTCGTGGTGGCGGCGGAGAGGTTGGCCTATCCAGCTACAATAATTATTTGCTGGCAAAGGCAATAGCGATCTTTCCCATTCCTATATTGACCGGCATTGGCCATTCTACCAACTATACTGTGAGTGAGATGGTCGCCTACAAAAATGCGATCACACCGAGTGAACTGGCTGATTTCCTTATTCAAAAATTCCATAATTTTTCTGTCCCAATCGAAAAGGCCGTGGAAGGGATCCAACAGCTGATCTTTACGCGGTTTAAGGAGGAGAGAAACTTCTTGTCTCAAATGGCAACGCATATCCAATGGGTCGGAAAGCGAGAACTTCAGACTGCGCGCACCAATATTCAGCATATGCAGCACGAGCTGGGCGCCTTGATCAAACTACGCTTTTATGAACATAAAACGGCTTTAGCGCACACCGAACGGATTATCCAGCTTTCTGATCCGCGGCGACTGCTCAAACAGGGATTTTCCATCACAAAAGTCAATGGCAAGTTACTCCAATCTCTTGATCAGCTATCTCCGGGCGACCTGATCCAGACAATCGTGGAAGATGGCGAAATTATAAGTACTGTAACAGATAAGAAAGCGCTTAGCGACAGTTCCGGAAACAGCTAACCGGAACTATATTAAACTGAAAAATTTTAAGGAGAAAAATAAAATGGAGCAAAAATATACGTATACCGACGCCTTCAACGAACTACAAACAATTGTGAAAGAAATTGAAAACGGCACAACAAATATTGATGAGCTAGCTGAAAAAATAAAACGTGCGTCCGACCTCATTGAAGTATGCCGGACAAAATTGACCACAACCGAAGACGAAGTGAATCAGTTATTGCAAAAGATCGCTCCGGCACAGGATGCAGATCCTGATTACCCCTCCTAATATTAGATAAGCAACTACTTGTTTATCTCTTCGCAAAATCTCCATGAATTTTCGATGTTGTCTTATGTTTCTAGTCAAGGGCCAGCTAAATCATAATAAGATATGAGCTGTATTAAAACATGGGAACTTCAATCAGTAGCAATTTTGCATTGTAATCTGCCGTAATCTCCATTTTTTCCGAATCGTAGATGCCGATAGCATCTCTTCGGGATAATGTTTCGCTGGCCACCTTTACCTTTCCCTCAAGCACAAAAAGGTACATACCATTTCTTTCCGAATGAACAGCATACGAAACTGTATTCCCTTCATCCAGATCCGCAAGACTGAAATACGCATCCTGATGAATATGAACGGTGTCCGGATCAGAACTATCAGGAGATACAATGGTTGCAAACGTATTATGGCGATCTAAATGCAGGTAAGATTTTTGATCATAACCAGGTGTTAGGTTCATTTCATTGGGTATGACCCAAATTTGCAGAAATTTAACAAGATCTTTCTGATCCCCATTAAACTCTGAATGCTTCACCCCTTTACCCGCGGACATAATTTGTACTTCTCCTGTTTCAATATTACGGACATTGCCCATACTGTCCTGATGGGAAAGTATTCCCTCCAAAGGTATACTCACGATTTCCATATTGTCATGGCCATGACGACCAAAACCCTGACCGCCCTCCACCTGATCATCGTTTAATACCCGTAATGTTCCAAAGTTTATTTTTTCAGGATCAAAATATTGCCCAAAGCTAAATGAATGGGCACTTTTCAACCAACCAAAATCAACATGGCCGCGATCGTTTTCCCGGTGTATGATCTTTTGCATCTGTTTCTCCCTGTTATATAAATCACTACTAATCAGAGGACAAAACTCATACCAACAAGCATTTTGGTAAAAAATCTGCCAATTTGACAAAAAACACCACTAAAGTACTTTGAGTTTACCGGGAGCGACAGCCTGAATAAGTGCCCGGGCGAGGATCCGGTTGGGATCCACTACGGTCATTCCATTGTGATCTCTTTCGCGAATGGCCAATGGCAACTCGGCACATCCCAAAATAATCACCTGTGCGCCCTGCTTTTTCAAATCATCCATAGCCATTAATAAATCTTCTCTAGCCTTATTGGCTATTGGTGCTGGTTGCGCCTTAATCCCATATTCTTTATCGTAAATAGCATTGTTTACCTTTTCTTTTTGTGCACCTTCAGGTTCTACGATAGGAAATCCTTTTTTCATAAAAGCTTCCCGGTACTGGCTGTAAGCCTGCTCACCTGCTGTCGATAAAACTCCTATTGTACTCTCTGGATAATTTTCATGAACAAAGCGTACCGTCTCATGGACAATATGGAGCAACTTCAGTTCATTTCCTAAACGGGCCATTTCATCCTGAATAACTGAAAAAATCGGTTCTGCATGCGCTGTATTCGACGGAATTGCCGCAATCGTTGCGCCAGCCTGCTCCAGTTGTTTTAAAACCACGGCTATTGCCTTTCCGGGATTCTCCTTCGATTTATCCAATAAATATGCGGAACGATCCGGAATCAGATTAGGACAGGAAAACAACAACAGTGGCAAATGTTCCTGATCGGAACTTGCCACTGTCTCATCTATAATTTTCTTGGCTATATCCAAGCCTGCATAAGGACCAAGGCCACCTACTATACCAATCATAACACTATTTTTTATACCTTAGATATAACCAATAGCTCGCGGAATGGTTTGATAAAGTTTACCATTCGATGGCTTGGTCTTTGTCAAAAATGATTCTTACCTCGGTTATTTTTTTTAGAAATTGAGAAAATGAGAGGTAACAAATAGAAACCCTTCTTTCGAAAACATGTAATCAGTATCAGCCAATATTAATTGTCAAAGTTTTTAAACAAGCTTTTGACCAGGACTACAAAAAACAATCGCCCAGTAACAGAATAGATATTGTTATTATTTTTTTATAAATTTAAGAAACATTTTTTCACATAAAGTTTGCAATACGGAAGAATATGCTGAAAACTATTGTATTGACAATAAAAGATACTATGCAAAGTAAACAATAACTTAATTATCAAATTATTTCAATTATGAAAAGACTATCTATTTCAAAACTTAATTGTATGTTCTTTGTACTGTTAGGAATTTACTCCTGCAGTAAAGAATCCATAAACCCCAACATGAAAGTGGAGCTAAATAAGCAATCTGAGCGTTCAAATCAAAAAGAAACAAATTTATCTCTAACTTCTGGAAGTGGCTTTATGGGCGATATAAGGACTGACCCTGCCTTGGAATGGTGGGACAAAGAAGAGGGGACAATGCCGGCCCCATATATTTATGATATTTATACAGGTGGCACAAGTCCTGAATCACAGGTAGGAACTAATTTATTTGCCCATTATGTTTCGATATTATGGAATTCGTATCCTCCTTATTATGGAAGCGCTGGTAATAATTATAAAATGTTGCAGATCCAATATAAGCCGCAGGGCGGTGGCTCAAACTGGTATTACCCGATAATGGAAAGTCCTCAAAATGATGATCCCTGGGGGATAATTTATAAACGATATGGACTCTATCCGCGAGTGGTTGATCCGGTAAGGGACTACCCGATAGACTTAAGTTCCACGTATTTCCCTTATGGATATATCAAGATAAGAATCAGAGTTGTCAGCAATAATTTTCCTGGGCCAAATATTGGCACCGCATCCCATCCTGAATACGATAAAAGTTTAGCCTCAAGATGGTATGACTATAACGAAAGATGGAATGAATACGGCATTAACAGACCACAACCCTCCCCAAATAATCTTACGAATACCTGGAAAGATGAGAAGATAGATGATGATGGTGTTTTGAATGTGAAAGTGTCACTACCAGAAAATAATGGCGGTTACACTTATTCTTATTACGTCACTGTTGGAGGACTATACGTCAATGGCGCAAAAGCCCCTTGGGGTCCTGAGGGCAGCCACAATATCTCTAAACCTGGAAATTCGGGAATTGTGCGCGCAGTTGCAACGCAGACTTATTATAACTTAAATGGTGCAATGCAGCAAATAACAAGAACTAAAATGATACAATACTCTGCGTCAGATAAATCAGCATCATTTACATTCAGCAAAACCGATTTTTGAAAGTGGTCATGTCCGAAAAATGACTCACTTTTTTCTTGGAAATTCGTGTAAGTTTTGTATATACTAAAAAACAAAACGCCTGCAAATTTAATATTTGCAGGCGTTATGTTTTTAACTTTTATTCTGTAGCCCGTAGGGGAATCGAACCCTACTTACATTAATCTATTTATCAATAATTTACAAACCTATCAAGATCTAACTCCTCGAATAACTCACTGGTTTGACATACGTTTTAGTTGCAAGCGCTTTAAACTTTAAAATTAAGAAAATTCAAATAAATAAACTATTTATAATGAATTTTTCTTTGCAGCCTATTACTAAGAGACTATAATTTAGATCTTAAAGGTAAATCAATATTAGCGTTTAGGCAAATGGAGCTATGAGTGCAAGATTGCCATTTTAGGACCTCATTACGAAGCAGTGCGATAATGGAGAGTTTGAAGTTATTCTTCTTGATTTGGTACAAGACGATGTTTTTGATGAGTTGTACCAAGAAGGGGTTTTCGACCAATGAGATTCAGAAGCAACTGGGGCTAAAGCGTTACAAACCAGTCTGGGCCATGGTTCACGAAATACGTAGAACTATGCGTAACCGAGATTCAAGATATACCTTAGAAGGTAGGATAGAATTTGACGAAGGATATTTTTCTGTTGCGAGCAAGGAAATAAAAAGGGACAGGGTAAGCGGGCAAGCAAAACGTGGCTATCATGGCGGAAAGTGTAACTTTAGAAGATCTTTCTACAGGCAAAAAAGAGAAACGTCCGTTTTTTCAAGGCTAAAGTGATGGAAAGCCATTTTGGAAAAGAGATCAATGAAGTCGTCAAAGAATCAATAAATGATCCTGTATCGTATTTACGGATAAAAGTTCTTCTTATGTAGATATCCCTAGTTTTGTTGAATTACATATCACTGAAAAATCGGATGCCAAAACCATCAAAGAAACACTTAAATATGTGCGCATAGCGATCGTTAACGCAAAAAGGAAATTTGTTAGGAAACTATCATAAAATAATCAAAAGTATCTACAGCTGCACTTGGATGAGTTTATTTACAAGCTGAACAGAAAATATTTTGGTGATATACTTTTTGATAGACTCATTGTGGCAAATATTAATGCTGCTAAACGAAGAATCAGTTAGGAATATTATAAAAATCGTTAAAAAAAATAAAAAATATTTGTTTTTAAAATTTATATACTATATTCGCAATATATAGCAAAACCGGTTTTGCTATATCTTTTACTAATAACCAATTTTAAAAACAAAATGCCTCATACTGACAATTTATTTTTATGTGCTGATTTAGGCGGTACACATTGTTCATCGGGTCTTGTGCAGGTGTCATCTGGGTATGTCATTGACGGATCCTATTTCCGGGGGAATGTAAATAGCCATGCGGAAAGAGGGCAGATCTTGTCTGAGATAAAAGAAACGATTGATAAGACGCTGAGAGCAGCCACGGTTCGTCCATCCAAAATTTTTATATCCTGTCCCGGTCCTTTCGATTATGAAAATGGCATATCTTTAATGGACGGCATGAATAAATATCAAGCCCTGCTACATGTTAATCTAAAAAATTTTTTTTCGGCTATCACTGGTGTTGATGTAGCGTCGATCTACTTTTATAATGACGCTTCGGCCTTTCTGCTGGGTGAAGTTGTCAATAAAAAAATCGAAACTAAGCGGGTTGTAGGCCTGACCTTAGGAACAGGACTGGGCTCTTCGCTTTATGAAAATGGGACAATCGTAGATCTCAATTTAGGATCAGCAATATTTCATACAGGTATCGTTGAAGATGTGCTCTCAACCCGCGGGATGCTGTCGCATTTAAAAGAAGTATTTGGATCCGCGCCGGTAAGCAATATAAAAGACTTGGTACACCTGGATGGCCTGGATGAGTACAGAAAGGAAGCTTTTGGTTTCTTAAGCGAGCAGCTGGTTGCTTTCATTAAGGAATATATCTGTCCATTAAACCCTGACTCAATTATCATTGGAGGCAGTATTGCCAAAGCACACATCTATTTTTTTGATAAGCTCCGGTCTGCCCTTGATGTGGATCTGTCCATTGCATCATTTGATGAACGCAACTTATTTCTTGGATTAACCCTTAAGACATTTAGTATATGAAACCCATCTGGAAATTTACATTAATCGCTTCTTTGGGCGGCTTTTTGTTCGGTTTTGAAACAGCCGTCATCTCGGGTGCAGAACAGATTATACAGAAACTCTGGCATCTGGATGCTGTCCGTCATGGACTTACCGTATCGATCTCCCTGATCGGGACCATTATAGGAGCCATAGTCGCCGGACGTATGGCCGACCGTTATGGGCGCAAACCCGTGCTTTATTTTGTTGCCTCTTTATATCTGCTCTCGGCATTGGGCTGTGCATTAGCTTCCATATGGGAACTTTTCCTGCTCTTCCGTTTGCTGGGCGGACTTGCTGTCGGCATCAGCTCTGTGGTCGGACCGGTATATACGTCTGAAATAGCACCAGCAAAAGACCGGGGCAAACTTACAGGAACCTTTCAGATTATGATCGTACTTGGCATTTTTACTGCCTACCTGACCAATTTTCTCTTTATGAGCGTTGAATCTGGCGGCTGGCGATACATGCTCGGTATCATGGCGGTTCCTGCCCTATTATTTGTGCTCTTATTGAATCTCATTCCCGAAAGTCCCAGATGGCTGCTGCAGCGGGGACAGGCCGATAAAGCGCGTGCAAGTTATCTGCGGCTAGAAACGCCGGCTGAGATGTTGGGCAACCAGTCCCAAATACCAGCTAAAAATGTCAGCCTTTTTCAAAAAAGATATGCCAGGCCGATACTTTTTGCTGTTCTGCTGGCATTCTTCAATCAAATGACAGGGATCAATGCGATCTTATATTATGCCCCGCGGATCTTTGAAATGGCTGGTTTTAATGCAGAGCTGGCCTACCTTCAGCCTATTTTTATCGGCGGTACCAATTTGCTCTTCACCTTGGCCGGCATGAGCATTATCGATCGTTTTGGCCGGAAGAAATTGCTGCTGACGGGCGCAATCGGCATGTTCTTATTCCTGCTATTGGCTGCATTTGGCCTAAAAGGAGTAAATCCGCAGTTTTTACTTTTTTATATCATGGGCTTTATAGCATCTTTTGCCTTATCACAGGGGGCTGTTATCTGGGTGTTTCTGGCCGAAATTTTCCCCAATGAGGTCCGCGCACAAGGCTCTTCACTGGGAAGTACGACGCATTGGCTGTTCGCGGCCATTATATCCTGGGTGTTTCCCATTATCGTAGAAGGGAGCGTGCTCGGCGGTTATTATGTTTTTCTTTTTTATGCACTGATGGTCGTTGCTTCGTTCGTTTTTATCCTGTTTATGCCCGAAACGAAAGGTAAAGCACTTGAGGAAATAAATTGAGCCCTATCCATATTAAATAATTATTAATTCTCCATCATGATGCGATAGTGTAGTATAAACTTCTTAGTTTCGCTTTGCAAAACCGGTTTTCTATCGTCGTTTACTTGTTTTGATGACGATAAATATATTTTCAATAACACCCTATATTAAATTAGCTGAAATATGATAAAACAAATTAAAAATCTGTACAAGCCCCTATCCATAATGACGATTATGTTCACTTTTTGGGGCTGCAGCACGCAAAAACAACAAACCCATCCTGCCCAAGACTGGGTGATGGGCGGTTTTGTTCGTCCAATAGGAGTAAACCCAGTCATTGAGCCGGATAGTACGACAACTTTTATGGATCCCATGTATGGAAAAGCAGTGCATTGGGAGAATAATGACACTTTCAATCCTGCGGCCGTTGTAAAAGGCGATAGCATTTATGTGCTTTATCGGGCCGAAGATAAAACTGGTATAAAAATCGGACATCGGACTTCCCGGCTTGGACTTGCCTCGAGTGCGGATGGGACACATTTTAATCGCCGGCATACGCCTGTTTTTTATCCCGGAAATGATAGTCAGCGTGAATTTGAGTGGCCAGGCGGAACTGAGGATCCCCGGATAGCAGAAGCTGCGGATGGCACCTATGTGATGTTCTATACGCAGTGGAACCGAAAAGTACCCCGCTTGGGTGTGGCCACCTCAAGGGATCTTAAAAACTGGACGAAATATGGCCCTATTTTTAAAAAATCGAAAGTACTGCCTGACCTGGTCAACAGATCGCATAAATCAGCGTCGATCGTCACCAAACTGGAGCACGGCAAGCAGCTGATTGCTAAAGTAAACGGGAAGTACTGGATGTATTGGGGCGAGCATGGGGTATATGGCGCCACCTCAGACAATCTGGTAGATTGGGAACCGATTGTCGATGAAAGGGGTGAACTGAAAGCATTCATCTCTCCCAGGGAGGGGTATTTTGATAGTTCTTTAACCGAATGCGGCCCGCCAGCCATCCTGACAGATAAAGGAATCCTGCTATTGTACAACGGTAAAAACCATCCTGAAAAAGGAGATAAGCGGTTTAACAGAGGCACTTATTCGGCGGGGCAGGTTCTTTTCGACAGCAAAGATCCGGGTAAAGTATTGGCAAGGATGGACGTGCCTTTTTTAAGGCCCATGGAAGCGTTTGAAAAAAGCGGACAGTATGTAGACGGTACAGTGTTTATTGAAGGTCTTGTATATTTTCAGCAGAAATGGTTTCTCTACTATGGCTGCGCTGACTCAAAAGTAGGAGTGGCCATTTTTGATCCTGAGAAGCCAGCTGCTCTGGATCCGCTGCCTAAAGTGAAATAAGTTTAGATGTATATCGCCAAATTGAAGAACATCTACGTTTACAAAATAATAACCATATAGAAATCTTATAGTATGATACAGCGTGATTTGAATGTACCCTACAAAAAAGCTTTAAAAGCGAGCTTGTTAGGGATTGCACTAATGACATCCGCGGCTTACGGACATGAGCGTTGGGACAATAGTCCCATACACGTGTCCATTGCCAAAGCTCCCGTCCAGATAAACGGACAAGTTGTGGATGCCGCCAATAATCCGATTGCAGGAGCTACTGTACAAATAAAGCGTACGCCATCCATCGGAACCAGTACGGACGGTACTGGGAAATTTTCCATTGCAGCAGAACCCGATGAAACGCTGCTGATATCTGCCACTGGCTATAAAAGTCAGGAAATCATGCTGGGGGGAAGAACAAACTTATCCATTATATTGCAGGATAGTGTAGCGATGATGGACGAGGTGGTCGTGGTGGGATATGGTGTGCAGAAACGTGCTTCCGTAACAGGCGCTGTTGCTTCGATACAGGCCGATGAACTGATCAAGGTGAAAACACCGAATGTAACAAATATGCTGGCAGGCAGACTGCCGGGGATCCGCGCTGTACAGCGCAGCGGTGCTCCGGGCGATGATGGTGCCTCGGTGGATATCCGTGGATACGGCAGCATGCTTGTTATCGTCGACGGTGTACAACGGGATTTCGCGCAGGTCGATCCAAATGATATTGAATCTATATCGATATTAAAGGACGCTGCTGCTGCGGTGTACGGGTTTAAAGGCTCAAACGGAGTATTACTGGTCACCACCAAAAAAGGGACTAACGCGAAAACCAAAGTGGAATACAATGGGTATTATGGCATCCAGCAGGTAACCCGCTATCCACGCATGATGAACGCTTACGAATATGCATCACTGTATAATGAAGCGATCTATAACACCAATCCGTATACAGGGGTGCCTGCCTATAGCCAAGAACAGCTCGATAGTTATAAAAGCGGATCGCAAGGTACCGACTGGTGGGATGCCATGGTACGGAACAATGCTCCACAGAGTTCGCACAATGTCAGCATCTATGGCGGGAATGATAAGGTCAAATATTATAATTCCGTCGGATATGTAGATCAGGGGGGGATTTTGAGATCAGATGACTGGAACTTCAAAAGGTATAATTTACGTTCCAATATAGACCTGAATGTCGCGCCAAATTTTACGGTCGGATTTAAATTGACAGGGCGTCTTCAAGACCGTGAGAAACCATATGGCGCTGATGATCTGTTTACCCAGGCTCAGATGGCTATTCCGATTTATAATATTTATGCCAACAATAATCCGGATTACTGGCAGGCAATCGGAAATATGGCCAATCCTATCCATAGTTCCTACATTGATAATAGTGGCTATGAGTCACGCCTGAGAAGAGAGTTCAATGGCTCGCTGGACCTCAATTGGAAGCTGCCTTGGGTATCCGGTCTTTCATTGCGCGCCATGGTGGCTTATGACTACAAAAATAGCGAATGGAAAACCTGGCAAAAAGCTCTGAGCGATTACCAGTATAATCAGACGAATGAACAGTATACGGAGGTCGCTTTGCGAAAAAAGGCCAGTCTAGAGTCCAAGATGGAAAATCTGTATATGCCCACACAGCAGTATTCGATCAATTACAACCGTGTATTTGGACAAAAACATGATGTAAGCGGTTTACTGTTATGGGAGGCTTATCATGACCGCTTGACCGATATTCTAGGATTTAGGGAATCTTCCATCGGTATCATTGACGATATCAGTAAGGGGGACACCGAGAACCAGAATACAAGCGGCAAAAGTGTGGAAACGGCTCACGCTGGTCTTGTGGGACGGTTTAATTATGCCTATGATCGAAAATATCTGCTTGAACTGAATTTTCGCTATGATGGGTCTTATAAATTTCGACGCGACCGGAGATGGGGTTTTTTCCCGGGGGTATCGGCCGGCTGGCGGATTTCGGAAGAGAAATTCTTCAAGGAAAACCTCTCCCACTTTGACAATGTAAAAATCCGGGGTTCATACGCCAAAGTCGGCGATGAGGGAGATTTTTCTGCATTCCAATATCTGGATGGATATGTTTATGGCGGAAGTTATGTACTTGGGACTGGTGGCTTATCTTCGGGGCTGAGAAGCAGTGGGATGGCTAATCCTTGGTTGACATGGTATGAATCTAATATCATGAATTTAGGGTTTGAAGCTTCTTTTAAAAATGGATTGATCAATACCGAGTTCGACTGGTTTAGAAGGGAACGTTCTGGATTACCGGCGACAAGACAAGGTACTTTTCCGACAACATTTGGCGAGTCTATGCCACAGGAAAATCTAAATTCTGATATCAATACTGGATTTGAATGGACTGTCGGCCATAAAAACAAGATCGCTGATTTTGCCTATAATGTTTCGGCTAATTTTTCCGTTACACGGATTCGATATGGCTATGTTGAACGTGCCGCGTCAACCAATCTTTACGATAACTGGCAGAAAAATAATAACGATAGAAATAAAGATATCCGATGGGGAAAGACGGTCTTAGGCCAATTCTCATCTTATGAGGATATCTTAAACTCTCCCGTTCAGGATAATAATGGCAACCGTTCTCTGCTTCCGGGTGATTTAAAGTTCAAAGATGTAAATGGCGATGGGATCATAGACGGCAACGATGTGGAACCAATTGGGCACGGTGCAACGCCAAGAATGTATTATGGTCTTAATCTAGGAGCTAATTATAAGGGCTTTGACATGACGTTATTCTTTCAGGGGGCCGCAGGTCATGACATCTACATCAGCGGTGATATCCTCGATCCATTTATACAGCAGGGACTCGGCAATGGCTTTGCTTTTATGACCGACCGATGGCATCGAGCAGATCCTTCGGATCCCAATAGTGAGTGGATCCCCGGAACTATGCCGGCTGCTCGTGTAACAGGGCAGGTAGACAACAGATCCGATAACTCATGGTCCTTACATAAAGCGGATTATCTGCGCTTAAAAACTTTGGAAGTCGGATACTCGCTCCCAAAAAGCTGGATACAGTCTTTAAAAATTGACCGGTGCAGAATTTATTTCAATGCCAATAACTTGCTGACTTTTACGGGAAGCGATGAATTATTAAAAAATATCGACCCTGAAAGCAATCAAAGCCGATTACGTTATTATCCGCAATTGAGAACATTCAACTTGGGTGTTAATTTAGTTTTATAAAAACCGTTATACTATGAAAATGAAATATTTCAGTCCTCTCTTTGTGAGCTGTGCACTTACACTGAGTTTATATAGCTGTAATGATTATCTGGATCGGGAACTCACTAGCGGTGTCATAACTTCTGATTTGATCTGGGAAAGCCCGCAGGCGATACAGTCCGTGCTGGTCACCATGTACGATGAAGGATTAAGATTAGATGAATTTGACGACTGGTTTACAGGAAAATCTAATCTGCTCAACTTGACTTCCTTGTCGGACGAAGCCACAGGGGCGTACCAGAAGGATTATGCGTTCAGTAATGCCAATTCGATATATACCTATAGTGATTATGTATTTGAAGATCCGTTTGCGACCAGATACGTACAGATACGCCGCACCAACGACTTCCTCAAGAAGCTGAACGAGACTGCTGTCCTGAGTACGGAAGAAAAACGTGTGATCGACGCTGAAGCACGCTGGATAAGGGCAATGCAATATTTCGGACTGGTTAAACGCTATGGAGGAGTTCCTCTGCTGACAGCGCCGCAGGAATATGTGCCCGGAGATTTTGAAGGATTGCAGGTACCTAGAAATAAGGAGTCAGAAGTGTATGATTTTATTATCGCTGAGTGTAAGGCAATCAGTGATATCCTTCCCGCATCCAGAACTGCTGAAAGTAAATATAGGGCATCTAAAGGTGCCGCGCTTGCTCTATGTTCGCGAGCTGCGCTTTATGCTGGTTCAATTGCAAAATATGGTTCGAACGCCAATTTAAGCGGTGAGGCGGTCACACGTGGATACGTGGGAATAGCATCCAGTGAGGCAATGCGGTATTTTACGGAATCATACAATGCTTCAAAAGCATTGCTGGACGCAGGTACCTATAGCCTTTACAATAAAAATGCCGACAAAGCGGAGAATTTCTATGAACTGTTTTCCAAAAGTGTTAATGGTAATAATGGGGAATATATCTTTCAGAAAACATTCAATGTTTCAGCGGGAAAAGGTCACATGTGGGATAAGATGAATGCTCCTTTTTCCTATCGTGGTGACGGATGGGGATGTGGTGTAACTCCTACGCTTGAAATGGTCGAAGCATTTGAATACAGCGATGGAAGCCCCGGTAAATTGGCCTTAAAAAATACGGATGGGACACCACGTAGTTTTGATAGTCCCTATGATCTTTTCGCTGGCAAGGATCCGCGTCTATTTGCTTCCATCTATGTACCCGGAGCTCCTTTAAAGGGCAGCAAGGTCGAATGGATACGGGGGGTGATCAATGGACAAAATGGCTCGGGACAAAAATATCAGGCACAGAATCAGCCGGACAAAGATAATGTGGCTACAATCGATGGCGTGAGGTACAATACTTCAGGTAAAGATGGTGGTGCAGACGTGGGAGATGCTTCAAAAACGGGGTTTTATATGCGAAAGTTTTTTGATGAAACGCTTACGGATATGACTAATATTGATGCCAAACGCTCGGAAACACCTTGGGTAGTATTTCGCCTTGGTGAAATTTACCTCAATCTTGCCGAGGCCTGTGTAGAGCTCGGCGGAAGAGACGCAGAGGCTCTCCAGGCGGTTAATGCCATTCGTTCGCGGGCCGGGATCCAGCCTCTTGAAGCGATATCCACCGCTAAAGTAAGACAGGAGCGAAAGGTAGAGCTCGCTTTTGAAAAGCTGCGTTTTTGGGATCTCAAACGATGGCGGGTGGCCCATTTGGATGAATCTCAGGGCGGACTTACCAACTATAGGGGCACCGCATTATACCCTTGGTTCAATGTCAAAAGTAAGAAGTTTACTTTCGAAACCGGAGTTCCTCCTAAGCAAAAGAGATTATTTCTGGAAAGAAACTATTATATCCGCATCAGTCCGACGGACTTGAGCACAAACCCGCAACTGGTTCAGAATCCGGGATACGGTAATTAATTGAGATGTATAAAATTATGATAAATATGAAGAATATTTTTTTTATGCTCGGTGTTATGCTGATTGCTGTCATGAACAGTTGTGAAAATGAGATCGATAATCTGGAGGCTCCAAATGGCGGACTGCACGGAACCGTTTATGATATGGAAACAAACAAGCCTATTCCGCTGCCCGTGGAGGGATCGGGTGGCGTACTGGTTTCTTTATTTGAAATAGGGACAAATGCGACTGCTTCTGTCGATTTCAGAGCGAATGCAGACGGATCTTATACCAATAATAAAGTGTTTAACGGGAAGTATAGGGTGGTCGTAAATGGTCCTTTTATAGGGGTTTGTGAAGGCTATACCACGGTTAATGGGCAGACGCAGTACGATTTGAAAGCTACCCCTTTTTCCCGTATTGCAGCGTCGGCGACCATTTCCGCAAGAAATCAGGTCGAAATAGCATTTAAAGTCAATAAGGCGGATGAATCCTTTACGTTTACCAATGTATCTGTCATGTGGAACTATACACCGCGAGTAGATGAAAATAATGCTAATTATGTCACAAAGACCGCGAAAGGCAAAATAGAAGAAGGTACACATGTCTTTGAACTGGCCAATGACAAACAATTTGTCGAGAACTTCTACAAAATCAAGGCAAATGGCAACAAAATCTACGTCAGGGTAAGTGCGACGGTAAACGGTGTCGTGAATTATAGTGATACCATAGAATTGATAGCAAATGACTGATCAAATAACACGCAAAGTGAAACCTACAAAAAAGTCACTGATGAAAAAAATTATAACATTAAGTATCCTAGGTTTTTTATTGGCATCATGCAGTAAAAATGATACCAAGGTGGAAGAGCCACCTGTCACTGGTGTTTCTGTCAAAACTATGACTTACAACATCTATGCGGCGCAAAAAAGAGGCATTGAGGCCATCGCCGAAGTGATCAAGAAAAATGACCCCGAACTCGTAGGACTACAGGAGGTAGAGGTAAATTCTACCAATCTGAATTTTGATACTGGTAAACGACTTTCGGAACTCACGGGAATGCCTTATTATTATTTTGTTAAGGCACGTAACTTGGCACAAGGTGAGTATGGAAATTTGATCCTGTCTAAATTTCCCCTCAAAGAAACGAAAACATATTTGCTGGATGTACTTACATCGGAAGCCAATGCATACATTAGGGCGCTCGGAACTGTCAAGGTAAGCAAAGAAAATAAGGACTTTTATTTCGCCGTAACCCATCTGGACCATTTGTCCGATAATGCAAATAGGCTCCATCAAATTGATCTGATCCGCCAATATACCAAAGATCTTGCATTGCCGGTCATTCTGTCCGCAGATTTAAATGCCAAACCTACGGAAGAAGCCTATAAAGTGCTGACCAAATGGTTTACATCTGGGTGCCTCAATGGATATTGCGGTTTTACGGCTGGGACGCCTAAGCCTGATGGAACCATAGATTATCTGATGTATGCGCCTACAGATGCAGCAGTGACAGAGACATATGATGTTGATTATAGTTCTTATTCGCAATCTGATCATTTTCCGGTCGTTGCAAACTTTTTGATCAAAAATCCATAAAATTTTTACCTAACAAACCATGACAATAATTAGTTTTTTTAAACGGTCAGGTGCCAGAAACCTCTGCTTTGCGGCATTGATGGCATTCAGCATGGGCGTTGTGAGCTGTAATAAAGATCAAGGCAGTGACATGTCTTACCCTGATAAAACTGATGGGGCTCAAATTACACAGTATACGCCGATCTCCGGAGGGTCCGCAACTGAGATATCGCTGTACGGAAGCAACTTTGAAACAGATCTGACAAAAATTAAGGTGACCATAAATGATAAGGAAGCGGCGGTATTGAGTTCGAATGGACGTATCATTACGGCCCGCATTCCACAGAATGCCGGTTCTGGAAAAGTCAAATTGACCATTGGCGGGAAAGAATATATTTACAAACAGGCTTTTGAATATGGCTACCAGACTGTAGTCTATACGTACTTGGGAAGTACCAAGGACGATATGGATGGGGACTATGCCCAAGCCAAATTGTCGGGGCCACGATATTTGAAATGGAGCAAGGATAATGCGCTTTATTTTGTCGAAGAGGGGGCAAGCAGCCGAGATAACTTCGCAGCACTCCGTGTAGCATCAAATAACAATGTGACGACCTTACTCAAGGCTTCTGAAAGTACGCTGTTTGAACGCCTCCGGGCTTTTGACTTTTCAATGGATCAGAGTACATTGTTTCTTACTAATGACAATAACGCAAATGGCTCCATGGGCCTGGGCAAAATGACGAAATCTTCAGGTAAGTACAACAATTTGACAGCTTTGTCAGCGCAAGGGGGATTAACCGCTGTCGCAACTAACCCAGTGACAGATGAGGTATTCGTGGGAGTATATTCCGGGGGAAAGATATGTCGATTAAAACCCGATGGTAGTCTGGAGGGACTGTTTGGTGTCAATTCAAAAAACGTGAATATCATGGACATCATTTTCTCTAAGGATGGTCAAACCATGTATATTTCTGGCGCTTACAATGCACACAGTGTTTATCGTGTTCCTTATGACATAAGCACCAAGAGTTTTGGAACAGTACAGGTACTTGCTGGACCAAATGCCAATACAACAGGGAATGCGGTGGGAAATGGAGAATCTGCCCGGTTTAACACTCCTGCACAGATGGATCTGGATAACGAAGGAAACTTATATGTTGCCGATCGTAAAAACCATTGCATTCGAAAAATTACGACCACCGGTACGGTAACTACTTACGCGGGTATTGCGGGTACAAATGGCCTGCAGAACGGAAACGCTTTATCAGCAAAATTTTATGAGCCCGAAGGCCTGCAATTTGGTCCTGACGGCGCATTGTACGTCGCTGACACCTGGAATCACGTTATTCGAAAAATAGTTATAGAATAACTAAAATATGTTTTACCAAATTCTTACTTAAATTAAAGAATAGGATCATGATGATAGCTTTGTCTAAAGCAAGAAATCTAAACTTGCGTCTTCTACTGTTTGCTTTAATCACTGCTGTTCTGGTGGCTGTAAGCGCGAATGAAACTTCTGCTCAAAAATTGAGCGGTGAAGTTGAGATCAAAACGATGACCTACAACATCTACAGTGCTCGAAAAATGGGTATTGAAGCTATTGCAGCGGTAATCAGAAAGGTCAACCCCGATGTGGTCTCTCTACAAGAAGTAGAACGCAATACCGATGTGAATCCGATGGATTTTCCTAAGGAAATAGCGGCGTTGACGGGAATGAAATATTATTTTTTTGCACATGCGCTCACCCTGAAGAAAGGAGACTATGGAAATGTTATCCTTTCAAAATATCCGCTTTTGCAAACAAAGTCCATTCATTTGGGGGTTGCTGATGATGGGGATGATACGCGATCTTTTGGATATGCGTTGCTGGAAAAGGATGGTAAACAGTTTTATTTCGCCACGACTCACCTGGGCTATAAAAAGGACGATGCCACCCGTTTAAAACAGATCAACGAGATTTTGAAGGAAATTAAAAATTTAAAGCAGCCGATCATTTTAGGGGCTGACTTGAATTCTCGGCCTAATTCGCAGACGATGCCGGCTTTGCAGAAATGGTTTACTTTGCCTTGTCAAATCTCAAATTGTGAATGGACCGTACCGACTCCAAAGCCTACATATACCTGTGACTGGTTAATATATGCACCTCACCAGGCTTTTGAAGTTAAGGACTACGCGGTTCAATTTTGGGCGGACAAAGAGTCAGACCACTATCCAGTTGTGGGAACATTTAATCTGAAATAGTCTTAGTGAACGCTATCGTCGTAATTGTTTCATGTTAACCAAAAGATATAAATTGTGAGAAAATTAATTTATGGACTGCAGCTGGCACTTCTGTCCGGCTGCATCTTTGCAGCTTGTGCGAAAGATTTAGCAAAGTCATCACCGGCTGACGAAACGCTGTCCTTACCAACCGAAGTACAAAGTTCAGCAACAATAGCCGGAAGCGGGGGGTACGTCATGATGACTTTTAATATCCGGCAGGATGCACCCGATGCGGGAAACCGTGCATGGACGGTCAGGCGATCTTTGGTCAAAGAAAGAATCTTGGAACATGACTGTGATATAGTCGGAGTTCAGGAAGCTTTAGGAAATCAGATGGACAATATGGCCTCAGATCTGCAAGGCTACAGCAAAGTGGGCACAGGACGAGAAGGAAATAGTTCTTCTGAGCACTCTGCCATATTTTATAAAAACACAAAATTTAATGCTTTGGAAAGCGGTACATTTTGGCTGGCGCCTGGAGCACCTACAGCTCCGGCCGGACCAGCCTGGGATGCTGCATACAAGCGCATCTGTACCTGGATAAAGCTTCAGGATAAACAGACGGCAATGATCTTTTATGTATTTAATACGCATTTTGATCATAAAGGTGCTGATGCTAAGGTTAATAGTGCGAATCTTTTGTTAACCTATATGCAAAACAAAATTGGCGATCTTCCGGCGGTACTGATGGGCGACCTAAATGCAAATCAAAATTCTGCCGCATATAGTGTGCTTAATAGTCCGTCATGGTTAGAAGAAAGCTGGAATATCGCTGGTTCTAAGTCGCCTGCATTACGTGTTACCGGTAATGGATGGAACATTAGCCCAAGCGGGGATAGTCAGATCGACCATATCTTTGTTACCGGTCAATGGTCAGTTTCCTCCAGGTTAGTCGATTGGTACCATAAAGATCCCGGAGGAATATTGCCTTCTGATCATTTTCCTGTTATTGCGCGACTACAAGTAGACGGGGTAAGTATTTTCAAAGATGCACACTATGGTGGTAAGGGAGTTTTCTTACCGAGAGGGACTTATAACTTAGCTGATCTCAATGCCCGAGGCATTGAAAATGACTGGGCATCTTCGGCTAGAGTACCAAATGGGCTTACTTTGACGATCTATGAACACCAGAATTTCTTAGGGATCAACTGGGTGTTGACGACGGATACACCACTGTTTTCTCAATTAACACCATCGGGCAATGATAAGGCCTCTTCAATGAAAGTGCAATAATAACTGATTACACTCTTTTTTTTAATAATCTTCTTTCGATTAGTTATTGCTACCTATCGGAAGAAGATTATTTTAGTACTCATGATATCTTAAATTTGAGGAGTCTTTTTTTCCCTTTAATACGATTCTATGTAAAACTTTTTCTTTCAGATGATTTTCTTGTTTTTATCACTGAGGGCAATACCACATGACTAGCATTATCCCTTGTTGGCTTTTCTATTTGCTTTAGCAATAATTTTATGATGTTATTACTTAGTTCTTCCAACGGCTGGCGTACGGCGGTGATCGTTGGAGAGATCAGGTTAAACGCCTCATGATCGTCAAAGGACACAATTCCGAAATCCGTTTTCGTGTTAGTCGTTAGGTTATTTATTGCAGCCAATCCTGCTAGACAAAGATAATTGGTTGCAAAGATGATAGCATCCAGTTCCGGATTGTTCTCAAGAAAATCTTTAATAAGCTGCTGTTTGATTGCTTTTTTTGATTCAAACGGTATAAAGGCCACTTTAGAATCAATAGCTAATTTCACCATAACCTGTTCATAACCTGATAATCGCTCATGCATTTGGCTTTGTGTAGATTCGAGTGTAACGAATCCAATCTGACGAAAACCCCTATCATAAAGATGCATACAAGCTTCTATCGTTGCTTCCTTGTTGTTCGTTCCGACGAAATCTACCCCTTCGACCGGATCCCGATCAAATAGAACAATTGGGATATGTTCATCGACCATTTCTTTCACTATATTTTCTATTCCTTTGGTTGGCGCAATAATATAACCATCTAATTGGCTCCGTCTGAAAAAATTGATAATCTCAATGGCTGTATTGGTGTCACCGAGCGTACTACTATACATTATTCTATAACCTTTCGTTTTGGCTAGATTTTCGATCATAAGTGCTATTGGTCCAAAGAATGAGTCAGAAATATCTTCAACAATAAGTCCGATACTGTTGCTCCGTCCTGTTGCAAGGCTTTGCGCTAAGTGATGGGGATAAAAACGAACCTCTCTGACATAATCTAATACCTTAGTCTGTAATTCTTTACTGATGCGTCTCTCATCAGCTTTTCCGTTAATGATCAATGACACGGTTGACTTTGCAATATTTAAGTGTTTCGCAATGTCATTTATTGAGATCTTTTTATTTTCCATAAGTTCTGAAGCTTAAAAATATACATTTTTATTTCAAAAATGGAAGTTGAGTTGCATTTACACCCATTAATTTTGCAGAAACATTTCAATAGATAAATATATATAATTTGAATGCTAATCAAATTGTAAAGGAATTCAATTATCTTATTAAACAATTGTAAACCCCATAGTAGGACGAGACATTAGAGCAAGCAGAAGTTGGGCACAGCCCTACTTTTCTTGTCCCCTGCTCTGCAAATAGGGTTTAGAGTATCCTCCGGGGATACTCTTTTGGCTTAACGATACCGCTAAGCCTCGTTTTAGTATACTGAACAGTATACTTTATAATTCAATCCAACATGGGAAATAATAGGCTGTATATCGAATAGACAATATATCTATTAGGCTATCAATATAGATAAATATATCGCTGGTTATCTGAATAAGCATTCATTTAGCTATAACTGATGTAGCTTTTACCACCCATCTCTTCGAATATGAAAACTTTGAATACAATTTTTGACAATAATTCCATCACTTGATTGGTTAAGGTGTTAAGCTCCAATCCCAAATACAACAAAGTTTCTCTTGCATCCCATTGGAACCCCATCCGCTGCAGAAGGCTGATCTGATGGTTTCCGATAGCGTTTCTATTTCTGAGAGTTTTTATTTTGGGAATCCGTAGGCATAACTTTCTACCGCTGGTAATTATGATACCAAGATCCAGTTCACTATCGAACATCAGTACGACTTTTTGAACTTCCTTCCGTTTCAATTTCTCTAGTAGATCAGCCACAACCCTGGAAAAGGGCGAGTCTGGGTTCACATTACTATTCAGTCCCTCCAACTTCTTCTCGGCATCTCCTATCCACTGCTCGTAAAGTTCCCTTAAATTTTTTTGACCCGCCAATGAGCGATTCTTTTTACAGTGGGTAATCTGCCTAATCAGGATCTGTTTTTCACCATAATCGGGGTCAAGGATTGTCTGCAATATCTGTAACTCCCTATTGACCTGTCGCAACCTTTGTGCATAATAATCTGCCATCATATACTCCCATTCCTTAATGCCGGTAGAAATTAACTTTTTCAAGTCCCTTGCTTCCTTCTGGTACAATCCGATCAACATTTTTAATCTGTCTAAATCATGCATAGTATTGGTCGTTTACCAAATTTACTTATTGTTTCTCGTTAGAAGAGCGTCCCCAGATAATATTATCCATATCCAAAGGATTGATTCATATCAATTGTAATGATTTTATTAAATTCGTTATATGACAGTAACTTACTTTAAAGCAAGAAAAGCGTTTGATTTCAATCCGAACCCTTTTGATTTAGGAAATATTCTGGGTCTCAAAATGGGGTACGAAGACAATCACTTCCTTTTGAAGGTCTATGATCTGGAAGAGAAAATATTTCAAGATTATTATCAGTACCATCTGGAACATTACCTTTCCGGAGGAAACCGCTCGGAAAAAGATTTCTTTTCCCATGTCTGGCGTATCGTGTCCGATAGGATTGATTATTTTAAGGGACAGGATCCCTTTTCCTCAAAGCACTCCCTCCATATCTCCAATATCAAGAAGTTGGGTGAATTCCTGGATTTCCTCGCACCGCTCGACAAATGGAACATCAGGCCAAATGATATGCTGGTAAAAGAGAAAGACCAAGAGATCTCAAAACTTCGATCAGAGGTCGAAGTTTTACAGACCAAACTTGCCGATCTGGAGAAATATGAAGTCTCCGTAAAGCCGATGATACAGGATGATCACCTCCCCACATTTATCGACCTATTGCAGCAGATGAAAAATCTGAACCTTCCCAACGGAAGGAAGCTATTGGTCAGTGACCACGAAAGTCCCTATTATAAAATGGTCTCAAAATATTTTGTCTACAATGGCAAAGATATACCGGTAAATACCGTCCGGAACTATTTTGTACAGAAAGACCCGAAAGATTCCATGAAAGGTGTCAAAATTCCGAAAGAAAAGAAACTGTTCGAGATTATTCCCAAAATTCCGCTTTAACGGCTTTCCTGTCTGATTGATGAACATGACCATTGCGGTCGGATGGTCATCCAAAGTCCTCTCCCGGATCACAATTTTGCAACGGTGGCACGGCATACAGCCTGCCCGGTATTGTTTACAAAATTGGTATTCTATGGTATTGGACATTCTGACAAAAGAAGACTTACAGGTATTTAAGAGAGAGCTGCTCGATGAAATCAGACAGATCATAAAGGAAAAGAGCTTAGCGCAAAACGGAGATAGAGAATGGCTCCGTAGCCGGGAGGTAAGAAAGAAACTGAACATATCTCCGGGCACTTTGCAGAACCTGCGGATAACCGGAGTACTGCCCTTCAAGAAAATCGGAGGCAGTATGTATTATCGCAGTAGCGATGTAAATATGATGATGGAAGGAGGAGACGGCAATGGTTAATAATACGCATGACCATAACTTTAGCGTTTATTTTGAACATATCACGCAGGATGATAGACTACTCCCTTCACATATCGGGCTTGTCATTGCCCTATGCTATTTTCAGCAGCATGATAATTTCAACGATTTTTTTCATACGAGCCGCAGGAAACTGATGCATTTTTCCCGCATACGTTCCATTGCTACCTATCATAAATGCCTTTCCGAACTTGTCCGGTTTGGTTATCTTGAGTATATCCCCTCATGGCATCCGACCAACGCAAGCAGGTTCAGGTTTATCATGAACAATAATCCCGGCAGCAATGGCTAGGTCCGATGAAAACACAAGGTCCGTCCGCTTCCCCATGGAAGTGGACGGCAGGCTCGAACATCTTTCCCTTAAACTCGGTCGGACAAAACGCCTGCTGGTGATACAGATGGTAGATTATTTCTACAGGAGCAAGAAGGATCCGGCCGATCTGAACGATGAGGTGCTGAAAAAGGAACTTTCCAGTGGAGTAAGCCGTATACTTTCCTTTATCAGAAAGCAGGAAACCGACCTGTTGGTACCCCTATATTCCATGCTGGATGAACTGACGACCATGCACAGACAACAATCAGGAGCGATAGACATTATTTCTAATGAACAGCAGCAGGCATCAAAATTTTTGAAAGCCAATACGGAATATTTCGGGAGCCTTGATAAAGTCCTTAAGAAATTACTTTTGGGGATCGCAGAAAAACAGGAGCTAAAAGATAGTTTCAGAAAGATCCTTGAACATTATATCAGTCAACGGGAGACGCTGGGCTGGTCGGTCTCTGCCGCCAGAAAGGAAGAACTGGCCAAACAGGTCAGAGAAGCACTGGATAAACTTTAGTCGCTATGTATATCAATATCACGGATTCCGAAACAGGGAACAATAAGGAAAGCTGCGGGAATCTAGTCTCTTATCTTGAGAAGGAAAACCGTCTTGCTGAAAACAAAGTGCCCCAGCATTGGTTCAATGGGGCTAGCAGTAACATCAGGCCGCATGAAGTCCGTATCGGTATAGATGGCAATATCGCCAAGCTGGGAAAAGATGACAGTAAGTTTTTTCTGATCAACATCAGCCCCAGTAGAAAAGAGATCGACTTTCTGCTGTCTACCTATGGCGAGCAGGGCGCGAGGGAAAAACTGAAAGAATACGCCGTAAGGATCATGGATGAATATGCACGCAATTTCAGGCGCCCAGGAATAGAAAGCAATAATGATCTTTTGTGGTTTGGCAAACTGGAAAACTACCGGTATTACAGCCATAAGGACAGAGAGGTAAAAAATGGCACAAAAAAAGTAGGGGATCGTAAAGAAGGGCCGCAGTTCCATGTGCAGGTCATCGTCAGCAGAAAAGATATAACAAACAGGATCAAGCTTAGCCCTCAGAACAGGTCACGGGGAAGGAATGTGGAACATTCAAAAAAAATGGGACAATTTGACCAGATGGCTTTCAAGCAGTGTGGCGAGACAGTTTTCGACAGGATGTTCGGCTTTGACCGAAAATTGAAAGATACACTACTCTACGCAAATACGATGAAGAACGGAAATATTGACCAGCAGGCGGCAGTGCATACACTTGACAGACAATTGAAGAGTGGCGGAGATACAGCAAGGGAAAAGCAGCAGGACGAACCGATTCTTTCAAAGGTGGACTTAGAGAAATTTCCACAGCTAACAGGATGGGGACCTTTATTTCCAGAAGCTAGTTGGGGGCTATTGGATATTCTGCTAGCTCCAGTTCAGGATTTCGGAGGACATGATACCGTTTCTGCAGAAGAGGAAAGAAAAAGAAAGCGAAAAAAGAGAGGCAGGGGTCGAGGTATGCGCTAATAATAAAGAATTTTATATATCTGCATATATCAATAACTGTAAATATGGATATCTATTGTCACCGCAAAAGCAAATATAGCCACGATGGTTCAAAGGTCAAAGGTGTAGTGAACGCTCAATCACACCGCCCCTGCTAGCGCCCCTGACCAAATTGTACCATCTTGCCTTCTGGTGGCCTAAGCGCTGGCAATAGGATGGTGTGTTCAAATCAACTGCCGTTAAGGAGAGGAAAATCTGGTATTTTCTTTATTTCAGCATAGACATATAACGGTATATAAAATCAGGACTTTTGAGGCTCTCCTTTCCATGTTTATTGATCTGATCAGCATATTGCATCAGAGAGCCACACCCTGCTTTGTTAAAGAGTTTGCGTAGCCCTTTATCTCCTGCAATATCGTAAAGTAAAAAAGCGTCCATGCTGTCTATCATCAGGTGCTTCCTGTCGAGCAATTTCAGTTTGGTCATCTCTTCAAGTTTATTGCTCTCCGGTGTTCCCGAATTGGTCAGGAACAGGAAAGTCCGGATCAGCCACTTGTCCCTTTGGAGCGATATGACAAAGTAACCCACCTTGTGGGTGGCGAGATAACATTCCAGCAGCAAATAATCCTTTTTTACAATGGTACGGGCACTTCCTTCCCGCATTATATATCCAATATAGGCCTGCACGTATCCTCTCCAAAACACCGCGCGCTCTTCAAAGCGGTCGAGTGCATGCTGCTGGGCATAGATTGGAAGCGGTATATCTTCTTCAACATTGGCCAGTCCCAACTGGCTCGGTCGGATAGAGATCCAGTCAAATTCATCTACTTTGAACGGAGAGGGTACTCCCATACGGACGATTACCCTTTTCTTACCGTCGATATCCTGTAAAGCTGTGCTATGGGCCAGACGGTGAATATAGATTTCATTGGTCCCACCGAATTGTTCTATCGCCATCCGGTCAAAACTGAACCGTACTGTACCCCTGTAAAAATCATAGAGCTGCAGATCGTTGATGCTCATGATCTGTATAATATTCGTGCGCTGCTGACTGAACCACTCTTTAGTGGTGAAATAGGGCGCGAACACCTCCCGTAACTTGGAAAACCCTTTGATCCTCGTGCCCACTCTGTACTGTATATAATGAAGCAGGACAAGCGCATCAGTCAAAAAGCGTGCATAAGAGATCTTTTCTCCCAGCAGGGTTTCGATATATTGACTGCTGAGCAGTTCGGCCAAAGTTTGCTTATAATTTTTGAGCTCCTCTTCATTCATGACACGATTACCACGCAGGATCACCTTGATCTCGGGATATCTATATAGGTATAATAGTCGGAGGCTACTTTCAGGAAGAAGCTCAAAATATCCCTTGCCAACCATTTTTTCACAGATAATGCGTAACCTGTGGTAAAATACCCGACGGCGGGCCTGTTCCTTCTGGCCGTAACTGATTTTTCGATGGCTCGATTTAGTCATACCCCTCCATTTGGCTTAAATCCTCTAGATGTGAGATCCTATCCTATAAAAAGAGGATTTAAATATTCCTTAAGTTAATAAAAATCAGGTCAATTTCCAACATTTAGAAGTTGAAATGAGCTAATCCTGATGGATTCTATATCGTTAATGTCAATTATGCCCAGACTCCTAGTTATTATAAAAAGTCTATATTACTTTTTGCCTAGCTTTTGTTCCAGCTCAGCTATATATTTCCGCTGCAAGAGAAGAATTTCTTCGTTTTTGCCTAATAAGATATCCTTCAGATTTATCTGTTCATTGAGGTCATCTACTTTTTGTTCCCAATTACTGACTTCCAACTCTTTAAAAACTTTAAAAGGAGCATCTTGGTAATAATACGATAGAAAATCATGATTTAATACCAAAGCTATTTCCTTAAGGAGTTCTATATCAATTGTGGAACGTCTATATATACTTGCCACTCCTTGCTTAGTTTTGTTAATTTTATCACCTAATTGTTTCTGACTGATTCCCTGTTCAGTCGCAACTCTTTTTATTATCTGTCCAATGTTAATCTTCATAAGACAAATATTAGTTTACTAATAATCTTAATTGACACCCAAAAGGATCTAATAAATTTACTTTAGTATGTTTTTATTTTACTTATTTAAATATTATTCTTATATTTGAATAAGAATTTGATAGTGTTTTACTAGTGGATCACATTTGAACAAGATTTGAACCCAATACATTAGCTATCGTTCTGGCTTTATTACAGTATTGGTTAGTCCTCCCCAGGCAAAATAGGAAGCTAACCAAGGCAAGTGAAGCCCCATGTCGTGCATGTTAAATTTTATCATAAATTTACATGATTGAGCGACATGGTGTGCTCACTCGCTTTTCCAAACCTGCCTGGGGAGGGAGCGAGCAGAGGCCCATGTCGCTTAATTATTTTTTAGCCTCCCTCGCTCATAACTCATAAAACAAGAAGTTATGATAGCATTAAAGAAACAATTACTTCAAAATTTAGCATGCCCACCCGAATAGTGTGGTACAATAACCATATGCCGCTCCCTCTTTGTCCCGACCGAATCCGTCATAAATTTTCCAAGGGCTGGGAGCGGCTATTTTTTATATTATAAGCCAAAAACAAACCAATTTTCTATCGAAAAACAAACGCAGATAGCGTAATGGGAGAAGTATGCTTTTTTCGCGCCGCTGATTTTTCGACCATAAACAGACCATATTATGACACTCATACTGTTACTGATAAAAGATATTCTAAAAACGCATCTTTATAGGGGAAACAACCTGTTAAAGACGTTAACGGCGGTTTTCGTTTCTATGTTTAGTTTATGTTCCGCACAGTCCGTGGAAACACGGGCTGATGCCGGGCAATCCGCTAAGAAAATAACACGGGAGAACATTCCTTTTTTCGTCGATATAATCGACAAAAAGGAAAATTCACGGGAACAGTTAATGTACTATCCAAATGCCGATCTGGAGAAGTATCCGGTATTTCAGTATCGCGCAAAAATAGATAGAATAAGACCTTTAAAGGTCGGTAAAAATGTCCCCGACGAAATATGGGATCTGCCGGTCAGGATTGTTGGTGACATCCGGGGAAGAGATAGTATAACCCTGCGGGAACTTGCGGCAGATAAGATCCTCGTGCTCGATTTCTGGGCGAAATGGTGTTCTCCCTGCCTGAAATCCATGAATAAGTGGAAAGAACTACAGCCAAAATATAAAGGGGAGGTCCAGGTGGTCGGGCTGATGCTCGATTGGGATTACAAAGCCGAACTGATGATCCATAAAATGGGCTGGAATATGCCGCAGCTGATCGGACCGGAGGTATATTTACTGAATTACTATTTCTGCGGAACGCCAGTTACCGGTCCGTCAGCTTGGATCAACAAAGGCAAATTCATTGGCCTTTCTGATGCCAGGGCTGACAGCGAAAAAATTATCAATAACCTATTGCTCGGTCTACCACCCTCATTCTCGGAAAATGGAGACCGCAAACTAAAGAAGGGAAAGGAGGAGCTATGAAAAAAATAATACTCTTCTTTTTTTTAATCTCTTTTCTGGAAGGAAAAGCGCAGATAGCCGGAAAGATCATCGGAGAAAATAATATTCCGCTATCTGGAGCGACTGTGGCCCTCAAAGAGGCTAGGCAAACGATGCTGTCTGATGAAAATGGCCATTTTTCTTTCGGCAAAGTATCCTTTCCCGATACATTATCCGTCCGCTTTGTTGGATACATTGAACAGAAAGTCGCGGTAAATTCGGCAGGCCGGAATCTGCAAATCCGATTGGTCCATGCAACGCAGGCAATAAGTGAAGTACAGGTCGTAAACACAGGGTTTTACCAGATCCCCAAAGAAAGAGCTACCGGATCATTTACTACCATAAACAATGAGCTTTTAAACCGCTCTGTGGGAGCGAACATACTTGAAAGGCTCGACGGTGTTGCCTCAGGGGTTCAGTTTGTCACACCGAACGGAACAAAACCTTCGGATATCCGTGTTCGGGGCCTCGCAACGATCCAATCGGATGCCAGTCCACTGATCATCGTGGATAATTTCCCATACGATGGCGATATCACATCCATCAATCCGAATGACATAGATAATATTACAGTTCTAAAAGATGGAGCATCCGCTTCTATCTGGGGAGCACGTGCCGGCAATGGAGTGATCGTGATTACAACAAAAAAAGGGCGGTATAATCAGAAGGGAGTACTTTCCGTTAACAGCAATCTGTCCATCGGCCGGAAACCCGACCTGATGTACAGCCGAAACCGGCTGCCGAGTGAAACCGTAATGCAGATAGAAAAGGAAAAATACCTTCATGGCGGATTCTATATTGATACTGATAATCAGGTACCATTCCCCAGGTACGTGGAAATGCTGATCGCCCGGGACAATGGTTCCATGACGGAAGAGGAGTTTCTCGGCCAGGAGAATATGCTCAAGAAAACGGAAGTCAGAAAAGAGGCCATGCGGTACTTGTACCAGCCATCAGTCGTCCAGCAATATGCGCTGAATGCCCGCGGAGGGGGAGAAAATTATACTTATTTCCTATCGGGAGGCTATGACAAAAATAGGGGCGAAGTAATCGGAAATACAGGGAACCGTGTCAGCTTTAGTACACAGAACACGTTCAGGCCATTGAGGAACCTCGAGGTGATGAGTTCGGTGTGGTATAGTCAGCAGCATGGAAAAGAAAACGGGATCACCCTGAACGACCTAAAAGGACACGTAACAAGCGTAGGCCTGTCTCCTTATACAAGATTGATGGACGAAAACGGGAATCGCCTGACCCTGATAAAGGAATATCGCCAGAGCTATATTGATCGGGCCAAAGCTGATGGACTGCTGGACTGGGAGTACAATCCTTTACGGGAGCGTGACCTGATAGATAAACGTAGAAAAAGTGAGGAACTGCGGTTAAATGCCGGCCTCCGGTATGATTTTCTTCAAGATTTCCATCTGGACATTACTTATCAGTACACAAAAGGAAGTTCTTTTCGCAGTGTGTTATACGACAGGGACAGTTATTTTGTGCGGGATATGGTCAATCGTTTCACGCAGGATGACGGAAAAAAAATCATACCCTATGGTGGGATATTCATAAATGAATCCCCTGAATCGCTTCTGAGCCATTCGGCAAGGGGACAGCTGAACTATAACGGCAGTTATGGGAAAGACCATCAGGTCTCCGGGCTGATCGGCGGCGAGATACGGGAATTCAGGCGGACCATTACACCGGGCTCAACACTTTATGGCTACAATCCCGATATAGCAATGGGCCTGACAAATCTGGACTATTCGCAGGGCTACAACCTGCGTCCTGACAGCTACGGCTATATATCGTCTCCCGATTATACAAACAGAATTTTTGTGGACCGTTATCTTTCCTATTTCGGGAATGTGGGATATACCTTTAAAAAACGGTATATCCTTTCAGCCTCGCTGCGATGGGATGGCTCCAATCTTTTTGGTGTAAAGACAAATCAGAAAGGAACACCGCTGTATTCCCTTGGTACGAGCTGGGACATTTCGCAGGAAAACTGGTTTGCGGTAAGAAATCTGGAATATCTCCGGATACGGGCAACCTATGGCAGTGCCGGAAATGTCAATAAATCCGTGAGCGTATATCCAACGGTCAGGCACATGGGGGCCGACCTGACAACGGGGGTGGACAATGCTCAGATATTATCTGTCGGGAACCCGTCGCTCCGGTGGGAAAGAGTCAATACATTCAATATGGGCATTGATTTTCGTTCATTTGGAAATAGGCTGTCCGGTACTGCCGAATATTTCAGAAAGAACGCTTCCGACCTGATCGGCGAAGATATACTCCCCCCCAACACTGGTATTATTGAAGGTGGGAGCGCCAATAATTCCAGGCTTATAAATTATGCGGATCTGGTTACAAACGGGTATGAACTGCAGCTAAATTCCATAAATACGGATGGCAGGCTAAAATGGACCTCTGCACTTCTGCTGAATCTTGTCAGGAACCGTGTCACCAGATATGCGCAGAACAATAATGTGGTGATTTCCGATTACCTGGACGGAAAGGTTCCCGTAGCCGGCATGAGCAGGGACGCCATGTTCACTCTTCCATGGTATGGACTGGGCAATACGGACGGTCTGCCCATTGTATATGTTGATGGCAGGGAAAGCAGGGACTATACCAAATTTTATTCGGGGCTGGCTTTTAATGACCTAACAGCAGCGGGCCTAAGTGTGCCCCCATTCTATGGAACGCTCCGAAATGCCCTTAACTATAACGGGGTTGGCCTGGAATTTACATTGAGCTGGAAAACAGGCCATTCCTTTCGTGCAAATTCAATGAATTCCGGGGGCGAGTATACGCTTGACTATAATATGGATTATTTTAAGCGGTGGCAGAAACCCGGAGACGAAAACAGTACCGATGTTCCTGCCACTCAGGAGATCGGCAAAACCATTCCCTATTCGAATATCATATATAGCAATTCTGCCATATTGATCAAAAGGGGAGACCAGATCCGTCTTCAGGATATCCGGTTATTTTATGACCTGCCGATTTCGGTGGCAAAAAAGCTTAAATTCAATAATATGCGCTTCTATGCAATGGCACGTAACCTCGGTGTTTTATGGCAGTCCGGTGACCGCAGTGTTGATCCCGATTATTCCGGAGCGGAATATGTAGCGCCAAAAACAATCACATTGGGAATGCAATTGGACTTTTAATAAAACATTATGAAACAGATACTTTTTATATTCCCCTGCTGCTTTCTTTTTTTTGCCGGCTGTGGAAAGGATTTTCTGAATGAGAAAAGGGAGACCAATCAGGTTATACCAAGCAACATAAACGATTATCAGGCGATATTGGACAACAGTACCGTGATGAACAAACAGGCAGCATTCCGTCTGGTGTCCATCGGGTCTGATGAATATATTTATCCCGACGACGCATGGGAAACGCTGAGCCCAATATCCTATTTTTATTATAAAAACGGATACATCTGGGCCGATGATGTCTATGAAGGAAAACAGGTTGCAGACTGGAACAATGCTTATCAGGTGATTATGTATGCCAATCTCGCACTGGACATAAAGAAACTAAAACCTGATGCCCAAAACCTTGAGAGCTGGAAAAATATTCAGGGACAGGCGCTATTTCATCGTGCCTTTGCCTATTATCAACTGGCGCAGGCATTCTGCAGACCGTATGTCCCTGCAACAGCAAAGCTGGACAGGGCCATTCCATTACGTCTGGATTATGATGTAGCGGTCAGTCCGCAATACGGCAACCTTGAAGATATGTACGATAAAGTAATATCGGATCTGCTGGAAGCAGCCAGCCTGCTACCGGAAACAGCAGCTAATAATTATAGACCGTCGAGACTTTCATCGTACGCACTGCTGGCCAGAATTTTCAGGGAAATGGACCGTTGGGATCAGGCCCTTGAATATAGTGAAAAGATCCTTTCGGTAAAGAAAGACCTGCTTGACTATAACAAGATCAGCGGATCCCCTTCATATCCTTTTGACGCCATGAAAAAAGGAATGAAAAACAGCGAGATCCTTTTCTATTGCCAGTCCTTCGGAGCTCCCATTATGAGCAAGGGGATCGTCAGTGAAGATATCCTGAGGTCCTATGAACAAAATGATCTGAGAAAAGCCCTATTTTTTAAGAATGGGCGACGGTTTTATGGTTCCTATGCGGGAAGCATCTTCTTTAACGGACTGGCCCTGGATGAAGTTGTCCTGATCCGTGCTGAGGCCTATCTCAAAAAAGGCCTGCCCGAAAAAGCAAAAGATGACCTGGAGTTTCTACTGTCCCATCGGTATAGGAACGGCGATTTTGGCTCAATCGCCTCAGATGAAAATTCCCTTCGGGAGCGCATCGATGACGAACGGATAAAAGAACTTTATATGCGGGGAACCAGATGGTCGGACATCAGGAAACAGAACTTAACAGGTGACGATGGGATCACCCTGACACGTCAGGCAGGCGGAAAAACGTATTCACTGCTCCCTGATGATGCCCGATGGGTTTGGCAATGGCCGGACAGTGAGAAAAACTATTGATCAGAAATGATAGATGGCGGATAGCTATATCCGCCATCTAAAGGATCGGGCCCTGTGAAAAAATATGTTAATTTGCTTATTCCTCTTCTCTATAAACAGGTTCACCTACAAGGATCTTACCTTCTGTCTGTAGCTGGTAAGCATGGGCCAACGTATTGATCGGGCCGGTATAGGATTGTCTGTCGATAGGAACGGCACACATGTTACCTTCAGGCTCCTGACATTCAGTTCCGGGTGTTCCTCCGGGATAAGGACCGTCAATAACCTTGTTGGTATTGCCTGATCCATTATCGGAAACCTCAAACCATTGGAAAGTCAATCGCTTGCTTTCATGGTTTTTCCAGGAAACTGTCAGGGCCACAACTGATAGAAGTACCACTAATGCGCCAAAGTTCAAATTTTTAAATAATGATTTCATAACAAAAAATTTAATGGTTAGCATGCGCTGATTTCATCAGGCCCATTGCATGGCCTGCCCCATATACCATCCGAGGTCTTGGCCTGGGGATATTCCTTGATCTTGGCAGGGCAGACCTTCAACCTGCCTTATCGGCTGAGTTATGATAAGATGGTATCCTCCTTCCTGCCGAGATCGGAAACGACGTCTTTTTCCGTATGGCTTTTGTGGGCCGACACCCAATATATGATACCTATGGTAATAAATATGCTGTTCAGTGCAATATGCAGCCAGTGGTTGTTTGTCGGCCATATCCCAGCGCAGGCGCAGGGCGTATAACCGAGTACCCCCGAAACTCCAACCAAAAGATAGATAGTAAAAATAACAATCACGACCGTAGACAGCCTCAGGCCCAGTTTCGTTGTAGGTCTATATAGCAATATTAAGGTCAGGCCTATATACAAGGCCGGGAGTCCCCAAAGAAGCAGTTGCTCCATCCAGTAGGGAAATGACTGCAATGCCATTTCACTTTTGGTCGTATCCCAGCTACTGAGCTTGACAGCAGCTGTAACTCCCCAGAGCAGTAAAAAGCCGTATTGCGCGATAGTCTCTATTTTCTTTTTTGTTCTCATTTCCTTATTGTTTATATCGCTGTTCCCTATTCAGGGATAGCCGGTTACAAAACCTTTAATACAAAGTTCAGGTTTGGGTATAGCCTGAAAAAGGAAAAAACGGACAATTTTTGGAGACTTTTGATCAAAAATGTCCGTTTATTCCCTTTCTGGGTAACAAAAGAGATACAATAGAAAAGATCTACATGAGGTTATTTCTTTCCTCCATTTCGGTAGTAGCTACGATAGATACGTGAAAAGCTACCAAGATCCGTGTAGCCAACCAGGGAAAATACTTCTTTTTGGGTCAGTCCCTGTTCATCGATGAATTTTCGGGCCCTCTCCATTCTTAGCCTTACACAATAGTCATAGGGCGTAGTTCCAAATATGACCCTGAACTTTCTGCGAAAAGTTTTATCGCTCATCGGTAGATCCTGTAGCAGCGACTGGATATCAATTTCTGGATCTGTAAAATTTTTCATTATATATAATCCTGCCAGATAGATCCTGTCCAGTCCCGAGCTGACCAGCATTTCGTGGTAAGACTTCAAGACCATAGCAATCTTCTTGCGCATTTTGAGCTTGACGATCCCGATATTGGCATCATTGAAGTCCAGTATCTCGTCAAGTTCTTCTCCCAGCACATGATCAATCCTAAGGCGCGGAAGGATGCTGAACTGTCTATCGGAAAGCGCTATTTCACTTAACGCCTCCCATAGGACCCTATAGGGCCGGACAATACTTTCTGTCCATTTCGGATCAAATGAAATAATGAGAGCCTTTACTACAGACTCTTCTACAATTTCTCCTCGGTAGACTCCGGCCCTACTATGTGAGGGATAAAAACTGTTTTCGTTTGCCGTGGTAACTTCTGTACCATCTTCTGTTGAAAACCTGAGATCTCCCTGCATCGTAAATAAAAGGAACAGCCTGTCACGGTCCAACTGAAATCGAAGTCTGAAAGGTTCTTCTGTACGGATCTGTAAAAGCTCAATATGGTATTTTTTTAGGAGTAGCTTCTCACGGAGGACTTCTGCTTTCGGAAAAAAATACCTTAAGGACGAAGTTGCTGACTTCAAAGCATTTTCCGTCCAGTCAGCAGGACAGCTACCTAAATCAAGTACGGAAAGGGGCTCAGTGGGAAAAATAATATTAAAATGATCCGTCATAAACGCAAAAAAATAATTGTATACTGTTCTACTTGGACTACTTTAGGGGTACGAAATACATTAAATGTAGGGTGTTACATTTCACATTAGCAAATTTTTTCGACAAACAGAGGTCTGACCACTATAAGTTCTACGATTTCCTCGATATCTGACTTTTTCGTACAGCCTTTCTCCTGACCAGATAGCTGTCTGCCTCGTTTTCAGCAGCAAATTGGTTAGCTTTAAGAAGCGGTCAATACCTACGGTCAAAATAGGGAGCGATCTGGACATGCTAACGGGCAGAGAAATATTTTCGTAGTCTATTGCCTCAAAGGACCAAAATATAACCGAAGGGAATACTGAAAAACAAAACTTATTTCTATGGCGACCAATAAAAAATGCAGGGAAACCGGAAAGGTGATATTTGCTTCCTCGATAGAGGCCCGGCTCGTCATGCTCGACATTAAGTGGAACTACTTTTTCAAAAGGGACGAAACGAAACAGGCCGCCGCATCAAGCACAGGCAGGGACGGCCTGTACAGCGGCGTGCATATTACTGTACACATTGCGGGGGCTACCACCTGACCAAATGGAAAAAATCAAATTTTAACTCCATTACCGAGAAAAAATGGAGAAGGGATAAAGGGGAAGAAAATCCAGACCTATAAAAGCGTCGCCCCATACCATGATCCTTATATCCGATGGACTGTCCACTGAGGGGTATCCATAGTAAAACGGCCACCCTTTCGGGGCAGCCGCTTAAGGATTAGTTTATGGGATTTGTTTGAAAAACAATATCAAATTACACTTTTCGGAAGATCTTTCAAAATTCGATGGGCCATTTTCCAAGTTCCTTAACAAAGCCGGATATTTCTGAAAGGGATTTGTTTCCCAATCCGCCTATAGCAGCCAGATCCCCATACGAACAGGCCATCAGGTCCGCAACAGTTATTATTCCATTCTTGTGAAGGGCACTGACGGTCTTTCCGCTGAGCTCCTGCCGGAAATAAAAGAGGTCGCTTTCAAGGACCAACTCATGGATATACCTGTTATCTCCCAATAGCCGCTGCAATTTCAGGGAAAGGTTCCGAAGCGAGGTATAATCCATCTTGCGAAGATTGATCCTCGTTTTCACTCCTTCTAGATAAATATCAATTTCGAATTCTTTCATGGTTATTCGGGCTGTCCAGTTCTGTAATTATGGCTATCTATTCTGACCGTTGTCCAGTTCAAAAAAACAATATTCAAATTAGATAAACTCGGATAATAATTCAAAAATTATTCGACCAACTCCCATTTGACCATGCCCAAGCATTTAATACGCTCGATTAATTAAACTTGTAGGCCAAACCAACCACAAATTTTACCGACAAGAAGGCCTCATGATAAAGTTCTATATGCGGGCTATCACAGTCCGACACTTAAACCCTCATAGATTGTAAAATTAGATTTAAATTATTTATTTTAGCCACTCAAACCATAACAGGCCATGAAGAGAAACCGATTGATTATTTTATTCATTTTCCTCCTATTGTTTGTTTCCTGCAAGAAGGAGAATTCTGGACAGCACATGGCCAACAGCCTTAAAGGTAAATGGAAGTTAACCAGTTATGAAACGATCCTGTCCACCGGAGACAAAAATGAAAACAGTATTGCTCAGAATGAGCATCTTCCTTACGAATATCTGAGTTTTGATGGACCTGACAGTGCTTCCCTGCGCTTGACAACCCCTTACTTTGTCAGCTCTACCGCGAATGGTACTAATTGGAATCCATCAGGTGCAGATGTAAGTATTAAAGATGGGGGGATCCATATTGGAGAACCTATCTATTTCCGAAAATACTATTATCGTATCACAGCAAACCAACTTCTGCTAAAGGAAACTAATACATTTAACCCATCCGCTTGGGCAGAGAAATGGGGAACCTCCGCAACAGGAATTATTGATTCTCTTGCCGATTATTACCCAAAGCTCAGGACAGATATTGACTGGTGGGACATATTCCTCGATGGAAATTTATTAAAATTACAGCAGGAAATCAGCTATGGCGACAAGGATAGTTTTCGGTCCAAGGTGACAATGCTGTTTTCAAAAGAATAAACAAGTACAGCTGTTTCTTTATTAAGGGAGGATAACATATTTTTATTTTATTATAGAAGCGATACCTGATGTATCGCTTCACTTTGTGATTAAGCAATATTTCTTCCGTTATGGCCTGCTTTTATGAAAGTAAAAACCTGTGGAGTACATAGCTCAGCCATTTTAGCCTGATTTGCAGGTACCGGTTTATTCTCGATCTTTCTTTCCAGTCTGTCCATATCCACAGCAACTCTATTGTCCAAGAGTTTCGCATAATGCTGCGTAGTTTTGATGTCGGTATGCCCGAGCATCTTGGAAACAGTTTCGATAGGTACGCTATTGGCAAGTGTAACAGAGGTAGCGAACGTATGGCGTGATTTGTGAAATGTTAGCTCTTTGGTAATCTCGCATAAATCGGCAATTTCCTTCATATAGCTGTTCATTTTCTGATTACTAAGAACAGGTAATACCATATCTTTCGCTACGCAGGGCGGATAATCACGATATTTTTCAATAATTTCAAGTGCCTTTGGCAATAGAGGAATATTTGATGATGTTTCAGTCTTCTCTCTGCTCGTGAAGATCCAGAGTTTCCCGTCCACACCCTCTGCGATATCTATCCATTTTAATTTCTTTACATCAGCATAAGATAGACCTGTATAACAACAGAAGACAAAAATATCACGCACATGCGCAAGACGTGGTATTTTGAATTCCTTTTCTTCTATCCTACGAAGTTCAGCATCTGTTAGAAACTCCTTCTCTTTCGCCTTCGCTTTGATCTTGTAGAATGCAAATGGATCATCTGTGATCCAGCGGTGTGCAATACAGATCTTGATGATCTTGCGCAGGTGTTTCATGTACTTTGCAGCCGACACGGCTGAACAGCCCATTGTGGAACGCAGAAAAAACTCGTATCCTGTGACGAAAGCATGGTCAATCCTTCTTGTGTTGATATCCTGCGACCTGTATTCTTTTTCCAGGTACCCACCAACATGGGAAAAGGAGGTTTTATACCCTTTGAGCGTATTGGGCTTAAACCCATTGCCCAAAAGCGCTTCCATCTGGTTGTTGTGCTCCCTGAATACATCTAAGAAGTTTTTGCGTTTGATATCCTTTCCCTGAAACCGCAACTTAATGGACTCCGCTGTAATTTCTTCTCCTGCCGCCACCATAGCAGTATGGATCGCACTTACTTTAGTTACGAGTGTATCAAGGTAACTGTTCAGGGTCTTTACAGTTTCTGTTGTACCCTTTGCGCGGTTGGCTTTAGAATTCCATTTCGATGGCTCGCATTCACGTCCCGTGGAAGTTTCTTTTGGCATACCTCTGGTAGTAATCCGCATGTAGATTGGCTTGGGGCCAGTAACATAATTTTTGGGTTTCTTCAAGTAGAAGAGCAAGGAATAATTTGTACTCATGACAACATCATTTAAGTGAAACAAACCCTGTCCCGACTTTCGGAACAGGCTCTGCATCGCCATTGAAAAAACAATGAAAGCAGATGCAAAATTAGCCTTGCAACTAAAACGGATCAAGATGTTTGATTTTTAAACATATTGATTATTAAAATGTTATCACCATTTCAGTGAGTAAGCAAATGAGCGAAAATGACTCACTGAATGACTCACTTTTTTATTGGGAATTCGTGTAAGTTTTGTAGATACTGAAAAACAAAAAAGCCTGCAAATGTTTAATTTGCAAGCTTTTGTATGTTTTGACTTTTAGATGTGTAGCCCGTAGGGGAATCGAACCCCTGTTTCAAGAATGAAAATCTTGCGTCCTAACCCCTAGACGAACGGGCCTTTTTATGCAACTCCAAAAGTTTTGTTGTTTTTGGAGTTGCAAATATAGGCCTTAAAATCATTTATACAAAAATAATTTTAAATATTTTTTAGATGAGGTCAAAACCGATATCACGACGGAAATACTTTCCTTCAAAATAGATCCTTCCGGCATCAGCAGTAGCCTGTTGAAGCGCTTCAAAAAGCGAATCCTGTAATGTGGTTACCGCGATCACACGTCCGCCGGCAGTAACAACCTTGCCGTCCTGTTCCTTCGTTCCCGCCTGGAATACAATCGACTCCTTAACATTCTCTATATTCGCGATCTCCTTTCCAGATTCATACGCTCCTGGATAACCTCCTGCCACTAACATAACTGTAACCGCGGTCTTTGGAGAAACGGTATAAGAGCGTTGATCCAAATTCCCCTGTGCGACGCCTTCCAACAGATCCAACAGATCAGATTCGATACGAGGCAATACGGATTCAGTTTCAGGGTCTCCCATACGCACATTATATTCGATCACATAGGGTTCACCATCAACATTCATCAAACCGATGAAAATAAAACCTTTATAGGGAATACCATCTTTCTTCAGCCCCTCTACAGTTGGTTTGATGATACGTTCTTCCACTTTATTCAAAAATGTTTCGTCAGCAAAAGGTACAGGAGAAATAGAGCCCATTCCGCCTGTATTTAGACCTGTATCACCCTCTCCGATACGTTTGTAATCTTTTGCAGAAGGAAGTACCTTATAGGAGTTTCCATCCGTCAAGACAAATACCGAGAGTTCAATTCCTTTTAAAAATTCCTCCACCACAACGACGCGACTTGCCTCTCCGAATTTAGAGTCAGCAATCATTGCTTTCAATTCGGCTTTTGCTTCTTCGAGTGTTTCACAGATCAAAACACCTTTTCCCGCAGCTAATCCGTCAGCCTTAAGCACAATCGGTAACTTTTGGCTCTCCAGATAAACCAATCCTTCAGCAAGCGAGTCTGCATCAAAAGAACGAGAAGCGGCGGTAGGCACGCCATGGCGATCCATAAATTGTTTCGAAAAATCTTTTGAACCTTCTAATTGGGCACCTTCTTGCTGTGGGCCTATGACAGGAATATTTTTTAAATCTGTCCGGTTCAAAAAATAATCATGAATACCTTTCACCAAAGGTTCTTCTGGTCCCACCAACACCATTTGTATCGCATTTTCCAAAACAAAGGATGCGATAGCTTCAAAATCAGTAACTTTAATATTTACATTTTGTCCATATGCTCCTGTACCAGCGTTTCCTGGAGCAATAAACAATTGATCTAAACGTGGACTTTTCGATAGTTTATAGGCGAAGGCGGATTCACGACCTCCTGAACCGATTATTAGGATATTCATAGCACAAAGATATTTTTTTTATGCTAATTTTCAGACATAAGATCATTCAAAAACGGATTTTATATTTATTTTCCAACTCAAAAGCGCCCCCATCCCTGTAATAGGAATTGCCGGATCTCTTTCATGCGATAATATTTTGATTTATAAGTTGATTAAAGGAAAAATATTTTCTAATTTTCAAGAAACATTAGTCATATGTATGCTCGCTTATTGTTGTTAATCAATTGCCTTCTGCTTCCCTTTCTGGCTTCCGCTCAAATTGATCAGACCATACAGAAATTGGAGACCTATCACGAAAGTCATGTTACGGAGAAAATTTATCTACACTTGGACAAAAATGACTATTCAGCGGGTGAAAATATCTGGTTCAAACTATATTGTACCACGGCGCCATTTAATTACTTGAGCAATATCAGCAAGATTGCGAATATCGAATTGATCTCGCCGACAAATAGCATCATCAAAAGCATTAAAATCCCTCTCACATTGGGCCTTGGCATCGGTGATTTGAGCCTATCGGACACACTCGTGGAAGGATCATACCGTATCAGAGCTTACACCCGCTGGATGGAAAACGATTCCGTCTCCAACTTCTATGAGCGGATTGTACCGGTTACCAATGGTCGGGCAGACAATGTCATTACTGAAAGTACTCTCCTTCAAAATGGAACTGAAAACCTCTTCCAGATCAACTTAAAGACAATTCAGGGCGCGCCACTAATAAACAGCAGCGTGAGCTATACCCTCCAACAGGACGGCCTAAAAGAAAAGAAGGGGCGCTTAAAATCCAATGAAAATGGAACGATAGCTCTTGAGCTCAAAGATAATTTTAGGGGCGGAACATTATCCTTACAATTTTTATCATCAGATAAAAGACGGGTATTAAAGAATTTTACAATTCCAGATCCCAACCTACAGAACAGTATCCAGATTTTCCCTGAAAGTGGTGAGCTCGTAAACAATATTTTGAGCAAAACCGGGGTTAAAGTACTTACACCCGCCGGACTGGGCCTGAAGTCCAAAATCAAAATCGGAGAGGAAAACCAGGCTCCCATCATCGAATTTGAGACGAATGACCTCGGCATGGGCAGTATGCCGCTTATTTTAAGCACAGGAAAAAAATATATTGCCACGGCGGTATTCCCGGACGGGAATTCGGTGAGCAGCCCTCTGCCTCCGGTAGCTGCCTCAGGCTATGTACTCACTGTCAACTCAGGTTTAAAAGATAAAATCGCCGCGCAATTATCGGCGACAGATGACCTCGTAACAGGTAAAGAAGTCTACCTCATTGCACAATACAATGGACTTGTTTTACATGCTGTTAAACAAAAGTTAAACGGGCCGGAAATATTATTCAACATTCCCAAACAAGACCTTTCTTCGGGAGTAATCCAATTATCAGTACTGAATGAACAGCTGGTTCCGATCATCGAAAGGCTCGTATTTAGTTACAATGCGCCAAAAACAATGTTGCCAATAACCTTACAATTGAACAAGCCAACATTTACAACACGGGATCAGGTAATCGCAAATCTTTCGGTTAAGGAAGGTAGCAGTGATACCTCAAAAATAGCGGCACTCTCCGCCTCGGTGATCAACCTCAGTAAAGTCGATTCTGCTACAGCGCAATATTATTCTTCAATTGTCTCCGAGCTCCTCTTAAAATCCGATCTCAGGGGCTTTATAGAACGTCCAAATTATTACTTTGAAGATCTCAACAATATCAAGTTCAATGAGCTTGACAACCTTATGCTGATCCAGGGCTGGCGTAAGCTAGATTGGAAAAATTACCTTAATACGACGAATAATGCGTACCTTCCGGAGAAGGGTCTCACGGTCTCGGGTACTGTTAAAAAAACCGGAAGAAAGGCAGTAGTTCCGAATGCAAAAGTTACTTTAGTCCCCACGAGCAATATGATGCTAAGTATAGATACGCTGACAGATAGTGATGGTAGATTTTCTTTTGATAACCTATTTTTTGCGGATAGTATCAAGTTTATTGTCACCGGAAATGGTCAAAAAGAGAAGAATAGAGTCGATATACTTGTTGACAATGCGTCCTCTCCCCCAGTCAGAGAAAGTAAAGACAAACCACTGGTGCTGAATGACATCAACACCAAGCTAATCAACCAGCTTAAAGACAATCAGCAATTCCTGTCCGAACTTGAAGCTGCCGGTATTATTCAAAAAAGCATCAAACTGGAAGAAGTTCAGGTCAACAGGGTCAGAGTCAATAAAGCAGATAAAAATTCAAGAAACCTCAATGGCCCAGGCAATGCTGATCAGGTGCTTACGGCCGAGGATCTGTCTACCTGTGCGACCCTGGAGCAATGCCTTGCGGGGAGACTAGTGGGAGTTATTTTCCGAAATGGAGTCCCTTACAGTACCCGATCGGTGGGATTAAATGGCGGCAGCCCCATGCAGGTAGTGCTAGACGGCATGTATATTGAGCCTGACCAGATTAGTATGATCAACGTCCCGGATATCGCGAGCATCGAAGTGCTGAGAAGCGCTGGAAACACCGCTATTTATGGAATGTACGGCGGCAACGGTGTATTGGTTATCACCAGTAAATCTGGCGATGCGATGTTATCCGCCTATACGCCAACAGGAATAATAACCATTTTACCCAAAGGTCTGCATGTGAATCGCAACTTTTACAAGCCACAATATAATAGCACACAGAAACAAGAGCTTAATCGTGATCTGAGAACAACAATCGCCTGGGAACCAAATCTGGTAACAACTAAAAACGGAGAAGCCAAATTTGATTTCTATACTTCGGATGAACCCGGAACCTATAAAATCACGATTGAAGGAATTGACATGGAGGGAAAAATTGCACACCTGGAATATTTAATGGAAGTAAAGCCACAATAGCAAGCCGAACAAACCGTTATACATTTAAATAAACTCATTATGGAGCATATCAAAACCCAAGTAGAAGACCATATTTTAAGCATTTTTCTGGATCGAGGAAAGTCAAACGCCATAGATACGCTATTACTGAAAGAGCTAATAGAGACGTTGGAGATAAATCGGGAAAACGACGCCGTTCACGGTGTGATTCTTATTGGTAAGGAGAACTTTTTCAGTGCGGGGCTTGATCTCATCACCTTATTTGGCTATAATGAGGATCAAATCAGGGAATTTTGGAATCTTTTTTTGGAGGCAACCTCGCTCTTGGCATCATTTCCAAAACCAATCGCAGCGGCCATATCCGGTCATAGTCCTGCCGGAGGCTGCGTATTTGCCCTATGCTGCGACTATAGGATCATGGCCGAGGGTAATTTCGTCATCGGGCTCAATGAAATACCGGTGGGGCTCATTGTACCGGAAAGTATCTTTCAACTGTATGCTTTCTGGATTGGAAGACACAACGCGTATCAAAATCTGCTTGAGGGAAAACTCTTAACTCCAGATGAGGCAAAATCGCAAGGTTTGGTAGATGATGTCGTTCCGGCAAACATGCTTTTTAATACCGCAGCAAAGAAAATAAAACAGATCACACAGTTTAATCAAAAGACCTGGCAGACCTCCAAACTGAACTTCAGAAAAGAAATAATTCTTAAATTGCGCGAGAATAGAGAAGAAACTATTCAGGAAATCCTTGTGCAATGGTGGCTGCCATCAACAAGGTCAATATTAAAGTCGATCATAGATAACTTGACTTCAAAAAATAGTACTAAATAAATAAAAACAACATGAGAAATCTCTTTTTCTTTGTTCTGATCTGTATCTCGATAGGTATATTCTCCTGTAGAAACAATAAAAAGGAAGACAAGGCCGTAAAAATTGCCCAAGATTCTATCCCCTTAGATACGATAAGCAAACCCGACACACTCGAAAAGGAAGTCAAAAAAGAGGATACAGAAACATTAGAACAAGTTTTGGAAAAAATAGCCAAAGCGTATACCGATCAAGACAGCAAAACAATCAATAGTTATATACATCCCAAATTAGGGATCTATATCATCTATCGTCCCGGGGCATTGGATTCGTATGTACATCAAAATAATTTCAACTTTTCCAAACCGGTGCCAGAGTATCATTCGTATGAAAAACTGAGTTACAAAGGACCTTTAAAAACTGGAAAACTTCCCGTTTTTGACTGCGGCACAATGAAATGGGATAAGCTCGGTTTTTTTTATGACAAGAAATCCCGCCCGAATGAACTGTCACAAACAGCCAAGTTTATGAATGAGATTTTAGACGCAAAAATTACGGGTAACGAATTACAACGATTAAGAAATATAGAAGTCAGGAGTTACCGCGCGATAATGACCTCCAATGAAAGCGAAGAACCATTTGTTTTTCACGTTACAAAAGAAGGGGAAAAATGGTACATTACAGTCATTGATCGTGCATATGCGGGTTGCGATGCCTAAAAGATTTTTTTACATTTAGCCATATTTAAAGATAATGGGAAATTTAGATAAAGACATACAAAAGAAAATCGACGATTGGTTAACCTCAAATTATGATGAGGAAACAAGAGATGCTGTTCAGAAATTAATAGATGAGCAGGCCGAGACGGAGCTGATTGATTCATTCTACAAGGATCTCGAGTTTGGAACTGGAGGATTAAGAGGGATTATGGGGGTAGGCTCCAATCGCATGAATAAATACACGATTGGAAAAGCAACTCAGGGATTATCAAACTACCTAATCAAACAGTTTCCCAACCAGGAAATAAAGGTAGCAGTCTCTTACGATAGCCGTAACAACTCGCAATCTTTTGGTCACCTTGTAGCCCAGGTATTTGCTGCAAATGGAATCACGGTTTATCTGTTTGACGAGTTACGTCCTACACCAATGTTATCTTTTGCAATCCGCCATTTTGGTTGCCAAAGCGGGGTCATGTTGACAGCTTCACATAATCCGAAGGAATACAATGGTTATAAAGCCTACTGGAACGACGGCTCGCAATTGACCGCGCCACATGATGAGAATGTGATCGATGAAGTCAATGCAATCGCCTCCGTTAAAGACATCCGATTTGAGGGAAACGCCCAGCATATCATTCCAGTCGGAGAAGAAATTGATCAAATTTATATTGATGCCAATATCGCATTGAGTATACATCCGGAAGCTGTACGCGCACAGAAAGACTTAAAAATAGTTTACTCTCCGATCCATGGTACAGGAATTACAATTGTACCAAAAATGCTCGCATCATGGGGTTTTGAAAACGTTATGGTAGTCACTGAACAGGCAACACCGGATGGAAATTTCCCAACGGTCATCTATCCAAATCCGGAGGAGGAAGATGCAATGGCCTTGGCGAAGAAAAAAGGTGAAGAGATTGACGCGGATCTCGTTTTGGCAACTGACCCCGATGCGGACCGTGTCGGAATCGCCGTTAAAAACAACCTCGGCCAATTTCAGTTACTCAATGGCAATCAGATCGGCAGCCTGCTGATCTATTATGTCTTAAGTGCAAAGAGTGATCTAAAACAATTGGGACATAACCCTTACATCGTTAAAACAATTGTAACCAGCAACCTTCAGGCTGATATTGCTAATCATTATCATGTGTCGCACTATGAAACCCTCACTGGCTTTAAATATATAGGGGAACTGATAACAAAATTAGGAGATTCGGCTCAATATCTAGCCGGTGGAGAGGAAAGTTATGGCTACCTCGTCGGTGATCTTGTCAGAGATAAGGATGCGCCCAATTCATGCGCTTTCTTAGCTGAAATGACGGCATATTTTAAATCAAAAGGCAAGACTGTCTATGAGGTTCTATTGGAGATCTATCAAGAATTTGGCTGCTATCAGGAGAAACTGATTTCCTTAACGAAAAAAGGAAAAGCCGGAGCTGAGGAAATTCAGGCTATGATGGCCGGGTTACGTCAAAATTTACCAACGAAACTCGGCGGAATCGAAGTTAAGGAAATTCGGGACTATCAACTTTCCCAAACTACTGATATGAAGACAGGAAGTAAGAAAGAGATTACACTTCCAAAGTCGGACGTATTGCAATTTATCACGACGGATGGTGACGTGATTTCGGCAAGACCTTCCGGTACGGAACCGAAAATCAAATTTTATTGCTCAGTCAAGGGAATACTTCAGGACAAAAAGGACTATCTAAATCTTCAACATACGTTGGAAGAAAAAGTGGACCGCATGATGAAAGATATTGTTGGTTAAATGGAAAAGTGGAAACTACTATCATCTGAATATATCTGCAAAGAACCCTGGGCGACTTTACGCCGGGATACATGCCAACTGCCCGATGGACGCATTAATGACCATTATTATGTACTGGAATATCCAGATTGGGTCAACATGGTCGGGATTACAGCGCAAAACGAGTTATTGGTCATCAGGCAATATCGTCACGGAGCAGGGGTCCTTTCCTTGGAAATTCCAGCTGGTACAACGGAGCCGGGTGAAAATCCCCAAGATGCCGCAGTACGGGAAATGCTCGAAGAAACAGGATATCAGTTTGAAAAAATTGAAGAGATCGCTACGCTCTATGCCAATCCGGCAACAAGTGGTAATATTACTTATACTTATCTCATGACAGGAGGACAGAAAGTTCAGGAACAGGAACTGGATGAACACGAAGAGATTGACGTTATCCTAATACCGCTTAAGGAAGCAAAAACCATGCTGTTGGAAAACAAATTTAGCCAAGCTCTGCATAGCAGTGCATTATTCTATGCTTTTAATAAATTAGGCTTGTTTTAAAACAAGCCTAATTTTATTCTGTTTTTTCCTTTCATACTTTAATTTTCACTAGACTTTTGATTTTTGTACCTTTGTGCCATGGCAAGAGAAATTTTTGAAACTAAGCGAAAGGCCCTGAAAATAAATCTAAACCCAGAGATTTACGGAACCTTCGCCGAGATCGGTGCTGGACAGGAAGTCGCACGTAACTTTTTCAATGCAGGAGCTGCATCAGGCACAATCGCGAAAACGATGTCAGCTTATGACATGGCATTCAGTGACGCCATATATGGTGAAGAAGAAGACGGCAGATACGTCAGCAGAACCCGTTTACAGAAGATGCTCTCCCATGAATTTAACTTGCTGACGCAACGGTTACATGGCGACAAGTATTGCAACAAAAAATTCTTTGCCTTTGCGGACACGGTTACCACGTTGAATTTTACCAAAACCAATGAGCCTCACGGCTGGATCGGTCTTCGGTTTCAAAACGAGGTCGGTGGCCCCACAAATGACATTATCGTCCATGTCAGACTCTTGGACAGTGACAACCAGCTGCAACAGAAAGTATTGGGTATTATTGGTGTAAACCTGTTGTTTGCCGCATATTACTACGCAGAAAATGTACAGACAATGATTGAATCCCTGGTTGATAATTTGTCGATAGGATCTGTCGAAATTGATCTGGTTAAATTAAACGGTCCTTTGTTCGAAAATGTCAACCAACGCCTGATCAACTTATATCTTATTGCCAAAGGGTTCGCAAAAGCAGCTATTTTCCAGCCGGACGGTAAAGCAGTACAGATCAAGGATTATTTATATAAAAAGAATATCATCTTACTTCGCACAAAATACCGTCAGAAATCACTTCCTAACTTTGACTTATTTAACCTTGCCGTCGAGCAGTTTAAGAAAAATACAGGCGCTACTGATCAAGATACTATTGTTTTGATCGAGGTTTTGATGGGGAATGTCTTAGAGGATACGCATGAAATTACAGATGAAGATCTACAAGAATTCGCATCAAGAGCAGATGAGCTATGTGCCACAGGCAATAATATTATCGTTAGCAACTTCCGTAGAAATAATCATCTCGCTGAGTTTATAAGCAACTTTAAACCCAAGAATATCGGAATTGCGACAAACGTTTATAACTTAAAGAACATTTTCAATTCGGACAACTACAATAAAGAACTCTATACCAATGAACTATTATCGTACATATCCGGTATGTTCAACAAGAATGTAAAGCTTTATGCTTATCCTTATCTATTGAAAAAGGAAAACAAAATCATCACCACACAGAATATGCCGGTTTCGGAAGAGGCACAACCTCTCTTCGAATTCCTGATCAAGAACGGATACATTATAGATATTGAAAATTACGACGAGAAATTTGTAAAAACCGTATAATATACGCTTCGTTAAAATTTAATTTATTATATAGTCCAATTTAGTTAAATTGGACTATATTTATTTCCAGTCTTCATGAAGCAAGAAAATGTTATATTAGTCGATGCTAACGATACTTTCATTGGTCTTATGGAAAAATACGAAGCCCATGAAAAGGGCTTGTTGCATCGTGCATTTAGTGTCTTTTTATTTAATGATCGGGATCAATTACTCTTGCAGCAAAGGGCTTTGGATAAATACCATTGTGGCGGGCTTTGGACAAACAGCTGCTGTTCGCACCAACGCCTCGGAGAGAGCAATATGGACGCTGCAACAAGACGCCTGACAGAAGAGCTCCAGATTGAGGCAACAGCGCTATATGATGCCTTTTCATTTGTATACAGCGCCCAATTTGACAATGGCCTTACCGAACATGAATTTGATCATATCCTGATTGGAAAATTCAGTGGAGCCCCTGATTTTAATCCGGCAGAAGTCGCCGCTGTACAGTATATGAGTCAACAAGAGATCGAAGATAAAATCACGCACTTTCCGGAGAAATTTACACCTTGGTTCAAGCTAATCTATCAACGTGTATTTGAAACCTATTTAGACAAATACAAGAAGTAAGATAATACCCATACTCCATCAGCAGTACTATAATACCAGCCCTAAGAGTTGCAGCCCCTGTAAATTCACTTTTATAATGCTGAGGAAATCCCTATAGATATTTCTTATAGATGGAATACATAATCTTTAAATCGTTTTCACCCAAAAATGCTGTATTCACATCCTGTTGGATATAGTGAATCTTAAATGCCTTTATTGCCGCATCCAGATTACTGACATCATAGCCAATAATGCGTAACGCCATTTTGGGGTTAAAGTCAACAGGAGGTGTTTCCAAAAATTCTTCATACCAATAGCCAAATCCCTGATCAGCCAGCTTTTTCCAAGGGAATCGTGACGGATCATTTTTACGTGTAGGCGCAAGATCCATGTGACCGATGAAATTTGCCTGCGGAATCTTATAAGTATTCTTTAGATAAGTCAATAGTTGTGTCAACGCATTTATCTGAGCATCCGTCCAGGGATCTGTTGTCCCATTATTATCCAGTTCAATACCTATGGACGAAGAATTCAGGTCGGTATCATTTCCCCATTTACCCAGACCCGCATGATGCGCACGGTACAGATCATTCACCATCTGCACAACCTTGCCGTCCCTACCGACCACATAATGTGAACTTACACCTGCTTTTGCGGAATGAAAGGTACGAATGGTCTGTCCCAGAGAATCCTGAGCCGTGTGATGGATAACCACAAAATTAGGCTTCCGGATACCAAAATTGATGGAGGCAATCCACTGCTGATCTTTGACATTTACTTTATCCAGCTGCCCGGTTACGGGAGAGGCGCGATATAAATTAGAAAACTCCTTCGCTTGATTCTTATATACTTTCTCGGTCTTCGCATATTTATTGCCCGCACAAGATGTAATCAATGCCGCAGCAATAAAAAGATTGAATATTAATGTTATCTTCATATCGAAATGTTTCAACACAAATATACTTCCAAAATACCATATCAGGAGGATTGTAGCTTAAATTGATACAATAACTTTCCGATCCTGTAATACTTTTCACGAAATCATTCCTTATTCATGGTCGGTTTGTTTCTAACATAATCTGATCATTAAAAAAGTCCGGACGGGATGTCCGGACTTTCTGCGATACATAGAACTTATTTGTGTGCTCATAAAAGCCACCGTTAGCGGGAGGCATTATTACTATATTTTTTAAGACTTGTTAGGCCTCAGCATATTCTTCGATCGAAGGACATGAGCAGATCAATGTACGGTCTCCCTGAGAATCGTTTACACGACCTACTGAAGGCCAGAACTTACGCTCTCTCACATATTCCAAAGGATAAGCGGCCGTTTGGCGACTGTAAGGTCTATCCCACTCATCTGCGGTAACCACTGCCGCTGTATGCGGAGCGTGTTTCAATACGTTATTTGCCTGTTCAGCTTCTCCAGCCTCAACTGCAGCAATTTCCTGACGAATAGCAACTAATGCATCACAGAAACGATCCAATTCAGCTTTTGATTCAGACTCCGTCGGCTCGACCATCAATGTACCAGCAACAGGGAAAGAGACTGTTGGTGCATGGAAACCGTAGTCCATCAATCGTTTCGCGATATCAGCAACTTCGATACCTACATTTTTGAAACCACGGCAATCAAGGATCATCTCATGTGCACAACGGCCATTGCTACCAGAATAAAGTACTGGATAAGCATTTTCCAAACGCGCCTTAATATAGTTTGCGTTTAATATTGCCGTCCGTGTAGCGTTGGTCAAGCCTTCACCACCCATCATGGAAATATAGGCATGGGAAATAATCAAGATTGATGCAGATCCAAATGGTGCAGCAGAAACAGCAGTAATGCCTTCTTCTCCTGAAGTAGAAACCACCTGATGGTTTGGCAAGAAAGGAACCAAGTGCTTAGCAACACCGATCGGTCCCATACCCGGGCCACCACCACCATGAGGAATACAGAATGTTTTATGCAAGTTCAGGTGACAAACGTCAGCACCAATATGGCCCGGACTAGTCAAACCTACCTGTGCGTTCATATTTGCTCCGTCCATATATACCTGACCGCCATTAGCGTGGATGATTTCACAAACTTCAATGATAGATTCCTCAAACACACCATGTGTAGATGGATAAGTCACCATTAAAGAGTTCAGGTGAGCAGCATGCTCTTCTGCTTTTGCTCTTAAATCTGGGATATCAATGTTTCCAAGTTCGTCACATTTCACTACTACCACTTTCAAGCCAGCCATTGAAGCCGACGCAGGGTTAGTACCATGTGCAGAAGCTGGAATCAGACAGATATTACGTCCGTGATCGCCACGGCTCTCATGATAAGCACGGATAACCATTAACCCCGCATATTCACCTTGCGCCCCTGAATTAGGTTGGAAGCTCATCTTAGCAAAACCTGTGATCTCAGACAACCAATCGTTCAATTCACCGATCATCTGCATATAACCTGAAGTTTGGTCTGCTGGAGCAAATGGATGTAATCCTCCAAATCGCGCCCAGGTAACAGGGGTCATCTCAGCTGTGGCATTTAATTTCATTGTACAGGAACCCAATGGGATCATCGAATGGCAAAGCGATAAATCTTTTGCTTCCAATGACTTAATATAGCGTAACATTTCGTGTTCAGAATGGTAGCTATTAAAATTTGGATGAGTTAAGTACGCTGAGGTACGAACCAATTCAGCAGGGATCGAAGAACCTAAGTTTTCTTCTAAGGTATCGAAATCTACATCATTCAATGTTTTGCCCTGAATTTTTGCAAACACTTTTACGATTGTTTTGATATCCTCATATGTTGTTGTTTCATCGATAGCGACAGAAACTTGTGAACCTTTGTAGTAGAAGTTCAACTCATTATTCAACGCTTCAGATTTTAACGCGCCCGCATGTGCGCCTAAATCCACACGCAGGGTATCAAAGTAAGCTTTATTCAATTGGGCATAACCCAATGATTGTAACGCTTGATCCAATAAATTTGCTAAAGCATTAATACGGGATGCAATATTTTTAATTCCTTCTGGACCATGATAAACAGCGTAGAAAGAGGCCATAATAGCCAATAGAGCTTGCGCCGTACAGATATTGGAAGAAGCTTTATCACGACGGATATGTTGCTCACGTGTTTGTAAAGCCATACGTAAGGCATACTTTCCATTCGAATCAGAAGTTACACCAATGATACGTCCGGGAATATTACGTTTGAAGCTATCACGTGTAGCGAAGAATGCCGCATGCGGACCTCCGAATCCCATCGGCACACCAAAACGTTGTGAGTTACCGACAACAACATCTGCCCCCCATTCTCCCGGAGGAGTCAATAGCGCTAAGCTCATTAGATCCGCAGCAGCACATACCGTAATGTTTTTACCATGTGCAGCCTCAGCAAATGATCTGTAATCAACGATTGAACCGTCTGCCGCCGGATATTGTACAAATACAGCAAAAACGTCGTCTGTCAATTCCGATTCTTGAATAGCTGTGATTTTTAGCTCGATACCAAAAGATAACGCACGCGTTTTCAATACATCAATCGTCTGTGGATACGCATTTTCAGAAACCAAGAATATGCTTGCTTCTTTGTTTTTACGCGCTGAGTAAAGCATAAACATAGCTTCAGCTGCAGCTGTGGCTTCATCCAATAATGAAGCGTTTGCAATTTCCAATCCAGTAAAATCAGAAATAACGGTCTGGAAGTTTAACAGTGCCTGTAAACGACCTTGTGCAATTTCCGCCTGGTAAGGAGTATATTGCGTATACCATCCCGGATTTTCAAACACATTACGTTGAATTACACCCGGAAGGATCACGTCATAGTATCCTTGACCAATAAAAGATTTAAAAACTTTATTTTTCTCTGCGATTTCCGCTATCCGCTTTAAATAGGCAACCTCAGACAATGCTTTTGGAAGATTTAAAGGTTTTGGAGCGCGGATTTGAGAAGGGACCGTTTGGTCAATTAGCTGGTCAATTGACGATACGCCCAATTTGGCCAACATTTCATTCGCTTCAACTGGACTTGGGCCATTGTGGCGACTTTCGAATTTTTCTTGGAAGTGTATATTGCTCATGTGTGCAAAAAGTTAACGCTTATAGACAGTTAGCGACATAATAATTAGGTAATTAACTCTCTTATAAACAGTCGTTTTTTGGATGAGCAAAGATAGCAAAATAAATGACTGAAAACGAAGCAAAAAAGTGTATAAAAAGTCAGTTTTAACAACGGGTAGATGTGCAATCGATTGTCCTATATGTATTAAAATTCAAATAAAAACAAACAACCAAAGTTCATGTTGAAAATATACCAACCAAATCAAAGATAACTTAACAGAATAACAAAAAACGAAAGATTATGCTGTTATTTTTAAACCATCATTTTTTCTTTTTGAAGATATTCTTTTTGCAATGGCGCTGATTTTTCAATACATTAGTATAAGTACCAATTGTAAAGTGATTTCTGATACTGGTCAATGATTCAAAGGGATTTCACACATATCGCAGCATTGCTGAAAAATCGAAAAGAGAAATCAGGCTTTTACTGCAATGGGACTCGTACAAACCAAGAATATCATTCTTTTTAACAAATATAAACCAGCGAAGTAACGATTATAAATCATGAGAAAACAGGTAACAGACAGTGTACTCCTAGTAAGGCCCTCTGTCTTCCGCAAAAATGAGCAGACCGCAGTCAATAATTTTTTCCAAAAGGACATTGAAAACTTAAGCGGTGAAGATGTAAATAGGGAGGCACAAAGTGAATTTGATGCCCTTGTCAATGAATTGAAATCACACGGCATTCTAGTGACGGTCATTCAAGATGATGAAAAATCAGAAAGTCCAGACAGTATATTTCCGAACAATATTGTCTCTTTCCATCAGGACGGAAAAATTATCTTTTATCCGATGTTTGCCCCCAACCGTCGAAAAGAGCATTTATTGGACTTTGAAGGCCCATTGAAACAAAATGGTTACTACGTAAAGTTGATTAAAGACTTAAGCGAGGCCGAAAATAACAGACAATATCTAGAGGGGACCGGGGCCCTCGTACTGGATCGCACACACCGTATTGCTTATTGCGCACTGTCGGAACGCGCGGACCGCACCATGTTGGACGAATACTGCAAAACGGAAAATTATACTCCTATCGTCTTTCATGCATTTCAGACGGTCAATGGCGAACGCAGACCTATCTATCATACCAATGTAGTATTGGCCGTGGGAGAAGATTTTGCAATCTTATGTCCAGCTGCGATTGATAATCAATCCGAACGGGAAGGGTTGTTAAAGAAATTAAAAGAAACCGGAAAAGAAATCATCGAGATCAATGAGAACCAACTGGAAAATTTTGCTGCAAACTGTCTTCAGGTAAGAAATAAATATGGAAACCGCTTTATAGTATTAAGCGATAAAGCATTATCCTCCTTGACCCTTTATCAAACGGCACAATTGGAAAAACATGGAAAAATCATCCATCAGGATTTACATGTTATTGAAACCTGTGGCGGAGGTAGTGTCCGTCATATGATGGCTGAGGTATTCCTTCCAAAAGAAAAAGTGATGAATGCTTAAGGCATTCATCACTTTTTGAAACTCAAATTCCATCAGGTCAATACAGCTATTGAAGCTCTTTTTTTACTAATTTGTTGATCTTTCTTATTTCTGAATCTGATATTACATTAGACATGTTGCCCCTTTATTGTTATTTTTTTGATTCAATTTCAAAAAGGACATGTCGATCTAATTAGATAGCCATGTCCCGCTTTTTTAAAACGTTTAGAAAGAATAACGTAATCCCAGCTGGAATTGGTATGGGTTGCCAGAGGGGGTAACGATACCTGAATTATTTACATTGTAATTAAACTGCTGTTTGGCAACATCAAAAGGGATCAGCTTTTCCCCAGCAGCATCTTTCCCGCCTAAGGCATACAGATTTTGATTGCCTAGAGACTCATTTATGCCCCAAGTTTTCTTAAACAAGTTGGCAACGTTGAAAAGGTCTCCTGATATTTCCAACGCATGATTTTTATATAGATTGAATTTTTTGGCAATCCGCAGATCTATTAAACCATAGAAACCATTCACCCCACCATTACGTTCCGCTATTTTACCCTGATATTTCTTGATATAATCTTTAAGACTCTGACTCGCTTCTGGATTATTCAACAGATTATTCAACCCGGTGACCAGCTGTTTTGAAGTATTCGGATTATTCGGGTCAAAGATAAAGGCCAGATCATTGTCTCCGGCGACAAAGTCTCCATTGATATTACCGCCTGCGAGTAAACTATACCGTGTCCCGCCGATCCCTGAGTAGCGAACGCCGATACTAACCCCATAAAATGTTGGCAAAGTTCCGTAAATAACAATCTTATTACGGAATTGATTGTTCGAATAGCTCATCTTGCTCAAATCGCGAGGATCATCCTTCACAGCTAGGGATAAAGTAGCCGTATTGGCCACATTCCCGTTGAAGGAAGTATTGTCTTTCGCATCGTTCCAGGTATAACTAACCGAGATCGTTCCATCCTTATAATACTGATAACTTGCATCAAATACGACGGCAAATTGGTTGACTTTGCCCTCAGAATTCAATTCCAAAACCCGACCAAACTTATCTGAAATCCTTCCTTTTTTCCAATCCGGAGCTCCATCGACGATGGATGCCGCAGGAACGAATACACCTCTATTATCTTCATTTGCTAGCCTAAAGAAAGGATCTTTCACCATATTACGATCTACATACATATAATTATTACGTCCCAAATTCATATACCCAGAAAGGCTTGCCTTCAACTTTTCTGTGAAAAAGTGCGTATAAGATAAATTTGCTTTATACACGACCGGGATTTTGGCGTCGGGACCATAAGTGTTGATGGTCGGGACCTGAAACTGGGCTAAAGCAGGTGTGGATGATGGATCCTTTCTGTAGTCGACAAAATTTGGTGTAGGTACATCCGCACCGCGAACATCAACAGTAGCAAAATGCTTCCCATCAAAAGTAAGGTTATTGATCGTCATGTAATTATTGATATCCGAGGCAAATATGCCTCCACCCACTCGAAAGAAATCCTTTCTTTCTTCGTTCACATCCCAGGTCATTTGGAAACGCGGTTGCACCACAAAAGACTTGAGTTTATGATCCGTACGGACACCGACTTCTCTTAGCAATTCTTCATTCAGAGGAGAGGTAGGATAATGTCCGTAATCCAATCGCAAACCGGCGACCAGGTCCAATCCCTGTGCTAGCTTGGTTTGCAATTGTCCATACACACCAGCATTGAATATCTTACCGACCACTGCCGGATCACTCATCAAAGGAACTTCACGATAGTAAGCATATGGCTTCATGTCGTCAAAGTTCTGCATAGCCGTTTTTCCATCACTTGGTCTAAAGTGGAAGCGACCATTAACCTCACTTCCGTAAATGGAATTTGCGTGGGTATACATCAGATCCACACCAAAGGTGTAATTGATATTATCGGTACTGTAATAGATATTATCGACAAGCTGAAATACATTATTTTTAAAAGATTCTTGCGCAAAACGATGCCCGCCCAATTGCAATGTGGTCTTTTTATCTTCCCCGGCAACTTTGGAGACCGCATCTTCTACAATTGCACGTGGAATATTCTGACCGGGTAAAAGGTCTCCCGGACTACTTTTCTGATAGGTATAGAGATGTTGTACTTTTAGCTCATTGGTTACCTTAGGGGAAATGGTGGTACGTAAAGTAGCCAATAGGCTATTGTCAATATTCTTGTCATTTCCGTAAGATTCATATAAAGTAATTGGCTTGTTGTCTTGTAGCCCAAGCTTATTGTTGTCACTTGTAAAGTTATTACGGATTGTCAATAAGTTTTTGTCATTGATTTGCCAGTCAATCCGCCCAAAAATAGCATCAGAGCCTCTTTTCTTGTCAAAAGCACCATATTGGCGTTCGTTCCCTAATCCGTACTTTTTCCGCCCGATATTGACAAATTCATCCAATGTCGCGTTTGTAACATTAAATCTTTTTTCATCGGCTTCAGAGTTGATATCAGCAATAATCAAGGGACGGGAGTCTTGCTGATGATCCCAAGCAACAAAATAATGGAGTTTGTCTTTTATAATGGGACCACCCAAAGTAAAGCCATATTGATAAGTGGAAAAATCGTTGCTTCGTTTGTTTCCCCGAATATCGTATGGGCTGGACAACCAATCTGCTCGCGAATATAACCAGGCACTGCCCTGAGTTTTATTTGTACCTTGTTTCGTCACTGCACTGACTGTTCCACCCCCGGCCCTGCCATAGGTTACATCATATTGGTTGGTCACGACTTTAAACTCTCGGACTGCTTCGATAGAAATCGAAAAAGGAGCACCACTCCGGCTTGTTGTCGAACCCGCAGAAGTTGGATTTTTTGCGTTCATACCATCAATGGTAAAATTGGTAGAAGACCCGAGCTGACCACCAATATTATCGCCCTTGCTCAACGGAGATAGATCCATCAAGGAAGTAAAATTACGTCCATTGACGGGTAGTTTTGCAATATCTCGGGCTGTTACCGCGGTTGCTGCACCTAAGTTCTCTATTTTATTCTTCAAGGTGCTTACACCCGTTAACTCGACCGTCTCCAGTACATTTGAAGCATTCTGAATTGGAATATTTAACCGGATCATATCGCCTTGATTTAGTGTGAAGCCCGAACGAACCTGCTCACCATAGCCGATATAAGTAACTTTAATGATATACGGACCTCCTAATGGAAGCTCCTTGAAATTGAAATCGCCATTGGCATTGGTAGATGTTTTGGTGGTAAAACCCGTAGATTCGTTACGAACCTCTACTGAAGCTCCATGAACCCCTTTGTTATTCTCGTCCGTAATTTTTCCGGAAAATCCTGCCTGAGTTGTTTGAGCATACAAACCTGTTCCTATCGCAATGGCACAAGTCGTAAGTAATATTTCTTTCATTTAGTTGTTGGTTGTGATATGGCAACAAAACTACTTCGATAGTATTAACAGAAGCTAAACGAAATATTATGAAATTATAAACAAAACACTACAAAACATTTTAAGAAAAAACAACGAAGCAAAAAGCAAAGAAAATAGAAGATTAGTCATAAAAAAAGTCAGTAAAATACCGACTTTAATATAAGATTGTAAATTTAAAATCCAGGGGATTAAAGTATTTATAAAGATCTCTAAAGAGGTTATCACCATATTTTACATACAACAAGGCAAAGTTTTCCGATCGCTCCTGTAGGCCCCCTCCGGGAAAGAGCTTTTCTTTTACATTGTCTATATCTGCCAATGCGTGCTGATGATTTCGTTTTTCTGCTTTCATCAACTTTTTTTCCAGATTGTTCATCGCCTTTTTCAAGCGAGCTTTTATCGCCTCGGTGCTGGGTCCCAGACTCGGGTCAATTTTGTGTGTACGTAATCTTATCTTTCCAAAGATCGCATTCAGTTCCATCCATTCATCATTAAGGTTTAATCTTTCCTTGGTATGACGACGTACATACTCCTTCTTCAAAACCTCTGCTGGCCGGAAGATACTTTTGAAGGTTAGATCCACACGGAAAAGCTTTGCGGCCACATTATCTTCGGTAATCATTGCTGAATTTCGCGGAATCAGGATGGGGAAGTCTATTTGGTACTGATCAAAATTAGATTTCAGTTGCATCCAATAGACCATTTCAGCGCCACCGCCGATATAGGCTAAATTAGGAAGGATAATTTCCTGATACATCGGACGCATCACCACATTTGGACTAAAACGCTCAGGATAGGCATCTATTTCTTTTTCCAGCTCTTCCTTAGTAAAATATATATTTTGATGCAGAACCTCATATCGGCCGTCTGCAGTCAGAACCAAGCGTTCTCTAAATTCATCGGTCAGATAAAAGAAGTTGATCTCCCGCGCATGCACCTGTGTAGAAAAACCCTTTGATTCCAGTTCTTTCGACCTCTCCGTGATAGCTTTAAAGCTATTTTCGGATAAAATATCCGTTTTGATAATCGGTTTAAATAACTCCTTCAATTCTTTATCATCGGCATCAACAATCAAAAGACCATAGGCTTTAAAAAGTTCGTTCACCATATAACGTGTCGCGTCGGCCAACCTCGTGTGCTTCAGGTAAGCTTGCTCCACAATACCCGTGAGCTTAGCAGAATTTTCAGAAAGACCAAGGATATTGGTGTACTGCTTTACCGCATCGACAATTGAAGCTATATCCATACGCCCTGTGGCCGATACCGCAGGTGTCTCCCAAGCTATTTTCTTTCCGTAGACTTTTGTATGATTAATTTCTTCAAAATCGTGATCTTCAGTTGCCATCCAATATACCGGGATAAAGTTTTTGTCCGGATATTTGGCATGCAAGTCTTCGGATAGACGTATTGCCGTCATGATCTTAAATATGAAGTACAAGGGCCCTGTAAAGATGTTCAATTGGTGGCCCGTAGTGATCGTATAGGTATTCTCCTGCAACAACAAATCCATATTTTCGGCGACAGCAGGAGAATCCTGCAACAATGCCGCATACTGAGCTTTTAGGCGCTCCACGAGAATGGTGCGGTGGTCAAAATGTTTTTTTTCGTGCAATTGCTTCTCAAAACCGTCAAATGTAGGCCAGTGTCCAACAAACGGTTTCAGCGCCTCGTCATGAGCCAGATAGGCCAACAATGTTTTTGAGAAACTGTTTGTCTCACTATATTCGATATAAGTTGCTTTCATATATGCTTATTGTACGATATACAAATGTATTTAGTTTGAGCAGACAAAATACTGATTTTTAATAAAAAGCTCATTCCACTTTTAAATTATATCATTCTATTGACAAATGTCCAAATAAAACCCTTATACCTTCACCGGCACCAACAGCGACATACATCCACAGCAGGTTTTCCCTGACAATTCAAAAAAAGAGCCTCCCTTGTATTTCGGGAGGCTCTTCCATATATTCTTAATGACTTTCATCGGTCAATCGCGTATTATTTTTTCACAATTTCGCCATAGAGATCGAAATCCTCCGCACGATCTATTTTTACCTGAACAAAATCTCCGATCCGCGCATAGGAATCAGCTGCTGAAATCAAGACCTCATTGTCCACTTCCGGAGAATCATATTCTGTCCGTCCGATAAAATAATCTCCATCCACACGATCAACCAGTACTTTATAGGTATTACCGACTTTCGATTGATTAATCTCATAAGAAATGCCTTGCTGAACCTCCATAATAGCTTCAACCCGTTCTTCTTTTATTTCTTGTGGAACATTGTCCTCCAATGTATGTGCATGGGTCTTTTCCTCATGGGAATAGGTAAAACAGCCCAAACGGTCAAAACGAGTTTCCTCCACCCATTCCAACATCTCTTGAAAATCCTGCTCAGTCTCGTCGGGGTATCCGCAGATTAATGTCGTACGCAACGCGATATCAGGCACTTTGTCCCGGATCGCATTGACAAGGTCGATCTGTTTCTGTTTGGTTGTCCCTCTACGCATAGACTTCAACATCGGGTCTGAGATATGCTGCAATGGCATATCCAGGTAATTACAGATATTTGAACGCTCATTCATTGCATCCAAAATATCCATTGGAAATCCAGAAGGATAGGCATACTGTAAACGGATCCACTCAATACCATCTACATCGGATAAATGACGCATCAAATCGGAAAGATTACGTTTACCATAAATATCCAATCCATAATAGGTTAAATCTTGCGCTATTAAAATTAATTCTTTGGTTCCATTTGATGCCAAAAATTTCGCTTCCTTAACCAAGTCATCAATTGATTTGGAAACATGCTTACCTCGCATTAATGGTATTGCACAGAATGAACATGGGCGGTTACAACCTTCCGCGATCTTAAAATAAGAAAAGTGGGAAGGAGTCGTCAATAAGCGTTCACCCAATAATTCATGGCGATAGTCTGCTCCGATAGAAGAGAGTAAATCAGGCAAATCATTTGTCCCAAAATAGGCATCCACACTCGGAATTTCAGCTTGCAGTTCTGGCTTATAACGTTCCGAAAGACATCCAGTAACAATCACCTTATTGATCTTACCTTGATCCTTTAATTCTGAATATTGTAAGATTGCATCAATAGACTCCTGTTTAGCATTGTCGATAAAACCACAGGTATTGATGACAACAATATCATTCTCCTGTATATTTGAGGCCTCATGGACAACTTCCATCTGATTACCTTTCAACTGGCCCATCAGCACTTCACTATCGTGAATATTTTTCGAACAGCCCAAAGTAACGACGTTTACACGCGGTTTATTGATCAAAGGGACAGATTTCGTATATTTTGTCTTCATATGATTAGAAGGGTTTGTCAAGAAAAAAAAGGGCTGGTTAATCATCATGCACAGCAAAGGATGACAACCTTATTTCTGACAATAATTTTAATTTTCTATTTGAAAAGGGAGTCTACAAATTCCTTTTTATTAAATAATTGGAGATCGCCTATTTTTTCGCCTACACCGATGTATTTCACCGGGATTTTGAACTGATCAGATATCCCTATAACAACACCACCTTTGGCTGTTCCATCCAATTTCGTCAGTGCCAAAGCGTTTACATCAGTCGCCTGGGTAAATTGCGTACATTGTTCTATGGCATTTTGACCTGTAGAAGCATCTAAGACTAATAAAATTTCATGCGGAGCGCCTGGAACGACTTTTTGCATGACATTTTTAATCTTGGTCAATTCATTCATTAGACCAACCTTATTATGTAGACGGCCTGCCGTATCAATAATACAGACATCTTCCCCATTTGCAACAGCAGACTTAACCGTATCATAAGCGACCGAAGCGGGATCTGAACCCATTGCCTGCGCCACAACGCGCACTCCAACACGCTCGCCCCATAACTTAAGCTGATCTACAGCCGCGGCGCGAAATGTATCTGCTGCACCTAACACGACTTTACTTCCAGCTTGCTTGAGCTGATGGGCAAGTTTGCCTATTGTCGTCGTCTTACCAACACCATTCACTCCGACGACCATAATAACATAAGGTTTATGATCTCCGTAGTTGAAGTTTTCAAAATCTGAGCTGTTATTTTCGGCAAGTAAGGTCTGAATCTCTTCTTTCAGTAAATTGTTTAGCTCTGAAGTGGAGACGTATTTATCTCGGGCAACACGCGCTTGTATGCGGTCTATGATTTTTAAAGTCGTCGTAACCCCTACATCAGAAGTAACCAAAACTTCTTCCAAATTATCAAGCACATCGTCATCTACAGTAGATTTACCCACTACAGCTTTCGTTATCTTGGAAAGAAATCCTTCTTTGGTTTTTTCCAAACCCTTGTCTAAGGCTTGCTCTTCTTCTTGTGTTTGCGGCTTTTTCTTAAAAAAATCAAATAATCCCATGGAGTGTTTAGTGAAAATTGATGTCCAAATATAAACAAATGTCCTCAACAAAAAAAGCCCTTTCGGTAGGATACCAAAACGGCTATTTTTATCGAATTCTTTTTAAAGAAAAACTTTAAAAAAGGAAAATGCTACTAGTTATTTTTTTGAGCTTCTGCAAGCACGTCTTTCACTTTATCGTTGTGAACCATACCTTCTTTGAAAGTATACGCGCCAGTTTTTGCAGATTTAGTAGTAACAATAACCTTTGTAAATTCTTTACCGCCACCTTTTTGTAACGATGCAACTGCTTTCTTTGCCATGGTATTTAAATATTTTTACTCAGCCCGCTATTTGCAAGTGCTAAGAATGGGTGAATTACTTAATTTCTTTATGAACAGTAACTTTTCTCAATACTGGGTTGAATTTTTTCAACTCTAAACGCTCAGTTGTGTTCTTTTTGTTTTTAGTAGTGATGTAACGAGACATTCCCGGAAGACCACTTTCTTTGTGTTCAGTACATTCTAAGATAACTTGTACTCTATTTCCTTTTTTAGCCATTGTTTTACTTTATTTTGAACCCTAATATAGGATTGAAATTCATGAATAATCTTAATGTAACAGGCGATAAATCAATATTAAATTGATCCTTTAACGATAAATTTATTGATCGCAGCTGTAATGCCGTTCTTGTTGATAGTCTTGATAGCAGAAGTAGATACTTTCAACGTAATCCAACGATCTTCTTCTGGAATGTAAAAACGTTTAGTTTGTAAATTTGGATAGAATTTACGTTTAGTTTTAACGTTTGAGTGAGAAACGTTATTTCCTGTTAACGCCGCTTTGCCTGTTAAATCACAAATTCTTGACATGATATTATCTTTTTTGTTGTCTTTATTACAATATGTTAATCCTTTGCACTCTCTGCAAAGAGTTTGCAAATATCTATATTTTTTTTTAGATAAGCAACAACATTATGGGAATTATTTTTAAAAATAGTTCTACACAGGAAGGGTGTGGGCAAAAATAAAGCATTTTATTGTATTATATTTGCTCTGTAAACAAAAATAGTTTTCAACAATTCACATTTATGAACAAATATCTTCGCAAGGGCCTAAGAGAAATAATCATCGGCGCGTTGTTCGTTATCCTAGGTTATTACCTGATGGAGCAACGATCTAACTGGTACAAGTTAGCCATGATCATCGGAGTTATTACATTTGGTATTGGTTTTCTCACATTAATCTATCGAATGATTCGAAAAGTGGACCGCAATGCAATTATTGAAATGCGCGAAGAGGCTCATAAGGAGGAAATTCATAAAAAAGAAAAGGAAGGGGATGCTGAACAAAACTAGAGGTATCGTTTTAAAAACAACGAATTATTCGGAAAGCAGCCTCGTTGCACAGATATACACCGAATCCTTTGGTATGCAATCGTACCTCATTGCCGGCGCACGTAAGCCAAAGGCTAAAATCAAAGCCAATATCTTACAACCGCTGCATCTACTTGAAGTTATCGTAACCCATAAGGATAACGGATCATTACAGCGTATTTCCGAAGCCCGACAAACGCCAGTATTACAGGAAATACCTTACGATATTATAAAAAGTTCAATAGCGCTCTTCTTGAATGAAATTTTGTACAAAGTATTAAAAGAACAAGAAAGTGACCCTCATTTATTTGAATTCATCCATCAGTCTATCCGATGGTTAGATGAAACTCACTTAAACCTCGCCAATTTTCATCTCGTATTTCTAATCAAACTGACGCGCTTTCTTGGATTTTACCCAACGGCATCCAAACAGGTCCTGCCCTATTTTAACTTACACGAAGCAACATTTTCAAGCAGTCTTCCAGAACATCCACTTGTACTTCAAGAACCACATACCTCAATTTTTCGGAGTTTAATAACATCAGAATACTCAAATTGTGATCGCATCAAAATGTCCAGTGCAGACAGACAATTTTTATTGGAAAAATTATTGGATTTCTACCGCCTTCATCGCACAAATTTCAAGGAGATAAAATCGCTGTATATTCTGGAAGAGATTTTTCGATAAGACATTTGTCCTTAGATCCTCCTTCGTAAAGAGCTGTCTATTTCCTGTCAGGACCAATCGGCGGGATGTTTCGTATAAATAAACGCACACTGTTCATTCAAGTTTCAACAATGCACCTATCTCAGTTACTTATCTATAATAATTGTTTTCCCAGATAAATTCTTGGTACATTTATTGTAACAGAATTATATTAACATTTGATTTACTAACATATTTTTCACCTAAAAAAAGTCTTAACGATATGGAACTTAAAGAAGCCTTTTTAAAAGTTGTCCGAGACAACTACGCAAATTTTGAAGGTAGAGCCCGCCGAAAAGAATATTGGATGTTCGTGCTCGCTGTATTTGTATTATTCTTTGCACTCGGTATTGTCGGCGGCATTCTATCCGCTATCAGTGATACATTAGGCAGTCTATTTTACGGCATTATGGGCCTAGCCTATTTAGCCATACTGGTACCTGCCTTAGCTGTTACCGTAAGAAGACTTCATGATACCAATAAATCAGGCTGGTTTATACTCGTATCATTAATCCCATTTGTAGGAAGCTTATATTTACTCTATTTGGAGATTTTAGAAGGCGACAAGGGACCTAACCAATATGGCCCTGATCCAAAGGCCGTTGAAAACGGGACAAATCATCCGTTTAATCAACCACAAGATCCTTTTGGTTCATCACAGCCGAATAACTCCTTTGGAAGTTCACAACCTGAACAAAATACGGGGAACAATGATCCGTTTGGAAATTCACAAACGCCTCCTGCACCTTCAACACCTCCTGCAGATAAAGATCCATTTGCATAGGTCGTTCTAACGGAATAAAAAAAGAGCTTTCATTGTAATGAAAGCTCTTTTTTTATTTTTTCGATTGCGAAATTTTCCGCGAAAGTGAAATTCAGCGAGATCAATGTCTATGCTTCTTCTTTTGTTGCCCGGGAGCAAAGTCTCTCGCAGATTGTTCGCCATAATATTTTTTTGCCTGACCAGGGGGCATACCTTTTGGCCCACCTCTATGCCCATGCCTATGATGTGTGGAATAACATGCAGACATGGAAATTGCCACCACAACAGAGAAGATCAATACTAAAGTACGTTTCATGTTAACCTATTATATTTAAGCATTGTGAAACAATTATCAGTCCAAATTATTATTGCAATAAAAAAGCCCATGCGGATCGCATAGGCTTTTTCACAATAAATATATCTTGAATCTTATTAGATAACTCTTACATTTACCGCATTAAGACCTTTACGGCCTTGTTCAACTTCGTAAGATACATTGTCATTCTCACGAACTTTGTCAATTAATCCAGAAACGTGAACAAAAATCTCGCTCTCGCCTGAATTAGGGATGATGAAACCGAAACCTTTGGTCTCATTAAAGAATTTTACTTTACCTTCTTGCATGGCACTATTTTATTAATTTCCCTAAAGGTATAGAAATAAAATCAAAAATCTTAACGTTTTTATTTTTTTTATCCGTTAAACTTTTTTGTCTACTTTGGCTCCAATCTTGTAGCATTGCGACAATAGCAATCGTATTATTATAAAACTTTAAGATAGTAAAGCATGAAAAAAATATTATTAGGACTGGCTTTTTTAGGTTTGATGACAAAACTAAACGCTCAACAAATGGTAAATAAAGAATTTGTATCCACAGTGGGTCGCGCAGAGGAAGAAGTGACTCCGGACATCATCTATATAGATGTTACACTAAAGGAATTTTATGACAATGGAAACACCAAGAAAAAGGTTGCCATAGACAAGTTAGAAAAAGATCTTTTTGACTCAGCAACAAAAGCTGGTGTTAAAAAAGAAGATTTTACGATCCAGAATATCTGGAGTTATAATACACCGGAAAAAAAGAAAAAGGATACGGATATCTTGCTTTCCAGACAATACCGCATCAAGGTTACCAACTTAAACAACTTAGATCAATTGTTGGACGGTGTAGATAAAGCAGGTATCCAGAGCACCTACATCAGCGAATACGATTATTCGAAGAAAAAAGAGCTTGAAAAGACCTTAAAAACGAAAGCTGTATTGGATGCGAAAGCGAATGCGCAGATTCTTGCCGAAGCAGCAGGGCAAAAAATTGGTAAGGCAATCGTCCTTTCGGAAACACCACAACAAATTATTTTTGGTGTTCAGCCCATGATGCGCAATGCCATGTATAAAGGCGCCATGGCTGAAATGGCAGACGACGCCGGTGGAAATGGTCTTGACTTAAATATCAGACCAATGAAAGTGACAAGCGAAATCAGCGCTTCTTTCGAACTATTGTAATCATGCATAGAGAATTATCTCCAGAAGATAAAAAGAAACAGATAGACCAAGATTTCGGTTGGATCAATCGAATATCTTGGTTAATGGATAATCAGTTCAAGATTGGCAATTTCCGGTTCGGATTGGATCCGATCTTGAATCTGATCCCTTTGGGCGGTGCGGTAGCCGGCTTTGGCACATCACTGGTCCTGGTCATTGCCATGTGGCGAAATGGGGCTAGCCCAAAACTGGTCATCCGTATGCTGCTTAATATTACCCTTGACGCAATCTTGGGGAGTATCCCGTTCTTAGGCAATATTTTCGACTTTTACAGCAAAGCCAACGAGAAAAACATCAGACTTCTACGCGAACACTATTATGAAGGCCGACACAAAGGTTCGGGCATCGGCATTGTCCTGACGATCATATTGATGTTATTTATCTTAATCGCTGGCACTTGTTACCTGATATGGATGTTCTTTTCCTGGGCATTTTCCTTGCTAAATGGGGTTTCTTTTTAAGGTCTTGCCCTTTTTACTCCGACTTCTATTCGCAATAAAACCTCCACACAAAAACAATTGTGTATATCTAATATCTATTTAATAATTTTGGTAACGATAGATCCTGTGTGACCCGATCTCTCAATATTAATTTTAGTATTAAAAAATGAGTAAAAAAAGAATATTTGCCCTACTTCTGGTTGTCATTATGCTAGCGGCCATCCTAACAAACCCAAGTAAAGATGAACATGAAAAAATTGTCCGTGCAAAAGCTGAGCAATTATTGAAAAGCCAGCTCCATGCGAAAGACCAAGCCTTTTTCGGGTTGGGGATGCAACTTTTCGGAAATAAATTAGTGGACGATTTTGTCAAAAATTCGATCGTTGTAGACAACTACTATCTCTTTTCCCTTACCAAGATCAAATGGCAGGGAAAGGAACAAATTATAGGTGGCGGTGCTTTTAAGCAGATTTGGCTGAGTCCCAAGATTGATGAAAAAGCCGACGAAATTATTGCCGCATTGAAAAAAATCTAGTATGTCCTTAGAAATTCTTTACGAAGATGAATCCATCGTGGCGATCAACAAGCCGCATGGTCTTTTGGTACACCGTTCATCCATTGCGCGTGACACGTCCGAATTTGCCCTCCAAATACTACGTGATCAGCTCGGGAAAACGGTGTATCCCGCTCATCGCTTAGACCGTAAAACTGCTGGTGTACTCCTGTTTTCACTAAACAAAGAAACGGATCAATACCTACAAAAAAGTTTTCAGGAACATCAAATAGACAAAAAATATCTCGCTGTGCTCAGAGGCTTCGCCCCTGAGGAAGGGCTGATTGATTATCCATTAAAAAAAGAAAATGGGACCATACAGGAAGCCCAGACATCATTCCGGTTATTAGCGAAGAGTGAACTCGATATTCCTTTCGGGAAATTTCCGACCTCACGTTACAGTCTTGTCGAAGCCAACCCACTTACTGGCCGTATGCATCAATTGCGACGTCATTTTGCGCATATCTTTTATCCCATCATCGGCGACCGGCCACACGGCTGTAATAAGCAAAATAAATTCTGGAAAGAGAACTACGAGATGGATACCATGCTACTGCATGCCTCCGAATTATCCTTCAAACATCCGCTGTCAGGTGAGACTGTTCATATAAAAGCAGCAATCCAATCCGATTTTCAGAAAGTACTTGGAATCTTAAACATACACGGATTATGTTAAAACTAATTCTCGAAGCATTTATCAGCATATCCGGCATCGCGGCAGCATCTGGGATTGTCTACCATAATGATGAGCTTCATATTATTTCTGACAACAGCAATTACCTCTATAACTATAAACTCTCTCAGCAAAGTTTATCCAAAACAGTCTTACTTGAAGCTGAGCCAATGGAAAATATAAACAAAGCGAATAAAATGGATCTTGAATCCATCACATTCGATGGCTACCGCTACTATCTCTATGGCTCAGGATCGACGGAAAAAAGAAACAATCGCTTTATCTGGGACGGAAAAAAGGTCCTACAGGAAGACTATCGTAAAATCTATATGCATTTAATGCAGAAATTTGGGATAAGCAAAGCGGACTTTAACATCGAGGGGGTGGTTCATATGGATGACCGGATATTGTTTTTCAATAGAGGAAATGGCCCCAAAGGCATCAATGCGATTTTAGAATACAACAGTAAAGCGGAAGGTAAATCGCGATGTATTCCAGTCGACTTACCTAAGATAAATGGGATCAGTACCGGCTTCTCGGATGCCACACATGTTGGCGACGACATATATTTCATCGCGACTGCAGAAGATGCAAAATCGACCTATCTTGACGGCGAAATCGCTGGGTCTTTACTTGGAAAAATATCCGCAGACCTGTCTTCCGGGCCTGAAGTATTCCAGATCCCCGGAAATCATAAATTCGAAGGTATTACGCTCAAAGAGAAAACTGAGACGGGTTTAATCTTCCTTCTCTGTGAAGATACGGATACAGAAGAGGCTGAACTAACTGTTTATTCGTTGAAAGTAACGAATTAAATCGTTTGTTCTAAAATAGATTCAAAGCTAGGAATCACGTATATTTTATTAAATTTGCAACTGATTAAAACTTAATTTTTATGTTAAAAAATACTGCCCTTTCGGAGACGCACATTGCTTTAGGAGCAAAGATGGTTCCCTTCGCAGGCTTCAACATGCCGGTACAATATACCGGTATCAACGATGAGCACGAAACAGTTCGTACAGGTGTAGGAGTTTTTGATGTAAGCCACATGGGCGAATTCATCCTTAAGGGTGAAAAAGCCTTGGACCTTCTTCAAAAAATCTCTTCAAATGATGTATCTAAATTATATGACGGTAAAGTTCAGTATGCTTATATTCCGAATGAAACGGGCGGTGTAGTAGACGATTTCCTAACTTACCGCATAGACGACAAAACCTATTTTTTGGTTGTCAATGCCTCTAATATCGAGAAAGACTGGAACTGGATTTCCAAATACAATACCGATGGTGTGGAAATGAAAAATATTTCTGACCAGACTTCTTTATTTGCCGTTCAGGGTCCCAAAGCAGCTGATGCCTTACAATCGTTGACAGATATCGAGCTCGCGCCAATGGAATACTATACCTTTGCCAAAGGTACTTTTGCCGGGGTAGACAACGTATTGGTATCCGCTACAGGATATACCGGTGCCGGTGGCTTCGAAATTTATGTTGCCAATGAAGATGCACAAAAAGTTTGGGATGCTATTTTTGAAGCTGGAAAAGCTTACGGAATCAAACCGATCGGATTAGGTGCCCGTGATACCTTACGTCTAGAAATGGGTTTCTGCCTTTATGGAAATGACATTGACGACAATACTTCGCCTTTAGAAGCTGGGTTAGGTTGGGTAACGAAGTTCACGAAAGACTTTGTAAACTCCGCTGCGCTTAAAGCTGAAAAAGAAGCTGGACTTAAAAAGAAACTGGTTGGGTTTGAAATGATCGACAGAGGCATCCCTCGTCATGATTATGAAATCGTAGATGCTGATGGCAATGTAATCGGTCGGGTTACTTCCGGAACGCAATCTCCGACATTGAAAAAATCGGTTGGTTTGGGTTATGTGGACATGGCATTTGCAAAAGACGGTACAGATATTTTTATTCATATCCGTAATCAAAAAGTAAAAGCTAAAGTAACAAAACCTCCTTTTGTAAAATAATAACCGGAGTAGAGAGAACATATAAAAAAGAGCAGAAAACGATCGTTTTCTGCTCTTTTTTTGTTATAAGTAAGAAACTGGCTTATTTATTTTTTCCCTTCGCCTGTTTAGCGGCATATTGCTGCTTTTTCTCGCGATCTTTCTCCTGAATCACCACTTTTATGCGTTTGCTTAAGACAACCTTAAGGTAAATCAGTACCACCAAAAATGCGATTGACAATCCGGTCACCAACATATTTCCGGCTTTATAGCCTTCAAATCCACAATACGCCAAAAATACAATGGCCAAGTTCAATACAATATTCAGTATAAAATATTTTGTCATATTACTTTTTTGTTAATCCCAGCACACGCGGCCGCCACACAAAGAAATAGAAAACCCCACCGATAATATTGAGCAATACGATAGCCAATGCCATCAACATCCGCTCACTGTTGGAAATCGTCCTGGAAAGCATAATTTCCCGTAAGGCCAATATCACCCACAAAAGAGACAATAAAATAGAAAGGCTACCTAATATGGGGAAAATACCTAAGCTTAATAGCCGGGCGAATAGGGCTACAATATAAAAAGCAAGACTAAACAAGAAAGCCTGTTTAGTCTGATGCTCCAAATTTTTCATATTAATAAACGTCTAACTCTGGATCGATTTCCTCTTTCCAGGCCAAGATGCCGCCTTTTAAATTTGCTAGATTATCAAAACCTTGTTGTTCCAACAACATAATTGCCTGTGCCGAACGTTTTCCGGAACGACATTGAACGATAACTGGTTTATCCTTCGCAATCTTATCTGCTTCGATCAGGATTCCTGATAGTGGAATATTCAAACCATTCAAATTTGAAACTTCATATTCAAATGACTCACGCACATCAATCAGTTGAAAATCTTCGTTGTTATCGATCTTATTCTTTAATTCTTGTACAGATACTTCTTTCATTGTCAAATAATTTATAATCAAATATACTACATTTTTTTCTGAATTGTCTGTCTTCAAAGGCCATCAGGAACTTTCGTGCCTATTGCTAATTCAATGTAACCACCAGAGTTTCATTGATTGCATCTTTTTCCTGAACGGCAATAAGCGCTTTCATTTAACCTTTTACCGCCTTGAGGTTAAAGATGGTAGGCCATTATCGACGGCCGGCGTGAATTTCCACTAAAATTACAGCTGAAATTATTATCTTCATCCGAACATTACTAACTTTATGAATTCAGTACCTAGAATATTTTTAGCCTTATCATTAATTACGCTATCTACCATTACATTTGGACAGCAGGTGATTTCCGAACAACAGCGGCAGGATGTGAGCCGTATCTTAAATACCCTGGCTTCGGATGATATGCGTGGGCGATCAGCTCTGACAAAGGACATTGAGCCAGCGGCAGATTTTATCGCAAAAGAGATGCAGAAGGTTGGTCTGGTACCTTATGCAAAAGGGGCGTTTAGACAAACATTCCAACTGGACAGGCTCTCACCCAAAAACAATACCGCAACCGTCAATAAAAAAACCGTTCCTGCGGAGCATATCATATCACTGGGGAACCACGCGGACCTTAAATGGGATGAAAAGAGCGCTATTAAGGTCGTTCATATTACATCCGATGCTGATTTTGCCCAGGCTTTTCGCGAACAGTCCTTGTCTAAGGAAAATACGCTTGTACTGGTAGACCCTTCATTTGAAGCTTCTTTTGTTCGTTTTGGCCAAATGCTCAACAAACCCAAATTTATTGAAGATCCGGGCACACAAAAACCTTCAATAGTCTACCTGCTGACAAAGGAAAAACCAAAAACACTCCATATCCATATCGAACGGGACCTCCAACACTTCCCGCTTTTTAACGTTGCTGGAGTTATTCCCGGAAAGAGTAAACCAAATGAGTATGTAATCTTTTCAGGGCATTATGACCATATTGGCATATTGCCAGCTGTGGGACAAGATTCAATTGCCAACGGAGCCGATGACGATGCGTCGGGAGTAACAGCGATGCTGACCCTCGCAGACTACTATAAGAAGAAAAATAACAATGAAAGGACTCTTATTTTTGTGGCATTTACAGCCGAAGAGCTCGGCATGTATGGTTCAAAATATTTTTCTAATCACATCAATGCGGATCAGGTCGTGGCGATGATCAACATGGAAATGATCGGAAAAGATTCAAAATTTGGGCCCAATACAGTCTATATAACAGGCTATGATCAATCTGACTTAGGTAAATTAATGCAGGAAAACCTAAAGAATACGACCTTCAAATTTTATCCTGATCCTTACACAAAGCAAAATTTATTCTATCGCAGTGATAATGCAGTGTTAGCGGCAAAAGGTGTTCCCGCACATTCATTTTCTACTTCCCAAATGGACAAGGATGAATATTACCACACGGTAAAGGATGAAGTCGCCACGCTAAACGTTCAAAATATTATCTCCAGTATTGAAGCTATTGCGATTGGAGCTTCGGGTATTGTTGAAGGCAAGCAAACTCCTTCGCGTGTGGAAAAATTAAAAGACTAGAAAGAGGTGGTAGGATCTATTGCCCGCTGCATGACATAATCATTCAATACAAAGTCATAATAGGGAATATCAACAGTTTCGATAACCTGAAACCCCTGCTTCAAATAAAAATGATAAGCAGGGTTATTTCTATTGACATTGAGTTCCAAAATATTCTTGCCTTTGGTTTTTGCTTTGTCAATGGCAAAATCAATCAATGCTTTCCCAAAACCTTTTCCCTGTACATTGGGCATCAAATACAGCTTTTCAATACGAAGTTTGTCTGCAAAAGTTTTCAACGCTACAAAGCCCTGGCCGATACCATCTTCCTTCAGAATATAAAAAAACTGTCCATTTACCATTCCCTCAGCTAAGCCTTCAACGGTATAGCTTTTCTCCAGCATAAAATCAATCTGCTCTTTTGAAAGTATCTCTCCATAAGCATCTGGCCATATGATATGCGCCATGTTAGAAATACTACGGATATCTGTCTGTTCGGCTAACTCTATTGTTATCATGAGATTGTCTCTCCTATTAAAATATATTTTGATTTCGAAAATCCGAGCTTAAATAAGCCATCCGCTACTGTTTCATAAAGATCTTCACCTATTTTCCGAAGTCCTTCTGTCGTGATTTCTTCGCCTTGGGAGTCTATTTTTAGCTGCTCCCCACCCATTTTCCACTTTGTAAAACCGGTCGTGACAAAATAGTAGCGCATTCCTTGGGCCAATAATACCACATTGATCAGATCCAGGTAGCGCTGATAATGTACAAGACTTATTTGATCCGTAATAATATTTACCGCCTTATACTGATGTTCAATGAGATATTCAATGGCCGATTGTAAAAAACTATCGATATATGAAACTACTCTCAAATTCTCCTGTGCATAATTTGTTTGGGACTGTGCAAAAACGATATCAAATTTGTATCCCCTGGCGTCCAATGGATCAACCATATTATTTTCTATGGCAATCGTTGGGCTCCATTCCAGCAATTGTCCCAAATCTTCTTCATCGATCAGAAAAAGATCTTCAATCAGCAGAGCAGGTTCCTGGTTCTCTCGAACGATATGATGCGATGACATTTCGAAAGATTTAATACCCTAATCTGCGCAAAGTGATGTAAGCCATCAACCCCGTACTGATTTCCAGCGAGGCTTCATCGACATCGAATGTAGGTGTATGCACCGCAGAAGTTATTCCTTTCGCCTTATTTCCTGTACCTAATCGGTAGAAACAAGCATTGATTTCTTGCGAGTAGTAAGAAAAATCTTCCGCAGCTGGCCAAAGGTCCAAATCCACGACATTTTCTTTTCCGAGATATTCCTCTGCAAAAGTGCGCGCACTCTTAGTTAGTTCAGGGGCATTGATCAAAAATGGATAGCCTTTGCGAACTTCGAAGTCACAGGTAGCCCCCATACTTTCGGCGATTCCGACAGCCATTTTTACCATCGCCTCATGTGCCTCAGCGCGCCATTGCTCATCGAATGTACGGAATGTACCCTCGAGATAAACCTGATCAGGAATAATATTTGTCGCACCATTAGCGATGATTTTGCCAAAAGATAGAACAGTCGGTGTACGAGGATCCGCAAAACGGCTTGCTATCTGCTGTAAAGCGGTAATAATATGCGCTGTGATCACAATCGGATCAATATTCTGATGCGGATGTGCACCGTGCCCCCCTCTTCCTTTTACGGTCATAAACAACTCGTCGCAGGAAGCCATGTACTTGCCTTCACGAAATCCGACTTTGCCAATTTCAATAAACGGCATTACATGTTGGCCTATGATAGCGGAAGGTGCCGGATTTTGTAGTGCTCCTTCTTTGATCATAATGGATGCTCCGCCGGGCAAACGCTCTTCTCCGGGCTGAAAGATTAATTTCACCGTACCACCAAATTCAGCCTTCAGGCTATGTAATATCTTTGCGGTTCCCAACAACGAAGACGTATGCACATCATGGCCACAAGCATGCATGACCCCTGGGTTATTGGATCCATAAGATCGTCCTTCAACTTCCTGAATAGGCAATGCATCCATATCCGCACGCAAGGCGATTACTTCATCCGAAGCAAGTTCACCTTTAATTAACGCCACGATACCTGTGTCTGCCTTTGCTTCGTAAGGGATGCCTAATTGATCCAGCTGCGCCTTTACAAATGCCGAAGTATTATATTCTTCAAAGGAAAGTTCAGGGTTTTGATGAAGATGTCTGCGGTTAGCAACTGTATCTTCAAAATATTGATGGGCTAAGGCCAGGACTTTTTCTTTCGTACTTGCCATAAGGTTGTTTGATTTATTGATAAACAAAAACGCTTTCTGAAAATACGAAAACGTTACTAAAATATTGACGCAGCTCACGCATAAACGCATTCGCTTCGGAACGACTTCTAAAGTCGCCCACCTTCACCCGATAATTGGGTTCATCATAAGTGATATAGGTATCAACATCTTTATACATTCCCCGAAAACGAGTTTGCTCTGAAAAAGCTTGGTTTCGACTGGATCCAGCAAAGATCTGGACGCGAAAGCCTCTCACCTTGACTCTTGTTGCCGCGGAACGTACAACAGGTTTAGAAGGCACTGTCGTGGTTTTGCTTTCGACAGGATTGATTCCCATTGCTGCCCTAAAATTTTGAAGCTGTGTAATCAAAGAATCTTTGGTTACCATCACTCCACCCTTTTCCTGTGCTTTTACGTGAACGATCGTAAATAGCACAAATGCATGTATGAAAATCAATCCTCTCTTCAGCATAGTTTAACTTTTCTTATCGATTAGTTATTTGCGCCGTGGCAATTTTTATATTTTTTACCGGAACCACAAGGACATTCGTCATTGCGTCCCACTGTATTCTCGTTACGAACAGGTTCTTTTGGACCATCATTCATATCCTCTTCACTGACACCTGTTGGGGAAGCCAACTCTGCTTTTGTTTCAACCGTTTTTACAGGTGCTTGGGTTACTTGTCTAGCCTGTAATGAGGTTGTTTCCTGCCCTGGGATCTCTCCTTTGAAAATAAAGCTCACGACGTCCTTGTTCATAGAAGCCAACATAGACTTGAACAAATTAAAGGCTTCCATTTTATAGATAATGATTGGATCCTTTTGTTCATAAACAGCATTTTGAACAGATTGTTTTAGATCATCCATTTCACGTAAATGCTCTTTCCATGCTTCGTCGATCAAAGCCAATACAATGCCTTTTTCAAAGGATTTGAAAACCTCTTTACCATTGCTATCAATCGCTTTCTTCAGATTCGCAGAAACTTGAATACCACGGATACCATCTGTAAATGGAATTACCACGTTTTCAACAATCTGTCCTCGTTCAGCATACACATTATTCAATACAGGAACTGTTAATGCACCAATCGCTTCTATTTTATGATGATATGCTCTGCTTGCTTGATCAAAAAGACGATCTGTCAACCCTTCGATCTTTCCTTGGCCAAATTCTTCTGCCGTGATTTCTGGTGTGATGGCAAAAATACGGATGACCTCAATTTGAAAGTCTTCGTAATTACCTTGCTCTTTGGCTTCAGCAACAATTTCTTCAGCAACATCAAAGATCATATTATTCAAATCCACATCCAAACGCTCGCCAAACAACGCATTTTTACGTTTAGTGTAGATTACGGTACGTTGTGAGTTCATTACGTCATCGTATTCCAATAGACGCTTACGAATTCCAAAGTTGTTCTCCTCAACCTTACGTTGTGCTCGTTCGATAGATTTGGTCAACATGCTATGTTGCATCACTTCACCCTCTTCGACCCCCATTTTCACCATGATATTGGAGATTCTTTCAGAAGCAAACAAACGCATTAAGTTGTCTTCTAACGATACGAAGAATTGTGATGATCCCGGATCTCCCTGACGACCAGCACGACCACGTAGCTGACGGTCAACACGACGAGACTCATGTCTTTCAGTACCGATAATTGCAAGACCACCAGCATTTTTTACTTCTTCAGTCAATTTAATATCCGTACCACGACCAGCCATATTCGTCGCGATAGTCACTTGTCCGGGACGTCCGGCTTCAGCAACGATATCGGCTTCTTTTTGGTGAAGCTTTGCATTCAATACATTATGTCTGATCTTACGTAATTGAAGCATACGGCTCAATAGCTCGGAAATTTCTACCGATGTTGTACCGACTAGCACAGGGCGTCCCTGATCTGTCAACCGTTGAATTTCTTCGGCTACTGCGTTGTATTTTTCGCGTGCAGTACGGTAAATCAGATCCTGACGGTCTTCCCGTTGGGCAACGCGATTGGTAGGGATTTCTACAACATCCAATTTATAAATTTCCCAAAGTTCTCCGGCTTCTGTTGAAGCAGTACCTGTCATACCTGAAAGTTTGTGGTACATACGGAAGTAATTCTGTAAGGTAATCGTCGCGTAAGTTTGTGTAGCATCTTCGACCTTCACATTCTCTTTTGCTTCGATCGCCTGGTGCAAACCGTCTGAGTAGCGACGACCATCCATGATACGGCCAGTTTGCTCATCGACAATTTTCACTTTACCCTCATCCACGATATATTCCACATCGTTCTCAAACAAGGTATATGCTTTCAATAGCTGATTAATGGAGTGGATACGATCTGCTTTAATCGAGTAATCGCGCAATAAGTCTTCTTTCTGAGCTGCTTTTTCTTCCAAAGTCAACGAAGACTTTTCAATTTCTGCAATTTCAGTACCTACATCAGGTAAAATAAAGAATGAAGGATCTTCTCCTGTCGCTGTAATTAATTCAATACCTTTTTCAGTCAGTTCGACCTGATTGTTTTTCTCATCAATGACAAAATAAAGCTCTGCATCGACTTTAGGCATATTTTTATTTTGTTCTTGCATATAGTAGTTTTCTACTTTTTGCAAGATGGAACGATTGGCGCCTTCACTCAAGAACTTGATTAAGGCTTTATTTTTAGGTAGACCTCTGTACGCCCTCAATAAAGCTAAACCACCACCTTCAACATCAGAATCACCAGCAGCCAATGCTTTTTTAGCATCATTTAATACAGTATTGATATAAGCTTTTTGAACATGCACCAAACGCTCAATACGTGGTTTCAATTGATAGAATTCATGTTGATCGCCACGGGGGATCGGACCTGAAATAATCAATGGTGTACGGGCGTCATCAATTAAAACGGAGTCAACCTCATCGACCATGGCAAAATGCAATTTACCTTGCACCAATGCATCAGGCGTCTGAACCATATTATCACGTAAATAGTCGAAACCAAATTCGTTGTTTGTACCATATACGATATCGGATTGGTATGCTTTACGACGTTGCGGTGAGTTTGGTTGGTGTTTATCAATACAATCTACGGATAAGCCGTGGAATTCAAATAATGGTGCGTTCCATTCAGAGTCACGGCGAGCAAGATAGTCATTGACGGTCACGATATGCACCCCTTGTCCAGAAAGTGCATTTAGATAAGTTGGCAAGGTTCCGACCAATGTCTTACCCTCACCTGTTGCCATCTCAGCAATCTTGCCGCTATGTAGTACAATACCACCGATCAACTGCACATCATAATGTATCATGTTCCAGGTTACCTCAGTACCAGCAGCCATCCACTTGTTCTTCCAAATAGCTTTATCACCATTGATAATAACGTTTGGCTTGTAGACAGCGAGTTCTCTGTCAAAATCACTGGCAGTAACTTCCAATTCTTCGTTTTCTGTCAAACGTCTTGAAGTTTCCTTCACCACAGCAAACGCCTCCGGTAAAATATCCTTCAATATCTCTTCCAACTTCTTATCACGATCTTTAGACAATTTGTCTACTTGCTCGTAAATAGAAGTCTTTTTAGCCATATCGTCCTCATCTTGATCCGCCTCTGTTTTAAGCGCCTCTATTTCTTGGTCAATATCTGCAAGGTAATTTTTAATTCTTTCTTTGAAGTCAACGGTCTTGGCACGTAACTCGTCATTGGTTAGATTTGAAAGTTTATCATATTCAGCTTTGATTTGCTCTACAACTGGCTGAATCCCCTTGATATCTCTTTCGGATTTACTTCCAAATAATTTACTTAAAAACTTTAACATAATTTTTTTTCTATCTCAACTAAAGATTTTGTACAATAATGACTCCAAAGTAAAATTGCAGACAATTTGACACTAATCGGGCAAATTTAGTTATTAGATATGATATCTAACAGCTTACCACTATTTTTTTTGCGTTATTTTTTTCAATTGGATGCGCATCTTATTTTACTCGTCTCAATTTATCCTATTCTCACCTCATTTATCCTATTATTGAGGACGTTCTATTCCCTTTATCTTGGTTATTTGTTCTTTACACCCCGAATAGTAGCACTTGAAAGAAAACAGGTAGTGCTGCTGCACAAGCGACCTGTTATTACGGCTACCAAATATTGGGACGATGTTATGAAAGAAACAATTTTTTATCCGAATGCGGGATCAAACCCATCTCCTGAGCCTTTTGAAACATTTTAGTAATTGCATTCCGTCCTTCAATGCCCAATTCAACTGAATATTTATTGACATAAAGTTCAATATGCTTATACATCACCTCCTCACTCATCTCCTGCGCATGGCTACGGATAAATTCCAATCCGGACTTTGGATTTGTAAAAGCAAACTCGACGCTCTCCTTTAAAATTGCATTAAGCGTGTCTTTCACATCCTTCGGCAACGAACGTTTTACGACAATACCACCCAGCGGAATCGGAAATTTTGTCGTACTTTCCCAATATTCTCCCAAATCGACGACTTTATACAGTCCTTTTTCTCCATATGTAAACCGATTTTCATGAATAATAAGCCCCAAATCAATTGAACCATCCAAGAGCGCCCCTTCTATATCAGAAAAAACCAGTTCTATTTTATTGGTTAATTCCGGGAATGCCAAGCCCAACAGAAAATTTGCAGTTGTAAACTTCCCTGGATATCCCACCTTTAACTTATCAAATTCGCCTAAACCGCCACCATTTTTTAGCTTCTCCTTGAGCACTTCCGCCAAAGCAGCATCTTTTGTGATTAGCATCGGACCCACACCAAAGCCCAAGGCGCTACCCGCATCCAACAGTTCGTAATCTTCAATGGCATAAGCAAAAGCGTGATAGCTCAATTTGGTGATATCCAGTTCTCCTTGAAAAGCCTTTAAATTTAATGTCTCAACATCCTGATAAGCTACATCAAAATCCAACCCTTTCGTATCTATTTTATGATGGATCAAGGCATCAAAAATAAATGTATCATTCGGACAGGGAGAAAACCCCAATGTTAATTTCATTTTATCCTTCTTTAAAAAATGAACCGATAAAAACATTTTAAACGATCCCTGTGGTATAGCCACAGCTGTTTACATTTTTGTTTTATACAGTCACTTTATGTGTAATTAAATATAATATCATGGCCAAAAATGTCATGATGATAATTCCTTTCCCTACGTGATCATTACCTGAGCGATATGCAAACCTTAAGAAAATCAAATTGATCAATACAGCAATGGTATACGTTGCCATTGGCTTGTCAGGAAGAAAATGAAGTTCGATATCAGTGAAACGCACCAGTAAAAATGCGAGTAAGGGAAATATAATGCCTATGCCAAGGCCTATCCAAAGATTATTTTTCACTCTTGCTGTATTGGGTCATACCATCCAAATGATCAAAACTCCATGAATTCAGTTCCGGAATAGCATGATGTGCAGTCATGTCAAATTGTGTAGGAACAACGGATACATAGCCATTTGCTAATGCAAAACTATCCGTATCTTCTCCACGGTCTTGCAAGACAAATTTTCCTGTGGTCCAATAATAATCACGGTTATGTGGATCAATACGTTCATCAAATTCCTCTACCCAGTGTCCTCCAGCCTGTCTACAAATTTTAATACCTTTAAATCCTTGTGTTTGCGGAAAATTGACATTGAGCAATGTATTTTTTGGTAGACCATTGGCCAAAACTTGTTCCGTTATGGAAATCACATAAGGTCTGCAGTAGCTAAAGTCCGCATCATGGGAAAAATTGTCCAGCGAAAAACCAACAGAAGGAATTCCTTCGATAGCTCCTTCGACCGCAGCAGACATTGTTCCAGAATATAAAACATTAATTGAATTATTCAGCCCGTGATTAATACCAGACACACAGATATCCGGTTTTTGCCCTTTGAAGACTTTATTAACGGCAAGCTTGACGCAATCAACGGGCGTTCCCGAACATTGATACATCTCTACTCCTTCATAAAGATTAATTTTATCCAATCGCAACGGTCTACCAAGCGTGATCGCATGGCCCATACCCGATTGTGCCGAATCCGGCGCTACCACAACCACATTGCCTATTTTTTGCATTTCTTCTAACAACACCTTAATTCCCGGAGCTGTGATACCATCGTCATTAACAACTAAAATATTCGGTTTCTTCTTTACCATATACGAAGTTAGCAAATCTGAAAAATAAAAACCGTAAGAAAATTTGTCTTAATAGATCCTTTACATAAGTACGACATCGATTGCGTAAGATTATATAGCTTTTAATAAATATTAGCCCTAAATTTAGCTTTCAAATAAAGAAAAATCATTCAGTTATGAGCATTAATTTTGAATCCCGTTATGCAATCGGGCCTAAAGAATACAAAACGTTAGACACGCAAGGATTAAGAGATAACTTTCTCATTGAAAAAGTTTTTGAAACTGATAAAATTAACTTTGTCTACACGCATTATGACCGTTACATGGCCGGTGGTGCAATGCCCGTAAATTCAAAAATCAAATTAGAAACAATCCCTGAATTATTAAAAGAACCTTACTTCCTTTCGAGAAGAGAATTAGGTATCATCAATGTCGGTGGGAATGGACAGGTGGAAGTAGATGGAACATCATATGAACTTAAAACCAAAGAAGCACTTTACATCGGGCAAGGTTCAAAAGATATCTATTTCTCAAGTCAGGACAGTTCAAACCCGGCAAAATTTTATTTAAATTCAACCCCAGCTCACCATAGTTATCCCACAAAAAAGGTGACCAAGGAAGATGCCAATAAAATAGAATTAGGATCCCTGGAAACAGCCAACCACCGTACCATCAACCAAATGTTGCTGAATAAAGTTGTACAAACCTGTCAATTACAAATGGGAATGACGGAACTAAAGCCAGGATCGGTATGGAACACTATGCCTTCGCATACACATGACCGTCGTATGGAGGTTTATTTTTACTTTGAATTGCCAAAAGGTCAGGCAGTATCTCATTTTATGGGACCGATAGACGAAACGCGTCACATTTGGATGCATAATGATCAAGCGGTCATTTCTCCGCCTTGGTCAATTCACTCGGGGGCAGGAACATCCAACTATACGTTTATCTGGGGTATGGCGGGTGAAAACCTGGACTACGATGACATGGACAAATGTGCTATCACTGAGCTTAAGTAGTTTTTTGGAGATAGAGATCTGAGATTCTTTAACAAAAATATCAAATGAAAAAAACATTCATATTAAGTTTAGCGCTGGGGCTTTCAAGTATCGCCTTTGCCCAAAACAATAAGACAATCACAGTAAATAATCCTTCAGCTGTAACTAGAACAGAGCTGATCAGTATTCCTTATACAACGTTCGAAAAACATTTCGAACTGAAGAAAAATGTCTTTACGATCATCGACAGCAAAAATAAACAGGAACTGGCTTACCAATTGGAAAAATTAGGACAGCCAACACCTCAAAATGTGCTGATACAAGTCTCCATTGCGCCCAAAAGCGCTTTAACTTTTGGCGTAACCGGAAACAATCCCCAAGCCGTTGCTTCCAAAGCATATGCACGTTACGTCCCTGAACGTAAAGATGACTTTGCCTGGGAAAATGACATTGCTGCATTCAGAGCTTATGGAAAAGCTTTGGAAGGCAGCTCCGAGGATGCTCAGGGATTTGATTTTTGGGCTAAACGTAGTAACGACCTCGTTATTGACGAATGGTATAAAACAGGAGATTACCACGCCGATCATGGAAAAGGTTTAGATTATTATTCTGTAGGTCAGACCCTAGGAGTAGGAGACGCAACTCCATTTATTGACCAGGAAGTCGTCTATCACAAACATTATCGTCAATACAAAGTGCTGGATAATGGTCCTTTACGCACTACATTTAAGCTAATATATGATCCAGAAAATGTAAAAGGACAGCATATACAAGTTGAAAAGACAGTCTCTCTGGATGCGGGAAGCCAGCTGAACAAAATAAGTTATGCAATCAAAAATACGACTTCAGGCAGTACAGCTGTAGTCGTTGGTCTTGCCAAACGTAAAGAGGATAAACCGCAGCTCTTAAACGATCCTAAAAATGGTTTTTTGGCATATTGGGAGCCTGCTGAAGGAGATAAAATCACTGGAACAGCTGTCATCTTACCTAAAATAAACTATGTATTTAAGGATAGTCCCAAACAGTTTTTATTGGCGACTACGGTCAAAAATGACCAACCTTTGGTCTATTTCGCCGGAGCTGCATTTAATAAGGCAGGTAAAATAACCAGTTTTGATCAATGGCAATCCTATATCAAAGAATTCAGAAATAACTTAAATCAACCATTAACGATAAAATACGCAAAATAATGTCTATACTGCAATCTTTTGATCTGACCGGAAAGGTCGCTTTGGTAACAGGCTGTAAAAGGGGAATAGGTAAGGCTATAGCGGAAGCATTAGCGGAAGCCGGAGCGGACATCATTGGTGTTTCGGCATCGTTGGAGACAACGGGATCCGCCGTAGAAAGATCCGTTCAGACGTTAGGAAGGAATTTTTATGCTTATCAATGTGATTTTTCGAAAAGAACAGAACTCTATCAGTTTATTGAAAAAGTAAAATCGGAACATCCGACAATAGACGTCCTATTCAACAATGCCGGAAATATATTGCGTAAACCAGCCGCTGAACATCCCGATGAATACTGGGATGAAATCATTGAAATTAATCAGAATGCACAATTCATTCTGACAAGGGAAATTGGAAAAGATATGATTTCACGTGGAACTGGTAAAATTGTATTCACGGCATCGTTATTGACTTTTCAAGGCGGTATCAATGTTCCGGGATATGCTGCGTCCAAAGGTGCGATAGGATCATTGGTCAAGGCTTTCGCAAATGAATGGGCCTCCAAAGGAGTGAATGTAAATGGTTTTGCACCAGGTTATATTGCGACAGATAATACGGAAGCACTTCGAGAGGATCCCGAACGCTCGAAATCCATCTTGGACCGTATCCCCGCAGGACGTTGGGGTACTCCGGAAGACTTTAAAGGACCGGCAGTGTTCCTTGCTTCAAAAGCAGCGGATTATGTACACGGTACGATTCTTACTGTCGACGGCGGCTGGATGGGAAGATAAAAATTCAACCTTTTAAGATTAGTTTGTTTTAAAAGTCTTTATCCTGCGTGGTAAAGGCTTTTTTTACAACCCTAAACCCAAGATTGCTGAATGAGGCGTTCGGACTGACAGAGCCAATATAAACCGTGTTGAAGGCCGAACAGCTATTTCTACTGCACCACCACGAGCCACCTCTTGCATGAGCCACATCGCGCTCTCCATCCCTATTTAGTTTGCCCCGACAAAATTCAAATACATTACCAAATACATCAAATAGCCCCCATGGATTCGGTTTAAAAGTCCCTACTGGAGATGTATACATATAACCATCCGAATAGTCTGCTTTAAGATGATCTTTACCATGCCATATATTGGCATATTGTCCGATATTATCTTTATTCACCCCTTCAAAATAACGGCCATCATTGCCGGCTCGCGCAGCGACTTCCCACTCCTCAATAGTAGGTAATCTACAATCTGCCCAGGCACAATAGGCCAATACATCTTTAAAAGAAATGCAGGTGACAGGGTGATCCATTTTGTCTACTATACCACCACGGCTTATTCCATTTGGAAAACGCCAATAAGCGGTGCTGTCTTGCAGCCACCTGAACTCTGCGAGCCCCGGCTCAAATACCATTGCATTATGATGTCGTTCCGCCAAAGTCCGATAATTCGTTGCCCGGACAAATTTTTCAAATTCAGCATTCGTCAGCTCATAGGGAGCAATCCAAAACGATGTGATATGCACCGTTCTTCTTGGGTTATCCAAACTCATCGTATCACCCAATTGATAGTCTCCCTCGGGAATTAAAATATATCCCTTCTCCTGACCCACTAGCGATAAACAGTTTGATAAAAAAAAGAGCAATATGTATAATGCTTCTCTCACTGATTTTGACGTTTTTTATAGCAAGCCTGAGCAGATTCAATAATATACACTTCGTTGGCACTTGAAAAATTTATCCAGCTATCATAATGCGTATCTGCTCCATATAACTTGTTGTATATTTTCGACTGCTCAAATTCCTTTAACTCCGATTTTTTTATTAGCTGTAGCAGAGTGGTCAGAATATCCTTGTCTTTTGGATTTTTTTGATAAAAACTGACTAAAGAGGGAATACTTTCCCAAGCGTCGATTTCTATTAACGCAGTTTTATAATTCAATCCTAACATATGATTCCGGTCCGCTTGATCCATGATCAGATCTATTACTCTTTTTTTATTTTTCTTCATAAAATGAAGCTGCCGCTCACTCCAAAAGACACCATTATAAACAAAAAGCAAATGCCCAAATATTTTATTCTGGGGGTCAAATACAAACATCCGCTCGGCACAGGCCTGGCTATAGATTTCAGGATGGATCATCGTATAAGTAAACTTTTCTTCGAAGCTCAACTTATCAAAGTTTACGCTTGAAATGCCAGCATCATAGTCCACCATTGCTTCGTCCGGTAGGCTTTTCACCCGTTGTTCAACTAGGCGCTGAACCTTCTTGAGACCAAAAGGCGGTATGCTTATTTTTTCGCGCATCGCATAATAGGCTGAATCATTTGGCCGTGGATCATTCCAGGCTACGTCTTTATATTCCTGACCGAAACTTGAATTGCGAATAAACCCGATCAATATCAGGCAGCAGAACAATATTTTATTTACCTTTTTTCTCATTGTAATATCCCATTGCTCTACGATATATTAATGCTTCATTCTCCTTATTATAGTCTAGATAGGAATAGTAGTTACTTGTCTCGCCATATAACTTTTTGAAGGATGTAGACTGCATAAATTCGCTATACTCACCACGTTTCATCAGTAATAGCAATAAAGTCAACGCATCTTTATCTTTAGGGGTTTTCTTTGCGTATTCAATAATAAATGGAATCATTTGCCAGCCATTGATCTGTTCGATCGCCTCTTTATAATTCACGCCCATTCGTTTGCTTCTCAAAACAGATTCCTGGATCAGTTTCATGACCGAATCCCTGTTTTCCTGCAGAAAATCAGTCTGTCTTTCTGACCACCAGGCTTCATTAAAACCATCGAGTAACTTGCCAAATATTTTCTTATCTATAGCTTTCTGGTGTTCCGGTATATCGCAATTTTGGGCATACACCTCAGCATGGATCATGGTATAAGTAAATTTTTCACGTAAACTTAAATTCTTAAAATCCGTCGCTGAGAGTGCCAGTAACCCAGTCTCTGAACCGTCTTTGTCTTCTACCGGTGACAACTTTGCGATCATTGCTTTCACCTTTGCCAAACCATATGGAGGTGTGGTCATCTTTGTTCTGAATTCAATGGCAACGGGATCCATGATATAATCACTTCCCGTATCATCTCCTGTCTGTGCAAAGACACAAGTCCAACGACTTAGGCAGATTAATAATAAAATTAAACTTCTCATATAGTATGCATCGTGCTATTTAAAAGTAAAGAAATTATTCTTACCAAAAACAATTCCATTTGTTAAATCCAAAATCACAAATTATATTACCCTGATTTATAAGTATATTTCGTTTCGTTATCCCTTCTGCATTTTTCAAAATCAATGGCTATCCAATAAGCTTACCAACCACAGGAAAACAAAAAATCCCCGAATCTTTTATGGAATCCAGGGAGTAAACTCTTCTTATATTGCACTTTAGGAATAAAGGCCCTTTTTGTCTATAAAATCAATCACTTTTTGCGGTGTGAAAAACTGAATATTCTTATTTTCTTTGATTGCCTTTCGTAAAAACGTTGAAGAAAGCTCCATTAATGGCGTATCAGTCATGGTTATAGCCGGATGATCCTTTAGTTTCCCACCATCGTAGCCCGGACGGGGATACACATAAATGTGATAATCACGCAAAATAATCTCGGCATTCTTCCATTTTTCCAATGATTCTAAGATATCCTCCCCCATAAGAAGCACAAATTCTCTAGTTGGATATTTTTCCTTCAGATGCGTTAAGGTGTCTATGGTATAGGATGGTACCGGCAAATGGAATTCAATATCGCTCACGCGCAAATGTTCGCAATCCTCAACGGCAAGATTGAGCATTTCCAAACGATCATAGGGATCCGCTAAAGTTGATTTTTTCTTAAATGGATTCTGTGGAGATACCACAAACCATACTTCATCCAGTCCGGTAAAATTGGCCATGTAATTTGCTATAATCAAATGCCCGACATGCACCGGATTAAAAGAACCAAAAAACAAACCAATCTTTTTCATTTAGCGTTTTATTTATCGATGAAACCCATTACAATTTCTTCTGCCTCAGCGCAAGCTGTCGCTAGATCAAAATTCTTCAAGATCACATCAAACTTATTCGCATAGGTAAGTTCCAGTTCCGCTTTGGCAAATCTTTCTTGCAACTTTTCCTCCGAATCCGTGCCACGTCCGGTTAAACGTTCTTTAAGCACCTCCAATGAAGGTGGCTGTACAAATATAGAGATTGCCTGTTCCGGAAATTTAGATTTCAGGCGCAATCCTCCGACGACATCAATATCGAAAATAACATTTTTACCTTCTTTCCAGATACGTTCGATTTCGGAACGCAACGTACCATAAAATGTACCCGAATAGACCTCTTCAAATTCGATAAACTCCTGTTTGGCAACTTTATGCAAAAATTCTTCTTTGGACATAAAGTAGTAGTCTTTTCCATCGACCTCCTGCCCCCTTGGATCGCGGGTACTCGCAGAAATAGAAAATTCTATTTTATCCCCATGTTTACTTAATAGATCTCTTACTATAGTTGTTTTTCCTGCTCCTGATGGTGCCGAGAAAATAATTAATTTACCGCTCATTCTTATAATACGTTGAGCAACTGCTCCTTTATTTTTTCTAATTCTTCTTTCATTCTAACCACGATCTGTTGAATACCGGCATGATTAGCTTTGGATCCCAAGGTATTGATTTCACGGCCCATCTCTTGAGAGATAAACCCTAATTTCTTACCATTGGAATCGGCAGAATCAAAGGCTTTCAGAAAATAGTTGCAGTGGGAACGCAACCTAACTTTCTCTTCAGTGACATCTAATTTGTCTATATAGTAAACGAGCTCCTGTTCAAAACGATTCTGGTCCACGTTCTCTTTACCTACACTATCGTTGAGAAATTGCTCTATACGCTGTCTGATCAATGGGATACGCTCAACTTCAAGATCTTCGACCTCACTCAAATAAGTCAAAATTAGCTCAGCTCGCTTTTTTAAATCTTGAGCCAATACATTTCCTTCGTCCTCACGGAATGTATTAAAATGTTTGACCGCATCATAAAAAGCATCCATCAATACGCTGGATTCTTCATCATCAACGGTATCATCGTTGTTGGTGACAACTTCGGGCATATTTAACGCCAATTCGAATAGATTGACATTCGTATCATTTAGCTCATCTGCGATCTGCTGCAATTGACCATAATATTTTTTAAGTAAATCAGCGTTGATAGATGAGGCCTTAGCTGTTTGGTCAGTATATTCTACGGTTACGTTCAAATTGACTTTGCCGCGTTCAATAAGCTTACTACACTCTGTGCGCAAGGTCAATTCTTTGTCCGAAACGACTTTGGGCAGACGAAGATTTAATTCAAGGAATTTTGAATTTAAGGACTTTATTTCGACACTATATTTGACTTTACCGTTCTCTTGTGAAGCCGTGCCATATCCTGTCATGGATTTTATCATATGCAAAGGTATGATTTTTCATTTTCTTTACCAATCATGCTTTGCAATAATAACAACGAGATAGCTTTCATAAGGTTTGGCCCCCTTACACTTTACATAACCGATTCCGATATCATATAGCGATGCGTTCCATTGATCCATCCCTAGCAGATGCGTACGGTGATGATAACCGGGTGCTTCTTTTCCGATGATTAACGCTTTAATCGCATCAGTCGCACTGGCGCGATTAGCAGCAATGGATTCAAAGTTATTGGCATTCCTTTTTTTTAACCATGACTGATTTAAACTATATCCGGCTTCTTCAATAAAATAATTGGGTCCATAGCCCTCAGGAGAGACATGATCAAAGTAAGACCGTTTAGCCATATCCTTAGCCCGGTATTCCGCGACCTCAGCAAGCTGTTTGTTCCAATTAAGCTTTGTTCGGGTAATCTTATGTAAATTAAAAAGCTTCAGTTCCTTTTTATAATTCTCGGGATTTGTTCGAATTTTATTCAACAGATCGTAGGCTTCTTTTGCTTGATGACGATCGACTTTGACACGTTGTGCCAATGAAAACTGTGCGACAAATAAGGTAAACGCTAAAATGAAATATTTCATACCAATCCTTTAACCTTAAAAGACTGCATTTAGTACTTAACGTTTAATCTTTTTTTGCTCTTTTAACAACAAAAAACTGTATCAGCATGGGTATTAGACTGATAAATATGATTGCTAATACAACCCAGGAAAAGTTATGCCTGAAAAAAGGAATCTGTCCAAAAAAGTAGCCGGCTAGAAGAAATAAGGATACCCACAATATGCCTCCTACTACATTATATTTACCGAAAACGCTGTATGGCATCTTGCCAATACCCGCTACAAAAGGGGCAAAGGTCCGGACAACGGGAACAAAACGAGCATAAACAATGGTCTTAGTACCATATTTAGCATAGAAATCCTGCGTTTTTTGAAGATAGGAAGATTTAAATATTTTTGAGCCCGGTTTAAAAACCCGGATTCCAAAATATTTGCCAATCTCATAATTAACAAAATCGCCAGAAATAGCCGCGCATATAAGAATCAATAAGAAAAGGGACAGTGAAAGATTGCTTTCCGCTCGTGAAATAATGGCACCTAAAGCAAATAAAACTGAATCACCTGGAAGGAATGGTGTAACAACAAATCCTGTTTCAGCAAAGATAATCAAGAATAGAATGAAATAAGTCCATCCTGCATAGGTATTGACGATCTGCAACAAGTGTTGATCAATGTGTAGGATAAAATCGACCAGATGATAAACAAAATCCATATTCGATAAATAAAACCTTTATGTTCTTATAAGCGCCAACAGCTATAAAAATCAACTGAAGGTTCTTTCTGACCAATAGAAAACAGACACTTTCAGAAAAAAAGGGAGTCCTATTGAACTCCCTTTTTAGTTTTTATTTTTTCTTTGACCAATTCAAAGATTATAGGTAATACAGATATAAAAATGATCAGCAGTACCACTTTAGAAAAGTTATCTCTAATAATTGGGATATTGCCCAAAAAATAGCCAGCTAATGTAATGCCTCCTACCCATAATATTGCTCCAACAACATTGTAAGTAATAAAAGTACCATAATTCATTTTTCCGATACCACCAACAAATGGTGCTAACGTGCGTACAATAGGAACAAAACGGGCTATAACAATTGTTTTACTACCATACTTTTCATAGAAAGCATGCGTTTTGGCAATCTGTTCATCCTTGACAACCTGTTTGCCAAAAAGCTTGAATTTTGTCAATCGCATCCCAAAATGCTTTCCGATGGAGTAATTGAGAGAATCACCAGTTACTGCAGCAATCAATAAAATCAGTATCATTAACCAAACATTCAATTCATTTGGTTGCGCAGCAAGCATTCCCCCAGCAAACAATAAGGAATCTCCAGGTAAGAAAGGCATGACAACTACCCCTGTTTCAACAAAAATAATGAGAAACAAAATAAGGTATGTCCACAACTGATAGTCATTGACAATTTCAACCAAATGTTTATCAATATGGAGAATAAAGTCAATAAGGTGTGTAATTATTTCCAAAACCGATCAGAAGATTAAGCGTTATTCAACATCACTGGCATCACCAACATCAAAATATCTTCATGATCTTCAGATGTGGCAGGGATCAATAAACCGGCACGATTTGGTGTGCTCATTTCGATAACCACTTCTTCGCTTTCAAGGTTGTTTAACATCTCTACCAGAAACTTCGCGTTAAAGCCAATTTCCATATCATCCCCCTCAAATTGACAAGACAAACGTTCATGTGCTTCGTTGGAGAAATCCAGATCTTCAGCGGAGATATTCAATTCGCTACCTGATATCTTCAAACGTACTTGATGTGTTGTTTTATTTGCGAAAATAACAACTCTTCTCAAGGTATTTAAGAAAAGTAGTCTATCAACCGTCAGCTTATTAGGGTTGACCTGAGGAATTACCGCAGCATAGTCAGGGTAACGCTCATCGATCAAACGACAGATCAGATTGATATTACCAAAACTAAAAAATGCATTAGTTTGATTATATTCAATAGATACTTTTGTATCATCCGAAGGCAGTGACGATTTCAGTAAAGAAAGTGCTTTCTTAGGTAAAATAAGTGATGCCGGTTTTTCAGCACTGATATCCGATCGGGTGTAACGTACCAATTTATGTGCATCTGTAGAAACAAAAGTAACATTCTTCTCCGCCAATTGCACTAAAACCCCAGACATGGCCGGTCTCAATTCATCATTACTGACCGCAAAGATAGTCTTACTGATCGCCTCCGAAAGAACCGGAGCAGGCATTTCAATAATAGATCCGTTATCAATAGATGGAATTTTAGGAAAATCGTCTGCATTTTCTCCGCTCAATTTATATTTACCATCACCCGCACTGATTTCAATAGCCAATGTATTCATGTCTACCGAAAAAGCAACAGGCTGATCAGGGAGAGTTTTTAGCGTCTCTATCAAAATCTTTGAAGGCATAGCTACTCTTCCTTCTTCTTTTGCTTCAATCTGTAAAGAAGTAACCATACTCGTCTGCAGATCCGTAGCAGAAATAGTCAAGTTATTGTCTTTTATTTCAAAAAGAAAGTTTTCCAGAATTGGTAAAACAGTACTTGTACTAGATGCTCCATTGATAGCTTGTAACTGCTTTAATAAAATTGATGTTGATACAATGAATCTCATTTCCTAATTACTAATTATTATGTGCAATAATACACAAATTAATCAATATTTTTCAGTTTTGTCCCCCCCTTTCTTTCCACATACGAAGATTTATTGTACTTAAATAAGCGATTGTATTTCAATTAATAAGTACGCTTTCAAAAGTATAGAAAGCAAATTGACCCTGATAAATCACAATATTTATTACATTTGTATATTAGCAATAGTGTATGCAGTTTAAAGATATCATTGGGCATAAAGACATCAAAGAACATCTTGTTCGTACGGTTCATGAAAACCGTGTAAGCCATGCGCAATTATTTCTGGGACCGGAGGGCTCCGGAAGCCTTGCACTAGCGTATGCATATGCTCAGTTTTTAAACTGTGAAAATAAACAAACTGCGGATAGTTGTGGCGAATGTGCTTCTTGCCGAAAATATGGCAAGCTTATTCATCCAGATTTGCACATGTCTTATCCATTTATTGCCAAACACAAAGAAGATACCGCGACAGATTATGCCGAAAACTGGCGAAAGTCCTTTTTGACCAATCCTTATATGGGATTGGAATACTGGCGCAATCAGTTGGATGCAGACAATAAACAGGTCAATATTAATATTGCTGAAGCACATGGCATCATCAAGAAATTGAGTCTTAAAGCATTTGAGGCCGAATATAAAGTTTTGATCATGTGGTTACCCGAATATCTGGATACCCAAGGCAATGCCTTATTAAAATTGATTGAGGAACCGCCTGAAAAAACGCTATTTATTTTGGTTGCGGAGAATCAGGATAAAATTTTAAATACCATTATTTCTCGGACACAGCTGGTCAAAATAAAGAAACTAGACCATACCGAAGTCACACAGTATTTGAAGACTGAGCAACATCTTTCTGATCAGGAAGCATCCGAAGTAGCTTTTATAGCGGATGGAAATTTGCAGGAAGCACTTAATCAACTCAACACCCAGACCAATAATCATTTTGGTATTCTGGTAAACTGGCTGCGATTTATTGTATCGGATGCTGGCACAAATATGATCTCTTTAATTGAAGAGGATCTGTCCAAAATGGGTCGCGAAAATCAAAAGACCTTTCTTTTTTATGCCATCAACATGATGCGCCAGATTATTTTGATTAAGGAAGGCCTCTCCAGTCTTGTCTTTTTACCTGCAAAAGAATTGGATTTTGTCCAAAAATTTGCAGTACATTACACAGTAGAACAAATTGAAGCAACAATAAATCTATTTGAGGAAACGCATTATTTTGTAGAAAGAAATGCAAACCCTAAAATATTATTTTTAGATTTATCTTTGCAATTAACATTAATATACAAATACAAAACGTTTCCGAAAGGAACTCAATATATATAAATAGAAAACTATGGGATGTGGCAGTTGCTCATCCGGCGGAGGTTGCGGTACTACCACAGCAAGTGGTACACCGGCAGGATGTCAAAATAATGGCTCTTGCATGACTAGCGGATGTAATAAATTAGATGTATATGACTGGCTTTCCGATATGGATATGCCATCAAACTATAAACCATTCAATATCGTAGAAGTACGATTCAAAGGATCTCGAAAAGATTTCTTTATTAATGTAGACAACCTATACCTTGAAATGGGAGAAATGGTCGTTGTAGAGCCCTCAACAGGGGGATATGACGTTGGCCACGTTTCCTTGACTGGTGAATTGGTTCGATTGCAATTGAAAAAGAACAATGTTACCCCAGAATTGGTAACAAAAAAGATCTATCGGAAGCCAAATGAAGTGGATGTAGAAAAGTATAATGCAGCGAAAGACCTGGAATGGGAAACCATGCATAAAGCACGTAAACTTGCTTTGGATCTGGGTTTATCCATGAAGATTTCTGATGTGGACTATCAGGGCGATAAAACGAAAGCGACGTTTTATTATACAGCCGAAGGCCGTGTGGATTTTCGTGAATTGATCAAGAAAATGGCTGAGGCTTTCCGTATACGGATTGAAATGCGCCAGATCGGTATGCGCCAGGAGGCAAGCCGCCTTGGCGGTATCGGATCCTGTGGTCGTGAGCTATGTTGCTCTACCTGGTTGACAGATTTTAAAACTGTATCCACCTCAGCTGCCCGCTATCAGAATTTATCGTTGAATACGTTAAAGCTAGCCGGACAATGTGGTAAATTGAAATGCTGTCTCAATTATGAATTGGATAGCTATATGGATGCACTGAAAGACATTCCCAACAATATTGATCGTATTGAAACATTAAAAGGTGTGGCTTATCTCCAAAAAACCGATATCTTCAAAAAAATGATGTGGTTTTCTTTCCCCGGAGCAGAAAACTGGATTGCGATGCCAGTTCAACAAGTCAAAGAACTTGTCGAAATGAATAAGCAGGGTATTAAACCAGAGGTCATATCAAGCGCAATAGAGACCGAAGATATCCGGGAGGAGAAGATTGTCAACTACGATTATGAAAATGTAGTCGGCCAGGATAGCTTAACACGCCTTGATGACCGTAACAAAAGAAAGAAAAAACGGAAGACTAAAAGCAATAATAACGCTAAACCGGAAAATAAAAATAGTCAGAAAAGCGATAAAGCTGAGCAAAATCCACCAAAACAGGCGGTAGTTAAACAGCAGAGCAACCCGGACAGTGCAGTTACGGCAACGGCAGGCAAAGAGAATAAAGAAGGGCAGAATAATAGGCCTAAAAAACGCTTTAATCGGCATAGAAATAAAAACAGAGGCAATAATAACAACTCTGCCTCAAAACCAGAATAAAACGAATATGCCTAATTTTAAAATGTTAGGCATATTCTATTTTTATAGATTTAAAATGAAACTAAAGGCTTTTCTTTTTGGAACTTTAAGTATTGGTTTATGGGCATCTTGTGACCAAACTGCCATTCTAAATGAAAATAAACCCATCGAAAATAAGACTTGGCTGTATACCTCACATCCTAGTTTTCAATTCCATATTAGTGACAATACGAAGAAATACGATGTATATATGGATGTACGCCATACACCAGAATATGCTTTTTCCAATCTCTTTGTTTTGATTTACCAGCAGGATCCCAATAAAAAAACATATACCTTTCGTAAGGAAGTTAAATTGGCAAAATCCGATGGAAAGTGGACCGGAAAATCATCGGGTAGTCTTTACAATCAGCAGGCAATTCTCCATAAAGATTATATATTTCCGGATACCGGATTATATACGATATCAATTGAACAGAATATGCGAGATAATCCTTTAAAAGAAATTACAGATATTGGATTGACAGTAATACCAAAGTAATGTGGACCTTTTTACGATATCTTCTTCTTCCTTTTTCGTTGATCTATGGGTCAGTCATATGGTTACGAAATCGGCTCTATGATTTTCAGTTGCTACCGGCTCGATCTTTTCCAATTCCTACCATCGTAATCGGTAATTTAGCTGTTGGTGGTACCGGTAAAAGTCCCATGACCGAATTTGTTGTCTCCTACCTTAGCAAGCAGTACAACGTAGCTATCCTCAGCAGAGGTTATGGTCGAAAAACAAAAGGATTCCGTACAGTGCAAATAGATTCTTTGGCGATAGATGTAGGCGATGAACCATTACAATTCAAAAATAAGTTTCCAAATGTCACTGTAGCGGTATGTGAAGATCGTTGTACGGGCATAGAAAAACTTCAGGAGGATCATCAGCTTATTATTCTGGATGATGCTTATCAACATCGAAAATTATCACCTCAATTTAATATACTCTTATTCGATTTCCGATCCTTTTCACAACCGATGTTTGTATTTCCCGCTGGAAATTTCAGAGACTTACTTATGGAATCTAAACGGGCGCAAATCATAGTCATTACAAAATGTCCCACCAATATTTCTAGTGCGGACAAAATACGTATAGAAAAAAAACTGCGCCATTATAATCGAGAAGCTCCGATCACATTTAGCTATATTAGCTATTTTGAACCAGTAAATGGTGATGGAATACATATTGATATCGAAAATAAAGATATCGTCTTGGTGACAGGGATTGCTAAACCACAACCGATGGTAGACCATGTTACCCAAAAAGCGAAATCTGTCAGTCATATTTCTTTTGGGGATCATCATACATTTGGCGAGGCAGACATTGACCGCATCATAAAAACATACCAATCCCTAGATAGTGACAATAAAATAGTATTGACCACTGAGAAGGACTATCAACGACTAAAACCATATAAAGCGCTATTCGATACGATAGAACTCGTTCATTTACCGATAGGACTTAGCTTTAATGATGTACGACAAAATAATCAATTTTGTAATATTTTAAGTGATACTGTCGCATTAAGTGTTAATCAACCTTAAATTTTGTTAAATGCTAATATTTTAGCAAACTTTTTCGTCAAATTTATATTCAAAAGAAAAACAAACTTAAAATATAAAGCGATGAAAAAGAAAACTTTAATGGTAATCAGCGGCCTACTTTTGGCGACAACAGTCGCTTTTGCGCAGCAGCGCCAACAACGTAGCCCAGAAGAACAGGCGAAGATGCGCGTAGAGCACCTGGACAAACTACTTACACTTAATCAAGTCCAAAAAGATTCCATCTATAACCTTACATTGAGCCAAGCCCAACAGCGGGCGACAATGAAAAATGATGGTGGAGACCGCAAAGCCAATATGGAAAAATTCAAACAGCTTCAAGAAGCTCAGGCAACAAAAATAAAATCTTGGCTCACTCCTGATCAAATCAAATTATTTGATGAGCAGCAAGAAAAAATGAAGGATAGGATGTCTAAACGTTCTTCAAACTAATTTCCATAAAAAGAGCGGTTGTAATTAACCGCTCTTTTTTATAGACCCTACCTATCTCCTGTATATTCATCGCCATAAATACCATTATAAAGCCTTCTAACATTATTTATCTCTCCAAGCATACATTTCCTCGAGTTTACACTGAGCGTTATTCTTAGCCCTTTATTTAAACAAAACAATAACAGCCCTATGCTATACAATAGCAGAAACACTTATTAACCTGATAATAAGCAACATAAAACCACATATAGCGTTAAAAATTTGTTAAAGTAACATACTTGATACAATATAAATCGACTTTATTAGTTTTTATAGCAAGACATCATAGTTGTAACTTTTTAAATACAAACTATATGAAGAAGCTAATTTTAACAGGTATAGGGTTGTGTCTGACACTTAGCCTAACATTTGCCCAACAGGCTACACCTGAGGAAACTGCTGCAAAAGCTACTACTGAGCTGGTACAGAAGCTGAATCTGAACGATGAGCAGAAGACTGCCGTATCCTCCATTCTATTGGATCAAGCGAAAGCAGAAGAAACGATTTTAAAAGACAGTACTTCCACCGCAGCTGCGAAAGGTGAAGCTCTCAATAAACTTCAAACAGAAGTAGACGACAAAGTGAGTCAATTACTGACAGAAGACCAAAAAAACATCTATCAGAAGGTAATTGCCGAACGCCCGGCAAAATCGGTTCCAGCTCGGACTGAACCTTCTAAGACAAAATCCAGTGCGAACTAACAGCTTATTGGAACAAGTAAAAACAGACGTTAATAAATTCATTGAATAATTTCATTTAAAATTAAACATCATGAAAAAGTTATTTTTAACCGGTATAGGCTTTTTTCTAGCGATGAGCCTACTATTTGCACAGCAAACAACACCAGAAGAAAATGCAGCTAAAGTTGTGACCGAATTGGTCACAAAGCTTACACTCAATGACGAACAAAAAGCCGCTGTATCACCGATTGTATTGGATCAAGAAAAAGCGATAGCAGCTGTTATCCAAGATACCACAACAACGGCTGATGTAAAAAAGGAGAGCATTACGAAACTTCAAGGTGAATCGGATAGCAAGATTGCGCTATTATTGACCGATGAGCAGAAAGCAGCCTTTAAAAAATACATTGATGAACGACCTGCGGTAATCATTCCGTCAACTCCGGTTCCAACAGAGCAAAAGGAAAATAATAACGAAAACAGCAATCAACAACAATAATCATTCTATTCAATTAAGAGGAATGTATTAAACCTCTGGATATGCTTAGGCATATTCAGAGGTTTTTTATTATATCGTCCTTTGTGGGTACAAAAAAAGGCTGTCTATTTGGACAACCTTTTTGCTTTAACTCGATATCAAGCTACATTAAGATTTCAATTTCTTCATAATGTCGCTGACATAAGTTTTAAATTTCTTGTCAGTTTCAATTAAATCCTCAACGGTTTGACATGCATAGATGACAGTTGAATGATCTCTTCCTCCGAAGAATGCACCGATCGATTTAAGTGAAGATTTTGTGTGGGCTTTTGCTAAATACATCGAAATTTGCCTGGCCTGCACGATTTCACGTTTTCTGACCTTTGACTTTACCATATCCACAGGAACTTCAAAGTATTCACAAACTAATTTCTGAATAAAATCCATTGAAATTTCCTTATGTGTATTTTTCACAAAATTCTTCAACATCGATTTTGCCAGTCCCAAATCAATTTCCTTTTTGTTCAATGTTGATTGAGCCAATAAGGAAACCATTGCACCTTCCAATTCACGAACACTGTTATCGATCTGTGTTGCTACATACTCCACGACATTTTCTGGTAACTCAATGCCATCAGAATACATTTTTTTCTTCAAAATCGCCATTCTTGTCTCAAGATCCGGAATTTGAATATCTGCAGATAATCCCCATTTAAAACGACTGAGCAATCGTTCCTCTAAACCAGCTAAATCTTTAGGTGCCTTATCGGAAGTTAGAATGATTTGCTTCCCAGATTGATGCAAATGATTGAATATGTGGAAGAAGATATCCTGCGTTTTCTCTTTACCGGCAAAATTGTGTACATCATCCATGATAATCACATCCATTGCCTGATAGAAATTTACGAAATCATTGATAGTATTGTTTTTCAATGAGTCCACAAATTGTTGACAGAATTTCTCACAAGACACATAAATGACCAACTTATCGGGAAGATTTCTTTTGATTTCATTACCGATAGCCTGGGCAAGGTGCGTCTTTCCCAAACCTACATCACCATAGATCATTAAGGGGTTGAATGACGTACCTCCCGGCTTGTTTGCTACGGCATAACCTGCAGAACGAGCAAGACGGTTACATTCACCTTCAATAAAATTTTCAAATGTATAGTTTTGATTCAATTGCGGGTCAACCTGCAATTTCTTTAATCCAGGAATAACAAATGGATTTTTGATATCTCTATTCAAAGATACCGGCACGGGAATAGATTGTCTCTTACCCTCTGCCCCATTGCCATTCGATGGAAGATTAGTCGTATAAGGATGAGAAGCCGACGACTTCTCAACTACAATATTGTATTCCAATCTACCTTGCTCCCCTAGAAACTTCTTTACGGTCTTGCGAAGAATACCTACATAGTGTTCTTCCAGCCACTCGTAAAAAAATAAGCTAGGTACTTGAATAGTCAAAACGTCACCCTCCAAACGGACTGCTTTCACAGGTTCAAACCAGGTCTTGAAACTTTGCGCTGGTATATTATCTTTGATAATCGAAAGACAATTATTCCAGACACTTGAATACGTTTTTTCCATTCTAAAATTGTTAATAAGTTGATTTACAATACGCGACAAAAAATATGTTGATAACTTTCTCTGAGAACGAAGATGACAAAAAAAAATCAGCTAAAAAACTAAAATATAAAATAATTAATAAAAATCTATATATCAGCTATTTACCTTGTAAAATTGTGGAAAACTTGCGCTAAAATTGATCTCTAAAAATAATTATTAACATTCCAAATTTATTTCAAAAAAAAGAACAAAAAAAGTAGTAAACATACTACAGATCAGTCTTAAAGGTCTAGAACTAAATTAACCAAAATAAAAGCGAAATACAACCTTTAGTTCATATATTTTTAATATTAAATTTATAAGAATTTAAAGTCTACTTAACAACATTACCCAATATCTTTCTACCCCATTCTGAAGCCATTGGAAAATAAAAAAATATAGTATCTACAAGATATTGGAAAATCATTTTGTAACATAGCTGACAGGAAAATTTAAAAAATGGATTTGGTTTTATGTCATAAAAAAAGGAAACCCTCTTAAAGAATTTCCTTTTTTTATGATATAAGTAGTCGTATCTATCCAACCATCGTATGGGTAAATTTTCCATCACACATTTTCTTTCCCTCTTGTAAAATTGCAGCTGCATCGTAATGAGAATTTCGCCATTGGGCACTCTGTTCAGCATGCTCTACAATTCGATCAGGAATACCTAATCGTACAATCTGGCTATTGTAACCGTGGTCTGCCATAAATTCCAATACAGCGGAACCTATACCACCTTGTAGACAGCCATCTTCAACTGTGATTATCTTTTTAAATTTTTTAAAGACCTGATGCAATAAGGCTTCATCCAAAGGCTTGGCAAATCGCAGATCATAATGTGCAGGATGTATTCCCAATTCATTCAATTGCTGTACGGCTTTGACAGCTTCATTACCAATAGCGCCGAAGCTTAGAATAGCGAGTTCTTCACCTTCGGTAATGACACGCCCCTTTCCGATTTCTATTTCCGTAAATGGACGACGCCAATCCGGCATTACTCCATTTCCTCTCGGATAACGAATGACGAAAGGCCCCTTATTAGGCAATTGTGCTGTATACATTAAGTTTCTGAGCTCTTCTTCGTTCATTGGAGCAGAAACGGTCATATTAGGGATACAACGCATAAATGCAATATCATAAGCTCCGTGATGTGTTGCTCCGTCGGCTCCAACTACCCCCGCACGATCCAGGCAAAAAACAACATTCAAATTTTGTAGCGCGACATCATGGACTACCTGATCATAGGCACGTTGCATAAACGATGAATAAATATTACAAAAAGGTAATAAGCCCTGTGTCGCCAGGCCGGCACTAAATGTGACGGCATGTTGTTCAGCAATACCGACATCAAATGCCCGATCAGGCATTGCATTCATCATGATATTCATAGAAGAGCCTGAAGGCATCGCCGGTGTGATACCAACAATTTTTTCATTCGCTTCAGCGAGCTCAACCATCGTATGTCCAAAGACATCCTGGTATTTTGGTGCTACCGGTTTTTCACTGGAAGATTTTTTTATCTCCCCGGTAATTTTATCAAATAAGCCCGGCGCATGCCACTTCGTCTGATCTTTCTCCGCAAGTGCAAATCCTTTTCCCTTAGTTGTTACAACATGTAGCAATTTGGGACCGGGTATATGTTTAAGATCTTCAAGCGTCTTGGCTAATTTCTTTACATCATGTCCGTCAACCGGCCCAAAATATCTAAAGTTCAAAGACTCAAAAAGATTAGCATTCTTTAATAAAGTCCCTTTGATACTTTTCTCCAGTTTTTTAACAATACCGAGTGCATTTGGCCCTACTTCAGAAATTTTTGTCAGCACAGCAGCGATATCATCCCTAAATCTATTGTATCGTTTTGATGTCGTAATACTTGTCAAATATTCTTTCAGCGCGCCAACATTAGGATCTATCGACATACAATTGTCATTCAGAATCACCAATAGATTAGATTTAGAGATACCAGCGTGGTTCAATGCTTCAAATGACATTCCACCGGTCAAAGCGCCGTCTCCAATAACTGCAATATGCTGACGATCTTTTTCTCCCTTTATTTGGGAAGCAACGGCCATACCTAGAGCTGCTGAAATTGAGGTAGAAGAATGGCCCACCCCAAATGCGTCATATGCAGATTCAAAACGGTTCGGAAAACCCGAAATTCCATTTTCAATACGATTCGTATGAAATACCTCGCGACGTCCAGTCAGAATTTTATGACCATAAGCCTGATGGCCTACATCCCATATTAATTGATCATAGGGTGTATTCATTACGTAATGTAACGCCACCGTTAACTCAACGACTCCCAAACTTGCTGCAAAGTGACCACCATTCACCGAAACCTGATCAATAATAAATTGACGTAATTCCTGGCTTAGTTGTTCTAATTGGTCTTCCTTTAGCTTTTTAAGATCAGAGGGATCGTTTATTTTACTTAATAGTTCTCCAGCCTCAAATTGCATAGTACTGCTATTTACATTAAATGTTTACACAAAGTAACGACAATTTTATTTAATCTTTAAAATAAATCGCATTTCCATATTGAGCTACAACAAATAAAAACAGCAATAGTTTCTATATGAACGATTCCAAAAGATTTTATTGCGTAAATTTGTATAAGATATGCAAGTAGAAGAAGGTTACGAAATCAAGCTTCCTCAATTTGAGGGACCTTTTGATTTATTACTATTTTTTATCGAGCGGGACGAACTGAACATTCATGATATCCCTATTTCGAAAATTACCGATGATTTTTTGTCTTACGTAAGTCAGATGCAGGCACTCAATATGGAGATGGCCAGCGAGTTTATTTTTGTAGCCTCTACATTGATGCGTATAAAAGCAAAGATGCTACTGCCAAGACCAGATCTGGATGAAAATGAAAACGAAATAGATCTGAGAGAAGACCTCGTTCAGAAACTTATTCTCTATAAGCAGTTCAAAGAGGTCTGCGAAGGCCTAAGAGTAATGGAAGAAAACCGCCTTCAGTTGTATAGTAGGGGCAATATCCATTATGATATACGCCAACAACTTCAATTGGATGCTACAGGTGAAAACTTGGATAGTTTTGATCTATACGGCCTGATGATGATCTATGAGCAAATGATGTATCAATTTCGCAATAGGCCACCAGAGGTAACGCATACTGTTGTGAAGTATCCCTATACGATTGAACAACAGAAAAAAGCGATAGCTGAGCTTATTGAAATCAATAAGAAATTAGATTTTCAGGAACTATTGAAAAACTCCGAAAACAAGGTTCAATTTGTCTATAATTTTCTCGCGATTTTAGAAATGCTCCAACAGCATCTTCTACAGATTGAAGTAGGATTAGGATATAACAATTTTAATGTCGAGGAGCGGGATCCAGAACAGGAACATCTGGTACTCGAAGAAGAACTAGAACAATAAAAAAGGTTGTCTGGCAAGCTGGACAACCTTTTCTATATCGTCTAAATATGTCAATATCCAATTTCTTCAATATCCATTCACTGAAAACTTTGCTGTTCTCTTTAGTTATCTTAATTTAACCCTTCTTTTTAAAAGCGTTCCAGCCCTGGGCCGTAATTGGATAAAGATTTCCGGATTTAGAAATCATTTCACAGCCTTCTGAAGCTGCCGTCATGTAGCCTATAATACTGATATCAGGTAAATTCTTGATCTTATCGTGATCCGCCTGTGCTATTGTAAACAGCAGTTCATAATCCTCACCACCATTAAGTGCTGCTACAGTTGGGTCAATACCGAATTCCCGTCCGGTATCGTAGGTCATCTGGTCCAATGGAATTTTTTCTTCATACAATCTACAACCTTTATCAGATTGTCGACAGATATGAAGTATTTCGGAAGCCAAGCCGTCAGAAATATCCATCATTGATGTAGGTAAGATATCTAATTTTGCAAATAATTCTACAATATCCTTTCGTGCTTCCGGTTTTAGCTGACGTTCAACAATATAGTCTTTACCCTCCAAATCCGGCTGCACATTAGGATTTTCCAAATAAATATCTTTCTCTCTTTCCAATAGTTGCAATCCCATATATGCTGCTCCCAAATCTCCAGATACACACAATAAGTCGCCTTCCTTCGCTCCGTTACGATAGACAATCTTATCCGCGTCTGCATAACCTACACTGGTAACAGAGATAACGAGACCTTGGGCAGAAGCCGAAGTGTCCCCCCCAACCAGATCGACGTTATACTTCTTACAGGCGATTAAGGCTCCCTGATAGATCTCTTCGACGGCTTCCAGTGGAAATTTCGAGGATAACCCAATAGAAAACGTAATATGAGAAGCTATTCCGTTCATCGCATAGATATCGCTCAAATTGACCTGTACGGCCTTATATCCCAAATGCTTTAAAGGGACATATCGCAGATCAAAATGGATACCTTCCAAAAGCAAATCAGTAGAAATCAAGGTTTTCTTTCCTTCAAAATCCAATACCGCTGCATCATCACCAATTCCTTTAATGGTAGATTTTTCGGTCAGCTCCACTGCTTTACTTATGTAGTCAATTAAACCGAACTCCCCCATGTCCTCCAGGCTGGTGCGTTCAGTATTATCAAAATCAAACATGTTAAAAAATTTAAAATTTTAAACTATCATATAATGCCCAGACAAGGATCTCATAATCGCGATGGTTTAGCTCCGTTAATAGCACTACAAAAATAATAATCTATATGATAACCAATGTGTTATTATATAGATTATCATCAAAAATTATACAAATTATTACAATCCCAAACTTGCGGATATCTCCAACATCCGCTCAATAGGACGTTGTGCGCGAAGTATGACATCCTCAGGAAGTAAAATTTCAGGCGATTCATATTTCAAACAATTATAAAGCTTCTCAAGCGTATTAAGCTTCATGTGAGGGCAATCATTACATGCACAGGCATTGTTTGGTGGTGCAGGAATAAAAGTCTTCCCTGGGCTTGCTTTCTGCATCTGATAAAGAATTCCAGATTCTGTGGCTACAATATAAACCTGCGCATTATCTGTTTGCGTAAACTTAAGCATCCCCGATGTGGAACCCACATAATCCGCTTTAGCCAAAATATGGTCTTCACATTCAGGATGAGCAATAAACTTAGCTTCAGGATATTCACTCTTCAGGCGATCAATTTTATCTTGAGAAAAAATTTCATGGACCATACAAGCACCGTTCCATAACACGAGATCACGGCCCGTTTTTTTCCTTACATAAGCTCCAAGATTACGATCGGGTCCAAAAATGATCTTCTGATCTATCGGAAGACTCTCCACAATTTGGACTGCATTACTCGACGTACATACAATATCCGAAAGCGCCTTTAATTCGGCAGTACAATTGACATAGGTAATGACCAAATGATCTGGATACTGTTCCTTAAATCTAGCAAACAAGTGTGGTGGACATGAATCCGACAACGAACATCCAGCTTTAGCATCCGGCAAGATAACCTTCTTTGTGGGCGAAAGTATCTTCGCTGTCTCCGCCATAAAATGTACTCCGGCAAAAACAATTAAATCGGCATCTGTCTTTGCCGCTTCCTGGGACAAGCCTAAACTATCTCCAATATAGTCTGCAATATCTTGAATTTCAGATTCCTGATAGTAATGTGCCAAAACTACAGCATTCTTTTCTTTCTTCAATCGTTGGATTTCAGCTACCAAATCCAATGAGGGGTCAATCGGAGCATCATTATATCCTTTTGCCTGAAGCTCATAATTTACAATTTCCATGCGGGTACTTTCAACAGTTTATGAACAGCAAAAATACGCATTGTTACATATATAAAAGTCAATAAAAAGCAAATTAATCAAATATGTAGCTGAGCAATAGCAGGAAGATATTATAAATTTTAAATTAAATTATTATCATTAAAATAAATATATAAAGATATTACCCAATTTAAACCGTTTTTGAGTCGGATATTCAGAAAACTACCGGGGCAATATACCATATATAAAAAGCTCAGCGGGTTTGTACCAAAATCTTTCCAACGTAGAAAATGACTTTCTCTCCATTTTCAGCCTATTGAACGTTCTTAGGCATAATACAAAACAAGCAAAAATATAGCACAAACGGAAGCTTTATTTATTAACATTTCACATGCTGTTATCGTTTTGTGCCCGCCAGAATTCAAAATTTGCCAAGAGAAAAAGAAAGAAAAAATATATGAAAAGCTCAAAGGCTTTAGTAGGAAAGTGCTGCCCCTGTTTCAAACGAGTAGCAGCACATATTACCATAGCATATCTAACGACAAACAATGAACTGCAACAGCATTATGGCTGCTTCCATTATAAACTCGTTCAGAATTGAATATTTACATACAATAGCCTAATGGGATGCTTTTAGGAAAACCTAAAAGGCTTTATTTCGATAAAATTTACAATTTGAGTCCATAAAATTGGAAGGATATACGTTAGGTCTAATTTTTCAATTATCATCTCAATTAAAGTCCATGAGAATCTGATATTTTCGATGAATTATAGTATCATATCGTACAATTGATTGTAAGAGGCCTCAAATTGAAAAACAGCACGACACATACTTTAACATATTAAAAGCGAAATTATTCGCGATAGCCAGGCAAAGACAGTTATCTGGGCTAGGATAGTTTCGAGCAGCTTTGAATAGCGAAGATTAGTTTAACAGTTTATTCGGTGCTTTCGTACTTCAAAGCCGTTTAGGATACGATTATTCTGTAAAAATTGAAAATAAAAAATTATAGCGCAAACTGGCGGGGTTTATTTTATCTATGAAATTATAAGAGCAAAAGTTAAAGCCCCATAGAATGCGATATTTGCGCTGTTATGGGCTGAATAAAATTTTATGAAAATCTAAACCAGCTTATATGAAGAGCTTTAAACAAATTATTTTTCGGTTCAATAGGTTTTGAATGAATAAGTTGAAAAAATCTCAACTAGGCAATACTAGTGATATCCTACTTGAATAGAGAATAGTACACCTTATATTTTATTTTATTAATTAATAAAATAATAAAATTACAATAAGGATATAAAAATTATTAAGAGCTATTTTCAATAGTAAAAATAGGGCTTTACAATCCATTAAATCCGATATAGCATTTAAAATAAAAATCTATCGCAATCAGGAGGACTTTATTTTTAAAATAAGCCCCTTGACATTCGTCTAAAAAATTTATTATAGCTGATAATGGTAATTATCAAAATCTAAAAGACTAAATTATATTTTTTTAAAGCTCCCAATAGATACTGGGTCGCAAATATAGTAAGAATCTTCATTCCACAATAATTTTTTAAAAATAATCTCCACGAATTTGATCCATTTGCCATTTGCTAATGGAGGCGATTCAAAGATCTATAGCAAAACCTGTTATCAAACCGCTTAAAATCCAATAATCAATCAAAACGGCATTTACAAAAAAAATATTCAATTCTAATTGAGTTTAATTGTATTAAAATTGATAACAAACCCTCCAAAAATCGCATAATTACCAAAAAATCCTCCAAAATTTCAAATATTGCAAAGAAATCAACTATAAACTGATCTCCGAACAGATTTGCCAGATTTTATGTCCATAAATCAACATTTTGAAATCTCCAGTAGCAAAAAATAATTCCGATTGATCCAAAGTCACTTAAAATGCCATAAAATCTTAAAAATTTATAAAAAAATCTAATATGCAAATCTAAATCGCTTTAGAGAAACGAAAACAGCATATCGATAAAATCCAAATTTAAATATTCCATAAAAATTCATCGAAAACACTCTCTGCACGGCATATTTTCAATTTTTTTCTAAAAAAAATCAAATATCTAAACCTAAACGGCTCAAAATGCATATTTCTTTCAATCTCAAAATTATCAAAGCCTTTCAGACTTTGATAAAATTGAAATAAAGCTACCAAAGTCTAAATAATTTAGTCTAAACGGTTTAAAAACCAATTTCTGGGCTTAAAGACCATAAAAATGCCGATACAAACCCTTTTATAATTCCATAAAAAGTTGTTTAAAAAGTTTTAAAAAAAATATTCCATTCTAAAAAGGTCTAAAATACCTCAAGAATCCAGTTATCGAAAATAAAGCCGTTTAGAATTGAATATTTCAAAAGGGGAGTTTATCCCTTTCCAAATATCGTATCCTAAATAGGTTTGATTCGATATTGACAAAGCTAAACAAAGATTCTCGAACGTATTCCACAATCTTTTTTTTCAATAAATACTAATATTTTAAATTAAAGATTCTCTTATTGTTTATTAGGGTGTGGAAAAGTGGTATAAATTGATCTGAATCGATTTTGATTTGCGGTTTTTATAGAGTTTTCAACAATTTTTCAACAGAATTTTTGCTTTAAAGAGCTGATTTTTAAAAATCTAATTTTTGACGTTTTTTATTTTCCATAATTTTTTGTTGAATAGTCGCTGTCGAGAAAATGTGGAAATCTATCAAATTTTATGCGGAAAAATAATTGGAATTCGTGCTGTGAATAGGGGATCTGTGGAATGTTAAATACTTTTCATTTTTATTTAACCTTTTATTTACACGTTTTCCACATTTTTCGTTAATTTCAACCATCACTTTTGGGGATAGTTTGTGAATTTAAAATATATGGCAGATAGAAAGGTAGATTTTTTGGTCATTGGATCAGGTATTGCCGGATTGAGCTTTGCGTTAAAGGCTTCAAAATTTGGTAAAGTGTTGATAGTCACGAAGTCCAATGAGGATGAGTCTAATACAAAATATGCGCAGGGGGGAGTGGCTGCCGTTGTGGATAAGTCTGATAGCTTCGAAAAGCATATCATTGATACTCAGATAGCTGGGGATGGATTATGTGATGTGGAAATTGTGGAAAACGTCGTTAGGGAAGCACCGGATCGAATCGCTGAACTTATTTCCTACGGAACCTCATTTGACAAGGAAGAATCGGGGGTATATGACCTGGCTAAAGAGGGCGGGCATTCGGCTCACCGTATTCTTCATTATAAGGATATAACAGGTTACGAAATAGAAAGAGCATTGTTGGAGCAGGCCCATAGCGATCCCAATATTGAAATTGTCACACATTATTTTGCCGTAGATCTGATTACCCAACATCATATGGGGGAATATGTGGATAAGAATAGGGAGGATATAACCTGTTATGGTATCTATGCTTTCAATACTTCATCCCACCTCGTGGACAAAATTTTAAGTAGGGTGACTGTCATGGCTTCCGGTGGAGCTGGTCACGTGTACTCGAGTACAACTAACCCGACTATTGCTACCGGTGACGGTATAGCCATGGTTTACCGGGCTAAGGGCAAGGTGCGTAATATGGAATTTATGCAGTTTCATCCCACTTCATTATATAATCCTAAGGATTCTCCGGCTTTTTTGGTGTCTGAAGCCGTTCGCGGTTTCGGAGGGATTCTTAGACGGGTGGATGGTGAGTCTTTTATGGAGGAATATGACGAGCGGGCATCATTGGCTCCCAGGGATATTGTTGCGCGCGCTATAGATGCGGAGATGAAAAAATCCGGTATAGATTATGTGTATTTGGATATTACCCATAGGGATAAGGAGGATATCATTAAGCATTTTCCAAATATTTATGAGAAGTGTCTCTCCATCGGATTGGATATGGCGACAGACTTTATACCGGTCACTCCGGCAGCACATTATTTATGCGGGGGAATATATGTGGATGATTTCGGAAGAAGCAGTATACGCAACCTGTACGCTTGTGGGGAGTGTTCGTCAACCGGACTACATGGGGCAAATCGTTTAGCTTCGAATTCTTTGCTGGAAGCCCTTGTATATGCGCATCGCATCTTTTTGGATGCGACCAAAGCGATTGAATCCATACATTATGTTACTAATGTCCCGGATTGGGATGACTCCAAGACTTCACTTTCTAATGAAGATATTTTGGTCAGCCATAACTTGCGTGAATGTCAGAAAATTATGAGTGACTACGTAGGTATTGTCCGGTCGGATTTTAGATTGGAAAGAGCCTTAAAGCGTCTTCATTTATTATATGAGGAAACAGAGGACTTTTATCGTAACACGAGGCTCTCTGTGAAGCTTTGTGAACTGCGTAATGTGATCCAGGTAGCCTATATTGTAACCAAGTCGGCTATGTTGAGGAAAGAGAGTAGGGGCCTACATTATACGACGGATTATCCACAGCATTCAACTGTATTACAAGACACAATATTTTAGGAGATATGGCACTTATTTTACCTGTTCTGGACAAGTCTCCATTGATAGCGGAGGAATGCTTTTTAGCACCCAATTCGACTATTGTCGGCGATGTGGAGATTGGACACCATTGTTCGGTATGGTTCAATGCGGTAATACGCGGAGACGTTAATTATATTCGTATAGGGCATTATACCAATATCCAGGATGGGGCTGTTATTCACTGTACTTATCAAAAGTGTGGGACTACTATTGGTAATTATGTGAATATTGGCCATCAGGCAATGGTACACGGATGTGTCGTGGCGGATCACGTATTGATCGGAATGGGGGCTATCGTAATGGATAATGCCGTAGTGGAGTCTAATGTAATTATTGCAGCGGGCGCTGTTGTTTTGGAGAATACGCGTTGTGAGTCCGGTTTTTTATATGCCGGCGTTCCGGCTAAAAAGATAAAAGCGCTGACTGAGGAACAGAAAGCGCTTTTACAGCAGTTGCCACACAACTACGTATTATATAGTTCTTGGTTTTAGCTTAAACGTATTAGCAAGATATTTTCGCCTTTATTTTTAGCAGTGGCCTTGACTTTATTCCTTTTTGAGGCCATTTAGAGAAAAACTATCTTTTTGTTCCCAGTTTGCACGTATCGTGAAAACCTTGTTTAAATAAACAACGGGCTCGGGAAAAGTCTTCTTTTCAACATCTCCGGTATCCCATATGCCGTTGTCATTGTCATCCCGAATGACGCGGATGGTATATTTTCCCCCTGGAAATTGTTTATAAACTACTGAAGCGTTATTGCTGTTGATTTTATCAATTCTATATATTTTATCTTTTTTCTCATTGATCAGTTCGACCAGGTAGGTTGTGTTGCTATCCAGGTCGGTGAAATCAAAGGTTAGATCCCCATAATTTTCGCTATCGTCGTATGTCAGATCGAATTTTTTCTCTTTATTTTGTTCCCCGAAATACCCTGTTATGGCACCTTCGGTAAATTCTATTTGATATTTTTTATCCTTTCTCCAATTATAACGGATATGGTAAATATTGGAGTCATTTGTATCCACTGCTAATTGATAATTTGTTCTTACAAGCGAGTCTTCTTTAAACTTTAGCTTTGCCTTATCTATATTTTTTATCGGAGTAAAAGCTGATACCTGAAGGTGATTGATTCTGTCCACTTTTCCGTTATTTGGTGTAAATTGCGGGTCAATAACCTGTTCAATTTTTACGTTTCCCTTTCTGACGAGAATGGTATCCAGAGGTTTTTCATTTTCCGTTAGAACGAGTTTTAAAGAGTCTATTTTTAGATTTGGCAGAAACAACGTTGCAGAATCAGCACTCTTCGAGAACCGTACTATTTTATCCTTGTTGTTGACCTCATCATTCAGAATATTAAGTTTGGGTTTATCTACTCTTCTATTGAAAATGAGCAGTACACTACCATTTTTTTCAAACTTCTTTTCCTGGATGCGGAATTTTTTTGGAATTGCTTTAAATACTTCAAGATTGATGTTGGTAAGATCGCGTTCCAATACGATGGAATCTTTTAGAAATCCTATTTCTTCATCAGGTGCATTATAGATTCGGTCATTGTTCTTTTCCTGAAGTGCATATATGCGATATGTCCCTTCACGCAGATTATTTAGTTTATAATTTCCGGCGGTATCCGTTGTTGTAAAAATATTGGCTTTCTTTTTTCCGAAAATTGAATCTTGACTTATGGGGATTAGCAGAACTTTAACCTCTTTTAAGACCTCTTTTGTCATTGCGCTCTTTACATTACCCGATATACTGAGCGAGTCAATTTTATCACCTGTTGCAAATACATAAGCATAATTTACCAATGCATTTCCTGCATTATAATCTACAAGACCTTTACCAAAATAGATGCTATAGGTCGTATTTTTTTCCAGCGAATCAGGTAAAGTGATTTCCAGATTTTTTTTCTTGATTTTGAATTGGGGATTACTTCCCATATCAGGCGTGATACTAAATTCCTTTTGTTGATTGGCCAACTTGACATACTCATCAAATGTGATCACTATTTTTTTCTCCGTAAAATTCTTCGAAAAGTTCGTAGGACTTTCCTGTAGAATTTTTGGTGGAATGGAATCTTTGGGCCCCCCTGTCGGCTGTTGTATACTCGCACATTGTATTGACAAGCCAATGAGCATTATAAACATGCTTAAAATAAGTAATCTCGTTTTTAAGCTACTTTTTAGCCTCTCTGAACTACTTTTATTATTTTTTAAAGAAGTTGTCATAAAAAATAGAATATTGTCTTAAATCGCTTATTTTAAGCTTGTTTTTTATTATTTATAATTATCTGGTAATCAATTAATTAACTCATATGTACCATCAAAACGCTGATATCTGACGGTGATACGCCTGAAATTCGGGAAGCCTGCCCCAATGTTCTGGGTTTTACTTTCGCTAATTTCTGCCTGGCTTCTATGGACAGTGAAGTTAACAAACTATAATCGAAATCAGGATTAATTTCTCTATCTTCCATCTTCTTCATGCGGTTGACGATCTCGATTTCCTTTTCGAAATAGCTTTCGTACTTGAGATTAATTTCAGCCTGCTCTATGGTTTCGTTGTCAAATTGAGAAACGTATTGAGCAAAGCCTTCGTCCCCTTTGACGATGTCCTGTATATTAACCTGCGGTCGGGCAAGTACGTTACTTAAACGAGTTTTTTGTGCAAGTGCACTTGAACCCACTTCGGCCATTACGGCATTCATCTTCTCGAGATCGGTTGAATTCTGCTTGAGGTATTCAATGATGTTATTCGAATTTTCTATTTTAGCCTCTACTTTCTTTAGTCTTTCCTCACTGACCAATCCCAGTTTGTACGCTAATGGTGTAAGGCGGATATCGGCATTATCCTGACGTAATAAGAGCCGGTGCTCTGCTCTCGAAGTGAACATACGGTAGGGTTCTTCGGTTCCTTTTGTGACAAGGTCATCCACCAGTACACCGATATAGGACTCGGATCTTTTTAGAATAAGTTCTTTATCCTCATTGACACGTTGATGTGCATTGATACCTGCAAGGAAACCTTGTGCTGCTGCTTCTTCGTACCCTGTGGTTCCATTGATCTGTCCGGCGAAGAAAAGGTGTTTCACCAATTGAGTTTCCAATGTTAGGTCAAGCTGCATCGGTGGAAAGTAATCGTATTCTATTGCATATCCCGGACGGTACATCTTGGCATTTTCGAAACCCGGAATGAGTTGAAGAGCTTTTAGTTGTACATCTTCGGGAAGCGAAGTCGAGAAACCATTTACATATATTTCCACGGTTTTGAATCCTTCCGGTTCCACAAAAATCTGATGTCGCTCACGCTCCGCAAAGCGGTTGATCTTGTCTTCTATGGATGGACAATAGCGTGGTCCTAACCCTTTGATCCGTCCGGTAAACATGGGTGATTTTTCAAAGCCGGTGCGGAGCATTTCATGTACCTTGTCGTTGGTATATGTAATCCAGCAACAGCGTTGTTCGGTGGGCATCTCTACATCTGTATAGGAGAAACGTCCCTTCTTTTCATCGCCCCATTGTTCTTCCATGAGCGCATAGTTGAGACTGCGACCATCAATTCTCGGTGGAGTACCCGTTTTCATTCTGCCCGATTCGAAGCCCAGTGAAACGAGCTGTTCGGTTAATCCAGTAGCAGCCTTCTCTCCTGTCCTACCGCCGCCAAATTTTTTATCACCGATGTGGATCACACCGTTTAGGAATGTTCCATTTGTTAGGACAACAGCATCTGATTCAATTTCTATTCCCATGGAAGTGATTACGCCGCATGCTCTTCCGTTTTTAACGATGACCTCTTTTACGGTGTCTTGCCACATGTCTAGGTTAGGTAAAGATTCTAATTGTAATCTCCACTCTTCCGCAAATCGCATACGGTCATTTTGTGTACGTGGGCTCCACATTGCCGGACCTTTTGAAAGGTTAAGCATGCGGAATTGAATAGTTGATTTGTCTGCAATGATTCCGGTGTATCCACCCATCGCATCTATCTCTCTTACGATTTGTCCTTTGGCTACACCACCTATAGCTGGGTTGCAACTCATCTGAGCTATCACACCCATATTCATTGTAATAAGTAAAGTGGAAGAACCGAGATTGGCTGCTGCTGCTGCTGCTTCACATCCGGCATGTCCGGCACCTACTACAATTACATTGTATTTTTTAAACATTTTTATATCCTTGTTCCACGTGAAACGTGGCTTTTTATTTATCTACAAATTTACTCTTTTCTTTAGGTTCCACGTGAAACCCAATGAAAAATTTTATATAAAATCGGCAAGATATAACCAGCGCTCTGACTTTTGATCTATTTGTTCTTGCATCGTTTTTATCTCTTCTGCCACTGTTGAAAGTTTGGTGTGATCTGTCAGTTGGTTTAGTTCCTCAGTCTTGGCTTTCACCTGTAGTTCGAGGCTTTCTATTTCTGATTCGAGTTTATTGTATTCGAGCTGCTCCCTATAAGAAAGCTTTTTCTTTTCTTCTTTTATCTGAGGTTTCGCTATTTCCTGGATATTCTTTTTTTGCTTTTCCTTTTCTAACTTTTGAAGCTCGTCTTGTTCTATTTTAAAGTCGGCATAGTTTCCATTATAGATACGGATCTTGCCTGTCCCTTCAAATATGAAAAGTTGATCTGTCAACTTATCCAAGAGATACCTGTCGTGGGATACCAATATCAGTACGCCCCTGTAGTTGTCAAGAAACTCTTCAAGTACATTTAGGGTATCGATGTCCAAATCATTGGAAGGCTCATCCAGTATAAGAAAATTTGGATTCTTCATTAATACCCGCATCAGCTGGAGACGTTTTCGCTCCCCGCCGCTAAGTTTGTTGACAAAGCCAAACTGCTTCTCCGGAGGAAATAAAAAGTGCGTGAGTAATTGAGATGCCGTAATTACTTCTCCGTTTGCCATCTCAATATAGTCCGCAATATTTTTTACAACATCAAGTACGCGGTCATTTTCGTTTACTTCGAGACCTCCTTGTTTATAGTATCCATATACGGTGGTCTCTCCTACTGCTATGGTTCCGGCATCTGGGGTTTCTTCTTTTGTGATAAGATTTAGAAAGGTCGATTTACCTGTTCCATTCTTTCCAGCCAGACCTATGCGGTCTCCTTTTTTGAAGGTGTAAGAAAAATCCGTAATGATTTCTTTTGGTCCATAATGTTTGGATACATGTTCCAGTTCAAGAATTTTAGATCCCTGTCTACTTACTTTTACACTAAGTTGAACGGAGTCGTTTCCCTTTATTGATTTTGACTTTTCCTCCAGGTCGTAAAACGCTTCTATACGGGATTTCGATTTGGTACCCCGAGCCTGAGGCTGGCGCCGCATCCATTCCAACTCTTTACGAAGTAGATTTCTGCTCTTTTCGACCATGACTGCATCTATCGTCTCGCGATCCGATTTCTTCTCTAAAAAATAAGCATAGCTGCCTTTATAAATATATAGATTGCCCCTGTCCAGTTCCCGGATTTCCGTACAGATATTATCGAGAAAATAGCGGTCGTGTGTGACCAAAAGTACCGTTTTATTTCCGGTGGTAAGCAGCTTCTCTAACCATTCAATGGTCTCTATATCCAGGTGGTTGGTTGGTTCATCGAGGATATATACGTCTGGTTCATCTATCAAAAGCTTGGCTAATGCCAGCCTTTTGCGTTGGCCCCCGGAGAGACTTTTTATATCCTGTTGAAAGTCCATAATGTTTAGGCGATTTAAAATCGTCTTGATATTATGCTCATATTCCCAGGCGTTCAGTGAACTTATTTTTTCAGTAAGATCTTCTAATTTTTTCTGGTCGATATCACTGCTTTCGAGAAGTTCTTCATATTCCCTGATTAGACGCTGCTGATCGTTGTCCGCACTATATATAAAATCGTTGATTGATTTTAATCCTGTGAAATCAGGATCTTGTTCGAGAAAACCAATTTTTATACCTTTTTCCTTGACAACTTTTCCTGATGTTGGCAAGGTACGGTCTGCTAAAATAGAAAGCAATGTTGATTTGCCTGTACCATTTATTCCGACCAAAGCCACCCGTTCTCCTTTTTGGAGTCCGAAGTGTAAATCTCTAAAAAGCCACCTATCGTGGAAGGAATGGCTTACTTGTTCTGTAGCTAAAATACTCACGTTATATCACCCAAAAATTAATTTTAGTCATTTTTAATACAATAAAATTCCCTTCAAGAATCCATTACCCTTGATGGTTTTTTAATGTTTTGAAAATCAAATAGTTGTATATCTTTTTGATTTTCAATTATTTATATATTGAATCAATAATCTGTTTTGATTGCTGACTAATTAAATCTGTTGGGTGGCTTTCTATACGATGTTAACCGGTGCATGACGGGTAAATTGCCTTCGCGCAGCATGGTCTCAGTAACAGTTGATTTAGAATGCACGCAAAAATAAAGAAATAGTTTCTTATTCGATGCGAAAAAAGCTTCGTTGTGTGATAAATCGGCAATAATGATATTACCTTGATAAATTTAATTCAATGCATAATCCGCAATCAGATTGAAGCGTGGTATTTCAACCTGAAAACTGCTATTATCCAAAGAACGGATCATGTTGTAATGACCTTCCATGAAACCAAATTCACTGTTAAGATTACATCCCGAAGTATACTGATGTATCTGGCCAGGTTCGATGACAGGTTGCTCGCCTACAACGCCTTCGCCTGATACTTCCCTATAGTCGCCTTTTGCATCAAAAATTTTCCAGTAACGACTTAGCAATTGTACCGTGTAATCACTCAGATTTTCTATGCTAATGTGATAAGCAAACATAAAATGTTCACGGTCGGGATTAGAATACTCCGATTGATAGATGGTTTCAACCGAGATTTTTACGCCTTCTGTAATTTGTGTGATCATTTGGATGATGTTTATTGTTGCAACAAATACTTATGCTAAAATACTAATAATGAGTTTAAAATTTGCAAACTTAATCATTTTTAAAGGTTAAATTATGCTAAGTATAAAATTACTACAATCAAATGATCGTTAATTAGTAGGTTTGTATATGGCAAATGGTATATTATATTTAATTCCCGTTCCTCTGAGCGATGATGCTGCATTCCAGTCTTTTACTCCTTATTTGGTTGAAACAATCAATACATTGGACGAATATATCGTGGAAAATGAAAAGACTGCAAGAAAGTTTCTAAAGCTAGCAGGTTTAAAGATACCCCAAAGTGAATTGAAAATACATGATTATGGGAAACATGCACGGGACAAAGGAAATATTAATGATTTTTTTGAGGGCTTGAAGCAAGGTAAAAATGTGGGCCTCATGTCGGAGGCTGGCTGTCCGGGAGTAGCGGATCCGGGCGCTTCTGTTGTGGCCCGCGCGCATCAGCTCGGAATTAAAGTGGTGCCATTGGTTGGCCCCAGCTCCATCTTATTAGCACTTATGGCTTCAGGATTTAGTGGACAGAAGTTCGCTTTCCAAGGTTATTTGCCCATTGACAAAAACGAACGTACGAAGAAGATTAAAGATCTTGAGCTACAATCCATGCGTGAGAAGCAAACTCAGATTTTTATCGAAACACCTTTCCGTAACAATCACCTGCTGGAGGATCTTCTGAAAACCTGCAAACCGAATACTCAGCTCTGTGTAGCCTGCAATGTGACCTCAGCCGATGAATCTATACGGAGTCTGACCATCGCGGAATGGAAAAAACAAAAAGTGGATTATCATAAAAAACCAACCATATTTTTATTGTATGTATGACTTTTTTTTGTTGCGTTCTCCCCTACCCTGCTTGATCTGATAAGGCGATTTTTATATGAAATAGGTAGTTAAACAGTAATTAAGGGAGGTTTGTTTAATAAGTGAGCACTCACGTTTACCTTTTTCGGTAACAAAACGATAAATGCATGTTGGAACATAGCAAATTGTTGAGTAGATTTAGAAATAGTGATAAGATTATTTGATGTAAATATAATGTAATGAAATTTAGTGGATTAGGTTATTTTATATTGTTTTTTTCATTAGCTGTAGGCTTAAAATCTACTTATGCACAGCAAACTACTTATGTTATTGTGCATGGTGCCTGGGGTGGTGCCTGGCAATTTAAAAAGACAGCAAATGAATTGGAGAAAGAAGGACATAAAACCTATCGCCCCACACTAACGGGCCTGGGAGAACGTTATCATTTAGCGGACACTTCTATTGGTTTACAGAACCACATCAACGATGTTATCAATAAGATATTATTTGAAGATCTCCGGGATATTGTATTGGTTGGACATAGCTACGGTGGAATGATAATAACCGGTGTAGCAGACAGTCTTCCGGATCGGATAAAAAAGTTGGTCTATTTAGATGCCATCCTTCCGGATGATCAGGAATCCGTCCTGAGTTTGATGGTAAAGCCTGATGGGGACAATGGTCTTTTAAAACTTGAGAAGGACGGTTTTATTATTCCATTTTGGGTAAAGAACGAACGCGAGTTTCCGCGGGATGTCCCCCATCCTTTGAAAACGATGACTGATAAAATCGGTTTAAGAAACCCGAAACGGGAGACAATTCCCGCAACTTATATCCTGACTTACGAAGATAATAAGGCAATAGACAAAGACGACTTTTATCCATTTTATGCGAAAGCAAAGCAGCGTCATTTTAAAACCGTTGAATTGATCAGCGATCACAATCCGCAAATAAAAAAGCTGAAAGAATTAGTAGATTTGTTATTACACGAAAAATAAATAAGAGTAAGATATTTCAATGACGCAAGAAGAATTAGTAAAAGAATTAAGTAAACCCGAAGTACTGTATGCAGCCTTAGGCCTGGTCGTTATACGCATTATTATCTGGTTGTTATTTGCGAATACAATTCGCCGGACATTAAACTTGATAGCCGTGGAAAATAGATTGATGACACCCAATCAGTCTTGGTTGGTTGCCGTTCCACTGATCAATATTTACTGGAACTTTCAGGTTGCTTCCCGTCTGCGGGATTCGCTCATCAATGAGTTCTATGATCGCAAGATTGCTGTTGAGGAGAATCCGACTTTTCGGAAAGGATCGTTATATGCCTGGATCTATTTGGCTACAAATATTCCCCTGCCGATTTCTATTTCAGGTGTGCTGGTAATCATGCACTTTGTCACATTGGCTAATTACTGGTTTAATATCAATGCAAACCGTAGAATTTTAGAAGAACACGATAAATTTCGAGAAAAGGAGGTTATTATAAACGATGAAAATTAAAGCAGTTATTCAATACCTGGAGCAGTTGGCTCCATTGGATTTGCAGGAATCTTACGATAACGCCGGGCTTATTGTCGGCAATGCAGATCAAGAGATTACCAAAGTATTAATTTCGTTGGATTGTACGGAGGAAGTTGTACAGGAAGCGATCGAAAAAGGGTGCAACTTAATTATTTCGCATCATCCCATTGTTTTCAAAGGATTAAAAAAGTTCAACGGAAAGAATTATGTAGAGCGTACTGTTATAAAAGCTATAGAAAACAAAATCGCACTGTATGCAATACATACCAATCTGGATAATGTTATTGGAGGTGTTAATTCAAAAATAGCAGATAAGCTGTGCTTAGTTAATCAGGCGATATTGGAATCAAAACCCAATGTACTGCGCAAGATGGTGGTATTTGTGCCAAGGAGCCATGTAGAAGAAGTCAGGACAGCCCTATTTGAAGCCGGAGCGGGCCAGATCGGTAAGCATTATGACCAATGCAGTTTTAATACGGCCGGTTATGGAAGTTTCAGGCCTTTGACAGGATCTGCACCTACGATCGGCGAAATAGGAACACAGGAACGTGTCGAAGAAACGCGGATTGAAGTGATCTATACCCGTTCAATTGAAAGAAAACTTCTTTTGGCACTTTACGAGGCCCATCCCTATGAGGAGGTCGCGTATGATCTTTTTGATTTGCAGAATACTGCGGTAGAAATTGGAGCTGGAATGATCGGCAATTTATCGGAGCCTATGGATGAACAAGAGTTTTTGGCTTATCTGAAGAAGAATCTCAAACTAAATGTTATTCGCCATACCGCGCTTTTAGGCAAAAAGGTTAGCAGGGTTGCTGTGTGCGGTGGTGCAGGCGGTTTTTTATTAGGGGCGGCAAAGCGCTCAGGAGCTGATTTTTTTGTTACGGCTGATTATAAATACCATGAATTTTTTGATGCGGAGGGTGAAATTGTCATTGCAGATACGGGACATTTTGAGAGCGAACAATTTACGCAAGAATTATTGTACGACATTATTACGAAAAAATTTCCTAACTTTGCAACCTTAACAACAGAAATAGATACAAATCCTATAAAATACTACAGTTGATGGAACAAACCGTAGAACAAAAATTGAAAGCACTATGGCTTTTGCAAGCCATACATACTAAAATAGACAAAATTCGCCAGGTTCGTGGTGAGTTGCCTATGGAAGTTGCAGATCTTGAAGATGAGATTGCGGGTTTAGAGACTCGTATTGAGAAGATCAGAACAGACTTAGACGATTTAGAAGATTCGATCGTTAAGCGTAAAAACATGATTAAGGATGCCCAAGCTGCAATCAAAAAATATGAGTCGCAGTTAAATGAGGTAAAAAACAATCGTGAGTACGACGCTATTTCGAAAGAAATTGAAATCCAAGGTCTTGAGATTCAGGTTTGTGAAAAGAGAATCAAAGAAGCAGAATTCGAGATTCGTAACAAAACAGAAAACTACGATGCTACTGTAGGTAACCTGGATTACAGCAAAAATGAACTTGAGGGTAAAAAGAAAGAATTGGAAACAATTACTTCAGAAACTCAAAAGGAAGAAGATGCTTTATTGGCCAAAGCTGCAGAAGCGGAAGCGAATATCGAAGAGCGTTTGGTAAAAGTTTACTACCGTTTACGTAATTCTTTCAAAAATGGTTTGGCGGTCGTTTCTATCGATCGTGATAGCTGTTCAGGATGTCACAATAAAATCCCTGCTCAGATGCAATCTGAAATTCGTCAACGTAAAAAAATCATTATCTGCGAACATTGTGGTCGCGTTTTGGTAGACGAAGGTATCGTATTGGAAATCGAGCAAGAATACGGTTTTTAATCGTTAATAAAAGGATAAAGCCCTGCCCATAAAGCAGGGCTTTTTTTTTACGATATTTTTTATGCAACTTTGTTGATATACGAGGCTATTTATTGAGCAAAATAGTAGCTTTGTAGAGTAAGTTGTAACCTTTATATTTTTATGAATTTGATATGCCGAGCAATGTGCTGAACAAAATAGTAGCTTTGCATATTAATTTTAACCATTGAGCATTTATGAATAAAACTCATTTTAAGTTTATTGCGGCGTTTTTGATTGGAACCTCATTTCTACAGGTCAAGGCCCAAGAAACTTTATTACTCCGAAATCCAAGTATCAGCGCCAGTAATATTGCTTTTGTGTACGGTGGAGATATCTGGATTGCAGACAAGAACGGTGCAAATCCCAGACGTCTAACAACAAATCCCGGTGTCGAACAAAACCCCATGTTCTCTCCTGATGGAAAGAAAGTTGCTTTTACGGGCAATTATGACGGTAATACAGATGTGTATGTTCTCCCTATCGAAGGAGGGGAACCGCAACGCATCACTTATCACCCTTCTTCCGATGTATTACGTGGCTGGCTGAATAATGATGAAGTTTATTATACGACATCCCGTGATTTTACCTATGCGCTAAGCCCACGGTTATACAGCTCTAATATTCAGCGACTGGGTATGGATAAGGCTTTATTGATGCCCGAAGCAACACAGGGTAGCCCCTCCGCAGACGGGCGCTATTGGGCCTATATCAAAAATACCGATCCGACAGAGCGGGATCGCGTAGCTTTCAAGCGCTATAGAGGTGGCGGTACACCTACCATCTGGATTTTTGATACAAAAACCAAGGAAATAGATGCAATTCCCCAGGTAAAAAGCAACGATGTGAAACCCCTTTGGTTAGGTAATAAGGTTTATTTCCTGTCAGATCGCGATAAAATAGTCAACATCTTCAGTTATGATACCAAGTCAAAGAAAGTTGAAAAGCTGACTGATTTCAAAGATTACGATGTGCGCTCGCTAAATGGAAACGGCAATGAATTGATTTTTGAATACGCGGGTGTATTGAATACATTAAACCTAACGAACAATAATAAGGTAACTGCCCTACACATTAGCGTAAACACGGATGCCATGTTTAAGCGTCCTTTCTATAAAAATATCAAAGACGACATTCGTTATGCTGCCCTGTCTCCGACAGGACAACGTGCATTATTTGAGTCTCGCGGTGAGATCTTCACCGTACCTAAAGAGAAAGGTGAAGCACGCAATTTATCGAATTCACCGGGTTCACACGAACGTTTCCCAGATTGGTCACCCAATGGAAAATGGATTTCTTATATTTCAGATAAGAACGGTTCTTACCAGTTAGTTTTAGTGGATCAGTTTGGAAAGGATCAGCCGCTATATTTCAATTTGGGTGAGACCAATTTTTATTTTGAACCTACATGGTCTCCAGATTCGAAAAAGCTGTTTTATAACGACGCTCATCTCAATCTGTACTATATTGATATCGCATCTAAGGCTATAGTGAAGGTTGCGGACGATAAACTGAGCGGCCAAACCGGCAGAGTTTCGAATCATTTTCAACCGAGCTGGTCTCCGGATTCCAAATGGATTTCATTTACACGTACCTTAGAAAACGGCGTACCGGCTGTGTTTATGTACAATCTGGATACCAAGAAAACGCAGCAGATTACAGATGGTATGAGTTCGGTGCGTAGCACTGCTTTTTCACAGGATGGTAAATATCTTTTCTTCACAGCAAGTACCAATACAGGATTGACCAATTCTGGTCTGCACATGTCGGCTACACAACGTAATGTTGACTATGCTGTATATGCTTTCATTCTATCAAGTAAGACCCCTTCTTTCTTTAAGAACGAAAGTGATGAAGAGCAGATTCGTGAAGATAAACCGGACAAACCGGCTGAAAAAGAAAGCAACAAAACAGCGCGCGTAAAAGAAAACGATAAAAAGGCAACGAAAAAGGATAAAAAGGAGGAAATTCCGGCCAATAAGCCTGAAGACAAAATCATTCCGGTAGATTTTGACCGTATTGAAAACCGCATTGTCGCTTTACCGTTGCCAGCAGGTACCTATTGGAATCTGAACGGTCTGGTTCCAAACCAGTTGACATATCAGCGTGGAGGTACCATCGGAGCCTATGATTTTAAAGATCTGGAAAATAAGACATTGGTGGAGAATGCCCGTAGCTTTGTGATCAGTGCCGATGGCAAGAAGATGTTATATCAGACAGCTAACGGTTATAATATCGTGCCGGCCGGACAGAAAGTCGCCTCCCCGACTGCAGGTGTTATCAAATTGGATGGTATTCAACAATTGGTGGATCCTGTCGCAGAATGGAAACAGATCTTCAATGAAGTATGGGCAATGCAGAAGGACTATTTCTATGTGGAGAATATGCATGGAGCTGACTGGAAAGCCATGAAAGCCAAATATGAGAAGTTTCTCCCTTTTGTTAGCCATCGTTCTGATTTGGGGTATTTATTGAACGAAATGATGGGCGAAATGGTTGTTGGACACAATTATATTTATCCGGGTGACCAGCCTTCTACCCCATCTGTGTCGGTGGGCGTATTAGGAGCCGACTATACGATCAAAAATGGCTATTACCAGATCGCGAAGTTACTTACACGTCTGGAATGGAATCCTTCTTTTAAGGCTCCGTTGGCAGAACCGGGATTGAATATCAAAGAAGGTGATTATATTGTTGCAGTAAACGGGATTGAATTAACGGAAGATAAAGACATTTATAGTTTATTTGATAATACTGTAGACAAACAGGTGGCGGTAAAAATTAATTCCAAACCATCGCTGGTCGGCGCTCGCGAAGTCATTGTGAAACCAATTTCCTTTGCAGACGAAATGAGCTTGCGCAGCATGGAGTGGGTAGAACGTAACCGCAGGAAAGTGGATCAGCTAAGCAATGGACAAATAGCTTACGTATACATGCCAAATACCGGTCCGGAGGGATACACCTACTTCAACCGTTATTATTTCTCCCAGATGGATAAAAAGGCCCTTCTGATGGACGAAAGAAACAATGGTGGTGGCTGGGTAGCCGATTATGTCATTGACTTACTATCACGTGAATTAATTGCTGGGTGGGGGATCCGTGACGGTAAAGGATTTACCACGCCGGGCAATGGTATCTATGGACCAAAAGCGATGATTATTAACGAAAATGCGGGTTCAGGAGGTGATATGATGCCTTATATGTTCCGCTTCAAAGGCTTAGGTAAGCTAGTTGGCCGCACTACAATGGGTATTCTGGTTGGTATCAGCGGATATCCGCCGTTGTTGGATGGAGGACGCATCACCTCGCCAAACTTTGGGGTATACGACCTGAAAGGTAACTGGATTATAGAAAATGAGGGTGTCGCTCCGGATATATTTGTAGAGCAATTGCCGAAGGATCTCTTAGAAGGACGTGATCCACAATTGGAAAGAACGGTGAAGATTTTATTGGAAGAAATGAAAACCTACCCTTACAAAAATCTACAAAAACCAGCAGATCCGATTCGGGTAAATTAACAGATCAATATCAATATTGTATAAAAAAGGTTCCGGAAATTATTTCCGGAACCTTTTTTATATACCATCCAGCGCTATTTACTAGATTTTGATACTTATTTTTTATTGTTTCCAACTGATCCGGAGCCTTTCATAATACCATTTTTTCTACTGATCCGGTCAGGGATGTCTTATTGAATTGCAGTGAAATTTATAAAGTGACATGCTTTTATTGTTATCTTTAAAACATATTTAAAATTTTATGTATCCCGAGCAAACTACTTCCCCATTTCAATCATTATTGCGTCTGGTCCTGTTGGTCATCGGATTTACCTTTCTCTCGCAGGTCATCGGTATCCTTATGCTCTTTTTCTATTACAAATTTACAGGACAGGTATTTTCATTGGCTACCCTTATGCAAGGTTCCGCAAATGAAATGCGTTTTTTGTTGTTGATGAGTAGTTTGGGTTCCTTTGTTGTACCGGCATATCTGATGCATACACGTGAGGGGTACGGAATCACTTATTTTAAGCAAGAATACGCACCACAGGCAAAGCAGTTTGCTTATGTCTTTTTCGCCATGCTTGCTTTTATGCCGCTAATGAGTCTAATCGGACATTGGAATGAATCATTACAGCTGCCAGATAATATGAGGTCTGTGCAGATTTGGATGGAGCGCAGTGAGCGAGAATCAGGAGATCTGATCAAAGGAATTATCGTGGAAACAAGTTTTTTCGGATTTCTGTTTAACCTGGTTGTTCTGGCGCTGATACCAGCTATAGGCGAAGAACTTTTATTCCGTGGTGTCCTTCAAAATATCGTCGGCAGGTGGATTTCCAATCCTCATGTTGTCATTTGGATTGTTGCAATCGTCTTCAGCGCCATACACCTGCAGTTTTTTGGTTTTATACCACGTATGCTGCTGGGCGCATTTTTCGGTTATCTCTATGTCTGGAGCAAAAATATTCTTTTGCCTATTTTTGGTCATTTTGTCAATAACGCCGGAGCGACAGTGATGTCCTTTTATTATACAAGAAATGGTAAAAGTTATGAAGAGATCAATGCTTTTGAGCTGCAATCTTGGTGGATATATGTTGTAGGCTTCATTTTTACTGCTATTTTTGTATTCTTATTTTATCTGTCAACACAAAAAGGAAATCATGGAGAACGATTGGAAGAAAATTAAAACATATACAAATGCTATTCAGGCTGAAATAGTAAAACAGATGCTGGAAGAGAATGGTATTCCAACCGTGGCATTAAACAAACAGGATTCTTCCTATCTGTTTGGAAAAATAGAACTATATGTTAGTGAAAACTCGGTTGAAACTGCCGAAAGATTGATTGAAGAAGCAGAGGGAGAGAATTAAGATGAAGACAAGAGCGATAACCGGTGCGATTTTTGTAGCTGTCATGGTGGCATCCACTTTATTCGGACCATACCTATACAGTATCTTTTTTACGCTGTTAAGTGCATGGTGTCTGTATGAGTTTTACGGCATCGTGTCCTCTGAGGAGCGTGCACCCAATAAGGCCCTGGGCATGATTTTGGCTGTGACAGGATTTGCTGTAGGGTCTATGGTGGCTATGAACCTTTTGGAAACTAAATTTCTATGGCTCATTACACCATTGATCGGCCTGACCTATATCATTTCACTTTTTCAAAAGCGAAGTTTTCCCTTTAATGATATCGCCTATACTTTTTTGGGTATCTGTTACGTCACATTTCCCTTCTTTCTTTTTGCAAAGTTGGGGTTTATTAATGGTGTATATAATCATTATATCCCCCTGGGTTTTTTAATATTGCTCTGGACCAATGATACCGGAGCATATCTTGCCGGCCGGAGCTTTGGTAACCATAAACTTTTTGAGCGTATCTCTCCAAAAAAGACCTGGGAAGGTTTTTTTGGAGGCTTCATTTTGGCTATTGTTGTCGCTATAAATCTGGAGAAATATTTTGGAAGTTTGCCCTTATGGCAATGGATTACTGTTGCCATGATCATCAGTATTGTTGGAACATTAGGAGATCTGGTCGAATCGATGCTAAAAAGGAGCTTACATGTGAAAGATTCGGGTAGCATTTTACCCGGACACGGTGGTTTCCTAGACCGTTTTGACGGTTTATTATTGGCTGCACCCATCGTCTACGTTTTCTTAATTTTAATTAGTTAAAAGCATTATGAGTTACATTCAAAAATCTACCTTTGATTTTTTGAAAGAATTAAAGGAAAATAATTCAAGGGAATGGTTCGCAGAGAACCGCGAGAAATATGAGTCCGCACTGGCGGATGTCCGGAGTTTTCTAACCGATTTGATTGCTGCGCTGAGTGAATTCGACCCCAAAATAAATACCTCTATTCAGGCCAATAAATGTTTGTTCCGTATCTATAGAGATACCCGTTTTTCAAATGATAAAACGCCTTATAAGACTTGGTTTGGCGCTGGGATCTCTGTTGACGGAAGGAAGTTGCACGGTCCTGAATATTATATTCATATTGGTGCTGAAAATTCATTTATTGCCTGTGGTTATTGGCGGCCGGAGAAGCCACACCTGGAAGCCATAAGACAGGAGATTGACTATAATGGTGAGCATTTGGTGAAAATCCTGAATGGGGCCTTGGATGATGGAAAAATAATCCTGTTCAAAGAAGATCTGCTCAAGCGTGCTCCCGCCGGTTATGGTGAGGACAATCCACATATTGATTTTATCAAGCTAAAAAGCTTTGTTCTGGATCAGCCCCTGACCATTAAAGACCTGTCAAATAAAAATGCGCTGGATGGTATTATCGCCTCTTATAAAAAGATGTTACCGTTCAAGGAGTTTTTACAAGAGGCGATAGAAAGTGAGTAGCCTACTCTGGTAGACTAATTTTGCCCATACAAACCGCCGGAGAGTCTTTAATGTGTTCAACATTGGACCTTGTTCCGGTGAGGGTCTCATTGGCCAGCAATGCGAATAATACGGCCTCTTTGGCATCCGGGTCAATCCCCAGTGTGGCGAAGCTTTCTACCTTGATGTTTGGCAGATTTGCTTTGATGTCGTCAAAAAGCAAGGGGTTATGTAGTCCACCACCACTGATATATACTGAGAAATTGGCTAATCCAACGGCTTGTCTGTGTATACCGTTGATCATCGCCCGGGCCGAAAAGCGATTGAGTGTTGCCATCACATCTTCTGCGGATAGATGTAACGTCTCAGAACGTTTTTGGGCCTCTTTTAGATAATCCAGATTGAACAATTCTGGCCCCGTTGTTTTCGGGAATTCCAGGGATAAGAAGTCTTCGGCCAGAAGCTGTTCCAATAACCTATTATTGACTCTTCCTTTTTTTGCGATCACGGCATCTCTGTCCATCTCCAGGTCAAAATGAGCTTTCATATACTGATTCATCATTGTATTTCCCGGTCCTAGATCTGTCGCATAGGCTTCCAGATTACTCTGATGACTTGGTATAAAGGTGAAGTTCGAAATGCCGCCTATATTTAGTAAAAACCTGTTTTCAGTAGGGTGAGAAAAAAGCAGGTAGTCACCATAGGCTGCCAATGGGGCTCCCTCTCCTCCTGCGGCAATGTGTTTTTGCCTAAAATCTGAGAGTGTAATTATGCCCGTATGCATGGCAATATGATCTCCGTCACCGATTTGTAGCGTGCTATTCGGCCAATTAAGGTCTTTTGTCAGCGATTGCGGTGCGTGGTAGACCGTTTGTCCATGACTGGCGATACAGTCTATTTCGGCAGCTGAAATATTCCAGCTTTTGAGCGCTTGATTGATCAGATTCGCATGGGTGATACCTACGTATGCATTAAGCCCTGAAAATAGCTGCTGGTCGATGGTTCTTTTTGCGAATATTTCACGGACTTTGGTTCTAAAAATATCCTCGTAGTCCATTGTGATAAACTTTTCCAAATTTATTTTGGTCGTCTTTCCGGAGTTTTCAATACGGCATAATGCGATATCAAGGCCGTCTAAGGAGGTACCGGACATTAAACCAATAATAAAACGCTCTTTTTTTAGCGCGATCTGATAAAGTTTTTCGATTTGAGGATTCATGACTTAAAAATAAACACAAAAATGTTATAACGAATATCATTTTTGACAATTGAAGATATTTTGTAACTTCACGGCATTAAAAATCAAAAAATTAGATACAATGAATTTTCCAGCAGAATTGAAATACACCAAAGATCACGAATGGATTCGTGTTGAAGGTGATGAAGCAGTTGTAGGGATTACCGATTTCGCTCAACGTGAATTGGGTGACATCGTTTTTGTTGACATTAACACAGTAGGTGAAGAAGTTGCCGCAAATGAAGTTTTCGGTACAATCGAAGCTGTGAAGACAGTTTCTGATCTGTTTTTACCTGTAGCAGCTACAATTTTATCGGTTAATGATGCAATTGATGCTTCTCCTGAATTGGTGAATTCTGATCCTTATGGTGAAGGCTGGATTGTTCGTATTAAATTGAATAATGCAGCTGATGTAGATGCATTATTATCTGCGGATCAATACAAAGAAGAAATCAACGCTTAATATCGGTGTGATAACAAAAAAGGGGTTTAATTTTAAAATTAAACCCCTTTTTTGTTGCTATCTATTTACTGGCATTTTATGACTGTCTTAATCTTTGCCTCGGGCATATCGACATCACTTGTCATCTCTGTTATTTTAGTTAGACAGGTCTTTTTATCCAGGACATAGAATCCCTGGATACTACCCACCTGCTTTGCGTCAGATCCAAACATTTTTCCTTCGACATTTACTTTATATCCCTGCTCATTCACTTCGGCGAGTGTCATTTTGTTTTCGATTAGTAAGCCTGATTCTTCCGATTCGGTTTTTGAACTCCATGATTCGCCAACAGCAATGGACTGTTCAGGTAATACTGTGCTGATATTTTCAAACATACTTCGATCGAAAGGCAGATTGACACCTTCAGGCAATTGTATATCCGAAGATTTTCCCAATTGATCTATCGAAAAGCCTATTTTACTATCCACTAATTTGCCTACAGTAGCATGCATTTGTTTTGAAAATTCATTGGCTTCGGGATTTTTGGAGTCATAGGTCATTTCCATCGCTTCTCCGCTCATTTTCATGTTGATTCCCGTATAGATAAGGTCAAATAGAAAGGAGTTATCTTTCTTGGCTGTATTTGTAATATCAAAGCCCATTGTTAAGTCTGTCACAATCTTCTGCCCGCCAGTTTCGATATCCATTGCCATGGCAACATTCTGCGCTATTTTCTTTCCCTGGTCGGGATTCACCCGTAGGGTATATTTCTTTTGGGCGGATACAGATAGGGCGATAAATGCAAATAAAGCAGTCAAGGCCATTGTTTTTAGTGTTTTCATCTATTGGATTTTAGTGTTGTTGAATAACAGGACAGATAAATATATAAAAAAATCCCTTTTACTACAGTAAAAGGGATTGTTATTTGATTCAAAAAAGTAATCGAATTACTTTTTGATATAGGATACTTCTTTTACGGCTTTAACCACTTTTTCTACACTAGGTAAAGCAGCTTCGATCAATGTTGGCGCATAAGGAAGAGGTACGTCAGCACAGTTCACCCGGATAACAGGGGCATCCAAATAATCAAACGCATTGCGTTGTACATTAAATGCCAAATCCGTAGAGATTGACGCCAAAGGCCAAGCTTCTTCTACAATAACCAGACGGTTTGTTTTCTTAACAGATTCAATAAGCGTAGGGTAATCAATTGGGCGCACAGAACGCAAATCGATCAATTCGACACTGATACCTTCTTTTTTCAATTCTTCAACTGCAGGGATTACAACACGAGGAAGCATTTTACCGAAAGAAACAACAGTAACATCAGTACCTTCTTGAATGATATTTGCTTTTCCGATTTCCAGGTAGTACTCTTCTTCAGGCACTTCACCTTTATCACCGTACATAACCTCAGATTCCATGAAAATAACTGGATCTGGATCAATAATAGCAGATTTCAATAAACCTTTAGCTTCGTAAGGGTTTGAAGGAACAACCACTTTCAATCCTGGTGTATTTGCAAACCAGTTTTCAAAGTTTTGAGAGTGTTGTGCTGCTAGCTGACCTGCATTTCCTGTCGGCCCACGGAAGACTATAGGAATCGAAAATTGTCCACCGCTCATGGAGTGGATTTTTGCAGCAGCATTGATAACTTGGTCAATCGCAACAAGTGAAAAGTTAAATGTCATGAACTCAACGATCGGTTTTAGACCGTTCATTGCTGCACCAACAGCAATACCAGCAAAACCAAGTTCAGCAATGGGTGTATCAATGATACGTTTTGCACCGAATTCATCAAGCATACCCTGGCTTACCTTATAAGCACCGTTATACTCAGCAACTTCTTCACCTAATAAAAATATTTTGTCGTCTTTACGCATTTCTTCGTTCATCGCTTCACGAAGTGCTTCTCTGAATTGTATTTCTCTCATCAGTTGTAAAATAGTGTCAATTTTTAGATTACAAATCTACTATTTAAAATTGATATTTTGAAGATTTGACCAGCCTAATTGTATAGTTTTATGTCATTTTTTAATAAGTAAATGACTTTTGTATTAAATTTTGGAAAATAAGTTCGGCAAGAAATCCAATGTCTGTATAAGAGCCTTATTACTATTCATTATTGCCAGCGGAATGTTCCACGTGGCACGGTTTCTTTTTTCCACATAATTGGAGATGCCACGAAGCTCGATCACCGGAAGATCCATTTTATTCGCAGCAAAGAAAACAGCAGCGCCTTCCATGCTCTCGATACAGCGGTCAGGGTGGAGCTGTTGAATTCTTGCAATACTATCCGCATTCCCGTGTACTTTATTTACGGTAATGCCGTGCTCCTGAGTTAAAAACGGAAGCACTAGATTTTTGCCACGAAGTAAAGACGACTCAAATTTGGATTTTCCGTAACCCAATTGTTCGATCGGAATAAATTGTTGGTCATCCTCCGCCCCCAATTCGACCAACGATTCTGAGATGACCTGTACAACCGCTCCTATTTTCAGGTTGCGGTCAAAGCAGCCCGCAATACCTATATTTATAAGGAGGTCATATTTGTTCTCGTGCAGCACTCTTCCTAATTCAAATGCTGTTGCCACCATTCCTACGCCCGTGATTACCGTATCACAGTCGGGATAATTTGCGTCGACCTCCAAAAAAGGCTGAATTTCGAACTGCGTGGCGGAAACGATTAATATTTTCATGATGAACTTATTTTTATAGTATGCGAATTATAGTACGCGAAAATTACGAATTATCGTGCAGGTCTTGGGTACTTAAAAATAAAAATCAGCGGATGATCTTCCCTCCTTAATTATATTACTATATTCTGACGGCATTCCTAAAATAGGAATGTTAAAATTGGCCCTAAAGCCGTATCTTTGTATTATTATGATATTTATAACTCGTCGTGAACGTTTTTGTGCAGCACATAAGCTGTATCGTGAAGATTGGAGCAATGAACAAAACGAACAAGTGTTTGGACTCTGTTCTAATCCAAATTGGCATGGGCACAATTATGACCTTTTTGTCACGGTCAAGGGAGAGGTCAATCCCGAAACTGGTTTTTTGATCGATTTAAAGATCATGAAAGAAATTATCAACCGCAGCATTATTGATAAAGTGGATCACCGTAATTTCAACTTGGATGTTGATTTTATGAAGGATGTCATGGCCTCTACAGAAAATATCGCTATTGAGATATTCAAGATCCTCAAGCCGCTTTTTGAGGAAGAAGGAGTTGCACTGCATAGTGTCCGTTTGCACGAAACCGAAAATAACTACGTCGAATATTTTGGCGATTAATCTTTAATACATTTAAATAGTAGAAACTATGAGTCAACACTCATTTGACAACGAAGAGTTGGATGGATATATTAAGATCGACAAATACAATACTGAAAAAGTAGATCGCATCGCTTCTCATTATACAGATATCTTAGAATGCCTCGGGGAGGATCCCAAGCGTGAAGGTCTGGTAAAGACTCCCGAGCGTGTCGCTAAAGCCCTGCAGTTTTTGACACATGGATATGATATCGATGCTGCTGAAGTGCTGAGAGGAGCCATGTTTGAGGAAGATTATAGCCAGATGGTGGTTGTAAAGGATATTGAAGTATACTCCCTGTGTGAGCACCACATGTTACCTTTCTTTGGAAAGGCACACATCGCTTATATTCCAAACGGACATATTGTAGGTTTGAGTAAAATTCCCCGCGTCGTGGATATCTTTGCCCGCCGCCTGCAGGTACAGGAGCGTCTGACCAACGAGATCAGAGACTGTATCCAGGAAACACTGGGCGCTCGTGGGGTTGCGGTTGTGATGGAGTGCAAACACATGTGTATGGCCATGCGTGGTGTGCAAAAACAGAATTCTGTTACGACGACCTCCGCATTTACAGGTGCATTTCAAAATGACGTGACGCGGTCCGAATTTTTACGTCTGATTACAGCAGATCTTGCTTAGAATTTTATCGTTAAATAATAAAAATGAGCCCTCGCGAAGCACGTCTTCCCGAGGGCTCATTTTTTGATGGAATCGGAGAAAAAATAAAAAAATCAAAAAATGAGCATATTGCGTTTTTGGGCTTTTAGGGCAAGTCGATAAAAAATCCCTTTACAAACGGATAATTATATCGTATTGTATTTCAGTATTTTATAAAAAAATATTTTTATCATAAAAATGTTTTTTGGTACCTTTGTGGTTATGGAAATTGTTGCCGACGATTTAGAGTCTTATTTGGAACATACTACAGACGACGAAAATTCGTTACTGAAAAGGGTAAATCGGGAGACATATTTGAAGGAAACAATGCCCCATATGTTATCTGGTCATTATCAGGGAAGAGTTCTTTCTTTATTGAGTAAATTGGTTGCTCCAAAACGTATTTTGGAGATTGGAACTTTTACGGGATATGCAACATTATGTCTCGCAGAAGGTCTCCAGCAGGATGGAATATTACATACCATTGATATCAATGAAGAGCAACAGGAACGAGTCCAAGGGTATTTTGATGCGTCAGAATTCGCAGCTAAAATCAGATATCATATTGGCGACGCAGCGGAAATCATACCCACTTTGAACGAAACATTTGATCTGGTATTTATTGACGCTGATAAAAAAAGAAATTTATATTATTTCGAAACGATAATAAATCAAGTTCCGTCTGGGGGACTTATTTTGATTGACAACGTCTTATGGAAAGGTAAGGTGTTAGATTCAAAACCAGACAACCAAACAAAGCAGATCATTGATTTGAATGCACGTTTAGCTCAGGACAAGCGCGTAGAAAAGGTGATATTACCGATTCGAGACGGACTTTTTGCGTTGCGCAAGAAGTAATTTGTGAACTAAAACATTCTTCATGAATTTAAAACAATTAAAAAGCTTTGTACTGGTACTGGCTTTAGCAACTTTTGGAATTTCAAGAGTTTCAGCTCAAAGTGCGGCATATGTCGATAAGTACAGTCCAATAGCAAAAGAAATGATGGACGAACATGGCGTTCCGGCATCGGTTATCTTAGCCATCGCTATGCACGAAAGCGGAAATGGTGGTAGCAGGATAGCAAAGAATTTGAATAACCATTTTGGTGTCAAAGGAAGAAACAACAGTACCGTTATTCGGTCAGCTTACAAAGGTTATAGGTCTGTATTGGACTCATATGATGACTTTGTAGGAATAGTAAAAAGAAAAAAGACTACTCAAAGCCTTTTTGAAAAACATCCGGGAGAAAAATATGAAGCTTGGGTAAAGGCGATAGCGCGTTCGGGATACTCCACAAGTAGAGACTGGACAGCGAAGGTACTCAGAACGATCAAACTTTATCATCTTGATATGTTTGATAATGATTCCAAGCAAAATAAATTCTCGTCAACTAGAAAATAAGCACGATATTATTGCATGAAGAAGTTTTTTTATGGCATGTTTGTATTCATGATGTTGATTACATCATGTTCAAGCCGGAGAGGCACATTATCATCGGCTAAATCCGGCTCCAATTCAAAAACTTCTTCATCTTCCTCTACAGGTCGGCCCTCCATGGCAGGAAATGACTACATTGCGCATTATAAAGATATAGCAATTGCAGAAATGAACAAATATGGTATTCCGGCCAGTATCAAACTTGCGCAGGCCCTGTTGGAGTCTGGCAATGGCAACAGCTACCTGGCTCGTGAAGCAAATAATCATTTCGGTATTAAGTGCGGTGGCGTATGGAAAGGTAAATCCGTGACCCGCCCTGACGACAATATCAACGATTGCTTCCGTGTATATGACAATCCCGAACAATCATTTAAGGATCATTCCGAATTCCTGCTAAGGCCTCGCTATTCGGCCTTGTTCAAGCTGGATAAGAATGACTACAAGGGCTGGGCCAAAGGACTTAAGGCTGCAGGATATGCAACCAATCCCCGTTATCCAGATCTCTTGATAGAAATGATCGAACGCTACCATCTTGATCAATATGACCGGAGAGAGACGCCGAAGGAGAAGGTGGTACGTGAAGAGGTCGTGCAAGAGGAAATCGTACAGCTTGTTCAGGAGAACCCTCCTGCTGTCGTTAAGACCGAAGAAATTAAAAGCCCAGTGGCGATGCGTATTCACGAGGTGAAAGCGCAGGATACCCTTTATTCGCTGAGCAAACTCTATAATGTCTCAGTCGAACAGATAAAATCATTAAATGGCCTGACAGATGAAGCATTGTCCCTAGGACAACTATTGGTTATATCTAAATAGTTACGCTTTAAAAGATGTTAAATATTTCAGTTTTGTATGGCGATATAGTAGTTTTACGAAAGTGAAGCTAATACGCTATATTTTTCTGTTTTCGGCCATATTGGGCAGTCTCCCACTACTTTTTTGTCAGGAAAAAAGAGTTGAAGGGATCGTATTTGACAAAAATACGAAACAACGTATCGGAAATGTGAGACTTGCGAATCTGCGTACGGGTGAAGTAATCTATAATAATATTAAAGGCGAATTTGACTTTCCTGCCCGCATAGGCGATCGGGTTGTCGCTATGAGCAAAGGCTATTTTTCGGATACCCTTTCCGTTGACAGTAAAGGGCTGTTGCTGTTTCATTTATTGCGTGAATCAATCTATATCGACGAGGTTCAGGTGTCCGCACGAAAGAGCCCAGAGGAAATTCTGAAGAAAGCAAAAGAAGATTATGAGAAAGCCTATCGTCTGGCGGGGTATGGTGACGTATTTTCCGTAGGCCCTACCGGAGCAGGACTGAGTATAAACTCCATTTACAGTTTATTTAGCAAAGAAGCTAAAAGAGCGCGTAGGCTGACTAAAACCATTGAAAACGATTATAAGGAAAATGTAATTGATTATAAATTTACGAAGGAACTCATCAGTAAAGTTACAGGACTCAGTTTTGAGGAGTCAGAAAAATTTAGGCGAATATTTAGACCATCCTATTTTTTCATTCTGGCGGCGAGTGATTACGAAGTAACAAATTACATCAAAGAGTGCTATTCGCGTTATAGATTGAACCCTTCGCAATATTTTATTGAGCCTTTTCCAACAATTAATTATAAATTAGTACCGTAAACAAAAAAATAGACGTTTTCAGAATGAAGTTATTCAATTTTGTCGGCATGGCTATGCTTTGCCTTTCTTTTACGAGCATAAAGGCACAGGATCTGAAGGATCTTAGAGCAAAACCAGATACCGTAATTTCTGTACAAAAAGAGCAACCTTTAAATATCAGAACCATTCGTCCGGTGGTACCCAAGCTTAATCTTGAAGTAGATTACTGGAAGCATTGGACCAAGTTTGGTATCAATTTAAATCAGGCCTCCTTTAATAACGATTGGAAAGGTGGGGGTGTCGGTTCCATCGCTGTCGGTCTCAATGCCAATCACAAATCGGACTATACCCGCGACAATTTTAATTTTGTGACTGAATTAGACCTCCGTTACGGTAAAATCAAGAATACGAATAATATTGCTAAAAAGAATAATGACCGTATATTTTGGGATAACAAGTTATCCTATAAATTGTCGGCAAACTGGGCCTTGTTTACATCGGTTACTTTCGAGTCACAATTTGATGCGGGTTATAAATATAAAACCGTGAATGGCAAGGACACAATAGATTACATTGAAAATGCGTTTATGGCACCTGCCTATCTAACGGAATCATTCGGTCTTGAATATAAACCGAGCAATGAGTTTTCGTTGCGTTTTGGTACAGGTACCGCACGGCAGACCTTTATTTTGGATGAGCGTGTAAAACCTCGTTCGGGAGAAGGCTTTTTTCAGAAATACGGTTATTATAGAGACCCTAACAACCCAACGGTAGGAACAGGAGAACGCTTTGGTGTCAAAGAAGACCGTTCTTTTGCCAATGCACTCGCTTTCCAGCTTACGGGCAACCTAGACAAAAACTTTACTGATAAATTGAATGTGAAGGCACGTTACAATCTATTCGCAGACTATGAAAAGATTTCAGATCCTACCCACCGGCTTGACGTTTGGGTAACAGCAAAAGTAACACGCGTAATCAACGTCAATCTAAACGGGATTTTGATCTATGATCCAGATGTTATTTCAAGAGTTCAGTTGAGCCAGTCATTGGCCATGGGAATTGTATATAGTTTACCAAAATAATGCTTAGACCAGTGTCGATTGGGATCATACTTGCTGTGTTGATGTCTTTGGCAAGCTGTAAGTCCAAAGGACATGCCGCTGTGTCCAGACCATTGGTCGCTTCTTTTGCACCCGCAGTTGTATTGGAAGAAAAGGTTGTTGCCAAGCCCGATACGAATCAATTGACACCCCAGGAGAGAAAGGTCATCTTCTTGCAGAAAACCGGGGTTCACCCCGAGTGGCGTCAAGCAGAGGCGATTCATTATGATGTTCGCAAGCCAAATTTTGTGATCATCCACCATACGGCACAAGATAGTGTCGGTCAGACCATCAAGACATTCCAGATTCCACGCACCAAAGTGAGTTCACATTATGTGATCGGTCGCAACGGTGAGATTATCCAGATGTTGAATGACTATGTACGTTCGTGGCATGCCGGTGTTGCAAAGTGGGGATCCATTGTGGACATGAACTCCTGCTCTATCGGAATAGAATTGGACAATAACGGCAGGGAGCCTTTTCCAGATGCCCAGATCAATTCGCTGATGACAGTGTTGGATACTTTAAAATCACGCTATCTGATCCCTGACAATAACTTTATCGGTCACGCAGATATCGCTCCGTCACGCAAGAACGATCCCAGTGTATTCTTCCCCTGGAAGAAGCTTGCAGCGAGAGGATTTGGTATCTGGTATGATGAAGGCCAGCTGGTTGCCCCTCCTGATAGTTTTAATGCCATTGATGCGCTTAAAATCATCGGGTATGATACTGCTAACCTAAAGGCAGCGATCGTCGCATTTAAACGGAAATTTATTGTACGGGACACAACACCCGAACTGACGGTGTATGATAAGAGCGTACTTTACAATATTTATAAAAAATACGAATAGGCTTTCCAAAAGCGAATATTGATCCATGATACCAAATAAGACCCTGGTATCTCGGTCTATTAAATGAAAAGTCCGGATTTATCGCGAATCCGGACTTTTTTCAATAATCGGGGGATTAAAAAGCCCACTCCAAACAAAATTCCGATTCGAAATCAGCGAATTGGCTTACGAGAGATTGTTTCTAAGGGTTAGTGCTCCTATTTGATGCTGTGGTATCATTTCTGAGTGAAAGCTGTATAAAATAGGCGATTATCATTACAGCCACACAGCCAATGAGATTCAGCCAGAGAAAAGGGATTTTGTCGAGATACCAAATGCCAATGACCATGATCTCAGAGAGGATTGCAGCGATAAAAACGGCTTTTCCCTGAATTTTTTTTAGATAGAAAGCGACGATAAATATTCCGAGGATCGTGCCGTAGAATAAAGAACCTAAGATGTTTACCGCTTCCAAAAGATTGCCCAGTCTGTTTGCATACAGCGCGATGACGACGGTAAAAATACCCCAGATCAAGGTAAATATACGTGACCAGAAGAGATCCTGCTTTTCGGTTGCGTTGCGGTTTATAAAGCGTTTGTAGATATCTATGGTTGTGGTTGAAGCCAAGGAGTTAATGGCACTGGCAGTAGAGCCCATGGATGCCAGAAAAATAACGGCGATCAGTAAACCGATCAGGCCTTTTGGAAATGCCTTGGTTACGAACGAAAGGAATACATAGTTATTATCGTTTGTTTCGGCTGCCGGATTGTTCTTCTTGATAAGTGTGAGTGTACTGTCTTTCACTTGCTGCATCTGTGCATTCAGTTGATGCAAAGCCGAACGGGAAGTCTCGATGCCCCTCTGATCTCCCTGATCCAGTGCTGTACTGAGGCCATTGACGAGAGACTCACGCTGTTGGAATAGCTGTGTGTGTGTGTGCTCAAGCTTCTGGTAGGAAGCAGCATACGGACTTTCTTTTAACTTTTGTACTTCGACCTGGTTAAAGAAAATCGGGGGTTGATGGTATTGATAGTAGGTAAATACCAGAACACCGATCAGCAGGATGGCAAATTGCATGGGGATCTTCAAAAGTCCGTTCATAATTAATCCCATTCTGCTCTCTTTTATGGATGAACCGGTGAGATAACGGCCTACTTGGCTCTGGTCGGTTCCAAAATAAGAAAGTTGCAGGAAAAAACCTCCGATCAGCCCCGTCCACAGCGTATAGTTGTTATTCAAGTCAAAAGTAAAGTCCAGTGCATTGGTTTTACCCGATTTACCGGCGATATGAAGCGCTTTCGAAAGACCGATATCTGCCGGGAGCAAATGGATGACAAGCATACCCGCGATAAGCAGTGATCCAAAGATAATGCTCATCTGGAGCAACTGCGTATGAGATACGGCTTTTGTCCCGCCGTAGGTCGTGTAAATTACCACAAAGCTGCCGATGACCAGAGTTGTTAGCGTAAGGTCGATATGAAGGATTGTGGAGATGATCAGCGAGGGTGCAAAAATGGTGATACCAGTAGAAATACCCCGTTGGATCAAAAACAGCAATGCAGTAAGCCCCCGGGTTTTGACATCGAAGCGCTTCTCCAGGAATTCATAGGCTGTGAAGACTTTAAGTCTGTGAAATATCGGAATAAAAGTGATACAGAGCACGATCATGGCCAGTGGGAGACCAAAATAAAACTGGACAAAACTCATTCCCGACGAGTAGGCCAATCCGGGAGCGGACAGAAAAGTAATGGCACTCGCCTGAGTGGCCATTACCGAAAGCCCTACATGGTACCAGGGCAAAGAACGATTGCCCAAAAGATAACCATCAATATTTTTTATACCTCTACTTTTAAAGATGCCATAAGCCACAATCGACAAAAGTGTTAGCAATAAAACGGTCCAGTCTACTGTACTCATGAATAATATTTCGTAAAAAAGTACAGAAAAAGGATAAATATAAATAGCCAGATAACGACCATCCAGTAGTAACGTTTCCAGCTATTCATCCTATTTTTATCTATCTGAGGGCTTTTGAGGATAGATAACACTGTTAAAAAATGCAGCGATAATCAATCCGATAACAGCACCACCAATGATACTTAAAAATGTCTCGTTTGCAGTGAAGCCAATTAATGCCCCAAATACTACAGCGACCAAAAGGATGATTCCTTTTGCTTTTCCAGCATCTATCGTTGTGCAGTTGTTGTCAATCTGATTTTCCATTGTGATATTTTATTTTGATTTTGATAACAAATTTACAAATAATCTGTAAGCTCCGGGAATTCCGGCAGGTAATTGTCTAAAAAAAGATAGTGATGTATAGACAAATTTTCCTTTCCCGTAGTCTGCGATCAACAGCGCTCCTTTATGCAAAGGTTCGCCCGGATCTTGCATGGCGACGGGTGTACGGTATCTTTTGTCGATATTTTCGGCGAAATACAAACCTCTCTCCTGCACCCAATTGTCAAAGTCGGATGTTGTAATTTTATTGGGATAATTGAAAATAGGATCTTTTTCGTCAAAATGAACGGCGGCAAGTTCATCGGTGACCCGACTTCTCCCGAGGCTGAATGCATAGGGACCGAAATTTTTTGAAACCAGTCCGTTGTTCACATTATATTGCTCAACGACGGTGCCTCCGGTATTGACATAGTCAAACAGCTTGCTCTGAATCTGTGCGATGTCCTTATTGACATTGAAGATTCTGACACCCAGGACGACCGCGTCATAGCCCGATAGGTCACTTTTTAAAAGCTGTTCACTACTCAGTATGTCCACTTTGATGCCAATAGCACTGAGCGATTCGGGAATCAGGTCTCCCGCACCATGGATGTAGGCTACTTTTTTAACCGTATTGATCAGGTTGATATTGCTCATTTTTATCGCCACATCAGGAAAGTAAACAATTTCAGGAATATGGTTATAATCTATTGTTTTTATCTCTTTTAGTCTATCCTTTTGATCAACTTGGAAAAGTAGCGTATCAATGGATGAAATAGCCGGATTCAAAGGGCGTATTGAAATTTCTTTTGATAGGCTATTAACCCCCGCGGTAAACTGGAGCTCAAATGAAGCCGGATGTATTTCCCAGCCTTTTACTCCAACCGGCATTACACGAAATGACTGTGCGGATGCCTGCCCATTTTTTTTGAATGAAATATTTACGTTGACAGATTGGGCATTTTGGGTCAGGGCCAGTGGGCTCGAACTCTTTGCTGTGAGCTGTGGCAGAATGGCGACTGGATTATAGATTTCACCACGGACAGGATCAGTATACTTATATTGTATATGCTGGTCAAATGTGATGGCGGTACCGTTGATCATTAATTCAAAGCGTACTTTTGGATGATCAGGGTTTTCGGGGTAACCGGTGAGGTTAAAGTCCTTGACGTTAAACTTCCCTTTGGCGTGCGGTTCATTTAGCCAATAGGGCTGCGTAGAGTTTGTTGCACTTACCGAAAGAGAATCCTTTAAAAGAATGTTGCTGGTCAGTTTTTTATGGATCTCTTTACCATTGAGCTTCACCAGTTGTACGGTAACATCGGGACGTCTCGCAATAATGGCGTTGTCGACATTAATCAGATCACCTATTGCATAATCCGGATTTTTTGCGATACTTTCAAACCATATTCCGCCGCAAGCAAGGATCAGTTTTTCGACTTCTTTTTTCTTTTGATCCCGCCAGTAGTCATCCTTGATCTGGTCGAGCGCTTTATGGAGCTGGAGCAGATCAGGTAAAGCCGATTCAGGTTTGTCGATCTGATAGTTTTGATTAACTTTAGCGATCAGCGATTGTACTGTCCCGCTATTCGGTATTCTTTTCCAGGAAGTATCAATATCATCCAATGGAGAAGCTGTTGCGGGTGCACCGTCGACATATTCAAAATATTCAATGGAAGCCCCCCGTTGGGCGGCAGATCCGAAGCCCTGGCTTTTGTGGGAAGAGCGACTATGCGCGGCAATTTCACCATAGGAGGCACCAATCAATGCGTTATAGTTTCCGATGTCTACTTTGAGCTGATCTTCGCGCGTATTGTCCTGTCCGCCAAAGTTAAACGTATTCCAGAGGAGGCGTTTCGCCTGCCAAGGTTTTACGTATTGAAGTTGTTCAGAGAACTGTTTGGGATCAGCAGCGGCTTTGAATGCTTCGTGTGCCAACATTGCGGAGGCCTGATGATGACCATGGCCACCTCTGGCATCGGGAGGAAACCGCGTTATGATCACATCAGGTCTGAATTTGCGGATCAACCATACTGCCTCGGCGAGCACCCGTTGTTTGTCCCAAAAGTCAAATGTTTCCTCGGGTGTCTTTGAAAAGCCAAAATCATAAGCTGAAGAGAAAAATTGTTCCCCTTTGTCGATCTTTCTCGCGGCAAGAAGCTCCTGTGTGCGGATCAGTCCCAACTCAACACCTTGCTCGGTGCCGATAAGATTCTGTCCCCCGTCACCACGGGTCAGGGATAAATAACCCGTTCTATATTTTTTCTCCTGGGCCAGCCAGGCGATCAGACGGGTATTTTCGTCATCCGGATGTGCTGCAAAGTACAGGACAGAGCCTAAAACATTCAGTTTTTCTAGGTTAAGCTTAATCTCGGCGGCATTCCACTGCGGATTTTGTGCTTGTACAGTTGACTTTGACAGCATACTGGCCAATAGAATAATGACAGAAAGAAAGGGTTTTCGCATGTTTAAAGATAAAGATTTCATCCAAAACAGCATCGTTACGCATTGTAATTTTAATGTATATTATTTGTTGTAAAGAAGGTGAAACTCAGGTAAAATAATGAGGTTAGTTTGAAATTCGTCTAAAATAAAAAACGGAAATTCCAACCAAGTTGGAATTTCCGTTTAACAATTAAAATATTTTTTCCTGAAACGAATTTTTAGAGAATAGTTATTTTGTCGCTTCGCTCCAAGTGGCAACCTTTAACATAGTAAATATATGTAGAAAATATTTAGTTCTGTCAGATTCCTCCAATTAGTTTTCCACATTGCTAAATTTTGTCAACAATTTAGCTTTTGAGTAACTAAAAATATGAAAAGAAAGTTTCACTTCATTGTGTTTGGTCAAGCAAAATTATTTGTCAATTGCCCCTAAAACACGTTTCATGAACATATTTAAGGCATCTTTTTTCGAATTGCCTTCCTTTATCAATTTATCAACCTCCACGGCACCGTATAGGTTCGAAATTAATTCACCGATCACGTCGAGTTCCTCATCTTTCAATGGCGCCTCAGTAAGCGCTTCCAAAGTCTCGATGGTCTCCAATACATAGTCGACATCGTTCTGTTCGATGAATTCTGTAAGATGTTTAATTACCGGCAGCTTCATTGAATAATTCTACTAATGCGTCCAACTTATTTGTTTGTACTTGATTCACCAATTTACCGTTTTTAAATGCAGCAAATGTAGGCAGGTTATTGACGTTTGCCAATTTACGTGATTCAGGAAATTTCTCTGCATCAGCGATGATAAAAGGAATACTTTCGTTCTCACCGGACAATTTTTTGAATTTTGGTTTCATGATTTTGCAGTTACCACACCATGTAGCAGCGTACTGAACCATCACAATATCGTTATTGTTTACAATTTCTTGTAAATTATCGTTTTCTAATTCTTGTAACATGATTTTATTATTAAGGTGATTGATGGAGAAATCAACAGGAGCCGGGATAAGGGCCCCTGTTGATAAGACCCGGGGTCTTTTATTGTTAGTGTTTTGCTAAATAGTCAGCTACACCTTTTCTGTCTGCATTCATTGCATCTTTACCTTCTTCCCAGTTTGCAGGGCATACTTCGCCAAATTTTTGTACGTGAGCGTAAGCGTCGATCAAGCGTAAATATTCTTTTACGTTACGGCCCAAAGGCATGTCGTTTACAGACTCGTGGAATACACGGCCAGTTTCGTCGATCAAATAAGTAGCTCTGTAAGTAACAGCAGATCCTTGTGCTAATGTACCGTACTCAGGATGCTCAACTTCTTGAACGTCTAGGATACCCAATACGCTAGATAAGTTGCGGTTGGTATCCGCTAAAATAGGATATTCAACACCTTCGATACCGCCATTATCTTTTGCAGTGTTTAACCAAGCAAAGTGAACTTCGTTTGTGTCGCATGAAGCACCGATTAAGACTGTATTGCGTTTTTCAAATTCAGCAGCGGCCTCTTGGAAAGCGTGTAATTCTGTAGGACATACAAAAGTGAAATCTTTTGGATACCAGAATAAAAGTACTTTTTTACCTTCTTTAACTGCTTTTTCGAAAATGTTGATCTGCAAATTGTCGCCTAAATAATCAATTGCATCTACTGTAATGCTTGGAAAACTTTTACCTGTGAAACTCATAATATATCTTTCTTTTTTTGTTGACACAAAGATAAGGTAACCCGGATCAAAAAGCGAATTGATTTTACCAATACACTATCATCAAAATCTATTATGACTAGAATGTAACAATAAGTTTTTATTATATTAATACAAGCTGTTTGGGGGTTTTCTATCCGAATCGGGATTTGTTGAAAAAATAAAACAATTCATACTGGGGTAGTTACAGATTAATGCATTAAAATAGTTGTACAATTGGTAGGCAAAGCCTACTTTTGCGACGTTCTATTTCAAAATAGCGCAATGCTGGAGGGGTTCCAGAGCGGTCAAATGGGACGGACTGTAAATCCGTTGCTTCGGCTTCGAAGGTTCGAATCCTTCTCCCTCCACATTTTTTCCTTTATAAAATTCACTTTAAATTTTCCTGTCAAATAGAAGAGCTCGTATACCGATGGCATTGGTTAAGGGTAGCTTTTTGCGCTATAGCGTCTGTGTTGATATTTTTTTGCTTCTGATTATGGAGTCCGGCAAAAAATATAGCATGGATTTTCAACTAGCTATTGACTTATTTATAAAATAAGCCTAAGTTTGGCTTTTGAAAAGGCCCCGTAGTTCAACGGATAGAATAGATGTTTCCTAAACATTTGATAGCAGTTCGATTCTGCTCGGGGCTACATAAAGAGAAGTGATGTCAACAGTGTTACTTTTCAATTACAGGAGAAATACGATAAAAGATATTTCTCCTGTTTTATTTTAAGACGAAATCATCTTTGCTATTTTGTATCGCTATTCCTCTCATCAGACCGTTGGTCTCCTGCCATAAAGTTTCCTCTCAGAAAGACTGTTGGTTTTCAAAATAAAATATCCCGTTTGATTTTTGAAATTGAAATGCTGTCCGAATAATTCATTACCTAATTGTTGCACATGAAAAAGCGAGTTCTTTGATCAATTATAAATTCATAGGCTCATTAAATCTGTAACATTTTAGGACGTTTGTCATAATATTTTCAGGATTGGTAAAAATTGTGTTAATTTAAATTTTATTACAAATTAATGACTTACTAATCTTTGGTGGCTAATTTTGCCCAATAAAATGCGAGCGATGATAAAAGTGATTCAGAAACAATTGAAAAAAATATATAATACCAACCCCACTTTTTTCCATATAATTAGTATATGGTTCCTGCTGATTGCCTTTCTGTTGCTTTTTGTAACCAAAAGAGAATCATTCCAGTTTGTTAATAGTCACCATGCTTTCTGGGCGGATATTTTCATGACAGTGAACACGTTCGTTGGGGATGGGATCAGCATTATTGCCCTGGCCGCTGTGTGTTGCTTTCTGAAAAAGTGGAATTTCGCGAAAGGGATTTTTGGGACCTATATTTTTTCGGGTGTAGTTTGCTGTGTTTTGAAAAGCATATTTCATGCTGAGCGTCCGGCAGCGATGTTTCGTGGGGATCCGACATTGCACGTTGTCTCCTGGTTGCCGGTAGCCTACACCAATTCCTTCCCTTCCGGCCATACAACATCTGCATTTGCCATGGCGGCCACGATTGCCATTATTTCCAAGAGCAAGAAAATGGGGCTGTTCTGTTTTATTCTGGCGGCGTTAACTGGTTATTCCCGGATTTATCTGGGACAGCACTTCCTCGAAGATGTTGGCTTTGGATCACTGTTGGGTGTGGGGACTACCTGTATTTATTTTATTGTTATGCCGATGATTTCACGCAATAAATTTTTGGTATTTAACTATAAGTTCCCTCAGATCAAATTAATGAGAGCGGTTCTCCCAGTGACAGTAGACCGGCGCAGGTCAAAGCAGGATCGAACACCGCAAGGGTAAATAAAAAGCAAAGCAGACGAAAAACACCCGGAGTTAGCCGCGACAAGATGTCAACAGAACCAGCGAAGATCAAATCAGCGAAAAACGAAGTTATGTGCTATCTAAGACCAGTAGTGATTAGGTATTTGACGGCATTTCCCTAAATAAGGATAGCCTTCCGACCATGCCAAACATGAGTAGGCCGAAGCAGGCGAAAACACCATAGGAATAACGCAAACTAAATGCTTCTGCGATATAGCCGATCAGTGGTGGCCCCATTAAAAAACCGAGATAGCTAATGCTCGAAACCATCGCCAATGCCACGCCCGATGGCACATTTTTGTTTTGACCGGCGATACTATAGATAGAGGGTACATTACAGGCGACACCGATGCCCACAAGCATAAAAGCAAGTGTGCATATAATAAATTGAGGAAAAATAACCGAGGTCATCATGCCTACGAACATCAGGAGCCCACTATATTGTAAGGTTCTTTTGCGTCCCAGCTTACGGATCACGGCGTCACCCACAAAACGGCCCGTCGCCATCATGATCATAAAAGAAGCATACCCCACAACCACGAACTTTTCGGGTGCATGAACGATCTCCTTAAAGTATACCCCGCTCCAGTCAAACATGGCGCCCTCCGTTGCCATGCTGAAAAAGCCGATGATGCCCAGTTGTAAAAGACTTCCCTCAGGTTTGGAAAAAAAGCTTCGCCTTTCTTTCTGTGGTGATTTTCCCGGAACCAGATAGCGTTGATTAATGAATGTATTGCCGGTGACGAAGGCCAATATGATCAAAAAATGCGATAAAGTATCCAAGCCAAGGTTCATGGTGAGCAGTCCGACCAATGCGCCTGTAAAGCCGGCGATGCTCCATGCGCCGTGGAAAGAAGTCATGATGGATTTTTTATAGATCTGTTCGGTAGCCACCCCTTGAGTATTGACCGAAATATTGCACATATTTCCTGTTACGCCAAAAAGAAAGAGAATAGCACCCAGTTGCCAGGCATTTTGAGCAAAGGCGATGGAGCACAAGACCAATGCATAAGCAATCGGTACGATACGCAGCATTTTGGCGCTACCATATTTGGTGACCAATTTACCCGAAAGAGCCATTGTGGCCAGCTGACCTACCGGAAGCATCAATAAAATGGTTCCCAGCTGCCCTTCGCTCAGGTGAAGACGTTCCTTGATGACAGGAATACGGCTAGCCCAAGAGGCAAAAGCAATACCCTGACAAAAAAAGAAAAGAGATACCGCAATCCGAATGCGATTACGTTTATGATAAAGATCTTCCTCTGAGAGAGTTAGCGTAGTGTCCATAGTTCCTGATTTGAGCGTGCAAAGTTACGGATAAGTATTTCATTTTACGACAGGATCAATAAAGAAATTTAATCACCCAGTCCCGAAGGAAAATATCGTTAAGGTTTGACAAGAGTATAAAAGGCAATAAATTAAGTTGAAAATTATATTCAAAATAAGTGAAAATTATCTTCTAACGCTTCGGTTTGTGCCGACAGTGAATGTGATAATTATCTTCTTTTATGCGCTTGTGTACATTTTGTTATGTTAAACACCTTATTATAAGGTTTATACATGTTTCTAAACCATAGTTAGATCCTACCCCACATCTACGATGATCAGGAGCCAGATGTTGAATTTACCCACCTTTTTTATTTAAATATACGAAGTTGTTAAAACACGACCTACTCATGTCAGACCAAAATACAATCAAAATGTAAAATTCGCAATACGTCAATAGTTTTTCGATAACGTATTCTATTTTTGTTACAGGCAACAATTATTAGCCTCCTAGATATAATGATAAAAAAACTGCTTTTGAGTGCAGTTCTGGCCTACGGCGGAACTGCTTATGTCGTTGCGCAGCAACCGACATTTTTGTCTCACCCCACATTGACACCCGATGGGAAGGAGATGGTATTCAGCTATGAAGGAGATCTTTGGAAAGTAGCGAGCCAAGGAGGTGTTGCTGTCCGGCTTACGGGTATGGAAGGCAATGAAATCAATCCCCGAATCTCTCCGGATGGTAAATGGTTAGCATTCTCTGCCAATCAAAACGGGAATATGGATATTTATGTCATGCCTTTGGCTGGTGGGGATATCCGTCAATTGACAGCACATGATGCCTCGGATGAAGTGGACAGCTGGAGTTGGGACAGTAAATCACTTTATTTCACTTCCTCACGTTATAATCGTATGGCTGGTTATCAGGTCTCTTTGGACGGCGGTACGGCAACACGCTTATTTCCACATTTTTTCAACTATATCAGTGGTATCGTTCCTACGCCTTCGGGAGAGCTCCTGTTTAACGATAGCTGGGAAGGATACAGTTCGGCAAACCGCAAACGCTATAAAGGAGCATTCAACCCGGATATCCGTTCCTATAACCCCAAGACAAAAGCCTTTCAGCAATATACAGACTACGTTGGAAAAGATCTTTGGCCAACAACAGATCAAAAAGCAAACATATACTATGTTTCGGATGAAAACAACGGCGAATATAACCTGTATCAGCTGAACGGTAAGACCAAAACAGCGCTTACAAGTTTTACAGAATCTGTTAAACGTCCTTTTGTATCAGCAAACGGCGATAAAATTGCATTTGAAAAGGGGTATCAGCTTTATATCTATGATGTCGCCGGGAAAAAAACGGTACAGCCCAATATCGCTTTAAACCGCAATCAGGTACTTGGCAAGCTGAAGGAGTTCAATGTCTCGGGCAATATCAGCGATTTTGACGTTTCGCCCGACGGTAAAAAGATAGCGTTTATATCCAGAGGTGAGCTGTTTGTTTCCGATAGTGAAGGCAAATTTGTGCGTCAGATGCCGGGCAAAGGGGAACGTGTCATGGAAGTTAAATGGCTCAAGGACAGTAAAACGCTGCTTTATAGTCAAACCTACCAGGGATATCAGAACTGGTTTTCCCGTACCGCAGATGGAAAAGGTGAGGTGAAGCAGCTGACCGAAGACCTTCGAAACAACCGCGACATTAGCTTTAACGCTGATCGGACGAAAGCGGTATACCTAAGCGGCCGCGATGAGGTACGAACAATGGATCTAGGGAGTCTAAAAAGCCAGACCGTGGTTAAAGATGAAATCTGGGGCTTCCAAAATTCTTCCCCCTCATTTTCGCCTGACGGTAATTATCTGTTATTTACGGCAATGCGCAATTTTGAACAGGACATCTTTGTCCATAACCTTAAGACCGGGCAAACGACCAACCTGACCAATACCGGTGTCTCCGAGACCAACCCCTATTGGTCTCCGGATGGGAAGTATATTTATTTTGCGAGCAACAGGACGAAGCCCTCATACCCTACCGGGATGCAAAATTCGAGCATCTTCCGTATGGCGCTGACCAATTTTGACCAACCGTATCGCAGTGCCAAGTTTGACGAATTATTTGCTCAGCCCGCTATAAAAAAAGATTCGGTCGCAAATAAGCCGACAGCGCCTAAAAAAGAAAAAGCCGCCAAGGACATGAGTAAGTCCAATGCAGATACGAATAAGACGGCAGCTCCTAGTCCAGAACCGAAGAAAACAGTCTTGGTACAGCTTGATCTTGAGGGTTTGCGCGATCGTATCGAACAGGTCAGTCCTGCATCCGGGACACAGTACAGCCCTTTGGTGATCCAAAAGGCAGATAAGACCTATGTATTCTATTCGTCTGACCATGAAGGTAAATTCAGCGCTTACCGTACCGTATATGAACCATTCACGGCTCCAAAAACTGAAAAGGTAATCGAAGGTGGCATGGGACAGGTACAAGAATCGGCAGGCAAGTACTTTGTGCTGAACCGAGGTACTATACAGAAATATAGTCTGGAGGGCAACAAGTTTGATGCGATAACCATGAGCTTTAAATTCAACAGAGATCTGGAGAAAGAATTTAACCAGATGTTTTATGAGACCTGGGCCAATCTGGAGGAGAACTTTTATGATGGCAATTTTCATGGGGTAGACTGGACGGCAACCAAAAAGAAATACGAAAAATATCTGCCGGGAATCAATGACCGTAATGATCTGCGTATTCTCCTGAACGATATGTTGGGCGAGCTCAACTCATCACACTTAGGCTTTAGTTCGATGGGAGCTGAAGAGCGCAAGCCTTTTGGCTTCGTGACCAACGAAATAGGAGTAGAATATGATAGCGAAAACCCATATAAGGTCAGCCGGATTATAGGCAATGGACCTGCGGCAAAGAAAGAGGTGGATATTAAAGCGGGTGATGTGCTAGTGGCTGTCAATGGTGTAAAATTAAACACAGCGGTAGATCGGGATAGTTATTTTACATGGCCATCATTGGAAGAGGAAGTGCAGCTGACGCTAAGCCGTAATGGCAAAGAAGTTCATACTAATGTGCGTCCGGTTTCCAGTACAGCTTTTAGAGAATTGATTTATGATGAATGGATCAAGGATAACCGCAGCCGTGTAGACAAACTGAGTGACAATAAAATTGCTTATTCACATATGAAGAATATGTCGGGCGGAGAATTGCAACGTTTTCTTATCGATATGGCTGAGCAGGAAAATAACAAGCAAGGAATTATTTTGGACTTACGTTATAATACCGGAGGAAATGTACACGATGAAGTATTGCGTTTTTTGTCACAGCGCCCTTACCTACAGTGGCAATATCGCGGTGGAAAGCGTGCTCCGCAGAGTAATTTCGCGCCTGCTGCCAAGCCGATCGTACTGTTGATCAATGAACAGTCCCTGAGTGACGCGGAGATGACCGCCGCCGGATTCAAAGCATTGAAACTAGGTAAAATCATCGGTAATGAAACTTACCGCTGGATCATCTTTACCTCAGGGAAAGGACTGGTCGACGGGTCTTTCTACCGACTACCTTCCTGGGGTTGTTATACGCTGGACGGTCAGGATCTGGAGCAGACAGGTGTCGCACCTGATATTTTTGTGAAAAACACAGTGCAGGATCGTATGGAAAATAAAGATCCGCAGCTGGAGCGTGCAGTGAAAGAAATCTTAGCCGATCTCAAGTAATAATAATAAACGGCTATAGCTGGAGGGGTATCCCCTCCAGCTAATAGCAAGATTAATTCCCTTAGTGCCTCTTTACAGCTCTTTAAAATTATTTTATTCTGCTCTTGTGAAATCTTGATCTTTTGTGCATCCCTTCTCAAAACATAAAAGGAATAGACATGGAAAAGATCATATTACAAGTAAAAGAAGCCTGCACAGCGGATTGGGGCGAAATGACAGCACAAGAACAGGGACGTTTTTGTGGGCAGTGTAAAAAAATGGTCGTTGATTTTTCGCAGATGAGTGATCAGGAAATCGTTGATCAGATTACAAAATCCAACAAGGGACTCTGTGGCCGGTTTTATGAAGATCAGCTGTTACGTGAACTGGATGCCAGTTTTTCTTTTGCAAAAAATCCGCTATGGCTTAATAGGTGGAATGGTGTTGCTGCCGGATTGATGCTGATCGGTGCATTGAGCTCGCCTGGGGTACAGGCGCAAACCTTCACAACAGGTGAAGTAGCTGTAGTACAGTCAAAAGACTTAGCAGTGACGGAATCTGTCGAAAAACAGACAATTTCAAGCCAACGTCTCCAAAGTGAACCTGCATTGTCAAATCAGGATAGCATTAAGGTGAAGATCGCGGGAAAAATTGTATGTGCTTCTGGCGAGGGCAGCATGATGGGAACTGACGTGTCAGTTGAAAACTACCATACCAAAGCTGATGAAAATGGTCGCTTTGAGCTTTGGGTACCACAGTCGTTATTTCGTAAAGATCAGGAGCTACATGCACAAATGATCGGGTATAAAACTGCTGTCGTTCGCTTAAAAAAGTGCGACAAGAAAGTTATAAATAAGTCTATTAAAATGGAGGTTAGACCAATGATCATGGGACTAATTGCTACTTCAGATAGGTAGGAACTTGGGCCACATGAAGGCATTCTATTTTTTGCTTGGCTTTACGTGCAGACCGGCCGATGCACCGATGATATTTTGAAGTATTTGATAAGGTATTTCCCCGTTATGAGGAACTATCCGTCAATATCGCTTCTGTTGATGATGACCAGCAGACTTTTTTGACAGTTTATAAGTAGATATCAGATGCATATATCGCTAATCTGGACTTTGCCGAAGAGGTTTTTTGGTAGTTATCGCATATTATATGATTTCGTGGAACGAATGTATGAACGTACATTTAAGGCAATCGAAGCCATGGAACAAAAAATGAAAGACAAAGAATAAAAAATCTACTTTTATACTTGACTTTCTCTTTGTTGAATCTTACATTTGATCTATCGAATGACTTCGTAGCTCAGTTGGTAGAGCAACAGACTCTTAATTAATCATTTGAAGCTTAATTTTTCCTTTCAATTTCCTGATTTAAAAGATATTAGATGTATTTATTGTTAGAACAGTAATTTAAAATATTGTTAATTAACACTGTTTTTACAGCCTGAATTAGGCCTTTGTTCTCGCATTTGTTCTCTCTAATTTATATGAAAATCCTCCTTTCTCTTTGTATAAAGTTAAGGAGGATTTTTGGTATATATAGTAACTTGTATGGGAACCCTTTTTTGTAATCTCTGATATTGTATGAAATATTTTTTCTATTTTAATAATCGCAAGTTCATTTATAATACCATACAATAATTCAATTGGAAAAGGAAGATAGCTCTAAACCTGAGATAAAAACAATTAAAACTCATTGTTATAATTGTAACCACGATACAAATCAAGATGTTCTGTTTCACACTTCTGAAATCGGGCCAAGAGAGATTATATTACGGAACGATAAAGGAGATGATATAAAATCGGTCTGGGAGGTTGTTGGAAATATATGGCTTTTGACGAAATGCAGAGGTTGTGATAAGATTAACTTTAAACATACATTAAGGAGTGCTCCGCCTGTTGATAAAACCGACCAAGTTTTTTATTTTCCCAAAAGAGCTATTCGATCTATTCCAAATTGGGTCATTAACATACCGATAAAATATGTTGATATTCTTAGGGAAGTTTACATAGCTGTAAACGAACAACTTTTCACTTTAGCCTTAACAGGAATTCGCACATTGTTGGATATTTACATTGTTGAGAAGATTGGTGATTCAGGTAATTTCAAACAAAAAATTAAGAAATTAGTAGAGAACAATATTATAACCAGTTCAAAAGCGCAGGTTTTAGAAACAACAATTGATGCTGGAAATGCTTCTGCTCATAGAGGATATAAACCTGATAAAGAAACATTGTTTCAAGTTCTTTCAATTGTGGAGAATCTATTGGAATCTGAAATCGTAGACAGAGCCGTCGATCAAATTAAACAAAAAACACCGCAAAGAGGGGCTTAGAATCGCTCGCCTCCTGCGAGTTGAACGAAGGTCGTTGAAAAAAAGTGCTTAGCACGATTCAACGATATCTATGAAATAGACGAAGCTTCTTGTCAATATTTTTGAAAAAGGGGCTTGTGACCTGGGCTTATCAAAAATATTGACAAGAGCGAAGCCTGAGAGATTAAGCAGGCGAGCCAAACTCTAAAAGCTTGAAGATTTTTAATGGGTGCGCAGCACTAATTAAAAAGATTTAGGTGCTTTTATGAAGTGGAGGGATTTATAAAACATTAAGTATGACAAACAGCGAAGCTATAAATATGAAATTTTATGAAATAAGGTTTCATATTTATGAAGTTTGGCGTATCTTAATGGCAGAAATTCCGTAACGGAATGCCATATTACCAATAATACTAGCAATGACCATAGAGCAAATTAAGGAAAAGCTTTCAAATGCATTTGTTTCAGTAATAGCAAATTATAAAGGTTATAAATTACAAAAACCTGATGATACTGGTGGTGTAGATTTCTCTGTTACATTTGATTATATTCAAAATAGAAATGGTAAAATAAGGCATATTCAATCAGGTAAATATATAGAACTTCAATTAAAAGCAACAGAAAGACACCGTATTGTATTTGATGAAGATCATTTAAGATTTGATCTCGAAGTAAAAACCTATAATGATTTGATTTATAGATTTAATGATGGAAATGCCCCTTTAGTTTTAGTTCTAGCAATTTTACCTGACGACCAAAATGAGTGGGCATTAATTGGTGAAAATTGTCTTAATTTAAATCAAATTGTTTATTATTTTTATCCTGATGAAAATATGCTAGAGTCTCAAAATGCAAATACTATAAGGATCAGTATTCCTTATGAGAATAAAATTGGGATAGACTTTTTTAGAGAACTTTTTGATCAACATTACGCATGATTACAAGTGCACAAATAGTACGGTATATTTCAAATAGAGGATGGCTCTTACAGGCTGAGAGTCAAAAATTTGATTATTATAGAGCTCCTGCGGATTTAGGATTTGAGGACGCCTATGATTTACCTGTTCCAAGAATTAATAATAGTGTTGACAATGAAAAATTTCTAAAAAATACACTTACTATTTTAGCTGATATTTATGAACTATCTTTTGATGAGCTTTCTGTGGTAATTGCTGAAAACAATTCAGTTTTTTCTATAAGAATTCATGACAATGATACTATATTAGGAAAAATTGGCTTCCATAGATTTGAAGAACTAATTGATGGATTAAAAGATTTGTTAGTTGATACAGCATCATTTGTCCTAAATCCTCAGATAGTGACCAAGTCTAAGCCGGCTGAAGCATTAAGATATTTAAATTATTGCAAATTTTTACAAACGGAGGTTGGTAGCTTTGTTGCAAAAATAGAATTGCCATCTGAGGAAATTATAAAAGAACAACAAATATTTCGAGATGAGATAAGAGCATCTGAAATAAATTCAAAACTGATTTCAGTAATTTCTTATGTTAGTAACTCTGTTTTCGAATCGAATGGACAGTTTGATGAAAATCATTTTGACGAGAACCAAGAAAACTTGAATATTAATTTATTAAAAGATTTGGAGAAAATTTATGAAAATACAAAAAGTGAGAATATCCAATTCAGTTTTAGTGATATTAATGATACTAAGAAAATTCAAACTGAGGGTATTTACAATAATAGATTAGCCAATTTATCTTCTTTGATTAAGAAGCTTGACGAAACTCTAAATGAAGAGAATCAAACACGACTTTTGGGGAGAGTTATCAATCTTAAGTCGAGTAATCCAGAGGGGAATTCTAATGAAATTACTATCGGAACTTTACTTGATCAGATGCCAGTAAGAGTAAAAGCTAAGTTGAGTAGTGAACAATATCAAGAAGCTGTTGACGCTCATAAAGAAGGGCGTAATATTGAAATTTCTGGAATATTAAAGAAGATGAAAACGCAATATAAATTTATTGAAGTAATGGCATTTGAGGTAAGGCGTAATTAAAACATATAATTTTTTTAATTACTCCCACTCACGAAACCCTCCAAGTTTCAAGTGAGTGGGATGATTATTGGTGAGATGTAGGGTGTTAAGAATTAAGGAGGGTTATCTTCAAGTCTTGCTAAAATTTCAATCCCTTTAAATAACCCCAATTTGAATCGATACAGTATTCAGATTCCCCGATCTTTTTAGATGGTACTTCAACAGTATAGGAAAAACGCAACTTACCCGATTTATATTCTCGGTCGAATTTAACTGATAACAAGTCCTTTTTAGCCATAGCTTTAGCTATTGGGGCATATAGGTTGAATTTTATCTGATCCTTGTACTTCCCATTAAAGATGTGAACGTCTTTAGATATTTGAATATTGAAAATATATAGGTTATAGCTTTTGTTTTCCAAATGGTCGATAATATGAAGGAAACCCTCAGTTTCATTTTCCTTTTGGCCTGAGACTGTAAATTCAGCAGTGGCAACAGGTGATGTAGGGCAACAATCAAACATTAAGCTTTCCACTATATATGTTTGATTGTTGCCCTGTAAAAGACTCTCAAATGATAACCTCTCAAATGCACGTTTGACCCTTTTTAGAAAGAAGACATCGTGAAAAATACTATACACTAAGTAGGAGCAAACAATCAAGGCTAGGGTGCCTAAAATGATAATAACCACGATAGATTCACCATTTTGTATTTCGCTCAATGTTAAGCCAATTAGAATGACAGCGAATATTGCTAGATAAAGTCGTATCATTTGAAATAAATTTTATAAGGTTGGAAAGCCTCTTCTCATCGAAGAGGCTATATCTTATTACAGGATAGATTTAAAAATCTCTTTGTAATTGCAATCCCCTAGTTTTTCGTCTATATATTCTTTAGCAACAGCATGTCCTTTATGAATTTGAGGTATAGGAGAAGAAAAAATTCCTAGAAAACGGAACTTCTTTACAAAGGTATAAGTGTTTTTTGCACGAATTTCAAAAAGCTTGTTGGAAAAATTTTCGACACTATTGTATACCAAAGCAGGTGAAATAGAAATAACTAAATCATCTTTCCAGTCTAATGAAATATCGTAGTCCCAGCCTCTGTAATTACCTCCATCTCGTGTTTTATAAGTTATGGCCATAATAATTATTTTATAAAAATTGTATTAAGAAGGCTTACGATGACGCATAGACCTAGAATAATGAGGAGTGTAATATTTTTGGATTTATGTAAGACACCTTGTGAATTAAACCAAAAAAGCACTGCCAAAAATATAATGATTGCTAAAACTGTGTGCATCTAAATTTTGCTTTATAATTTTACCTGTTTCTATTTTCAAGAATAAAGTCAGATTGTCTTTGACCCTCATTTTTTTCAACTAAAATTTTGTCTTGGAAATAAAAGAAAAAATTGAAATCATTTGCCTTGTAAATAGATTTAGTCATGCTCTCCTGAACTAGATGGACACGTTTACGATTTTTCTTGGTGTTTAGGAATTCTGTTTCAGTCATACCGATCCTGCTCCAAATAACTCCAGATGCACAAGAGCCTAGAAATAATGTGCCCATAAATAGAGCAACAAAAAAAGATTTGAATTTCATTTGTCAATAAATTGATAACCGGTGAGTCCCTTAACGGTGGTTAATAAATGGAAAAGCGTGGGACGTAACCTAGAGCTGAATTGCTGAGAGAGGTACCTAGGAGAACCCTGCACAAACAAAACAGATAGGTACGCCCCACGCTTATATATAGCGTAGAACGTCACCTTATCCGCTCTTGTTGTGCAATTGAAAATTTCCTAGGTTTTCTCTTTCACAAGAACTTTAAGCTAACGCTTTATTTCTTCAATATTTTAATACAATACAAAGATAAATAATTATTGATTATCAATGTCAAAATATCCCTCATCTTTTAAACTGAGGTATTTATCATGCGTTACTATTAGATGATCGCAGACTTCTATGTCCAAAAATTTACCTGCTTCAATTGCTTTCTTTGTAATTGCTCTGTCTGCGGAACTCGGTTGAAGTTGTTCTGATGGATGATTGTGCGCCAGTATAATTTTAGATGCTGATGCTTTCAGCGCTATAGAAAAGATAACTTTCATGTCAACAGGCACGAAATCCCTACCTCCTCTTGCTAGATCTATAATTCCCAACACTTTGTTTGCATTGTTAAGTAAGATAACTTTAAACTCTTCTAAAAAGCTCATAACCGATCTGTCCCAGACCTGCATCAATATTTTGTAGGCTTGCTGTGAATTGGTAATTAATGGACATTCTGAAATTTTAAATTCGGGAACAAACTCGACCCGAATTTCTGAAACATTGAGTAGATTTTTCATGATTTGATTGTGTATTTAAAGATTGATTACCCTGTAAGGCCAAGTGGGGGGATGATTAAGATATACCCTTAATGAGCGGGAGATACATAATTTTTTAAGCGATTGGGTTTTTAAAAGGAAAAGCTCTATGTTAAAATCAATATAACGGATTGGTAAAATTGGTGGTCATTTTACTGACTTTTAGAGACTTGTCTTCGGATTGACCGCTTGGTTAGATATAAGGCATTGGATAGTAGTCGCTTAAGCTATTTTTTAGAGTCAAGCTTAAATATAAGGCCTAAAATGATGAAGTTTTTTGCACGTATTGTAATTGATGGGTTTCTAAAGGAAGGTAGCCAGTGTCCATAACGGATAAAGACAGTATTTTCTATTATTAAAAATACTGTCTCTTATTTTTAGTTTCTAAAATCCAGACTAGTTTATATTTATATATAATATAGGCAAGAAGTTAGTCTAAAACTAAACCTTATGTTCGATTACATAATATCCTTGGACACCATTTTTTCTTGTCTGTCCACTTAATTGGGCAAAATTTCGTAAAGATTGCGAGCTATCGGATAGGCCTTCAATTTTATGTTTTTGAATCAACTCCCTAAATGATTTCCTTAAATTGACTCCCGTGTCAAATTTGCCTGTATAAAATATTTTCTTTAGATCTTTAAGAAACTCAAAGTTTCCGGTTCCTTCGGTTTTTTTGTATTGCATTATTAAGCGCTGTACACCTTTTTTTGAATGACACTCTTCCAGCAATTTTGCGCCACCAACTAATTCATAAGCTTCAATAAGTTCAGGAAACTGCGATTGATATTTTAATTTTAGAAATTTCAATTCTTTCGATTCCGAAGCATCAGTTGGATTCTCTGCTTTCATCAGTTCATCGATTATTTCATCCATAATTTCAGCATAAGGTCTATGTTCACCATAAATATAAATCATATCACTGCCTTTTTCATGACTTCTTGTAATAATGTTTTTGACATTGTATCGTTTGTTTTTTGAATTAAAAAGCAGACTTTCTTCAAAAGCTTTATCAAGTTTATAAGGACAGGTATAAAGACTTTTAATCCTGTTGTCGTGATAAATATTATCAATCATAAAATGATTTACACTGCCATCTTGTTGCAAAAAGATATTGTAATTGAGTATATTCTTGAATTCTTCTATGACAGCTTTAGGAATATTGTTTTCCTTGGAGATAGTACTTATCGCTTTACTAACTGTATTGTATACGCCTTTAATTACTTGTAGAAAGGTATCTATTTGCTGATCGGTCATATAAGGTGTTTTTTCATTTGTCGTTGAAATCACCTGAATATTTCTATTGAATGACATATCCCTAAATCGACCTATGATCTGTGTAACATCTGTTTCTTGTGATAAAAGTGTATTGGTGGATATATTTGGATCTGATATAATATAAATATTCACATCCTCATGTACGTCGATATCAACAGCTCGAAAGAAGCGACTCGTAAAAAAATTATATTTGGAAAACTTTGATTCTTCAATCTCTAAACCAACATGAGCGTAACTATCGCGTTTTAGCTTGACTTTGCCATTCTCTCCACAAAAAATAGAGCTTAAGCTATGGATTTTCAATTTTTCGATCAAAGTCGTTATTGCATCGATACTGTTTAAGAATATAAAGTGTTTATTTTCAGAATCATCTTTTTCCAATAATTCCATTGTTGTATAAATTGAGTTGTTGGTTTTATAGCGTGTAATATCATGGCTAATGTCAAAATCAGGAAGAATGTTATGTATCTCAAATCCTTGCTCCTTGAATCTTGGATCACGGGGTATTACAGCAGTGGCTGAAACAAAAGCTTTTTTATCGAATTTGAAAAAATCGTTCATTGGTAAAACTATTTTTGGTCTAAAGCTTACATCTCTGCATGTTGTTTCACATTCATCAAATAGTAAAAAGTATTCTTTATATACATTGATTTTCAATATCCGAAAAGCATCCATGATTTTAGAAAACGATTCAGGAGTTGACACAATTTTTTTAAACCTTATCTTATCATTCTTTAAATATTTAATAATGTCCGCACGGCCGATACCGTGCTTTACAATAAATATATCTGAGTGTTTTCTTTTTTTATTTATCATGACCGGACTGTAGGGTTCGATAATGATTGAATGCCTTTCTGATAATATTTCTAATGTGGTGGCACCGATACCGGTAATATTTTTGAAAAGGAGAATATTTGAGGGAATTTCAGACATTATATCCTTGATAAATTGTCCCTTGGTTATATGTTTTGTAATGACTTTCATGATGAAAATTTTAATCTGTGTAATACCTCGGCTTAATAAAGAAATTGATCTGATTCTTCCTCGTACCCTTCAATACCGATGAATTCGGAGTATAAGGCTTCATTTTCGATTTGTTCTAGAACTGGATTTCCGAACAATTCCTCCTTCGTCTCCTCATTAAGTTTATCTTGTATTTCCCAATATGTCTTCTCAGGGATTACTTCGAAGATTTCATTTAGTTCTTCCAGATTCAAGATATACGTCAGTAAATCTGCAAGATTGAAAGTGGTTCCGTTGCATTGATCTAGCTTTTCTATTCCATCTATATAGGGTAAGACAACATCATGGCTTTGCTCATTTTTAGATAATTGAATTTTAAATGTTATAGTTGTGAAGTAAGTCGTGGAATCGATAAGACATCCTGAAATGGATTTTGCATCCTTTAACTGTTGAAGCCCTTTTTCTAGCTGTACTCTCGATCTGTCATTGAAAGTTTTGAAGCGAGTAATGAAATATTGAGACTTTGGAAATCTAGAATTCGTTCCCAATAAATCGTTTAATGAAGTCTTTTTCATCTTAAATTGTTTTATAGAACAGCGACATTGCTGAACTGTTGAATCAAAGATGAGCAAGCAAAAAAGGGTGATAAAAAACGATTAATTTTCTATCACCCCCTTTTTCGGAAAGTGTATGTTTAGCGTAGTAGTTGCTTTATAAAATCTTCTTTAACATCCACAATTCCATCTAGTTCCAGAGCTTTTCTATCAGGTAAAAATTTAGATGACCTTAAAAGAGAAAATAGTAATAGATGCTTGTCTTTTTTCTTGAACTTAGGATGAGCATTGTCTTCGATAGCCCTGTTCAGTTCAGGAACGGCAATCTTTAGGAACTCGTAGATAGGGTCTTCCTTTTTAGAAGCAATCAGACTGTTTAAATGACTTTCAAGCCTAGAAAAGTAATAATAGGTAAAGAATGGGTTTATATTTTGCGCAGACAGGATGTTCATAGCAAAAGAAATGTCACTGTTGGGTTGTGCTATTTCTTGTTGGGGCAATTTTGATATCCTATTTCGAATTGTGCTAATGTCTTTTAATGGGAGATATCCGTAGGCATTATATCTATGAATAAATTCATAATACTTTCGTTCGGCATATTGCAAAAGAATAGGTTTGAAATCTTCTGCTGGAATTTTTTGGCTCTCCGAAGTGATAACAATTTCATATTCGTCTTTCCTCCGAAGAATCATTTCTGAATTTTCTGAATTTTCTAACTTATCCAAGAGCTGTTTTAGATAGGTAATCTTTTCTATCTCCTCGAATAAGGTTAGATCGCGGTCTCTTGTATGTAATAGACCAAGTCTTTTGTTCCAACGATCGGCTTTATATAGGAGAAGAAGTAAACGCAGATTATGAACAAACATAACCACCTTTTCTGTTTGCTCCTTATCGATTTCATGTTTACCTATTTTAAATAGCACTTGACTTGCATATTCATATACATCGTAATCGGGATGAAACTCTTCATCACCATCCGAATCAATATAGGTGGCAATATAGAAATCTCCATTAACCCACCTAGATCTTTTTTGCTTTTCAAAATCTTCTTGATTTATTTCCTCCAGAGTTTTTGGTTTCTCCTTGCTATTTTTCTTTGTAAAAGGTACAAACTTGAATGTCTCTTCTTTGATAGCTAGAGGATTAAAGTATTTTAGGAAATAATCATCAAATATTACTTCAAGGTCATACGATTCTTTTTTGTATTTAAGTGCCATTAAATTTAGTCTTAAGCACCAATTATAAATAAAAAAAGCCTATTCCGATAAAATGGAATGGGCTTTTCAAGTGCAGTTTTTCGATATGTTAGAGTTCAGGCATCACATGTTTCAGTTCATCCGCATTATGAACACCTAATCCACGAAGGTATTTAAGCGTTACAATCATGTCCGAATGTCCTAATAGCTGTTGGAGTATATGAAGGTCTTTCGTCTTCTTATAAACGTTTACAGAAGCTGTATGGCGAAACGAATAGATAGTTTGGTTCTTCTCGATAATACCTTCTTTCTCCATTAACTTAAACATTCTTGTCCAAGCGGTGCTAAAGTAATAAGGGTTATGAATTTCAGGCTTTCTTGTAAATAGATTGTCGTCATATGATAGACCTTCTAGTCTTTCTATTATTAGTTCTCTAACATAATGAGGTATTGGGACTGTTCTAATTTTCTTTCCTTTATTTTCATCTCCTGAAAGATGTATCTCTGTGACGTTATTTTTGAAATGGTAACGTTTAAGCAATCTGATTTCATTATGTGGGCGTAATAAACATCCATAGCTCATTAAACAGCAAAGATAGAGGTCTTTGTGATTAGTCTTGAGAAATGACAATACCTCTTTAATTTGGTTGTCCGAATATATTTGATGTAGCTTTGGTGTTGCCTTTCTCTTATCTGTTCTATTAATTATTGAGGTGTTAAATTCGAAATCTTTATCAATTTCGGCAAAGATCGCTTTTATATGGCGCCTAGAAATCATGTAGTTAGAAGCACTTGAATTGAATTGGTTCATGTATTCTTGAATTCTAGATCGTTGTAAGTTGTTGATGTTTCCGTTCAATTCTTCGGGTGAGAGAAATTGCTTTAATTTTTCGGTGAGCTTTTCTAAATGGTAAACATATTTAGGTGATAGGTTTGCTTTTCTTTTATTGTTTATTGCAATATCTAATAATTCTTTTAGAGGCGTATTTTCTGTTGTTTTGATCCTTAGTTTCGATTGGTTAACAGGGTATTTACCAAATTCTATAGCCTTTCTAAATTCATACTCTAGAAGTCTTAATTGTTCTGTGCGCTCCTTAATAGTTATGGAGGAATTGGGCTGTATGTCTAGCCCTAGTTTGATGCCCGTATATTCTTTATATTTTTTATCTCCAATTTTGATATAGATGTATGAGCGTTTCGTTAGGTCATCGGTAGTGGATATTGAAATTTGTGCTTTGATCATTATAGTTGTTCTCGCACTGTTCTCCCAATAAATTACATCTATTTAAACTATCTCTATGTATAGGTAATTGTTATAAGGGGCATGTAACGAAGTAACCAATAGGTAGGCTGTTTCTATTTACAAAAGGATCAAAAATCTCGCTTGAATGTCATAAAAGTCAAAAAAATATTCTTTTCCACTTGACTTTTTCTGCGGTGAACCTTACATTTGGTTTATCGAATGACTTCGTAGCTCAGTTGGTAGAGCAACAGACTCTTAATCTGTGGGTCCTGAGTTCGAGCCTCAGCGGGGTCACTTTCAAAAAAGCCGTTTTACGTAAGTAAGAAGGCTTTTTTTGTTCCTATAAGCAGTTTCAATACGTTTATCTAATTTTGACTCTTTTAAACAGGTTGGTTTTATGCATGATGTATGCGAAAGAAATTTTTATGTTCTAGATCTTCTTCGTGCTCCCTGAAGGGCCAACTCTGTAAAAACTACCTTCTTGTTACTTAATTCAGTAAATTTATTCCGTAAATTTGTACCGGAAACAAAAAGTTTATGGAAAACAAGAAGATTTCAATATTGTATGTTGATGATGAGGAGAATAATTTGTTTTCCTTCAAGGCGACATTCCGTTTAAAATACAAGATATTTACGGCCATCAGTGGAGCCGAAGCAATTGATCTTGTTAAAAATAATCCGATTAATATCATTATTACAGATCAACGGATGCCCGAAATGACCGGTGTCGAGTTTTTGGAGAAGATCATTAAGATTGATGCTGCTCCAATGCGGATACTTTTAACGGGGTATACTGATATGGCTGCGGTGGTCGATGCTGTCAATAAAGGAAAGATATTCCATTACCTCAATAAACCTTGGAGCGAAGCGGAACTGGACGAAACGATTCAGCGCGCGTATGAGGTGTATCTAGAACGACAAAAAATAATCGAAACGAATGCAAAACTCGAATCGTCCAATGACCAACTTGAGTTTATGCTGCGACAAAAACTGCTTTCCTAAAAACTTTTTTTTTAGGAAAGCAGAACTATTTACTCGGTATACTGACCGTAAATGTCGTCCCTGCTCCCGGAGGCGATTGCACATCGATGGTCCCCTGCAGCTTTAGTAGCGCGTTTTGTACGTTATACAAGCCAAATCCCATGCCTTTGGCCTGATCACTGCCCCTAAAAAACAGTTTGAAAATATCATGGATGTGTTCGGGAGAAATACCGATACCATTATCACTCACTACAATCTTCGCCTGCTTGCCAGATACGTCAACGGATAATTTGACGAATGGATTTGCTTGGCCCTTTTGCTGATATTTGAAGGCATTGGATAGTAAATTGTGTAAAATCAATTCCAGAATAGCCTTGTCACATTTAAACGATTCTTTTTGCTCAACACAGATATCAAAGGTTACGTCTTTGTTTTGAGTATACATTTTATAGAACTGTCTCACATTGCCGAAAAGTTCATCAAAATTAATTTCAGAGAGCATGAGCTCACCTCTCCGAAGCAGATAATAGTCCCTTAGGCTATCGATATAGGCATCTAGGCTGACCAATGAACTATCCATCAGGGTAAGTAATTCATGGATGCGGTCTATATTGTCAAATTCTAGCCCAAGTTTTACCGCAGAGAGTACTCCTGTTAGCGGATCACGTAAATCATGGCTCACACTATAGGCAAACTTATCCAGCTCATCGTACGCTTTCTGCAGTTCCTGATTCTTTGTCTCTAATAACGAATTTGCAACATAAAATTTATTTGCTTCTTCAATTGCTGAAATAATTTCTTCCCGCATCCAAGGCTTGCGGACAAAGCGAAAGATATGGCCCTTATTAATCGCATCAATAACTGTATCCATGTCAGCATAAGCGGTCAATAAAATACGGATAGGCTTTGGAAAATCTTTTTTGATGCGGTGCAGAAAGTCTATTCCCAATTCTTCGGGCATACGTTGATCACAAAAGATCACACGGATATCCGGATTGGAGCGGAGTATTGTCTCGGCTTCGGCGGTATTCGATGCAGTATGAATGGCATAATCATATCTAAAATTCGCTTTAAAACCAATTAAGTTATTTGCCTCATCATCAATATATAAAATTTCAAGCTCCGTCTGCATAATTTTTATAATCTGGTTTATTTTCCCAAAATGACCGAAATTAATCATAATTTATCGAACTCATTGGGTTTTACTTTTGCATCAATTCTTTTGTTCTATGGGGAGTTGTAGCGTAAAGACTGTTCCCTCTCCCACTTCTGATTCTACAATAATCTTACCATGATGTTTGGCAATGGTATTATAGGCGATGGACATCCCTAATCCTGTCCCCTCGCCGACATCCTTCGTCGTGAAAAAAGGTTCAAAGATACGTTCCTGAATGTTTTTTGGAATACCAATGCCATTGTCTGCTATTTTAATAAAAATACTGGACTGATCCGCAGCAAGTCCAGTTTCTATCCCTAGCTTTCCTCCTCCGTTATTGCCGAATTTTTTGTTGATGGCATATAGCGCATTCGTTATAATATTCAGAAATACCTGGTTCAGTTTTCCCGCATGACATTCTACCATTGGAAGCTCGCCATAGTTTTTTTCGACTTCGATCGTATCGTTGATCAAACTGTTCAGTATCACCATTGTGGACGCTATACCCTCGTTGATATCGGCGAATTTTAATGTGTCCTCGTCGACACGTGAGAAGATACGTAAACTTTTTACAATTTCGGCCGTACGATGGGCTCCATCATGCATTCCTTTCAATAGGAAATCGACTTCGGTCTTCAGATAGTCAAGGTCCAGATCATCCTTGAATTTTTTGATCTGTAATTGTTTCTCGTCATCGGAAAGCTCTGGCGTGAAAGCAATACGTTCGACTTCGTCCAATGTATCCCAGATCATCCCGATATCTCTTTTCAAGGGGGCTATATTTGAGGTGACGAAGTTGATTGGATTATTGATTTCGTGTGCGACTCCTGCGGTCAACTGTCCCAAAGAGGCCATTTTTTCGGCTTCAACCAATTGTGACTGGGCTTCTTTCAGATGTGTCAGTGTCATTTGCAATGACGCATTGGATTCTTTTAATTCATGTGTCCGTTCACTGACCTTTTGCTCCAACACCACATTTTGCTCACGGATGAGCCGCTCGTTTTCCAAAGAAATCGCTAATTCTCGTAGCCTAGATTCTTCTTTTTCCTGCTTGAGTATATTGATACTGTAGGCCAGACCAAAGGACAGTAAGGCCATTTCGATTACCGAGGCAATCTGCACAGCGTTGCTCGTAAAGTTATTATAGTCTAATATTCCATAATCTTTTAACAAAAACACAACGGATCCTAGGAGTAAGACGGTCCATCCATAAACAAAGTATTTTGCTGGTCTATAGCCACTTATCATAATACGATAGGATAAGTAGAGAACGAATAACGAGCCAGCTCCAGTGGTCACCTGCATCACAAAAAATGCAAATTGTGTTAAATTGGTCAATGCCAAGATGGTACCAAGGGCAAACAAAGTAATAAAAATGCTGATTATCCGTCTTGATCGAGGCGCATTTTTCTTTAACTGGAGAAATGAATCTGCAAATAAAAGCGCACTTAGCCCCGATATACAACCGAATATAATGGGGCCTTTGGTTGCAAAGTAAGGCCAGGAGGGCCATAGATACTGAAAACTATATCCTTTGATGCCCATTTGGGTGACCCCCGCACAGAGGACATATAACACATAATATAGGTATCCCTTGTCCCTGACAGAGAAAAATAGAAAGAGATTGTATATCGCCATAATGAGCACTATCCCGATATAGATGCCACTAATGAGGCTATCGTTATTCATCTGCGTCACAAATTGTCGCTCGCTACTCAAGTAGATGGGTAATATAATCTGCTCGGTACTTTTTATACGAACAAAAAAAGTCTTTTCCGTCTGGCTGGGTAGATGAATGTCAAATACATAGTTCGGAACTTTATATTTTCGAATGGAAAAATTTTGATGCTCCCCAAGTTTCATGGATTGATAAGAGCCATTCTCGGACGGGCTATATAATTCAACCTCATCCAATAACGGATAAGCAATTTCTAATAGAAAATCTAAATCTTTTTCGCTGCTATTTTTTATAGGAAGGCGAAGCCAGATGGCGTCAGATGAGGTGCCTAAGTTTGGCACCTCATTATTTAGGGGTTGAAAGTCCGATGAAGATAAAATGGTTGAAAATGCAACATCTCCTGTTCCTGTATAGCGCTCCAGCTGATGACCGACTAGTAGCCGCTGTCCGGGATGGTCAATGGTGAGCTGTGCTCGCGACGGCAGGCATGCGAGAATATACAGACAGATCAGGGGAAACCAGCACTTCATTTTTAAGCTGCTATTTTTTTGCCAGGGCGATGACGAGATTCATTGACACTAAAAAACAGCCAGTTTCATCCAATTGTTTCAATGTTTTTTGGAAATCATCATATTCTGCTTGACTTAATTTATCTTTTTCGAACATCTCCAAAAGGATTCTGTCCAAAAACAGATAGCGGTTGGCTTCTTCTTTTGAACGTGTCACCATACAGAATGTTTGCAGTTGAACATCTTGAAATCCATTTGCAAGGAGGTCTGCTGTCAGCTTATTGCCCGCCCAGCCATTGTTGACCTTTTCTTCGGTCAAATAATGGCAGATCTTGGCTTCTATGCCTACGTGCTGGGTGTAAAAAGTCAGGCTATTCCAGATGGTTTCAACGATAACTACAGGTTGTCCCTTGCCCAATATGCGATATACCTCGCGAAACATCTTTTGTGGGTCGGTCAAATGCTGGACAAGACGTTCCATACGAACTCCGGAAACAGCCTCATCTTCGAAACCGAGTTGATATACCTCACCCTGGACGAAATTAACATTACTGATTCCGTCACTACCTGATTTCGCATGATCAATCAATTTCGCATCATGGTCAACGCCGACCACCTGGACATCACTTCCCAACATATTGGCCAGGTTAATAGCATCCATTCCGGTACCGCAGCCCAACTCGGCCACGAGCCCTTCTTTGATCGTACTGAAAGGAGAATAGGAATGTATTTTTAATTGCTTGAGAAAGTCTCCGGTATCCTGTAAATAACCGGCGCCATAGTGTTTAGTGTCCATTACAAAATATTTAGATTGCGATGATCTGCTTTGAGATCTGCCGATGTGTGTTGCAAATTTTTTATGACTTCTTCAAGATCCCAACGGTCCAGGTTGGGAATGTCTATTTGATAGTGAATTTCAATTTCTTTATTTCGCAGGGTTTCTATCCGAACAATATTAGAATTGTTTCGGAGGGAGAAAATAGCCTCCTTATTTTCCTGATCGGCTTCAGTCAACGTATCCAGATTTCTCATGATCATGACTGTCGCCACTAAATCTAATTTGGGATAATAAAAAGTACCATTGTTACCGACGCTGGTATCTATGCGGTAACCCACACTTTCCGCTAGTTTTACTGTATATGGAGCACACAGGGCAAATAGCGATTTGATCCCGATCTGGGTACTGATGGCTGCTCCGGCCCTAGTGAGGAAAATACTGCCGATCCCATATCCCGCGATCTCACGCGAGTTCCATAGCCCGCAGCCTTCGCCGGTACCGTGTAATGCGTAGTCGTATACTAAATCGTAGATCCGGGCATCCATGGCACCTGTAGCCTGTTCTATCGGCAATGGCTCACTTCCCCCGGCGGCATGTATCCGAACACCTCCATATACCTTCTCACCATCAAGAGATTCTACAATAAGGACGAATGATGCCGGATTGTACATCCATTCGTTCTTGGATGACGTAACTTTCTTGACACCTATTGCTGTCAAGACATGAGCATGTCCCTCTATAAAACGTTCACAGGTCTTAGGATCGTCTATAGCACGAAATGCTCTTAGTCTAACTACAGGACGTCCTTCGTTGAATAATAATGCCACCGAAATGCTTTAATTTATCGTTGAAACACAAAACTAATCAATAAAAAGCAAAGGTGTTTAAAGCTTTGACAAATAAACATCTTTATGATCTGCCTTTTACAAAAAAATACGTGTACGACTGGCCCGATCCATAAAAATCAATTATATAGATAAAGAATTGGACCAGCCTGGATTGACCTATCAACGTTTTTGCAAACTATCCTTATAGATTTGTCCGTCTTTGACAATAAGGAGAAAATTTTTGGCTGGATCGGCCAGCAGTGTTAAATCCTGGAGCGGATCGCCATCGACCAAAAGCATATCGGCCAAAGCTCCTTCTTCGATCACGCCTAGTTTGCCGGGATATGGGCTCCGTAAGCCTGCAAGCTGTAACAGTTCCGCGTTGTCTTGGGTAACCATTTTAATGATCTCAGCATTCGTAAACCATTTTTGAAGACGCAGGATAAATGAATTTTGCAGATCGTTCAGATCGGGTTCAAAAAGAAAGTCGGTTCCCCAGGCGAGCTTAACGCCGTGCTTCTTGGCCAGAGGCCATACTTTTTCCTGGCCTTCGATAACGGGCTTGCGTTTTATTCGCCTTTGCGGATCCATATCGGGAGTGTCTTCGACCAAATTTTGTAAGCTGAGCCAAATATTTTTATCTGCAAGAAGCTGCAGTGTTTCCTCATCCAATAGCTGTCCATGCTCGACGCACTTTACCCCTGCTTCGACCGCGCGGCGTATCGCCCTAGGGGTATAGGCATGTACGGTAACATAAGTGCCCCAATCTTCTGCTGCTTCTACCGCCGCCTTCATCTCATCTAGGGTATATTGCGTAACATCCACAGGGTCATATGCCGAAGAAGTGCCTCCGCCGGCCATCAGTTTGATCTGACTGGCGCCGAACCGTAAATTTTCCCTGACGGCCGTCAGTACCTCATCGCGTCCGTCGGCGATAAAAGTGGCTCCATATCTTTCGGCGCGTGAAACAATGCCGAAGAATCTACGCGATTTTTCCTCTGGTGTCCTAAAATCACCATGTCCTGCAGTTTGGCTTATCGTAGCTCCGGAAGGCCAGATCCTGGGACCGATTAGTTTACCCTTGTCAATAGCTGCCTTCAATGGAAATATTGGCCCGCCCAAATCACGCACACTCGTAAATCCACGCATGAGCATTTTCTGCGCTGATTGGCCGACCTTGTTAACCAGAAATTCCTCCGAAAGATCGTTTGTCATCATCTGTGGCATTGTAAGTGACCCAAAGACCAAATGCACATGGGCATCAATCAATCCGGGTAGTAATGTTTTGCCTTTGGCATCTATCTTTACAATTTCGGCTCCCGTGGTCTTAATGGGCGTAGCACTAATCGTTTGAATTGTGTTGCCATTGATCAGAACGTGCTTCAGGCCGCTAAGGCGCTGGCTTTCATAATCTATGAGTTTAACATTTTCCAAAAGGATCTGTTTCTGCTGTGCTATTAAAGTATGGATACTGCAAGCACAGAAAAAGAAGGTAAGTACATGACGTAAACGCATAATTATAAAATATAATGTGTTTAAATAATACTATGACTATAGTCATCAGACCGCATAAAAGGTCTATTTGATGAAATCTATTTCCTAAGTTAGATATAATTTGGATATTTCTTTATTATAGTTTAATAATATTTCGCTATAATTAGTTATTGAGGGCGCTGTACGATCAAAAAGTGTTATAATCAGCGCTAAATTTTTAGTAAATTCAGCGCTGATTATGATCAATTTAAATCGATGGTTTAGGCAGCAACAACAGGTCATTCCGGGAATATTTTCTCTCCGGACATCGCTGCGATACGCTTTTTTGCTCGGGGGATCCTGTTATCTATTTTTAATCATTTTTCAGCCTTTTGGTACCTACAATTTTGAGGATGCAGGAAAATATATACTATTGATGGGCTATGGGGGTATTTTCACCTTATCTTACCTATTCACCACTGTCTTATTGTCCAGCGGGAAGGAATGGACGCTAAAAAAAGAATTTCTGCGTATGTTGTTGGTATACGTAGCAGCGACAATATTAAATTTTTTATACAATAGTTGTATTGTGAGCCGGGTGCCTATGCAATGGATCAACTTGCTGTATATGGGACTTTATACCTTGTCGCTCTATGTGCCCATCGGACTGATTTATTTTTTAGCGCTCATAAAAACGGATCGGGGCAGACTGACTACGCCTGTATCGGTCCCTGTTACGCTGAGTCCAGTTTTGCCGATACGGGTAAGCTTACCAGCGCAGCGTATATCGCACCCCACCGCTCATACCCCCACCGCTCCACTAGTGGCGAGCTTAGCGGATCAGTATGCCGTTGTTTCTGATAACAGCACTATGGTCTGTCTTGCTAATGGAAGTCAGCTTTTATATTTTGGCCAACAGGATTTTATATTTGCCAAATCCATGGATAATTATTGTGAGGTCTATTTTTATGAAAATAAAATAGCCAAAAAAGAGATTATCCGGATCACTTTGGGAAAGCTAGCAGAGCAGTTGACAGATGCAAATATTCACCGCTGCCACAGATCATATTTGGTCAATTTCGACAAGATCCTGGCCAAGGAGGGCAATGCAAAGGGCTTTGTGCTACGTTTCGCTGATAGGGACGAATATGCGCTGGTATCGCGTTCGATGCTCCCTGCCGTAAAGGCCTACTTATTGAAATGATGCGGTTTAATTGGTTCCTGGGACAACTTATACCATTCGTCCCTTAATCGGGCGAACCGCCACATATTTTTGTCAGTCCTGACATTGCCATATAGTTTTGTCCCAAAAAATATGAATCGTACAAATTTCAACCTACTTGTTTTGTTTTTTTTCTTCGGGATTTACTTTGGCCTAGATCAGTTATTTTTTACGTCTGTTCAGTCCCGGATAACCGGCGTTCTTCACAACAGGGCGCTGGCCCACATGGTAACCTATGTCCTCAGTCTGCTGCCTTTGCTCTTGGGTGCGCTTTTGCTCAGACCTAAAGATCAGGATACACTGATGTCTAAATTTGGAATAAATGAATCTCCTGCATTGGGAATAGGTATCGCTGCATTGACAACACTCCCAATGTTTATCGGCTATGCATTTAGGTTTTCTTTGATCAGGCAGCCCGATTTCAACTTTTTGGTTATTAATACCCTCTCCGCGGGGCTGTTTGAAGAACTTATCTTTAGGGCTTATTTTTTTGGTCTTGTTTACCGTTATACACGCCTGGGTTTTATTCCCGCTATTCTGGCGACTTCGTTGATATTTGCCTTACTACATCTATATCAAAGTCAGGATCCGATGGAATTGGTACTCATTTTCGCGACAACATTTTTAGGATCGGTATTGTTTGCCTGGTTATATACCGAGTGGAAGTTCAATCTTTGGGTTCCGGTAGCCCTACATATATTGATGAATCTGGCCTGGATGCTATTTAATGTCGACGACAATGCTGCAGGCAATTGGTATGCTAATATCTTCCGCTTTTTGACGATCGCTCTAATTATAGTATTGACAGTAATCAGAGCCAAGAATAGCCATAACGGTCTCCTGGTAAATCGGAAGACACTTTGGCGCAAGGTATAAAATTCGGAAGCGCGAAGCTTCGGGAGTCTACATTGGCTTTTGCCCGATATTGGTAGGTTCGCCTTATGGACCTTTCCGAATTTATGGCAATAGAAGAGAACCCCTGAATACCAGTATTTTTTTTCGGCACGGGAATCGCTATCTTCACCTATATGAAAAGACTGCTATTTTTACCTGCGTATATGCTTGTCGGAAGTACTATTTTGATGGGGATGTCAAGCTGTGGTGACGGAACAAAAAAGAAGACCACCCAGAAGGAAGATTCGGCACAAATGGATGTGAGTGCGATCAAAGATACCGCGACAGCGGAGAAATTTCCGCCCTTGCCGATCAACTATGATCAGACAAAGGTCTTGAAAAATCTGTATGTGATCGATCGTGCTGGCGTGGTTTTGCGCCAGGGTGCAGATGAAAATGCTCCAGCGCTTGGAAAATATCCTTTTGGGACAAAACTGGACGTGATCGGTGAGGAAGGTGAGTGGATTGCAGTGATGGATCGTATTCAACGGGATTATAAAGGGGCTAATGGCGAAGCCAATGATGTAACAAGATGGGAAAAAGTATATGTGGCGAAATCTAAATTGGGCAAACAGGATAAAATAACAATATCGCCCAAGGATTTAAATATTATTGTCTCACAGACCGTGAACGGAAAAGAAAGCTATTATGAAAAAGGGCATCCATTGGATAAATATCTTTTTGTGGAATTAATAGATGAACAAACGTTTTTAGCCGCCCGAAATACGGTAGAAAATTATTTGATCAAAGATACGCTGTCCTATACTAAAAACGGAAAGATTTTAGAACTGCCGCTGGCAAACGGGAAAAAACTGACTTTTACAGATAAGGATATTGATAATGAGCTGGAATCTAGCTATTCGTACATGGGGCATTACGATTTTCTGAATGCTTTTGCCGTCGCGGGCAACTATTGGGAAAGTGCTGATGTACGCCTTTTTGATCGGCAGGATGGTCATCTTATTGTGGAATGCGGCGATTATCCTTTCTTTTCCGCGGATAAAAAATATTTGATGACTTTGCATGCGGATCCCTATGAATCAACGGGTGACCTGCAAGTCTTCCACGTGAAACAGGGAAAGGTGATCCCGATGATTTCAGTAAGTTTTAAAGAATGGATGCCGACCTGGAAAGAGGAGCTGATGTTCTGGGGCAAAGATGGACATATTTACACAGCGGCCAATCACGTAAATGGTTATTGGGGTGAAGATGGATCCTTAAGCGAACGCTCCCAATTTGTTAGAATCAAGTTGCTTGAGCATTAAAGATGGAGCCAAAGAGGACTCCATGTCGATTTAATTTGCGGATATCGACTGGATGGACGCTATTTTTCTGTTTTAGGTAAAACTATTCTGGGACGCACCTGTTGTATTCAATAAAATAGATTATAGTTTGTAATTTAGCTGGATGAAACTAAAAACACTACTGTTATTTGCTGCGCTATGTTGTTCATTCTTTCTGGTAAAGGCTCAAAATAAGCCTTGGCGGGAGCATAACAGCTGGATCTGGGGCCCTTCAGTGGGATACCAATACCAAAGTGGCAATTTTCTAAAAGTTTCTGGTTGGGGCCTATTTGCACCGAACGACTTTCAGTACATGAAAATAGACGCTGGTGCAAATTTCAGCTGGATGGACAACAAAACGACCGTCATTCCCGAGGTGGGCTTTACCTATTATCTGAATGACTTTGTCCTGTTCCCATTTGTCAAGGCCGAATTGACCCCTTATACCATCACACCCAAAGTTGGGGCAAGTTTATTCTCAATCGTCGACCTGGGTATAGGTTACGGATTTGATTATAACACGAAAAAGAATTTTAGGCCAATAGATGGTTTTACGGTGTCTGTGGGGGTGAATATACCCCTGAATTTTCATCTTTATTAAATGATGGATTATGCAAAATAGAAGTATACTTTGGATCGGCAGTATGGTTATTTTGCTTGCTTTTGGAAAAAAGGCTACGGCACAGGATCATTTGATCGGTCCTACGCTGAGTTATCAATTCCAAAAAGGGAGTATTATAAAAACGGGCGCTTATTTTGCATTTCCATTTTCAGGCGATAATATCTTGCGGGCGGATGCCACTGCCAACTTCACCTGGACGCAAAAGAAATTTGCAGTCATTCCCGAGGCCGCGCTAACGTATTATCCACAAACCTACGTGCTGACTCCATTTGTACGTGCGGAAGTAACGCCTTATACTTTCACCCCAAAAGTTGGCGTTAGCCTAGCTACGCTTTTAGATATTGATTTTGGGTATGGTTTTTCGATCAAAGACAAAACGGATTATCGGCCAATGAAAGGATTTGCCGTGTCCCTAAGATTCAGTATTCCGCTGAACTATAGGCTCAACATGTAATTTTTTTCGCTTTCACGTCTTCTGTCTGATTGCTCTGAATCAAAAAGAAAATGAGTCGAAAATTTTCTCTGCCTGAAGTATTTAAAAAACCTTTTTTGAGCTGATGTACGTGCCGTATAGGACAGGGCCTATGACAGAGACTTTTATTGTTTTCGGACCCTGCTCATTGGTTTCAAAAGTAAAATTTCCGAGACTATCCGTTGTGCTTCAGTCGTAGGTTCCGTCAATATAAACATTGGCTAAATAGATCGGTTTGCTATTTTTTTCCAATACCCTTCCTTTGAGGACAGATTGGGAAAAACGATATTAATGGTAAAAAAAATAAGACTAATAGCAGCTTCATTTGATGGATTTTTATCCGAATATGGGCTGACACAGCTGCTTTTACGAAAAAGAGTAGATGAAATGTCAAAATATCATGACGAAATGTAGTATTTCGATTTTATGCTGTAAATTAATGTCTGAAATGAAAACCGGTCGCCATAACGAGCGGTGTAAATTAAGTCACAGAAAGATGCGAATTACCATTTTAGATGACTATCAAGATGCTGTCCGACAGCTGGATTGTTTCAAAATACTTGATGGTCACGATGTTCAGATATTGAAACAATCCTATACAGATCCACAAGAATTAGCGGAAAAGCTTAAGAATACAGAAGCGCTGGTGCTAATCAGAGAGCGAACGAAAATCTCTGCTGATCTGCTCAGCAGACTTCCAAATCTCCAGCTCATCAGCCAAACCGGTAAAATTTCCAACCATCTTGATCTGGCTGCCTGCAGTGCTTATCAGGTTGCTGTTGCAGAGGGTGTCGGATCCCCGACTGCTCCTGCCGAACTGACTTGGCTATTAATTATGCATGGCTTACGGAAGCTGCCGCAAGCGATTGAAGCAATGAAATCAGGGCAATGGCAGACGAATATCGGTCAGTCCGTGGCAGGAAAAACAATCGGTATATGGAGTTATGGTAAGATCGGTCGGCTGGTTGCCCAATATGCCAAAGCATTTGGTGCGCAGGTGATCGTTTGGGGGAGTGAGCGCTCTAGAGAAGAAGCTGTGAAGGACGGATTCTTAGCTGCATCTAGTAAATCGGATTTCTTCCATTTTGCGGATGTGGTAACGCTGCACCTGAGGTTGGTGCCAGAAACCCGAGGTATAGTAAAATTGGAAGATCTACGTTCGATGAAGCCGTCAGCGCTATTCGTCAATACTTCGCGGGCTGAGTTGGTGGAACAAGGTGCGCTGCTGGACGCATTGGAAAGTGGAACGCCCGGCGCCGCTGCGGTGGACGTGTACGAGTCTGAACCAATCAGGGATCCGAATTATCCATTGCTGCAGATGTCCAATGTTATTTGTACCCCACATTTGGGGTACGTGGAGGCGAATGGTTATGAAAAGCTGTTTAAGCCAGCTTTTGAAAATATTGTTGCTTTCGCACAAGGAACGCCGCAGCATATTGCCAACCCGGAGGTACTGACGAGTTAACCCGCACCGATCGGGTCTCGCGGCTAAAATAGGTTTGTGTATCAAAATTTCCCTTTTGTCTATAAGTAAATAAATGGCACACTATCCAGTGGAATGGTGCTTGAAACGTCATTCACGTTGTATAGCTGATCAGAGGAATGGAAAATGAATGTTTCTGTTATAGTTGACCGGTGTCAATCTAAATGTGTATTATTGACTGAAATCAAATTTTCCAAAAGTAAAAGCGCACCCCCTGGTAATTGAAAATTTAAAAGAAGGGCTATTTGGGGATAAGAGAATTAAATGAAAAATTTTACAAAACTTGACCAGCCTACCGGGCGATCCATCTACTTGGATGGAAAGGAATATCTCTTTTTTGGAGGGACTTCCTATCTTGGGCTGGCGACGGACAGAGCATACACCGAACTTTTTATCGAGGGGATAAAACGGTATGGCATTAATAACGGGACATCTCGCAGTAACAATGTTCAGCAAGCTATATTCGACCAAGCTGAAGCATATGCTTCAGGGCGATTTGGATTTGAGGCTGGACTATTGCTATCAAGCGGTTACCTGGCAACGCAATTTGTTGTCAAAATGTTGTCAAATGAAGGCGAGCTGCTTTATGCTCCCTCCAGTCATCCCGCGCTATGGCTTGACGCAAACCCCGGTATAACGGGCGATTTTAGGGACTGGAGCCTACGTACTGTCGAGTATATCAATCAATCCAAAGCGACTTCATTTGTCGTCGTCAGTAATAGCCTGGATAACATGAAGCCCGAGCGGTACGACTTTTCGGTCTTTGGTACAATTGCGGCAGATAAACGAGTGACTTTAGTACTGGATGATTCTCATGGTATCGGTGTGTTGTCTGAAAATGGAATTTCTTTAACTGAACGTGATTTTCTAGACGCAAATATTGAACTGATTGTCGTGGCCTCCCTGGCCAAGGGATTAGCGACAGATGCAGGACTAATCTTGGCTAGCCAGAAACGGATTGCGGAGTTTAAAAAATCAAACTTTTATACGGGTGCCTCCCCGAGTTCCCCCGCGAGTCTTTATGCTTTTGTAAATGGGGAGCAGATCTATCGCAAGCAATTTGAAAAATTGCAGGAAAATATTCTTTATTTCGCATCACTTTCAAAAGGATATTTAAATACCGTCGCTAATTTTCCGGTCTTCTCTTCCAATGATATTAGTCTCTATGAAAGGCTAATGGAAGCAAGTATATTGGTCTCTAGTTTCCCTTATCCCCTTCCTACAGATCCATTATTGAATAGAATTGTTGTCAATGCACATCATACTCGCGAAGATTTGGAACGTATTAGTCATGCAATTGGCATATCTTGATTTTTTTATGACATCCATTGAATCAACTTGTTGTAAATTAGGAAATTGTTGTTAATTTTGAAACTTATTTAGCGGTTTGCTCGATGTGAAATCTCGTTAATTGATTGTAAATGTTTGGCTTTTGGAAGCTTATTTATCAAAAAAGTATTTAAATAATTTCCATTCCTCATTTTAAAACAATACTTTTGCATCCCCAAACATTAGTTGGCTTAAGGGTTGAAAAATAAATAATTACAGTAAAATAGATATGACTAAAGCAGAAATTATTGCAGAAATCTCTAACAAAACTGGCTTAGAGAAGGTAGATGTTCAAGAGACCGTAGAGGCGTTCTTCAAAGTTGTCAAAAACGCAATGATCGGAGGAGAAAATGTATATGTAAGAGGTTTTGGTAGCTTCGTAGTCAAAAAAAGAGCTGAGAAGACTGCAAGAAACATTTCAAAAAATACAGCAATCATTATTCCAGAGCACTTTGTTCCTAGCTTCAAGCCAGCTAAGATTTTCGTTGAGAAAGTAAAAAACGGCAATAAATAATCTTAAAATAGATTAAAATGGCAAAAACCAAACAAATAATAGTCATAGGAGCAGTTGTAGCCTTGGTTGCTGTGCTATTTGCGCAGCCTATTAAAGGTTTGGTGGACAAAGAAAAACAAACTGCTGCAGCATCTGAATCGAAACCTTCCAATGAAGTAAATTTGGAAAATATCTCTTCGATGACAAAACAAGGTTTAGATGCTAGTTTAGTCAAAGAAATTTCCGATATTGAGGCCCAAGTTGCAAAAGCTTCCGGTGAAGATAAGATAAAGCTGTTGCAACAGTTGGCAAATAAGTGGGACGATGTCGCAAAACCGGCCCCTCAGGCATTTGTGTATGAGGAAATGGCAAAGGTTTCTCCCCAATTTGAATATTGGTTGAAAGCTGGGAATGCTTATCGTGCTGCTTATACTAATTTGCAAGATTCTACTTTGGCCCAAGCACTTAATCAGAATGCAATTCATGCGTATGAGGCGGCGCTAAAAGCGAATTCAAGTAGTCTTGATGCGAAAACAGGATTAGGTGCCGCAATGGTATCAGGAACAAACAATCCGATGGCAGGTATTGCTTTATTGCGAGAAGTTGTTGCTGCTGATCCTAAAAACTTAGAAGCGAATAAAACTTTGGGATTGTTTTCATTACAGTCCCGTCAGTTTGACAAAGCCATCGAGCGTTTTAAGACCGTTATCGATCAAAAACCCGATGCAGAGTCATACTTTTACTTAGCCACAGGCTATGAAAATATTGGGATGAAAAAAGAAGCCGTAACTGCTTTTCAAAAAAGTAAAGAACTGGCCGCTGATCCGTCCCTATCACAATTCATCGACCGTAAGATCGGGGAATTGAGCAAGTAATTAATTTATTATTTTATAATCATTAAAAAATTTAGCTATGCCAAGCGGAAAAAAAAGAAAAAGACACAAGATGGCTACTCACAAACGTAAAAAACGTTTAAGAAAAAATAGACACAAGAAAAAATAGTCTTGTGTTAAGCTTTTAAACATCTTGGCCCATTTTGCTGAGATAGCTTTACGAAACGATCTACATGTCTTTAATGGGTGTGTAGATTGTTTTTTTCGTAACAACGTTCTTTAAATGTTTAATCGGATACCCAAAATTGCGATAGGATATTGCATAGGTATCAAAAATGAGTAGCTTTTGGTAAAGGAATTAATTATCGATTCAACTCCTGATAAAGGGGTAACTATTGCTTTACTACAAGACAAGCAGCTTGTTGAACTTAACCGCGAGCCCGCAAATAATAATTTCGCCGTCGGAGATATCTATCTCGGACGAATCAAACGGATTATGCCGGGGCTGAATGCGGCTTTCGTAGATGTAGGCTACGAAAAGGATGCTTTTCTACATTATCTAGATTTGGGTCCCCAAGTTCAATCTTTGCTAAAGCTTACACGTATCGTAAAGAATGGCAGTTATCAAGAGAAACTGCTCAATAGTTTAAAACTTGAAAAGGATATCGATAAAGCTGGTAAGATCTCTGATGTCTTGAGCAAAAATATGCTCGTGCCAGTTCAAATCGCCAAAGAACCCATCTCAACAAAAGGACCTCGTCTGAGCTCAGACCTTTCAATTGCAGGTCGTTTTGTCGTTTTGGTACCTTTCTCAAGTACTGTTTCCATTTCCAAGCGTATCAAAGGTAGTAACGAACGTAACCGACTTAAAAAGATTGTCGAAGGAATTAAACCAGCTAATTTTGGTGTAATCATCCGTACAGTCTCTGAAGGTAAAGGTGTCGAAGAACTACAACGTGACTTATTGGACCTGATCTCAAAATGGGAGCTATTTACCAAACGTCTTCGTAATGCTGAACCGCCACAAAAGGTTCTCGGCGAAATGGATCGTGCATCCACGATTCTACGGGATATCCTAACGGATGAGTTTTCGCATATTTATGTTAATGATCCTTCGATCTTCGAAGAAACAAAATCATATATACACGATATATCTCCAGACCTGGAGAAAATTGTAAAACTTTACAAACATAAAGAACCAATTTTCGACCATTTCGGAGTTGAAAAGCAAATCAAGGCAGCTTTTGGCAAGACTGTTACTTTGCCCGGCGGCGCGTATCTCGTTATTGAGCATACCGAAGCCCTGCACGTAATTGATGTCAATAGTGGTAACCGTTCTGCCAATAAGGAGAATCAGGAAGATAATGCATTGCTGGTCAATATGGAAGCAGCAAAGGAAATTGCGCGACAACTGCGTTTGCGTGATATGGGGGGAATTGTAGTCATCGATTTTATTGATATGCATAAACCCAATCATCGAAAAGAGTTGTATACGTTCTTAAAGGAATGTATGGTTTCGGATAGAGCGAGACACACGATTTTGCCACCAAGTAAATTTGGTCTAGTGCAGATCACCCGTCAACGCGTAAGACCTGAAATGAATATTGTCACAAACGAGAAATGTCCGGCTTGTGATGGTACAGGTGAAATCCGGTCAAGTATTGTCCTAATGGATGATATTGAAAATAATTTGAGTTTTATTCTTCAAGAACAGAATGAGAAAAAGGTGACCTTATGTGTTCACCCCTACATAGACGCCTACATTAAGTCTGGTTTGATTTCTAAAAGAATGAAATGGTTTATGAAGTACGGTAAATGGATTAAAGTAAATCCAATGACGTCATATTATCTAACTGAATTCCACTTTTTCAATGCGAAAGATGAGGAAATCAAGTTATAATAGAAAGAGATTAACGAAAAGGGTTAGTAGTAATACTAGCCCTTTTTTGTTATATCCAGTGGATCCTGATCCCGTCTTTTTCCATTTTTCGGAAGTAAGTCATTTGACGCTTGGCATATCGATGTATTTCCGTTTCTAATTTTGTGAGGAAGGTCGCGTAATCCAGTTGTTCAAGGAGATAAAGAGAAGCGTACTTATATTCTAATCCATAATATTGGAGTTGGTCATGGGAAATCCCCTCAGCTAATAATTGTTTGACTTCTTGTAAAAGGCCGTTTTCAATCCGCTCGTTCAGCCTCTTGCTAATACTTTCCCGCCTTTTCTCCAGCGGTGGATTTAATCCAATGACCAAAACTTCTAGGGTTTGCTGCTGTGGTTTGAAGCCTGGGTTTTGTTGGAGAAATTCCAGTATTTCGATGGCCCGTATGATACGCTTATTCGTAGAGTGGTCTATCTGAAAATCCAAAGGACATGTATAGGTATTTAGCCGCTGCAATAAGGCCGACGTGGTCTGCCCTATAAGTACTTCTTTAAATCCTGCTATACTGGGTATCAACGCATAGGGTGTCTGTTGGATAACACTTTGCAAATATAAACCCGTGCCCCCGCATAAGATTGTATGTTTATCTTTTTTTAAAATGGATTGATAGGCCTGATTGAAATCCGTGATAAAATTTCCGAGATTGTATTTTGTGCCAGGCTCTTGTATATCAATGAGATGATATGGAATGTTTTGATATTCGGCGAGGTCTTTTCCGGTACCGATATCCATGCGCCGGTAAATTTGACGGGAATCTGCACTGATAATTTCAGCATCAATTTGTTGGGCAAGCTGTACTGCCAGTTTGGTTTTTCCGGAGGCTGTTGGGCCCAGGATAACGATTACTTTCTCTTTTGGAAGGGGTGCCCCTTCCAAAAGAGAAAGTATATGTTCTAATCTGTCTATCACACGACAAATTTAGTCCATTTTTCTGTTCCTTCGTTATTTTTTACAACAGTATCGATGAAAGTCATTCCTCTTACACCATCGTAAACAGTTGGAAAATCTTGTTGCTCAGGTGTCGGTGTTCTGCCTTCACGTTTTGCGGTAACAGTCAATGCAAAGTTACGGTAGATGTTCGCAAAGGATTCCAATAACCCTTCTGGGTGACCCGCAGGGATACGCGTATTATGTGTGGCAAAAGAGCTCAACGTATATGGAGCCGCATAAGCGTTTCCTGTACGGTACAATTGGCGCGGCTGATCGAGCATTTTGATGATCAGGTTGTTCGGGTCTTCATTGGCCCATTCCAGGCCTCCTTTTTCTCCATAAATACGGATGCGGACAGCGTTCTCCTCTCCTGCTGAGATCTGTGACGCCATTAATACACCTTTTGCGCCATTTTCAAAACGTAATAATACCGAACCATCATCATCCAATAGACGGCCTTCAACAAATGTTGTCAAGTCAGCACATAATTCTTCGATTTTTAATCCTGAAACATATTCTGCAAGATGAGCTGCATGGGTACCGATATCTCCCATTACCAATGACTTGCCCGAGCGTTTCGGGTCTGCACGCCAAGCAGCACCTGCGTTGCCCTCACGTTCGGTTAAACGGCTTAACCAGCCTTGCGGGTATTCAACAACAATCTTTCTTATTTTACCAAAATGGCCTTCTTTTACCATTGCTTTGGCCTGTTTGACCATTGGATAACCCGAATAGGTATGTGTCAAACATAGCGTACGGCCTGTGCGTTCTACGGTCTCCTGCAATTCTTTTGCCTCTTCAACTGATACAGTCATTGGTTTTTCAACGACAACATCGAAGCCTTTTTCCAAAGCTAATTTAGCAGGAGCAAAATGCAAAAAGTTAGGTGTAACAATCGTTACAAAATCCATGCGTTCTCCCTCAGGAAGCAAAGATTCTTTTTCGATCATCTCTTCATAGTTTAGATAGACACGCTCAGGAGCTACAAATAAGTCTTCTCCAGATTGTTTTGAGATCTGTGGATCAATGCTAAATGCACCACAAACCAATTCAATCTTACCATCCATAAAAGCGGCGATGCGGTGTACGGCTCCAATAAAGGCGTCATTTCCGCCTCCGACCATACCCATGCGAAGTTTTCTCTTCATAACGTTATTATTTTTGATTATTTATTTTTCAAACTCTTAAAGTGTACAATATACACAATTTAGCTTATTTTATATATAAAATCATCTTGATGCTTCCCATGTTTTCCTTTAGAAAGCCGAGCGGAGCCTGATCTATCAATGCTTTTAGTTCTTCTTCGGTACGATAGGCATATCTTCGAGCACCAGCTACCCAGAAGTTGATCGGGTCCGTAATTTCTTTTGCGTTAAAGCCGATTTTTTCTAGGGAGGAATGTTGGCTCCAGTCCCGGTCTGTATAGGTCATGATATCCCCCGGGGAGAAGTCTTTTGAAAATGCTTTTATTAATTTGCTTAGTCCGCCGATGACATTGTAACCGGATTTATTACAAAAGCGTAATAATTCGAAAGAACGATACTCATCATTTTTATCGTTCATGCGACGCCCGCCGGAAAAAACAGCGATGGAAACGAGTTCGCCATGCTCATATAGGCCGTATCGATATTTTCCGGGTAGTGGACTCTGTAGGTGATGTTCCACGAGAAACTGATGACTTACTTTTTTGTCAATTCGGGCAACGACTGTATTTCGTGCATAAATGCGTCGATTATTCACCGATTTAGCGATAATGCGCTGGACAATGAGACCGAATTTTTCTACTAACTGATCTTCATCTATATGGATGCCAGATTCAGCTGTCTGGTGGCGTAAACGCTGTTCATTAGGGTAAATAAAGATTTTTTTTGTTAATTCAGAAGAGTCAATTTGTATAAATCCATCTAGTTCGGCCAGGGTTAGCTGCACTTCGAGCTGTCGTTCAAGTTCGATTTTGAACCGAATAACGAGATCTTTAAAGGATGTATTCATAACACAAAAGTAACCTTTATGTAAGTTTTGACGAAATATTCGCTTTTAATAATTATCCGTATCTTTGTACAAAATATAGTGGTGCTGTGAACTATTCCTGTTTATAAGACTTATACACAGATGGAGGCGAAGCAATATATCGGCCGCTAAGCCAGACTGGTGCTGCATAAGATAAATAGGCTATTCACAGGACGTTAAAAAACAAACCGAGTGTAACGAGTTCATGTATAACCGTGGAAATCGACACTTATTAAAATAATTATTTACATATGAAACTTCCGATAGTGGCGTATGGCGACCCTGTATTGAGAAAGGTTGCTGAAGAAATAGATGAAGACTATCCCGATTTAAAGAAACTGATTGATGATATGTTCGATACCATGTATGCCGCACATGGTGTTGGGATTGCCGCGCCACAAGTGGGCTTGCCAATACGCATGTTCGTTATTGATGCGACACCGTTTGCAGAGGATGACGAAGAGAATAAGGAAATGCTGAAGTCTTTTAAGAGAGTTTTCATCAACCCGATTATGGTCGATGAATCTGGTGAAAAGTGGGCATTTGGTGAAGGTTGCCTGAGCATCCCTGATATTAATGAGGATGTACTTCGTCATAAAAATATTCGTATCAATTATTTGGATGAAAATTTTGAAGAACACGAAGTGGATCTTACCGGATTAGCGGCACGTGTCGTGCAGCATGAATACGATCACCTTGAAGGGAAGCTGTTTACGGACAAATTGAGTACACTGAAGAAAACGATGTTGAAAGGTCGATTGGATGCGATCGCCAAAGGCAACATCCGGGTGAGTTATAAAATGAAATTCCCTCAGCAAAAGAAAAAGCGTTAGTCCAAACTAACGCTTTTTCTTATTTAGTCAACAGGATACCTTGCAAATTTCGGCACTCAATCCAGTCGGGGGAGATATAACCTGTACTTGACAGCGGTCATTCGAATCATAAAGACAATTCCAGCGGCGATAAAAGCTGCCCAGGACAAATCAAGATCGAGATGAACGAGCAAAATATAAATCAATCCACCCGCCAGACAGGCCGTTGCATACACTTCCTTTTTAAAGATCAAGGGGGTCTCATTGAGGAGGATATCCCGGGTCATGCCCCCACAAACGGCAGTAAACATACCGAAAATGATGGCTGCATAAACATTGCTTTCATAGTTTAATGACTTTTGTACACCTAAGATGGTGAAGAAGCTAATTCCTATAGCATCAAAAAGCGTCAGGGTGCGATAGTAACTATAGAGTTGTCGATTGAAGATAATAGCGATCAAGATGCCTAGAAATATAGCGATTAGATAATTGCTATCATTCACCCAAACGGGACGTAGGTTTAAAAATACATCACGCATGGACCCACCGCCAATCGCCGTCACAAAGCCCAAAAAAGCAGCCCCAAAGATGTCAATATCCTTACGTTTCGCAGACAAGGTGCCCGATATCGCAAAAAATAAGGTGCCAAGCAAATCGCTTAAATAAAAGTAGTTGGCATCAGTTATCATCGTAATATGTTTTTAAAAATAATTTCCCTATTTCTATAATCTATCTATGCGAGATTTCGACAAATTTAGGAGAAATCTCTGTAGTTTAAATTTACCGTCAGACGAATTGCCTTCAACCCTATAATTCCTTGCACGTCCTCCAGTTTGAGATGTTCGACACTGTTTTCGATGATTCCCATATCATAAATGGCCTGTATGCTCAGATTTAGGTCCTCCAAGATCTCATCCGAAAGATAGACAATGGCAATCTTATTGACCTGGGTGAGCCTTTCCTTCGTGCGTTTTATCCGTATCTTATCTATCCTTTTTTTGATGATTTCGTAACGGATATTTAGTGATCCCTCTACATCAAATCTACGCTCGTCTTCCCGAAAACTGATATCAATACTGTGCGGATTGATAAAAATAAGTTGGGTCGTTTCCAGGCCAAGTGGTAAATCCTGTTTTGCATGATGTGCTTTCAGTGCGATTCGGGCCATGGAGATAATTTGTTGCCGCCTAAAGATATTGATGAATTCTTTACTGAAAGTCTGTTGCGGTGTAATGGATTCGCCGATGTAGATATCGTATTCGATGCCATCAGTTCTGAATTTTTGGAAGTAAGAGGGATAATTCCCTTGGATAAAGCTGTTGAAATGATTGAGCTCTTTACTGATGATATGATTTACATGGCGCAATGAAGTTTCAAATTCATTCCTATAAAACTCTCCGGTATCCCGATTGGTAAAAAAGTGTCGGGCATAATGTTCGATAATGGCATATTTTGTGGGGAATTGCCTTCTGGCTTGATCGAGAAAAGGCTGTACATCCTTTCGGAAGAATTCAATGATCTTGACCATTGACTCATCAAAGGAGATCTGGTCGAGCGACTTGGTAATCTGATCGACTCGTTTTGAAAAATCAATAATCAACTGATATCTGCCATCCAAAGACAATTCGTCAATGAGAAGAGCCAGTTGTTTCACTTTGAAACCAAAATCCTTTAAAATTGAAGCATTACGGATGATGGTAGAATCTTTTACATCTATAGCGCCATAGAGCGGATAAACTTCTTCGAAAATAACAGGTCTGATATGTGCATTCTGCGCATCATTTTCGAACTCTTGAATATATTGAGCGGCAACATGATTAAACTTCCACTGTACTGCAGGCTGTATGGTCGTAAACCGGTTGATAATAATCTCATCAATACGTTTTTTGAACTCTGTCGTAATGTCGTGTGAAAGTTGAGATAATAAAGGCACAAGTTCACGGATTGAGTGCATGGTCTCATTTTCCAGCTGATCCAGCTGATAACTGTATATTTCTAAAATACCAGACAATGTATGATTATGTATCAATGGAATACACACGTAAGTCTTGACACCGGAAGCCTTGATACGTTCATCAAAAATGGATGTGGTATTTTTAATGGCATCTAGGGTATTGTAAAAGATAAGATGCGGATGTTTTAGGTAGTTTGCAACTTGCGGATTGATGTTTGTATAAGTATTGTTGGCGTAAGTTTCGGAAATTAAAATGCTTTTATTTGTAATGGAATAATCAAAAAAAGGAAGGCCGTTCAGCTGGAACAAGGGGAACAGACTGAAAATTGTATCTTCCCCTTTGAGGATCGGAGCGATAATCTTCTCCAGATCCGATAAAAAGAGGTGGTAATTATACGTTTCGAGATTCAATAAGATAGACTGTACTCGTTTGAGGGTATGTTCCAGACTACTCTTTTTGACAGTGAGGATGGTAAAACCTGACAATTCAAAATCTTCTATCTTAATAACATTGGCAACATTATTCCAGTCAAATAGGGAAGTGTCGTTGGTATTTTTGGTCAGACTTCCCACATCAAATTGCGGGAGTTCTTTTTTAGGTTTAATATCGACAAATTTAAAATCTATATTTAGATCATAATAATCAATAATTTCACCCTTTTCATCGAGATGATGATAGACGATCGTATTATTTTCTTTGGCGGGGAGTCCATATAAACGCTCGAAAATAAGCGCATACAACAGTTTTTCCTGATTGTTCAGAATCCCTCCATCTTGTATTTGATCCTGTATATCTTGTTCCTCCAGGTTATTTTTCCAGAGGTCAAAAAAAGCTTCAGTTCCATAAAATGTTTCTTCTGCGAGTGGTGTCGCGAGCGCCCAATAACGCTTAGGATCCGTATCAATAAGTGATACTGAAAGGCTATAGATAAGCTGTAAAATATCCCTATAAGCGCTTAGGTTGTGCATGCATAGCTTGCCACTGACTTGTTCAATTTCTCTTAGCCGTTCCAGTGCAAATGATGGAATCATATCATCAGAAGATACGCCGCTTTCAGTAAAGGATTCCAGATATCGAAAAAAAGATTCAAAATGAAGTTTTTTTTCGACTTTATGCAGCGTTTTTTTATCGTTGGTCAGATGTACTTTCTTTATTTCCATTTATTGATACCTTTAGAAGCGGAAGCCGGTGCTGAAATAGGGGTACCAGCCTTCATCGGATTTGGTCATGACGAAGTGAAGTGGCAACGCATTTGCCACGATGTAGTAAAGTCCGCCGCCGAATCCCTGATGGACTGTCTTACTGTTGTGATCTTTTGCCCAAACTTTCCCGATATCATACATACCCATGAGCCCTAGCTCTCCGGGTAGTACGTAGCTTTTTACTTCATGAATCTTAACCCGGGCTTCGAGGTTGTTGTAAACCATCTGTTCCCCAGCAAACCTATATTGACGAAAACCACGAAGATTCTCGTGACCGCCCAGAAAAAGATATTGATAGAATGTAGGGTTACCCACTACCGTTCCACCCCCTACTCTATTGGCGAATACGATGCCTTCATTCAGTGCACTAAAATAGCCTGTCATTTCTGCGCTTAATTGCGCTGAATTTCTGGAATGTTTATTTAAGCCCAAAAAAGAATGTAGGGCTGCCTTAACAAATAATCCTTTACTTGGGTTGATCTTACGGTTGCGTGTATCTTGCGTCAGAAAAGCGTTTAACCCGACAAAGGCTTTGTCATTGGTAATGGAAACACTATCATAGGAATGTAGTGCCTGCGGATTTAAGATAAAACGATCTTCATTTTCAATCGGATCCAGGTGGTAGAACTGGATATGTGGGCCAATAGCGTAATTCAGCGTCGATGATGGGTGCCACCGCAGTAGCGGATTGACATTGAAAATATTGAATCGGCTGCGGTAGTATTTCGCTCCATACTGATCTTTTAAAAATAGGGAATTGTTGCCCACTCCAAAGAAGTTCTGCGTATTGTCAGGCGCTTTTGCTAATGCATCAATGACGAAGTCTGCATTGCCGATAACATCTTCCCATTCACCGCGATAATGAATTTTATATGCACCGGTTCGGAATGCCGTAGCAACAGTAATCTGTTGTTTATAGGTAAAGGGTACTTTTCTAAACCCTCGCTGATGCGTATATGCCGCACCAAGTCCGAGAGAGAAGCCATCATCAGCGTTATAACCAGCTGTTAATAAGGGTAGCCAGGAGTTGTATAGATTGACGGGAACGAATTGTGTATTCAAGCTGTCCTTACCTTTATGTAGCCTGATTCGACCTTTTTCTCCTAAAAAAGTCGAATTGTTCGTATTCTCATAGAGCTTTATCCTTGATCTGCTCTTGTTGACTATATAGGTTTTTGGCAGACTATCGCCAATAATGCGCATTTTTATCGGCGAATTTACGTTATTTATGGATACCGAGTCCTGACCTTCAGAAAGGTATAACCGGATCTCTTTTGTTAAGTTCTTTTCATAAGTCTTGTCCATCAGGGTTTTGGTCAACTTTCCATCTTTGTTGATTTTGGACACATTGACTTTCAGTCCATTATCTTTGGTACTGGCAACCTCCACTTTTTCGTTTTTATCACTGAAATGGATATCGACAATATTATTGATAAAACGATAATATTCTTCCATTGCAGCTGGTAGAGCATCACGTCTGCTCTGAAGGGTACGGAAAATCTGTTCCCCACGAATGGCGATGGAGGATTGGGGTAAGCTGTTGACTGACTGCCGGAGCACCGAATCTGTCAAACGGGCAACAAACTGGTTTACCTCTTTTGTCCATTCTTTGTGGGAGAGTTGGTTACTGGGGTGTGCATTTAAAAATCTGGATTTGAAAAGAGAATACCGGATGCTTGGAATACCTGTCGTAAACCCCTGCATAACGGGGTTTACAAAACGCTGGTAAATGTCTTTCATCAAAAATCCCTGTGTAACACGCAAGGCCTGATCACGGTCCCGGGGAATGGGGATATAATCTTTGTCTTTATCGTCCGTATCCTGATTTTCATTATACCAACGCCATTGATCTTCATGGCGATCCCAGTCGCTTACAATCACATCCAGCATGCGGGCCCTAAGATAGGCCTTGGGTTTAAAATTATCGTCGTTGTCTTCCTGGAGCTTGCGAACTGCTTTTGGGCTGTTGTCGGAGTCGCCTAGAGGCTCCCGTTCTTCCAAAAGCGCAACCGTATTTTCGAATAATGGTGCGTATTCGCCAAGAATTGTGTCCGGAGCAACGACACCTATGATCGGATGTGCGTGTGGGACGTTGACCGCATTGGCCAGTGCCGGAATCATCAGCGCGGAATAAGGATGTTGGGCACTTGTCGCGTCATCCAGCACATCCTGTACAAAGGTGCCATGCAATTCTACTGGAATCAAAGATTCTGTCCGTTTATTGACTGATCGGAGTGCCCATTCCCTTCCTGTTGGATCGGTTAACCTCAGGGATACAGATTGCATCCCACCCCCCTGCTTGACGGGTGTGAGACCACCAAATAAATTAGAAAGCTGCAACAGGGGTAACGTGGTTTCGGCCGCCCATTCTTTACGGTAATTTTCTCCAAGAAATGATTTCTTAAATCTATTCGCCTGTCCATACTTTGCATTTGCTATGACGGTCGTACTGTCTTTAATCACTGCCTGCACCAGGGGCTGGTCTTTGTGTGGATCAGTTGCCGAGTTGGATCTGTTCTTCTGCTGAGCATAAGCTTGTGTCGTGAGAAAAAGTAAAAAGAATGGTAGTACCCGTTGCATGCTTATTATTTTTCAAATTTATAGATGATTCCTTTGTCTTGGTTGCCGGCTTCACTACTGATGTAAAGATTGAATTTTGAATCAAAGTTGATCCCCTCTGGTTGAGGAAATAGCTTTGGATCTAGTGAGGTTATGGATTTGACATGAAAATTTTCGTCCGTTACGACAAGCACCTTATCAATGGAGGATAAAATATACCACTCATTGCTGTCGTTTTTCTTTGCAAGGGCTGAAGGTTTGAATGTTTTTTTGATTTTTGGATCAAATTTTTTCAGTTCATCAATCTGAATGGCAAATTCGCCTTTGGGGCTAAATTTCCCATCACGATCAATGGAAAAAATATATCCTGTCGTTTGTGATTGTTTTTTGTCTACCCGGCATTCCTTACAGAGAACATACGCCAGGTTACTTGCCTTGTCTACAAAAAGGCCTTCATATTCTCCTTTGGGTAAAATATCTTTTTGTTCGGCAATCGCCTGTATGTTATCTTTCTCCGTGATAGGAAATGAATAGACAGCCCCATTGCTCTTTAAAATAAAAAAATGCGTCTTACTAATGCCAATATCTTCGTAATCGCCATCTTTTCCAAATGGGTTGAATGAAAGTTTTTGGCTTGGTAAATGGTATTTAAAAAGTAGCCCCTGTTCATCTTGAATAGCATAGATTTCTTCATCCTGACCTTCTAAAAATGCTATTCCTGATATTTCGAGCAGTTCATTGGGTAAGTTAATCTTTTCTCCAGCTGATAATTTATATGGAATCGACTGCTGCTGTTGGTTGTCTGCTATAGCGTTGGTTGGATTTGCCGCAGGTTCTTTGTTTGCATTACTGGGATTACAGGCCAGTAATACCGTGGAAATCATTCCTAACGCGAGAGCTATTAATCGTGTTGAGTCTTTCATCAATTTAGTTGTTTAAGTAATCAACAATTTGTTGTTGTGATTTATTACCAATCGGATGTTCTATTGGTATATTTTGTCCCATGTCATCAAGAAAAGTTGCTTCCATGTCGTCAGCGAATTGGATTTCAAAGAGCTGCTGGATCTTTTTGGCCAATACCGGCTCCATAATAGGAAAACAGGTTTCTATCCGACGGTAGATATTGCGATTCATCCAGTCTGAGGAACCTAAATATACCTTTGTATCCGCTTCATATTGAAATATAAATATTCTCCCATGCTCTAAATAGCGGCCTACGATCCGCTTTATTTCAATGTTTTCACTTAATCCCTTTACCTGAGGTTTAAGTCTGCATATTCCTCTGACTAATAATTGTATCTTCACACCGGCTTGACTCGCTTCATACAATTTATTGATTAACGATTCTTCCTCTAAATTGTTTAGCTTAATTTTTATCGAAGTAGCTTTACCCAGTTTTGCCTGAGCAATGTTTTGGTCAATCAAAGTAACAAAAGTTTGCTTTAGGTTGAATTGAGCAACCAAAAGCTCTTGAAAAGGGATATCGGTCGGCTTGTCCGGTTTCTTTCTATTGGGCAAAAATTCAAATAGCGAGCTTAGCTCCGCCGTCAACCGGCGGTTGGATGTCATCAAGAAATAATCGGTATATACCTTAGCGGTTTTCTCATTTAAGTTACCTGTTCCGAATAATGCACTCTCTTTTCCATCTTTTCGTTTGACAAGCGCAATTTTAGCATGTACTTTAAGGTTTGGGATACTATAACTGATCTTTACCCCCTGCTCTTTCATAATTCGTGACCAGTGAATATTATTGGCTTCATCAAAACGTGCTTTTAATTCAACAAATACACTCACCTTTTTGCCATTCCTTGCTGCGGTAGCCAGTGCTTGGGCGATATGCGAATCACCGGCAATTCGATAGAGTGTGGTATGAATTTCCGCTACATCAGGATTTATTGCCGCCTCGTTAAAAAATCTAAGAATGGGGTCAAATGATTCATAAGGAGTGCAGATCAACATATCATGCTGATCAAGCTGTTCGAAAATGGAACGCTCAAAGTCCTGATGTACTGCCAACTGTTGCTGTCTCGGGAAAGAAAGGTTATCCTGTTTTATTGGAAAGGAGAAAAAATCCTTCAGATTATGGTAATATCCTCCAGCAACGATACTGCTTTTTCGCAAGTCAAAAAGAACCGCAAGCCTTTCGATCAGCGGATTTGGAAAACCAGGCTGATGTAAAAATCGTGTAGCATAGCCGAGGTCCCTTTTATTGACCTCCGCTTCTATTTTTTGTGCGATATCGCCGTCAAACTCATCTTGTAAGTTGAGTTCAGCGTCTCGTGTAATTTTAAAGGAGTAGAAATTTAAACTGCTGTTTTTTATCAACCCGGGCAGAAATAGCTTAATAATATCGTCGATAAAGACAGTGTATGTCTTGGAATTGACCTGACAGGTAAAAAAACGATTGATACGATCTGAGGGAATGTTGACAATGAATAAATCTGTAGAATTATTGTCCGTCAGTGCGAAATACAGGTGGTTGTTGATCGGGAAAAATGAAAATTCTTCGTCCACAGAAATTATTTGCAGATAAGAGGCCACCGTACTAAAAAAATAATTGGCTACAAGAGGCTTTACCGCTAACGGAATTTCCTGGTTATAGATCAGTATAATATTTTCGTCAGCCAGCTGATGAATGATATCAGTTAGATAGAACCCGAATTTTTCCTGTTGTTTTTCAATAATTTTAGATGCCTTTTTATACGTTCCAATATCAATATTCGTGAAGGTTTGTTCACTAGTCTTCTTTTTTATTTTCTTCCATGCCATTAGTACGGGCATCCGTACACGGTAGAACTCATCTAAATTTGATGAAAAGATGGCGAGGAACTGAAGTTTTTCCAATAGTGGGACCTCCTGGCGCCCAGCCTCGCTAAGCACCCTGTCATTAAAGGAAAGCCAGCTGATATCTCTATTGATATATAGGTCTTTTTTTTTATCCATATAAATTTGTTTATCCATCAGTCCATTTTTCCTTTAAAGTTATTATTCATTAAGTATGTATTTTAATGGTATTCAGGCGCTCCTTTACTCATTAAATTAATATTTTAAGGTATTTGTGAGCTTACTTCATTCGGTTTACTCGGTTTGAATAAAGCATGGTGGCTTCATCTGAAAAATAATCTAAGACGCAATGAAGTTAGAGGAGCTTGATCTATATTCATAATAACGTGGCGATCACAAAAGAAATCACCGATATGACCAGGCCAAACATAAAAATACCATAGGCATAACGTAATAACTTATATTTTCTGCCTAAAACTACCCCTTGGGAATAAACATCTTTTGTAAGCATACCGTATAAAAATTCGGAATCGATCATTACTTTTTGCATCCCCTCGTTATAATCATCGAGTTTCATTTTATAGAAATTCCCAAAAAATAATAGATTGACGGTTTTATTTTCTATTTCCTGTTTTGAAAACTTCCCAGATGGTATTTTGGGAATAGTCGATAATATGGCCATAACCATGGTCGCCACAACAATCACTGTGAGAATAATTGTTGGGAAGATCAGATGTTCGTTACTATCTAATTTTCTGAATAATACGGCAATAACAACAGATAGAATAATGGAATTGACGGTCAATAATATATTGGCCTTATTGTCTGCCATATCGCTCAGTCGTTGGTTGTTGGACGATGTTATCCGAAACATTGTCTCTATACCACGCTCAGGTTTGACACTTTTATCTTTCTCTTTTTTTGTTTCTTTCTTGTCTTCTTTTTTCTTGTCCTTGGATTTTTCCTGCTTACGTTCAAGTTCTTTTAAGTTTTCCTCTTTCTTTGCATTGAGTTTCTGCTGGGCATAGGTCGTGTGGTAATGGTGGCTTGTTAAAAGCTTTATTGTGCCCGCACGCCAAACGTCTTTGTCAATTTCTTTGCCTAATACGGCTTCGGCTTCGGCTTTCATGAGCTTATTCCTGTTCTCAAAATCATCACTGCCAAAATGAAACAGGTCGGCGTCGCATAGAATCTGTTCCAAAAGGTTATTTGGGTCTTGCGGCATTCTGGTGGCTAGAATACAACCTTTTATTTTCTCTTTTGCCTCTTCGGATACGCTTTTATCTGCTAGGAAGTCTAAAGCAATTTCTACGCTTCTCTTCTCATGGCCAATGGCATTGTCAGATTTTACATAACCCAAATCATGAAAATAGGCAGCACTGATCACAATAAAATGATCTTCGTCATTTAACTTATAAAATGACGAAATCTCTTCTGCCGCCTGTACTACTGAATGTGTGTGCAGACTGTTGTGAAAACAATGACAGGAAGAGATATTCTGTATAATATAAGTGTTAGAATATTCTTCTACTTGTTTTAAAAGCTTATTATAATCTATCATGACCAATATGATTTTTATTTAGAATAAAAGTATTCAATATCTTTAACATCTTATATATATGTGATCCCTTTTCGTAAATTTTTGATCTAGATCAAGGTTAATACACTTAAAAACAGATAAGCTCATTTTTTCTTTGTGCTGCGTATACCCTTTAAGTTTTTTTACTTAAGTATAATTGTTGTGTATGGATTTCGTGAGAATAGTTGTGATCATTTTTGCTTTTCGAGGTACCATGTCCGGCTGTTGTTATTTAATTAAGTCCTCTGGGCATTTTGATAAGTGGCGGCTTCTCCTCTACCTTTTTATTTTTTAACCTAATATGATTAGTTGTCGTTGCGGTTGGTGATGAATTAGGTTTTTCGGAGCTTGATGCCAAGAGGGAGTGCTTTTTGTACTACGCGAGAAGTACAATACTTAAGTTAGTATATATTCTGCTGTAGGTCTCTTGCTCGCGACCACATGCCCCCTATCGTTGTTGGTTAAAATAGCTCGAAAGGATTCGCTTTTTATTATTGTATCAACAATTTAATATTAAGTTATATAATAGTTTAGACGTAATCTAGACTTAGTTTAGAATTTAGTTAGGTTTAGTTTAGCTTTTAGCTAAACTAAACCTAACTAAGACCTAAGTAAAACCTAAACAAACCCTAACTAAACTACGAATTTCTTGTCATCTTAGTAAGTCCGCTTTTGCCTTGTTTTTCTGCGGCCTCTTCGGTTTGTTTGTGACTGCGGTTTTTATGCCTGTCTACCGTTTCATATCTTCTGATCCGGGAGATCCGGCTCATCGGATTTATTTCGGTGTTGTTCCGCCGCCTTTTTCCCGCTTTTCCTGCCCGGAAGCCTTTCCTACGGCCCTCCGGTCAGTTGCCGGGAAAAACAATCGGTCAAGTTTCCAGTGAGTTAGGGGAATATTGAAAGAAAATAAAACAAAAGGCTTGGAAGTTTGTTAGTAAACTCCCTATCTTTGCACCACTCCGCAAGGGAGGCAGGGTTACTTCGAAAGAAGGAACCGATGAAAAAAGAAGGGTTTAAGTGAGTTCGACAGGATTTAAAATCCCGCCCAGTTTATTTTAAACGCTGAAATCGAAAAAAAGAAAAAGAAAAAAAACTTCAGAAAGTTTTTGGAAGTTCAGAAAAGATTTCTACCTTTGCAGTCCCAACGGAAACGGAGGG
>NZ_BEYR01000005.1:0-254 GCF_002933815.1 Sphingobacterium sp. HMA12
CTATAAATATTTAATAATTTCACGATGCCGGAAAATTATATTATGCGGTGTTAATCTCTCTTTCGAGAGGCTATCCCCCTGATAGGGGTAGGTTGCTCACGCGTTACGCACCCGTGCGCCACTCTCACCATCTTTGAGCAAGCTCTCCGATGGATCCCGTCCGACTTGCATGTATTAGGCCTGCCGCTAGCGTTCATCCTGAGCCAGGATCAAACTCTCCATTGTAAAATGAAGTTTTTGATTCCAACTATTTA
>NZ_BEYR01000005.1:259-245957 GCF_002933815.1 Sphingobacterium sp. HMA12
TTCTCTCGCTTCAACTTCCGTATCCGCTATATTCCGATAGGCATTGCGCCTCTCTTTATCTTTTTTGTTTTTCCCTCCGTTTCCGTTGGGACTGCAAAGGTAGAAATCTTTTCTGAACTTCCAAAAACTTTCTGAAGTTTTTTTTCTTTTTCTTTTTTCCGATTTCCGTGTTTAAAATAAACTGGGCGGGATTTTAAATCCTGTCGAACTCTCTTAAACCCTTCTTTTTTCATCGGCTCCCTCTTTCGAAGTAACCCTGCCTCCCTTGCGGAGTGGTGCAAAGATAGGGAGTTTTTATAATCACTTCCAAGCCTTTTGTTAAACATTTTTTAATATTTAAGTTAACTTACTGTAACATTGGATGATTCATTTGAGATGGCGATCAATTAAATGGCCCAATCAGGTTAAATTATCAAATTAAACTGGGAAACTGCTTCCTATAAATTTCAGTTTAACCAATTCCCTTAGCAAACAATTTCACAGCTAAAAGGACAAATTAAATACTATTTACTGCTTTCTTCTATGCCAATAAAGTCGCTATAGAAACAGAAAAGGTCCAGACATAAGCCTGGACCTTTCTATATGAAATAATCTATAATAGATTAATCTTCTTCTTTCGAAGCTAATAATTGATCGTACTCTTCGCGAGAACCGACAATTAAGTTGCTGTATTGACGGATACCTGTACCAGAAGGGATCAAGTGACCAACGATTACGTTTTCTTTCAAACCTAACAAGTTGTCACGCTTACCTGCGATAGCAGCTTCATTCAATACTTTTGTTGTCTCTTGGAAAGAGGCAGCAGAGATAAATGATTTGGTACCTAATGACGCTCTAGTGATACCTTGCAACAATGGACTTGAAGTCGCTGGAATTGCTTCACGCACTTCTACAAGTTTTAAGTCACGACGTTTTAAGCTTGAGTTTTCCTCTCTCAACTTACGTAAAGAAACAATTTGTCCTGGACGTAAGCTATTGGAATCTCCGGCATCAACGACAACTTTCTTGTCGAACAAGGAATCATTTTCTTCCATGAAGTCCCATTTGTTTACAGCTTCTTTCTCTAAGAAACGTGTATCTCCTGGATCCTCGATGTTAACTTTTTGCATCATCTGGTGAACGATCGTTTCGAAGTGCTTATCATTGATTTTCACACCTTGAAGACGATATACCTCCTGGATACCATTCACGATATAATGTTGCACCGCTGACGGTCCTTTAATCGATAAGATATCTGCTGGAGAAATCGAACCATCCGATAATGGCATACCTGCTTTCACGAAGTCATTATCCTGAACGAGGATATGTTTAGAAAGTGGCACCAAGTATTTCTTGATCTGACCATCACGTGATTCAATCGACATCTCACGGTTACCACGTTTCACACCACCTAATGTTACCACACCGTCGATTTCTGTTACAACAGCAGGGTTAGAAGGGTTACGTGCTTCGAATAACTCGGTTACACGTGGAAGACCACCAGTGATATCTCGTGTTTTACCTGTAGAACGAGGAATCTTAACTAAGATACCACCTTCTTTAACAGTCACTCCGTTAGCAACAGCAACGTGGGCACCTACTGGAATATTGTACGTACGGATAACCTCTCCGGATTTATCAAGAATCTTGATGGATGGGTTTTTCGTTTTATCACGTGTTTCAATAATTACTTTCTCTTTGTGACCAGTTTGCTCATCTGATTCCTCGCGGAAGGTAACACCTTCAATGATTGCATCAAATTCAACTTTACCTGCAAATTCAGAGATAATTACGGCATTATATGGATCCCATTCGACCAATTTATCACCTTTAGCTACTGTACCGCCATCCTCAACGAACAACTGCGAACCATAAGGGATATTTTGTTGGAAAACAATTTTATTATGTGCATCTATGATCTTAACCTCACCAGAACGTCCTAAGACAACCTGATGTGTGCCATTATCATTTGTCTGCGAAACGGTACGCACATTTTCAAATTCGATTTTACCATCGTATTTAGAAATGATACTGGAATCAGCAGCAATGTTCGATGCCGTACCACCCACGTGGAACGTACGAAGTGTTAACTGTGTACCCGGCTCACCAATTGACTGAGCTGCGATAACACCGACAGCTTCACCCAATTGAACTCGTTTACCAGATGCCAAGTTACGACCGTAACAACAAGCACACACACCACGTTTCGATTCACAAGTTAATACAGTACGAATTTCGATACCCTCAATACCTGATTTCTCGATAACTTCAGCGATTTCTTCCGTGATATCTTCATTCGCGGAAACAATCAACTCATCTGTTTCCGGATGGAACACATCATGTAATGGTGTACGACCTAAAATACGATCGAACAATGGTTCAACAACATCGTCATTATCTTTCAACGCTGTTGTATAAATACCACGTAAACCACCACAATCTTGCTCCACAACGATCATATCCTGAGCAACGTCATGTAAACGACGAGTCAAGTAACCCGCATCGGCCGTTTTCAACGCCGTATCGGCAAGACCTTTACGCGCACCGTGGGTAGAAATAAAGTACTCCAATACAGACAAACCTTCTTTAAAGTTTGACAAAATCGGGTTTTCGATAATCTCACCACCAGAAGTACCTGATTTTTGAGGTTTCGCCATCAAACCACGCATACCACATAACTGACGGATCTGCTCTTTCGAACCACGGGCTCCAGAATCCAACATCATATAAACTGAGTTGAAACCTTGATTATCGTTAGAAAGAATGTCCATAACGTGTGCCGTCAATCTGTTGTTGATACGCGTCCAGATATCGATGATTTGGTTGTAACGTTCGTTGTTGGTAATGAAACCCATGTTATAGTTGTTCATTACTTCTTCAACTTCGTTTGTTGCTTGCTGGATCAGCTCAGCTTTCGCAGCAGGAATGTTCAAATCTTCCAAGTTGAAAGAAAGACCACCTTTGAAAGCTGTTTGATATCCTAATTCCTTCATATCATCCAAGAACTGTGCTGCACGAGCCATACCCGTCGTCTTCACAATCTCACCGATGATATTACGCAAAGATTTTTTAGTAAGCAATTCATTGACAAATCCCATTTCTTCAGGAACAACTTGGTTGAAGATCACGCGACCTACAGTTGTCTCTAATAAGGTATCAACGATGCTACCATCTTTTTGTCTAATTTTTGTTTTAACTTTAATCCAAGCATGAAGGTCAATTTGCTTCTCATTTAAAGCGATGATTACCTCTTCAGCCGAATAAAAAGTCATATCTTGACCTCTTACGATGTGATCACCAGCAGTTCTACGGCCTTTAGTAATATAATAAAGACCCAATACCATGTCTTGAGATGGTACCGTGATTGGCGAACCATTTGCAGGGTTTAAGATATTGTGTGCTCCCAACATCAAGATTTGGGCTTCCAAAACTGCAGCATTACCAAGAGGTAAGTGAACTGCCATCTGGTCACCGTCAAAATCGGCGTTGAACGCTGTACACACTAATGGGTGTAATTGAATAGCTTTACCTTCTACCAATGTAGGCTGGAAAGCCTGAATACCCAAACGGTGAAGCGTAGGTGCACGGTTTAGTAATACAGGGTGACCTTTCAATACATTTTCAAGGATATCCCATACTACTGGATCTTTACGATCAACAATTTTTTTAGCTGATTTCACTGTTTTTACAATACCACGCTCGATCATCTTACGGATGATAAACGGTTTGTAAAGTTCAGCAGCCATATCTTTAGGAAGACCACACTCGTGTAATTTCAAGTGAGGGCCTACAACAATTACCGAACGAGCCGAATAATCCACACGCTTACCTAACAAGTTTTGACGGAAACGACCTTGTTTACCTTTCAAAATGTCAGATAAAGACTTCAATGCACGGTTACCTTCCGTCTTAACCGCATTCACTTTACGTGAGTTATCAAACAAAGAGTCTACCGCTTCTTGAAGCATACGTTTTTCGTTACGTAAGATTACTTCAGGAGCTTTGATCTCGATCAAACGTTTTAGACGGTTGTTACGGATAATGACACGACGGTATAAGTCGTTCAAATCCGAAGTCGCAAAACGGCCACCATCCAAAGGCACCAAAGGACGCAATTCAGGTGGAATGATCGGCACAATTTTCACAATCATCCATTCTGGACGATTCTCGATATTTTCACGTGAGCTACGGAAAGCTTCAACCACATGAAGACGTTTTAACGCTTCATTTTTACGTTGTTGCGAAGTCTCGTTAGCAGCTTGGTGACGTAAATCGTATGACAATTGATCCAAATCAATACGTTTCAACAAATCTTCCAAAGCCTCAGCACCCATCTTAGCGACAAATTTTTGAGGATCGTTATCGTCTAAATATTGATTTTCTTTTGGTAAAGTATCTAAAATATCTAAATATTCTTCTTCAGTCAAGAAGTCCATGAAGTTGATACCATCTTCTTCCTTAATACCAGCTTGGATAACCACATAACGTTCATAGTAAATGATCATATCCAATTTCTTGGTTGGAAGTCCCAATAAATAACCGATTTTATTAGGAAGAGAACGGAAATACCAGATGTGCGCAACAGGAACCACCAAGTTGATGTGTCCCATACGCTCACGACGTACTTTTTTCTCCGTTACTTCAACACCACAACGGTCACAGACGATACCTTTATAACGGATACGTTTGTATTTACCACAGTGACATTCGTAATCCTTTACAGGACCAAAAATACGCTCACAGAATAAACCATCACGTTCTGGTTTGTAGGTACGATAGTTAATCGTTTCCGGTTTTGTAACTTCACCACTTGAGCGTTCCAAAATAGTTTCTGGAGAAGCCAAGCTGATCGTAATCGAAGTGAAGTTGCTTTTAATTTTATTATCTTTTTTGTAAGACATACTTATTCAAAAGTTAAAGCTTTATAAAGAAGCTTTGAAGGACTGGAGCCCTTCAAAGCCCTAATTGCTTAATTAATCCAATGTGATATCTAGACCCAATCCGCGCAACTCGTGTACCAATACGTTGAACGATTCTGGTACCGATGGTGTTGGAAGATTGTTACCCTTTACGATTGCCTCGTAAGTTTTGGCACGACCAACCACATCATCCGATTTCACAGTCAAGATCTCTTGAAGGATGTTAGATGCACCGAATGCTTCCAATGCCCAAACCTCCATCTCACCGAAACGTTGACCACCGAATTGTGCTTTACCACCCAGAGGTTGTTGCGTGATCAATGAGTAAGGACCGATAGAACGTGCGTGCATTTTATCATCAACCATGTGACCTAATTTCAACATGTAGATTACACCCACTGTCGTTGGTTGATCAAAACGATCACCTGTCAATCCGTTGTACAAATATGTACGTCCGGATTTTGGTAGACCTGCCTTCGCAACCCAATCTTGTACCTGATCCATTTCAGCACCGTCAAAGATTGGCGTAGCAAATTTAACGCCCAATTTTTGACCAGCCCAACCCAATACGGTTTCGTAGATCTGTCCCAAGTTCATCCGTGAAGGTACCCCTAGTGGGTTCAACACGATATCAACCGGAGTACCGTCTTCCAAGAATGGCATATCCTCATCACGTACGATACGTGCAACGATACCTTTGTTACCGTGACGACCAGCCATCTTATCCCCTACTTTCAATTTACGTTTTTTAGCAACGTAAACTTTAGCCATCTGCACAATTCCTGATGGAAGTTCATCCCCCACAGATACTGCGAATTTATCACGTTTGAACGAACCTAACTCTTCATTAATTTTAATATTATAATTGTGAAGGGCCATTTTGATCAACTCATTTTTATCTTCGTCAGTTGTCCATCCCATTGGGTTGATGTTGTTGTAATCTAATTCAGCTAAGATTTTTTGCGTAAACTTAGCACCTTTAGCGACTAACAACTCTTTATATACATTGTATACACCTTGGCTTGTTTTACCATTCACTACAGTGAATAATTTTTCCACCAAACGCTCCTTCAATGATTTAACAGCTCTATCGTGAGCAACCTCTAGTTTCTCTAACGTTTTTCGTTCAACTTCTTTAGACATTTTCTTCGCACGAGAGAACAACTTCGTATCGATCACGACACCTTTTAATGAAGGTGGCGTTTTCAGTGAAGCATCTTTCACGTCACCAGCTTTGTCACCAAAGATTGCACGCAATAATTTCTCTTCCGGAGAAGGGTCGGACTCACCTTTAGGCGTGATTTTACCGATCAAGATATCACCGCCACCAACTTCTGCACCGATACGGATAATACCGTTTTCGTCCAAGTCTTTTGTCGCTTCTTCAGATACGTTAGGAATATCAGCGGTCAATTCTTCTTCACCACGTTTCGTATCACGAACTTCAAGTTCGAATTCTTCAATGTGAAGAGAAGTAAACCAGTCTTCTTTCGCTACACGCTCAGAAATTACGATCGCATCCTCAAAGTTATATCCTTGCCAAGGCATGAACGCTACTTTCAAGTTACGACCCAATGCCAATTCACCATTTTCAGTAGCATAACCTTCACACAATACCTGTCCTGGTTCTACTCGTTGGCCTTTTCTAACGATAGGCTTCAAGTTCATACAAGTATTCTGGTTGGTTTTCTTGAATTTGATCAATTTATATGTTCTGACATCATCATCAAATGATACAAGGCGATCATCGTCGTTTCTGTCATAACGGATCTTAATTTCATCAGCATCTACATACTCTACCACACCGTGACCTTCAGCGTTGATCAAAGTACGTGAATCTTTCGCTACCCGCCCTTCAAGACCAGTACCTACGATAGGAGCTTGTGGACGCAATACAGGCACAGCCTGACGTTGCATGTTCGATCCCATCAATGCACGGTTGGCATCATCGTGTTCCAAGAAAGGAATCAACGAAGCCGCAATAGATGTAATTTGGTTTGGAGCGACGTCCATATAATCAAGCATATTAGGCTCGATAATCGGGAAGTCACCCTCATATCTGGCTTTCACTTTCGCATCTTCGAAATTACCTTTGTCATCATACAAAGCATTCGCCTGTGCAATTGTTTTGCCATCTTCATCCTCAGCAGATAAGTATACGACCGGTTCGTCAACCACAACCACTCCATCTTTTACCTTACGGTAAGGAGTTTCGATAAAACCTAAGTGGTTAATTTTCGCGTGTACAGCCAATGAAGAGATCAAACCGATGTTTGGACCCTCTGGTGTTTCGATTGTACAAAGACGACCGTAGTGCGTATAGTGAACGTCACGAACCTCGAAACCTGCCCGCTCACGAGAAAGACCACCTGGACCTAAAGCTGACAAACGACGCTTGTGCGTAATTTCAGCAAGAGGGTTAGTTTGGTCCATGAACTGAGACAACTGGTTTGTACCGAAGAACGAATTGATTACCGACGAAAGTGTACGTGCGTTAATCAGATCCGTTGGCGTAAATACCTCGTTATCGCGGATGTTCATACGCTCACGGATTGTACGGGCCATACGAGATAAACCTACACCAAATTGAGCATATAATTGTTCACCTACAGTACGTACACGACGATTTGACAAGTGGTCAATATCATCCACCTCTGCTTTAGAGTTGATCAAATTGATCAAATACTTCACAATTGCGATGATGTCCTCACGTGTTAATACTTTCGTATCGTCCGGAGTACCCAACTTCAATTTACGGTTGATACGGTAACGACCTACGTCTCCCAAATCATAACGTTTATCAGAAAAGAACAAACGGTCGATGATACCACGAGCAGTTTCCTCATCTGGTGGTTCAGCGTTACGCAATTGACGATAGATATGCTCTACCGCTTCTTTTTCTGAGTTGGATGTATCTTTTTGTAAAGTGTTATATATAATAGAATAGTCCGCATTATTAGACTCGTCGTCTTTTGCTAAGATAATAGACTTAACACCAGCTTCGATAATCAAATCAATGTGATCCTCTTCTAGAACAGTTTCACGCTCAAGGATAATTTCGTTACGGTCGATAGATACTACTTCACCAGTATCCTCATCCACGAAATCTTCTACCCATTTTTTCAATACCCTAGCCGCAAGACGACGACCAACATATTTTTTAAGACCAGATTTACTAACTTTTACTTCATCCGCTAAATCGAACAATTCCAAGATGTCTTTATCCGAATCGTAACCGATAGCACGCAATAAGGTAGTAACTGGGAATTTCTTTTTACGGTCGATATAAGCATACATGACATTGTTTACGTCTGTAGCGAATTCGATCCAAGATCCTTTGAAAGGAATTACCCTTGCAGAATAAAGTTTAGTACCATTTGTGTGTCTACTTTGACCAAAGAAAACGCCCGGCGAACGGTGTAATTGCGATACGATGACACGCTCTGCACCATTTACCACGAAAGTACCTTTAGGAGTCATATAAGGGATAGTCCCTAAATATACATCCTGAACAATAGTTTCGAAATCTTCGTGTTCTTCATCATTACAAGATAACTTTAACTTAGCCTTTAAAGGAACGCTATAAGTCAAGCCACGCTCGATACATTCTTGGATATCATAACGTGGTGGATCAATGAAATAATCCAAAAACTCTAGCACAAAAATGTTTCTTGAATCAGAAATAGGGAAGTTTTCCGAGAATACCTTGAACAGCCCTTCCTGATGGCGGTTGTCAGAAGTAGTTTCTAATTGAAAAAACTCCTTGAAAGATTCCAATTGCACATCTAAGAAATCTGGATATTCCAATACTTTCTTACTTGTTGCAAAGTTTATTCTTTCTTGTTGAATATTATTGTTTGCCAAGGGAATATGAATTTTAGTTTTAAAAAAACTGCGCTTACATGTATGCTGTAAACCACATGTCCACTGTGCCCAGCATATACACAGCATAGTGGCGTATTATTATAAATAGGAATAGACTCTGACGAAAAATCGTCAGAGTCTAAACCTTTTCGGGCTAATTAGTTGAGATTATTTAATCTCAACAACAGCACCAGCTTCTTCTAATTGTTTTTTCAAAGCTTCTGCTTCGTCTTTAGATACACCAGCTTTCAATTCTTTAGGTGCTCCGTCAACTAAATCTTTAGCTTCTTTCAAGCCTAATCCAGCTAAATCTTTAACCAATTTAACTACAGCTAATTTTTGACCACCAGCTTCTTTCAAGATAACGTCAAATGAAGTTTTCTCTTCTGCAGCAGCAGCACCACCTTCAGCTGGAGCAGCAGCTACAGCAACAGCAGCAGCAGCAGGCTCGATGCCATACTCGTCTTTTAAGATATCAGCTAATTCTTTAACTTCTTTTACTGTTAAGTTAACTAACTGTTCAGCAAGTTGTTTTAAATCTGCCATTTTATTTTGAATTTTTGAATGTACTTTGTAAAAATTGTTAATTAAATTGTAACGAATGATTCTGTTCTAGAGGATTCGTTAACCTCTTTCTTCTAAAGCTTTTACTAAACCTGCAACCGTATTTCCTCCTGATTGAAGAGCTGAAATAACATTTTTCGCAGGTGACTGCAATGCAGCGATAACGTCAGCGATAAGTTCGTTTTTAGATTTAAGATTAACTAATGCAGTTAATTGATTATCTCCTACGAATGCTGTTGCTTCAATGAAAGCCGCTTTTAACAACGGTTTCTCACCTGTTTTGCGCAATTCTTTGATCAATTTAGCAGGTGCATTAGCGACTTCGGAAAACATCATTGTAGACGCACCTTTAAGCGTTCCAAAAATATCTTCTTCTTCAACACCAGCTTCGATCAATGCTTTCTTGATTAAAGTGTTTTTAACAGCTTTAATTTCGATACCTTGCTCAAAACATTTACGACGAATGTTATTCACTTTTTCAACGGACAACTCAGCAGTATCGGTAATATAGAAGTTACCGTAAGATTTAATCTGTTCGGCCAAAGCTTGAACAATTTCTTGTTTTTCTTCTTTTCTCATGATTAAATACCTGCTACTGATTTAGTCTCAATATGAATACCAGGACTCATAGTTGAGGAAATGTGAATACTTTTAAAGTAAGTTCCTTTAGCTGCAGATGGTTTCAAACGTGCTAGAGTTTGTAATACCTCTAATGCGTTATCATATATTTTATCTGCATCGAACGACGCTTTACCAATAGAAGTATGGATGATACCGGTTTTGTCAACTTTGAAATCGATCTTACCACCTTTTACATCTGTTACAGCTTTACCAACTTCTGTTGTAACTGTACCAGTTTTAGGGTTAGGCATCAAGTTTCTTGGACCTAAAATACGACCCAATTTACCAACTTTAGCCATAACACTAGGCATAGTAATAATGATATCAACGTCAGTCCAACCACCTTCAATTTTGCTGATGTAATCATCTAAACCTACGTAATCTGCACCTGCTGCCTTAGCTTCTTCTTCCTTATCAGGAGTACACAAAACTAAAACGCGAACAGTTTTACCAGTACCGTGAGGTAATGTTGCAATACCACGCACCATTTGATTTGCTTTACGAGGATCTACGCCCAAACGAACGTCGATATCCACAGAAGCATCAAATTTGGTCAATGAGATTTCTTTAACTAAAGCCGAAGCTTCTTTCAAAGAGTATGCTTTACCAGCTTCAATTTTGGATAGTGCCGCTTTTTGATTTTTTGTTAATCTAGCCACTTTTCTTAAATTGATTTCTTAATTAATTGTTCCAAGGAGCATTACCGGAAACAGTAATACCCATACTACGTGCTGTACCAGCTACCATTCTCATAGCAGCCTCTACAGTAAATGCATTTAAATCAGGCATTTTATCTTTAGCAATTGTCTCAACTTGTTCCCAAGTGATAGCCGCAACCTTTTTACGGTTAGGCTCGCCAGATCCACTTTTTAATTTTGCAGCATCTTTCAATTGAACTGCTACCGGTGGAGTCTTGATGATAAAATCAAATGATTTATCCGCGTAAACTGTAATGACAACAGGCAATACTTGACCTGGTTTGTCTTGCGTACGAGCGTTAAACTGCTTACAGAAATCCATGATATTCACACCTTTAGCACCTAATGCAGGTCCTACTGGAGGTGAAGGATTCGCAGCTCCGCCCTTAACTTGTAATTTTACTAACGCACTGACTTCTTTTGCCATTTTGTTTTGAATTTAATTTTGTTAAATGTCTGTTAGTAAGTTGGAAGCAAATAACGTAACATTCATCGATCGGGACGTAACACCCCAACCGAGGTGCAAATTTAATAAGAAGATTTGAATCCTGCAAGTATATAACTTTTAATTTTTCAGGAATTTACGTTTTTTTATGTTTACCGCAAATCGAATCATTCAAAATTTTACAATCTTATTGTTCAATAAGCTATTGTGAATTATTTTCGGTTCCAAAAAAAGATTAATCAGCCTTATTATTTCCTAACGGACTTCAACATCCAAACCATTCTTTCCCGAAGATAGCGTCATAAACACGGTGCACCACAGGAACACCTTTCACCACACCAGGTCTTTTACCTTCAACTTGATAATAAGATCCAGCATCCATTAAAGCCCACGGTAAATGGGACTTTGGCAGTTTGGGTACGGGTATGGACAGTTTAGGCTTTTCTACCAAACTGATCTGTTCTTGACTTCCACTTTTCAAACGGCCTCGGAGCAGCATATAGGCACTATTGACACAGGAATACAATATCCCAATAGAACCTCTGTAGTCAATTCCAATTGGTAATAATAAAATGCCGGATATCTAAAAGCCGAACAACCATCAAACGTAGCTGTCAGTTGATTTTCACATATACGAAGAAACAGAGCGGAAAACATTTTCCACAAATTATGCACTACGTAAATTGAGATCCCGTTGCATAGCCTACAAAGGGGGGCTGGATAAAACGATTGCACTTTTCGGCACTTATACTACTCACTATGCTAATATATATAACAATAGATTCAGATAAATCGTTCGCCTTTTCATTTGCAGTAAGATAAAAAAAAGCCTTACATTTTCATGTAAAGCTTTTCTCTATCGTTAATTACTAATCTTATTCTTTTTCTACTTGCATATAGTTCAACTCAAGTGGAGTCTTACGACCAAAGACCTTCACCATGACGATCAATTTCTTCTTATCTTCATGAACTTCTTCGATCTCACCAGTAAATCCATTGAAAGGGCCATCGTTTACTTTCACTGTTTCACCCACATAGTAAGGAACATTAATGGTTTCACCTTGTTCAGCCATTTCATCCACTTTACCTAGGATACGATTTACTTCTGCTTGGCGCAAAGGAACAGCATTACCAGCTTTATCTCCCAAGAAACCAATTACGCTATTGATATTTTTGATAACGTGTTCTAACTCTCCGTCAAGAGCAGCTTCCAATAAAACATAACCAGGATAATAGTTACGCTCTTTAGCAACCTTCTTGCCATCGCGCATTAAGTAGTATTTTTCCATTGGAATCAACACTTGAGGAACCAAGTGTTCAATACCTAAACGACTAACCTCGGCATCAATATATTGCTTTACTTTCTTTTCTTTACCACTTACAGCACGAACTACGTACCACTTTAAACCTTGATCTGCCATAAATAAATACGATTGAAAAATTAAGAAGCAATACCGTACAAGAATTCTAACCCTACACTTGAAGCTTTATCCATCACAAAGACTACCAATGCAATAAGAAGAGACGCAACAAGCACAATAACAGCTGAACTTTGTAACTGAGACCATGTAGGCCAAGTCACTTTCTCAGTGATCTCTACATAAGAGTCTTTAAAAAAATCAAGTACTTTTGCCATTTTAGTTTATCTGTTTTTATAAGCACGGGCACCAGGACTCGAACCCAGACCAAAGGTTTTGGAGACCTTCGTTCTACCTTTAAACTATGCCCGTGTATTTCTTATTTTGTGATGCAAATATAGTGTTTTAAACCACTTTCTGCAAATCTTTTTTAACTTTTTTTTATTTTAATCCGATAAATCGCTTATCGAAAAAAATAAGCTAATCAACTTCAGTCGATTAGCTTATTTTATATTTTTCTAGACCTTTATAGACTAGATGATTTCAGTTACCTGACCAGCACCTACTGTACGACCACCCTCACGGATAGCGAAACGTAGACCTTTTTCCATAGCGATAGGAGAGATCAATTTAACAGAGATCGTAACGTTATCACCTGGCATAACCATTTCAGTACCTTCTGGTAAAGAGATTTCTCCAGTTACGTCAGTTGTACGGAAATAGAATTGAGGACGGTATTTGTTGAAGAATGGAGTGTGACGACCACCTTCAGCTTTTGACAATACGTAAACCTCAGCTTTGAAATGATCGTGAGGAGTTACTGAACCTGGTTTACAGATAACCATACCACGTTTGATATCAGTTTTCTCAATACCACGTAACAATAAACCTACGTTATCACCAGCCTCACCGTAATCTAAGATTTTACGGAACATCTCAACACCTGTTACTGTAGATTTCAAGTTCTCAGCACCCATACCTAAGATCTCAACTGGATCACCAGAGTTGATTACACCTCTTTCGATACGACCTGTAGCAACTGTACCACGACCAGTGATTGAGAATACATCCTCGATAGGCATCAAGAAAGGTAAGTCAGTCAAACGTGGAGGAATTGGAATGTAGTTATCTACAGCATCCATTAATTCCATGATTTTCTCAACCCACTCAGGCTCACCATTCAATGCACCTAAAGCAGATCCTTTGATTACAGGGATATCATCACCTGGGAATTCGTAGAATGACAATAACTCACGAACTTCCATTTCTACTAAGTCTAACAACTCAGGGTCATCAACTAAGTCAGTTTTGTTCATGAATACTACTAACGCAGGAACACCTACCTGACGAGCCAACAAGATGTGCTCACGAGTTTGAGGCATAGGACCATCAGTCGCAGCAACTACGATGATAGCACCGTCCATTTGAGCAGCACCAGTTACCATGTTCTTAACGTAGTCAGCGTGACCTGGACAGTCAACGTGTGCATAGTGACGGTTAGCTGTAGAATATTCTACGTGTGCAGTATTGATTGTGATACCACGCTCTTTTTCTTCAGGAGCAGAGTCAATTGAATCAAATGAACGAGCTTCTGACAAACCTTTATCAGCCAATACTTTAGTGATAGCAGCTGTAGTTGTAGTTTTACCGTGGTCAACGTGACCGATAGTACCAATGTTTAAGTGTGGTTTACTACGGTCAAATTTCTCTTTTGCCATGTTTATGCGAATTAGTAATTATAAATTATTTCTATTTGTTATATACTCTTGCTTAACTTTTACACAAGTACGAGCCAAAGATGGGATTTGAACCCACGACCTCTTCCTTACCAAGGAAGTGCTCTACCCCTGAGCTACTTCGGCTTACTAAAAAACCTTATTTACGTATTAATGCCCCCACCTTTAGATACATTATTATCAAAGAAGATAGAGACTAAATTTAATACTTGAAAAATTTGAGCGGAAGACGAGGTTCGAACTCGCGACCTATAGCTTGGAAGGCTATCGCTCTACCAACTGAGCTACTTCCGCTTAATAATTAGAAACTAGAGTAAATCTAAACTCCAATTAAAAAAAGTGTGGAGGGAGAAGGATTCGAACCTTCGAAGCCGAAGCAACGGATTTACAGTCCGTCCCATTTGACCGCTCTGGAACCCCTCCAGACCTGTAACTTTCGTTACATTTAGAGCCTCTTATCGGGATCGAACCAATGACCTACTGATTACAAGTCAGTTGCTCTACCAGCTGAGCTAAAGAGGCTTCTAATATTTTTAAAATAACTTACGTTCTATCAACGCCAATCCGACAACTTTATCTTTTCAGCGAGTGCAAATATCGAATTTACTTTTGATTTTTGCAAGTTTATTTTTTACTTTTTTTTCATTTAAAGAACTAAGCAAACTTCGTTATTGTGAACCGTTGTTCCCTTGTTTGCTGATGCAAAGATAGACACAAAACTCACTTTACAAAAATATTTATCAAAAAAAAACGACACTTTTTGTCAATTATACTGATATGCAGCACAATAATTTTTAATTGACTATTTGCCTATTTTGGTTATTTGCCTAATGTGCTATCTTTGGGCATGCAAATTTTACCGCAATCACTTTCAAAACTTACCCGCTATACAGCACTACTTGCGCTATTTATAGCTGGTAAAGGCGATTTGAAAGCTCAAAATATTATTCAAAAATTGAGTAAAAAATTTCTTTCGGCTGAAAAAGACTCTACCCGATCAGGCAGTTTTATGGTTTTACCTGCCGTCGGTTACGCACAGGAAACGGGAGTAGAATATGGATTAGCAAGTTCATATAACTTTTACCTGGACAAGTCTGACCCCCATATCCGTACCTCCACAATGACGCTCATGGGGACATTTACATCCAAACATCAGTCAAATTTTAAATTTCAAACTGACCTTTGGACAAAAAATAACGATTACCATTTCGTCAGTGAAGTCCGATACCGCAACTGGCCATTTAATTACTATGGCATTGGCATGGATACCTGGAAGACGGATGAAGAACGGGTTGATCAAAAGCTATTTCGATTAAAACTGGAAGCGGAGAAAAAAGTCGGCAACCATCTTTATTCCGGTATCAATATACAGTACGATAATTTTTCAATCCGTAGCGATAGCAGCGACCATATATTCAATCAATCGGGTCTTATCGGAAAAGAGGGCGGTCAACAATTGCTGCTTGGTGTATCTCAATTATTTGACAATCGAGATAATGTTTCCTATAGTACACGTGGATATTATGCCAAATTACGCCTGGCTTACGCACCTAAGTTATGGACCAGCACAGACTTCAATGGAGCAAATCTGGATCTGGACCTTCGTGGGTTTATTCCATTGCATAAAAAAGTCACACTGGCACTTCAGGGGATCTTTCGTTCGACATTCGGAAAAACAATTCCTTTCTATAATTACCGTGAACTAGGTGGTGACATGATGATGCGCGGCTATTACCTCGGTCGTTATCGTGACAAAAATTACCTTGCTTCGCAAGCGGAATTACGTTACCGTTTTCATCCTCGTTTTGGTATTGTCGGTTTTTCGGGAATTGGATCAACCTTTTCAAAAGAAAATAGCAGCAGATATGTACCGAGTTACGGTGGTGGCTTGCGCTACTTCTTTAGCTTAGAACATAATAGCAGCATTCGATTTGATTATTCCTATGGTGAACAAAGAGCCGGGGAGAAAAGACAATCTGGTTTTTACCTATCTTTAAGCGAAGCTTTTTAACTAAAAACGGGGGCTTCACCTTTTCGACTCCCCCGTTTTTTTAATTTCATTCGGATCCCACAACAGTTTCTATTCAGTTGTTAACGAGTCCCCTTTCAGCTTCTAAAGACCCTCTCCATTCATAAAAAAATCAATCAGGCATCTGATTAATGCTATTTTCGTTCTGTGACCTTAATTAAGTAAGCCATGACCCCACGTCAAGTCCACCTTTTCATATGGAATCATTATACTGATAAGATGCTCGCATTTCGATCATAAAACGAAGCTGAATGCTTCCGGGCTCTTATTACACTTTAAGCAAAACTTGTAGGAAGTAAAGAGAAAACTAAAACCTGATCAGAAAATTTTCCTTTCGTTGTCCGGCTCTGAAAAAGACCAAACCAATTCGATACAGATCTATGGTGACAACTACGCGATCATCATGCTTGAGCTTGTTCCAATAGTTTTCCCGTTCGACCGACAAATGGGGCTCATTTACGATCAGCATATCGCGTTCACCCACAGTCTCCAGAAAATTCAGGTCTAGATTCGTCTGGTCAATATAATAGATCTTGCGAGAAGAATGATTTCCAAGATTATTCTTCAATAAGTTCACATAGCTTATGCTGTTTTTTTCGGTTAAATATGCAAACTGATCGTAGGCAAAAGCCTTCAGTAGACGTTCGAGCAATAGATATTTTTTATTTTCCGCCTTCCCCTTCGCACGAATAGCGGCAGGCAAATTTCCGATCGCACGCGCATCCTCTTTCCGATAGATTACTTCATCCACCAATTTATAAACAAACGGAGAATGCGTCCCATGCCGGCTATGAGATATGAAATAGTGGTGCCAATACTTCAGATGGTAGTTCATTTCGCTGCAAACATCGAAAAATTTACCCTGATATGCAATTAAATTCTTGCACTATAGCGGGATATTTGAGCATCTAAGGCAACACAAAAACATAAATTAGGTTACCAAGAATAACTGTGATTAGTTACATCCCCAGATACCGCTTTAATTAATTATTTCACATGGAACATTCAATAACAATTTAAAGGAGAAATCCAGTTAAACCCCGCCCCGATTAAAAAGAAGGACTACAGCTAAAACATACTGTTGCCAGGATAGTACGTTAAAACTGGAGTACGAAAGCACTACCTTCCCCTTCCACGCTGTTGAGAAAAATGGTGCCCTTATGCAACAGCATAATCTGCTTGCTCAGCGTCAACCCAACCCCGGTACCCGTTTTCTTTGTCGTAAAGAAAGGTGTAAATATTTGTTCTTGAAGATCCGCAGGAATTCCTGAACCATTGTCTTCAATACGGATCTGCACTTTTCCGTCTATTTCCAATGCAGACAAACTAATATAGGCCTCCGTCCTTGCTTTTACGGCATCAATCGCGTTTAGCATCAGATTAATGATAACTTGTTCTATCAGATTGACATCAGCATACAGTATCAACCGGGTGTTCTTCAGGATAATATCAACATCAATATTCTTCTGAATCAGGGTCGGTTCGAGCAATTGATAGATATGTTCAAATAGCTGAGAGACCTGAATTGGAGCCACCTGTGGCTGATCTACTTTGTTGATCATACGGTAGCTTTTTGCAAAATGCAGCAGTCCTTCGCTTCGACGCTTGATCGTGGATATACCTGTTTTTAAATCTTCAATATCCTCATGCCCTCTAAAATGATCCAAACGCCCATTGAGCGTTTCGGCCAACGAACTGATCGGCGCGATAGAATTCATGATCTCGTGCGTAAGCACACGTAATAATTTATGCCAGGCTTTTGTCTCAGTCTCATCAATAGCTTCGTTGATATTTTGATAGACGACAATCCGAAATACGGCATCCTGGGTTTCAAAACTAGAACTCTGGATCAACAATTTTATCTTTCCTTTACTCGATTGAACAGACTCCATTTGTTGCCGCCCATTGTCCAACGCCATGGTCTTTTCATAAAGGTCGGGATTTTTCTTTTTCAGTCCGGCAATATTCCCAAGATGTGGTAGATGGAACAGCTGTTTAAAAGCATCGTTCACCCACATTACTTTTCCCGCGTCCATTTCATAAAAGATGATAGCCGAGTTAAGCATATTGATGACACGATCGAGGTACTGATGCTGTATCTCCTGCTTAATACTGATTTCCTTATACGTTTCGTTAATTTGATTAAAAGCGCGGAAAAGCTGCCCTTCAACCGACTTTGGATTTTTAACCAAAAAACGTCGCGTGAAGTCACGGTATTTGACTGCTTCGGCAAATTCTACAAGCTGCCGTTCCAAAAAATTATATTGGGCATACAGGTTGAAACCAAGATAAAGCATTATACAAAAGATCAATGCGGCTTGTACGTATTCATGCTTCATCAACAGGTAGGCACCGACAACCGAAGCCGCCAAAAGCAAAATAATCTTAATTACATTTAAAACTTTTCCATGTCTCATAGACTAGATATCGTATTTCTCCAAACGTCTGTAGAGTGCCGCGCGCGTTAGCCCCAATTCCTTTGCAGCTTTACTGATATTGCCATTATAACGTTCGATGGCTGATTTGATGGCTTTCCGCTCCAATTCTTCCAGATTTTGACTACTGGGTATGGATTCAACAACAACCTGCTCAGTCTGTTGTTCAATGGGTGAGAAAAATAGATCATTTCCCGCAATACTTACTTGGTCAGCCATAATGACTGCCCGTTCGATGCTATATTGTAGCTCACGAACATTTCCCGGAAAATGGTAAGCAAAAAGCTTTTTTATGGCGTCCGGTTCAAATCCTTCTATTCGCTTATTGTATTTCTTAGCATAGATATCCAAAAAATGTATGGCCAATAGTCTAATATCTTCTCCCCTTTCACGTAACGGTGGTACCTGAATCTCTACCGTATTGATCCGATAAATCAAATCTTTTCGAAAACGACTTTCGTCAGCCAACTGTTTCAGGGATACATTAGTAGCTGAGATTAAGCGTATGTCAACCGGGATCGGCTGGTAAGAACCTAGTGGCGTAACCTGTCGGTTTTGCAGTACGGTCAATAGTTTGGCCTGCTGCTGTAAGGAGATATTTCCAATTTCATCCAGAAACAACGTTCCACCACTTGCTGCCTCGAAACGTCCCTGACGGTCCTCCCGCGCATCTGTGAACGCTCCTTTTTTGTAGCCGAAAAGTTCACTTTCAAATAAGGTCTCTGTCAATGCGCCCACGTCAACTTTAACATAGACCTGATCCGAGCGTAACGAGCGCCGTTGAATCGCCTGTGCAATCAGATCTTTACCGGTACCATTCTCGCCCAAAATCAAGATATTGGCATCTGTTGGCGCTATTTTCTCAAGCTTATATTGCAGTTCATCCATGACCACCGAATTACCAATTAGGTCCGGGCTATTACTTGACCGCAACAGTGAACTTTTATTTTTCTTCTCTTTGTTTTTTGATTCTGCGAGTGTGCTTTCAATTGTTGCCAGCAACTGTTCATTTTCCCATGGTTTGACCACGAAATCGGCGGCTCCCTGTTTTAGCGATTTTACGGCCAGATCCACCGCACCATAGGCTGTGATCATAATCACATGAACCTGTGGAAACTTTTCTTTGATCCGTGACAACCAATATAAACCTTCATTCCCGGTATTGATGGTACTTCTGAAATTCATATCCAGAAGCACAAGGTCATAAGGCATTTTCTCCAAATGCCCAATCAGGTTTTCTGGATTAGATTCGACTTGAACATGGTTAACTTTAGGTTTTAGCAGGATCCTTGCTGCTGTGAGTAAATCTTGGTCATCGTCGACAACTAAAATAGATGCTTTTTTCATATTCCCTGGCTTCTTTCAGACACTAAGATAACTATAAATTTAACGAGCCTGCGTAATAATCATTGATATATTTTTGTAGCAACCATTCATACTGCTTGACAACCAACTGGATCTGGCTATTATCATACTTGTTCTTCGCCGTTAAAAATATGACTGAATTACTGTTCCCCAGTTCGAATACAACTTTGGCGATGCGAAATGATTCCGCATAATTTGTATTTTGCTCATGCAATTGTACAATGGTATTACTTGCATTCTTGAGATTAAAAACAGCATTTGCAGTCTCGGCCCTCAAATTATTTAACGCAATCTCGCGTTGAAATTTGCTCGATTCCAAATCCAATTTAGCCAGTTTAACATCATTCCTAACCTTAAATCTATTAAAAACAGGGATTGAAAGATTTAATGATACGTACTTTCCTACATTATTTTTCATCTGATACCAATAATCCCCATCCATTCCATTTTTGGAATAATTCGTATTTAATCCACCATTTAAAGATAAAGAAGGCCAATAAGATGATTGCGCTATTTTGATATTCTTTTCGGCCGCCTTAATTTTCCATTCCAATGCGGGAATATCCGGGAGGCTCTCCGTCGCCAATTTATAAAGCGCTACCGCCTCCAATTTTTGTGCGTCAGCTGTTAACGCCAATGCCTGCAAATCGCCCAATTGCGACTCCTCCATATTTAAAAAACCGGCTAACTTTACACGATTCGTATACAGGATTTGTTTATTGCTTTCGATCATATTAATATCGTTAGCAAGTTGCCCTTTTAGATCAAAATAATCTCCGGGATTAATTGCTCCTTCTTTTTGCATCGCTTCAGCACGACGTACCTGCTCTCGCGTTACCTCTGTTTGCATTTCCGCTTGCTTCAAAACATCCTGTGCGGTTAACACCTGAATATAAGCCGTAATAACATCCAGTTTCAGTGCGTTGACCTGCGAATCAAACTCAAGTTTTCCAGCCGTCTTCGCATCTGCGCGCATTCGAATATCATTCAATATGCGAAATCCATTAAAAACGGGCACACTAGCGTCCAACGAAAAATTTCCAGAGGAATTATTCCTAGTAATATACTGATTTGTGGAGTTATCGACTGAACGCCCCGAAGTGAGGCTATGACCTAGATTTCCATTTAAATTAGGTAATCGATTCGCTTTTGCCTGTGAAAGATTCACCTCCGCACGTTTAATAGTTAATTCATTCTGTAGTAAGGTAGGATTGGCTTTTATCGCCAATTGAATACATTCGGCCAAGCTGCGTTTTGATCCATCCTTATCTCCGTTAGTTGCGACTTCTATTTTTACAACATCCTTTTCTCCAATTCCTTGCTCGGTCTGTTGTGCTTCAACTTTCATATAGGTCAGCAAAAAACACAATGTACTATATATATAGATTCTCTTCATATCTACTTTTTGTTTTCCAAGCAGACCATCCCCATGCCAAACAATAAAATTTCTGATTATCAACAACATGCATAAAACTCCAAACGACCAATGTCCAAGTTCGTACAATGAACTGTCCGATATTGAACACCCTGATAATCTTATTAAAATACAACAAAAATAAACACTAAAAACCCAAGATACCGCTAGGGTTGTACGCCATCGTACATGAAGTGTCCGCTATCGAACACCAAACAGCAGTACACACAAAATAAACAACTAAAAATCAATAAGTTAAATTATTGGCACAGCTTTCATAGTTACATAGCAAATTGATATTAAATTATGGACAGACCTTTAGAAAAGAAGAAGTGGAATAGCAAACGTATCATGACCATCGTAGGGATTGCTGGCATTGTCGGACTAATCGGTGCTAGTTTTTACTTTACCTCGGGCAAAAGTAAGCTAAATGTAGAAGCGGACCGTATCTCTATTGTCGAAATAAAAAATGGTAACTTTCAGGAGTTCATTCCGATCAACGGTACAGTTCTTCCAATCAGCAGCATCTATTTAGACGCTTCTGTGGGTGGTCGCGTAGAAGAAAAATTTGTTGAGGATGGTACTGTCTTAAAAAAAGGAGATCCTATTATGCGCCTATCCAATACCGATCAAGAGCTCACATTGGTTCAACAGGAAACTCAGGTACTGAACCTTTTGACACAGTCGCAGATCGCCCAGACCAATGCCCAGCAAGCATCTATTAACAACCGCAACCAAATGGCAGATGTTGAACAGGCCTATAGGGAGGCTGAACGGATTTACCGCCTAAATCAGAAATTGCTGAACGAAAAAGCCATAGGATCACAGGAATTTGAAAAATCAAAAAATGAATATAACTACCAAAAGGAACGCGTTAATCTAACGAAACAGATCTTAAAGCAAGACGAGATATCCAACGCTCAAAAAACCAATCAGGACAAACAGACCTACCAACGTACACAAAGTGCGCTGGAATTAATGAAAAGGAAAATCGGAGATCTCATCGTACGCGCACCTGTAGATGGTCAGTTAACAGCCTTTGATGCCGAAATCGGACAGAACAAAAATGCAGGCGAGCGTCTGGGCCAAATCGATGTTTTGACAGGTTTTAAAGTCCGTGCCGATATTGACGAACATTATATCAACCGCATTTTTCCTGATTTGCAAGGAGAATTTTCCATCGGTGATAAAACCTATAAGCTACGCATCAAGAAGGTTTACACACAAGTAACCAACGGGCGGTTTCAAGTCGATATGGAATTTATCAATGACGTACCTAAAGGAATCCGTCGTGGACAAACTTTACAGATACGTCTCGCCTTAAGCGACGAAACCAAAGCTTTATTGCTAGCCAAGGGTGGATTTTACCAACAAACCGGTGGTAATTGGATCTTTAAATTGGATAAAAATGGAAATACAGCTTACCGCGTAGACATCCAACTGGGCAGACAGAACCCTGAATATTATGAAGTGATCAAAGGATTACAACCGGGAGACAAGGTAGTTGTATCAAGCTACGAGACCTATGATAAAGTGCAGGAACTAAGTATTAAGAGATAAGTTTAAATTGAAAAATAAAGCCAGGGGTAATCCACTGGCTTATTTAACAAAAATCTGAATAAGCAAACACCAATTACGCAATACCACGATGATAAAGAACTTTATAAAAACAGCCTTTCGTAACCTTTGGAAAACCAAAGGTTACAGCTTTCTCAATATATTTGGGTTAGCGATAGGCATTGCAGCAGCTTCGTTGATCTTTTTATGGGTAGAAAACCAATTGAGTTACAACGATAACTTCCCAAACAAGAAGGACATCTACGTTGTCAAGTCAAAACAGACCTATGAAGGTGCAACCTTTGTTTTCGAATCAACCCCCGGTCCCCTGGCACAAAATATAGCGAAAGAGATTCCGGGTATCAAGCATGCCGTACGTATGACCTGGAATAGCCCAATGTTGTTCTCTGTTGGTGACAACAATTTATTCCAAAATGGGTTATATGCTGACCCGACCCTCGCAGATGTACTTTCTCTTGAATTTATGGAGGGAGACCGTAAGACCGCGTTTGACAAAGTAGATAACATTATTTTATCAGAATCTGCTGCGAAAAAATTATTTGGCAATCAGCCAGCCCTTGGTAAAACAGTAAAAACCAATAACAAAGAACTCTACATCGTTTCAGCTATCACAAAAGATCTTCCTAAAAATAGCAACTATGAATTTCAATGGCTAATTCCTTTTAAAAAATTTGAGACTACTCAAGAACAGCTAGTTAACTGGGGAAACAATAGCATCCAGACATTGATCCAAGTTGAAGAAAATGCAAATATTGACCGCATCAACAAACAGCTAATGAACTATGTCAAAAACAAGACCAATGGTGAGGTTACTTTTTCACAAAACTTCCTTTATCCAATGGAAAGATGGATTACGTATAACCGTTTTGACAACAGTGGAAATGAGATTGAAGGAAGCTTAAAAAATATTCGTCTATTCACCATTATTGCCTGGATCGTTTTACTAATTGCCTGCATCAATTTTATGAATCTCGCTACTGCCAGATCCGAGAAAAGAGCAAAAGAAGTCGGAATGCGAAAAGTGGTTGGCGCAAGTCGCCAATCGTTAATTAGTCAATTTCTTGCAGAATCTTTGGTCCTAGCCGCTATTTCCTCTTTAGTCGCTATTTTACTGATCTATATTTGTATTCGGCCATTTAACACCTTGATTGGCCAAGACCTTCAGGTCGATTTATTAAAACCGATACATCTTGCCTTTATCGTCACAATCACTTTAATCTGTGGACTATTTGCAGGAAGTTATCCAGCATTCTTTCTGTCTGCTTTTAAACCACTATCGACGATCAAGGGAGCAAAGCAGAAAACTGGGACCGGAAGTCTAATACGCAAGGGATTGGTTGTGCTACAGTATACCGCCTCAGTTGTACTGATCATTTGTACAATCATCATTTATCAGCAGATACAACATAATAAAAATAGAGACCTAGGCTTTGACAAGAGCCAGGTATTGACCACCACACTGCAAGGTGACATGGCCAAACATCTTCCTCTGATCAAAAACCAGCTCATAGCAACGGGGCTGGTAGAACAGGTAGGTGTCAGTGATGTGAGTATCCTCAACATTTACAATAACACATCTGGTTTCAATTGGGAAGGAAAAGATCCCAACACAAGTATTCTAATCGGAATGCTGCGCGCAGATGAAGGATTAGTACCAGCATTAGATCTTAAAATGTTTGATGGAAGAAACTTCCACGCCAACTTACTAGGAGACAGCACTTCGGTTCTTATTAATGAAACTCTGGCTAAATTAATCCGCAAAGATGGTCATGTAGTGGGTAGTATCCTTAATTACGGCGAAGAAAATTATACCATTGCCGGAGTCGTCAAAAACTTTGTTTATAACAACGTATATGCCGATCCAGATCCGATGTTATTTATTCCCTTGGTCAGAGAGAACGGTCTACTAAATATCCGAACAAAAGCCGGAATTGATCTACCACAAGCTATTCAGCAAATTGAAAAGATTATTGTAAAAAATAATCCCGGATTTCCTTTCGATTACAAATTTTTGGATGAAACCTTCAATAGCAAATTTCAGGCTGAACTTTTTATACAACAGCTATCCAGCGTATTCGCCATCATATCTATTATTATCTCGTGCTTGGGCCTATTTGGTTTAGCCGCCTTTGCTACAGAACAACGTGCCAAGGAAATCAGTATCCGCAAAGTACTAGGAGCGTCAGTTTCTAGGCTTATCCAGATGCTCAATCGTGAATTTATTATCCTTATTGGTATCTCCTGTATTATTGCTTTTCCAATTGCCTGGATTTTTATGCACAAATGGCTGGCAGACTACGCGCATCATATCACAATTTCCTGGACAGTTTTTGTGTTGAGTGGACTAGCTGCAATAGTAATAGCTTTATTGACGATCAGTTCGCAGGCCTTTAAAGCTGCAATTGCCAATCCGACCAAAACACTCCGAGACGAATAAACAGACAAATAAACAATTTGAGAAGAATATAATTAAACAGAATAATAACCGCCTAAAGCGATTGCCAGGCAAAAAAAATAAAACCATGAGCGCAAAAAATATGATTAAAATAACCAATCTTCAAAAGTATTACCGCACAGAAGAAGTAGAAACTGTCGCATTAAACAATTTAAATATTCACGTGAAAGAAGGTGAATTTGTTGCCGTGATGGGTCCTTCTGGTTGTGGCAAATCAACTTTACTGAATATTATCGGTTTATTGGATGATTTGGATGAGGGAAGCTACCTGTTCAACGAGATTGAAGTCGCGAAATTCAAAGAACGTGGCCGTTCAGATTTACGCAAGCACAATATAGGCTTTGTATTCCAGAGTTTTAATCTGATTGATGAATTGACGGTATTTGAAAACGTGGAACTTCCTCTTGTCTATACCAATGTCCCGGCAGCCGAACGTAAGAAACGTGTCGAGGAAGTACTGGAGAAAGTACAGATCATGCACCGCCGCAACCACTTTCCGCAACAGCTTTCCGGAGGACAGCAACAGCGCGTGGCTGTAGCTCGTGCTGTCGTCAATAATCCCAAACTGATCCTTGCTGATGAGCCTACCGGTAACCTGGATTCCAACAACGGTAATGAAGTGATGCAGCTCTTAACAGAATTGAACGAAGCCGGCACAACCATCGTGATGGTAACGCACAGTGAACATGACGCCAAATTTTCGGATCGTGTCATCCGTATGCTGGATGGTCAGGTCATTATGGAAACAACATCATTAGGATCCTAGCAAAGCTAGCGGCCCATTTTAAGGACAAGAAATGTTCTTAAATATCAAGAGCGCTTACCAATAGCGGATCAAGAGCTATTAAACGAGTTTAAAGTATAAAACGATGAAAGGTTTAAAATTAATTTTAAGACAATGGGGACGTAACCGTCTCTTTACCTTCCTTAATATCATCGGTCTAGCGATCGGGATCAGCGCAAGCTGGGTGGTATTTCGAATTGTCAACTACGAATTCAGTTTTGACCAGAATCATCCCGGCAAGGAACGGATTTATAAACTTTACTCGGCCTTTAAGGAAGGTGAAAATATACACCGTTTTGATGGGACCCCCTACCCTCTAGGTGCTTATCTCGGTGCTAATTTAAAGAAGGATCTGACCGGATTGGAATTGGTTGCACCTATCGCTAACCGATCATTTGAAAGCATCAAGGTTAAGCGTTCCGATAATGAAACCTTGGAGTTCAATGAGCAGGACAAAATTGTTGCAGCCACTACGGACTATTTTAAACTTGTTTCCTACAAATGGATTGTTGGTAATCCGAATACCGCACTCAAAAACAACAATGAGATCATCCTGACGGCCTCACGTGCAAAACAATATTTCCCCGATGCAGACTTAAAATCCCTTCTCGGCAAGACTATGCAATACGATGATCAGCTCCTTACTGTGGTCGGAGTGGTCGCCGACTTAGACTATCCGAGCAGTTTTGTCAATAAGGAATTTATACGTGTAAACCCCAATCCTCAGGAAGCAGAAAATTGGGAGAATTCAAGTTCAAATTTCCATGTTTATGTTAAATTAACCGACAACGGAAGTGCCGCGCAAGTCACTGGCACTGCAACCAAAAAGTTCAATGAGATGGTGGGTGATAAATTTAAACAGCACAATATAACTGCTGGTTACGAATTAGCTCCGCTTAATGAATTACATTTCAATAAACTCATCCTAAACAGCAGCGACAAGCAGATCATGTTTGGACTTATTGGCATCGCGGCATTTTTGCTCATACTGGCTAGCATCAATTACATCAACTTGACGACAGCCCGCGTTCCCGCCCGGGCCAGGGAAATCGGCATTCGAAAAACATTAGGCGAGCAACCCCGACACTTGACATTGTCTTTTATCAAAGAAACCTTTTTAACCTGTCTATTTGGGCTATTATTCTCCTGGCCATTGGTCAAAATATTTGAACTTACCTTTAGTTCATATCTCCCGGAAAATATAAATGCCTATTCAGATAGTCTACCTGTGTTTATCTTTCTAGTGTGGCTTATTATCCTACTAACGTTGATTTCAAGTCTGTATCCAGCCGTCCTTATTAATAAAGTCCATGTCGTCGAAGCCATAAAAATACATACGGCCGATAAAATTTCCTTTGGTGGTATTTCACTTCGAAAGATTCTCATCGTCTTTCAATTTGTGATCGCTCAGGCTTTTGTTGTACTGACTGTGATCATGGGTTTACAGCTCCAACATGCCTTAAACAGCGATGCTGGCTTTCAGGATGATGCTGTTATTACCCTCAAACTACCCTATAAAAAAGCAGAAGATTCAGGCAAAAGTCCGTTTCTTTTGAAAGAACTTCTTCGAAAATATCCTGAAATCGACCAGGTTTCGCTAGGCCACCTCCCAATGAATAACGACCAATGGGGAAATAATATCATAATGCAGAGCGATACCGGTCAGGTTCTGGTCAATATGCCTTTTAAATATATCGAAGAAAATTACCTGGATGTATTCAAAATGAAACTACTGTCAGGGCGGGCGCTCAAACTTTCGGATACAACCTCAGGAATACTGATCAATCAAATGGCCATTGGTAAGTTTGGATTTAAATCCCCTACTGAAGCCGTTGGAAAAACCGTTTCCGTAAACGATCGTCTAACGACAATTGTCGGCGTACTGGCCGATTTCCATAACTTTAATCTTCACGCCCCATTAGAACCCCTTGCTATGCAAATATCAACCAACAAGGGCACGCTGCAGAATATTAATATTAAATTAAATGGAGATCCAAAAAAATGGCGTCAGGCGATTGCATCCATAAAAAATGAATGGAAAAACGTATATCCAAATGCACCGTTTACCTACCAATTTTATGATCAGCGGATCAAAGAACTCTATGAGAAAGATTATCGCTTTTATAAAATAATCAATTTGTCAACATCCATTACTATTTTGCTAAGTTGCCTGGGATTGATTGGATTAGTGACATTAACCACACATCAACGGACAAAAGAAATCGGTATACGGAAAATTCTGGGGAGCACAATCAGTGGAATTGTGCTATTGCTATCCAAAGATTATATCAAACTAATTATTATTTCGATCCTAATTGCTACACCAATTGCCTGGTTAGCGATTGATAAATGGCTAACAGATTTTGCTTTTAAGATAACACTCAGCTGGTGGATGTTTATCGTTCCGGCGATAGTAACTATTGGCGTAGCGTTTTTAGCCATGAGCTATCAATCCGTCAGTGCTGCCCGTGCAAATCCTGTAGATAGTTTAAGAGATGAATAAAGAGACATTTTATAAAATAAACCCAATAAAACTGAATTGTAATGAGTAATATAAAATTGATTTTTAGACAGCTTTGGCGTTATCGTCTTTTTACTTTTTTAAATATATTGGGGCTCGCTATTGGGATAAGCGCCTGTTGGTTTATTTTTCGTATTGTCAATTATGAATTTAGTTTCGACCGAAAGCATCCTGAAAAAGAGCAGATCTACAAAGTATATTCGCATACACAACACGAAAATGAAAGTGGAGATTTTGACGCTGTACCCTTTCCTCTTGCGTATTACTTAAAAGAGAACACACAAGATGCCGAATTGGTCGTGCCTTACTATAATCGTTATTTTGAAGTCGTGACGCCTTCATCCAAAGGTGAAGCACCGACAGAATTTGCAGGACAGGAAAAGATTTTCGCGACCACTGCCGACTATTTTAAAATGGTCCCTTACAAATGGCTTGCCGGAAGTCCGAATCAGCTTTTCAAACTCCAAAATGAGGTTGTCCTTACCGCATCCCGCGCAAAAGCCTATTTTCCCAAGCTGCAAAATCAGGATATTATTGGCAAAACCATTTCGTATGATAGCACGCAATTTACGGTATCGGGAATTGTCGAAGATCTAAGCTATCCAAGTACTTTTATTGGTAAGGAATTTATCAAAATACCTGATCAAGATCCAAATATGGACAATTGGCTCATGCTGATGAACTACTACCAGCTTTTTGTTAAAGTCAAATCGTCTGATCATATCCACAATCTTGAGAACATCATCAACCGTAAGACACTGGAAATGAATGGCGAGGAATATAAAAAAAGAAATATTAAACGAAGTATCCGTTTCTCGGCGCTGTCTGACCTCCACTTCAATCCTATTATACAGAATCACAGCAATATCAAAGTGCTCTATGGCCTTATCGGAATAGCTATTTTTCTACTTGTTCTGGCTGCTATCAATTACATCAATCTAAGTACAGCAATGGTACCTATGCGTGCACGCGCTATCGGTATCCGAAAAACATTGGGTGAACGGGAAATTTACTTGACCCGAAGCTTTTTGACAGAGACTTTTTTGATCGCGCTATTTGCGTTATTTCTTTCCTGGCCATTGACAAAAATGATGGAATTGCTGCTCAGTGATTTTATCCCGCCAGACATCAACAACTACAACGATCAGTTCAACCTCCTATTATTCGTCATTGGATTGCTCGTCTTAATTACATTATTTGCGGGAATATATCCATCGATACTGATCAACAAAGTAAGATTGATCGAAGTGATGAAAATAAAATCACTGTCAAACAATTCCAACAAAGGGGTATTTCTCCGTAAAGGTCTGATTATCTTTCAATTTATTATTGCACAGATTTTCCTTATTGGCACGTTTGTGATCAGCATTCAGATCAAACATATGCTCAAAAGCGATTTAGGCTTTGATCAGGATGCTATAGTCACCGTATCAATTCCAAATAGAAACGCCGATAAAGCGACAACAGATCCATTTGTTTTTAAGCAGGCATTAGCTAAATATCCCGGAATCAGCCGTGTTTCCTTGGGGCATTTTCCTATGGACGACAGTTATTGGGGTAATCCGATTCGCAAATATGGCGAAGAGGAAAGTAAAAATCAGTTTATGCAATACAAATTTGTGGATCAGGATTACATTGACCTTTACCATATCAAATTGCTTGCAGGTCGTAAACTGTCGATGTCCGACACAAGTTCGGGTATTGTAATCAATGAAAGAGCCATGACAGAATTGGGCTTTAAAAACGCTGACGAAGCAATTGGACAGGCTGTTGTATCCCGCGACAAAAACGTTAAAATTGTTGGTATCATAGCCAATTTCCACAGCAAAGATCTCCACCAGCAATTGAACCCCATTGTGATGGAGGTTTCGACCAATAGAGGTCCACTGGGACATATTAACGTTCGCTTGGACAGTGATCCTAAAAAATGGCCAACTGCACTGGCAAACCTCGAAAAAGAATGGAAAAGTATCTATCCAAATGCAAAATTCAGCTACCGTTTTTACGATCAGGAGATCAAATCCCTTTACGAGACTGACATGCGATTGTCCAAGATTATCAATTTGGCGACCGCAATCACCTTATTGCTGAGCTGCCTTGGTCTCGTCGGTTTAGTGACGATAACAACCGTACAACGCACAAAAGAAATTGGAATCCGCAAAGTATTGGGAAGTTCGGTTACCGGTATCATCGGTTTACTGTCCAAAGATTACATCAAACTAATTATCATTTCAATTTTGGTATCGACACCAATTGCGTGGTGGGCCATGCATGAATGGTTACGTGATATTCCATTTAAAATTGAAATACAGTGGTGGCTATTTTTTATCCCGGCGATACTCACGATAGTGATCGCATTTATGACATTAAGTTTCCAATCATTGCGGGCTGCCCGTGCAAATCCGGTAGATAGTTTAAGAGACGAATAGAACAGTAAAGAGGCACAATAATAATCAATGCAATAAACACCTATCCTCATGATAAAGAATTATTTAATAACGGCAATCAGAGAATTAAGGAAAAGAAAATTCTATACCGCTATCAATATATTAGGTTTATCGGTCAGTCTTACAGCCTCGATATTAATTATTCTATGGGTACAGGATGAACAAAGTTTTGATAAATTCCATCCAGACTATGAACAGATCTACAAAGTCAATTCTCATTTGGATCCCGAGCACAATGGCGCGATATGGGGTATCTCACCGGGTCCGATCGGAAACTATGCACAAAATATACCTGAGGTGGAGTATGCGACACGCGTTTCACAGGATTATAGTATCACACTGGTCAATGATAAGCTGAAACGTCCCGTAACGGATATAAACATCTATTATGTTGATGATAATTTTTTCAACATATTTCACTTCCCTTTGCAAGAGGGTTCCCTATCAGGTTTTCAGGCAAATTACAAACAGGCACTTATCACCCCATCGATAGCAGAAAAGCTTTTTAGTAGCCAGCAGGTTATCGGAAAAACTTTCCGTTATCAGAAAGATCTATTCACCGTGGCGGGTATCCTAAAAGATCTCCCACAAAACTCCTCGATGCAGTTTGACGTGGTTATTCCATTGGGTTATTATGCACAGCGGTTTACAAAATCGGGCGGTAATGGCAAATGGAAAACAATCGATGAAGATATGGGCAATTACAGTTTTTCAACTTATGTTAAAGTCAAACCCAACGCTTCTGCAGCACTTATCGGTAAATCTGTCACCGACTCCTATACCAAAGCCCGCGACGGCGAAAATTCAACTGTATTTGTTTTAGACCCCTTAAAAACCATGCATCTAATTGCACCCGACGGGAATAAATCAACGCTTCGCATGGTGCAGATTTTTGGGATCATAGCGGTATTGCTGCTGGTCATCGGGTCGGTAAATTATGTCAATCTGAGCACCGCAAGGGCATTAGATCGGTCGAAAGACGTTGGTATTCGCAAAATAATCGGTGCCAACCGTCTCCACCTATTCCTACAATTCATTACGGAAACGGTTGTTGTATTCCTTTGCTCACTACTAATCGCTTTCATTCTTATATTCATCCTTCATACAGGATATAATCAGATCACACAAAAATCAATCAGTTTTACCTTCCATAATACCGCGATATGGCTATACATTGGGATCGCAATTATAGGGACACTGGGTCTATCTAGTATATACCCTGCGATACAACTTTCATCATTCAATCCAATCCATTCGTTAAAAGGAAAATCCGTAAAAGGTGTTTCCTCAAATACGATGCGTAAAATATTGGTGGTTTTCCAATTTACGCTCTCCGTGACACTGATTGTATGTACCCTAATGATCCGAAACCAATTGGCTTTTATCCAAAAGATCAATCTCGGCTATGACAGAGATCATGTCATGAGCCTTCGTCTTCCACAGGAAGCCTATAAACATATGGATGCGATACGGACCGAACTCAAAAACAACAACGCTATTCAGGCTGTTTCCTTGTCCAGTGTTTACAATATGACGGATTACGGAAATGCAACCAGCGATATCGAATGGCCGGGCAAGTCTAAAGACAACAAACTGATTGTTGCTCAGGCCACCATTGATAAGGATTTTATCCCTCTAATGAATATACAATTTCTGGAAGGAAAAAACTTTAGCGGCATGCCTGCTGATTCATCTGGATATATCATCAATGAGACCTTGGCAAAACAAATGAGCTTAAAACCGCCATACGTGGGATTAAATATGAGTTTTCATGATATCCCGGGAAAAATTATCGGTGTGGTAAAAGACTTTCACTTCAAATCCATTAAAGATAAAATAGGACCGCTGGTCTTTTGGACGCGTTATGGAGGTGGCACTGTATATGTCAAAACAAGTACGACAAAAGCTCCTGAGGCCATTAAGGCATTAGAAAAGATCTATAATCGCTATCCTTCCGATGCTCCATTTAATTATACATTCATTGATCAGCAGTTTGACAATTTGTATAAATCGGAACACCGCACCGGCCTGTTATTCAACATTTTTGCGGGCATCGCAATTTTTATATCCGCTTTGGGCCTGTTTGCGCTGGCAACGCACGAAGCACAAATGCGCATAAAGGAAATCGGAATCCGCAAGGTACTTGGAGCAAGCACCTTTGGTGTCGTCAGACTACTGGGCAAAAATTTCGTGATCCTCGTTTCCATTGCTATTTTGATCGCATGCCCTATCGCGGTTTACCTGATGAAACAATGGTTGAGCAATTTTGCCTATAAAACAGATTTGGACGTACAAACCTTTATCCTCGGAAGTATTTTGGCCTTGCTGATCGCAATTATCACCGTTAGCTATCAGGCCGTTCGCGCAGCTTTGAGCAATCCAGTAGACAGCTTAAGAGACGAATAATTTTCAATATAAAAGTAATCGAAGAAAAATCCATCAGTCGGGATTTGAACAATAGGTTAATAATCGATTAATATCAAAAAGGAAAGACTTACAATGGTTAAGACATACATTAAAATAGCCTGGCGCAACTTAGCAAAAAATAAAATGTTGAGCGGTATCCATATTTTTGGATTGGCTATCGCTATAACAACTGCTACCTTACTTTATCTGACATCGATGCATGAATTGTCATATGACAAATTTATTAAGGAATATGAGCGAGTAGGATTGATTTATTTTCAGACACAACCTGAAAATAGCATCAACTACAATGCTACGATGGCAGCTCCGATGCATGACATTCTAAAATCAGAAATACCAGAAATTAAATATCTTAGTCGTTACCTTCATAGTGTGCTGCAGCTTCGCAAAGGTCAGAAACAATTAACGTTGAGCAACAAATATGTAGATGCAGATTTCCTTCCTATTTTCAGTTTACCGATGTTATCGGGAAATAATAAAGCACTCGATAATCTAGATCATATTGTCCTTGACGAACAGACAGCAAAGAAACTCTTTAATAGCAGTGATGTGATCGGTCAGCAAGTTGAAGTCAATTTAAATGGACAATGGGAGGCTAAGACTGTTAGCGCTGTCTTGAAAACTTTACCAAGCACTTCAAGCCTTAACTTCAACACGCTGCTACGCTTTGAAAAAAATCCCAATTACCCGTCTTATAAAGATAGTTGGGATCAACAGGATCATGTCCTATTTGCAAAAATGAATTCGGAGAACGCGGATGATTATATTTTCAGTCAAGCAGCTCGATCGTCTATGCAACAACATTTAAAAACGAGCAGTGACAAATTAAAACGTAGTGGTGCATTACCCGATAAAAGGGGGGACTATATTTCCCTCCACATTCTGCCCATGTCCGAATATCACCTAAACTCCCTTGGGTTAGGGAATGGTGGATCTCCTACTTTTCCATGGATGTTGTTACTGATTGCTGGACTGATTTTATTTGTTGCAAGTTCCAATTTTGTTAATCTCTCTCTCGCTAACTCGATAGTCCGCAACCGCGAAATCGGTACACGAAAAACTTTAGGTAGTACTATTGGCCAATTAATACTGCAATTATGGACCGAAGCTCTACTCCTTTGTGTGATAGCACTTAGTTTAGGCATAGGTTTAGCTTGGTTAGTACTACCTGAGTACAACGCGATGACTAATTATAAGCTAACCTTTGTTCAACTGTTTACCTTGCCTAATTTTATCGTTTTTGTTTTAGTATTTATCACACTAACGTTATTTACTGGTGCATATCCTGCATGGCGCATAGCCCGCACCAATCTTATACAGAACCTCAAAGGTACCGCAAGAGTTAGAGCAGGACGGTTACGCAATAGTCTTACGATACTGCAATTCAGCATCGCCATGGTTATGATTGTGGCTACCATAGTTGTAGGAAGCCAACTCCATTATATTGCCAATCGTCCATTAGGTTTTGATAAAACTGAAGTGGTAAGCATTCCAATAGGCAGCGGTATAGATCCGGAAATAGCGCTCCAGCGAATGCTCAACGAACTGGCGTCGCAACCCTGGGTAAAGAGTGTGAGTGCGTCAGATATGAATATCGGCCGAGGAAGAGATGGAAGCACGGGTACCAGTATGATCGGATTCGAACATAATGGAAAGCAGATTCATACGAATTTCATGTGTATAGATTACGACTACTTAAAAACGCTAGGCATCCGATTGCTTGCTGGAAGGGACTTTAATCGTAATTTTAGTACCGACACTACGGCTGTGCTTATTAATAAGCAGATGGCTGAGGCGTTAGGTGGCATAGATAAAGTTCTCGGCAACAGCATCGATATGAATGGCAAACCTAGGGTTATTGGTGTGGTCGATAACTTCAATTTTCAGGATCTATACAAAAAAGTAGGTCCATTAACGCTTGTCATCAATCCACATGGCTTCCCTGTAGAATATATTTTTGTGCGTATACAAACCGATAATTTATCTAAAAGCATTGCCGATATTGAACAAATTTGGAAAAAAATTAACCCCAAAGCCAATGCATCTCCTTCCTATCTGGATGAGAACACAGAAAATATGTACAACGCCGAACAGCGTTTTTCCCGTATCATAATCGCCGGAGCAACAGCAGCCGTTATGATAGCCTGCTTGGGATTATTCGCTCTGGCGCTGTTGACCATTAATCGCCGAATAAAAGAAATAGGTATTCGAAAAGTATTAGGATCTTCGGTATCTGCTATTGTCTTATTGTTATCCCGAGATTTTGTAAAACTACTTTTCATCGCTTTTGCCATAGCGGCGCCTATAGCATGGTGGATGCTAACTAAATGGCTGGAAGACTTCGCCTACCATATTGAACCGAGTTGGTGGATGTTTGCGCTTGCCGGCACAACAACAATAGGCCTTGCCCTGTGCACAATCGGCATACAGGCCTTTAAAGCAGCACGTGCTAACCCGGTAGATAGTCTAAGAGATGAATAAAAGAAGCTCAATAGTGATCAGAGAAAGTGATGGGTATCAGAAATGATCCCATTACGATCTCTAAACGATTATTTCATCAACAAACAAAGGGCATTAACTCCATACATAGTTTAAAATACGAATACATAAGATAATGAAGAGCTCATAAGGCAATTACTAGAAACAGGTAACCTACATAACTGAATAAATTAAAAAACAGCAACCATGATACAAAATTATATTAAAATAGCCTGGCGCAATATTCTCAAAAATAGAGGTTATGCCACCATCAATATAGTAGGCCTCGCCATTGGCTTGGCTTGCTGTTTATTAATTGTTATTTATGTACAGAATGAACTTTCCTACGATAAATATCATGTCAACAAAGACCGCATTTTCCGCGTCGTACATGACTATAAAGAAGTCGGTAGTACAGAACAACATCAGATCTGGGGAAATGCCCCGATCGGAGAAGCCCTGAAAGCCGACTTCCCAGAGATAGAGAAGATCGTTCAATTCTCCGGGCAAACGTCCATCCTATTCAAACAAGGAGAAAATAGGTTCCAGGAAGAAAATGTATTTTTCATGGATTCTACTGCATTTGATGTGTTCAGCTGGAAAATTTTAGCCGGCGACCCGCATACAGCACTAAAAAATGCCTATTCAGTTGTATTAACAGAAAGCACCGCTAAAAAATATTTCGGCGACCAGAATCCTATTGGTAAAACCATTGAAGGCGGGCTCGCTGCCGGCCGCGCAGATGCAGGCTTATATACCGTAACTGCTGTGATGGCAGATGTACCGGCCAACTCACACTTTACCTTCGATGCTCTGCTCTCAATGAGTACATTCCGAAAAGCAAGACCTGATGTCTTTGAAAAAGAAGGTTGGGGCTATGTGGACTTTTACACATATTTTCTCGCCTCAAAAGACTTTGATCCAGTAAAATTCAATCAAAAAATACCTAATTTTCTCAAGCGACATATCCCGGTGCAAGAAAATGCCAATTCAAGATACAATTTCCGTCTTGAGCCCATGCTTCAGGCTTATATGCATTCTGCAGCAGATCGTCAGCCGGGAACGACTGGTAGCTTTCAAAATTTGTATATTTTCGCGATCATCGGCGGATTTATATTGCTGATCGCCTGTGTTAACTTTATGAATCTTGCAACTTCCAGATCCATGGAACGTGCCAAGGAAGTCGGTGTCCGAAAAGCAATCGGCGCAAATAAAGCCAATCTGATTTTCCAGTTTATGGCTGAATCGTTGGCGCTTGTTTTTCTCAGCGGATTATTGGCAATTGTTCTTGTACTTGCTTTTCTCCCTTTTTTAGAAGCATTTTCTGGAAAACACCTGACCTATTCCGCATTGATGAATGGTACTACTTGGGCAATATTCATTTTAGCAACAACCGTCACCGGACTTTTAGCGGCAAGTTACCCTGCATTGATCTTGGCAAGCTTTAAACCGATTAAAGTCCTTAAAGGAGCTTTTAGCAACAGTAAAGGCGGGACTTTGTTACGTCGGAGTCTCGTCGTTTTTCAATTCTGCCTTTCCATTGCACTGATTGCAGGAACTGTGATCGTATTTTCGCAATTGAATCAGTTGCAACAGCAAGACCTTGGATTTCAAAAAGCACAACGGCTAGTCATCGATTACAACTTTGACGAAAAAGTCAACAACAACTTAGAAGCAATCAAAAATACACTCGCAAAAGATAAAGATGTACAGTCGGTGACAGCTTCACGCACCGTTCCGGGAACTTTCTTTCCAAATGCCGGAACAGAAATTATGTCAACAGATGGAAAAATGACCAATTTCGCTCCATCACTCTATGAAGTAGATATAGACTTTATCCCAAATATGGGCATCAAGATGGCTGCGGGAAGAGCTTACTCACGCGATTTTCCAGCAGATAGCGCCCATTCACTTATCATTAATGAATCTGCAGCCAAATTATGGGGCTATTCAAACCCACAGGATATCATCGGAAAACAATTTAGACAATGGGGCAAAGAAGGTACGGTCATCGGCGTTGTAAAAGATTTCAATTACCTGTCCCTGCATCGCAAAATTGAGCCTCTAGCGCTACGACTTGAGCCAAGTAGCAGCCGTTATCTAGCCGTTAATTTACAACATGTCAATCAACAAACGATCGACAGAATCGGTAAATTATGGACTGAACTCGCTCCCCATCGTCCCTTTTTGTACAGTTTCTTAGATGATAATTTTAACCGTCAATACGAAGCCGATTTTAATTTTAGAAGACTCTTTACCGCATTTTCAAGCCTTGCCCTTTTCATTGCTTGCTTAGGTTTACTTGGACTGGTGACTTATACGGCGCAACAGCGCACCAAAGAAATCGGAGTGCGGAAGGTTCTCGGCGCATCCATCTATAATTTGGTGCTATTGCTTTCCTCTGACTTTATCCGACTATTGGTCATCGCAATTTGTATCGCCACACCATTATCGTGGATAGCAATGAACAAATGGCTGGACAACTTTGCGTACCATATTGAACCAAAATGGTGGATGTTTGCTTTTGCAGGGTTGTCCGCCGTTGTCATTGCCCTGATTACCGTTAGCTACCAAACATTTAAAGCCGCGAAAGCAAATCCGGTCGATAGTCTAAGAGATGAATAGATAAGAAAGAAAAGTTATGATCATCATAAAATAATTAACAATGAATACGCTTATATTAAAATCAGCTGTTCGCCAGCTTTTGAAAAATAAATTATTCTCTCTGTTGAACATTGTCGGATTGTCTATTGGCATTACCTCCTGTTGGATGATATTCAAAATTGTTAATTATGAATACAGCTTCGAAGAGGGAATTCCAAAACTGGAACGCAGTTTTCGTTTAATATCTAAATTTGGTAATGAGGGAAAAGCGACTTATAATTCAGGCGTCGCAAAGCCATTTCATCAGGCCATAAAAAAAGAAATTCCCGGAGTCGAATTAGTGGCACCGGCATTTCGAGATTATGGTATATCTGCTGTTACCATCAACAAAGGTGCTGCTGATCAGAAATTGGTAGAAGATTTTGCCGATGCTGATGGAAATGTTATTGAAACGACAACAGATTATTTTAAACTCGTGGGCTACAAGTGGCTCGCCGGTTCGCAGGAAAACGCATTTACTACACCTGATAATCTGGTATTGACCCAAAAACGGGCAGCGCTATATTTCCCTAATCAGCCAGTAGACCAGTTAATCGGCAAAACTATCTTCTATAACGATACAATCCCTAAAACTATTTCAGGCGTGATAGCTGATCTGGATTTTAACAGCGAATTCAATGGCACCGAGTTTATGCCGGTTAAAGATGAAATGTATCCGCTCTATGTTTGGACAAATGTCAGTGGTACAAACCGTCTATATATCCGTTTGAAAGATGGTGTTAAAAATACCGATATCCAAGCAGCCATAGCAAAAATAGGCAAGAAAAATTGGATCGCGTTTCAAGAAGCGCAGAAGGCCGAAAACGAATATAAGTGTCAAATAGAAGTGATGCCGCTCAAAGAATCTCATTTTGCGGCACATGTACAGGATTGGAAAGGCGAAAAGACAAGCAAAACACTTATTTATGGGCTGGTAGCGGTTGCTATTTTCTTAATGGCTCTTGCCTGCATTAATTACGTCAATCTCAGTACCGCACAACTCCCGGCACGCAGCAAGGATATTGGAGTCCGCAAGACATTGGGAAGCAGTCAGGGTACATTGGTTCTTCAAATTATTTTCGAATCCCTTATCACCATTTTTATAGCACTCTTATTTTCGGTCTTATTGTCCAAACTCGCATTCCACTATTTTCAGGAAATGATCCCCAATAAAGTGCAGAGTTTTACCAGTTCAGGTTCATCTAGCTTATTTATCGCTATCCTGCTCGCAGTAACAACGGGAATAGCCGCAGCTTATCCGGCTTGGTTAATCAAAAAGGTACAACCTGTCAATCTATTTCGGGCAGGAAAACAATTCCAGATTGGAAAGACGCAGATCAACTTGCGTAAAACCCTCATTGTCTTTCAGTTTTTTATTGCACAATTCTTTACTGTATCGGCCCTGATCATCGGCCAGCAGCTATCGTATACATTGAACAAAGAAATGGGATTTAATAAAAACGCTGTTGTCACCTTGGATATGCCATATAAATTGGTTGATAAATTTTGGAACAAAAGTATAGACCAGCAAAAGAAACAGACTTTGCTCAATGAAATCAAAAAAATCAAAGGCATCTCCGCTGCTTCAGTGGGCACGCTACCATTAACCGATAATTATTCCTCCTCATGGCTTCATTTCCAAGATCCTTCGGGCAAAGAAAAAGTCTCATCCGATGTTTACTTTAAAAATGCGGATCCCAATTATATTGAAGTCTATGACATGAAATTAATAGCAGGAAATAATCTTACGCAGTCAGATACCACCAATTCCTATGTAATTAATGAATCTGCCGTCAAAGCTTTTGGGTTTAAATCGCCACAAGAGGCACTCGGCAAATACATTGGTCAAGGACAGAGCACCTACCCTATCGTCGGTGTAATTAAAGATTTCCATGCGCAAAATTTCTATACAGAAATCAAACCTTTAGCATTGTGTAGTTTTAGCTTCGGATCCTACACTTTCAATATGAAATTATCAGGTAACAGTAGTGAATGGAAATCCGCCATTGAAGATATTAAAAAAGTATATGCTCGGTTCTTCCCGGAATATCCTACCGAAATCAAATTCTACGATGAGACCATTGCCTCTCTTTATCAAAAGGAGCAAAATATGGCCAAACTGATCAACTGCAGTACAATCGTTGCCATCCTAATTGGTTGTTTGGGACTATTTGGACTTATCACATTAGCAGCCTTTCAACGTAGCAAAGAGATCGGGATCCGAAAAGTTCTGGGCGCTAGCATTCCCATGATTTTTCATTTGCTGGCCAAAAATTTCATACAGTTGATTTTGATCAGTATTCTCATAGCGGCACCACTAACTTGGTGGCTGAGCAATAAATGGCTGGAAGACTTTTATTACCGCATAGATATTTCAGCGGCTCCATTTTTGCTCGGAGCGGGCCTATCGCTATTCGCAGCAGTTTTTACCGTTAGTTTTCAGGCCGTAAAAGCAGCTATTCAAAACCCTGTCAATAGCCTTAGAGACGAATAAATAGTATAATCCAGAAAAAACTTTATATATAGCACGAAACAAACACATACGATCATGATCAAGAACAATATAAAGACAGCATGGCGAACGATCAGAGCCAACCGATTTTTCAGTATTCTTAATATTAGCGGGCTTGCTATTGGGATCTGTGTATCGCTATTATTATTTGCCTTTATCCGACAGGAATTGAGTTTTGATACCATGTATTCAAAAGCTGGTAATATCTATCGGGTCTACATGAAACTTTCCGCAGAATATAATCAGGAAAAAATGATCACGCTACCTAATGCAGTAGGTCCAGCCTTAAAATCAGATATTACGCAGGTGGATAATATGGTGCGTCTCGTAAAAGACGGCTACGGTGCCACAGCCTCTATCCGTACCGAAAATAATAATTTCTCCGAAAAACAACTCTACCTCGCAGATTCAACCCTGTTTTCCATCTTTGATTTCCAATTTATTGAAGGGAATGCACGTACCGCTTTTTCGAACAAAAAAAGCATTGTCCTTTCCCAATCATCAAAAGAGAAATTATTTGGTTCACAGGAAGCAGTTGGCAAACTAATCAGCATCAATCAACGAGATACCGTACAGGTCACCGGTGTCTTTAAAGATCTTCCGGCCAATAGTACTATAGATTGTAACATGGTCATGAATATTATGGATTCATGGATGGGACAAAATGTGTTTTGGAGCAATGCGAGCTATGAGACCTATATCCTATTAAAAAACGGAGCAAATCCGGCAACCATTGCCCAGGAAGCAACCAAATTGATTGATAAATACATCGAAAAAGACCATCAATATTATACGCAATTTTTTCTGCAACCTTTATCGCAGGTACACCTTTATTCTTCAGATCTAACAAAGGGTGTTACTACACGTGCCGGAAATATAAACATTGTTAGGACATTATCGGTTCTCGCTTTTTTAGTCATCGTGATTGCATGCATCAACTACATGAATCTAGCGACAGCCAAATCACAGAAAAATGCAAAACAAGTAGGTGTCAATAAAGTACTTGGCGCTACGCGTAACCAACTTATCGTGCGGTTCTTCGTGGAAACTGCTACGATCAGTCTCTTCGCAATGCTCATAGGGGTTATTCTCGCCGTCCTATTCATCCCCGCATTCAATTTGGTGGGTAAGACCAATATGACAATTCAACATCTTCTTAATTGGAATATGCTGGGGATCTTGGCATTCGCATGGTTGATCATTACACTTGTTGCCGGCAGCTATCCAGCGCTATTCCTTTCAAATATCAAATCAATATCCTTAATGAACAAAGGATACAATAAGCAGGGAAAAACAGTCTTAATCAGACAAATACTTGTTGTCTGCCAATTTTCTATTTCGATTGTACTGATTATCGGGATCAGTATCATGCTAGCGCAAATGAATTTTATACGGAACAAGGATTTAGGCTATCAGCCCGAAAATGTTGTCTCTATTTCTATCCGTTCTTTAAAAAGTCAGAAAAAACTCCAGACCCTTAGTCAGCAGATTCAAAACCTGACCAACACAGTATCCACGACCTTGGCACAATCTATACCCGGATTTAATGAAAGTGGAAAAACAACTTATAAATTAACTACCGACAAGCAGGGCTTGCCGACTTCAACCTGTGTTACCTATGGCAGGACAATCAATACTTTGGGATTAAAATTACTTGCGGGGACGGATTTACCGGATGTTATCGGGGGTACTGATTCAACATGTTATGTGTTGATCAACGAAAAAGTAATGAAGTTTTTAGGGTATAAAACACCAGAAGATGCTATAGGAAAGCATATCGTGACTGAAATGAGCGCAACTAATTCCATTATAACGGGTATTGTTCGCGATTTTAATTATACGAATCTAAAATCTGAGATTGGTGGATATACCTATTACACCATGAATGGTTCATCCGAATCACCACGGAATTTGTTGATCCGCTATAAAACAGCAGATCTTCAAAGCTATATTGAAGGGGTAAAAAAGATCTATACCGCTATTGCTCCCGACGCAGCATTTGATTTTTCTTTTTTAGATCAACATGTACAGAATCAATATGAAAATGAAATTCGTTCATCCAATGTCATGACCCTATTTTCATGCTTGACTTTATTTATTGCCTGTCTAGGTCTATTGGGACTGGCAGCATACACAGCCGAATCAAGAAGCAAAGAGATCGGTATCCGTAAAGTTCTTGGAGCTAGTATTGCCAGCATCATTCATTTACTTTCTGTTAACTATATCAAATTGATCTCTATTGCGTTTCTGATTGCGGGACCAATTGCATATTACTTATTCAGTAGCTGGCTAAATGATTTCGTGTACCGCATCGATATGCCTTGGTGGGCCTATATCGTCGCCGTCTTGACAGTTGCACTAGTGGCTTTTATCACGATAGGATTTCAGACATTTAAAGCTGCATTGCTGAATCCGGTAAATAGTTTGAGAGACGAATAGATCCGGTAATGGGGGCAAAAATGATAGACGTTAATTTCGAATCTAAAACATATCACAATGATAAAGAATTTCATCAAAACCGCATGGCGCAGTATTTTTTCCAACAAATTTTACAGCGCTATCAATATCCTGGGGTTGACCGCAGGATTAGTTGTGGGAATCTTCCTACTACTATGGATAAAGGATGAATTATCCTTTGATCGTTTTCATAAGAATCAAGATTCAATCTACAAAATTGGGATCGAGGGCGGAACGGGAATCTCAAAACGAATATTTGGATCTATCATTGCCCCTATTGGGAGTTTTGCCAAAAGAGAAATTCCCGAGGTTCAGGACGCCGTACGTATCTTTAGGATCGGTGATGCCACCATCAAGTATAAAGACAAACGATTTACAGAAAAGAATTTCGCTTTTGTAGATCCCAGTTACTTTAGTGTTTTTGATTTTCCTCTTATTCAAGGCAACCAGAAACAACCTTTTCCCGACAACAATTCCGTTGTTCTTACTGAGACTACAGCCCGTCGGTATTTTGGTGATGAAAATCCAATCGGTAAAACGGTGGTATTGGGAATAGAAGATTTATGTGTAGTAAGTGGAGTTATCCCCGACTATCCCGAAAATTCTTCCTTCCAATTTCAGGTGCTTCTCCCCCTTTCACGGTTTAATGAACAGGCTTACATCAAAAACAAAACCACCTATGACAATAAAACCTATCTGTCATCGATGGATGAAGATTGGTCCAGCTTCTCCTTTGAAACTTACCTCCAATTGAGACCCGATGCGAGTCCCACGGTAGTGGCCCAAAAATTACAAAAGATACACGAACGCAATAAACCCGAAGATGGCCCCGTACCTTACATTACGCAAGAATTAGCTAAAATGCATCTTTACCAGATGGATGGCAGCGATGGAGGAATTGGCATAGTCCATATCTTTATCGGCGTCGCTTTGATGATTCTTGTCATTGCGAGTATCAATTATATCAACCTCTCTACCGCACGCTCCTTGTCCAGATCCAAAGAAGTTGGCATCCGGAAAATCATCGGAGCCGGAAGAAAAGAGTTATTTTTCCAATTTATTCTGGAGACGACACTGCTCTTCGCGATCGCCGTTATTTTGGCCATCAGCATTGTTTTTATCTTTCTCCCCCTTTTTAATAATTTCTCCGGCAAACATATTTCTTTGCAGCTATCCAGTATTGATCTATGGAGCTATATTTTAATCATGTTAATAGGCACATTGCTATTGACCAGCATTTATCCTGCCCTGTTACTTTCAAACTTTGACCCGATCAAAGTATTAAAGGGCAGATTCGGAACAAAGAAATCAAATTTTAGAAAGATATTAGTGGTAGTACAGTTTACAGTAGCTATTGTTCTTATCACAATGACGATCGTCATTGGTCGACAATTGGAGTATATACGTAACAAAAACTTAGGTTACGAAAAGAGCAATATTATTTCTGTTCCCATGGCACCAAAAATGGCACAACATTTTGATGCCGTCAAGAGTGATCTCATGAAAAATAAAGGTATCAGTGATGTCATTCGACTTGGAAGGGATATGGTATATGGCGGTGGATCGACAGGAGATAACGATTGGGACGGAAAACCCAGCAATTCAAATCTTTGGTTCAGCATTACTTATTCGGATCAATCTGCACTTGATTTTTTCAAAATAAAACTGGCACAGGGAAAAGACTTCACCGGCTCGACTGCGGATTCTACGCATTTTCTCATCAACGAAACTGCCGTTCGTGAGATGGGATTAAAGAATCCAATTGGTGCCCGTTTACGGATCCGAACTGTTCCGGGAACCATTATTGGTGTTGTCAAAGATTTTAATTACGCCAGTGTACGTCAAAAGATCGAACCCATGGTCTTTCAATTTAGTCCAAAAGATTGCCAGCAGCTTTATATAAAAACAAATCCTGCCGGAACCGAATCGGCATTGCATGCTTTGCAGCAGATCTGGAAAAGCTATTATGACGATATGCCGATCAGCTATAGCTTTCTGGAGGAAAGTTACCAAAAGCAATATATGAGCGAGCAAAAACAGGGAATATTGTTTAATTTCTTTGCCATAATAGCGATACTGATTTCCTGTCTCGGGCTTCTTGGACTATGCACCTATACGGCACAACTGAAAACCAAAGAGATTGGCATTAGAAAAGTCCTCGGTGCCACAGTCTTCCATATTATCCAAATGTTGAATAAAGAATTCTTGCTTTTGATCATTTTCGCTAATATTATTGCACTACCCGTTGCAGGCTATTTCACATCGAACTGGCTGGCTGGATTTGCCTTCAGAACAACAGTACCGATAATCATATTTTTAAGTGCAGGTTTCCTAACGATTATTATCACCTTGTTTACTGTTAGTTTTCAATCGATTAAAGCAGCTATCGCTAACCCGGTCAAGAGTTTAAAAGACGAATAGCTTGAACGCACGAAAACCAGTCCTATGCATTGAACAATTGATCAGTACACCAAAACAACAACACAAACATCAAACACCGCCATGATTAAATTATTTTTGAAAACCGCTTTACGGAATCTTAGACGCAACCCTTTAAATACGGCAATCAATATCCTCGGACTGTCCTTCGGATTTACGGTTGCTTTGGTGAGTACGTTATGGGTATTGAAACAATTCTCTTTTGATAAATATTACAGCAATTATCAACATATTTATCAGGTGATGATGACGGGAACTTTCAATGATGAGAAATCTACTGATCGCTCCACCCCTATTCCTTTGGTCAAAGCGATTGCATCTGATTTCAAAAATGAGATGCAAGACGCAGCTCTGGTGACCAATATGGAAAGCAATAATATCAAAGTAGGCGACAAAAAACTGAATGCACCTGGATTTTATGCTATGGGAAAGTTTGCTGAACTATTTTCCTTCGAATCCTTGCAGGGAAATAGCACTACGCCAACTACTCCATCCACCATCATTGTCTCCGAATCTCTAGCCAAGCGACTATTTAATAAAACCGATGTTATTGGGAAAACTCTACAGTTGAATGGGAAAGAGCAATATACCATTCAAGGTGTTTATAAAGATATTCCCGAAAATAACACCTTTTATGGTTTGGATTACGTATTACCATTTGTCGACTATCTCGCTAAAAACCAAGGCATAGAAGAAAGCTGGTCCAATTGCTATTTTAGCACCTTTGCCAGGATCGAAAATCCTGCGTTTGTTTCCTCCTTGGAGAATAAACTGACAAATATCATCAACAAAAATCTGACAGATATAAACCCTGAGATTCTGTTGCATCCCATGTCCAAATGGCATCTTTATGATTCATTCAAAAATGGTAAAAATGTAGGCGGGCAAATTCAATATGTGTGGATGTTTGCCTGGATCAGTATATTTATTCTTTTGTTGGCCAGCATAAATTTTATCAACCTCAGTACGGCCCGAAGCTTAAAAAGAGGGAAGGAAATTGGTATTCTAAAATCGTTCGGTGTCAACCGTCGGCAACTGATTGCCGGATTTCTAGTGGAGTCCATCCTGTCCGTATCCTGTGCTTTTCTGATAGCGCTTATAATAAGCACTTTGCTTCTTCCGTGGATAAATACCATCACCAATACCACATTGCGCGTTCCATTTACGAGTATTCAGTTCTACTTATACTCCTTTTTGGGGATTCTCTCCATTGGAATTCTGGCTGGAATATACCCCGCGCTATTCTTATCCTCTTTTAATCCGATCCTCGCGCTCAAAGGAAAGATGAACATCGGCAAAAGAGGATTCAATGCCAGAAAGGGAATGGTTATCGTACAATTTGCGATTTCCATCTTTTTGATGATTGCAACCTATCTGGTGATAGAACAATTGCACTATACAAAAGACCGTCCGATCGGTTATAAAAGTTCAAACTTAGTCAACGTTACTAGCAGTAGCCAGTTAATTTCCAAAAACTTTGAGATCCTGAGAAAAGAACTGATTGATCAAGGCCTGATTCAGGAGGCATCACTCACTTCGAATTTTGTCAATAAGCTTTCCTTAACTGGCGGTGGTTTTAACTGGCAGGGGAATGAAGCAAAGGAAGGATCCATTATGGGCATTTTCACCGTAGATGAAAACTTCGCCAAAACGGTACAATGGAATTTTTTGAAGGGAAGAAATTTCTCCAAGGATTTCAAGACAGATTCCACGGGAGTAATTATCAATGAAGCTGCGGCCAAATTTATGGGGGTTACAGATCTGACAAGCAAACAATTGTCCAAAAGAGGGATTAACTACACAATTATCGGTATTATACAGAACACCTTATCCGAATCCCCATTCAAGTCCATTACGCCCACGGCCTATTTTCTTGATTTTATACAAAAAAATAAAATAACACTTCGACTGAATGAACAGCAAGATATCAGTCAGACGATGAAAGCAATCGCACAACAATTCATTCGCTTTGATCCAGATCTCATTTTTGATTATGCATTCACAGATAAAGAATATGCCAAGCAATTTAAACAGATGGAAATGATTAAAAGCCTGACAAGCATTTTTACAGGCCTTGCAATTCTGATTTCGTGCCTTGGCCTATATGCTCTGGTTGCCTTTCTAACCGAGCAACGGGAAAAAGAAATTGGTATTCGAAAGGTGCTGGGAGCTTCTGAAATTGGCTTGTGGAGATTACTATGCACCGAATACTTCTGGTTGACATTGATCGGTTTTCTTATCGCCGCTCCTCTGGCCTACCTGTTAATGGAAAAATGGCTCGACGATTATGTCTATCGTATTTCAATTAAATGGACGGTATTTGCCCTTACGGGATTAACTGCACTTGGCATCACCCTCATAACGGTTAGCTATCAAGCTATTAAAGCGGCATTGGCCAATCCGGCCATCACATTACGTAACGAGTAGGTACACATGTACGGCGACGGACAGCAAACTGTCCGTTTCCGAACATATCCCGGGGCTACCGGAACAAAAACACAACTAACAATCAACAAGTTACACTTATGGCAAACGAATTGAAATAGCTATTTCTATCATGGCATGCCCAGCATACGGCTATCTATTTGGATAAACGGCTTTGTAAAACAGAAAATTATGAAAAAGTTACAAAAAACTCAATACGATGATAAAGAATTACCTTAAAATTGCCTGGCGAAATATCAAAAAAAATAAAGGATTTTCCTTATTAAACATGTTTGGTTTAAGCTTGGGTATTACCTGCTTTTTGTTACTGGCAGCCTATATATTTCACGAATCAAGTTATGAACGTTTTTTTCCAAATGCTGACCGTTTAGCTTATTTCAGTCTTACCTATAAGGCACCCAACAGTGCAGAAGAGGTAAATTCCAGTGTAACGCCAACAGCCTTGGCACCCACCCTGCAAGCAGAGCTTCCTGAAATCGAACAGGCTACACGATTATATGGATATTCCAAAGCGGGAAACGTAGAATCGAAAGACGAAACGACGAAGGAAAAACAACTCATGTATGCCGACCCCAATTTTTTTAACACCTTAGGTTACACCTTTATCGAAGGTGATTCCAAACATGCATTAACTGAACCGAACCAGATCGTGCTGACCAAGGAGCTAGCCGAAAAATACTTTCCCAAACAATCCGCATTGGGAAAAACATTATCCATTGATAAGGTCAACTGGAAAGTAACCGGTGTCATACAAGACCTGCCAACAAATACACAGATCATCTTCTCTGCCATTCTTTCCAACAAAGGTTTAGCGCGCTACAAGCAACCTGAATGGTCTTCCGCAAACGATATCACGATTGCACTGTTAAAGAATAAGGAGAGTTTTGGAGCCATTCAACAGAAAATAGATCAGATCACCAAAGCAAAATTCGCTGAGGCGACGAAGCAAGGTTATCAATTTAGCTTTTCAATTGAAAAACTAATCGATATCCATCTACATTCTAAGGCGGCAGGTTCCGGTAATCTGATGTATATCTATATTCTGATGGCCTTAGGTGCTGCACTTATCATCCTGACCAGCATTAACTTCACAAATTTAATATTGGCACATGCCATCGAACGCAAAAAGGAAATTGGAGTCAAGAAAGTTCTGGGGGCGGCCCGACATACAATTTTTCTTCAGTTTTTTTCAGAATGCAGTTTGATGGTGTTGCTCTCCCTCTCCTTAGCCTTACTGGCTACATTTTTATTATTGCCTGTATTCGGTTCGTACATGGGAAGTGAGATTAAATTAATCGTATGGACCGACCCTAGATTCTATGCTATCCTGTTTTTATTTTTTATCGTATTGACATTAATTTCCGGAGGATGGCCGGCCTATTCTATTGCCAGTTCAAAACCGATGTCTATTTTCAAACGGAAATTGACCGAGAAGCAACGCGGAATATCTTTTAGCAAAGTATTGGTAGCTTTCCAATTCAGCATATCCATCTTCTTTATCATCTGTACCTTATTTGCAGTGCGGCAGATGCAATTTATACAGTCCAAAAATACGGGACTGGACCGTACGGATATGCTTGTGATCGACGGACAGGGATGGCAGGATAAAGAAAGGCAGTTGTTAAAAGATGAGTTGATGCAGCTCAATAGCGTCGAAGGCGTTACAGCTTCCTATGACAATCCCGTTAATATTCAGGGCGGATATAGCATTAATGAAGTTGAGGGGCAGCCGAGCGATTTCGAAATGAATGTGACGGCAATTCCTATCGAGAAAGATTTTGTCTCCGTCTTTCGTATAAAAACAGTGGCTGGGGAGCCTCTTTCGGATACGGATATTTTACGTGCACGGGATACTGTATCTCCGGAATATAGTTTTGTGATCAATACCCTCGCTGCTTCAGCCATGGGATTTACCCCGCAACAGGCTGTCGGTAAAAAAATCAATATGAACGGTCGTAAAGGAAGCATTAAACAAGTGGTCGCCAGCTTTAACTTTGCTTCTCTTCACAACGAGATTAAACCTATCGTACTTTTTCCCGAATACTATTATTTTGGCAATATTTTTATCAGACTCAACCCCAATACACCAATTCAAGACGCAATAGCACAAGTGAATTCTGTCGTGAAAGAGATAGACATGAAGAATCAATTTGAATATCATTTTTTAAATGATGACTATAGCAAATTGTATTTAAAAGATCAGCAGACAACAAAGGTTATGCAACTCTTTTCGATTATTACCATTGCCATTGCTTGTATGGGTTTATTCGCACTATCTGCTTACACCGTACAACAGCGTGTAAAAGAAATTGGAATCCGTAAAATACTGGGCGCTTCCGTATTCAAAATCGTAAAAATACTCAGCGTCGACTTTATGGTACTCGTCTGTTCCGCCCTCTTGATCACGATACCCTTGGGTTGGTACGCCATGCATCGCTGGATGGATAATTTTGCCTATCACATTACATTGGACTGGTGGGTGTTTATTGTAGCAGGATCCGGTGCACTGTTGGTATCCTTTATTACAATCAGTTTTCAGACCATAAAGGCAGCAGTCACAAATCCCATTGACAGTTTAAGGGATGAATAATTGTTAAAATAGCAACGACATGATGAAGACATACATCAAAATTGCTTGGCGCAACCTGATGAAGAACAAATCCTTTTCCTTGATCAATATCATAGGGCTGGCTATCGGCATGGCAGGAGCATTACTTATTGCGCTTTGGCTGCAAAATATGTTAACCATGGATCGTTTCCATGAGAAAGATGACCGCCTTTACGTATTGAGCAATCGGGATGAATTTCAAGGGGATAAATATGCTTGGACATATACTCCTAAAATATTAGGCCCATCGATGGCTGCAGATTTTCCAGAGATTGAAGCATTTACACGATATGATGAAGGCAATAAGTTCTTAACCACATTCGGGGATAAAAAATTAATTGCAAATACAGTATTTGTCGATCCCGGATTTTTTAAGATGTTCTCATTTCCCCTTGTCAAGGGATCTAATAATATTCAGTTTGACAACCCAAAAGGTCTTGTCCTAACCGAAAGTTATGCTAAGGCTTTATTTGGCGATGAGGATCCAATTGGCAAATCGGTTAAGATAGACTCCGTTAACCAAGTCGCTGTCCAAGCTATACTCAAAGATCTACCTACGAATTCAAGCTTCAAGTTTGAAATATTGCTCCCTCTAGCATATGCAAAAACAATTGGTTATGTGGATGACAACTGGAGCAATAACTCGATAAGCACTTATGTTTTATTAAAAGAAGGTGCCTCTTTAACAGCATTTAATAGCAAAATCAAAACTTACCTGAGAGATCATATCAATGCAAAAAATAAAGCGGAAGGCAGTCTGTCAGCTAGAAATACAGGTGAAATTTTTGCTTTTTCTTATCCAGATTCTTTCCTTTACAATAATGGTAAGGGCGGAAATTATACTTCAAGGCGCATTGACATCGTCAAGCTTTTTGCCTGGATCGGTATTTTTATATTGTTGGTTGCCAGCATCAATTTTATGAATTTAAGCACGGCACGTTCTGAGCGACGAGCGAAAGAAGTGGGAGTCCGAAAGGTAATTGGTGCAAATAAGGCAAGCTTAATGGTTCAATTTCTGACCGAAAGTATACTGATTAGTCTGATCGGAATGGTGCTGGCAACAGTATTTGTTTTTATTCTTCTACCTTTCTTTAATGAACTTGTCGAAAAACAACTCAGCCTTTCCTTATTGAACTTACAAACTTGGTTGTTTCTCATGGCCTTTGCATTAGTGACAGGCATATTAGCAGGTACTTATCCAGCCTTTTTCCTCTCCTCTTTTCAACCTATCAAGACACTGAAGGGAAAATTTGTGTCCAAAACAAGAGGACTTAGTATTCGTTCGATTTTAGTGGTTGTTCAATTTAGCCTGGCCATTATATTAATTATCGCCACAGTCATCGTTGCAAAACAAATACAATACACCAAACAGCGCGACCGTGGTTATAATGAAAATGGTCTACTCTATAGCAGTATCAAGGGTGACTTGGAAAAGAATTATAAAATCCTGCGGGACGAATTGTTAGCTAGCAATGCGGTTGTTTCGGTATCCAAGAATATGTCTCCATTGACAGATTCATATAGCAATGGTTGGGGGTATACCTTCGGTACACCGACTGAAGAAGACAAACGAATTTCTTACAACCGTTTTAGTACCGATGCAGATGCGGTAAAGAATCTTGGACTGACATTAATCCAAGGTCGAGATATTGACATCTATAAATTCGCTACCGACAGTACTGCCCTATTAGTAAACGAATCGGCTGTCAAAAGTCTACATCTCAAAAATCCGATTAACAGCATCGTTGATGGTGATGGTACAAAATGGACTGTAGTTGGTGTCATCAAAGATTTTATTGTAGGCTCACCATATGGCGATAATACGCCAATGATTATCATGGGACCTAAAACATGGTTTACAACAATTCATTATCGATTGAATACAAATCGCAATATCACAGAAAATTTGAAGACTATTGAATTAATCTTTAAGAAATTCAATCCAGATTATCCTTTTGAATATGAGTTCATTGACAAAACTTATGAAGAGAAATTTAAAGAAACAAAAGCAATAGGTACGCTTTCTATGGTATTTGCAGGATTGACCATCTTTATTTCCTGTCTCGGTCTATTGGCTTTGATCGCCTACATGGCCGAAACGCGAATGAAAGAAATTGCCGTGCGTAAAGTGCTTGGCGCGACTGTCGCGCAAGTAACCTCATTACTTTCGTTAAATTTTATCAAACTTGTCATCGTCTCCATTTTTATTGCCACACCAATCGCTTGGTGGGCAATGGACAAATGGTTGCAAGATTATAGTTACCGCATCCAGATCCAATGGTATTATTTTGTTATTGCAGGGCTAATGGCAATTTTAATCAGCATGGCAACCATAAGTTACCAAGCCATTAAAGCGGCACTTAGCAATCCGGTGGATAGTTTAAGGGATGAATAATTGTTAAAATAGATAATAAAGATTAAAAACCCGATAGATGGCAAGCTGGATCTTTTTAAAACTCCTGTTTTTGCTATCTATTTATAACCAATTCGAGAACAATGCTTAAAAACTACTTTAAAATTGCATGGCGCAACCTGTGGAAAAGCAAAGGCTACTCCGCAATTAACATCATTGGGCTTTCCATCGGTATGGCTGCTGTACTGATTATTGGGATATGGGTACAAAACCAGTTGCAATTCGATAATTTTTACAGCAATAAAGATCGCCTATATAAACTTTGGAATAAATATCAAAATGACGAAGGAAAAATAAGTTTAATGGATGTCACCTCAGGGCGAGCAGCTCCTGCGCTATTAGAGGATTATCCAGAGGTCGAACGCGCTGCTCGTATGTATTTTGGTATAAACAGATTACTGTCGTTTGATGACAAAAAAATAAAATCAAAAGGAAACGAGGTCGACCCATCATTTCTGCAGCTATTTGATTTCAAACTTCGACGGGGAAATAATCATCAGGCGCTAGCAGAAACAAAGAATATTATCCTAACGGAAAGTCTCGCAAAAAGTATATTTGGGGATATCGATCCATTGGATAAAACTATTATTCTCGACAATAAAGAGCCCTATAAAGTTTCTGCGGTTATGCAAGATTTACCGAGTAACACAAATTTCGATTTTACCTATTTAATCCCATTAGCAGACGCAAGCAAATATTCTCCAAATTGGAATACGATCACATTCTCAACCTATGTGCAGTTAAAATCGGGGACCGATATCGACGCTTTCAATAATAAGCTCATCAATATTATCGAAAAAAAAACCAACAAGGAGCTAAAAGGATCACTGTTTTTATATCCTGTATCCAAAATGCATCTATATTCCAAATTTGCACAGGGCATTCCAGTCGGAGGAAAGATTGATCAAGTTAAATTGGTTGCAGGAATCGGCCTATTGATATTATTGATTGCATGTATCAATTTTATCAATCTCAGCACGGCAAGAAGCCAAAAAAGAGCAAAGGAAGTTGCTGTACGAAAAGTTGTAGGAGCCAGACGTCTCAATTTAATTGTCCAATTCCTAACAGAATCTATACTGCTGGCTTTTATATCAGGGCTAAGCGCGATATTATTGACTAAGCTTGCGCTCCCCTTATTTAATAAGATTTTAGATAGACCTTTAGCCTTTTCATTTTCAGATACAACAATATGGCTGTCGTTGGTAGGCTTTATCTTCATAACGGGACTATTGGCTGGATTATATCCAGCATTTGTACTTTCCGCTTTCAAACCCATTAAATCACTAAAAATATTTGCGCGGTCAAAACAGTTTTCATTGAATTTCCGGGAATTATTAGTTGTTTTCCAATTCAGCATAGCCGTTATTCTGATTATTGCTACGATTATCGTCAAGCAGCAAATTGAGTATGCAGGACAGCGTGACATAGGCTATAATACGGCTCAGTTGCTCGAAGTCGGAATAGAAGGTGATTTAGGGAAAAACTATGAAGCTATCAAATCAGAATTGATCGAAAACGGAGTTGCTACTGCCGTAACACGGATAGGATCATCAATCACAGGCGGGTCTGGAAACTCCTGGGGTGGTTTTTCGTGGCTGGGAGCTACTCCTGAACAGGAGAAAAAAATGGGTTTTGACCTGGGAAGAGCAGAAAGTGACCTTGTCAAAACACTCGGATTAAGGCTTATAGCAGGTCGTGATATAGATTATTCGAGATTAGCTGCCGATAGTACTGCTGCGCTACTAAATGAAGCAGCTGTCAAAGAAATGAAGTTGGAAAATCCAATTGGAACTTATCTCAAGTGGGGAGACAACACCTATACCATCGTTGGAGTAATTAACGACTACATCAGTGGTTCGCCTTATAACCCGGTAAAACCGATGCTTATATACGCAAACAAGACAGCACTATATAATCTGGTTATCCGTACAAATCCCAACGCTTCCATGGGCGATCAACTCAAAAAAATCGAACGAATTATTAAAAAATTCAATCCCGCATATCCATTCGAGTATCAGTTTGTCGATCATAAATTTGCAACTAAATTCAAAGACCAACAACAAACTGCTCAGCTCGCGTTTATCTTTTCGGGGCTAGCAATCTTTATTTCCTGTCTGGGTCTATTTGGGCTAGCATCTTATATCGCTGAGTTGAGGACGAAAGAAATTGGTATTCGTAAAGTACTGGGCGCCTCAGTAAGTGGAATTACGGCTATGCTATCGAAAGATTTTGTCAAGCTTGTTATTATTTCCATTCTAATTGCTTCACCAATTGCATGGTGGGCAATGAACAAATGGCTACAGGATTTCTCGTATCGCATTGAGATACAATGGTGGATTTTTGCATTGGCAGGGATCGCCGCCTTGCTGGTGGCCTTCGTAACGGTAAGTTCACAAGCTATCAGAGCGGCAAATCTCAATCCGGTAAAAACATTAAGGGATGAATAATTACTTCAATAGAAACAACATGATCAAGACATACATCAAAGTCGCCTGGCGGAATTTACTTAAGAACAAAGCTTTTTCGGCAATTAATATCTTTGGGTTAGCCATCGGTATGGCTGGGGCCTTACTTATTGCCCTATGGTTGCAGAATATGTTGGGTACAGACCGTTTTCACGAAAAAAGTGATCGGCTTTACATTATCAGTAACCGCGATACCTATCAAGGCGAATTACAGGCCTGGACAAATACGCCTAAGATCATGGGGCCAACACTGAAAAGTGATTTCCCCGAAATCGAAAGTTTTACGCGTATCGAGCAGGACGATAAATTTCTAACAAGCTATGGGGATAAAAATCTTGTTTCCAGTGCCAGTTTTGTCGACCCCGGATTCTTCAATATGTTCAGCTATCCATTGCTTAAAGGAGATAAAACCAATCCGCTTAAAGATGCAAACTCAGTTGTCATTACAGAAAAATATGCAAAAGCGCTGTTCGGTGATACTGATCCAATCGGAAAAACCATCAAAATAGAATCGAAATATTTAGTCACCGTCCAGGCGATTGTAAAAGATCCTTCCAGCTACAGTAGTATACAATTTGATTATCTGCTTTCATGGGAGCTGGCCAAGAAAATGGGCTTCGTAGATGAAAATTGGTCAAACAATTCAACCTATACTTACGTGCTGTTACGGGAAGGGACTACATTGGAAAACTTCAATGCTAAAATTAGACTTTTCAGCCAGAACCATATCAATGTAGGTGATAACGAAATCAAATCAACAAACGAAATCTTCGCATTTCCATACAAAGACACTTATCTCTACAACAAAAGCGAAAATGGTGCCTATACAGCCGGAAGGATCCAATTAGTTCATTTATTTACCTGGATCGGTGTTTTTATTTTGCTTGTTGCCTGTATCAACTTCATGAATCTCAGTACAGCTCGCTCCGAAAGAAGAGCCAAAGAGGTCGGCGTACGTAAAGTAGTCGGTGCACAAAGAAAAAGTCTTATTCTACAATTTATTATTGAGAGTATCCTGGTCAGTATTGGAGCAATGATACTCGCGCTCGTAGCCATCGTATTAGTTCTCCCAGCCTTCAATGATCTGGTTGAAAAAAACCTTACCATCTCTATTCTGTCCGGTGATACCTGGTTGTTCTTAATTGGCTTCACATTGTTGACTGGAGTATTAGCGGGAAGCTACCCTGCATTTTTTCTCTCCTCCTTTAAACCTCTGAAAACATTAAAAGGAAAATTAAACACCTACAGCAAAGGGATCAGTGTACGCTCTATCTTGGTTGTTGTCCAATTCAGCCTCGCAATTATCTTGGTCATAGCGACCGTCATCGTTTCGCAACAGATCCAGCATACCAAGGATCGCGATCGGGGTTATAACGACAATGGACTTGCTGCAACCCGATTTACGGGCAAACTTAACAGCGGAAAGATCTACCAGACTCTTCGAAATGAATTGTTGGCCAGCAATGCTGTGCTCTCGGTGACAAAAAATATGTCCCCTGTCACGGATCGCTACAGCAATGGCTGGGGCTTCTCCTGGCAGGGCAGTACAGAGAGCGATAAAAGAATCTCCTTTGACCGTTTCAGTACCGATGCCGATGCCGTGAAAACGCTGGGTTTTAAACTTGTTGCCGGACGAGATATAGATATATACAAATATCCAACAGACAGTAATGCCATGTTACTGTCTGAAACAGCCGTCAAACAGATGCGCTTGCAGCATCCCGTTGGGCAAACAATAAACGGTGACGGTCAGGACTGGATCGTCGTTGGAGTAATTAAAGATTTTATCACGGAATCTCCTTTTTCGGCAGGTTATCCAATGGTCGTCTTTGGGCCTAAATCCTGGTTTACAAATATCCACTATCGCTTAAATCCAAACAACAGCACTGCGGCGAATTTGAAAACCATCGAAGCCATCTTTAAAAAATTCAATCCGGAATATCCATTTGAGTATAAATTCATCGACGAAAATTTTGAAGCTAAATTTAAAGAAACGCAGTCTATCGGGACGATTTCAATGCTTTTTTCAGGTTTGACCATCTTTATTTCCTGTCTTGGTCTACTTGCTTTGATCGCATATATGGCCGAGACACGTATGAAAGAAATCGCGGTCCGCAAAGTACTCGGAGCAAGTTTGACACAGGTGACTTCATTGCTGTCAGTAGACTTTATTAAATTAGTGATTATTGCTATTCTGATCGCCTCACCAATCGCTTGGTGGATAATGGACAAATGGTTGCAGGATTATAGCTACCGCATCCAGATCCAATGGTATTATTTTGTGATTGCGGGGCTAATGGCGATATTAATCAGTATGGCAACCATAAGTTATCAAGCCATTAAGGCCGCACTTAGCAATCCGGTGAATAGTCTGAGGAATGAGTAAACAATATGAACAACCAATACGATCCCATTATGATAAAGAACAATCTAAAAATTGCGTGGCGGAATCTAAGAAGAAATTCTTCCACCTCGATCATTAATATCACCGGGTTAGCCTTGGGGATTGCGATCTGCTTACTGATAAGCCTATATGTCGCTGATGAGTTCAGTTTTGATCGGTTCAATACAAATGCGGATCGAATTGTACGTGTCGTCTTTCGGGGTACGGTACAAGGGGGAACGATGAATGAGGCACATGTCATGCCGCCTGTGGCAGCCACAATGAAAGCTGAATTAGCCGAAGTACAGGAAACAGCACGTTTGAGACAAGCTGGAGCACCCTTATTTACGGTTGGTGATAAAGTTTTTCGTGATGAACAGATGGCCTATGTGGATGCCGCTTTCTTTAAAATATTTACCTTACCGTTTATCAAAGGTGATGCTAATACCGCAGTGAAGATGCCTTACACCGCAGTAATATCTGAATCCATGGCACGTAAATATTTTGGAACGACAGATGTTCTAGGTCGGGATCTCGCCATAAAAGGTGATCAAAATATCCTAAAAATTACTGGGGTAATGAAGGATATTCCCAGAAACTCGCACTTCCATTTTGATATTTTTACCTCAATGACGGCACTGGAAGACTCCCGTTCAAACTCCTGGATGACATCCGAGTATTATACGTATGCGCTGCTCGCAGAAAATACCTCATTAAAAAGTCTAGAGAAAAACTTAGCGACATTATTTGACAAACATGTTGGCGCCCAGTTTATGGCAGGATTCGGAATGAGCTACGAGGATTACAAAAAATCAGGCAATACAATAGGTCTCTATTTACAGCCCCTGACCGATATTCATCTACACTCCAATTTTGGCTACGATCTAAGTCCATCGGGTGATATCCGATACATTTATATTTTTAGCGCTATAGCCCTGTTTATGCTATTGATCGCGACGATCAATTTTATGAACCTATCAACGGCGAGTGGTTTCCAGAGAAGTCGCGAAGTAGGTGTACGGAAAGTGCTAGGCGCTGACAAGCAAAGCCTGATCCGTCAGTTCCTCTCCGAAGGCATTCTGCTGACCTATCTGGCATTGTTTCTGGCAGTCGGCATTGTTTTACTTGCCCTTCCCCTATTTAATCAGTTATCAGGTAAATCTATAGCCATCCATCAGCTCAATTTTGCCAAAATAATCCCCCTCCTACTCGCATTCGGCTTATTGGTCGGTCTATTTTCGAGTACTTATTCTGCTTTATATCTAGCGGCATTCAACCCTTTGACCGTATTAAAAGGACGTTTGTTGCGATCTACAAAACGGTTCAATCTCAGGAGCAGCCTTGTGGTCTTCCAGTTTATTATTTCCGTGGGACTCATTTTCTGTACCGTAGTTGTCGTCCGACAACTCGATTATATGCGGAACATCAAATTAGGCTATGAAAAAGAAAATGTCATTGTGATCCAGAGTTGGCCATTGGGCGAAAACGAAAAAACGTATGTCAAGCAGTTATCTGAAGACAGCCGTATCAAGCATATCTCCCGCTCATCTTACCTACCCGCTGGAGAAACCAACAACAATAACTTCTTTGTCTATCCGGACGGAAATACGGAAAAATGGGTCAAGACACTACGTTATGATGTAGACGAGGAATACATTGCTGCAATGGGCATGCAGCTTCATGAGGGACGAAATTTTTCGAAAGCTTTTGGTAACGATACCTTATCCATTATTGTAAATGAAACCGCCGCAAAAGATCTGGGTTGGAAAGGAAAAAGCCTTGGCCGTACATTGACCAATAAGGATAATAAAACCTATCGTGTCGTGGGTGTTGTCAAAGATTTCCATTTTAAATCGCTACATGAACCCATCTCGCCCTTGGTCATGGTACTGGGCGACCAAGCTGGAAGTCTGATTGTCAAAACAGAGACAAAAGATACCGAGGCGCTGATTCAAAAGTTGAAAGCTGAATACGACGCTTTCCCTTCCGATATCCCATTCAACTATTCTTTCCTCGATGAGCGCTATGCCCAAACCTATCAGGCCGAAGTCAAAACAGGAATATTGTTGAGCATATTCGCCGGACTGACGATTTTTGTCGCTTGTCTGGGTTTATTTGGATTAGCTATTTTTACGGCAAACCAGCGCCGGAAAGAAATAGGTATACATAAGGTCATCGGCGCCTCTGTCCCCGGTATTACAGGGATGCTTTCGGCAGAATTTATAAAACTTGTCCTTATCGCTATCGTGATTTCTTCACCGATAGCCTGGTGGGCGATGTACAAATGGCTGGAAAATTTTGCTTACCGCATTGAAATACAATGGTGGATGTTTGCCGTTGCAGGGCTACTCGCCATACTGATCGCCTTGCTGACCGTTAGTTCGCAAGCCATCAAGGCCGCTCTAGCAAATCCGGTTGATAGCCTGCGGGAGGAATAATCTCCAATACGACAAAACGATGATATTGTAAACGCAACACAATAAAATTATGATTAAAACATATTTCAGATCAGCGCTACGTCAACTATTGAAACATAGCTACTATACCTTTTTAACAATTGCCGGTCTAGGTTTGGCAGTTGCATGTAGCTTATTTATCTATAGCTATAATAGCTTCCAGTATAGTTTTGATCAGTTTCATATCGATAAAGATCGCACCTTTCTAGTCGTACAGGATCTCAAACTAGAGCAGGTCGAACATAGCAAAGGGGGATCCTATGCCATGTACAACGCTATTTCACGTGAAATTCCACAAGTGGAACGAACAGCGTTGTATATGGATAATAAAGACCTGACGCTACGGGTAGCGGATCAATTGTATAAGACAGAGGGTAAAGCAGCGTTTGTTTCATCAGAATATTTCAGCACCTTAAATTTCCCTTGGCTGGAGGGATCCCCAAAAGATCTGGATCAGCCTAACACCGTCGCGTTGACCAAAACAATTGCCAAAACTTATTTTAATAACGATAATCCTTTAGGTAAAACGATCCTGGTCGATAGCAAATTCCCAGTGAAAGTTGTGGGTATCATAGATGACCGTAACAAAAATTCAGATTTCCGTTCAGAAATCTATTTTTCGCAAAGTTCTGCTTCTACTTTATGGCAAATCCCTCAAAACGACGGGTTCTTTAATAATTGGGGCTACTCCAACTCAAGCAATAATATCCTTGTCACCTTAAAAAACGCCGCCGATAAAAATACCGTCGAGCAGGCCATACATGCGCTGGTTGCCAAGTACTGGCACAAAGATGTACTACAGACATTCAGTTATAAACTCCTGCCCTTAACAAGTTACCATTTTGACACAGATTACGGAAAGGGAACACAACGTACACTGCTGAATATTCTGGTCGCAATTGCCATCGGAGTCAGTATCATGGCATTGGTCAATTACAGCAACATCACCTTTGCCAGACAAATGAACCGCAGTGTAGAAATGGGCGTGAGAAAGGTACTGGGCTGTTCCAAAAGACAACTCTACATTCAGTTTCTGATCGAAACCCTGATCCTGACCGCTGCTGCTATCATCTTCGCCTTAGTTTTATTGCTGATCTTTTCCAATTGGGCAAATCAGGCTCTTTTTCCTAATGAACCCATACAGATTGTCCATCCCCTGTCATTTATAGCGATCATTGGTGTCATCTGGATTTTAACGAGCCTATTGACTTCCGTCTATCCCCTCATTTTTGTCAACCGGATGAACATCCAGCAGGCACTGAAAAAGCTGACCATAGGCCCCTGGAGTTTTAGTCGTAAAACGCTTATTGTTTTTCAGAATGTGATCGCCATGATGCTGCTGATCGCTACTTTTGTGATTGTCTTACAGGTAAATCACCTCAAAAACACCGATATAGGATTCAGCAGGGAGCAGGTTATCTTACTTCCGTTCACAAAAAAAATGATCCAATCAAAAGCGAAAATCGCTCATTTTATCAGTAATAGAACCGATATTCAATCCTATACTTTTAGCGATAATCCACCTTCATCTGAAAAGGTATGGGGCGGAACCATCCAGTTTGATAACAGAACGGAATGGGAAAAATGGCCCGCCCGATACGCTATTGGTGATTCTGCTTACATCAGCACATTCAACATCAAATTATTGGCAGGAAGAAATTTCAATGACAATACGCAGAAGCCAGAATTTCTGATCAATCAGAATATGGCTACCGCATTAGGCTTTAAAGATCCCAATGCTATTATCGGCAAGTCTTTAAACGCCGGTGGGCTGAATGAAGAACAAGCGGGAACAATAGTAGGCGTTGTTGCAGACTTTAGCACCAATTCGCTGAACGAACCCATCTCCCCTACTGTAATTGGGTATAATGAAACACGGTTAAAAAATGTAGCGATTAAACTAAAAGGTACCGATCATCAGCTGCTCGTGAAAGATCTGGAACAACAATGGAAAAACTGGTATCCCGATGAAGTGTTCCAATATAAATTCTATGAGCAGCAGATTGCTCAGCTCTACAAGAAAGAAGCATTACTGGAAAAACTGATCTGGATCGCTGCTATCGTCGCGATAAGCATCAGTATACTCGGTTTTCTAGGATTGCTCTCCATCAATATCCTAAAACGAACAAAAGAAATCGGAATCCGGAAGGTGTTAGGTTCTTCGGTAACAGGTATTATTGTATTGTTGTCACAAGATTTCTTTAAATGGATAACAATTGCTTTTTTACTTGCTACACCACTTGCGTATTATCTTATGAACCGCTGGCTGGACAATTTCCCTTTTCGGATCAGTATGGGCTGGTGGATCTTTGCATCCGCTTTCTGTGTTGGACTTATGTTAACGATTGCCGTGGTATCCCTACAATCTATAAAGGCTGCCACAGCCAATCCTGTTGATAGTTTAAGAGACGAATAGGAAGAGGAGGCTGTCTGCTTATTTACTATTCGTTCGGGAAATCGGCGAGATCAAGGTGTTCGCGGGTGTACAATGACTGTCCGATTTCGGACAGTCCAGTCGCCGAAACCAATTTTAATAAACTAACAATCAACAACCTACACACTTGGCTAAGGATTTGTATTATCGTACACAAATTAACAAAAATCAAAGTCTGCATCCGTTCCGTATGCAGTGATGAAAATAAACCTTATACGAGTGACAATGACTTTTACAAACTTCAAGATTGCCTGGCGGAATATTCTAAAGAAAAAAATTCAAAACCTGATCAACCTAGTTGGATTGACTCTTGGCATTACCTTTTTACTACTGGTGGGAGCCTATGTATGGGATGTTCAACAGGTAAATAGCAAGATCAAAAACATAGATCAGCAATTTTTATTACAGAGCAAGTATAAGAAAGAAGGATTTGGAATCAATTTGACCACGATCGGAGCACTACCCAAAGCCCTATATGAAGAATATCCAGATTTGGTGGCCAGCTATTATCGTATTGATGGATTGACAGGTATTATCGCCAATGGTGCAACGATCCATGAAGAAGGGATGGCTCTCGGTGATCCTAGCCTTTTGACCATGTTTGGTTTTGAGCTTTTAGCAGGCAATCCGAAGACAGCACTGAACAATCCCTTTTCTGTGGTGATCACTGAACAGGCCGCCTTAAAATATTTTGGAAACGTCGATGTTCTGGGAAAAACCCTGCAGATTAAAAATTTCAAAGGCGAAAAACATGATTTTGAAATTACTGCCGTTATAAAAACTGCTCTACAAAATGCGATCATGGATCTGACAAAGGATATGCATTCCGATATCTTCCTACCCATTGCCAACGAACAATACTTCGGCAGATCCGTGGATAACTGGAATAATCCTTACATTGCAGGTTACCTCGAATTGAAAGTCGGGGTGACGACACAACAATTGGATGCGGCGATTCAAACGCTGGTGCATAAAAACACCGATCAGGAATTCGCCAGCCAATACAGCCCCGACCTAAAACCGTTGAAAAGCTATTATCTAGATGATAATCAAGGCGCTGTCCGCAAGATGATTCAGACGTTAATCTGGATAGCCATTTTTATCCTGGTCATGGCCATCATCAACTTTATCAATTTTAGTATTGCACAGCATATTACACGATTGAAGGAAATCGGTGTGCGCAAGATTATGGGTTCTTCCAGATTACAATTGGTAAGGCAATTGCTGACAGAATATATCCTCATCGTAGCTATTGCAGCATTGATCAGTCTACCCATCTATAGCGTAGTACGCCCCCTATTTGCACATGTACTGATGCGCGAGCTGCCCTCTCTGATCAACCTGCCGGGATATTTTTTTGGTTTATTAGGTCTGTTAACCGTAGTGGTCGGTATGCTGGCGGGACTATATCCGGCAATTAAACTGTCCAATATCAAGATACTTCCCTCGGTCAAAAATCAGTTCTCCGCATTGGGCGACAAGCAATTGGTTCGAAAAGTGCTCTTATTCTTTCAGTTCGCCGTTGCGCTGCTCCTCCTGGTCTGTACCCTGATTATCTCCAAACAGGTCAATCTATTTATAAACAGCAATTTAGGATACAACAAGGATTATTTATTGACGGTACAGGCACCAAGGGACTGGTCCGAAAATGGTATCCGGAAAATGGAGACCATCCGGCATGAGCTGCTGCAAGAATCAGCGGTCAAGTCCGTGAGCCTTTCCTATGAGACACCCGGGCTATTAGGCTTCAATATGCAGCCTGCATTTGGCAATAATAACGATACTGATATCCAGGTACAACGGATTAACAGTGACGGTTACTTTCTGGAAACTTATGAAATCCCCCTGTTGGCGGGTACTTTTTTACCGAAAAATGCGGTGACCGGTACCACAAATCGACCCGTTGTCATCAACAAAAAAGCCATGGAAGATTTTGGTTTCAGTAACGCCCAAAATGCGATCGGTCAACAGATCGCACTAAACGATCCAAAAGATAAGATGACCATTGTGGGCGTCACCGACAACTTTGTCGCGAATTCTCTTCATCGGGCATCTCCGGCTATTGTCTGGACAGATATCCATGAGAGTTTCCAATACCGATACCTGAGTATCCGTTTAGAACCGGGCAAAATGTCCAGCGCGGTACAAGGACTGGAAAAGAAATGGAAAGAATTAATGCCTGATGCACCATTTAAGTATCAATTTATGGATGACCGCATCAAAGGTTTATATGAAACGGAACTGCAACTGCATCGGGCAGCGCAGATTGCGAGTGCTGTTTCACTTTTGATCGTTGTATTGGGGTTGACCGGTCTGATCTCCCTATCGATCCATCTCCGTAACAAGGAAGTAGGTATCCGCAAAGTACTGGGTGCCTCATTAGCACATTTGATGCTGTTATTTTCGAAGGAATACTATGGCATATTTCTGTTAGCGGTTTTGGTTACAGTCCCATCTAGCTATATGCTGATGCAACATTGGCTACAGAACTATATCATCCGGATAGAAATCAATGCATTTACCTACCTGTTGCCACTGGGCATACTACTGAGCGTACTTGGTCTACTGGTGGGCTTCATTGTATTTCGGGCCACCCGGTTTAATCCGGTCGAAAAATTAAGGGATGAATAATATCATAAACCAATCCATATAAACAGTATGATAAAGAACCATCTTAAAACCGCCTGGCGGACATTGACACACAATCGGATCTATTCGCTATCAAACCTCGTTGGGTTAACCATTGCTTTGTTCGTATTTATGTTGATCAGTTCACTTGTCGTTGATGAGCTTTCCTACGACAGACAATGGAGCAGATCCAATGAGCTTTACCGAATGCGAATAGTGCCCAAAGAAACAAAGGAAGGTATCACAAACAATATTTCAGGAGCTCCCGAAGGTATCTCGGCCACATTAAAAGCTAATTTTCCGGAAGTACTTGGTTATACTTCAATCAATTCATTTTCACCAAAATTAACCATAAACAAGCGCTCGAAGCAACTAGCCGAAATCAATACGCTGGAAATTGACAGTGGTTTTTTCAATCTTTTTGACGCAAAAATAATCGCTGGAAATCCGAAACAAGTCATTGCCGGAGCAAAAAATATCACATTGACAGCCTCCGCTGTACAAAAACACTTCGGCGGAAAAGACGTGCTCGGCAGCACATTCTACAATAAACCACAAGAAGGGGAGCCCGAAGCTTATTATGTCAATGCCATTATTGAGGATATGCCCTATAATTCTTCCTTTCAGACAGAAGCCCTCGTGCTGATGCCTAAGGTCAATGAATTCAATCCGGCAGAGACTGGTTCATTGCAAACACAGCTTCTATTGCTCAAAAGCACAACTGACATTAACAGCTTTTCAACTAAAATAAACAAATGGTACAATGCACAGAAACTGAATGACTGGGCGAAAGGACACAATCTTATCATTGAGCCCATCAAAGACATACATTTACAAAGTATTACAGGATGGGAGAATCCGATGCAGGATATTTATCTGCTGGCTGGAATAGCGCTCTTGATCCTTGTATTGGTCAGTATCAATTACATCAACCTGAGCTTTGCCCATGCCTTAAAACGCGCACAGCAGATAGGAATCCGCAAAGTATTGGGTGCAAGCCGAAAGAATCTGATTATGCAAATGGGCCTGGAGAGTACCATACTCTTTGCCGGCTCTTTTCTGGTTGCATTTTTTGGTTATGTGCTTATCAGCCCGGCATTTGAACATTATTTAGAACATCCATTGACGATGAGCTACCAGCATTCCTTATTGATGTTTGTTGGATTATTATCCATCTGGATCCTTCTGGGCTGGCTGTGCAGCTTACCTACGGCATTGTCTCTATCAAAAACGCAGCCATCATTGGAACTTCGGAGGCAGCTTTCTTTCTTCAGACTTCCGCTCAATATGGCATTTACCAAAGTACTGGTTGTTATCCAGTTTGCCATTGCCATTGTCGTAGCGATCTGTATGATGTCCATGCGGGCGCAATTGAATTACCTGTACAGCAAAGATCTTGGCTACGAACCTAAAAATCTTTTGGCCATCAACTATACCTCCTGGGAAGGAAAGGATCAGGCTTTCAAACAGGAGCTATTAAAAAATTCATACATCTCATCGGTCAGCCTCACAGGTTGGACTCCCTTTAGTGGGAGTGTGGATTTTAAAACAGTAAAAGACCCCGATAATCCGAACGAAGATCTCGCTGTTGTATTTGTTTATGCGGACTATGATTACATCAAAACAATGGGCATAAAGCTTCTTGACGGCCGGCCTTTGAGTGCGGACTATGCAATGGACAGACCATTTACGGATTCTGTACACAATGGACAACCGGTCTTTACAAACATGCTCATTTCCGAAGGCACCGCCCAGCGGCTATCTTTAAAACTCAATAGGAGCAACGAGCCTCTAAAAAATACACCGGTGGGCGTATTTAAAGAGTTTAACGGAGCAAGTTTAAAGTTTCCGATCGGCCCTTTTGCGATTAAGGCACAAAAGGAATGGGAAGGCGGCTGCATGCTTATCCGCGTAGAAGAAGGCAAGAAAAAGGAAGCTTTAGCCTTGGTAAACAGTACCTGGAACAAATTTTTCCCTAACCGGATCGCACAGATCAACTGGCAGGAAGATCAGGTACAGCATCAATATAACAAAGAGAGAAAACAGTACCAGCAACTGGCACTCTTTACGGGTTCCAGCATGCTGATTGCTATCTTAGGGATCGTAGCTATTGCCATCTATACGCTAGAGCGGCGGGTGAAAGAGATTGGTATCCGGAAAGTGCTTGGTGCTTCGGTCAATACGATCACCTATATGATTTCCAGATCCTTTATCATACTTCTGCTGATCGCTATTCTAATTTCTTTCCCAATAGCATGGTGGTTTACGCACAAGTGGCTGGAAAACTTCTACTACCATATTGATGTTCCGATCGCTCTATTTGTTTTCACCGGAATGTTTATCGGTCTGATAACTTTAGCGATTATCGCCGTCCGGATCTTCCAGACAGCCCGTATCAATCCTGTCAATAGTTTACGGGATGAATAAGAAAAAATAAGCCGTAGGTTGTTAGAAGTCAAAAGTGCATTTATTATTAACCGATTGGGAATGAAAGTTTATAATTGGTGTACCTACGGCTTAGAATCTTTGAAGCAATTTTTAGCTGTTTGCTGTGAACAGTTAAAAATTGCTTATTTCTTTTCAGTCGATTCTGGCTGAGCAGCTAAAACATAGACAAATGCATATGGAAATTCTTTCCGAACAATTTTGCGTTCGTCAGACAGACTGAGCAGATCATCTAGCACCTTCATCAGATTTTTAGGTCGTACATATCTCTCCAGTTTCTTGCAACATAACTTATGCACCTCGTCAGGTTGTTTTTCCTCGTTAAAATATCCAGCATCAATTGTCTCTTCCAAAAAAACCGCTATCTTTTCCACTTCATTCGCTGTAGAACTTTCATAAGGATCAATATCATGACGAATGTCTATTAATTTAAATTCGGTTACTCGCTGATCTTGCTCTTCATCAACTTGATATAGTTCATAAATAATTCGGTCAGCCAGTTTTGTCATATGCAATTCGTATCTTTTTTCCGCTGACGATATATTAACCCCCATATGCACCATAGTATCTAGATTATTTATCGCTAATACATCATTCATGACAAATACATCGTGCATAAAAATTTGCTTAATCCTGAATGTCTCAATTTTAGTCATAAAATCCAATGGCTTACCCATCAAAAAAGAAACTTCCTCAGGCGACAAATGCCGCGAGATACGGTGCAATATCATCCGGTAAAATATCAATATTTCTATCTCTTGACATTTCCTTTTATACACTCTCGTGCTGGGTTTAAATTTATTATCCATAATATCTATATAGATTTTCAATACAAAAGAATAGAAAATATCTCAAAAACAAAAACATTTGTATAAATAAAAATAACATTATATATATTTATCTATACAAAAGGACAGATTATTAAAATAAAAGGATGACAAAATTAGGTGAATTTTTAGCGAAGAAATCTGTGAATAAATCCCAGATTGCCCGCAAAACAGGATTAAGTAAAGCTAGGATCAATGAATTAACCATGACCGAAACAGCTAAATTACGTTTAGATGAAATGTACTTGATTGCCCTGGCCATCGATACAGATCCGGCCAAAATGATGCTCGAACTCTGCGCACATCTCGAACTGAAAGAGATTGAGGAATAAAATACGTTCCCGGAAACCTTTAACAAGATGATCTGTGCGGTATTGGACGAAAAACTGTTCGATATCGTACAGGCATAAAATTCATTAACTAAATCAAAATGTTAAAAATCAGAAACTTAACAAAATGGCAATACAATTGACTTCAGTTTAAGGTCTTCATTGATCGGTCGATTACAGATCAATAAGATCTTAAAAATGTATTGTTATGATAGGAAATAGCCTTAAAATCGCTTGGCGGAACATGGCAAAAAATAAACTCTATTCTTTTATAAAGATCGGAGGATTTGCTTTTGGTATCGCAATATGTATTCTTATCGTACTTTACATCAAGCAAGAGACGAGTTACAACAAATTTTATCCAGCGATGGATCGAATTTATCGTCTGGTGGTTCAGCTTCCGATTGAAGGTAAAATACAACGTTGGGTGTCACTTTCAGCACCCGTGGCCCCAACGCTTAAAGCTGAAATTCCTTCCATAGAACAAACAGGCCGAATACTTCCCAATCCTTTATTTGGTGCGGGCAGCAACCAGCTCTCCCTGAACGATAACCCGCAAAGCTTTTACGATGATGGCTTTGTGTATATTGATCAATCTATTCTGGACATGTTTCCGACACCTATGGTTTCAGGAAGACTTGCGCACGCATTGGATCGACCCAACACATTGGTCATTACGAAAAGTAAAGCGGAAAAATATTTCAAAACTGATCCTATCGGACAGACCATCTATCTGAACAATAACAAGTCCAGACTATATACCATTACCGGCGTAATCGAAGACATGCCTCAAAATTCTACCCTGGCCGATTATAGCTTCTTTATCTCTCTTGCTGGGGAACCTTTTTACCCTGGCGAACAAAACCAATGGCTCAGCAATAATTACACGGTCTACGTTAAATTAAAACCACAGGTCAACATTGAACAAACAGAAAAAGAGATCTTAAAAAACTATAAAGAGCACTATCTGCCTGAATACAAAAAATCAGGCCGTAAGCTCAATCCTTTATTCGAGCAGGCAAAAATCAACTTACAAAATGCACTTGATATCCATTTAAAGTCTACGGATATTGATGATGATAAAGTCAGTACACTGAATCGAGGTGATATCCGCATGGTCTGGACATTTGCCACAGTAGCGTTATTTATTCTGCTGATTGCCTGTATCAACTTTATCAACCTGTCTACGGCCAATGCCGCTACACGGGCCAAAGAAATCGGTATCCGGAAAACAATTGGTTCGACAAGGTCATTATTGATCGCACAATTCTTGCTCGAAGCGATTTGTTATAGTGTATTATCTCTTTTCGTGGGACTATTGCTGAGTTGGTTTTTGTTGCCCATATTCAACAATCTCGCCAATAAGTCCTTGACCATTCCCTGGACATCCCCATACTTTTTCCCGTCTTTATTGCTGGCGATAATTTTCATCGGTAGCTTGGCCGGAATCTACCCAGCCGTATATCTATCCCGATTTAAACCGATTGCTGCATTGAAAAATAAGACCGCGGGAGCCAAATCATCATTATTCAGAAATGGTCTTGTCATTTTTCAGTTTGCAACTTCCATCATCCTCATTGTAAGCGCCCTGGTGACCAATCAACAGATACGCTATATCCTGGAAAAAGACCTGGGTTTCAAAAAAGGACAGGTGATCGTCCTGCGTGGCGTTGGTACATTGGGAAATCAGATCCCTAGTCTTAAGAATGAATTAAAATCCATTCCAAATGTCAGCTCAGTTTCCCTCGGTGATTTCCTCCCTGTCCCCATTGATGGTGCCAAAAGAAATGGTAATCCTTTTTGGAATGAAGGTAGACGAGAGATCGATATGGCGACACAGGGGCAGTTTTGGGAGATTGACCAGGATTATCTGGCTACGTTCGGATTACAATTGACCAAGGGCAGAAATTTCGATCCCAAAATGGCCACGGACAGTACCGCTGCAATCATCAACCAGAAATTGGCGGATGACCTGGGATTAAAAAATCCGATCGGAGCAAAAATAACCAATGGTAATATCTGGACAGTAGTTGGTGTCGTGGACAATTTTATTTTTGAGTCGCTGAAAGGTAAGGGGTACGCTGGTCTATGTATGGTACTGCGGGGTTATCCTTCACTCCTCTCGATTAAAGTTAAGCCCGAAAACCTACAGGAGACCCTGAACGGAATTAACACGGTATGGAATAAATTTTCACCTAATCAAAAAATCAATTACAGCTTTTTGGATGAGGGTTTTGCTTCCCTTTATCAAGATGTGGAGCGGACGAAAAATATATTCAGCTGTTTTGCAATCGTCGCCATTTTTGTGGCTGCACTTGGTCTATTTGGACTGGTCACCTATGTGACACAACAGCGGACAAAAGAAATCGGTGTGCGGAAGGTGCTTGGTGCCAGTACCCTCAGATTGCTGAAACTGCTGTCCGGAGACTTTATAAAATTGGTGTTTGTTGCCTTGGTCATTGCCTCACCTGTTGCGTGGTGGGCAATGAACCAATGGCTCAGAGACTTCAACTATAAAATAGATATCAACTGGATGTACTTTATTCTGGCGGGTATGGGGGCTGTCCTCATCGCCTTAGGTACCATTAGTTATCAAACATGGAAGGCTATCCGAACCAATCCGGTCGATAGTCTGAGGGATGAATAAAATCAGAAGATCTTAAAAATTGGTGTTTGTTGCCTTGGTCATTGCCTCACCTGTTGCGTGGTGGGCAATGAACCAACGGCTAAGGGGGATGAATGTTCGATTGCGAACGAAAACTGTCCGAAATCGAACAACAAAAACAAACAAAAACTCCCTAACAAACTCATAATAAAAGCATTAAAACACTGGCAAGGGGATTGTATTTTTTATAGCATGGCACAAAATGATTTCAAACTGGCTTGGCGTAAACTCTTAAAAAATAAGGGGTTCACGTTCTTGAACATTATCGGACTGACGCTTGGTTTTACCGGTTTTATTCTTTCCTATCAATACATCAATCGGGAAACAAGCTTTGATAAATGGAATCCAAACTATAAGGAAATCTATCAGGTTGGTCTGGAAGCCGAAGGTGCTTTTACGGACGAAACCTCGCCTTCCCTGGCTCCGTTGCTAAAACAGCATTTACCGGATATTGTCTATGCCGGTAGAAAAATGGTCTACAACTATGGTAGCTATCCGTTATTTGGGGAGAAGACGGTGCTTATCAAAAACGCGGCATTAATTGATTCTTCTACTGCCCGGATCTTTCAGATAGAAAATGCCAACGGACCGCTCTACAAAAACAAAGATCAAAAGGATGCGACCATAGTCAAAAGTCCTATTGCCGAACAGCTTTTCAAAAAGGAGGATTTAACATTTGACAGCCCCCATTCCATCCCGTCTATGAGCCTTGATCTGGGTATGCGTGATATGATTTACGGCACCATCAAAAAGCAAGGTCTTTCGATGATTGATTACGACCTTCTTTTTATCCGTGAACCACAGGATCTCTTTGCTGAAAATAATCCCTTTTTATACCAGACTTTTATTCAGGTCAGACCGGGAACAGATATCGCTAAGTTGACCGATCAGATCAACACTATTTATCACAAGGAAATCGCACCAAAAGATAAAATACGCTCTTCCGGTTATGCCAAAGGCAAGATCTACTTAGACCCCTTGGCCAACCTGCACCTGCGACCAAAAACCGGAAGTAACACGGCCTATATCATGACATGGATTATCGGTATTCTTTCCCTGTTGATCCTCCTGCTCGCCTCCGCCAATTTCGCCAATATGATCATGGCGCAAGCCGATCAACGTCTTAAAGAGCTTGCCCTCAAAAAGATATTGGGAAGTTCGCGCTGGGCTATCGTAAGGCAATTGTTATTGGAAGTGTTTATACTGACCAGCAGCGCTGCAGTATTGAGTTTCATCACCTTGGCACTTACCGGGAACATATTACAAAGATGGTTCAATGATGATCTGAGAAGTTATATTTCAAGTTCCGAAACCATTATCCAGCTCTGTGTCGCTGTACTATTAACAACAATCCTTTCCGCAATATACCCTGCCATAGTTCTTTCAGGTTTCAAATCCGTCAATCTGCTCAAAGGCGGATTATCCTCAATACTTAAAAAAGGAACATTCCGAAATGCTTTACTAACCTTTCAGATCAGTATGGCGATTCTGTTTATTTCAGGTATGCTGGTCATTAGGGCCCAGCTTCAATACATGCAACATACAGATAAAGGGTTTGAGCCAGCGCAAGTGGTCAATTTCAAAGGAGTGGGCATGTATTACGACTCCAAAATTGATGGTTCTTTCCACCAATTGAAACGGCGATTAGAAAATGATCCGAGCATTGAGGTGGTGGCTTCCGCAACAAATATCCCGGGAGAAGGGGAACAACCTCCCAATATGGAATTCTCCTATGCACAAAAGAATATTTCCTTTGCGCATGTCGGTATCGATCCGGGTTATTTCAAAACATTAAATATCCCCAATCTACAAGGAAATAGTGATCTGTCAATGGATCAGTTGCTCCGTGACTCCCTTTCAAACTATGCGGTCATCAATGAATCTGCCGCTAAAAATCTGGGACTATCAAATCCCATAGGCGCTAAAATCAGTGGCTGTGACACAAATTTCGAAATCGTAGCCCTGGTCAAAGACATCAAGGCCTATGGTTTTGAGAATGCCGTTCAACCTACCCTCTATTCTTTTAAAAATGAATGTGGGAGCATGCGAATTCAGACGACACTTATGGTGAAAACAACCCCCGGAATGGTCGATCGGGCAATTGAGACAGTCAAAAAAGAATGGACAAAAAATACATCTGCCAAGGATTTACCGCTAGACTATTCCTTTATGGATCAACAATATGCTTTACAACACCAAAAACAGCAGGAACTACAGGTTGCTTTCAATAGTTTCGCCAGCCTATCGGTTATTATCGCTGCATTGGGCCTGTTCAGCATGGCCGCTTATCAGGCCGCATTACGCAAGAAAGAAATGAGTATCCGAAAAGTACTCGGTGCCTCAGCACAACTGCTATTTGTCCAATTGAATAAACCCTTTTTCAGACTATTTCTGATCGGTATCGGCATAGCCCTTCCCTTAGCTTACTTACTCATGGACAAATGGCTTTCCAATTTTGCATATCATGTCGATATACAGTGGTGGTCGTTTTTGATCCCGATATTTTGCATATTTATCTTAATATTGATTTCCATTAGCTTCCAATCGTTGAAAGTTGCAAGAACAAATCCGGTAGATAGCTTGCGGGATGAATAAGTAAAAATTAAAAGACAAAATAAAAAAGAGATACCAGGTAAGCCCAGGCTTGTACAACCAAAATCTCAATACTCAATACTAAAATCTCAATACTAGAAAATGATACAATTAAAACATTTATTCAAGTGGTATAACGTAGGTGGTACACGCTCATTTGTTCTCAAAGATGTCAGTTTAGATATAGCAGAAGGTGATTTCATATCCATTATGGGCCCTTCGGGTTCAGGCAAATCCACCCTGTTGAATATTATTGGTATGCTCGACGAACCGGATGAAGGTGAATATATTTTTATGGATGAAAATGTATTGGAGATGAAAGCAAAAAAACGGACGCAACTCTACCAATCCCATATTGGATACGTATTTCAAGCTTACCATTTATTGGATGAATTGACGGTATATGAAAATATAGAAACACCGTTGATCTATAAAGACATTTCCAGCAAGGAACGAAAAGCCATTGTTGCCGATATGCTTGACCGTTTTGGCATTGTGGGAAAGAAAGATTTGTTTCCCGCACAGCTATCCGGTGGACAGCAACAGATTGTCGGCATCGCACGTGCATTGGCCGGCTCCCCGAAACTCTTGTTGGCAGATGAACCTACGGGTAACCTCAATTCCAAACAAGGCGAAGAGATCATGGAGCTTTTCAAACAATTGAATGATGACGGTGTCACGATCATACAAGTTACCCACTCCGAAAAAAATGCGGAGTACGGCAAAAGAATTGTCAATATGCTGGATGGCCAGCTCAAATAATTGTTTACCAATTTAACCTGAATAATCCCTACTTGGTACATGAATTACTGTAGGGATTTTTTTGTATCCATTTCTCAATTCATTTTTTTAACTTCGTTATGATGAATGAGAGAGAGCTGAAATCGTTAATATTCCTGTTGGACGATACCGATCAACAGATTATTCAGGAAGTGGAGCATCAATTGAAAAGCCAAGGTCCTGAAATTGTTCCTTATTTGGAGAAATTTTGGGAATCCAGCTTCGATCCAAGGGTACAGGGGCGGTTGGAAAACATTATCCATGAAATTCAGTTTGAGCAGACCAAAAATGAGCTACAGATCTGGAATCTGAGCAATTCCTTCAATCTGCTGGAGGGACTTATCATCCTCAATAACTATCAGTATCCTTCTTATGAAGACCATAAAATCGTGTTGAAGATCGAAGATCTGAAAACAGAGGTCTGGCGCGGACTGCAATACGATATGAGTCCCCTGGAGAAGGTGAATCTGCTGAATCACGTGCTATTTGGCTCCTTTGGCTTATCGGGCAATACAAAAGACTATCACCATCCGCAAAACTCTTATATCGGTCAGGTTTTGGACACGAAACAGGGAAACCCTCTGACCTTATCCTGTATCTATAGCATTATTGCACAAAAGCTGGATATCCCGATCTATGGGATCAACTTACCCAAGCACTTTATCTTGGCTTACATGGATACCGATGAGCATGGGAAAGAACATGTTTTGTTTTACATCAATGCATTTAACCGGGGGCAGATCATGCAAAAAAGCGATGTGAATTCGTTCCTGAAGCAGTTAAACTTAGGTCCGGACCGAGAGTTTACTTATCCTTGCGACAATGTGACGATCATGAGGCGCGCCTTACGAAATCTGCTCTCGGCCTATGAAGCGAATGAAAGTGTAGGCAAGCAACAGGAGATCAAAGAACTGTTCGAATTACTTGCCTGATACATATTGACAAACTAGAAATTAGTTCTTTCCCTGGCATCCAGAAAGATATAATTTGGAGTCAGTGTCCCATAATTTTTTGTCATCTCGGGTGTTGCATTCCCTTGATCCGTTAATTTAAAACGCGAGATCTTTTTCGTAGTCAAATCGGAGACGTAAAAGAATTTGCCATTTTCAGTACGCTCGTCAATGGCTACTCCCCAAGGTGCGCTCAATCCCGTACTTGTGCCACCGACCACATAATCAGGGGCAATCGTTTTTTCACCACTTCCACTGAACAGCTCCTTCGGGTTTTTAAAGAACAACACCTCTGCCCCCGCGGTAACAGCCAATAACGCCTTATTTGGTGCGTAAGACACGGCTCCCAAGGCTGTTTTTCCCTGTACATAGACTTTAACGGCCGGGGAGAAAGTATTCGAATTCACAATGGTGTCTGCCGCTCTGTCGATCAACTCCCGCTTAAGACTTGTATAAACGGCAAAACCGCTTCCCTTATTTGCACCATCCTGATCAAATCCAACCAACAACAATTTTTCATTGGGGTCACTCGTGTTACTTTGTAACAGGGTCACTGAGGTCGGAACAATATTCCCCAGACTGATCTGCTTATCGATAATCTTTGAACCACCCGTTGATCCGCCTTTTCCTTCCGGACGGCTTACCGCATATAACATATTACGTCCTGTCACTGCAAGTAGAAAATTGGTCACCGCCGATCCCGATGTACCATTTTGTTGCGCATAGGTATAATAAGCCAGTCCCCTGACATTCGTAAAGCCCGTATAGCCAATAGCACTTGCATTTCCCGGAATCCCGTAAATATCGTCTAGTGCGATCCGCTGGATAAAGGTATCCTGAGCAACTGATCCTTCACTCGCCTGAAAAATTGATTTCGCATTGGGATCAAAAATCACCGGTCCCCCACCTTTGGCTGGAGAAAGATACTGATAGATATTATCCAGGTTATTGGTATCAGCAGGATCCACAATAAAGAGATTTTTAATCGAAGAATTATTCGGCTGATAATCCTTAAAGGAGATATACAATCTTGAAATAAGTGTTGCCTCTCCACGATCAGGTTCATCATCTAATTTTTTACAGGAAGCAACGCCTATTAAACTGGCGAATAATACAATAACACAGGTTTGAAATGAAAATTTCATATATTTTTTATTATAAATAGCTTATTGCGTCAAACATACAAATCTACTAATATATGCAGAATATCAATGAATTTATATAATTCTTTTGGACATATATTACGACAACTCAAACGGAAATATTTGCCATTCCGCTACTTTTTGATTAAAATTGCCTTTGTTTTTGATATCATATACATTATGGAAAAGAAGGAATTTGTACGGGAGAAGTTGGCATTACCGGGAGAAGGCAAGAAATTGCTTTTACATTCCTGCTGTGCACCCTGTTCCGGAGAAGTCATGGAAGCATTGATTGCTTCAGATATCGATTTTACGATTTATTTCTACAATCCCAATATTCATCCACGCAAGGAATACGATCTGCGTAAGGATGAAAATATCCGGTTTGCCGAAAAACACAATATCCCTTTTATTGATGCGGATTACGATGTGGACCATTGGTTTGACCTGGCTAAAGGCATGGAACAGGAGCCTGAACGGGGGATCCGTTGCACCATGTGCTTTGATATGCGTTTCGAGAAAACAGCAGAATATGCGGCGGCCAATGGCTTCGATGTGATCTCGAGTTCTTTGGGAATTTCCCGTTGGAAAAACATGGAGCAGATCAACGACTGCGGCCTACGTGCAGCTTCCCGTCACGAAGGTATGGAGTACTGGACATTCAACTGGCGCAAGAAAGGTGGTTCAGCACGGATGCTTGAAGTCTCGAAAAAAGAAAAGTTCTACATGCAGGAATATTGCGGCTGCGCGTATTCACTACGTGACACCAATAAATGGCGCATGGCAAATGGACGCGAAAAGATAGAGTTAGGTAAAAATTATTATGAATAAGTCGTGCCATGCGTATATATAAAGCATTCGACTGGAATATTTAAAAAAATATTTCGATCCTAATGATTTTATACATACCTTTGCAGGCTCAAATGCAAGATTGTGAAACATCTAAAACAATACAGAATTCCCTTTTCGGGACTCAACGCTGGAAAGCACAATTTTGAATTTGACATAAATAAAAAGTTCTTTGACTGCTACGAACATTCGATTGTAAAAGATGGCAATCTGAAAGCAGAAGTTGAATTGCAAAAACAGGAAAACCTGCTGATTTTGCATTTTGATATCCAAGGCGAGATTCAATTGACTTGTGATACCTGCTTGAAAGAGTTTATGTCACCGATTTCAATTCAAGAACGGATATTGGTCAAATTCACGGATGAAGATTGGACAGACAATACTGAAGAAGTGTTGATCTTATCAAAAAGCGACCATGAGTTGGATATAGCTGAGTTATTGTACGAATACATCAATTTAGCTGTTCCCTATATCGTGAAATGTGAGGAGCAGGGAGAAGGCATAGCATGCGATCCTGAAATGCTGGCTTTATTTACAAGCGAGCCGGATGCAGAGGAGCAAAAAGAAGAAGAAATTATCGACCCACGTTGGGAAGCATTGAGAAATATTAAAAATAACTAAAACAAAAATACGAGATGGCACATCCAAAACGTAAAACTTCTAAATCAAGAAGAGACAAAAGAAGAACACATTATAAAGCTGAAGCTCCTAGCTTGACAGTATGTAAAGAAACTGGCGCAGTTCATTTACCACACCGTGCATACACTGTAGACGGAAACTTGTACTACAACGGTAAATTGATCATTGAAAATACAGCTGTTGTCTAAGGTAAACCTTTCATAACACCAAAACATCCCAAACAAGCAATATTTTAGAAATTTGCTTTATTTTGGGATGTTTTTTGCGTATTATTGATTTACTAAATAATAACGGATGAAGATTGGTTTAGATATTTTAGGAGGAGATTATGCTCCTAAAGCAACGATAACAGGTGCGATTGAAGCACAAAAACAGCTTACTGGAGACCAAAAAATAGTCCTTTTTGGTAAAACTGAAGAGACTAAACAATTAATCGATCAAGCCGGAGGAAATTCATCTGACTTCGAATATGTGGAAGCTCCAGAAGTCATTGCAATGGGTGAACATCCAACCAAAGCGATAACTCAAAAACCCAACTCAAGTATTGCGAAGGGATTTGAATATTTAAAAAACAAAGAAATCGACTCATTCGCATCCGCTGGTAACACCGGAGCTATGCTCGTGGGATCGATGTTCAGCGTGAAAGCTATTCCAGGCGTATTGCGCCCAGCCATAGCATCAATTGTTCCAAAATTGAAATCAGGATTCGGACTCCTACTGGATGTCGGCGCAAATGCAGACTGTAAACCGGAGATGCTGAATCAATTTGCAATGTTGGGCAGCCTCTTTGCCGAGCATGTATTCAATGTATCCAATCCTAAAGTCGGATTATTGAATATCGGAGAAGAAGAAGAAAAAGGAAACATTCTGACAACCTCTACCTACCCCCTACTTAAAGCCAACGACAAGATTAACTTTATCGGAAATGCAGAAGGCCGTGACCTGTTCAGTGACCATGCCGACGTATACGTCTGCGATGGATTTACGGGTAATGTGGTCTTAAAACTTGCAGAATCATTTTATGTAGTGACCCTAAAAAAAGGTTTTAAAGATGATTTCTTCGACCGATTCAACTACGAGCAGTACGGCGGTAGTCCAATCTTAGGAGTCAATGCTCCTGTCATTATTGGTCATGGTATTTCAACACCGGAGGCCATTAAAAATATGGTTTTATTTTCAAGAGATATGATCGAGTCTAAATTCATTGACAGCATCAGATCTATTTTCAATTAAGTATTTATGTCAAAGATTCATGCCGCAATTACGGCTGTAAATGGTTACGTTCCGGATTACATCCTCACCAACAAAGAGTTGGAAACAATGGTCGATACCAACGACGAGTGGATTGTATCACGAACAGGAATCAAAGAAAGACGCATCTTAAAGGGCGAAGGGCTTGCTACATCAGATCTCGCTGTACCTGCCGTTCAAGGTTTATTGAAAAAGAGAGGAATAGAAGCGACGGATATCGATTTAATTATCTTCTGTACCAGTACACCAGACATGTTGTTTCCTGCTACAGCAAATATTCTAGCTGATAAAATCGGAGCGACAAATGCTTGGGGATTCGATCTTCAGGCAGCTTGTTCAGGCTTCTTGTTCGGCCTAAATACCGGAACACAGTTTATCACCGCAGGCACACACAAAAAAGTGCTTGTTGTCGGTGCAGATAAAATGTCATCGGTCATCAATTATCAAGACCGTAATACCTGTATCCTGTTTGGAGATGGTTGTGGCTGTGTGTTATTGGAGCCAAATGAAGAAGGATTGGGTATACAGGATGCGATTTTGAAAACAGATGGTTCTGGTGGCCAATACCTCAATATTAAAGGTGGTGGTTCATTAAATCCAGCTTCACATGCTACTGTAGACGCAGGATTACATTATGCGTACCAAGAAGGCCGTACAGTATTCAAATTTGCCGTAACCAATATGGCGGACGTAGCGCATGAAGTGATGGAGAAAAACAATTTGAAATCAGAAGATATCGCTTGGTTGGTACCACATCAGGCCAATAAACGTATCATCGATGCAACAGCCGAACGTGTCGGCCTTCCAGATGAAAAAGTGATGGTAAACATCCAAAAATACGGTAATACCACCAGTGGGACAATCCCACTATGCCTATGGGAATGGGAATCTCAATTGAAAAAAGGAGACAACCTGATCCTTGCCGCTTTCGGCGGTGGTTTCACCTGGGGATCCATCTATTTAAAATGGGCGTATTAATTGTCCATTTTATGGTATAATTTATTACTTTTGACAGTTAGAATTTTTTAAGAAACAAACAAAACCTAGAATACTATGGGTATGGATATCAAACAAATTCAGGACTTGATTAAATTCGTTTCAAAATCAGGTGTGAATGAAGTCTCGATTGAAGAGCAAGATTTTAAAATTACAATAAAAACAAATCAAGAGCCTACGTACGTAACAGCTACTGTTCCTGCTGTAGCACCTGTTGCTGCCGCTCCGGTTGCTCAAGCAGCAGCTCCAGCTCCTGTGGCTACTCCTGCTGCGCCAGCCGCTAGCAATGACGCAAACTTGATTACCGTTAAATCACCTATGATCGGTACATTCTACCGTTCAGCAGGCCCGGGTAAACCGTCTTTCGTTAATATTGGAGATGATATCAATACTGGTTCTGTATTGTGCATTGTTGAAGCAATGAAATTGTTCAACGAAATCGAATCTGAAGTTTCTGGTAAAATCGTTAAGATTTTGGTAGAAGATGCTCAACCTGTTGAGTATGATCAACCATTATTCTTAGTAGAGCCTAAGTAATTTACAAACGTAAATGAATACTATGTAGCCTCCAAAGGGCTACATTTTTGTAAACTTCATAATTCAAGAAAATGTTTAAAAAAATATTAATTGCAAATAGAGGAGAGATTGCCCTGCGCATTATCCGTACCTGCCGTGAGATGGGTATCAAAAGTGTTGCAGTATATTCAACCGCAGATAGAGACAGCTTACACGTACGCTTTGCTGATGAAGCGGTCTGTATTGGCCCTCCACCGAGTAAAGATTCTTACTTAAACATTCCTAATATTATTTCTGCGGCTGAATTGACAAATGCAGATGCAATTCATCCAGGATATGGTTTCTTGTCTGAGAACGCTCGTTTTTCAGCAATCTGTGCAGAGTATGGCATCAAATTTATCGGTGCTACTGCTGAACAAATTGAGAAAATGGGCGACAAGTCCCGTGCGAAGGATACCATGAAACAAGCAGGTGTGCCTACTGTTCCGGGATCAGATGGTTTGATCTCAAACGTAAAAGAAGGCATCACATTGGCCAATGAAATAGGTTACCCTGTTATTATTAAAGCAACTGCCGGAGGTGGCGGTCGCGGGATGCGCATCATCTGGAAAGACGAAGAGTTCGAACCAGCTTGGGATTCTGCTCGTGTTGAATCTGCGGCAGCATTTGGTAATGATGGTATCTACCTTGAAAAATATGTTGAAGAACCCCGTCACATTGAATTCCAGATCGTAGGCGACCAGTTTGGTACAGTATGTCACTTATCCGAACGTGACTGCTCGATCCAACGTCGTCACCAAAAATTGATCGAAGAATCTCCTTCCCCATTTATGACACCTGAATTAAGAGCTGAAATGGGTGAAGCTGCGGTGAAAGGTGCAAAAGCTGTAAACTATGAAGGTGCCGGTACAATCGAATTTTTGGTTGACAAACACCGTAACTTCTATTTTATGGAGATGAATACGCGTATTCAAGTAGAGCATCCTGTCACAGAAGAAGTGATCAACTTCGATCTGATCAAAGAACAGATCAAGGTTGCTGCTGGTATTCCGATCTCCGGAAAAAATTATGAACCGGAAATGCACGCGATCGAGTGTCGTATCAATGCAGAAGATCCGTTCAACAATTTCCGTCCTTCACCGGGCAAAATAACGAACTTTCATTCTCCGGGAGGCCATGGCGTACGCGTAGATACACACGTTTACTCGGGCTATACCATCCCACCAAACTATGACTCGATGATCGCTAAATTGATCACTGTGGCACAAACACGTGAAGAAGCGATCTGTACCATGGAGCGTGCACTGAGTGAATTTGTAATTGAAGGGATCAAAACAACCATTCCTTTGCATCTGAGATTGATGCGTGACCCTAACTTTAGAGCAGGCAATTTCACAACAAAGTTCATGGAAACATTTGACCTAACTGAATATCCTGTAGAAGATTAAATAAAATTATCTTTACATACATAAAAAATACCATTCTTTACAATAAGAATGGTATTTTTGTTTCCAAACAATTTTTATGAGTACACCAAATTCGAAAGATCTAATACAAGCTATCAAAAATAAGGGAAAGAATATAGAAGCAGAAATGTCTTTCTTTGACCATCTTGAGGTCTTAAGATGGCATTTGGTTCGTTCAGCTATTGCAATCTGTATCTTTGCGGGAATCGCGTTCACATTCTACGATTTCGTATTTAAAGATATTATCATGGGGCCCAAAAATCTGGATTTTTGGACTTATCGCATGATGTGTAAAGCTGCCGATGCTTTTAATCTTGCTGACTTCTGTGTTAAGAAAATACCTTTTAACATTATCAATACGGAATTAGCTGGGCAATTCATGCTCCAGATAAACTCTTGTCTACTGATGGCTTTGATGATGGGTTTTCCCTATCTCTTATTCGAAATTTGGCTATTTGTAAAACCAGCACTGACAGATGTAGAAAGACGGTCGGCACGTGGATTTGTGTTTTACTCTTCCATGTTATTTATTTTAGGTGCGCTTTTCGGATACTATATCGTTGTACCCCTATCCATCAATTTCCTGGCGAACGTATCTTTAAGTGACGAAATTGTCAACCAGATTACCATTGACAATTACCTGTCTACGATTGCAACATTGACATTAGGTTGTGGAATTGTTTTCCTGCTTCCGATTCTGGTATTTATTCTTTCTAAAATAGGAATTATGACACCTGAATTTATGCGCGCCAGCCGTCGTTATGCAACCGTAATCATTTTGGTCATAGCAGCGATCATCACACCTTCTGCAGATATTATCACGATGCTGACTGTTGCAGCTCCGATGTTCTTATTATATGAAGTAAGTATCATGGTCTCTGCAGATGTCAAAAGAAAAAAATTAGCACAAGAAAAATAAAATAACAATAGAATGAGCAGCGTAAAGAAAATTGCGATTGGAAGTGACCATGCAGGTTTTGAGTACAAAACAGCATTGGTTAGCTTTTTAAATGAATTGGGTTATGAAGTAACGGATTTTGGTACAAACTCGCCAGATTCAGTAGATTACCCAGATTTTGCCCACCCAGTCGCATCCGCAGTAGAAAACAAAGAGGCTGATGCTGGCGTATTAATTTGTGGCAGCGCAAATGGTGTTGCGATCACTGCCAATAAACATCAAAATATCCGTGCCGCAATCTGTTGGCTGGAGGAAATTGCCGCATTGGCACGCCAACACAACGATGCGAATGTCGTATGTGTGCCGGCCCGATTTATAGATCTTGATTTAGCTAAAAAGATCGTGTCAACTTTTATGACAACAGAATTTGAAGGTGGTCGTCATGCCAACCGTGTCAACAAAATAGCTTGCAGCTGTTAATAAATTAACATATTTTAAGAAGCGGATGAGAAGTAAACCATACTTTTCATCCGCTTTTTTAGTTATATTGTGTAGATGTAAGGAAGGCGGGAATCATAAAAACAAAGTAATAGATACAGCTTAATGTCTAGGCTTAACAGTACCTAGATCGCTGTATTAAACACCAAATGAATAAAATAAACAATGAAGAAAATACATAACCTGATCTGGGTAGCATTTGCTATGGTGAGCTGTGCTCAGGCACAGGACGTTAGCAGCAAATATGCCAGCGAAATCACCGTAGAATCTACACAAAAGCATTTGCGGACACTCGCTTCCGTAGACTTTGAAGGAAGAGGAACAGGACAAAAAGGCGGGCAGCTGGCTGCAGATTATATCGCAAACGAGTTCAAGAAATATGGGCTTTCAGCTCCGGTCAACGGGTCTTATTTCCAACCTCTTCAGCTTATACATAACAGTTTTAAGGTCAGTCAATTTACAATCAATGACAGACCTTTTCTAAACGGAAAAGATATTTTTGTCATTGGTAACAACGAGGACAAACTCTTTGAAAGCAATGAGATTATCTTCGTAGGCTACGGCATAGATGATCCAAAGTATTCTGATATCAACGGTTTAGATTTGACCAATAAAGTTGTCATGTTATTGAATGAAGGAGAACCGACGGATGACAAGGGAAATTCTTGGATTACCGGAAAAAAGACACCGTCTGACTGGTCGACAAGCAGAAATAAAAAAATAAAGGAAATTCTCAAGAAGAAACCAAAGTTGGTGCTGGCTGTCAACAGTCAGCTTTCGCAATTACTTGAAGATGCGGGAGACCGTGCTACCGAAGGCCGCTTTAACCTGGCCATAGATCAGCCGGCACCCGAAAAATCCCCTATGATCCCCGTGGTCAACATTACCGATCATGCAGCGAATTATATATTCAATCTGGCACGGACAAATCTTGCGGCTGTTGTCGGTAAAATCAACCGTTCCGGACAGGCAAATTCCTTTGCGATCAGTACAAACCTTAAAGCGGAGTTTGGCACAAATGCAAAACCTTTAACTGACCCAAATATCCTGGGATATTTAGAAGGAACTGACAAAAAAGATGAAATTGTCGTCATTGGCGGGCATTATGATCACGACGGCAAAGATTCCAAAGGAAACATCTTCTTCGGTGCAGATGACAATGCATCCGGAACAACGGCTGTACTTGAGCTCGCGCGTAGCTTTTCCCGCGCAAAAGCCGCAGGTAATGGTCCAAGGCGCAGTATTTTATTTATTACCTATGCAGCTGAAGAAAAAGGTTTACTCGGCTCTAAATTTTATATCGAAAACCCGGTCTTTCCTTTGGCAAATACAGTAGCCTGTATCAACATCGATATGATCGGGCGTGTCGATGACAAACATCTCAAAGGAAATCATGATTATATTCATGCGATCGGTTCAGACAAACTAAGCTCTGAACTCTATCAGATCAATAAAGATGAAAATGACAAAAACACCAAACTGGAGATAGATTACATGTATGACAATCCCAAAGATCCAATGCGTCTTTATTACCGTTCTGATCATTATAACTTTGCAAAGAAAGGCATACCATCCATCTTCTATTTTTCGGGCCTCCATCCGGACTATCACACACCGGCGGACACCTATGATAAAATCGACTTCCCGCTGATGGTCAAACGGGAAAAATTGGTCTTTTTTACAGCATGGCAGATCGCCAATAGAGAAAATCGCCTGGCAATAGACAGTAACAAAGAATAAGTATACGCTTTTCAATAAACGAACAAAGTCCCTGGTATTAAATTCCCGGGACTTTGTGTTTTTGATCAAAATCGAGAACAAAGCCCCTAAATATTTGTTATATTTATTATAACACAGCAAAAGATATATGGCATTTGTAGACTATTATAAAGTGCTTGACATTGATAAAACGGCTTCGGCGGATGATATCAAAAAAGCATATCGAAAACTAGCGCGTAAATATCATCCTGATGTCAATCCCAATGATAATGAGGCTAAACAACGGTTCCAGGAGATCAATGAAGCGAATGAAGTCTTATCCGATCCCGAGAAACGTAAAAAATATGACCAATATGGCGAACATTGGCAACATGGAGAGGAGTACGAAAAAGCACAACAGCAATACCGACAATCCCAATCTGGCGGTGGCAATCCTTTTGGCAGCGGCGGGACCCCATTTGGAGGCGGTTCGGGTTCCTACGAGTATACCGGAAATTTTGATGATGGTCAATTCTCAGATTTTTTCGAGCAGATGTTTGGCAGTCGACGCGGTGGTGGCAGACAAAGTACCTTCCGTGGGCAGGACTTTAATGCCGAACTGAGTTTAACGCTCCAACAGGCCTACACTACCCACCAACAAACCTTTAATATCAACGGCAAGAGTATCCGTATTACGATTCATGCAGGTGTTGAGGATGGACAGAAAATCAAATTAAAGGGCTATGGTAGCGAAGGAATCAATGGTGGCCCTAAAGGCGATTTATATATTACCATCAACATCACGCCCGATGCAACTTTCAAACGTCAGGGAAATGATCTGTACACCTCGCTGGATGTAGACCTCTATACGGCGATTTTAGGTGGCGAGGCAACACTCGACACCTTTGGCGGTAAGGTCAAATTAAAGATCAAACCCGAAAGTCAAAACGGCGCAAAAATGCGGCTCAAGGGCAAGGGTTTTCCAATCTACCGCAAAGAAGGTGAATTTGGAGACCTCTACGTAAGCCTCAACATCAAAATGCCCAGCAATCTTTCCGATGACGAAAAAGCGCTGTTTCAACAATTGAAGGATTTAAAACAATAATCTTATGGAAACGACACTCATAAAAGTGATAGACTTCTGTCAGTCCAGAAAGGTTGAAACAACTTTTCTACAGACCATGGAGGAATATGGACTCATTCATATTGTCATCCAGCAGGAAGAACAATATATCGACGAAGATGAACTCAAGAAATTGGAACGCTTCTCCAATTTATATTATGACCTGGAAGTAAATCCACAGGGAATCCAAGTGGCCAGCCACCTATTGGATAGGGTCGAACAACTTCAACATGAAATTTTGCAACTCAAAAATAAACTAAAAGCCTTGGACTATTAATCCAAGGCTTTTATACGATTCAATAAAATAGAACAACTAAAATACAACATCCACTTCGGTATTGATTTTGGTCTGCCAGACAATCTTATCCTGCAATGTTGTATAGTTAATCTCATAATCGCCTTTACAGACAACAAAGGATCCATAAAAATCTTTTGGTTTCATTAGTCGATAAACCACCAATGTACGCTTCCCATTAACATTTCCATATGCCTTCATCAGCATATATCCGGTTTTATTAATCTTCTCCTCAGGAATCTTATAGTCCAGATGCGAGCGGCTTCCATCATCAGGACATAAGATCTCCGTACGGCTTGGCGTAAACTCATAACGGTCACGATACATAGCCACATTAGATAATACAATATCCTTCGCCCAATCGATATCATTAAAATCAGCCGGAAGCAGAAAGATCATGCTGACCATTTTTTCCTGCCAGAGCTTATCAACGAACGGAATGACAAAATGCAATACCTGCTGTCCTCTAAATGCAGTTGTGCTATAGAAATAACGCCCCTCTTTGTTTTCCTCCCGCTGAAAAGTCGTCAAATCCAGCAAATGATTTTTCTGACCCTTGATATTTGGGAAGTTGTTTATCACAGCAAGAATATCATAACTATATTTTCCCTTCAGACGCCCTGTAAACAATACTTTATAAGCTGTGTCCAGATAATTTAGATGCTTAAGTACCTTTTTATATTTCGTATCAACCTTACTGACATTGATCGGTCCAACATGGGTTTGCCAATTTTCCTCTTTTAAAACATCATCTCCCAAAAATACAGCGAGTTCTTTGTCAATATTGATAAAATATTCATCCCCCTCCACCGTGTAGCCATTAGGCACTATTTGATAGGATTTGCAGGACGATAGTATAGAATACAGCAACAGCGCGATAAACAGAAGTAAGGTTCTTTCTTTTTTAAACATCCGGACGGTCTTCTAAGATTTTAAATTCTGCATCTTTAATCCTTCCCAACGGTAAACATCATAAAAATCACCATTCACCTTCATTACCCTTAATGTCAACTCATATTGATTTCTAACAGGGCTGCCATCAAGAATACCGGGCTTCCATTTTGCTCCAGATCGCAACAGTCGGACTAACTCATCACCAGCCTTCATATTAGGTGTACTGACTACTTTAAAATTATTCAGCTGACCATTTTTTTCAACGACGAATTGCACAACGACATTCCCATCTTCGCCCGTCGAATTTGGATTATAATTCTTCATGACATAATCACGTAAAGCAATCATCCCTCCGATAGGTTCTGATGTCACGTCTACACGCGTATAATTTTTTACATAGCCACCATTAGGGGCAAATTTGAAATAGAAGGCAGCTTTTGATTCAACAGGTTTACCATCCACCAGGGCAGGCTCCCATTTTGACTGCGACAATAATTTGGTCGCTTGATCAACAAACTGTTTGTCCAGATCCGTCCTGATTTTTAAAGACTTGATTGTACCATCGGGATTAATAATGAAGTAACTTTCAATCACGGGATCGAGGTCTTTATTGGATATTTTCCGTGGCATTTTAAAATTCTGGGCAAACCAGCTGCTCAAGCCATCAACACCAAGCTTTGGGGTAGCAACCGCTTTTTGTGCTTTAGCTGGCGAGCTGTCCTCTTGCATAGTATTTAAACGAATCGGTAAGGTATAGGCCACACGTACTTTTCGACCATTTTGTACGCCGGGGTTCCATTTTGCTGCACTTTTCATTAACTTCAATGCAGCTTCACCGGTACCATAGCCCAGGTCTTTTTTGATTTCAAAACCCGACAAGCTCCCATTCTGTTCTACAATGAAGGAAATTTCAATAATACCATTTACTGCGTTTTCCAATGCGGCTTTCGGGTAGTCGTAATGGCTGCCAACCCACATCATAAATTGCCGCATTCCACCAATGGGTTCAGGAACAACTTCAACTTCGGTAAAAACAGCATCCTTCCGAGGATTCGTTGTATCTTGCCGGATCAAGGCATCGGCGGCTCCCTTTGCATAAGCATTGCTTCCCGCCACGGTTGGTGAAGGTTCAGCAATCGCATTCCATTGCCCTCCCAATGCTTGGTTAGACGAGGTCAATTCTTCAACAGGCATAGCTGATTCTTTTGATCCGGGGATCTCCAATTGGTTAATGGAGCTTTCCACGTCGGTAACAAGATCCTTTGCCCGGCTCGTATTAAATACCAGGGTCGAAGCCGTTACCACCAATAGCATCGGTAAAATGGTTACATACAAAAACTTATGTCTCTGTGTTGACTTATTCTTAAATAACATCATAATTCTTTTCTTTAAAAACGAATGATTAGAAAACTCATGCGTCAGCGGAAGATGATCCGTCTGCAGGGCATGAGCGACCAACATTTCGGCATAAGCCACCTTATCTGTCGAACAGATTTCGTCGGCTATACATTCGTGCTGGAACTTTAACTCCTTTTGAAAGAAATATAAAATCGGATTAAACCAGTTGAAAATTTTCAACAGCTCCATCAAAAGCAAATCATAAGAGTGGCCCTGATCGACATGTACACGCTCATGTAATTCGATACTGCCACTGTCTTTAATAGACTCCCCAATGATGATTTTATTGAAAAATGAAAAACTTAAATAGTCCTGCTCATGACCCAAAGCGCGAAATAACCACATTAGCCGAACGATCAGGAAAACACAGGAAATCGCAACCCCTGCCCAATAGACATAAGTCATTATGTCTATCAAATAAATCGGCTGCTCCTGCGGGTTGCTAATGGCAATATCCATATAGCCGCTCAGATCCACCATCGGTATGGAATACGCGATTATCTCGGCTTTCGGTAATTCAATAAAAATCCCAATGGGTGCCAGGAGCGAGAAAAATATCATCCCGATCAAATAAACCCGATTCCATTGAAAAAAGGTAAGTTTTCGAAAAATCAGCCTATAGAGCGCAAAGCTGATAATCAATGAAACATTGACAATCAATAAGTAAATCATAATCAAAAGTTTATAAGAGGTGGTTGTTGTTATTTGTTTTGTCGGATAATCGAAAGAATATCATCTAATTCCTTGACATCCAATTTATTCTCTTCCAGAAAATAAGAAAGCATACTTTTGGGAGAATTATCAAAATAATTATTCAACAACTTACCAGTGATTCCTTTTTTATATTCCTCTTTTGAAATCTTTGGCAAATACTGATGGCTTTTACCAAAAGACTCATGCGAAACAAAACCCTTGGTTTCGAGAATACGCACTATCGTTGAAACTGTATTGTAAGCAGGTTTTGGTTCAGGTAGTCGGTCAATGATATCTTTGACAAAACCACGTTCCATTTCCCAAAGCTCCTGCATGATCTGTTCTTCTGCTTTAGTCAATTCTTTAAAATCTTCCATAACTCCTTTATATTAACAGTACTGTTGTAATCGATTACCATACAAGTATATAACTAAAGAAATAGTTTTACAACTATTTCTTTAGTTATATATCTAAGTGACTGATTATAAATAAAATAAAATTAAACCAGATACTAATTTATAACAGACTAGTTCTCAAAATTACGTCTGCGTGAAGCTTTCAGTTGGGACTGCTGCTTCTTCCGGCCTAGTCTTTTTAACACACTGGAATAGGGTATTTTGGTTTTCTTTCTTGGTTTTATGGGTATAAGGGCATCCTTCACCAGGTGAAGAAAACGATCAATGGCAATTTCCTTGTTGCGTACCTGCGAGCGGTCTGTATCAGATTCCAGCTGCAAAATGCCTTCTTTATTTATGCGGTTTGCAAGCTTTTCAGTCAGAATGGCCTTTTCCTCCGCTGATAAAACTGTCGACTGCTCCACATCCCATTGTAGGGTCACTTTGGAGGACACCTTATTGACATGTTGCCCCCCTGCCCCACCGGACCGTGAAAATTTAAACGTCAGCTCTCCTATTAATCCTGTTATATTCATTTGTTTTTAAATGCTTCTTCTATTTTTTCCATCTTCTTGAGCAGAAAGCCTAATTTTTCCACTTGGTCACGCTGCACTTCAACCAATTCCTGCTCTTTGCGAATAATGAGATGGTCAATTTTTTCATGTAATTCCCTGATTTCAAGTTCAGCTTTGAGGTTGACCATATAATCATTCCGTGCCCGTTCACGGTCTTTGGCCTCTTGCCTATTTTGGCTCATCATAATGACAGGTGCCTGTAGGGCGGCAACACAAGATAAGATGAGATTAAGCAAAATAAATGGATAAGGGTCAAAACCCTTATTATTTAACCAATAGATATTGACCGCAATCCAGATCAGCAAAAATACGACGAAAGAAATAATAAATGTCCAGCTCCCACCAAATTCGGCAACTTTATCCGCTATACGCTCCCCAACTGAAGTCGCCCCCCCCACCTCACTGTCCATACCTGCACTAATGACCTTATTGTCCTTAAAGCTTTGTATCACTTGTTGATCCAACTGACTGAGCTGTCCAGACTCATCCTTCAAAAATTCCGTAATATAAGCTTCCTTAAACCGCGTCAGCTCCGTCGCAGCAATGCACTTATCTTTCGCAAAACTCGGATATTCCTTCCGAATCAACTTAAAAATAGGTTGTCGAATAGACGCGCCCCAAATACGCTGTTCGATAGGAAATTGTTGTCCTGAAATATCACTTGTGAAATTGTCCATATACCGCTTAAATGTCTACTTAAAGATAATGCTTTTTAAGTAATCAAAAAATTCACAAAACTATGGCAATTGGTTTTTGTTATTTTAGGCATAAATAGTCGAAATTTGCAGCACAAAAAATTAGTTATGAAATCATCAGGATTTATTCGCACAAGGAAAAGGTGGGTAAATCTGAACCTTCATTACCTTTAAAATAGAACCGAGTGCAGCGAGTTCATTTGTACCAATGAAAGCGAACACTAAATAAAAAATTATATCAATGAAAATAGGCATTGTTTGTTATCCCACATTTGGTGGCAGTGGTGTTGTGGCAACGGAATTAGGAAAGGCTTTGGCGGCCAATGGACATGAAATCCATTTTATAACCTACCGACAACCTGCACGCCTAGATTTCTTTTCGGAAAACCTATACTACCACGAAGTAGCAGTATCCCAATATCCCCTTTTTGACTTTTTACCTTACGAATCCGCCCTAGCCAGTAAACTGGTTGATGTTGTACGTTTTGAAAAGCTGGATCTGATTCATGTGCATTATGCAATTCCCCATGCTTCGGCAGCGTTCATGGCAAAGCAAATATTGCTGACGACTTATGGCATTAATATCCCTGTAGTAACCACACTTCATGGTACAGATATTACGCTGGTGGGAAAGGATAAGAGCTTTAGTCCGGTCGTCACCTTCTCGATCAATCAGTCAGATGGTGTAACCGCCGTTTCACAAAATCTAAAAGATGAGACACTTCGGTATTTTGATATCTCCAGAGATATTAAAGTGATTACCAACTTCATCGATCTCGATAGATTCAGCAATAGGGATCGCTCTCATTTCAAAAAAGCGATTGCTCCGGGCAACGAACGGATCTTGGTGCACACCTCCAATTTCAGAAAAGTCAAAAATACAGAAGACGTTATTCGTATATTTAAGAAAGTACATGATGTCATTCCTTCCAAACTGTTAATGGTAGGCGATGGGCCCGAACGCCGCAACGCCGAAGAATTATCCAGAGAATTAGATGTGTGTAAAGATGTTCGCTTTTTGGGCAAACAGGATGCCGTGGAAGAGATCCTATCTGTTTCCGATCTCTTCCTGATGCCTTCCAGTTCCGAAAGTTTTGGATTGGCCGCACTAGAAGCAATGGCTTGTCAGGTCCCGGTAGTTTCATCCAATACAGGTGGATTACCAGAGCTCAATGAAAATGGGGTCACAGGATTCCTCAGCAATGTGGGTGATGTAGATGATATGGCCAAGAATGCAATCTATATTTTAGAAGATGCAGAAAGATTGGAAAAATTTAAAGAAGCGGCATTAAATCATGCTAAAAAATTCCAATTGTCCAATATCATGCCTTTATACGAACAATATTACCAGGAAGTGATTAATCAAACCACAAAAGCGCAATAAATATCATTTTTGGCCTTAAGGGTTGAAAAAAAAATTTTATCTTTGACCTTTGGAAAATTTCCAAAAAAACAATTATGAAATACAAACGTATCTTATTAAAACTTAGCGGTGAATCCTTAATGGGTGACCAAAGCTATGGTATCGATATTAACCGTGTATCGCAATACGCTAATGATATCAAAGAAATTCACGATCAAGGTCTAGAAATCGCAATTGTTATCGGCGGTGGCAACATTTACCGCGGTTTAAGCGCTGAAAAATCAGGGATGGACCGTGTTCAGGCCGACTACATGGGAATGCTTGCGACTGTCATCAACAGTATGGCACTTCAGGATGCACTTGAGAAAGTTGGGAAAAAGACACGTTTGCTAACAGCAATCAAAATGGAACAGATCTGCGAACCATTTATTCGCAGAAGAGCAGTGCGCCACCTGGAAAAGGGACGTATTGTTATTTTTGGAGCTGGTACCGGAAACCCATATTTCACCACCGATACTGCGGCTTCGTTACGCGCGATTGAAATCAATGCCGATGCTGTATTAAAAGGAACACGTGTAGATGGTATCTATACCGCTGATCCGGAGAAAGATCCTAGTGCAACAAAATTTGAAGAAATCTCATTCACAGAGGTATATGAGAAAGGATTGAACGTCATGGATATGACCGCCTTTACACTTTGTCAAGAAAACAAATTACCAATCATTGTATTTGACATGAACAAGCCAGGCAACTTATTGAAACTTGCCAATGGTGAACATGTTGGAACAGTGGTAAAATAATTAATATCTGTAAAAAACGTAATCTTATATGAACGAACTAATTTCAATTGAATTGGACGATTGTAAAGACAAGATGTCCAAAGCAGTTGCTCACACTGAGTCAGAATTAACAAAAATTCGCGCCGGTAAAGCTTCACCGTCTATGTTAGATGGTATTTCAGTCGATTATTATGGTAGTGCTACCCCACTTTCGCAAGTAGCTAACATCAATACTACTGATGCACGGACAATTGTCATCCAACCTTGGGAAAAATCGCTCATCAACGCAATTGAAAAAGCTATTACGGATGCTAACCTTGGCATCAATCCTCAAAATGATGGTATCGTAATCCGCTTAAATGTCCCTCCTTTGACTGAAGAAAGAAGACGTGACTTGGTAAAAAAAGTAAAAGAAGAGACTGAAAGAGGCCGTATCGCTATCCGTAATATTCGTAAGGATACAAATGAGTCCATCAAAAAACTAAAAAATGATGGCGCTTCAGAAGATGAAATCAAAACTGCTGAAGGTGAAGTCCAAAAATTGACTGACGCATACATTGTAAAAGTTGATAAATTGGCTGAACTGAAAGAAAAAGATATCATGACTGTTTAAGTTGCTATTCTTAAACAAGTAAAACGAGGATGTTCAAAAAGATTGAATATCCTCGTTTTTTTATGGTACTTGTATACCACTACCCGCTCTCGTTAAATATCCGACGGGCCTACTATAAAATATTCCGGGAGGTTTTATTGATTTTTGAGTAAAATAATTGTACATTGTACACTAACAAATAATCAGTTATATAATGAACAATTCTCGCCGTCAATTTTTAAAGCAAGCTGGAATAGGTCTTTCGGCAGCTTATCTGATGCCCAATTTGATATCTTGTCAAAATAAAACGGGCGCTGTCAGTGACAATCCCCTGCAGAACATAGGTGTACAGCTCTACTCCATACGGGATTTAATGGATAAAGATCCGAAAGGTTCTTTGGAGCAAATTGCAAAAATTGGCTTCAAACATGTTGAGTTATATGGTATTGATCCCACCGCAAAACAATTCTGGAAATTACCTTATAAAGAGTTAAAAAAGATTTTGGATGACAATGGTTTAAAAACCCATTCAGGTCACTACGACATGTCTAAATATCTCAGTAAATCCCATACAGATAAAGAAGATTTATCCATTTACTTTGATGCAGCCAAAGAACTTGGTCAGGAGTATGTTATTGCTCCGGTAACACCTATGTTCGATATTAATGCGCTTAAAAAAGATGATTACCTCTATGCCGCAGAACAACTGAATAAGGCAGGTGAGCAGGCGAAGAAACTCGGATTGAAGATTGCATACCACAACCATTTCTGGGAATTTAGAGATCTGGGCAATCATACCATGGGGGAAGAAGTCATGTTAGCTTTCACAGAACCTGATCTGGTGGATTTTGAACTTGATCTTTTCTGGGCCGAGAAAGCCGGAAAAAACCCAATATCTATATTCGAAAAATTCCCGAACAGATTTAAATTATGGCATGTGAAGGATATGGACCGCACCAAATCCAATCCGATCGAATGGCCTAAGGACGGTAAGTTGCCGGTTGAACAGATCTTTAAAGATATCAGATATACCGAAGTGGGTACCGGAAGTATCAATTTTACCGAGATTGTCAAAGAAAAGGCTAAAGCAGGGCTGAAATATGCTTTCGTGGAGCAAGACGACATCTATATGCCAAATAAGATGGAGAGTCTTAAAAAGAGCTACGACTATGTGCAGGCAAATCTTATCAAATAAAAAAGGGAAGCAAATGCTTCCCTTTTTTATTTGATAAATTCCCTTAGAATTGTGTATCCTCTACTTCAACGGCTGTCTCAATTACTTTACGCGCCAGCTCCTCCTTGAAGTCAATAATATTTTTACTAATCGTCTCATCATGAGTTCCTAGAATCTGAGCAGCCAAAATACCTGCATTTTTTGCAGCATTTAAAGCAACTGTAGCTACTGGAATTCCGTTGGGCATCTGCAGGATTGACAATACCGAATCCCATCCGTCGATAGAATTGGAGGATTTTACAGGGACACCGATCACAGGCAAATGCGTAATTGAAGCGACCATTCCCGGTAAATGCGCAGCACCACCAGCTCCAGCAATAATTACTTTCAAACCGCGGGATGCGGCATCTTTCGCATAATCAAACATGCGTTGCGGCGTACGGTGCGCCGAAACGATCGTGACTTCAAATTCTACTCCAAGGACTTTTAGGACATCAATGGCATCCTGCATAACTGGAAGATCGGATTTACTTCCCATGATAATGCCTACCTGGGCCTTATTATTGACTGACATAGTATTATTAAGCTTTAACTTTTAATATTTCTTGTACTTTTCTTGCATTGGAGATTGCTTTATCCCGGTCATCATTGATGATACATACGTGGCCCATCTTGCGGAAAGGTTTTGTATACTTCTTACCATACAGATGCAAATAAACTCCTTCCATCGCCAATACTTCCTCTACACCATCATATTTTGCCAAACCTTCATAACCGTCTTCACCCAAAAGATTGATCATGACCGCATTTGTCCGACATCTCGTATCACCCAATGGTAAATTGAATATTGCTCTTAAATGTTGGGCAAATTGAGAAACATAATTGCCCTCTATCGATTGATGTCCGCTATTATGTGGGCGCGGAGCCAGTTCATTCACCAAAATATCACCGTTTTTCGTTAGGAACATTTCCACAGCAAGCAAGCCCACGATCTGCAAATCGTCCGCAATTTTCTTTGCAATTGCTTCCGCACGCTGCTGAATTTCCACGCCATACAAGGATGGCGCTATAAGAAACTCTACCAAATTAGCTTGTGGATTGAATTCCATCTCTACCATCGGAAAGGTAGAGACATCCCCCCGATCGTTACGGGCGACAATAACAGCGATTTCCTTTTCAAAATCTACCCACTCTTCAATTAAACTCGGTTCTTCAAAAGCATCCTGAATATCCGCTTCAGTAACAATTTTCTTAACCCCTTTTCCATCATAACCATCTTTACGCAATTTCTGAATGTAAGGTAGACTCAAGGAAGGATTTTTTAAATTATCCTTTGTTGATATCAATTGAAATGCCGAGGTCGGGATATCATTTTGTTTAAAGAACTGTTTCTGTAAACCCTTATCCTGGATCAGACGAATGATACGCGACTGTGGATAAACGATTACGCCTTCCTCTTCCAGTTTCTCCAGGGCATCAACATTTACTTTTTCGATTTCGATCGTTATCAAATCCAGGTCTTTCCCAAAATTATATACTGTCTCAAAATCACTCAATGAACCACATTCAAACTTATTACACAGTTTCCGACAAGGAGCATTCTTATCAGGATCCAATACATGAACGTTTACATTGTAATTAATGGCTTCCTGGATTAACATTCTTCCGAGTTGACCACCACCAAGAATGCCTAATTGCAGTTCGCCATAAAAATCTTTTGCCATAATTGATTTTAAAATCTTATAAAATTTATCTTCTAAGCTTTTTCCTTGAACAGTTGTTCGCCTAATAAGCTCTCTTTATCTATCTTTTTTTGCAGTTCAATAAAAGCACCGATAAGCGCTTCTGGCCGCGGAGGACAACCTTGAACATACACATCCACCGGAATGATCCGATCCACTCCCTTAACCACATGGTAACCGTGTTGCCAATAAGGTCCACCACAATTGGAACAGGATCCCATCGAGATCACATATTTGGGATCTGGCATCTGCTCGTATAGTTTTTTTATGCGGTCAGCCATTTTGAATGTAACGGTACCTGCTATTATAATGACATCAGACTGTCTCGGCGAAGGCCTTGGAAAAACGCCCATCCGATCCAAGTCATAAGTCGACGCCATCGCCCCCATCATCTCGATCGCACAACAGGCAATGCCAAAACTCATGGGCCACATGGACGAAAGCCTCGCCCAGTTTAGCAAATCATCTAATTTGGCAACAACGACACCATTATTTTGCAGTTGACTATCTAAACTCATGCTTACTCAGGTTTTTTAAATCGAGGTTTAAAAGCAATCTTTGGAGCAGCCGCTACTTCCTGTACGACAGTATTCTCCATAGCCGCGTTTGCCGGCTCCCTGTAGTCCCGCACCTGATAAGTGCTATTATTCAATGTGGAATAAGCACTTTGCGGAATATTTACAGGAACCTTAGGCAGAGATACGTTAGGTTTCACCCATTCCAGATCGCCTTTTTTCCAGACAAAGACCAATCCCAAGATTAATATACCGATAAACATGGCCATTTCAATCATTGTAAACCAGCCCCATCGACCGTCTGCGGCAATGTATTCCGATTGCCCAAATACAGTTGCCCATGGAAAAATAAAAATAAGCTCTACATCAAACAACAGGAACACCAGGGCAATGACGTAGAATCGAGGGTTAAATTGTACCCAAGAAGATCCGACAGGATCTTCACCACATTCGTAAGTACCAGATTTAATGGGATTATTCCTTTTGGGAGAAATTAAACGTGCTAGAAAAATGGTCGCACAGACTAACAGCGCCCCTATCAGCAGAATGATAAGGATTTTGCCGTATTCCGATAATTGCGCGGGGTCATCCATAATAATTACAAATTTAACAATTATTTCGTTTACTCGAGCGAGGAACTTGAAATTACAAATTATTTATTAAAAAAATGGGGCATTGTATGCGTACAATGCCCCATAATATATAACTATACACCAAAATTACATTTTTCCGGGCATTTTAGGCATATTGCGCATCAACTTAGCGGCCATCGCCGGGTTAGACATTTGCTTCATCACTTTGCGCATATCACCAAATTGCTTCAACAATTTGTTCACTTCATTAATGTCTGTTCCGGAACCTTTGGCAATCCGTAAGCGACGTTTTTGATCAATTACATCTGGATTTTCACGCTCAAAAGGAGTCATTGAATCAATGATCGCTTCAATAGGTTTGAATGCATTGTCATCGACTTCAATATCCTTCATTGCCTTTCCTACCCCGGGAATCATGCCCATCAAATCTTTCATATTACCCATTTTTTTGATCTGTTGGATCTGGGATTTGAAATCATTGAAATCAAATTTATTCTTACGGATTTTCTTTTGAAGCTCAGCAGCTTGTTTTTCGTCGAACTGTTGTTGTGCACGCTCCACCAAGGATACCACGTCACCCATGCCCAAAATACGGGATGCCATACGATCTGGATAGAAAACATCCAATGCATCCATCTTCTCTCCGGTACCGATAAACTTAATTGGTTTATTGACAACAGATTTTATGGATAGCGCAGCACCACCGCGTGTATCGCCATCCAATTTGGTCAATACAACACCTGTAAAATCAAGACGATCGTTGAATGTCTTCGCTGTATTGACAGCATCCTGACCAGTCATCGAGTCAACTACAAATAAGATCTCATCCGGTTTTGTCGCTTCCTTAACGGCAGTGATCTCCACCATTAACGGCTCATCTATCGCCAGACGACCGGCGGTATCGATGATTACAACATTATGACCATTGCGTTTTGCCTCTTCAACACCTGCTTTTGCAATAGCAATCGGATCCGTTGATTCTCTATCGACATAAACCGGAACACCAACTTGCTCAGCCAGCACCTCCAATTGATCAATCGCTGCCGGACGATAAACGTCACCCGCAACCAACAATGGTTTCTTATTCTTTTTATCTTTTAGGTATAAGGCCAACTTGCCGGAAAAAGTTGTTTTACCGGCACCGTTCAGACCTGCGATCAAAATAACAGTAGGGTTTTTACCGATCTCCAACTCTGTAACTGAACCACCCATCAATTCCGTCAGCTCATCATTCATGATTTTAGTCAACAACTGACCTGGAGAAATACTTGTCAATACATTCTGCCCTAAAGCTTTTTGTCTAACATCATCTGTAAAAGTTTTAGCAGTCTTGTAATTCACATCGGCATCCAACAATGCTTTACGAATTTCTTTCATCGTTTCGGCAACGTTGATTTCGGTAATACTGCCTTGTCCTTTTAATACCTTAAAGGCCCTATCTAGCTTATCTTGAAGATTTGAAAACATAAAATCTGAGTCTTATTCTATATAAACAGCAAAGTTAAAAAAATTGTCTGTAGTAACCTCATTAACACCCCATAAAAAATGCGACTATTAAAAATAATCGCATTTATATGTAAACTAAAGTTACAATCTCGCCCCTTAATCGCTTCGACGCCCACCAAATAAGATGGAAGCATAGTATAAAAGTGTCACCAAGGCACTCAAAGCAGCGACAACGTAAGTCATAGCAGCCCATTTTAAAGCATCTTTTGCACCATCATGCTCCTCACCATTATAGGTAACACCAGCATGGTTCAACCATTCCAAGGCACGGTTTGAGGCATCAAATTCTACCGGAAGTGTAATGAAGGAGAAAATTGTTGTGATCGCCAATGCACCTACACCTACAGCCAATAACCATGGATTGCCACCTTTAGAAAAAGCAAATAACATCACACCCAGCATCAATACCCAAGAGGTAATTTTGGAGGCCGCATTTACCATAGGTACCATTGCCGAACGGAAACCTAACCACTTATAAGCTTTTGCATGCTGGACCGCATGCCCACATTCATGGGCAGCCACAGCCGCCGCTGCAACACTCCGCCCACTATACACCTCAGGACTTAGGTTTACCGTTTTATCCGATGGATTGTAATGATCTCCCAAGCGATCAGGAATCGACAATACCTTCACATCATATATACCATTATCATTAAGCATTTTTTGCGCAATCTCCGCACCTGACATCCCATTACCCAAGGGCATCTCCGAATACTTCTTAAATTTGTTTTTAAATCGTGTCTGGACAATCAGGCTTACCACCATTATTCCAATAAATAAAATCAAGTACATAGCTTTTTATATTTTTATCGTTATTCTGTTTTAATCGTTTCAATATGATAATCAAACCCCATTCCAATTCCTATAAATTGATGAAGACATGAACTTCTAAGATAATAAAAAGCGTATAACTGACAAAAACAACAAATTCTTCTGATGCCAACATGACATTGTAGCATAAAAAAGGGAGTGAAAAAATCACCCCCTTCGATTGTTATTTTCTAAATTATAGTGCTTGTCCGATTATCCCATCTGAAAAACCAGGTCAGAACCTTCTATCATTTTACGTAAATTGCTCAATGCATAGCGCATTCTCCCTAAAGCTGTATTGATACTCACTTCTGTTATCTCAGCAATATCTTTAAAACTCATATCACAAAAGTGACGCATAATTAAAACCTCTTTCTGATCATCCGGTAGTTTCTGTATCATTTTCTTTAAATCGACATCGACTTGTTGTTTCAGCATTTTAGATTCAGCGCTTTCATCACTGAATTCCAATACTTCAAAAATGTCAAAACCATCTGCATTTACAATATTGGGGGCCCGTTTGGCTTTCCTGAAAAAGTCAACGATCATATTATGCGCAATACGGATTGCCCATGGCAAAAATTTCCCCTCTTCGTTGTATTTGCCCGATTTTAAGGTGTTGATGATTTTAATGAAAGTCTCCTGGAAAATATCTTCAGCAAGATATTCGTCTTTTACTTTCATATATATAGAGGTGTAAATTTTCGATTTATATCGATTCAACAATGCCTCTAGGCCGGATTCTTGGCCACCGACATACATTTGGATCAATTCTTGATCACTCTTACTTTTCAAAAGTCTCATACGTCACTTACTTTTTTAGCAGTTCGCAATTAAATTATCAGTTCTGTTGTAAAATGTAAATGTTTAGCGTATAGTGTTCCTTTCTTATTGTAAAACAATCAATTAATACTCTCTCAAAGTACCGTAAAATTATTGAGTAATCAAATTTTTACATTTTATTTTAAGACTTTTTAACATTTTAAAAGTTAAAAAGTCCCTTCCCTTCGCAAAAAATGCACCTGACAAAACACGTAGGTCTGACCCAATTTATCCGATGATTTACGCTGATCCTTATTCATAAATAATAGGAGCTAATAGGACCTCATTCGGATAAAAGCGTATAAAGTACCTACTAATTCCCTATTATATTCCTATAAAGTATATATTATTTAAAAAGTAGTTTCCTTATTACCAGCAAGAGAATATAGGTTAGTTTCGCAGTTTTCATACTGCCGCGAAAATACATCTTAGAAGTGGGGAGCAAACATAGGCAGAACAGGGAGTTCTAACTGTAGTCTATGTTCAAAACGAAAAAAGCGGAACCACCCCAATTGGAGTGATTCCGCTTTTCTATATAGAGACAATCGTCTTATTTATACAATGGAAATTCAGCCATCATGGCTTTTACCTTGCCATGGATTTTATCCAATTCAGCATCGTTCGATGCATTTTGCAATGCTTCGTCAATTAACTCTCCGATTTGAACAATTTCATTTTCTTTGATTCCACGTGTCGTGATCGCCGCAGTACCAAAACGTACACCTGAAGTCACAAAAGGAGAACGTGTATCAAAAGGAACCATGTTTTTGTTTGTTGTGATACCTGCTTTACCCAATACCGCTTCTGCTTCTTTACCGGAAATGTCTTTGTTGCGTAGGTCAACCAACATCAAGTGGTTATCTGTACCACCAGAGATAATTTTATAATCTTTATCAACGAAATACTTCGCTAATGCTGCAGCATTTTTCTTCACCTGAACAATGTACTCCATATACTCGTCTGATAAAGCTTCACCGTAAGCAATTGCTTTTGCAGCGATTGTATGTTCCAATGGGCCACCTTGTGTACCAGGGAACACAGCAAGATCCAACAATTGCGTTATTGTACGGATTTCGCCTTTAGGTGTTTTGATACCCCAAGGGTTTTCAAAGTCCTTACCGACCATAATCATACCGCCACGTGGGCCACGTAATGTTTTATGTGTCGTTGTTGTGACGATATGACAATGTGGAAGTGGATCATTCAATAAACCACGAGCGATCAAACCCGCAGGGTGGGAAATATCCGCCAAAACAATCGCACCGATTTCATCAGCAACTTTACGGATACGGGCATAATCCCAATCACGCGAATAAGCCGAAGCACCACAGATGATCATTTTTGGTTTTTCACGAAGTGCGGTCTCCTCCAATTGCTCGTAATCAATCAGACCTGTATCTTCTTTTACACCATAAAATAATGGTTGATAAATCTTACCGGAAAGATTTGCCGGTGATCCATGAGTCAAGTGTCCACCATGAGATAAATCAAGACCTAAAATTTTGTCGCCAGGCTTGATTGTTGCCAAAAAAACAGCAGCATTCGCCTGTGCGCCAGAGTGAGGTTGAACATTTACCCATTCTGCGCCGAATAATTGCTTCGCACGATCAATAGCGATGGTTTCAATCTCATCCACAACTTCACAACCTCCATAGTAACGTTTTCCTGGGAGGCCTTCTGCATATTTATTTGTCAACACTGAACCAGCAGCTTCCATCACTTGTTTTGAAACAAAGTTTTCCGAAGCAATTAATTCAATACCTTCTTCTTGGCGTTTAAGCTCATCAGCTATTAAATTAAAAATGGCTTGATCTCTTTCCATTGTTTTTAAATGTTGTAAAGTAAATTTTGTTTTTATTTTAATGCCTCAAAGATAGCATATTCCATAAAGAATATCGACAAAAAGCCATATTTTATTAAATGTTCTTAGAAAAATAGCCTTATTTATGCGAATTACCTAATTTGCATAACACCCATTTAAAGCTTAATACCTAGGCGCCAATCCAAAAAGAATTGAATGTTTTGTAAATGTCAAAAAATCCAATACAAACAATTTGCGATTTAAAATATGTATTTTTGCTTAAGAATTGGCTAAAACGATATCAAAATGAGCACAGAACATACAGCAATTGCTCCCGTTACCTTAACTCAAGGGGCAATCAAGGAACTCAATAAATTAAAGGATCAGCAAGAAATCTCTGATGATTTTGGTTTACGTGTCGGTGTAGAAGGTGGTGGTTGTTCGGGTATGAGTTATATCCTGGGCTTTGACCAGAAAAAAGATGGAGACAACGAGTACGAAATCGAAGGTATCCGCATTTTTATGAACAAAGCACACGGCCTATATCTTGCAGGCATGGAAATTGATTTCAAGTCAGGGCTGGATGCAAGAGGTTTTACTTTCAATAACCCAAATGCGACAAGCACCTGTGGTTGTGGAAGTAGTTTTTCAGCATAAAGTTGAAATTTAAACATATTCCAACAAAAAGGGGACTGCAATGCGCAATCCCTTTTTTGTTTCATGCTGATTCCAGCAGCTCGATTGGCTCATATTCCACCAGAATTTCCCTGCTTTTTTTAACTTGCAGTTCCAGTTTACCTGCCCCCTAGCCGTACAACCCTTCCGATTGGACGAGAATGAGAATTTTCAAATATAGGAACTCCGCATTTAATGATATTACAGCTACAATGCCCTCTTTCTTTTTCCATCATAATTCACTAAATTAGCGACCTTTAGAAAAGAAGCATACAACAGTCTGATGTACAAAGAATATAAGCAGTTAGATTTACCGGAGATCGGTAAAGAGATTTTGACCCGTTGGGAACAGGAAAAAATATTCGAAAAAAGTATCAATAATCGCCCTGAGAGCAAATCATATACATTTTTTGAAGGGCCACCTTCTGCAAATGGAATGCCTGGGATCCATCACGTGATGGCGCGTACGATTAAGGATATTTTCTGTCGCTACAAGACATTGAAAGGCTACCAGGTAAAACGTAAAGGAGGCTGGGATACTCATGGTCTTCCAATTGAGCTTGCCGTCGAAAAAGCGCTTGGTATTACAAAAGAAGATATCGGCAAAAAGATTACCGTCGAAGAATATAATGAAGCTTGCCGCAAGGAGGTGATGAAATATACAGATGTCTGGAATGACCTAACCAACAAAATGGGCTATTGGGTTGACCTTGAACATCCTTACATCACCTATAAAAACGAATACATCGAAACACTATGGTATTTGTTAAAAGAACTTTACAAAAAAGGCTTACTATACAAAGGTTACACCATCCAACCCTACTCTCCAGCAGCAGGTACCGGACTAAGCTCGCATGAGCTTAATCAACCGGGTACATACAAAGATGTCAAGGATACAACCATTGTTGCTGAATTCCGATTGATCAAGAGCCAGCTGCATCCGGCAATCGAAAAACTGGTTGATGATGAAGCCGAAGATGTTGCGTTCATCGCTTGGACGACTACACCTTGGACATTACCTTCCAATACAGCCTTGGTAGTCGGCAAGAAAATAAACTATGTGAAGATCCGTACGTTCAACAAGTATACGGGAGCGCCTGTATCTGTTGTATTGGCAAAAGATCTGATCGGGAAACATTTTAAAGCTGAAGGTGAAAATGCATCTTTTCAAGACTACAAATTGGGTGATAAAGTAATCCCTTGGGAACTTGCTGCAGAATTTGTCGGCGAGGAACTGGTTGGCTTACGTTACGAGCAATTGTTGCCCTATATAACCAATGAAGATTTACAGGAAAATGCCTTCCGCGTAATCCCTGGCGACTTCGTGACCACGGAGGACGGTACGGGGATCGTACACGCTGCACCTACTTACGGTGCGGATGACTTTCGCGTAGCAAAAGAGCACGGTGTTCCGGGCATCCTGGTGAAAGACGAAAATGGAAAAGATGTTCCTACGGTAGACCGTACAGGCCGTTTCGTCAATGAAATCACGGATTTCGCCGGACGATTTGTCAAAGAGGAATACTACAGTGCCGAAGAACGGGCAAAAGAGGACTTCAAACCTACTGACGTCTTGATCTCCATTAAATTAAAAGAGGATAATAAAGCATTTGACGTAAAAAAATACGAGCACACATACCCACACTGTTGGCGTACAGACAAACCGGTTTTATACTATCCATTAGATAGCTGGTTTATCCGTACAACAGCGGTAAAAGAAGATTTGGTTGCTTTAAATAAAACAATCAACTGGAAACCAGAAGCTACTGGTACGGGGCGCTTTGGAAACTGGTTGGAAAATTTGGTGGACTGGAACCTTTCCCGCTCACGCTACTGGGGAACTCCACTTCCTATCTGGCGCTCGGAAGACGAGAATGAAGAAGTTTGTATCGGTTCATTGCCAGAGTTAAAATCGCTATTGGAAGCCTCCCTGAGGTCGGACGTTTTATCCGCAGATGAGAAAGCAAAAAATCAGGCTTACTTGGATAAATTTGATACAGAGGAGTTGGATTTACACCGACCTTATGTCGATGATATTGTCCTTGTTTCTGATGCCGGTCAAAAATTATTCCGTGAACCCGACCTAATTGACGTATGGTTTGATTCTGGTGCAATGCCTTATGCCCAATGGGGACTGGATCATGAGAAATTGGCCAAAGGTGAAGAATTTCCATTTAAAGCCGGATTCAATCATGCATACCCGGCAGACTTTATTGCCGAAGGTGTTGACCAGACTCGTGGATGGTTCTTTACGCTACATGCGATCTCCACGATGATGTATAAATCGGTCTCTTTTAAAAACGTTGTCTCCAACGGTCTGGTATTGGATAAAAACGGAAATAAGATGTCCAAACGTCTGGGAAATGGTGTTGACCCTTTCTCTACTATCGATCAGTATAGTGCCGATGCAACACGTTGGTATATGATCAGTAATGCTGCTCCTTGGGACAACTTAAAGTTCAACATGGAGGGATTGGATGAGGTCCGTCGTAAATTCTTCGGTACGCTATACAATACCTATGCATTTTTTGCACTTTATGCCAATATTGATAAGTTCTCCTACGCAGAACCAGATATTGCATTGGAAAACCGTCCTGAAATCGATCGCTGGATTATCTCATTACTAAATTCACTAACGAAAGAAGTGGATGAATATCTAGCGGATTACGAACCGACAAAAGCGGCTCGTGCAATCCAAAATTTTGTGGACGAGCATCTGAGCAATTGGTACGTTCGCTTGTGCCGTCGCCGTTTTTGGAAGGGAGAATATACAGAAGATAAAATTTCGGCCTACCAGACCTTATACACTTGTCTGGATACCATTTCGAAATTAATGTCACCGATATCGCCATTTTTCTCGGATAGACTGTTCCTGGATTTGAATACAGCAACAAATAAAGAGCAAGTTGAATCCGTTCACTTGGCGAACTTCCCGGTATACAACGAAAGTTTGGTGGACAAAGCTCTGGAAGAACGTATGGCCCTGGCGCAAGACATCTCCTCGTTGACATTATCGCTGCGTAAAAAAACGTCCATCAATGTGCGTCAGCCGTTAAACAAAATCCTTGTTCCGGTATTGGACAGTGCTTTCCAGGAAAAAGTGGAGAAAGTAAAAGATTTGATACTTTCAGAAACAAATATCAAAGATATTGAGTTCATTACGGATACGACAGGTATTATCAAGAAAAAAATAAAACCCAACTTTAAAGCTCTTGGCGCGAAAGTTGGTAAGGATATGAAGTTAGTCTCTTCAGCTATCCAATCGTTGACTATAGATCAAATCAGCACGTTGGAATCAACAGGTGAATTAGCCTTAACGGGTACGCCATATACTATTCTATTGAGCGATGTAGAAATTATAGCAGAGGATGTGGAAGGATGGCAGGTTGCTAATTTGGGTAAATTAACCGTTGCATTAGATGTCCATATCACCGGAGAATTGAAGAAAGAAGGTTTATCAAGAGAATTGATCAACCGGTTACAAAATTTACGGAAGGAAAAAGGTCTCGAAGTAACGGATAGAATTAACGTAAAGTTAACAGTTTCACCAGAAGTGGTCGATGCTGCGAAAGAAAATTTATCTTATATTTGCACCGAAATTCTAGCCGATTCATTGGTATTTGAAGATTCACTAACTCAAGGAGAGACCATCGAGATCGATGGCAAAGAACTTAAGGCATTAATCCAAAAAAATTAAATTATGGCAAACAACAACGAGAAAACACGCTATAGCGATTCAGAATTACAAGAATTTAAAGATATTATCTTGGACAAGCTTAGAATAGCAAAAGAAGAGCTTTCCTCGTTGACAGCAACGCTCAATAACAGCAATGCGAATGGTACAGACGATACGGCAGGTACTTACAAGACCTTAGAGGACGGTTCTGCAACGTTGGAGAAAGAACAAACAAACCAATTGGCTGCGCGTCAAAAGAAGTTTATCGACAACCTCGAAGCAGCGTTGGTGCGCATCGAGAACAAAACGTATGGTATCTGTAGAGAAACCGGAAAACTGATTCAAAAAGAACGTTTGAAAGCTGTTCCGCATACGACGTTGAGCATAGAAGCGAAAAACAAACAATATTAATTTTAAGCAAAAATATATGGTCTTTGCTCCGGCAAAGACCATTTTTATAGCACAATGAAGGGGTATACGAAACCAGTCGCACTAATTGTCGCGATTCTTTTAATAGACCAATTGTCAAAAATATGGGTTAAGCTCTCTATGACAATTGGACAAAGTCATCACATATTAGGTAAATTCTTCCAGATCCATTTTATTGAAAATAATGGAATGGCTTATGGAATGGAGTTTGGTGGCGATTACGGGAAATTGTTCCTGACCGTGTTTCGGATACTGGCCGTAGCTGGTATCGGCTATGGTTTACATTACATGGTTAAGAATAAATACAACCGTGGTTTTATATTAAATGTAGCTTTGATTCTCGCTGGTGCTTTGGGAAATATCATTGATTCGGCATTCTATGGCGTGATCTTCAGTGAGAGCACCTTTTACGAAAAAGCATCTTTATTTCCAGCAGGTGGCGGCTATTCGTCCTTCTTGCATGGAAAGGTCGTCGACATGCTTTATTTCCCATTAATCGAAGGAACTTTCCCAACTTGGGTGCCTTTTTGGGGTGGAGAAGATTTTCTATTCTTCAGGCCAGTATTTAATATCGCTGATTCGGCAATCTCAGTAGGTGTTGTGTTAATATTACTATTCCAAAAGCGGTATTTCAAAACGGAAAAAGAGGAAAAATCAAGTATCCACAGCGAAATCGTTGAAGATTAACGAAATATCATACAAAAGCCTTGTTAATCGCAAGGCTTTTCTTTTAAAACGTTAAAAATAAAAATGGGGATTGTAATCCGATTATCAAATAATCCGATCATGCAGGGCTATGACGATCTCCCTACTAAATACTTAAAAATGAAAAACATAAACTTATACCTAATCGTCTGCTTCCTTTTTGTGACAAAATACACACAAGCTCAGCAAATTGAAATTCCCAAGCTGAAAAAACATATCTACTACCTGGCTGATGACAAGATGAAAGGTAGGGGAACTGGTAGCAAAGAAGTATTCAAAGCAGCAGACTATATCGAAAAAGAATTCAAAAAATATAAATTACAACCCAAAGGTGAACATGGTTACCGTCAGTCTTTCAAAGCCAAAGTATGGAAAGTGAAAGTAGCCGACAGTATCCGTGATGCAGACAACATTATCGGCTTTATTGATAATGGAGCAGCCTTGACAGTGGTGATAGGCGCTCATTACGATCATTTGGGTACAGGCCACCAAGGTAGTTCAAAAGATTCCTTAGGTGTGGGTAAAATCCACAATGGTGCTGATGACAATGCTTCCGGTACTGCCGGTTTATTGGAACTTGCCCGTTATTTTAGTACCAATAAGGAAAAAGAACCTTACAATCTATTATTTATAGCCTTTGGCGCTGAGGAGCTGGGATTAGTAGGTTCCAAATATTTTACGGAACACCCCACCCTGCCGCTTGAAAAAATCACCGCCATGCTCAATATGGATATGATCGGCCGTTACAATCCTGACAATGGGCTTGCCGTCATCGGATATGGTACAAGCAGCCAATGGCCGACGATTTTCAAAAACATCCAGGCGCCTATAAAATTCAACCTGAGCAAGGACGGTAACGGCGGATCCGATCAAACTTCCTTTTATAAGAAGAATATTCCGGTATTATTTTTCCATACCGGTGGGCATCCAGACTACCACATGCCTACCGATGATGCAGACAAAATTGATTACAAGGCATTGAAATCTATTCTTGACCTGGAGAAATCGGTGATTGAAAATGTGATGAAACAGTCCGATAAAATGGACTTTATCTGGACGAACTAAATACATAAAATCCGCTTGTTTTTTCGAAGTTCTTAGCCGCGGGGACATCATGATCGGATTGAATGAAGACGGATACAAAAATAACTATACGGATGAAAAAAATTCTTGTCACAGGATCCAACGGTTTTTTGGGTCAAAAGATTGTAGACCTACTTGTTGGAAATGATCGCTATGAAGTTACAGCTATTTCAAAAGGCTCAAACAGAAATCCAAATCAAGCTGGATATGTATTTGAGCAAATTGACTTACTGGATCATACAAAACTGACGGATTTTTTATCCAGTCATACCTTTGATGCGATTGTACATACTGCAGCGATGACTAGTGTCGAAGCATGTGAAGCCGATAAAGCGGCCTGCCAGCTGACCAATGTAGATCTCGTACAAACCTTAGCGAACTACTGCGAAAAAAATCAGACACAGTTGGTTCATCTCTCAACCGATTTTGTATTCGATGGCAAAAAAGGCAGTCCCTATCGTGAACAGGATCAACCCAATCCCCAAAGTGAATATGGGAAAAGTAAATATGCCTCGGAGCAAGTACTCGCACAGTCTGCCTGCAACTATGCCATTTTACGTACAATTTTAGTCTATGGTATAAATGCTGACCCAAATCGTTCTAATTTAGTGCTATGGGCAAAGGGAAAGCTTATACAAAAAGAAGCGATAAAAGTAGTCAATGACCAATGGAGAATGCCTACATTTGTAGATGATTTAGCGTATGCTTGTCAATTGGCCATTGAACGAGAGGCTCAGGGAATATTCCACATCTCTGGGGCAGAATTGATGTCCATCAATGAAGCGGTTTATGCAGTTGCAGATTATTGGCAACTGGACAAATCATTGATTTCGGAAATCAGCGCCGCAAGTATCGGACAAGCGGACAACAGGCCTCGTCAGACAGGTTTTGATCTGAGTAAATCCAAAAACGAACTGGGCTATGTACCGACGCCATTTGTGGAATCCTTGGCAATAATTGATAGGCAATCTAAGGAACTTGGAAGATAATGACAAAAAATAACATGATAGAGAAATTTGCGAGAGAGTCATACACGGAGATGAATGAATTGGTCCTCCCGAATGATACCAATACGTTTGGAAATCTCATGGGCGGTCGTTTATTATATTGGATGGATATTTGTTCGGCTATTGCTGCACAGAAGCATTGTAGCAATGTCGTTGTTACAGTATCTGTAGATAATGTATCTTTTAAGCGTTCGATCAAACTGGGTGAAGTGGTCACCATACAGGCACAAGTCACCCGTGCATTTAACAGTTCGTTAGAAGTACGCATGGAAATTTTTGCATCAAATTTGCCGGAGGGCACTCGCGTAAAAACCAATGAAGCATATTATACTTTCGTTGCTGTTGATGCCGACAACAATCCGAAGGCTGTGCCGGTATTGATTCCTGAAACAGAATCAGAACACAAAGCTTTTGAAGATGCATTGCAACGTAGAGAACTTCGCCTTATTCTCGCCGGAAAATTAAAGCCCGAAAATGCAAAAAAGCTAAAAGCGTTGGTCAGCCTGTTCAGCCAGAAGAACTAATTCAGGATTGATAAACTAAACTGCTATATATAAAGCGAGGATATACATGTATATCCTCGCTTTATATATTTATATGCTACAAAAAACAGCGCGGTTCTCTCCTTTATTTTGAACGGTTATTCCGAACTGCCTAAAGCCAAGATCCGATCGAATTCCTCAGGCTTTAGCGGCATCACCGATAGACGGCCTTGTCTCACCAAAGCGATGTCCTGTAATTGCTCATCTGCTTTTATCATCTCCAGCGTAACAGACTTCTTCAATGTTTCAACAGGAGCCAGATCTACGACAACCCAGCGCTCATCATCGGTTGTTGGGTCCTGATAAAATTCTTTCACGACCTTCGCGACACCAACGACATCCTTTCCCTCGTTGCTATGATAGAAAAGGACCAAATCCCCTTCTCTCATCGCCTTCATATTATTCCTAGCCTGGTAATTGCGTACACCATCCCAAAACGTCCGCCCATCTTTATTAAATTGCTCCCAACTATATTTAAATGGTTCAGATTTCACTAAGAAATATTGCATAATCAACTGTTTATTAAGCGTTAAAAACTATTGTTGTGGCATTAATACTTCCATTTTATCCGCAAAATGCGCGCAGTAATCGCGCAAGTCACCAATAACCTTCTCGGCCATGGGATCTCCGCCCGAAGAACGGATAAAGGAGTCCCCCAAAGTTTGTAAAGTTTCGTAAAAAAAACGTTTCATCTCGTCGTAAGGCATGTCCTTCGTCCAAAGGTCGATCCGCATTGAATTTTTATAATGTGAATCCCATAGGGCTAAAAACATCGCTTTCGCGGGTAATTCTTCCGCATTATTCCCATCTGTGGACGACCACATGATGTTTTCAGGAACATTGTTTTCGTCAAGCTCTACTTGTAATTTTATTTCTGCTTTTTTCATTTTAGTATTGAGATATGAGTATTGAGATATGAGTATTGAGATTTTACCTCAACAAGCCTACGGCTTACGCACTATCTCCATTTTTTAATTTTCACTTTTAAATATATCAACTGAATGTCACTTTAACGATCAGGCTGACAACACAGACCACCACCAAAAATGCCAATTGCAACATCCACATTTTTTTATTTTCTTTAATAAGTACTCTAAACAAAATATCGACAACTGTCAGTATTATCATCAATGCAATAAATGCCCCCCATGTAAAGAGTGCCTTTTCGTCATTAGGATTTTCCATGACAAACCAGGCGACCAAGCATGCAGCAGCAATATTTAATGGGGTAAACCGCATGTTTGTTATCGTTTCTTGAAATTACGGCTTGATCCGGTTGATTTACCACCACCCGATTTGCCTTTGCTTTTAGCCTTTGGCTTATAGCCTGAGGCACGTTGTGCTTCACGGACTTCCTTTTGTTTGATCACATATTTCTTCTCATGGAAAGCGCCCTGATAATCTGGGTTGTCTTTTTTCTTTTGATTATCAATATCACGTGCAATATCCTGCTTCTCCTGAAAAGGCGTCTTCTCCACGAATACCTCCTCCGGGATTGGATAAACCGGAATACTCTGTTTGATCAACTTTTCAATTTTTCGAACATAGTACTTCTCGGCCTCATTGCAAAAGGTAATCGCATCCCCTTCATTGAACGCCCGGCCTGTACGTCCGATACGATGTACATAGTCTTCGATGACAATAGGCACTTCGAAATTGATCACGTGGCTTACATTGGAAACATCGAGCCCGCGTGCTGCAACATCCGTTGCAACAAGGATACGGATATTTCCTTCCTTAAATGCATTGATTGAGTTAATACGTGTATTCTGCCCTTTATTGGCATGAATAACGCGGACTTCATCTTTGCCATATTTACGTTCCAGGAAATGAAAAACATTGTCCGCTACTTGTTTCGTTTTGCAAAAAACAATCAATCTGCTAAACGCTGCATCGTCTTTCAATAGATGCTGCAGTAAGTTCAATTTCGTTTTTTGATTGGGCACAAAATATAAAGCCTGACTGACCGTTTTAGCCGGAGTCGCCTGTTCCGAAACTTCTATTACAGTAGGGAATGCCAGAAAATCACCTGCAATTTTACGGACAAGTTCGCTCATGGTCGCTGAAAACAATAAATTTTGGCGTTTGCGCGGCACGATTTCCAATACGCGGTGAATCTTGCTGATAAAGCCCATATCCATCATCTTGTCCGCTTCATCCAACACCAAAAACTTGAGTGACTTCACGACAATATGTCCTTCCAAATATAAATCCAAGAATCGGCCAGGTGTAGCGACAATGATATCAACTCCTTTTTCAAGGGTTTCAATCTGTGTTTTAGGCCCCAGTCCACCGTATAAAACGACGGAACGCAAATCGAGGTAGGTAGAAAACAGCTTGATATTCTCTTCGATCTGCATAGCCAGTTCTCTTGTTGGTGTCAAGATCAACGCCCGCGGATCATTTCCCTGAGCGTATTTCAATTTCATCAGCATGGGCAATACAAATGCAGCCGTTTTTCCGGTTCCTGTCTGGGCTATTCCCATCACATCCTGCCCCGCCAATATCGGTGTAATTGCCTTCTCCTGGATCTCAGTCGGTTGTTCATAACCTGCTTCTGTGATCGCATTTAAGATTTGTTTATTGAATTTAAAATTTTCAAATGATTGCTGCATCTGACAAAGATAAGGAAAAGAGTCCATTTGACTTTCCTCGATGAACATTCCCGTACACATTTACTTTTAATTGACATAAAAATTGGGAAAAAGCACAATATAAAGTCTAATATTTTGGTTTTTAACAGAATTAAAGCATTTTTGTAGGGTATAAACAAACTTTTTATCAGGTTGATATGAAAAAATTATGGATGTGTTTGTTGCTGATAACAACAAGCTTTGCTGCATTTGCCGATGAGGGAATGTGGTTTTTAATGTATCTAAAGCGTCTGAATGAGGCTGATATGCAGAAAAAAGGTCTTCGTTTAAGTGCCGAAGAGATCTACAGCATTAACCACTCGAGCTTAAAAGATGCGATCGTACAATTCAACGGTGGATGTACCGCAGAGATTGTGTCTGACCAAGGCTTGGTATTCACCAACCACCACTGTGGGTATGGTGCTATTGCCGAACTGTCTACACCGGAAAATGACCACTTAACAAATGGTTTTTGGGCAAAAACAAAAAGCGAGGAATTGAAACCAAAATCCCTATCTGTCCGCTTTTTCGTACGGATGGATGATGTTTCAAAACGCATCTTAGGTTTGGTCAACAATAAAATGACTGAAGATGAGCGCAACAAAATTATTGCCGCTGAGATCGCTAAAATCCAAAAGGAGAACAGCGAAAATGGGAAGTATGTTGTTGAGGTAAAATCTTTCTACCAAGGTAATGAGTATTATTATTTTGTGTACCAAGATTATAATGATGTACGTTTAGTGGGAACGCCACCAAATAGCATCGGTAAATTCGGTGGAGACACAGACAACTGGGAATGGCCACGTCATACAGGTGACTTTTCGATTTTCCGTGTCTATGCAGACAGAAACGGAAACCCCGCGGAGTATGCACAGGACAATGTTCCGTTGAAACCAAAACATTTCCTACCGGTCAGTTTAAAAGGTGTTCAAGAAGGCGATTTTGCGATGATTTTGGGATATCCCGGCCGCACAAACCGTTGGATGCCATCGGGTGGAATCAATCAAAACGTAAAATTTGCGTACCCGGCTTGGGTAGAGGCCTCCAAAACAGGCATGGATGCCATGAAAAAATTCATGGACCAAGATCAGGCGGTTAAGTTGAATTATGCGTCGAAATACTCTCAGGTTGCCAATTATTGGAAAAACCGTCAAGGTATGATTGACGCATTGACCTTACATAAAACAGCAGCTTCAAAAGCTAAAGATGAGGTTAAATTTGACAAATGGGCAAATAAGGCAGCCAACAAAGCAGAATACGGAGATGTGATCAAAACAATCAATGCTTACTATGCCGCAACCAACGAGAAAGCTAGACATGATAACTACCTCATGGGAATGATTCGCTCCAGTGCTATTGCGACACTGCCTTACACGATCGGTTCTGGCTTAGAAATTTATGCTGCGGGTGATGAAGCACGGAAAAAAGATATTCTTCCTCGCTTAAAATCGGCTATCGATGCTGGCTACGAAAAAATGTATATGCCTTTGGAAGAACAGGTGTTGATCGACGAATTGAATCTATATGCAAAAAAAGCAGGGAATATTGCCCCTTATGTTGCTGAGTTGGCTGCTAAAAACAACAATGATTTTACCGCTTACATCAAAGAATCTGTAAAGAACAGCATTTTTGCTTCTGCGGAGCGTCTGAACAATTATTTAGAGAACCCAAGTGCTGAAATTTTGGCAAACGATCCGTTGTACAAATTATCGTCCGCATTGATCAGTAAATACCGTCAGGAAGATCCAAGCTTAAAAACGGAGCAAGACAAGTTTGATGGAGCTTATCGTAAATACGTTGCCGGTGTATTGGCTTCCAATCCAAAAGGAAAATTCTATCCGGATGCAAACAGCACATTGCGTCTCTCATATGGTTCAATCAAAGGCTTGCCACAAGACCCACGTAATGACGCTGACAAGAACTTCTATACGACCTTAAAAGGCACTATCGCGAAGTACAAAAAAGGTGATGAAGAGTTCGATTTGCCCCAACGTTTGATGGATCTGTACAAAAATAAGGACTATGGACGTTACGCTGATAAAAAAGGGTATTTACCAGTAAACTTCCTAAGTGACAACGACATAACAGGCGGAAACTCAGGTTCTCCCGTAATAAATGGTAATGGTGAATTAATTGGCCTAGCTTTTGATGGTAATATTGAGGCCATGGCCGGTGATGTGATCTTCGACCATAAGCTACAACGTACAATTTCAGTTGACATTCGCTACGTTTTATTTATCATTGATAAATTTGCAGGAGCAACCAACATTATTGACGAACTTAAGATTGTTGAATAGTTTTTTTTAAGCTTTTTCGATAAAAAAAAACGAAATTTATTTTCTATTTGATTCGTTTTTGTATATTTAAGGAGTGTTTAGGAAAAACCATAAAAACTAAAATTATAATTATAAAAAAATGGAAAACTACGTAAAATTAAAAGAGTTAGTAGCTTCTATCGAAGCTGATGCAGACAAGTTCTTCAACAATGGTAATTCTGCTGCTGGTACACGTGTACGTAAAGGATTACAAGACATCAAAACCTTAGCACAAGAAATTCGTAACGAAGTTACTGCTAAGAAAAACGGCGGAAAATAATCTTTCCTGAGTTTACATAAAAAAGGCCTTTCAAATGAAGGGCCTTTTTTATGTGTTAATGGACTTAGCACTTGTTACAAGTAATAACAGCCCATTACAAGGTTATACACTTTAACACCAAGATAGTCTCCTACAACAGCATTTAGTTTGTCGTAAACTTGCTTTCTATTCAAAGGTTTGTCTTTTTTCTTAAGAAATTCGGCAGAAGAAATCGTTACTGGACTCAGTTCGACTTTGGTCGCAAACATATTATAATGAAGCTCAGGAACAGCCAACCCCAAAATCATCCCCGGTAAACCATTGAATGCGGAGGGTCCGCCAGATACTGGAATCTGATCCGTATAAAATGCCACAGCATAGATCGAGTCAAGCACAAGTCCATTTGCCCGCCGACATTGATATCCCGCGATCTCCCGGTACTCATTCGTAATTTTCCATTTTATCCTTAGCGTTGAATCAGCGATTACGATACGTTCTCCTCCCAATTCGAAGGTGGATTTGAATTCCTTTGTTTTCAGGTTCTGATAACTGCTAATTCCAGATTCAAAAATACCCATCTGCATTAACCCCTGTGTGACTTCAGGATAATCCTCAACAATATGCTCATACAACACTTCATTTGGAGAAAATTTCAAGGTCTTTCTCAACACTTGATTTTCTGGAGCCGCATCACCCAGTCCCTTAAAGGCATTACGGCTCTCTTCGTCTTTGGAATAGGCTGCATACCGCTTGATCAAATTTTTAAGAAATACGGTTTTCTCAAAAGTAATCGTCCCACGGTCCGGGAAATAAGCGTATTGCCCCATGGCCACTTTTCCCAAAAATAGGACTAAAAATAAGGTTATTGTATTTTTGATCGTTCTCATTTTATTTCGATTTGGCTATCATCTTGTTGATTTCCCAGCTTAGTTTTACCATATAATACCTACCGATTGTATTAAATCGACGCTCGGTAAGCAGCGTTCCGTTTTGATTTCGTTCAAAGCCAATATTTTGATTCAATATGTCATTAACCATAAAGGTTGCTTCGAGCTTCTCGTCTTTCATAAACTTTTTCGATAGTGCAGGGCTCAACACAAAACGTTCGAACTTTTTACTATACACCGCCGTCGGTGCCTGATATCGATAGTTAAAATCTGTCCGCAATACAAATTTAGCCGGAAGAAAGTATTTAAGACTTCCATTAGAAGATAATGTAAAACCTTTACTGTCTTCCATCTTACCAATTGAATTATTCTGAATGACATAGCCCGGTGAAACTTCAAATTCAAAATCCAGACCTTTTGTTGTGGACTTTTGAAGCCCATAATTCAATGAATAAGTTTGAAATTTCGCATTCGCCAAAACATTGTTCACATAATTATAATTGTTACCAATGGAGATAGTAGGTCCTCCACCGTGTCTCAATTGATACTTTTTCCACAGGATCCCATAATACATAGGACTAATGCTGAGCTGATTATTGGTATTGTGATTTAAGTTATCCCAGATAAACGTAGTCTTACCCACAGAATCGATTGTTGCATTTTGAACCAGGGCTTTGTTGGTACGGGAAGCATTGATGAAAATACCATAAAACTCACCTTTAAGAATTGAAAAAGATCTAAAACCTAAATTCAATTCATTGGTATAGGATGGTTTTAAGTTTTCGTTTCCTAAATATTCGTTCAACGGATCAAGGTTTGACCGTAGTGGCTGAATCTGATTGAGTGAAGGCAATCCATTTGTGCCTCGATAGACCATTGAAATTGACCTATTTTTTTTAATCTCATAATTTAAATCCAAAACAGGGTTATAAACAAAAAATGACCTGGACAGATGTGCATTATCGGCTCGGTTTAACTGCGACAAATCGCTATTTTCAAATCTATTTGCGATATTAATAACAAATTTTTCCAGCGGTTTATAGTTGACCGAAAGATTATAGGTATTCTTTGTGGTTTTATACAAAAAATCGTTGCTATAAACTTCATCCGGATCATCGTATTTTCCTGTGACAGGATTTTTGTTAGATGATTTTACCGAATTATTGTCGCGGTTAAAGTTGATGCCGTACTCAAACGCTAAAATAAGCTTCTTTGATAGTGGTTCAGAGTAAGACACATCCCCCCCCATTGCAAACGATTTATTTGCAATCACCTTCTCTTGATCTAAAATCGTATTGCCGACAGAATCACCATCCCTGTAATAGCTTAGATTGGAATATAGCTGCTGTCTTCCGTCCTGCTTGTTGCCTGATGTTGCATAGCTAAATGTTAATGAACGCCCCTTTTTCTTAAATCTCCTCACATAAATTGCCGAGGTATTATACTGTTCTGACTCGGTATCATTCTTAAAATTTCGGGTATTTCCATTAATCTGTTGATCAAATTGGTCAAAGGTCGTTGAAATGGTTGCTGAAGAGCTAATATCCCTTCTCCGATTCGCACCAGCCCAAACCGTCAGATCCGATAAAGAATCTATTTTAAATTCATATTTCAGTCCGACGTTATGTTTTTTATTGTCGCTGGAAGCAGCCGTATTATTGTCGCTGATCAAAATGGTATCCCGTGCTGCATTTCTGGTGAATGTACTTCTGTCCAGATCTACATTCGATTGACCGTACTTATAGTCAATACGCCACGTATGTTTTTTATTTGCTGTTTTATCTGAATATAGAAAACCTGTATTTAAGGACTTCGGCACCCCTTCGCCCTCAAAATTTCCAGAACCGTCACCATCACCACCTATACTTGATGCCTCTTGACCATTCAGCCCTGTTTTTCCGGTATTACTTGCGATCAGATAAGTTGAAATCCGAAAAGATTGATTGAAATAATTCAAAAAGCCCTGACCAAGGTAAAATTTATTATTTCCGACACCAGCATCGGCTTTCCCAAATATACCACGTTTTGCTTCCTCTTTTAGTTTTACATTGATGGTCTGCGTACGTACTCCATCATCAATGCCCGTTTTCTCCGCTTTATCGGATTTCTTCTCATAGACCTGAATCTTGTCGACCATATCCGAACGGATATTTCGGCTCACCAATTTCGGGTCATCCCCGAAAAACTCTTCGCCATCGACAAGCATCTTTTCGACCGTTTTCCCCTGTGCGGTAATCTTCCCCGAAGCATCCACGGTAATCCCGGGCAGCACTTTCAAAAGATCTTCAACCTTTGCATTTTTCTCCACCTTGAAACTCCTGGCATCGTATTCCGTTGTATCGCCTTTAATTGTTATGGGGATCCGTCCCGTTACAATCACTTCCTCTAATAAAGTCGTACTGCTCGTAAGTCCAATCGACAAATTCGTGTAATCCTTCTCAGGTAAGATGTCTGCATAATATTCACCATATTTTGGATAGGTAACAATAAGAATATATTGTCCGGTATCTGGTTTGGCCAAAGAGAATTTTCCGTCCTCATCGGAGCGCGTAAAATCCGTTAGTATCGAATCTTGGGCCGTCAACAACATGATCGTTGCATTTTGTAACTTTAGCTGATCCTTTACATCGTTGATCTTTCCCTCGATTTTGGATTGTGCTTGAACTATTCCGCAGGAGCAAAGTAGGAAAAGTAAAAGTGGTAACCACAGGCTTTTCATAAAATTTATTGAATGGTATATAATGATAAATTGTATTAGCAGGCAAAACTACAATTTTGCCACTATTATTTTTCACTTCGACTTAAAAAAAATAACCATGTAATGAAAAAAACATGAAAATAATCGTACTAATTCGCTTTTAACCTATCATATAGCAGCTAAATTTCGCATAAAATTATTCCGATCAACATTGATTTTACTTTTTCTTACCAAGAAAGGGCTACCTATCGGAAGCCCTTTCTTGGATAGGCACTTGAGTGCCGGACAAATTAAACACACTTATGCTTGATGCGTCGTTACAAATTGCCCAATTCCATAATAAACTGAACGGTTTCTTTATTCATGTGCTGTGACAGAACGCCCGAAATCTGATCGGTCATTGTCTTTCTGGTCATCCGTTTCACTTTACTTTTTTCGAATCTCTTTTTATCCATGATCACATCATTGCTCAATTCGACTTTCGTGGCAAAATAGGAAACATGCTGGCTCGGCACTACCAATCCTAGGATCATCCCAGGAAGACCGTTGATGGACTCAGGTCCGCCACTGATTGGAATCTCATTACAATAATAGCCGATTACATAAATCGAGTCAGCTGTAAGACCATTGGCTCTCCGGCAATTATATCCCGCGATTTCCCGATACTCGTCAGTAATTTTCCATTTAATACGTTTCATCGTATCTTCCACAATAATCTTTTCACCAACGATATCATTATACCTTAGAAAAGAACGGGTCGTCATATTGGACAAAGTAATTCCTTCAAAGTCCAATGCAAGCATCATGATGTATTGCTTGACCATCTGATCCAGATTATCATCTTTGACTGGTTCAAACAAGGTTTCATTGGCATTAAATTTTAGGGTCTTTTTCAATACAGCATTTTCAGGAAGTTTGGGTAACACCTGTTCAAAAAATATTTTTGATTTATCATCAGCCTTCGCTAAAAACTTTTTGCCCACAATATTTTTCATGTACATGGTTTTATCATAGGAAATGCTCCCAGACCTTCCAAATAGCGTGTACTGCGCCTTGAGGCTTAGAACTGTACAACAAAAAAAGAGAAAAACGATATATTTTAACATGGTATTTATCTTAAATTTTATAAAAACATTTTTGTGAAATCCCAGGATAACTTGAGCATATAATATCTACGGATCGTATCATAACGTCGCTGTGTAAAAATTGATGTTGATGCCGAACGGCTAAAACCTTTATTTTGGTTCAGTACATCGTTGATCATAAAATCCAACATCAAAGATTCATTCTTGAGGAACTTTTTACTTACTCCGGGATGCAACAAGAATTGTTCGAATTTTTCATCAAAAGCCTTCGTTGCTGCCTCGTAGGTATAGCTATAGTTTGTATATACTTTAAAGGTTTTATTGATAAAATATTCCACACTACCATTCGATCCAAATACAAAGCCATTACTATTCGTGTTACGTTCCAAGCTGGATTTCATTAAGCGATATTGTGGGCTGAAGTTTAAATCGAAATTCAATCCAGTCTTTGTATCTCTTTTAAAATTATACGTAAAATTGAAATTCGTTGTGTTGACGTTGTTTAATTGCTGGTTGAATAGATTATAATTATCACTCATATTCAGGTAGAACTGTGGCGAATTGGACAAGCCCAATTTTTTGCTCAATTTGAAATGGTATCCGGACCAGATATTCACGGAAGTATTTGTTTTACCCTTTACATTATTCCAGGTGTAGATATTGAGTCCTTTTACAGTATCAATATTTTGTGTGATCGGATTTTTATCCAAAGTGATATTCCCGCCCGCATAGACATAACTTCCAGTCAAAATCCGAAATGAGTTATAGTTGATATTTAAGGAGTTTCTAAAAGAAGGTTTTAAATTTTCATTTCCCAAATACCGGTTGATCTGATCCGAATTATCCAGAATAGGCTGAATCTGACTCATGGAAGGTAATTGATTCTTTCCGGTGTAATTCATCCATAACCCTTTGGTCTTTGTGAAGGAATATCCGGCACTTACATTGGGATTATAAGTAAAATAACTTCTGGAAAGCCCCTCTTGACTATAGTAATTATATTGTTTGAGCTTATCATTATTAAAATTATTAGCAACGGTAAACTTCAACTTATCGGTTGTATGCACGACGGCTAATTTATATCTGCTGCTCCGTCTATCAAAATCGTAATTGTTACTGAAACGACTGTCCAGATCATCATATTTTCCGTCCGCACCTTTATTGAATGATTCAACACGGGAAGAGTTATTACTACTCTCTATTCCAGTTCCGACAACAAGGTTCCAAACTTTCGACATTGGCTCTGTATAGGAAACTGAAGCCCCCAGTACATCATTTTTATTATTGCGTTCCTTGCGTTGATCTGTCGAGTCTATCGGTGTATATCCTATAGTATCCTTTTTAAGAGAATTCTGAACGGTTGAAAATAGATGACCATCACCTATCATTTCACTTCGTCTGAATTGACCGTCAAATGTAAAAGAACGTCCTTTTTTCTTAAATTTATGGGTAAAATAAGTACTAAAATTCAACTCATTGACTGTGTTCTTGATGGTCTCCTGCGTTTTTTCAGCTACAGTTGTATCCATATTCTGGGCAAACTGATAGGCTTCACGTTTATTGTCCGACCAGAGATTTTTGCGGGAAATTCCACCCCGGATCGTCAAGGTATTTAATGAATCAAAATTCAGATCATATTTCAAATTGGCGCGATGCTGGTCATTTTCTGTATCTATGGATTTAGTTGACTTATTATTGATCAATCCCGTACTGATTGTCTCATCATCTCCATCACTGCTTAATCTTCCGTATTTATAGTTAATATTGACGTTATGTTTATCCTTGTTGAATTTATCCGAAAAATTGATCCCCGAATTAATCGCTCGCGGTATACCAATTACACCCTGCCCTGAAAAAGGATCCGTAAAATTAGACCAGGACATGGACCCGTCATCCCCGTATGAAACACCCGAGTCACCACCGTATTTCTGTGCATCCTGCCAGTTCATGCTTGTCGTCCCGTTATTTCCAAAAAGACCATAAACGGAGATCTTTTGAGATCCTTTGAATTTGTTTAACATCAACTGCCCCATGTAATAGTCACTGGTACCGCCACCGAGTAAGGCTTTTCCGAACATGCCATTTTTGGAACCATCTTTTAGTTTGACATTAATAGTCTGTTCACGTTGACCGTCATCTACACCTGTTCGCTCCGCCTGCTCGGATTTCTTTTCATACACCTGTACCTTATCAACCATATCTGATCGAATATTGCGGGTCACCAATGTCGGATCGTCACCAAAAAACTCCTCACCATCCACCAATACCTTTTTGACAGTTTTACCTTGTGCGGTAATTTTTCCGGACGCGTCAACGGTGATCCCAGGCAAGACTTTCAACAAATCTTCAACCTTCGCATTTTTTTCTACTTTAAAACTACCAGCGTCATACTCCGTGGTGTCTCCTTTTATAGTAATGGGAATTCGACCAGTAACAATAACTTCCTCCAATAAAGTGGCCGTTTTGGTCAGCCCAACAGCTAACTTGGAATAATCTTTATCCTTAGAAATCTCTGTATAATAATCACCGTATTTGGGATAACTTATGATCAATAGATAAGATCCTGTATCGGGCTTGGATAAAGAAAAAAGTCCATTTTCATCTGATCTCGTAAAACCTGTCAATATGGAATCTTTAGCGGTTAGCAACATGACTGTTGCATCAGATAATTTGACCTGATCCTTGACATCACTTATTTTTCCGGCAATAATTTTGGACTGCGCGAGCGCCATTCCCTGAGTACCGAAAACGAAAAATAAGAGAATTTGAAAAACTCTTTTCATAAAATTGTTGGATAGTATATTAATATCAATATAACATTAGTAGATAAAACCAATGTTTTGTTACAGTAAATTTAATTTTATTTCTAAAAAAATTTCCCCGGTTGCTCCGACTCTAATTGAAACGAAATAAAAAGGTCATATCTCTAGGAAACAATACTTGGCAAATTTCATAAAGGGATCTGAATTATTGATAGCTTTTATCCTGCTGCATCTTGATCAATTTCCATAATTGCAGACAGAAAGAGCAGATCAATGCCACAAAAACAATCTGGAAGAATATCGAGATATAATTGCGGTATGCGGCCATCATTTCTATGCGCTCAAGCTTATTCATCCAATAGCTATTGAGTAGCATACCACAGATTGATCCCAAAAGAAAAAATACGATGGCATATTTTTTATCCGAATGCGCTTTAGATTTTGCATTTTCCAAACCTGCAATCTTCCCCATAATACGTTGTTCAAAGTCGTCAAATGGCATGCTTACTTTGCTCATTTGCATGACCTGTTTCATTTTCTTGTGTTCGTTATCCATGATATTCGGATTTTTTAATCAATTGACTCAATACCAGTTGCATATTTTTGCGCGCCCGATGTAGTATAACTTTTGTGTTAGCGAGTGTCCAGCCCATGATTTCCTGAATTTCCTCCATGGATTGTTCCTCCAGATAGAATAGGCGTAGGGCAACAGATTCCTTGGGTGATAATATAGCTAGGGCATCATTAATCATTTCTTTTCGCTCGTTGTCAATAATTTCATCGAGAACAGACGCATCATAGGCTAGGTCATGATCCGTCAGCTCAAAATTGATCAATGCTATTTTCTTATACCGTATGCTATTAAAGGCAACGTGGACAACGATACGATAAAACCAGGTACTAAATTTTGATTTGCCTTTGAAAGAGGATAAGGATTGATAGCATTTAATAAAAGCATCTTGGACAACATCTTCTGCCAAATGTTCTTGCTTGACAATGGAAAGCGCAACAGAAAAAGCCATATCCTGATACGTTTTTATAAAATACCGGTATGACTCAACATCTCCCGACAGTACTTTTCGAATATAGATTTCATCCATTGAATGGCTAAATATCGCGTTTTTTATCCAATTTATTCGCTACAATCATTGCCACACCGGCAGCTATGATTAAAATTGCGACCACGAGTGAATCAGGCAAACCAGCACTCACATAGTTTTGTAATATGCCCACAATAAATAGTCCAATGCCTATTCCCAATACCAGGATCCCCGGCTTTTGCCAATCAGCGGGTTGCCTCCTTCTTTCCTCTCCGGGTATATTGATTGCTGTACTGCGATAACGCATCACAAAATAAACACAAAGCGTGATACAGGTGAATAATCCCACAGCCATCACTGCTGCCATTTGCTCTTTTCCCATAATAATTTGATTTAATTTTAACATTAGTCACCATCGGGTTCGAAAAGGTTACAACAAATTGAGTTAAATGTGCCGATTTGTGTAAATTTGTTTCAAATACAAACAATATGCAAAACATTAAAGAATATGTAGAAGCAAACAAGCAACGTTTTTTAGATGAGTTGTTTGATTTATTGCGTTTACCTTCGGTTAGTGCTGATCCTAAATTTAAGGGCGACGTACAGAAGACGGCTGAATTTGTTGCTCAAAAACTGCGTGACGCAGGCGCCGACAACGTAGAAGTTTGTGCCACTGCTGGCAATCCAATCGTTTATGGCGAAAAAATTATTGATCCGTCATTGCCAACTGTACTGACTTACGGTCACTACGATGTACAGCCAGCAGATCCATATGAGTTGTGGGATACCCCTCCTTTTGAACCGACTATCCGCGATGGTAAAATATATGCCCGTGGTTCAGCAGATGACAAAGGACAATTTTACATGCATGTAAAAGCTTTCGAATATATGATGCAAAACAATGCGTTGGCATGTAACATCAAATTTATGATCGAAGGTGAAGAGGAAGTTGGCTCTGTCAACTTAGGTACTTTCGTTAAGGAAAACACCGAAAGACTTAAAGCCGATGTTATTGTTATTTCGGATACCTCTATGATCAGCATGGCACAACCGTCTTTGGAGACCGGCCTTCGTGGTCTGTCTTATGTCGAGGTCGAAGTCACGGGGCCAAACCGGGATTTACACTCGGGTGTATATGGTGGTGCTGTTGCAAATCCAGCAACCATTCTCGCAAAACTTATTGCTTCCCTGCACGATGAAAACAACCATATCACAATCCCTGGATTTTATGACGATGTCGTTGAGTTAACGGCTGAAGAACGCAAAGCATTGAATGAAGCCCCATTTGATATCGAAGAATACAAATCAGATTTGGGTATTCAGAATATCTGGGGAGAGCAGGGATATACAACTTTAGAACGCACAGGAATCCGACCTACTTTGGAGGTCAATGGTATCTGGGGTGGATATATCGGTGAGGGTGCAAAAACTGTGTTACCTTCCAAAGCAAATGCAAAAATCTCCATGCGTCTTGTACCGAACCAAAATTCTGAACGCATTACTGAGTTATTCAAAAAACATTTTGAGGGTATTGCTCCAGATTATGTTAAAGTAGAAGTAAAACCGCATCACGGTGGTGAACCAGTAGTCACACCAACAGATAGCGTTGCCTATAAAGCTGCTGAAAAAGCGTTGCATGAAACATTTGGTGTAAAACCAATCCCTACCCGCGGTGGTGGATCTATTCCAATCGTTGCTTTATTTGAAGACGTTTTAGGACTAAAAACAGTGCTTCTTGGATTCGGACTTGACAGCGATAACCTGCATTCTCCAAACGAGAAGTATGGAATAGAGAATTACCTCATGGGTATCTCTACAATTCCTTTATTTCATAAATATTACGCAGAACTAAGTAAATAATTTAGTTTTTCTTTAGATAAAGGGTTATTTTTAAATTTTAGAAATAACCCTTTATCGTTTTATGGATTTTGATTTTCGTCTCATCGTTTTTTATACTGCAGCTCAGCATCTTAATTTTACCAAGACCGCTTCGGCACTTTTCATCTCACAACCTGCAGTCAGCAAAAACATTCAGGAACTGGAAAAAAAACTTGGTGTACCTCTTTTTGAACGAAAGGGAAATAATCTGGAGCTAACTGAGCCGGGACAAATTCTCTATAAATACGCCCAGCAGATCATCAATCTCTACAATCAGGCAGGACAGGAAATACAAGAACTACAAACAGGACGTAAGGGAAACCTTGTATTAGGAGCCAGCACGACGATTTCCCAATATGTACTTCCCACGTTACTGGCAGATTTCCTCTCCCAATACCCAAATAACCGCATCCAATCTTTCCAGTCCAACAGCCGTAGCATTGAAGAACAGCTTATTGACAAAACATTGGATTTGGGTATCACGGAGGGTTCAACAGATAACAGAGCATTAAAATATATCCCTTTTATGAAAGATGAGCTCGTATTGGTCACCAATAGCGAAAACCCACTATTAAAACAATTAAAAAAACCCATTCTTTCGGATATTACACGTTTACCTTTAGTGCTTCGCGAGCAGGGCTCAGGTACGCGTACCATTATTGAAAATGCTTTAAAAGAACAACGTATCAGCCTCTCAGAAATCCAGATAGAAATGATATTACCATCAACAGAAAGTATAAAAGGATACCTGGCCCGCCGCCACAGTTTTGCCTTTCTTTCTATTCATACGGTTCAACGGGAGGTCTTAAATAATCAATTGACCATTATAGATATTCCCCAGCTGTCTATTGAACGTTATTTTTATTTCACGCATCTATACGGTGGTCTTGCCGGTACCCCAAATCTATTCTTGCAGTTCTGCCTGAAACAAAATTTCAAGATATAACATTTGGTTATATCTCATAAAAAAACTTCGTTTTAATCGCTGTTAATAGACCGGTAGATTTGTACAAACGAATTAGAGGCATGGAATACAAAAAACTAACAAATTACCTAAAGGCGCTCAGTTGGATTATTATTGCATTGTTTATCACCTGTACAACACTCTGTGTATTTCCGCTTAAGCATGGAAGCACCGGTCAATCGACTGATTCACTCGCTGCAAGCAATGACTCACTGATTACCCATGTATCACAGTTCAAAGCCATATCCTTCAAAGACAATCCAGAAGGTGAAATGGCTAGTTACGGCGAGAAGCTGATCAAAAACACTTATGACTATTTTTACGATGGGGAAATAAAAATCGGAAATAAATTAGCATGCAGCAGTTGCCACCTCAACGGTGGGACAAAAGCTTTCGCAGCTCCCTATGTTGGACTCACAAATGTTTTCCCAACCTATATCGGACGGGAAAATAAAGTTGAATCACTGGAGGAGCGTATTAACGGCTGTTTTGAACGAAGTATGAACGGCCGCGCTATTCCCGAAAACAGCAAAGAAATGCGTGCTATTGTCACCTATATAAAAAATATCAGCATCAATACGGTCAATAAGGGAAGATTAACCGGCCAGGGATTTGTCAAAATGGACATACCAAATCGTGCTGCGGATCTAAAACATGGCCAGTTGGTCTTTGAAGGCAAATGTACAAGCTGCCATGGAAAAGATGGACAAGGTATGCCACAGTCCACGGGTAAAGGATATTTATATCCGCCACTTTGGGGAAAAGACAGCTACAACGATGGAGCCGGTATGGCACGATTGCTTACAGCTACACGTTTTATTAAAGCAAACATGCCCTTGGGAGCAAGTTATGACGCACCAGAGCTCAACGATGATGAGGCCTATGACGTCGCCGCTTACATCAATTCTTTTGATCGTCCCAAAAAAGCAAACAAGGAATTTGATTACCCGAATCTAGCAAAGAAGCCAAAGGATAGTCCCTATCCTCCATACGCAGATAACATTAGTTTAGAACAACATAAACAGGGACCTTATAATTTTTAATATGATGAAAAAACATTTGACAATTGCCTGCATCCTCTTAGCGATGACAACAATACAAGCGAAAGCTCAAACCAGCAAACTACTACTTGACAACCACCGATATACGGGCGCAATTGCTAAGAAAAAAACGTATAAAGCGATCTATCAATTGGATAGTAATGATCCAAAAACAATTGAGAAAGCCATTCGCAATATCAACAATGTGCTGAAAGATCCGCGGTTGAAAGGACATCTTCAAATTGAACTGGTGGCTTTTTCAGGAGGTACCGAGGCCTATCTAAAAAAGAATAGCCAGTATGAAAAACCATTGCAGGACCTCGTCGAAAAAGGTGTTATTGTCGCACAGTGTTTAAATACGTTGGAAGAGAAGCATATCGCAAAAGAAGAGCTATTTGATTTCATCGGTTATGTTCCCAGTGGGAACGGCGAATTGATCTTAAGGGGAGATGAAGGTTGGGTCATTGTTAAACCATAGTAAGATGAGAAAATTAATCACATTAAGTCTCGCTCTGGCTTGTTTTGCCGTTTCAAAAATTAAGGCGCAGGAACATCGTTTTGATCCACCTTGGAACAACCCGCCGGAATCAGCATTGAATTTCACAGTACCGGGAATAGATAACATTCCGGATCTGTACGGCGATATTGAAAATCCGCAACTCACTGTCTTTTTTGCCGGCAACCAATTTATGGTCGTGGATGATTTACTGGCATCTTTCAAAAAAGAATACCCACAATACGAACGTATTTTTGTCGAAACATTGCCGCCTGGAATTCTAGCGAAACAGATTAAAGGGGGCTCCATCACCATTGGCAATCTACGCATTACACACAAACCCGATATCTACACCGCAAGCAAACGCGCGATTAATGAAATGGCCGATTATTTCAGCCATACGCAAACTTATTGTTACAACAACATCTGTTTGATGATTCCAAAGGGTAATCCCGCAAATATCAAATCGTTGAATGATCTGGGGAAAGTCAATGTACGGATTAGCATGCCTAATCCGCAATGGGAAGGCATAGGTGAACAAATTAAGGCTTCCTATAAAAAAGCAGGCGGCGAACAGCTGGTCAAGAAAATTATGGAAGATAAGGTAAAGGACGGCAGTACGTATTTGACAAAAATACATCACCGCGAAAGCCCCATGCGCATCCTTTATAGTCAAGCAGATGTAGCGCCAGTATGGACATCTGAGGTCGTCTATCAACAGCTTATTGGTCATCCAGTAGAAGGCATAGCCATTCCAGATGCCCAGAATACCACAGCGACCTATGTGGCCGCAAAATTGAAAAATGCACCACACGCAGAGGCTGCAGATGATTTTTTAAAATTTATGGACTCCCCCACAGCCAAGCAGATCTACAAAAAGTATGGCTTTACAATAGACTAAAAAGAAAATGGATAATTAATTATCCATTTTCTTTTTTTACTTTAGGTCAAAATTAGTTGAATTGTATGGTTCTATTGCTCAAAAAACTCCATCGTTATTGGTATTTTATTAGCGTTCTACTTGTTTTCATCGTATTATTCCCTTATATCTATTTCCTGGCCCTGCATCCGGAAAAGAACTACGCCCGGATTGCGCGTATGCGGCGTTGGGTATCCATAGGGGGATCGGCATTGGCGGGTGTATTTTTTAAGGTCACCTATGAATCAAAAATGGACTGGAACAGACCAATGATACTTTGTCCCAACCATACTTCAGTGCTTGATATCACGGCGCTAACCTACCTATGTCCTGTCCCGTTTTCATTTATCGGGAAGGCCTCCCTTCTTAAAAATCCCGTAACCCGTATATTTTTCAAAACCATAGACATTCCGGTCACACGGAGAAGTAAAGTATCTTCATTTAAGGCATTTCAACGTGCCAACGAGCTTGTCCAAAATGGCCGCAGTGTCGTCATTTTTCCAGAAGGAAAAATAGATGACGGATTTCCACCTCAGATACATGCGTTCAAGTCTGGGGCTTTTCGTATTGCGGTACAAAATGATGTGCCCGTAGTTCCCATTATCATTGAGAACGCCTGGGATATCTTTTTTGATGATGGCGCCAAAAGAGGATCCCATCCGGGGATTGTCAGGGTCCATGTTTTTTCACCTATTGAAACAAAAGACTTTGACGACAACAATGCCGCAGACTTGGAGAAAATTGTTTATGACAAAATGCATTCCTATTGGATTATGAAGAATAAATCGTATTTTCATCAACCAGAGAACGTCCAAAAAATATGTCAGGAAAGATATTAATCGAAATCAAGGATATTGCACGTGAATACCAAATAGGCTCAGAGACAATCCATGCACTCAGCTCAGTAACGCTCAATATTCATAAAGGAGAATTTGTAGCACTTATGGGGCCTTCAGGATCCGGAAAATCCACGTTAATGAATATTCTGGGTTGCTTGGATACCCCCAGTAGGGGTGAATATATCCTAAATGGGATTAATGTAAGTGACATGTCTGAAGACGAGCTAGCTGAAGTAAGAAATAAGGAGATCGGCTTTGTATTTCAAACATTTAATCTCCTTCCTAAAAGCACGGCATTGGAAAATGTGGCACTCCCTTTAATCTATGCAGGATACAATAAAGCCAAGCGTGAAGAAAAAGCGACGGGCGCACTGGAAAGTGTTGGATTGGGACACCGTATGGATCACAGACCCAATGAGCTCTCAGGGGGACAACGTCAGCGCGTGGCTGTTGCCCGGGCGCTGATTAATGATCCGTCGATTATATTGGCCGATGAACCAACGGGGAATCTTGATACAAAGACATCCATTGAAATCATGGGTTTGCTCGAGGAGATTCATTCCAGGGGAAATACCATTATCTTAGTCACCCACGAAGAAGACATTGCGCTACATGCACATCGCATTGTACGCATGCGCGATGGTCTAATTGAAAACGATTACCCCAATCCTGATATTAAATCTGTGTCACCGCGGCTAAGTGCCCTAAATGAAAAAGGGAGCGACTTTGAGAATATTTAAAAATATTATTTCATTATAAATCAAACACTTATATTATTGACACAAAAATAACAGTTGATTTACTTGTTTAAGTTAAATTAAATGATAGTTTTGCGAAAATAGAGAACTTAAATTGTTTTTATATGTATTGGACATTAGAATTAGCTTCGCATCTAGAAGATGCACCATGGCCAGCAACAAAAGATGAATTAATCGATTACGCTATTCGTTCGGGTGCACCAGTTGAGGTGATTGAAAACTTACAATCTCTTGAGGATGATGGTGAGCCATATGAAAATATTGAAGAAATTTGGCCCGATTATCCAACAAAAGATGATTTCTTCTTCAATGAAGATGAATATTAGCAAATAAAAAACGCCTTTAGTCAAAGGCGTTTTTTATTTCAGAGAATTAATCCATTGTTATGAAGTTCAGTCTTAAGCTTATGAAGATAAAAGTAAAGGTATTGTTATTGACTTTCATAAGCTGTATGCTATCTATTCCCTTATTCGCTCAGGAAAGTCCCGCGGCGACAGAAAATATTGCTGTGTTAAGAAGATTTGTCCATCGTCTAAATGATCCCGATCTGGCGACTGACATCATTTTAAGTCAGGATATATTAACGTCAAAAAACCTCGATGAAGACCAACAGGAGTATCTTTTGGCCAGCTTAGACGAAATCCGGATCAATGTACAAAGCAAAGATATCAGTCAATTAGAATACATCAACTTTATAGCAGCTGGCCGGAAAGAAACCTACGATATTGACCTGGAAGGAATAGATCCGCAACAAGTATATTTCGTGAGGTATCTCAAACGTTTTGTTTTTGCCGCTGTTATTCGGGACAAAAAAATTGCCTCTTTTACCTTGGTCTCCAAAGGAAACAATAAAGCACATTTTGTATTCTATTAATCTTTCACATGTGTTATGGTCTTCCGTTTTTTCAGGCAATCTTATCTTTTTAAAATACTCATTTAGTTTGCCGTTGATCATCCTATTCCGATATGGAAAAGCACAATACGCTTGACTTATTTCAGGATTTCACGCAGCTGAACTTATGAGCCATCTTAAGCTTAGACTGCTTTCTTAAAAATTTTTCAATAAAAACACTTGCATTTTAGAATTCTATCAACCATATTTGTAATAATAAAAACGGAAATGATAATAACTGTATTAAATAAGGCTTGGTGGTGGCACAACGAATAACGTTGTGGCAAACACCTATTGCATTATTTGATATATACATCAAGATATGATGGGCTTGCCTGAATAAGGTAAGCCCTTTTTTATTTAAAAAAATATTATGAAAGAAATTTTAGCCCATTTATTTGAATACAAGACCTTTTCGCGGCAAGAAGCTTACGAGATTTTGACGAACATTGCCAAAGGTAAATATGATAGTCATCAGATCGCTGCTTTTATGACAGCTTATGGTATGCGCAGTATTCGGGTGGAAGAACTTGGCGGATTTCGAGATGCCATGTACGATCTGTGCCTCAAGCTGGATTTTGATGGCTATGACTTGATCGACTTATGTGGTACTGGCGGTGATGGCAAAAATACCTTTAATATTTCTACCATTGCTTCCTTCGTGACAGCTGGCGCGGGTTATCAGGTTGCAAAGCACGGCAATATAGGTGTATCATCGAGCTGCGGCTCCTCAAACGTAATGGAGTATCTAGGGTATCAATTCAGTAATGACAAGGCCGAATTACGGCGTCAGCTCGATGAAGCTAATATCTGCTTCCTTCACGCGCCGCTGTTTCACCCGGCTATGAAAACAGTGGCCCCTATACGCCGCGCATTGGGTGTAAAAACATTCTTTAACATGTTGGGCCCACTAACCAATCCGGCTAATCCCAAATTTCAATCTGTAGGTGTATTTAGCTTAGAACTTGCCCGGCTTTACGGCTATCTATATCAAAATACAAACAAACAATATTCCATCATCCATGCACTGGACGGTTATGATGAGATATCGATGACTGGAGATTTCAAGGTTATCAACAATCAGGGCGAAAATTATTATAATATGGAAGAGCTAGGTTTTCATCCAGTTCTTCCACAGGAATTAGCCGGTGGTGAGAGCATCGCCGAAGCAGCACAGACCTTCTTGTCCATCTTGAACAATACAGGCACAGATGTGCAGAACAATGTTGTTTTGACAAATGCGGCATTTGCCATAAAAACATTTCATCCTGAAAAATCTTTTGGTGACTGTTTCTATGAAGCCGAGGAATCACTTATGGCAGGAAAGGCGCTCCAAAGTTTCAAAAAAATAATAAAGCAATAAAATGGCGATTAAGATAAAAGTTTGTGGCATGAAACACCCTGACAATATCGTTGGGGTGGCCGCCCTTGCTGTTGACTACATCGGTTTTATATTTTATGAAAAATCCAAACGTTTTGTTGGCGATGCTAATCAAAAATATATCAAAGGACTCAAAGGTGTTATAAAAGTTGGTGTTTTTGTCAATGCGAACCTCACGGAGATCTATCGCAAAATAGAGGAGTTCGACTTAGATGCAGCTCAATTGCATGGTGATGAAAGTCCTCAATTCTGCGCAGAACTTAAGCAACATGCACCAGTGACCGTGATCAAAGCTTTTGGTATTGACACACATTTTGACTGGTCAATATTGGAAGCTTATGTAGGGGTAATTGACTATTTTTTATTTGACACCAAAAGTAATTCCTACGGTGGTACCGGTCTACAATTTGACTGGTCTTTGCTCCATCAATACAAACTTGATTGTCCCTATTTCCTCAGTGGCGGATTAGATGCGAACAATGTGAAAGACGCTGTACAAACAAATGATCCCAGGCTATATGCCTTGGATCTCAATTCAAAATTTGAAGTAGAACCAGGATTAAAAGATATCGATCTTTTAGCCCACAGTATAAATAGTATTAAGAAATGAGTATATATCAAGTCAATGAAAAAGGATATTATGGTCCATTTGGTGGTGCCTATATCCCCGAAATGCTCTATCCCAACGTAAAAGAGCTACGTGAAGAATATCTCAAGATAATCGAAGAGAAAAGTTTTCAGGAGGAATTTAACCAACTACTCAGTGACTATGTGGGACGCCCCTCCCCTTTGTATCATGCGAAACGACTGTCTGAAAAATATGGTACAACGATTTATCTCAAACGGGAAGATCTCAATCATACCGGCGCGCATAAGATCAACAATACCATCGGACAGATCCTATTGGCCGAACGTCTCGGAAAAAAACGCATCATTGCAGAAACAGGTGCTGGGCAACATGGTGTCGCTACGGCTACCGTTTGCGCACTAAAAGGGATACAATGTGCCGTGTATATGGGGGAAATTGATATCCAAAGACAGGCACCCAATGTCGCCCGAATGAAAATGATGGGTGCGGAAGTCATTGCCGCAACATCTGGTTCAAAAACACTCAAAGATGCGACAAATGAAGCTTTGCGCGATTGGATCAATAATCCTGTTGATACACATTACATTATTGGCTCTGTCGTAGGTCCACACCCTTATCCCGATATGGTTGCCCGATTTCAATCCATTATCTCTGAGGAAACAAAAAAACAATTGCTCATTAAAACAGGTAAAGAGAATCCAGACATCGTATTGGCTTGTGTGGGGGGAGGATCCAACGCTGCTGGAATGTTCTACCACTTCCTTGACGATGAAGCTGTACAGTTATATGCCGTAGAGGCAGCAGGACATGGCGTTGATTCCGGTGAATCTGCAGCTACTACAGCCCTAGGAAAAGAGGGCGTATTGCACGGTAGTCGATCCATCTTAATGCAAACTGATGACGGTCAAGTAACTGAACCTTATTCGATCTCTGCCGGACTTGATTATCCCGGTATCGGGCCACAACACGCTTGGCTATTTAAATCCGGAAGAGGAAAATACGTTAGTATAACAGATGATGAAGCTATGCATGCAGGATTGGAACTCACTCGACTAGAAGGCATCATCCCCGCGATCGAAAGTTCACATGCACTTGCGTATTTGGGTAAAATCCCTTTTAAAGGTGATGAAACCGTTGTGGTTTGTTTATCAGGGCGCGGCGATAAGGATCTCGATAACTATATGAAATACTTTGATTTTTAAAGCATGACTACAATTGAAAAAAAAGAAGGTAATCCCCTTCTATCGATATATTTTACAGCTGGGTATCCGGAATTGGATAGCACTCTCCGCATCGCTAAAAAATTAGAAGAAGCCGGTGCTGACTTTCTGGAAATCGGTTTTCCTTATTCCGATCCTGTTGCGGACGGACCTGTCATTCAACACAGTTCGGAAGTCGCCCTGGCAAACGGAATGACTGTCAAAAAATTATTTGAACAATTGCGCGAGCTACGCCAACAGGTAAAGATCCCCGTCTTTCTGATGGGCTATGTCAATCCTGTGATCCAATTCGGCGTAGAGAAATTTTGTGAAGAATGCAAAAATGTTGGTGTAAATGGCGTTATAATTCCTGATCTACCGATGTACGAATACGAGGATCTTTATAAGGAAACTTTTGAAAAAAATGGTATTGCAAATATCTTCATCGTTACACCGCAGACTTCAACAGAGCGTATCCGGAAAATAGACAGTCTATCCAATAGTTTTATCTACCTATTATCCTCCAATGCAACAACGGGTAAAACGCTGGATGTAGGCGAAGATACCAATGCTTATTTCAAGCGGATACATGATCTTCAGTTGAACAACCCCTTGATCGTTGGATTCGGAATTTCAAATAAAGAGGCTTTCCAGAAAGCAAGTCAACATACTGCCGGAGCAATTATCGGCAGTGCATTTGTAAAAAGACTTGGGGAAAAAGATTATATGGATCAAATCCCTGATTTTATCAAATCAATAAAAGGGTAAAACAACAACGATGTACTAACGTGAGTTCAAGGCAAGGCGATGGACTCACGTTATTACCTATTAAGTACCTCAAAAAATGCTGTATCACACAGCTATTGAATAGCCTATAGTTCCACTCTCTTTAAAAGATATATACCAACTTCATACATAATTTACTAATATTGTAGCGTAAATACGCTTGAGCTAATAATATGCCTTTTAGGAGTGTTTATTTAACCAAAGACGGATATACACAATCTGATTACATTCTGTTAACAACCAATTCATGTATAACCAATAGTTTCGCGAAATGAAGAGTAAAGCTGAAGATCTGAATTATACCGCATGGATCATTCGCTTAAATGCAGGTGAAATGATAGCTTTTGAATGGTTGTACAATACGTACAAGCATCAGCTAGCAGGCAATCTGCTTAAACTCGTAAAAGCGCCCGATATTGCCGAAGATATCCTCCATGATGTTTTTGTTAAAGTTTGGGAAAATAGAACGAAGATTGATCCTGAACGTTGTTTTGAAGGCTATCTCTATCGCATAGCAGCCAATATGGTTGCTGACTTTTATCGAAAAATCAGTAAAGATCGAAATTATCAGGACTATCTTATCAATATCCAAGAAACGGTTTACCAACATATAGATGAGCTTTTGGAAAATAAATACAGAAGAGAACTGATAAATAAGGCGCTAACAGAACTCCCTCCTAAATGCAGGACCGTATTCCAATTATGCAAAATAGAGGGCCGTAGTTATGAGGAAGTTTCAGATCTTTTACAAATATCTCCAAATACCATTAGCAACCACCTAAATCGGGCTAATAAGAAAATATTAATGTTTCTACAGAATCCCGTAAATCTCCCTTATTTCCTTCTTCTTCTGTGGGCTAAATAACTCTTCCGAAAAAAATAAAAAATAATTTCAATTTGATGTAGTGACTTTTCTGTAGTAAGGCGTAATAGATATAAAACAAGTGCCTTGGAAAAGAAAAATTTGAATAAACTGTTTCAGGATTTTATTGTCAACCGTAGCTCAGCTGAGGACATTGAACAATTGATGCAACATTTTGGTTCTACAGCATCCACGGAGCATCTATATGATCTGATAAAAGAACAGCTTACTATCCCCCAATCCGAACAGTCGCCCCAAGCTGTTGAGTCAATAGTAGGTTCTGTTGATAAAAAAATAGCACAAACACTATCAACGTTTCAGGAAAGGGAAAAGAAGCAAAGAAAAACACAAAAATTATGGAGATTTGCTTCGGCAGCAGCAATTTTAATCCTCAGCATTTTAACTATATTTTGGCAATACAAACCGAATATCTCCAAAAATGTAACGCAACAACTTGTCGAAAAGCATCCGGAAGAAATCCTTCCAGGAAAAAAACAAGCCCGCCTGACACTTTACAATGGTGAAAAGCTGGAATTCGATAAACAACACACAGTCAATGAGAAAAATAGTGCAGCCAATCTTAACTATGAAGAAGGCCGGTTGGTTTATAGCGGAAGCTCTCCTGAAGAAGCTATTCAATGGAACATGCTCGAAGTTCCAAAAGCTGGGACTTTTGAAATACAGCTACCAGATGGATCAACTGTTTGGGTAAATGCCAATTCCAAGCTCTATTTCCCCAACCGTTTTCCAACAGACCAACGCTTTGTCAGAATCGAAGGTGAAGCCTTCTTTAAAGTACAGAAAGACAAAAAACGTCCGTTTAAAGTTCAAACCGGGGATCTCAATATCTCGGTATTAGGCACCTCATTCAATGTCCGCGCCTATAATAACAAGCATATATCAACTACACTGGTAGAAGGATCGGTTCAATTGACATATCATGATCAGCACATCATCATGACACCAGGGGAAAAAGCATTTATAGATGAAACAAACAAGCTAAAAATACAAACTATTGATATTGAAAGTGCTACTGCATGGAAAGAAGGATATTTCTATTTTAAAGATGAATCTCTAGGAAAGATATTGCAAGATATTAGTAATTGGTATGATCTGAAAGTCAGTATAATTGGAAATTTACCTAGCGGCCGATATAGTGGTAGTATGGACCGCAACAGTAAATTAAATGGCGTACTGAAAATGCTTGCCAATGTTGGTAATCTGGATTTTACCCTGAATGGCAATCACCTTACAGTTAAACAAAAAAACAAATAAAAAACCGCCTATGATAAAAAGTTAATATAAAAAAATACGGAGATGGTGGTAACATCTCCGCAATCTGTTCAAAAAAGCTGTTCAAAAAATCATTAAACAACCTTATTCAAAATTATGGAATATTTCTGTGATCGTAAAGAAACGATACGACTATATCGTTTCTTTACTGTGCATTATTTAATCATTAGAAGAATGAAATTGACAATCATCTTCATCTTGTTATCAATTGGGCTAAATGCTAAAACCAATGGACAACAAATCAACCTATCAGTCAAGCAGATGCGCTTAGAAAGTGTGTTAAAAAAAATAACACAGCAGACTGATTACAAATTTTTCTATTCAAGTGATCTGATTAACAAAGTAGAGTCGGTCAATCTTACCATAGAACGAGCTTCTTTAGAAGAAACATTGGAAAAGATCCTCACACCGAGAGGATTGAGCTACCAAAAGATGGCCAGAACAATTACAATTACCGTCGCCAATACACTCCAACAGCTCGAAGTGTCAGGCTCTGTTAGAGATAGTAAAGGCCCGCTCGCGGGTGTCAACATCTATATAAAAGCCGACAGCAAAATTGGAACACGAACAGACTCGGAAGGAAGATTCACAATAAGGATACCGGCCGCATCGACACTTGTTTTTAGTTTTCTTGGATATGAGAAACAAGAAATTCCTGTCCGAGATACAGAAATGCACATTATCTTAAACGCCGCTAATAATGCTATGGCCGAAGTTGTTGTCACTGCTCTGGGCATCAACAAGGAAAAACGTAAAGTAGCTTATGCAGCACAAGACATCAAGGGAGAAAGTTTGACCACCGCCCGTGAGCCTAATGTTGCTTCTAGTCTAGTTGGAAAAGTTGCCGGCCTCCAGATCAGAACCAAATCTACTTTATTTGAAAATCCCGAAATTACATTGAGAGGCGGTAATGCTACAATCGTCATTGATGGGGTTCCTGCTCCCGATGGTTTTGATATGTGGAGCCTGAATGCAGATGATATTGAAAATATCACGGTATTGAAAGGAACCGCCTCATCAGCTTTATATGGCTCAGTGGCACAAAATGGTGCTATTATGATCACAACCAAAAAGGGCAAAGGCGGAAAGTCGGGAATTGAACTCACTTACAACTCAAGTACAGAATTTCAAGCTGGATTTTTACGTATTCCCAAGACACAACAGGACTATGGTATGGGATTCAATGGAAAATACGCCTTTGTAGACGGCAAAGGTGGCGGTATCAATGATGCCTATGGTTACGTTTGGGGACCTAAGCTCAATCAACCTGACCCCAGTACAAGCAGTGGTTTTGTCGAAATACCACAATACAACAGTCCGATGGACCCGCAAACAAATAAATTAAAACCACTTCCGTGGATCAGTAGAGGAAAAAACAATTTGAACAATTTCCTAGACAATGGGTTAATTACAACACATAATGTAAGCGTAGCCGGTTCGACAGAAAAATCGGATTACCGCATTTCCCTCTCCCATCTTTATCAAAAGGGACAAGTCCCCAATACTAAACTAAATGCAACGACTTTGAGTCTTGCAGGCAAGCTTAAATTAAATAGTAAACTCGATGCCGAAGCGACCTTATCTTATAATAGACAATACTCTCCGAATTACCCAAATAGTGATTATTCACCCGACAATTATCTTTACAACATCGTCTTATGGATGGGCCCAGATGTAGCTATACAGGATCTGCGTAATTATTGGAAACCAGGTCGCGAAGGCTTAGAGCAAGTAACATACAACTACAGTTGGTACAATAACCCTTGGTTTTTGGCATACGAGAAGGAAAGAGCTTACACGAATGACGTGATTGTTTCTCAGGGAAATATCAAATACAGCTTTAACAATGACCTAAAATTACTCGTTCGCGGCGGTATTACCACAAATTTTGCTAACAGTGAAAGCCGTATTCCCTACAGTTATATTAACTATGGCACAGATGCGGCACCTTATGGCAACTATAGTGTCAATCGTAAAAATCGGATGCGCTTTGTCAGCGATGCCCTGCTGACCTATGACAAAAAAATAGCTCAAGACTTTACGATTACCGCCAGTGTCGGGGCAAGTACCAGATTAGACCAATACAACAAACTGGAATCAAAGACAACCGGCGGACTATCTGTACCGGAGTGGTACAATTTAGATAATTCTAGGGATCCAGTCCGCTCGACTAATGAACGTATTGAAAAACAGGTCTATGGAATGTATGGATATGTTGATTTGGATTATCGCAATATGGCAACCTTAAGTTTAACAGGAAGAAATGATTGGACCTCAGCGCTGCAATCTCCTTATAACTCTTATTTTTACCCTTCAGCATCACTAAGCCTAATTGTGTCTGAAATGTTTCAATTACCCAAAGTAGTCTCCTATTTCAAACTTCGCGGTGCAGTGACAGATGCCACCACAGATATAGATGCGTATAGCGCACTGCTAACCTACGAAATCGGCAGTCGATGGAATGGAAATCCGTCCTTGTATCTACCTAATGCCTTACGTCCTCCAGGATTAAAACCTAATAAAACAATCTCTCAGGAATATGGTGCTGAATTACGTTTGTTTCGCAATCGGATCGGCTTTGATTTTACCTACTTCAACTATGACCGAACGAACAATGTTGTTGAAGTCCCATTATCGGAAGCTTCAGGATTTGCAAAACTTCAGGTGAACGGTGACCGTTACCGCCGGAGAGGTATCGAACTTGTCGTATCCGGAACGCCTGTACAAACGGAGAATTTTAAATGGAGTACAACATTAAATTATTCAAGATTACGCAATACTGTACTTGAATATTACGGTGGTGAAGAAATTCGCGGTGGCGTAAAAGTCGGGGAACGAATGGATGTTTATCGCGGCTGGGCATGGCAAAAATCTCCCGACGGACAAATTGTTCATGAAAATGGGATTCCACAATATATTAATCAGCAGGTCAATCTAGGCTATACAGATCCCAACTGGGAATTTGGTTTTCTGAATAGCTTTCAATATAAAAACTTTGGACTTTCTTTTGCTTTTGACGGCCGTATCGGCGGCAAGACTTATAATGGTTTAGAAGCGAAAATGTACGAGGGTGGTATGCATCCCAATACCGCAAATAGTTATCGTGAGGAGGCCTATCTCGGCCAGAAAACATACATGGCGGGAGGTGTAACCCAAACAGGAGGAAATGTGACCTATGATGCACAAGGGAATATTATGACGGATTCTCGGACATTTGCCCCTAATACTAGCTCTGTAAACTATGTAGATTGGGTATTTGCAACTTATACAAACGGAATTGATGAATCTGTTCTCTACGATCGTACATTTGTCAAACTTCGTGAATTAACACTGAGCTATCAGGTACCTACAACTCTTTTACGTAAAACACCTTTTAAGACTGCCAGCGTTTCGCTAGTAGGACGTAACTTATTGTTATGGTCTAAAGTTCCTTATATGGATCCTGATGGTTATAGTAATTTACAACTCGCTGAACCGACTGTTCGCAACATCGGTTTCAATGTCAATTTCAAATTCTAATACGAGAACTTATCATGAAAAAAACATATATTCTTTGGCTCGTTTGCTTCTTCACCATAGTGGCTAGCTGCAAAAAATTTGATTATTATCAAGACAATCCCAATAAACCTACTAAAGCTACGCCAGCTTTATTAATGACTTATATCTGCCAGGATATCTTTAACAACAACCCCATCAGTGCTGCTTATGCCTCGAGACACCTCACCTATTATGAGCGCCCTAACGAATCCATCAATTACAATTGGAATCGCGGTTCTTTTGGCGGGTATGCTGGCTTACGTCAGGTGCTCAAACTAGAACCTCTTGTTACGGACAACAAAAATTTCCAAGGACTTGTCCATTTGTTCCGTGTAATCTATTTTGCGCAAATGACAGAAACCTACGGTGATATTCCCTATACAGATGCCCTTCGCGCCGAGCAGGATGGCCGTACTCCAATATACGACAAACAAGAGGATATCTACGAAGGATTACTGCAAGAACTAGAACAGGCTAATGCCTCATTGGATGTAGCAAATGGAAAAATAGATGGTGATATTATATATGGCGGCGACTCCAATAAATGGAAAAAATTGATAAACGCATACCGATTACGTCTACTGATACACCTCTCAAAGAAAGAGGGTCAAACCAAAATAGCGATCAAGCAGCAGTTTCAATCTATAATTAGCAATCCGTCAAAATATCCACTAATGGAGAATATCGGTGACAATGCACAACTTGTATTCAATACCTCTGATCCCTCAAACTATTACCCCACTGCCGGACACCTAAGCGTCTCAACCTTAGTCTCGCTCGAACAATCTTTTGTAGAAATGCTGCAAAAAAGAGAAGATCCGCGTTTATTCTCCTTTGGGGATCCAATCGCCGGCAAAACTGCGGGAGTTTTCGCAAACTATAAAGGCGTAGATGCGGGCCTCTCTCCTGCTGACCAACAAGCTAGTGCCGCACAATCTTCGCTAATTGCCAGAAGATTTGTCGATCTTCGTAGTCCAGTGAATGAGCCAATGATCTTTTTAAGTTATGCTGAACAGGAATTCCTAATTGCAGAAGCAATTCAACGGGGTTGGATCTCCGGAGATATGAACGATCATTATCAAAAAGGAATAACTGCATCAATGGCTTTCTATAAGATAACTGGAACGATCGTTTCTGATTACCTGAATAAGGATCTCGTCAAATTAGCAACAGGCGATCCGCTAACAAAAATATTAACACAAAAATATATTTCTTTCTATATGAATTCCAGCTGGGAACCTTTCTTTGAACAACGACGCACTGGAATCCCCGTGTTACGAGTTGGCCCCGGAACGTTAAATGGGGGGAAAGTACCTAAACGCTGGCAATATCCTCTTTCAGAGTCACAATATAACGAAGCCAACCTGGATGCAGCGGTAAAACGGCAGTTTACTGAAGGGGATAATGTAAATGCCACAATGTGGTTAATCAAATAAAAAACATGGATACACGAAGAGATTTTTTAAAAAAGGCGGCCATGCTTGCTGGCGGAGCATCACTTTCTCAGGTTATTCCGCCTGCTATTGCCAAAGCAATGGCCATCAACCCTGCTTTGGGGAGTACCTTTTATGATGCCGAACATGTGGTTCTGCTAATGCAGGAAAACCGGTCGTTTGATCATGCTTTTGGTACACTACGAGGTGTCCGCGGCTTCAACGACCCAAGAGCGATCCGCCAGCCAAACAACCACAAAGTATGGTTACAGACACAAAAAAACGGGGAAACTTACGCCCCTTTTCGGCTGGACATCAAAGATTCAAAAATCACATGGATGGGCTGTCTTCCCCATAATTGGACCGACCAGACCGATGCGCGAAACAACGGAAAAATGGATAAATGGCTAGATGTTAAACACTCCGGATTTAAGGAATTTGCAGATCTGCCCCTGACCATGGGCCATTATACGCGAGAAGATATCCCATTCTACTATTCACTCGCGGATTCTTTTACCATCTGTGATCAGCATTTCTGTTCCAGTATCACCGGAACAAATCCCAACAGACTTTATTTTTGGACAGCTAATATCCGGGAAAACCTGAACGGAAAGGCGTTGGTATGGAACGGTGATTCCGAATTTAGCGGTAAAGCAAACTGGAAGACTTTCCCCGAGCGTCTTTCAGCACTGGGTGTAGACTGGAAAATATATCAAAACGAAATTTCTTCAAGCAGTGCGGGATACAGTGGCGAGGCCAATAGCTGGCTGGCGAATTTTGGCTGCAATCCCATGGAATATTTCCCTCAATACCAAGTCAAATATAGTGCGCGATACAGGGAACTCCTTACAAGGAAAAAAGAGGAACTCGAACAAAAAATAGCCGTAACAACGGCGAAAGATAAGCTTGAAAAGCTGCGTAAGGAGCACGCACAGGTACGCGAAGAACTGCAGCAATACAGCGCGGAGAACTTCGAAAAGCTTGATGAACGCACAAAAGATATCCATCGTCGTGCTTTCGTCAATAACAGTGCGCAGCCCGGTTACATGGAACTCGAAACCATGCACTATCAGGAAGGTGATCAGCAACGGGAACTACAGATCCCAAAAGGCGATGTGTTATATCAGTTCAGAAAAGATGTTGCCGAAGGTAAACTACCTACGGTATCCTGGCTTGCACCGCCACAACTTTTCTCGGATCATCCCGATTCGCCCTGGTTTGGTGCATGGTATGTCAGTGAAATCATGGATATACTCACACAAAATCCCGAAGTCTGGAAAAAGACAATCTTTATCCTTACCTATGATGAGAACGATGGTTATTTTGATCATTTTGCTCCCTTTGTAGCCCCCAATCCTTATCAAGCAGATAGCGGTAAAGTGTCCCCAGATATTGACCCAAAATTGGAATTTGTCCGTCGTGACGAACAGTATTACCCCGAAAGTGGAAGAGAAAGCAATATCGGCTTGGGCTATCGTGTCCCTTTGATCATTGCTTCGCCCTGGACAAGAGGTGGCTGGGTAAACTCACAGGTATTTGACCATACCTCAAGCTTGCAGTTTTTAGAGAAATTCATTAGCCACAAAGTAAAAAAAGAAGCAAAGGAAACCAATGTGAGCAGCTGGCGACGTGCGGTCTGCGGGGATCTCACTTCTGTTTTTAGACCTTACCATGGGGAAATCATCAAAAAACCGTTGGTATTGGAACGTCAGCCTTTTATCAAGGAAATCCACCGGGCAAAATTTAAAGGGCTCCCAATGGGATTCAAATCATTGTCAACTGCGGAGATCGAACAGATTGAAAAGACCCCTGGCCTTTCACCCTATTTTCCAAAACAAGAAGAAGGACTTCGTGACTCCTGTATTCTTCCGTATGAGCTGTATGTACATGGCGAATATCTACCGGAAGGAAAATATCAACTGACCTTTGAAGCGGCAAATACGATGTTCGGTTCCCGTTCCGCAGGTTCACCTTTTACAGTATACCACTGTAAGCCTTATAAGGGTGAAGTCGGCACCTCCCGTAACTATGCCGTATCTCCGGGGGATCACATCTCGGACAGCTGGTCTATCCATGCATTTGACAAGGAAATGTTTCAACTTGACGTACATGGCCCCAATGGGTTCTATCGTATGTTTAAAGGTGATGCGCAACGACCAAACATTAAAATTCGCTGCACCTACGAGAAAAGTGAGAATGAGCGGTCATTTACGGGTCACCTCTCCTTCACTTGTATAAATCACGACAGCAAAAGTCATCGTCTTTTGCTTGAAGACATCAGCTACGGAAGAGATAAAAAGGAAGTCGAACTCAAAGCCGGAGCGTCAACAACAGTACTATTTGATCTTTCCAAACAAAGCTTTTGGTATGATTTCCGTGTTAGCTGTAAAAATGACAACGCATTTGAAGAACAATACGCAGGTCGTATAGAAGTTGGAAAAAGCGGAAAAAGTGATCCACTATTAAGCCGATAAAGACACCGAAACGGGGTTATTTTGAAAAAGAGATAACCTCGTTTATCAGTTATTTATGAAGAAAAATAGATGATCAATCTAAAATCAACTCGTTTAAGCTATAAAAAATTAACAAAGCCCCATCACTATTATTCTTGTATACGACGAATAACGTGATAGAACCCTTTATATAGTAAAACTGCGCCAACAATCAAAAAAACAGCTAATAAATATAAACTGATGGAGTTAATAAATAATAGACACATCATAACGGTAATTTTTGGTTTTTTATTTCTTATGTACAAGTTATAACATTTATCCAAAATATTACAAAAAAAAAATACAAATTTTCTCTACTTTTGTTGGGATGAGGAAAATTGCATTGTTTATCGGCTTGTTTTTTTATTTGCTTGCGGCAAGTGGTGCAACTTTACACTTTCATTTTTGTCAGGGTGAGGCGCAAAGTGTTTCATTAAGCCAAAATCACACGGCGCATTGTCCACTGTGTGCCAAGTCGGAAAAAAAGTCTCAAAAACACTGCCATCAAGAAGGTAGTTGTAAAGATGTCGTTATTGCCGCTCAAAAGGTCGATGATTTTAACAGATTATCACAAACACTTGATTTCAACAATTTTTCTCCCGCGATTATTACACGCCATTGGATACATAATTATTACCAGTTTTCTACTGATGAGGATAGCTCATCCAAATTAAGTGTAAATCCGGACACCTTTATAAAAGCATACAGTCCCGCTGTATTTATTCTAAATCAGAATTTCAGAATTTGATTCTTTTCTTTTTTGATTTTTTTAATCAAAAGTAACTGTCGATGATTTTACCTTCGACCTTACATGCTATGCACGATTTTTTCAGGCCGTACATTATCAAAAACTATGAATCAAATTTTAAAAAAAATATATATAACGACTCTTTTATTCCTATTTGCCCTGACATCCGTAAAGGCACAAAGCGATAGCACCCGAACGCTTACCGTAGCCGGCAACTGCGCGATGTGCAAAAAGAGAATCGAAACCGCTGCGAAACTACCGGGTGTCGAAAGCGCCGTATGGAATGCAAGCGATAACTTGCTACATCTTAACTACAATGCTCAAAAAGTTGAACTGGAAACCATCAAAAAGAATATCGCACAGGTCGGACATGATGTCGACAACTTAGTGGCAAGCGAGGAATCTTATGCAAAACTTCATGAGTGCTGTATGTACCCGAGACTGGAAAACGGAAAAGTTCCCGAAAAGAAAGTGGTTTCTACAGAAGGTGGGCACCATGACCATCCCCATACTGTCACAGGTGTTGTTGTCGAAGAAAACGAAAAAGGCGATCTAAAACCTATCGTTGGGGCCAATTTACATTGGGCAAACTTACCAACTAGAAATACCAGAAGTAATGAAAATGGTGTATTTAAACTGGAGCACAAAGAAGGTTTTGACAAATTGGTCGTCAGTTATGTCGGGATGAAATCCGATACAATAACGATCAAAGACCTCCATGAAGTCGTCATGATTACTGCGAAGGGAAATGTACTCATGGAAGTCGAAGTCAAAGGGACACGTCGGTCCAATTATATTGACCGTATGACACCAGCACGACTGGAAGTTCTTACAGGAAAAGAGTTATTTAAAGCCGCTTGTTGTGATTTAAGTGAAAGCTTTGAGACCAACGCTTCAGTGGATGTCATTAGTGCAGACGCCGTAACCGGCAGTAAACAGATTCAAATGCTGGGTCTTAGTGGTATATATACACAATTGACGGTAGAAAACTTGCCTGGACCACGTGGTTTGGCCTCACCATTAGGACTTAATTCCATTGCCGGTACCTGGATCGAATCCATTCAAATTGCCAAAGGAGTGGGTTCTGTCGCCAACGGCTATGAAAGCATGGCCGGTCAGATCAATGTCGAACTGAAAAAGCCACAAAATTCTGAAAGATTGTTTTTTAATGCCTATGCAAATAACATGGGACGTACCGATGTGAATTTAAATTTAGCTCAAAAAATAGGTCAACATTGGTCTACATCGGTGTTGTTACATGATAACTTTATGTATAATAAATCCATGAACTTTAGCCACAATGGATTTAGGGATGTGCCCGTTGGCAATCTTTTCTCTGGAGTAAACCGTTGGTTGTATGAGAATGGCAAAGGTCTGATGGTTCAGTTTGGCGTCAAGTATTTAAATGACGATCGTACTGGCGGGCAAATAGATTTTGACAAAAAAACAGATAAGGGCACGACGAATCGTTATGGTCTTGGTTTCGATATTGAACGTGTTGAAGGTTTTGCTAAAATCGGCTATGTATTTCCAGAAAACAAACATCGAAGCATTGGCCTTCAATTGGCTGGTTCCAACTATAATCAAAAAAGTTATTTCGGGCTAAAAAACTATAATTCCGAACAGCAAAATGGTTATGCGAACCTCTTGTTCCAAGATATCATAGGTACAGTAGCCCATAAATATCGCGTGGGCGCCTCCATCAATTACGATAATTACGATGAATGGTACCTAACCGATCAAAATTTCAAACGTAAAGAAGTCGTTTCAGGTGCATTTGCGGAATATACCTTCAGTCCATCCGAAAAATTTGATGCGGTAGTCGGACTACGCCAGGACTATAATTCATTATATGGTTGGTTTACTACACCGCGGTTGAATTTACGCTATGCTCCTATTGCTGGAACGACGTTCCGCGCAAGTTCAGGTAGAGGTCAACGCTCCGCCAATATTTTTGCTGAAAACACTGCAGTTTTAGCCAGTAGCAGAAGATTGATCATACAGTCTCAGGATATGTACAATAAAGCCTACGGCCTGCAACCCGAGGTATCCTGGAATACAGGGATTGCGGTAGACCAAAATATGCGCATCTTCGGAAGGGAAGCCTCTGCCTCTGTCGAATTCTTTCATAACAGCTTTTCCAACCAGGTGGTAGTCGACTACGAAAATCCAAGAGAAATCAGTTTTTACAACTTAACCGGAAAATCATTCTCAAATAGTTTGCAGACAGAATTTCGATTTATGCCGGCACCACATTTTGAAACGAGATTGGCTTACCGTTTATTGGATGTCCAGACCGACTTTCAGAGTGGAAGAAAAACAAAACCACTGTTGGCAAAACACCGTGGTTTCGTCAACTTAGCGTATAACCACCATTCTGGATGGAGCTTAGATTATACCTTGAATGTGGTCGGACCAAAACGTATCCCTTCAACCATGGATAATCCAGTTGAATACCAAATGCCTACAGCATCAAAAACGTACGCAACGATGAACGCACAGATCAGCAAAACTTTTGGAAAAGATAAAAACTTTACCGTATATGTCGGTGGTGAAAACCTCTCCAATTATTTCCAGAAAACACCCATCCTTGCGGCAGATCAACCTTTCGGAAACTATTTTGATACCTCTATGTTATGGGGGCCTCTAACAGGACGTATGTTTTATACGGGCGTTCGATATTTCATAAAATAGGAAGAAGTTAATATAAAAAAAAGCGGCTCGGCCGCTTTTTTTATATTAACTTCTTCAATTCCTGGTACAATCTCGCCGTTGGAAGCCCCACAACATTATTGTATTCACCTTCGATCTTCTCGATTGCAATTAAGCCTATCCATTCTTGAATACCATAAGATCCAGCTTTGTCAAGCGGCGAAAAATGAGTAACATAATAATCAATTTCTTGTGGATCCAATACATGGAAATGCACTGTTGTCGTCTCGACAAAGGATTGCACGACACCTTGCCAACGTATTGCTACCGCGGTAATGACCACATGTTTATTTCCGGATAGTTCTGCCAAAGTCTGCTTAGCTTCAGCTGCGGTCTTGGGTTTCCCTAAAATTTCACCTGCGGCCGAAACAACGACGGTGTCAGCACAGATCACCAAGCCGTCTGTTTTATCTTCAAAAGCCTCTGCTTTTTGTAGCGCAATCTGACGAACAGCTTCACGAGCAGGAAGACTCGGATCAACATATTCATCTGTCTCCCGTACCTCGACTTCAAAGGTAATACCCAATCCAGATAAGAGTTGTTTGCGTCTCGGAGATTGAGACCCAAGGATAACAGTTGTGTTCTTTAAATTTTCTAACATCATTAAATACTTTTTATCGTTTCGTCCTCATACCAATTTCCCTGCACTTTAAGTACTTTTTCAATCAGTTCCCGAACAACTCCTTTCCCACCATTGAAAGCCGAGACATAATGTGATATCTTCTTAATCTCCTCCACGGCATCTGCCGGCGCCACAGCCAAACCAACAGATCGCATACAACTAAAATCAGGGATATCATCACCAATATACATCAATTGATCAAGTCCCAGATGATAATCTTTAGCCAATACTTTTAATGTCGAAAGCTTATTTACAACACGAGAGTGAATTTCTTTCACACCCAACCCCTGTAAACGGCGCTCCACCCCCATGGAGCCCCCCCCAGTGATAATAAAGATCGGATAACCTTTTTTAATGGCCAATTGCATGGCATACCCATCCTTTATATTAAAAGTCCGTAGCTGTTCCCCAGCTTCGTTCACCTGTACAGTTCCATCTGTCAATACCCCATCCACATCCAATACAAATCCTTTTATTCTTTTAAATTCAGTCAATACCATTGAAATATATTTTTGTAAAAATAAAGCATTTCCGCTAAATATACGATTCCATCCCCCCTTCTTATTCACTCAATTTACGCCATAAAATTATTCAAATAAGCCAAAATATCATTTGTATGTCACAACATAGTTGTATCAGCAACTTATTTATAAAAAACATTTGGATGGAACCTGATATTTAGCGTATCTTTGTAGAAGATAATTAAAGGTTATCTCGCTATGAAAACACTAACAGCACTGTTCAAACAAACTATTTTGTTTAAAGCAGCGTAAGATTTAAAAAACAATCAACTTAGTTTTTCACGGCAAAAAACACGGCAACTAATTTAGTTTGGTCGCCCTTAAAAAGTCTTTTCATAATTTAGGTTTATAATTGGTTAGTAACAAACCCTGGTGCCCATCATCAGGGTTTTGTTTTATTAGGACTTTTTATTCCCTAATGTACAATATTGTATCTATTTGCTTTTTTGACTATTTTAGGAATAGCAAGTTTTTTTGTTATTTTACATATATCTTTTTTTCCCCAGGTAACATCAGGAAACTACCGACAGAAAAATGAACGATAGTTGGGCGATCAAAATTCATTAAACTCATTCTCGCATGGAGCAAAAAAACTATAGAAAGCAAATTACCATAGGAGTGATAATTTCTTTTTCGCTTATCTTTATTTCCGCCTTATACTTTTTTATCTCTCTACATCATATCGTCGATAATGAGCGTAATATTGTCCGGATCGCTGAAAACAAATTTAATGTGATCAATGAAGTCAGATCCAACATTGATGAGGTCAATGATATTAAACTTCATTACTTCACAAAGGAAGATCGGAGCTTATTTATTCCCTATCAAAGCGAAAGAAAGCAGATAGATGAACTATTGCGATCTATTGGTCGAGCCGATGAGCTCTATACCGTCTCCCCACACGCCATTGAAACGTTGCGTAAAGAAATTGCACTTTTCTACAATTTCGAAAAAGATATAACTTATGCCAAACTGAACAATGGTTCGCTGCCGCCCTATATTCAGGAACAGAAAACTACGATCTTAAATCAGATAGATATTCTATCCAGAGATCTGCTTGATCAAAGGGCAAGTCGACTGGAAAAATCGAGAAACAGTCTTCAATTGGCGCAGAACATTACCTATCTTTTTATTGCGATCGGCTTAAGCGGTTTTTTCTATATTCTAGCAAAATTTTCCAGTATTTCAAAAGTATTAAGAGCGACCGTCAAAGGACAAAGAGAATCCAATAACCGGCTTCAGCTTTTACAGGATCAAACCAATAATGATAACTGGATCTTGAATGCTATCAACCATGTTGATGAACAGCTAAGGGGCGATTACAGTGATAAAAAAATAGCCGAGATCAGCCTAAATGCGATTACCAACACAACGAAAGCGCTGGGAGGCACTGTCTATATTTTTGATGATAATTACCAAGAATATCAATTATGTCATAAAATAGGAATTGCCTCGACACAGCAGATTAAAAAAAGTTTTAAAGAAGATGATGGTATTCTAGGGGAAGTAACAAACAAACATACCGTAGTTAAAATCAAGGATATTGATCATAGTCATCTCGTTTTAGAAACTTCTTTATCCAACAGAATAGAAACTGAAATCTACATTATTCCATTCACCTATGAAAATCACTGTGTTGGTCTGATGGAAATCTGTTGTCCGATCGTGCCGGAAAAGGAGGAAAAGTTACGATTCAATTTCCTGGATAAAGTAAAAGGTAACATCGCAATTATCCTCAAAGTTGCGCAGACCCATGGTAAACTTGCCGATCTCTATGAAGAACTCCAACAGCAAACGGAAGAACTGGAGGCACAACAGGAAGAATTGAGAACCACAAACGAGGAATTAGTCCATAAAACTCATTTGCTGGAAGCTTCCGAAGAAGAACTCCGGGTACAACAGGAAGAACTTATCCAAACAAACAATGAACTTGATGAGAAGGCGAGATTACTCTTTGCCCAAAATGAAGATCTGGAAAAAGCAAGACAGGCCATCGCACAAAAAATTGAAGAAGTCGAATTATCAAGTAAGTACAAATCTGAATTCATGGCCAATATGAGTCATGAACTCCGGACTCCGCTGAATAGTATTCTTATACTTGCCAAATTGCTACAGGACAATAAAAAGAAAAATCTGAATGACGATCAGATAAAATATGCTTCCGTGATCCACAGTGCAGGTTCGGATTTACTCCACTTGATCAATGAGTTATTGGATTTGGCAAAAATAGAATCTGGAAAAGTTGAAGTTCAAAAGGAAGATATCAATACAAGTGACCTGGTCAATTACATAAAAGATTTCTTTCATGATACCGCAGAATCCAAGATTATCCAATTTAACGTTGAAATTGATAAGGATACCCCACAAGAATTTATTGGTGATGAACATCGCATACAACAGGTTCTAAAAAATTTATTGTCGAATGCATTTAAATTTACGGGTGAAAATGGCACGGTATCGCTCAAGATCAATGTAGAAAATGAGAACATCTATTTTACGGTTAAGGATAATGGTATTGGTATCGCTCCGGAAAAACAAGAACTTATCTTTGATGCATTTAAACAGGAAGACGGATCGACAAGCCGTAAATATGGTGGCACGGGACTAGGCCTTTCCATATGTCGTGAGATTGCAAGTCTGTTGAAGGGAAGAATTACCCTAAGCAGCAAAGTTGGTGAGGGCAGTACTTTTATTTTCAGTTTACCATTGGAGGAAGAAGCTGAAGTTGAAAACATCGCGGAACAACCTGTTATTGAACAAAAAAGCGTACACTCCCATCCACAATTAGAACATATAACTCTCGAAAAAAATCCTCATACTGAAAATAGTAACAGAAACAATAAATTACTGATCATTGAAGACGACTTCATTTTTGCAGATATACTAAAAGACTATGCGATACAAAATGGTTATGATGTTTATATCAGCTATGATGGACAAGATGGCCTTCATAAAGCGCAGAACTTAATCCCTGCTGCCATCATATTAGATATCATGCTGCCAAAAATGGATGGCTGGGAAGTGCTACGTAATCTCAAAAAAACAGATTTAACGAAGAATATTCCTGTACACATGATGTCAGCGGGAACTTTCCTCCATGATGAGCCAATATCTGCTGGCGCTATCGGATTTATGTCCAAACCAGTTTCCGAAGAATCCCTAGCGGAGACCTTTCTGAAAATTAAAGCTTCTACAAGCCATCCTATCAAGAAAATTCTATTGGTGGAAGATCAGGAAATTCAAAGTGATTTTATCAAACAATCTCTTGAAGAACAAAATATTCAGATATTTCAGGCCTTTGATGCACAACAGGCACTTGATCTCCTGGATCAGGAAAAAGTATTTGACTGCATTATTATGGATCTAAATTTACCAGATAAATCTGGTATCGAATTGCTTAATGACATCAAATCAAACAGCCAGTATAAAGATTTACCGATTATCATTAACACCGCTATGGAACTCAGTCCTGAACAAACATCAGAGATTTTGCACCATAGTCAGGCCATGGTATTAAAATCAGCGAAATCCAATAATAGATTGATCGATGAAGTCAATTTATTCTTAAATAAAATCCGGAGCAGCAAAACGGAATACCCCGCATTTAACAACAGCGCCTCGGTACTTCTGGAGAATAACCTAGCCGCTAAGACCGTCTTGCTAGCAGACGATGATATGCGTAATATCTTTGCCCTAAGTACAGCTTTCGAAAGCTATGATATGAAAATAGAGATTGCAAATAATGGTCAAGAAGCACTGGATATTCTAGCACGCAACGAGCATATTGACCTTGTTTTAATGGACATTATGATGCCTGTCATGGACGGATATGAAGCGATCGAAAAAATAAGGGCGAACAAGAAATTCTCAAACCTCCCTATTATCGCCGTGACAGCAAAGGCAATGAAAGGTGACCGAGAAAAGACAATTGCTGTAGGAGCAAACGATTATATTAGCAAACCCGTTGATGTGGATAAATTGATATCCTTAATGCGCGTATGGTTGAGTTAACTACTAAAGTAGCAGTAATGATCACTTTTGAAGAGTTGGAGGAAATTATTGATGTTGTCAAAAACCTTCACGGCTATGATGTGTCCGGATATACAAGAGCATCTCTCAAGCGGCGTGTCACCAGAATTATGGAGCTAAACAAACTGGACTTGGTCGAATTAAAATCCAAACTAGTTAACCAGCCGGGATTTAGCACCCATTTTTTACAGGAAATTACCGTCAATGTGACTGAAATGTTCAGAGATCCGGAATTTTACAAAGCATTAAAAAACGATGTATTTCCCTATCTGGCCACTTACCCCCATATTAAGCTGTGGAGTGCTGGTTGTTCGACGGGTGAAGAGGTCTACTCATTGGCAATTTTGCTAAAAGAAGCAGGCCTTTATCAACGTTCATTTATCTATGGAACTGACATTAACACCAAAGTATTGGAGAAAGCCAAAAGAGGCATTTATTCATTAGCAAAAGTGAAGGAATATTCTGAAAACTTTATTAAAACGGATCCTAAAAGCTCTTTATCTGAATATTATACAGCAATGTACAATGCGGCCACGATAAACAATAGCCTTAAAAAAAATGTCCTTTTTTCACAGCACAGCTTGGTTTCTGATCGGGTATTTAATGAATTTCAATTGATCACATGCCGTAATGTATTGATTTATTTTGACACAAATCTCCAGGAAATGGTATTGGATTTATTTTATCATTCACTTTGCCACCTTGGTTTTTTATGTTTAGGTTCAAAAGAATCGTTAATTAACTACAAGAATGCAGCAAAATTTAAGGTTGTAAACAAAAAACACAACATTTATCAAAAAATCGGTTAGGTTAAGATGGAACGGAAAATTCTTTTATTAGCGGGCTCTGCTGGCGGCTTTAGCGTTATTTTAAACATCCTGAAGGCATTGGAACGTCCGGTTCAGATACCGATTATCGTCATTGTTCACCGCAATCCCAAATACGCATCAAGTATAGAAGATACCCTTTCGAAAGCCTTATTGCAAAAGATAAAAACGGCTGACGATAAAGAGAGTATAGCGAATGGAACAATCTATTTTGCTCCCGCAGGCTATCATTTACTTATTGAGCCAGATTATAGCTTTTCATTGGATATCTCAGAACCGGTTCAATATTCAAGACCTTCTATCGATGTGACTTTTGAGTCGGCCGCCGAAATCTATAAAGAAAATTGTACTGCAATTTTGTTTTCCGGGGCCAACCAGGATGGCGCGGAAGGACTGTTAATGATAAAAAAATACGGCGGAAAAACCTATGTACAGGACCCACTTGACGCGGAAGTTCCGATAATGCCTCAGGCCGCAATAGACCTTAATGCGCAAGATAAGATCTTAAGTATTGCCGAAATAAAAGATTACATTATGCAATTAACCTAAAGTTGTATTTTAGATTTGATATAATGAAGAAGATTAATATATTGATCGTCGATGATAAAATTGAGAATATTATCAGTCTCACAGCATTGCTGGAGGATATCGAATATGTAAATATAATTAGTAGTACAGATCCCAATGAAGCATTAAAAATCTGTTGGAAAGAAGAAATTGATCTCGCTCTAGTTGATGTACAGATGCCCGAAATCAATGGATTTGAATTCGTCACCTTCCTAAAGAAAAATCCAAAGACGAATCACATCATCCCGATCATGGTAACTGCGATTTCCAAGGAGGATAAATACCTTATTCAAGGACTTAACAGTGGTGCTGTAGACTATCTGTATAAACCTCTCAATCCAGAAGCTACCATCGCAAAAGTCAAGTCTTTTGTTCAGCAACTGTTGATACAACAGGAAATTAAAGAAAAAAACATTGCATTGGAGGAGTCTAAGCAGGCAATTCTGAAAGCAAAAGAAGAAGCTGAACTTGCCCGAAAGTCAAAAGAAACGTTCTTGGCCAATATGAGTCATGAGATTCGGACGCCTATCAATGGTATTATGGGAATCACCCAAATGCTAAAAAATTCACAGCTTACCGTTGAACAGGAAAACTGGATCAATAAACTCGATTCGGCCTCTCAAAATCTACTTACGATCATCAACGACATTTTAGATCTCTCCAAAGTTGATTCGGGCATGATGAAGCTGAATATGGAATCTACCTCTGTGCATGATATTACCGATGATTTGAATAATCTGTTTATAGATAAGGCGAACTATAAAGGCTTGAATTTCTATATCGAGGTGGACGACCGGATAAACAGTTATTTTTTAACAGATCCGCTTCGCTTAAAACAGATTCTCACGAACTTTATCTCCAATAGTTTCAAATTTACTTCCGCGGGCTCGGTCATTTTAAAAATTCAGCTTCTAACGGAGAGTAACCAGCAAATTGAGCTACAGTTTCAGGTCATCGACACCGGTATTGGCATCGCAGAAGATGCATTGGAAAAAATATTCATCGCGTTTGAGCAAGGAGAAGACAGCATCACAAAAAAATTTGGTGGAACGGGCCTGGGCTTAGCAATTGTGAAACGTATCGCTGCCCTTCTCAGTGGAAAGGTTTTCGCATCAAGTGAATATGGCAAAGGAAGCACATTTTCTTTTGAATGCGCTTTTGACAAAATAGAAGATAAACCTATAGAAAAAGAAACACAAGTGCTTTATACCGAGTTACCAAAATTTAATTCACCGATGATCCTTATTGCCGAAGACAATGAATTAAATAGCTTTATGTTAGCAAATATCCTTAAGAGCTGGAATTGCGAGATCACCTTGGCAACAAATGGGCAACTTGCCCTCGAGGAAATAAACAGAAAAAAAATAGACCTGGTATTTATGGACGCGCATATGCCTCTCATGAGTGGTTTTGAAGCAATCAAAGAAATACGTCGCCATGTGGATCCAACGATTGCGAATATGCCCATCATCTCCATTTCTGCTTCAGTTTTAAAGGCAGAGCAGCAAGAAGCCTTGGATGCAGGAGCCAATGAAGTGGTTGGAAAACCATTTGATCCTATCAAATTATACAAAACAATTGAAGCTTTATTGTCAAAATTGAAATGATTGTTTCGATTTACCGATGAAATCATTAATTTTAAAGAATTAACAAAACATAATAATGAAAAAACTTTTTATGATACCAGCAGTTGCAGTTGCCTTGTCAATTGCATCTTGTGGCGGAAACAGTGAGAAGTCTGGCAAATCAGCTAGTACAGAATCGACAACTTCAACAGAAAACCAAGCGACAGAAACAGTACCTGGAATTGAAAACGTAGCTATTTCCAACAGCTTATCTTTAGAAGGTAATGATCAGATGAAATTTGACAAGGATTTATTCCGTGTGAAAGCTGGTGAGCCTGTGGAATTATCCTTCAAAAATGCGGGTACCATGCCAAAAGAATCTATGGGGCATAATGTTGTCATCCTTAAACCGGGTGTAGATCTCCCAACTTTTGGAGCTGAGGCAGCAGCAGCGGCAGCGGATGAGTATATTCCAAAATCGGCATTGTCTTCCATCGTTTCCCATACGAAATTATTAGGTCCGGGTGAAACAGATAAAATTACATTTACACTTGAAAAAGGAGTCTATCCTTTCATCTGTAGCTTCCCTGGTCACTACGGCGTAATGCAAGGAAAAATCGTTGCAGAATAATAACATACAACCAAAAAAGGATAGCTAGATATAGGTATCCTTTTTTGGTTCTACGAACTAGTATCACGCCGATGCCTGCTCCTATTAGTTGGCGGCTTATTTCCAAAATTACTTTTATCGCATACAGATTTATCGAAATTAAATTATTTTTCGGCTGCATACGACTATCCATTTATCAAAAAAATGTAAAGTAAGTCTATTCGCCGACAAATCGTAAGTTTTGATTTCCTATCCCATTAATAATCATTAAATTTGTACTACTAAAAATTAAAACGTAATCAATGCAATACGACGTAATTGTAATCGGAAGTGGTCCAGGCGGATATGTAGGAGCTATCCGTTGTGCCCAATTAGGATTAAAAACAGCTGTTATTGAAAAATATAGCACATTTGGTGGTACTTGTCTTAACGTTGGATGTATTCCTTCAAAAGCGCTTTTAGATTCATCGGAGCATTACCACAATGCTGCCCATAATTTTGATGCATTTGGCATCAGTTTAAAAGACCTAAAGGTTGATATGGCAAAAATGATTGCTCGTAAAGACGATGTCATTGCTCAAAATACTGCCGGTATCACTTTCTTATTCAAGAAAAATAAAATTGACAGTTTCCAAGGTGTGGGTTCATTTGTGGACAAAAACACCATAAAAATAACAAAAGCAGATGGTTCTACAGAGCAGGTTACAGCAAAAAATGTAATTATTGCCACAGGTTCAAAACCGACTTCTTTGCCTTTTTTGCCAATTGACAAAAAAAGAATTATCACTTCTACAGAAGCCCTTAACCTAAAAGAGATTCCAAAACACCTGATCGTCATCGGTGGTGGTGTCATTGGCTTAGAATTAGGTTCAGTATACGCCCGTTTGGGTTCAAAAGTTTCTGTTGTTGAATTTGCGAAATCTATCATTGGTACAATGGATGGCGGTTTAGGTAAAGAATTGCAACGTGTATTGAAAAAATCATTGGGCATGGAGTTCTACCTGGGTCACAAAGTAACAGGGGCAACTGCAAAAGGCAAAACTGTAAAAGTAACTGCCGAAGATCCAAAGGGACAAGAAATCACATTAGATGGCGATTATTGTATTGTTGCAGTTGGACGTACCGCTTATTCTGAAGGTCTAGGCTTAGAAAATATCGGTATTACATTGGAAGAAAGAGGCAAGAAAATCCCTGTAAACGCTCACTTAGAGACTTCTGTACAAGGTGTATTCGCAATTGGTGATGTGATCACTGGCGCAATGTTGGCACACAAAGCAGAAGATGAGGGTGTATATGTTGCGGAATATATTGCGGGACAAAAACCACATATCGATTACAATTTAATTCCCGGTGTCGTGTACACCTGGCCTGAAGTCGCTTCAGTTGGAAAAACGGAAGAACAACTGAAAGAAGCCGGTGTCAAATATAAAGCTGGATCTTTCTCCTTCAAAGCTTCTGGTCGCGCAAAAGCCTCAGGCGATACAGATGGTTTTGTAAAAGTATTGGCAGACGCTGCTACTGACGAAGTGTTAGGTGTACATATGATTGGTCCGCGTGCAGCTGACATGATCGGCGAAGCTACAGTAGCTATGGAATACCGTGCTTCTGCTGAAGATATCGCACGTATCTGTCATGCTCACCCAACCTACACTGAAGCTATTAAAGAAGCTGCTTTAGCAGCAACCGCAAATAGAGCAATACACGCTTAAGCGTTAATAGCATAAATCAAAGGGGAAAAGGAAACTTTTCCCCTTTGTCATAAATACCTATATAAGATGAATTTTTACACAAGAAAATGGGTCAAACCCGAAGACCTTAATCCGAACGGTACATTATTCGGCGGAACACTGTTGCGTTGGATAGATGAAGAAGCCGTAATTTACGCCATTGTACAATTGGGCAATCCAAAAGTAGTTACGAAGTTTATATCCGAAATCAATTTTGTAAACTCTGCGAAACAAGGGGATATTTTAGAGTTAGGTATCGAGGCCACTAACTTTGGCAGGACATCATTAACAATGCGCTGTGAAGTCAGAAATAAAATCTCAAAGAAAACGATCCTATCCATCGACAAATTGGTCTTTGTCAATCTGGATGAAGAGGGAAATCCTTTCCCACATGGAAAAGATAGCATCACCTACGCATACATGGGAATCGAGAAGACAGGCAGAGATGATTAAACATCTCCCCTGTTTTTATGGTATAGATCCTTCTTTTTTATAAAACTCTGCCTGGAAATGTGCAATCACAGATTATTAAGGACGCTGCCCGATATTAACGTCATCAGCCTATGGCTGGCTGGATCGGATTCCCTTTAGGGACAGTTCACATCCTATCCCTAAGATTTCTGTCTTTTTCCTTCAATTTCTTTCTTTAAATCAAGTTCCACCCAAAATCCGAGGATAGGAACCAAAGATGCCAAAAAATATTTCACCGACTTTAGAATAGGCCATTTATATTCGATAGTAGACATAATAAGCATCACAACGAATATCACGACAAAGAAACCATGAATGGAACCAGCGATCTTCACCGCTTCAGGTATTCCCGCAAAATATTTCAGGGGCATTGCAATAAAAAACAAGCAAATCGTGGAAATAGCTTCCCACAGCGCAATCTGTCTAAATATTCTTAACATAATGATAAACTGTGTATTGTGAACCTCAAAAATAAGACTCTAAATACGGTTGACCCATTATTTTTCACCCTTTTACCAAGACGTGACATTAGCACCGATGAGATGACATTGTTTTATCAAAAACCGCCAATTTTACAATAAATAGTTCATATTCATCAGAAAAAATACGTACTTTTGAATGAATATAAGGTTCGATACCTTGGTATTTGAAGCTATAACACTCAACTACAGAATATTTATTTATATGAATTACGACATCATTGTAATCGGTAGTGGTCCAGGCGGGTATGTTGCTGCCATTAGAGCCGCTCAGTTAGGGTTCAAAACAGCGATTATTGAACGCGAATCATTAGGCGGAATTTGTCTAAACTGGGGCTGTATCCCTACAAAAGCATTATTGAAAAGTGCTCAAGTATTTGAATATTTAAACCATGCCGCAGATTATGGCATCAATGTTCAAGGTGGTGAGGCTGATTTCGAAGCTATCGTCAAAAGAAGCCGCGGCGTAGCTGAAGGAATGAGTAAAGGTATTCAGTTCTTGATGAAAAAGAATAAAATTGATGTCATCAATGGAACTGCAAAAATTAAAAAAGGCGGTAAGATCGATGTCAAAGGTGCAGACGGTTCGACCAAAGAATATGCAGCAAAACACACCATCCTGGCTACAGGAGCACGTTCCCGTGAACTGCCTAACTTGCCACAAGATGGTAAAAAGATCGTTGGCTACCGCCAAGCAATGACATTACCTAAACAACCAAAATCTTTAGTTGTTGTTGGTTCTGGTGCTATCGGTGTTGAATTTGCTTATTTCTATAATGCAATTGGAACAAAAGTGACTATCGTTGAATTTATGGATAGAATCGTTCCTGTTGAAGATGAAGAAATCTCAAAACAATTAGAAAAAAGCTTAAAGAAACAAGGTATTAATATCCTTACTAAATCAGAGGTGCAATCCGTTGACACATCTGGAGAATTGAGCAAAGTTTCCATTAAAACTGAGAAAGGTATTGAAATCATCGAAGCGGAAGTTGTACTGTCTGCGGTAGGTATTGCTCCTAATATCGAAAATATCGGTTTAGAAGAGGTTGGTGTAAAAACTGATCGTGGCCGTGTTGTCGTAGATGATTTCTACAAAACAAATATTGAAGGTGTATATGCTATCGGTGATATCGTTAAAGGTCAGGCCTTAGCTCACGTTGCTTCGGCAGAAGGTATTACCTGTGTTGAAAAAATCAAAGGTCTTCATGTAGAACCTATTGATTATAACAATATCCCCGGATGTACTTATTGTTCACCAGAGATTGCTTCCGTAGGTTATACCGAAAAAGCAGCAAAAGAAGCTGGATATGAAATTAAAGTAGGTAAATTCCCGTTCTCTGCGTCAGGAAAAGCTTCGGCAGCTGGAGCGAAAGACGGTTTCGTAAAAGTTATCTTTGATGCAAAATACGGTGAATTCCTAGGTGCACACCTGATTGGAGCTAATGTTACCGAAATGATCGCAGAAGTTGTTGTTGCCCGTAAATTGGAAACAACAGGACATGAGATGATCAAAACAATCCATCCGCACCCAACAATGAGTGAAGCTATTATGGAAGCATGTGCCGATGCATACGGTGAAGTGATCCACTTATAGCCGCATATCACATAAAAAAGAGGGGAAAATCAAATGATTTTCCCCTCTTTTTTATGTGATTCAATTCAGAAAAACTACATTACCAATCTCGACTTAAAAACAATCTGTTGATCTGCCACATCTGAATTCTCAATTCGTTCAAATAGAATTTCGGCTGCCTTACGTGCCTGCATACCGGGAAACTGCTCAATACGTCCCATTGGTGGGTTTTCCATATATTGCCACAGTGGATAATTAGCATAACTAATGAAAAAGATATCTTGATTTAGGACTAGCCCTTTGTTGCGCGCTGCTTTCATCAGATCCAGTGTAACAAAGTCATTGAAAGAAATAATCGCTGAAGGCCGTTCGGACATCGCAAATATAATATCCATGGCTTTTTCATTTCCCGCTGTGCTCAAGTCTGTTTCAATAATATTCTTTTCCAGAATATCCATTCCATTTCGCTTCATTGCAGACAAATACGCTACTTTTCGGTCCTCGCTGGCAGGCAATGTCTTCGGTCCATTAACTAAAGCAATCACTTTATGCCCACGGGCGACAAACGCATCTACAGCCTCATTCATGCCGGTCGATAGATCACTTTGAACTTTATTGATATTCGGCAAACTAGGAACACAATCAAAAAAGACAACCGGTATTCCAGATGACTCTAGTTTTTCGATAAATTCTAAGTTTGTCGTCTTTTTCCCGATCGACATTAATATACCATCTACACGATGATTTTTAAATGTCTTTAAAATCTGTTCTTCCCGATCCGGATCGTCCAATGATTGCCCCATTAAAACAGTATACCGTTGTGCCGAAGCAACATTTTCTATTTCGCTGATCGCGAAGGAAAAAAATGGTTCGGATAAACTAGGCAGGATAACAGCAATGGTAAATGTCTTGCGTTGTTTAAAGAAAATAGCTGTTTGATTGGGTTCATAGTTCAATTCTTCGGCCATTTTTTTGACACGCATTGTCGTTACCAATCCAATACTTGGATGATCATTCAATGCTCTCGACACCGTGGAAGGACTGATTTTCAGCTTCTTGGCAATTTCCTTAATCGTGGCAGGCTTGTTCACTTTATTCATAAATCCAAGGGCTTTATATAAAAATAGGGCTTTTATATCCCTAATCATAATTTTTTTTCAACAATGTTTTTCAGTATATTTCTATCTTCAAAACTTTGTTGGTAGATAATACAAAGATAATCACTACAAATTTAGTCCACAAATTGAATTGCAGAACTATCCACTGCAAATTCCAGGGCTAAGAAGGACATGGGATCGATCTGCCGGAATATAAGTTCATCCTGAAAATAAATTTTTATCTGATCGCTGAACGCTCCCCAATCCACAAATCTCACTTTGTTCAGTTGCTCCAGGGGATTTCCCTTTGTCAAAATACATATTATTTTACCCTCAGTATGCAATTGCGAAAATAATGTGGTGATATGATCAAACAGATGCAGCTTTAATGGCAAAACGGCATTTACATGCAATCGTTCAAAATTTTCCTTATACTTCATGTCAAAGCCAAATGTTGCTTGCGCATGTTCAAATAAGGATTCTTCCCCTTGGTTTTCCAAATGGTTTTTCATAAAATTAACCAGATCGCCCTGGGGCGGAAATGTCTCCGTGAATTCGATAAAATTAGCAAAGAGATAATAAACTTGGAGCAAGTAATCTTTTTTTGGAAATATAACATCATCCAATTCAAAGACATATACTTTTTTTTCTTCTGGAAATAGCATCACAAATAAACCTTTAAATAAAAAAAAAGTCACGCAAGCCAGGCTCAGCATATGGCGAACACAATAGCAAGATCGTTTTATTTCGATACGCAGACTAGTGCAAAATCTTCCTCAGAATCCGACCGGACCAATAGTCCATCCGCGGCAAGTTCAGCTACATCGTCACCCAATAAATTTTTGCCTTTGGAAAGCAAAACATAAGGAAGATCAGCAGGAGGATTTTCAATGATAGGGAAAGTGCCGAGAATATCTTTATCCGGAACAAGCACAGCTATCTGGTACTCCTCAAATAATACCTTGGCTTCAGCCAATGGTTCTAGTTCGAATCCCCCCAAAGGTAGCACATAGTCCACCTGCTGGTCCAAGCTCAATTTGAGCAGCTCATGTGCAAATGTGGGAAGCAATCCTTTGGGGATAGGCATATAATTCCCCGATTTTAAAAGTAATTCAGGAATATCTTCCGAGCTGGCATATAAAACTTCAAAACTACCTGTAAGTTTTTTGGCAATACGCATTGCCAGAGGTCTTGTTCCGAAGGTTATTAATATTTTCTTCATTAAAATAATTTGTTTTTCAATGGCGATCGGCTATCCTTGATCCGCCCTATAATACAACCAGTCCGTCACGCATATGAATTGTCCGGTCTGATATCCGGGCTAATTCTTCATTATGGGTTACGATGATAAAGGTTTGTTGGAATTTATTTCTAAGATCAAAAAATAGCTGGTGTAATGCTGCTGCATTTTCGGAATCTAAGTTTCCGGATGGTTCATCCGCCAAAATGATAGAAGGATCATTCATCAGGGCCCTAGCGACAGATACACGTTGTTGTTCACCACCGGACATCTCAGCAGGCTTATGATCAATACGATGCGAAACCCCAAGCAGATCCAATAGTTCCTTCGCTTTCGCTTCGGCTTCAGCTCGCCCCTGTCCATGGATAAATGCAGGAATACACACATTTTCCAATGCAGTAAATTCAGGTAATAAGTGATGAAACTGAAAAACAAAACCGATATGCTCATTACGAAATGCACTCAGCTTTTTGGCATTCAATTTATGGATATCAACACCATTAATAAATATCGAACCTTGATCGGGTTTGTCCAATGTTCCGATAATATGTAAAAGTGTGCTCTTACCTGCTCCTGAAGCTCCGACAATACTCACGATTTCACCTTTTTCCACGCTTATGTCAACGCCTTTTAAGATGGGCAATGCCCCATAAGCTTTGTGAATTCCTTTGGCTTGTAACATCATAGGACAAAGATAAATAAATTTACGATATCACGCCTTTGAATAAATAAGCAGTTATTTCTCTATTTCAGCCATTTTATTTTTCACAAATGTCAAAAAATAGATAAAAGAGCAATTTATCCCTTGTCTTATCCCTCAAAAAAACATATTTTTACGCCAAATATTTTTGCAAATGAACATTCACGAATATCAAGGAAAACAAATACTAAAGAGCTTTGGTGTGCGCGTACAGGAAGGTATCGTAGCAGATACTCCAGAGCAAGCTGTGGAAGCGGCTAAAAAAATGAAAGAAGACTACAATTCCGACTGGGTTGTTGTCAAAGCTCAAATTCACGCTGGTGGCCGTGGTAAAGGTGGTGGTGTCAAGTTAGCTAAGAACTTAGATGAAGTCAAACAAAGAGCAACTGACATCATTGGTATGCAATTAGTAACGCCTCAAACTGGACCTGAAGGTAAAAAAGTAAATAAAGTTTTGGTCGCTCAAGACGTTTACTATCCAGGTGAAAGCGAAACAAAAGAATTCTACATGTCTGTCTTATTGGACCGTGCTACAGGACGTAACATCGTTATGTACTCTACAGAAGGTGGTATGGACATTGAAGAAGTTGCAGAAAAAACACCGCACTTGATTTTCAAAGAAGAAATCGATCCAAAAGTAGGCTTACAAGGATTCCAAGCACGTAAAATTGCTTTTAATCTAGGTCTTTCTGGTGCTGCGCACAAAGAAATGGTAAAATTTGTTGCTGCCCTTTACAAAGCATATGATGCTACTGATTCTTCGATGTTCGAGATCAATCCAGTATTAAAAACTTCTGACGACAAGATCTTAGCGGTTGATGCCAAAGTAAATCTTGACGAGAACGCATTGTACCGTCATCCTGATTACGCTGCTATGCGCGATGTAACAGAAGAAGATCCAACAGAAGTTGAAGCTGGCGAGTCAAACCTTAACTATGTTAAACTAGATGGTAACGTAGGTTGTATGGTGAACGGTGCCGGTCTTGCTATGGCAACGATGGACATCATCAAATTGGCTGGTGGAGAACCTGCAAACTTCTTGGATGTTGGTGGTACTGCAAATGCTGAAACAGTAAAAGCTGGTTTCAATATCATTTTGAAAGACCCTAATGTAAAAGCTATCTTGATCAATATCTTTGGTGGTATCGTTCGTTGTGACCGTGTTGCGCAAGGGGTAATTGATGCTTACAGTGAAATTGGTAATATTCCTGTTCCTATCATCGTACGTCTTCAAGGTACAAATGCTGAAGAAGCGAAAAAATTAATCGATGAGTCAGGCTTACAAGTTTATTCTGCAATCTTATTGAAAGAAGCTGCCGAATTAGTAACGAAAGTATTGAAAGGATAATTCCTTCAATCATCATAAAGCTTAAAAGCGGATCGACTCAGTTGATCCGCTTTTTTTTGCCTCAAAGACAGTTGGCTCTTGTTGGATCCGATCTAAATATGAGTTCTGAAAAATTAAATCTAAAAGCTTATTGATCCTGCATTCAGCGAATTAAATCAACATTTATACCCAATAAACCAACAGAATAGCTTATTTTTGTATTGCTTTTTTAACAAAGCATCTTTTACAAGTCATTCTCCAAAAATTAAGATGGAACACACAAGAATAAAGGAACTATTGAATGCCACAGAATTTGGCAAAGAGGTCGTTGTTAAAGGTTGGGTAAGAACTTTCCGTAACAATCAATTTATAGCAATTAATGACGGTTCGTCAATCAATAATATTCAAGCAGTAGTCGATTTTGAAAATACACCTGAAGATATCCTGAAGCGTATCACTACCGGAGCAGCAGTTCGTGTAAAAGGTCAATTGATAGAATCGCTAGGTAAGGGGCAAAAAGTAGAAGTTAAAGCTACAGAAGTAAGCATTATTGGTGATTCAGATCCCGAAAAATACCCTTTACAACCGAAGAAACACAGCTTAGAATTTCTACGTGAAATTGCGCACTTACGTTTTCGTACAGGAACATTCAATGCAGTATTCAAAGTACGTAATGCCTTGGCATTCGCCGTACATAAATTTTTCCAGGAAAATGATTTTGTGTATATGCACACACCGATTATCACAGGTTCTGATGCAGAAGGAGCCGGTGAAATGTTTCAGGTGACGACGCTAGATCTGAACAATCCGCCGCGTAAAGAAAATGGCGAGATTGACTTCAAAGAGGATTTCTTTGGAAAATCCACTAATCTTACGGTATCCGGCCAATTAGAAGGTGAACTTGGTGCAATGGCATTTGGAAATATCTATACCTTTGGACCAACCTTTAGGGCGGAGAACTCAAACACGACACGTCACTTGGCTGAATTCTGGATGATCGAACCAGAGATGGCTTTCTATGAACTGGAAGACAATATGGATTTGGCTGAAGCCTTATTAAAATACGTGATTAAATACGCTTTAGAAACTTGTCCTGAGGAAATCGAGTTTCTGAAAAGCCGTTTGTTAGAAGAAGAAAAATCAAAACCAGCAGCAGAACGTTCTGAATTAAATTTGGTTGAAAAACTGAACTTTGTCTTAGAAAATGATTTCGAACGTGTAACTTATACTGACGCTGTTGAAATATTAAAACGTAGTAAGCCAAACCAAAAGAAACAATTCAAGTATTTGATTGATGACTGGGGAGCGGACTTACAATCTGAACACGAACGTTATTTGGTAGAGAAACACTTCAAGAAACCTGTTATCCTAACTGATTACCCAAGAGAGATCAAATCTTTCTACATGAAGCAGAATGAGCCAGATGCACAGGGCCGTAATACAGTCCGTGCCATGGACATTCTTTTCCCGGGTATCGGTGAAATGGTCGGTGGATCGCAACGTGAGGAGAATCTAGACCGGCTATTAGCACGTATGGCCGAGGTGGGTATACCCGCTGAAGAAATGGAATGGTTTTTGGATACCCGCCGTTTTGGTTCGGTTCCACATTCAGGATTCGGAGTAGGTTTTGAGCGATTGGTATTGTTCACAACCGGAATGACGAATATCCGCGACGTGATACCATTTCCTCGCACACCGAAAAACGCGGAATTTTAACATAAAGAACAACAGCCAAAACAAAATATTTTGGCTGTTGTTCTTTTACATAGATACGTATTTGGAATAATCCTTCGAAAACTCTACATGACATCTGTCCTGTTCGGCAGATTCCTGATAAAAAGCGACGATTTCCATATACCTTTATAAATAGACCATATTTGACATGCTCATTAAAATATATAACGACAACCCCAATCCAAAAGCCATTGCACAGGCCGTTGACATCCTTAGACGTGGTGGAGTAATCATTTACCCCACCGATACCGTCTATGGTATCGGATGTGATATTACACAACAAAAGGCAATTGAACGCGTCTGTGAGATCAGAGGTTTAAAACCGGATAAAGCTAATCTATCCTTTATCTGTTATGATCTGACCGATATTTCTCAGTACACCAAGTCTTTTGATACCACCGTATTTCGTGTCCTAAAGAAAGCACTCCCCGGCCCCTTTACCTTTATCTTTAACGCAACAACTAAAGTCCCCAAGTTATTGAGTTCGAAAAAGAAGACTGTAGGTATTCGTGTTCCAGACAATAACATTGTCCGCGAAATAGTGAAACAATTGGGCAATCCAATCGTAACCACATCTATCCACGATGAAGATGAAATAATCGAATATTCCACTGATCCCGAATTGATCTATGAGAAATATCAAGATCTCGTAGATGCCGTTATCGATGGAGGATACGGAGACAATGTCGCTTCCACTGTAGTCGACTTAACAGAAGGAACCTTTGATGTCATTCGTGAAGGAAAAGGCGATCTGGAACAATACTTATAGCATACGCAACATAGCGTATAATGATCTAACATTTCAACAGCTATATCAATGGGCCAGCGCATCTACTCAAATTATAGTGTTGGCATTTTGTGTATAAGATTCACTTTGTAGCACTTCAAATTCAACTTATCAACAAAAACGTCCACTTATTAACACCATAAATGTTAATAAGTGGAATACCTGTGTATGAACACCAACACGAAATGTGCATAACCTAACACTTATAAACACTAAAATGTTAATAACAAGAAAAAACAAACCCAATAATTAGCTTAAAATGTGTAAAATTCACACCTTATTAACATAAAAATGTTGATAAGGTATTTAAATGCTTTCTGATTTCAAAAATCATTGTGCAAAACAAAACAATATTCACATCTTAATGTTGAAAGTTAACACCAGATTCCACACGCTGCTTTATTGCCAGATTGAAGAGATCAAATCCTTGCCTTGTTGTCGATAACAATTTTCCAAAAAATGGAATTATTAATCCGGAGAATAGTTCACCTTGAGTGAGCCTAACCAAGTTGGGCTCCACTTGATCCAATATAAAATAATGTTCACCATCAAAGATGCCGGGAATAAATAACTCCCCTTTCCAACGCAACTCTCGGTCGGGATCAATACGCAAAAAGCGTGGATTCATCTTTATCTTAAAACCATTCGGTTGTTCTAACAGCACTACACAACGCTTCCCCAACACGGGCTCCCGTTCAAAACTTTTAATTGTTGGACTCCACAGCGGGTAAGCACTAAAGTTTATCAATACTTGCCAGACTTGTTCTACTCTCGCCAGAATCATAATACTTGTTTCAATCTTTTTCATCATTATATTGCTTTTACGGATGCTGCTCTCACGCGTATTCTTATTGCCAAGTGCAATAACGATAGCTCATCAGCGCAATCCCGTCGGATATACGTCTCCAGGAAATAAGTACCTACACTCGTCTGTATTGTATTGCATGCACGACTATACGAGCATTAGCACAATGCAAAGCATACTAGCTCAACTTGCCACTGGAGATAAAACAAAACTAGGATAAGTAGAAGAGATGGCTCTTGACTTTTATCAAGAACTTATTTTAGCGCGGATGCGACTGAGCGTTTCGGGACTCATTCCCAAAACTGAGGCGATATATTGAAGTGGCACCTGATGGAATAAAGGTTTATATTGCTCAAAATAGTGTTGGTAGCGTTCTTCAGCTGTCAGACAGATAAAATCTGATATCCGTTGCTCCATAGTACTAAAACATTTTGCCAAAAATGCCTTTTCAAATTTATTCCATTCAATGACTTCAGATTCCATCTTTTGGTAATCAAATTTAGATAGGCGATACATACGACAATCACTGATACATTGGAAATTCCATTTGGAGGGGATATCGAAAATAAAAGAAGAAAGATCTGTCACGAAGTGATTGGCCGTACCGATCCATTGCGTAAATTCACCTTTTTTGTTCCACCCGTATTGACGGATCAAACCGGACTCAATAACGAATAAATTGGAAGAGTAATCTCCTTCTTTGATGAGATAGTCACCCCGATTGAATTCAACTTGTTCAAAACGAGCGAACAGCTTTGCGCGCGCAGCTTCAGGGAGAGGAAATAGGTGATCAAACAATGGATTAAACATAGCTACGAAAGCAGGCTACAAAATCACGACCTCTTCGATGATAACATGCCCGACATACTCATTTACCCTTCCGAGGATTTGACGACGCATTAAAGCAAGTTCATTTTTAATGACTGCAGACTCCACACGAACAAACAACTTTTTGTCACGTACATACAGCTGTTGCGTGCGATTGGCAATTGCCTTTCCAATCAATTGAGGCCATACCGAGGCGATTGAGGTCTCATCAAATTTTCGACGTAGTTTATAAGCTTCTAGGAGACGCTCTACCCCCTGCTTAATGGTCATGTCATCGCTTGACCGGATAAATTCCAGGCTCTTTTTCGTTGGTTGCTTCTTATACATTCACTTGTCCTCCTTCGATACCAAATATACGAACAGGGCGATTGATTTCGTCAAAGATTCGTTGAATTCTTTTTGAGTCTGTATCCGTTAGAAAAATCTGTCCAAAATCATCGTCAGAGACCATCTGCATCAATTTATGCGTACGACGATCGTCCAGTTTATCAAAGATATCATCCAGAAGAAGTAGAGGTTTAAATCCTTTTTTTTGTTGTAAATAGGAATATTGGGCAAGTTTTAATGCAATGAGAAATGATTTTTGTTGCCCTTGGGAGCCGAACTTCTTCAGCGGCATTCCACCATGGATAGTAAATATCAGATCATCTTTATGAATCCCCTGACTAGTACGTTCCAAAATACGGTCACGCTCGAGGTTTTTCGTTAGAATATTCAAAAAGGAATCCGACATTAGGGGAGACTCATACTGCAGTTGGACAGATTCAGCGTCTTCGGTCAAGAATTCATAATGTCGATCAAACTCAGGTTGAAACTCTTCCATAAATGATCGCCTCTTCGCAAAGATCATATTGCCGACCTCCTCAAGTTGAAAGTTAAGAATTTCGATTAATCCCAGGTCCAGCACACTGGTTTGACGCGCCTGTTTGAGCAAGCTATTTCGTTGAGCTAAGAACTTGTTGTAGATAATTAGCGTATCCAGATATTTATTGTCCGTTTGGGAAATCACATTATCCACAAACTTTCGACGTTCCTCGCTCCCGTCCGTAATGATTATACTATCATTAGGTGAAATCATAACCAAAGGAAAAAGTCCAATATGATCGGCCAGTCGAGGATAATCTTTTTTGTTCTTTTTAAACTGCTTTTTTTGATTCTTTTTTAGGCTGCAGGAAATAACATCGCTATTCGATTCTTTATCAAATTCACCTTGTACCATGAACCAATCATTACCGGATTTGATATGTTGCGAATCTATAGGATTAAAATAGCTCTTACAAAGTGATAAGTAGTGGATTGCGTCCAAAAGATTGGTTTTGCCAACACCATTATTCCCTGTAAAAGCATTTACTTCAGGGAGAAATTCCAAAGAAGATTCCGAGTAATTCTTGAAATTTAGAACAGAAAGTTGCTTAAGCCACATAGCACAAAGATACGCTATTTGGGCCGCTTAAAATTATTTTATTTCCTCAAAATCGACAAACTCACCAGCCGTTTCCGTCCCTTTGCGCTCGGGTGTTTCCTTCGGTGGAATATAATCAACTTTGATTTTGCCTTCAGGCTGAGATCTTTTATTTTCTTGCTGCCCCTGACCGGTAAACTCATAATAGAAAGTACCACTTTGTCCCTGGCCGCTATATGCTCCCCCCTGTTCCTGCGCTTTTTTCATCAGCTTTTCAGCTGCTTTACGCATCGCAAACGGTAATAATAATTTGAATAAGAATCTTATTACAAAGTAAACAGCGAATGTAATAAGTATAAATTTTAAAAATGCCATAGTTAATTCGTTGCTATTTTATCAAATTTAACCAATAACTCCATAAACTGTTGTCTTTAAAATGTCAGATAAGAAATTATTAACAATTTTTAAGATTTCCCCAGTTTTCCCTTTGTTTCCATGATGGTACGGTAAAGTTCTTCTTGCCGCTGGGTTCCCAGCACGTAGGTCAATCCATCTTTATCCGTTAGGAAAACAGCGTTTTTACCCCCTGCAAAAAACTTAATCTTTCCTTTTGTATGCAGGTTATAAACAGGGTTATTAAAAAAAAATGTGCTATATGGACCCTTTTCAACCCTAGAAATAGAAGCTAAATCTATTTTCACCACCCGGGTGGACCAGAGGCCACTGATCAGGATATGGTCCTGAAATACTTCTATGCGAAACAAGACCATATACATCATAACAATGGATGTAATGATAATCCCCACTCCGACGATGAAAAACAATTGACTGGAAATCAAATGGTCCAAGTTCAGATAAAATGCGGTAAAACAAAATAACACAAGTACCAAACGTACGCTTATCCAAACACGATCGCGTCCTAAATATTGATTTTCCGAATAGAATACACCTTCTTTCATTTCTTTTTTTATAATAGGATACTGGAACAATTTTTCCCTTGCTCCTTAATCATTACCACATTTACAGACTAAAGTAAGGACTTTTTTTGTATTGCTGGTAATCTTATAGCGATTATCCATCCGATATTTGGCGAGCCAAAGAATATCGCCATTTCCATTCACTAGGATAGGAATATTTTCCTTTTCAAATAAGCTGATTTTCTTATTGATGAAAAAATCACTCAGCTTTTTCCGTCCATCCATGCCCAGAGGATAGAAGCTATCCCCAATCTTCCACGAACGGATCGTCAACGGAAAGACAAGCAGATCATAATCAAATTTCGCGATCTCTATGCTGTTGGTGATGGTCAGTTCTGTTGATACCCCTGCATGAAAACAATACTGTTTCCACTCCACTGTAGACGTTTCAGAAGTAATGATCGCTTCATCCGAAGATATGAATTCCTTTTCTCTGATAAAAAGTTCATTTCTATCCAAAAGCATATGATAACAATCCGATTGGAAAATACGTCCCGATTCACGTGTCCAGGTTTGCTGCAAATCGCTTAATACCGCTTTTGAAAAATTAAAACCGGAGAACAATTCATACAATAGTGGCAAATTGTGCAAATACTCTTCCAAGTCTTCTTTACGTACCACCCAGCCATCACCCGTCGACTGAAAAAGTTTATTCCGGATCGGTTCAACAAATTGCTGTAACAATTGATACGACTCCTTAAAATGCGTAATATTTTGTTCAAAAATCTGTTCAAAATCAGGTTGCAGCTTTTTGAAATGAGGAATAATATCTATTCTTATCTTATTGCGTGCATACTTTGTTGAAAAGTTAGATTGGTCATCCCGATAGGCAATGGCATATTCCTGGACGTAATATTCGATTTCACTTGCTTTGAGAAACAAAAGAGGCCGGATGATTCGATCTCGTACAGGCAAGATGCCCTGAAGCCCTTGCAGACCAGTTCCACGTGAAAGATTTAACAACACGGTTTCGATGTGATCGTTTAGGTGTTGAGCCACGGCAATTCGGTCAAACTCAAGTTCCGCCCGGAGTTTCTCGAACCAGGTGTAACGAAGTTCGCGTGCCGCCATCTGGATAGAAAGTTGATTTTCCCGGGCATAATTCTTGGTGTCAAATCGGTTGACAAAAAGAGGGATGCCATTGTCAGCTGCAAACTTTCTCACCAAAGCCTCATCCAGTTCAGCGTCCTCACCACGTAACTGGAAGTTACAGTGCGCAATAGCAATATTAAAGCCGGCTTTTGCGAATAAATGTGCCATCAGCATCGAATCCTTTCCCCCACTTACCGTAAGCAATATCTTGTCATGAGGCATCATTAAATGCTCCTTTTCAATATATCCCTTTAATCTTTCCAGCACATTCATACAACAAAGTTACGGTATATTTTGGCTGAATGATAAATTCACATCTTAAAATTTGTGAAATCCAATAAAGTAGCAATTAAAATCCATATTTTTGCCCTTGTGAGACAATACATTTTTACCCTTATTGTATTAATTTTAACTGGCTTGACGGTGCAAGCCCAGAAACAGGACGAATTAAAATTACTTTCTTCGTCACATATTATTACTGGAAAGAACGGTAACGTCGTTTTCTACCGTCCAGTTTACGAGCATGTTGGTTCGACCTTATCATCTGACAGTGGATATTTACACAATGATAAACTGGGGCGACAATTCTTTGAGGCCTATGGAAATGTGATCATCACCCAACCCGATGGCACACAGATATTTTCCAATAAACTACATTATGAAGCCGCAATGCAGCTCGCTACATTGACTGGGGCTGTCCGTATGGTCAGTACGAGTGGATCAATATTAACCACCGATCATCTGGTCTATAACATGCGCAGTAAGATCGGAAATTACTATAGCGGTGGACGTATTCTCTCCGGAAGTGACACCATCACCAGTCAACGCGCTACCTATTTCGAAAATACCGGCGAATCATATTTTAACCAAAAAGTTGTTGTCAGATCGACGAATGTAAAAGTCTATACGGACTCCATGAAATACAATGGCAACACCCGAATAACGGATTTTTATGGTCCTACTAATATGAAAGGGAACAAGGGCGAAAATCTATATACCGAGAAAGGCCGTTATCATATGGCTACCGGCCAGGCCTATTTTTCAAAGAACAACCTTTATACAGAAGGCACTAAATTCCTGAAGGGAGATAGTCTTTTCTACGATAGACAAGTCGGCATCGGTAAAGCCGTAAAAAATGTTGTCTTTGTGGACACATTGGACAAATTCTATGCTTATGGCGGGTTTGGCCTCTACAATGGAAAAAATGAATCCATCACAATGACTGACAAACCCTTGGTTGTTTCCGTGGTAAAAAAGGATTCAACCAAAAAAGATTCTGTCGCCTCCTTCTCACCTGTACAGAAAAAGTCTGAAAAGGAACTAAAAAAAGAAGCTAAGGAATTAAAGAAAGCTGAAAAAGAAGAACAGAAAGACAAGGAAAACAACAACAAAGCGGAGATTGTCACTGATAAGGATCCTAAGAAGACCGTAGTGGAAAATAAGAACGCCATCGGCAAGGAGGAGAAATTAAAGGAAAATTCAGAGATGGACTCTGTTTTTATGACTGCCGATACCCTATTCTCACAGATGATCTTCCGACGAGATTATATCGCCCGAGATTTTAAGTTGAACCGTGAGGGGGGAGCCATCGAAGAAGACAATGAAGTCGATTATGGTGACAACGATTCCACATCTTCCGCTATTGACTCAACCAGCAACCTACAACAGGTAGCAGATAGTCTAAAGAAAGGCATAGATAGTCTGCACAAAAAGGAAATCAAGAAGCCTGTCCTTGACAAGGAGGTTAAAAAATTACCGGATACAGTGACCACTACCAGACAGAATATTCCAAAAAAACAACCTGTGATCGTGGGTGATCAGAATCGGATAGAAATTGAGAAAAACTTGAAAGCTGATAGCGTATTACGAAAAAAGGCAATCATCCCAAAAGGCGGGGAATCCGATCAGATTATGGGCGCCGCATTGAAAAATGCACAGGAGGGAAAAAGAGATTCTCTGCCCCAAGATACGGCCAAAACAAGGATTCTAAAGGCCTACTATAATGCACGACTATTCAAATCTGATTTGCAGGCGGTTGCCGATTCCATGTATTATGGTATGCAGGATTCGATGTTTAGATTGATGGGAAAACCAATGATGTGGGCTGAGAATTCGCAGATATCCGGCGATACAATCTTCTTGCAGGTCAAAAATCAAAAACTGGACAATTCCCTTTTAGTCGGAAATGCATTTATGGTCAATGCCACGAGCGATTCATTAAAGTTCAATCAGATCAAAGGGCGAAAAATTACCAGTTTCTTTACCAATAACCGGATGGAACGCCTCTTTGTGGATGGAAATGCTGAAAACATTTTCTATAATATAGATGAGAAAACAAATGTGACCACAGAACTCGTTCATGATCGGAGCAGCCGTTTTAAAATTCTGATGGAAGACAATAAACTCAAAGAATACGTTTCTATCCGAAAAGTCGATGGCAAAGTCTATCCGATAGCAGAGGTTACCGCAGACAAAGAGTTTCTGCCAAACTTTACATGGCGTCCTGAGGACCGTCCTAAATCAAAAGCGGATCTACTAAATAGAAAACGTGACCTTTCCAAGTCATCTTTCACGGCTCCGACAGAAAAGGAAACGGAGGAAAATGGGAAAATGAAATCCAAGCCTAAAGAGGATAAGCAGGGCCAGGAGAAGAAAGGGAATGACACGAAAGCCGGAGCAAAAGCTGTTTCGAATAAAACAAGCAGTACGCCTAAAGCAACAAGCCCCGAAGTAACAATGGCTAAGCCGCAAGTAAAAAAAGACATTACGCCAACAACCGATAAAACAGCTGTAAAACGGGATTCAACAAATTTAAAACCGTTGACAGTAGCAGCTCCAGATAGTACCCAAACGTCCAAAAAGAAAGAAGCGAAATAGTCCATATAAAAAGGTAAACACAAACGGGGCAAAATAAATATTTTGCCCCGTTTGTGTTTACCGTCAAGGATAAAGTTTATCAACTAAAACTGCGCCTAAGCATTATTTTGTTTTTAGATATTCAGCAAGTTTGCCGACAGCAATCGCACGATGACTGATCGCGTTTTTTTCTTGGGCACTCATCTCAGCAAAAGTTGTATTGTAGCCATTAGGGATAAAAATCGGATCATAACCAAATCCATCCGCTCCCCTACGCTCTTTGATGATCTTCCCCTCGATACTTCCCTCAAAAAAATGCTGTTGTTCATTCAGGTGCAACGAAATAACAGTTTTAAATCTAGCCGTACGGTTTGGATTATCGCCCAATCTTTCCAGGACCAGATCTATATTCTTTTCCATATCCCTAGAACCCGAATAACGTGCCGAATACACCCCCGGTTCGCCATTTAAGGCATCTATTTCCAGCCCTGAGTCATCACCAAAACAATAAAGTCCATATTTGTTTACCAAATAGTCCGTTTTTTGTTGTGCATTTTCTTCAAATGTTACCCCAGTTTCTGGTATATCATCCTGACAGTCGATATCGTTTAAACTTTTAATAACAAAAGCATCTCCCACTATTGCCTGGACCTCCTCCAGTTTATGGGCATTATTCGTTGCAAATACAAGTTCTAGCATCTTCTTCAATTTTATATTGCCAAAAGTAGAAATTCTTATTTAAAAGACGGCAATCATTGTGATGGGACAAAAATCGCTTTTAAAAATTAAGAAACAATAAATGTTTTAAACTCGTTCCAGAACAGTTTCTTTTTATTGACATCGGCAAACATCTCCTCAAAGCTGAAGGTATTGAACACCGTCGCTATGCGCCCTTTCATATAGGAATTGTGTTCGATCGGAGGAAGCTTTAAGGATGCGGGCTCCACACCTAATAGAATAATCTTTGTAGGCTCAAAGAACTGCATGATACGTTTAAAATCATTTGGGTTATGTGCATTGGCTAAGTTAACCACCGCAACATTTTCCTTCGTCAATTTTAAGGCACCAATCGTCTTTTCAAATGCATCAAGAGCCGCTGGAGAGAAATAAGGATATTCTACATAACGCAGGATAAAGAGTATCCCTTGATCTTTGCTGCCCTGATAAATAAATTCTCCACCTAATACCTCCAGTGCATTGACAATACCCTTTTGATCTTTTTCGCTGCCTAGCGCACTTACTTCATTGCTTTTGTCTGTAATAGCTGGTTTAGCGAGATGATCAACCGAGGGAATTCCAACAGCGACATATTCCGTATCCTTTGCTATGGCTACAGCTTCCGGTTCCGACCGGAAGTCATACCCATTGAAAAAAATAGTTTCATCCATCAAGGCTTGAAGGGCTACTGGATTGTCTGTTGTTAAATTGCTCATCGTTCGAAAAGAAAATAGTGGAAAGTAAAGATAAACAAGAAAAGAGTAAAAGAAAAAAGGAGTAAAGAATAAAGAACTTGTCTGAGTCAAATTCTTTGTTCCCCACTCCTCTTTCTATAGAAAAGATTAATGTCCTAAGATATAAGAGAAAATCAAAGGCGCTACGATTGTCGCGTCAGATTCTACGATAAATTTAGGTGTGTCAATATCCAATTTACCCCAAGTGATTTTTTCATTTGGAACTGCTCCGGAGTAAGACCCATAAGAAGTCGTCGAATCTGAAATTTGACAGAAATAAGCCCAGAAAGGCACTTCTTCCCATTCCAAATCTTGATACATCATCGGTACGACACAGATTGGGAAATCACCGGAAATACCACCAGCAATCTGGAAGAAACCTACGCCTTTTCCAGCGGAGTTGTTACGGTACCATTCCGTCAAATAAATCATGTACTCAATACCCGATTTAACGGTGCTCGCTTTCAATTTACCCTTGATCACATTTGACGCGAAGATGTTACCTGTAGTTGAATCTTCCCATCCCGGACATACAATCGGCAAATTTTTCTCAGCAGCAGCTACAATCCATGAGTCTTTTGGATCAATTTCATAATATTGTTCCAATACACCAGAATTAACGACTTGATACAAGAACTCGTGTGGCAAATAACGCTCACCTTTCGCTTCAGCGGCATGCCACACATCTTCAAGATGTTTCTGCAAACGACGGAAAGCTTCTTCTTCTGGAATACAAGTATCTGTTACACGGTTGTAGTGATTATCCAATAATTCTCTTTCTTGTTCAGCTGTCAAATCTCTATAATTCGGAATTCTTTTGTAATGTGAGTGAGCAACTAAGTTCATCACATCCTCTTCCAAATTAGCCCCAGTACAAGAAATAAAGTGTACTTTATCTTGACGGATCATTTCTGCCAAAGAAACACCCAATTCTGCGGTAGACATTGCACCTCCTAGGGAGATCAACATTTTTCCACCATCCAAAAGATGTTCCTCGTAACCTTTTGCAGCATCTACTAATGCCGCTGCGTTAAAGTGACGGTAATTATGCTCAATAAATTGAGAAATAGGTCCTTTTTGAGTACTCATGATATTTTCTAACTTTTATAAAATAATAAGTACCGCAAAGGTACTGAATATAATCTATTTTAGGTTCCCTCTACCGCCAAAACAGCAATTGGTTGCTTATTTTTTAACAAATGTAAAAAAGAATGCCAGCACCATAAATAGAATTACATTCTTGAAACTTCCGTTTCGAGTGAGGTTTTCTGAGCTTTTTGTTTTTGATAGAGCCCAAATGTATAATTGAAATTTAAACCAACAATTTGTGAATCATTTATGGTTTTAGAACGGATGTTGAACCGATCTCCAACTATTTCACGTTTGATCACATTTGTATGAAATAAATCCCGTATCGTTAAAGCCAGACTGAGGTTATTGGAAAACTGTTTATTGATCGCCAGGTGCATCTGGTACAGTGGTTTAATAACTGTTTGTGCATAAAGCACATTTGTCCGATACGAATTGGTCCAATTTATTGTCAATTTATGCGGTAGCTTTACCTGTATCATCAAATTACTTTGGAAAGACCAAAGATTTCGATCAATCGATAGGTTATTTAGCTTATCAGGTGTGTTTTTATAGTGGATATATTGAATCTGACCAAAACCGTACAGTGTTAAGCTTTTAAAAATTTCTTGGCCCCCATTCAAGGAAATAGCAGCACTCCGAACAGCCTCAATATTTTGATAAGTCTGGGCATAATTCTTTTCATTAAGCTGATGGATCATGGATATATAATTTCGATGGTTAAGGAAAGTTACACCGATATTCCAACGCTGGCCATGCACATATTTTAACTCCATATTATCGGTCAGTTGTGGCACCAAATGAGCATTGCCCTGGTAGCTCGTATTAGCATCAAAAAAAAATATTGCAGGATTCAGATCCTGATAGTTGGGACGTACGATCCTTCGTCCGTAAGCAATTTGTATGGCTTTGTTATTTTCTTTATTGATTTTGTAAATGCCAAATAAAGTAGGAAAAAGATATAAAGTTTGTTTACGCTTGCCCAATTCGACATATACATCATTAATTTCGTTATGAAATTGCGAATATTCAGTTCTTAAGCCCAATTTAAATTCCCACTGTTTTAATTTTATTTGAAAATCTGTATATAGTGCTTCCAGATACTCTACTTGTCTAAATGCGCTTTCAAGTGCGTCTGCATCCCGCAGATTTTGGTCAGTTTCCCCCTTTTTGTAATATCCACGTGAGCTACGTGCCGATCGGCTTAGCTGGAACCCCGCTTCTAGCCCAAACCGTTCTTCAAATTTTCGCTGGAAATCGGTCTTAATTCCACAAAGATCAACAACAAAAGGATTGTTGGAATATAACAACTGCTCATCTTTACGCTGATGCGCAGCTCTCTGCATGATCATTGTTGTTAAATCTTGCCACCTATTACTTGTATAATTTAGGTAATCGACATCCCATTGAATGGTTGTCTTTTTATTTTCAGCGGCATAATCGTAGTGTAGGTTAGCACTATTTTTATGAACAGGATTGCGTAGGTTACTCCATGATGACGTGGATTGAAATAAGTCACCTGCGTTGGAAAAACTGGTCTGATAATCCCCTAATTCCTTATAGTTATTTTGAAGAAAATTCCAGTTCAATTCAATCGAAGAATTCTTGCTTATCCGATATTCAAGTCCGATTCGTGCATTCATTTCCAGTGCATGATTACGCTCTTGGTTGTGCTGAGCAATTGTATTGATCTCATTGTCCTCGGCTACCAACTGACGTTCGCGAGCAACATCGAAATAATTGGAAGACCGGGCAATAGAAAACCCCGAGTTGATGGTCCATTTTTTCGTGCCATATTGGATCAGCATACCATTGTTGTATTTCCACAGCCTGCCCTTTGATTCGCCCAAAAATACGGTTCCTTTCAACCCTTTTAATACATCCATTTTTGTCCTAATATCAATTACTCCAGCATAACCTTCAGCACTCCATTTTGCTGGTGGTATAGACATTAAATCAATGTTTGCTACTGATGTCGCTGGTATAGATTTCAGATAACTTATCAATGCCGTCCCAGTGAGGTGAGTTTGCTTACCATCTATGGTGACGAGCACGCCCATTTTCCCCTGCAAAGCCAAGTTCCCTAATTCATCGATCTGTAAACTCGGGATGTTGTTCAACACATCAAATGTATTTCCATTTAATAAAACAGAATTGCTTCTGGGACTAATCCGCACGCGATCCAAAAGTTGCTGTTGGAGTGGTATGTTTCTTTTAACCTCGACGGTATCTAGCTTTTGTGGATCGTGACCAGGCGGCTTCACTACGACGCTATCCCGCGATTGCACCGCATTTTTTGGCCCTACCTGCGCCAATAAAAGACATGGCAAGCCCAGGGATAGCCATAATAGTATCCTAAATCTCATGCTGTTTTATCCTTTAAAATTTAATGATCGAAGCTTTGATCTATTGCATTGGCTAATTTCCTGATAAAATCAGGTTTCACATTTTTATCAATAGCATTGATATTGTCCAGATCGAGTAAGAGTGCAGGTATGTTTGCATTACGTAGCACAGCATGATTTGTACTGATCTGGGGACTGCTCACCTGCAATCCATTTTGTTTCAGTTTCTGGTCTAAGCTAAACGCAAACCTCTGATTATGCTGTTCGAGTGCGTTATTGGTAAACCCTGATTGGTACAGAATCCGAATAGGGAGTGTCTCTTTTGTTTTTACGAGATCAAAATGAATGGAAAGAAATAAATCCCCTTCAATATTGGACCGCTCCTTCAACATCTTAAACTCGTCCCCTGCGCGCGAAAGCACCACTTTATATCCCTTGTGCTCTAACTCCCGCTTCAAGAGTAAACAGGTTTCCCATGTGAGTGATTTTTCAGTTAATCCGGAGGACGTTGTGGCTCCGGCATCTTTCCCCCCATGTCCCGGATCTAAGACAATTGTCTTCATACCGCCTTCTTCTACAGCATTAAAAATGGAATACAACGAACGCTTTGGCGGATTGATAAACGAATAAAACAATAGCGAAAGACATAAGACGGGAACAGTCAATATGTATTTCCATTTTGATCGGGCAGAAGATGGTTTAGACATCATTACCTGGACACGTTCTACCAGCTCATGCTGGTTATTAAACAAACTGCTCTGTAATCCGATCGGCTTTTCTTCCTGCGAAAAGGCAAGCAAAAAGCGAGCATAGCCGCTTTTCCCGTATGTATCAGCCAAAATACGATCGACTTGATATTCATGAGTAAGGTACAATTGCCCACGCAGCCAATAAATTAGTGGGTTCAACCAAAAAAGGCAACGAAAAATTTCGATAAACCATTTATCCAGACGATGCTTGAATAAAATATGTTGGCTCTCATGTTCAAAAATTAACTGCCCTGCCGCCGTATCGAGCAACTGCTCCTCCATAACGATAACGTGTTGTACAGAACAGTTTATATATTGATCAAATGGATCTACGATGATAAATCCCCTGTATTCACGCGGGTGCAACTGTCTAATTCTCCTACGTAATGTAATGTAGCGCACGATACAACGAAGTAACAGCAAGACTGTAACGAGTAGATAGAGATAAGCAATCCAATGACCAAGCGAAATTGAGCTCCACAGCGAATCGGCCATTTCTACTTCCGTGAATAGATCTCCGCCTACTTGTATAGTGTTTAATACTTTCCCGACCTCAGCAACTTCTGGGGCTGTAGTTACCGACGAAAAGAATAATTCCGCCATGCGAAATTTACCAAATGGCAATAGCAAGCTCAACAAACAGATTCCGATCAAATAATAACGGTTCCATTGAAAAAAAGAAAGACCTTTGATCACCAGAAAATAAAGGGCCGCTCCCAGCATTAGGCTGCAATTGACCTCAAACAGATAATAAAGTATATTATTCATGATCTTCATTCTTTTTGATGAGTTCTTCAATCTTCTGTATATCTTCAGCCGAAAGTTTCTTCTCCTTTACCATAAAAGACAGGAGATTTTCGACGGAATCGTCGAAGTAGTTATCCAGTACCCTCGAAAATGAAAATTTTCTATACTGCATTTTCGAAATCAATGGATAGTATTGATAAGTCTTTCCAAAAGCCTTATAACCTACATAACCTTTCTTTTCCAGTATTCTAACAATCGAGGAGATTGTATTGTAAGGGATTGAATTGGTAGGGTCCAAGTACTCTATGACATCTTTGACAAAGACCTCCTTTAGATGCCAGATTACTTGCATGACTTCTTCTTCTTTTTTTGTTAGTTCTTCCATAATATAAAGATGAAACTTATTTTTCAGTTATACAACTTATTTTTCAGTTTAAAAACTGAAAAATAAGTTGTATAATGAATTTCAATAAAAAAAAGAATGTCTAGAGGCTTATTTTTACTTCTTTAATAATCTCGAAAAGAAGAAATATGCAGCCATTAAGAAAATGATAATAACAATAAGGACGACAATCTCCTGAGCGCCTATCCCCCAGTTCATACTATTCATACCTTCCGTATATAAGTTAAATCACCCATTTTTCACAGCCATCCAAAAATGCCTGGTCTATATCTGCGCCAATCCCCGGTTCGTCCGATATATGGATTTTGTACCCGTCATATTGAATCCCCCCGATGACCGGATCCTCTAGGTGCCCAACCATGCAAGTATCTAAATCAAAAAATTTGACATTGGGAGCTGCATAGGCAAAATGGACTTTTGCTGCCAGGGCCAACCGAGATTCGAGCATTCCACCGATCATACAGTTAATCCCATATTCCACAGCAACGTTATTGATTTTCAGCGCTTCTTGAATTCCCCCTGATTTTGAAAATTTGATATTGATATAGTCACAAGCATCCGCTTTGCAAAGTCGTTCCGCATCATGATGCGAATAAACCGACTCATCAGCCATAATCGGGACAATCGTTTCTGTACGCAATTGGGGCAACAATTCATCATTCCAGGCGCGCATAGGCTGCTCACAAAATTGAATTTTAAACGGTTCTAAGCCCTGTAAGGCTTCCACCGCCTCTTCGTAGGACCAACCTTGGTTTGCATCAATCCGGATAGGCATCTCAAATCCTACCGCTTTACGAATTTCACGGATACGGGTCACATCTGTTTTCGGATCTTTGCCCAGTTTTACTTTCAGTAGCACGGCGCCCCCATCCTGCAGACGCTTAGCTTTCATTGCCATCTCCTCTGGAGACGCTATGCCCAGCGTTATATCCGTTGTTATCTCCCGTTTCGTACCCTTCAAAAACTGATAGAGCGGAATACCGGCATGTTTGGCCGCCAAGTCATGCAATGCGACATCAAAAGCAGATTTGATCGTTCGATTCCCTGCAATATACAAATCCAGCTCAGCCAGTCGTTCAGCAATGGCCAGTGGATCCTTTCCTTTCCAGATCTTAGCAAAATCACGTGCCAAAACCAGACAGGTATCCTGTGTTTCTCCCACGATCATGGGGAATGCAGAGCATTCACCGACACCGTAGATTCCAGTATCGGTATGAACACGTATAAAAGTATTCTGGGCATAATCCATAGTTCCGGTCGCAATAACAAATGGCTCCATCGGAATGCTTAGCCGGTATATCTCTATGTCAGTTATTTTCATCCTATGTCTATAAATTAAGTCATTTTTAATAGAGCACCAACGGTGTGCAATACTTTGCCTAATTTATACATATTATTGCAATCCCACGATGCTTTTTCCATATCCAATAAAAATTTATCGCCAAATGATGCATTATTCGTGTATCGTAAAAGCGTATTAGCACAACAAAACAACAAATGCAATATCCATAACAAAAACATTAAAAAGAAACAATAAAATCAAAACAATCACATTTTTATTAGAATATTTATAATTTTATTCATTTTTATTCCTATATTAGCAATGTATAATATTTGAAAAGGAAAGATGATTCAACAAAGACCGAAAACGGAGGGCCTTTACGACCCTAATTTTGAGCATGACGCCTGTGGAGTAGGCTTTGTCGCCCATATCAAAGGGAATAAATCACACGCACAAGTAAAAGACGCTTTGACCATGTTGGAGAACATGGAGCATCGTGGTGCTTGTGGTTGTGATCCCGAAAGTGGAGACGGAGCTGGTATCATGATTCAGCTGCCACACGAATTTTTGTGGGAAGAATGTATCAGCTTAGGAATACAGTTAGAGGAACCGGGATATTATGGAACAGGAATGGTATTTCTTCCGAAAGAAGAAGGCATGAACAAAATATGTCGGGACTTGATTGAGGAAGCCGCAGCCGAAAGGGGTATGAAATTCCTTGGCTACCGTCCAGTACCAGTCAATCGTGAAGGTATTGGACCAACAGCGCTCAGTGCCGAACCTGAAATCGTCCAATTTTTTGTTAGCAGACCGGACGGCGTTTCAAATACGGAAGAATTTGAACGCAAACTTTTTGTTCTACGTCGCCTGATCATTCAAAAAGTTAAACAACAACAAGAATACCCTCTCCCACTTTACTTTGCATCGCTTTCTTGCAAAACTATCATTTACAAAGGTCAATTAACAACATACCAAGTCGGCACCTATTACCTGGATTTACGTGATCCTCGAGTGGTATCCGCGTTTGGATTGGTACACTCACGCTTCTCGACCAATACTTTTCCTTCCTGGTCACTAGCACAGCCATTCCGTATGTTGGCTCATAATGGTGAAATTAATACCCTAACAGGTAACCTCAATTGGTTTTACGCTGGAATGCGTGCCCTTTCGTCACCTTATTTTACCGAAGACGAAATGGAAATCCTGCTTCCTATCGTTGATCGAGGGCAGTCGGATTCAGCCTGCCTTGACAATGTTGCCGAGCTCCTTTTACACAGTGGTCGTAGCCTGACACACGTCATGTTGATGTTGGTACCTGAGGCATGGGATGGTAATACCCAAATGGATCCACTGAAACGTGCGTTCTACGAGTACCATGCAACCTTGATGGAACCTTGGGATGGACCTGCAGCGCTATGTTTTACCGATGGTAAACATATCGGAGCAACACTAGACCGTAACGGTTTACGCCCATTACGTTATGCCGTTACCTCGGATGACCGTGTTGTGGTTGCTTCCGAAGCCGGGGCCCTTCCGATCGAAGAATCTACTATTATTAAAAAAGGCCGCCAACAGGCAGGAAAGATATTTCTCGTCGATATGGAGCAAGGCCGTATCTTGACGGACGATGAAGTAAAAGATCAATTGATCAACCAACAACCTTATAGTGATTGGTTGGACAACTATAAAATCAAGTTAGAAGAACTGGAAGAACCTCGTGTCACCTATACCTATCTTTCCAAAGAATCCGTTTTCAAATATCAGAAGACATTTGGCTTCTCCAGAGAAGACCTCGAAACAATCCTGACGCCAATGGCATTGACCGGGTATGAACCAACAGGTTCGATGGGTTCGGATGTTCCGCTAGCTATTCTTTCTGATCAGCCACAACATATCTCAAGTTACTTTAAGCAATTTTTCGCACAAGTAACCAACCCACCGATCGATCCCATCCGCGAGCGTTTGGTCATGAGCTTGGCGACCTTTATCGGTAATGCGGGAAATATCCTGATCGAGGACAAAAAATTCTGTCACTGCGTGACTTTACCTCATCCGATCCTCACCTCCAAAGAACTTGAAAAATTACGTTCCATTGATACCGGATTGTTTCAGGCAAAAACCATTCAGTCCTATTTCCGTTCAGACGGAAAGCCGGGTTCGCTGGAAGCAGGTTTAGAGCGTCTATGCAGATATGCCGATGACGCTGTACGTGATGGTTTTCAGGTATTGATACTTTCGGATCGTGCCATAGATTCCAAACATGCGGCGATCCCTTCTTTGCTTGCTGTATCAGCAGTGCACCACCACTTGATCAAAACCGGTAACCGTGGTGCTGTAGGACTAGTCGTCGAAGCCGGCGATGCTTGGGAAGTACACCACTTTGCCTGTCTATTGGCCTTTGGTGCTACTGCGATCAACCCGTATATGGCACTGGCAAGTATCCGTACCATGAAGGAGCAAAACACCTTGGATACCGAACTTACCTGGCCTGAGCTATCCAAAAACTACGTAAAAGCAGTTAACAATGGCTTGCTGAAAATTTTCTCCAAAATGGGGATTTCAACATTACAATCTTATCATGGCGCTCAGATCTTCGAGGTACTTGGTATCGACAAATCTGTTGTTGATAAATTCTTCTGTGGCGCAGTATCCCGTATCGGCGGTATGACACTGGATGACCTGGCCAAAGAGGCTTTATCTAAACACTGGCGTGGATTTGAAAAAAGCCGTACACCACAGAACCTATTACCGGAAGGTGGTATTTATCAATGGAAACGTCGTGGCGAAGGTCACTTGTGGAATCCAGATACCATTCACTTATTGCAGCAAGCATGCCGAACCGGAGACTATGCCACGTATAAAAAGTATGCGACCAAGATCAACGAACAGAAAGAACATATGTTTACCCTGCGTGGACTGTTGGATTTTGCAAAACATCGCAATTCCATTCCATTGGAGCAAGTTGAGCCGGCAAGCGAAATTTTAAAACGTTTTGCTACCGGAGCGATGTCCTTTGGATCTATCTCCCACGAAGCGCATAGTACCCTTGCCATTGCCATGAACCGCATCGGCGCAAAATCAAACACCGGTGAAGGAGGTGAAGATGAATTGCGTTATCAACCTCTTCCAAACGGAGATTCCATGCGTTCGGCAATCAAGCAAGTTGCTTCTGCGCGCTTTGGTGTCACCTCCAATTACCTGACGCAAGCTGATGAATTACAAATCAAAATGGCACAGGGTGCTAAACCGGGTGAAGGTGGTCAATTACCGGGTCCTAAGGTGGATGCCTGGATTGCGAAAACCAGACACTCTACACCGGGCGTCGGTCTGATTTCCCCGCCACCACATCATGACATCTACTCCATCGAAGATTTGGCACAGTTGATCTTCGATTTGAAGAATGCCAACCGTCAAGCAAGGATCAATGTAAAATTAGTATCTAAAGCCGGTGTAGGAACGATTGCAGCAGGTGTTGCTAAAGCACATGCAGACGTTATCCTCATCGCAGGTTTTGACGGTGGAACAGGTGCTTCACCGATCAGTTCGATCAAACATGCCGGATTACCTTGGGAACTTGGTCTTGCCGAAGCACATCAGACGCTTGTGAAAAACAAGTTGCGTAGCCGTGTGGTTTTACAGGCCGATGGTCAGGTAAAAACAGGTCGCGATATCGTTATCGCAACACTCTTAGGCGCCGAAGAATGGGGTGTATCCACAGCTGCCTTGGTGGCTGGAGGTTGTATCATGATGCGCAAGTGTCACTTAAATACATGTCCAGTAGGTGTAGCCACACAAGATCCCGAATTGCGTAAACTTTTCTCCGGGAAACCCGAAGATATCGTCAACCTATTCACTTTCCTTGCCGAGGAAGTGCGCGAGACCATGGCATACCTTGGATTCCGTACCATCAACGAGATGGTAGGCCGTGCCCAGTTCCTCAAAAAACGGGAGAACATCGAGCATTGGAAAGCAAAGAAAATCGACTTTACAGATATTCTCCATGTTGAGCGCAATGAACCGGGACAATCGTTGTACAATACGGAGGAGCAGGATCACGGCATGGCCATGATTTTGGACTGGGGACTATTGAAACAATCCAAACTAGCGTTGGAAAGCAGAACACCGGTTTTTGGAACATTCAAAGTAAAAAATACCGACCGTACCATCGGAACAATGCTATCCAATGAGATCTCCAAATTATACGGATCTGAAGGATTACCGGATAACACGGTCAATTTCAAATTTGAAGGATCGGCAGGTCAGAGCTTTGGTGCATTTTCAACAAAAGGACTGTCGTTCGAATTGCAAGGAGAAGCCAATGACTATGTTGGTAAGGGCTTGTCAGGTGCGCAGTTGGCCATTTATCCGGTAACGGAAAGTGCCCTTGTACCCGAAGATAACATCATTATCGGCAACGTAGCACTATTTGGAGCCACTTCAGGACACCTATTTGTCAATGGCCAAGCGGGCGAGCGTTTCGCTGTGCGAAACTCCGGAGCGACGGCTGTCGTTGAGGGTGTAGGTGATCACGGTTGTGAATATATGACCGGCGGACGGGCACTGATCCTCGGCGCAACAGGACGCAATTTTGCAGCCGGAATGAGCGGCGGTATTGCATGGATTTACGACATCAATGACGATTTCCGCGAAAACTGCAATCAGGAGATGGTGGACCTAGATCCATTGGAAAGTGAAGATGAAACAGCAATTATTGCCCTATTGAAACGTCATGTATTATTGACCAATAGCCGTAGAGCAGATTTCATCTTACAAAACTGGGCCCGGGAGAAAAATAAATTTATTAAAGTATTCCCTAGGGAATATAAAAATGTCATTCGTCAAAAATTAGTTGAAGCATAAAATAGGAAGCACAGATCATGGGAAAAATTACAGGTTTTAAAGAATTTGAGCGCGTGCTTCCAACAAAAGAAGCTGTTGAAGGCCGTGTGCAGCACTTCAAAGAATTTAATAAAGGATATTCTGAGAATGAGCTGAACAAACAGGCCGCGCGTTGTATGGACTGCGGTATTCCGTTTTGTCATTCAGGCTGTCCACTGGGCAATGTCATTCCTGAATTCAATGATGCCGTATACGATGGAAAATGGGAAGAGGCTTATCAGATCCTGACCTCTACCAACAACTTTCCTGAATTTACAGGTAGAATATGCCCTGCTCCTTGCGAATCGGCCTGTGTACTGGGTATCCATAGCACAGCGATCACCATCGAAGAAATTGAAAAGCATATCATTGAGATAGCATTCAAAAAAGGCTATGTTAAGGCCCATAAGAGCTATTTAAAAACAGGCAAGCGTATAGCTGTGGTTGGTTCTGGCCCTGCCGGACTCGCCGCCGCAGCACAATTGAATAAAGCGGGCCATGACGTCACCGTTTTTGAACGTGACGATCAGGTGGGCGGCTTACTCCGCTATGGTATTCCGGATTTCAAATTGGAGAAGTCTGTTATCGACCGCCGGATTAATTTAATGAGAGAGTCAGGGATTGAATTCAGTGTAAATACAGAGGTAGGAAAAGACATCAGCTTTTACGAATTGAAAGCTTATGATGCCGTGGTATTGGCTACTGGATCGACCGTACCTTGGCATATGCAGTTGCCCGGACATGAAGCCAAAGGGATCCATTTCGCCATGGATTTCTTGAAACAGCAGAACAAAGAAGTCAGTGGCATCAGCATTGATCAAGAACGTATTTTAGCGACAGATAAACATGTGGTCGTGATTGGCGACGGTGATACAGGTTCGGACTGTATTGGTACCTCCAACCGCCACCGGGCCAAGAGCATTACCCAAATTGCCCGTAAACCAACTCCAGCGAAAGAACGTTTAAAAAATAATCCTTGGCCAATGGACAAAGTAACCTTCGGAACCTCCTCTTCGCAAGAAGAAGGCTGCGAGCGTCTTTGGGCAACGGAAACGCAAGAGTTTGTTCACGACGAAAATGGCCATGTCAAAGCGGTAAAAATTAAGGAAGTTCAATACGAAGTCGACGAATTTGGACGCCGTACAAGACTGGGGGAATCCGAAGTTCGGGAAATTCCTGCCGATCTGGTTTTATTGGCTATTGGCTACAAACATACCGAGCAAAGACTATTGGAGCAACTCGGTGTACGTGTGGACGAAAAAGGAAATATCCTAGCGAACGATAAAGATTATCAAACTTCTGTGGAAAATATCTTTACAGCAGGTGACTGCCGTAAAGGGCAATCATTGGTGGTCTGGGCGATTTCTGAAGGCCGGGAGTGCGCACGGAAAGTAGACGAATACCTTATGGGATATTCCGAACTTGAAAGCAAGGATTTCTTGGCAGTGCAAAATGCCTAGCTATTGCAGTTCCAAGATATTAAACTCTTGCGCAAAGAAAAAGCAAACCAATAAGCAAGAGCTGGTTCTTTAGATTTTTGAATTAAATAAAAAACGCCTGCTGACATGAATTATCAACAGGCGTTTTTTGATATAAGCCAAAATAATTATTTCAACGGAGTCTTTAATTTAATAAAATAGATGCTATTCTTATCAACGGTGTTTATCGCTGGTAATATCTTCGATTTATAAGTCCCCTCTCCCGTAACGCCGAAATCATCATCATTACATACCGCAATTAAAGACGAATTAATAACAGCTAAACCCTCCGCTTTATCGTGTGGATATAGTTCCTTAATATCCGTCATTAAATCAGCAACCAAGGTTTTTGTTACAGGTTTGATATTATTCGCAGCCAAGGTAGCAGCATCTTTTAATGCTTCAACTGTTTTCTTTTCAGTCCCAAATAGTTTTCCTTGATCACCATTAATAGGATCTGATATATCCGTTGCACCCGCAAGATCTATCTGATAGATTTTCTTAAAAACAGTCCCCCGTGTCGCTTCTGTTGCATATTCTCCGTCACGTTCCAGCACAATAAAAGTAGAATTCGATACCGCAGCAATTTCACTGACAGCTTGCAAGTCTGGCTTTTCCATCATATACACAAACTGCTTGGTATTTCCTGTTGCAATATCCATAGTGACGATACGGATAATCAAGGAATTCTTCACCGCATCCTTGGAAGGATTATAGAGTGGGAATTGCATAATACCGACCAAAGTTTTACCATCTGGTGTTATGGTCAATCCCTCCATCCCACGATTTGGGCGACGTTTGGCGAATACCAATGGTAATTTTTTCCCTGTTGTCCAAGGGTTGATCCGCTCAATCTCCTTTCCTGAAGCATCAAAGTGAACGATATGTGGTCCATACTCATCACTTACCCACCAAGAACCATCGGCAGCTCTTGCCAAGCCTTCCGAATCGATGCCATCTTCGCTTTTCCCTAAATCCTTTCCATTCGTATCCAAAGCTTTCTCTCCCGAACCACCTTTACCCTCAGGGTTCGGCAAGCCGTTCAATTTTACACCGTTTTTATTCTTTAATTCAATAGCAGACTCGAAAACCAGCACATTATCCTTCAATCGAAATTTACCGATCTGAGGGGTGAACATCGGGTTAGCAAAAACTTTACTCTCTTTTTCTGTACCATCAATATTTGGCCCACGATCTGTTAAGAGGTAAAACACCGTTTTATCATTTGGGTCCTGAACCATAGAAGAGCCATACCCACCATTATATACCTTTACCTGCCCAACCGTACCCAATACTTTTGGATCTGTGGCAATGGCCTTATCCGGATAAGTTAAATTGACAATCGGATCAATGATCTTTGATACATCATCCTTACTGCAGGAAGCACACAAAAGAGCAATACCCAATGCGCTGTATAGTTTTTTCATAATTTATTCTATTATCCTGCAAACATAAACCTCGCATATTAGGCAATCATTAACAAATGTTTAAATAACTTACATCCACCGACCAAATCATAATGACAAATAAAAATAGATTGTCTTTATGGAATTTCCTTTTTCATTGCATCAAAGAAAAAATGGACAAAGGAGGGATGCGATGTCCCCTTGTTGATCGGGTTATGACAAATGAAACAGCCAAAGACGATACGAATGCTCGAAACGAAAATTGAACTTATGACTTAAAAATTTGGGCTAGACCAGCCCATTAATACCGATAAGACCAAAAAAATATGCTGCGGAAGGCAGCGAGCATATGTAAAAAACAAAATAATTGATAAGCAAATTATTCCAAAGATGAAAAAAACAGTATTAGCCCTCCTCACCCTATTGGTATTTTCCAATGTGGATACAAAGTCTCAAATAAAACCCACCCGTGAGGTACCCAGCTTAAAAATAAAAAATGAGCAAGGTGTAGACGCAACAAAACTCGTCGATCTAAAAGTAGCAGTCAATATTTTTGGAAACATTGCAAAAACATCGATGACCATGACTTTCGAAAACACGTCAAATCGGGATCTTGAAGGAGAACTTACCTTTCCGATGCCTGAAGGTGTTTCCGTTAGCGGTTATGCCTTGGATATCAATGGAAAACTACGGCAGGCGGTACCTGTGGACAAAAATAAAGGCACCGAAGTTTTTGAAAGTATAGAAACACGACGCGTAGACCCCGGACTGCTTGAAAAAGTAGAAGGAAATAATTTTCGCACACGTATCTATCCTTTGCCTTCAAAAGGCCGGCGTACCATTCAGATTAGCTATTCCGAGAACCTAATTCCAGAATCCGATCAGGCATTATACTATTATTTGCCTTTGAACTATAACTCCATTATTGAAAATGTTGAGCTGAACATCAACGTTTACCAAGAGAATAAGAAGCCAAGCTTTACTGAGCAGCCTGATGGATCCTTGGCATTTGCAGAACAAAACCATAACTATACCGCGACATTACGCAAGCAACAGTTTAAATCCTCAAAAAATCTCGCAATTAAACTTCCTTTAAACGAAAACGCCACCTCAGGATTAAAACAATCCAACCAAGATGGCAGTTTTTACTTTCTCGCCAATGCGAAAATGGAAATACCTAAACAAACACAAAAAAAATGGGGTAACAGCCTCGCCATTATTTGGGATCGTTCACTAAGTTCAAAAAATAGGGATCTGGAAAAAGAGTTCAGCCTCCTGGATCGGTTTTTCCATGAAAATCAGAATATATCAGTGGATCTAGGTTATTTAGATATTCGTTTCAGCAAAGCCCGAACATTTCAGATCAGCAACGGAAACTGGACGGAATTGAAGAATTATCTGAAACAGACCGTCTATGATGGTGGAACCGACTATAGCCAAGTAAAAAGCGGAGTACTGCATGGGGCAAATTATCTCTTTTTCAGTGACGGACTCGCTACATTTGGCCAGGGCAAAATTGTGCTTGATCAGCCTACCTACTGTATCACCTCCTCAACCAGCTCAGACTATGCCAACCTCAAACAGATTGCCCAGACTCATTATGCGAAAATGGTTAATTTGACAAATACAACGATCACGCAAGCCTATAAAACGTTAAATTCGATCGACCAAATCTTTTTGGGAATAAAAGAACAATATGCTTTTACCGAAATCTACCCCGAAAAAGGCTCACCAGTTCAATCCTATTTTTCTGTTTCGGGACTTAGCAAAGACAGTGGAGCAAAAGAAATCACACTGTTAGTTGGTGATGGAACAGACCTAATTAAAGAAATCAAAGTTCCATTAAAGCCCGACACTGGTGAGATTGATCTGCAAAGGATCTGGGCGCAGAAGAAAATAGAGGCATTGGACATCCAATACGAAGACCACCGTGAGGAGATTGAAGCAATTGGAACACAGTTTGGCATTGTCACCCGGAATACAAGCTTAATCGTACTTGAAAATGTGGAAGATTATATACGCTATGCAATTACACCGCCAGCAGAACTGCTTCCCGAATTCAATAGACTCAAAAAAGAAGAACGTATAGAAAAAGAAGAGCGTGTGGCGGATCTATTATCTCAGGCTCAAAATATCAGCGAACAGCTCCAGTCTTGGTGGAATACCGATTTTCAGCAAAAAACGAAATATCCACAACGGGAGCGCCGGACTACAGATTCCATGGCTGCGGCAGACGAGCCCACCGCAACTATTGTTGCTCCGCCAATGCCGTCTCGTCCTTCGGCAAGCCCAGTGGCTACACCCCCGGTCGTAGAATCCAGATCAGAGGTTGCTAACAAGAGCCTCTCTGCGTCCGCCAATTCAAGGGCAGCTAACGCAGCAGTCAGCGAAGTAGCGCTAGAGGAGATCTCATCCGCCGACGCACTTAAAGAATCCGTCACCATACTCGCTGATCAAGCTCTAGATGTGCCGGTAGCTGGAGTACGGATCCCTAATACGCTCGGTAGCACAACCGAGAAAATCAGTATCCCTGAAATCAAAGAAGACCAAGCTTATCTACAGGAGCTTAATCAATCCAAAGATCCTTACAAAAGCTATATTCAGCTTCGGGATCAGTATATGGGTACACCAACGTTCTATTTCGATGTCGCCAACTTCTTTTTCAAAAGAGGAGATAAACAAAAAGCATTACTTATCCTAAGTGCCATGGCAGACCTGCAAATTGAAAATGCTGATCTTTACAAAACCATTTCATACAAACTGAGGGAATGGGGGGATGTTGACAACGCTTTGTACATAACCAGTAAAGTACTGAAATGGCGACCAATGGATCCACAGAGTCATCGTGACTACGCCTTAGTATTACAGGATAAGGGGCGTTACAAAGAAGCCTTGGAAGAACTTTATGGCATCTTGACACAAAGCTATTCAGCGGAAGCCGCAAATAGAGATGATGGAATCGAAGAAATCCTTGTGATGGAGATCAATAACCTCATTAAACTTCAGAAAAGCGCAACTGCAAAAGTTGCTGTGGAGAAAAAGCTGATTGCCGACCTACCCGTTGATATGCGCGTCGTCATCAACTGGAATTCCCAAAACACCGATATCGATCTTTGGGTAACTGATCCAAACGCCGAAAAATGTTTCTACAGCAACCCCGCAACAGCAATTGGAGGCCGTCTTAGTAACGACTTTACCGGAGGATATGGTCCAGAACAGTTCTTATTAAAGAAAGCGTTGAAAGGAAAATATAAAATAGAAGTTGATTTCTACAACGATAGTTCCCTGACCCTGGCTGGCCCCGCTGCTGTTCTGGCAGAAATTTACACCTATTATAGTACTGGGAGACAGGAACGGAAACTCACGACAATTTACCTTAACAGAGATCAGGAGAGAAATGTTCTGGTAGGTGAATTCTCCTTTTAATCCGCCCGGTGGCAATTGGATGCTTGATATGGTGACCAATCAAAGCGAACCACTGCCAGCAACATGAGCGTGTACAACAAAAGATTACCGGGACTGTCCGTCTTTTTGGACAGCCCGGTAATCCTTAATGTAATTTTCGGATAATAAGATCTTTCTGCCTTTTCTCCAATTTCGTTTTCACATAAGGATAGGTAAACACTGCACCGAGGACAATACAAGCACCGAGATAAAATCCACCGCTCATGGTTTCTTTTTGCCCAAAGATCAACATGGCCAAAAGTATTCCATAGACAGGCTCTAAATTCGTCGTCAATGCAACCGTAAAAGCCGATAGCTCTTTCATGACCGCTACCCCCATGACATAGGCAACCGCCGTACAGACTACTCCCAACAATAAAAGGTAAATCAGATCCTGCTGTCCTAATTTCATCTCTGCATTGAAATCCCCCGTAAAAAACATCAGTATACTGATCCAAAAACATGCACCCAACATTTCGTAAAATGTGATCAGTGTCGGACTCGATTTCTTAACCATCCTTGCATTGGCAATGGAAAATATACTGGCGCAAAAAGCACAGCCAAGCCCCGCCAATAAGCCGACCAAATAATGTGTTTCAAAGGAAAATATGGTATAAATCCCCACGATAATCACCAGGCCAACGACAATATCCAATAGTGCGATCCGTTTTTTATTGATAATCGGCTCTAATATTGCCGTAAACAATGTCACCGAAGATAGCGTTACCAGAGTAACCGAGACAGTAGAGACTTTGATGGAATAGAAAAATAAAACCCAATGTAGACCAACCACGGCCCCCACCATAAAAAACTGGAGAAACTGCTTTTTGGAAACTACTATCGTTTGTTTGGTCAACAGGAAATAGGCCAGCAAAGAAATAGAAGCTATCGCCACGCGGTACCAAACCAGATGAATCGCAGAAACAGAAATGAGACTCCCTAGAATCCCCGTAAATCCCCATATCAGGATTGTTAAATGCAGAATTAAGATATTCCGATTTAGATGAATTTTGGACATATTCGATAGAATATAAATTATTTGTAATGGCAATGAAAAATCACCATGCGCAGCACTTATTTTCCCTTTAATCGTAAACTGCTTAAGCTGGTGATCGTAATCGGAGTTATTTTGGCGCCTTTACCGCCAGGTAAATTGCAACCAATAAAAAAGTCACATTTGGAATCAATACCGCAATTATTGGTGGTAATCCGCCTTTCAGTGAAAACATGGTGGCAAATTGGATAAAAACAATATATGTAAAACTTAAGCCGATTCCGATACCAAGACTTAAACCGATACCCCCTCTGACTTTCTTGGAAGAAAGCGCTACCCCCATGAGCGTCAGAACAAAAGCCGAAAATGGGTAAACATAGCGTTTATATTTTTCCAGCAATAGATCATTCATTACACCCGTTCCTCTCGTTTCCTCTTTATGGATACGGATATTGAGTTCACGCGTATCCATGGCAGTAAACATATTGTCCCTTAATTCAAAATCAGAGGGCTTCATATCCAAGGTCGTATCTTTGACTGTTCCTTTGTCCATTCGCTCGCGTAGGCCATTGATAATCCGATTGGTGTATCCCTCTATTTTCCATTTCGTCGCCACTGAATCCCAAGTAATACGGTCTGCCATCATCTTCTCCTTTAATGTATCCCCTTTGAAAATCTCAAGCACAAAACCATAGCCGGTCTTGGTCGTATTATCAAAATTGTCAATATATACGTAGCTGTTTTTATCCAGCTGCATATGCGTTGATACCCGGGAGTTATCCTTCAATGGTTTCACATAGATATTCTCAAAATCCACCTTCATTTTATTGGTATGCGGAATAATGAATATATTGAATACGAAAGATACAGCAAAAATTATTGTTGCAGCAATCATATAAGGCCGCAGCAAACGGTTAAAACTGTAGCCCGCACTTAATATCGGGACAATTTCGGTCTGATCTGCCATTTTCGAAGTGAAAAAGATCACCGCGATAAAGTTAATTAACGGACATAGAAAATTAAGGTAGAATGGAATAAATCCGGCATAATACTCAAAGATAATCTTATCCAATGGTGCTTTGTATTTCAGAAAATCATCCAATCTTTCGGACACATCAAAGACAACCATAACCACAGTGAATATGGCCATCGTGAACACAAATGTTGTCAGATACTTTTTGATGATGTAACGATCGATTAACGAAAGCATATTTTTAGATTTGAGTATTAAGATATGAGGTTTGAGACTCTACTTCTGCAAGCCCCAGGGCTCACATACTTTATCTATATTATTTTTTTATTTGACTCCATTACAAACGTTGATCCAAGATTTTCACCATTTTATTTTTCCAGTCATAGAATGTACCGTCTATGATTTTTTCCCGGGCTTGATTGACCAACCAAAGATAAAAATGTAAATTGTGTAATGAAGCAATTTGTGCGCCTAAAATTTCCTGTGATTTTATCAGATGTCTTAAATAAGCCTTTGAATAGAATTGATCGGTATGTAAATCACTTTCTGCTTCAATAGGCGAAAAATCATCTTTCCATTTTTCATTCTTGATGTTGATGATACCGTTTTGTGTAAACAACATACCATTTCGCGCGTTACGCGTTGGCATCACACAGTCAAACATATCAACGCCCAAAGCGATATTTTCCAAGATATTTACAGGAGTACCTACCCCCATTAAATAACGTGGTTTTTCTTGAGGTAGAATATCACAAACCACCTCGGTCATCTCGTACATTTCCTCTGCTGGCTCACCCACGGATAATCCACCAATTGCATTTCCATCCCGATTAAAGGATGCTATTGTCTCTGCGGATTTTATTCTTAAATCTTTATAAACCGATCCCTGCACAATAGGAAATAATGTCTGATCATATCCATAAAGGGGATCAGTGCTATCAAAACGATCTACACATCGCTTCAACCAGCGGTGAGTCATATCCAATGAACGACGTGCATAACCATAATCACATGGATAAGGCGTACACTCATCAAATGCCATGATGATATCCGCACCGATAATACGCTGCGTATCCATCACGTTTTCTGGCGTAAAAAGATGTTTTGAACCATCAATGTGCGAACGGAAAGTAACCCCTTCTTCTTTAATCTTACGTACTTCTGTCAAGGAGTACACCTGATAACCGCCAGAATCCGTCAAGATCGGACGATCCCAGCCATTAAACTTATGCAATCCCCCAGCCTTATTCAATACGTTCAATCCTGGACGCAGATAAAGATGATAGGTATTCCCCAAAATAATCTGTGCTTCAATATCATTTTTCAACTCATGCTGATGGATGGCCTTCACTGTACCAGCGGTGCCAACAGGCATAAAGATAGGAGTTTGAATGGGACCGTGTGCAGTTTCGACAACACCCGCACGTGCTTTTGATAGTGTATCTTGTGCTTGTAGCGTAAATTTCATTAATATTTTCCTCTGAGACTAATTTCATTTTAGTAGACAGACTTCCACATGTGTTTTTCCCGTTAATATGCGCAAGACAGTTTTCCCACAACGGAAATTTGGTTCCGCTTACGTGAATGTTTACGCCCGTCCTTTCCTAAAATATGTTGCAAAAATACTACAAAAAGATTTGCAAACAGGATGTTTCAGGAATAAATTATCATTTTCCTTTATAAAAAGATTATGAATGCGCTTATCTTTGTGGGCTATGCTTGACCTACATGTATTTTTGGCCAATCTTCCATATATTATATTTGGAATATTAGGTCTTTTCCTATTGGCACAATTATATTACATCTTATTTGTTTACAGCAAATTAAGCAGGTACCAAATTGAAGCTTATCAGGAGGGAACGGATCTCCCGGCAATATCTGTCATTATCTGTGCGCACAATGAGCAGGATAATCTCCGTGAATACTTGCCCAGTATCCTTGAGCAAGATTATCCCAATTTTGAGGTTATTGTCGTTAACGATTTTTCGACCGACGAAACACCCTGGATACTCCAGGAATTTGTTGAGCAATATGCCCATTTAAAAATTGTCGACATCAAAGAGCATATCCGATTGAAGCATGGCAAAAAATTCGCTGTAAGTATGGGGATCAAGGCTTCAAAACATCAGACACTGGTATTTACCGATGCAGATTGCGCTCCTCAATCTAATCAGTGGCTGAAAGAGGTCGCATCAGCTTTTAGACCGGAGACCGAAATCGTATTGGGCTACTCGCCTTATTTTAAAAAAAGAAGCTTACTCAATTTGCTGATTCGCTTCGAAACGAGCCATACCGCGATGAGCTATTTATCCTATGCGCTCAAAGGAGATGCCTATATGGGCGTGGGTCGAAACATGGCCTACAAAAAAGAACTCTTCTTTCGCAACAAAGGATTTGCAGCCCACATGCATATCAAATCCGGTGATGATGATCTTTTTGTCAACCAAAATGCCACTGCAACCAATGTCAATATCGTCCTCGCACCAACCGCTATTGTTTACTCGGCTCCCAAAACAACTTGGAAAAGCTATTATAAACAAAAAGCAAGACATTCGGGAGCCTCCACCATTTATAAAAAACGTCACCAGCGCATGCTGGGTACCCAGCTCGTATCTGCGGTACTGTTTTACGTAACCTTGATTGCTGTTGCGATTGCTTTTCCTGTGTTCTGGTACGTTCCACTTACCGCTTACCTGCTCAGACTATTCGCCCAATGGGCCGTTTTCTCATCTATTTACAAGAAACTCGAAGTGAAAGAACTGATTTGGTGGCTTCCTTTGGTAGACTTCATCTACTATTTCTATATTTGTATCAATGGTTTGTTCAGCCGAAAAAAGAAAAAAATAAGCTGGAAATAATTCACCCCTTTAAAAAATCACATGTTGAATCCTACAGTCGATATCATATACTCCTATTTTCCGAAATTAACGGATATACAAAAAGAGCAGTTTGCCAAACTTGCGGACCTTTATACTTTTTGGAATAGTCAGATCAATGTAATTTCACGTAAGGACATTGATAGTCTATATCTCCATCACGTATTACATTCATTGGGTATCGCCAAATTTGTGCAGGAGTTGGCCCCGGGAACACAAATTTTGGATGTCGGTACCGGAGGTGGGTTTCCGGGCATTCCCATGGCGATCCTTTTCCCGGAAGTCAAGTTTCACTTAGTCGATTCGATCGGAAAAAAAATCAAGGTAGTCCGTGAAGTTGCGGCCGGATTAGGCCTGAAAAATGTCGAAGCCGACCATATTCGGGCAGAACAATTGGACGACAAATATGATTTTGTCATCTCGCGCGCAGTAACCAGACTTGGGGAATTTACCCCCTGGATTCGCAACAAATTCGCAAAGAAAGATAAAAACGGAATTCCAAACGGAATTCTTTATCTGAAAGGTGGCGACCTGAGCGAAGAAATCAAAGAATCCAAACTAAAAGCCGAATTGTACCCGCTCTCAGGCTATTTTAAAGAGGACTTTTTTGATACAAAATATTTAGTATATGTACCTATGTAATCAAAGTCTTACTTCATCCATGGGCAATTGCAATTGCCTATGGATGATCTCCACTGAGTCTAGATAATTTTTCAAACATTTCTGGATATAAGCGACCTTTTCATAGGTACCGAGTTGCTGCACCCATTTTAATGAAGGTTCATAATACTGCCTGAATTTTTGTAAAGAGTCCCCCGATAATGTCGTATACTTCGTTGTTAAAGGAAACCATTCTGCACGGATGAGATCAGACTCATATTCACTTTCGAACCCGCGTTGAAGTCTTCTTGCATGCCGTCCCCTTCGGCTCAACTTATTGTAAAGTTTACTGATACTTAAGCCGATGCCCCCTTTCTTGGGTAAATTCACCATTTCTTTTGTATCCCCCAAAGCGTAAATGGAACTGTACGTCTCTTTTTTCTCGTTAAATTTATCCTCGGCAGTGTTATTTTTAGGATCAATCTGAATCGTATCCAGTCGGAGTGTATCTTTTCCGTTCTTCTTCTTCACGGTATCCTGCAAAATAACTGCTATAGGGTGCGCGAAAATCGGCCGATCAAAGGCATAATAAATGCAAAGAGCGATTAAAAACAGGAAACCAATACGTGCCATATCTATAATTGATTACCCTAAAATAATCAACGTCAGACAAGTGCGAAATGATTTTAACCATCTTTAACTTTCTGTCCTATCGGCTCAGTTCCTTTTTGATCTCCTCCCCAATCAGATTGACCTCTTCATCCATACCAAACATCGGCAATTCGGTTTCAGGATTTAGCTTCAGCCAAGTCGTATCCGTATCCTTTATAATTTTCACATATTCCATTCCATCTTTAAAGATCACATAGGTATCTTCCTCTTCCGGAAAAACAGAATAAATCATGTCGCCCAATTCTATATCAAAAGGTTCTTTCATTTCCATGCAAAAAAATATTGTTAATCCGACAAAGCTACCAAATCCAAACATTCTTCCCAAAAACAGCCCAAAATTGTTACCCTAAAAGGAACGCTTCCGAAATCACAGCTTCCCCCTATACGATAGCGCAAATACTGTTCTAGGCCATATATAAATCAATATTCGATCATTGTGCGGTATACGACCAGCAATACGATCTCCGGACTATGGCTGATCAGAGAAAACGGCCCACTTAATACTTGTAGAAAGCAGTCCCAAAATCAAATGATCAATTCTAATGAAAAAGCACTACGAGATTTATAATTTTTCACTATATTTAAAGTACCCAATTATGAAACTAATCTATCCCATAGCTTTGACTAAGATCAAGGGCATTGGCCCTAGAACAGCGCGTAATATCATGGCCCATTGCGACAGCTTAGCGGATTTCTTCTCTTATTCAAAAAAAGAACTGATGCAGATCCCGGGGGTGAAGGCATCTATCGCCGATGCTATCCGTAACAAAACTTACCTGCCAGCCTGCGAAAAAGAGCTCGCTTTTATAGATAAACATCAGATTAAAGCGCTATGGATCGAAGATAAGGAATATCCCAATAGACTAAAACAATGTGACGATGCTCCCCTCATGTTATATTACAAGGGAAATGCTGTGCTCAACGCAGCAAAAGTCATCAGCATCGTCGGTACAAGACATGCGACGCATTATGGGCAGAAAATATGCGAGGACCTGATCCGTGATTTAAACGAAAACCAGGACACACTGATTGTCAGTGGACTAGCCTACGGAATTGATGCCCTAGCACACCGCAATGCCTTAAAAAATAATATTCCAACCATCGCAGTATTAGCGCATGGGCTGGACCGGATATACCCAGCATCACATCGCGAACTTGCATCAAAAATGCTCGAAGAGGGAGGATTATTGACCGAATTCGCCGCAGAGACCATACCCGAACGGGTCAATTTCCCAATGCGTAATCGCATTATCGCCGGTATGGCTGACGTTACGATCGTGGTAGAAGCAGCGGACAAAGGCGGTGCATTAATCACTGCTGAAATTGCAAATAGTTATCATAGAGACGTATGTGCCTTTCCTGGATCCATTTACGAAAAAAGCAGTGAAGGAACCAACTATCTGATCAAAACAAATCGGGCCCACATGATCAGACAGGCACAAGATCTCGCTTATGTCATGAATTGGGAAATCAGTAAAAAAAACGATGCAAACCAGCAGCTAGCCCTCCCATTGCGTTTGACTAAAGACCAGGAAAGCCTGTTCAATCTCATTCACGTAAGTGGACAACTGGAGCTTGATCAAATGATCAAGGTGCTCAACTGGCCGCAGAGTAAGCTAGCCCTGGTCTTGTTAGAATTGGAAATGCAATCTTTGATCCGGTCACTCCCAGGAAAAATATATAAGTCGCTAGGGCAGTCACCATTGGTGGCCAAGTGATTGTCTCAAGGCAAACGAATAAAGGTAAAAATTAATTCAATTTCGACACGAAGCAAACATAACACTAAACCGATTATTAATGAACGAAAACAGTACAAAGAGCATCTGGAAAGTCATCGGCGCCTCATCCATGGGCACACTCATTGAGTGGTATGATTTTTTTATTTTCGGAAGTCTCTCCATCGTAATTTCAACGAAATTTTTTCCTGCCGACAATCCCACAGCGGCGTTTCTATCGACATTGGCTACTTTTGCCGCTGGATTTGTCGTAAGACCTTTTGGCGCATTGTTTTTTGGCCGCTTGGGCGATATCATAGGGCGCAAATATACCTTTATGGTAACACTCATGCTGATGGGTGGCGCAACATTCCTGATTGGCTGTATTCCGAGCTATGAAACGATCGGTTTCTGGGCGCCATTGATTGTTTTGATCCTACGGCTTTTACAAGGGCTCGCGCTGGGCGGCGAATATGGTGGTGCAGCTACTTATGTCGCCGAACATGCTCCTTTGGGGCAACGTGGTTATTGGACCTCGTGGATACAGACCACAGCCACATTTGGGTTGTTTATATCGCTTGTGGTTATTCTTTTAACCAAAAGTTTTCTGAGTGAGACACAATTTGACAGTTGGGGATGGCGGCTCCCTTTCCTGCTCTCCTTAGTGATGGTCTATGTTTCATACCTCATCCGCAAAAAAATGAAGGAATCACCTGAATTTAGCAAAGCGAAAGCAGAAGGTAAAACAAGTACCAATCCACTAAAGGAAAGTTTCGGAAATCGCTACAACCTCAAATTTGTGCTACTAGCCTTATTTGGCGCCGCCATGGGCCAGGGAGTCGTTTGGTACACGGGGCAGTTCTACTCCATGAGTTTTATGAAAACAGTCATGCACCTGCAATCCGACCAGGCAGATACCATTTTAGGTATCGCGTTGTTGTTAGGAACCCCATTTTTTGTTGTATTTGGATGGCTTAGCGATAAGGTTGGTCGCAAATGGATTATGCTGGGCGGTATGCTCCTGGCTGTACTGACCTATCGTCCAATCTACGAATCCATGTATCAGCTATCAAATGTACAGCAAAAAAACAAGCTGGACGAAACAACAGAACCGACCATACAGCAAAATTCAACCATTGTTACCATCACAAAAAGCCAATATGCCGATGGGACAGAAATGACCAGTTCAAAAATACAACATCAGGAAGGTGAACTAAAAGGAAAAGAAACAGTCAAAACAACCGTGCATTTGAAAGGTAAAAATTACATACTGCTCGTTGCCCTCATATTTATTCAGGTCATCTATATTACGATGGTATACGGCCCTATTGCTGCATTTCTGGTCGAACTATTTCCCGTAAAAATCCGATATACCTCCATGTCTTTACCTTATCATGTGGGCAACGGCATATTTGGGGGACTCCTTCCGGCAGTTTCTACCTACCTTACCACAAATGCAGAAGCATCGCATACGCCACAGTTTTATCTGGCGGGACTAGGGTATCCCATCCTTATAGCCGCCGTCTGCTTTATTATTGGTAGTCTATACATCAACAACAAATCAACACCTCCGAACCATGAATAATCTAAAAAAGCTTCTTGGTATTGTATGGATCCTTTTAGCCATATACACCGCATACTTTTCCATTTTTGAATTGGCATTACCAAAGATTTCAACAGGACATCAAGAGGATCTGGTCTTTGGTATCATCATACTCTGTATCTTAACACCGATCATTTCCCTTGGTTTGGGTCTGTTTGGTTACTATTCTTTGTTGGGCGAGTACGACAGAAAGAAAATGTAATGCATTAAAAAAACACTTCATGGCCATCTTAATGGATAATTTATACCAGCAAGATGGCCCTTAGAACAATTTATTCTAATGAGAATCAGCACCCTAGAATAAAAAGGCATTTTTTCTTTCCTAAAACTATTTTTTTTTCTACTTTTGTGGCGGGTAAGTCTTCTACGACCAGCTCCCATTGACTCCCCCAGGTTGGGAACAAAGCAAGGGTATTTGGTTGAGCGGTGCGATAGAAGTAGCTTACCCTTTTTTTGTGTCCAAATTTTTGATCAGGGATTGTCCTTAACCTCAACCCGGCCAATTCAGCCCGACAATATGTACTCAAATAGAGTGTCTCATCCGCTTCCAATTTATCGACGAGCATCCGTACCAAACGAAACAATTGATTTACTGCTATTTACATTCAACACAATTATAATTGTATATAAAAGCATTTTTATCTAAGTTTGTAATCGAATAAGAACTATCGTATGAGTTGGTTTAAAAGAGAAAAAGCTGGTATTAGCACAGCTACCGCTAATAAAAAAGAAGCACCGGATGGCATGTGGAACAAGTGTCCCACCTGTAAAAAACCACTGTTGCATCTTGAACAAGTAGAAAATGACTATGTTTGTCAATATTGTGGCCATCATTTAAGAATTGGCTCCAAAGAATATTTTTCAATTTTATTTGACAATAACGAATTTACTGAACTATTCCCTAACCTAAATTCTGGTGATCCACTGGAATTTTTCGATTCAAAACCATACCCTGAACGCTTAAAAGAAAGTCAAGCAAAAACAGGCCTTAAAGATGCGATACGCTCTGGTCACGGTAAAATGAATGGCCAGGACATCGTGATCGCTTGTATGGACTTTAGCTTTATTGGTGGATCGATGGGATCTGTCGTTGGAGAAAAAATCGCGCGCTCCATTGATTACTGTCTTGAGCATAAAATTCCTTTTATGTTGATCTCAAAATCAGGTGGTGCACGTATGATGGAAGCCGCATTCTCTTTGATGCAAATGGCAAAAACTTCAGCCAAATTGGCGTTATTAGCACAAGCAGGACTTCCTTACGTCTGTCTATTGACTGACCCGACCACAGGCGGAGTAACAGCATCTTATGCCATGCTGGGAGATGTTAATATCGCTGAACCCGGCGCGTTGATCGGATTTGCCGGCCCTCGTGTTATTAAAGAAACAATCAAAAAAGACCTTCCTAAGGGATTCCAGACATCTGAGTTTGTACTTGAACATGGATTCTTGGATTTTATCGTTGACCGTAGACAATTAAAAAACAAAGTGGCTACTTATCTCAAATTGGTCGGTTAAAACGTAAAATTAAATATACAAAAAGGCTCTTAATATATTTTAAGAGCCTTTTTTATGCAATCTAAATTGCTGATCGAACTAATTATATGTATTGCCAAAATGCCCAGATTTTTCTTCTTGTTAAGTAGACAGGATCATCTTCGTGGCGATAAGCTTCCCGTTCAAAGGAAATCTGGCGGTAAGCTTTGTCAAAATCCCGAAAACGGACAAAGCGAACCACAAATTCGCATAAATACCACAGATAAAAAAAGATAATCCCCAACTCTAAGGCTTGCCGCAAGTGGATACGCTCATGGCGGATCAACTCCTCGTTGTCCCTAAAAAATCCATGTTTCAGAAATATAATTGGAAAAATAGTAATTGCATTGGCTTTCCCAAACGAGAATAAATTTGTCCAAAATTTGCTAACGATAATCATCCGATCTGTCCATATAGGTTTCAATCCCAGTCAAACTTAGCTAATTTAGTCCTTATTTACAATGCGCATCCTAGCGCTACAAGAACAACTTGCTATGTCATAATCCCAAAAGATCATAGATAGGTCAGAATTCCAATTACCGGCTCTCTTTCACCGCTTTGTTTCCCGGCAAGCTAAAATAAGAAACCGCAAAATTTCTTTTTGAATTGGAATTTTTATTAAGTTTGCTATAGATTAATTGCGAAGATATGCCGTACAAAGAGCGTGAAATAAATAAATTGTATTATACAATGGGGGAAGTTACAGAGATGTTTGATGTAAATGCATCCCAGATACGTTTTTATGAGCGTGAGTTTGACATTCTTCAACCCAAGAAAAATAAAAAGGGCAATCGCCTCTTTACGCAGGAAGATATCGCAAACCTCAAAATCATCTTCAATCTGGTAAAAGAAAAAGGATATACACTACAAGGTGCAAGAGACTATCTCCGTGACAACAAATCCGAAGCAAAAGAAAATCAACGCGTTGTGGATTCCTTAGAACGTCTAAAAAGCTTCTTGTTGGAGGTACGTGACTCGTTGTAAGAAATCTATATATTCATCTTAAGGTCTTAGTCATAGCCCGGTCCTTTAAAGATGGATGACGCCAAGCAAAAACGCACTATAAAACGAGCAGCAGTTTTTCAGACTGATAAAATCTCATCTTACAAACTCCATAAATAGATCTATTTATGGGCTATCTCTCCTTGAGCTCAATCACTTCAAGGTTTTCGATCTTGTCTTTATTGATCTCAAAGCGCATAAGTGTTCTGACTTTATGCCAACCATGTTTGCCTGCAGCTCCTGGATTGAGATGAAGGCAACGGATTTTTGGATCAAAAATAACCTTGAGGATATGGGAGTGCCCAGTGATGAACAATTTTGGTGGATGAGCCAATAGCTCGGCCTTGATTCGAGGAGCATACTTCCCTGGATAGCCACCAATATGGGTCATAAAAACCTCCACTTCCTCGCAGGTAAATCTTAAATCTTCGGGAAAACGCAAGCGAAGATCTTTCCCGTCAATATTTCCATACACCCCACGCAAAGGCTTAAATGCTTCCAGCTGATCCGCAATATCAGCGTCCCCAAAATCCCCGGCATGCCAAATCTCATCGCAATCAGCAAAGTAATTGAATACAGATTCATCTAAATAGGAATGTGTATCCGAAAGAAGTCCAATTTTTGTCATAGTCTAGAAAGCTAAAAAATAAGGCGCTAAAGCATCCTTGTACGATTCCGAGTAAACGCCCCTGGATTTATAAATCACAAATTCACGTCGGTCGACCGTCGCTGTTGGTATACGTCCAAAAGTGACGATCTTTCGAATCACAGGATCCCCAACGAAGGAGCTTATTTGAATTTCAGCAGTACAATACAAGCGATGTGCTATTGCTAATGCTGTTACTGTTTCAGCCAGCTGTGTAGGAAGAATCAGTACTATTTTACCTTTAGAAGTTAAATACGACGATGCGAACTGTAGTAATTCTTGAAAAAAGTCCAGATCCGTATGCCGGGCTAATTTTTTCCGGATATCTGGGTTATGCAGTGAATCTGTGTAAAAAGGAGGATTCGATACAATCAGATCGTAGTGATCGCTTATTTGTAAATGCTGAAAAGCAGTCGCATGCAATACGAGCCGATCCTTAAACGTCGAATTATTAAAATTTCTGCTCGCCATCGCTGCTGCAAGTTGGTCTATCTCCACAGCCTCCACTTGGCTATCAATCATTCGTTGAGCAAGCATTAGTGCGATCACACCTGTGCCCGTACCAACATCCAGAATGCGCCTCGCACCATCCGTATCGACCAACGATGCCAGCAATACGCCATCTGTATTGATCTTCATCGCACAATTGGATTGATCAACTTCAAATTGTTTAAATCGAAATATCGACGCCATGAGCCAAAGATAAAACTTTTGAGATGTTTGCCACAAATAACAAAGACATCATTCAATTTATTTATTAAATTAGTCACTGATAAATCCATAAGCCATGATGATCCGTCAGTTCATTTTTGCAGTATTTGCTTTCATTTGCTTTCTTGCTCCACAACAAACTTGGGCGCAAGAAACATGCGAAAAACATACCGCAGAGATTCTTCCCTTACTAACAGGAGCGCTGAACAGCAATGAGTTCGACAAAATTGACCCCTTATTGAATACCTTACAGGCCAGCTGTGGCGTAACGGAATTCGGCCAACGCCTACGTATTCTCCTGCTCATTATCGATAAAAAAGATAGTGGTACAGAAATAGAACGTTATATCGGTAATCAATTGGACAAGACATTTGTTCAACGTTTAGATGCTGCAGACCAGGATGATTTTGCGTCTCAGTATGAACAAAATAAAGGAAAGTACAATTTCTACCCCTTGCGACATCCCTTGGATAATTTAATCAAGATCAGAGCCAAGGCGCTCTTGTCATCAGGCAATTATACGCTCAATAATGATGAAAGAACTATTCTTCATTTGTTTGCCGACACCAATAGCCCTGAAGATGAACAAGCTCCCCAGAATACCGAACAACCGATGAATCGCCCACAGACCTACGGAAACCGAAGCAGATCCAAACTGGGCTATGTTCCACTCATCGGTGTGATGAGTCCCCTTGGAGGCGCAAACAAGGTTTTTGGAACTAATTTCATGTTTGGATTTATGTTAATGAGTTCATTGGAACGCAAATTGATATTCGAGGGTGGTTTCAATGTGCGGATCAATTCAAATGATAAAAATATCGCCTATAATTATGAAGGATCCGATGTTACGGTCAATTCTTCCGCAACGGGGTTTATAGGCGGTTCTGTGGGCTATAAAATTTTTGACAATGAAAAATGCATCCTGATTCCCAAGGGAATAATAGGGATAGATATTACAGATACAGGCATCACCGAAAGCATCTATTCAGATGGATATTATGACCCAGATGGTTACTATTATGAGGGCGGTTACAACGATCGCATGGTAACCATTAATAATGTTCACTTAGGCTTGGGTTTTTCCTCTCTTTTTCAGATGAAAAACCAGAAATATGTCGGAGTTGAGGTGGCTTACCACTATGCTCCTTATGATGCGAGTAGCAAGGTCTTGACACCGATACAATCGAATTACGGAACTGCAGCATTCTTCTTCAGGTTCTAATTCTCTTTATCATCAATTGCGTCCACATTTGAAGCGCTCTTGCGCCTGTTAACGCAAGATCCTCGGGATCGACACGCACAATAAGCCAAGCTGTTTTTATCTAATTTTTTAGCAAACGCTGAATTTCATCTAATTTCATCAAGGCCTCCACTGGAGTAAGTGAGTTAACATCCAGGTTATTCAACATGTCCCGGATTTTATTCAGGACTGGATCATCTATGGAAAACATTTGCAACTGATAAGCCTGTTTCTGAATCTTACGCATACTATCTTTAATCTGCTCTCCTCCTGTACGTTCCTGTTCCAATCGTTTTAAAATTTGATTGGCACGGTTCAACAGCTTCGGCGGCATTCCGGCGAGCTTGGCAACATGAATACCAAAACTATGTTCGGATCCTCCGGGTACGAGCTTACGCAAAAAGATCACCTTACTATTGACCTCCTTGACCGTAACATTATAATTTTTTATGCGGTCAAGCGAGGTTGACAATTCATTCAATTCATGATAATGTGTCGCAAAGAGAGTCTTCGCTTTGGCAGCAGGATGATTATGTAAATATTCTGCTATTGCCCAGGCGATCGAAATTCCGTCATACGTACTTGTACCACGTCCAATTTCATCCAAAAGGATCAGACTTCGATCCGAAAGATTATTCATGATACTGGCGGTTTCATTCATCTCCACCATAAATGTAGACTCCCCGGAGGACAAATTATCCGAAGCCCCTACCCTGGTAAAAATTTTATCTACAAGACCTATTTTGGCTTCTTTGGCTGGCACAAAACAACCAATCTGCGCCATCAAGACAATTAGCCCCGTCTGGCGAAGTAAAGCCGATTTACCCGCCATGTTCGGACCGGTGATAATAATAATCTGCTGTGCTTTGGGGTCAAGATAAGTGTCGTTGGTAATATAATCTTCACCAATCGGCAGATTTTTTTCAATGACAGGGTGGCGCCCACCTTTTATATCCAAAATTTTGCTATCACTCACCTCCGGTTTGACGTAATAGTTTTTTTCTGCCACAATGGCAAAATTAAGTAGCACATCCAACTTGGCAATCAGCTGTGCATTCAATTGAATCGGCTTAATGTATTCTGCAATCGCAACCAATAGTTCAGCGTAGAGCCTATTTTCTAATGCCTGGATCTTTTCCTCGGCTCCAAGAATCTGCTCCTCATATTCTTTCAGTTCCTCTGTGATATATCGTTCCGCATTGACCAAAGTTTGCTTGCGGATCCACTCCGTTGGAACTTTGTCCTTATGTGTATTTGTTACTTCAAGATAATAACCAAATACATTGTTGAATGCGATCTTTAGGGACGGGATACCCGTCAGTTCCGATTCCCTTTTTTGAATTTCCAACAAATAATCTTTACCGCCAAAAGAAATCTTACGAAGGCGATCCAATTCAGCATCGACTCCCGCAGCAATGACGTTGCCCTTATTGATGGCCACAGGCGGTTCAGCCTGTATTTGTTGTTCTATTCGTTCTCGAATAGCGGCACAGGCATCCAATTGATCAGATATCAGGACCAGCGATTGCGCATCCTTACGGTCGGTCAGTTCCTTGAGTTTTTCTATGGCATGTAAAGCACGTTTCAATTGAACGATCTCTCTCGGGTTGGCCTTTTGAAGCCCGATCTTTGATATCAACCGCTCTAGGTCGCCAACTTGTTTGATCTGACCGATCAGCTCGTCCCGCAGTTCACGATTGTTAAAAAAGAAATCCACCACGTCCAAACGCTCCTGGATCCCCTTCTTATCTTTCAATGGCATGACAATCCAACGCTTCAAAAGCCGTGCGCCCATTGGACTGGCTGTATGATCGAGGACATCTGACAGTGTAACTGCATTTTCATTCATGGAACCGATCAGTTCCAGATTGCGGATCGTAAATCGATCCAGCCACATAAACCGGTCCTCTTCAATGCGGGAAAGTGTCGATATATGTTGTAGGTTACGGTGTTCCGTCTCATTGAGGTAATGTAGGGCAACACCCGCCGCGACGATGCCTGCAGACATACGTTCCACACCAAACCCCTTTAAGGAGGCAACTTCAAAATGTTTTAATAAAGCTTCAGTAGCATAATCACCGGTATACGGCCATTCGTCCAAAAAATAAGTGTAATAATGTGCGCCGAATTGCTCAATAAAATCCTTGCTCTGTTTCTTCGGTAAAATGATTTCCGTCGGCTTGAAGCCTTGAAGCAATTTATCTATATAGGATGTACTTCCCTGAGCGACTAGAAATTCTCCGGTCGAAATATCCAGAAAAGCAATACCGATTTTATCTTTATCTGTAAAAATAGAGGCCAGATAGTTGTTCGATTTCTGCTGAACAATGTTATCATTATAAGAGACTCCAGGAGTAACCAATTCCGTGACGCCACGTTTGACGATTGTTTTGGTTGTTTTAGGATCCTCCAGCTGATCACAGATTGCTACCCGTTGACCTGCACGCACCAATTTAGGGAGATAAGTCTCCAGAGAGTGATGTGGAAAACCCGCCAAAGCTGTCTCGGATTCCGAACCATTTCCTCGTTTTGTCAAAACGATACCCAAAATTTGAGCCGCCTTGATTGCATCCTCACCAAATGTCTCGTAAAAATCGCCAACACGGAACAACAATAACGCACCGGGATACTTAATCTTGATCGCATTATATTGTTGCATCAACGGAGTTACTTTCTTTTCTTTTGCCAACTTCTAAAATCAAATTTGTGAAGCGTAAAAATAGGATAATATCGTCGCTTTGACAAACAATACGCTCAACTTCTCGATAAAATCATTTCCATTAAACAAGAATATACGCTAAGTTTGTATCCGAAAAAATTTAGTCATGGCCATCAAAAGATCTGGTAAGCAAAATACTGCCAGCAAGCAAAAAAATACCTTTAAAAAAGTTTCCTTCAATCCGTTGAAGTCTATCAAATCGCCCATTCTACGCATCATAAGCAGAGTCGTCCTCTATTTTATTGGTATCAGCCTTTTTTGGGTAATTAGCTTACGCTTTATTAACCCGCCTATTACCTGGCTCATGATTCAACGTGGCTTTGAACTCAAGGAACAGGGAAAGGGATTTAAACTAGAAAAAAACTGGTTGAGTTACGACGAACTTTCGGACAATTTAAAACTAGCAGCCATTGCCGGTGAAGATGCCCATTTTATGACCCACTGGGGTTTTGACCTAAAGGGTATTCAAAATGCCATCAAGAAAAATGCGCAGGGTAAAAAACTGCGGGGCGGAAGTACAATCAGTCAGCAGGTCGCTAAGAACGTCTTTCTCTGGCCGGGACGCTCCTGGTTAAGAAAGGGATTCGAAACTTACTTTACCGTATTAATTGAAACCTTCTGGAGTAAAAAACGTATTCTTGAAGTCTATCTCAATGTCATTGAAATGGGACAGGGAGTTTATGGCGCTGACGCCGCGGCTGAATACTACTTTAGCAAAACCGGAAGCAATCTTTCCAAAAAACAGGCCGCATTGATTATTGCTATCCTGCCAAATCCCCGCGAATGGGATGCGCGTAATCCTTCTGCTTATGTCAACAGAAGAGCAAATGCAATTGCAAAGTATATGCATCATTATACTATTCCTGAATAGTCTATAACACAAAGTGTATCACATTTCTGTGCTCCCAATAGTTAATCACATTTTTAATGATAAGAAAAAGCAACAAAATTTTAAATCTAATTTAAGCTTGTAAAAAGCCGGAACAGCAATATCGCTCATTTCAGTCCCCTGGTAAAGAATTTTTGATCAAATTGAGAGATGGTCTAGCTTTATAAACAAAGGAAAAGGATCTTCAGTACATTTAAAAGATTGATGTTTGACTCAATTCGTAAAGAAAGCCTATTTTTGAAATAAAATCCGTATATATTTCGATCCTATCTCATGTGTCCCGATCATTGAACATTAGAAATGACTGAACATGTTTGGTCTGATAGAATATGTAACACGGCAAAAAAAGACCATTGTAGTAGTCAGTTTATTATTTACCATTCATTATTTCAATCAAGGAGCTACAGCTCAAAGAGTCACTCCCGGTCATCAACGATATGAGTAAATGGATCTTCCAGGAGATAAAAAACACATTGTCGAAAAGCCGGATAGGGAAGGCTATGGCCTATGCATACGCACGTTGGGACATGCTGTCGGAATATTTGCGCGATGGAAATCTGCAGATTGACAATAATCTTATCGAGAATGCCATTCACCCAGTTGCCCTGGGACGCAAAAATTGGATGTTCGCAGGAAGTCATGAGACAGCACAGCGTGCAGCAATGATCTACCTTATTCTTCGCTATCTGCAAAAAGCATGAGGTCACCCCATTTCAGTGGTTAAAACATACGCTAATGAATATAGCATCAATAAACCTCAAAATATAAAAGAGCTTTACCCGCAAAACTTCAAAAAATCAATTGACATGTGTTTCGTCCGGCGGATACGGATCTATGGACCAATAAAAAAAGATCTTAAATACTGTCTTCGATATTATGATAATAAAGTATAAAACTCAAGTTAAACAGAATGGGCCCAATTGAATATCGAGCCCATAATTACAAATCTAATAACTCAATTTGTTCATTCAGAAGGTTCAAGTACCATTTGTTTCTTAAGCGCAACTCATCGCTAAATGCATCCCACAGTATATACCTACTCCAGCTACCGCTGAACATTGAATACCGTCACTACATGTATAGGTTTTGCTTTCTGCCCCACACTGTGTTGTACACATACTGCCTGGCGTATGTGACCCGAATCCGCCGATCATTTTCTTCATTTCCTCTCTTGTAAGAACATCCTCGACATTCATAACACTAATTTTGATTTTTTTCATACCATAATTATTTATAATTTACAGCAAATTAATAAAAAAAATTAAAATAAAAAAAAATAAAAAAACCAATTACTATTTATTATATTTTTCTTCAAAACATTCTTTTTTACGTTTACAACCAATAATGCTAGCTCATAACGACAACTGACATAATCTCATTGCGACTATGTCTTTCCAGTTAATAATGGAATATAGGTGTGTAATAAAAAAACTTAGAATTCAGAATTCCTTTCGTACGGAGTTAAAAATGAGTTTATGGACATTAAAGAAATTTACTTAAGACAGGAAAAACCGGTAAATAATCTGTATATTGATTCCTTAACTCGAAGCTTAGGGGATTAATGTCTGGATGCGTACTATTCCTTAATAATTGGAAGACCCAATTAGCCAGAAATATATCAAACTTTCGGGCACAGTTGTGTAGGAGGTCCAACATAAGTATTACCTATTCTCGCTTAAGGCACCTACAAATAATTAAAAATGTATTGTCGAAGAAGAATATATAAAAAACTCAATGTAAAGAAGTTTAATCTGGTTCCAAATCACCTTTTAATTAAGCAAGAACACTGAGCATGGAAAAGAGAAGACAGCAATTTGTCTATTTTAATATTGATAAAGATTACAAGCATCATAATATCTCTATCCTCTTGCAATGGGCTACTTCATATAAAATCAAATTATTATTAAAAAATGAAAAATGAAGACTTACGTAATTAACCTTATAGAACGATACGATCGTTTAAAACATATAAAACAAGAATTCGAAAATCGGCATGAATTTGATGTCACTTATATAGAAGGTATCAAACATGTCGTTGGCTCTATTGGCCTTATGGAATCTTTTAAGATATGTGTCAAAGATGCAAAAACTAAAGGTTTGCCATTTGTTTTAATATGTGAAGATGATCATATGTTTACATCTGCTTACACATGGGATAAATTGAAAGCATGCGTATCGTGCGGAATGTACGATAAGTTTGATATTCTCTTAGGAGGTGTTAGTGGATTTCAGAACGCAATACCTTACAATGACAACTTATTTTGGATAGAGAATTTTAGTGGGGCTCAATTTACAATTGTCTTTCAGAAATTCTTTGAGAAATTTCTAGAGATTGACCTAGGGCCTTCACAAAATATGGACATCGAATTAAAAAAATATACAAGTAATATTTTTGCAATATTTCCACAAATTTCTGTCCAGAAGTCCTTTGGATACTCAGACATAACGAAAAAAAACAACACAATAGATGTTGAAAGTTATTTTAAAATTTCAGAGGAGCGATTTAAAAAGATTTTAACCATAGATGCATATTATCGAAAAGTAAATAATCGATTTATAGTAGAAGATTTAGATTTTAATATTCCAACATATGTCATTCCGTTCCATGCTCAATATGATATTAAACATTTGAAAATCGAATTTAAGGGCAAAAATGAGTTTGATTTAAGATTTGCATCTCTTGTTAAATTAGCCGATGGATCCATTGATCGATTAAATACATTGAAAAACATTGTAATGGGGGCTAAAATGGCGGACGAAGATGTTATCATTGTGTGTGACGATACGCATACTTTTACCACTGATTACAACTGTTCTAATTTTAAAAAGGCAATTATAAATGCATATTATCTTAAAACTAAAATGTTATTATGTGCTCTTTTAGGGGAAGCTAATAATATCTTATTTATAAATAATAGTTTTTTTTGGATAGATAGTTTTTTAGGTACATCCTTTATTGTATTATATAAAAGCAGTTTTCAGAATATATTAGATCTCATTCCTGACAATATGCTATGTTATGAAGAACAATTATCATCTATAACTAGCAATAAACTTGTATTATTTCCAACTATATCAGTTTCTCGAAATAATAGTGATATAGACGCGCAAATGCGCGCGCAGCATTATGTATGGAATACTTCATACCTATTGACTAAAGAACAACTAGAAAAATTGTTCAAAAAAAGTGTGTTGCTAGGTAGAGTTTAAAATTACAATCTCAAGGGGCATTTTCTATAGCGTAGTGTACAGTTCTGCAGCAGGTATCAATCGGGATTACTTTTTCTTTACGCTGCAAGTCGGTAAACCGTTTTCTTGTTAAGTATCCCCTCGGTCACCGAATAATAATTATGACGGTAGCTCATATGTGCCGGGCGCGTAACTTTTCTGAATCCAACTCCATTGATCTCACACCTTGCTGCTAGCAGGGGAGCAGCGCATCCTCTTCGTGCTGTTCGAACACAATCATCGGGATACAGCTCGTAGTTCCGTGTACGCGCTAAGTGCATGTCTGTTCGTTAACGGCTTTAGTCTGATTGATTCCAGATAGCTTACGAACTCCTTCATCTGCATGTCGATGACACTGTCGACTGCGAAGCGTTCTTTTAGGGGCGGCCAGTGTGCTGGTATCATAAAACTCGCAAAGTACGTTGACAATCTTGACAATATCTTTGTTGCACTTGGAAAGTGTAGAACAATCAAACTTACCAAATAAATCGAGTAGGTATAGCTGCCCAATCTGCGAATTGAAGTTCATGGCCTCGTTTTTCACTAACTGTTGCTACATGCACCACCAATAATTGCAGTACCATTTGACAGTACTCTGTATCCGCCCGATAAACACCGTCTATGAATAATTTTTCCGAGTTGTTATTTTTGCTAGATGAGCAAAGAAGAAAAAAGATTGCAGATGTTTGCGATGATAGCAGACTGGCATCAGAGCGGCCTGAGCAAGAAACGCTACTGCGAGGAAAATGGTGTCAATGAGGCTACATTTTATTATTGGTTTTCGCGCAGTAAAGAAAACGATACTGCCAGCGGAAGCTTTGTAGCGATGGATAATACCGGCAGAAAAGGCGATGTTGAGGTTTATCTACCCCAATGGGGTGCGGATCAAGGTAGATACCGATCTTGGTCTACTTTCCCAGTTGATCCGTCTTTACTGATATGTTTTCATTGGGGTCTTCTCACCGTTTTTATTTATATGATGGACACTGCGACATGCGCAAGAGTTTTGACGGGCTATGCGGCCTGGTTATATCGGTGATGCAGCGGCAGCCGACCAGTGGAGAGGTATTCGTGTTCCTAAACCGTAGCCGTACCCATATCAAGCTGCTACACTGGGAGCACGGGGGCTTCGTGCTGTACTACAAGCGTCTGGAGCAGGGTACTTTTGGCTCACCGGGACTTAAAAAGAGGGAGTTTTCCTGGAGTGGCCTGGTACTGCTGGTCGAGGGTATACAGGTGGTAAAGAGCATACAGAAAAAACGTTATTCACTGCCCGGAAAACAGCTTTTTTGATTGCGGGAATGCTGGTAAAACCGTATCTTTAGGATATGGAAACAGCGCTGGGATCCCTCTCGAAAGAAGACCTTCTGAAGGTTATTTCCAGCCGTGACCGTACATTGAAAGAGCGTGACGAAAAGATCACAGCCCTATTCGAAGACTCCTCCAAAAAAGACGAAAAGATCGGATATCTGGAATCCCAGCTTGCCATGTACAAACGCATACAGTTCGGACAGAAGCGTGAGCGTTTTGAGGGCGACCCCAACCAGACCGCACTCCCGTTTGAAGCAGGGCCTGTAGAAGTAGAGCAACAGCAGGAAGAAACCAAACAAAAGATCGAGTATACACGCAAGCGCCCTAACCATAAGGGACGTGCTAAGTTACCTGAACATCTACCTGTAGAAGAGATCAGGATCTATCCCGAAGGTGACCTATCGGATATGATCTGCATCGGAAAAGAGGTCACCGAAGAACTGGAGTGCGAACCGGCAAAGTTCTATATCAAACGTTATATCCGCTATAAATACACGCCTAAAAATGGAGATGGCGTACGTATCGGCGAACTTCCCGAGCGTGTCATCGACAGGGGTATCCCCGGAGCAGGCTTATTAGCGATGATACTGACCGGAAAATATCAGGACCACCTCCCGCTGTACCGACAGAAACAGATCTTCGCCAGGGAAAATATACAGATCGCTTCTTCCACGATCGAAGGCTGGACAAAAGAAGCGCTGATCAAGCTTGAGCCACTTTATGAACAATTGGTCTTCGATACAAGAACAAAAGGTTACCTGCAGGCTGACGAGACACCCATAAAAGTACTTGACAGCGATAAAAAAGGCGCTGCCCATCAGGGCTGGTATTGGGTATACCACTGCCCATTGGACAGGACCGTACTGTTTGACTATAATCCTTCACGTGGTGGTCACGTGCCTAAATCCATGCTGGATAACTTTAAGGGTTATCTGCAGACGGATGGATATCCCGCCTATGATAAATATGGCAAAAAGAAAGATATCACCCATCTGGCCTGCTGGGCACATGCACGTCGTGAGTTTGAAAAAGCCTTGAGCAATGATCGCCCAAGGGCTGAAAAGGCGCTGCTGATGATACAGGGGCTTTATAAGATCGAGCGTAAGGCAAAAGAAGAAAACCTATCACCCCAACAGATCAAGGAGCTTCGTCTAAAAGACTCGCTGGATATCATCAACGATATGGGCAAATGGATCTTTGAAGAAATCAAGAACACCTTGCCAAAAAGCCAAATAGGAAAGGCCATGGCCTATGCCACTGCACGATGGGATGCGCTTTCGGCATATCTGCACGATGGAAGCCTGCAGATAGACAACAACCTCGTGGAGAATGCTATCAGACCCGTGGCCCTCGGTCGCAAAAACTATCTTTTTGCAGGAAGTCATGAGGCTGCTCAGCGATCGGCGATGATATATTCATTCTTTGCTATCTGTAAAAAGCATGAGGTGAACCCGTACCAGTGGTTAAAACATACGCTAATGAACATAGCATCCATAAACCATAAAAATATAAAAGACCTTTACCCGCAGAACTATAAACAAATTAGCGACAAATCAAATATGTAGTTCATAGGGCGGATACGTACTCTTGGATCTTAGAAGCTTGTTTGACAGTTCTTCGCTTGCATCAAGTATAAGTTGATCAAAAGCGTTAAGTATCTTAATAGTTGTTTTATTAATGGCCACGACATTGTGACCATTAATAAAACACATGATTATGTATAACCCAGTTTATGTAAAGTTTTACATAAGCTGAGACGAAAAAACTACCTCTTTTGCTAGCAGTCATGAAGAAGCAAAGCGTGCCGCTATGATCTATTCATTCTTTGCCATCTGTAAAAAACAGGAAGTAAACTGGTTCCAGTGGTTGAAATATAACTTGGAAAATATCATGTCCATCAACCACAAAAATTTTAAAAATCTCATCCGCAGAACTTTAAGGATATTACACTGCAATCAAACATGTAGTTCGTCGGCCGGACACGTTGCTCCCCGGATTTCAGGTTGTCAAGTTTGACAGTACGCGGAATATCTCCAAAGTACTCGAAAGCTTTAATATGGCAGTCCAGAAATTCGTCAACCCGCTGGCTGGTCACCAGTTTATAAAAGCCGAAACGGTTATCGTACCGAATCATTAAAATTTCTTACTTTTATTAGGATGGGCATTTCTGTGGAACCTGCCCATATATCACGAAATCTACGTGGCATTCTTCTTCCAGATCGCTATGTAGGGAAAAAAACTCTGCTTCTTTAATGTTTCGATACTCCTTCCCATACTTGGGTAGGATTCATCCCCAACATACTAGTTACGAAGGTGCTGATGGATAAGTATGGTACCCAAACCCATTTCCTTATACATCTGGGTATCATCCAAGCAGTCGTCAAGCAGCTTTGCCCCAACTGGCACAACGGCTACTCTAAACCATGGGACAGGTCTTCCTATATTCGGGAAACGGTCTTGCGGCACAACCCAAGTTCCGAGGCTATCTCACATATGGATTTCCCGTGGGATAGCAGTGTTTTTATCGTATTATGCATTGCTACTTTATACATAATGTCTGACTTAAATACCCCGACAATTAGACCTTAATTAGACGATTATGGTGGCAGCCTTCTAGTGAGAATATATGGGGGAGTAGTGATATTTAACACTCCCCAAAGCATACCAGATACACCTTTACCTATGTTCACTGTTTGGATGTTTTCTTTTATTATCATGAAGACAGGTTGGACTTAGGAGCGAACATTTTACATCTTATTTAGAAACATATAATCACAAGTGTAAAAATAAGTTAACCTAACTTAAGTTTATCAATCAATAAATTTTGAAAAATAAAAATTTTATCCTACCTTAGTTGTACCCCAAGGGAGTTAGATTAGCCTTTGCTAATTAATAGTCAATATAAGTCGTTATTAAGAAACCGAAAATATAATTGAAATTTTGTTCCGAAAAGAAATTAAAACTTATTTAGTTTCTGTAAAAACAATTTATACTAGATGCCTAATAATAATATAGTCAGAAGCTTATGGATAGGATCGACATTGTCGAAAATTGAATTATTATGTATCAATTCATTTCTACAAAATGGACATGACTTTTATCTGTATATATATGATGAAATAAAAAATATCCCTGAGGGCGTTAAGATTAGGGATGCAAATCAAATAATTCCCAAAAATGAAATCTTTTTAGACAGTTCAGATTCTTGGGCCGCTTTTTCTGATTGGTTTAGATATAAATTACTTTATACACATGGAGGTTGGTGGACAGATTTAGATGTAATTTGTCTTAAATTTTTAGATTTTAAAACGTCTTATCGTTTTGCATCAGAATTGTATTATAAGGATAATGAGCCACATCCTTTAGTTACTACATCTCTGATTAAATCGCCAACCAATGCTGAATATCTTTTTGAAATTTTAGATTATATTGAAAATGAAACACATTCTAACGTCAATTGGGGTGAATATGGCCCCAAATTATTTGACTTAATTTTAAAAAAATATAATTGTACACCTTATATTGAGCCACCGGAGGTTTTTTGTCCAATCAATTGGGATAAAATAAATTTATTTTTTCTTAAAGATCCACCTACAATTTCGTGTAGATCCTATACAATTCATTTATGGAATGAGATGTGGACTCGATTAAAAATTAATAAAAATACTACTTTTGAACCTTCTAGTTTACTGGAGGTTTACAAAAATAAATTTAATTCTTATTAATTGTTTTTCAATTATTTTGGTAGCAACCAAAATCCTAAATATCTTGTTACGAGCTAAACTGCTTGCGCTAAGGATATATTTGAAATAAACATAGCTCCGAAAATATGAAGAATGAAGTATCAGTTATTATGCCATGCTATAATGCCTCGGATTACATAGAGATGGCAATCGAATCTATTTTAAATCAAACAATGGAAGATTTCGAGTTTATCATAATCCTTGACGGCTCCGATATTAAAACTTTTTCGATAATTAAAAAATATAGTGATCCAAGGATTCGATTATATAAATTCAAAATAAATAAAGGGAATTATATTGCTCGAAATTTTGGAATTCGCCAATCTAGGGGACGATATATTGCAATGTTTGACTCAGACGATATATCTACACCTGATAGGCTAGAAAAACAGTTAGACTATTTAAAAAACAAAAAAGAGGTCGGGGCTATTGGAAGCAATTATAATTTGATCGATAAAGATAATAAGGTTATAAGCGATGAGATCAAGCGACCGTCTGATTATGAAACATTTAAAATAAAATTACTAGAAGACAACTATATGCTTCAATCCACTATCTTCATTAATCGACAATTTTTAGATAAATATAATATAACTTATAATGAATCTTATAGATTTGCCTCTGACTATGATTTTGTCTTTCAGTGCAGCAAATTCTTTCCGATATATAACCTTGATCAGAACTTAGTAAGCTACAGGGTTCACGAAAAGAGCATTAGTACTAGCACTTTTGACGAACAGCAAGCCTTTGCTTCTGAAATCAGAAAAACAATCTTTTTACACTATTTTCCGGAATTAAACAACCAAGATTTGGATAACTTAGACATTTTGTTAAACCGATTTACTTTACAACGTAAAATTAACATGACTTCTTTACAATGTACAATAGACAAGTTATTAGATTTTGATCTTCAACACATTAGTTTTGGTAATGATAGAATTTATAGTTTCTTGTCTGAGAATATAGAACGATTATACACCCGAATTAGATAGTGTTCCTTTATTAGAGATATATTGTATTTGATCTCTCCCCGAATTTAGGGGTATTCTAAAGTAGAAAATTCCGCTGGTTTGACCTGGTTTTCGATAAACATTTCCGGTGTCAAATCTCTTAAACAGCTGTGAGGTCTGAAGGTGTTGTATCCACCCTCCAGACTTCAATTTTTTCCTTGGCATCTTCCAATGAAAGGAACCAATGTACGTTTAAGCACTCGTTCCGAAAACTTCCATTGAATGATTCAATATACGGATTATCTGTTGGTTTTCCCGGCCTGGAGAATACTAACTCCACCTGATGTTCGTAAGCCCACCTATCCAGTTCCTTCGAAACATCAAACTCTGATCCGTTATCAACTTGGATTTTTCTCGGCGTTGTCTGCTGGAATAGCCTGAGTTCTTCTAAAATAGCGACCACATCGCTTCCTTTAAGCCCCTGTCCGACTTCAATAGCCATGCATTTACGGCTATAGTTATCCACTATAGTTAAGCAGCGGATTTTCCTACCATCGAACAGTGCATCAGCGACAAAGTCCATACTCCAGCAGTCATGCAAATTGGAAAAAACCGGTCTCTCGGATCGATGCGCGGCGGCGCGGCAGCGTCTGGGCCTTTTCACCCGTAGATTTAAGCCTTCTTCCTTATAAATTCGATAAATCCGTTTTTGATTATCGCGCCAGCCTTCACATTTCAATAGAACAACGATCCGTTCTATACCGTAACGGACACGTGTTTCAGCAATGCTTTTTATGCGAAGGCGTAACGGACCGTCATCGCGTCTTTTGTGTTTATAAAACCAAACTGAGGTGCTCAGCAGAGATACCTCGCATGCTCTGCGTAGGGAAATTCGATAATCAGAAATGAGTCCGCTAACCATTGTTCTACGCTGCGAAGGCTTTAAAACTTTTTTTAATACATCCTGGAGCATCTGTTTGTCCAGACTGAGATCGGCCACAAGCTTTTTCAGCTGTGCATTTTCTTCTTCCAGTTGCCGAAGCTTACGTAACTCCGACACGCCCAGACAGCCATATTTCTTCTTCCAGTTGTAGAATGTAGCCTCGCTGATACCCATTTTTCTGTAGACCTCTTCCACGCGGATACCGGTCTCGGACTGTTTGATCGCAAAGGCGATCTGTGCTTCGGTAAACTTTGATTTTTTCATCGCTTTTCCTCCCTTTTAAAATTAGTAATTCATACCCGAATTCCCTACTTCTAAATGCTCCAGTTTTTTTGGGAGAGGTCAGAATCGTTATGCCTTAGTATTGATTCCCATTTAAATTTGATATTCCATTAAAGATTCTAAACATTTTTCTGCACTTTGCATGATTTTAAATACTTTTTTTCCGACATATAATGTGGCAGAATCCGCTACTCTTTTCTCATCAAAGAATTTCTTCAAGATCATCGACCTTATATCCCTCTGGCAATTCTCTTCCATTAACAAAGATTGTAGGTGTTGCGCGTATTTTCATTTTATTACACCATGAGTTCATTTTTTTCACCTTTTCAATTTGCAATTTAAAATCTTCGTTTATGGGAAACCTTGAAGCAAAGCTATCATAATTTTTATCTTGGTCTAAATACCATGCATCTAATGCCATTGTTAGTTTTTCTTTATCAGATTTTTCATAAAGATCCAAGATATGTGCAACTGGAAAAGTCGCTTTATCATTTAACTCTCCCGATGCTGTAAAGATTATTCGAACTTTTATGTTATTACTATTTTTAACAATACGATCCAAAATCAAATGGGCTCTCGAACAAGGATTACAATAAGGATTGCAAACTTTTATTATTTCAAGTTCAGCTTCGGGATTCCCAATAATTACTCCTAAATCACTCACAGGAAAAGAAATGGTTGCACTTTTATTTAATAAGCTATCGAATACTGTTGGATCATACCTCAATCTTTTCCATCTTTTTTCATACTCTTTAGAGTTATGAGCGGTCTTTATAATAGGAATAACGTAAGAAAATAGTACAAATATAAGTGCTCCATATGATATTAACAGAATTGTATCTAACCAATGAAATGCCAAAGCCCCCCCAAAAATATTAAATATTATATATAAAAATAAATTAACCAGAAGAACAAGCTGAATTCCTAAGCACATAACACACCATTGTTTAACGACTTTCCATTGGTAATAGATAGAATATACAATGTAAAAAGAAGCTAAAAAAGAAGTAATTTCCCAAAAATAGAATATGGAGATTTGTTTATTGAAAATTAAAAGACTTGTAAATAAAAAAAAGAAATAACTTCCACCAATCACTGACCAACTTATACCTAAAAGCTTGGCTCCTTTGGACAAAAGTACAGCATCACAATTCACGCCCTGTCCAAAACCACCACATATCTCCCGAATAAAAGGATTTTGTGAATCTATCTCATGCCAAATAATTATTAAAGATAGAACAAATCCTATGGTACTCGTCATAGATAATCCAAATCTCAGCAAAAAAAATTGGTCTAAATTTAACCCTTGAAAGATTATACAACTTGAAAAGAAAATCAATAAAAAATAAATTGGAATATGAGAAGTCATCTTATAAATCCTCTCTCTCTTCTCATTCTTTACAAAGTCAATTTCGTCTACCTTTTCAGTTCCATCTATTAACAAAATTACTTCCTTATCTATACTTTCAAATTCTTTCAATGAATTTGTTATTAATATATTTTTGTGAGGATCTAAATAGGTTATTTCATCTTCACCAACGCAAGTAACTACAGTAAATTCAGGGTCTCCCCAATCTTTTTTTTGAATTGCACATATAAATGGTATTTCAAAATCTATATACTCATATTTGTTTTTTTTTACTGCTGCACTACTAATACCAAATTTCCTTAGAGCTTCACTTACCGTCCAAAAAGATGGATAATCAACATGTTCTTCCAATAGTGTTTTTAAATTACTTTTTGTAAATCTAATTTCTAAAATATTTAATATATATTCTATTGAAAGAAAGGCGCTCGACCGCCGTTTATTAAAAAATGAGAATCCCATAAATAAGTTTATATAATTTAAAATAAAGATATTATACTTACACGATCTTTCCAAATTAAATTATCATAGTATAAATCAAATGAGATTATTACTTTACATTATCTATAGCTTGACATCACCTTTATCACAAAAGCCATCATAGAAAAAGAATCGTTGAGATGAATACCGCGAATTGGTATAGACGGATAACAGTAAAGAAAGACCTAGGTGACTTTCGACCTTTATATGGAGCTATCAAAGATTGCATTTTGATAGCTTTTTTCTTATTTATTCAAAGTACAAAGGTAAGCCTTAAAGCGACGCTAAAAAATATGTAATTGTGGGTGAATACCTTCCTATTCTACAGATATTTGCTACAAAACGTACAATGACTTTCAACTAAACTAGCTCCTTTAAATCTAGATTTTTTGTCAGATTATTCCAAATACGTCTAAAAATAGACCTATCTTCTGTAATGATTTCACTTTCTCCAAATAAACCAGGTTTAAGTTGAATCAATGAATTAGTTCCAGCAGTATCAAGGCTAACCGTTGTAAAGAACACACTGTCTCGGATCGGAATATCTGAAATATATTTCACTCTCCCCCTTAGATAACCGTATTCTTCAAAGGGATATCCGTTCACTTTAATCAAAACTTTTTGTCCTTTTTTCACTTTTGCTGAAGCATTTTGAGGCAATAATATCTCGCCGTAATATTTCTCGCTTTTGGGATTGATATAGAATAATTTTTGCCCAACTGTAACCTGTTGATTTATCTGCAAGAATTCTCCATAAATTAGCTTTCCACTGACAGGACTGGTCATGACATACTGTTTTTTCCAGTTCTCAGTCTCACTGATAAAACTATTTAATGCTTGTATAAATTTTTTCTGTTCTTCTCCGATCTGATTTTCAATTTCTGCCAGTTCTTTATTTTTAGACAGGATATTTCCTTCATAACTGATCAGATTATTTTCCATTTGGGGGATCATCTGGCGCTTAGCCAATAACAGAGCTTCTTTCTGCTCCAGTTCAGCCGGACTGATCACCTTCTTTTCTGCCAATAGTTTGTATTTCTCATACTCCTTCTCCGCCAGGCCAAGCTGACGCTTCTGCAATTCAAAAGATTGGCTATTCTTCTTGTACTGCTCCTTGAAATTTATAACTTCTTGATTGATAACCGATCGACGTTTTTGGTAGATCCCATGGTCTCGCGCGGAAATATAACTCAAATAGGAAAGATAGAAGTTCTGATAGGCCCCTTGTAGCTCGCCTAAATGGAGGTTCTTTGGTTCGTTCAATGCTTCCAAATTATAAGTAGCATTTGGTTGTTGTCGTATCTGCTGCAATTTATCCAATAGATCAACAATTTGGTCGTGATCCGCCGTACTTTCGAGATAGGCTAACGAGCTGTTTACTTCTACCCATTCGCCATCTTTCTTTAAAAGTTTCACTAAACTCCCATTTACTTTTGCAGAAAGAATTTTTGGGGCATCTGTTGTATTGAATCTAATCTTACTCTCCACTGTTTCAGGATAACGTATAAATACGGACATACCCAAAATAAGCAATACTATTAAAAGGATAAATGTTATTCCTCTTCTTAAAAGCCAAGATGGTGGCTTCGCAATAATAGCCTGTAAATCCTCTGAATGGATATCAGATTCTATAATCGATGATTCTTTCATAGTCTTTTTAATTTCCCAATTCCAATTGGTTTTTTACAAGTTCGAAATATTTCCCTTTTGACGCCGTCAGTTCTGCATGTGTGCCTTGTTCAACAACATTTCCCTTTTCCAATATGATAATATTATCTGCATTTTTGACGGTACTAAGCCTGTGAGCAACAACAATTACCGTTCTTTCCTGAAAGAAACGGTCAAGATTCTCGATAATAACTTTTTCATTATTAGCATCAAGAGAATTGGTAGCCTCATCCAAAAATATAAACTCGGGTTCTTTATATACTGCTCGGGCAATCATCAACCGTTGCCGTTGCCCCTGACTTATGCCTTTACCAGCAGTGCCGATTTTGGTCGCTAGACCAAAGGGCTGCTGTGCGACAAATTCATTTAGATTTGCGATTTCGATAGCAGTATGCAACCGTTGTTGATCTGGGAGCTCTTCATTGACCGCAATATTACGTTCTATTGTATCCGCATATATATAGTTATCCTGTAATACAACTCCACATTGATCCCTCCAGAGCGAGAAATCAAACTGTTCTAACCGTTTTCCTCCGATGAGAATCTCTCCTTCCTCGTATTCATAAAAACGGAGCAATAATTTTAGTATGGTTGTTTTACCACTACCGCTGTTTCCCACGATGGCTGTAGTTTTTCCAGCAGGGAAATGTAAGTTCAAGTGATTGAAAATAGGCTCATTGCCCGCCCCGTAATAACGGAAAGTTAAATTACGGATCTCAATATCCTTTTTCTCCGGCAAATTATTCAAATAATCCTTTTTCACATCTTCCTCGTCGTCAGTCTCATAAATTTCATTAAGCCTTTCCATACTGATCTTAGCATCCTGAAAAGATTGCATAAAGCCGAGCAACGATTCCACAGGACTACTGACCATACCAACAATATATTGAACAGCCATCATCCCTCCTAGGGTCATGTCACCATCGATAACTGCCTTAGCGCTAATGAAAGTTATAATGATACTTTTTATCTGGTTGATGCCCATAGAACCGATGGATTGATATTGGGAGAGCGCCAGACTTTTTACTTTAAATTTAAAAAGCCTTGCCTGTAGGGCCTCCCACCCCCAACGTTTCTGCTTCTGTGCGTTATTAAGCTTTATATCTTTAATACTCTGTATCATTTCGACCATATAAGTCTGGTTTTCCGAGGATATTTTAAATCGTTTATTGTCCAATTCCCGTCTGTATTTCATAAAGGCCAGAATCCATAATGTATATAGTGCCGTTGCCGCGAAAAATACTAAAAATATGATCTTGTTATAAACAATAAGTAAGGCTCCAAATATCAACATATTCACAAGGGAAAACAGCGTATTTAACGTGCTACCAGTCAGGAAATATTCAATACGCTGTTGATCGGCCATGCGTTGCAAAAGGTCACCATGTGTTTTAATGTCAAAGAAATTCATGGGCAGCTTCATGATCTTTATCAACAGATCTGTCAAAATGGAGATATTCACCCGGGTACTGATATGCAGCAGAATCCACGATCGAATAAATGAGACCGCAGTGCTTCCAACGAAAAGCATTAACTGGGCGATCAAGATCAGATTGATAAAACTAATATTTTTAGTATTAATCCCGATATCGACAACAGACTGTGTTAGGAATGGGGTAACCAATTGCAAAATAGTACCTAACACCATACCCAATATCAATTGGGTAAAAAGACGTTTATATTTATAAAAATATCTAAACATCTTCCCCCATTTTAGGGATAGATCAGGCTCCTCTTCGTCAAGTTGATAAAACTCGGGCCCCGGGCTTAAGACCAGTGAGAGACCAGAATGCAGTTCTTTTGCTGAATACCAGTTTTGCACAAATTCCTTACTGTCATAAGTAACAAGTCCAAGCGCAGGATCAGAAATGTGGTATTTATCCCGTTTTACTTTATATAATACAACAAAATGGTTTTGGTTCCAATGCAAAATACATGGAAGTTCAATTTCCTGAAGCTGTTCCAAGGTTAATCGAACTCCGTAAGTTCGAAAACCCAGTTTTTCGGCAGCTTCACTTATTCCCAATAAATTAACTCCGGTATTTTTTGTCTGACAGAGTTTGCGAATTTTATGGATGGATACAGACTGACCATAGTATTTAAATATCATACGAAGGCAAGTGGCACCACAGTCCATGATATCCATCTGTTTATAATTGGGAAATTTTGAAATCACTTTGTTACTTTTAGTTTAAATCATTTACACTAGTATATTGCTTGTTCAATAAGATTTACTGTTAGCTGATTCTTGTTTAGATTACGCTATTCAATTCAATATCTAACATATATAACCAACCTGGAAAATGCAGTTACTATGTAGTAATATAGCTTATTTAAAGCAAGAACCTAAGAAATTAATCTTATTTATTAAATATACAACTTTTGCATATTTAACAATAGCGAAAACTGAAAGAGATAAATAAAGTATTAATGAAAGCCACTTAGCTTCTAATGGCCAAATGGCTTTCGGGTGGACTGAATCATCTCGGTAAACTTGGTATTGCTGATACCAACCTTACATTTTGATTCGTTACAACCTCCAAGCAAAAAAAGTACTCAAGATCATAACCATTCCCTTTTATTGTAAAATGTGCTTGTGTGGATAGTCTACAGGGCAGCCGGAGCCTATTTGAGATCAATATCGGGGAATATAGTCTTGTTCGAACTTCATCATCGTGGTGGAGCCCGCTTCGGTAGCCTCCCGCCCCGGGAGACAATTGCCTATGACCGTCCGCAGCTTCATAGCACAGGTTACAAACAGAGCAGTTTGACAATCCAGCAGATTGGTCTCGATACAAAAAATTTACACATAACAGCAGCAGTGCAGCAAACAATTATGGCACTGGCGGTCATACAATGATTTCAAAAACTACTCAACGGATTTGAAAAAATGGCCAAAGCCTATGCCTGCACGCATTACGACCTGTTTTTTCTTCAGGCTTATGCTGTATGGCCCATGCACGAAGATATTTCAGTGATGCAATAACGGAGGACCCTGACAGGGCAGAATATGTTATGGTGATATTCGGCAAACTATACAATTTGGAACGGAACAATTCGGCCATTGGCCACAAAAGGAAATACCCAAACTGAACAAAAAATGCAATCCATAAGGCCCGCAGCAACGGCTGGATCTGATGGAAATTATTTTAGATCGGCAAGTTAAGGCATCGACCACAATTGCCAGTCAGTTACCTGTGGCCAGTTGCTATGATGTAATCTGCGAAGACACAATTGCAGATGCAATACTTGATAGACTAATCCATGGTTCATATCGAATTAGGCTGAAAGGTGAAAGTCTAAGAAAAAAGAAGTAATATTGTCAGGTAATCAGTTGGACTTAAGAAATACTCTCAAGAGGGGCAGTATCTCCAGCAGAGGGGCAAGATCGCCATTATAGACACTAAACCTCGACATTCCTATACTTGTCAGCCTGTTTTTAATTTCCTTATCTCCCACCAAAGCACAACCACAATAACTAAAAAACACACCATCGCAATGATCACTATGCAAATAATCTTTTGTGCCAGCTCTCTTTAAAAGGAACCACCCAAGCGTTATCCAATTGATGCTCGTAAGTAATTGTATTATCAAACACGAGTGTGTTATCATTTATTTCACCTGCGGCCAATAATCTTTCAAAACCTGAACGGTTGACTACCGCGACGCCGCTCGCCGATTTATACGCAAATTGCATACGATCGAAAAGTTGTACCCCGTACTTTTCTTCTATACCTTTCAGAAAACGAACAGAGCTATCTACAGAGCAACCTGAAGCCGCAGCAATATCCTCATCAACCTTTAAAATAATAAAAAGGTTGTCGCGCAGTTCAGCAGAAGCAGACAAGGGCTTTCCATGAACTTTCCACTGTTCAGCAAAAGCCGATAGTTCAACTTCGATTTGTTGCCCCTCCTCAACCGTGAGGATGCGATCAGCTTGATATATCCAAATACGTTTCATAAGCACTCTCCTTTATTAAATTAACCGATATAATAGGGTGAAATCATCAAATAAACAATGACGCCTGTCACTGCAACATAGAGCCACATGGGGTAAGTGATCCGTGCCAACTTTTTGTGTCGCGCATAAGATCCCGAAATACCTCTTACAAAAGTAAAAAGAACAAACGGTATGATTATAATAGACAAGAGAATATGTGTGATCAATATAAAGAAATAGATTGGTCTTAAAATTCCCTCACCTCCATATTTTGTTTCTATGGATGTCATGTGATAGGCGACATACATCGCCAAAAAGGCTAGGGAACAAGCAATACAACATTTGATCAAACGTTCGTGCAACGTTTTATTCCCCTTCTTTATTGCAGCCACTGCCCAAAATAACAACACGGCAGTAACTCCGTTGATCGTCGCATAAATGGGCGGTAAAAAAGTCAACGGCTTCACATTATAACCTAACTTTTGTAAATTCACCGTAAACAGAATGGCTACAATTATTGGAATCACAATAGACAATACCCAAATCCACTTGCTATACTTTTTTTCCTTAATAAGACTCTCTTCCATAATACTGCTATCTCTTTTGTTCTATTGTTGCTGGGTGGTTGCGAATTTCCTCCACCAACAGCAGCTTAATTTCGTCCTCTAGACGATCTACATCTGTTTTTACATTAATGTCGTATACTCCCCGAATCCGACCTTTGGTGTCAAGCAACAGATAATTCGAACCAATAATAAATGGCTTGTTACTATCCTTGTTGACCAATGCATCCTGTAATAGGCTCTCTTTGGCAAATTTAAAGATATCCACAGCAGGATCTGTCACAAAAAACCAAGATTTGGTCCAGGGTTTGTAAACTTTAACATATTTTGCCAATACCTCCGGCGTATCGTAACTGGTATCCACTGTGATGGAATACAATTTTACTCTTTTGTTCTGAATAAAACGATTCGCAATCTGATCCAGCTTTTTCACCATCGTCCGTGATAAAGAAGCGTCCCTTGAATACATCAAATGCACTACTGATAAGGTCGTATCACTACCCAATAAGCGTACAGGCTTACCGTCATAATTCACGAAATCCACAGGTGGGACAGTATGATAGATCGTATCGGGGATATCCCGTCCCCATTTGCGGTGCGTTGTTCCCGGAACTTCCTTCTTACCAAATATCGGAAGAGAAGCGTAACTATTGGAACCGCTTTTATTTAGTATAAAATATAAAAATCCTGGCAATAAAAGAATTACTGCCAGGATCAATATTGTTTTAATACCTTTCTTTTGTCCAGTATTATTATCCATTATTCACCTTATCTATTTATTTGGAAACAATTGATGCTCTTGAAAAGCTTGACCTAAATGATTTCCTTCGTCCAATAAAAGGATAATAAAATAAATAATAAAAATAAAGACGATGCCTACGGTTACGATAAAACTCGATTTTTCAAATTTTAAGTGCATAAAGTAAGCAACGATATAATAAGCTTTAACCAGCGTTAAGACTATATAAAGAGCATTGACAAAAGTTCCTTTGGCCAATATTTGCCAATGGTGTACAAAACCCAAAGCAATTAAAAACTCTAGGCAAGTAAGTGCCAATAACACTCCAAATACTTTCCAAATACCTTTTTTATCCAATCCGCCCTCATGAGCGTGCTCTCCATGAGCAATATTATCTTGATAATGTGACATAACTTTCTTGAATTAATATTACAGCAATTAAACGAGATAGAATAACGTAAATACGAATACCCATACCAAGTCGACAAAGTGCCAATACAAACCTACTTTTTCAATCATTAAATATGAACCACGTTTCTCGAACGTATTGTTTAATGTCATACACAAAATAATGATATTCAAAAGAATACCTACTGATACGTGGAAACCGTGGAAACCAGTAATCGTAAAGAATAAGTTAGCAAATTGCAAAGCAGAAGTATAAGATACATCGCCTGTAAAAAAGTGACCTAATTTTTCAACGACATTATCCCCTTGCATATGCGTAGCAATATCTGTTGCAGGGTTGCGACCGAACCAAAAACCTTCATGGTGTAAGTGAGTCCACTCGAGTGCCTGACAGCCAACGAACATCAAACCACCTAAAATGGTCCACAACATCCATTTAACAACCTCTTGTTTCGAATTGCGATGCCCGGCCTCTACAGCCAACACCATTGTTACGGAAGACATGATCAAAATAAAGGTCATCAAACCGACGAAAACCAAAGGTTGACCTGAATCTGTAATACCTGGAATCGACTGGAAAACCTTATCAGGATCAGGCCAAGCGGCATGAGAAAACCGCTGTGCTCCATAATACACCAAAAATGCAGAAAATGTGAAGGCATCCCCTACCAAGAAAAACCACATCATGATTTTTCCATACTCTAAGTTCCAAGGTGATTTTCCACCATTCCATGGACCAGTTTTTACCTTATCCAATTGCGATACTGTTGTACTCATTGTTTACTATTATTGATTCAAAAGTAAGAAAACATATATATAAATCCATAAAAGATCGAGAAAATGCCAAAAAATACTGGCAAGATCCATGCGGAAAAGATTGCCGTCCTTAGAAAGCTTATTCGCTCCTATAATCGCGCCAATCAAAACGATCAAACCCGCAATAATATGCGCCAAGTGCATTCCTGTAAAAATGTAGATAAAGGATTGAGATGCATTGTTATTCACAAAATAAACACCTCGCTCAGTTAACACATTCCAAGCATGTACCTGCAATGCAAAAAACACGATACCCAAAACAAAAGTGACTACTAATAATAACTTCTGTTTGGAAGAATCACCATTTTTAGCGGCTTTATGTGCTAAAAACATCGTAAGACTGCTCACCACGATCACGATTGTGCTGTACACAAAAGTATCTGGCAACAATGTCTTGATTCCTTTGTCCACGCCACTTGCTGTATATACAATGAAACCACTGGATAAGGCAGCAAACATCATGAACATCCCCAACATCCCCAACCAAAGGTTGAATTTCTGGGCTTTTCTCTGTACTAACTTCTCGTCAGTCTGTGTATTTATATCTAACATTATTTCAACGGAATAAAGTTAAGCAATAATACGAGTTGTGTAACAGGTAAATAGATGAACGAGGTAAACATCACTTTCTTTGCCGAAGGAATATCACAATTCTTAAATAGCAAATAGCCATAATACCCAAACATCAATCCACCAATGACGGACACTATCGTAAACCAAATCCCACCAAAGCCAAAATAATAAGGTATAAATCCTGCAGGAACCATTAATAATCCCGAGATGAATACCATAAAGGCCGATATCTTATCACGTTTTGTCGTTGGCAACAACCTAAAACCAGCTAATTTATAGTCGTCATCCACAACCCAGGCAATTGCCCAAAAATGTGGAAATTGCCATAAAAACTGAATCGCGAACAAAACAAAGGGAATAATAATAATTGCAGCTTCGTTGTGTCCACTGTAATAGGCCAAGTCATCCTGTGAAAAGGCAGCATAATAACCAATTAACGGTGGAAATGCGCCCGGAAAAGCCCCTACAAAAACGGCTATTGGTGATTTTCTTTTTAAGGGTGTGTAGATAAATGCATAAAGTAGGATACAAAAAACCGACAATAAGCCTGCGACAAAATTTAACCGAACCAATACCATAGTACCCAGTATGCCCATAAAGACACTCAATACCAAAGCTTGCCCTGTTGTCATCCGACCAGAAGGTAACGGTCTATCCTCCGTACGTTTCATCAACTTATCCAAGTCTTTTTCGATGATCTCGTTAAAACCATTGGCGGAACCTGTGACCAGAAAACCACCTACGGTCAAGAACAACCAATTGACCCAGAATATTTCACCCTGTTGTTTTGATCCTATCAGAAAAGCAATCGACGCGGAAAATACCACCGTCAATGTAAGTCTTAACTTAACGAGCTTTTTGAAATCTGAAATAAATTCTTTCATAATTAAAAGAGACCTCCTACTACCAGTGTATTCAAACACGAACTTTTAAACATAAACATCCCGAATTTCAAAATTAATGCCTTTGCTTATTCAACAGCAACAACAGGTAAAATTGAGCACCAAATAAAAGTGTCCCAACAACAAGGTGTGTTGTCTGTGCAAATGCAGGTATTGCAAATCGAGCTAAGATAATTCCTGATAGCATTTGGATACCTACGAGGATCAATGCGATAAAAGCAAATTTAAATTGCTTAGATCCTGTATTGAAACTTGTGCGGACCAAAAAGAATAATACAATAACTAAAATCAAAGAACAATATGCCAACCACCGATGCACTTCAAATTGCTGGCCGATGGTTGTTATAAAATCAGCACGGTCAATCGTAGAACCAGTCAATAAGTCGACTTCCTCCCGAACACCCGTTCCGACGATCACTTGCGTTAACATCAATAAAATTGATGCCAATGCCAGACCTTTCAATACGCCTAAAGAACGATTAACCAATATGGTCTTATCGCGCAACGTAACTGCTTTAAAGTAAGTGTAAATACTAATACAAACAATTACTAACGCCAAGAGCATATGTACAGTGATAATCCATGGCATCAAATTGGTCGATACAACGATCGAACCTAACCAGGCCTGAATGACCACAACAAAAAGATTAACCACTGACCAAACAACAATCGAACTTTTTGATTTTATATATGTGAAGGAATAAATCGCTGTAAACAACAAGCAAAAGCCAGAAATAACGCCCACCAAACGATTGATGTACTCTGTCCAGGTCTTCGCTACATTAAAATCTTCATGTTGCAGAATACTTTTGTCTGTACGGAGCTTGTAAGCCATTTCTTTATCACCAAAAAATTCAACAATCCTGGCGAAACGCTCATTCTTTTTTGCTCTTCCTTCAATATAATGCTGTTCGTATCCTTGTGGTAATTGGGAAATATCTGTGGGTGGAATAATACGGTTAAAACATTTTGGCCAATCTGGACATCCCATGCCGGAACCCGTACTTCTGACAACACCCCCAGCAATAATGACCATAAACAATACGATAATCGTAATAAAATTGGTCTTTATAAATCGCTTTTCAGCAGCTGGAAACATAATACTACCCCTACCTCTTAAAATACAAACTTGTATAAAATAGAGTAGGTACAAACCCTACTCTATTCCACTAAATCTTATTAGTCTTTTCTACCATTTTGAGCATTCCATTCTGCCTGGATACGCTCTGCTTCCTCATCTCCTTCAAAATCATGAGGCAAATTCGAGCTCATTGTTTCAGAGAAAGGAACACTTTGAGGGATAAAATCCTCATCATGACCCGGCTTACTGTAATCGTAAGGCCAACGGTGTACTGTTGGAATTTCGCCTGGCCAGTTACCATGGATATGCTCTACCGGAGTAGTCCATTCTAAGGTATTTGACTGCCAAGGATTTTGAGGCGCTTTCTTACCGAAGAAGATCGAGTAGAAGAAGTTCCACAAAAATGCAACCTGACCCAAAGCAGCAATAATAGCCGCCCAAGTAACCAATTGGTTCACAGAAACCCATTTTGCCATGAAAGCAAACTCGGTGAATGCATAGTAACGACGAGGCACACCATCAATACCCATAAAGTGCATTGGGAAGAATACCAGGTAAGCACCTACGAAAGTCAACCAGAAGTGTAAATAACCCAATTTCGTGTTCATCATACGACCAAACATCTTAGGATACCAGTGGTAAACACCACAAAGCATACCGAAGATTGATGCAGACCCCATAACCAAGTGGAAGTGGGCTACAACGAAATACGTATCGTGCAAGTTGATATCTAATGCCGCATTACCTAAGAACAATCCTGTCAAACCACCGGAGATAAAGAAAGATACCAAGCCGATAGCAAACATCATTGCTGGCGTAAAGCGGATATTACCTTTCCATAACGTAGCTAAGTAATTAAATGCCTTAACAGCAGAAGGAACGGCGATAATCAATGTTGTGATCATAAATACACCACCTAAGAACGGATTCATACCTGTCACAAACATATGGTGACCCCATACGATAAATGACAATACAGTAATACCGATCAACGAGTAAACCATGGCGTGGTAACCGAAAATTGGTTTACGTGAATTTGTTGCGATAACTTCAGATGTCAAACCTAAAGCTGGCATAACAACGATATATACCTCAGGGTGACCCAAGAACCAGAACAAGTGCTGGAACAAAATTGGAGAACCACCTTCGTTAGGTAAAATCTGTCCCTGTACAACCAGGTCAGACAAATAGAATGACGTACCAGCGGCACGGTCAAAAATCAAAAGAACAACTGCCGATACTAATACCGGGAATGACAACATACCCACGATTGCAGTTAAGAAGAATGCCCAGATTGTCAAAGGCATTTTCCAAAGATCCATACCTTTTGTACGCATGTTTAAGATCGTACTTACATAGTTGATACCACCGATCAACTGTGAAGCGACGAATAGAACCATACTCACCAACCATAAGGTCATACCTGTTGCAGATCCAGCGATCGCAGTTGGTACAGCCGATAGTGGCGGATAGATTGTCCAACCAGCAGAAGCAGGCCCGCTCTCCACAAAGAAAGAAGCAACCATGATAACTGATGCGATGAAGAACAACCAGTAAGATAACATATTCATAAAAGGCGACGCCATATCGCGCGCACCGATCTGATATGGAATTAATAAGTTACTAAATGTACCCGATAGACCTGCTGTCAACACGAAAAATACCATGACAGTACCGTGAATGGTCACCAAAGAAAGGAAAAACTCCGGCTTAATACGGCCACCTTCAGCCCATTTACCCAAGAATACTTCTAATATAGGGAATTCTTTATCCGGCCATGCTAATTGGATACGGAATAATACTGATAAAAGCATCGCAAAAACTGCCATGATGATACCAGTGATCAAGAATTGCTTGGCAATCATCTTGTGGTCACCAGAAAAGATATACTTTCTGATGAATGATTCCTCGTGATGATGTCCGTGCGAATCGTGATGTTCAGCGCTATGCGATATTACTGTACTTGACATATTCGATTTTATATTCAAAAATTCTTAATTAGTTCAAAGATGCTGTAACTTGTACGCTATCCTTTTTTACGTTAGCCGTCTTACCACTGAATTCCTTTTGTAGGTCTTCAGTAAAATATTTGTTTTGTTTAGCTAACCACTCTTTATATTGTGCCTCAGTTACAACCACCACTTTCTTTTGCATGTTCCAGTGAGCAGATCCACAGATCTTGTTACATAACATCACAAAATCATAGTTGTAGTCTCCCAAACGATCACGCATTTCTTCTGTTGTTACAGTAGGTGTGAATTGGAAATAGTTGGTCATTCCTGGTACCGCATTGATCTGAACACGGAAATCCGGAATAAAGAAAGAGTGAATAATATCTTTTGAAACGATATGGAAACGAACTGGTTTGTTTACAGGTAACCAAATCTCAGAACCTTGAATATCATCCCATGAATTTTTATCATTAAAATCGATACCGTAAGGATTTGTTGGCGTCGTCATTTTGTAATTACGTTTACCAATAACGCCGTCTGTACCAGGGTAACGCACATTCCATTGAAACTGCTCGCCCAATACCTCAATTTGTAATGCAGATTTTTGAAGATCCTCAGGAACATTTGTAATTGATCTCCAAGTAAAGAAACCGAACAATACCAATACTGTCAAAACTACAGCAGGAACGATTGTCCACAGTTTCTCAATCGCATTGTTATGCGGATAATAATACGCTTGACGTTTTGCACGCATGCGGTACAAAAATGTAAAAGTCATCAACAGGATATGTGTAATAACCAATACAAATGTTGTAATTGCTGTTGTGATAATAAACATGGTATCAATACGCTCACCATGTTCTGTCACCGCAGATCTCCAGTATGCTGCTCCCCAATGTACATAAGACCAATACACACCGTAAAGGAAAACAACCAAGAAGATAAACAACAATGCCGATTGGAATGTATTATTCGCAAATGGATTGTATCTACCGTTCATTTTTCGTGTCAATTCGTAGATCGAAAGTACCTTGCCAATCACAGCAATGATTGTACAAACGACTAAGAACAATAACACATAATATGTGAAGTTTTTATAAACCTGAGGGTCTATTTGCTTCACTTCTTCAACAGCAGGAGTAGCTGCACTAGCTTCTGTAGCAGAGCTAGCAGATGCAACAGCAGCAGTACCTGCTGCCGCTGTTGTATCTTTTGCAACCGAATCCGTTGCTGCAGGGGCAGCTACCGCTGTAGTCGCCGCTTTAGCAGAATCAGATGCTACTGTATCTTGTTGACTTGCAAGAATAGGATTTGCAAAAAGCAGCCCTAGCGCAAGCACAAAACCCGAGATGGATTTGAATCTATTATTTAATTTAAAGCTCATTTCTTTTATAACGTTTTTACGTAACCTTCCTTTAAAAGTGAAACTATATCTGGTGATGTAAACTCTCATCCAAGAAAGGATGATTTTTAGGCACCAAGGCTTGTTTGCTTAATTTACTCATCACTAAAAAGATGAACAAACCTAAGAAACCAAGTGCAGTTCCGATTTCAATGATACCAAATCCTCTATGTTCGGCAACAGTACCTGGCATAACCATGATATAATAATCAAGCCAGTGACCTGCCAACAATAGAATCGCTACGAACAACATCACGTTTTGTTTACGTTTCGCATCGCGATCCACCAATATAAGCAATGGAGACACAAAGTTAATGATAATACTCAACCAAAACCAAGGTTTGTATTCAGGTTCCCAACGTTTGTAGAAATAAACTGTTTCCTCAGGAATGTTCGAATACCAAATCAACATGAATTGTGCAAACCAAACGTAAGTCCAGAAGATAGAGAAACCAAACATCAATTTACCCAAATCGTGTAAATGATTTTCGTTTACCCAGTTCATATAGCCCGCTTTCTTCAATACAACAACGATAATGGTAATGCAACAGATACCGCTCACCCACATTGCTGCGAAGTTATACCATCCGAACATTGTCGAAAACCAGTGTGCCTCTAAGGACATGATTGTATCGAATGCCCAAATTGGTGTTGTAAATCCAAATATAACCAAGAAGATGGCAGACAATTTAAATGACTTTTTATAAGAAGTCAAACCGCCTTCTAAATCCTCTTTGTATGAAAGCTTTGCAAGGATCAAAGCAAAAATGCTATAAATACCTAAAAAGATAACTTGACGAGATAAAAAGAAAGGTACATTTAAGTATGCAGACTTTCCTTCAATAATAGGGTCATAGTTTGGGCTATTTTGATCCAACAAACCTTCGCCATGCCAATGGTGGTAAAGATTATGTGTAGATAGACCCAATCCAACAATAACCACTAACAAGAGTGCCGCGATAGGCAGGGTACTTGCCATAGCTTGAGGTATACGTACCAGACCTGCAGACCATGCAGATTGTGTTACATATTGCAAGGCAACGAAGAAAGCTCCAGCTGCGCACACACATGTAAAGTAATAACCCATCAATAACAAGTTGGCGTATGTACGCTCTACAGTAACGTGATCGCCCGAAAGCAACCCGATAGCTACAGCAGCTACGCCTAGTACAACAGCGATAATACTGAACATTTTAGCTTTGCCAGCAAACTCGTATCGCTCGTTGAAATTATAATCGTGATGATGACTGTGAGTTCCCATTTATATATCTGATGTTAGATTATTTCTTTTGTAATTCGTGAACATACATAACAACTTTCCATCTCTCTTCTGGAGATAACTGAGATGCATGCGATCCCATGGAGTTGTGTCCGTAATAAATCGTATGGTAAATTTTACCATCTGTCAAGTCAGCCATCAAACCACCCCGCGAAGAGTTTGCCGCATCTGTTCTATGGTAAGATGGTGGCGGCGGAAAGTTCTCTAATTGACGAGTACCTCTAGAATCAGTTACACTACGATCTTTCGTCAGCGGTCCATCCCCTTTACCTTCTACTCCGTGACATACGGAACAGTAGGTGGTGAACAAGGCTTTTCCTTTTTCAAGGTTTTCTGCATTGACTACCAAAGGATTCTTAACTTCTCTTCCGGCACGTTCGTATTCCTCTAATGTATTGGCATACTCGAAACGGGTGAATCCAATAGGATCTGTACCTTTAGGCGGAGTTTGTGCTGTTTTTCCATCAGCAAAATTCGCGTTAGGTTGATCTGGATTGAACGCAAGCGGATCGTACATGTTACGAGAAAACTCCAAACCTGTACTACGAGTTGTTTTATCACCACAAGAAGAAACAAGTGCTGTCAATGCTACAGCTGCGCATACAGTTCCAAGTAAATTCTTCTTATTCATAGCTAACATATTTTCTATCATTGTACTTAACTTCAACAGCACCGGCTTCTTTCAATAAGCTATCGATCAAAGCGTGGTCTGCATTTTCTTTGGCATCTACTGCAAGGATGAAACGGTCATCTGTTGCGCGCAAGTCCATCACACGTGGAGCACGTCCCGGGAACAAGTGGTTACGGAAGAAAAATGTAGCAACCATACCCAAAGCACACAATAAGATGGTAACCTCAAATGTTACAGGAACAAAGTTTGGCATTGCAAAAGATGGCTTACCACCGATATTCATCGGCCAATCGTATACCATCGTATAATACAATAAACTAAAACCCAATGTCGTTCCTAATGCTCCAAAGCAAAATGCTGCGATAGGCAAGCGAGAAGGTTTTACACCTAACTTCGCTTCGATGCCGTGGATAGGCATCGGAGTAAAGCAGTCATAAATACTTATATTGTTTGCTTGCAATTTGTCGATCCCATGCATCATGTCATCCGGATCCGCAAAACTACCTAATATATATTTTGTATTGCTCATTGCTGATTATTTTCTAACTGATAATTCTTTAATCTCTTCTTCTGTCACTGAATCATATTTTTCCAATGATTCCTGGAAGTACTCCACTTGCTCTGCAGGGAATGCACCTTCCTGAGCCAATTTCGTTTTGTGTTGTAATGATGATGATTTCAACAACAATTTAACTTCGGCAATCGCGATACCTGGCAAGAAACGTAAGAACAACAAGAATAACGTAAAGAATAATCCAATTGAACCTACAAAGATACCTACGTCTGTCCAAGTTGGGTAGAACATTGCCCAAGATGAAGGCAAGTAATCACGGTGCAATGAAGTCACGATAATTACGAAACGCTCAAACCACATACCGATATTTACCACGATAGATAAGATCCATGAGATCGGAATACTTGTACGGATTTTTTTGAACCAGAATAACTGTGGAGAAATTACGTTACAAGTCATCATTGACCAGTACGCCCAAGCGTATGGACCCAACATACGGTTCTCGAAAGCATACATTTCGTATTCTGAACGAGAGTACATTGCAATGAATAACTCTGTTAAGTAAGCCACACCAACGATAGAACCCGTTGTCATGATGATGATATTCATCGACTCAATGTGGAACATCGTGATGTAGTTCTCAAAGTTCATTACTTTACGTAAGATCAACAATAGAGTCTGTACCATCGCGAAACCGGAGAAGATCGCACCTGCCACGAAATATGG
>NZ_BEYR01000005.1:245973-377613 GCF_002933815.1 Sphingobacterium sp. HMA12
CGTCGTGTGCCATCCAGGGATAACCGAAGTTGCAAAGTCCATGGATACAATCGTATGTACAGAAAGTACCAGTGGCGTTGAAATACCCGCCAAGATCAATGACACGATTTCAAAACGTTGCCAAGTCTTCACAGAACCATTCCAGCCGAATGATAATACAGAATAAATCTTTTGTTTTAATCCAGTAGCACGGTCACGGATAGTCGCGATATCAGGCAACAAACCACAGTACCAGAATACCAAGGATACTGTAAAGTATGTTGAGATCGCGAATGCATCCCATACCAATGGAGAGTTGAAGTTTACCCAAAGTGATCCAAATTGATTTGGAAGCGGGAAAATCCAATAAGCCAACCAAGGACGACCCATGTGAGCGACAACGTAGGTAGCCGCACAGATTACCGCAAAGATCGTCATCGCCTCTGCGGAACGGTTGATTGAGTTACGCCAGTTCTGACGGAAAATTAATAATACAGCTGAAATCAACGTACCAGCGTGACCGATACCAACCCACCATACAAAGTCGGTGATATCCCAAGCCCAGCCTACAGTTTTATTCAGACCCCAAGCGCCGATACCTGTCCAAAAGGTATAACTAACGCTAACTACCCATAATAAAGCTCCTAATACAGCAACGGTAAAACCAATCCACCATGCTTTATTTGGTTTATTTTCAACCGGTAGTAAGATATCATCCGTAATTTTTGCATACGTGATGTCTTTACCGGTCATTAATGGTTCTCTTAATATTGATTCGTTATGCGATGACATAGTAATTTTATTTCAAATATTGTACAAGATTACGCCTCAAAAGTGTTTCTAACTTTTGTCATATAACCGATACCCGGTTGAACATTGATTTCCTCAAGTACGTAATAAACACGCTCATTGCGCAATGCTTTGGATACTTCTGATTCTGGATCGTTAGCGTCACCAAAGATGATTGCATTTGCCGAACATGCTTGTTGACAAGCCATTTGGATATCGCCATCTTTCACTTTACGATTTTCGATCTTAGCTTGCAATTTACCTGCTTGGATACGTTGGATACACATTGAACATTTTTCCATTACCCCACGTGAACGCGTTACCACATCTGGATTCAATACCAATTGTGTGAACTCATTGTTCAAGTAGTTGTCAAAACGTGAATCATTCCAGTAAGCAAACCAGTTGAAACGACGTACTTTGAAAGGACAGTTGTTCGCACAGTAACGTGTACCGAAACAACGGTTGTAAGCCATATGGTTTAGACCTTCTGAAGAGTGTACTGTTGCCAATACCGGACAAACCGTTTCACAAGGTGCGTGACCACAGTGCTGACACAACATCGGTTGATGAACAACAGTGATATCTTCGAAATCTAAGTCAGCCGAAGCTTTCGCAATTTCTTTCTCTTTTGTCAGATCTTGATCTTTGCCTTCGATTGTATAGTAACGGTCAATACGTAACCAGTGCATCTCACGACGACGACGAACCTCATCACGACCTACAACAGGAATATTATTTTCTACGTTACAAGCTACGATACAAGCACCACAACCTGTACATGCGTTCAAGTCGATCGCCATCACCCATTTGTGACCCGGTTGCTCGTATTTGTTCCACAAATCGTACGTTTTGTGATTATCTGTAAAGCGTCCTGCCTCAGAGTTAGGATCTTTCAAATATTTCGCGAATGTCGTCTCACGAATCACGTTACGACCTTCGATCGTATGGTGTGTTTGTGTTTGTGCCAATTGGTAAGTTCCAGAAGCTTTCGCTACAGTTGCTTTTGCAACACCCTGAACAGTACCATTGATGATCGAAGCAAACGGGAATGCGTTTTTACCAACTTCATTACCTGCTTTACCAACTTTCGTACGACCGTAACCTACAGCAATTGAAACCGTTCCTTGTGCTTGACCAGGTTGTTGTACAACCGGCAATTCCAATTCAACACCATTTGCTTTTACAGTTACTTTGCCATCTTCACCCAAGCCTAGTTTTTCAGCATCTTTAGGGTTTAGGGCAGCATAGTTGTCCCAAGTTACCTTAGATACTGGATCAGGCAATTCCTGTAAGTAAGCATTGTTTGCATAACGACCATCGCGAAGAGCAGAAGGCTCGTAAAGTTTCAATTCAAACTCACCAGTAATTGCTTTGCTAGAAGCTTCGATAGCGGCAGCGGCAGCAGCAGCATTTCCTGTAAAAGCAGGAGCAGTTGCAGCTTTAGCACCTTTATATTCAAAACCAGTTTGCAATACAGCATCCCAGTTTTTTGTAGAACCAGCTAAGATTTGTGTAGACCACAAGTTCTTAACGAAGTTGTACATATCCGTTGTGTTTCCTGCCCAAGTCAACAAGCTTTGTTCAACTTGACGTGTTTGGAAAACAGGATTGATTGTTGGTTGAACGATCGAATACAAACCTTCTTTCGGATTTGCGTCACCCCAAGACTCCAAGAAAGTACTTGCAGGCGCGATCGCTGTCAATTCCGAAGCTGTCTCATCAGCACGTTGTGCAAATGATAAGGTGAAAGGAATTTGTTTCAATGCCGATTTTACATCCTCTGCTTTGAAGTAATCGTAAACAGGGTTGCTGTTCAAGAAGAACGCAGCACCTACCTGTCCACCTTTAGCAGCAGCCAAGAATGCCTGGAAGGATGAATCAGAACCTTGGTATTGTTTCGAGTAGTTATCTAAATCAATGATTGTACCGTAAGCGCCCAATGCAACGTTGATTGCATTGACCAATACCTGAACATTCACATCGTTTGAACCGGCAACAACTACGGCAGCGCCTTTGCTGTTTACCAATTCTTTTGCCGCTAGCGCTACACCTTTTTGTGCTTTTTTGTTGGCAGTAGCACCAGCCAACGATTGACCAGTGATTGCATTATATAAAGCGATCAAAGTTGCACCTTCTTCCGAAGGTTTGATAGCGATACGCGCATCCGCATTTGTACCCGTCATCGAAAGACCGGATTCAAATTGCACGTGACGTGACATCTTGCCATTTTTCAATGATTTGTAGTCACGGTTTTTAGCGTATTGTTGTGTATGCTCCTCACCTGCCAACCAAGTTCCTAAGAAATCAGCGGCAACTGAAACGATTACATTTGCTTTATCAAAATTGTATGAAGGAACTACAGCTTTACCAAAAGAAGCTTTATTAGCTTCGATAATACCACTGTAAGAAACAGCATCGTATTGTACGTGGTTAACTGTAGGGAATTTCGTTGCGAAAGCAGCGATTGCTGCCAGGGTTGAAGGACTGTTTACTGTATTAGAAACGATCGTAATTTGTTTACCAGAAGATGCTGCCGCAGTCAATGCTTTAACAACTTCCCCATCCAATTTAGACCATTCTACATCTTGACCTTTCAATTGCGCTTGTTTCAGTTTAGACTCATCGTATAAATCCAGTACCGAAGCAGCCGTAGTTGAATCCAAACCTTGGTTCAAACCAATTGCATTCGGGTTGGGCTCTACATTGATTGGACGACCTTCGCGCGTTTTAACCAAGATACTTTGACCATTGAATGTCGAAGCATAGTAGTTAGGGATACCTGGAGTTACCTCTTCAGGCTTAATCAAATAAGGAACTGCCTTATGCACAGGAGTACGGTTACAAGCCGCTAAAGAAACAGCACCCAAACCAAAACCTAATGCTTTCAAGAAGTCACGGCGAGGAGTTTTTGTACTCAAGCCAGCTTCGTTTAATACATCTTCTACAGGAATAGATTCGGCAAATTCACCCTTGCTTCCCTCAACGAAAGCAGGAGTTTGATTTAACTCTTCCAAACCTTTCCAATATTTTTTATTGCTATCCATTTAAGCTGTATATAAGATTGCGTATTTCAAATAATTATTAATAGTGACATTTACCACACTCAAGACCACCGATCATGGCTGCAGTCATTTTCTCACCTTTCTTAATTCTTTCGTGTGCCTTGATCAGATCTTCATAATATTTATTATCTGATTTGATATCCGTCTTTTTGTGACAGTCCACACACCATTTCATCGTCAATGGAGAGTATTGATATACCTCTTCCATATTTTGGATCGGTCCGTGACAAGTCTGACACTCTACTCCTGCGACCACAACGTGTTGTGAGTGATTGAAGTAAGCAAAATCAGGCAAGTTGTGGATACGAACCCATTGAATTGGTTTTGGATTATTACCATAAGTACGTGTCTCAGGATTCCAGTCTAACGCACGATAGATCTTCGCGATTTCCGGAGAAATATCACCATTGTAATGCTCAGAAGCAGTGACTGTGTTGTGACAGTTCATACATACGTTAGCCGATGGTATAGATGCATTTTTAGATTTAAATGCACCACCGTGACAGTATTGACACTCAATTTTATTTACACCAGCGTGGATTTGGTGTGAGAACTTAATAGGTTGAACAGGCTTGTAACCTTCGTGAACACCAACGTTCCACATTGTTTTCCAACCACCTACTGCCAACAGAGCAACAAGCATCAACACGGTGAATCCAACCAATTTTTTGTTTTTGACGAATGCTTTCGCAAACTTCACAAAACGTTGATTGTCTTCAGGTTCTTGTTGCGCTGCAATCGCTTCCTGATTCTTAGCAATAACATTTTCTAAGGTACGGATCACACGGTTCAACACCACGATCACAACAACCGCCAAAACAACAACCGCGATCAAGCCCAAAATCATGAACATAGATGCATTGTCATCTTTTGCAGCTGCGCCACCTGTAGCAGCATCTTTTGGTTTTTCCTTCGACGCGTCAGTGATGTAAGCCAATACAGATTTAATCTGATCGTCAGATAAATCAGTAAAAGAAGTCATCACAGACTTGTTGTACTCTTCAAAGATTTTAACCGCTTCGGCATCACCAGAAGCAATTAAAGCTTGAGAGTTACGAATCCACTTGATTAACCAAGCTTCATCTTTAGTCTCCGGAATTCCTTTCAACGCAGGTCCAACAACTTTTCTGTCGATTGCGTGACAGGATGTACACTTAGATTTGAAGATTTTTTCACCTTCCTTGACATCTTGCGCATGCAACGTCGTAACGGCAAATAATAGCATCAAACTCGTTGACACCACCCTCGCAAGGCTTCCCAAAACGGATGAGATAGTTCTCATATTTAGCACTTTATACTATTTATTTGTGAATGTAAAAAATTAACTCCCATGGTTAAAGGAGCCACTACCCCCCTAACAATGCCACAAAAGTATGATTTATTAACAAATCGCTGACAATTTTGTGACCTTTAATATCAATTTATAATCATTCTAAACAATTGCCTTTAAACCACCATTAAATCACTATTATGCGAACGAAGTCGTTCGATTGCTACAACTTTTCACTACGGCAATCCTCCAAATATAAGACATTACCATGACAATTTAAAATAGCTGAATATCAAGCGTATTTCAAGCTGAAAAAATACTTTTTCATATTAATTCCGTAACTTTATAAGAATAAAATGCGCTAATGTGGCGACAGTATTTTCTTGCTCCTAGTTACTTATTGCGCCTAGGAGTGTGGAATGCATCAAACAGACAACGAAGATGGAAACGAATAAAAAACACAACCCGTTAAGCAAAGAAGAGGAATATGTGATTGTGCATAAAGGGACAGAGCGTCCTTTTACGGGAGCACTTTTGGACAATAAAGTGAAGGGAACCTATATTTGTCGACGTTGCGAAAGCCCGCTGTACCGTTCAGAGTCAAAATTTGAATCGGGTTGTGGATGGCCGAGCTTTGACGACGAAATACCCGGAGCGGTCACCCGGATTACGGATGCAGATGGACGTCGGACAGAAATCCTCTGCAGTGCATGTGGAGCACACCTGGGCCATGTCTTTCTTGGGGAAGGTTTTACGGCAAAAAACACGCGCCATTGTGTCAACTCAATTTCAATGAAATTCGTAGCGGATACTACAGTGTGACCTTTGCTTTTGTCGACTCACGAATTTTCAATTCACAAGGCAACACCATCTTACGTGTTGCTTTTATTTTACCCTGTAAGCGAAGCAAAAGTATATTGATTAGGTTTTCCGCGATTTCCTTGATCGGTTGGGAGACAACAGTGATCGAAGGCTCCAATAATTTAAATACAGTATGATCATCGAAAGCGATCATCGCCGGCATGACAAAATTATATTTCTTCGATGCCTTCAATCCTGAAATTGCCAAGTAATTCGTCGAAAACAAAACAGCATCCAGGCGATTCTCACAAATAAAATCATGGAGAGACTCCATTGCTTCATCATCCGAGGCATCCATTTGAACTTTCTGAATAAAACTTTGCTGTTTATTATTGTCCATCGCTTTCAGATAACCTTCCGAACGCTCCTTCATCTGGGTCTGATCCGAATATAAAGACACAAAACCGATGCGCTTATAACCCTGCAGGCACAAGTGACTCGTTGCGTCAAAAGCACCCTGAAAATTGTCGGCCCCGACATAGTCTGTTTCCAGCTCCGGAAAATAGCGGTCAAAAAGGACCACGGGAATATTACTTTGCTGCAATTGCTTCACCGTATCTTCCAAACCATCCGAAGGCGTAATAATGAACCCGTCAACCTGACGATCGTAAAACATCTGGATCAGCTCCTTCGCCTTCTCGACATCGTTATTGGTACTACAATAAATAATACGGTATCCCTGCTCGTAAACTTTGCTTTCGATCAGACGTGCGATATTTCCAAAAAATGGATTTGAGATATCTTCAATAATCAATCCCAAAATTTTGGTTTTCCCCGTACGTAAGCTTTTCGCCAATTCGTTCGGCTTATACCCCACCTTTTTGACATAATCCAATACGCGCTTAGTCAACGCTTCGCTGATTCGCTTCTCTTTTGCCTTGTCATTCAAAATAAAGGATACTGTAGTTACAGAAATTCCCAACGCCTTTGCGATATCACTGATCAGAATACGTTTCTTCATGTAGAGTAGGTTTGTTAAGTTTTATTTCGAAGATTACTAAAGTAAAAAATTTAACGACAATTTACTAAAATAATAATAAAATTGCGCTAAAAGGTTTTATTTACTAATTTTAAGCAGTTTCAAATACCCGAACACAAAACCTATGACAGGAAATAAACTCATCACAACAGTGTTGGGCACGCTAATTTTACCATTTTGCGTTCAAGCCCAGCAAAATTTAACACAATATGTCAATCCCTTCATTGGCTCAGCGGATCATGGGCACGTCTTTGTCGGAGCCAATGTACCTTTGGGTGCGGTGCAACTTGGGCCAACACAGATTCCACAGATCTGGGATAAATTCAACGGCTGGGATTGGTGTAGCGGTTATAATTACAAAAGCCAGGAAATATTGGGTTTCACGCACACCCATCTAAGCGGAACAGGCATCGGAGATCTAAATGATCTTATGATCGTTCCGGCAAATGGCAAACTGCAATTGACACCTGCAGAATTCAACAAAATGAATACAGGCTATGGCTCATCCTTCAAAAAAGAAACTGAAGTCGCTAAACCGGGTTTTTACAGTGCCTATCTGGATGACTATAAGGTCCAGGCAAATTTAACAGCAACGGAAAGGGTTGGTTACCATCAATACCGTTACGAAAAAACTGATAATGCTCACATTTTGATCGACTTGGGCTACCATATCAACTGGGATAAACCCACCGACACCTACATCAAGCAGGTCAATGATTCTACCTTCGTTGGTTACCGTTTTTCGACCGGCTGGGCAACTGATCAAAAGCTATACTTCGCCATAAAAACTTCGCAACCAATTCAAAAGGTTCGCTTCTTCGATGGCAAGGAAGAAAAACTTGGGCAGACCACATTCAAAGGACAAGCGATCAAAGCAGCTCTTTTCTTCGATGCGGCCAAAAACAAGACCATTGAACTGAAAGTCGGCATTTCGCCGGTCAGCTCGACCAATGCCTTAAATAACATCAATGCAGAGATTCCGGGCTGGAATTTTGAGAAAGTGAAACAAGAAGCCGATCAACGTTGGAATAAGACCCTGAACAAGATTCAGTTTGAAGCGGATAAGGACACCAAGACAATCTTCTATACCGCCTTATACCATACTTACTTTGCACCTACAATTTTCAACGATGCAAACGGCGACTATCTGGGAACGGACAAACAGGTGTACGAAAAGCAAGATTTTGTCAATCACACCGTATTTTCCTTATGGGACACTTACCGTGGGCTTCATCCGCTGATGACCATCCTTGAAGACCGCAAAATTAATCAGGATTTTATCAAAACAATGCTTGCCATTTATCAACAGCAGGGAAAACTACCGATGTGGCATTTACAGGGTAACGAAACCAATACGATGGTTGGGTTGCCGGCCATTCCCGTGATTGCCGATGCATTTCTAAAAGGCATCATTGACGAGAAGGATTATCCTTTGGTATGGGAGGCCGTCAAAACAACTGCTATGGGCAATGACCATGGGTTGAAATTCGCGCGCGACCTTACTTACATCCCTATTGATAGCATGGCTAATGAATCCGTGGCCTGGGCATTGGAATATGCTATCGCCGATTTTGGTGCTTATAAAATCGCGGAGAAATTAGGAAAGACTGAAGATGCTGCTTATTTCAAAAAACGCTATAAATTATACGAGCAGTACTTTGACAAAGAAGTTGGCCACTTTGTTGGCAGAAAAGCCAATGGCGACTTCCGCAGGCCTTTTGATCCATTGATGGCAAAGCATCGTGAAAATGATTACTGTGAAGGAAATGCATGGCAATATACCTGGCTTGTACCACAGGATGTTACCGGTTTGATCAATCTTTTTGGCGGCGATCAGCAATTTTTAAAGAAACTAGATTATTTCACAACCATGTCTTCGGATTTAGGCGGAGAAGCTTCTCCGGATATTTCAGGACTCATTGGCCAATACGCCCAAGGCAATGAGCCGAACCACCATATTCCTTACCTATACGCCTATGCAGGACAGCCATGGAAGGGTGCAGCACTGGCACGCAAGGCGATGACCGATTTCTATACAAATACACCAGCAGGACTCTGTGGTAACGATGATGTCGGTCAGATGAGCGCATGGTACGTATTCTCTGCGATGGGATTCTATCCATTGAATGCGATGAGCAGTGTTTATGTATTTGGCTCACCGATGATGGAACATGCCAACATCAATTTGCCAAATGGTAAAACCTTGGCAATAACCGTAAAAAACCAAGGCAAAGCAAACCAGTACATCAAATCTATCAAATTGGACGGAAAACCTTACAGCAAGACGTTTATCACACACGCGCAGTTGCTACAGGGCGGTCAGATGGAGATTGAGATGAGCGCTACTCCGAATAAGAACTTCGGAAAAAATAAAGCGGACAGACCATCAAGCGTTGACAATAATTAACTGAAAAATTGTCAGCAAAACATTAGTGGATTAATATTTGTTAATACCTTACTATATAAATTTAAGGAGAACAAAAAATGGCAGATTACAAAAACATCAATATACAAGATATCCCTGATGGAGGCGAGAATCCTAAAGACTTCTATGAAACTTTTAAAGAAAGATTAGAAGACCTGGAGACCTTTCCGAAAGACTATACGTACAAATTTATCTTACCAAAAGATCAGGATCATTTCAATCAGATCCAAAGTGTATTTGATGATACGGATGCACGTTTTGACTTCAAGGATTCCAAGACAGGCAAATACACCTCGATCACGGTCAGCCTGAATGTAAAAGATGCAGATCAGGTCATTTCCTTCTACAAAGAAGTTGCCAAGATAAAAGGCGTTATTATGCTATAAAAACAAAACAGGCTGTCGAAATGACAGCCTGTTTTGTTTATTGTTCAAGAGGTTGCTGCTTGACCAAATCCCTTTGAACAAGCAACTCTTCCATTTTGGCCTTATCAAACAACTCTTTCGGAACTTTGAGTTTCAAAAGATAACATATCGGGCGCCCCGATTGGCCCCCAGGACTCCATCTTTTTTGCATTCTTAGAAAATCAGATCTTTAGAACTGTTTCCCCTGTCCAATAGCACGCCGTCTTTTGTGACAAGTACCTCAAATATATGATCAGCATGGATCGCTTTGTCCAACCGGCCTTCCCGTTTAGCTTCTTTGAGATAATTTAGCCAATGGATCTTAAAGTTATTCATTCCCTCCTTCGGTACAAGAAAAATATCCACCGCCGTATAGATGGCTTGCCACAAAAAAAGCCCGCTGCATGGCGGGCCTTTGTATATTTAGTTAAAGAACAAGCTTATTCCTGTCCAGCGCCAGCTACAGGAGCTTCGCCATTTGGCTTATCTTGTTTTGGCTTATCTTCTCTTGGAGGACGAGGCAATAAAGCTTTACGTGAAAGCTTCATTTTACCTTGTTTATCAATATCCAATAATTTAACTGTCACTTTATCACCTTCTTTGAAGATTCCGTCCATTGTTTCAAGACGTTTCCAGTCAATTTCAGAGATGTGTAATAAACCATCTTTACCAGGCATAATCTCTACGAATGCACCGAATGGCATAATTGATTTTACTTTACCTTCGTAAGTTTCACCGATCTCTGGTTTAGAAGCAATCGCTTTGATACGACCTACTGCATCATCAATTGCAGCTTTGTTGTCCGCAAATACCTGAACGACACCTTTGTTATCAACCTCTTCGATAGAGATTGTTGCACCGGTCTCACGTTGCATTTCCTGAATGATCTTACCACCTGGGCCGATCACAGCACCGATAAATTCTTTATCGATCAACAATTGAACGATACGAGGTGCATGTGGTTTGTAGTCTTCACGTGGAGCAGAAATGGTTTTCTTCATTTCACCTAAGATGTGTAAACGAGCTTCTTTCGCTTGATCCAAAGCCTGTGTCAACACTTCCCATTTCAAACCATTGATTTTTAAGTCCATCTGACAAGCAACGATACCTTTTTCAGTACCAGTTACTTTAAAGTCCATATCACCTAAGTGATCTTCATCGCCTAAGATATCCGATAAAATTGCATATTTACCAGTTTTCTCATCGGAGATCAATCCCATTGCAATACCAGATACAGGAGCTTTCAACTTCACACCAGCATCCAAAAGAGCCAATGTACCGGCACATACTGTCGCCATGGAAGACGAACCATTGGATTCCAAAATATCGGAAACCACACGGATTGTATATGGATTTTCATTATCTGCAGGTAACACTTGTTTCAATGAACGCATCGCCAAGTTACCGTGACCAACTTCACGACGGCCAGGACCTCTGTTTGGTCTTACTTCGCCTGTAGAGAACGCAGGGAAGTTATAGTGAAGGATAAATTTGTTATAACCGTTGATAAAAGCACCATCGATCATTTGCTCGTCGTCTTTAGCACCTAAAGTAACCGAAGTCAATGATTGTGTTTCACCACGTGTGAATACAGCAGAACCGTGTGCAGCTGGCAAATAATCCACCTCAGACCAGATCGGGCGTACTGTACGTACGTCACGGCCATCTAAACGCATGCCTTCATCCAAAACTAGATTACGGACAGCATCATATTGAACATCATGGAAATATTTTTTGAATAAGAATGCGGTATCATCATCCAATTCTTCAGGCATTGTCGCTCTGTATTCTTCTGCAATTTTTGCAAAGTTCTCCGAACGGTCATGTTTCGCAGAAGCCGATTTTGCAATTGCGTATACTTTATCATAAGTAGCAGCAAAAATGGATGCTCTCAATTCAGGGTTTTCAGGTTCGTGACTATAGGCACGTTTCACTGTTTTACCGACCAAATTAGCCAATTCTACTTGTGCAGCAACTTGTTTTTTGATAGCTTCATGCGCAAAAGCGATCGCTTCAACCATTTCAGCTTCCGAAATTTCTTTTGCTTCACCTTCCACCATACCAATATCCTGAGCCGAACCAGCAACGATAAATTCCAAAGTTGCATTTTCAAGTTCAGATAATTTTGGATTGATGACCAATTGACCGTCAATTTTCGCTACGCGAACTTCGGAAATAGGACCATTAAAAGGAATATCAGAAACCGCAATTGCAGCAGATGCTGCTAGGCCTGCTAAAGCATCAGGCATAATATCTTTATCCGCAGAGATCAAGCTGATGGCAACTTGGGTGTCTGCGTGATAGTTTTCAGGAAATAATGGACGTAGTGCACGGTCTACCAAACGGGAAATTAATACTTCATAGTCTGACAATCTAGCCTCACGACGTAAGAAGCCCCCCGGAATACGACCAGTAGCCGCATATTTCTCTTGATAATCTACTGAAAGTGGTAAAAAATCAACACCAGATTTAGCTTCTTTGGCAGAAACAACAGTTGCAAGCAACATCGTATCACCTTGTTTTAATACTACAGCACCATCGGCTTGTTTCGCTAATTTTCCTGTAGACAATTCGATCTGGGTGCCATTACCCATATCGATGGTTGTTTTAATTTCGTTGTAATTCATTTAATCTTGTTTGTGACACGCTTTTCATCTTGTTGGCGGCGTGCCGATATTTTAAATACGTTAGATTTCAGCACAAAGGTAAATTAAAATATTAAGATTAATGCAATTAACGGTTAGCTAAATACGGAAAGTCAGTACTAAGTCCACAGGGAGGTTATGCAACTGTCGTCATTCTTTGAAAATTTGCTTAATAAAAGCACCTTCGGGTGCTTTTATATGTGCTATTTTTTTGAACATTTTCCGAATAACAACGGCCAATCCAAAAAAGTGGGGCCTTTAGGTACTTCTAATAATGATTAGATCAGCTGGAGGTTAACCCTATCAACAGATTAACTTATCAAGCTAGAAGTTGGGATTTTAAATTTGGGTATTTTCGTTACACAAGCGTAGCTCCTTCCCTTTTTTCCTCTTTTAATTTTTAGGGGACAGCATTAGGATCAAATAGTGATCAAATTTTAATTTTTAACAATACTTGTTCAGTGTTTGTTCAGTGCTTGCTCAGTAATGACTCAATATAAACTGAATAACCAATGACTGATTACTGTCTAAAAACTGATTCAAAATTGTTATTAGGTATAATTTGGTATTAGGATATTTCGGTTTTAATGTTTATCTTGATATCTATTTTCTAATCAGCTAGTTATGGCAATCATAAAAAATGGCGTTAATGGAACTGTTTCCGGGAAAGCAGGTTCCGTTGTGTTTGTGTTGACGAAAACAGGAAATTATGTACGCTCTCTTCCTCGCGTTAAAAAACGGGAGCCCACTCCTGAACAGCTGCTCAGTAGGACACGCTTCAAGATTGTGAGGTCGCATATTAGCATATTAAATCCGATCATCAAAATAGGTTATAAGGCGTATAGCTATCCAAAGCGCGCATACGATGTCGCCATGTCTTATAATCTGAACGAAGCACTTATCCAGGAAGGGGACGGTTTTGTGGTTAACTGGCAGAAATTTATGATTGCCAAAGGAAGCCCCAACCCCATCACTTCCTACACGATGGATTTGGAGCAAGAAAACGGAGTGCTTCAGGTTACTTGGGAATATGATACCTATCTGGAGAAAAAATTTGACACAAGGTCTTACGATTCCTTCTTAATCCTGTATAGCGCAGCGGATAATGGGGTTGAATATCCACTTTTGATGAACGAATCGAAAAATAGCTTAATATCTGGCAAACAAGACATTAATATTCCAAAACATCGAAAGGTAACGACTTATGAAGTGTATATATTTTTTATAGGGAGCTATGGTGGAGGTAATACAGACAGTCTGCACTTAGGCAAGATAAAGGTGTGACCACAGCTATTAATCACATTATCATAATGTATAATACCTAAGACGAGATATTTCATAAAAAAAGCCATCCAAAATCTGGATGGCTTTCCTAAAAACCTTTGTACAAAAGCTTATTTGATGATATCACGTAAACCTAGACCTTTGATGATCGCACGGTAACGGTTAATATCTGTTTTGTAAAGATAAGCCAATAATGAACGACGTTTACCTACCAACATTTGTAGGGCACGTTGTGTACCGAAATCTTTTCTGTTCTTTTTCAAATGCTCAGTTAAGTGAGCGATTCTTTTCGTGAATAAAGCAACTTGACCTTCTGTAGATCCAGTGTTAGTAGCTGATCCAGCAAATTCTGCGAAGATCTCAGCTTTGTACTCTTTACTTAAATACATCTCTTGAATAATATTAAAGCGTTAAAAAATTAATTAATTGCGTGCAAAGGTAGTGTTTTTTTTGAGACGAACAAATTATGCTCATAACTTATTCACTTCCATTACACTTTGACATATATTTTCTTCTTGTCCAACCAGTAACAGATTACCCACATCAGGGTCAAAAAACACAGTGAATATACAAAGGAACCAACCTCAGGGATACCTGGTACTTTGGCACAGACATACTTATAAAACCAGGCGAAAGCGTCGGTATATTTCTGTGTTCCGTCATCCTTTAATCCATCGGGGATCCGGAATAAACCAAGAAAACGGGGCAGGATTCCACTCAAGACAAATATAAATAGCGGATTTTTGCCGAATACATCAAAAAATTGAGTGAGTTTGTTTTTGACACCCTGCACCTCTATAAACCAGATCATACCACCAATTGTCATTGTAGCAAGTCCCGTGGTATAGAGTACATAGGAACTCGTCCAGATTTTTTTATTGATCGGAAAGCCGAGCGCCCAGATCCAGGCCAAAACAACAAGGATAAAACCAGTAACAAACATCCCGGCCAACAACTTGAAATGGGGTTCGTTTGAAGCAGGCACCTTAGACCATAACCAGTCCACCTGTCCTTGCTTCTTGATAAACACGCCGACCAGATAACCAAACACCACCTGTACGATCGCCGGTAAGGTACTCATCAATCCCTCTGGGTCGAATGGAACACCTTCGCCTTTATAAATATGCGGCAGACCCAATATCGCGATATCGTGCTTGGTACCAAACCACCCTTCTAAACTATAGGGATCAGCTCCCCCTGCCATTGCACAGACAGCCCAATACAGCAATAAAATACCAGCAGAAATCCAAATAATTGCTTTTTCTTTAAAGTAATACGCTAATATAGAGGCAAAACAATAAGCTATTGCGATACGCTGCAGCACCCCAAGGATACGAATACCTCGACTTGGATCATTGGGATCTACCCATTGTTTAAAAACCAGTTCTGCCCCCTCCCATTTAATAAAAGGCCACCAGTTAATAAAAAGCCCGATAGCAAAAATTAAAACCGTGCGTTTAAGTACCTTCTTCCAGAAAACCGCGGGGCCAGCTTCCTGCAATCGAGGAATCACAAAGGACATGGCATTTCCTACTGCAAATAGAAAAAATGGAAAAACCAAGTCCGTCGGAGAACAGCCATGCCAGGCTGCATGTTTCAGCGGCGCGAACATATGCGCCCAAGTCCCCGGATTATTTACCATAATCATCAGCGCCACAGTAGCCCCACGAAACACATCCAAGGAATAATAACGTTGTTTCATCATAAATTAAGTGATTAGCGAGTAAATATAGGGATTAACGAATTCATTTTTATGCATAATATTTATAATAATGGCACAAACAGGAAGAAAGCACTTAATGACAGGATTGTTACAAAAACAAACGATTGCAACTCGTTATTCCAAGGAAACAAGCACTTCTTAAATAATTTTAAAAAGTTTTTTGAACTTACATTTTTTTTAATATATCTTTAACAAAAGTTTAACCGACTTTTATGAAATGCTTCAATACCAATGGAAAAAGAAATATTAAAAAACCTCTATTTTGATACAGCTGTCTCTATAGCAGAACTAGTTAAAAAGCTAGCCAAGAGTACACCTTCTATTACGAAGGTTATCAATCGTCTGTTGGAGGAGAAGATTATCATTGAATGTGGATTTGCCGAATCTACCGGCGGAAGACGCCCTATACAATTTGCACTTAATCCTTCTTTAGATTTCTATATTTTAACTATTTCCGCTGACCAGTATTTTTCTACATTTTCATTAACGGATTTACGCCAAAATACAATCGCTGAGCATAGAGATGTTCCATTGGAATTACAATTAGCGAATTCATCCGATTTACTTCTATCGGAAATCGAAAGAATCTTAGCTTTATCTTCCATAGATATTAGTAGACTTATTGGCATAGGCATCAGCATGCCAGGATTCGTAAATTCTGAACTTGGAGTTAATGAATCCTACCCTATCACTCATCCGCTCTATAAAATCAAAAGCAAAATAGAGAAAAAGTACAAAATTGCTACAGTAATCGAAAATGATTCACGTTGTATAGCTCTCGCCGAAAAAGAATTTGGCTTGGCGAAGAATATCGAAAACTCATTGATCATTAATCTGAATTGGGGTGTTGGCTTAGGAATTATTATTAATGGAACTGTTTTTAAGGGAGAATCAGGATTTGCAGGTGAATTCAGTCATATTCCGCTTTCCGACAACAATACACTTTGCTCCTGTGGCAAACGGGGCTGTCTAGAAGTGGAGGCTTCGTTAAATGCAGCTATCCGAAATACAGAAAATGACATCGAAAAAAATGAGTATTCGATTTACAGCACATTTGTCAAGAGTAATCTCAACAAAATTGATGCGCTGATTGAAGCAAGTAATGTAGGAGACCAAATAGCGATTAATAATCTGGGGAAAATAGGTTACATGCTAGGCAAAGGAATTTCCACACTCATCCACATCTTAAACCCCAAACAAATTATCGTCAGTGGCCGTGGTGCAGAACTGGGTAGAATTTTAAACCCACAGATTCAGATTGCAATTAACGAATTTTGCATTCCTGAAATTGCCAAGACCACACAAGTTCAAATGTCGGAATTAAACAAACATGCCCAAATAAAAGGTACTGCTGCTATCGTCGTAGAAAACCATATTGGCAGCATCCTAACTAAATAATTATTAATAAATTAAACACTAAACAATGAGTCTATTCTACAAAAAAACAGCTGGATTAGCGTTGTGCACACTCTTCAGTGCTACATCACTTTTTGCCCAGCAAGGTATTTCTGGAAAAGTTTCAGATGCCAAGGGGCCATTATCGGGTGCAACTATCTCTGTAAAAGGGACAAATAGAGCTACCCAGTCAGGTACAAACGGAGAATTTAGTATTCAAGCTGCTCAAGGCGAGACAATTCGCATCTCCTTGGTAGGTTATAAACCTCAAGAAATTGTGGTTGGCGCAACTAAAACGATTAATGTTAATCTGTCAAATGACGAATCCACTTTAGGTGAAGTTGTTGTGACAGCGATGGGAATAAAAAGAGAAAAGAAAACTTTAGGGTATTCTTTTCAAGATGTCAAAGGGGATCAATTGGTTGATGCAAAAGAAAATAACGTCGCCAATGGATTAGCAGGAAAAGTATCTGGCCTACAAGTAATTAAAGGGTCCGCCGGTCCAGCTTCCTCAACAAAAATAACTTTAAGAGGAAATAATTCCTTAACTGGTGATAACCAACCTCTAATTATAGTCGATGGTGTGCCATTAAACAATTTTTTAGGTGCAACCAATGGTATTGGACAGACAAATAATGACATGTGGAATCCTGGAACTGATATGGGTGGCGGTTTAGGAGATATCAATCCAGAAGATATCGAAAGCATGTCTGTACTTAAGGGCGGGGCAGCATCAGCTCTCTATGGTTCAAGAGCTGGTAATGGCGCAATTATTATTACAACAAAATCTGGGAAAGCTCAAAAAGGTGCTGGCATAACTTACTCCTCGACATTAGGACTAGAGACTCTCTTTATGACGCCAAAGCTGCAAAGTACATATGGACAAGGGAAAGACGGAGTCAATAATCCTACAAGCACAGAAAATTGGGGAGAAAAACTAACTAGTCAGGCTTATGACAATATTGGTAACTTTTTCAAAACAGGGGTCAATCACACTCAAAATTTAACTTTTCAACAACAATTCAACAAGACCAATATCTATACTTCGGCAACATACTTAAATGATCAAAGTAAAATCCCCGGTTCTTCATTGGAGCGTCTGAATTTAATGACGAAAGTAAACACATCTTTTGGTCCTGATGATCGTTGGACGACGGACGTAAAGGTACAATATATGAATACCAATGCGAAAAATAGACCAGCATCAGGTGATAATACATCGAATATGTATAGTACATTGTTTACTATGCCACGTTCAATAAATATCTTAGATTTCAAAAACGCAGCAGATGCACAGGGGAATATGAATTGGTATGGTACAACAAATTCTATCAATCCTTATTGGCTGGCAAAGTATAAATTAAATCAAGATATTCGTGATCGCTTCTTAATGAATGGAAGCATTCAATACAAATTCAATGATTGGTTAAATGCCGAGGCAAGATTAGGAAGAGACCAATATACAACGAATTATGAAAATAAAACTTACGCTGGAAGTCCAATAAGCGCAACAGGACAGTATGGTTTAGGTAAAAACACTTTTTTTGAGAATAATTTTACTTTGGCTTTAAATGCTAAGAAGGACAATTTAGTTGGCAAATGGGGGGGAGCATTATCACTATTTGGACAGATAATGAAACAAAAATCAACCGGATTAGACGCAAATGCAGGGAATTTAGAAGTTCCCAATCTATTTTATATACAAAACAGTATTTCAAATCCGGTAGTAAATCAATCCCTAGCCACTAAACAGATCAATTCTCTTTATGCAAATGGAGAAATAAATTATGACAATTATTGGTTTATCAATTTTACCGGTAGAAATGATTGGTCATCCACACTAGGAAATAACAACAGATCATTTTTCTATCCATCCGTCAGTACTTCATTAGTAATTTCTGATATGATAACCAAAAATGGTGGTCAATTACCTTCATGGTTGAGCTTTGCTAAAGTCAGAGGCTCTTACGCACAAGTAGGTAATGACTTGAGTTCTTTTCAGTTATACAATGTATTTAATATAGGGAAAGATCCTAATGGTAATACCACTGCTGGAATGCCTAACACTAAATTCAACCCAGACATTTTAAGTGAATTGATCAAAACTATAGAATTTGGTTTTGATGCTCGATTTTTTCAAAGTAGAATGGGAATTGATTTCGCATGGTATAAAAATAATGCAACCAATCAAATTATTAATATACCAGCTGATCCTTTCAGTGGCTATGAATTTGAAAAAATCAATGCTGGAAATATCCAAAACTCTGGTATTGAAGTTGTTTTAGATGGTCGTATATTTGATAATAGAGAAGGATTCAGCTGGACCTCAAGCATTAATTTTTCAAACAATAGAAATAAAATAATTGATTTAAGTGCCGCAAGTGATATTTATCCATTAGGATCTTATGACAATGTTGCAGTCCGAGCTGTAAAGGGAAGTTTATACGGTGACATTTACGGTACAAAATTTCTTCGTGTTGAGGATGCCAACAGCGAATATAATGGTCAGTTAATTCTCAATGGCAACGGTTTACCACAGGCTAGCAGTGGAATGGTTAAATTAGGAAACCAAGCACCAAAAGCTCTTGTGGGTTGGACAAACAGCTTCGCCTTTAAAAACTTTGGTTTGAGTTTCTTAATTGATGGAAGATTCGGTGGGGAATTTTATTCGGGAACAAACTTAAACCTACAAGTAAATGGTAGCGCTGCCGTTACGGCCCCAAATGGTCAACGTGATAAGTTTTTGGTCGACGGCGTTGTTACTTCAGGAACTGGATATGCAAAAAATACAGTAGAAACAACTCAACAATTATACTGGAATCAAGTTGGTACGACATCTGGAAACTTTGGCATCGGTGAAGCCAACGTGTATGACGCGACTAATATTAGATTAAGAAACCTAAGTTTAAGTTATAATTTTCCTAGCACAATACTAAAAAACAGCATTATACAACGTGCAAAGATCAGTGTGACAGCAAATAACGTTTGGATGATAAAAAGTCATGCAAATGGAGTTGATCCAGAATCTGTCTTTGCGATTAATTCGAATGCGACAGGTTTTGAAAATTTCTCAACACCAACTTCAAGATCATTTTTCTTTAACGTAACATTAGGATTTTAAACAATAAAAAAATGAAAAATTTCAAATCAAAAATAGGATTAGCCATATTATTTGGATCTATCACATTTTCTTCTTGTTCAAAATTTGAAGAAATAAATATTGACCCCCTAAAGGCCAATGAAACACAAGTAAAAATTGAATACTTTTTCAATAACTCACTGACTGGAGCTCAGCAAGATCCAAATATTGCAGAACGGATATTTGTTTTAGACTGGAAAACAGCGGGAAGACAACACATGACAAATGGCCTTGCATTGGGTACAGTAAATGACGATTGGTCAAAAGAGTATTACAGATATTCAGCAGAATGGATTAAAAATGCAAGCAAAGGGATTCAAATTGCGAATAATGAAATCAAAGCTGGATCAGCAAAAGATTACACAAACAATGTTCTTCAAATATCAAGAATATGGAGAGCCTATCTCATCAGTGAACTGACAGATAATTTCGGCCCAGTTCCAATTGACTATGCGGAAGGTGTAAATCCGGAATACAAATCTGTAAAAGATGTGTATTATTATATTTTCGATGAATTAAAAGATGCTATCTCAAAAATTGATGCAAATGTTAAAATACCTGAAGAAGTATTAAAATTTGACAGAGCGTACGGGTTTAAATACGAAAGCTGGATCAAATACGCGAACTCTATGCGTATGCGACTAGCGATGCGTTTATCCGAAGTAGATGCTGCTAAAGCAAAAGCCGAATTTGAAGCTGCTGCTGCAACAAATAAATATATTACAACTGCTGCTGATAATTTTACAGTTGCAGAAAAAACAGGTTGGGATCCATTATCCGGTGTAATGAGCAGAGAGTGGAACGCACAGACACTATCCGCCACGTTAAACAATCTTTATATCGGTTTAGGAGGAATAAAATCAGATCAATTAGTTGGCGCAGATCTAAAGTCTTCCATTAAAGACGAAAACTATATTGGAAAACGTTATGCTAATCATTTCACCACTCAAACAAATGATCCTTCTGCTGGATATTGGTTAGATGGGCTTCCCAATAAGATTGATCCACGCGCATATAAAGCATTTTACATTCCGGGAGATCTAAGTAATTCTAATTATTCTTTATATCCGTCATGGACCGATGATGCGAAAACGCAGGAAGAAGTATTGGTTAGTGGATCTAATGAGATAAAAGTTAATACAAAATATACATGGAATGCATTTTCTTTAGGTGATTGGGGTGCAAAAGGAACAAATAATAGACTTCGTTCAACTTTAGTGGGAAAAGTTCCAGCACTAAGTCAACAATTCAGAGCGAGCACTAGCAGTAGAATCTTCTTCGCAAGCTGGGAATCCTACTTCCTCTTAGCTGAAGCCTCAGTAAGAGGATGGTCTACAGGCACAACTGCTCAACAAGCCTATGAAAATGGTGTAAAAGCTAGTTTTGACTATTGGGGAGTCGGCTCATTTGTTAGCAATTACTTAAATTCAGAAAACTATAATCGTGTGGGAACTTCGGTAAAATTCACCCATACAACCGAACCAGGCGACAACCACAATATGAATTACATAGATGGATATACAAATGCACCTGGAACAGTTAGCATCAAATATCCTGTCAACACATTATATAAAAATGGTACCGTGCGCAATGATCTACTAACGAAAATTATTACTCAAAAATTTATTGCCAATTTGCCGTGGTTACCATTAGAATCATGGAATGACCAAAGAAGATTGGGATTACCTTTCTTTGAAAATCCTGCAATTGAGAATGCATTGCCCAACTTGCCGGATCTAAATACAGGCAATATGATGACAAGCAGTATAAAATTTTTCCCTCAAAGGTTAAATTATCCTTCGTCCTTCAGAGAAGCTTCACCAGAAAAATATCAACAAGCTGTTTCTCTTTTAGGAAATGCTGATAAGGTATTAACTCCATTATGGTGGGCAAAACAGAAATAGACTTTCTACGGATAGTATATAAAAAAGGAGGTGCATTCTGCACCTCCTTTTTCTGTCAGTTTTCATTGTACTGAACTCTCCCGAATACAAAACCACCAGATTCTACATCTTGGTAATCGTTGTATAAGCCCAATTCGTCCAAACCCCATCTTTATTTTTTATCCGTGCCGAAACTATATATGTACCGCTATTAGAAAATTGTATGCGTACACCAGTATGGTTCTCCAAAAGACAATCCAATCCCGAATCGTAGGTAACTGTTGCTGAAGGCGATACTTGCCATTCAGCATCGATTGCATCCGTACATCTGATGGGATATAAAGCAACAAAGTTCATTGGTGACATTGAGCCTGAACCAATTGTAGTAGATTCACTCTATATTCCATTAAGCAACGTTGGCAGGGCTGCCATAGCAACCATTTTTGCTTTTGAAGAAGGAGCAGGTAAGTAGCGTTCAGGGATGGAATTTAGATCTGTCTTTGTGAACGCGAAAGAAAAGATAATGCCTACGCATAACAAACTTTTGAAGATTTGTCTTTTTTTCATAATTGATTATTTTATAATTGAGTAAATAGGGTGATTTTTTGGTTACACCCCAATATCTATAACTAATTTGATTTATTTTGTGTTTGATACAGCAAGTTATTATACCTGATAAAAATCAGCCAATCACTTTCTAACTTTTATTATCCATTATATCCGAGGCGCCCATTCGACAAATCATAAGCCAAACTTGTTACAAATCTAAATTCCGTATTTCACTATGAAACGGCCCATCTTATGTATTTAAAAACATAGACCGATCATTTCTTTTTAAAAAATTTAAAAAGAAATTTGAACTTAATAGAAATACTACATATCTTTATTTTAAATAACATAATTATACGGCCAAATCCTGGAAAGGAAAGCCAACTAAATAATTACACAAACTAACTTTGATATTAAAAATAATATCGTTTAAAATCTCAAAATCGAAGAATTACTTAACGAAGTTGAACTAAACCATGATTGTCGATATTTTAAGAAATTTGTACTATCGTCCAATGCAACCGATTGCAGAAATAGCAAACGCATTGTCCCGAAGTATACCCTCAGTGACCAAGCAATTAAATGGTTTGCTTATGAAAGATATCATTGTGGAGAAAGGGTATGCAGCCTCTACCGGGGGAAGGAAGGCTATCCAATATATGCTAAATGAAGACTTGAATCATATCGTTTTAAGCCTATCCATTGATCAGTTTTACACCTCAATTGCCTCATCTAATTTGAGAACTGAAGTACTTCATTCCGAAAATAATATTCCAATTGATCTGAAAGGTCCAGAGGCGTCCGCCATAATTATGGATTCTTTAGAAGATTTTCTTTCAAAACATCAAATAAGAAAACATTTAGTTATAGGTATTGGAATTAGCATGCCTGGCTTCGTTAATTCCGAAACAGGGTTAAATGAATCCTACAGCGAAGATTCGTCCCTATACAATATTCGTGAGCAAATCGAAAATAGATTTGAAATTCCTGCTGTTATAGACAATGATTCACGCTGTGTCGCATGGGCTGAAAAAAAATTCGGCGAAGCTCAAGACTCCAGCCATTCACTTGTCATCAATCTTAATTGGGGTGTTGGACTTGGTATACTGATCAATGACGATATATTCAAAGGAACTTCCGGATTTGCCGGAGAATTCAGTCATATCCCACTTTCTGATACCCTGACGTTATGTTCGTGTGGGAAGAGAGGATGTCTGGAAGTAGAGGCATCAATTAGCGCTGCTATCCGAAATATCCAAAAAGATATCAAAAAGGGAGCATATTCAATCTATGAGAAATTAGAGCTAGAACATAACAATAAAGTTGAGGCATTGATAAAATCAGTACAAATCGGGGATCAAGTAGCCATTAATAATATTGGGAAGATTGGATATTTATTAGGAAAAGGAATATCTACGCTTATCCATATTCTAAACCCCCATCGAATCATTATCAGTGGTAGGGGTGCAGAAATAGGTCAGATTTTAGCACCACATATCCAGGTTGCTGTCAATGAATATAGTATTCCAAAGATTGCAAAAAAAACGACCCTCAGTATCTCAACGTTACACAGGAGCGCTCAGCAACTGGGCACAACGGCTTTAGTTATCGAAAAATTTATCGCACGCATTATAAACTAATATTTTACACAAATACCTAAAACATGAGTCTATTTTACAAAAAAACTGCGGGATTGGCTTTATGTACACTATTCAGTGCTACATCACTCTATGCGCAGCAGAGCATTACTGGAATAGTTTCAGATGCCAAAGGACCGATCTCCGGTGCTACGGTTTCCGTAAAAGGGACAACCAGAGGGACACAGACAGCAGCAAACGGATCTTTTACGATCCAAGCCTCACAGGGCGAGACCTTACGTATATCCATAGTCGGATATAAATCCCAGGAAATTGTCGTAGGATCTACCAAAACACTTAACATTACACTAACCGAAGACGCCTCAGCGTTGGAAGAAGTTGTCGTTACAGCCATGGGTATTAAACGGGCTCCAAAAGAACTCGGCTATGCCATGAGTACCGTGGATTCGAAAGAATTAACAAAAACTGGATCACCCAACTTTGCTGGCGCTTTATATGGTAAAGCACCTGGTGTCCGCATCTCTGCTGCCCCGGGTGGTGCTACCTCAGGTATCAATATCAATATCCGCGGAACCAATTCAATCACTGGAAACTCCCAACCACTAGTGATTATTGATGGAGTACCCATGCGCCAGACCTCATTTAACAACTCCGATTATTGGGGCGATCAGCGCGCCAGGGGTAATGGTTTGGAAGACTTAAACCCGGAAGATATCGAAAACATCAGCATCCTTAAAGGTGCATCAGCGGCAGCACTATATGGATCAGAGGCAATGAATGGTGTAGTCTTGGTTACGACCAAATCTGGCAAAGCTGGCAAAGGCTTCTCCGTTGATTTTAATGCGACATATACTCACGATCAAATTGCATATCTGCCCCGATTCCAAGATGTCAGAGGGCCTGGCTACTCCAAAGCTTATAACGACGTAAAACAGGCAGATGATCTTTTTTTCTATTATGGTGACGAAGACAAAGTCAATGGTGTCACTCGTGGCCTAATGAACACCAGTTTGAACTTTGGCCCAAAATTCGATGGTAAAGACATTATTTCTTGGGATGGTCAGGTTAGACCGTATTCCGCACAAAACTCATATAATAAATTTTTTAACAACCCCAACAACAGTATATTCAATCTCGCGATTGGCAATACTTCTGAAAATTCCAATATACGTTTCTCCCTGACACGTCAGGATAATCAGATGACAGCATTGGATTCATACAACAAAAAGAATGTAGCCAATCTAAATGCAAGTTTTACCCTTTGGAATAAATTCAAAAACGATGTTGTTGTCAACTTTGTCAATCAGCACACCCATAATAGACCTTTTCTAACGGATAGGTTAATCAATAATACCGCTGGTATGATCTCGACTTTTGATAATCCAGAGTGGTATCTGAATAAATACAGAACAAGTCTGGGGTATAAGTATGTGATCAAAGATCCAAACACACAATCACTCACACCAGATGAGGATATCCATTACTTTGGTTATCGTGGTGATGTGTTAGGCTTCCTTTGGGATACCAAAGCGAAACAATATGATGAGTATTCCAATCGTCTGATCGGGTCATATACAGCAACCTGGAGTATCACCGATGATTTGTCACTTCGCGGACGCGTGTCAGCAGATGTAACTTCACAACGCACAGAAAGCAGACAGCCAAATGAAATTCCGTTGGAATTTGGAAATTCTGGTGGGTTTTCTTTGGGCAACCAAAACGCAAATATTTATTACACGGATCTCTTAGCAACTTATAATAAAAATATCAATGAAGATATTAAGATAGGGGTCATCGCTGGCTATACGGCAACACGTTCGCAAGACACCTATGTACAAAATGAGACCAGTGGTGGTTTAACTGTACGCGATTGGTTTGATGTCAATGCATCGTTAAATCAGCCTATAAGAAACGATCGTTATAATTACCGCAACTATATGCTTCGTGATGCTGTTTTTGGAACATTGAATTTTAACCTGAAACAATTTTGGAATGTAGAGGGTACATTACGTCGTGAACGGATTTCTACAATGAATCCAGATAACAATGTGCTTTATTATCCTTCAGTCAATTCAAGCTTTATCTTGTCAGATGCCATAAAGCTGCCAGAATTTTTTAATTACGCCAAACTTAGAGCATCTTGGGGGATTGTGGGTAGTTATCCTGACATTTATAAGAGTGCACTTGCTTATACCGTAAAAACATTAGGTCCTCAGGTTACAAATGGTGCATCTGTGATCTATTCGACACTACCAACAACTGGCTTTGGAAATATAGATATTAAGCCCGAGACCAAAAACGAAATAGAATTTGGTTTAGAAACCAAGATGCTCAACGGTCGTTTAGGTTTAGATGTTACTTATTATAATGGTTTAGTAAAAGATCAGATCATTAACTATACCTTGCCTATTTCAAGTGGTTCAAACTCGATACTGGCCAATGTTGGTTCTCTACGCAACACCGGTTGGGAATTTGCCATCAACGGTACACCCATACAAAAAGAGAATTTTAAATGGAGTTCAACGCTTAATTTCTCGATGAACAATAACAAGGTCGTTTCACTTCCAGGAAACGCTTCCACACTTCTGCTAAGAGACTATGATGGTAACGCTGCGCAACTCGTCGCCAACGTTGGCCAATCAATGGGCGATATTATGGTCAGACCGACCAAAATGGACGAAAATGGCAATCGGGTTGTTTCCTCAAATGGACTTTATGAAATAGATGGGGATAGATGGATAAAAGCCGGAAATGCTTTACCCAAAGCTGTTGGTGGTTTGATCAATAACTTTTCGTACAAAAACTTTTCTCTCGATGTCTTGATGGACTTCCGCCTTGGAGGTAGTGTTATGCCTACAGGTACCAACTGGATGATCAGTAGAGGCCTACTTGAAGAAAGTTTGAATAATATGGATGCAGAGCATGGTGGACTTAGTTACTATCAAGCAAAAAATGCCAATGGTAGTATTGTTGGTATCGCAACAAACGCAACAACTGGGCCAAATGGTGAAACAGTTTATCACGACGGTATGCTTTTAGACGGAGTTCTAGCAGATGGTTCTTCGAATACCAACATTATTTCGCAAGCAACTTACTATGCAAACACCTATAATTGGGGTGGACCACAATATTCACAATCGCGTTATGAACTGTATGTGAAAAAGAACAATTATGTAAAAATGCGGGAGATTTCAATCGGTTACCGCTTACCTGCATCGGTTGCGAACAAACTAAAAGCTAAAAACATCCAGCTATCTGCTTTTGGACGTAACTTATTCTTTGTCTATAGATCTATCAAAGACCTTGATCCAGAACAGATGACAGGCGGATCCAACTGGATTAACAGTGTATCGAATGCAGGTACTTCACCGGCAACAAGAACTTATGGTTTAATGCTACGTGCTAGCTTCTAATTTTATGAAAATGAAAAAATCAGTTTTATTTATGGGGCTAGCTATAGCCGCATTATCGACAATAACATCTTGTAAAAAAAGCTCATTTGGGGAGTATTATAATGACCCTTCAAAGGCCGCTCAGACATCAATTGAGAAACAGTTCACTGGCATGATCTATGATTTTAGAGCACTCATTATACCGACTTACGGGAATTATTTTATTACGTTAAGACCAACAATCAATCTCTACATCCAAAACCTAGGCTCAATCAACCAAGCCAATCAATTGGTTCCCGGATCCGCAGCTATCGAAGAACGCTGGAATAAATATTATGCGGGCTTAGCACAATACAAGGAGTTTTTAAGACTTTTTGATAAGCAAAATGAAAAAGAAAAAGCGGAGAAAAGAGTAATACTTCTTGCTGCAAAAATTATATTCTATGATCAGACCCAACAGATGGTAGATCTTGTAGGGGATATTCCTTGGACTCAGGCCGGGTTATTAAACACCAATAATGGGGATTACACGATCTCTTACCCTAAATATGACAAAGCAACAGATATCTATACAACAATGCTAGATGACCTGAAGTCTATTGGTGCAGAACTGAATGACCTCGAAGTCCCATCTACATTCGCGGGAGCTTTTAGAACGCAAGACCTTATTAACAATGGTAATATGGACTTATGGAAAAAGTATTGCAACTCGCTTCGCTTAAGAATGCTGACCCGCGTTTCCGAAAGCAGCCAATTTTCAGCCCGAGCACAAACTGAAATTGCTAGTATTATTGAAGCTCAAGATAAGAACCCGCTTATACTGACCAATGCGGATAATGCACAGCTTGATATTTTTAATATCAACTCCGATATTAAATCGGAAGATATAAGGGGGGCATTTGAAACAGATGGCTGGTATGCCAACTTTGGCAGTAAGCCAATGATTGATGCCATGGTTGCAACAGCAGATCCTCGTTTGCCCATCTTATTTGAAAAAGGCGAAAAATCGGCTGGAAAATATCTTGGTTTAGACCAGAGTTTAGGCGAAAATGAACAGTCAAACTTAGCCCGTGGAGGAACATTAAGTTTCTACAATAGGCATACATTGTCACGTAATAAATACCTCCCTGGCATCTTGATCAGCGCGTCACAAGTTAACTTTCTACTGGCAGAATATTACAACAAAAAAGGGAATAATACTGAAGCAAAAAAGGCATTTGAAAATGGTTTAAGAGAATCAGTAAACTTGTACTACGATATATCAACAAAAAGTGACGAGCAGTTTGTGGCGGCTCCAAGTAAACCGACCGCAACAAGCATCGAAAACTTTGTCAAAGCAGTTAACTGGGATGCTGCTAGTAATAAAATTCAATTAATCGCAACCCATAAGTGGCTACATTTCAATCTGTTCCAAGCGGTAGAGAACTGGTCGGAACAAAGACGTCTGGATTATCCGAAATTTACAATTCCAACGCTTAATTCTGACAGACAGAAAACAATACCATTTAAATTAACTCTACCTCAAACAGAGGCCACTTATAACACAACCAACTATAATGAGGTAAAAGATCAGGACAGCCCAAATATAAAACTATTCTGGGACGTCAATTAATCGACACTACATCTCCTACAGAAAGCCACCTTTAAGTGGCTTTCTTTTTATCATTTTCATTATATTTATACATGCAAAAACTGACAACCATTATATCAACCGCACTGTTGGCAACAACTTCTACATTGGCCTTTGGTCAAGCACACAATGTCTCGGGGGGCTATCAAAAACCTACCGATCCGCAGGTGATCGAAAACCTCGAACAATGGCAGGACATGAAATTCGGTCTCTTCATGCATTGGGGAACCTACAGTCAATGGGGAATTGTTGAAAGCTGGAGTATCTGCCCCGAAGATGAAGGCTGGACACAACGCAAACCCGAACACGGAAAAACATATTTCGAATACCTTAAAAACTACGAAAATCTACAGACAACATTCAATCCTACGGATTTCAACCCTCAAAAATGGGCCGATGCGGCCAAAGCTGCCGGGATGAAATATGTGGTCTTTACCACCAAACATCACGATGGTTTTGCGATGTTCGACACCAAAGAATCGGATTATAAGATCACTTCTACCAAAACGCCCTTCTCCTCCAACCCAAAAGCAAATGTGACCAAAGAAATCTTTAATACATTTCGCAACGACGGTTTCAAAATCGGAGCTTATTTCTCCAAACCGGATTGGCACTCTGAATACTATTGGTGGCCCTATTTTCCACCTAAGGACAGAAACGTAAATTACGACCCAAAAAAATATCCCGAACGTTGGCAGAAGTTCAAAGACTTCACCTACAATCAGATCAATGAGTTGACATCTGAGTATGGAAAGGTAGATATCCTTTGGTTGGATGGCGGACAAGTGCGTCCACTAGAAACAGTTGACAAATCTGTGGATTGGCAACAGACAATTAAAACAGATCAAAATATTGATATGGATCGCATTGGTGGCATGGCCCGAAAAAATCAACCCGGTATCATTGTTGTCGACCGCACCGTTCCCGGAAACTGGGAAAATTATGTGACACCGGAACAGGCCATACCCGAACATCCACTGGATATCCCCTGGGAAAGCTGTATCACCATGGGGGATTCTTTTAGCTATGTTCCCAATGACAATTACAAACCGACAAAGAAAATCGTTGAGACACTTGTCAAGATTATCTCACGTGGTGGTAACTATTTGCTGAATATTGCTCCCGGCCCTAAAGGAGACTACGATCAGGCTGCATATGATCGTTTAAACGAATTGGCCGCATGGATGAAGATCAACCAGAGTGCTGTATACGCCACACGTACCATTGCTCCTTATCATCAAGGTGATTATTATTATACCAGAAGTAAGGACAATAAAATCGTCAATGTATTCCACCTGTCGGAGGGAGATACCTACCAACAGCCGAATGAATATGTCTTTGAGGTACCTAACAATTTTAACGTGAAAAAAATCACAATTCTGGGCCATAAAGGTCGCCTGGACTGGTCGCAACATGACAATCAGATTACCCTGAGAAGCCCAGGTACAAGATTCAATTATGCTACCGCGATTCAATTGCAAAGCAAGTAACAAAAAAGCAGCTGGATTACATCTAGCTGCTTTTTTGTTATCCAATAACGATGATCAGCTTTAGCCATTTTGAGATACTTTCATTTGACTAGCGAAAATCAGCAAATACATTAACCTCGATCGCTAAGCCCAATCGTTATCCGAATAACTAAAAATACTATCGATAAAAAACATCACTTGTGCACTTGGCAGCACATCCTAAACGAATGAAACAAATAACCTTATTTTTAGCATTATTGCTCATCACATTTTATTCATGTAAAAGTTATAAACCGCAGATAATCTCGTCCCAGCAAGTCTTCAAGGAAGGACAGGTCAATTTCAACCAATGCCATGCTTCGACCATACAATCTATCGGCAAAGACAGCCTCTTGGTTTGCTGGTTTGGCGGCTCACATGAATCCAATCCCGATGTAGTGATATGGGGTTCGCATTATACAAACGGAAAATGGCAAACACCAGTACAAATCGCAGATGGGATTCTTGCAGACAAGCGTTATCCGACTTGGAACCCTGTACTTTATCAACACCCAAAGAACGACACCCTATATTTATTCTATAAAATTGGTCCTAATCCACGTGAATGGAAAGGCTATGTCAAATATTCCCTCGATAAAGGTCAGCATTGGTCTGTAGCACAGGCATTACCTCATGGCATTTTGGGCCCAATCAAAAATAAACCCTTTACATTGTCTAATGGTGGCATATTATCTCCTTCCAGTACCGAATCAAAAGACGAAATCTGGAAAGCACATATCGAAATCAGTCGCGACCGGGGGAAAACCTGGACTATTCATCCAATTCAGCCCGATACAACTATTCAAATCATTCAACCCAGTATTGTTCAACATGCGGATGGTCGATTACAGGTACTTTGCCGCAGTAAAGAAAATAAAGTAATGACAGCGTTTTCTTCCGATCAAGGAAACACCTGGGGACCTTGGCAGGCAACCAATCTTCTCAACCCCAATTCAGCTACCGACGCCATTCGATTAAAAAATGGATTATTTATGATCGTATACAATCCGGAAATCGCCGGAAATGACTGGTGGGAAGGGCGCACAAAACTCCGTGTCGCTATCTCCAAAGATGGCCTACAATGGAAAGATGCACTTATACTCGAAAACGGCATCAAGGGGGACGAGTATTCTTACCCCACAATTATACAAGATAACAGTGGTTTGATACATATCACGTATACTTGGAACAGAAAAAGTATCAAACATCTCGTCCTTAAATAAATAAAGGGATCTATGAATAATAGATCCCTTTATTTATTAATAAGCTGTATTTAATAATCCTTCTTTAGCTCCATCTCCCCTTTCAATCGAATGTCATCAGACGATGCGCCAACCAGCAATTTAAATTTCCCTTTTTCTGTTTTCCATGCATGAACTGCATTCCACAGTTTAAGATCTTCTTTGCCCAACCGGAAAGCGTACGTTTCTTTATTTCCTGCTTCAATCGTTTTACGCTCAAACTGCTTCAGTTGCATAATTGGCGTTACTACCGAACTGACTTCATCGACAACGTATAACTGTGCCACTTCATCGCCGGCCACTTTGCCCTTATTTTCGACATCAAAGGAAACTGTACACACAAAATCATCTTCGCTTTCGGTCAGTCCGATCTGTAGGTTGCTATAGTCAAATTTACTGTAACTTAATCCATAACCAAAAGCGTACAAAGGTTTAGCAGACATCTCCACATAATCGTGATGTTTTGGTTTTGTATGATTGTAATGTACAGGAAGCTGCCCCACGGAGCGCGGCACAGAAATTGGTAGCCGGCCGGCTGGATTATAATCACCAAACAGGACCTCGGCAACGGCCAGTCCACCCTCTTGTCCGGGATACCAGGCATTCACGATCGCAGGAATATGCTCCGCAGCCCAATTCAGATTAAGCGGCCTTCCCATAATGGTCACCAGGACCACCGGTTTTCCTGTTGCCTGGATCGCTTTCATCAGTTTTAATTGATCGCCCATCATGTCCAACGAAACGCGATCAAATCCTTCACCACTTTCCATATCGCTGACAGTATTGGGATCTACATTTGCAGCTCCGGTTGCTTGGTAGGAAGTTTTAAAATCCCGTGCACTCGAACCTCCGAGAATCAAAACCACCGCATCGGCCTGCTGTGCTGCTGCCACCGCAGCCGCAATATCAGATTTCGTCGTGTCACGGATAGCGCAACCTTTGACATAATCAACTTGTGTGCCTTTACCTACTGCTGCGCGAATACCTGTCAATACCGTCTGCACTTTACCATCGACCTGAGGGGCAGTGTAATCACCCAATTGATTATAGCCATTGTCTGCATTTGGTCCGACCACAGCAATCCGTTTCAGCGATTTACTTAATGGTAGGGTATTTTGTTGGTTCTTCAGTAAGATAATGGATTCCCGTGCAACTTGTCGTGCAACAGATCTATTTGCTGCTGTACCAACTTTTTGCGCGGCAAGCTTCTCATCCACATAAGGATGGTCAAATAGGCCAAGGTTAAACTTCGTGCGTAGCACACGCGCTACCGCCGTATCCAATACTGCAGGTTCGACCAAGCCTTGTCGCACCGCTTGCAACAGATTCGGGCCATATCCTGATCCGCTCAAGTCCACATCCAATCCGGCATGGATACTTTGTGAAGCGGCTTCTGCTGCTGTTGCAGCTGTGGCATGCCCACCGTTGAGACCAGAAATACTTAATAGATCTGACACCACAAATCCCGTAAAACCCCAGTCTTTACGTAGGATATCTTTCAACAGCCAAGGATTTGCGGAGCAAGGAATACCGTCAATACTATTATAAGCCGTCATGACAGAGCCCGCACCGGATTTAACGGCACGCTCGAATGGCGGTAGAAAATACTGTCTTAAGCTCCGTTCACCAACCGATACTGACTCACCATTATGCCCACCATCGGGTGCAGCATAAGCGACAAAGTGTTTCAATGTACCAATGATTTTATCCTGTTGTCCAATCTTCCCGCCCTGAAAACCACGGATCATAGCACTTCCCATCTGTCCAATGAGGTAAGGGTCTTCACCATAGGTTTCCTCGGTCCTGGACCAGCGGGGATCCCTCGCCAGATCAAGAACGGGACCATACCCGTTTTTTCCACCTACGGCATAGGTTTCCTGTGCAATTGTCGATGCCATACGCTGAATTAGAACCGGATTCCAGGTGCTCGCCTGCCCTATTGCCGTCGGGAATACCGTGGCACCAATGGCCATATGTCCATGCGGAGCCTCTTCAGACAGCAACAATGGAATACCCAAGCGGGTACTATCCAACATATACCGTTGGATGGCATTCGTCGCCCTTGCAGCTCCCGTAGGAGTAAGACCATTGAGTAAGGTTTTTTGTGTCCAGGGATCAGCACGTAATGTGGCCCATAACAAGCCGATATGCTGTTCCTTGACCGCCTTCCGCAGCTTATCGCTAACACCAACATGTTTCCCCTGCTTCTCATACATTTCCCAACCGAGCAGTTTACTCAGCTGCCCAACCTTCTCCTCGACAGTCATTCGTCCCAAAAGATCACTGACGCGCTGTTCGGTAGCGAGGTGGCTATTTTTATAGGGCAATTGTTGTGCATGCAGTTGTGAATAAAGCAATGTTGATAGCGTAGTCAGAAGTAGTATTCGGAGTTTCATGTAGTTTAATTTATCAGAGTTATGCAACCGGTTTCCAAAAGACTAAAATAACGATTTAAAGAGAATAATCAAGATAATTTTTCTGTTATAGAAATTTCAGTAATAGCGCCAATAAAACTAATCAGATGCCAGCATTTATGCATTAATTAATAATGATTTTCAATATGATATTCAATATTATGGTGAATATGGCCAATAAATTAGTAGCATACGTGTATAAATTACGAGGCCATTTCTGATATAGGAATTCTGTAATACATTAAAAAGGTTATTAACTGCCCTTATACCAATCCATTGCATGTAAAAAAGATCGTCTATATCCCTAAATAAAAAAAGACGGCAAGCCGTCTCTCCATTCATGTGTTATAGGAATGCTACTAATTTTTTTCTGTTTTACTTTTTCCTTTAAAATGGTATTCCATTGGTATATAATCAACCACGGGATTGTTATTTCTATAGGTTAAGACCAAATAATCCTCGTCCACAAGAATACCATAGCTTTCGTACTGATCGCTATCAGCAAACTTAATGCTCTTTTTCTCTTTGTCATAGGTAAAAGAACGTTCAGACTTTCCATCTAAAATAGACTGTTCAAAGGTATCTTGATCGAATCCACAAAGCTCTTTTCCGATTTGCAGCTTTAATTTTTGAAAATTACTGCCGAAAGAAAAAGAATAATTATTATCCTTTTCACAGTCCGCGGGTTTATAATGATACAGCTCATCTTTAGTATCACTGTTAGCGACTGTGGGAATCCAATCATAAGCTTCCAATTGTTTTTTCACATCGTCTGGCGCTATTTTTTCTGGATCAATACTATCCTTGCTGCAGCTACCAAACAAAATCAAAGCAAAAATTCCAAACAATAATTTATTCATGCCAGTTCGCATTTAGTTATAATTTCATAACGCCTCAACATGCTGGAATGCTACAGCGCATAAATATTTTTTAACCAAATAGATAAAAGAATCGAATTGTTCTCTGGTACCATCAGTAAACATCCTACAAAAATATCGTACAATAAGCCCCTATTTTTGTTAATAACCATGTTAAGTATCTAAGTATTAAAAGACATTTTGTTGAAAACCCGTCCAACATCGGGCGGGCGAAGCTCCATTTTTTCAAAATACCACACAATCGCTTCGCACAAAAAAAATGTTAACAACACTGTTAATTTACTGTATATCAGAGTAAATTTTGTTAATAACATTTTCACTGTATCCTGTTTTTCAAAAACAAAAAAGAATCTATTTAAAAAAATCATGCTGGTGGTTAAGGGTAAAACAAAAGTTAGCTGTCATAAAAATAAAGCTTAATCAATATGAAACTAACATCAATCTTAATAATTGCGATGGCGACCCAGGCTACGCATGCACTTGCCCAGGTACAAGATTCGACGAAGACAAACCAACGGATGGTGACCGAAACCGTCAAAGGCACCATCCTGGACAAAAATACAAGATTACCACTTGTTGGCGCCACCATTGTATTGTCAACCAATGGCAACACAAAATCTGTTAGTACAGATCAACAGGGGGTATTTAGGCTGCTACAAGTTCCTGTTGGACGTCAAGTATTACGGGTACGTATGGCAGGCTATAGACAGGAAGAACTGTCTGAACTGCTCATCACCTCTGGCCGTGAGAATATCCTTAACATTGAAATGGAACCACAGGCAAACACCTTAAACGAAGCTGTGGTATATGCCAACACCGGAAAGCAGCCTTTAAATCAAATGGCGATGACCAGTGGGCGCTCCTTTTCTCCAGAGGAAACCAATCGTTATGCTGGAGCTTTCTTTGACCCGGCCAGAATGGCCCAAAGTTTTCCCGGAGTTGTTGCCGGTGGTGACGACAACGAAATTATCGTGCGCGGAAATTCGCCTAAAAGTTTACAGTGGCGATTGGAAGGGATCGAGATTGTAAACCCCAACCACTTTGGGGCCGAAGGTGCCGCCGGAGGAGGGATAAGTATGCTTAATACAATGGTTTTGGGTAAATCTGATTTTTATACAGGTGGACTCGCCGCGGAATACAATAATGCGATCTCCGGTGTTTTCGATCTTAGGTTTAGAAAGGGAAATACGGATAAACGTGAATATACGTTCAATGTCGGGGTGTTGGGCGTAGGCGCCACGTTAGAAGGACCTTTCAAAAAAGGAAGTGATGCATCCTATTTAATCAGCTACCGTTACTCCTCGTTGAGTCTATTGGAAAAAGTAGGTGTAAAAGTCTCGGACACAGGTATTCCAAAATACCAGGACCTCTCCTTTAATTTTGTTTTTCCGACCAAGAAAGCCGGAACATTTTCTTTATTTGGGATCGGCGGACTGGGAACAATCAAAGAAACTGCCAAACGCGATTTCCAGAAATGGGAAGAACGGACAGATGCCCAGGACATGAACCTGGGATTCAATGCCGGAAGTATAGGGCTAAAACATCAGTATATCGCCAACGATAGATTGTATTTCACTAACATTATTTCAGCATCGGTCAGCCACAATTCCAATAAAACAGATACCCTGACACGGGAATACGTAGCGAGCTTATATCACAAAGATAAATTTACAAATACAGCAATCCGTTATGCCGGTAGCCTGAACTATAGAGCAAACAGTAAAAACACCATCCGCGCGGGAATCAATGCCAGTCTGCTTCGCTATGACCTCTACGCCTTAACCTACGATACCGAACTTGCCGCATTAAAAGAACGGATCAATGAAAACGGCAATACCAGTACCTATGACGCTTTTGCACAGCTCAAAACTGAACTGTCCGATCGCCTGACACTAAATACGGGAGTACATGCCAACTATTTTGCCTTAAGTAAAAGCTGGACTGCAGAACCCAGACTGGGCTTAAATTGGAAAGTTGCACCGGATCAGACCATATCCTTTGGTACAGGGCTCTACAACCGTCTGGAACCACTCAGCTACTATTTTGCCAAAAACGGAACCGATCAAAACACAACAGACAATACAGCACTATCTCCTACCAAATCCGCGCAGGCTGTTATAGGCTATGAAAAAAATCTAACTCGCACGCTTAGATTCAAAACCGAAGTCTATTACCAACATTTATACAATGTTCCTGTATCTTCAGATCCAGCCATGAACTTCTCCCTGCTCAACGTATCGGATATCTCGGCAATCGGGACATCGACCTATCGTCAGCTGGTCAATAAAGGTACCGGTAGAAACTATGGTATTGAATTAACAGTTGAAAAATCACTCAGCAAAGGCTATTATTTTATGGCCACCACTTCGGTATTTGATTCCAAATTCAAAGCACTCAATGGCAAAGAATACAATACAACATTCAACACACGCTATGTCGGTAATCTGTTATTGGGAAAAGAATGGACAGTAGGAAAGAATAAAAATAACCTATTTGGTATGAATGCCAAACTGATCTATGCTGGCGGGAGAAAATACTCGCCGGTACTGGAAGATGAATCTTTGCGTTTAGATGAGGAAATCATCGATCAAAGCCGGATTAACACCTTAACCGCCGATCCTTATATCCGACTTGACTTTTCATCCAGCTACCGCATCAACCGCAAGAAAGTAAGCCATCTCATCATCCTGGATATTCAAAATATCCTCAATAGAGAGAATACGGTCGGTATGCATTACAATTTCAGCAAACGTATTATCGAGCCGCAAAAATGGACCGGGATCATCCCAACCATCAACTATAGAATAGAATTCTAAACACATCCTCAATAGTCTAGCGACATAAATAGCATGTTTCCAAAAATAATTTTGGGAACATGCTATTTAAGTAGTGGAGTATAGCTATTTATTTATGATAGTTTTTTGATAGTCATCATAAAAGATATTAGGTTGAAATAATCTTCATGATTAAACATCTGTAAGCCGCGACAGGTTACCTTTAATTTAGGGGAGTTAATTCATATCCTCACCATAAACCAGACTTATTTTCAGTAAAAAAAACCATCATTTTTTACGAAAACGATTGCGAAGAAATACCACAATCCATGGTAATGAATGCTGTAAATTCACTGTACAGAAAATTCATGTTTTCATCCAATTAAATCTAACAAAGCCTATGATCAAGATCCAAAACGCATTACCTGCGAAAAATCGCTGGATGCACGCGGCAATCCCATTATCCTGCCTATTGGTTATATCCAATCTGGCAGCATCCCACGCGGCCCCCTTGACGCTTAAATTTTCCCATAGTAAGCTTTCCTTCGTCTTGCAACAGAATCCCATCCGTGGTAAAGTTGTGGATAGTGAGGGCAAAGGTATCGCAAATGTGACCGTTCAGGTCAAAGGAACCAATCAAGCCATATCAACGGGTGCAACCGGTTCATTTGAACTCAACGTCCAACAGCAGGACGTTACGTTGGTAATTACAAGTATTGGTTACAAAACCACCGAAAGCCTGGCACATGCCGGCACACCCTTGACCATCACCTTGGATAAAGAATCCAAGGGACTCGAAGAGGTTGTTGTCGTCGGTTTTGGCACGCAGAAAAAAGAGAATGTAACAGGTTCAGTCTCTTCAGTACAAATGTCCGAAGTCTTGGAAAGCAGACCCGTTACCTCCTTATCTGCTGGTTTAGCAGGCCAAGCACCCGGTTTGTATGTCAATCAAGGTTCAGGTCGACCGGGTAGTGATGGCGGAACCCTTCGCGTACGTGGCCAAGGCACATTAAACAATGCAAATCCACTTGTCGTGATTGACGGTGTGATTGGTGATATGAACCTGATCAATCCGCAGGATGTCGAAAGTATTTCGGTCTTGAAAGATGCCGCTTCAGCATCTATTTATGGTTCGCGTGCAGCCAATGGGGTCATCCTCATCACCACAAAAAAAGGTAAGTCAGAACAGTTTAAAGTTATCTACAATAATTATTTCTCCAGTCAGAAACCATCCAATACCATCAAGATGGTTTCCAATTACGCCAATTATATGGAGCTGATCAATGAAGGCTACAAAAATGGCGATCCAAATGCGAAACCTACATTTTCGCAGGAAAAAATAGATCTTTGGCGACAAAATTCTGGTCAGGATCCATTGAAGTACCCCAATTCGGACTGGGTATCCGATCTCTTCCAGAACAAGATCAGCCAGAATCATAATCTGTCCTTTACAGGTGGCAGTGAAAAAATCAAATTCTTTGGTTCTTATGGACTACTGAACAATCCCGGCGTTATTGAGCAGGCAACCTACAAACGTCATACCGGTCGCATCAACCTCGAAGCGGACGTAAAGCCTTGGCTTACACTCGGAGCGAACATCAATGGCATTGTGTCAAAGACCGATATTGGCACCAATATTATCGACGATGTATTCACCTATGCAGCGGCGAGTACTCCCGGTATGGTATTAAGAGCTCCAGATGGGCGATTTGGCTCACCCAGTAATACTGAAGAGAACCCACAGTCCAACAATGTGCTTCATCGTCTCTATGGGCAAAAAGGGAACATCAATAAAAACCGCTTTGTGTCCCGCTTTTACGGAAAACTAAAACCCATTGAAGGTCTTTCCATTGAAGGATCATATACCTATACCTATGATGATGATTTTATCTATTCACAACCCGTATTCAACGATCGCTGGGACTTTTTGACTAATTCTGTTGCCATTGCTGGAACAGGACGTAGCTCGGTGACCAACGAATCCATTAAATCATATCGTTATTACATGGACGGAGTTGCCAAATACAAAAACAAGCTATTTGAGAAACTAAACTATGAGGTGATGGTGGGAGCCAGTCAGGAATATTTTAAAGATGGCTGGTTTGCGGCCTCCAAACTGGATCTGGTGGACCCCTCACTTACCGTGTTAAACGCGGCGACAATGGATGCTTCGGCCACGGGTAACATCACAGATTGGGCCATGCGCTCCTTCTTTGGGCGGCTCAATCTCTCCTGGGATGATAAATACCTATTGGAAGCCAACCTCCGTACCGACGGATCCTCCCGCTTTATGAGTGGAAAAAGCAGATGGGGTACCTTTCCTTCGGCATCCTTCGGATGGAAAATCTCTTCCGAAGATTTCTATGATGTCAAATGGATGCCCAGTCTTAAATTCCGTGCCTCCTATGGTGCATTGGGCAACAATGGTACTTCAGATGTATCCTTCCGCAGAGATGATCAGCTCACCGGGGCAGATAAGATCAACAATTACGAATATCTGACACTTTATAATCCGTCCAATTACATTCTGAACAATCAGCTTTATGTTGGATTTGCCCAAACGGTGCTGAGCAACTCCCTATTGACCTGGGAAAATACGTATATCCTCAATGCGGGGCTGGATTTTGACCTCTTCAACTACAAGTTAAATGGTTCAATTGATGTTTTCAACAAAGTGACAGACAATATTCTGATCAACCTCCCAGCACCTTTGGTGGTCGGAAATGCCACCATACCACGTACCAATGCAGCTAAGGTTCGCAATAATGGTATCGAGCTTAACCTCAACTACCGCGACAAGATTGGCGATGATTTCAAATTTAATATTGGTGGTAACTTTACCTTCATCGACAATAAAGTGGTCAAATTTAAGGGCAATGACAAATCTATTTCAGGATCAAACCTTTTACAGGAGGGCTATGCCATCAACACACAGTATATTCTGTTGACCGATCGCATCTTACAGACCGATGCCGATATGCAGCTTGTCCAACAAATGATCGACAACGCCCCCATTGATCCAAATACCAACCAAAAAGTAAACCCTTTTGCGTCCTATGGCACGCCAAAGAAAGGCGATTTACTGTATAGGGATACCAATGGTGATGGAATCATTAACGACAATGACCGGGTACCTGTCGGACATGGTACAGCACCAAGAATCACTTATGGGTTTAATATGGGTTTTGATTATAAAGGTTTTGATTTTTCGGTGTTCCTGCAAGGCAATGCTGGTAATAAAGCCGTATGGATCGATGGTTATTATACACCAACTGTACGTTGGGGTTATCAAATCAATCAGGAGATCGCGGATGGCCGATGGACAGAGGGGGCAACCGACGCCAAATACCCTAGACTCTTGCCATATACAGATACAAGAAACATTAAAAACAGTGATTTTTGGTTACAGAATAAAGCTTTTATTCGCGTAAAAAATATTCAGCTCGGCTACACCATTCCGAATGAGATTACCAAACGGATACAGGTGCAGAATTTACGTGTTTTTGGATCGCTGGAAAATTTCTGGACGATTACCAACTATAAAGGATTCGACCCTGAGGTGAGTGGCACCAATTACCCCACAATGAAACAGGCTGTCTTCGGTCTTAGTTTAACATTTTAAGCTGTCAAATATCATGAAAAAGATTTCACTACTCATAGCTGGATGCATTGCATTATCATCTTGTTATAAGCTCGATACAACACCTTACAGTCAGGTCAGTGCCGATACATTCTGGCAAAATGAAGACCAGGCACTTGCTGGCATATTAGGCTGTTATAATGATCTCAAGAAGGAAGCGACCTTCGGTTTACAATTTTCTTACGACGGACTTAGCGATATTGGGCTGGGTTATGACCCTCCGGGCCTCGGCGAAGTTATCAGTGGTACCTTTACCGACCGTTCATCCATCGTTGTGGATAGATGGCAGGCCGGCTATGATCTGATCCAGCGCTGTAACCACGCCATCGCACATATCCAGCCGATGACCATCGATAAAGCCAAGCAGGAAGGGTTTATTGCGGAAGCAAAATTTCTACGGGCACTGATGTACTTTCAATTGACAAACCTTTATGGAGCTTTGCCGATATACGACGAGACAGTTGACCTCAACAAAGATTTTAGTTCCCTCAAAAACAGCCGTTCTTCCGTTGAAGATGTCAAAAAATTCATTCTTGCGGACCTCAACTACGCTGTCGATAAATTACCGGTAACATATGACGCAAAGCACTATGGCCGAATCACAAAGGGTGCAGCCTATGCCCTCAGAGGCAAAGTAGCCCTGTACAATAAAGACTGGACTTCGGCAATCCGGGATTTTGAAGAAATTGTCTATAACAAAACCAATAACTACGCTTATAGTCTAAGCGCCAATTATGCCTCATTATTTACGATGGAAGGTGATCAGGCTCCGGAGATGATCTTTGCCATACAGAACTTGGGTGGAACAGGATTTCCTTACGGTATGCCTATGGCCTTCTATATGGGAACAAGATCAACTTTTGGCAGTGACTGGAACAATTGTATGCCAAGCACTCGGCTTGCCGACCGGTATGAAAACCGCGATGGCAGTCCTTTCAACTGGAACGATAATTTCCCCAACTATAATACTGATAATGCCGTCAAAAAAAAGGCAATGGAATCCACCCAATCAGGTGGTGTACTGACAAAAGTACCCGACACAGCCAAGTTGCGCCAAATTTATGCCAACCGCGACCCACGGATGAATCAGACCCTTATTGTCCCTTACTCCCACTATCTGGGCTGGAACGCCAACAAAGAAAGGGATATGCAATTTATTATCGCGACTGGAGTAAATGAAAATTTTGGACAGATCCGTAACAATCGCGGCTGGTACACTTACCTGTGGCGCAAATTCGTACCTGAAGGTAATCTCAAGGGCGCTATTACAGACCGTGCCCATACGCCAATCAACTTCCCGATCCTTCGTTTGGCGGATGTGTTACTGATGCTCTCCGAAGCCTATAACGAAACCAATCAGCTCGACAAGGCAATTACGGAACTGAATAAAGTACGTACACGTTCAAAAATGCCGGCCCTAAATAGCGGCAGTTCCTTCTTGGTCGTCAACAATAAAGCGGAAATGAGCAAACGTATCCAACATGAACGTGCGGTAGAACTCGCGGGTGAGGGTTGGCGTTACTTTGACCTCAAACGTTGGAATCTCCTGGAAGAGGTCTCAAAAGATTATATTGAAAAAGGTATTACCGGCGATAATCTCGTTACCAGAGGATATCAAACCCGACATAAACTTTGGCCCGTACCGGGACAAGAAATAGAAATGAATGCCGCACTTTTGCCTCAAAATCAAGATTGGTAAACATGAGAATATATCTAATCTTATTCTTCTTTCTCAGTAGTCTCTCCTTTCAGGGGCTACTGGGGAAAGAACTAAAATTACTTGCAGGTACTTTTAAACAGGAAGATCTTAAGCGCTACCTGAGCCGCGACAAGTCCTGGGTTCCCTATCCAAGTTATTCCGATCGTAAGGCATGGGATCAGTTGATAGCCCCCTTCCGTGAGGAGGTTATTGCGAAAGGCGACAAAGCACTCGACTATCAATGGCAGGTGGTCAAGGCAACAGATTACTTGGAATATGAACGCTCAGGCAACCGCGGCATGATGGAAAAGCCGATGAACGAAAACTGTACCGCGCTCACAAACCTGCTCTTAGCTGAATTAGCAGAAGGGAAAGGACGTTATATCGATCAGATTCTAAACGGTACCTGGCACATGACCGAGATGGCTACCTGGTCCTTATCGGCCCACCTGCCGGCTTTCCAGTCAAGCAAGAGATCCTTACCACAGGAGCGGACGCATGTCATTGACCTGATGGCTGGGGATGTAGGATCCTTACTCTCGTGGATACACTATTTCTTTCGGGACACCTTCAATACCATCAATCCGGAAATTAGTCTACGCTTAAAACAACACATCCAGCAACGGATTATACAGCCTTATCTGGACCGCAATGATATGTGGTGGCAGGGCTTTGAACTCAAAGGAAACCAATTGGTCAACAACTGGAATCCCTGGTGCAATTTTAATGTGCTCACCTGCCTGCTATTGGTAGAAGATAATCCGGATATTCAACTGGCTGGCATCTATAAAACAATGACTTCGGTCGATCGCTTTATCGATTACATCAAAAAAGATGGTGCCTGTGAAGAAGGCCCATCTTATTGGGGCCATGCGGCCGGTAAACTATACGATTATCTCAAGATACTTGCCCTTGCAACGCAAAACAAAGTTAGCATCTTCGATAATCCACTTATCCGCAATATGGGTGAATACATCGCACAATCGTATATCGGCGGTGACAGATGGGTGGTCAATTTTGCGGATGCTTCAGCCAAAGGCGGTGGAGATCCACTACTCATCTATCGTTATGGGCAAGATGTACACAGTACCGAAATGATGCAATTTGCGCGATATATAATAGATCTTGGCGGTAAAGGTGCGGACTTCAAACCCTCACGTGACATCTTCCGTGCCTTTGAAGACCTACGCTGTTTTCCGCAGCTTCAACACACACAGGCAGCTCTCCCCCAAAATGCGTACAAGTGGTATCTGGAAACGCAGTTTCTCTATCTTAAAAAAGGAGTCTTTTTCTTTGCCGCCAAAGGTGGCTTCAACAACGAGAGCCACAACCATAATGATGTAGGTAGTTTTATTCTGTATCAAGATCAGCAGCCCCTTTTTATTGATGCGGGCGTGGGAACCTACACGAAAAAAACATTTAGCGACGACCGTTATAGTATCTGGACCATGCAGGGTGCCTACCACAACCTTCCGCTGATCAATGGTGCTGATCAAGCTTTCGGGAAAGAATACAAAGCCGAAAATGTGGTATTCTTACCTGAACAGAATAAGTTCCAACTCGATATCGGTAAGGCCTATCCAAAGACAGCCAATATTGAACATTGGAACAGAAGCTACAGCCTCGTTGCCGATGGGCTGACCATACAGGATGAGTTCAAGATCAAAAATCCGACCCAACCCAATATTGCTCATTTTTTAGTTTCAAAAGAACCTGAGATTAACGGAGGATTGATCACGATGGGTGACGGTCTCGCCGCGTTGCGTTTTAACCCCGCACAGTTTGTTGCGTCCTACGAGGCCATCCCACAGGATGACACGCGTCTGAGTCAGGTATGGGGAGAGCGGCTTTACCGCATCACCCTCAAGGCCAAAAGCATCAAATCGACCGGAAAATATAGTTTTATCATTAAAAAAGCCAAATGAAAAGAAGAAATTGGATTCAAGCCGTAACATTGACTACTGCAGGAGCGTTATTGAACAGCCCGCTGCTGGGTAACAGTAGATCCAGTGGCTCAGCGGAGCAAGCTCCTATGGATGACCGCGCGTATTGGGTATCCATCTTAACGAAAATGGCCATTCCCATCCTCTCCCGTATCAGTAAGGAGCGCTTTCGTGCAGAGATGCCTATTGTTAAGAGTGCGACTTATGACTATGTAGATCCCAGTGTAGGGTATTTGGAAGCATTTGGCCGATTATTGGCCGGTATGGCTCCATGGTTGGCCCTGCCAGACGATAAAACCGCAGAAGGAATTTTGCGCGCTCAATTTAAACAACAGGCCTTGCTGGGCATACAGCATGGTGTCAATCCTGCCTCGGCAGATTATTTCTCCTGGCGTAGCAAGTCCAAACAGCCTCTGGTCGATGCAGCACATTTAGCACAAGCATTTATGCGCGCTCCAAAAGCGTTATGGGATCCGCTGCCACAGGCGACAAAGCAACAGGTCATTACTGAATTTAAATATTTGCGTTGGGTTAAACCCAATGAGAGCAACTGGCTCCTGTTTGCCGCAATGACCGAAACTTTTCTCTACAGTATCGGCGAAGACTGTGCTCGCGAGAAAATAGACTATGCGGTAAACAAATTTGATCAGGAATGGTATGTCGGTGACGGATGGTATAGCGACGGTGCACGATTTAGTTTTGATCATTACAATGGTTATGTCATCCACTGCATGCAGGTAGAGACCTTAAAAAATAATCTCAGTGCTGACGCGAAGTATCAGCCGATGTATGACCGCGCCTACAAACGTATGCAGCGCTATGCACATCATCTGGAACGCATGATTTCACCCGAGGGCACTTATCCTGTGGTTGGGCGGAGTGCAACCTATAGAAATGCGGCCTTTCAACCGCTCGCGGCAGTCGCACTTGATGAAAAACTTCCTGCGGATCTTTCCAATGGGCAGGTACGCGCAGCATTGACAGCAGTCCTCAAGCACATTTACGCCGATCGCATTTTTCATGAGGATGGCTGGATGGCCTTGGGATTTCTCAATGCCAATCAGGGAAATATCGCGGATAGCTATACCAACTCCGGTTCGCTGTATACCGCAGCCCTTTCTTTTTTGACTTTAGGGCTGCCACCAACCCATGCTTTTTGGTCTGACGCGGCCGAACAATGGACTTCGCAAAAAGCTTTTGCAGGTTTACCCTTTCCAAAAGATTATTATGTAACTTACTAAGAATATACGCTGTTATGAAACTATCGAAAGTAGCATGAGCCGAGTGAACCGAAGGCAGCGTGGAACGAGTGAACCAAACGAAGAGAGCTCATGAATACCCTAATCATAAAATAATAGATGAACAAATAATTTATGCAGATGAAAAAAAGAAAAACCAGTTTAAAAACCATCTTACTTATCGCTTCGGGGCTTTTTGCGCTCAGTTTTATTGACCAAAAGCCAAATTTTATTGACGCTAGCTTCAAAGCTGCGGAGAAACAATATCAATTTTTGGCCAAAGAAGCAGACAAAGACCATACGTTCCCCCGTACGCTGACTCCTTCCGGACAATTGCGGGGAACCGACGAATGGGATTGGACAGGCGGTTTTTTCCCAGGTTCACTATGGTATATCTACAACCATACACACAATAAAGAAACGGAGAAAGAAGCGATAAAATGGACCGAAGCACTCGAAAAAGCGAAGGACCTGGATCAACATCACGATATTGGTTTTGTCATGTATTGTTCCTATGGCACGGCAATTAAATACCTCAAGGATCAGAAAAAAATTGCCGATTATAAAGCCATCCTTGTCCATTCGGCTAATACCGCATTAAAGCGCTTTAACCCACAGGTCGGTGTCATCAAATCATGGAATGAGAAAAAGTCATGGGATGGCAAAACACTTTGGAAATATCCGGTCATCATTGACAATATGATGAACCTGGAAATGCTGTGTTACGTTTCGGATCTGACAGGTGATCCTAAATATAAAGATGTGGCCATCAGTCATGCAACACAAACCATGAAAAACCATTTTCGCACAGACTATAGCACTTACCATGTTGTAGACTATGATGCTAGTGGAAAAGCAATCCATCAACAGACAAATCAGGGCTATGCCGATAATTCAACCTGGGCACGTGGACAGGCATGGGCTATCTACGGATTTACCATGATGTATCGGGAAACAAAAAAACCAGAGTTTCTCAAAACAGCACAGGCAGCAGCTAAATTTTACATGACCCACAAAAATCTTCCCAAAGATAAAATCCCTTACTGGGATTTCAATGCTGGACAACAGGGGTATAAATCAGATGCGGATTTTTCAACGTTAAAGCTTAATTACGTGCCTCGTGATGCCTCAGCAGCAGCCATTGTTGCTTCGGCACTCGTTGAACTATCGACCTTAACTTCTGGAGCAGAAAGTAAATCCTATTTAGTTTTTGCCAAGGAAAGTCTACAGACACTATCAGGAGCAGGTTATTTTGCCAAATACGCAAGCAACGGAGGTTTCTTGCTCAAACATAGTGTCGGCAGTCTGCCACATCACTCTGAAATTGATGTCCCTTTGACCTATGCAGATTATTATTATCTCGAAGGTCTAACTCGATTGGAACAACTCAAAAAACAATAAAAACAGGCTCTATCAAAAGCTGATTTTTGGCAAGCAACGCCAATTAATATTTTGAAACCTCAGTTTCACGAATGAATAAGGTCCAAGTTCTGTGGAGAACTTGGACCTTACTTTTTAATATTCACGGCAATTCGAAAGAATTAAATCTTTATTTATTACCCGTCTGGATTGTTTCTGATGAGGTACTACCCGCGTACTCAGCCTGCGGCAGCTTGATCTCAACAGTCTGATTTACTTTTGCACGTTTATTGACGAGATGAATACGTACGGCTTTTCCCTGTTGCAGTGGATCTGCCACATCCAGCTTGAAGACGCTATTTCCCTTTGTGATTTGCAGAATAACCGGCTTATCCACCTGAATAGACCAAGCTCCAATTTGATAGGTACCAGACTCATAAAACACGGCCTGAATAGCGGCCAGCCCCTGATGTTCTACGGCTTGAACAGCAGGTGTATTGTGCCAGATTTTCAGCTGCTGCATAGCGTGCTTATCCATTCTTTCTACCCCCGGCACAACAATATAGGCATAACTTCCATTGACCGGGCCTCTTGCGTGTTCAAACCATAGTTTGAATACCTTTCCATGGACAGCATCTTTTGATCGGGAACGATTGATGCGGTACCAAGAGCCCGATTGTTCTTTTGCCGTCAGAGCGATTTTCATCGCTTCTGGAAAGTAATAGCCGACCTGATTGTGCATGACATATTCACCTTGTTTGACATTTCGAACCAGTGAATCGGTTGACATCTTCTCTTTTCCATTCCAAACGACAGGGCCATTCAACCAAGTTTGATTCAGTGTTGTTACGACCGGTTCCGCAGCACTACAGTTAATTCCGCTGCCCAGACAAACAATCTCCTTATCAAAAAAGAACCATGCTTTTTGTGCAGCCAGTCCATCGTATTGAACAGACATGGCCGATGCGCCGATTGTACCATTGCTGACCCCACCAGAGAAACTATTGGCAGCCAATACACCCCACTGTTCTTTCAGTTCCTGATCACCCTGATAATCTCGGGTTGTTGTCCCCGGAATTTTGTCCCATTCCCATACTGGCATGATATTATAGTATTCTGGACCAAATACCTGAATATTGGTTACACCATCTGTCATATTTTTACCAAGCATATTTTCACCGTTTCCTGACTCCGATTTGTTGGTTCGCTTGCTTGCCACACGCAGGTTGAAATGAAACTGTTTTCTGAGGTGTGTTGTGTAGTCTCCTTTCCAATAATGTCGATGGAGGGATTGATCTTCTGCATTAAAAGCCTGTATACTATCTAATTTTGCCAATCCTTTCTTCCAGATCTCATTTTTAGCTGGATCAATCAATTGCATCTGCTGCAATATGGCGACTTCCTGATCTTTGCGCAATATATCTGGTCGTGATATCCCGCGCCCATGCACATTAAAATCAATATAACGTGAGCGTATGATCGGCAGGTAGGTTTCCAAAAGAAATTTTTCGAAGAGGGCCAATTTCTCCTTATTAACCGCATAAGGTGTCTCGCGGACATAGGCCATTACCTTAGAAATCCCCTTTAAAAACTCTTCACCATAGCCTGCAATATACAATTGTGGTCCATGTTGTAAGTAAGAGAAATCATATTGTAAGCCCTCTTTCCCATCCACCAACTGGATGGGAAAAAGCAGTTGTTCCATAGCAGCAGCCAGTAGACCGGTATCTTCGAGGATTAGTGCACGATAGAAATAATGCATGGCAATATCACTTTTGTTCGCGCCCGTTTTCTTATAGGGATCCCCTCTCTCCATCAACTTGACCAGTGCTGTTTCCACTGTAGCTGGGATTTTCTCCTGACCGAATTTCATCAGGATTAGACAGACACCTATTGCTTTAGGAGAAGCGATTTCATTGTGCCACCAGTTCGTTGATTCAAATCGGTTATTTGCCCAGTACTGTGCTGCCCGTACAATCTTGTCATAAAGCGACTTTTGCTGATAAGATTTACTCTTAGGAGATACATAAGCTACGATCAAAGCTCTCAAGCGATCCAAGTGTTCTCCTGGAGGCCAGAGTGAAATTGATTTACTCGTGTAATCTATATCAGACCAAGTACCAGCTTCAGTCAATTGATTGCTCCAGATTGTGGTTTTATCACCGTGAGCAGCCGAACTTTGCAATTCGTCCTCGTACACATGTTTTTTGATGCGATCAAATGTTTGCTTGTCCTGTGCCCTTGTCATGACCAGTCCAAATGATAATAAAAATATAAGTATAGCTTTCATTCTTTTTCCAATTATAATCCGATTAAGGGTATTTCTTTTCTGCTGCCCGTCCAATGACATCCATTCGATGTTTCATCATTTGGTTCTCATCGTTATCCAAAACTCCACTCAACCATTTGGGAGCAGCCATCTTTTTTTCCCACTCAGCCAATTTATCCAACATTTTATTCACGTTATCGGGATATTTTTCGGCAAGATTATGTTGTTCTTTCAGATCGTTTTTCAAGTTAAATAACAATATCGGATCATCCTTGACGACAATCAGTTTCCATTCGGCATGACGGACCGCTTTAGCGACTCCCCGTCGCCAAAACAAGTAGTCGTGTCCATTTTTCGCCGTCTTATAGGCCGACAGGAGGCTCAGTCCATCGATCTGTTGTCCGGGAATATTTTTCCCCTGTATGGCATCTATACTGGTTGGCAAAATGTCCATACCCGACACCATCGCATCGACTACTTTTCCCTGCGGTAGTCGTGCCGGCCATTGTATAATCATGGGCACGCGTATACCGCCTTCCCATTTCGACCCTTTTAAACCGCGTAGCTGTCCATTATCCGCGCCATTATTTGTGGCCGCACCATTATCATTCATAAAGATAATCAGGGTATTTTCATAAAGTCCATCGCTTTTCAGCTGGTCTATCAAACGGCCAATATTGCTGTCCATATTCTCCAGCATTGCCAAATAAGCGCGGCGCAAAGGATCTGCAACATGACTATATTTACTATTCTGCGTCAGTGGAGCTTCCACAGGAGTATGTATAGCATTAAAAGCCAAATACATAAAAAAAGATTGCTGGCGATAACGATGAACATAGGAGATTGCCTTGTCGGTCAATGTTTCTGTCAGATAGCGAATAGAATCTTCGGGGACAATACGACTATCATCGACCAGCATCTGCGTAGGTTTTACCTTTCCAGGGATTGGAAAATAAGAACGATCGCCGCCAATAAAACCATAGAAATGATCAAAGCCACGCTTAAGTGGATGAAATTGGGGACCGTCCCCCTGATGCCACTTGCCGATACCTACGGTTTTATACCCATTGTATTTCATAAAATCAGCTATCGTTGCCACCGATGTATCCATCCCAATATCTTCTGGTGTCGTTCCTGCCGTCGGCCGTTTGGAAATATTGTGTTCGAACCCAAAGCGTTGTTGGTACCGCCCCGTCAGCAGACCGGCACGTGAGGGTGCGCAAACCGATGCAGATGCATAAGCACACTGAAAAAGAATCCCATGTTTAGACAGCTCATCGATATGCGGTGTATGCACCTCCTTACCACCATAGCAACCAAAATCATCATAACCGCCATCGTCGCTCAGGATCACAATGACATTCGGTCGCTGTTGTGCAAAAACAGGAATCTCGATTAGAGAGAGTACACTCAACACCGCAAGTATACGATAGCACATTTTTCGGTAGTTCATCGCATTAGATTTATCCCTAAATGTAACTTTAAATGTATTGGATTTTTTGTAAAAAATCGAAAACGATTTCGTTAAGTCAATTTTTTTTAGTCCTTTAGATGAGTAAATCTAATGTGAAGCAGATGGAAACAAATGACAGAAATCAACTCGCAGTTATTGCTCAAGTGTTGGTTGGAGATCTTCAGGAGCAGGCTTTAGCCGAGTCCCTGACAAGCCTACGCGAAAGTAATCGGGAGCCCAACCTACCGGACCTTTTTCGGTTTGCGGACAAATGGTTAAAAGCACCTGTGCCAATTGTGGTAGCGGAGCTCTGGGCAGACTTCACGCAGCTCATTTCTCTTCACCCCGAATGGGGTTTTGTGCTTATTGAGGGGGCTTCTATTGTGGATATTCCAAGTTTTTACGCCGAACTCAATAAAGTCTATATGGCCGATGAGAATTGGAAAATTGGCAGTCTTGATGGTTTCGATGACCTGCTGTACGGTGGCTTTGGAAAAGTTCAGGAAGCAAAAAAGCATACGATCATTTGGAAGGACATCGATCACAGCCGCGCGGCACTAGGAGTGACAACCACCCTCGCCTACTATCAGGAAAAACTTGCTGCCAATTCGCCGTTCAATCAGACTTATTTCCAACAGAAACTAAGTGATTTACAAGCCGGAAAAGGACAGACCTATTTTGATATCGTAGCGGAAATAATACAATCACACCCAAAGATAGACTGGATTCATTAAACGATTTAAAGATTTTTAAATATTATCTTTATTATACCTAAACAGTATACGATGAAACATATAACAAAGCTATTTTTTCTCCTGGCCATGCTATTTCAGCATGTTGCTTATGGAAATACCCCGCTCAAGGTAGCCGTTGCCGGACTTAATCATGACCATGTCTATCTCCTTTTAAACTTATACAAAGAGAAGAAGGTGGAGATTATTGGAATAGCGGAATCCAACAGCGTCCTGGCCGACAAGATTCAAGCGCAATACAATCTTCCGAAGTCCGTTTTTTACCCCGACCTTGGTTCGTTGCTCAAAAAGGTGAAACCCCAGGTCGTCCTTGCCTACAATCCCACCAATGAACATATCCAGGTCGCAGAAATCTGCCTCCCCCTCAAAATACCGGTCATGGTAGAAAAACCCTTAGCAACCACATTGGCAGATGCCAATCGTATAGCTTCACTTTCCAAAGAATACAAAACCGCTTTTTTGGTCAATTATGAAACGACCTGGTACAGGAGCAACCAGCAGCTCAAGCAATTGGTGGATCAAAATGCTGTGGGCCGGGTAACAAGGATGATCGTAAAAGATGGGCACGAAGGGCCGAAAGAGATCGGATGCAGCAATTATTTTCTCGAATGGCTAACGGATCCACAAAAAAATGGCGGTGGTGCTTTAATGGATTTCGGCTGTTACGGTGCCAATCTGATGACCTGGATCAAGAATGGCGAACGTCCAATTGCTGTCAGCGCCATAACACATCAACTCAAGCCGGAGTTCTATCCAAAAGTCGAAGATGATGCAACGATCATTTTAAGCTACCGCGATGGTAGCACAGGCATTATCCAGGCATCTTGGGCTTGGCCTTACAGTGTAAAGGATCTTCAGGTATTTGGAACGAAGGCCCAGCTCTATGCACAAAATGACAAAAAGCTGCTGAAATATGCACAGCATAACGAGGAACCGACAGTTATTCCAACAGATCAGCCCTATTTTGAACATCATATCCAGTATTTGGAACATGTATTAAGCGGAAATCAGCTAGCTGAAAACGATCTCGGGTCACTCCGTAATAATGTGACTGTCGTTGAGATCCTGGAAGCGGCCAAGCGTTCCGCAAAGGAGGGAAAGACGATTGCATTCAATTGATCTTTCACAGAAAAAGGTATGTAGAAATAATTATCCACATACCTTTTTCAATAGGTTCCAAGATTGTTGACAACGACATGTTGGATTTGCCTCGGCTTGGTTAATCGAAGTAAAAAGGCATCCTTAGGGATCTAGTGGCTCATCCGGATCGATGGTAAACGCTTCTTCTTTCGCCTGGAATTCGATGATCACATCCGAAATTCTTTTTCCCAGACTGTAGGGGACATAACCCAATTCGCGGATACAACGGTCGGCCATTTTTTCCACGGCATCGATATGTGCCTTACTGCTGTTGACGATGGCAAATTTATCTTTAGGAAATCCATAGTTCAATAGTATACGGGCAGTATTACGCAGATTTGTAGTTGTATGGCGGGCATGCGGATCGATCAGGATCGCTTGTTCCGGAACTCCCATGACATTGATCAGGTATTTTTTCATCTCGATTGCCTCGATATAAGCCGTTTTATAGGGGTGTACCTTTCCGCCGGAAAGCACAACAAAAGGGGCCAATTTTTCAAAATAACTACGTGCAGCCATGCGTGCACGTAACATTCCGCCGGGACTGATCGGCTGTCCATAGCTTTCGGGGCCTGCCCCCAGCGTCAGTAACAGGCTGTAAGGGTAAGCGGAAAAATCCGTTTTTTTCACTTGTTCAAACGCCTTTTTATTTTCCAGAGCGATCAGTGGTTCTAATTGGGCGGCATCCCAACGTTCATTGATCTCAAGCAACCTTACCGCTGTCATCATGGTCATAAAAAGCGCTTCCTTACCGGTCGGAATATCTTTTAGCACATCCTGACGTACATCGTCCAAAAGCTGAAGATAAGCCGTACGATTCACATCAAAAGAAATTGAATCAATCTTGGGATAATTGGGCTTCTTGCCACCGCCATAGACATCAACAACATAGTTCATGGCACCAAAGTCCCGCAACAGCGCCTTCTTAAGATACACTTTTGCGTTTTCACCCCTCGGTATACCATATGTCTTTGATGGCATCAAAGCTGATTCAACCAGTTTCTCCAATTTCCTGTTTCCCTGGGTCTGGCCGGCTATTTGTTCAGCCAAGAGTTCGATCTCCGAATCTTTCCATTTAAAAGCTTCCAAAAAACAGCTGAGATCCGTGCAATGATCACTGCGCTTGAAACGGTCAAATCGCTGGTTCAACAATGCAGAAACAGCCTGGGACGCACAAAGCTGCTGTGTTAAGGCGGAATCCTTTAGCAACAGATAACTCGCGTAATAATTCTTGCGGATTACCCAGTCCTGCGGACCGGCAGGATTGGGTTTGGGTTGGAGCTGGCCTTTGGAAATATGCATTCCACATATTCCCAAAGTCAACAAAATGATCTTTTTAATGATACCTGTCATATCTTACTCTATTAATAACCAGGATTTTGATACATCCGCTGTGGATCCAATTTATATTCATCGAAAGGAATTGGATAGTACCGATCCTTTGTGGATATATTGGAGATTTTAGCATTCCCATAATCCACCTGGTTTTTAGTTTTAAAGTACGTCACCAATTCCTGTGGATTATAGTTCCGGATTAAGTCAAACCAACGTTGATTTTCGAAAGCCAGTTCCACACGGCGTTCGTGCAGGATCGCCGCCTTTACTGTCGGATACTTTGTACGATACTCATTATTTAGGATTGATGTAGCGTAAGAAGGCAGTCCAGCACGTTCGCGTACCTGATCCAATAGTGCTATAGCCTCAGCTTCTTTGCCCAGATGGTATTTTGTTTCAGCCAATAATAACATCACATCGGCATAACGGATCAAAATCCAGTCATTTCCGCCCCAGCCATTGGTTCCGGCAGCATCACTATTGTCTCTAAATTTGCTTACATACCAATCGTTTACCTGAGGATCCTTCGCAAATTTGACCGAAAAATCTTTTCTTAAATCCTGTGGCTCATAATCTTTGATCAAATCTAATTTGACCACCTCCCCCACACCAGTAGATGGATATTTTGAGTTTATGGTATCCCCCTTGGCTTGGTAATTACGTGCGATACTCGAACTGAAATTTTGATCGCCCTGTTTATATTGAATTTGAAAAACAAGCTCTTTGCAGGTGTTTTTTTTGGTTAGATCAAATACTTCGGTGTAAGGGATCTCACTCAACTTGCCGAATGTGCGCATTTGGTAGGCTGCACTGAGATACTGCTCTGCTTTTGCGAAGTTTTCAGCGCTTCCAGCCGTTTGTGTGGCGCCCAATGTTAAGTATACCTGTCCTAGAATTGCATTTATGGCCGCCTTTGATGTCCTGCCGACAACATATTCTTTTTGCGTGTTGGGCAGATTACTTGACAAAGCTTCGGTAAGATCTTTTATAATTTGTTCATAGACGACTGCTTCTTTTTGACGAAATGCGAGTTCATTCGCTTGCTCCTTAGTGGTCACCTGGACCGTTGACAGTGGAATATCACCAAATTTACGCACCATATGGAAATATAATAAGGCCCGAACAAATTTTGCTTCTGCCACGTAACGTCCCTTCAATTCCTCACTGGAGAAAGTGACATCATTAATATGTGAAAGCACGACATTACAACGACTGATACCTGCATACATGGCAGCCCAGTGTGTCTTTAGATAGGTATTACTTGGCAGCAGCGAAAAATCGTTAAACTGAAAGGGTTCGCCGGCGTTAGACTGATTATCATTGCGCCCAGTATTATCGGAGCGCTCTTCGTTGTATAGTGTACTGCCCTCACCGATCGTACTCCCCGAGCGCAGGGTTTGATATAAGCCATTGACAGCTAAAAGCACGTCATTCTCCGACTTAAAATAGTCTTCGATCTGGATGGCGTTTGGATCTTTTTGATTTAAGAAATCTTTGCTACATGAAGGCAGGGCAAAAAGCACTAGCGGTAATAAATATCTTTTTTTCATTTAAGTATTTTTTAGTAGTGTAGCCGTTCGATATTTTGCGATTGAAAAATCATAACAGCGTTATAAATATGAATATTAGAAAGTCACTTTTACACCAAGATTATAGGATCTCACCAGTGGGTATAGTCCATAATCGACGCCTGGAGTAAGGTTACCCCGTTGGTTGTAATCCGGTTCCGGATTATAACCTTTGTATTTGCTGATCGTAAATGGATTATCCACCGTTGCGTAGACCCGTATTCCAGATAAGCTCAATTTTTCGGCAATACTTTTTGGCATATTATAACCTAAGGCAATATTGGTCATGCGTAAAAACGAACCATCCTGTAGGTAGAAATCGGACAGACGCGTACTGTTACTTTGTGTACCACCACGGGAAGCACGGTATACCTTGCCGTTACCTGGGTTTTGTGCCGATCGGTAACGTTGTGCAACATCTGCATACTGGTTGCCAGACCCCTCCATGTTATAGAGGTAATAATCATAGCCATCCAATACTTTATTGCCTTGTGAACCATTGAAAGATGCGCGTAAATCAAATTCTTTGTAGCGCGTACTCAACGCAAAACCATAGGTAAAATTCGGATGCGGATTACCGATCACCCGTTTGTCGGCGTCGTTGACGATACCGTTTCCATCGACATCCTCAAAATAAAGGTCACCGGGCTGCAGCGGCGTAGATGAAGCTGCTGATGGCGCTACTGTTTTGTAATTATCCTCTGTTGCCACACCAAGAACTTTAAAGCCATAGAACATACCGATTGGACTTCCCTCTTGGGTAATATGGGTCAAGTAGGAGCGTTCAGCACCATTGGTCAAGATCGTCGACGATCCCCCCAAATCCAAAACTTTATTGCGGTTGACATTAATATTTCCACTGATGCCCAATTCAAATTCACTTTTACGGATCAATGTCGCGTCCACCTGTAAGTCAAAGCCTTTGTTTTGCACTTTGGAATTCGGCAAATTGGTCAATATTGTCGTTGATCCGGATACCGCAGAAATGGGTTGATCGAATAACAAATTAAACGAACGGCTCAAATAGAAATTAGCCATTACATTCAAACGCCCTTTCAGGAGTCCAAGATCCAACCCTGCATTATATTGAGAAGTTGTTTCCCAGCTCAAATTAGGATCATATAGATCACCGGCAGTATATGCCGTACTCACTTTATCACCTAAGATCACACCTGCTGGGGAATTAAACACAGATACAGAGCGATATTCTCGGATATTATTGTTGCCGCTACGCCCCCAGCTTGCCCTCAATTTCAGCGTAGACTGCTGTCCTAACCAATCTGTATAAAAGTCCTCTTTGGAAATTGTCCAGCCTCCAGAAATGGAAGGGAAAGTTCCCCATTTATTATTTGGGCCGAAGCGCGAAGAACCATCGGTACGGATGGAAGCAGAAAGAAAGTATTTCGAATCAAAACTATAGTTTACCCTGCTGAAATACGATTGAAGTGTTGTAATACGTTTGAAAGTATCATCCTTTAATAGTTGAAAATTGGAGGGGTCAGCACCTTTATCGGTGATTTCACCAATAGCATTGCTATTAAATCCATTGGCTCTTACACCTTGATAATCGAAATCTGTCCGTTGTGCAGAGTAACCTAACAATGCAGAAATTTGGTGTTTCTCACCAAAAGTCTTGTTATAATTTAATGTCGTCTCAAGGAGCTTATCCACCTCATTTTTGGTTTTGGCATCCGCATAGGCAGCTGTGATTGCTTGTGGAGAATAAGGTTTATTATTTCCGTCAGAAATACTTGTTGGGCGGAAATAATCGTATTTTTCATCATAGGTAGACAATCCACCATTTACTTTGAGATTTAATCCATCGATAATTGAAAAGTCCGCGAAGGCATTATAAAGCCCTTTTTTACCACGGCGGTTATTTTTGACCTGAGTCACATAAGCCAATGGATTTTCGGGATTCTGGATACCATAATTATTTGCAGAAAGCCCGGCCATCAAGTACTGCGCATAAGAACCATCTTCGTTATATACGGGCAATGTAGGGAGATAGATTAGCGCTGCCATCGAGGGACTGCGGTCGTAGCGACCAGTGGTCACTTCGTTGTTGTCGTTGTAAGTAAAGGAAACATTGGCCCCGACAGTGAGTCTTTTACTAACCTTACTGTCAATATTAGCTCGGAAGTTAAATACTTTTTGATCTGTACCCAACATGATACCTTGTTGGTTTTGATACGAGCCACTTAGAAAGTAGCGATTTTTTTCATTGCCGCCATAAGTGGAGAGATTATGGCGTTGGAAAGGCGCATTACGGTAAAGAGCATCTTGCCAATCGGTATCGTATTTGGATTGTTTAGCTGCACCTGTTGCAAAATCATAATATTCTTCAGGAATACTTACAGAACCGGCATTTCCGACATTGCCGATACGGGTTTTATTATCATCATAACGGCGGCTGTCATTCCAAGTAATTCCTTTGGCTGCCAATAGGTCTTTGTAGGAGTTGTTACGACCATCAATCAAAAGGTCGATAAACTGTTCGGCATTCAAAACATCAATTTTTTTGGAGAGCTGACCAAAGCCACCCAGCACTTCATAATCGACATTGTTTTTACCTTCTTTACCACGTTTGGTGGTGATCAGCACAACGCCGCCAGCTGCCCGCGATCCATAGATGGCAGCGGATGCTGCATCCTTGAGGATATCAATGGATTCGATATCATTGGGATTAATATTTAAATTATTTCCGGCAGGATAGCCATCGATAACATAGAGAGGGTCCGAACCTGCGTTGATAGATCCCATACCACGTACGCGGATCTTGGTCCCATCATAAGGGGCACCACTTGTTTGCATTACCTGTACGCCGGCTACTTTACCAACTAAAGCCTGGGATAGTTTTGGTGCACTGAGGTTTAGTTCTTCCGCCTTGACGCTAGCAATTGCACCGGTAACATCAGATTTTCGTATTTTCTGATAACCGATAGAAATCGTTACTTCTTCAAGCGTGTTTTCATTGGTCTGTAGGACAAAGAGCTGCCCATTGGATTGTGCAATAGGTTGGACAAGATTGCTAAATCCGACATAGGAGATACCAAGTCTATCACCGATCTCCGCATCGATCTGAAAATTTCCTTTTTCATCGGATTGAACAGACTTTTTACTCTTCAGATTTTGGATCGTCGCCCCCGAAACTGCATTGCCCTGCGCATCGACCACACGGCCTCTAATGGGGTTTTGTACCTGTGGGAACCGAGCTTCGGTTAGTGTGAGAGGTCTGGCTTGAACAGCTGGTGAGCTTGCTGCAATGGCACATAACAACCAAAAGACATTGTTGGCTTTAATTTTCATAAGTAGTGCATTTGATTTATGGGTACAAGGTTACAAATGCAATATGAAGGTAGTATCAATAAAAGGTTAATAGTTTTTAACTAAACCGAGTTAGCAAACAATATAAACTTAACAATAGGATAACAATAATGAAAGCACTTAGCTCCTCTTCTTAGCAAAGCGCGCGCGAAGCAACAACCGCAACAGCATATACACAACGACAGCAAAAAGGATATTACCGATCAGTTTGAGTGGTTCAAAATTTTCGAAACTGGCATATTCATCGCTTTCGACATTGTATCCTGTCCCGCTTGAATAAAATTCCCAAGGAAATCCTATTGTTAATTTGCCATCCACAGGTAGATCATTCTGATAAGAAATGACAGTCAAAACGACAAAAATAAAAATCGTACCAGCCACCCCTTTTAGGATGGCTGGTAATATTAATCTTCTATTGCCAGGAATCATTGTATACATTGGGATAAATATAATGATTGTTTTTTTTACTAAACGCCAGCCATTTAACAAATACTGTTTGTGGATATCTTACTGAAAATCAGCCAAGAAGAAAGAATAGCTATTTTCGATATTTCTGACAACGAGTTTGTTTTGTTGAATAAAGCTATACAGGACATTTTTGAGATGTCGAGGGAAAATCTGTAAATGAACAAGACCGGTATGTTCGACCTGCCGAAACATTTGCAACGCTGTGGCACCATTTTCAAAGTAATTATTCTCCAGTAATGCTTCTAGTTTTTGTCGGATATGGAGCATGGCATCCGATTCAAGTTGAAGATCTTTCTCAGCTTTCCATTCTTCAAATTTTAATTCTGGCGCAGGTGGCTTTTTTTCACCCGTTAAAAAGGTCCAAGGCACCTCAATGGAATAACTCCATTTCACTTCATCCTCTTCGATTTTAAGACGCACCAGACGTTCTTGAGAAACTTCATATTCTTCTCGATGGAATTCCATCGCTTCGATCCATGAGCTTGCATATATCCGATCGAGACGAGGCGATTCTTGTGTTAAAAAATTTCGGACTTGAAACATTTTCTCAAAATCGAGATAGGCATGATCGGGCTTGCCCAGTAAGAATGAAAGCTCTTCGGGTCGCCACTCTTTTTCTATCCGCCGCTTGAGATAGGTATACCAAAGTTGGAAATCATGTGAATACATCATTCCGGAGCAGGAAGTTTTTATTGTAGATTCGGTATTCATAAATTAAGTTTATAATTGGTTACTCAAATAATTTAAGCAGTTCTTCTTTACTAATAGACTTCATCAGGTTGGCTTCATCCAAAATCACTCCTTCTGCCACTCGCTTTTTACTTTCTTGAAGTTCCAAAATCCCTTCTTCGACAGAATCCCGGCAAACAATCTTATAAGCCATCACATGTTTCTCTTGACCAATGCGATAACAACGATCTATTGCCTGAGCTTCAGCCGCTGGATTCCACCAAGGATCCAAAATGTAAACGTAGTCCGCAGCAGTAAGATTTAAGCCCGTTCCACCAGCTTTTAGGCTGATCAGAAAAACACGGCATGCATCTTCATTTTGAAATGTTTCAACCGCTGATTGCCGTTGCTCCTGGTTCATCCTACCATCGAGATAGGTGTACCCTATATTGTACTTTTCGATCCGTTGACCGGCGAGTTTGAGCATAGAAGTATAGGATGAAAAAAGAAGAATCTTATGATTGGGAGCTACTTCTTCCATGATTTCATCAATAAAATCCAATTTGATAGATTCATTGGCTAAACCGCAATCTTTCATTAATACGGGTGAATTACACAGCTGTCTTAATTTCTGTAATGCCTCTATAGCCAAGAATTTGGATTTTGAAGAGTCTTCTCGGTTTAAATTCTCTTCAATTTCCTCTCGATATTTTTTACGATAGTTATCATAGATTTTCCGTTGTCCCTCTTGCATATCCAAATACAGAATAGTCTCCGTTTTATCTGGTAAATCTATTGCGACTTGCTTTTTGGTTCTCCTCAGAATAAATGGAGCAATCATCTTTTGCAAATTCATGAGTGGCGTATCCACTTCCTGCCCCTCTCCCATAGACTTAAACATTTTATTAAAATTTCTGTAATTCCCAAAAAAGCCAGGATTAACCATAGTCATTTGTGCATAGATGTCCTGGATACCATTTTCAATTGGCGTGCCCGTCATCGCAATTCGAAATAACGCTTTAATGGAGAAAAGGTATTCGAACCGTTTAGAATTTCGATTTTTTACCAGCTGAGATTCATCCAAAATCATATAACTGAATGATTGAGATTGAAGAAAGGAAAAGTCTGTCATCGCTGTTCCATAGGTTGTCAGCACAATTGATGCTTTTGCTAATGTCTCTTGGTCCTTTCTTTTCATACCATAATAAACAGAATAACTTCGTTCCGGAACAAATTTTTCAATTTCATTTTGCCAATTGAATAACAATGAGTTAGGAACAATAACAATGGAAGGGTCTGCTTCTGGATTATTTTGATAATAGTATTCCAATAAAGTAATTACTTGTAATGTTTTTCCAAGTCCCATATCATCCGCCAGAATACCACCCCATTGAAATTCTTGGAGGAATCCCATCCAACTAAAACCAACCCTCTGATAGGGTCGCAACGTTGCTTTGACAGTATCCGGAACATCTAATAAAGGAATTTCGGTCATATTGGCTAATTTATCTCGCCGTTCTCTTGTACTATCATTAATAATCTTGGGATCTATTTTTTCTAATTTTGTCTGAAAAGATATCAATTGTGCCGAAGTCAAAATAATGTATGGATCTTCTACGCGTGCTTGGGCAAATAAGGGAATAAAAAGGGATTTCAAAGAATCGCTGATATAGATATGATCCCCATTATTGATCTTGAACCAATTTTTCTTTTCAAATAAATACTGTTCAAACTGACTCGGTTCTAATACTAATTTCCCCAGTTTAAATTTTATGTTGATATATATTAAATTTGATTGAGACTTCAGTTCTACTACTTCCCATTTTAAAGGGAAAGGATAGTAACTAGACCCTTTAATTAATCCCGTGAGTTTAAGTGTTATCTGATGATCTTGACATGCCTTTCGAAGATTATTTATCCAATTTGTTCGGGAAATTAGGGATGTTCGCAGCTCCCAAGTATGAGCGGAAACCTGTTCTTCAAAAGATTCGTGTTGATTTTTGATAAAATTGCTAAAGATGAGTTCCTCTTCTACATTTCGCTCTTGAACGCAAATTTCATTATGATCATAAGTTAAAACTGTTGTACTCGGCATCTCAACAATGGGCAGGCTAACTGTCCCAAAATCTATGGATGCTTTCAAGAGCAGTAGATCGTCCTGAAGCGACACCTCTAATATTTTCGTCTCCTCAATTGTCTTTTTAGTTACGGCATGATCTGTAAGCGTTTCATTTTTATAGGTTATCGGGAAGTGCTGAGCAATTGGACACAATAGCTCTTCGTAGAATTTAGGAATGTCTTGGCGCAACACAAAAATTTTGAATGCGGAATGCCTAAATTGATTCAGCAATTTTCCGACTTGCATATCGTCAATAAAAAGTACATTTTTGGAACCTAATTCCACAAAGAAGCTATGCACATCACTCAAAAACTTGATTTTCTTTAACAAATTACCTTTATAATAGGCCAGTACCTCCATCAATAAACCTTTTTGATTCTCCACGACTTGAATCTTAAGCTTAAAGTCGCCATTCGCAATTTTCAATTTATATGATTGATTGAAGGCAGAGCTATATCGGAATTGGTAGTGTCTTAGACCGAAATTATTTGTATGGGAATAGAAAAAGGTCACTTCATCGCGACACAATTGATTTGAAATGAGATCCCTCCATAAATCCATTATTTGATAATCCCGTTCATTTTGTTCAACGCCTGAAAGTTCATTTGGTCTGATCCTGTCAAATGCAGAAGATCCGAGCTGCAACAACTTCTTTGCGACTGCATCAAGCATCATCTCATGGCATGTAAGACGTCCGGGATGCGGCATGTCATCTTTTAATAGATAGCTTTCTTTAAAAACATCTTTTTTCTTTTCTCCACTTAAAAATGGAAGAAAAAAAGGTAACTGATCAATCGTATTATTAATCGGAATTGCAACAATAAATTTGCCTTCCGATTTACAAATTGGAGGCTCGATTGAAGATATTTTATTGCTAGCCACGTGACATAATTCCGATGCTGCATGAAAACCATAGATGCTCCCATATTCGGCTGTCGCTTTGATTTCAATTTTTGTTATTCTCTTATGTTCATCCTTAAGAGATAGACCAAATAATTCACGTTGGTCAGGATGGGGTAAAAACCATTTGGGATCGTATAAATGAGCAAAATAATATTTATTCCCACCTAATTTTTCACGCAATAAACCATAGACATGTTCACATAATGTCGTGTCCATTTTCCCACATGAACAATTTACTTTCAAATGATCGGCGGTCAACGTGATCAGGACACGAATATTTCCCTTACACAAACTCTCGAGCACATACCTATTATTAAATACACTTTCTTCTAGAATTATTTTAAAATCCCAAGTTAATCTTGCAGATTTTTCGTTAAAAAATCTTTTCAGATAAACGATAGACAGAGATTTTTCTTGCTTATTTTGCCATGGTATCGTTACATCTATTTCATTTTTCATTGGTTTATATTTAGTTATAATGGTTTATTTTATAAGTCTACCATACCTAGATGAGCATCTAGCCTTTTATTGTGAGCTTCAATTTATTCCCCGATTTCATTTCCATATACCTTAAGCTCTGCTCACATAGGTCAGCAAAAAAGGCTACAATCCGACTAGCGTTGGATTTAAAGTACTCCATTTCCAGCTGGTCTAATTCAGGAGGCAGCTCATGTACCCGCCCTTTCATATCTTTTAATAGCGCCTGATACAAGAGGGCTTCGGAAGGTTCTTCTGAGGTAAAAAAATCGCTTACCTTTTTATCACAGATACAGCTCCATTCCACCAACTCCTCCAATGTTGCATTCATTGGCGTGTAACCGATCCGTAGGTAGAGGTAGCTATGTATTCCGATCAGGACCAACTGATTTAACAACAGCACCGCCAATTGCTTGCTCGAAGGACGAGCATCAGAAAATATGGCCAGCAGATCGTGCATGAGCTTTGCATTACGTGTCCAGACATTTGTCGTTTTCAATAGGGTGTCGGGCCAATTTACAGGAGTTAGCGAATACGTCGGCTTATAGGCCGGATTGCGGTAGAGGACAACAGAGTCATTCCAGATCGTGTGCGAAAAGCGACTTCCTATATTTAATTTCGCTGCGATAAAGCTGCTGCTTAAAAATGAAATAACTGCTGTCGCCCGACCAAAAGAAACTTTACGGAAGTAACATTGTCCAACCCATTTTTTAATAACAACTACATAAATGCTGACATTTCCTACATCTTTTGGGGGATAGTCGAATAATCCCTTACCATGAGTTTTACTTACATAATAATTGAGCAACATGATCTGTTCAGCCTGATTATCCCGACGGATCTGATCGAGGAGCTGCTGTATATCCGACTGATACTGTTCAGGCCAGGGGAATGCGTGAAAAGTGGATGCAGCGACGAACGTTTCCTGGTGTACAATTTTAACTTTTTCTTCTTTCGCCAGTTTAGCCTTTGCAAGCTCCGCCTGGATAGCAGTTTCAGTCGCCAAATTCTTTTCGTATTCGGCCTGCAATTCCTCCATAAAGTAACGGAAGAGTTTTTCTATCGCCGTCTGCATAACGCCACAATGATCGTATAACTGAGAGGCTGCTATAGCGGAAATCTCCAAATCTTTATTTTGATTGACGGCATTAAAGGAAGTATCCAATAAGCGGAAGCGCTCTTTCTCTTCATCTTCTTCACCCATAAATACTTTTTTAAACATCGAGAAGTGTGTATCGAGGCTTCTTATCCTACTGTCCAGACTGTGTACATTATTTCCTTTCCCCTCCACCATCACTTGCAGCAATTTTAAATGGCTTTCCAGACTTTGATGGACCATAAATAATGCACGGAGATAGTTTGCCGTATCGGCAAATGTCTGTGCCGCCTGTAAAAATTCAGCGGAAGCAGCCAGCACTTTTTGATAATGTTTATCGGAGAGATCCAGTATACCCCTAATCTCTTTCGGTTTACTGATTGCGGTATTGTTTTCACCCGAACTAAAAATCTCGTGCTTGGGCAAAGCCGCATAACAATAGAATAAACTTCCCATCTTGATCTTATTTTTCAGTTCAGGGGTAAAAATCAACTCAAAAGAGATACGTTCCTGATCCAACAGACATAATTCCACAATAGGTTTTAATATCTTATGCGAAAGGCCGCTCACAGGCTTAAGCGTTAAAACCAGGTGCTGATATTCCTGATCCAAAAATTGATATTTAACGAGATAAACACGATCGAGATCCATACGTTGAACTAAACGGTCGATGATCAATTGGCGATTAATTTCCATAATAATGACTTAATGAACATAAAATTTTACAACATACAGCCTACTGAACAACAAATGGTTAGAACCTATTATTGTAAAAAAACAATAGCTATATTGGAAAAAAAATAGAAGTGACTACCAAGGTGATTAAATAGAAAATCAACAGGTAACATACATTTGCGTTTGCACCTTGGTTTATTTTAGGAAAGGTCAGCAATCAACATAAAAAATCGTATTGAAATTTCAAATGCGCTGGTGAAAGATAACTATCTGTTTGCCGACAAAGAGACAGATAAGTTATTCGTGCTTTATAATATTCAAAAAACACTATTACAATACAATAATATAGTTTATATATACAAATGTAGTAATTAGAAATATTTTATACAAATATTTTTAGAATAATATAACTTCTCTGCAGATAGCGCATATCACTTTCACTATGAGGGTCACTACTAACCCTTTATCGGCCCATTAGTGTATATGTAACATCGCTCAATTATGATATCCGTACCTAATAAGATACTTTATCGATACCTAATCAATACTTAATGTATACTTAGCCAATACATTTAGCCTGCTTTATACGGTTTTGGTAGTCCCTTTTTATTTCCCTCCTTTGAACAGGAAATATGTGTTCATTATTGTTATGTTTGAGTGTAAATCTCGAACGCGGGAACTTAAGCTCATGAGGTTTTTCTATTTATCGTAAACGAATCATAAATAGCCATTGGCGAATCGTAACCCGCTATTGAATGCGATGTCAATGTATCGTATTTTTATAAGAGATTAAAATAGTACCATTATGAAAAAGTGTAGCCTCTAACAAGCCGGAAAATGACCTTAAAAAACATATTTTTATTTCTTTGCGTTTCATTTCTGACCCACCCCATATACGGTCAGACCAACTGCAACTGTTCACAGGCACTCAAGCAATTAATCAGTAAAATCGAAACAGAATATCCGGGCTTTCTGGAAAAGGTAAAACAGCACAGCGATTTGTACCAAGCCAAAAAAGGTATTCTGAATAAAAAAAGTCTCCATGCAAACGACGAAGTATGCATTGCTCTTTTGCAGGAGTACCTTGACTTTTTTCAGGATGAACATATCGTGATAAGATCCTTGGCAGCAACCCGGAAGAAAACTGCTCAGAGCACAGAAAAACTAGCCGAAGCCGAAGAAGAGGTGGTGGCTAAAGCCATTAATCCAGACGTTTTTTATATTAAAATTGCCAGCTTTGCTTATGAAAATATTGCTTCCGTAAAGGATTTAATCAGCAAACATAAGGAGCAGATTGAAAATAGTAAGGGCCTTATTATCGACATCAGGGATAACGGTGGTGGCACAGACGACGTATATCAACCCATCTTACCTTATGTTTTGACAAACCCGATAAGGATTATGAGCGTCGAATTTTTTGCAACCCAGACCTTGATCAACGGACTACGGGAGTACGCCCTTAAAAATATGAAACCGAATGCGGACGCTATTTCCGAAGCGAAAAAGATAGAGGACGATCTAAAAGAATACAAGGATAATATCGGAAAATTTGTACTTTATGGCGATAAAAAAGTACTTATCGATACGATCACCCTCCATAAGAAAAGTCCAAGCCATGTCGTTATTCTAGCCAACAGAAATGTGGCAAGCTCAGGAGAAAATTTCCTATTCAGCTGTCGTCAGAGTAAAAAGGTAAAAATCATGGGAACCCCAAGTATGGGAGCCCTGGACTATGGATCCATACGGGAGTTTAAATTTGGCTGCGATAATTATCAACTGTATTTGCCAACCTACAGGTCGGCACGGCTACCGCAATACCCCATTGACAATATTGGCGTACAGCCAGATATCTATTTGGATGAATCCGTCCCTGATTGGATTGACTTTGCTGTGCATTATATCCAGGAGTAGGAATACATCATCAGGGAGCAAATCATAGTAAGGAGAGTATGAAAAATATTTTTAAAATGGGAATTATCAGCACATGCATTGGCTTGTTCTTCTCCTGCAAAGAGCAGGTCAGTCCTTTGTCTGAAGACTACTATAAAAAAAGTGGAGCAATCTATTTTATCCCCGGAGGCAATGGTTTTGAACGTGGCTCAAGAAAAACGGAGGCAGATGTAAATAGTTTTTCTGTGATCAAAGGTGTCTATGCACGTGATAAAGACAATATCTATGTTATGGGCTGTCCACAACAATTTGTAGATACAAAGACTTTTCGATTGAAAGGTAATATTCCCGTCGACCAGTCCCATGTATTCGTTTTCGATGGATCGACGACTTCAACTACACGAAAATGTAGCGAGCAACAACTCATCGCCATGAAGGGTGCTGATCCCGAAACGTATACTACGCTGTATGATACCGTCGCATCCCTATCTAAAGATAAATCACATTATTTCTACAATGCCCAACCATTAGCGGTTGACTATGCTTCATTTAAAATTTTGAATGAAAATTTTGTAAAAGACAAAAATGGGCTCTATGTAGTCACTCAGAAAAGTATCAATCCGCTCGATTATACAACGGATAAGATTGATGTGCTCAATGACGAATACATCATTTTGGATGGCAAAAAACTACTTTATTATCAACCCTATCAGGGTATCGGTGTGCTTGAAACAGCCTTACCTTCGACCAATAGCATCAAATTACTTGATAGAAAAACGGTCATTATTGATCAACTGGTTCTCATTGAAGGAAAGAAATTTGAATTCGCTGATGTTGATGCCGACAGTTTTAAAATATTGGAAGGAATTGGTGGAAACTCTTTTTGGTCCAGAGACAAAAATCATATTTATTATAATGAACAGCTCCTGACAGAGGCAGACCCAAAAACGTTTGAAGTTCTTAGGCGCGCTGTCGCCAAAGATGCCAGACATATTTTCGTCGGTGATAAAATCTTTGAAGGCCCCGATGTCAAAAGTTTCAGAAGTGTAGATAAAGCAGAAGTAAACCACGATTTTGAAGATGATCTGGGTCATAAGTATTGGTATCGGCCCAAGGAGGGGGGTGCAGAACTCATTCCGGTAGAGAAGAAATGATGCTATCGCTTGAATCTATTATTTGAAAATTGGTCGTCTAACGAAGTATAAGTTTATAATGTACTGATCTTCCAAACCCAATTTGTTCTAATATACCTTGCTCCTGCAGGTATTGTAGATCCCTTGTTGCAGTAGCTTTTGAGGTCCTCGCAATAGCCATATACTTTTTTGCGGTCACACGCTTATGCCAATTTCAAATTCTAATCGGCTCATCGAAAAAATAACACACTGTCAAAAGGCCCCAACTTCCTAATATTACAATTGATCAAGTCGCTTCATAATCACTGAATTCGGCTATTTTTCCAAAGGCTATTTTCGTCTACTTTAGCCTCAGGATCACAGCATTTTGCATGAATCCTATCATAAAGCGTTGCATTGGCACAATGAGCATATACGAAACTTTTTGTTGCTCCTTTAACAGTGAACGCTTTCAATTAAAAAGAAAAAAGATGATCAAATCAGTATTAGTAGGTTTAATAACTATTCTTTGTATGACAGCCTGTGCACAAGAGTCTACCATAAATCCATCCTTGGAATCTATCCATTGGATTCCGATGCAGACCCAGGACAGACAATTCGTCTATGTGGACAGCTCGCTCCAGAAGCAACTGACAAAAAAATTTTATGGAGCCGAACCTTTTACTCCTACAGGTTACGCCATCGTCTCAAATGAACAGAACCAACAGGCTTTAATTAATTCAAAGGGAGATTTTATCGAAAATTATTCCGATACAGATCTTGGGTTACAACCATTAGGCCACGTGACGCTACTTATGAAACGTCGGGAGCATGAGAAAAAACTACCTTTCTGGAATTGGAACTGGAATATCCTGGGTGGTGGTGTAAAAAAAACAGCGACCTATGTTAAGATAGAAATACGTGTGCTTGAGACCGACCAGATCCTGTTGGACAAAGATGTTCCCTATGACGAAAACGAGTACAATTCGGCCGCATACCCGCTAGATGACAAACATTTCGTCCTGAACGGAGACCTCTATCAGCTAAAAAATCAGTATTTAAAAAAGCTTCGTACAAAAATTGACATGCTTTTGGAAAATGGCCGATTTATTCCTCCTGCTGAAAATCGTTTTGAAATCTACGATATCAAACAAAAGCGGCCTATTTTTTCCAATCTGGTCGGTGTCGATAAAATAGATCTGAGCTGGAAAGGTCAGACCCTGCAATTGGACTCCATCAATCAGGACCGCTACGCACCGACCGTTCCCAAATTATTAAAAGACAATCGCTCCGGTGCGATCTATGCTTTCCCACAATATGATAAAGCACTGCCAAAACAGATCAAAGAGGCTACTACTGCACAGATCGCTTTCTTGAAAGAAGTTTCCCTTGTATATTCCGTTAACAACTCACCTTACTTTATTCTGGGCAGGTTCAATTACGACCATGAGGTCTGGGCCTATGACTGGCTGTATATCGACACAGATGGCCATGTATTGGATCAAATTAAAGTCAACGACTTCTTTATTTTAGATCAGGTAGGTTATTTGGTCTGGCCGGATAAGCCCATACTATTCACAAAGAGTACCCTTGAAAAAGGTTGGAAAACGGGAAAAATAAAATATGTTTATCAAAGCGAAGCATTATACCTCGTAAACGTCAAAAAAGGCGAGCAGGAGCCAACCATTGGGCTCTGGAATGCATTCGCGAAAACATGGGATTTACCCCCGAATTTTCAACACATAGCGATCTTGGATGGCAAGCAACAGATCTTTGCCTTACAAACACAAAAAGATGGCCCTTATACGCTGTACAACAACAAGACAAAACAGCAAATCGGAACAAAAAGTTATCACACGATCAGTCCGAATGGCCTGGTACGAGTGAGAGAAAATGAAAATGAAGAGAATTACTTTTACATCGATATCTATACCGGAAAAGAATATAAGCAATAATGTCATGTTTCTTAGCAGCGTCTGATTATAGTTTTAACATCAAGAAAAACCCCGTTGTGATTTCAAGCACAGACGGGGTATGAAAATGTAAAGGAAATTAAACTTTTTATTTCACGGCTTCCAGGAGCTTGTGGAAAATAGCAGTATTATCGTATACTCCACGGAATAAGAATGAACGGGCTCCATAGGCAAATACAGGAACGAAAGCATTCGTATGATCGTTGCTGCTAAAATTAACCATCACCCGTCCTGATTTACGGTCGGAATCGAGCAACGTCAGCCCGCCGGTTTCATGATCTGCCGTTACAACGACCAGCATGTCGGGATCCCGGTCTGCTAAGCGCAGAGCTTCCGCAATCGTTTTGTCAAGATCCAATGTTTCCATGACCGAATATTTGAGGTCATTCGCATGGCCGGCATAGTCAATCTGCGCAGACTCTGCCATCAGGAAAAATGGCTTCTCATCACGAGATAGAAATTTTATGCCATCCAACATAGACTGTTTTAAAACTGCCGGCCGACCGTCTTTAACGGGCTTTAAAAGCTCCTCCGACAGAAACACAATTTGCTTACCACCAGTTTGATTGATCTGATCCTTTACGATCGAAACACCCGCATATCCTTTCCAGTTCGTTTTTTTCTGTAACCAGTCTGGAGTTCCTCCCAAAATGAAATCCATTGTAGCATGTTGAAACTGCCCTAAGATAGATTCACTCTCATTCCGTTCCTGCTGGTGCGCATAGAATACAGCCGGCGTAGCATCTGTCACATCACCGATACTGATCACACCTGTTTTCCATCCCTGATCAGCCAGCAAAGCAGCAACGCTAGGAAGCGGCTTGCCATTCGCGTCGACAGCAATTGCACGGTTATTTACTTTCTGCCCTACAGCGATGGCCGACCCCCCGGCTGCGGAATCCGTATTATCCGAATTTAATGCCTCAGTCTGTGACAGTCCGACTGTCTTGATCTGTGTCATAGTGAGTGCACCGCCATTGGCCAGTGTTGCTGCTTTTACAGCTGCTAATCCCATTCCGTCTCCGATTAAAAGTAGAATCCGCTTCACCTTGCGATCCTGACCATCATATTGGAAACTTGGGATATAAACGGGCTCCGGTTTCGCCAATTGAAAAGATGACCGTTCATGTTGATCGAAAAATAGTTCTAAAGTCTTGGGATGATCAGTATTGATCCAGTACACGCCGAGATTAATAAGCTGTTGCCAGGCATTGGGACTATCGTGTGTTCCATAAAAACGAAACCGGAGCCCCAGCGAATCAGCCTTGGCGATTGCGTTCTTGATCGCTGGAATATTTTCGGGTAATCCCTTACCATTCCAATCCGTGTAATCCTTTAGATCAGCACTGATTAATCCGGTCTGTGCCAGGCTTGCAGCATCGTAGTTCCAATTGACTTCGCCATCAAAAAACAACCATTTGGGATAATCCTTAAATCCATCTGGTTTGGGTCTCCCACCCGTCACGATTACTTTAACTGCATTGGTATTTTTAAGCGGATTGAACAGATCACCATATTGCTCCAGTGCTTTGACAAGAACGGGTAATACCTGTTTATAGTTTTCTTTAACGTCGATGAGCAATTGTAGCTTTTTTGCTTTATCATCAAATGCACTTCCGCCATTTTTGTGGTATAGTTTAGCAACAGGATCCAAATAAAGCGTATTGAGCGTGTTCTCCATTTTGATTTCCTTTGCGTCATGCGCAACCATCAATTTACCATTGCGCAGAAAAATATCCGCTTCAATGGACTCCATTCCTGCGTAATAGGCTGTATAGAAAGGCTGGCTCTGCCAATAATCATTGTGACTATGTCCGGCATAGCTGATCACACTCTGTTTTTCCTTATCCCGGCTGAACATGAGTTGTTCAAACTTGTCATTCAGCGTTTGTGCAGAGGACCAGAGAGGTCCTCCACACAAATACGTCAGTATCAATATTCCTCCCAATTTACTTGCAGAGGTTTTTGGAAATCTTACCATCCTTCATTCTGTTTTATCACCCCGGCACTATTATCTACCTCTTGCTGAGGTACCGCCCATACATGATGAATTTTCGGGTCAAACTTACGACCGGCAAACTCAATTGGTTTACCTGCTCCATCCACCATGGCATAGGTATGAAGCGGCTTGGCATAGGTTACCTCGGCATCACCCCAGCGTACCAGATCACGGTGACGGTCTGCAAATTCACCCGCCAGCTCATTGCGGCGCTCACGTTTCAGATCAGCCAAAGTCATGCCTTGCTTTTCAGTAAGTTTGGCGCGCTTACGAATCATATTGAGTTCTTTGTCACCAGCTCCAGTCCCATTCAGCATAATTAAAGATTCCGCTTTAATCAACAAGATCTCCGCAAAACGGATCAAGGGCACATTTAGATCCGTCGCCATATGATCTCCGTTTGGACTCACATGTGTACCAACGGGATTGGAATGTGAAAACGGCTCCATATATTTATTAAACTGCATGTCACACGTCGCCGAGCCTGCTGGAGTAAACGTTCTTTCAACACCAAAAAACATAAATTTGTCACCAGGCTTCAAAATGGTGGCTTCTCGGCGGACATCGCCAGCCTCATAAGAATCGTAAAGTTCCTTAGTAGGCATATAATACCCCCATCCATTATAGAATCCCCAAGCTCCATTAGTCAGCATAACTCCTGGTAAAATAGATCCCCATCCATCTTTTCCAGTCGGTGTACTTGTAACCGACCAAATATACTCTGAACCCCAGTTATTTGCTGCTTTAAAGACATCCGCAAACGAAGATTCAAGTGAACGTTTACCCTGATTCATCACTGAGTCAGCATACAGAATCGCATTTTTATAATCCTTTTTATACAGATACATTTTAGAAAGCACAGCCCAAGCTGCGGCTTTGTGTGCACGTCCATAATCCACTTTATCTAACTCCTGAAAATAAGGCAGCTGATTCGCAGCAGTTTTAAGCAATTTTTCAATATGAACATAATTTTCCCCAATATTTGCTGCTCTTGGAGTCGCTTTGATATTATCCATATTTTCAACTGTAACTATCGGCACTCCAGCGCGATCATCAGCATAATTGGCTGCTAATTGAAAATACATATAGCCAGCATTGAAGTTGGCCTCTCCTAAAATTCTATTTTTAAGTTTTCCGTCCATCTCAATCGCAGGCACCTTCCGCAAAATCTGATTTGCACGCCTAATAATTGCATAACGAAATTGCCATTGCGGCTGAGTGTACCCCCCGCTAATATAATTCCGGTTGAATGTCCGAATATTTTCTGCCTGTGCATTGTTACGTCCCGTAACCATATCATCACTAGCATTAATAAACCAAAAGAATCCCCGGCCATAGAACTCTTCCTCATCATAATTGCCATATAATCCATTGGCACCTTTAATGGCATCCGCAGATGTTTTCCAGAAATTAAGTTCTGACGGTTCCCCTTCAGGAACTATATCCAATTTATTAGTGCAGGATTGCATCGAAGCACTCATGCTACAGGCCAATATGGATAATGTGATATAATGTGTTATCTTTTTCATGTATTATAAATTTTATGCAATAGTTATGAAAATATCCTTTTTTCTCCATCGTTGTCCAAGGAATTGGCTCCTATAAGAAACGATCCCATTTAACACGGGAGGATAGTTCATTTTTAGTCCATAGTTATTATTAAAAAGTTAAAGCCGCTCCAACGATGAATGTACGTGATTGCGGATAACGGCCTGAGTCCACTCCGTAATAGTCCATACCTACTTCAGGATCCATTCCCGTATACTTGGTCACTGTAAACAAATTGCTTGCTGTTGCATACACACGTAATTTTTGAACCTGGTATTTCTTTGTCCACAATGCAGGCAAAGTATAACCTAGCGTTAGATTTTTCAATCGCAAATAAGAGCCATTTTCAACATAGAAATCTGATACATTGGAGAAATTACCATTTAGGTCTTTTGTCGATACACGTGGGATATCTGAATTTGGATTGCTTTCCGAATAAGCATTCTTGATGCCCTCAAACATATTATAAGGCTGTCCAGAAGCAGCGTTTAAGCCCGTATATTTTAATGCATTGAATAATTTATTCCCTTGTACTCCTTGGAAAAACACATTGATATCGAAATTCTTATAGCTACCGTTAAAACTTAAACCATAATTAAATTTTGGATAAGCACTTCCCAAAAAAACACGGTCCTGGTCGTCAATCTTACCATCTCCATTTTGGTCTACAAACTTCATATCACCCGCTTGAGCTTGAGGCTGTATCTTTTCCCCTGCCTTATTTTTGTATTGTTCAGCCTCTTCCTTAGATCTAAAAAGACCGTCTGTTTTTAAACCATAATAAGAATACATTGACTCACCGGGCACAGTCCTCAAGGGTTTAAGTATACCACGGTAATCGACCTGTGAAGTGATAACTGGAGCTTCGTCAATAAGGGATATTACTTTATTGCTAACTTTATTTATGGATGCAGATATATCATATTGAAATGCACTACCTGATTTACTTGCATAAGTTAACCCCAATTCGATACCGCTATCACGAACAAGACCACCGTTAATTGTAGTTTTATTAATGCCCGTTGTCCCTGGTAGATCAATAGTCCAGAGCATTTTGTCTGTTTCCTTGACAAAATAGTCAACATTCATGGTCAAGCGATTGCTCAAAATCGCCGCGTCCAGTCCAATGTTCTTCTGTTTGGACTGGGCCCAGGTTAAGTTTGAATTTCCCATCACTGTACTGAAATACCCTTGAGACAAGGTCGGTGGACCGCCAAACCAAGCAGCTGCTCGGCTCATTAAAGGATTCACTGCTTCTGGGGTTATAGACGCCAAATTACCCAGAATTCCATAGCTTCCTCTAAGCTTTAACATATTGATCCAATCTACATCCCCTAAAAAGGCCTCTCTGTGTAATGCCCAAGCTCCCGAAATTGATCCATAATTCTGGAAACGATTTTGTTTCGCAACCAATGATGTACCATCTCGACGGCCAGTTAAGGTCAACATATAACGGCCATCATAATTATAATTGATACGAGCGAGATACGAAATAAGTGCAGTTTTTACGATATTATCCTTTAAACCATCCGGGTTTATACGTCCTGCATTAACCATATAACGTAAGAGTTTCGATTCATCATCAAAATCCTCTCCAACAACCTGTTGAGTTCTTGATTTTATCTCTTGATATGTATACCCCAACAACGCTTCTAAACGATGCTTATCAAAACTCTTTTCATAGTTCAACGTCTGTTCCGCCAATATATCTGTCATTCGGTAAGTCTGTTCTGTTAGCGAATTTGAGAAAACTGGCTTACCGATTTCAGGCACCTTTGTTTTAAACTCTTTAAAATCATTGAACGTTTTGGAGTACGCAAAATTCGACTTAAATCTAAGCCCATCCATTAATTTGACTTCGACATAGGGATTGATTAGTAAATTATGTACGGGATTATCTACATCCAATCGACTTAAGTATGCGACGGGATTAATCACATCGCCATAGCTACCCGGTCCATACTTAACCGGTAGTCCTGAAAATTTCCCATCTGCATCATACACCGGTACATTCTGAGGATAATGTAACGCAGATAAAATTGCTCCAGTATATCCCGAATTTGTGTTGGCGCCCTGCCCATTTGTATATCCATAAGAAATATTTTCGCCCAATTTCAGCCATGGTCTTATCTGGGTTTGCGAATTTATTCTAAAATTATATCGTTTACCATAAGTATTGATTAGAATTCCCTCCGCATTACGGTAATTGAATCCTGTATAGAATGATGATTTTTCATTACCCGCACTTGCTGACAGATTATAATCCTGTGTTTTAGCCGTACGAAAGATTTCATCCATCCAATTCGTTTGTGTAACCTGACCTTCCGGATATTTTGTCGCATCAAAAGCTGGGTCTCGCTGCACACCAGCATTATCGGCAGCTAAATTAGAAATCATAGCACGATCAGCAGCATTTAATGACCTAAGTAAATTATGCGCCTTTTGAACACCATATTTACCTTCGACATCAATTCTCAGTTCACCAGCTTTTCCACCTTTCGTTGTGATCAAAATGACCCCACCCGAAGCACGTGCACCATAGATCGAGGCCGAAGCATCTTTCAACACATTAATATCCTGAATATCGTTTGGACTTATTTGTGGTACGCCATTAATAATGACCCCATCAACAACGTATAACGGTTGCTCTCCATTGATCCCCCCCATTCCTCTTACGTTTACACGAGGAGTTGAAGTCGGATCACCACCCTCAGCTGTTACCGTAACCCCTGGAGTCTTGCCTTGAAGTACCTCACCTATTCCAGCCATCGAACGGCTGTTTGTACCTTTCAGATCTGTTGTAGCAACTGCACCAGAGACTGTGCTCTTCCGTTGTGTACCATAACCAACCACCACTACTTCCTCCAATTGACTGGCATCTTCGGTCAAGGTAACCGACAGGCTGTTTCCTGTCACCTGTTGATCGATTGATTTGTGTCCGACAAAACTGAAACGCAAGGTTTCACCTTGTTTGGCCGACAATTGAAATTGTCCCTGTGCATCAGTCATTGCTGTTTGTCCTGATTGAACGTTTTTGACTGTTACTCCTGCAACAGGCACCCCATTGTTCGCAACTACTTTCCCTCTGACTTGCTCCTGGAAGACACGACTTCCAACAGTAGACGAAATAGGCTTTTTGTTGGGAAATGCTTGTCCCTGATAGGCAATCCCAAGCGCGAGTGGTAGAATTAGAAATTTTCTCATATGATTGATAATGTGTGGCGAAAGTAAAAATTACGAGTTATCCGAATTTTAATATCATGTTAACAAAATGTGAACCTAGTCTCAGTTAGTTTAATTGGTCTATTTTTTTTGGCTTTCATAAAAATATAAATTTTATCTATGTTATCAAATGTATATACATAACATAAATTCGATTTAGCATATCTATTTTTTTACTTATCTTGTAATCAAAAAAGACAACAACCTGTATGATACCACAACTCAAAAGAATCGCGCTCTTGTCCTTACTATTTCTCAGCGCATCAATAAGACTTCTTGCTCAGAACGACCCAAAGGCAGACTGGTTTAAAGATGCCCGTTTTGGTATGTTTATTCACTGGGGACTATACAGTGCAGCGGAAGGGATGTGGAAAGGTGAACCCCTACGTTATATGAACAACTATGCGGAATGGCTACGCTACCGCAACCGGGTATCAAAAGAAGAATATGGCAGCTTGGCCAAACGCTTTGACTGGAGCAAAATAGATCCTGAACAATGGGTGCTCCTCGCTAAAGAGGCTGGAATGAAATACATCATCATTACCACCAAACATCACGATGGTGTAGCACTATGGGATACCAAAGTGGGTACTTACAGCTTACCCAAGCTCAGCGGTGCTAACCGCGATGTGATCAAAGAAATCGCAGCGGCATGTAAAAAGCATGGGATGAAGCTCGGCTTCTACTACTCACATTGGATCGATTGGGAACATCCCTATGGCTGGAACCACCAACAGGAACTCTCCGGGCATGTTACGGATGCACAGTACAACCAATACTGGCAAGAAAAAGTAATCCCCCAGCTCCGTGAGCTCATGAGTAACTATGGCGATATTTCATTAATCTGGTTCGATATGTGGATCCCCTATCAAAAATCCATCATTAAAAAAGAACAACTGCTGCAGGTCGTCAAGTTGATCCGTGAGCTACAGCCAAATTGCCTGATCAACTCGCGTCTCGGCCTTCCGACAGATGCCGAAAATGTAGATTTCGAAACGTTGGGTGACAACCAGTTCGGGAGCAACTTTATTGCACACCCTTGGGAAACACCCGGTACTATCGCCCACTCCTGGGGTTATAATGGTCAGGAAAACGAATGGAAATCAACCAGCCAGATTTTTCAGTCGTTGATCTCAAACGTCAGTCTCAACGGTGGGTTCACCCTTAATATTGGCCCCCGTGCTGACGGTACTGTTCCTTACGAAAGCGTAAGCCGTCTACGTGATGTCGGCGGCTGGCTAAATACCTATGGCCAAGGGATCTATGGCAGCACTGGTCTTTCGTTAAAAAACAACCACTTCGACTGGGGCTACTTAACCACCAAAACCGAACAGCATAATACCGTTGTCTATGCGCATGTATTTAACTGGCCGCTGGATCATAAGCTACGCATTACAGGTATTCAATCCAAACCATCCAATGTATCGCTAATAAAAGGTAATACCTCAACAACTTTAAACTATGATCAGAACCTGAGTTTAATCCATGTTGACCTACCCGCCGACCAACCAGATCATTATGTTTCAGAGGTAAAACTGGTCTTTGACGGCCCCTTGGAACTAGACAAAAATACCGTCCCTGAATCAACATTTGGCGGCTTTTCATTAAAATCAACCAATAGCCTGAATAACGACCTGAAAATCGTGCGCTATAATGGTAAAAATCCAACCCATGCTATACTAACAGGAAATACAAAGATCGACTGGGAAGTAACTATCCCCGAAGTAGGAAGCTATACCATCGACTTCTCTGCCCACAATCCGAACAAAGTGCCTATTCCGTTCGAAATTAGCGTTGCCAGTCAACAACTAAAAGGAAGTTTTGGACCTAACCAAAAAATGGTTGTCGAACCAAATGAAAACAACTACACCGAAGAATTTGTAGAAAAACGCATCGGAACGTTCAAATTTGATAAACCGGGAAAATATATCCTGACCTATAAATCCCAACAGCAGCTTCCGCTCTGGTTCAACTGGTTATGGCTGGAGAAAATAAAAAATTAAGTTCCTTCGCAGAAAACAATTTAAAAAAATCCGTAAAAACCTTTGGCTAATTGCCAAAGGTTTTTGTTATATTAACATAACTACACGCGTAATGTCTTTTATATAAAAGTTACCTACTTTAATATATTTTTATTATTTTGTAGTAAATGTTACCAATTTTGTAAATAAGGAATGGATAAATCTCCTATCTTTATACATGAGTAAATTGATCCTAAATATTGTTGATTAATGCATCTGGAACGGAACTCTTTATCTGCACCTTCCGCTCAAACGCAAAGTTCGGGATTAGAAGGATTGATTACAACTTCGGAAGACGGCACCATTTTACATATCAACGGGCGCGCATGCGCACTTTTAGCGTTAGAGATAAAGGATGCAAAAGGTAAAAAATTACATCAATTAATCACATTTTATTCATCTGAGGATGCCTCGCCTCTTACTGCAGAACAGACCCCATTTCAAATCGCTCTTAAAAACGATTCGTACGATCAAGAAACAATCTTAGGAATCGCAACAGGGGATACGTTTCGATGGTTTGTTTTCCAGATCAGCCCGTTCGCTAAAGAAAATAAGACAGGCCTCCTAGTATCTTTCATCGATGTTTCAAAAATTATCAATCAGAACCATGCCCTGAAAGATAAACAACATCAGTTGCAACTGCTGGTTGCCTCCCTCAACGATCTGGTCTTTGAAGTAACCGACACCGGAGTGTTTAAAAACTATTGGACCAACGATCCTGGTTTACTATTCTACCCTCCGGAGGAATTTCTAAACAAAAGCCTGACCGAACTCTTCCCGGCGGATCTGGCTATACCAACGACTCAATTGATCCAGAAATCATTACAGTTAAACCGGGAGTTTAAAATGGAGTTTCAGTCTCCTTCCGAACAGCATAGAGACAAATGGTATAGTCTACAGATCAAACCTATTCATCGATCGCAAAACCGGATCGCATTGGTTGTCTCTGACATTACAAAGCAGATTGAATCAACTGAAAAAATACGATTTAACGAACATAAATTCAATCAGGCCTTCCATTTCTCAGGGCTAGGCATTGCCTTGACAAATCTAGATGGCTATTGTATTGAATCCAACCATACATTGACCAAGATCCTGGGGTACACACAGGAGGAGCTTTCAACAACGAGATTCTCACACAACACACATCCAGATGATGTGGAACGCGACATCGAGCTCAGGGAAAAACTTATTCGTGGTGAAATTGAAACTTTTACCATACAAAAACGTTATCGACACAAACTCGGCCATTATGTATGGTGCTCTGTGACGATCGCAGCAGTCTTTGACAATGCCAATGCCCCCTTATTTTTGATCGTTCAGGTTCAGGATATTTCTGAATCAAAGAAAAATATCGAAATATTAAAGCGACAAAAAATAGAATCTGATCTGGTTAAAATGGATCTCGAAACCAAAGTCAGACAATTGGAAGAATTTGCGAATATCCTTGCGCATAACTTAAAAGGACCATTGAGCAATATGCCAATGCTCATCGATGAGCTGAAAGTCTCAACAGATGAAAATGTAAAGGCTGATTTTCTGGACCTTTTAAAGATCAGCACTGAGCAACTTACCGAAACGTTACACGACTTGGGTGAGATCCTTGAATTGAGGTCGAATAAATCACTTGTATTTGAAGACTGCGATTTTCTCCATGTATTTTATAAAGTAAAACAACAGTATATTGGAGAAATACAGCAAAAGAATGCCACAATTTCTGTCGAATTCAATGTGACCAATATCTACTATCCGAAAATCTATCTGGAAAGTATCCTCAGCAATCTCATCAGCAATGCACTTCGGTTTACAGCAAATGATAAAGCGCCATGTATTGAAATCAAGACTTCAATAGAGGAAAATGGAACATTATTGACCGTCAAGGATAATGGATTAGGTATCAATCTACCTAAATATAAGTCTCAGCTCTTCATGTTTAAGAAGGTTTTCCATCGTGGATTTGAAAGCAAAGGCATTGGTTTATTTCTTACCCGGTATCAAGTAGAATCATTAGGCGGTAAAATAGACGTGCAAAGTAAACCGAACGAAGGAAGCATCTTTTCCGTCAAATTTTTAGAAAGAAAATAATGAATCAGGAAAACAAAAGAAAAATCATCCTTATAGACGACAATGCGATCTTACGCACTATTTTTGGCTATATGCTCCAGGGATTTTCGGATTATCCACTTGAATTTTATCCTTTTAAAAATGCATTGGATGCGCTGGATTTTCTGGAATCACATGATATCAGCACATCTTCAGGACCAGCAATACTGTTTGTTGATATCAGCATGCCTTTTATGACCGGCTGGGAACTGATGGACGTTTTAGAGGATAAAACCGATTTCATCAATCAGACCAAGATCTTTATTATCAGCTCTTCCACCAGCCAGAGCGACCAGGAACAATTGGCAAATTACCCTTTTATAAATGGTTTTATTTTGAAACCTTTTGGCAAAGAGTTATTATATGAAATTCTGAGAGCGCCCCGTTAAAGCACATGTCTCTATGTCCCAAAACGTAAGATGAAAGGATTGTACAGAACGCCGTACCTATCATTGGCACAGCCGAACAGCGGACAGACCGACAACACTCAGCTTGTTTTTTAGAAAGTAAAAAAGGATATAGAAAGTGATAAAATACTACTTTCCATATCCTTTTTTACGTGGAATGTTAGATTGCCTTACATTTCTCTGCAAGCCAGTTCTTTTCGTCACTTGAAAGATGGGTTGATAACTGATCAAATACCCATTGATTGTAATTATTCAACCACGAAAGATGTCTTTTTTCCAACAGAGATTTCTCAATCAAGTCTGTCGCAATATAACAAATTGTCAATGTCTCAAAATCGAGGAAGTCACCGAATTCAGAGGATCCCGCTTTACGCGTCAACACCAGATTTTCGATACGGATGCCGTGTTTACCAACTCGGTAAAGACCAGGTTCAATAGAAGTAATCATGCCGGGTTCAACAGCAACGTCTATCGCGGCAGCATTAAATGTCTGCGGTCCTTCATGCACATTCAGGAAAAATCCAACACCATGCCCTGTGCCGTGTCCATAGTTACGTAATGTTTCCCACAGTGGACGCCGGGTAATGGCATCAATTTGATATCCTCGTGTACCTGCAGGAAAAATAGCCAACGAACCTTCTATCGTACCTTTCAACACCAAAGTATAATCCTCTTTTTCCTCTTGTGTAAGACCTCCCAGTGAAACAACGCGTGTAATATCCGTTGTACCTGTTTTATATTGACCGCCGGAATCGACCAATAGCAAACCTTTTGGGCGCAAAGTATAGTTGGATTTCTCATTCGCCGAATAGTGTGGCAATGCACCATGATCTAGGTATCCTGCAATGGTGGTGAAAGATACATCAACAAATCCGTCTTGGTCCTCACGAAATCCGCGCAGCTTATCAGCGATCGACAATTCGGATAGCTCTTCACTGCCAACATTTTCTTCCAACCATTTAAAAAATCTCGTAAGCGCGACACCGTCTTTTACAAAAGTATGTCTGTTATTTTCAATTTCAACTTTGTTCTTAATTGCTTTTAAGGTCGTAGAAGGATTTATTTTTTCTACGATTTTAACGGTTTCAGGCACGCTGTCAAATACGGCAAAGCAAGTACGTTTCGGATCTATTAAGATGGCCTTTGCTGTTAATGTTTCGATCTTCTGATAGATACTTTCGTATGCAGCTATTTCCACACCATAGCCTTTTAATTCAGCAATTGTTTCGGCGCTCAACTTCGACGGTTCAATGTAGAGCGTTGCTGTATCAGCTGTGATCAATACGAATCCCAAAACAACTGGATTGCAGGGTACATCCTGGCCACGGATATTAAGTAACCAAGCGAGATCATCCAAAGATGATATTAAATGTGCATCGGTACGATTTTTTTTCATTTCAGCCCGAACAGCCTCGATCTTCGCAACAGTAGATTGTCCTATAGTACTTTCTGGCAACAAGTAAGCCTGCTCCTTTGGTAAGTCTGGCCTGCCCTCCCATAAATCAGATAACAAATCGATATGACCATCCACCTGAATATCCAGAGGTTCCAAAACATTTTTGACAGACTGAGCCACCAAAAGTGACGCCAGATTACCATCAAAAGCAACTTTTGCTCCCGCATTCAATTTCTCACCTAACCAATCCGCATACTCTGTCGCTGCCTGGACTTTCAGTTTAACCAATTCAAAACCGGTTCCCTCCAATTGCTCAACAGCTTGCACAAAATAACGGGAATCTGTCCAAAGGCCAGCAAAATCTTGCGTAATAGCCAAGGTGCCTGCAGATCCTGTAAAACCTGAGGCCCAGGCAATACATTTGTAACGTTCTGGTAAATATTCACTGATATGAGGGTCTGATGACGGGATAATATATCCATCGATTCCTTGAATCTTCATCGCCTCACGAATAGCAGCTAATTTTTCGATATGCTTCATGTCGTCTATACAATTTTATGCAAGTTAGGATTTTTTAGGGTCGAATGCCTAACTTTAAGGCAAATAAAACAAACGTATAAAATGCGTATATACGCTTCTTAAAATTATAAATCCATTGGACCAACGGTTCAATATCAAAGAATCGGACAGTTCATGTTCAAAGAAATTACATGTTGATGAAAAAAATCGCCTTATATTCCATTACACTATCGACCTATGCACTTACGGCAGTGACAAGCTCTCTGTTTGCTCAGGATATCAGAACCAAGATCCAAGAAGCATTCAATCAATTTCAAAATCAGGAAAGCCTAAAGAACGCAATAAGTTCATTGACGGTATTTGATGGAAAGACAGGGCAGACCATTTATGCCGCTAACGAAAATATTGGGCTGGCCACAGCTTCAACAATGAAAGTCATTACAGCTGCTACAGCGCTGGATTTTCTGGGCAAGAACTATCAGTTTAAAACGACCTTATATTATACAGGGGCAATCGATGAAAACGGGGTCCTCAATGGAAATATCATTGTATCGGGCACTGGTGACCCTACACTGGGCAGTGACCGTTATCCGGAAACCAAAGCAGCTATTGTGCTAAACAAATGGATCCTAGCCATTCAAAACGCTGGAATACGAAGTATCAATGGAGCTGTTATTGCCGACGACCGTTTATATAATGGCAATCAGATACCAGGTGGATGGATATGGACAGATATGGGCAATTATTATGGTGCGGGCATTTCGTCACTCAACTGGCATGAAAATGCTTTTGGAATTGATTTTAGTCCGGCAGCCAAAGTGGGTGCAAAAGCTGAAATCGTCAATTACACGGCCCAAGTTCCGTACTTGCAGATTATCAACGAAACTACAACAGGCAAAGCTGGAAGTGGTGACAATGTCTATGCCTATGCAGCCCCTTATTCCACCAAAATATTCGTACGTGGTACCTATGGGCAAGATTTAAAGAAAACCATCGAACTCGCTTCCCCAGATCCAGCATATGACCTGGCCTTTCAATTGAATGAAGGACTCAACAAGCAGGGCATTATTGCTATCCAACCGCCGGCAACAGGTGCCAAAATGGATTCGATAGACCTTTCCCAAAAGCAGCCATTGGATGTACACCTATCGCCCACCATGGACAAAATTGTCTATTGGTTTAATCAAAAAAGTATCAATCTCTATGGGGAAGCCCTACTCAAGGCTATCGCCTATACCACCGCTGGAAAAACGGGCACTGATGATGGTGCCAATTATATCCAGAAATATTGGAATGCCAAGCTAGGGATCAAACCGGGCGAGATCAATAGCGTGGACGGCTCAGGGCTTTCGCCACAGAATAGAGTTACGACCTTGGCCATGAACAAAATCATGCAGTATGCGCAAAAGCAAAACTGGTACCCCGTATTCTACGAAAGTCTGCCGACCTACAATGAGATGAAGATGAAAAGCGGAACAATTGTAGGTGCCTTAGGCTATACCGGTGTTCACACCGCTAAAAATGGACAATCTTTTACCTATACATTATTGGTCAATAATTATTCGGGATCAGGGGCAAATATGCGCAGGCAAATGTTTAAATTGCTGGACGTTTTGAAATAACATATTATTGTCTATTTATAATAAGATATTGGCAAATATTTCCAAATATCAAAAAGAATGATAGATTTGTAGCCTTAAATTAATAAAATCGTAATGAGTAACACTAATCGTAAACAGGCAGCGTTAAATTACCACTCAATGGGTAGACCTGGAAAAATAGCTGTTGTTCCGACAAAACCAACAAATTCGCAAAGAGACTTATCATTAGCATATTCTCCTGGCGTAGCGGAGCCATGTTTGGCTATTGCCGAGAATAAAGAAGATGCTTATAAATATACCGCAAAAGGGAACCTTGTTGCTGTTATCAGTAACGGTACAGCTGTATTGGGCCTAGGTGATATCGGCGCTCAAGCAGGTAAACCTGTCATGGAAGGAAAGGGCTTATTGTTTAAAATTTTTGCTGACATCGATGTATTTGACATCGAAGTAGACACCAAAAATGTTGACGAGTTCGTTAAAATCGTAAAAGCATTAGAACCAACTTTCGGAGGTATAAACCTGGAAGATATCAAAGCTCCTGAATGTTTTGAAATTGAGCGTCGCCTGAAAGAGGAGATGAATATCCCAGTCATGCACGATGATCAACATGGTACAGCAATCATTTCCGGTGCGGCACTGATCAATGCCTGCGAAATTATCGGAAAAGATATCTCCAAAGTAAAAATCGTTGTCAATGGTGCCGGTGCTGCTGCCATGTCCTGTACAGCAATGTATATTTCTGTAGGCGCAAGCAAAGAAAACATTGTGATGCTAGATAGTAAAGGTGTTATCCGTGCGGATCGAGAAAATCTGGACAGCATGAAAGCACAATACGCTACGGATCGCGATATCCATACCTTAGCAGATGCAGTAAAAGACTCCGATGTATTTATCGGGTTGTCAGCTGCAGATGTCATGTCGGCAGAGATGTTGTTGACAATGGCTCCTAATCCGATTGTTCTGGCGATGGCTAATCCAAATCCTGAGATTGCTTACGATTTAGCGATGGCAACCCGTAGTGATATTATCATGGGTACTGGCCGTTCGGATTATCCAAATCAGGTAAACAACGTTTTAGGTTTCCCTTATATCTTCCGTGGTGCTTTAGATGTCCGCGCGACAGCAATTAATGAGGAGATGAAAATTGCCGCAGTACGTGCTATTGCTGACCTGGCAAAACAACCCGTTCCAGAAGAGGTCAATCAAGCCTACAATACCAGCAATTTAAAATTCTCGGAAGAATATATCATTCCTAAACCTACCGATCCACGTCTGATCACGGAGGTCTCTATGGCTGTAGCAAAAGCCGCAATTGAGTCCGGTGTCGCAAAAACAGCAATCGACGATTGGGATAAATACCGCGATGCATTGCGTAAACGCCTGGGTAAAGATGATGCGATCATGCGCAACCTAACGATGGCTGCTAAAAGAGACCCAAAACGTGTTGTCTTTGCTGAAGCAGATAATTACAAAACATTACGTGCTGCTCAAATCGTAAAAGAGGAAGGTATTGCGATCCCGATCCTATTAGGTAAGAAAGAGAAGATCCAACGTTTGATCCAAGAGTATGCTTTTGAATTGGAGGGTGTAGAAATCATTGATCCAGTGGCTGAGGTTGACGGTGAATCGGAGCGTTCAAAAAAATTCATCGAGCACCTTTATAACAAAAGACAACGTAGAGGCATCTCCCGTTATGATGCGCGCAAACTGATGTTCGACCGCAACTACTTCGGTGCTTCTTTGGTTGAGTTTGGCGAGGCAGATACATTGATTTCTGGTATGACCAAAAATTATGCAAACACTATTCGTCCGGCATTGCATGTCATCGGTGCTAAACCAGGCAGCCGTGTAGCAGGTATGTATATGATGTTAACCAAAAAGGGACCTATTTTCATGGGGGATACTACTGTAAATGAGGATCCTACTGCTCAGGAGCTGGCTGATATCACGTTACTTTTGGACAAAGCGGTTAAACGTATGAATATCCAACCGCGCATTGCTTTGTTGTCGTACTCTAACTTTGGCTCCAGTGAAGGAAAAACTCCTACCAAAGTGCGAGCAGCAGCACAGATCATTCATGACCAGCACCCTGACATCATTGCTGATGGTGACCTGCAAGCTAATTTCGCCTTAAATAGCGATATGTTGACTGACAATTTCCCATTCAGCTGTCTAAATGGACAATCAGCAAACACACTTGTGTTCCCGAACCTGGAATCAGGTAACATTGCCTATAAGCTATTACAAGAAGTCGGTGAAGCGGAAGCTGTAGGTCCAATTCTCTTGGGTATGAACAAACCGATCCATGTACTACAATTGGATAGCTCTGTACGTGAAATCGTCAATATGGTGACCATTGCCGTAGTTGATGTTCAAGCACATCTCAAAAATTTATAGAATAGCTTAAAATCTTCCTATATTCGTAGTACTATGTACGAATATTTCAATGGAAAATTAGCATATAAAGCCCCCACTCATGTTGTTATCGACGTGAGTGGGATTGGCTATTATGTTCACATCTCTCTTTATACCTTTTCCCAAATCAAGGATCAGGAAAATTGTAAATTATTTATTTCACTACAAGTTCGGGAAGATTCCCATACACTGTATGGTTTTGCCACGGAAAGTGAGAAAAAACTGTTCGAGAATCTGATCTCCGTTTCAGGTATTGGTCCCAATACGGGCCGGATGATCTTATCGTCCAATACACCTGATGAAATACAATCCGCCATTGTCAATGGTCAGGTTGCTTTAATTCAGAAAATTAAAGGAATCGGTCCTAAAACAGCACAACGTCTGATCCTGGAACTTCAGGATAAATTGAAAAAACAAGGTGTGGAAACACTTTCGACTACGATTAAATCGCAGTCTGTACCTGATGAAGCTTTATCTGCTCTGGTCATGTTAGGCTTCAATAAAGCTGCTGCCGAAAAAGTATTGAATACGATTCTAAAAACAGAGGCTAACCTCTCTGTCGAGGATATGATCAAATTAGCACTAAAGAGGCTATAAAAAACGGCGCGCTCAATTCGTTTAACAAATACAGGCCTACAAGTTTGGCCCAAATAAAGTTTCATCTGCTGTACTCCATTTGCAGGATAGCTAGAATGCATCTTTATAAATACCATAAGATTTTTATAGGGGCCTGATACAAATTTCATTCGGATTAAAGCAAGTAAAGTCCGTTTTTTATCCCTATGAGTCTCGTATAAAAAACAGACTAAACAAGAGCTAATCAGCATTTAGCTCAATCATGGAAACGAAGCATGTGCTTTTTAATGAACTGGGCTGCCCGAAACTGTAAACGCTGATAAAATAATGACTGAAATAAACTTTATTTGAAAATAAATGTGCATCCCAATGTGATAAATAATCATTATTCTCAATGGAAAGCGCAAACGATTGTCTTAGTCTAAAAACACAGAAAATCAAATTATTACAAAACATAAAGAAGAGTATTCTGTCCTATTTCAACAGGCTATTTGTTACATTAAGCTTTTGCTAAATCGTATTTATTCCTTTATTTTTAGGGCTTCTTATTTCAGTTATAATCGCACTCATGAAAAAACTATTTTCGCTTGCGCTTGCTTTAAGTATAGGAGCAGCAGTATTTGCGCAGGAAAAAAAAGAGGTCACATTGAAAATTGTGCCTCTACCGCAACATGTCCAGATCAAAAATGGCTCATTCAAAATCAATGCGAACACAAAAATTACTTTTGATAATGAAGAGGACAAAAAAGTTGCCATTTTATTTCAGGATTTTCTAAAAAGCAGCTACAACCTCAATTTATCGCTGGCAAAATCGGCGGGCAAAAACAGCATTTATTTCTCTTCTAAAGGTGCAAAATCAGCCAATACGGAAGCTTATGATCTTAACATCGCTTCTGAACAAATTACGGTCAGTGGGAAAGCAGCAGGATTATTTTATGGCATGCAATCGTTGATTCAATTGCTACCGGTCGATAAAAAAGCAGGTATTGAAATTCAGCAGGCATCCATTCAGGATGAGCCTCGTTTTGCTTACCGTGGATTGCATCTTGATGTTGGCCGTCACTTCTTCCCCGTAGAATTTGTCAAAAAGTATATTGATATTTTGGCATCCTACAAACTAAATACTTTTCACTGGCACCTGACAGATGATCAAGGCTGGCGTATTGAAATTAAATCCCACCCCAAACTGACACAGATCGGTGGCTATCGCAACCAGACATTATTGGGCAACTATAAGACTGACGGTGACTATGACAATACCCCTTATGGTGGGTTCTATACCCAAGACCAGATTAAAGAAGTTGTTGCTTACGCAAAAGCGAAGTATGTCACTGTTATTCCTGAAATAGAGATGCCGGGCCATGCTTTGGCGGCACTTTCGGCTTACCCAGAGCTAGGTTGTGGTGATAAACCAGGGCCCTATACAGCAGCGCAGACCTGGGGTGTTTTCGATGATGTATTCTGTGCTGGTAAAGAAGAGACATTCAAGCTATTGGAAGATGTTATCGACGAAGTCATTCCATTATTCCCAAGCGAATACATCCACATCGGTGGCGATGAATGTCCTAAGACCAAATGGAAGACTTGTCCACATTGTCAGAAAAGAATCAAGGATAATAACCTCAAAGACGAACATGAATTGCAGAGCTATTTTATTCAACGTATGGAAAAATACATTAATAGCAAAGGCAAACGTATCATTGGCTGGGATGAGATCTTAGAGGGTGGATTAGCACCAAATGCGACCGTGATGAGCTGGAGAGGAGACCAAGGAGCTATCGATGCGGCAAACCAAGGACATGACGTTATTATCACAGCCAACAGTTATGGGCTTTACTTTGACCACAAACAAGGTGCTGATCAAAATAGAGAGCCATTGAGCATCGGTGGACTTTCGACATTGCATAAAGTATATGCTGCCGACCCTATGCCTACCAAAATTTCAGCAAACAACAAGAAACACGTTTTGGGTGTACAAGCGAATATCTGGACAGAATACATCGGCTCTTCCAACAAAGTGGAGTTCACCATCCTACCGCGTGTACTGGCTCTTTCGGAAATTGCCTGGACGCAACCGGAGAATAAAAACTGGAAGAATTTTTCTGAACAACGTGCGGCACGCCAATTGGCAAAGCTCGATCAGACAAACACATTCTATCGTGTACCTGAGGTATATGGTATCACTGACACGACGATATACGCCTCAGAATATACCATCCGGGATTTAAAGCCATCTGTCGAAGGTGCCAAAATCTATTATACACTGGACAATTATGATCCTTCAGAATTGGACCTTGAATATACCGGGCCGGTTAAAGTGACGGTTCCAAACAGTAAAGAACGTGTATTCAAAGCCGTAGTTGTGACGCCTTCTGGAAAACGGAGCAATTACATTCGGGTAAACATTATCAATACAAAGAAATAATATCACTTCGTCCATGCGAAAGCGCTAATATTCTGTTAACTTTGAACAGATATTAGCGCTTTTTTATTGACGTGCGGTATCACTACAAGATTTAAAAAATATTTCTATGGCTGAGGATCTGTTGATTGCCAAAGGCAGCAAAGAAGAACAATATCAAAACTTGCTTCCACAGATAGGTGGATTGTTACAGGGAGAAAATAATCAGATTGCAAACCTTGCCAATATTGCGGCAGCACTAAAGGAACAATTTAATTTTTTTTGGGTTGGTTTTTATCTCGTAGACGGTGCTGAAGAGCTTGTTCTTGGTCCCTTCCAAGGCCCTGTTGCCTGTACGCGCATAAAAAAAGGAAGAGGTGTATGCGGCGGTGCTTGGGTGCAGGCGAAAACGCTTATCGTACCTGATGTGGAACAATTTCCTGGTCATATTGCCTGTAGTTCGCTGTCACGGTCTGAAATCGTATTACCTGTTTACAAACAGGGGGAAATTATCGGGGTACTCGATGTGGACAGCAGTGAATTGGATAGCTTCGACGAAATTGACGAAAAATACCTTACCCAAGTCTTGCAGTTGTTGGACAAGTAAAATTCAATCAACTCGCTGACACGAGTCGTAATCTGTCTACCAGCAAGTGTAAATCAAGCATGGCATAGTCCGGTTGTAATGGAACTGAAAGTCCGCTTTAGAAGCCAAGTCCCACCTGTAGGGTGAAACGATGCAAATGATAACGGTTTTCGTTGCTAATTAATCCATTCACATAGTCTCTGCCCGGCAGATTTGATGAAGGTGCTGAGTAGCTGTCTTCCCGCTTAAATTGCTGATATCGATACCCTGTAGCCAACGACCAATAGGATTGCGAATTTTTAAAATTAAAACGCCAGCCCAATTGCGGGCTGAACAATACACCCCCTCGATATTTAGATTTTAAATTATTTGTCTGGACCGTTTTATTCAGAAAGGCAAACCCATACCCCAGGTCTACTCCTGCAAAAAAAGAACGTTTTCGGTCAGGATATGCTATATAGTTGACTTTAGCGGATAGCGGTAAAAACCACTTTGCACCATTGTTATTTACTGGATAGCGATCCAAGCCTGTATTTAGTCCGATCGCAAATTTCTCATTCAGGTTTAACCCATGGAAGGTATGTAGCCCGAAGCCGGACTCGAGAAAAATTGGTCCATAAGTGATGACTGAAAGTTCGTTATGATTCGTGTATTTTTTTGTTTGTGCCGTGGCTGCTAAACTCGTAAAAAGGGCAAATAGAATAACCAAAAATCTTTTCATAGTGGTATACTGTTCGTTTTTTTAATTCGATTTGATTACTGGGATAACACTTAGTTCCTTCAATTTTGTCCGATTACTATAATCGTACTGGTAAAGGCCATTGCTCCCTGTGACAAGAAGCGATTTAGATCCCGCGATCACATCCATGCTTTTGAGCTCTTTTATATTTTCCAGGAGTTTATCTCCAATTTTGCTCACATCACTGGCATCGAAAGATTTGAACCCATAATCACCATCGCAGACATATAAGGTTTGGTCTGACAAGGCTAAGCCATGCGGGTTTTCCAGGGAATAAGTATACTTCAGAGTTGGATTTTTAAGATCCTGTATATCGACCACTTCCAGCAAATTCTGCTGTCCACCACATGCGGATCCGGTACGTAATGTAACAAAGGCATACTTATCGTTGACAACAACAGGATCACAGGCTCTAATATGTGCATAGCGCGATAATTCCGTAGGCTCAGATGCCGTGGATATATCAAAAATAAGCATGCCTGTATTGGAACCAATAAATAAGTTATTCTTATATGGGAATACAGTTTCGATACCAAATCCCAACTTGACATCTTTCACATATACGGGGTTACGGGAGTCTTGCACGTTAAACAAATGCAATGTGCTATGATCCACTGCATATAGATGTTTGTTGGCTAAGGTGAACCGTGCCATCGATCCACCTTGTCCCACCCCCGAGTTCGATTCATTGTATTCTAGGTACTTTTTTTCGTAGGGACTGTATTTATTTTTGTAGGCATAACTGACCAGGGAGTCACGATATCCGGTAACTACCACGTCCGGTATATTGTTGATGTAGTCCTTTTGAAGTACGGTTTTAAATACATTTTCATTGCGCGCGAGCAACCTTGGTGCAGTGGGATCCGCAAGATCGAATGTCAATAGATCCGCAAAACTATCGGCGTAGAGCCTTCCTTCCTGAACAGCCAAATCTACGTTACCCGGAATATTTAAAAAAGAGATTGCTTTAGGTTTTGAAGGGTCGGTATTGTTATAAATATGAATCCCTTTATTTGGTTCGTTGATAAATAGGTAATCCTGATAGATATAGATCTTACCAGCTTGAGTGATCGTCCTCGGAGTACTGATGGCATTGGCTTTAGCCCGAATGCTTTCCATTGTTTCAAATACAGGTACCTGAGCTAAATATTGCCCCTTTTGCTCGATTTTGTCACAGCCCAATAAGAACAGGCTTCCGAATAAAATAAGCCGAGCTTTTTTCATAAAATACATAACTATATGGTCAATTAAATTTATAATCACAATAGTGAACGATGCATTTATGATTTCGCTACAGGCGATCCTATTTTTTTACAACTATACTGGTAAGATCATAGCCTTGGGGTAAGAAATTTTTAGCTATTGTAATTCCCAAATTTTAACAAGCTTGTCATCGCTGACACTAAAGAAATATTGACCGTCTTCGGACCATATCCCTGCATTGACGGATAAATGATGACCGTCCTGCATTTTGTCACGGCTCATATTCTTCAGCAGTGCAAAATCAGCATTAGACCAAAATTTCAACGACTTATCGCGGCTTACTGTAGCAAAAAAAGGCTCAAAAGGATGCGGATAGATACCATACACCGTGAACAGATGCGGCACAAAGGAAAAGTTATTACTCAATTGATTCACATCCGAAATGATAAGCTGTGCATCACGTCCACCGCTTAAGAGTTTATTTTGAAGAAAAGCCAGAGAAGTTGTAGGCAAACTATGGAGCTTCATACGTTGGATGACATGAAAGTCCTGGCTATCCAACAAATACACCCAGCCATTTTTATCTCCCAGAGCAATCTTGGTTTCATCGCCATCCACGGCAATACTCCGTACAGTCGTTTGGGATAGCTGTAGGTCATAAATACGCGTGTATGTTGTGAGGTCGATCACATACAGCCGTCCTTCCTCTCCTACTGCGAGCAGCTCATTCTTTTGATGGATATAGGAAAGTGCAAAAATGGCCTTATTGCCGAGCTGCAAACTCGCTACCAGTTTCTGTTCCTGTACATCCACGAAAAGTAGCTTCCCCTCGCGCAGCGCAATTGCCAGTATCGCAGTTCCTGGAATCAATTTTAAAGCATATACGGAGGAGGTCACTGCACACAGAATACGTTTAAAGCCGTTTTTTTCTATATCCCATTCGACCACACCCTTATCGTTACCGCCCGTAAAAAAAGTATGTGGATAGTATCCCTTTTCCACGCAAAAAATTGGATTTTGATGTCCCGGCAATGTAGCTCTTAATTTAATATCCATAGTTGTCCATTCAAATTCTCCGGATGATAAGCGGAGAGACCCTGCTTGCAAATGAAATTCGATTGCTCGTCAGCTTATTTCGCCGATCCAAGATAAATAGTCATAAAGCAACAAAAAAGAAGTGCAGCATATTCACAAATATACTGCACTTCTAAGACTATTTTGTCATATTACCTTAAAGCCTCATCCGATTCTGCCATTCCCTCAAATTTCTTTGTGTGTATCTTCGAATTCGGTGTATATGCAGTTCAACTACACAGTCTTCATTGAAAATCGGCGCTATTGATGTCTACTTTCAAGATTTTTAGCTATTGTTTCTAACGAAAATCCTTTTTCTCGCAACAACACGATCAAATGGAACAGTAGATCGGACGTTTCATTGATAAAGTCAGTCTCGGTTTCAGTTAACGCTGCGATAACAGTTTCCACGGCTTCTTCGCCTACTTTTTGCGCAATCTTATTAATTCCTCTGGACCGCAAACGGTTAACATAGGATTCGTCAGAAGGATGTTCATACCGATGATTGACAATACGTTCAAGTTCCAGTATGAAATTCTGATTGAATTCTGTATTGAAACAGCTCCGGCTCCCCGTATGACAAGTTGGCCCCACAGGATCAGCCTTGATCAATACAGTATCTTTATCGCAATCAATATGAATGCTCTTTACGTTTAAAAAGTTCCCGCTCTCCTCCCCTTTTGTCCAGAGACGATTTTTGCTACGAGAGAAAAAAGTCACGCGCTTCTCCGCCTGTGTCTTTTGCCAAGCCTCTTCATTCATATAACCCAGCATCAACACCTCCAGGGTTTGAGCGTCTTGCACAATCACTGGAACAAGTCCGTCACTTTTTGCAAAATCTAACATGGTATTAGTATTTAGTATTGAGATATGAGTCTTTAGATCTTACTTGTATCAGCCTAGGGCTTACAAGCTTTGTTCCTACTCCTTACTCATTAATCAATTTTCTTATTCCGCAAGCCTGATAGCTTACCTAATATTATCATTACTCCTTTATCCTTACACTGTATTCTTTGCTACTTTATTCGCTACGATCTAACGACAATACCATTATGGTGTAAAGTCCGCTTAAGGTCCGGAATCAATATTTCTCCATAATGGAATACCGAAGCTGCTAATGCGGCATCTACATTGGCCTGTTGAAATACATCGACGAAATGCTGTTGATTACCGGCCCCACCAGACGCGATCAAAGGAATATGAATACGGTCGTTTACAGCTTTTAAGAACTTATTGTCAAAACCGTTTTTTGTCCCGTCATGATCCATCGATGTTAGCAGAATTTCTCCGGCCCCGCGCTCTTGCGCTTCACGGATCCAATCCAGGGTATTGATCGCGGTCTTGATACGTCCACCACTTAAATGAACCAGATCCTGCCCTTCAATAGATCTTGTATCGACAGCAACCACAACAAACTGGGCACCAAAAGCTGCAGCCATCGCATTGATCAGTTCTGGATTACGCACAGCGGCAGAATTGATAGAAATCTTGTCCGCCCCGGCATTTAATAGGATATCAGCATCGCTAATTTCATTGATCCCTCCACCGATGGTAAAAGGAATATTCACCTGCCGGGCTACCGCTTTCACGAGATCTATCGTCGTCTTGCGCCCCTCATGTGTAGCTGTAATATCTAAAAACACAAGTTCATCAGCTCCCTGCTGGGAGTATTCGTAAGCGAGTTCAACAGGATCACCTGCATCGCGCAGATCGACAAAGTTGACTCCTTTTACCGTACGTCCATCTTTAACATCCAAGCAAGGAATTATCCGTTTAGCCAGCATGTTAAAATCTGATTAATGATTTGAGATTCCAGTCTTTGACTTCATCGATAGAGATACGGTTTTCATAGATTGCTTTTCCCACAACTACTGATTCCACTCCACCCAGTTCCTGAAGCTTTTGAATATCATCCATTGAACTGATACCTCCAGAAGCAATCAACTTGATGATCGGAGAATGGCTTAACAATTTTTGATACAATTCTACACCTGCACCACCTAATTTTCCATCTTTGCTAATATCCGTACAAAGGAATCTAAAAAATCCCAGCGCCAAACATTTATCAATATACTCGATCAATTTAATTGGCGAACTTTCCAACCAGCCTGAGTATTTAATGACTTCATCCAATACATCAATTGCAATCACAATATGATCCGCGTATTTGACTTTCCCTTCATTTAGCGTTGCCAGTTCTTCCAAAAAAGAAGGATTTGTGATCGCTTGCGTACCGACAATCACACGGTATACACCAGCATCGACCAATTCCTTTACCTTATCAATGCTTCTGACTCCACCGCCATACTGAATTTTCATATCTGTTTTTTGAATGATATCAAATAAATAGGCCTGATTGCTAAAGTCGCCTTTTGCACCATTTAAATCTATGATATGAACCAACTCAGTTCCGTTTGCATGATAATTCTCGATCTGCTCTTCTAAACTTATAGCATAAGTTGTAACGTCGTTGTAGTTACCCTCTCTTAAACGGACAACTTTTTTGTCCAAAACGTCAATTGCTGGAATTATATACATAATCGAATATTTTTAGTCTACTTGAATAGTTGAAAAATTGAGCAATAACTGCTCACCTGCTTTTCCCGACTTCTCCGGGTGAAATTGTACGCCAAAGAAATTTTCTTTGGAAATTGCTGCTGAAAATGGCAATCCATATTCACATTTAGCGGCGGTAAATGTCATATCATATTCGATATAATACGAATGGACAAAATAAAAATAAGTCTGATCTTCTATATTCGCAAATAAAGGATTATTTGCTTGTACTGAAACGCTATTCCAGCCCATATGAGGTACTTTTCCCGCTATGCTGGCTTCAAAATGTAACGTTTTCAACGGGAACAACTTCAACATCTCGGCATCACCCTCCTCGGAATATTCCGTCAGCAGCTGCATCCCGACACAGATTCCCAGCACAGGTTTGCGCAAGTCCTTAATATAGGGTACTAATCCCGACTCAAGCAATTTATTCATTGCCGCCCCAGCATGACCTACGCCCGGAATAATAATCCGATCATAACAATCCATCTCCTCAGCCGTATTGATCATACCATAGGTCAGCCCTACTCGATCTAGCGCAGCAGTCAGGGAAAAGATATTCCCGGCACCATAATTAATAATTCCTATCATTTTTGAGGTTAATCTTTACTCATTTATCCCGTGGATTCTCTTTATTAAATTAAACAAAACTACAAAACACCCTTTGTACTTGGCAGTTGCATATGATCTGCATCACGGCGAACTGCTTTCTTAATGGATTTGGCAAAAGCTTTAAAAATTGCTTCAATCTTATGGTGCTCGTTATCCCCTTCGGCCTTGATATTTAGATTCGATCTGGAGGCGTCAGAAAATGATTTAAAGAAATGAAAAAACATCTCTGTCGGCATGTCACCTATTTTCTCCCGTTTAAATTCAGCATCCCATACGATCCAATTACGTCCACCAAAATCCAGTGCAACCTGTGCCAGGCAATCGTCCATTGGTAAGGTGTACGAGTAACGCTCAATACCACGCTTGTCTCCCAATACCTTCAAAAATACCTCACCCAAAGCAATCCCCGTATCTTCGATGGTATGGTGCTCGTCTATATGAAGATCGCCTTTCGCTTTGATCGTTAAGTCCAATGCACCATGTCGGGCTATCTGATCCAACATATGGTCAAAAAATGGCAATCCTGTTTCGATGTCCGATTTACCGGAGCCATCCAAGTTCAACTGAATAAAAATATCAGTTTCATTTGTCTTACGGTGATGTTCGGCAGTACGCGTGCCCAGCTTAAGAAATTCGTATACTGTCTTCCAGTCTGTTGTTTCCAAAGCCACCACTTTCGGGTCGATATCGACGTTCTCCAACACACCCAATTGATCATTGGAACGTAGCCATATCGCCTTGGCACCAAGATTTTGCGCGAGTTTCACATCATTGACACGGTCACCGATAACGAACGATTCACTTAAATTATATTTTGATGGATCGAAATATTCACCGAGCATGCCAATACCCGGTTTACGTGTATTTGCATTTTCGTGTGGAAAAGTCTTATCTATATGTTCTTTGGCAAATACTACACCTTCTGCAGCAAACGTATCTAGCACAAAATGATGGACGGGCCAGAAGTTTTCTTCCGGATGGGAAGATGTTCCCAGGCCATCTTGGTTTGAAACCAAGATCAATTCAAAATCCAGTTCCTTCGCGATACGTGGCAGGTACTGCAAAGCACCCGGATAGAATTTTAATTTCGCAAAAGAATCGATCTGTTCATCTTCTGGTTCCAAAATTAATGTTCCGTCGCGGTCTATAAACAGTACACGTTTTAAGTTATCAGGCATAGTATTATTTATTGATTTGATTGAGTTTTTCTAATAATGTTTGGTTCTCTGCAGGCGTCCCGACTGTAATACGCAAACAGCCCTCACAAAGCTCGACTTTAGACCGATCTCTGACGATGATCCCATATTGAACTAGATAATCATAAACTTCTCTCGGCTGTTCCATCTTGACCAGGATAAAATTGGCATCAGAAGGAGTGATATATTGCACATAATCCAGTTCGAGGAGCTCGCGTACCAGACGCTCACGTTCAGCTACGGTCTCTTTGATCCAGTCATTGACCTGATCCACGTTATTCAGGGCCTCCAACACGATATCCTGTGTTGCCTGATTAATGTTATAGGGCGGTTTTATTTTATTATAAACTGCTATAATCTCTTTACTTGCAAATGCCATGCCCAATCGCAGTGCTGCAAGGCCCCAGGCTTTGGACAAAGTCTGCAATACCACCAAGTTAGGATATTCAGCCAGTTCCTGTGTAAATGATTTTACGGAAGAAAAATTGATATAGGCTTCATCCACGACGACAAGCCCCTGGAAATTATTCAATATCGTTTCGATATCCTGACGACGGATAGAATTTCCGGTCGGATTATTCGGCGAACAGATAAAAATCAACTTGGTATGTGCATCTATGGCATTCGCTATTCCATCCAGATCCAACTGGTAGTCTGCCGTAAGGTTTACTTTTTTGAAAGTGACGTCATTGATATTCGCTGACACCTCATACATACCATAGGTCGGTGGAACGAGGATAACATTATCCACACCGGGAGTACAAAATGCGCGGTACAAAATATCAATCGCTTCATCGCTTCCATTGCCTAAAAAAATATTTTCTGCAGGAACACCTTTTATTGTTGAAAGTTTTGCTTTGACTTGATGTTGGAGTGGGTCTGGGTATCGGTTGTAATCATGGTTGAGTGGGGATCCAAAAGGATTTTCATTGGCATCAATCAATATGGATGCCTCCCCTTTAAATTCATCTCTTGCGGACGAATACGGTACGAGCTTCTTGATATTTTCCCGTAATAGGTTGTTTAAGTTGAATGGATTATCCATTATAAAAAAATTAGAGCCGTAAACTTAGATAAATTGTTTATCAAATGCAATATAATAAGCAATTTAAAAAGCATTTGGTGGTAGAAATGTGGTATAAAATTCACAAAAAACTAAACTAAAAACCACTTCCCTTCGACCGAAAGTTCGGTATTGGGGAATACTGTCCGGGCCTCTTCCAGCAAAGGTGCCAAATCCCGGTACCGTGCGGAGTAATGACCCAGCAATAATTTCTTTGCATGGGTTTCTTTGGCTATCTCTCCAGCTTCCAATGCCGTTGTGTGGAAAGTTTCTTTTGCCCGGTCGACCATATCATGTAGAAATGTAGATTCATGGTACATAAGATCGGCATGCTGGACATAGGGAAGGTAGTTTCCTGTGCGTACCGTATCTGAGCAGTATACGTAGCTTCTGGATTTGGGTGCGGGCAGGCTCAATTGATCTGCCGGGTAAACATCCCCTTTTTCATCCACATAGTCCATCCCTTTCTTGATAGCGGGATAATATACTGTGGGAATATTTAACGCCTGAACCACGTCACCGAGCAAGGTCCTGGCCCGTGGTCCTTCATCAAAACGAAAACCCGTGCAGGCAATACGATGTGTTAAAGGAAATGCGCTCACTTTCATAGTCCGATTTTCAAAAATAATACCGGGCCCGTCGGGTGAAATCGGATGAAAAATAAGATTATAGCGCAAGACTGTCTCCGAATGCAGAAATTGGACATCCAAAATCTCTTTTAAGGCAGCCGGTCCATATAAATGAAGATCACTTTTGCGGCCAACGAGATGCATCGAAGAGAGCAGCCCCACTAAACCTAAATAGTGATCTCCATGTAAGTGACTAATAAAAATATGTCCTATACGATTGCTTTTAATTCCATAACGGCTGAGTTGCATTTGCGTCCCTTCCCCACAGTCTATTAAAAACAATTGTTCATTAAAGTTCAGCACTTGGCTAGTCGGATGGCGATCAAACATCGGCGTCGCGGAACTATTCCCTAATATCAGAACTTCAAACTTCATATTAATCTTCAATTGTCCCCCGGTATTCAGATTCCAATTCATGTGCAAAGATCAAATCTTCCGCAACTTTAAGTGATGGAGCTATTTTTATCGATTTATCCAGATGCGACACGCGAACCATATCCATTAATTTAGGACAAAGATTAACCAAAATAAATACGCCACCAACAGACTGGCATAGGCGGTGCGCCAATATGCCCAGACGGATCCCAACTTCATCCGTCTTTTGGACATGAATCATATCCAGAACAATATTGCGTTGGCCAATTGTATTGCGCAGCAAAAATTCCCCCTTGAGTTTAGCTGCATTATCCGCATCTATCACTTCGACATGAGGCTCTATGACAATATAGCGATCGTGTTTATCAATAGTATACTTCATAAGTCTATCTCCTTAGTTTGAGGATACAATGTACTAATAATTTAGCTCTTTTAAGGCTTTTGTCACATTTCTTTCCACGCGCTCCAGTACATTTTCCTGATCAGGGTAAACAAATTTTTCGCCCACAATGTGTTCGTATAGCTCAATATAGCGTTCGGAAATTGAGGCAATGATCTCATCGGTCATCTCTGGAACCGCCTGCCCGTCTTTACCCTGAAAACCATTATCGATCAACCACTTACGAACAAACTCTTTTGACAATTGCTTTTGTGCTTCCCCTTTGTCCTGACGTTCTTGGTATCCGTCAGCATAAAAATAGCGGGAAGAATCTGGGGTATGAATTTCGTCGATCAACACTATTTTGCCGTCTTTTTTACCAAATTCATATTTGGTATCCACCAGGATCAGTCCTCTTTGTGCTGCAATTTCGGTTCCGCGTTGAAACAAAGCTTTGGTATGTTTCTCCAGTTGCACGTAATCTGCCTCACTTACAATACCTTTTTTCAAAATATCTGCGCGGGAAATATCCTCATCGTGACCAACGGCGGCTTTGGTCGTCGGTGTGATAATCGGTTCAGGCAATTTGTCATTCTCCTTCAATCCTTCAGGAAGAGATTCACCACAAACTTCCCGTTTACCGGCAACATATTCACGCCAGGCATGTCCTGATAAGTAACCGCGGATAACCATTTCAACTTTAAACGGTTCGCACATTTGACCTATGGTCACACTAGGATCCGGAACAGATACGACCCAATTCGGGATAATATCGGCTGTCGCTTTCAAAAATTTAGCCGCAATTTGATTCAACACTTGTCCTTTGTAAGGAATAGGACGAGGGAGTACCACATCAAATGCCGAAATACGGTCAGAAGCCACCATAGCCAGGTAGGTATCGGCAATCGTATATACATCACGTACTTTTCCTCTGTAAAAAGCAGTCTGATTTTCGAAATTGAAATTTGTTTCTTTTATAGCGTTCATGTTCAAAGTAAAATTCAAATAAATAATTTTGATCAGTCTTTGTTTTCATTGCTATGCCTGAAAAACAAAGACTCGGTTATTCAGCCATGCCCATTCCTAATGGCCTAAATGAACCGGTTTATTGTGCCTTTTAAAGACGATATGAATATCCAGATCCGCTTGACCGTACTGGGCTTCCGATCGGGGATATTACAACTGATCTATTTTTGCAAGGAACGATTAAATATCGCCGTATGCTTCCAAAATGCGTCGCACCAACTTATGACGAACCACATCGCCACCGCTAAGGTGGATAATATCAATACCTTCAATATTTTCCAGCAGACGGATTGATGTCGAAAGGCCCGATTGATTCTTTTTAGGGAGATCGACCTGGGTCATATCGCCTGTAACAATGAATTTTGCGGTCGGCCCCATACGGGTCAAAAACATTTTTAACTGCATATCCGTTGCATTTTGGGCTTCATCCAAAATGACAAAACAATTATCCAGTGTGCGTCCCCGCATAAATGCCAGTGGCGCAACCTCGATGGTACGGTTTTCTAAATATCCTTTTAATTTTTCAGCCGGAATCATATCGTCCAACGCATCGTAAAGAGGCCTCAAATAAGGATCTACCTTTTCTTTCAGGTCTCCGGGCAAAAAGCCAAGGTTTTCTCCAGCTTCCACCGCTGGTCTTGTCAGGATAATACGTTTGATTTCTTTGTTGCGAAGTGCCCGCACAGCAAGTGCAACAGCCGTATAGGTTTTTCCTGTTCCCGCAGGACCAATGGCAAATAAGATATCATTTTTTGAAATACTATCGACCATCCGTCGCTGATTGGCTGTCCGTGCGCGAACAATCAAACCATTGGGTCCATAAACTATGGGCTCAGAACCAAAGGCGGCTTGCTTGGCAGCAATTTCCTTTTCCTGTTGGGCAGCAGAACCTGCACTTGCCCCAAGAAGGTTCTCAAAATCCAACAAGGAAATGTTGTTAAATTTTTCAAGGTGAGCCATGACTTCCTTAAACGATTGCTCAAAAAGCTCCAACTCCTTCGCATCACCTAACACTTTCATTTCACTTCCACGAGCTACAATCCGCAGTTTTGGGAATTGCTTCTTTAAATAATCAAAGTGCTCATTGTCTGCTCCCCATAATACGGGTAAATTCAGACCATCTAATGCAATTAGTAATTCGTTCAAATTTTATCCTATTTTAGAATTAATCAGATTGTAGCTACCACGCAATAGCTCTTATGCGTAATACTATTCAAAATTAACATATTCTAACGAGAAAATAGACCATACCAAAGAGATTTTTGCAAAAAGAAAACCAAATTATTTTTTTTGCATTTTATACCTGAGTTTTGCTTTTAAAAGTGGATCTTCAGGGTGCGCAAATCGATTCTTTACAATAGAAACCGAAGCTATGTTTGTGTGTATCAACCGGAAAAAGATATATTCAAAATAAGTTCTTCAATTAGCTTTACAAATCAGCTGATAAATAGTAATTTTGCTCTCTATTTAAATAGATTTTTTAGCATCCGAACAAGTAAGCAACAGAAGATCTATTTCTATTCATTCAAAAAGGGAATTCGACAGCAATTCGGTCTACTTTAGATTATAATGGCAGTAATTACGTTAACGACAGATCTAGGACATAAAGATTTTTATCAAGCTGCGCTAAAAGGGAGCCTTTTAACGCAGTTGTCTGATGTTAATATTGTCGATATCACCCACGAGATTCCAGCATTCAATATTCCACGCGCAGCCTTTGTACTTGGTAATGCGTATCATTACTTCCCAAAAGGGACGGTTCATATCATTGGTATCAACACCTTGTTTCATGAAGAATCCAAATACATTGGCATGAAATACAAGGATCATTATTTTGTCGGAGCGGACAATGGTATTTTCAGTTTGCTGCTAAATGGAAATGAACCTCAGGAATTGTATGAACTCAATCTGATGCAGGACCTGAGATACCTTCATTTTCCGCTCGCCGATATTCTTTCAAAATCAGCCTGTCATATTGCAAAAGGGGGAAAACTGAAAGATGTGGGCACACCAATGCATCAACTGATCGAAAAAGTCACGTTACAGCCGATCTTTGATAAAGATATGATCCGAGGCAATGTCATCTACGTGGACGCTTTTGGCAATGCCATTACCAATATTTCAAAAGACCTGTTCAATAAAGTCCAAAAAGGGCGAAATTTCATCTTGTATTTCAAGCGCAACGAAACGATTACCAACCTCTCCTGGCATTACAATGAGGTCGGCGAAGGCGAAAAATTATGTCTCTTTGGTATCAGTAATTATCTGGAAATTGCCATCAACAAGGGCAATGCAAGCCAACTTTTGGGGCTTCACGATGACGATTCCAATGTCATCCGTATCGAATTTAAAGATTAATTTCATAAATTCATTCTTAGAAATTATTTGTCCACGTGTGTTTAGATCCCAAAATAAGGATAGCACATCTAGCAGTTACGCTGCCAAGGCAAAGCAATTTCAGCAAACTTAATATTGGATTGATTGGTTCATTGTTTATGAAGTCTTTAAAATACACGCTACTATCCTTTCTTTTGTTATTTAACCTGGCGTATTTGATGGCGCAGGAGAATGCAGATTCCAGTGCTTTTGAAGTACAGCGTAAACGTGTCAATAGCCTTCTTGAGGCAAGACAACAGAAGTTCGGCGCCTACGACACCAGCCTTACGCAGAAATCAGGACTTTTTGGACTGTTTAAATCCAAGGGGGATATGCAAAAAAGTATCGATATCCTCAAGGATGTTGTGATCACAGATAACAATATCTTTTTGGAAACCCAGCAGTTGCTCAAAATCAAAGATTTCGAAAAAGACAAATTCCGGCAGATGGCCACGGAATACGACAAGCAGATCTCGGCCTATATGGGCACAATTAATAAACTTCAACTTGAAAATGAAAGGCTCAGGACACAATTGGACAAAACAGGCGGAAACGGACTTTCCGGCAATGTATGGCTTTATCTGGCCCTGCTCGTCATCCTAGTGCTAGCGGTCTTATTGTATCGTAGCCGTACACAAAAATCAGTCCCCATCCCCAAAAATACAGACTAACGCTTTCTGTTTTTGCGTGTATAGCGGCGAAATATACCACGAAAATTGATCAAATGATAACTTTAGTTGATCGAAACCGGTCAAAAGCCAAAAAATTGACCAAAGTATGATAGCAAAATATTTTTAATCTCTTTACATTTGTCCTCGCAACAAAACATTGAAGTAGCGGATTATGGCAAGAGGTTTCAATAGTGGTAATAAACAAGAAGAAGATCTACCAAAACCAAAGTTAAATAAGGAGCTCCTATTACGGGCTTCGAAAATAATGACCTATTTAAGGCCTTATCGGGTTAAGTTTGGAATCGGAATGTTATTTTTGGTATTATCCAGTCTTTCCATGCTGGCTTTCCCGGCGCTATTGGGTGCAATGATTGATGCTGCCCAAGGGAAGCAAACGTACACCTGGCTGACCCCTGAAGTGTATTACATTGGTGGAATAGCCTTTATCATTCTATCATTTACCTCGGTGGTTTCTTTTTTTCGTATTCGGATCTTCGTCGAGATCGCTGAGCGGGCTTTGTCCAAAATCCGTAAAGATACCTATCATAAGCTTATCTCCTTGCCGATTGAATTTTTCGCCAATCGCCGCGTGGGTGAATTAAATAGCAGACTTTCCGCGGATTTATCCCAGGTCCAGGATACCTTGACCACTACATTGGCTGAAATTTTAAGACAATTGATCAGTCTTTGTTTTGGGGTATTTCTGCTGGTCTGGGTATCCCCAAAATTGGCCCTGATGAATCTCTGCATATTACCTGTTATCGTGGTTGCCGCAATTGTCTTCGGAAAATTTATCCGTGAATTATCCAGACAGGCTCAGGATAAAATGGCGGAATCAAATAGTATAGTCCAAGAAACATTATTAGGCATTAGCAATGTAAAAGCTTTTGTGAACGAATACTTTGAATTCAACCGTTACAGTAATCAGATGGATTCTGTTGTCAAGTTAGCGGTCAAGGGTGCTACATTCCGTGGAGCCTTTGCTTCATTTATCATATTCTGTATTTTCGGAGCCGTGATCGCCGTCATCTGGTATGGCGCCGCATTGGTTTCTATCCATGAGATGTCTGTCGGTGATCTAACAACATATATCCTTTATTCAATGTTTGTCGCCGGATCAATGGGTAGTTTTCCTGAATTATATGCAAACATACAGCGCTCACTTGGCGCCAGCGAAAGGATCCTGGAAATTCTTGATGAACCACAGGAAGATATCAAAGTTGAACCGAGCTGCAAGGAGATAGGTAAAAAGATGAGTGGAGATCTCCGCTTTAATCATGTGGCATTCGCATACCCTAGCCGTCCGGATATTGAAATTCTCAAAGACATTAATTTTACCGCCAATGCTGGCGATAAAATTGCCATCGTCGGCCCTAGCGGCACCGGGAAATCAACCATTGCTTCTTTAATCCTACAATTCTATACCAGCAATAGAGGAGAAGTACTTTATGATGGCAAGCCAGCTTCGGACTTTGAGCTGTGCGACATACGCAACCAGGTCGCCATTGTTCCGCAAGACGTATTGCTATTTGGCGGAACGATCCGCGAGAATATCGCCTATGGTAAATTAGACGCCACCGAAAATGAAATAACAGAAGCTGCCAAACGCGCCAACGCCCATCAATTTATATTAAATTTCCCTGAAGGATATGATACCGTGGTCGGAGAGCGCGGTGTAAAACTCTCTGGAGGGCAACGTCAACGCATTGCCATCGCCCGGGCTTTACTCAAAGACCCAGCGATTCTGATTCTGGATGAAGCAACGTCTTCATTGGATTCCGAATCAGAACGTCAGGTACAAGATGCCTTGGAAGAATTAATGCGCGGCCGTACGTCCGTCATCATTGCCCATCGTTTGTCGACAATAGTCGATGCAGACAAAATTATCGTGGTCGAAAATGGTGTCGTCTCAGAAAGCGGAACACATTTCGAATTATTACAGAAAGAAACTGGGCTGTACCGCCACCTCTATACCTTGCAATCCAAACAGCAGAAGGTAGATTTGTAAAATTTTGTTAATTATCGATTCTTTTTAAACAAATTGTTCCAGTGATTGTTCATTTGGTATCATACTTGATTATCATTTGAATACACAATAAAAATAGAAGAATTATGAAAAATAGCAAAAATGGATTAGTGGCATTTGCTTTGGTAGGATTGGCTGCGGGAGCTGCTGCATGGTATCTTTTAGGAACCGATGACGGGAAAAAGCAATTAGATCGTGCAAATGATGGCATCAAAAGCTTAACTAAGTCATTGAAAGATCTTTCGAAAAAAGAAGCTAGAAAAGCCCAAAAGTTAGCCAATAGAGCTTCTGCTGAGTTGGACAACTTAAAATCAAAAGCACAGGCTGCTTTCAGTAAAGCGACGGACGATGCCGATGCATTGAAAAACAAGGCAAAAGAAGCCGGTAGAGAAGCTTTGGACCATGCTAACAATGCAGCACAAAATTTAGCAAGCAAAATCGACAACACAACCGATGCTGCTAAATCAAAAATTTCTAATGCATAAGTAAAAAAAACGTTTTTTTAAGAATTGATGGTTTAGCCACCTTCGGTGGTTAAAATACATTTGTATCTTTGCGGAATATGACTTTACTGCAACAGGTAAAAACCTTAATTCTTAAAGACATCATTCTGGAATGGCGATCAAAATACGCCATCAACGGAATCCTACTATATGTCGTATCTACTGTATTTGTTTGTTACCAAGCATTCAAGTCAGTAGATACTACAGTTTGGAATGCATTGTTCTGGATTATCATGTTATTTGCATCCATCAATGCCATCAACAAGAGTTTCGTTCAAGAAAATCCCAACCGACAACTCTATTATTACTCCTTAGTCGACCCAAGGGCAATTATCCTCGCCAAAGTCATTTACAACATGTTATTGATGACCATCTTGGCCACTATCGCTTATTTCGTTTATTCGATCATATTCAAAAATCCCCTCGGGGACCCCATTCTATATTTCATTTCCGTCATTTTGGGCAGTATCAGTTTTGCCAGTGTATTTACCATGATTTCGGGCATCAGTTCAAAAGCGGGAAATAACAGCACGCTAATGGCCATTTTAAGTTTTCCGGCAATCATACCGCTGTTGATCGTACTGATCAAACTCTCCCGCAATGCGATAGAAGGCCTGGAAAGAGCAGCAAGTATGAGAGAAATAATCGTATTACTCGCAATTAATGTAATCACGATCACTATTTCTTTATTGTTATTTCCGTACCTTTGGCGAGATTAAATTTTAGGATTGAAACACATTAAATTCAATTTACCATGAGAAAAAAATGGTGGAAAATATTAGCTGTTCTGATTATTTGTGCAGTCATTATCAATGGTCTTTTAGGTCCTGTCCCTCGCCTATTTATCCTTCACGAAAGTATCCGCAATGTCTATTTCCATGTCCCGATGTGGTCTGCGATGATTGTGATGTACCTGATTTCTGTCATTTATAGCATCAAATACCTCAATACAGGTAAACAAGAATACGATTTAATGGCTATAGAAGCCGTAAATACAGGTATTACCTTTTGTTTTTTTGGCCTGGCAACGGGAATGCTATGGGCCAACATCACCTGGGGAGAGCCTTGGCCAAACGATCCCAAGTTAAATGGTTCGGCGATCGCGACATTAATGTACCTGGCCTATCTCGTGCTCCGCAATGCGCTCGAAGAAGAGCAAAAACGTGCGAAAATATCTGCTGTCTATAATATTTTTGCATTTCCGATCATTATTGTATTGCTTTATATTCTTCCAAAAATGACAGATTCTCTTCACCCCGGAAGCGGTGGCAATGCTACCTTTGGCCAGCTACAAATGAGCAACGAACTCCGTCCGACATTCTATGCTGCAATGATCGGATGGCCAATGATTGCTTTTTGGATCTGTTCGATGCGTTACAGGGTACGTCTACTGGAAAGAAAAGAGCAGGAAATCGATTCTTAAAATAATAGAAACAGGCTATAACGGTCTTAAAATAGGAATTAGGGCGATAACAAGTCCTAAGCTCATGAAATAAAACTTAAAAACAAGCATAAGCCCTTTGTTACTAATGCTTATAGCGGATCGAATAGCGATAACACTGATCAAAAATTAAATTCTGATGAAACCGGAGATTTACCCGAGTGCTCATCAGCCATTAAAAGAAAAATAATAGGATGAAAAAAATAACATTGTCAATTGCATTATTAATCTTATCAACTTTAAGCACTTTTGCTCAGGATGACGTTGATATGGCAACAGGATTACGTAGTGAGGGAAAAATCTATGTGGTTGTGCTCGTGATGTTGGTCATTTTTTTAGGCTTGGCCTTCTTTCTTTTCTTGCTCGACCGCCGCATCTCGAAACTGGAAAAAAAGAATAAATAGTCAGCTATCTATCGCATACCATGATTATAAGTCAGTTCAGAAATTATACGCCAATAAACATCTTATTTTTATCCCTTGTGGGTTTTGTATTATGCCTTGGCATATTCCTACACCTTCCGGATAAACTGGATTCTGTTATTTTTGAACCTGCACTTGGAAATCTACTGGGAGAAAACAATTTAATCAATTTATCTCCGGCAACCAACGTCTTTATCACGCTGATCCTGACCATTTTTCAGGCAACCATACTCAATCGGATCACAAGCCACTTCAACTTGCTCGGAAAACCTAGTTTTCTGGTTGCTTTGATGTACATGACATTGGCTAGTCTATTTTTACCTTTTCTAGTCCTCTCCCCTACGCTTATCTGTAATTTTATTTCGATATGGATGCTGAGCAAATTGCTCTCTTTGTATCGCCAGACCGATGTGAAAGCAGAAATGTTTGACTTGGGTATGATTGTCGGCATAGGAAGTCTGATTTACTTTCCTTTTTTGAGCATGTTCTTCCTGCTGTGGATAAGTCTGCTCATATTCAGACCATTTAATTGGCGCGAATGGATCACACCGCTTTTGGGACTGGCCACCGTATACTTTATACTGGCGGTCATTTATTTATGGGTAGGGAAAATGGAACTATTTTATACCATATGGTTGCCGTTCACGTATAAGTTCCCAACTGCCATACGGATTCAATTGTTTGATTACCTCGTATTGGTTCCGGTACTTTTTACACTGATCCTTTTCTTATTGATCCTTAAGGATAATTTTTTCAAAAGCATCGTGCACATCCGGAAATCTTTCCAACTGTTGTTTTTCATGTTGTGTCTGGCCGTTGCGTCTTTCTATTGGAACAAGAAACTAACAGAAGCCCATTTTCTACTTTGTGCCCCCCCAATCGCTATTTATATGGCCTATTACTTCACCTATGCCAAAAAGAAATGGTTTTTTGAAGTTGTTTACGCCATTATCGTCTTAACGATAATCTACTTTCAATTTTTCTAAACAACTGTACAACAAGTGTTTAACCTTTTTTAACAAAATCGGCTTAACAAGCTCACAAAAATTGAATAGTTTTGTATGCGAATAAAAGCAAAGAACATTTAATTACAGGAGTCAAAAAACTCAAAGATTTCACAAAAACTAAATAAACATTAGTTTCTCAATTTTATAGGTTGACCATGCAGAAACGCTTTATAAGCTCTCTAAGAAATAAATCACTCCAACTGTTGTTAGCAGGTGGAATTTTAGCTAGTTCTACTACCGCATTTGCCCAAAAAACAACATCAGCTTCACCATATTCTCAATTGGGAATAGGTCAGATCCGTGAAGATTTATTGCCTCAGTACAGAGCTATGGGGGGAATTAATACCGGTATTCGTACATTTGACGGTGTATACAATACCAACCCAAGCAATCCGGCGTCTTACTCTGCAGCACGAGTGAGTATCTTTGATGCAGGTCTATATGGCAACTATACGCAACTCAAATCAACTACCAGAGCCGACAATACCGCTGATTTTGCTTTTAGCCACATCACGATGACTTTTCCAATGAAAAAGTTTGGTGGTATCAGTATGGGTATATTACCATTCTCGGATGTGGGTTACAGAACAAATTCGCCGGAGGGTATTAATTCCGAAATCTATAACAAGGTGTTTACCGGTGAAGGCGGTCTGACAAAAGCTTATGCGGGATGGGGTGTACGTGTCTACAAAGGATTGAGCATAGGTGCGAATATGTCTTACCTATTCGGAACCTTGAACGACTATAGCCGTGTTGAATTTCCTGTCTCCTCCGGAGCCTTAAATCCACAACGCCAGAATAAGCGTGAAATCCAAGGTATTATCTTTGATTATGGTTTGCAGTACGAACAACCTCTAGGTAAAGAGTATGTATTGAGCTTCGGTTATTCGGGTTCCCTGAATAACGATATCAAGGAGCGCACAACAATTATCGACACCAGAACTACACCATCCTCTGATCCAGACAACCAAAATATACCTTTAGATACGACCTATATGTCTGATCGGGTCAGCCGACATTTGACCCTTCCATTAAAGCACAATGTGGGGATAACACTCGCACACAGTGGTAAATGGTTAGTCGGGGCAGATTTTAAATATGCAGACTGGTCAAGATTTCAGGTTAGGGATGGTGAAAATAGACTCCGTAAAAATTATGGTGTAGCTGTCGGAGGGCAATTGACACCCGATAGATCATCGCTTAGGTATTTAAATCAAGTTGACTACCGCCTGGGATTTAGATACAACAAAACCCAGTATTTTCATGGCGGAGAAAATATCAATGATATGGCTGTAACTGTAGGTGTAGGATTACCGTTAGCTAGAACCACCTATTCGACTGCGTTCTCCAAAGTCAATTTCTCAGCAGAATTTGGCCAGATGGGCAAAGTTTCCAATGGTCTCTTACGGGAGCGTTATATCAACTTCAATATTGGCTTTACGCTCAATGACCGTTGGTTTAGAAGAAATCAATTTGACTAAAATCATGGTACGCAAAGTATCCGCGAGATCCATATTTCAAAATATATCGCCCCTGGTAATTCAAATTTTACTAGGGGCGCTCTTATTGACTTCCTGTGAGCCGGACCTAAAAGAAGTAGACCGGATCGCTAATCTAAAAAAAGAAGAAGCCGTGGATATCTCACGTCATGTAGATATTATCTATAGCGATTCAACCCGGGTCAAAGCCAACCTCACGGCCCCCGAAATGCGGATCAAACACGATAGCACTGAAATCTATGAATTTCCAAAGAGCATAAAAATCATATTCTATGATGAAAACCTCAAGGAAACCCAACGTATTACTTCCGACCATGCCATCCGGAGAGAAAAAGAAAAAACAACGATCTTTACCAAAAATGTGGTTGTGACCATGGCTGATGGATCAGTTCTAAAAACAGAGGAAATCGTTTATGATGAAGGGGCAAAAGATCCGAATAAGACTTTTTACAATAATCTTCCTGTCACAGCATTCTTTAAAGACCAACGCGGGAACCTTTCGGGATCATCTTTTACCTCCGACAAGGACCTGCTCCATGCCAACATACAGAACGCTACCGGTGTTGTCATTATCAAGGACAACAGTTTATTTCCATCGATAGGGAGATAGCAGAATCCCTGCTGCCTATTGACATCGCCTGATCGAGAGATTTTCAATAAAAAACAGCAGCATACAAATAGTTTTCAAATTTTTTTTATTACATTCAGGAAAATATTCCGTTTTTTTTTATAAAAATTGTATCTTGCACCGCATTTTGCTATGCTATGCATAAATTAACGAAATACAAGTATTTACACAATATAAACACAATAAGCAGACTATGGGATTAATGGGCTTTTTGCGTAACAAAGCTGGTGTTATCTTGACAGCAGCCATGGCTATCGCAATTTTAGCATTTTTACTAGGCGATGTCGTTCGAGGAGGAGCTCCTTTTTGGGCTAGACATCAAAATCGTGTAGGGGAAGTCAACGGAACAGAAATTGAGTATCCTGCGTTCAGCCAACAAGTGGAACAGGCAGAAGAAATGTTCAAACAACAAATGGGCGGTGCAGTGACTCCTCAAATGAGAACTTATGCCGTACAACAGGTTTGGAATCAATTCCTATCCAGAGAGATTTTGAAAAAAGAGATTGAAAAAATCGGTTTGACAGTAGGTAAAGATGAATTAAATGATCTAGTAAAAGGACCAAATCCTTCTCCTCAGATCGTACAAGCGTTTACCAATCCACAAACAGGACAGTTTGACCATGGCCAGTTGATGACTTTCTTGAGCCAAGTGAATACTGCTGGCAATCAAGCGGTATATGACCAATGGAACGCCTTACTTGAAGGTGTAAAAGATGAACGTTTAAGCAGCAAGTATGGCGAATTGCTTTCGAACAGTGTTTACGTAACTTCATTGGAAGCTAACGAAGAATACCAGGAACGCAATAAATTGGCCAACTTCAAATACATTCTTTTAGATTACGCTTCTGTAAAAGATGCTGAAGCTAAAGTAACTGATGCGGATTTCCAGGAATACTACAATGAGCATAAAAATATGTTCAAAACACAAGAGGAAACACGTGCGATCCAATACGTTACTGTAGATGCAAAACCTCTTGCAAAAGATTCATTAGCTGTCAAAGAAGCGATCGACAAGTTAAAACAAGATCTTATTGTTGCGAAGGATGACTCACTATTTGCTTCCATCAATTCAGATAACAAATACCCATTCACCTACGTAAAAAAAGGTCAATTGAGCCCTTCGTTGGATTCTGTTGTCTTTAACGTAGCAACAGGTACTACGGTAGGTCCATTCTTAAGCAATGGTGCCTATGAAATTGCGAAAGTAGTTTCAACAGTGGTTGGTCCAGATTCAGTAAAAGCTTCTCATATCCTATTGGATGCTACGGCAGAAGGTGGTGTTGACAAAGCATTGGCAAAAGCTGATTCAATTAAAGGTTTAATCCAAAAAGGAGACAACTTCGCCGCTTTGGCAGTTCAGTTCAGCAGTGACCCGGGCAGTAAAACTAATGGTGGTGAACTTGGTACTTTTACCAGAGGCCGCATGGTACCGGAATTTGAAAAAGCAGTATTTGAAGGCAAAAGCGGAGACATTAAAGTGGTAAAATCCCAATTTGGCGTACATATTATCAAAATCGAGAAACAGATCGGTACTGCAAAATATGCTAAAGTTGCGATCATCGACAAAGTAATCAACAGCGGTAAAGAAACCTTAAACAATGCTCATAGCAAAGCGACAGCATTCTTATCTGCAGCTACTGCACAAAACTTTGCGCAAGAGGCTAAGAAACTTGGTTTAGAAGCACGTACAGCATCACGTGTTACGGCAATGGACAATGTGCTTGATGGTACTGAAGCACCACGTGATTTAATAAAATGGGCTTTTGAAGCTAAAAAAGGTGATGTTTCAGACAAAGTATTTGAAACTGAAACCTCGTATATCCTGGCAAGCTTAGTGAATGTACAACCGAAAGGAGTGCTTTCTTTGGACGCGGTGAAAAAGGACATCGAACCTGCAGTTAAAAATAAGGTTAAAGCTAAAGTCTTAAAAGAAAGATTTGACAAAGCTTTAGCTGGAGCTTCTTCAATTGACCAAGTGGCTCAAAAAGTAGGTAAATCTGCTATCCATGTGGAGAATGTGGTATTTGCCAACCCTGTTATTCCGGGTGTAGCCTTGGAAAATGCGGTAGTAGGTACTGTATTTGGGCTTCAACCAAACAAACCTTCGAAAGCCATTGAAGGAAATACAGGCGTGTATGTGGTGCAGGTGAATGGTTTCACAAACCCTTCAGCGATCTCTGACATAAACGGACAAAAGAAACAAATGCTTGCAGCTAAGGCGCAACGTGCTTGGGGATCTATTTTCCGCGCATTGCAGGACAAAGCTGAAATCATTGACAATAGAGTGAAATTCTTTTAGAAGATTTTTAAGTAAATTTGTAGCCGGACGAATTATCGTCCGGCTTTTTTTTGATAGAATAACTATGGAAATTCAAACAAATATTGTCAATAAAGTTGCCCAAAGTGGATTAATAACCGTAGATCTGGCGGACTATCATCCGAAGACCGACAATGTCCTATATGATATTAAGGATAATTTGTTCCATGGACTGATGTTACGGGAAAAAGATTTCCGCGAGTTCATCAAAACACATGACTGGTCACAATATACCGATAAACATGTTGCCGTCACCTGTACAGCTGATGCGATTGTGCCCACATGGGCTTATATGCTGCTGGCAAATAAATTAGAACCGTATGCTGCGGCCGTTATCTTCGGAGATTTAGATGAGCTCGTACGTATACAATATGCCGCCGCTATTGACCAAATCGACATGGAACAGTTTCGCGATCAGCGGGTGGTCGTGAAGGGCTGTGGAGATACCTTTATTCCCGAATCGACATTTGTGCAGTTCACGGTGAAACTTAGCAAAGTAGCTAAAAGTATTATGTACGGGGAACCTTGTTCAACAGTTCCAGTTTTTAAAAGAAGTCCTCAAGCGCCAAAAGCGGCTGACAAACAAGTATAAGCTGCTGGCTCATGTGGGTTTCATCACCTTAAAAAGACAATTTATTCTGATGAAATTAACATTTCTTTTCAAACAATTTTCGTAAACTTACGTACATGAAACTTATATCGACATTGCTCCTATACTTATCAGTTTTTGTAAGTACAGTTTTCGCTCAGGATTTACCCCATTTAAAGGAATCGGCATTTAAAGGTGGAGAGAAATTAAAGTACAAACTCCGCTATGGTATAATTTCCGCAGCAACGGGAACGTTGACTGTCGGTGATACGAAAGACGGATTTGGGAATCCCTCCTTTCATCTGTATGCTGCAGGTAAAACAGCGGGAGCATTCGCCATTTATACCGTAAGAAACGAATATAATTCGTATATCAATAGTAAGACATTCTTGCCTTACTACTATACGGAAAACATCCGTGAAGGTGGTTACAGAAGGAACGATAAAGTGCGTTTCAATCAGGATACACATACAGTAGTTGGTAATAAAGGAACATTTACATCCAAGGTGGATCAGACTTTTGATTTGCTGTCCTCCTACTATTTTGCCCGCAATCTGGACTTAAGTTCCGTAAAGCCCGGGGAATCCTTTAAACTGACCTATTTCCTGAATGACGAAATTGCCACACTGGGTATACAATATATTGGAATCGAAAAAATAAAAACCGAATTGGGTACATTGGAGTGCCTTAAATTCAGTCCCGAAATTAAACCGGGGCGTATCTTTAAAAAAAACAGCAAGCTTTACCTTTGGGTAACCAACGATGGTAACCGCATTCCAGTGAAGGCCAATGTCGATATATTAATTGGCTCTGTCACTTTAGAACTTCTGGAAGCAAGCGGACTAAAATACAAATTGGGCCAAAAAGCAAGCTACTCAAAATAAATAGAATGATTGAAGTAGGAAATGTGTTGGTACACGAAGATCTGATCAATAATGACTTTGTGTGCAATCTATCAAAATGTAAGGGAATCTGTTGTATCGAGGGGGACTCGGGTGCACCTTTATTGGAAAGCGAAAAGGCAATTCTGGAGGAGATCTATCCGAAGGTCAAACCGTATATGACAGAAAAGGGTATAGAAGCCATCGAAGAACAAGGCAAATACGTCGTCGATGTAGATGGTGATCTAACCACAACATGTGTTGATGGCAACAAAGAATGTGCCTATGTCACCTGGGAAAATGGCATTACCAAATGTGCGATCGAGAAAGCTTATGAGCTGGGCGAAGTTCACTGGCGGAAACCTGTCTCCTGTCACCTCTATCCTATCCGCACGACGCATTATCCAGAATTTGACGTACTTCATTACGACCGTTGGCATATCTGTAAAGACGCCTGTAGTTTTGGCAAGGAGCTCCAGGTGCCAGTTTATAAATTTCTAAAGGATCCCCTGATCCGCACTTATGGCGAAGAATGGTACAAAAATCTTGAGCGGGCAGTCGATGAGTTGTAACAAAATTACTATCTTTAAGCTTTAACTTTTTGGTATTTCATTCCAATTCATGTCAAAATTAACAGAGATCCAACGCCCTATTATCCACGAACTTGAAGCTTTTGAAAAGAAATTCAAAGCATCGATGAAAAGCTCCGTTCCTTTGTTGGATCGCATCACGCAATATCTGATCAAACGCAAAGGCAAACAAATGCGACCAATGTTTGTCTTTTTCTCAGCGGGCATCTGCAATGGGATTAATGAATCGACTTATCGGGGGGCCGCTTTAGTTGAATTATTACATACAGCTTCACTGGTACATGATGATGTTGTTGATAACTCCTATGAACGTAGGGGGTTCTTTTCCATCAATGCACTCTGGAAAAATAAAATTGCGGTGCTGGTTGGTGATTTCTTGCTTTCAAGAGGTTTGTTGCTTTCTGTAAAACACCAGGATTATCACCTGTTAAAAATTGTTTCAGAAGCAGTCGACCAAATGAGTGAAGGGGAATTACTTCAGATCGAAAAAGCACGTAAGCTGGATATCGAAGAATCCATTTACTTTGAGGTCATACGGAAAAAAACAGCTTCATTGATTGCATCTTGTTGTGCCTGTGGGTCGGCTTCATCCAATGCAGACCAGGAAACGGTAGCGAAATTGCACCAATTTGGCGAGAAAATCGGCATTGCATTTCAGATTAAAGATGACCTGTTTGATTTTGGATTGGACGATGTGGGAAAACCACTCGGAAATGATATCAAAGAGAAAAAAATGACCTTACCTTTGATTCATGCTTTAAATCAGACAAGCTCCAGCGAAAAGCGGCGCATCATCAATCTGGTCCGCAACCATAACGAAGACCCTAAAAAGGTCGCTGAAGTGATCGATTTTGTGCGCAACAGCGGCGGACTGGCCTATGCAACAGACAAAATGCTGGAGTACCAACAAGATGCCTTTCACATCCTGGAGGGTTTTCCGGATAGCGAATACAAAGAGGGATTACTGCAATTGGTAAAATATACAACAGAAAGAAAAAAATAATGAGTCACGAATTAATGTTTTTTGGAGGTTTTTTAATCTTCATTGCACTGATGCTAGCCATTGACCTTGGGTTATTCTCCAAAGGCGATAAACCTGTCAGCTTAAAGACGGCCGCGATAATGAGTGCTGTATGGGTGCTGTTCTCTTTAGGTTTTTATTGGCTCCTACGTCAGTATGGATTTGAACTTCATAATATCCATGATCTAAACCATCTCCAAGAGGTTATCACAAAACATCACCACGACATCAAAATCATCCCCGGTGATCTGGCGGCAAGTTTAGAAATCTATAATAAAAACCTGGGCCTGGAATATTTAACGGGCTATGTTGTTGAATATGCCCTCTCGGTAGATAATATTTTCGTAATGGTACTCCTGTTCACCTCATTTGGAATTCCTGAGCGCTATTACCATAAAGTCTTGGTATGGGGTATTTTGGGCGCAATCATTATGCGGTTTTTGTTTATTTTCCTCGGAGCAACCCTGATCGCTAAATTTGGCTGGATTCTATATGTCTTTGGTGCCTTCTTGGTGTTCACCGGTGTCAAGATGTTTATCAACCGCAACCAAGAGGAAGAGGTGGATCCACAAAACCACCCGGTGGTCAAATTTGCATCTAAATATTTCAAAGTAACACCCAAATTGGATGGTGGTCATTTTTTCCATATCGAGAATGGCGTAAAATACATGACACCGCTATTCTTGGTCTTGTTAGTAATTGAATTTACCGATCTGATTTTTGCTGTGGATTCTATCCCCGCAATTTTCTCAGTGACTAAAGATCCATATGTGGTATTCTTCTCCAATATCTTTGCCATCCTTGGATTACGCTCCATGTTCTTCTTATTGGTAAATATTATTCATAAGTTCCAATATCTAAAAGTTGGTTTGGCATTTCTATTGGTCTTTATCGGCTTAAAAATGTTATTGCACCACTGGCTGGCAGAAGTAGGCTTTACAACGACCCACTCGCTGATTGTGATCATCGGTATACTTGCATTAAGTATTATCGCTTCACTACTCTTTCCAAAGCATAAGGAAATTACAGGATAAGTACAGGTATACAAAGGGTCGTAAAATTACGACCCTTTGCTTTTCAATATTTTAGCTTAGTTTCTACCCCTTAGACCTAAACTAAAACACTCCCAATTACAGCCTATTTTTAAGAACAATTATTTTACAGAGGAATTTACCTTACTAAATTTAATTTATTTAATTTAGCACCACTTTAAATTAACAAAATACTAACAAATGAATTGGAATAAATCGATTGTACTAGCCGCGTCTCTTTTTGCAGCTTCATTCCAAGTACAAGCACAGGACAATTTGATCAATGCCTTAAAAGCAAATCAAAATGACAATAGCAAATCCGGATTTACATTTACAGAAGTTATCAATCTAGGTAACACCTCGATCAAGGATCAAGGTTCTTCAGGTACATGTTGGTCTTATTCAGGAAACTCGTTCTTAGAATCCGAGATGATCCGTATGGGTAAAAAACCTGTGGAGATCTCCCAGATCTATACAGCGCGTAATACGTATTTAGATAAAGCACGCACTTATGTACGTCTTCATGGCGGATTATCCTTGGGCGAAGGCGGTCAATTCCACGATGTGCTGAATTCATTCCGCAAATATGGTACGATGCCACAATCGGCCTATACCGGCCTTCACTACGGCAGCACACGCAATAACTTCGGTGAAATGACTTCCATGCTGGATGCGATGTTAGGTTCGATTGTAAAAGGCAAAACCCTGACTCCAAACTGGGAAAAAGCCTATACAGCAGCAATGGACTCTTACTTAGGTGAAGTTCCTGAAAAATTCGATTACAACGGCAAATCATATACACCACGTACATTCGCAGATCAGGTAATTGGTATCAATCCGGATGACTATGTTGGTATTGCCTCAGTTACTGACCACCCTTATTACAGCCAATTTGTTCTGTTAATTCCAGACAACTGGTCATTTGACCGTTTTTATAACGTTAAAATGAATGATTTAACGGACATCATTGACAACGCTTTACAAAAAGGATATACTGTTGCTTGGGCAACTGACGTCTCAGAAAAGGGATTCTCCTGGAAAAACGGAGTTGCTTATGTTCCGGAAAAACCATTCGAACAAATGAGCGACCAAGAAAAAGCAAGCATGTTTGTCGGTCCTAAACCAGAAATGAAAATTACGCCAGAAGAACGCCAAAAAGCTTTTGACAATTGGCAAACAACAGATGATCATGGTATGCATATCGTAGGTCTGGTGAAAGATCAAAACGGGAAAGAATACTATATCGTTAAAAACTCCTGGGGAACATCCAATGACTACAAAGGATATTTGTATGCTTCCAAAGAATTTGTACGCTATAAAACAACTTCTCTACTGTTACATAAAGACGGTCTGACCAAAGATTTAAAATCGAAGATAAATATCAAATAAGCGATTTAAAGATCCTTTAAAACACCTCTGAAATTAATCTTTCAGAGGTGTTTTTGTTTTCAGATTAATTTGATAACTTAAACATAATTATAAATCTAGTTGTTCAGTGAGTATGAGAAGTATAATCGCATTATGCCTTGCAATTTTATTTGGGAATTTAGCACAGTCCCAGACCAAAGGGGTGAAATTTGTAGAAGGATTAAGTTGGAAACAGGTCAAAGAAAGAGCGAAGGCAGAAAATAAGTTTATCTTCGTAGAGCTTTTTGCAACCTGGTGTGGCCCCTGCCAATACATGAGTAATGAAATTTTCCCTTTGGAACAGGTTGGCGACCCCATCAATCAAAATTTTATCAGTGTTCGGGTTCAGATGGATTCCACCGAAGCGGACAATGCTGCTGTCAAGAAATGGTACGCTGACGCCCGTGCCATTTCCAATGAGTACAATATCCAATCCTTTCCAACCTTTTTGATCTTCAATCCCAACGGGGAAGCTGTACACCGCATTGTTGGGGCGAGCGATGCACCTGAGTTTGTCGAACATGTATCGGACGGACTGTATCCCGAAACTCAGTATTATACCTTATTAAGAAAATTTGAGAAAAGACCGCAGGATATCTATACTGCTAAACAGATGTTAAAAGCGGCAAATATCGCTTATGATGAGCTTACCGCCCGTAAAGCGGAGAATACTTTAGCCAACTCCTTGGGTACCGACGAGCTCTTTAAGAAAGAAAATGTACATATTCTATTGGCTGCTGCCAAGTTTACAAATTCAAAAGCCTTTAACCTGATCCGCAATAATAAGGAAAAAATAGATATTCTGCTGGAATCACCGGGAATCGCCAACCGTACTTTGGCAAATGTCGTTGTAAACGAGCTTTTCCAAATTAAAATAGACGCCAAACACGAGCCTAACTGGGATAGTTACCAAAGCGAGCTATCTGCAAAATATCCGGATATAGACTTTGTCCCAATGTTTAAAAAGATCAAAGCACACTATTATCTTCAGGTCAAGAATTATGTGGCCATGAAAAATACCATTAATGACTATTTATCGTCAGAGGATTTTACCGCCCATCAATTAAACACCTTTGCGTGGACGATCTTTAATAACAGCAGTGATCCTGAATGTATCGATGCAGCGATCAGCTGGAGCAAAAAATCGATCATAGAGGATCCCAGTTCTGCATTCTTAGACACATATGCCAACCTGTTGTATAAAAAAGGTGAAAAAGACAAGGCGATCAAGTGGCAAAATAAAGCCATAGAAATGGCCAGTGACGACGATCGACCGATCTATCAGGAAACATTGGACAAAATGACCAAAGGGATAAAAACCTGGGAAAATTAGAGCTTGCCTTCACGAATTCCGCGCTTGACTTTTTAAAGAATATGCTTTAAATGCAATGGCCGGATCTTTAACATGTAGGATATAAAATAAGGCAATGTCGTCGAGGCATGGCCTTATTTTATTGATCCGGTTTTAATTCGCCTGACACATCCATCGATGTCACAAAATAGTAAACTCCCTGATTAATTTTTTTTACAATATTTTTCTGGATCGTAATTTTATTCCGTAAATTAACACCTAAATATCAACGGATTATGAAAAAGTTAATTTTAATGTTATTCCTGATTCCAACGCTCCTATTTGCACAGAGTGAAGGTGTAAAATTTGAGCATGGCCTCAACTGGAATCAGATCAAAGAAAAAGCCGCCAAGGAAAACAAATTTATTTTTGTGGATTGTTTTACTACTTGGTGCGGCCCCTGTAAGTATATGGCAAGCACAATCTTTCCACAGGCAAAAGTAGGAGATTTCTTCAATGCCAAATTTATAAATGCCAAAATCCAGATGGATAAAACCAAAGACGACAGCGAGGAAATAAAATCCTGGTATGCCGAAGCAGATCGTTTTGCCAAAGATTATACAGTAAGAGCCTATCCTACGTTCCTGATCTTCGATTCAAAAGGCAATCTTGTCCATCGGATTGTCGGTGGCGGAGAAGCAGATGCTTTTATCGCTAAAGCACAAAAAGCGCTTGATCCAAACACGCAATATGAAACCCTATTGGCAAAATTCAATGCTGACCCCAACAATATAACAATTGCAAAAGCCATGGCTGAGGCAGCGAAAGAAGCTTATGATCAAGAAACTCAGGCAAAAGCAGAAGGCGTTGTATTAGCTTCGCTATCAACTGATCAGATCTTTACAAAAGAAAATGTTAGCTTGCTACTTTCCGCAGCTAAAGTTGTTGATTCCAAAGCGTTCAACTTGATCAAAGATAATCCAGCTAAATTTGATGCCGTCAGCGAAAAAGTAAAAGCCAACGATTTCTTGGCGCAGTTACTCATCAGCAATGCTGTAAACAGCAAAATTCAGGCGAAAGAAGCCGTAGATTTTACCGCTATCGAAAAAGAGCTGGATCAAAAATATCCAACAGTCAATACGGAAAAAGCGAGTCTGGAAATGCAACCCCGCTACTTCTCCTATACCAAAAACTATCCCGGTTTAAGAGACAGTTTTAATAAGTATATCGAAAAATATGGTTCAACGATCACAGCAATGGAATTAAACCAAATGGCTTGGTCTATCTTTGAAAACTGTGATGACCCAGCTTGTTTAAAAGCAGCTTCTGAATGGAGCAAATTATCACTTGAGAAAGAAAAGGATACACCGATGTATCTGGATACCTTTGCAAATCTTCTTTATCGCCTAGGTGACAAAGATCAGGCTATCAAAACACAGGAGAAAGCGATTTCACTTTTGACAGCAAATGATAAAAAAGAGGATTACGTAGCAACGTTACAAAAAATGAAAAAAGGCGAAAAAACCTGGGAATAATCCCTATCCCAAAATAAAATATAAAGTCCAGATCAAGCTTGTTGATCTGGACTTTTTTATTGAATTCCTCCAACATTCTTATTTTAATTCTTTGACCCCCATATTCCAGAGCGCAAAAGCATATTTATCAACCGTGCTATTAATCAGCACCTCAGTAGATCGGCCAGCACCATGTCCGGCTTTTGTTTCGATACGGATCAATACGGGATTATCACACGCCTGTTTGGCCTGTAATTCGGAGGCAAATTTATAGGAATGTGCCGGAACAACGCGGTCATCATGATCACCGGTCAATACCATGGTTGCCGGATAACAAACACCTGATTTCACATTGTGCACGGGTGAATAGGCTTTCAGATAGTCAAACATCTCTTTACTGTCCGCAACTGTCCCATAATCGTATGACCAGCCTGCGCCAGCTGTGAATGTATGGTAACGCAACATATCCAATACGCCAACTTCCGGCAATGCGACTTTGGCAACCTTAGGATCTATGGTCATTGTTGCTCCAACGAGCAAACCACCATTGGAACCACCTGACAATGCCGTGTATTCGGGTGAAGTATAACCATTCTCCTGCAGATAATGTGCCGCAGCGATAAAATCGTTAAATACATTCAGCTTATTGAATTGCCGTCCCCCATCATGCCACTTTTGACCATATTCACCACCTCCGCGTAAGTTTGGAACAGCATATACACCCCCATTGGCCAACCAAACCGCAACAGAAGTACTGAAAGCTGGTGTCAGACTGATATTAAACCCACCATAACCGTATACAATTGTCGGATTTTTACCGTTCAGAGCGATGCCCTTTTTATACGTAATAATCATGGGCACTTTCGTTCCGTCCTTGGAGGTATAAAACACCTGCTTCGATTCATATTGATCACTGTCAAACTTGACATTCGGTTTGATATAAAGAGCCGATTGTCCGGAGTTGACATCAAACTTATAGCTTGATGAAGGCGTAATGTAATTCGAGAAACCAAAGTAAATCTCCTTTTCCTTTTTCTTGCCCGAGAACCCACTTGCTGTTCCTACACCCGGCAGTTCGATCTGTCTGATTTTTTTACCAGTATAGTCGTATTGGATCACAACCGAAACGGCATCCTTCAGGTAATTTGCGAATAGATAACCACCACCGGTACTGATCGAAAGGACATTTTCAGTTTCCGGAATCACATCTTTCCAGTTTTCTTTGGCCGGATTTTTAAGGTCAACCTTTACCAGGCGGTTATTGGCCGCCTTATAATTTGTTTCCAATAGAAAAGTATCGCCGATATTATCGACGACGCCCGTATTTGCATCAAAATGATCCTGTAGGCATATAATTTTGCTATTCGGTTTACTCAGATCTTGGTAATAAAGCTCATTCCCCGTAGTTGTATTGGCTGCAGAGATAATCAGATAGCGTTGATCATCTGTTAATGAAGCGCCCACATAACGTCTCGGCGTTGCCGAACCGCCAAAAATCAGCTGATCCGTAGACTGTGCTTTTTTGAGCTTATGGTAATACAATTTATGCTGATCCGTCTTCTCCGATAATTCCGATCCTTTGGGTTTATCGTAGCTGGAATAGTAAAATCCGTCGTTTCCTTTCCAGGCGATGCCTGAGAATTTCACATCCACAAGCGTCTCCCCAACGGGCGCTTTATCCTTAGCGTTCAACACAATCACCTTTCTCCAGTCCGAACCGCCCTCAGAGATCGAATAAGCTACAAGACTTCCGTCCTTTGAAAAAGAAACGTCGGCCAAAGAAGTCGATCCATCTTTTGAAAAGGTATTTGGATCAAGGAAAATCTCTTCTGTACCATTCTCACCTTGTTTACGGTAAAGTACGGAATGCTGCTGGAGCCCATTATTTTTAAAGAAATAGGTATATGCCCCCTCCTTGAAAGGAGTTCCTATTTTTTCATAATTCCAGATTTCCGTCAACTGTTCTTTCAATTTTGTCCGGAAAGGAATGGTATTTAGATAATCAAAAGTGACTTTATTTTCGGCTTGGACCCAACTTTTAGTTTCTGCTGACCGATCGTCCTCCAACCAACGGTAGGGATCTGCTACTTTCTCACCCCAGAATTCGTCTACGACAGAGCCCTTGCTCGTCGTTGGATATTTCAACTGTTGTCCACAAACAGTAGTTGCTGTACCAGCCATACCAATCATCATCAGGATAAGGCCAATTTTTTTGTTTATCATAAAAAACTTTATACTTGTTTCACCCAAAAATAACAAATATAATTTCAGATTTCATAACGATAGTTTAAAGTAAATGTCATTATCGGGGGATATCGAACAATAATTCACGACTTCAGATCAAAGGCCGGATCTTATCCTGATGAAATTTCCAGAATCCTTATTTTTACATCAGCTGAAATTTTTTTAGCTTTATTTAAATCTTTTAAATATTTAACAATGCGCAAAAGAATCGCTTTCCTTTACTTGGCCATTACCCTTTCTGCTATCGGTATGAGTCAAGCGCAGCAGCTTTCGGTAGATCAGCAATATCGTGCTACCCCCACTAAGGTCAACAACCTTGTCCATACCAAACTCGATGTCCGTTTTGACTATAAAAATCAATTTTTGAATGGAAAAGAATGGGTTACATTGCAGCCGCATTTCTATCCGACAGATTCACTGCGCTTGGATGCCAAGGGCATGGATATCAAACAAATCGCACTGGTCAATGGGCAGCAGCTCGTTCCCCTAAAATATACTTACGATGATAATTCTCTTCTGATCAAACTGGACCGAAATTATCTTTCAAGCGAAAAATACACCATATACCTGGACTATACCGCCAAACCCAATCTACTTAAAGTACAGGGCAGTGCGGCGATCAATGATGCAAAAGGACTCTATTTTATTAATCCCGACGAACGGACGCCGAATAAACCCCGACAGATCTGGACACAGGGCGAAACAGAAGCTTCGTCTGCCTGGTTCCCAACCATTGACCGCCCCAACCAAAAGACGACGGCCGAAATTTCAATGACTGTACTGGATAATTATGTCAGTCTGTCCAATGGTGCTTTGGTCAACCAGCAAAAAAACAACGACGGAACACGTACCGATACCTGGAAAATGGAACTCCCCCATGCGCCGTATCTCTTTATGATGGCTGTAGGAGATTTTAAGATTTACCAGGATAAATACAATAATATTCCTGTTGATTATTACCTGGAGCCGAAGTATGCTCCTTATGCCAAAGATATCTTTGGTAAAACTCCAGCCATGATGGACTTTTATGGCAAAACTTTGGGAGTTCCCTATCCATGGAACAAGTATGCGCAGATTGTCTGTCGCGATTATGTCTCTGGCGCCATGGAAAACACTACGGCAACGCTACACGGCGAACATGTTCAAAAGACCAAAAGGGAACTTTTGGATGAAAATGAAGAGGGCACTATTGCCCATGAGCTGTTCCATCAATGGTTTGGCGATCTGGTTACCGCTGAATCCTGGTCTAACCTAACGATGAATGAATCTTTCGCAACCTTTGGCGAAATCATCTGGCATGAGCATGACGGTGGCAAAGAAAAAGGGGATAAATCAAGATTCGAAAAGTTACAGTCGTACCTCAAATCAACCCAGAACGGTAATAGTCCAGCACTTGCACGTTACTACTACCACGACAAAGAAGATATGTTTGATCATATTAGCTATGCCAAAGGTTCGTTGATATTATACGCCTTAAAAGAACAGATGGGCGATGCAGCGTTCTATCAATCGCTCAAAAAATACCTGACAGAAAATTCTTTTAAAACCGGCGAGCCACAGCAATTACGTCTGGCGATGGAAGAAGTTACCGGCAAAGACTGGGCTCCTTATTTTAACCAGTGGTATTACAAAGGCGGCCATCCGATCCTCAACGTAACACGCAAAAATGAAGACAATACACTTGTTCTCAACATCGATCAAGTACAAGATTCGAGTGTTCAAACATTTCAATTACCACTCGCCATTGACATCTATACCAAAGAAGGCAAAATCAGCAAAACGATACAGCTCAACAAACGGACGACAAAGCTTGCCATTCCCTTGACAAGTCCTCTTGAATTTATTGATATCGATCCCGAAAAAACGCTTGTCGGCGAGATCCAGATCGACAAAAGCGACGCGGACTACCTTTATCAATATAAACATGCACCATCTTTTACCAACCGTGTTGCCGCGTTACTATTTGCGATGAAAAATCCGAAAACAACAGCCGGGCGGGAACTGCTGACGCAAGCATTGGCTGATAAGGATGCTGATCTGGTAGCGATGGCCATTCAGGGCATCGATCTAACCGATCCTGCAGTTAGGAAATCTATGGCAAACATCATCGCTTCATTGGCTGAAAAATCCACCGCCTCGGTCGTACGCGCCTCTGCGATCCGGAAGCTGGGACAGATCAAAGACAAAAAGTATAAAAATTTATTGTTTAACGGAACTAAAGATCAGTCTTATATGGTCATCGCAAGTTCACTCATGGCCATTAAGGATACCTATCCCGATCAACTCCAGCAGGCTGCCAAGAACATAGATCCCGAGGCCTCGGAATATTTGAAATCCCTCCTGGCAGATTTGTCCAAATCGTAAAAAATATATTCTGGAAGCGAATTTTGTATTCGCTTCCATTTTCTTTAGATTTGGGCACATGTCAACAAGAAAAAAAATCTATTTTGCCTCAGACTTTCACCTTGGATCCTATCCACTGGAGCACTCCCGCGAAAGAGAACAGGCTATTATTCAGTGGCTCGACGAAATCAAAGTCGACGCTGCACAGCTCTACCTTGTTGGCGATATTTTTGATTTTTGGTTTGAATATGCGACTGTAGTGCCCAAAGGCTACATCCGCTTTTTGGGCAAACTGGCAGAAATTGCCGACCTGGGTATCCCGATCACTTTATTTAAGGGCAACCACGATATGTGGATGTTTGATTACCTCAAAAAGGAGTTAAATGCGCAGATCATTGCCGATGAACTGGAGCTTGAACTTGACAATAAACTTTTCTACATCCATCATGGGGATGGACTAGGCTCCGGGGACTACAAGTATAAATTGCTCAAGAAAGTATTTCGGAGTCGTTTCTGTCAATGGTTATTTGCACGATTGCACCCTAACCTGGGGATAGGCATTGCCACCCGATGGTCCAAGCATAGTAGGCTTTCCAACAATGAAGATGAGAAATTCCTCGGTGAAGACAAAGAATGGCTGATCGGTTATGCCAAAGAAATCGAGCATAAACAACATCACGACTTCTATCTGTTTGGCCATAGACATCTACCCTACGACGTTAGGCTCAATGCGGAAAGCCGTGTTGTCAACTTGGGCGAATGGATCAATTATTATACCTACGCGGTATGGGATGGGGAAACTTTACGTTTAGAAAAATGGGCGAAAAAGTTGTAATTTCTTTAGCAGACTGCTTCCAGGGTTACCATTTTCTCAACCCCGTAAGCATTGATCGACTGGAGCAGATCAGTGAAAAACTTAACTGCAAGAGGAATAGTGTATTGATCCGGCAAGACAAAATCCAGAAGGACATTTATTTCTTGGCTTCGGGATTAGCCAGGGTCTATTACGAAACTGCAGACCGGCAGATCACACTGGACTTTGTCTCTCCCGGCGGCACATTAATATCGATGAACAGTTACGTGCATGACACACCTGGATACGAAAACATCGACCTCCTGGAAGATAGCATAGTCTACAAAATTGACCAGAAAAAGTTATTTACGCTCTACGAGAGTGACATTGCCATCGCCAATTGGGGAAGAAAAATGGCTGAGTTAGAATTTATCAAAGCGGAGCAGCGTACAATGTCCAAACTTTTTAATACGGCCCAGGAACGGTACGCCGAGTTGCTCGAAAAATATCCTCAATATATACAGCGCATCAAACTTGGTTACATCGCCTCCTATCTGGGTGTTAGCCAAGTGACCCTCAGCCGCATCCGGGCGAATATCCTTTAATATTTTTAACAAATGTTAAAAATATTCTGCAGAAAAACCTAGACCTTTGTCCCTGAAACAAACAAACAGATATATGAACTGGGTATTTTTAATTCTTGGCGGAATATGTGAAATTGGTTTTACGACCTGTCTTGGAAAAGCAAAGGATGCAGAAGGTAGTGCACAATGGCTCTGGTATGGTGCCTTTGTTGTCTTCCTATTTGCAAGTATGGGCTTGTTGATCAAAGCAACGCAGACACTTCCGCTCGGAACAGCCTACGCTGTATGGACAGGTATCGGTGCAGTCGGAACGGTTTTAATGGGTATTATCTTCTTTAAAGAACCCGCAGATTTCTGGCGCATATTCTTTATTTTCACGCTGATTGCTTCCATTGTTGGGCTAAAAGCAGTTTCCTCTCATTAATAGCTGGCTAGGTAGTTCAAAAGCAACAAAATTTCCTTACTTTTGTACTCTCAATAGTAATCTAGGTCATAAATTCCTAGAAGAAGCATTTTTGATATATGTTAGATAAATTACAAGCGATCAAAGAAAGATGGGAAGAAGTGGAAGCTGAATTAAGCAACCCTGACACCATGCAAGATATGAAACGTTTTGCCAAATTGAATAAAGAATACAAAGATTTGGGCAAAATCGTGGATCAATACCATATTTATAGAAATATGGTCAGTAATATTGATACCAATAAAGACATCATCATGAACGAGAAGGATCAGGAACTTCGTGAGATGGCAAAGGAAGAGCTGGATATTTTATTGGTTGAAAAAGAGGAAAAAGAAGAAGAAATCCGATTGATGCTGATCCCTAAAGATCCCGAGGATGCCAAAAATGCCATTATCGAGATCCGTGGTGGAACAGGAGGTGACGAGGCGGCTTTATTTGCCGGTGACCTTTACCGTATGTACACCCGTTATTTTGAAACAAAAGGCTGGCGCAATGAGGTGATGGACGTTACCGAAGGAACTTCAGGCGGTTATAAAGAGGTTATCCTTAAAGTAATCGGTGAAGATGCGTATGGTCAATTGAAATATGAGTCTGGTGTACACCGCGTACAACGTGTTCCTGATACAGAGACACAAGGACGTGTCCATACATCAGCGGCTTCAGTTGCCGTATTGCCAGAAGCAGAAGATGTCGACGTGGAGATCAATCCGGGTGATATCGAATTACAGACATCCCGTTCGGGTGGTGCCGGAGGTCAGAACGTCAATAAAGTAGAAACAAAAGTACAATTGACACATAAACCAACAGGTATTGTCGTCGTTTGTCAGGTAGAACGCTCCCAATTGGCCAACCGTGAGTTAGCGATGGAGATGCTTCGTAACAAACTTTATGAGCTAGAACTGAACAAAAAGAACGGTGATATTGCTGCAAAAAGAAAAACTTTGGTATCTACAGGTGACCGCTCAGCAAAAATCCGTACCTATAACTATCCACAAGGTCGCGTAACAGAACATCGGATTGGTATGACAATGTACAACCTACCGGCGATTATGGACGGTGATATTCAAGGAATTATCGACGCATTACAGTTTGCAGAGAATGCGGAGAAGATGAAAGACGGTCAAGTAGACTAGTTTTTTTTCAAAAAATCTTTGCAGATACGTAAACAAACGCTATATTTGCACACCTTCTGAGGAGAAGGGTTGAGGTCTGGTAGTTCAGCTGGTTAGAATACATGCCTGTCACGCATGGGGTCGCGGGTTCGAGTCCCGTCCAGACCGCTTCAAAAAAGAGAGTAATCTCGGTAAGTTCTTTAACAAAATAAGTTTTTAAGATTTTTAGGTCTGGTAGTTCAGCTGGTTAGAATACATGCCTGTCACGCATGGGGTCGCGGGTTCGAGTCCCGTCCAGACCGCCAAAA
>NZ_BEYR01000005.1:377640-408093 GCF_002933815.1 Sphingobacterium sp. HMA12
GGTTCGAGTCCCGTCCAGACCGCTAAAATTTTAAAAAAACACATTGTTGGTCTGGTAGTTCAGCTGGTTAGAATACATGCCTGTCACGCATGGGGTCGCGGGTTCGAGTCCCGTCCAGACCGCCAAACAAAAAAAGCATCATTTGAATAAAATGATGCTTTTTTTGTTACACGAATTTCTTAACCTATTTTTTTAGTTCGTACTGCAGCGCTCCCGAAGGACAACGCTTAATCTGATCAATCAGTTCCGCTGTGCTTGCATTTTGAGCCGTAATCCAAGGCCTATCTTTTGGATGATATACCTGTGGTAAACTTTTAACACAGATCGCGGCGTGTTCACATCGCTCAGGAATCCAAAGCACAGTGATCTCCCCATTGGGATGATCATATCTAACAATCTTTTCTTCCATAATAAAAATCTCTCCTGAAATACTAATATCAATAAGTACGATTTTGTTTTATGAAATCGGGCGTCTCCGTTTGATCATCCTACTGACACGATAGAGCATAAAAATAGCCACGATAGAGAGTAACACGACAATGACACCCAAGCTTGGGTAATGCTCCAATGGGCTTTCCTTCGTCTGTTGAACAATGATCACACCGGCAAGTGACGCTGCTACTCCCCCAGCCAGCTGTTGTAAAGATGAACTTATACTCATAAATGCACCCCTATCCTTCATTTCAGGAACCGCACTGATCAAAGCCGAAGACGGTGTCATACGGCTCAGGATACCGGCCATCATCAATATATTCAAAAAGATGACCAAATAAAATGGCGTAACCCCCAGATTGGTATAAATCAATACAACAACCATCAGCCATAACGATGCAAAAGCGAAGATTTTAAATTTATCATAGCGATCGCTCAATTTGCCAACGATGGGCATAATAATCAATGAGGCGACACCGGATATCATAAATAACATGGGCAATTGCTCATGACTAACTTTCAGGTTATTGACGGCAAAGGCACTTCCAAAAGGCATCATCATATAACCACCGATAGAGAGCAGCGCTGTCGCCAGAAAACCAATGCGGTATTCCTTTTGCGAAAAAGTAGTCCACAGATGCTTAAGTGCCGATTGATGTTTTTGCAGGCCGATATGTGCTGTAATAGGAATCAGTTTAACCGCAATAATAATGACAATGACCAAGGCCATCATAGCGATCCACAGGAAAGCACTATGCCAGCCCCAGTTGTTTGCAATATACAGGCCTATCGGAATCCCCAGTACCTGACTGGCGCCAAAGCCCATTTGCACAAAACCCATGACACGCCCTCTTTGTTGTAGCGTAAATATATCGGTAATGATAGCCATCGAAATCGACCCAATAACACCACCAAACAAGCCCGTCACCACACGGGCAGCAACCAAAGTCCAATAGTCATTGGCAAAACTGCAGAAAAAGGTTCCGATGATAAAACCCGAGTAAAAAAACAGCAAGAGCTTCTTTCGGTCGAAGCGATCGGCAAATCCCGCCGTCAGCAAACCTGATGCGCCTGCACTAAAAGCATAGGCTGAAACCGCTACACCAAATTGAGCTGGTTTTAGATCGATGGCCTTCATCAAAATATCGCCCATCGGTGACATCACCATAAAATCAAGCACGACGGTAAATTGTGTAATCGCTAGTAAAAACACAACGAGTTTTTGGTATGCCGTAAAGGGGACATTCGCCTGTTGGTCTATTTCCATGTGATAATGATGTTCTTGGTTTAAACTGGGTAAAAATACAGAAGCGTCTGAACATTCTAAGCAATAAGTCTATAAAAAATATTCAACATACTTTTTAACAGCTTTGGGGCCAATTTTTCACCAAACCTTCACGGGTAAATAGCGCTGCCGCCGACATTTTCAGTCCCTAGTATCCTGCCTGCACAACAGGTTTATTTAATACCTATTGAAACCATAGAAACAGCTGCGTTTACTGAAAGCAGATCCATTAAATAAAAAAGCCAGCACTTGAAAAAACAAGTGCTAGCTTTGATCGACTTTAACGTAATTTTTATTCGGCAATAACAGCAAATTCTGCTCCTGAAGCGAAATCATCGCCACGCTGTGAGCTCAATGCGGTAAAGCGGATATAACGGCCCTTGACAGGTTTCTCAAAACGAACGGTTTTGAGTTTTTTATTTCGCTCGAATGTACCCGATAGCACATCCTCCCAGTTTTTACCATCTTTACTTACCTGAATCTTATAATCCTTGATATCGCCATTGGCGCCATCTGGCCTCGGCAAAAATGTAAAACCTTTGATCGTCTTCACACTCGCGGCGTCGAAATCAACCCAATGCGGATATTGAGCGACAGTGACTGAATACATCGTATGCCAGATCGACGAAGGATCTCCATCCAATAGGTTCTTGGCATCACCTTCACCGGTCTCCTGGCTGGAAGTAAAGACCACTTCCATCGGAACCGTCTCGATCTTACTGTATTGTTGTGTTACTTTTAGTTTTTCATTCCCCTGATACCAGGCCGTTATTGTTCCGCCCTGACGCAGGTCAAAAGAATTCTTATAGGTGTTTGCTTTTCCATTGTTCACCGTATATAGTACAGTCTCCGCTTTATTTCCCGAAAGCACGGATACCTCACCTGTTGAACTTCTGGCAAAAGAAATGGGGGCATCACCTGCGGTAGCCACCTGTGCTTTGGCCAAGTAGTCATTTTGTCGGACCGGACGGATAATAAATCCTATTGACGAGGGAACAGCTTTCACACGGTCTTTTTCCAATGGCGGCCCTTGACCACAACTATTACCGCCAAGACCAGTGACCGCAGCGTCCAAATGCAAATGCACACCGGAGCTCTTCGGTAACTGATAAGGGTGCGGTGCAAATGTCAATTCCAGTTCGCTGTATTCCAAAGCGGATGTCGCTAGAGGTTCTTTCGCAATAAAGATCGCTCCTTGTCCATCCTTATTGGTCAGGGATGTCCAGCGCACATCCTCATTGTTACTCATATTCTGCGGATTGGGCCATGATACGAACTGATCTTTTACTGTACTTTTATGCAATTCAATAAATTGTGCAGTTTTACGATCCGCATAGTTATTGATCGGGCCGCGTCCATAATAGGTATAGTTGCCAAATTCACCCGGCAATTGCAAGGAATAGCCCAGTCTTGCCAATACGACACTTGCATTGTTCGAAGTGATACTAGATGACAATTCAATCGAACCATCTTGGTATATCGTCCAGATCTGATTGCTCGTAAACTTGAAATCATCATTGCCAAACGGTTTATCCATATGCTCTTTGAGGGTATATGTTCCTGATGTTCCGCCTAATAATGAAGCTCCATAGGGAGCCTGAGACTCGATTGTAAATGCCAAAACTACTGTCCCGTCTCTCTTCGTATAGCTATTTGAAGATAAAACTTTATGTTTTAAGTTATGTAAACCCTTTTCAAACCATTGCTGATAAGCCCAGTTATCATTATCAACAGGTGCACGCAATGCATCCAGTTTAGGTCCTTCACCATCGCGTATAATTTGCTTGTCAGCATACGCCAAACTATAGATTGACCCAGTCTTATTATCAAATTTTGCGACAAACTGATCCCCCTTCACAACCTGAAGCTCACCTTCCTTGGAAAGTACGGGATTTTTACCTTTGGCAACAGTCGAAATCAACGGTTTATTTTCCGCGGCTTTGACAAACAGCTGTTCTTCCATTTGAACAAAGCCCTTATTTGCCCATGGCTTGTCCTCGTTGAGCAAAAATTGAACCTTGACAAAATATTCAGATCCCGCATCCAATTTGGTGTATTCGATCGGTAGGACAACTTGTTTTTTCTGGCGTGCTTTGGGTAGATCAGCAGCAATTGTACCCGTGCTTCCCACAACAGCTACCCCATCTTTGAACAATGACCATTGAACCTGATAGTCACGAAGATCCTTGAAATAGTTTTTATTGAATAGTTCAATTTTTCCCTGTGGAATATCAATGGCCTTAACGCCTACATTTTGATAAACCTTTTTTACTTCAAAATATTGAGGTTTGGGTTTCATGTCGGCAAAGATCAATCCATTGTTGACGAATGTACCGTCATTTGGCTTGTCCCCAAAATCACCGCCATAAGCCAAAAAGCGGTCGCCGGTTTTCTTATCATAGTAATACATGGCCTGGTCGATCCAGTCCCAGATTGCTCCGCCCATAAAGAAATTGGTCGATTCGATGGCTTCCCAGTAATCAATTAAGTTACCGACAGCATTTCCCATGGAGTGCGAGTATTCAGAAATATGAAAAGGGTACTTCAATTTGTAGGTTCCTTTGACAGCCCCTCTGACCCAGTCAATGGACGGATACTGATTTGACCCCATATCCACTATCGCGTTGTTGCGTTCATACTGAACAGGTCTTGAGGTATCTATTTTCTTGATCGCATCATAAGCTGCTACAAAATTATCTCCGGGACCAGCCTCGTTACCAAGTGACCAGATCACGATAGAAGGATGGTTGATGGTGGCATGCACCATTTCAATATTCCGTGCTACATGGGCATTTTTCCATTCAGGAACGTGAGAAAGCGATTCCTTTCCATAATAGTATTCATGGCTTTCAATGTTAGCTTCATCCTCAAGATAGATGCCGTATTTATCACAGAGGTAGTACCAATAGGGCGGCTCCGGATAGTGTGAATTGCGCACGTGATTGATATTGGCACTTTTCATCAGCTTTACTTCGGCCTCCATCTGTTCCCGGGTAACGACTTTTCCATGTTCAGGATTCGTCTCATGGCGGTTCACACCTTTCAGCTTAACCGTTTTGCCGTTGATGTAGTAATAACGTCCGGCAAGACCGAATTCATCGTCAGATGCCTTGGTATCTTTAATTTCAACCTTCCGAAACCCAACATAAGTGGAAACCGTTTCAACCGTTTTATTTTTCTTGTCCTTCAATTCGGCAACCAAGGTATACCGATAGGGAAGTTCAGCGGACCATTTATCTGGATTTTTTACAGCTAATGTCGCTTCTATGCTGTTCGAAGCCTTCGCATCCAACTGTGGAACAATTGCAGACACTTCGGCCTGGTCTACCAAGGTATTTTCATCGCTATACAGTTTATTCTTATACAAGGAATAAACAAGGGTATAACCATCGGCTTTCTTACCGCTCAAATTACGGACGGTACCGGTAATTTTCAATGCACCATCCTCATAGCGGTCGTCCAATGTCGGAATGGCTGCCAGATCACGAATTTGGATCTTGGGTGCTGAAGTCAGGGAGACATCGCGAAATATTCCCGGCAAGCGAAACATATCCTGGTCTTCCAAGAATGATGCGTCCGAGCTGCGGTAGACTTCTACCGCCAACACGTTCTCCCCGTCTTTATTTAAGAAAGAAGAGATATTAAATGATGCGAGGTTTCTGGAATTTTTTGAAAAGCCAACATATTTGCCATTCACCCAGAGGTAGAAAAATGAGTCCACCCCATCAAAATTAAGAAATACCTCACGACCTCCCCAATCCTTCGGAACGGTAAAATTCCGGCGGTATGAGCCGACTTCATTACGGTATAAATAAGTAGTCCAATCTTGAGGTGGCGTACGCATCACCCCGCCACGCCAGTCATCAACCTTTACCTGATGTTGAAAAATCACGCGCTGGTTGGTGTAAATAGGCACACCATATTTTAAACTACCATCTTTCTGAATACCGAAGATGTTCCAACTCATTGGAACAGGTACGGATTCCCATGAATTGACATCATATTTAGGATCATAAAATTCTTTTGGCCGTTCTTCCGGTGTCTTTACCCAATGGAACTTCCAGGAACCGTTGAGTGAACGCCAAAAGTTACTATGCTCGGGCAGTACTTTTCTTGCAGTTTCAACGTTTGAAAAGGAAAAGAACGAAGCGTGTGGTAATTCCTTATTAAGTGATAGCAATTGTGGCGATTCCCATTCATTCCCCTTTGGAGACAACATATCTCCATACTGGAAGCCTGCGATAGGAGCTGTCAATGATTGTCCTGTCGTTGAGGTCGAATGCAGGGTCAGCAGCGAGGCCAGCAAAGTTGAAAAAATAACGGATTTTCTTAACATCATGTATTTAAGCATTTTAGTTCAGGAAACCAAATGTAACTTCATTTTGGATGAATAACAAGCAGATTATTAAAGCACTCGATTGCGAAACTTTTTCGATACATAAAAAAAAAGCATTATTTATCGATCTTCTGAAAATCAGAAGTAAAAACAAATGCTTTCGGTTTCAGGGAATAAGCAGTATTTTTGGGCGTAGATTTCGCATTAAACAAATAAAAGTTTACGTTTGAAAATATTTTGAAGATTTTTATTTTTCAAAGGGTTACAATTTAAGCATTAAGGTATTAATAGGTGAGTAAATTCAGTAAATCAGTCCTGCTAGAAAATGATGAGCAAATCATTGAGGGCCTTAAAAAAGGCGATAGCTTGGCGATAGATAGTATCTATAAACGATATTATCCGTCCATAAGCCATATGATACTGCAAAACAATGGAAGTGAGGATGAAGCAAAAGATATCTTTCAGGAGGCTGTGATTGTGCTCTACGATAAAGTTGCCAAGGGTGACTTTGAGCTCAGCAGCAAACTCAAAACATATCTTTACTCGATTTGCCGAAGGCTTTGGCTGAAGCAACTCAATCGTGCGGGTTTTGGCAATAGTGACATTAGCGGTTATGAAGATTCCTTATTTGAGGAAGAAGACTTACAGCAGCATCAAGAACTTGAGAAAAAGTTTGATCAAATGGAGCTTGCGCTAGAGAAGATGGGTGAACCCTGTAAGACAATCTTACATGATTTCTATATCCTAAACCACTCGATGCAGGACATCTGTGAAAAATTTGGTTATACCAACACAGATAACGCCAAGACTCAAAAATATAAATGCCTGCAACGGCTGAAAAAAATATTTTTTTCAACAGATTAAAATTTGAGTAACACCATGGGAACAATGAATCAAAAAGAATTTTTCGAATTGGCTGACCAATATCTGCGCGGGGAATTATCTGCAGCGGAAAAAGCGGCGTTCGAATCTTTTTGTGCTGAAAACCCTTCGTATGCTGCCCAATTACAACAACACCGCGACTTTGTTGCCAATATGAAAGAAACTAGCCAAAGGCTTGATTTCAAACAGGTATTGGCTAACTCAGCCAAGGAATATCATAAATCCCAATGTACAACCACGAAAGTGGTTCCGATGAAACAGTCTACTGTTATTTCTCTTTGGGAGCGGATCAAAGCAAGCTCTTTAGTAGCTGCAGTTGTGGCAGTATTTGCGGTATTTGGCACCTTATGGCTAAGTGGCTATTATAGCAACTTGGAAAAAGCCTCTTCAGATTATAGCGCATTACGTCGTGACATGAATAATGTCAAAAAGAACGTCAATGCACATAACGCTGCGATCAAAGATATCAATGATAAAAAGTCGGTTAAAAGTAGCGAAAGCCAATTTGGAGCGACAGGTTTTATGTTGACAACAGATGGTTATGTGGTAACCAACTATCACGTGATCAGTGGTGCAGACTCCATTTATCTGCAAAATGGTAAAGGTGAATCTTACAAAGCACAAGTTGTTCACACCGATGCCAGCAAAGATTTAGCAATCTTATACATCGCCGACAAAAACTTCAAAAAGGCTAAAAGCTTACCTTATACCTTCAAAACGTCTACTTCAGATTTAGGGGAGGATATCTATACCATCGGTTTCCCTCGTGATGAAGCAGTATATGGACAAGGATACTTAAGCTCGTCAACAGGCTACGCAGGTGATACCATTGCTTATCAAATATCCGTTCCGGTCAATCCAGGAAACAGTGGTGGCCCCGTATTGGATAGCAGAGGCAATGTGATCGGTATTATTTCAGGTAAACAAAGAGGAATAGATGGTGCTGCTTTTGCCATCAAAACCAAGTCAATCATGAATGCCCTTGCTGATATCCCTAGCGACTCATTAACCGCAGGCGTAAAAATCAATAAAAAGAATGCTTTGGCAGGTTTACCAAGAACAGAACAGATCAAAAGAATACAAGACTATATTTATATGGTTAAGGTCTATTAAGACTATATCTTTAATGCTTATAAAAAGGGCGGTACGTAAGTATCGCCTTTTCTTTTTTATCAAACGCTGGTTAAAGGCTGGATCCGGTCATTTTAAGCGACACAAAAGCTTGTCCAACGAACTACAGCACCTCAAAAGGAATTCCCGATTCATCTTGTATAGGAACGCTCAAAGTGATGTAGTCTAAAAAGAAACAGCGGACTCCGCTGCGTATGACAGCGGAAAAGGAGTATGTGAAGAAAAGGCAAAAATCAAAAAGGGAGTGTCCAAAAAGATAGGACACTCCCTTTTTATATCGGAATTTCACCTAATTGACTATAGATTAGGTTGAGGTGTTGTTCTCAAATAAGGTTTAATCTCTTTAAATCCTTTCGGAAATTTTGCAGGGATATCTTCCGTCTTGATTGCAGGCACAACAATTACGTCTTCACCATGTTTCCAATCAGCCGGTGTGGCAACCTGATAATCAGCGGTGAGTTGCAATGAATCTATCACCCGCAAGATCTCATCAAAATTACGGCCAGTAGAGGCAGGGTAAGTCAGTGTCAATTTTATCTTTTTATCCGGGCCAATAATGAAAACCGAACGTACAGTAGCCGTTACCGAAGCATTCGGGTGAATCATATCGTAAAGCTCAGAAATATGATGGTCTTCATCGGCAATAACCGGAAAATTCACTTCCGTCTGCTGTGTTTCATTGATATCCTTGATCCAGTTCAAATGGTCATTTACATTGTCTACACTTAACGCTATTGCTTTGACACCCCTTTTGTCAAATTCAGATTTCAATTTCGCCGTACGTCCCAGCTCAGTTGTACATACAGGCGTATAATCAGAAGGATGTGAGAAAAATACCACCCAGCTATCTTTAATATAATCGTGAAAATCTATTTCACCAATAGTCGTTTGCGCTTTAAAATTTGGCGCTTCGTCTCCTAATCTTAAACTCATAATCTTATGTTTTAAATATGTCCAAAACTACATACTCTACAAATATAGTAGATTAAATTTATCAAACAAATAATTCGCTACTTTTTTAGATTCAGATGAAAAAACGGTACTCAAATACTATGCAAGCATAATATATATTTTGTATATTTGGTATACGCGAGCTATTTCCAAACTGCCTTGAGAAATAAGGCCAAGGATACCACGTAAAACATTTTTGCTTCACAGCGAGTTGATCATGTAATACTGGAGAAATATATGACAGGCGAAATAAAATTATAGACCATAAAAATTGAGATATCATGAATTTTGAATTAAGCGAAGAACATAAAATGATCCGGGACGCAGCACGGGAGTTTGCTCAGGAACTAAAAGCAGGTGTCATACAACGGGATGAAGAAGCCCAATTTCCAACAGATTTTGTCAAGCAAATGGCCGAACTTGGATTTATGGGTATCATGACCCCAGAGGCCTACGGTGGTGCTGGCATGGATACCCTGGCCTATGTTTTGGTATTGGAGGAAATTGCCAAAATTGATGCCTCTGCGGCCGTTATTGTTTCAGCACATAATTCGTTGGTACTATATGGACTCAACGCCTACGGAACTGAAGAGCAAAAACAAAAGTATCTGGTTCCACTCGCCAAGGGGGAGAAACTGGGTGCATTTGCACTTTCGGAACCCGAGGCAGGCTCGGACGCTTCCTCACAACATACAACAGCCGAAGACAAAGGTGACCATTATCTCCTGAATGGCACGAAGAACTGGATTACAAACGGTGGTCACGCCGATATCTACCTCGTTATTGCACAGACTCATCCAGAAAAAGGTCATAAAGGAATCAATGTGCTGATTGTCGAAAAGGGATTGCCGGGTTTCACCATTGGACCAAAGGAAAATAAATTGGGAATCCGAAGTTCGGACACACATTCCCTGCTATTTTCGGATGTTAAAGTTCCAAAGGAAAATCGTATCGGTGAGGACGGTTTTGGATTTAAATTTGCCATGAAAACCCTTGATGGCGGTCGTATAGGTATCGCGGCACAAGCCTTGGGTATCGCAGCCGGTGCTTACAATCTGGCACTTACCTATGCCAAGGAACGCAAAACATTTGGAAAACCCATTTCAGAACATCAGGCCATCCAATTTAAACTGGCTGATATGGAAGTCGATATTGAAACGGCCCGACTATTGACTTATAAGGCTGCGTGGACTAAAGATCAGGGACTGCCGTATGGAAAGGAGGCCGCAATGGCCAAGCTCCATGCCTCTGAGGTAGCCATGAAACATACGGTCGAAGCTGTGCAGGTCCATGGCGGTTATGGTTATGTGAAAGAATATCATGTAGAAAGATTAATGCGTGATGCCAAAATCACTCAAATCTATGAGGGTACATCCGAAATACAACGACTGGTGATTGCGCGGGAAATCCTGCGATAAAATCTTTCGCAGCATAGTTTAGAAGAAAAGACCTGTCCGCTTTTCATGAAACGGACAGGATTTTTTATTGACTATTCAATTTACTATCTATCATCGACAGGTATTGATAATCCTGAAAGGAAAAACTCGCTGTCTCAGCCATCGCCAAATTTAAGAGGAGCTTTGCTTTTCGCAATAAATTCTGCTGTTCTTCACCCTGTACATTCAACCCGTCGAATAGTAAGGTCAATGCCAGTGGATGCAACTGCTGTGCGTGGAGTTCTTCTTTTGAGTAGGACGTAAGTTCATCGTCAGAAAGCTGCAGATAAAAATCGCGATCTTTGTCAAAAAACTTTTGATAGGCATCTGAAAATAAAGCTGGGTCACTAGGCTCGGCAAAAGCATCATATCCTTCGATCCAAATACGAAGAAATTTTCCGATATCTTCAACCCAACGCACCATTAAATCTTTTTTAAAACTTACTCCCATTTTGAAATCTATTATCGAATCTGTCCATTGCCGCGGACAATCCATTTTTCTGTTACCAATTTTTCCAATGCAAAGGGCCCACGTGCATGCAGTTTCTGCGTGGAGATACCTATTTCTGCTCCCAATCCAAATTCCCCACCATCCGTAAAACGTGTGGAAGCATTTGCATATACCGCTGCGGCGTCCACTTCATTCAAAAACCGTTCGATAGCCAACTCGTTTGAAGACACAATACACTCCGAATGTTTTGAAGAATACTTTTCGATATGTTCCAATGCTTCGTCCAGCCCATCGACTGTTTTTATCGAACACTTCAAATCTAGAAATTCTCTTCCAAAATCCGCTTCTTCTGCTGCCACTAAATTTGAAAATCCATGTTGCTCCAAAAGCTCAAACGCAAAAGGGTCTGCAAAAACTTCCACGGCGGCATGTTCAAAATAGGGTGCCAATTTAATTAAAAACTCCGGTGCCACCTGCTGATCCACCAAAACCGTATCCAAAGAATTGCAGACGGAAGGTCTGGAGATCTTGGCATTGGCGACAATTTTTGCTGCCATTTCGAGATCGGCAGTTTGATCCACATAGGTATGACATACTCCCGCACCAGTTTCAATTACTGGTACCTTCGCATTTGCCCGGACAAAATCTATCAGGGACTGTGAACCCCGCGGAATAATAATATCCACATACTTGGTTGCCTCCAGCAATTCAGACACATGTTTGCGATCGACCGGCAACAATTGTACGATATCTTTTGGTATCCCCTGCCCTTCGAGGACAGCATGAATTACCTTCAGCAAGGCCGCATTTGTATATAGCGCATCAGAACCACCTCGCAACACACAAACATTCCCCGATTGTATGCAAAGAGCTGCGACATCAATTGTCACATTTGGCCGGGACTCATAAATCACGCCAACAACGCCAAGAGGAACGGTAATTTTCTCTATTTCCAATCCATTGGGCAGCACTTTCTTCAACAACAACTGATCCGTCGGGTCTGCCAAATCAGCAATCTGCTTTACACTATCGGACAGTGCCTTCAAACGACCACTATTCAGTAGAAGGCGGTCTTTTTTGGGATCTTCATCGCTCATACGATCTAAATCCATTTTATTGGCCTGGAGGATGGGCCCTTCTTCTTCAATTAGAGCAGCAGCGATAGCATCTAATGTTTTCTTTTTACCCTCTGGAGAAAGCTGTTGCAAGAACTGTTTTGCCTTCGCTGCCGCCTTTAATTGTTCAATTATTGTTTCACTCATAACAATACGATATCATTTGCATGCGCAATTTCTACATTCTTTTTACTGGACTGGGATAACAAGGATGAATCCATTTTGGCCCGGGCCACAGCCACCGTCAGACCTTCGAGGTTCACAATATTCAGCACCTCTCCTTTCTCAAAATGTTCAACAATACGGGTTACCCCAACAGCCAATAAGCTTTTATGTTTTAATAAAGCCTCCTCGGCACCACGGTCAATCATCAATTCGCCCTTAATTAAGCTTCCGCTCGCTAGCCATTTTTTTCGCGAAGAGATCTTTTTACTCTCAGGCAAACACAAGGTACCTGTCTCATGTTTGATGGCTTTTGTGATCGCGTCTTCAGTCTGCATGCTAAAAATAACCACGCCGATCCCCATCTGATTGGCAAGCCGGGCAAAATTCAGTTTTGAGGTCATACCACCTAATCCGACAGCAGATTTATCTTTTCTTGCCAATCCCAGAATATCGCGGTCAATGGTCGCAATGGTCTCTATAATTTTATTATTCGCATCCAATACTCCCGGAACAGAAGTACTAAACAATAATTTTTCAGCTCCAAATCCAACAGCAATAAGTGTTGCGAGTTCGTCGTTATCCGAAAACTTCAATTCCTTATTGCTCACCACATCATTTTCATTCGCTACTGGGATTACATTGTTGCGCCACAGTTCCTCATAGGTATTCTTTAACTGCAGGAACTGATCCCGATTGGAAAAGTGATGTCGCTCACATAAGCTTTGTGCCAATGAAATCTTAAAAGGCCTAAAATAGGTGGAATAGGTATTAATCAAGATCGGATTCCCGATAGCAGCTGCGGCCTTCCGTTCCGACAGCGTACCTGTGTAACTGGGGAGAAAACGCTTGCCGGCAGCAACAGCACCCGAAGATACCAGGACAATATTATACCTCTTCTGTAAAGAAGCGATCTGCCGGGCAATCTCCAAAACAATACGTTCATCAACTTCTCCCTCTTTCGTGGTAATAGAAGCCGATCCAAATTTGACAACGAGAATAGGCTTTTTCATTGTAAGTATGCTTTAGTTTAGATTAAAGCTCTAATTTACTGAGAAGAATTTGATTTTTGCAAAATATGTTAACATTTGAACAATATCGCGCAATAAAATACCGGATTTTTTCTGCGCGAAAAGACAGATTACAGGGCGAATAAATGGAAGACGGGTAAAAAAAAGGCAGCTCACTAAGAATGAATAGTTGAAATAAGCCGTGGGGAAGTTCCTGTGAATAAAAAAAGCTGCCCACCATATGGGACAGCTTTCTAAAGCAATGACATATCTTAAAGCAATTAAATATCATTTACGATGAAAAGCGTTCGTCATAGAGCTTCTCCAAAGAGAACATTTCGTCACGGTATTTTGCTGCTTCCAAGAAGTCCATTTCTTTTGCAGCTTTATCCATTTTCTTCCGCACATTGTCAATCGCTTTCTTCAGATCCTTCTCACTCAGGTACTGCATGACTGGATCTGCTGCAATAACCTGTGTAGGGTCCGGCTCAACGTAAATCTTCTGTTCAATGCCTGAGAAATCGGCAACAGAGGTCTGCTCCAGGATCTCTTCCCTGGTCTTACCAACCGTGCGTGGCGTAATGCCATGTTCGATATTATAGTTCATCTGCTTATCCCGGCGCCGATTGGTTTCGTCTATCGTGACACGCATACTATCCGTCATTTTATCAGCGTACATAATAACCCGCCCTTTATCATTCCGGGCAGCACGTCCGATGGTTTGGATCAGCGAACGCTCCGAACGTAAAAAACCTTCTTTATCCGCATCCAGAATCGCTACAAGTGTAACTTCAGGCAAATCCAATCCCTCCCGAAGCAAATTCACTCCCACCAATATATCAAACTCGCCCAAGCGTAATCCCCTTAAAATCTCTACACGTTCCAAGGTTTTAATTTCAGAGTGTATATAACGCACTTTCAGATTTAGCTTGGTCATGTATTTGGACAACTCCTCCGCCATCCGTTTGGTCAGGGTCGTAGCCAAGACACGGCCGCCCTCCTTGATTGTTTTATCGACCTCCTCCAAGAAATCATCGACCTGATTGATCGCCGGACGAACTTCAATAACAGGATCCAATAAACCTGTCGGACGAATAACCTGCTCAACAACAACACCTTCTGTCTGCTGCAATTCATAGTCTCCGGGGGTAGCTGAAACATAAATGGTCTGATTGGTCAGCGATTCAAACTCCGGAAAATTGAGCGGTCTATTGTCCAATGCTGCCGGCAATCGAAAACCATGCTCCACCAAAGATACTTTTCGTGACCGGTCACCGCCATACATGGCCCGTAGCTGTGGCAGGGTAACATGACTTTCATCAATAACAAGTAGGTAGTCTTCAGGAAAATAATCCAGCAGACAGAAGGGACGCATACCCGGTTTCCGGCCATCAAAGAAGCGCGAATAATTTTCTATTCCTGAACAATAGCCCAGTTCACGCATCATTTCAAGATCATAATTCACACGCTCTTCCAGACGTTTGGCCTCTAGCATAAGTCCTTCCTCTTCCAACTGTGTCTTACGCTGCATCAATTCATCTTGAATGGCCCAGATGGATTCCTTGAATTTTTCCTTCGGAGTAACGAAAAGGTTCGCGGGGAAAAGCGCCAAATCTTCCATTTTATTCAAGGTTTTGCCGGATACCGGGTCGATCTCACTTAATTCATCAATCTCATCCCCAAAAAATGAAATACGGATTGCAAAATCCAGATAAGCTGGATATACATCAACTGTATCCCCTTTCACACGAAATGTACCACGTTTAAATTCAGTTGTTGTTCTGGAATAGAGTATCTCGACCAATTTATGCAAAAAGGCATTCCGGGTGATTGTCATCCCTACACCAAAACGAAAAATTGACCGCGAGAAATCCTCAGGGTTCCCCATACCATAAATACAGGACACCGAAGAGACGACAACAATATCCCGTCGTCCGGACATCAGTGAAGAAGTCGTTGCCAATCGCAACTTTTCGATTTCCTCATTGATCGCCAAATCTTTTTCAATGTAGGTATTCGTCGAAGCGATAAACGCTTCGGGCTGGTAATAATCATAATAAGAAACAAAATAATTGACCGAATTATTCGGGAAGAACTGTTTAAATTCGCCATACAGCTGTGCAGCCAATGTTTTATTATGACTTAATATCAGGGTAGGTTTTTGGGTTTCTTGAATTACATTGGCTACAGTAAATGTTTTACCGGATCCCGTAACCCCTAGGAGCGTCTGATATTGCTCGCCCTGCTCAACACCTGCTACCAATTCTTTGATTGCCTCTGGCTGATCACCCGTCGGTCTATACTCTGATGTCAATTCAAATCTCATACAATTCCTATTTCTTAAAGAAAACTATTTTGACCTTTCGGTAAACATTACAGCAGGAGACGCCCTAATTTCTGCTAAAAAAAATCTGTCACACTAACACCATGATGTAATTTACTGTCGCTGCGATTTTGCAGCATACGGTCTAGGGCCATATTTTAGATGGTCTTTACACAAATTTACTAATTTTTTTACCATTTTATATCAAACTATAATTATGCCGAAGATGTTATTACTTTCAGTTGATTATTTACTATCTTTAGCTTTAACTGAACTAGCACGCACGTCATGGTCACTATTCTATCTACCCAAAATAGCATTGCAAATCATTTTATTGCAGAATTGAGAGATGTCACGATTCAACGGGACCGCATGCGTTTCCGTCGGAACCTCGAGCGACTCGGAGAAGTATTTGCTTATGAGATCAGCAAAACAATGGCGTTTAAACCTGTGGAAGTTGAAACACCGTTAGGCGTTGCCAAGACACATCTGTTAATGGAACAGCCGGTATTGGCGACCATCCTGAGGGCCGGACTTCCCTTCCATCAGGGCTTATTAAATGTCTTTGACCAAGCAGACAACACCTTTATCGCGGCTTATCGGCACACCAAAAAGAGCGGTGAGTTTGAAGTTCATAAAGAATATGTAAATACCCCCAATTTAGATAATAGAACGGTCATCATCGTCGATCCGATGCTGGCAACCGGAAAGAGCCTCGTCTTATGCTGCAAGGATCTACTGGCCGAATACGAGATTAAAGAACTTCATATTGTTGCAGCAATTGCCTCGGAAGAAGGATTAAACCATGTCAAGGCTTTCGTTCCGACCGCGCATATCTGGGTAGGCGATGTCGACCATGAATTGACAACAAAAGCCTATATTGTTCCTGGCCTTGGCGATGCAGGAGATCTGGCCTATGGTGAAAAACTTCATTAATGTGGATAATTATTTAAAATTAAATTAACACTTAGCTCATTGAAATTCAGTAAATTTATGTCAATGATGAAGTTTAATTTTTTTATATCTAATCTATACCACTATGAGATGGCAAAAATACAATGGCGAATCCATTCGCTCCACGATTTTCGATGCTGTTGAGGAAGTCATTAAACGAGAAGATGCCCTCGGGAACAAGCTCAAGGTTTATATCGGCACCGATTCCCAGGTAAAACGAGGAATCATCGACTTCGCCACCGTCATCGTCTTTCTCAGGGAACATAAAGGTGGATTTATGTTTATCCAACGGGACAAAAGGCATCACCGGATGAGTATTAAAGAACGGATGCTACTCGAAGTCCAAAAATCCATCGACATCGCCTACCAACTCTGCCCCCTCCTCGAAAAACACAAAGTAGACCTCGAAGTCCACGCCGACATCAACACCAATCCAAATTTTCAGTCAAATGTAGCCCTCAAAGAAGCCATGGGATATATTATGGGTATGGGTTTTGTATTTAAGGCCAAACCAGAGTCGTTTGCGAGTACCAATTGTGCCAATAAACAGGTGCAGTAGCAGATTTTTGGGCAGACTTCGTATCTTTAGGTGTAATTTTTAATACATCAGATGCAGGATTTTTTTCAGCAGATTGCCAGTCAATTTGTCCAGACCACTTGGCTCGAATGGTTAGGTACGCTAACCGGATTCCTTTGTGTTTATTTGGCCGCAAAGCAAAATATATGGAACTGGCCCATTAGCATCATCAGTGTGCTGTCCTATGCCATTCTGTTTTATGATGCAAAGCTCTATGGCGATACCGTATTGCAATTTTATTTTCTATCCACGGCAGTGTATGGATGGTATTACTGGCTTAAACGAAAGGAAGAAAAAAAGAAACCCATTGTTAAAGCCAATAACAAGCAGCTAATGCTAATCGTTCTCGCTATCATCTGCTTGACAGCCCTAATAGGCTACCTCTTGGACAGTAAGACGAATTCCGATGTCCCCTATATCGATGCATTCTGTACCTCGGTTAGCTTTGTAGCCCAATTTCTAATGACGAGAAAGATCCTTCAGAACTGGCTACTTTGGGTTTTCGTCGATATCTGTTATATTCCATTGTATATACACAAAGAGCTTATCCTAACAGCTGTACTGTATCTTGTATTCACCATAATTGCCTGGAATGGTTATCGTGACTGGCAAAAAACCTATAGAAATTTTGCGTAATATTGCCTATCAAAAAGATAGATGTGGGAAAAGAGTTAATAAAAATTGCCGTCGTAGGCCCCGAGTCTACAGGAAAGTCAACCATGGCACAGTATCTCGCTGAAAAATTTCAAACGGTCTGTGTTCCGGAATATTCGCGCTATTACTGTCAGAGCCTCAATAATAAATACACCTTACAGGATGAGGTCAACATGTTCTATGGGCAGCTCGCTTTGGAAGAAGCTCTCCTCCCTTTAGCAAAGGAAAATATCCTGATCTGTGACACGACTTTTATGACCGTTAAAATTTGGTCTGACTATCTATTCAAGCATACCCCAAAAGAAGTCACTGACAAGATCCGGCAACATCCCTATGATCTTTACTTATTGATGGATATCGACCTTCCCTGGCAGGACGATCCCTTAAGAGATTTTCCGGAGCAGCGAGAACACTTTATGGAGGTATGGAAAACGGAATTAAATGCTGTCAATGGTCAATATCACATTATCTCAGGCGAAGGACAGCATCGACTGAAAAATGGCTTAGCAGCTGTTAGCGATTTTCTGACATTGATTTGAGACAAGCATCTTGACGAAGCAGCCTTTTACAGCTATATTTGTACTTGTAAAGTATACCGCTAGTGCAATAAACTAGAAAGTTAAAATGTACTAAAAGGTTGTACTCTACCGAATTAAATTAGAATATTAACATTTTACTTAAGAAATAATGTATCCAGAATATTTAGTAGCTCCAATGCGTCAAGAGTTAGTTGATGCGGGATTCGAAGAATTAAAAACTCCAGAAGCAGTTGATACTGCAATCGCTTCAGAAGGAACTGTTTTTGTGGTTGTCAACTCCGTTTGTGGTTGTGCGGCAGCAAATGCGCGTCCTGCAGCAAAAGCGGCTGTAAAAAACGAAAAACATCCGGCAAAATTAGTTACCGTTTTCGCAGGTATGGAAACTGATGCTGTTAACACAGCACGTAATTACATGTTGCCTTACCCTCCATCTTCTCCGGCAATGGCATTGTTCAAAGATGGTAAATTGGTGCACATGATTGAAAGACATATGATTGAAGGTCGCCCGGCACAAATGATTGCTGACAATCTAGTCGCAGCATTTGACGAGTACTGCTAATCACGTATTTTGATTTTTGAATTAAAACGGCTATCCGAATTATTTGGATAGCCGTTTTTGTAAACCTCGTAATATACTTTACAATATTCCAGCCAATTCATATTTCAAAGAAATACCCCTCGCTTTATAAACACTTTTTTTTATTTTTAGGATATGAGAAAATTTCCAGTTATCCTTTTCCTCCTTTCCATGATTTTCCTTGCCTGTTCCCCACAAGAAAAGGTAGATTTGATTGTGTACAATGCGCATGTCTATACCGTTGATTCCACCTTCAGCGCAGCACAGGCATTTGCAGTTAAGGGCGGTAAATTTATTGCGATAGGATCAGACGAAGAGATTCAACGAAAGTATAAAGCCAAAGAAAAAATAGACGCTGAGGGGAAAGCAATCTACCCCGGATTCTACGATGCACACGCTCATCTATTTGATGAAGCCGAACTGATGGACCAGGTTGATCTCAATGGCGCGGATTCTTTCGAAGAAGTGATTCAGCGGGTTAAAAGTTATCAGCAAAAAAATCCCAATAAAACCTGGCTCATCGGCGGTGGCTGGGACCAAAATCGCTGGAAAGACAAATCCTTTCCCACAAAAGAACTACTGGATAAAGCTTTCCCAGATATACCGGTGTACCTGATACGGGTAGACTACCACGCTGCTGTGGTAAACTCCAAAGCCCTGGAATGGGCCAAATTGACACACATTCCCAGTATTCATGGTGGTGTTGTCGGTGGAACCAACAATACACCGAATGGTCTTTTGATCGATAATGCCATGGACCTGGTCAACAAAACAATCCCGGTACCCAATGAAAAGGAGTACCTGAGAATGTTAAAACGAACCCAGGATTCATTGCTTTCTGTGGGACTTACTTCTATTGTGGATGCCGGTTTATCAAAAGAAAGACTCGACCTCTTAAAAAAATACTATCAGGATGGGGAATTGAAATTTAGGGATTATGCGATGATCCTTGGCAATCCACAAAATATCTCCTCATTTATAGCACAGGGATTTTACGAAACGGATCGTTTAGAAATCAAATCATTCAAATTACTCGCCGATGGCGCATTAGGCTCAAGGGGAGCTTGTTTGCTCGCTCATTATCATGACTCTCCTACACATGGCTTCCTATTGCATAGCCCAGAGGAATATGAAAATATGATCAAAGCGATTGCCGCAAGTAATTTTCAGGCGAATACCCATGCGATCGGCGATTCAGCCAACCGGATTATCCTGAACATCTATGGTAAATACTTAAAACCGCATACAGACCGTCGATGGCGCATTGAGCATGCGCAGATTATCTCGCCAGTAGATTTCGATAAATTCCGAAAATTCCAGATCCTACCTTCTGTACAACCTACCCACGCCACATCGGATATGTACTGGGCAAAAGACCGTCTAGGTGAAGAACGGATGAAAGGAGCCTATGCTTACAAGCACCTATTGAAGGAGTATGGTAAACTCGCTCTGGGAAGTGATTTCCCGGTTGAACATTTCAATCCGCTATACGGTTTTCACGCAGCCGTGGCCCGTGTCGATAAAAAAGGATATCCAGAGCAGGGCTTCCAGATGCAGGACGCCATTAGTAGGGAAGATGCATTGCGCGGAATGACCATCTGGGCTGCATATTCCTGCTTTCAGGAGAAAAAACGAGGAAGCATAGAAGCTGGCAAAGACGCTGATTTTGTTATCCTCGAGCACGACATCCTCAAAATACCAAATGAGCAGCTGCGAAACGTAAAAACCTTACGAACCGTCATTGCCGGTGAAACGGTTTTTACACGGTAAACACCGGCTATTTCTGCTGAACAACAGCACAGCCTGTCGCTACCTGGCTCATCTCGAAAGAAACAACAAAAACTTAGATACAAATTTTAAAAAAAAGCCTGCATGAAATTATTTCATGCAGGCTTTTTTATATATTAACACGAAAACAGCCCCTGTTTTCCGTAAAATCTACTCGTTTAGCACGCTATTATTGCATATCAAATAAATGCTTTTCAGCATGATAGGACGAACGTACCAATGGTCCTGATTCAACATATTTGAATCCCATTTCCAAGCCAATTTTTTGATATTTTTCAAATTGAGCTGGTGTGATAAATTCAATAACGGGATGGTGTGCTTTTGTCGGCTGCAAATACTGACCGAGAGTCAAAATATGAACCCCTACATTATATAAATCCTGCATTGCCTCTATTACATCTTCTTCTGTTTCGCCAAGACCGAGCATAATACCCGACTTCGTACGAAGACCTGCTTCCGAAATTCGACGCAAACATTCTAAAGAACGATCATATTTGGCCTGGATACGTACTTCCCTTGTCAGACGACGTACAGTTTCCAAGTTATGTGAAACGACTTCCGGGCGAACCGCAATGACGCGGTCCAGATTGTCCCATTGCCCTTTAAAATCCGGCAATAGCGTTTCCAGGGTTGTCTCGGGGCTCTCTCTACGGATGGCATTAATCGTTTCGGCCCATATCGTAGAACCTCCATCCTTCAGATCGTCACGGTCAACAGAGGTGATGACACAATGTTTGACCTGCATCAGCTTCACTGAGTTTGCGACCCTGTTAGGCTCATCCAAATCGACCGCCAGAGGACGACCTGTTGCCACAGCGCAAAACGAGCATGAACGTGTACAGATATTGCCTAGTATCATGAAGGTTGCTGTTCCAGCCCCCCAACACTCACCCATATTTGGGCAATTTCCACTCTCACAAATCGTATGCAATTTATGTTCATCTACAAGACTTCTGACATGTCTATACTCTTTACCAACAGGCAATTTGACACGCAACCAATCTGGCTTGCGTTGTGCAGGAGTTGCCGGAATAACTGGAAGTTCAATCATACAACAAAGTTAAGGATTAAAAATGTAATTTCTATCCGGCAATTTGTTGGATTTATATCATAAAAACTTATCGAATGGCGGCAATAATAGAATAATGAAACAAAAATTAGGATATTTGTGTTGATTATCTATTGATCTAAATACTATACTATGCGATTGAGTCAATCCTTATCCCTTTTATTGCTTGGGGGAACTTGCATTTTCGGTGCACAGGCCCAAACTAATTTTGATCTAATTCCCAAGCCATCAAAGGTGACCGTAGCAACCGGAATATATAACATCCCAGCACAGCTCTCCGTTATTGTTTCTGATGATTTTCAGCCTGCAGCACAATTGCTTACCGAACACCCCGCAATCAAAGGCTTAGCCGTTGAAGTACTGAAGAAAAATAAAAAAGCTCCAAAAGAAGGCTTTCGTATTATTAAAGCTGTTGATGCAGACAACTTGAGCAAAAATGCCTATTCGATTCAAATTGACGAAAAAGGTCTTCTGCTTAAAGCCTGGGATACGCCGCAGGTCATCAATGGGATTTATACTTTGATTCAGTTGGGTTACCTACAAGCTGACCCCAGCCAGATAGCATTTGCAACAATCGTCGATGAACCCCGTTTTTCCTACCGCGGGCTTCATTTGGATGTTTCCCGTCATTTTATGCCGCTCTCTTTCATAAAGAAATATATCGACGTCATGGCCATTTATAAGTTCAATAACTTTCACTGGCACTTGACAGATGGCGCTGGATGGCGACTGGAGATTAAAAAATATCCGGAATTAACACAAAAGGCCGCCTGGCGTACACATGCACATTGGAAAGATTGGTGGAACAATGGCCGTCAGTATGTAGAAAAAGGAAATCCGAATGCAAGTGGCGGCTTTTATACACAGGAAGAAGCGCGTGAACTGGTTGACTACGCTGCTCGAAAAGGCATCAATGTCATTCCTGAAATAGAAATGCCCGGACACTCGGAAGAAGTACTGGCCGTGTATCCCGAACTCTCCTGTTCGGGTAAACCCTACAGTCAAGGCGAATTTTGCATCGGCAATGAGAAGACTTTTGAGTTCTTAAAAAACGTACTGGATGAAGTACTCACCATATTCCCTTCCCAATACATCCATATTGGCGGGGACGAAGCCGAAAAGAAACATTGGGAAAAGTGTCCAAAAGACCAGGCCTTGATGCAGAAGGAAGGTTTAAAATCAGTAGATGAGTTACAAAGTTATGCGATCAAGCAAATGGATTTATACCTGCAATCAAAGGGCCGAAAGCTTATCGGCTGGGATGAGATCTTGCAAGGCGGCCTCACTGAAGGTGCCACCGTCATGAGCTGGCGTGGTGAAGATGGTGGAATAAATGCGGCAAATGCTGGCCATGATGTTATTATGACTCCCGGTTCGCACCTATATTTTGATTCTTATCAGACCGATCCAAGGACACAACCCGAAGCAATTGGTGGATACCTAACCCTTGATAAGGTATATTCCTATGACCCTATTCCAAACGCGATACAAGGGGACAAGACGAAACACATTCTGGGTGCACAAGCTAATATTTGGACAGAATACGTACCGACGACAGAACACGTTGAATATATGGTATTTCCCCGTGCCTTGGCCTTATCAGAAGTCAATTGGACAAATAAAGATGCAAAAAGCTGGCCAGATTTTCAACGAAGAATACAATCACACTACAAGCTATTGCAAGAACTGAATCTGAACTATTATCGTCCCTCCTTCAACGTAGCCTATACAGCATCGTATAATGCGATTAAAAATAACAACAAGATTACGCTTACGACGGAGCAACTGAAAACGGATCAGATCCGCTATACCATTGATGGAAGTGAGCCTACGATTCAGTCTACGCCATATACAGGTCCCTTTGAACTGAGTTCAACAGGACATATCAATGCGGCATACTTTCAGGACTCCATCAAAATAGGCCCTACATTATCATTTGATATCGATATTCATCGTGCCATTGGAAAAAAAGTAACATACAATACGCAATGGTCAGGATATCCAGCGCAAAAAGATTCGACTTTAACCAATGGACTAATGGGAGGCCTGTCTTATCACGATGGACAATGGCAAGGGTTTACCAGTCCGATTGATGTTGTTGTTTATTTGGAAAGAAGGGAAGAAATTCATCAGGTTGCCATGAATTTCATGCAAATGATAGGCCCGGGGGTTTATATGCCCGGGGAAATGGAGGTTCTCGTTTCTGACAATGGTCGTACATTCCGTTCAATAGGAACAGTGAAAAATGATGTATCCGATAAAGAATCCAAATTAACATTTAAACGTTTCGAGCTGAAACTAGATAAAGCGCAGCAGGCACGCTATATAAAAATCAAGGCCAGCAATCCAAAAAAAGGATATTTATTTACAGATGAAATCATTGTTTATTGACAGAAAATAAGCAATTCCTGATCCTAGTTGGAAAACCAATTCCTTACGTTTTCCAACTAGGATTTCCTATTTTCAAGACCACTTTTCCAACAAAGCTCATTTTATTTTGAAATATTCTTAAAATAAATACTTCATTTTCAAAATTTAAAATGTAACTTTGCACTCCGACAAAGCAGTCGGAATGACCCTTCCCCATGAGCTATTTTTGATTGTCTTTGCTCAGATTTACAATAGGAAATTTAATTTTTTGAACTAGATATAATGCCAAGAAACACTTCCATTAAGTCGGTTTTAATCATCGGATCAGGTCCCATCGTTATCGGTCAAGCTTGTGAATTTGATTATTCTGGATCTCAAGCATCCCTTTCATTGAAAGAAGAAGGTATTGAAGTATCCATCATCAACTCAAACCCTGCAACAATCATGACGGACAAAGTTGTTGCAGACAATGTCTATTTACTTCCATTAACGTGCGAAAGTATTGAAGAGATATTGCAAAAACATAACATTGACGCAGTACTTCCTACCATGGGTGGCCAGACCGCTTTGAACTTATGTATCGAAGCTTCCAACCTGGGCCTTTGGGAAAAATACAACGTAAAAGTTATCGGTGTTGATGTTGCTGCCATTGAAAAAACTGAAAACCGTGAAGAATTCCGTCAATTAATGGTTGATATTGGTGTGGGTGTTGCAACCTCAAAGATTGCAAATTCATTCCTGGAAGGTAAAGAAGCAGCACAAGAAATTGGTTATCCCCTTGTTATACGTCCTTCCTACACCCTAGCCGGTACAGGTGGTGGATTTGTACACAGAAAAGAAGATTTTGATGCGGCTTTAAATAGAGGTTTACATGCGTCGCCAACACATGAGGTTTTGGTAGAGCAAGCCGTATTGGGCTGGAAAGAGTTTGAGTTGGAATTACTTCGTGATACCAATGACAATGTGATCATCATCTGTACTATTGAAAACTTTGATCCAATGGGTATCCATACGGGAGACTCGATCACAGTTGCACCAGGAATGACATTATCTGATAAATGTTACCAAGATATGCGTAATCAAGCGATTTTGATGATGCGTTCAATCGGTACATTTGCAGGTGGATGTAATGTTCAGTTTTCCGTAAATCCAGAAAACGAAGAAATCATCGCAATCGAAATCAATCCACGTGTATCCCGCTCATCTGCTTTAGCATCAAAAGCAACTGGTTACCCAATTGCAAAAATTGCCGCTAAATTAGCGATCGGATATAACCTGGATGAGTTGCAAAATCAGATTACTAAAACAACATCGGCATACTTCGAACCAACATTAGATTACGTTATCGTGAAAATCCCGCGTTTCAACTTTGATAAATTCAAAGGTGCAAACAAGGAATTAGGCCTGCAGATGAAAGCGGTAGGTGAAGTAATGGCAATCGGACGTACCTTTATCGAAGCTTTACAGAAAGCTTGTCAATCACTTGAAACAGGTCGTGCCGGTCTAGGTGCTGATGGTCGTCAATGGAGAAATCTAGATGAGATCATGGATAGCCTAGAGCACCCAAGCGGTGACCGCTTATTCCATATCAAAGATGCTTTTGAATTAGGTGTTCCTTTGGAATCTATCCGTAAAGCAACACGTATCGACAAATGGTTCTTAGTACAGATCCAAGAGCTGGTACACCTTGAGCAAGAATTACGTCGTTACCAATTGAATAACATTCCACGCGATTTCTTCATGACCTTAAAACAAAAAGGTTATTCAGATGTACAGATTGCTTGGTTGCTAGGTAATGTAACAGAAGATCAGGTATATGACCGCCGTAAAGAACTAGGCATCAACCGTGTCTACAAAATGGTCGATACTTGTGCTGCTGAATTCCCTGCACAGACGCCATATTACTATTCGACATTCGAAGAAGAAAACGAATCAATTTCTTCGGATAGAAAGAAAATCATCGTTTTAGGCTCAGGTCCAAACCGTATCGGTCAAGGTATCGAGTTCGACTACTCTTGTGTACACGGGTTATTGGCTGCGAAAGAATGTGGTTACGAAGCAATCATGGTGAACTGTAACCCGGAGACTGTATCGACAGATTTCAATATGGCGGACAAATTATACTTCGAGCCTGTATTCTGGGAGCATGTACGTGAGATCATCGAATTGGAAAAACCAGAAGGAGTTATCGTTCAATTAGGTGGACAGACAGCACTTAAAATGGCTGAACGATTAGAGCAACTTGGAGTAAAAATCATCGGTACATCATTCGAGAATATGGACTTGGCGGAAGACCGTGGCCGTTTCTCTGATCTATTGAAAGAATTAAATATTCCATATCCAAAATATGGCGTAGCTACTTCGGCAGAAGAGGCTTTACAAGTAGCCAACGAAGTTGGTTATCCAGTATTGGTTCGCCCTTCGTATGTATTGGGTGGACAAGGGATGAGCATTGTCATCAATGATGAGGACCTTGAAAAAGCGGTCGTTAACTTATTGAAAAACCTTCCAGGTAATCATATTCTGATCGACCATTTCTTGGATCGCGCTGAAGAAGCGGAGTCAGATTCCATCTGCGATGGTGAAGATGTACATATCATCGGTATGATGGAGCACATTGAGCCTGCGGGTATTCACTCCGGAGATTCTTCGGCTGTATTGCCTCCATTCGGGCTATCACAAGCAGTTCAGGACAAGATGGAAGAATACTCCATTAAATTAGCGAAAGCGTTGAATGTACGTGGTCTATTAAACATCCAGTTTGCTGTAAAAGGTGAAAATGTATATGTCATCGAGGCTAACCCACGTGCATCACGTACAGTTCCTTTCATTGCGAAAGCGTATGATGTTCCTTACATCAACATCGCGACAAAAGTCATGTTAGGTGTCAATAAATTGAGTGACTTCACAATCGAACGTAAATTGAAAGGATATGCGATTAAAGAACCAGTATTCTCCTTCAATAAATTCCCTGAAGTAGACAAACAATTAGGCCCTGAAATGAAATCAACCGGTGAAGCGATCCGCTTTATCAAAGATCTTCAAGATCCTTATTTCAGAGAATTGTACAATCAAAAATCAATGTTTTTGAATGCACAATAAGGCATATCAATAAAATAAAACGGTACTGTCCAACTTCTTTGAACAGTACCGTTTTTTTATGCAATTTAATATCTATTCTCCCTTAAAATATCATTTCACAGAGTCGATTCCCAAAGGGATTGACGTTACTTTCTGGAGATCTCCTTCCTATTTTATATCTTTTACACAACGGAAGCCCACATTATTTGTCGGGCTATTTACCTCCCCTTTACCCCTGCTTCCTGCTTTATAACGTTCACAATATTGATCATTACATAGAAATGATCCACCACGCTGAACACGCTTTTCAAGATTAGGTTCCTGTGGATCATAGGAGTCTTCAGGTCCTTTGGGATTTGCCACCGTGCTATTCTTGTAGTAATCCGGTCGGTAGTAATCGGAGCACCATTCCCAAACATTCCCTTCCATATCATAGAGTCCGAATGCATTTGCCTGAAAGGATTTTACAGGAGCCGCCCCCTCATATCCATCTTCCTTTGAGTCTTCAACCGGAAATTTCCCTTGGTATATATTTGCAGTCCATTTGCCATTGGGTTTCAGCTCTTTCCCCCAATAGTACAGGTCCTCATTCGTATCTTTACCAGAGCGGGCAGCGTATTCCCATTCCGCCTCTGTAGGCAATCGCTTTCCTGCCCATTTTGCATAAGCGGCCGCATCTTCATAGGCGACCTGGACAACTGGATAATTCATTTTGTCCTTTATCGAACTATTGGGCCCTTCTGGATGCTGCCAATTTGCCCCAGGAACATATTCCCACCACATCAAATAATTATTCAGTGAATTGAGTTCTTTGGGTTTCGAAAATACCGCAGATCCGGGAACAAGCATATTCGGATCTACACCGGGAAAGTCCTTCGGATCCAATTTCCGCTCAGCTACCGTCACATATCCTGTTTCTTTTACAAATTGGGCAAATTGTGCATTTGTTACTTCATGTTCATCCATATAAAATGAATGAAGCTCCACAGGATGCACAGGCTTACTATCTTCGAAATTCGAACTTCCCATCAGGAATTTACCACCTTCGATTAGAACCATCTTTCCAACGGCGGCATTACTTTGTTTGGATAACTGAGATTTGATCATACCTGCTCGTGTAGGTATATTTTCACCAACACAACATGAGAGTGTATCATTTGTGGAAAATATAGATAAACAGGCAACTAGCGTTAGATTGATTAACATACCTAAAGATAAACATAAAAGGGGAACAATAAAATGCTCCCCTTTTAATTACTGAACTAATGTAGATTTTATACATCCAATTGCACATTTTCCTTTTTCCCATTTTTCGATCGAATAGGCGTATTACCACCACCTTTTAGTGTAATATCCACAGGATTATTGTTTTTCCAGGCGCCTTTTGTAAAATCCGGTACAGTCACCGTTTTACAGTTCTTTTCAACAGATTCAAAGCTCAATGGAACGATACAGCTCCACGAAGCAGCATCGTAAACGTCCTGATCCAATGGCAGTCCATTTCGCAGACAGTCGATTAAACGCCAGTCCATCATGAAGTCCATCCCCCCATGACCGCCAACTTCTTTGGCTTTATCACCGATATATTTCACCAATTCTGGCGTATACTTATCATACAGTTCTTTTAGCTTCTCTTCCTTTATGAATTCATGGCCAAATGCGATATTTTCCGTTGGATATTTTTGAGCAAATCCCTTTGTACCACTAAGTGTATGCAATCTCGAGTACGGTCTAGGTGAAGTCACATCATGTTGTAACATAATTGTTTTTCCTTTGGCTGTACGGATCAATGTCGTATTCATATTGCCACGGTATTTCTTTCCTAAAAATTCCTGGAAAAAAGAATCCTTATCCGCTAACTCTTTTGCCTTTTCTCCCATCATAAAATCATTGGAAGACATGGCCACAAGATGATCCATCTTATCCCCTCTATTGATATTTAAGCATTGCGCCACAGGTCCAAGTCCATGAGTCGGATATAAATTACCATTATACTTGATATTTTCCCTTAAACGCCACATATTATCGTAGCCGTTCTTTGAGAAATTTAAGTCCAACAAATCGTGTATATAAGCGCCTTCACCATGGATCAATTCACCAAATAAACCTTGACGGGCCATATTCAATGTCAGCATCTCAAAAAAGTCATAGCAGCAATTCTCCAACATCATGCAATGCTTTTTTGTTGCTTCAGATGTTTTGACTACTTCCCAACAATCTTTTATTGTCAGCGCAATGGGTACTTCACAAGCCACATGGTTACCAGCCTTCATTGCCGCAATACTCATGGGTGCGTGGTAGTCCCAAGGCGTACAGATATAGACAAGATCTAATTTTTCTTCCTTAAGTAATGATTTCCAGCCATCTTCGCCAGAATAAGACTTTGCAGCCTTCAAACCTTTTGAAGTAAGAATTTTCTGTGCTTTCTCAACCCGTTCCGGATGTTTATCACAAAGTGCAACGATCTCGCAACCTTCGATAAAAGATAGTCGTTCGACTGCTCCTGGACCACGCATCCCCAATCCAATTACAGCAACTCTCACCTTATCAATTTTGGGTGCTGCATAACCGCACATATTAAATGCTTCTGCCGTTGCATTGGCATTAACCAAAGTAGGAAGTGAAACAGCCAGTGATGATAAAATCCCAGCTTTTTTTAAAAAATCTCTTCTAGAATCCATAATTTAAAGTCATGTAAATTTAAAGGGACCAATTGGTCCCTCTAAAAAATCACCTATTTTAAAACAAACTAAACAGTCAATAAGAAAAATCCGTTTGGATTTGGATTTATATTTGGTTCTAACTAAAGAACTTAATCTCTTTAACAATAATATAACACTTTTCTCAAAATAAAAAATCAAACTTGAAAGCAATCGTTTGTTTAATCTACACAAACGATTGCTTAATTTATTATTATCTTGTCTTTTTAATGAAAAGTATCGCATTACAGTAAATACGCTATTCCGATATCAAGATAAAATCTGAAAAAACATATACACAAAACTTTACCCGTATATTTCTTTCATCGTTGGATCTTAATGTTGCCCATCCAGGCATAAAATGAAAATAGTAAGTATACCAAATTAGTTAAATGAACGAAGCTATTAAAGCTATTTACTCAGCGAAAAAGGAAAAAGCAATAGGGTGACGTGGATCGTGTCAGCTGATGATAAACAGTCCTTTGGAGCAATGTTAAGCTAGCGGATTTCTAGGCCTGCTGTTCCGGGCCGGTATCCCCGGACTTACCCCGGAGCCGATAGCCCTGTTGAACCAGAAGACCTGTAAAAAGCATATAAACGAAAGAAGCCCTTGACTGTTTCCAGCAAGGGC
>NZ_BEYR01000006.1 GCF_002933815.1 Sphingobacterium sp. HMA12
GGATCAAACTCTCCATTGTAAAATGAAGTTTTTGATTCCAACTATTTACATAATCAGAATTCTTTTTTTATATCTCTGATCTTGGATCGAATTGAACCTATTCTTGAATTTGTTCATGACTTTCGTTTTGTCTACTCGTCACGCTTACATGATTGTGTTTTCTTAAAGAACTTCTCTCGCTTCAACTTCCGTATCCGCTATATTCCGATGAGCACCAGGCTCCTCTTTATCTTTTTTGTTTTTCCCTCCCTTTCCGTTGGGACTGCAAAGGTAGAAATCTTTTTTGAACTTCCAAAAAACTTTTGAAGTTTTTTTTCTTTTTCTTTTTTCCCGATTTCAGCGTTTAAAATAAACTGGGCGGGATTTTAAATCCTGTCGAACTCACTTAAACCCTTCTTTTTTCATCGGCTCCCTCTTTCGAAGTAACCCTGCCTCCCTTGCGGAGTGGTGCAAAGATAGGGAGTTTTTATAATCACTTCCAAGCCTTTTGTTTTATTTTCTTTCAATATGTCTGTAACTCGCTGTGAACTTGGCGGATTGTTTTTCCTGACAACTGGCCGGAGGGCGTAGGAAAGGCTTCCGGGCAGGAAAAGCGGGAAAAAGGCGGCGGACAGCAGGGGAAATGGATCGCGAGGCAGCCCATCGCATAGGCGCGGCCGAAGAATGGCAGTCAGGCCCCCTGGGATACACCCGGAATCTGGAAAGGGCGGATGTGAACACTTAGCGGGGATACGCTGATTCGGAGCGAAACGGTGACCGGGAAAGACTGCGCCACGGACAGTGCTGGCGAACAACGGAAAACAGAGCCCCCACCTTACGGACAGGGCGCTCCGGGGATTCCTGCAGAGAATAACCCGAAGGTTTCCATTCGATAGCCTATGGAGAACATTATTCTTAACTGACGGACAAATTATCCATTTATTTAGGTTTTAGTTAGGGTTTGTTTAGGTTTAGTTTAGGTTTTCATTAGGTAAAAGCTAAACTATACCTAATGGATCGCTAACTTAAATCTAACTTATTGCTAAATTAAAATCGAACTTGTCCATAATAACGAGTAACAATGGGGCGATCACAGGTAGTATTTGTGATTTTAGGGCTTGTTTATTTCCTGGGATAAGCAATATAGATACAGTATAATCAGCTGTTGTATCAACAGCATCTAAGAATCAAAAGGAATATAACAGCGGTCAATCCTTGTTATCTTTGCCTATATCATTTGGGCATCTGAACAAAGATTCTTTTAAAATAAAAATCTCAACGCCGCGGAGATAAATAGATTCAACCAGAGGAAAACACGAAGCCTATGGAGAACGAATTTGTTAAAAACAGAATAAACGTGCGCAGCCATCGTCTTTTTCTCAAAAACGATGGCTGTCACGTGAATTAAATAATATATCAGAAGCAACACTACGAAATTATAAACAAAACATCTTCCCGTTATCATCAATTTTGATTAACATGATGTTCTCCTATTTGATTTGCATCCTAATTTAAGAAAACGCATTAAGCCCTGTGATATCCTGGCCAGTAATCAATAAATGAATATCGTGAGTTCCTTCATATGTAATAACCGACTCAAGATTCATCATATGTCGCATAATTGGAAAATCTCCTACAATGCCCATTCCTCCCAAAATCTGTCGGGATTCACGCGCAATCTGTAAAGCCATATGCACATTATTCCTTTTGGCCATCGAAATCTGTTGCGGAGTTGCCTTACCTTCGTTTTTCAAGACACCCAAGCGCCACGACAATAACTGCGCTTTTGTAATTTCTGTCAGAAATTCGGCTAATTTCTTCTGTTGCAATTGGAATCCACCAATTGGTCGGTCAAATTGCTCCCGTTCTAAGGCATATTGAACAGCAGTCTCATAACAGTCAATCGCTGCGCCTATGACGCCCCAAGATATTCCATACCGTGCAGAATTCAAACAAGATAGCGGTCCACGCATCGAGCTTACCTCAGGCAATACATTTTCCGCGGGAATAAAAACATCATGAAAAACCAGCTCGCCAGTTTTAGAGGCTCTTAAAGACCACTTATGTAATGTTTCCGGTGTTTCGAAACCATCCATTCCGCGCTCAACAATTACTCCCCGTACTTTTCCAGCCTCATCGCGTGCCCAAACCACAGCCAGATCGCATATCGGCGAATTTGTGATCCACATCTTTGCTCCATTTAATAGAAAACCACCGTTCTTGGCAGTCAGCCGTGTTTCCATACCTCCCGGATCAGAACCGTGATTCGGTTCGGTCAAACCAAATGACCCTATAAGCTCACCCGAAGCAAGTCGCGGCAGATACTTACGTCGTTGCTCCTCACTACCATAAGTGTATATTGGATACATCACCAAAGAAGATTGCACCGAAGCAGCCGAACGGACAGCGGAATCACCGGCCTCCAATTCTTGCATGATCAAACCATAGGAAATCTGATCCAATCCGGCACCACCATATTCTACGGGGATATAGGGTCCTAAAGCCCCTATTGCACCAAGCTTAGGCATCAACCCCGCTATCGCCTGATGTGCCTGTGCCGCATCTTCTATGACAGGTTTTATTTCTGTCCGGACAAAATCACGAACAGCACGACGAACAAGCTTGTTCTCCTCAGATAAAAGGTCATCTACTTGAAAATAATCAACATTTATTTGTTTCATGATCGTATAGTCTACATTAGCTTACCTAAGATAGCAAAATATTTTCAAACTGAACAATATTCATTCACAACTTGTTTAACAGAATTTTATTCCTTATATTTAACATAATCCACGAATAAAATAAACCATTATGATAAAAAAGGAACTTAAAATACTCGGCATAGCTACCCAGAATTCAGGCTCATCAACAGGCCAGAACTGGTTTTCTGGTGGTGAAGCATTCGAGTCCCTATCTCCAGTCGACGGAAAACTCATTGCAAAAATATCAGGGAGCAGCCAAAAAGACTATGAAACGATTATCCTTACAGCAGAAAATACATTCAAAGAATGGCGGCTCATTCCCGCACCAAAAAGAGGTGATATTATTCGCCAATTAGGAGACAAGTTACGTGAACTCAAGCCGACTCTGGGAAAGTTAGTCTCCTATGAAATGGGTAAATCTTACCAGGAAGGAATGGGGGAAGTGCAAGAAATGATAGACATTTGTGATTTTGCCCTTGGTTTATCCAGACAGCTTTACGGAAATACGATCCATTCCGAACGTCCAGGCCACCGCATGTATGACCAATATCATCCGCTGGGCGTCGTCGGGATTATTACAGCATTTAATTTTCCCGTTGCCGTATGGGCATGGAATACGGCCATCGCTTTGGTTTGCGGAAACACAGTCGTATGGAAACCAAGTGAGAAAACACCATTATGTGCGATCGCCTGTCAGAAAATATTAGCTGATATCCTCCACAATAACGGATTACCAGAAGGTATCTCCAATCTAGTCATGGGTGGCAAAGAAGTCGGTGAATGGCTTGCTGCTGATAACCGAATCGCTTTAATTTCAGCAACAGGATCGACACGAATGGGAAAAGAGGTCGCTGTTACTGTTGCGCACCGTTTAGGCAAAACGCTACTGGAACTCGGCGGTAACAACGCAATTATTGTTACTCCCGATGCCGATCTCAAGATGACAATTATCGGTGCCGTATTTGGTGCCGTAGGTACCGCGGGACAACGCTGCACCAGCACGCGACGCCTTATTATCCACGAAAGTATATACGACAAAGTAAAGAAACAACTGACGAAAGCTTATGGACAATTAAAAATTGGGGACCCTTTGGATACGAAAAATCATGTAGGACCATTGATCGACAAAGCCGCCGTAAAATCATACTTAAACGCACTGGACAAAATTAAAACACAAGGGGGAAAACTTCTTATCAAAGGAAAAGTACTGGAAGGTAAAGGTTATGAAAGCGGCTGCTATGTACAGCCCGTTATTGCGGAAGTTGAAAATCACTATGAGATCGTACAGCATGAAACCTTCGCTCCTATTTTATACTTAATAAAATATCAGGGTAACATAAGCGATGCGATTGCCCTCCAAAATGGCGTTACCCAAGGACTATCTTCGGCCGTCATGACAACCAATCTGAGAGAAGCCGAACTATTTCTGAGTGCTGCCGGATCGGATTGTGGCATAGCAAACGTCAATATCGGTACCTCAGGTGCAGAAATCGGTGGGGCATTTGGCGGAGAAAAAGATACCGGAGGTGGTAGAGAATCTGGTTCAGATGCGTGGAAAGCATATATGCGTCGCCAGACGAATACCATTAATTATACAACAGACTTACCATTAGCACAGGGTATAAAATTCGATTTATAAACCATTCAGATTCGAAATTATGAGCAACGTACATGAAAGACTAAGTAAACATATATTGGCAGACGGATTTCCACTGGTCATGGATATGGAAAAATCACACGGCTCTTATGTTGTCGATGAAAATGGGGATGAATATTTGGATATGTTTAGCATGTTTGCCTCTATGGCTGTTGGCTACAACCATCCTCATTTAATCAAACATAGCAATTTTCTCGGTAAAATGGCAGTCAACAAACCTGCGATATCAGATATATACCCAAAAGAATTCGCAGATTTTGTGGATACCTTCGACCGTGTGGCCATACCCAAAGAACTCGCTTACACATTCTTCATCTCGGGTGGAACTTTAGCTGTGGAAAACGCCTTAAAAGCGGCTTTTGACTGGAAAACAAGACTTAATTTCGCACAAGGAATACAAAAAGAAGCCAGCCAGGTCATCCATTTCAAACAGGCCTTTCATGGTCGATCAGGCTATACGCTTTCCCTAACAAACACACAGGATCCCAGAAAGTACATGTATTTTCCAAAGTTTAACTGGCCGCGGATAATTAACCCTAAGCTTACCTACCCTTTAACTCCGGAGCGTATAAGCCAAACAGTAAACCTGGAAGAAAAAGCAATCGCGGAGATCAATCAGGCTATTCAAAACAATCCCAATGATATTGCATGCATTATTATTGAACCCATACAGGGTGAGGGCGGCGACAATCACTTCCGGAAAGAATTCTTTCAACAACTGCGTCAGATCTGTGATGATAATGAAGTGCTGCTCGTCTTTGACGAAGTGCAGACAGGCCTGGGTATTACCGGAAAAATGTGGGCTTATCAACATTACGGCGTTATACCTGATGTCCTGGCTTTTGGCAAAAAGGCCCAAGTCTGTGGGATATTGGCGAATAAGGAAAAATTTGATCAGGTCGAGCATCATGTATTCAAAGAATCCAGCCGAATCAACTCAACCTTCGGCGGAGATTTTATTGACATGTTGCGTTTCAAATTAATTTTGGAAGTCATCGAGCAGGAAAATCTATTAGCGAATGCCGCTGAAAAAGGAACTTATCTAAAGAGCAAACTACAGGAAGTTATGAAAGACAAACCGCAGCTCAGTAACTTAAGAGGAGAAGGCTTATTTGTTGCCCTGGATTTTGATACCGCAGATTCCCGTAACGAATTTATCAAACGGGCTTATGCCAATAAATTAATTATGTTAGGCTGCGGCGAAAAAAGCATCCGCTTCAGACCACATCTGAATGTCAGTACGGAAGATATCGACAAAACGATAGTGATCATTAACAAAAGTCTTTAATACAAAAATGCAGTATTGGCAGAGGATTATCTCCTAACAATACTGCATTTTTGAACGGAATACCCTAGATTACTAGTTCCTACAAACATTTGGGCGATCTATGTCGACCAGTTCTGAGATCCCATATTCGTCAAAACGATCCAATAAAGCATCCGTTCCTTCTTCCAGTTTGAAATCCATCTCTTCCTTGTAGACTGGAATCATCGCATAGAAATTGATGATATTACCATCCTTCGTTTGAAGTTCCAAAAATTCCTCATCAAAACTCAACATGGGAGGCAATAAAAGCATACAGCCAAAACCGGTATTCGCTATTTCCTCAGCTTCCATCCCATTAGGGATCGTGTGTCCGTAACCTAACCAAGTTTTATACTCATGCGGAAAACGTGCCAGTCTTTTCAAAAAATAGACCGGCCAATAATTGTTATCATCCTGAAACTCCGCTTCGCCTATCTTCCAGTCCGCAGGAAGTACAACCATCAATTCAGCCCGTTCATAAGCTTGCTTATCATCTATTTCCTCCGGAACGTTCATCGGCAGATCACTCATACCCGATGTTACCAAGATATTGTATGGATAGTTCGCGCTAGGTTTGATCCAATGCACATCAATGTGTACCAACTCAGATATGATTTCGTGAAAAACCAAATCTGGTTCAGCGATATATTTTGCCAAATGCTCCTCAATCTCTTCCAGATAAACACATTGTACCTCCGGGAATAGATCTTTTGGATCCTTTTCCTCAGGTTGACTTTCATAACGATACACAGTCGAACCTCCAGCGGTAATTTCGGTCTCTTTCTTTTCAGTGGAAGATTCATCCTCTTCCCCACTCATGATTTTTTTGACTTTATCCCAAAATGACATACTATGCAAATAAATGGTTAAATTTTCAGTTTACAGTTTGTATTTTATCTATTCAATAACAGCAACTACGGGTTGCCTAAATTTTGTTTTGACCGGCTTTCCTTTGACTAAGGCTGGCATCCATTGCGGCGATTTCCGCATTGCTGTCAGTACAGCTTTAGCAAATTCAGGACTTATCTTTTCTGGATTCTCAATTTCGATATTACAAACTGCTCCATCATCACAAACAATAAAATTAAGAATTGCGGTTTGTTTGGAGCCATATTTTACGTAAGCAATACTATCCATAGCCTCCACAGTACGCCTCAGATCAAGATTATTTTGCAAGAATCTTGACCATGCCGTTATCCCACCCTTAAAATAAGGGAAATCATCCACATTTTGAACTAGACTATCTGTAGGAATGTTTCGAACAGCACCAGTCTGCGCCTTTGAAGTCAAACAAACGGTAAAAAATAGGACCGTTAAAACAGTTATTTTAAAATTTGGTGAATACATACCTGATTCTATCCATAATCATACCATTTTAACGCGTACCTAGAACAACTTATTACTTTCTTCAGATTTAATTTAGGGGCATATCAACATCCGTAATAAAAGCACCTTGCTCGTCCAATAAAAAGCTAATTGGTTGTTCTGGATTTTTAATAATTTCGAACAAGGTTAACCCCCAAGGTTTCCAGAAATTTTCCAGTACCTGACCGTAGGTCTTATTCTGCCAATGATCAAATATAGGTTTCATAGACATATCCGCTAAGGGCATGGGTTCAACATAGACTTTTTGAGGTGTATTTAAATAGGTGTAATCCGGTAGACGGTTAAAAAGGTAAGCAGAGTAGAAATAGCGCGCACATAACTCTTCAAACTGTATGGGGTGAAGCTTTTTACCAGCAACCACTTTCAATATATCTTCATGATAGATATTGTTTGTTGCATTATCCTGAAGGCAAGCAATGACCGCAAAGTCTTTCATCCGAATCGAAAAAATTAGGGTATTGATTTCATCACGATACATGAACGTATCCGGTGCATTTTCTACAGGTACTACAACAAGGGAAAATGGGAGTGTATTTTCAAATTCCATTGGGACAACAAGCGACTGTAACATGGCATGCAAGTTGGTAAAACGTTGCGCTAAAGCCTGGGAAAAGTTCATATCCTCCCCCGCAGCTTTCTGTTGACGGATTCCCGCAAGAATTTCGTTATAGACAACCCCATAAATGATTTTTGTCATCCATTGAAAAAGTAGCAATGGATCTAATTGACTGACCGCTTCATAGCCCTGCTCAAATGACTGTTCCACGGCGCGCTCCATCTGCTCTATTGCTTCAGCTGCATCAATCGAACATGGAAGCTTGAGTGACTTATAAGTCACTAGATTCTCATCCAACATTTTGAAAGGCTTATCTTCTAATTGAAAAGATTTCATCATCCAGACAGGAAAGACATGAATACGCTCTTCCTCAGACTGAAGCTGATTACCCGTTAAAAAACAAATAGCTGGATCAAACTGAAATTGTTTGAATGGATTATACAAAGTTGTTGCCATAATGCCAGCAAAGTTAATACAAATCAAAAAGGACACAAGAAAAGGAAAACCTTATTACGATAGGGTGACTTGCAGGTCAAAGACTTTAAATTAATTTATGGAAACCGACAATGAAAAGAATCTTATTATAAACACTAAATTATGGAAACAACAAAAGAGGAAAAATTCCAAACACTTCTTGTCTTGTCCATCAGGATATTGTTAGCACTCATTTTTCTAAGTTACGGGATGAGCAAAATCTCTGGTGGACAATTTGGAGGTTTAACCCAAGCCGAACTCAATACCCCCATAAAAGATTTGAGCTTATTCAAAATCGGCTGGTACCTTTTTGACCACCAACCATTCAAAGCTTTCATTGGAATTTCACAGGTCATGGCCGCCACATTCCTGTTGTTCAACCGTACAGTTATTTTGGGGCTACTGATGCTCATACCTATTATTTTCAATATTTTAGTAATCGATCTGACCATTATGGGTTATGGTCTCAAAGTGGGTTTCTTTTTCAGGTTGACAGGCTATCTATTTTATATAGCATTACTGCTTTTTTATTACAAGCAATCCACTTTCCCCGCTCTTCGATCGATAACGCAGACACATTTCACGCCCACTAATCTCAAAAATAAATGGACTTATCTGTGGATTCTATTAATTATTCCTTTACTAGAGATTATTCCCGCAGCGCCCAAGATGCTATTTCTGATAGCAACGCATCCGAAAGAAGTTTGGGTACAAATCATGCACTGGTTTACGTGACAACTGCGATTCCAGTGTTGGCTGATTTCAGCTTACCCCACGTTGACTTTAAAGTTTTCAAATACAAGAGGGACATTTACGATGGCGCCCTCACTATTTTTAACCCCTTTAAACTCTGAAGTTTTCCCTTTTTCCAACAGGTTCTTCATCTCCTTTTCTTCCAGAAAAACACCGTTCAACGTTCGCCAGATCTTAAAATCACAACCGCGGGCATAATGATCACATTGTGCCACCCGATCATAGAGCAGGATTAAGCCCTTCTCACATTTAGGACATTTGATTTTTCCCTTTTGCTGTGGTTTGATTTCCTCTTGTGCCAATGAAATACGCAATGTCAATAACTCTTTGGTAATTTTAGCCGTATAATCCTTAATATGTTTCATAAAAACATCATAAGAAACCTTATTAGCCCGCATTTCTTCCAACTTCTGTTCCCATTTTCCCGTCAGCGTTACTTTAGCGATCGAACGATCTTTGACGAGGTTATATACGGCTAGACCTTTTTCTGTTGGAATCAATTTTTTCTTATCCCTTTTAATGTAATCCCGTTGAAAAAGTGTCTCTATCGTTGCCGCACGGGTAGCTGGCGTTCCGAGTCCACAGTCTTTCATCGCCTGACGCATTTCATCATCCTCAATTTCTTTACCTGAAGTTTCCATTGCTTTTAAGAGTGAGGCTTCGGTATGAATCGGACGTGCTTTGGTAAAACGTTCAGCAAGTTCCAATGTCAGTATCTGTAATAATTCCTCGGCCAGCAATTTAGGTAACTGCGCATTTTCGTTATCTTGGTCATCGTTGTTCTTATCCTCATCCGGAGCTTCTATCTGCTCAGCAGAAAGGCGCCAACCGTACTGTTTGATAACCGTTCCCTTTGCGATCAGCTCTACTCCCTGCGCATCTATCGTGACCGTAGTGATATCCTTGATACAGACTTCAGAGAAACTCTCGACCATACGCTTGGCAATCATGTTGTAAATATTTTGCTGTTCTTTCAACATGTGGCCGGGCTTCTCGTCCGTAACCAACAGTGCATGGTGATCGGTTACCTTTTTGTCATCTACAGAACGCTTATTTAACTTTGCTCCTATTAAATTCTTTGCAATAGATGCAATAGATTCCTCTGCATGATCCGAAAGATGTTGGAAAAGTTCCTCGATATGTTCGAAAACATCCTCACCAATATAACGGGATCCGGTACGGGGATAGGTAATCACCTTTTTCTCGTAAAGCGTCTGCGCAATACTCAGGGTTTGGTCCGCTGAGTAACCATATTTTTTGTTCGCATCCTGTTGCAGGGAAGTCAAATCAAACAGTAAGGGAGGCTGTTCCTTTGTTTCTTTGGCTTCAACCTTAGCAACACGTGCATTTGTACCCACAGTCAATCGGGCGATGGTCTGTTCGGCAACATCTTTTTTATCTATTTTGTTTGAAGTGGCTTTAAAACTGATATTATCTTTTTCGAAGCCGGCCTGTATTTTATAAAATGCCTGCGGTTTAAAATCTTTATTTTCCAGGTAACGTGAGCAAATCATCGCCAAGGTTGGCGTCTGAACTCTTCCCAAAGAAAGGAGCCCTTTGTTGCCTGCTGCCAAGGTGATCGCCTGTGTAGCATTGATCCCGATCAGCCAATCCGACTCCGATCTTGAACGTGCAGACATGTATAAACTATCGTATTCTGTTCCCGCTTTTAAATTTGCAAAGCCTTCTTTGATGGCCTTATCCGTCTGACTGGAAATCCACAGACGTTTAAACGGCACCTTCGAACCCAAAAAGTAATAGATGTTACGGAAGATCAATTCCCCCTCACGCCCCGCATCCGTTGCCACGATAATCTCCTCCGCCTGTTCTAACAATGATTTTATCGTATTGAGCTGTTTGACCGCACCAGTGTCATCCATCTGCTTTCCGTCCCGCTTAACTTTTTTCGATTCCAGTTTAAAATTTGCAGGTATAATAGGGAGATTGGAAATGGTCCAGCTATTATAACCGTAAGCCTGAGGCGTGCATAATTGAACCAAATGACCAAAAGCATAGGTAAAGGCATAGCCGTTTCCGGCGATATAGCCATCTTTGACTTCCTTCGCTCCCATCACACGGGCCAGATCACGTGCCACGGAGGGCTTTTCAGCAATTACAACCTTCATTTTAGCTATGAGATATTAGAATTTGAGATACTAGATTTGAAACGCTACCTGTAGAAGCCTTTGGCTTATCAAGTACTTTTCTGTTTACATTCACAAGATAGCTTACAAAAGTAAGCATGATCTCAATAAATCGATCACCGGGATCACTTGTTAACAAAATAAATTGTTCGCAAACTTATTCGATACTCGGAATTGTTATTCCTTTAATCTTACGATAGAGTTCAATGGCATATACATCGGTCATACCTGAAACAAAATCCAGTACACAGCGGATTTTGGAATAGGAATCCTGCTTGTCAGTATAAAATTGCTCCGGGATCAGGGCAACTAATTTTTTATCGTAGTTATTTTTATTCTTTTTGAGGTATGCAGGCACAAACTCTTTTAACAGAGCATCCATGACGCGATAGCCGGCGATCTCAATCTGGACTACAGTAGGCGCATTATAGATCTTCGCTATGGAAATTTTTGAGATCTTATTCATTTGCTTGACAATATTTTCATCCAGCGCATCCATCAATGCAGATGAGAAAGTCCCTGATAAAAACTGTTCCTGTTCACGTACAAACACATCTACACAGCCCTTGATCAAGGTGTTAATTGCCTTAGCCCGCAATAGGGCTACACGGCTCGGTGTATCCAGCAAACCGTCCAATCGATCACGAAGATTTTCGGAGCCACATAACGGCAACAAAAGTTCCTCGACCTCTTGGTAGGATAGTATTTTTAAATGATGTGCATCCTCCAGATCAATGATATTATAACAGATATCGTCAGCCGCCTCGACCAGGTACACCAAAGGGTGCCGTAAATAACCTTTCGGGTTTGAAGGATCACGCAACAGCCCCAATTCATTGGCTACTTTCTCGAATGCTTTTTGCTCTTCTGTAAAAAATCCATACTTTTTGCGGTGATGGCTTTTTTTGACATGGCCATCTATCGCTAAACAAGGATATTTTACGATAGACGCCAAGGATGTATATGTTAGTGCAAATCCTTTAGGGTCTTTTCCCTGAAAAGCGTGGGTCAGAATCCGTAGTGCATTGGCATTACCTTCAAAATGGGTCAGATCCGCCCATTCTTCGGCAGTCACTTGTTCCTGATACTTACGTCCTTCTCCATCCGTGAAGTAGGTGGATATCGCAGACTCTCCCGAATGCCCAAATGCTGGATTACCTAAATCATGGGATAGACAGGCTGCCGAAATAATATTTCCGACTTCCTGAAGAAATGGATATTCGGTATCTATATTGGAATTTCCCTCCTTTAACTGCGCATAGAACATACGGCCAAGTGAACGGCCTACGCTGGCTACCTCCAAGCTGTGCGTCAGCCTATTGTGCACGAAAACAGCTCCCGGAAGCGGAAAAACCTGTGTTTTATTCTGTAATCTTCGAAATGGGGAAGAAAAGATCAACCGGTCATAATCCCGTTGAAATTCCGACCGCGCTACAAGGTAGCTGTCAGCTGTTCTATCTTCATAGCCCCAGCGTTTTGCAGAAAGCAAATCTTTCCAGTTCATTTTTTCAGACATAGCGCAAATATATAAAAAATAAAAATTTAGGCACCTATTAGATCAACCCAAAAAACCGCCTAACCGGAGTCTCTCATCTCAATTCTCATATCTCACGACTTATATGTATCTTTAACTATCAATACCAATAGGAACAATCATGACTAGATATCAATCACTTATTCCAAAACATTTTGAAACCAATATTGAGGGGAAAAACACCCATTTACTTTTATTAAAAAATGAGGGTGGTATGCAGGTGCTTTTAACAGATTATGGTGCCCGTATTGTCAGCATCTTAGTCCCCGACAACAAAGGCAACCTGGTTGATGTTGCTCTTGGCTTTGATTCCATTCAGGGTTATCTGGAATCCGATGAAAAATACCATGGCTGTACCGCCGGCCGATTTGCAAACCGCATCGCAAACGGCAAATTTGAAATAGACGGAAAACAATATACTCTTCCGCAGAATAATGGCACAAATTGTCTGCATGGTGGAATATCGGGCTTCCATGATAAAGTTTGGGACCGTAGAGTAACCTATCAGTCTCATGTAGAATTTTACTACGTTTCTAAAGATGGCGAGGAGGGCTTCCCCGGAAATTTAAAAATAATGGTTTCTTACACCCTAACGAGAAACAACGAAATCATCATCAAATACCACGCACAGTCCGATGCTGACACGCATATTAATTTAACAAATCATACTTATTTTAATCTTGATGGAGAGGGAAGCGGAGATGTATTGCAACAAGTACTTCAAATAAATTCAGAAGAAGTGCTGTTTGTGGATGAGAATCAAGTACCCAATGCGATCGTACCGGTAGAAGGGACCCCTTTTGACTTCAGAACCCCTAAAAAAATTATTCAGGACATCACAGAAAATGATGAGCAGCTCATTGCAGCCAAAGGCTATGATCATTGTTATGTCAATAATAAACCAATCTCCCAGCCCTGCGCAACAGCTTACTCAAAAAACACAGGTATTCAGCTTGATGTATTCACTACCGAACCCGGAGTACAGTTGTATACCGGAAATTGGATGACGGGAAATGATATCGGCAAAAGAGGGTATAAATATCTACCTTACGCCGGGTTTTGTCTGGAAACACAACATTTTCCTGATAGCCCCAATCAAGTGGAGTTTCCCTCAACGCTATTAAAAGCTGGTGAATCATTTGATTCAGAGACACACTTTAAGTTCTCAATAAAGAAATAATAAAAAAGAGCTGTGATCCATTTATTTTATCACAGCTCTTTTTTGTTGAACATGTTTCAATCAGCAACGATTGTGCCCCAGTTTTATAGACTGAATAGGATGATCGGTCTTATTTTACCAATTCTTCCAAGGCCTTTTCTACTTGTTCAAATCCGAAAGTCGATTTTACCTGCTTAAACATCCGTTGAATCTGATCGTTACAAAGATTTCCGATACTGCCTTCATGCGTATGATTAACCTCTTTCGATGGTTTGAAACGTCCTTCGTCAATATCAATACCAATAGTCCGGTAAGCCTCACGGAAAGGCACACCTTTAAGCACCTCATTGTTTACCACCTCAACAGAGAAGAGATAATCGTATTTTGGATCATCAAGGATATTGTCTTTTACGGAAATATTTTCCAGCATAAAGGTCGCTATTTCAAGACATTCATTAAGCGATTTAAACGCCGGGAATAGATTTTCCTTTAACAGTTGGAGATCCCTATGGTAACCTGAAGGAAGATTCGTTGTCATCAATGCAATTTCATTCGGCAATGCCTGAATTTTATTACAACGTGAACGAATCAGTTCAAAAACGTCAGGATTTTTCTTATGTGGCATAATACTCGACCCTGTTGTCAAATGAGCCGGGAATGAAATAAAGCCAAAATTCTGATTGATATATAAGCACACGTCCATCGCAAACTTTGCTAATGTAGCCGCGATCGAGCTCATTCCTTGTGCTAAAATCCGTTCGGTCTTACCCCTACCCATCTGCGCATAGACCACATTATAATTCAAATCTTCAAATCCTAATAACTGTGTGGTCATTGTTCTATTCAACGGAAAAGAAGAACCATAACCCGCAGCCGAGCCCAATGGATTTTTATTGCAGACCTTCCAAGCAGCTTTCATCATTTCCAGATCATCAACCAAACTTTCCGCATAAGCACCAAACCATAAACCAAAAGATGATGGCATTGCAATCTGAAGATGTGTGTAGCCCGGGATCAAAATATGTTTATAACGTTCGCTAAGTTGGACCAATTCATTGAAGAAAGCTTCGGTATTCTGAATAATATGTTGAATCTCTGTACGGAAGTACAATTTTAGGTCCACAAGCACTTGATCATTTCGGGATCGCCCTGAATGAATTTTTTTACCAGCCTCGCCGATGCGTTGTGTAAGTAACATCTCAACCTGTGAATGCACATCTTCTACCGAATCTTCAATCTGAAAATCCCCCGCTAAAATTTCCTTATAGATATTTTTCAATTCTTTCTGTACCAAAGCCAGATCTTCATCAGTCATCAGGTTAATGCTATTTAGCATCCGTGTATGGGCCAAAGAGCCTAATACATCCGCTGCGGCAAGCTGTAGGTCCATCACACGGTCATTACCTACGGTAAAAGATTCTACAAACGAATCAACATCTATATTTTTTTGCCAGATTTTCATTAATATATTTTGTTTTATGGTAACGAAATTATGATGAGCCAGTATTCATTTCGGTTTAGCTGCTGATCAAAGCTCATCAGAATATTTATTTGTATGTCATTATTTTTCGCTTTAGGGCCATTCGCATGCCCTATAGCAAATAGTATTTTATCCCTGGGTGCAATCTGCCACTTATAACTCAGCTTTCTTGCGCATAAAACGATCGCTGTCCATTTGATGATCTACTTTAAACGAACCAAAGTTGCTGATCCAAATGTACCTGATTTCTTAACATTGCAAAAATACCAATTGCAAATGGTTATATCAATGCCAAGCTGTTTGAGGTGAAACAATAATCAAAAGAAGAGAATAAAGGAGAATTCTGGCGTAAAAAAATATATGTTACAAAAAAAAACAAATGTTAAAAGTTTGTTAAATCGCAATAAACACATTTTATAAGTAACCACTCACTTTATTTTTAAAAGTTATTTTGTCAGTTTTTTAAGTATTCCTATGTTTGTAGTGTAAGGGAGATGAAAAAATAAAAGCCGGTAAGGTTAGTAAATACTTACCACTTTAAATACACCGAAATTTAAAACCAAATATGATAGACCCCAACGTCTTAAAACTTGCAAGAAATTACCTAACCAATTGTGAATCGAAATTTAAAGGCACGTCAAACCAAGATGTGCCTTTTTTCGTATACGCAGGCGTCGAAGACAGTCAATAGGTATGCATGTGATTCTAGCCTAAAATACTTATCTTTGTGTATCATATTGAGAATATTCAACATAAAACGTATACGATGGGAACAGAAAGCAAGAGACAGCAACGTTTTGCTGGAGTCATTCAACAAGATTTAGCAGCATTATTTCAACGGGATGGTAAGGCATGGGCTCCAGGAGCATTCATTACGGTTACACGTGTTCGAGTTACTCCTGATTTGGCTATCGCACGTGTTTATTTGAGCTTTTTAAACACGAAGACTGCACAGGAAGACATAAAAGCAATACGTACCAAAACATCCGAGATACGTTATAAGTTGGGATCAAAAATTAAAAACCAAGTCAAAATTGTCCCGCAGCTGGAATTTTTCCTAGATGACACCAATGAATATGTGGAGCATATGGACAAATTGTTTGAAGAAATAAGTAAAGAGCCTCGTCAACCAGAAGAATAACGCAATTTAAATTGGCTTATCTAGGATCGATGGTATTTGAACTCGATAACAAAAAGCTGGAGTTTCCACATCCGAGCTACGCTGATGAAGATGGTTTATTGGCTATCGGAGGTGACCTTTCGGCTGACCGACTGCTGTTGGCTTATAGTAATGGCATATTTCCCTGGTTTAGTGATGATACACCGATATTATGGTACGCACCTCATCCACGCTTCGTCATCTATCCTTCCAAGATCAAGATCAGCAAAAGCATGGCTGCCTGTATCCGGAAAAAGATCTTTTCCATCTCGGTAGACCGCAACTTTCATACAGTCATTCAAAATTGCTCCACTATCAATAGAAAAGATCAAGATGGGACATGGATCACAGAAGACATGATTAAGGCCTATAAAACACTGTATGAAATGGGATATGCACATTCAGTGGAAGTATGGCAAGACGGATTACTTGTGGGTGGGCTCTATGGTGTGCTGATCAATGGTGTATTTTGTGGAGAAAGCATGTTTTCTAAAGTACCTAATGCTTCTAAAGCTGCACTGATTTACCTGGCGCAAAAAATAGATCTACAATTGATAGACTGTCAATTTCACACGTCTCATTTGGAAAGCATGGGCGGTGAATACCTTTCCTTACCTGATTATTTAGCAATATTAACAAAAGACCCAAGATATGAACAGTCCATATAGTAAATATTTTGACATTGATGCAGCGACAACTTACTTGACTACACCTGGCTCAGGTTTACTTTCACGTGAAACAAAGCAATGGCGCACGCAACGCGATCAAGCGTTTCATGAGTCAAATACTTCGCTTCGTGAACAACAGGGCACCATGTTGGATTCCTGCAGAAATACACTTGGACAATTCTTCAATTGTCCCGGAACCAATGTATTTTTGTCAAGCTGCTTTTCTTTTGCATTCAATGCATTACTAGCGGGCCTTCCCAAGCATTATAAGGTGCTGCTTTTGGACAACGACTATCCCTCGGTAAATTTCCCAACAATTATAAGTGGGTTTGAGCATAGCTTTGTTAATATGGACGAACAGCTTGAAGCTAATATTCTGGATGCCATAGCAACTTTTAGACCTAACGTACTTATTCTATCCATTGTTCAGTACATCTCCGGTTTAAAAATAGACCTTTCTTTTATACAGGAATTAAAACATCAGCATCCTGATTTGTTAATCATTGGCGATGGAACGCAATTTTTAGGAACTGATTTATTTGACTTTGATACCTCGGGCTTTGACGCCGTATTGAGCAGCGGATACAAATGGCTAATGGCCGGATTCGGAAATGGCTTTATCCTACTGAACGATCGGCTTAAAGAAATCCTATATGCTGATATCCAGAAAAACTACAGTTACCTCAACAATCAATGGATGAATAAATCCGTGGTACAATTATGCTTTGAACCGGGGCATCTAGACACCTTAGCTCATGGAACCTTACAACAGTCTTTATTGCAGTTTGAACAATGGGGATATGCTGAAACAGTCTTGTATACACAGAACCTCTTGGCAAAGGCCCGGACTGAACTGGCTAATAGGGGGCTACTCCTGGATCGCATTCTAAATAGACGTCCGCAAAGCAATATTTTCAATATACAGATCGACCCCAAAAATTTTCAGCTTCTGATGGATGAGGGTATAAAATGTTTCCCCCGCGGTTCCGGTATCCGGGTCGGATTCCATCTCTACAATGACCATGCAGATCTTGAAAAACTATTACATATTATAGATACAAAAGTAAATTAATCATGAAATTTAGAATAGGCGACTTAGTCAGGTTTGTGGATGAGCCCATTGAAGGACATATCACTTCCATGCAAGCCAACAATATTGTCGGAGTAACAGATGAAACAGGATTTGAAATTCCTGTTCCCATGGACAAGATTACGCTCGTCTTTGGAAATATGCGCAGAGCAGACGACGAGCTTGATCAGCATGCCGCTCCGTTAACTCCGCATCGGTTTATCGAAAAAGGAATTTTACTGGCCATTTCGGGAGATCATAAAGATGGACTGGCCAAGCTACATATCATCAATGAAACAAGTTATGAGCTCCTGGTATCAGTTTCCGAAGCTACGGCAAATAAAGTGAAAGGCCTTTTTAGCAATAAAATACCACCGCACGATTCCATCCAATTTTATACAGGAAACTTCGCCAATGTTGGAAAATGGCCAACATTCCGTTTTCAGATCATTAGACATAGCAGCAGTTTGCAGGAATTGACCAATCCAATCTATAGAGAGCAGCGCGTCCGTCCTGTGGACCTCACCAATCCGAAAGTACTGCATGAAATCCTGGATGAGAAAATCTGGTCTTATGAGTTGGACAAAATTGAAGAAGATCTAGGCTTAGATAAACTAAAGGCACATTTTATACCGCATCGTCCAAACAAAAAATAAGCTAGATAAAATATCTAGCTTATTTTTTGCATTACTCTTTTGTTGATACAATCTTCTTTGTACTCAACAGTAACAGCAGAATCCCGATCAAATAGACAATCCATCCCCAACGCATGTGAAGCGATTTGGATAAGAATTTGTCTGCAAAGCCCCAGCCAAAATAATTGTTGATTTTAAACCAAACGGCGCCAATACTGACCAGATACCAACATGCGGCCAATCTTGTCATCCATTGATAGGCGCGTACCGCACGAACAAAAAACAACAATGCTGTTATTCCCAAAATCAGCATGGAAATAAAAAATAGATAGGCGTCCACCTGATAGAGATTCCAGTTACCCTTGATGGGAACTTTCAAAAATGGAGTCATACTGGACAAAAAACAAATGATTAGTCCAACAATGGCGAAATACTTCCTGATGATGACCATGGTTCAAATTACTTTAAAATTGATACGAATATAAGTTGAATATCGCCACTTATATAACTCGTATTCCATTTTTTGGAAATTTGTTCTAATTTTAAAACGAAATTCTCGTATCGAATTCCGGACAAATAACAATAATCCAAAAGATCAATCGAAATTGAATAAAATTGATCACTTCAAAATTAAGTTATAAAAAATATTTGAAAAGAATCTTTACCTGAAAGTTGATTTAAAATTTAAGCCAGATATTGAACATGAAAAGAGCATTTGAAGAGCCTGAGACAGAACAGGTACCTAAACAAAAATCAAAGAAAAAAATATATATCGTTATCGGAATCGTCTTGCTATTAGTCGCAGTTGCCGGTGGAGGATATTATAATTATGTCCAGCGGCAAGATCTTGATGCTATGCCTGTAGATAGTGCAACGGCCGTGGACGGATTTGAGAATGCAGATCCGAAAGATCTCGAAGAGGCTGATGGCTGGAGCTCCATTGATGACTACACCCATTGGAACAATGCCATCTTTACAATTCCTGAATACGACAATATTCCATTACGTTACCGCAGGGGCATTACAAAAATCTTTATGGGGAATGGTTATCTAGAGCCTTCCGGTGATAAACCCATCTATAAATTTACCCGCATAAAGGACCGTGCAAAGTCTGTCTTCTGCTATGGTAATTTTACTGATCGTCATGATGCGGACAACTGGAATAAAGAAATGGCTTTTTTAGTGGAAAAAAATGACTATCAAAGTAGTGCCATCTGGATTATATCAGCAAAAGGAGATATTCTATTCTGGAAAGAGTATTCCAGTGAACTCCCTTTGATCAATAGCTTCAAAAAGGGACAAAAGATCTTCATGGATGAGATGAAATTAGTGCCCGCCCCAACTGATGGAATTATTGTCAAAAATAAAAATTCCAAATATGCATTGATTTACAATAAAGGGACCAAAACATTTGATACTTATTATCAATATAGTGACAGAGAAATAAAGGAGGCGACCGCTACTGAAGAAGTTCCTTATGTAGAGGAGCTGGAAGATATAACTATAGATTCAGCACAAACAAATACAGGCAATAATGAATAGTTTAATGCCTTCATGAAGTTGAAATTTTCATCACACGGATGTGTGATGAAAATCATTCAATCTTACCATGATATTTAAAACCCTAAATATCAGTTATTTATTTGTAAAATACAGCTATTTAAAATCTTTCTAAATTAATCCGTTTGACAGATTTTTGACACAAGCACAAAGCATTTAAGCTACATTTGTACCGTTAAATATAAGCGAGGGATTAGAGCTTTGAAAAATCTTAAAGTATTAGCGTTTACTCATAAACATGTCGAATTAAAAGATCTAGGTAATCTAGTGATCTGCAATGAGGATTTAGAAAGTCGACTCATTAGCTTAAAACACAGCCTGGATATTCCGGAGATCTTTTACATTGGTACATGTAACCGAGTAGAGTTTGTATTTTATGGAGCTCACGAATTGACCAACGAATTTATTGCGGAGTTTATGGGAAAATTGAATTTCTGTGTTCCGCAAGAACGACTTCAATGTTATTTGGGTCAGGTCAACAAATATGAGGGAATGGATGCTTTACATCATTTGCTCCGTATGTCCTGTTCCCTTGAAAGCCTTGTTGTGGGCGAGAAAGAAATTTTGGCGCAGGTACGTAGAGCCTATGATCGCTGTAGAGAAGCTGGTTTTACGGGTGATTTTCTTCGCTTGATGATGGATCGTCTTGTAAAGACAGCAAAAGAAGTTTATACCTATACTAAAATTTCCAGAAATCCGATTTCTGTTGTTTCTCTTGCCTACCGCAAATTACGTGAATTAAAACTAGTTGAAAACCCTAGAATTCTTATTATCGGATCAGGGGAAACAAACCAAAACTTAGCAAAATATTTCCAAAAAAATCAAAAAGCCAAATTTGTGGTTTTTAACCGCACACTTGAAAATGCTAAAGCATTAGCTGAGGAGTTAAATGCTAAAGCTTATCCGCTTGCTAGCATTGGCGAATACAAAGAAGGTTTTGATATTCTGATTACATGTACCGGAGCTCCAACATCAATTATTGATAATACCTTGTACCAATCACTACTAAATGGTGAAACTGACAAGAAAATTATCATTGATTTAGCCGTTCCAAATGATATCGATGCTGAAGTAATCAAAAACAACCCGATTCATTACATCGAAGTCAGTAGCTTGCAAGCTATTGCGGAGAAAAATATCCAAGAACGTTATAATGAACTGGACAGTGCTGAAAAAATCATCCAGGACAATATTCAGGAATTTTTACCCCTGATCAAACAGAGACGTGTAGAGGTTGCTATGCGTGAAGTTCCTGAGAAGATTAAAGAAATCAAGTCATTTGCTTTAAATGAGGTCTTTGCCCAAGAAGTACAGGCGCTTACACCTGAGGCGAGGGAAGTCCTTGAAAAAGTCATCAACTATATGGAAAAGAAATACATCAAAGTTCCAATGGTTATGGCGAAGGAGATCCTGGTAAAAACGCCTGAGACCGAGAAAAACTAATTGCAATCTTATCGCTGCAATCATCTCTGACAAAATACATTTATCCCTTTTCTGATATACGGCCAATAATGGCGATCGTATGTGATTGCTTTTTCGTCAAAGAGTTCCTACTGCTATTCTAATTTTCGGTTTATCAATCATTTCCTTCTAGATAATGACAGTAACGTGTCAACATATTCCACCTATTTATTTATTTTTGCTTCGATAAATGGTATTAAACACATTTTAATAGGTAAAGTAAAATAACGTGAATAGAAAACTAATTATTGGCACCAGGGGAAGTGTTCTTGCAATGTGGCAGGCAAATTTTGTGAAAGACCGATTACAGGAAATCGGTATAGAAGCAGAGTTAAAAGTCATCAAAACTCAAGGTGATATTATTCAACATCTCCGTTTGGATAAATTGGAAGGTAAAGGATTTTTCACCAAAGAACTTGAGGAAGAACTTTTGAACGGGACCATTGATTTAGCTGTACACTCGCACAAAGATTTACCTACGATTAATCCACCTGGATTGATCATCGCAGCTGTTTCTGAACGGGAGGATCCCTCCGAATTATTAATTATTCATAAGGATTGTGTAGATATCAAGAAGCGTCTGTCCTTAAAACATAACGCAACCGTTGGAACATCTTCCAACCGTAGAAAGGCACAGATATCGGCATTACGTCCAGACCTGGAATTCGACGATCTAAGAGGTAACCTGCAGACAAGAATGCAAAAACTGCGAGATGAACAATACGACGCAATTGTACTGGCTAAAGCTGGTATCAGCCGTATCGAAATGGATATCTCTGATTTTCATGTCGAAGAAATCCCGCCGGTCGAAATTATTCCTGCTCCGGCACAAGGTGTATTAGCTATTCAGATCCGTGAAGTCGACAAAGAACTCTTTGCCGCATTGCAGCCGCTAAATAATGATGATGTAGCTAAAACCATTGCTGTGGAACGCTTGGTATTGAACAAATTTGACGCAGGATGTCATGCTCCACTCGGATGTTATTGTCGTAAAAGTGGTGGCGAATATGAGGCTTGGGCTTCCATTGCTGATACGAGTGAAGACTTTCCTGATCGTGTGTACCTCAGAGATGCTGATCCAAACCGATTGGCAGAGCGTATTTTCAGCAAGTACGCAAAAGACCGTAAGTTGCCTCAATCGGTCTTTATTTCCAGAGAGGTGGACGAAAATTCCTACTTCGCGCGCGCAATGGCCAAACACAATATTTTCATCGAAGGCCGTTCATTGATCAAAATATTTCCCATCATCAACAAACTGGATCCTTTTATCCTGAAGCATGTCGATTGGATTATATTTTCAAGTAAGAACGGGATTGAGCATTTCTTCAATCTGGAACCCCGATTGAGTAAAAAGACCAAAATAGGCGTTATTGGCCGTGGTTCAGAAGAAGTATTGCGTAAGTACGATCGTGTAGCTGATTTTTCCGGTGACAGCGAAGGTATTAACATGGATGAAATCGCTAAGAAATTTGCCGAATTGGCAAATGGTGGAACGGTCCTTATTCCGCGCGCAAAGGAATCGCTTGAGACTATTCAGAAAGCGCTAAGTCCAGCGACAAAAATCATTAATATTCCTGTCTATGAAACCGTACTGGAAGAGGATGTTGATCCCTCCAATGCAGAAGTACTCGTATTTACAAGCCCTAGTAATGTAGAAGCCTATTTTGCGGACAATTTATTAGAGCCGGGACAGAAGGTTATCTGCATAGGTCGTTCAACCGGAGCGAAGTTTGATGAGATGAATGTTCCTTACACACTTCCGTATTCACCAGACGAGATAGGTCTCTCAGAGGCTGTTTTTGGCCTGGAATATTAAATCGTATCAAGTAGTTAGTATTGCGTATTGAAAAGTTAGCAAACGGATTTACCGCCTTTGCAATTGAACGACACGAAATCACTGGATCATAATAAATAAATAAAAAATAATGTTACAACGTCCGAGAAGAAATCGTAAATCTGCCGTGATTCGCGACATGATTCAAGAGACACGTTTAGACGCGTCAAATTTGATTTTTCCACTTTTTATCGTAGATGGCCAAAATCAAAAAACCGAAGTTAAATCAATGCCGGGTATTTACCGCTATTCTATTGATAATTTATTGAAAGAAGTGGAAAGCTGCCTCAAATTAGGCTTACGTTCATTTGACTTATTTCCCAATATCGAAGAGTCATTGAAGGACAAATATGCGACGGAGAGTTACCGTGACGGAAGTTTGTATTTACGGGCTATTGAGGCCGTAAAGAAAAATTTTCCTGAAGCTTGTATCGTTACGGATGTAGCAATGGATCCTTATAGCAGCGATGGTCATGATGGAATTGTCGAGGATGGCGAGATCTTAAACGATGAAACATTAGAGGTACTGGGCAAAATGGCACTCGCACACGCGCAATCCGGCGCAGATATTATCGCGCCATCAGATATGATGGATGGACGTATCGGGTATATTCGTGAGCTATTGGACCATAATGGTTTCACCAACGTATCTCTAATGTCGTATACGGCGAAGTATGCATCAGCCTATTATGGTCCATTCAGAGACGCTTTAGGTTCGGCTCCAAAACATGGTGACAAGAAAACCTATCAAATGAATCCTGCAAATGCGAAAGAAGCGCTTATTGAGGCTCAACTCGATGCACAAGAAGGTGCAGATTTCCTAATGGTCAAACCAGGGCTTCCTTATTTAGATATTGTGAAACTTCTCGCTGACAATTTTGATCTCCCAATCGCGGTGTATAACGTCAGTGGCGAATATGCGATGTTAAAAGCTGCCATCCAAAATGGCTGGCTGGACGAACGTGTGATCCTGGAAACGTTATTAAGTTTCAGACGTGCAGGCGCAACAGCAATTTTATCTTACCACGCCAAAGAAGTCCTGGAGAAAGGATATATTAGTATTTAGTATTGAGATAGGAGCATTTAGATTTCGGTCGTGGAAGCCTGCGGCTGACAAGTATCTCTTTTTTTTACTTTTTAACGAGCAATAGCGAGCTCATCTTTAAATAATTTTTACTTTTCAATTTGACAATGCAAACACCTGATATTTCACGAGCAAAATCTGCTGAATTATTTGAAAAAGCAAAACAATACTTCCCGGGCGGTGTGAATTCTCCGGTTCGGGCTTTTAAATCCGTATTTGGTACTCCATTATTTATAGAACGAGGTGACAAAGCCCGTCTTTGGGACGCTGATGGCAATGAATTCATCGATTTCTGCTGTTCGTGGGGTCCTTTGATTCTGGGACACAATAACGATCAAGTTCGTGAGGCCGTTGCCGCACAATTAGGTAAAGGATTGAGTTTTGGTGCACCTACTGCTCTGGAAAATCAACTCGCCGAATTGATTATTGAAAAAAATAAATATATCGAGAAAATTCGCTTCGTCAGTTCAGGAACTGAAGCTGTGATGTCCGCAATCCGTTTGGCAAGAGGATATACCAAACGGGATAAGATTATCAAATTTGACGGATGTTACCATGGTCATTCGGATTCGCTTTTAGTGAAGGCTGGTTCTGGACTGGTTACTTTCGGAGAAACTTCTTCGGCTGGCGTTCCCAAAGCCTTTGCAGATGAAACAATCGTCATCGAGTTAAATGACAAAGACGCGCTAAGAGCTGCTTTTGCAGAATTTAAAGATCAGATTGCTGCTGTGATCATTGAAGGTATTCCTGCCAACAACGGTCTATTAATGCAATCCAAAGAATACATGCATTTCTTGCGTGATATCACAAAAGAAAATGGGAGTATGCTAATCATGGATGAGGTCATCACCGGATTCCGGATCGGTTTTGAAGGAGCTTCTGCATACTACGAAGTCCAGCCGGATATTATCACCTATGGCAAGATCATAGGTGGCGGTATGCCAGTAGGAGCCTATGGGGCATCCAAAGAACTTATGGCTTGTATATCACCTGACGGTGCCGTTTATCAAGCTGGTACCTTGTCTGGGAACCCTGTGGCCATGGCAGCAGGTATTGCAGCCCTGACTATTTTAGCGCAAGATGATTTCTACACAAACTTAAATGCGAAAACTGCGGCATTCGTTCAGGATCTTCGTGATTATATCGCTGAAAAAGGTTATCAAGTACAATTATTCCATGTTGCCTCTATTTTCTGGTTTGCATTTACTGAGCAAGAAGATATCAAGAAAGCAAGTGAAATTGATCCCGCTTCCATGGAATCATACAAAATCATGCACCGCGAACTTCTGAATAGAGGAGTTTACTTCGGTCCTTCGGGCTATGAAGTTGGTTTTGTTTCCGCTGCGCATACCGACGCGGATTTAAATACCGCCAAGAAGCATATTTTTGATGCCTTGGACATCGTCTTTCATTCATAAAAGGAAAGTATAATACAACAATGCCCTAAAAACTATTTTAGTTCTTGGGGCATTTATGTGCTGTTTAATCAAGAATCTCTGTCTCAACTAAAGTTCCTGTTGAACTACAGTATGGGTATCAGCCAATTTTGTAGATAGCTTTTTATCTTTCGATTTTATCTTATTCAATCCCTGGATAAGTTCATCCAATGAAAATTTGCCTTTAATATCCATAAATACGCTTTCATCTCCTTCATCATGTACCAAAAGTGAGACCCTGCTGATTACATTATCTTTGTCAATACGTGCATTGATTGAGATCTCCTCCCCCTCACTATTAATCACCAGCAGTTCTTCAAATTTGTTTTTCTTTAAAAATTTATGGTAATCTTTCAGAATCAACGCATTCTTTTCCTGATCATTATTAGATAATGTCATCATCCTGAATTTTTTCAACTTTTTGACGATGGCGGCCATCGCCTTTGCATCCTCGTCGTTATCATCCTGCAATGCCTTTTTGATAAATGGTCTGGTCAACCACATCGGCAAATTGATGGCCACGATCTCTGCATTATTTGAAACATTGGATCCCCTTACAAAATCCATGTTGGAACCTTTTTTAATGATACAGGACTGCAATGAAAATAGCACTCCAATTAGGCATAACAATGTTAGTATTCTTTTCATAATATTTACTTTTTATTGTTATTTTGTTTGTCTTTACTCACTTTGTTGTTTCCTTCATTGACCAAGTTGGTCACATCTTTCAAAGGTATCGCTCCATCCAGAATCATAAATAGATTCTGGTCATCCCCATTTATTGTAAGTAATAAATTGTTTAGAATATCCGCATTCGCAGACATATTTTCCACCATGAACCGAATATCTTGACCATCGCTGTTTAGCGACATAAGTTCTTCATATTTTAAATTTGAAACGGCGCCACGAATGATACCTGTCAAATTTTTATCTTCGCCATCTTCCACGATCAACATACGTAAAGATTTAACGTTCTTAAGTAGCGGCGTAATCGTCTGCATATCCTCGTCATCAATTTTTAAATTCCCTAACAACTTGAACATTGGGGCTCCAATTTTAAGTGTGGTCACTCCCTTTTTCCCTTGATATTGCTCGAAAAGTTTATCTAACTTGGAAATCTGTGCGTTTGCCATACTTGCTACAAGTAATAGGCAAGCTATTAATAATCCTTTCATATTATTTTAGTTAATTGATATTGACATTTGTTTTATATTCATTGCTTTATCTACTCCATTTTCCAGATTATTTGCCAGCAATCCCAATGACTTAAGAGTCAATTCAACAGCTTCCTCTTCGTTGGCAACAGGTTTACCGTTTAATACAACATAATCCGCCTGATAGCCATCTTCCATTTGCTGTAAAGACTGGACAACCTTCTTCTTGTTCGCCATTATTTTCTTCGATGGCACGCGTTGATTAAAATGCTTCGAAGTATTCGCCGCGAGCATTGTACTTCGTTTCTTGTCTCCACTTACTATTATCTCCACATCTGAATGTGCTGTTGCTTCATTATGCGCTGTAACATCCTTAGCTGAGGTTTCCTGTGGCTTTTTTATCTGTTGATCAGCAAGTACTGGCGGATCTGTTGTTGGCTCTTGACTCAGATAAAAAGCGAATCCCATAACCGCCAGGAGAATTGCTGCTGCAGTATATTTTATCCAATTATTGGCTCGCCATCTGATGATTTTCTTATCTGCTTTGATCTGATTTTCAAATTCATCAAAGGACCAGTCCATTTTCACACTCTTTTCCTGATCCAATAGCTGAAAGAACAGTTCATCCGATTTCTTCAGCTCCCTTTCTTCCTCTGACGACGTCTTGCCATCAAAGTATTTATCTTGCAATTCCTCTAATCTTTTGTTTTTCATCGTTACAAATTTGAGTTTCAATGTTGATGAAGCTATCTGTTCTATTTTTTATTTGAATAAATCCGGACACTTTCATAATCAAATAATTTTGTCAACTGCTCTTTTACTTTCTGCCTGGCCCGCATCAGATTAACTCTGACAGCAGACTCCCCCATTTCCAATACTTCTACGATCTCGTCGATATCATAATCTTCTACATCACGTAAATGCATCACAAGACGCTGTTTTTCAGGCAGCGAGTTGATCATTTCCAAAATTATCTCCTTCGTATTTCCTACAGAATTTTCTGTTGTTGAAATAATCTGGTGCTGTTCAGCAAAATCTGTACGGACCTTATCTTTTTTAATCCGGTTCAATGCCTCATTTTTAACGCTCTGCATGCAAAATGCCTCTAAATTTCTATATTGATACAATTTATCTTTCCCCTGCCACAGACGCATCATCACATTTTGAACCGCATCAAATGCTTCATCGTCATCAACCAAGATCCGTTTCGCAAAGCGAAATAGCTTATCCTTATGGACGAAAACGGTATTTTTAAATTGTTCTTGGTTCATTTTAGTATTGAGATGTTAGATTTGAGATTTTGATTGTACAAACCTGCAGCTTAGCTAATTTTTTTTGTTCGTTTTAAATACGTCTTATATTATTTCCTTTACCATTTTTGCATGCTATATAAACAAGACATTTCAGGTCTCCTATTTATTACATCTAATATGAATATTTTTTTAAACTATTTATTTATTCAAATCACAGGCTATGTACGCTGTTCTTTTAGCCCTGTGAAAACGATCGACAAGATGATTTCCTGTTTAAGATAACGTTTTCTCACAAACAGCTTACTGATTTTGGCATTATTACAAACAAAATACGCTGAGCTATTGTTATTTAAGATGCTGAACAATAAAAATTTAAATAAAAAAATTATGAAGTACTACAGAATTACAGGCGTTACCGCTGCATTAGTCTTGTTGATCGGAGCCGTTGGATGTAATAATTCATCCAATAAAGGTGCTGACCACAAGGATTCAATGGGTGATGCCGATACCAGTATTGCACAGAAAATGGATTCTATTTCAGTTAGTCCAATTGCTGATTCAAAACAATTTCCTGGGGCAAACCTCGAGATTGCTTCTATTAGTGCCGAAAAAGTAGGTGCTGACTCCGCAAAGGTTACCGTGAAATATACTGTTAAAAACTTCACGCTAACTGAAATGACAGAAGATGCGCATGCCGCCCATATGGCCAACTCGCATGATGGACAACATATCCATTTTATTTTGGATAATAAACCTTATACCGCACTGTATAAACCCGAGCACACTGTTACTTTGGCTTTAAATTCAGAGCATTATCTACTCTCATTTCTGTCCCGGTCTTATCACGAATCCATTAAAACTACGGAGGCCTCAAAATTGATTAAATTCAAGATAGATGCCACAGGGAAATTGACACAGGAACCAACTCCTAAAGAACCATCTTTGTTTTACTCCCGTCCAAAAGGGGAATACAAAGGTGATGAAACCAAAAATTTATTGCTGGATTTCTACTTGGTCAACACCAGTATTGCCCCAGACGGAAATAAAGTTACCGCAGATATCAACGGACAGACATTTACATTGGATAAATGGGGGCCCTATGAAATTAAAGGCTTACCAATGGGAAATACTAAGGTTAAATTAACCTTAGTAGATAAAGAAGGTAATGCGATTACGGGAGATAATGTCTCGGTGGAACGAGATATTAAACTCTCCGAGAAATAGCATTAAAAAAAAGAGCCTGGTATTGATATCAGGCTCTTTTTTTTAGTGCTACATTAGGGGTTCATTGTGTGACCACCTGACATTATGGTAATTTCTCAAAATCAATTTTCGGCGCGGTATTTTTATTGACAAACTCAAACATGTTGCCCGGTTTAACAATATCATTAAAGAAACCTCCGTTTCTTAAAAAGTAGCCATTTTCTGTTGTTCCACCGATAGCATCAATACGCTGATGAGCACGGTAGGTATTATCAACACTGAATGAAGCGGATTGGACAGGGCGCCATTGGCCATCATAAACCCACTGATTTTTAAATTCTACCTGTCTTCCTAAATATCCCTGATTCGGGCTAAAATTCTCCAGAAAACTATGAAATCTTTTTAAATAGGTATTTGTTTGCGGACGTTTGAAACTGGCGATTACATTCCATGCTTTTTCCTCAGGCACAAAAAACCAGGCGGTATAGTCTGTATTCCCTTTTCCATCCGGGACACCTTTCAACAAGAATTTATAAGTTTCACCCGCTTTCCAGAAATATTTACGGTAACTCTGTCCACCGGATCCTTCATTGCCAAATTCTCCCGTTTGCACGTCTTTTCCTTTCTTTAACAAATGGATTTTTTGATCTTCTGGGATACTTTTCGGATCATCTGTATGGAAGGGGCTCCAAACTGAAAAAAGAATACGTCGTTCCGTCTCTGAATTCACCTGTATACCAAAATATCCCTCACCAAAACCATTGGCCATAAAATATGAACCGATTTTATCTTCTCCTTTTGGGACAGTTATTTCATTATAATAATAGCTGACATTTCCTTCACTCGGTATCGTATAATTTAAGTGACAGGAAGGACCACGACGTGACCAATAGTAATAATCAGGATCATTTGAATAGATAAGACCTTCAGATGCTGCTTCTCCACTAACAATTAATTCCGTTACATCGGCAAAGTTACTCCCCGACTTACTTAGTCCTTTTAAGTTCACCTGTACATAGCCCGGCGCTTTGACATCAATCGACAAGGCTGCGGTCTCGGATAACTCAGTTCCTTTTATATCTAAGGAACTTCTTTTTCCCAAGGCAGAAATCTCTATTTTGGAAGTATTTCCGGCCTCAGCTTTTGCTTTGAGCTTTAATTCAAGATTTCCGGTTTTCTCAGTTCTGAAATAAACCGATGCGATGCTTTGATCATTCGACCATTTCACCAGCCCATTGCGCCCTGAAATTTCTGCACCATCATTTTGTCCGGTAGTAATAAAGGCATTGCCCGCCAGCGGAACGGAATAGGATTTTATAGAAGTCTGCGCATTACTACCTATTGAAAGGCAAGATAAGGCACCTATGAAGAAGTGTTTGATAAAGAGTTTTCTTTTCATCTTTTATTTTTTTATCATTTGTCTGTTACCTAAGCCATTTATGTCGCCTCAGCTATCAAGTTTTTTAGAAGCCAAGTGAGCTCATATCAGTTAAGCAGATATTAGCGTGCGTTTAAATCAGTTCTTGGAAATTGTATTACTTTGATGAAGATAAAGCTTAGATTGACATAAAACGAAAGGAAATGTATATCAATCGATTGTGTAAAAAAGCAGCGATAATTACCCCAATATTCAACCCATTAAAAAGATTTATGAAAGATATTAGCGTAGCCCTATATGAATCTCAAATAAAATAAAGAAAAATAGCAAAGCTCCTTCTTTAATTGAAAGTCTATTCATTCAAACCGAGTTCGGTAACCATCTTCTGATAATTATTCAGAAAATACTTATAAAGTTTAAACTGTTCGGTTTCTTCATATTCCACCTGTTGCAAACCGAACTCAGAAACGGTGTAAATCTCCGCATCTGGATAGGCCAACAAAATTGGTGAATGGGTAGCAATAATAAATTGGGACTTATTGTTGACCAATTGATTTATTCTCGTTAGTAAACGAAATTGGCTGTTGATAGAAAGCGCTGATTCAGGCTCATCAAGTAGATACAGTCCACGTCCCGAAAAGCGTTTATACATTAAATCAAGAAAACTCTCCCCATGAGAGCATTCGTGCAATGAGCCCCCATAATTTGTCTCAAGAGCCCCCAAATCATCTTCAAATATATCATCAACCTCTGTCGCCACATTATAAAAGCTCTCGGCCCGTAAGAAAAACCCATCACTTTCACGGAAGGCTGTTCTTATGACCTGCAGCTCGTTAAAAAGTTCGGAATGGGAATCTTTCGTATGGAAATTAAAGTTCTTGGTCCCCCCTTCAGGATTAAAGCCAGCATTAATAGCAATAGCCTCCACCAAAGTGGACTTACCCGAACCATTCTCCCCAATGATAAAGGTCACAGGGGATCGAAACCGTAACTCATTCAAGTTCAATATTGAAGCAATATTAAACGGATACACTATTCGATCCTTGATTGGTTTTGTATTTTTTATGGAGTGAATGTAATACATAAAATCTGATAACAATGAAACACTAAACTTCTCTGAACGCCTTTACAACGTAATAGATCACCGGAATAAAAATAAATCCCAGTGGCAACGGTAGAAACCAAACGCCCAGCCCATCTATTAATTCCAATATTTTATCGCCAAGTGTCGGTATGAGTTTTATGCCTGGTCATTTTTGCACTTTAATTGGTTACCGCAAATTGATTTGGCTAAACAAGATCGAATTAACTCGATTTTATACTCACTAAGTTAAGAAACATACGGTAACAATACAATGGAGCAAACCGGGTGCCGGCTTATCCAATATAGTAGTGATATCGATCTAGTACCTTGGCAGCTATTGCGCCTTCTTTAAGCTTTATGCAAAAAATTATCGGACATAAAAAAAGTGAAGCGGTTACCCGCTTCACTTTTCCACACCATGTTAATAACTATGTTGATAACTGTGTTTTATCAAATTTTTATCTGTTTTAATTATTCACATTCTGTTAATAGAGCTGTTGAATAAGGTATAAATAATTAAAAACCAACACTTTTTAGATTTAATCCTGTACGTTCATTTAATCCGAACATAAGATTCATATTTTGTACGGCTTGTCCAGATGCTCCTTTCAACAAATTATCGGTCGCATTTAAGATCAGCAACTTATTCCCATGTTTCTCCAAGTGGATAATACTTTTATTGGTATTTACAACTTGTTTGAGGTCAATATTGCTCCGACTAACGTGCGTAAATGGATGTGTGGCATAATAGTCTTCGTACAATTCATAAGCTTGTTCCTCCGTCAAATCTGAGTCAACATAAATCGCCGAGAAAATTCCCCGTGTAAAATCACCACGCTGCGGAACGAAATTTATTCTTTCCGCGGCACGTGCTAATAATGAATCATCAGAAGTTGGCAAAAATCCATTTTGCAATTGATCCAAGGACTCCGAAATTTCCTGTAGATGCTGATGCTCGAAAGACTTGTATGCAGAAAGATTATTGTTACGCCAAGAAAAGTGCGTGGTCGCCCCAGGCTTCTGTCCAGCACCAGTAGACCCTGTCGTCGCATTAATATGGATCTGATCAGGTAGTAGCCCCTTGTTTGCCAATGGCAATAAGGCCAACTGAATATTGGTGGCAAAACAACCCGGATTGGCAATATACTGCGCAGATCTGATCGCTTCCTTATTTAGTTCTGGAAGTCCATATACAAATTGCTGTCCCTGATACACGGTATTCGCCCGAAGACGATAATCTTGCGAAAGGTCTATAATCTTTACAGCTGGCGCAACGTGATTCGCATCTAAAAACTTACGTGCATCACCATGGCCAACACACAAAAACAAAACGTCGATATCTGTATGAAAATCTGAAGTGAAGGTCAGTTCTGTATCACCGAAAAGGTCATTGTGAACTTCATATAATTTGTTCCCTGCATTAGACGCACTATTAGCAAACACGATTTCTACTTCGGGATGATAAATCAATACCCGTAATAATTCACCGCCCGTATATCCTGCCGAACCAACGATTCCTACTTTTATCATTTTCTTTTTTTGTATTGAGATATGAGTATTGAGACTTCGGTTACACAAGCCAAAGGCTTACCAACTACCTCCCTTTTTTTATTTTGACTTTTTACTTATTGTTTACTTTATGCCAGATAATAGTCTGATTTCCAAAAATTTTAGAGAAGCCTTTCACATCGTCACCAGTATACCCTTTATTCATCTCCCCGTAACTACCGAATTTATTGGACATTAAATCATGCTCCGACTCAGTACCAATCACAACAAAACGATAAGGATGTAATTCAACGATCACACGCCCCGTTACAGTGTCCTGCGAAGACTGTAAGAATGCTTCGATATCGCGCATCACTGGATCATGCATCTGTCCTTCGTGCATATAATTTCCGTAGAAAGCAGCGATTTGATCTTTCCAGGATAATTGCCATTTGGTCAAAGTATGTTTTTCCAGCGTGTGGTGTGCCTTAATCAAAATCACTGAAGCTGCGGCTTCAAAACCTACACGACCTTTGATACCGATAATTGTATCCCCTACGTGAATATCACGACCGATGCCATAAGGTTGAGCGATTGTCTGCAATTCCTGAATGACCTTAACCGATGCCATTTTCTCTCCGTTTAAAGCAACTGGCTCCCCTTTTTCAAAATCTATTGTGATTTGTTGGGGATCTGAAGAAGTCACAGGAGTGGGCCATGCCGATTCGGGTAGATATTGATTGGATGTCAATGTTTCCGCCCCACCGACAGAAGTACCCCAAAGCCCCTTATTGATTGAATATTTGGCTTTTTCTGCCGAGTACTCAACACCATGTTTATTCAAGTATTCGATTTCCGCTTCGCGGGATAACTGTAAATCACGGATAGGTGTAATAATTTCAACGCCGGGTATCAAGGTTTGGAAAATCATGTCAAAACGTACTTGGTCATTTCCAGCACCTGTAGAGCCATGTGCAACACATTCAGCTCCGATTTTTTTTGCATAGTTTGCAATGGCAGTAGCCTGACATACGCGTTCAGCAGATACTGACAATGGGTAGGTCGCATTTTTCAGTACATTACCAAAGATCAAGTATTTAATAGTTTCGCGGTAATAGTCTGCTGTTTCGTCAATCGCCGTATGTGATTTTACACCTAATGCATAAGCACGAGCTTCAATATTTTTTAATTCTTCATCCGAAAAACCACCTGTATTTACGACGACGGAATGAACCTCTAACCCTAAATCTTGCGTAAGATAAATACAACAAAACGAAGTATCTAATCCTCCGCTGAATGCTAAAACTACTTTTTTCATTGAGATAAATTGTTTTTTAGTGTGGTGAAACTATTATCAACCAACCTGACTCTATTTGAGCCTTAAGCTGACCGTTTCATCGCTGTTCATTATTTATTTTCAATGGCTGCTACGCCAGTTGACATGCTATGTATGATTTTTGCGGAGAAAGGTATATACCATCCAATTTCTCCTGTTAAAGTTATTAAAATCCTTTTGCAACTTTATTATGCTTTGGGAAATTGACCGCCACGAATTTATTGGCCGATTTCCAAAACTTTGCCTGTATACGTTTTAACAAAGATTGTTTTTGTGTGATTCGCTCTAAACGCTCCTTTGCTTCATGTTTACGTTGGATCTTTTCTTTCAGCTCACGTTCTTTTTCTTCTGGATCCCAGAGCATAGCCGTACACATACAATTCTTACGGTCTTTGCTCATTAAAATTTCATAATTCACACAACTCTGACAGCCTTTCCAGAATTCGTCATCGTTCGTCAATTCTGAATATGGTACGGGTTCGTATCCAAGTTCTGAATTAATTTTCATGACAGCAAAACCTGTGGTCAAACCAAATATCTTTGCTTTGGGATATTTTTCACGGGACAAATCAAATACCCTTTTCTTAATGGCTTTTGCCAAACCAACCTTCCGAAATTCGGGATTGACTATAAGTCCAGAATTTGCAACGTAATCGCCATGGCCCCAAGTTTCAATATAACAAAAACCTGCCCATCGACCGTCCCGATGTAAAGCAATTACTGCTTTGCCTTCATTCATTTTGTTGGCAACATACTCTGGTTTACGACGCGCAATACCAGTACCACGAGCCTTTGCAGACTCGAACATCTCGTTGCAAATAACCTCTGCATAATGTGCATGCTCAGGTTTAGCCGGAATAATTAAAAAATCTGATATAGTCATTGACTTACGACCCTAATAATAAAACAACAACTACTGTCGTGTTTTGTTACTGAATAAATTAAAATAATGGATTCAAAACCATCGGACAATCATGGCCTTGTTTGGAAAGATTCACTACCTCAAATCAAGCCCGAGGTAGTATGGGTCGTCGGAAGCGTAAAACAGGTATTTCTACGAAAATGAAAGCACAGAATACCTTTCTCATAAACTTCTCAAAAGTTTGAGTATAAGAATAGTCGTTCTTTTTGCTGTGTTTCATTTTATGTCTCTGTCAATTTGTTTCTGACGTTGCAAATGTATAAAAATATTTTTTTCTTTTCCACAATATTATCATGGATTTTTTGCAAAAATCAAAAAATTACAATCAGGACTCAAAACAGGCTTGTAACCTTCATTTTCAAGCAATTAATTATTGATAACCCCAGCATGTCGCCAGGCCTCAGGCGATATTAATTTGACAATAAAACTGATGAAGGTTTAAGGCTTTATTAATTGATAAGGGGACTTTTTTCTATGGGTTCGTTATTTTTGGACAAAAACGATACTTTTGTATACATCATTTAGAGGAAAATAGCATGTCACCGAGTTTAATTTTCTATATTATTTTTGCTGTGCCCTATATCATCTTTATGTATTGGCTTGTCAAACAGGACAAACATAAATACGCTTGGGGACTCGCAATTATTACTGTGGTCGCCATACTGGCGATTTATGTATCGCAGAAAGCGAGCAAAGTTGCGATGGACAACTATCAACAACATCAGATCGATTCCAGAGAAATCGAACGTGAAGAACGTTTGCAAAAACAGCAGGACAGCATCAATCATGCTCAACAATAAAAAAAGCGGCAATACCGCTTTTTTTATTGTTGTCGTATTATTCCGATTTACTGGTCGATCCCTTCCAATTTAAACAAAAAAGCATATTCTAAAGCAATCTCCTTCAAATAGTCAAATCTTCCCGAAGCACCGCCGTGCCCGTAATCCATATCTGTCTTCAAGAGCAAAACAGACTTTCCGGCTTTGATAGTCCGTAATTTTGCCACCCATTTGGCGGGCTCAAAATATTGAACTTGACTATCATGTAGTCCAGTGGTAACTAGCATATTTGGATATTCTTTCGGTTCAACATTCTCATAGGGCGAATAACTTTTCATATAAAAATAAGCATCCGACTCATTGGGATTGCCCCATTCATCATACTCATTCGTCGTTAATGGTATTGTCTCATCCAACATGGTATTCACAACATCCACAAAAGGAACTTGAGCTATGATACCATGGTATTGCGCTGCTGCAATATTCGCAACAACACCCATTAATAATCCACCTGCACTCCCCCCTTGTGCATAAAGATGGTCTGGAGAGCTGTATCCCGCTTCAATAAGGTGCCGCCCACAATCTACAAAATCATTAAAAGTATTCATTTTATGCATCATTTTCCCATCCTCATACCACTGGCGTCCCATTTCTTCACCACCACGGATATGTGCTAGCGCATAAATAAATCCACGATCCAATAAACTCAACCGATTGCTGGAAAAACCAGGATCCATGGATGCGCCATAGGAACCATAGGCATATTGCAGCAGCGGCGCTGTGCCATCTAATTTGGTTCCTTTCTTGTAAACGAGAGAAATAGGCACTTTTACACCATCCCTCGTCGGGGCATAAATACGTTCAGTCTTATAAGCAGCGCGGTCATAGCCACCCAAAACTTCCTGTTGCTTTAGCAATACTTTGCTCCGATCCCGCATGTTATATTCGTAAACGGAACTTGGCGTCACCAATGAGGTATATCCATAACGCAGATTTTCCGTATTGTATTCGACATTTATCCCCGGATATACCGTATAGGCTACCTCTCCAAAATCCAAATAATGCTGTTCCTGACTGCCCAAATTATAAATCGCCAACTGGGTCAATCCATCTTTTCGTTCGGCTATTGCCAAAAATGACTTAAACTCTTCGATGTCACTCACCAGCACATCTGGACGATGTGCCAAGAAAGTAGTCCAATGTTCGCGCCCCGTTTTGTCCAGCGGGCATTGCATCACCCGGAAGTTAATAGCGTCATCATTGGTCAATATCAAAAAACGATCTTCCAAAGGAACTATGGTATAAAGCACATCATTCCGACGCGGTTGAAAAACCTTAAAATCATCATTGGGAAGATCGGCATCCAACAACCATATTTCGGAAGACAAAGTCCCTTCCGAACTGATGATAATGTATTTACTATTTTTTGATTTACCGACTGCGATGTAATTTGTATTATCTCTTTCCTCATATACAGACACATCAGTGGAAACATCTGTTCCCAGTGTATGTCGCATAATTTTTTCACTCAGTAGTGTCACTGGGTTCTTCGCTGTATAAAACAGTGTCTGGTTATCATTCCCCCAGATTGCAGTACCTTCGGTATTAGCAATTCGATCAGGGTAAATCTCACCTGTCTCCAGATTCTTAATGTATATTGTATATTCCCTTCTGGAAACCGTATCCACACTAAAAGCTAGCAAACGATTGTCCGGACTAATTGAAAACCCCTTAGCAGTATAATAGGCATATCCTTCCGCTAGCTTGTCAATATCCAATAATAATTCTTCGTCGGCATCCAAACGACCTTTCTTGCGGCAAAACTTAAAATATTGATACCCCTCCTCAGTTCTGCTGTAATAATAGTAACCGTTCTTAAAGTAAGGTACGGACTCATCCTTTTCCTTGATGCGAGATTTCATTTCCCGGAATAAGTCTTCCTGAAAAGATTCCGTACCTTTTAACATTGCGGCAGTATACGTATTCTCCGCAGTCAGATAGTCGATAACTTCGGCGGATCGTTGTCCTTTTTTAAAATAGTCAATCATCCAGTAATAGTTATCCACGACAGTATCACCATGAATCTGTCTTTTGTATGGATGTGTTGCAGCTATTGGGGCCGAAACTTCGGGCCAATGTATATTTTTGTTATCTTGCATATACGCTATTAATTCGCTAAATCTCGTCTTTTTAATTAAAAAAAACACTTATTATTATATGTTCCTCGCGATCGCACGATCGCCCAAAGGAATTCAATTTAACGCATTTCTTTAAAAATATCAAAACGATATTTAAACATGGCAGATCGGTTTCAGACTATTTTATGGTTTTTCATACTTCGCAATACGCATCCTCCCAGTCTGTACCGTTACGGGCACGAAAAGTCACTTTTAATAAAAATTAACAATTCAAGAGGGGCAATAATACTATCTTTGCTACTGTGCTAGGAGAAAATTTTATGAATTTAAAGAAATCATTATATCTGATTGCCCTGGGTGTGTTGCCGGTAATCTCGTTTGCTCAAAGTGAATCTGTTCCTCCAAATTGGTATAACTTGGATTATCACACGGATGGTGTGATGGGAATCAGTACGGAGAAAGCCTATAAAACTTTATTAAAGGGAAAAAAATCAACACCTGTCATTGTTGGCGTTTTGGACGGTGGGGTGGATGTCTTTCACGAAGATCTGAAGGATGTCGTTTGGATCAATCCAAAAGACAGTCTGTCCAATGGGAAAGATAATGATGGTAATGGGTATATCAATGACAAGTACGGTTGGAACTTTATTGGCAATGCCGATGGGAAAGATGTTCAATTTGACAACCTGGAACTTACGAGGCAATTAAGGATTTTAGACAAAAAATTTGCGGGTGTCACCCCTACGACTGAACTGAATGAAGCCGACAGGAAAGCTTTTTTGGCCTATCAAAAGATGGTGGTTAAGTACAAGAACAAGCTAGAAGAAGCCAAAATGGGGCAGTTTTCCTATGATGCCCTTAAACGTAATCTAGATGCTGTGGTCCGTGAAATAGGTAAACAACCGGCAGAAATCACCTTGACCGATCTGGAGAACTTCAACCCAAAATCGAATAATCAACGTATCGCACTCGGTTATGCGAAAGATGAGATTCAAACCAACGGTTTTGTCAAGTTTTTTGATGATATCACGGAGGGTGCAAAATATTTCAACAATCAGGTTGAATACCATTTGAACAAGGAATACGATTCCCGTCCCATTGTTGGCGATAATTACGAAGATGCCTCCGAACGTTATTACGGAAATGCGGACGTGAAGGGGCCTGATGCGCTTCATGGCAGCCATGTAGCCGGTATTATTGCCGCCAATCGCAACAACAAGATTGGCATCAATGGCGTTGCAGACAACGTCAAAATTTTAGCTGTACGTTTGGTTCCGGACGGTGATGAACGTGACAAAGATGTCGCAAATGCAATCCGTTATGCAGTAGACAACGGCGCAAAAGTGCTCAATATGAGTTTCGGAAAAAGCTATGCACACAACAAGCAAACCGTGGATGAGGCCGTTAAATATGCCGAGTCCAAAGACGTATTAATGGTACATGCAGCAGGGAATGACAGTGAGGATAATGATGTGGAACCAAATTTTCCGATGAAATACTACACCGATGCAAAGGGAGATACTACCGGTATCGCAAACAACTGGATCACCGTGGGTGCAACGGGCTTATATCCGGACAACGCGCTTTTAGCCGATTTTTCCAACTATGGTAAAAATTCAGTTGATGTATTTGCTCCCGGCGTACGGATTAATTCCACTATTCCAGATTCACAGTATAAAGAAGAACAAGGAACAAGTATGGCTGCTCCGGTAGTCGCCGGACTGGCAGCTATGATACGCTCTTATTATCCGAATCTCTCCGCTGTGGAAACCAAAAAGGTCATTTTGGAATCTGTGGAAAAACCGGTGGGAATGGTTCAGATCAAGGTGGGTGAAGATGCGACAAAAATGGTTAAATTAGCAGATATTTCTGTTACTGGAGGAATCGTTAATGCATATAATGCGATTCTTAAAGCTGAAGAATTTAGTAGTAAAAAGAAAAAATAAATATTATTCTCGTTTTTGTATACCAAAACCATCTTTTGTCCGTTTAATTAATTAACTTACAGGGACAAAACTCAAGATGCTTATGGTAGAAAACTTTACCCAATCAGAAAACGAAGTTCAAAATTTGCTAACCCAAAACGAGAAGGTAATGACTGACGAGGATATAGAAAATGAATTGAAACTTCAATTACCCAAAATGTTGCTTAATCCAAGCAAAAAATGTATTGCGAATATCATGGAATATTCCAAACAAATGGAAAAAAGAAAGGCCTAATCCAGAGATTAGGCCTTATTTATTGAAATAAAATCAACTTTTCTACTTCCTATTATCTAAGCAGATAAGTGACCTTACCATATTCCTAAAATACCTGATAGATTCATCCCCCACGCCCTATTATTGCAATCCATTTGTGTCCCATATTAATCTGCTCGATGAGCCCTGTGTAAGCGTTAAGTTTTCTTTTTTGATAGAAATTTTGGCTAGTTTTGGAGTGATGTTAAAACAAGAACGATACAAAGCTTTTGTGGAATATTTTTCCAAAAATAATCCCGATGCGCAGACAGAACTCAACTATAGTAATCCGTATGAATTACTTGTTGCAGTCATTCTATCGGCCCAATGTACAGACAAGAGAATTAATCAGATCACGCCTAAGCTATTTGAACGTTATCCCGATGCTCATACTTTAGCTGCCTCCAGTGTGGATGAGGTATTTAGTTATATCCGCTCGGTAAGCTATCCAAATAACAAAGCCAAGCATCTGGTCGGGATGGCACAAATGCTCATTGAAAAATTTGACAATGTTGTTCCCGAACAGATCGAAGATTTAGTCAAGCTTCCGGGGGTCGGTAGAAAAACGGCTAATGTCATTTCCTCTGTCGTATATCATAACCCCGCAATGGCCGTGGATACGCATGTGTTCCGTGTGGCGAATCGGCTCGGCCTCACCTATCGTGCAACAACCCCCTTGGCCGTAGAGAAACAATTAGTCAAAAATCTCCCCAAAGAGACCATTGCCGTTGCGCACCATTGGTTAATCTTGCATGGACGATATATTTGTCTGGCCAGAAAACCACTTTGCGAAAAATGCCCGATTACCTATATGTGTAAATACTTTGAGAAAACACATCACATCAAGAGCGCTCCGAGCGCTACAGAAAACGAAAACTAATTTTTTTAGTGAAAATATTTGGTTTATTCTTTTTTATTTTTAATTTTGATAAATATATACTAAAAATATGAGCAACACAGATAAATTAAAAGCGTTACAGCTGACGTTAGATAAATTGGAAAAGAACTTTGGAAAAGGTTCGATTATGAAATTAGGAGATACAGCTGTTGAGCCTATCGAGGCGATTTCTACGGGATCCTTAGGTTTGGATATCGCTTTAGGAATTGGCGGTGTTCCAAAAGGACGTATCATTGAAATATATGGACCTGAATCTTCAGGTAAAACAACATTGGCAACGCACATTGTTGCCGAAGCACAGAAAAAAGGTGGTATTGCGGCAATTATTGATGCTGAACACGCCTTTGATAAATATTACGCGCAAAAGCTAGGTGTTGATGTTGAGAACTTATTAATTTCTCAACCTGATAATGGTGAGCAAGGGTTAGAAATTGCAGACAATTTAATTCGTTCGGGTGCCATTGACGTTATTGTTATTGACTCTGTAGCGGCATTAGTACCTAAAGGTGAGATTGAAGGTGAAATGGGTGATTCAAAAATGGGTCTTCAAGCCCGTTTAATGTCTCAAGCCTTACGTAAGTTGACGGGAACAATTTCCAAAACCAACTGTTGCTGTATTTTCATCAACCAATTGCGTGAAAAAATTGGTGTGATGTTCGGTAACCCTGAAACAACAACAGGTGGTAATGCATTGAAGTTCTACGCTTCTGTACGTTTGGATATCCGTCGTACATCGCAGATTAAAGATTCTGACGAGGTATCCGGTAACCGTGTTAAAGTTAAAATTGTTAAAAATAAAGTGGCGCCTCCATTCCGTATTGCTGAATTTGATATCATCTTTGGGGAAGGTATCTCAAAAGTCGGTGAAATCATAGACTTAGGTGTTGAATATGGTATCATCAAAAAAGCGGGGTCCTGGTTTAGCTACGGTGAAACCAAATTAGGACAAGGTAGAGATGCCGTAAAAGCCCTATTGTTTGACAATCCAGATCTAATGGATGAACTTGAGGCAAAAATCCGTACGGAAGTAACAGGAGAAGATCCTATGCTTCATGTAGAGGAAAATGAAGACTAGTTGCTGTAAAAATTAGTATAATGTAGGTGGCCATCCTTTAGGGATGGCTATTTTTTTATCCTCTCCTGCACATAGCCATGATTAAGTTTAAATGATTATTTTGTTACATGCCCAAACTTTTGAGTTTGTAGTGTAAGATTTTATTATTTTTAGCGTAGCGAACATAAATCGCTGACTTTATTCCAAACTTAATTTTGAAAAATGAACCATAAGCTCATTGTATTTATATTGATCCTCTTCGGATCAATATTTCATCTCAGCGCACAAAAAATCCGCGTGCTTTCCTTCAATATTCATCATGGGAATCCACCCTCAGAAAAGGAATCTGTTATCAATCTCGATACCATCGCCCAAATTATTAAACATAGCAATGCTGATCTGGTTGGGTTGCAAGAAATTGACGTTAACCTAGCACGGTCCTACAATGAGGATCAAGCGAAAAAATTGGCTGAACTAACGGGAATGCATTACATTTTCTCAAAAGGAATAAATCTCGAAAAAGGTGAATATGGTACTGCGATATTGTCGAAACAGCCGATAGAACATGTGGAAAAACATTTTCTTCCTTCTCCAGTCGAAAGTGAACAACGAAGCTTATCCGTTGTTGAAGTGAGTATAAACAAAAAGAAGATCCTATTTGCAAACACCCACCTGGATCTAAAAGACAAAAACAAAATCGCACAGGCAAAGTTCATTACATCTCGTTTTAAAAATGAAAAACGACCTATTATCCTGGTCGGTGATTTAAACTCCGAACCCACTGATCCTGCGATTAAAGAACTTGGCACGTTATTCACAAAAACAACGAGCCAAAATGGTTTTACTTTTCCACAAGATAATCCAAGTACCGAAATAGACTATATTATGGTCAACACGGCATCACATCCCAAATTTGTCAACCACCGCGTTCTTGAAGAAAAATATGCGAGTGACCATCGACCATTGTATGTTGAAATCGACATTAAATAACTCCTTATGAATTTTAATAGAAGAAGGTTTTTAGAAGCGCTAGCACTGGCGGGAGTTACATTACCCAATATTAGCGTCGCTAAAGAAAAAGCAGCAGAAAATCCGCAAGGAGATTTTAGTTTTATAGTGCCTGCTTATTTACAGAATCAGACGGCAAACGGCATAAGCATTTTTACGATTCTGAATAAACCCGCATTGGCCTGGCTTGAAATCCTTGACAGTACCGGGAATGTACAGCAAACGGTCCACCAATCCGAAGATGGTATGATTAATGCAAATACAGATTTCTTTCACTTCACGATCGATGAAGCACCCCGATCTTTCCGCTATCGTGTCCGGGCAAAGGAAATCCAAAAATTTGATCCGTATAAGATTGAATATGCCCAAGAAATCCAAACACCAATCTTTGAGGCCAAACTGGCAAAAAACGATCAAGAGCAAATCCGTTGCCTGGTCTATAACGATGTTCATGAAGAAAAAAGTAGCTATCGTGATCTTCTACCAAATCAAGATACCTCAATCTTTGATTTCTTTGTCCTGAATGGAGATTCCTTTCACTATGTGAGCAATCAGGAGGATATTACAGAAAAATTACTGAAACCCATCGAATTCTTCGCTACGGAGAAACCTTTTATTATGAATCGTGGTAACCATGAAACGAGAGGTTCTTTTGCCCGCAATTTCAAACGATACTTTGGTTATCCCAATAATAAATACTATCAAGCTTTCAAAAGAGGTCCTATTTTCTGGATCATGCTGGACAGCGGTGAAGATAAACCTGACAACCACGAAGTATATGCCGGTACCGTAGATTATGACAATTACAGAAAAGAACAGGCTAAGTGGCTCGAAACTGTCTTACAGTCCAAGGAAAGAAAATCTGCACAACATACCGTGGTTATCAGCCATATTCCTATATTCCATTCAGACGATTGGCATGGCACGTTGCATAATCGGGAATGCTTCCATCCTTTATTTCAGAAATATAAAATAGACGTGATGGTCTCAGGACATACGCACCAATATGGGTACTACCCCGCAGATAAAGATCATAATTACCCTGTATTTATCGGTGGTGGTCCAAAAGCAGGCAAAAGGACAATTATTGATATTTCGGGATCCACAAAATCACTGGCTATCCGTATGACCCGTGACGATGGAACTGAATTAGGACAGTTTAAAAAATAAAAGGCAGTCCAGTAATGGACTGCCTTCTTTGGATATACCCGTTTCCTATCGGCATCAGCTTATACAAAACCTTACCCATTCGTAGCGGACAAACCTTTAGGTATTTTTATTCACCTTTTTCTAAGAAAGGATATCTATAATCCGTATCCGGATTGAATGTTTCTTTGATTGTACGGGGAGAGACCCAACGTAACAAATTGATCATAGATCCAGCTTTGTCGTTTGTACCTGAACCCCTCGCACCGCCAAATGGCTGTTGCCCTACCACAGCACCAGTACATTTATCATTCACATAGAAGTTACCCGCAGCATGTCTTAATTTATCTGTAGCTAAATTAATGGCATAGCGGTCTTGTGCGATAATAGAACCGGTCAATGCATAGATAGAGGTTTTATCAACGATATCTAATGTTTCTTCGAACTTAGCGTCCTCATAAACATATACGGACAATACCGGACCGAACAATTCTTCAACCATTGTTTCGTAGTCTGGCTTAGCAGCCGCAATGATTGTTGGATGAATGAAGTAGCCTTTAGACTTATCATAAGTACCACCAACGACGATCTCTGCTTCATTGGACTCTTTCGCACGATCGATGTATTTTGCTAATTTATCAAATGACTTCTCATCGATAACGGCATTGATAAAATTTGTAAAATCTTCTGTTCCACCAATTGTAAATGACTTCACGTCGTTAGTCATTGACTCTTTTAATGCTGGCCACAATGATTTAGGAATATATGCACGTGATGCTGCTGAACATTTCTGACCTTGATATTCAAATGCACCACGAACCAAAGCTGTATTTGCAGCTTTTAGATCTGCTGAAGGGTGCACAACGATAAAGTCTTTACCACCTGTCTCACCGACAATACGTGGATAAGTTTTGTAACGGTGAATATTGTCACCGATTGTTTTCCAGATATCCTGAAATACACCCGTTGAACCAGTAAAGTGGATACCAGCGAAATCAGGATGTTGGAAAATCACATCACCGGCATCTGGTCCCGAAACATACACCAAATTGATGACACCATCCGGAAGTCCAGCTTCACGGAAGATTTTCATCAGTACGTTTGCCGAGTAGATCTGCGTATTAGATGGTTTCCATACAACAACATTTCCCATCATGGCAACACATGATGGCAAGTTACCCGCAATAGCTGTAAAATTGAATGGTGTCAGTGCAAACACAAATCCTTCAAGCGGGCGTTGTTCCACACGGTTCCATACACCTTTGCCAGATACAGGAGGTTGTTGTTTATAGATTTCACTCATGTATTGCACATTGAAACGCAAGAAATCTATGATCTCACAGGCAGAGTCAATTTCCGCTTGATATGGGTTCTTCGATTGCCCCAACATTGTTGCCGCATTTAACTCATAACGGTATTTCCCTGAAATCAATTCAGCTGCTTTTAAGAATACTGCCGCACGATCTTCCCATGCTAGATTTTCCCAATCTTTTTTAGCCGCCAGAGCAGCATTGATTGCATCTGTTACATGAGATTTCTCACCTTGATTGTATTGACCTAAGATATGTTGGTGGTCATGTGGAGGAGCTATAGTTACTTTTTTTGAAGTAGTCACTTCTTTACCGCCAATATACATTGGGATATCAATTTGTTTCGAACGTGCCTCATCAATTGCTGCTTTCAACAACTTACGTTCTTTCGTTCCGACAGCGTAAGTATACACCGGTTCATTTGCAGGAACAGGAACTGTAAAAAATCCTTTAGACATATTACAATTATTTATTATTCAACTTTTTAGCACCATACTAAATGGCGCCAATAGGAGTAAAATTACCTTAAATTTTATGAATACCCAAAGTTACTCTCCTTCTTTGAGCACCTTGGAAAAGATACGTTTAAATTTTTCCAATTTCGGTTTAATGACTAATTGACAATAAGGTTCCTTCCCATTTAACCTATAATAATCTTGATGATAGTCTTCTGCGGGGTAAAATATACTTGCGGGAACGACTTCCGTTACAATGGGTTGTTGGTAAACTTTCTCTTTAGTCAGCTCCATAATATAAAACTGTACTTTATCCAGTTGCTCCTTACTATGGACAAATATAGCCGAACGATATTGTGTTCCCACATCATTTCCCTGACGGTTGAGCTGTGTAGGATCATGCGCTACAAAAAAGGCTTCCACTAATTTATCGTAACTGATCACTTTCGGATCATAAATAATATTGGTTGCTTCGGCATGTCCCGTATTACCGGTACAGACCTGAGCATAGCTGGGATTGGCGACCCATCCGCCGGTATAGCCAGAAACAACTTTTTGTACGCCTTTCAACTCCTTAAACTGCGCTTCGGTACACCAGAAGCAGCCCGCAGCAAATGTAGCCGTATCAAGGCTTCCCGTACCTCTCAACGGAAGCTTAGAAAAATCTGATTTTGCAGCCTTGGGATCCTGTGCATGGCAAGAACTCAACAAAAAAATCGCTGCAACAATTACGCTAACATATTTCATTGTCCTATAATTACTTTGTGGATTGATAAAGAGCCCAGTCGCCAATAATTCGCCTAAAAGTCTATAATAATACACCTGACGGCAAATTACAAAAACATATGCCCTCCTAGCACTGTATCCCTTAAAACAAAGAAGCGACAATAAATTATTATTGTCGCTTCCTTTTGTACTATCTAAATGATCAATTATTTTGCTGCAGCATAATTTTGTGCTACGGCATCCCAATTGATCACATTAAAGATTTCCTCCAAGTAAGCCGGACGCTTATTTTGGAATTTCAAGTAATACGCATGTTCCCAAACGTCAATACCTAAAACTGGTGTTCCTTTTACTTCTGCTACGTCCATCAAAGGATTATCTTGATTTGGAGTCGAAGTCACTGCCAATTTGCCATCAGCACCAACGATCAACCAAGCCCAACCTGATCCAAAACGTGTAGCACCAGCAGCTTGAAGTTGTTTTTTCAACTCGTCAAATGAACCGAAAGTAGCATTGATCGCTTCTGCCAATTCACCTGTAGGAGCTCCGCCGGCATTTGGACCTAAAACTTTCCAAAACAAAGAGTGGTTGTAGTGACCACCACCATTATTACGTACCGCTGCTGAATATTTGCTCACATTCTTTATAATATCTAATAAAGATAAGTTTTCTGCATCTGTTCCTGCGATAGCTTTATTTAAATTGTCCACGTATGCCTGATGATGTCTGTCATGGTGGATTTCCATTGTAGTCTTGTCAATATGTGGTTCTAATGCGTCGGCTGCGTATGGTAACGCTTCTAATTCAAATGCCATATCTATTTTAATTTAAATGTTTATTACTTCGTTTATGTATACAAATATAACACAATATAGCCTGTTATGTTTTTATGTGTTACAATAAATTCAATATTTCGTTAGCGTTTTTGACGAAAAAATGATTTTACCAAATCGGCACATTCCTCCTGCAAAACACCTTGGGTAACGACAGTCTTCGGGTGTAAGATCTTATCGTGAAAATGAGAATAACCACGCTTTTCATCCTTGGCTCCATAAACAATTTTACTGATATGTGTCCAGTAAGCTGCTCCAGCGCACATGATGCAGGGTTCAATAGTCACGTACAATGTGCAATCGTCCAGATATTTTCCGCCAATATAGTTTGCTGCTGCTGTAAAGGCCTGCATTTCGGCATGAGCGGTGACATCATTCAAGCGTTGGGTAAGATTATGACCTTTACCGATAATACGGCCTTTATGTACGATAACTGCACCAATAGGAACCTCACCTTCTTCAAAAGCCTTTTTCGCTTCATTTAATGCCATCCGCATAAATGATTCATCACTATCCATTAACTGTGTTCCTTCAAAATCTATAAATGTCATGCCACAAACTTAGCTAAGTTTCGATCCATTTGGTAATTTTCTATCCACAGAAGTCAAAATAATATCCCCATGCTCATCTGCAAATCCCGTCACCAAACATTCAGAGAAAAAATTGGCAATCTGTTTCTTTGGGAAGTTTACCACTGCGACAACTTGTTTACCGATCAACTCTTCTTTCCTATAATGTACTGTAATCTGGGCACTGCTCTGTAATATGCCAATTTCGGTTCCAAAATCTAGTGTCAGCTGATAAGCTGGCTTTTTTGCTTTTGGAAAATCCTTTACCTCCAAAATGGTTCCGACCCGTAAATCTACTTTTTCAAAATCTGTCCAGCTGATGCTGTCACTCATAATCTATTGCTATTAATGTCCTGAATTTCCTTTCCTATTGTAAATATTATATAAGAGGGTTTGCGTCTTAAACGCGACGAGAGTTTATGGATCAATTTATCCTCTTCACCTGCTTGAAAAGCTAAATCTTCGTCGCTCAAATGATTGTACTTGCGACGGAGTTTTTCTTTGGCAACCTGCCATTGTTCTTCGTTAATTTTCAGCATAACTATGATTTAGGTATAAAATTTGTATATCTTTACCAAACTTGTGAAAGTTTATTTAAAGATACAATATATACATAAATAAAAGATTATGAAAAAGATTTTACCAGCATTACTCTTGATTTGTGGTAGCGTAGCAACGGCACAAGCCCAGCTTTTGCCTGGATTTGAGGTCGGTTTAAAAGGTGCCTTAAACTTCTCAAAGTTTAAAAGCGATGGCAAATATTTCAATTCCGACAATAAAGCGGGGTATCAGGCCGGTCTTTATGGTCGTGTTGGCGTTTTAGGGTTTCACGTTCAGCCTGAGGTCTATTTAACAGGAAAAAACACAAAAGTAACTAATTCTGAAGGAGAATCAACCGACGTTAAATTTACAACTGTTGACATTCCTGTGCTATTAGGTAAACGTTTTGGTTTAGGCCCAATTGGTGCGCGAATCCAGACCGGTCCAATCTTTTCTTTTAAAGTAGATGATAAACAAGATAAGGTAATTGCCAACTTAGATCCAAATAACTACAAGAAGAGCGGCACAGCTTGGGCATTTGGCGTCGGTGCAGATATTTCAAGCTTACGTGTAGATGTACGTTACGAGATGGGATTGAACAAAGTAAACAACGAAAGTCAGGCAAATCCTAAAATCAATATGTGGAGCATCGGTTTGGGCTATAGATTATTCAGTATTCTATAGTTTATAAACCACTGTTCATATGACATCAAAAAGTCCGTTTTTATCCAAAACGGACTTTTTATTTTAACAAACTTTAGAACCGTTCTAAATTATTCCTTTTTCTTGTCAAAATGGTATCATATTTAATAGCAAATAGTAGATTTGCCTAATTAAAATTAAATTACAAGGATAATGAGTAAATCAAAGCCAGTTTTCAGTTCTTCGATTGGGAAGAAGCTAATCATGAGCTTAACAGGAATCTTCCTATGTTTATTCCTAGTTGTTCACTTGGTTGGTAACTTGCAATTATTTAAAGATGATGCGGGTCTAGCGTTCAACAAATACGCTTATTTCATGACTCACTTTACACCAATCAAAGTTGTTTCTTACTTATTGTACGCTTCGGTCATCGTTCACGTCATCTACGCCATTACATTGTCGATGAAAAACAAAGCCGCCCGTCCTATTGGTTATGCCAAATATGATGGTCAAGCAAACAGTAAATGGAATTCACGCAACATGGGTATCTTAGGTACTGTCATTTTAGTATTCTTAGCGACACACATGTCTAATTTTTGGTGGAAGTTTCACAATGACGAAGTACCTTACATCGAATACCGTACTGATTTGGCAACGGGACAAACAACAGCTAGAGAACTTCAAGCTTCTGAATTCCACGACTACCAAGAAACGGTAGAAAACAACGTTCAAATCTTAAAAGCCAGAGATTTGTACAAACAAGTTGACTTTGCCTTCAAAAATATGGCTTTAGTTGCTTTGTACGTTATTGCCATGGCGGCTTTGGCATTCCACTTAATTCATGGTTTCCAATCTGCATTCCAAACTTTGGGTTTTAACCACAGAAGATATATTGGAATTATCAGAGCAATCGGAGTTTGGGTATTTGGGGTATTAATTCCAATTGGCTTTGCAATAATGCCATTGTTTTTCTTCTTTAAATAATTCAGAATCTTTTAAGATGGGGTTTAGGCCTTATCGTTCAATATAAAATTAAGAGATATGTTAGATTCAAAAGTACCAGCGGGCCCATTAGCCCAAAAGTGGTCAAATCATAAATTTAATCTTAAGTTGGTTAACCCTGCTAACAAACGTAAATTTACCGTTATCGTTGTTGGTACAGGTCTTGCTGGTGCATCTGCAGCAGCATCGTTAGCTGAGTTAGGATACAATGTAATTACCTTCTGTTACCAAGATTCACCTCGTCGTGCGCACTCAATTGCGGCACAAGGTGGTATTAATGCGGCAAAGAGCTACCAAAATGATGGTGACTCTGTGTTCCGTTTATTTTACGATACAATCAAAGGTGGTGACTACCGTTCACGTGAAGCAAACGTTTACCGTTTGGCCGAAGTATCTGTAAACATCATCGACCAATGTGTTGCGCAAGGTGTTCCTTTTGCACGTGAATATGGAGGTTTATTAGATAACCGTTCCTTCGGTGGTGCTCAGGTAAGCCGTACGTTCTATGCGCGTGGTCAAACTGGACAACAATTGTTGTTAGGTGCGTATTCAGCATTGAACCGTCAAATCAAAAAAGGAAAAGTAAAATCATATACCCGTCACGAGATGTTGGATCTGGTCATGATCGATGGTCATGCCAAAGGTATCGTAACTCGTGACTTGGTATCAGGTAAAGTTGAAACACATGCAGCACATGCTGTATTGATGTGTACTGGTGGTTACGGTAACGTATTCTTCTTGTCTACAAATGCAATGGGATGTAACGTTACAGCAGCTTGGAGAGCACACAAACGTGGTGCTTACTTCGCTAACCCTTGTTATACACAGATTCACCCAACTTGTATTCCTGTAACTGGAGATCACCAGTCTAAATTGACGTTGATGTCAGAGTCATTACGTAACGATGGTCGTGTATGGGTTCCTAAGACGCAAGAAATGGCTGAAAGATTACGTAAAGGTGAAATCAAAGCTAACGACATCAAGGAAGATGACAGAGATTACTTCTTGGAACGTAAATACCCTTCATTCGGTAACTTAGTACCCCGTGACGTAGCATCACGTAATGCAAAAGAAGCTGTTGATGATGGTCGTGGTGTTGGTAAAACTGGTTTTGCCGTATTCTTGGATTTCAAAGAAGCTATCGGCCGTCTAGGCGAAGATGCTGTACGTGCTAAATACGGTAACTTATTTGACATGTACTACCAAATCACTGACGAGAACCCTTACAAACAACCAATGCGTATATACCCTGCTGTTCACTATACAATGGGTGGTGTATGGGTCGACTACAACTTGATGACTACAATCCCAGGTTTGTATGCTCTAGGTGAGTGTAACTTCTCTGACCACGGTGCAAACCGCTTAGGTGCTTCGGCATTGATGCAAGGTCTTGCTGATGGTTATTTCGTGATCCCTTACACTGTGGGTGATTACTTAGCTAAACTAGGTTCTTTCGCACCAGTAGATCACAATCATCCTGCATTCGAATCTACTCGTAAAGAAGTTGAAGAGAAAATCAACAAATTGCTATCCCTAAACGGTACTCAAACTGTTGATGATATCCACAAAAAATTAGGTCTCATTATGTGGGAATACTGTGGTATGGCACGTACTGCTGAAGGATTACAGAAAGCACAAGGTTTGATCCAAGAGTTGAAAAAAGAATTCTGGACTAACGTTAGAGTTCTTGGAGAGAACGAAGAGCTAAATCTTTCTTTAGAGAAAGCTGGCCGTGTAGCTGACTTCTTGGAATTAGGTGAATTAATGGTTGTTGATGCATTGCAACGCGCTGAGTCTTGTGGTGGTCACTTCCGTCTAGAGAGCCAAACTGAAGAAGGTGAAGCAAAACGTAATGACGAAGAATTTGCTTATGTATCTGCATGGGAGTACAAAGGAGACAATGTACCTGAGGAATTACATAAGGAAGACTTGGTATTCGAGAACGTTCAGTTAACACAAAGAAGTTATAAATAAGAAGGAAAATTATCATGGCACAACATATGAATTTAACGCTGAAAGTTTGGCGTCAAAAAAATGATAAAGATAAAGGTCAATTTGTAACTTATCAGGCAAACGACATCGCTGATGATATGTCTTTCTTAGAGATGCTTGATATTGTGAATGAGGAATTGACCCGTAAAGGTGAAGACCCTGTATATTTCGACCACGACTGTCGTGAAGGTATCTGCGGGATGTGTTCATTAGTAATCAATGGTCGCCCTCATGGTCCTAAAGAAGGTACGACAACATGTCAATTGCACATGCGTAGCTTCCATGACGGACAAACGATCGTAATCGAACCTTGGAGAGCTGCTGCGTTTCCAGTATTGAAAGATCTTGCTGTTGACCGTACTGCTTTTGATCGCATTCAACAAGCAGGTGGATATGTGAACATCAACACAGGTGGTGTTCCTGACGCCAACGTAATTCCTATTCCGAAACGTATTGCAGACGAAGCTTTTGAATCTGCTACTTGTATCGGTTGTGGTGCTTGTGTTGCAGCTTGTAAAAATGCCTCTGCAATGTTATTCGTATCGGCTAAAGTATCCCAATTTGCATTATTGCCTCAGGGTCAAACTGAGCGTTACGAACGTGCGCAAGCAATGGTTGATCAAATGGATGCTGAAGGATTCGGTAACTGTACCAACACTGGTGCTTGTGAAGCCGAATGTCCAGTAGGTATTAAATTAACGAATATAGCTCGTTTAAATCGTGAGTACTTGACTGCTAAAATTTTCAAACAGGAAGAACCACACGCATAAGCATTTTTAGAATAAAATAATATAAAAGTCCTTGTCCTAAGAAAGCAAGGACTTTTTTTTATATTTACAATAATGTAAATTGACTAACGTGAATTCTGGTATAAAAATTCGTTTACTTCTACTGATCTTAACACTATGCTTTATAGGAACAGCTATCACCATCAAAGAATCTGTTACAAATAAGGAAATACTCGACATTGATACCAAATCACTCAATGATTATGTCTCCGAACAGGAAAAAAAGGTAGACCGTATTTTTAAGGATTCCTTATTACTCAAAACATTTAAGAATTACGATCAATATCCCATAGCGGTCTATCAAGCTTTCGAAAGGTATAAAAATGATCAACAGGTTTATCTTTTCCTCTTTAAGGATCATCAACCCAAGATGTGGAGCACAAATTTATTTGTTCCCATCACCGATCAGGGCTTCTTAGAAAAATCCAATTTCGTACAGGATGACAATCGGTCCTACGTCGTTCGTAAAAAAACAATCGGAAATATAAGCATACTTGCCTATATCCTTGTTAAGCCTTATACCAACAACAACAACCCCTATTTAAACTCTTCGCTGCGCAGAAACTTTTTTGATACGCGAAACATCGACATTGCTTCTTATACGGATACTGTAGCCATCAAAAATATCTACAGCAATGAGGGCTCCTATCTATTTTCAGTGAAGCTTAAAGATGGCGAGCATGAAAATATCTATACCATCTTACAGTTCTTTTGCTGGTTACTGGCATGGATTGCGCTATTGATTTTCTTTAACAGCCTTAGCCTGCACTTGGCAAAGACTAAAAGGGCCTGGTGGGCAATAGTGCTATTGGCTGGCATATTTGTCCTGGTCAAATTTGCAGACCTGAAATGGAATCTGCTCTCCGAAAATGCTACCTTTGCTATATTTGACTCCCGAAACTATGCCTATAATAGGTTCTTCCCCAATATTTGGTCGGTATTATCCACTACAATATTGATCCTATGGTGGATGCTATTTATCTATTCCATTCGGAAAGAACTCAATTTTGATAAAATCAAAAACATCCGGCTCTTCAAACTACCTATCGCCATTGGCTTTATACTGAGTATTTATCTCGCCTTTGCACTTTTATATGATATTGCAGGAACATTGATCACCCATTCAAATAATATCTATTTTGATTTCACCAAACTTGTTGACCTGCATTTCCTGAGTTGGGTAGACCTCGGTATTGTCGGAATGGGGATACTAGCATTAAGTATTTACATAGACCTGGTATTGTTCTTTCTTAAAAAGTTAGAACTAAAACCTACCCAGTTGTTAAATATCCAATTGGCCAGTGTTATTTTCGTTATTCTCATTATCTCCATTTACATTGAGAAGAATAGCTTGGTCAATCTGCTTTTAGCCCTGATTATCCTAATCAAATCTTTCGGCGAAAAATATTTTGACAGGCACGTGCTGACCAATTATATTGCCGTTCTGATCCTTTGGGCGATCATAAGTACAATTACGCATGCACGCTTCTATCAGGAGCGGGATCTTATCGATATGAAGATATTATTGAGTAATCTGCAATCAGAAGATGACGTCAATGCCGTTTCATTATTTTCAGATATCGAGAGCGGAATCGCCAATGATAAAGAATTAAAACATTTGTTCAACATCAGCTTACCCAATACAAATACGGAGGGAATCAATGATTTTATCAAGAAAAAATACTTTAGCGGGTATCTTTCAAAATATGAATTTAAGACATATTACTATGATCAAAATAATATTCCATTAAATCCGAACAGTCAAAATAAGATTAATGAATATCGAGAGAAAGTAATCAATAAATCGATTAAGGTTACTCAAAATTTCTACCGGGCCAGTGCTGAACTTGGAACCCACGAATACTTTTCAATTATTCCTGTAACAATCGATAAGAATAGGATTGTTAACGTGATCATTAATCTATCCAATAAGGATTTCAGTTATACGGTGCCTTATCCTGAGATACTCACAGATATGCGGATAAATAATTCGCAATATTATAATAAAGGAGAATATTCTATCGCCTTGTATAAAGGAGGTTCACTTGTCACACAATTTGGCAAGTACACCTATGAAAATAACCTTCGCGGTTTAAAAGGGACACCGGGAGAATATATTGAGGTACTGGATCGGGATGCCTATCTTCACATGGCCTATGTTGCCAATACCTTTTCAACTTATGTCATTAGCAAACAGAAACCATCCTTTTGGGATTATGTCGCGACATCCTCCTTCCTGTTTTTGGTGTTTTTCATGATTTTCATGTTTTTTCATTATGCAACTTCCTTTTATATCTTTCTGAAGAATACAAAATTGACGTTCCGCAACTTGAAATATCAATTCTATAAAATCATCAATAAAATACAGTATTCTACGCGCATCCAGACCTCGATTATTTCCTCGGTTATCTTGGCCATTCTGATATCGGCCGTGATCTCGTATATCAGTATCAATAAACAGCTCTACAACAACAATAGAAACAGTAAAGAGCGTTTCATTATCGAACTGGGCAAACGGATGGAAAATATGTTGCCCAATACGGACGAAGTGTCCAATGAAAATCAGCTCATTAGTATTCTAAAGACTTTATCTGAGACCATATCCAAGGATTTCAACCTGTACTCAAAATCAGGCCGTTTATTGTACAGTTCTCAACGTCGAATTTATGACTTGGAACTCTTCTCCACATTCATCAATCCGGCAGCGCTCAAAAACCTCTCGTTACTTAAAAAATCAGAGACAATTGAAGATGAGCGAATCGGAACCTTTCAATTTGAAACAAGTTATGCCACAATAAGGGATAAAGACTACAGTACTGTCGCCTATATAGGCATTCCGAATTTCTCCCTTCAAAAGGAAGAGAATACCAATAAAAATTTACTACTTAATACGATCGTCAATATTTATTCGCTCATTATCATTGGCTTCGGTTTCTATGCCACTTTTGTAGCCAACAGTGTGACCAATCCGCTCAGCATTATCAGTAGAAAGATCTCCCAGCTTCGATTAGGACAACCCAACGAACCTTTATTCTGGCAACGAAACGATGAAATAGGTACATTGATCAAAGAGTATAACCTTATGATCATAAAACTGGAGGACTATGCCAATAAGATCAAGGATACCGAACGTGAATCAACCTGGCGTGAGATGGCGCAGCAGATTGCCCATGAAATTAAAAATCCGCTGACGCCAATGAAATTAGGCATACAACAACTTCGACGATCGTATAAAGACGATGATCCGAAGTTTCCGGATCGTTTCAATAAGTTCTCAACCTCATTTATTGAGCAGATCGATGCCTTGACACAGATTGCTTCAGAGTTTTCCCACTTTGCGAAATTCCCAACAACCGTGATGGAGAATATCAATATCGTTGAAAAAATTGCGAAATCCATATCACTCTATAATAATACACCAAATGTTAATATCCGATTAATAAATAATGCCGATCAGAAAACACTGATTGTTAAAGCCGATGGCAACGAGCTCCTACGGACATTCAATAATTTGATAAAGAATGCCATTGAGGGCGGATATGGACGAAAAAACATGAAGATAGAAATATCCATCGAACGATACTCGGACAAGTTTGTAAAGATAGATGTCAAGGACAATGGTTATGGAATACCCGAAGGAATGAAAGATCAAATATTCCAGATCAACTTCACGACAAAAAGTTCGGGAAATGGTTTAGGTTTAGTACTTGTGAAGAAAACCATAGAAGCTAGTAACGGACAGATCTATTTTGAAACCACGGAGGGAGAGGGAACCACTTTTCATATCCTACTTCCCCTACAGCAAATAGAATCTTAATTAAAATGGTGTGGGAATGAACTTATCTCATCAAGAGCTCCTTATTTTTTAAACAAAAGAAAGCTGTCTGTGAACATATAGAAAGCTATACCAATTTCAATGGCTTTTGTATGCGGAAGCTTAGTAAAGTAGATATTGAATTGGCTGATGTGCAATTGTTCTCCATCTTAGGGCATAGGCAAACAGGATCATCACATAATACCATTTCGCAACTTCCTTGCCCCTTTTAGGCTAAATAATATCTTCATGTAAGTCTAATCTTAAAGAATTTCATTTGTGCCGTAAAAGTAAATGGCAAAAAGATCTTAAAACCAAAAGGGATAAATTAAACAGCCTGCAAAAGATAGAACGGGCATCCCTATGGGACGCCCGTTCTATCTTTTTTATTATAATACTGCTTTATTAACGCAATACCACCGTGGATCTGCCCATGATGGCATTATCTTCGTAAAGTAATACCGTATATGCTCCTTTGGTAAAACCATTCTCAGCAGCCCAATACACAATATAATCCTCCCCTTTATTCGTAAACAAAATATTATGCTTAAAGGTATATTGCAATTTTTCACCATGAACAAAGAAAATATTATCTCCCTGAACAACTAGATTACCTTGCGGATCGATGATTCTTACATAGATGTCACGCTCGCCATTCTTTGCCAGCGCGTTATCGGCAACAGTAAAATTGATTTTCAGCTTATCCACACGCTTTGCCCGTTCTTCAACAGACTCCTTACCATTTTTTTTGACCTCAAGTCCATTAATGCTGATACTTGAAACCTTTAAAGCAGATGCTGTTGTCACTTTTTCTTTCAATTCAGAATTAGTCGTTGTCAAAGAAGTGATTTGTTTATTTTTCTCGACAACAGATTCATTCAAATTTGAATTCTGCTTTGATAAAATTTGATTTTCCTGAATCAATCGTTGAACATCAACACGATAGTTGTCAACTTGCTTCTTTAACAGATTGATTTTACGTTGTGCGTCGTCAATATCTTTAGGAGTAATGCTCTTATTCTCAAGCTTTTTTCGTAGCTCAGCAATTTCTGTTCGTGAATCATCCTTTTGCACCGTCATCTCAGGAGTCAATTGAACATTTTCAACGTCAATCTTATCCAACTCGGCTTCTATCCGATCGATCTGTACCTGAAGGTTTTCTTTTTCTACGGTTAAGGCATAGACTTTCTCTCCGTTCGTCTTAAACTTAACATAAAAATATATATTCGTTGCTAGTAACGCTGCTATCGCAATGATGAAGAAATATACTTTAGAAGAATCTCTCTTCTTTTCGTCTTCCTTCTTATTCGAAACAACCTCTGAATTCATCATAATACACTGTCATATTCATCGTATGAATTCATTGATTCATACCAATAAATGTTTAAACAAAAATTATTCCAGTTTTATTTTTCCCTTATCAATTATGAATTATTCAAAATAGTTCAGTGTCTGAAAACCACCTTGTTTCAAATATTCCTCCTTTCGCATCAGATGCAGATCTGATTGTACCATATCTGTTACGAGCATCTGGAGGTTATATTTAGGTTTCCAGCCTAGTTTGGTATTCGCTTTGGTAGGATCTCCAATAAGTAAATCAACTTCTGTTGGCCGGTAATAAGCCGGGTCTACTTTAACGACTGTTTGCCCAAACTTAATCTGCGATTTATCAATATTCAATTCAGCCAAACGCTCCTCATCAACATCAATAATCACCCCTTTTTCTTGCTCCCCTTTCCCGCTGAATTCAATTTCAATCCCAAGTTCGGCAAAAGCTAAACGGACGAAATCTCTGACCGTTGTGGTAACTCCGGTCGCAATAACAAAATCTTCAGGTTGTTCCTGCTGGAGAATCAACCACATCGCTTCAACATAATCTTTCGCATGTCCCCAATCCCGTTGAGCCGAAAGATTTCCCAGATAGAGCTTGTCCTGCAATCCTAACGCAATTTTTGCAACAGCGCGGGTTATTTTACGCGTTACAAATGTCTCGCCCCGAACAGGACTTTCATGATTGAACAAAATACCGTTACATGCATACATGTTATAAGCTTCGCGGTAATTAACAGTAATCCAGTAGCCATACATTTTTGCTACAGCATAAGGGCTTCGTGGATAAAAAGGAGTGGTTTCACTTTGCGGTACCGCTTGCACCAGACCATATAGCTCAGAAGTTGAGGCCTGATAAATACGTGTCTTCTCAATCATTCCCAGTAATCTGACTGCTTCCAATATACGAAGTGTACCAATACCGTCGGCATTGGCAGTATATTCGGGGGTATCAAAACTTACTTTAACGTGGGATTGTGCCGCTAGATTATAAATCTCATCCGGTTGTGTCTCCTGAATAACGCGGATCAAATTGGTCGAATCAGTCAAATCACCAAAATGCAATGTAAAATTTCTATTGTCAAGATGGGGATCTTGATAAAGGTGATCAATACGATCTGTATTGAAAAGGGAACTCCGGCGTTTAAGGCCATGTACCCTATAACCTTTTTTCAATAGGAATTCTGCTAAATAGGCACCATCTTGACCTGTAATACCTGTTATCAATGCAGTTTTCGTGTTTTGTTCAGCCATATTTCTATCTATATTGAGCAATTCCTAACTTTGTCGCTGGGAATCATGCTATTTTTCATCCGATAAATCTGTTCAACTCCGCTCCCAATATGAATAAATCATGATGGTTTCGGAGTGTAAAAGTATTAAATTTTCAACAAAAAAAGCCATAGGATTTCCTATAGCTTTTCGTTATTCTATTTTTCTCGTTTATGTTAGTTTGCGCGGGAAAAATTAAACACCAAATATGCTTCACCATTGGCAACTGTCAACGGCATTTTCATGACTAATTTATTGCCATCAGAATAAGACAGATCCAAGCGGTAACCTGTAGTTACGTTTTTGGCTTTGTCCCCTGCATAGATCTTTTTAAATTGGAATTGTGGCTCACCTAAACCTTTTCCAGGATTATAGATAGACCAAAAGATCTCGCGTGACGCACCCGGAGCACATAAAGTCCCTTGCGCGTTGAACGTGATTGATCCCTTTCCATTTCCAATAAAATTCCATGAACTACCAACAAAACACTCCGCTGGAGCTTCTTCAAAGACGCTTTTAATGGTAAACGTAGAAGGTAAATTTTCTCTATCGATTGAATTCAGTGTCCAAGTTCCTTTCACAGCAGATTTCCAATCTGAGGCACTAGGTCCCGAAGCCGCACTTGTATTGGAAGAACCATTACCAGGATTTCCAGATGATGTACCTTGCTTTTGTGCACCACAAGAGAATAAGGACACCGTAGCAAAAATAGTTGCTAATGATAAAACGAATCGATTCATATGTCTAAATTTTAATTTCAAATTGTATTTTTGGAGTAAATTAATCCACAAATCATGAAGATTACAGCCAAAAATCATACCATAAGCAAAATAATTGCAAAAACTCTTTTGAGGTTATTCATTATTCTCCTGGCCTTCGCCACCTATCCTCTTTTTCTGGGGCAGGAAGCTAAGGCAAAATTAAGTCAAATCAGCCTCGCTTTCACAAATAAGGTTTCTTTCATCGCCCCTATCTTACTATTTTGCTTTATCGTCGGATTAATGATTGCTGTGCTAAAACACAAATATAATAGAATTGACCTAAATTGGCTATTTTCTCTTGCGACAATATTCGGCATTTTATATTTGATATTATTGTATTCAAGAATTTACCCAACTATCGCTTAGGTGCAATTGCACAATTCGACAAAGTTCCTAACTTTGAATTTTCCAAAATCGCCAATATAGTTGATTAAGATTGGAAAAATAAACTTCTATGGACAAAAAAAAAGGTTTTAAGATCCTAAAAAACATACTAAAGATTGTCGTTACTGTTGGAGCCTTATACTGGGTTTTCAGCAAAGTTTCACTAAAAGATCTCAAGGAAGCGGTAATTAATTCAAATCCAATCTTTTTATTTTTAGCATTATTAGCTTATAGTGCCTCGATTTTTATATCTTCTTCACGCTTATTAACCTTTTTAAGGGCAATTGGTTTGGATGTTTCCGAAAAATATAATTTGAAGCTCTACCAGCTGGGGCTATTCTACAACCTCATTCTACCGGGTGGAGTAGGTGGGGATGGGTACAAGATCTTCTTTCTTCGAAAAAGATTCAGTATTAAAGGCCGGAAATTATTTACGGCATTATTCTTAGACAGGCTAAGTGGCTTATGGGCCTTGTGCTTAATTATTTCCGCTTTAATTACCTACATGCCACAACTGGGAATTCCAAATTACCTGACGATCATTTTGTTTATATTAGGCAGTGTACTTTACTATTTTATCGTCACAAAATTTTTCAAGGAATACAAGTCCACGTTTCTAAAAGCACACCTAAAAGCGATAGGTGTACAGTCCATGCAAGTGATCGCAGCGATTTTAATTCTTTATGCGTTAGGATTTAACGGAAAATTCTCCCCTTACCTATTTCTATTTTTGGCCTCTTCGTTAGTCTCTATTATTCCTTTCTCTGTGGGAGGATTGGGTATGCGTGAACTTGTGATCATGTGGGGAGCAGGCATATTTCAGGTTGACTCACACAATGCGGTATTGATCACATTGTTGTTTTATATTATCTCGGCGATGGTCGCACTCTCCGGAATTTATTTTATCTTCAATCCCAAAGCAATCGGAGAAGATAAGCTGCCTTCTGTTGAAGAAGTTGAACAAAGTCAAAAATTAGAAGAATAAACATGGCTAATATTATTATTACCGGAGCGAGCAGCGGTGTTGGGTTTGAAGCTGTACTTGATTTGACCTCAAAAAAGGACAACAAGGTTATCGCATTGGCCCGATCTGCAGACAAATTGAGAAAACTTCATGAAATCGCAAATCAGCTCAATTATGATGGGGGCACACTCTTCCCCGCACAGTTTGATATCGTCTATGATGACTATGCAACGCTAATTCCTTTTATCCAATCGAAATTTGACAGGGTTGACATCTTGATCAACAATGCCGGGGCATTAATTAATAAACCATTCATGGAGACCAGTGGGCAGGATTTTGCGGAAATGCTTCAGACAAATATTATGGGGCATGTCAATATGATTCAGCATGTTGTTCCATTCATGCGTGAAGGTTCCCACATTGTGAACATCAGCAGCATGGGCGGCTTTCAAGGCTCAATGAAATTTCCTGGGCTTTCAGCCTATTCCACTAGTAAAGGCGCGTTGGCTATTTTAACAGAATGTCTCGCTGAAGAATTTAAGGATAAAGGCATTAAGGTCAACTGTTTAGCCCTGGGATCGTCACAAACCGAAATGTTTGAGGCAGCTTTTCCGGGAATGGAAGCGGGTACATTAGCCTTCGAAATGGGTCGATATATTGCGGAGTTTGCGCAGAATGGACACCAGTATTTCAATGGAAAAATTCTACCTGTCGCTAATACTACACCATAATAGAGAGCTTAAAGGCAACAGGTTGTTGCTGATCATTATCATCGAAATATACATTTATAAATTCCGGTTATACAGCCTTGAACATGTATAGCCGGAATTTAATTTTTTCGCTGATTTCAGAAACTTATGTTAGGGTGCCAAAAGCGAATACCGTAACGACCAAATTTAAGATTCGATTATTTTGTTTTCAATTTAAGCCACTTTGTAAGATCATCCATCAGCTGTTCATTGAAACTTTCTGGATTTTCAAAATATTCCTCAATTTTTCCTGTCTGCGCGTTTTGAAAGAGGTGATTTAAATTTGGGTAGTCTTTAATCGTGACATCCGTAGTATTTAAATGCAGGCGTTGAAGCGCATAGATATTTTCATTTGCAGGAACCTGAATATCCTTTCCTCCAAATGAAGCGAAAATAGGCACTGTCACTTGCTTCAGGTAGTAGCCAGGATCGATACGGAGAAAAGTCTTGAACCATGGGATCAACATCGGGCTCAATTTGACTTTCATATCTGATGTTAATGCATTTCCATTGTTTTGACGGATAAGTTCTTTTTCCAATGATTCTGCCAAAACCTTTGGTGGCTCCTCCTGTAGCAGAATGTCATATAGCTTTCTGTTATTGCCCTTATTTATTTCCAGTGCCGGTTCAGATAATCCAGCCACTTTCCCCAGAGCATAGCTCTGCAGAATCAATAAGGAATCACCTTTGAGGACGGGTCCGGACAACAGGGCGATATAATCGACTTTATTGTTTTCCGCAGCGACCATTTCAGCGATCAAGGCTCCTTCACTATGACCGATAATACCTATTTTTTCTGCTTTGACCATCTGTTGCCTGCTCAGAAAATCCACGGCCGCATTGGCATCCGAAGCAAAATCAACTGTCGTAGCCAAGTTGACCTCTCCTTTAGAGCCACCGATACCGCGATCATCATAACGCAGCACCGCAAAACCATTTTTACTGAGGTGATCCGCCAATATTTTAAATGGCCGATGCCCGAAAACTTCTGAATCTCTATTTTGTTGCCCACTTCCATTAACCAGGATGACAGCCGGAAAAGCCCCTCCCCCTTTAGGGTAAGTAAGCGTTCCCGCTAAAGTAGCATTTCCTTTCACATTTTGAAACGTAACCTCCTGTTCAACGTAATCGTAGGGAGGAAAGACGTCCTGTTTACGGGAAAGTCCACTTTGGTCACTTTCACTCCGCACCAATATCATCGCTGACTCAAAACTCCCCTGCTTCATCACTCCCTTCATCACATCTTTATCCCGATCCAGATAACCTGCATAAAACAGACCTATCGCTTTGACATCCATAGTTATCGAGTCCTTGTTCACTTTTATAGTATTAATCGGAAACTTCAGCGAGGTCTGCATCGGACTTTCAAAAGTTCCTATCCAATTATCGTTACTATCCTGTTTTAGATTAAATACCAAAAGTAATTTCTGCCCAGACACGCTCACCTCACCTTTCCATGAACCATCAAAGGTCTGTGCATTTGCACATGAGTACTGCAAACAGATCAAAAATAAATAGAGAATTTTCTTCATCATTTCCTTGCTATCAAAAATAAAACTGTATACCTAAATCAAGCATAAAATATAATGCCACAAACAATATGCTTATCCAAATCTTTTTATTGTTTACAGCAACATTCATTCCTTTGACCAATAAATAAAACTGATAAAATAGGAGAAATAGCGCCAATATCCCAAATACTCCAAATAATATCATCTGACCTTTATCTATACTAGATAAGGTATGGTCACCATTTTTTAAAGCTTTATCTATCTCATTGGTAAACTTGTCTTGATTGATTAACTTGCTCAAGAGCAACATTAGATAAAGCGGAAATGGTGCAATCAGCATCACATTCAATACGTCGATAATTCTGGTCTTATTGTTTAGGATGATACCCATTACATAGAATAGAATGAAAGGAGCTAAAACCATATAAAGATGGACTTTCAACACAGCAAGTAAAGATACGGCTTCCTCGGGATGATAGAAATGCATAAAGCCGTTAAACTGCTCCCCCGACAGGTAGACCAGATAGCTTGATAACAGGAAACCAACGATACCTACCAAAAACAATGACCGTTCCTTAAAATCCAAAAATGGATTTAGAAATAGATTTCTAATTTTCATTGGCGAGTGAATTTAATTTATGAATCAAATCATCCAAAATATTGCGAACAGTTGGGTACGACTTTCCCATCTGGTTGGCCATCTCTTTTAAGCTACCCGAATACTTAAGAAAATTGAGGACAAACTCCTGCTCTTCAATTGTCAATTGCATCAGCAAGGGTAAGGTAAACTTACCGACAACTTCTGTGTCACAGGAATCGCAGATCAACTTAGCGACCTTCAATTTCGCATCACAACACGGGCAATTTACTGGTATCTTTTTCATTTTAAAAAACAAAAATTAACATTATTAAATATAATATTAATTTTATTAAAATAAAACACAATATTATCAATATTTTCCAAAAATCGTTGCTTAATGATATATTTGTAAACAATAAATAAAGCGTATGAAAAAGTTTTTAGGCTATATCCTATCTATTATATTTTGGTTCTGTTTTGGCTTATCCCTGATTATATTTCATCCCATCCAATGGCTATGCCTACAATTAGGTGGTTATAAAGCGCATAAAAAAAGTGTTGACCTATTAAATGCATGCTTGGTAGCATCTTATTATACATTATTTAATAGGGTTACTTTTATCGATAACAAATCAATCCCTTTGGGACAACCGATTATTTTCGTTGCTAATCATCAAAGTACCTTTGATATCCCGCCACTGATCTATTTTCTGCGAAGGTTTCATGGAAAATTTATCTCAAAAATTGAATTAGCCAGTGGCATACCCAGTATTTCATTCAACCTAAAACATGGCGGGGCAGCCAATATTGATCGTAATGACCCCAAACAATCCATAGCTGAGATTCTCAAACTTGCCAACAATATGAAAACAAAGAATTGGTCAGCCTTTATCTTTCCAGAGGGGACTCGATCAAAAACAGGTAAAATGAAAGCTTTTCACATTGGCGGTATTGCAACATTGTTGAAGAAAAATCCAAATGCGTTAGTCGTCCCGATTGCAATCAAAGGATCCTACGAAATGGTACAATATGGGATGTATCCACTGACTCCTTTTTTACATATGACATGGGAGGTACTGGAACCTTTGGATACAACAGATAAAAATATCGAGGAAATCGTAAAATTAGCAGAAGAAACGATTAAGCGAAAAGTGGAAAATTAACATAGTTTTATTTGACTTGCCTACCCTTCCAATCGTATTTTCCAATGTTTCCCAATATTCCAATATAAGCTAAGTATAAAATATGGGCTAGACTCAATATCGGGAGATACCAAAGTAAGGTAGTGCGTTTCGCAAAATTCGTTAAAGGCTGAATAAACAAAAATTCAACTGTTATTTTAAGGAGCAATGCAAAGAGGACAACCCAGCCTAGCGTTTTGACACCAGCAATTGATAGTACAGCTGCGACCAATAAAAACACATTAAACAGCCAAATAGCAATTCCTAAGGCAATGACGCCTTTATTCTTATACTTGGTACTCTTGGATGCCCAACGTCTTCTTTGGCTGATAAATGATCCAAGATCAGGCTTGGCGTCCGTATACACAATAGCATCTTGTGATTTACAAAAAGCAATTCGTTCGGGATACTTCTCAGCCACCTTATGCAAAAATAACTCATCGTCCCCCGAGGCAAGTTCATCGATACCTTTAAACCCACCCATTTGTTTAAATATATCTTTTCGGTAAGCTAAGTTCGCTCCATTACAGGTTGTTGGTTTTCTATTGCCAATTCCCGCTGCTCCAAGACCTATGAGATATAGAAATTCCAGTGTCTGCAAGCGTTCGAAAAAGCTTTTTTCCTCTGAATACAGCACTGGAGAAGAAAGCAAATAAACATCTTCCTTTTCAAAGGTCCCGATCACGGTAGTTAGCCAATTTGGTCCCATCCGGCAGTCCGCGTCAGTCGTTATAACAATTTCCCCCTTACAGCAGTCAATCGCCCTCGAAATTGCCAGCTTCTTATAGGAATTCATTCGGCCATTCTCATTTAACTGAATCAACTTGACTCCACTTTCTATATATTCTTTAACAATCGCGGAGGTATTGTCATCCGAATGGTCATCAATAATAATAAGTTCAAGAAGCTCTTTTGGAAAATTTTGATTTAATATAGATTCAATCGTTCTCCGGATATTTAATTCTTCATTACGGGCAGCAATAATTACAGATACGGTTTTGGTAGAAACTAATTTACCAGGAGGTGGCTGGATGGTAGCCCAACCTTTCCGCATCCATAATACGAGAATAGCGTACACACAGGCAAAACTGATCAATAAATAGCTAAGAATTTGTATCACCGAAAAAATTTATCTTAAAAACAAAAATAGAACCAAATATTGCCGGGAGAATTAAATTGACAAACCAAATACATGATACAATAGCCATCACTGCAATCTCCTGCGTTGTAATATAGCTATAAAGATTACTTGCTACAAAACTCCGCACACTAAAATCAAAAATATCCAAAGTAGGCAATGCAGCCTGAACGAAAAAGAGGATAAAAATCATCAAGATCATAGATAGAAGAGGCAACTCAGGTAATGTCAATTTCATCAAAATAATATATTGTGAAGTAAAAATGATGAATCTAGCCAATGAATTTAGCAAAACAATACAGAGCTCACGTGCCGAATAATGTTCAAGGACTTCAAAAAAAGGCTTGATTTTAGTCAAAAACTTAATTCGGCCCACAAGCATATCCACCCATCTCACATTAAAATACAATATCACAAATCCGGTAGCATAAATAATAGCCAGCAACCAAACACCAAATTGAACAGATAATGGCGTAGATAAGAAATTACAGATAAACCAAGCTATGCTCAGTGATCCAGCGACACTTGTCAATACCAATTGGGCAAATAAACCGACCCCCATGGCAACAGCTCCCTTAGCTCTATTTTGGGGCTTCAGAAACAATACCCGTCCCCCATATTCGCCAATCCTATTCGGGGTAAAAATCGCCCATGTAAGTCCACAAAAAACGGATTGAAATGCTTTCCAAAAGGAGATATGCTCCAGTTTGGATGCTAGATAGCGCCATTTAACAACCTCCAGAAGCCAGTTTACGAGCATCAAAACAACAATCAAAACCAGTGTCCATACAACTGAATGTTGCTCCAATCCAGTGATTAGCGTCTTAAACTTACCGATATTGCTCTTATCAGATACCTTAACGATAATGTACCATGTCGCAAGTACAAAAACCAGTATCTTCAATAAAAGACTGATGTATTTTTTTTGTCTCCCAGTCAACTTTTGATAATTAGAGAGCAATGTTACTAAATTTTAGCCAAATGATTAAGTTTTGTACACATCAATCCACTTATAAAGAGCAAAATTTGTAATATTGTACATGCAGAAGGAAAAGGCGAAAGAAAGAATTATTCTAGGGATCGACCCCGGTACAGTAGTGCTTGGGTATGGAATTATCAGAGAAGTCGGTAATACAATATCCCTGATTTCAATGGGTGTGATCAAAATGGGGCATCTCGATGACCATGCATTGAAACTGCAACGCATCTTCAAAAAGACCTCTGCATTAATGCAAGAATACAATCCGGATTGCGTTGCCCTAGAGTCGCCCTTCTATGGCAAAAATATTCAGGTCATGCTGAAACTAGGAAGGGCGCAGGGCGTTGCTATGGCGGCAGCACTGGCACAGGATATTCCGATCTTTGAATATTCACCCAGAAAAATAAAGCAATCCGTCACCGGAAATGGAAATGCAACGAAAGAACAGGTTTCTGCCATGCTCAAAAACCTATTAAAGTTTGAAGAAACGCCCCAATTTCTAGATGCAACAGATGGGCTGGCAATTGCTGTTTGCCATTCATTTCAAAAAAACAGCACCGCTGGCAGCGGAAAATCCTATTCAGGCTGGTCCTCTTTTATCAAAGACAATAAAGACCGAATCAAATAATTACATCTGCACCTGTCGAATCACATTTTTCACATTTAATTCGACAATATCAGTCATTGTCTTACATTTCAAATACGAATTATTTTGGTAAAACTCTGCATAACCTTCGCGCAGTTGTTTTATGTTTTCGGGTGTTGAAAGGATTTGAGTCTGCGAAGCATCCCGAAGATCAGCAATTCGGTGCCGTTCACTCCGCACCCTGTGCACGATCGAAGAACGTTCCTCCTGTTGGTATTGTAGCACCGTTTTTTCTGTCAAATGCTCCATGGCGAGCTTGACGTAGGGATAATTCTCTTTAAAAAACTGCGGCATATACACTTTAGGGTTTCCCTCATAAAATTGCTGGTCAAAATCAATGGCCCTGATCCTAAACTGAAAGTCATCAAAATCAGGTGTAATCTGCATAACAAAATTATAGGCACGCATATCTCCCAGCAGCGTGATAATACAACGTTCGTTAAACTTAACGAATTCCTTTGAAATACGTGTCAAATTGTAATCCGGCGTAAACATCCTCGTTTGCGAAAATATATCACCGGGAATACCAACAATATGTTCTTCAACCAGTGTGTCCTGATCCACCATATAATTGACCTGATTTGGAGATAATATTTCCTCCAGCTCTAAACCATATATCCGGGATGCATCCGCCTGCTTGATATAAAAATAATCGTAGACGTCATTCAGCCGGTTTACAATACGAATCCGAAAAGGTCTCGTATTACCAAAACCACAATACTCCACACGGTCGATATATTTGTGTTGTACAATCCGTGTATTACCCGAAGCTTTGAGCTTAGCATAAATTACTTTTAACCCGTCGTATAGCTGATCAATGAGATATTGGGGATAAAGTGGAGTTTCCCAAAAAGTATCATTACCAAATTTATCCATGACCGGTACCTTCTCTGTAAAATTCAATAAATCCTTATAACCAATGGGCAGTTTTTCATCCCGTTGATATAGTTTAAGATATTTATGAAGCCCTTCCCCTACCTCAAAGATCGGCTTCTTCCTCGAAATCTTTACATCTTGAACTTCTTCCATCTTTATTTTAGTATTGAGACCTTGCTCTGACATGCCCTGCAGTTTACTTATTTGTCTTTGATCATTGTGACACCTTAAGAGATCCTTAATCACACCAATATCCTCGTATTTCCTCCCAACTTTGATAATAAGATAACGAAACAATCTGATAACCTTACAATAAAATCACCTCTAAAACAATTATAAGCACTTTCAATCAAAAACATATAACATTATCAATATCAATAAGTATTTTTTATTAAATTTACATCTATAAACCGAAAATTCTTAGTAATTTTGAAATAAATTTAATTATTTTAGCTATTGGTCAGATTTTAATGTATGACCAATGAATGAAACACAAAACCCATTGTTAATGGAAAATCAATATGCAAACTATGATCTAGACAATTTGGATATCCAAATCCTGTCTATTCTAATGAACGATGCTTCTATTCCTTATACCGAAATTGCAAAAAAGCTAATCGTATCAGGTGGTACCATCCACGTTAGAATGAAGAAGATGGAAGAGTTAGGTATCATCAGAGGTTCAAATCTTATTATCAATCCCCAAAAAGTTGGATTTGACATCACTGCCTTTCTCGGTATTTATCTAGAAAAAGGTTCACAATATGCAGATGCGGTAGATAAGTTGAAAGAAATCAAAGAAGTGGTTGAGTTACATTATTGTACGGGCCAATACAGTATTTTTGCAAAAATTATCTGTAGGGACACTGTCCACCTCAGAAAAGTATTGAACGAAGATATCCAATCTGTGCCCGGAATTCAGCGTACAGAAACGATTATCTCCCTTGAAGAAAGTATTAAGCGTCAGATCAGCTTAGTCTAGTATAAAAAAAGCTTCCAACTGTTGGAAGCTTTTTTTATACGATCTCTTGTAACATAGCTATATACAAACCTATTCCTTCTCGAATTTCATCAATATAAATAAATTCATCAGCCATGTGCGATCTTGCACTGTCTCCGGGCCCCAGTTTCAAGGAAGGTACCGGAATAAGTGCCTGATCACTCATCGTCGGAGATCCATATAGTTTACGACCAAGTTTTATTCCGGCCTGGACGATAGGATGTTCCTCTGAAATAGCAGAAGATTTTAAACGAGTAGATCGGGCCGAAACTTCTGAAGTAACGTGAGATTTGATGATCGCGAGTGTTTCTTCATTCGTATAAGCATCAGTTGTCCGTACATCAACTACAAAACTACAATTGGCTGGCACTACATTATGCTGCGATCCTGCTTGAATCATTGTCACGGACATTTTTATCGGGCCTAACGTAGTTGATGTTTTTTCAAAAGCATAGTCCTTAAACCACTGAATATCTTTAATTGCTTTATAAATAGCATTATCACCCTCGTTGCGAGCAGCATGCCCCGCCCCCCCTATTGCATTGCAGTCCAATACCATCAAACCTTTTTCTGCGATAGCTAAATCCATCAGTGTTGGTTCGCCAACAATTGCAAAATCAATCGGTCCGATATCCTCCAAGACCGATTCAATGCCGTTTCTGCCCGATATTTCCTCCTCGGCACTGGCAACCAGACAAAAATTATATTCTAAATCCTTCTCATCATAAAAATACAAGAAAGTGGCGATCAAAGACACCAGACATCCGCCAGCATCATTACTTCCTAAACCGTAGAGTTTTCCATCCTCCTCAGAAGGTGCTAATGGATCACGGGTATAACCCGGATTGGCTTTTACCGTATCATGGTGCGAATTAAGTAAGATAGTTGGTTTATCTAGCACGTAATGCGCATTGTATACCCAAACATTATTCCCCTTTCTAAAGGTTTTAATGAACCGTTCTTTGAAAAATTTCTCAATCAGTTCAGCCGTCAACATTTCTTCCCGACTTAGAGAAGAAAGAGCTATCAACTGTTTCAATAAAACTAAGCTATCTAGGAATAAGCTTTCCTTATCCTTCATGATATAGTCCCCCTGCTTTATCCGCAGACAATTTTATTCCTTTAATAAACGCGGAACTAAAACCATGATGTTCCATTTCATTCAATCCAGCTATGGTACATCCCTTCGGTGAAGTTACTTTATCGATCTCGCCCTCAGGATGCGCATTCGTATGCAACAATAAATCTGCGGCACCCTTAGCCGTTTGAACAGCCATTTTTAGCGCGTCATGTGCATGGAAACCAATCTCAACTCCACCCTGTGATGCCGCTCGTATTGCCCGCAAGAAAAAAGCTATTCCACAAGCACACAAGGCTGTTGCTGAAGTCATCAGATCTTCATTTATAATGACTACTGAACCAACAGTCTCAAACATCTTTTCCACCTCAGCTAGGCTACCTTTCGAAGCATTATCGCTCGCAATACAAGTCATCGACTGAGCGATAGCAATGGCCGTATTTGGCATTGCACGTATTACCGTCGCATCATCACCCAATACCGCTCTCAGGTCAGCACAGGAAACACCAGATACAATGGAGACAAAGATCTGATTTTTCTTATCTATTTCGGGAGCGACTTCAACCAATACCTTTTTTAACTGTTGTGGTAATATAGCGAAGACAATAATATCAGCGTCTTTAACAGCAGCTTTATTATCATTACTTACCGAGAATCCCTGGCTTGCCTCTTCAGCCAAAGCATTCAGATTTCTGCGGGTCAATGTAATATCGGCAGCACTGGCGAACTCGCTTTTTACAAGCCCTTTCGCCAAGGAGAGACCGATATTGCCACTTCCGATAATAGTGACCTTTTTCATAGTTGGGTTTAGATTAGATTACATGATTATTTTAATGTCAAACAGGTACCGAACTGCCCCTGTTGAAACAAGTGCAAATTATTGGCATGACCAATATATACCTCCTGAACACCTTTATTTATTGCATTAAATGCATTTTGCAATTTTGGGATCATACCATCATTGACAATGCCCGATTCTTTAAGATATTCAAATTCCTCGGATTTAATCGTTGGTATTACCGAATTTTCATCGGTCACGTCGCGTAACACTCCATTTTTCTCAAAGCAATAAACCAACGAAGTCTCGTATAGGGACGACAAAGAAACCGCCAAAGAAGATGCAATGGTATCCGCATTGGTATTGAGCAGCTGCCCTAAACCATTATGTGTAATAGCGGAGAATACCGGAACAAAGCCTGCTTCCAGGAATTTTTTTATTGCCAATGTATTCACAGAATCATGCAATAAATCTCCAACAAAACCATAGTCAATATCTTTGACAGGTCTTTTTATAGCCTTAATTACATCACCATCAGCTCCTGTCAAGCCAACAGCATCACATTTTAATTTTTGTAATTTGGCAACGATGGTTTTATTTGTCAATCCAGCATACACCATTGTCACAATACGCAACATACCTTCGTCGGTCACCCTGCGGCCATCAACCATTTGTGCTTGTAAACCAAGCTCACTTGCCAGGCGAGTCGCAATTTTGCCACCGCCATGCACGAGGATTTTCTTCCCGGACAGTGCAGAAAATTTCTCTAAAAAAGAATCTAACAGACCCTCATCATCGATAATATTTCCGCCAATTTTTATAATATTTAATACACTATTAGCCATTACGCAACTTTTCCCAAATAAAAATAGTTTCTCAATAATCAAAAGACCGCTCTTAGACTAGATCTTTCAGCATTCGTTTTAAAACAACCTGTGCCGCCCAGACACGATTACTTGCTTCCTTAATCACCAACGAGTTTGGTCCATCCAAGATCTCAGATGACAATTCCAAATCCCGCCTTACCGGTAAGCAATGCATGACCTTCGCATCATTCGTCAAAGACAGTTTCTCGTTATCCATCATCCAATCCTCATCAACGGTATACACCTCCCCATATTCCTGATAAGATGACCAATTTTTCACATAAACAAAATCAGCATCTTTCAGACTTTCATTTAAATTCGTTGATATTGTCGCCCCCGTCGTAAAATCCTTGCTGAGCTCGTAGCCCATGGGCTGTGCAATGGTAAACTCGACAAGTCCTTCCTCTTGCGCTTTACACATCCATTCCGCAAAAGAATTCGGTACGGCCTGTGGTAAAGCTTTTACATGCGGAGCCCACGCCAACACAACCTTTGGTTTCGCCGTCTTCTTATATTCAGTGATCGTAATGATATCTGTTAAACTTTGCAATGGATGGCGTGTTGCGCTTTCAAGCGAAACAACAGGTACGCCACAATATTTAATAAATTTGTTGAATAGATCCTCGCTGTAATCTTCTTCTCGATCTTTTAACTTCGGAAACGACCGTAGGCCAAGGATATCACAATATTCTCCCATGACGGCTGCTGCCTCACGGATATGTTCAACAGTACTGCCGTTCATCACGACACCGTCCTGTGTCTCCAACGCCCAGCCATCCTTGTCCATGTTCATGACCATTACATTCATACCCAAGTTCATTGCTGCTTTTTGAGTACTCAAACGTGTACGTAAACTAGGATTTAAAAACACAAGACCCAAGGTTTTATGCTTACCAAGATCTTGGTTGTCATAAGGTGCTGCTTTTAGCGCTAACGCCTCTTGAACAACGTCTGCTACACTGGATACGTCTTTTACAGAGAAAAACTTTTTCATCTATATAAATCATTTATGCGAGCCTTTTCTAGGACACAACGTATTGTGCTACCCGCTTTGTTTGTTTATGCTGAAGAAACAATTCAGATCGCTCCACCCTTACACAGAGAAGTCGCCCTTATTATTTCACCTATTATCGTTAAGCGACTACAACCGCTTTTATATGTTCTTTTAATGCCAATAAAAATTGATCAGCATGCTCTTTGGTAATGTTCAATGCTGGAAGTAATCGAATAACATAAGGTTTAGCCTCCCCCGTAAAAATACGATTCTTTAGCAAAAGATCTTTCTTTACATGTGCCAAAGATGCTGGAAGTTCGATTCCGATCATCAATCCTCTGCCTCTTACTTCTACGATCTCTTCAATTTTCTTTAGTTCGTCAATGAGATACTGTCCTACAGCATTTGCATTCTCCATCAAACGATCCTGTTGAATGACCTCCAGAACAGCCAAAGCAGCCGCACAGGCCAGATGGTTACCACCAAAGGTTGTTCCCAGACTACCATGGGAAGCTTTAAACTTAGGAGAGATACTTATTGCCCCGATAGGAAAACCATTACCCATCCCTTTGGCCATAGTATAAATATCCGCGTCTACTCCTGAATAATCCTGTGCATAGAACGAACCTGTCCGACCATAGCCACATTGTACCTCATCAGCAATAAATACTGCATTATATTGGTCACAAAGTGAGCGGATCAATTGAAGAAAGCTAACGGATGCTTCCCTAATTCCACCGACACCTTGGATACTTTCGATAATAACAGAAGAAATTTCAGTACCACAAGCTGAAAACGCCTCCTTTAGTGCATCTTCATCATTGAAAGGAAGAAAAACTACATTCTCTGTTTCGTTAATAGGTGCAACAATGCTAGGGTTGTCCGTCGCAGCTACAGCCAATGACGTTCTACCGTGGAAAGATTTAGAGAATGCGATTACTTTCTTTCGCTTATTATAAAAAGAAGCAAGCTTCAATGCATTTTCATTCGCTTCTGCGCCCGAATTGCAAAGGAATAAATCGTAATCACCCTTACCAGATACTTCGCCAAGCAATCGCGCGAGTTCACGCTGAATTGGAATTTCAACAGAATTAGAATAGAATCCGATACGATTCAACTGCTCTGTAATACGTTGTACATAGTGTGGATGCGTGTGTCCGATCGATATCACGGCATGGCCACCATACAAGTCCAAATAAGCATTTCCTTCGGCATCCCACACCGTAGATCCATTAGCTTTAACTATGTTAATGGGATTAATGGGATAAACATCAAATGGTTTCATCTTAATGAATTATAGATTGATAAACGAAATAGCTTGAAATAGAAAAAGCTATCAGATTTTTAGCATTACAAATATATCAGTTATAACGGTAGGAATGGTCATAAAATAAAAAAAGTCCTCTTAAAAAGAGGACTTTTTCTATTATAACGGGAACAATATTATTCTCCGTCAACTTTTTCTTCACCTTCTACTTCAGCTTTTACTTCCGCAGGAGCTTCAGTTTCAGCAGGAGCAGCAGCTTTTTTAGCACCACCACGACGACGAGTAGTTTTCTTCTCAGCAGCAGCAGCTTTTTTACCGTAGATTTCGTTGTAATCAACCAACTCGATGAAAGCCATTTCTGCGTTATCACCTAAACGGTTTTCCATTTTGATGATACGAGTATAACCACCTGGACGGTTAGCTACTTTTTCAGAAATTTCGCGGAATAAGATAGAAACTGCGTCTTTATCTTTCAAATAAGCGAATACTGTACGACGAGAGTGTGTTGTGTCGTTTTTAGATTTAGTAATCAAAGGCTCTACATACGTACGCAATGCTTTAGCTTTAGCCAAAGTAGTTGTGATACGTTTGTGTAGGATTAAAGATGTTGCCATGTTAGCCAACATTGCTTTTCTATGGCTATCTGTACGGCCTAAGTGATTGACTTTTTTTCCGTGTCTCATTTTGATTTTATTATACTATATATACCGTTCTTGCTTTACTTAAACTGCCAGACATTTCATAGGCAACTGCCCATCTTGCTCAGCAATCAGCTTCAAGAGGAATTACATATAGTGGTCGCTTAATAAATTATTATTCTTCGTCTAATTTATATTTTGCCAAGTTCATTCCGAATGATAAACCTTTCGATTTAACCAATTCCTGGATTTCGCTTAACGATTTTTTACCGAAGTTTCTGAATTTCAACATATCAGCTACGTCGTAAGTTACCAACTCAGCTAATGTGCGAATATCAGCAGCTTTCAAACAATTCAATGCACGCACTGAAAGGTCAAGATCTACTAATTCTGTTTTCAAAATCTTACGCATGTGCAAGATTTCCTCATCTACGACTTTAGTTTCCTCTTTTGTTTGCGACTCAAGCAGCATATTCTCATCAGAGAATAAGATAAAGTGTTGAATTAAGATCTTAGCAGCCTCTTTTAAAGCTTCTTCGGGGTGAATTGAGCCATCTGTAGAGATATCCAACAACAATTTCTCGTAGTCAGTTTTTTGCTCTACACGGTAATTCTCAATGGTATATTTAACATTCTTGATCGGAGTAAAGATCGAATCGATAGCGATAACACCTACCGGCGCATCAGTCACTTTATTCTCATCTGCATTTACATATCCACGACCTTTAGCAATACTCAATTCCAATTCAATTGTCACTGCGTTATCCATGTTACAGATTACTAAGTCTGGATTTAAGACAGTAAAGTTATTAGAGAATTTTGTGATATCACCAGCTAAGAATTGTTCTTGACCATTGATTACTACAAATACCTTTTCGTTGTCGCCAATCTCACCTGTTTTTTTGAAACGGATCTGTTTCAAGTTCAAGATAATTTCAGTTACGTCTTCAACAACACCTTTGATCGTTGAAAATTCGTGCGAAACGCCAGAAAACCTTATCGACGTAATTGCATATCCTTCTAACGAGGACAATAGAATACGGCGCAAAGCATTACCAATGGTTACACCAAAACCAGGCTCCAATGGACGAAATTCAAACGTACCATCAAAATCCGTAGATTTTTGCATGATAACTTTATCCGGTCTTTGAAATGCTAAAATTGCCATTTATTTTCTTTTAATGTTTTATTTGTAATAATAATTGTAATACAACAGAAAGATGCATACCCCAAAACTGGACTATGCATACTTCTATTTTATTTATTATTTAGAGTATAACTCAACGATTAAGTTCTCTTTAATGTTTTCAGGAATATCAGATCTTTCTGGATAGCTTAAGAAAGTACCTGTCAATTCTTTCGCATTCCACTCTAACCAAGAAAATTTATTTACAGTACGACCTGCAACTGAATTTGTGATGGCTTCAAGTGTTTGAGAACGTTCACGAACTGCTATAACGTCACCTGGACGCAAGCTATATGATGGAATGTTAACAACACTTCCGTTAACAGTAATGTGTTTGTGAGATACCAACTGACGAGCAGCGGCACGAGAAGTAGCGATACCAAGACGGTAAACTACATTATCCAAGCGAGCTTCTAATAATTTCAAGAAGATCTCACCTGTAATACCTTGTTTAGAGGCAGCCTTAACAAATAAGTTTGCGAACTGGCGCTCCAATACACCATAAGTGTATTTTGCTTTTTGTTTTTCTAACAACTGAATAGCATATTCAGATTGTTTACCTCTGCGTTTAGAAGCTCCATGTTGTCCAGGAGGGTAATTTTTCTTTTCTAACGCTTTATCTGGGCCGAAGATCGGCTCTCTAAATTTACGGGCAATTTTGGACTTAGGTCCTGTATATCTAGCCATTTTCTTTTACAATTAAAGTATCTATCAGCCTATAGCCAATGAATCTTATCTTTAAATTAATTAAACTCTTCTGCGTTTTGGAGGACGACAACCGTTGTGAGGAAGTGGAGTGATATCTTTGATAGTAGTCACATCGATTCCTACAGTTTGTAAAGTTCTGATTGCAGATTCGCGACCAGCACCAGGTCCTTTAACAAACACTTCAACTTTGCGTAAACCCAAATCATGAGCAACTTTTCCACAATCTTGTGCAGCCTGACCAGCAGCGTATGGCGTGTTCTTTTTAGAACCACGGAAACCCATTTTACCAGCACTAGACCAAGAAATAGTTTGTCCTTGATTGTTAGTCAAAGTTACAATGATATTGTTAAACGTTGCGTTAATGTGAGCCTGACCTACAGGTTCGATAACAACGATACGCTTTTTTGCAGCTTTTTTAGTTTTAGCCATTTCTTATTTATTATTTAGTAGCTTTTTTCTTGTTTGCAACTGTCTTACGTTTACCTTTACGAGTACGTGAGTTGTTTTTAGTACGTTGACCACGAACTGGTAAGTGTTTACGGTGACGCAATCCACGGTAACAACCGATATCCATTAAACGTTTAATGTTCAATTGGATCTCTGAACGTAATGCACCTTCTACTTTCAATTCATCGTTGATGATGCTACGAATTGCTGCCAATTGATCATCATTCCACTCTTGTACCTTCACATCTTCGCTGATACCAGCTTTTTCCAAGATATATTGAGCTCTTGTACGACCGATACCAAAAATATAGGTAAGGCCGATCACCCCTCTTTTGTTTTTAGGTAAATCAATACCTGCTATCCTTGCCATATAATATTAAGCTATTATTTTTTTAATGAATTAACCCTGACGTTGTTTGAACTTAGGGTTCTTTTTGTTGATTACAAAAACTTTACCTTTACGACGGATGATCTTACAGTCCGCGCTACGTTTTTTTATTGATGCTCTTACTTTCATGATATTTATTTTTTCAAAAGCTTGCGCTAATTAAAAGGCTTACGACTATTTATAGCGGTAAGTAATCCTTCCCTTAGTCAAATCATACGGAGACATTTCCAATTTAACTTTATCCCCAGGTAAAATTTTGATATAGTGCATACGCATTTTACCAGAAATATGGGCAATGATTTCATGTCCATTTTCCAATTCTACCCTAAACATAGCATTAGAAAGTGCCTCTCTAATTATACCGTCTTGTTCTATTGAGGCTTGTTTAGCCATATATTCTCGATTAAATTTAATTTAAAAGCCTGCGAACAGGAGTGCAAAGATAAATAAAAATAATTGAAAACCAACTACTTTTTGTTCAAAACTTTCTCTACATGTTCGAATGTCAGCAACACATCTGGTTCTCCTTTTCGGATAGCAACCATCTGTTCAAAGTGCGCCGATAACTTCCCATCTACTGTACTTACTGTCCAACCATCGTCCCAAAAACGAACACCTGCGCGCCCCGCATTGATCATTGGCTCGATACAAATGACCAAACCTTCTTCCAACTTTGGCCCTGCACCACGTTTTCCATAATTCGGAACTTCTGGTTTTTCATGTAAATGATATCCAACGCCATGTCCGACCAGTTCGCGCACAATTCCGAAACCGAATTTGCTCACGTACTCCTGGACCGCAGAGGAAATATCCCCGACACGTTTACCGGCCACAGCCTGTTCAACACCTTTGTACAATGATTCCTTTGTGACATCCAACAACAATTGCGCTTCCTCAGAAATCTCACCGACACCGAAAGTGTAAGCTGAATCACTGATAAAACCATTCAAATTGACACCTCCATCGACCGAAACAAGATCACCATCTTTAATTTCATAATCGCTAGGAAAACCGTGTACAATCTGATCGTTGACAGAGATACACAAAGAGTATGGAAATCCATGATAATTTAAGAACGCCGGCGTACCGCCATTATCATGAATATACTCATAAGCTAATTTATCAAGAGATATAGTTTTTACCCCAGGCTTAATCACTTTTGCGATTTCACCAAGCAATTGCGAAAGCACATCTGCTGACTTCCGCAATTGCTCTATATCATCTGCTGACTTATAAAATACTTTAGACATCTAAAGAAATTAAATTGCCGAATGATCCATTCCCTCAACAGACGCGGCCGAACGACCTTTAATACGACCTGTTTTCATCAATCCATCGTAATGACGCATCAACAAATGAGATTCGATCTGTTGCAAAGTATCCAACACCACACCTACTAAAATCAATAATGACGTACCTCCGTAGAAGTGCGCAAATTGATTATTAATACCAAACAAACTTGCAATAGCAGGTAGAATAGCAATAATCGCTAAGAAAATTGCACCTGGAAATGTAATATTTGATATTACGCGGTCTATAAAATTACTAGTTTCCAATCCCGGCTTAATACCTGGAACAAAACCTCCGTTTTTCTTCATGTCATCTGACATCTGTTGCGGATTAACCATGATCGCTGTATAGAAAAACGTAAATGCGATAATTAACACCGCAAAAGTCACGTTATACGCTACAGAAGTGTAGTTACTCAACGAAGTCAAAAATTCAGACTGAAGATTCGGGAAGAACTGTCCTAAACTCATTGGCACAAACATGATCGCCTGTGCAAAAATGATCGGCATTACACCTGCAGCATTTACCTTTAACGGTATATACTGACGTACTCCACCGACTTGCTTGTTTCCGACAATTTTCTTCGCGTATTGTACAGGAATCTTACGAACCCCCTGTACGATCAAGATCGTAAAGATCACAACGAAGAACAAAGCCACAAATTCAAGCAACAATGGAATTGGACCACCACCACCTTTCGCCATTCTAGAAACCCATTCCGCAGTGATACCACTTGGCAATTGAGCGATAATACCTGTCATGATGATCAAAGAAATACCATTACCGATACCTTTATCAGTAATTTTCTCTCCTAACCACATCACAAATAAAGTACCGCCTGTCAAAACTATGGCAGTCAGAATAGTGAACAATGGGTCCGCGATTGTCTTAGCACTTGGCTCGATCTGAGTACGTACATAAGCAAAAGCCTGAAGCAAAGTAATCCCTAATGTTAAATAGCGAGTAATCTGATTCATTTTTTGACGACCACTTTCCCCTTCTTTCTGCATCTTTTGGAAGTAAGGAACCGCGATGCCCAGCAATTGAACAACAATGGATGCCGAGATATATGGCATTACCCCTAAAGCAAAGATAGCTGAACGAGAGAATGATCCCCCCGCAAACATATCCAGTAAGCCCAATAAACCCTCTTTCTGACCAGAAGCCAAAGCATGAGGATTTACACCTGGTAATACCACGTGACATCCAATACGGTAAATCAAAAGAAAAAGTAAGGTATTTAGAATACGCGTACGTAAATCATCGATTTTCCAAATATTGGTTAAGGTTGTGATTAGTTTCTTCATTTATTAAATTTTAACGATAGAACCGCCTGCAGCTTCAATAGCTTTTTGAGCAGAAGCAGTAAACGCGTGCGCTGTTACTTCAACTTTAGCTTTCAATTCACCGCGACCCAAGATTTTTACTTTGTCATTTTTAGACACTAAACCATGAGCTTTCAATGCATCGAAATCTACAGTTGTCAAATTGAATTTCTCGATCAACGCTTGCAAAGTATCCAAGTTGACACCATTGTACTCAACACGGTTGATGTTTTTGAAACCAAATTTAGGTACACGACGTTGCAAAGGCATTTGACCACCTTCGAAACCGATTTTCGTAGAGTGACCTGAACGAGAACCAGCACCTTTGTGACCACGTGTAGAAGTACCACCACGACCAGAACCAGTACCACGGCCAATACGTTTGCTTCCTTTTACTGCACCTTTTGCAGGTTTTAAATTACTTAAGTTCATTTTTAAACTAAATTGTGCTAGCCCTTCGCTCTCACTAAACAGGTACTAGCGATTAAAAAATAATTATTATTAATAACAAGTAATGGAAAGAGCCCAAAGACCCTTTCCATATGCTAATATTAAATAGTTTCGATAGCTACTAAATGGTTTACTTTACGTACCATTCCAATGATTGATGGAGTAGCTTCAACTTCTACTGAGTGGTTGATTCTTTTCAAACCCAATGCCTCAATAGTTTTCTTTTGGCGCTCGCTTCTGTCGATAACGCTCTTTATCTGGGTGATTTTGATTTTTGCCATGATAATTAACCGTTAAATACTTTATTCAAATCGACACCGCGGTGTTGTGCCACTGTATATGCATCACGCATGTTTGCTAAGGCAGTTACAGTTGCTTTTACCACGTTGTGTGGGTTAGAAGAACCTAATGATTTAGCCAATACGTCTTTGATACCAGCAGACTCCAATACTGCACGCATTGCTCCACCTGCCAAAACTCCTGTACCACCAACAGCTGGTTTAATCAAAACTGAACCACCAGAATATTTACCATATTGTGCGTGAGGAACAGTACCTTTGATTACAGGAACTTTTACCAAATTTTTCTTTGCGTCGTCGATACCTTTCGTGATTGCTTCTGTTACCTCTTTAGCTTTACCTAAACCGTAACCAACAATACCGTTTTCATCACCTACTACAACAATTGCAGAGAAGCTGAAAGTACGACCACCTTTAGTAACTTTAGCTACACGTTGGATACTTACTAAGCGATCTTTTAATTCAATTTCGCTTGATTTTACTCTTTTTATATTGCTTAATGCCATTTCTTTCTATGATTAAAAGTCTAAACCGCCTTCGCGAGCACCTTCAGCCAAAGATTTGATACGGCCATGGTATAAGTACCCATTACGGTCAAAAACTACTTTATTAATACCTGCTGCTACTGCTTTTTCAGCAACCAATTTACCTACAGCTTTAGATTGATCAACTTTGTTACCAGATGCAACAAATTCTTTTGACAAGCTAGATGCAGCAACTAATGTTTTACCTGCATTGTCATCAATGATTTGCGCATAGATACCTTTGTTACTTCTAAAAACCGATAAACGTGGACGTTCAGACGTTCCAGCAAGGTTTTTTCTGATTCCTTTTTTGATTCTCTCTCTACGAGATGCTTTTTGTCCTGCCATGATTATTATTTTTTAGCTGATTTACCTGCTTTTCTTCTCAATACTTCGCCTTCAAACTTGATACCTTTTCCTTTGTAAGGTTCTGGTTTACGGAAGCCACGGATTTTTGCCGCTACCTGACCGATCAATTGTTTGTCAGCACATTCTAAAGTGATTGTAGGGTTTTTACCTTTTTCAGCAGTAGTTGATACTTTAACCTCTTTTGGCAATACAAAAACAATCTGGTGAGAGAAACCTAAAGTTAACTCTAATACATTACCTGTACTTGTGGCACGGTAACCTACACCGACTAACTCTTGAGTAGTTTTGTAACCTTCAGTCACACCTTGAACCATGTTAGCCAACAGGGAACGGTATAGACCGTGTAATGCTTTGTGTTTCTTTTGATCAGTTGGACGTGTTACCACGATATTGCCATCTTCTTGAGCAATAGTGATGTCACGGTCAACCTGTTGTGTTAATTCGCCTTTAGGACCTTTTACTGAAACTAAGTTTTTGTCCGAAATAGTAACAGTTACCCCAGCAGGGATAGCGATAGGCGCTTTTCCAATTCTTGACATTTCTTTGTGTTTTTACCTAGATTAATAAACGTAACATAAAACTTCACCACCAACATTTTGAAGTCTAGCTTCTTTATCTGTCATAACACCTTTAGATGTTGACAAGATAGCAATACCTAAACCATTCAAAACACGAGGCATAGTATCAACGCTTGCATACTTTCTTAAACCAGGTTTACTCACACGTGTCAACGTACGAATAGCCGGAATTTTGCTAATTGGATTATATTTCAATGCGATTTTGATCGTACCCTGTACGCCATTCTCATCGAATTTGTAATTAGCAATGTAACCTTTGTCAAAAAGAACTTTAGTGATTTCTTTTTTAAGGTTCGATGCAGGAATTTCAACAACCCTGTGGTTGGCCTTGATGGCATTCCTTACTCGTGTAAGGTAATCCGCAATTGGATCTGTAGTCATTATATATGAAAATTTGTGACAGCGGTTTCCCTCCCAACCATTGGTATGGGACCTTCTATCTGTTAAACAATTTTAAAATGCAAAAACCCCGGCAATCCTCAGTAGAATTGCCCGGGCAAAATTAAGTATTTTTTTTTAATTACCAAGAAGCTTTTTTCACCCCTGGGATCTTGCCATCTAAAGCCATCTCACGGAAAGTTACACGGGAGATACCGAATTGACGCATATATCCTTTAGGACGGCCAGTCAATTTACAACGGTTGTGTAAACGTACTGGAGAAGCATTTTTAGGTAATTTATCTAATGCAACATAATCGCCAGCAGCTTTTAATTCTGCACGTTTTGCCGCATATTTAGCTACCAATTTAGCGCGTTTTACTTCGCGTGCTTTTAATCCTTCTTTAGCCATTGTTATTAGTATTTTGATTTTTAAATGGTAAACCGAATTGTTTCAACAATTCTAAAGCTTCAACATCATTTTGAGCAGAAGTCACAAAAGTGATATCCATACCTTGGATCTTGTTGATTTTATCAATGTTGATCTCAGGGAAAATGATTTGTTCAGTGATACCTAAGTTATAGTTACCACGTCCGTCAAAACCTTTATCGTTGATACCGCGGAAGTCACGAATACGTGGAAGCGATACTGCTACCAAACGGTCCAAGAATTCAAACATATTGTTGTCACGTAAAGTAACACGTGCCCCTACAGGCATACCTTTACGTAATTTAAAGTTTGAAATATCTTTTTTCGATTTTGTAGCAACGGCTTGTTGACCTGTAATTAAAGTCAATTCAGCGATAGCATTATCGATTAATTTCTTGTCAGCTGTTGCAGCTCCTACGCCTTGTGAAACAACGATTTTCTCAAGTTTAGGAACCTGCATAATACTTTTATACTGAAATTTTTCTTGAAGTGCTTTACGGATTTCCTCCGCATATTTCACTTTTAATCTTGGTACGTAAGTCATTATTTAATTTCCTCCCCTGATTTTTTAGCGTAACGAACTAATTTACCATCTGCATTTAACTTACGACCTACACGGGTAGTTTCACCTGTTTTAGGATCGATAACAGCTAAATTAGAGATGTGAATACCAGCTTCTTTCTCAATGATACCACCATTAGGATTAGCTGCACTTGGTTTAGTGTGTTTTTTTACGATGTTAGCGCCTTCAACGATAGCTCTATTTTTATCCACTAAAACAGTTAATACTTTTCCTTGAACACCTTTAGAGTTACCAGCGATAACTTTCACTAAATCACCTTTTTTAATTTTGATTTTGTGCGTAGTCGTTTTTGTTTTCTTGATTGCCATAATTATAAAACCTCCGGTGCTAGTGATACAATTTTCATGAACTGTTTCTCACGCAATTCTCTGGCAACAGGGCCAAAGATACGTGAGCCACGTGGCTCATCATTATTATTTAATAATACAGCGGCGTTGTCATCAAAACGGATATAAGAACCATCTTTACGACGGATTTCTTTTTTCGTTCTAACTACTACTGCTTTAGAAACGGAACCTTTTTTCACGTTTCCTGAAGGCATAGCGCTTTTCACCGATACAACAATCTTATCTCCGATTGATGCATAACGCTTACGCGTACCGCCCAATACACGGATTACTAAAACTTCTTTAGCACCGCTATTGTCAGCTACATTAAGTCTTGATTCTTGTTGTACCATGTTATTTAGCTCTTTCTATAATTTCTACTAATCTCCAGTTTTTTGTTTTACTCAGCGGACGAGTTTCCATGATTAATACCGTATCGCCGATACCGCAGGTATTAGTTTCGTCATGAGCTTTAAATTTAGTAGTTTTTTTAACGAACTTACCATAGATAGGGTGTTTTACTTTACGTTCAACAGCCACTACAATAGACTTGTCCATTTTGTTGCTAACTACTAAGCCGATTCTTGTTTTTCTTAAATTTCTTTCCATTTCGACTTTAAATTTTACGCCTCAGAGGCTGTTTCGTTTTTAGCTGCAGCTTTGCGTGCACTGATCTCTGTACTGATACGAGCGATAGCTCTGCGTGCTGCTTTGATCACGTTAGGGTTCTCAATAGCTGAAACAGCATGTGCAAATTTCAATTTCGTAAGGGCTGCTTTCTCCTCTACAAGACGAGCTGCTAAGTCCTCATTAGATAATTCTAAAATTTCTGAATTTTTCATGTTTTTTCAGTTGTTATTTGGGTTATCATCTGTTTATATATAGCGTTAGGGGTAACGGCCCTAACGCTTAAATGATGACATTACCAAGATTTTTATGCTTCAACGTAGTCTCTACGAATCACAAACTTAGTTTGAACCGGAAGTTTTTGAGCTGCAAGGCGTAAAGCTTCTTTGGCAATTTCCAAAGGCACACCTTCTGCTTCAAATAACATACGGCCTGGGCGTACTACTGCTACCCAGTATTCTGGAGCACCCTTACCTTTACCCATACGTACCTCTGCAGGTTTTTTCGTAACAGGTTTGTCAGGGAAAATACGAATCCAAACTTGACCTTCACGTTTCATATAACGTGTAACCGCAATACGAGCTGCCTCGATTTGACGGCTAGTGATCCATGCTTGCTCCATTGTTTTGATACCGAAAGAACCGAAAGCTAACTCCGCTCCACGAGAAGCGTTACCTTTCATGCGGCCTTTCTGCATCTTTCTGAACTTCGTTCTTTTTGGCTGTAACATGTTCGTATACTTTTTAAATCTGCTTCTTCAGCAGGTTTTTGTTGTAATCTAAATAAACTGTATTAATCTTTTTTCGGACCACGGTTATTTCCACCACGGTTGTTTCCACCACGGTTGTTTCCACCGCGACCACCTTTGTTACGGTTGTCACGACGTTCACCACCACCTTCGTGGTTGCCACGTGATTTTACACCGGATGCTTGACCAATGTTTGGAGATAAGTCACGTTTACCGTAGACCTCACCTTTACAGATCCAAACTTTGATACCGATTTTACCGTATGTAGTCAATGCTTCAGCTAAAGCGTAGTCGATATCAGCACGCAATGTGTGTAAAGGAGTTCTTCCTTCTTTGTATTGTTCAGTACGTGCCATCTCAGCACCACCTAAACGACCAGAACACATGATTTTGATACCTTCTGCACCCATACGCATGGTAGAAGCGATTGAAGTTTTCATTGCACGACGGAATGAAATACGCGCCTCTAATTGTTTAGCGACACCTTCAGCTACTAACTTAGCATCTAACTCAGGGCGTTTGATCTCGAAAATGTTGATTTGAACATCCTTTTTAGTCAGTTTTTTCAACTCTTCTTTGATCTTGTCAACTTCTTGACCACCTTTTCCGATAACGATACCTGGACGAGCAGTGTGAATTGTAACAGTGATACGTTTTAAAGTTCTTTCGATAACAACTTTAGCTACACCACCTTTTGCAATACGAACAGAAAGATATTTTCTGATTTTTTCGTCTTCAACTAATTTATCGGAATAGTTTTTACCTCCGAACCAGTTAGAATCCCAACCTTTGATGATTCCTAATCTGCTACCTATTGGATTTGCTTTTTGTCCCATTTCTCAATAAATTAGTTTTGTTCAACGTTTAATTTGCTATCAACTACCAACGTAACGTGATTTGAACGTTTACGAACTCTGTATCCGCGACCTTGAGGAGCTGGGCGCAATCTTTTCAATTGACGACCGCCACCTACTGATACTTCTTTTACAATTAGTTCGCTTTCTTCCACTGATTTACCTTCGTTCTTGGCTTCCCAGTTTTTGATTGCAGATAATAATAATTTTTCTACACGAGCAGCAGCTTCTTTACTAGAGTGTTTCAAAATGTATAATGCATTTTCAACACGCTGGCCACGAATTAAGTCTACCACTAAACGCATCTTACGAGGCGAAGTAGGGCAGTTCAATAATTTGGCATCCGAAGCTCCACCTTGTTGAGCTTTCTCTTGCTCTTTGCGTTGTCTAATTAAGACAGACTTTTTAAGTTTTTTTGTTGCTTCCATTACCTATTATTTTTTCTTTTCTGCGTGGCCTCTGAATGTACGCGTAGGCGCGAATTCACCAAGCTTGTGACCTACCATATTTTCTGTTACATAAACAGGGATAAATTTATTCCCGTTGTGCACTGCGAAGGTATGGCCAACAAAATCAGGTGAAATCATTGATCTACGAGACCATGTTTTGATAACTGACTTTTTGTTAGTTTCATTCATAGAAAGAACTTTTCTTTCTAAGTTGTGATCGATATAAGGACCTTTTTTAATTGAACGAGCCATTATTTTTTCCTTCTCTCAATGATGTAACGATTCGATGTTTTCTTCTTGTAACGTGTTTTGAAGCCTTTAGCTAATACACCTGTACGTGAGCGTGGGTGACCTCCTGAAGTACGGCCTTCACCACCACCCATTGGGTGATCTACTGGGTTCATCGCAACACCACGAACTCTTGGACGACGACCTAACCAACGTTTGCGACCTGCTTTACCTAACACTTGGTTAGATCTTTCATGGTTCGATACGGAACCAATTGTAGCAACACAAGTCAATAAGATCATACGTGTTTCGCCTGAAGGCAATTTGATGATGGCATATTTACCATCACGAGCAGACAATTGAGCATAAGTACCAGCCGAACGAGCAATTGAACCACCTTGACCAGGATTTAATTCAATGTTGTGGATGATAGAACCCAATGGAATGTTTGCTAATGGTAATGTATTACCAACTTCTGGGGCAACTTTATCACCTGCAACTACAGTTTGACCAACTTGTAAACCAGCTGGAGCAATGATGTAGCGTTTTTCACCATCAGCGTAATGCAACAATGCAATACGAGCAGTACGGTTTGGATCGTACTCAATAGTAGCTACTTTTGCAGGGATATCTTTTTTATCGCGTTTGAAATCAATTAATCGGTATACTTTTTTATGTCCCCCACCGAGATAACGCATAGTCATTTTACCGGAGTTATTACGACCACCTGATTTCTTGTTGATTTTTACTACTAACGATTTTTCAGGAACGTTTGTAGTAACATCAGAATAATCTGCGCCTATTCTGAAACGAGTACCAGGGGTTACCGGTTTGAATCTTTTAACTGCCATCTTAAATTATATAGTACTGTAAAAGTCAATAGTTTCGCCATCTTTAATAGTAATGATAGCTTTTTTATACTTAGGAGCTCTACCAGATACGAAACCTGCTTTTGTGTAACGGCTTTTTGCTTTACCTGCTACAACTGCAGTGTTTACAGCAAGAACTGTCACACCGAACATAGCTTCAACAGCTGATTTAATCTGGATTTTGTTTGCTCTGTGATCTACTTTGAAAGCGTAACGGTTTAATTTTTCCGTTAAGATAGAAGCTTTCTCAGTCAAGATAGGTTTTTTGATAATTTCCATATTACTTAGCTAATGCTTCCTCCAAAGTTTTAACAGAATCTGTTGTTAACAATAATTTTGTTGCATTTAATACATCGTATGTATTTAAATCAGAAGCAACAATAACTTTTGCTTTCTTCAAGTTTCTGCTTGATAAATAAACATTTTTATCATATGCTGGCAAAACCAATAAAGTTTTCTCGTCAGCAATGTTCAACGCGTTTACTAAAGCAACATAGTTTTTTGTTTTGCAAGAATCGAATTGAACTGCATCCAAAACAACTACATTATTATCTTGAGCTTTGTAAGACAACGCTGATTTACGTGCTACTTGTTTCAATTTTTTATTCAATTTGAACGAGTAATCACGAGGTTGAGGACCGAATACACGACCACCACCATTAAACAATGGAGATTTGATAGAACCCGCACGAGCACCACCAGTACCTTTTTGTTTGTGTAATTTACGAGTTGAACCCGCGATTTCATTACGTTGTTTAGATTTGTGAGTTCCTTGGCGTTGGTTCGCTAAGTATTGTTTCACATCCAAATAGATCGCATGATCGTTAGGCTCTAACCCAAATACCGACTCAGGAAGTTGCACCTTGGCACCTGTTTCTTTACCTGATAAATTTAAAACTTTAACTTCCATCTCTACTATTTGTCTACGATTACATAAGAACCTTTAGCTCCTGGAATGGAACCACTAACAACGATAAGGTTTTGCTCAGCGTAAACTTTCAACACCTGTAAGTTTTGAACTTTAACTCTGTCACCACCTGTACGACCAGCCATGCGCATACCTTTAAATACGCGTGAAGGCCATGATGAAGCACCTAATGAACCTGGAGCACGTAATCTGTTGTGCTGACCGTGAGTCGCACCACCTACACCACCAAATCCATGACGTTTCATTACACCTTGGAAACCTTTACCTTTTGAAGTACCGACTACATCTACGAATTCGCCTTCCTCGAAAAGTGTAACGTCAACTACGTCACCAAGTTGTTTTGCATCTGGGAAAGTTTTAAACTCTACCAACTTACGCTTAGGCGTTGTGTTTGCTTTCGCAAAGTGCCCTTTCAAAGGAGCTGTCGTGTTTTTCTCCTTAGCTTCGTCGAAGCCAAGTTGAATTGCCGAGTAGCCGTCCTTTTCTTCCGTACGTATCTGCGTAACCACGCACGGCCCGGCCTGAATCACTGTACAAGGAATATTTTTCCCATCAGCGTTAAACAGGCTCGTCATTCCTACTTTTTTTCCAATAATACCTGACATGTTGTAAATTAATTAATTAAAAGTCCTTCGAAGCAGTAGGGCTTCGCTCAAGACACACTATTCCCATTAAGGGACTGCAAAGTTACAAACATTTTTATAACTGTCAAATAATTAGTGAATTATTTTTTTTATTTTCTAGATGTTCTCTTCATCCACCCCAAATTTTCGAATAATACCTATCCAGCTCTCCGCTCCGGTTAAATCGTCTTCAAAAAAATAAAATGATATCCGCTTATTTCTGCTGCCATACAGCTGTCACAGACTGCCGTAATTTTGAACTGTCATACAACGCGAGATGCGATGTAAATCTTTAAAAACTTATCATACAATGATTATGAAAACAGACATCATTTCCAAAAACGAACTACTTGCACATTGGTTGGGCCACCGAACTTTGACGAGACAAACCATTGAAAAATTTCCCGAAGGAGAATTGTTCAATTATAAAGTTGAAGGCATGCGAACTTTCGCAGACATGATCAAGGAATTATTAGGGATCGCTGTTCCGGGACTCCAGGAAATTGTGAACAACAAAAGTGGTGAACTCAATGAAAATTTAGGCTACTCAACCAAAGCACAATTACTTCAGGCATGGGATGAGGCAACCCCACAGATTACCGAACTATTCAATAAGATTTCGGAAGAACGATTTGCAGAAGAATTCAACTTATTTGGACAATACAAATCGCCAGTCATTCACAGCATTTTATATTTTATCGACAATGAGATCCATCATCGCGGACAGGCATTTGTCTACTTACGCTTACTGGGTATCCAACCACCATTTTTCTGGGAAAGGGGCTAATACCTGATACCTACAACGGAAGTTTTCACCTAACGTGGATCAAAACTTTTTAATATAATTACAGTCTAACTTGTTCGGCATCCTCCCTTTCAGCCGAACAAGTTTTTCATTTGCCATAGCAAGGCCCCTAACTCCTTCGTTTACGACTAAACTTGCTCCAAAGCAGCCGAAAGCAAACGCTTCACGGTTTCTTTTAGTGATTCAGGCTCAATAATCCTCCCTTTATCGGCAAACATTAGATACCAGCGCGCAAAACCATTCTCCATATTTATACTTTCAAAATGCATCTCCACATAGTTGTCCGCAACGATTTCTTTTTGGAAGCCAAAATAGTGACGGTCCCATTCCATATAGCGGGCCATATCCTTGTCCACCTGCACAATGACTTTTGTTGTAGGCACTTCATGGCGTTTATTCAGAAAATAGGAGAGTTCGGGGTGCTCTTTTGCAAAATCATCTTCGAGTATTCTGATGTTGTTTATTCTGTCTAGACGGAATTGCCTATAATCATTCCTTAACTTACAAAAAGCAAGAATATACCAGAACTTACTCTCCACGAAGATACCAACAGCTTCGATCTCACGCCTTTCTGGACTTTTATCGGAGGGTTTGGAATAATAGATTTCAACACATTTTTTGGCAGCGATGCTTTCAATCAGAATATTGGTACCATGGGTCAACTTTTCATTGAACTGATGACGTCCGCCCCGAACGAGAAAATTGTCTCCAACCAGTGCAACTTGCTCCTTTTCATTCCCCCTTAATATGGCTTTCATTTTCAACAGTGCGGTGGCAAAATGATGGGCTAGGTTCCGATCCGTATATTTCTCGACCAATTTCTCTGCTGCGACAAAACTCAACGCCTCTTCCCTTGTAAATTGCAGGGGCGGCATTTTATAGCCCTCCACTAAAGAGTATCCACTTCCAGCTTCACCATAAATTGGTATTCCGGCCTGCATCAAAGAACGGATATCACGGTAAATTGTACGTTGACTCACTTCATAGCGTTCTGCCAATGCCGCCGCTGTCACAACAGGCTTGGCCTGTAAATGCATATAAATAGCGAGTATACGATCAAATCTTTTCTGGATATCCGTCATCGGGATAAAGGTACAAAAAGCCTAAATCAATTACGAATCCAGCATCTACACCTATATCACCCCACAATAAATAGAATTCGAAAAGTCGCCTTCGAGTGTATCCCATACGCTGACATAAACATGGAGATCACCTGTTTTTCTGCTTATCTCCTCAACTTGTAATGAACAGGAGCCCTGATTTACTTTTGCAATGGAGGTTCTCAAATGCGACTCGGTATCCAAGCCTATGAGTCCCAGATTGATTTTATATATACTGCTTTTATATTGATCATCCACAGTCCAGCTAAGATCAATCCGATCGCCATCCAAGCTTACTTGACAGTTGGCTAATGGGGTAAGCGGACCTGAAAACAGCAATAGCTTTTCAGGGTTAACGAAAGGTTTATTCTGTGCATCCAGTTCAAGAGTCTCTTTAAAAATGTGGCGCTGCGCCAATTGGAAAGCTCCTACACGACTTCCTTTTTTCGCTAGCGATTGATAACCAAACTCAAGAATTCTTTTATTCCATGCGGCAAACTTACCTGCAACTTTCTGTTTTTCTCTATTTAAAAGTTCGGCCTCACTGGGTGGAGACGTTCGTTTTCTTTTGCCACCACGTATGATATTTTGGCCATTCAATAGATAAGCACTCACCGAACCAAATTTCCCAACAATAGGGCCGTTCGGACCATTTTGTAAAATTGCCATAAAGTTTCTCTCCTTCTGTTTATAATTGATGGTATATAACTTATTACCAAGTTAATATCAAATTCCCTATTAACAGAGGAGTAACACTATTATTACAAGGATATAGCAGGGGGTTAACAGGGGTAATACCCCTGTTAACCCCCTGCTAACCCCTAGTTATTCCCCTGTAATCACCATGTTAATATAGGAATTGGTATTAAATAGGTGTTTATTTGTTTACTAGACGAGGAAGGGTATTTTTTAACAGTGAACGATCAAATACAACACAACCAATCTCGTTTTAAGCGAAGGAGATGTAGGTACGGGATAAGTCTGATAAACAAAAAAAGTGAAGCACGCTATACTTCACTTTTTCCACAGGATGTTAACAACTTTGTTGAAAACTCCAGAATCCTCTCGTTATGGTTTGATTACCTTTTCTCCACGGAGCAATCGGTCATACCGCACCAAGGCCTCTACATAATAGTAATCGGCATACGTTAAAGGCACGTCAACCTCTGTTTTATGTGGGATCGAACCGACACTATGTTTTAAGATATATCCCCCCGCTTCTTTGAAATCTGCTTTATAAGGTTTAGAAGACAGTGACCGCAACATCTGCTCAGCTTTTGAGATATAGAGCTGGCTTTCACTACCTGTTGTGTATTGTGCCAGTTCCAGCAAAGCCGAAGCTGTCACCGAAGCTGTTGATACATCACGGAGATCCTTCTGACTATAATATTTACTATCCGGAGTAAGCTTGTTCTGGTCCATATCCCAATAAGGGATCAGATCCTTTGGAAGATTGGGATGATTCAGATAAAACTGTGCAATATGCCTAGCTTGTTCCAAATATTTCTTGTCACCAGTCTCGCGGTACATCATCGTATAACCATACAATCCCCAAGACTGTCCCCTAGCCCAAGCGGATTCATCAAAAGCACCTTGCGCCGTCTTTCTCGAAATAATGCTTCCATCTTGCGGATTGTAATCCACGACATGGTAGGAACTATAATCTTTTCGATAGTGATTGAGCATCGTTGTATTGGCATGCTGCACTGCAATATCACGATAACGCTTATCACCTGTCATCTTGGAAACTTCCGTCAAAAACTCCAAGTTCATCATATTGTCGATGATCACTGGATAGGTCCAAGGCTGCCCATCCCAATTTTTGCCACCGTCCCATGAACGGATAGTTTTGGGTGCTTCGTGGAAACGTGTCGCCAACGACGCTGCTCCAATACTTAAAATTCCTTTATAGGACGCCGAATCACCCGTCAAGCGCAATGCATTACCAAAGCTGCAGTACAACATAAAGCCCAAATCATGTGTTCCCTTGTTGTTCTTCTCCTTCTCGAGTTCTTTTAATTTGCTTTTTGCTTCCGTCAAAAGCTTTTCATCCTTAGTATACTCGTATAAGTATAACACTGTACCGGGATAAAACCCAGAGCACCACCAACTTGAACCCCAATTCACATATTTACCATCTTTATAGGTTGTAGGCATATCCGATTCACCGATCGATGCTGCGAGGTAGGCAATTTGTTTATGTGCATCTTCTAAATTGGTACGGACAAATTCCTTGTCAAGCCCCAATTTCACTGTCCCTAGATTTCGCTGACTGGAACAGGAAATTCCCTGCATTCCTAGCCCGATCATTAAAGCTCCCGTAATATAGTGTTGTATCTTCATTTTATCCAATCCTTAATCTTTTGCTTTTTATTCTTTTTTCGTTTAATAACTTACATAATAGTCCTTGGGAAATTGCTCCGCATTCCAGCATTTTTGGGAAGTCCATGGTTGCGGGGCACAGGTCCAGAACTCATCGTCTGCTGGTAATCCCAAAGGCAAGAATGACAGGGAGGCCACATACATTGAACCTGCATTTGTATAGTAATCTGCGAGATTGGATTGTTTATCCCCCACTACGCCCATACGTAGCCATCCTGACGGCGCAAAAGTTTTGTCAATATAAATATGCCGAAGTATAGTGGTCAATGCAGCCCTAACCTGTCCTTTCGAGATATCTTCGGGCAGCCTATTTTCTAAAGCAACTGTTGCTAGCGGTTGGAATGCAGCATTCTTATAAGTTGATGAACGGCCAACAACGACATAATGACCTTCCGGCGAGATCATGCGTTCCAGATGATGCGCATAGCGCTGCATTCGTTTGTAGGCTCGCTCATACATCTCTTTGTATTTTCCTCCTGCTGGGATATTATGACGCAGCGACTCAACCTGCATGCAATGGATTACATACCCGTTGTAGTGATCAAAACTAAAATGGGCACCATCACTATACCAGCCATCTCCCACATACCATTCCTGATCAAATTTATTGACCGCATAATCGATTTTTTCCCTTGCACATTCCTCTCCTATGCTGTAAAGAAATGTTTCTGTCATTGCCGCAAACAGCAGCCAATTACTTTCATTTGGCTTGATCTTCCGCAGCAGTTTAAACTCTTCGACGACTCTTTGCTTAGTGGCTTGGTCCAAAGGCTGCCATAAAGCTTGGGGAGCCCTCAAAAAAGCCAGTGCAAGATGCGCTGCATCCACAAGGGTCTGAGAAGAAGGTCCTCGCCAAGTAAAATAATCAGGAGATTTTGGATCTACCCCATACTTTATCCCCAATAGCGCTTGATCCCGTAATTGCTTACGTAATTTACCTTCCTCAGTTGCATCATCCGGTAATGCCAGCCAAGGTGCCATTCCAGCCAACAACCGCCCAAAGGCTTCCAGGTATCCAACTCCAGGGTCTCTGCTATCAAAAGTCGGGCTCACCTCCATCGGCATATTTTTACGCCATTGTTGTTTACTAATATTGCTTAATATTGGAGCTGCCATCTTATGTAAAATAGATACCCAATAAGCCCGGTCATTTTCGATAAAATTTCTTTTATCGTCTAAACTGTTTGCCTTTGCTTCCACTGGTAAAGACGCAGTTAACGCGCCAACTCCAGCTCCGCCCAACAATTTTAATAGGAATCTTCTCTTCATCGATAATGGTTTATAAATTAATGTGAGCATGATAACACTACACAAAACATTAAAAATCTTTATTTTACGTTAAAAAAGCAAGCAAAAAGAAATCAATCGCTCTAGCAAACGATTGCATAAGCGATTGATAACAACTTTTTTACGTGAAAGCGTTATGCCAACTCTCCTACCAGCCCGTATTTTGTGTCAAGCTTGTATTTCGTTGTCTTTCTACTTCAGGAATTGGCCAGGTCAACAATTGATCACCCAAATAGGTGTATTTATCAACAATTGCTCCCCAAGGTTGCTTATTTCCTGCATTTCCATTAAAAACTTGATCTTTCCAAGATTTCCAACGCAATTCATCAAAATAGATAACCCCCTCACCGAAAAGCTCCCTTCTACGTTCATTACGGATACGGCTCGTTAAATCAGCTTTATCCTTCACAGTCGTAGCAACCGAACTGTTCAATAATCCAACTCCTGCTCTGCTACGGACTTCATTCACCTTATCTACAGCCGGAGCCGTTTGTCCCTTTTCATTTAGTGCCTCAGCCCACAATAAAAGAACATCTGCATACCGTATCACCGGATAATCTATATCACCAGCTACCCGACTCGGAATAGGTGGCTTTCCACCTTCATAGACAAACTTACGTGGAATGTAAAAGAACTGGCTCTCCATATCTGTTCTCAAATCAAAGACATTGCCCAACTGTTCGACATGTGGCCATCTGGAGGTGAAAGTCTGATCTGCCGAACCATTCATCCCCACAAAAGTTGAATAGGGTAGAATAACATTTGCGTTTAAACGCGGATCCCGATTATCATAAGCCTTTTTTAAGCGTTCTTCATTACCATTATTTAAATACAATCCAAAATCGAGCCCCTTAGAAACCAAATCATTGTATTTAGCTGGCTTCTTATTATCATTTGCAACTTTCTCTACATTATTTCTTACAAAATAGATTTCTCTCTTTTCGGGTGCCATAGCGCTATAACCAGGGATTACATCATCCCAGTTAAATTTACTGCCATCCTTATTTTCATACAGATCTACAAAATCAGGGCTTACCATGTAGGTATCCCAATTGGAACCAAATGCCGAACGGCTACCGAAGTAAAACTGCATGGTTGAACCATAATTATCCAAAGCAATATTTTGAATAGAAAAAATCATTTCATCAGACTTCTCATTCGCTGCCGTAAACAAGGCTTTGTAATTAGGAAACAGTTGATGGCCTGCATCCTTTACCGCCTGAAAATCCGAAATGGCTTTATCCCAATCTTGAAGATACATATAAACTTTTCCACGGAGCGCATAGGCCGCAGACTTCGAAATCCGACCAAAATTTTTATCTCCCGCGGGGAATTTCGTTGGTAGATTGGCCTCAGCAATACAATCTGTCAGATCCTTAATAATAAAATCCCAAACTTCCTTTTCCGTATTTCTGGGCTTAGTAGCCTCATTATATTTGATCGGTGCATCATAGATAGGTACGCCACGATAAAGTTGGTTCAGCCTATAATAGTAAAAAGCACGTAAAAACTTTACTTCCGCAAGCAAACGCGCTTTTTTCTCTGGGGCCGAAGGTGAAATATTGTTGATTCCGTAAATAGCATCGTTGGCGCGATGCACACTTTCATAGAGCTCTTTCCAGACATCTGCAAAAAGTGATGTCGAAGTATTGGCTGTCGCATTTAATAATACGTCACCTCCTCTAGGGATCAGCGTATTGGACAAACGGTCATATTGATAGAGCTCTCTATTATTTGTACCACCCGTAGTATATCCAAAGCGTAACGCCTGATACACGCCATTTACCCCCAGGTCGGTATAATTGTCTGTCGTCCACATCTTATCTTCTGGAACCTGTGTATTAGATGTGATATCCAATAAATCCTTTTTACAAGATCCTAGTGTGCCCAGGAGAATCGCTAGCGCAGATACACGCCAAGTATATCTTTTACAAGACGCAAATAGATTTTGTATTTCTTTTTCTAATATTTTCTTCATGTCTTTTTAGTATTAAAATCCAACATTCAACCCAAATGCATATTGTTTCATCGTTGGATACTTAGCTCCTGCCCCGATTTCTGGATCAGCACCAGGGAATTTGGTAAACATCAACAGGTTCTCGCCGGAGAAGTAAACACGTAGATTACGTACATGCAGTCGTTCCGTCAGCTTACTATTGAATGTGTAGCCTATTTGTAGATTTCTCAATTTGATAAAATCTGCTTTGTAGAGGTAGTAATCGTTAGCCGCATTATTGACGGATTCACCGTTATATTTCAGCCGTGCATAAGATCCATTGATATTCGTACGAGGATCACTTGGATTTGCTGGATCATAAAAATAATGATCATCTGCCACACGTTTCGAAATACCATTTCCATCACGAACAATATTGTTGCTATACCCCTCATCGTTCCAATAATATTGTAAATTCCCTTCACCGGACCATAACATATTTAGGTCAAAACCTTTATATGCAAACCCTAGATTAAGACCATAAATATATTTGGGAATATTGGATGTTCCAGTAAAATCTAGATCATTCTCGTTGCCATATATCTTGTCACCATTTAAATCTGCATATAGGAAATCTCCGTAATACAATTGTTCTTTACCCAATGTATTTACAGGTGAAAAACTATAACCTGCAGCCTTCATATCTTGCACCCATTTATAATCAGCTTCAGTACGAATCATACCATCACGAGGTCCTCCATTCGGATTTACTGCGCCCCCGCCTGAATAATAGCTACCATCTCCTTTATAACGTTGTCTGACATAATATTCTTGATACATATGCCCTTCCAAATTTCGCTGGTTTGTACCCACTGCATTGGAAACCTGTCCAATATTTGTACTATAGACACTTGTACCATTGATATCATTCCATCCCCTGTTTAGTTGACCTTTAAGCTTCGTTATTCTATTTTTATTGTAGGCAAAATTACCGCCGATATTATAGCTGACTTCCCCAATTTTATCTTTCCATGTCAAATTGAGTTCTATACCACTATTGCGCATCGAGGCCGAGTTGACAATCGGAGGAGCCGTTGTACCAGCGGCTAGCGGCAACTGATCCGGAACCAGGATTCCTGAAGTCAATTTGTTGTAGTAATTCAACTCCACATAGGCCTTTTTTTGGAATGTCGAAAATTCCAGGCCTGCTTCCTTATTCTCACTTTCCTCCCAGGCTAATAACCTATTTCCAAATCTGCTAAGCTCTAGGCCTCCAACCTGTGACCCACCAAAAGAATAACCCGCGTTACCAAAGAAAGCAAGTGCCGGAAAATAGTTTTCATTGTTCGGATCACCATTGTTTCGATCATTCCCTAATTTACCCCAAGATCCACGTAGTTTGACATTTTGTACATAAGGTTCAAGTCCTTTCATAAATGACTCTTTGGAGAGCAACCAGCCCAAACCAACGGATGGGAAATAACCGACTTGCTTATCCTTTCCGAATTTAGAGGAAGCATCTCGGCGTAAATTCAATTCAACCAGATATTTTCCATCAAAATCATAGTTTACGCGGCCAAAGAAAGAACGCATGCCAGTCTGATATTCATTACCGTCAATGCTGTTCATCTCATTTGCAGTACCGATATTGGAAATTGTTGGATCGATAACACCTCTTTTCGAGGCAGAAAATGTGTACCATTTTGTTTGGAACTCATTATGCCCTAGCAATGCACCAATATTATGCTTGCCAATACTTGTTTCATAGCGAAGTACATTATCAAATGTGAGTGTACGGAGATTCTCATATCCTTGAGATAATGTTAATGTACTAGCTACACCCGCAGGATAAACGATTTTATTGGTCTCAAAACTGTACTTATCGACCGGGATTGAACTACCTGTCTGTTCGCGCGAGCGCATTTGATAGTTAAACTTGGTTTCAAAAGTCAGTCCCTTGATGATTTTGAGATTCGCAAAAATCGTTGAGTTAAAATTTGAGACTCTATCCATCCCTTGAGGTTCATACAAATATTGCATGAGATTGTTCAATTGCACCGATTCTTCCGCTGCCACAGCTCCGCCAAATCGGCCGTCATACATTGGATATACCCCCGGTGTAGACTGTCTTAAAAAATTATATAAATTATCGACGTTGGCTTTTTTCCGGTCTTCTGTTGAGGCAAACATATTCGTACCAACAGTCAATCTATCTCCAATCTTGGTACTTATATTCGTTCTCAATTCATATTTCTTTGCCCCTGTATTTTTCATAATCCCGGGATTATCAAACATCCTTCCCGAGAGCATGTAATTTGTCGATTCGGAACCTCCAGTTGCAGAAACATTATGACTTTGGATCCAGGCAGAATTATAAATCCAATCCGTCCAATCGGTATTTGGGTAGGCAATATAATTTGGTAATCCAGACGCCGCCAATACACCATTTGGATCTGCATTGGCCTTTCGCCAAAGGTCAATTGTAGATTCGGCATATTTGGCCGGTTTACCTAAATTGAACGTTCCTTCGTTCATTAACTCCATGTGACGCACATAATCAGACACAAACTCCGGCGTACCCATAGGTTTGGTTCGAGAGAGGATACCAGAATAGTTTAATTGTGTTTTCTGGTTTGCTTTTCCTTTCTTAGTCGTGATCAAAATAACACCATTACCAGCACGGGTACCATAGATTGAAGCCGATGATGCATCTTTTAAAACTGAGATCGTCTCAATATCGTTAGGATTTACAGCATCCATTGATCCCACAATCCCGTCAATCACAACAAGTGCCTCCGAATTGTTCAATGAACCAACCCCACGTACGCGAATAGTGGCACCATCACTGCCAGGTCTACCTGTACTTTGTTTAACCTGTACACCAGCTGCAACACCACTTAGTGCAGTAGAAACATTCGTCACCGGTCGATTCTCTATTTGCTTTGCATCAATCGTACTTACAGATCCTAACAATTTCTCCTTTTTTTGCGTTCCATACCCCACGACTACAACTTCATCAATGGCCGCACTCATTCCATCCAGAGTAACATTAATGACATTGCGCCCATTAACAGCTACTTCCTGGTTTTGATAACCGATATAGGAAACGACAATTGTTGCATTGGAGCTCACTGACAATGAATAGGTACCAGTAGCGTTTGTAGAAGTAGAAATACTTCCACCCTTTTCTCGAATCGTTACACCCGCTAAAGGTGCTCCTTGACTGTCTGTAATCCGCCCCGTAATCGAAATTTTCTGCTGTGCCATAGTCGCACCCACAGTAAACATCATCATAGCAGACAGTCCAACTTTGTAAAACTTTGCCATACTTTAGGAAATTAGTTTTATAATAAAAATTGGTTGTTTAATAAGCCAAAGATGGGTCTATAAGCAAATTAAGGGGGGTGAAATTCATAAATATTTGGGGGTAAAATCTTAAATTTGATGCAAATACCCCATAACCATGAGTATACTACCTATTTTATCGCGACATTTTCTACTGTTGGTCTCCATCATTTCGCTCTGTCATGCCCAGGATCTAAAGTTTGAGTCACTTAGCCAAGAGAATGTACTAGATAAGCAGGCCGTGTTAACCATTGCCCAAGATAAACAGGGTAAGCTTTGGTTTGGTGGTGGTGCCAACTTATTTGTCTACGACTCTCAGAATATCACCAATATTCTTGTACAGGATACCGTCTTTAAAAAGGTTGATTACATCAATAAGATTGCCGTCAATGCAAAGAATCATCTTTTCATCGCTACCGCAACTCAATTATTTATTTTCGACATCGACAAACGTAAAGCTGTATTTAAACAGGGAAAACCCTTTCAGGAAAAAATTGTTGTTACCGACATTCAGTTTCTTTCAGACCAGATATTTCTTTGCACTGATAAAGGGCTCTATCAGGCTGTCCCCACAGCTGGCACCTACAATCTCAAGAAAATCCTTGACCGCCCCGGGGCGCAATCCATCATTCAAACAAATCCCAATACCTATATCATAGCAAGTTACAATGGCATAGAATCTTTTTCATTGCAAAATAGTAAGATTTTCAATATCCAGAATCTGATGTTACCTCCGCTGCCATTAAAAGAACGCATTTTCAGCGCTCTATATCTCCATAAAGATGTGCTCTGGGTTGGAACAAAATTGCACGGAATATTCCAATATAACCTCAGGGACAAAAGATGGAATAATTTAAACGAAACCAATAGTAATCTACTGAGCAATAATATCCGGAAAATTGTCCCGGCTAAAAACGGTGAACTCCTGATTGGCACATTAAAGGGGCTCTCGATCTTTAATGGATCGACACAGTTCTTAAACTATAAACACAATACTTCCGTTAAAAATTCATTGAGCCAAAATTCGATCTATGATATTTTTATTGATCGACAACAAATCACCTGGATAGGCACCTATTTTGGAGGAATAAACGCTATTTACCCCGATCTCATCCCCATACAACACTATTCAACCCGTTCGCCTTCTAATCTTCGCCTAAATAGTGATATCACCGGTAGTTTCGCCGAATCAGACAATGCCTATTGGATAGGAACGGAGGAAGAGGGAATCAACAGGATTGATAAGGCAACGGGAGCAACTTCCCCTTTATCTAAACTAACCCAGTCAAATCTGATTAAGGACTTATATGTTCGAGACAACAAAGTCTACGCAGCACAATATGGTGGTGGCTATTCCATTATCGATGCACAAACTGGAAATGCTCAACATTTTTATCTCGAAAAAGATCTCTTAAATCTCAAAAATAACATCTACAGCATTTACGTCGACCCTGCACATCACATTTACCTCGGAACCAATAAGGGGCTCTATACGGTGGAGCAAGGAAAACAGCCCCAATATAGTGCCGCTATGAAAACAGCTACAATCGATGATATACAAGCCGATAATAGACAGTACATTTATTTCCTGAGAGGAGGCGAGCTTTTTCGCAAAAAAAACAATGAATCGAACATACGCCCAATAAAACAGCTCGACACATTAGTCCTCGGTGGATTTTATGTGCATCCGAATGGCGACATCTGGCTGACATCGAAAGAAAATTTATATCATTTTGATCAGCATGATCACTTAACCAAGGTCTCTCGCTTTCCAAACAATTCGCTAGGCTGGCCCATCTTTGTGAACAATCAGGTATGGTTTACCAGTAAAAATGGGCTCATATGCTATAATCCCAAAACAAAACATAGCTACCTCCTGAATCAATATGACGGTTTACCGGTCAAAAATTTACTTGGTGCAAAAGTTTTTGCGAGCAAAACAGAAACCCTGTTTGTCACCACACTCAACGGAGTCTTTTCTGTAGATACCCGGAAAATAACCTTCAATCAGCACATCCCTAATGTACTTTTCCGAAATATCTTTCTCGAAGACGCTCCATTAAACTACGGACGTATACAGAAAACGACAGACCCCAACAGCTACCAGCTCAAACTCCGGCACGATGAAAACTTTGTCACGATCAATTTCTCCAGTTCCAATTTCATCAAACCGCAAAAGAACAGATACCGCTATAAGCTCGAAGGTTTTGACAAGGACTGGGTTGAAACAAGCACCCCATCAATACGATATACCAATATTCCCACAGGTATGCATACCTTGACTATATTTGCCAGTAACAACGATGGCATCTGGAGCAGTATACCCCTACGGATCAATATCGATATTAAACCTCCCTTTTGGAGAACCTGGTGGGCCTACCTGTTGTATGCCGGCTTGTTTACCTTGGGTGTACATCTGGTCATTAAATTTGTTGTCGAACGTGAGATGCTGATCAATTCAGAGCGAGAACAGGAAAGGAAAATCAGATTTTTCACACAGATATCACACGAAATCCGTACGCCGCTGACCTTGATAACGTCCCCATTGGATGAAATTATTTCCGAAACAGCCAATCTGACTTCTACCCAGAACAAAGTAAAACGGATAAAAAAGAATGCCAGCAAACTCCTAGGTGTCATAAACGAATTGCTCGACTTTAAAAAGTTCGACGACAAGCACTTTGTCCTGAAAAAAACGGACATCTCTTTCAGGGAATATATAGAAGACACCTTCTACCTATTAAATGACCTTGCCAAAGCAAAACATCTCAATTACTATATCCGGCAGCTGGATGCCGTAGGGCTACAATCCATAGATACCGTACAATTTGATAAGGTCATGTTTAACCTCTTGTCAAATGCGATCAAGTATACACGGGAACATGGCACCGTTTATCTAGATCTTATCGAAAATGATTATACAATAGCTATTCACATCGTCGATAATGGTATCGGTATCGCTACGGACAATCAATTTAAAATATTTGAAGAATACTATCGTGAAGAACAAGCTAATGACGTAATCGGAACAGGTATTGGTTTGGCACTTACCAAACAAATTGTGCAGCAGCACGAAGGAGATATTCGCTGCTCTACGATGAAGGATGAAAAAGGAGAATGGACTGTATTTACTGTCAGTCTCCCGAAGCAAGCAAACCAAAAAACTGACGTTGTACCGGTAGAAATATTAACAAAAGAAACAGAGGAAGCAAATATAACGAACTTAAACACGCTGGATATTTCCTTAAAGCAAACCATCTTGATTGTAGAGGACAATAGCGAATTATTAGCAGCCGTTGTCAGTCTATTTGAAGAGAGCTTCAGTATTATTACTGCTGTCAATGGTGAGGAGGCACTTTCTAAAGCATTGGAATATATCCCTGATCTGATTATTTCGGATCTGATGATGCCTTACATGGATGGTGCTCAACTATGCCAAGCCATTAAAACAAATATGATGACCAGTCATATACCATTCATCTTGCTGACTGCCGTAACCGATAGCAATTCCCAAACTTTAGCCTTGGAACATGGTGCAAACATCTACCTGACAAAACCTTTCGACAATAAACAGCTTTTCCTTTCTGCTCATAATCTCATAGCAATCAGTCAGAAAAGAAGCAAAGAATTTCAGGTTAAAACAGCTTCATTTGATAATGAGCTTGATGCACAATTCATCTCATCCCTAAATCAATTAATCGAAGATAATCTTCAATCGGACGGCTTTGACGTCAATTTTATTTCTCGAACAATGGGTATGAGCGCGCCTATCCTCTATCGTAAACTGAAGGCCATCTCTAATTTATCGCTCAATAACTATGTCAAAACTTACCGGCTGAACAAAGCGAAAGAACTACTGACATCTGCCATGAACATCAGTGAAGTCGCCTATGCTGTAGGATTTTCCGACAGAAAATACTTTAGTAAGGAATTCAAAAAACAGTTTGGACACAATCCATCGGAACAGACCGCGACGCCTAACCAGAATAGTTAAACCCTGTTATATCGAATTGTGGTCTCTACAATACCCAATAAACTCTGTAAGACCCAATAAAAAAACAGAGGTGGCATAGCCACTTCTGTTTTTTAGCTTTAACTACGTTTTTAATCAAGTTCGAGTCTTACTTAAAACAAATCATTTTTTTAACGATCTGATCCCACTAAAATAAGCTTTTAACTGCTGACAGCCTTATTTAGCAATCTCTTTGATCATAGGTTCTCCGGACAATAGGCGTTGATAACGAACCAAGGCTTCCACATAGTAATAATCTGCATAAGTCAACGGTACATCGATTTCGGAATTCAATGGCAACGCTCCAACACTATGTTGTAAAATATAGCCTCCATTTTGCCCATAAGGAGCAAGGTAAGGTGCCTTCGACAGATTTTTAAGAAGTGTTTCTGCTTTATCAAAGTACTTCACAGACTCACTTCCCTTTGTATATTGAGAGAGCTCCAATAATGCCGAGGCATATAATGCCGCTGCAGATACATCCCGCAGATCCTTATTCGGATACATTTTATCTGACTTCGCAATTTTATCTTTATCAAAATCCCAGTAAGGAACCAGATCAGCTGGCAGATTTGGATTACTTAAGATATACTTTGCGATTTGCTGTGCCTGCTTCAAAAATTCTTTTTTCTTGGTTTCACGATACATCATGGTATAACCATATAATGCCCATCCCTGCCCTCTTGACCATGCTGATTCATCAAATGCACCCTGATGTGTCTTTTTTCCAATGGCCTTACCTGTATTCTTATCATAATCGATCACGTGGTAGGAACTATAATCTTTTCTGAAGTGGTTTTTTAGGGTTGTTTCAGCATGAGATACCGCTATATCATAGAATTTTTTATCACCAGTCATTTTAGACACCTGTGTCAAAAACTCCAAGTTCATCATATTATCGATTATAACGGGATACTGCCAGGATCCGTGATCCCAGGAACGGATCGTTTTGGTCACGGGACTATAGCGAGAGGCTAGGGAATTGGCACCTGTACTGAGTACTGGCTCATACTTTTGCGTATCGCCTGTGAGACGAAGTGCGTTGCCAAAACTACAGAATAACATAAACCCCAAATCATGCGTACCCTTGTTGTTCTTTTCTTTCTCCAGATATGTCAATTTCTCGGTTGCTTTCTTTAATAATCCTTCATCTTTGGTGCCTTCATATAAATACAACAATGTCCCCGGATAGAATCCCGAACACCACCAGCTCGACGAAGAAAATACTTCTTTGCCATTTTCGAAAGTTTTTGGAAAATTTTCGGTCGGAGTTTCATCCGCCAGTACTTTTATTTGCTTCGCGGCTGCATCTAGCTGCTGCTGAATAAACGCTTTGGATAGACTCGGTTTTGCTGTTTGGGCCTGAACGACAGTCGAAGTACCCAAAACGGCTAATAATAACACAGAAAGTTGTTTTAATTTCATTGTTTTTTATTCTTTTATTTTTATTTGTTCAGCGCATTAGCGCTTCAATCTTATACCTAAATATTCAGCTCTTTTTCTTCATTTTAATTGTCCGTCCCACTTTCTTTCATCTCGCGTTATCGATGCGCATTGATCAAAGCAACTGCGCCTTTATCGAGATTCAGATCAATCATTCCGTCCTGCGTTATATCAAATGTACCTTTTCCCTGTATCTTTATCTCTGGTGCTCTGATACCAGCTTTTAAACGTATGCGACCGCCATATTGACTTTTGATCTGGATGCCAATCGTTTTTCCATTTTTCCGCTGTGCCGATACAAGATTCCCTCCATCTGCCAAAAAATTGGCAAAGGACACATCCTCCCATTTATGCGGAATAGCTGGAAACACGCGTAATACGCCATTCCAATATTGCATACACAATTCCTGAATACTTGCCATCGCTGCGAGCGGGGTTTCTATCACTGGACCGCTTTCAGCATATAGTGTATTGGCTTTAATATATTTCTGTAATAAAACATCCAGCGAAGCCAAAGCCGAATCTCCTCTCCCCATCATGGCATACATAGAGGCAGCTCCCGTAAAAGAATACCCCTGCAACCATTGCTTTTTGCTTTGCCAATGCGCAATAGAACGTTCTATAAGCGCTTGATTTCCTTCTTGATCCCAGTTTATATCGTAAAAAGGATAAATCATCATTAAATGTGAATAATGACGATGAGATTCTCCATAAGGCAGGTCTTTAGCGATCATAAAACCATCCGTATCCTGCGGATAATCGGTCAAGTTGGCCAATACGCCTTTCCAGACAGCATGAAGTTTATCCTTAGCTCCTCTTTCCTGATCCAGCTCAATAAGTGTCTTGAGCCCCCATCTGAAAATGGAAAGGTCATAATTTGTATCATAAGTATAGCCCTTGGGATATTCAGGTGAATAGGTTTTCACGCCAATATGGTATTTCCCTGCTTGATCCTTTTCCAATAGATGCAAATGATAATTTATCGCTTCCTTTAGCAGCGGGAACAAACGATCATATACATCTTGCGACATCGTAGCTCGATAATACTGATAATAACTATGCAAGAGCCAGACTAGATTTCCCAATTCTTTTTCACCATCGGAGGCCCCTTCAGGTGATACATCTTTTGCTAGAAGAACAGGACTCCACAGCGTTGGCCCTGAGGAGCGGCCAACGGCCAAACTATTGTAACGATAAGGCTCCGGAACATTTTGTCTCAGCTGATCTTTATTCCGGTCAATCATCTGGATTAGAGAATTTGCAATACCGAGCTGATTCGCTTTGAAAACCGGAGAATAAGCAAGCTGCATATTAAGGTTAAGCCAATACGCTGGCCAGGGAGTTGGGCTGGTCCAAGGTCCCTGTAAATCCATGGCGGGTTTATCTGACCTCGTTGCACTGGCAAGCTTATACAACTGCATATCATAAAACTGCTGGTAAACCGTATCTGGCAATTCCAGGGTCGATGCCTTAAAATAGTTGGTCCACCACTTGCGATGGGATGCCAATCCTTTCGTTAACTTTTGCTTACTAAAGTTCTGAACATAATTGATGGCCGTTTTGACATAAGCGGTCCCCTGCTGGCTATAATCTACAGTAATTAAATAGGTATCCACTTCTTTGCCGGGTTTGCCATAATAAGCCGTCACATATCCTCCCCCGGCTAAAAGAGGTTGGTCAAAATATTTTATTTCGCCCTGTTCACCAAAATGCCCTTTTGGGTTTGCTGGATAATTTTTCGGCTTTTGTGTATAACTAAATCCCATCCTTGGGCTGATGGCCTCGTCGGGTTTCCATGTCAGATGGTAATTACCGTTAAAATCTTTTTTAAAGACCTCCAGCAGAATAACGTTGTCATTCGATAAGGTAGTCGTCCGGATTCTCATTATCCCTTTGCCAGTGCTGACTTTCGCCTCGGCAAAAGCCTCTTTGAGATAGATGTCTCCTTTTGCCTGCACAATCGGGCTTTCAAATTCCATTTCAAAATGACCTAACGACATACGCGCTTGATCAAACAATTTATCTTCCGAATTCGCTCGATGATCATAAACATCAGTTCTTCCAATATCAACGCGCATTGAATTCTTACCAGCTAAATAAGTCATAGTCCCCAGTAGACCATTCCCGGTAAATACACCTTCATAAATGGAATGACCCAGTGCGGGAATTCTGAATTGTGCTGATCCCCAAAATGGCTGGAATGTCGCGCAAATGAAAAAAAACAGTATTCTTAGATTCATCATTAGGATTTAATGCTATCAGAGCGACCATAAAGATGCTGGATTATTCGGCTGAAATCAAGCACCTTTTACGAAAACGATTGAGAAGAATCAATCCACAGTCCATCCCTTATCTATCCAATAGCCTAGACATCAAACCAAAATGTAACAATTTAGCTGATAAAATAGAGATCCTTAGGCTACAAACTAGTCACTATATATGAAAGAAATGAATTCCATAGGCTTCTTTTGTTATTTTTTAACAAAACACAAATAAACAATACGTAAAATTTTAGTTATCAGTTTACATTTATCAGTTTTTTATCTATTTTTAAGATTAAATATCCAATGCCGTTATTTTTAACAGCCTAATAGTGGATCAATTATAAAACAACTAATCCAACCAACATGAAAGAACAGAATTCATCAAGGCGTGATTTCATAAAAAAATCCGTGGTCGGTGCTGCGGCATTTTCTATTGTACCACGCTTTGTACTCGGAGGACAGGGCTATCTTGCTCCGAGCGACCATCTAACCAAAGGTGTAATTGGTGTCGGCAATATGGGCCGTGGACACTTTGGCTACGCCGGAACTAAAACAGTAGCCATTTGTGATGTGGACAAAACCCATCTAGCGGCAGCTCAAGCGGACTTAGGCGGTGGTGTGAAGGAATACCATGACTTTAGGGAGTTGATTAAATCTCCAGAAGTAGATATTGTGCATATTGCTACTCCGCCACATTGGCATGGACTGATGTCCATTGAAGCGGCAAAAGCAGGAAAAGATATCTGGTGTGAAAAACCAATGACGCGTACTATCGGTGAAGGTAAAAAAGTGAAAGAAGCCATTGCACAACATGGCAATATCTTCCGATTAAATACCTGGTTTCGTTTCAAGGATGACTTTTATGGAATGAATGTTCCAGTAAGCAAAATCAAAAAATTAGTTGATACTGGCATGTTAGGTTGGCCTTTGAAAGTTACGATAAGCAAACATACCGGCTTTGACTGGAAGTTCTATTGGGTAGGAAAAGAAAATTTACCAGAGGAGAAAGTACCGGCTGAACTTGACTACGATTTTTGGTTAGGTCCGGCACCATACAAGCCTTACAATAAACACCGCGTGCATACCACTTTTAGAGGATATTGGGATTATGATGGTGGCGGTCTAGGAGATATGGGGCAACATTATATGGATCCTGTTCAATACTTCTTAGGTAAAGACAACGAAAGCCCGATTACCGTCGACGTTGATGCTCCGCAGCAACATCCGGATGCCGTGGGCACATGGAGACGAATTACATTTACCTATGCCGATGGTTGTCAGATCATTTTAGACGGTGAAGCGAAAGATGAAAAGGCAGCCTATATTGAAGGTCCAAAAGGTAAATTATATAGAGGGTTTCAATCGGATATACCAGATTTGGAAAGAAAACTTGCACAGTACCCTGAACCTGCACCACAGATTACTGACTTCTTGGAATCCGTTCGCACAAGAGAAAAGTTTGCACTGAATGAAATCAATGGACACCGTTCTTGTACCTTGGTCAACATGGGATTAGCAGCATTGCGACTGAACAGATCACTAAAATATGACTCCCAAAATGAGCTATTTATTAATGACGACGCCGCAAATAGATTAATTCACCAACCAATGAGAGGCCCTTGGTCTATTTAAAAAGATATCCTAATGAAAAGAATATTCAATTCGCTGACCGTATTGCTTCTTATATCTAGTGCAACCTACGCTCAGCAACCACAAAATAGAACGACTGCAACTAAAATAGCAGACGTATTGGCACAACAGCCTGCCGAAGAAAACGAAAAGTTTTTACTTGCCATGCATGAGCTGGAAGGTTTTTCTTCTGATGACTTCGTTACGTTCCTCAAAGGACTTAAAGCACCAGGTAGCAACAATGCTTCGATAGAATTCGCAGCAAACAGCTATTCGTTTTACGTAAACCAACCAGGCAAAGATCAGCAGAAAAGAGTGTTTGTTGAAGGATTGGCAAAATCCATATCGCAATTAAATGAACCAACAAATCAGGTCTTTGCCCTACGCTTGTTACGTCAATGCGCCGATAATGCAGCTATACCAGCTGTCGCTAATTGTTTGACAAACGATTATCTTGCCGATGCAGCAGCGAGAACCCTAGTATCTATTAGTACCTCTGAATCGACAGCAGCCTTAGAAAAAGCTTTAGCAGCATCCACAACAGAGAAAACTGCCATTGCCCTGGTTACAGCACTCGGAGATCTAAAAGATAAAAATGGTGAAAGTGCCATTTTAGGATTAACGCAAAAATATAATTCGGATGGCTTCCAAAGGACAGCATTAATTGCGCTGAGCAAAATCGGGGGCAAAGCTTCAGAATCGCTATTCCAGGAAAAACTAAATGCTGCCGGCTATAGCTACGACAAATTGGATGCAGTAGGACTTGGTATTGACTATGCTCAAGCATTGATCGACAATAAACACGACCAAGATGCGGTTAAGTTCCTGAACAAGTTTTTCCAGGAATCTCAAAAAGTAAAATCGATCAACGGCCAAATTGCATCGCTTAAATTATTGACAACCATCGACCCAGCGAAACAACAAAAGAACTTGTTAGCAGCTGTTAAGAGCGATAATGGTGCTTACCGTAACATTGCATTACAATTACTCGGAAAATACGGAAAAGGCGCCGACGCAAAAAGCTTGCTTGCTTTAGCAAGCAAGGGTACTCCTGAAGTGCAAGAAAGTGTATTGAACTACTTAGCCCACAATGGTTCGGCAAGCAGCTTAAAACTAATCCAGGCATTAGTAAATAAAACACAGTCTCCCGTAACTAAATTAGCTGGATTAAGTGCACTAAATACACTATCTCAGGGTAAAGAAACTAATACCTTAATCCAAGCTTTCAACGCTGATCAACAATTCAACAATTCGGTAAAAGCATTGATCCTTTCATCGAAAGATGCAAATGTCGTTACTGATGTCAACAATGCACTTGCCACTGTAGACGACGACAAAAAGATTCAATTGCTGGATATTTTAAGTAAACGTTCCAACAATGCATCATCCAAAGCTGTATTAGCCATAAAGAGTGCAAACCCTGCTGTCGAAGAAGCGATCAACAAAGCACTCCCAAATGTAGCTCAGGAATCGGACTTAGAAGAACTATTCAGTAGGTTAAACAATACGACAGATAATAAATCTGCCGTACTATTGCAACGTGCCATTGTCAATGTGGTTCAGTCAAGCACAAATTCAAAAGGATTAACAGAAAAACTAGCAGCAAATATATCGAAGTCTGCAGCGCCTAATACAGCTAAATATTTTCCTATTTTTGCTGGGCTTGGTGACGCCCAGTCATTGAAAGCTGTAACTGCATACCTTAACAACAATAATACAAGTCTACGGTCCGCAGCAATTGAGTCTTTGGCTGGCTGGTCTACCTCCAACGCACTGCCAGAATTAGTATCTCTTTCCCGAACAGAAAAAGACGATAATCTTTTCAATACGGTATACAGAGGATTAATTAAATCAATTTCCTCTTCTTCGAATACGCCTGAACAGAAAACTTTGTTATTAAGAGATGCATTCAGCGTTGCCAAAACAGTAGATCAGAAAAAAGCAGCATTATCGGCGTTACAACCTACAGGAACATACCAGTCTTTAGTTTTTGCAGCTGATTTGATGAACGACGCTCAACTTGGCGGAACTGCGGCCAATGTAGCGATGAACATTGCAATGGACAACAAGTTCTATGGCAAAAAGGTTAGAGAGGTTCTTGAACAGGTAATCGGTAAATTGTCGGGTAGTGAAAGTGGATACCTTAAAGAAGCTGTTGTTCGCTATCTCGCTGAAATGCCAATAAAAGAGGGTTACGTTTCGATGTTCAATGGCAAGGACCTAAGTGGCTGGAAAGGATTGGTCGCCGATCCGATCAAACGCAGTAAGATGAACGAGAAAACTTTAGCAGCAGAACAAGCTAAAGCCGACGACATCATGCGTAAGGGCTGGTCAGCGTCAAATGGCGAAATTGTTTTTAGCGGTAAAGGAGATAACCTGGCGACAATAAAACAATACGGAGATTTCGAGATGTTAGTTGACTGGAAATTGGAGAACTATGGTGGCATAGAAGGTGATGCTGGTATCTATTTGAGAGGTACACCACAAGTTCAGATCTGGGATATTGCCAACACCAGAGTCGGAGCACAAGTCGGTTCAGGAGGATTGTACAACAATCAAAAAAATGAAAGCAAACCGTTAAAAGTGGCTGACAATGCCACGGGAGAATGGAATACGTTCAAAATAAAAATGCAGGGCGAGAATGTCTCAGTTTGGTTAAATGGTCAATTGGTTACTGATAATATCCCACTTGAAAATTACTGGGATCGAAATCAATCCATTTTCCCTACAGAGCAGATTGAACTGCAGGCCCATGGCTCAGTGGTTTACTATAGAGATCTCTTTATCAAAGAATTCCCGAGAAGACAAGTCTTTAAACTAAGTGACCAAGAGAAAAAAGAAGGATTCGATGTCCTATTTGATGGAACAAATCTCGACAAGTGGACTGAAAACAAAGCTTATGTAATTAATGATGAAGGTTACATTTGGGTATATCCCAATGCAAAATTCGGCGGCAACTTATATACAAAAGAAGAGTATGCTGATTTTATCTATCGCTTTGACTTCAAATTGACTCCCGGAGCCAACAATGGTGTTGGGATCCGGGCCCCATTAGAGGGAGATGCTGCTTATGAAGCTATGGAAATCCAGGTGTTGGATGACGGTGCAGATGTGTATAAAGACCTAAAACCTTACCAGTACCACGGTTCTATCTATGGTGTGGTAACGGCTAAAAAAGGACATTTAAAACCGTTGGGCGAGTGGAATTCCGAAGAAATATATGTAAAAGGCAATCGCGTTAAAGTAACCTTAAATGGTACTGTTATTGTTGATGCCGATATCGCTGAAGCGAGTAAAAATGGAACATTGGATGGCAAACAACATCCTGGTTTAAAACGTACAAGTGGCCATATAGGTTTCTTAGGCCATGGAACGGAAGTATTCTTCAAAGATATTCGGGTTAAAAAACTCAAATAACTTTTTGAAATGCAAAATAAAGGGGATAAGGAATCTTATCCCCTTTTTTCTAAAAGACCGGCGTGTTTGACAAGTGAGAAAAATAACCGAATGATTCCAAAAACTTTTATTAAATTAAAGATCTGGGATTCTAATTCAAAATATGATGTTTTATGACTAAAGCCGTAAACCTATTGATTAACAAAAAATTGGATAGCAAACCTGAAAAGAAAAATCTATTCAATAAACTTTCTATTATAAAATTAATAGCCGAATTAGGATCTGTATCAGTAAATGACATCGTAAAAAACCTTTCGTTAAGCCTTCCAACGGTCAACAGCCTCATTGCTGAACTATTGGAGGACAATATCGTGCGTCAATTTGACAAGGGAGAATCTATCGGTGGTCGCAAACCGAATCTATATCGGCTATGTGACGGGTTGTTTCAAGTACTATGTATAGAACTTCAGCGCTTCTCCATTACACTGAGTATTATGGACAATAATCAGAATATCGTTGCCGAAACTGTTGAGCTAGACAATGAGTTATCCCGGAATGCGGATAATCTCCATGACATTACACAAATTATTGACCAATATTTGTTGGAAAAAGCGGTTGATACTGAAAATCTAACTGGACTGATCATTAGTATGCCGGGACTAATCAATGCTGAGGAAGGAACAAATGAAACGTTTTTACATGATGCGTCACAATCTATCACAGCTTATTTCGAAGATAAATATAAAAAGCCCGTGTACATACTCAATGACGTGAAGGGTGCAGCGTATGCGGAATTGAAATTTGGCTTAGCCAAAAACACCAGGAATAGCCTCATTATATTAATGGACTGGGGAATAGGTCTTGGAATAGTTTCCAATGGCGAAGTTTATCTTGGGCGCGACGGTTACTCGGGTGAGGTGGGGCACATGCCGTTCATTGATAATGGCGAATTGTGTTATTGTGGCAAAAGGGGTTGCCTCGAAACGGTGGCTTCCGGAATTGCCTTGGTCAACAATGCAAAGCAGGAGATCCAAAAAGGTGAACTTACCAAACTCAATGAGTTGCAGAAAGAAGAGTTAGATCATTTAACACCCACCCACGTGATCGAAGCAGCTAATAAAGGTGACCAATTTGCAATAAATCAAATTTCCAAACTGGGCACCAATCTAGGAAAGGCATTTGCTTCTCTGATCCAGCTGCTCAATCCCGAATTAATCGTACTGGGAGGAAAAATCGCCAAAGCCAATGAATTAATTACAATCCCGATACAACAGGCAATCAATTCATATACGATGGCTATTTTAAAAGAGCATTGCGATATCAAAGTATCTAGCCTGAATCTAGACAGTAACACAATCGGCTTGACAAACTATTTTATCACAAAATACCTGTCTGTCGAATTGCTACAGAAGTCCAAAATCTAAAACTGACCTGTACTCAATAATACCAGAGTACAGGCTCTTTCAGTTTTTATACCATTTTCCATAGCCAGTTGTTCCAATTCATCATTTTCCGCACCCGGGTTAAAAATAATACGCTTTGGTTTCGTCTCCAAAATATAATTATAATAGTCCTTCTGATTCTGTTCGCCAAGATACATTGTCACCGTATCAATATCAGTATGTATATCGCCTTTCTTTTCGATAGGTACACCGGCCACCTCACCTCCGCTCAAACCAATATTAACAATATCATGTCCGTGTTTACGGAGCATATTCGCGGCCTTATTGGAATAGCGCGAAGGATTCGTACTGGCACCTAAGATTAACGTCTTTTTCATCCTTATACTTATTTGTTCATCAATTATTATCTTCAAAGCCATCTATATGTCTTCGTCAATACTGCACATTCGGTAAACGAGCTGACGTAATATGATTTCATTATTAACGAGCCATGAAATTATTCATCAATAATAAAATCGCCATGTGTGCTATAGGCATTCTTACGTAAAACCGGCATACCCAAAATTTTATAGAGTTCGTCCAGTTTCACCAAACTGCCATTCGTTATGTTTGAAAGCAAAACAATAACAATATTCCTTTTCAGATCCCGTACATAGATGTGACGAAAACCGTGCCACCATCCGGTATGATAGACAATATGATCATTACCATGCTCAAATGTACGCCACCCGTAACCATAGCTAAAAATACCCTTTTTTGCATCTGGATAACCCCGGTAAGCCGAATCCAACGTTGATTGTTTTAATAATCGGCCATCGCGTAGCGCCAGATCAAAACGGTAGAGGTCACGCACCGTACTATAAATCCCTTTATCTCCCAACGGTCCATCCTGAAAATTCTGTACCACGGATCTTCTCCATATCTTATCATGACCGATCACATTGGTTGGAATCTTGTCATAGACAGCCTTTGATAAAGCGGCGGTATTGGTCATCCCAGCAACATTGAAAACACTATCCTTCATATACGTCGCATAATCCTGTTTGGACACCTTCTCGATAATAGCCCCTAAAACCATAAAATTGGAATTATTATAGAAAAATCGTCCACCAGGGGCTCCATACCTATTTGGCTTAAACTCCGTTAGCATTTTCATGACATCCTGGTTTGTCATTCCCTTTTTACGGTCAGGCCAGTGTTCTTCCGAAAAATAAACGTAGTTAGGTAAACCTGAACGATGCGTCAATAACATTTTTATCGTAATGCCAGGGTATGGAAAGTCCGGATAAAAATCATTGATCGTCTGGTCCAGCCGTAATTTTCCTGCTTCGACCAACTTCAAGGTCCCAACAGCCGTTAAAGGTTTAGAAACCGATGCCAATTCAAACTTATCATCAATATCCAAACTATCACGTTTTAGGTAGTTGGCCCAGCCGAATGTATTTTGATATAGGATTTTACCGTCCTTCGCCACCAGCACATTTCCATTAAATGCGGATTTTGAATGCAGATTTTTCATAAAAGCATCGATCTTGGGATCTGCATCTTGAGGATTATAAACGAGTCTTGTACTATCTACTTTTGCTTGCGCTATTGCCGCTTCTTTTTGTTTTTTCTCTTTTGAGCTACAGGCAACTGTAGATGCCAACAAAAGAGCTACCATTCCCTTTAAAAAAAATAATTTCACGTACTGTATCTCCCGGATTTTCTATTTAATGTTATGTTTGACCCCTATGTCGAAGGCAAATCTGTGCTTCATCTTCATACGATTTATGCATCGCAGTTATCTCATGCCCATTCTCATTCTTCTATATTCTTTTTGATTTTCAATAAAGAACCGTGTTTAAAGATAATAATGCTAAAATGAAGATTTTAGTATAAAAAAACGAATTTTTAGCACAAAAAAAGCCACTTTATTCCTAAAGTGGCTAATATTCTATTGGTATCTAAAATCTATGCTAACAATCGAACTGGATTTTCAACCAATGCTTTTAATGTCTGTAAGAATGCAGCACCTGTCGCGCCATCGACCACACGGTGGTCACAGCCTAAAGTTACTTTCATTACGTTACCCGGAACTACAGCACCATTTTTCACAACCGGAACTGCCTGGATAGCTCCTACTGAAAGAATAGCTCCATCAGGAGAGTTAATAATAGATGTAAACTCATCTATACCAAACATGCCTAGGTTGGAAACTGTGAATGTAGAACCTTCCCAATCCGCTGGTTGTAATTTCTTAGCTTTCGCTTTTTGAGCAAAATCCTTCACCTCAGCAGAGATGTGAGATAATGATTTACCATCAGCAAAACGAACTACGGGAACTAACAAGCCGTCTTCAACAGCCATAGCAACACCGATGTTTGTATGCTCATTGAAACGGATCTTATCTCCCTGCCAAGAAGAATTCACAGCTGGGTGTTTTTTCAATGCTACTGCAACAGCTTTCACGACGATGTCATTGAAAGAAACTTTTACTGGCGCGATCTCATTAATTTGAGCGCGAGCAGCCATGGCATTGTCCATATCGATAGACACTGTCAAATAGAAGTGTGGTGCAGTGAACAATGATTCAGCCAAACGACGAGCAATTGTCTTACGCATCTGGTTGACAGGTTTCTCTGTATAACGCTCTTCACCAACATAAGTAGGTAAAGTAATTGCTTTTGTTTCTGTAGCCGGAGCTGCTGCTGCTGTTTCAGCTGGTTTCGCGGCAGCCGGAACAAAGGACTCCACGTCTTTTTTCACGATACGACCACCATCTGCTGATCCTTTGATATCGCTCAAATTGATTCCTTTTTCCTTCGCAATCTTACGTGCCAAAGGAGATGCTTTCACGCGGGAATCATCGTTTGATGCAGCTGCAACCGGTGCAGCAGTTGCTGCCGGAGCTGAATCAGCTTTAGGAGCTTCTGCAGTTTCCGCTTTCGCAGGAGCAGATTTTTGATTTAATAACGGTGTTATATCAGTTCCGGCAGGACCAACAATAGCAATTATATCATTAACTTTTGCGGCTTCACCAGCTTCAAGACCGACATACAACAACGTGCCATCAGCATAAGCCGTAACTTCCATTGTCGCTTTATCCGTTTCTACATCAGCGATAGCATCATCCGATTTGATCGTGTCGCCGACTTTAAAATTCCATTGTGCAATAACACCTTCTTTCATGGTATCACTCAACAACGGCATTGTGATCACGGTACATCCCAATTCCTCAGGAGTTACGTTGCTAGCCGAAGATTCTGGACCAGAAACTTCTTCTGCTTTTTTTTCTTCTGTTTTTTCCGGTGCTTTCTCAGCTGCAGGAGCATCTCCGCTCAACAATGATTGAAAATCTTCACCGGGCTCACCCAAAACAGCGATAACAGCATCGATAGCTACTGCTTCACCTTCTTTTGGGCCAATATATAAAAGAGTACCTTCTTGGTAAGACTCAAAGTCCATTGTAGCTTTATCTGTTTCAATTTCAGCTACTAAATCACCAGAATTTACTTTATCACCAACTTTTTTGTGCCATTTTGCGATGACCCCCTCGGTCATTGTGTCGCTCATTTTGGGCATTCTTACTACTTCAGCCATTCTGTATTATATTATCAAGTTAAAGAGTATTAATCTAAAATAAATGGATAGTCTTGTTGTACATATACATCTTTGTACAATTCGTCAGCATCTGGGTATGGAGATTCCTCCGCAAATTTTACTGACTCTTCGACTACTTTTTTCACGTCAGCTTCAACCTCCGCAAACCAAGCATCATCGGCGTATTTGTTTTCCAAAATAGCATGTTTAGTAGCCAATAATGGATCGCGATCTTTATACGCTTCCAATTCCTCTTTCGTACGATATTTCGCAGGGTCAGACATAGAGTGTCCTTTGTAGCGGTAAGTACGGATTTCTAAGAATGTAGGTCCTTCGCCAGCACGGGCACGTTGAACAGCTTCGTCCATTGCGTTGTGTACGGCAACAACATCCATTCCATCTACCGGAGCCGAAGGCATATCAAAACCTAGTCCCATTTTGTAAATGTCCTGCATGTTTGTGGTACGTTGTACAGAAGTACCCATTGCATAACCGTTGTTTTCACAAACGAAGATAACAGGGAGTTTCCATAGCATCGCCATGTTTAGTGTTTCGTTGAATGCACCTTGACGTACAGCTCCGTCGCCCATATAACAGATGTTTACATTATCTGTACCAAGATATTTCTCAGCAAATGCGATACCAGCACCTAAAGGAATCTGACCACCAACAATACCATGGCCACCCATGAATTTATGTTCTTTAGAAAAGAAGTGCATAGAGCCTCCTTTACCTTTTGAACAACCAGTGATCTTTCCATATAATTCAGCCATACAAGCATTTGCAGAAACGCCTTTAGCCAAAGCGTGGGCGTGATCACGATAAGCAGTGATTAAAGAATCCTCAGGTTTAATTACCGACATCGTTCCAGCGACTACTGCCTCTTGTCCTATGTACAAGTGACAGAAACCACGAATCTTTTGCTGTCCGTAAAGTTGACCTGCTTTTTCTTCAAACTTACGCATAAGTAACATCGACTTATACCACTCCAAATATGTCTCTTTTGTTATAGGTGTTGAACTCATTTCAAAGTTTTGATTTTCTTACAATTCTAGACTACAAATCTAATAATTTTGGATGAATTTTCTTGGTCAAAAATCAATTTTATTTACACTTTAAGACACTTCTAAGACATTTGATTTAAAGTATATAGCATTTTTTAACAAATAAATGAACGGCACAATCAAATAAATCAAAAACTTATGAAAATAAAAAAGCCAAAGGACTTAATAATCATTTGGCTTAATCTATTTTATACAAATTGTTTGCTAGCGAAGTTTTTGGATAAGCTCATTTTCGGTAACCTTCACCTGTTCTCCGCTCTCCATGTCCTTGAGCGATAACTGACCAGAAGAAACTTCTTCTTCTCCGACCAATAATACATAAGGAATCCCTTTTCCATCAGCATAGCCCATTTGTTTTTTTAGCTTCACTGGTGCAGCATACAATTCAACAGCAATATTTTCTTTGCGGAGTTTATTGAGCAAACCCAGTGTATAGGTTTCAAGCTGTTTGTCAAAATTGATAATCAATAGTTTGGTAGAATCCGCTTTGTTTGCCGGAAATAAATTCAGTTCTTCCAGGACATCATAGATACGGTCAGCTCCAAACGAAACGCCAACACCGGTTAGGTCCTTCAGACCGAACATCCCGGTAAGATCATCGTAGCGCCCGCCACCACCGATACTGCCCATGGCAACTTCATTTGTCTTCACCTCAAAGATACAGCCTGTATAATAATTCAAGCCTCTCGCCAATGTGATATCTAGATCGACGATACGGCTCAACAGCGCGGTATCCCCACTCAACTTGGCAATATAATCGAAAACCTCTTCAATTTCAGCAATACCTTTTAAACCCACCGAAGAATTGGCCAAGATAGATTTTAAAGCGGCAAGTTTTTCCTCATTTGAACCTTCCAATAAGACAATTGGTTTCAACAGATCCAGATCTTCTTCACTAAACCCTCTTTCCAGCAGCTCCTTATTGACCCCGTTTAATCCGATTTTATCCAATTTGTCAATGGCGACAGTCATATCGACAATAAGCTCCGGCTTTCCGATAATTTCGGCGATACCAGAAAGTATCTTCCGGTTGTTGATTTTAATATTAAAATCCTTCAGTCCGAAGCGCTCGAATGCCTCTTGATAAATCAGGATAAACTCTGCCTCATTCAGCAAGCTTTCTGAGCCCACCACATCCACATCACATTGGTAAAATTCACGGTAACGGCCTCTCTGCGGACGGTCTGCACGCCAGACCGGTTGAACCTGAAAACGCTTAAATGGTAAGGAGATATCGTTCTGGTGCATCACAACGTAACGTGCAAAAGGCACAGTCAGATCATATCTTAGCGCTTTTTCGGATATATGGGGAATTAATTTGTTCGAATTTTTATCCTGCAATAGGCTATCTGGCGCTTTTGCCAAATAATCTCCGGAATTAAGGATCTTAAAGATCAATTTATCACCTTCATCACCGTATTTACCTGTTAAGGTTGTCAAATTCTCAAATGAAGGCGTCTGTATTTCATTGTAACCATATTTTTTAAACACAGCTTTCAATGTGTCAAAAATATAATTACGTTTGATCATTTCGGAAGGCGAAAAATCACGGGTTCCTTTCGCCAAAGAAGGTTTTACTGTTGCCATATACGGCAAAGTTAATAAATTCCTTTAATCTACTTCCAGAATCTTGAGGAATTCACAGGCTTTTTCTGCAGCTAACTTTTCAGCGGATTTTTTATTGAAATCACGGCCCAGGCCACATACCACCCCATCTACAACAGCCTCCACACTGAACATCTTCGAAGATTCACCTTCTGGATTATCCGTTTGTTGAAATAGGATTTCTTTTCCGGTATGCTGACACCATTCGATCAACCGACTTTTGAAATTAGTCTCGGTCTGCTCCAGTAACTGGATATCAACATGGGGTTTAATAATACGGTTTAGGAGAAAGCTTTTTGTAAATACGTAGCCTTTATCCAGATACACGGCACCGATCAGCGCTTCAAATGCATCCCCCAACAACGACCCCTGTTTATTCGGAAAGCTGATCATTCGAGCGTCGAACTGTATCATTTCGTTGAATCCTAATTTTCTGGAAAGCTGGTTCAGGTTTGCGCGGCTCACTATTTTGGAACGCATCTCGGTGAGGAAGCCTTCGTCTTTATATGGATATTTCTTGAACAGCAGTTCGGCAACGACAGATCCTAAAACAGCATCACCCAAGAATTCTAGGCGCTCGTTACTGTTCTTAGCCCCTTCTTTGATCGTTACTGCAACAGACTTATGTCTAAATGCCATCTTGTACAAATGCACATTCCCGGGAATAAAACCAAGTAGGTTTTTTAGTTTCCTAACATATTCCCGATCCGGCGAAATATATAACTTGTATATCCTTGAAAAAGGCATCTCATCTAAAAATAAGGCGACAAGTTCTAATTAAAGAACCTGTCGCTAGCTCATATTACCAAACCATGTTTGAAGGATCAAACATTAAGCTTTATATTTTTTTACAATCACGGTAGCATTGTGGCCACCGAACCCAAAGGTGTTACTCAACGCTGCATTAACAATACGTTTTTGCGCTTTGTTGAATGTAAAATTCAGTTTATTATCAATTTCCGGATCATCTGTGAAGTGATTGATTGTCGGTGGGACAATGTCATTTTGCACAGCTAAGATCGAAGCGATTGTTTCTATCGCCCCAGCAGCACCCAAAAGGTGACCAGTCATTGATTTTGTTGAACTGATATTCAATTTATATGCGTGTTCGCCAAACAGGTCAACAATAGCCTTCGTTTCACTGATATCACCGACCGGTGTAGAAGTTCCATGGACATTGATATAATCAATATCTGAAAAATCCATCTCTGCATCGTTGACAGCCATCGTCATTGCCAATTTAGCACCCAATCCTTCAGGATGTGAGGCTGTGATATGATGTGCATCAGCACTCATGCCACCACCGGCAATCTCTGCATAGATTTTTGCACCACGTGCTAAGGCGTGCTCTAAACTTTCTAAGATCAAGGCACCCGAACCTTCACCCGAAACAAAACCATCTCGGTCTTTATCAAAAGGCCGGGAAGCAGTTTTGGGATCATCATTTCTTGTTGACAAAGCATGCATAGCGTTGAATCCACCGATCCCAGCTTCATTGACCGTCGCTTCTGATCCACCAGTAACAATCACATCTGCTTTTCCCATACGAATATAGTTAAAAGCATCAATCATTGCATTGGTAGCAGAGGCACAGGCCGATACTGCCGAAAAGTTGGGACCGCGAAGGCCATGACGCATTGAAATATGTCCTGGAGCAATATCAACGAGCATCTTAGGAATAAAGAAAGGATTGAAACGTGGTGTCCCATCCCCTTTTGCAAAGTTGGCAACTTCTTCTGTAAAAGTTGTCAGCCCTCCTATTCCTGAGCCCCAGATTACCCCGATACGATTTGTATCTAATTTTTCAAAATCTAAGCCAGCATCTTTAATTGCCTCATCAGTAGACGCAATTGCATACTGTACAAAAGGATCGACTTTACGAGCTTCCTTACGATCCATAAAATCATGTGGATCAAACCCCTTTACCTCACACGCAAACTGAGTTTTGAATTTTGACGCATCAAAATGCGTAATAGGAGCAGCTCCGCTTACACCATTTATTAATGCCTCCCAGTATTCTGAGACGGTATTACCAATTGGTGTAAGGGCGCCTAATCCTGTTACTACTACTCTTTTAAGCTCCATTTATTACGATTAGCCTAATTAAATTAGTTAGTTAACGTTTTTTTCTAAATAAGCGATTGCTTGACCAACAGTACCGATAGTCTCTGCTTGATCATCAGGAATAGCAACGTTGAATTCTTTTTCAAACTCCATGATCAACTCAACAGTGTCAAGTGAATCAGCACCTAAATCATTAGTGAATGAAGCTTCTGGTGTTACTTCGTTTTCGTCTACACCTAATTTTTCAACGATAATTGCTTTTACTCTTGAAGCGATATCTGACATGATTTTATAGTTTAATTGTTTAATAAATCTGTGCAAAGAAAAATAAATTTCATCAAAATTCAAACCTAAATTGATATTTAGATGAAAGTCACCATGTTAGGCGACCGAACTTATTCGCGTCTTATACTAGCTAACCCACTCTATATTAACTTAGTTCAAGTATAACAAAAAATATTTTGTATTCCAAACGCTCAGCTAATTAACTCAAATTTTACACAAAAAGTATATTCCCACCTTAAAATTATTAGTACCTTCGTTAGCATAAGAACATATATTGTAGAAAAAAAGTGGTCAATAAGTTAGTAGCAAGGTTAGACATGGACATGGATGAAGAGTTAGATTTCACCCTACTGGCCATTACCTGCCCGCTGAAAGATTACCGTCTCTGCCACTTTATCAACAAAGTAACAAATCTGGATTTTTCCAGAGGCAAAGAGAGCAAATATGATCATGATGGCCGTCCAAAAAATAAATCCGAAGAAGAGCTTGAATATCATATCATCTTTGATGCAAAGAAAAAAATAAGCTACCACTTCACCGCTTTTCATTACCTCAGCCCCGATTCAGACACAGAATATTTTCTTATCAACAATAAAAGTATTGAGGGAACCTTTTTAATTCCCGAAAACCCCCATTTTGATTTCTTCGTCATCATCAAAAATTACATCTGTGAAGACGATGTTGAACATATAATCAAAAGGATCAGCAAATTACCGGAGGTGGTTATTGCAAAAGAAATATCACCAAAAATATTGAAATCTAAAGAAAATCTCATATTTTAGCAGACTGTAGGTTAGTGTAGCAAATACACCTAACTGTAAATCTAAATTAATTCGATTTAGTTTTGACAAAAAGACAACAATACAGCCTGCTGTTTGTTGTCATAAATGAAGAACATTAAAAATACAAAATAACAGATGGAAAAAGTTCAAAAAAGGACTAAAATTGTCGCAACATTAGGCCCTGCTTCGGCAGACAAACAAGTTTTGACCAACATGATTGCCAAAGGAGTTGATGTGTGTCGGTTGAATTTCTCTCATGGCAGCCAGGCAGATCACCTTAAGGTAATCGAAACTATAAATGCAATAAATAATGAAACCGGATTCAATGTTGCCATCTTAGCTGACTTACAAGGTCCCAAGATTCGGATCGGAAAAATGAAAGAAGGTGGCGCTGTCCTCGTCAATGGTTCAAAAGTTGAAATCACTACACACGAACTCATTGGAGATGAAAACAGAATCTATATTACATACGAAAACTTTCCAAATGATGTTGAAGCAAACGAAATCATATTACTTGATGACGGAAAACTTCAACTTCGTGTTTTAGAGACTAACCATAAAGATACCGTTACTTGTGAAGTGGTGCATGGAGGTGTCCTGACTTCACGTAAAGGCGTCAACCTACCAAACACCAAAGTGTCTATCCCTTCATTGACTGAAGAAGATTTAGATAATTTAAACTTTGCATTGGATCACGGTGCTGACTGGATTGCCATGTCATTCGTTCGTTCGGCGGAAGATATCGCGCAATGCAAAAAGATCATTGCTGAAAAAGGAAGCCATGCACGCGTAATCGCCAAAGTAGAAAAACCAGAAGCGATCGAAAACATCGATGCTATCATCGAAGCCACTGACGCTGTCATGGTCGCTCGTGGAGACCTTGGTGTTGAACTTCCAATGGAAGAAGTACCGGGACTTCAAAAGATCATTGTCCAAAAATGTCGAGACCTTTCAAAACCTGTAATTATTGCGACTCAAATGTTAGAAAGCATGATTACTACACCCCGTCCTACACGTGCTGAAGTAAACGATGTTGCCAATTCAGTATTGGATGGTGCAGATGCCGTGATGTTAAGTGGCGAGACTTCAGTTGGTGAATTCCCAGAGATCGTAATCGAAACAATGAGTAAGATTATTATCCACGTGGAACAAACTTCTTATCCTTATTATAATGAGAAAGTTAGTGAGATACACGACGGAACGCTTATTCCAGACGCAATTTGTGCTTCTTCAGTCTATCTGGCACAAAAAACAAATGCCTCAGCAATTGCCGTGTTGACATCTTCCGGTGCAACTGCATTTGAAATTACAAGTTACAGACCAAATGTAGACATCCTGGTATTTACAGGTACACAGACATTATTGAGACAATTGAGCTTGCTTTGGGGTGTAAAAACATTTATTTACGACAAATTCGAAAGCACAGATGGTTCCATCCATGATGTCAATAGATTTATCGTCAAAAACAACTACGTTCAACCGGGATCGATTATCATCAATACGGCGTCCACTCCGTTAATCGAAAAAGGTAAAACAAATACTATCCGTGTTTCTCAACTGTAAGAAATAGGATAAAAAAATAAAGGCATTCGTTTTAAGGCGGATGCCTTTATTTTTTTATTTCTTGCGGTATAAGGAATCAATCTTTAATTTGAAATCTTTCACTTTCAAACTATCTTCCAATAATTTAAACCGCAATGTATCCTGTGATGATTTTCTTCTTTTGGGTAATTTCTCCGTTCCCGGCATGGGGGCCAGACTATCCAGATTTTTGGATCTCTTGACGGGCATATTATACTTAGCTGATGTGGTATCTAATCCAATGACTGGCATCTGGGATCGTTTATCCTGCAGTAGGGGCCGATGCTCTTTGAGCTTGATCTGACCAAAGGCAATCCCCCCCATAAAAGATAATGCCAATGATAATACGTAAGTTTTCATAACATAATCTATTTTAACTTCTAATTTACAACAACATAAGCAAGATTTAAAGCAATTGCTGTTAAACATTGTTAAAACAGCTTCAAAACAAGTTAGCATCTTTATATTTGTAACAATTCAAGTAAAGTGGAAGATGGCAGGCAGGAATGACTCAGAAACCCAGCGTATAATGAGTGCATGATTCGCTTGAGATTATACCTTTTTCAAAATATGATTTAATGAAGAAAAATAGTATTGTATTAATCATTGGACTAATGTCTTTGGCGCTAATCGGAGTATTGGCCATGCAATTCTATTTCCTGCGAGATTCCTATCGTCAAAAATCACAGCTTTTCGATGAATCTGTCAATGCCGCGCTTACGGCTGTTGCAGGAAAACTCGAACGCCGTGAGGTCGTGGATTTCGCGAAAGTACAACAGGAGCGTAATATCGAAAAATCCAAGCAGGAGCAAGCGAAACAACGTCAGTTAACTGAACAGCTCCAACTTCAAACTCAAATTGAGAATCTAAGAGGCAAATTAGATCAGGTCTATCAAAAATATAAATTAGAGGAAGATAGATTAAAAGCAACCTATCCAAATATTATCAATATTGAAAATTGGTTTTACGAAACTTATGTTAAAAGAACACAATATCAGGACTTAGTTGAAATCAATATTGTCAAAACGCCCACCAGTGGTCTATATTATCAAGAAGACGTTATCGTTTCCGCAACCAAAACAATTCCACGTATTGAAGCAAAAGACGACAGTACACGATTTTTAATTGTCCATATTGATGATTTCAAGCGATTACTGGGAAAGAGTATCGTTGCTCTTCCCCCAAGGTCTGACCCAAAACTATCCAAACGTATTTTTGAGCTGGAAACCAAATTAAATAAACTGTCGAAAAAAAATGCCGGTTATGGTTTCAATGTCTACGATTCTGTTGCCATGCTCGGCGGTAAAAAAGCTGATTACATTGAAGATGTCGCTATCGGAATGGAGTTGGCCAAAAGACCATTAAAAGACCGGTTAAACGTCATTATTGTTCAAGAACTACTAAAAGAAGAGCTAGCACAACGTGATATCAAGGCGCCATTTAATATTGAGATATGGAGCACTAGCAACATTTTGCTAAACAATATCCTGAATGAAGCCGAATTAAACAGCCCTATAAATACCACAAAGTACTCAACCGCCCTTTTTAAAGGTGACATTGGTGCTGCACCAGGAAAACTGACCATATACTTTCCCAACAAAAAGGCAATTATTGCGGACAACATGGGGTATTTACTACTGCCCATGCTCGCGCTCCTATTTCTATTGGTTGGATGTTTTGCGTATACGCTTATTATTATTTTCAGGCAAAAGAAAGTATCTGAAATGAAAACCGACTTCATAAACAACATGACACATGAGTTTAAAACTCCTGTGGCTACGATTATGATCGCCAGCGAATCACTCAAGGATCCGGACATCAATGCGGACCACAAACGTGTACAGAAACTGGCCAATATCATTTACGATGAGAATGTTCGCCTGGGCAACCATATTGAACGGGTACTGGATTTAGCAAAACTGGAGAAAGAAACCCTAAAACTCGATCGTGAGGACGTGCATATCAACGACCTTGTCGCCGCTGTCACCGACAGTATGCAACTTCGGATGCAGAACATCGGCGGGCAGTTCAGTGTTGACCTTGCTGCGACAAAAGATATTGTTGTCGGGGATGAACTCCATTTTTCAAATGTTTTTTACAATCTTTTGGATAATGCGATCAAATACAGTAAAGGAGATCTACATGTCAATATTAATTCCAAAAATGTCGGCGACAACATCGTTATCACCATTGCTGACAATGGAATTGGGATGAGCCGAGACCACCTTCAAAAGATATTCGATCAGTTTTATCGTATTCCTACCGGAAATGTCCACAATGTCAAAGGTTTTGGCCTGGGCCTCAGTTATGTCCAGGATATATTGAGAAGACTCAATGGAAGAATCACTGTAAAAAGTGAAAAAGATAAGGGCACAACCTTTGAGGTAATTTTGCCCATAAAAAAATAACACGTTCCTTTTTTGTATATTCAGGGAACATTAGTGAAAATTAATAGATTCATTATGCAAAAGATATTATTAGCAGAAGATGATCCCAATTTGGGGGATCTTTTAAAGGATTATCTCGAATTAAAGGGAAAATTTGACGTCACGCTCTGTATAGATGGGGACGAAGCCATTTCCCAATTCAAAAAAAATGATTACGACTTATGCATTTTCGATGTCATGATGCCTAAAAAAGACGGTTTTACCGTGGGCCGTGAAATCAGAAAAACAAATAGCACTGTACCGATCATCTTCGCCACCGCAAAGGGGATGATGGAAGACAAGACTGAAGCGTTTGAATTAGGTGGAGATGATTATATTACCAAGCCGTTCCGTGTTGAGGAACTACTTCTTCGGATTAATGCCCTACTGAAACGTAGTGTCAGAGACAAAGAAGATGAAGTGGTTGCAGACAAATTTGAAATTGGAGACTACTTCTTTGATTATACAAGTCAGCAGATTTCTTACAAAGGCCAGATGCAGAAATTGTCAACAAAAGAGGCTGAGTTACTTCGCCTACTATGTTTAAAAAAGAATGATGTATTGACTCGTGAAGAGGCATTATTAAAAATATGGCATGATGACAACTATTTCACCGGCAGAAGTATGGATGTATTTCTCAGCAAACTTCGCAAATATCTAAAAGAAGATAACAAGGTCGAAATCGTCAATGTACACGGAAAAGGTTACAAACTTCTGGTGAGCTAACGGCATAGGGGGTGAGATTCCATTGAACAATTTCACCCTCCTTTCCAATGAAAAGAAAGAAATAAAACATTTCTATCCTTAGTAGATTATAAAAAATACATGCACTTTTATAAAAAATTTGCATATCAAAAAGAAATGTACTAACTTAGCGTCGCTTATAGAGAAAGGCAGAGGGAATAGACCCGATGAAGCCTTAGCAACCTGTCCCTTGACAAGGTGCTAAATTCTACCCTACTTGATATGGGAATGATAAGCCGAAGTCACCGAATTCTAGTGTGTCCTTCTCTCTAGCAAGAAATATAGTTGTAAAGAAATATTAAAAACATTATTATGTTATTGACTAACAATTTAGGTTACCCTCGTGTGGGCGCGTTCCGCGAATTGAAAAAAGCCAATGAGGCCTATTGGGCTAAAAAATCTTCTGTTGAGGAATTATTGGACACAGCAAAAAAAATTCGTGAAGGCAATTGGAAAACACAAAAAGATGCTGGAATAGATCTGATCCCTTCCAACGACTTCTCTTTTTACGATCAAGTATTGGATTTAACCCTTACTGTTGGTGCAATTCCTGCTCGTTACCATTCTTTATTGAATAAAGTAGACAACAACTACAGCTTAGACTTATATTTTGCAATGGCACGCGGTTTCCAGCAAGAGGGAATCGACGTAACCGCAATGGAAATGACCAAGTGGTTGGATACCAACTACCACTACATGGTTCCTGAATTCACAAAAGATCAAGAGTTCAAATTGACTTCTGAGAAATTCTTAAATGAATACAACGAAGCAAAATCATTGGGTATTGAGACAAAACCAGTTTTACTTGGCCCTATCACTTACCTTTTGATTGGTAAAGAAAAAGAAGCTGGTTTCGACCGTATCGACCTATTGGACAAATTGGTACCTGTATATGAGCAAATCTTGGCTAAATTGGCAGAAGCTGGCGCACAATATGTTCAGATTGACGAGCCTTTCTTGGCCTTGGATCTAGACGCAAAAGTAAAAGCATTATACCAACCTACTTTTGAGAAATTGGCCGCTGCTGCCAAAAATATCAAATTGATCGCGACAACTTACTTCGAAGCATTAAAAGACAACGAGGATATCGCAGTTAACTTACCGATCCATGCATTACATTTGGATTTAGTACGTGGTGAAAACCAATTGGATACAGTTTTAGCAAAAGTTCCGGCTTCATTGACATTATCTTTGGGTATTGTTGAAGGCCGTAACATCTGGAAAAACGATTACGAAAAATCATTGGTTAAAATCAAACAGGCAGTTGATGCATTAGGAAAAGACCGTGTTTGGATTGCTCCTTCTTCGTCTTTATTGCACGTTCCTTTTGATTTGGATAATGAGCACAACGAGCAATCATTGCCTGCAGAAGTTAAAAACTGGTTAGCATTCGCAAAACAGAAATTAGCGGAAGTAAAAGATCTTGCGATTTTAGCTGAAGGTGAAGTTGATGCAGAAACGACAAAACGTTTCGAAGCAAACAAAGCTGCAGCTGAAAGCCGTCGTACTTCTCCTTTGATCCACAAACAAGAAGTTAAAACACGTACAAGCAACATTACTGATGATGATGCAAAACGTACATCAGTTTTTGCTGACCGTAAGGCAGCACAACAAGCTAAATTCAACTTACCAGCGTTCCCTACGACGACGATCGGTTCTTTCCCACAAACAAAAGATGTGCGTAAATGGAGAGCTGATTTGAAAAAAGGATCGATCACACAAGAAGAGTACGATAAAGCGATTGCTGAAGAAACAGAAAATACAATCCGTCTTCAAGAGCAATTGGATATCGATGTATTGGTTCACGGTGAGTTCGAACGTAATGACATGGTTGAATACTTCGGTGAGCAATTGGCTGGATATGCATTCACACAAAACGGTTGGGTACAATCCTACGGTTCACGTTGTGTGAAACCTCCGATCATTTATGGAGATGTATACCGTCCAGAGGATATGACTGTACGTTGGTCTTCATACGCTCAATCATTGACTAACCGTCCAGTTAAAGGGATGTTGACTGGTCCAGTTACCATCTTACAATGGTCTTTCGTACGTAATGACCAACCTCGTTCAACAACAACTTACCAAATCGCATTGGCGATCCTAGATGAAGTACAAGCTTTGGAAAAAGCGGGTATCAAAATTATTCAGATCGATGAACCTGCGATCCGCGAAGGTTTACCATTACGTAAAGCAGATCAAAAAGACTACCTTAACTGGGCTGTACGTGCATTCCGTGTTTCTTCATCCAACGTAGAAGATGATACGCAGATCCACACGCACATGTGTTACTCTGAGTTCAACAACGTGATCGAAGATATCGCAGCAATGGATGCAGACGTCATTACAATTGAGACTTCACGTTCGCAAATGAAATTATTGAATGCTTTTGCAGGTGATTTCAAATACCCGAACGATATCGGTCCTGGTGTATACGATATCCACTCACCACGCGTACCAAGCAAAGATGAGATGGTAGACCTATTGCGCAAAGCAAAAGCGGTAGTTCCTGCTGAACAACTTTGGGTTAACCCTGACTGTGGTTTGAAAACTCGTGCTTGGCCTGAAACTAAAGCAGCTTTAGAATCTATGGTTGAAGCTGCGAAAATCTTAAGAGCAGAATAATTCTTAAACTATATTGATAAAAGCCCTAGATGAGATTTCATCTAGGGCTTATTTTTTGAATACTTTATCCGACATCAAGCGTCTTCGTCTGTTATTTACTTCGCTTTTTGCCCGTCTTATTCATTTCCAATTTTCCTTTAATCCGATCTTCAATAGACTTTATGATCGTGGACAGATCGCTGTTCAGATTATCCAACTTAGCGATTTTGAGGATTTTTAAAGCCTTTTTATATTTCTTTAATTTCTCAAGTAGCAGCACCTTCTTGATCCAGATTACGGCTAGGGACATTCCTGGCAATGTCAACGCATATTTGATGGTTTTCTTTGCCGCTTCGTAATCCTCCATTTCTATCAAGGTCTGTATAAAATAAGGATATACCTCCAAAGCATGGACATTATGGCTTAAAGCTTCCTGAAAATATTTCTTTGCCTGTTCATAATCAAACAGCTGCTCCGCATAGACCCGTCCCATTAGACACAATGCCATGGTATTAGATTCATCGTATGACAAGGCATAGGATAAGGATTCTAGCGTATCCTCCAGGCCTTGGATAATTATCCAAGGCCTGGAGAACATATTTATTCACTGAATTCATTGTTTTTTTTTAAACATTACATGAGTATTAAGCTTCTTGCGGCTACCTCTAGCCACACAGATGCCATTTCCTTTTAACGGTTAGATCATTTCAAATGATCTCTTGGCAATACAGACACACAATCTGATGTCATATACAAGCGCCAAAATTGGTCCGGAAAAGAAGATTAGGAGAGTGCGGTATTCCGGAGAATATGCCCAAGACTCTTCTTTGAGGACGAAGCTGGGGTTTTTAGTATAGCAAACATATTCTTCCGTTTTTTTATTTTATATTAATACCTTATTGTGCTGCAAAGATTCAAAATATTTATCATATTACAAAATATTTGATTATTAACAACTTACAAACCTACTATAGGATTGGCATATTATTGTCATATCGTTTTTTTTAAAATCATAAACCTTTTAGTCATTTTCGTTTCATGGAAAGTCAAACAGTAAATAAACTTATCAAACAATCTAGAAAACTCAGAGGACTGACTCAACAGGATCTCGCCAATCAAGCCGGCTTATCTCTAAGAACAGTACAACGAATCGAAAAGGGGACAGAAGAGATCAGTGGTTTCAGTTTAAGACAAATCAGTCAGATTTTAGAAATCCCTTTAGAACAATTAATTATGCCAAATGTAAATCAAATCAGTATCGACAAAAACCAAAGTGGAAGTATAAAGGCACTTTATTTAGCTTCCTTAACTTTTCTGGTCAACCCACTATTAGGATTGTTGGTCCCAGCGATTATGGGCTACACCAAGCAAAATAGAGATGCCCAATACAGCATGCATCTAAAAAAGATCATCATCATACATGCCACTGGCCTTTTATTTCTCGGTGCCTTTATAGGCTATATTTTTGTAGCAGATTTTTTAAAAATTGGGTTGCCATCATCTTTAAATTACATCTTTAACAGCTGGCTTTTTCTGCTGATCCCTGTATGCTATTATGTCGTGATTATCATTTTCACAGCAGTAAACTATTTTCGAATTAAAGGATCCGATGTAAGTTAAGCATAACCGGTATTCAGTTTGCCCGAATCGAAATTCATCCTTCGGGCAAGCTGAAAACAAAGCTGCAAGAATAGGTTTAAAAAAACAGAAGAACATTTCCCAAAAGAAATAAAGAGGGAAAGCGCTGAGATTAAGAACAAATTGTTGTTAAATATTATAATGGTTTTTTTTGAACAACCAATATCAGATCTTTTTCTAAAGCAAGATATCCCATCTCATAAATAAAATTATAGGTCTGACCTTTGCTCGTAGTAAATGTATGTGTGTGAAATTTGAAATCAAATCCCAGTCTTTTTAATTTTTCCCGCTGTACCTTCAGCATCCCCTTCTCCTCCCCATTCAGTACATCCATGAGAATACGGCGATTCTTACGCAAAATATTATTCACGTTGCGTACAAGATTAGTTTGATCGCTATTCAGTTTATTGTTATATGTATTTCGGCAAGAGTCGTCACAAAAGCGCTTATCCGATCTTCCCTTTATATTTTGCCCACATTCCAAACAGACTTTTTCCATAGTGTTTAATATGAAATTTAAACGACAACAAACGGTTACAACCGACTATAGTCGAATACAAATGGTAAACAGACGATTATTAGGCTTTCTCCTCTTCATCTTTGCTTAAGGTCATTCCACATCAATTGAAGGTTAATGACCAGTAACTAAAATAAGAATTATTAGAAACATTTAAAAATTAAACAAAATGAGCACATTACGTAACAAAGTACAATTAATCGGTCATTTAGGGAATGATCCTGTAATCAAAACCACTTCGACAGGGACCACTTACTCTGTTTTACGACTTGCCACGAATGATCTTTTCAAAAACAAAGCGGGTGAATGGGTGGAAGAAGTGCAATGGCATACACTTGTTATTTGGGGTAAACAGAACAATACCATTGAAAAGAGATGTAGCCGCGGGACCAAACTGATGGTTGAAGGAAAACTTACCTATCGTAACTATGAAAATGCTGACGGAACAAAGCGGTATATTACTGAAATCAAAGTTGACAGCCTTTTGATTCTATCAGATCATACTTGCTCAAACGAGGAAATTCCGGCACTACAAGAGGAGGATGAGGATGAGCTCCCGTTTTAATTTAGGGATAAAAAGAAAGTAGGACTTCTCATGTTGTCCTACTTTCCGCTTTATATCAAAAAAATTATTTTGTTGCACTCGCAGTTAACTCTGCTGCTAGCTTTTGAGCATACTCTGACCATAACTTCGCATCTTCCGGAGTTAATTTGGTAAGAGCGGTAGCAGTTTTTGTAGCCCATTCCTGTTGTTTTCCGGCTAACTCCTGAATTTTAGTCGCATCTCCGCTTTTGGCAGCAGCAACATATTCATTCACATATTTTGTGTAATCGTCTGCCAACTGTTGTGCTTCTGGAGAGCTAAACTTTGGTACTTCAGTAGTCGTTGTAGTCTCTGTCGTAGTTGTCTGGGCAACACCGCCTTGTGTATCAGTCGTTGTGACCGTATCCTTTGTTTCTACTTTTTTGCTATCTGCATTATTACAAGAAACAAGGAAAATTGCAGCAATTGCCGCAGATAATATCATTTTTTTCATGAAACGAATAAGTTTATAATAAATTAAAATTATTTACCAACTTAAATTTGGATTATTTTAATTTATAATGCAAATATATTTTTTTCACAAAACAAATAAATATTAAAAAACCTCAGTATTTCCCTTTCCCATGCGCTTAAATTTAAATATCCGATGATTGAAATAGTCCCTGATTGTAACAAAAGTATGGTGTTAATTACGATTCTGGCTCCTCCAGCTCTCCAAAGGAAGGTATTCTCCAGAAACGATGTCCAGAATCTGGATACCCTTGCAATCACTCTTGTTCAAATAGAAATGATAATAAGGTTCAAATCTCTCTTCACTATTATATCCAGCCGTAAGAGAATACAGCTCTCTTCCATCCTGTTTCAAACTATCGATCATAAACGAGATATTGGCTTTGTGATCTGTCAAGCTATCCAAGTTTCTTTTGCTTTCCTCAACCTCTTTCAGCGCCAGGATTAATTTCATCGCCTCTTCCGTTGAACAACCTGCTTTCTCGCCTATTTTAACGGTGGTTTCAATTTTTTCTACAGCTGGTTTTTCAGAGATTTGGTCGCTTTTCGGTTTATTAGTCTCGTTGCTTTGACAGCCGATAAAAGCAAGCGACGATATCAAAAGGACAAATAAGATCTGTTTTTTCATCTGTTTAAATTATTTAAGAAGTGTTGATCTCATCGGTAAATGAGCTCGTTTTCACTCGGTTTGTTTATTCATTAGTCAATTTTCCCTTGAAGGCATTATTCACAACTATCTATTTTCAATTGTATCTATGAACTCGTTTCACTCGGCTCATGCTGACTTAGGCAGCATGAGTGCTTAATCCCATAGGCATAAATGAGCTCTAGTTCGGTCCCGAGCACTAATACCAACCTATATTCTTTCAAATTTACCATACAATTTCCAAAAGTTTCCCTTCTCGGTCAATACAAAGTCAACTTTTTTCCAAGCGTTTAACACCAAGCTTATTTCTGTTTCTGCTGTGATATATTTTCCAATAAAGAAGTCCTCTGCCGAAAAACACAGACCAAAGGCATTATTTAGTGTATGCAGACTTTCAATATCAATTTCTTCAAAAAATAGAATCGATTGTGCTGATACAGTGAAATCGCCGGGTACTGGTATAGCATCCGTATATTCCATCGCAATAAAACGATTGCGGCTTTGCAGCGGGAACTCAATTACCGGAAGCTCATTCAATTTTGATACATAGGTACAGGCATCTAACAGGGCTTCCCGTTCCAATAGCGGAACCTGTGACAATCGTTTGCCGCCCACTGCAGGCGTATCGGGCTGAAAATAATCGTTAAAGTTGAGAATCTCGTTAACAGATAGATTTTTTTCAATCAGGTGCTGCACAGGAATGCCAAAATAATTTGCAATTTTTAAGACAATCTCTATTTTCGGTTCAGCACGCATCTCTTCGTAAGATGAAATATTCCCTCTAGTGAGATTAAAAACATCCCCAAAAGCCTGCTGGCTCAATCCTTTCACCTTTCTCAGCTTCTTAATATTATTCCCGACGTTACTCATTTTAAAAAAAAATTAATTTTTTCTTGCAAAATATTTTTGCATTTTATTATCTTTATGCAAAGAATATGTGCAATATATAAAAAAACTTGATTATGTACTTCTCAAAAATTGAAAATTATATCGCCAATATCGGTTATAACATTACCCATAAGGATGAAAAAGAAGGTGTTTTTGTAATCGAAAACGAAGATGATGGTATTCGCAATCTCATTGTGGGCATTGCACAGCCTATCGTAATTTTCGAGCAGTACTTATTTACCATCAACAACGAAAACATGGATATGTTCAAATCGTTGCTCATCAAAAATAGAGATATCATCCATGGTGGGTTTGCTTTGACGGAGGACGGCAGAAAAGTTATATTCCGATATACGCTACAGATACATAATCTTGATCAGAATGAATTTGATGCCGCCATCAATTCGCTCAGTCTTTTGATCAGCGAATATTATAATCAGTTAATTAGTTTTTCAAAATTATAGAATAATGAATATTTTTAAGAGAATTTTCAGAATCGGTCAAGCAGAAATCCACGCTGTAGTGGACAAAATGGAGGACCCCATCAAAATGACGGAACAAGGTATCCGTGAGATGAAAGAAGACCTAGAGCAGTCGCTAGAAGCTTATGCAAAAGTAAAGGCCTTGGCCATACGTACGCAGAATAACTGTGAAAAGAAAAAAGAAGAGGCCAATGAATTTGAAAACAAAGCTATTATATTATTGCAAAAGGCCCAAAAAGGAGAACTTTCTACCGAAAAGGCAGAAAGCTTAGCCAAAGAGGCCCTCCTATTGAAAAAGCAATTGTTGATCGAAGCCACTGAGCTGGAAAAACAGGCGACGATTCATCAGAGTTCCGCAGAGGAGTTGCATAAAAATGTGGATATACTTAAATTCAATATAGCTAAATGGGAAAGTGAATTATCAACCTTAAAAGCAAGAGTTAAAGTATCCAATGCGGCAAAAATGGTCAACCGGCAACTAGCTAACATTGACTCTAACAGTACCATTTCCATGCTGGAACGCATGAAAGAAAAGGTCGAAGAGGACGAGGCTCTGGCCAAAGCTTATGGCGAGATCGCAACGGGCAACAAAAGCAAGGTAGATGAAATCAATGAATCCATCGGTGGTTCGGACTCCGTCAACAGTGAACTTGAAGAATTAAAACGAAAATTAAATGGCGATGCGGAGGTTTGAGTATAAAACAGTCAAAATCGAACCCAAAGGTTTCTGGGGAACCAAATTGGATCCGGAGAAAATTGATGAGATACTTAACGATCTAGGTAATCAGGGCTGGGAATTGGTTGCGATGCAAGATCTCGAGGTCAATGGTCATTCTTGGTCGTTTCATTACACGTTCAAAAGAGAGAAAATTTAAAAGAAAATACGATGACAGAATTAATCAATATCTTATTCAACCCATTATCAAATGGCATCATGACGGTCCTGACAGGCCTGTCTGTAGTGTATTGGTTATTTATGTTCCTCATGGGCGATGGTGTGCATCTATTTGATGCGGATGCCGATGTAGATTTACATCCTACTCCCGATGTCAGCGACGTAGATGGTTCGCACGATATTGATGCCGGCGCATCAGATCATCCGCATCAGCATACAGATTCCGATACGCATACCGAACCGGGCTTTTTTGCGAAAGCAATGGATTATATCAATGTCGGTAAAGTACCGATTATGCTTATTGTAACCCTATTTAAATTCATTGGCTGGTCGATCACCATTGTATCCTCATTGTTTATTGATGTCGCTTCCTGGGGTATAAAATCCGTATTGATCCTGATTCCTGTTTTTATCGTTACGTTTTTCTTAATGCATTTTCTAACCAAACCCTTAGCAAGAATGTTCAAAAATATTGGCTACAATGGCGAAGAAAGCCATGATTTCCTTGGCCGCATGGGCAAAATGCGTGCAAGTATTGAAGGCAAAAAAATAGGTTCTGCTGAATTTATCATCCAACAAGACCCAATTCGTCTCAACGTCGTGAGCCATAACGGCGAAAAGATCGGCTATGGAGATGATGTCATTATCGTGGACGAATCCAAGGACAAGAAATACTATTATGTCACCAAGGAAATCACCATTGACAATATTTAATCGAAAATAAAAAGAACAAGGAGCAAGGTTTAAAGACCTGACAGGTAAGCCATAGGCTTGCGCAACCAAAATCCAAATACCCATATCAAAATACTAAAATCTAAATAAATACTAATCATATGCTATATCAACCTCTTTTATTTTTAAGCGGCTTAAACGGAATTATATTGCTGATTGTCGGTTTAGCTGTTTTTTTAGTCTTTGCATTCTTCGTTGTACTGAGTGCATTCTATAAAAAGATCCCACAGGGAAAGGCGATTGTCCGGACAGGTGTCGGCGGGACTAAAGTTGCCTTCAACAAGGGTATGTATGTCGTCCCTGTATTTCACAAGATGGAAATCATGGACATCTCCATCAAAAAAATTGAGATCGCCCGTATGCAAGGTGAAGGACTGATCTGTAAAGACAATATCCGTGCTGATATCAAGGTGGCCTTTTTTGTCCGTGTCAACAAAAATGTGGACGATGTGATCAACGTTGCCCAAAATTTGGGCTGTGACCGTGCCAGTGAGCCTGAAACGCTAAAGAGCATCTTTGAATCCAAATTTTCTGAAGCACTTAAGACGGTAGGTAAGAAATTTGACTTTATCGAATTGTATGAAGCCCGTCGTGAGTTTCGCGATGAAATCCTCGACATCATTGGTACTGACCTGAACGGCTATATCCTTGATGACTGTGCGATTGACTATCTGGAACAGACAGATATCGAACATTTGAATCCCAGCAATATCCTGGATAGTGAAGGTATCAAGAAAATCACCGAGCTGACAGCAAAACAAAATATCAACGCCAACTTTATCCGTCGTGACGAAGAGAAATTGATCAAAAAGCAAAACGTCGAAGCCCGTGAAGCGATTTTAGAATTGGATCGTCAACTCGCTGAAAAAGAAGAAAAACAAAAACGTGAAATTGATAATATCAAGGCCCGCGAGGAAGCAGAGATCGCAAAGGTACGTGAAGAAGAGCGACTGAAATATGAAAGCGTCCGCATTTCCACCGAAGAGCAGCTCGCCGTACAGGAAGAAAATAAGCTACGTCAGATAATCATTGCCGAGAAAAACAAACAACGTACGGATGCTGTCGAAGCAGAACGTGTGGAAAAAGACCGTGCATTGGAACAAACCGAACGTGAACGCATTGTTACCTTGGCCCAGATTGACAAAGAACGTTCAATAGAGACTGAGAAGAAAAGTATCCAAGGAGTAATCAAAGAACGCGTCCAATTGGAAAAAGGCGTTATCGAAGAGCAACAAGGTGTCAGAGATATTGAAGTATTTCGTGAAGTAGAACGGAAGAAACAAGCTGGCGTTATCGCCGCATCACAAGAAGCGGAAGAAAAATTAATTTCTACGGTGAAAGCGGCTGAAGCAGCAAAAATTGCGGCAGAACAAGAAGCTGAGAAAAAAGTAATCGACGCCGAAGCAGCGCGCAAAATCGCTGAAAAACGTGCACAAGAATTATTGATAGATGCCGAAGCGAAAAAAGAAGCATCACTCAAAGAAGCCGAAAGCCGTAAGATCATAGCGGAAGCACAAGCGAAAGAAGAAGCCGCATTAGGCTTGTCAGAAGCCGAAGTAATGGTGGCAAAAGCCGAAGCCGAGGAGAAGCAGGGTACGGTACAGGCAAACGTTATCGAGAAAAAAGCCGAAGCCATGCGCAAAGAAGGTTTAGCACAGGCCGAGGTTGTCCGCGAAAAAGCACTTGCCGAAGCGAAAGGTATTGAGGAGAAAGCCGAAGCCATGAAAAAACTTGATGGTGTGGGTAAAGATCACGAAGAGTTCAAATTACAGCTACAGAAAGAACGTGACATTGAACTTGCACAGATCAACATCCAAAAAGATATCGCCCAATCGCAAGCAAGTGTCTTGTCCGAAGCGCTTAAAACAGCGAAGATTGACATCGTCGGTGGTGAAACCATGTTCTTCGAAAACATTGTACGTCAGGTATCCAATGCCAAAGGTTTTGACCATCTCATCGACAATTCCAAACATGCGACCGATATCAAGAATTCATTGCTGGGCCCGGACGGTAAAGGTGATCTCGCCGAGAAAGTACGTGGACTCGCAGATAAATATGGTATTTCGTCCAATGACATCAAGAACTTAACCGTTTCTGCGGCTTTGATCAAATTACAACAGGCAGCTACAGATGCCGAGAACGGTGAAGATGCCGGTTTTATCAATTCACTATTTGGATTGGCAAAAAACCTAGGCATTTCCAATAAAAAGTTGTCTTAAGACATCTTAAGCTTACTATTTATCCGCAAGACCATTTCAAAATGGTTCATGCGGATAATTAAAATTGATTTTGTCACAACAATCCAGTAGAGAACTGCTCATTTTATGCCAGAAGAAAACGTAATAAATCAGAACGACAGCCTTGACCAAGGTGCATATGAGATTATCCGAAAGCGACTTCTTACACAAAAAGAAGCACTAGCGACCAAGCTCCAGCAGTTGAATGAAGCCCGTAAAGAAGTCTTCAATTCAACGAGCTTTGTCCTCAAAGCCAATCAACGGATCACCACAGAAAACAACTGCGTTGCCCGTGGCATTCTGGCTTTGGATAATCAATGTATTTTTGGGTATAATGTGCATTTTGGACTGCGTACCGAGATCAAGCTGGAAGATGTTTTCAGTGTTTATGCATTTGAGAATAACCAGTTTATTCCGCAGTCCCTGGACTTGATCAACGATCAAAATTTCATCTCAGATTATCAAAATCTATATAAATACTATAGGGACTCCATATTCTCCAAATTTCGTAGGACGGAGAACTATTTGTACATGATCTTTCAGACCAGCAAAAATCCTGCTGACCTCAAAGCGTTCAAATGGCTGATCAATGATGGTAAGCTCCAATATCAGGATGACCGCAGCATCCACGAAGTCAAATTGCCCAATCAATTTGAATTTGACTGGACGAAAACAACGCTTGAAGACCGTCGCCTCGGAAAATATCCCCATATATCCATTATGGATAAGATCTTTATTGAAGCGATCAATGGTGATATCACTTTCAAGATCGAAAACAATACGGACAGTGGCAAAGGGATCTATTCCGAAAAAGTAGTCAATGCCGACCAACAATTGGACGATGCCGATTATTACTATGCGGATCTCGGCAACCTTATTGCGGTACGGATCAAACCGTACCAGGAAGATTTCAGGGCCTTCGTCTACAACCAGCGGACAAAGGAAGTCGTCAACCTCAAATCACTGAATGAATCAGCAATATTGTTGCCGGACAATCAGGGAATTATTTTTTCCAATGGATATTACTTACAAAATGGCACACACAAGATTTTTGACGCCCAGTTTGAACAGGTATCCTTCCTACGAAGGATAGCTTCCCCCAATGGTGAAGATTTTCTGTATATCTTCTGTCAGGAGGAAACCAATACCTATATCCTACTGTCATATAACATCATTCAGCAGCATGTCGAGACCCCGATTATCTGCAACGGTTTTACCCTATTCAAAGATGGTAGCTTAATTTATTTCCGCACCGAGGCGGAAGCCACCAGACATCATCAGGTGCAGATCTGGGAAACACCTTATATGGCTATGCTCAAAGAAAATGAGCAAAAGAAAGACGATCCCCTCTATAAGGTAGGCAATAAACAGATCGTGCAGGCGATGGCCGAGGCACAGGAGGTCATACAGCTGATCAACAAAGAGGACAGCTACGAAGGTTTATACGAAGATATCCTCAAAAAGTCCACGGTTTTATTGGATTCCTATTTCTGGATAAAAGATGACGCCTTATCAAATCTCGGCCAACCATTAACACAGATCAAGGAAGTCGCAAATACCGCTATTGATGAATTTGTCAAAGTACAAGCCCAACGCAAACATGCGGCGGAATTAAATCTGGCTGCAGAAAAGAAAATGGAAGAACTCACCTTTTCCATCAATAGCACCGTTGTGGAGAAACTCGATCAGCTCGTCCACCAATTGGCTGATGCCCGTCGTCTCCAGGGTGAAATCATCGACCTCAAAAATGTAAAATATATTGATACGGTCAGCATAGATAACCTGTTGGAAAAATTGCAGGGCATCACTTCTGGACTGGCCGAAAAAACCATTACCTTCCTCCTACGGGATGCAGCCCTGCTTCCTTACGAACAAAAGGTAGAACAGCAGAAGAAAAATGTGGAGGCCATAGTTAAGGTTTATGATGCCAAAGCGATCGAGGAAGCCAATTCGGCCATTTCGAGCGAGCTGGAACTATTGATTGATATCCTCAATAGTCTAAAAATTGACGACTCCACACAGACAACCAAAATCATTGAGAAAATTTCGGTTATTTTCTCCTCCTTAAATGAAGTTCGTGCACAGCTTACGCGAAAACTCAATTCATTGAAGAGTACGGAAGCAATAGCCGAATTTTCCGCACAGCTCACCCTTCTGGAACAATCCGTGACCAACTACCTCGAACTGTCAACGACAACCGAAAAGGTAGACGAATATTACACAAAAGTATTCGTTCAGCTAGAGGAACTTGAAAGTAAATTTTCTGAATTTGAAGATTTTGCCCTCAAGATCGCAGACAAGCGTGACGAGGTTATTAAGGCTTTTAATTCCCGAAGGGAACAAATCGTTGAACAGATCAACAAGCGGACTTCCTCGCTTGAACAGATCGGCCTTCGAGTATTAAAAAACGTTGAAAACAAATCCAAGACTTTCGCAACCCGTGAAGAAATCTTCAGCTTCTATGCTTCAGATCTGATGATCGACAAAATCAGACAGTTGGTACAGGAGCTAAAAACACTGCAGGATGTCTCAAAAGCAGAAAACCTTGAAAATCTGTTAAAGAAATCACAGGAAGATGCCTTACGGGTTTTACGTGACAAAAATGATCTCTTTGTAGATGGCGAAAATATTATTGCGCTGGGCAAGCATAAGTTTGCAGTCAATAGTCAATCCCTCAGCCTTACCTTGCTGCGCAGAAATGATGAACTGTATTTCCACCTGACGGGGACAAGTTTCTATCAAAAAGTGCAGGCCGAGGAAATCAACACTTTTCAGGATATCTGGGATCAGGAACTTGTTTCTGAAAATAAAGAAGTCTATCGTGCAGAATACCTCGCATACAAAGCATTCCTGGCTTCGAAAGGACAACAAGATTTTGATGCTGCATTATTCATCACACAGACTGTGGAGCAAAGTTATTCGGAAGGTTATGTCAAAGGAGTTCACAATGTGGATGCACTGTTGATCTATGATACGGTCAAACAGTTGGATACCAAATTGGATCTGCTTCGCTATGATCCCCTATTGCGCACGATGGCTCAACTCTTTTGGAAATCCCTTTCGGATGATCAGCGTGCAAAGCAATTGGCGCTGATACACTCTACCCACACGATTTTAAAAACGTTTCCAAATTCAAATCGTTACCAGTCTGTCATTGATGAACTGACCAAGTTATTCAATGCATGGGAGACACACTTGGATCGCTCTGCCATAGATGGCCGTGACCTGTCAACTTACCTTTTCCAGACCTTCACGAGTTACAATACTTTTGTCGTCAGTGAGCAATCCGACGACCTGAAAAAAGCGTTTATTCGATTGCTGGAATCCAAGAAAAGTTACAAGCTATTTGAAGCGGATATTCAGAACGAACAATTTAGCTTGGTAGATCGCTTTTACCTGACCTTAAACTGGCTCAACTCCTTTGTGGACGAGCATCCGGAATATCTTACGCTACGCAAATATATTGAAGAAGCAGCGATCATGTTGCTTTATCCCACCCAGGAGTATCACCTGATCATCGCAAAAGACCATGCGCATATCAGCGGATTAAAAGGCAATCATGCAATCCTGAACAACGGTGAGGAACATATCCAATATCATGAGTTTTTAGCACGTCTGGCGCAATTCGCTGATTATAATGTACCCCGTTTTGTGGCTTTCTCCACCTTGAAAGAGCAGCTTGCAAAGTCCTATGCCAAAGAACTAAAGATCGGTGAGTTTGAGCCCAAAGTACTGACCTCCTTTGTACGTAATAAGCTGATCAACGAAGTTTACTTCCCATTGATCGGAAATAACCTCGCCAAACAGCTTGGAGCTGCAGGGGACAATAAGCGTACAGCCCGTATGGGAATGCTCCTGTTGATCTCGCCGCCGGGCTATGGTAAGACCACCTTAATGGAATATTTAGCCAAAACGATGGGCTTACATTTTGTCAAAATCAATGGCCCGACCATTGGTCATTCGATTACATCCATTGACCCGATTGAAGCGAAAACATCCGGAGAACGGGAAGAACTCAAAAAGATCAATCTTGCATTTGAGATGGCTGACAATGTCATGCTGTATCTGGACGATATCCAGCACTTAAATCCGGAGTTTTTACAGAAATTCATCTCTCTTGCCGATGGTCAACGTAAGATTGATGGCATCTTTGAGGGCGAGAGTAAGACCTATGACCTACGTGGCAAGCGCTTCTGCATCGTGATGGCCGGAAATCCATATACAGAGAGCGGCTCTAAGTTTCAGATTCCCGACATGCTTGCCAACCGGGCCGATGTGTACAATCTCGGTGATGTGATCGGTGATACCGAAGCATTATTCAACCTCAGTTTGATTGAAAATGCGGCTATTGAAAACAGTTACCTCGAAAAAATTGCAAGCAAGTCTTTTAACGACTTCTACGCCCTGGTCAATTATGCACAGTCTGTTATGGATCAATTGCCCGATTTAGAGGGCAACTACCTTAAACAGGATATTGATGACTTTATCGCTGTCCTGCGCCATGTACTAAAAATCAGAAATGTCGTGATCAAAGTAAATCAGAATTATATTCAGAGTGCAGCGATGCAGGATAATTACCGTACCGAACCGCCATTTAAAATGCAGGGATCGTATCGGAATATGAGCAAACTGGTTGCACAGGTGGTACCGATGATGAATGAGCAGGAAATTGATCAGGTTCTTCTCGCGCACTATGAGAGCGAATCGCAGACACTCACTGCGGACACTGAAAGTAACCTTTTAAAACTAAAAGAGCTTGCCGGACTACTGAACCCTGTCGAGCAGGAACGTTGGGAAGCCATCAAAGAAATCTTCCGCAAGAACAATAAACACGGTGGACTGGCCAAAGACGATAAAGTATTCGGTCAGCTACTGGACTTCAATGAAAATCTGGAAGGTATTATTCAGGCAATTCGGGAGTATAAGAACTAAAACCACATACCCGATCACTCTCCATTGACTTGAATAGAGTCAATGGAGAGAATTTGAACAGCAGAATATCATAAGGTAATTGACATGTAAATTGTTAGCATGTTTTAAAACTAGTATTTTTGTAAGAGTTTAACTAGCCGTAATTTTTTAACAGGTAGATCACGCTAGTTAACTAGCAGATTTATGCAAAGGATCTTTGGTTAAATATTTAGCAGAAGAACGAACTTAAAGGACTTAATCATGGAAGCAATACTTTTACATCCGCAAAACAAAGAGCAACTTGAAGCAATCAAGGCAATTGCCAAAGCATTGAAAATGAAATTTGAGACTACCACTGTAGAAGGCAGTACCTATAATCCAGATTTTGTAAAAAAGATACAAAATGGCCGAGCTGATGTTAAGAACGGCAAAGGGACTAAAATCGGCATTGATGATCTACGGTAATTTTAATAAGCTCATTGTATACTACCCTATATCTCAGTCTCAAGCGGTGATCAGCTCTCTCAGTAATACCATTGTATCATCCCGAAATAAGGACATGTCGCTCAACAGATAGTCCACCAGTATATCATTATTCCACAGTGTCTGCAATAGGAACGATTTGTTAAGTAAAAAAGTCCTTCTATCATGCCGTTACGTCCCTGTGAGTGAAATAAAGTCTTTTTGTCAAACGGATTGAATCTACATTTCTGAGCAATGGAAGCAGAAAATGGAGTATTTTGCGTAGACAAGGGGGTCAACTTGCGCCAAATCCATAGCTTAAACACTATCTATTTGGCGCAAGTTGCCCCCCTACTCTGTTCATTCCATATGTACAATAATTATCCAAGCACATGCAAACAATTCAACAACTTACTTAGCTACGATTCCGTATACAGATCGTTCGGAAATACGATTATCCGGCTTTCACAGCCCCCGAAGAAACGGTAAATATCCCATAATCGTCAATAAGCATCCGCTCCTTGCGCACCCCATTGTAAGCCATAATCCGATCCAGTTCTTTCTGCGAACGTCGGCGCATGACCCAATCTTTCTTCTGATGGCTGTTCAGCACATAAGCGATCATTTTCAACTGTGGATGCCATGGCTGTCCAGTATAGACCAGATGGCTATTTTCCTCACAAATAGCTGTTGCTCCATGTACCGCCCTGCTGGCCATTCCATTGTCGCCGAACAATTCGAAAATACCAGAGATGACAACAATATTAGGTGCAAAATCCAGTTTGCTGTATGTAGCCGGATCAAAACAGTCGTAATTGGTGAAACGTATTCCTTGGAGGGCTTTCTTCTTGATGGTTTTCTCACCAACTGCAATATTTGGCAACAGAAACTCGTTGATCACAATCTCTACCTCCGGATATTTTTCCTTGATATCAAATAAATAATTTCCGGTGCCGCCAGCGATATCCAGAATTTTCACAGGTCGGCCTGTAGACTTGACTCGCGCAATATTCTCTTCTAGGAGCCGTAAGAGATGCTGTTTGCGTATACGGATTCCTTTCCAGCCGATCGCTTCTAGGTATCCTTTGTCAATAACTTTGCCTAAACCCAACCTGCCCTTCGGCTCATTACGGTATACGTAATCCAATGAGATTCCCGAATCAAAACCAAACTGAAGTCCCAGATTCATACCATGACTCAGTGATCCGATCTTGCCTAAAGTCCATTTTTGGAATGCATAGTTTAGCTTCTCAGCCGCTGGCATCACCTTATGGTACAATTTCTCATATTCTTTTACCGAAAACTCGTCAGGCTCCAGCCCCTGTTCGGGCATTTGCCTTGCATAGGCTTTCGTAATAAAATCTTTTAAATAAGCATAGACCTTCTGTCTGTTGGATTCAAACAGGATACCATGATAAAAATTGCGTAGGGTAATAAATGTCTTCAACTTGGAAGCTATCGACACGAAGAATTGCTTTTGCAGCGAGTTTTTAACCACATAGTCCTTTTCGGCGGATAGCACGATCACGGGAATATCTATGGCGGCTGCATCCTCGACGATACGCACACCAGCCTTTAATAGGTCTACCAATAGGGCGCCGTTAATGGATTTTGAGATCAATGGATCAGCATCGTAAGCCTGCTGTTGTTCGACATCATGGGTCAATACCTTCGCCTTGACATAGCTTTGGATAACAAGATCCTTTTTCAGCTTGGTTCCAAGCGCAATCATCTGGTTGGCCAGTGGTACATACAGTTTAATCTCAAAGGCAGGGGCCAATAAGGCCATTCCCGCGATCGGAGGTGCAAAATCATGCACCCAAGCACTCACAATGACCCCTGCAATGCTATTGGCGATGACAAAGACGTCCTTTGTGTCAACCGCATATTCGGTGCGGATATAGGCCACAAAACCGTCCAGATCGCGCACATTATCCATAAAAACAGGTGATACAGGCACTTTGGTGTAGCCATGTCCACGTAGGTCAAATGCAAAGATGGAATAATCGGCAAACTGCGGATCGGTAGCCATCTCCTGCAGGCGTTCTGAATGTTCATGCCCACGGTGCAATACAACTAAAGCCTTTTGTCCCTGTTGATAATTCCAAACACGATATAGTAGTTCCCCTTGATCGAAACTCTTAAAATAACCTGATTTCATCTTTTTATAATTTATTCCATCTATTCAATGGTGTATGTAATTCTAGTTTCTCTTTCGATATGCCTTTTAAAAACAAAGACCAAGCCACCCTTTTTGATCACGATCTGCCCGCGATGATAATTTTCATCAGCTGGATCGCATGATCATGTAACACCATATGTCCATTGGCCAATTTCAGCTGATCAATAGCTTTATTTAAATCTAAAGATAATAATTCCCGCATCATCAAAATAGCAAAAATCATGCTCCGGCTATAACCCATTGTGCAATGAATGATCATATTTTCATGCACGCCCAATGCACGGTAGGCAGACACCATTGCATCTATGATCACATGGGCATCATGCACATCGAACTCCGCAATATCCAGCAAAGGGAAAGAATAATATTTTTCCATGGCACCTAAGAGTTTTACGTCCTCCAGTTCAGCCGCGAGGTCAAAAACAACCAGATTGCGATCCAATCCCAAGGCTACAAACTCCGAAGCGTTCAACCTTGGCCCCACATAACAACGAGGCAATAACTCCACCAGTGGCGGATTATTTTTCTTTCTAAAAAAACGCCACATCAGCCAGTAAGCAAATTGGTAAGGAGCGTAAAATACTTTCTTTATCAGCGGTATTCGACCCTGATGATCCTTTAAAAACCGCGTATTATTGTGCAGATAACTGTAACCTACCGCAAAGCAGACGAAGGCTACCCAAGCAAAAACAATCAAAGGCAACACGTATCCCTCGCAAAGCAGTGCCAGTAGCGTGAATATCCACCCGATGAGGTAATAACTATTTGCGAGTTGTTGGTTTCTGACTACCGGACGACAACTATCAAGATTTTGGGTATCAATGCCCGATTTCTCAGCTTTCTCTTCGTTCCGTTCCCTGCTTTGACCTATAGCCACTCCTTGTGCCGATTGTTCAATGGCATTCGGAAAGAGGATAAAACTGGCCTGAACCAGTAGGCAAGCTGTCAACAGATCGATCGTATGGTGCTGATATACAGTTAATGTTCCTAGGCCCATCAACAGGAGCCAGATGCCCAAAATTATTTTCTTCCATCCGTTGAACTTCCAGCGTAGCACAGACCAAAAAAGATAGGCATACGCGACATGCAGAGAGGGCGCCTGATTAAAAGGCGAATCATATTCCTTTAAGAAGGAAAAGAAAATTGTAAATAAAGGATTTTCGACCTGCGGTCGGTCAAAAGAAAACCGCAGCGGAAAAAGGAGAAAACATAGTGCAGCAATCAGGGTGACAAATGTAAACCGCTTTGCATAGCACAGAAGTTCCTTCTTTTGCCCACAGTAAAACGGCACAAGGCAAAAAAACAAACCACTGCTCATATAGGGAAGAATCATCCACGGAATGAATGGAATATGTTGTTCAAAATCAAATACAAAAGAAGGTACCGCAGCGATGCTGGCGACATAGGCTGCTGTAAAGGGATAGGTTAATTGAAAAAGCAATAGGCAATAAATAGCAACAAGGAGCTGCCCGCCTACCTTTTTTAATCGTTTTTCATCCATTTGGCTTTCCTAAACATGATTTTACTTAACAATACATGGGGAAGCAGGCCTAAAAATCCCATCAGCCATTTCATGCGCATCGGAAAAATCACGGTTTCTTTCCTTTGCTGTATCGCCTTTAAGATGCGTTGCGCGGCATCGTCCACGCTGATCAAAAAGGGCTTTTTGGAGAGATCCTGCCGATTAAGTTCGCGAAGTTTAGTTGTATCCACATATCCCGGTGCAATGACTGTCACGGCAATCCCATACGGAAGCAGTGCCCTTCTGTAGGCATCAGCTACTTGAATTGCGACCCGCTTTGTTTTGCTGTATAAACTTGAATTCGGAAAATCTAAAGTCCCCGAGACGGATGCAATTGTGGCGATCTGCCCTGTTGATTGTCCACGCATGGCTTCGCGGGCGACTTCAAAACAATGGATCGTCCCCAGCATATTGATGTGGAGCATCGCACTTGCCTCCTCATAACTGATGCGCTGTGCCACATCATCGGCATAGCTTCCTGAACAATTGATAAAAAGATCCAATGCCAGATGATTACAGAAAGAACCAACGGCATCCGCCAGTACTTCCCGATCACAGACATCTACTTCAAATTTGATGAGCGCATCGTATGCTGGCCGATTGACCAGCTTTGAAAGATCTCGCCCACATACGGCAACTTCAGCCCCCTGTTGGAGATAGCATTTTGCTAGTGCCAGACCTATTCCACTTGTTCCGCCTGCGATAAATACCTTCATTTTATATTATACAAAAAAAATAACGATTCTGTTATCCCCGTTGGGGCCATCTTGTCACATAAATAAATCTTCGATTTCTGTCACCTAAATTCTCCATTAGAACCCAGCTCAACCATATACACATCCAAACCCTCCTAAACTTCACATTTTATCTACATCGTATACGATCTCTTCGCTCGCACGCCATCTCTCCCCACGACCATTATCCCGATACATTGTGTACTACACTATACGCAGTTCCAGCGTCTTCCGATAGCCATAATTCCATTGTGCTTCCATTGCAGTCGCAAATTCATCCAGACTGGCCGGAAGGGACAATGTGATTTCAAATCTACGCCAATCTATGCCTTTTTTGCAATAGTTTCCTTTTAACTGTTCAGCGGCATCAGCCGTATCGATCCATCGAATCCCCTGATATTGCTGATCAATATCCCGCAGGCGTTGATTCCCACTAAAGCCCAATACCGCCCTGACCAATCCCTCCTCCTGTAACTTATATAGCTGCTTCCGTTCACAGACAACTTCTGCTGCCAAAGACTGCGCCAGTTCTACAGGCACCAGATCAATGGCTCCCCCTGCATAATATTCCCCATTCCTTTGTATCGGCTCAATATAAAACATATCCGACATGGAGATACGAACAGCCTCCAACAATGTGATCTCCGGGTTTATCGCGATAGTTGGGGCAACCGCACTTTGTCCATAATTTTCACCTTGAATCTGGACACTATCCCGATCTACTTTCGATAGTGCCGTTGCATTCCCCATCAGGACTTTCTGATAAAGCTTACGTCCGCTACGTTTCACCCCGACTGCCGAGCGGTCAAAAAGCATTTTCGAGCCAATAATAATCGACGGTATATCTTCCGAAAATGGGCGGTTCAAAGTCGGTAACAAGGGCGAAAGATCAGGTTCCATATGAACTAGATAACGATCAAAGACATCTTCCAGATATGGAGCAGATCTTTTATCCCACTGTTTTTTCAGCACATACCAACCCAGTTTGCCCAGATGACGCTGCTCCGTAAGCTGATGTCCGCAGAAGAAGCGATAAAACTCTTCGGATTGGAGATAAGATTTCCGTTCGCCCCCCGTTGCAAAAGACTGAATAATCGCAGCAGCCAACGATCCGCCACAGCTAGCAATCAGTAGATCTGGTTTTAACCCCAGTTCGTCCAACGCGGCATACATTCCCAGGTACAAGCCAAAACGCGTACCACCACCTGAAAATAAAACTGCTCGTTGATAATTCATTTAATGAGATTTGAGATAAGAGATTTGAACCATGAGATGCTGGTTTTGCGACACCAGGCAGATCACTCCATAGAAAACAGGTGCATTAAACACCAGGCTATCTATCCGATCCAGTAATCCCCCATGTCCGGGAATTAATGTACCCGTATCCTTGACTCCAGTCTTACGTTTTAAAAAAGAGAAAAGCACATCGCCACAAAATCCTAAAGCACCAAAGAGTAGACCAAGCAACGAAAAGCAGATCAAATCCCCGAATGGCAATAACAAGTAACCCAAGATATTACTCAAAATTACCGTCAACCCGATACCACCGATACATCCGGCAACAGTTTTGTTTGGGCTGATACGCGGCACGATCTTCCGTTTACCGAAGAATTTACCCATAAGGTATTGGAATACGTCATTGAGTTCCGTTAAAACGATGATATAGGCTACAAGCCGTAATCCCATTAATTCATCCTGATGGATTTCTACTGCCCGTATAAACGCCAGCTGACTGAATGCAAACAGACAGGCAGCCGCTCCAAAGGCCATTCCGATCGCAGTGCTAACCGTTGTTTTCTGTCCCAGCCGAAAAAAAAAACCAATCCCTACGCACAACAGTGCAGCCCATGACAAGTAAGCTCCATAAGAGCAGTAGATTAAAAGGAGCAATTGTAATAGACCAACGACAACAGCAAAGGGCAACGCAAAACTAAAATTGGGCACAAACATCTTCATAAATTCGCGCAGGCCCTGAAAGGTAAGCCAAGAAACAAACAGCAAAGATGTTGTCTGGGGGACGAAAGCAATCGCCAATACAAGTACAATGTAGCCCCAGCTTCTGACCCTTACAGGGACATCAGCAAACTTGTCCTTCGGATTAGATACTTCACTCATGTGCCACCAATGCCTTTCTCAATCGCGTTATGGAACTCAAGACCAATAACAAACATAGCACCGCAAAAATATAGCCCGAAAATGCAGTGATCGAAATATGCAACAAACACAAAATCCCGTATACCCCCAGCAGCAGTGCACGATCGCTTTTACCCATAGGTCCGTCGTAACGACGATCATTGGCGACAACCTTTCCGATCAGACCGCAGAATTCGTTGATGACACCCAAAACAATAAAGCCTACCACCAGATATAAACTCTCGGGATGAAATTTCAGCAAGGGAAAGAAGATCAGGACATCGGAGACAATATCGCCCACCTCGTTCAGCACTTCCCCCATTTTACTCGTCTGATTGAAAAGACGGGCCATCATCCCGTCTAGTGCATTGAAAGCCATCCGCAGTAATAAACCAATCGGTAATGCCAAAAACAACATTGGCATCCGGTCTGCATACCAAAACAGTACCGCAATAACCAAAGACAAAGCGACTGAGCCAATTGTAATCTGATTGGCCGTTACCTTCTTCCGATGCAAGAAGGTCAGAATCGGCATCAATAACTGCTGAAACTTTGGTTTTAATTTATAGACAGAAATCATATATACGCTATGTAACTTACTTTTTTATTTTTTTTCAAAAAAAATTTTTGATAGTGTAAAAAATACACTATATTTGTGTCATCATAATTTAGGTTTATAATTGGTTATTTAAGGTTTTCATTCTCCCCGTTTGAAAACCTTTTTTTTTGCTCCTAAATCACGAATTACCATCTTCCGCCAGCACCACCACCACCTGAAGATCCTCCACCAAAACTTCCGCCGCCGCCACTGCTGGAGCCTCCGCCACCAGATCTGCTTGATGAAGACCTTACTTTAACAGGTATAGTATGCTCACCATGGGATACGCGATGACCACAGTTCTTGCATTTATCAAAACGCTCCTCCAGGCCCTGTGAACTGTATGTCGCAGATCGGATGGTATGTGAAAGCCCTGTTTCAAAGGTACGATAATGACATTCAGGACAATCCAAGTAGCCTGCGTTTTCATCCCAGGGAACCAGCTTGATTTCATTGCTTGACTGATTTACCCAGATCTCGTAAGATCGACTGCCAATTTTCTCTTCCATGAGCTGCCCCTTATCCAAGTAAGCGTTTTCTCGCATAGATACATCATCCTTATTCATCCGTAACCAAGGTCCCGAACCCTCCGGAGGGGTCAGACGGAGTTCATTTTTTCGAATCCGCTTATTTATTCCAAAGAGATCAAACAAAGCCAGAGGACTCAGCACTAATGGAATAAGTCCCCAAACACGAAACTTACGCAAAGCTTGCTGGATATTCTCCTCATCACGATAGGAATTGACAATCTGCGTCCGGCTTGCATTATATTTCATCGCCAGCGTTATACTGCCAAATATAAAAATAAAGTAAGGTAGGTTTTTCCATTGATAGACCACTTCAAAGTTATTGAGGGCAAAAGCACAGATGAATACACTGGCAAACATCAACAAACCCATACAACCGCAGCCGCTAACCAGCGGTGGAAAGTACTTGCTTTTTTTGGTCAGTTGTCCCTTTATCGCGCGGGTCACCTCCCCCAGCCAGATATAACAGATGGCAAATAAAGCCAGTACCAAAAGTGAATTTCTCAGGATAGGACTTCTGAAGCTCCAGATCGGAGTTGCTTCAGGCATCAGGCGCTCCAATTCAGCCCGGCTATCGGGTGACATTAGGATGGTTTTTATAAATTGTGAAGCCTCGAGAACTCCTTGGTCATAATTTCCATTTCGAAAATTAGGTACCAGATACTTCTCGCCAATCCGCTTTAAATAGACATCAGGTAAGGTACTTTCCATTCCATACCCCGTAATAAAACGATATTCCCGCCGGTCTTTGGCAATAAATAATAATAAACCGTTATTGCTTTCCTTCTTACCGATACCCCAAGTATTAAATAATTTGAGTGCAAATTCAAAATCGCTGTCACCAACATAGTCATTGACCAATACAATCGCATACTCACTTTTAGTAGCTGCTTCGATCTGGGTCGATAGGGCATCTAGCTCCGAGACCGTGCCTGCCGACAAAATCCCATCAGGATTGGACACAAAATAGTCCTGACCCCGCTGCTTCGGACTGGGAATATTATCAACGGTATACTGGGCCAACACCGGAACAGCTTTCAAACAGCAGCTTAGCCAAAGTAAAATAAAGATATAGAGTTGATGTGATCTATGCATATTTTAGACAACTAGAACAATAAAATTCGGTTCATTGTCACGATATTAAGAAAAAAAAATCAAACAAACGTTTCCGTCAAAGAAAAGCCCATAATTGGTTGATTATGGGCCTTTATAATTCAATATTCGTTTGAGCTATTACTGTATATCCTTGCGGTTACTTCATATAATCGTTTTGTTGAGCTACAGCAACAGTACGCGGGCCTGTTTATCACTATCAATGACCAAGCCAGTGTAAAATCAAGACACCGATCAATCCAACAACAGAAACGAGCGTTTCCATCACCGTCCATGAGCGAAACGTATCCTTCATACTCACTCCAAAATAAGATTTAAACATCCAAAACCCCGGATCGTTGACGTGTGAAAACATGAGACTGCCCGCTCCCGTCGCTAGCACCATTAATTCAGGAGTAACATCTCCTGCTTGCACAATGGGAAGCATAATGCCCGCTGCCGTGAGTCCAGCAACACTTGCCGAACCGATAACTAGCCGAATGATACCGGCTATTAACCATGCAAGCACAAGAGGCGACAAGCTCAGGTCTGCGGTTAGGTCAGCGATGTAGTTCGCTACACCACTATCTACCAAAATTTGCTTGAAGACGCCTGATGCTGCAATGATAAAAAGGATCGTCATGATCCCGCGGATTGCTTCTTCCACACTTTCTGACTGCTCCCGCAAACTTTTACCCTGGCGGATACCCATCGTGTACATCGCCATTAGCGATGCAATCATTAAAGCCACCACCGGGTCACCCAAGAAACGTAGTGCCGCCAGCCAAGAGGAGCCTTCTGGGAATATTAGATGCGCAAATGAACCAAAAGCAATTAAAATTATTGGAAACAGCCCCGTAAATATACTAATTGCAAATCCGGGAAGATCTTCCCTATCTGCTTGATTATGTTCAGGAAGAAACTCGGCCGGTGGGTTGGTCGGAATACGCTTAAGGGTTCTGCCAAAGAGCGGTCCACCGATAATTATGGCAGGAATTGCCACAACAATGCCATAGGCCATTGTCAAACCTATATCCGCATTGTAAGTAACCGCTATGGCCGTAGCTCCCGGATGTGGAGGCAAATAACCGTGCGTCACGGACAGCGCTGCCAGCAACGGAATGGCTACGTAAAGCAAGGGCATTTTATTGGAAGCACATACCATAAAAACGAATGGTACTAAGACGATAAAACCGACATTGTAAAATAAGGGAATTCCTACTAAAAAGCCCGTGAGAACCATTGCCCATGGTAAGTTCTTTCTGCCAAATACAGCCGTTAGTACCATTGTAATCTTTTCTGCAGCGCCACCCTCCGCCATCAATTTCCCCAGTAGAGACCCGAAAGCCAACAATAGTGCCAACTGGCCCATAGTGGTACTCACTCCGGTTTCAACAGATTTAAGGATATCAACGGCACTCATATTCATCGCAAAACCGACCGCAACAGAGGTTATCAGTAATGAAAAGATCGTGTTTAACCTAACGACAGTGACTAAAAGAAGTAGTAAAGCTACTCCCAAAATAACGATGATTAGAGGCATAATAATTTATATCTAGTTAAAACTCACCTTCCAATATATGGTACAGGTGTTCAAATTTCTGGAAGTTTCTAATATATACAGCGTGATTCTCCTCACTCGGTTTATAATAGTGCTCCCTATCTTGTGTTCCCTCCGTTTGCTTGTTTTTTTCGCTAGGCTCTACCCTCCGTATACCCAATGCTTCCAAGCCTATCAATGCTGCTCCCCATGCAGAGCTTTCCACCGTATTTTTGGTGAATACAGGTTTATTGAAAATATCTGCAAGCATTTGCACCCACAACGATGAACGCGCTAAGCCGCCACTCGCAAGGATCGTATGAATAGGGCCGGTGTTCTCCTCTAAAGCGATTCCTACACTGTAGATTGCAAACAACATCCCTTCCATCATGGCCCGCGCAAAGTGCGCCCTGCCATGATGCAGCTGTATCCCAAAATAAACGCCTTTTGCATTGGAATTCCAATGTGGTGCCCGTTCACCGGTTAGATAGGGCAAGAATATCAAGCCCTCTGCCCCAGGGGCGACGGAGTCGACCAAAGCATTTAACGAGGCAGAAGAATCTCCCTCCGTTTCCATTTGGCTAAATTCATGCAAAAAGTTATCTCGAAACCAGTTGCGTAATACACCGCCATTGTTAACCGCGCCACCAATTATATATTCATTTGGTCTCAGTAGGTAGGTAAATAGCCTTTGTTTTTTTTCTTGATTTGCCTGCGAACTTGCGACGCGAATAGCTCCACTGGTACCGACAGTTACCGAAGCCACCCCAGGACTTATAGCCCCTACCCCGAGATTAGCCAAACAACCATCGCTACCACCTATAACAAAAGGGGTATCTTCGGGGATGTGCATCAAGGCTGCAATTTCTCGGTTAGGCATATTTAAAACATAATAGACCGGAACTGGCGATGCCAGTTGCTCTTCCGATATGCCCGTCAATCTTAACGCCTGATCAGACCATGTTAGCTGATGTATGTCGAAAAGCCCTGTTGCAGATGCAATGGAATGATCGACCACATACACGCCAAAGAGCCTGTAAAAAAGAAATTCTTTGATACCGATAAACTTGTGCGACTGAGCAAATAATTTTTGATCGTTGGACTTTATCCACATTAATTTGCAAAGCAAAGACATGGGATGTATTGGTGTACCAGTCTGCTGATAAAGCTGCCTGCCCGCCTCACTTGCCTCCAAGGCTACCGCAATATTCTCGCTTCTGCGATCTGCCCATATCATGCAATTGCTAAGTGGCTTTCCCGCCGAGTCAACAGCGATCAGTCCGTGCATAGCACTGCTCACCGAAATACATACGGGTTTCGGTATCTCGGCACTAGATTGCTTTAAGCTAATCATTATATACCTAATAGACTCAATACATGCACCATAAACTATCTCCGGATCTTGCTCGTACCAGCCTTCCGACGGGTTTAATATGGGATAAGGTATACTATGCTGCGACAAGATGTTACCTTCGTCGTCAAATGCAACAGCTTTCGCAGATGATGTCCCAATGTCTAATCCAATGATCATAAATAAAATTGATGTTTAGGAGAGTTCAATATACGGATTATCTCTTGGTTTACAACAAAAGGTTCAATACCAGCGAAGTAATTGGAACGAAAAAAGTGCTTCATACCGATCTGCCGATAATTGTCTTTCATAGTATCAACAAAAATGGTAAATTTCAACTTAGAAAAACGATATTAAACGATGAGTATAGATAAAACAAATACCTACGATTTTGGAATTGTTGGACTCGGCGTAATGGGACGTAATTTATTGCTGAACATCGCCGACCACGGTTTCGCGGTAGCAGGATTAGACCTTGATCCACAGAAAGCTGAGTCATTAGAAGCTGAAGCCAATGAAGGACATCGCATCAAAGTGACGACCCAAGTAAAAGAGTTTATAGGGGCTTTGCAACACCCCAGAGCAATTATGCTGTTGGTGCCGGCCGGAAAGCCGGTTGACATGGCGATTGCCAGTCTTGTTCCGCTTTTGGATAAAGGAGATATAATCATCGACGGCGGAAACACGTACTTCGCGGATACGGACAGAAGATTTAATGAGCTTTCCGGTATGGGTATACATTTCTTCGGAATGGGCATATCCGGAGGAGAAAATGGTGCTCGCCGCGGACCGAGCTTGATGCCCGGTGGCGACAGAAAGGCATACGAAAGGCTAAGGCCAATATTTGAGGCGGTTTCGGCCAAGGTAGCCGACGAACCCTGTGTGGAATTTCTAGGCAACGGGTCGGCCGGAAATTATGTAAAGATGGTGCATAACGGTATCGAATATGGCATCATGCAGTTAATTGCAGAAACCTATGACCTGATGAAAAGATTATACGGTTTTGACACCCAAACCATACAACAGACCTTCGAAGAATGGAACAAGGGCGAACTAAATTCGTTCTTGCTTGAGATTACCGCTCAGATTCTGAAGAAAAAAGAAGGTGACCAGTATTTGGTAGACCTGATTTCAGATTGGGCAAGATCAAAAGGAACGGGTAAATGGACTTCGCAAAATGCGATGGATCTACAGGTGCCAGTGCCGGTGATCGATGCAGCGGTCAATATGCGCGATATGTCCAAATACAAACCCGAGCGTTTGGAGGCAGCAAAATTACTTCATTGGGATGGACAAGTTGTTGATCTCCCCGCAACTACGCTCACCGATCGCTTAAAAAATGCATTGTACTTTGTGATCATCACGACCTATGCGCAAGGTTTGGCACAGCTTACTGTTGCATCGGAAAGCTACAGCTATGAGCTAGATTTACAGGTGGTAACCAAAGTTTGGCGAGGCGGCTGCATTATTCGTGCGGCTTTGCTCGAGGATTTTAGAAAAGCCTATGCGGCTAATCCGGATTTGCGCAATATCCTACTCGATAACACCATTGCCCAAAAGTTGCTGAGCACGCAGGCCAGCCTTCGCGAGGTCTTGAAAGATGCTATCGCAAACGGGATACCCGTATCCGGATACGTAAACGCACTCTCTTATTTTGATGCCTACCGATCCGAAAAATTACCTACAAATATTATACAAGCACAACGAGACTATTTTGGCGCACATACCTATGAACGTATTGATCGGGAAGGTATCTTTCACACACTTTGGGATTAAGGAGCGAAAGCTTGAAGATTCGATTTAATCTTCGTTTAAAATACAAAAAAGCGGCTTTTTTATATAAAGCCGCTTTTTATAACTGAGCCTCCTATCGAGATGAACCAATGACCCGCTGATAACAAGTTCGTTGCTCTACAAGCTGAGCTAAGGAGGCTTCGTTTACAGATAAAGTTTCTGATTTCTCTACCGCAAATATCGGATTTGAACAAAAACTTGTAGCGTATGATTATATGAAATAGACTAACAGTATACGTTTACACGCTGTTGATTTAGATGCTATCGTTCAATATCCTTCAAACTGCTCATTTTCTTATATTCCAAGAAACCTTTGATATCTTCAAAGTGTTCACGGACACGTTTATTTCCAAACTCGAAAACTTTTTCTGCCAAACCATCCAAAAAGTCACGGTCGTGTGAAACAAGGATCAATGTACCATCGAAATCCTTTAAGGCATCCTTAATAATATCCTTGGTCTTCATGTCCAAATGGTTGGTAGGCTCATCGAGGATCAATACATTCACCGGTTCCAAAAGAAGTTTTATCATGGCCAGACGAGTTCGCTCACCACCGGATAGTACCTTGACCTTTTTCGTCGTGTCATCACCACTAAACATAAAAGCCCCCAAGAGATCTTTCATTTTAACACGCACATCGCCTATTGCAATTTGATCGATCGTATCAAAAACAGTCAATTCACCATCAAGCAATGCTGCCTGATTTTGGGCAAAATAACCGATCTTGGCATTATGCCCCACCTTCAATGTTCCTTCAAAATCTATTTCACCCATAATCGCTTTGATCATGGTCGATTTACCCTCTCCATTTTTACCGACAAAGGCAACTTTTTCTCCACGTTCAATCACCATATTGGCTTTATGGAATACCACATGCTCATCATAAGCCTTGGTAAGATCTTCCACAATGACAGGGTATTGACCCGAGCGAGGTGAAGGTGGAAATTTCAGGCGCAAGGCCGAAGTATCCACTTCGTCAATTTCGATAACCTCTAATTTCTCCAACATCTTTACGCGCGACTGCACCTGTAAGGTCTTCGAATAGGTTCCTCTGAAACGATCAATGAATTCTTGGTTGTCAGCAATAAAACGCTGCTGTTCCTCATACGCCTTCAATTGATGCTGACGTCTTTCCTGGCGCAGTTCCAAATAGTGGCTATACTTAGCTCGATAGTCATAAATACGACCCATCGTCACCTCAATGGTACGGTTGGTGATATTATCGACAAAGGCTCTATCGTGTGAAATAACAATAACTGCTTTCGCTGAATTAACCAGGAAGTCCTCCAGCCATTGAATACTCTCGATATCCATGTGGTTGGTGGGCTCATCCAGCAAAATCAGATCTGGCTTCTTCAAGAGTATTTTGGCCAGTTCAATACGCATACGCCATCCTCCGGAAAACTCCGACGTCTGTCTAGTAAAGTCAGAACGCTCGAAACCAAGCCCCTTCAACACCTTTTCTACTTCTGCATCGTAATTGACCTCTTCGATCGAATAAAACTTCTCGCTCAGTTCCGACACCCGCTCGATCAATTGCATATAATCATCAGACTCATAATCTGTACGGATATTCAATTGTTCGTTCAGCTGCTCCAATTCATCCCGCATTCCATAGACCTCCTCAAAAGCCTTCGAGGTCTCTTCAAAGACCGTCACATGATCCTGCGTCAGCAAATGTTGCGGTAGATAAGCAATGACGGCGTCTTTTGGCCCCGCCACATTACCTGTCGTAGGTTTACCCACTCCAGCGATAATTTTCAGCAGGGTAGATTTACCCGCACCGTTCTTACCCATCAATGCAATCTTATCGTTCTCATTGATCGAGAAAGATACATCCGAAAAAAGAGTCGTTCCCCCAAAGGAAACAGAAATATTATTTACGTCAATCACTGTATGTACACTTAAATTTGCCACAAAGATAAGCGAATCAATCTTATAAATAGACAATGGATCATTTTTGTGTATCTTTGCGCCATGCGTTTTGATATTATTACGGTCCTACCAGACCTTTTGGAAAGTCCATTTGCACACTCTATTTTACAACGTGCAAAGAATAAAGGCCTCGCGGAGATATATGTACACAATTTAAGAGATTACTCAACAAATAAGCACAAAAGTGTGGACGATTACCCGTATGGTGGCGGGTCAGGGATGGTACTACAGATCGAACCCTTTGCCAAGTGCATTGAACAATTGCAGGCCGAACGGACATACGATGAAATCATTTATATGACTCCTGATGGAGAAACCTTTAACCAGGATATTGCAAACGGACTCTCGACAAAAGGTAACATGATGATTCTCTGTGGTCACTACAAAGGTATAGACCAACGCATCAGAGATATCTATGTGACAAAGGAAATCTCTATAGGTGATTATGTGCTGTCCGGAGGTGAACTTCCAGCGGCAATTGTTACAGACGCGATCATCCGCTTGATCCCCGGAGTTTTATCGGATGAAACCTCTGCGCTTTCAGATTCTTTTCAGGACGGACTGTTGGATGCACCGATCTACACACGCCCCGCAGACTGGAAAGGGCACAAAGTACCCGATATTCTACTCAGTGGACATGAAGCAAACATCGCTACCTGGAAGCACGAACAACAGCTAAAAAGAACACAAGAGAGACGTCCCGATTTATTAAATGATTAAGAAATAAGGTGAATTTTTGTTTTTTTATCACAAAAAGTTTGCTTATTTATTTTTTTTTATAAATTTGTGTAATAATGACACGAAGATATACAAATACAAATTGGTGGTGGCCTGAAGCAATAAGCATCGGGAATCAATTGGTATTGTCATAATATTTCATAATCAACCAAAACCATTTATGGAAATTCCAAACCCGATGCTAACCAGTATCGGGTTTTTTTTATGTATAAAATTTATCACAGCGAATAAAAGAATAAAATGAAGTATAAATTCAAAACACAGAGCAGAAAGTTGCTCGCCGACACAACTACACCGGTGAGTATTTATCTTCGATTACGGGATATCTTTCCAAATTCACTGCTATTGGAAAGTTCAGACTACCATAGTCGTGACAACAACATCAGCTATATCTGCTGTCAACCCATTGCAGGGATACAGCTAGACGAGCGGGAATTGACCTTAACCTATCCCGGGAAAGAACGAATTGTCAAAAATGCACAAGAAATTGAGTTACGCCAGGAGGTTTCTGATTTTCGGAATTCCTTTGAAGATTCGACAATTGCCGAATTGAATTTAATCTCCAATGGGCTATTCGGTTACTTTACATTTGACTGCATTGAGCATTTTGAGGATATCAAGCTGACCACGCCTGTCGATCCGGCACGTAAGATACCATTTATGCAGTACCACGTTTACAAATATGTGATCGCCATTGACCATTTCCGTAATCAGCTGTATATTTTCGAACATCTTTTGGGAGACGAAGAGTCTGAACTGGAACGTATGCAATTCCTGATCCAGAACAAAAACTTCCCTGAGTATACGTTCAAACTAGCAGGCGAGGAAAGCTCTAATCGTACGGATGAGGGACACCGTCAATTGGTCAAAAAGATGAAGGAACATATCCAACGCGGTGACGTCTTTCAGATTGTGCCATCCCGGGGTTTCCGAACGCCATTCTCGGGTGATGAATTTAATGTCTACCGCGCTTTGCGCTCCATTAACCCCTCCCCTTACCTATTCTATTTTGATTATGGTGACTTTAAATTATTCGGTTCATCGCCCGAAGCACAATTGCGCATCCATGGCAAGCAGGCTACGATCTTCCCGATCGCCGGAACATTCAAGAGAACCGGAAACATGGAAGAAGACCAAAAGATTGCCTCTAGGCTAAAACAGGATCCGAAAGAAACCTCGGAACATGTGATGCTGGTAGACCTTGCCCGTAATGATCTGAGCAGACACTGTACCCAGGTTAAAGTGGAATCCTATATGGAACCACAATATTACTCGCATATTATCCACCTGGTTTCTAAGGTAACAGGTGTCTTGAAAGATAATATCAATCCATTCGACATTGTGGGGGATACCTACCCTGCTGGGACACTCTCCGGAGCGCCAAAACACATGGCTCTGACACTCATTGATCGCTACGAGGGATTGCAACGTTCGTTCTACTCCGGAGCGATCGGCTTCATGGGCTTCAATGGTGATTTCAATCATGCCATCATGATTCGCTCATTCCTGAGCAAACAAAATACTTTGCATTATCAGGCCGGAGGCGGAATTGTACTGGATTCAGATCCAGAAATGGAACTTCAGGAAGTCAACAATAAAATAGCAGCTTTGCGAAAAGCGTTACAATTAGCAGAAACGTTATGATCAGACCATTAGAATACTGTGTCAATACCCAACATATCAATGTTTCAATCGACACCATCGACAACCGCATCGTCGAATTGCTAGCCCTACGGAAAGCATATCTCCATAAGGCAAAAGTATTGCAAGACCATACGGATGCCGGACAACATATTATTAAAAATATCAGCAGCAATCAGGTGACACTGGCAAAGAAATTCGATCTGCCAGTAGAATTTGTCCAGACGATATTTCAGGAAATAGATAATTACTTTAATCAGGACTATACAACAAGAGGTTATGAGCAACAATAAAATCGTTGTCATCGACAATTACGATTCATTCACCTATAATTTGGTTCATTTGCTCCAGGAATTGGGACAGGACTATGTGGTGTTGAGAAATGATAAATTCAAACTGGAAGAGCTGGAAGCATTCGATAAAATCCTCCTTTCCCCGGGCCCCGGAATTCCTGAAGAGGCGGGCTTATTGCTTGATGTGATCCGCACCTATGCTCCGCACAAAAGTATATTGGGCATCTGCCTGGGCCAGCAGGCTATCGCCGAAGTGTTTGGCGGTACATTATTTAACATGGAAAAACCGTTGCATGGTGTCGCAACTGGCATTATTGTCACCGATGAATCCGAAAAGCTATTTCAGGATTTTCCGAAAGATTCTAAAATAGGTCGCTACCATTCGTGGGCAGTAAATAAGGATACATTGCCGAGCGTACTTAAAGTTACGGCAGTAGACGAGAATGGTATCATCATGGCACTGACGCATACGGCCTATGATGTCAGAGGAATGCAGTTCCATCCCGAATCAGTACTGACTACAAATGGAAAAAAATTAATTGAAAACTGGTTATTTCAACACTAATATCTAAATACTAAAAATGACAATACTCGATAAAATCATTGAACGAAAAAGAATAGAAGTGGAAAAAGCGAAAGCCTTAGTTCCATTCGAAGAGCTGTTGAACTATCCCTATTTCAACGTAGCTTGTCTTTCTCTAAGGGAATCTATATTAGATCCCGAAAAAACAGGGATTATTGCAGAATATAAACGAGCGTCACCCTCAAAAGGAGATATTAACAGTACAGCAAAAGTTGAAGATGTTGTCAAGGCCTATGAAGAAGCCGGTGCTTCGGCTGTATCGGTTCTGACGGACGGCGAATTTTTCAAGGGTAATCTGGAAGACCTCTCCAAGGCGCGAAAAGCTATTAGCATTCCTATTTTGCGCAAAGAATTCATTGTTGACAAATACCAGATTACCGAAGCAAAAGCCTATGGTGCCGATGTCATTCTATTAATAGCTGCATGTCTAGAAAAAGAAGAAGTGCAGGAATTTGCTGCTTATGCTCATCAATTGGGACTGAATGTTTTGCTTGAAGTACACAACGAACAGGAGCTATTGGATAATCTTTTTGACGACATTGATGCCATCGGTGTCAATAACAGAAACCTAAAAGATTTCACCGTCGATCTACAACATTCGTATGATCTCTTGGATAAGATTCCATCCGAATACATCAAAGTATCTGAAAGTGGCATCTCCGATCCCAAGACGATTAAAGCATTAAAAAAGGCAGGTTTCCAAAGCTTTTTAATCGGTGAAAATTTTATGAAAACCACAGATCCGGGCAAAGCAATCAAAGATTTCGTAAAAGAAATTTAGATTTTATTTAAAACGAATCTAAATAAGCCTATCTTTGCGTCAGAACAAGCAGCGAACTGGTATTTTGGAAAAAGAGTTTTTTATTATAGATAAAGCAGGTTTTGAGCAAATATATCTTCAACACTGGGAAGGTATGTTTGCTTTTTGCCTGAGCAGTATCAAGGATGAAGAGCATTCCAAGGAAATCGTACAGGATGTTTTCAAATCGCTTTGGGAACGGCGTGATGAGCTTCGTCTCATCGAGGTTGAACGGTATCTGATCAGATCGGTAAAACTCAAAACATTTGAATACATTCGCAATAAAGTATCACGGCAGCAACACCTGGACAATATTTCAAGTACGCGCGAAGAGCATTATGTGGATAATTCGTTGATCGCCGACGAACTGGCGAAGAAAATATCAATGCTGATAGATAGTCTGCCCAAACAATGTAAGAATGTTTTCCGCATGAGCAGGGAACAGGGACTCACTAATAAGGAAATTGCACATAAGCTCTATATTTCAGAAAGAGCGGTAGAATATCACATTTCAAGAGCATTAAAAACATTAAAAACAGAACTAACGGAATATATATCCTAAATTTAGCTATAAAAAAGAAATCTTGTACTTTTGTCAGGAAGTATATTATATGAAGATAGACCATAAACTCATAGAGAAATATCATTTAGGCCAATGCTCTCCCGCAGAACAACTTCTTGTGGAGGAATGGTTATTGGATGATACCCTCGAGTCGGAGCCCTTGTCTATTTCCATCACTAAAAAAGCAAAATTAGAAACGGATATCTGGGCCGAGCTGAGCAACCATATTGATCAGTCCGAAGTCCCAACGATAGTTCCTCCTAAAAAGTATAACTTTAAATATATTGGAATAGCAGCCAGTATTGTACTTTTACTCTGTTTTGGTTTTTATCAATTCAGTAAGGATACCGAAAACACTGCCGCCATCTTTGATAACGGAACAAGTGCTGGGCTGAAGTATATTAACCAGAATAGTTATAATATCATCCTAGGTAAAAATGCACGGGCTGAGATCAATACGGATACCGGGGAATTCAAAACTTCGGGCAATATGATGTTCATTCCCAAAAAAAACTTTGCCTTTAGCTTTTCTGGAACAGATAAAAAGAAGGAACTCAAACATGGGGAAACATATTTTGTATTAAAACCACAAAAAAATGGCAAGCAGGTAATAATCTCCAAATCAGAACTGACTTTTTTAGCCCCTACCATCCAACACGAACTGAAAATACAATTTAATATCATCTAAATAAGAAGAACTTCAATTAGTCCATACACTCATGCTATTCAACCGCTTCACGCTATTCTTATCCTTGTTATTACTCCATTTAGTAATAAGCTGTAGAACGGAAGATGGGGGCAGAAATATCGACGGGAAGTACAGTCTCTATACGATGAATAAAGATCTCGGAAACACGATCATCACCTCAAATACCGTTGATAGTGGAAATCTAACCATTTCAAAAAATGGCATCGACGTTCAGACACAACAATTCGATCGAAGCATCATCGTTAAGGACAAGCATTTTTATTTTTTAAGAGCGGGAAAATTCAGAAAATATACACTTGAATCAAACGGATTAAAGGAAATTGCACAGTTGGCGATGCAAGATCAGCATATTGAAAATATAAACTGGCTTGATCTAGACACATTGCTCCTATTTACTTCGGACAACAAAACAAATCGTCGGCTATGGATCTATAAAATTGCCGTCCATGATTTCAAAATCAATCAACAGCAAGAGATAAAACTACCTTCGGCCGCAGCGGATTTCAATATCCTATCTGTGGGCTTTGGCACGGTACATCAACAGCAATTGCTGGTTGGTTATACTTTTAATAAAGTAATCAACGAAACTGACTTCACCACAATAGACACCCTATACGTCGCAACATTGGATAAGGCGACTTTACGATTGAAAAATATACAAAAGGATATACGATCCACTTACCCCGGTGGAGTTAATACGGTACAGTCTTACAGCTTTCATGACGAAAATGGGAACTTCTATTTTATGTCCTGCCCGGGCATAGCGCTGGGCAACAGTCCGTCGAAACCTACCGCAATTTTCAGAATTGACAGCAATTCCACCCACATCAACCCTACTTATTTTCTCAATCTAACAGCCAAAACGCACAATCATGCTTATGGCATGTGGTATTTGGGCAACAATCAGGCTATCGTCCGTAGTGAACGTAGAGACCGCTACACCGACTTTAGCGATCATCATTCCACCTATCAATTTGAGTACTATGTGGTCGATCTTATCAGCCAAACCACAACAAAATTAAACTTACCTTTCGACAAGGGGACACGCAAAGAATCTGTTCTCGTTGAAAATGGGAAAGCCTATATCACCATAGACGATGCAAAGGATCAGCATCAAGTTTGGGTCTATGATATCACATCAAAAAATATTCAGGTGGGTCTTACCCTAGATCAAGCAACAGATTTTATTGTCAGAATAGACCGATTAAACTAAATTTCCAACTGATATTCAACCTATTAAAAAATAATAATTTTTATTTACTTTTTTGACCTTCGGTAGATTTAGAGTTACGCAACTTCTCTATGTGTAATTAATCTAAATAAAATAATGTCAAAATTTAAAGTAGTATGGTTATTCTTTTTCCTAATCATATCATTTCCTTCACACTCCCAACAACTAGCTGAAGTCAAAGGTAGTGTTACCAATACATCAAACGAACCTATTCATGGGGCAACAATTGTCCTATCAGGTACAAATAAAGGAGCCAAAGCAGACAAAAATGGTTTTTTCAAAATAAGTGGAATTTCTTTCGGCAATCATCAGGTTACAATTTCCGCCATCGGATATCAGACCATCAGTAGGTCCGTCACCTGTACTAAAAATGTTATTGATCTATCCGGTATACAAATGACCCCGGATCGAAAAACCATAGCAGAAGTTGAAGTTATAGGACGATCTACCACAAGTGAAGTAACACGACAACCTTACAATGTCTCTGCAATAGACGCAAAAAAACTCTACAATACGACTTTAGATATCGGTCAGGCACTTAATAGAGTCTCGGGCGTACGCTTGAGAGAGTCTGGCGGTGTTGGATCAAATATGTCTTTTAGTATCAATGGATTTTCTGGCAATCAGGTCAAATTATTTCTGGATGGTATTCCGATGGACAATTTTGGTTCATCATTTCAATTGAATAATATCCCGATCAATTTTGCCGAGCGTGTAGAAGTGTATAAAGGCGTTGTTCCAGTATGGCTGGGTGGCGATGCCTTAGGTGGTGCTGTAAATATTGTCACCAAAAATGAACCTGGTAAGTACCTCGACGCTTCCTACTCATATGGTTCCTTCAACACACATAAAACTGCGGTAAATGCAGGATACATCTCGAATAACGGATTAATGATGACCTTGTCAGCCTTCCAGAACTATTCGGACAACAATTATTGGGTGAATGTGCGGACGGCTGATTTTGAAACCGGAAAATATACCAAAGGAAGAAGAAGGCGTTTTCACGACGCATACCGAAATGAAACCATGGTGTACAATATCGGAGTCTCCAACAAGAAATATGCAGATCAGCTACTTTTTGGAATAACACTCGGTGAAAACAAAAAAGAGATCCAGACCGGAAACCACATGGACGATGTTTATGGAGGCAGAGAAGCCCTGGGAAATATTATCCAACCCAGTATAAAATACATCAAAAAAGATCTATTTGTAAAGGGACTAGATGTCAACATATTTGGTCGATACAATCTCGGCAAAGAACGCAGTCTGGATACAGTGAATAGAAGATTTACTTGGTCCGGAGAAAGTGAACCCAAAGACAAAAAGAATCCTAATGCTCCCGGAGGGGAAAACGAACTACGCGATTATCGTTTCAACAATAACAATGGCAACTTCATTGCCAACCTCTCCTATGCGATCAATGAAAAACACCATTTTATGGTCAATCACCTATTGACAACGTTTGACCGCAAAGGAAAAGACATATATTACCCAGATCTCGAAATTAACAAGTTGCCGCGAAAAACGACAAAAAATATTACAGCACTAGGTTATCGTACGAATATAGCCGATCAATGGGATTTAAATGTATTTGTAAAAAATTACAACCAAAAAGGTAAATACTTTGAAGAAGTCAAGAAAAATGAAATCTACAAAAATGTAGAAACGACGGTCAATAAATTAGGCTATGGCTTTGCGGCTTCCTACTTTGTCAATCCAACCCTACAATTGAAAGCTTCCTATGAGAAAGCTTCCAGATTACCTGAAAACAACGAATTATTTGGCGATGCGCAAGACCTGAGCGCAAATCCAACACTTAAACCAGAGAATAGCCATAACATCAATATCGGCCTCTCCTACACAAAAAAATGGAATGAGCATAATCATATCATCATAGATGCTAACTATACCTATAGAAATGCAACTGATTTTATAAGACTCTACATCAGCCCATTAAGCTCAAACAACAAGAGAGAGAGTAAATACCTCAATTTAAGGAGTGTACTCAATAATGGAGTAGATCTTAATCTAAAATATTTTTATAAAAATCAGTTTTCAATCGGTGGTAATCTAACCTACCAAAATATAATCAATAACACGAAATATGAGCCCGGTCAACTTGTAGAAAGCAGCGTTTACAAGGATCGCATGCCTAATATCCCATATTTATATGGGAATGCAGATGCTGCCTATTATTTGCACCACTTCGGAGGTAAACATAATACATTGACAATCGGTTACAACCTCCAATATATCCATGCCTTCTTTTTGGATTTTCCAAGTTTGGGCACACCAGCACAGCGTTTCATTATTCCCAAACAACTATCCCATGATGTCAACATGGTCTATGCGATGGCTTCGGGAAAATACAATATTGCGCTGGAATGTAATAACCTAACCGACGCAACACGATACGACAATTTTGAAATGCAGAAACCTAGTCGGTCTTTCAATGTCAAATTCAGATACTTTATACGCAAAAAATAACACACAATTTATTAAATAACTCAAAATGAAAAAGTCAAATTACTTAAAATTGCTTACAGTAGCCTGTGGCGTATTAACAATTACCGCTTGTTCAAAGGACAAGCCTGTTGAAGGAGGAGAAGATTCAGGAAACTCGAAAAAGAAGGAAAAATTTGTCTTTATCGTAACTGGTCAAGGGAGTTCGGAGTCGGGTTCATCAGGCACTTACATTGTTACTACGGATGATGTTAGCCAAGGTAATTTAAGTATTGTAGGTAACGGTATGCCAGCAACAGAATTCTCCTTTATCAATCAAAACAACCATGTTTTTGGTCTGACATATGGTGGACAAGGACCTATCACTCCTTATGCCATTGATGCCAAAGGTGATCTGCAAAGACTTAAAGATGATCAGGTAAATGCTGAAACCGCAGGTATCTATGGTAATTTCGGTGATAAAAATGTGATTTTAGGTACAACCAACAGAAGCATTGTAAACCCTGTCGCGACGCTACGAAATTATGATGCACAAAATTTCGCCATCGCGAACAAAAACACGGTCGACCTTTCCAAAGTATTGGGGGGTAAACGCATGGCGATCTGGACAGGTGTATTCCAAGTAGGGAGTAAAGTCTATATTCCTTTCCAATCCGGTGATGGTTCAAATAACTGGGGCGGAGATTTTACAACGACAGATACTACCTATATCGGCATCTTCTCTTATCCTGAACTTAAATTTGAAAAAACAATCCGTGACGGAAGAGGTTCCCATATCGGAAACTGGTTTGCTCAACAAGGTTTAGCGGTAGACGATAAGGGCGATGCATATGTATGGTTCTCAGCAAATGAAGCATCATTAGCTACAAAAAATAAATCTGGATTCCTGAGAATCAAGAAAGGAACGGATGAATTTGATAAAGATTATTATTTTGATATCGAATCCCTTGGAAACGGTAAGATCGCGAGAGGCAGTTATCTTAAAGACAATAAATTTTTAATGACGATCTATAACAAAGGTGAACAGTCCGAAGGTGTAGGCGGTGGTCTTGTCAAATTATATATCGTAGATATACAAACCAAAAAAATGACAGAAATCATAGAGATTCCTGCACATGAACAACAAGGTTATAAAGATGTTGTATATGTTGACAAAGGTGGCGCTAAGGCTTACTATACCTGTCAAGATAAAGACGACAAACAGTATTACACCTACATCATTGATATCAACAACGCTACAGCAAAAAGAGGGTTGAAATTTATCGGGATATCCCAAGTATCATCAATGAGTAAAATCAGTTATTAATCATCCCCAATGATCCGATCTGCCAACCTACATGTGCAGATCGGATTATAAAAACCGTTTCCCATTATGCTCAGTAAAATTAATGCCTGGTTACACCTCTGGCTAGGCTTGGCAGCGGGTATACCCGTTATTATCTTAGGAATTACAGGCTGCATACTTGTCTTTGAACACGATATCAAAGAATTGGCCACAAACTATATTCAGGTCGTCCCGCAAAAACCAGAAGAACAGCTTCCACCCTCTGCGATCTATAAATCTGTTAAGGCTGCACTTCCCGATCATGAAATTGGGAGCTCCTGGTATTACGGACTGGACAGGTCGGTCAAAGTAAGCTTAGACCATTCCGATAGCCTGGTCTATGTAAACCCCTATACAGCCGAAGTCATGGCCATTGTTGATCATGAGGATTTTTTCCATTTCATGGATGAAGGTCACCGTCATCTTTGGATGCCAGTAAAAATAGGCCGACAAGTCGTTGGCTGGAGCACCTTCATCTTTTTCATACTACTGATCACAGGCATGGTATTATGGTGGCCAAAGAAATGGAACCATAGATCGAGAGAACAGAGTTTTACCATCAAATGGAAAGCGAAATTCAAACGCATCAATTATGACCTCCACAACGTACTAGGCTTTTATGCATTGACAATCGCATTGGTCATGTGCTTTACAGGACTCATTATGAGTTTTCCCTGGATACGAAGTTCTGTCGTTTGGATGACGGGAGGTTACCCCAACAAACCGAAGACGGAAAAGAATAATAAATCTGAGCTTCAGGATCAACCGCTAAATGATGCGCTGGTAATCGCGGATCAAATCTGGTATAAAGTACGTCACGAGTATGCAAAATTCAATAAAGAAGCTGTCATCGTACACTATCCTGAAAAAGAAGATAAAACGGTATATGCCTGCACAGACATGGCCAACGGAAGCTGGAGAGACCTTAATTTTGACCGTTATACCCTGGAATTAACCGGACGCAAACAGGGACCAATTGATGAAGCCAATACCACAGAATGGCTCATGCGTTCTAATTACGCCTTGCATACCGGTTTTATCGGTGGAATGACCACCAAAATCATTTACTTCATCGCATCGCTTATCTGTGCGACTTTGCCTATAACAGGATTTTACATCTGGTGGGGAAAGAAAAAAAAGTCAACAAAAAAATCAAGACGTCCACAATTAGCAACAACTTAATCATATCATCATGCCTTATATCCTCCGTTATCTCTTAAGTCTCCTTTGGATCTGTACCCTATTTACAAGCCAAGCTCAAAAAACAAATCATATCAAGGGACAGACTGTGGGCGAAGATAAACAGGCCATTCCTTATGTAAGTATTTCGCTTTATCACGTCAATGATGGTACACTGGCTAGTACGGTACGCTCAGATAGTACCGGAAATTTCAGGTTTACCAATACAAAAGCGGGCAGCTATTTTATTAAAGTCAAAAGCCTTACCCATCAGGATACTTTCAGTCCCCATTTCAGGTTGGACGAACATTTTGACGAGTATGATCTTGGCAAGATCCTATTATTGCAAAACAATGCTTATCTCGCCGAGGTCGTTGTCGAAAGAAAAAAACAATTTATCGAACAGCAACAGGACAAGCTGGTATTCAATATTGAAAACTCCATGCTCGCAGACGGCAACAACGGACTGGAATTACTCAGCAAGATTCCTGGTGTCGCTGTCGATGAAAGTGGTTCGCTAAGTATTAAAGGTAAATCTGGAGCGACGGTTACGATCAATGGGAAAATTACATACCTGTCCGCCGATCAATTGGCCAATCTCCTACGGAGCACCTCCTCAATGGACATCAATAAAATCGAGGTCATGTCCAATCCAAATGCAAAACAGGATGCTGCTGGATCTGCAGGTATCATCAACATTGTGTTAAAGAAAGGACTCAAACAAGGGTTTAATGGTTCCGTATCGGCTAATGCCGGTGCCGGTAGAGGAGCACATCTTGGCGGGAGTCTAAACCTTAATTATCGTACAGAAAAAATCAATGTATTCGGGATTTATAATCAGTATTTCCAAAATCTGAAATATTATAACTCACTTACACGCTATTTTTACACTGATCAAGAATCAGCCCCTGAATCGTATTCACAGCAGGAGAATACCATACAGCCCAAACTCCGATCTAATAATTTTAGAGTCGGCATGGACTACAGCATAAATCCCAAACAGACGATAGGCTTCTTAATTAATGGAGGATTCGGAAAATATCCAAAGTACGAGCCTACCACGAATAATTTCCGAAACTTTAATACCGATAATTTAGTATGGTCATCCACGACCATCACGGAGGGCAAGGAGCGTTGGCGAGATATGCTGTACAATGTCAATTATAATTTAAAGCTCAATGATAAAGGCCATGAATTAAAAATAGATCTTGACCTTGTTGACCACTATTCAAAAATGGATCAGCAGCTGAATACGGCATACAACAATGTGGGCGCTTCAACACCGCCTGCAAGTTCCTCCAGAATAGGTGATATCCCCTCAGACAATAAGGTATATGTCGCCAAACTGGATTATACACTTCCGCTTCCAAAGGAGTATAAACTTGAGGCTGGCTGGAAGAGTAGTGATGTGCGCACTGAAAACGATCTACATTATGATACATTACAAAATGATCAATATGTTCCGGATCTGGGCACAAGTAATCACTTTATCTACAAAGAGACTATTCATGCGGGTTATCTAAATCTATCAAAAAGCTGGCATAAGTTTTCAACGCAAATAGGCGTTCGTGGTGAACACACCCGTACACGTAGTCATCAAATTACATTGAACGAACAATTTGAAAGATCCTATTTCAAACTATTCCCAGCAGCGTTTTTCACCTATACAGCCAATGACAATCATAAAGTACAGACCAGCTACAGCTATCGCGTACAACGACCTTCGTTTTGGGATTTAAATCCATTCAGGGTATATACGGATCCTTTTTCCTATGCTGAGGGAAATTCGAACTTAAACCCAGCATACGAACACTCCTTTGAACTAGGTTATACTTACGCAAGCAAATACGTCTTAACGCTGAATTATGCACAGCGGTCAAATGTTGTCAACGAAATATTGGGCAGAGATCCACTTAATCCCTATATTACTTTTGAAAGGCCCGAAAATATAGGTTCTTTTAAAAATTATGGAATCTCCTTTATTGCGCCAACTCAAATCACCGGCTGGTGGTCGGCAACACATTTTGCAAACTATTATCGGAATGAATATGAATTACCACAAGAAGATGAACTGATCATTCGCAAGGGCAATACATTAAGTCTAAATAGCCAAAATTCCTTCAAATTGCCTAAGGATTGGTCTATTGAACTGGGTGGCAATTATGTATCTGGCTTAACGGTAGGGATCAGTCAAATCAAAAGCTATGGACAGGTATATGCAGGTATTCAAAAAAACCTCCTCAATAAAAAAGCAACGCTGAAATTAGTCGTTAACGATATTTTCAGAACCAACAATCGACGATATGAAACGATCTCGCCAACCATCAGGCTCATCGGTAGATCTAATCCCGACAGTAGAACTGCCATCCTATCTTTCAGCTACCGTTTCGGTGGTTCTCAGAACACAACAGCACAACGCGCTACAGGTTCTGAAGACATAAAAAGCAGGCTCTAAACTCATGACAGTTTGCTAACTTTATACTAATACCAAATTTTGTACCTTTGTAAAAAATTATTGAAGATGTCGGTCAAGATTGGTAAAAATATTGATTTGGGTGAATTCCCTTTGTTACTAGCTCCGATGGAGGATGTAAGCGATCCGCCGTTTCGCTATGTATGCAAACAGAATGGTGTTGATTTAATGTATACTGAATTTATTTCTTCAGAGGGATTGATCCGGGATGCAGCTAAATCTGTTCAAAAGTTAGATATTTTTGAATATGAACGGCCTATCGGTATCCAGATATTCGGTGGAGATATTGAAAGTATGCGTCAATCAGCTGAAATCTGCACAAAAGCAAATCCAAATCTAATCGACATCAATTACGGTTGCCCTGTTAAGAAAGTGGTTTGTAAGGGAGCTGGTTCTTCCCTATTGCAAGACATTGATAAAATGGTTGCAATGACCAAAGCTGTTGTTGAAGCAACTCATCTACCGGTGACGGTAAAAACACGTCTTGGCTGGGATGACAACACCAAAAATGTATATGAGGTAGCGGAGCGATTGCAAGATGTTGGCATCAAAGCATTAGCAATACATGGCCGTACCCGCGCGCAATTGTACAAAGGTCAGGCTGACTGGTCGATGATCCGTGACATCAAACGCAATCCGCGCATTCAGATTCCAATTTTTGGAAACGGTGATGTGGATTCGGTGGAGAAAGCCGCTGCCTGGAGACAAGAATATGAAGTTGACGGCATTATGATCGGGCGTGCCGCTATCGGCTATCCATGGATCTTTAGAGAAATCAAACATTTCTTCCATACCGGTGAGCGCCTGGAGGGACCTACGATCGCCGAACGTGTCGAAGTATGTAAAACACACTTAAACAAATCCATCGAATGGAAAGGGGATAAATTAGGAATATTTGAAATGCGAAGGCACTACGCAAATTATTTCAAAGGCATTCCAAATTTTAAAGAATCTAGGATGAAACTTGTCAGTTTACAGACGCAAGATGAAATTTTGGATGTACTCCATGATATTGAACATAACTTTACATCTGAAATGGTGTAAGCTTAGCTATAAAGAAGTCGCATTGATTCTGTATCGATGCGACCTTCTTCTTTAATTTTGTTTGTTTCCGGTCCCATTACCTCTTTTCGGATAATCAATTCTCGGCGGGATTCGATTTCAACTTTGGGGTGCTTCTTTTTCTTTAAGCCCCTTTCTTAATGAATTGCTTCAGCTGACTTCTTTCCATCATAAATACGCCGCCTATATAAACAATCAGCAAACCGTTTCCAATGAAAACATTATGCTGGAAGACAAAATAAGATAGATAAGAGAAAACTATACCCGTCAAGATATAGGTCAATATTTTACCCAACTTATAGGGAATAGGATAATGCTTCTGCCCCCAAAAATAAGACAGGACAACCATAGAGAAATAGGCCAGAAAGGTGACGACCGATGCCCCCACATAACTATATTTAGGGATCAAATAATAATTTGCTATTATAGTTATTCCTGCCCCCACAAGTGAAATATATAGCGCATAGCGTGTTTGATCAGAAAGTTTATACCATACCGACAAGTTCATATAGATTCCCAATAGGACATAATTGAATAGCAGCAAAGGTACAATAAAAAGACCTGACCAATATAAATCTCGCGTTTCCAGATTGCCTTTAATAAAATATTTCAACCAATCAATGTTCGCCGTAATGCCTAGCATTACTAGCATCATAGCGATAACAAAGTATTCCATAATCAGTGCATAGGTCCTCTTTGCATTCGCATTTTTTGCATACGAGAAGAAAAATGGTTCGGCTCCTAAGCGAAAAGCCTGAACGAAAATACTCAGAAACATCGCTAGTTTACCAACGGCCCCGTATATACCTAAATCACGGTCTCCAATGTCTTTAGGTAAATAAATCGGCAGTACAATCTTGTCTAAATTTTCATTAACGATATACGAAATATTAGCAATTAAAATTGGAAAACTATAGGATAGCATCTTTAAAATTAACTCCTTTTCCGGTTTAAAATAGAAACCCTTCATTTCGGGAAGAAGCAATAGAAAGGTAACTGCACTGGCCGCAATATTTGAAATAAAAACATAGCCGATCCATTCGTTTTTGTACCAACCAGAACACCAATCTCCCAAGCCTCCGCCTTCTTTTATCAAATAGGGAACAAGTGCAATAAAGAATAAGTTCAGAATCACCATGATACCTATGTTCGCTAATTTGATAATACCAAAGCGAAAAGGTCGGCCATCGGACCTTAATTTTGCAAAGGGAACAATGGCCAAAGCGTCCAACGCCAATATTAGCGCAAAGTACTTCACATAACTTTCATAATCTTCATTATAGCTACCTTTATTTAACCAACTACCGATCGTCCCAGCAAAGACAATAGCAGTTATAAAAAATAATGTCGCCAGCGATGCGATGACGATAAAGCTATTATTAAAAACCTGTCTTTTGTCTTTTTCCTCAACTTTTTGGAGAAACCTAAAAAAGGTTGTTTCCATACCAAACGCAAGCACTGCATTGATCATTGAGGCCCAGGCATACATATTGGTAAATATTCCGTATGAAGCCGGAGGATATTTAAGGACATATAGGGGGGTCATGACGAAATATAGCATCCGCGCTATAATCGTGCTCAGCCCGTAAATCATGGTTTGCCCGGCGAATTTCTTAAGTACTGACAAGGTAAAAGGATTTAGGATTGAACTCTTTTAATCACTTCAAAATTGGAAAAGCCTTTCAGTTCGCCTTCCTTCACTTCAACAGCTTCAACATTTGCATCCTCGGGGCCTTCCTGGCAGAAGTCCAACAATGAATCAAGTGCAAAATCGTCTCCCTCGGCCTCCATGTAGACAGACCCATCCTTCTGATTGAGTACAAAGCCTTTTACACCGACTTGATCCGCAACAGCTTTGGCCGTCAGTCGGAAAAAGACTCCTTGTACTTTACCTCTTATTGAAATATTCAAATGTTTCATAAGAGCAAAAGTACAGAAGTTTTTGTGGAATTAAATACTACGCTAAACGTTTGATTTTAACTTTATCTGTTAAACGCATGTGTTCCATCCCCTCAAGCAGGACAATCCCCGGCTTTTTACCGATTTCCAGAGATCCATATTCATCCTCAATGTTCAACGCAACAGCTCCGTTGATCGTTGCCCATTGGATTGTTTGCAAGAAATCCAAATCTTCGAAATGTTCATGCAGTACCTTCAGTTCTTCCAATACCGAAAGTGTATCATTCGACGCTAGGCTATCCGTTCCGATCACTAAGCGTTGGCCCGCATTTATAAAGTTCTGTACCTTAGGAAGGTTTCCTTCAATATATAAGTTTGCTTTTGGACACAAGCACCATACAACATCCCGATCCATACGTTCTACAAAATCAAGATCTTTTAGTGAAGTATAGGTATTATGGACCAATAATAATTTATTCGGATAAGGTAAGTAGGGTAAGTAAGACTGGATAGAGTTTCGGGCTTGTGCTTTAATAGAATCAGCACTCTTTCCGATACTCTTATAGAAATCCAGGAACTCACCTGTTTTGTACCTAAATAACTTATTCTCTTCGTCACTCTCCTGATTATGAATACTAATGATATTAGTCTCGGGTACCGATTTTTTAAATTTCTTAAAAAGAACTTTCGAACAGGAATAAGGTGCATGCGGCGTAATAGACACATGTCCATTTCTAAATTCTTGTGTTAAAGACTTGGCTTCTTTTAGTTTAAAATCAGCTTCTTCAGGATCGACTCCAATGACCTCTACAAAGGTATGATAAAGTATTTTTGAATCTTCCTTAAGTTTGGAAGAATTGTCCGTATTTACATGGTCTCCCACCGCTACGATCCCATTTTCATACATCTCTTTATCTGCTTTCGCCATCGCATCATCCATTTTTTTCATCGATGCACTCCGTGAAGTCATTACTTGGCTCAGGAATTTTGGCAGGCCGGTACCTTTAGCTACCACGCCTTTCATATGTGATAATTCAAGATGGCAATGGGCATTGATAAAACCGGGAATAATTATTCCAACATATCTCTCGATTTCGACTTTATCAGTCTGTGTGAATGAAGCAGGGTCATAGATGCCTTGAATTACCCCCTCCTCGTCTACCGCTACAATACCGTCTTTTATAGGCATTGAGGTAATCGGTAGAATATAATTTGCGCTTAAATACTTTAACATTTTATCTCCTCACTCTCAAATTAGTAACTAAAAATTTTTGACCGATATGAATACATACTAACAGTAGAAAATTCTATGCCAAGGTACCTAAAAAGAACAATAAATACCAAAAACAAGCCTAAACGTAAAATTTTAAACCACAAGGAAATTATCGCGTATTTTTCAAGAAGTCTACGTTTTGTAAAAAACGCGATCCTTATAGACCATTCCGATTTTAATTTATATATTCGCAGCGTCGATTAGGGGTGCCTTGTTTTGTCAGAAACACAAATAAAGGCTGAGATCATACCCAACAGATTAAGTTCTGTGCACCTGATCCAGGTAATGCTGGCGGAGGGAGAGGTTAGTTAAATAAAACGGTCATGGTGACCCCTTGCTATGATTTGTTTAACTTAAACAAAATACATCAACATGATCAAATTTTTGATTTGTAGCGCTTTAGCTACTACTTTAAGCCAAATTGCTGTTGCCCAGCACAATTTGACGATTAAAACTGTAGATATGGATACGCAAAGGCCACTACAGAATGCATCAGTATCCATAGACGGACAGACTTCATTTACAACCAAATCGGACAGAGATGGCCTGATCAAATTATATAATATCGCGGATGGAAAGCATCGCATTCAGGTCTCGTTTGTCGGATATCAAACCTGGACTCAAAACCTAAATCTTCAACGGGATATGGAATTGATAGTCCAGCTCGATCCAAAAACAATTCGTACAGAAGAGGTCCTTGTGGTATCCACCAGAGCTAAGAAGAATGCACCAACCACATTCAGGAACATCTCAAAAGAAGAGATTACCAGGAATAACCTGGGGCAGGACATTCCATATCTCTTGAATCAAACACCTTCTGTTCAGGTAAACTCCGATGCAGGAGCCGGCGTAGGATATACAAACATGACGATCCGTGGATCTGACAACCAGCGCATCAATGTAACCCTTAATGGTATTCCATTAAATGATGCGGAAAGCATGGGCTCATTCTTTGTCAATCTCCCAGACTTCGCCTCTTCCACAGAAAGCATTCAAGTACAACGGGGAATCGGAACATCCACCAATGGGGCTGGATCTTTCGGAGCGTCCTTAAATATTCAATCAAATACATTAGCAGAAAAACCTTATGCCGAACTCAATAATTCATTCGGATCTTATAATACCTGGAAAAATACAGTAAAACTCGGAACCGGTTTGATTAATGATAAGTTTGCTTTCAATGCACGCTTATCCAGGATCAGCAGTGATGGTTATATTGAAAGAGGTGCCTCAGACCTGCAGTCCTTCTATATTGATGGGGGTTATTATGGCAAAAAACACACCTTAAAAGGAATCATATTCTGGGGAAAGGAAAAGACCTACCAAGCCTGGAATGGCGTGCCGGAACCTTTGATCACGGGGGATAGATCCCGTATGGACGATTACGCAGATAATGGTCTCGGCGTATCCGGCGCAGAAAAAGACCGATTTATGAATGCAGGAAGAAACTATAACCTATATACCTATAAAAACCAAACGGACAACTATACGCAGAAGCATCACCAGATTCACTATACCAATATCCTCAATGACAAGCTCACACTGAATACCGCACTACATTATACAAGAGGCTATGGCTATTATGAAGAGTTTAGATCAGCCGATAATCTTAGTAAATATGGGCTTCCAGATGTTATTATCGGTAATGATACCATAAAAAAAACGGATCTCGTCAGACGGAGATGGCTTGATAATTATTTTTATGGGATGACCTATGCACTGAACTACAAACCCAATGATCAGCTCGAAATTATATGGGGTGGTGCATACAATCAATATCGAGGAAAACATTATGGTGAAGTAATCTGGGCACAGTACGCTTCCAACGGATTTATAGACGACAAATATTACTTCGGAAAATCGCAGAAAAATGACTTCAGCAACTTCCTAAAGGTAGATTACAAATTGGATAAATGGATCTTAATGGCCGACGTCCAGTACAGAAATGTAGACTATCACATGTATGGGGACGATGATAAGGTCAAAAACTATAATTATCATCCAAAATTCAATTTTCTAAATCCCAAAGCAGGAGCAACTTATCTGTTAAATGACCATGCAAATATCTATGCTTCCTATGCTTTTGCACAAAAAGAACCCGTCCGAAAAGATTTCATAGAGAAAAACAGCAAACTTCCGGATCCAACGCCAGAAAAAATGCAGGACATTGAAATTGGATATAGATTTACCAACACCAAATTCAATATTGGATTAAATGGCTATGGTATGTTTTATAAAGACCAGTTGATTCCAACAGGCGAGATCAGTGATACCGGTGCTCCCATCCGACAGAATGTAAAAGACAGCTATCGAATCGGGCTGGAATTTGACGGGGCCTGGAACATCAGTAAGCAATTGAACTGGAAGGCTACCGCTGCTTTCAGCCAGAATAAGATCAAGAACTTTGAAGAAGTCATTGGCGACCTTAGGATCTCCTATCCAAAGACAGATATTGCCCTGTCTCCAAATACAATTATCTCCAGCAACTTTTCCTATAGCCCTATTGAACCGCTCACATTTTCATTGCTGTCAAAATATGTAGGACGGCAATATCTCGACAACTCCTCAGCGAAAGAAAGAAGCATCTCTTCATCCTTTGTTAATAATCTGCTGGCGAATTATAAATTTACGGCTTTAGGTATAAAAGACATTAACCTAAGTTTACAGGTAAATAACTTACTGAATGAAAAGTACGAAACTAACGGCTATACCTTTGGCTGGATGGAAGACGATACCAGAAAATATTACAATTTCTACTTCCCACAGGCAACTACAAATTTTATGTTAGGCCTAAACATTAAATTCTAACAGTTAAGATCCCACCAATATAAAAGCCTCCTTTTCTTAAATAGAAAAGGAGGCTTTTTATTTTTGGCGCCAATAAATACGAGATTGGATCGTGTTTGACGATCGGAATTTTTAACTTTGGTTTTATACTTTTCATTATGCGTGCAGTAATACAACGGGTAAAACATGCTTCCTGTACAGTAGACGAACAGATCACCGGGCAGATTCAACACGGTTTAGTGATCCTATTGGGAATAGAAGAAGCCGATACAATTGAAGACTTAAAATGGTTGGGACAGAAGTTCGTTAACCTACGGATTTTTGAAGACGAGCAGGGACTAATGAATAAATCCATACAGGATATTGACGGTAATATCTTACTGATTTCTCAGTTCACCTTATTTGCTCAGACAAAAAAGGGAAATCGGCCCTCATTTATTCGGGCGGCCAAACCTGATATCGCCAAACCGCTGTATGAAGAAATGGCCAAATTGCTTTCTCAACTGATCGATCAGCCTGTTCAGCTCGGCGTATTTGGAGCTGACATGAAAATTAATCTATTGAATGATGGTCCCGTTACCATCATTATGGATACAAAAGATAAGGACAATTTTTAAACTACTTAATCCGAAAAAATGACAATCAAAGAAGCACAAGAAGTAATTGATAAATGGATCAATACAACGGGGATACGCTATTTCAATGAGCTGACAAATACTGCCATGCTTATGGAAGAAGTTGGCGAAGTGGCCCGGATCATGGCCAGACAATACGGTGAACAGTCTTTCAAAAAATCAGATAAAGAGGTTAATCTGGCTGATGAAATGGCCGATGTATTGTTTGTCTTAATCTGTCTTGCAAATCAAACGGGGATCGACCTAACCGAAGCACTGGAAAAGAACCTGCAAAAGAAATCTATCCGGGATGCAGACCGTCATAAAAACAATGAAAAATTAAAATAACACCTTTGTGTTTCAGAGGTATACAAGGTTTAATATTAATCTTACGCAAAATTTTAGAGCAGATATTATGAATAAACTATTTATTTATTCGCTAATAGGAAGTTTGCTATTCGCTTCATGTTCCAATACCCGCAGGCAGCTTGACGCATATAAAACTAACCCCGAGACATTCAACAAAGCGGCGGTGGTAACAGCACACCCCATAGCTTCGGAAGTTGGTGTCATGGTGCTAAAAAAGGGAGGAAATGCCATTGATGCTGCCGTTGCGGTGCAGTTTTCCCTCGCTGTAGTATATCCAAATGCAGGAAATATTGGTGGCGGTGGTTTTATGCTATTTCGCAACAATAAGGGGCAGTACGATGCACTAGACTTTCGGGAAACCGCTCCTAAACAGGCTCATCGGGATATGTATCTGGATGCACAAAAGAATGTTATCCCTGATTTGAGCCTATACAGTGCGCTCGCATCGGGTGTGCCAGGTTCTGTCGCCGGCATGTGGGACGCCCATCAGAAATATGGGAAGCTAGCCTGGAAAGAATTGCTCTTACCCGCAATCGAACTTGCGCGAAAAGGTTTCAAGATCAGTGAAAGACAGGCCCGCGAGTTTGAAAGCCATAAAGAGCGATTTGTGAAGCTGAATCCCACTGGTGCCGCAATTATCAAAAATACAACCTGGAAAACTGGTGACCTATTTGTACAAGAAGATCTAGCCAATACTATCGAAAGAATCGCTAATGAAGGACGTGACGGCTTCTATAAAGGAAAAACCGCCGATCTGCTCATTGCCGAAATGAATAAAGGTAAAGGGATCATTACCCATGAGGATCTAACGAGCTATAAGGCAGTCTGGCGTGCCCCGATTGCATCGAGCTATAGAGGACACAAGGTTGTTTCGATGCCTCCACCATCGAGCGGCGGAACCTCCCTACTGGCTTTATTAAAGTCCGTTGAACAATTCCCGCTTCAGCGCTGGGGCTTTCAGACGGACTCCGCAATACGCGTCATCGTTGAAGCAGAACGTCATGTCTATGCAAATAGGGCAAAGTATTTAGGGGATCCTGATTTTATCAATGTCCCTGTGCAGCAACTGATAGATTCCACGAAGAATGCAGCTAAACTGAATCGGTTTAATTTTCATCAGGCGACTTTAAGCAAAAACGTCAATGCGGATGTCATTCCGGGTTATGAGAGTGAGCAGACAACTCATTTCAATATTGTTGATGAGCAGGGAAATGCTGTTGCCATCACCACCACACTCAATGATTCCTATGGATCCGGGGTTATCGTGGATGGTGCAGGATTTTTATTGAACAACGAAATGGATGATTTCTCGGTAAAGACCGGCGTACCCAATATGTATGGCTTGACAGGAGAAAAAGCAAATGAAATTCAGCCCGGGAAAAGAATGCTGAGTTCCATGACACCGACCATTTTAGAAAAAGATGGCAAACTATTTATGGTGGTAGGGACACCGGGCGGATCAACGATTATTACCTCCGTTTTCCAGACCATATTAAATGTAATCGACTTTGGTCAGAATGCACAGGCCGCCGTGAATTCACCCCGCTTTCATCATCAGTGGTTACCTGACCGCATTGATGTGGAGAAAGATGCGATTGATACAACACTTCGAGACAAATTGACAAGGGATGGCTATGTAATAAATCCCCGGGGAACAATAGGACGTGTAGAAAACATTCTTATCCTTCCAAACGGCAAATTGCAGGCCGGTGCCGATCCTCGTGGAGATGATACCGCAAAAGGATATTAAACATCAAAACAAAGGCTCATCTGGAATTCCAGATGAGCCTTTGTTATATCCAGATAGTTTGGATGATCTTACATCATTCCACCCATACCACCACCCATTGGAGGAGCACCAGCACCTACAGGGTTTTCTTCAGCCTCATCAGCCAATACACACTCTGTTGTCAACAACATTGAAGCAACTGAAGCTGCATTTTCCAAAGCAATACGAGATACTTTAGTAGGGTCGATTACACCTGCTGCGATTAAGTTCTCGTAACGGTCAGTACGTGCATTATAACCAAAGTCAGCTGTACCTTCTTTCACTTTTTGAACAATCACTGCACCTTCGATACCTGCGTTATTACAGATTTGACGTAAAGGCTCTTCGATAGCACGTTTGATAATGTCAATACCGATTTGCTCATCTTCGTTTTCACCTTTAAGGCTTACCAAAGCTTCAGTAGCACGGATAAATGCAACACCACCACCAGCAACGATACCTTCTTCAACTGCAGCGCGAGTTGCATGTAAAGCATCATCAACACGATCTTTCTTCTCTTTCATTTCGACCTCAGTAGTAGCACCTACGTATAATACGGCAACACCACCTGACAATTTTGCCAAACGCTCTTGTAATTTCTCGCGATCGTAGTCAGAAGTTGTTGTTTCGATTTGTGAACGGATTTGAGCAACGCGAGCTTTGATGTCATCTACGTTACCGCCACCATTGATAATTGTCGTATTATCTTTGTCAACTTGAACTTTTTCAGCTTGACCCAAATAAGATAACTCAGCATTCTCCAATTTGAAACCTCTTTCTTCAGAGATTACTGTACCACCAGTTAAGATAGCGATATCTTCTAACATTGCTTTACGACGGTCACCAAAGCCAGGAGCTTTTACAGCTGCCACTTTCAGTGAACCACGAATTTTATTGACAACTAATGTCGCAAGAGCTTCACCATCTAAGTCTTCAGCAATGATCAACAATGGTTTACCAGTTTGAACTTGTTTTTCCAAGATAGGCAACAACTCCTTCATGTTGCTGATTTTCTTGTCGTAGATCAAAATGTAAGGGTTATCTAATTCCGCTTCCATTTTGTCAGAGTTCGTAACAAAATATGGAGATAAATATCCACGGTCAAATTGCATACCTTCTACAGTTTTTACTTCTGTTTCAGTACCTTTTGCTTCTTCAACAGTGATAACACCATCGTTACCAACTTTTTCCATCGCTTGCGCGATCAAAGAACCGATTACCTCGTCGTTATTCGCAGAGATAGCCGCTACTTGTTTGATTTTGTTGTTATCTTGACCAACTTCTTGAGATTGAGATTTCAAGTTAGCAACAACAGCTGCCACAGCTTTGTCAATACCACGTTTTAAATCCATTGGGTTAGCACCTGCTGCTACAGATTTGATACCCGGAGCAACGATTGCTTGTGCCAATACAGTAGCTGTAGTTGTACCGTCACCAGCTTGATCAGCAGTTTTGGAAGCAACTTCTTTTACCATTTGAGCACCCATATTTTCTAAAGCATCTTTCAATTCGATTTCTTTCGCAACTGAAACACCATCTTTAGTAATTACCGGTGCACCGAATTTCTTCTCAATAATTACGTTACGTCCTTTTGGACCTAATGTTACTTTAACAGCATTAGCTAAAGTGTCTACACCTTTTTTAAGGGCCTCACGAGCCTCAACGTTATATTTTACTTGTTTTGCCATTTCTTTAGTATTGAGTATTGAGCTATTGGTAGTAAGACGCTAATATGACAAGTCTCAACTACGCACTGCCTCAATTTTTTAAATTTAACTTTATAATTTTAACTTTTGACCGCTTAGATAACAGCGTAAATATCAGACTCACGCATAATTAAATACTCTTTTCCTTCGTAAGTAATTTCAGTGCCTGCATATTTACCATATAAAACTTTGTCACCTACTTTTACAGTTAACGGCTCGTCAACTTTGCCAGTACCTACAGCAACTACTGTACCTTGAGATGGTTTTTCTTTTGCTGTATCGGGAATATATAACCCTGAAGCTGTTTTTTCTTCTGCTGGAGCAGCTTCTACTACTACTCTATCTCCGATAGGTTTGATACTTAATGCCATAATTAATTTACTTTTATCTGTTATTGAATTTATTGTTATGTTATAATCGTTATAAACACATCATCTTTTATGCCAATTGTAAATAAGGTGATGTATAAGACAATTTTTCACCGAAAACTTAACATATCAATAAAGAAAAGCGGATTTTGCTGTCACACTGTCACTGTTTGTCTGACATCCTTACAAAACCATGTTGGCCATTCCGACGATACTTTGATAATTAAACTGACAAACCCGCGTATAACAAAAAAAGGCCTCGTCTAAATGGTAGACGAGGCCTTTTGAATTTCTTTGTTCGCAACTATTTTTTTGCTTCTTCAGCTGGCTTAGCTGCTGGCGTTGTCGCCGGAGTTTTTTGCTCTGATTGCGCTGGAGCAGCTTGCTCTTGTCCTACTGGAGCACCTGCAGGTTTCTGTGCTGGCGTACCCAAGTTCAAAGGTCCCTGTTGTTGTGCCGGAGCTTCAATTTGACCACCCAAGCCACCTTTAGATGTACTTGGTGCTGTTCCCATAATGTTAACACCCAAACTAAAAATCATAATAGCGATAACCATGATCCATGTACCTTTTTCCAAAAAGTCTCCTGTACGTTTTACACCCATTAGATTTGTTCCACCGGAAAAACCAGATGATAAACCACCTCCTTTTGGATTTTGGATTAAAACCAAAAATGCTAAAATAATACTAGCTAATATGATAAGACCAATTAATAATCCTTGCATCTCTTTATGTAATTAATTTAATTTCTTTTCTAATTCTGTTATGCGTGCCGCAAAGTAAGCATTTTTTTCTGGATATTTCAAAACTAATTTTTCGTAAACCTCTATTGCTTTAGGATATAAACCCTGTTCGGTATATATTTTTGCAAGGGTCTCCGTTACCAGTGAATGCTGATCTTCCGAGCTTTTTCTAGCCTTATTCTCCAAATCCAACTTTTCAGCCTGTAGTGGTTGTATCATAGGCTCCTCGCGGATAAATTTCTCGATCACTTCATCCGTTTTGCGCGGAATCTGGAAAGCAATTGTTGTTTTCACCTCATCGCTGAGTTTTGCCTCCGGCGATTGCAGATGGAAAATATTTTCCCGAATCTGTTGATCCAATAGCTGACTATCCAATTTTTCATGAATCTTGGCAATATCATCATTTGATGGTGTCATAGGACCCAAAGGTGATTTTACATAAGGCTGATAGGTTTCAGCATATTCAAGTCGCGTTTTATGCAACCACCACAAGAAACTATAGGGCATTGTATCATCATCATAGACCGAGACACGTTCCTGTGTATCCTTGAGTGGCTGAATAGCTGTTTCAGAAGATATCGGCTCAGCTATTTCTGGTTCCTCAACCGGGGCGACCTGTTTTTTTGCTTCACTCGAACGAAAATAGTCTTGCGCTACACCTGCTTGAATCAAACGGTCCAATTCATCTGTCTTTTCCACGACCTTTTCAACTTCAGTTTCCACCACCTCAACTTCGGTCTCAGCCACTACTGTTGCCTCAACATCTTCATCAAAGTCGTCCTCAAGAATTATGATATCCTCCAATTGGATCTCTTCCCTCGCTAGCGTTGGTCTGCTATGCACAAATTCGTACAACCAGTTTGGAGACGAAGCATAAAGCAATGTAAACGATAAATTCTGGACAGGTTTGCTTTCACCAAAAACTTTACGCTCATAAATAAATCGTAAACTTTGCGCATACGGATATTTTTCAATCAAGCCCAAAATCATTTCCTCATCAACAGATTCCGGATGATTGATCGCTCGAAAAAAAAGCTCATTATTCGATAGTGGCATAGTCGTATTCATCTTGGGATAAGATTACCAGTTGGCAAACGCCTTATTATAAATATCCTCTGTCAACATCTGGATAACCTCCTTACCCAAGCTCTCTTCCTGTGCACTCTGAAGATTTCCAGCAAATTCTTTGAAGCGTGTAAAAGGCTGTTCAAAGTCGTCTTTTGGGTTAATCTTATTGTGGTAAGAAACTTTAATGGTAATAGTCAATCTATTCATTGCAGCCCGATCCGTCCCTGCTTCAACAGCTGCAGGACTGATCGTATAATCTGTAATGAACCCTTCAAAAGTAGCATCACCATCTTGGTTGACCTGACTTAATCGGGATTGATTGCGAATACGCTCCTTTAATGCCTCCGTAAAATTCTGGCTTAAAGTTGGATAAACCAAAGGCGCAATATTTTCGAAATATTGAATATTGACGGTCTTCATCCCTTCTGGAATAGATCCTCCCGTAAATCCATATTTTACACCACAACTGTTCATTATGAATAGAAAAGCGGTCGTGAGCAAGGTATATAAAATTCTTCTTGACAACATCTGCAAAACCTTAGTCTAAATTTAAGTCTTTAATTTTCCTATACAAAGTCCTCTCGGAAATCCCTAATTCTTGGGCCGCTGCCTTGCGTTTGCCGCGGTGTTTTTTCAGGGCTTTCTTGATAAGATCAGATTCCTTGTCCACCAAGGACAAAGACTCTTCCACTTCCTGTGCATCTTGCAGATACTCATCTTGCGCAACAGGATTCTTCAAGACATTTGCCGTATTATTATTAGGCGAATGTATCGTCAGTGTCGGCGCAATACCGTATCCTTCGGCATCGGATTTTATCTGGGGTTCAATTTCCTGATAGAGCTGATTTATATAAGGCGAATTTTGATCGAACGTTGAAGAATCCACGCCTTTCTGGATCAGCTCAACAACGAGTTTTTTGAGATCGACCATATCTTTCTTCATATCGAAAAGAACCTTATAAAGCAGATCTCTTTCTGAAAAATCTTCTTTTGCACTATTATTTGATGAAACTATAGCCGGTAAACTCGTCCGCGATTCATTTGGCAAATAGTTTTGCAGGGTATGCGCATCAACAACACGTTCTTTCTCCAAAACGGCAATCTGTTCGGCCACATTTTTTAATTGACGCACATTTCCCGGCCAATTATAGTTGCGCAGCATATTTTGAGCATCTTCAGTCAATTGCACTCCGGGAGAGCGGTATTTTTCCGAAAAATCGACAATAAACTTACGAAACAATAAATTGATATCTTCAGGGCGTTCCCTAAGTGAAGGGACACGCAGCGGCACGGTGTTCAGACGGTAATACAAATCTTCCCGAAACTTACCTTTTTGGACAGCTTCAAACATGTTGACGTTTGTCGCGGCAACCACACGTACATTCGTTTTCTGTACTTTTGATGATCCTACACGAATGTACTCTCCGGATTCTAAAACACGTAGTAATCGGGCTTGCGTGCCCAAAGGGAGCTCCCCGACCTCGTCCAAGAAAATTGTTCCGCCATCAACGACTTCAAAATAGCCCTTACGTGCCTCATGAGCTCCGGTAAAAGAACCTTTTTCATGGCCGAATAATTCGGAATCTATTGTTCCCTCCGGTATCGCCCCACAGTTGACCGCTATAAACGGCCCATGCTTACGGGAACTCAATTGATGGATAATATGCGAAAAAACTTCTTTACCACTACCGCTTTCACCTTGTATTAATACAGAAATATCAGTTGGAGCCACCTGCCGGGCAATGTCTATCGCCCGATTTAACAACGGTGAATTACCGATGATTCCAAACCTATTTTTTATATCTTGATTATCCATAAATTTCCAGTTGGAAATAAATTTATATTAAGTTTTCTTAATCAACAATTTTACCGAGCAAGGTTGCCGACGTACATGATTCAACAAGCACGTTGACATAATCACCCTGTTTGTAACGAGGATCTATAGGAAATACAACTAAGGCATTTTGATCATTACGACCACAGAAATCAAACTCAGATCGCTTTGAAAAACCCTCTATAAGGACTTTACATATCTTTCCAATAAAGTGCTGGTAACGATATAAACTATGGTCACGCTGTTTGTTGATTACCTCAGTCAAACGACGTTTTTTGACATCCTCTGGAATATCATCCGCATAGCGCTTCGCAGCTAATGTACCCGGTCTTTCCGAATAAGCAAACATGTACGCAAAGTCATATTTCACATAATCCATCATGGATAATGTTTCCTGATGTTCTGCTTCTGTTTCTGTACAGAAACCCGTAATAACATCAGTAGAAATCGCACAATCCGGAATAATTTTGCGGATAGCGTCTACACGTTCCATATACCACTCCCGATCGTAAGTACGATTCATCAGTTCCAAAACCCTGGAATTTCCGGATTGTACCGGCAAATGGATGTAGTTACAAACATTTTCATGTGAGGCAATCGCATATAAAACCTCGTCTGTAATATCTTTTGGATGGGAAGTCGAAAAACGAACGCGTAAAAGCGGGCTCACCTCAGCTACCATGGTCAATAACTTGGCAAACGTTACCGTTTCGCCCGGCGTTTCACCTTCTGCAACGGGTGCTGTATACTTATAGGAATCCACGTTTTGACCCAATAAGGTCACTTCTTTATATCCGGCATTGAATAAATCCTGTGCCTCTTTCACAATAGAATGAGGATCACGGCTGCGCTCACGTCCACGGGTAAAAGGAACCACACAGAATGAACACATATTATCACAACCACGCATGATCGAAATGAAGGCTGTCACACCATTTGAATTTAGACGAACCGGATTAATATCGGCATAAGTCTCCTCACGTGACAGCAGTACATTCACTGCCTTTGCACCATCATCAACCTTATCAATCAAGTTAGGAAGATCACGATACGCATCAGGACCTACCACAACATCAACTAATTTTTCTTCTTCAAGAAACTTCGATTTTAAACGCTCGGCCATACAGCCCAGCACACCAACGATCATTCCGGGGTTTCTGGTCTTAGCCGCCTCAAATTCTTTCAGTCGATTACGAACACGCTGCTCTGCATTCTCCCGGATTGAACAAGTATTAATAAAGACAACATCTGCTTCCTGATAATTTTTTGTTGTCTCAAAACCTTTATCCAACAAAATAGAAGCAACGATCTCACTATCCGAGAAGTTCATTTGGCAACCGTAACTTTCAATGTACAGTTTACGCCCATTACTGATCTTTGGATCCTGTTCTAATAACAATGCCTCACCCTGACGAGATTCGTCGTGTTCCTTAGTTGTATGTGTTAAATCTAGCATAGCTCAATTTTCAAAGACTACAAAGTTAGAAATTAAAATCCATATAATGACAGTTTGTCAGCCAGAAATATGGTTTATACTTTGTCAAATTTCTGAGTAAATAATTTATCTCGTGGGGGGCTGATAGGATATTTTACAAAAAAGGCACGGATAAATTTCCGTGCCTTTATTTTTTTCGAAATTCAACAATTTACTCCTGCCGGAGCGTTACACAATATAGCGTCTCGCGGGAACAAACTGCTCAGTGCGTTATTGACCTGCTTGTTGTTTCGCTTCTTTCTTCATTTGATCGCCAGCCACGATAACAATCTCCACACGACGGTTTTGCGCACGTCCTGCTTCTGTATCGTTACTTGCAATTGGTTCAGAGAAGTTTCTGCCTTCAGTTTTAATACGCGAAGAAGCCAACCCTTTAGATACAGCAAATGCACGTACCGCATTTGCACGGTCTAAAGAAACTTTGTCATTCGCAGCTAAAGTACCTACATTATCTGTGTGTCCGATAACCAAAATTTCTGTCCCTTGTTCCTTATTTAAAGTGGTAACCAAGTTTGCGATATTATCTTTCGCAGTGGCTTTCAAATCAGATTTATTGAAATCAAATAAAATACCTGAATCAAATTTCACAACAATACCTTCTGCAGATTGAGTTACTTCAGCACCTTCAACAGTTTTAGAGATCTCAGCTGCTTGTTTATCCATTTTCTTACCGATCAATACACCGGCTGCACCACCAATGGCCGCACCTGCTAATGTACCAATAGCCGTATTACCAGCCTTACCACCAATTAATGCTCCTAAAGCACCACCCGCTACACCACCGATTACACCACCTTTAGTCGTATTATTTGTATTTTGGATTGTAGAACAACTTCCAAATAACATAGCCGAGGTTGCAACAGTCAAACCAAATACAGCTAATTTTCTATTCATTTTCATATCTATCTAAGACTTTTAATATTCAAACTAAATACTGTTCATGTTAAAATCAAACAAAGTGCCAAAAGCATCCTTTTTCAACTTTTTTGTTACGATACTCCCAAAAAGGCATTACAACGTGGCTAAATGAAGACAATTCGCTACAAATAATCCCGATGCTCACTGTTCACAAGAACTAACAGTATGAAAAGGAAATTGTTTTATTTCTCCTGCGTCTTAACTTCGATATCTGGCAACAATGACCCTTTTGGACGGCCCTTCGCTTCGAAATCCTGTAAAGACTGTTGCACATAGTTCATCAAGTCATATTGTCCCCAATGCTCGGCAAGATCAAATGAAGGACGATAACGCACCATAAAAGCATCTAAATCGACACTGTCCAACTTTGTTAACTTCTGGACAGCCGCGCGTGAAAAAATACGGTCGACCTGTAATTCTTCTTTTTCACGGTCCATAAAACGTCCAAAACGTTTTGCATTTTTTGCTTCCCGTCCAAAAAGATTATAAAGTGCCGTAGCAGGGCTTCCTAAATAGGTTCCAAATTTGTTTTTCCCGCCATTATAGACGCCTTTTTTGGAGTAATTCCCCATCGCCTCATTCAGTTCGGCTTCTTTCGACTTGCGTTCTACGATTACTGTCTCAAGCTTTATCCCTTCCTGCATTTCAATATAAAATTCATTCAGGTTTGTCAACACGGTTTTTACCGGTGAAAACCCGACTTTAGTGAAAGAAAGCGAATCGCCCACAGAAGCGTCAATCGTAAAGACACCGAAAGAGTTTGTCAATGCCGATCTGCTCGTCCGCAAATTTAGCACCACCACATCGCCAATTCTATTAGCTGTCCCCTTCTGCATCACCATACCCGACACTTGCTGTATATGTTGTGCCCTTGCGCCGAATGTCGTTAAAAGCAACATCAATACGCCTAAAAGCCCTCCTATATGTATGTGTATTCTTCTCATTGGAATATATTGTTATTTCACGCCAAGCTTTTAAAACTTCATGTTGCACTTAGCGTTCCGGTCTTATTTACCCATCATGCCCCCAAGCCTATTTTGTTAAAAATAGTAATAGTTTGACAATTGTATTGTTAAAAAAGTTTAAATATTCCTTCTTTATTTATAGGGGTAAAAGACAAAATTGGCTCCTTCGGCAACAACCACGAACAGGCACATAAAATCCTTAACAGATTTATAATTCTGGATAAAAGTAGCTTTACGGTCTTCCTGAATGATATCCATTTCGACAAATTCTTCCAACGTAGAGGCATTGATCGTCCAATTCGTTTCGAGCTCCGTACGATCTAAGATTACCTCTCCCACCGAAACCTCATGTTGATGTGCCACAAAAATCGGGTAGGAAGAATAGCCTTCCTCCATGATTTCCATCGCAACTTCACGGATCGACTCACTATAAAAATCAAGATCAACCTGCAAACTTTTCAATGGACTCTGCCCAGTAGATTGCGAGGCTTCCTCCCTTGCTCCGCCCGAAAATAAATCCTCTACTTCCATATATATATTATGATTTTTTTAGTTCCAATAGAACGACATTTTCTACGTGCTGTGTATGTGGAAACATATCCACCGGTTTAATACGCTTCACTTCGTACTTTTCCGCCAATAAAACTAGATCTCTCGCCTGTGTCGCAGCATTACAACTGACATAAACAATTCTCGGTGATTCCATCTCCAATAAACGGGCCACAACATCCGCATGCATACCTGCCCGTGGTGGATCGGTAATTACGACATCTGGTTTACCATGCTCAGCAATGAAAGAAGGAATCAACACATCTTTCATATCCCCAGCATAAAACTTCGTGTTGTTGATACTATTGATTGCCGAATTTACCTTCGCGTCTTCAATTGCAGTAGGGACATACTCAACTCCGACGACTTCTTTTGCTTTCTTAGCGACAAAGTTTGCTATTGTACCAGCGCCCGTATATAAATCATACACCAGCTCGTCTCCTTTTAAATCCGCAAAATCGCGTGTGATCTTATAGAGTTCGTATGCTTGAGCCGAATTGGTCTGGTAGAAGGACTTCGGTCCAACCTTATAGCGAAGACCTTCCATTTCCTCATAAATAAAATCACGGCCTGCATATACACGAATATCCTGATCAAAGATGGTATCATTGCGCTTTTGATTCACGATATACAGGAGCGAAGCAATCTGAGGGAACTTTTCATTGATGAAATTCATCAATAATTCCACCTGGCCTTCCTCTGGATAAGCAAAAACCACAATCACCATCATCTCACCAGTAGACGAAATACGGATGATCAGATTGCGTAATACACCAGTATGCTCGCGGAGATCATAAAAAGTCATTCCTTTGCTTAGTGCAAAGTCCCGTATGGTATTCCGAACCTCATTGGAAGGGTCTTCCTGAAGAAAACAATGATCAATATCCAGAATTTTATCAAATCGCCCCGGCACATGAAAGCCCAAAGCATTCATTTCCAATTGCGACGCATCCTCATCAACAGAAGTCAACCATTTCTTATTGGAAAATGTATATTCTAATTTATTTCTATAATACTCCGTCTGAGCCGATCCCAAAATATCTTCCATGGCGGAAGTATCTACTTTCCCGATACGGGATAAAGCATTATCAACAGACTGTTGTTTAAATTTTAATTGGGATTCATAGCTCATGTGCTGCCATTTACAGCCTCCACAGACACCAAAATGCTCACAAAAAGGGTCTACGCGATAAGTAGAAGCTTCCTTCAGACTCGTTACCCGAGCCTCAGCAAAATTCTTCTTCTTGCGCATTAACTCCACATCGACAACATCACCGGGGACAGCTTTTTCGATAAACAGAACCAGATCATCGGTTTTTCCTACACCTCTACCTTCTTCGGCAATATCAATGATTGCGATATCTTTCAAGAACTTCTTTTCTTGCGGAATTCTTCTACTCATAGTTTGCAAAAATACAATTTTTTATAATGATTTTTCATTGACCTACATGGTCTTAAAAAAAAGGCCTCTCATATCGCGCAATAATCCATTTTGATCAGACAAATTTCCTTACCAGTCAAGTGATATTCAGCACTGCCTAAACCTATGGAATGGTATAAAATCAGGCTCACTCCTTAAAAAAAGAAAACGGCAGACAGCAGCAAAAAAAGGAAGTTTATTTAATAGGTGAATAAAAGGGATAAATAACAGACCCCTTATTACTTAGAGGATTGTTGCCTGAACAAGGTACGGAAGAATCTCTTTTTGAAAAGAAATGAAATTTTTACGCACATCGGCATCCGAAACGGCAGTAAAAGCAAAAGAGAATACAATGCTCTTACTTGATTTGATCAAAAATGTCAGTTTTTCCTCACTGATCGCTTCGTTAATCTTTTCATTCTGGATAAATGTGCTCAAAAGCAGGAATTCCAGATCCTCAGATAGTGTTTTTAGATATTCCTGTGCATTGGCCGACTCACGGATAAATTCCCAACCAATCAACTCATTGCATGCTGTATAGGTCAGCCGGCTGACACGAAGAATGGTTGAAGCCAAAAAAGAGGCCATATCATCCTCATATTTTGTGGTCTTTAAGATATCCAGCAGACTCGCCCGCAGATAATCCATCAAAATGGCATGCAAGATCATTTCCTTACTATCAAAGTATTTATAAACAGTCGCTTTAGCAATCTTAGCTTTTTTAGCCAACGTGTTTACACTGGTTTTATGATAACCATTTTGACGAAAAAGTTCCCGTGCTGTTCTTTTTATGGATTCAATGATATGATCTGGTTCCATATTCTTCAGATAAGACTACCACACATCACACTATTTCCAATACCCGGGCCGAATAAGACATCCGTAGGGACTGGCAGTAGTGTGATGGTCTCAATAGTCTTTATTAGCATTGATTTTATATTAATTCAGTCTCAAACTGAGCTAAGAAACGCGTATCATTTTCAGAGAAAAGTCGCAAATCTTTGATCACATATTTAAGATTTGTGATCCGTTCGATACCCATACCGAAGGCAAAACCCGAATACTTTTTACTGTCGATTCCACAATTTTCAAGTACATTCGGATCTACCATGCCACAACCCAAAATCTCTACCCAACCAGAATATTTACAAAGATTACATCCAGCACCTTTACAGATCGTACATGAAATATCCATCTCCGCAGAAGGTTCTGTAAAAGGGAAATAAGAAGGACGGAAACGCACTTTAGTTCCTTCGCCATACATCTCTTGAACGAAATGGTATAAAGTCTGCTTCAGATCAGCAAATGAAACATTTTCATCCACATATAATCCTTCTACCTGATGAAAGAAACAATGCGCACGTGCAGAAATAGCTTCATTCCGATACACACGTCCAGGCATAATCGCACGGAAAGGTGGTTTACCAGCTTCCATTAGGCGAACTTGAACAGAAGATGTATGCGTTCTTAGCGTAATATCGTTACCTTCCTGTTTTTTGATAAAGAATGTATCTTGCATATCACGCGCCGGATGTTCAGGAGGAAAATTCAATGCGGAGAAATTGTGCCAGTCATCTTCAATCTCTGGTCCCTCAGAGACAATGAAGCCGAGCTTCTTAAAGATCTCAACGATTTCCTTGCGGACCAATGAAATCGGATGTCTGGATCCCAATTGAAATCCGTTTCCAGGCAATGTTAAATCACCTTCCATTTGTTGGGATTTTTGCTTCTCACCGGAACCAAATTTCTCTTGTGCTTCCTTGAATGTGTTTTCTGCCAACTGCTTAAATTCATTCAGTACTTTCCCCAAAGTACGTTTTTCTTCAGGAGTAACTGTTTTGAATTCGTCAAAAAGATTTTTTACGATCCCTTTGGAAACCAAAAACTTCAATCTGAAATTTTCTACATCGGCTGAAGAAGATGGCACAAACGCCTTAATTTCTTCAGTATACTGCGTAATTTTATCTTGCAACATAATTACGACAAACATAGCCAAAATTTCTGCCAAAAAGAAATTTTAGCAATCTCCCAAACGGCGTCGAAAACCTCTTCGTCCGCAAAATTTCGATTAAGATTAACCAGAATAAACCTGTTTATAATCATCTCTTTGAACAGTAAACAACGGTAAGATGATTTTTTCATTCCTGTCAGAAGCAAGCAAGAGTAACCAAAAATCAAAAAGAGCAGACTTTCATCTGCTCTTTTGCCCATAATAATATTAATATAAAATGATATCCGCTCAATATTCAAAGCGACTTTTAAGTTCGATTAAAATGGAAGCGGATTATCTTCCTGATCATTTTCAGTGAAATCAACTTCGATTTCTTTATCCTCGGCCTTCTGCGCCGGGGTGCTAGCAACATTGCCCGCATTAGCAGTTCCTGCTGGTTCAAAATCCGATTTCCGTCCCAAAAGAGTAAATGTCTCAGCTACCACCTCAGTAGCATAACGCCTGATCCCCTCTTTATCTTCATAAGTGCGCGTGCGTAATCGACCTTCGATATAGACCAATTTGCCCTTTGTAAGGTATTTTACCGCCACATCTGCCAAACCGCGCCACATGACAATATTATGCCACTCGGTTTGTTCTACCCGTTTTCCGTCCTTGTTATACGTTTCTGAAGTTGCCAATGGGAAACTGGCAACGGAGACATTGCCTTCTAAATATCGAATTTCGGGGTCTTTTCCAAGGTGTCCCACTAAAATAACTTTGTTAACTCCTGACATAATTTAAAAGCATAAATGGTTAAAAATTGGATCTTTCCAAAAAGGTAAAGATCAACTTGTGTTTAGCTAATTTATCTAAATCTTTTAAAAATACATAATCCCAATTGGATTTTTTTTGTTTTAGACCGCCCGCTAACTGCACTTCAAAAAATGTCGCATAAATATTCTGATGGCTCAGGATATGTTTAGTTTGTTTTTGCAGGAGTTTAATCTCCGCCTTTTCCCCAAAACAACGGACAAATTGCTCATCTATAAGAATCTCTGGTATCGTTAATGTCCGATCGGACTCGATCAGGGGAAACTCGTATAAATTCTGCCAGACATCGCCTTCTCCGCGCTTTGACATCAAAATTTGCACCTCGTCTTTAAGGATAAAATAATTAAAATACCGTTCTCTGCTTGCTTTGCCTTTAAGTTTAACGGGCAGTCGATCAACTTCCCCCTGGAGGATGGCATAACATGATGTATTAAACATACAGGTAATACAAAAGGGTTGTTTTGGTTTGCAATGAATTGCCCCAAAATCCATAATGGCCTGATTGTATAATGCCGGATGGTCATGGTCTAAATTTTCTTGGGCTATAGCCGTAAAAATTTTCTTGCCTTCAGTGGAATTGATCGGCGTGTGTATTCCATAGTATCTCGACAGTACACGAAACACATTCCCATCCAGCACCGCCTGGGCCTCATTATTGGCAAAGGATGATATTGCCGCCGCAGTATATTCGCCTATACCGGGAAGTTTTAGCAGTGTTTTATAGTCTACTGGAAAAATGCCGTCATATTCGTCTCGAACGATTCGTGCAGCCTTATGCATATTCCGTCCCCTTGAATAATAACCGAGTCCCTGCCAAAGGTATAAAATATCATCTTCCTCCGCATTGGCAAAGTCAACGACAGTTTCAAACCTTTCTACAAATCGTAAATAGTAGGGCATCCCTTGTTCTACCCGAGTCTGTTGCAGGATAATCTCCGAAAGCCATATCTTATAGGCATCTTTTGTTTCCCGCCATGGTAAATCACGTTTATGTTGTAAATACCAGGCCTGCAATTCCGCACCAAATGTCATAACAACAAAAATGCACAATTTTTCAGCATTTTCAAGCAGAGCGCAAACAAAGATCAGGTTCAGTGATCAAATCAAAGCCTAAAATAACTGTTCGGATGTGAACCTTTTATTTTTTCGCATGACGAAGTGATGTAATCTGTTCGTCCGGTTCCAAAATGGCATTTTCCAAACTAATAGAACCATTATATTTTTCTTTTAATGCCTGATACAAGCGTCCGTCATAGGAGACAGCAAAGCGCCCATCAGCTTTCAGATACACGGGCAAATGACGATTGCCAACATCGAAACAAAATTCGCCGACCATGGAAAGATCCTGACTTTCAAGCAGTACACAAAGACAAGGCAAGATATTGATCTGTATAAACAGATCATCACTATGATAGATACATTGTCCCGACTGTAGGGCCGTGCTGTCATCCCGTTGTATCTTGACCGTATTGCCCTTACGCGTCTTACGATGGATAACACGTTTATTCACTTCAAAGTAGGAAAGATCCAAGATATCCGATTCACGATTGAATTTTACATGCTCAAAATTGGGAATGGACTCAATGAGGATTTCGGTAGGCTCTTTCGATTTACGCATATTTCAGTCCTTCCTCCGTTTTACTTTTGCTTACCCTCTTTTTCCGAGGACTGGCTGTACTTTTCTTTTGAGTAACAACAGATTCGGTCAAAAGCGATTCTGCAACAACCGCTTCTGCCACGACGGGCAAAGGCTCAGCCCCCTCATTCTCGATAACTTCAACTTCTTTTGACTCCGACAGTTTATGCATGGTAAAATCCCAGCACAATTGCCCCAGCATTTGCAGAAAATCATAGAGCAATTCACCATCAGAACCCAGCGCTCGCAGAATAACGACATCTGATGAAGCCAGTGTAAATCCATAGGAGATATCATTATATTCTACAGTCAATATTTCATCAAGTTCGTTCTTTAATTCCTGCGCAAAAAGAGCGGAGAATAAGAAGGTCGCTTGATGGGTGTAGCCTTCAAAGAACAGTATTTTTTGGATGGGCTGCATTTTTGGTTGCAACAGCTGATTATCAATAAAAGCTAGTTTTCCGGATCTGAAAATCTTAGTCTGTGTATGCAAACGATCAAACTCAAATGCTTCTTTCATATAAATACGTCCTACACTGATGATATCACCCCACATCAAAACCGCATCTTCTGCTAAATGAATATGATTAGTCGCCTTGAATATGGAGTCTTTAAAAGGCGTGACCGGATGTGGGATGTAATGCAATACCCCTCCCGAAGCAACCTGTACATCTGTATGCTGGCTAGCACCGGTTTTCATTGGATGCAATTTATTGAAAGACTGCGTAAACAGTTTTAGCTGGGCCTCTTCCTTTACATGGACATCAATATGAAGATGATCTGTATCCATAATACCGGGCGATGCACTCATAATAATCATTTCCAGATGGTCAGTTAGATTCGCTGCTCCATAATGGGTTAATTTATAAGGCGCATTGTGGTAGCTTTCTTTCAGCCTGCTTCTACCGTCCTCTTTGGCTACATTTAATACTATCTTACTATCCATATCCTATTGTTTTTTAGCCTACTTGTTCTAATAAAGCGTATTCCTTGATCCATTTCTTTACATCTTCCAGCCCTTCTAATGTCATCAGATTGGTAAAAATAAAAGGACGTTCTCCGCGCATGCGCAATGTATCCTGGCGCATGACTTCCAAATCGGCATGCACATAGGGCGCCAGATCAATTTTATTGATCAATAATAAGTCTGAGCGTGTAATACCTGGCCCACCTTTGCGTGGCATTTTTTCACCTTCGGCAACATCAAGAACAAAGATTGTTAAATCCGCTAGATCCGGGCTGAACGTTGCTGTCAGGTTATCCCCCCCACTTTCAACAAAAATCAGCTCCACATCCTCAAAGCGGCCGGCCAATTCTTCCACAGCCTCAATATTCATTGATGCATCCTCGCGGATCGCAGTATGTGGGCATCCGCCAGTCTCTACACCAATGATGCGTTCAGCAGGTAGTGCCGAATTTTGCTGTAGATACATTGCATCTTCACGTGTGTAAATATCATTTGTAACAACACAGATGCTATAATCTGCGGACATCGAACGTGTCAATCGTTCGATCAAAGCAGTCTTGCCTGATCCAACAGGTCCGGCAACACCAATTTTTACATAATTTCTTTTTGACGTCTTTTTCATCCTTAACTATTTATTTCATCGCTTAGATGAAGTTTATGATGCTTAAAATTTAGCTCGTTTAAAGGGACAAATTTCAAGTATAGCAGTAATCTTGCTTTTACGATATATAGATACGTGTATATAACTTTTCATGTTGCATGCAACGGATATCTTGTGCGATACAACAATTACCGATTAAATCCTCTTCCAACGCAGGTTGTGCGGCAACCAACTTATTGATCAATGGCTGCAACTTAAATAGTATCTGTTGTGCATCCATCTGACTTATAGGAACCAATTTAGCACAGTTGGTCATGATACCATTGAGTGAATTATAATAAAATGCACTCAATGCATCTGTATAACTGATCCCTTGCGCATGGGCAAACATGGCAAATGCCATAGCGTAATGTCCATGCAGTTCTTGCGTGTTTATTGCTTTTAAATAGGCTGAACAACGCTTAACTGGCTGCAATTTTTCTGTCAGCTTCAAGAAGCGTATTCCTAATTTTTTACTTGCATCCCGAATTTCATAGGGCGCTTTAAAGGCTGTGATCAAGGCATCTAATTCTGCGACCTTTTTCTTCGTTGCCTTTGTCTCGCATAACTGCCAAGTCTTATGAAAAAAGGCCGCATCGTTATAATAAAAGCTATGTTCCAATAAAGTCTGTGCATACTCTTTGGCAGTTTTCGAGTCGTGTACGAGACCTTTGGTTATATAGGTTTCCAATCCATAGGAATGTGTGAATCCTCCAATCGGAAAAACGGAATCATTGATCTGCATCAATGTCAACAATGGATTCATATTATACCTCCTTTGCTAGTGTGATTTTATTTTGCACTACGGCATACTGATGTATGCGCAATGTATGTGTGCGTTCGATTACCCTTAACTCTTTCGTTGGTGTAAATCCCGCCCGCTGTAATTGTTCCCACAGCGGATTTTCGTAAGCCGCTATGATTTCATGAGCTGCGTTGATAAAAACAGGAATATGCTTATTGCCTATTTCTAAACATACTCTTGCCATATCCAATACATTTTTTGGTCGGACGACCAAACAAGGACAGGGCAATATTCGGACAACGATACGGAACTCCTCTGTTTCAAACAGAACATCACCATCGAGCAAAGAGTCTTCACCCAAATTTTTAAATCCGATCTCCCGGCCCTGAACGGTAAATCCCCGAATGATACGCCGCTCGGTATCAAACCATTCAAGCTCTAAAAAATCAAGCTCCGTGGCATCCAGTTCCTTGCCATCTGCCCAAATATTGCCTTTAATGTCTCTTGCTAAAATCATATATGTAATTAGAACAGGAAGTAACGTTGTGCCATTGGAAGCTCTTTTAGCGGCTCACAAGTTGCTAAAACACCATCCACTGTTACTTCATACGTTTCTGGATTGACCACAATATTTGGTGTGGCATGATTATGTACCATATCCTTTTTCATCACTGTACGACAGCCCTCTACTGGCAAACATTTACGTGATAAATTCAATTTTTGGATATTTCCATTCTCCAAAGAGATTTTTGAAACGAAGTTGAAACACAATTTTGATACAGCCTTACCGTAGTTTCCGAACATCGGTCTGTAGATGATAGGCTGTGGTGTAGGAATAGAAGCATTTGCATCCCCCATTTTTGCCCCTAGGATCATACCACCTTTGATAATCAACTCGGGTTTCACACCAAACAACTCGGGTTTCCATAAGATTAAATCGGCATATTTACCTGTCTCAATAGATCCGATATATTTATCAACACCATGTGCTTTTGCAGGGTTGATGGTAAATTTGGACACATAACGTTTTACACGGAAGTTATCATTATCTTTACCTTTATCCTCAGCCAAGGGTCCACGCTGTATTTTCATTTTATGCGCGGTCTGGAATGTACGCGAGATCACCTCACCTACACGTCCCATCGCCTGGCTATCCGAACTCATAATGGAGAATACACCCATATCCTGAAGAATATCCTCTGCAGCGATCGTCTGTGGTCGGATACGTGAATCTGCAAAGGCAACATCTTCTTTCACATTTTTATCCAGGTGATGGCAGACCATCAACATATCAAGATGCTCTTCTGCGGTATTCACTGTAAATGGTTTTGTCGGGTTGGTAGATGCAGGGAGGATGTTTGGATACATCGCAATTTTGATGATATCAGGTGCGTGTCCACCACCAGCTCCTTCCGTGTGGAACGTGTGGATGACACGGCCGTCGATCGCGGCAACTGTATCTTCTAAGAAACCAGCTTCATTCAATGTATCCGTGTGTATCGCCACCTGTACGTCATACTTGTCTGCAACTTTTAACGCGGCATCGATTGTTGCAGGCGTAGCACCCCAATCTTCATGGATTTTCACGCCCAATGCACCAGCCTCAATTTGCTCTTCGATCGGCTTGGTTGTCGAGACGTTACCTTTACCGAAGAAACCAACGTTGATCGGTAAGTTTTCAAATGCTTCAAACATACGCTCGATATACCATTTACCCGATGTAACCGTTGTGGCCAGTGTACCATCTGCCGGACCGGCACCACCACCGATAAATGTAGTCACACCTGAGTACAGCGCAGTCTCGATCTGTTGTGGTGAGATAAAGTGAATGTGCGTATCGATACCGCCGGCAGTAAGGATATAACCAGCTCCACCATGCACTTCTGTAGAGGCTCCGATAACCATACCTTTGGTTACACCGTCCTGTACGTCGGGGTTACCCGCCTTTCCGATACCAACAATTTTACCATCCTTGATACCGATATCGCCCTTCACAATACCCCAGTGGTCAATAATGATCACATTGGTAATACAGAAGTCTAAAACATCCTCATCACGCAGGGCACGGGCAGATTGTCCCATACCATCACGGATTGTCTTACCGCCACCGAATTTATTTTCTTCGCCATATACGTTGAAATCTTTTTCAATTTCTATAAACAGTTCCGTATCAGCTAAACGCACTTTATCACCCGTTGTCGGGCCAAAAAGAGCAGCATATTTTTCCCTAGGGATATAAAGCTCCCCATCAATGTATTTAACAGATGATTTATCTAAACCTAGTTTATCTAAACCAAGCGCATGTAGACCAACAGTAGTTCCCAATGTCGTGAGACCTACAACCTTAATCCATTCGCGTCTATTCCATCCTCCCATACTATATTATTTAGATTGTCTGAATTTTAATTTCTTCATTTTCTCAACAGCTTTAGATTTGACATTCTGGTCAGTATACTTACCATTTGTCAATCCATTGAAACCGTGTATTTCTTTGCTTCCTCCAAATTCAACCAGCACAACAGACTTCTGTTCACCCGGTTCAAACCGTACAGCCGTACTTGCAGGAATATTCAGGCGCATACCAAATGCTTTTTCGCGGTCAAATGAGAGCAATTTGTTGGCTTCAAAAAAGTGATAGTGCGACCCCACCTGAATAGGTCTATCACCTTCATTTTTTACAACAAGGCTAGTGGTTCTACGTCCCACATTAGCTTTGATTTCTTCTCTTTTTAAAATGTATTCTCCTGGAATCATATGATTAAGATTTATTAACGAATAGGATCATGAACTGTTACCAACTTGGTGCCGTCCGGAAAAGTAACTTCAATCTGCACATCATGAATCATTTCAGGAACACCTTCCATGACCTGGCTTCTTTTCAATAAGGTCGTACCATAAGACATTAAGTCCGCAACAGATCTACCATCTCTTGCTTCCTCCATAATCTGCGCACTGATATAGGCAATGCATTCAGGGTAATTTAGTTTCACCCCACGCTTTAGTCGCTTTGCTGCCAATTCTCCTGCTAAATGCAATAGCAGCTTTTCTGTTTCTCTTGGTGTTAAACGCATAAAAAATAATTATTTGTTATTTTGTTAAAGGAATTATTACAAGACCGGAATTGTAAAGTATGCTCCAAAGGCGACACGGTTATATTGACTTTTACCCATATCCATATACCCTTTGTAGTTTACTGTATTACCTACATAACCAAGGTAAAATCGTAAATCCTGATTATGAAAAGGCTTATGTTGTAGGGTAGCAAAGTAGGTCCAGTTTTGACGGAAATTCTTGCCAACTTGATTGTCATCTCTCGATCCAGCGGTCTCATAGCCACCTTTCAGTGCTACTTCCCATTTTTCACTTAGAAACTGATCATACCGTACAATTGCCGAAGCGTAATTGACATCCTTTGCCAAAACGCGTCCTGCGCCCGTACGGCCATAAAAGTCATTGATTGCCGATGATGCGATCAAGGCGTGGTCAACACCCAGATAGGAATATTGCAGGTCTAAATAGATCATTTGCTTCGGTGTTTTAAACTTGTTTGCCAAGGAGACGGAGTGATTGGTATGTCCTTTGGCAAACTGAGAGATATTATAGGACCATTTCGTGTTGATTTTTTTGTCCAAAAAAGCTCCTACCCAAGTAAAATACGCACCCATTGGCACATCAGACCGCTCCAGATCACCTACCGCAAAGCCATTTTTAGTGTGCACATCCATAAAACTATCATTTGTCGTATTATAAACTTGTGCATGCAAGGAATGATTAGGGTTGAATTCATAGGACAATGTTCCCCCTACCACAAATAAATTCAGGATACGATCAACATAATCAGTGAATTTATACTCGTAAATAGGATTATTTTCAAACTCGTAGCTTCCCACAAGAGCGCTCTGCTTACCCGCTGTAACGGACCATTTCAGATCTTTACCAAACTTGTATTTGATATAGGCCATATCCAAAGCCCTCGATCCATTGTCCTGGCTGGTTGGCGCAAATGATTTATTCAGGCGAAAACGTACTTTATAGGAGAGCCGCTCATTGTAATCGCCGCTCATCAAAATACGGGCATCGTCTAAGTTTGCCTTTGCCTGACCCGAGCCATCGCTATTATCAGCTTGCAAGCCTGCACGCAACAAAACATCCAATTGAAATGATTTTGCCCTTGCCGGTTCTTTTGACAATAAACTACCTCTGGATAATAAGCTATTTCTTTCCGCTGGAATAGAATCTACCGGAACCTGCTCTTGCGCCTGTAATGACGCAATGCCCAAACCCAAGGTTGTAATAAGTGAAAGTGTTTTTTTCATCCGTTTTAAATCGCTTTTTATTCGTGATGAAGCTATCAGATTTATTCAGTCATATGTTCGAATAAATCATGATGGTTTCATATGATATACCTATCTCTGGCACAAGTATATCACAGCAATTTAAAAATGGAATAAGGATGAGATTAAAATAAGATTAGAAAGCGATTTTAGGCAGCGTGACAACCACTTGGGTACCCTGTCCTTCTGCTGAATAAAGGCTGAGCTCCGCACCATGGAGATCGAAAATATTCTTGGCCAAAACCAGTCCAAGGCCATTTCCATAGATATCTCCGACATTGGAAGCACGATAAAAAGAAGTAAAAATATGAGGCTGGTCTTTCTGAGGAATTCCGATCCCTTTATCAAATACTTTAATTGTAATATTTCGGTCATCACAGCTAATAGCGACCTGCACCTGCTCACCATCCCCATATTTGTATGCATTGGAAATAATATTGCTAAATGCAATATAGAATAGGTCAGGATTAGCAAAGACGGTCAACTCATCACTATCTTCAGGGATCTGGGTAAGATCAAAAGACAAGCGGAAATCTTTATGGATGCTTCGTTCAGCTTTATAAATTTCATAGAGCAATTCGTCGATACGGATGAGCACTTTATTATCTACCTCCCCTTTAAAGCCCATACGGGACAATTGAAGCAGGTTATTAATAATAAGTTCCATCTTATCCGCATACTTCGCAATCGTCTCCAAAGAATAGTAAGCTTCATGTTCTTTGGGGATAAGATTTCCTGCGAGCTCTGCTTCACCACCAATAATGGTCAAAGGTGTTTTTAATGAATGGGATGCATTACCAATAAAGCTCTGCTGGGACTGAACCGAAATATCCAAACGACTGAGCATAGAGTTGAGGTTGGCAATCAATACGCCCAGTTCATCTTTGGCATTGCTGAATTTACTGGATAGTCTATAGTCCAGATTGGCAATATCGACCTTCCCCAAATCACTATTGATGTCCTTGATCGGCTTGAGCAGCCGGTCAGCAAAATAAAATGACATCAGGATAATCAATAGAATTGCTAAAAATCCACCTGTGATCAGCGTGCGATCTAACTGGCGTTGTTCGTCATGTCCATATTCGTCAATTCCTTCCGACACCACGATAAGATTGTCATGATGGAGATGGTCTTTAAAGAATACCGCTACAAATGCGGTTTCGTTATGCATATACCTGCCCCTGCCATTTTGAATAACCTCTTTATAAAAGCTCATCGGCATAGGCAAATTGGGCTTAAAACGGATACTGTCGCTACCTTTCACCACGCGTAGCAAATGATCTGTTCCTTCGGATAGCTGTTTGAGGTATTTACGTTTTACCTGAATATAGAGTTCCTTGTTTTCTTCCTTCTGGTTCACAATATGATCACCGACGATGACCGCATTTTCTTCTAACCGATGAAAAAACTTGGTCTGCAGACTATCATAGGTAAAATAAGAGACATACAAGGCAAAAACAACAAGCAGAAGCGTGCTGATAATAGAAAATAAGAGTACGATCTTAGTCCTAATTTTCATGGCGGATGACATAGCCCATACCAATAACCGTATGGATCAATTTTCGTGCAAATTGCTTGTCAATTTTTTTACGCAAATAATTGACATAAACATCCACAACATTGGTACTTAGATCAACATCCATACCCCACACTTCCTCCAGAATGTCTATACGTGTCAATACTTTATTACGATTGAGCATCAAGAATTCCAATAAGCGGAATTCGGTGGCTGTAAGTATGATCGGAAATTCCCCACGTTGAACAGATTTGCTATCCCGATCCAGTTGCAGATCATCAAATGTCAGGACATTCTTTTGCTCACTCACTGTTTTGGACTTGCGGCTATAGCGATTTATACGAGCTTTTAGCTCCTCTAAGCGAAACGGCTTGGTCAGGTAGTCATCCGCATCACGTTCAAAAGCCTCCACAATATCTTCGGTTTGGTTCAATGCAGTAAGAATAATAATTGGGACTTCATTATTAGACATCCGGATGTTTTTACATACATCAAGGCCATTCATCCCCGGCAGCATGACATCCAGCAAAATGAGATCATAATGATTTAATCCGGCCATTTTCAGGCCAGTATAGCCATCCATTGCAATGCTAATGTTATAGCCTTCTTCCTTTAGCCCTCTTTCTATCAAGGATATGACCGACGGTTCGTCTTCTATAAGCAGTAGTTCCACAGATATTGTTTTAAAAAGTAAATTTAAGGTTTGTAAAATACAAAAATATCATTGCACACCCGACATAAACAACTGTATATCACGAAACTCATATCTTTCTTGACTTTTATATGATATTTTTGACAATGATAAAAACAATAGAGTTATCGTCCCCTCTTATTATGATCGCTTATTTTACAAAATGGCATTTGAGTACAATAATATCAAAATTTCTGCATGATTTTCTGCAAAGAACAAAAGATAATTTTACAAACCAGCCAATTTTCAATACTTTCGTATTTTAATTTGTATTTCCAATGAAACATTTTTTCCTTTGCATAGCCTTTTTCACATTAACTTTTGTTAAAACCAGTTCGGCACAGCAAAAACTATTCAAAATAACCTATCAGTTTGCAGATCCTGAAACGGGTACTGACACTTCCGCATCTGAATTTATCAAAATATTGGCCGGAAACGGTGAGGCATTGATGCATGCCTATATTTGTAAGGATCAAATGCGAGTGGAAAGTCTACTTTTCGGGAAATCCATACAGATCAGCAACATCGTAGACGAGACATCTTATCTGATCGACGAAAATAGCAAAACATATACTTCAACGGATCTTGCATCCGGTAAGCTTATTGAAACGTCGGAAGGTGGTGATTACGCTTATTCAAGTGACTTTGAAATCAGCTTAATTCCGAATGAAAAGAAAGTTATTGCAGGTTTGTCCTGCAAAAAAGCGACATTTAATCTGGCGGGTCGTCAGGATAAACAAACTGAAATCACGGTCTGGTATGCGGAGCAATTACCCAAATTATATTGGGGAACGTACGACTATCTCGAGAAGGTACCGGGAGCAGCCCTTTATATTGGTTCTGAAGGTTTAGGCATTCAGGCGACCACAGTTGAAGAAGTCCCTTACGATACGGCATTATTCGAAATTCCTGAAGGTTATGAGGAAGGAGAAGCTGAAGAAGCCACAGCTGACTCTGCATTAAATGATCATTTATCCTGGTATCAGGATCCCAACACAGAATATTTCGGCGTACAGGACAGTCTGGGCAAGAAGCTCACTCCGGCAAAATATGCTTCGATCTATGCCTACGTGGGAGATTATGCGATCGTCAGCGATGCGGCCCAGATGTTTGGCCTGATCGACTTGCAAGGCAAAGAAGTTATCCCTTGTCAATATGAATCGTTAAGTTTGGATACCGAAGGGGCTCCATTAGTCTTTATGAAAGACCAGAAATATGGCCTATTGGATAACAGCGGCAAACTATTGCTCGCTGCAAAATATGATTTCATCTCCATTCCGGGTTTAAGCTATGCGTTATATAACGAAGGAGACTTTACGGGTGTGCTCGATCTAAAAGGGAACATATTGATTCCTGCGAAATACGAGACCATTGCTGAATATCGAGACAATCTAGCACTGGTTATCGAAAATCTAACCTATCAGTTAGTTGACAAATCCGGTAAAAAATTGTTACCAACAGGCCAAGAATTCTTATCTTTTGCTGGCGAGAAGTTATTATTGGTTTTTAAAGACAACAAATATGGTTATATCGACTACAGTGGCAAAGTTGTCATTCCCTTTAAATTCCAAAATGCACAAACCTTTGAAAATGGATTAGCCTTGGTCAGCGAAGACCTGGAGAATTTTTACTATATTAATGCAAAAGGAAAGTTTATAAAAAAGTATGCAGAGTAATCCACAAACATTCTATCTTTCAACATTGCATCGCGGGAAATACATGTTTATTCTATTGACCTCGATTCTATTAATAGGGATAGGGATGTCGAAAGTTCCGATTCAGGAAATTTACAAGATCATTATTGCTCTTCTCATGGTTCCCTTGGCCCTATATTTCGCGATCAAGTGTGCTACACTCGACTCAACATGGCGATTAGACACAGATACACTCACCATCAGCAATTCAAAAAAAACAGTTGTATTCCCCTTGAGCAATATTTCACATATCCGAAATCTCAGACGCTCCGGCGGAAATTTGATTATCATAAACCAAAACAAAGGTTCCGCTTTTCGTACCTGGCGTAATAAGTTATTTCAGAAAGAGGATGATCTGCCGCTATTGACCCAAGCAATCAAAGAGGCTAATATTGAATATTACGATATGTAATGACGCACATCCCACGGTAACATTTGTTACCGTTTTTTGTAATAACGGTATGTACCTTTGTCATATAACTTAAGAACAAGCTATGTTACTGGAATACATCAAACAACCATGGCCTTGGTATATTTCCGGGCCTTTAATTGCACTGGTCATGTACTTATTGCTAAAACAAGGAAAAGATTTCGGCATGTCGAACAATCTGCGGACGATGTGTACGCTATTAGGTGCTGGTAAATCATCCTCTTTTTTTCGCTTCGACTGGAAGACACAGTCCTGGAACCTTCTTGTGGTACTTGGGACCGCCATTGGAGGATTTGTAGCCCATTACTTTTTAAGCGATGGCTCCGCTGCGCAAATCAATGCCAAAAGCGTCGCTGACCTAAAAGAACTTGGAATAATTGATCATCTGCAGGGCTATCTTCCGGAATCTATCTTTATTTTTAATGGCACTTGGTCGCAGTTTCTAATACTAAGCATTAGCGGACTATTGATTGGCTTCGGGACAAGATACGCGGGAGGCTGCTCGTCAGGACACGCCATCTCAGGACTCAGTAATTTCCAGCTTCCCTCTTTGATCGCTGTCATTGGCTTTTTCCTAGGTGGCATCATCATGGTTCATTTCTTATTTCCTATAATCTTCGCATAAATGAAAGCAGTAAAATTTATATTAATCGGAATCTTATTTGGGATCATTTTATACAAATCAGAAGCCGCTTCATGGTACCGTATTTATGAAATGTTTCAGTTTCGGTCTTTTCACATGTATGGCATGATCGGTACAGCACTTGCAACAGCGATTATCATTGTACAAATTATCAAACGGAAACAGATTAAAGACAGCAATGGGATGCAGATCGCATTTCAGGCCAAAGACAAAAGCATCACACGCTATCTCGTCGGTGGCACCATTTTCGGACTGGGCTGGGCATTGTCAGGAGCCTGTCCGGGGCCTATGTTTGCATTGATCGGCTCAGGTTATTGGACATTGGGCATTGTACTGATCTTCGCCATCCTGGGGACATGGATCTATGGTTTACTTAGGCACAAACTGCCTCATTAAGCCAAGAATAGACGCTCATGAATTTGTGGGTGTAACGATAGCATTTGATTTAGCAAGAATGGAACTACTATTTATAATTGGCTTTTTATTGGCGATATTGGTTGGGCTATCAATGGGTTTGATGGGGAGTGGCGGCAGTATTTTAACACTACCGATCTTCGTATACCTATTTCATATTGAGCCCCAGTATGCGCTCGATTATTCCCTGTTTTCCATTGGGATACTAGCCATAATCGGCTCAATTAAGCCCTTGACCAAGGGCTTAATTGATCTAAAAACAACAGCATTCTTTTTGGTTCCGTCTTTATTGTCGGTCTACTTGACCAAACGCTACCTGTTGGCTGCCATACCAACGCAATTTCATCTTGCGGAAATAGCGGTCTCCAGAAATCACGTTATTATGCTGCTGTTTTCCATTGTCATCCTGATTTCCGCTCTGGCAATGATCCGCAGAAGGAAACAGGTCGAAATATCAGCCGTCACGATGCATATTGGTCAAGTCCTAAAAATAATTATTGCGGGTCTGCTTGTCGGCGTCATGACTGGACTTGTCGGTGCCGGAGGCGGTTTTATTATTGTACCATCGTTGGTGCTCCTTTTGGGAATTCCATTAAAACAGGCTATCGCAACATCGCTGTTCATCATCGGGTTAAACGCGTCCTTTGGTCTGGTTGCAAACTACCAGCTATTGAACCACATGAATTGGCCGATATTGCTTACTTTTACGTTAATCACTTTAATAGGCCTTCAGATTGGTTCCAAATGGAAAGACAAATTGGAGGTGGTACGATTACAGGGGATCTTTGGTTACTTCCTGATCAGTATCGGTATCCTAATACTTACTTTCGAAATCATTCAATTCGTAAATCACTAAAAATCATTTATTATGTTTTTTCAACACATTTTCGAGTCATCTTTAGCACATTCAAGTTATTTAATTGGCTGTCAGGCCAAAGGTGTTGCCCTAGTAATTGACCCAAAAAGAGATGTCGACACCTACTTAGAGATTGCAGAAAAAAATAATTTAAAAATCACACATATTGCCGAAACACATATCCACGCTGATTATCTCTCCGGGACATTGGAATTAGCCGAACTCACAGGCGCCCAATGCTACCTTTCCGACGAAGGAGGCAAAGACTGGCAATATGAATTTCCACATATCGGATTAAAAGATGGTGACCAGATCCATCTTGGCAATCTAATTTTTCAGGTGCTCCATACGCCGGGGCATACTCCCGAGAGCCTTAGTTTTATTTTAATTGATACACCGGCAACGATGGATCCGGTGATGATCTTTACAGGCGATTTTGTATTTGTTGGAGACATTGGCCGTCCAGATCTTTTGGAGAATGCCGCTGGACTCATCGGTACCAAAGAAATCGGTGCACAGCAAATGTTTAAGTCTTTACAGCATTTTTTGAACCTGCCGGATTACATCCAGGTGTGGCCCGCGCATGGCGCCGGTTCAGCATGTGGTAAAGCATTGGGTGCTGTACCTAATTCAACCGTTGGCTACGAACGGATTCGCAACTGGGCACTTCAATATAAAGATAATGAGAGTGGTTTTATCACTGAACTTTTGGATGGACAGCCTGAGCCACCGCGTTATTTTGCCATGATGAAGAAACTCAACAAAATCTTGCGTCCACTACAAACAAGCGTACCTCAGTATACCAGGCTTTCGATGGAAGAGTTCACAAGATTATATCAGTCAGGTACGACAGTCATTGATACACGACATAAATCTGATTTTGCTAAAGGCTATCTCCCGGGCAGCATCAACATACAACATAATCGAACATTCAATACCTGGGCAGGCTGGGTACTGGATTACACAAAACCATTTATTCTTATCATGGATGAAAACGAAAAGGACGAAATTGCACGTAAGTTAATGCGCATCGGACTTGACAATGTTGTAGGCTATACTACAGTCGAAGCCATTCCACAATTGGGAATTCCTTTGGAACAACAACAACTTATCGGATTCCAGGAAATGAATGATGTCCTTGAAAAACCCAACGTTCAAATTCTGGATGTCAGAAATACAGCCGAATTTACGGCTGGTCATCTGCCAAATGCCACACATCTCTTTGTCGGCACAATTGAAGACAATCTAGACAAAATTGATCGCACAAAAGAATTATACCTGCATTGTCAATCTGGGGACCGGGCGACGATTGCAGCTTCGATCTTGGCTAAAAACGGAATTAAAGATGTTAAAATATATAGTGCATCCATCAATGACTGGAAAGCAAAAGGTGGCATACTCGTTAAATAGCCCTACAAACAAAATAGCTCCGGAAATAAATCCAGAGCTATTTTAATTTTACAAGACTTCTCTCATTAACCGCTCCTATAAGCTGTTCCTATTGATCCGCAGGAATTCAATAACCTCATCTTTCTTTTCCTCCATCTTCCCTTTCTTCTCGACAAACTGATGATTATAGATTGTCAGATATTGATGGTCATCAGTATCCGATTCATACACTTCTGCGGTCGCGAAAGAAAAATGCTCTTCCTCATCGGAAAGGTGATCATAGACATACGCAAAATCGTGATTTGCCAATGTGTTCGCCATCGCATCTTTGTCATCAATAAATTTTAATCTCCCCGGCAAAATCCTCTTGGTCATCCAGGTTTCATCTTTCTCCGAAAAAGGGTAAATGGTAATACCGCGAAACGCCATGATGATCGGTGTAATAAGAATGATTGCCATTTCGATACCCCATACTGCCCAAAGCATCGCCCCGGAAACCGGCGATTTCTTCAAGGTAAACGTACCGACCTCATTTAGGCCCTGCAGCGCCTCCCAGATAAAAGATGGATGCATAAAAAATGCTTTAAAACCTTCCAGGCTAAAAGAAGATTTCACCCAGGTGTCTCCACCCATGGTACCTTCCGCATTATACATCAACGAAACAAACAGCGCCCACTGTGCATAAAAACCAACTATAGCAACGATCAGTGTGATGATAATCGCAACACCTTTGTTCCTGAGCTTCCATTGTTTGAAACAAAAATTAAGCAGATAAAACAGTCCTGCTCCAAATCCAAGTGTGATAAAGACATTGAAATAGACAATCGGAATAAACCACTGTAAAGCGATATAGACAATTGCCAAAATAATTGCTCCTACAATACCTAATACAAGCGAGCCGATTAACGCGAAAGCAGGCACCTTCCCCGAAGGCTTATAATACAGATTTTCCATAAATTTATTTGTAATATTTGGTAACTCATCAGATAAATTTTCTAACCAAAACCAGGCCAATTATCATCGACAAAATCTCTTTTCGTCAAGATTTGATGACATTTACCACGATTAGGGTGATTAATCGGCATTTCTTAAGACAATTTTGTAAGTTTGGAACATGAAAATCAAAATATTGTCCTTTCTAACACTTATATGTGTAATAAATATTGGAGGACAGGAAGTAAAGGCCCAGAGAAAAGGATTCTGGCAACAGAAGGTTGACTATACAATGGATGTCAACGTGGATGAAAAAGCTTATCAATATGATGGAAAAATGGCTTTGAAATATAGCAACAATTCAGGCCAATCCTTAAAAAAAGTTTATTTTCATCTTTATTTTAACGCATTCCAACCAGGATCAATGATGGATTATCGGTTGAAAAATATCAGTGATCCAGATAAACGGATGGTATCAAATATTGGTACCAAAGAAAAACCAATATTGCAAAGCCGTATCGAAACTTTACAACCCAATCAAATCGGCTATCAGAAAATCAAAAACCTCCGCATGAATGGGGTTAATACCAATTATAAGATTGATGGTACGATATTAGAAGTCAACTTACCAACTGCGATCCAAGATGGAGAAACAGCAAATTTTAATATAGAATGGACTGCACAGGTACCTGAACAGATCCGGAGATCAGGCCGCAATTCGGCGGAAGGCGTAGCGCTTTCTATGGCGCAGTGGTATCCGAAGATGGCTCAGTTCGATGAATTTGGATGGCACCTTGATGAATATATCGGCCGTGAGTTTATAGCACCCTTCGGCAACTTCGATGTCACTATACACCTCAACAAGAACTATGTTGTCGGCGCATCAGGCGTACTTCAAAACCCCGATGAGGTAAAAGGCTATCAGGCAAAAGCCAAAGTAAAAGCCAATAACGGTAAGGCTAAATGGCATTACAAAGCCCAAAATATCCATGATTTTGTATGGGCTGCGGATCCCAAATTTGTGGTAGACTCCGCTTCCAGCAAAAATGGAATAAAAGTTTATACGGTCTATCTCCCAACCGACAAAGAGGTTATATCAAATTGGAAAACAGCCTTGGGCCTATCTACTGAATTTTTCGATTTCTGCAGCGCTAAGTTCGGCACCTATCCTTGGCCTACGTATACGATTATTCAAGGCGGTGACGGTGGTATGGAATATGGAACTGCAACCCTGATTACTGGAGGCCGTAATCTCAAAAGCCTTGTTGGTGTCATCTTCCACGAATCTGCTCACTCCTGGTATCAACATTTGTTCGGAATCAATGAAACCGTAGACGAGTGGTTTGACGAAGGGTTCACTTCCTATGTCGAAGAATTGGCGATGCAGCATCTCTTCGAAAAACGGGGAGCCATTGCATCCAATCCACTTATCGATGCCTATCGCGCTTATTATAAATTAGCACTTTCAGGCAAAGAAGAGCCGATGAGTCTACTTGCAGATTATTACAATACGAATTACGGATATAGTAATGAAGCTTACAATAAGGGTGCTGTTCTGGCGGAACAATTAGGCTACATTATCGGTCAGGAAAATCTAGAGAAAACCTTTTTGAAATTCTACGACATCTGGAAATTCAAACACCCAACACCGAATGATTTCAAGCGTGTTGCCGAGGATGTATCCGGAATAAACCTGAAATGGTATTTCAATTTATTTATCAATACCACACGTCAAATTGACTATGCAATTGGCAATGTAACTGATTCAGAAATTCAACTGCTCAATAAATCAAACTTCGCGATGCCACTCGATATACTTGTAGAGTATAAAGATGGAAGCAAAGAGCTATTTTACATCCCTTTACGTGAAATGCGCGGTGAAAAACCGGAGGAAAATTTTGAGATATATCAAGGCATAAAACGCACGGTACTGAAGGATTGGTTCTGGACGAATCCTGAATACAAAATTTCAGTCAATAAGGCGCCAAAAACAATCACGATAGATCCATCGCTTCGACTTGCGGATGTGGAATCAGCGAACAATAGCCTTACACGCTAATCCAAATACTGAAAAGTAAGCATCGCGAAATATTGATGTAAATGATGTTCTATTGATGAGATCATAAAAGAGCTATATCATACTAAGAATTTGATATAGCTCTTTTATTTAACCTGGCATTCTTCCCTCACCCGTTTCAACTTTTTATTTACCACGGCGATGAATATATTGAACTTGCAATAAAACACCAAAGAACAACCAACGAAAAAGGAGACTACACCTTCAAGGGAATCACCATATTCCAGGTCCGTTCAAACTGATAAGCCTCGGATCCATCTCCTGTAGCCGCAAAAAGATGTGTCGGTTTCCCATTTTCAAATAGTAAAAACGGCCGTTCAAAATTAGCTTGATGGCTGACAGTACCATCATTCCAACGGATCGTCTTGGAATAGGCTTTGACCGCTTTTGACAGATGCCAATCGATTCCATCTTTCGAATATGCATGGATACCACCGCCCTCTTCCCCACAGATTTTACCATAGCGATCTTTCATGATCAATTCAAAATTCCGACCATTATGCCATACGAAAGGATCTTCCACATCATTTTCATGATTTTGATCGGTATGGAATGAAAAAATAGGTTTGTCAGACAAACGAAGGTATGGTCCCAAAAACGAATCGGCGTGTGCCGCTCCCAATAACAAAGGGGGATTATAATTCACAGGTGATGATTTGTAAATCAGGTATACCTTTCCATCTGGTAAAACAACCGGCGAAGGATTGGATGTTATGGAAGCATCCCATTCACCTTGCCTTGGATTCAAAATGGGCTGATCGACGCGCTTCCAAGGACCTGATATCGACTTTGAATAGGCCATTCCGATGCGTTTATGCATCCAGGCTTTCTGCGCCAATCCCGATTCCCAGACATTCTCGGAATAGCCTGGATTGGGCTCCGTATAGTTATTCCCAAAATAATAAAGCACATAATAGTCACCGTTTTTAACGATCCGGGGATTGTGGGTTGTACAGCCATCAAAATACTTTTTCCCACGGGCGGGCAATACCACTTCGACAAATTCATAAGGTCCCTCCGGTGTATCAGCAATCGCACGCACGACTTCGGAATTGGTCACCCAGTTACCAAAGTCATATTTTTTGCTCCAACGTGAGGCAAACATATGATACCTACCATCCTCCCCCTTGATCACTGAAGGATCCCATATCCAATAGTCTGCCATGGTGAATCCGCCCCCTTTTATTGCAGGGAGCAACTTATCGATAAATGCTTCTTCGACATCATCAGTCAGAGAGAAACTATGCTTCGAAAGCGCCAATAAAGCACTGGTACCAACTATATTTTTTAGAAAATCACGACGAGAAGATATTTTCATAAGATTGGCTTTTTGATTATGTAAAATGAATCTTAACATCAAGATATAAAATAACTCGTTTGTTATCAAACTCTTTATCTGCAATTTTTAAAAGGCTATTTCTAAAAATAACTCCATTTAACATCAACGTGACATTACACTGGGTTTTGCTCGCCAATAAAAATCTCCAAGGGGATAGAGGCAACGAATCCCCAAGTGGAAGAAAAAATGGGAATAAACGCCGAAGTTGTTCTGGTGTTGGTATATTTGTGCCCATGATTTACATCCATATCCCATTCTGCAAACAGGCTTGTCATTATTGTGACTTCCATTTCAGTACTTCACTGCAATACAAGACCGAAATGGTTAACGCCCTTTTGCGAGAAATCGAACTTAGGTCCCCTTATTTGGAAGACAGAAAAGTTGAATCCATCTATTTTGGTGGTGGGACACCCTCACTATTGGATGCAGACGAAATCTCAAGGATCATTGATGCTGTTGCCAAACAATTTGACATCAGTAATCATGCTGAAATTACGTTGGAAGCCAATCCCGATGATCTTAATGCTGCAAAAGTGAATGCATTAAGATCAACTTCAGTTAATAGATTCAGTATTGGGATACAGTCTTTTTTTGAGGAAGACCTGAAATGGATGAATCGGGCCCATACCCGACAGGAAGCGACCGCAGCGATCATGCGCGTACAGGATGCAGGATTTGAAAATATTACCTGTGACCTTATTTATGGATATCCTTTGTTGACTGATGAAAAATGGCGCTACAATATGCAACAACTGATCGATTTTGCAATTCCTCATATTTCTTCTTACTCAATGACCGTCGAAACCAAAACAGCATTAGCCCATTTCATCAAGAAGGGCTTGAGTCCAGCCATTGATTCAGATCAGGCGGCCGATCAGATGAGCCTGTTGATCGAAACATTGAAAGGTGCGGGCTATGAACAATATGAAATTTCCAATTTTGCTAAAAATGGTTTATATGCACGTCACAATACAAATTATTGGAAGGGCAAGCATTATCTAGGTATCGGCCCTTCTGCCCATTCTTTCAATGGTAACTCCAGATCCTGGAATATAGCCAATAACGCCAAGTATATCAACTCGATACAAACCAACCAGCTTCCCTTCGAGATCGAACATCTGTCCGTTCGCGACCAGATCAATGAGTGTATTATGACCTCACTGCGCACCACCTGGGGGCTTGATCTGGGGCAGTTAGAAAGACAGTTTGATTATACCGTTAAAAGCAAAATACTGGAAGATGCCGCACCATTTCTCGAACAGCAGCAATTAATTTTGGACGACAATAAATTAAGATTAACGGATGCTGGCAAATTAATGGCAGACCATATCATGTCCGAATTATTTATTATTGAAAATTAGCAACAAAACAGTCTTTAAAATTATCAAAACAATAATAATTTACCTATTTTTATTTCAAAAATTACGAAAATGAAAATCAAATCGCATTTTTAGTTCTGTTTATATTATGTTTGCAACATAATCTATTATAAAATATTATGTTACATCGTCCTTCTTTTGATTTAGAAATCGAAAGTTACAGAGAACAGCAAAATGCAGCTGTTGAGCTGATTCAAATCATTAGTAATCTTTGGTATAACCAAGCTATTGAACTCGTTCTTTTCAGAGAGCAGCTTGTTGATGAAAAAGTAAGTGTGATCCTCAACCGCCTCCGAGAAAGTACTATTCTTACCGGCAACAGACTGACCATATTCGAACTATTGAATGTTGCTCGTGTATTGGAAAGATCAAATCTAGCTCCCGCTCGAATCGATATCGGTAAACTTGCAACAAAAGCCACAAACGATCCGATCAATACGGAGGATTTATCTTCTTTTATTTCCAATGAATTAGCGGGAATTGCCGCTTGGCAGGAATTAACACCCCGTGATGTTGTGCTCTATGGTTTCGGTCGTATTGGCCGTCTGCTTGCACGCGAACTCATTAATCAATCGGGTTTTGGCAAGCAACTTCGTCTACGGGCAATAGTCACCAGGGATCCCAGCGATGCTAAATCATTGTTAAAAAGGGCTGCCCTGCTGAAAAGTGACTCCATACATGGGGAATTTGAAGGTGAGGTCTATACCGATCCCGAAAAGAATGCCCTAATCATTAATGGTATCACGGTCAACATTATCTCCGCAAAACAACCCGAAGATATTGATTATACGGCTTATAACATCAATAATGCGCTGGTTATTGATAATACAGGTGCCTTTCGTGACGAAAAAGAACTTGCTCGCCATTTAGCTTCTAAAGGCGCTTCTCAAGTATTGTTGACTGCACCCGGTAAAGGTGTGCCCAATATCGTTTACGGTGTAAACGAAACCACAATTGATCTGGAAAAACATGCTATTTTCTCAGCAGCCTCCTGTACCACAAATGCTATTGCGCCAGTTTTGGCCGTCCTCGAAGAGAAAATAGGTATCCTGAAAGGCCATATAGAAACCATACACTCCTATACGAATGATCAAAATCTGGTTGACAATATGCACAAAAAGTCCCGAAGAGGTCGTGCTGCGGCCTTGAACATGGTCATTACAGAGACTGGGGCTGGAAGTGCTGTTTCAAAAGTCCTACCAACATTAACAGGCAAACTCACCTCCAATGCAATCCGGGTACCTGTACCGAATGGGTCTTTAGCCATATTAAATTTAGAATTGACATCAGCCAAATCTTTGGAACAAATAAACGCCCTCTTAAAAACGAGTGCATTGGAAGGCAATCTTGTCGAACAGATTAAATTCTCCAGCAATGATGAGCTTGTCTCTACCGATATTATAGGCACAACAGCTGCAGCTGTCGTTGATGGACCAGCAACCATTGTTTCAGCTGATGGTAAAAACATTGTACTCTATGTATGGTATGATAATGAATATGGCTACTCCCATCAAGTTATGCGTTTATCGCGGCATATTGCTGGCGTAAGGAGATATACGTACTATTAGAATTCAATTTTCGATATAAAAATAGGGTATCCAAAAAGGTCAGATACCCTATTTTTCTTTAATTTTGTTCGCCTACTTTTAGCATCTCTTTTTCAGCTATTCAATTCTCGGCTAGTGCGCTTTTACATTTGGCGTAGCTTACTGTGTATTTTTATAAATTGGCATTCTTCAAATATTTCATAATAATGGGTGTTGCTCCGGCTTTTTGCTGTACATATTGGCGCGCAGATTTCGCTGCTTCTACCCGTTTTGATTGATCCTGTAATCGTTCAAATACATCCATAAGCCCCTTACTCTCAGCAAACGAGAAGCCTGCCCCCTGTTCAATCAGATCTTTCGCTTCCTGAAATTTCTTAAAATTGGGACCAAACAGCACAGGCATTCCGTAGGTTGCCGCTTCCAGCGTATTATGTATCCCCACACCAAATCCGCCACCGATATAGGCGACTTGACCGTAACCGTACAAAGAAGACAAGAGTCCAATATTGTCTATGATCAATACCTTTGCTTCCGTTAAAGTCACCGTGTCATATTCCGTCATTTTTGAAAAACGAAGCGCTGCAGGCCACAGATTTAATATATTGACAATGTGGGCCTCATTGATCTCATGTGGCGCTAAAATCAGCTTATATTCTGGAAACCGCTGAATCAGCTCTTTCAACAAATTTTCATCCTCAGGCCAGGTACTTCCAGCTACCAAAACAGGAGCTGTTCCCACAAAATCCGCTACCAACGGTATCTCTTTACGACCCTTAGGCAGGTCAATCACACGATCAAAACGTGTATCACCTGCTAATCCCGCATTTCGGATTCCATATTCTTTTAACAAACGTACGCTTTCCTCATTCTGAACGAAGAAATAAGTCACAAAGACCAAAATTCTCAGAAAGAAGGCACCATAAGCTTGAAAGAAAATCTGCTCAGGTCTAAAGATTGCCGAAACAAGAAACAATGGAATTGACCGGCTGTGTAAACCTTCAAAATAATAATACCAATATTCATATTTTGTAAAGACTGCAAATGAGGGATTGATCAGGTCTAAAAACAACCGTGCATTCTGGGCGGTATCATAAGGTAAATAGAAAACATGATCGGCAAGATTGGTATTTTTTCTTATCTCATAGCCAGAAGGAGAATAAAATGTTACAATTATTTTATGGTCTACATAATTATTTTTTACGGCCTCCAAGACTGGTCTTCCCTGCTCAAATTCGCCCAGTGAAGCGAAGTGAAACCAGATATGTTTTTGGCTAGAGTCAACCGATTGTTTCATCCGCAAATACCAGTCTTTTCGCCCTGTTACCATAAGGCGCGCTTTGGCATGGAAAGGGGCCAAAATACGCAATAAGAGTCCATAAAGAAAGATTCCAATTGAATAAAGCAAACGCATGTTGTGAAAATAATGTTTATCTTAGTCAAAGATATCAAACCCATTTCATTAATAAGGAACCATTGAGTGGAAAATAAACATCGCAAACGGATTTTGATCACAGGAGCAGCAGGCTTCCTTGGTTCCCACCTTTGCGATCGCTTTATTGCCGAAGATTATGATGTTATCGGGATGGATAACCTGATCACTGGAGATCTACAGAATATCGCACACTTATTCAAGCTGGAGAATTTTGATTTTTATCATCACGATGTTTCAAAATTTGTGCATATTCCTGGAGATTTGGATTATATCCTCCATTTTGCTTCTCCCGCCAGTCCCGTCGACTATCTCAAGATCCCCATTCAAACGCTTAAAGTTGGTTCGTTAGGTACCCATAACCTCCTTGGCTTGGCAAGGGCCAAACAGGCCCGGATATTGGTGGCATCGACCTCAGAAGTTTATGGCGACCCTTTGGTCTCACCACAGTCTGAAGATTATTGGGGCAATGTAAATCCTGTCGGCCCCAGAGGGGTATATGATGAGGCCAAAAGATTCCAGGAGGCGATTACAATGGCCTATCATAATGCGCATGGGCTTGACACACGTATCGTAAGAATATTTAACACCTTTGGTTCCAGAATGCGCCTAAATGACGGGCGGGCGATCCCTACTTTTATAGCACAAGCTATTCGTGGCGAAGACATTACCCTTTTTGGTGATGGCTCACAGACACGGTCGTTCTGTTATATTGATGATCAGATCGAAGGCATTTATAGATTGTTGCATTCCAACTGTATACAACCGATAAACATAGGCAATCCCGACGAAATATCGCTATTACAGCTGGCACAGGAGATCATAGCACTAACAGGCAGTTCAAGTAAGATCTGCCATAAGCCATTGCCTATAGACGACCCTAAACAACGTAAACCGGATATTGGTCTGGCAAAGGCACAATTGAATTGGCAGCCCAAAATAGATCGAAAATTAGGCTTAGAAAAAACGATAGATTTTTACAGAAAGGTTCCTTTGGAAACTTTATCACATAAAGACTTTACATACTATAATCAAAAATAATGAGCAAAAAAATATTAGTCACAGGCGGAACAGGCTATATTGGTTCTCACACAGTTGTCGAACTACATCAGGCAGGATATATTCCTGTAATCGTTGATGATCTTTCCAATTCAAATATCAAGATATTGGATCAAATAGAGAAAATCATCGGAATTAAACCCGAATTTCATCAATTCGACCTTTGTGATACCGATAAAGTAAATGAATTTGTAAAAAATAATAGCGATATCTCCGGAATTATTCACTTTGCTGCGTCCAAAGCTGTCGGTGAATCTGTTCAAAATCCTTTGAAATATTACCACAATAATTTTTTCTCCCTGATCAACATCCTGGAGTCTTATCGAAATAAACCAATTAATTTTGTATTCTCTTCAAGCTGTACAGTCTACGGCGAACCAGACTATCTTCCGGTCAATGAAAGTGCTCCTGTAAAAAAAGCAACTTCACCTTATGGAAATACAAAACAGATTGCTGAAGAAATTCTTGAAGAAACAGCTGCTGCATACGATAATTATAACATTATTGCCCTTCGTTACTTTAATCCAGTAGGTGCACATGAGTCGGCATTGATAGGCGAACTGCCCAATGGTGTTCCACAGAATTTACTGCCATTTATTACGCAGACGGCGATCGGTAAAAGAGAAAAACTAACGGTATTCGGAGACGATTATGATACGCCTGATGGTTCTTGTGTACGTGATTATATTCATGTGGTCGATTTAGCAAAGGCGCATGTCGCTGCAATCAAATTATTGGAAAAAGGAAACCCTAATGGTAAATATGATGTATTCAATGTAGGAACTGGCAATGGCTATTCGGTACTTGAGGCCATCAAAGCATTTGAGAAAGCCTCCGGTCAAAAACTGAACTATGAAATTGGCCCACGTCGGGATGGCGATATCATCAAAGTATATGGTGATGTGACCAAATCGGCAGATCAATTGCACTGGAAAGCTGCATTGGGCATCGATGAAATGATGGCTTCGGCTTGGGCATGGGAAAAAAATCTGAAAGAAAATCCGTTGGATTAAATAGCTGCTCGCTGAGCTTAAGAAAGCATTAATAATTTTTCACTTCATATGACCGTCTTAAGAACTGAGACGGTCATATTTTTGGGAATAGTGAATCGGATTGTTCAACTCCTTTTTCTTTTTGCAAATGCTCCCCCCATATCCTGCTCTGCATTTCTTTATCAAAGCTGAAACGCGGCAAGAATTGAAGCCGGATTAAAATCTATTTCATTGAGCACATTTGACCGGCGGCAATCTTTTTCCAGATATAGAATGGTAAAGCCAATGAATATTGAACTGCCTATAAATTCTCCACACTTGATGGTCAGGCTCTTTGCCGGTATAGGATCCTGCTTATATTTCAAGTCGTATTCCCACTCCGTATCTTTTATCTCTTTAGGCTCAAGTTCGTCGAAGTCGAATGAGAAAGCGTAAAATTTGAATACCACCGCATTGCATTTTTCAGGAAGGACGAGTGCTCTTTTGATATCAAACTCCGGAAAAGATATTTTAAGATCCTTCTTTTTGTTCAGGGAGATTAACGGATCGATAAAAAAATAATCCTGCATGTGACAGTTTTCATTAAACTGAAAATTTACCAAGCGATCCAATACACAGTTGCTCAGCCTGCGACTACCTTTGTCGCAATCAAGGTTTGTCTTTATTGCCCGGTAAATTTGCCTATTTAAGCGATTGCCCATCTGCCCATCATGCCGCTTCTGATGAATTTCCCCAAAACACATTCGGATCAGTGCACCGGCACGGCTTATGTTTCCAAAATCTTTACTTGCCCTCTTGGTATCATCTGTCTGTTTGACGCGGTATGGCCTGCTTTGCAGGTAGTTTTTATTGCCGACTTTTCTATTCACCAGTGGACCGACCAGGCCCCTGATAAATCCATTATCATTTATTCCCATACCTAAAGATACTACAGTAAAACCCTGTTTTCAAGCATCTTATTAATTTTTAAAAATTTCCAAATTCGAGTAAAATGACAATTGTAAATCTTGCAATTTTCAAGGGACTTTATTGTAAATAGCTTATGGACAAGTTCGCCCCATGCTCACCCTGCTCTCGACTTGTAAAAAAAATGCAGGCATGGTGAAAGCACCTCAAAAGGTGGACTCAACGTGGACTCACTGTGCACTCAATCTGCTTACAGGTCGAACTTGGTAATAACCAGGTATTAACTTGCTCCCTATTAAAGCACTCCGCCGGCCGAAGGGCGACATTCAATAATTCAGCTTTCTAAACAAATTCTTTATCCGAAATATATTCCATCAATATTCCGGCTTGTCCACCCAATTTCTTTTTCAAACGTTGCATTGATTTTTTGATTGCATCAGGAGTGACGCCCAAAACGTTAGCGACCTCTCTATTATTTAAGCCCATTTTCATAAGCACAATCACCCGCAGATTAGACTCTGTAATATCTGGAAATTTGGCCTGAATATCCTGCAATAAGTTAGGGAACTCCTTGGCCAGCAAAAGCTTAAATTCTTGCCATTTCTCATCCGTGATAAGATGGGATTGCAAAAGTGTTTTAAGTTCATCCCGATCTTTGGCACTTGTTTCCCCCATCTCATCAAGCATTGAAGAAAGAAGATTTATCTGCTCATTGTTGCGTTTGAGATAAACCATGTATTCTTCAATCTGACTTTTGGAACTCATCAGTTCTTTATCCAGTTCGGCTTTGGTATACTTGAGATTTAGCAACTGATATTCATATGCCTGCATGCGCTTCCTCGAACGGTATCTAAAAGCATTGTAGATAAAAAAGAACAGCACCAATACAAACAGGCTTAATATCACCCACAATCTCGTTTCGGCACGTTTCTTTTTTATTAGCGCTTGCGCCAAGGATAACTTGTCGGCATATTTTTGTTTATCTGCCATAAATTTCAATTGCGATAAAACGGGATCTCCATCCAGAAACCGCAATGAATCCTGAAGTTGTTCAATCCTGCGCCGGGCATTGAGCTCTTGCTTCAAATCATGATTTTGAATGGCAAGATTCAACTTATGCTCCTCCAGCTCAAGTATTGTTTTTTTATCGTCAGCGCCTTCCAACAGATGTTCAGTTTCATTGATCAGTTGGCTGACCTCTTGATTTTCTCCCATAGCAATACGCAAGCGAATACGCATCATCAAGGCAAAAATGGTATTTTTATTATTCCCCAGGGATTTCGAAATTTCCAGATCTTTATCTAAAAGTGATAGTGCTTTTTTATAATCTTTCCTCCCTTCATAAATCCGTGCCTGATTGCCCAGAACCTTCGCATAACGAAGAGAATCCTTCTTAGAAAGTGCCAAATTCAGAGCAAGTTCAAAACTTTTCATTGCCTGCACGGTATCCCCACCGCTTTTTAAAGTCAATACACCTAAGTTGTCTAAAATCTCCGCTTTCAATTGCGGAGAAATATCCGCCTGTTGCTGACCTAATTCCAAATACTTAATTCCCGAACGATAATCCCCCAAAGTTCCGAAGAAATAGCCAAGCTTTTTGTAGGTCTGCGTCAGATCTAACATCAGTTCCGTTGGTATATCCTCCAGACCCTTTTCGCCCTCCAATAATAACGGAAGCGCTTCCGAAGCCTTCAAACATCTATACAGATAAAATCCGTACATCACCTTTACCCAAGCTTTGACATTCAGATAATTATAATCCTTTTCCAGATCGAGGGCCTTTAGGTAGTATTTGTCACTAAAGCTATTTCTTCCACCTTCGCTGTCAAAAGATTGATCCGCTAATAAACAATAATAAATTGCAAGCAGGGCGTTATCGTTTTTTCGGATAGCCTGGTTAAAATAAGGCGTTAGGTATCTACTCAATGTAGCACTGGAAGTTCGGTGCCTTTGTGACTCTTGGATGATCGTCTCGTAAAAATTTTTTTCTTCCGCAGAGGAATTGGAATCCATTATATCCATTCCAAAAACAGCGCGACCGGGAATTATGGTTATCAAAAATAGTATAATAAAAAATCTCAGCATACCGGTATAGAAGTCGAATTTCTCACTAAAAATAAAAAATAATTTTAATTAAATCAGCATACACTAAAATCAGCATACAGATAAGAAGAGAAATACACTGATCCGATAAAATAAATCATTAAGCGGAGATTCCCGGACATCTTAGATATCTCTAGAATGAGGCATCGTGCCCATGAGAACTAAAACTATAAATGTGATTTGGTGTAATTGCTTTAGTCAATACAACATCGTGTTCATTTCGATCAGCGATTCGCTCAATTGGATCAAAAAAAGATAATCCTACACGTTGGGTCTCTGACGTACAAAGCGAAAAAAAACGATCATAAAATCCTTTTCCATAACCTACCCGATGACCATCAACATCAAATGCCAACAAAGGAACGAGAATAAAATCAATAACCGAAGGAGATACTTCTACTCCTGCAACAGGCTGCGGAATTCCCCATTCATTCGTCTCGAAAATCGTTTGATGATCAAGGATATAGTGTTGCATAGAATAGTCCGAAAAATTTGAGCGAGATACGACCAAGATAATTTTCGGAAAAAATTCCTTCACATAATTTATGATGGGATAAGTATCGGGTTCATGATATTTTTGGATTGGAAGAAAAACATGTATATAGCTAACCTTTGTTAGATCTATTTTTTGAAATTGCAACAGTAAACCATGGCTAAGACTTTCCTCATCTTCTTTGGAAAGTTGGCATCTTTTTATCTTAAACTCCTGTCTCAATTCCTTTTTAGATTTCATGCTTAAAGATAATTTTTTTATTCCATCATTCAGATAAAACGCATCCAGTAAATGGATGATCTAATTCTCGATAATGAAACTGCAAATAGACGGAAGCAGAAAAAAAACGGCCTTGTAGCGAGCGCTATCAAGACCGAATAATCAACCTAAACCTAAAATCTTATATTACTTTACGCGTTCGATATAATTACCAGTTTGCGTATCGACTCTTACTTTCTCTCCTTGATTAATAAACAAAGGCACCATAATCTCTACTCCTGTTTCTACTGTAGCTTTTTTCAAAGCATTTGTAGAAGTATCTCCTTTCACTGCTGGCTCTGTATAAGTAATTTCCAATTCAACACTTTTAGGTGCTTCTGCCATGATCGGCTCATCACTTTCAAAAGCAATAATTACAGTCATTCCTTCTTTCAGGAAACGAGCTGAATCGCCAAATAAAAATTTGGGGATATTGAATTGTTCGTATGTGTTGTTGTCCATCACGACAAAGAATTCACCATCTTCGTATAAGTATTGATAATCATTCGTTTCCACACGTGCAATCTCAACACTCTCATCAACTCTAAAACGATATTCAACTAATTTTCCGGTCTTCACGTTACGCATTCTTGCTTGATAGAAAGCACGTAAATTACCTGGAGTACGGTGTATATATTCTTCTACAGAGACTAACTCTCCGTTAAATCTTAAAATATTTCCTGATTTTACCTCTGATGCCTTAGCCATTCTTTGAATTGAACTTTAAACGGTTATCTCATTATTGAGTCGTCAAAAATACAAAAACTAATTGTGTTATTAAAATTTCATTCGCTACTTTTTGAAGTCGGCGATAGAAATAGTTTCGTCACAGAATTCGTATTCTTTTTTTTGATTTGAACAAATAATAAACAATCTAAAATCGAGCTTGGTAAGGTCTATTAAATTCAGGTACCATTCTTCTCCAGCACTATCCAGATTGCTTGTTGGCTCGTCCAACAAGACCAAAGGTGAATCGGAGCAACAGGCCAAAACCAATTTAACACGTTGCCGCATACCTGATGAAAAGTGTTTTATTTCTTTATCCAAGGCATTTTCCAGTCCCAACAAATTCACAACACTTTCTTTATCAAAACCTGGGAGATAACTTTTAAACTGAAAATGAAAATCGAGCAATTCACGCAAGGTAAATTCTTCGATTAATTCCATATAAGGTGCGGCAATAGACAGCTGTTGATAAACCTGATCTATACCAATATTGAGTTCTTTATTGGTATAAATCAATTCCCCTTGTGAGGGTGATAAGCTGCCAGAGAGAACCTTCAAGAAGGTTGATTTTCCAGAACCATTTTGTCCGAGAACAGCATAACTCTTTCCGGACTCAAAACAATAATTAATATGCCTGAAAATCCATTCACTGTTATATCTTCGACCAATATCCTTTAATGTTATTTCCAAAGTGATACGATTCGGTAATGCAATTACATTGCTCTATTATTGAATCCCTTCATGATCCCTCGTCCAGAATTTCGGATGAAATCCAAAATTTCATCACGGATTTCCGTTGCCTGATATTCCGCTTCTATAATTTCTATTGCCTTAGCTAGGTTTCTGTTTTGAACAAATAGAATACGGTAAAGGTTTTGAATTTCGGCAATCTGTTCTTCCGAAAATCCTCTCCTCCTCAATCCTACAGAGTTAATTCCGGCGTACGAAATCGGCTCACGGGCTGCTTTTACAAACGGAGGAATATCTTTACGTACCAGAGATCCACCTGTGACAAATGCATGTGACCCAATTTTCACAAACTGATGTACGGCCACCATTCCGGCCAAAACAACATAATCCCCGACGGTAATATGTCCCGCAAGTGTACTATTATTCGAAAACACACAATTGTCGCCCACTTCACAATCGTGTGCAACGTGGCTGTAAGCTTGAATCAAGCAGTTTTTACCAATGACAGTTTTATATCTATCCTTCGTTCCCCGATTAATTGTCACACACTCACGAATCGTTGTATTATCACCAATTTCTGCTGTTGTAATTTCACCATCAAATTTTAAATCTTGAGGTTCACCAGAAATCACGGCGCCGGGATATATCTTACAGTTTTTTCCAATTCGAGCTCCATCCATAATGGTCACATTTGAGCCTATCCAAGTTCCCTCTCCAATGACAACGTCTTTGTAAATGGTTACAAATGGTTCAATGACCACATTTTTAGCAATCTTTGCTTCTGGATGAATATAAGCTAATGGCTGTATCATCTATACTTCTTTAGTTGTTATTTACTCTTACGATCTGTGCCATAAGTTCAGCCTCACAGACAATTTTCTCTCCTACCATGGCCACACCTTTCATTTTAGCGATACCTCTCCGGATTGGTTCCATTAAATCACATCTAAAAATAACAGAGTCTCCGGGAGTAACTTGCGCTTTAAAACGTGCATTCTCGATTTTGAGAAATAATGTTAACCAATTTTCAGGATCTGGAACAGTCTTTAATACCAAGATACCGCCAGTCTGTGCCATCGCTTCGACCTGCAACACACCCGGAAATAACGGAGCTCCAGGAAAATGACCCATAAATAGATCTTCATTCATGGTTACATTCTTTAATCCCACAACATGTGTCTCGGTTAACTCCAAAATTTTATCGACCATAAGCATTGGTTGACGATGTGGAAGAATTTTCATGATCTCCACGGTATCATACAATGCCGGCATATTTGGATCGTAAACTTTTATTTTTTTACGGGTTTTATCTTTCTTAATCTGCTCTTTAATTTTCTTTGCAAAAGCGACATTTGCAGCATGTCCCGGACGGGCAGCCATAATATGGCCTTTCAGAGGTCTTCCCACTAAAGCCAAATCACCTACCATATCCAACAGTTTATGTCGGGCCGGCTCATTCTGATGACGCAACTGATTATTATTCAGGATCCCCTCTTTGGCAACAGCAACAGTCTCTTTATGGAAAAGATGTGCAAGCTTCTGTAGTTCTTCAGGCGTAGTTTCTTTATCAACAATCACGATCGCATTGCTTAGATCCCCACCTTTGATCAATCCATGATCGACGAGCATCTCCAATTCATGCAAAAAACAAAACGTACGCGAAGAAGCGATTTCAGCTTTAAAATCTTCAATAGAAGTAATCGCCGCATGTTGGCTCCCCAATACAGGTGAGTTAAAATCGATCATACAAGTCAACCGATAACCATCCATAGGCATTCCCAAGATCTCAACTTTACGATCTGGCTCAGCATAATGGATATTATTGGATATCTCATAATAATCTCTATCAGCATCTTGTTCTTCAAACCCCGCTTCTTCCAACAATTTCACAAAAATTGCTGAACTCCCATCTAATATCGGAATTTCAGGACCATCAATATCAATCAGGACGTTATCGATTTGCAGACCAATTAATGATGCCATTAAATGTTCGATCGTACTAACACTTGCTCCATTTTGAGAAATGGTAGTTCCTCGGGAAGTGTCTGTGACGTTATCTGCATCAACCAGAATCTCTGGCTGACCTTCTAAATCTACACGTCTGAACTTAAACCAGTGATTTTCCGGAGCCGGTTTGATCGTCATAGATACAATTTTCCCTGTATGAAGACCTACCCCCGAAATTTCAACCTCGTTTTTGATGGTTCTCTGTTTCACATTCATTTCTAATAACATATTTTTAAATCAAAACTTCTTTTGACGGAACCATCATGAGATTATAATATTTATATCGAAATAGCAGCAAGCTAGGACTGCTCATGATAGCTTCATTACAATTAAATAACAGTTTATTTCAATGAAAAAAGATTATTTTAACTTCGATTCTATTAATTTTTCTAGCTCCTGGATACGTTTCTCCAGTTCTGGAAGACGAGCAAAAATGACATTGGATCTTAACTGAGGCTGATACGGCATTACCGGCGTCCCACCCCATTTTTTCCCCTCATCTTTAATTGATCTGTTAACGCCGGATTGAGCCTGTATTTGGGAGCCTTTAGCCACAACAATATGACCAACAACGCCAACCTGACCACCTAATACCACACGCTCTCCAATTTTTGAGCTTCCAGAAATCCCTGTCTGTGCAGCAATAACTGTATTCTTACCAATATCAACGTTATGTGCTATCTGAATCAAATTATCTAACTTGACGCCGTCACGAACTATCGTAGCTCCCATTGTCGCTCTATCGATCACCGTATTGGCGCCAATCTCGACATTATCTTCTATTTGAACGTATCCTATTTGAGGAACCTTCTTATAAGTACCATCTTCCTGCGGCGCGAAACCAAAACCATCAGACCCAATCACAACGCCCGAATGAACAACTACATTCTTACCTACTTTACAGTCATGATAGATCTTCACTCCTGGATACAACGTTGTGTTATCATCAATAGTGACTTTGTCCCCTATAAAAACCTGTGGATAAATTTTCACATGATCTCCAATCTTCGCTCCCTTACCGATATAGGCAAATGCCCCAATATATCCCCCTGTGCCTATTGTTGCCTCAGGATGTATAAAACATGGTTCTTCACGTCCGCTTTTATCAAGACGAAATTCGTTATACATATTCAGTATGGTAGAGAAAGCCGCATACGCATTCTTTACACGAATAATCGTGAGTGTCGGTTTGGTATCTTGCATCAATTGCAAATCTTCATTCACAATGACAATGGAAGCATCCGTGTTATAAATAAAATGCTCATATTTTGGATTTGACAAAAAAGAAAGATCGCCTTTTTTACCTTCCTCAATTTTGGCAAGGTTACCTACAGTAACTTCTGGATTCCCCTCAATCCTTCCTTCTAATAATGTCCCTATTTGTTGAGCAGTAAATTGCATGGTACAAATCTATGTTTTTTTATTAAAAAATAACTATCCAGCAGAAGGAATTGCAATATATCCCACCTCTTTTGGATAACATAACGCATATTTGGATACATTTTTAGACAATGCTTCTAAATTTCCAAGATCCGATGCTTCGGTAATATCAATGAGTTCACCAGATTTCAATAATATCTTGATTTGATCGTTTGAGGGGTTATATGCACGATTGTGAATTTCTTCCGTAAATACATAATAATGGATATCTTCCTGTCTTACTCCCAAGAACGCTTGCACCTTGCTTTTTACCAGTTCAAGATATGCTGTAGAAAAGGGCTTATTGCTCATTATTGAACGATATAGATCCCTTTTCATAATTCGCTGGCACATTTTACTCAAAATCTCATCCTCATGTCGTTCCCATGTTTTTATTGCGGACATAATATCCGTATCATCTAAACGGGTAAACCAGTCTAAATGCAACGGGTCATCCAAAAAATTTGTGCGATCAACCTGCTGACTCAAAAACCAATGAAATGCTGGCGTAGAAAAAAGTTCCTTACCAGATGCGGTCAAGTCTTTCGCTCTTTGTAAAATTTTAATCAATAATTGCTCTGCTCCGATAACGGTTTTGTGTAAATAGACCTGCCAATACATTAACCTCCGCGCAATAAGGAATTTTTCCACGGAATAGAGCCCCTTATATTCAACGACAATCTCATCATTCACAACATTCAACATCTTTATAATCCGATCGAATGAAATGACCCCTTCAGAAACTCCCGTGAAGAAGCTGTCTCGATTTAAATAGTCCATGCGATCCACATCCAATTGACTTGAAACAAGCTGATGAAGGAATTTTCGCTCATATTGATTATTAAAAATAGCAATAGCCAAGCTTAATCTCCCTCCTAGATCTTGATTTATGCGATCCATCAGCAAGGAGGAAAGCAACTCGTGTGAAACACCCACAATCAAACTATGTTCTAAAGAGTGAGAAAAAGGCCCATGACCGATATCATGCAATAAAATAGCAGCCAAGACCGCCTCTTCTTCAAGCACTGAAATTTCGATCCCCTTGCTCCGAAGGGTTTCCAATGCCATCGACATAAGATGCATAGCACCTATTGCATGTTGAAACCGTGTATGCAATGCTCCAGGGTACACCAAGTGAGTCATACTCACCTGTTTAATATAACGAAGTCGCTGAAAATAAGGGTGCTGTACAAGGTCAAAGACCAATCCCGTCGGAATGGCAACAAACCCATACACAGGATCATTGATGATTTTATTTTTGTTCAATGTGGCGATAAATTAATACTACTTTTCAACATATTAAATTGAAAACCTAGTTTTTAAAACACAAACTTATGGTTATCACTAATATAAACTTAAAACAAAGATAGTTAGTTCATCGTTAAGAAATGTTAAAAATAAATCTAAAGCACGATATTTGCTTATGTTAGTATCATATTGAAATCCATTCAATAAACGAGGTATTTTCTTTTGTTACAATTCAATTTTGAGTAACACTACCAACCTCTCATACAAGTAGACATATATAACAAGATGCAAAAAACACATATTCTCTGGGCTGATGACGAAATTGACTTTCTAAAACCTCATATTTTATTTTTAGAAAGTAAGGGGTATAAAGTTGATACGGTCAACAATGGAAACGATGCGGTTGAAGCCTTTAAAAATGGTTTTTTTCATTTAATCTTTCTGGATGAAAATATGCCGGGACTAACCGGACTCGAAACACTTGCGATCATCAAATCCATTAATCCGACCGTTCCGATCGTACTCGTCACCAAGAATGAAGAAGAACATGTCATGGAGGATGCCATTGGCTCCAAAATAGATGATTATCTCATCAAGCCTGTAAATCCCAAGCAGATTTTGATGACAATAAAAAAGCTCACCGAAAATAAACGCATTGTCAATGAGAAAACCTCCATGGCCTACCAGCAGGATTTCCGCAATCTAGGCATGATATTAAATGATGACTTAGATTTTACGCAATGGTCAGAAGTATATAAAAAACTTGTTTACTGGGAATTGTCACTCGAAAAGCTTGAGGACAACAATATGCATGAAATATTGACGATGCAGAAGTCCGAGGCAAATATGCAGTTTTCAAAATTTGTCGAAAACAATTATATCAATTGGATCAATCGCCCAGAGAATGGCCCTATTTTGTCCCATCAATTGTTTAAAAAGAAAGTATTTCCAGTCCTTGAAGATGATATCGCGACTTTCTTCGTACTGATAGACAATTTGCGTTTTGACCAATGGAAAATCATCAACGAGGTAATTACAGATTATTTTAGACTGGAAGAGGAGATCAATTATTTCAGTATCCTGCCAACTGCTACTCAATATGCAAGAAACGCAATTTTCAGTGGCTTAACGCCATTGGAAATGGAAAAACGTTTTCCTAAGTTATGGCAAAATGACGAGGATGAAGGGGGCAAGAACTTATATGAAGACAAATTTCTAGATGACCAGGTCAAAAGGTTATATCGTAAACCGATAAAACATTCTTACACCAAAGTTTTGACACTTGAACAAGGCAAGGACGTTTTAGATAATTTAGGAAACTTGATGCATAATCAGCTCAATGTACTGGTCTACAACTTTGTTGATATGCTATCCCATGCACGAACGGACAGTTCCATGATTCGTGAACTGGCGAATGATGAAGCGGCATACCGTTCGCTTACACTATCCTGGTTTGAACATTCACCTCTTTTAGAGACCCTAAAATGGCTTTCACAGAAAAAGGTGCGTGTTATTATCACAACAGACCATGGAACGATTCGAGTCAAAAAACCGAGCAAAATCGTCGGAGATAGAAATACAAATACAAATCTCCGCTATAAACAAGGGAAAAATCTAAACTACATTGAAAAAGATGTATTTACAATAAAGAATCCCCATGACGCACAATTACCCAAACTTCATGTGAGCTCAACTTATGTATTTGCCAAAGAGGATTCCTACTTTGTTTATCCCAACAATTATAATCAATTTGTCAACTACTTCAACGGAACATTCCAACATGGGGGAATATCATTGGAAGAAATGATCATCCCCTTTGCGACATACTTGCCGAAATAGTAATTTTGCAACATGGAAATTATCGTAAATACAACGGCAGATCTTTCTGTTGCAGCCCAAACTCTTTTGAACAGGTTTCCAAAGGATCGAATTTTTCTACTATATGGCCCAATGGGTGCAGGAAAAACAACCTTTATAAAATATTTGTGTGAACAATTAGGTGTAAAAGATAGCACCTCGAGTCCTACTTTTTCGATTGTTAATGAATATGATTCTGATAACGGATCTATCTATCATTTTGATTTTTACCGGATTAAAAATGAGCAGGAGGCATTTGACTTTGGTTATGAGGAATATTTCTATTCGGGAGCATATTGCTTCATTGAATGGCCTGAAAAAATCCCCAATCTATTGCCTGAAGAAGCAAAGAAAATACAGATCAGCATCGTGGATGCCGATACCCGAAAAATATCTATCCGTTAATCTAGCATTTATCATTCTCCATTATGGCTCATTCATCGTCTTGTCAATATATTCCATCAGATACCCACGTCTCCGGATTAGCAGCTATTCATGCCGAACAATTAAGTTTCTCATTTCATGAAAACAATGTGCAGTTTGCTGTCGAAAATGCTTCTTTTGATATTGAAGAAGGAAAGATAACCGCTATTATCGGTGAATCAGGAAGCGGAAAAAGTACACTTCTTAGATTAATCTATGGCTTGTTGGAACCAACCGACGGAGTAGTGCGGTATAAAGGCTGGCAAGTTCCCACACGCAAAGACAAGCTAATACCCGGACATGATGCCATGAAGCTTGTGTCACAAGGATTCGACGATTTAAACACTTACGCAAATGTATGGGATAATGTCGCTTCACAGCTACCTAATACAGATATTAAACGTAAACAGGATAAAACCGCCGAGATTTTACAACGCTTGCGCATAGATCATTTGGCAAAAAAAAGGGTCGCTGACATCAGTGGCGGAGAAAAACAGCGCGTTGCTATCTGCCGCGCGTTGATCAACGAACCTGAAGTACTGTTGATGGATGAACCGTTTAACCAAGTCGATGCATCCTTTCGGGACACCCTACAACAGGACATCAAAGATATTGTCAGGGATACAGGACTGACGATAATTTTAGTTTCGCACGATCCCACCGAGGTGCTCGCACTTGCGGACAATCTTATTGTGATGAAATCAGGTAAAATATTGGATCAAAATAATCCACATGTACTCTATAGTCAGCCATCACACCCGTATACGGCACAGCTGCTGGCAAAAAGTAATATTTTAAATGCTTTACAGGCACAAAATTTGGGTATTAAAAGCGAAAAGTCCATTGCAATTCACCAGGAATGGATTTCTTTTTCACCCACAGAAGAATCGGCTTTCTTTGTCAAAGACAGCAAATTCAGAGGTTTTTATTATGAAATTGTGATTTCCAATAATACAGTTGATCTGCATTGTGTCACCACTTCACAGTTAATTCCCAAAAAAAATCAAGCCGTTGATCTAACAATTTCCAATTGGATTGCTTTCGATTAATTTAAGGTCGACAGCCAGGAAAGAAATGCATCAAACCATTTTTTTTCCGAAGTTTTATTGATTAATCCGAATCCGTGGCCACCTTCATCAAAGACATAGAGCGTATTTGGAACATTCGCCTTATCCAGCGCAGTCATCATCCTATAGCTATTTTCAATAGGAACAGCTGTGTCATCTTTAGCATGTACAAAGAAAGTTGGACATACTTCCGAAGAAACCTGTAGATCTGAAGAAAATAACCGGACAACTTCTTCAGATGGGTTTTCTCCAATGAGATTAATTTTTGAGCCTTTATGCGTCACATCATTTTGCATTGAGATAACGGGATATATCAGTCCCGCAAAATCGGGGCGCAGTGACACATGTGACGGATTGGCGATATACGCTTTCTTAAACTTGGTCATGAGGGTTGATGCAAGATGTCCCCCCGCGGAAAAACCAATAACACCGACTTTTTTTAGTTGCGGGTTGGAACTACGAATCAACTGCATCGCCCGTTGGGCGTCTTGGAGCGGTCCGATACTCTTATCCCGCATAATATTTGGCGAAGGCAGTCTATATTGCAATACGTATGCTGCATAGCCGTTCTTCACAAGCTCCTTAGCGACCGCATGCCCTTCATGATCCATAGCAATATGTGAATACCCTCCCCCCGGGATCACAAGCACGGCAATATTTTTAGCTATATTTTTATCTGGCGTATAGATAAATAATTTAGGTGTATTTTTTCCCAAAAGAGCTTGAGCTTTATCAGCTGCATTTGGAATAGAATCCTGATAAAGATTAATCGCTTCCTGAGCCTTTGCAAGCGAAATCAAAGCACATAAGATCATAAGAATTGTTTTCATTTGTATTTATTTTATCATTGTTAGGTTTCTGTTTCTTACTTGCTTTGGTTGTTCTTCTTTAAACGACCATATAACCAAATATCGTCAACCGATAGTAAATTCTTTCGTACCGACTGGATATAATATCTTCTCTCTATCTTAGCCGATTAAACATGATTACCTGAGCTAGAGTGATGACACAACCAGTAAATCCAAATCTTTTGCTGTCATATTAAATCGGGAAGCCATATCGGCATTGGTTAGGTTACCTTGGTATAAATAGATTGAGCTTCTTATTCCCGGACTTTTCCAAATCGCATTTCTCAAACCGCCCAATTCAGCAAAGTCCAACAAGATGGATGTGAAAATGTTGCTCATCGCATAGGTTGCCGTACGTGCCACCCGCGACGCAATATTTGGAACACAATAGTGGATGACATCAAATTTTCTAAAAACCGGCTTATCATGCGAAGTGACTTCCGATGTCTCAAAATTTCCACCCTGATCAATGCTGACATCAATAACAACCGAATTAGGTTTCATCTTTGAAACTGTTTCTTCGGAAATCACACAAGCAGAGCGACCATTCTGCGCTCGTAATGCACCAATGACAACATCCGAACTTATTACGGCCTTATTCAGGATAATGGGCTGAATAACGGAAGTAAACACCCTGCTTCCCAGATTGTTTTGCAAACGCCGAAGTTTGTAAATCGAATTATCAAAGACCTTTACCTGAGCCCCTAGCGCCAAAGCTGTTCGTGCAGCTTGTTCTCCTACCGTCCCGGCTCCAATAATAACGACTTCCGTAGATGCGACTCCAGTAACGCCACCGAGCATAAGTCCCTTTCCGCCAAATGCATTACTTAGATATTCTCCAGCAATTAAGGTTGCGGTTGCACCAACAATTTCACTCATTGCCCGTACCACAGCCAAACAACCACCCTCATCCCTAAGGTACTCATAAGAGATTGCGGTAATTTTTTTATGCATAAGCGCCTTTAATACTTCCAAATTCATTAGTGATGGTTGCTGGGAAGATAAAAGGACTTGCCTTTCCTTCATCAATTTAACTTCTGACACGGTAGGGCTGCCAACTTTAATAATCAAATCGGCTTGATAGATCTCTTCTCTCGAAGACACTATCCGGGCACCTTGTTCACTATAATGGTGATCTAAAAAATTAGCTCCAGCACCAGCTCCAGTCTCAATTAATACCTCATGACCATTCTCAACCAACAATGCCACAGCCAAGGGTGTTAAGCATATACGCTTTTCCTGAAGTGAGGTCTCTTTTGGAATACCAATAAAAAGACTTTTTTCATTCTTCTTCTTCTCAAAAAGCATCTCTTTTGGAGACATCATGGCCTGACTCGCAAGCTTCCCTAACTCATTCATTTTGTTAAATTGACTTTAGTTAAAATTACGATAAATAATCAATCTAATCAAACGAAGATAAAATTGTTGCCGCATGCCCTTCATTGTCCAAGTAATATCGCAATTCTTAGTGCACTTATCTGAGCTCATGCTCCATTATATATTGTAAAAGATTAATACATATAAAGACCATTGGAATGAAACAAAATTATCTACATTTGTCTAAATTAATCAGACATAATACCATGCTAAGTAAAATCAGTATCGTACCCAGATGGATCATTTTTTTATTGGACATTTTCAGTGTTTCTATTGCCTATCTCCTTGCAAACGTTATTTATTACGATTTTAACTTCGACTTTCTCCTTGACATAGATTTCAGCATACGATATATTTTGTTTATTAGCGTTTGCTCCCTATCATTTTACTTATTCAAAATGTATACGGGAATAATTCGTTACACAAGTGCCATTGACTCCATACGAATATTATCTACTATAATATTTAGCGTATTCATGCTTTTGGTCATCAAATTGATTATCCAGGCAAACGAAATCGAGCGAAATATTCCGACGGCATTAATCATCTTCTTTGCGCTCTTCTCTTTTTTGATATTAACGGTCTATCGAACCATTATCAAAATTTTCTTTTTATACACTAAAAAGGTCAATGGCAGCAGAAAGAAAACTTTAATCTATGGTGCCGGTGATCTCGGTATCGCGGTAAAAAGAACTTTAGACCATGACATTCGATCGAAAAATGCCATTATAGGTTTTTTGGATGATAACGATCAGAAAATTAACAAAGTAATTGATGGAACGAAAATTTACTCTTCCAAAAAGTTTAATCATCTTATCAATACCCTGAACGTGGAGGAGGTCATTATTGCATCACATAATATTCCTTCGGAACGCAAGAATGAAATTACGGATATTGCCCTCGAAAGGAACGTAAGCATCTTAACACTCCCGCCAGTTAAAAAAATCATGAATGGAGATCTTAATCCCAATCAGATCCAGAAAATAAAAATTGAAGATCTATTGGAAAGAGATCCGATCAAAATCAATGACGACCATATCCTAAGCCAGACAAAAGGCAAAAGAATACTTGTTACTGGTGCCGCAGGGTCAATCGGAAGCGAAATTGCCTCTCAATTGGGGAAATATGAACCTCAGATGATTATTCTGTGTGACCAAGCAGAATCACCGTTACATAATTTACAGCTGGATCTGCAGGACGAATTTCCGAATCAGGTGTATCATACCTATATCGCTGATATCAGAAGTACAAAAAGAATGCGTTTGCTCTTTGAAACATTCAAACCACATTATGTATACCATGCGGCCGCATACAAACATGTCCCCATGATGGAAAATCATCCCCTGGAAGCGGTACAGACCAATATCTTGGGAACTAAAAATCTAGCTGACCTAGCCGTAGAATTTCAGGTCGAAAAATTTGTTTTCGTTTCAACGGACAAAGCCGTTAATCCAACGAACATTATGGGTGCGACAAAGCGAATTGCCGAGATATATGTTCAATCACTAAACAATCACCTGGAGAGCCTTCAGGATGGGAAAGTGAACACTAAATTTATTACAACACGATTCGGAAATGTGCTTGGATCCAATGGTTCTGTCATTCCGAGGTTTAGAGATCAAATCCAGAAAGGAGGCCCTGTTACAGTAACCCATCCTGAAATTACCCGTTATTTTATGACTATCCCCGAAGCCTGCCGACTTGTTCTTGAAGCCGGTGCAATGGGGCAAGGAGGGGAGATATTTGTCTTTGATATGGGTAAATCCGTAAAAATAGTTGAGCTGGCCAAGAAGATGATCCGTCTTTCCGGATTTAAACCGAATGAAGATATCGAAATCAAGTTCACCGGTTTAAGGCCTGGAGAAAAACTCTATGAAGAGTTGCTAAATGACCTCGAGAATACGCTTCCGACACATCATGAGAAAATTATGATCGCCAAAGTCCGTGAAAATAATTATAATATTGTCAGTCTAAAATTGGCTGAATTAAAAGAAAGGTTAGCTACTCAAAATAAAAATGAGGTTGTCTACCAGATGAAGCTTATCGTTCCAGAATTTAAAAGTAAAAATTCAATCTATGAACAGCTGGACAAAGAAATCGAATTATCAAATGAGTCCGAAAACAAAAGTTAATTCACTTTAAAATTTCCAAAATACTTGCAAATTTGCTCGAAAAGTGTATTTTTGCAATCCATATTTTACTGATTAGTAATGTCTAAAAATACAAATAATACAAATCAAGGTTTAAAACCTTCAAAAGGATCTTTTTTTCAAGATAACCAAAAAAGCGTTGCGTTTATTTTCGGTGGTATCATTGTATTGATTTTGCTGTACTTTGGATACGAGAAACTTTACTTGCAGCCAAGAGCAGAAGAAGCATCGAATCGCATGTATAAAGCCGAGCAGCTTGTTACAATTGACTCCTTACAGAATAAAGCTATTGCAGGTGACGGAGCATTCCTTGGTTTTAAACAAATTGCCGATGAGTATTCAAACACAAAATCTGCAAATATTGCAAATGCATACTTAGGAGGTCTTTACTTACGTCAAGGTAAATTTGATGATGCAGCAAAAGCATTGGAAAAATATTCACCCACAGGAAGTCAAATTTTAGACCCACTGGTTATCGGTTTAACAGGAGATGCCTATTCAGAGCTTAAAGACTATAAAAAAGCCGCTGATTATTATAAACAAGCTTCTGAAAAATCAAGCAACTCGTACACAACACCGTTATTTCTAAAAAAATTAGGACTTGTTTACGAGGCACAGAACGACTACAAAAGTGCTGAAACAGCGTACAAAAAAATCAAAACTGATTTCCCTGAAAGCCAAGAGGCATCTACTATAGATGGTCTATTGGGTAGAGTACAAGCACATTTATAAGAGATCATAAATTCACAAAAAAAGAGGCTATTTCATAGCCTCTTTTTTTGTGACCATCTAAATTCATTATCTTTGTATCTATTATGGCAAGTAGCATTAAAAATCTATCAGACTTTTCGCATATCCAAGTTGCGGATGCGAGTCCATTCAAATTTGCAATTGTGGTTGCACAGTGGAATGCAGAAATTACTGGTGCATTATTGAACGGCGCAATCTCGGGCCTAGAAAAACACGGCGCAAAAGAAAGTAATATTGAAATCATTGAAGTTCCGGGAAGCTTCGAGTTGACTTCTGGAGCGGATCTGGCATTAAGAAACCAAAGCTTTGATGCTGTCATCTGTCTGGGTTGTGTCATTCAGGGAGAAACCCGACATTTTGATTTTATTTGTCATGCTGTTGCTAATGGCGTTTCAAATGTAGGACTAAAGTATAACAAGCCCGTAATCTTCGGTGTACTGACAACAGACAATGTTCAACAAGCTTTGGATCGTGCTGGTGGCAAACATGGCAATAAAGGAGAAGAAGCTGCTATTACGGCAATACAAATGGCTGCCATTGCTAAAAAATTCTAGTTTGGTATCAATTTTGTCTAGTACTCAGTCATGAAAAAGTATTCTGGGCCAAAACATAAAAAAGCACAAGTACTTTTATTTTAAATAAATCGATTAATAAAGTATGGTAATATCTTATTAATCGATTTTTATTTTTTAGATATGATTATGAAAACATTATCGAATATACTTTTGGTATTTATGCTATCAATACTCTGTCAGGCACATCTGTCGGCTCAGGATGATAGTTTAAACAAACAGATCTGGCGTAGTATTGGTGGCCAAGACAAATGGGATTCCCTGCAATACTTAGCTTTTTCAGCGAAGGGAAATACGGTGTCTGAAGAGCTGTCTAATGAGGAGCGTAAATTCCTTTTTAACCGAACAACCGGAGAATGTAGATTCGACGGGTATAGCGGATCTGATCAGGTGACCTATTTATTCAATTTTAAAGGCAGTGGTACAGATAAGCTTTTTATTGGGGGCAATGTTGCAACAGATGGTCAGGAAATAAAAAAATCCATTAAAAACCAACTTTTTGTAGATCTCAATCTGCTTTTGCTACCAACGCTTATTGAGCAAAAAAGTATCCAGCTCAAAAATCAGGAAGAACGATTTATTGGCGGGCAAAAACTGACCATTGCAAGCATTACTTCATCAGGTGCAGTGCTGGGATCAAAGTTAGATGGTTTACTTTATATCGATCAAAATACGGGCGAGATTACACGTTATGATTACACGGATAAAGCAGAAAAAATCAGTTATGAGGTAAGTCGTTACAAGGAGATCGGTGACGGTATACGCTTACCAAGTCTATTTAGCTGCGCCAGCAATAATAAGAAAAGCTGCGTATTCTCTTCGGTCTCTTCCTTTGTACAAGTCGAGCAAAAAAAATTTAAAGAATTATAGTTATGATCAATTGGATAGAATTAAATACGGAAGAACAGTTACAGGAACTTTATCAGTCGGATAAGGTCTCCGCTATATTTAAGCACAGTACGACCTGTGGTATCAGCAACATGGCAAAGCGCAGCTTAGAACGTATGTCAAATACATCTGATCAGGATTATTCCATCTACCTGTTAGACTTATTACGCTACCGCGCACTTTCCAATGAAATTGCACAACGGTGGAATATTCAACATCAATCCCCCCAGATCCTTATCGTCGAAGGAAAAAACAGTCTTTACGATGCATCACATGGGGATATCCAATTTGATGAAATCGAAAAATACCTTTAGTTATTTTAGCTTAAACATTTTACCTTCATCATAGGCACTGAGCGTAAGATTGTCCCAAGTGATCATTCCATTGGATTTTTTCTTTAATCCACGTGGATTTTTGGCAACGATTACTTGGGATTCTCCAACCACTTTTACGTTATTCTGCCGCACGATAATTGCCGTTCCCTCATCGATCCCGATACAGGTCTTGTCGGGAAACTCTGCCAGGGCGGTAAAAAGTCTATTATATCGGCTTCTCTTCACAAAATGCTGATCTATAATGGCAGATTTTATCAGTCCCAAACCTTTGGCCGTCTCTAAATTTTTATGTTCCAGTCTATTGAATGTCGGCCGATAGGTTGAATCTTTTAATTGATTACCTGTAATCATCGTCTCGCTCATTATTGCCGCTCCAGCGCTTGTACCCGCTATACATGCACCTTGCTGATAAGCCATATGAATCGCATCGAACAATGCCGTATGCTCGACTATCGACATAAAACGGTTTTGATCCCCCCCTGTGATATAGATCAATTTAGCGTGACGCACGGAGTCAACCAAATGCTTATTTTCGGCGTCTGATTTTGAAAAATTGATACTGGTAACCTTATTTTTTGTTACCTCACTCAGTTGCTTTACCATATCCTCAACGGACTCTTTGGGCAAAGTTGAAGCCATTGGCAAGATCATAATATAGTCCGTTGACGAAAGCTGGGCCGCCTGTACCAAAGCTTCCATCAGATGCTCATCCTTATGTCCGCCACCGATAACAAACAGTGTCCCTTTAGGAGAAATCTTTGATTTTTGGCTGGCGAAAGAACACAGCACCACGACCACTATAATACACAACAACTTTTTCATGACAGCTTTCCCTTTATAATACGTTTGATTATTTATAAATTTCTACTTTTATCTTACCATCCTTGGTTACCGTCCCTCTATACATCCCCTCGGTATTAAAAGGCATAGCGACATGCCCCTCTTTATCCATAACGATCATTCCACCATCACCCCCCATCTTGCCGATCTGATCAATCACCGCTTGACCAGCTTGCCATACATTGTCTCCTTTGTATTCCATTAAAGCGGAAACAGAATATGCAGCTACATTACGGATATAGAATTCACCCCATCCCGTGCAGGAAACAGCACAAGTCATATTATTTGCATAGGTTCCGGCGCCAATAATCGGCGAATCGCCAACACGACCGAATTTTTTATTTGTCATTCCACCTGTTGAAGTTCCAGCAGCTAAATTCCCCTGATTATCCAGTGCGACACAGCCCACCGTCCCAAATTTATAATCCTTATTAATGATGCCCAAACGCAAACTCTGCTTTTGATCATGATCGAGCTGCATTTTAGTACTGTCTTCTTTTTTAATTTTTTGCAATGCATCCCAACGCATTTTAGTCCAGAAGTAGGATGGATCCACTAGCTGCAAACCTGCTTCTTTGGCAAACTCTTCTGCTCCTTTGCCTACCATCATGACATGTTCCGATTTTTCCATCACCGCACGCGCTGCAGAAATTGGATTTCTGATAGTTGTAACGCCAGCAACTGCACCGGCAGCTAATGTCTTCCCATCCATAATAGACGCGTCCAGTTCATTTTTGCCCGCATTCGTAAACACCGCCCCCTTTCCGGCATTGAACAAGGGCGAATCTTCCATCACGTGAATCGCCTGTTCTACGGCATCCAAGCTGGAATTCCCTTGCTTCAATTGGTCATAACCGACTTTTAAAGCTTGCTCCAAAACGGTTTTATAAGCCTGTTCCATCGAGTCAGTCATATTTTTTTTCAAAATTGTCCCCGCTCCGCCATGAATTGCCAGAACAAATTGTTCCTTCACCATTTCTTGTGTTTCCTTTCCATCATTATGATTACAGGAAAGCGTCACCGCAGCAGTCCCCATAATCACTGCTATCATTGCATGTATCTTCATTTTATTCTTTTATATAACCTGGATTTTGAACCATATTTTTATTGACAAATATTTCATCTGCAGGAATTGGAAAACTGTATTGCGCTTTTGAAGGTTCCAGCAATAATGCTCCTGCCGTATTTACAGCATCTTGAGCTCCTCGACGAACGGGCATTTTCCTTCTTTTTAAATCAAAAAAACGATGTCCCTCAAATGCTAATTCCTTGTAACGCTCAGCCAAAACAGCGTCAATTAGTTCGTCTTTGGAGGATATGAGCTGATTTTGATAATCTTGAATACGCGCCCTCCTTAAGGTGTTCAAATCATTATTTGCTTCATTGAGTTTATTGGTCTCCGCATTGGCCTCCGCCCGGATCAGGTACATCTCGCCTGTTCTAAATAATTTTACGTCTACGAGGCCAGTTGTTGCATCAGCTTCTTTACGGCCCAAATATTTTCCAATCAGGTACTGTTGTTTCCCTGCCCCACGATTGGGGTCATCGAGAATATAGCTTCTAAAACGTATATCTTTATTCTTGTCAAATAAAGCAATCAACTTATTTGAAGGTGTGTAAAGTGCTATTTCGCCGTCCTGTCTAAAGAACATCGCCCCGATAGGTCCTTCAGCTGGAGAATCCTCGTCCTTTGGAAGATCCGCAGCAGTCCTATGCAACGAAAAAACAACCTCATTGGAACTCTCGTCTGACCATATTTTCGGAAAGGAAATTCTATCCGCCAAGGGTTTTGCTGCGATGACTTTCGATGAAGCCGTAATTGCCAAGGTCCAATCTTTTGCATATAAAGCGGCTCTTGCCTGCAATGCATATAAACCTGTTTTAGAAAAGCGGTACATCGCTTCCTCATCTCCAATTAATGCCAAAGCATCGTTAATATCCTTTTGGGCCAAATTGAATACTTCGGCAACCGTATTCCGCCGGGGATGTCCTATTTCAGACTTCATCATATAGGGTATGCCCAATGCGGTAGGTTCATAACCGGCGGCATAAGCTCTCAACAATTCAACGTGTGCAAAAGCACGTATGGCCAACAACTCCCCTTGGTAATGCTTCTTCTTATTAGCATCCACTTTCTCTAATTTTTCGAGCCCTGCCAAAGCGCGATTCGCGCGATCTATGACAACATAATACTCACCAAATGCACTCGTCACCGAGGAGCTTGAAGCCGTATACTGCCAACGGTATGCACTCACATTGCCAACCGTATTTTCTGAGGGGTAAATCGCTTCATCCGAAACAACCACACTATTTCCGATGAGCGTATAGGTCATCCCTGCATAGGCTCCTTTGATGGCCATATCGATGTCTTCCAGATTACGGTAAGCCTTTTCAGGATCAATGGTATCTGAAGGTTTCAGATCTAATTTATTACAGGAATATAAAGTTGCCAAGCCCACAGTAAAGAGGCCAATTCTCAACATATTTTTAAATAATTTCATTACTGTAGTCTTTTTTAAAAGTTAACACTAAATCCTGCGGTATATGTCCTCGGTGCAGGATAGTTAAAACGGCTAATCCCCTCACTATTTTCGGGGTCAAGCCCTCGCCAAGACGTCCAGGTTAATAGATTTTGCCCCTGAAAGAAAATTCGGGCTCCTTTAATCACCTTTTGATCTCCAAACAACGTTTTCGGAAACTGATAAACCAAATTCACATTCCGCAATCTGAGGAAGGAGGCGTCCTGGATATCTTTGGACGTATATTCGCGCGGTATATCAATCCGCTGTAAAATAGCATTATCCCCCGGTTGTTTCCAGCGGTCCGTAAGCATGCGTATACTTTGGTTACTCGTCATATAGCTTGAATTCTCATTATAAAAATCCTCGTTATTCCAACGGCGCACGTCACTAACAAATGCAAACAAGGCGTCCAACGAGAGGCTTTTCCAACGAACAGTTGTATTAAATCCACCGACCCATTTCGGGAACATGCTTCCGGATTTCGTAACAGCCTGTGAAGTTTCGTCGTATTCGGTCGTTACACTGCCGTCACGGTTATAATACTGTGCATCACCCGTTTGGGGATTAACCCCGGCCCACTCAGGCGCATAATAGGTTCCATAGGGCAGTCCAACTCGCATGATACGTGTATCTCCATCTAAAACCTCTGTCAATGCATCAGAAAGGTACAATATCGTATTCTTATTATACGAGGCATTGACGCCTAAAGTCAGCCCCCAATCCGTCGTCTTAACAACGTCACCGGACACGCTCATTTCCACTCCCCTATTACGCATCTTGCCCGTGCTCAATGGTAGCTTACGATCCAAGAATCCCGATGTCAAGGAAATCGGCTGATCAAAAAACATATTCTTGGTTATTTTATTGTAATAATCCATGGCAACACGAAGCCGCTTTGATGGAAAAAGCTCCAAATCAAATCCAGCATTGAATTCATCCACATATTCCCAGTCATAATTCGGGTTTCCGGGATCATAAGGACGAATGGCCGTTTCGCCGCCATAGGTAATATCCTTTCTAAAAGTTGCCAAGTAATTGAAATCACCATTAATTGTACTGGCCGTGGTACCATAACTAGCTCGTAGGGATAAGCCTTTTATAAATTCATTGGACTTCAGGAATTCCTCTTCCTTGATATTCCAATTGGCGCCAAACGAGTAGAAACCATGCCAACGATTGGCTTCCGCCACACGTGATGAGCCATCATAACGATAACTTGCCGTCAACGAATAGCGATTGTCATAGGTATACCTTCCCAAGGCCATATACGAAGCCAACGCATATTTCGTGCGCCCGCCCAAAATTGCAGGTAAATAGGTCGGACTTACTGTTACACCATTCGGATTCTCGGGCAAGCGGCTGTCAATACCGTAGCCTTTGTACCCAAAAGCGCGGTTACGTCGATATAAATATTCAAAATAAGCAGAGAGCTCCAAGTTGTGTTTTTCGTCAAAAGTATTTTGATAGGTTAATCCTGTGGTACTGATCAGATTGGTAGAGCGGAGATTGTCTTCTGCGAACAGTCCCTTCCCACCAAGCGTCGGATCCCTATCCCTTGATCCATAATAAGAATCTGGGTCGATATAATCTTGGCCGGTAGTCGTATTATAATCTATCCCCAATCGCGTATGGACTTTTAAAGTCGGCAGCAATTGATAATTGAGATTGAGACCAACATTAGTATTAAATAATTCAGAAGAACTGCTTGAGTTGAGCAAGCGCTCCAATCCAGCACTCCCCTCACGTTGATCTAAAATAAAGTAATCGTCTTCATTCCCAAAATGAATAAGCGTTCCGTCCGGTGCATATGGATATTCATAAGGTAGTGCATAATAGACTGATGCCATAGACGATCCGACACGTGAGGCTCCTACACCTTCGGTAAATTTCGAATTTGTATACCCAAGGGTCACATTTATTCCTCCTGAAAGTTTCCCCTTGTCAAAATCCACATTATTCTTCAAGGTATATCGATCAAGACCAGATCGAATGGCAACACCCTCTTGTTTATAGTACCCCGCACTACTATAGAACCGCACATGCTCCCCGCCTCCACTCACATTCACCTGCTGATCCATAAACTTTCCATTGCGAAAGAAGTAATCACGCCAGTCAACATTAATCCCCCTCAAACTATCCAAAATTTGAGCTGCGCGAGCCTTATAAACTGGAGTTCCGCTGACCACATCAGGATTTTTAGGTGAATAGGTCCATCCAGGCCCTATGCCTTCATTATTATCTGGATCGACAAATGCCCCCAACTCTTCTTCAAATTGCAAACGTTGTTGCGTATTCATCATCTGGAATTTCGGCCGTGTCAGTTTGGAAATACCATATTGAGAATTAAAATTCACATTTAACTGACCAGATTTACCTTTTTTTGTCGTGATGACAATCACACCGTTTGAACCTCTGGATCCGTATAGAGATTTTCCCGTTGCATCGCGCAATACATTGACAGATTCAAAATCATTTGCGCTAAAATTCTTCAGTTCCGAAGTGGCAATAGGAATTCCATCGATCACATAAAGTGGATCTGAGATACCATTTATCGAACCCACTCCCCGTATGACAACAGAAGCAGTAGCGCCGGGTTGCCCTGAGCTAGCCATCACACTCATCCCTGGAACACGCCCCTGGAGCATTTGATCCACCGAAGCCATAGGTACCTGCTCTAAATCTTTTGCTTTTACGGTGGTTGAGACATTGGCAGATTGCTTTCTGGAATAGTTCGTATAACCTGTCACGGTCACATCCTCCAATACCGTACTCTTATTTGCCAATGTAATTGCTAAGGGGCCCGAACCATTGACAGAGACTGTCTGTCGATCATAGCCTACAGAGGAGAATTCCAATTGATCACCTTGTTTTGCAGCAATACTAAAACTCCCATCCGGAGCAGACTGCGCGGTTGTTCCTGCCGTCAAATTTCTGACCGTGACAGCACCTATGCCCTGCCCCTTCCCATCAAGAATTTTTCCTCGAATAGTTTGTTGCAATCCTAAAGATGAATATCCATAATTGGCAGATGAGATGGAATTTCCAGACTTGGCAATAGTCGGTGATAGATTTAGGGTAAGCGCTAGTGTCATCAGCGCTTGTGCGTGCATGCTACCTCTCATAATTATTTGCATTTTGGTCAGTGTTAAAGCCGATCCATAGGGACAACTTTAGTTAACCTAAAATGCAAATAATTATCGAAGAAATGAAATGTTTTTTACCTTATTCATCTTCTTTGTCCCACCAGTCGGATGCCTGTAAATCATCTATTTCACGACGATCCTTCTTCGTGGGTCTTCCCGTTCCGCGATCCCGTTTAAGAACCGGCGCCTGAAACACCGACTTGTAGCCTACAGTCTCTTCCACTGGGGTTTGATCTTCATAAAACTGAACCGCAGTTTTTGCATCCACCCGGCGCTCAAGAAGGCCGGTTACCTGCACGACTTTCTTTTCTATTCCTTTTTGGATATGATAGATATCACCGATTTTAACCTCGTAAGAAGGTTTAATATTTTGACCTTTCAGCTTGACCCGTCCCGCCTTACAGGCTTCAGTTGCCAAAGTTCGCGTCTTAAACAATCTTATCGACCATAAATATTTATCAATTCTCAATTTTTCTGATGCTGGAGCCATAGTTCAAAAATAATTATATTAGCAAATTATCGTGGTATTTCCACCGAAAATTAACATAATTCCCCTATGAATATTTTCTTCATGACAGGAGAGATCGATAAAGTTGCTTTTAAATGCAACTTTATCTAAGTTTGTACATCAAAATAAACAAATTCAAATAAGCAAACAAATAATATGGTAGAGCCACTTAAAAAATTGATTGAGGAAACTTGGGAAGATAGACAGTTATTGGAGTATAAAGAATATACAGAAGCAATTCGTACGGTGATCATGAAACTGGATAGCGGTGAAATCCGTGTAGCGGAAATGATCGGAACGAGGTGGCATGTCAATGACTGGATCAAGAAAGCTGTGATCTTGTATTTCCCGATCAATGATATGCGTGAAATGACGGCCGGTCCTTTTGTATTCCACGATAAAATGAAGTTAAAAACAGATTACAAACATACGGGTGTACGTGTTGTTCCCGGAGCTTCTGCACGTCTGGGCGCGTATTTAGCGAAAGGAGTAATCATGATGCCTTCATACGTTAATATCGGTGCTTATGTCGATGAGGGTACAATGGTAGATACTTGGGCGACAGTAGGATCTTGTGCTCAAATCGGTAAACATGTACATTTAAGTGGCGGCGTTGGTATCGGTGGCGTACTTGAACCTGTTCAAGCTGCTCCAGTTATCATTGAAGATAACGTATTTATCGGATCAAGAGCCATCGTTGTTGAAGGAATTCGTGTAGAAAAAGAAGCAGTATTAGGTGCTAATGTTGTATTGACAGCATCGACAAAAATCATCGATGTTACCGGACCTGAACCAGTAGAATATAAAGGTTATGTGCCTGCACGCTCGGTTGTCATCCCTGGATCTTACACCAAAAAATTTGCTGCGGGCGAATATCAAGTTCCTTGTGCATTGATCATTGGCCAACGTAAAGAATCTACGGATAAGAAAACTTCATTAAATGATGCTTTGCGTGAGCATAATGTCGCTGTCTAAATTCAAGCCGGAACTAAAGAAATAAAAAATGAGCGCATTCGTGGATCGTGAGGATTTAAACAAGGCGTTGGAAACGCTGAAAGCAGGTGGATTAATCTTATACCCAACAGATACGATCTGGGGGATAGGCTGTGATGCTACTAATCCGGAAGCTGTAGAGAAAGTCTTTCAATTGAAGGGAAGAGATAAATCCAAGAGTCTGATCGTCCTTTTACATAACGACAACCAATTGGCAAGTTATGTGAACGAAATCCCGGACGTTGCTTATCAGCTTATTGAATATACGGACAAGCCATTGACAATTGTCTATTCGAATGCCAAAAATCTGGCCCCCAATGCTATTGCAGAGGACGGCTCGATTGGCATTCGAATTGTCAAACATCCTTTTTGCGAACAACTTCTACAACGCTTCCGTAAGCCTATTATTTCCACTTCAGCAAATATCAGTGGTGGGCCTACAGCGAAAGATTTTGACGAAATCGCTGAAGAGATCAAGGCAGGTGTAGACTATATTGTCGCTTACGATAGACATGTAAAAACTGATGGTAAATCGTCTACCATCATGAAACTAGATCCGAGCGGTAAATTTGAATTTATTCGAAAGTAGTAGAAAGCTCTCCAATTTTTTTTAAATATAAAATGGGATAAAACGCCTTCTACCATCTTGATTACCGCTTGAAAGAGACAGGCCATGAAAATCGTGCTTGCGCTGATGAAGTAAATCGGGGAGTTTCATCAACTTTAACACTCAACTTATATATACAGATGAAAAAGATCATTTTATTTTTTGCCCTGGCAATTACTATAAATACACAATTACATGCGCAAAAAAAGGAGATTCCTTCCGCAAAGCCCGGTGTAAAATATGGAAAGGAAATTCAGGCAAATAAGGCGATTTCTGTTGTTAAACTGGAAAAAGAGCTAAGTAACAAAAATACTTTCACTGGCAAAATTGAGGGTAAGGTTGTTGAAGTCTGTAAGAAGAAAGGTTGTTTCATGACCTTAGCCCGCGATGGGGAAGAGCCTATTATGGTACGTTTTAAAGATTACGGATTCTTTATGCCTGCTGATATCATCGGTAAAACTGTCGTTGTCGAAGGCGTAGCCAAGAAGAAAGAAACCTCAGTGGCAACACTGCAACATGCTGCAAAAGATCTCGGTAAATCTCAAGCCGAAATAAATCAGATTACTCAGCCAAAAAACGATATTAATATTGTTGCTGACGGCGTACTTGTGGTCAGATGAAAAAATTTCAGACAGCAACTGCCCCATCCATCAATGTAGGTGGCAAACTAATGACATTTGAGAAACCTATTGTGATGGGTATACTCAATGTTACCCCCGACTCCTTCTATGACGGCGGGGATAATACCACTGTGGAGAAAGCCCTGGAAAAAGCACAAAATCTGATACAGGCCGGCGCTCAAATACTCGATATAGGAGCCTATTCTTCACGTCCGGGTGCTCCATTAATCTCTTCTCAGGAAGAAATGGACAGAGCACTTCCACCTATCCTGGCAATCAGAGAAGCCTTTCCAGAAGCCATCTTATCCATAGACACTTTTCGAGCAGATGTCGCTGCCGAAGCTATTGACGCTGGTGTACATATCATCAATGATGTCTCGGGAGGTACGCTTGATGAGGAAATGTTTGCCACAGTAGCCAAATACCAAGTACCCTATATCCTCATGCACATGCGTGGTACTCCCGAAAATATGCAGAAGCAAACAGAGTATACCGATATTGTGACCGATGTTGCTACCTTTCTAGGTGAAAGCGTAGCGCAGTTAAGGGATTTGGGGGTAAAAGACATTATCCTAGATCCGGGGTTCGGCTTTGCAAAAACGATCGACCAAAATTATGAGTTATTATATCGCGTTAATGAGCTCCACTATTTTGGTCTTCCAATTTTAGGTGGAATATCACGTAAATCCATGATTTATAAAAAATTGGGTATTGCAGCACAGGAAGCTCTGAATGGTACAACAGCATTGAATACATTACTCTTAGAAAGAGGAGTACAACTATTGCGTGTTCACGATGTCGCAGAGGCAAAACAGCTGATTGATCTCTTCTTTTAGAGCAGTGTGCACACGATTTGTATAGACATCGTTCCGGGTATGTAGTATTTACTTCCCAAGAAATGTTGGATCACTTAATGTTTCTATAAAAGCGATAATATCCTGCTTTTCCTGTTCTGATAATGGAATTCGATTACCGTTTTCTTTAAGAATAGGATCTAGATTTTCCGCTTCTAACACGCCTTTATCAAAATAATCCAAAACAGATCTTAAGGTTGGAAATTGACCAAAACTTCCGTAAGGCGCTGTGTAAGCCGCATTTCTTAAAGAGGGAACACGAAAAGCCATCTGATCTGCATGTCGTCCAGTAACCCGACCTCGTCCTGCTTCTTCAGGATTAGGATTCAATGGAAAGCCTACATTTCTAAAGCTCTGATCAGTAAAAAGCTCCGTACCATGACAACTTGCACATTTACTCTTGAAAGTTGTATACCCTCTCTCCTCTTCCGCTGTAAGTCGCTCGCCTTCATTTCTTATTACACGATCATATTTGCTATTAGCAGAGATCAATGTATACTCGTATTGTGCAATACTGCGATAAATTCGATCAGCCGTTATGCTTGCATCGCCAAATGCTTTTTGAAATAATTTTTTATAATCGGCATCAACACCAATTTTACCGATCACTTCCAAGATAGAAGAGTTCATTTCTTCATGTGTTATAATCGGAACGAGAGGTTGTTTTTCCAATTGCAGGATATTTCCATCCCAATTATAAAACTTCATAAATGCCATGTTTTGAACAGCGGGCGTATTACGAAGTCCCACCCGTTCATAAATTCCAACTGCCTGCTGTTTTCCATCTGAAAAAGCTAGACTGGGATTGTGACAACTCGCACAGGAAATCGTATTATTTCCGCTGAACCTCTTTTCATGAAATAATTTCTCCCCTAATTCCACGCCATATTTTGTAGGTCTATTCTCAGCAACAGAACCATTTAATGCGGGGAATCCGGCCGGTATCTGCAGAGAAATTTCAGGATTGTCCTCTTCAACGGATTCATGCATATCGCCTTTACTGCATGACAATGCAATCAACAATACACTTAAAATACAGATTACTGTTTTCATGAGGGTAAATGATTTTGAAAAAAGAATGGAGCCATTATGTCTATTTTTTTTAACGAACAAGGCCCAAGCAGATTTTTATAGCAAGACAAGGCCATCATCTGAATAGGGTAGCTTTCTAAAATTTAAATTTCCCTACTCTTGATGGCCTTATCGTTAATTTATTTTTTCGTTAGTTATTTTCAACACTTTCGACCGAAAACATGCCGCTTTTATCGTCTTTACCATTACCACCAATATTATTTACAAATATTTCCATGGCTTCCATGCTGCTATGCTGACTCGGCGTCGTTGCATTTTTCGCTGTTAGGGCAACTTTTTCCTTGCCACTTAAGAGTTTATCAAGGTTTGCTTTGATCGTGATCTTTGGGGCATTGTTCCCAACCAGAGCGGTAGTCGTGAGATCCAGTGTAATATCGCGATAAGCATCCACCCCCTGTGTATATGTTTCAGGCTGACCGCTCGTTCCATTCAAGGTACTTCCCGTATGGATCTTAAATGCATTATTTTCGGCGCCATAGAATCCTTCGATCTTCGTAAAGCGGTATCCAGTAGCCCATTGCCACATCATATCCGTATCGTTTGCACCCGCTGCTGCATAAAACGCTGGAAACTTTACCTGATCCACCGTATTGATTTCTTGCTTTACCCCTAATCCAAACTTGAGCTGACGATATTCGCCAACGGGTATATTTGTTAAAACGTAGTCCAGACTTGCTGGTTTGGCCTGATTCACCACAGTAGCCCCTTTATCCAGGTCATTTACATTGTAAGGAATCTCGGTTCCATCAGCTTTGACAAGCCGAATATTACTGACAACATACTTGAGTTCGGAGAGGTGGTGTACCTGGCCCATTTCTGATGTGTTAACTGTTGCATCATTGGATACTCCACCAAGGACAATGGTGTTATTTTTGAATGTGTTGTTAAAATGTAAGCTGATATTATTTGCAACAGAGTTATTGTCATTTTTGCTACAAGAAATCATTGTTAATGAAACAGCAGATAAAATTAGATAGTTCGTTAATTTTTTCATTATGTGTGTTATTTAAATGTGATTGATTTTTTTAAAAATTGACTTTTAAGGATGTAAAAATATTCCGTCCCATCCGGGGGATATTTCCCCAATCCGCATAGGTACTATAATATTCATTCAACAGGTTCTCGGCACCAAACTGAAAGACAGACTTGAACTTACCAAGACTGAAACTGTAATCGGCCGACAGGCTCCATATTTTGTAAGCGCCCGTTAGATCTTCGCCGTACATGGGACTGTAGTTGATCTGTGCAAAATCTCCGTGTAAGGAGGTCCGCAAGCCGAGTCTTTTATACCCATAATGCAGTGAAGTCTGATAACTCAACGGACGTATAAAAGGTAGATTCCCGCCTTCATCATCCTTTCCTCTTGCATAGGTAAGCACGGCTTTCCAATGCAGGTTATCCAGGATTTTATAATCTACATTAACAGCTGTATTAAACAGCGTAGCCTTATTTAAAGAAGTATAACCCTTTACACCGACGGATTGATAATTCATAGGACTTCCTAAACTCAGAATCCGTCCAATGATATAATTGTTGATGTAGAAATAGTTGACTTTTGCAGCAATACTTAGCTTCTCGGTCTTGAATCCAACGCTGGCGTTGCCCTCATAAGAAATCTCATTCTTTAGATCGGGGTTTCCGATATAATCGTAACGGTCGAAGCTATTATAAATATAATAGCCATAGGCTTCGGACACGGAAGGCGCGCGATGGCCAAAACCTGTTCCTACCGAAATATCAAACTGATTTAAGTTCAACTCGTAGCTGGCGTGTAGGCCCGGAAGCCATCTATTCTTTTTTTGTGGCGTTCCTGGATGGAAAATCCAGTTAAATTCCACGTATTTGGAATAGTTATAGTTCCAGCCTAACGAACCACCGAGATTCACTTTGCTTCTTTCTGAAATTTCCCAGGAATTATTCATTGCAACACTTGCAAAACGGGTTGTTACCCAAGGCCAGCTATAAGCAAACATGGTCTGTTTGGAACGATCCTGAGGGTACATCCGCATTTCCGCTATCGAAAGATTATCGTAGGCATTGAACTGTACCTCTGAAGAATATCGATCTTTCTTTAAATTTATTTTTGATACCAATCCGTACGTCGTACTCCATCCGGGCATATCCATGTGTACCAAATTCTCCGGCCGTGTCGTATCATCCATGTAGTGCTCCACAGCATTGAAATAAACTTTGGTATCCCAGACCTTTACCAGACCTTGCTCAAACAATTGTTTATAGGATGCGGATGTAATAATCGCCCGTGATAGCCAAAGGTCCATGGGCAAAGCTGGGAAACCCACATCTTTTGCACGGTCAAATATCGCATCTACCCGGATGGCAGAAAGTGGGCTTGTCTTATAGGCTAGACCCAATGATGCATTCAGTTTATTAAATTGTGAGTGCAGCACTTCCTTGTCATTTCCGTCATAATAATTACCGGCTTTCCGAAAGGCAATGCTGCCATCAGCCACGAAGTTATCTGTTGAATAGAACAGATTTCCAAGGTTAAATGCTTGCTTATTGTTAAACTCGAACCCTGTCTGATACGCACCGCCTACTTTTTGCTCCAGACCAAAGGGGGTACTTCTCCTTTTTAGATCTATACTTCCAGCCACTGTTGCCCCATGCATACTCCCCTCCTGACCTGACTTGATATCAATGGAAGACAGGTTATTGCTCTCCACATAGGAAGTAATGGGATCCATCTTATCCGTACAGGCGCCAAAAATATGCATACCATCAATTGTGATTGTGGAACGCTCAGTACTCATGTTATTCAGTAAGGGTTCCCATGCATAGGCCCCACGTTTGATAAAGCTGATACTCTCTGATGAAGCCAAAAACTCATCGACAGAGACAGCCATTTTCATATCGCTTTCGATCTTTCGCTTGATTATAGCCTCAACCTTGACTTCTCCCAATCGTCTCGTTGTATCTCTTTTTACCGGGATAATTTGTCCATTAACATCCAATCCAAGAGAAAGAATAAAAAGAATTAGACTTAATTTCTTCATGACTCTTAGAATAAAATATCGAGATGTAGCTCGCTCTTACGTCCTTCCACTCCCGGTGTAAAATCCTTTGGCACCTCGGTACCGCGGATCACTTTTCCAGCTGGATCCAATAGGATAAAATTTAATGTCCAATTTCCTGTCATGGTATAATTTACCACACCATGGTATAAACCATCCTTGTCCTGTAACAAATCTTTGTTGTTAGGAGATGAGTGATTGCCCATGGAAGGTTCAGGCATGCGCGGGTCTAACTTCAACGTATAACGCTCAACCTGCGAATAGGAAAATTGCAGTTGATTAGTGATCTCCTTCGCCGAAGAATCAAGCAACTTGTTCAATTTATAGATACCAGCGACCAATTTATTTTCGGCGACATTTGGCTTCTGCGGAGCAATCAATGCGATGACATACTGCTCATCATCCCCCCCTGTAAACATCGTCATATTCAAATTTTTATTCGGCTGTTGTCTAACCGACACCTCTTTTATCAAGGAGAAGGATTGATTACCGACGGTAAAATTGATATAGAGTGCCCAACTACCCGCGGCATCGCTTTCGGTAGTGAAAACCGTATAACCTGAAAAATACTTATCCGCCGATTTATAATCGAAATTATACCGATTTGGACATGAACTCTTCTCTCCCATGACAGTGGTCCTAATAGGCAGAAATGTAAGATCCGACACTTCCACGGGAGTATTTGTTTGTGTATTCTTAATTCTTACGCGGATATCATTATAACCACGATATAATACACCATTTAAAGCTTCTATACTGACCGTATAATTAGCGGTTACAGCATTTGAGACTTCCTTAAATTCAGTATTCTCTTCAATTACATCTCCCCTTTCGGCTTCATAATTTGTTTTTCCTTTTGTACATGATCCGAGAAACACACACGCAAGAGCAGCATAAAAAACTATTGTTTTTACCAATATACTTACCTTCATAAAAATACCATGTTAGCTTAGTTAACAGGTAATCCGTTGTAGTACAGGCTCAAGAATGGTTAGAAGAGAATAACATATAGACAGTGGACCGCGCCTATCAGAAAGGTAGCCGCAATACATATCCTATCCTAGAAATTTTTCTAAATTACCCGGAACCCGTCATCCAAAAACAGACAACCTGTTCAAATAAAGTTTTCATCTGTTTAATTTTGTTATTCATTAGTCCATTTTCCTTTTAAGGCATTCACGCTGCCTTAGGTGGTATCAGGTGTGATGGAACCATCAGAATACACTATTGCTTAAACACGATGAAGTGAACATGAGGAATTATTTGTCGCTATAAGCGATCAGCAAAAAACTCATGATGATTTCTAAAAATGGATTTAAACTAATGGGGGGTGGAAAATGGTAAAAATAGGTCTGTAAGAATAATTTTCGTTGTATTCAGGGAACGAGCGTTCCGCTAAATCTTCTTGAAATAAAGAAGAGACCTTAAAGTCAAAATTTTGAGAATTATTGATAAAAACGACGTCGATAATACGTGATTCAAGGTTCTTTTGCTCCTTTTCTTCGTGTTCACGCATTTTCTTCATTAGGATACATTGTCCTCTACACGAAAGGGCATTTTCATTGAAACGGTTGATACATTCGTAGCGTGCAATGTAATCTCGATTCAGCTCAAAAATGGACCACAGCCATACTGTTGAGAAGCTCTGGAGGAGCATCAAAGGCAATAAAATCCATATGAACTGTCTAGCTTTCATCTTGTGAGTTCGGCAAATATATAAATGAATCCTTGATTAAACAAATTCAATAGGAACAATATAGTCCCCAGGTAAGGTTTTACCTGGGGACTGAAAAATCAAAAAACAGCTTATTTTGGTACAACTGTAAGCACGGCTTTTTTATTACCGGCTGTTAGATCTAAGGTAAATGTATACGTTTTGCTAGCTTCCAACATTTTACCGGTTTTGATACCCAAATTTCCGGAATCACGCCCATTTTTACCATCACCAATAAAAATCAGATCACTCGACGTTGTCACGTCCGTACCACCAAATTCTCCGCCCCAGCCCTTCTGATGGAAAAACTTAAAGTTGATATTATCGGTATTGATAGACTCGCCTGCTCTCAATGTAATTTGGTACTTTTTATTACCCAATGGGGCTAAACAGAGTGCTTTATCTGTATTCCAACCTACCTGATTACTGGATACTTTTGGTTTTCCAACGCCTTCTCCAATAATCCATACAGCTCCAGTACCATCTTCCTGCAATTTAGCAAGGTCATTCCCGGCCATGGCCTCAACGACAAAGTACTTGAGTGCGAAGTCAGCAGTAATCCGATATTTCCCTGTTGCTCCTTTAAACGATATGCCCCCATCTGCGGATTGCGTAAAAAAGTCAGGATCAATCCACCAATTTTGTAGATCCGCAATACCTTCAAAAGTCGCTGTTTCCCCTTGATTTAACACCATCTCAACTTTAGAATGCTTATCATCAAGACTGCTGAACAACGATCCATTAAGCAATACGAAAATAAATGGCGAGGCTTGATACGTCAATGTATTAAATTGTATAGGATATACGCCAGACGTTGAATTTGAAAACGGGATCTCAGCTTTAGAACCAAAATCAACAGCATTATTAACCCATCCAAAACTCATGGCATTACCTTGTTCGCCAACCTTTGGTGCTTGAATATAGCCCTTTACATCTGCCGAAAAATTCTCGTTTGCTGCATATTGGTTTCGTCCAGTCTTCTCCATGCGATAGGACTTTGATTCGGTAACCAAAGTGAGGTAAGGAAAGTCCGGGCGACTTAAGTTTATATCAAAGGATTGTTCGGTTTTCTTCTGACTAATATTCTGCAAAACAAACTTAATGGTCGCTTTCCCATCCGGAATGTCTTTCAAAAAAGGAACGTAAATTTTTCCGCTGTAGTCGCCGTTCTCTTTTGTACGAATCGTCGTTTCAGTAACCTTGTCATCTGTAAAATACAACTGCGCTTTCAGCGTAGACAAAGCAACTTCGCTATCCGATACATGGATATTAAAGACTAGGCTATCGCCAAAATGGGCTACAGAAACGTCGGATTTCAATTCAATTTTGGGATCCCCAATTTGATAGGCATATTTTTCATCCTTTTTACAGGAACTTACCACAGCTATTACTCCCAATAGTACATTGATGAGATATCTTTTCATAATCCCAGTATTTAGTTTTTCCAACGATAAGAGACGACTGAATTTGCAGGAACCTCATAGTTAAAATGATGTTTACCATCTGCCAGTGTAATTTTCCGGTTGTCATTCGATTCATTCAACAACACTACAGCATAGCTTCCGTCTGTATTCTGAAAGGCACTATAGACCAGTCCTGCAGCGGTATATCCTGTAGCGCCAATACGTGTCGCACCGGATTTGACTACAGACGACAGATGTCCTACAATATAATAATGCGAATTGCGCGTGATACTCTTGTAATTTGACTTGCTAATATCAACGGCACCATAGCAGGTCTGACAACCGCCCTCGCGATTTGGCCCCTTATCCGTATCCAGCATCAAATTCCAAACAATAACACCCTTGCTCCAATTGTTTACAGTCCCTAGCGCCACTTCGCGCATATCTTCCATTAAACGCTTTTCAAGATTACGCCCATCATTCCATTCCCCGATAGATGTCTCTGTAAAAACCAGTTCCTTATCCGGACGCTGATTATGAATATCAATTAACTCCGCTTTATCACCACCATAGTTGTGATAAGCTGCGCCAGCAATAAAGGAAGCCGCTCCTGCATCATTATAGATTTTGATAGGATAATCTTCCTGGTCAGCCATATTATCGTAATTATAGTTATGGTCAAATGCGTAGATCTTCGTAGCAATACTGGCAGCCTTAAGCTGTGGGCCTAGAGATTGTTTGATAAATGCTTGTTGCTCCTGCCATGACATGTACATTGAAGCAGAATTTTTTCGATTCAATGGCTCATTTTGAACGGTAATTGAATAAATATTAATGCCCTCCTTCTTCATTGCCTGAAGCCATTGTACAAAATACCAACCGTAATCCTGATAGTATTTCGGATTTAATTGACCGCTGGTCCAGGAATCAAAAGGTTTTAAATCTGTCAGATTATTGACCTTCATCCATTTTGGCGGAGTCCATGGCGATCCCATAATTTTGACGTTTGGATTGATGGCTAGAATCTCTTTCAGCACAGGAATAACATATTGCTTTTCTTCTGACTGCAGCCCAAAATTTTCCTTTCCTTCCTTGTCCCAACAGGTATACTCGCTTAATGAAAAATCCGAACATCCGATAGCAATACGAATATAGCTCATGCCCATACCATCTTTATCGGAGAACGTCTCGGTAAGAAATTTCGTCCGATCCTCCTTACTCATTTTCATCAGATTATAACAGGTAGAGCCCGTTATAGCAGCACCAAATCCGTCCATTGTCTGAAACTTCTGATCAGGATTTAAGGAAATCGTATTGGGCGACATATTAAACTTTGTGCTAAAATCGACATATTTTTTTGTCAGATCATAAGCACGGTTTGTATTAGTCATTACAATAGTGACATCGCCAGATTTTTTGATATCATCACCTTGTGAAGGTGTGAAGCTATCACGGTTACAAGATGTTGCTGTGATCAGACAGGACAACAAGAATGTATATATCATAGTTTTATTATTACGTTTCATAAAAAATTAAATAATTAGTATCCTGGATTCTGAACTAAGTTAGGATTCTGGTCAATTTTAGGTTGCGGAATCGGCAGACGGTAGGAATTCTTTGTGAACGGATATACCTGCGCCTTTCTTCCTGAGTCTTTCGCATACACAGCATTCATGACAACTTCCACCTTATCCAAACGAACCAGATCAAACCAACGCTGTCCTTCGAAGGCTAATTCTAAGCGACGCTCTTTTAAATATGCTTCCAGCAAAGCATCTTTATTCGCACGAACTCCAGCAGATAATTTGGGCAATTTTACACGCGTACGGATCTTATCAATAATATCAGCTGCCCCCGAAAGATTTGACCCCAATTGGATCATGGCTTCAGCTTTCAATAACAAAATATCGGCGTAGCGGAGCTTGACGATGCTACTCATGCCCGAACGCAACTTAAACATAAAAGGATAATGGCTTGATGGGTAATAGTTGCTCCAGGTTGTTGTATAATAAACAATAGATTGTGCCATCCGAATTTGATCTGCTTCATTCGTATATGCTTGTATCAAATCACGTGATGGTGTGACCCATTTGGCCCATGTAAATGCATTGTCGTAATTAGACAGGTCGCGACCAAACATCCAGGTCGCCCAGTTTCCAGATCCAGGCATAAATTGCGCCTCTAAAATTGATTCTTTTGTATTTCGTTGCGCTAGGTCTGTCTTGGCCGCATTCAATTCATATAAATCCCCATAATTGGGATTCAAATCAAATCCATCTCCAGTCAATGCGTCCGCATACTGAATAACTTTATTATAATCCCGGAGGGGTTTTTCCGCATAGAGTTTTACCAACATTGCCCGGGCTACGGATTTTGTAAACAAGGTTTTATTCGCATTGTTATTGACCGGGGCATCAACCAGGGCCTCCAACAGATCCTTCTCGATCTGTTTATGCGCTTCCTCTTCAGTCGCCTGCTTGGGGAAGTACTCCGGGTATACGGCTTCGATATTTTCCGCGGTAATATCTTTTCCTTGTGTTGTAATTACTGGAATGGAGCCAAATATGCGCACCATATCAAACATCGCCAGTGCCCGAAAGATTTTACCCTGCGCCTTGTAAACTTTGATGTCAGCATCACTAATGGATTTATCCGCAACACTATCAACATTGATTATTAAACGGTTGGCCCGCGCAATATCTTCAAGATAACGTGTCCAATCGCGATCAACAACGGAGTTGGATCCCTCAATAGAATTATTTTCAAATGGTACAACTTCGGCACCTGTTGTTCCTGCGTACGCATTATCAGCATGGGAATCGCCGATCAACAATAGGTCCAGATACCAATGCTCTTGCCTATCTCGCATCTGTTGGTAAATCCCAGAAAGAAAATTATCTACCTCGCTTCTGTTTTTAAAGACGATCTGTGTTCCATTTTCTGTTTTACCCTGACTAACATCTGTATAACTGTCCAGTGGATCGCGATTTAGCGAGCAAGAAGCCAGCAACAAGCCTGTCATGAACAAAGGTAAAAAATATTTAATATTTGTTTTTTTCATCACCATTCAATTAAAATTCTACATTTACACCAAGTACAAAAGATCTATTTTGTGGATATGTCCCCCAATCGAGGCCTTGTACTCTTCCCGAATTCCCCCACTGGTTTACCTCCGGATCCATGCCTGAATATTTAGTCAGCGTAAATAGGTTACTTGCCGAAAAATAAGGCTGAATCTTTTGAATTCCAATCTTTTTCAAACGTTCAGGTGCGATAGAATAACCCAAGGAAATATTTTTTACGCGCAAATAGCTTCCATCTTCTACAAAATAAGATGAGTTTTTAATATCAAATCCTGCTTTGGGCACATGTGTAATCTGTCCCGGAACGCGCCAGCGATCGAGTACAACTGTTGTTTGGTTACGACCATCATACATTCCTTCTGTTTCCATTCGGCTCGCATTGAAAATGTCATTCCCATAAGTACCCTGAAGAAATATACTTAAGTCAAAATTTTTCCAGGAAAAGCTATTTGTCAATCCATATACAAATTTTGGATTGGGATCTCCAATATAAGTCAGGTCGGAAGGGGATGTTTTGCCATCACCATTCAAATCTCTATACATTAATTCACCTGTCTCCGGATTTACACCATCAGAGATATAACCATAAAATCCACCTAAAGGCCTTCCGGGTTCATTCCTAACGACAGTTGCGTTCACTAGATTATTTGTAACCGCATCATTGTAGATTTTTGTAAAGACGAGCTTATCCAGACGGTTCTTGTTAAAAGAAATATTAAAATCCGTATTCCATGTAAAATCTCCTGTTAAATTCTTGGAGTTTATTCCGATCTCAAATCCCTTATTAGTCATCTCGCCCTCGTTTCGTTTAATTGTACTCGCCGAAGAAGAACCTGTAGGCAAGCTTACTTCCATCAGCATATCTGTTGTTTTTTTATGGTAGTAATCTAAGGTCAGGTTCAATCTGTTATTTAATGTAGAAAAATCAATCCCCACATTTGCCTGGGTAGTCGTCTCCCATTTTAAATCTGTCGCTCTCAATGTAGTCGAATTCCCAATATTCGGCGGGGAATATTGGTATTTGTCTTCAAACCAAGGTAAGCGCTGAATCACATTGAACGAAAGATAAGAGTAGTCTCCAAGTCCAGATTGGTTTCCAGTCTGCCCCCATCCGCCACGTATTTTCAGATCATTGATCCAGTCTACATCTTTCATAAAATCCTCCGCTGATAAGCGCCATGCAGCCGACACCGAAGGAAAATATCCCCAGCGACCGGAAGGGCTTAATTTAGACGATCCATCCGCACGCATATTTGCAGTTACCAGATATTTTCCATCGTAATTGTACATCGCACGGGCAAAATAGGATAGGATGGCCCAATTGGACGCTCCAGAGCCGGTTCCATTCCATGAAATCTTGTTTGCCGCATTTAGTGTCTGGATAATTCCGTTGGCATAGTTCGAACCATAAATATAACTATTGGAATATTTTGAATCTGTCCAAGATGAACCTGCCATCGTCTCCAAGCTATGTTTTCCAAAGCTTCTGCTGTAAGTCAGCACATTGTCCCAAGTCAATACCGTGTTTGTGTTGCGTGCGTCAGAGGCCTCTCCAAATTGATTTCTACCCTGTTGCGTAATCCAAGGATCTAAAAATGTTGTCAGTACGCCCGACCGTCTATCCATTGAAAATGAAGACTTCCAGGTTAAATTAGGCATAAAGGATATCAATACACTTCCTGTTGCCAATAATCTATTCTCCCGATTATTGTTATTCTTGGTTCGTTCGAGATTTTCTAAAGGGCTGTTTATATTTAGTCCATTGAAATTGGTATTGTATCGATCAGGAAACAAAGGATCCCATATAGGTGCATAAGTAGGCGTATTGATGATCGAAGTAACTACTCCCCCACGATTAGATCCGTTGCCCGAGATAATCCCGTTGGTATTGTAATCCGCATAAGATAAATTGGCGTTAACCTTCATCCATTTTTTCACCTGATTATCTATATTCGCTTTGAAGTTATAACGTCTAAAGAATGAACCTTGCAGTGTGCCTTTTTCTGTCAGATAACCTCCGCCCAAATAATAGCGTAATTTCTCATTACCATCAGAGATTGATAACTGGTAATTCTGTTGAACTCCGGTTTTATAAGTTTCCTTAAACCAGTCTGTTTGATCAGTAAGCCCTTCTGGCAGCTTTACATAACCTGTCTCATCCATCAACTCCTTGTATTGTGCGGTATTCAACACTTTTACGGTATTATTTACCACATTTGCTGTAGCTTGCGCTCCCAGGGTAATTTTAGCTTCCCCAGCTTTTCCAGATTTTGTGGTCACAAGAATAACACCATTTGCTCCACGCGACCCATAAATAGCTGCCGACGAAGCATCTTTTAAAATCTGAATGTCCGTTATATCACTTGGTGATAAAAATTTGATGTCCTCAACAGGTAGTCCATCGACAACATAAAGTGGGTCATTTGAACCATTGAATGAGGTTGTACCCCGGACTTTAATTGACATCTCACCACCGGGCGCTCCATTGGGTTGGATCACAGAAACACCTGCAGCCTTCCCTTGTATGGCCTGCCCCAAACTTACGACCGGCCTCTTCTCCAAATCTTTGGTCGACACAGAGGAAATTGCAGTGGTTACATCTTTCCGTTTTACGGCACCATAACCGATCACAATAACGTCTTCAAGTACATTGGTCGATGCGTTCAGCTGAACAGTCATTGTACTATTAGCCGGCAATTCTTTATTGTCGTAGCCAACAAAACTAAATTGAAGAATACTACCTTGAACAGCTGAAATTTGAAAACGCCCATCTCCGTTACTGGAAACCGCATTACTGGTACCTTTCTGTGTAATTGTTACGCCAGTGAGTGGTTTCTGATCCTGGGCATCAAGCACCCGTCCACTGACCTGAATACGGTCTTGTGCAAATACCGAATTCAACCAGGTACACAAGAAAATCAGCCCCATGGAAAAGGTTACTTTTCGAGTAAAGTAAATCATATGAAATAAAAAAATTGGTTATTGTTTTGTCTTTGGTTATTCCAAATTGCGAGGAGTTTCCCCTGCTCCATCGCTTAAAACAAAACTAGTAGGACCCAGACAGGAAAAAAAGCGACGGTACTAAAAAAGTACCTACAAAAAAACATAAGATACTAAAAAACAATATCATACGAAAATAAATATAAGATAAAAAGTACCAAAAAGAGATCGAATACAGCCTTGTATTATTAATAATTTGGTATTTATCAGTTGATATTAAGATCGATCAATGGTTGCAATTTGACAAACAGCAGCCTCAAAGTCATCGCGATGACCAGCTGCTTTGTTACGTACCTTGGTCCTATAGTTATAAACTGTACGAAGGGAGTATCTAAGGAAACTGGCAATCTTAACCGAGTCATCTATCCCCAGACGAATCAGGGCAAAGATACGCAGTTCTGTATTGAGCAGTTCGTTCTTCTTCGGATATATCTTCTCATCCTCCTGAAGAAGAGCGTTAAATTCATCAACAAACGTTGGATAAAGGTTCAAAAAGATCCGATCAAAATTGATATAAAGTTGTTGTACCTCCCTTTCTTCCATCTGTGTCGATTTCAATTGCTCCCGAATTGCTTCCCACTGGTGATTGGATGCTTTTTTCAGTAAAGCTTTTCGTATATCCTCCATTTTGTCGATATAGCTTGAACACATATCAAAAAATTGCGCAATATACTCCTCTTTAATGTGATTGGATTCGGAGAGCTTTAAATTCGTTTGATTGATTTCAGTGTTCAACGCGCGCAACTGCTGATTGGTTCCGGACAATTCGGATCTGATCCTGCGCAAATGCTGTACTTGGCGATAGATCACTATCAAGCCGATAATTACACCGACCAATAAAATACTGACCACAACAACCAAAGCGATCAATTGCTTATTCTGGGTATTGATTTTCTGTTGGTATGCGGCATTAATGATCGGATAGGAAGAGGTGCCTTCGATAATCCGATAACGTACTTTACATAGCATCGCATCATCAATCGCCTTTTCAATATAACGAAAGGCACAATCAAAATCCTGTTTGTCATAATAAGCTAGCGCTAAATCATGAAATGAAGCATTGTCACGATTTGCCATTTCAATATCTGCACTTGCTGACACAGCCAGATAGTAAAGTTGACCAGCCGTATTTTTTTCGTATTTATAGATCAAGCTCATAAAATAGGACAAGAGGGCGCGCTGCTCCAAGTCTTTCTGATTTTCCGTCCAAAGTTTAAAAAATTGCTTTTTAGCATCTTCCCGACTGCCATTAAATAAGGTTTTTACCGCAATGGTCGTCCGGTATTCCAATGAAGATGTCGGTAAGACCTTTAATAGCGAATCGCGATAACGTTCACTCGCCTGATAATATTCCTGGCGGTTGTTACTTTGTCCGTAATGACTATAAAATGAGCTATAGGTATCGTAATATTTGGCCAAAAGTTTGGTACCAAGGCCTGCGGGACTAATCTCATTCAACAATTTTGACGCCTCAATATAACGTCCAATCGTCGAATAAACCCAGGCTAAATCTAGTTGAATAACTGTATGAAGTGAGTCATTGTTGGCCGGAGCTAATTTTTGGCAAAGCGTGATATAGGTAAGTGCAGCATCGGAATCAAACTTTTTATAGCTCTCAAAAATTTCGTAATTCTTCTCAAAAAAGCGCATTTGGTCAGCTTCAAGTGCTTTCGCTTCTTGTTTTAGTTTGTCCAATTTGTCTTCCCGATTTTTAACATACATCTTCTGATTTTCCATTAGATATTCTAACCGTTGAAAAATCTTGGTACTATCCGAATAGTCCTGAGCAGATAGTAAAAAACTTAAATGAAATAGAAAAATGAAAATAAAAATGCGCTGCAACATAATAAAGCCCGGTTCAACATCGTCAAAGCTAAACTACATAAAAATAACAATAAAAAAGAGGACATCTCACGACGGCCCCTTCCCTTAACCCAATTAAGAGTTTAAGAATTAACAAGTTAATTCTTTATCGCATGAAAAATAGTTTTCTTATTATTCCACGGGCAGCTTTATTTCCAACCACCACCCAAAGCTTTGTAGAGTAAAATCTGGTTCAAGGTATTTTCTTTCTCCAATTCGACTTTTCCAATCTGGGCCTCCAAGGATTCTTTTTGTGCTGTGACCACATCCAAAGATGTCACGCGCCCAGCGATAAATAGCTCCTGCGCGGCTTCAATGGATAGATCCAATGCCTTTACATGCTCATCCACAAACGTTCGCCGTTTGCTGATCGCCTCTTGGGTCATGATGACATTTGAGACCTCATTATAGGCATTTACCACAGATTTCTCATAGTTTAAAAAGGCAATTCCATAATCGGCCTTTGCAATTTCATACTGTGTCTTCAACTGTCTTTGATTCAATATTGGTAATGTAATTCCCCCAAATAAATTATAGGCTATGGACTTGTCCAGATTAAACAACTTGTTGAAACTGAAACTCTGCAAACCGACAAAAGGGCTAATGGCCACCGAGGGTAAAAAAGCTAGCCGTGACGCTTCCTGACTGTTTGACGACGCCATCATCTTCAGATAGGCCGTTTTGATATCTGGGCGCTGATTGACCAGATCATCTGGCGTCCCGAAGGCCATTCCATGATAGAGATTGGTGTTCTCAACGTACGCACTGCGCTTGATGGGTTGATAATACCGTCCCAGCAATCCGTTGATATGATGTTCCCAAAGTGCAATCTCCTGACTCAATTTTTCTTGAGCAGATTTGGAATTTGCCAATAGCGCTTTGAATTGTTGGACAGACAGCTCGGTAGCATAACCGGCATCTTTCTTTACCTCTACCACTTCAAGGGCATTGGTATGCAGTTCAATATTACGGTTATATACCTTAATCTTTTGATCTAAGGCCATCAGCTCATAATAGGCTGTTGCAATATTAGATACCAACTCGGTTTCCAATAGGCGTTTTCCTTCCTGTTCGGCCAAAAAACCAAAATAAGCAGCTTGTTTTTGGCTTTTTAGTTTACCCCATAGATCAATTTCCCACGAAGAACGAAGTCCGATAAAATAATCGGGAATAAATGGTTCCGGCAGTTTTTCATCACTCTTCAGGTTATCAGAGAAATTCGAATCATAATTACCGATGCCCGATTCTGTGTAGTGCCCATATTTACGTATTCCCCCTTCAACAGCTGCTTCAACTGTGGGGCCTAATGCGGCCTTCCGCTGTTTGAAATAAGCCTGTGCTGATTCAAGCCGTAAGATTGCTTGACGAATATCAATATTATGCTGCAAAGCGGAATCAATCAATGCGACCAGAAGCGGATCCTTAAAGATTTCCCGCCAGGACCGATTACCCACATTTACGCTATCCATAGCAGCCCTTTCTGAAAATGCTGTCGGTACGGCAATTTTTTCAGGCTGTGCCGCCTTCTTGGGGACCGAACAGCTACCAAAAAGAATTAGTGCAGCAATCACTAACGATGTCTGTTTTATGACCTGTTTTTTATTCTCCTTTTTTGAGAATAAGATGACCAGTCCCGGGATAACAATAACACCTAATATCGTCCCGATAAGCATCCCTCCGACCGCAGCAGTACCGATACTCCGATTCCCCAAAGCTCCGGCACCACTCGCCATCATCAACGGGATCAATCCGGCGATAAAGGCAAAAGAAGTCATTAAAATAGGGCGTAAACGAGCGACAGCCCCTTCAATTGAAGCTGTTACAATATCCATTCCCTGCTTGTATTTCAAGTTGGCATATTCCACAATTAATATGGCATTTTTGCCCAAAAGACCAATCAGCATGACGAGTGCTACCTGCGCATAAATATTATTTTCCAGACCAAATATTTTCAGGAAAATAAAGGCTCCAAAAATTCCGGCAGGTAAACAGAGGAGAACTGGTAATGGCAATAAAAAGCTTTCGTACTGAGCACACAACAACAGGTAAACAAAGAGTAAACAGAGTGCAAAAATATACAAAGCTTGATTTCCCGATATCTTTTGTTCACGCGTCATCCCGGACCACTCAATACTATAGCCCTGCGGTAAAGACGATGCAATCTTTTCTACTTCGTCAATGGCTTGTCCCGAACTAAAGCCCGGAGAAGACTGGCCGGTGACCATCGCCGAACTAAACATATTGTACCGTGTAATCTGTTCAGGTCCATAAATACGCTCCATGGAAATAAAAGCATTATATGGTACCATCTCTCCCGTTTCATTCTTGACATATAAACGGAGTACATCCTCAGGTCGCTGGCGATACTCGGGTCCTGCCTGTACCATCACCTTATACATTTGCCCATAACGGATGAAATTGGTTGCATAGAGGCTCCCCATCAAAGTTTGTAAGGTATTCATCGCATTTTCTACCGATATCCCTTTCTTAGCAGCCATATCGTAGTCAACTTTCAGCATATATTGCGGAAAGTTGACATCAAAACTGGAACTGATATCCTGAATGACTTCACTTTTCTCCATATCCTCCATAAACTTCTCCAGTACCTCTGCGGTCTTATTCAGATCCTCATTCCCACTACGGTCCAACAAACGTAATTCAAACCCGGAAGAGTTACCAAATCCCGGAACTGTCGGCGGAGGGAAAAAATCAATCTGCCCATCTACAAAATCCTTTGTTTTCTCGCGCAATTCCTTGATTACATCATCGACCGTTTGATCTCTTTCTTTCCAAGGTTTAAGGTTAATCATTCCCATACCATAGGAAGCACCCGACACCTCGGTAACGATACTATATCCCGATAAAGTTGAAACCGTTTCGACAATATCCAGTTTGCGTGCGACAGAATCTATTTTATCCAACACACGTTCGGTACGATCCACTGTAGCACCCGGGGGCGTAGTCACAGCGACATAGATCATCCCCTGGTCTTCCGTTGGAATAAATCCGGATGGCAATATCGCACTGCTTCCCCAGGTCGCTACAAAGAATCCACCCAACAATAACAAGGTGAGTCCGCGTCGCGCACTTGTTTTCACTAAGATTCCTTTATACCCAAATGCTGTTCGGTCATAAATCGCGTTAAATTGTTTGAAGAAACGATCCAACCAATTATTGGATGGCTTACGGTCGTGCGGTGACCGAAGGAAAAGCGCACATAGCGCCGGCGTCAACGTCAAGGCATTGATCCCAGAAATCACAATGGCCGCCGCCAAAGTCAGGGAAAACTGCCTATAAAATATCCCCACCGGACCGGAAAGAAATGCGACCGGAACAAACACTGCTGACATGACCAAGGTGATTGCCACGACTGCCCCGCCAACTTCCTTCATCGCCTCCAAAGTCGCCTCCATTGGCTGCAAGTGTTCTTCCTCCATTTTGGCATAGACTGCCTCCACCACTACAATCCCATTATCCACTACAATTCCTATGGCCAATACCAATGCAAATAGTGTTAGTAGATTGATGGAAAACCCTAACATCTGCATAAAGAACAAAGCTCCAATCAGACAGACCGGTACGGCTAAAATCGGGATAACAGTCGCTCTAAAATCCTGCAAAAAGATAAACACGACGATGAAGACCAATAGAAATGCTTCCAATAGGGTCTTTATCACCGACGAAATAGACGCATCCAAGAAACGGGACACATCGTAGCCCATGGTATAGGTCATACCAGCTGGAAATGAATTCTGCTTCAATTCGGCCATACGATCTTTTACCCGTTGAATAACTTCCTGTGCATTCGATCCTGGAAGCTGTTTTAACATGATCGAGGCCGATGGCCGGCCATCTGTCTTGGAGACCATTTCATAATCCAGGGAACCAAACTCGACGTCGGCCACATCCTTGATACGAATAATCGAGCCATTGGAATTTGCACGGATAGGCACATTCGCATATTCGTCAATTTCCGTAAACTTTCCGGGGTAACGCAAGACGTACTGCTGCATATTCCGCATTTTGTCGGAACTTATCCCGGTCTGTCCAGGCGCAGCCTCAATATTTTGTTTGCGCAAAGCCGCCACCACATCCTCTGCAGAGATATTATAGGCGGCCATACGATCGGGTTTTACCCATACGCGCATCGCATAGTCACGCATCCCCATAATCTGGGCCAGACCGACCCCCTCGATACGTTTTAACTCCTTCAGGATATTAATATCTGCAAAATTATAGATAAAACGTTCGTCAGCAGTTTCATCGTCAGTGAACACATTCAGATACATCAACATCGAGTTGACTTCTTTCTCTGTCGTTACCCCGGCTTTAATGACCTCTTCGGGCAACTCATCGAGCACTGTTGTCACCCTATTCTGTACGTTTACCGCAGCAATATCCGGATCTGTTCCTACCTCAAAGAAAATTTGGATCACCGTACTTCCATTATTGGTCGATACAGAGTTCATATAGGTCATACCGGCAACACCATTTATTGCTTTTTCCAGTGGAATAGCCACCGCATTGGTACTTACCTCCGCATTTGCCCCCGTATAATTGGCATTCACCACCACCGAAGGGGGCACGATATCCGGAAACTGTGTAATAGGTAATGTAAATAAGGCCAGCAACCCTAAGAGGGTAATAAAAACCGATATGACCAGCGATAATATGGGTCTTTTTATAAATGTTTCAAACATAATTTATCCTCCGCTACAGCTTCCTTAATTTTGGATTAATCTTCATTCCATTACGCAAGTTTTGCACACCTTCATAGACCACTTGGACCTTTGGATCAAGACCACCTTCAACAATATAATAATGCCCTACACGAGGGCCCGCAACAAAGGGGGTCATCTTGACTGTACTATCAGGTTGCATCGTATAGACGTATGTTTTGTCCTGAATTTCAAACACCGATTTTTGATGTACAAATGCGTGCTCCCCAGTTTCCATTGGCACGGCAATCTTACCGGTTGCCCCATGTTTTAAGATATGCTCTGCATTGGGAAATTGTACACGAAGAGCAATAGAGCCAGTATTTGCTTCGAATTCACTTTCGACAATATGAGCGACGCCTTCATGTGGATATAAGGCTCCATTCGCCAAGATCAATTTTACAGTTTTGCGGGTCTCTTTACCATTCATTTTATCTTGCATCATGGTTAAGTATTCCCGTTCTGAAATATCAAAATATACGTTGACCCGACTTAAATCAGAAATCGTAGTAATGAGACTTCCCTCCGTCAGTAGCGAACCCTCTTTTAATAAAATCCGATCTATCCGACCATCAAAGGGTGCCTGGATAACCGTATAATCCAATCTTGTCTGAGCTTGGTTAACTAAAGCACGGGCTTCCTCGATTTTGGAATTGGCGGCCTTCAACTGAATTTTCAATAAATTGTATTCCGAAGGGCTAACAATATTTTTATCCACCAATTTTTGGGTTCTTTCCATCTCAAGCTTTATTTTCTGCGCTTCGGCAATGGAGTTATCATATTGCGCTTTCGCCTTGGCGAGTTCTGAACGATATTCTTCGTTGTTGTATCTGAACAATACCTGACCTTTCTTTACCCAGGCCCCCTCGTCCACAAAGATTTTATCCAAAAAACCATTTAGCTTGGATCTGATCTCTACATTTTTCAAAGCCTGAATATCTGCAATATATTCTTGGTAGACTGTAGTATCCATGACAATCAATGGTGTAACGGGAATATTTTTAATTTCTTCTTTTTGCTCGGCATTCGCATTAGAGGAACGACAAGAAGCCAGCATCCCAACCGTACCCAATAATAGGCACAGCGCAAGTAATTTCTTCATAAAAACGATAAAATATAAAATGTTAAACTAGATGGGAGCTACATTAATATTGCATAACAACGCAAGGAAACAACTGTCCTGTGACACGATTAACAAAAGTTAAAACAGTAGTTTTATAGACTCCGATAGAAAAGTAAAAGGAGAATACCTAGAAAGGCCGGAACCTATACAAGAATTCATAATATCCCGGTCGACAGAGCGTCTTTGACCGATAAAAAGGATGTACCTTATCCTTCGAAAAGCATAAGGCAGTAAATACAATCCCAAAAACAAATATAAAGATGGATAGTACCTGACTATTGACAGAAAATATACGATAATCGTCCTGCAATAATACTTTCTCTTCCTGTGAAGGATGAATAGGTTCTAAATCCAATACATCATCCAAAAAATATTCCACGATCGTTTCTCCAGCATGCAAAACCTGTCCTGTCGCTGATGAGAATGACTCATACGTCAAGAGATTGAGATACGCAAAGAGTGTTAGAAGATGGAATAATTTACCTAACATATCGAATTTTCGAACCACAAAGGTATGATTTTAAACTGCCAAGATTATTTTATTAATGTAAAAAAACCATGACAGCAATTGGATTCGTCATCATGGTTTTTTAATATTTTACATTTTATGAGATCAAACTGTACATTTCATTTGATCCTAAAAGGCATTTTTAATGAAGCTTTATCTTAACGTTTTTCATTACTGAAAGAATATGGTGCATCTTCTCTCTTGATGCCTCTATTTCTATTCGGCTCTGCACTCATCTTGAAATCCAGATTTGCACCGTCCAATAGGTCTGAATAACGGATATAGTTTTTATCATAAGCTTTTCCGTTCCAGAAAAGTTGATCCACATAGACCTGATCTATCCCCTGTTGCTTTGCATGGATATGCACTTCTTTTCCACCTTCGAGTTTCAAGGTCACCTTATCAAACTGAGGCGAACCGATCACATATTCTCCCGAACCTGGGGACACAGGATAAAATCCCAGTGATGAAAAAACATACCAAGCTGAGGTCTGTCCATTATCCTCATCTCCACAGTAGCCGTCTGGCGTCGGGAGATACAGTTTATCCATTATCTTACGAACCCAGTATTGTGCTTTCCATGGTTCTGCTGCATAATTATAGAGATAAGGCATATGTTGAATAGGCTGATTACCATGTGCATATTGCCCCATATTCATCACTTGCATTTCACGCATCTCATGGATCATGCTACGGCTTTTCATTCCTTCATAACTTGGGATAACGAACACGGTGTCCAACATGGAAACAAAAGATTTATTTCCGCCCATCAAGTCGATTAGACCCTGAGGGTCATGGAATACGCAAAAGCTCCAATGCCAGGCATTACCTTCCGTATACTCACGAGACCAAGCGCTAGGGTCAAAATTATCCACAAAAGAGCCATCTGATTTTTTTCCTCGCATCAACTTTGTCCTTGGATCAAAAAGATTTTTATAATTCATTGCACGCTGCGCATAAATGGCTGTTTCGGATTTTGGTTTCCCCAGCGTCTTTCCAAATTCATAAATACACCAATCATTATAAGCGTATTCTAAGGAACGCGCCACATTCTGGTCTACCTTTACATCTGCTGGAATGTATCCCAATTTGTTATAATATTCATGCCCAAAGCGTCCTGTAGAGGAATGTTTGGGATAGGCATTATGGGCTCCATGTTTTAGGGCCTCCCAAAGCAGCTCTTTATCATAACCTTTTCGATCGGTTATCAGGGCGTCTGTTACTATTGAAGCGGAATTATTACCGATCATAGATGCACGGTGTCCGGGTGATGCCCATTCTGGTAAATATCCACTTTCTTTATAAGCATTCACCAATCCCGCTTGCATTCGGTCATTCATGGATGGATAGAGTAAATTCAAGAGTGGAAACAAACTTCTGAATGTATCCCAAAAACCTGTATCCGTAAACATCTCACCAGGTAAAACTTGTCCGTTGTAGGGACTATAATGCATTCTTTTTCCAGAAGCATCAATTTCCGAGAAATCCCGGGGAAATAATGTCGAACGGTAAAGGCAGGAATAAAATGTACGTAAACGATCTATATTGGCATCCTCGACCTGAACACGACCCAATACATCATTCCATTGTTGCTTGCCCTCGTCGGCAACCTGCTCAAATGTTTTAGATGTCACCTCATTCAGATTAAGCGCTGCCTGTTCAAAACTAATAAAAGAAGATGCAACTTTAGCGACTACTTTCTCTCCCCTTTTTAATGAAGGGAAACCTACGATCGCTCCAGCGTGATCATCCCTAACTTCCAGCTGATTGTCTTTAATATTACCATTCGTTACACCCGCCTTGTAGGAAAAAGGCCGATCGAAAGTAATGATAAAATAATTCTTAAAATTATCCGGAACACCACCGCTATTTTTTGTCGAATAACCGATAATTTTATTTTCCTGTGGAATCACTTTAATATATGACCCTTTGTCAAAGGCATCAATAATCACGTACGCCTGATCAGTCTTGGGAAAAGTAAATTGAAATACTGCCGCCCGCTGTGAAGGTGTAAGCTCGGTCGTTACATCATGATCCGCCAGGTAAACGCTATAATAATACGGTTTCACAACTTCAGCTTTATGAGAGAACCAGCTCGCGCGTTTTTCCTGATCAAACTGTGGTTTACCCGTCATTGGCATCAACGAAAATTGGCCATAATCATTATTCCAGGGGCTTGGTTGATGCGTCTGCTTAAATCCCTTGATTTTATCTGCAGTATACGTATACACCCAGCCGTCGCCCATATTGCCCGTCTGTGGTGTCCAAAAATTCATTCCCCAAGGACGTGCAATCGCCGGATATGTATTGCCGTTTGACAGTTCATATTTAGATTCTGTACCGATCAGCGGGTTTACAAAGTCTACTGGTGAAGTTTGTTGTGCCAAACTCAGCCGAGTTACAAAAAGAAAAAGGATGCCGCCTGATAATTTTTTGATATTGAACATAATTGTTGATTTGGTCGATGCCATTTTAAAATCGCCTAAAAAGCTAAAACGTATTAGTAAATATAATCAAGAAATTTAAATATGGCGGACAACTGATCTATTTTCACAAGATGGTTACAATTCATACCGTTGTATTTGAAAATTCCAGCTATTTCGTATCATCTGGAATAACAAACAGCATTAAAGCTTACATTTTAATTAGCTGTAAACCTGAATGCTGTTTGTTAAAAATTATTCCACTATTTCTAGCACGCCTACTATCTGTTGCCGCTAAAATATTTTTCCCGAGCTATTGTGGCAACTCTAATAATCGGAACTCAGTCATTTGAAAGTTAGATCCCGACGATACGGCTTTCACAACATAACGATAGTAACTATACGCTTTTGTATTCACGAATGTAAACGGCTGCGATCTTCTCCGGTCGGTTGGTGCTGTGCCAAAGCTATAGCCTGTGACCGTATTCAGAGTTACCCAGGACTCGCCATTATCCGATCCTTGGATTTCCCAGTCTTTGGGATCGCGTTCGGGCGAATCATTTCCGGTCGTGATGGTATACGCATTGATTATCTGAGGTTGATAGAACGCAAACTGCCAGTACATTCCCGGCTGGTAGCCACCGATAAATAATTTAGTTGTCAGATCACCATCTATAAGCTTCTTAGACCCTTCATCAGCATTTGGTCCGCTGGAATTATCCTGCGAAATACGGAACGTATTATCAATATTGGTCAAGTCTTTGACGATCCCCAGATCCGTAAGTAATTTGGGAATTTCTATCACAGAACCTTTTGGTGTCTTGACGGCAAGTTTATAACTTGCAAACGTTCCAACGCCAATAGCTATATCGGCTTTGGCCTGATCGGAAATCTGTTGGTACTTGTCCTCATCCGTCATCACAGACCAAGTGACGCCTTTCACCGCAATATCGCTATCGTAGCTCAAGGTCAGTTTACCCGTCCCATTTTTTGTCGCATTGAAGCGCACCAATTTTTCTGCATCAATTGTCACCACCTCTTCACGTTGCGCCCAATCGCCATTTTCATTAAGAACCCGCAACTTCACAATAAAAGTTCCTGTGGTTAAAAATGTATGCTGTGGAGATGTTGTCGATGATGTACTATCATCGCCAAAACTCCAACGCGTTTCCGTGTAATCTTTGGATTGATTTGTAAATTCAAATGTAAAGGGATCATCCTTGGCGACCTGCTTAATTGAGAAGGCTGACTGAGGATTGGGAAGTTGCGGTTTTTCAACCACAACCTCCTTATCTTTACCACAGCCCAGTAAAGCAAATAGTAAAACTATACTATAAATATATCTTCCTAATTTCATGACTATAATTTTCATCGTTATAAAATAACACAAGTGAGAAGCTCAAACTACAAGAATTCAATCATCCGCCATTCCGAACATTGGAACAAACTGCTACCAACATTCTCCGTGATATTGAGACGATAAAATTTATAACTGCCCGGTCTCTGTACATTAAATCTTCGTGTTTGAATCCGATTAGGGAAACTTTCATTTGTCCTCGCATCGATAACTACCCAAGTGCTACCATCAAGAGAACCTTCTAGTGTCCAGCTCTTTGGATCACGTTCGATCGCGTCGTTGCCAGAAGTAAGTGTGTAGGCCCCAATTTTCAGTGTCCGCGTAAATGTCAATGTACATTGCAAGTCACCTGTAAAAGCACTTTGTAAAAATTTGGTACTTGTCAGATCATCGACAAATTTAAGACTTCCCTCACCCGCATTTGGACCGCCATTGTTATCCCTATTAACCGTTAACGTGCCCTCTTGCGTCACATCAAACTCAACAACGTTTGCACAATCAATTAAAATAGTTGTGTAGTTCTTTTTCGGATTGATGACATGCAATGTCGGATCTTTTAAATAGACAGTGATTGCTAGGTGTTTGTCTTTATTTTTTGCGATAATATCCCAAGGAACTGAAATATTGAAGTCCGCAGATGATTTATTGCCCAATACCTGCACACGTGACGGAAGCGTAAACTCATTTTCTTTCAGTCCCACCGTATTTGCGGGCAATATTTTCTTAGCTATCCAATTTGAAATAGAGTCCGTCGTACCACGTACTTCCACATAAAACCATTTACTCGGAAAGGAGGCCAATGAAACGCCTAGTGGGATTTCAATCCCAGAAGGTGTTGTATTATAATTATTGTGACTGCTCGCCAGAATGATGCTTGCGGGAGAATTCGTTATTGAAAGATAATGAATATCTGTTGCCGTTAGCAGAGTTTTGGAATCCAGGGTGACGATGATACTATTGGGATTGCCCAACTGATTGCCCTTACCTGGGTTCGTTAGTTTGTAAGAAAGTGCAAATTTTTTACCATACACCCGTTCTATTTCCGTTCTGGATATGGTGAGCACAAAAGATGCCGTATCTGAACCGTATTGAAATTTAACCACATTCGGGAAAGAAAAGGCCGAATTAGGCAATGTTATTACATCCTTTAAAGCTCCCGATTCAATAAGCTTCGTTACCGTGTCGGTATTCAGCTGGAGCTCGACATCAAAAGTTTTTGATGCGGGAGCGCTCAGCTTAACTTTCATAGGTACCTGAACATAATCATTGGTCTTGACCAAGTCTTTTCCCCCGCCTTCAGCAATGACTTGTACAGGACGGTTATCCTGCAAGTTAAATGCTTCAAGATTATCTTTCGAACAGCCCATAAATTGGCTATAACTCAAAATCATCGCCAAAAAATAAAAAAATCTCTTCATATTATCTTCTTTAAGATTATTTATCGATCCAAACCCGGCCATCCAACTGCCAGCTTTCCTGTCTTGCAATCTGTAGCCAACTAAAAATCTGCGCAGTAATATCCGTACTTTTAGGTACCAAGGTGCTGATGGTTTCCACGGAAGGAGCACATAGAAAATCATTGAGCTTTGATATTTCATAGCTTGTATTACCAACTTTCAGGGTATTTCCAAATGGGCCTTCGTCATAAAGTATACCGTCTGTAACCGTGCCAACGACCGGCCAATTCGCCGCTAACGTATGGAAATAAGGATGGTCCTCACTTATTCCCACCTCACAATTATATTGTGAAACAACTGACTCTGGCAAAGCGGTCTTCCAAAAACGCACATCCGCAATATAATAGTCGCCCTCATTCCAATTGCTACCGCCATTGACCAAGCCAAGCCGCAGCTTTGCAGGACTGTTAATCACTCCCCAAGTGCTGACATCCATTTCATTTCCTGGCAACCCATTTGTATAGGTTTTAATGAGCCGTTTTCCATCACTGGTTATAGATCCCACAACGGTGACATTATTCCAGGTTGCATTATTCAATTTTGGGCCGTTAACCTCCCCGCTTCCATTTGGACCACGTGCATTAAACATCCAATAATCATCTTTAAAGGCCATAATCCATCCATTGGTAGGCGCACCAGATTCCCATTTTTCACGTTTTCCAATAAAGGACGGATAATTTGGAAACTTATATGTATTATTTGGACCTTTGTTCTTTTTTACTTTTAATTCGATGGTGAATTCCCTATCCTTATCCCCTAGGTCAAAAAGCGTATCTGCCTCGCCCATTTCAGCAAATATGCCTCCTTTAAAGCGTAGAAAGTCTCCCGAAAATCTACTCCCTAAATACGGTTTATTGATAAATCTTGAATTATATTTCGGTGAATAGAATATGGTAAATGTATTGACATTTGTATTGCTAAAAATCGTATTGTCGTTTTGTGCTGGAGGAATTTCAAAAGGCCCACCCTTACTTGAGGTGATAATCACCAGCCAATTTTCCTTTTTAAAGGTCGACCGCTGTTCCAGTGCCTTTGTGATTTCGCCCACCTGCTTATCGAAGTTTTCAATGGCCATTTTATACCGCGCACTGCTATTATCATAGGCTGTTGCCTTTCCCGCCTTGTCAATTTCGGTAAAATGGGCTGTTAACATCGTTAAATCAGGCTGCTTCAATCCTTCTTTTACGGCATCAGCAACCGCTTGATCAGATCCTTCAAGCTTGGCGGCGGCTGTTGGAGCCAAATTATCAACAAACAATTTGGAGCTACTATACACTTTAAACTCGGGCGCTTTAACATTCGCAGCAATCCGCGTATAGACCGTAGGAAAAGTCTGTAGGTTATTATTGCTAAAATTGTCTCCCATCACCAAATGCTTGTTTTGGGTGACGCCGGTAATAATACTCGCTAAATCGGCTCCTGTCGCCTGCTTATCTTCCTGCTCTGCACTCAATGATACCCATGAATAAATGGCATGATCCAATAACCCGTTCATGACAGGAATATTGGCATTACGGACAGACTCACCTCTGGCCCCATCTGCTATTATCAGCAATACTTTTGGCTTTCCGTACACTAGATCTACTGTATCCTGCCCGCCCTGATTGTCCGGTATAACGCGTCCAAACTCATCCTTGCAGGCAACCATCGTCGAAATCAGCAATAAATAGATTAGCCACAAATGTATGTTTCGAAAATTATCTTGCATTTTCATCCGTTTAATTTTAGGTTATTGTTCCAATTTAATGCGAATCAAATTGCGCACTTCTTCATTATTAAATCGATTAAAAGATCCCATCAGCAGCAATGCGCGTTTTCCATCCTCCGTTTTCGTTTCGACAGCTTTGTTGATATATCCCGAAAAGTATCCCGAAGTATTATACGCAGCATTCAATTCGCCATTTGCATTTAAAATCATAAATCCATTACGGGCGATATTGTTATAGCGCACAAAATCTCCGGCCAGTACAATCAGTCCATCGCTTAGCTGCAAACCATACGATGGGTTTCCACCCTCGAATATTTTCGCCTGAAAAGAAGGATCCAACGTGCCATTTGCATTGAGCAAGGCGACTTTGACAGCGGTAGAACCATTGTATTTTGTAAAAGAACCGACGACCAGATACTTATTCGTCACACTATTATACGTGACCGATGAGATGTTGTAATCGGCGCCTTGTGCACCGGGGTTAAATGTTGCGTCTAAGGTGCCATTTTCATTTAAGCGGGCGATATATCCTTTGGACTCACCATCAAAACGGTTAAATCCACCATACACCAAAATTTTTCCTTTTAGTGGACCAACGGCATGATAAACTGTGGCAACATTGCCATTTCCACCGACAAACGATTTTCCATCAGGCGCAAATCTGAAAGATTTATCCAATGAACCATCCGTATTGAGCCGCGCAACATGCCTGATTTCCGTACTGTCCAAGATAACGGTATCTCTCGTTTCCAGTTTATTTGGCTTACCATAGGTGCGATGAATATAATACCTAAAATTTCCCGTCGCTAAAATCTTTCCATCTGATTCATAGATATTACCCACATTGCCGTCAAATCCACCATTAAATGCAGGGTAATATTTCAACGTATCCGTTTGACCGGGCCTACGGAATGGCTTGATGCCCATGGTGTCTATTGCACCTGTCATATTGATCCGGGTCAAGTTGCTGATATCAGCATTGCGCTGCCCATATCCAGAAAAAGAACCTGCCAAATAATAAAAATTACCAAACTTTAAAATGCTATTCAGTGAATTATTTGCTCCGGTTCCTATGCGAAAACTTGCATCGTAGGTGCCATCTGCAAATGTCCGCACCAAGCGATTTATGGGACGTATTGACCCCTTATTATTATAATTTGTAAAGGCTCCGGTAAAGATCATTTTACCATCCTCCAAATAGAGTACATCCGAAACAAAATTATTTGTTCCCACGCCCACCTGAAACGTTGCATCTATTGCCACATTTCCTAAAACAGTAAATTGTGGGCCAAAGAAAACGATATCATCAATTGTTACCGAAAGTACACCTGTACTTGCATACGGAGGTACCTTCAATTTGACATGATCTGCGGTCAGTTCAATCACATCGGCTTTTTCCCCATTGAATCGAATAACCGCTTTATCTTTATATTTATCCAATCCTTTGATTCGCATAGTTGTTTCCGTACCAGTTTTCCCAGACTCTGGCTGCATCTTATCTGTTGGATTAATCTCGATATCCAAAGGAGGTAGCCCTTCCTCATAGGGTGCAGAAAATGTTTTGTTATCCTTCTTACATCCGAAAAAGAGAAAGACAACAAACAATAGCGCAATATATTTCCACATGATTCTATACATAACGTCCATAATTTAATTCACAACTGGTTCTTAACGTTTACTTTCCAAAATATCAACCATAACTTCTCCTCTTCCATATCCAAACTCAGCTTTTGTATAATCGATAACGTGTACAACACCATTATCAGGCTGTATATCAGAAGAGGCAACGGGGCAAGAAATCCATTCCCTGGGTCTACTGATATCTGGGATATAAGAAATATGAAGCTGTCTATACCCCATATATTTTAGTCTGGTAATGTTATTTTTATCCGAGTCATTGATGGCGTCATTGTACACCACACCGATATTGGAAACAGTATTTCCAAACGACGTATAATTCTGTCCCTTATAGACATTCAATAAGTCGAAATCAATCTGCGGATAATCCATCAGTTTACGTTTTCCATTAAACATATACCGCAAAAGATATTTACGCCAAATCGTACTATCTATATCCGCCAGTGTTTTAATTGTGTCCCTCCCCAATTGGTACAGCAACATGTTGGCACCCGAAGGCCCATTTTGTGCATTTCCCCTTGCCAGACCAATCAACCTTTTGATATTCTCGTCTCTTGGTGCAAAGAAGGTAAATTCTTTGGTTTTGAAATCTTCTTCCAATCCAGCCAAACGGACGATCTGTGCAATGGAGTCAAATTCTCTCGGTTTTGAATCCAGATAGGCCATAATTGATCCCTCAAATTTCGCCTGCGCCAATCCGCCATCTTTGTAATAATCATCTTTCTTACATGACCCCGTGCAAAAAAACACTAGGGTTATCAAAATTACGTAGCTTATATTTTTTAAACTTCTCATAATACACATCGTTAATTTCCACTAGTCCAATATTCGTTCAATACGATTTTAGCATTAAAATTCTTGGCCGAAGCGTCCAAAGGCCATGTCCACGCACGTCGATTATACTGATCGATTGTCATGGGCGCCATTGTCCATTGCGGATTCAATATCCGTCGTGTTCGGATCAGATCAAAGTATCGTACCCCCTCACCGATCAATTCTCGGCAGCGTTCTTCAAAAATGAAGTTCTTGAGCTCAGTACCACCACCAGTATACCTCGTGGCTTCAGCTCTATCCCGAACAATATTTAATACATTGATTGCTTCGGCCTCACGTGCCGATCCAAGATTAGCCAAGGCTTCAGCCTCCAAGAGAAGTGCATCAGCGTAGCGAAAAATCATAAAGGTATTGTCCGGGTTTGAATCCTCATTTCCAGAAGCAAATACGTTGGCTGCAAATTTTTTAAGTACAAATTGACCGTCATTTGCATACATATCCTCATACCAGATTTCTTTTCGTTTATCGGCCGGTCCGTTCAAGGGATAAATCCGCGACATAAACACAGACGAATAATAAGCAATGCTAAATTGCTGGTTGTAGCGTGGGAACTTATATGGCCACCTCAAAAAGTGGTCCCATAAGGGAGCATAGGCATTATTTTGGTCGCCATAATTGATTGTACGATAAAACTCAAAAAGTGATTCTTCGGTACGGCCTTTGGAGACTTTAGCCCAATTTTCCGGTGTAAGTGCATACAAATAATGTGCGCCACTACCCCGCAACTCCTTGCCTAGAGCTGCAACGCTTTCATAATATTTCGTTGCAATGGATGGATTAAAGTTTGCATTCCACATTTTCATATGCATCAACAAAGCGATAATACTTCCACGGCTCGCCCTAGCTCCACGTTGTGAAGCATCGCCAAAAGTCCAGGGCATAATATCTTTGACCGGTTCCAGATCAGCGATGCACTTGTCGATGACGGACACCATGTCCTCTCTACCCAATTGCTGCGCAAAATAGGGATCAGTATAATAAACCACATCACCATACAGCCTAACCATCCAAAAATAGCTGAGGCAGCGCATAAATGTCGCCTCCGCCTTATAGCGATCTTTATCGGGGGCCGAAAGTCCGGGGATACCTTCCTCCAATTTAGAAATAAGAATATTACAACTTTGAATCACTTTGTAGTAGGTATCCCAGATACCGACTTTATACATCTGGTAGCCACTTGAGCGACCTCCAGGAGAACTATTGATATAAACCATGTTCATATTATTCGTTCCCAGATCCCGCAGAATCATCCGGTCGCCTGAAGAGGTCGGAGATGGAAATATTTCACCAGACCGAGCCTCTCCTATGGCACCCATCACCCAGGATTCATTCAATTTTTCAAAAAACTGGCTATAGATACGGGCAATATTCGCTTCAACATCCTCTTTGGATTGATAAAAATTGTTCCCTGTAAGCCGATCAATGGGCTCAACTGTCAAAAATTTCTTACAGCCCACAGTAACAAATACACATAGGCATATCATAACTGTGATTTTTCCTAAACTCATTTTAATTTTCATGACATCAACCTATTAGAAATCAATATTAACACCTACATTATATTGTCTTGGAACGGGATATCCACCAGAACCATCCCTTCCCATACTTGTAACATTCTCAGGATTGGGACCACTATATTTCGAAAATGTGTTTAAATTTTCTGCCGATACAAACACGCGTAGACGCTCCATACCATACCGTCTTGCCGCATTTTTTGTAAACATATAGGAAAGCGTTACACTGTTTAATTTAAAGTAAGACCCATCTTCAGCCCATAGATCCTGATCCATTCGGAAAGGGTTGATGTTCGCATACCGTTTAAAATCATAAGCATAGGGATACTTTGCTACATCACCAGGTTTCATCCACATGTTGATATCATCCAATGGGACTACTGCCTTATCTCCATAAGGATCACTCATCAATTGGAGTCGTTCCGCCAGGGCATTATTTAAAATTGTACGTTTGGCTGTATAAGATGCATATACATTTAAACCAAATGAGCCCAAAGTCTCATGATTGTAATTAAAATTCAATTGCATCCCACCTGTGATCAATGGTTGAGAATTCCCTGTACGCGCATAATCATTTTCATCTAAGATATAGTTGCCATCAAGATCGGCAATAATAGGATCTCCGGCCTGAAACTCGGTACCATTTGCCATCCGGTAGCGTCGGCCGGTCGCCGGGTCTACAGGTACATCTGCATCTGTGCTATATACCCCCCGGTTTAGCAACATATAATTGGACATGGTTGATGTTCCAACCCGAAAAACAATATGCTGCTTATACTTGTCATCATTCTCCCAACGAACAAACTGACCACCATAATGTTCCGGTAACTTGAGCAATACATCTTTATTATAGGCCCCATTTGCACCAATTGACATGGTAAAGCGGCCTTCGGTCCAAGGCCTGAACATCAGGGAAAGCTCATGCCCATAATTGGCGATTGCAGCAGAATTACTATTGACCTTTTCAAAACCCAAGGAAGAAGATAGGCGCTCTTCGAAAAGGATATTGTCCACCTTTTTATAATAAGTGTCATAAGTCATTTCAAACCTATTATTGAAGAGAGCGAGGTCTAATCCAAGATTATACTGTGTCGTTGTCGTAGGTTTTAGATTGGGATTTGGAATCTGCTCATAATTGATCCCGATACCGATCTTGTCATTGTAACTACCGGTAATGTCGTATTTGCCATAAACTCGTTCCAGCGTACTATTTGGCATCACATTTACCCCCCAACTGGTTCGCAGGGAAAGTAGGTTTATCCAATCGACCTCTTTTAAAAACTCTTCATGGTAGGCATTCCAGCGGAAACCTACCGCTGGGTTTTTGGTGTACAAATTTCCAAATCCGTTTTGAGAAGATCCATCCCTACGGTAGGAAAGATCTACCACATAGCGCTTCATGTAATCGTAGGTACCTGCAATCGCAAAAGATAGCCCACGTTCTTTTCCAAACCCGCGCCGCAATAGCCCCCCGCCTTTGGAGAAATACCCGTCAAAACCCAAAGGTCCTTCAAATTGATCATTTGGCGTACGTGCCTGTAATGCCGCATTTGCCTGCTTTTCTAAGGTGCGGATTTCATTGAACAAATTGAAGAACACAGTATGTTTTTCATTGAACGTATGGCTATAGTTGATCGAATTCCGATTATAAAGGGAATTATAGCGCCCGTAGTAGGCATACACCTGCGCAAATTGGCCGTTCGCAGCAGCAGGCGTAAAGGTATTCTCATTGTCAGAAGTAGACTCATAGCTTACAGTCGTTGTTGCACGCAAGCCAGACAGAAATTCATAGGAAGCTTCGATAAATGGTTTGATCGACTTGGAGGAATTATCATTCTTTGTTTGCAAAGCCGAGTTATATCCCGATGATGCCAGATAAAAGGAGGGCCCAGGGAGTAAGGTCGAGAATGTTCCATTGGTTGCAACTCCAGACTGCAATATACCTAAGCCATTTCCTTTACTTTTAGACCCAAGAGATGCATTTACCTGCGCTGTAAACCTAAATTTTTCATTTGGATAGTACTCAAAGCGCATATTGGCCATGTAACGATCAAAACCGGTATTTTTGATGATCCCGTTTTCATTATAATAATTCAGATTTGCTTTATAGTTCAACTTCTGGTTACCGCCATCAATGGCGACGTTATGCGTTTGGTTATAAGTTGTTGCATAAAATAAGTCCTGCCAATTAGTCGAGTTATTATAATAAGCATTCAAACTGTCGGACAACATGGGGGTCTGCGAAATTTGGTCCAGATCCAACTGAGATAAGGCATTGCCGTAAATTTGCATCAGTTTAAGGCGACGTTCAAGATTTCCGCCCAAAGTCTCCCGTAGTTTTGGTGGTGTTTTCAAAAAGAAATTACCCGTATACCGTACCCTTGGCACTTCAGAATTGCCGCGCTTGGTATTGATAATAATAACACCGTAAGCGGCCAATGAACCATACAACGATGTTGCTTGTGCATCTTTCAGAACCTCAATACTTTCAATATCTTCTGGCGGAATCAATGACAACGGACTAATACCAGGCCCCTGTTGACTGAGCCCCAACTCATTTGCCCGGTCAGCATCCATGGGTACTCCGTCAATGACATATAAGGGTGAGGTTGGCGTCAAAAACGATTGCTCTCCACTGCCACTGACACTAATGGTCGAAAGCCCCCGGATCTGCGTTGAGCCCCTAAACCCTGGAGCCCCGGTATTCACCTGTATATTTAACCCAGCCACTTTACCTTGCAGCAGGTTTTCAACATTGGCTGCAGGAATATCCTGAATTTCTTTCCCGCTAATTTTGGTCGAAGCGCCTGTCGTTGTCTCTCTAGGCCGCTTGACATAGCCCCGTACCACAACCTCATCCATCTGATTGTCCAGTTCCTTCATACGAACAGTTACCGTGCGGTCTGCCCGGGCTGTCATCGTAACCCCTTCGTAACCGATCAATCGAAATGCGATTGATGTGCCGGCGCTAACAGTCACGCTAAATGTTCCCGAAGAATTCGTCGAGGTTACTTCACGTGAGCTTTTTCCAAAACGCACAGTTACCCCGGCAAGCGCCCGCCCCTTATCATCCGTTACTTTGCCGGACATAATAATTGCTTGTGCAAAAGCCCCAACAGACAAAAGCATACACAACGCCAGTAAAATAAATCTGCTATAAAATATTTTTAATTGCATAACTTTCCGCTATTATTCATTATCAAATCGTGGATTTTCCCGTTGAAAATGGAAGACAATCTCCCAATCACCTTTAGTAAAAATTTTGAAGTTTAAACCAAATCCTGCCGTGATCAATATTCCACCAAATCCAACTCTAGAATAGCCAAAATCAATTTTTGCACTACTTCCATTGGTGTATTTGGTCGGATAATTGGTCAACGGAATTGGATATGCCACATCATATTGCACATACGTAGGTGTTTTCTTTATGTTGAAACCATGCACAAGTTCAGCCCAATTTGTTTCATTAAAATTTTCAGGATTAATTGGCTTCTTGTCTTTATCCCAAAAAACAAATCGCAGATTATGTCCATTGCCTCCATCGAAACGGCGGATATAAATAACTAAATCCTTGAATTCATCATTTGTCCGCAAAAGCTGGTTGGAAGACTCGCCATAAACGTTGTTCATATAAGCGGGCCAAATGTAACTTTGCTTCTTCGGGTTTTTGGGATCTTGTGGATCGGGAGCAACTTCACCATTATAGGGATTCTTGTCCGAATAAGGTTCATAATCCTGCACCCGCCAGGGAAGAATCATAAAATCTTTAACGATGGTCGAGCCACCGGAATTAGAGACTTTGAGATCAAAATAACGTATATTTTGAACGAGGTCAATGCTATCTTTAGAACGGGGTGGGATCAACTCATTGGTAGAAGAATTCCAAAGGATAAAGGTCCCAGTAGAATCCACTTCAAAAAGTGGACGATTGACCAGCTTGCGCTTGGCCTCAATTTCCTCCAGATTCTTTTCCGTACCATCATAACGTGTGATCCACTGGTATACAGGCTTGACCTGAAAAAGATCGTTGTAAGGTCTACCATCGCCATAGCGTGGATTGATAATCTCAAAATGCAATGGTGTGGTTGAGTGATCTGTATTGACCGTCCCCATAAGAGATGTACGCCCCAAAATGGGATAAAATGATTTTCCATCATAGGTCAGATTCACACTCAAAAATTCCTTTTCTTCCGGTAGATTGTATAATTTTTTACACCCGCTTAAGCCCGCACACAACGAGATCAATAAACCCCAGGAGCATGCATGTTTATATATCGTACTATTTCTTTTCGAAATTTTCATGTCTATATCTTGTTAAATTGGTTTATTGGTTGCGGTTCATCGTCCAATCTGCCAACTGGAAATCACCCCCACTATACATCCGGGCAATATTCAAACGATAGGTTTTATAGGCTGTAGTATTATTGAAGAAGAATACACGTAACTGAAACCGTTCGTCGAATACTTCGTCTTTTTTGGTATCTAAAAGTTCCCATTTGCCTGTTTGCTCGTTCAGTCCCTGCAAAGTCCAGTCTGTTGGATCTCGCGACTGAATATCGTTGGCAGACCGCAGCGTGTAACTGTTGGCCGCCACTGCGACAAGAAAATCCCATTGCAGATAGAATTGTCCTGGATTTGAAAGGAAAAACTTGGTCTCCGGATTACCATCAAATACATATTTGGAAGCTTCCACGGCATTTGGCCCGCCAGAGGCTTCTTTTGATGCTGATCCCACTCCACCAATTGTAACAAATAGATTCTCTGGTGGCGGGATATATATAATTTGACTGACAAACTTATTGAAACCAAAAACATGGTCTGGATTCAACACATGCACCACCGCATTGTCGGTCTGTATATTTAGTGAACTCGTCTCCGTGGTCACCCAGTTACGATTGAAAACAGATCTTCTGGTATCAGAAAAGTCGATGATAGTTGGTCCACCATCCAAGAATCCGGACGAAGCTTGTCGATTCAATCCAATATGCATCGGGTAACCATAGCGGATACCTCGAACATCTTTACCGTCTTGATTTAAAAGTGAATCACTCGAGGTCCGTCCTTGGACAATATACTGGCACATCAATGAGTCAAGTATTTCGTATTTTACCGAGGTCAGATACTGCGCTGGCTTATCCGAAACACTCAACGTATTATTTAGATTCTGAATAGCCAATTGAAAATTTGCGTTGGTCAATGCAAACAAAGTCACCGTGCTGTCCTCCAGTTTTTTTTGTAAGCCGATCCGATCAATCACCTTAATCAGCGAATCGTAGACCCCAGGTTTACTTTTCAGATAACTGTATAAATTGCCCTTATAAACTGGCTCTTTCGATATCGGCGAATAATAGCCTTTATCTTTGGCACAGGCATACAGCAAGACCAAAACTAAAAATGCATATATGCAGCGTACAAATAGGTTCTTTCTCATTTTTGTTGTTCCTTTACTTCCAGTAAGAATTTTGTGCTATCAACTTATTTTGGGCCAGAATTTCCTTGGCAATTGGCCAATAGATTCCATCGTTTGCGATTAGTCCGGCCAACTGCGGGTTATCATGTTTGATCTTTTCACGACGGATCATATCATACCAACGATGCCCCTCTCCCATCAATTCTCTTTTCCGCTCCAAAAAAATTGCATCAATTAAATCGCCATTGACCGTTTCGCTATAAACTTTGAGGCCTCTCCTTTCCCGAATTTCATTCAATAGTTCAATCGCTGTAGATTTCTCCCCCAGTACAGCAAGCGCTTCGGCGCGCAACAAAGTGATATCTTCCAGTCGGGTCAAAATTGTCGCACTGGTAAAAATTCGGAATGTCGGATCGGACGAACCGCCCATGATACATTTGATTTTGCTAAAAATGGGATATTTGCTATTAAAATTTCGGAAATAGACTTCCGTATTCGGATTTCCGAGTGTATCGATGCTAAAGCGTTGATCTTTTTTCTCGTTAAAGGTTTTTAGGATCGTCTCCTTGGGCATATAAATATCTGGAACAGATTTACTCACCACAGGAGAAGCAAGTGTAAGTTCTTCAATATGCCCTGTAAATGATGCTTCAACGTGTGCCCAGATATAGGGGAAAGCAAACATTTGTTCTGATCTTTTCTCAAAGAAAAATCCATTACCATCTGTTAAAAATGAAGTTGATAAATAATAGGCTCCCCCCTTTGAATAATTATTCATGATAAATTGTGTGTATGCGGCTGCATCCGCATAATTTGCCTGCCATGCGGCTAAATGTGCTAAGATGGCATAAGCAGAAAGCTTGCGGACCAATGCACCACTCCACCTAGAGGAGGCTTCATTGTAATAATTGCCTATTTGCTGTTCATCACCTGTACTATATGAATAAGGCAATACCTGTGCGGCATCATACATTTCCTTTTCGATCCAGGCATAAATTTTTAGGCGATCCTCCCGCGCTTTATTTTCAAAATTTCCATCGTGGGAATTCAAAATCAAAGGGACATCACCCCAGATGCGCACCATATTAAAATAGGCATAGGCACGTAAAAATCTTGCCTGGGCGACATCCACTACCAGATTATTTTCGGTATAGCGCAGATCTTTTGTCCGTACTTCCGGAGCGCGTTCCATAAATATATTGGCCGCGTTGACTACGGCAAACCAGCGCCTCCAATTGGACAATGCGCCTAAAGATTCGTAATTTGCCTTGAGGTCATTTTTAATAATAGCCTTTAAATCCTGCCGGTTTGGACTTTCGAAATCGCCCGAGCGGACTTCTCCATAGAGCCAATACGCATTATTGTCGTCCAACGCAGCTTTGGTTAGTCCATAGATCCCCATCAGACCGGCTCGGGTATCTTCAAGGGCATTCCACATATTCTCCTCTTTGACTGTACGGGAAGAATCAATATCCAACATTTTCTTACACCCTCCCAGAGTGAGTAAGAAGAATGGTAAAAAACGAATTATAAGATGGTATCTTTTCATTTTTTTTCGTTTAAAAGTCAACTTTAATACCTAGGGTATAGATCCGTGGTATCTGCATTTTGGACCCAATATCATAGCCGGTATAATCCACAATCTCCGGATCAACGCCACTATAGGACGTTATTGTCGCTACATTATTCGCAGAAACATAGGCATAGGCACGCTGGATACGTTGTTGCCGCCCGCCCAAAAGCGAAGTCAGATCATACCCCAGGGTAATAGCACGTATTTTCAGAAAAGACGCATTTTCTAAAAAAAGATCCTGATCCGCCTGGTAAGGAATGACAGAACTCCAAGGATTGTATAATGGATACTTACTATAATCGCCTCTTTTTTCCCAATACGTAATCTCCTTGATCGCATCTAATTTTTTAGCACCTTCATTATTGATAAAGTCAAATCGGGTCGCCATTTCCTGGTTAATTAATTCTCGTCCGATATTGTAGTACATATTGATCCCTAAATCCCATTTCCCAAGGACAAAATTGTTAGACCAATTACCAAACAATAAGGGTAAGCGGTGCCCCTGCAGCGTCCGGTCACTATCATCGATCCTATTGTCCCCATTCTGATCTTTCCATATTGGATCTCCGGCACGTAATTGAATAGAATTATAAGTCATTCCTTGCGGCACCTCGGCATCCGTTTTATAAATCCCGGTATTGGAAAGCAACCAGTATTGGTCAAGGGATTTTCCGACTTCCAATAGACTGTTGCCAATAACCAGCTGTTCTAGACCATTGGGTAGTGCTTTGAGCTTATTCTGATTGTGCGATACATTGAGCGCCGTGGACCATTTAAACCGATCGGACTGGATTGGATCAAGCCCAACAGTAAATTCAATACCTGCATTTTGAACGTCCATTCCTGCCATGTAACTGGATTTATAGCCATATTCGCTATAAGACGGAATATTAATAAGCTGATTTTTAGTTTGTTTCAGGTACACATCCAAGGAGACATGAAAGTTCCTTTTTTCAATTGCGTAGTCAAGACCTAAATTGCCCTGATCGGTGTAAGCCCAGGGAATATTGTAGCCTACCCATCCCGATTCATAAGGACGTACCAGTCCAGCGATGGCATTATATCCTGCAATTAGCTGGTTACCTGTAAACCCCATTTGAGCAACATAATTGGGCCCTTGCGCAAAATCATCAAACACGTTACTCAGGCCGATACGTCCAACGCTAAATCTGGCGGTCAGATCTTTCAAGCCATTATCGGAAACGAAATAGCTATTTTTGATATTCCAATTCGCTGAAAGCGAAGGTGTAAAAATCCAGCGTGCATCCGGCTGTGCATTGGAAGAACCATCTGTTCTCAACAGAAGTGAAACATCCACTTTCTTATCATAATTATAATTTGCCCGGCCATAAAAGGAGACCAGATTATGGCGTATACGGTCCAAAAACTTAAATATAAGTGCCTTAGGGTAAGCCGTAGCTTCCAAATAATTTGACTTGTTGGAATCATCCTCCAAAAGATTCACCTTAATAAAATCGTTTACTCCTTTGTAAGCATATGCATAATTATAGCGATAAGTATCCCATTGCAGACTATTTCCGATTAAAAGATTCAGGTTGTTTTTATCATCAATTTTCCAATCATAGTATGCCTTATTGTCAAAAATCGCACGTTGGTTATAACCATAATAATTAGATGCGAAATTATTGGATTCCATCAATTTACTATGGTAGAACTGGTCTCTGTAGCCCTCGTTGTAATCGACCATGCCCGTCGTTAGAAAATGGAAATTTCCAAAATCCAATTGCAGCTTTCCATATCCCTGTACAACGTTGGTTTTATTGTTATCGAAACCTTTTTTATAGTAACTTAAATACTCATTGTACACCTCTTTATTTGGTGAAAGAGGGGCAGACAGATCCGGAAAATAAGCCAATTGGGCAAATCTGTCCCTCATATTGAGATTACGATTCCGGTCCAACCTGGTAATATTGGCCTGCATCGAGAAGGTCAGCCAGGTAAGAGGTCGCATGTTTAAACCAAACAACGCATAATATTTATTTAGTTTTACCTTTTCCGCAACACCTTTATCCTGGGTCGATCCCGCCGCAAATTGAAAATTCGCCCGTGGCCCACCTCCAGAAAGGTTGGCATTTAAATTATATACCAAGCCATTATTGTAATAAGAATCTGTCCAATCTGATTTACCAAAATAGTTCATGTTAAGCGAATCGCTCAGGTATACAGGATAGGAATCGCCATCATCGTATCGGCCATTGGATGTATACAGATCATAAAACTGCTTTCTGAATCTATTTTCGTATTCTCCGTTGATTGTGGTCACTTGCGGCCGTTGCGCTAATCCAGTATACATGTTGACAGCAATACGATTTGTCTTGTCCGCTTTAGGTTCCTTTGTCTGTACGACAATTGCTCCATTGGCGGCATTGGGCCCGTACATAGCCATTGCAGCGACGTCTTTCAGTACTTCGATCGACTTGACCATATCAATATTGATATTAGCGAAAAGATTGGTCGCTGGACCGATGCGTTCAAGGTCGTAAGTCTGCACAGCATAGGCAAATGGATGCTCTCCGACCAATGGGATACCATCCACGACCACTAAAGGCTGGTTTTGAAACACATCAACATCAGAAAGCAATGGTCGAGAAACGCCACGAAAATACATGGGTTGTTTGGTTCCTGGTTCACCAGATGGCTCGGTCACGTAAACTCCCGTATTGTTTCCCTTAAGGTACTGCTGAAGGGATGTATAAGGTAACAAGCCTTGTTTCTTAATTTCAACAGGATTGACCTGGCTAGCTTTGATCTGAAATATGGAATCTAATTTTACAGTTCCAATCTGAAGCTTAAGACTATCTGAAGGAGATAATTGCTTATTATCCTGACCAGAAACAAAAGAACAGCAAGCATAGGACCATCCCAAGACGACAAGCCCACTTAAACACCTCTTTTTAATCATGTGCATAAGAATGATATATAATTAGGTTATTTTACTTTTCTAGTTTAATTGGTTATTTACCCCTGAATCAGAGGCTAATGGTGTTGATTATTCTGAGATAAGAAAATTGGCCAATTCTTTCTCAAAAAAACACGTTATGCAGTATCAAATAAAACTACCATCATCATCTAAGGTTTAAAGTGTATATAAAAAACGTTTTAGCATACTAGGGAATATCCTTCTGTCAAAACTGGTTTAATTGCTTAATTGGTCAGCACTTATCGCTCTTGGTTATATTGAAGATATATAGAAAACGGAGAAAAAAAAATTTTTTCTCCGTTTTTTTTATTTTGCTAAACTGGTTTAGTGTGCAACATTAAGCTATTTTATATTAAAAAACTTGATTTCTGACCGCTAAAATCAAGATTTGCTAAAATAACGCATGAGTTATTTTTTTTACAAATTGTAACGCTCTGCTCCATCTTAGCAACTAAAAGCTGCCCACTTATTTATACGGGATACGTATAAAATGTTTTTATTGAAAAAGTAGTCCATAATGGGAGCAAATAAGCCTATGTTATAACAACAGCCAAAGACAAGCAACATGACGCATTCACAAAAAAAGACCGATCAGTAAACGATCGGTCTTTTCATCTATATTAAGTCAGTTAAGCTGAATTAAGACTTCCCTCTTTTGGGCTTATCTGTCATTTCAAAAACCAATTCTCCACCATCCATCAGACTCGCATAGGATAATTTTAGATTTTCCAGCACTTTACCGTTCCATGTTACAGATTTGACGTACACATTTTTTTCAGACTGATTACGCGCAGTGATGGAAATGCGTTTACCACTTTCTAGATTGACATTTGCAGATTTCACCAATGGGCTGCCGATCCAATAGGCATCCTCACCGGGCGCCACAGGGTAAAATCCAAGTGCAGTAAACAGGTACCAAGCTGACATTTGCCCACAGTCATCATTTCCTCCTAAGCCGGCGTGGCCATTATGATATTGATTTCGAATAATCTGGCGCAGTCTTTCCTGTGCCTTCCAAGGATTCTGGGTCATGTTATATAAATAGGCAACATGATGAGAAGGCTCATTTCCATGTACATAATTACCGATGATACCATCCCGTGTTATATCTTCGGTATGCTCAAAATATTTATCCGGCAATTCCATCGTAAATAACGAATCCAAGTAGGTCTCCAGCTTCTTTTTGCCGCCCATAAGATCCATCATCTCCTTCGGTTGATGCGGCACATATAGACTGTAGTTCCACGAATTCCCTTCAATAAATCCCTGTCCATGTGTATCTAGGACATCAAACTGTTCCTTAAACTTTCCTTGGGAGTTTTTTGGTCGCATAAAACCGATTGTCGGGTCATAAAGTGCTCGCCAGCTTTCTGCCCGTTTTGAAAAAGTCTGATAGATATCTTCTTTACCCAGCTTCTTTGCCAATTGCGCAATACACCAATCATCATAAGCATATTCTAGTGTATTGGATACCGAAGTACCTGACACATCATCCGGGACATATCCTTTATCGATATAGGCGCCAATTCCCTCATAATTACGGGTATTTGCCGTTTGTACACAAGCCCTTAAAGCAGCTTCCGGATCGCCCTTATAAACACCTTTTAATATCGCGTCGACAATGACGGATACGGAATGATAACCACTCATACACCAATTGTCGTTTGCATAATGCGACCAAATGGGTAGCATTTTCAATACGCTCTGATCGTAATGCGCCATCATTGAAGCGACAATGTCCGAATTGCGGGAAGGATTAATTAAGTTCAGCAGCGGATGGAATGCCCTAAACGTATCCCAAAGCGAAAACGATGTATAATTCGTAAATCCTTTAGCCTGATGTATCTCCTGGTCCAATCCTTTATATTCGCCGTTCTGATCCATATAAATGGTAGGCATCAAACTGGCATGATACATCGCTGTATAGAAGTTAACCAGATCCTCCTTGTTCAACATATCCACTTCAATCTTATGAAGTTCTTTTTCCCAAGCCAATTGCCCTTTACGCACGTAACCCTCAAAATCCCAATTCGGTGCTTCAGCTTCCATGTTGCTGAGTGCATTCTTCATACTTACAGGGCTTAATGCAACTTTCATCTGGATAGACTCCTGTGCTTTGGTATCGAAGTCTAAATGTAACTTGATATTATGGGCCGCTAGATCAGGAAAATTATGCTGCTGGTCAAACTTACGCCAAAAACCATTGTATACGGACTTGCCATCTTCATATTTTGCACCGTAGTTTTTGAAAGGTTTGGAAGTCTTAATCGCAAAATATACGGTACGTGTCCGGGACCATCCATTGGTCTGGCGATAGCCTACCAAGGTCGAGTCATTTAGAACTTTGACAACCGTCCAGACATTTTTACCATCATAGTTATAAATTCCAGCCGTCAAATCCACGACAAGATGCGATGCATCTGCTTGCGGAAAGGTATATCGATGGATCCCGACACGAGTTGTTGTTGTTAACTCGGCCTTAATCTGATGTTTATCCAGCAAAACACTGTAATAGTTGGGTTCTGCACGTTCATTTGCATGAGAATAAGGCGACCTATAGCCTTCCTGAGCTTTATCAGCCGTTCCCGGATTGAGCTGTACCTTACCTTGGGTTGGCATAACCAAAATATCGCCAAGATCAGAATGGCCGGTACCGCTAAAATGGGTATGGCTAAAGCCAACAATCGTTGGGTCGCCATACTGGTAGCCGGCGCAGTACTTATACACATCGCCATTGTATTGTCCATTTATGGCATACGATAACGTATCTGTATCTGGACTGAGCTGCACTGCCCCAAAAGGGACTGTCGCACCAGGGAAGGTATGGCCCATTCGTGCCGTTCCTATCAGCGGTTTGACATATTGAATTAATTTGGTTTCCTGTGCCCTTAAAAAATATGGAATACATAGTAAACCGACACAAACTAAACTTCTTACGTTCATCACTTCAGGATTAGATCTTAGGGTTTTGACTATAAGCACGCCATAATTCATCAATCGTCCTGCCTGTCTGTGCTTTCCAGAAATCATCGGTATATGTTTTATTTCGCATTGCTCCGTCTAGTTTTTTAACAAAATCCTTTTTCACATTTTTATTAATCCAGTAAAGGAATCGTGCCGTCGTACGATATGAATCCGTATATTTTTGTTTCTCCGTAAAGTCTGGCAATTTCCAATTTGCACCGGCGTTGTCTATTCCGTCATCAAACCGAACGAAATCTGCTATTCCCTCGGTAATCCACCACGGACCGGCTCCGTCAGGATAAGCCTGAACAATATGCATGACTTCATGCGTAACAACATCTATATCGCCCGGATTTTTAGCAAACCATTCCGGACTATAGCGTACAATTCCCCCTGCTGTAGCCGCTACACCCTTATAATCCGGATCAATGACAAAAGACACTTCTCTTATGGTCTTGTTATTATATTTTTTCGCCAGCTTAGGGTAATTAGTAAAATACGCCGCTACCAATCTATCCTTTAAGGCTGCACTAAAACCCTTGTCTTTATTAATCCAGATCAAGGTGTATCCATTTTTGGTAATGCTATCAACATCCACCGCTACCTTACGGTCATTCTCGGTATGTTGCCAATTGTCCTGTGCCACAACTGAGCAAGAATACAGTAGGCTTACGATGGCCAATGCTTGTTTCAAAAAATTAAAGTTCATAATCAGAGTTATAATTTGCTTATTTTTTCTTTTTTGACTTTGTTGATTTCACACCCACCTTCAATTCATTCGTCATCGAATAGGGAGCTGCACTTAAGGTAGCCCCTCTATTATAGTTTGGTTTAGCGGCCATATCAAAATTCAGGTTTCCACCTTCATGAAGAGCCTTGTGACTCAACCAGTTTTTACCATAATTTGTTCCGTTAAACTGCAAAGTATTCACATAAACATTTTCACTGGAATTCTTAGGCGCATCTATGGTCAATGTCTTGCCATTTTCAAAAGTTAAGGTAGCTTTTTTAAATAATGGAGCCCCGAGCACATATTCATCTGTCGCTGGACAAACAGGGTAAAAACCTAAGGCCGAAAACACATACCATGCTGATGTTTGACCATTATCCTCGTCGCCACAATAACCGTCAGGCGTCGGTTTGTACATCCTGTCCATGACCTGACGAACCCAATATTGTGTTTTCCAAGGTTGGCCGGCGTAGTTATACAAGTATGGCATATGTTGGATTGGCTGATTACCATGTGCATATTGTCCCATATTGGCAACCTGCATCTCCCGAATCTCGTGGATAATACCACCATAATAACTATCGTCAAAATCTGGAGCCTGAACAAATACAGAATCCAACATATTGACAAAAGTTTTTTCGCCGCCCATTAAATTGATCAATCCTTGCACATCATGGAAAACACTCCAGGAGTAATGCCAGCTATTTCCCTCAGTAAATGCATCCCCCCATTTCAATGGATTGAAAGGAGTCTGGAATTTACCATCTTTATTTTTACCACGCATCAGATTAGTGGAAGGGTCAAATAAGTTCTTATAATTCTGAGCACGCTTAGCATATAAGTCAATCTCAGCCTTAGGGCGATTTAATGCTTTTGCTAATTGGTATATGGTGAAATCATCATAAGCATATTCTAAGGTACGGGCAGCATTTTCATTGATTTTAACATCATAAGGAACATAACCTAGGCTGTTGTAATATTCAACACCTTTTCGGCCAACTGCGGTCATTGGTCCCTCATTATTTGCACCGTGCTGCAAGGCTTCATACAATTTGTTGATATCATAGCCTCGTAGTCCTTTCATATAAGCATCTGAAACGACTGAAGCGGAGTTGTTACCAACCATGATGTCTGCATACCCCGGGCTGCTCCATTCGGGTAGAAATCCACCTTCCAGATAAGCATTGAGCAACCCTTCTTGCATTTCTTTATTGATCGATGGGTACATAAAGTTTAAGAAAGGATACAAGGCTCTGAATGTATCCCAAAAACCTGTTCCGCCAAACAAATATCCCGGAAGCGTCTTACCGTTATACGGACTATAATGTACAGGCTTTCCTTGTGCATCGATCTCGTATAATTTGTTCGGAAAAAATAACGTACGGTACATGGTCGAGTAAAATGTACGCAATTGATCGATATCATCTCCTTCTACCTTAATTTTACCTAAGGTTGTATTCCAAATCTGGCGACCATCCTCTTTAATCTGATCAAAAGACTTATTGCCAAGCTCGTTTAAGTTTAACAGCGCCTGTTCAGCACTGATAAAAGAGGATGCAACTTTGACTTGAACAGGTTTTGATTTATCCTTGACTTTAAAACCAACAATAGCACCGGTATGGTCACCTTTAATTTGAAGCTGACCATCTTTCTTCTCCTTTCCTTCCCAAGTCGCAACGCTGGCAAAAGGTTGATCGAAAACAAGAACAAAATAATTTTTAAAATTTTCGGGCAAAGGTCCGCGCGCATATTTCGAAGAATAGCCAATAATCATATTTTTTTCCGGAATGATCTGCACCTCTGAACCTTTTTCATAAGCATCCAATACGATATAGGCATCATCCGTTTTATTGAAAGAGATTCGAAACATCGCCGCACGTTCAGTTGGTGTCATCTCAGCTGTTACATCGTGATCTGCCAAATAAACGGAATAATAATAGGGCTTCACGATTTCTGCCTTATGCGAAAACCAACTCGCACGTTCGTCCTGATCAAAAACCGGTTTTCCCGTCACCGGCATAATCGAGAAAACACCATAGTCGTTCATCCAGGGAGAAGGCTGATGAGTTTGCTTCAATCCACGGATTTTATCAGCTGTATATTGATACTGCCAACCATCACCATTTTTGCCTGTCTGTGGCGTCCACATATTCATCCCCCATGGCCTCGCTATGGAAGGGTAAGTATTCCCGTTGGAAAGCTCAAATTTGGATTCTGTACCCATTAAAGGATTCACCAGATCAACAGCTTCCATTTGCTGTCCTCTAAACTTCTGAGCCAAAACCGGTTTTGCGCAAAACAAACCCAAGGACAATAATGACCCTAGAAAAACACTTAATGATTTATTCATTATTTAGGATATATATAAATATTTCTACTAAAACGTATTAGTAAAGATATAAAAAAGATTATTAAATCAAAATATGCGCTATGTTTCCGAAGCGGAGGTCTTAAGATTTTTACAATAGGGCTTTATTTTCTTCGGGGCAAAGCCAAAGCGAATATACTTTTCAGTTATTTTGACTATCTTTTAATCAAGTCGGTCGAAATTACGTATTCTTTGGGACTGGAAATTCCTCGGTCTATTTCTTTTAACAGGACCTTCACACAGGTTTTTGCCAAAGGTTCCAAAGGTTGCCGGATACAGGAGATCTTAGGATTCAAAAGATCAAACAATTCATGATCATCAAAAGAAAACAACGGGAAATCAAAATTCTTTCCTTCTTCTGTTCGAAGCGATTTCAGGCCAAGGATACACAGATAATTGGTCGTAAAAAATAAACCATCTAATCCTATATTTTTTGCCACCCAGTTCTGTAAGGTTGTCATACCCTTCTGCCGTAGGTTCTGATAGGACAAATGTAATATCCGTGCTTGCATACCCGTTTCTTCACAAAATAGCAAATAGGCATTTTTACGCGCCAGCATCTGAGGTTGATCCGAATCAATTGTGACCAATCCAAAATTCTCACATCCAATCGACTTCAAATGTGAACAAGCCTTCAAACTACTGTCTCCATTGTCAATATGGACATAATGTGTGGCTACTTCTGGCGAATTTCGGTCAAAAACAACCAAAGGGACTTTATGTTCCAATATCTTTCGCTGGTGTTCTTCCAGATCTACAGTAGGTGCCAGGAGGATGCCTTCGACTTTCTTTTCAAGCATAAAATCAATGATATCCTGCGCATTTTGAGGATCCCCTAATGTACTGCTATAGAGCACATGGTAATCTTTCTTGCGCAAAAGCTCTTCCACATATAGCGCAAAAGGACCGAAAAAGGAATCACCAATATTTTCGACAATAAGGCCAATGGTATTCGAACGCCCCGTAGCCAGGCTCTTTGCCAATGAATTAGGTTTGTACCCAACTTTCTTGACATAATCCAGCACACGCTTCTCAAGCTCTTTACTAATACGAGCCTGCTCCGCTTTATGATTGATCACCAATGAAACGGTTGATTTGGATACATTAAGTTCCTGTGCAATTTCTTTAATAGATTTGGCCATGCGAGCTATTTCATAAAATTAAGTGAAATTAGAAAATAAAATGAAGAATATGCTCTTATTGAGGCAAATGAATATCAACACAATCGTTTGCGTGAATTAACTGGATGCTTTTTTTAGACATGATACCAACTATAATCGTGCTTACTTAAACAATCTAACCTTTTTATTTTAGAGACATTTCGTTGTTTCGACAACATTGTACAATAACAAACAACCTCTTTACGATAATGGGGAGCTCTTGGTGATCATAGTCATATTTACCAAACTTTTACCGCCCAAATTCATGACATTTAATTTAGCTAAAGTAGCTACGCTACACTACTATAACAATACTTAATCTATACTTTAAACCTACTGGGAGCTTATTTCACCAACAACGCGTTGTTAGCCAATTCATATTAAAAAATCTAATTTTTTGTTGAGTTTTAATAAAATCCCAAAAGGTAAAAGGAAAATCAGAGCCTCTTTATCAATCTTGTAATGAAAATGTTATTTTTTTTTTAAATTTACTGGCGACTAGCTCCTTATGAGAAACAATAAATCATACCAATACCAAGAACTCCTCCCCCTTATACAGCAAGGGGATCAAAGAGCTTTTGCAGTATTATATGATTTGTTTGCTCCCGACCTAATTGCATTTATTGCAAAAAAAATATCCAAAAGCGAAGTCGCCGAAGATATTCTACATGACCTCTTTATTTCGGTTTGGAAGAACAGAGCAGTAATTGAAGAAATAGAATCTCTTCCAGCCTATCTATTCAGTTCCTGCCGGTATTTGGTGCTTGCCCATTACCGCAAAGAGATGAAAATCAAACTTACACAAGATTTCGAAGATCTTGAATTTGAAGATGAAACCATCCCAATTGAAGATCAGCTCTATTACCGCTATATTATTGATTTGGTGACAAAAGAGATAGAAAATCTGCCGGAGAAATGTAAAGAAGTATTCAAATTGAGCCGGGAATATTATATGAGCAATAAAGAGATTGCAAAAAAATTAAGTATTAGCGAATCCACAGTGGAAAAACATATTAACAAAGCCATCCGACATCTACGTACAGCAACAAGCCATCTTTTCCACTTTATTTTATTCTTTTAGTTGTCAGTAATCGTCGATTTTAATAAAAAAAATTTTTTTTTACTTTTTGAGTAGAAGCTCATCTTCTTTTACATCACTTGTATTATAACCAACCAGTATAACGTTGCGATTTATGAAGCAAGTGAAAGAATTATATAAACTGATTTGCAGTTTTCTGAGCCGATCCGAAAATATTGAGGAACGTAAACAGCTTTTTGATTGGTTTGATCAACAAACTGCTAACCAAATACCGGAAGGGCATTTTTCTGCAATTCAGAAAAACACAAAGCACCGCCTATTAGCGGAGGTTGGCATGATCGAAAAAAAAACCAGCACAATAAAATACTTTTACTACATCAGCACAGCAGCGGCTATCTTATTAATTGGATTTTTCACCTACAAATACTGGCCTGCAGCCGAACATATCGCTTCCGATAAATTATTAGCGTCCATTCCACCAGGCAGCGAAAAGGCTATTATCACACTAGCAGATGGTAAGCAGATCAATCTAGATGAATTGCACTTAAATCAAAGTCTGCAGATTGGAGAAACAATTCTGACAAAGGATGCACAAGGCAAAGTAAGTTATCGGAATGCAGCAACAGGAAAAGTGGCTATCCAACAAAATACACTGAAAACACCAAAAGGTGCTACTTACGATATTGTACTGGCAGACGGTACATTAGTAAGCCTCAATGCTGATTCAAAATTGACTTATCCATCTGCTTTTGCATACGGCGACCGCATCGTTGAATTGGAGGGGGAAGCCTATTTCCAAGTTCAGAAAACGAAGGATCACAGGGGGTTCATTGTAAAAACTGGAAATCAACAGATCAAAGTATTGGGGACAAAATTCAATATCAATGCTTACTCAGGAGATGCTGGAATTCGTACAAGTCTGGAAGAAGGGGCTGTTATTGTTTCCAAACAGAATAGTGCTGTACACCTAAAACCAAATGAACAAGCATTTTCCGAACAGGGTAAACTTCGATCAAAGTCAATAAACATTGATCAGGTGCTTAGTTGGAAAAGTGGCCAATTTTACTTTGATGGCACCAATACAGAGGATGTATTTAACGAGATTGCCCGATGGTATGACATCGACATCACTTATAATAGCAAGAGCAATGCTGGTCAATATAGTGGAAAAATTCCAAGGAATTTGAGTCTAGAAAAGCTCATTGCACTTTTGAATTACGCGGACATTAAGACCAAGGCAATTGTAGGGAAGAACAATAGAATCAACTTAATCATTACATAACCAAACTTATTAACAGAATGAAAAGCGAAAAATTCCCGCCCTGACAGGAGATTATTAATATCAATAAAAGACGGATCCTGTTGGCGCAGAACCCGTCCAACTTAATTGGTATTAAAGTATCGTCTAACTTCTAAATTATTAACACGTTAAAACCAAACGAATTTAATGAAATTTACCTTAACTCCGTTCACTAAGAAGGAGAAAGATTTTCATTCGTTTCATTTGGATGCTGATGTAGCATCCGGTGTGCAACGAATTTATGAAAAACAAAAACCTCTTTTTGCGCGCCCCTTATCCAGATCTCTCATGAGGATCAACTTAATCACCCTACTGATCGGTTTAGGTCTGTCACAAGTGGATGCACACACCTATGCCCAACAGGTTAGCTTAAAAAAGCAGAAATCAAGTTTGGAATCAATCTTGAAAAACCTTGAAAAACAAAGTGGTTATTCATTTTTTTACAAGAAAAATGAAATAAACCAGATCATTGATTTATCTGCCGATATAAAGGAAGCACCGTTCAAACAAGTGCTGAATATTATTTTTAATAAAGCTAATCTATCTTACGATTTCTTTGATAAAACGGTAGTTATCAGGAGAGAATTGATGGATAGCCACAAGAAAAGCAATACTTTGTCGTTTGTCCTTCCTAGTCAGATAAATGCTATACAGCAAGCTATCGCGGGGAGAGTTGTAGATGAAGACGGTAAGCCAATTTCCGGCGCTACACTACGCCTAAAATCCGATACAAAAAAAGCAGTTGTGTCTGCTATGGATGGATCTTTCAATCTCCCCTTAACCGCCGCAGGAGAAACCATTATTGTCACTTCAATAGGCTACGAACCTTATGAATTCTCGGCAAAATTTAGCGGCCATCTGCTAATGGTAAAGTTAAAAAAGATTGAATCCAAAGTCGAAGAAGTTGTCGTAACAGGTATGATGACACGTAAAAAGGAAAGCTTCTCCGGTGCAACGGCATCATTTACTGGCCAAGAACTTAAGATGGTTAACAATCAAAACGTAATTGCTGGCTTAAGAGCACTTGATCCATCTTTTATTCAGATTGAAAACAATGCCCTGGGATCAAACCCCAATATGCTACCCACAATCGAACTACGTGGACAAACGAGTATTTCGACATCCGCTCTTCGCGATGAATTTTCAATAGACCCCAATCAACCGTTATTCATCTTAGATGGTTTTGAAACAAATTTAAGGACAATCATGGATCTTGACATGAATATCATTCAAAATGTCACGATTCTAAAGGATGCTGCTTCTACTGCGATTTATGGATCGAGAGCTTCCAACGGTGTTATTGTTGTCGAAACGATCAAACCCAAAGCGGGAAAGATTATGCTCTCCTATACGACGGATATGCAAGCTCAAATTCCCGACCTTTCCAGTTACAACATGATGAATGCTCCTGAAAAACTAGAATTTGAGCGCTTGTCAGGACGCTATACCGCCAAAAGTAATTTAATTGAACAACAGATCCTGCTCGACAGTATCTATAATGCCCGACTTCAGGAAGTATTAAGTGGAGTTGACACCTATTGGTTAAAGATCCCTGTTCAGACAGGTTTTTCCCATAGACATTCTTTGAGTGCGCGTGGTGGAGAAGGTGCTCTCGTATTTGATGCCGGTGTCAATTACAAAAATACAAAGGGCTCCATGAAAGGTTCAGGTCGTGACGATTGGTCCGCAAACCTGAATCTAAATTACCGTGCGGGGAAATTAAATATTGCCAATCGGGCCTTTGTTACGGGATATACTGGTAACGAATCGCCCTATGGCAGTTTCTCCACATGGGCAAATACAAATCCGTATTACAGACCTCTATCTGCCGCTGAAAAATTTCTAACCTATAAAGAGGATGCCCGCACCTCAAACTATTCATGGAACGTATTTAACCCGATATACGATGCCAATCTTTCAAGTTTTAATACGACAAAAAACTATGTTATCAACAATAATCTGATGATGACATATGATTTCAATACGGCACTTCGGTTAACAGCGAGCGGACAGATTAGTAAGGGTATGACAAATACAGATAATTTCCTTTCTCCTTTACATTCTTCCTTTGAAGGTGTTGAAAACCGCAAAAAGGGATCCTTGGCGCATAGAGAATCCTCCACCTTTGGATATACCGCAAATGCCATGTTAACGTACTCAAAAGTTTTACAAGATAAACATACAATTACAGCAAACCTTCGCGGAGAAATAAGCGAATCTCAAAACCGGCTCAATGGCTATAAGGCAGTAGGGTTTCCTGCAGCGAGTAATGGAAATCCTAGTTTTGCTTTTGGTTTTGAACAGGACTCCAAACCTTCTGCAAGCACGAGAATTTCACGTCGAACTTCAATACTCGGTTCCATCAATTATTCTTATGACCAACGTTTCAATTTTGACATAAACTATAATCTCGATGGTTCCACTAGTTTTGGTTCCAACAACTTATTTTCTCCCTATTACTCCTTTGGTACAAGCTGGAATATACACAATGAGCGCTTTGCAAAAACAGCTAACTGGATTAACATGCTACGCGTGAGAGCAAACATCGGTATTACAGGTAATCAAAACTTTGGGAATGTAAGTCAATCGATATTTGACTATAATTCAGATGTAAACCGATTTGGGCAGGGTATTGTCTTATCTGCACTGGGTGCTCCAGATTTGGAATGGCAACGAACCAGACAGACCAGCGTGGGTGTAGACGCGACATTATTTAATAATAAACTGAATTTTCAGATCAATGCCTACGACAAATTCACCGATCCATTGGTGGTAGCTGTCACCCTACCCTCTTCGACCGGATTATCAGCTTATCCATTTAATGCCGGAACGCTGGATTACAAAGGACTTGAAGCGACAATCAATTACTCTCCTATTTATAGACCGCAAAATCAGTTCATAGTGACGTTTGGATTAACAGGTTCCATGTTAAAAGCCAAGTATGCGCATTTTGACAATAAATTGAGCGCACTGAATAACGAAATGAAACAGAGCAATGCCCTCATCCGATATCGAGACGGTTATAGTCCAAATACGCTATGGGCTGTTCAGTCTCAAGGAATAGACCCTTCTTCCGGTCGGGAAGTATTCTTGACAAAAGCTGGCGAACAGACATTTAATTATAACGCCGATGATTTAGTTGCAGTTGGCAATGCTCAACCACTCGCCGAAGGTATATTGAGAGGCACACTTTCATATAAAGGTTTTACTACCAATGTCCTGGTGCGTTACATCCTTCGTAAAGACAATTTCAATAATGCTTTGTATGATAAAGTCGAGAATATGTCCGAAGAAGAAATTGTAAAAAACAATCAAGATAAACGTGCATTATACGATCGTTGGCAAAATCCAGGAGACATCGCCCAATTCAGAGGAATAAGTATCACAGACATAACACCAATGTCATCCAGATTTATACAACGTGAAAATTCGTTCAGTGGCGAAAGTATCAGCTTTGGTTATGAGTTTAGAAACAAAACTTGGTTAGACCGTTTAAATCTCTCTACTGTAAGGATCAACAGTATATTGAATGATATATTCTATAGCTCAACTGTACGAAGGGAACGCGGGATAGCATATCCTTTTTCTCGATCCGTTTCGTTTAGTCTCAACGCAACCTTTAAATAAGATGAAAAACATAATTACGATCACTATACTTACAATTAGCCTTGGACTGACTAGTTGCAATAAATGGTTAGATGTCAAACCGGAAGATAAATTTATTGAAGAAGAGGTTTTTAAAACGCCACAAGGATTTCATGATGCCTTAAATGGCATTTATTTAAGCATCAGCGGAGATAATTTGTATGGCCGGATGCTAAACCTGGAAACACTGGATCTACTCGCGCAGACCTATTACATTTCGGGGGCCCATGACAAAAAACGTCAGCTGCTCAACAGTTTCAATTACGGAGACAAGGATGTCAAAGCCCAATTGGATGGCATTTGGACCAATCTGTATGTCAATATTACCAATATCAATAGATTCTTAGAGAATTTAGACACCTATGGTCATGTTTTAGACACCCAAACGAAAGGGTTGATGGAGGGTGAAGCCCTAACGGCTCGAGCTTATCTTTATCTGGATATACTCCGGATGTTCGCACCAGCATTTTCAGTTGATAAAGAGGCACAAACAATTCCCTATTACACCAATACAACCTATAAGGCAGCTCCTTTTTTTAAGAGTACGGAAGTCATGGCCAATATTTTAGCGGATTTGAAAAAATCATCGGAGCTGTTGCTCAAGTATGACCCTGTCCTAAATATGGGAAGAGTGGACCAAACATTCGGGGAGGTGCAATTAGGATCCAAACCTTTCCTTCAATTCAGAAATTATCATTTTAACTATTTTGCTGCCAAAGGTCTGGAAGCGAGAGCAAACTTATGGGCGGGAAACAAACAAGATGCCTTGAAATCAGCCGAAGCGGTTATTGCCGCAAAATCCAAGTTTCCATGGATACAAGCAGCCGACTTGAGTGTACTGTCTCAAATCAATCGCGTATTTAGTATGGAGCTATTACTGGCATTTGAAAGCCCGAAATTATATAAAAACTATGATGAACTGTTTAGCCCCGCACTCGAAGATAAAAATATTCTCAGCGCAGGGACAACCAACAGATTTATTAACGTGGTTTATGAAAATTGGGAAAATGATTTTAGATACGCTTCCAATTGGCGTTCCAACGGTGGGAAGTCCTACCCTGTCTTCTTAAAATACGCAGATATTCCCTCAGATAATAATCGAAACTTTAGATATACCGTCCCCGGCATGCGTATCAGCGAGATGTATTTAATCGCATCCGAATGCGAAACTGATCAAACAAAAGCATTAGCCTATTTAAATGAACTGCGCAAAAATAGAAATTGCGATATTCTTGCCAGCTCAACAGGATTGCTTGATAATATCAAGAAAGAATATCGTAAAGAATTTTACGGTGAAGGCCAGCTATGGTATTACTACAAACGCAATGATAACAGGACGATCAATGGAGCAACCACAACAAACAAAGCTGTGGCAGTAGAAAACTATACATTTCCAATTCCACAATCTGAAACTGACCCAAGGTAACGATCATGAAAACATTAAAATTAATAATTTCTTGCCTATTAGCTATCGGTGTATGCATAAGTTGCAAGAAAAGTAGTCTTGAAACATATTCCGGACAAAACAATATTTATTTTGAAAACAAATTAAGCAATGGCACCTATATCCCAGTAGATTACGGCGTGTATTCTTTTGGTTATGTAGATCCTGAAATCACAGAAGCGATTTTTCCCCTTATCGTTATGACGACAGGAGGTAAATCAAACCAAGACAGACCTTATAAACTGCTGATAGACCCAGCGTCAACCCTAGTAAAAGGTCGTGATTATGATATTGTCAATGATAATTTCACCATTAAATCAGGTCAGGTCAGTGACACCTTGCACATCCGCTTGCTCCGCAACGCTGAATTAAAAAAGGAAAATCTAAACTTGCTATTTAAACTGGAGTCAAATGACAACTTTTCCACGTCGATGAATAGTCAGGAGATCGGTACTGGAACCAATAAATATACAGCCTACTTTACCCGATTTTTATTAGAAGCCAATGACATACCAGGTGTCCCTGATTTCTGGAATCCGGCCAGGTCTTCCTATGCATCGTTAATCATTGGGTATCTTGGAAAGTTCTCTGGATTGAAATTTAAACTATTAATCGAACGATATGATTTGAGCCTTGAAGAACTCACCGCTCCTACTTATGCACCTTCTGTGGCTAGTATTTTCGCTTGGTCTTATGGAATGAAATCTTATTTGGATGAACAGACGGCTTCTGGGAATCCGATTATGGATGAAGATGGGAAACCTATGGAATTAGGGATTTATGTCCAATAATGTAAACTCAATATGAAAAGATTACTATTTATTACGATACTTTGCATTTGTATATTGAATGTATTTCAATCTTGTCAAAAAGATCTCGGGAATTATACCTATTCTAATTTTGACAGTTTAAAAATCAGCGGAATAGACACGTCCTATCTCGCGTATAATCAGAAACCATTTCAGATCAAACCTAATTTGGCGCTGATCAGTGGAGAAAAAGTAGACCCGAACCATTATACTTACGAATGGTATACGATCAACCCAAGCGTTGCTATTTTAAATGCAGAAAAAAAGAAAGTTCTGGGACACAAATTAGCACTAGATACCATAATAAGCTTGTCCCCAGCGAAGTACCTGCTACACCTGAGGGTCACAAGTAAAACAGATAATACGATAACAGAATTTGTCACCAAAATCAACGTAACCTCTGAACTGAGCGATGGCTGGCTTGTCCTGAATGATATTGATGGCAAATCTCGGCTAGACATGTTAAACTACAATCAAACAACATTCAAATATGATCTCTATCAGGATATTCTTAAAAATTTCGCAAGGATTGATCTGGAAGGAACTCCAAAATTAGTGATGTATTTAAATGATAGAGATGCTTTAACAAATAAATATGCCCATAGGGTCTATGTTGGTACAGACAAAACGACCGTGAGTTTTAACAATCAGGAAAATACCTGGACAGATTTTCGAAATCTGAAAAAAGAAATCTTTCGTACAACTTCAACAGGCTTTCATGCTGAAATAATACAACCAATGGGTAGAGGCGGAGATCCAGTTTACATACTAGACGACGAGGGAGTTCTTATGCATCAAAATGTAACACAAAACATGGTTTATGGCTCAACAATTAATCGCTTAAATGCCGGTATCAGATTAAAGATTTCCAAATTTATTGCAGTGAACTATAGAAGTTCAGTGGCTTATGCAGTTGTGTACGATGAAAAGAACCAACGTTTTTTAATTCACAATAGTACAAATTATACCTTGTTGATCCCAGGCTCCAGTGATCCTGAAATCTTCAGTCCTGAAGCGATGAAAATGGATTTGTTGTATATGGAACGCGTATTGACCGCAACAAACCAATTCTACGCATTATTGAAAAATCCGACAAGCAATAAATTAAGATTAGTCCGGTTTACACATGAGGGTGCTATCTTCAATCCATTAGCCGTTGATGACATTGAGAATCCATATGGAATGGAGTCAGCTGAAAATATTGCTGCAGATCCAACATTTGGTTACATCTACTATTCGATCGGCAGCAAAGTATACCAATATGATCCGTTTAACAAAAAACACGGGCTTGCAGTCGATCTTGGCACCCGCCGCATTTCCAAAGTTAAATTCCAACGATTGGTTTACAATATAGGAAGTAACCGATACAATGATTTTGCAAAGAAACTGATGGTATGTAGTTACGATCCTGCCAATCCAAATACCAGTGGTAAAATGGATTTCTACGAGATTAGCTTATCAGGAACACCAAAGCTGACCGAATCATATAACGGTTTTGGCAAGATCGTCGATGTGTCTTACCGTGAATAACTCGAGAAAAATCAACAGGCATATTTTTCGCGGAATCGGCACATGTAAACAAATGCTAAATATAGCTATATCAAGTTAACATCTATTTGAACAGCCAACCAGATCTCTCATCGAGTTGGTTGTTTAATACACCATTATCTAATGAAAAAATAACACACAACTAATCTTTATGTGGAATATCATTATAAAAAAATTGATCATATTAGGATTTTATCTTGTAAACAGTGCTGTCGTATTAGGACAAATTTACAATATCCTCCCAGCTAAATTACTCACATGCTTTGAACAAAAAGACACCTCTTTAATAACCGGTGAGCTCGCACCAAATTTTTCCGTAGCAGGGCATACAGGTCAAGGTGCCAGCTTCCGTTTAAACCAAATTGTCAAAAATTATTCACTAAAAGCTGTACATATCCTATCAGACAAGAAAACAAATAGAGGAACATTGCTGCAAATAGAGGTCACAGATGCCAAAGGCAAGACAACAAGCAATCAGGCCTTAGTTGACAAGGAAGGAAAGCTTATCTACTTCAGCCTTTTTGATCAGCTTTATGGATTAAAAAGGGAAAATAAACCCAAATTACGAGCTGTAATTCCATTTGAAAACAAAAACGGATCCATCTACCTACAGGTGAAAATCAACGCATACGAAAAACCTTTAAGGCTCCTTTTTGACACCGGAGCAGATGGAATGGCCGTGAACCAGCAGCTTGCTGATGCTATTGGTCTAAAGGTAACCCGTGAGAACAACGCTTCAGTAGTCGGTGGCAACACAAAAATTCAGGTATCTGACAACAATAGTGTTCTATTGGACACACTTAAGCTGGCTGGACAGGGAATTGCTATCTTTCCCGAAATGGGCAAAGAAGGCGATGGCATTATCGGCAATACGTTGATACGCCAATTTATCACGCATATCGACTACGATAAAAATACCCTTTCATTGTACGACTTCGGAGATTTTCAATACAAAGGCAAGGGAACTGTGGTACCGATTACAATGCCTGCAGGGGTCATGATATTGCCTGGACAGCTGGAGATTGTCAAGCATAAGAGTTATGCGGGACATTTTGTTTTCGATACCGGTGCTTCCTATGATCTGATCTGCTTCCGTCCTTTTGTACGTCAGAATAAGCTGCTGGTCAGCGGATTTAAACCGGAAGCGCAGGCAGCGACCGTAAGCATGGGTGTTTCCTCCCCCACCTTCTCGGGCAAAAGTTACCAATTTGCCATTTCTCCCCTCCCCCCAATGCAGGGTTTACCTGTGACATTAATGGGCGGCAGTGCTGGAAATGAACAATGGCAACCTGGTTTCGATGGATCCATTGGTGTTCGCCTATTAAGCCGCTATAATATTACCATCAATCTTGCCGAAAGTGAGGCTTACTTTTCCCCCAATAGACTACATGCTCATCCGCAGGACTTCCTAGTAAAGAATTACCAGTTTGGCTGGGATAATTCCGGGCAACTGAAAGCTTTGGGCGCCGTCGGTGCTGCCGAAAATCCTGCCGGTCTGAAAGCAGGTACTTTAATCCAACGCATTGACAAATATACAGTCGATCAGCTGAAAAAAAATCCAACGCTGATAGATGAGATTCGAGTAAGATCAGCCGAAGAGTCAATTTCTGTTACTACGGTTGACAAAAATATCGTCAATATCTAGTCGGCTAAAAAAAATGTACTCACCCTAACTTTCAAAACAAATTATATGAAAAAGGTTATTTTTTATATTATCACTGCCTGTTATGGAATATTCTTTTCAAGCACGGCAAACGCACAGGAAAAAGCCTTCGAGGGCAGCTATGCAGCATGCCTGGAACAGGCAAAAAAAGAAAACAAACTCATTTTAATCGATCTCTATTTTGTTGGCTGTATGCCCTGTGCAGAGATGGATAAACAAGTATTTCCGGATCCTATAGTGGCCCAGGAGCTAAGCACTAATTACATTTTATACAAAACAGATGTCATGAAAGAGACCGACGGGAAGAAGTTAGCCCGTAAGTACGGTGCTCCAGGTTTCCCCACCTATGTCATCGTAAGCCCCGAAGGTAAAACCATAATGACCGAATCTGGTTTCTTTGGTGTAGACAGATTTGTTCCACTATTGAAAGAAGCCGTACGGTTGAATAAAGCGCAGCAGTATTTAGCCTTTAATAGTACGCTGGACAACGACTTCCCCGCTGCTTACAGCGAGCGTTTTATCAAAACCGGAGAAAAACATGATTTTGCGGAACTCGAAGGATATCTCGAGCAACAAAAAGATCTCTTCAATGAGACAGCTTTCTTGGCCAATAGCGTTACTTCCTTTACAAAATATAATAACTGGGCTTATAACAATCTTCCAAAACTGATTAAACTATACGGCGGAAATCTACTCCGCAACAAAATTTCAACAATTGCCAAAGTAAAAAGTAAACAATATGGGGCAGCGCAGCAATTGGATAGCCTAAAGACCATGTTGACCTATATACGTCCTACGTTCAATGATAAATTATGGGAGGTGTTTTTACCTGGGTTTGTTACGAGTTACTATGCGGGCTCACAAAATGCGGCCAGCTATTTTGCGCTGATTGACGAATATAAACTTTACCCTACTTGGGACGAACGTAGCAATGCCTTCGGACCGGTCATTATAGATCAGTCAAAAAACCCGGCAATCCTGAGATCTATACGAGCTGAATATCTAGCCGCAGCACAACGAAACACACTGGATCCGGTGGATAGTTATCGGCTGATACTATTAAATTACTATTTGAAAGATTTTGATCAGGCTTCCAAAGGGATGGAAAAGCTACTGAAATCAGACCTGATATCTCCATTCCTAAACATCGACAAAAAAGACCTACAAGACTTACGTGAGGCCATACAAAGAAAAGATGCTAGCTTATATAAGGCTAAGGATATTAAGAAAATTATTCCATTTAAATTAAGTTAACCCTCTATATCATGATTAGAAAAACCATTTTATTGCTCGTTACACTGACTTGCTCGATTGTCGCATTCGCACAAGAGCCAAGTAACATCACCGGAACGACAGATCCCGCTAAAGTAAAACGTGTCGGATTATTTAAAGTACTGAATGGCCGGTTGAAGGAAATAGCAACATCCATTCCCGACGCATCAGGAAGATTTGCATTTCGTTTTACGCCTGAATATGAAGGCTTGTATGCTGTTGGCAGCGGGAATGCCCAGAATCAGCAGGGACTTTTCCGCTTTTACTTCAAGGGAAATGAAGACTTAAATCTAAAATTAAGTCAAAATGATTATGAATTAACAGGCAAAAATAGTCCAGAAAACGAGGTTTTATTTGCTTGGGACAAAGAATCAAAAACTTTTCACGATAAAGGTACCACTCCCGGGGGAATGAGCACCTATGTCGATTTCTTCCCTGAAGTCGAGCAATTCAAAGGAAAACTGGACGCCATCAAAAAGAGCGCAAAAACAGGAAACTCCAATTTTGACAACTTTTTTCCTGAACTAGTAGATTATGATTTTGCATATTATGCAATCTCTTATCTGTATATGCCACGTACAGCCCACCCAAGCAAAGAGGAGATGAGTGATTTTTATACCCAGTTCAACGCCGATCGTTATCTGACGACCGAATTATTAAAATTTCCGTATGGCGACCGCTTTATGAGCAATATGATCTATCGTAAGCTGGATCTTTCCTCCAAACCAACATTTGATCAACAAGTAGCTGCAATCGGACCGGATGTGCTTAAAGGACAATATGTATTGCAGCGGCTTGAGGGAGCGCGTTCTTATGGCGACTTTCAGGAAATGAATGAGAAATACAAAAAGTATTTTACGCTACCTGAGCAAACCGAACGGGCAAAAGTGGTAGAAGCACGATTGGTAGAAACGAAAACAGGCGTGCCGGCTTTTCAGTTTAATTATTCAGATATCAATGGTAAGAAAACTAGTCTTACAGATCTTAAAGGCAAGGTCGTCTTAATTGATATGTGGGCTACCTGGTGTGGACCATGCCGGGCAGAAGAACCCCATTGGGAGAAATTAAATGAAGAGTTTCAAGGAAAACCAGTGGCATTTGTCGGTATCTCAGTCGATCAGGACAAACCCAAATGGGACACCTATGTCAAAGAGAAAAAATTAAAGGGGATTCAGCTACATGCAGGTTCCGACAATGAACTGTCCAATGCTTACAAGGTCAACGCTATTCCACGTTATATCTTGATAGATAAAGCCGGAAACCTCATCACCGCAGATAGCCCAAGGCCAAGCGATCCAAAGTTAAAAGCTTTGCTTGACGAATGGATTAAAAAATAAAAACCGAATATCAACCGATGTAAACAGAAAAAGATCCCAGTTCAAATAAAACCGGGATCTTTTCTCTTTATATAGCGAATAGGGCTGGCCTATTCGCGCAATTGCTGATATACTCATTACCCCAATTGTGGATCAGTCTTCGAGTGACTTCCTGTCTCCACGCGACCGGCAAATTGGCGGACAAATCTACTTCCCACAATCTGTAAAGTAACATCATACCAACCGCTAATCTTCTGAGAGTCGACAACCCACCGGATGGTTTTACCGGCACCCAATACGATATCTTTCTTCCAGGAACTGTAGGCATTGTCTTTCACCTGCACATGAAGTACTTTATCTTCTTTATTGCGCGCTTCCAAAATCAGGTTTCCTGTGGGAATACCTTTTTTACCGATCTCATACGTTGCGGCGACAGACAAAGATTCCCTATTCCCTTTAAAGCTACGCATGAATCCATTTGGCCCATATACTGTTAAATCATAATATTCATCTTTAAAGTCAGCTAGATTCCAGTCAAAACTCAATTCTTCACCAGCAATTACCGCAAAAGGCCAAAAGCTGACACCATCTCTATAGCTCGGTCCACTATACACATTAAAAGGACTGCTTAAGGATTTCGTTCCGAATAGCTTATTCCCAGCGGACATCGTCAGTTTTACACTGCCCTTATCCATAGATTCAGTTGCATATAACTCATAGGCCAGCGCATTGGAATTTTTCTGACCTTTTTCCTGACTCGCCAATTGTGCAGCCTTTCCAGTATTTTGTAAGGCTTGCATCTCATCAGGAGTCCATACATGGAAATTATTCGGCAGGGGTTTAGATTTGGCCTGATCTATCGCATAAATCTGTTGATTACGATCCAAGAACGGCAATTTCACAGCGGTTCCGCCTTCTGCCTGTCGAAATGCCGAAGTCAGATCTCCGGTAATGGCACGGCGCCACGAACTGATATTATGTTCTTTCACATCTTTCCCAAGTTTCTTGTCGAAGAAATACTCCATAAATTGAATGGTCGAAGTGATGTCGCAGACCTCCGAATTAACCCAGCCGCCTTTACTCCAAGGAGACGCAATGATCAAAGGTACCCGATAGCCCAGACCAACCGGTCCTTCAGTGGCATGCTCCTTTTTCTCACCACTGGCAAGTTCCTGCTCCAAACTCACATATTCACCACTATAATCCAATCCGGCGGAAGTCTTTCCTGACCGTGCATCTGCCGGATTAGGTGCAACAAACGGTGGAATATGATCGAAATAACCATCATTCTCATCGTAGTTCAATATAAAGATCGTTTTCTTCCACACTTCAGGATTTTCAGTCAGAATATTCAGGATTTCGGACACATACCATGCACCATACATCGGAGCACTCGGGTGATCTGAAAAACATTGTGGTGCTACGAGCCAGGACACAGCAGGCAGCTCGCCTGACTTGACATCTTTCCGGAATTGATGGAGTACATCTCCTTTCGGAACAGTAATCTCTTCCCCTTCATGTAGGACGGAAGCCGTCTCTCGATAGCATGCATCATCTTCATTGGTCTGGAAAGCACGTTCATGCAATGCTTTTTGTTCTTTGGGAAGTCGTTCAAAGGCCTGTTCAGTCAATCGCTCTAGTTGCTTTTTATAACTACTAAGCTGTTCCTGTTTTTGCTTAAGTTTATTTTGAGTTTTCTGTATACTTTCGGTTCCATTATTTGCCAAGGATTTTTCAAGTTCCTGAATCTCCGCCGGCAGTTCGGCAACACGCTTACGCATAAATGCCAAGTGACTTTTCTTGAATTCAATATGGTATTGTGAAAACCACTCTAAGTTATTGTCCGTAAAATTACCTAACCATTCTTCTCCACCAAGACCACTCTCCATACTGACTTCATTCTGGTATACTTTCCAAGGAATACCTGCTTCTTCCAGGCGCTCAGGGAAAGTTTTCCAATGTGCCCATCGGTTAAAATAGATATCTGAATTACGAATTAGCGGTTTCGCACCTTTATGAGGCACACAAGTTCCTGTCCAGAAAAAATGGCGATTGGTAGTCGTTCCGGTAATGGAAGAACAAAAATGTTGGTCACAAATTGTAAACGCATCGGCCATCGCATAGTAGAAAGGGATATCTTCACGTGTATAGTACCCCATAGTCAGCGGGATCTCACTCAGCACCTTTCCTCCGGGACGTTTGGCTTCGATCCAATTGTCGTGCTTACCCTGGTTACGAGCTGCCATTTGATTTTCCCAGGAGTGGGGAAGATTTCCTGTCCAGGCCGCATTTGAATTCTTAATATCCAATCGGAATGGAGAATATGTCTTTCCCGATTTGGAAGCTTGTAACCATACGGGGTTTCCGCTATCCAATTGAATGGCCCTTGGATCATTAAATCCCCGTACGCCACGTAAGGTACCAAAGCTATGGTCAAAGGATCGGTTTTCCTGCATTAATAAAACAATATGTTCGGCATCTAAAAATGAACTCCCGGCAACTGGTTCTATTGCCAGAGCACGTTGTATCGCATCTGGAACAGCATTCTGTAAGCCAAAAATACCGGCCAATAGGGATGCTTTTTTGATAAAATCTCTTCTACTATCCATAAAAATATTTCTTGTATCTCCTATAAATTCAATGGTCTATCAGCGAATATATTCATTCGCCACCGCTTTTTATGTAACGTTTTTAACAAAAATCCCCGCACACGATTGATATGGTGCACGGGGATAGCTTTTATAATAAAAAATCAATAAATCAGGGCATTATCTATTTTAAGATCCACATCAATTGATTGATTTCATCGTTACCATCATACTGACGTTTCATTGCCTCGTCCAGGTTTGGTGCATTGTAGTTATACTCCAGAGCCGGGTAACGCCAGCGTACAGGAATTTTTTGTGGCGCTACGGAGTTCAAACTCGATGCCGGATTAATTTTCCATTTTGGATAACCTGTTCGTCTATAATCATAATAGGGTGTCATCACTCCCTGCAAATAGCTTGCTAAATATTTCTGTGTTATGATCGCCTCCAGTTGCCCTTCAGGAGAAACGGGAAATTGGTTTCCATAGGTTGTCACTGCTAGATTAATATAGCCCTCATCTAAAGGCATATTATGTGTAAATTGAGCTGTATTAGGCGTATTATCCGCAATAAATTTCATTGAAGCAGCGATGCCTTTCTTATACCAATTGACAGGGGATTCCGCAACCCAGCCTCGTGCAGCAGCTTCTGCGATAACAAAGCATAAATGGGCATAGCTATACTGTTGTGTGGGTTCGCCACTCACCAACTCCGTATAACGGTCATTTAATTTGGAATAATCATTCTTCTTTTTCAGTTCAGCAATCTCACTGAAAGAGAGGGAGGGGTCTGTCCCCACATACGCATTAAAATCGTTAGACTGTTTCCCATTAGCGATTTGCAACGAAGAAGGATTTGCATAGTAAAACAACCTTCTATCTTGATATTGTTTTAACCGGTCGATGATCTCCGTCGACACAATGGGATAGATTACAAAACTATTACTCACCTTATAAAATGGATATGTCTGATCAGCCTTGTCTTCGTGAGTGACTTGAAAATTATCCGCATTCCCCTCGAAAATCGGGTTATTTGCTAAGATGGATTTAAAACGTTCTTTTATTTTCAGCTCTCCATCAGTTTCCTTTTTGCTTAATTGAATCAGTACATTCAAAGCAAAACTGTTTACTAATTTCCGCCATTTTACAATATCACCGGAGAAAATTGGATCCCCGTCAAACTTTACACCTTCAGAAAATAATTTATCAGCTAGCTCCAATTCATTTAGGATCCCAAGAAATACATCTTTCTGCGTATCGTATTTGGGGAAATATATCTTTTCCGTTTCACCTTTTAAGGCATCTTTGTAGGGAATATCTCCAACACTCATCGTTGCGTCATAAAATTTCATGGCACGGGCAAAGTACATTAGGCCATTATAGGAATTCGCTAATGCATCGTTTGTCGCAAATTTTGCCATAAAATGCGCATCATTAATTGCCATCATCGAAATGTCCCGCTCACCTAGACTATTATATTGATAACTTTCTGTCAACTCCGTCCATGCGATCTCCTTAGTAAGCATGTATGGCTGCATAAAGCCTTTGGTATTTGACTGACGTGCCAAATTTAAAACGATTCGTGTCGCCAACATTGATGGCCGTACCGTTGAAGGCGTTTCAGGATTTGTATTTATTTCATCAAATTTAGAACAGCCTGTTGAAAGTAATACCCCTCCCAACGCTAGATATGTCCATATTTTTTTCATTTTCACAAGTGTTTAAAATGTTAAAAGGTAAGGTTCACGTTAAATCCGATATAACGCATCGATGGCGAATTCAAGTCTTCCGATCCGGTATCGGGATCCGAGAAACGGAATTCTTTTGTCCACAGCAGCAGATTCTGCCCAGTTAAACCAACACTCGCCTTTTTTGCCTTCAATTTAGAAGCAAATTTATCCGATACACGATAGCTTAAAGAAAGCTCCCGCAACTTAATGAATGTTTCATCCCAGTAGTTCCAACGACCAGAATAAGCCCTTTTATAGTATCCTTCATACGATACAACCTGATCATTTTTTTCAAACACACGTGTGTCTTCAGTGATCTGACCATATTTATCATATTTCACGGTTCCCGAAACAATCTTCACACCCGGAGCGATAAACGTCTTATTACCATTAACAACTTCCTCATAACGGAATTCAGTATCAGAATCCGGATGTGAGCCCGTCTGCCACAAGCGGGCATTCATTGTTGAATAAGACATTCCTTTTATACGACCGTCGAGACTGAAACCAAATGTAAAGTCCTTATAACGGAACTGATTGGAAAACCCCCAAAACCATTTTGGAGCAGTATAACCGACCAGCTGATTCGCGTATTGCGCGGAGATTGGCATACCCGAACTATTCAAAACTAACTGCCCATCAGGTGCGCGCTCCCAATCTTTATATTCAATATAGTCAGCACGAAGCCCCTGTTTTACATATAAAGCATCTTTCGAATATTCTGGATCCAATTTGTGAAAATAACGTAAGTTCTGAGAAAGATTAATTGTAGCATCCCACTGAAAGTTCACCCTTTTGATCGCTGTTGTTCCCAAGGTAATTTCATGCCCCTTGGTCATTTCTTCTTCTTTTGTATTAATAAGGCGCTCTTCAAAGCCTGTTGTTTTTGATATTTTTGCCTTAACGATCTGATTATGTAACAATCGATAATAACGCGTATAATTACCGTAAATCCGGTTTTTCAGAATAGCAAAATCAAACCCAAACTCTGTTAAATCACGTTGAGTTGGAGAAATTGAATAGTCCTTGATAATATTCGGGTAAGAAGCTGTAGGCATCCCATTCCAAACATTGCCTTTCACTGTAAAAGCCGAATGAACTTCATAAGGATCCAAGACAGATTTAGTTACCGCCCATGATGCCCGCACCTTAAACATATCTAGCCACATAGGCTTTGAAGCAAGCAAATCAGTTACTACGGCGCTTGCAGATAATGATGGATAAAAATAAGAGCGATTTTCTTTTGTTAATGTTGAAACCCAATCATTTCGTCCGGTTGCTTCCAGAAAAAGCGCATTTCGCCACGAAAGTGATAACCGGCCATAAATACCATTGCGCATTTGACGCGGGCGGATTTCTACTGAACTCACTGGACCGATCGAATTACGCAAAGAGTAAAATCCGGGAATGGAAAGTCCATTCATTGTACCCGCAACCAGTGTCTGATCCGAGCTATAGAAAACAGATCCCCCCAACAAGCCATCTATACCAAAATCGCCAAAACTCTTCTTACCAGTTAAGATTGCGTCATTCGTTGTGCTAAAGCCATTATCGTTAGCTTTTACATATTTCCCCTTGCTATCAAATCCTCCAAAAACAGACAGATCATCCCTAAAATCACTAAAACCTCCGCGAGTACCATAAATACCAATTGGATTGCGCTGTGTTCTACTTTTACCATAATAGTCATAGCCCGACCGCAGCATAAATTTTGCCCAGCCATTTATTTTGTAATTCAAGGTCACCGCAGCATTCATCTTATTGATCAATTCTGGCGTGATTTTCTCATGAGCAATCAAATATGGATTATCATACCAACCTTTATACATCCAATTTTGCGACTGGTCTTTAACGAGCCAATAATCCTTGTAATCTCTCAGGTCGTATTCCGGACCAGTCCAGACAAGGATGTTGTAAATATATCCCTGATCATTATAACCCGATCCAAAATTGGTTGAGGAAGAACTACGATTATAACCCAATCTAGCTTCCAAATCAAGTTTATCATTTATTTTAGTAGTCCCCGTCACCGAAATATTTGTCAAATTCAGCTTCTGATTCGGATACTGTCCCTTGTTGTAAATATGATTAATTGACGTCCGTATACTACCATGTTCACCTTGATTTGTAAAACTTACCGTATTATTGGATATAAACCCTGGCTCAAGGAAATTTTTAAAATTATTTTTCCCACGGGATGTCAATTCTTGTACTTCATAGGCTTTTGTAATCGGGTTCCATTGCTCTGCTGTACGGCCTATATCCAATTTATCCCCCCATACATAATCATCGTTGTTAAATTTTCCGGATTCGCCAGAGGAATAACTATGTTGAACTTCGGGCAGTGCAAGGTAACCTGAAAAGAACATATTATTGGTATTAACCGTTATTTCGGTTCCTTTATCAGCTAGTCCTTTTTTCGTGGTAATCATAATTGCTCCACCTTCTCCTTTACTACCATAAAGTGCTGTAGCAGTTGCTCCCTTCAGGACATTCATGTCTTGTATGTTATCCACAGGGACATCCCTCAAATCCATATTTTCGTAGGCCACACCGTCGATTACTAGAATTGGAGTCAGTCCGCGCACTTGTATTTCAGGTGTTTTATTAAATTCTGTGCTATTTAATACCCGTACGCCCGAAACACGTCCGGTTAAGGTCGTTCCGACATCGACGCCTTTTACACGCGTTAGGTCCTCACCTTTTACACTCTGCGTTGCATACCCCAAAGCCCGTTGCTCACGCTTGATCCCCAAGGCTGTTACCACAACTTCTTCCAGTGCTTCCGATGACTTAGCTAATTTTATTGTGCCCGCCTGCGACACTGGAATATTAACTGTTTCATATCCCAGATAGGAAATTTGAAGCATGGCACCCTCTGTTACAGATGGCAACTTGAATAACCCATTTTGGTCGGTTGTCGAAGCGACGCTCGAACCTTTGACCCGGACAGTCACTCCGGCAATAGGCAAACCAGTCTCCTGATCGACAACCTTGCCACGTACCTCCTCTTGGGCGTTTATTGTCCGTCCGTTTTCATCCTTGGAAGCCGATATATTTTTCTTAGAAACGACATAGAGTTTATCATCAATTTTCTTCACCTCAAGATTTCCATTTGAAATCGTCTGTATAAACTGCACAATTTGATCTTTTTTGAGGTGATCAACATTAGCGGCCGCATTGATTTTTTGATCAGATATAGATGCATCATAACCAAATTTGACATTGAATTTCTGTTCCATTCGGGCGAGGATCTTTCCTATACCTTCACTGGTAGAAAATTGGGAAGCCATACTCTGAAGCGCTAAAGATTGAAATAGCAGTGCTCCTCCCATAAGTTTTAAATAGTAATTGGTTCTTTTCATAAATTACTTTTTATGGATAATTATTTGATTAAACGCTGTATTGAGAATTTTCAATGATTTTTCTAGATCACTTGCCGGCAGATAGCCGGTAAAACTTTTTGTTTGAAAGGAATCAATCAATTCTAAGTTATAATTCGGATAGAGATTGTTCAGGTCATTCACAATCTGCGAAAGTGGAACTTGATTGAAGGATAAGAAGTCACTTTTCCAATTGGATGCTGTTACCGTATCAACAGCAGTGACATTAAATTGCTTATGAAGCATGTCATAATCTACCCGCTGCCCAGGAAGAATAACAGTATGTTGCTCACCATGCTTAACCTTAACTTTACCATGATTTAAAACCAGGTGTGTCTGCTTAGGAGAACATTTCAAATTGAATGCGGTACCCAAAACCCGCACGTCAAAATCGCCTGAATTGACAATAACAAATGCCTTGTTGGGATTTTTGGCGACTTCAAAAAATGCCTCTCCGGACAATTTCACTTTTCGTAAGCTGTCAACAGCAAAATCAGATAACACCGAAATATTAGCTCCCTGACGCAGGGAGATATGCGTGCCATCCAACAAAATAATACGCTTAACAAATTTTGTTGGATTCGAATATTGAATTGTAGTAAACTTAGCTTCCCGCTGTATCGGTTTAAATACAAGAGAAAAAAGAAAAACAAAACCTGCGAGTAATAATGTTGCTGCGATCGCAAGTAGGCCCCTTTTGCGCCGCCAAATTGGTTGAATTTTAGGATTTAATTCAGCTCCAGTAATCGCATAAAAAATATCATCCGATATAGAGTTACCCAAATCACAGGTACTGTCATCCAATGCAATTACCTCTTCCAAATCGGGTAAATCATCCTTATCGCAAGAAGTCAGTAAATCTAAAAATATGGCGTTTTCCTGTGGGGTCAATTCCCCCAGTAAATATTTTTTGTATAATGCAGCTAATTTGGGATCCATCATCTTCGCGATCTTTTAAATACATATACGTATCTGAAAGATGGTAAGACGATGCTACACTAAAAAATAGTTAAGAAGATTAATAGAGCGGTTGAAATCTCAAAATTATCCAGAATATACTGCCGTACAAACTTATTGCCCTTGACCAATTGATCGCGGACGGTATTGACAGAAATACCCAAGCGTTCGGCAATTTCATGATTATCCAAAAACTCTTCCTTGCTCAACAGAAATATCTCCAAACGCGCTTTCGGGAGTTTTCCGATTGCTTCCCGGTATACACGCTCCAAATCTTTAAAACGGATGGATTCTTCGTTTGAATTATCCACCAAAGCGGAAGCATCAATCCCATCAAGGTTAAACTGAAACCGCACTTTTTGCTTCCTTAGTTCGTCAAATACAAGATTTTTGGCAACGGTATATAAGTAAGACTGAGGATTTCTGGTTTCATCCAACTCCCTCCATTTATTCCAAATACGAGAAAATACCTCCTGTACTAAATCAGCTGCGGCATTCTCTTCTTTCAGATGTAACAAGGCATATTTATATACCTTGTCTTTATAAGACAAAAAGAAATTTTTAAAATCTGGGATATTGTTATTTTCAATAGGCATCCTTCATCACTTATAATTGATGCTACAAGTTTAGGGAGAATTTTTCAAAATATTTGAATGAAAATGCTCCATCGCTCAAAGCTCCGTGCCGCCGTCAGTAATCATAACATTTTAACTACAATTAGTTTACATACAATTAACTCTTGTATTGCAGATTCCAGAAGTTTTGATAAACGTATTGTTGTGAGGTCAGGAAGTCGATTCCTGCAACAAGATTAAATTCAATAAAAAATCCCATTGGGATCTCCAATGGGATTAAAAAATGTATACTCGCTAAATAGATAACGTTATTTTATGAGCGGGAACGGGCCCAAAAAGTAACTTCCTCTTTTATAGAAACGAAGGAAAAAATCCAGTACCGGCTCTTCCAACGGGAAGAAGAATTGTTTGTCTACTTCCGTTTTGAATAAGTTGGCGTAGTACTTTGGTAATTCACTAGGAAAGAAGTCTTCAACCAAAAGATTCAAGAAATAACGGGCAAATGGGACCTCTGCTTGAGCTCCTTCCTCTTCCTTTTGCTTTTCAATAAATGGATTATGTTCCAACGGAAAAAATTCTTCTATTCCACCAAATACCTCTAAACCTGTCTTTGGATTGAAGAAAACAGTTACTTTCGCATCCGCTGTCAGATCCAAATTCGATTCTGGAAGTGATGATTCCTCTTTGCTTGGATACTTTTGCAAATATCTTTGAAAGAATTTGTTTGCAAAATCTTTCACCTCTCGTCCCTCCATAAAAGTTACAGCGGCATTTTGCTCAGACTGGAATAATTTACCCATATCTTTCAATTGCTTTTCCGTTTTTTTCAAGCTCTTGTCCTTGCCGTTCATCGCTTCAATGCGGTAGGTCATTTCATATTGTTCCGGAAGATCGAAATTCACTTCTTCCGGATTGACCACCGTCATTATTCCAGATAGATTCCAAGCATCTTTCCAAGGAACGATTTCCATATAAAAAGACAGTGCCGCAGTAGGCTCCACAAATTCCTGGATTGAATCTTTATAAATCTTGAATACCGTTTTTGTATGGATATGTTTTACATGAACAAACTGTTCATCCGTTTTTACATAATCAAAAAAACTATGGATGCGGTTCTCCAGCGTTTTGATGGAACTATAGAGCACATGTCCCTTACCAACCACTTCCGCAACAAATTCAGATGATTTAAGGGCAAATAAGTGCAGTCTATAGTTGTTGAAGTGATTATCACGGACACGATAGATCATTTGCTGCAATTGCGCCTGATCATGCTGATATCTGCCCAATTCTGCAACCTGCATCAGATGGTTAAGATTGGTATTATACTCACCTGCTGTCAGATAGTTTGTTGCGACAAGTTTTTCGATAAAATTACGAACCTCAAAATAATTCGCATTTTCATCTAGTGTATATTCCAATTTTAACTTTGGATTTTCAGGAGCCACTTCATAATGTTCCTCCAAAATAGCATAGGTAAGATCCGTTATCAACTGGATCAAACGGCCATGAGGATCGATAAACAAGTGGGGATTGCGTTCACTAAAAAATAACCAGGTTAATACAGCAACATCTTCGCTATTGATATCCTCAGGATAGTAATCCAACAGATTGCTGTCCTTGTAGAAAGGAAGGAACTCATTGTACAGTCCCTTATGAATGGTTCTAAAAGCTGCAAATATCCCTGTATTGGCAATTACATCCTCCAAATAACAGGTCAGGTAAATACTTAATGTTTTTAAGGCATCAGTCTGAATTAGGTCATTCGTTTCCGGCTCTTCAAACCACAATGTCGATAAATTATCGTTGATCTGATTGGCAACTTTTAAGTAATAACTATCTATATCGTTTGCTTTCTGGTAAGTATGGTGTGCAATCCAATCTTGAATAAAAATTCTGTTTCCTCTCATATGAAAAATGCTAAATCCAAAAGTAGCCAAATTTTCGAAATTTCCATGATTACAAAACACATGCATAAACGAAAATAATTTCGACCAATCCAGCTAACCAATTAAGGTCAAAGGAGCACACGATAAATCCGTCCTATCGGCATACATAAGCATTTAACAGAAACAAAAAAAGATGCCTTATGAGCATCTTTGTATTGTACAATTTTATTTCCTTTATCCTGCAGCAATGACATTATTATTGCTTCCCAAATGATTCTGAAGCGTCGGATTCAAGATATTACATGTTTTTAATAAGTCGCGTACGGGATATTTCGCAACGATCTCCTCCAGCGCAGTCAAATGACGATTATGATGTACATCCGTTCCGACAAAATCATACATACCTGATTTAATCATCGTTAAAGCTGCCGATTTCACCTCAACACCATAATATCTGCTGATCGACAGTAGGTTTAATTGCAACATACAACCAGCATCTTTAATCTGCTTGTACATATTAAAATTATAGTGGTAATAATTATAACGCTCCGGATGCGCCAATATAGGCTGGTAGCCAAGCTTTTGAATATCAAGAATAGTTTGAAATAACGCTTTGGATTCCTGTAGATAAGACATTTCAATGAGCACATATCCCCCAGGCATCACACAAAGCTCATTGGTATCGATCAACCTTGCAATTCCGTCATCTATCATATGCTCAGCAGCAGGATAAATCTCAGGAATAGTAGGCAGGTGTTTTATACCATTCAGCAGCTTGTCTTTGGCATCCTCAATTGTTTCGATTGAATTCGGATGCACCCCCTCCATAATATGCGGCGTACAGATAAATTTTTCAAATCCCATTCTTCCCAAGCCCTTCAATAAATCAATTGACTGTTCAACAGATTGGCTTCCGTCATCTATTCCCGGGAGGATATGGTTATGCATATCCACTTCTAAAAAGGCGAGTGTACCTACAACCTTTATTTTTGAATCTTGAGTTTTGTTTCCAAACAGTTTTGAAAATATCCCCATATTATAGTATAAATCTTTTTTTACTCTATTATTTGCAAATAACAAACTACAAAAATACCACTATTCGTCTAAAATCGCGCAACATTATATTAACATTATAAAAATATAACCATAATATTACAAACTTTGCATCAAACAATTTTACAATTAAATTGTTTGATGCTCGGTATAACCATCTTATTTATCGATCTCCAATAGAATCTGGTCAATCATATAACTAATTGCTCCATCCTTTGTCTGTGGCAGCTTGGAAGACATCTCTGCCTCCATACGGTTGCCCACAATTCCTTTCGAGGTAATTGCCGTACTGCCATATTGATTCAGTTGTGCAACAGTTTTGTCCCATTGTCTTCCGGGACTAACGCCCATCTCCTGAAGCATGGCGGGCAACTTTTGCAGGTCAAAAGCTGCTGACATTTTATTTTGTTTCATCAACTTAATAAAATCTTTGTTCGCAGGGGCAGCCATCTTATTTTGGCGGATATCATGTAGCGATAAAGAATCATTGCTTACCATCACCAAATCATCTTTCAGTAGCACGTACATTGGGAAATCCAGTGCTTTTTTTGAAGAAAATGCATAGATACCATCTTGTGTTTTGCCTAAGGCTTTGGCAATCGCAAGATCCAGTCCTTTTTTGATCAGACGTTGATCCTTCGAAGTAAACATCCAGATAAATACCGGTAAGGTCTCATCCTTTGTTTTTTTCACTTCCGTTGCGTTATAATCATCGTCATAGGTATAATCAATGTATTCTTTTCTAAATTTACGCAAACCATTGACCACAAAAAGATGATCTCCCGGCATTACCTGTGCAATTGCTTTCTCATCTAGCGCAACTTCAAGCGCCATCAGTCCCCATTCAACTAAATCTTGCTGAGGCCCCAATAATCCGCCATAGTATTTGGCCATATAACTAGGCATATCACGTAAATATGCTTCTGAATTAATATTAAAATTGAAGAACCCAAGCGTTTTATCGGTCAAATATTTACTGAATTTTCCATTTGGCTTTCTGGCATAAAACCGTTTGGACATTTCAGCTAGATCCTTATCTAAGCCCATCGAGCCTTTTAATTTCAATACATTCCCTTCCTGCGATAAATCGAGAACACCATCCTGATATCCTGTTCTAAACTTATCCATATTAATGCCCATATAGAGATAAGGAATCGATTTATAAGGCATAAGGCCGCGGTAAAGTTCTTCAACATGCGGTACATATAGACGGATCAATCCTAGGTTTTTGAGCACTTTATTCTGATCCGAAACAGACAGCGGTTTATAAGAAGTAGACAGCAAACGCGTAGCTTCTCCTGTCAGCCATTGATCACGAAGCGCATTACGTATGGAATCATTTTTCCGATTTTGATCCTCATAGGCTGTATAGAGTGAATCATAATAACTTGGGTCATGCATTTCCGCCGGAGCGACATCCATTGGCACTGGCACAGCTTCCTCCACACTTGCCACGAGCGTATCGGGCACGCTCTCTATAATTGCCGGCGGGCTCAGTGGCTGTATTTCCTTTTCGCCTTCTTCCCAACCTACCGCAACCGCAGTCGAATCCACAACTGCCGCCACAGAATCATCTATCTCTGGAGAATATGCATCAGCCGCGGGAGCCATATAGGCTACCTTTTTTATCCCGTAGCGGTTTGCAACAGAGTCGTTGTCGAAGAAAGTAGTATTCATTGTCGAGGAAATAAAACGCGCCATTCGGTCGTTGTAAACCACCATACTCCCCGGTTTCAGCCCTATGCTTGAATAACCATTGGCAAAGGGTTTAGACTCCCCTGCATCATGTAATAATTTCTCAAACTGACCTTTATTGGACAGCGGAAATATAAACTCGATAAAACTCACGCTATCTGTCTTTCTGCTATAGAAATAAGACGTCTGCGTAAGGTCAATACCTAGGTTTTTGATATCATTCCCAACTGAACCACCCGACTTTTCAATCTGTTTGAAGAGGCCGGCTTTCTGAAGCAACTCGTTCAATTTGTTTGCATTTGCCTTCTCAACAATTTCCTTCACATTAAAGGCTGCGATCATTTCAGCATTTTCGGGAATGAGCTTAATTAGATCTTGCGACTTCACGCTCCCCATCAGGGAAAAACATGCCAGTCCAGTCAATAAAATTTTTGATTTCATATAGGTTATTTTGTTAATGTGATTTTATTTGCCAAAGTAGATTTACCGTAGACCAGATCAGTAAATAATAACTTTAATAGTACTCCCTTCTTGTTTGCGGCAACTTTTGCTTTATTATTCTCCTGTGATACGATCGGTTTTTCGAATCGAATGATCTGGGTATAAAAAGCATCTGCAAATTGCGCCGTGTTATCGCTTCCCAACTGATTGAATTTAGCCTTCCAAGTGTTAGAGGCTACGAATTTACGTTCAAATATGTTGGTCTGCGCATTATAATAATATCGATTTGAGTTTGAGATCTTCGTCTTAAACCGATTGGCCAATATATCAGAAAAAGCATTTAACGACTCGATCTGACTAAAGTCACAAGAAATATTGACAATAAAGTTTGTGAAATCTGTTTGATACTGTACATTAGAGATCCCCTTCGTCTGTTTAAGCAACTGAACCGCAGCCCGAATCTCCTTTTCCATTTCAGCTTGCGTTGGTATCTGTATCCCTTTAACACTTTTCATCTTCATCAAGGACGAGACTTTTGTTTTACTTTTACTTAGGTTCAATGTTGCTGCGATATGCCCCGAACCGTTAGGCTTAAGGTCAATCTGTTCGACAAAGTCAAAACAACTGGACAATGTAAAAACCATTACCAATGCACATAAAACCACACAAAGCCTGTTCACTTGTCCTTTTAATTCAAATACTCCTTTCATTTCTTATCTGTACAGATTAATAATTATCAAATCAATATATGTTCGGGCATTAACAGCAAACATTGTGCTATTTTCTTTGCTTTAGGAAAATTTCAATAAAAAGTCCTTAAAATATACCTTCCAAATAACAATGAATACACTCTCCGTCATTGTTCGTAAACCTGCACAAAATCAAATAAGGACCAAAATACCGCAGCTTGAAGGAGTTGAAATACATTAAAAACCGATCAAAAATTCACAAAAAACAAAAGAATTATACCTAAGAATCAAACACATACTTTTGCGAAATATTTATTGAAGCAAAAATGCAGGTTAGCGCCCTTTTTGTTTAGTTTTTCTAGCTACTTTTGCCGTCTTATTATTCACAAACACTAACGATCAATATGATTTACAAGCTTATGGCTGTTCCACAGCATACCATGTGCCGGATAGTTTACCTGATGACCGCATTGCTTATCTTCAACTCATGTCAAAAAAATAATTCCCGAATCGAACAGACTGCACTACAATTTACGCCTATCATCGTGGGCCAAATTAATACGGATGTGACAGGAACCTCATGGAACAAGGATGATAAAATCGGGGTCTACATGGTCAGATCCGGCCAGGCATTAAGCTCAAGTTCAATTGTGAATGGAATCAACAATCGTCTATTTAATATAAATGGCAATATATTTCAAAGTAAATCACCCAGTTATTTACCCAATGAACAGGTAGATTTTATTGCCTATTATCCTTACAGATCCATCAGCGATTTTCAATACCCCATCGATGTAAGTGATCAAACAAATCTATCGGCTTTGGATTTCATGTATGCGAGCAAGACAAAAAGCATGAGCAGGACGAACAATACCATCCCGCTTAATTTTGTAAGGCAGTTAAGCAAGATTTCCATTCAACTTTCCATTACCAATACAGCCGCTTTGGAAACCGGTCCGATTACAGTCAGCATTCCATCGGTACATACAACAGCAGGATTTGACCTCCCAACGGGAAAGTTGCATGTCAATCCGAATGAAAAAAAAGATATTCAAACAAAAGTAACATTGAGCGGCAAGCAAACCGCTACGATAGAATTCATACTGCTTCCTGGAGAGGATATCACCCGAAAGGCAATTAAATTTATAGCTTCGAATGGCGATCATTACACCTGGACAACACCGCAAAATGAGCAGTTAAAAAAACTGATCGGCGGGAATCTTTATCGTTTTAATATCAGCATTAACAAGGGTAAACTGAGTGCTGAAACCGGCAATTCACAAGTTTATCTGGAAATCCCCAAAATGAACGATCTGAGTAATGATGAGGTCTTTATACAACACTTTCTTCCCGAGGCAAAAACAGAAAGAAACTATGCGATGTTGTACAATAAAACGCTAAAAATGGCTTACTGGGTTGCTTATCCATTATATCGTGATATTTTAGGCTCTGGCAATCGCACCGATGCGTGGGGATTTGACCCCGCGGTATCAACAGCATTCCAGCCAGTTTTATTCAAAGGATTTCAACCAACAGGTTATGACCGCGGACATCAACTTCCCAGTGCAGACCGGAACCTAAATATAACGCAGAATAAAACAACATTTTACTTCACCAATATGACGGCACAAGCATCCCGTCTCAATCAGGGGCTCTGGGCAAACCTGGAAACAAAGGTGAGAACCTGGACCGCGCAGTGTGACACTATGTATGTTGTAACAGGAGCAATGCCGACAAGCGAGACGGACAACCAACTTGACTTTGCGCGGGACAATGACGGAAAAGATATTGCAAAGCCAAAATACTATTTCAAAGCCTTGGCGATGAAAAAAGGGGACGAATACTATACCATTGGCTATAAGATAGACAATATTACTCCTCCATCCGGAAGTACTTTTGACAATTACAGATTGACGGTAAGCGATCTGGAAAAAGCAACAGGATTTACTTTTTTCCCGGATTTAGATAACTCCAAAAAAGGGAGTATAGATAATCGTATCTGGAAATAATTCATAATCATTTAATTATACTATTCCATTCGGATTAAAATAACCGCTCAAACTTGATAAAATCAAAAAATCCGAAAGATATATACTGTTAAAAGCCAAAGCTAAAATAATCGCGCTTTGGCTTTTTACTTACAAGTATTGCCACTGTTCTTCAAAAAAATCGACATTCCTAAAAAAAACACCATTTTATCAATGAATACCACTATAAATCAATCGCAGTTTTTATTAGTTTTAGCCCATGAAGCTAATAATATTTGATTTGGATGGGACATTGTTGGATACTTTGCAAGATCTTGGGGACAGCTGTAATGCTATTCTTCAACGATATGGTTATCCTACACATCCGCTTTCAGCTTACAAGAAATTTGTGGGCAACGGAGTACAGAAACTGATCGAGCGGACACTTCCCGATCATGCTCGAACAACGGAAACAACAGAGACATTGTTAACAGCGTTTAAAACCTACTACGAACAGCAGACAATATCGCATACAAGACCATACGAAGGGATTGTAACCTTACTAAAAACACTCAAATCTTCAGGCTATTTGATCTCAGTAGCATCTAATAAATATCATGAGGCGGTCATTCCTTTGATTGAACACTATTTTCCCACGATCGCTTTTGATCTGGTCCTTGGCCACCGCACAGGACATCCGGCCAAACCCGATCCAGACATTGTCCTGGATACCCTACGAACATTAGGCATAGCAAAAGAAAACTGCTACTATGTTGGTGATTCTTCCGTTGATATGGACACCGCCAATAATGCTGCTGTGACTGCAATTGGTGTGACTTGGGGCTTTCGCGAAGAGAATGAATTGAGACAGCACGCCGCAAAGCATATTATTCACACCCCGGATGAATTGTTGCACATTGTATCAAAATAAAAAAGCCGGACTTAATTCCAAATAGGATTTAAGTCCAGCTTTTTTATTTCAAGATGTTGCTGATGGCTACATTTTTGCGTCCATCAATTTTTCACTTTGTGATTTTGGTTTTCCTAATTTCATTTTGACCACAAAGGCTTTATTTGCAATAAAGGAATTAGGAAGTACAATATCGTAATATGTATTTTTATCCAGATCTAAACCGATATCCGTATGGTTTAATTCCAAAGACTGTCCATTTTGGAGCATTGTTGCGGAGACCGGAACCTCCACGGCGTTCTTAGGAACAGCAATACGTACAATATTGTTGACGGGACGATTAAATACAGTGAGATAGAGATTATCCTCTTTTTTTGTAAAATAACCCAATTTGGATGGAGTAAGACCAGCGTGTCTGACACCATATACAGCTTCTCCATTTATCTTGATCCAGTCTCCGATTTCCTTGGCCAATTTATCTTCTCCGGGATGCATATGACCATTCCCATCAGGGCCAAAGTTCAGCACAAAATTACCATTCATGGAAACACAGTTCATCAGCATATCAATCAGATCATCGGAGGTCTTGGTATAAATCCCCGACCAGTCTTTCATATACCCCCAGCCATTCGGTGGAATCGTCATAACACAATCCCAGTCACGCCCCTCCAGCCACTCAAATTCCTTTGGCATTTTTCGTTCCCAGCCCTGTTCATAATCACCTAACATTTCACCGTTGGAGTCAAAATGCCGCTTGCCAAATTCATCATTTCGAAACCGGCTTCCGATAATCAATCCCGGATGTTTTTCACGTAACTCTTTCTCCAATTTATAGGTAAAATCATATGCTTGGATCCAAGATTGATCCCAGGTACCATCAAACCAAAAACCTTTTATTTGTGGGTAGTTTTGTAGGAGCTCTAGCAACTGATTACGCGTATATTCCAAGAATTTATTGAATTTAGCCTTTTCTTCGGGAGTAGTGGGCGCTTTCCCCATATAGTTTGAATTATTCCATTCTAGAATTGAAAAATACAAAAATACATCTATCCCTTCTGCTGTGTAGGCATCTACGACCTGCTTGACGATATCTTTTTTATAGGGACTCTTCTTAATTGTATAATCTGTATATTTAGACGGCCATAGCGCAAATCCATCATGATGCTTTGTTGTAAAAATAAGATACTTCGCCCCCATTTCTTTTGCCTGTTTAGCCCAGTTTTTTGCGTCAAAACCTGTAGGATTAAACTGCTTATAGAGGTTATCATAAGTATGCTTCCAATCTTTCGGTGCTGTTGGCCCACTCCAGGTGCGTATCCATTCAGATGCCGCCGCACCTTTCCGAGCGCTTACTCCTTCCCATTCATTACCGGGAATCGCATATAAGCCCCAGTGGATAAATTGTCCCAATCCATAGTTTCGAAACCGTTCCATGGCCTCATCTGTCCGATGCGCGGGCGTCAGAGGTCCGTATTTTACGTCTACTTTGTTTTCTACTTTCTTACGCGGACCAGTCCATTGCCCCGAAGTAGTTTTTACCCCCAGCAATATGCTGCCGAGAATCAATGCTGTGATCAATTTATTGTATTTCATCTTATCATTAATTTCTTTGAAAATTACCCTCCCAACGACAGGCTAAATCGGTGTATATTAACCGAGTATTATATATTGCTCCTCCGATCATCACTTTGGATTATCTATATATTGTTTTTTTGATTTCTTAATTACCGCGGGCTCTGAGTTACTGTCCTTAAATGGGTCAAAGTAATAAAGTCCCTGATCGCGATACAGGGGAAAATGCTTTTTCAATTTCTTCGTAAATTCATCAAAATTACGGCCTGCCCCGGGCACCCACGCTGCCTCCGCAAGCGCCGCTATTCTCGGAAACACAAGATAATCCAGACGATTGACATTGGTCACCGTTTCTGTCCAAAGGTTAGCCTGAATACCCAAAACCTGTTTTTTCCGTTTGCCCAAACTATCCAATTGACTTCCGGCAAAATTGTATACATCTTGCAACGGATTGAAGCCTTTCCCCCATTTACGACCATACTTATGATTCTCTTGTTGTACAAAGTCAAAATACATTGGCAGCCTCGGAGTTAATATAGTCTGATAGCCTTTATCCAAAATTTTGTTTAGCTGCTCCGGTTTATCATGACGCCACCACATCATGACTGTCTGATCCTTAGTCAGCTTTGCATCCACCATTTCGTCCCAAACAATGATCTTTCCGTTTATCCTAGCCACAGAATCAGCCATACGGCGAATAAAATACTCTTCAACTTCTTTGTTGGACTTTAGATCCAACGTCTGTTTCAATTCCTGAATTTTGGCATCATTATCCCAGGCATCGCTGCCAAAGGCGACCTCATCTCCTCCCAAATGAATATAGAGAGAGGGAAACAGCGATTTCACTTCACGCAAAACATTTGTCAAAAATGTATATGTTGTATTCTTCGCGGGGTGGAAAGTGAAATCGGGGTGCTTTTCGTTGCCTCCACCAGAGAGGAAAGGATAAGCCCGGTTCGCAGCTGTAGCATGCCCCGGCATATCAATTTCCGGAATGACCTCAATATTTCGTTCAGCAGCGTAATCAATGATCTCACTGATATCAGCCTGACTATAATACTGTACCGGAGCGTGAGGGTCGAGATAGTTGCCGATTCCCCCAACTTGGGTTAACCAGGGGTATTTTTGTATACTCAGGCGCCACGCCGGTTCATCTGTCAAATGCCAATGGAACTTATTCAACTTGTAAAAAGCCATCCAATCCAATAAAGATTTAACCTTCTCTTTACCGAAAAAATGGCGTGATTCATCGAGCATAAACCCGCGCCAGGCAAATTGCGGTTTGTCTTCGATCTCGACGGTGTTTAATCGAATCTGACCGCCATTATATTCAGCTGCAGAAAGCAGTTGGTCAACACTCGACACAGCATTGAGCATACCTCCCTGACCGGAAGCATAAATTTTTATGGATGTACCTTTAATTGATAGCTTATAAGCTTCTTCATCTAATTTATCATCTTTTATCAAACAGATATTCGCCGCATCCAACTGATCTGTGACACAACTGGTCAGCGCATATTTCGCTAATACAAGTCTTTGAAAATACTGTCTTCCGGACCCGAATACCGGATCAGCAAAGACGAGAAGTGTATTCTTTAATACAACCTGTTTATCTGAGACTTTCGCATACAGTGGCTTTGGAATAATGTCAACTTGCCCTTGAACATGTTGCATGACAAAAAAAGAGAAGCAGAAGAGAAAAAATCTATTTAAGTACATCAAATTTTTGGTTTAGTAAGTTCCAAAACAATATTCCAACATATTATCACCGTAAATACGGTTCGTCAAATTTAATCATCCACGGAAAACAAAAACAGGAAAGTACTTGAAATCTATCCATATTATATTTTCTAAGGTTTGTTTGTATTGGCATTTTGGTCTGATATCCAATGCAATTGTAAAGAAATTATTAAGTTATTACCCAAGGTTAAACCCACACAATCGTTTGCGCAATTCTCGAAAACGTTGTAGTGTACATCCTACAAACAAGACAATAAAGAAACAAATTAAACCTTAAGGGAAAAATAAATTACATAAAATAAATTTGTTTTCATTTTACCGTTTCTCAAAAAAGAAGCTAATTAGGCATTGTCTTTTTGTTGGTTATATTTGAAAACGAAACAAATACCCTAAGATAAAACCATATGATTAAAAGGATTTTTTATACGCTTTTCTTTATTGGGATAACTATTCTGAATCTACAAGCCAGAACAGTTGTTCCGTTCAACACAAACTGGTCGTTTAAAAAAGGTCCATTTTCTACCTCGGCATTAGATTATAACCAGACATTTGATGGAAAGTGGCAATTAGTCACACTGCCACATACCTGGAATGCGTCAGACATGCAGACAGCAGAGATCAAACCGGGCAGCCTTGGAAAGAACGAACGTTTTTATACTGGAGATGCCTATTACCGCAAAACATTTGTCCCCACTGTAGATTGGAAAGGTAAACGTGTTTTTATCCGATTTGAGGGTGTGAATACCAATACCGAAGTTTACTTAAATAATAAACCTCTTTCTGCCAAAGCAGGAAAAAATGATATTACCTACGATAACTCGCAACGAAATGGTAGCTACAATTTTGTCGGCAGACATCAGGGTGGCTATTCTGCTTTTGTCTTTGAACTAACTAATATGTTGCAATTGGGTGCAGAAAACGAGCTGTTGGTCAAGGTTAACAATGAAGCTAGCCCACAGGTCATCCCGGTCAACCACACCTTATTCCCCATGTACGGCGGTATTTATCGTCCTGTTGAACTTATTGTTACTGATGACATTCATGTTGCTGTGAATGACTTTGCTTCCCAGGGTATCTATATCACGCAGCAAAATGTTTCGAAGAAAGCTGCAGAAATAGCTTTAAAAATAAAAATTGACAACAAGTCCGGAAAAATACAACCGATCGAATTGCTAACGACCATTTTTGAAAAAGATGGCACAATAAAAGGAAAACAGCATACAGCTTATACTTTACCACCTCAAGGTCGGCAAATGCTATTACAGCAGATTGCGGTCAAAAATCCGCATTTATGGCAAGGATTGGACGATCCTTACCTTTACCGGGTTGTCACACAGATCAAAAAAGATGGTCATATCATTGACGAGGTGACGACACCTTTAGGCATACGCAAATTTGAATTGCGCACTGGTCAAGGTTTCTTCTTAAATGATATCAAGTATCCATTATATGGTGTATGTCGACATCAGGATCGTTGGGGCAAGGGCTCAGCCCTGAGCAACGCCGACCACGATGAAGATCTAGCGATCATCAAAGAGATGGGCGCCACTTCCATCCGTTTGGCACACTATCAACAGTCAGCATATTTCTATTCCAAATGCGATAGCATCGGGCTTGTTATCTGGGCCGAAATCCCATTTGTGAATCGCGTGACAACATTCGAAGACAACAACGCGCAACAACAGTTGAAAGAATTAATTCGACAAAATTTCAATCACCCTTCCATCTATATCTGGGGGATGCACAACGAAGTTTACTCGCCATCTGCCTACACGGTAGAACTCACGACCAAACTAAATGATCTCGCTAAATCTGAAGACCCAGATCGTTACACAGTGTCCGTAAGCGGGTACAATGTAATTGATCATCCGGTTAACAACAATGCAGATGTACAAGGAATTAACCATTATTTCGGCTGGTATAATGGTGAACTGGAAGACAAATCCGCAAAGGATGATGATGTCGCGACCTGGGCAAAACGCATCAGCCAAGAGTTCAAAGATTACAAGATCATCTTTTCTGAATACGGTGCCGAAGCAGTTCCAGAGGATCAGGCGGAAGAAGTAGGCAATTTCGGAAATCAATGGAGCAATCCATCATTTTTTCCAGAAGAATATGCGACAAAATTCCATGAAGTCCATTGGGGCGTCATCTCTAAAAGCCCTATTTTCCTTGGATCATACGTTTGGAACACCTTTGATTTTGCTACACCAATTACGGCATTGAATGTCAATCCCAGAAATTATAAAGGCTTGGTTTCCTTTGACAGAAAACTGAAGAAAGATGGCTTCTATTGGTACAAAGCCAACTGGAGCAAAGAACCTGTATTGTATATCACCCAACGCCGTATGATCAATCGTGGCAATGAAATTACCCCGGTAACCATCTATTCCAATAGAGGCGAACCAACACTACTGGTTAACGGAACTATTATAAAAGGTGTTAGAAAAGGGCAAACAGATGTGCATTACATCTTTGACAATGTCAAACTTACGAAGGGAGCAAACAAGATTGAAGCTCAGCTAACGCAAAAAGACGGAAAAGTATTGACGGATAGTATTCATTGGAACTATGACCCATCCTATAAGCAAGATGTATCAGGGCCAACCAAATCAAAAACCGAGCACGTGGGTCTCTGATATCAAAATTAAATAGACTGAAAAAGCACCACTCGTCCCTGTACGCGTGGTGCTTTTTTATATAAAAATAATTTTAGATTTATCATATCATCATTTTGAATCCACGTTTGTCCGGCTTCTCAGTACAACCCGACGACCACTGACCGACATAAGACATCTGTTTACCGAGATTCTTTCCTGATTAGCCTAATGGCTCTCCCCCCTACAGCAAATCTCCACTACCTTTGAGGTATCAAATAAGAAATAAAAACATTAAAAAATAAACATCATGGCAACTAAAACAACATTCAGCATCAACAGCAAAACGATTACAAAAGCTTTTCAAGATCTTTTTGACTCATTTAAAAATTCACGCTTAAAGGTTTCTTCTAAAAATGGACAGGAATATCTAAATATATCATTACTGCTGGCTGTGATCATCGGAGTCTTCTTACCCATAGCTTTTGTGGTCCTTATTATCCTTACTTTGGTTTGCAGCCTTCAACTAGCCATCTTACAAGAAGATAAACAGGAAGCAGAAAAACAAAAAATGATTGAATTAAAATAAGCTGTACTTGACATAATTTTCAACACGAACGGGATGCTTAGCAATGAGCATCCCGTTCTACCTTTATATATCTTATTTAAAGGTAGGAAAACACATTATTCCAACGTTGGATTAAATTCTCCGCCCCAATCTTTATTTTGCTTGATATTCGGATTCTTGTCGATCACCGATTGTGCGATCGGAAAGAAATAGTAGGTATCGGGCACCAGATTGATTTTATTTCCGGTACTAGGGACCTGTAATATCGTATACTTAAATTGATTTTCTTTCAATTGATACGTTTTGGCCTGATCTGCCGCCGCTTTTAGATCCATATCCGTTCCATTTGTATTTATTGCGATTGCTTCCACCCCCTGTTTGGTTTTATTGTTCAGTACCGCAAGCTTGCGCAATCTGCGTAAATCCCAAAAACGATGGCCTTCAAAACAGAATTCGATATTTCGTTCCGCTAATATAGCTTCCCGCATGTCGGTTCTATTACCCGCAGCAATACCATAATTATTATCTGCTCCGGGTTCGATGCCCGCTCGCATTCGGATCTGCTTCAAAAGCGACATTGCTGTGGCGAGATCACCCGTTTCATTTGCTGTTTCAGCATAATTCAATACCACCTCTGCATAGCGCATGAGTACAAAATCCACATCATACTGGGTTTCTACTTGCGTTTGTCGCAAAGAGAGTTTTGAGTTTTTCAGAATAAAGAATCCCGTATAACGATCCCTGTTCGAAGAAGTTGTGCCGGCTTTCGGATTTTCACCAAAATTGTCCAACGCATCCGCAATACCCAATGAAGTGTATTGCCTTTTACCAGTTTTACCGGAAACTTCGTAGATTTTTCCGTTCCATACAATAGATTTGTCAAAACGAGGATCACGATTTTCCCAGTATGTCTGTAAGAATTGTTCATCTGTTTTATGATATTTACCCGTCGGATCGGTATAGAGCTTGCCATCTTTCATCGGGAATTCTTTCACAAAATCCCATGTGGGTACAGCACTGGCGGTTCCACGGCTTTCAGACCCTGGCCGTACCCCATTATCCCAGTTAGCGACCTTGTTGGGATAGGAGTTGATTACTGCAAAGACCACTTCAGGCCCCTTTTCCACCAATGCAATATTGTAATAGTCAGCGGTCAGACTATAACCTTGAGCCTTCAACTGCTCATAAGCTTTTTTATTCACGGTGTTCGCTTCCGCCCAATAGGTATTGCCATAGGGGTTTGAAGGATTAAATTGTGGTGAAGCCTTGTACAATAATATTTTCGCTTTAAAAGCTAGGGCGAAATTACCATCAATACGCCCATAATCTGCAGCTCCCTTTCCAATTGTCATGGGCAGATAGGTCATCGCTTCATCCAGATCTTTTATCATTAAATCAAAGCATTCTTTGGTACTGTTGCGCGGAACTTTCAGTTCATCGTTTTCCAGATCCTGTGGTTTTGTGATGTAGGGTACCCCTCCATGATACTTAACCATATTGAAATACATGTAAGCACGCATGAAAAGAGCCTGACCCAAGATGGATTTCTTGGTTGCTTCATTTAATCCGGTACTTTCGGACACCTTCTGGATAGCGGTATTGATCTTGCGCATGGTGGTATAATCCCAGGCCTTATAAGCGGTATTATTAACGGTAACAGCATTCAAGGGGAAGTTAATACCGGCCAGCTGTTGTGAGTTATTATCAGCGCCGCTGTTCCAGTTGCCAAATAAGGTATATAAATTAGCCAGATAGGCATTGACGAGATTGGGGTCATTCCACACCTTATCTTCGTTCACCGAATTGAGATCCTCAATATCAAGCACATTTTTACAAGAAGCCGTTGTCAACAACAACGCAACTAAGGGATAAAATATCTTTTTCATCTTTAAAAATCAATTAAAATTTAACATCTAGGCCCAAGGTGAACGTTTTCATCACTGGATAAGAATCGTACATTTTCTGTTCCGGATCATGGAATTCCTTCATCGGTGAGAAAACAAATAGATTGGTACCATTTAAGAATATGTTGACACTCTTCATTTTGATTTTTTCCATCATGGCCTGTGGCAGCGTATACGAAATATTTAAATCCCGCAACCGCATATAAGCTCCATTGCGGATCCAGAATGTTGAAGAGGCAGCACCGGATTCCTGCCAGTTATAACCTACGGGACGCGGGTATTTGGCATCCGTATTTTCAGGTGTCCAGACATCTGAAGTCCATATCGGATAATAAGGCCTAAAGGTATCCCCATGTTGGCGCATCCCTGCCCCTTCCTGATTACTGATTACACGATCATAGGCCAAAACCCCCTGAAATAAGGCTGAGACATAGAAACCTTTCCAGCTGGCATTAAATCCAAATCCATAGTTAATGCGGGGCGTATTGTTCTCCGAAAGTAGCTGCATATCATTGTCATCGATAATACCATCAGGCTGGTCTGCATAGTTCTGTCCACGGATATCTTTATAAAGAATCATACCTGGATAAGGATCACGACCGTAGGTCTTAAAGCCTTTTGCTTTTAGGGCATCCGCCTCGGCTTGCGTACGAACTAACCCCGAAGCTTCTAAACCAACAATTCGATTTTCAGGACGTCCTACTTTCGATAAGAAATTTTGCTTTCCACCTACTGCATAAGACGGCTCTTCATCAAAAATATCCCAACGGTCTTTCGCATAGCCCATATTCGCATTCAGCCCATAAGAAACCTCCCCGATCCGGTCGCTCCAGTTAAATGAAATCTCTCCTCCCCGAAAGCTTCGGGCGGCATAGTTTTCCGGTGCCAGCGCACGTCCATAATTATCCGGCACCTTTATCCCTCTGGTTCCGAGGATATCGGTTTCCTTCCGGATAAATCCATCCAAGCTACCCGTTAGCTTATTCTGAACGAAACCAAAGTCGATCCCTACGTTATAGCTCTTTGATTTTGTCCAGGTCAGATTTGTTGTCGGATTATCCAGATAGGTTACCCCAGTGTAATAGCTATCCCCAAAAATATATCCAGGTACCGGGGTTCGGGTTCCCGTCCGTGAAGTGATGATCGAGCTATATTTTTCCATATACGAATAAGGTAATATCGAATTGCCGTCGACATCCACAAAGTTGCCCGAACTACCGTACGATGCCCGTAGTTTTAAATCACTGACCGTATTCTTGATGGAAGAAAAGAAATTTTCATCTGAGATGCGCCAGCCAAGAGACATCGACGGAAAAAATCCCCAACGCTTATCATTTGGAAACAAAGGCGAACCATCGTAACGAAAGGAGAATTCCGCAATATACTTATCGGCATAGTTATAGTTCGCCCGACCGATTACTCCGCGTCGCGCATCCATTAATTCAAAAGCATCTGTCGATCGCATGCTCCTGTCGGTTGGATAGATATACATCTGATCCAAAGGAATAATTGGATTTTCCGCCCGTGATGTGATGTTGGTGTTACCCGATTTGAACTGCTCATAAACCACCAGGCCATCCACCGTGTGTTTGCCAAACTTGCGGTTATAGTTTAAAAACCAATCCACCTGGTATTGCCATTTTCGCTGTGGATTGTAGTCCATAAATGGCTGGGCCTGACTGAAAGTAAATACGTTGGTCCTATCTTCTGAGGGCGGTGCAGGTATAAAACGGTTTCCATCCGGGTTCAGTGAGGTGAACGTATAATTCTTTTGGAAACTCATATAGCGCTTACGCATATAATCTTCCGCTACGTAACTTCCCACCAATTTTGTGGAAAGTCCTTCCAACAATTTATCCAATTTTAAATTAAGCGTCATAATCGGATTTACCTGGCGCACCTTGCGATCAATGTACCGGTCGCCGATCACCTGGTCAATCACATTCCAGGCCTGCCAGCTTCCCATGGGTGTCTGCACCGGATAAGCTGTCGGTGTATTGCTCGGTGTCCCGTCTGCAGTCAGATAAAAGGGATACATTTTAGGCCAGTTGAAAGTAACCCTATAAAAATCCGAAACATCAAAATCATCATCGTTGGACGAGGTACTAAACGGCCAGAAGAACCTATTTGAATTTGTCTGGTTGGCGGAGATATTAAAATCCATGCTAAACGCATCACTGATTTTAGCCGAAATATTGCTTCGTAGATTAAACTTTTCATGATCCAATGATTTATAAGATCCATTTTCCTTCCGATAGCTCAATAACGCATAGTAGGTAATCTTGTCGCCACCACCGTTAACCGCAATTGATTGTCGATGGCTAAAAGGGTTTCGCCAGATGACATCATTGGCATTGTAATTTTTGTCTTTAAAGTAGTCAAATTCGCGCTGTCCATTCGGAGCTACCCATGGCGTACTCTTGCTTCCCTGTTCCCAGCGGAATTGGGAAACCCTATTCTGGTAAGTCAATTCATCTGTAGCGGTAGTCAGGTTGGCCAATAAGGTCTGCGTGGGTGAGCTAAAGGAATAATTACTCTGCACATTGAATACCGGCGCTTGAGCCGTTCCTTTCTTTGTTGTCACCAGTACAACCCCATTACCGGCCCTGGTACCATACACAGCGGCAGTTCCAGCATCTTTTAAGAAACTCATTTGATCTACCTCATTCGCTTCCAGGGCATCAAAAGCCGCTTTGTCGCGTACCACACCATCAATAACATACAATGGTTCGACTGCAGCTCCCCGGATACGTAACGAAGAGGAAGCTCCGGCCATCCCTGAGGTATTGGTTACATTCACCCCAGCCGCCCTTCCCGCCAAGGTATTGGACAGATTAGACGGTGAAATGTTTTTCAGTTGTTCAGAATTTACAGCGGCCACAGCCCCAGTTAAATTCCCTTTTTTTTGCTTACCGTAGCCCACGATAACCACTTCTTCCAATGACTCCGAATTTCTCAGCATCGTTACGGCAATAGCTCCACTACCTACCGCGACTTCCTGCCGTGTATAGCCCTGATAGTTGATTACCAAAAAATCACCTTGTTTGGCACGGATGGAAAAGTTACCGTTAGCATCTGTCGAAGCTTGTACCGTACTGCCTTTTACGGTAATGGTAGCACCTGCGAGTGGATCGCCTTTCTCATTTTTTACTTTCCCTGAAATTTGCTGTTGATCGACATGAAAATAGTTCGATTTCAGGTTGCTCGCAAATAAATTTGGGGACGAGCACAAAAGACCAAGCCCCAAGAGACTTAATGGTCTGACTTTTCGGCAAAAAAGATAATTCTTTTTCATAATTAAGATGGAGGTTTAGATAATAGTTTACAAACAATTACTAAAGGTTTATTGGTATCACATCTTTTGTAAAAAAATCACAAAAGATTGTGGATTCTTACAGGAAATTAAACAAAAGATTCTGAAAATAAAAATGAAATTGAACAAAAGAAACTGGAAATCAATATGTTTTTAATGTTTTACAGAATTGTTATTAAAATAAATCACCAACTGCTTGATAAAACACTGCCCGAAGCTCAAATTTATTTAAACAACGAACATATTTTCGCGGGACTGAAGCATTCGCCTAAGGAGCAATAAAAAAGCAGCTACCAAGGCAGCTGCTTTTTATCCGATGGAGAAACGGATCGTATTATTTTTTATCAATCTTGTTGAAAGGAACACTCGGCGATAGATTAAATGTGAAATTTCCTTTCGAATCTACACCACCAGCTCCCCTTACCCGCGCTTTAATTTCGTATCTCGCATTTGGGTCATAGCTTTTAACCGTAAAATTGTAATAAAAAGGTTTAATCTTATTTGTCCCCCTAAACTTATCCGCAAGCGCATGATGGTCATCCTCATCGACAATACGGCCATCCCGTAGCAATTGGACACCATCGATCTCCAAAAAGTTCTTACCGTCCACAAAGAAAAAACCAGCTTGTGCCCGGCCGTTATCATAGATCTTTTTGGTCACATCAAAGCTAATCGTCGTATACTCCTCCTGAATATCCTGACTTGACCAAGTACCGGCAATATAACCGCCGGTATGGTAATAGTCAATCCGCATAGCATCTAAACGCGGCAGATTTGCATCCAGTCTACGACAAAATTCCGCATAATCCTTGTTTGACTTGGAAGCCCAACCGATTTCAGCAACAGCAAGTAACCGTGGAAAATTCTGCACGTTCATATCCTTAATATCCTGGGCGATGGCAGACCACATATTTCCCTGTACCCCCAATACCAATTGATCTTCTGCCGGCGTCAGTCCGTTTGACGGGTCAAAATCATACACCCTTTTTATGGAATTAATCTGAGGATAGGCCAGGTCAGTCATTGTACCATCATTCCGGTCCGCCTGTGTAATATCAAAATACAGATGTGAGGCCGGTGTTGCCACAGCTTTAAATCCTTCTTTGGTCGCTTCCTTTATCGCTTCTTCACCTAACCAGCTCATAATAGCTGTATTTTTGGGAAGATTCTTGGCATCTGCTAAGATATCATTCCATCCGATAGGCTTCTTTCCTTTCTGAACAATGATAGCCGATACCCGCTGTACGAAATAGCTCTGCAATGCTTTGACATCCGCGATTTGATGCTGTTTCATGAAATCCTTTACATGAAGTTCTTTTTCCCAAAGATCATGACGGACCTCATCTCCACCGAAATGAATGTAGCTACCGGGGAATAGGCCGGCAATCTCCGTAAACACATCATCTAAAAATTGGTACGTCAACTCTTTTGTCGGATCCAGCGTATTGGGTGTAAATTGATTGCCCCAATAGCCCCAGGAGGATACAAAAGGAAAGATATGATTTGGATAAGAATTCTTGTTCACGCCCAATTCTGGATAGGCTAATATTGTTGGCCAGGAGTGGCCTGGCACATCAATTTCAGGAACGATTGTAATCTTACGTGCCTTGGCATATTGCACGACTTCCTTTATTTCCTCCTGTGTGTAAAAACCACTGCGTTCCGCAGGCTGCTTTTCGGTACGATGGAAGACAGTCGCATTCTCCGCGGTTAACTTTGGATATTTCTTTATTTCAATACGCCAGCCCTGATCGTCTGTGAGATGCCAGTGAAAGACATTCATTTTGTACAGGGCCATTACATCCAGATACTTCTTTACCGTGTTTACATCATAGAATGTACGGCTTACATCCTTCATATAACCCCGCCAATGGTATCGCGGATAATCTTTGATATCTATGGCGGGGATAATCCAAATAGACGGATCAACAGCACCGCTGCTCTCTTCAATAGCTGGAGAAAAGAGCTGTCGCAGGGATTGTGAAGCATTGAAAAGACCATCCGCTGTCCTAGCGCTCACCAATACTTTTTTGGTCGACACATGCAAGCGATACCCTTCATCATTGGGCACGTCCAACTTTTTATCCAAAACAAACTCAATTGTATTGTCCGACTGATTTTTTATCGTGATCGGATAATGACTTGCCTGTCGCAATTGCTTGACAAATAGATCCACATCGTTAACGCCACAATTTTTAAAACTTATGGTGGTTTGTTTATCTAATTGAAACGCACCTTCTCCATAAGTTATTTCCTGTGGCTTTGGAATAATATTCACATGAGATTGCGCATGGCCTGCTTGCCAGGTAATCAACGACAGTATTGCCGAAATAATGATCTTTTTCATCAGATTACAATTTGTACTTAGGTTTTCCCCTGTAAAATAGAAAATAAAAATTGTACTATGGGTGTGTTCTTTTCAATCAAACGATTGTGTAAGTTTTTCAAAATGTAGCGATTAATTGACAACGTTACACAGCGGCTTTCATTTATAAGTCTTAAATTTGAGTTCCATACCAAACATAGAGGCTGTAATTAATTTATTGGTTGAAAGAGTAACGACGTGAAAAATAATAGAAAAATATTTATTTTCAGGACAGTTTTAATTGCTTTCCTGATTCTTTCTCTGGTGTATATCGGCTCGATATTCACCTATCAATATATTGAATATCAAAAAACAGAAGCCCGTCTAAATAAAGCTTACGGTTCAAAAAATCAATTGACCAATTTATTTTACGAGCTTTTTGCGTCTTACAATGACGCCGGTAATGCGTTTCGCTCTTATACGGTAGATTTCAGTACTGAAAATTTAGCAAACTATACGAAAAAACTCGATAGCCTCCGTTTTTATATAGACTCACTCTCGACCCTTTCTTCCAAAAAGGGAATTTCTTTTTCGACCAATACACCTTTAGAGCAGAACATCCATCTCTCCGACGAATTCGCACGTATTAAGAAATCTGTTGATAACATGATTTTCCTGGCAAAAGATTCCCTTTCTCTTTTAACTAAAACCAGTCATACATTGCGTCCGACCAGCAGCCGGATAGATGCGGATTCAGTCGTCAGTAAAATACTGCGAGATACGGCCTTAAATGTCAGCAAAAAAGATACAATTGTCAGAAAAAAAGAAAAACTCTTCACCCGTATTTTCAAAGCAAAAAACGACACTTTAGTTGCTGACAAACTTGAACAGCGATTTAATGTCAATCAGATCAAAGCCATCCACAGCCAGATCCAAACCTTGATTGAGCAGAATGAATCGTTTTATAAACAAGATTTCAGCAAAATTCGTCGTTCTTTCCTCGAACTTCAAGCGAAGGAAAGACAACTCCTGCAATCGAATTATGCACTTTTTAGCACGATCAGCACTGCTTTGCTCAAAATAAAAACACATGAAGATGAGTCTTTACGCTCCGCCGAAATACAGGATTTCACCTTGTACAAGAAAAATTCTGCCATATTTGGGAAGCAGGTTATTGCATCAATCATCCTAATGATTATTATGGTGACCCTAATTCTGTCCTACCATTACAATACCATCATTTACGAGCGTAAAATCACCGCTGCGAGAGATTATGCATTACGTACAGCCAAGGAAAAAACAGATATATTGGCTAATGTGAGTCATGATGTACGGACACCCGTCAATTCACTTGTTAGCGTTATAGACTTATTAAAAAACAATACATCTAATAACCGCATTAATCCAGCAATATTAGATTCCATTAGCCAGGACATCCACGTTATAAACGATACTGTTGAAGACATCCTCAATCTTGGCAAATTGGAATCGGGAATGCTAGAAATTAAGGAAGAATATTTTTCACCGGCCAACCTCCTTGTCAATCTGATAAAAATGCAGCAAGCCCAAGCCGATAAAAAAGGTCTTCAGCTCGTCAGTCATATTGACATTGACCGGAATATTTTAATCAAGAGCGGGGCATATCGTTTGCGCCAGATCGTATCCAATCTCCTGAGTAATGCAATTAAGTATACCGATAGGGGCCAGATAGAGATAAAGGCATTTATCAGCCCCGAAGCAGTGAAAACCCTGCATATACAAGTAATAGACAGCGGAAAAGGCATTTCGGCTAAAGATCAGGAACATATATTTGAACAATATTATATGTCTGACCTGAAGTCCAAAAACAGCTTTGGATTGGGATTACATATTTCCAAGCTTATGGCTGAACAGCTCAATGGGACCTTAAACGTAAAAAGTAAGCAGGGAAAGGGATCAACATTTACTTTGATCGTCCCCATTACTGATGAAAAGAAAAGTACGAATCAAGTTTCTACCCAGGACAATCTATCAGAAAATTTACGCTTTGTGGTTGTTGATGACAATGCAATCAATAATTTATTTGTTAAACAAGCCTTGCAAAGTTTTAAAAATGTACAGGTTTTTCAGGATCCTCAGCATGCGATAGACTATCTGCAAAATCATGCAAGTGATATTGTGATCACTGACCTTAGGATGAGCGGTCCGAGTGGTTGGGACATACTGAATGCCGTTAAAGAAAACAATACTGCGCTAGGATTAAATAGTAAAGTCATTGCATTGACATCAGACCTGTCACAGGTGAACACACAAGTGCCTGAGGCACAGATGTATCATTTCGATGGTGTTATGGTCAAGCCTTTTAGTTTGTCAAATCTTGTGCAAATTTTAGCAACCATGTCCTAGATCCTATTAGGGAATATTGTACACTGGTCATTACATTCCAGTAGCATCAACTATTTTAGAGAAATCAAGCTGTATTGGCTTAATCAGCTATTAAAGGGCGACAGCGAGCCTGCGCCCTAGACCATATACCCATCAGTCGATTCCTGAATTTTTGTCAAGATTCCTATTATTATATTTCACGTAGCTGAGCGCCATGTTTCCAGATACCGATTTCATCCTATTCTGCCCTCTTATGCCATTTCTCTGATCTGGTATCATTATCTCTACAATAACCGATAGCCTCCAAACTTTTTGGTTCCTCCTATTTTCTTTTGCATCCGACAGAAGCAAATATTTTCTAGCCATATTTTTCGCACCACACATAAATACAGCACTCTCATAAACAAGGTGTTAACGTTGGATAACCTTCAATCGGACAAGCTTTCCTAACAGCCAGATGTGTTCCAGACCTGTTATGGATCTGATCATAACTCAGTCCTTTGGAGCAATGTTAAGCTAGCGGATTTCTAGGCCTCTGTTCCGGGCCGGTATCCCCGGACTTCCCCCGGAGCCGATAGCCCTGTTGAACCAGAAGCCCTGTAAAAAGCA
>NZ_BEYR01000007.1 GCF_002933815.1 Sphingobacterium sp. HMA12
AAAGGAGCTGCACTCTTTTTTCGTGCTTATCAGTATTTGCAGGGAATGTGGATATTTGCCAAGTCCTGGGATCCACAGACCTCCGATACTGATCTAGGAATTGTGTTGCGGCAGACTTCAGACCAGTCGGTACCTTCGAAACGCAGTACGGTATCAGCCTGTTATCGCCAGATCATCGGGGATTTAGTGACAGCGGCAGGAATACTGCCTGAACTCGCTGAATCACCTATGCGTCCTTCAAAAATAGCCTGCTACGGAGCATTGAGTAGAGCCTATCTCTCTATTGGAAAGTATGATAGTGCGTTCTACTACGTAGATAAAGCCTTAGCAATTAAGAATGACTTAATAGATTACAACGATTTTTCTTCCACAGATCTGTTAAAACCTTATCCTTTAACTCGTTTAAACAAGGAAACCGTTTTTTATGCTCAGCTGACAACATCCTACCCTAATCTACATCCCAGTTATGGTCTGGTGGATACCACGCTGTATGCCAGCTATGGGGATAATGATATTCGCAAAGCACTGTTCTTTAAAGCTAGAAATGGATTCCATAGTTTTAAGGGCAATTATACTTCCGCTTTCAACCTATTCGGCGGAATAGCCGTCGATGAGCTATTTTTAATACGGGCGGAAACTAATATCCGACTGGGAAATGTCGATCGTGGTTTGGATGATCTCAATACCTTACTGATGAAACGAATAAAAAAGGAAGAATTCACTTCATACGTCGGACTTAACCAGGAGGATGCGCTCAGGTTGATAAAGAAAGAAAGGCGGAAAGAGTTACTGATGCGCGGGCTGCGATGGATGGATATCAAACGCTATAATAAATATGATGGCGAAAACCTTAGGTTGCTGCGATATATAAATGGAACCAAGTATGAGTTGGAACCTAATTCTAATCGGTATGCTTTACTTTTGCCTAATGATATTATTCTTCTGACAGGAATGGAACAAAATCCCTTGTAAAATTTAATCGAATGCCCCGGAAGTGATCCCCGGGGCATTCTTGCAGTAGATTTATTTTTAGACTGCATTTCCAAGCCTATAGCTTATTGATTGGCGATATAGGTTGGCTGCTAGGGTCACTTGCCGCCGTATTTTTCGACGGAATGAATTGCGAACCAACTGCGTTCGCATTCAAGGTAATCCTGCTTGGATTTAAAGAACGAGAACCGGGGGTACCCGTAAGATCGGAAGCGTCGGCCTCCATGGCACAGGCTGCATTATTTCCAGACCCGCAGTCCTCATCATTTGTTTCTTCAGTCCAAAGTGATTGATTTTGCACATCTGAAGAAGAACTGGTGCTTCCGTGGAAATAAAGCGTCACAGGAGCTAAACTTTTTCCTGTATAAGCCTCAGCACCTTTAAATGCTGAGAATCCGATAATCATGGCTCCGCCTAATATCATGTAGCCATAATTGTTTAAAAATTTGGTTAGCATAATGCTACCCTCCTTTCTGTATTGCAAGCCAATAATTGATTAGTAAAGTTGTTGGCCTGCAAACTTTTGGTAAATAATTGTTGTCGGTACGGTTCTGTGTACCGATCGTATCTGTATGCCAGGCTGCCTACTATAGGCCTACTGACGGTGTCATATACTGGAGCATGGTCTATGCTGTCTGGCATATGCCACATATCTTTTGATTTTGTACCGCGGATATCCCGATAGCTGATGGCGCCGATTGCTATAAAGGCAATCAGAAATAATGCTATGCTCTTTTTACCTGTCATTACTCGCTCACTATATTTGGCAACTTTGGGAGGCAACAGTAATCCCGCTATAGAAAGCCCAAGAATCACGATATTTATCAATAGATGCGCAGTCCAGGAAATACGGCTCAGAAAGCTTGTGCACATACAGGGTTTTTGTGCATAAACATTGAATACGCCTAATCCAATATAGATCGTAAAAACGATGATCAATAGGGTGGAGGCTCTCCATCCCCAGGCACGCAGCCTTGCTAGTGGCATGGCCAGGAGTATCCCCACACCGATTTCCATAAGCGGAAGTGACCAAAAGAGTATTGGAGCCAGATCACTGATTACTGGCTGCTGCTCGAGGGCGATCCGAAACGCGCTCAGCTGCCAGATCTTGTCCATGCCTACATAGATCCAAAAGAGGATCATTATGCCCCTAAGGATTTTATACATTATGCTGCTTGTTTTATTCGCTTCCATAGCTTTAATTATTTGTACTGTGGTATTTATTATTTCTTTCCGCTGTTTTATTATTTCCGGTTGCGGTTTTATTATTTATGCTTAGTTTAGGCTAACTATTTGTATTTCCCTTCTAACTATTTATATTCCGGTCGTAATTATTTGATTTGACCAGTTTACTATTCATGTTGTGCTCATCTTAATTATTTGTATTGCCGTGTTTATTATTTTTGAATGGGCTTTTATTATTTCTGTGCTTCTTTAAAAACAGGGCGCCGTACCTGCCCCTTCATGAGGTACAGCGGCCTGCCTGAGCGTCAGCTGCTACTTTCTCGTACGCCTTAAATCAAAGGTAGCCCAGATAATAGCGCAGTGTAGGGGTGGTATTTGAGTCTTGTCAAGGTTGCAAACAGGCTTTAAATAAATTTCAGGAAAGGGAAGGGGTACTATGGGCGAAATGGTTGGAAATATGTTGGTAGGGGCGATCGGGTCTGGAAATAGTCTCGGCCACTATTTATGGCAGTGTTAGAAGGGACAATTGTAGGGGTACTCGGTGAATACCCCTACTTTTTATGATTTTTCTTTTTTTACCTTTTTAAATCGGGAAATAGCTCGCGTAGTTCAGCCTGCATATTGTTTAATGTCCGGAGAATACGCACAGCAGCAGCATATTCCACACTTTTATCCATTTTCGTCAGGGTATGTGGCGTCAGCAAGATACCTTCTTTGGTCTTGATGAGTTTTGAAAACTCCGCAGCGACCTCCTTTTTCTCAGACGAACGTGTAATATTGGCTTTTACGCACAAATGTAACCAGAGCTTGAGCTCCTTGCCATTGAAGTTGCTATGTATAAATTGCTCATCATCTTTTTCTAATGATGTCTGCTGAGACTGGGATAGCTCCGTCTGCATATATTCGCACATCAGCTTCAGGAGACTACTGCGGTTACTATCGTAGGCAAAGCCCCGTATGCAGGAAAAATGTTTTGGAAACCGCAATAAATCTTCCATAAAGATGGGATCGGTCTGATAAAACTCCTTCCAACGATTGAAAAATCCCATGTGGTTAAAATTGAAATTGATCATCAGGATCAGAAAACGGCAATGCCAGTTTTTTCTTTGCCGGTTATCTTTGGCCAATTGCCTTAGTGCATCCAGCAACTGTATCAAATAGTCTTGATGACGGTATTGGATATAAGGGATCTTGCCCTCCTCAAATAGGCTGTCTATGGCTGAATGAATTTCATGAAGGTAGACCAGCGGAATATTTTTTTTAGCCAACTGTTCAACAAGAGCAGGAAGACGACTGTAGACATACGTACTGATCTTGTCTTTATAGTGCCCGGGTAAGGTTGTAGCGGGATCGATATCATTTTTAAATAAAAACTCAACACGCTCCAGCAGTTCCTCCATTGCAATTAGTGCACTCCGGTCTTCAATATCCTTCTCCGTACAGAATGCTGTCAGTTTTTGGTGTAGCCGGAGCAATTGTATATGATATAAACGTACCGTATTACTGGTGCTCTCGACTTTGCTGGCCTCTCTGTGGGCTTGCAGTGCTAAAGGAAAATTGTCCGAACAGGCTACTGATATACTATATAGCCGTGAGGGTATCTCCATCTGATCGACACGATACAGTGTCTCAATCATCAGGGTGAGCTGATATAGACTTACAATCATTTGTACCTCCTTTTGATATCTTTGTGGTACCAAGGCCAACCATATACACCGGGATGGAGCTGGAGATTGAGCTTATCGCCTTCTTTTGCTTTTTCATAAAGTTTAGGATGTACGTCCATCGGTAGCTGATATTGTCGCCCTTCGTAAGAAAAAGAAAGTAGGAGCTCATGGATATCACAGCACAGAGGACATTTCTGAACGACAACAGCCGTAATCTGTACATTCTTGGCGTCCGCTGTATGCTGGCAATTATTGAGGATCAGAACCATGCGGATATACCAGGTACAGGCAATAAGCATAATGGGAAACTGGACGGTATATAGCTTTAAGATATTCACGTGCTTGAACAGAAGAACATTAGCTGCGGCACAACACAGTAGCGCGGCAGGAAGGGCATGTATAAAAGCTGGTCCAAAGGGCTGTGAGCTGAGCAGTAGCTCATAGGGCATACGGTCAAATAGTGCAATGCTACTGATCTGGATACAGATAAAGAAAACAAAGAATAACTGGAGTACCACGCTTTGATTACGGATCTCTAAAAAAGGTATAAATAGTACAAGGACACCTATGCTATATACTCTTAATGGGAATGTTGGTGCAATGAATAGACCATATAGGGTAACGAGGACTGCTACACAGATCAGGATGTAATTGCGGGTGAACCGTTGTATCGTTGGCTTTGGGGTTTCCATACGCATGGCTTTTAATATCAGTAAATTGCTGTATGCTAAAATTACCTATAAAGGGGCTTATTCTGCCTGAAGATCATCTTTATTTCAACAAGCACATGTTTTCTACATTAAAGGATGTCTTTTTGCAACGAAGGATATTATCTGCACAATAAAGTACTCAATTTTCCTGTTTTAGCGTATTTTATTGACTTGCAAAAACCAGGTATGGGGGTAGTATTTCTACTTTTGTGGACTGATTATTAAAATATTGACTAAATTTATAATATAAATTCCTATTTGAAAGAAATTTTTGCTGGATTAAAATCTAACCTATTTTTTAGCTATGAGATCGGTAAGGGTTTTTGTCCTATATATATAAACGGAGATTATGGAAAGGATCCAACAGGTCAAGTATTCAAAAGATACGGAGGTGCATGTGCATTATCCGGATTTTATATGGGTATGCATTGCCTCGGTTCTTTTCGGGGGGATTTGTTGGTATATTGGCCACATCGCTGCGCTGTCGGACTGGTTTGATGATAGTCCCTTGATCTTGAGTTATCTATTTTATGTGATGATCATTGCTGTTGCGCTCTTTTATACGCGCAGGGTGATCAAGCTATTGGACAAGCGGAAAAGCTGGCTGCATAATTTTGGTGATCGTTTGGGGGCACAGTTCTTCTTTTGCGTTTTGTTGCCTACGATATTTTTATTTGCAATCATAAGACCCGTTGCCCCGCCCAAAAGCGAGTGGATATGGCTACCGCTCCTGGTGATCTTGGGCGGGATGTTGTTTTTTAATATGGGCTATGCGATCTTTTTTTATTCGTCTGTGTATCGCAAAAGGGAGACTTATGTCAGGGAACTGGAAAATCGAGTGGAGCATCTGGAACAAAAATTTTCAGAGGATAAAGAGCCGCAATCGGCACATTTGTCCGACAATCAGCTGGATGAAGAAGAGCCTTCCAAAACAGATGAGCACGAAAAAGAAGGGGATATGACCGAAGAAATTGATCTCGTACTGTTGAAAGGAATGGATACGCTTGAAGAAGAATTTTTGCTAAACAACAGATATCTCACAAAAAAGATTATGTACAATGAGCTAGGTATATTTTTATTCGAGAAGACCAATAATACGCCGATCGTCAAATTATTTTTGAATAGCGATATGAATGCGGGAATAGGCTGTGAGCAACGTAGTCTGAACGAGATTGTGCGCGATACACACGGCTTTGTACAGAAAATAGACCGGCATCACGCGATCCCCTTGGATATGATTAAGGCCTGTTATCAATTGAAGGGCGGCCGGCTTCGGATTATTTTGCATGTACCGTTTGGAGATACAGACAGTTTTGTGGTTTCGTCGACCATCTCGCGTAGGATAAAAGACTGGGTAATGCTTCAGGTACCTATTGAAAAGGATAATAGTACAAATCAATAATATAATATTGGCTATGGAAAATCTAAAAGGTAACACTTGGAAATGCCGTGCCACGGGTAAAGTAGCATTTCCGTCGTTGATCGAAGCAAAATGGAGGATAATCAATTTTAAATTCATGACACGCATCAGGAATAAAGACGGCAAACGTGTCAAACATCGCATGGGCAAACCGGCTTGCAAAAGGGCTTACTATTGTAAATTTTGTAAGGGTTACCACATCACCAAATGGGATAAAGGTCATTTCAAAAACTACAAAAATGTAGTGGTGACTTGGGATATTTCAGCTGTAGCCAATGATTGGAACTATTTATTGGAATAGTGTGAAAGTTTTCTGCTCGTGTCACCTGCAAATGAAAAAAGCAATGTTTGCTAGTCAACTAAGGAAATACTCCTCGAATTTTAATAAATTAGATTTATGAGATATTTAGTAGTCCTATTGTTAGGCTTGTTCACCTGTTATTCGGCCGTTGCTCAAAATCAAGCAAAGGACAATCCAGCTGGTAACAGTGAAAAAACTTATGTACTGGTTACAAATAAGATCAATGGTGATTTTAATTACAAACTATTGGATGATTTTGAGCAGGCTTTCTCTGGCTTGATCAAGGAAAATAATAGTAGAGAGTTAATATTTAACCCGATAAATGGCAAATATCATTATTACAAATTTATTGCTACCTACAAGGCTAAAGGCTTTTCGCCAGATCCAGCCAATGTCAAGCCGGAGCAAACCTTTCATAATATCTTAATCATTAAAACAGATGACCAGCAAAAGATAATTGACGGGTATCATTTTGTACTGGAATGGGGCGAAAAACCAGTATCCTATCCATTATTTAGGATCAAAGCTACAGGCATAACATTGCAGGATGGCTTATCATTGAAGCCGTTGAATCTAAAAAGAGTGATGGACGATACGGATTTTGATAGCGATGGAAAAATAAAATTATCAGGAAGGTAAAGTTTTAAAAAAAGACAAGAATAATTTAAAAAGATCGTATGGAACTGGATAGCCTTTACATCAAGATTCAAATAGAAAAAGCGAGATTGAACGAGTTTTTTGCTGCACAGCCAATTTCCCCTAACTATGATGATAATTGGTCACAATGGTGGGAGAGTCGGCAGATGTACAGTAAAACAGCTTTGGAAATTATTCCAGGTTATTCACAAGCACGCAATCGTGAAGTATTCGATAACTTGCTTAAGGACAGGTTTTATGGTGCTAAGGAGCATTATGATGAGGAAAAACAACACTGGACATTCGCCGCGCTGAATTTCAGTGAAAACTATCATGAAATATTACCGATGCTGGCTCTTTTAAAACAACTGGAGGGCTATGCTTTGGATGGTTTTGCCTTGATTTTTGACTGGATGTGGGGTGGTGATACGGTCATGGCTTATGTCGACTTTAAGGAGGGATATGCCTTGCTCGAAACGGTTACCGAACCCTATGAGATTGAACTCAGACGATTTGAAGAAGCTACGCAAAACTTGCAGGCGCTTGCCGAAGAGCTGGGATCGATGTAGCAAACTCGTATTATACGCAGTTTGTTATTTAGTGCCGATGGTATTTTATGAAAAGAAAAAAGACAATTATGGTTATCCATAAGTTAATAACAGCTAAGTTGTTCCTTAAAGGAGGCAATTGACCGAATATCAGCTAACTGTCTTTAACTTACCGATTATTATCTTCTGCGATGATTTCGTGTATCTCATAACATATTTTTTGTATTGATTTTGTAAAATAGCTCTATTAATATACTTCATCTATTGCAGCCTGTGCCTGAAAGATAATCCTGCCGCCTTTGGGTACATAGAAATCTTCGAATATTTTTCGGCTGACCGACTTAGGTTCAAAATCCAATGCAAAGAATAGAATCAGAAATCGGTCAATGGTAACGGCCGAGAGGCAATTTGTAGCTTTAGCGGCTCTTGCACAGTCTTCTTCTTTGAGATCTAGATCTTCCTTGGAAGGAAGTTCATAGACGACGACAGTGGCTTCCTGAGATTGATCTTTTGGGTTGAGGTAGCTTTTGGAATACCGAATTCTGACCTTCTCCAGTCCGGCATCACCCAAAAATCCGTCGTTGGCCAGATTTTCTGTATTCATGGCCCCTTCTAGCTCTTTGGTTAAATATCTGAATTTAACCTTGTCAAAAAACAGTTGGGAAAGCATTACAGTATCCCGTTTTTCCTGAGTCTCCAGATTTTTTCGCGTAGTTTCCTGACAGGCCAACTGTGGTAAAAGGAACAATAGACTCATCCCTAGGAGTAAATAGCTTATACCTTTGCTCATAATGACGAATGTTGATGAATACAATTGAATAACAGTACCGTTTAATAAGTAGACAAAATACAAAATTATCCGAGAGCTGCACTACTTTTTACCAATGTAATGTCGCAGCCGGTCCATCTTAAAATTTTGAAATTTAACTATAGTAACCAGCCTATAGTAAAAAACATCATTTTTTCATCGCTCAAGACGCAAGTGAATTCCCTTCAAATAGTTAACATCCCATAAATCATAACCGGAGAATTTGTAATTTGTCAATTTTAACGTAAGTTTGGTTTCAGGTTCTGACTAACGAATGTATTGCCACACAGATTTATCGGATAAAGAATTGATAGCCCTTGTTTTAAAAAAAGATGAACAAGCGTTTGGCCTCCTTTATGAACGATATTTCCCGCTTTTATTTATCTATGCAAATAAAATTATATCTGATGAAGAGGTGGTCAAGGATATTCTTCAGGATGTATTTGTTTCACTTTGGTCAAAAACGCGACTAGAAATAAACACGAGCTTTTCTTCTTACATCTATGCGGCCGTACGTTTCCAGTTATTCGACTATATCGACAAGCAAAAGGTTAGACAGGGCTATGCGGATTCGCTACAGCATTTTTTAGATCGGGGAGAATACGCGACCGACAACTACCTCCTCGAAAAAGAACTGCAACAACAGATCGAAAAAGAAATCATGAATCTGCCGCCCAAGATGCGCGAGATATTTATCCTGAGCCGTCAGGAAGAAAAAAGCTATGAAGAAATTGCGAGACAAAGCAATGTTTCCCTAAACACAGTACGTAAACAGGTCAGTAACGCATTGAAAATCATGCGTTCTAAATTTACATCATTATTTTTTACTTTTTTTTAAATTCCATCTACTACTTTTTTCCGCTTTAACCTACATATAACAAAGAAACGTATTAAACCTTTGTTAACATGAAGACCAAAAACGCAAAAGAAATTCTTGAACGTTACCGCCAGGGCGCCTGTTCCGAAGAGGAGAAATCTTGGGTAGAAAGCTGGCATCTTCAACAACTCAAAGAAAGCCAATATACAGCAGATCCGGAGGATATAAAGCGTATTCAGGGAGAGGTAAAAAATAGAATAGACTCCGATATCCACTATCACATCAAGAGGATAAGAAGGAAGAGTCAGATTTTGAAAATAAGCGCAGTTGCAGCGTCCTTAGTTTTAGTGCTAGGTATCAGCTACTTATCTAGGAGACAGTCCAATACGACAGCTATCGTGCATGATACGTTGCAACAGGCTGATATCCAGCCGGGGGGCAACAAAGCTGTTTTACTGAGCAGTGACGGAAGTACCATCCAGTTAAGTGAGCATAGTAATACCATCCTCGTAGGCGCAAACATCCGTTATGCTGATGGTCCGGACTTACGCCAGAATTTGGATACCACTTCAATATCCGCAGCCCCCATATTTCATACACTCCAAACCCCGAGGACCGGAGCATACAATATCGTACTTGCAGACGGAACGAAGGTATGGCTTAATGCCTATTCCTCCTTAAAATTTCCATCCAGATTTGACAGCAAAGAACGCGTGGTCGAATTACTTGGTGAAGCTTACTTTGAAGTGGCCCACAATAAAAAGCAACCCTTTAAAGTACGCAGCAAGGAGCAAACCGTAGAAGTACTGGGTACACATTTCAACATATCCGCTTACGCATCCGAACCCACGGTAACCACGCTATTAGAAGGCGCTGTCAAAGTAAATAGGATGGCCAATAACAGTTCGGTCTTGCTCAAACCCGGTCAACAGAGTACAATTAAGGAAGATACAAAACAGATACAGCTAGCCCATATCAATACCGAGCATGCTGTAGCCTGGAAGAACGGCTACTTTAATTTCGATAACGAAACCCTGCCCAGTATCCTAAATAAGATAGAGCGCTGGTACGATGTTGAATTCACGTATGAAAAGACGCCTTCCGCGAAGACCTATATTGGTGCCGTATCCCGATCGCGCAACCTGTCCGCTGTACTACGTGCACTGGAGGCTGCGGCTGATGTTAAATTCAAGCGTACAGGACGAAAGATTGTCGTCATATCCTAACCAGATAAAGTAAATACTAACCTTAATAAAGCAGAAATCATGAAACAGCCACCCTAATAAAAACTAAAATTGGGTCATAAAAAAACCGAATGTGCAGCGAACACATCCGGTAGATTTTTGGGCCCCAATTATTAATTCCAACAAACTAACAATAGCATCTAACCCAAATTACTCAAATGTATGAATTTTTACCTTGAAAAATGGAGGGGGACGCCTGTCTATATCCTCCGCAAAACGCTCGTCGTGATGAAACTAATCATTGTGCTACTGACATTCGGCCTTTGCCAGGTATATGCCAGTGGCTTTGCTCAAAAAATAACACTAAAAGAAAAAAATGCTTCTTTAGAGCTTATTATCAATAAAATCCGTAAACAAAGCGGCTATGATTTTATTGGCGATGCACAACTAATCAAAAAAGTCAATGGGCTCAACCTAACCGTAAAAGATGCTCCGCTAGTTGACGTCCTAAACCAGATCTTTAAAAATACCAATATTATGTATCGTATAGATACGGATATTATCGCATTAAAACCAAAGACGGAGACTGCAGCCACTATGCAGCAGTTGGTCATCCGAGGGCGGGTCGTTAATGAACATTTGGAAAATCTATCCGGTGCTTCCATACGCGTGATTCAGAGTGATATAACGACTACAACAGGCAAAGACGGCACGTTCAGCCTACAAGTACCCGATCGGGATGCCATGATTTTGGTATCCTACGTCGGTTATGAGCCCCTCACCCTCAAAGCCAAAGAATCCATGGGGCTGATCCAGCTGACCCCAAGTTTATCGACACTGGAAGGTGTTGATATCACAGTCAGTACAGGCTATCAGACGATGTCCAAAGAACGGGCTACAGGATCATTCAGCCAAGTCGGACAATCGGTATTGAGCAAACGCCCTACATCCAATCTTTCCAGTGCGTTACAAGGTACGGTAGCCGGTATGCAGGCCAAGGAAAATGAAGACGGCAGTGTAGACTTTCTGATCCGGGGCAATAGCACTCTCTATGCCGATAGTAAACCCCTGATCGTGGTCGATGGCTTCCCGATATCGAGTAGCAACTTCTCGGATATCAACCCCAACGATGTCGAATCCGTCACTGTACTTAAAGACGCGGCTGCGGCATCCATCTGGGGTGCACGTGCCGCCAATGGTGTGATTGTTATTGTCACCAAAAAAGCAAAAACCGACAACAGACTCATGATCCAAGGAAGTGCATTTTCCAGAATATCGCGAAGACCGGATCTAAACTACATCCTTACCCAAGCCAATTCGGCCGATCAGGTTGCCTACGAACGTAAGGCTTATGAAAACAACTGGGCTTTCTACCCTTATGCGAATTCGTTTGGAGATATTACCAACTCGTTGACGCTAGCGCAAGAAGCATTATATGCCAATCAATATGGCACAATGTCTACAGCCGACATGAATGCTGAGCTAGACAGATTGAGCAAAATCGACAACCGGGGGCAGCTCCGGGACTTGCTAACGCAAAGAGCTGTACTCAATCAATACAATGTCAATTTGCAGGCCGGAAACGAGCGTATACGCAACTACACTTCGGTTCTCTATGAAAACAGTAAAGGTTCTTTTCAGAAAAACGGTTATGACCGTTTCAACCTGAATTTCAACAATGATTTCAACATTACCTCTTTCTTAAAGTTCAACTTGGGCGCCAACCTGCAGTACAAAAAACAACAATACGGCGGTGCTACCATTGCCGAAATAGAGCAACTATCACCTTATGAACTTCTATTGAACCCAGACGGTAGCTACGGGGTCAATCTAAAAGACTATAACCGCGAGCAGCTCGGACTTATCCCGACCGAAAAATTCACCTATTCGGATTGGTCGTACAATCTACTACGCGAAGTACGTGGCCGCGATTTTACTGACGAACGCATCAATGCCCGTGTACAGACCGGACTTAATCTAAAGATTATTCCGGGCCTTACTTTCGATACCAAGTTTCAATATGAGCGTAACAAGATCGATCGCGAGCGTATCTATGATGAGAGTACCTTCTACGTACGTAGTCTGATCAATAGTAAAACAGAGTACGACGATGACACCAAGACCGTAGGTAAGGCTTACATCCCTAAAGGCGGAATCCTGAGACGTGGAATGATACAGTACGAAGATGGTTTCAACGCTGAGGAATTAGGTCAGGAGGACATACAGAGTTTTGTCTTTAGGAATCAATTGAATTTTGACCGGGTTTTCGGTTCTGATCATCATATCTCGGCTATCGCGGGTATGGAAGTGTCACAGTACCTGACCAAAGGCACTATAAACCCTACTGTATACGGTTACTATGGTGATAAGCTTCAGGCAACTACACCGCCTTACGGTTATGGTAGCGCAGTAGACCAGTTTACCGATTTTGAAGGTTCGCCAACGACCATTCCAGGGGGCAATACAACATTCAGATGGCAGAAAAACAAGTTCATCTCCCTTTATGGAAATGGGGCCTATACCTATCTTAGCCGTTATACCGTATCTGGAAGTATCCGGAGCGATGCGTCCAATTTCATTACAGACGATCCCAAACTACGCTGGTCACCGTTGTGGTCTGTAGGTGCCAAGTGGAATCTCGCCAAAGAAAACTTTATGGCCGCGCAGGACTATGTAGACCGCCTAGAGATGCGCCTGACCTATGGTAAAAACGGCAACATGGAAAATTCTACTTCGACAGCGACCTTGCTCAATGTCGGTGGGAGCTTAAATCCCTCTACAGGAACCATTACCGCCACCATTGCTGACAATGGAAACCCAAGACTGCGCTGGGAAAAAACGGCTTCGACCAACTTTGGAATCGACTTCTCTTTTTTCAAGAGCAAGTTTTTCGGTTCAGTGGATCTATACCACAAAAAGGGCTCGGGCATTATTGGACAGATTGCCCTGCCTGCAGCAACCGGAACCAAATCGCAGAAATTTAACAATGCCGAGATCACAAACAAAGGATTTGAGCTCGCTTTGGGTACCAATTTAGCGATAGCCAAGAATATTCAGTACAGTACAAATTTCAACTACGCTTACAATGCCAACAATATTGATGCGCTGTACAATCCGTCGCTCTACACCTATCAGTTGATCAATAGGACTTTCGTCGAGGGTCGCCCCGTAGGTGCGCTATATGCTTTCGACTACATTGGTATGATCGACGGTGTACCGCATGTAGCCGGACCAAACAATAGCCAGCAGACATTTAATGATGTCTCTATTTACAATAGAGGTTTAGGGCTTCCCTTCCTCCATTATATGGGTACCGACGTACCGCCACATACACTGGGCTGGACCAATACTGTACAGGTAGGCAACTTTAACATCATGTTTATCCTATTGGGCAAGATGGGGGGAGTATACCGCAACCCTACGTTCAACTACGCTGCACTTGTAGGGTCCGACAAGACTTTCGTCAACAAGTATGTTAATGAAGTGCTTGCTGGAAATCCTAATATCCCAGGATTTGCACTGCCTGATGAGACCAACCTATACCTCTGGGACCGCTACAGTGAGGCATTGAGCAGCCAGGTGGAGAAATCATCTTATATTGAATTTAAAGAGCTTAGCTTAGGATATAAACTGTCCAACCGCTGGACAGAAGCCATCCGCTTGAACAATGTCAACCTTTTCGTACAGGCCCGTGACCTTGGCTTGATCTGGCGCGCTAATACTAAAAATTACAACCCCGATTGGTTACCGGGCACGATGCGTCCTACACAGAGTTATACATTCGGTATCAATTTTCAATTTTAACAACAGACAGACATGAGAGTGTTCACATATATAGGACTTGCCGCTGCGATACTAATGACGGCAAGCTGCAAAAAATACTTATCCGAAGAACCTAAAAAACAGGCTAGTATCAAAACCGTAGATCAGTTGGAGGCCTTGGTAGATAATGCTACTGTATTTTCAAGAGAGGAGAATTACACAGCCACCTACGCTACTGATGACACCGAGATCAGCAGGGAGCTATACAAAAATAATGTTACGGCTTTCACTGTCAACAATCTCCAGCGTTATGTATCCTCTCCAGAGGGCATTGAAAACCTTGCTACGGACGAGTTGTGGACCGGAGAATACAAAAAGATCTTCACAGCAAATGTCATTTTGAAAAACATAGACCTGGTGAGCGGTGATGAGGCCAGTCGCAGACGTGTAAAAGCAGATGCCCATTTTATACGGGCGATGTCGTATTGGATCCTGGTCAACAATTATTGTGCGCCATACGTTGCGGCCAATATGAATAGCTTGGGACTTCCCTTAAAGCGTAGCGTAGATTACGAAGAATCGCTAAAACGTGCTACACTTAAGGAAACTTATGACTTTATTCTGGCCGATATCGAAGAAGCGAAGAAAGTAGCCGAAGCCGATGTCGATCCAAGAAAGACCTGGCGTGTGAGCCAAAAAGCCATTTCAGCTTTTATGAGCCGCTATTATCTATTCACTGGCGACTATGATAAGAGTTTGGCCGAATCAAACAATGCGCTAGCGTCCGGCACCGTAAGCTTAGTAGACTATAACAGCCTACTACCGGGCAGAAGCGTCTCCTACAGCAATCCGGCTGCAACGCTCCGCTACAGTGAGTTAAACGACTGGAACGCCGCGAAATACCTCTATTGGAACGAGCTTTATTACAGCCGCTATCAATACACAGGTGCACAATGGTATATTCCGAGCAGTGCATTGGTAGCCCTATACGATCAGACCAACGACCTCCGTTACAAGCACCTGATGATCCCTAATGGCGGCCGACGTTTCAGTGTCGTTACACCAGCTGCCTATAGGTACACCATGTTTACAGATGGCAGCACTTTAGTTTCGGGTCCTACAAGAGCGGAGATGCTTCTTAACAAGGCCGAGGTACTGGCGCGTAAGGGCGATGTTCAGAATGCCTTATCGGCGGTCAATACCTTGCGTCAAAAACGCATGTCGACCTACAGTGCACTGACAGCTGCCAATAAAGATGAAGCGATTAAACAAGTACTGGCTGAGCGACGCCGAGAGCTTCCCTTTGTCATGCGGTGGTACGATATCCGCCGATTTAGTGTCAACGACTATGCTGCGGATAATATCACTGTAAAAAGAGATTTCTATCAAGTCAGTACCACAGGTGTCAACCTCTCTACACCGAAAACCTACACCTTGGAAAGTAAGCATTTGGTCGTACCTATCAATGGCGTAGAGATAGATGCCAGCAAAGGACAGCTACAGCAGAATCCTTACTAAAAAACGAAATATAGATCATAAATCATATCATGAAAATTAGAAATATATTGGCCATAACAGGCCTGCTGGTAGCCAGCAGCTTGCATAGCTTCGGCCAGAGCAAAACCTTTACGGTAACCTCCCAGATCGCTGACTTTAAGGACAGCACCTACAACATGACCATCTGGAATGGCGTGACCGATGTCTATTTCAAAAAAGGCAGCACTAAAAACGGGCAGATATTCTTTCAGGACACGACCTCTATGCCATTAATCATAAGGCTCACCCTTCCGACCGAAGCACTTTATAAGCGTGTCGACCGAGGTTATATCCCTGTCAAAAGCCAATCCATCTGGTTTGTAGCCATGCCGGGTGGCAAGATATTACTCAAAGGAAAGCTATCCGACTTTGCCGAAGTATATCCTAGTGGGGATAAAGAAAACAGTATCATCAGTAAGCTCAATAAGGGCTATCACCCGCTGTTGAATAAATCGGCTAATATCGACCTGCAACTGGCAAAAGACACTTCAGATGCGGTGCAAAACAAACGTCTTGCAGCTGAGCAGGAACAGATCGATGCCCAAGCAGCTAAATACGTGAACGACTTTCTAAAGAAGAATGTTTCGTCTGTAGCCGGCCTGTATTACCTTGAAGATATGCTGGTCAGGGAGATTGTAACGATCGAGACCGTGGAGGCACTGTTACCTACGGTAGATAAGGCCTACCAAAGCTCGCCTTTCTATACCTCGTTAAAGAATCGTGTAGCGGGCAGCAAATACGATGTAGGCAAGTCCATATTCCAGATCAACAGTAGCAATACCTATGACGGTAAGGCATTCGACTCAAACAGCTGGAAAGGCAAATTTTACCTCATCGATTTTTGGGGCTCATGGTGTGGGCCATGTATGGCCGATGTGCCTGATCTGAAAAAACTGAGAGACAGCTATCCCGATCAGCTGCGTGTACTTGGCATCGCGTCCGATAAAAATGAAAGCTGGCGCAAAGCCATTGAGCAGCACGAGCTCAACTGGGTGCAAATATTGAACGACAAAGGTAACAACAATTTTGTCCTGCGTCTGAATATCACCGGATTTCCGACAAAGATTCTCGTGGATCCCAATGGCAAGATCGTCTACCGAAGTACGGGCGGCGGCGAAACCTCCTTTGACAAAATGAGCGAAATCATCAAAAACTGGAAATAAATCCAATAACACAAACGCCTGAAGCTAAAAACCTCAGGCGTTTACTTGTTCCGTTTAGTCTCTAGGTCTGCCGAATCGCTGCATCCGTATTATTGTACACAAAAATCCCCGACGGTTGGACTGTCGGGGATTTTGATTAGTTGCGCTTTGGCTGGATTTTATAAACGTATATCGGTATACTTGGATCTTTGACAGTCGGTAAGGTCAATGTTAAGGCACCTTTCCCCTGCGTCCATTTCACCTTAGACTGGTCTCCGAGAAGGCTGATCGAACTGATCGCAAGTTTGTTTTTAGCGAGCTCGGGAACATTTATCCTTGCCGTTGAGGGGCTCCGTACAAAGAGGTAGACAACATTACCCTTTTGGGTAAAGCGATAGTCTGACACAATTTCTTTCGGGGTTGCGTCGTTGACGGCATCCTTCATACCTGCTTTTTCCTTTTCGGATTCTTTCTTTTCTGTTTGCGCTGCAGCAACTTCTTTATTCCCGGCCCAGACGCTGCTACCATATAGGGCTTCACCGTTGACCTTCATCCAGGCGCCGATAGCACGTAGGTTTTCCTGGCTTTCTACGGGCCAGGTACCATCGCCTTTGGGGCCGACATTGAGCAGGAGGTTACCTCCCTTGCTCACCACCTCAATGAGATTGCGCACCAGCAGTTCGGGGCTTTTCCATTTGTGATCGTGCCGGTTGTAGCCCCAATTTTCGCTCATCGTAATACAGGCTTCCCAATTCTTTCGTGCCGTTGAAACCAAGGTTTGCTCAACGACGGCATAATCACCGAGACCGTTGCCGATCCGGCTGTTGATAATGCACTGGGGTTGGATGGAATGGATCAGATCACGGATCTCCTGGCTCTGTTTTTTGGTAATCAGTTCGGGGGTGTCAAACCAGATAATGCCAATGGGGCCGTACTGGGTCAGCAGCTCACGAAGCTGCGGTTTGACCTTGTTTTCAACATACTTGTTCAGGTCTTTGGCGTCTTCATCTGGGTAGTCCCAGGTATTGCTGCGGCCGGCTTTGGTCGGCCAGTTGGTCGGTACATCGGGGTTCTCCCAATCGCGGCCCAGGGAATAATAGAAGCAGAGCTTTAACCCGTATTTCTTGCAGGCCGCCGCGAGCGCCAGCATCGGATCTTTGGCCCAGGGGGTTCTCCTCACGATATTATAGTCACTGACGGCCGAATTGTACATCGAAAAGCCATCGTGATGCTTGGCGGTGATTACGATATACTTCATCCCGGCATCATGGGCCATCTGCACCCAGCGGTCGGCATCAAAGGCGGTCGGGTTAAACTGATCGGCGATCTTCGCATAGGTTTTGACCGGGATCCGTTCATAGAGCATAAAATGTTCACCGCCCTTGGTCGGGTGTCCGTCCCAGTCGCCTGCGGTCTGGGAATACAGTCCCCAGTGCAGAAAAAGCCCAAATTTGTCCTCGGTAAACCAGGTGGCGGGCTGGCCCATGGCCTGCCTACCCAGTAAAATAAGTACCGCTATCAGGAGCTTCCCAATGTGCGGTGATATCTGTATTTTTCTCATCATTGATTTCATTGCTATTACCACTTTGGATTCTGGCCCAACACTGGATTCTTGGATAGAACATTGATCGGCAAAGGCATCAGATAATGCTTGTCCTCGTCAAATACGCGATTGACAAAATCCGACCCGGCATAGACATCAATATAGTGTTTGCCGGCCACTTCAAAAGTTTTGACACTGCTCGCGACTTTGGCATAGCGGGTGCTGTTGCGATCGCTATCTTCAAACCGCATGCCCAATACTTTTTTTGCGAGATAGGATCCTTTTTTCCAGCGCATCAGATCCTGATACCGTGTCTGCTCATAGCTGAGCTCGATCCTGCGTTCGCGGCGAATCTCCACCAGATTGGCCGAAATACCCTCACCGGCATACTTTGGATCCATCGGCGGATTGAGCTGTAACCTGGGGACACCGGCTCTGTCCCGCAACTGGTTAATGGAGCCGTCTAGATCGGACTGGGATAAAGTGCCCAGCTCGGCCTTGGCCTCGGCATAGTTCAACAGAATTTCCGCATAGCGGAAAATAGGTGCATCGGTATCGGAATTGGTCGCCAGCTGCCGTTGGTCATAATCAAAATATTTGATCAGATGATATCCTGTGGCACTGATTAGGCCACCCATACCCAATAGCCTTGGATAGCCCACATTTGACCGGAGTATGGCCTGCTCTTCGCGGGGGTCGAGGACAATCTGGGCAAGGCGTGGATCGCGGTTGTCAAAGACATTTTCGATACTCGAGTCGTTATAGGTATTGCTGAGGCTGATGGGTTTGGCCGTCCCATCGGGTTCAATGCAGAGAAAATCGTCTACAAAATCGCGTGTAGGTCCGGCATTTTGTGTCTGCACATAACCGCTCATATTGTGGGTCATTATGCCCTTGACATAATTGCGGGCCATGATGATCTCAGGATTGCTTGCCAGCTCGGAATTGATAAAGAGGGAGCGGTAATCTGATTTTGGCTTGCCCGTGTTATAGATCTTATACACATTGCTGGCCATCAGCTTCTCAGAGGCATCGAGCGACTCGCGCAGGTAGTTTTCGGCATCGCCCAGTCCATGGTACTTCCGGTAGGTTCCTTCATAAAGTGCCAGTCTCGACTTGAGTGCCAATGCGGTATACTTGGTAATACGGCCCGCACCATTGGTCCAGCTTGTCGGAAGATATTCGATAGCCAGGTTGATATCGCGGAGTACCGAATCCATCACCTGCTTGCGCGGCATGCGCTTGTCGAATAGTTGCGGTGAGTCTGTATTCAGGGGCGTAGATACGTAGGGCACATCGCCAAAGTTTTGCACTTTGTCCAGATAGAACCAGGCCCTGAAGAATAGGGCTTCGCCGGCATATTGGTTTTTAATGGACTCCGCGATAGGTACGTTCTGGTAGTTGGCCAGCAGTACATTGCAGACACGTAGGAAGGACCAAAGCCAGCCGCCCTGAGTCGCGTCATTTGGCACCGTATGCTGACCGGCCGCCCGTCTGATAAATGTTTCGTGCTCCGACGCCTGCGAACCATGGTTGTCCGTTTGGGCTTCGATCGGCACCACCGCATGCGTTGCGCTCCCGAAGGCGGTATTAGTAAAACCAAGGAAGAACATATAATTGCCATTATCTCCTGCCTCGTTATAGATCCCATTGGTATAGGCTTTCAGCTCATCTTCGGAATTCCAGTATAGGCCATCATTTAAATCTGTCGTCGGCAATCGATCCAAAAAACTGTTGTTGCAGGATTGGAAAGCGACCGCTAAAGAGAAAAGAATAGGAATAGAATATTTTTTCATTGCTGTAGGATTAATACGTTAAAGTGATACCAAATGAATAAGTCCGTGAGAACGGATAGATCATCGTTCCATTGCCTGCCGCGGCTTCGGGATCATAGCTTCCTTTGATCGGTGAGAAGAAAAATAGATTCTCCCCACTGAGGAATACCTGTGCGTTGGATAGTTTTAATTTACGCAGGATGTTGGGCTGAAAAGAATAGCCTAGCGTCACATTTTTCAGGCGTAGGTAAGACGCGTCCTGAAGGTATTTGGTCTGGGTCTGCTGGTTTTTTGCGCTACGTGCCACTGCACGAGGGAAATAGGCATCGGTATTGGTCGGAGACCAGGTATCGTCAATCCACCATTGCTGGGTAGCGAAATACTGTGTTGCCACAGGCCAGAACGCTTGCCCCGTAGGCCAGAAATCACGTTTGCCGACACCTTGAACAAAAAGGTTTAAGGAGAAGTTTGCATAATTTACGCCGCCATTAAACCCATAGGTATACCGCGGTGTGGTATTTCCGATGATCGAGCGGTCGCCCGGATTATCAACGGTGTTGTCGCCCTGGGAAATCTCGTTCCGCCCATCTTTCTTGACATTATCGCGTTCCATATATTTGATGTCACCCGCGGCCCAATTGCTGCCCAGGCGGGATTGGTCGGCATGATTAGCCACATCGTCGGCATCAACAAAAAATCCTTCGGTGGTATAGCCCCAGATCTCGCCTATTTTCTGGCCTACATAATAGTTGGTCAGCGAGCGGGTAGGGTTGTCAAACTTGGTAATCTTGGCCTGTGAATCCCCGAGGTTAAAACCTATGGAATAGGATAGTTTTTCATTCACTTTTTCTTTCCAGTTCAGCGCCAGTTCCCAACCATTGGTGCGGAGTTCGGCCTTATTTTCTACTGGCGAAGTGGCTCCCAATAGCTCTGGATAAACGACACTGGTGAGCATGTCGGAGGTGGTACGGCGGTACCAGTCGAAAGAGGCGTCAAGTTTGTTCTTGAAAAAAGCGAGATCGACCCCGAGATTGAAGGTGGCTACTTTTTCCCATGTTAGACTATTGGAAACCAGGGTCGGTGGATTGACAATAACCTGGGTCTGGCTACCAAAAATATAGTTTTTGGAGATGCCTGCTGACATAAAAGGTACAAACGGGTAATAGCGGGTATTGCCCGACCAGTTGCTCGAGGTCAGGAGCTGATTGCCCAATTCACCATAAGAACCTCTCAGTTTGAAATTGTCCAAGACACTGCGTGACCAGTCCATAAAGTTTTCCTCAGAGACCCGCCATCCTGCTGATACCGAAGGCAGGAATACAAAGCGGTTGTCCTTCGGAAAACGGGAGGTCCCATCATACCTTCCGTTGACTTCGAGCAGGTATTTGTCGGCATAGATATAATTTAACCTGAAAAAACCGCCACGTAATGCCCATTCATAACCGGTCTCCTCCACGCGCTGCTCGCCGGAGCCTAAGGTCAGCGTGGGCTGTTCCTGATTTAAGATCCCCAAGCGTGTCCCCTTATTGGAGCTATATTTGGTCAGCTCCTGATTGTAACCAACCATTCCTTTGATGTAATGTTTGTCAAGGGTTTTCTCGTATTGGGTGTAGGCATTGAAGGAGTAGTAATCCCTGCGGTTGTTTAGGACGCTATAGAAGTTATTCGTCGAATTCCCTTCGGTCAAGATAAAATTTGACCGGACCATATCCACTTTTTTGCGGTGCTCGGTATTTTTATCAAGATTGAGATTGTAGTTGAAATCGATATGTCCTGTCCAGCCGGGCATAAATTTGAGATCAGCATTCAGTGATGTCCAGATATCTTCATTCATGGAATGATTTCTGCCTCCTTTTTCCAACAGAGGGATGGGATTTTGGTCATCGAAATACATGCCATTGAATTTGTCATACTCTGGATAGCGTGGATCACCGTTCCACTGGTAGGGACGCACGGGGCTGGTAAAGACAAATTGATGCCAGATCGAATTGCCATAGTTGTATGGTTGGTTGTTGTCGGTATGGTTGTAGAGGGCACGAAGGCCTAACTTTAGCCAATCTGTCGTCTGGTTCTCGACGCTGAGCCGTGTATTGAGCCGTTTGAACTCATCACTGTTGATTTTCAGCAATCCTGTTTGATTATTGTAGCCTACGGAGCTGAAGAATTTCGTTTTTTCGGTGCCACCCGCTAGGGAAATATTGTGCCGTTGGGAAAATGCAAAATCTTTCATCAGCATCTTTTGCCAGTCATTATAGCCATAGAAACGGTAGTTGCCGCCGACCACTTCATACGAAGGGTTATTGACCGGATCTGCTGTCCAGGCTTTCATACCTGCCACCATGGCCTCATCGTACATGGGTGCCAGACCGGCATTTAACATGGCCTGATTGATGTACTCGGCATGTTCATAATTTGTCTTAACGATCTCCGGAAAAATACTGGGTTGTGAAAAGCCAAAGTTGTTGTTGTAGGACACTGTGGTCTTGTCAACATTTGAGGCACTTTTGGTCGTGATCAGGATGACACCGAAAGCACCCCGAACACCATAGATTGCGGCTGATGATGCATCTTTGAGCACTGTGACATTGGCAATGTCATTGGGATTGACCAGGTTCATATTCATCTCCACACCATCCACCAGTACGAGTGGGCCACCGCCATTGATGGAGGTGGTACCCCGGATGTTAATGCCCGGATTACCGGCCGGATCACCGCTTGATGGTGTTATGGTCAGATTGGGTATCGTACCCTGTAAACCTTGGGCGACATTATTAATAGGCCTATTCTTCAATACATCGCCGCTGACATTGTCTACGGCTCCCGTCAGATTGACACGTTTTTGCGTGCCATAACCCACGACAACAGCTTCTTCCAATGCGCTGTCATTTTCTTCCAGTGACACGGTCACACTACTTTGGTTAGCAGTATTGAATTTGACAGTCTGTGATTTAAAGGATAAGTGGGAGATTGTCAGCGTGCCTTCTGCTACTGAAGACGTAAGCGTAAAGTTCCCTTTGTTATCGGATGAGGTTCTGATATTGCTCCCGTTTATACTGATCGTAGCATTGTCGATAGGGCTTCCATCCTTTGCGGCAACCAATCGACCTTTGATCGTGTACTGCTGTTGCGCCTGTATAGTTTTTTTTGAGGCACTTGGGAGTACGACAATATGTTTTTTGTGGATTTCAAACTCAAGGGGGAATTCGTCCGACAGTTCTTTGAGGACATTTTCAAGCTTTTGGTTGTTGACATGGAGGCTGACCATCTTTAGCCCATTAAAGAGGCTTTCATCATAAAAGAAATGATACCCGGTCTGCTTCTTTATTTCCATAAAAACGGTTTTTAGCTCCCCTTTATTGACATGCATGGTGACCTGCTGCGCTTCGGTCTTGCCGTAGACACCATAGGTAAAGAGTAAACCCAGAAATAAGGTTGCTTTGATTTTTTTCGAAATTAGGGGCGAAAAACGTGGGTCGGTCGATCTTTGCCCGAATAAGTAATTTTTAAAATAATTCATATTTTCAGCAATAGGGTTGGTTTTTTTTTGGTTTTAATTCAGGTGCTCAGGCACCTTTGGTTAGCCCATATTTACGCGCTAGCGGTAAGTTTGGTCAGGTAAATCTTTAAATCATTGCATGGTCCTCCTTTAATAATTGGTTATGCTGTTAATTTTTATTCTTTACGGTGACGGTTTTATTGTCGATCATAAATTCAACTCCGGCACCACGTTTTAGTAATTCCAGGGCCTCGGCTAGGTTTACACTTCGGCTGATACTTCCACCAAAGGTTTTCTTGGTGATCGGACCCTGATAGATCACTTTGATGGCATACCATCGCGCCAGCTGGTCCATAATATCCTGAATCTGGTCTTGTTCGAAATAAAAGTAGCCATGTTGCCAGGCGGTTTCTTTTTCAATATTGGCCGTGGAAACGCGCATTTCGCTGCCATCGAATTCAACTTTTTGCCCCGGTACGATTTGTGTTGTTGTCTTGTTGGTATTGGTCAACTGGATACTGCCATTGATCAGTGTGACATTGGAGGCGACACTGCTGTAGGCCTGGAGATTGAAAGCTGTACCCAATACTTTGATATCGCCGTGTACGGTACTGACAATGAATGGACGATTTTTTTCGTGCGCCACTTCAAAATAAGCCTCACCGCGTAGCTCAACTTTGCGGATTGATTTGCCGAAGGCTAGTGGGTAGCTCAGTTCTGAAGCTGAATTGACCCAGACTTTGGTGCCATCGGGCAACACCATTCGATAGAATCCGGAGGCAGGTACGGTCAGCGTATTTTTTAGACTAGCGAGTTCTGCCTGCTCGCCATTTGACTTATAGTGCAGTTGACCATCTCTAATCTGGAGCTGTTCACCATGTTGTTCCTTCAGGGTGGCTTGTTCTTGCGATAATTCAATAGTTTTACCGTTGGAAAGTGTAAGTGTAGCTTTCTGTCCTCCTGGTAGGACGTCATTTTTATACTGATCAATCTGTTCGACAACAATATGTTTATCCGGATGTGTCGTACGGAGCATTAATGCCGCACCAATAATCAGGAGTAAGCTGGCGGTTAGGCCCGCATAGATGCTGATGTTTCGTATGCGTCGATTGCGGAGTGATCGGATTGCTGGTTCGGCAGGTGAGTAATTTAAGATGTTGGCTCGTGCCTGATCAAGATCCAGGTTATTCCAAAATTGGGCATCGCTGGATTTGACACCCTTGCTGGTGTATCGCTCCCATTGATCGCGCAGGGTAGGATCATCTTCAAAGATCTCTTGGAGAGACTGTACGTCAGTTTGACTTAGTGTCCCACTAAAGTGCTTGATTAAGTAATCTACGAGTATAAATTGGTGATCCTTCATGTTCTTCAACCGGCTATTTGATTAAAAGAGCCACAAAGGCTGCAAAAGGATGGAAGGAAAAGTGAAAAAAAATATAAAACAGTGTTATTCAATGAGTAAAAGAAGTAAAAGCGATAGCGTCTGGGGATCCAGACGCGTGCGTAGAAGCTGTATCGCTCTTTTTTTCTGACTTTTGACGGTGTTGATGGAAATGGCCAGGTTGGTGGCAATTTCATCATTGGAAAATTTTTCAAAAATGGCCATATGAAGCACCTGCTTACAGCCTTGCGGCAATTGGTTGATCGCTTCCATTAGCTGGCTGATAACTTCTGCCTGGATCATGGCATCCATGATCGTTTGTTCTTCGATCATGTCTTTATCGAGCTGATCGAAGTACTTACTTTTAACTTTTTCACTTCGGATGTGCTTGAGGCAGTTGTTGCGGATAGCGATGAAAAGATAGCCCTTGCGTGCACCTTCATGTTCGGGCAAAGTATTACGCCCCTCACAAAGTCCAGCGAAAAAGCTCTGGACAATATCTTCGGCTAGCGCTTCATCATTCAGTACATTGTTGGCAAAGAGGCAAAGCTGTCTATAGTACTGTTGAAAAAGCAATTCAATATCATAAGGTAAGAAGGTCTGCAAATTTTCCAAGTGGTTTAATATGTATTAAGCATTTGACAAAACTGGAGCTCTTGGAGCATCCCATAAATATAGGAAAATATGCTTAAGTTTTGGAGCAGGTGCAGGCTGCGGTTAGTTTATTTCTTCGAAAACGATTGAGTACCGGCTGCTGTTCAGCTGTCGACAGGCGCTGTGGTTTATTTGGCACCGCTCAAATAGCATGGCGTATCCGATATCATTTGTTAAAATGACGGAAACGATCCAAACGGGTCTTGCTTCTTTTTAGAATTATTGCTCATTTTTCGGTAGCAAAAATGAGAATGTCGAGCCGCTACTGAGTTCACTTTCCACCTCAATTTTTGAGTGGTGATATTTGAGGATTTCGGCGACGATATAGAGACCGATGCCAAAACCTGAAATGCTTGCAACAGTATCGTTTTCGACGCGATAAAAGCGTTCAAATAATTTTTTCTGATCGGGTTTGCTTATCCCCACGCCCTCGTCACTTACATAGATCTTTAAATGATCATCAAAATGCGCACAGCCGATCGTTACTTTGCCGCCTCCAGGCGAATATTTAATGGCATTACTGACCAGATTGTTCAGCACCTGGCCAATTTTATCCCGATCCGCAAAAACCACATGCGAAGGGGCACAGACAATTTCGATGTGGTGTCGTTCGGTCATAAAAGTAGCTTCTTCCTTGATCTCTTGCATGAGGCTGTCAAGTTGCACCATTTCTTTCCGGAGCTGTATTTTACGTTCTTCGATACGGGCCAAGCTGAGGAAATCGCGAATCATTGCCGACATACGCCCCGCATGACCTTCAATTTTCTGGGCCATTTTAGTCGCCAAATCATTTCCGCTTTGGCGACTCATTCGTTGCGTGACCTGCGCGCAGAGTAAAATCGATGTAAGCGGTGTTTTTAATTCATGGCTGACCATGGAGATAAAGTCATTTTTCTTCTGCTCCTCTTGTACCTTGTCTGTAATATCACGCGCAATCTTTGATATTCCGGTGATTTGTCCGGCAGTATTTTTTATTGGGGAAATCGTAAGCGATACGTCGATCAGCTTGCCGCCCTTTGTCTTCCGTTTGGTTTCAAGATGTCGGATAGATTCGCCTGATCTCAAGTGCTCTAAAATGAAATCTTCCTCGTGCCAGCGATCTTCGGGAATAATTTTTTTTATCGACTGGCCGATCATTTCTTGAGCCGAAAAGCCAAATACCTGTTCCGCAGCATCATTCCAGCTTGTGATAATGCCTTCTAATGTTTTGCCGACAATAGCGTCATAAGAAGAATTGACGATGGCTACTAGCTGGGCATTATTTACCTCGGCTTCTTTACTTTCGGTAACATCCAGGATGGAACCGATGATCCTATGGAGTGTTGCGGTGCCTTCAAAATGTGCTGTCCCCCGAACTTCGATCCACGAAGGCACGGTCTGTCCAGGTTTTAGTACCCGACAGGTAAAACTGAAATTTTCATCTGCCCTGGCGTTTTGTAAATTACGGAGCACCTGATCCACAATAGGGCGATCCTCAGGGAAAATATGACCCAAAATTGCATAAATGCTATTTTCATCGTAAGTAAGCCCAAGCATCCGCTTCGCTTCGGGTGAAAAGTCTATTTTTCCTGTTTCAAGAATCCAATCCCAGGTGCCCAGATCAGTTGCGGCTATGGCCATACGTAACCGCTCTTCACTCTTTTTGAGAAGAAGTACTATTTTATTCTTTCGTCCTTCTTCAGCCAATCTTCTTTCCTCTTCTTCGACCAACTTGGTGACGTCTTTAGTGAAACATCTGGAATAGATAAATTTGCCATCGGCCATTAAGGCATTTGAACTGATATGAACATGCTTGATCGATCCATCCTTGCACTTCAGCCGGGCTGGAAAATCACGCAGGGTTTCATTATTTAATAGCCGCGTTAGTATTTCCTGTATTACGGGTTGATCGGCATGGAAATCCTGGATTGGAAATCCGATGTACTCCTCTTTACCATAACCTAGTAAATCTAGTTCGGCCTGATTGGCCCATATGATTATACCATTTCCATCAACACGGTGAAGGGGCAGTGAACCATTTTCAATAAAGTCGGACAGTTCGGCGATTTTTAGCTTTAGCGCATCTATTTCATTTTCCATTATGACAAAATCTTCATGTGTTGCAAATCCATGGTTAAGTTAAAGGATTTCCCACTAGAATAAAGATAAGGATAATTAAGAAAATTTGAGCGTTTAACTACTTCGCTTCGATCTTATACACATAGATCGGTATCTCATCCCCTTGTCCTGAGGGTAAAACAAGATTTAAATTATCTCTGCCCTGTGTCCATTTCACCTTCGAAGGGTTGCCAAGTAGGCTGATCGAACTGATGGCAAGTTTGTTTTTAGCAAGCTCGGGAACATCTATCGTCGCTGTTGAGTCATTCATGCCGTCATAATATACATCTGTTTTGGTCAGGATATCCTGAACCTCTTCGTACTGTTTTTTTGTTAATCCTGTTTCGTTCAGGAAGAACAGTCCACTCCATTTTATCTTTTTGACGGAAGCCAAAAAGGGTTCCCATTGTAGGGGATTATTGGTAAAGGGGACATAGACGAGCTTGGGATTTGTAGCCAGTAATTCGGGAAAAGATGTAAACTGGTTGTAGGAAAAACTTGCGTGTTCCAATTTTTTTAGTGTCGCGATGGAGTTGGGCAGCGAAGAAAGTCCTGCATTTTGTATCCCCAGTTCTTTCAGTTCAGGCAGTTGCTGAAACAGGTCAGGCAGTTCCATCAGTTTCGTTTCACTTTTGTAATTGCCCGATAGATATAACACGGACAGTTTGCTCAGGCTAAAGATTTCTTTTGGAAAGGCCGTAAACAAGTGGCTGTTCAGTCCGAGTTGCTGTAGATTTTTGAGCTGTGCAAATGATGCCGGCAGTGCTGTCAAGGGGTTGTTGCAATCGAAACCTTCAAGTGCTGTAAGATTGGAAATACTGGCCGGAAGTGTTTTTAACTTATTCTGACTTAAGGTCAGCTTTTTCAACCGATGATTGGGCGTTTTGATTTCCGGAAAAACATCTAATGCGAAATTTTCGATTGTCAAAACTTCCAATTGTATGCCCTCGTTTAGGATCTTTTGCAGAAGGCTACTCGCCATTGTTTTTCCCGAGACCACGGTACTAAAAGATAATTCTTTCAGCTTCGATAAATCTGAACCTGCTAATTCTTCCAGATCCTTAAAGCGTATTTCTTTTCCACCGGTTGTGCTGGCCATAATACGGCTGACACTGCCGACGGGCATTGGTGCTATCAGACCTACAGGTGCTGTACCTTGCTCTCCCTCATGCGCGGGCAGTACTTCCGGAGTGACCTCTACCTTTGGTGGTTCGGCGATAGCCTCCACTTTTGGTGGCGGGATCTGCTTTTTCTTCTTTTTCTGTGCGGCGGCGGTTAACGTGAGTAGCGAAAGACTGAATACGATAATATATTTTTTCATGTTTGATCGGCGTTATATACATGCAAATGTGCGTATTAAGAGGTAATATTTTTGTACCGATTTATATCTGTCCCGTCTGATTTACGATTCGTTCTGTTTGAGGTGACATTTGCGCTTGGGAATTCGATGGACAGTTTTATGAACTCCCGAAGAGATGGATTTGGGGTAACTGCACGTTTTTGCGGGCGATTTGTAGTTGATACATTACAAGGTCGAAATTTTATCGTATAATTCTGATTAAGAGTGGTCTGTCCTTCTTTAAAGAAACGGAAAACCCCTACTTTTGAATCATCTATCTATGGTATAATTAAATACATGTCTTATGGTTACGGGTATTCTACTTATTTTATTCATTTTTTTAGGAGCTTTTTTTTGGAGAAAAAAACAGTTAGCGCAACGGTTTAACGAAAATGTGGAGATCGCTATTGATTATATGGTGCAGGAGCGTCCGGGGCAATATAGTGGCGATCGAAATGCAAAAAGTGGCGTCTTTATTTTCAATGCCGGGCATGCTTCCGATACGTTGAAAAATGTGGTCATAAAAACAGTGAAACCTTTGCATGCTGCGCTCGATGTCAATCTTGAACGGATTCTGCTAATCTCATTTGAAAGAGCGGCTACGCCGAAAAAGGTGTCCGTCCGTTTTAAGGTGGTGAAGAAAAGGGCCAAGATCGATGATCTGAAAGGGGTTCAGATTCGTATATCCGGCGTGCTCAACTTTAAGCAGGGGAGCCCAAAAAAATTCACAGCAGTTTTGCCTATTGCTGGCCTATATCAGGATATGGCACAACCTGTTGATCTACATCATACGGAGTTATTGGGAGACATCGCGAACCTCAATCTTTCGATATAAATATAAAAATCGCCGCATAACCTAAAAATCTGTAGGGCATGACGGAATAGAGCATCAATCGGAGAATCGAAAGATATTCTACAGAACAAATTGAGCTGATGCATGTAGACGAGGCATTCCGACTTTTGTCAGAATGCCTCGTCCTGCGTTAGTGCTAGAGGTGCACCTGAAATCCCTCTTGTCTTAGAGCACCCTAACGTCTGGCAAATCAACCTGATTGCATAAACTTCTCTTAATGTGATTATTGGAATTTTAATCGACTAATTTTAAATACTTTGTAATAATTGAGTGTAATCTTTGAAACTTCTGTATAAAAATTGCTTGCAACCTTTTTAAAGTTTAATTACATTTGTTTTAAGGATGCAAGGAAGATTTCATCAATATTTGTTCAGCGTATTATGTGCAATACTTGTCAGTTTGGGCTGGTATTACGCATCAACGTCAAATGAACCTGCATCGGCCAACCGGCATGCTGTCGAGCATTTCAATAACCAGGTAAAAAGTGAAGGCCTGGATGTAAAAGTCATCCGCAAAGGTAAACATCGCCGCCACGAGAAACTCAGGGCTTATGTTGCAGAGAAGGATGGTGAAAACGATGATACAGGAAGTGATGCTGATACGTCTAATTTATTTGCACTTTCCAAAAATGATTTCGGGAACCTAAATGCTTATGTCCATCCCGATTTTCACAATACCTGCACAGCGATCTCGCTTGCCAATACACAAAACCTTAGTCCACAAAAAAACGCCCTTTATATCCATTACAGTGTCTTCAGGCTGTGATTTTTAACTAATTTTTTTAAAAAAGAATATCAAAATGGCTTTCATTTATTTTGGGAGCTGGTCACACTATTGTTCAAATTTTTCAAAAATTATTTTAAAAACTATTATCATGGTCATGAAAAGCTTCATGTATATCAGCCTGTGTTTTATTGTGCTATCAACGAGCTGTCAGTCAGAAAAAAAAGAGAAGAAGGAAACTGCAGTTTTCAACGTGACAACGCCCCTGGTGAAAGACACGATCGTTAATAAAGATTATGTCGCCCAGATCCGTTCGATCAACCATATCGAACTGCGTGCGCAGGAAAAAGGTTACATCCAGTCCATATTTGTGGATGAAGGACAGTTCGTACAAAAAGGACAGCCCCTCTTTAAAATTATGCCCAACCTTTATGAGTCCGATGTCAATCGCGCAAAAGCAGAGGTCAAGTATGCCGAAATCGAATATCAAAATACCAAAAATCTCTCCGAAAAAGATATCGTAGCACCCCAGGAGACCGAGATGGCCAAAGCAAAATATGAAAAAGCCAAGGCCGAGCTGGCAGCGATGAATACGCACCTCAAATTTACAGATATCGCAGCCCCATTCTCGGGTATCGTCGGTAAACTCCATGTGCGCAAGGGAAGCTTGGTGGATGAGGGGGAATTGATCACCGAACTCTCCGATAACAGCAAAATGTGGGTGTACTTTAATGTGCCGGAAGTGGAATACCTCAACCAGATGGAAGCCAGGAAGGACAACAGCCCTATGCATGTCCGCCTGAACATGGCCAATGGAAAGGAATTTGGCCAGGAAGGTATTGTTGAAACGATCGAATCGGACTTCAATAACGAGACGGGAAATATTGCCTATCGGGCCACATTCCCCAATCCTAAGGGTTTATTGCGCTTTGGGGAGACGGGCAATATCGTCATTACCTCGCCTTATGCGAACGCGATGTTGATCCCGCAGAAAGCGACATTTGAGGAACTTGAAAAAAAATATGTATACGTCATCACAAAAGATAATAAAGTAAAAGCAAGAGAAATAAAGGTTGCTGCTGAACTGCCTCATATCTATGTTGTCTCTTCGGGCCTGAACAAGGACGAAAAGATTCTGCTGAACGGTCTTCGCATGGTACAGGAGAATCAGACCATTGAATCAAAGTACCAGACCCCGGAGAAAGTCATGTCAAACCTGGATTTATATGCAGAGTAATTAAAAAGCAGCACTATGTTTAAAAAAGTAATTCATCGACCGGTATTTGCTATTGTCATATCGGTTGTCATCCTATTTATCGGAGGACTGGCGATCAAGCAGCTTCCTACCGAACAATTTCCAAAGATCGCACCGACCACGGTAGCGGTTTCCATCGCCTATCCGGGTGCCAGTGCGGATGTACTTGTCAAATCGTCGCTGATTACCTTAGAAAATGCCATCAACGGAGTGCAGGGTATGCGTTACATCGCCACGGACGCAACCAGTGCTGGTGAGGCCACCGTCAATGTAATTTTTGATCCGGGAACGGATCCCAACGATGCGGTGGTACTGGTCAAAACCAGGGTGGATCAAGTGATGCCTCTCCTGCCCGAACTGGTGCAAAAGGAGGGCGTGATCGTCAATCCCATCCAGCCCAGTATGTTGATGTACGTAAACTTGTATAGCACCAGCAAAAGCATGGATGAGAAGTTCCTGTACAACTATGCAACGGTCAATATCATTCCCGAAATAAACCGGATCCACGGGATCGCCAAATCCCAGATCCTGGGTAGCCGCCGTTATGCGATGCGGATCTGGTTAAACCCCGACCGCATGCGGGCCTATAACTTATCGGTGGATGAGGTAATGAAAGCGATCGGGGAACAGAGTATTATCGGCCGGCCAGGTCGATTGGGTCAAAGCTCGGGTATCGCTGCCCAATCGCTGGAGTATGTATTGACCTATAAAGGACAGTACAATCAACCCGAAGAGTACGAAAATATTATTGTTCGCGCGAATGCCGAAGGGGAGAATATCAAACTCAAAGATGTCGGCAAAGTCGAACTGGGCAGTGAATTTTTTGATATTTACTCCAATCTGGACGGACATCCTTCGGCTTCCATTGTATTGAAACAGAATTATGGTAGCAATGCCAATGATGTCATCAAAGATGTGAAAGCGAAGCTGGCGGAGATGAAGGGAAATTTCCCCCCGGGCATAGACTATAAGATCAGCTATGACGTATCGCAGTTTTTGGATGCCTCGATCGAACAGGTGATGCATACCCTGCGTGACGCCTTTATCCTGGTAGCCATTGTGGTGTTTATTTTCCTTGGCGACTGGCGCTCCACCCTGATCCCAATCATTGCGGTACCGGTTTCGTTAATAGGTACATTCTTTGTCATCCAGTGGTTTGGCATGTCGATCAACTTGGTCACCCTATTTGCACTCGTTCTGGCGATCGGAATCGTTGTGGACAATGCCATTGTTGTGATTGAGGCCGTGCATGCCAAGATGGAGGAGAGTGCAATCTCCCCTTATAACGCCGTTAAGGAAGTGATGGCTGAAATCGCAGGTGCGATCATCGCCATTACAGCGGTCATGGTGGCGGTATTTATCCCAATTTCTTTTATGACCGGTCCCGTCGGGACCTTCTACCGTCAGTTTTCAATTACCATGGCGAGTTCGATTGTGATATCGGCTGTCGTGGCATTGACACTCACACCCGTGCTCGCAGCCATGCTATTGAAAAATAATCATGGAAAACCCAAAAAATCCAATCTATTTACCAAAGCGCTCGTTGCCTTTAACCGCACCTTCGATCGGGTGACCGGCTCTTATGCTTCTTTTCTCCGAAAAATCGCCAGCCGTAGAATCATCACCTGGGGAATATTGGTCGCGTTTTGTGTGGGGACTTTCCTGATCAATAAAACGCTTCCGGGTGGTTTTATCCCGAGTGAGGATCAGGGAACGATCTATGCCATCATTCAGACGCCACCGGGATCGACACTCGAACAGACCAATAAGCTTTCCCGCGAGTTGCAGAAGATCTGTCAGGGTGTGGACGGTGTGGAGTCGGTCTCTTCCCTGGCCGGTTATGAGATCATGACCGAAGGCCGGGGCTCGAATGCCGGAACTTGTCTGATCAACCTGAAGACCTGGAGCGAACGGGAGCATTCGGTGAAAGAGATCATGGAGGAACTGGAAGAAAAGTCAAAAAATCTGGGTGCGACCGTGGAGTTTTTCGAACCACCGGCTGTTCCGGGTTTTGGATCCTCAGGTGGTTTTTCCATGCGCTTGCTTGATTTAAACCGAACGACAGATTACCAGGATTTCGATAAAGTAAACAAAGCTTTTATTGCCAATCTCAAAAAACGCAAGGAGCTGACAGGTGTCTTCACCTTCTTTGCCGCCAATTACCCACAATATGAATTGGTGTTTGACAATAATGCCGCCATGCAGAAAGGGGTTTCCATCGGTAAGGCCATGGACAACCTCAATATCCTTATCGGTAGTACCTACGAACAGGGCTTTATCCGTTTTGGCCAATTTTTCAAAGTGTATGTGCAGTCATCACCTGAATTCAGAAGGCTGCCTTCGGATATCATGAACCTCTATGTCAAAAATGATCATGAACAGATGGTTCCCTATTCGGCCTTTATGACCTTGAAAAAAACACAGGGTCCTAATGAGATCACGCGTTACAATATGTACAACTCGGCTGCGATCCGCGGGCTGCCGGCCAATGGTTATACCACGGCCGATGCCATTCAGGCAATCAACGAAACAGCCCTTGCTTCCTTGCCGCATGGCTACAAAGTGGCCTGGGAGGGATTGTCCTATGATGAGGCACAGCGCGGGAATGAGGCGATCTATGTCTTTTTGGTCGTATTGGTCTTTGTATACCTGGTGTTGGCCGCCCAATACGAAAGTTTTATCATTCCGTTTGCGGTATTGCTGTCGCTGCCTGTCGGGGTATTTGGCTCATTCTTCCTGTTGAAAGCCATGGGACTGGAAAACGATATCTATGCGCAAGTCGGACTGATTATGATCATCGGTTTATTGGGTAAAAATGCCGTGCTGATCGTCGAATTTGCCGTCAAGCGCCGTCAGGCCGGCGATACGATACTGGAAGCAGCCATAGAGGGGTCAAGAGCGCGGTTCAGGCCGATCCTGATGACTTCCTTTGCTTTTATCGCCGGACTCGTGCCGCTGGTCTTTGCAAGTGGGGCCGGAGCCATCGGGAACCATACCATCGGTGCTTCGGCCTTGGGCGGTATGCTCGTCGGAACAATTTTTGGCGTTATCGTCATTCCCGGACTCTACTACATTTTTGCAAAATTGGCCGACGGAAGAAAAATGATCCAGGCCGAAGACGATTCACCTTTAAGCGAAGACATGATACACTATGAATAAGAACAGAATATATCAATATACCGGTTTCGCCCTTTTCTTGCTTGGTTTTGTAGCCTGCAAACCGCTGGAAATACAGCAGCGTGCCGAAAACAGAACAGTGCCGGAGAAATATGGCGTCACTGAAAACGACTCCGTCAATACCGGAAAAATCAAATGGAACAGTTATTTCAATGATCCGCATCTACAGGAGTTGATCGGTCTGGCGCTGGCCAACAATCAGGAACTCCACATTATGCTGCAGGAAATCGAGATGGCCAAAAACGAGGTCAGCGCAAAAAAAGGAGAATATCTGCCTACCGTAGGGGTGAAAGTTGGTGCCGGTGTGGATAAGGTAAGCCGTTACACCAATATCGGCGCGATGGAGAAAAATACGGAAATAGAACCGGGACGGGAAATGCCCGAGCCGCTGTTTGATTTTGGCGTCGGTGTACAGGCCGCATGGGAAACAGATATCTGGGGCAAACTGCACAATGCGACCAAAGCGCAACTGCAACGCTATTTTGCCAGTGTGGAAGGAAAAAACTTTATGGTCACGCATCTGATCTCTGAAATTGCGGATGCCTATTATGAGCTCCTGGCCCTGGATAACGAGCTATTGGTAGTCAATGAGAATGTAAAGATCCAAAATGACGCACTCACGGTGGTCAATGACCTGAAAAAGAATGCCCGGTCCAATAAACTCGCCATCAAAAGATTTGAGGCGCAGATCTTAAAAACACAGGGCATGCAGTATGATATCCAGCAGCAGATAACGGAAACGGAAAATAGGATCAACTACCTGGTGGGACGGTTTCCGCAGCCGGTACAACGGAATCACGAAGTTTTTGACAAGCTTGTCCCGCAGACTGTCTATACGGGCATCCCTGCCGACCTGCTGGAAAATAGGCCGGATATCAAGCAGGCGGAGTATGAACTGGCGGCTTCCAAACTGGATATCAAATCGGCTAAAGCACGTTTTTATCCTTCCCTGGATATTGCTGCCGGTGTGGGCTTTCAGGCTTTTGATCCGACTTATCTCATCAAACCGGAATCTTTTCTGACTTCGCTCGTCGGCGAGCTGACTGCTCCCCTGATCAACAAAAGAGCGATCAAAGCGGCATATTACAATGCCAACGCAAGGCAGGTGCAGGCGGTCTATCATTATGAGCAAACGATACTGGGTGCTTACATCGAAGTCGCCAACCAGCTTTCCAAAATTAAAAACCTCGAAAATGGGCTGGCGATCAAGACTAAGGAGGTCGATGCACTCAGAGAATCCATAGATATTTCCAACGACCTGTTTAAATATGCCAGGGCGGATTATATGGAAGTCTTGTTGACACAGCGTGATGCATTGGAATCCAAATTTGAACTGGTGGAAAAAAAAGCCAGTCAGCTCAAAGCCAGCGTAGCGATCTACAGATCCCTGGGCGGTGGCTGGGAGCGGCAGGAATAAATTGTTAATGTTTGTTTTTTACTCGTTGGGGACTTATCAGCTGATAAGTCCCTTTTTTGATGGTTCGCCCTAGTCATCGAGACCGATGAAACTACCATCGGCATTAAATTTTAAATCCAGATCATTGGACAAATCTATCTGGTAACCATAGGCTTCTTTGTCGATACCTTCGATAAATAAAGGCGCTGGGATTTTTTACACCTTGTCGGGATTATTTTTGAAATCTTATTTGTCCTTATCAAACTATTTTCGCCCTGTACTGTCTTCTAATAAAAAAGGTTATGGAAAAATCTTGTTTTAAAAAGATCGCGCGCTATGGCTTAGGTGCATTTTTGGTGGTCGCGGGAATTGGTCACCTGACTTTTGCGCGGAAAGAATTTCAGGCGCAGGTGCCGGATTGGGTGCCAATCCCTAAAGACGATACGGTGGTCTATTCCGGTTTTGCTGAAATTGCCCTGGGAACGGCGCTGCTATTGGCCAGGGGTAAACAGCGTGCTACCGCGGGTAAAATTGCAGCGGCTTTTTTTGTTGCGGTGTTTCCGGGCAATATTGCGCAATATACTGAACATCGGGATGGTTTCGGACTGGACAGCGATGGGAAGCGCCTTGCCCGTTTATTTTTCCAGCCAGTATTGGTTGCCTGGGCATTAAAGAGTACGAGCAAACGAAAATAGGTTATAGAATCAGGTATGGAAAACGTAGAAGTATGGATGCGGGGACCGATTGCAGGGATTCCCGATCTTTTGCAGCCGGTGGCTCATGCGCTGCTGCAAGCAGAAGAGGATATTGTAAAATATACCGCGCAGCTGTCATCTGAGCAACTCTGGGCGCGTCCCTGTGGAAATGCCAGCATTGGATTTCACTTGCTGCATATTCGCGGTGTGATCGACCGCATGTTTACTTATGCTGCGGATAAATCGCTCTCCGCCGAACAATTCGATTACCTCCAACAGGAGGGGATCGTAGATGCGGAGCTCAGTGTAGCTACTTTAGTCGAAAACTTACATCTGCAGATTGAGGAGGCCCTGCAGCGCTTATCGGCAATTGATCCTAAGACCTTAACCGAAGAACGTTTTCTGGGAAGAAAGCGTATATCAACAACCCTGATCGGTCTCTTATTTCATGCGGCTGAACATGCGCAGCGCCATGTCGGCCAACTGCTGGTCACAGCCCGCTGTCTGCAATAGATGGCAGATCGGCGCTATTGCCAAAGGTGTTCCTCTCCAATAGCAGACAATTCACGACAACGGACAGTCAAGGGATTAATTTGTAATTTCGTATACTTGTAAAATTCCATCAGGAAATACTTGATTTTTATAACCCCGTATAAAAATAAACTCCGTTTATGCAGATACTTTTGGTAGAAGATGATCGTCGTATCAGTAGCTTTGTGGTGAAAGGGCTGGAAGAATTGGGCCACCAGGTCATTTTGGCGGAATCCGCTGAGGCAGCGCGGGAATGGGTCAATGCCGAATCCCTGGATATCGTGGTATTGGATATTATGCTGCCGGGAATCGATGGGATTCAGTTTACAAAAATGCTGCGCTACCGCAAAAACCATATTCCAATTCTGATCTTAAGCGCACTGGGTGAAATCGATGATAAAGTCGAAGCCCTGGAAAGTGGTGCCGATGATTACCTGGTCAAACCTTTTTCGTTTAAGGAACTGGTCAGCCGCATCAAAGCCCTGGTACGGAGGGATAGTTATAAAAATACGGACAATGATACCTGCATTGAAATTCGTGACCTCAAAGTGGATCTGGATCGTTATGAAGTCTATAAAGGCGGTGCAAATGTGGATCTCTCTCCCAAAGAATTTAAGCTGTTTAAGTATCTGATCGAAAACCGCAATAAGACGCTTTCGCGTACGGCTATCTTGCAGGCGGTCTGGGGAATTGATTTTGACAATAACACCAATGTCGTGGATGTGTACGTCTCTTATCTGCGGGGAAAGGTGGATGACGGCAGCGATACATCCATTATAAGGACGGTCAAAGGGGTTGGTTACATGCTTAAAACCGACTGACCATGAACCTCAAGATCAGACTGACACTTTTTTCTTCTTTGGTCTTTACGATTATTTTCGGACTTGCCACGGTGGTTATCTACTGGATATTTTATAATTCATCGGAACGCCATCTGATCAGTTCACTGGAAAAGAACGCAAAGATCGCCGGGATCTACTACCTGGAAGCGGATGAACAGAGCCCCTTAAAACATCTGGAGTCCAAAAATCAATACGAAAGTCTAGTCAAACGGGCCATGGTAGCGGTCTACAATGCCGAAGGCCGGGTGAGCTATGGTGGCCTGAAATACGATAATCAAATCAATAGAAGCCTGCTGACGCGGCTGAAATCACAGAAAACAGTTTATTTTAAAACGGAGGATAGCTTTTATTTCGGCTTGTATTATCCAGATAATCAGGGTGATTTTTTTGTATTTGTCAAGGAATCTAATACGGATTTTAATCAGCAGCTGAACCGCCTGCTTTTTATTCTCGTGCTTGTTTTTCTGGTTGCCCTGATTAGCATCGTCCTGCTGTCGCTCTGGCTGAGCAAATATGCATATCTGCCTATTCGGAACGTCATTCAGGAAATCCAGCATAAGGATCTAAATACCATTCAGGAGCCGCTGACGGTCATCAGGACGAAGGATGAACTGCAGGACCTGATCGAAAGCTACAATGCGCTCCTGCGACGGATCAGTGAAAACATGATCATCCGAAAGAATTTTGTGAGCTATGTCTCCCATGAGTTCCGTACACCCCTTGCCGGTATTTTGGGATCCATGGAGGTTTTTGGGACAAAAGCCCGCAGTCAGGAAGAGTATCAGGAGCTGGCAGCAACAATCACCGAACACGTCAATTTTTTGAACCAGCTTATCGGAAATTTTCTGTTACTGACGGAAGACCAGGCCCTGAAGCGCTCCATGGAGGTCTTCCGCATCGATGAGGTGGTATGGGATCTGGTGCCTAAATTTGCCAGAACATTTACTGTACCCTTGAAAATCGAGCTCGAAGTGGATGAACCGCATTATTTTAATTTTCGGGGCAATCGCATGCTCCTGGCATTGTCGATCTCCAATCTGATCGAAAATGCGCTTAAATATGCCAATGGTCGGGAAGTGCTGGTGCGCATGACGACGGCCGATGAGCGTTTGTCCCTGCAGATCATTGATCAGGGTATCGGAATTCCGCAGGCGGAGCTGGAAGCGGTGAAGCAGACCTTTTACCGGGCGACAAATGTCGGCAAAGTCAAGGGCAGTGGCATCGGTCTTTCTTTTGCGCAGATCGTTTTTAAGGACCAAGGCGTGGACTTTGATATTCGTTCCGACGACCAGGGAACAAGGGTATCGCTGCTGTTTCCAAAATTCTAACCATTCTCTAATCTCTTCTAATCAAACTTTAATTTATCTTAAATTTGCCTGTAATCCCTGTCGCTTAGTTTTGTGGAAATACAAAATAGAGTGAGAAAGATACGCATTGCAATAGTTATTCTTCTTGGCCTGAATAGCAGGCTATCTGCACAGGAAATGCCCGAAAACCGTTTGCAAAAATCGGAAATCGAACAAGTCTTCTTAACACACAACCTGTCCCTGATGGCGCAGCGTTTTCAGCTAAAACAAGCTGAGGCAGCAATCCTGCAGGCCAAGCTATGGCCCAACCCCAAAATCTCCATCGGTGAGGTCAACCTCTGGAAAAACTCTTCCAGCGAGGAGCTTCCGCCTTTGATCGGGAACTATGGGCGGTACCAACAGGTGGAAATGGAACTGGAACAGACGATTGAACTGGCGGGCAAAAGAAAAAAACGGGTACAGCTGCAACTTCTCGAAAAGGAGAATGCACAACTGCAGTTTGAGGAATTGCTCCGCAATTTGAAATATGACCTCCGTAGTCAATGCTTGGAGCTGCAGGTGCTGCAGGAAAAGGAGCGTCTTTACGCCAATCAGGTTGGAATCTTCCATAAACTGGCGCAGTCTTACCAGAACCAGTGGAAGGAAGGCAACGTCAGCGAAATGGACTACCTGCGCATCCAGAGCGAGTCCATTGCTTTTGGAAATAAGCTGAATGAAATCCAGCAGGAGAAAATGGCAAAGATGAACGATGTCGCACGCTATCTGGGAGCGAAAGGAAAGGCGCTTTCCATTGCGGATACCATCGGCAACCCAGCCTTTATTGCGAATAGACAAAACGAATGGAAAATCATGGCCCTGGATAATCGCAGCGACTATAAAATCATCCACAATGAATTTAAGAAAAGTCAGGCGCAGCTGGAAATAGAGAAAGCCGAACGTGTACCAAACCTCGATGTTTCGGTGAATTATGATCGGGGCGGCAATATTATGCGTGATTTTATCGGTCTGGGCCTGTCTATGGATCTACCCCTATTTAATAGAAACCAGGGGAATATCAAGATCGCTAAGCTGGAACTGGAAAAAAATAAGGTTGAAATCGAGCAGTTCCGCATCGATATCGAACGGGAGATAGATTTTCTTTCGGCACGTCTAAGCAACCTGGAATCTAGCCTGAAGGCTATGGATAATGGATTTGACGGTAGACTGGAGGTCGCCCTGGAACGCTACGTCCGAAATTTTCAGGAGCGCAGGCTGACGATCGTTGAGTTTATAGATTTTATCAATAATTATATGGAAAACAAAGAATCAATATTGGAACGAAGGGCAAAATATCTTCAGTATAGCGAAGAACTGACCTATTTAGTCGGAAAGGATATCGTCCAATGAAAGGGAATGTTTTAATGCCGATCACGCTTTTATCCATTTGTCTCCTGTTGGGCTGTCAGTCAAAGCAACAGGAGGAACAGCACGTTGTTGGGACAAAAGGCTTTTGCCTTAGTGATGATTTCAAACACCATATTAAAATTGATTCAATCCAAAAGCGGGAGGTGTCTGAACAGATTGCCTTAAATGGCGCAATCCAATACAACCAGGATGAACTTGCGGCGTTGAAGAGCCCGATTCAGGGCATGGTCCAGTCCGTTGCTGTAAAAATGGGTGATTATGTGGAGAGAGGGCAGGTGCTGGTGGCACTCAAAGGGACTTCGGTCAATGATCTGGGAAAGGAACTCCGCGAGCTGGAAAACGGCAGGCGCCTGGCGGAAAGTAAGGTGAATAGTTTACGCAGCATGCTGAAAGACGGGATGGCTTCCCAACGTGAGCTGGAGGAAATGGAGAGCGAGCTGAAATCGGTACAGATCGGTATCCGGAACGTAAAGGCAAATATGAAGCTGTTGAATGGATCGGCCGAAAACGGTATTTTTTATATCCGTGCGCCCAAGGCGGGGTACATCATTGACAAAAAGGTGAGTCCGGGCATGACGGTAGGCGATGATACGGATCTATTGACTATCAGCAACCTGAATGAGGTCTGGGTGACTGTCAATATTTATGCGAATAACTTACCCTTTGTCAAAAATGGGGCTCATGTCCGGATCACAACGCTGGCTTATAAAGGCGAATATTTTGAAGGTTATATCGATCAGGTGGCCAACTTTTTTGATCCCGAAGAACGGGTGGTCAAAGCGCGTGTTAAGCTGCTCAATAAGGATCTGAGGCTCAAACCGGGCATGAGCGTGGATGTATTGGTCGAGAAGGGATCCGCAGGACAGAAACAACCCCTGCTGGCGATTCCCAAAGATGCGGTGATCTTGCATAACAATCAGAATTATGTCGTGATCTACAAAAGCGACTGCGATCTATCCGTGAAAGCTGTCGATATCGTATCGGAAAACGAATCCTATGCTTTCGTCGAAACGGGGCTGGAAGAGGGGGACCACGTATTGACAGAAAATGAACTGATTGTGTTTGATGAATTGATGAACAGATAGGATGAAGAAAGTTGTACAAAATATCGTTTCATTTTCACTGAAACATTCCCTGGTGGTGCTGTTTTTTACGCTGGCTTTATTGTTCGGCGGAATATACGCTTACCTGCATACGCCGATCGAAGCATTTCCGGATGTGACCAATACCCGTGTCCGGATCATCACGCAATGGCCGGGACGCAGTGCCGAAGAAATCGAGAAATTCGTCACGCTGCCCGTCACCAAGGAGATGAACACCATCCCGAAAAAGACGGATGTACGGTCCATCTCCCTGTTTGGGCTCTCTGTCGTCACGGTCCAGTTTGAGGATGGTGTGGAAGACTTCTATGCGCAGCAATATGCCGGTAACAAGATGCGTTCCATTGAATTGCCGGAAGGAGCAGAAAGCTCCATTGAACCGCCTTCGGGGGCCACAGGAGAAATCTTCCGCTATGTGGTCAAAAGCAACCTGCCGATCAAAGAGGTATCCGCCATTCAGGACTGGGTGATCGAACGGGAGCTTGTTGGTGTGCCGGGCGTAGCGGATGTCGTGAGCTTTGGCGGTGAAGAAAAGATCTATGAAATAAAGATCAATCCAACGGAACTGGCCAACTATAACCTTTCGCCCTTGGATGTATATGAAGCGGTATCGCGCTCAAATATCAATGTGGGCGGGGATGTGATACAAAAAGGAAATCAGGCCTATGTCGTGCGCGGTGTGGGACTGCTGGACAAAATAGATGATATCGGCAATATTTTGATCAAAGTGGTAGGGAATACGCCCATTCTGGTCAAACATGTGGCTGAAATAGAACTGGGGGCCAAACCGCGGCTGGGACAGGTGGGGCTCAATCAGGAGGATGATCTGGTACAGGGCATTGTCATTATGCTCCGCGGCGAAAATCCATCGGCGGTAGTGACACGCCTGAAAGAAAAAATTGAGGAACTGAACGGCCGTATCTTACCGGAAAATGTCAAGATTGAACCGGTGATTGACCGCACAAAATTGGTGAATAATACCGTGCATACGGTGTCGAAAAACCTGATTGAGGGTGTTATCCTGGTTTCGATCATTGTCTTTATCTTTTTGAACAACTGGAAGACGACCTTTATCGTGGCCTCGGTGATTCCATTGGCCTTCCTGTTTGCGATCATTCTATTGAAAATACAGGGGTTGCCGGCGAACCTGATTTCGATGGGAGCACTGGACTTTGGCCTATTGCTCGAGGGGACACTGGTGATCGTGGAGACTGTTTTTGTCTCCCTGGAAAAGGAGGCGCACCGGCTGGGGACGGCCCGTTTCAACAAGGTCTCCAAACTGGGGATCATTAAAAAAAGTGCAGGTTCGGTAGCGGGGTATATCTTTTTTGCCTTATTGATCCTGATTGTTGCGCTGACACCGATTTTTTCTTTTCAAAAGGTGGAAGGGAAGATGTTTTCACCGTTGGCCTTTACCCTCGGCTATGCCCTGCTGGGCTCCCTGGTCCTAAGCCTGACTTATGTGCCTGCCATGTGTAAATATCTGCTGAAGACGAACATCAAAGAGGATGAAAATAAAATAACTAAGGTCAGCCGTAATGTCATTTTTAAAGGTTTCAAGAAGGCTTTTGATCATCCGAAATGGACTTTGACGCTTTTTGGACTGGCGCTGGTTGTCTGTATTGTGCGCTTTAGCTATTACGGTTCGGAATTCCTGCCCAAGCTCAATGAAGGGGCCATTTATGTCCGGGCGACATTGCCCAATAGCGTCAACCTGGAGGAGTCCGTCAAGTTGACAAAAACAATGAAAACCAAATTGATCAAGCAGTTTGATGAGATTGATTTTATTATGACGCAGACAGGTAGACCCAATGACGGAACGGATCCGACAGGTTTTTTTAATATCGAATTTAATATTGAACTGAAACCGGAAGGGGAGTGGAAGCGGAAAATATCGAAAGAGAAACTGATCGGGCAGATGCGCGACAGCCTGCAGACTTTCCCGGGAATCAATTTTGGCTTTAGCCAGCCGATTCAGGACAATGTGGAGGAATATGTGGCCGGCGTAAAAAGTCCGCTGGTGATCAAGATTTTTGGTGAGAACCTCGAGGATCTGGAGAACAAAGCCAATAAGTTTGCTGAATCGCTCAAGAAAGTAGCGGGCATTACGGATGTGAATGTATTTAAAAATATTGGCCTGCCTGAACTGCGGATTCAGCTGCACGACTCCAAGATGGCGAAGTATGGGGTATCTACCAGAGATGTGCAATCGGTCATCGAGATGACCATCGGGGGGCAGTCCGTGACACATTTTTACGACAATGAGCGCATCTTTGATGTCCGGCTGCGCTTTCAGAAACAGTATCGGGACAGCCCCGAAAAGATCGGTAACATCATTATTCCGACGATGAATGACCAAAAGGTTCCACTGCGCGAAATCGCAACCATAGACTATCATACGGGGCCGGCCTTTATCTACCGCGACGGGAATTCCCGTTACATCGGTGTCGGATTTAATATCGAGGGCCGGGATCTGGGCAGTACCATTGCGGATGCAAAAAAACAGATCGCGGATGACATTAAATTGCCCAAGTCCTACAAGGTTGTCTGGGCCGGTGAGTTTGAAAGCAAGGAAAGGGCTACCAAACAGTTAATGAATGTGGTACCGGTTTCCCTGCTATTGATTTTGCTCTTGCTCTACGCCAATTTTGGCAATCTAAAAGATACGCTGATCTCCTCCCTGACGCTTGCTTTTGCATTTATCGGTGGTTTTGTATCCCTGTGGATGACAGGGACGACATTCGGGATCTCGGCAGGTATCGGCTTTATTATCCTTTTTGGTGTGGCCACAATCGACGGGATCGTTTTAATCGGTGTCATGAAAGAAAATCTCTTAAATAAAATGGGGCTCAAGCCCGCTATTTACGAAGCGGTAAAAAGCCGGATCAGGCCGATCTTAATGATTGCACTGATGGGGGCAATGGGCTTACTGCCGGCGGCACTATCCAATGGGATGGGATCTGAAATCCAAAAACCCCTGGCCATTATGATTGTCGGCGGTTTGATTATCTGTATGATTCTTTCGTTTTCGATCTTGCCGATTGTCTTCTACTACGCGTACAAAAGAGAAAATAAAGATTAAGCGCCCATTTTTTATTCATTATATACTTGATAAAGGCTGCCTGCTCATAAAGCAGTGCAGCCTTTGTTGTTTATAAACACCCGGAAAAATAATGATGAAGACTAATAGTTTTGAAGCGATGAGGGTATCGTTCACGTTCAGCAAAGCTTTTTCTAACGATATCATGAATATATCGACAAGACTTGTATATTTACTTTCAAATTAATCTACCTGAATTCAGAAGCATTGAATATGTTGGATATTGATATAGATCTTAAACTTTTGTCTCGATTACAGCAATCGGATCAAAAAGCGTTTGACAGAATCTACATAAAATATAGTTCAATACTCTATAGAACATGTATTCAACGTTTGGCAGACTCAGAAATCTGTAATGATATTATCCATGATATATTCCTCTCACTTTGGGAAAACAGGGACAAATCAGATATAAAAAATTTAAAAGCTTATCTCTTTCAGGCATTGCGATTCAAAATTATCGATTATATCGAAAAGAAAAGCAAGACGGAGTCTGTATTGCAAGGCTATCTGTATCAATTACAAAAGGATTATATTGGTACGGACGATACCATCCGTACCAAACTTTTGCAGGACCTGATACAAGAGGAAGTAGATAAATTTCCGAATAAAATGCGCTTAGTCTATCTGATGAGCCGTCATGAGAATCTTAGTTATGCGGAAATTGCACAAAAGTTAGGTATTTCCGAACTGACAGTGCGTGCACATATCAAGCATGCACTCAAGAGGTTACGGATTAAGTTGAGTTTTTTTATATTTTTCCTTACCCTCTACCTGCTCCATTAGCGACTCATATAGATAGAAGGACAATTACCTCCTAATCAATTTATGAAGCGTGAAAAGAAGTTAAGCCGCATATTGTTAAGAAAATATCTCGACGGCCGTTGTACGAAGCGGGAAAAAGATCTCGTGGAACGTTGGTACGCTGACATGGACAATAGAATAGCAGCTCAGGATGAGATGCAAATCGCAGGTAATCTGGCTTTGGTAAGAGAAAGACTGTCTACCAAAATACATTCCAAAGCAGTCTTGGTATGGTACTATCGTCCGCGTCTAGTAGCAGCCTCCATACTGGCGATATTTTTACTTTCAATAGGATTTTTCTATCTTCAACAGAGTAACGATAATCAAAACAAACCGCTCTTTTTGGATCAGGAAAAGGCCTATATTATTACCGGAGATGGTGATAGCTTAAGCCTCACGGGGCTGAGTATAGGTCAAAAAATAAACTTAAATGGAATACAGATCGAAAAGGCTGATGACGGCGAAGTCTATTACAAAACTACGGGTAATGCTGTTCCGCAGAACATCAAAATTAATACTCCTGCAGCCGGACAATTTAAATTTATACTTCCCGATGGATCAAAAATTTATTTGAATGCGAGCTCCAGCCTCATGTTCAAAGGCGATTTCTTAACTGGAGATCGTATAGTGAGACTAAATGGCGAGGCCTATTTTGAGGTTAGTAGCCAGTCCGATGAAAAAAGACAAAGAAAGCCGTTTATCGTATTTAGCAAGGGGCAAAAAATCAAAGTATTGGGTACCCATTTCAATATCTGCTCCTATGACAACGATTCTTTTACTAATACGACATTAATTGAAGGGGCAGTGGAGGTCCGGGCGCTGAATGGTCAACAAACTTCTTTAATCTTAAAACCCGGTCAGAAAGTTACCTTGGATAACGCATCGGGAGTTATGACGCCCGTAGCTACTAGGAAAGAAGCAGTTGTGGACTGGACATCCGGTTATTACAAGTTCGAAAATGAAAAATTGCCCTTACTCCTAAAACGGATATCGAGATGGTATGATGTTGATGTTGTAGTAGATTCGACTTTGTCCGAAATGACTTTCGGTGGAAGGATTTCGCGCAAAGATGATTTATTAAAAGCGATAGAAATCCTCGAGATGACTGGAGAAATTACAATTGAGATAAAAGCAGGATCACACAAAAAGAAATTGATTATTAATCCCAAAACAGAAAAGTAAAAAATTATGAAAAGAGCTCCCTAACTGGTTAAGGGCTTTACAATAAGCCGGAGGTGTTCGAGCACCTCCGACAATAAAATAAAGCTTCCTGTAATTTCTGGAAAAAGTATTCACATTCGAAACCCTATTATGAACAAAAGTATAAAAAATCATTTGTCCAAGAGCGTTTTGTGCCATGATATTTCATTCGTGATGGCATATTTTAAGAAGCTATATGTTTTTTGGATAAAACAGACATCTATAAAAAGCATTCTCATGAAAATGCAATTAGTCTCCCTATTTCTCTGTTTCTGTCTGGTACAGGTTGTCGCCAAAACAAATGGTCAAACGGTTAGCATTTCCGGTAAGAACCTGAAATTGACGCAGGTATTTGAAAAACTAAGTGAACAGAGTAATTTCGATATACTCTACAATAGTAAGGATATTGAATCTACGCGTAGCATCACGATTGATATGCAAAATGTCAGCGTGAATGCCGTATTGGAGTATTGCTTAAAGGGGCAACCATTTCAATATCAAATCAAAAATCGCAGTATCGTCATACAGTCGACACGAAAGAACGATAATTTTCAGCGATCAATTTCTGGACGTGTTCTGGATGAAAATAAAAAGCCGCTGGTCGGTGCCGGTATCTATATCGTAGAAAGTAAGCTTCGTACCACTACTGATGGAGCAGGTTTTTTTCGCCTGGATAATGTCCCCAATACATTATATAAACTACAGGTTTCCTTTGTGGGCATGCATAGCATAATCGTCAATATAAAATCTAATATGGGGGATATTATCTTACAAAATAATAATGCGGAACTTGAAGAAGTATTAGTCAATACAGGCTATCAAACACTTCCTAAGGAACGATCCTCTGGTGCATTCGACATTATTTCCGGAAAAAGAATTGAGAACAAGATCCAGACCAATGTCCTGGAACGACTTGAGGGCATGGCTCCGGGACTGATGCTGATCAATGGCAAAGATACTGGTGGAGATGCGCTGACGATCCGCGGCGTATCGACCTTATTTGGTACAGCCAGGCCCCTTATCGTTGTTGACAATTTTCCAATAGAAGGTGATATCAATAGCATAAATCCGAATGATGTAGCGAGCATTTCGGTACTGAAGGATGCTGCGGCGGCATCAATTTGGGGAGCCCGGGCTGCAAATGGTGTAATTGTGATTACAACCAAGAAGGGGATGGCGGGGGAAGCTCAATTTCAATACACGAACAGTTTCCAATTTGAGCCTAAACCTAATATCGGCTATTTAAACCGTCTGGGGGCGGCGGATGATATTACTATTGAATCTAAACTCATTCCTCGCACGGCACAATTTGAACAGAGCATTCGTCGTAGAGGAAGGGAGATTTCTAAATATACGCAGTTTTTGATGGACTCCCTGACGGGAAGAATCACTACAGATCAATTTCGAAACCAAGTTACTAGTCTGGCTCAGCTGGATAATACACAGCAGATTAAAGACCTTTTGATGCAGAACCCCTTTCTGCAAAATCACAGTCTGGCCTTAAATGGAGCAACGGATAGGTTCCAATACTACGGATCCATAAATTTTACAGACCGTAGAGGTTATAATCTCAAAGAATGGAACAAAAATTATAGCATCTTCTTAAAAACAAGCATCGATCTCACACAAAAACTTCGCTTGGGGATAAATAGCAACTTTACTTTTGGTAATGGATCTCAATCTCCGGTACCAGCATTGAATATCTTCAGGCTAAAACCCTATGACCTGTTAGCGGATAAAACAGGGCAACCATTAGCGATGAATAGAGCCGCAGGAAGTGCGGGACAATCTTCTTCCAATGTCTATACCATTGAACAGCGAAGAGCATGGGGATTGGAAGATGAATCCTATTACCCTTTGTTGGAGCTGGATAGAACAGAAATTACAAACAGGAATAATAATAGCCGTATCCAGGCGGAATTGAATTATAAACTGGATGCCGGTATTGGCTTTAATGTGAGCTATCAGTTGGAAAAAGGAAATGCCTATTTGAGACAATATGCACATGCTGATCAGGCGGATCTCGTCAAAACGATAAATGATTATGTTACGCCCGTACTAGGGAGCAACAATGAGGTTCGGGTGAATGCTGATGGTACGTTATTTACACCTACCTTTAATATTCCCCAAGGGGGGCGGCTGGATGAAAACAGGACTGATTACGATAGTCATGTCATCCGTGGCTGGGCTGATTTAAACAAATCGTTTGGGATACATCAGGTGAATGCCATATTGGGACTGGAAAACCAACAGGTGCAAATGACAGGTAGTAAGTTGACAAAATATGGCTACGACGACAATAGCCTCAATTTTGTACAGTTAGACTATCAGCGTTTACAGGAAGTTACGCCAATTCTTCAGGCCCTAAATGGGGTGCGCACATCCTTTCCTTCGAGTGATGCATTAAGTTATTTGGAGAACAGGTTTGTCTCCGCTTTTGCGAATGCTTCTTATACCTATAAAAACAAATATACGTATACTGGAAGTCTCCGTATTGACCAGACGAATCTATTCGGAACGGATAAAAAATACCGTTATGCACCGATGTGGTCTTCAGGGCTAAGCTGGAATATCGGTCAGGAAGATTTTGTTAAATCCATTCCTGCAATCAATGAACTGTTATTGCGGGCAACTTACGGTATCAATGGTAATATTCCGAAAAATTCTGGCCCCTTTATGATTGCACAGGCTGATGTCCATTTTATAACGTTATTGCCGAGTTTGCAGATTACCATGCCACAAAATGACGCCTTGCGGTGGGAAAAAACCGCTGTGACTAACTTCGGGCTAGATTTGGCGATGTATCAGCACCGTATTCGCCTAAAGGCAGACTACTATCTGCGTCGGAGTAGTGATCTCTTGGGGGATGAACAGATTAACCCCACTTACGGGTTCGAAACAGCCCAGCTTAATACAGCAAGCATGAACAATGATGGATTTGAAATACAGTTGACCACTCAAAATATTAAAAAGCCAAATTTTGGATGGACGACGACATTCATGTTTGCGCAGAATAGAAATAAAATTACAAAAGTTCATCTAAGCAGTAATTACCCGAATCCGCGGGCCATTGCAGCCGGCACACCATATTTTGAAGGTAAACCTTATGGAGCGCTGTATAGCGTTCGATATGGTGGATTGACATCGGATCGAGGCCAGCTACAGATTCTTAATGAAAAAGGTGAAGTCGAGCCGGATCGTCTAACAGATGATATCACATTGGCTTATTACTCTGGAAATAGAAGGCCTGTAAGTAATGGAGCTTTTAGTAACAATATTCGGTTTAAAAACTTTGAACTGAACATGATGTTTGTTTTTTACCTGGGACATGTTATGCGTCAGAATATGCCAGCTGCTTATTATGGCATCGAATCAAAAGATGGCCGACTGGCCAATGCCTGGGAAAAAACTGGAGATGAACAGTATACCACTATCCCAAATGTTATTTTAGATGATTCCAATTTTTATACGTATACCTATTATGGTGACTTTTTAGATGTGAATGTGTTTAATGCAGGCTATGCCAAGCTGAGAGAACTCATTTTGACTTATAATATGCCGATGACCTTGTTAGGAAAACAACGGTATATCAAGGCGCTTCAAATTAATCTTCAGGGGCGCAATCTTTGGACGATCAGAAAGAACAGCGAGGGAATTGATCCGGAAGCATTTTCAGGAGGAACCCGTACATTGCCTATTTCCCCAACGTATGCTTTCGGGGTAAATCTGAAATTCTAAAAGGACCAAATAGAAATTGAAATAAGTAATTTTTTTCCATGAAAAAGTATATACACATCATTATATCAACTGTCGTTCTGAGTCTTCTTAGCTCCTGTGAAAAGTATCTTGATATTACCCCCAAGGGATATGTGATACCACAAACGGTAGAGGATTATGAGCGGATTCTGAACGATATATCTCTAACAAAAATGTTGTCTGACGGCATTGAAAAACTTTCTGACGATTATTACGATCCTTCTTTAGTTGAGGGGACAGATGTCATGGCAGTAGATTATCGCCTGTATTTCTGGTTAGCGAGTCCGTATTCTACACCTTCCGATTTCCAGTATTATTCTTATTGGAATCAATTATATAATAAGATTTATCAGTACAATGCGGTCATCAATGGTATTGATCAGGCTTCTGGTGCAACCGATCAGCGCAGGAAAATTGCTAAAGGAAGAGCACTGGTCGGTCGCGGTATCTGTTATTATTATCTGAACAATATTTATGGACAGATCCCCAAATCTTCCGGAGATCACTCAGCACTCGGTGTTCCTTTGGTCGTCAGCAATAAACTAACAGATCCTTTGCCTCCACGGAGCAGTACTCTTGCTACCTTTGATTTTATTGTAAAGGATTTACAGGAAGGAATTAAATTGATTCCAGTGAGCTCATTGAGCAATTATCAAATAAATCAAATAGGAGCATATGGTTGGCTGGCCAGAACTTACCTTATGATGAAATCTTATGAAAAAGCTGGTGAAACGGCGGAGACAGCGTTAAAATTGAATAGTACATTATTGGATTATAACACACAGTATGAAGTCCGAGAACCAACAAATGCACCTAGTTTTTACGTTCCAAAGGCAGGTGCTCCAATCATGACCCCTCAGCTCAATCCGGAAAATTTGCACATTATATTTTACGGTTATACGCGGGGCATGGCATTTCAACAGCTGGCGACACAGACGATACAGGCCTTTGATCCACACGATCTCAGACGGATGAATATTGTGCCTACCTACAGTGCTGATGGTAGTATTGCAAATTGGGATGGCCGTTTTAGCTATATGGGAGCGCTGAGCTATGAATATAGTGCCGGCCCTACCACGGCTGAAATGTACCTTATCTTGGCCGAATCAATGGCTCGCCTTCAAAAATTTAGTGAAGCAATTGACCAGATAAATACGCTCCGAAAAAATAGGATAGCGCAAAAATATTATCAGCCACTACGGCATAGTACAGCGAATTCAACAATGACATATATCTTCAGGGAAAGACGAACGGAACTACTCTTCAAGAGTGTACGCTGGTTTGACATGCGTCGTCTCCAGAATGATCCCGAATTTAGCTTTACTGCCATTCACGAACTGGCAAATGGCAAAATTATTAAATTGGAACCCAATAGTCCGCGATATACAATGTCTATTCCGGATCGGGCCGTCAATAATCAAATCACTCAAAATCCATAACAACAATGAAAACTTGCAAATATATATTGATGGTTGCTTTAATAATAAGCGTCATAACCTTTTCTCTTGCCCAAAGCAAAAGCGTATTGTTAACGATTAACGCACCCAATAGTTCAGATCTCACAGTAACAGTGACTTCACCAGTGGCAGGTTATTATTTTGAAGGCAATAAAACTTATTATACACTGGATCAGAAAACGTTCAAAGGTGAATATCAGATCCCTTTAGACAAACAGCAAATTATCGTTGTTAACAACAATTTTCGGGAGGCTAAAATTATTGCCCGTCCCGGCCAGCATATTGAAATACAATTCTTGGAAAATGATAGTTTAGCGATTAAAGGGGATAATAGCCAAGGACAGCTATTGTATAATCGCATCTCAAAAGAAGATACACGCTCACGCTTTCAAGAATTAGATCGGTATTCAACAGTAAGGGAACGCCTTCGAATGATGGATAGTATGCAGAAGGCCGATTATTTGAAAATAGAGAAACTGTCGGAAGTCAAGAAGATCGAACCAGATTTTATTCGGTGTTTGAAGGCTGAATCCGAGATGTATTATAAACTTTTGTGGTCTACCGATCTTTTTTTTACGTGTAGACCTCTTATTTATAGTGGTGAATCCGCTGAAGTTAGCCAACAATTTGTAATTGCCTGGAAGGAGCTTTATAGTGGAATAACAACAGACTGGGCAAAATCTCCATTTTTTCCTTTATTAATGTCCCGCTACAGTAGCCTACTTTCTATCGACGGGGGAGGTGAAAAACACAGCGCAACACCTTATGCAATTCAGCAGATTGAAAGGTTAAGACCGGTATTAAAAGGGAAGCTTCTAGAATTTGGCTGGGCGAATAGCATTGTTATGGGATTGGGAAATAACGAGAATGAAAAAATATGGATGGCAAATTTTTCGGAATTTGAGCAGTCTTTTCCGAAAAGTCCTATAATCTCCATTCTAAAACCGGAGATAAAGAAAGTGGAAGATTATCACGCTAAATTGCTTATTGATACTCCCGGGGTAATTTTTTTGGAAAATACAGGCAAATATTCCAATTTGAAAGAACTGATGAAAGGCATTAAAGGGAAATTTTACTATGTAGACCTCTGGGCTACTTGGTGTGGGCCATGTAAACAGGAACTACAATATAGTATACGCTTGCATAACGAGCTCGAAAAAATAGGCTATACCCCGCTCTATCTTTCTATTGATAATGAAAAAGCTGATGAAAAATGGAGGGAGATGGTGAAGGGGTTTCCGCTCAAAGGACTAAATATGCGTGCAGGGGAAACGTTACACAAAGCGTTGGATAAAGAGCTTCCCCAGTTCGTAGGAATTCCCCGCTATCTGATTGTAGATGATCAGGGAGAAATTGTCAATTGGGATGCCAAACGGCCTAGCGATGGGAGAGAACTTCTCGAACAACTCATGTCTTATCGTAAATCAAAATAGTCATTGCTAGTATAGGCTGTTTACATGACCGCTTAATGCCATGGATAATTTTTATTTAGGCTAACATGATGAAGCATCCTAGATCTATCGTCTAGGATGCTTGTATTATTTATTACTGTAACTTTATCTCCTGTAGTATCTATTTGCCACCTAAAGCAGTTCCTTTATGTAACCCATCTACATCATAGCTGTCAGCTCCTTATTTCCCTCCGCATAAAAATGTAATAAGACCAGGCAAAGCAGATCATTATGGCGGCGGTGAGTCCACTGATCTGGGGCCAAACCATCAGAAAACTTTCCCGAAAGGAGAGCGGTGAAGGGATGGCGCCTACCATCTGTTCCATGGCGATAGGGCCCAGGCTGCGGACGGATGGCATCAGTAAGGTGGTGGTTGCATCGGTATACAGTTGACTTGGTGATAAGCGAAGCAGATTTAAGATCAGCTCATTATAGCCAATGTATTCCTGCTCCGAAATATAATTGGGATTGGGTAAAAATGGACGAATGGCCAAATTCACCAGGATAGGAAAGAAGACGGTAAAAAACAACCAAATGCCGATTGCGGTAAGTGCTGAAGTGGCCGGCTGACGAAAGCGGATCGACAACAGGATGGACAGGCTCAGCCAGAAGGCAACATACAACACACTGATCAAGGTGAAACCGAAAATGCGGAGCAATTCTTGGGGTTCTATCCGCACACCGGTACCCATGAGTCCGCCACCGATCATCAACAGGACGAGCGCGACAAATAATGTGCCCACAACAGCTAGAGGTGCTAAAAATTTGGCGAACAGGAGATTGTCGCGGTAAATTGGTTGTGCCAGCAAACGGGTGAGTGTCCCATGGTTATATTCTGCATTGACGGCGTCAAAACCAAGGGCTATGCCCAATAATGGTGCTAGAAAGTTTAAAAAAACATGAAAGGGTGGAATGGAATTATCCGTTGTGGTCAGGAGCTTTAAATATAAAAATGACTGATCGGGGTCGCGCATATTGCTGACAGCGTCTTTGAGTCCCATAGATGAAACATACAGGGATGCTCCGAAGGTCAGTACGATGAGCAAGATCAGTATAATAAAACGCCAGCTGCGGATATGTGCCGCGATTTCTTTGCGGACCAGCACCTGCATCGGAACGGATGGTCGGTTATTGATATCTTTTGAAGAAACCGTTGGATTTTTCATAGACAGTATGTGTTGTTATGCTGTTCTCAAAATATGTATTATAAATATCGTCGAGCTGGTAGTCATTGCGGTTTACGGAAACAATGTCAGCATCATTGTTGACCAGGATGCGTACGGCCGCCGCAGTGGCATCATTGTCGGTTATCAACTCGATCGAATGCCCCGTAATAGCAAGCTTGCGAATGCCCGGCAGCACATGGAGTGCTTGTTCAATTTTTGCGCTATCGCCCGGGGGCTGTTCAAGAGTAATGACTGTGTTGACTCCTTGCTGCTGCTGTAGGCTCTGGGCCAGGCTTTCAATAGATCCTTCAACCAGTAACTTACCGCCAACGAAAATGCCTACCCGATCGCATACACGCTGTACCTGGTGGAGGTGGTGTGAAGAAAGTAGTACGGTAAGGTTGTGCTCTCGGCTGAGCCTTTTGATGAGCTCGAGGAATTCATCAACGCCCTTAGGATCAATGCCCAGCGTAGGCTCGTCAAGGATGGCAACCTCGGGAGCCTTGATCAGCACTTCGGCTAGGCCTAGGCGTTGTTTCATCCCGCGGGAAAATGCACCCGCTTTTTTATGCATTTCCCGTTCGAGTCCTACAACATGCAACATGTCTTTAGCGGCAGCTTGCGCATAGGATTCAGTCAGTCCATTTAATTCGGCAATGAAGCATAGGTTTTCCAAGGCTGTCATATCCGGGTAGAAACCTACATTGTCAGGAAGGTAGCCAACTTTGCGTTTCACTGCGATAGGATTGCGCGTGGCATTATGGCCACAGACATAGGCTGTGCCGGCTGTAGGTTCGGTCAGGCCCAGCATCATGAGAATACTGGTTGTCTTTCCGGCGCCATTGGGGCCGAGTAGGCCAAAGATTTCTCCGGGATAAATATGCAGGTCCAACTTGTCTACGGCGGTTACTTTACCGTAGTTTTTGGTCAGGCCTGTCAATTGAATGATAGGATCCTTCATAATGATAATCTTTTTTTCGCGCCCTTATCTGCGGCCGTATTTGCGGATGAGATAATACACCAAACCTATTGCCAATACAATGACCAGTATGCCGATCCAGCCAGAAAGCAAAGAAGTCTTGACGATCATACGGAATGAAATGTCGGCGTTGCTGTTGGATGACTTGATCTCGAATTTGGCCGCATAGTCACCAGCGATAGTCTTGTCGGGAACTTTTAAGTTGACCTTGATGTCAATAGATTTGCCTGCTTCGAGCTGTTTGATATTCGAGGGATCGAAGCTCGCCTCCCATCTGCTGGGTAGTTGGGAACTAAGTTCCAATGCATTGAGCGGAAGAGTGCCTGTGTTTTTGACCTTAAGCAGAATTTCCTTGCTGCTGCCGGATACGACTTCGTCGCTGAGTCTCCCACTGGGTGTGGTCAGCTCAAGTGCATAGGAGCCTTTGACGACTGCCTCCAGCTCAAGTTGTAGCGTATCGGTTGGGGATATGGCCCGTACTGGAATTTTATATTTATCAGGTTTAGCGGTAATGGGACAACTGATTTCAATACTTATTTCCTGTACTTTATTGGGTTGCATCTGCAGGGAGGTCACTTGTGACCCTTCCACGCGATAGCTAATCTGCCATCCATCGGGGAGCTCTGCATTCAAGTTGTAGTTGACCAATTGAGCAGAACCATTGGTCAGGGTCGTCGTATAACGAAAAGGTTCATTGCTAGGGGCCTCGATATTGATCAATCTTGCTTCAAAACTGGATTTGAGCGGTTTCACGGTTTGCCCCGATAGATAGAGGCTGTTTGCCAGCACAATAAGTGCGATAAAAAATGGCCTGAAAGAAAAACGTCGGTCTGTGTTTGTAATTAGTAATTCTGTTAACATGATCCAATAACTAAAATTTATATTTAAATAGAATATTAGCTTTAAAAAATGTCGGTTTGGGTATCAGGTACCTTTTGTAAAAACCGCTCCCAAATTAAAAATCAATTTGATAAAAATCAAGGGTGAAAGAAAAAAAACGATTGTAAAAATAATGTGCTTAAATGATCTGTAAGGTGATCATTTATACTGAATGCCTGAGTTGACTGCCGTTAGTCGAAATTTACAGACCTGAAGGTCTTCTTAATGATAATCTTGGTGTTTTCTGCCAATTCATCCAGTGTACAGTGTATTGATCTTAATTGTGTTTTTGAAGCCGCTGTATCATTGAGCAGAAGATTGATACGCAATCGTCGGATATCCGAGGCCTCATGGTCACCACGTAATTCATCAAATAATTCATGAATAATCTTTTCGCAGCTGTTCTGGTCGAAACTGGCGATAGTGATGTATCGTCCCTGGCAGTACATCTGTAGTTCAATATAATAATTTGATGTTTTCATAATCCTTATATTAAAGACTGAAAAATAGGTTAGCCTCCAGGGGAGGCTAACCAAGTTAAAGTTGCTATTTGGATCTTTAGGATATTTCGATCAGCCGTGGTTCTTTCTGTTTGGCCTCTTCTTTTTTAGGTATTGTCAATCGTAGCATACCATTTTCATAGCGTGCCTGGATATTATCCTGATCAACTACATCCTTCTGAAGCTCAAAGCCGCGCTGGAAAGATTGGTAACTGAACTCCCGGCGTGTATAGTTGTCTTTATGTTCCTCATTTTGTTCCTCCTTAGCGGAAGCTATGGTCAATAGGTTGCCATCGAGTGTCACCTTGAAATCGTCCTTTGCCATGCCTGGAGCAGCGACCTCAACTTCGAAGGTGTCTCCGTTTTCCTTGATGTTGACCGCAGGAACGGTGGTGCTTGTGGATGAGTAATTTTTGTTGTCCCAGTTTAAAAGCTCACGGTTAAAATTATCAAACATGGGCGAAAAAAGTGAAAAATTGTTCCAGTTTCTTTTTGCAAGTTTCATAGTAACCTCCTTTTAATGAAGTATAACAATAATTAAAATTTGCCAGCCGGCCGACTGTAATAAATAATCTACAAAAAAAATACCGAGCTTAAAAAACTGAAATTTTTGCACCAAAACTGTCAAATTTTACATGATAAATTGACAGAAAAAATAGAGCTTTAGGCAAAAAGGGACCTAATTGTAGCTTTTTTAAACTATTTCCAACTGAATATTGTCCTTATAATAATCCATTTGATGGATAACTTAGTTATAAAGGTCAGGATTCTTGTATGTTCCTGGCCTTTTCTTTTTTGTGGGAAACTTTCAGCTCCCACCGATTGTTTATAAGATAGGTAATCAGCACATCTGATCGTACAAGCTGTCGGATTTGACTTGGTTCAATGTGCATCTTTTGATTAGCGAGTAGGTATTTATTTAAAAATTGATATATGAAACGGGAACAAATTGAAACCTGGATAGCCGAGGGATACAACATTCTGGAACATAAGAAGCCCAAAATCGTCCAGGGGGATGTCTGGGAATATCTGAATAAATGTGATGGACATGGCACCGATGTGTATGCCCTGTCGGAATTGGCAAACTGGTCGGATCGGGAATTGTCGGAATTGGAACTGCGTAAATACGCGAAAGAGTACGGACAATTGGGGGAGAAGCAATTTCTGCGCAATGAAGCCATCCGCACGAAACATGTTGATAAATATGTTGCATTCCTCAAGCTGTTTTATCCCAATAGTGTTGAAAAGGAGCTTGAAGAAGCTAAATTTTTGGCTGAAAGGGTACGGCAAGTTACCAAAGAAGAGATGGAACAATGGGTCGTGTCCAACAATATCAATGTCCTATTGTCTGATTTGAACTGTCTGGATGAATCAGCTATCATGACAGGAATGGTTGTCCCCTCCGAAGAACTGGTCAGCTATACTGATGGGGGACTACAGGATACTATGGACTGTCACGTGACGCCCATGGAATTTTTTAGCCACACGAACCATACTGCTTACTGGATAGATCCAAAAATAAAAGCCTAGCGTATTTATGCTAGGCTTTTAGAGGTGAAGCTGGCTGTCTGGATTTATATGTTTAGCTTAGCCGATGAAATGAGCCTATAATTGTCTTTTACCAGATTCATTATATTTGCTAAAAAAAGCTATGTCCAACGCCAGATTGAGCTTAATCGCTACTTGCCTACATATTGTCGTTTCTATATTGCTGTTTAATTATATGGAGCAGCTGAGCCGGCATGATCTTGATGGGATAGGTATATTTCTAATATTCCTATTGGTGGTATTGGCGCTCATTTTTGCAATAAAATCAAGATTGACGACTTTGGGCTTGTTCCTGCTTTTTGTCAACAGTGTCTTTCTGCTGATCTGGCTCGTTCTCCTTTATTTTGCGCTGACTTTTACCTTTAAGGTATAACTTTGGTCTCAACAATATTTTGCTGAAGTTCGCGAATCGTAACTGAGCTAATGCGGATATTAAAACAGACCTGCCTTCCGCGATGTTATCCCTATCTTTATGACCAAAGAGATTATAAAAGCAAAAAATGAACGTGAAAACAGCAAAGTTGTTAAGTCTGCTGATGTGGATATGCGGTTTGGGAAACAGCCTATTTGCGCAGAAATTCTATCCAAGAAATTTCATTCTTCTCTATACGGATGAAGGGGTTCAAGCGGATAAAATTGCTCAGTTAAATCAAAGTTACCTCCTACCAACGGGATTCCAGCGGGTGAATGATAGCCTTTATATACATCCGCAGACGAAGGAAAGACTGTCACTGTCCACCAGGCAGCAGGATAATAAAAATGAACTGCTGCTGACCTACCTTACTGCTGTTGATCTTAGCGTTTTTAGGGCGCGCTTGCTCGATTATGAGCCTAAGCTTGAGCAGATCGACGCGCATACCTATCAAGCTACATTTAACAATCCGGTGGTTAAGTACATGATCCCCGGGGATACCGTCATTGACAATAAGCGGCTTCATACCATAAAATTTCTGTTGATCTATGATAAAGGACAAAAATTTCCTTTTTCTTCGGATAATTATACATTTCCGGCTACGGAGACTTACCCGCTTCAGCATACCACCTGGTATCTTACAGCCAAATACGAACGATCACCATCAAATTCGGAGTACAATGAGATGAGACTTATATTCGGCAAAGAGAAGACGGCCTATAAGATTGATTTTGTGGATGACATCAATTTTAAGATAACGTATACAGATCCGAAAAAAAAGACACATGTGTATCAGGGCGAATACCAAAACTACAAATCTGACATATCCTTTTTTAACCGTCAGGGAGGATGGTCGGACAAGGATAAATCAGGTAGGGCGCTTGCAACCCCGGGCGAACAGTATATGGGTAAGGAGTCATTTTATGAAGATCCGAAAAAGTTTGCGGAGGCCGCAGGAACGGCCAGATACCTCCGCTTTATCTTTTCAAATAACTATCAGTCTATCTACCATCCTGATTTGGACCTGATGGAATTGAGCAAGCGGGAAGCCAGGGAACAGGAAGATATTTTAAGTATGCCTAAACAGGTGGAAAAATGAGGAAACTACTAATCTTATGTAAGCTGACTGTCTTGCTGTGTATCTCATGTAAACAAAAGCAATTTGATTTGACTGATCTGCGATTTCCAATCGAAAAGAAACAGCTCAATACGCTGGGCGTGAAAACAGATCCGTACAAAACTTTTCTTGAGGAGGAGACAATGAAATTCATCAGTGACAGTAGTTCAGTTATGCGGTTTGGTGGAATAGCATTGGCCGGTAATCTCAATCGTTATGATAAGCATATCTATGCGTCCAATAAGGTGGAATTTTTTGAGGATCGTGAGGATAAGACTATTCAGGCTTATAAAATAGCTATTCAGACGATTGAAGAAACGGAACTATTAGCTGGTTATTTTGATCAGCAATTCGGGACAACAGACTTTTACTACAAAGATAAAGAGGTGAGCTGCAGAGTATGGGAAAAAGAGGGGATGTTGTACTATCTCGGAATACAATTCGATGTATATGACCCCGAGCGGATAGCTAAACATCTCAAAACTGCGCTGCTATTTGTGGTCAACAAAACCAGTCGGAATCTCATCAGAGAAGAGGCTCCCCAAAGTAGCTATTTCCGCTTTTATAAATATTATCTCGAAGCGAAAGAGCAGCCTGAATATAAAACATTTACCTATCGGCAGTATATGCAGCTAAAAAGTAGTCAAGATCAATCCGAAGGTTGGGAAACACCAACAGGATAATACTGCTCCCATTTCCAGGGAGTAAAAGTATCGCCGATCAGCTGTGCGAGCAGGTCTTTAAACAGCATGCTGCCATTGACACTATTGCAGATCATCACAATGGAAATGCCCTGGTCAATAAAATTGATGTTGTAATTTTTCCATGCATCATCACCGCCTTCTTTAAAGAAGGCTCGACCATAGGGTGTTTTGAGTAGTCCCCAGCCCAGTCCATAAGCAAGTTGAATCGCTTGGTTTTCGCTTGTTGTTTCGTTGCTGATTGGCGGGAACTGGGTCTTGGAAAAAATGCGGATCTGTGGACGGATCATTTCCTCAAAGGTATTTTTTCGGATGCCTTTCCCTTGGAGGATATATTCGATAAAGCGCGCATAATCACTGATGGTCGTGACCAGGGAACCGCCCGCAACAGCAACAGTCTTTTTGCTTTTTACATCCTGCTGTCCACGTTCATGGTGACCTATGGCCAGATCATCACCAAAACTGCTGTGCCAGACATAACCCGATCTGCGCATGCCAATGGGATTAAAGATGAGTGCGCTGGCCAGATCGTCAAAACTTTGACCGCTTATTTCCTCCAATACCAATTGAAGAAGTTTGAAGCCTTCTCCGGAATAGGCATAACGTGAACCGGGCTCAAAATAGATTTTGACAACTCCGAGCGAATCATAATCCGGATTGGTTGCTGTAGGATCAAACCATTTTAAATTGGGGAAACCGGTTGTATGGCTGAGGCACATGCGTGCTGTGATTTTTTTCCATCGTTCGTCTCCTTTCAGTCCAACAAAATTCGGATATTCGGGGATCTGTTTTTTGAGGTATTGATACAATGGTCTGTCCAGATCCAATAGCTTGTTATCGACCAATTTCATACAGAGATACCCGCACACGGCTTTGCTGAAGGATGCACCATAGACAATGGATGCGGTATCGAGCAGTTCGCCACGAAGTTTATCCTTATAACCGTAGGTTTTGAGGTAGACAGTCTTTTTTTTATTGAGAATAGCAAGGCCAATTCCGGGTACATTGGCCTTAACCATGAGCGCATTAACGATGCTGTCAACGGAAGCTCCAGTGATCGTCGTGCCATCCAAGTGTGTGATAATGGTACTTTGACAGATCGCTTGCAGGTTATAGGATAGGAGTGCTATCAGGCTGATAAAAAAATAGATCCTTTTCATGGCTTTTTTATTTCAAATATCTGAATAAGCCCATTGAAATTGTGACGACAACTACACGACAACTGCGCGACATGTCGCATGAAAGGCATAAAAACCTAAAACTAGCAGGTTGGAATCTTTAAAAATGGAATTGCAATAAAGTATCTTGGGATTTGGTTGTTCAGTGCACGTATGCCATTGACAATACAGCTGACAAAGGTATAGAGGTATATCAAGATGAACAGGGCGAATCCAACGGGAAAGTAGAAGACAAGCAATACGATCAGCAGCAGCAATAGCAGGCTCATGGTGAGTTGAAAGTTGAGCGATAGCCGTCCGTGGTAGTCGTATAAGCTATTGCGGTCTCTATAATTGATCCAAAGTAAAAGTGGAAGCAATAGATTGCTCAACGGAAAAATAACACCTGCTAAGGGTATAAAATGGAAAAAGCTTAGAATTCTGGTTTCTGCAATTGTTGTTACTTCTTTCATTTCGCTATTTTCGAATGTTGGTATGGTCTCGGCAGGTTCTAAGGTTTGCGTATCGCGGGAACTGGAATACAGTTCGGCCACGGATAGTTCAAGCGCTTGCGCCAGCTTTCGTACAGAATCACCATAGGGGATGACCTCACCTTTCTCGATACGTTGAATCGTACGGCTGGTAAGACCAGACAGCTCCGCTAGTTCCTGTTGCGTGAGTCCTTTCTCCAGCCGTATGCGGGCTAAATCAAAAGTTTGTTTTTCTTTATCCATCGATCGCCAATACTGCCTGGGCTTGTTTTTTAAGGCAACTAAATATAACCATATTTTAAGTTGCGTGCAAGCGGTCTAATGTCTAGAAGCTTGTGCGAAGTTACTGAAAGCGATATCGCGAACTCCCGCAATCAAGGACAGTATCATCAATAATCTCGAAAAGAGGGTATTGGGAAGGAAAAAAAAGGTGTTAAAAATATAAGTGTCTCATTATGAGTGTTCACATTGTTAATTTGTTCATTTTTCTTAAAAGATAAAGATTAAAATGATTATTTAAATGCCCGATGAACGATCTTGGCATAATATCTGTTGATATAGCAGCATATATTAATATAACTAATCTTAAATTGAGAAAAGGGCTACAAGTAATGAGTAAGAAGTTTTTTGCCGTTTTATTGTTTTGTGTCGTTACAGCATTTGTGCAAGCACAATCAATGAAAATAACACCGAAGGATTTTGTAGATGCTAGCGATGAGTCCAAAAACTATGTCGTGTTGAATTTCGCCGGTAGATCACAAAATGATCTCTATAAAGCGGCGCTAAAATATGTGAATTCATATTATAATAATCCGGAGAAAGTTACGACGAAAATAGAAGGAGAGCAGATTGTCATTGATGCTATGGAGCAGAAAGCTGTTTATACCACCTATCTGGGCTCAAAAACATACTATGATTTTTATTATAAAATTACATTAGACTTCAAAGATGCGAAAATAAGACTCGCACCGAATTACAAATATTTTGAGTCACCGGGTGGGATTGAATATCCTCTGAACGGCACGAATAACTTCATGTCAAAAAATGCGTTGTATGGTAGCAATGGTAAAGTGGCCAGAAAGAGCTTACAGGAGGGATTAGATGCGTTCATCAATAAGTATATTGCTGAATTCTCAAAGAGCATCAACGATAGCAAGTCCAATGACAATTGGTAGAAAAACCACCAAATAATATATAATGAGAGAGCCTCCGGATGGAGGCTTTTTTGTTTTCTCAGGCGGCTTTGGTCCGATGGATTTGTTGTATATTTTTACTAACTTAATTATGGAATAATGTCAGTTGCACCACCTGATTATAAAAGGGAGATTATGATTCCCATTATTATGATACGAAAATGTATTCATCTGAATTTTGCGGTTCATGATGATCATCCACCTGATATTCGGTATGTTTTTGTAGATGCTAGGAAAGAAATATAAAGATTATCTTTCAAAAAATCTGATTTATAACGATTAGAAAACTACTGCAGCTTTTTGTCATTCTTTTTGACTTCTTTTTATAAGCTGTAATCAAAAATCCCAAGAGGGAATCATTGACGATCCCGGAGAACGGAAATACCCAACAATGTAGGTGATTCGCTTTGGCGTAGGGTAAATAATGAGGACGATTTCAGTGCTTAAAATAAAGTTTCAACTAATTATTGGCTTGTCTTAAAAATGCCTAAATAATATTACTATGCGCTATTAATGGCGAATAAACACCAATTTCCAGAAGTTTATATGAATTTATATGAAATGCTTATATGGGAGTGGACAATAAGTGGAATAGAAGTTAATGGTAAGGATAGCATCTCTAGAAATCAGGCATTATTTTATCTACTCAAGGCTGATGAGCTTGGTGAAAAAAGTGCCGTTTATAGTGTGTATAAAGAGTTTAAGGATAGTATCAATCCTCCTAAATCGATCACCTATCTAAAGAAAATTCAGAAGTTTTACTAATTATTTTGCCCAGTTACCTAGCTGTATCCTGGCAAAGTGAACCTCTCTTTAATAGCATCAGTGTTTGTCGCATCGTGCGCTATTTTTAATGCAACAATAAAATTAACTAGATAATTGTGGGGTTTCGCGAATGAATTTTTGTTTATATTTGAGTGACGTTGATCAATTATAATAACCTAGTGAAAGCGAGACAACTTATTCTTCTATGCATTTTTGCGATAGCTTACTGTACACCACTGTACGCGACCAAAGTAGATTCCTTATTGCAGGTCCTGGACAAGACAATAGGTAATCGGGCGGTTTATTTAGATGCCAAGATTCACCGGATAGATTCAATTAAAGGCCTGTTAAAAAGCCATTCGGCGGCTAAAGAGCGCTATGAGATCCAAAACCAGTTAATTTTTGAATACCAGACCTTAAACTGCGATTCTTCGCTTACCTATATTGGTAGCAATATCTCGATAGCCAAACAATTGAATGATAAAATGCTTATGACCGAAAGCCAGACCAAATTGGCTTTTGTTCTCTCTATCTCAGGATTATTTACCCAAGCATGGGACGTACTTAAGCAGATCGATTATGATGGACTGCCGCAGCACCTTAAAGTCCTCTACCACTGGAGCTATATCCGCTATTATGAAAACCTGATCAAATATACTGACCATGATACCTACAATAGCGCATACGAGGTTGAAATTGCCAAATCTAGAAATAGCCTTATGAGTCTGCTTGATCCAACTTCGGATATGTACCTCAAAGAAAAATCATTTAAGCTCAAAGCAGACGGTATGTTCAAAGAGTCCCGCGATATCCAGCTGAGATTGTTTAAAAAAGAAAAAATCAATACGCATGGCTACGGGATGTCTGCAATGGGCCTTGCCATGATCGCCAAAGATATGGGGGAAATGAAATTAGCCGAAGAATATCTTGTCATGGCCGCAATAACAGATGTAAGTCTGGCAATTAAAGAAAATGAGTCATTATTGACCCTGGCAATTTACTTAAATAAAAAAGGCAACGTAAATAGAGCCTTTACCTATATTCAGGCTGCGCTAGACGATGCAAACTACTATAATTCGCGCTTCCGCAATACCGTGATCGCACGTACCCAACCTATTATTGAGGCAACCTATCTGGCCAAGATAAACCAACAACAGAAAAACCTGCGTCTTTATGCAATCGTGATCAGCATATTTGCCGTTATTTTAATCCTTACGCTCTATTTCTTGTTTAAACAGATAAAGATTGTATCCCGTGCCCGGAAGAATCTCAATATGACCAATGAGCAGCTGAAGCTCGTCAACCATAAACTGGACGAGGCCAATCTCGTACGTGAACGCTATATCGGCTATTACCTCAATCAATGTGCGGTGTACCTGGACAAATTGGATGATTTCAGAAAAAATGTATACCGCAAGGTCAAAAGCCGCCAGCTCGAAGACCTGCAGCAACTTACCTCTTCCAGTACATCACTGGAAAAATATACGCAGGATCTTTATACTGATTTTGACCGGACTTTTCTGGAGGTATACCCCAATTTTGTCGATGAATTTAATAGCCTACTTAGACCGGACGAACAGTACCAGCTGAAAAAGGATAAACTCAATACCGAACTCCGTATTTTTGCCTTGATACGACTGGGGATTTCTGATGTCAACCAGATCGCCATATTTTTACGTTATTCAATGCAAACCATCTATAACTATAAAAGCAAAGTAAAGAGTAAGGCCATCAATGATGTGGAACATTTCGAAGAAAAAGTACGAAAATTGGGTGCAGTATCCACAAATCAATTCTAAATCATTTACCAAAATAGTTTTCTTGTTATTTTGTAACTGATTGTGTGTTAGATTTTTGATTTAATTTCTCTGTTTCAATAGTTTACTAAGAGCCCTACTTGCAGTTGCAAGTAGGGCTCTTGCGTTATACATTTGTTTCCAAAGGAATGCCGATAGAACCAATACCAATTTGATAAATCTATTTTTACGTTTTACCTATCGTCAACCTTGTACAATTTTAATCTTATGGGAAATTATTCTAGAAAAATCTTTTTGGCAGGATTCACTGTTCTTGTCTCTTTGGGGGTAGCTGTCCGGACTGTTGCGCAACAAATTCAGCCTTTTAAAGATGGCGACCGAGTGGTCTTTTTGGGAAATAGTATTACAGATGGCGGCCATTACCACGCTTATATCTGGCTGTATTATCTAACACGTTTTCCCGAGATGAAATTGAAAGTATTCAACGCAGGGATCGGTGGCGATCGGGTGGTCGATATGCTCAGAAGATTGGATGACGATGTTTTCAGCAAGCAGCCCACGGTATTGATTACCACTTTCGGTATGAACGATTCAGGCTATTTTGAATACAACGGTGATCAGCCTGAGCTTTTTGCGGATACAAAGGTAAAAGAGTCGTATGACGGCTATAAAGAAATGGAAAGACGATACAAAGGATTGGTAGGTACTCGTCTGGTATTACTTGGAAGCACACCTTATGACGAAAATGTGGTCATCAAGGATAATAAGCCATTTAAAAATAAAAATAAGGCAATGAAACGCATCGTCGATTTTCAACGGGAATCGGCTAAAAGCAATGGTTGGGAATTCTATGATTTCAATCAATCCATCAGCGCAATCAATACGAATTTTCAGCAAAATGATCCATCCTTCACCCTATCGGGAAGCGATCGTGTGCACCCTGATAATAATGGGCATATGGTAATGGCTTATTTATTTTTAAAAGCGCAGGGATTTGTCGGTCAGGGGGTAGCAAGGGTAGGCATTGACGCAACAAAACAACGTGTGACAGAAGCTGAGAACTGTATTGTTGACAATGTCAAAAAGGCTGGGAATAACCTCAATTTTGATTATCTCGCGGCGGCATTGCCTTATCCCATGGATACAATCGCTCGAGGATGGGGGGCTAAATATAGTCAGCGCGATGCGGTTAATATTGTCCCGTTTATGGAAGAAATGAATCAGGAAGTTTTGCAGGTAAAAGGTCTTAAAGGAGACTATAGCTTATGGATCGACGATCAGGAAATCGGAGTGTGGTCTGCTACGGATTTGGACAAAGGGATCAATTTGGCAAATCAGACACGGACACCCCAATATCAGCAGGCGTTGAAAGTGATGTTCCTCAATGAAGAACGTTGGGAGATTGAACGCCGTTTCCGTGATCTGGCTTGGGTACAGTACAATTTTTTTCTTCCAAAAGGACTTTTGAATGCAGACAATCGCAAAGCCATCGAGGTCATGGACCAACATGTAGCAACAGATGGTTGGTTGCGTGCAAAACGAGATCTCTATGCCAAGGCGATGCATCCTGAAGTTCGTGCGGCATGGCGAAGCCAGATTGATGATCTACAGCAGCGGATGAATGAAATAAATCAACCTATTAAACGGTCTGTGCGTCTTGTACAGCTGAAAAAATAATGGCATGACTGGGTTGAAAAAAATTGCAGTTACTTTGTTTATTGTGTTGGTATCAGCAGTTGGTCTGCGGGGACAGCAACAAGCTTATTTTGTCGATGGTTACCATGGTGGGATTTACGGACACTACCCCCTTTGGGTAACGACATTTATGCTCGACCATCTGGAAGCAGCGCCAAGCTGGCGAATTGGACTTGAGATTGAACCCGAGACCTGGGATACGGTCAAGATCAAGGATCCTGTTGGTTATGCACGCATGAAGGAATGGGCCAAGGATTCACGGCTGGATTTCACAAATCCGACCTATGCGCAACCTTATCTATATAATATCTCAGGCGAAAGTATTATCCGTCAATTTGCTTATGGTATGGCCAAATACCATAAGCATTTTCCGAAAATTAAGTTTACAACCTATGCTGCGGAAGAACCTTGTTTTACAAGCAGCTTGCCTCAGATTCTCGAGCAATTCGGATTTCAGTATGCGGTACTTAAATGTCCAAATACCTGCTGGGGCGGTTACACAAGAGCATATGGTGGTCAATTTCTGAACTGGGAAGGGCCTGATGGCACGGCAATCCTTACTGTACCCCGCTATGAAAATGAGGCTTTTGAAAAAAACTCAACCTGGCAGACAATGGCCTGGGCCAACAAGGTAGACTACTGGAAGAGCTGTTATGATGCTGGAATTACCAATCCCGTGGGGATGTGTTACCAGGATGCGGGATGGAAAAATGGCCCATGGATGGGAATAGGGGAAAAGGTGAAAAATAATGTTCGTTACACAACCTGGACGGAATATTTTCAGTCGATCCCGGCTGGACTAGCTGTTCCCAGCTGGAAAATGGGACAAGAGGACATTTTGGTTAACTTAATGTGGGGTAGCCAAGTGTTACAGCGCATTGCCCAACAGGTACGCCAGGCTGAAAATAGCCTATTGCAGGCTGAAAAAATCGGTGCCATGGCTTTTATGGATCATGGCTTTGTACCGGATAGTAAACTGCTGGACGAGGCCTGGCGGACCTTGATGATGGCACAACATCACGACTCTTGGATTGTGCCTTACAATAAGCTGCATAAGGACCAGACATGGGCTCAGGCAATCGAGGACTGGACCAGCAATACGCTGACCATTGCAGGTCAATTGATCCAGCAGGCGCATGCTTCTTATGCCACTTCAATACGGAGTGGCAAGGCTGAACTGGGCTACATACGGGTTTATAATACGCTTGCCCAGCACCGAAAGGAATGCGTACGGGTGATGTTACCTGCACATGTGGATGATGTCACCGTATGGACAGGAAAACAGGAGGAATTGCCCGCGCAGTGTCATCAAACCGATAAGGGTAAAGTCCTGGAATTTGAAGCAGAGGTGAATGGCTTTGGTTATGCTACTTATCAGCTTAAGGTGGCTCAACCTATTAAGCCAGGCCAATCTAAATCGGGTGAACAGAAAAACACCGTCCGTTTTGACGACGAAGGCAACTGTATTCTCGAAAATGAATTGTACAAGATTGTGCTGAACAAAAAGCAGGGTGGAACGATCAGTAGTCTGATTGCCAAATATGCAAATCACAAGGAATTTGCAGCACAGGTCGGGGCTTATCGGATGGGAGAAATCTCAGGACATTTTTATGAGGCGGGGAAATTTTATTCTTCTAAGGAAAGCCCTGTAGCGTTTGCTGTCGTGCAGGATGATGGGCTGAAAACAACGGTGGAGGTAAAAGGGAATATCAATGGACATCCCTTTGTACAGTTGTTGTCTCTAGTTGCAGGGCAGCAACGCATAGATATGGACCTGACCATCGAGTGGAAAGGCAATGTAGGCATCGGTGAATATAAGCAACAACAGAAATGGACAGATAACAGACGTGCTTTTACGGACGATCGCTATAAGTTGAAAGTCATGTTTCCCTCAACTTTAAGGCAGGGGAAAATAACCAAAAATGCACCTTTTGATGTCACCGAAAGTGGCTTGGAGGATACCTTTTTTGGCCAGTGGGACCAGATTAAGAACAACGTTGTGTTGAACTGGGTGGACCTATTTGACGAAACTAGTCAATATGGGTTCGCAGTACTGACGGACCATACGGGGTCGTATGTACATGGTAAGGAGTTCCCTTTGAGTCTGACTGCACAATACTCGGGTTTGGGATTGTGGGGGATGGATTATAAGATTACTGGGCCATTACACATGCGCTATGCGTTGATACCTCATGAAAAAAATTGGAATATAGCGCGTATCACAGACCGAAGCAAAGCATGGAACGAACCGCTATTGGCATCCTATCATCCCAATATCGAAGCCAGAGATCGACAGTTGATCGCACTCTCGGAGGATCATTTGGAGATATCGGCCTTGCAGTTGGACCATGGACAACTTAGCTTACGCCTGTTTAATACGGACAATAAACAGGCTTCATCAACTGTCACCATAAACTTTCCCGCGACTTTGCTGCAGGAAGTCTTGCTAAATGGTGAGCAAAAAAGGAATATTCCCCTGAGCAGAATAGCTGACGGCAGGAAAGCTTTTGTGGTACAGCTGCCACAATTTGGAATCAGGACCTTTAAAGTCAATAAATAGAACCTTTAAAAAACGATAAATCAATATGAATAAATTATATGGACTGCTATCTTGTTTTGTTGTCGCGCTAATCGTGTCTTCGACATCGTGTGCTAGTCGCCGAAATCATCTTGTTTCCGGTCCAGCAGACTATGTCAATCCATTTATTGGTGCGAGTACAAGTGTGGGTGCCGCAGGTACATATCACGGTCTGGGAAAGACTTTTCCGGGGGCAACGACGCCTTATGGCATGGTGCAGGTGAGCCCCAATACCATCACAGGGGGGGATAACAGCCCCGGGTATAGTTACGAGCATCGCAGCATGGAAGGTTTTGCCTTTACCCAGATGAGTGGCGTGGGCTGGTATGGTGATCTCGGAAATTTCCTGGTCATGCCCACCATCGGTAAATTACAGACCATCGCCGGAAAGGAGGATGGTACGTTGACTGGTTACCGCTCGTCTTACAACAAATCCAGTGAGGTTGCTCAGGCTGGATACTATGCGGTTGATCTCGAACGGTATAATATTCGCGTGGAGGCTACCGCTGCCCCGCATAGTGGTATGCTTCGTTTCACCTTTCCCCAAAGTAAGGAATCACGTATACAGATTGATCTGGCGCGTCGCGTCGGTGGCACGGCGATACAGCAATATGTCCGAAAAGTAGATGACTACAGTATTCAGGGATGGATGCGCTGCACGCCTGAGGGTGGTGGCTGGGGCGATGGCGACGGTAAGGCGGATTATACGGTTTACTTTTATGCACGTTTCGATAAACCACTAAAAAAACACGGGATCTGGTCGGCAGAAATTCCCGACAACTGGACTCGTAAGCGTGACGATGTACAGTCCATACCTTACCAAAGTCGGGTGGCCGAAGCGAAAGTGTGGCCCGGAAGAAACGAAATGGAAGGCAAACACCTCGGCGTGTTCTCCGAATTTGAAACCAGTCAGGGTGAGCAGGTCAATCTACAGGTCGGGATTTCATTCGTCGATATGCAGGGGGCAAAAAATAATTTTGAAAAGGAAATAGCAGGCAAGAATTTCGATCGCGTCCGTCGTGAAGCGAAAGAAATGTGGGATGCACAGCTATCAAAAATTGCCGTCAACGGCGGTACAAAGGATCAAAAAACGATCTTTTACACCTCGCTATACCATACCATGATTGATCCGCGCATCTTTACGGATGTCGATGGACGTTATATGGGTGGTGACAACAGAATCCACCGTAGTGAGGGCTTTACCAAACGGACAATTTTTAGCGGCTGGGATGTATTCCGGTCACAATTTCCATTACAGACATTGATCAACCCTACCTTGGTAAATGATGAGCTCAATTCATTGATCAGTCTGGCTGATGAATCTGGAAAGGCTTATTTTGAACGTTGGGAATTATTAAATGCGTATTCAGGCTGCATGATTGGTAATCCTGCGCTATCGGTATTGGCAGATGCCCATGTGAAAGGAATACGCAATTACGACGCATCCAAAGCATTAACTTTTGCAATCAATACCTCCAAAAGATTTGGAAATGATTCGTTAGGCTACACTCCGGGGGCATTGAGCATTTCGAATACGCTGGAATATGCATACACCGACTGGTGCATTGCGCAGCTGGCAAAAGGATTGAACAAGGCTGATACGGAACAAGTTTATTTGACCAAAAGCCAAGCCTACCGAAAAATATTTGATCCAGAAAAAGGCTGGTTCAGACCCCGGAAAAGTGACGGATCATGGGAAGAATGGCCCGAGAATGCACGCACTAAAGAGTGGTATGGTACCATTGAAAGTAACCCATACCAGCAGGGCTGGTTTGTGCCACATGATATTCCAGGTATGATCGAGTTGATGGGTGGGAAAGAGAAGACCTTAGCGGACCTAAAGGATTTTTTCGAGAAGACGCCTGAAAAAATGCTCTGGAACGACTATTATAATCATGCCAATGAGCCAGTGCATTTAGTTCCGTTTTTGTTCAACCACCTGGATGCGCCTTACCTCACCCAAAAATGGACCCGTTACATCTGCGACAACGCGTATAGTAATACCGTAGAGGGGATCGTGGGAAATGAGGATGTAGGACAGATGTCGGCCTGGTACGTGCTGGCCGCATCGGGGATACATCCCTCTTGTCCGGGCTCAACACGTTTTGAAATAACAAGTCCCATATTTCAGGAATTGTCTTTTCAGCTGGATCCTAATTATTTCTCGGGTAAAAGGTTTCGCATGATCGCTCACGATAATTCGCCGGACAATATGTATATCCAACGGGCGGTCCTAAACGGAAAGCCCTATGCTAAAAATTATATTGACTTTAAAGATATGGTGGCCGGAGCAACTTTGGAGCTGTATATGGGACCTAATCCAAACAAAAACTGGGGAATCAAATGAAAACAAGACTAGTATATATACTGCTATTCCTGCAGCTGGTACTTGTAGGCTATGGGCAAGTACGCGAGATTTCGCTCAATAGTGATAATCCTGCGATTCGCTGGGAAATAAAGCCCCAATCGGATCTGCCTTATTCGGGGCAGGAAATAGCACAACCTAATTTTCGGATCAAAGACCCCGTGCGCGGTATTGTCCCGGGTGTCGTCTTTACGGCTTATGTGAATCAGGGACTTGTACCGGATCCCAATTTTGCGGACAACATCTACCGCGTGGATGAACAGTTATTCAACCGTCCGTTCTGGTACCGTACAACTTTCCGCCTACCCGCAGACTATAGAAAGGGACAGCGTGTGTGGATCCATTTTGACAATACCAACCGTTATGCTGATTTTTTCTGCAACGGAGTGAAACTATCGGGCGTAGCTGGCTCTACCAAAGATGTCAGTGGCCATATGTTGCGCAGCAAATTTGATATTACGGATCTCGTGCGCGAGGGACAGGACAATGCAATCGCGGTGTTGATTACCGATGCCGATCAGAAAAAAACACGTACAGCAAAAGAACCTTTTGGTGTAACGGCAAGCCCCACATACTTGGCTGCAGCTGGCTGGGACTGGATGCCTTATGTGCCGGGACGCTTGGCCGGGATTACCGGCAATGTATCGTTGCGTTTTACAGGTGACGTCAGTATGGAAGATCCCTGGATGCGGTCCGACCTGGAAAGTAATGAGTTTGCCTACCTGGACTTTTCGACTGATCTAAAAAATACAAGCGATCAGGCCAAAGAAATAACGCTCGAAGGAATCGTTATGCCTGGGGATATCCGATTTTCTAAAAAAGTGAAGGTCGCTGCAAACAGCACCCAAAAGGTATATATCACCCGCAATGAGGTAAAGGAATTTCTCATCAAACAGCCCCTGCTATGGTGGCCAAATGGTTATGGGGATCCGAATTTGTACAGTTGTTCGCTTACCGCAAAAACTGGTGATGAGATCTCGGATCAGAAGCAGATCCAGTTTGGTATCCGTAAATATGAGTACCATTATGTGCGCAATAAAGCGGGATGGCCAGTGCTGAATTTCTATATCAACGGAAAAAAAATCTATCTCAAAGGCGGGAATTGGGGAATGAGCGAATACTTACTCCGCTGCCAAGGGGAAGAGTACGGTGTCAAGGTCAAGTTGCATAAGGATATGAACTATAATATGATCCGCTTGTGGGCAGGCTCGATTACAGACGATGCTTTCTATGATTATTGCGATCGCTATGGGATTATGGTATGGGATGACTTTTGGCTTTATGTCGCTTATAACGATGTTGCCAATGATGAAGACTTTAAAGCAAATGCGCTAGATAAAGTAAAACGATTGCGAAATCATGCCAGTATTGCGATCTGGTGCGGAGCCAATGAAACTCGTCCGAAACCCGAATTGGATAATTACCTGCGTGCTATTGTGGCTTCGGAAGACCATAATGACCGGTTGTATAAGTCTAGTTCCAATCAGGATGGGCTTTCGGGAAGCGGATGGTGGGGCAACCAACCTCCGCGGCATCATTTTGAAACTTCGGGAAGCAATCTGGCCTGGAACGATCCTCCTTACCCTTATAGCAGCAATTATGGCTATGGCCTACGCACGGAAATCGGAACGGCTACTTTCCCCAATTATGAAAGTATCGTGAAGTTTATTCCGAAAGACAAGCTTTGGCCATTGCCTACGGATGAACAACTAAAATCGGAGGACGAGAATGTGTGGAATAGGCATTTTTTTGGTAAAGAAGCTTCTAACGCGAGCCCCATACAATATAAAGATGCGGTCAATAAACAATATGGTGAATCGACGAATTTGGCTGCATTTGCTGAAAAGGCACAATACCTTAACCTGGAAGTGATGAAGGGCATGTATGAAGCCTGGAACGACAAACTCTGGGACGATGCAGCAGGTATGCTGATCTGGATGAGTCAGTCGGCCTACCCTTCATTTGTATGGCAGACTTATGATTACTATTATGATGCAACGGGCGCCTATTGGGGGGCGAAAAAGGCCTGTGAGCCGGTACATGTACAATGGAATGCATTCAACAACAGTGTTAAGGTCATCAATACAAGCTTAAAGAGCCTTGATTCGGTATGGATTTCGGCGCGGATCTTCGATATGAGTGGCAAAGAGATCAAAAAATATGACCTGCAAACCCGCGCTACCATACAGTCTAATGTGGCGATGGAGGTCTTCCGGCTAAATTTTGATGGCGAACAAGAAGCTAAAGCCTTGTCGGATCTACATTATATAAAGCTTACCCTGAAGGATAGAAACGGCGTTTTGCTGTCTGAAAATTTCTATTGGCGAAATGGCCGCAAAGAGCTGGATTATACCAGCCTAACTAGCTTACCGAAGGCCAAGCTTGAATTTGACTATAAAAAAGAAGCGGGCACCGACGGTATTGTACTCCGGATCGTTAACAGTGGAACGACGGTATCATTTGGTAATCGCTTGCGCTTGGTTGATGCAGCAACAAATGAACGGATTTTGCCGCTCATGATTTCGGACAATTATTTTACCCTGATGCCGGGCGAGGAAAAATTTGTTCGGCTTACGGAATCTCATGCAGAGCAATTGAAAAATGCGAAGCTGTTATGGAAGCAATATGGTCATGCCGAAAAAGAAACATTGAAATTAAAGAACATCTTTTAAAGATGATACAAATTTAAATAGCTGTAATTATGAAACAAAGATTATGTATTTATCTGACCACGCTTTATACGATGTTAAGTCAGGTGTATGCGCAGCAGGCGGATCTGGTAAAGTATGTGAATACCCTCCAAGGGACAGATTCTGAATGGAGCCTGTCCTATGGAAATACTTACCCTACGGTAGGACTGCCTTTTGCGGTGCATTTCTTTTCAGCACAAACGGGGAAAAATGGAGATGGCTGGAAATATCAATACAAAGCAAACAGCATACGGGGATTTCAGCAGGTTCACCAATGCAGTCCCTGGATGGGCGATTATATGGTTTTTTCTTTGATGCCAGGCCTTGGAAAACTGGAAGTCAATGAGGAGCGCCGGGCGCTCTCTTTTAAGCATGAAAATGAGATCGCCAAACCGCATTATTATGCCGTCAATTTTGACAACGGCATCAAGGCGGAATTGAGTCCAGTGGAAAGAGGGGCGCATATGCGCTTTAGTTTCCCGAAAAAGGAAAAAGCATTCTTGTTATTGGATGGCTTTTTGGGCGATAGCGAGATTAAGATTATACCCGAAGAACGGAAGATTGTCGGGTATGTGCATAATGGGCGTTTTGTGCCCGAACATATGAAAAATTATTTTGTGCTGACCTTTGATCAGGATTTTAAAGCTTATGGCACCTGGGAAAATGTAGAGGGCAACATTCAGGCCGCACAACGCTATGATGCTGGGAAAGGTAAAGGTGGGTATCTGGAATTCCGCCCGGGGGCCAAAGTGGAAGTGAAAATCTCTTCATCCTATATCAGTCCTGAACAGGCAAATCTCAATTTTAAACGCGAACTGGAAGGACATAATACCTTTGATGTAAGTAAAAAGAAAGCTTTTGATACCTGGAATGCATTGCTGAATAGAGTAAGAGTAGAGGGAGGGACGGAAGCAGAGATGGCAACATTTTATTCTTGCATGTTCAGGGCCAACTTATTTTCACGGAAGTTCTATGAAATGGATCCGGAGGGTAACCCCTATTATTTCAGTCCTTATGATGGGAAGATCCATAAGGGGTACATGTTTACTGATAATGGTTTTTGGGATACCTTTCGTGGGCAATTTCCTTTGAGCAATCTCTTGCATCCGGGCATGCAGGGGCGTTATATGCAGTCCTTGCTGGACGCGCAAAAGCAGGTCGGATTTTTTCCGACCTGGTCCAATCCCGGAATGTCCGGCGTGATGATCGGCAATCATGCCATTTCGTTATTGACGGATGCCTGGATGAAGAGGATCCGAACCTTCGATGCGGACAGTGCTCTGGCTGCCTATTATCATGAAGCGACGAATAAGGGTTTTTGGGGCGGATCAAATGGACGCGAAGGCTGGAAGGAGTATTTTACCAAAGGGTATGTTCCTTATGGGGATATTCACGAAAGTACGGCAAAGACGTTGGAATATGCCTACGATGACTTCTGTGGTTATCAGTTGGCCAAGGCTACGGGCAACAAATTCTATGAAAATATCTTTGCGCGACAGATGTATAACTACAGGAATGTATTTGATCCTGCCGTAAACTTTATGCGTGGCCGGCTAGACAATGGGCAATGGCGTGAACCCTTTGATCCTGTAGAATGGGGTGGCCCTTTCACTGAAGCAAATGCCTGGCAATATACCTGGTCGGTGATGCACGATGTGAATGGCTTGATCAATCTGATCGGTGGGGTGGATAAGTTTAATGCAAAACTGGATACGTTCTTTACCATGGAGCAACGTGTCAATTATGGTAGCTATAAACAGGAAATCCATGAAATGCGCGAAATGTTGTTGTCAAAAATGGGGCAATACGCACACGGCAACCAGCCAACACAGCACGTCCCGTATTTGTATAATTTCAGCGGTCAGCCCTGGAAAGCACAAAAATATGCCCGTATGGTGACATCGCGCCTTTATAACGCGACAGAAAAGGGGTATCCGGGTGATGAGGACCAAGGACAGATGTCTTCCTGGTATGTTTTGAGTGCTATGGGGATCTACAGTGTCTGTCCCGGAACGGATGAATATGTATTTGGAAGTCCGGTGTTCAAAAAGGTGACCATCAGTCTCGATAATGGGAAAACATTTACCATTAAGGCGGATAATAATAGTCCACAACATGTCTATATCCAATCAGCAGCACTCAATGGAGCAGCCTACGACAAAAATTTTATCCGATATGAAGATCTGCTGAAAGGGGGCGAGCTTCATTTTGTCATGGGGGATAAACCCAATTATGAAAGAGGGATTTCGACGGCTTCAAGGCCATTTTCCCTGAGTTCGATCGATTAGATCTTTTGAAAAAATTTGATGTCAGCGGGCTAGGTTCGCTGACATCATGATAGCATAACCAATTATTTTACTGTTTTACAAAAAATTATGAACAAAAGCCAATTGACATTTTGCGCACTGGCCTTCCTGGCCTGTACGGCTTGTAGTAAACAGGGATTTTTAGATCAGACGCAATCATCAGATCTGAATGAAGAGGTCGTCTTTTCGGATAGTACATATACCATTAACTTCCTGTCTGGAATATATGGTGATATTGGGTTTGCGACTTGGCCCAAGCGCTTTGGTGGGGGCGGGCTTGATGCCAGCACAGACGAAGCGGAAGGCGCTGGACTGGGCAGCATCAATACCTTTATCCAGTTTGCTACCGGTACCGTCAACTCCAATATTATCACCAATGATGCATGGGCAAAACCCTATACCAATATTCGTAGGGCAAATATTATGCTTAAAAACCTGCATAGGGCACGCTTTGGTACGGCTATTAAGGTGCGGGTAAAAGCCGAAACCCGGTTTTTAAGGGCCTATTATTACTTTATCTTATTGGAACATTATGGTGGTGTGCCACTGATGGGAGATAGTGTATACGCAGCGAGTGATGTGATCCCGGCCAAGCGTAATACCTTCGATGAATGTGTGAGCTATATCGCGGCTGAATGCGATGCCGCAGCGCAGGATCTCCCATGGGAACATGCGGGTGAAGACTATGGACGCATCAATAAAGCAGCCTGTTATGGGTTGAAATCTCGCTTACTGCTTTATGCTGCGAGTCCGCTGTTCAATGGTAGCCCAGTGACAACAGAGGAGGCGTTGAAGGATGTCGTTGCCTATCCCGTCGTGGATGAAACACGCTGGCAGCGGGCCGAAGCGGCAGCAGCGCAGGTCATTGAATCGGGACATTATAGTTTGTATGTCAACAATGATCCCGAACCTGGATTTGGCTTCTATCAGCTGTTTCAACAGCGTAAAAATTCAGAATATATCCTCGCCAAAATGCAAGATTCCAACCGGGATCTTGAAGGGATCTGGAACCCTCCAACTTTTGGGGTAAGCAATCCGGGAGCTTATCCTTATCTGGAAACGGTGGATGCTTTTGGGATGCGGAATGGTTTGCCTATTAACGATCCCAATGCTGGATACGACCCGAAAACCCCTTATAAAAACCGGGATCCCCGCTTGGCAAATACCGTAACCCGGGATCAGTCTTTGGTCTTCCACCGGGATGGATTGGCCCGGAGACCAGTCAATATCTATATCGATAAGACCAATCCAAATAACGTGACTTCGGGACAGGATGCTATCTACCGGGGCACGCCTACAGGATATTATACCTATAAAATGGTCAATAGGGATGTAGCGGCGGATTGGTTTAATACCTATACGCCACGCTGTCTGCCAATCATCCGATATGCCGAAATCTTGTTGAACTATGCTGAAGCACGCAACGAATCGCTTGGGATCCCGGATCAGAAGGTCTATGCGGCGGTGGAGGCAATCCGAGAAAGGGCAGGATTGGATCCTTTTGTATTGCCTACTGGCCTAAACAAACAAGCTATGCGCGAGATTATCCGGAATGAGCGACAAAAAGAACTGGCCTTTGAAGGACACCGTTTTTTTGATGTACGCCGTTGGAAGCTGGCTGAATCATTGGAAAATAAACAGCTGCATGGCACCGAACCTGTCCGTACAGCATCGGGGACAAGCTATAATACCATCAACGTACGAAAACGTGTCTTTGACAAACGTATGTATCTCTGGCCTATCCCGCAATCTGAAGTAGCTAAGTCCTTAGACTTGATTCAAAATCCAGGTTATTAAAAAAAATTAAACGGATGAAAATATATAAGATACTTTCATGGCCCTTGATGCTGATCCTATGTTGGGGAATAAACTCCTGTAAGGATGAGCTGGGCAATATCCCCACTGAGGAGGCGGAAAAAGATATTACTGGAAACTGGAAAGTAACACAGCTGACCCGAAATGGTGAAAACCTGAGTAAGCGTTTGAAATTGGACAATTTTAAGATCGATTTCAATGCAGACGGAACCTATACCATAGCTGATGATCTTCCTTTTGTGGTCAGCGGTTCGGGAAGGTACCGTCTGGATGATCCACAATATCCCTTTAGCGTAGTGCTCAACCCTGCAGGAGGGAAGGAAGAGGTGGTCCTCAAATTCCAATTCCCTGTGGTCAATGGCAAACGCCAGCTCAGTTTAGTCATGAGCCTTGGTTGCAGCAGCAATACCTATCAATATGATTGTGAACGTTTAAACGGGGGAATATGAAAAAGAACACACATTATTCGACATATATCTACTGGGCAATGGGCCTCTTCTTGGCTATATTCTTAGCCCAATGTGGCCTTAAAGCCATCTCAGTAGTGGTGCCAAAATCTGCAAAGGCAAATCAGCGGGTAACTTTTACAATGCATTGCGGAGCCGAGCCCCGTATCCAGGGTGGAGGTAGTTATAGCACGCAGCTGGTCGCGGGGATCATGGTGCCCAAGGGGTGGAATGCACGCAAAAACCTGACGATGTCCTTTACCAGTCCAAAAGGAAATGGTACCATGCGTATTATTCCGGACAGCGAACTCGAACCTGTATCAGGACTGAGCTGGCATCAGGCCGCCAAGAAAATGTTCGGTATAGGTCCCAATCTGGTGGATGATATGGAATGGATTGTTTTTAGGAGTACGCAGGCCTATTCCTTTGTTAATAACGAAGATATCGATTTTACGGTGAAGGCGGAATGTAACGTTGGAACCGAAAATATGTTGCTGTCTTTGGGATTCTATATCGGTTCTTCCATCGAAAATCTGCGCCCGGAGGATACCGATTATAAGAAGTTTACGTTCTCAAATGCTTTTGAAGTAACTGATGGTGAGGGCGATCTTATCGATTTCATCAATCCACAGCTGGGTACTGTACAACCGGTCAAAAGTCTGGACAATGATATCATTACCTTGACTTTTGATGGCGGGGTTACCAATACGGTATTGGATCAGGAGACGGCCATATATCTCCATGTTAAGGCGATGGACGAATCAGGAAAGCTGATTGCCGAAATCAAGAAACAGACAGCGGATACCAAATTGACGGACATCGGTGGTAAGAAATACCGCATTGATATCTGGCCACGTGGATTTTTTAAACTCGACAAAGATGTGCACATCGCCCGGTTGGAATACTTCTATTCGGACGTTACGGGAACTAAAAGTGTAGGCTATGGTAATACGGATGAGCCTTTTAAATATACCTTCCGCTGTGAGTGATTGATAACCTAATAAACGAAAGACAAATGTTTAATCATTATATAAAATTAAGTGTTGTCGGTGTGCTGTTGGTTATTGCCGACAAGCAGACCGTACAGGCCAGCTGGTATCCACGACTCCGCGAGATTGTCTCAGGCTATGCGGACGGGGTGATCGGAAAATTTCCGAAAATTCTGGATGAATATGGTAAGCCAATCTCGGGTGCCAAAGTCTTTGATGCCGAGCGGCAGCTTATAGGCGAGACCGATGAAAATGGAGATTTCTCTTTGACAGGTGGTATTATACATGAAGCCCTGTGGGTAGAATATCCAGGATATTATCGAAAGATGATAAAAGGAGATTCCGAAAAATCGGTGTCTCTGGTGCCAGCTGTACTTCAGCGCGCAGACTCTTTGTATATAAGCTATGACAAAAAGAAAAGTTCGGAGCTATTGGGAGCTGTTTCGGTAGTCTATAACAGTCAGATCAAAGATGTGCCAACTCCTTTGTATTTAAATGCACTCACAGGCCGCATACCTGGTCTGTTTACGCAAGAAGTCAGCGGATTTAGGTCACCGAGCATGACAGCAATCACGGCTAATGATCTGGCGGGATCTCTTCCTTCGGATGCCGTGAAATATCGTTCCAGCATCGGTGACAATACTGAAATTGGCTTCAGCTTGAGAGGACAGAGTCCGATAACTTTAATCGACGGTGTGCAGCGAGATATCTATTCCATAGATCCCGAAAACATCGAATCGGTGACCGTTCTCAAAGATGCACTGTCGAGCATTTTATTGGGACAACGTAGTTCCAGAGGGATATTGCAGGTAACGACGAAAAAAGGACAGGCAGGACCACCAAGGATCAGCTTTACAGCACAAACAGGAATCCAGCAATCGCTTAAAATGCCACAGCCATTGAACGCCTATCAGTATGCCTATCTCTATAACGAAGCATTGCTCAATGCAGGGCGGCAACCCGTGTATAGTTCGGACGATTTTAAGGCCTTTAGAGATGGAACCAATTCCTTGTTCTTCCCGGATGTCAACTGGTACGATGCCGTCGTACGGGACAATAACCCGATCACCAAATATAACCTGGGTGTGAAGGGCGGAATCAAAAATGCACGTTATGCCCTTTCGCTAAGCTACCTGAACCAATATGGTCTATTTAAATCGGATGATAAGTTTGACTATGAGACCAATCTACAGAATAAACGTTATCTCATCAATAGTGCCATTGATGTGGATGTGACCGATGACTTAACGATTGGTCTACAGTTTTTTGGAAAAATACAGGATGGCAGACAGCCGGGGGCAAAAACAGGAACGATCTTATCGACTTTGTACAATACACCGAACAACGCGTATCCAATTTTTAATCCCGACCAATCTTATGGTGGTTCCTCCGTGTATCGGAGCAATTTGTACCAGCTTACTACGGGATCGGGTTATCTGTTGGACAATACGAGGGACCTGCTGGCTAATCTGGATTTTAATTACAAGCTTGACAAATTTGTTCCTGGACTGTACGCAAAGGGTAAGCTAAATGTTTCATCAACCTCGTCGAGTCTCATTGACCGCAATCGCCAACAGCCGGTGTATGACTTAAGCTATAACGAGCAAAAAGAGCTCGTGTATGTACGGTATGGAACGATAGCGGACCAGCCTAATTCATTTGCGACCACGTCGACAGCAAATTTTTTCTATTTCCAGGGGGCACTGGGGTATGATAAACAAGTGAGTGAGAAACATCGTGTCGGAGCCAAACTGTTTATGGATAGGCAAACGGCCAATTATCAGTTTGACTTACCTGCGATCTACACCAACTTTGCGGCGACAGCAAACTATGCCTATCAGGATAAGTACTTTGCTGAAGTAGCCTTAAACTATTCAGGATTCAATCGTTTTATGCCGGGAAACCAATATGGCTTGTTTTATGGTTTTGGGTTGGGCTGGGATATGATGCAGGAAGACTTTCTGAAGGAAAAAGCGGATTGGCTTTCTCAACTGAAATGGAGCGCTACATTTGGGCGGACGGGAAATACCAACGAAGCCGCCCTAGGTTATTACAGCTGGCGAGCTTCTTATGGACAAGACGGAGCGAACGGCTATGATTTCGGCTCAGAATATGCTTACACCAATAGCTTGATCGAAAAAGGGCTTGCCAACATTGAAGGAACCTGGGAAAAGGGAAATAAATTTAACATCGGTTTGGATGCTGCATTCTGGCATTCGACACTGAAATTGACAGCCGACTATTTTAGAGATACTTATTTTGACCTATTGCAACAGCGCGGATCGACCATTGACTTGATCGGTATTGGATATCCGAATGAAAATATTGGTAAAAACCGGTATGAAGGGCAGGAAATCAGTTTGACCTATCAAAATAATTTCGGTGAGTTTAACTATTTCATTACCGCTAATGCCTCACGGATGAAGACCCAAGTGCTGTATATGAACGAGGTCTTTCAGCAATATAATTGGAACAGGCGCACGGGGATGCCCGTAGGCCAGACATTTGGTTACCGTGCGGATGGGCTAATCCAGACGCAGGAAGAAGCCGATAATGCACCTTTGTTATCGGGAAATAAGGTGTATCCTGGTGATGTCAAACTGGTGGACCTGAATGGAGACGGTATCATCAACCAGTACGATCAAACGGCCATTGGCAATACAAAACCACTCGTATATTTTGGCACTACCTTAGGATTCAATGTCGCAGGCTTTGATTTCAGTGTATTGCTTCAGGGGGTATTAAACCGTAGTTACCAACAAACGGATTATTCCTTTGGGAATACTGGCGACGGACAGGGATTTGATTATATGCTGGGACGTTGGACACCGGAGACCGGTACTGCTGCATCCTATCCAAGGCTGACGCTGGGACCCGATCCGACCAATACACAAAATATTTCGAGCTACTGGACCCGCTCGGGGGAATATCTTAGGGTAAGGAACCTGGATGTCGGCTATACACTGCCCTTCAATTGGACACAGCGAGCGAAGCTATCCTCGGTACGCATCTTTGCAAACGCACAAAACCTGTTCACTTTTACCCCCTATGGACGTTTGGATCCTGAAATATCATCTGGTACAGCTTATCCAGCACAGCGGATCATAAGCTTTGGTGTAAACGTGAAATTATAAACCTTAGAAATCGACAATGATGAAATATTCCTATTCAAACCACATACATGCTGAGGAGCAAGAAGTATCATGCAGATCGTCTGAAATGAAACTTGTGTCCAAAGTGGACCGGGGCTTCCGGATAGCCTTTAAATTACAAATCATTCGTGTGACGTATGATCAGCTAAAATGGATGCTCGTAGTCGGAGTTGCGATCGGGATCTTCTCCTGTAAAAGCGACCTAGAGGAAGAGCCTATCGAGCTGCAGACACTGGACCAGGTGTTTGACCGACGGGATTCGGCCGGTGTAAATGCAAACCGGTTTCTGACCGATTGCTACCGTTATCTGCCCAGCCTAGGGAATCGGGTCGGTGGAGATTTCCTGGACGCAGCCACGGATGATGCTGTTTCCTCCAATCCGACCAACACATCGGTACAGCAGTTGGCAACAGGTTCTTATACTTCGGATAATTATCAGGACAACCTTTGGGCATCTTGGTATCAGGGGATTCGAAAGACCAGCATTTTTATTCAAAATATCGATCGTGTACCGGTAAAGGGACAACTCGAAAATGGTACGCCCATGCCGCGGGTATGGAAAGCAGAAGCAAAATTTATGCGTGCAATATTTTATTTTGAATTGGTCAAACGGTATGGCGGAGTGCCGCTGATGGGTGATAAGGTATACCAGCTGACCGATGATATTGAGTTGCCGCGGGCAAGTTTCGAAGAATGTGTCAACTATATCGTAGGAGAATGTGATGCAATAAAAGATAGCCTACGTGTAGATCCATTTAATCTTGCTTTTTATGGAAGGCCGACCAAGGCGGCTGCCATGGCATTAAAATCCCGGGTGCTCCTGTATGCTGCGAGTCCATTGTTCAATGGTGGAAATATCGATGGGCAGAATGATCTCTCCGGGTATACCGCATTTTCAGCTGCGCGGTGGCAGTTGGCGGAGAATGCGGCCAAAGATCTGATGGACCTAAATATCTTCAAGCTTGAACCTCTGTTTAAAGATGTCTTTATCACACGCAACAATGAACGGATCTTTGGGAAGCAAGGCGGAAATAATACCAGTTTTGAAAACAACAATGGTCCTGTGGGCTATGCCAATGGGGTGAATAATGGCCGAACTAGTCCCACCCAAGAACTTGTAGATGCCTTTGGGATGAGCAACGGACTGAAAATTACGGACGAAAATTCAGGCTATGATCCAAATGATCCTTATGCTGGACGGGAAAGCCGCTTCTACGCAACTGTTTTTTATAATGGGGCACCTTGGTTAAATCGGGCTGTACAGACCTTTGAGGGTGGATCCGATAAACCGGGCGGATCCAAGCAGCAAACAAAAACGGGCTATTACCTCCGTAAGTTTATGGGGAATTTTGAATCCCTTGCAAACTATAGTAATGTAAACCACGACTTTATCCTGTTCCGTTATGCTGAAATATTGTTGAATTATGCTGAAGCACGAAATGAACGTCTGGACAGACCTGATGTCAATGTCTATCGTGCTGTTGAACAAATACGACAACGGGCAGGACTGACTCCCTATCAGCTTCCCAATGGATTGACCAAAGCAGAAATGCGGGAGCTGATCTACCTCGAACGGAGAAAGGAACTGGCCTTTGAGGAGCATCGCTTTTACGATGTGCGAAGGTGGAAAATAGCCGAAGAGGAATTTAATAAGGAGCTTCACGCCACAGTCATTTATCAAACGGGAACCGGGGCGATCAGGCACTTACTTCCTATTCTGAAAATGACATTTGATACGAAAATGTATTTGGCTCCTATTCCGTTTTCGGAAGTGATCAAAAATCCAAAAATGGTACAGAATCCAGGCTGGTAATTGGCTTATTTACGTAAGCCGAAGCAGGCTGCGCGAATGGCTTTAATCATGAATAAATAAAATATAAACGGATGAAAAAGAGCATATATCTGTTAACAATAATGGTTTTGACGCCATTTATACTATTGGCGCAATCCATTGTGAATGGTATTGTCAAAAATAGTTCGGGTCCCTTGGTGGGTGTATCGGTACAGGAGAAAGGAGGGGGAGCAACACAAACAGATCAAAATGGACGATTTAAATTGACCTTACGTGGTACTAAGGCCTTGGTATTTACAAGTATAGGATATAATACCCAGCAACGAGACGTGAAGCAGGGTGATAATATCGAAGTGATCATGCAATCAAGCAGCCAGGATATTGATGAGGTAGTGGTGGTGGGATTTGGTACGACTAAAAAGCTGACCAGCACGGGCGCTGTCAGTTCAATAAAGGGAGCAGATATCCGTCAGGTCCCAACATCGAGCGTACAGAATGCATTGGCTGGAAGATTGCCGGGGTTTGTTTCGGTACAACGCTCCGGGCAACCTGGCAAGGATGCTTCGGATTTTTATATCCGCGGTGTCAGTTCATTGAATCCAGAAGGAAACCAGCCCTTGATTATTGTTGATGATATCGAATATACATATGAACAACTTTCGCAGATCAACGTCAATGAAATCGAAAGTATTTCGATTTTAAAGGATGCATCGACGACGGCTGTTTTCGGTATCAAGGGGGCAAATGGTGTATTGGTTGTCAAAACGCGGCGGGGCGAATCGGGAAGGCCAAAGATCAATGCGCGTGTCGAGTCGGGTATGCAGAGCCCGGTTACAAAATTGAAATTTTTGAATGCCTATGAAAGTGCGCTCTTATGGAATGAAGCGATAGCAAATACGGTGGGAGACAATTCCAATCAGCCTTTTAGTGAAACAGATTTGGCACATTTCCGTTCGGGGGACGATCCTTATGGCCATCCCGATATTAATTGGTACGATCGGATCTTTAAACCATCGAGCCAACAGTACAATACAAATATTGATATTACTGGTGGCGGCGAAAGTATTAAATATTTTGTATCAGGAGGGGCTTTCTCCCAAAATGGAAACCTTTACAATTTTGAGAATGAAGGTGACAAAGTTAATAATAACTATTATTACCGTCGTTTCAACTTGCGGTCGAATCTGGATGTACAAGCGACGAAGACGCTCAAATTACGATTGGATTTCCGGGCGAACTTCAATCGTATCAATTCACCGAGGGCGGGAAATATCGTTGGTGAGGTGTTCAATTTTAATAAGATAAGACCTTGGTCGGCACCATTTATCAACCCAGATGGTTCGTTCGCCTATGCCAGTGATACGCAGGAGTTGCTACCGACGATCAATGCGCGCCTGGCAGCATCCGGCTATAGCTTGGATCGACGTAACGATATCAATATTTTATTTGGCGGGACTCAGGAACTGAATGCTTGGTTGAAGGGGCTTTCATTTTCTACCCGTGTAGCCTATGCCAGCGTGGAGTCGAATGGTCGAGAGCAGGCCCGCGATGAGATACCTGTGTATCGTTATGACCCGAGTTCGAACGGTTACCAGCTGAAAGGTGGGGCACCTTATGTGCTGGGCAATTATACGTTGCGGGCCTACCAGGGGGATTACAACAGTCGGGTGAATGTTCAGGCCAATTTCAATTATGCGCGAACTTTTGGGGATCATGGGGTGACAGCACTCCTGCTGTATAATCGGGAATCCTATAAAACAAAGGGGGATAAGAAAACCAACTGGATTCCACAGAATTTTGAAGGCTATACCTTTCGCGCAGGGTACAACTTTAAAGAGAAATTCTTATTGGATGCGACAGCAGCATACAATGGCTCGGATCGTTTTCAGGCGGCACAACGTTATGGCCTTTTTCCGGCGGTGTCGGCAGGATACAATCTAGCAAAGGAATCGTTTTTCAAAGATGCATTTAACTTTGTAGAGTTATTTAAATTGCGGGCTTCCTATGGAATCGTGGGTTCTGACAAGGTCGCCGGTGACCGTTATCTTTACCAGCAGGTATACAACGAGGGTGGAAGCTATTCTTTTGGTGAAACCCATCAGCCTTCACTTATTATCACGGAAGGAAATCTGGGAAATAATAATGTCACTTGGGAAAAACAGAAGTCATTTGATGTAGGACTCGATGTCAATCTATGGAAAAACAAGTTTTCCATGACCTTTGACTATTTCAATAACCTGCGGTACGATCAGCTCGTCACTTCACAGTCGCTTTTCCAGCACATCGGTGTAGGGGTCTCACCATCAAATATTGCGAAAGTACGGAACAGGGGTGTGGAGTTGGAACTGAATGTAAACAACAATATCGGTGCATTTAATTATAATATTAAAGGTGTATTGACGTATTTCAAAAATAAGATCTTGTTTCAGGATGAACCGGCACCAGCTTATCCTTGGTTGCGGCTGACAGGGCAACAGATTAATCAGCCATTGGGTTATCTGTACGATGGTTTTTATACCGAAGAAAATATCGGTATAAGTCCAAAACCATCAGGAGGATATGAGGTGCGGCCTGGCGACCTGCGGTACAAAGACCTAAATAACGATGGTATAATTGATGACTATGATCGAACGGTGATCGGTAAACCCAATATTCCGAATACCAGTTTTGGGCTTACCCTGGGGGGAAGTTACAAAGGTTTTAGTTTTAATGTGCTGCTACAGGGAACCACTGGGTACAGTTTTAGCGTTCAGGGAAGCGGTATTGAGCCCTTCCAGAGCCAGTTTCAACCGATCCACCAAGAGCGCTGGACTGCGCAAACAGCCTCTACAGCTAAATTTCCACGCTTAACGACTAATCCGACAACGATTAATAGCCCATCAACCTATATGTCTGATTTTTGGCTTATTGATGCAACCTATTTACGTTTGAAGACAGTTGAACTGGGCTACCAGTTGCCCAATAAATGGTTGCCATTTAAGATGAACAATGCGCGCTTATATCTGAGCGGATATAATCTGCTGACTTGGACGAATTATTCCTTATATCAGCAGGATCCTGAGGTGACCTCCAACAGTGCTGGAGATGCGTATCAGAATCAACGTGTCGTCAATCTGGGTATACAGATCGGGCTTTAACAGTAAGTGATCAGGCTTAAATAATAGGCTTACAGGTTTAAATAATAAGCGAGACCAAATAGTTTTGGTCCCGCTTATTATTTTGGTGGCAATTTGGCGGATCCGGATTACCCACTTATAATCTTTCAATAGTTGGATTATTGGTGGTAATTGATAGCGATATCCTTCATCTCGAATCCTTGTGGTGCCTTTACAGTCGCAGTACTTCCAACAGGAAGGGTAATATCTAGCTTTAATTTATGCTTTTTGATGGACCAATCTACTTTAACCTCACCATAAGGAGTCTCAATGGCTGTTTTTGCCCAAGTAAGGCCTTTGGGAATCTGCGGACTAATGAGGATATGTTTATATCCTGGTTGTTTTTCATCAACACGGATTCCACCGATAGCTTGGTAAAACCAAGTTCCGATACCATTATAACAATTATGGATCCGGCTACGCTCTCCACTCCAATATTCCCAGGTCGTGGACGCACCCTGGTCAAGCATAAAAAGGTAGCCGGGATAATCCCGCTGCTTGAGCATAGTATACATAAAGTCAACAGAATTGTTGTCCGTGGCCCATTGCGTGAGAATTGGTACGCCAACGAGCCCTACGGCGATATGGTTGTTGTATTTTTCGGCACTTTCTCTTAAAAGCTGTTGTTTTACTGTTGCATAGGAAGCTTTGGGCGTGATTCCGAGCAGCATGGGATAGCTCATGTCAAGTTGAGAGCCTGTAGCATATTGGTTTGTCTCTTTATTAAAAAATACCTGATGGATCAAAGCGTCCAATTTTCCTTTTCGTGTGGCAAAGTCCTGTGCTTCTTGTGGGAGCTGGAGGACTGTGGCTATTTTCTCCATCGTAGCCAAGCATTCGCTCACAACACAATTGCTGACTAGGTCGACCGAGCGAGCAGCTCCCGCATCTACGCCAGCTGGGGCAAGCCAGTCTCCTAAAAACCAATCGCGGTATTGAGTATCTGGCCAGCGTGTAAGGAGCCCATCTCTGCTATGACGCTCTACATAAGAGAGCCATTGTTTCATGGCAGAATAGTGGCGTTGGATCAACCGCGGATCTTGGTAGTTGACATAAGTACGCCAGGACGCCATAATGAAAAAGCTGCACCAATAAGGCCCACCGCCACCTGCGCCAGGATTGGGTGCTACATGTGGTAGGCTGCCTCCCTCGCGCATGCTATCCGACCAGGCCTGTAGCCAGTTGACAAATAGTGGCGAACTTGCAAACATGGTTTGTAAGGTATTGGTGGATGAATTTCCGTCGCCACCATATCCGGCCCGTTCCAAATGTGGGCAGTCGACCATATATCCACTAAAAGAAAGACAACGCATGGTGTATTGGATCATCGTGTGGATGGCATTGAGGTCCGGATCCGAACAGATAAAAGAAGAGGTCTGGCGAAAGTCAGTATGGATTAAATGCGCTTTAATGTCTTTCTTTTTGGGGCTATGTCCGAGGTTGGAAATTTTGATGTATTGGAAAGCATGGTGATTGAACTTGTTGCGAAAAGTTTCGCGATGAAGTCCCAATGCAATGTAGCTATCCTGTTGTCCCTGAGGTATAAAATTACCAGCAGTGTCCAAGGCATCGCTATAATCGAAAACAACGGTCTGATCTTTCTTTAAACCAGTCATCTCCAGTTCGAACCATCCATTTAGTGCTTTTCCGATATCAATCAGCCAACTGCTATCACTGAGCTGTTTGATTGAGGTGGGCCGGTAGGTCGCTTGAATGCTATTCGGCTCGGTCATTTGTGGGCTAGCCTGTATACCGGGAAGTGCTATCGTGGATACTGGCGACCAGGAGCGATGGCCTAAAGCAATAGCGTTCATATCTGTTGGATTTAGGCTAGCCTGGACACGCTCGCCTCCAAATTGTAGTGCCTGCCAGGGACCTGTATCGGCGTACCCAGTGACTGAACCTTGCCAGGAGGAGTCGGAGACAAATTTTGTTTGCCAGTGACCCGTGTTGCGAATGTCGAGCTGAGCGCGGACTAACGCGCCATCAAAAGCAACGTTGAAACCTGTGGTTTTCTTGTACCAGCCCGTGCCAAGCCAAAGTACAATGCTGTTTTCCCCCTTACGAAGATAGCTGCTGATGTCATACGTATTGATCAATGAACGATTGTTCAAATGGGATACGGCAGGAGAAAGTACGTCTGAGCCCACCTTTTTCCCATTGATATATACTTCATAGTATCCGAGCGAATTGATATGTAAAAAAGAGAGTGCCACGGCATCCAGATGAAAGTTTTTTCGGAGCAAAGGGCTATGCACACCTTTTAATCCAATATACTCACCTTGCATAGGCTGATCCTTCAGAAGTCCAATGCCAAACCGTTGGATATCACTCCAGTCGGATTGCTCGCCTTGGTTGCTCCATATCCTCACTCGCCAATAGCAAAGGGATCGAGACGCAAGGGGCTTGCCTGCATAAGGCACCATGACAGATGCGTCGGAGGCAACCTTGTTCGATTGCCAGAAATCTGCTTGATGATTTTCAAGTAAGGCTATGCTATCGGATGCAACTTGAATTTCGTAAAACTGCTGTCTCATTTCTCTACCGGGAGACTTTATTTTCCAACTGAAGTGGGGGCTGGTATTATCCAATGCATTTGGATTGATCAGGTTCTCACATCGAAGATCGTATAACTTGATGTTTTTGGATTTGCTGTAACCAAAAGAGGTCAGTAAACTCATTAGGCATAACGACAACAGGGCAAATGAATTGGTCATGTGAGGTCTAGTATTTGGTTTCCATAAAGTTAGGGAGCAAGTTGTATGTTTTTTAGTAGGGTAAATGTCCTGGTAAACTTTTTAAAACTTGTTTTTAATGCATGTTGTTGTTAATTAGTGTTTTATAGGTGTTTTTGTTTTTTTGTTTGGTAGATGTATTTATTCTGCTTTATGCTGAAAATATAAACAATCGATGGATCGCTAAGGTAAATTTTTGGTTATCTTTATAACAATGCTAAACCATTGGTTCTGATTGTATAACGAACTATATTTTTTGAACACTCAACTATATAAAAGTATGAAAAAGATCGAATTTATCCCACTTGTCGGGATTGACATTAAAAATATAGGGGCACTACCTTTAGGTGCGGGGCAAACAGAGGTGCAGGCGTTATTGGGGGAGCCTTCGGATGCGCTGGATGGTCAATATTATTATGATGAGCTCGAATTGCGGCTGGATTTCAATGACCGTGGGCAACTCGAATTTATCGAAAGTATCAATGGCCCTTATCCCGAAAAAACTGAAATCAATATCTATGGTGTCAACCCCTTTCAGCTGGAAGCCGAGGAACTGCTTCATATTCTGAGTGAAAAGAATAGCGGGCCTGTCGATGATTCGGAAGCGGGATACTGTTACACCTTTTTGAATAGTTCCGTCGGTGTGTGGCGGCAGATGACCGAAGAGGATATCCAGGAGGACATGGAAGCGATAAAAGCCGAGGGTGAATACGAAGATAATGTCGATATGCTGCTCGAGGATCTGGAAAAATCCAAGTTTTTCTGGACCATCGGAATTGGTGTGAAAGGATATTATGCCGATTAATGGTGCTGTTAAAATAGCAAAGACTCAATGGTCTATGGATTGGAGGAAATAGCGGAACATCGGTTTTTCCAGACTATGCGGGCGAATTGGAAACGGATAACTCGACGTTTTGCAGGCAGTAATTTTACTGAAACGCCTGCCTAAATTCTACCGGGCTCTGTTGAGTGTTTTTCTTAAAGACCTTACTGAATGACTGAGGGTGTTCAAAGCCTAACTCGTATGCTATTTCGCTGATCGATAAAGAACTGGTGCTCAATCGTAGTTTGGCGTATTCAATCATTTTATGCTGAATATGCTGCTGTGTGTTTTGCTGGGTATAGATACGCAGAACACTGCCTAGATAATTGGGGGATAAGTTGAGCTGCTCAGCCAGAAAACTGACGGTTGGAACACCGTACTCCCGCAATTTGTCCCGGTCAAATTGCGCTGAAAGTAGCTGTTCGAATCGTGTGACCATTTCCTGGGTTGATTTTTTTCGTGTGATAAACTGGCGCTCGTAAAATCGTTCGGCATAGATCAGTAACCGTTCGATCTGCTTGAGAATAAGTTCTCGGCTGAATTTGTCAATATTAGACTGATACTCTTTTTCGATATTCTGAAGAATATCCACGATAGTAGCTTCTTCTTTATCCGAAAGAAAAAGGGCCTCGTTGACTTCATATTGAAAAAAATCGTAAGTATGGATATGTTTTGCCAGTTCACTGTTCCACAAAAAATCAGGATGAACCAAGAGAATCCAGCCACTTGGCTCAGCACGGATCTCTTGATTGATCTCAACTGTTAGAAATTGTAAGGGCGACACAAAGGTCAGTACCCCTGAATCAAAATCATATTGCTGTTGTCCATACTTAAATTTGGCGTTTACATTTCGCTTTAATCCAATCGAATAAAAGTGCTGGATCCAATTTAATTTGCTGTCATTGATCGGGTAGTGCACCTGACTATAATCTACCAGACTGATCAATGGATGTTCGGGCTTGGGCAGTCCGCAAAAGCTATGGAACTCCGAAAGGGAATGAAAGCGAAATGTATTCTCCATAATTGTAAATTTACGTATTTTATCCTTTGTTATTACGGGTTATTCTTCGATACCCATCGGCTTTACTGCGCTATTTAACGGATTGCTCAAAACCCGTTGATACCGTATAGCTTTTCCATTTTTCAATCTCGGCAATCAGGGAGCTGATTTTATTTTTGGCAAGTTCATAGGCATCTTCACCCATTAGAAAATGGAACGGAGGATTTGACAATGTGCTCAGTTCGATCAATAACATAGCTGCCTTTTGTGGATCATTGGCCTGGTTGCCGTGGATCTGCTGTAGATGGGCGGCCTCTGTTTCTCTCGCTGAAACGTAGGCAGCTATCGGATTCGCTGCGGTATGGATGGAATTTTCGGATAGAAATTCGGTTCTGAAATAACCCGGATAAACAAGCGTTGTGTGTACGCCAAAAGGCTGCATTTCAACAGCTAGGGCTTCCGTAAAACCAGCGACGGCAAATTTGGTGGAACAATATACGCCGAATGCAGGGAAATTGCCGACCAGGCCGCCGATGGAAGCAATGTTGAAAATATGTCCGGATTGCTGGCGGCGGAAATAAGGGGCAATATGGCGGATCGCATTGAGTGAACCAAAGACATTAACATCGTAGTTGCGTCGTGTTTCCAGATCACTGAGTTCCTCTAGAGTACCTGTTTGCCCATATCCGGCATTGTTAACAAGAACATCTATCCTGCCGAAGTAATCAATAGCCGACAGCACCGCCCTGTTGACATCTGCATCGTTGGTGATGTCTACTTCAAGGGGCAGAAAATTTTCGTGATCGCCAATTTCATCTTCCAGCGTCTGTTTTGTTCGTGACGTCGCCACAACAAGATAATCCTGGGCAAGTAATTCTTTTACCAAGGTCAGCCCAAGCCCTTTAGAGGCGCCAGTGACAAACCATACTTTTTGTGATTTCATCTGTTTTTTTGTTTTGGATAATTTGATGTTTACAAAGGTGGCGATTTGGTGCTTTTTGGAAGTAGGCAGATCGACGGATCTTGTAGTCAAATCGTGGATTTGATTTTTGCTAAGCGTATGGGTCTTTTTGGTCTGTGATATTCATTTTGCATTTTACTGTTTGATCTTTTCTCTTTTGTTGAAATACTCGAAATTAGGAGCCCAATTTTGCGGGGGATTGAACGAGTTTAAGAAAATAGGGAAAGTAAAAACGTGCAAGCTGCGGATGGATAAAGGAGGTAAGAACCGCGGACAGCTCCCTAAATATTTTAGGTGATAAAAATTGAATTCACCATTAAGTTTTTATTAGGCTTTCATTAGGTTTCCATTAAGCATAGTGCCCAGCTGTGTATAGTATCTTTACGCGTACTAAAAACCTTATACCTATTCAAGTAACTAATAAACTTTTTATGTTATGAATCATTTTTTTATTCAACCAAAGAATCAATATAAGCTTCGTTGGAAAGCAAATTGTCATTGGTCAATTTTGCTATTGACTTCGGTAGCATGTTATTCGCCAGCCAGATCGGCTGAAATGAAAATTACCAAACCCATATTTAATCACCTCAGTCTACAGGATTCGTTGATTTTAGTGACTGGACAGGTAACAGAAATACAACAGGGATTAATTGGTATTTCTGGAGCTACTGTAGCTGTGAAAGAAAGTAAAGAACAAAGCCAAACGGATAGCAAAGGGATGTTCAGTATTCGTGTGCCGAAAAATGGCTCACTTGTATTTTCTTATGTAGGCCATCAAACACAGGTTGTTCCGGTACAAGGTCGAAAAATGTTAAATGTAACTTTGCAGCCTTCGCAAACCAGTCTAAATGAGGTCGTCGTGGTTGGCTATGGCACACAGAAGAAAGCGAATTTGACGAGTTCTGTTGCTACGGTTTCGAGTGAGGACCTTGAAAATCGTGCTGTTCCTTCTGTGATCAATATTCTCCAGGGACAAGCCGGTGGTTTAAATATCCAGCAGACGGATGGAAATCCCGGTTATGGCTCAACTTCGGTGGATATTCGTGGTAATAGCACTTTGTCGAATAATCCGGTTCTATATATTGTTGATGGTATTGCTGTGAACAATATTAATTATCTCAATCCAAATGATATTGCGTCTGTCAGTATTTTGAAAGATGCTTCGGCGACGGCTATTTACGGCGCCCGAGCGTCGGGTGGGGTACTTTTGGTAACAACTAAAAAGGGCAAAAAAAATAGTAAACCAAATGTACAATACAGTGCGATGTTTGGTTCGCAACGACCGGTGAGACTTCCTAAATTTGTTGAGGCGCCGCAATTTGTAGATCTGTACAATCAGGCCCAGCTAAATGACAATCCAAATGCTCAGGTAAAATTCACCCCCGAATTAGTTGAAAAGTACAAATCTGGAGCGTTGCCGAGTACAAACTGGATTCCTTATATACTTGACAATCAGGCAATGCAAAACCAGCATAATTTAAGTGTGTCCGGTGGAAGCGAAAATGTAGATTATTTCGTTTCGGGAGGCTACCTAAACCAAGGAGGATTGATTAAAAATGTGGAATACAAAAGATACAATACGCGGGGTAATGTAAATGTCCAGGTATCGAAAAGGTTGAAACTCGGTGTTAATACAGTGCTGACCAAGGAAGATAAACAACAGCCTGCTTATGGTATAGGCAATGCACTACAGTGGTCCTATATTGTTCCTGTAACCGAATATCCGTATACAAAAGGAGGAAATGACAGAAGTTACCGTGGTGGTGCTCAGCCTAATGATATCATGACAAAGGGCGGGGTCAGTAATGAAAATCTCAACACCATCAACACGAATTTTCTTGCTGAATTTAAAGTTCTGGATAATTTGATACTGAACGGTACATATAGTTATAACTATACCAATAGTTTTACTTCAGCATTTTTTAGCAGACATCCGCTTTATAATGATGATGAACAGATTGTGGTGTATGTGAATGATCCCAATAGTGCGAATAAAGTAAATTATGCGCAAAGCCATCCTACTGGAATAATTACATTAAACTATAGTAAGACCTTGGGTAATCACACGTTAAAAGCTTTGCTGGGATATTCTCAAGAATCCGACCGCTATGATTACAATGCTATTACACGTTATGATTTCTTAAACAATTCCCTTGATCAAATTGATGCAGGGTCATCTGATCCAACATTGACCAATGTGTCCGGAAACGCAACATCTTACGCTGTCAGATCTTGGTTTGGACGGGTAAATTATGATTATAAAGGGCGTTACCTATTGGAGGCGAATGCCAGATATGATGGCACCTCGGTTTTTCAAAATAAAAAATATGGCTTTTTCCCATCGGTTTCTACTGGCTGGATTATTTCAGAGGAGAACTTTTTAAAACCTATCACGAATGTTTTAAATTTCGTTAAAGTTAGGGCATCTTATGGTCAGGTCGGAAACCAAAATGCAAGTGGATTATACCCTTGGGCGAATACCATTGGACAGGATCGATATATTCTGAATAAAAATAGCACCACCACCACCTATTATAATAATTCGCCGAATCCAGATTTGACTTGGGAGGTCAAAACAACTGCAAATGTTGGGTTGGATTTCACAATTCTAAATCATATAGATGTGAACGTGGACTTATTCAGAGAACGAACATCAGGAATTTTACGATCGCCTGTTGTGCCAAGTACTTATGGAATTGGAGCACCTCAGCAAAATGTCGGAAAGCTACAGAATCAGGGTTTTGAGGTAAATATCGCTTACAAGAATCATGTTAATGATTTTCATTATCATGCTTCCGTTAATTTCTCTGATAATCGTAACAAAATCCTTGATTTAGGGGGGACCGGCCCCAGTTACGGCGATAACCCGCTTATTGTGGGACAATCGAGATGGATCTGGTATGGTCTGAAAGCAGAGGGGCTTTTTCAATCCGTAGAAGAGATAGCGAATCATGCAACCCAGACCCCAAGAAATATCCCCGGGGATATCAAATTCAGGGATATCAATGGGGATGGCAAGATTACACCTGATGATCGCGTGATTTTGGGACAGGCAACTCCTCAGTATCGTTATGGAATTAATTTGGGTGGATCCTACCGTGGATTTGATATCGGAATATTATTGCAAGGGGTTATGAGCAATCTTGCCCGTGTTAGCGGTGGAGCTCAAGTGCCTTTTTTCTTTAATGGTGATGGAAATATGCTGGAATCGCAGTTAGATTATTGGTCACCGACTAATCCGGATGCACGTTATCCCATATTACGTACAGATCAGTCCATTAATAACAGTCAGTTTTCGAGCTGGTGGTTGTTTAATGCTTCCTATCTGCGTGTTAAAAATATTCAATTGGGCTATACCATGAATAGTAAAATCGTAAACAAGCTCGGTCTTTCCTCTTTGCGGTTTTTTGCATCGGGAGACAATCTATTCGTTTTCACAAATAAAGACTTTCCAAAAAGTTTGGATCCGGAAATCTCAAATTATGGTGATGGATCCAATTATCCACAGGTTAGAAATCTGAGTCTGGGTCTAAATCTATCGTTTTAAAAGAAAGGAAAGTTGATTTTTAGAAATATAAAATAATGCGTAATCAAATGATAAAGTTAACACAATTATTAGGTATCATGGCGCTCTGCATCATGACAGGAGCTTGTAAAAAAAATATGTTGGATCATGTTCCTCTGAATCAGATCACAGATGAAACGTATTGGCAGTCTTCGGAGGATGCGGTAATGTTCGCAACCCGAATGTATACTTTTATGCCTCAGGATAATTTTGTATATTATGAGGGAATGAGCGATAACGGTATTAGCAATGATCTGACAACAAAACGCTTTGGCAACAGCACCCAAGATCCGACCATCAGTGGAAAAGAATGGAATTATTCACCGATGCGACAGGCATTTAGTTTTTTCGAACACGTAGACCAGGTTCCGGGCATGGAGGTCAATTTGAAAAAAAGATTGATTGCAGAAGTTAAATTTGTCTTAGCATACCGCTATTTTATTATGACTACACTCTATGGAGATATTCCTTTTGTTAATAGTCTGATTAAGGATCCAAATGAAGCAGATCTACCTAAAACTGCTAAATCGGAGATTATAAAAAGTGTTATTCAATGGCTGGATGAAGCCACAGCAGATTTACCACAGTCTTATACAGGTGCAGACTTGGGGCGGGCGACCAAAGGTGCGGCAATGGCTCTTAAAATTAGGGCTTGTCTTTATAATGATCAATTTAGTCAGGCGGTGGTTACTTCCAGAGAACTGATGGCGATGAAGACTTATAGCCTCTATCCGAACTATTATAATTTTTTCCAAAAGGATGGTGATTATTCGGCAGAGGATATTTGGTCCTTTGGGTATACCTTGTCCGTTAAGCAGAACAGCCTGAGAGATATTCTGGGGTCTCAGGCCTTAATGAACGGTCGTAATATTCTTGGGCCTACGGCGGAATTGGTAGATGATTATGAAAGTAAAAATGGATATTATCCTTTCACTAAGGATCCCGGTTATAAGTCAACAGACCCCTTTGGCAATAGGGATCCGAGGCTAAGGGAGACGATATTGTGTCCGGGGGACATGTTCCCTTATCCTTTTTTTTCCAATATAAATCAGTATGACCCATTTAATAATGCTGGTGATAGAATCGGTGGTGACCTTGGTTCTCGGGCAGGTTTTTCATGGACCAAAAATGTGGACAGATATGATTATGTCCGATCCGGAACAAACAATTGGAAAGCTTTTCGCTATGCCGAGGTTTTATTGAATTATGCTGAAGCACAAAATGAATTATCAGGACCTTCAGATGAAGTTATCGCCGTCTTAAACCAGATTCGGACCAGAGCAAATATGCCATCTGTCGAGCAGACTTTTGCGTTGAATGGCTGGGCAATGAATCAATCTAGTTTACGTACTTTTATCAGACATGAACGAAGGATAGAATTAGCAGGGGAGGGACTTCGGTATTTTGATATACTGCGCTGGAAAATAGGAGAACAGGTTCTACAGGGGCCGATATATACCGTTCATGCGCCGGATGGCATTGCCTCTATAAGTACAGAAAACGGCCATAAAAATAAATACTTGAAAACTGTAGTTGATACACGGTATTTTAATAATCCAAAATTTTATGTCTGGCCGATACCTCAATCTGCAATTGATGCTTCTAAAGGGGTATTGGTTCAGAATCCACTATGGAAATAAAGGGAATGGTAAAAGATGAAAACAAAAATTCCCGAGACGCTTTGCGATCGGGAATTTTTGCTGTTTTATATAGTGGTGTATAGCCTATGTTTACCTTCTTTCTTGGTAAACACCGATCTCATTTATGACCGCGCTACCCTTCTCGGGGTGGATATTGAAGCGTAATTTTTCTCCAAGGACTTCGTCAAAACGAAAGATCTTAATTCGGCCTTGTTGCACTGGTGTGGCTGAAATGGAATGCCATTTACCACCTTTGAGGTAAGATAAACTATAGTGTGATGGATTGTCTTTACCCTCGGTGATGACCACACTATTGAAAGCTTTGCTACGCTCAAAATCCAATTCGTACCATACTTCTTTTTTGGCTTGTGGATTGGATACCCAAGCGCTACCAAAATTATCATCATTGGCAAAATCCATAATATTCATATCTTCACCCCAGCTGCTGTAAGAAGCGACTTGTTTGGCAATATTGTGATCAACAATTGGAGCCTGGTAGCTTGGCAATGTGCTGTAATTAGGTTTGTTTTTATACAATGTACCGATGGTTTTTAAGGCATCAAGGGCGTTTTGATCCATTAAACCATCACTATTGGGAGCTACATTGAGCATAAAGTTGCAATAGGCATTGTTGTAGGGAATAACGAATTTCTCCACAAGTTCCTTCACATCCTTTACTGGTGCGGTTGGAAATGATGTTTTCCAGAACCAATTTTGCTGTAAGGGCAAACAGGCCATGGCTGGCAGCTTATTGTGTTCTTTGGAGATAAACTGTCCCGCTCCCTGTTCATAGGATTTGATGTCGGTATAAAATAACGCATCACCCGGATATTTAGCCGAATTGAGATCCATCAACAGGCATTTGGGCTGTAATGATTTGACTAAATAATAAATATCATCGAAAGGAACATCATCGTACGAAATACGCGACCAAGGGGCATCCCAACCATCAATAACCAGGGCATCGATCTCACCATATTGTGTCAATAATTCTGTGAGCTGATCCTTGATCAACTGGATATGTGCTTTGGTAATCGTATGCGGGCGTATCCCCTGATGCATGTCCAGAATGGAATAGTAAAGCATTACGCGTAGACCATTTTTACGGAAGGCATCGGTAAACTCCTTCACCACATCACGGTGTAAAGGGGTATTCATAACGTTGTAATCCGTGGTTTTGGTGGCCCAGATCGGAAAACCGCTATGATGTTTGGTGGTGAGACAGCCATAGGTCATATTGGCCGACTTAGCTGCCTTGGCCCATTGGTCCGCGTTGAGTTTCGGTGATTTGAACAGATCCAAAGGAGCATTGGGATCAGACCAGTCCTGTTCCATAAAGGTAGGCATGCCGTAGTGAATAAACATTCCAAATCCTAAGTTAACAAAATCGAGCTGGCTCTGCTCAAGAACTTTCTTCGAAAAACTGGACTGTGCGAGTAGTGTATTACCCAACAAAAGATAAAATAGGCTGTAAAGTAGTGTTTGTGAAATTTTGGACATAATTTGCTAATTTGTTATAACTATAAAAGTACAGTTAATCGGTGTATCATCGGCCTAACAAAAGCTTAATGAAAGCCTAATAAAAACCTAATAGGTATCTTGAATCGGTAAATAGATGCTATTTTTAAACTATGAATAGCCTCAATAGAAATATATATCCTTGGGCATTTGGGACAAGCTTCTTGATCTTAACGGCCTTAATTGGCTTTTTGATCTTCAATACCTATCAACTTGAAGATAAAAACTATCAGATTGGACAGCTCAATCTGATCCAAAATGAATACGGTGCAGCTGTTATGGATGATAAGATCTTTCCCGGTGGGGATGCCGTATTTCAGGCGGAATTGGTTCCGTATCTTCAGACCTGGTTTAAGAAAGTCATGGAGCATTCGCCAGATGCACATCAGTATGGTAAGCTACGGATGGAACAGTTTCTCGCTAGCATGCGCAAAAGGCAGTCGCTGGACAGCATCTTTTCTCGGATCGTCCAGCAGCAGCAGCTCGATACAGCGCTGGTTTACTTGTTTCATTTTGATGAGCTGGAACTCTACAACCCAAAAGAAAATGCCTGGAAAGTATTTTACAAAAGTACGAGTGCTGATAACATGTCGGCCATCAGTGGCTCACTTAAACGGGGTTCGCTCAATAATCGGGTGTTCCAGTTGGCCGTCAGCGACAGAGCTCCGATTCCTTACCGTTTTACTTATAGTCTCTATGTGGATTATGAAAATCGCAACTGGCGGATCGTACAACAAATGGCACCCGTGTTTTTGCTTTCCCTGGCCTGTATAGCTGTTATTGTGCTGCTGAGCTACAGAACTTACAGAAATTGGGTCAATCAACGTAAACTTGTCGATCTGAAAACAAGTTTCTTGAATCATATGCGGCATGAATTCAATACACCATTGACAACAATCTTGGTCAGTGCGCATAGCCTGATCGATCGGGAAGCTGATCCGGGCAATAAAGAGGTGGCTCAGTTGGGGCGCGTGGTCGAAAGGCAGGCAAAACGGCTCAAGGACTATTTTGAACAGGTGATGGGATCCGTTGCTTTACAGGAACAGCAGGCAAAAATTGTACAGGTTCCCCTTGACTTATTTACAATGGAAATCTTGGACGAACTGCGCCTGCGTTACCAAGGAGAGATTGAAATCGACTATATACCACTAGGGCAGGAACTGCTACTGCAACTGGATGAAGGCTATTATTTTTCAATACTGGACAATCTGATCTCAAACGCCATCAAATTTAACGACCATTCCATGAAAACCATTCGATTGAGCTGGGAGAGCAAAGTTGAACAATATTGCCTGAAGATTGAAGATAATGGACGGGGCATTGCCCCATCGGATAGGAATGCGCTATTTACGGCTTTCTATCGTGGGCAGTCTTCGGGAGGTAAACCCGGACTTGGATTAGGATTATACTACGTGAAATCTTGTCTGGATCGCTTAGGTTGGACAATCCGTTTGGAAAACAGACCGGGTGGCGGCACTATTTTTTATATTTACATTGACAATGGGGATTTCAATAGCAAAAAACAGGATTGATATCCTGCTGATCGAAGATGAACCCGATCTGGGCGAGGTTTTCTCACGCTATCTCCGCTACAAGGGATTTAGTGTGGTCTGGGCATGCACGATGAAAGCCGGACTGGAGGCTTTTGGGGAACATGTGGTTAAATTGCTGATTATAGATGTGCAGCTACCGGACGGGAATGGTTTTGATCTCGCTCAGGAGATTGTACAACTGAAGGGCGGGCAGCCGATTTTCTTTTTGACAGCCCTGCACGAACGGACATCACGTCTCAAAGGACTATCTCTTGGGGCAGTGGATTACATAGCTAAACCCTTTGATATGGATGAAATATTGCTTAAAATTCGCAATTTGTTGGCCGTAGCTGCAGCTCCCATACCAGATACCCTGTCAGAGACCGGACTGCGGATCGGGCAGCTGTCGCTCGATATGGAGCGTTATAGCTTGATGGATAGCGAAGGAAAAGCACAAAAGTTGACCATCCGCGAAGCGGAATTACTGCGCCATCTGATCTTACATAAAAATCTGTTGGTCAACAAAAAGGATCTTCTTTTGCTATTCTGGGGGAATACAGATTTTTTTAATGGCAAAAGCCTGGAGGTTTTTATCTCGCGTATCCGTAAATTGCTGCAGATCGATAAGATGCTCCATATCGAAAGTATTTATGGTGCCGGTTATATTTTACATGAAAATAAACCAGTTTAACAAAAATGATATGCTATACGAAAATATCCTCAACAACGTATCCAAGTGTATAACACTGGCAGATGAAGAGATAACACAGTTTACTGATTTGTTAACTACACGCAAAGTCCCCAAGAAAACCATGCTGTTGCAGGAGGGGGAGATCTGCCAGTTTGAAGGATATCTCCAGAAAGGCTGCGTACGGATCTATTATCTGGATGAAAATGGTTTTGAGGTGACCTTGGCCTTTGCGGTCGAAGATTGGTGGATCAGTGATATCGCCTCCTTTCATTACCATTCACCTTCGAGCTTGTATATGGAAACATTAGAAGAATGTGAACTCCTTATGCTGACACCGGAGACCAAAGAAAAACTGCTGGATACTATTCCAAAGTTTGAACGGGTCTTTCGTATGCTGGTGCAGCGCAGGCTTGCTGTGCTACAAAATAGGCTGATCCACACCATGGCCAGACCTGCAACTGAACGCTATCTTGAATTTATCGACTTATATCCGACGATATCGCAACGGGTACCACAATATTATATCGCATCTTATCTTGGTGTTTCACCCGAATTTGTCAGTATCATAAGGAAAAGACTTGCTACAGGTAAGTAATACGCACACGGTGCCTTTGTGATGACTAAAAAGCGTCGAAAGGTATCGTGTGCGTATTTAATCTGTCCGAAAACAAGGCTGAGGACGGGATTATACGGCCCAGTTGGCCAGTGATACCACTTCGGCTTGTCTCGGAAAGACACGGTCCATCAAAAACTTATGAACCTCTCCGTCCTGATCCATACAACAATCCGAAATAACCGTGAGCTGATAATCTTTGTCGGCAGCTTCGCGCAAGGTCGAGAGCACAACGCCGCTGGTAGAAATCCCCGTGAGTACCAGATGCGTAATCTGCTGACTACGAAGGATAAGCTCGAGATCACTTCCGGTAAAGGCGCTGAACCGTTTTTTGACTACACGGATATCCTGATCTTGGGGGGCAAGGGCAGGGTGGATACGCATCCACTCCTGCATATCTAGAGCAGCAAGCATATTTTTTACTGCTGAAAAAACTTTGTTCCTGGGGCTTATTTCGGGCATTCCCCGCGAAAAACCTACGGTTACATAAATGATCGGCAATTGCTCGATACGAGCCTTTGCGATAACCTGCTTCGTGTTTTCGATCAATTGTGCTGCCTCCGGGAGCGATTGTAGAATTGCTGATTGCATATCCATGACCAGCAATGCGGTATTGTCATTTTTCATTGTGTGATATAATGTTTAAAGTGATTGTTTGTCTGATTCTTCCAGTATAATTTGTTCGGATTGTAGCAATGCTTTTTGCTTCGGTACCAAGATCTTCCAAAAAATATAAGCGATGATCAGGCCGGCAAGTCCCTGAAAAAAGAGGGTGGTCGGTGCACCGATTTTTTCGGATATTGTACCAATGATAAGACTTCCCAATGGAAGCATGCCGAAAATAGCGGTCAGGAGGATGCTGATGGCACGTGAACGCATTTCGGGTGCAGCTTCGGATTGTACAATAATATTGCAGGCTGTAAATTGCACAACTGAGCCTAATCCTGTCAGGGCTGCAAAAAACATGGCCGGAATAAATAGATGCAGCTGAGAAAAACAGATCAATCCAATACTGAGGATCAATGTGCTTCCGATCAGTACTTTACGCATGGATGCGGTGGCCCGCAATGACGCAAGTATGATTGTCCCAAGTACTGCTCCCGCGCCAATAAAACTGGTAATATAACCAAAGGTCTGTGCATCTCCCTTAAAGATCTCCTTCGCGTAGATCGGGATAAGCGTGTCATAAGGAAGGACAAATAGCCCAACGATACTCAGCATCAGGATGACCCAGCCGATCGTAGACTCCTGTCTGATGTAACGAAATCCCTCAGCTAGCTCGGTAAAGACATGCTTGGGGGGCTGCATTCTCGTCCCTATTTTGGGGAACTGCATAAAAGAAATAGATAGCATTACAGCAGCAAAGCTAGCGGCATTGATCAAAAAACAGATTCCTGCGCCAAACTTGTGCAGGACGATTCCGGAAAGTGCTGGACCGACCAGTTTTGCCAAACTGGCCATCGCCGAATTGAGAGACAGTGCACTCGGTAAATCGGATGGCTCCTGCACAACTTCATTGATCATGGACTGTCTTGCAGGAACGTCATAAGCGTTGATAATCCCTAACAAGACACTGAGGCCAAGAATCGTCCATACATTGCTGTGGCCTAGCATAACAAGGACTGCAAGCAGGCTTGCCTGGATCAGCGAGGCAATCTGTGTAATCTGAATGATTTTGTAGCGGTTGTAGCGGTCTGCCGCAACCCCTCCAAATGCGGAAAATAGAAAGGAGGGAAACTGTTCGGCAAAGATGGTCAGTCCGAGCATAAAAGCGGATTGTGTCATGCTGTATACAACCCAGACCACAGCTGTGCGCTGCATCCAGGTACCAAGTTGGGAAACTGAGCGACCAAAGAAATATAAACTGTAATTTTTGCTCCTAAAAGCACGAAACGTGCTTATATTACTGATATGCTGCATGATCCTGTTAAAAAGATATATTAATTATACGTTTTGACAAAAAATGTTTAAATGTCAAAACTGTTTCAAAAAAATTATTTAAGCCATTTATCGACCATAGCAACCAATGTATATATCGTCGCATTTAGGCCTTCGAAACTATTTTTCAATAGCATTTCGCGTTTTATTCCTCTGATGCCGCTTAGGAGTATAAAAATAAGGTTATCTTCCTCTGTTACTGTTAGCTGTCTGATTTCCTGTTGCTGCATACTTTCATGAAGCGCTGTCGAAAGCATTTTCCTTTCGGCTTGCATCAGCTGTTGATGCACGAAAGCCATGGCCTGTGTATATTTTGTTTTTTCAGCGGCATTCATGCCTACTTCAATAGCGGTAAAGAATGGTTTTTTCGCCTCGGAAGTTCTTATTTTGGTCTGGCAGAATGCTTCAATTTTAGCTTCAATAGACTCTTGTGCATTCATGGCTGTCTGTATTTCCTGTACAACTTCTTTGACCAAAGCGTCCAATACGGCGTCAAAAACCTCTTCACGGTTTTTAAAGTAATAGTATACTGCTGTTCGGGTCTTGCCTATTGCTTTGGAAATGTCGTCCATCGTCACCTTCTTAAGACCATATTTGAGATATAGTGCTGAAGCTGCTTGGAGTATCTGGTCGGCAAGTTGATCCCGTTCGTTGTACATGTTGTAAAGGTATGCGTTGATACAAATATAAGTTGTTTTGACAAAATAACAAAATTTGTCAAAATGCTTTTATCCGATAGTTCATAGGAGATGTGGTACTGATTAGCGTCGTTTTTTCTTCATGAGATGGGAAATGAATATGTTTCAGGGTTTCGTTTCCGACGAATTGATCGAACGTTGTGCAAATAGTCATTACTTTTGAAATGAGCTTTTGGGAACATTTAATTTGAGCTGTACGGAAAATGAAAATTCCAAAAAGCAAAGGATATTTGTTATCTTGGGAGATAGGTTCCGCTTTTTGTACGGGGGCGGCTTATCGCTGTACGAATTGATAAAATTGAATATAATGAATATGGAAGAAAAAGATTTTGGAAAGGCTTTTTTATATTCCTGTTATGTGGATAAGGCTTTTGGTCATGAACAGTTTATTCCTGAACATGTGGTGCTGTTCCAGCTATCCGGTGAAACCCATTTTGACCATGAAAAGGGAAAGCTGGTGACAAAGGAGGGGCAGATATTGGTCGCCCGGAGAAATCAATTGGCAAAGGCGTTCAAACATCCTTCGAAAAATTCGGCTTATCAGTCTATATCCATCATGCTCCATGCGGACCGGCTCAAGAAGTATGCCCTGGATCATCAGCTCTCTTCGGATAGGAAGCAGCAGTCGGATACAAATATTCTCCTGGACGGTGATGTCTTTATCAAAAGTTATTTTGAGTCGCTGGCGCCTTATGCGGAGGCTTCGGACCGCGTCAGCCCCCAGATGGAAACGATCAAGATTTACGAACTGATCACCTTGTTATTGGAAAGATATCCATCCTTAAAAGACCTGTTGTTTGATTTTTCCGAACCGTTTAAGATTGACCTGGAGGAATTTATGGTCAAGAATTATAAGTATAATGTTCCTTTGGAGAATTTTGCCAAATTATCCGGCCGGAGCCTAGCAAGTTTTAAACGTGATTTTGAAAAGATATTCCGCACTTCGCCCCGCAAATGGCTGCAGGAAAAGCGTCTTTCGGAGGCTTACTATCTGATCGAAAATAAACGAAAAAGACCTGCGGATATCTACCTGGATCTTGGCTTTGAAAACCTTTCCCATTTTTATGCTTCTTTTAAAGACAAATTTGGGATAACACCGTCGACAATCAATTCCATCGCATGATCAGTTCTTCCACCAATAGCTAGGACCGTCATGGGCATGATCCAGATCGACAACCTCACCGATACGTGGCGTAATCAATGTTTGCTGCTGCTGCAGGGCCTCTTTTGAAATGCGCTCCAACGGTTCATACCATGCATGGTTGGCAAGGACAAATTTAGAGGAGTGAACGGGTAATAGTTTCGCTGCCTGTAGATCTTTTGCCGCCCGCACCACTTCTTCGGGCATCATGTGGATATATTTCCAACTCAGGTCATATTGTCCATTTTCGAGGATGGCCAAATCAAATGGGCCCAGCTTGTCACCGATTTCTTTAAAATGGGTATCGTAGCCACTGTCTCCGCCAAGGTATAATCTGCGGCTTGGCGTCACAAGCACATAGGAGGCCCAAAGTGTGTTAGCCGACCAGATGCTGCGACCGGAGAAATGCCGTGCCGGTGTGACCGTTACATGAAATCCATTTCCCAGATCGATCTCTTCCCACCAATCTTTTTCAATAATCTGATCGTTACGATAGCCCCAATATTCCAGATGTTCACCCACACCAAGTCCAACGATTATTTTGCCAACTCGAGGTTGCAGCGTTTTGAGCGTTTTGTAATCCATGTGATCGTAATGATCATGTGAGATAAAAAGGTAATCAATGGCTGGAAGGGCATCGGCTGTGGTTACATCAGCTCCTGCAAAGGCTTTGCCACTGCCCGGTATGGGCGATATACTACCGCTTAGTACCGGATCGACAAGGATCGTTTTACCATCTGTACGCAATAGATAGGAGGAATGCCCCAGCCAGACCAAACCATGGGTTTTGGCAAAAAGATTATCCCAATTGACAGGAACCGAAGGTATCTTGGCTTTGGGGCTGGTCTCGTCTGATTTTTTGAAAAGGTAATCGGACAGGGCTATCGTCCAGCTTTGTGTCAGCTGTGGTGTCGGACTGCTGTTGCGAAATTTACCATCCTTGAATTGCTTAGAGTGTTCGATACGCTTAAGTCTTTCGCCTGAAGGCCTTTTGCCAAATTGGGGATGCATCATATATAAAGTGATTAAACCGATGAGAACAACAAGTGTCAGGGCGGACCATTTCAAAAATCGGAAGAAGCCTGTAGCCTTGTGTTTTGTTTTCATCTTAAACTTATTTTATAACACAAAGATAGGCCGGTGGGGCAGCAATTGTTTTTGTGTAAAGCTCAGTTTTTATGTTCTGTACGGCTCATGATGTGCCGTATGGTTCATTCTTCTGTTTCCCATTGTTTGAGCCTCAGGCAGCAGCGCATCTATTCCGCGGCTTACAGCGGCTTATTGGTTACAGGTGTTTACGAACAGACTGTATGATTTTGCCTTTGCAATTGGATTGCAAAGGCTTTTATAAGCGTTGAAACCAAAATAGAAGACTATTTTGTTACCAATAAAAGCTATTGGTCAACAGATTTAAGTTGATCAGGATAGGGGACCTGTTGTCCGGTAGCCTTGTAAGTCGGCAGCTGTGCCTTCCATCTCCGAAGTTGATCGGAAAGGAGCTTGCTAAGTGCTTTGGTTTTCTCCTTCATTCCGGGAGCGAGGTTGTTGCGTTCACCGATATCTTCCTGCAGATTATAGAGCTCTAATTTTCCCTGTTTCATGTCGTAAAGCAGCTTGTAGTCGCCTTGGCGTACAGCAGAGAAGAAATTGATACCGGGGCCATCGGGTACGGTCCATTTATTGGGAACATTCCAGATAAGGGGGCGACTATTCCAACTTTCGTCGTTCTTTCCCGTTAACAGGCCTGTCAGGTCCTTGCCGTCTGGTTTTTGTTGTATGAGTTGATACTCTTTTACTTTTGCCATTTGGAGGATGGTTGGAAATAGATCTTCGACCATGACCGGTGCCGAGCTGCTGCTCCCGCTATGTCCGCTGGCCTGTTTAATCAGCAGTGGAATACGGATGCCGCCTTCGTAAAGTGAACCTTTACCGGCTTTGAGTGGCAGATTCTGTGTATGGGCTTCTCCCGAACGCGGGGGGCTGAGACTGAGTCCGCCATTATCGCTCAAAAAGATGATCACTGTATTATCGTACACGCCTTTGTCTTTTAGAAACTGAACAATATCACCCATACTTTTGTCATAGCCTTCCACTAAAGAGGCGTAAGCTGCTTCGGTAGAATCCAGACCCTGGTCAAGGTATCGCTGTACAAACCGTGGATCGGGCTGAATCGGGACATGGACAGCATAGTTGGAGAAATGAAGGAAAAAGGGTTCTTTGCGACGAATAGGTTCGGCAAGTGCTTTCAGCGCTTCCTGCGTCAGTGCCTCGGTCAGAAAAGTGGATGAACCATGGTATTCCATCAGGTCCGGTACAGCCTGGTAACTGGTTTTGCCCGGAAGATTGCCATAGTTCTGCTCGCCATAGTAATTTTGTGGATGTCCCGCCGAATGGCCCGCCACATTGACCATAAAACCCAAATTGAGCGGACTGGCACCTGGAGTACCAGCTGATCCCCAGTGGGCTTTACCGATATGGATGGTATAATAGCCGTTGGCCTTAAGGATACTTGGAAATGGCGTAGCATAGACCGTATGGGGAATATTGGGTACAGGGCTCAATCCATTGATATTCCAGTCCGGCGGATTCAATAACTCATCCTTACTATCTGTCGGTGTATTGGCTTTGGGACTTGTCCAGTTTGTAACCCGATGATGTGCTGCATTTAAACCTGTTAGAAAGCTCACACGCGAAGGAGTACACACCGGTGTTGCATAAGCATTGGTAAACTTGACGGCATCTTTGGCCAGTGATTCGATATGTGGTGTATGAAACTTCTCATTAATAGCTGTTTTGGTGGTATAGAATGGTTCGGACATGTCCTGCCAGCCCAGGTCATCCACAAAAAATACCACAATATTGGGGCGCTCGGTTACTTGACGTTCTTGTGCACGGCCCGGGCTTTGGGCATGAGCCCCTGATCCTATGCTGCTGCATAGCAGCGATAAGATCAGTAATCTATTGTTTTTGAAGGATAACATAGCGACAAAAGGTTGACTACTGATCTAATTTGTTAACTCACTTTTCTGCCCATCGATGGTGTTATTCGAAATTTCATCGTGAATGACACGCTCGAAGAATAAGGTTTTTTTATTCCAGTGGAACGCAGGATACGCCCTGTTTGTCCGGATCCGATTGTTGCGAAAAACAAGACCATCCACGGATTTCGCATAGAGGATAGGTTTGTCAAAGGTCTCAAAAAGATTGTCTTCGATGACTATACCGCTATGAAAATATTTTTTTTGATTTTTAAGATCCGGAATTTCAGGATAGATCGAGATAATCGCATTGGTAAATTGAAACATATTGGTCAGGGCATTGATAAATGTATTGTGCCGGATCACAATATCATGACAGCTGCCGGTCTCATACCAGCCATTGGCATCGCCGCAGAGCAGGATTGCAGTGCCTGAGGTATGGTCAAAGAGATTCCCTTCAACAAGGGTTTTTCTCGGTGTACTGAACAGAGCACCACGTGCACGATTGTGACGAATGGTATTTTCGCTGAAAACAACGCGGGGTGTCCAGGTGAGGTTTTCAATACCGATCGCTGTTTTCGCAGGATCTATTTCCGGATCGAGCGCTTGTTTGAAAGTAATCTTGAATTCACGGATCGGATCACGCTCTTTATCCCGCAATATCTGAATGGATTGAATCTGGTTTTTCTGGTCCCAAAGTTCCATCGTCCCCGATTGGATAAACTGTACGGTATCTCCGACATTACCCCAGTCAAATCCGTAGGACTGGTCATGCATATAGCGGCCGATCAGTGTTTTATTGTCCAGTCTCGCGGTGATGTTGAGGTAAGTGCCGTGGATATTGATCGCATCGTCCATCATATTTTCATATAGCCCATTCTTCGAGACAATAACACCTTTACAACCTGAAAAATGGGTCGCATCAGCCTGCGCTGTAAAATACCGCGGATCTTGATCGTCACGCAGCGCAACTTGAAATCCTTCGAGGCTGATATTTTCGGTGAGCTGTGCCAATAAACCCATGCCTTCGGCATAATGCACGCTGATATGTTCGAGTTGAATGTCTTTGCCTTTATGGACAAAAACACCAGGGCTGGGGCGATGTCCTGCCCGCATGGCCACGATGGTGCCCGGAATAAGCTTTGGATTCTTCCATCGCTCCGCTCGGATAACACCCGGCGAAAGCTCGGTCACCTTTGTTGTCCCTACGCCAATGTCACTGGTATTGTAAACAATACGTTTGGTTTTTTCTTCAAAGGCGATGCCTGATGTTGGACACATTTCCCAGCCTTCACCGGTATGATAAAATACACTGTCTTTGATCTGATAGGTCACCCAGGGAGCTGTCTTGTAAACGATTGTGCCATTAATCGTATCATTTTTCAGGATCTGGACCTGGCAGATCTGGGGGCGTTCAAAATCTATATGAATATTTTTAAGAGTCAGGTTTTTATTCTCGATCAGGGCAATCGGCAACATCCGGCCATGGTAAATGAAATCCGAACCCTGGCCATCGATCGTGAGGTTGCTGCATTGTTCGAATGCGATACCTACTATCTTGGGATTATCCTGATCGTGGTTGGAAATATAGTATGTTCGTGATAATGCGCCCTCGGGATAAAAGTCATAGCGTCCTTTTTTGAATTTTAAAACGAGAGACTGATTTCTATTGGCCTTTCTGAGAATTGTATGAAGGACTTTATTGATTGTAACAGCGCTATTGGTCCCGGTATTGGGAAGCACACCGTAATCGGAAAGATAAACGATCTTGGGGGCTTGTGAAGCACTGCTGTTCAGGTAAAAACATATTGCCAGTAAAGTAATCAGTGTCGATCGGATCCAGCACGTGGGTAATTTCATATTGATTGATGGTTTATGCGCTATTGTAGCCAATTGGATGAATGCTTCCCGAATATAGGCATTATCCCTTAACATCCCAATTCTACTCTGGTCCGTAGCGATATTTTTACCCGAATGGAGGCGACGTAGGAGACCATCATATGTCTTTGTTCGTAGTAAAAAATAGGTTGCTTTGACGGGCTGTTAATAGTTGGATAAATGTTCGGTTTCTATCTAAAATTTTATATTTTTGAGATCAGGCTAAATCTAAATTGTGAAGGGAATATCGAACCGTTTTTTGTTGTGTATTTTGTTTTTACTGATCTGCAGGATCGGAGCGGCACAGTATGGATTGGAATTTGCCAGCCACAATAGAGAAGCTGACAAGCGTACAAGCCTACTGATCGGTGCCCGGGAGTCACTTTCATTTGAGCACAAGCTTTCCGTTGCCTTTGACCTGTCTTTTCTACCTTTTCAGCAGGATTATTTCGGTTATATCTTTCGGCTGATCACAGACGATGGTGTCAATATTGACCTCATGTACGACCGGCGTCCTGACCAGGATAAACATTTCAAGCTGGTGGTTGGCGAGGATTTTACACCAGTATCTTTTAATATTCCACCCGCCTGGCTGTATTACAATTGGACGTCTATGCGCCTGGAACTCGATGCGGACAGAAGAGAAGTCTATTTTGTATGTGCTGGAAAACGATACAGTTACAAATTGAATAAAAATTTCGGTACACGGTTCAAACTTGTATTTGGTGCAAATGCCATCAAAAACTTTCAGACCATGGATGTACCACCCATGCGGCTCAAAGATATCAAAATCGAAGACAACGGCCGGCTAAAATTCCATTGGCCATTAAATGAATATGCAGGAAACACTAGCTCGGATGTGCTGCAGAAAAATAAGGCAGAAACCATAAATCCCATCTGGATCAAACAGCAACGGAGCGAATGGAAACAGCAGGCTACATTTACCCTGGAAGGACAGGCAAGCGTGGCCTTCGACCAGACTGAAGAAACCTTGTTTTTTGTGGGCAACAAACGTATTGTAATCGGTAAGATCGGTGGAACAGATTTGCGTACGCAGGAATATGTGGGCGGGAAACTCCTGCTTGTCAATGGCAGCCAGTCTTTATTTGATCCCATACAGAAAAAGGTGCTGAATATTTCCATCGACCAGAAGATTGTTTCGGCTTATGATTCAACTACGCGTTCCTGGACGAAACAATTTGATTTTCCTGCTGTAGGGACACATTATTGGCTGTTCAATAAATACTTCGACCGTTCGGATACCAGTATTTATATGATCGGCGGCTACGGCCATTTTAAATATACATCGGGTGTGCTGCGCTATCATATTCCCAGTCAGTCCTGGGATAGTATCCCCTTTGCCGGTGATGAGATCTTTCCGCATTACCTGGCAGGAATGGGGCAGGGCAAAGACGGCGTGTATCTGGCGGGAGGATACGGTAGCTCCACGGGTGACCAGATGCTGAGTCCCCGTGTATCAACAGATTTTCTAAGACTTGATTTCCAGCAAAGAAAGGCTCTTAAAATCCATGAATTTTCAACCCAGTTTGCCGAAACAGTTTGGGCAAACAGTTTGGTCGTCGATGACAGCCGTAAAGCTTTTTATGGATTGATCTTTCCCAATAACAAGTTCAAAAGCCATCTTCAACTGATAGAGTCTAACCTTAAGGGAACCGAACCCCGATTTTTGGGAAATACAATTCCATTTGATTTCCATGATATTCGTTCTTTCGCTGATCTCTATTATGCACCGAAGTCCAAATCCTTTGTTGCCATCACGCTATTCTATGATGACAAGACTGATCTGACAAAGGCATCGATTTATACCTTGATGGGACCACCCCTGGCCGTAGGGCAGGGGATGCGTACCGTGGTAAATCCACTTCTGTTACGCTACGTATTACTTGGTACATTGACGCTTATCGCACTGCTTATCGGCTGGTGGCTGTATCGAAAAAGAGGAGAGCGCGTAAAGCAGAGCGTGCCAAAATTAATAGCTGATAATCCTGTATCTCCCTCGAATGTCACCCCGGAGCAGGCAGTACAAGCCGTCCATCAGTCAGAACCAAGCCCTGAACAGCAAATTACGGTAAAGGAATTCGCCGCAGAAACAGCGATACAGCATACGGCAGGGATCTTTCTCTTTGGTGGCGACATACAGATCGTGGATGGCGATGGGAAGGAAATCACCAAAAAGTTTTCACCTTTATTGAAGGAACTTCTGCTGATCTTCGTTATCTATACCGTACGCTGGGAAAGGGGGATCAGTTCCGAAAAATTGACCGAACTATTTTGGTCCGATAAAACGCAGTCGAGCGCACGAAACAACAGATCCGTAAATATTGCTAAACTCAACAGCTTGCTGGAACAGATGGGAGACTTTAGGGTAACCAAAAAAAGTGGTTATTGGTGCATCGAACCCCTTGATGAAGTATATATCGACTACCTGCGGTTCAGTAGACTGGTGTTGAACAAGAAAAGTTTCACCGAAGAGGAAATTCGTGAATTGCTGCATATTATTGATAAAGGTGGCTTCCTCTTTGAAGTCGATTACGAATGGCTCGACCACTTTAAAAGTGAGATGTCCATTCAGGTATTGACGACCCTTGGAAATTTTATCGAAAATCTGCAGGTCACCGAAAATGCTGAACTGATTATCGAGATCTGTAATAAAATATTTTATTTTGACGAGATCAATGCGGAGGCAATGGTTTATAAATGCCGTTCACTGCTCCAGCTTGGCTACCACAGCCTGGCGCTGCAGTGTTATGATAATTTTTGCCAGGTCTACCTGAGACTATATGGTGAAGCTTATCCAAAGAGCTTCAAAGATAGCCTAGAATAAAAATATTAATATTTTAATGTGTTGATATACAGGTTTTAGTGTAATGATCTGTGCGTTGTTAATATTCTGTTAATCTTCTGTTATACCCTGCTCCGGTATATTCGTTTTCATACTTAATAACCAATTCAATGAAAGCGAAAAAAACACCTACATTCTTCCTGCGGGAATAGTAGCTATGGACAGCTTAGGATAGCGATGTCCATCGTATCGAATAAACCTTTAAAGCATTTAATAACCAATTTAAAACAATTCATGAAAACAAACTTCATTTTTAATGAAAGGCCTCTACCGTGGCATAAACTCTGTAGATACCCCCGGCAGTTGGCCTTGTCCTCGCTAATCTTGCTGTCGCCGCTCGTTACGCTGGCACAGCAGCAACAGATAGAAGGTAAGGTGCAGACCCTGAACGATAAACCGATTGCGGGTGCTTCAATAACCGATCTGCGGACGGGCCAGACAACCTCCTCGGATAGTAAAGGGCGCTTTACGATCAGCGCCTTGCCCGGAGATAGGCTGCTGATTACGTATGTGGGGTATCAAAAAACTGAAATGATCGTTGGGCAACAACGCTTGATGGACGTACTGCTCAACGAAGATAATACCAGCTTAGAAGAAGTCGTCGTGGTTGGCTATGGTACGCAAAAGAAAGCATCATTGACCGGAGCGATTTCTTCGGTCAATAATAAGGAAATTGCGGTCACCAAAAATGAAAATGTGGTTAATATGCTTGCTGGTAAGCTTCCTGGCGTGCGTATCAGCCAACAATCGAGCCAGCCTGGATCCTTTGAATCGAATATCGATATCCGTGGCATGGGCGAACCACTTATTGTCGTGGATGGTATTCCCCGTGACAAAGACTATCTCTCTCGGATGGATGCCAATGAGATTGAAAGTGTGTCGGTACTCAAAGATGCTTCGGCAGCGGTATATGGGGTACGTTCAGCAAATGGGGTGCTGCTGGTTACTACGCGAAGAGGGAGCAGTGCGGATGGAAACTTCGAAATAAATTATTCCTACAATCGCGGTTGGCAGAAGTTTTTATATGTCCCTAATACAGTGGATGCACTGGCCTATATGCAGCTTAAAAACGAACAGATAGGTCGTGACTTTAATAGTAATTATCCGGTTAAAATGCCCAATATCTTTGGTGAAACGGACTTCGAAGCATACCGCTCTGGTGCAAAAAAAACATCCGATTATGTAGATGCCGCTTTTGATAAGGTATCGCCCCAGTACCAGCACAACTTATCCATCAATGGCGGCGGAAAGAAAGTGAACTACTTTTTCAACTTGGGACACATGGATCAGATGGGGGCCTATAAAAGTAAAAGCCTGAACTACAATCGCTGGAACTTTAGATCCAATATCGATGCACAAATTACTGACCGTCTCCGGGCTTCGCTCGATCTCGGTGGCTATGCGGATGAAACAAACCAGCCCCGTACGGATATCTGGGCGGTCTATAAGCAGGCCTGGCGCCAGCGTCCGATTGTACCCATTTACGTCAACGATAACCCGCTCTATCCCAATTTTGAGATGATAGACAATGAAAATCCGGTCGTAGTGACCGACTCGAAGCAGACGGGGTACCGCAAATTTCTGCGAAAACAGTTTAACGGAATTATATCTCTCGACTATAAAGTGCCTTTTGTGGAGGGATTGAATGCAAAAGCGACCTATAACTACGATTTTAAATACAGTGATAATACGGATTATAAAAAATCGTACTTCCTGTATAGTTATACACCACCGGTCTACGATGGGAATGGCCAGATCATTACACCCGAAAAGTATAATGCACACGAAAAGAATGCACCTACGACGGTACGGCGAAGTGCCTATCCGGATACACATTCTTTAATGCAGTTTTCCTTGAACTATAACAACCGCTTTGCGGATAAGCATCAGGTATCCGGCTTGCTTTTATTTGTCGAAGAATACAATAAATGGGACAGCTTTTATGCACAACGGGAGATTATGGTCAATTCCGAATACCTTTTTGCCGGGGAGGACAAAAACCAATTGGCCAATATGGAAGGGATCGGCGAACGTACCGCAAGGGGACTTGTGGGTAAATTTAATTACGATTACCTAGGCAAATACCTTGCTGAATTTAGTTTCCGCTACGACGGGTCGTCTAAGTTTCCGAAAGAATCGCGCTGGGGATTTTTTCCTGCGGCTTCTCTGGGCTGGCGAATCAGCGAAGAGTCTTTTATTAAGGACAACTACAAATTTATCAATAACTTAAAAATTCGGGCTTCTTACGGTAAGCTCGGAGATGACCGTTCGGCAGGAAATTATCCCTCAACTATCGTAGGTTATGCACTGGAACCCAATGAAACGGGCTGGATTTTTGGCGGTAACCTTGTCAATGGTGCATTGCCGACAGCGATCCCCAATCCAAACTTAACCTGGTATACGTCCAAAACAGCTGATCTGGGCTTGGATCTTGACCTCTGGAACGGAAAATTGGGGATGGTATTTGATTATTTTAACCGGAGCCGTACGGGATTATTGGCTACAAGCCTGGATCTTATCCCGGGGACAGTAGGGGCAAATCTTCCACAGGAAAATCTGGAAAGCGACCGGACCTTTGGTTATGAGCTATCCTTGACCCATCGCAATAAAATAAATGATTTCCAGTATTTTGTGAATGCACAGGTTTCATCAACAAAAAATCAGTTTGTCGACCGTGTCGAATCCAAGGCCGGAAATTCATACGACAACTGGCGCAATCGTAATTCCAACCGTTATAAGGACATCTGGTGGGGGAAGGAATATGCAGGCCAATTTGGTTCCTATGATCAGATCTATAGCCACCCGACGATGGTCAGCAGCGGTACACTCCCCGGTGATTACTATTATCAGGACTGGAATGGAGATGGGCTGATCAATGATGCGGATAACCATCCCATTGCAACGTATAATATGCCTTTGATCAATTATGGACTCAGCATTGGCGGCTCATGGCGCGGTTTTGACCTGGCCATGAATTTTCAGGGGGCAGCAAAAGTATACGTCCAATATAGCGAGGTGCTGGCTGGACCGCTCCAGTTTGACGGTGGTGCATTGACGCAATTTTTGGATCGTTGGCGTCCAGCAACAGCTGGAGCAGATCTTTTTAACCCAAGCACACAATGGATCCCAGGCTACTATCCATCTACGGGTTCAGCGCTGGCCGAAGGAACCCGTGCTGTACAAAATGCATCGTACCTGCGGCTGAAAACATTGGAATTCGGGTATTCCTTACCCAAGGAATGGCTGAAAACGCTTAAAATCAAGAACCTCAGGATCTATGCCAGCGCATATAATTTGCTGACTTGGACCGGGTTGAAATATACGGATCCTGAGCATCCCGGATCTGCCGGTGGCTCGTCATCTGGTGATATTGACGTGTACAAATACCCGATCAATAAAACGTATAACCTGGGAGCATCCATTAAATTTTAATTTCAAAACGTACAAAACATGAAAAAATCAATCACGATGGCAATCATTGGCCTTTTCCTGTGTTCGGGGATGCAATCCTGTAAAAAAATGGACCTGGATCCGCTTGGGGTACTGGGAGAGGATGCTCTGTTTGGAAACGAGGCTGGTGCACGTAAATACGTGGCCGGAATGTATAGCTACTTACCCATAGAAGACTTTGTCTATCATCCAGAACGTGGATTCAGATGGGACAACTATTGGCAGAATTCGGAAACACTGGCGGCTATGAGTGGCGAAATGACGGGGCAGTTTTGGGGAGTGGCGGGTGCTCAGGGTTTTGGCTACTGGCCCTATGACCGCATACGGAATGTTAATACCTTGATCGCCGGTTTGCCCAAATATAAAGGGAATTATACGGAGCCTGGGTATAACCAGATTTTGGGCGAAGCCTATTTTCTGCGCGCTTTCTATTACTTTGCCTTAGTCAAGCGATACGGTGGGATACCGATTATCACCGAGGTGCAGGATCCTACAGGAGATAAAGAACAATTGCAGGTAAAAAGAAACAAGGAATCTGAGGTATACCGTTTTATTTATCAAGATTTGCAGCAGGCAATGACACTGATGGCCGCAACGAGTGAACGGGGGCGGGCCAATAAGTATGTTGCGGCGGCATTATGTTCACGTGCGATGCTCTATGCCGGTAGTATTGCCAAATACAGTGGATATAGCAATCTGGCCGGAGATGCGACTGATAAAGAGTTGGTCGGTATCAAAAAGGAGGAAGCCGAATGGTTTTTTAAACAGGCTTACGATGCGGCAACACTTGTGCTGACCGGACCGTATAGCTTGTACAATAAGAATGCGCAGGACAAGGAACTCAACTATGTCAACCTATTTTTGGATCTGGATAGTCCCGAAGATATTTTTATCAAGGAATATAGCCTCACGGCACCCCACAACAATCGGCTTAAGCACAGCTATGATGCCACGCATTTACCCAATCCGACTTTTTCGAGTGACAATGAGTCTGCCGCATACCCGGTATTGAATATGGTAGAACTCTTTGGCGAGCTTCCCATTACAGATGCAGCAGGTAAACCCATTCGTTACTCCGATAGGAAACAACTTTACGCGGAACTCGAACCACGGCAAAGGGCTACCTTCTACTTTTCGGGAATGGAATTGCGCGAGGGGGCCGAGCGCCGTGCTTTCGACATCCAGCGTGGACTCTATAAAACTTTTCCGGGAAAGGCCGCCGATGCACAGATGGGCTCGGGAACTGCTGCGATCAACAGTGAGTCAAACCGGATCCTCGCCGGACCCAAAAATAGCCTCTACGATTATAATGGCACCAAGATCAACATCACTGGCGAGCATGGCATGTGGAAAGATGGACATGCCAACAACACCCGCACAGGTTTTTATATCCGTAAATACATCAATTATAAAATGTCAACCAAGGATGTGAAGCTATACAACAGTACGCAGCCCTGGAAAATATTCCGGCTGGCCGAAATTATGCTGAACAAGGCCGAAGCTGCCTACGAACTAGGTGTTATCAAAAACGATGAAACACTCAAACAGGAAGCTTTTCAGTATATCGCCCAAATTCGTGACCGTGCTGGAGCGAAGCCTTATCGCTACAATAGTGCTGCGGCTAATCTATCGGGCAAATATGGATATCCTCTGGACGGTAATCTCCAGTTTATCCGTGAGGAACGTGAACGTGAACTTTGTTTCGAAAATCACCATTGGTGGGATATGCGTAGATGGCGTATCGCTGATGTGGAGCTCAACAACTTTGTGCCCAATTCACTCATGCCTTACCTTGTACTGGATGAACTGAAGTATGCACCCAATGGTGAACGTATCAACTCCTTTATCTTTATCCGTGAAAAAGAGCCTTGGAACAAAACCTTCAACTTTGAGAAGAAATGGTATTATGAACCTATTCCGGGCGGGGAATTGAATAAAAATCCTAATCTATATCCGCAGAACCCCATTTATTAAATGAACGACAATGAGAACGCTATTTTTATATACAGCTTTGGCAGGCCTGTTTTTTTTGAATGCCTGTGCAAAAACAGATAACTACGAAGGTCCCAATGCCAGCATGCAGGGGCAGGTGATGGATAAGGTGACCAAAAAGCCTTTGCTGACAGGCCAAGGAGAATTTAGTATCCGCCTGTTGGAAACCAGCTGGAGCGACAATCCGGCGCCACAAGATCTTGCTGTCAGGCAAGATGGCTCATACAGCAACAGCAAACTATTTCAGGCTACCTATACCCTGCAGCCCTACGGTGGCGCCTTTTGGCCTGCTGAAAAAATCGAAGGCTTTCAATTGGGAGCCTCTGCCGAACAGAATTTTGAAGTGACACCTTATTTACAGATTAAAAATGTGAAATGGACATTGAAAGCTGAAAATAAATTGGACGTGTCCTGCACCCTGACGGCTCCGGTTACAGCCGGACTGCCGCAGATCATCGAAGTACGCCCTTTTCTGAGTCTGACACCTTACTGTGGTGCAGGAAACCGAATAGATGCGTACTACAAAGATGAATACCGGACTCTGATCAATAAAAACTGGTCCGAGATCGGTGATATGCAGACCGGAGAAGGTAAGGAAACATATACCATCAACGACCTGCCACTTAAATCGGGATACACCTATTATGTCAGAATGGGGGCAAAAGTTCGTGACACGTACGAGAAATTTAACTATTCGGAGATCGAAGTGATCAAAGTCCCTTAATAGCAGCTGATGATCATCGCTGCGATATCCAGGTAAAGCTCCTCCAAGCGGAGGAGCGTTTACCTGATAAGGGCTAGCCACGGGTAGCCGATTAAAATTGCTATTGAACGCGCTTTTTCAGCAAGAATGATTTCGTGATAAAACAATTAATGAATAAATAATATGAAGATGAATAAATTAATCAAAGCCGGTTCCAGATGTCTATTGGGCATATCATTACTTTTTACCGCGCACCTGAAGGCGCAGGAGAATCCTTTTATCAAACATATGTATACCGCAGATCCTTCCGCGCGTGTATGGGCAGACGGTCGGCTGTATGTGTATGCATCCCATGATATTGCCCCACCACAGGGTTGTGATCTGATGGATCAATACCACGTTTTTTCAACTGCCGATATGAAGACCTGGACCGATCATGGCGAAATATTACGTGCGTCGCAAGTACCTTGGGGCAGGAAAGAGGGTGGATTTATGTGGGCTCCGGACTGTGTTTTTCGCAATGGGACCTACTACTTTTATTTCCCGCATCCCAGCGGCACGGAATGGAACAAAACCTGGAAGATTGGGGTCGCCACAAGCAAGTCGCCCGCAAAAGATTTTGTCGTCCAGGGGTATGTGACCGGAGCAGATGCCTTAATTGATCCACATGTGTTCATTGATGATGACGGTCAGGCATATTTCTATCAAGGTGGGGGCGGTGTGTGCAAGGCGGGCAAGCTCAAAGATAACATGATGGAAGTGGATGGTCAGCTGCAAAAGATGGAAGGACTGGAAGATTTCCATGAAGCTTCCTGGGTACATAAGTATAAGGGGAAATATTATCTTTCCTATTCCGATAACCACGATGATAACCAGAAAGATGGTGTCAAAGGTGACAACCGCATGCGCTATGCGATTGGCGATAGCCCGCTGGGCCCATGGAAATCAATGGGAATTTATATGGATCCGACAAACAGCTATACCAACCATGGCTCGATCGTTAAGTTTAAAGGTAAATGGTATGCCTTTTATCATAATAGTGAACTTTCGCAAAAAAACGGCGAGTTCAATGATTGGCTACGTTCGATCTGCGTAGACCGCCTGGAGTATAATGCGGATGGTAGCATTAAAAAAGTAAAGCAGACTGGTCTCCTGACAGTACCTAAATAATGGGTACGGCGGGAATAAATGTGGTCAAAAAAAATTATCTTTAAGGGCGAAACGGATGTTTTGCCCTTAAACCATTCATCACTTAATAATTTAGAATGCTAAATAAGAATATCAATCTGAAACATAAAACCTTTCTACGGACAGTTTGTTGTTTTTCTTTTTTGTCTATCTTTTTGCTAAAAGGTTTTTCTCAATCCCAGAAACAGAAAGATTTTGTGGATTACGTCAATCCATATATGGGTAATATCAGTCATTTACTGGTGCCAACCTATCCGACTGTTCACCTGCCCAACAGCATCTTGCGTGTCTATCCCGAAAGGGGCGATTTTACCTCGGATCGTCTCTATGGTCTTCCGCTTATTGTTACGAGCCATCGTGGATCGTCAGCTTTTAATCTGAGTCCAATGCTGCAGTTGCCCAAGGAGCTTAAACCGGTGCAGTTGTACAGTTATGACCAGGAGGAGATTAAGCCTTATCACTATGCTGTTGTTTTAGATCAGGAAGATATTAAAGTTGATTATGCACTTTCCCATCAGTCGGGTATGTATACGTTTACTTTTCCGGGCACAGCGACAAAATACCTGCAATTCAATTCGCGGGATGGGGAATTGAATTGGGATGGACAAGCTCTGTCAGGCAGTCAGGAAATTGGCAATGGCACACGTGTGTATATCTATGCTGTTCCTGATATTCAACCGACTGGGGTTAGTAAATTGCAAGGCCAGCAGTTAGAAAAGGGTACGGATGCAAAAGGCAAAAATGCCTGTCTTGTCCTACAGTTTGACAAGGCGGGAACAAATTTAAAAATGAAGTACGGCGTTTCATTTATTGACGCAGCACAGGCAAAAGCAAATCTAAACCGTGAAATTGCTGATTTTGATGAAAAGAAACTAGCAGAAAATGGCCGTAAAACCTGGAATCAAGCACTTGGAAAGATTGCTATAGAAGGCGACAGCGAATCAGACAAAAATGTCTTCTATACCTCTTTGTATCGCACCTATGAACGTCCGGTCAACATTTCTGAAGGTGGACGTTATTATAGTGCATTTGACGGTAAGGTACATTCGGATGATGGTAAGCCGTTTTTTACAGATGACTGGATCTGGGATTCCTATCGTGCGCATCACCCTTTACGCGTGTTGCTTGACCCAGCGGCAGAATCGAATATTCTCAATTCCTTTGTGCGGATGTCGGAGCAGATGGACAGGCCTTGGCTGCCGACTTTTCCGGAGATCACGGGAGATAGCCGCAGAATGAATTCCAACCACGGCGTAGCAACTTTGCTGGATGCCTACCGGAAAGGGATTCGTGGTTTTGATATTCAAAAAGCATATCTAGCTGCAAAAGGAGCGATTACCGAGAAAACCTTGGCGCCATGGTCGGGCAAGCCTGCTGGAAAAATGGATGAATTTTTCAAAGAAAAGGGCTATATCCCGGCTTTGCATCCAGGGGAACAGGAAATTTATCCCGAAGTACATGGTTTTGAAAGGCGCCAGCCCGTAGCGGTCACCCTTGGTACTTCTTACGACTTGTGGTGTCTTGCACAACTGGCGAACGAATTGGGTATAAAAGCGGATTATGAACTGTTTATGAAGCAGTCTTTTAATTACCGAAATCTGTTCAATGAACAGACCAAATTTTTCCACCCCAAGGATGAAAAAGGCAATTTTATCATGCCTTTTGACTATGTCTTCGCAGGAGGACAGGGAGCTCGGGAGTATTATGGTGAAAATAATGCCTGGATCTACCGTTGGGATGTACAGCACAATATCCCCGACCTGATTAAATTGATGGGTGGTAACCAGCTGTTTGTCCAATATTTGGATGAAATGTTCCAACAGCCGCTGGGACGTTCCAAATTTGATTTCTATGCACAACTGCCAGATCATACGGGGAATGTCGGTCAGTTTTCGATGGCCAATGAGCCGGCCCTCCATATTCCGTACCTCTATAATTACGCTGGACAACCTTGGATGACACAAAAACGCATCCATAAACTGATCGGCGAGTGGTTTAGAAATGACCTGATGGGAATACCGGGAGATGAAGATGGCGGTGGTATGTCAGCCTTTGTGGTTTTCTCGCAGATGGGTTTTTATCCGGTTACACCGGGACTAGCGTCCTATAGTATTGGGTCTCCATTTTTCCGGAAAATAACATTAAGCCTGCCGAACGGAAAATCTTTTGTGATTATCGGAAAAAATGCGTCAGCAAAAAATAAGTATATCCAATCGGCTACGCTGAACGGAAAACCATGGAACAGCACACAGTTAAACCATGCGGATATCCTGAGCGGTGGTACGCTTGAGTTTGTGCTGGGCGATAAAGCGAACAAAAACTGGGCAAATTAAAACAAAAAGGTCCTTTGGTCAATTGACCAAAGGACCTTTTTCGTTAAGCTATTTCCTTAGCTCATTTTTGTTGCCTATAAAGCTTGCTCAAGCTAAAACATCTGGGATGTAATTTGGATAGATTTTCCTTTGATTCCTTCCACTTGGATCTGCTTACCGGCGTAACTGATACAGATCGGTCCATTTTTGCTTGGGATAAGTTCCGCATTTTCAAGTGCACCATTACTCCACTGGATATTGACACTGATATTCCCGCGTGCTTTCAATCCGGTAACGCTACCTTTATCCATATGTTTGCTCAATGCGGGCAGCAGTTCAATCAGGTAATTGTTGTTTTTATCGCGTACCTGACTCTGTAATAGCATTTCGGCGATGGCTGCCGTAGCACCAAAATTGCCGTCAATCTGAAAAGGTGGATGATTATCAAATAAATTGGGTAAGGTCTTTTCACTGATCAGATTGTAAAGCAACTTGTAGGAATGTTCGCCGTCGTGCAGCCGGTTCCACATATTAATCTTCCAGGCCAGACTCCAGCCGGTACCATGATCGCCCCGGCTCAGCAGGGTTTTCTTTGCCGCTTCGGCCAGGTCGGGTGTATTGGCAATAGAGATCTGATTGCTCGGATGTAGCCCAAAAAGATGGGAGGTATGTCTGTGATTGACTTCCGTTTCCTGATAATCTTCGATCCATTCCATAATCCGTCCGGTCTCTTTGCTGATCTGTGTAGGGATCAGTTTTTGCAGAGCCGTCTGGCATTCCTGCCGAAAGTCTGGATCGCTGTCGAGCAAGGTTGCCGCTTCAATATAGTTTTGTAGTAGATCGCGGATAATCTGGGTATCCATTGTGGCGCCATAGGTAAAGCTGGACACCTCACCTGAAGGTAAGATAAAACTGTTTTCGGGAGAATGGGAGGGATTGGTCGTCCAATATCCCGCAAAGTGTTTATCAGAGGGGATCTGTACCAGGAAATCCAGTATAAAGCGGGCAGCACCTTTCATAATGGGATAAGCTTGTTCTTTGAGAAACTGACGGTCTCCGGTATAGCTATAGTGCTCCCAGGGATGTTGCGCTAACCATGCGGAGCCCATGGGCCAAATCCCCTGTACGCCATCTGCCGGAGCGGTATAGCCCCAGGCATCAGTAAGGTGGTGTACCACCCAACCGCGAGCGCCATAAAGGGTACGCGCTGTACGCTCACCAAAGGGAATCAGGGCCGAAGTGAGGTCAAATAAGGGTTGATGCAATTCGGATAGATTGGTCAGTTCCGCGGGCCAATAATTCATCTGCAAATTGATGTTGGTATGAAAATCTGCATTCCAGGGTGGATCCATTTGCCAGGCCCATAGGCCCTGCAAATTTGCCGGCATATGCCCCGGACGTGAACTGCTGATCAATAGGTAGCGGCCAAACTGGAAAAATTTGTTGATCAGTGCCTTTGGAATCTGTTGTTGTCCACGAGTGAGCTGGATCAACGAATCTGTAGGGAGCTGTTCCCATTTTTGTTGCTCCGAATCCGCCAGATTCAACTGTACACGCTTGAAATAGTGCTGGTAATCTGCAATATGTGTGCGTTTCAACTGTTTATAGTCAGATTTTTCCAATGTCTCAATTGCTTTACGGCAATTTACAAGTGGATCCACGATAGATTGTTTTGCGGGATAGCTGATCTGCTTTAAACCCGGGTAATCTGTTGCTGCGGTGATCAGTAGCATGATCTCATCAGCACCTGTAATTGTTATCCGACCCTCAATGTTGGTTAGCTTGCCGCCCTTGGGAAAGACTTTTGCAATAGCGGAAAATTTCGTGCCCTTTTCACCATTGCCGCCCTGTCCGATCTGACCTTGTAGAAGCAATTGGGAGGGATCGTTTGGGTCCGAGAGACAACTGAAATCCTGGGCGCGTTTCCAGCTGAAGTTCAGGTCCAGTGCTTGCCTTTTGTTGGCACTATACTGAATGACCATGGCCTTAGCCGGTGCCGAAATAAAGGATTCTCGGGTGTATTTTACACCCTGATAGTGATAACTGGTCTGCTGTATGGCTGTTTCCAGATCCAAGGAACGTTGATAGTGTTCAACCTGGAGATGCGGCATATCGAGCCACAATTCACCCAGCGATTGATAGGGCTTGATCCCTTTTGGGATTCCCATTAAAGTGCTGTCTGCAAGTTCGACGGCTTCCTTGTTTTTTCCTTCAAAGAGCAGCTGTTGGATACGAGGGAGATAGGTTTTGCCTTTTGGGTTATTGGGATCCTGGGGTGCTCCGGCCCATAATGTACTTTCGTTAAATTGGATACGCTCATCGGCAACTCCGCCAAAGACCATGGCGCCAAGCTGTCCATTCCCCAAGGGCAAGGCTTCCTCCCATACCTTCGCCGGACGCGTATACACCAGACTCAATGGGGCAACGGACAGATTCGCTGCGGGTTTGATCCAGGTCCGGTCAGTCCAGAATTGATCTATTTTTTGTTGCCGTTGACTGGCAGCGGTGGCATTGTTTTTCTGTTGCTGTGCCTGACTCTGGGCGAAACAGAAAAACAGCAGAACTGTACCAGTTATAAATTTTATATTCATCTTTTAGTTTCTTTTTGGTTGTGAAACGGGGGCTGTGGTTTTAGTCTTCAGGTATTTGCCAGCTTGTCCCGTCAACCAAAGATAATGATCGTTGGGTAAATTATCTTCAATTCCGACAAATCCCCCTTCTCCATTGAGCGGAACATCTTTTTGATGCAGGGTTTTGAATATGGCCGTTCCTTCATCGACTTCATCAAACATGGCAATATAGAGCATTTCGGCACCAATGGAAAGATTGTGCTGCAGCTGTTTCCAGTAGAAGTTGCCCGAATCGCGGGGTACAAAGGCGCGAGAACTTCCGGTCATATTGGTCCATGAAAAACCCGGAAAGCAGAGCGGAACATAGTCTACCTTGTTTTTTTTGCACCAGTCCATGTCGGCTTGAATCAAAGGTTTGAACTGGTCGAATCCGGCTTGATTATAACGGCCGACAAACCAGGGCATAATGATGTCGGACTTTTTGATCAAGGTGTGTAAGAAGGGATCAGATTCGGTGTCCTGGCGAAGTTCGCGCCAATAGGTCGGAACACCCAATAGTACACTGTAGCCATTTTGTTTGAGGTAATCGACAATGCGTTCGGCCGTTTTGAGGTTATATTTGCGGCCATCGTTGAAACCTACGCCCCAGACGGCAATCAGTGGTTTGCCCTGATGGAACAGGTAGGTATGCGCTTTATTGCGCCGTTTTAATTCCCATTTCTTCTCCAGTGCCGCCACATCATCCATCAGAATCTCTTCGTCACCATCCTTGATGCCACTGAGATCATACATGATACAGAGTGCACGGTCCGATTCATTGGCCGACTGAATGGCCGATTGTAGCACCTTGTTGAAATGATTTAACCCACTTGGATTGGCGATTTCGCCAACAAAACGTTGCATAAAAACGCCATCTATTCCATACTGCTTCATCCATTTAAAATGAAGATTGACGGAGGAATAATCGTGGGCGCTGTACAATTTGGCGGGGCTGCCCGCCTTGGTCATAAAGGGGCTGTCGTAGGTCTTTTGGTAGGCACTGACGTCAGGCCAAAAGTCGATATTCGTTGATCCGGGCTGAAAACCATTTTTACCCCGATAATGGTACCACCCTCGATCGGCACCGTCTTGTGGACTATTAAACCAGCCTTGGTAACCGGCCATGACGAGACCCTTGTAGGAATCGTATTGTTTTTGGGCCAATAACATGTTTGCGGGCAGCAATAGCATGCTGAGCACATAAAGTTTGAGCGTTTTAATTAGCATAAAGATTTATATTGTTTGTAACCCCAATATCAACGGAGACCATTAACAGTCCATTAACAAAAGCATTAATATACATACAAGAACAAAAAGAACGATGAAATTAAACGTATTCGACGATCTGGAGCAAGCGGATAAAGATCAGTACCATGTCGTAGGATGACCGAGCGGATGGATATATTCAATCGTAAAACGGGAGAGCATTTGACTTAACAGAAACATAATACTAAACAAACACTACCCACACATTTCTTTATGAATTTAGTAATGGAATCTGTACACCTGTCGATTAGCTCAGTAACAGAGCTGAGCCAATTTCGGTTGGATTGAAAAGATTCCGGGGAAACGACTTGCTCCTGAATACAGGCAGGGATAGATACATCATTATATACGATTGAAATTATTAACCAGGGGTGAATTATCATAGCGCATCAGATCGTGAATTATTGGAAAGCTGTTGTCTTTATGAAGACCTAAAAGCTTATAATGAATTGGTGGCCCGTTATTCGCCCAAGCTTTATGCCGTTTGTAAGTATTATTTGAACGATACTTTTCTAGCAGAGGAGATTGCACTCGATGTTTTGTTCTGGCTCTGGAAAAAACGGCGGCAGCTCGAGATCCCGGTAAACGTATCGGCTTATCTGCACCGTGCTGCCCGCAATGCTGTCATTAGCCACATGCGGAAACAAAGTCAGAATATTGTTTCGACAATTGAAAAATATGCTGAAGATGCTGTTATAGAAAAGCAAATGGCTGATTTTGCTATTATTTGCCGGGAAGGAGAGGATCAATATAAGCAGCTTCTCGCAGAACTCAGTCCGCAGCGCAAAGAAGTTTTTGTGCTCAGTCGGGAAGGCGGCTTCAGCTATAAAGAAATAGCACAGAAAACCAATCTTTCGGTCAATACGATCGAAAATTATATTTCCTCCGCACTCAAACATTTCCGAAAAGGCATTGTGCCTATTGTTATCCTCCTCCTTAATCAGCTTGTTTAGTGCGTTTTTTTTATTGCTGATTATCAGTTTGTTGTGATTTTTATTCTTTTTTTATTGATCACGGTAGGTGGTAAGCAGCTATTTCTGCGCCTATAGTAGTGAAGGAGCAAAAAATGGGTGAACAAATGATTACAAATGAGCTGTTGAAGCGATATCTTCAAGGAAAATGTACACGAGCAGAGAAGAAGATTGTAGGGGACTTTCTGGCAGATCCTGACCATACTGCTGTTCTTCATCGGCTGATGGAGGCAGAAACTACATCTTTATGGGATCGGCCCGAAGAAGTCGAACCTATCGATGCCGCGAAGATTTCCGAATGGCAGCTTCGGTTAAAGGAAAGAATTGGGCCCTTACAACCCCTGGTCCAAGCCGAAGAAACACAGCCTCCGCTAAAATCAAAGATCGTAGCTATTGGAAGGAAAACAATACGATATGTCGCGGCGTTACTTCTATTCGCTGCGTTGGCCGGATTGATTTGGTCATTGATGCAACGGAATGATTTTAAAGAAAATCAAACTGCTGACTTAAAAAAGGAAATTGCGCCCGGCAGTGACAGAGCTATCTTGAAACTGGCAGATGGATCGACGATCTCTTTATCAGATGCTGCCAAAGGAAGCATTGCAGATCAAGGTGGAGTGAAAGTACAAAAAACAGCCGAAGGTGAAATTGTTTATGCCGCTGTAGATAAAAGAGCATCCACACAATCCTATAATAGCATCCATACGCCCAATGGCGGACAATATCGTGTCACACTGCCTGATGGAAGTAGGGCATGGCTCAATGCGGCATCTTCACTGACCTACCCGGTGGAATTTGAAAAAAAAGAACGTCGGGTAAAAATGACCGGCGAAGTCTACTTCGAAATAGCCAAAATCACTAACGAAAATAAGGAACGCGTACCATTTTTTGTCGAGACCGATAAACAGGTGATCCAGGTATTGGGAACCACCTTCAATGTCAACGCTTATGCCAATGAACCTTATGACTGTACAACGCTGTTGGAAGGGAGCGTACGCCTCGTTGCCGCACATAGCGGGAAATCAGAATTGCTCAAACCCGGACAGCAGGCGTTGGTCGGAAACAATATGCTGCTCTCGGAAGCAGATATACAACAAAACTTAGCCTGGATAAATGGGTATTTTATATTCCGTCGGGAAGAGTTAGGCGGTATTCTGCGCAAGATCGCCCGATGGTACGATGTCACGGTGGAATGTCCTCCTGAATTAAGCACAATGAAATTTACGGGAAAGGTATCCCGGAGTCAATCGCTATCGGCGGTAACGGAAATGATCGCTTCCATCAATAAGGTGAAACTGGAGATCAAAGAAAGGAGGATTATCGTGAAGAAATAATTACCCATTACCATGACATTGGATAAAAAATAAGCGGCGATGCTACCAACATCACCGCCCGAAATAGCTAAAGTCATTAAAAAAGATGTGTCGTCAATTTTTAACATTTACTATAACTACAAGACAAAAGTATGAATTTTCATCAAGTCATGCGTGTTATGAAAATCACCATGGTATTATTAACCTGTGTACTAGCACATTTAAGTGCAGCTACATATGGTCAGCACCTAACTATTAATAAGCAAAAGACCCTTTTGGCTGATCTGATGGAACAGATCAGTGTGCAGACGGGCTATGATTTTTTTTATGATGCGGAGATATTTGATCATGTGCCGCGCATCACGATCAATGTGGTCAATGCGCCGCTGGAACAGGTGCTACAACGTTGCTTTGAAAAGCTTCCATTTGCCTATACAGTCAAAAACAGAATTGTAACGATTCGGCGTACGGATTCGGAAAGTCCAAGTGATGAAAAAAAGACGAAACGTTGGACGCAGACCACTATGGTCCGTGGCCGGGTACTGGATGGAAGTACAGGACAGGCCTTGGCCGGAATTTCAGTCAGCGTCAAGGATACCAGGAATTCGACCTCAACGGATGCAAATGGAAATTTCACTATAGGAATTTCCGGACAAAATGGAGTGCTGGTTTTTACCTCGTTGGGATATCAGTCTAAGGAGTTGAACGTCAGTTCGAAACAAGGCGATATAACGGTTCGGTTACAGGCTCTGACCACGGCACTGCAGGAAGTCGAAGTCACAGTGCAGGCCCGAAAAAGAGCGAATACCGAAGCTTCAGTGCTCGAAGAACGCCGCAAAGCATCCATCGTACAGGATGCGATCTCGGCTCAATTGATTGAACGTACCGGTAGTATCACCACAACGCAGGCTTTGCAACGTGTGACCGGGGTGACCATAACCGACGATAAATACGTGGCGGTACGTGGACTGGGCGACCGCTCGGTAATTGGACAGCTGAATGGCGTACGGTTGGCATCCTCGGATCCTGACCGCAGTGCCATCCCATTGGATCTTGTTCCGGCGTCTTTATTGGATAATATTACTGTCTATAAGACCGTCACACCGGATAAGCCTGCCGATGCGGCTTCGGGCATCGTCGAACTGAAGACCAAATCGGTACCAGAAAAGATGACGTTTGAAGTGATCGCGCAGACAGGCTTCAATTCCAATATCGGGATTGGCGGCAAGTATAACAGTTTCTGGAATAGCGATATGGGCGTATTAGGTACGGCAATCAATAAGAAAGATCTTTCCAAAGACTTTCTGAATCTATCCAAACAATACCCCAATGGCCTCAGTTCGATTCAGCAGCTGATTGCCTCGAGCAATTATAGTCCTGAAGTGCGCCAGGAGGTCAATCGCATCAATGGCATTATGCAGGGATTTGACCCCGTATTGACATCGCAGACTAAAAAAGCACCCCTCAATCAATTGTATTCCGCTACGTTCGGTAACAGTTATACCCTTTTTGATAAACATAAATTGGGCGTGATTCTCGGCGGAAACTATTACCGACGCACAAGCAATATCTACGACGGAGACCTGACACAATATAGCATTTACCAAGGTGTGGTCACAGGTAGCCCCTATATCTATAGCCAGCGCAAGATCCCTAATTTTACCACCACCAATAATATTGTGATGGGCAAGTATCAGACCTACAAGGAAAATACAGGCGTCGAGACGCTTAATTATGGCCTATTGGGTGGTCTGACCTATCGCTTTAACCCTAGACATGAAGTGAGTTTTCAGTATCTGGGCAGTTGGGGCGGGGAGAATAGGGCAACGAACCTGCGTGGCGGATATTACTATGCGGGTTTACCGGGTGAAGTAAACAGTACCACCTACTCGCTAAAGCAAACCTTCCGCACGCTACATACCTTTAATCTACAAGGAGAACACAAATTTTTAACAAGTGAATATTCACCACGGTTGAGCTATAATATGGCGTCATCCAAATCCAACCAGAATGATCCGGATTACCGCTTTGTCAATATGGTGGATTACAAACCGCGCTATGGCGGTGCCATTGAGCGGCCAAGTATTGCCCATCTCCCGAATACGGGGAATGTAGACTATGTTTATACCGAACGCTATTATGCGTTAAGCTCGGGTTATGTTAATGGATTTGGTCCTTTCGGTATTCTTCAGGCTGATCCGAATGGACGGCGCTGGCGGAATCTGGACGAAACCAATTATAATTACAAAGCTGATCTGACGATTCCTTTTAAGTTATTGGGCCATAAACAGGAAATAAAAACAGGATTCAACTACCTGAACCGTGAGCGGAAATTTGGGGAAAACGTACTGTTTCTGCCGGGATCTAATTTTACAAGTTATGGTGCTTATGGTCCCGGTAAATTTTCCTCAATTCCACTGTATGATGTGGAAGGTAATCTGGATCGCCTGGTCAGCAATGAGGTGGTCGGTGTGCGCGTACCCACAGGCGGGGTAGGTGAAGGTGACTTTCCCGTGGGGGGCTTCTTGTACAACATCCAGAAATCGCCTAACAATTACACCGGATTTTATGAAACCAATGCGTTCTATGGAATGCTGGACCTGAAACTGACGGATGAACTTCGGGTCGCCGGTGGATTGCGGTTTGAAAATACCAATATCCAGTCCGCGGTGGATACGGCCAATGTATATCTGGATCCATCCCTGACAGCAGCCAATGCAAACGGGACCGTAAACCTGAATCCACAGAATCCAAATTCGGCCTATAAGCAGGGCTACAAACCGTATTATTCAGTCAATGCAACGTATACCCTCAACGAGAATATGAACTTTAGGGTAGCCTTCAATACCACACTGGCGCGACCTGAATTACGGGAAATTACCAATGTTTACGAATTTGACGCTTTCCAGATGGGTTTGGTCGTCGGAAACAGAAACTTAAAAAATCAGTCGACCAAAAACCTGGATTTTCGCTGGGAATGGTTTCCCAATAGCGGTGAAGTCATTGCTGTTTCGGCCTTCGGAAAAGAAATCAATGATCAGTTGGTGAAGGTATTCAGCCTACAGACACAGGGACTTGCCGCTACTTTTCCGGAATTTCCGATCATTCAATTTCAGAACGACCCCAACCAGGGCCGGGTCTATGGAATTGAACTGGAACTGGTAAAAAACTTAGGCTCATTTTGGGGACCCGCACAGGATTTCTTCTTAGGGTCCAATCTGCTGCTTGCGCAGAGCAATATTAAGAAAACACCGGAACGGCTTGCTGCCAACTGGTCTATCGACCGGAATGCACCGACCAATAGCCCGCTCTTTGAACAGGCTCCCTATAGTATCAATGCCTGGCTGAATTATAACAATAAAAAATGGGGAACGGATATCACAGCGACATACAATACGGTAGGCGAAAGGCTGGTACAGATCAATCTTACCGGAGAACCGGATCTCTATACGCGGCCATTTTCCATGATGGACCTGGTATTCAGTCAAAAGTTGAATAAGAGGTTGCTCTTTAAAGGTTACGCAAAGAATATCCTGAATCCGGCAATCAAAACGGTTTATGCCAATCCAAATACAGGTGGCAAATGGTATGGACGCGAATACCTCAACCGGAGCTACAAACGCGGTACAGAAATTATGATTGGATTTACCTATAACATTTTATAAGTATGAAACAGCAAAAAAAAGGAAATAATGGACAGCGCTTGAAGGCGATGGGATGGCTATCCCTGCTACAGGTCATACTGCTATTGGTCAGTATTTTTGTCCTCTCCTGTAAACGGGAAAACTTAGATTACACTTTTGACTATAGACCTAATCCAGATGCTGAAAAAGCCTCAAATATACGCTTGGTCAATTTATCCGAAAATGCACAGCTGATTGCTAATGGCGACAGTCTGACAAATTTCTTTGTGCCCCCACAGCGTTCGGGCTATATTCCACCCGAAGAGCTGACGCCACCGGGAACACGTTATTTTCCGAAAGATGGGCGCTTGGGACAGAGCTGGACCGTGCCGCAGGATCTCTTTCAGACCGATGGCACAGTACGTCTTAGGACAACCTTTGTGCCGATACCAAATAAGACCATTGCTTCTCATGATGTCGAATTTACAGTCCACGATTCTTACAACGCTCCGAAGGACTATTACCTGCTGATCAATCACGAAAGCAGGGTGCAGAAACCGGATAGGCTGGTGGAGGTACCACGCAGTGTGACAGCTCCGGCACGTCCGGATCATTTTAAAATTCGGATCATTAATTTCGCCAAGAAGCTGATGCCAACAAGCGCTATGGAGGATATTACTGGCCCAATTACCTTGGCTTATGCGGATGGAACTCCGGTCAGTAACAGTACCACAAAGATTGGCAGTGATGCCTGGTCGGATTATGTGGAACTACCCTATGGTACCTATCAGTTTAAGCTGCTGACGGATGACGGCCGGCAGATTCCGGCGGTGGGGCATACTTATTACAATACTATTGACCGCTTCAACTCAACCATGGAAATGGGCGGCGGTGCCATTAGCCGAATGTCTTCTGGCCAGACCTATGCACCGGTTCAGACCTTCCAGCCCGGCGGTATCTATACTATTGTCGTCCATCCCAAAGAATTTACCTGGACCACGGGTACTGACGATATCCGCGAACTGCAAAATGGTTTCCAGATTATAGCCGATATCAGCGAACCCCTGAATCGGACCTATGCGCAGATACAGCTTGCCAATACCATTACAGGACAAGACCCGGTTTTGCAGGCTAAAGGCCAGGTTACAGCCGCCACAGGATATGGTAAGGCATCGAATTATCTACAAGTGGTCGCCGGTCAACAGCATATTGCTATTGAAACAGCTTCAGGGCAAGCTTTGGCTACCATCGATGCTGAACTGCAGGCAGGACAAAATTATACGGCCTGGCTCTACATGGATCAAGACAAAAAAGTCAAGGTCCTATTAGCGGCCAATAACTTGGCCGGAACGACCTATACAGGGAAAGAGGGAGGGGGTAATAATGCGACAATAGACCGGTTCCGGTCCAGCTATATGTTTAATTTCCGTTTCCTGAATTTCTGTTCAGCTTTGTCTTATGCCACGTTCACCAATGGTGAGGGACGCCCTTTCGGTACACAGACAATGGATAGTGGAGTAAATATCGCTCCGGGAGCCTTAAATATCCTTCAGCCTTATACCTCCTTATTATACAGTGCGTCCAATGATATCGGTGGCCCCTATCAATTTATGCTTTACAGCTCCATGCCAACACGTATTCCAGGCGATTGGCTACAACAGGTCAAACCATTGTCCAGTACGCAGCTAGTAGCAAACCCCAAACTGTATACCGCTGTCGGGCGTAAAGTTCCGCTGCATGAACCGGGGGTATATTCCATCGCGGTGATAGGTGATCTGAAAAGCACCTCCGAAACCGACAAAGCGAAATTTATGGTAGTAAAACATACGAAATGACCATTTTTATGAAATACAAGATTTTAAATTGTCCCATTTTTGCAGTTATCGCGTTATCGTTTGTTTTTTGCGTAGCGAGCTGCACAAAAACCGAATATCGCACCGTCGAAGACCCTGCCTATATCCGGGTATTTAATAATTTGACCTATACACTCACCTTGGATAATAAAGAAGAAGCGCAACCTTTTTTCTGCATGTTTATTGATCCAGAGTTTGACGCGTCAGGCAAACCTATTGGTGGAAAGGCAATAGGTGACTTTTTGGACAAACGGAATATTTATGCGGCACCCAATGCCGCACATGCAGGATTGAGTACCTCTAAATATAACCCTGAATACCCGGGGAAAGAATTGGTGCCGACAGCGCCGATATTGAATGGTTTTGATTTAACAAATTGGGCGCAGGTGCCTGCAGGCAAACGTCGTTTCCTCTTTATGGCACGACCCATCAGTAGCGTCCCATTTGCACAATTGCCCGATGAGCAGCAGCGCAAAGTATTTCTCGATACCATTATTGATCTCTCCTCGCGCGAAGTGTATACCTTACATATACTGCAGAAAGACTTTAAGACAAAGGAAAATGGACTCTATGTGCGTCAGGAGACGTTCCATAAACAGGCTTTTTCGGATACCCTGACTTACGTCAATTTTTATAACCTGAGCGCCAAAGGTTTTCTACAGGCGGATCTTGCACAGAAATTGCCAGTACCGGGGACAACAAGGTCGTTGCGCTACGGTTTACTTGATACGATGAATATTTTTATCACGCATATTCAGCCAAGTGTGAATGCTGCCGGAGCGACGGTGCAACAGCGTATTCCAAATTTCAGTTATCAATACGCTGGTCAGATGCAGCGTAACATTGGTGCCCCTAAAGTGGCGCCTTATTATGGTTTCCCGATCTTCTTGCAGGATAAAAATAAGATTTATTCCAATACCTGGCAATATATCCAGTTTTTTGCACCTTCCATTGATCCGCGTACCGCAGGATCCTATCTCGAACCGCCATCGGTCCCGGGAGGGCTTACGGAACCTGCTGTTAAAGACGGTACTTTTGGCTATATCCTGATGGATCATGCACAATATTCGCCCAGTTATTATCTAAATACTTTTTTCCCCGGTCTAACAGTCAATGTTCATTCTGGAACAGCTAATCCACGAACTTTCGGTGTAGTCAATAGTATTGAAATCGTCAATGGCAATGCCTTTCTGACCACGGTACAACGTAAATATCCGCAACCTATTTATTAATTATGAGACCTGATATTTTAACTATAAATCAGCAGACAGTGGGCAGACAAACCGGCGGCAGCGTGCGATCGGGCAGTATGAAAACACTATTTTGGCTTGCTTTACTTTTAAACACATTCTTTTTCCATGCATGCAAGAATAAAGACCTTGATCTGTATGTCGAAAGTGAAAAATACAGCAATGCAGCGGATTTTATTGGTAACAACTATAATCTGACCTTATTTTATGCTGCATTGAAGCAGGCTGATTTGTTGAATCTGCTTAAAGAGCCTGGGCCTTATACACTGTTCGCGCCAACGAATAAAGCCTTCAATGATCTTGGGATTGTCCGTGCCAGTGATTTCGCGAGCATGAAGCAAGATAGCCTGCGGCAGCTATTGCTTTATCATATTTTGCCGCGCAGGTTGTATACCAGTGATGTACCCCCAAATACCATCGACAACAAATATGTTAACATGATGGAAAAAGAACTGTTTATCGGTTATAAAAACCAAAAAGTCTGTGCGGAATGTACGCTAATTTCGGACTTCTATGTTAACGGCTCAAAATCTGTCTTAGCGACGCAGAATATTGTATTGGCGAATGGTGTATTACATGTCGTGGATAAAGTGCTGAAGTATAATCCAACCATACAAGATGTATTAAATTCCAAACCAGAGTATAGCTTATTTATTGCACTGCTCAAACGTATGGGAGACTGGAATCGTCTAGGAGAGCCTGCCAATACAACTGTTTTTGCGCCCGATAACCAAGCCTTCGAAAAGGCTGGAATAACAATCAATGACATTGCTCAGTTGGATCCTGGCAAATATGGCAAACGATTGTCGCGTGTTTATCTGCTGTATAACCATTTCTTTCTTTCCGATATGGCGATCTATGGACAGCTACCGGGCTCAGGCTATTACGGAAGTCCTTATTATCGTGCGCGCATCGTGGGTGATGAATTATATTATTTTGGTATTTCCGCCAATACGCCAATGGAACCCTTTATTATTCACAGCCAAGCTCCTGAAGCCAATACGCCACTACGGATCAGTAACTTTCAGCCGGGTTATCAAACGGATTATAAAGCGGACAATGGCGTTGTACATGGAATAAACAGCCTCTTGGTATTGCCCGAAGAAGCATTGATTAAGGAATCAACTAAGACAAATCAACGATGAAAAGTAATTTAAATCAATATATTAAGCTTGCAATATTCGCTGTGGTTCTCCTATTTTTCGGCTGCAAAAAAGCAGAGTTTATGCCTGACGCAGTAGGAGAAGAGATCCCGGTGCCAACCTATCCTTCGCTGCTAGAAGGACTGCCGGAGAATACCAGTTTGTTTAAAGCAATGTGGCAAAAGGCCGACATGGATAAAGTACTGGCCACCGAACAGGCGCAGGCCAAATTAACCTTTTTGGTTTCGAACAATAGTGCAATGGAAACCGCTGGATATACGGCCGTAAAAATACAGCAGCTAACAAAAGACTCCTTGCAGACTGTATTGCGCTATCATGTACTCAACGGTGCAATCAGTTCCGATCAACTGGCTATGATAGGGCGGGATCTGACTTATTTTACACTATTGAAGCATCCTAAATTTTTGGATGGTGAACCCCGGGATGGTACATTGGTGCGGACGATACCTTATTTCTATCGGCAGCAACTGAGTATGGTCGGAGGGAACTTTATTATCGATGGAAAGAAATTAAAGATTGGGCAGGAACTTGCCGTTGCGCAGGGACATGTTTTTATTATTGAGCAGGTTCTCAAAGCTCCCCAGCAGCAGATGTACGATTTTTTGGTAAAGGACGGCCGTTTTTCCTTGTATTTAAAGTCCATGGAACTTAGCAATACAGAATATGCCAATGATTTTATGATGAATATGTATCCGGGTTTTGGTTTACCGGTTCGTTTTATGCTCGATTGGAATTATTATTTTGAAGGTACTTTTCACTATAGTGCTGAATGGCCTAGACATGTTATCCATTGCACCCTGTTTGCGCCGACCGATGCAGCTTTCAACCGGATCGGCATTTATACGGAGGCTGATCTACGGGCATTGAATGGACGGATCGAAACCCCATGGTACTATGAAACGAACCAATTAACTCCGGTGGATAGCCTGCTCAAGTACCAGTATATAGGTGGTGCGAGACTGGAGACAGGTTACAATGAAGATTATTCCATGATTACGGTCGATGTGCAAATGGACCGTTTTTTAAATAATGCAACTATTTTTTCGCAAATGTTGGACAACAACAAGTTGGCTGAATTCAAGAATATCTACCATCGTTTTTACCGCTCAGGCAACAGAATTCAAGTGGGGCATTTGAAAAGCAAGGAACAGCCAGCAGATATTATTGAGGAAAATATCAACACCATTCAAGGACCAGTCCATGTTGTTGATCGGATCATTGTGCCAGATGATTTCAGCATGTGGCACAAAAAAAATAATACGAAACGTGTAAACGATTAGACAAAAAGACATGAAATCAATGAAATACCTATACGCCATTCTATTGATGTTATCCCTGGTGAACTGTTCTAAGGATGCCATAAATCCAAATGATGGTGTCGGAAAAAATACTTTAAACGACGTGGTTCGGGACAACTTTGGACTGACCTATCTTGCGACGGCACTGTATAAAAGCGGGCTGAATAAAATGTTGATGCAGGATGGTTCCTACACCTTACTGGCCCCATCCGACGATGCTTATAAGGCTGCTGGTTATCAAAATCCGGCCGCAGTATATGCTGAACCGGCGGGTAAACTTGTTGAACAGGGCAATTACCATATCCTGAAAAATGTTATACTATTTACAGGAAAGAATTTAAAAATGAATCAGGAGGAGGAAACGGTATTGGGTACCAAAGTGTATTGGAGCCGGGTGAAACGAGGAAAAGATACGCTGACGACGATCAATGGCAGCCGGCTGCTGCAAGCGGATACCAAGGCCGCAAATGGGGTAATGCAGGTACTTGACCGTTTATTGGTTCCCAATGTACACGGCAACCTGAAACAGGCGCTGGCGGCAAACGCTGATCTCAGCTTGTTTTACCAGGGTTTAAAGGTTTCGGGCTTATTGGAATCACTAGCGGGCACAACGAATTATACGGTGTTTGCACCCAATAATATGGCGATCAAACAACTTGGCTATCCCAATCTGGAAGCGATAGAAAAGGCTGACCAAGTAGAGTTGAAAAAACTACTGAGCTACCATATAGCCAAAGAGCGCAAGTTCGCACAGGATTATTTTTTGCTGACGCCTGATGGAACAACGAGTTATACCGAAACGATGCTGAATGAAAAGACCGTGACCATTAACTTGCTTGGTCAATACAATGTACCCAATAGTTTTACGGGAATAACTGTTAAAGGGATCGGCAATTCCTGGGCACTAACACCTCTACGTATGGATGTACTTGCTGGAAATGGAGTCATCCATGTAATGGGACAGACACTCCAACAATAAGGTGAAAGACTGTGTGTTATTCACTCAGATTTATAAAAAATGTTTACATGAGAACAATCAATAATACAATATATCGTTGGCTAGGGATGCTTATTGCCATATTCCTACTGCAATTACAGCCAACACGAATTTTTGCCCAGGAGACTTCTGGCGCGCTGACGGGCCGCGTGCTGGACGGGACAAAAGTGCCGATAGCGGCAGCCTCCATCGAAGCAGTGCATACGCCTTCGGGTACAAAATATTCGCTGTCTGCAGACAAAGACGGTCGATTTACCATCAATAATATGCGGATCGGCGGGCCTTATCGCGTTACAGCTACTGCTGTGGGGCTGCAGCCCGATATACGAGAAGATATTTATATCCGTTTGGGGGGAGCCCAGGAAGTTGAGCTCCTGCTGAGTGCAGCCAACCAACGCATGGAGGAGGTGGTGGTCAGCGCCCGGGCAAGGGGGCAACGAGCCGATACATTTGGCGCAGGTAAAAATATTTCGGGCGAACAGATCCGCAATATGCCGACAGTATCGCGTTCAATTACCGACGTTACACGCCTGACACCCCAGGGAAGCCGCGACAATAGCTTTGGAGGAACCAATTTCCGGTACAATAATGTCACCGTGGATGGTGCAATCAACAATGATGCAATCGGTTTTTCGCCTTCTTTGGGTGGGCAGACCGGTACCTCGGGCATGGCCGGAAGCTCAACCCGAACCAATCCGATTTCTATCGATGCGATTCAGGATGTGCAGGTCTATCTTGCGCCCTATGATGTCAAGATCGGGAACTTTACCGGCGGTTCGGTAAATGCTGTGACCCGATCGGGAACAAATAAAATCGAAGGCTCCGTCTATGGTTTTGGCCGCAATGCGTCGCTGACCGGAAAAGATAGGGTCGGTACATTGGGAAAAATGAACAGTGACTTCTACGACTATCAGTCTGGTTTCCGTATCGGTTTCCCGATTATTAAAAATAAACTGTTCTTCTTCAGTAATGAAGAGATCGCGCGCCGGCAGGATCCGACACAGCTTATTGTCGGTACAGCTGAAACGGCTCAGATACTAAGTGTGACGGATGCAGAAAAAATAGCAAATACCGTCAAAGAACGCTATGGTAACTTATTTGACGTCGGGACTGCTGGTTTGTATACCAATTGGAGCAAATCGGTCAAGTTCTTTAACCGTATAGATTGGAATATCAATGCCAAGCATCAGCTGGCGGTCCGGAACAATACCATCCGCAGTTCGGCGACGCATATGGACCGCGACCAACAGGACTTTCGCTTTTCGAGTATGGCCTTCAAACAGACCAATAACCAGAGCAGTACGGTGGCTGAATTGAAGAGCCGGTTTTCAAACAATCTATCCGCAAATGCGGTGATTGGTTATACAATTGTCGATGACAGCCGTGATCCGCTGTCGGACCCGACCTTACCTCAGGTGCAGATTCAGGGACGTACCCCCGGAACGACAATCTACATCGGTACGGACCGCGAAGCGAGTATTTTTGATATGCAGCAGCGGACATGGGAGTTTACGGCCAATTTAATCTGGAACACAGGAAGACATAAACTGCTGTTCGGTACCCACAACGAGTTGTATAAAATTCGTTACGGCTTTGTCAATAGCTGGAACGGGCGTGTTGATTACAACAGCATCGAAGATTTTGTTAATAACAATCCATATCGGGTACGGGGAAGCTACAATTATAATAACAATACCCGCGATTATATCCTAGCGAATCCGGCGGCTGATTTTGCTGTGAATATGTACAGCTTGTATGTACAGGACGAGATCAGAATACACGATCGACTGCGGATCACACCTGGGCTACGGGCAGATTTGGCAAGCCTTCCGGAAATGCCCGGACTGAGCGATAAAGTGAAGAGTATTCTCTCAGATCCTAATTTCGGTACGACCTATCAGTATACCCCATTAACCCGTCTGCGCAATGATTTTATGAATAGGGTACAATTATCGCCACGAGTAGGCTTTCGTTGGGAAGTAACAGAAGATCGCAAACTCGTATTGCGAGGCGGTGCAGGATTGTTTACGGGACGGATTCCCTTTGCGTGGTTGGCTTACGCGTATTACAATACCGGAAATAGTTACGGTGCTTTTGACCAGCGGGCAGATCAGAAACCTTTTGCTCCGGGCAGCGATGCAATACGTCCGAGTGAAAATGGCCTGGCAGATTTTATTGCTCAGAATGGTGCTGTCGTCAATGAGCCGAATAGCGGAAAAACGCAGGTCGATCTCGTTGACAATGGATTCACGCTGCCGCAGGTATTCCGTGCAAGTTTAGGAATGGATTATGAGGTGTCCGGTGACTGGAAGTTTACGCTCGAAGGGATCTATACCAAGAATATCAGTGATGTGTTATTCCAGCAGCTCAATACCTCCGATAATCCACGTTGGTATGGTTATGACCGCAAGCATCAACAGCCCGTATACAGCGGTACAGTAGATACGCGTTTTTCGAATATTTACTTGCTGAGCAATACCAATCAAGGGTATAAATACAGTGTGACAGGGACGGTGGTGAAGAAATACAAAACTTTAAATGCAACAGCGAGCTACACCTACGGCATGTCAAAAGATCTATCCAATGGGGTGCGGAACTCCATGGAGTCGAATTGGCAGCTTAACCAGTCCCTGATTCCCAACAATCCAAGCCTGGCTTATAGCAATTTTGATATCCGGCATCGGATTGTAGCGAGTGTCGGTTATGATAAACTATGGCATCGTGCCGGACGGACAAATGTCACACTGTTCTTTTCCGCGCAGTCCGGTTCGCCATTTACTTATGGTATTGTAAACAATAGCATACAGGGATTACCACAGCAGGTATCGCTGGTCTATATACCGACAGCGTCGGAAGCAATCCAATATTTTAAAGACATTGCCGGTGGGCAGACAGCTGCACAACAAGCTGCCGCTTTTAATGCTTTTATTGATGCAAATGAATATTTAAGCGGGCGAAGGGGCGATTTTACCGAACGTAACAAAGCACGTACGCCCTGGAATGTACAGGCCGATCTGCGGCTTGCACATGAACTACCGGTCAATGGAAAGGGACATATCCTGACACTTTCGGCTGATGTGATGAATTTGACCAACTTACTTTACAGGAAATGGGGGGTACAGTACTTTTCACCGAATACATTCAATTCCACCAGTTCGGTGGGACTGACGCCGACGCTGTTTCCACCGCAACAGAATGGGGGAAATTGGCCTGTATTCGAGTTTCGCAATCCCGGGACACCTTATAGTATTGATTATTTTAATTCAAGAGCTCAGGTACAGCTCGGCCTACGCTATTCATTTTAGATCCTGCTACAGGATGAGGCATCTGGGGCTTTCTTGCTCCAGGTGTCCATCTTACTTAAATAGACAGAAAATTTGGCTACCGGAATAGATAAAAAACAGCATAAGCTGCTGATGGAGTGTATAGATCGACTACTTGAAAGTGAGGCTGATCCACAGGAATGGCTCAAACGCAAAGCGGAACTGGAAGATGCATTTGGAGAATTACTCCGTGCGATACGGCAGGTTGAACAGTCTATTGTTAATTATAAAAATCTGTATGCCGGTATCCGGCTCTTAGCATCCAAAGCCCATCGAAGGCGGACGAAGAAATCATAAAAATCTTTTCATGAAGATTCTGATGAAGATGAGTAATATAAATTTCATTTTATAGGGATTAAACAATCGATTCCATAAAAGCGCTGATCTGTGGTCTTTAACTTCATTTCATAATGAAAACTGTCCTGGATAAACGCGAATTTCCCGATTGCCCAGATGTTCGATGCTACCGCCGATGCTATTTTTTTACTTTACGGCATTTGTTCTATTATTTTCTGTCAAGCTCTTTTTTAAAACTGCTTGGCGACTGTCCATATCTCTTTTTAAATGCTGAAGCAAAATAGGAAGCGGATGAAAAACCGACACTGCTAAAGATCTCATTGATATGGAGGCCATCTGCCATCAGGCTTTTGGCTTTTTTGAGCCTCCTTTCGACGATATATTCGCTGATGCTACAGTCGAGCAACTGTTTAACCTTTCGATAGAGCTGCACGCGCGATAAGCGGAGTTCGCTGGCAATATCGTCGACGCTCAGCCTTGAATCGGACAGCTTTGATTCGACAATCGTCGAAAAACTATTGAGAAAGCGTCTGTCGTTGTCGTTAATGCTGTCAGACAGCGAAGTATCAAATTGCTCCACAGTGCTGCTATATTTTTCTTTCAGCTGATGTCTCGATTGTAGGATATTGGCAATCCGCACCTTAAGGATGGCTGCATTGAATGGTTTGGTGATATAGTCATCTGCCTTTAAAAGGCCTCCCTCAAGGATAGTCTCTTCGTTGGCAAGTGCACTCAATAGAATGACTGGAATATGAGCGGTCTGATAGAAGGTTTTGACATCTTTGAGGATATCTAGGCCGCTGCCGTCAGGCAGCATAATATCGGTGAGTACCAAATCCGGGAAATGCGTTTTCATAAAATTATTGGCTTGATGCGAATCTCTGGCCAACAATAAATTGTAGTCGTTTTCTAAGATAGATCTGAGGTAGTCCCTGATTTCATCGTTATCTTCGACGATCAGAATGCTTTTTGATTTATCAGAATGAAAGGAAAGATTCTTTTCGGGGGATTTTACCTCAGGCTCCAGATATTCTTGCTGCATAAATACGGGCTTTATGCCAGATACATCTTTCAGGAGCTCTTCCTGCTCGTAATGAGCATTGCCGATGGGCATCCGTAGTGTAAAGATCGAACCATGGCCTAGTTTGCTGCTGGCCGTGATCTGGCCACGATGTAGCTCGACAATCTGTTTGGCGTAAGCAAGACCAATCCCAGAGCCATTCCTGCTACCTGTTCCTTGATAGAAAGGATCAAAAATATGCTCTATATCGATAGGTGCAATTCCTAAACCATTGTCCAATACGCGTAAGTAGAAGTAGTCTTTGAAGCTATTTTCTTCCAATGAAATTTCAATTCTTCCACTGGCTGCGGTATGTTTTATGGCATTGGAAAGGAGGTTGGATAGCACCTGTTCCATCAGGTATTCGTCAATCCATACTTCTTTTAATATACTTTTGTTAACGTAGCTGACGGATATTCTGCTTTTTTTGAGCAGCGGCTTGAAGCTGTTGATTACCTGTTGTATAAAAGGGTCAATCTGTACTGCTGAAACCTGAAGCTTGATCTTTGCTTTGCTGATGCGATGGATATCGATGAGATCGCTTACCAGGCGTTGCAATTTTTTCGCACTTCGTTTGACACGTGACAACTGATCTTTGATATCATCGGCAAGATCCTTCCGTGTTTCGAGATCCTCTATTGGGGCTAGGATAAGGGTGAGTGGCGTTTTGAACTCGTGGGAGATGTTGGTAAAAAAATTGTTTTTAATTTCCGCTGCCTGCTGAATCTGGCTGTTCATCTCAACGATTTGCTTCTGCTGGGACAAGATTTCGCCATTTTTGATTTCGAGATGTTTGTTCTTTTCCCAATTGCTTTTGATGACAATGACGGAAACACCGCCAAACACGACTGCGAGCACCAGACTGACAACAAGGACATTGAGGACAGACTTTTGATTCTGATAAATACGGTTCTGCTCGGTAATAAATTCCTGTCTTTTGTCGATATCTATTTGTTGCTGTTGGATCTTACGGGATTGCAGTGCGAGTAGTTCTGCATTTGTTTTGTCAATAACGGAGGTAGCAAGGATGTTCTCGCGTTTATAAGGCTGATTGTTGATAATCGCTAGCGCTATTCGGATTGCTTCAGTGCCGCCTGTAGGGTACAGCATAGAGGCATACATACGACCTTGCATAATCTGTTCCAAACCATTACCTGGTCCGGGCAGCGCATCTACGCCGATGATTTTAATATCCTTTTTGGACTGGGCTTCGTCCAGGGCTTTTTTTACGCCCATGGCCATTTGGTCATTGAAAGTAAAAATGACATCGCTTTGCGCCATCTGACTGATGTGCTTTCGCGTTTCGGCATAGGCTGTATATTTTTCCCATTTCCCGTGGATAATACCGTTTATTTGCATGTCAGATGCTGCCAAAATACTTTGTTTAAAACCCTTTTCGCGCTCGATGGAAGCCGATGTCCCTGATAGTCCGGTCACTAATCCGACCTTGCCTTTACCTTGGAGGACAGTTTGGCTATATTGACCTGCAAGTTTACCAATGGCCAGGTTGTCTGCCCCTACGTATGCATTATATTGACCCGAAGAGGTTTTCCGGTCGGTTACGATCACAGGGATATGAAGCTGGTATATGGAATCAACGATGGGAGTAAGCGGCTCGGCCTCATTGGGCGAAACGATCAACAGGTCGATATCTGCTTTGGCAAGTTCGCGTATCTGGTCAATTTGCAGCGCATTGTTGCCATGGGCATCCCGGTATAAGAATTCAATGTCGGGATTAAAAGAGAGTTCGCGTTTCATTTCCTCGAGCATAGTCTGCCTCCAGGCATCATTCCCAATGCATTGCGAAAAAGCGATGACCCGCTTCTTTTTTTGGCTTACTGATTGACAACCCAAAAAAAGGAATAGGATCAATAGGCCATAAACGGTGTGTCTTCCCATGATTTTTTTTCCCCTTTACAATCCGAATATACATCATTTCACTTTTTTTAGATAATCAGTATATGGTTAGTGTATTCATTACACTAAAACAGATTGAGATAAATATGTATCATTTTCTATAGGATATGTCTAAAAACTAAAAGTTTGAAAACATGAATTTGGTGTAAGGTATTGATATATAAGTGTTTATTGTGTTTTTAAAAATGTTACATAAATACATGTTTTTGCTGTCTCCAAATTTAAGTTAGCATGAATCCTGAGTTAAATTTGAGTTAATCAATTATAGGGAAAACATGAACAAAAACACCGTATTAGCCTGGTCCTTTGTAGTGGCGTTGGGCGGATTCTTATTTGGCTTTGATACAGCAGTGATTTCTGGAGCTGAAAAGGCAGTACAGGAGCATTGGCATTTGAGCGAGTTTCAGCATGGGCTCACCATGGCTATTGCATTAATAGGTACAGTTGTGGGAGCAGCATTGGGAGCCTGGCCTTCGGATAAGCTTGGCCGAAAAAATACATTATTTGTTGTAGCCGCGCTTTATTTTATTTCCGCGATCGGCAGTGCGCTGGCGAATGATTGGACCATCTTTATTCTATTTCGCTTTTTGGGCGGTATCGGTGTTGGGGTATCTTCCGTGACCGCTCCGATATATATATCCGAAATTTCACCTGCGGCTTCACGGGGCAAGTTGGTTGGGCTCTTTCAATTTAACGTGGTATTAGGCATTTTGATTGCTTACTTATCCAACTACTTTATAGGACAGGTAGGAGAAGAATCTTGGCGTTGGATGTTGGGGGTGCAATGTTTTCCATCGCTCTTGTTTTTTATACTCATCTTCTTTATTCCCGAAAGTCCAAGGTGGTTGCTATTGCATAAAAATAATTTACCGGAAGCAACCCGGATTATGCAGCGGATCAATTCCGAAGGTTACGAGCTTGAAATCGAGAAAATCCAGGAATCTAACGATAGGATGGCGGGCGAAGGTAAATTATTTATACGTGAAAACGCCAAGCCGATTTTGTTAGCCCTCTGTTTTGCGCTATTCAACCAGCTTTCGGGTATCAATGCTATTATTTATTATGCGCCGCGTGTCTTTGAGATGGCTGGCCTCGGCTCGCAGAGTTCGCTGCTATCCACAGTCGGTATCGGTGTTATCAATTTTATTTTCACTTTGGTGGCGATCAATTTTATTGATAAGGTAGGTCGCAAAAAATTGATGCTTGTGGGTTCTCTGGGGTTGATCGTATCGCTGGCATTGGTTTCGCAGGCTTTCTACACCGGACAGACAACAGGATTCGCCATTACCATCTACCTGATGAGTTTTATCGCTTTTTTCGCCTTCTCGCAGGGAGCGGTGATCTGGGTGTTTATTTCCGAAATTTTTCCAAATAATGTACGGGCTAAAGGGCAGACATTTGGTAGCCTGACGCATTGGGTGATGGCTGCAATTATCACTTTTTGTTTTCCAGCACTGACGGAGATTCTTGGCGGTGGTGGCACCTTTCTGATGTTTGCCCTGTTTATGGTATTGCAGCTTATTTATGTAGTGAAATTTATGCCCGAGACAAAAGGACGGTCTTTGGAAGATATGGGGCAGACCATCAACCTGCATTAAGTAGGTATTTGTAAGGGAAATTAAAATAATCAATTCGGTACACTGTTTTGGCACTCAGCCAAAGCGCTGTATAAAAAAGAGTAAATATGAGAAACGGAGATAAATCAATACAAGGTATTTGTTTTGGAGAGGTTCTTTGGGACAATCTACCTACGGGCAAAAAATTGGGTGGCGCTCCTTTGAATGTAGCGTATCACCTGAATAAATTGGGCGTTGTGACAAGTATGCTGACACGCATAGGCCGTGATGAAAATGGAAGTGAATTGCTTTCTGCGTGTGAGCAACTGGGAATTCCGACAACATTTTTTCAGTTTGACGACAGTTTACCCACCTCAACGGTCAAGGTTACGATTGATGCGGAACGCAATGTGCAATACGAAATCGTATATCCTGTTGCTTGGGATAGAATAGCGGTGGATACTGTTGTGCTGGAAGAGATTGCAGCCGTAGATTTTTTGGTGTACGGTAGTTTAGCCTGTCGGGATGAGGTAAGTTTTCAAAGCTTGTTGTTGTTACTGGAGAAAGCACGTTTCCGCGTGATGGACGTCAATTTGCGCGCTCCATATTTCGGTCCTGAAAAAATACATAGCCTTTTAAAATACGCTGATTTTGTGAAAATGAATGCCGAAGAACTGTACATTATTTCGGACTGGAATGGTGCTACAGCTACCTCTACTGATCAGCAGCGTGTAGATCTAATCATGGAACGTTTTGCAATTCAGGAAGCTATAGTAACGTATGGTGCAGATGGTGCAGTGTATCATTTTAAAAGAGAGAATATAAGTTATCATTTTCCAGCATTGAAAGTTCAGGTAGAGGATACGATTGGAAGCGGGGATTCATTTTTGGCAGCTTTCCTGGCCAAGAGGTTTCAGATGCAGGATGGTGTTCAACTTGAGGAAGTACTGGAATTTGCAGCGACGCTCAGTGGTTTCGTGACGCAGAGCAGCGGAGCATGCCCCGCTTATAGTCCTGAAGATATCAACCGATTCCATTGGCTGAATCCAATCTTTCGCGATAGCGACCTAAAGGTGAAGCAATAGCTGTTTATGACACGAAAAAAATAAAATAACCAACGGCAAGACAAATAATCTAATTAATAATCTACTTATAATAACCAATTATGTTTACAAGACAGCAAGTTATGTTGCTCCCGTCTTTGGCGCTCTTTTCGGTAGCTGCTTTCGCGCAGCAGACAGAAATTCGGGGGCGGATTTCGGACAGCGGAACAGCAGCTCCTATCGCTGGAGCGTCATTAGTGGTCAAGGGAACCACTCAGGCAACCAAATCGAATGAAAAAGGGGAATTTGTGCTGCAGGTATCGGGTAACAAAGGTACTTTGGAAATAACCTATGTAGGCTATGAACCTCAGACTATGGTATTGGGTGATCGGAAATTTCTGGATATCCGATTGATCAGCACCGAAAAGGGACTTGATGAAGTGGTTGTTACAGGCTACCAGACTGAACGCAAAAAGGACCTGACTGGAGCGGTGAGCGTCGTCAACGTGACAGAAATGATGAAAGCGCCTGAAAATAATCCAATGAAAGCACTTCAGGGACGCGTAGCAGGTATGACGGTAACCTCTGACGGTAATCCCAGCGGGGCTGCCACGGTACGGATGCGCGGTATCAGTTCGATCAACAGTAGCCAAGATCCGCTATATGTCATCGATGGAGTACCTACGCAAGGTGGGATGCACGAATTGAATTCCAATGATATCGAAAGTATCCAGATATTAAAGGATGCTTCATCAGCAAGTATCTATGGATCACGCGCAGCAAATGGCGTTATTGTGATTACAACTAAAAGAGGAAAAATCGGCGCACCAAAACTTACAGTTGATGCCTATGCAACCAGTACACATTTTAACAACCGGATGAAGGTGCTTAACGCCCAGCAGTACGGACAGGCGCTATGGCAGGCTACGATTAATAGTGGTGGTAATCCGAACAGCAATAATATTGGTTATCAGTTTGAGTGGAACAATGACGCTAATGGTCTGCCACAGTTAAACAAGGTCGTTATACCACAATATATCGACCGCGAGCATACCATGTATGCCGCAGATACCGATTGGTTTGATGAAGTTTCCAAAGCGGGTCTGCTCCAGTCCTATAATGCCACTTTGAGTTCGGCGACGGATAAGTCGAGTTCATACTTCTCCTTGGGTTATCTGCGTAATAACGGAACTCTTCGTTATACGGATTTCCAGCGCATATCAGCTCGGATGAATGCCGATTATAAACTTTTTGATGGTAAGCTGGTTGTTGGGGAGAATTTTACGCTGAACAATACAGGCGAAGTACAGTTACCCGGAGATGTGCTTGATCTATCCCTGAAAGCATTGCCTATCATACCAGTACATACTGTTGACGGAATTGGTTGGGGCGGTCCAGCGCTAGGAATGAACGATCGTCATAATCCGGTACGCCTGCTGCATGACAACAAAGACAATAAATACAACTATTGGCGGTTATTTGGGAATGTCTATGCTGATTTGCAGCTTATTAAAGACTTGCATCTCCGGACAAGCTATGGGATAGATTATGGTAATTATTATAAACGTAACCTGCAAGTTTCCTACCGTTCCGGGTTTATGAGCAGCGATAGAAGTGCTGTCAATATGGAACAGTCACATGGAATGAAATGGACTTGGTCGAATACGGCAACCTACCGAAAAGAGATTGCTAATCATACGATAGACCTATTGGCTGGTGTTGAAATGAACCGTCAGAATGATATAAATTTTAACGCATATACCGGTGGTGATGGGGCTTTTTCTATCGAAACGCCTGAGTATATGTGGCCTGGCGTAAGCACTGGAATTGCTGCCGTCGGTGGTACCTCGACAGGCTTTTCGCTCCTCTCTTATTTTGGAAAGGCAAACTATTCTTTTGATGACCGTTATTTGGCTTCCTTTACAGTGAGACATGATGGCTCTTCCCGTTTTGGCAAAAATAACCGCTTTGCAACCTTTCCAGCTGTAACAGCGGGCTGGCGGATTTCATCTGAACGTTTTATGGCGAATACCAAAGATTACATTTCTGATCTTAAATTACGTGTGGGCTGGGGGCAGACTGGTAATCAGGGGATTGGTAATCTAGCGACTTATGCACTTTTTGTGCCTGAGTATGGGGTTGGTGACCCAACATGGAATATCGTCGACGGTACTGCTTATGATCTTTCGGGTTCGGGAACCGGAATCTTACCTTCGGGATACCGGAAAATTCAGACCGAAAACAACGACCTAAAGTGGGAAACTACGACACAGACCAATATCGGTTTGGACTTCACGCTGTTTGGCCAAAGTCTTTACGGGTCAGTTGATTGGTATGTTAAAGCAACAAAAGATATGCTGATTAATCCCGCCTATATTGGTGTTGTAGGTGAGGGTGGTTATCGCTGGGCCAATGGGGCTTCGATGGAAAACAAAGGCCTGGATTTTACTGTGGGATACCGCAGTAAGACCGCTTTTGGGTTGGATTATGATGTGACCGCTGTCTTATCGTCGTATAAAAATAAGGTAACTCACTTGCCTGTAGCAGTAGAAAACTCCTACGGCGGCCGTCAGGGGGATAATATTATTGGCAGACCGTTGGGTTCATTTTATGGTTATGTAACCGATGGGATCTTTCAAAATCAGATGGATGTTGACAATCATGTCAACCAAACGGGTAAAGGGATCGGGCGATTGCGCTACGTAAATGTATACGATGCAGATCAGCAAATTACAGACATGGACCGTACCTGGATCGGAAGCCCACATCCTGATTTTTCCTATAGTTTGAATATCGCACTGAAATATAAGGGCTTCGATCTTTCAGCTTATTTTCAGGGGGTACAGGGGATAGATGTTGAAAATTGGCTGAAAAAACAGACTGATTTTTGGAGTGTAGATGATGTAAATTCCAACAAGGGTGTGCGCCTGCTCAATGCTTGGACACCGCAGAATCCAACTTCGACAATTCCAGCATTGCAGACGACAAACAATAACGATGAAGGCCGACTGTCCAATTACTTTATTGAAAACGGGTCCTATATGAAACTTCGAAACCTGTCCATTGGATACACATTACCCACAGTAACCGCTTCTCGTTTGCGGATGAGTCGGTTACGCGTCTACCTTACGGGACAGAATCTGTTTACTGTCAAATCGAGGAATTTTACAGGTGTAGATCCGGAGAATGTAGGCTGGGGCTATCCTATCCCTACGACATGGACCGCGGGAGTAAATATTGGCTTTTAGCAAAAAGAAACCGAGAATCCTTAGATAATGGACAAAGGAACCAAAAGAATAATCCATCAATATGGAACATGTTAATAAATAGAATTCCAATGAAAAAAATAACCAATAAACTAGCGATAATAATGATGGTGTCAACCGGTCTACTGTCCGGATGTACCAAGTTTCTGGAGCAGACCCCCAATGCTGTACTGAGCTCCGATCAGGTAAAAGAACCTGAAAGATTACTGACGGCTACGTATGCTGCTTTGGGCAATGACCACTATGACGTACCTTTTAGCCTCTGGCCTTATGGTACAGTAAGGTCTGATGACGCGTACAAAGGTGGTTCGGGTCCGCAGGATATTCAAACGTTCCATTTTTTGGAGGTATCCAGCAATATTACGACCAATTTTGCGGAGCTGGATAAACTATGGTTTCAGCTGTATGTAGCCATTTCACGTGCCAATACGACGATCAAAACGATTAAGGAAATGGATGGTTTTGAAGGAAAGGAGGGAAAATTGGCCGAAGCAAGATTTCTGCGTGGGCACTTCTATTTTATGCTTAAAACGCTCTTTAAGTATGTGCCCTATATCGATGAAAATGTGCCGATAGATAATTATGAAACGGTATCAAATCGAGCGTTGAGCAACGATGCACTCTGGCAAAAAATTGTCGACGACTTTCAGTACGCGGTAGATCATTTGCCTACCACGCAAACGGAAATTGGTCGTGCCAACCGAATTGCAGCTGCTGCCTATCTTGCGAAAACATACCTATATAAAGCTTATCGCCAGGACAATGCCGAGCGACATGCTGTAACAGGAATTAACTCGGACGATCTGAATAAAGTGTTGGAAAATACAGACATCGTACTTGCCTCAAATCATGCACTTGAATCGGACTTCGCTTTCAACTTTTTGCCTGGGAAATATGAGAACGGTACAGAAGCAATTTTTTCAGTTCAATTCTCAAAAGATGATGGAACCAAGTTTGGCCGTGTAAATTTCTCGGATGTGCTCTCTGTGCCAATGGGTGTGGGCTGCTGCGATTTTAATAAACCTAGTCAAAGCCTGGTAAATGCATTTCGCACGACAGGAAAGGGTGTACCTCTTGATAACTACAATACTTTAAATACGTTCAATGCTTCCGAAAGATATGACCCAAGGTTATTTCATACCGTAGCAATTCCGGGACTGCCTTATAAATACAATACCAAACGCACCTATCAAGAGAGCTGGAATCGTAATCCCGCGGATTATTCGGTCTATGCTTCGCTTAAAGAGAACGTTGATCCGGATTGTGATTGTTTTGTACCGATGGCTCCATTTTTTGCGAATACCAAAAACCGTATTGTGCTGCGTGTGGCCGATGTCTTGCTGATGCGTGCCGAAGCACTTATAGAATTGCATCGTCCGGCCGAAGCCTTACCGTTGATCAACCAAGTACGTCTGCGGGCAAAAAATAGTGTCACAATGACGGGGTATGCTACAGATAAAATATTGATCGAAACGTATAAAAATGGTGAAAATGTCATATGGAACGAGGAAAATGCACGGAAGGCTTTACGTTGGGAGCGCCGTTTGGAATTGGCGATGGAAAATGGCCGGTTTTTCGACCTGGTACGCTGGGGAATTGTGGATCAAACCATGAATGCGTATTATGAAACGGAGAAATCGCGGCGTTCTTATTATGCTGTAGCTCATTTTACGGCAAATAAGAATGAGTATTTACCTATTCCCGAAGCACAGATCAGATTGAGCAAGTACCTCTATAAACAAAACCCAGGATATTAAAACATTAGCCAATCCCTCCTGTAGGAATATTAGAACGAACGATGGGATAGCGTCTTGTAGTTCCGTTAATATTGGTCTGTTTTAAATTTTTAAGGCAGTACACTTAGAAAAATAGTTCCGATATACTTAAAGCACCAAAAGGGTGGAGCGCCTAGGTAGGTAGTGACAATTTATCATAGTGAGATTGTTGTTGAGAAGATTAGGCGTAAGTGAAATGGGACGGATTATAATGAGTTAAAGACACTGTAGGGGAATGGGCAGAACAATATGTAATTAATGGTTTTATTGAGATCCTAAATGAGAACAAAATTATATTTAATTCCGATGCTATGCTCGATGGCGTTGCTGACAAGTTGTAAAAGTGGTGATCAAAGCTTGCCTCTCGATAAGCCGAGTGATCCAGTAGCAGTAGATCGGTCTACTTCCTGTACTTCGGTACAGGAGGCCGGTCTGTTTCAGACTTTTTATAAGCCACAACAAGGGTTTGTAGGTGATCCCATGCCGTATTATAATGCCGACGATAAAAAGTTTTATTTGTTTTATCTGTACGAAAATGCCAATCGCCATCCGATTTACGTAAGCAGAACCAGCGATTATGCGAAATTTGATGGTTTTACGGAAATCTTGCCTGCCGGAGCCGCGGGAAGCCAGGATGAATGGATAGGAACGGGCAGTTTTATAAAAAAGGGCCAGACTTACTTTTGTTTTTATACTGGTCATAATGACAAGTTGAATCCGACCGAAAAAGTGATGGTAGCAACATCGACAGATTTGCTGAACTGGACGAAGCAACCTAGCCGAACCATACAGGCCGCTCCTGGGTATGACCAAAACAATTTTCGGGATCCACATGTCTATTGGGACGAAACCCGAGGTAGCTATGTTATGCTCGTGACTACGCGTAAGGAGGGTAAAGGGGCTATCGCAAGGTATGTATCGGCCGATCTGAACAACTGGTCTAACATAGCACCTATTGTAGCCATGTCTACAGCAGCTCTAGAAAAAAATCAGATTGAAACGGACGCCGAAATGCTGGAATGTCCAGATCTATTTAAAATGGGCTACAAATGGTATTTAACGTTTTCTCGGATCAACAGGGATGAACATCGAAAGACCTTTTACCGGATTGCTGATTCACCGGACGGTCCCTGGAAAATCTGCCGTGATGCCGATGGCCATCATGAAACTTTCGATGGCCAATACCTCTACGCGGGCAAGACAGCCAGTGATGGAACGGCGCGCTACTTATCGGGTTGGTGCTCCACAGGGCAGACCATCAACAGTAATAATGAATTGCACTGGTCTGGAAGTTTAATTACGCACAGGCTGCTGCAAGGGCCGACAGGGAGATTATATCCGGTTATTCCCGCTGCAGTGGACAATAAATTTAATAAGGAGCTGCTGTTTGAAAAACTGAATACTGTTGGGACTGTTTTGGAAAGCAATAAAACCTACAGTATAACGGCGACGTCCAACGGAAGGAGCTATGCACAATTCAACCGCAACAAAACTGCCGTTAAAATATCAATGACGATAGATGCCGCTCAATCTGACCATTTCGGATTTACATTTGGTGCTTGTGACAATCCTTCTGAGTTGTATAGTATTGCCTTCGACCTAACTTCTGCAAATCGCTGGGGCATGCCTTCGCTCTTTATGAATCAGGAAGTCAGTCTTGGGGGAACAGCTGGAAAAACAGAACTTAACTTTACGCCGTTGATCATACCTGCCGATAAACGTTTTGATGTAAAAATTGTCATCGAAAAATCTATCTGTGTGGTGTATGTTAATAATAATGTCGCTTTTACCAATCGTATTTATAAAATGGACCAGAATCTATGGACGATTTATGCTGATCAGGGTACTATTAGAGTCAATATGATGAAAGTTGAGAAATCATAAGAATTATCGTTATTTTATAGACAGACATAAATAACCTAAAATGATATAAACTAAATAAACTATGAATAAAATAAAGAAATATGGAACTATGCTGCTTCTTGCAGGTATAGCGAGTACAGCATTCGCGCAAGTTGATTCGAAAGAAATAAAAGATGCTGAGGAAAAATACCGTCCGATCTACCATTTTACGCCTGGGCAAGGCTGGATGAACGATCCCAATGGATTGGTCTATTTAAATGGAAATTACCATCTTTTTTTTCAGCATAATCCCGAAAAGCCAGTTTGGGGGCCTATGCATTGGGGGCATGCGACCAGCAAAGATCTGCTTCATTGGGATGAAAAAAAGATTGCCTTATATCCGGACAGTTTAGGAACTATTTTCTCGGGAAGTGCAGTAATTGATCAGGATAACACGGCAGGCTTTGGAAAAGGTGCCATGGTCGCCATTTTTACCCATCACAATCATCAGGAAGAAGACCGGAAAACAGGATTACATCAAAACCAAAGTTTGGCGTATAGTTTGGATGAGGGGGCTACTTGGACAAAGTATAAAGGAAATCCAGTGCTGCCAAATCCGGGTATATGGGATTTCAGAGATCCAAAAGTAATGTGGCATGCGCATAGTCAACGTTGGATCATGACTTTAGCAACCAAGGATTGCATTACTTTCTATTCATCTAAAAACTTAAAGGAATGGAATAAGGAAAGCGAATTTGGTAAGGAGGTGGGCGCCCATGGCGGCGTCTGGGAATGTCCTGACCTTATCCCAATGAAATACAAAGGTGAAACGAAATGGGTTTTGTTGGTGAGTATTAATCCAGGTGGACCTAACGGCGGCTCGGTGACACAGTATTTTGTCGGTGATTTTGATGGGCATCAGTTTCGTGCCGAGGACACCAAAATCAAGTGGTTAGACTGGGGACCGGATAACTATGCTGGCGTAACCTGGAGTAATCTAGGCGATAGACATCTAATGATTGGTTGGATGAGCAATTGGGAATATGCTAATGTGGTGCCTACGAAAGGATGGCGTTCTTCATCAACCATACCCCGTGTTTTATCCTTGGAAAAAGTTGGACAATCTTTCTACGTCGCGAGTACTGCGCCCAAAGAAATTGAAACTGCATTTCGGCCTTTAAAAAAATACCATGGCGGTGGAGCGAAGGAAGTCTCATTCGAGGAACACCTCCCACAAGCGTATCGTTTGGACCTCAAGAAGTTGGAACAGCAGGCATTTAAAGTGATCTTATCGAATGAATCTGGTGATGAATTGGTCATTGGTTATCGTGAAGACCAAAATGCATATTACATCGATCGTTCTAAGTCCGGCGAAGTTTCCTTCAATGCGGAATTCGCTAAAACGGCTTTGGCGCAACGTCTACTGAATAACGGAACATTGTCTTTCAGCTTGTATGTTGATGTGAGTTCTGTGGAGCTTTTTGCAGATGGCGGACTGACGGTAATGACCAGCTTATTTTTTCCGAATAAGCCAATAACCAAGATTCGTATCGCCGGGGATAAAAAGCTGGAATTTCAAGAGCTAAGCATTGCTGAGTTTAAAAAATAAGCGCTGGTTTTGTGCGATTAAAGCGATCCTTTGTCATGACAAGGATCGCTTTATTCCATGCGTTACTTGGTCGTATTGTCTGGATGCAAATGTGCCGGCATTAGTGTCGGGAAGGTCCACGCAAAATGATTTTTTTTGTAGACCATTGGACGATAAATCGAGAGGTACGAATCAAATTCAGGCGTACGATAAATATCCTTCATGGCTTCAAATAGATTGGAAGGCCAGACTCCTGCTGTCCTGTCCGGAATGTCAACATCAGGGTTCTTAAACCAAGGCCATTCTGTCGGGTGTTGATTGTAATAATATAAGTAATCTATGGCCTGCTTGATCGATTTCCCATCCTTCTTGGCTGCAAACAGGTTTTCTCCGGTGGCATTGTATATGCACCACATGGAGGCTGTCAATGGAGCCAAAGAAAAGTACGTATACCATAAACCTTTCTCACCCCGTTTTACTTCTTCGATAAGATGGCCATCTGCTGCGATCTTTTCAAAAAGATCAGCCTTGATTAAGGCTATTGTAAAAGAAAGCTCTTTTTGGTCATCAAGAAAATTTGCTGAAAGTAGATTAGCAAACCGTGACCAATCCGCAATATTATTTGGCCTTTCGCGTAAGAAATGTGTCGCTTTTTGATAGACCTTGACAGTCCAGGTTTTGAAATGATCACGGTCGTTCTTCGTCCAAAGAGGATCGTTTTTAAGTAATTCAGCCGCAATCATTAATCCGGCACCGGCATAAGAAAGTACGACCGGTCCGTCAAAATCGGAATATTTTTTATTGATTGTGGCCCAGGAGTTGATGAAATATAGGGCTTTGGATGCATATTTCTGCTCACCGTTTAAGGTATAGGCTAACGCGGTACAATAGGCCGCAAAAGCATCCGCATGGAGTTTTTTTGCCATGGCACGCTGGCCTTCTTTATCGCTGTAGAAGCCGGGCACACTAAAATCCTCGACAGCATGATGGTCGGTCAATAAAAGAGAGTCGGCCAGCAGAATCAACTGCTTGTATGCAGTATATACCGGTTCGGATTTTTTGCTGATTTGGGATTTGACAAAATTGATCTGGGTAATTGGGTGCATTAAGGATTGCGCATGACCACCCGTGGGCCTGATAAACAGGCCGGCTAGCAATAAGGTTAATCCTAATTTTAGAAATTGAGCGGTTCGGGCCTGGATGCCGGAAAATAAGTATATGAAATTTTGCATGGTTTTAAATGGATACGTTTATTGATTTCGTAGCTATGGGGGGATTAGCTACTGCAAATTAAGGAAAAAATACCACAAGTTTACTGGGATTCAGAAATTTGATTTGAATTATTGCAGCGAAGTAATTAACTTCATGCCTAGAATAATCAATTATGGACATCGATCAAAATCTGCTTGAGAAGGAACTCTTGTGCCAACTCCATCATGGAGATATGCAGGCTTTTGATATTTTGTATCATCGCTATAGCCAGGTTATTTACGCCAATATTCTTAAGTTTCTAAAAGATGAAACTAGCGCCGAAGATTTACTTCAGGATGTTTTTCTACGTATTTGGGAAAATAGGTCAAAGATAGATCCTGAGCAATCTTTCGCAGCATTTCTGTTTACCTGTTCGCGTAATATTACTTTTAATTTCAAACGACGGCTGAAATTGGAGATGGAATCTGAGATCCAGCTCGCCTATGGGGCATCGGAATCCGAGAATACCATTGATAAAGTGCTGGATTCAAAGGAGGCCATGGCCTTGGTAGAAGACTTGCTGAGTAGATTGCCCAAACAACGCCAAAAAATATTCAGGCTATCTAAGCTGGAAGGTAAAAGCTATCAGGAGATTGCGGAAGAAATGGGTATTTCTATTGCTACTGTTCGTGACCATATTGTCAAGGCAAATAAGTTTATCCGAAGTGGTGCACTGCAGGACAATGGTTTCTCGGCCTTGTTGCTGATTCTGCTTCTCCATTCTGCACAGTAAAAAAAATTTTTTCTAGAGCAGACCTTTATTCCACGCTATGTGTATTTACTTTAAAAATACAGCTCAGTGGAGACCAATAAATCTAAAATAGACCAATTACTTCAAAAATATAAAGAAGGGAACTGTTCGCTTGAGGAGATCGAATGGCTACGGCATGCGCTTTCTACTGCTGATATCCGTGGCCAGGATGCCATCGACCAAGCCATAGTCGCTAATTTACTGCAGCCTTCCTCTGTAGAGAAAATGAGCGAATCCAGGCAGAAAATAATGCTTGAAAACATCAAAGAGCGAATTCAGCGCAGGGCCGAAGATAGCGATGAGACATCGGATATAGATGCAGGAAGTATGGTGCCAATGCAAAAGAGAACCATATTTTCTATACGATGGCCTTATTGGACTGCTGCGGCCTGTCTACTGCTCTTTATTTTTTCAATGGTATTCCAGCGGCAGCATACAAGTCCTGTTCAGGTGGATAGTAACGTGGCTGGGATACAGGATACAAAGAAAGATATCGTACAGCCTGGCGGAAACCGTGCAACACTTCGTTTGGCGGACGGTACACTTCTGGAGCTCGATAAGCAAGCATTCGGGATTGTTATGGGCGAAAGTATTACCTACGAAAATGGGAAATCTATTGCTGGTGCCTCTTTAGGCAAACAGGGAATGACAGTGGATCCGAACAAGGTTATGTTGGAATTAACGACACCGCTTGGGGGGATGTACCAGGTTACTTTACCTGACGGTACAAAAGTGTGGCTTAATGCGGCCTCTTCTTTAAAATACCCGATGAGCTTTGCCAAAAATGAACGAAAAGTTATCCTACTGGGCGAAGCGTTTTTTGAGGTGACCAAAGATAGTTCGCGACCTTTCAAAGTGCTGAGTAAAGGACAGGAAATTGAGGTGCTTGGCACTGCGTTTAATGTCAATGCTTATCCTGAAAATACGACGATCAAGACGACCTTAATCACAGGGAAGGTTAGGTTATCAAACGATAACCATGCCACGCTGCCGATATACTTGAAGCCGGGACAGCAATCGACTAATACCAATGGTGGAAATATACAAGTTGCAAATGTGGATACGGCACCCTTCACGGCTTGGAAAGAGGGCTTGTTTTATTTTGACGAAACACCACTGCCGGATGCATTGCAGCAGATCGGTCGTTGGTATAATGTAGAAGTGAAGTACAGGGGCGAGGTGCCGCAAACGCATTTCTATGGTCGTATAAAACGGAGCAAGCCACTCCGGGAAGTACTCGAGGTATTGGAAGAAGGTGGACTGCGTTTTGAGCTGAGCAAAAGCCAGGAAAAGAACATCTTGTTTGTGATACCATTACAATAATAACCTTAAATAATGATGAAAAAAGAAATGATCATGGATTCTACCTAAGCTGGAGAAGGGTATAGGCAAGACAAAAAAGGGCAGTGCTGGGGGGCACTGCCTTGAATTGGATGCATATACTTACAAGTGTTGCCCGAGGGCAAATTTTTGATAACCATTTATAAATAAATACAAACCGTACAAACATATGATTTTTTATCCATTTGTTAGGCTACACCCGTGGAGTTTAACTTTACGAAGTATACTGATTATGAAATTAATCGTACTCATTTCTTTACTGACCGCTATGCAGCTGTTTGCAGAAGGAAATGCACAGACCATAAATCTAACCGCTAAGCATGTGACTTTAAACCAGGTGATGCGCGATCTCCAAAAACAAAGTGGTGTCAATTTTTTCTTAAATGGCAAGTCCTTGGCCCAGACACGTTTGTCAGTCAATATACAACATGCCAAATTGGAAGATGCGTTAAACGCCATTGTAACGCCACTGAATCTGGAGTGGGTTAAAAAAGACGAGGTGATCGTAATAAAACCAAAAAAAAATCCGCTAAATCCCGACAGCAGAGAAGTCCTGCAGCGGAGCATTGGCGGTAAAGTCGTCAATGGCAAGGGACAGGCTGTCGTAGGAACAAACATTACGGTGAAAGGAACCAATATCTCCACGGTCACGGATCAGGAGGGAAGGTTTACGATTCAGTTGCCTGCCGCGAATGGCACCTTGATATTTTCGAATGTAGGCTACCAACGTTTGGAAAAAAGTATCACTGGAAATGACGAATTAACGATCGTACTTCAGGAGGAGGTCAGTGGCCTGGATGAGGTAGTTGTTGTTGGGTATGGAAGCCAGAAACGCGCAAATGTGATTGGTGCCGTATCAACCGTGAACGGAAGTTCAGTGGAAAACCGGTCAACGTCCACGCTTGCGTCTTCCTTGGCTGGACTCGCAGCCGGCGTGAATGTACAGACCACAACCGGAAAACCCGGGGCAGACGGTGCTAATATCCTTATTCGTGGAAAGGGAACATTAAACAATACCTCACCCTTGGTGGTGATCGACGGTATCGTGGGATCCATGGATGCTGTCAATCCCAACGATGTGGAGTCGATTTCGATTTTAAAGGACGCTGCAACGGCGGCAATTTATGGATCGTTGGGTTCGAATGGCGTTATTTTAATAACGACAAAAAAAGGTGCCAAGGGGAAAAATAATGTGTCCTATACGGGCATGGTTTCGATGCTGCGTCCAAATAATGTACCCGAATTTATCACCGATTATGCGCAGCATATGCGCCTTGTCAATGAAGGCTTCAAGAATTTGGGGCAAGCGGCTGTTTATACGGATGCAACGATCAATCTCTGGGAAGAAGCGAAAAAAAATCCAACAGGGTTAACTGAATTTGGAATTCCCAATGAAGTCGCTTATCCAAATACCAATTGGGGCGATGTGCTTTTTGGACAACGCAAGCTTTTACAAAATCACAATCTTTCCTTAAATGGTGGCAGCGAGAATACGCAATACCTCTTTTCAGTAGGCTATTTCAACAATCCGGGGACCATGCCCGAAACTGGCGCGGACAAGATACGTATGCGTATAAACTTACAGTCCAAAGTCGCCAAGTTTTTAACTGTGGGTACCCAGACCTTTGGCGATATACAGAATTTGAGTGTGGCCGATGTCGTTACCGCATATTCCTACCTGACCCAAACTGTGCCCGGAGTATATCCTTACTACAATGGCGTCTATGGTTTCCCGGCTGCTGCCGAAGAATCGGCGACCGCAAACAATGCCTTGGCTTTTCTAAATGGGATGGGCGGGAAGAACCAGGTCAATCGCTTCAATACCACAATATTTGCGAAGTTAAATCTAATGAAAGGGCTGGAGTTTGAATCAAAGGTAAATTATAACCATACGTACACCGAAACCAATTCCCATCAGGTTCCTTATGAAAAATGGAATTTTGCAACCAACAAATTGAGTACAGCGGCACTATCGTCAGGACAAATAACAACGCAATATGGCGTGACCAAGAGCTACAATGTGATCATTGATAATGTATTGCGTTATTCAGGATCATTTGGTAAACACGATGTGGGGGGTATCTTGGGGTATAATGAACAGTATTTCAACCAATATAATATTGGTGCGGCCAAACTTGGACTTGTGCATCCCGATTTGACGACATTTAATTCGGCGACAACAATGAGTTCCATTACAGGCGATGAGCTTGATTACGGTTTGCGGTCCTTTTTTGGCCGTGCCAATTATGCATACAATAATAAATACCTCGCCGAAGCGGTGGTACGGTACGATGGGTCATCGCGATTTGGAACCGCCAAACGTTGGGGCTTCTTCCCGGCCTTCTCCGCAGGGTGGCGTATTTCGGAGGAATCTTTTATGAGTCCGCTCAAATCCTTTCTGAATGATTTGCGGCTAAGAGCCTCCTGGGGGAAAACCGGAAATAATGCATCTCCGGGTAATTACGATCATCTTCCGTCATATGGTACTGTAAATTACTCGTTCAATAATCAGGCTGTCCGTGGTTTGGCACAGACTAAATTAGGAAATGACCTGTTACACTGGGAAACGACCACCACGACAAATGTTGGCTTTACAGCGACAGCATTGAAAAATAAATTGACCGTCGAATTCGATGCCTACCGCGCTTACACGGATGGAATTTTATACGTCCCGACTATTCCGGCGACAACAGGGACCGCTACAGCAGCAACGATGAATATTGCCGAAGTCAGCAAACGAGGGATTGAATTGACGCTGGGATACCAAGATAAAATCAACGATTTTAAATATGGGGTATCGGCCAACTTCGCCTATAATACCAATCGGGTCGAAAAATATAAAGGGGCATTGTCAGAGGGCTATGTCACTGATGCTGCCGGTAATCGAGTTTACCAGTCAAATATCGGCATGGTTTCTAACGGGGTAAACCAGCGGATTCTGGAAGGGCACGAAATCAATGAATTCTATTTGTACAATGTATACCGTGGTTCAGGAAGCCACTTCTTAGCTGATGGTTCTGTCGACAAAAATGGTGGACCACGCGATGGTATGATCCGTACGGAACAGGATATGGACTGGCTGCGGGCTATGGTCGCAGCAGGCTATTCATTTCAGCCTGCCGACGGCATAGATCCCACCAAGATCTGGTACGGTGACCTGATTTATTCGGATATGAACGGGGACGGTATCTATGGAAATGTCTACGACCAAAAGTTTATGGGTAAGAGGGCAACACCGGCATTCAATTATGGTCTTAGTATCAATATGGCCTATAAAGGATTTGATGCATCCATGATCTGGTCCGCTTCTTCAGGTATGTCGTATTATTGGAATGAACTTTATCTCAATTCGTCCATCGTTGCGCAGGGTAAATCGGTTCCCGCATTGGTCGCTAACAATCATTATTATTATAATGCCGCGAATCCCTCGGATCCCAACAATCGGATAGATGGTTATTATCCACGCTTAAAAGGGGTGACCGATGCACAGAATGGACGTACCAGCGATTATTACTTGTATAATGCATCTTTTGTAAAGCTGAGAAATCTTCAGTTGGGCTACACCCTTCCCGAAAGCTTAGCGAGCCGTTTCTCGATCGCCAAACTCCGGATTTATTTAGCTGGCGAAAACTTGCTGACATGGACGAAGTTCCCCGGACTGGATCCGGAAATTGGACCGGCGAGCAGCGATCCATCGTTGATCAATTCATCTGTTGTAAACTACCCAACGATGCGCCAATATTCACTGGGTTTGAATCTAACCTTTTAATCCGAATGAGAACAATGAAAAAGATAAAAAGAATTCTAGCGATTGTATTGCTAATAAGTATAGCGGGGTGCAAAAAAGATCTTTTGGATACCTCTCCGTATTCATCAGTTTCCACGGCAACGATGTGGACAACCGATAATTTAACAGATTTGGGCGTTGCGGGAATCTATAGTTCCTTTCGACTCTTAATGGGACATAGCGGATTGATCTCGCCCTATGAGCTCTATCAGTTTGACCGTTTCTCCTATACTGGGCAGGCACGTTTTGATGAACCCTTAATGACAGGTACCATTACCGCAGGCGATCCCTTATTTGTGAATGTCTGGAAGATCCAATACGAAGGTATTCAGCGCGCAAACGACGCCCTAAAGAATATTCCCATAAAGTCGCCTTCAACAGCAGAAAAGAAAGCGAAATATGTAGCCGAAGCTAAATTTCTACGCGCTTACTTTTACTTTCGACTCAATCAGCTCTACAAAGGGGTACCTATTTACCTTGAGCCTTTTACGGCGGCCGAGGCTATCAAAGGACGTAGTTCGGAAGATGATGTCTGGAATCAAATCCTGGCTGACCTGAACGATTGTATTGCAGAAACTAATTTTCCGGATCGCTATCCCGCGGGCAATGCGAATTATGGACATGCAACCAAAGCGGCTGCTTATGCCTTACGGGGTAAAGTGTATCTCTATCGAAAAGATTGGGCAAAGGCTGCTGCTGATTTTCAAAAAGTAAAAGATGCGGGCCACACACTCTTCGCTGATTATAAAGCTTTGTTTAAGGAAGCTAATGAGCAATGTCCTGAGATGATTTTTTCCATTCAACATCGGAGTGAGTCGGGCTATGGAAATAATATGCAATTGTTTTGCGGTTGGCCCTCGGTCTATTCGCGGGGCTGGAATTATTACATGCCTTCACCACACCTGGTCGATCTCTATGAAAATAGCGACGGTTCTAAATTTGAATGGGATAAAATCATTCCTGGGTACAGTAGTTTAACTGAAAATGAAAGGGAGGTCTTTTTTCTACGCAACAACCTGACGGAGGCAGAGAAGGCGGCTGCTTCGTTGAGAGGAGCAAAGATGAGCCTATATCTGTCGCAAGGTAATGAAGAGCGTATCAAAAAAGCCTATGAAAACCGTGATCCCCGCTTGCAGGCCAATGTCGTGACGCCTTATTCGACTTTTAGGGGCGCCTATAATTTTACCAATGTGGAAAGCCTTCAATTTATGCGCTGGCCATTTCGTGGACAGGCACAGGTAGATGGCGATATTCAGAGCGATACGCAGATCAATTTCTTTTATTTCTACCGAAAATTCGTCGCCGAAGGAGTCAATGAGATTGTGGATCGTAATTATGGGCCCATCGATTTTCCTATTTTCCGCTATGCCGACGTATTGCTGATGTGGGCTGAGGCGTTAAATGAAGATGGGAAATTGAATGAGGCCATTGCAAAAGTCAACGAAGTACGGCAGCGAGCTGGTGTCGCACTGTTAAATTCTAATGCTGCAACGGCTGTTGGGGGAAAGGACGACTTACGCCTGCGTATTCGCAACGAACGTCGTGTGGAGTTCCCGAATGAAGGAATCAATTACTTCGACGAATTGCGCTGGGGAACCTGGAAAGAGACGGTGTTTCAAGCAGGCAATGGACGTAAGCAGGTCTGGGGAACAAATGTTGGGAATTACAGCTATAAAGGTGACTTCTTGACCGTATGGCCTATTCCGACCTCAGAAATACAGATGAATGTGAACTTGGTGCAGAATCCAGGTTGGATTGATTAGTTCTTTTTAGTAAAACAAGACTGGGGAACAGGAGCTATCTAGGCTTTTCCCCAGCCTGATATAAAATAAACCGACACATGATTATTTTTAAATATAGCCTATACGTTATTTATTTTTTGACGTTTTTTAATCCATTTCTTCTACATGCCGATACAAGCGATATGGTTAAAAAAGGATTTGATTTGGCGGAAGGGCAGTATGAATTACTTTATAACAAACATAAAGACCTTAGTAAGTATCCGCGATCGGCAGATCCCAACGGGAAAACAACATTTACAGATATTCGCGATTGGACAGGTGGCTTTTGGCCGGGCTGTCTTTGGTATGTTTTTGAATATACGGGCGATGATAAATGGCGTGAAGCTGCATTACAATGGACGAATTCTTTACGCGAAAATCAATTTAATACAAACCATCATGACATTGGATTTGTGATGAACTGTAGTTATGGAAATGCTTATCGATTGACAGGAGACACTACCTTCAAATCGATCTTGATCCAGAGTGCCAAATCCTTGTTGACGCGTTTCAATCCTAAGGTGGGAGCAATTAAATCTTGGGATACATTTTATTCCTGGGATGGTAAGCATAAATATGATTTTCCGGTCATTATTGATAATATGATGAATTTGGAGCTTCTTTTTTTGGCATCAAAGTTATCGGGAGATCCTATTTACCGTAATGTGGCCATTCGGCATGCCGAGACAACACTAAAAAATCAATATCGTCCAGATTATAGTTCGTATCATGTGGTTGCCTATGATCCCAATACAGGTGCTGTATTGAGTAGGGAAACTGCGCAGGGCTTTGCTGATAATTCTGCTTGGGCGCGAGGGCAAGCTTGGGGATTGTATGGCTTTGTGCTGATGTATCGTGAAACGAAAGACCCAAAGTATCTTGAAGCCGCACAAAAAATGGCGGATTTTTATATAAACCATCCGCGTCTACCCCAAGATAAGGTGCCGCTATGGGATTTTGATGTCGACCAGCCAGGATTCTTTCCAAACTGGGATTATCGTAAAGCTGATTTTAAGACCGTACCGCGTGATGTTTCTGCTGCCGCAGTCACTGCTTCGGCATTGCTGGAACTGGTTGACTATATGGGAACCAGACGAAAGCAGGAATATTTAGATGTGGCCGAAATGATCTTGCGATCATTAGGTTCGCCACAATACTCCAGTGAGGTTGGAGCAAATGGCTTGTTTGTCTTGGAGCATAGTGTGGGCAGTATCCCGCATAAAGGGGAGATCGACGTACCCTTGGTATATGCAGACTATTATTATTTAGAAGCATTGATGCGATGGAACAAGCAAAGACATCGGCTTGCGCAATTGATGGAGGAATGGCAGGAGATGAATAAGAAGAAGGCACAGGTACTCAAAGATTTTCAGCAACAAAAATTTGGACTCTTTATTCATTGGGGGCTATACGCCATTCCAGCAGGTATATGGAATGGAAAGAAGATAGAAGATCTGGGTAGTCCAAGTGTAGCCGAATGGATTCAATTGGTTGCAAAAATTCCACGGTCCACCTATGCCAAATTAGCGGATCAATTCTCCCCGCAATCTTTTGATGCCGATAAAATTGTTAAAATGGCTAAGGATGCCGGTATGAAGTATCTTGTTGTGACCAGCAAGCATCACGATGGATTTGCCCTATATGGCTCAGCTGTAAGCCCATTTAACGTGATACAAGCGACACCCTATAAACGGGATATTATTCAGGAACTTTACGATGCTTGCATTCGTCATCAACTCGATTTTGGCGTCTACTATTCCCATAACATTGATTGGAAAGACGGTAGTGACGCACAGTATGCCGCTACAAAAGCACAGCATGATATGCTAAACAAAAAAACTGATGCCTTTGGGGCGAACCTTTGGGATCCAAGTACAAATTCCTTTGCTTCCTATCTCAATGAAAAAGCAATTCCGCAGGTTAGAGAAATTTTGAACCGATTTAAGCAGCTAAAATATATATGGTTTGATATGCCCGGACTGATGACGGCTGAGCAGAGTTTTCGTTTCTATAAAACCGTGTACGAGTGTAACCCCCATGTCATTGTATCCGAACGGATTGGCAATGGCATGGGCGATTATGCCATTCCGGGTGATAATCGGATTCCCGATCCTTCGGAGCATTTTACCCAACCTTGGGAAGCCATCGGGACATTCAACCATTCTTGGGGCTATAAATCTTATGACCATGATTGGAAAGATGTGAATGAATTACGGTATTGGCTGTTGGAAATTGTCAGCAAAGGGGGTAATTATATGCTTAATATTGGTCCCGATGCACAAGGAAATGTAGCCGCACCTGTAAAAAAAAATCTTGCTATCTTAGGGAGATGGTTACAGCTCAATGCTGAAGCAGTTTATGGGACATCGCCTTGGACCATCGCACACGAGGGACCAACAATAATTCGGATAACAGACACCGAACAACGGGAAAGAGAGGGATTTAAAGCCGCATTTACGGCCTTGGATTTTTGGTTTACACAGAAGAAAGATTTTGTCTATGTCATGGCTCTCGTAGCACCCAAGGATGGGGTCGTCAAGGTAAAGTCCCTGAACCAAAATAAAGCTAAAGTGAAATCAGTGGAAATCTTAGGGTTTGGTCCGGTCCATTTTTGGCAGGATGACCAAGGATTGCAGTTGAAATTACCCAAGAAGATGCAAAATAACAGTTTGGGCTACGCACTCAAAATAAAACTAAGCTAATTCTAATATTGGCTGTATCAATTATAACGATGTAAAAACTAATAATGAATACAAAAAAAATGCGCGTTTTGTCGCTACTCTTCTGCTTAAGTTTATGGTATGCGCAAGCTATTGGGCAAAAAAAAGCAAATAGTTTTGCTTGGAACGATGGGCAAAAAGTACTTTTTTTAGGCAATAGCATTACTTACGCCGGGCAATACGTCGCTATGACCGAAAGTCTATTGCTGAGCAGTCATCCGAAAAGGAAACCTCAATTTATTAATTCGGGGCTACCAAGTGAGACCGTTTCTGGACTCAGTGAACCGAATCATGCCGATGGAAAATTTCCACGACCTTGTCTATTTGACCGTTTGGACAATGTGCTTGATAAAATCAAACCTGAGGTTGTTTTCGTCTGTTATGGCATGAATGATGGCATTTATCTTCCTTTTGATTCCGTCCGTTTTGAAGCTTATAAAGATGGAATTATCCGCTTGCGCAAACGCTTGGTTGAGCAGGGCGTCAAACGCATGATATGGATGACTCCTCCGGTACATGATGATCCGCAGCTTCGACTCAATGGCTATAATAAAGTATTGGATCGTTATGCTGAATGGCTTATCGGCTATGCCAGAAAGCAGTCCTGGGAAATCATCGACCTCCATTTTCCCATGCGTCGTTATTTGGAAGCCAAGATCGAGAAAGATGCTCAATTTAAACTGGCAGCAGATGGGGTACACCCCGGAGAGTTGGGCCATTGGCTGATGGCAAAGGAAATTGTGCCGCACCTGATGCCTAACTTTCCGCTTGAAAGCACATGGGACGACAATTTGCACGATAAGCCAAAACTTCTGCAATTGTATGCGCTCGTTTTGAAAAGACAGACGATTATGAAAGACGCATGGTTGACTTTTACAGGTCATAAACGACCTGGACTATCCAAAGGAATTCCAATGAAAGATGCAAGCAAAGCATATGCTGCTATTCAGGCAGAAATTAAAACTTTGGGTTTCTGATCGACGATATTTATCACCCGAATGAATGAACTTTTATGTATAAATCTATATCATGATGAAAATCAATTTTTTTAAGTGGAAGTGTGCAGCAGCAGTGGGAGTGTTGTTGTGCATGACCGAGGGCGCCATTTCACAGACCAAGTCGCCACCTTATGAAGGTGTGACTGGTTGGCAAGAGACTCAAGATAAGCGCATGGAATGGTTTAAGGAAGCCCGTTTTGGGCTATTTATCCATTGGGGCTTGTACAGCGCCGCAGGAGGTTCTTTTGAGGGAAAGCAATACCCACAACATTATGCCGAATGGATTCAGACTTGGGGTAAAATTCCTAGTAAGCAGTATGCTGAAGCGCTGAAACCAAAATTTACATTACATTCTTTCGATCCGAAGTCCTGGGCCCGGCTTGCAAAAAAAACGGGAATGCGATATATGGTACTGACTTCGCGGCATCATGAGGGCTTTAGCTTATTTAATAGTCAGCAGCCCTATGCGCTGAAAAACGAGGTAACGGGCACGGCAAATTTATCGCCAAAGGGAAGAGATCTTTACCGCGAAATTATGGAAGCTTTCCGTCAGGAGGGAATGAAGGTAGGGGCCTATTATTCGCTGCTAGATTGGCAGCATCCAGATTCTTATGAGGCTTTTCAGTTAAATCCGAATACGGATAAGCATCAGCCTGATCATGAGCGCTATAAAGCTTATCTCTACGGTCAAATTAAAGAACTTGCCCAACATTATGGGCGCTTGGATATGTTATGGCCCGATTTCAGTAGCAAACAGCATGAGGGCGAAGCCTGGGGCACAAAACATATTTTGACAGATCTGATCAAATGGCAGCCCAACATTATTATCAATAATCGATTTTGGAATGGACTTGAAAATAAGAACGGTGATATTGGAACTCCGGAGAAATATATTCCACCGACAGGTCTACCTGGCATGTATTGGGAGGTGAGCCATACCATGAATGAAAGTTATGGTTACAGTGCTCACGATCAAAACTGGAAAAGCTTCCCCAAGATCATGCAATTATTTGTAGAAACGGTGAGTAAAGGTGGCAATTTTCTGTTGAATGTCGGTCCGGATGGCGATGGAGCAATTCCCGAACCTGCGGTGCGGATTATGGAACAGATCGGTGATTGGATGAAGATCAATAGTGAAGCGATATACGGAACTACGGCCAGTCCTTTTCAGGCCTTGGATTGGGGCTATTGCACTCAAAAGAATGGTAAATTATACCTGCATGTCTTTGACCGTCCTGCCAGTGGAAAAATAGATCTTCCTATCAAAAACAAGGTGACAGCTGTTTATACTTTGGCTTTGCCCAAAACGAAATTAAAACCCGCCTCGGAGAATGGAAAACCTGTAATTCCTGTCGATACCTTTGATAAAGGCAAAGGTCCGAAAGTTATTGTTGTTGAAATACAGGGAAAGCCAATTGTCGAGGAAAGTTTGACCCAGACACAGGCCGATGGACGTATTGTAATGAATGCAAATAATGCAAAACTACAAGAAGGGAAGGGGTTGAAAATAATTGGCGCACATACCCATGATCCCAATCGGCCAAACGCTATCGGCCAATGGAAAGATCTCCAGGACAGGATATTTTGGGATATCAAAATTCAAAAACCCGGTAAGTATAAGGTGCTCATTAATTATCTGCCCAACAACAAGCGTCGAGGAAAAATTATGCTCTCGATGCTCGGCCAGCAACTTCCATGGGCATTTATAGCTGAACAAGAAACTAAATTTAAGGAAGTGAGTATGGGGACCATAGAGGTATCTCAGCAAGTGATTGGCGAGCCCAGTACAAAGGTGATTTTGCAAGCTACGGCCATCGAAGGTGATACTCTGCCGGAGATTGCGTCGATTACCTTGGTTCCCATTCAAGAATAAACTATCTTTAGGAGAACCTGAACAAATCTTTATAGCTAAACCAATTTGCCGTCAAAGGCCTGATAAAGTGCCGGTAAAGACGAACAGAAAATAAATTATAAAATAAAGAATGAAAAGAAGAGAATTTATAGCCAAGGGGATTGTATCTTCTTTGGCTTTTACAATTGTCCCTCGCGTTGTGTTGGGCGGAAATGGATTCCTTGCACCAAGTGATCGCATCAATCTTGGGTTTATTGGTGTAGGAAAACAATCCTATACCTTAATGAATGGCCTCAATCGCTGTAAGGAAATCGCTAGTTTAGCAGCCTGTGATGTAGATCGTAACAAATTGGCTGCATTTATTACTGCAACAACAAAAAAGCAAACGGAACTGTCAAAGGCACAAACCGATATCAAGGCATATCACCATTATCGGGAACTGTTGGGTCGGAAAGATATTGATGCGGTTGTCATTGCAACACCAGATCATTGGCATGCACAGATTGCGGTCGATGCTGCTAAAGCTGGCAAGGATATCTATTGTGAGAAACCTCTTGCGCTTACTATTGCCGAAGGTCGGGCAATGGTCGATGCAACCCGGAAATATAAACGTGTATTTCAAACAGGTAGCATGCAGCGTTCGTCGTACAATTTTAGACAGGCCGCAGAACTGGTTCTCAACGGTTATATCGGTAAAATAAAGGAAATCAACGTATCTGTTGGCGAGCCGGTCAAGCAATGTGATCTTCCATCCATGCCGGCACCCGACTATCTCGACTGGGATATGTGGGTAGGACCTTCACCCTATAGGGGATACAACCCAATCTTAAGTCCGCCATTGGAAGATGATAAATGGGCATGGTGGCGCGGCTATCGCGATTTTGGCGGTGGTTATATCACAGATTGGGGGGCGCATATGTTTGACATCGTCCAATGGGCATTGGGCATGGACGAATCTGGCCCAGTTCAGTTTAATCCACCCAAAGAAGCCAATAGCAACACGGGGCTTTCCTTTAGCTACGCAAATGGTGTTAAGGTAAATCATGTGCAATGGGGAGTACATAATGCGATTCAGTTTATCGGTGAAAAAGGTAAGATTGAAGTAAGCAGAGAATTTATCCGCTCGAATCCGGAAAATTTGGCCAATCTTAAATTGACATCTGCAGATCGTCGTCTGTATTATAGCGATAATCACTATCAGGACTGGGTTGATGCGATTAAAAAAAGAAGTAAGCCTATCTGTGATGTTGAAATAGGTCACCGGACGAGCTCAGTGTGCAATGCCATCAATATTGCTTATGAACTTCAAAAGGATTTGAAATGGAATCCACAAAAAGAACAGTTCGACAATGAATATGCTAATCTCATGCGTAGCCGACCCTATCGCGGTGAATGGGATTTTAGAAAATTCTAGTCTTCGCTATAAATTTTCGACTCAGGCTTGACAAGATTGTTTTGTCAAGCCTGTTTTGTTTATTGATCAATATTTCTACCACAATACAGACCTGTATTACCCTATTTTAGACAGCAACATGTTATAGACATCGAATCGCATACTTGACAAGTTTGACCTCATATTTTCTCGCTATCAACTTTAACATTCTTTCGTATAATAGACGTTTTTTCTTCGGAACTTAGTCGTTGCTTATTCGGTGCCAACCGAAGTAGTACCGAACAAATACCGAATAAGCACCGAGTAAAGTACGAAAATGGTATTAGGTAAAACTAGTTTTTGACTGGCCGAAATAGGCAAGTTATCTGATGGCGGAAAGATGATGAAAGCTAGCATATTGGAGTAATCATTTACAATGTTTGATCACTAGATTGCTTTTCTTATACGGTGATAAAAAAATTCATGACTAGCAGATTTAAAACAGAGGGAACAAAAAAGAAAATTTGCTATTCTGGAGAGATAATTGCTTTATTTGTATTACGCAATTATTAAATACGAACAGCAGAGGGAACCCCGATATGTCTCAATTAACAATAGTAGATTTGGCCAAACGACTAGGCTTGTCAAAGTCCACCGTTTCCCGTGCATTTCGGGATAACGTGGATATTAATCCGGCTACGAAAGCTCGTATTTTGGCTATGGCCGAAGAAATAGGATTTTCACCAAATGTTTATGCAAGTAGCCTGAAAGCGAACAAAAGCCTGACTATTGCGATTATTATCCCCGAATTTGGCAATAAGTTTTTTTCACAGGCCATCAAGGGCATTGAAGCTGTGGCGCGGTCAAAAGGCTACCATACCTTAATTTACGTGACGGATCATCAGGTGCAGAATGAGGCGTCTATTATTCGTTCCTTGGCGAATGGACGTGTGGATGGTGTTATCATCTCGGCTTCAGGTGAAGGAAAAGATCACTCCCATATCCAGTTGCTGGAAGAACGGGGTATTCCGGTGATGTTTTTTGACCGTGCATATGACGACTGGAAAGGGGGGTACATCACGGGGAATGACTTTGATTCTGCTTACCTCGCAACGAAGCATTTGATTACGAATGCCTGCAAACGGATTGCTTACCTCGCCATCAATCCCAATGTTTCTATTGGTAAAGTCCGTAAAGATGGGTACGAGAAAGCTTTGCGGGAAGCTGGACTGACGATTCATCCGGAACTTATCTTGGATACCGTCAACGATGCGGAACAAAATATGCGGGATATTGCGGCTTTGATCGAAAGAGAGAAGCCAGATGCTATATTTGCTTCCGTTGAGCGCTTGGCAATTTCCAGTATCCGTGTTGCCAAGCGGCAAGGGATCCGGATTCCGGAAGATCTCAAGATCATTTGTTTTTCCTGTCTGGATATCGCCGATCTCATTGATCCAGCACTCAGCGTGGTGAAACAACCGGCTTATGAAATGGGCGAATTAGTAACAAAATACCTCTTGGATAAGATGGATGATCCAACTAATGATAAGTTTGCTAATTCGGTTTATCTTGATTCCCAGCTTATTTTTCAAAAATCTAGCCTGAAATAAGAAAAAAAATATTTGTTTTTTGTTATCCCATTATTTAGCTTTGGTTACTTTCGGGAACATTCCCGAAAGTATTTAAATAATCAATTTGTATAAAATATTGGAAGGGTAAATCCGGAAAATCGCAATAGGCGATTTCTTTTTACCTTGATTTCGGGAACGTTCCCAATGTCAATTTCCAATGAAAACTAATTATCGATGGGGAAGCATATCACTCGTTTAATAGGATATCTCTGGATGGTCGTCCTATTATCATCATGTGCAAATAAAAAAGATATCGTTGATATTGAACAGCCGCCTGTGACTGAACAGCAGGGGACTGGCCTTGTCAATCTTTCTTCTCCATTTCTCTTCTGGGATCGGGAAATTACATTGCAATTTGATTTTTCAAAAGGAAATGCTGCGTTAAAAGGCAGTACAGCAGATCTATACTTACACGCTGGATTGATCCCTGTCAATGGTGGCAACTGGCAACATGTAGTGACAAACTGGTCAATGAACGACAATGCCTACAAATTGAAGTTTATCGCGGCTGGACTTTATTCTTTCACATTTACTCCCGCTAAATTCTTTAATCTGAATAACGCTGAGGCCTTTGGTCAGCTGGCATTTTTGGTCCGCAATGGCGATGGATCGCTGGTCCAACGAAACCAGAATAATTCAGATTTATTTCTGCCTCTTGTGGTGGGCAATGTGCAGGCGATTCGATTTGTGTCCCCAACACTCCAACCTACTGATCCGATTACAACAGAGCATATGTATGTCGTTGGCGAAGATTTGAAGCTTGAAGTTCAGGCAACCCAGTCCGGAAAAATCAGTATCTGGGACAATGGCCAGCAACTAGCAGAATCTACTGCTGCGCTGTCGTTGGAAAAATCCGTCAGCTTACAAAGCAATGGGCTGCATGAGTTTGAGGCACGTCTGGAGATCGGTGGCAAGGTCGCTACGACTAAAATCACATTATTTGTACAGGCAAAACCGGTCATAGCGGCGCTTCCAATAGGCGTTAATCCCAACGGGACGACGATCAATAAGGAAAAAGGACAAGTCAGTTTCGCGTTGACTGCCCCCTTGAAAAATAGTGTGTATCTATTGGGGGATTTTAACGGTTATAAAGCATTGCCAGCCTATGCGATGAGTCAGACACCGGATGGTAAAACCTGGTGGGTGACTTTATCTAATCTGGATTTCTCCCAAAAATATACCTATGAGTTTTTGGTCGACGGTCAGCTTTATATTGCTGACCCCTATGCCGAACTCATTCTCGATCCAAAAAATGATCCGGCCCTGGGCCTGACAAGTGCTGTACTACCAGCTTATCCGGCAGCAGCGCACGGAATTGTAGCTGTATTGGATCTCGCGCCGAAGGCTTATTCCTGGAAAAATAGCTCGTTTACTAAGCCTGCGCAAGGTAATCTGGTGATTTATGAACTGTTGGTCCGCGATTTTGTCAAGCAGCATCAATATACCACACTAAAAGACTCCCTATCTTATTTAAAACGCTTAGGGGTTAATGCGGTTGAATTGATGCCTGTACAGGAATCGGAGGGAAATTCGACCTGGGGGTATAATCCTTCTTTCCATCGCGCTCTGGATAAATATTATGGATTGAAAAATGACTTGAAAGCCTATGTGGATGCTTGTCACGAAAACGGTATTGCCGTGATTTTGGACGTTGTATTTAATCATGCTTTTGGTCAGTCCCCACTTGTACAGCTTTATTTTGAACAGGGCAACGTCGCTGGGAATAGTCCTTGGTTCAATACCGTCGCCAGACATCCGTTTAATGTCGGCTTCGACTTCAACCATGAAAGTAGCTATACTCAAACTTTTGTTAAGGATGTGTTGACTTATTGGATGCAAGAGTATAAAATTGATGGTTTTCGATTTGACTTGTCCAAAGGATTCACCCAGAAAAATTCGGGGACTTCGGAAAATGACCTCAGCGCCTGGAATGCCTATGATGCATCCCGTGTGGCCATTTTGAAGCAATACCAGCAGCATATTCATAGCATAGATCCTTCCTGTTATATTATTCTTGAACATCTTGGTGGGGATCAGGAAGAAATGGAGCTGGCGCAATCGGGCATGCTGCTCTGGAATAATATGAATACTGTCTTCAATGAAGCAGCAATGGGATGGAATGCAAATAATGGATCAGATCTGGGCAGATTGTTTGCCTCCAGCCACGGTATGGCACAGCCTTCTTTTGTATCCTATATGGAAAGTCACGACGAACAACGGCTGTTGTTCAAATGCCTGAATTATGGGAATTCATCGGGTAGCTATAACATCAAGAACTTGAATACAGCGCTCAATCGTATGGAATTGGCGGCCCTGTTTTTATTGGCTTCACCGGGACCAAAGATGATCTGGCAGTTTGGTGAATATGGCTATGATGTGTCTATCGACGAAAATGGACGTACGGGCGAAAAACCACTTTTATGGAATTATCTGCAACAAGACGGGCGTAGGCAGCTCTTTGAGACCTATGCCAAACTCACACGTTTTAAAACGCAAAATAACATCTTTCAAAATGGAAATATCACTGCCGCAGGTGTAAAAGATGCGGTGAAATATTTTGTACTGGAAAAGGATGGGCAACAAGTAGGGGTACTTGGCAATTTCGGAGTGGAAAATGCGGAGTTTGCATTGCCACAAGCATTACAGGGGCGGTGGGTGGATAATTTTACGGGGAAAGAGCTCAACTGGTCTGGCCAGTCAAAACTAAGCCTTTTACCGGGGCAATACCAATTGATAAGCAAAACAAAACTAAATAAATAAACGGTTATTTTATGAACAAACAGCTATTACGTCCATTTTGGGCTCTGAACATGCTACTTGGGGTAAGTGCTTCGGCATTCGCCCAACAGGCGACGCTTCAAGGGCGAGTAATGGACCAGAAAGGAAATTCCTTGCTCGGTGCCACAGTGCGCTTCGAGGATATTCAAAAATCGCTGTCTACCAATGCGAATGGGGATTTTAGCTTGGATAGACTGCAAACGGGGAAATTGCACCTGAAAGTGAGCATGGTCGGATACGCGAGCTTGGATACGCTAATTCAAGTGAACGATGGACGAAATCCGTTAAACCTTTACCTTAAATCCAATACGAGTGCGCTGGAGGAGGTCGTTGTTATCGGTTACGGTACACAAAAGAAAAGTGATCTTACGGGATCAATCAGTACGGTGACATCAAAAGACTTTCAAAAAGGGCAGATTTCGTCTCCTGAGCAGCTCATAATGGGTAAGGTACCGGGGGTGCAGATCACAACCAGTGGTGGACAGCCCGGGGCAGGAAGTACAATCCGTATCCGGACGGGAGCTTCCCTGAACGCCAGCAATGATCCACTTATTGTTGTTGATGGAATCCCATTGGCCGGTGGTGGCATTTCAGGGGTTGCCAATCCCCTGAGTATGATTAATCCAAATGATATCGAAACGTTTACTATCCTGAAAGATGCCAATGCAACAGCAATCTATGGTTCGCGTGCATCCAATGGTGTCATTATGATTACCACCAAGAAAGGTAGCCGTGCCGGTACGCAGGTCAATTTCAGTACACAGAATTCACTGGCGACAGTAGCCAAGAAAGTCGATCTATTGTCCGCAGACCAGATTCGTGATTATGTCAATGCAAATGGAACCGACGCGATGAAAAAGCTATTGGGAACAGCGAATACCGATTGGCAGGATGTGATCTATGGCAATGCTTTTACAACGGATAATAATATCAATATCGCCTCAAAAGTTGCCGAGATGCCCTATCGTGTTTCGGTCGGATATATGGATCAGAATGGTGTGCTGAAAAATGACAACATGAAGAGGACAGCAACTTCGCTGGCCTTGACGCCCAATTTTTTCGATAATCATCTGAAACTGGAGGTAAACGCACGCGCAACTTGGTCGAAATCCAAATTCGCAACGCAGGACGCTATCGGTTCAGCCATACAGTTTGATCCGACCCAACCGGTCTATGTTGATGATAAAAATAGCTTTGGGGGATACTACGAATGGATACAGGGAGGGAAACCGAATCCAAATTCGCCCAGAAACCCTTTAGCATTACTGGAGTTGCGCAAAGATATTGGAGATGTCTTTCGGAGCACGGGAAATGCCAAATTGGACTACAGCATGCATTTCTTGCCCGAGCTTCATGTTAACCTGAATGTGAGCTATGATTTGGCTCGTGCTAAAGGAAACACCCTGACACCCGCTATTGCGGCGCGTAATTTTAATGAAGGTGGGGAACGTACACAGTATAAGTCAGATATCAACAATAAAGTATTGGAATTCTATTTAAAATATGATAAAGAATTGCCAGCTATAAAAAGTAATATCGACGCTACCTTGGGTTATGGCTATTACAAAAATAGCACGAAGTCCTATAATTTCGATCGCACCAATGAGGCAGGGGACGTATTGACCTCGGTGAATCTTCCTTTTGATAAACCTGAAAACCTGCTGATCTCCTATTATGGACGGATGATCTATTCCTATGATAACCGTTATGTGCTGTCCGGAACGTTAAGGGCGGATGGATCTTCCCGATTTAGTCCCGATAATCGCTGGGGATATTTTCCATCGGTGGGCTTTACCTGGCGAGCAAAAAACGAAGGCTTCTTAAAAGATCACAACGCAATCTCGGATCTGAAACTACGGTTGAGTTATGGAAAAACCGGACAACAGGATGGTATAGCAAATTATTCTTATATGCCTAATTATACCATCGGTGGTGACCAGTCGATGTACCGTTTTGGCAATGAATATTACTATTTGTACTCGCCAGTCGTTTACGACGCTGATATCCGTTGGGAAAGTACCACAACCTATAATGCTGGAATCGATTTTGGTTTTAACGATAATCGCATTTATGGTAGCGTGGACTATTATTCGAAGAAAACCAAGGACCTCTTGAGTACCATTCCAATTGCGGTGGGTTCCAACTTTAGCAATTTTCTGTTGACCAACGTCGGTAATATGGAAAACCAAGGTCTTGAATTTAATCTACATGTGTTGCCGATTAAAACCGAAAATTCAACCTTGGACCTTGGCATCAACCTGACCTATAACAGAAGTAAAGTCACCAATTTGACACTATCCGAAGATCCTAATTTTATGATCGAAACAGGTGGTATCCGTGGTGGCACGGGCAATAATATTCAGGCCCACATGGTGGGGTATACACCATATAGCTTTAGGGTCTATCAACAGGTATATGATGATGCGGGAAAACCAGTAGAGGGGTTGTATGTAGATCGCAACGGCGATGGTGTGATCAGTGATAGCGACCGTTACATGTATAAATCGCCTTTGCCTAAATATCTGATCGGTTTTTCAGCTGCCTACTCGTACAAAAAATGGTCTGCAAGCACAACTTTGAGAGCCAATTTGGATAACTATGTATACGATAATGTTTCGTCCAATTTTGGCAGCAGTTACAATGTGATCGACCAGGCATCTTTGGTGATCAACAATGCACCTGTGGACTTTTTGAATACCAATTTCAAAGAAAAACAGTTACTCAGTGATTATTATGTCAAAAATGCTTCCTTTTTAAAGATGGATAACCTTAATGTCGCTTATCAGGTTGGTCATTTTATCCGCAACAGCAAAGCTACGCTTTCGATTTCGGCTACCGTGCAAAATGTATTTACGATTTCAAAATACAAAGGCGTGGATCCTGAAATTTCCAATGGTATCGATGATCGTTTTTATCCTAGACCACGTACCTATGTACTCGGAGTCAATGTCAATTTTTAAACTGAAAGAATTTGATTTAAAGCATAAACAACATGAAAAAACTAAATAAATATATAACGGTCTGTTTAATGGCACTATCGCTTTCGAGCTGCCATAAGGATTTGGATCTCAAACCGACCAACGATGTCACCGCGGATCTAGCCTATAAGGATTTCAAAGGATATACAATGGCTTTTGCGCGATTATATGGTTCATTGACCATGACCAGTACCTCGGGGCCAAACAATACCGATCTAGGTGGTCTGGATGCGGGTACTTCGGATTTCTTGCGTCTTTTTTGGAATGCACAGGAACTGACAACAGACGAGGCCGCTTGTGCATGGCTTAATGATGGCGGGGTTAGCGGTTTGGATTACCTCAAGTTTGATGATAGTAACCCCATGCTCCGCGGTCTTTACACCCGGTGTGTTTATAGTGCGACGCTCGTCAATGAATTTCTAAGAGAAAGTACAGATGCGAAATTGAGCAGTCGCGGTATCTCGGATGCAGATAAAAGCGAAATTGCTTACTATCGTGCCGAAGCCCGGTTTTTGCGTGCATACAACTATTGGGTATTGCTTGATCTGTTTGGAAATCCCCCCTTTGTAACCGAAGAAACACCCGTAGGGAAGGTGTCTCCACCGCAGATTAAGAGAGCTGAACTCTTTGCTTATGTGGAAAAAGAACTTTTGGAAGTCGCTGATCAACTGAAAGGAGCCAAACAAAATGTTTATGGGCGTATTGATCAGGTAGCCGCATGGGGATTATTGGCCAGATTGTATCTCAATGCCGAGGTGTACCTGGGAACTGGCAATAAAAAATATGGCGAAGCCATTACCTATGCCGAAAAGGTGCTAAACTCAGGTTATAGCTTGGGCACAAATTATAGCCAATTATTTTATGCGGATAATGATGTCAACAATCCTGAATTTATCTTTTACCTACCCTATGACGGTACCAAAACACAAAGTAAAGGTGGAACGACATATCTTATCAATGCTGCTATCGATGCAACAATGAATCCTACTTCCTTTGGTGTCCCCGGAGGTGGTTGGGCTGGTAACCGCGTACGCGATAATATCGCAACGATTTTTGGTGATTATTCCGGAGCAACGGACAAACGTGCGATGTTTCACTTAAATACAAGTGTTAAAATTGAAGATATCGCTGTTTATAAGCAGGGATTGGCTGTGACCAAATTCCGTAATGTGAACAGGGATGGATCGGCACCTACCGCTGCAGAAGGCTTTGTGGCATCTGTAGACTTTCCATTAATCCGCCTCGCTGAGATGAATTTGATTTATGCCGAAGCGACATTGCGTGGTGGAACAGGTGGAACGATGACCAAGGCACTTGATTATGTGAATAAGTTGCGTGTCCGTGCCTATGGTAACAACAGCGGAAACTTAACCAATCTTTCGTTGGACGATATTCTCAATGAACGGGTCAAGGAACTGTACTGGGAAGGATTTAGAAGATCTGATTTGATTCGCTATGGCAAATTTACGGGCGATAATTACCTCTGGCCGTTTAAAGGCGGTGTATTGGCAGGACAGGCAGTTGAAAGCTATCGGGTGTTATTCCCCATTCCTGCATCAGATTTGATTGCTAACTCAAATCTTGTTCAAAACCCGGGTTATAATTAATTGAATATCATATTGGAGTGTTGGGCAGTATCGTATTCTACAACGTGCAATCGATAGGCCTGACGAACGCCAAAATAAAAAATAAAGGGATGAAAATTAGACACTATATTGGAATGATCCTGACTTTGTTTGCGGTCTTCCAGAGTTGTAAAAAAGACGAAACACAAGCAAGATTGGCTAGCGGCGACGCTGTAAAACCGGCGACATTGAACCTCGATAAAACCACGGTGACCTTATCAAAAGAGAATGCTAGTGATACTGTGTTACACTTTACACTGGTACAGCCTGACTTTGGCTTTCAAGCTGCTGTGACCAATGTGTTGCAGATCGGTTTGAAAGGGGATAATTTTAAAACTGTAAAGGAAGTGGTGATCCCCAATGGCCGAACAAGCCTGGGGTTTACGGGCAATGAACTGAATAGCTATCTATTGGCATTAGGTGTACCCACCGGCGAAGCATCGGATTTTGATGTACGCTTAAAGTCCAGTATCAGTAGTAAGATCGCACCGGTATTCTCTCCGCTCATCAACTTAAAGGCGAGCCCTTATGCATCGACTAGCTATTTGTATGTACCGGGAGCCTATCAAGGCTGGGATCCGGTCACAGCGGAATCGCTCGTGTCGCCGACAAGCAATGGGATATATACGGGGATTATTTATTTTCCGGAAGCGAATTCCGAGTTTAAGCTGACCACTGAACGTAATTGGGCAAATTCCTATGGACAAACAGCAGCGGGTAAAATCGCCTACAACAGTGGCGATAACATCAAAGCGCCTCGGGCTGGAAGCCTCGAAATTGAAGTCAATACAACGGCGAATACCATTACCTTCAAAGATCATAGCTGGGGTGCCATCGGTAGTGCCACACCAAAAGGCTGGGATGCAGATACCGATATGAGATACGATAATGCCAACCAAGTATGGAAGCTCTCCGTCAGCTTAACCGCTGGCGCGATCAAGTTCCGTAAGAATCATGACTGGGGAACCAACTTTGGCGGTGCAAATGGAAATCTTGTCGCTGGCGGTTCCGATATAGCGGTAGCGAACGCGGGAACCTATGATATTGTCCTCGACCTCAATGCGAATACGTACACTTTAATGAAGAAATAAATGTCGACTATACTGAAAAAGACACGCATGCTTGCCACAGGAATCGTGGCACTAACAACCCTTGGATGGAGCCCCTTAAAGGGGCAATCCATTCAACGGGTAGAACCCTTAAACTGGTGGGTAGGAATGGAAAGTCCGATCTTGCAGCTTGTAGTTTATGGGCCTCAGATTGGGAAAAGTGAGGTGCAGGTTGACGACAAAGGAGTTGAACTCATTCGGGTAAACCGGGTGGAAAATCCAAACTATCTGTTTTTGGATCTAAAGATTTCTCCTTCGGCTAAACCGGGTTGGTCTACCTTTACCTTCAACCAGGGAAAGAAAAAATGGACTTATCGTTATGAACTAAAACAGCGTAACCAAGGAGTCAAAGCGCAAGGGGTGACCAGCAAGGATCTGATCTACCTGATTATGCCTGACCGTTTTGCAAATGGCAATAAGGCAAATGATCAGGTGAAGGGAATGCTCGATATGAGTTTAAACAGGGATTCCATGTATTTACGACATGGAGGAGACTTGGAGGGGGTGATCGGTAAACTGGATTATCTTCAGGATCTGGGAGTAACTTCGGTCTGGATGACTCCTGTGCTGACCAATGATATGCCATTAGCGTCCTATCACGGTTATGCGAATACGGAGACCTATCATATCGATCCACGTTTTGGAAGCAATGAAATCTATGTTCAGCTGGGTGAGCAGCTGCATAAACGTCAGATGAAATTAATTTTTGATGTCGTACCCAATCATATCGGCAGTTATCACTGGACAGTGAAAGATAAACCGATGGCTGACTGGCTCAACGAATGGCCGAGCTATACACAGACATCGTACAAAGACCAGACGGTTTTTGATCCCTATGCCTCCGCGGCAGATAAAGAGAAAATGGTTAAAGGCTGGTTTGTTCCTACCATGCCGGATATGAATCAGCAAAATCCCTATGTGCAGAACTATTTGACGCAAAGTCATATCTGGTGGATCGAAACGGCCGGAATAGATGGATTTCGTATAGATACTTATCCTTACAATGATCTTGATTTTATGGCCCAATGGACAGATCGTATTCAACGGGAGTATCCCCAGTTTACTTTTTTTGGCGAAACCTGGGTGCATGGTGTTGCCAATCAGGCTTATTTTCTGGGGGGCAAACATGTTGGCCAGGAGCTGGACTCCAAATTGATGGGGGTGACGGACTTCCAGTTGAACTATGCCATTGGCGACGCTCTTAACCAAAAGACGGAATGGACGGAAGGTGCGAATAAACTGTACTCGACCTTGGCATCGGATTATCAATATCCACAACCGGAACGGAATGTACTTTTTCTGGATAACCATGATAAAGACCGGTTCTTTTCAGTAATCGGGGAAAATATCCAGAAATACAAATCCGCAATGGCTTGGCTGTTGACGACCAGGGGTATTCCACAATTGTACTATGGCGCAGAGATTCTAATGAAGAATTTTTCCAATCCAGATGGTCTGTTGCGTGAAGACTTTCAGGGCGGTTTTGCCGGAGACAAAAACGATAAGTTTACCGCCTCAGGTAGAACGAAAGCTGAACAGGATATGTGGTCTTTTGTACGTACCCTAGCCAACTACCGCAAACAGCATGCTGTGCTACAGTCGGGTAAAACCATGCAGTATGTACCTGAAGATGGTGTGTATGTTTATTTCCGTTATAATGAGCAGCAGACGGTGATGGTTGTCATGAACTGCAACGATCAGGAAAAGGTAGTAAAGCTTGATCGCTTTGGCGAAAGGAATGCAAAAGCCACAGCTTATATGGACGTTATTAGCCAGCAACTGCTGAAACCAATGGACAATCAAATCAAATTGGGGGCTTATGAGACGAAAGTTCTTGACCTTAAATTTTAACACAACGCGATATTTTAAATTTCATTTTTTTCAATGATTAATTATACTACTGTAAAAGCCGTAATATTTGATTTGGACGGTGTGCTGGTGGATACAGCGATCTACCATTTTCAAGCCTGGAGTAGGTTGGCTGCGCAATTGGGCTATTCCTTTTCTTTGGACGACAATGAGCAGCTAAAGGGGGTGAGCCGGGTTGAATCGCTTGAACTTATTCTGAAGTGGGCAGGACTGGAGAAATCCGAGCAGGAGAAAGCACAATTGTTGCAGCAGAAAAATCAATGGTATCTTGAGCTGATCGAACAGCTTAGTCCTGCGCAGCTCCTGCCCGGAAGCCTGGCATTGCTGCAGCGGCTTCGCGAAAAGGATATCCTGATTGCACTTGGATCAGCCAGCAAGAATGCCTTGAGCATCCTTCAGAAAACAGAGATCGTGGGTTATTTTGATGCATTGATCGATGGGAATGCCGTACAGGCTTCCAAACCAGATCCGGAGGTGTTTCTAAAAGGGTCAGAGGCATTGACCATACAACCGCGATACTGTCTGGTACTGGAAGATGCGCAAGCGGGAATAGATGCCGCAAAAGCAGCTCAAATGCGCGTGATCGGTGTTGGAAAACCTGAGAACCTCACCGGGGCGGATGCGCTGGTGGAAGATCTCAGTGAACTGGTAGATAGATTTTAATTGAGTAGAGCAATCAACGTATGAAGACATATATCAAACATGATCCTTGGCAGATTATTGAAGATCAGTTTAGACCCGATCACAATGAGTTTTCGGAAAGTATTTTTGCCATCGGCAATGGCCGCATGGGGCAAAGATCAAATTTTGAAGAGTATTTTAGCGGAAAAAGCTTACAGGGTTCTTATCTTGCAGGAATCTATTATCCGGATAAAACCCGTGTAGGCTGGTGGAAAAACGGTTACCCGGAGTATTTTGCGAAAGTAATCAATTCCTTCAATTGGATCGGTCTGGATATTCGGATCAACGGCCAGCGACTGGACTTGGCGAAGGCCAAGATATGCTCATTTGAACGTAGGCTTGATATGCAGCACGGTGTGTTGCGGCGTAGTTTTGTCGTTCAGCTACCTGACGGCGCCGAGGTTAAAGTGGAAGCAATCCGCATGTACCATCTTTTTGCTTCTGAAACAGCCTCGCTGCAATATCATGTTGAGGCACTGACAGCAGATCTGGATATCGAACTGACCTCCATATTGGATGCGGAGGTCGTCAATAGAGATAGTAACTACGATGAAAAGTTTTGGGAGTCTTTGGCACAGGGACAACAGGGGGATAACTTATTTGTTTCATCGCGAACGAAAAAGACGGGCTTTGAGGTCTGTGCCGAACTCGAAACGCTTGTTACAGGGGCGGGTGGAGTTATTGAAACGGAGCAGACCATTGTGGAAAATGGCTATATGGCCCAACGTTATCGTGCGACAGTGGCAAGATCACAAACTCTCTGCATTGAAAAAAGAGTGGCGATTGTAACTTCCGAAAACCATGTTGCGGAAAAATTGAAGATGGTCGCTACCGAACGGCTGACTGAATTACGGGCATTTGATTTTGACCAGCTGAGGGAAAAGCAGTCCAAAGCCTGGAAGGCAATATGGGATGAAAGTGATATTGAAATTTTGGGGGATATAGCCGCACAGCAAGCCATCCGCTACAACATCTTCCAGCTCAATCAAACATATACGGGGGAGGATGCCCGACTAAATATCGGCCCAAAAGGTTTCACCGGCGAAAAATATGGCGGAGTGACGTATTGGGATACCGAAGCCTATTGTATTCCATTTTATCTGGCAACACAATCACCTGAAATTGCACGAAATTTACTTTTGTACCGCTATCATCAGCTGGATAAGGCGATAGAAAATGCAACAAAATTGGGCTTCGGAAACGGTGCGGCCCTCTTTCCGATGGTGACGATCAATGGAGAAGAATGTCACAACGAATGGGAGATTACTTTTGAAGAAATTCACCGTAATGGTGCCATTGCTTTTGCCATATACAATTACGTACGTTATACGGGAGACACCGATTATATCTGGTCGCATGGATTGGATGTATTAATTGCGATCAGCAGGTTCTGGGCACAACGTGTCAATTGGAGTGCGGATAAACAGCAATATGTGATGCTGGGCGTAACCGGACCTAACGAATATGAGAATAATGTCAATAATAATTGGTATACCAACCGAATTGCCTCTTGGTGTATGGAATATACTTTAGACTGTCTTCGAAATGCTGAAAGATCCCAACCGGAAATTTTTACAACACTAGTAGATAGGTTGAAATTAACTGCCGAAGAAAAAAATCATTGGCAGTATATTATCGACAAGCTCTATTTTCCTTACGACGATAAGCGGAAGATCTTTTTGCAGCAGGATGGCTTCCTGGATAAAGAATTGATCCCTGTGCGGGAACTTGATCCGTCGCAAAGGCCCATTAACCAAAAATGGAGCTGGGACCGTATTTTGCGATCCTGCTATATCAAACAGGCTGATGTGCTCCAGGGTTTTTACTTTTTGGAAGAACATTTTGATGAGGATACTTTGGAACGTCATTTTGATTTCTATGAACCCTTGACTGTACATGAAAGCTCACTTTCTCCTTGTGTTCATGCGATTCTCGCCGCAAAACTGGGTAAGACCGCCAAAGCATATGAGTTTTATCTGCGCACATCACGTTTGGATTTGGATGATTATAATAACGATACCGAAGATGGCCTGCATATTACCTCGATGGCCGGTACATGGATGACCATCGTAGAAGGCTTTGCAGGGATGCGCGTAAAAGATGGACAACTTTATTTAAATCCCATGTTGCCGCTCGAATGGGAGGGTTATAAGTTCCGCATCCTATTTCGTGGCGCGACGCTGCTGATTGCGGTACACGCCGATTACTATACGATCGAAAATATCAGTGATACAGCAGTCCATATCCAGACGGTAACCGAAGCGTTCGTACTGGATGGTCAGGGCAGAAAAAAGGTGTCGCAAGTCAGATAAATCCATGATTTCAACAGCGTGGGATCTCATCCCACACTGCTGAAAAATGAGGATTAAATGGTAATTAAATAGTATTTTGTCTTAAATTTTTGATAGCCTATTATGGGAAAGAAACCTGAATTAAGTATAAGCCAGGTCGTTAACATGAGTTTTGGGTTTTTAGGGATACAAATGGGCTTTGCTCTACAGAATGGCAATGCTTCACGTATTCTTCAAACATTTGGTGCCGATGTGGAGCACCTGTCTTTATTTTGGCTGGCAGCTCCGATAACAGGTATGATCGTTCAGCCCATTATCGGCCACTATAGTGACCGGACATGGACGCGTTTGGGGCGTCGTCGCCCATATATTTTAGTGGGGGCCCTGCTTACTACATTGACACTATTCCTCATGCCTAATGCAGCCCTGTTTACAGCTTTGCTGCCCCCACTTTGGATCGGTGCGGGGCTGTTGATGTTTATGGATGCATCCATCAATGTGACTATGGAGCCTTTTAGGGCACTTATAGGAGATAATCTGCCTAGCGTGCAACGTAGTCTTGGTTTTTCGGTGCAAACCTTTCTCATTGGTGTAGGAGCTGTTGTGGGGTCTTTATTGCCTTATATGCTGACCAATTACTTGAATGTTACTGGCACTGCGGAACCAGGACATGTGCCTGCGAATGTCATTTATTCCTTTTATACCGGTGGGCTGGTGTTAATGCTTTCGGTGTTGTGGTCGGTGATCAAAACAAAAGAATACAGTCCGTCGAAACTGAAATCATTTACCGAAGAAACTGTCGAGAGCGTAGAAAATAGCACTGCTTTTGGATTAGGTACGATTGTAAAGGATATTAAGGCTATGCCGGGGGTAATGAAGAAATTAGGCTGGGTACAGTTTTTTTCCTGGTTTGCATTATTTATGATGTGGGTGTATACTACGCCGGCTATCGCCGAATCCGTGTTTTATCTAAAGGCTGGAAGCCGTCAGGATCTTTATATGGAAGCCGCCAATTGGGTAGGCGTGCTGTTTGGAATTTACAATGGGGTTTCGGCTCTGTATGCCCTGTTTATCCCCAGGATTGCCAGGCGGTATGGGCGCAGTAAAACACATGCTTTTGGACTGATCGTGGGTGGCCTTTCGCTGATCTCACTGTTTCTGATCAAAGATGCCACGTTGCTTATCTTACCGATGCTGGGTATTGGAATCGCCTGGGGAAGCATATTGGCCATGCCCTACGCCATTTTGAGCGACCATTTACCGCCGACAAAAATGGGGGTGTATATGGGCCTCTTTAATTTTTTCATTACATTGCCGCAGATTGTATGTGGATTTTTTGGCGGAATGATTATTAAATTCATCTTCCAGAGCCAATCGATCTATGGCTTATTGCTGGCAGGTATATTCATGTTTCTGGCCGCATTTTTTGTCCCCAAAAACAAGCAATAAAGTTGAAGGACTGCGTGTGATATATACGGGACACACGCAGTCTTGGTTCGATTTTCCAATAGTTATCATGGCTCCGCACCCCGGAATATCGCCTAGCCTATTTCTTATTGGAATACTTAACTGTTTTCAGTCATGTAAACGCTGGGTGGCATCCCATAATGTTTATGGAAATCCCTTGAAAAATTCGATTGTACGGTATAGCCGACCATGGTCGAAATCTGGGTAATGTTATATTCTCTTTGGACCAATAATTCGGCCGCTTTTCTTAAACGAGATATATTGATCAGCTCGTTGGGCGTGAGATCAGATAAACCCTTAATTTTGCGGTATAAGGTCGGGCGGCTCATATTCATTAACCGCGCCAATTCGTCGACATTGAGATCAATGTCTGATATATTGTCGTAGATCACGGTGTTGAGCTGGCTTATAAAATCCTTGTCGGGGGCCGATACATTAATATCCGTTAGATTCGAGATGGAAGAGTTTGTAAAATAATTTTTGATGATCTTACGGTTGTTAAGAATGTTTCGTATCTGCACGGTCAGGAATTCCAGTGAAAAAGGTTTTTCGATATAAGCATCAGCACCAATTTTCAGGCCGTTAATTTTAGAATCAAGTGCATTTTTGGCTGTGAGGAAGATGACCGGAATATGGCTGTACAGGATGTCACTTTTGATACGCTTGCATAAAGCGATGCCATCCATAATGGGCATCATGATATCTGTCAAGACGAGCTGTACATTGTCCTGGTCTAATATTTCAAGTGCTTCGGCGCCATTGCCCGCACGCAAAATGGCGTAATCAGTTTTTAGCTCTTTGTTGAGATAAGCCAGTATTTCTTTATTGTCTTCGACAATGAGGATTACGGGTTTTTCAGCATCTTCATCTGCTTTCACATTTAATTTGCTCTCGTTATGATCCGCTGTTTCTTCGAGGAGAGGTTTGATGTCAAGCGACTGTTCCTGAAGGATGGGGAGGGAGAGCAGGAAGATATTTCGATTCTCTTCGGTATAGGCTAAGGACAAAGATCCCCGATGAAGTTCGACCAGGGAGCGAGAGAGGGGGAGACCTATGCCTGTCCCGGTATCTTTGTTTGATTCGTTTAGCCGATAAAAAGGTTCGAAAATCTTTTCTCTCTTTTCGAAAGGAATAATATCGCCGTCATTTCGAAATTCGATATTGAACATAATATCGTCACTATTGAAGGGAAGCAATTTGACGTGGACTTGATGGGCGGCATATTTTACGGCATTATGGATTAAGTTGGTAAATACTTTGCGCAAAGCTTCTTCATCGACTTGGGCCGTGAGTGTAATTCGGGGCAGGGAAAGATCATATTGCAACATCTTTTCCTTTGCTAGGGTGTTCAGGTCATTGAATACGTCAAGTAACAAGCTGTTAATATCCGTTTTTGTAAAAATAAGGCTCATATTATTTGTTTCTGCTTTTCTAAAGTCCAGAAGCTGATTGGTTAGCCTAATCAGCCTCGTTGTGTTTTTTTCGATCAGGGCAAGATCAGTTACCGTGTCGTTATCCTCAAATTGATGTGTGCGGATGAGTTTCTCCAGCGGCATCTTAATTAGCGTCAATGGTGTGCGGATCTCGTGCGCAAGGTTGGTGAAAAATTCGAGTTTAAGATTGTAAACTTCCTGCTCCTTTTTACGTTCATAGTTATCCATCTTCTGTGCATTATTTGCTTTGATCAGTAAAAAATAATACCGCAAGATCAACAAAACAATCGTACTAATGGTCAAAAAATAAAGGCCATAAGCCCATATTGATGACCACCAAGGGGGCGAAACGACAATACGAAGTTCTTTTTCCGTCGGGTTCCAGATTCCATTGTTGTTCGCGCCCTTAAATTTAAAGGTATAGCTTCCCGGAGGAAGCTTATTGTAATAGATTTTCTGACTACCGGTGATATCTGTCCAGCCTTTGTCATAACCTTCCATAATATAGCGATAGGGATTGCTTTTTGGGGAAACAAAGCTCAAGGCTGCGATATTGAAACTGATATTGGAACTGTCGTAGGTCAGGCGGATCTCTTTTGATAGGGTAATGGATTGTTTCAGTATGCCATTTTCACCAACCGGTATGCTTACATTGTTGATCTGAATACCACTAATAAAGATAGGTGGAATAAAGCTATTCTTAATGGATTTTGTCGGATTGAAGCTGACCATTCCTTTGATGGTACCGAAATATAAGGTGCCGTCGCTGTCTTTAAAAGCTGAATTATAGTTAAACTGATCTGCGGGAAGCCCGTCTCTCGATGTATAGATGATCCTACGGGGGACACCCTCATCCAGTCTGACCAATCCACCACCTGTTGAAATCCATATGCTGTTATTGTCGTCTTCCAAAACTTTAAATACCTGATTGGAAGGTAAACCCGATTCGGTCAGATAGTTGGTGAAATGCCCGTCACGGCGGTATTTTGAAAGGCCGCTTTCGGTGCAAAACCACAGGTTTTTTTTGCTGTCTTCAAATAAGCCATTGACGTAATTATTGACGAGCGTATTTTGTTTACCTTGCTCAGAAAGTAAATGTTGCATCTCTCCCGAACTTCGGTTGTACTGATAGACTCCGCTGCCATAAGTATTGACCCAAAGTATACCATATTCATCTTCATAGATACCCTGTATCCATGCTGTAATGGGGAGGAGGTCAAAACTGTCGCTATTTTTGTTGTAGACGTATAATGCGCGGTCTGTCCCGACAAACATGCTCTGGTCTCTGGACTTATAGATACAAACGGCAAACCTGCTTTGTAAGGTGCCTCTGCCGATACGGTCATAATGCTTTTTTAATTTTCCGGTCTTTACGTCGATTATATCAAGTCCATGTGTTGTGGAGCCTACCCAGAGATCGTCGCCGATCGTTGCCAGTCCATGAACATTGTTATGTGCGATGCTCCCTCTTTTTCCATTGGCAACAAAATGCTGAATCTGTTGTGTTTGTGCATCTATTTTGTTTAGCCCGCCATCTTCTGTACCTATCCAAAAATTTCCATAGTTATCTTTCTTTATATCGTGTACAATATTCCCTGATAGGGCCGATTTTCCAAATCCGGATAAGTACTTTTTGAAATTGTCGAATTGACTGCTGTATTGATTAAAGCCGCCAAAAAATGTTCCAAACCAGATGTTATCCTCACGGTCCCGATAGAAATTCAAAACCGCATTGTCAGATATGGCAAATGGATTGAGCAGATCTTTTTTGATGTGTTGGCTCTGACCGGTATGAATGTCATAAGTATATATTCCGGTTTCCGTTCCGATCCAGTATACCGACTCTGTCTGTTGAATAATGCAATTTGCCTGGATGACTTTGTTGGGATAATAGTTTGCAAATAGATTTTTTAACGTTCCATTTTTAAAGTCAAATAGGTAGGCTGAATTGATCGTGCCGACCATGAGCAGGGAATCGTTGATGGCGTAGACGGTCTTGGTATTGGCCAGTGCTTTACGATCTTTTTCTTTGAGCGCAATTTGAACAAATTTGCCTGTGTTGACTTGATACCGTTCTATCGTACTGTTATTGTCCGTAGTCCAGAGGCCGCCTTTGTTGCTGCTCGTAATGGCCACCAATGGGTTTTTGTTTTGATCGAAGGAAACGATCTCTGCCGTGTAAGGATTATAACGATAAAGTTGCCCATTGGAAAGCAACCAAATAAAGCCGGCGTATTCATGGAGTGCATTTACCTCACCAATTGGTATTCGATTGAATGGTTTGAAGTTTTCTTTAATTGGATCGTAACAATAGGTGCCCCATGTCGTTCCCACCCAGAGTACACCTTTGCTATCGGTAAGGATACTTAGAATGGATGAACTCCCGATACTTGAGGGATCTGAAGCATTGTGCCTAAATATCTTAAATTGATTGCCGTCAAAACGATTGAGACCATTTCTTGTTCCTAGCCATAGAAAGCCCTGCGTATCTTGTGTAATGCACTTAACAGAACTATTGGAGAGGCCGTCATGGGGTTGATAATTTTTAAAATAGAGCGATTGCGCCCGTAGGGTAGTCCATACGAGTAGTAGATATAGGATAGGTATAAAGGTTATTCTGCGCAAAATTTATAATATCTATCTAAAAATAGGCAATAAAAAAGAAAAAAAGAGATTTACTGATACGCTATGATATAAAATTGAGACGCTATGATTGGTCTGACAACAATGATTTGGCGATTTTTATGGTACAATAATAACCAAAGATAAACGTATGCCTTGCCCTAAAATTATGACAACAAATTGTTGTATTCCTATTTTTCAGCGAGTTACTTATTCATCTATTGCGCTTATACAAGCAGCATCAGGGGACTGGTTTTTCACGACGGTTTTCAGATCCCAGAAAAGGGATTTGTAGATAGACCCAGCGAGAGCCATGCGAAGATAAACATAGATAGCAGTCTGTTGCTGGACTGGAAGATATTGAAATCACTTAACATTGTTTGGGCGAGAAATTGCTCAGAAATACAGAATCAATTAAACCAATCAATTTAAACGCGTATGAAAAACAAACTACTTGCGCAATGTATCATGGTACCGACCTTTATGCTTGTTACCCTTGTAGCGATGGCCCAAACCCGGGTCTTGAAGGGAAAGGTTGTGGATGAGACCCAAAGTCCATTGACCGGTGCCACGATCAAAGTTAAAGGAACAGCCACTGCAACAACGACAGATCCCGAGGGTTCCTTTTCGTTAAATATTTCCAATGATGCCAAATTCCTTGAGGTATCGTACATTGGTTATGCAATGAAAGAGGTTCCCATCGCGGGAAATGACATGACGATCGCACTTGAACCGAGTACTGATCAAGGACTGGAAGAGGTGGTTGTTATTGGGTATGGTACCGCCAGAAAAAAGGATCTGACCGGCTCTATGGTGACCATTGGAGCAAAAAATTTCAATAAGGGTATTATGACAAGCCCCGATCAATTGATACAAGGAAAGACACCTGGCGTAATGGTTATAAACAACACTGGGCAACCGGGAGGGTCGACAACTGTGCGCATCCGTGGTAACTCATCTATTCGGGCGAGCAACAACCCTCTATTTGTTCTGGATGGTGTACCAATGTCCGGTAATTCCCCATTGCCAGAAGGCAGAGGCGGATTCTCTTCCGATCGTGGCAATCCATTAACCTATTTGAACCCGGGTGATATTGCGAGTATGGATATCTTGAAAGATGCCTCCGCTACAGCAATCTATGGATCGCGTGGAGCAAATGGGGTCGTCATAATTACCACGAAGAAGGGAAAAGTAGGCTCGCCAGAAGTTTCTGTCGGGGCATCTGCAGGCGTATCCACGATGCGTGAATATCCAGATGTACTGAATGCGGCACGATTTAGAGAGGCTTTAAAGTATTACACGCCATCAGAGGCCGCTGATTCCGATTTTGGTGGCAATGAAGATGCTTTTAAAGCAATTACAAGAAAAGCCATTACACAGAATTATTATGCTGATGTGGCCGGCGGTACTGAATATGGAAAATATCGCCTATCTGGTGGTTATCTAAATCAAAATGGTATTATTCGCGGTTCACAATTGAAAAAATATACCGCTAATTTTACAGGCAACTTCCGTTTCTTGGAGAACAAGCGATTGGGCCTTGATTTTGCCGTATTCTTGACGCAAATGGATAATAAATATGCGCCGATCAATGCTACAGTAGGCTCAGAAGGAAACGTGATCTCACAAGCTCTACAGTGGAATCCAACCCGTCCTTTACGTGATGAGCAAGGCAATTTGACTTTTGTCAGTTCGACAACACGAAATCCGCTAACCAGTATTGAAGCATTTCGTGATTTGGCAACAACCAATACCATGGTGGTTAACTTAGCACCATATTATAAAATTACCGATGACCTGGAGTATCGCTTTATCTACAGTGCAATGCGACAAACAGGAAATCGTGAAGGGATGTATCGAGCTGGACTTATTGATCCGTCAGCGGTGAATAATGAACAAGCATTTATTTCGAATAATGGGGAGACCAATTTGCAGATGACCCATATGCTTTCGTACAACAAACAAATTAACGAAGATTGGAATGTAAATGCGGTGGCGGGGTATGAATACCTAGATTACAATTTCAATAATAATATCGCCTTTGGAGGTGGATTTCGATATATGGGATTGGATTATTTCGATTATCTCCAATATTCATCGGTTTCAACCCGTGAAGTCGCATCGTACAGAAGCCCTACAAATCAATTGCAATCCCTTTTCCTCCGTGGCGGGTTTAATTATTTGGATCGTTATCTCTTTACAGCAACTGTTCGTAGAGATGGATCAACCAAATTTGGTTCTAACAACAAATATGCGGTATTTCCATCCTTAGCAGTAGCTTGGAATGTGGCGCAAGAAGACTTCTTGAAATCAAGCGGAATTTTTGATCAGTTGAAACTAAGATTAGGTTGGGGAAAAACAGGTAACCAAGAGTTCCCCTCAGGTGCCTCTTTGAATAGATTGGTCTTTGGAAACCAAAGTGTTAGTCAGGCTAACTACGGAAACCCAGACCTCAAATGGGAAACCTCAACGACAATTAATGCGGGTATTGATTTTGGTATATTCGGCAACCGTTTGTATGGTTCTATTGATTATTTCAATAAAAAGACAACGGATGCACTATTTGAACAAACACTCGCTCAGCCAGCACCTGCAGGTCGTATTTGGGTGAATTTGGATGGTGAAATCGTCAATAAAGGGGTGGAAATTGCCTTGACAGGCACCATTGTCAAAAATGACAATTGGACTTGGGATTTGACCGGTAATGCAACCTTCCTTAAAAACAGTGTAAGTGGGCTCGTAGGTTATTATGAAACGGGTGCATTAAGAGGACAAGGATTTTCTGGGGTATTAGGGCAACGAATGGTAAATGGACAACCTTTGAATGTTTGGTACCTCGCTGATTACCAGGGAATAGATCCGCAGACGGGCATGAGCATGTATCGTGGCCAAGATGGAAGTATCAGTACAACGAATGATCCAGCAATTAATAAATTCTATACGCATAGCCCAAATCCAACGACTTTGTTAGGTATTTCGACTAACTTGAATTATAAACAATTTTCATTGGCGGCTAATATGAATGGGGCATTTGGACATTATTTATTTAACAACACCGCTGCGACAACCTTAGGGTTAAGTAATTTGTCTTCTAGAAATATTGGATCTGCCTTTTTTGATACTTCCGTGAAAGAATCTACATCCAATTCGGCAGCGCCATCGACTCGTTTTCTGGAAAAAGGAAACTACTTAAAAATGGCTAACCTGACTTTAAGCTATAAGGTAGGGGACGTTGGAAAAACACTCAAGAATCTTAATGTATCGCTAACTGGACAGAACCTTTTTATTATAACTAAATACACAGGTTTCGATCCTGAAGTAAATACAGATGGAGCAACAAATGGTATTCCTTCGTTGGGCATCGAATATTTGCCGTATCCTCCAGCGAGAAATATACTATTGGGTGTTAATTTCTCACTATAGACGATAAGTAGATATCATTGGATAATAAAATATGAGACAGATGAAATTAAGAACTTTATTATATATCGGAGTAATAGGCTCAGTTGTGGCGAGTACCTATTCCTGTACTAAACTGAAAGAGGAGTTTAAGGGAGAATTGGAAGAAGGAACGTCAAATGTTGATCCGGGCAGCCTTTTGGTTACCGCGTATAACTCGTTGAACACACCTTATCAACAGGAGCAACGCTGGGTGATGCAAGAAATATCCACGGATGCTGCTATGGCACCTACACGGGGTGGTGACTGGGACGATAACGGAATGCATCGGGCGATTCACCTGCATACTTGGAATGCAGATAATGGCTATATGAACAATACCTTTGTGAGTTTGGGAACTGCAATTTATAATGCATCTAACGTTTTACAGTACAAGCCCAATGCGCAGCAAGCTGCAGAAGCCCGATTTATTCGTGCACTAACCATGTTTGATATGCTGGATCTATATGGTGTGGTGCCTATGCGTGAAGGAGAATCTTTTGATGATTTTAGGATAGCACCAGAAGTATTACAACCGCAAGCAGCTATTGATTATATGGTCAAAGAGCTCAATGAAATATTAAATAGTTTGCCAGCAAATGGTCCAAAAGCAGCTTATGTCGCTAATCGGAACGCTGCAAAGACTTTGCTGATGAAAATCTACTTGAATAAAGGCGCATTTTTGAATAGGCAAACACCTGCTTTTGCTGCTGATGACATGAATAAAGTAATTACTTTAGCCAAAGAAATTGCTGCAAGCGGAGCTTATAGCGTATCTGCGAAAGGGAAATATTTTGACAATTTTGCCCCGGATAACGATGAAAAGTCAACAGAGAATATTTACACTTTATTCAACAAAAATGGCGAAAGAGGTGGAAATGTGGATCGGACCTGGAATACCATTGCCCATTATAATATGAATCCGGGAGGCTGGAATGGTTGGTGTACACTATCAGATTACTACGATAAATTCAGTGCTGCTGATGAACGCAGAGGAATTTACTACGAGTACGCTGCGGATACCACCTCAAACAAAACAAAAAAATTCGAACGTCAGAATGTGGGTTTCTTTGCTGGACAACAATACAATTGGAGTACAAATAAACCATTAATGGCCCGAAACCCTTCAACAGCGCCACTGTCTTTTACACGGGAGGTAACAATTCGTACTTCTGGAGCAACTTTAGAGACTGCGGGTATTCGACCTATGAAATATGCTTTCGATTACGCTGTTACTGGACAGCGTAATAATGACTGGGTGGTTTTTCGTTATTCGGATGTGTTATTGATGCAGGCTGAAGCGATTTTAAGAGGGGGCACCGGGACAGCTGGTGAGGCACTGGATTTGGTCAATGGTATTCGGAAAAATCGTGGTGTGGCTAATTTTACGGCCCTGACACTGGACAACCTGTTGGATGAACGCGCTCGCGAATTGTACTGGGAAGGTTGGCGTAGACAAGATTTAATTCGATTTGGTAAGTTTTTACTGGCTTGGCAAGAAAAGGCTGCAGATCCGGACCCAAAAACTTTGTTATACCCTATTCCGAGTCAACAGATAGCAGTTAACCCCAACCTGAAGCAAAATCCAGGTTATTAACAAAGAATCGCTCAAGCTATAGCAAAAAATGCAGCTTGACTGATTTTATATCGAAGGTATTTAGATTTTAGGAATTTCCCCCTATCATCTAAATACCTTTTTTCTTTAGATAGACAGATGAATGGCTCACCATGGTCTGGTTCGGTATTCCGTCGGGTTATCGTTAGGGCTCCGTCGGGACATAGTCGCCTCCGCTTCGTTATGAGAACGACATGAGTCCGTACTGAGTCCGTGATGAGTCCGAGTCAGACACGGACTCACGATTTAAGCAACAGGGTCTTATCCCGCACTTACCTGCGCTATGGGACGAAGAGGGGGTATAGCAGGTACGGAGCGGACTCGAATCAATGCCGAAAGACTGTAATACACGGACTCAGTTTGTCTAAGCTATCTATATGTATTGTAAAACAGTTTATATGTTTTATTATTACTTTTATTTGGGTAGAAAATTAATACTAAAAAAATATTTATTCAGCTTTATCAATAAATATGTTTAGGATATCTATATTTATTTTTTCTTCGGCATCTGAAATCATCAATACGATCTCAGATCATTGTGTAATTTGCCAAATTGAATGTGATCTTTTGAAGTTTTCTGGTCTTACCTCTTGAAGGAGAAAATATTATCTTGTTTTTTTGATAAAAAATAGTCACTTTAGTTGTAGATAACTAGCCAAAAAGGATTGGTGAGTTGATGGATGAAACTTAAGAAACCATCAAGGGCCAAGTTTCCGATACAATGATTGTATGAATATGATTGTAAGGAAGTAAGACTATCTAAATGTAGATTATGATTAATGAAATCCTACAGCGGGCACCTACGAACGAAAAAGAGTTTTTTTTAGCTTATCGTTATTGGTATAGGAAATTATATTATTTCTTATACCAGAAAACACAGTGTTCGGATCTTGCGGAGGATGTTGTCCAGCAAACATTCCTGATCGTTTGGGAACGTAAGAATGAATCAAATCAGCAGTTGCTATTTAGCACACAACTATTTCAGATTGCACGTACCAAATTGATAGATGAGCTCCGACGTCGAGCTCTGAACAGAAAGTATATCGATTTTGAGAAACCTTTTGTCTTGAGTCAGTATGAGGATATGGAGCGCAGGATCGCTTACAAAGATGAGCTAGAGTATGTAAAGGGACTGATCGCTCAAATGCCCTTTATGCGCCAGCAGGTCTTTTATCTGCATAAATTTGAAGAGTTGAGCTACAAAGAAATTGCCGTCAAATTGTCCATTTCGCCTAAGACCGTGGAGAACCACATCAGCATCGGTCTAAAATTCATTAAAAAATTTTTCAGATTGCTTTAGGGGATACGATAGCCTTTGTTCGTATTACAGTTAAATACCTGTTCACAACTGGGCAGTAACTGTTATGAATCGTAAGCAATTATTAAATAAATTCCTGGCAAATCAATGTTCAGCGGAGGAGGCTAAGCTTGTATTCTCCTGGCTCAACGAGAATCCGAAACTATTGGATGACCTAATCTCGGAGGAGGATTGGATGTCTTATATTTCCCGGGAAAAAAACAATAAACAAGGGGGGGATTTTTTGTTAAAGACCCTGCTTATAGTTCTTGTGTTTGGACTACTGTTTGTTTGCTCAAACCTGCTTCAGCTTCCGGGTGGTCAGCAGGCCCAACTGACATCAGGAAGCGTGATCAAAGCACTTTATTATAATCCATCCCTGAGGACAAAAGAAGTAATTACAGCCGATGAATCCCACCTTTTTCTTGAACCCGGCGCACTTGTACAGGTTCAGATCAAAGCAGATATGGATCTCAGACAAGTTAAGGTATTGGAAGGAAAGGTCCGATTTGACGTTGCAAAGGATCCTTCTAAACCTTTTGTTGTACAAAGCAATCAATTGTTGACAACTGCATTGGGGACCCAATTTACAGTTGACTATAACAGCAGGTCAGCACAGGTTATTGTCCAATTGTTTGAAGGAAAGGTACGCGTGGCCTCTACGGATCATGGCGTTGCTAAGATTCTAAATCCCGGGCAGCAGATTTATTTTACGCCGTCTTCACCTTTGATCCGCTCTAATTTCGGTCAACAACGCTATGCTAACGATAAGAAACCTGCTCCAGAGCCAGCAATCGTTGTCGCGAAAATGAGTACATATACCTATCCGTCAACGATACATCAATCGACGAACTGGTTGCAAATGGACGAGACCTCCCTCTCAGAGATCATTCAATATATCAATCATGAACTTGACATGCCTGTATCCTATGATTCATTGCTGGTCAGGAACTATCGTTTAAAAGGTCGTTTTCGGAAAAATACAGCCATGGATATGCAGGATAAAACACTATTGGCCGAATCCATCTTGCAATTGATTGTTGAAGTGAACCCCTTTAAGTTGGAAAAACAACAGCATACATATATACTCAAACCTAAAAAATAGAATTATGGTAGAACTCAACTTAACCAAGAAACCATTTTTTGTTTTGCTTCTGCTTACATTGATGTCTTTTCAATGTCTGGCTGGAACGATTAATGGTGTCGTCAAGAACGCTGCGGGTCAGCGCCTGGCTGGAGTCAGCATTGTCCTGAAAAATGCAGGAAGCAATTTTTCGACAAGCGGTTCCAGTGCAGCTGACGGAAGTTTTCGATTTGCGGAAGTCCCGAATGCTAAAGGCTATGAATTGACTTTTTCCTATATTGGTTATCAGACTTATGTAGAAAAAAATGTACAGGTATCTGCCTCGGGAGCGACGACCTTATCCATTATTTTGGAAGATCAGGTCAATCAATTGGAGGATGTGGTGGTGATCGGATATGGTAAACAGAAAAAAAGTGATCTGACCGGTGCCATCGCTTCGCTGTCTAGTAATGAACTAACAAAAGGTGGGGCTGTGAGTAATGTCGGACAGGCGCTGCAAGGTAAAGCATCGGGGGTGGTGGTGACACAAAATTCCAAAGCTCCGGGAGGAAGTACATCAATACGGATCCGTGGTACCAATTCCATTAGTGGCAGCAATGATCCCCTATATGTCATCGATGGATTTCCAACAAATAACGGGATAAACATTAATCCGGAAGATATTGCTTCCATGGACATTCTCAAAGATGCATCTGCAACAGCAATCTACGGATCTAGGGGAGCCAACGGTGTTATTATTATTACAACGAAACGTGGCAAAACTGATCAAAATAACATCACTTACAGTGGTTACGTGGGGACACAAAACCCGATCAATCCCTTCACTTTCTTGGATGGTAAGCAGTATATGAACCTTGCAAATGCACTGTATAAGGAAATTGAAGGACAGGAAAATCAGGAATATGCGGTGTACACCAAATCGCAGCTCGAATCCGATGTCAATACCGATTGGGTTAAAGAGACCATGCGCAACAGCGTTCTGCAAAATCACAATTTACAGTTCTCGGGCGGTGGCGAGAAGACAAAGGTATTGACAAGCTTAGGATACTTTGATCAAAAAGGTGTTCTGAAGACAACCGATTTTAATCGGATATCTGGTCGTATCAACGTGGACCAAAAAGTAAATGACTTTATCCGAACAGGCGCAACCATATCTGCTCAACGTGAAAAATCCAATATGCAGCTTTATGATGGCAATATCCTGAATTCGAACGTACTGTACAGCATATTGACCTATGATCCTACGGTGCCGGTTTATAATGCGGATGGCAGCTTTGGAAGACCTCCGGGCGGGCAGGGTGACAATCCTTTGGCCAACCTGATCTCTAGAATCAACGACGTACAAAGGGATAAGTTAAACGGTAATATCTTTGTTGAGGTCAATCCGATCAAGGAGTTGACTTTACGTATGAGTGCCGGAACGGAGATCACTCATGACCAGTTGGGTAGTTATCTGACTAGAGATTCTTATCAAGGTGGTATTGATGACGGTGTCGCCAGTCAGGCAGATTACAACGAAACACATAATCTGATTGATTTTTATGCGACTTATGCTAAGGTGTTTAATGAAAAGCATAGTCTGAATGTGATGGGGGGATATTCCTATGAGAAATATGTGCGTAACAACAAGGGCATAAACGTTAAAGGTTTTTCGACAGACTTATTGGAATACAATAATCTGGGAATGGCCTCAAGTATTACTGGGGTCAACTCTGCGAAATCAGAGAACCTTGTGATCTCTTTTTTTGGTCGCGTGAATTACACCTATGATGATAAATACCTGTTGACGGCAACCTTACGTCGGGACGGTTCTTCCCGTTTTAGTCCGAATCATCGTTGGGGAACTTTTCCTTCCGCAGCATTTGCGTGGAAAATAAACAACGAGGATTTTATGCAGGAACAACAGTTGTTTTCGGACCTAAAATTCAGATTGGGTTATGGACAGACCGGAAACGATAGGGTGGCCGATTATGCTTCCTATGGATTGATGGATAATGGGCATTATACTTTTGATGGTATCAACAATGCCGGTGGTGTAAAACAAAATCCGACTTATCCTGAAAATGACAAACTGAAATGGGAGTCGACTACCCAGTATAATGCCGGGATTGATTTTTCATTCTTTAAAAATAGATTGGCATTTACCTTGGATGCCTATTACAAAAAAACAAATGACTTGCTAATTAGGAGTATTTTACCTTACTATACGGGATATACTTCTGGGCAGCGTAACTTGGGTTCTATGAACAATAAAGGAATCGAGTTTTCCGTAACGAGCAAGAATATGGTGGGGGAATTTACCTGGGAAACAAAATTAAATCTTGCCATGAACCGCAATAAAGTATCCAGTCTTGGCGGTGAGCCTGAACAGCTATTGACATCTTCAAAACCGATGGGAAATGTCTCGGAAGAAGCGTATTCTGTAATCCGTGTGGGCGAATCGTTGGGTTCTTTGTTCGGTTATAAATATCTAGGTGTTATCCAGCAGGGAGAAAACTATGCACCTCAGCCCAATTCAAAACCTGGAGATCCGAAATTTGCCGATGTCAATGGGGATGGTACGATCAACTCGGCCGACCGCACAATTATCGGGCGAGGCTATCCTAAATTGAATTTCGGTATGACCAATTCATTTACCTATAAACAGTTTGATTTGACGGCTTTTGTCTATGGAAATATCGGCAATGATCTGCTTAATATGACGCGTATGAACATCGAATGGAAGCGTGGTATCGAAGCATTAAATCGCTGGACGCCGACCAATACCAATACAGATATTCCACGAAATGGATTCTACTACATGAACTATGGCGGCTATATTAACGATCACTTTATTGAAAATGCTTCTTTCTTACGTCTACGGAATTTGACATTGGGTTATACAATTCCATTGAAAACTAAGGCGATTCAATCGATACGTATGTATGGTATGGCGGAAAATTTGTTTACCATCAGCAATTACTCGGGCTGGGATCCAGAAGTAGATACGAAAGGATATGAAAATGATGCCTTGGTCAAAAATAGAGCTGGAAACAACCAAAGTGCCAATGCCGGGGTGGGACTGGATTTTAATTCCTATCCGTCCATGCGTTCATTCACTTTTGGCGTAAGTGCCACATTTTAACAGGTAATACCTTAATTTTAAATGACATGAAGACCATTAAAAGTAATTTTAAATATATACTAGGGCTAGCCGGACTAGCGTCTATTCTTACCGGAACTTTGCAAAGCTGTACCAAGCTTGAACCAAAATTGTACAGCGATCTAACCACCAAAAATGCCTATTCGACAGAAAGTGATATTAATGCGGCTTTGACTGGTATATACACCAGTTTATCGCCTTATCCCGGTGATGCTTATCTCTATTATGCAGGATATCTGGTGATGATTACAGATTATGCGACTGACATCGGATTTTCGACTGCCGCCGGAGATCCCACTCGGATGAGCAATTTTACGTACGATGACAATAACCGATATTTTAAGTTCAACTACCAGAATATGTATCAGGTCATCAGTAATGCCAATATGCTGATCGACCGTATTGAAAATGTAACGATTCCGGAGGATCGTAAGAAGGAGATTATTGCACAGGCTCGATTTCTGAGAGCATTATCTTATATGGATCTAACGGATGCGTGGGGGCCAGTACCGCTAATTACAACCGTAAAAAATCCTACGGAAAGCTATAATGAACCTTTGGCTACAGTGGAAAAAATCGACATGCAGATCGCGGAAGATTGTCAATATGCGATAGATAACCTTCCTGAACTATGGGCGGCTGATATAGGGCGTGCGACAAAAGGAGCTGCGCTTACCTTGATGGGTAAGATGTATATGCGTTCTCATAGCTATGAAAAGGCAAAGATCTACATTGATCAGGTACTGGAATTACGGGAAAAAGGGATATATAAATTAAATCCTGACTTCAAGAAAGAGTGGTCTGACGAAAATAAAATGGATATGGGCTTGATCTTTGGTGTCTTACATGAACCTACTTTAAATGGCGGGGAGATTACAAACCATTTTGGACCAACCGATAATCGGGAGGTACCTGACCGTTGGCAATATTATGGTGTTTCGCTCGATTTTTGGCGGAAATATAGTGATTTAGATCCCCGTAAGCAGTTCTTTTATTACAATTATGAAGGCAAGGCAGCAAGAGACAAGAATACTAAGCATGGATTCTTTTATATGTTACCTGCCAAAGGACAAACGACTCCGCCTAGCGATACGGTTAAATTTTTGCAAAATGTCGCTACGAAAAAATATTCTTACGGCATGATCAATAATTCCTATCTCGATGGACGGACCATTCAGGTATTTCGTTTAGCGGATGTTATTCTGTGCAAAGCAGAAATCGAAAATGCCCTGAACGGGCCTGCCGCGGCACTACCTTACATTAACGAAATACGTGAGCGGGCTGGTGCGCCAGCATATGGGGAGCATCCTAATTTTCCAGTTCCGGCAAGCAAGGAAAGCATGATTGATGCATTGGTCGATGAACGCGGTTTTGAGCTGGTCTTTGAATATAAAAGGCGCCAAGATCTGATTCGATTGGGCCGATATGAAAAGGTGAGTAATGCTTATCTTAAGGGCCGTGGACTAAAAGAGAATGTGACCGAAGCGATGCGGTATTTTCCTTATCCGTTGGAAGAAGCCCGTTTGCATCATGAAATGACGACGGCAAATCCATCACGACTGCCTAAATAATAATAAAAGCGAATAAAAAATGTGCAGATGAAATTATTCAAAGCAATTAGTGTACTAGCTGTTATTGCGGCTGCTTCCGTTGGTTACTATTATTATACCAACCAGATTGAAATCGAAACGATTGAACTGACATCCCCAAATAATCTTCCTCTGGATGAGGATATTCATGTGCGCCTCAATAAAGCCGCGGATGTATACATTGAGTACTGGAAAGAGGGTGATGCAGCTGTACAACAAACTGTCAGGTCGGGATCGGCTCTCAGTCATCGTTTTCACCTATTGACGTTGGAACCCAATAGCAGGTATAAATTTCGGGTGGTCATCGATCGGGCAATCCCCACCAAATCCAATGAGCAGTCTTTTAAAACCAGGCCACAATCGCCCTGGATGGTACATGACTGGATCAAAGCTGATCATCCACATGATGAAAAAGCACTGGGAAATGGTCTGGTATTATTATGCTACCGTGGATATCCAGGTTATATGGCCATGGTGGATGGGAAGGGAACGATCCGATGGTATTGGCAGGATGAGAAACTGGGGGTACGCTTAGCTTCTTTGACGCCTAGGGGAACAATTTTGGCTTTGCTAGCTCCTGCGAGCAAAGATGAATTCAATAAACCCAATCAGCCGAATAAGAAATCCACCAATGCCAGTTATTACCTGCGTAGTGGACGGATCGGATTTGTAGGGGGGACCGTATTGGTTGAGATTGATCTGACAGGGAAAGAACTTACCCGAATAGACCTCGACAAAAAAGGGATCGTTATGCATCACGATGTACAGATGGATCAACAACATAATATTGTTGGTATCGTCCGGGATTTTAGAATAGACGATAGGCCTAGGCACCCCAGAGATACCCTTTGGGGAGATGCGATCTTAACGATGGATACCAAGGGAAATGTGTTGAAAAAATGGTCTCCTTGGACAAAATGGGATATCCAGAATGATAAAAAGCTGGATAGCTTGAAGCACGATAGATTCCATTTTAATACGATTTCTTTTGATAGGGACAGTAACTATTTGACTTCTTCACCTATTGAAAATCAGGTGTGGAAAATTGATGCGAAAACAGGTGATATCCTCTGGAAACTGGGAAAGGATGGAGATTTTAAATTGAAGGATAATGAGCTGTTTTATTTTCAGCATGCACCGCATATCACCAAAACAGGTGAGCTCTTATTGTTTGACAATGGTGATTTTTCGCCCCGGGATAGTACCACAGCCAATAAACAGTCTCGCGCTATAGCCTTTAAGCTCGACCAAAAAAATAAAACGGCTTCCATGGTTTACGCAGCCCCTATTCCCAAAAAGCAATTTACGGCCAGAATGGGAAGTGCTTATGCGTTAGACAATGGTAACTTGCTGCAAACAAGTTCCAAGACGGGCTCTGTGCTCATTACCGATAAAAAAGGGCAGGTATTGTGGGAACTGAATGCTTATTTTATACCATACCGGGCGGTATATGTCCCCGCGGAAATTTGGAGTAAATACCGAAAAAACTAATTAAAATCAATGCAGATTCCTAATTTATATGCTGATGAAAAAAACTATAACCTATTTTAAGCTGGCAACAATACTCGCCGTATCTTTGATCGTAAACACAGTTGGGGCACAGCTGGCCTGTCCGCCTGAAAAGCAAAAATGGGATGCTGATCAGCTGGGAAACCATCGCGCAGTACTGAAGGTAAACTCGGATCAAAAAGAGATTCAGGTAGTTATTCCCTGGCGCAACCGATGGGTGGGCGCAAACCAACAGGTAATTATCGTGGACAGTACCAGCAGTAAGCAAATTGCGCCTAGCAATTATTTGTGGATGAATGCTGAATCTGGTGGCATACGCTTTCAGCCGACTTCCGGCAGGGGGATATATTATGTCTACTACTTGCCCTATAAGATGGGGGGGCGGAGCCGTAATTACCCTGATGCAATCTATCTGAAAAATAGTGCACCCAATGCGGCGCAAGCGACAAAAAATACCGTCATAACTTCCAAAGGTGTCACTGTCGAACGGTTTGATGCCGTGGATCAGTACAATGGCAATGACCCTATGGAGGTATTGGCAACTAAAGTGGAAATCAAAAATTTTTTAAATCGCCATGTAAAAGAAGATTATTTCATTTTTCCCGAAGGACGGGAGTTTCCGATCAAAATGGAAGATGACCTCCCACAGCTGTGGATGACAAAAGCGAAAGTTCGGAGTCAATTGGAGGGCAAGGCACAAAAAGGTGAATATTATGCTTTTCAATTGGGATTGTGGTCGCCCAAACAAGATCTAAAAGCGATTCAAGTGTCATTTTCAGATTTTAAGTCCGATGACGGAACCGTTATTGCAGCCAATAGCTTGAGCTGTTTAAACACACAGGGCACAGATTATACGGGAGAAGCGATGCATTTAACAGTGAATGTACCTTTGAATAAGATACAGGCGTTGTGGTGTGGCATGCAAGTGCCTGAAAATATTCCGGAGGGAACTTACTTCGGAATAGTGACCGTAAAGCCGAACAATGCTACGGCTAAGAAGGTTAGGCTGGTATTTCAAGTAGCTGAAAATGCTAATGGAACCTCCAGTGCCGACCAGCCCTGGAAAATGACGCGTTTGCCATGGCTTAATTCAACATTGGCACAAAAGAATACAGTTATAGCTCCGTATACGCCAATTGCATTGACAGCTGATTCTACATTACAACTCTTAGGACGTGAAGTTAAACTGAGTCCAAGTGGCCTGCCTAAACAGATTAGTACATTTTTTACGCCTGAAGTGACATCCATCTCAACACAGCCCAATGCATTATTGTATGAACCTGTACATTTTCATTTCTATCGTGCTGCAGACGGAAAGGAGATACAGTTAAAGGCTACGGGTGTTCAATTTAAAGAGAAAAATGAAGGTGAGTATCGTTGGATGGCGAAAAATGAATCGGCCGACCTTACTATGGAAGTAGAAGGACGGCTCGAATTTGACGGGTATCTACATTATGTGGTTAAGCTAACGGCTTTAAATGATATTGCCTTAAAAGATATCAATATGCATATCCCAGTCATGCCTGACAAGGCAAACTACTTTATGGGACTGGGACAGAAGGGAGGCAAAAGACCAGAACAGCTTGTCTGGAAATGGGATGTTGCCAATAAGAATCAGGATGGGGGCTGGATCGGTGCCGTAAATGCAGGACTTCAGTTTTCCCTTCGCGATGAGCATTATTCACGACCGCTAAATACAAACTTCTATCTTCAAAAACCATTGGTGCTGCCAACCTCCTGGGGCAATGATAACAAAGGTGGGATAGACATTGGTCTCAAAGGGAAATCGGTTTTGGTCAACAGCTATAGTGGCGAACGCCAGTTAGAAAAGGGAACGGTACTCTATTATAATTTTAATCTATTGATTACGCCATTCCATCCGATCAATACCGAGGCGCAGTGGAATGAACGTTACTATCACGCTTATAAACCCGTGGATTCGGTCGTTGCCAGCGGGTCGAATGTCATCAATATCCATCATGCCAACGTGATCAATCCCTATATCAATTATCCATTTATTGCGACCAAAGAGATGAAGCAATATATAGATCAGGCGCATCAGGCCGGATTGAAGGTGAAGATTTATAATACCGTACGCGAAGTATCCAATCGAGTTTACGAACTCTACCCTTTAAGGAGCTTGGGGAATGAAGTGTTTTCATCAGGTAAAGGTGGTGGTTACTCTTGGTTGCAGGAGCATCTGGGGAAAAATTACATCGCCGCCTGGTATGTTCCGGAATTTAAAGATGCCGCAATTATTAATAGCGGCATGAATAGATGGCACAACTATTATGTGGAGGGCATGAACTGGCTGGTCGACCACATTGGCATCGATGGAATCTATCTGGATGATGTTGCATTCGATCGGGTAACAATGAAACGCATTAAGCGGGTATTGACCAAAAATGGAAAATCGGGTCTCATAGATTTGCACTCTGCGAACCAGTATAACAAAAGCGACGGCTTTAACAATAGTGCGAATCTTTACCTTGAACATTTTCCTTATATCAATAGATTATGGTTTGGAGAATATTTTGACTATGAAAACAATCAGCCTGATTTCTTTCTGACCGAAGTGAGCGGTATCCCTTTTGGATTGATGGGTGAAATGCTTCAGGATGGCGGTAATCCCTGGCGTGGAATGATCTACGGGATGACCAATCGGATGCCCTATCAGAAGTTGACTCCAAAGGATTTATGGAAAACATGGGACAACTTCGGTATCAAGGGAAGCAATATGATCGGCTATTGGTCTCCAAATGTTCCGGTAAAAGCGGATAACGAAAAGGTATTGACAACTGTTTATGCCAAACCTGGAAAAGCGATGGTCGCTATAGCCAGCTGGGCAGATACTGACGTTGATGTGATGCTGGCGATTGACTGGGTTAAACTAAGCATTGATCCCAAAAAGGCAAAATTCTCGATTCCGACGATAGCCAATTTTCAGCCGGGAACCGCATATACGCCAGGCGATAAGATTTCTATTGCGAAGAATAAAGGAATTATTTTGTTAATAGAACAATAGAACAATTCGCATGTAAATAAATTCGAGCTGTTGTAGACTAAATCGGAGGAGAGGGGGAATGGTGGTCGAAAATTTTCGATAGCTCGTTGATTAATGGATAAAATAGGTATTCAATGAAAAAATGGCTTGTGTTATTGGTCTTGGGGCATGCTATGCTGACTGTGTTGGCTCAAAGCCCCACCAAAGTCTCTGAAAGGAAAAAACAGTATATAACCTATCCGTTTTCGGATCCCGACCCGATCGCATCGGTGCAAAAGCTATATCCTTATTTTCGATTTGATGGTTTTACAGATACCGCTATTGAAAAGGAGTGGAAGACTGTCGTCCTGGAAAATGATTATATCCGAGTCCAGATTATGCCTGAAATAGGCGGTAAGATCTGGTCTGCTTACGATAAGATAGGTAAACGGGATTACATTTATAACAACGGCGTGGTGAAATTCAGAGATATTGCCATGCGGGGGCCTTGGACAAGTGGTGGTATTGAGGCAAATTATGGTATCATCGGCCATACACCGAATACATCCACTCCCGTGGATTACCTGCTGCAGAATCACGCTGATGGTAGTGCAAGTTGCTTTATCCATGCTTTTGATCTGTTGAGCCGGAGCAACTGGACTTTGGAAATTCGGTTGGAAAAAGACAAAGGTTATTTCTCTACACGTTCTTTCTGGTCCAATACCAGTGCTGTGGAGCAACCATACTATACCTGGATGAATCTGGGGGTAGCTGCTGGTGAAGATCTGAAGTTTTTGTATCCGGGAAACCGCTATATCGGTCACGATGGGGATGCCCATCCGTGGCCAATTGATGCGAAGGGACGCGATCTGTCTCATTATCGTGAAAATGCGTTTGGTAGTTCGAAGTCATACCATGTGCTAGGTGCACATAGTAGGGCCTTTGGTGTATATTATAAGGATCGCGATTATGGCATAGCCCGATATGCCTTACGTGAAGATAAATTGGGTAAAAAAATATTTCTATGGTCACAGGCAGGGGACGGACAGATCTGGGAAAAGTTGCTGACCGATCAGAGTGGTCAGTATGTGGAGATTCAGAGTGGTCGGCTATTCAATCAAAATGTGTCATCGAGCAGTTTAACACCATTCAAACAAATCGGATTTGCGCCTTATCAGAGTGATTCATGGACAGAGTATTGGATGCCGTTTGCGGGAATAGGGCAGCCGAAAGGTTTTCAACTATCTGCTGCGCTACAGGTGAAGCAAGAAGCAAAAACACTACTGTTAACGGTTGACCCCAAGCGGCCTATAAAGGACAGTATCTTTGCGCTCGATAGTAATGGAATGATGTTGGGAGCCAGTTTTTTAGTTGCCCAAGTAGGGGAAGTGAAACAAGTCGCTCTGGAATTGAAAAATGACGATATACCCTATTATCTCAAAATGGGGCCGGATTATTTCGATTTACGGCAGGATGAAAGTGGAAAGGCGCTAGATCGGCCAATGGAATTGATCAAAGAGTCACCCCCGGATAGTAATCAAACAAAACTATTTCAAGCTCGTGATCTCCTCCGGTTTAGGCAATATGGAGCAGCGGAAGCACTGTTAAACGGTTTGACGGAAAAGCAAGTTCCCAAATTGGACCTCCTGTTGGAAAGGGCAAAGCTAGCGTGGTTCAAAATGGATTATAAAGCGTGTTATGCTTATGCACGCCAGGCGCTGGCAACGGATACTTATTACGCCCCGGCAAATTATTATTATGGTCTGGCGGCCATCAAGCTGGGGAAAGTACAGGATGCATTGGATGGTTTTGAAGTGGCATCGTTGGATCCGGTGTGGCGTAGCCCAGCGTATCTGCAGCTTGCCAAACATCACTATCGGATCAAACAGGATGAACCGGCACTCGCCTATGCCGAAAAAGCAATACTGTCGAATGCTTTAAATATAGATGCACTGCAATTGCAGCTGCTCATTCAAAAGCGAAAAGGAATTCCGATGGACACTGCTTCGTATCAACGGATTGCTCGATATGATCCGTTCAATACTTTTATTCAATTTGAGGAGAAAAATGAGGTGTTATCGAAGCAGGAATTTGCTGCTGAAAAATGTTTTGAATTGGCGATCTGGTATGCTGACTTACACGAATATAAGCGTGCGGCTGCCGTCCTTCATGGAAGCGATCCGCAGACGGAGATGCTATTGTGGCTCGCCTGGCTGACCAAAAATGATCCTATACTGAGCCAGAGTTACCTAACACGAGCGGTAGCAAGCAACCCTGCCTTTGTGTTTCCGTTTCGTGAGGAAAGTGAGCCGGTGTTTGAGTGGGCCGCAGAGCGGCTCAAAAGCTGGAAAGTAGCTTATTTGCAAGCGTTACTTTATCGTTTTCGAAATCAAGGCCAAAAGGCTCAACAGCTATTGGCTATTGTAGAGAACGAACCAACGGATTTTGGAGCCTACTTTGCCCTGAAATCAAGTCTGGAGGGAGATAAGCAGATTGATTTGGCCATTGCGGATATGCAACGAGCAACCACCACCGAGCCGCATCAATGGCGGTATGGACTTCGTTTAGTAGCGTTGTTAAATCATGGGAAACGGTATGAACAGGCGCTTCGGGTTAGTGGAAACTATCGCCGGGCATTTCCAAGGAATTATATCTTGACTTTGGCACATGTGCGGACGCTATTGTTGAATCAGGAATATGTACGTGCTGAAGCTGAATTGAAAAAGGTTAAAATCCTTCCTTTTGAAGGGGCAACCGAGGGGCATAACTACTATGTACAGACCAAATTAATGCTGGCTTATCTGTATCTGCGGCAGCAAAAGTATAAGGAAGCAAGTCTGAAAGTAGAAGAATCCAGAGCTTGGCCACTCCATCTAGGCGTTGGGGAGCCCTATGGGGATGAAAAGAATGAAATTTTGGCCGATTGGCTTGCTGCTTTTCTCCAAAAACAAATAGGAAATAGTAGCGCCGAAACAAGTTTTTTGCAACACTTAAGCCTGCATAGGGAAACCAGAAACAAGTATGAATATCTGCTCCGGCAGCTCGCTGCACAACGAGTGGGTATAGTACCCGCTACTGAAACGAAAAATATACTGGCAACCGGCGAACAGAGTGACAGGTTACTGGATCAAATCAAAAAGGATGACTTAATCGCATATTGGCCGGAGCTCATTCGAAGAATTTATTTTGAACAAGATCAACGCATGTTTTAATCAAATGTGAGCATTGTTTAAAAAATAAAAGCCACTTCAATTTCAACAATGAAGTGGCTTTTATTTTTCCGTCGGGATGGCCGGATTTGAACCGACGACCTCCAGCACCCCATGCTGGCGCGATACCGGGCTACGCTACATCCCGAATTATTCCAATACGAATGGACAGGATAATCCTTCGTTTTGTAAAGAATAATTTTTTGGTAGCGCTAAAATAATAATTATTGACAAAAAATAAAATCTAATTAAAAAAAATGGGATGTCCGACTTTTTTGACATCCCATTTTTTTTAATTTTATTCGGGTTCCCCCTGCATGCCTTCTCAAATATTCAATCCTTAGGGAAGGTACTTTTGTTTTTTGAAGGAGTCCGCGTTAGAATTTGTAGCCGACCATAATGCCAACTGTTTTGTTCTTGGCGTCTAAAGTTTTGTCCACGCTCGTAAATCCATGACTGTAGTAAGCATCTACGGTAAAGCGACTGACGTCTATGCCAATTCCAGCTCTGCCGTCAAGAGAGAATTTCTTATAATCTGTAACAGCACTGGATTTGACGGTTTTTAGATCATAGTTTAATTGTGGTCCTAATAAACCGCGAAGGCTGAAATCGCCGTTTTCTAAAAATTTATAGCCAAGCTGTAGGGGAAGATTGACCTGATAAAATTTAGGGGTCTTCTGTGTGTTTTCAAAAGTATACTCCTTTCGCAATAAACTGGCTCCAATGCCGGGTTGGAAGAAGAGACGATCCCCGACACGTGCAAATACGGCGACAGACACGCCTACTTTACCATTATTGTCTTTGACAGAATTGTTTCCAAATGATGTCATGTGGTAGTTGCTTCCTACCTGTATACCATAGGTCACTTCCTGTGCTCGTGCCGTACCTGTTATTCCCAAGACTGTCAATGCCAATAAGGCCACTTTGAATGTTGTTTTCATGTTTAATACTATTTTTATTATCTATTTTCCAATGCACTTTTATGTTATGACAACGGAAAATCAGTCTACCCTTAGAAAAAAAACATTTTTCTATTTTTAGATAATTAACTTTAGTTCCAATCTCGGAAGAGGGATCATCTTCGCAATTTATAAGGTGACAGGACAAATCGGCCAATGCTGCTTAATACACAAGGGATGCAATCATATATAGCGTTGTTTAATAGACGGTTATTTTATAGAAGAAAAAAAATAAAAAAATAATAAGGGTAATCACTACTTGTGTTGTCTTAGTAATAAAGTAGATTGTTTAATCAATATGGTAGAGTTAACCAATGTCGGAAAATAAAGAAAAGAATTTCGAGCAGCTTTTTCGAGCGCATTACAAGGAATTACATCGTTATGCTTTTAGATATCTAGGGGATAGTGATGGGGCCGAAGAGGTCGTACAGCAAGTATTTCTGCGATTATGGGAGAAAGACTGGGAAGAGCAGATCCATACTTCGCTGAAAGCATACCTATATCGTGCTATTTATAATGAGAGCATGAACGTCCTTAAGAAGGAACAACGTAAGTTTAGATATCAGTCTTATGAACAGCATCGGCAGGAGTGGGAGCCGGCTGTAGACGAAAGCAGCAAGGACCTGGATAATAAATTAAGGGTTGCCTTGGCTGAACTGCCCGAAAAAAGCAGGACTGTATTCGAATTGAGCCGTTTTCAGGAAATGAAATACAAAGATATTGCAACTACATTGGATCTGTCCATAAAAACAGTAGAAGGGCACATGAGCAAGGCTTTGCGTCACTTACGTGTCGAACTTATGGATTATTTGACATTGATTATTTTCTATCTTATCTATCTGTTATGAATAAGGAATTACTGGAAAGATATATCATTGGGGAAACCAATGAAGTAGAAAATAATCTGGTACAGCGTTGGTTGAAGGAAGATCCTGACAACATAGCGGAATACCTAAAAGTGAAAAACGTATTTCTATCTTATCTATATGCTATGAATAAGGAATTACTAGAAAGATATATGGTCGGGGAAACGAATGAAACTGAGCGTATGATCGTAGAGGAATGGTTAAAAAAAGACGCTAATAATAGGGAGGCATATTTGCAAATGAAAAAGTTATGGGATAGCTTGCCTAAACCCCTGGAGGTTCCAGAAGTGGATGTGGATAAGGCTTGGATGGATTTTAAAATTGTTAGGGACAGAAGAGCATCGGAATCTACTGAAATCCCCAAAAAGAAAACAAAAGTGATGCAATGGAACTGGTGGGCTGCGGCGAGCATTTTGCTGGTCTGCATGGTGGGATTCTATGTGTTTGACCGTTCACAGCGGAAGGAAATGCACCTTGTGAGCCAAGACGTCGTACGTCAGGACGCATTGCCTGACGGATCTATAGTCACGCTCAATAAGAATACTGAACTGGCCTATTCCAGTACGTGGAGTAATAAAAATAGAAATGTAGAAATAAAAAAAGGAGAAGTGTTTTTTCAAGTGCAAAAAGATAAAAAGCATCCTTTTGTGATCGCGACAGGTAATACAAATATAACAGTAGTGGGGACAAGTTTTAATGTGCGTCGCATTCCCAATGCAACGGAAATCATCGTCGCCACGGGGTTGGTCAAAGTGGCTTATGCAGATAAAGAGATTTTCCTACGGCCGGATCAGATGCTTACGGTTAGAGATACAGATACGATGAAAGTTGAAAGGAGGCCTGTTCAGGATAAATATTATAAATACTATGTAGATCGCGAGTTCAATTTTGAAAATACGCCTTTGCAACGAGTGGTTGAATTGCTGAGCCGTGCCTATGACTATAAGATTATTATCGATGACCCCGCTGATCGGACACTCATTTTGACAGCAAAATTCGAACAAAATAGTCTGGCTGAAATCATCCGTGTAATTGCCAAGAGTTTAGACTTAAGCGTTCAAGTAGAGGGCAAAGAAATCCACTTAACAAATAATAAAAAGCGATAACATGTTTTCGAAACAAAATTGTACAGATAGCTTCATGATCCTATTTTTAACAAAGCGAATCAGGTTTTATATCCTATTTTCACTGCTATGCTCCTTTCAATGGGGGCTAGCGCAGCAAAAGCTCGCTGCGGAAATTCAAATGCCTGCTTTCTCAAAAACTACCGTCGGCGAAGTCTTTCAGTTACTTAAAGAGCGGCAGGATGTACTCTTTTCCTTTAACGGAAATATCTTACAGATGGACAGTGTCATTTACCCCAAGGCCTATAAGGGAAATCTATACGATTACCTCGATGGAATTTTGGGTAAAGAGTATAGCTTCAAAGAATTAGGCAAACATATTATTGTTCAATATACGCCACAACGGATGTCGGTTGATTTTGAGGTACAGACTCCGAGGAAAGACAAGGTTGTGATCACGGGATATATCAAAAATATCCGAACCAATAATCCGATTTCCAATGCCAGTATTTTTGACCGAAGTGCCTTAATATCGACATTAACGGACAAAGATGGTTATTTTGAATTAGATGTCAAGAAAAGGAGTGATCTGATCGCGGTTAATGTGAGCAAGGAAATGTTTCGGGATACCAGCGTGATGGTTATTTTTCCTATTGAAGCTAAGACCGGTGACAAAAGGAAACGTGAATATGGGTATTTTGAAGGCTATGAAGAAGATCAAGGCCTTTATAAGTCTTTTTTTGGCCGAATATTCCTATCTCCTGCCCAACAGATACAGAGCATGAACCTCGGTGGTATGTTTCTGTATAGTCCTTATCAAATTTCTATGACGCCTGGATTAAGCTCACACGGCTTTATTCGGTCGCAGATTGTCAATAAGTTTTCATTAAATATCATTGGTGGAGCAACTGCTGGGGTGAAAGGTGTTGAGCTCGGAGGAGTATTTAATATCAACCAATATAATATGCAGGGGTTTCAGGTGGCGGGGGTATTTAATACCGTAGGCGGCGATGTAAGTGGAGTACAGTTAGCGGGGGTAGGTAATCGAGTTTTTGGCACGGTTAAGGGTGTTCAGATTGGCGGGATATTGAATAAGGCTGACACGGTACGGGGCATACAGGTTGCCGGGGTTGCTAATACCGCAGTGGATGCTGCTGGAACAACCCAATTAGCTGGTGTATTAAACAATAGTAGCGCGGATGTGGGTATTCAAATTGCGGGTATTGCCAATAAAGCAAAAAAAGTAAAGGGATTTCAACTGGCCGGAATTGTTAATATTGCTGATAGTAGTGATTACCCGATCGGTCTATTAAATCTAATCAAAAACGGAGAAAAAAGCCTTTCGTTGGCAATAGACGAGAATCGGTACCTTGGACTTCAATTTCGCTCCGGTGGCAGGGTACTTTATAGTGTATTATCTGTCGGTGCAGCGCTTGTTGATGATGGACCTTCTAAATATGCTTTTGAAGCAGGTTTAGGGGCAGTTCTGCTGAATACGTCCAAGTTTGTGCTTCGCACAGAGATCACGACACGTAATCATCTGACAGAAAAATTTAAATTGTTGGATAATCACCAGTCTTCTTTCCGTATTATACCGGCCTATAAATTAACCGAAGCCTTGTCTATATTTGTAGCGCCAAGTTTCAATTATGCTGAACGGGATGAGGACACTATTTCTGGGGCAGGCACCCGTTGGAAAACTTGGGGAAGAGATCGCACGAGAAATACGTTCTATGGTGGTGGCATCGCTGGTCTGATGTTAAAATTATAAAATTAATCAAAACTATCTAGGGTATATAAGTGTTATACAGATAGCTTTTAAACATTTAACATTTTACATAAGCGCCCTTTGTTGTATTAACAAAGGGCGCTTATGCTTTCATCGATACGTAGTCTATAAACCAGTATGTATAATGATCGGTTGAAATTACGCTTTCACTAGGCAACAACCGTGGCTGTTTTCAATACATTCCGGTAAGGATAGGAATGAAAAATATGTCTACGTGCAAATCGTCCTAAAGAATCTGCATTGACAAATTTTACATAATCATTTCGTTGGACACCAAAGTATTCGTATTGACTGCCATCGTGGAAGGTGATTGTCAATATTTGGGCCTTCCAGTCAATATCCTGAATACCCGAATTCGTAATAGTCTCTGTATAGATCGGTAATTGCTGTTCAATAGTTTCCGGGCAGATGCTTACCAAAAAATGATAAGCTTCAATCATTTCTACGCTTTTTTCTTCGGCAGCCAAACGACCTTCTTCGTCATTGACAAATTTATCCGGATGACATTCTTTCATAATCGTCCGATAGGTGGATTTGAGCGTCTTGAGATCCGCTGATTTATCTACATTTAACAACTTTCGGTAGTCGGCAATTTTTTTCATGGCTGCAAAGATATGCTTAATAATCAGATTATTTGCATTATCCCGGAAATAAGATTACTTTTTGTGCAGGGTTTTGACATAGAGCTGTTCAACCTTCTCACGCGCCCAAGGGGTTTTCCGTAGAAAAGTTAATGCGGATTTTATGCTTGGATTTTCATTGAAACATCGGATGGCTATCCTTTGCCCGAGTTCTTCCCACCCATAATAGTCGACCAAATACGCAATGATGGCATCTAATCGTTTTCCGTGTAATGGATTATTGACTTGTTCTTGCATGTTGTAAAGGTAGTAATCTTTGTATATTTTAAATGACTTTTTATTGCATTTACATAGCATTTAAATGGATTCAATAAGATTTTTTAGCAGGATTTTTTGAGCTGTTTCGCAAGCTTATCAAGCTGTTGGTCAAGTTTTTCATCCCAGATATTTCCCGTCGCGTCGAGTTTGCCCTTTACTCCTTGGATAAGCAGGTTTCTCTCGGGATCAAGCTGTGCGCCAAGCCCCTGCATGATGCGCTGTAATTCGGCATGGCCTGTCTCTCCTTGGGCCGACGCGGTAATAATGCTGACAGGTTTGTCCGTAAAAATAGTAGTCGCAGCGCACCACTCAAGCAGGTTTTTTAACCCACTGGGAATGCTGAAAATGTATTCTGGACTACTGATCAATACCAGATCTGCATCTTGAATGACCTGACGTAAGGCAATGATTTCTATTGGCGGACGGGATGTGCTTTCCTCGGGATCGAAATGAGGCAATTCTTTTAGACGGTCAAAGACAACGAGATTCACCTCCGGATTTACCTTATGTTGGAGATGCCGTACGAGCTGGTGATTGGACGAATGTTCACTTGCACTACCTATTATCGCGAAAATGGTTTTCATTGAATATATTTACTTGTTGGACGCTAAGGCCCGGATTGTTTAATGTATACTGTACCAGTACTGGCAGTTTAGGTTTGCCCTAAAAGATTCTGAAGCCGCTAATTTACGATTATAGATCCACACGATTGACATAGTTTTTGGCCTGAATGTAATTTTTTCGTTCCAGAAAAAATAGCAGTATTGTAGGATATAGTGTGAAAATATGACTACTATTGAAACTGTTTTGATGTCCCTTTAATAGAATCTCACAAATAATCATTACGAAAACTAGCAGAAATAGGTTGAGTATAATAATGGCTTTTAAGTCTCTTTTTCTTGAAAATTGATATTGGATGAAACTGGGGTAATCTATCGTCATAAAGGCAAGCTGGCTGAGTAAAAAGCTTACTGTGCCAATAAGAAAAAAGATACCCTGATTAGTATATGATTGTATGATTAACGATTCTAATACGATAAAATCTCTCTGAAAATAGAAAAAACATACCATACCGAGCAAGAAAAAAAGAAATAGTTTATGCCCTTTTTTTTCGAGTTGGATCAGATTGGTCAGTTTATTTAATGTATCAAATAATTTGCAGATGATCGCTGTAATAACGAGGCAAACAATACTGTTGATCTGAAATGTACCAAAAAGACTAATAATATCGTCGTCTTGTTCCGTCTGCAAATAAGCTTTTCGAATCAGAAGAAAGAGACAGAAAATAAGATTATAAATCGCAGCATAAAAAGAGATGCGCTGTAGTAATAGGAGCTTTCGGTCTTTCTTATAACGTTCATCCGGAGTTTTCGTCGCTTCGACAGTGGAGATATTGGTAGCCCCACCTAAATTGGGCTGCCCTAAACCTTGGTCTGTATTATCTATGGATTGTGAAGACGTTGTTTGGAATCTGGAAATAGCTGCTGATTGCTCAGCGTCTTTCGGACTCGCCGAAACCACGCTGTTTTCATCAATTTTGGGATCAACAATTTCGGCGTCTATAATCTCTTCTTTTTCGGAACGAAATTTTTGCGGCGTAAAATAGATGATAGTCTTTCGGAGCAAAAAGACAATGATAGCAATCCATGCCAAAGCAAAGACTGTCAAAAATACCCACTTCATCATCAACAATCGGATACATAAGTAAAGTATTGGTGTGATTAAATAAGCCAAAATACCTTTTGGACGCATCTTTCGATGATCTTTAAGCCACTTCAACACATAGAAGTTCAATACAATACAGATAAATAAGGTAATTATAATCTCAGACCACATACAAATAACTATATCTAAAGATAAAAACTTTTTCCTTTTACGGATTAAGTTTATACTTTTGGAAATAAGGACTTATATTAGCTTTAATACGGATTATATGCTTTGTTATGAGAAATAAAATGGGGTACCGCCTGTTGTGGGAGCGTATTCGTACGGGTGACGAGGCAGCATTTTTTGATCTGTATGCGGCACTCTATCAGGAGCTTGTTAATTTTGGAATCCGCACTTGTGGTGATAGTGACCTGGCAAGTGAAGCAACTGATCAGGTTTTTGTAAAGATCTGGGAAACAAGGGCACAGCTTGAACGTGTTGAAAATGTACAATCCTATCTTATTACCTTTCTAAAAAGACGTATTCTGCGTCTGATCGAAAAACAGCATAAAATTAATACGGCACTACAAAATGTCAAAGCAGAGGATGAATGGATTGAGATGCCTTACGAAGAGTTTGTGATCAAAGTGCAAACCAATGAGATTATTCAGATCCGTTTAAAGGAAGCCTTGGAGAAGCTGTCTTTTCGCCAGAAGCAATTGGTCAATCTGAAGTTTTTTGAAGGCTATTCTTATGAAAAGATCTCAGAGATCACCCAGATGTCTGTAAAAACCGCTTACAATACGCTTTATGACGCATTGAAAATCTTACGCGAGGAACTAAAGGATATTTAATGCGCTCGTCTACAGATGCTGATTCATGTACAGCATTATGGTATATCGAATAACATCTTTATAGGTTTTATAAAAAAATAAAATACTCATAATGAGGTTGTTATAAAATATTTTATTTTTTTCTTAGGAAAAAAGCTGCTTTCTGGGCACTATAGGTTAAATACCCATTAGAATGAGCCAAAAAGATTATAAACAGTTAGAGGATTTTTTGATTGACGATACTTTTCAGAAGTATTGCTCCGGAGAGGATAAAAACTGTATCCTTTACTGGCAACAATACAGCTTAAATCATCCCGAGCAGGCTGAAATGATCTTAAAAGCAAAACGTCTTTACCAGATATTGGTGGGAAACCGAAAATCCGTCCATGAACAAATGGAAAGATTAAAGACTGATCTTCAAAATGCTCCGGTTGAATCTTCATCTATCCGTCGAATAGCCTGGTCAAGATGGGCTACTATTGCTGCGGTATTCGTTGCTTTAGTGGCAGGCGGATTATGGTACTATTCCCGTTCAACAAACGGTATTGATCCACAAACGATAACAAACATTGGTCAGGTTTATCAGACAAAGAAGGGGGAGAAAAAGACCTTTGAGCTAATTGACGGTAGTTCTGTTACCCTAAACTCTGCGAGTAAACTGGAGGTGTCTTCGGATTTTAACCGTGAATTGCGCCTTGTGAGGTTGATTGGTGAAGGCTATTTTCAGGTCGCAAAGAATAAAGAAAAACCATTTATGGTGCAGGCTTCTGATTTTGATATCAAGGTTTTGGGAACAACCTTCAATGTGAAAAGTTATCCTGAAGAACCAACGGCCGAGGCTGTATTGGTGGAGGGATCTATTGAGATGAAAAGTAAAGGACAGCGCGAGAATTCCGTTATCATTAAACCAAATCAGAAAATTACGATATTCAAAAATCAAGCTGCGCTTCTGATCAATCCAACTAAGGGAAGTAAACCAACCTTAAGTAAATTGCCCATTAAGGAAATTGCAATCGAAAATATTCCGGTAGTGGAGTCAAATGCCACCGAAATACCTGATATCGCCTGGAAGGAAAATAGATTAGAAATTGTGGACCAAGATTTCGAAACTTTACGACGCACCCTGGAGCGTTGGTATGACGTGGACATTCAGCTTCAAAGTGACCAATTAAAGCAATATCGCTTCACAGCAACCTTTAGCAAAGAAAATATTACTCAGGTACTGAGTGCTTTACAAAAAGTCGAACCTTTTAAATTTGAATTGTATGGGAAAAAAATAACTATCTCAGAAAAATAAAAAGGATGGTGGACCAACACCATCCTTCATTGAAAAAATGATTAACCAAAAGCAGCAACATTGGGGCGTGCTGCTTAATATTAATTTTAACCAACACTAAAATATGATTAAAAATTGCTTATTGCAAATGCGCAATGGATATATTGTGCATTTTAGATTCATTATCCGGATGAAACTAGCCTTAATTATGACTACGTGTGCTGTAATGAATGTCTCAGCATCTGTATATTCCCAACAAAAAGTTTCCTTGGATGTTCAAAAAACAAAACTGAGCAAGGTACTTAAGCTGATCGAAGAGCAAAGTGACTATTATTTTGTTTATAATTCGACCAACGAAAACTTAAATAAAGAAGTATCCGTCAATGTCAATAATACGAAAGTATTGGACGTTCTGGCGAAGCTTTTCAATAAAAGTGGACTGGTATATTCGGTATCAAAAGAGGGCCTTGTTGTGGTGAGCCAACAGCAACAGGTTTCCGTTTCGGGTTCAGTAACAGACGACAAGGGGAATCCCTTAGCAGGAGCCAGTGTGCGTGTTAAAGGAACTGCTGTTGGACGGGCGACCGACATCAATGGACGGTTTTCCATCGAAGCATCAACGGGTAATACGTTGATTGTTTCCTTTGCAGGCTATGCTTCACAGGAAGTGGCTGTGACGAAGGATGGCGACATAAAAATCATCTTAATTGAAGACAATCGGATGTTAAATGAGGTCGTGGTGACTGCATTGGGAATGAAAAAGGAAAAACGTTCGCTAGGGTACTCCGTTACACAGGTTGCCGGTGAGTCCCTGACCACTGCGCGCGAAAATAATGTGATGAATTCACTTGTCGGAAAAGTTGCGGGTCTGGATATTAGCTCAACTTCGGGTGGGGCGGGGGCTGCATCGAATGTAACAATACGTGGGGTTTCCAGTATCTCACAGTCCAATCAACCTTTATATGTGATCAATGGTATTCCAATGGAAAGCAAGCCTGTTGGTGTTGGAAATGCAAATTCTAGAGGAAACTCGGGTAGTCAATGGGACAATGCACCAGATCTAGGTGACGCAATCAGTAACATCAATCCTGACGACATTGAAAGTATTTCGGTATTAAAAGGCGCCGCGGCTTCAGCTTTATATGGTTCGCGAGCTAAAGCAGGTGTTATTTTGATTACAACCAAATCCGGAAAAGGAAATTCAATAGATTTTAACAGCAACTATGTTGCTGAGAAAATTATCGATCAAACGAACTGGCAAACGGTATACGGTCAGGGGGCAAACGGCGAAAAACCTGCCGATGGTAAGGCAGCTGCACAAGTTGGAGGATCTAGCTGGGGAGCGAAATTGGATGGCAGTCCAGTGGTCCAGTTTGACGGTGTTTCGCGGCCTTATTCCTATCAATCAGGTAATCTGGGACGTTTTTATCGTACCGGCTCCACTTGGACAAATACCCTGGCATTAAACAAAACATTCGAAGGCGGTTCAATCCGTTTCTCTGGTACGGATGTGAAAAATAAATCTGTTGTTCCCAATTCGGGATTGGATCGACAATCCTTTAATCTGGTCGGTCTGTTTGAACCATTGAAAAGGTTGACCATTGATGCGCGTTACAACATGATCTTGGAGCAAGTGAAAAACAGACCCATGGTGTCCGATATGTCAGGTAATGCCAATTTTAACGCGATGTTTTTGCCCACCAGCGTCAATGTGGACGATTTGAAACCCTGGAAGAAAGAAAATGGGTTTGAACTTCCGTTTACAACAGGTAATACCTATGCAACCAATCCTTGGTTTGCGGCTTACGAGTTTCAGAATAACACAAAAAGAGATCGTTCAATTGCTTCATTGACGGCAAAATATACGCTTGAAAATGGACTGTTTATCCAAGGACGTGCAGGTCGTGATGCTTATAATGATCAATACAGAAATGTTTTGCCTACCGGGACAGCTTATTATGAGTATGGAAAAATAAATGAACAGCAAACAAAATTTGCCGATATCAATGCAGATATCTTAGTGGGCAAAGCTTTTAGTTTTGGTGATTATACAGTAACACCAAATATCGGTGCCAGCTATCGCAACACAAAAATGTCGCAATTAACAAACTCGGGGACCGATTTTATTATTCCGTTCGTTTATAATATATTAAACGCTAAAAATAAATCTGTCAATTACCTGGAAAGCGAGTCGGAAACTCAGTCTGTATATGGTACAGCGGAATTCGCTTATAAGGATGTATTTTATCTGACAGGTAGCTTGCGCTCGGACTGGTATTCCACGTTGGCAACACCGGGTTACGACAATAAATTAAATTCGGTTTATCCTTCAGTTTCAGGTTCATTCATATTTTCTGAGTATTTTAAACCATCTTGGTTGTCTTACGGTAAATTGAGAGCTGGTTTCGCTCAGGTGGGGCAGGCTACTGATCCTTATCAGACATTATTGACCTATAATTTTAGAGGTGAGAATTTAAATGGAGCACCTTTGGGATCGATTAATAATAGGAATATACCAAATACTTCGTTAAAAGCTTCAATTGCGAATGAGTTGGAAATTGGTGCTGAGCTTCGCTTGTTGAATGATCGTGTCAATCTAGATTTGACTTGGTACAACAAGAAATCTAAGAATGAAATTATCTTCAATACAACCACTCCTGCGACAGGCTACGCCGCGGCTGTATTGAATTCGGGGGAAATGCAAAACAAGGGTTTTGAAGCATTACTTTCAGCAACTATTGTTAAAACCGAAAACTTTAAATGGATCTCTTCTCTCAATGGATCCTATAATGACAATAAGATTATCTCATTGGCCGATGGATTAAAAGATCAGTTGGTGGCGACCTCGCGTTCCAATGTAGGGTTCATTATGAATAAAGTAGGGATGTCCGCATTTCAGGTAATGGCTTACGATAATAAATACGACAAGGATGGAAATATCGTAAACTTGGCTGATGGTTCACCTGACCGTGGCGAATTAAAGGCTTATGGCTCAGCAATGAATAAATGGTTTGCGGGTTGGAATAACGAATTTAACTATAAAAACTTCAATCTGTCTTTCCTCATAGATGGTAAGTGGGGTGGTAAGTTATTTTCAGCGACAGATTATTATGGATATATCTGGGGATTGCATCAAAATACAGTGGAAAGACGGGAAGAGATTGGGCGAGCAGCTGCTAAGTATTATGAAAATACGGCAAACAATGTATCTAAAAACTTTGTCAACAGTGCCGACTTTATAAAATTTAGACAATTAATCATTGGTTATACCTTCCCAACAGCAATGTTTAATAATAAAATAAAATCCTTAAATGTAAGTGTTGTGGGACGGAATCTCTTTACATTGATGCGTAAAACCGATAATATTGATCCAGAATCTAGTTACAATGCAACATTCCCTGGTCTTGAATTGGGAGGTGTACCGGCTATTCGTACGTTTGGAGCAAACTTAAGTGTTAAATTTTAAATCTAAATGGAAATGAAAACAATGATTAAACCGATTATATCTACGCTAGCCCTTGGTCTCCTATGTGTGATGGGAAGCTGCACAAAAGATTTTGAAAAAATAAATACTGATCCAATATCTTATGGTAAGGAAACTTGGGATCCAAATTATACCTTGTCCTCATCACAATTATTCTATACGGGTAGTTTCGACTTTGCTTACGATACCTGGCGTGGAAATTTGATTTATTCAGCCACTATGATGCAGGGATTATCCACAGTAATTAGTTATTGGGCAGGCGATAAATATTTGCTAAATGAAGGGTATACTGCAGCTTACTGGGGAAATGGTACTGTAGGAGCATATATTGAGCAGGTAAGGAATATTCAAGATGTTATCGTGAATACCAAAGGAAAGCCGGAACTTAATAATTTATACCAGGTGGCCCGTATCTGGCGAGCTGTTATCTTTGCGCGGCTAACCGATCTCTATGGGGATGTGCCTTATTCGGAAGCAGGTGTTGGATTTTATGAAAAGATTTATAAACCCAAGTTTGATAAGCAACAAGATATCTACACAGACCTACTAAAAGAAGTGGACGAAGCAGTCGCCGCTTTAAAGACAGATGGTGATCGTGTTTTTGGGGATGTTATCTATAAAGGGAATATTGATAAATGGAAACGTTTTGGAAATTCCTTTTTGCTGCGTCTAGCAATGCGCCTAGTGAAAGTTGATGAGACCAAAGCAAAACAATATGCTACCAAAGCTGTAGCGAATACATTGACGAATAATTCTGAAAATGCTTACATCTTACACGATGAAAGTGGTTCGCGTGTCACTCAGAATAGAAATTCACAGGTACTATTGGGAGATGGCGGACAAGAATGCTATTATGTGAAGTGGTCAAATACATTTATTGATTTTCTAAAGAAAAATAATGATCCTCGTTTAGGTTTAGTGGCTGTGACCAAACTATATTTAAAAGACGATGTTAAAGCACAGAATCCGGATTATGTAAGTAATCCCGCCGTTCAAAAAGGTATGCCTAATGGAAAGGATTTGAGTTCTGACCCTAAATATAAAATTAGCAGTGATCCAAGTTTTACCACATTCCCCGATTATTCATCTCCGAATCCAAAGATGATAAAAAGGAATGGTGTAACATTTATCTTAACTTATGCTGAGACAGAGTTACTAAGGGCTGAAGCTGCACAGCGTTGGGGGATTGGAGGTTCGGCTGCCGAGCATTACAAAAATGGATTGAAAGCTTCTATTACATATTTGAATCAATATGATGCAGAACTAGTTGTTTCAGATGTGCTGGCGGAGTCTTTTGCTGTTGCGAATCCTTATGATGCAAGCAAGGGATTGGAGCAGATTAATACACAGTATTGGGCGCATACGATTACCATGCTGGATTTTTATGAAACTTGGGCCAACTGGAGACGGACAGGGTTTCCAAAACTGACGCCTGTCAACTACCCTGGAAATGCTACTTCGGGAACTATTCCACGTCGTTTTCCATACCCTTCTACGGAAGAGGCTATCAATGGCGAAAACTTTAAAGCAGCAGCAGCAGCGGTACCTGGAGGTGATAATCTTGCAGGTCGGGTCTGGTGGGACAAATAATCACAATGGTTTGTTTTTTTTTGAGGCTGAACTTTCGTAGTTTGGCCTCTTTAAACCTCTTATAAAATACTATGAACCTAAAAAATCAAATTTTGCTAATTGCTGCTTTGCCATGCATGGTCTTTTCCTGCAACAATACCAGCAAACAACAAAAAGAAAATAAGGCTGCAAAAGCCGAATCATTGACTGGGACTTACAGACTCCTGGAGAGTAAGACAATCCAAGGAAAGGATACAGTGACCGCATTCACGGATACCAGCAAGACCGAAATGTTTAAGATGTTTAATGAAGATCATTTTGCTTTTTTTAATCACGATAAGGAGAAAGGTAAAGGGAAAGATCCTCATTTTCTTGCTGGTGGAGGTACTTATTCATTTGACGGCAAAAATTACCAGGAACGGTTACAATACTGCAGTCTGCGGGATTGGGAAAGTAATAAGTTTGATTTTGAACTGGAATTTAAGGGGGATACACTTATTCAACGGGGGGAGGAAAACCTGCCTGAACTAGGTGTAAAACATACCATTATTGAAACCTATCTAAAAGTAAAATAACATGAGCTTATTGAGGGTCTTATAAAACTTCATGCAGTATATTTGTTAATGCAAGCACCCCGGGGAATTTTCGGGGTGTTTTTTTATGGCTCAAAAAAGGCAAAAAAAGATGCTTGTTGCTGTTTGGAAGTGCTTGGTTATTTATTTTAGAAAAAAAATAAAATTAACTTGCAACATTTTCCAAAGCTGTCCGACTATAGAATAGAAACATAAGAAATTAATAGTATTAAATAGTAAACGTGCAAAACCAACTTAGCGATAAAGATTTATTGACGATGTGCCAATCCGGTAACGAATCTGGATTTGCACAGCTTTACCATCGCTATGCGAAAAAGATCTTTAATTCGATCTATCGAATTTTGTCCAATCAGGAGGAGAGCGAGGATATTTTGCAGGAGACTTTTGTGGAGTTTTTCTCAAAACCAGATAAGTGGCCAGCAGTACTTAGTGTGGAGGCTTGGTTGCGACGGATGGGGGTGAATAAAGCTATATCTCTTTTACGAAAGAATAAGCAATATCACACACCGATTGATGACCTGGAAATCCGGGATGAGGGTGAAGAGGAGTTATTGGAAAAGGAATGGCGGGAATGCCGATTGACTGACCTGGAATCGATCATTGATCAGTTGACTGGGATACCTAAGATGATCATCAATCTTTATCTTTTTGAAGATATGAGCCACGATGAAGTTGCTGAGTCTTTGGGAATGACGGCCGTAGCGGTACGGAGTCAATACCATCGTGCCAAAAAGAAAATTTACGAACAATTGAAGGAGAGGTATAATTATGCGGGATAATTTGAAAGATTTTGTAAATGCGAATCGGGATGCATTTGACCATAAAGAACCTCCTGCGGATTTATGGAATAAAATCAAACCACAGGTAGTTCCTCAGGTAAAAGAAAGGAAAATTAAACCATTATGGCGATGGGCAAGCATTGCGGCAGCGACATTATTATTGGGTACTGCTACATTGCTGATTTTTAATCAGAAAGAAGATCGGGGGATTAAAGTAGCAGATGTAAAACCAATTTCTGTCCAAAAGGATGTTCCAGAGACAATGAAACCTGCACAGCAGGAAGTTTCTGTAGAAGTTGAAAAGAAGGAATCTATTCACCGGGTACAGACAATAACAGCTCGACAGAAAATAAATCGGGTGGCCAGGACGGGGGCGCAAAAAGCAAGTAAGGACGAGAATCTGAAGACGAAAAAACAGGATTATATGCAAATGCTTCAGGATTCTACCTGGGCAAGTACACGCCTTGCCGCCGTACTCGGTCTACAAAAACAAGGAGGTCTGAATGAAGATGCAACACGAGCGCTGGAGAAAATGGCGGTTTCAGATGAAAGCAGCAATGTACGTATGGCAGCCATTGAGACCTTATTGGATGGAATGACCCCTGAAGCCAGACAACAGAAGGTTCAAGACTTTTTTGTCGCCCAGAATGATCCCACACTGCAGGTCGAGCTGATGCAGATGATCGGGCAACGAGATGAGCTGGAAATGAAAAACAGTACAAAAGAAAAGTTAAATGCGATCGTGGAAGATCCCTTTACATTGAAGTTTGTGAAAGAGCAGGCTTATGCGGTACTGCTGCATCAGTAAAGGAAACGGGGCGATAAGGACTGTGAAACAAATGGTATAGGCAGGGCTCGCCAACACAGGGGGAGATTAGAAAAAATATTAGATAAAGAAATAATAAAATTAAGGAGATGAAAAGGATAAGAATAATCATGATGGGAATGGCGCTGTTTTTTGCGCATGCATTGCGGGCTCAGATATCAGAAAATGTGGAGGGGGCTGTACCGCCCAAACCGCCCAAAGCTCCCAGAGCAATTCGAGGTGCTGTTGAAAATAGTGGAAAGAAGGTTTGGAAAGAGTTTAAAGTACCTGTCTTGGGAGAGAAGTTATTGCTAAAATTTGATAATGTGGCTATCGAGGGTTATAACGGTAAAGAAGTTTTAATTACAGCGAATGTAGAGGAACAGGAAGAAAACGATCGTGCTAAGGGTTTGCGCGTAGTCAACGGTTCGGGGCTGTCCGACAATTCGGGAATGGGGATGAATATCCAGAATAATGCTGGCGTGACCGAAATCAGTATAGTCGGCATGCCAATGGAGGATTCGATTCATGTGCGGGTTCCTTTTAATCTTCCTATTAGCGTAAAAGGCCGCGGAGGTTTCTTTAATGGAGGGGGTATTGAGGTAAAAGATATTCGCGCCGAGGTGGAGATTTCCAGCACGATGGGCGATGTCAAAGTGATTAATGTAACAGGACCTCTGAACGTAAAGGTCGCCCAGGGTGATGTTGTTGCCAAATTTGTGCAACCAGTCAAAGGGCCTATTTCGCTCATTGCCGCGATGGGTGCGGTGGATGTGGCCTTCCCTGCAAAATTCGGCGCCAACGTAGATATGAAGACCTCAATGGGCAATATCTATGCGGCAGATGAATTTCAATTTGAAAAGCCGGTTGAGGAACCTAAAAGTAGTCCTTACAATATGTCGAATACTGTTAAAGGGAAAATGAATGGTGGTGGACAGGATGTGATCCTGAAGACTTCTATGGGTGATATCTATATTAGATCCCAAAAATAGTAGGTGAAGTGTTGAAATAGGCTGACCTAGCATACGAAAACAAAAAACCTTAAATACCGAACAGGCATTTAAGGTTTTTTTGATGCGTTTTCAGTTGTGCCTAAAGTTCTGAAATTGCGCTGTTATTTTTTGGTTCCATGCGCACCAAGTATTGATCGTTTTCGTCTTCATATAAAATCTGTACTACCCAACCCAATTCGTGGGATATTTTGATCAGTTTATCCTGATCTAGATACAGCCATTTGAAGGAGTTGCCCTTTTGTCCCTTATATTCGTATTGATATTGAATTTCTCCAAAATAGTGGGTGGGCTTTTTGATGTTATAATCTTCATAGAGATAGCCGATATCCGAAGAATCAAAAATAAGCTGTCCTTTTTCAGTCAGGAGTTCTTTACTATGGTGCAAGAGCTTTTTAAAGCCATCAATGTCACCAGCAATACCGACACCATTCATGAGAAACAGAAGCGTATCGTACCGTTGCCCGTTAAATCCATAAAAATCTTCGTAGATGATATGTTGCACCCCACGTTGCTGCATGATATGGCAGGCTGTTTGTGATATTTCCAAAGCATCAACCTCAAATCCTTTTTCTTGTAAATATAGGCTGTGGCCGCCTACTCCTGCTCCTACATCCAATACTCTTCCATCACAGAGTGACAACCCGATAAACTCCAGTTCTGGAAAATCGTCGGCATCCCTAAAAAAAACTTCTACAGGCATTTCGTCCCGGTCGCCATAGCTTGTATGGAGTATCAAAGGAAATTTTTCTTCTTGATGGATAAAGTAATCATCCAAAGCCTCACCATACACGTCTCTATACATTGTCATTATCAATCATTAATACTTTTTTTGCAATATAGATGGAATCTTCATCGCCAGTGTGTTTCATCGGCTCATCCGAAAGTTTGATAACAGGTGTCCATTGATCGTCTTCTGGAAGAGCATCGGTCATTTTAATGACGATATTCATGGGTTTAAGTCCCACATCGTTGGTGAAATTGGTGCCGACACCAAAGGAGTGTAATATCTTGCCTTCACAATAATTCGCTATTCTTTCGACCTTGTCGTAATCGAGCCCATCGGAAAATATAATCGTCTTTGACAGCGGGTCTATGCCATTTTTCTTATAATGTGCAACAACCTTGTCCGTAAATTCCAATGGGTCGCCGCTGTCGTGTCGTACACCGTCAAATAATTTGGTGAGCTTTTTATCGAATTGCTGAAAGAAAACTTCCGTGGTGTAAGTATCGGATAATGCAATCCCGAGGTCGCCCCGATATACATCAGACCAGTGTTCCAGTCCCAGCAGGTTAGCCATCTTATAGCCATATTTGGCGGCGTGAAACATAAACCATTCGTGTGCGTGCGTGCCGATGGGTTTGGTCTCATATTTCATGGCCAGATGAACGTTGCTGGTTCCGATAAAGGTTTTTTCGCCGTACTGCTTTAATGTACGGACAACCAGATCATGAACTTCATAGGAATGTCTTCTGCGGGTACCAAAATCAGCGATAGTGATATGGAGTTTTTTGTATTTTTCAATTTTGTCTTTGGCCGTGGCGATGACTTCCTCATCTGATGCACGGATTAAGCCTTGTGATTCATAGAAAAGCTCACAGATAAGCGACATTAACGGCACCTCCCAGAGAATCGTGCGATACCAGTAGCCTTCGATGATAACCTCTAGATCAGGCCCATCCTGTGTGATCTTAACTTCATCGGGATCATAACGATAACCTTGCAGAAAATCAAAATAGGTTGGATCAATGTAGGGGCAGGTTCTCGCGAAAAAGGCTTTTTCGGCTTTGGTAAGCCGTAAGTCTGCCATTTCATTTACAGCCTCTTTTAAAAGGACGTCGAACCCTTCCGGAAACTTGTGATGCCCCCGATTGATAAAGTGGTAGCGCGCTTTCGCCTTTGGAAAGAGCTTAACTACCGCATTCTGCATCGTGAATTTATAAAAGTCGTTATCTAATATAGAGGTGAATGAAGCCATCTTTATTAATCTGATTTTTGTTTGAGTTTGTAAATTTACTAATTAACATGAAATTGTGCGGATTGTTCATCATAAATAAAACTTTCGTGGTTCAATGGCTGCTCGAATAGCGTCGAATTTTTTAATGGAATGACTAGGGGAGTCAGGCGACTCTTTGAAGGCTAAAGAGAATAAAAAAGGAATCAAAAGTGACTGGATGACATAAAAAAACGGGTCAGTGATTCACCGCCCCGTTTTTTATCCTAAATTTAATCTATTATCGTGTTCGTGTTCTTTCAGAACCGCTGCTTGAACGGCTAGAGCCTTCAGATGATCTTGATCTTGGTGCTGAAGAGCTTCCGCTATTTGCTGCACCTGACCTGCCTACCGTAGGAGCTGAGGACCTTGTTCGAGAACCTTCAGAGCTTCTGTTTTGCACGGGTTGAGTAGGTTGTGCAGGCTGACTAGCCCCTGTTCTACTGTTGCCTGTCTCGTAACTCCTGTTTTGCACCGGTTGAGCAGGTTGGTTTACGGGCTGGCTTGAACGCGTTCTACTGTTACCCGAGTCATAGTTTCCATTTCTTTGCGGTGTTGTCGTTGGTTGCGAACCGCGTGAAGAATTGATGTCACCCGTATTGCTTGTACCTGTTCTTACCCGTGTATTGTAGTCCGTGTTCCGGCCATTGTCAACAGTGTTTCCTTGTCTGGTTCTACCGGTAGAAGTAGGATTGTTGTTATTTGTTGGATTCGACTGTCCGCTGGACCGTGTTCTGAAATCGTAATTAGTTGAATTGGGAGTTGTTCCAATATTATTTCTGTTGGTTGCTCCATTGTCTCTCGTTCTGCTGTTATTGTCAACAGAGCTACGTGTGGATCCGCTGCTGTTAGCATCATTACGTGATCTGACTGAGGCATTACCACTATTGTCTATATATAACTCCCGATTTCCGGACCTGGAATTGATGTTATCCCGATTGGAAATGACACGGTTGTTGCGGTCCGATATCGCACTATTATTATTACGTGTGCGGGTCGATGCATCGACGACATTGGTCGGACGTGCTGATGAACGTGTGTTGCGGTCTACGGTCGGACGGTACATACTGATTTCGTTTGTTCGGGTACGGCTGTTACTGCTACGCACGGATCCGGGTCTATCCGCATTGGCAATCCGATTGACCGTAACACTTCTACCTGTATAACGTTCGATGTCAGATCGACGCGGGCCACCGACATAGTAATTATTATTGATGATAGTCGTGTTGTTGATAACAGTTGTTCTATTATAGATGCTGTTGTAATTTCGACGATTCACATAATATCTATCCATGTTTCGGTTCATAAAATGATTGACTGAAACAAAGGTCCAGAAGTTCATGGGGATATTAACAGAAACATTGATATTCATGCCGGGACCCAACGGAGCCCAGCCATAATAATCATTGCTTTGACGCCAGTTTACCCATGCTGGTCCCCATTCGTAGTCAGGAACCCAACCCCAGCCATAACGGTCATTGTAATTCCATCGACCGTAGTGAAAAGGAGCCCAGCCCCAATCATAGTTGGAGACCCATGTATTACCATAATCCGTCATCGACCAATAACCATTGGTTGCATAAGGTTGGAAGTCAGGGCCAGCATCCGGAATCCATACATATCCATAGTTCGGATCATTGACCCATTGTCCGTATGGTGAAAGCTCATCATAGAACGTCTGAAATGAAACACCGGAATTATTATAATTGTTATACCCTGTGTTGTATCCCCCTCTTTGGGCCATGGAAGTGGTACAACTCGTGAAAGAAGCAACACCGATCAAACCCAATGCCCAATATTTTATATTCCCTAAATTTTTCATCTTCGTAATATTTTAAAGTATGACAAAACTCTATGCGTTTGCCGTTGTTATTATGACAGCATAACGTAATAAATGGTTTAATCGGTACACTATAAATCTGATTTTTTTTATATAAAAGTCAAATTGATGATCTTTTTACATAAACGACAATTTTAGATACATATTTTTTATTTACCTTTACCGCTCGAATTGTGACGTGTTTGTTGAGCATATAAGGTGTTTTATGACACATTAATTTGACATAGACATATTTTTAAATGGCTAAAAAACTTCAGACTTTTTTTTTAGAATTCGCAAACATTCACCGTTTTTTATTACGGTTTTGGCGCGAATTAGTAACACCACCATACGAATTCAAGGAGATTATACGCCAATGCTATGAGATAGGCTATAAGTCGTTGCCTTTGATTAGTTTAACCGGATTTATCGTTGGCTTTGTTTTTACAAAACAGTCACGTCCTTCGTTGGAGGAATTTGGTGCAACTTCGATGTTGCCATCCTTGATCTCCATTGCAATTGTACGGGCTCTGGCGCCTTTGGTAACGGCTTTGATTGCCTCCGGCAAAGTGGGGTCACAGATCGGGGCTGAATTAAGTTCGATGAATGTGACCGAGCAGATCGATGCCATGGAGGTTTCGGGCACGAATCCTTATAAATATTTGATTGTAAGTAGAATTTTAGCTACAACCATCGGTATTCCTGTCCTTTGTTTTTATGTGGCGGGTATTGGTCTCTTGGGCGGTTACCTCAGTATGATGAGCAAAGATGACTTGAGTTTTTTGAGTTTTTTTACGCAGGTATTTGAAACCATTGCTTTCAAAGATTTGGGGGCCATGGTATTGCGTGCGGTGATATTTGGCTTTACCATTGGCGCGGTAAGTTGTTATTGTGGTTATTTTTCTTCGAAAGGTACGGAAGGGGTAGGTAAAGCTGCCAATGCTGCCGTAGTAGCTTCAATGTTCCTTGTGTTTATCGAGGAAATAATTATTGTTCAGATTTTGTCGTTCTTTGGATAGTGGTATATGGAAAAAGCGAAACTAAATATAGATCATTCTCAATCTGTTATCGAAATCAGAAATGTGAGTAAATCTTTTGGAGATAACCATGTGCTAAAGAATGTTAATCTGGATTTATATAAGGAAGAAAACCTTGTTGTTTTAGGTCGTTCAGGTACCGGTAAATCGGTTTTGATTAAGTTAATTTCTGGTTTATTAAAACCGGATGAGGGGACAATTGATGTATTGGGTGAATCTGTTACCGAATTAAATGATCGTCAATTGCGTGAATTACGCTTGAAGATTGGTTTTTCTTTCCAGAATAGTGCCCTTTACGATAGTATGACAGTACGTGAAAATCTGGAGTTTCCATTGGTGAGAAATAAACGGAATCTGACACGGTCTGAGATCAATCATGCAGTGGAGGAGGTGTTGGATGGTGTAGGTTTATCCCAAGCCATCAATCAGATGCCATCTGAACTTTCTGGAGGTCAGCGTAAGCGGATTGGTATAGCGCGTACGTTAATCCTTAGGCCGGAGATAATGATGTACGATGAGCCTACGGCGGGTCTGGATCCGATTACCTGTCTGGATATTAATGGGTTGATTAATGAGGTTCAGGAGCGGTATAAGACTTCGTCAATTATTATTACACACGATTTGGCTTGTGCAAAGGAGGTCGGTGATCGTATTGTGATGTTATTGGACGGTAAATTTGAAAGACAGGGTTCTTTTGAGGAAATTTTTGATACAGATGACGCACGGGTAAGAGCGTTTTATAATTATAATTTTATTCTATAATATACATGAGTAAGGCAGAAAATAAAAGAGCAATCATTGTTGGTATTTTTGTTTTTTTAGGCGTATTGATTCTTTTGGCCGGGATTTTTATTTTGGGCAGTCAACAGAAGAAATTTACAAAAAACATCGAGATCACCACCTCATTTCCTGATGTTGCAGGATTGAAAGTAGGAAGTAACGTCTGGTTTTCTGGAGTTAAGGTGGGTATTATTAAAAATATCCATTTTAAAAGTGTACAGGATGTCGAAGTTGTTTTGACTATTGAGGAGAAATCTGCGGAATATATCCGTAAGGATGCTGTCACGAAATTGGGCTCTGATGGACTGATCGGTAATAAAATTGTCGTTATTTCAGGGGGATCTCAGAATGCACCTACGGTAGAAACGGGCGACTTTTTGCGATCTGCCAAAACAGCGGATATGGAAGCTATGATGGAGACATTGCAGGTGAATAATGAAAACTTGGCGAAGATCACAACAGACTTTGTCGAGATATCACGTGGCTTAGCAGATGGCAAGGGGATGGTCGGTGCAATGTTGACCGATACGGCTATGGTGAATACCTTACGTGCGAGCTTATTGTCCATCAGTGCGGCAATGAACAATGCAAACAAGGCATCAGCTAACTTGGTGACATTGACAAATTCGTTGAACAGCAATAGAGGATTGATTCACGATCTAACTACAGATACAGCGATTTTTTCCAATTTACGTCAATCTGCTGCTCAATTGCAGGGCGTATCTCAGACCGCAAATGCATTGATCAATAATTTGAATAACGCCTCTAGCAGATTGAACGATAAGGATAATGCTGTAGGTGTCTTATTGAATGATCCTGCATCTGCAAACCAGATTAAGTCCGCAATTAATAACTTAAATTCAAGTACTGAAAAGTTAGATGAAAATATGGAAGCCTTGCAACATAACTTCCTATTACGTGGCTTCTTTAAGAAAAAAATGAAAGAAAACGCCAAGAAAGCCGAATTGCTTAAGGCAGATAGCGCACAATAAAGTGTGGTAAACATAATATCGAAAGGCTTTACGCTTGCGTAGAGCCTTTTTTTCTTTAATGAGTAACAAATCATATAGGTTTTCGAGCGAAACTTAGACTTATAGTGAACGTTTAAATGACTTTTTAGCTAAGAGGAAATGAATAAGCATGAAATTACGGATAAAGAGGTGATCTTTGAAGACAATCATCTGATAGCAATCAATAAAAGGGCGGGAGATATTGTGCAAATTGACGAAACCGGAGACCTTTCATTGGAAGATATGGTAAAGATCTACCTGAAAAAGAAGTATGATAAACCCAATGATGCTTATGTTGGGGTTATCCATCGTTTGGATCGACCGGTTAGCGGTATGATTCTTTTCGCGAAAACGAGCAAAGCCCTTGAGCGTATGAATAAGTTCTTTCAAGATCGTACGGTGAAAAAAACTTATTTTGCTATTGTGCGCCAACGTCCGCGAAATGCCGAAGGTAAATTGATCAACTGGTTAATTCGGAATAGACAGACGCGAGTGACCAAGGCGTTTCCGCGTGAAGTGAAAGGCGGTACCTATGCCGAATTGGATTATGCGGTAATAGGTGAGTTGAACGGGTTTTACTTGTTACGTGTTGAACCTCTTACAGGCCGTACACATCAGATTCGTGCGCAGCTGGCGGCGATGGGTTGTCCTATTGTTGGCGATAACAAATACGGATATCCAAGAGGAAGTTCGTTGGGAAGTATCTGTTTGCACTCGCGATCGTTGGCGTTTACTCATCCCATCAAAAAAGAGCAGATGACGTTGGTGGCTTCATTGCCGCAAGATGGTTTTTGGGACAAATTTGAAGCATTGGTACGCTAATCGTTAAATTTTCAGTAACTTTGGGCTATGAAATGGTTTAAATATCTACTCTTAATATTTACCTTAAGCTGCTCGATGGTGTCTATTTCTCGAGCACAGTGTGCAATGTGTACATTGAATGCCGAAAACTCTACGAAAGAAGGCAATATGCAGGGAAAGGGGTTAAATGATGGTATCTTATTTCTATTGGTGATTCCTTATTTGGCCGCTGCAGGACTAGGTTATCTATGGTATAAAAAATACCGTAAAAAGAATCCGCCAACCAAAAAGTTTATTAACGAGATAAAATAGAATCCGATGCCGACATCTAAATTTCATGCAATGATACATTCCAAATGTCCCAAATGTCATGTTGGAAATGTATTTGAAGGAAAGGTATATAGTTTGCGGAAGCAGCATATGAATGAAGTCTGTCCACATTGTGGTGTTAAATATGAGGTCGAACCCGGCTATTTTTATGCGGCAATGTATGTTAGCTATGCGCTTTCTGTAGCTGAAATTGTGTCTGTGTCTGTTGCTATTGCGATTTTGACAGGAAGTGAGTCGCCTTGGTTCTATTTGGGAGGTCTAGCTGTAACCATTTTAGTATTCGCTCCATTTAATTTCAGGTATGCCCGCTTGATCCTATTACATTTTTTAACGCCAAAAATAAGCTATGAGCCTCGCTATGAGCTTGCTTTGGAAATCAGTGAGAAAGATAAGGAAGCGCAGGGTAATAAAAAGAATTAATAATACAAAAAAAATAAAGAGCTGTACAGCTCTTTATTTTTTTAAGTATTTCATTGTACTGTCGAAAAGGAAAACTTTATCCTTGTACGACTCCGAAATAAGTTGTTGTAATGGTATCAAATGGACCTGCTGAAAATCCATAATATATTCTTCGGAAGGCAGGACGACTTGAATACAATAAGTCATTCCTTCGTGCGGGGACTGGAGCATTTCCAGAAAATGCACTTGGAATTTTTGGGATTGTACGATATTATCTTCAATCCAGGAAACGATCTCATGATGGATGGTTTCTTCTGCTATAACAGATACATTGTATAAAAACATAAACAAAAATACGGTTTTATACGCTATTTTTGAATATTACGTTTTATTACTATATCTTGTAAAAATAAGGTTGCATTGACTGCAATTTGGTATTTAATTACAATATTTGGGTTAAATGATAAGGACGTATTCGGGATTATGAGGTTGCAATTTTGGACTTTTTTATTTTTTTGTGCATTGACGATGTTAGGGTGCCAACAACATAAGGTTGACCCTATACCCATTAATCAATTCTTTTCCACACCTGAAAAATCAAATTTTAAAATTTCTCCCAATGGTCGGTTCATTGCTTATATCGGTATGGACAATCATTGCAAAAATATATATTTGATAGATTTGATGGATAAGGACAGCTCCAAGCAGCTCACTTATCAGAATGATATCAATGTAAAATCCTTTGTCTGGAATAACGATTCCAAAATTTCTTTTTTGACCGAGCAATCTGCCCAGGATAGTTTACGTTTATATGCTGTGGATATTAACACGGAAAAGATTTGGCCATTAATTAAACCTGCTCGTGCAAGATTCAGGTGGGTTCATCCGATGGTTTCCAACGGGGATAGTTTTGTTGCTGGGATCAACGACCGAGATTCCTCGTTTTTTGATCTTTATCGCATTTATTTGGACGGTAGACCACGGGAACTGATTTTACAAAACCCCGGTAATATGAGCTCGTGGATTGCATCCAATGATGGGCAGGTGCGCTTGGCAGTTGCAAATGATTCGGTACAGCAATCTGTTCTTTTCCGGGGTTCTGAGAAAGAACCTTTTAAGGAGATTATACGTTGTGATCTCGAAAGTAGCTTCACTCCGTTGGGGTATAAGGATAGTTCAAATCGCATTATTTATGCACTTTCAAATATAAATCGTGACAAGTTGGCTCTCGTTAGCTATGACCTGGTCAGTGAAAGGGAATTGGGAGAGCTATATAGCCACAAGGAGGTCGATGTAAGTCCGGGAGGCTACTTCCCTGAGCAAAATCGCTTACTGTTTGTTAATTATACAACTTCAAGACAGAGTCGGCATTTTTTTGACGAACAAACAAAACGAAAATATGATGAACTGTCGAAGCAAATTGATGGTTTTGAATTCCAGGTCCTCAATACGGATGTTTCGGGAGAGAAGGTCATTATTAAGACTTATACAGATGTCAATCCGGGCGGGATTTATTTTTATGATTTTATATCAAAAAAATTGACCAAATTAACCGACAATAATTCAGATCTTAAAGATAAGGAATTGTCTCCCAATGAATTTATTACCTACAAAGCGAGAGATGGTATGACGATATCCGGTTACTTGACCTATCCTATACATTCCAACCGGAAAGATCTGCCTATGGTGGTACTGCCACATGATGGCCCCAATGGACGCGAAGTATGGGGTTTTGACAATGAAGCACAATTTTTAGCGAATAGGGGGTATTTGGTTTTTCAGATGAATTATCGAGGTTCAACGGGGTTTGGAAAGAAGTTTTGGACTGCTGGATTTAAGGAATGGGGTGGAAAAATTCAAGATGATATTACGGATGGGGTAAAATGGTTAATCAAAGAGGGGATTGCCGATAAGGATCGTGTGGCCATTGTGGGGAAAGGGTTTGGAGGATATTCGGCATTACATGCTACTTGCTTCAATTCAGATTTGTATAAATGTGCGGTTTCCTATTCAGGATATACCAACCTATTTACCTATTTTAGGGATATTCCACCTTATTTTAAGTCCTATGTACAGAAAATGTATCAGATCGTAGGAAATCCTATTCGTGAAGCAGAGTTGTTTAAAAATATATCTCCTGTTTTTCATTCAGATAAGGTTCGGATTCCTGTACTTTTAGTCCAAGGGGGCAAAGACCGATTTAGTTCGGTGACAGATGCAAATCAATTCGTTCAGAAGTTGAAGAATAACCATGTTCCTGTGCAATATATTCTGAAGGAAGATGAAGATAGAACTTTTAAAAAAGATGAGAATATATTTGGCTACTATAATGAACTGGAGCGATTTTTGGCAAAATATCTAGCGGACTAGGGGCATTATATGAAAGCAGGGAAATACAGCTATCGAAAAAATTATGGACTATTGTTGATGTTTTTCATCGTCATCAGTGGTTTGTATATTTTTGCTCTTTTTCTATCCAGAAGCTATACCGAGTCACATATAAAGAATGAATTTACCAATAGGAAATCGGAAATTTTTGATCAGACCTTAATTCCTTTTAATGACTTTTTCCAAAATAGAATTCCGGAAGTTTCATTTTATCAAGGCTTTTTGGACTCTGTACAAGCCGGAAAATATGCCTATAGTATTTTAAGTTCTTATCCTTTTGTGCGCGAAATTGGTTTTTTTGATTTACAATTTAATAATGATCATAATTTAAATTACGGTTTTATAGTCAATAATTTAAGAATTCAACCTAAGACTATTACTTTTTTTACGGTATCCCGCTCGGGGCTGAACAAAAATACGATTCGTGACCGTGGTCAAATGGGCTTGCATTCGGAGGAAATTAATAATATTGGGGTTAAGCTCGCTACTTATATTGACAAGTTGCAGCCGAATGCAAAACTTTCTGACAAGGATATTTTAAAGGTATTTTATACGATCAGACCCGGACAGATCACCTATTTAAATATACCAAGGGTTAATGATTTGATTGTTTATAAAGCCATCATGGAGGGAAATTTGGACCATACTGTTGGCTATGAGCAGGACATGTTCAATTTTCAGATTGACCCGATGTATCTGGAGGTGAAAAATAGTTATACTAACCTTTATGAAAAAGTGGAGATTGTCCCTTTGGTAGGAGCACCGATTACACCAGAGAATGATGAAATTTCTACAGAAATGCCTTTGCCGGGTGCTTTGGCAGATTATAAATTGCTCTTTAGATCAAGCAAAAGTTTTCTCTCGAAGGAGATAAATCGTAGTTTTTGGCCCGTATTGGGTGGTATATCCTTGATTTATATTATTTTGATTGCGATTCTATATTTAATTTATAGAAATTTAGAAATTAACGGAAGACTTTTTAAATTGCAATATGATTTTATCAACAATTTGACCCACGAGTTTAAGACGCCTGTAAGTGTGATAAAAATTGCCGGAAATAATATTAAGAGTGCACAAGTTTTATCTGATGAGGAGCGAAAAATGTATGGTAATATTTTGGATCAGGAGGCTGATCGGCTCAATAATCTGATGAATAAATTATTGTCGTTTAGTCAAATTGAAAATAAAACCATTAAATTAAATAAAGAGGAAGTAGATCTAGAAGAATTTACCGAAAATTTGGTAGCTTCCTCAAGAATAAAATACGCTGACTTCAAGATTAGCACAAAAATTGATGTAAGAACATCGATGCTTGCGGATCCGGTGTTATTGAGCAGTGTGTTTCAAAATATGATAGATAATGCCTACAAATATTCGAAAAGTGGGCATAAAATCTTGGATATTGCGATACAACAAAATAAGAAGAATTTTGTTATCACTTTTAAGGATGAAGGAATTGGCATAGAGAAGGCGGAGTTTAACAATATCTTCAAAAAGTTTTATAGAATAAAAAGTCAATATAATCAGCAAGGAAGTATTGGTTTAGGTTTGGCTTTCTGTAAGGAAATCACTGAGTTTATAGGTGGAGAGATTACAGTGAAAAGTCAATTAGGACAAGGCACTACCTTCACGTTGGTATTTCCGGTTTAAAAAAATAAATTTAAATATGAAATATCCATGTTTAGAAAGCGTGAAAACTTATAGTTATAAACTGGATACTCCATAAGACATTTAAAAGACAAATTATTTACTTATGAATAAAGACATCACTGTTGCTGTTATTGAAGATGATGAGAACTTACGTTTCTTGGTAAAACATCGATTAGAATCTGAGGGCTATCAAGTCATCCAAAGCGGAAATGGGAATGAAGCAGAAAGTTTAATCTTGGAGAAACGACCGGATGTGGTCCTCTTAGATTGGATGCTCCCGGGAAAAGAAGGTAACGAGATATGTGAGGATGTCCGTAAAGCAGGATTTGAGAATATCATTATTATGATGACAGCCAAATCCCAAGACGTGGACAAGATTGAAGCTTATAGCTTTGGGGTGACGGACTATATTAGTAAGCCATTCAATATGGACGTGTTGATTGCGATGATAGATAACAAGGTAAAGTTTTTCTTACCTAAAAACAGCCCTGAAATCTACAAGTTTGGACAGACAGAACATCATCCAAATATCCATTCCTTAATACGGGAAGGTAAAAAGGTCGAATTAACTATTTTAGAGAACAGGATCTTATTACATTTTCTTCAAAACTTAGGTCGAGAGATTACCCGTGAGGAGTTGATGGAAGTGGTATGGGGCTATAGTTCAAATGTGAATACGCGGACGCTGGATATGCACGTGGTACGTCTGCGGAAGAAGATAGAGACCAATCCTGACAAACCACATTATTTACAGACAGTGCGTGGATTGGGTTATAAATTTGTTGATGAGGAAGAGATTTGACGGATAAGAATTTGTTTTGTTGAAAACAATTATTATCTTCGTATAGATTGAAAGCAAGACCATGTTACCCGAAGAGGGTAATATGGTCTTGTTTCTTTTTTAAAATGTAGAAAATAAGAAAAAGATAAAATTATGGCAGAAGTAACTTATTTTACGGAAGAAGGATTGCGTAAGCTTAAAGAGGAATTAGCTTATCTGAAGACGGAAGGAAGATCTAAAATTGCCAATGCTATTGCAGAGGCAAGAGACAAAGGTGATTTGTCTGAAAATGCGGAGTATGATGCTGCTAAGGAAGCTCAGGGACTTCATGAAGCTAAAATAGCCAACCTGGAGAATACCTTGGCGACAGCCCGATTGATTGACGAATCCAAATTGGATACGTCTAAAGTCCTAGCTTTGTCTATCGTTAAGATCAAAAATAAAAAGAATGGAGCTGTGATGACTTATCAATTGGTTGCCGAATCAGAGGCGGACCTCAAGTCGGGCAAGATTTCTGTTAAATCTCCTATCGCCCAGGGATTATTGGGCAAGTCAAAAGGTGATACGGCAGAGATCGAAGTACCTGCAGGTAAGATTGAATTTGAAATTGTAGAGATTTCGAGATAACATATGTCGGTTATGTGCGGTACGCCATAACCGCACATCCACAAATTAACTTTATATTAAGAAGGTCGGGTTCTAGCAATCGCGACCTTTTTTGTTTATATTTGTTGAGAACATCATATGTATGTTACTTATGGTTGTTTTTTTATCAATGTATTTAGATCGTAAATATTAGACATTAGACTTTCCTTCTGCAAGCCGATGGCTGGCACAACCAAAGTCTCCATATGCGATATTAATATCTCAATACTTTATTATAAAAAGAGTTTATTCCAATATAGAATAATATGTCAACAATTTTTTCAAAAATCGTCGCTGGAGATATTCCAGCTTACAAAGTTGCGGAGAGTAATGATTTTCTGGCTTTTTTGGATATCAGCCCTTTGGCGAAAGGCCATGTTTTGGTGATACCTAAGAAAGAAACTGATTACATTTTCGATATTGAAGATGATGAGTACATGGCACTTTGGGTATTTGCAAAAATCGTTGCGCAGGGGATAAAAAAAGTAATTCCATGTGTTAAAGTTGGCGTGGCTGTTGTGGGATTGGAAGTTGCGCATGCACATATCCATCTTGTTCCGATCAATAAAATAAGTGACCTAAATTTTGCTGGGCCTAAGTTGAGTTTAGGCGAAGATGAACTACATCAGATCGCTGAAACAATACGGGAGTCCATTATCAGTATAACTGCACAAAATCAATAACAAGATTATATTACACTTGATTTACTTTCGTTTTTTAGAAGAATACTATATTTGTACTTTGTTGTTTTAAAATTATACAGGGAAAAAAGTAGATTTTGATTCTAAAATAGAGAAAACAACATTGATTTTTACTGAAAGTTATGCATGAACTTTTGTTGTCATTTCAACAACTAATGAATCCCGAAGAGCTCCTGAGTTCGGGCGGATTTTATTTAGTTATATTAATCGTATTTGCCGAAACAGGTCTGTTTTTTGGTTTTTTTCTACCGGGCGATTATTTATTATTTTTAGCGGGACTATTTTGTGCACTCAATAAGATCGATGTGAGCATTTATACGCTTTGTCTAGGTTTATTGGGAGCAGGAATATTGGGCAATTTTACAGGTTATTGGTTCGGTTATCGAGCCGGCCCCATGTTATTCAAGCGAAAGGATAGTTTTATCTTTAAACGGAAATATGTGGTCATGGCGGAAGAATTTTACCATAAATATGGGGGAACCGCATTAATTATAGGTAGATTTGTTCCAATAGTTCGTACTTTTGCTCCAATCTTTGCCGGTGTTGTAAAATTAGATTTCAAAAAATTCGTTTTATATAATATCAGTGGAGCTTTAATATGGGTTCTGATATTGACCCTTTCCGGATATTTCCTAGGAATAGAGTTTCCATGGATTATCCATTATGTTGAATATGTTGTCGTTGGGATGATCGTGATCGCATTTTTGCCTATTGCAATAACTTTGCTCAAAAAGCGAATGAAAGACAAAAGAAACAAACAAAATATACAGTAAAATAAAAAATGAGTAAACAAAACCCTTGGCACATGGTTTCTCCAGGTGAGAATGTGCCAAATGCCGTAAATGCTATCATTGAGATTACAAACGGATCCAAAGGAAAGTACGAATTAGACAAAGAAACAGGCTTGTTGCTTTTGGACCGAGTAATGAGTTCATCTGTCGTCTATCCAGCCAATTATGGTTTCATTCCGCAGACTTATTGCGACGACAAAGATCCTTTGGATATTTTGGTGATCTGTTCTGTTGATATTTTACCTTTAACACTAGTGGAAGCACAGGTTATCGGTGTCATGAATATGGTTGATGGCGGAGAGCAAGATGATAAAATCATTGCTGTTGCCAAAAATGATCCTGTATTCAACTACATTAAAGATATCGATCAATTGCCGCCGCATACCATGAAAGAAATTGTACAATTCTTTGAAAGTTACAAAGCTTTAGAAAAGAAACACGTTATCGTAGAAGGGGTGAAAGGACGTGAAGAAGCACAAAGAATCTTGATGGAGGCTATTGAGCTGTACAAAACAGAATTTGTTAACAAATAACCCCCAGCATGGCGCTCGATATTTTTTGGACATTGTTTTTAGTACTGGCCAACGGCTTTTTCGTTGCGGCCGAGTTTGCTATTGTCAAAGTCCGAATCTCCCAAATTGAAGTTCAGGCGAAAACAGGTAGTAAAGTTGCTACAATTGCCAAAAGTATAACGGAGCATTTGGATGGTTATTTGGCCGCTACACAATTGGGTATTACACTTTGCTCCCTGGCCTTAGGTTGGGTAGGAGAGGCTGTAATGACCCAGATTGTGCAGGGGGCATTAGGTTTCTTTGGTGTTGAATTGACTGGTACGATAGCGACCAATGCAGGTCATGTGCTGGCATTTACGATTATTACCGTATTGCATATTGTCTTTGGTGAGCTGGCTCCCAAATCAATTGCCATTCAAAAACCTGTTGCAACAACGATGAAGATTGCGGTTCCCCTGCAATTTTTCTACTTTATCTTTAGACCTTTTATTTGGATCCTAAACGGTTTTGCCAATTTTCTGCTTAAAATTTTAGGATTTGAAGTGACTAAAGGTGAATCCGCCCACTCTTCTGAGGAATTACAATACCTCTTGGATAAAGGAAAAGAATCCGGAGCATTGGATATTTCTGAGCATGAGTTAATTAAAAATGTCTTTGATTTTAATGAACGTATCGTAAAGAATATTATGGTGCCAAGGACGAAGATTGTTGCTGTCGAAATAACGGCAGATGCTTCAGAATTGATTGAAACCATGACGGAGGAGGGCTATTCACGTCTTCCAATCTATGAGGACAACATTGATCAGATTGTTGGTATTGTGCATACCAAGGACATCCTTCCGCTATTGGCCAAAGGCAAAGAGGTGGTGATGAGAAATATCATGCGTAAACCGTACTTTATCCCTGAGACCAAAAAAATCAATGATCTGATGGCCGAGTTTCAGCAGCGACGCCTGCAACTGGCCATCGTACTGGATGAATTTGGAGGAACAGCCGGGATGGCCACCTTGGAGGATATCGTGGAGGAATTGGTAGGAGAGATCCAAGATGAGTACGATGAGGAGACACCGGTTGTGGAACGTATATCTGAAACAGAATATATGGTAGATGCAGGGGCTAGTATTCATGATGTGAATGAGTTTCTTCCGATAGAATTACCCGAAAGTCAGGATTACGATACAATGGCAGGATTGGTCAGTGAAATCTTTGATAAAATTCCAGAGGTAGGTGAGCGGAAACAGGAATACGGTTATGTATTTACAATCATCCGCAAGGCGCAGCAGAATATTGAATTTGTTAAATTGGAACTGGTCGAGTCGACGGATGACGACATATCGGAATAAGAGCACAACGAACAGTACATGCAGTTATTTTTTACACCGGAATTAAATCCTTCTTTAGAAAATTTTATCCTCTCTGAGGAAGAAAGCAAGCACGCTGTCCGTGTGCTTCGTATGAATACGGGAGATCGTTTATATTTAATTGACGGTCGCGGTGGCCTGTACGAAGCTGAAATTATAGATCCACATCCGAAACGTACTGTACTTCGCATTCTAAGTGTCAAAGAGAATTACCAACGGTCAAACTATCATTTGCATATTGCTGTTGGGCCGACCAAGAACATCGACCGTATCGAGTGGTTTTTAGAAAAAGCTACCGAGGTAGGGATTCAGGAGATCACGCCGATTATTTGTGAGCATTCCGAGCGTAAGGAGGTGAAGTTGGACCGCTTGAACAAAGTCATTGTGTCAGCCATGAAACAATCTTTGAAAGCGTATCTGCCAAAACTGAATCCTGCGATACCCTTTAAACAGTTTTTAAAGGATCTTCCAAAGGAAGGTGTCCAAAAAGCAATTGCACATTGTGTTGACTCGGACAAGAAGTATTTGAACGAAGTATTTGAAGCTGGACAACATTATATCATTTTGATAGGCCCAGAAGGAGATTTTTCGGCCGAGGAAATTGATCTGGCCCTGATAGCTGGTTTTCAGCCTGTGTCGCTTGGTGAAGCGCGTTTACGAACCGAGACAGCGGCGCTGGCAGCTTGTCTTGAGACCTCGCTACTCAATAGATAATTTAAGCTATTTTTTGTGTTTCTATGTGAATCCCATCTAATAATATAGATAAGATTCAGCATAGAAGAGGATACGTTTATTTTACGAGTTCAGCATCGATGATCTGAATTTCGGAATTTCCTTTCAATGGATCTTTTGTAAAAATCATCTTTCCTTTGAGCTTGATAGGATCTTCAGAAAATTTTATTGCACCCCCCTTTAAGGTCACTTCTACCATAGGTGGTATTCCATTGGAACCACAAAATTGACATTGCATAACAGGTAACACAGACATCATAAAATTTTTATGATTACGTCCACTGTGCAGCGGAACCATATAGCCCGGTAATTCGACCACTTTGTTCTCCAGTGCTTTGAGTTCTTTGGGATAAAATGGTGTATATACTTTTTTCGCACCATTATAGGTCACTTTATAAGCCATCTTATCAATGGCGTCCCAGGTTTTGTTCATCATAGGGGTATGATCGGGCACATCGGAATTGCTGCCGATCTGTGCATGTACCTGTACGATGCCGAAGAATATGAAGAGGAATGCCGTGATAATTTGTTTCATCTGTTTAATTTTTTTTTGTTGTGATGGAACTATCAGACTTATTCTGTATGATGAATAAATCATGATGGCTTCATCTGTTTTAGTATTGAGTATTGAGATTTTGGCGATGCAAATCAGGATTTGCATCGGATATACCATTATTGCATTTTTAATTCAATTGCCCATCCATTCTATTTGTTTGATAAAGTGCCGGCTATACTTGTCCTATACGCTTTTACAGCAGGTATCAGCGCTGCGAGTATGCCGATGAGGCAAGCAATAAGCAAAAATACCAATTCTTTTGGATGTAGCCTAAAAGCTTCGACAAAGTCAGCACTCTGGCTCGTTTGGTTACTGATATAGTATAATGCCAGATGTGCCAATAATAGTCCCACCAGTCCACCTACGATTGTTATGGTCAGGCCTTCCAGTAGGACAATGTTGAATAACTTTCCTTTAGACGCACCGAGTGTACGCATAATGGCTAGATCATATTTACGTTGTTTTAACGCGTTGTAGAGGTTAATAAATACACTCAGACCAGCAATTAGCATGATGACATAGGCAAGGATCGCTAGAGAATCTATTCCTACACCTAAGAGTGAAAACAGGCGTGTACTTTCCATAGCCGGAGAAGCTGCTTGCATATCCGTTTGTTGATCGATCATTTTAGGCAATATACCGATAGCTGCCGGTGACTGGTATTTTATTAAAATAGCTGTTATTTCAAGACCATTTTGTTTGACCATATCAGCGCCGATAGATTTGACAAACACACCTTCTTCTTCGTGTTCATGGTCAGCATGATCGTGAAGTTCTTTTTCATTGGTTGCCACTTTTCCGGTTGAATTTTCCTGTGAATCTTCTCCATGGTGATGTAGGTGTGCTTTGACTGTTTCTTCACGGTCTTCTTCCCGTTCGCGTTGTTCTTTTTGTGCCGCAGTTTCGTTATCAGCATGGGCGATACCGTGAACATCCCAGACGCTCTCGAGATTGGTCAATATGAGGTTGTCAGTTACATTGTTATTTTGCTTTAGAATACCGACGATCGTAAAAGGATGTTCATCATGACTATGGCCATCCTTGCTCAGACCGTGAGAGCTGTTGATTTGGTCGCCTATTTTCAAATGGTGCTTTTTTGCGACCTGTTCACCGATAACGACTTCAAAGTCTTTTTGCCAGATGCGGCCGTCATTTATTTGGGTATTGTAGATTGTCAGAAAAGAAGAGTCCGTACCCACAATACGATGTCCCTTAAAGTTATCGCCCAAGGATAAGGGAACCGCTAGTTGAACAAGCGGATTCTGGCGTAGTGGTTCGAGTTCATCCAATGGTATATTTCCAGTTGGATTGTCGATATGATATACGCTGGATAGGATCAATTGGAGTGGGCTCCCTTTAGCTCCGACCACGAGGTCAATATTTTTACTATTATTGTCGAGTTGTTTTTCAAATATTTCACCCGTGATAGAAAGTACAGCTAATATGGAAATTCCAAAAGCTGTCAGCAAGATACTAAGAAAGACAGAACTAAATTGTCTACTTAAATTTTTCCAAACCAACTGTATCGTGTTCATAACAAATTCTAAAGCTAAAAGGGTGAATGAATATATGACGTATTCAATTATTTTAAGATATACATTTTTGAGAACTGATCTTTAATCCGTTTGTCGTGTGTGGTGATCAAGAGGGTTGAGCCGGCGGTATCTGCAATATCCAAAAGAAGTTCCAGCACACGATTTGTATTGGTGTCATCCAAAGCAGCTGTAGGTTCGTCCGCAATGAGCAGCGCAGGCTTATTGATCACACTACGAGCAATCGCGGCACGTTGCAATTGGCCACGACTTAATTCATTCGGGTAAGCTGTAGTTTTGTGGTCCAGTTGCAGTTGGTTCAAGACCTGATGAATCTGATTAACATCCACCTTTTTCCCTGCAAGGGACTGTGCCAATTTGATATTTTCCAATAACGTTAAATTTTTGAGAAGATGTGCTTCCTGGAATATAAAACCGATATATTGAGATCTGAATTTGTCTAGTTTGCTATTGGATAATAGGGAAAGATCCTGATTATTAATTTTAACGAGCCCTGTATCGGGTTTAGATAAGCCCCCCAACATGTTCAGCAAGGTTGTTTTTCCAGTCCCTGAATCGCCCAATAATAGCGTGTGCTGTCCTTTTTCGATGTGGATGTCCGGAAATGCGATGCTTTTGGCATTCGTATATTGGAATGTTAGCTGTTCAGTAGATACGATCGGATTGCTCATATGCTCAAAAATTGAAAATCTATTCAAACTTAGAGAAATTGCTTTGCATATGCAATATTATTGCAATAATAAGATCATTCTTGTTCCACCATCTGAAAATGGTACTATGCTTTTTCTCATCAAATGAATGAATACTGTTAGCAAAATATTCCTAAAAACATAAAATTAGTCTCAATATGTTAATAACTTTTCGGGTTAATAATTTTATTACACTTCTTTAATATGGTGCTTTGGAAATGATGAAATATTCGCTCAAATCCTCCTTCATGCAGGTTTTTGTCTAAAAAATTAATCTAAATTTTTCGAGGTAACATTAAATTAACAAGTGGTTTACGTAATGGTAATTCGTTGTTAATGTTAATATAATATTCTGCCAATAGCTTTGCAGAAACAAAAAAACAAAATAAATTGGAACCACAATTACAACTTAAAAGAATCGCTGCTGCCATTACGTTCGTCGTAGCTGCGTCAACAACAGTTTATGCACAGGGGAGTGGGAAGGTTGCAGGTAAAGTTACAAATGTCAAGACAGGAGAGACCATCGCGGGGGTGACGGTAAAGGTACTTGGTACTTCACGTGTCGGAAGTTCAGATGTAACAGGTAATTACAATATTCCGGCTGTACCGGCAGGAAAGTATACCTTAGAATTTAGTTACTTAGGGTTTGCAACAAAGCAAATTACTGATGTTGAGATTAAAGATAAGGATGTTACCAATTTAGACGTGGTTCTTGACAATTCTGAAGGTAAAGTATTGGATCAGGTTGTGATTACTGGAACATTTAAAAAAGAATCAATCGGTGCATTGTATGCGCAACAGAAGAATAGTATTTCTATTTCTGACGGTATTTCAGCCGAAGTAATAAAAAAGACACCAGATAAAAATACAGGCGAAGTATTAAAACGCGTTAGTGGGGCTAGTGTTCAGGACAATAAATTCATTATTATCCGCGGACTGAGTGATCGTTATAACTCAGCATTGCTAAATAATAGTCCGTTGCCAAGTACTGAATCAGATCGTAAAGCATTTTCATTTGATATTATTCCTTCTTCACTGATCGATAACATTGTTATTAGTAAAACGGCAAGCGCTGATTTACCAGGAGATTTAACAGGAGGCGCTATAAATGTAAAAACAAAAGACTTTCCTGACAGAAAATCTTTTGAGGTATCTGTTGGTCTTGGGTATAATTCTTTGAGTACTTTTAAAGATTTTTATGGAAATAAGAGAACAGTTGGGAATTATTTTGCGACGTTGAATCCTGATAATAAACTACCAAGTAATTTTCCAGGGTCTTTTCAAGAATACTCCAATCTGAATCTTAGTGATAAAGTAAATTATAGTAAACAATTTAAAAATACTTGGGTAACTGAAAAACTTGGAAAAGTACTACCGGCTCAAAATGCGCAGGTTACGTTTGGTAATTCCTACCTACTTAGAAATGAAGGCAAATTAGGTGTTATCGGATCCTTATCCTACCGTAATTCTGAAACAATTTCACCAGAAGTAAGAAATGACTTTAATACGTTGGATCAGGGGAAGGATCTTAAAATCTTTAGTTACAATGATACATATTATCGATTCAATTCTAATGTAGGAGCGTTAGGCAATATATCATATATTAAAAATGATCTTAAGCTATCCTTTAAAAACATCTTTAATCAAGGTTTAGAACAATCTTATACTCAGCGAGAAGGATGGGCTGATGATGGGACGAAAGAGCTTAGAAAGGTTACCTTACTCGAAACAATTCAGAAACGGATGTTTAACTCTGTTTTTGACGGTGAATATCTACTTAACAGCGATAAGCAATCAAAATTATCTTGGAACCTTTCCTATAGTAATGTTAATGTCGATCAGCCAGATTTGAGAAGAACGATCTATGGGAAAAAGGAAAACAGCGGTGCTGATGCTCCTTATGTTATAAGTGTGGGAACAAGCCCAACACCAACAGGTGCAGGACGATTTTATAGTACATTAAATGAAAATATTTATGGTGGGGCTGTAAACTGGTCTATATCGACAAAATTTTTAGGCCAGGAGCAAACCTTAAAAACAGGTGTGTTAAAGCAAAATAAAAAACGGACAGTTGATGCAAGAGTCTTAGCTTATAAAGATTTGAGCGAAACCACTGCTGATCAAAGAAAGCTTTTGTCTATGCCGTTAAATACTATTTTTGCTCCTGAAAATATTTCTAGTACAACCCTAATATTAGAGGATATTACGAACCCAGATAATTATTATGAAGGAACTGGTGACTTGAATGCTGCTTTTGCGATGCTTTCGGGAAAAGTCACTGAAAAGTTAAAAGCTAGTTTAGGTGTTCGTTATGAAAATTATAAGGAAAAATTGCTTACTGGCGCATTAAATTCTAGTGAGGAAAACAACGTAAATAATACCTATAATGATTTCTTGCCATCACTTAACTTAACATATGAACTAAATTCAAAAACCAATTTGAGATTTAGCTTTTCAAATACATTGGCGCGAGCGCAATTTCGTGAATTGGCATCTTTTTCCTTTTATGACTTTGTGACTGGTATTACAAAAAAAGGAAATCCAGATGTTAAAAGAACAAGAATTTCAAATTTTGATTTGCGCTACGAGTTTTACCCAAGCCTCGGAAAGCTGATCTCTGTTTCTGCATTTTATAAAGATTTGAAAGATCCGATTGAATCAAACATTATTTCAGGATCTTCTCCAGCGAGTAAATTGATGTCTTTCACTAATGCTCCAAAAGCCTATATACTCGGAGGAGAAATTGAGATCCGTCATGATTTTGGATTTATTGATCCAGACGTCGAATTCTTCAAAAATTTGGTTTTTAGTACAAATGCGGCGATTATGAAGTCAGAGGTGAATTTCGAAGGTTCTCAATCGACTATGGAAAATAAAAGATCATTATATGGACAATCACCGTTCTTATTGAATTTAGGTCTACAATATTCATCTGATCGCCTTTTTGACGCGAATTTGTTCTTTAATCGTATTGGTCGTAGAATAGATATAGTAGGATTTGGACGCTATGAGAATGGAAATTTTATAAGCGAATATCCTGATATCTTTGAAGCCCCAAGAAGTGTTTTGGATTTCCAGCTTTCCAAAAAATTTGCTGCTAAAAAAGCTGAGTTAAAATTAAATGTTGGAAATATATTGGATAGTAAATCTATTTTCTATCAAGATGTAGACAAAAGTGGAAAGTATAATGAAGCGGGAGATCGCTTAATAAATTCTATTCAGTATGGTAGAAATGTATCTCTTTCATTTGGTTATAGATTTTAAAGATTAAATAAATATTAGTTAACATTAAGGTTACACTTAGCGTGTAGCTTTGAAAAAAAAACAAATTATGAAATTAAACATGAGTTCAAAATGGTTTGCATTAGCTTTAGTAGCGACCTCAATGAGTATTGCCAGCTGCAGTAAGTCAGATCCAAACCCAGTTGACCCTAATCCTAATCCAGGAAATGGAGATGTAGAAGTAATTGAAGGAAAAATTACGAGTAACAAAGTTTTAAGTGCTTCAAAAACATATTTGCTAAAAGGATATGTACAAGTAATGGATGGTGCGACCTTAGAAATACCTGCTGGTACTATCATAAAAGGAGAGAAAGCAACAAAAGCCGCTCTTATTGTTGAAAAAGGCGGTAAACTAAAAGCAAATGGTACTGCTGATAAGCCGATTGTATTTACTTCGGACCAGACAGCGGGTAATAGAAATATAGGTGATTGGTCAGGTATTATTATATGTGGTAAATCAACAGTGAATTCTGCTGATGGAACTTCTCAATATGAGAGTGGTGTATTAGGTGCAAATGTTGCAACTTATGGCGGAGGAACAAATCCTGTGTTAAATGATAATTCAGGAGAATTGACTTATGCACGGATTGAATTTGCTGGTAATGCAATTCAGACGGATAAGGAAATTAATGGATTGACCTTATGTGCTGTAGGCTCTGAAACTAAGATCCATCACATTCAGGTGTCTTATGGTGGGGATGATGCTTTCGAATTTTTCGGCGGTACAGTAAACGCTACGCACCTTATTGCGTACAGAAGTACAGATGATGATTTTGATTTTGATCAAGGTTACTCAGGTAAAATCCAATATGGAATTTCCATTAAAGATCCTATTATCTCAGATGGAGCGGGAACTTCACGCGGTATTGAATTGGAAAATAAGGCTGCTGTGGCAAATAGTATGTATTCGAAACCCGTATTGTCAAATTTCACTTTTATTGGTCCTGGAACTGAAGGAAATGATAAACACGGTGCCTCAGTACACTTTGGATTAAATAGTCGTATGGTATTGGCTAATTCAATAATTGTTGGAGCAAAAACAAATGCGATAGAATTTAATTCTGATTTTCCAGCGGCGGAACTAAAAGCAGGTCGATCTATCTTATCTAACAATATGGTATTTGGAACTGCTGCAAATTATTCCTTGAAAGATGTTACGTCTTTTGGATCGGTAGCCGATTTAACAGGTTATTTGAATGGATTTGGTGATTTCACTGTTGCAAATGTAGCAGCAGCGGGTCTTACCAGTACAAGCATTTCAGCGCCAAACCTTCTATTGAAGTCTGATTCACCAGCATTAGGAAAAGCTAAGTATGAAGGTGATTTAGCTTCTTTTACCAAAGAAACTTTTATTGGTGCAATGGGTGCAACAGACTGGACAAAAGGATGGGCTAGTTGGGATCCTAAAAACAATAAATACTAGAATAATTATAGTTTAGTAAAATAGAAAATCCTGCCTATGGCGGGATTTTTTGTAACTCTTTTTATAATTCCCTATGTAGTCAAATAATATAAATAAATTATGAAAAAAATATTAAAAAGTTCAAATAGGAATAGTAATCTTCTAAAGATAGTATCCTTAGCTTCGTTTTTATGTTTATCTTCATGTACTAAGAATGAAAAATTCGAAAGTACAAAAACGATTGAAGAAAGTACTTCAACAGGAAAGACAAAAGCCACAGCAATCACAAATCCAAATGAGCAAAATGCTAATAAAAATTGGAAATGGGACGATCCAACAGTGACAAATGTAAAACTTTATTTCAAACCTAAAGTCAATAATCAACCAAGTCCATCAATTGAAAGACCATTACCTTGGTTTACTTTCGGAAATCCTATGAACAATTCTGATAAAGATTATCGTTCGGAACTTGGTTGGGAACTATACTTGAAAGACTTCGGTACACCAGATAGACCTGCTCAAACGCCTTTTTTTGCTTTATATAATAGATATTCGGGTATTTTAAGATTCTTTGTTTATAATTATCGAACACAAGACCTTAATGAAGGATCAAAAACCTATTATGTTGGAAAACTTAGCTATACTGATCCTGATAAACATAATGGTACATTGTCTTTTTTGGCCCCGCCTGAACAATTTGTTGTTGATAAAGAGGATAAAAACACATCTATAATCAGTATTACAAAAAAGAGCGCAAGCGATATTTGGATGAATTTTGATTTTCTACTGGCGAAGCCAGCTGTTGCTAATTCTATGCCATCAGAAAATGTTAAATTGAATTTAAGCATTTTTGGAGCTAATGAGACCGAATTAAATCTTGGTTCGGATTTTTCGAATATTACTGCAAAATCTGTCATTGGTGGTGCGGGTACAACTTCGGATTTTTCTAAGTTTATCAACGGGGGGGTGGAATATACAACATCTGGAGGAGCTTTATTGGAATCGATAAATAAATTGCAGGGAATAGTTAATCCAAAAGTCCAATCTAAAGCTGATGTATCAACAAATAATTTAGAAGCTTCTAGGTCTAGAGCGGCACTCCCAGTAGCTACTGTTGCAGCAGCTGTTAGTGTAGTAAAAGGGTTATTTGGATTTGTTAAGTCTTTTGTAGGTGGTTCTAAATCTGGAGGTAATACACAATCTTCATTACAGTACAATGGTATTGTCAATACAACAGGAACAGCAATTCTTTCCAATAATTTATATAATATTCAATTCGGATTAGATTATTCTGCTCCCATATCTCCAAGTTATTATATTCCTCTTTACGAATATCCGATTGGAATTTTAAGAGCCCTGCCACCTATTTCTGATAACTATGGGACTGGAATTTATTTTGAAGAAAATGAATTCTATTGTGGCAAACCGTCGCCACTTGGTACACTAAAACAAGCCACTTGGGCAATAAAGCGTAATGCATTGGAAAATATTTATCGAGATTTCACAAGTGAATACCGAGGATTGGAACCTTATGTCAGATTGGATAGTATTAATTTAACTTTATTGAACCGGAAATATTTTAATGATGGTCTACCAAATTCATTTTTATATTTTCCTAGTGGGGGTGTTGGTGAACCAAGGATTTATGATGCCTTAAATGAATATACGTTTCAGGATAGTAAAAATTCAGGATGGAGAAACTATTATCCATTCACCCAATTGGGGCAGGATTATTTCTATGTAAAAAAATGGTATTATCCGAATTATATTTATGCGGATTACATATTTAATGATGGGTCTCTTACTCAAAAAAATAAGCCTTCATTAGGTATTTATATAAAATTTACAATTACTGACCCTAAATATCCAAATAACGAGTCAAGAGAAAGGGTAATTTTCAAAGTCGTGGATTTATACAGAACTACCAAACAAAATTTAAATATTAAAGGATGTCCTGTTACCGATTATAATTAGCAATCTTAATAACTGAAAATCCTGCCTTGCGCAGGATTTTTTTGTAGCATCTCGTGCTGATATTTCGTTATACAGTCAAATAATATAAGCTTTAAATTATGAAAAAAACAATCTATTTATTTGTGTTGAGCATCTTTCTGCTTTTAGGCTGTAAAAAGTCTGATAATAAAATTGATCCTGAAGATTCTGGACTTAGGATAGAAATCAAAGGAATTTCTGGTTGGGGTAATGGGATGAATATCAGCATTGATCAAAGTAAGACTGAAATTAAATATCCTAAAGATGGTTTATCAGAGACAAAAAAAGATAAAATATATAAAACAAGTGAGGCTACATTAAAGCAGTTGTCCAGCTATATCAACACATACAAGCTAATGGATGCCAAAATTAATGAATGTGCACGTTGTGTAGATGGAATGGATTATGTGATCACAATAAAATCAGAAGGGCGTGAAAATACAGTAACTATTGCTGCTCACCGTACAGATGGTAAATATGGAGATCTATTAGACTTTATCAATAAGATGTAATTAACTAAAGCTAAGGAGCGATATAGGAAACTTTAAGTAAAATATTGAAAGCGGATAAAACAGAAAGCCTCTTTATTATTGCGGTTATTTTTAACTCACAAGTTTACCTCGGTTCATAGTGATAAACAATCTGATACGATTGTTTTTTAAGTTCATCAGACAATTGACCAAGGGCCAGACTTTGCGCTTGCGGAGTGGGTTCACAGATGGAATAGTATTTGCCATTGTATAAAATCGCATCACCTATAGGCCGTTCAAATTGGACGGCCATCGTGATATGTGTGGGATAGAGCAGCGTGATCATCGGAAGGTTATAAATTTCCTTGACCAGGTAAAAGAATAATGCTACTCGGTCATCACAGTCACTGGATTTATTTAATAATGTTTGTTCTGGTGATAGCCGTTTTTCTGTGCCAAAATTATCTTCATCGTTTTCGTAGAGAAAAGCATAACGTGTAAATCGCATTAAATAATCTACGCCTTCCTTTTCGTTCTTGCCTCTTAAATTTTCTTTGAGTGCGGGTATTAATGATTGGTAGGTTTCCTTACTCAATGGAATATTAAAATAGGTTTCGAAATCTACTCCTGGATAGTTTTTAAAAAGATCACTGATATCGTTGTTCAATTTAACATTGAAGTGATACGCTTTATGTCCATCATTGAATGCAAGCTGTTTTTCAATATAATTTGCTGGAACGAAATCCGGTAGTTTCGTAATTTTATAACTGAAATCGTTGATTGCTTCCGGTACCTTGATCTTTACGGGAATATAGGTATCTGCTCTTTGAAATAGCTTTCCGTAGTCATGGAAATTTAAACAGGTATATTTTTTACCATCAATTTCAAAGAAAGGAATATCAGAAATATCCTCATTATTCTGGATAAAAAAGATAATCTGATTGTTGCCCACCGCCAAACGTGCGTCATATCCAGACTTACACATCAAGAACCATTTGTATAGTGTGTAACGCGCATAGTTCTCTGCTTTGGGAGCTATTTGTTGTGCTGTACGGCGTACAAGCTGATAGTATACCCAGTCATTGAGATGCTGTCTATCCTTGTAATCCAATAGGCTATTAACTAAATCACGGTATTCGGTCTGATCAGCAGCCTGATAAAACTCTTGTACCCGGGATCCGGTTAAACTGTCATCGAATGGAATATTGAATGATGCTGATACGTTAATGGAGACTTTTCCATCATAAAAATCGAATACATGCTTTTGCGCCCTAACAAATTGTGGACTGTAGGTTAACCAGCATAAAATGGTCAAAAACGCAATATAGCTCCCTTTGATATTCAATTCTTAACAATTTGATAATATTAATGTAATATAAATTTAACAATTTATAGTTGCTTTTTATAAGGATTGATGAAAAATGTTTTTAGAATTACAATGGAGAAATTCCCCATTCGATTAAGCCTTGAATCGAGAAGTTGGGAATAGAATGCCAATCGCACTAACTTCCTATATTCTTTGCTGTTTTTTATGAGCGTATTCGCTTCCTGCCCCACTTTTGGGTTACGATCTACCTACTGTTGGCCTACTGGAGTAGGCCAACAGTAGGAGAAATGTAGGAAAATGGTAAGTAAAACTTAGAATTAGATTAGGAAATTCCTAAAGGAGAATAGATAGTTGGTAGCTTATATGTCTTATCATATAAAATGAGAAAAGTGTATTCATTTTATTTTTAAGTCGATCCTTGGGTGAAGTACCGGTTTGAAAATTTTTGTAGAGGAAATCCAAGTCTTATGAGGGAAGACTTGGATTTTGTCCGCATCAGGACATTAATAAGTAATTTTGGGCTTGCCATTTTCACAGATAACACCTTTAGCTGGCTTGTCATTTTTGTCTGAACAATTCAAGCTCTTGTCCTGTATTCTTTTGGCACTGTACAAATGATTATATTGTTCTGCCATATTTCCAAACTCAGCGAAGTTTTGTTTATCGGTATATAGTATAGGGATAAATTCACAGTCTTTGCGCAAGGTAGCAATGTGCCATTTACTTGGATCGTTGCAAGGAACGTCATCAAAAAAGGTCTGCAATTTGGGAAGCAGGTCTGCCAATCGTTGATTGATTTCAGATAATTCCAGATCTCTTGCCGAAGCGACTTTCAGTTTACCGGCGATGCAACGTATCCCAAAATGGGGTGGAAGGTAATTGGGGGCTACACTAGTGTTGTACACAATCGGCCCTTTATATACTTTCTGTGCTCTTTCTTTGAGATCTGCGGCCTCGGCAAGTAATTTATTATAGGCTTGCTCGAAGCTCGGATGTACGGGTACATAGGTGTAATAGAGTGTATCAATACGGCATTCCTTCAGATCATTGCAAGAAAGATTTTCAGTCAGTTTAACGGCTTGCTGAATTTTATCATCTGCTAGACTGGTGAGTTCTTCATAGCTGTCTTCTTTTTTGCATCCGGAAAATAAAAAAATACTCAATAAAATGGTGTAAAATAAGGTTGTTTTTTGCTTCATAACTTGGTTTTTAACCCTAAAACGTGTGTTACGAGATTTTTGCTACATTAAAAGGAGTAATTGATAGAGTTATTCACTTTTTTTATGTCTCCTATTAAATTTTATGTGATAAAATGTTGACAGACGAAAAGATGATGAACCAGCTCGCTTTAAAGAGCAATATGCATTTGTGAACTTTCCAGATTGATGCATTTTTATAACGAGGTTCTGCTTCAATGAGATAATAATCCTCCAATTCTTATGGACGAATTAATAATTACTGACTTGTGATTTTTAGGCTTTAGTTTCTCCATTTTCTTTTTTTTAATCCGTATCTTCGTGCAATGGATAATTTTATTGTTTCTGCACGTAAATACCGCCCGATTACCTTTGATTCGGTTGTAGGTCAGCAACACATTACAGGTACCTTAAAAAATGCAATTCACAACAATCAGTTGGCGCAGGCATTTTTATTCTGTGGGCCACGTGGTGTTGGTAAAACTACTTGTGCTCGTATTTTAGCCAAAACAATAAATTGTGAACAGATCTTACCTGGAACTGAGCCATGTGGCGAATGTGACAGCTGTAAATCCTTTCAAAACGGTAATTCATTCAGTATTCATGAACTCGATGCCGCATCCAACAACTCAGTAGATGATATCCGTAATCTCATTGATCAGGTTCGTATACCGCCACAGGCCGGAAAGTATAAGATCTATATCATCGATGAGGTGCACATGCTCTCGCAGGCTGCTTTCAACGCATTTTTGAAGACATTGGAAGAGCCACCTTCCTATGCGATTTTTATCCTTGCAACAACGGAGAAACATAAGATTTTGCCGACGATCCTTTCACGTTGTCAGATCTTTGATTTCAATCGTATCAAAGTGGAGGACATGGCAGGTCATCTGGCGAGAATAGCTGACCGTGAAGCGATCGCTTATGACCAAGATGGTTTACATATCATTGCGCAAAAGGCGGACGGTGGTCTTCGTGACGCTTTGTCTATGTTTGATCAGATTGTCAGTTTTTCAAATAAAAACGTAACCTATCAGGCTGTTATTGACAACCTGAATATTCTGGATTACGATTATTATTTTAAGCTAACAGATTCGATCTTGGCAGAAGATGCTGCGCAAACACTTTTGACATTTAACGAGATTTTGAACCATGGCTTCGATGGAAGTCATTTCATTGCCGGTTTGTCAGCTCATTTTCGCAATCTGCTGGTGGCCAGAGAACCTGCTACGTTAAAACTATTGGAAGTTAGTGATAGCATACGTCAAAAATATTTGCAGCAAGCACAGAAAGCCTCTTCCGGGCTTTTATTGTCGGCATTGAATATTTCAAACCAGTGCGAAATAAACTATAAGACAAGCAAAAACCAACGCTTACAGGTAGAGCTTGCTTTGTTGAAAATGTGTCATATCGCGAGTGCCATTAAATTAAGCCAGCTTGGTTCTGTACAGATTCCTTCAGCTGCTGAAGGAGTAAAAAAAAAACTCCCTGAGCCAGTAGTTTTGCAGGCGAAGGAAAGTCCTTCTGCGGCAGTACCTTCTGGAAATACAGGACAAAATGCAACATCAGCACCAATTGTATCGACGCCCGTTACCGTATCCAATCCGACAGCAACTGTTTCCAATTCCCAGACTTCGACCGTCAAGCCTGAAGTAAAAAATGAAGCAGTTTCAAATGTGCCGCCAAAAGTTAAAAAAGGGGGATGGGGATCCTCAGCCTCAGCAATTATTCCATCATTGCCGGATCTGAACACGATTTATGACAACAACTCTGTTGCCAAAGAGGGGGATGAACCGGAATTAATAAGAGGTACCGAACAGCGTGAGGTCAGCTTTAATCAATTTATAGCCATTTGGAATGCCTATGCCGAGCAGTTGAAAGCGGAAAATAAGATCAACCTGTATACGATGATGACGACTACGCAACCTCGTTTGAAGGGCACATTGATTGAGATTGATGTTGAGAATGGTGTACAGATGGATGTATTGCAAAGTGCGAAAGTAGATGTATTGAATTATCTTCGCGTTAAGCTGCAAAACTTTTCGCTCGATCTCCAAGGGGTTATGATGGAATTCACGGTTTCCCGCAAACCATACACTTCGCAGGAAAAATATCAGGCAATGGTAAACAAAAATCCGCTTTTAGATACTTTGCGTAAGGAGTTTAACTTGGGTTTAAGCTAAATCTACCATTCCAATTCCTGTTAATTTTTGTACCTTTGCAATCTCTTCTATTTGGAAGGTAATATTTAGTTTTATGATGCAAGGAAATTTTCAGAGACGTGATCGCGATCACGGCGAAAGACGTGAAGTAAATCAGATGGTATTCGGTATCCGTGCCGTCATCGAAGCAATCGATAGTGGTAAAGAGATTGAATCACTATTTGTACAACGCGGATTAAGTGGTAGTTTGATTCTGGAACTGAAATCCTTATTGAAAGAACATGATATTGCTTTTCAGCAAGTGCCTATTGAGAAACTGAACCGTATTACACGTAAAAACCATCAAGGAGTAATTGCGGTTATTTCGCCAATTACCTATCAAAGTATTGAAGATCTCTTACCCCAGATCTATGAGAAAGGTGAAACTCCTTTACTTTTGATGTTAGATGGTGTAACTGATGTTCGTAATATGGGGGCTATTGCACGCACGGCTGAATGTTCAGGTGTGCATGCGATCATTGTGCCGAAAAAAGGGTCTGCTGAAATAAATCCCGATGCAATTAAAACATCCGCTGGAGCATTGTATAAAATTCCGGTCTGCCGTCATGACAGCCTTTCAAAAGTGGGTAAATTTCTGATAGATTCAGGGGTGCAATTGGTTGTTAGTACGGAAAAAACAACCTCGAGCATCTATGACGTGGATTATACAGCACCGACCTGTGTCATCATGGGCGCCGAGGATGTCGGTGTATCGAATGATTTAATCCGTATTGCAGATAATCTGGCCAAGATACCAATGTATGGTGAAATAGGCTCTCTTAATGTGTCTGTATCGGCTGCTGTTGTTATTTATGAGGCAATTCGTCAACGTCTGCCCAAGAAGTCGTAAGAACAGAAAATCTGAAATATAACGTAGCCTTTGTCTCTGATAAAGGCTATTTTTTTGAATATAGGTCTTGTTGGTTTCCGCTCGCTGCTTAAACAAAAGGCTGGTTCACTTAATCCAGTTACTGACATCTTAGATGCTTTGTTGTTGCTCCAAGAAATAGGCTTGCCTTTTTATTTGGTTAAGTATTGTAAATTGCCTCAACCTCTTTTTCATATTTCTGAAGAATGATTTTCCGCTTCATCTTTAAAGTTGGGGTTAGTTCTCCTGTCTCTATCGTCATTTCATTCGGAATAATTGCAAATTTCTTGATCTGCTCCCAGTTACCAAAATTTTGATTGATGCGATTGAGTTCGGATTCAATCTGTTGTTTGACTTCAGCACTGTTCAGAAATTCTATTTTCGGTAGATTTGCCAGCAAAGGGGAGGAGTTTTTGCTCCATTCCAACAGATTGGCATAGTTCGGGACAATTAGGGCTGCGGGGAATTTTCGTGACTCACCGATTACCATAACCTGTTCAATAAGAGAAGACTCTACAATCTTGGATTCAAGCTGCTGGGGCACAATATATTTCCCGCCGGAAGTCTTGAACATCTCTTTCTTGCGGTCGATTATTTTAAGAAATTTGCCGTCAACCCATTGACCGATGTCGCCTGTATATAACCAGCCATCTTTAAGCACCTCTGCAGTGGCTTCTTCATTTTTATAATAACCAATCATAATGTTTTCACCTTTGGTGAGGATCTCTCCATCATCGGCAAGTTTGATTTCGATATTGATCAATGGTAGACCTACCGTGCCAATTCTCATTCCTCTTTTAAAGCAGTTTACGGCAATACAGGGACCTGCTTCGGTCAGGCCGTAACCTTCATAAATAGGTATTCCTGCAGCCATATACAGGCGGGCGAGTCTTTCCTGTAAGGCTGCGCTGCCCGATGCGATCCCTTTGATATCTCCGCCTAGGGCCTCCCGCCATTTCGAAAAAACGAGTTTTCGTGCGATATTTAATTTAATGTCATACCACCAGGAGCGGCTTTCCAATGTGTATTGTTCACCGACACGAAGCGACCAAAAGAATATCTTACGTTTTAACCCGGTCAGTTTTTCACCTGTTGCAATAATTTTTTCATACACTTTTTCAAGTACACGGGGCACAGCCGAAAAAATATGTGGCCGGACTGATTTGAAATCTTCTCCAATGGTATCCATCGACTGGGCAAAAAAGATTGTTAGGCCCTTATACATATAGACATATTGAAATACCCGCTCGTAGGCATGGCAAACCGGCAGAAAGGAGAGTGCACGGTCTCCACGTTCGACAGGAAAGGAATATTCACTGCTCATGGTATCGGCCAATAGATTACGGTGCGCCAGCATAACTCCTTTCGGATTTCCAGTTGTACCCGATGTATAGATGATTGAAGCCAGGCTCTCGGTATTGACGGCATTTCGAAGTGTTTCAAGCTGCTCATCAGTGATGGAAGAGCCCTCAGCTATGAAACGTTGCCAATGCGGTATATGCTCTTCCTTGTCTAATGTAAAGATATGTTCCAGAAACGGGCATGATGCTCTGATTGAAGTGATCTTGGTATATAGTTTTTTTGAGCTTACAATACAGTTTTTAATCTCAGCATGGTTGAATATATAGCTGTAATCTGATTCGGAAATATTTGGATAAATCGCAACGACAACCGCACCAATCTGTTGGATTGCAAAATCGAGGATATTCCATTCAATACGGTTTTCACTGATTAAGGCCACTTTTTCACCTACCCTGACGCCCAGGGCAATCAGACCTTTGGATACCTGATTGACTCGTTCAATAAATTCTGTATTACTTAACGCTACCCAATCCGTTCCGTCTTTGTAGGAGAACATTGGAAAGCCGGGTGCATTTTTTTGTTGCAAATAGGCTAAATCAAATAATCTTGTTGCTGTTGGCATTGTGAAAATCCAGTTCGTATAATTGAGCTAAATTACGTTTTTTTGCGGAGATAAAGGCATTTGAAAAATGGGATGACGCGCATTAAGTTAGCGAGAGAGGAGGATTATAAACGAAAAAGACTCTGATCTGCAAAACCGGGGCTTTCCAAATCAGAGTCTTGATGTGTTTTATTAAATACTAAGTCTAGTATTTGCTTTTAGATTCTTTACGTTTACCTGAGAAATCACGGAAACCTCCGCCATTGCTACCACGGTCGCGTTTTTCGCCGCTGAATCCGCCTTCACGTCTTCCGCCACGGTCACCGCCTCCGTATCCACCTTCACGTCTTCCACCGCGATCACCACCACGGTATCCGCCTTCGCGTCTTCCGCCACGGTCACCACCCCGGCTTCTTCCACGATCACCACCACGGCCTTCGCCTCTAGTTTCACCAGATACTTCGATACGTACTTGACGACCGTTGTAATCTACACCTTGGAATCCTTGGAATACTTTTTCCACTTCAGCATCTTGTACCTCAAAGAATGTAAACACACCTTTTAAGTCAATTTTACCGATAGATTTTCCGGAGATGTTCGCGTTGTTACAGATAAAGCCTAACATGTCTCCACGAGAGAACTCATCTACTGAACCTAAGTTCATGAACAAACGGGTATAACCTTTTGAACCTTCGCGAGAACGACCATCACGTCTGTCACCACGATCTTCACGAGAACCTTCGCGGGCTTCGATATTTAAATCTGGCGCGTTTTTATAATAATCTAAGAAACGGTTGAATTCAAGGGAAGCAAATCTTTTGATGATATCCTCTTTTGAAAGAGATTCCAGATTTTCCATAATTGCAGGCAAGAATGGACTGATTTGCTCATCGTTCACTTCGACGTTTTCAATTTTCTTAACGATAGAGAACAATTGTTTTTCGCATACTTCAGCACCTTGAGGAACTTGTTTTTTCTCAAAAGGCTTACCGATGATCTTTTCAAGATGACGGATTTTGCTGAGCTCTTTTACGTTTACCAATGAAAGAGAAATACCGGTTTTACCTGCACGGGCAGTACGACCTGAACGGTGTGTATAGTTTTCTGTTTCATCAGGTAAAGAGAAGTTGATCACGTGAGTTACATCACTTACATCAATACCACGAGCGGCTACGTCTGTTGCGATCAGTAATTGTAAACTACGGTCACGGTAACGTTTCATTACTTTATCACGTTGTTGTTGGGATAAGTCACCGTGCAGCGAGTCTGCATTATAACCATCTTTAATCAACGCTTCAGCGATATCCTGTGTTTCGATTTTTGTACGACAAAATACGATTCCAAAGATATCAGGGTTTGAATCCACAATACGTTTGAACGCAGCATATTTATCTTTTGCTTTGATCAAATAATAATGGTGTTCAATGTTGGCGTTACCGGTATTTTTTGTACCTACAGTAAGTTCAACAGGATCGGTCATATAATTCTTTGCGATACGACGTACCTCGGAAGGCATTGTCGCCGAAAATAACCAAGTTTTTTTCTCGTCAGGAGTTTCTGACAAAATGTTGTTGATGTCTTCTTTGAAGCCCATATTGAGCATCTCATCCGCTTCATCTAATACAACATACTTAACATTTGAGAAATCAATTGCATTTCTGCCAATGATATCCAACATACGACCTGGGGTCGCTACTACAATTTGCACTCCACGTCTAATTTGACGTAGCTGGTCTGAGATATTTGCACCTCCATATACAGCAACAACATGTACGTTGTCAACGTATTTAGCAAATTTTTCTAAATCTTTTGAGATTTGTAAACATAATTCCCGAGTAGGACAAAGGATTAATGCCTGTGGGTGTTTTTGAGAAAAGTCTAATTGCTCTAATAATGGAAGACCAAATGCCGCGGTCTTTCCTGTGCCAGTTTGGGCTAATCCGACAAAATCGTCGTTACCAGTCAATAAAACAGGAATGGCTTTTTCCTGAATTTCAGAAGGTTTTTCGAAACCTAATTCTGAGATGGCATTAACAACTTCCTCACGGATTCCCAGTTCTAAAAATGGGTTCATGAAATATTATATACAATAGGCACTATTGCCTAAGGCGTTGCAAAGGTAAGAATAATATTTGAATAATCAAAGAATTTAAATAATTGATTTTTAATGAGATTGAGGGATTTCAAATTAAAGGGATAAAAACTTTATTCGCGGTGTATAGTTAATGATAAGCTGAAAAGTATTATTTTGATTGTAAACTATTTTGCTTCGTTGTGCTTTCTTTATTCATTTATTAACAAAAACTTAATATCTCAACCTTATTTTTGGTATTAGTATGGATCAGATACCAATTATATATCAGCAGTGGCTACAGGCTATTAAAGAGCGGAATGATACGAATGCTTATGCTGAGTTATATCAATACTGTTGGAAAGATCTCTATCAACATGCCGCCCGGCGTATTCTTGATTCGCAAGATGTTGAAGATATTCTTCAGGAACTGTTTGTTCAGTTTTGGGAAAAACGTCATACGATCGATATCCAAATTAATCTTCCTGCCTATCTCAAGGGAATGCTCAAATATAAAATTATAGATTTTTTCAATTCCAATAAGGCAAAGGATAAACTCTTGGATCATTGGAGTAAACATATTTTCGATTACGTACAGCATCATCCGGAAGAACTTGAAACTTACCTCATGCTAGAAAAGATGCTGGAAGATGAATTGGAAATTATGCCGCATAATATGCGGCAGGTACTCTTGTTGAAGTGGGAGCATCTATCAATTCGTGAGATAGCACTGCGGATGGGACTCTCTGAACAAACTGTAAAAAATAACCTTACAGAAGCGTCCAAAAGACTGAAGAAAGCAATAACCGGCTATCAAAATGTTCAAGATGGCAGTTTTACCCTCCTGCTTATTTTTATTTTGGAGGAGCTCTCCAGATAAATGGCAGCCGTCTGGTGGTCATTGCAGCATTAAAAAATCAATTTAACAATTCTTTTATAAAACATTAACCATTTATTGAAGTACTTTCGGGCTTTTTTGAAGACTTGTATATAAACAGCAGGCAAAAAAGTGAAAAGAAGAATTTTTGAATCCTTAATCTATAGATATCAGCAGAACAAAGCCAACAAGGCTGAGCAGTCCCTGATTGATCGCTGGTATGATGCGCTTGATCAGGAGGAACTTCCCGCAGCGTCGGTAGATGAGGTTCAGTTGTGGAATAGCATACAGCAACGTATTGGTGGTACTGCTCCTAAAAAATCAGCGCTTCGGAAAATATACTATTGGAGCGGAGCTGTTGCCGCAAGCTTGCTGCTGTGCTTTGGTATTTTATTTTGGAAAAAACAGCATGACCTGAATTTTTCCAGAATAGAAGCGGATTTAAAACCGGGGTACCGGATTTTTGAGACAGGAGCCTCACAACGTAAAAGGGTACTTTTAGCCGACGGATCGACCGTTGTAATGAATGCATATTCCAAAATAAAATTGGACACCGTCTCTTATGACAGGAGGGATCGTGTTGTGGAGCTTCTCGCGGGTGAGGCATTTTTTGAGGTTAAGAAAGATTCCACGAAAGCTTTTATTGTGCATATCCAAGACATACAGACAAAGGTCTTGGGGACCTCGTTTACCGTGAAAAACTACGCGGAATTGGATGATATATCGGTGTCCGTATTTACAGGTAAAGTGCAGGTCACCGCCAATAATCATCCACTGGGTGTGTTGACCCGTGGCGAAGAGGTACGATATTCCAAAAATCACCACCATAGCAATCAGGAGACTTTTGATCTGACGACACGTAATAGCTGGATTGAAGGAAGAGTATACCTTAAGCAAAGCAGTTTTGCAGAATTGGCACTGGCGGTAAAAAATATCTATGATTTGGAAATTAAAACTGATGACCAGCAGATTGCCCAACAAAGATATAGCATGCCGATATCAAAGCAGCTGTCCTGGAGGGCAACCCTCGAAAGTATCAAAGCAATTCATCACAACAAATCCAGGAAGGAGGGCAGGATAGTGCATATTTACTAGTTTGGGATAAAAAAAGAGCTGACGACGGCCATCGTCAACTCTGCATCATACACCATTTGGAGATGGTATAAATAACATATACAACAACTTATAGAGATATTATATACGCATACAAATTTATGAAATTTAAGCAATACGTTACGCAAAACAATATTAAGTTTATGATAAGGACATCGTTGGTAGGTTTACTTCTTTCGATCGTGTCGGCCGAAATGCTTTTAGCTTCGAGCGCATACGGTCAGTTACTCAGTAAAAAGATTACAGTTTCTTTTAGTGAATCCAATATTCCGGCGGCTTTCGAACGTTTGGAATCCCAAAATATACATATCGCTTTCGATGCAGCGAAATATAATCTGGCAAATAAAAAGGTAAATGCTAAAATTTTTCAAAGTAACAGTGTCCGCGATATCATGCGTTATCTGCTCAGGGAGACTGACCTGGTGGCTCATGACAACGGTGTCTATATTACATTGGTCGAAAAACCGGTACAGCAGAATGGGTATATTTCAGGTAAAGTGATTGATGATCGCGGTCAGCCTTTGGCCAATGCCAGCATCAAACTGATCGGTGCCAATAAATCAACACAGAGCGGTATCGATGGTAGCTATGTTTTGAATGCTGAGCCGGGAACCTACATACTGGAAGTCAGTTATCTCTCTTACCAGACCCAACGTATTGAGGGAGTCAAAATACAGGCCGGACAACGGACAGGATTAAATATTGCCATGAAGGCGCAGGTAAATGCGTTGGAGACGGCTGTTGTCAGCGTATCGTTTAAAAAAGCTTCCGTAGCTGGATTGTATGGGGCACAAAAAAACGCAGCGTCGGTGACGGACGGAATATCCGCCGAACAGATCGCCCGCACACCGGACAATGATATGGGGCAGGTTTTAAAACGTGTTACCGGATTGACCACTGTTAATAACCGGAACGTCATTGTACGGGGGATGTCCGACCGCTACAATCAGGCCATGCTGGATGGAGTGGTGATTCCAAGCACTTCGCAGAATAGACGTGATTTTTCCTTTGATATTATTCCGACAGAGATGGTGAGCTCGGTGGTGGTCAATAAAACGGCAACACCGGATGTATCCGCTGAATTTTCAGGCGGACAGGTTTCGGTGAATACATTGGATATTCCGGAGAAGGATTTTACAACAATACAGTATGGGATCGGAGGAAATTCCCGTACAACAGGCAAAGACTTTTATCGTCTTGGGGAGCGAAAAGCATCGGAATTTTTTGGTTTTAATCATTCTTCTTCAAAACAACCTGAAGGAATATTGCCTTGGTATTGGAATGGTGAGGCCCGACGTCTGGACGCGCCTCCCGGGTATATACTGAACGATCCAAAGTTAAATGAAGAATTTTTAATGCCGGGTTCAAATCTCAAGTATAATGACATTGATGCAATAGCCCAATCTAAACAGGTCAATGCAGACGCTATGAAACTATATCGTTATAAAGCCAATCCTAATCAAAATTTTCGGTTTGCATTAGGGCGACGGTATAATCTTTCAAATGGATTATTGTTTGGTTTCTCTGCTTCTGCGAATATTCGAAATGAACAAAATATTGTAGCCTTCAATAATGTAAGAGGATCCGCTATTAATGGAGCACACTATATTGACAGTACTGGGGTCGGTTTAAATGGAGCGGGCACTTCTTATCGTTTTAGTAGCAGTAGTGGTTTAGTTGCGAATTTTGGTTTGCAAGGACAGGATTTTAAGCTCACTTTCAAAAATATGTATGCCCGTACCTATAACAACTCCTATAATGAAAATATTCGGGCAGCCTTCGCTGATCTTAGCAATCCGCCTACAGAAAATCGATACCAATTGCCAGAAGCGATGTCTTTGCAACAGCATCAAATAACCGGTGAATATAAATTACCTTGGAGAATTAAAGCAGAGGGAATGTTTGCCTATAATAAAATCAAGCAACAAATTTTGGATGAACGGAAATTGAGATATAGATTGACTACTGTATTCGATGATAAGTATCTATTTCAGACTCCAAATTTATTAAACCTATCAGGGTTTTCCAATTCCTCTATATTAGGGAAAGATTCTCGTATGTGGACACAGATCAATGAGGATGATTATAATTGGGCAATGGCATTTTCCCGCGTTTTTGGAGAAGGACGGCCGGTCAGTACTTTGGTCAAAGTTGGTTATCAGGGCTGGTCTAAGAAACGAGATTTATCCATATTTCGTTTGCTGCCCTTTACGCGTTCCTATATGCCTAATGATCCATCAACGGCAGCACCTGCTATTGAAGCGCCTTATGATGTGTTGTTTTCGCCGGAAAATATTGGCAACGGCGTTGGACAGGCTTATTACTACCCGGAACTTATCGGTGGAAATGTATATGAAGGAAGTATGCAATCTCACGCAGGATATTTTATGTTGGATCAGAAATTATGGAATAAATTACGCTTGGTCTATGGCATCCGTGCCGAATATTATAACCTAAAAAACCGTCAGGACGAAATGTTTAGAAAACAGAATGGTGATCCGGATGATGACAAGAATAAATTTATAAAATACAAATTGCTTGTGCGTGAAAATAACTGGAAATTTTTGCCGTCCATTAACGCCACTTATAGTGTGACCAATACCTTTAATGTTCGCGGTAGCTATTCAAAAACCGCTATCCGTCCAGATTTTCGAGAAACAGGTTTTTTTGGATTTTATGACTTTGAACTGGATGCGATTATTTCAGGAGACAATGTGGAATCAACCTTTATTGATAATGTAGATCTGCGGTTGGAATGGTATCCAAGTCCGGGAGAAATTATATCATTAACGGGATTCTATAAATATCTGGATAAACCCATTGAATTGGTCGAAGATGAGTCATTTACGGGGGGTGCATATTATGTCTTTAATAATATGGAGTCTGCTAAAAATAAAGGGATAGAATTTGAAATTCGTAAAAATTTAAGTTTTATAGGTGATAAAGATTGGTTAACAAATTTTTTTATCTCAGGAAATGCAACGCTTTTAAGCTCCAAAGTAAATGTATTGAGTTCCTGGAAGTATAAGGTTGTTGACGGAAAGGAGGTGCCTGAGCGAATTAAAGATCGTTCCCCTGGTCAGGATCGTCCTTTGATCGGTCAATCACCATGGTTGTTGAATTTGGGAATTGGCTATTGGGGAAATTCTTTCGGAGCGACAGTTAGTTACAACCATAGAGGATACAGAACAAATATTACTTCCATTGATCCCAATAGAGTGGAATATGAGTTGGCACCTAAGCAACTGGATCTGCAGATCTATAAACGTTTTTTTCACAATAAATTAGAAGCTAAGTTGAATATGGCGAACCTGTTAGATGATTGGACTCGTTATTATCAGAATACAGAGGGATATAGTGTCGGAAATGAAAATGGAATCTATACAATTAAAAAATTGAAAGGTGACAATAGATACAATAAAGCGGATGGGGATATTATAACCTATCGCAAAAAAGACGGGAGAAGATATAATCTATCCCTGACATATAATTTTTAATAAGATAAAACTATCTGCGCGAGGCAGTTTCATAACCCCCTTCAATATTGAATAAAAGTTCCGGGTTTGTCCAAGTCGCACAACAGGGAAATAAAATAGGAAAAATATAGAAACGGGTGATTGAAAACAACTATGCAACCTAATGAAATGCTATCCCATAAGGATGCATAGTCTAAAAAATGATCTTGTGATGGCAAAACTAGTAATTATTTAACACAAAATGAAAAAAATCTTAACATTAGCAAGCGTATGCGCAATCGCATTGGCGTCTTGTAACAAAGACAACGTAGGACAAAATTCAGATTTAAATGCTGGTTTACCAAGCAAACCTCAGGCAACCATCCCAACAGATGCTGATGGTATTATTACTGTAACAACTTTATCTGCAGATAAAGTATGGAAAATTGATGGTGTTGCTTTCGTAAAACCGGGTGCTACCTTGACTATTGAACCGGGTACCTACATTACTTCTGGTAATACCAAAGCCTATACTGATAATGTCTCTGGAAAAACACATGATATTAAGGGGGTATTGGTTGTGCCAAAGACGGCGAAGCTAATCGCTAACGGTACTGCTGCTGCACCAATCGTATTTACTTCTCCAAATGCATCGGGTTCTCGCAATCCCGGTGATTTTGGCGGATTGATCATATTAGGCTCAGCAACAACAAACCAACCTGCGACAACAAAAATAGAAGGATTGCCACAGCCAATAGGAACTGATGTGTCTTATGGAGGTTCTGTTCCCGCTGACAATTCAGGTTCATTGAAATATGTTCGGATTGAATTTGCAGGTTATAACTTGAATGATAACAATGAGATTAATGGGTTAACTTTAGGCGGTGTCGGTAGCGGCACTACTTTAGAGAATATCCAAGTATCATGGGGTAAAGATGATGGATTCGAATTCTTTGGAGGTACAGTAAATGCAAAATACCTAGTTTCATTGTCAAATGATGACGATGATTTTGACTTTGATCATGGCTACACAGGAACAATTCAATATGGGTTATCATTGAAGGATCCAAATTCAACAAATAGCACCTCTAGTGGTAGCTCGGATTCAAATGGTCTGGAGTCTGATAACGAAGGTACGGCTCCTTATTCTCATACGCCAAAAACCCGCCCTGTATTGAAGAATTTTACATTCTTGGGTATCAAGGATAAAACAGTAGCAGCGTCGAAATTAAAATTTGGAAACCGTTGGAGAAGGGGTACAGAGTATAACATTCAAAACTCCATTATCGCAGGTTATTCTACTGGTGTAGCATTTCAGGATGGTGCGACCGGTACATTCACAGGTAACGTTGTACATGCTTATGTCGCTGATTTTAGCGGAGGTACTCCAACAGGAAATCAATCTCTTATCTCAGATGATGCTGCAGCATATTTGAAGTTAGCAGGTGGTGTTAATATTTTTTACCCTACGGCTACTTTATTTAATCCGGTTTCCTTGAGACCATTGTCGACTTCACCAGCATATGGTAACGGAACAACTACCTATAGCGGTGCTTTCCATCCGACAACTGCTCCTTGGACAGCTACTTGGACTCAATTTGCTCCAAAGACTTATTAATATTTATTCGTTGAGTGAGCCATTTTTATGGCTCACTTTTTTAATTTCTTTATATATGATTAAAAATATATTTCTATATTTTGTTGCCCTTTGGATCGGATGTATGTTGTCTTCCTGTCAAAAAGGCGAGGTTGTTCAAGTACAGGATGAAATCGCACGTATTGCTTTTAGATCCTATAGCACTGCGTCGGTGGATATAAAGAGAGTAACGGTGGATGGAAAAGTTGCTAATCCAAGCAATACTAATTTTATTTTTATACGCAATAAAGATGCTGATTCTTCATTGGTCGTTGCATACAATAACAATGGTCAGGTAGTTCTAGAGCAACGACTACCTCTCAAATCAGGATTAAATACCTTTGGTGTACATAGTAAGAGTCCTATTGATCCGTCTTTGGTTGTTGGACCGAACCCTTTAGGGGATGATGTAAAACCGATTCCGGGTGTGATACAGGTAAAGATATTAAATTATAACAAGACGATTTCACCAAAAGGCGAGCCGATTCGATTGGCAGTTTATCAAGGGAAACCTGTTTATGATGAAAATTGGGGAATGGATTTGGTCAAATATGACGAAACGCCGATCCTGACTACCGGGTTGATATCGGATAAAATCCCCGAAGAATTTATCAAGATACCAATCGATCCCCTTTTTGTAGCAAAGGCGCAGGTTTTGGATAGCGATTCAAAGCCAATCCTTGTGGATGGACAAAATGTCTATTTATTTTTTAATTTTTTGGTAGATGTGGGCATTGTTTATCTTCCCCAAAAAGAATCCGATACTTACTTAGATGTTGACGCAGTTTCAGAAATTGGCGGTATAGGCTATAGCTTGGAGAATATCTGGTTAAAAAGATAGGAGATTTAAAGAAAATACTACGAAGTCAATAATTAGGTTATAGGTAAATCAATTATCATTAATTCATCATGAGAGGTATCAGTGATTTAAAACATCGAAAACTATTGGCGATCTCCTTGGAAATCCAAGGAGATGTGAAACATGTTGTTGATTCGGAAGTGCTTTACAAATTGCGTCGGGAATTTACCGATCTGAATGAGCTGTATAGACAATATAGAGAATTATTGCAGCAATTGGAGGGACTGGTGCAGGACTATGAAACGAAGGAGCGGACTATTCGTTCCAAGATCTTGTCCCGCTCTCTTCGCAAATTAGCCAAAACCGGGCAAACTGGGGCTGATCTCCGTATGGTCATTACTTCATTAAATTCCTGCGCACACTGACGAAGCTATTTTTCGGCCTGGTGTTGTGCACTCACTTCAATAGGTATTGTCTGATAACTACTGCCCATATATTTGGAAACTATATTGCTGTTTTTTTCTGATATATTATTGGCAGTGCTTTTGGTGCCGGTATTTTTATTGCCGATTGTTCGTAATACCTCCTGTATCAATGGATCTCTGTTATCTCCTATTGGAACCAAAGGTGAAAATGCAAACTCATTCATTACCTGCTGCGGAATGATTCCATTGGCATAATCTCCCTGTCCTGCTTTATTGTAGATTTTATAGATCATCGGGATCAGATGCCAGGCTCGTTCTGTACCATGAATTTCTTCGGGGGTAGATAGTGTTGTCGAGGCCATATCCTTTCCATAGGTTTTGTCGCCAACCTGAACAACCTGTATATAGGGTTTTAATCCATTAACTAACATTTCGGATGCAGATGCCGTATTCGGTCCTGTGAGCATATAGATTCTTTTTAAATGTAAACCTTGCTTTAAAATTTCTGTTGCCATAAATGAATAGCCATCTGGCTGCCCTTGCAGGGCTGATGCAAAGCTGTCTTCTCTATTTTTGAGATTTTTGTTGCCTTGGTATTTGGCAAAAATGTCGTTTTCCTTGATGTCTGCCAATAAGAGCGCACAAAATGACGCGAAAGCAACCTGTCCGCCGGGGTTGTAACGTAAATCGACAATAAGTTCCTGTACCCGTTGAGACTTGAAATTTTGAACTGCTTTCAATAATGAATAAGCTCCACTAAAGTCAAATTGACTTAAAAACATATAGCCTACCGTGGGGGAGGAGGAGACGAGTTTGTTGGTATAGAGGACGGGCTGCGAAATGTAGGAAGCGGGCAGATGAAATATTTTGCCATCGTTTCGCGTCAATTGCATCGCCGGTAAAAGCAAAGATTTGTTTAGTAGCGATTTCAGGTTGCTGTTATCAATGGGCTCGTTATTGATGTGGGTTATGCTGTCTCCCCGTTTGAGTCCCATTAAATCCCCTTCGCTGGAGGGAACCACCTGGGTGACTAATTGAATCGTTCCGGTTGCGGCCTTTAGTTGTACAATATCAAATCCAAAGGTGTTCGTCAATGTATTGCCATAGGTGTCACTGTTAAGTGTCTGCAATATGCTCGAGTAATGGTCGCCTTGAAATAAAATTCTTTTGAAAAATAGATCTGGAGCTTGTTGATAATCGTTTTTTTCGCTGATTTTATCATTCCAATAGTAGTATTGTCGCATCTGCTTCAATGTCCATTGATTAATCGTTTCATTTGAGCCCGGTTCGTTCAGAGGCGGGTCTTTTTCACAGGCGAAAAAAATCAACGAAAATAGGGTCAAAACAAGAGTTTGTGGTGTACGCATTTTTTAAGATCTTAGCTTAATAAAAATACGGATAATGTAAGTTTTATCGGTGTTATCTTTTTGTTGTTCAAATGTTTATTTACTTTAAACACAATAGAAATATCGGATTTGGACTGTTGATTCCATAAAAAAAGGCACCACTGTTAGATGATGCCTTTTGAACTGTATAGATCGAAGGATATCGATTAATAGAGCGTAAACTCTACGCGACGGTTTTGTTGACGACCAGCAGCATTTTTATTGGATGCAATTGGTTGGTCAGGACCATATCCTGTTGCTTCGATACGTGAAGCGTTTGCACCTTGGGATACCAAGTAAGCTTTCACTGACTCAGCACGCTCTTTGGATAGACGCATATTCAATTCGCGTGAACCTGTGTTATCGGTGTGACCAGCTAATTTCAAGCTAAAGTTTTTCTCGATCAATAATTCAGCAACTTTGTTCAATGTTGCATAAGACGTAGGACGAATAGTAGATTTGCTCAAATCGAACTCTAAGTTTTTGATTGCATCAGCAACAACTTTTCTGTCGGCTTCTGTAACAACAACTTTCTCAACAACTTTAGTTTCGTTTTTCACGACAATCGGACAACCTGATCCATCGACCTGTACTCCGGAAGGAGTGCCTGGACATTTGTCGTATTTGTTTGCGACACCATCACCATCATCATCTTTCAAATCACTGTTCAAACCATCCAATTGACTTTGTAAAGCTTGGTTTTTAGCATTTAATGCATCATTCTGAGCTTTTAAATCGTCGTATTTCAATGTATAGTCATTGACTAATGTCGCTACAGGATTTGAGTTGTTCAATGCTGGTTTGCTACCGCTACCCAAAGCAAACTCTAGACCACCGTGGATATAAGTAAACAAATCGTTTTTATATTGACCTCCCTGAATACCGTCGAAGTTTTGGTTAACCCAGTTTAATTGGTAGCCCAATTCGAAATTAATTCCTTTAGCAACAGCAAATTTCAATCCCATATCCAATGGTACATAGATTTTAGAGATGCCATCCGCTTCTACTGAAGTAGTACCGGTTGTTAATGTTGTTTTGCTATTCATTACCCCGACACCGATTGAAGCATACGGTTTGATGAAACTGTTGAAAAATCTCCAGTTTGTATTAGCAGCTAGGAATTCTCCGGATAAAGCAGCCGACCAAGGAGTTTTTGCTTCGAATGATTGATCTGCTGTTTTAGCTAAAAATGCGCCGCCAGTTTTACCACCGAAATAACTTGCCTTAATGCCAAATGAAGGAGAAATTTGCTTTTTGATGTAAGCACTGTAACCTAAGTTCCAAGCTAAATCTTCGTATCCTGCACGGTTGAAACCTGCTATGTTGGTTTGGTTTGTTACACCTGCACCGATACCGATAGACCACGTTCTGTATTGCGTAGCTGAACCGAAAGGAGTCGTTCCTTCTATCGATGCTACTTTTGCATTTTGAGCAAAAGCGGAATTGGCGAATAAGCCTGCAGTTGCAAAAGCAAGTGCTAATTGTAAATTTAGTTTCATAGAATTTGTTTGTATAAACCGAGGCAAAAGTAATAGGTTAAAAATTAAATTCCTAATCGGTTTGTAGTTTAAATATGACAAAAGGTAAATAAAATGGTATTTTATTGAAAAATACCATTTTATTTTGTGTAATTTATTAGCTATTAATAAAGTGTAAACTCTACGCGACGGTTTTGTTGACGACCAGCAGCATTCTTATTGGATGCAATTGGTTGGTCAGGACCATAACCTGTTGCTTCGATACGTGAAGCATTTGCGCCTTGTGATACCAAGTAAGCTTTCACTGATTCAGCACGCTCTTTGGATAAGCGCATATTCAATTCACGAGAACCTGTGTTATCGGTGTGGCCCGCTAATTTCAAGCTGAAGTTTTTCTCGATCAACAATGCCGCTACTCGGTTTAGTGTTGCGTAAGAAGTAGGACGGATCGTTGCTTTACTCAAATCGAACTCCAAGTTTTTGATCGCATCAGCAACAACTTTTCTGTCAGCTTCTGTAACAACAACCTTTTCAACAACTTTAGTCTCGTTTTTCACGACAATTGGGCAGCCAGATCCATCAACTTGTACCCCAGAAGGTGTTCCCGGGCATTTGTCGTATTTGTTTGCTACACCATCACCATCATCATCTTTCAAATCACTGCTTAAACCATCCAATTGACTTTGCAAAGCTTGATTTTTAGCATTTAAAGCATCATTTTGCGCTTTCAAATCATCGTATTTGACCGTGTAGTCATTAACTAATGTCGCTACAGGATTTGAGTTGTTCAGTGCTGGTTTGCTACCGCTACCCAAAGCAAACTCTAGACCTGCATGGGCGTAGGTGAACAAATCGTTCTTATATTGTTGAGTTGGTCCAACTTTATTATCGAAGCGTTGGTTCGCCCAGTTCAATTGGTAACCTAATTCGAAGTTGATTCCTTTGGCAACGGCAAATTTGAAACCGAAGTCTGCCGGTACGTAAATTTTAGAATAGGATTCACCATATTCACCCCGATTTCCGCCAGCAATTGCAGCTGTCTCCGCATTCATTACTCCAACACCAATGGATGCATAAGGTTTAATGAAGCTATTGAAAAATCGCCAATTTGTGTTGGCTGCAATAAACTCTCCAGACAAAGCTACTGACCAAGGTGTTTTGGTTTCAAAGCCTTCTTGTTTATCGCTAGCGACAAAGCCTGATGTTTTTCCACCAAAATAAGTTGCCTTGATTCCGAATGAAGGTGAGATTTGTTTTTTGATATAGGCACTGTAACCTAGGTTCCAGTCCAGTTTGTCATAACCACCATTATTGAATTTAGCAATGTTCTGCAAGCTGGTTACACCGGCGCCTACACCGATGGACCAAGTCCTGTATTGTGTTGCTGGACCAAATGGAGTCGTGCCTTCAATTGATGACTGTTTTGCGTTTTGTGCAAAGGACGCGGTCGAGATAATTCCCGCCGCTATTAGTAATCCTGATTTTTTAAGGCTAATTTTCATAATGTGCTCTTGTAAAATTTTCTACTATAAAATTCTTGTTAAATTAACTCATTGACTACTCTTGCAATAAATTTGCCAAAAATTATTTGGTCAATCTACTCGACCGAAAAAATTTGGTACCTCAATTTCAAAAGCCATGTGCTTAACAATATTTTCAGTAAAAATGTTTTGAAAAAAAGTTTTCCTACTTTTTGTAATCAAAATCACATCAATATCTTCATCTCTGATAATCGTATGTATTCCGTTCGCGATGTTCTCTCGTGAACCGGCGAAATAGCTCGGCGCCTTGACAATATATGAAATGTCTTCAATGCCTGTTTCAGCAATAATCTGTTCAATCCATTTTTCGAGATTTTGACCTAATATATTGATTTCCAGTTCTCTTTTGTTGATGTGGATAAGCTGTAAATGAAAGTTTTTTCCATATAAAGGAATCGCTTGCTTAAGCACTTCAAGCTCACCGGGCTTAAAATTAGTCAGTAATGCAATGTTATCTTTTTTTAATTTTACGGCATTTTTTGGGATCGCTAATACGGGGATTTTTGACTCTTTAATAACGTCATAAGTGTTGCTTCCGATTAGTACAGATTCAAGTCCGGTGACTCCTTTTGTTCCCATAATCACAGTCCGATAGCTATCTTTTATCTCTTGTTTTTCCAAAGATTCTGCTAAAATCCCGTTCGTAAACAACGTAGAAATTTTTATCGAAGGATATTTTTGTAGAAGTTCAGCGACAAGTTTTTCCATGCTACGATGTGCTTCTTCTTCAGTAGGGTCTACTAAATGCTTCGCATTTGCAAATTTATTGATATGTGAAGTGAAGGAATGGAAGAGTGTAATTTCATCATGTGTTTCCTGCGCGATCTGAGCAGCATAGTCCGCTGCAATTCGAGCATTTTCGGAAAAATCTACGGGTATTAATAATTTAGACATAGCGATATACTTAATTATGCTTTGGTAAAAAATATTGGAACTAAAGGATGGCTAAACAAAGCTTTTGCCACTGATCGGGTGAAAGCACGTTCAAAAAACGATTTTCGCGAACGGGTCACCAATAATATCTTGATCTTTTCAGCATGGATCATTTCGTTGATAACCTCAGGTACGGTGTCCAGGTCTTCAACATCTCCTTGTATTGAGTCTACTTCAATAGCAATGTTGGTGACGCCGATATATTTTTTGATTTTATATTTCCACACTTCCAACTTGTCTTCAATCCGGTTTTCTGAAGAATGGTCATAATGGACATGCATCAGTTTTAATTCAAAATCTTTGCCCATGATATTGACAAAATCCTGAACCGTCTGTACTTCTTCTTCCTTGAAATTTGACAATAAACCCACTTTGTCAAGTTGTTCAAATGAAACTTCTGTGGGGATGGCTAAAACAGGTATTTTTGATTTTTTGCTGATCACATAGGTTGTGCTGCCGATAAGTTGACTATCATCATTTGTAATGCCTTTTGTGCCCATGATCACGAAATCAAAGCGATCTGGAGTAGCGATGTCAGGTAAAGTTTCTGTGATCATGCCGCGCTCACATTGGGTCGTAACCTCAAGAGCAGTATGCGTGGATGTGATCTGCTCGGCAAGATTCTTAATCAGAATATCAGCTTTAAATATGGGGCTTCGTTTACCTGTGGAACCTGTTTCCTCCTCGAATACAGCCGAAGCTGAGGTGTAATTGTGGTAGAGGTGGATGCTGTATCCTTTTTGGGTTGCCAGATCCACAGCGTAATTTACCGCATTGTTAGCATGTGCCGAAAAATCTACAGGTAGTAGAATGTTTTTTTTCATTGGAAGGAATTTTATCTGCGCTATCTTATCTTAAATTTCTAATTCTTTATAGGGGAGCTATTCAAAAGAATCGTTGTTGAGACCCCTTATCCCTATCAAATGTAATAAAACAAATGCAATTGTGAATGACTATTAGTCAAAATGTTTTTATTGTTAAACGTATTGGATTTGATTATGATGATACAAAGTTGAATAACATTTAATGCTTTTAAAATGTTGCATTTAATGCATAATTGTGATTACTGTCATCTTGAAAATAGAATAATCCTGTCCACCTGAATCTTAAGTCCTGATCTTTTTGTTAGAAAAGTCAATTTCCTATGGAGGTGATAGGCTGTTAAAAACGCTGAATCAAGGTTATTATCTCGTATTCTACATTGCATAACAGACCAATTTTGAGTAAGTTTGCACATATTTTTAGATAATTAAATGACAAGTAGAGAAATTCGTCAAGCCTTTTTAGACTTTTTTAAAAGCAAAGGGCACCAGATAGTACCTTCAGCACCAGTAGTTGTAAAAAATGATCCCACATTGATGTTTACTAATGCAGGGATGAACCAGTTTAAGGATTTATTCTTAGGGGAAGCACCAATTAAATTTCCACGTGTTGCAGACACGCAGCGTTGTTTACGTGTTTCAGGTAAGCATAATGATTTAGAGGAAGTTGGTATAGATACCTACCACCATACCTTATTCGAGATGTTGGGAAACTGGAGCTTTGGCGATTACTTTAAGAAAGAAGCTATTGCTTGGGCCTGGGAGCTATTGACCGAAGTCTATAAACTCGACAAGGATCGTTTATATGTGACCATTTTTGAAGGCGACGCAAGTGAAGGTTTGGACAGGGATATGGAAGCATTCGATTTTTGGAAGCAGTGGATAGCCGAAGATCGTATCTTGCTTGGCAACAAAAAGGATAATTTCTGGGAAATGGGAGAAACCGGTCCTTGCGGACCTTGTTCTGAAATCCATTTTGATATGCGGAATGCGGAAGAACGTGCACAGGTTTCAGGACAGAGCCTAGTCAACGCAGACCATCCACAGGTGATCGAAATCTGGAATTTGGTCTTTATGCAATTTAATCGCCTGAAAGACGGATCGCTCCAATCTTTACCCGCGAAACACGTGGATACAGGGATGGGCTTTGAGCGCCTTGTCAGATGTATTCAAGGTAAAACCTCAAATTATGATACAGATGTCTTTACACCGACCATTGATTTTATCGCAGCGAAATCGGGGATAAAATATGGCGTAGACGAAAAAAGTGATATTGCAATGCGTGTGGTATCTGATCATATCCGTGCCGTTAGTTTTGCGATAGCGGATGGACAATTGCCCTCTAATAATAAAGCGGGATATGTGATCCGCCGTATATTACGTCGTGCGGTGCGCTATGCTTATACATTTTTAGGATTTAAAACGCCATTTATTCATGAGCTTGTCCCTGTACTGGCGGCACAATTCCATGGTGTATTTGATGAATTGATCCAACAGCAGGATTTTGTGCAAAAAGTAATCTTAGAAGAAGAGGTTTCATTTTTAAGAACCTTGTCCACTGGTGTACAACGTTTTGAAAATTACGTGGAAGATCATACACTTATTAATGGTGACTTTGCGTTCGAATTATACGATACTTACGGTTTTCCGATCGATCTAACTGAATTATTAGCGCGCGAGAAAGGATTGTCTGTCGATATGGACGGTTTTAAACAGGCGCTTCAAATTCAAAAAGATCGCTCCCGTGCGGCCACAGCGATAGATACCGGTGACTGGGTTGTCGTTAATGACGACGAAGGCTTCGAATTTGTAGGTTACGATACATTGACAGCAAAGACAGAAGTCGTAAAATACCGTAAAGTTGTCGCAAAAAATAAGGAGCAATACCAACTGGTACTTTCTGTCAGTCCATTTTATGCAGAAGGAGGAGGTCAGGTAGGTGATTCCGGTGAATTGATTTCGGAAGAAACAGGCGAAAAGATCTACATTACGGATACAAAAAAGGAAAATGGAATCTTCGTCCATTTTACCAATAAGTTGCCATTGAATCTGAACGGGACCTTTATCGCAGAGGTTGACAGAACCAAACGAATGGATACCGAAAATAATCACTCCGCAACCCACTTATTGCATGCTGCACTAAAACAGGTGTTAGGTACGCATGTAAATCAAAAAGGTTCATTGGTCAATGCTGATATTTTACGTTTTGATATTTCTCACTTTGCAAAGATGAGTGAAGATGAGATCAAACAGGTGGAAGATATCGTGAATGCTAAAATCCGTGAAAATATTCCATTAAAAGAAGAACGTAATATACCTTATCAGCAAGCTTTGGATTCAGGTGTTACGGCATTGTTTGGTGAGAAATACGGTGATTTTGTTCGTGTGATTACTTTTGAAGATCAATTCTCCAAAGAGTTGTGCGGCGGGACCCATGTGAAAGCAACGGGGCAGATCGGATTCTTTAAGATTGTTTCTGAATCGGCTGTTGCTGCGGGAGTACGTCGTATTGAAGCGATTACCGGGACGCGTTCAGCTGCGGTAATTCGTGAGCATTTTGAATTGGTACATCATTTAAAAGAACTCATGAATAATCCAAAGGACTTTGTATCAGCCTTAGGTAAGATCATCGACGAAAATGGTGCCCTGAAAAAAGAAATTGAGAAAAGCATTACCGAGAAATCCTTGGCGTTGAAATCGGATCTGGAAGCAAAAATCGAGCAGGTTGGTGGTATCAACTTTTTATCGACAGTGGTTGATCTCCCCAATGCAGAAGCAGTTAAAACGTTAGCCTATGCTGTAAAGGGAGCTGTCAATAATTTGTTCTTAGTTATTGGAGCAGAATTCGATGGGAAACCAAGTCTAACTGTTGTTATTTCAGATGATCTAGCAAAAGAAAAAGGTTTAAATGCAAGCAATATTGTCCGTGATCTGGCAAAAGATATCCAAGGCGGGGGCGGCGGGCAACCTTTCTTTGCGACAGCAGGGGGGAAAAATTCTGCGGGATTAAAAACAGCCATTGAGCGTGCGAAGGAATTTTTAAGTTAAATTTGCGTATTTAGATCGGAGACTTGGGATACTTACTTGAATAAGTTTCAAGCTTATCGGAAGTCTCTCCGAAAATTCTATGATATAAAACTATCCTATTTATCCCAACCGAGTGTGAAGAGGTCATAAATTTGACTGAAGAGCAATTTATGAATGAATAATCACAAGGGAAGAGAGTAATAAATAGGATAATTTCTTCAATTTAAAAGGAAACCGAGTGCAATTAACATCTAGTTATAGATGGACGTGGAGCGCTCACAAAACGATATACAGATGAAAAAGGCAATTTTTTTAGTAGTTGGAGTGGTTGGATTGATGTTTGGTTGCCAGAATAAAGAGCAGTTTACCATCGAAGGAAATATAGAAAACCCCGGTAATATAAAAGTTGTCTCCTTGTACGAAGGGGATACCAAGCTGGATTCTATGTTTTTTGGCGACAATAACAAATTTCAGTTTGTACGTCAGGCCAGTCAATCTAGGCTGTTGTCATTACGTGTTGGTAAAAATCGTTATGACCTGATCGCTTCTCCGGGTGAGACAATTTCATTTAAAGCAGATTTGCATAAGGACGTCAACGATTATCTTGTTGATGGATCTGAATTGTCGAAAACGATACAACCATTTGCTAAGGAACGAAACCATCGCGATCATGTGCAAGATTCTCTTCAAGCTGTCTTTTCCAAACTAACGGCGAATTCGACTGCTGACGAAATAGAAAAACTTCGTGCAGAATATAAAGCCAAATTTGCGGATGAACTTCGTAATTATACTAGTAAAGCAGTTGATTTTTCCAGTAAACATCATGATCTGGCTGGATTTTACGCCATCTCAACATTGGATCCTGAAGTAGCAGAAGCAGAAATTATAGCTTATGCAGATAAAATTAAAAATGAATTTACGGAAAACAGATATGTGACGCAGTTTAAGGAGGAAACCCAAAAACTGAAGAAAATGGCTATTGGTCAACCAGCACCGGAATTGATCTCCTTTACACCTACTAACAAAGAAGTGAAACTATCCAGTTTCAAAGGGAAGTATACTTTGGTTGACTTTTGGGCTTCGTGGTGTATGCCTTGCCGTCAGGAAAATCCAAACCTTGTCAGATTATATAATGCTTACCATACCAAAGGCTTCGATATTTTATCTGTTTCATTTGACGATAATCCGGGTTCGTGGATGCGGGCTATTACAGATGATAAGCTGACCTGGACTCATGTATCCGATTTAAAAGCCTGGAGTTCGCCGATCGTAATAGACTATCGTGTGAAGGCTCTGCCAACATCGTATATCCTCGATCCCAACGGTATTATCGTTGCAAAGAACCTGCGTGGCGAGGAGTTGGCCGATTTTCTGAAGAAAACAATTAAGTAATCAATGTGTTATTGTTAATTGAAATATTACTTAATAATTTGGTAACATTAGATTAACCGATTGTTATCATTTTGTTCATATTTTAGCAAAAAAATAAGACAAATGAGTTCTTCGAAACAAAAGATTTTAATTGTTGATGACGAAAAGGATATCTTGGATTTAATTGCATTCAACTTAAATCGTGAAGGTTATCAGGTCTCTACAGCGCAAAATGGGGAAGAGGCAATACAAGTTGCCAAGCAAGTAAACCCCGATCTGATCATCTTGGATGTGATGATGCCTAAGATGGACGGTATTGAAGCTTGTCGCATCATGCGCGCGATGCCTGAATTCAAAAGCACCTTTATGGTGTTTTTGACAGCCAGAAGCGAAGAATATTCGGAAATTGCCGGATTTCATGTTGGAGCGGATGATTATATCGCTAAGCCAATTAAGCCGAGAGCGCTGATGAGCCGTATCAATGCGATATTAAGAAGAAATACGTCGGAGGAGTCTGATTCTTCAGCACAAGATAAAATCGAGATTGCGGATCTGGTTATAGACAGAGATTCCTTCTTAGTCTACAAAGGAGAGCAAAAGATTGTGCTTGCTAAAAAAGAGTTTGAATTACTCTACTTGTTGGCATCCAAACCCAATAAAGTTTTCACAAGAGAACAGATCCTAAAAAGTATCTGGGAAGACTCAGTGGTTGTCACCAACCGTACAATAGATGTGCATATTCGGAAGCTCCGTGAAAAAATAGGCGACGATTATGTGACCACTGTAAAAGGAGTGGGGTACAAATTTGATAAAGAATAATAGAAGAGGCTTAGGCCTCTTTTTTATTTCCAGCCAAGATTCTTTGTGCTTCTTTTAGTAAAAGCAGTTACGCCTACGATCCGTTAGGCATAAGGATGGGTGTTCTCTGCTTTTTGTCGCCTTATTTAAACAACTCTTTGAGCAGATAACTTGATATCACGGCAACAAATCTTTACTTTTGACAGATACCAAAGTAAAGAGATCAACATGTCATCTATTCTTATAAAATCTGCGCAACTTGTTAACGAAGGTAAAGTTGAGGCTGCTGATGTATATATCAGTAATGGTCGAATCGAAATGATCGCACAGGAGATTAATCATCCTGCGGATCAGGAAATCAATGCTGAGGGGCTACATCTGTTTCCGGGATTAATTGACGATCAGGTTCACTTTAGGGAGCCCGGATTGAATTATAAAGCAGATATATGGCATGAAAGTCGCGCTGCAGTTGCAGGTGGGACAACCTCATTCATGGAGATGCCGAATACGGTTCCCAATACCTTGACACAGCAACTGCTTCAGGATAAATATGATATTGCAGCAAAGAATGCATTAGCCAACTATTCCTTCTTTATGGGAGCAGCTAACGATAATCTGGAAGAGGTCTTGAAAACCAATCCACGTGATGTCTGCGGTATTAAGATATTTATGGGATCATCCACTGGAAATATGCTGGTGGATAATGAGAAAGCATTAGAAGGTATTTTTGCCAACGCTCCCACATTAATTGCGACACACTGTGAGGACGAAGCAACGATCAAGGCCAACCTGGTAGCATTCAAGGAAAAATACGGTGAGGATGGATTGAAGATTGAGATGCATCCGTTGATCCGCTCTGCGGAAGCTTGTTATTTGTCTTCATCCAAGGCTGTGGAACTGGCTAAAAAACATGATACAAGATTACATATTTTACATATATCAACAGCAAAGGAGATTGAGCTATTTCGGAATGATATTCCATTAAAGGACAAGAAAATCACGGCCGAAGCATGTATCCATCACCTTTGGTTTTCTGATCAGGATTACACGGCAAAGGGAAATTTTATTAAGTGGAATCCGGCTGTTAAAACGGCCAATGATCGCGATCATATTCTTAAAGCGGTATTGGATGGGCATATTGACGTGATTGCAACAGATCACGCGCCGCATACGATCGAAGAAAAAATGCAGCCTTACAGCTCAGCTCCAAGTGGTGGCCCTCTAGTCCAACATGCTTTACAAGCATTATTGGATATGGTTAAAGCGGGTAAAATGACCTTAGAACAATTGGTTCAAAAGTCAGCACATAATACGGCAACATTATTTCAGGTCGAAGATCGCGGTTATATCCGTGAAGGTTATTGGGCGGATCTAGTGCTTGTAGACCTAAATAAACCATATCGCGTTTCAAAAGAAAATATCCTTTCTAAATGCGGATGGTCACCATTTGAAGGACATACGTTCAGTTCAACGATCGAGCATACCATCGTATCGGGTAAAGTCGCGTTTTCCAAAGGACAAATCATTGAGCAGGGGGCCGGTGAGCGTCTGTTGTTCAATAGGTAAGTTGGGGTAATATGGAAAAGAGGACTTTTATAAAATCAATTGCTTTGGGCGCATTGGCCATTCCGGTATTGGGGGCTGGGCGCGTTACAGAAACCGTGGCAGATTTAGCAGGACCGGTTACTTTGCTGGCAAAGAAGCTGCAGCTCGGGGATACGATCGGATTGATAACTCCCGCAGGCGTATTGGACGATGAGGAATCAATTGTTATCGCTCGCGAGATCTTTGAAGCATTGGGTTTTAAAGTGAAAGAAGGAAAACATATCCGTAGCCGTTATGGCAATTTGGCGGGGACAGATCAGGAGCGTATTGCCGATATACATGATATGTTTGCTGATAAGACTGTCAAAGCAATAGTCTGTGTAAGGGGAGGCTCGGGAACTTCCCGGCTTCTGGACAGGCTTGATTATAAGATGATCGCCCAAAATCCTAAGATTTTGTTGGGCTATTCGGACATAACGGCGTTAATTCTGGCTTTGTATGCGAAAACCGGACTTGTTGCTTTCCATGGTGCGGTCGGTATAAGCACATGGACAAAGAAGCTCGCCGATGCATTTAATGCGCAATTTGTAGCGAATAAACCTGCGGTATTTGAAAACCCTAAATCAAAGGGGGATAATATTGTACAGACTAAAGACCGTATTGCAACAATTTCTACGGGTACTGTCGATGGTGTACTGCTCGGTGGTAATATGACCGTCTTGACCGGATTGTGTGGTTCGCCTTATCTACCCGACTTTAAAGATAAGATCCTTTTTATTGAGGAGGTGGACGAAGATATGGAACGCGTTGACCGTATGTTTTGCCAGCTAAAAAATGCAGGGATATTAGCGGTGATCAAAGGTTTTATTTTTGGGAAATGCACCAATTGTAAGCCGTCGGGAGGCTATGGTTCTGTGACATTGGATCAGCTGTTCAATGATTATATCAGGCCCTTAAAGGTACCTGCTTATAGCGGCGCTGTCATTGGGCATATTGCAGATCAATTTATCCTTCCGGTAGGTGTAAAGGTGAGAATGGATGCATCGCAAGGAACGATTACCTTACTTGAGGCAGCCTTAAAAGATTAAGATGAATTTAGTAAAAGAAGATTTTCTCAAAGCCTTTTCTTTATATGAAGAAAAGGCTTTGCAGCATAGACGATTTAAACATGCTGATATCTTGCCACTTTTGCAAGGAAAAGAGAGCAGTAAGCAATTTACTGTTGAAGAAATTGGACAGTCAGTGGAGGAACGTTCGATTTTTAGATTGAAATATGGGCAAGGGGAGATAAAGGTTTTATTATGGTCGCAGATGCATGGGGACGAACCCACGGCAACAATGGCGCTATTTGATCTGTTTAATTTCTTAAATGGTGGGGCGGATGGCTTTGATACCTTACGAAAGGAGATCGCCGAGAAATTGACCTTATACTTTATTCCGATGCTGAACCCAGATGGCGCTGAGCGTTATCAGCGGCGGACGGCCATGAATGTGGATATGAATCGGGATGCGCGCTCGCTTGCAACTGTAGAAGGGGCCCTACTGAAAGCGCAGGCGATGCAATTAAAGCCAGACTTTGCTTTTAATCTCCATAATCAGAATAATTACTACAATATTCCCGGCACAGCCACACCCGTAACGATTTCTTTGCTGGCGCCAGCCTACGACTATGCGAGGAGTGTGAATGTAGTTCGGGCAGATGCCATGCGGGTAATCGTGGGTATAAATAAGATATTGCTACAATTTATACCAAATGCTGTCGCGAAATATGATGATGAACATACCCCGCGTGGTTTTGGAGACAATTTTCAAAAATGGGGTGCGCGTACCATTCTGATTGAGTCAGGAGCCTATGCTGGTGATCCTGAGAAACTGGAAGTGCGAAAATATAATTTCATTGCGCTCTTATACGCCTTTCAGGAAATCGCTTCGGGATCCTATCTGGTACATGATATTGCAGATTACAACGCTATTCCTTTTAATGATGAAAAGCTTCATGATGTTTTGATTCGAAACTTATCCATCGAAAAAAATGGTAAAAGGATGTTGGTGGATGTGGCTATTCGACAAAATGAAAAAACGGTTGCGAACGACTATTACGTAGAAGGAGTGATTGAGGATATCGGTGATTTGCAGGATTTCTATGGATATACCGATATGGATGTCGAAGGACTCCGATTTATTCCCGCAAAAATGTATACAGATCGGATATTTTCATTGGCGGAATTAACTTTGCCCATTGTGATTGAGTTGTTGAAACAGGGCTATGGGGCGTTACGGATTTCTGATAGGCCCAAGGGTGCACTAATGCATGCTTTTCCTATTCAGATCTTAACAGATGTTGATTTTCAATGTGCGGGCAGTACCTTCCCAGGAGATCAAGCTGACTTTTTTATCGGCTCGGAAGATGGAATTCGATTTGCATTAATCAATGGTTACTTATTGGATCTAACGGTTAATTTAGCTGAGCAAAATTGTAAAAATAAACTTTATCAAGCTAATTAAATACATTCAAAAAGGCCAATTATAGTGGCCTTTTTGAATGTATTTAATCTAGTACCCGGGGTTCTGCTGGTCTTTCAACGTTGGATTGGCATTAATCTCAGATTGTGGGATAGGCAAGATCGCTTTATCAAAAGTTCGGTCAATTTCCTTCGGACGCGTTTTGATCGTTAATCCCTGAAAGTCATCATTGAATGTGATTTTCTTATTGAGCCGGATCATATCCCAGTACCGATGCCCTTCACCGAACAGCTCTTTGCTTTTTTCATTAAGGATGGCATCTTCGTTGACAGTGGCTGAAGAGAATGCAGGACGGTTCGGAGCGCGTTTGCTGATGGCATTTAATAGTTCTGCCGATTTTGCAGGATCTGCACTTGGCTTTTTTAATGCTGCTTCCGCGGCGATGAGGTAAATTTCAGAAAGCCTGATTACCTTGATATTCACAGCCGTATTATTTGTGTTTCCTTTGTCCCCAAGTGAATTGAGTGGTAAGGAGGTATTGGTATTTACACTACCTAGATTTTTATAAACGGCACCCATGCGTGTTGCCGAACTTTCGTCTCTTCCCAAAATTGCCCAGCGCACATCGCTGTTATCTTCTTTCATGCGATTGAGGTAATAATCACTTGCGTAGAACATTCCGCCCTGTCCACCTGTTCTCCGCATCAGGTAATAACCCAAGCTTGCTGTACCTAAGTCAGCCTCACCTTCGTTAATACCGAGTTCATAGATAGATTCTGTGCCATACATGCTCGCCCAGGAAGATGCCCATTTCTCATTTTCATACAATTTATAGGTACCGCTTGTGATCACCTCATTTGCTTTTGAATAAGCATTTTCATAATCTGCCATTGTCAAATAAACCCTGCTTTGTATGGCTAAGTTCGCATAATAATTGATATACCCATTGTCAATAGCTTTATTTGCTCCAAGCAGCTCCTGGCCGGTTTTGAGATCTTTTAGGATCTGGGTATATACTTCCGCTACAGTTGCTCTGGCTGGTTTATTGTTATAGGATGCCGGACTGATAACGATGGGAACCCCTCGAGAAGCTTTGTCCTGTGTATATGATTTTCCATATAAACGAACGAGGTCAAAATAAAATAAGGCCCGTAGGGTAAGTAACTGCCCCTGCGCATTTGTATATTGCGCTTTGGAATCTGTAGCTACTTGGTCAATTTTTTCTAATACGTCATTTGTCTGGGCGATACAATAATAAATCTGTGACCAGAAGCCTGAAAAGTTGTTTGTTTCTGCATCTTGATTAAATGAATACAGTTGATCAAGCCCTCTTCCTTGGGAATAAACCGTTAGATCGCCACCTTTGACCTCTCCATACAGTTCGAAATTTCGACCGTAATAACTTGAAGAAGCAATCAGTCTGCTTAGTCCATTGATCCTATTCCGGGCATCACTGGCTCCATTGAGTGCTGTTCCTGCATCAACGGAATTGCCTGGCTCAACGTCTAGAAAATCTTTGCAGCTGCTGAAAGACGTTAACAGGGCTGCGGCTATAATAGATATTTTAAATATTTTCATTTCTTAAAAGATTAAGGATTAAAAACCCAGTTCTATACCAAATGTGTAGGTCTTCCCTAGCGGTGTTTCCCAGCCGCGTGTTGCGTATTGACCAACCTCAGGATCGGCAATTTTATATTTTGATGCGGTCAATAGATTAGTTCCGTTGAAGTATACACGTGCATTGCTAAATCCGATTTTGTTCAAAACAGTTTTAGGCAATCTGTAGCCAAAATTGATATTTTTTAATCTGAGGAATGAAGCATCGTGTAATTGTCTGGAGCTATATTTTTGAGGGTCGGTCAAGTCGTTTCCGTCTAATTTCGGTAAGGTGCCAGATGTATTGTTTTCGGTCCACATATGCTCAAAGGCATATTCCGAGCGAATCCTTTCCCAATAGTAACCATCGTCGGCTACATCTTTGAACGCTCCATCATATAGTTTGCCACCAAGTTTATATATGAAATTGAACCCAAGATTGAAATTTTTGTACTCAAAATCAGTATTTATACCACCGCTGACATTGGGAATACCATTTCCGATAATTGTATAATCGGCTTGGTTAAAGTCATAAGTTGCTTTTCGGCCATTGTAATCAAATATACCCGAACCTGTGTTGCTGTTATTTGTATAATAGACGTTTTTGCCATTGGTCGCATCAACGCCTGCCCATTCGTAGCCATAAAATGCAAGCGTCGACTGTCCTTCCCTATAAATAAATTGTGCACGGGCATCACCGCTCCCTTTGGTATCATTACCCACTGAGCCAGTAGGGTCATACCAGATAATATCTTGGTTGTCATTTAGCTTTTGGACTTTTGAATTTATGAAAGCTGCATTTACATTGGCACTCCATCTAAAATCATCTTTTTTGATGATGTCGCCAGCTAATTCAATTTCAATTCCTTTGTTATTGATTTGTCCTACGTTTCTTAATACGGTGCTGAATCCAGTTGTTTGTGAAGTTGGGACATCCTGTAATAAGTTTTTAGAGCTGCGATTGAAGTATTCTACTGACCCCGTGATTCTGTTGTTTAAGAACCCAAATTCCAGTCCGGCGTTCGTTGTGTAAGAGGTTTCCCAGGTAATATCCGGGTCTGGGTTGGAGACAAGGTTACCCCCCGGTTGTCCTTTATAATTGAAGTTGTTAAAGGATACTAGTCTTCTCCATCCAAAATTGTCTGTTGGTAAGGTTCCATTGACACCGTAAGAGGCCTTGAGACGTAATGTACTGATGGCATCGTTATCGCGTAATGATGGAAGGCTTTTTAGGCTATATGCACCCGATATCGACCAAAAATCTCCCCAACGGTTTTTGGGACCTAGTTTCGAAGAACCATCACGACGATAAGAAGCTGCTAAAAAATAAGTGTTGTCATAATTGTATTCCGCTCTTCCCAAGAATGACATCAGATTATATCCCCAGCTATATGCATTCGCTTCAAACTTACCTGCCGAAGAAATGTAAGGAAGTTCGGCGGACCCCAAATTGCGGCCTGTTGTGCGCATAAAATCCGTCTTATTTTTTTCGGCTTCAAACCCCGCAAGTAAGTTTATCGTGTGTTTGTCAAAAGATTTATTATAATTTATGGTATTTGAAGTTACCAATTTCAGCATATTCGTGTTAAATTGATGCACTACACCTCCGTCGCTGATACCATTGAAATGTTTAGCGCTATAATACAGGTAGTCCTTCATATCCGTATAATCATACGAGAATACAGTTTTTGCTGTTAATTCGGGAAGAATTGTCCAGGTCAGGTTGCTGATGACGCCTAGTTTATTTGTTTTCGAGTTGTTGTCCCATTGTTGGTCATAATAGTCGGCATTATAGGCATAGCTACCATAGCGGTCTGTCCAAGCCTCACCCGTTTTATAGTTTGTAGGCCAGTATAAAGGCCACAAGAGATTTCTGGATTGTAGAAAATAATTCGATCCTGTATTGCGGGTATCGTTAAAACCTTTTTTCTTGTTGTGACCGATATTGATATTCGTTCCAAATTCCAGGTTATCAACGATTTTTTGTGTTAGATTGAGACGGCCTGAAATACGTTCGAAATCATTGACCCTAATCCTGCTTTTATCTGTTGTGTAACCTAAAGAGGAAAAGTATTTCGTCGACTCAGTTCCACCTGAAAGTGAAAGATTGTTGTCCTGATAAATCCCCGTGCGAAACAGCGCTTTATCCCAATCGTAATATTTGCCTTCACGGTTTTCAATTCCATCAGTCATTCCCAGAATGCTGACATTGCTCATTCTTAGGGGATCGCTGACTTCAAAACGATAACCATGTCTGTTAAATTTAGTATTTAGCTGTCCAAGGGCGTAAGTACTGGCATCCGCATCGGTATAATTTACACCAGTTTTTGGATTGACGTTTGACGTGCGGTAATCATGAAATATCTGATACAGCATATTAACTTGATCCTGAGGCGAAGCTGTTTCGTAATTGTCTGTTGCCCAGGTTGGCGTAAAGCCGATAGAGCTTTTAAAATTGACCGTGGGTTTTCCCGTTTTGCCTTTTTTGGTCGTTATTAAGATGACACCATTTGCTGCTCTGGAACCATATAGGGAGGAGGCCGCCGCATCTTTTAGTACGGTAATCGTTTCAATATCATCGGGATTGAGATTTCCCATAACATTGTTTGATGTGTAGATATAGTCCCCCATTTGACCACCCGAACCGGAATTGGCAGGAACACCATCTATGACATAGAGCGGTTCGTTCGAAGCATTCATCGATCCTACGCCCCGAATACGAATGCTAGGTGTTGAGCCTGCTTGTCCAGAGGGAGTAGAAACTGTCAGACCCGCAACGCGTCCACTTAAGGCACTTTCAAATGAGGTTGTGGGAACATTATCTATATCTTTGGCTTTTACTATTGCCGCAGATCCAGTATATGTACTTTTTTTTGCTGTACCATAAGCGACAACCATGACCTCATCTAAAGCCTGTTCGCCACTTGTAATAGTGATACTGATTGTTTTTCGGCCATTGATCTGAATCTCCTGCGCTTTATACCCAACAGCAGATATCAGGAGCGACGCATTCGAATTCGCATGAAGGGTGAATAAGCCTTGTTCATTGGTCGATGTTCCCTGGCTCGACCCTTTGATATTTATGGTAACTCCGCTGATGGGATTTCCATTGCTGTCTGTAATTTTTCCAGCAATCTGAATCTGTTGTGCATATAGAGACTGCATCGAACTACAGGCTAGGAGACACAAGGTTGTGAGCACATGTTGTTTCATATGAAAAAGATTTGTCTTTATAGGTCATATGGAATATCCAGTCGAGTTACATCGGTGTTACACTTTTCAAACGTGGATATTTCATAAAAGCTATGAATTGATTAATTTAGTTTGTTAATGTTTTGGTTGCTATCGCCTTTGTTTACAATTGCTATAGCGAAATCAATGCAATGTTCTTTTTATAAGACAAAAAACATTGCATTGAATATAATCTTATTTTCTTAAAATTCCAATTCCCGGACGGTTCGGTAAGATGCAGTTGCCATCAATTACCGTCATACCATCATAGATATCGTTGTCGATCAGGAGTGCCCCATCTAAATCTGCCCAATCAGTTAGTGGTGCTAATTGTGCTGCTGCACTAATAGCACAAGAAGTTTCGGTCATACAGCCGATCATTACTTTCATTTCGAGGGAACGTGCAAGTTCGGCCATCCGTTTGGCTTCACGCATACCGGTACATTTCATCAGCTTGATATTGATACCGCTGTATACGTCTTTTAATGCAGGTACATCAACCAATCGTTGACAGCCCTCATCCGCGATTGTGGGTATTGGACTATGTTCAGTCAGCCAGGCATTATCGTCAATCTGTTCTTTGGGCATCGGTTGTTCGAGAAAAGCGACGTTTCGCTCGGCCAGCCAATAGGCCATTTCCAATGCTTGTTCCCGAGTTTTCCAACCCTGATTGACATCGGCACATAAAGGACGATCAGTCACCTGGCGAATGGTGTCAATAATCATTTTATCGGTATCCAGTCCCAATTTTACTTTTAGAATCTTAAACTGATCTGCTTCAGCAACCTTTTTGCGGATCATGTCCTCCGTATCGATACCGATGGTGTAGGAAGTCGGCGGGATAAGATCGGGGTTTAATCCCCAGATTTTATAGAAAGGCTGGCCCATAATCTTACCGAGCACATCGTGCAATGCAATATCTATCGCTGCTTTGGCGGCTGTATTCTTTGCTGCTACTTGATCTACATAGTGTAGGATCTCTTCGGTTTGGAATGGAGAGCTGAATCCCGACAAATCAATTTGATTTAAGAAAGCAATAACACTTTCCTGTGACTCACCAAGATAAGGTGGCATGCTGGCCTCACCGTAACCGATAATACCGTCGTACTCCAGCTCGGTCAATACAACAGGTGTTGTGTTTCGACTGTAGGAAGCGACGGTAAAAACATGGCGTAGTGTTAGGGTATATGGACGGAACCTTAGCTTAAAGGCCCCAAAATCCTTGCTGATCCATTCAGATTGATTGCTCATTATGGTTTATTTGTTGATATAGTAATTGCTTTCAGCGATTTTTTGAATTGCAGAATCCTTGGCACCTAAATAACGGCGGGCAGCAACAACGGTACGTGTCTGAAAATCGTCGTAATCAGCAGCATCTTTTAGCATGCTGTTAATGCGGACCAATCCTGCAGCATGGATAAAAGTGCCATTGCCAATATAAAGCGCTACATGGGTTACACGTGCGTTGGGATTACTATTTTTGCCTGCAGCGAAGAAAAGTAAATCTGCTGGTTTCAGGTTTTTGAGCGCTTTGTCAGGGTCAAAATGCCCCTCGCTGTCCAAAATATCTATCTTTTCGCCCGCTAAAACCTGCTGTGATGCATCTCTAGGGATAACGAAGCCATTCATAAAGAAGCTTGTTTTGGTAAATCCGCTACAGTCGACCCCTTTGACCGATGTGCCGCCCCACAAATAAGGTAATCCTAACATAGTCTTTGCACTTGCGATAATTTGATCAGCGGTAGGATTACGTGTATCTAGCCAATTTTTTAACGTTAGGCCTTCGGATTTCTTGATATAACCTTTGCGGCCATCGGGATAAGCGATTTCATAAAAACTCGCTTTTTGTCCGGTTAATTTCAAGATATCTCCGTATACGAGATCCGATACCCGTTGGCTTTTCTCATTGGGTTCGGAATAAGATTTTCCGAATTCAGTGGTGTAGATCAACTTTTCTGATTGTCTCCAGTTATCAATCTCGGCCTGATCCATGACAGCTATTGAAGATGCTGGCACCCAGGCAATATAACCATCAGGTGTACGTACCCGGTATTCACCGCTTTTCTTCTGTAGCAGGTCTACTTGTGTGCCCAATAAAACTTGGCTTGTCAGTTCCGCGGCGTTATCCGGGGACGTACGCATGTTGGCAACTGAAAGTCTGATTACCCCCATAGTTTTTCCATCAACACTGGCGTCCGGTAAGAGTTGAACTTGGATATTCGCGGATATTTCTTTTGCTTTTTGTTCGAGAACGAACTTAGCATCTTTTTCTGTTGTTTCGAGGATATATAGATTTTGGGGAACATCCGCTTTTTGAATAGCCACGATTTTCGTTCTTCGATCCGGTGCAAATTCACGCTTTACGTTTTCTTGCAATTCTTTGATTTTGAAATAAGTGGTGGAATCTACTTGCTGTGCATGGCCATGACTTGTGCCAATAAGACTTGCACATGCTAAAATAGCGAATTTTAGTGTGTTTTTCATGCTGATTAGTTTGTTTCTAAAGATAGGATTAATTCACAATATAAATCAATGTTTGTTGTCGATTTTTGAGTGATTCGAGTACTGTGTTGCTAAAAAACGAACCTTTGGGCTTAATTTTAATTAATTTGTCTATTTGCTAAAACCATTTTGTATTATTGCTTATTGATCGCAAAACCATTGATTGTTTTTGAATCTCACTACCAAAAAGCAGGTTGGCGATTATGGGCTAGCGTAATGGACATTCAAAAAACGAATTATTCATGCTTGTAAAATGCCGGATTGTGGAGGCAGACAGGTTATTAAAAAGACAAATAGTTTATATATGAGTTCTAGACGTAATTTTATTAAGCAAGGTTTTATGGCTGCTACAGCTATAGGTACTTTGAGTGCATTTGATACAAAAGGGCTGACAATTGCATCCGATGATAGGTTGAAAAAATATCCGATTGTCATATCCACTTGGGATTTTGGGATAGCAGCAAATAAAGCGGCCTGGGAGATCTTATCCAAAGGCGGAAAAGCTCTTGATGCTGTCGAACAAGGGGTACGGGTACCCGAAGCAGACTTAAAAAATATGACCGTAGGCAAAGGCGGTTACCCGGATCGTGATGGACATGTGACCCTAGATGCTTGCATTATGGATGCGGATGGTAATTGTGGTGCTGTGGCTGGTATGGAAAAAATCGGACATCCGATATCGGTGGCCCGCTTGGTTATGGAGAAAACACCACACGTCATGCTTGTTGGTGAAGGTGCCTTACAATTTGCATTGGAAAACGGTTTTCAAGAAGAGAATTTATTGACACCTGAGGGAGAGAAAGCTTGGAAAGAGTGGTTAAAAGAGAAGAAATACAAGCCAGTCGTTAATATCGAGAATAAAACTTTTGCTGCGGAGCGTCTACCGGGCAATCAATACAATCACGATACTATTGGTATGTTAGCCCTGGACGCCAACGGAAATATCTCCGGAGCCTGTACAACAAGTGGAATGGCATTTAAAATGCATGGCCGGGTGGGAGATAGCCCGATCATCGGAGCGGGATTGTATGTAGACAATGAAGTCGGTGGGGCCACTTCGACCGGGGTAGGTGAAGAAGTTATCCGAAATGTAGGCAGCTTTTTGGTGGTCGAATTAATGCGTCAGGGTTACTCCCCCGAAGATGCCTGCAAGGAAGCGGTGATGCGTATTGTGAAGAAAAAGCCTGCAATTGCCAAAGAGATACAAGTCGGATTTTTGGCGATTAACAAAAAGGGAGAGTATGGCGCTTTTGCATTGCAGGAGGGATTCTCTTACGCTGTTTGTGACAGTAAACAGCAGGATTTATTGATCAAAGGAAAACATTATTATCAGTAATTAGATATGAGATTTTAGATCTGAGATTGAGACAAAGGATCTAGGACTGAAAAAAAGGGTATGCCCAGGGCTTATAAAACCAAAGTTTAGATACTTACTACTCAATACGCACTATTAAATAGAGAATACAGATTTAGATAGAAGTATTAAATTTATTATTGATTATCTTTGTATAAGCGACGTTAGCGTGAGAAAAATGAGATAACAAGTATGCCAAGGGCTTAAAAATCACAGTCTAAATACTCAATACTCATTACTAAATACTATAAAAATATGAAAGCAACTTTTGGAGGTGGATGTTTTTGGTGTACGGAAGTGATCTTCCAAAATACCGAGGGAGTGACATCCGTATTGCCTGGATATATGGGAGGTCATATAGACCATCCTACTTATGAGCAGGTCTGTACTGGAACAACGGATCATGTAGAAGTGGTGGAGTTGGAGTATGATGATGAGTTGGTCAATTATGAGGAACTGTTGAAAATTTTCTTTAAGACACATAATCCGACAACATTGAACCGTCAGGGTAATGATGTGGGTACACAGTATCGTTCTGTGGTCTTCTATCATAACGAAGAACAGGAGATCTTAGCGAAAAACTTTATTGATGAATTGGAAAATGAGGATATCTATGAAGATCCAATTGTAACAGCGGTGGAACCAGCGTCAATATTTTGGCTTGCTGAAAATTATCATCATAATTATTTTAATGATCACCCTGAGAACCCGTTCTGTTCGGTGGTCATTGCGCCGAAACTCCAAAAATTTCTAAAAGAATTTAAAGCTTAAAAGCTTTATGTCAGGAATTTTGTATCAAGCACAGCAAATTGACTGTGGGCTGTTTATTAGAGGGGGGGAGGATTGAAGCAAGGCCGTGGTGACCTTTGAAAACTACCTGCTATCAATAATAATATAAAAGGCTCGAATATGATATTCGAGCCTTTTCTTATGCGGATTATTTATTGGAAAATGCTGTTAAAACATTTCCATTTGCCCCTTGTCATCAATTTGGATGTCATCAGGATTAGTAATCTCTAATTTGATGTCATCTTCTTTTTTATCATTGGATGCGTCTGTTGCTGTTTCAGCTGTTGAAACCTCCGCCTTTGTCTCATCGGATTTTGTTTCGCCACCTTCTGTCGTAACTTCTGCTTTCTTCGTTCCCTTTTCACTTAGGTCTTCGTCTGCTGTAATTAGGGCTACCGATTTTACGGTATGGAAGGAAAGACGATTCCCCTGTGCCTTTATGCCTTTGACATCAATGATTTCTGTCAATGGTTGTTCCAGCGTTTCCTCGGTTTGAGATTTGCCTTTCAAAATATCCAATTTGACCGTAGGCTCAGCGGCATTGCTCATAAGTACTAATTTTGAACCGGGTTCTTCATTGATGAACGAAATGCGTTTACCAATAGGCTGGTCATCAAATTTAAAACGTTTGACAAAATAGGTACCGCTCTTACCATCTTGATGTACTACGGTATAAACATGTTCCGGATAGAATTTCTCAATACGGATCATTTTCTCATCAAAGTGGTTGCTTAGGTCGAAGTTCGATAACTCGTAGCTACCATCGGAAAGCACAACCAATATTTTATCATCACCATCAAATTCCCCTAAATACTGACCACGTTCATCCGCATTTAAGCGTTTCATGATGCTGTCGTACCAAATTTTTCGGCCCGCAAGCGTTGAAATACCTGAGCTTTTGAAGGCGATTTTCTTGACTGGATATTTGGAGACAATATTTCCCTGGGACGCACGACCTTTAATGGCAATTTCAGCGAAATCCATATCGAAATTCAGTTTACGCAATTTCGTGTGTGGTTTGAGCTGTATATTGACCACTTCGGCCTCGCCATTTGGATTAGCAGTGAAATACAAAACTTTAGATCCTTTAGATCCTTTGGATACATCGTACTCCTTATCGCGGGTAACGCCAACAACAGAAAAACGTTTGATATAACTTGTGCCGGTTTCGCCTTCTTTATAGATGACATTGTATATGGTACGTTCGTCACCTTTTTTGAAGACCGCTACGTGGATAATCCCTTTTCCAACAAATACTTTATCCTGAATCTTGCTGACGACATATTTGCCATCTTCACGGAATACAATGATATCGTCGATATCTGAGCAATCACAGACAAATTCATCCTTCTTCATTCCGGAGCCGATGAAACCTTCTTCGCGATTGACGTATAGTTTAGCATTGGCCAAAGCAACTTGTGTTGCCTCAACTTTATCAAAGATGCGTAATTCAGTCTTGCGCTCGCGATCTTTACTGTATTTTTCGCGTAGTTTTTCATACCATGCAATGGCATATTCTGTCAATTGGCGCAAATGCCGCTTCACTTCCTTGATTTCATTTTCGAGCGTCTTCATCGTTTCGTCTGATTTTTTTACATCGAAACGCGTGATACTACTCATTGGTTTGTCGATCAGTTTCTTGTAATCCTCAGGAAGAATTTCACGATAAAACTGTTCAAAGAATGGCTCAAACAAACGATTTAAAACCTGCACTACAGTGTCAAAGTCACCGGCATTTTCATAATCGGCGTGTTTGTACATCCCCTCTTGGATGAATATTTTTAATAGACTATTGAAGAATATTTTTTCCTGAAGATCATTTAAACGGATCTCCAGTTCCCGCTTCAATAGATTTTTGGTGTTTTTGGTGTTTTCAATCAAGATGTCATTGACACTCATAAAATGAGGTTTCTCATCCTTGATGACACAGGTATTTGGCGAAATGGAAACCTCGCAGGCTGTGAAAGCGTACAAGGCATCGATCGTCACATCGGGAGAGATTCCTGGTGCTAAATGCACGATGATTTCAACATTTCCAGCGGTGTTGTCTTCGATTTTCTTGATTTTGATTTTGCCCTTCTCATTGGCAGTCACTACACTTTCGATCAAGCCGCCTGTAGTAGTGCCAAAAGGAATCTCCGTGATTGCCAAAGTCTTTTTATCCCGCTCCTCGATTTTAGCGCGCACACGGATCTTTCCGCCACGTTGACCTTCGTTGTAGTTGGACACATCGGCCATACCACCTGTTGGAAAATCGGGAAGAATATTCGGACGTTCGCCGTTCAGTACCTGAATTGAGCCATCAATGAGTTCAATAAAGTTGTGCGGCATAATCTTGGTTGCTAAACCCACAGCAATACCTTCTGCTCCCTGTGCCAGAAGCAATGGAAATTTAACAGGTAAAGTGACTGGCTCACGGTTACGGCCGTCGTAGCTCTGTTGCCATTCGGTCGTTTCGGGATTGAAGACAACTTCATTCGCAAATTTAGAAAGCCGCCCCTCAATATAACGTGGCGCCGCAGCCGAATCACCTGTAATCGGGAAGCCCCAGTTACCCTGACAATCTATCAAAAGGTCTTTCTGTCCTAGCTGAACCATGGCATCTCCAATGGAGGCATCTCCATGCGGGTGATATTTCATGGTATTACCAATGACATTGGCAGCCTTATTATATCTTCCATCATCCATTTCCTTTAGAGAATGGAGAATACGACGTTGTACGGGTTTTAAGCCGTCATTTATATGGGGTACAGCTCTATCCAAGATCACGTAGGACGCATAATCCAAAAACCAGTTCTCGTACAGTCCAGATAAAGGTATTGTCTGACTTCCGCCTTCTGTTTTTCCTGCTCCTAATTCTTCTTGATTATCTTCCGTTGGGAAGTTTGTTTCGTCACTCATTTACTCAGCAATAGATTAAATTGTACAATACAGAAATGTTCGAAATCTTATTTTATTCGAACGTGTAAAAATACAAAACCATTTTGTTTTATCCCAGTGAAACTATGAAAAGTTAAAAAAATTAGTTTTAAAAGCTAACATAATTAGTTTTGTTTAGTATCTTCGACCAAATCATACCAAAAACAACGGATATCCCAATGGTCGAAATAAAACTCTTCGGTGACCTGAAACCCCACTTTTTCCAATACATGCCTCGATCCTTGGTTGTCTGTATGGGTGATGGCATGGAGCTCGAAATGGGTCAGGTGTTTGCGATAATACTGCATACAAGCCGATGCCGCTTCAGTGGCATATCCTTTGCCCCAGGATTCTACCCTGAAACGATAACCGAGGTCCAGGAATCCTATACGTCCATTTTCCAATTCATCAATATATTTAAATCCCGTCCAGCCGATCCATTGATTGCTTGATTTTTCAATTACTCCCAGCCGGCCAATACCGTATTTTTCATATTGTTGCTGAATGAGAGCGATCACTTTTTCCATTTCTTCGATGGATTGAACTGGCTCTTTATTGAGGAAGGTATGTACCTCAGCCTGTGAATCCATGGCAAAAAAATGGTCCTTATCGCCCATGCTTATCGGACGGATGATTAGGCGTTCGGTTTCTAACGTTGGTAGGTATTTTTCCATCTGGTGTATCTTAGGTTTTAACGGGTTTTAAAGCCACAGTTTATCAATATCTTTTTTCAATATTTTCTCTTTCATTTCTTCTTCAAAATCACCGAACTGTTCTTTTTTGACAGTCTTGCTGATCCGACCTCCTTCTAGAACGAGTATCTCATCACAGGTATCCTTTAATGTCGAAAATATATGCGATGAGATCAGGATGGTTTTACGCATTGCTTTAAGACGTAGTATGATTTCGGTCAGGATAATACTACTTTGTAGATCGATTCCGTTAAAAGGTTCATCAAGAATGTAGAAACAGTTGTCCTGGAGCAGTGTTGCAGTTAGTGCCAATTTCTTTTTCATCCCTGTAGAATACGAGCTCGCATACTCTTTTAATGGCAGTTCGAAGAGATTTCTTTCATCGAGGTTTTTAATGCTTTTCCCACGGGCATCGGTAAGGAGATAAATATACTCTTCACCTGTCAGTTTTGACAAAAAATATGGATCTGATGTGAGGTAGCCCAGATGGCTTTTAAGTGGTTGTATGTTCGCATTAATCTTTCCCGAAGCTGTTTCCAGACCTGCTATACAACGGAATAATGTTGTTTTTCCAGCGCCGTTTTCGCCTACGATGCCGTAGACTTTTCCATCCTCAAAGGTAAAGGAGACCTCATGCAAGACCTGATGCTGGCCAAAGGATTTACTGATATGAATAAGCTCGATCATAAATAGTTCTTTAGATTTTTGAGGGCTTTAAAGTAATAGAAAGGTAATAATGCCAATATCAATGGATAGAAGCTGAAACATAACACCAGCGCAAAAACCTCCGGAAAATTGATCTCTCGAGGATAAGCGACATATTTTAAGGTAATGGCAAAAGGGAGTAGAAATAGTATACCGCCCAAAACGATTACTGCATTAAACCATTCTGATGAAAAAATAAAGGCGTATGTCAGTAGGAGCGGAAAGGCAAATAAAAGGCATTGCAGTATCCCACGCCTAAATTTCCGCAAGAGAAATCTGGCCGGTGACTCTCGGCTGTTCCAAAGATAAAATATAGGTTCCGGTAATTGATAGTAGAATACAGCGGTAAGTGAAATACCAGCGATACAAAATAGAACGAGGTTAGGGTTCATTACATAGAAGCCGATTGCTCCGAGTATATACAGAATGAAAATTAGCAGGTAACTCCTTCGGAATCCAATAATAAATTCAAATGGTTTCTTTGTAAACGGAGTTGGGATAGATTTACCAAAAGCTTTAAAGATCAAAAAAGCAAATACAACAGCCAGGGCAATGAGCGCCACGCCATATAACCATAGTCCTAGGAATAGAAAAATAAGCATGGATGGTAAAATCACAAGGCCATTTTCCAGTAGCCTGATCGTGTAAAAATCCTTTGTACTAAAGGTGTTTTTTAGAAAATCGTTCCTGTTTTTTTCGGTCAGGAGAAAGAGTAATTGAAAATTGCTAAGCAGTAAGGTATAGCTTCCAAAAACAGGATACTGGAGCAGAAGGTAATGGGCAAGATAACAGACTCCCAGTAACAAAAGTGGCGCAACCGCTATCGGAAGGCCAGTCGCCTTAAAATGGCGCGTCAACAATTTATATTGAAGCTTTAAATAATTGTTCATCATTTGCTATCTGTTTATAAATAGTCATGTCGGCGATGCTATCGTGACCTTGTTAGTCTGCCGTTAGATTACTCCAATCTAATGACTACAATCGAATAGCTAAAGCTAAGATTTTCTTTGCCAATTCAGCATATAGAGTAAAGCAATCACTAGCACCACGGCATTGGCATACATAATTTGCGGAATGCGAAGGATGACATCTGCATAATACAGTCCAGCGAGGAGGGCGCCAAGCCCAATACCTGCTTCGAGGGAAATATACATGGTCGCAACCGCTTTGCCCCGATGTTCGGGGATACTCAGGTCAATGGTCCAGGCATTAACCGCGGGAGATAATATACCAGTTCCGATACCATAGATGCTCGCTCCAATCATCATACCGATAAAGCTATCCTCAAAACCAATGACCACCAAAGCAATAGCAATAATCACCAAGCCCGTAATAATAACTTTTGGCCTCCCGTAGCGATCGGAAACTTTTCCCGAGACAAAACGTATCATAACGGATGCGATCGTAAATGCCAGGAAGAAAAGACCTTTATTTTTTAATCCAAGGTGCTCACTCCAATCCGGTATAAGGGTCAGGATCACACCGTATGCCGTATAGGACAGAAAGGTAACTATTCCAGCAGGGACTGCACGCCATTCAATGATGTCATTTCGGTTTATTTTGAGCATGGAAAGGTTAAATCTCTCCTTTTTAACCAAAGTTTCCTTCATATTGATGACGATGAGGATTGATAATAATGCCATGAAGGAAGAGGAATAGAACATGACATTAATTCCAAAAGCGTCAAAAATTGCGCTCCCTATCGCTGGGCCTACTGCAGTGCCGACACTAAATGCAAGACCATGCATTCCCAAGGCTTCACCCCATCTTTTTTGGGGCACAAGATCCGCAACATAAGCCGAGGTAGATGTCGGTTTAAAACCGGTAGAGAATCCATGGATCAACCGCAGGAACAAAAAACCAGCGACAGAAGTTAAAATCGGATAGAGAAAACCACAGATAAAACAGACGATGGATCCGATGGCCATGACCGGTACACGGCCCCAACGATCAGTCAGCTTGCCGCTGAAAGGCCTTGAAATTCCGGCAGTTAATGTAAACAATGCGATGATCAGCCCCTTATATTCAGCCCCACCCAAGCTACTCAGGTAATTAGGGAGCTCTGGAATAATCATATTGAAACTCGAGGAGAATAGGAGTGAGCTCAGGCAGAGTAAAATAAATTGAAGCGTATAGATGGATTTCTGTTCAGATGGCATTTTAAAACAATTGTCGTGCATGAATAATTCTTCAAGTATGCAATACCGTGGAAGATACCTGTACTTTTTGAAGAATAGGTCAAATGTACAGCTTTTGAAACGATTAAACTTTTTCTTTTGTTCGAAATTTTTAAAATCCTTTCAATGGTAACATAAAAATAATCATCCGGAAATCCAGTTGAGGCAAATTTGTATATTTGGTCTTCGCTGATGAGAGGAAACCTCTTTTATTGGCCGAACTTTAAGAAAACTCCAATTAATCGTATGTCAAAAGAAAAAAGAAATCCAGGAGTCTATTTTGAGATTCCAGTACTGAATATGGACCGCGCTGTTCGTTTTTACAGCGCGCTATTTTCCTTTTCCTTTGATCAGGAAGAGTTTGATGGAATTCAGATGGCTTATTTCCCTTTTGAGGAAAAGCTGTCGGGGGTTACTGGTGCGCTGGCCAAAGGAGAAATTTATCAGCCTACGCATCAAGGGATAGTGCTTTATTTGCATACCGAAGATCTGGAAGAGACGTTAAGAAAAGCAGAAAACACGGGTGCAAAGGTATTATATCCTGCGACCTTTCATAAAGATCTAGGCTTTGCAGTCGCTGAGATTGAAGACTCCGAAGGCAACCGGCTCGGCCTTCATCAACGGCTATAGAATTCCTTTAAAAATAAATTCGCTAAACCAATTGCCGTCGGGCGATCTCACTACAGAATATCGTTGTTGCGACAGCAACATTCAGCGATTCCGCTTGGCCGATACGAGGTATGGTCACTGCCTGATCTATTAAAGCTATTACTTCTGTACTGATGCCATTGCCTTCATTTCCCATGACGATCAATCCTTCTGTGCTCCATTCGGTCTGATAAATGGATTGCCCATGAAGTAGCGCGCCATAGACCGGTAAGTCTGTTGAAGAGATAAATTTAGGGAGATCGAGATAATGTACCTGTATTCTTGCCAATGAGCCCATTGTCGCCTGCACAACTTTTGGATTATAGGCATCTACTGTGCCAATGGAGCAAATGATATGCTTGATCCCAAACCATTCGGCTGTGCGAATGATGGTTCCCAAATTACCCGGATCCTGTACATCATCCAAAACGATATTGTAGCAATTTCTCAGATCATTTACTTCAATTTGTTGCTGTTTGGGGAGCTTGACCAAGGCAAGGATGCCTTGCGGAGATTTTAGGGTACTAATCTTTTGAAATTCAGCCTCCGTCAGTTCATGAGATTTTATATTATGGGAGATTTTACCCACTTTTGTGTTTGCGTCGTCTGTATAGAAAATGGAATCGACCTGGTAGCTTGATGAGATAAATTCCTTGACGGATTTTATGCCTTCAACGATAAATAAGCCATGTTGTTTTCTATACTTTTTGTTTTGTAGAGACGTTATTAGACTGATTTGCGCTTTTGACAACATTTTTATTGATGATTAAGTACCCTCGTTTTATCGGATTTGCAAGTATAATGCTTTTGACGCTATTTTTTGCATCTTGCCGATCTTCAAAATATATAGATGACGACCAAGCCTTGGTTACAAAAGTACAGATTTCTGGCGTTTCACCAGCACTGAAAGAGTCTTCCGAGACCTATATCTCCAATCAGATCAGACCTAATTCACGGGTAAACCTATTTATTTATAATACCTTCAACACAAAAAAAGGTCGCTATAAGACCAAGAAGATCAGAAATGTTGGTGAGCCACCCCATTTGCTTGACTCAGCAATGGTTGACCTTTCCGCTAATCAGATCAGACGTTTTTTGTTTACTAAGGGATATTTTAATGCCAAAGTCAGTCCTGAGATTACAGTTAGAAAAAAAAGGGCGCATATCAATTTTAATGTCGATGAAGGAAATGCATATCAGATCAGAAACATTGAACGTAAATTTGAAGACGCGGATGCAAAATGGTTATTTGATCGGGATATCCTACCAAAAACCAAGGTAAAGCCCAATACACAATACGATGCGGCCAAATTGCTGGATGAACGGGAAAAATTATATGTTGTTATGCGTAACAATGGGTATTATGACTACTTGAGGCAATATATGCGTGTTGGTATTGACTCTACATTGAGTGGAAACTTGATCGATTTAAAAATAAATGTAGAAAATCCCAGTGATTCAACGATACATAAAAAGTATCAAATTGACAGTGTATATATGACTATTAGGAATTATGGGGCAATGTCAAAGAAACCAGCTCGTCGTATAACTGATTCTGTAAAACGACTTCTTTTTGTGGATGAAACAAATAGCTTTCGCTGGAAACCATTGGAAAGGTATATGTACCTACGATCGGGAAATTATTATTCGTTGGCCGAGGAAAATAAGTCTTATGATCGGCTTTATGAGATGAACGGTTTTCGGTCTGTAAAAGTGCAGTTTGTGAAAAAAGATTCCAATAAACTCGATGTTCATTATGATTTCGTCCCGCGACCACGAATGGGTAACCAGATTGAAGGAGAGTATACTTTTAGTTCGGGGATGAGCGGTTTTAATATTGGAAATACATTTTCACAGCGAAATATTTTTGGCGGTTCTGAACAGCTGGAAGTAAAACTCCGCTATGGGGTGTTGTTTGATCCACGTTTGGCCGGTGGGCTTTCCAGTAAAATATTCAATAATGATTTTCAGGCGGGGGTAAATTTGGTAATTCCGAGACTCATGGTCCCTTTTCATATTAATCCAGGAGGGAAATTTGGTTTGCCAAAAACGACCTACTCTATGACCCTTCAATTATTTGATCAGGATCGGACTTACTCCAACCGCTATTTTATTACTTCGCTGAATTACTCCTGGTATGAAACGGAGAACAAGTACCATAGTTTTACTCCAATCGTATTGGAATATCGGGACGGAAGATTAGACTCAAATTTTAGAAAAAATCTGGAACAGGAAGGGTATCAATTGTACGTACGAAGCAATGATCGTCAATATTTCGGATTGGGTACACAATATACTTTTATTCTGAATGGCAAGAAACTCACAAGCAAGGAAGATTTTCAATATTTCCGCGGAACAGTGGATGTCAGTGGTAATGTGTTGGATCTGATCAGTAGCATTGCCAAATTACCGGCTAATGCCGATGGGGAGAAAAAAATCTTTGGAGTTCCTTTCTTGCAATATGCGAAAACTGAATTTGACTATCGTTTGTACCGAAATTTTGGAGGAAACAGACAATTTGTTTTCCGGTTTAATCCGGGGATAGCCATACCATATGGGAACAATTCGAAGTTATTGATATTCGAAAAGAGTTTTTACAGTGGAGGGATGAATGGTATACGGGCATGGCAGGCACGTACGCTGGGGCCAGGGGCCTATAACAGGCAAAACCTGAGTGAGGACCTCCGATTGAACTTACGGAATTTAGATCAGTTGGGCGAGATCAAATTGGAGGCAAATGCTGAGTATAGATTTCGTATCTTAAATAATTTTCTGGGGGCCAAGATGAACGGTGCTACTTTTGTTGATATGGGCAACGTCTGGCGACTTAAAAAAGATGATGAATTAAATCCTGGCGGTGAATTTAAATTCAATAAGTTTTTGGGCCAGGTAGCTATCGGTACGGGTTTTGGGCTACGTTTTGATTCTGATTACTTTGTGATCCGTCTGGACGCAGGACTAAAGGTTAAAGATCCGCAGTTTTCGGGGAGCAACCAGTGGGTAATCAAGCATTTCTTTGACTCAAAAGAATTTAAAGAGCAATACTACCAGGACCATAGACCTGACCGCTATAATTTTATACAGTACAATTTTGGGATCGGGATGCCGTTCTAGTAAACACTAATTTTTTATAAATAGTTCGGTAAGCTGAATTACGATTTTAATGTAATGATATTGCGTGCTAGCCTATGAGATTCTTTAGACTGGAGAAAATTGACTCAAAGATTTTGCTCAGATCCAGCCCCTGTGAGTGATTGAATATAAAGAAAACGATTGCCAATGCAATGGCTGTCATAATCACTTTTTTGAACATATAGGCGATACCCAATACGATGGCAGGGATAATCAAAAACATCAGTCCGCTGATGGCAAAGGGAGAAAGTCCATTATCTGTCTTGTAGATATAAAACAGCCTGCCTTTGGATTTCTCCTGGTTTTTGTGGCTAAAAAATACAAAGGTAGATGATTCGATTTTTTGAGCCGGCACAGCTACGCCATCGTGAAATTGGAGTGCCTGAGAGAAACCGTTGATGGTAAACAGGTAGTTCCCATTGATAGTCTCATTGGTATTGCCTATTGAATCCAAAGCGACGACCGCAAGTTTTCCATTTTTGGAAAGATTCTCTTTTATTACAAAGTCTTGGATATTCTGCTCCTGAGCACTTGCCCAGAAAGGTATCAGTAATAGAAAAAATATAAACTTTTTCATCTTATTATAAGCGTTAATTTTAGCCCATTTGTAGCAATAGATTTGACTTATTTGCTTATATTCCTTTCTACAAGCCAAGGCAAATTCATGTTGGCGATGTCACAATAGATCTCGTCGAAATGAGCATGCAATTTTAGGAATTTTAATTTTCTTTTGGAAATCTTAAATTATTTGGGGGATGATTCTAATCGAAAACTTCAATGTCAAAAAATCGATATCGGCAAATTCCTTTTATTGTTTCAATAAATCTTCGATCAGTTGAAGCTTCACATTTTCCAAGATCCCTTTTGGATCATCAATGACTACTTTTCCAAAGATATCCTTTTTAATAGACGCATGGTTTCCATTGTTATCGCTGGCTTCATAATTTCCAAATATATCCTTTCGTACAGAAACACGGCTCCCTTTGTTATCTTCAATTGTTTTGCCTCCCAATATGTCGGTTCTAATGGTTGTGTGTTTACCAGTGTTACTTTCAATACTAAGGTTTCCTAAAATATCCTTTGATACGCGACTGCTATTGCCTTGGTTGTCACGAATGTCTAAGCCACCAATAACATTTTTAGATACAGAGGTGTGGTTGCCGCTTGCATCACGGATATCTAAACCGCCGAAGATATTTTTTGAAACAGTCGTGAGGTTGCCGTGACTGTCACGGATTTCCAAATTATCGAGGTTATTTATGGAAGCAGTGGATGGACTCCCGTCCTGATCAGGAATATCAAAATCCCCACTTATATTTTTTCTGACCGATTTTTCTTTTCCGTCGTTATATTTTACGACTATATTGCCGGAAAAATCTTGTTTTATCAATGTTTTAAGTCCGTTGTTATCTTTTTTTGTATATCCGTCCCAATGGTCTCTACTGTATTTGACACTTTTACCCCAGTTGTCTGAAACGGTTACCTCTCCCCAGCTATTAGTTTTTATTTTAATGGAGCCTTTATCTAAGCCCTCCGAAACAGCTAATTGCGTGATATATTTTCGGATATTATCAGAAAGCGTATCAGTCAACTGCTTTGAATAATTTTTATTGGAAGAAAGAGTTGCTTTTACTGTCGCTATTGAAGAGAATAATAGTGCAAAACTAAATAGGATATATAAGCGTTTCATGTGGCTGTGATTTATGATTAAGATACACTTTTTTTTGACAAGAATAAATTTTGCCGCATCACATTTTTATTTTATCCAATTTCGCTGCTGCTTTCATTTCGCTGTCTTCTTGTAAGGTGAAGTTAAATAAATTTTATGCTGTAGCAGCCATATAAACCTATTAAACGATTGACTTATTTAATGTGTCTTGGTGGGAAGGCGATGGAGGGATTTATGCTTCTGTTAATTGTTGTATAATAGGTTTTTAAGGTGTTGCTCTAGGCTTAATAAGAAGTATTTAAAAATAAATTTTACTAAAATAATTAGTATTTAATTTGTGTTTGACTATATTTGTACTACCCAATTACAGAAGTAATACCAATTAAATAGATCAATATGTTATCGGATCAAACTTTAATATCGGACATAAAGGCGATTATTTCCAAATCCAGAGACAACGCAATTCGTGCTGTCGATCATCAGCGCACATTGATGTATTGGCATATTGGCAAACGTATTTTTGAGCAGGAGCAACAAGGTAAGGATAGGGCTGATTATGGGAAATATCTAACTGGATATGTCGCTAAAGAATTGGAACCCGAATATGGTAGCGGTTTCTCAAGAAGACAAGTTGAATTGTTTAGACAGTTCTATCGTGTTTTTCCAATTGCGAACGCACTGCGTTCGCAATTGAGCTGGACACAATATCGCTTATTGATGCGGCTTGACTTAGAGGAGCAACGGGAGTTTTATATCGCCGAAACCATTAAAAATAACTGGACATCACGGCAGTTGGAACGACAGGTCTTTAGTAATTTATATGAACGCCTGTTACTTAGTAACGATAAAGAAAGTGTCTTGGCCATAGCAAAAAAAGAAAAGCTGCCTTCTGATGCCAAAGAGATTATCAAGGATCCGATGGTATTGGAATTTTTGGGTTTGAAACGCGAAAGTGCCTATTATGAAAAAGATCTTGAAGGCGCTATTATCAGCCATCTGCAGGAGTTTTTGTTGGAATTAGGGAATGGCTTTTCCTTTGTTGCCCGCCAAAAACGTATTCATATCGAAGGGGATGAGTTTTTTGTTGATTTAGTCTTTTACAATCGCCTATTACAAAGTTTTGTGATCATTGAAATTAAGACACATAAATTGACCCATCAGGACATTGGTCAACTGCAAATGTATGTCAATTACTATGATCGTATTGAAAAACTTCCACATGAGCATCCCACGATTGGCATTTTACTCTGTGCGAGTAAAAACGATGCAGTTGTGAAATTTACACTTCCGGCGGATCAAAAACAGATTGTTGCCAGTCAATACGAGCTTTATCTGCCTAGCGAACAGCAATTGTTGGATGAGGTAAACAAAGAATTGGACAGTTTTGTAAGTAAAGTGTGAGACCGATGAAATAAATTTTCATTTATTTCATCGTATCGTCAAAAGTAGCAGTCCTTTTTTTTAAATATTTATAAAAAAGATATTACAAAAACAACATGAGAAAAACTAATTATTGTTTTGGAGAATAACCACAAGAAGCATACCTCGTTCGGCATAAGTTTTTAACATCATTATTAAGGGATGAAGTCAGCGAATAATCATCCTGTTAAGCAATAGTTTATAGCGTATAAAAAAGTGTACGATTCTTATCAAAAGAGATAGAAAATTGCATCTTTTCATTTTCGAATTTCGAACGTTAATGGTTTTTTCAATTTTATTTTTCAAACATAGAATATTTTGTACATTTGTATCGAATAAAATCGAAATAGAAATGGCAGAAACTGTACAACCAAGAGCTCCAAAGACAACTGATAATAATGCGAATCAAACTCATTACTACAAAACATTGGTAGTAGCTATCGCTTTAGGTTTAATAGGCACATTTATCCGTTTTGTACCGGATGTATGTACTGCACTGGGACAACAAACATTCTTGTTCTCCGCGATAGCAAATATCTCATTGATCGTAGGTGCTCTTATCGCATTTAAAACTGTTTTCGGTATTTTGGGATTTGGAAAAAATCGTGACTAATTAAAGGTCTTTTAAATATGGGAAAGCCTCAGTTTTGCTGAGGCTTTTTTTGTGCTTATCGTGCTAATTTAAAACAAAGAAAATAACGCTTTTGAATGCGTTTTTAACGATCGGACTAAAATGATTTCCTCGTAAGGGGCCTGAATTTGGTAATAAAGTAAAGCTTTAAGATCAATAAGGGATAAGCATAGTAAATAAAAAAGGCATCAATTAAACAATTGATGCCTTTTGCTATGATTGATAAGTCTATGCAAATAATGACCATGTACCCCATGGAATACGGGCAAGCATCAGGATTAAACCGATGATGTAGAAAATCACAACAGTTTGATTTGCTTTTCTGGAATTTTCCATCTTTTTAGCTTTTGAATAACCGATGGTGATCAATACAATGGCAATGATCATTGTCAATGGGTGCTCAATGATTTTTAAACGTAATGTCGGATCTTTCATCACGCTGCCAGAGATCATCGAAGGGTACTTCAAAACGAAGTATAAAATCAATCCCACTAATAATTGAATATGCGATACGATAAAACCTAATAAGGCAATTTTACGGTTGTAAGGTTTGTTGCCTAAATAGTTCATTAAGGTGATCACAATAGATATCACCAGGGCCAGCAATAAGACAATTGCTATTGTCGAGTGTAAGTGTAACATAAAAGCTCTCTTTAATTGTTTCCTAAGTTAGCAAAGATAAAAATATAATGAATGTATTTGTTAAAAATCATTGTTCTAACAAAAATACCTCAGCAATTGGGTTAAAAAGGTACATACGTTTGCTGGTCAGCTCCATACATTTGTAGCGTTTCCGTATTTTTTCGATTCGCTGAAAAGACCGCCCATTCTTCAATTTAAAAAAATGGCCATCCTCCAATGCTTCTACCGTCAGTGCATTGCTTTTTGCTTTGTCATAAGCTTTTAACGTACGGAATAGATGAAGATCGGTACAGCTTGATGCTGCAGGATTTTCCATATAGCTGTGTATTGCACTATTGATGTCCGCTGGAAATATATCTAATTTTAAAAAGGGTTCCATTAACTCTTTGAAATGTTTTTTCCATTCGGGCCCATGTGGTCTGACAAGGTGCTTATGCTTATTCCAGGTCTGTAGATGAGCAAATTCATGTATAGTTGTGATCAGAAAGGAATAAGGATTTAAATCATGATTGACTGAGATACGATGTGGACTGCCCTTAAAAGGAGCACGATAATCGCCCAATTTACTGCTTCGGGCACGGGAAATCTTAAACAGGCACGCTGTATGATTGATCCAGTTAGATATGATCGGCGCCGCTTCCTCAGGCATGTATTTTTTAAGGGTAGCACTGTAATCTTGCATGCTGTAAAAATAGTTATTTATTTATGCTTACCTAATAAGGGCTGTACATTATTTTGTCACAACCAAACATGATACTGTCAAAAGATAAGATTTATATGTTTATAGTCGAAGTAGCTACTTGTCGTATATTGCTCTTGATAAGATCAAATCATTGTATTAAGGGGGCTAATCTGCGTAATCACTGGTAGATAAAATACCATTGATGATTTTTTAACTGTTAGTTTTTAGCTATTATAATTAGTTTTATTTGGAATTTTGATATTATTTTTAGTATTTAGCGGTATTGAATTAATTAAAGCACTAGATGTTTAAACCCGAAACAATTTTTTTTGAAACAAAATGCATTGAAAACGTCTGATTTTTAGGTAAATTACCTACTAAAGAAAGGACCATAAAAGATAAGATACAATCCGGATGAGGAACGGTTTTCCTCCCAACTGTAACAATAGACCTTTAAGCATATGCTAGATACCTTACATATTAAGAATTACGCCCTGATCAACGAATTGGAAATCCAATTTGATAAAGGGTTGAATATGATTACTGGGGAGACTGGAGCGGGTAAATCCATTATTATGGGAGCACTTTCCCTGATTTTGGGTAATAGGGCGGAGGGAAAACACTTTTTTGATCCGTCTAAAAAATGTGTAATCGAAGGGGAGTTTAATATCGGAGCTTATCAATTAAATAGTTTCTTTGAGCAGAATGACCTTGACTATGCGGATCATACGATTATCCGACGAGAAATTACACCAGATGGTAAATCCCGTGCCTTTGTAAATGATTCTCCGGTTACATTGGCAATACTTAAACAATTGGGCGAGCAATTGATCGATGTGCATTCACAGCATGCGACTTTACAGGTCAATACCGAGGAATTCCAGTTTTTGGTAGTCGACAGTGTAGCCGGGACATTTGCGTTGAAACAAAGCTATAAGGAGAGTTATATTGCCTATAAAAAAGCAAAGCGTGAACTGGAAGAATTGAAAGAAACGGTTAAGAAGGCGGCGATAGAGCTGGATTATTTTCAATTTCAATTTGATGAGCTAGATGGGGCGAAGCTCGTGCCTGATGAACAGGGAACACTAGAGCAGCAACAACGGCAATTGGAGAATGCCGAGGATATCAAACGGTCCTTAAATGCGGCCTCAAGTCTGTTAGAAAACGAGGATATAGCCGTATTGACACAATTGAAAGATGCTATGTCGCAGATCGAAGGAATATCTTCTTTTCTGCCCGAAGCGGCCGATCTAGCTACACGGGTGAAGAGTACCTTGATCGAATTAAAAGATGTGGCTGCGGAGTTGACTTCGCTCGAAGAGGATACTCACTTGGATGAGGGTACCTTACTGGAGATCAATGAGCGATTGAGCTTACTATATTCGTTGCAGAAAAAACATCATGTCGACTCAGTGGAGGAACTCATTCAATTAAGAGATGATCTGGAAGCAAAACTATTGGCCATCAATTCCTCCGATGAGCAGTTGGAGCGTCTGGAAGCAGAGGTGATAGAGAAGCTGAAAGTTGCGCTAAACAATGCGAAAGAGCTTTCAAGCGCACGCAGATTAGTATTGGATACAATAGCCGGGGAGGTGCAAAATACGCTGTTGAATGTTGGCATGCCAAATGCGGTACTTCAGGTTGTATTAGAGCCACTGAAAGAGGGCGAGATGCGTGAGTCTGGAATAGATACTATTCAGTTCCTGTTTTCTGCCAATAAGGGGCAAGCCTTACAATCTATTCATCGTGTCGCTTCAGGCGGAGAGCTCTCCCGTGTGATGTTGGCCATAAAATCACTCGTTGCTAAGACTTCGGCTTTACCAACGATTGTCTTTGATGAGATCGATACTGGGATTTCGGGAGAGGTCGCATTGCGTGTCGGTGAGGTCATGGAGAATTTAGCTGCAAATATGCAGGTGATTGCGATTTCGCACTTGCCGCAGATTGCATCTAAAGGTGCTGCACATTTTAAAGTATATAAGGAAGATAGAGCTAACCGTACCATATCAAATATCGTACGTCTGGATCAATCCGGTAGGGTCAAAGAGATCGCACAAATGCTGAGCGGAGCAAATCCAACGGATGCTGCATTAGAGCATGCAGAGCTGTTGCTGAAAGGGTAGGAAGAAAATAATGTATAGTAAAAAAGCCTCCGAATAATTATTTATTATTTGGAGGCTTTTTTATGTATTACTGATCGCCGTTATCGGCATCAGTTAATGTAACCTTTGCACGGAATGGAGGTGGGGGAGTAGCAGTACCTGTACCAAGGTAATCAGCATAGATATTTAAATCTCCATCTATTTTACCATCATAAAAGGAGTATTCTACCCGGAAATTATATGGACCAGATGTTGTGGGAATATTGTTTCCATTAAGATTGATATAGAAATCAGGATTACTATTAAAAGCAATAGCTACTGCTACCTGTCCATAATCAAAATATTTAGAATCGATTTCATTGAACGGAACCGAGATTACAAAAGTTCTTGGATTTCCTTCAGTCTTCCATTGATAATTATCCCCAGGTACTGCAAATTTATAGGTAACTCCCGGTAAGTAATTTGTAACATACTCCTTCTTACAAGAAGAGAATGAAACCAAGGCTGCGGTTCCAATTAAAGCTGCTAATAAAAGTCTTTTCATATCGTTTGTGTTATTTGTGACAGTTTTTTTATTATAGGACGATAAAATAGTGTAAAAGTTTAACGTCACTCTTCTTTACAACAAAAAATGCACCATTATGGTGCATTTTCATGAATTTATTTCGAGTACAGCAAGCGATTATTTCTCGGCTGTATCTTTTGAAGACTTCGGATCTGAGCTAGAGACCTCAATATCTTTGGTTTCCGGATTGATACTCACCGTTAAAACTGAGCCTGTTTGCACATTTCCTTTCAGAATTTCTTCTGCAATTGGATCCTCAAGATATTTCTGAATTGCACGTTTTAAAGGACGCGCACCGAAATTACTATCATAGCCTTTATCTGCAATAAAACCTTTGGCCTCATCTGTCAAATTAATGGTATACCCCAGATCTGCGATACGTTTAAACAATGACGTCAATTCGATATCAATAATTTTAAAGATATTTTCTTTTGTCAACGAATTGAAAACAATAACATCATCAATACGATTTAAAAATTCCGGCGCAAATGCTCTTTTTAATGCAGTTTCGATTACTCCACGGGAATGCGCATCTGTTTGTTGCGATTTTGCCGCGGTCGTAAAACCAACACCCTGACCAAATTCTTTCAACTGACGTGCGCCAATGTTGGAAGTCATGATGATAATCGTATTACGGAAATCTACTTTACGTCCCAAACTATCGGTCAACTGACCTTCATCCAATACCTGCAACAACAAGTTGAATACATCTGGATGTGCTTTCTCAATCTCATCCAAAAGCACTACAGCGTAAGGCTTACGACGTACTTTCTCTGTTAGCTGTCCACCTTCTTCATAACCGACATATCCTGGAGGCGCTCCTACAAGTCGTGATATCGCAAATTTCTCCATGTATTCACTCATGTCAATCTGAATCAGTGCGTCCTCAGTATCAAACATAAACCGCGCTAACTCTTTTGCCAATTCTGTCTTACCAACACCAGTAGGACCCAAGAATATAAAGGAACCGATCGGTTTTTTAGGATCTTTCAGTCCGGCACGTGTACGTTGAATGGCTTTTACCAATTTGCCAACAGCATCGTCCTGACCAATGATTCTTCCCTTCATCAATTCTCCCATATTCAACAGCTTTTGGCTGTCAGTTTGGCTGACACGTTGTACCGGGATACCGGTCATCATTGCTACAACTTCCGCTACATTTTCTTCGGAAACAGTATATCGCTTAGATTTGGTTTCTTCTTCCCACGCTATCTTTTCTTTCTCCAATTCCTCGATAAGCTTTTTCTCTGTATCGCGTAACTTAGCAGCTTCTTCATACTTTTGACTACGAACTACCTTGTTTTTCTCCAATTTGACTTCCTCGATTTTATTCTCGATGTCAATAATGGATTGTGGAACATGGATATTATTCAAGTGTACACGTGAACCAGCCTCATCCAAAGCGTCAATCGCTTTATCGGGTAGGAACCGATCCGTAATATATCGTGTTGTCAGGGACACACAGGCTTCAATTGCATCCGGAGTATAAGTCACATTGTGGTGATCCTCATATTTCTCTTTGATACGATTCAAGATCTCTACAGTTTCATCATGTGTAGCAGGTTCAATCGTCACACGTTGGAAACGACGGTCTAAAGCGCCATCTTTTTCAATATATTGACGGTATTCGTCCAGTGTAGTTGCACCGATACATTGTATTTCTCCTCTTGCCAAAGCTGGTTTGAACATATTGGAAGCATCCAAAGATCCTGAAGCACCGCCAGCGCCAACAATGGTATGGATTTCGTCGATAAACAAAATGACATCCGGTGATTTTTCCAGTTCATTCATGACCGCTTTCATACGCTCTTCAAATTGACCCCGATATTTCGTGCCAGCAACCAATGAAGCCAAGTCTAAAGTAACCACACGCTTGTTGAACAAGACACGGGATACTTTACGTTGCACAATACGGAGTGCTAATCCTTCCGCTATCGCTGATTTACCTACGCCAGGTTCACCGATTAACAACGGATTATTCTTTTTACGACGTGACAAAATCTGTGATACACGTTCGATTTCTTTTTCACGACCTACAATTGGATCCAATCTACCTTCCTCAGCAGCTTTGGTCAGATCTCGACCGAAGTTGTCCAATACGGGGGTTTTGGATTTGATATCCGAAACCTTCTTCGGTTGGATATATTGATCATCCTCAGCAAAGTCATCATCACCGGTAGGAGAGCCCGGAGCCTCATCCTTGATGGTGGTTTTATTTTGCTCTACTTCCGCTTTGAAGATGTCATAGGTCACATTATATTGCTGTAAAATTTGCGAAGCGATATTATCTTCATCCCGTAAGATAGCCAATAATAGGTGCTCGGTCCCGATAATATCGGATTTGAAAATTTTCGCTTCCAAATACGTTATTTTCAGAACTTTTTCAGCTTGTTTAGTTAACGGCATGTTGCCAATAGGTGCACGTGATACAGATGCCCCCTTCACTGCGTCTTCCACAGATTGACGTAGGGCAGTTGTGTCAATGCCTATGTTTTTAAGGATTTTGATCGCCATTCCATCGCCCTCACGAATCAAGCCGAGCAACAAGTGCTCTGTGCCTATATAATCGTGACGCAATCTCAAAGCTTCCTCTCTACTGTACGATATGACATCCTTTACGCGCGGTGAAAATTTTGCTTCCATTGAATACCTTTCTGTTTTATATTAAGGATATATAAATGTAGTAAATTCTACATTTCAAACCTTAAAATTATTTTAAATAATGTCATCAACAATTAAGCCATGACCATTATACGTCCAAAATGTCAGTATAAAAGATTACATTTGTATGTTAATATAACAAGAGTTTTCCAATTTTTTTAAATTTTATGTCAGACGAGAAGATTATTTTTTCGATGGCGGGTGTCAATAAAATCTATCCGCCTCAAAAACAAGTTCTAAAAAATATCTATTTATCTTTTTTCTATGGTGCCAAGATCGGTGTAATCGGTTTGAACGGATCCGGAAAATCTTCACTATTGAAAATTATTGCGGGTTTGGACAAATCTTATCAGGGTGAAGTGGTGTTTTCTCCGGGCTACTCTGTGGGCTATCTGGCACAGGAACCCCAATTGGATCTCGAAAAGACCGTTCTTGAAATTGTACAGGAAGGTGTTGCTGAAATCACAGCAACCTTAAAAGAATACGAAGAAATCAATGAGAAATTCGGCTTGCCTGAGGTCTATGAAAATCCTGATGAGATGGATAAACTGTTGGCTAGACAAGGCGAACTGCAAGATAAAATCGACGCAACAAATGCTTGGGAAATTGATTCCAAATTAGAAAGAGCAATGGATGCCTTACGTTGTCCGGAACCGGATGCTAAAATTGTCAATTTGTCAGGTGGTGAGCGCAGACGTGTAGCATTATGTCGCTTATTATTACAAGAACCAGATGTTTTGTTGCTCGATGAGCCGACCAACCACTTGGACGCGGAGTCTATTGACTGGTTAGAACAACATTTGAAACAATATAAAGGAACCGTTATTGCTGTTACCCACGACCGTTATTTCTTGGATAATGTCGCAGGATGGATCTTAGAGCTGGACCGTGGTGAAGGGATTCCTTGGAAAGGAAATTACTCCTCTTGGTTAGATCAAAAGGCTAAACGTCTGGCGCAGGAAGAAAAACAGGAAACCAAACGTCAAAAAACATTGGAGCGTGAGCTGGAATGGGTACGTATGGCTCCAAAGGCTCGTCATGCCAAATCTAAGGCCCGCCTTCATAACTATGAGAAATTGGCTTCTGAGGAAACCAAAGAACGCGAAGAGAAATTGGAATTATTTATTCCGCCGGGACCGCGTTTGGGTAACTCTGTCATCGAGGCAACCGATATTTCCAAAGCTTATGGCGACCGTATCTTATTTGAGAATTTAAGTTTCATGTTGCCTCCAGCGGGTATTGTTGGGATCATCGGACCAAACGGTGCCGGTAAAACAACTTTATTCCGCCTGATTACAGGACAGGAAACACCGGATACCGGATCGTTCAAAGTAGGAGAGACTGTCAAATTGGGGTATGTTGATCAGATGCACCATGACCTTGATCCTGAAAAATCCGTTTGGGAAAATATCACTGGCGGTAACGACAACATGATCCTGGGCAATCGCTCCGTGAATTCCAGAGCTTATGTCTCCAAATTTAACTTTAATGGTGCCGATCAGCAAAAGAAAGTCGGTGTGCTTTCCGGTGGGGAACGTAATCGTGTCCATTTGGCGATCACGCTAAAAGAAGGGTCAAATGTGCTTCTGCTCGATGAGCCGACCAATGACATTGATGTCAATACATTACGTGCTTTAGAGGAAGGTCTGGAAAATTTTGGTGGCTGTGCTGTGGTCATCTCCCACGATAGATGGTTCTTGGACCGTATCTGTACGCATATTCTTGCTTTTGAAGGCGATTCTCAAGTGTATTTCTTTGAAGGTAACTATACCGAATATGAGGAAAACCGTAAGAAACGCTTGGGCGATGTAACGCCGCATCGTATTAAATACAAAAAATTAGTGAAATAGCGATGATCATGGAAGGCGGAAGGCTTTTAGCGGCCATAATAGACCATGCAATTGATGGAATTATTACCATAGACAACAGGGGGAATGTCGAAAGCATTAACCCCGCTGCCTTAGAATTGTTTGGATATAACGCTGATGAAGTAATAGGACATAATGTGTCGATGTTAATGCCTGAACCCGATCGGGGTAATCATGATAATTATATTCATAATTATCAAACGACTGGGCATAAGAAAATTATAGGGATCGGCCGGGAGGTAATGGGGCTAAAGAAAAGCGGAAAGACATTTCCGTTTCGTTTGGCGGTGAGTGAAGTATGGCTTAAAGACAAAAATATTTTTACAGGATTTATCCATGATCTCTCACGTGAAAAGGCTGCAGAAGATATGCTGAAACAGCATGCTGCTGAATTGGAACATAAAGTCAGTGAAAGGACACGTGATTTGATATCGCTGGTTTCAGAACTGGAAAAAGCAAAAGCAGAAGTTTCCAAATCTCTGGAGAAAGAAATTGAACTTAACCAGCTTAAATCCAGGTTTGTATCCATGGCTTCACATGAGTTTCGCACACCGTTGAGCTCTGTGCAATTGTCTGCTTCACTGATTGAGAAATATGCGGACCGCCCCGATGATAAGGCAAATATTATCAAACATACCAACAAGATTAAAGGGGCAGTGCAGCTTCTCACAAGCATATTGAATGATTTTCTGTCACTGGAAAAATTGGAAGCCGGAATTGTAGTCATGAATAAACAGTATATTAATCTGGTTGAACTGGCGGAAGAAATCACCGAGGAAATGCAATTGATCTGTAAGAAAAATCAGCATATTGTCTACCAGCATACGGGTGAAATCGGACATTTTTCGCTGGATCCGAACCTGCTAAAAAATGCGTTGGTGAATTTGATTTCCAACGCCATCAAATATTCGGGTGAAGATACTTTAATAGAGTTTACAACCTGTATCGATGATGAGGGCTGTTCAATTTCTGTTAAGGATAATGGTATCGGTATTCCTGAAGAGGATCAGGTGCATTTGTTCGAGCCTTTTTTTAGAGCACATAACACAGGAAATATTCCGGGTACTGGACTGGGCTTAAATATCGTAAAAAGATATATCGAACTTATGGAAGGTAAAATGGAGTTTGTTTCCGAGGTGCATAAAGGAACATCATTTAAAGTTAGTTTTGATAAGGTATAATTGACGGATAAATAATAAGATGAAAAATAAAAAGACAATTCTGATCATTGAGGATAATATTGACATTAGAGAGGGGACAACCGAGATTTTAGAGTTGACAGGACGGTATGAAGTGATTACAGCTGAGAATGGTCGGATAGGAGTTGACTTGGCAACCCGGCATATTCCTGATTTGATTCTCTGTGATATCATGATGCCTGAATTGGATGGTTATGGTGTGCTATTTATGTTGAGCAAGATAGAAAGTACCTCAAAAATTCCTTTTATTTTTCTGACCGCAAAAGCCGAACGCGCAGATATGCGTAAGGCAATGGAGATGGGTGCGGATGATTACCTGACCAAACCTTTTGATGATGTGGAACTGATGAACGCTATTGAGGTTCGCCTGAAAAAACATGAGCAATTATCTGCAGATACGGTTGAAGAATACGATTTAAACCTGAGTGAAGAGGAACAAGTTTTATTGCTACAGGAATTGCTCGCCAATTCACGTGTGAAAACCGTAAAAAAGAAACAGTCAATCTTTGAGAAAGACGATTCACCTACTTATGTTTATTATGTCAAATCGGGTCAGATTCGTAGCTTTAAGTCGTACAAAGATGGACGGGAACTATCGACAGGGATTTTTATACAGGGAAATTATTTTGGTTATGCTTCTGTGCTGTTGAATGAAAATTATGAAGATTATGCGGAAGCTGTTGAATCCAGCGAAGTTATTTTAATCCCAAAAGACGCCTTTTTGGAGCTCCTATGGAAAAAACCTGCTATAGCTAGTAAGTTTATTAAATTACTTTCTGTAGACCTTCGTGAAAAAGAAGAGCAATTGTTGGGTTTTGCATATCATTCTGTCCGCAAACGTGTGGCCAATGCACTGATCAGTGTCGCCGAAAAAAGCGGAATTAATATCAATGAGGTCAATGCCTGTACAATTGATATTACCAGAGATGGGATTGCTTCGATAGCAGGTACGGCAAATGAAACAGTTTCACGTATGCTTTCCGATTTTAAAGAAGAGAAGCTGATCTCGAAGGAAAAAGGAAAGATTTATATCAATTCGATCAAAAATCTAAGGGATGTAAAACAGTAACACAAATAAATTGAATAGTCAGTGAGCTTTGCGCTTGCGATACTTAATATCAAGACAAAAGGGGTCTGTCCGAGCAATTCGGACAGACCCCTTTTTGTATAATTGTGATATATATCATTGTCAGGCATGGTCTTGTATCATGTTTTTGGGCGTAACTATGATTTAATTTTGTTTCTAGGATAAACTTATACGTGGTTGATTGTAGAATTCAAAATGAAAGTAGTTGTATATAATGTGAGGTCATTTGAAAAAGAGTTTTGGGCATTGGCCAATGCAAAACAGCATGATCTAACTTTGATTTCAAACGGATTAAATGCCGAAACGCAAAATTACGCGCGCGGGAAGGATGCGGTTGTCATCTCTGGAGGAGATATTTTGGATGATAAAATGCTACTTAATTTGAAGGAATTGGGGATCAATAAGATCATGACAAGGAGTAAAGAAACATCCCATATTGATTTGGTGAAGGCAGGCACACTGAGCATTCAGATTGCTAATGCGCCTTTTGAGGATCAAAGCCCAAAAGGACTCGCAGAACAGACTGTTCGGAATCTCAATCTCTGGGGAATGGAAAAATGTGTTGGTAAAGCATGTTGTTGTTTAAGTGACTGCGCAAAAAATAATTTTCAATGAGTACACAAGACAGGACTATGGCGGAATTGGTGCAAAAATACAATGTTGCGGCACCACGGTACACCAGTTATCCAACGGTCCCATTTTGGGACGAGAAAACGTTTTCTACCAACGGCTGGATGGATCAGGTATACCGTACTTTCAAACAGTCAAAAGATAGGGGGCTAAGTCTGTATATACATCTTCCTTTTTGCGAGAGCTTATGCACATACTGTGGCTGTAATACGCGTATTACGAAAAATCATCAGGTTGAACTGCCCTATATTGTGGCCCTTCTGAAGGAATGGGAGATGTATCGGGCTGTTTTTGAAGGCGAGAAACCGCTCGTGTCAGAAATACATCTAGGCGGCGGTACACCGACATTTTTTCAACCCGAGAACCTGAAATTGTTGATAGAGGGAATTCTTGAACATGTCGATGTCACAGCAGATCGCTCTTTTTCATTTGAAGCGCACCCTGCTAATACCACAACCGAGCACCTACAGATTCTTTTCGACCTAGGCTTCCGTCGTCTCAGCTTAGGGATACAGGATTTCGATCCTTTGGTGCAGTTTATGATCAATAGACAGCAGACCTTTGAGGAAGTAGAAGCGGTGATGTTGAATGCCAGAGAGATCGGTTTTGAATCCATTAATTTCGATTTGATCTACGGATTGCCTAAGCAGACCCAGGCATCTGTACAGGATACAATTGAAAAATCTATGCTGCTCAAGCCAGACCGTATATCTTTTTATAGTTATGCCCATGTCCCTTGGTTAAAACCCGGGCAGCGGCATTATACCGAGGCGGATCTGCCGAAGGGGACTGCCAAACTAGCGCTTTATAATCTCGGGAAAAAGATGATTCTGGCACAGGGATACGCAGATATCGGGATGGATCATTTTGCGAAAAAAGATGATGAACTTTATTTGGCTTTCCAAGAGGGACGCTTGCACCGTAATTTTATGGGCTATGCGGATCGGTTTAATCCCTTATTAATTGGCCTTGGTGTGTCTTCGATCAGTGACGCCTGGGGTGGTTTCGCACAAAACGTGAAAACAGTTGAGGAATATCATAAGCTGATCGCATCGGGTGTGTTGCCCGTAGTGAAAGGACATATACTTCATGCGGAAGATCTTGTCATAAGACGTTATATCCTTGATATGATGTGTATAGGTAAAGTACAATTGGATCCTACATCGGATTTAACTGAGCAGATTAAAGATGAATTGTCAACATTGGTCCAAGACGGCTTAGTCAGCATAGAAGGAGATCTGATTCGATGCACTACTATCGGACGTTCATTTCTACGGAATATATGTATGGCTTTTGATCAACGTTTTTTAAAGCTGCGTACAAAAACGCAGTTATTTAGTGAAGCAATTTAATAGGGGATATGGCGGTAACTAAGGAACAAGTACAACGAATCGAAAAATGTTTCCACTGTGGAGACAAAATCGAAGAAACGGGTTACCATCTCGATGAGCATGATTTTTGCTGCCTGGGATGCCAAACGGTATATCAGGTTTTGCAGGATGGAGGGATGCAGCAATACTACCGTTATAATCAGCATCCGGGAAAATCCAATAAAGAAAAGCAAGCGGATTTTTCATACTTGGATGAACCTCAGATCGCTGCTAAATTAGTTGATTTTAGGGATGATAAAATTACTGTTATTACTTTTTATATTCCCGCTATCCATTGTAGCTCATGTATTTGGCTATTGGAAAATCTCTATAAGCTAAATCCAAATGTACTGCAGTCTCGGGTGGACTTTATGAAAAAACAGGCTAGTATCACCTTTAACCATACTTTACTTCCCCTGAAAGATTTAGTTTACCTTTTGGTGAATATTGGCTATGATCCCAAAATAACTTTGCAGGATGTCGTTAAAGAGGGGAATAAGAATAATCTGAACCCCTTGGTTGCCAAGATTGCAGTAGCTGGATTCTGCTTTGGAAATTCGATGTTATTTAGCTTTCCGGACTACTTTGGTATGGGGGCCTTTGAAAAGGAGTATGCGCGTTTTTTCGGTTACATCAATTTAGCTTTTGGGGTGCCGGTTTTGTTGTATTGTGCTTCAGATTACTTTAAGTCTGCGTATGTCAGTTTGAAACAAAAAAGATTAAACCTGGATGTTCCGTTGGCCTTGGGAATATTGGTCCTGTTTCTACGTTCGACATTTGAGGTAATGACCCAGACAGGAGCCGGTTTTACAGATACTTTATGTAGTTTGGTGTTCTTTATTCTTATCGGAAAGTGGGTACAGCAGCGCACTTATTACCACATTTCTTTTGAAAGGGATTATCGGAGCTATTTCCCCGTTGCGGTAACCGTGCTTACTGAAAATGGAGACAAGCCTGTACAATTGGCGGATATTCATACCGGCGACCGTATCCTCGTTCGTAATAATGAGATTATTCCGGCAGACGCCATACTATTAAAAGGCGATGCGGCAATTGACTTTAGTTTTGTAACCGGCGAATCAAGCCCGGTGAGCAAAACCTTAGGGGAAATTATTTATGCAGGGGGACGTCAGATAGGGGAGGCAATAGAACTGGAAGTCATAAAGCCGATTTCACAGTCGTATCTGACCAAATTATGGAATAATGAAAACTACAAAGATTACGATAAGCATTTTCAGACTTTTGTGAACTTTATAAGTAAATATTTTACTGTTGTTTTATTGGCGATCGCTTTTTTAGCGGCGCTATATTGGGCTGTGGATGGTAGTGCCAATAGGGCCTGGGGAGCTTTTACGGCAGTGCTGATTATCGCATGTCCTTGTGCATTGGCGTTGAGCTCTCCATTTACCCTATCTGCGGCATTAAGTATTTTCGATCGAAACAAATTCTATGTTAAAAATACCGCTGCAATCGAACAGATGGCAACGATAGATACACTCGTTTTCGACAAAACAGGAACTATTTCTTCGCCCAAAGCAACTTCCATTTATTTTGAGGGAAAACTTACCACAGATGAAAAAAAGCAACTCAATGCAGTATGCCGAAACTCTAGTCATCCGTTAAGCCGGGAGATCGTGAAATGGCTGAATGTATCATCGGATATTCCGGTGAGAAATTTCAAAGAGTTTCCCGGAAAAGGAATGACGGCCGAGCTTGCTGGGCAGGTTGTTAAGATCGGTAGCGCCAATTTTTTGAATATAGGGAACATCAAGACCGACGGATCTGTCGTATTCATATGCGTGGGTGAGGAACTGAAAGGATATTTTACCATGGAACAGGCATGGAGAACTGGCCTGTCGGCGTTGATCGAAGATTTCAGACCTCGTTACGACCTGCATCTTATATCGGGAGATAATGACCGACGTCTGGATGCACTAAAATTGATTTTTCCCTCAGAGGCTTGCTTGATGTTTAACCAGTCACCAATGGAAAAACTGGGTCGTATTCATAGATTTCAGCAGGACGGAAAACATGTCTGTATGATCGGTGATGGATTGAATGATGCCGGAGCATTGCGTAAAGCTGATTTGGGAATTGCCGTCAGTGATGATATCAATAACTTTTCACCTGGCTGTGACGCTATTCTTGATGGCGAATCATTTTCAAAACTATCCGATTTCTTTGCTTTCAGTAAAGATGCTGTAAAGGTGATTCACATGAGTTTTGGAATATCTTTACTTTATAATATAATCGGGCTGAGTTTTGCCATTCAGGGGATTATGTCGCCTTTATTTGCAGCAATTTTGATGCCTATAAGTACAGTTACGATCATCTCATTTACCAGCATAATGACAAGATGGTATGCAAAACGTCATAAACTATAGTTGTTATGGAAATCATGTATATTCTAATCGGTTGTAGTGTTCTATTGGCTTTGGTATTTTTATGCGCTTTCTTCTGGGCGAATAAGTCAGGCCAGCACGACGATACTTATACCCCTTCAGTAAGAATTCTGTTTGATGATGAAATAATAGAAGAAGAGGAAAAATAGATTAGTGTTAACTAAAACGTTATCGTAATTAAATCAATTACTTTTTTTTGTAATTAAGGTTATTATCAATAAAATTGGGGGTAAATACCAATTTGAAATAGAAATACATGAGTAATAACCCATTTTCATTAAAAGATAAAGTTGTCGTTATCACGGGCGGTACAGGAATTCTAGGTGAGGCATTTGTGGAAGCGCTGGCTGAAGCGGAGGCAAGAGTTGCTATCCTTGGACGTAATCAGCAGATCGGAGCGGAGCGTGTGCAGCAAGTGGAATCCCTTGGTGGGGAGGCCATATTTGTAGAAGTAGATATTATGGACGAGCAGGATGTCGCCAGGGCAAAGGATGAAATCCTCGAAAAATGGGGACGAATAGACGGTCTGGTGAATGCTGTCGGCGGAAATATCCCGGGCGCAACAATAGGAGCTGACCAAGATCTGTTTGCAAGTAATATTCAGGACACCATCAAAGCGATCGAGCTGAACCTCTATGGAACAATTATTCCTACACATATTATTGGTCGTGTAATAGCAGAAAGCGGAAAAGGAGTGATCGTTAATATTTCCTCCCTGACTGCAAGCCGGCCCTTCACACGTGTACTAGGATATACAGTGGCTAAACACGGTATTGATGGTTATACAAAATGGATGGCAACGGAACTTGCGCAACGTTACGGTGATCAAGTTCGCGTCAATGCAATTGCTCCGGGCGTCTTCCTGACCAAACAAAACAAAAATCTATTAATAAACTCCGACGGTAGCTATAGTGAACGAACCAAGCGGATACTTAGCGGAACACCTTATAATCGGCTGGGAAATCCGCGGGAATTAAAAGGAACTTTAATCTATTTGTTGAGCGATGCCTCAGCATTTGTAACTGGAGAGACGGTTTTTGTGGATGGTGGCTTTAATGCATGGTGTGGCGTTTAACGAAATTTTGAGATGAATAAATTAGAACAAACATGGCGTTGGTACGGCCCCAACGATCCGGTATCCTTACAGGATGTTAAACAGGCCGGTGCAACGGGCATTGTGACGGCACTTCATCATATTCCCCATGGGGAAGTTTGGCCTCTGACCGATATTCAGGAACGAAAACGTATTATCGAAGATGCAGGCTTAGTTTGGTCGGTGGTCGAGAGCGTGACGGTTCATGAAGAAATTAAGACAAAAGGACCGAAAGTTGATGAGTATATCGCTAAGTATAACCAGACATTAGCCAACCTTGCCCAATGCGGTATTAAAACTGTCTGCTATAATTTTATGCCGGTATTGGATTGGACCAGAACACAATTGGATCTATTGATGGCGGATGGTTCAAAGGCGCTTTATTTCGACTGGATCGACCTGGCACTTTTTGATATTTTTATTTTAAAAAGAGTCTCCGCAGAAAAGGATTATGCAGAGGATATCGTAAAAAGGGCGACTGTGCGTTTTGGTGAAATTTCTGAACAACAAAAAGATCGGTTGGCAAATGTTGTGCTGATGGGGATTCCGGGAGAAAAAAATGTTGAATTGGATGCATTGAAGGCTAGTATTGATACCTATAAACATATTGGAAGAGAAGGGTTGCGTAGAAATCTTGTCTACTTTTTAAATGGAATTTCTGCCATATGTGAGGATAATGGTATCCGTATGACCATCCATCCGGACGATCCACCATATCCGATCTTAGGTTTGCCTCGTATTGCGAGCAATGAAGAGGATCTAAACTATATACTGAACGAAGTGCCTCAAGAATTTAACGGCATCTGTTTTTGTACAGGTTCTTTAGGTGCCAGTCAGACCAATGATTTGCCCACGATATTGGAGCAAGTCAAACAAAGGGTAAACTTTGTTCATTTACGGAATGTAAAGAAAGATGCTATAGGCAGTTTCTTTGAAGCAGACCATTTGGATGGAGACGTGAATATGTATAAGATTATGCAAATCCTAGTCGCTGAGAACCAATTGAGATCCGCAGCAATACCTTTTAGACCAGATCATGGGCATCAGATGCTGGATGATCTTCATAAAGTCACAAATCCAGGCTATTCTGCTATCGGTCGCTTAAGAGGTTTAGCTGAATTGCGGGGATTGGAGTATGGAATCATGGGTGAGTAACGATCGTATCAAAGTGTTTAACTAAGGAGCATACTAACAAAGAAAAAATACAGTCGGGAGATAATGAGCATTTGCGATATTTTCCAACTGTATTTTTTTATTCAATACCCAATAGAAGTGTAGAGAGAGCCTATAACGAAGATTTTCTTACAATAAGCTGTGTCGGAAGTTCGATGGTTTCAAATTCGTAAATTGGTCTTGTCTGATTGATGGTGTCAACCAGTTTTTTCGTTGCTATTTCTCCAATTTCAGTTGCGGGTTGCACGACTGTTGACAGTGCAGGATTTAATGACGCTGCGATTTGGGTATTGGAGAATCCTATGACAGCGACTTGGGCTGGAACTTCTATCTGAAGTTCAGCCAGAATTCCCAATGTTCTTGTAGTGATAATATCCGTTGCACCAAAAATTGCATCGATGTTTTTGTAATCAAGATATTCCTTGATGATAATTTCTTTTATCGTTTTGTCCAAATCAACGACACTGTTAAAACTACATTCAATGTAATGTTTTTCATTAAAAGGGATACCTGCATCGGAAAGGGCGGCCTTGAAGCCATTTAAACGTTCTACTGCAACCCCTAGGTTTTTCCCCGTAACATGTAATATATTTCGTTTTCCTTGTTGAATGAGGTGTTGGGTCGCATTGTATGCTCCCTGGAAGTTATTAACCCCTACTTTGAATGTATCCAATTTATGGTTGATCCGGTCGAATATGACAACAGGTATTTTAGCTTTAATAAGATCTTTAAGCTCTTCAATATTCGATCCAGACGACACGGGTGCGATCATTAGACCGTCTATACCGCGCATTCTTAATACGTCTATACAATTTTTCTCGATACGTTCATCCTCTCTACTTTGCATGAATATAATATCGTAGATGGTTTGCTGAGAGGCAATCTGGATTCCATCGAGAATCTGTGACACGAAGGTATTGCTGATATTGGAAACAATAACTCCAATGGTATTTGATTTTCCAATTTTTAAACTCCTTGCTAATTTATTTGGATGAAAATTATGCTTCTTGGCATATTCCTGAACCAATTTTTTCGTTGCTTCACTGATTTCGTAGCTGTCTGACAGGGCTTTGGAAACGGTGGAAACAGAAATGTTGAGTTCTAAAGCTATATCTTTCAGGGTAGTTCTGCTCATCACGTTGGAGGTTATTATGAGAAGATAAATCTACATAAAAAAATAGACAAACAAGCTTTTTTTGATAATTATCCAGGGTTTACGTTGTAACAATAATATAAGTCCGGTGTATAGCAGTTTTATGTTTAACAAGTTCAATTTTTATGTGTTTCTTTTCCGAAAAACTCCATTTCCAGTGAGTCTATCTGGGTGTTTGGCCTATTTTGAAGTTTTTTAGGCTGCGGTTCGGGAGCGATCCCTCGCTGCATCAGGCTTTAAGTGTACCTGAATGCAGATGTTAGCATGGTCTGTTCCTCCTGCGAATGAGGTTCTAGCGTGTTTAACTCGGAGTCACTACAGACTCAACGTGGAAAGAGTACGGATTCATCCTGAAGCGGTCCCGACTGAGATACGAAGCTGTCCCGAGGTTTATCCCCTGTGCAGCCGATTGAGCCGGGAGCTACACAAGGAATATTATATATTAACCTGCTGGTTATATCGTTTGGTCCTTGGCTGGGGACGAGACTGGTTTAATACGAGGGGAGTGAAATCCCAAGTATTCCCTTTGATTCAAAATAAAAGGAATCTCCTGGTATTGCCCATTTTTGGTTGGATCTCCTAACGGCCTTTTTTTGATCCGTGTTCGGATATCGCTCGTCCCCGCTTCGCCGATATTCGGGATTTTCCTATAGATTCTCTACCGTTTCCCTATCGTTTGGATAGGTAATGGATGGTTAAATGGTCGAGAAAAGCCGAGGAAGATAGCGGGAAGGTGCGAACAAAGCCCGCAAGCAGGATACTTTTGCTTTTAGGGAGACCAATTCTGGTATTTTTTAGGTATAAGTCAAATATTAAATAAGTATAAGTCAAATATTAAAGTAGCAATAACCTACTATTAAGTTAGGGTACAGTTAGGTATTGGCTAGGTTTTAGCTAAACAAAACCTAACCAATACCTAAACAAAACCTAAATAAACCCTAACTAAACTACGAATTTCTACTGACCTTGATGACACGCTTTTGTCTTGTTTTTCTGCGGTCTCCTAGGTTTGTTTGCAGCTGCGGTTTTTATGCCTGTCCATGATCCGATCTGCCGGTTCATCGGCTTTTTTTCTGGTCGTCTATCTTTCCGGGATGTTCGCTGCTGTGGGCATAGCGGCTTTCTGTCCCTACTGCGGCGTGTTGGTAGGGAGCCCTTGCGGACGCGACTGTTATGTTTAGCATCCCTCTTTTCGCTCCGGTACACTTTTTCCCATGAGTTCCCCGTTTCCATAACCTCTGCGCCCATTGTATCTACTGCCGTGCCGGATTCTCCGGTTCCTCCGTCCATGTTCCTGCGGCCTTTCCACAGCATTTTCCCGTATAACTGTCTATTTTGCTCCCCGGCGCCCTCCGAGATGCTGTTTTACAAAAAGAATCCACCAAGTTCACAGCGAGTTACAGACATATTGAAAGAAAATAAAACAAAAGGCTTGGAAGTTTGTTAGTAAACTCCCTATCTTTGCACCACTCCGCAAGGGAGGCAGGGTTACTTCGAAAGAGGGAACCGATGAAAAAAGAAGGGTTTAAGTGAGTTCGACAGGATTTAAAATCCCGCCCAGTTTATTTTAAACGCGCAAATCGGAAAAAAGAAAAAGAAAAAAAACTTCAGAAAGTTTTTGGAAGTTCAGAAAAGATTTCTACCTTTGCAGTCCCAACGGAAACGGAGGGAAAAACAAAAAAGATAAAGAGGAGCCTGGTGCTCATCGGAATATAGCGGATACGGAAGTTGAAGCGAGAGAAGTTCTTTAAGAAAATACAATCATGTAAGCGTGACGAGTAGACAAACGAAAGTCATGAACAAATTCAAGAATAGGTTCAATTCGGTCCAAGATCAGAGATAT
>NZ_BEYR01000008.1 GCF_002933815.1 Sphingobacterium sp. HMA12
CGAATAAACTTTGTATTATTCAGGGCATCAATTGCTTCAAGTGGTATTTGGCCCTTGGTTTTGAATTGTCGGATTTTAGGCGTAGAATCAAAGCGCCACACATCGATCACTTCTTTCCGGATTTCCCATCTAACGCCAAAATTATCCTGAATATCATGGATCATTTTCCGGTACGGATCAAAATTAGTTTGGTCTTTCGGGTAACGCAAAAAATAGCAATATTCATCTGTGTAACGCTGGGGTGTCTTGAGTTTCCTACGGGTTTCTTTACTAACATTGTCATCAAAGACCCAGAGATTGCGGTCTATACGATGCCCTGATTCGCTCAGGTATTCATAAATGCGCATGGCTACCGATGAATTGAGAAATGTAAATTCTTTTTCATTTCCCTTTTCCTTTATCTGCACGCCCATTTCTCGGATCCCTTCCCGACGTTTGCTCAGGAAAGAGGAGAATAATTTGAGCGTATCCGTAGTCACACTATCTTCGACTTTATACTTAAAATCATCCTTCATATAGAAACTCGCCTTGTTGTTTTCCAAAATCTGACGGACATTAGCCTCTTGAAGTTCGGTTGTGTAGGTAATTGCTTTGACGACACGGTCATTGCCGATCCATACAACGTGCGGTATCCCGCGATGCGGAAATACGGCATTGAATATCGTATCTCCTACGAGATAAGGAAACTGAACATTTAGCTGATAAGAATCTTTGTATTTTTGGAGCACCTTATCAATTCGTGTCTGATCATCGTGCGTCCGTTTGCAGTTGACCAGCAGCACGTCGAAATCGTTTTTGAAAGTAGCCTTCAATTTATCCAATTTGGGAAAGCTTTCGAGACAATTGGTACACCAGGTAGCCCAAAAATCTAAGATAATCAGTTTATGATTCTGGTAATCACTAAGCGAAATTGTTGACCGTCCTTTACTATCGTTAAATACAGGCATTTTGAGGTTCCACAAATTCTCTGGAATGGTATCCCCTATTGCAAGCGCCCGGATCTGAGATAGCCCATCGGCCCCGCTGTCCTTGCGGGGCGTCTGAGCCGATAAACTAAACATAGAAACCATCAGAGCTAGTACCATAAGAGCGCTGATGCTCTTTAATGCCTTAAAAGAAAAATTAGATAATCGAAAAACTAAAGCCAAGCATGTCAGCGACATGCGAAAAGTGTTTTTATAATCGAACAAATAAGCAAAGCATTTTAAAGCCCTCTGAGCCATTGAAATACCATCAACAACAAAAGAGTCGACAAAACAGACAACAACCCCACAAAACACCTTAAAACCATTAAATTTAAAACAAGTCTCCCCTCTTCCATTGACCAATTCGGTATCCTCTCCTTTTGCGGACCGTGCTGTCGCACTATCAGACTTATACCCAAGATCCACCAGCGAGCTACTGACAGCTCGTACCTGTTTAGTATCTCTTTGGTATATCTCCGGTAGCTCTTTAGTACATCCCCAGTACCTTTTTGGTACCCTTTCGGTACACTCCCGGTAGTTTAACGGTGAACTAACGGCACCTTTTGCTCCGAGGAATAGACCATTTAAGTACCTACCAACTCCTGACCAACTTCTGCCTTTCTCCCAGCGATGCTCGGAATTTCTTCGGGTGGGCTTCGGGTCACCCTCGGGAAAAATCAAAGGAAAATTCGAAGAAAACTGATAGCCCACTGCATGAAAGGCAGAAGTTGGGGCGAAGTTAATTCGAAAATTGTCAGAAGAAGATGGCCTTTCGGCTCCCCTTCGAGTGGTCTTCGGCAACGCTTCGGGATCTCTTCGGGGCTTGTTCGAGACATGTTCGGCTACGCTTCGGCTCGGCTTCGAGTCCGCTTCGACTGCGCTTCGGGAACGTCCCGAAGAACAGCCGAAGAGCAGCCGAAGCACTCCCGAAGAAGGGCCGACGCAGGTACGGAGCAGGTCCGAAGGACAGCCGAACAAAGCCCGAAGACCGCTCGAAGAAATCTCCTGCTTAGTTATTTTTTGATCGCTGCTCTGCAAACGTTTTTGTAGCACTAGACAAGTACCTTTATAGTACATTTTTCCATTGTCAATTTTCCTACGCAACGATTGCGTAAATAGTGCTATATCTGTGCTTAAGTAGTGCTTAACACGTACTTGGAATATACGGGTAAAATACAGTTGAAAACTGTCTAGTAACTCAGGTAATTGAACCCTGATTTTTTTTGATTTAATTTCTGGTGAGCAGGGGGAATCTTGTCCAATAGGCAGTTCACTCCCACCCTTGTAAAAATTGGTCATTTTTAAAAGGTGTTAATAGCTGTGACCTGCTGGATTAAGAATTCCGATACTCGTAATAAACAAACGCATCCAATGTTCCTAAGCCTAGCTTAGGTCACAATAAAAAATAATGGTTAATAGCTAAATCTAAGAGCGTTGGAATGGAGTTTTCAACGGTATATAGTAGGGTCGCTACGCTCTTCAAGATTAGAGAAAGTCATTATTTGACTAAACGCACAGAGCTACTCTGCAGGTTTGATTTTGTTTTTAATAGTTTGTTTTTTGTTCATAACTCGTTATAGTTACGAGTCTCCTTGAAGAAAGGAACTATAGCAAGGCCCTATGCTATCGTCGTGCAGGCTTCCGAGGGCCGTAGAACCGATAAACAATAGGGCCCATAATGCTATAGTGTGCATCAAAAATACACAAAATATCATTACGGACATTGAAAACCTATTGCCTCGTCCTGAACAAAACTCGGAATTTGCACGAGAGACTCTTGTATTCAACACCTATAATCAAACATCTATTTGATTATCAATATTCAAATCTAAATAAATTAATTATTAAAAAGAAATTAATTGCGGATTATTAATTGATTTAGATCATTTGTTTGTAGTTATGAAAGCTTACAATGCTAAAATAACGACTGAAAACATTAAGAATCATTTTGAAAAAAGTGGATTAACTATCGAGGTATTTGCAAACGTATTAGAAGTTTCAAAAAGATGGCTTGAATACATTTTAGCCGGAGAAAAGAATTATGAATTTGCCCCTTATACAATTCAAAAAGCATGTGATTTTTTTATTGCCGATTTTAGAAAATTTACCACCGAGCTACAAACTGTTCCAGAAGATTTTCGTGAATTTTTAAAAAAGAAACATTCTAGAAACAGTGAATACAATAAAATACTATCAGACGCCCCATCTGTTCCTTTTATTATAGATGAAATTTTGGCGAAAGATAATGAGTTCATTAGTAGTAACGGATTAGAATTGAAATTTGTAAAACAAATCATATGGAGATATTATCCTGGGTTAAAACTTACCAATCTATCAAGTGATCTACAAAATTCTAGTTTCATTAAACACAGACTACACCCGCATAAGAAAAAGAAAACAAATATTTATCAAGCTAAGAAGCAAACGACAATCAACAGCAAGTAAACGAAACAAATCCTTTTTTAATAAAAATGAGATTCAGATAACCGGAACATGCTGAGCCCTGATTTCGGTTCTGGTTTAGGTATACCAAGTTTGTTAAAGCGCTACTATGGTATGGCATTCTGTCATATCCTTGGAATATGTACAGCCTTAAAAAGCTATTTCGTGATTTTGACTTGTATCAGGTGTTGCAATATCCACATTTCCCCAGAAATGGATAAAACTATCTCAAAATTCAGAAAACGGAAAAAATTAGAAACAATTTTACCCTTATATTTATTTAATTTTGAATGAATATGAGCGTTAAATATTTATGTTCATTACACTTTTATTTTTTTTTGCAAAAAAGCAAACAGATGCTTATTGTTGTAATAACAGTACACGCCGCGCTACCCATAAGAACAGCGTCCCAGGGCGTGTCTTTTGTTTTACAACCTTTTGAAGCCACATTCTATGTATGAAAAGAAAGCTTTCACGATAGATGACCAAATTCAACAATTAAAAGATCGGGGATTATTTATCTCTGAATTTGACAATATACAACATTATTTATCTCATATCAGTTACTATAGACCGGCTGGTTACTGGTGGCCAATGCAGGAAGATAAAACTGCTCACAAGTTCAAGCCGAATGCTAAATTTAGTGATGTATTGGCATTGTACAATTTTGATAGAGAATTGAGAATACTATTGTTTGATGTAATTGAAAAACTTGAAATAAGCTTAAGAACCAAATTAATCTATCATCTTTCTCATGAGTTTGACCCATGGTGGTTTCAAAATTTCAATATTTTTCAGAATGCCAGTGACCTTGTAAAAACTTTAGCTGCTCTGGAGGAAGAAATCGATAGATCAAAAGATATTTTTATAAAGGAACACAAAAAGAAACATAAAGATGATGGACGCTTCCCTCCTGCTTGGAAATCTTTAGAACAAACAAGTTTTGGCGCTTTATCAAAATTATATGGAAACCTAAAGAATGACGTAGTTTCTAAAGATATCATTGCTAAAGAATTCGGCACTGTTAACCATACCTATCTCCCAAGTTGGCTTCAGTCTATAGCCCAAATAAGAAATTATTGTGCCCATCATAGTAGATTATGGAACAGAAATTTACCTGGAAGCCCAAAACTTTTGAGTAATCCTCCCCATTCATGGATTCAGAATGTTCCGAAGCCACATGAATTTCAATTTCTTTATATCCATTTATGCTGCATGAAATATTTATTAAATATAGTTCAACCGGAAAACTCATTTACTATCCAATTAATAGGGTTATTAAAGAAATATCCAAATGTTGATCCGAATGCATTAGGTTTAAAAGAAAATTGGGAATCAGAAGCTCTTTGGAAATAAAATTTAAAACAAATTTTACTCTGTAAAAAAATAAGGCAGGTCTTATCCAGAAATCGACATTTTAGTATTGCAGTAATTCGAGACAATCTTAACTACAATTATTTGCTTTAACATCAAGGTTATAATTTTCAAACTATGCAGGCACAATGAAAGAGCCTGAAAAGGTGGACTCAAAACGGAACTCACTGTGCACTGAATCTACTTAGATGTTCAATTTGGCAATAACATGGTATTAATTTGCTTTCTATCAAATCTCTCTGTCAGCGAAGGTCGAGATTGGGTATCCCCAAGGAATAACCTAGCAAAACCAAGTATTTTTTCGTTGTGAATAGCAATCAAGTGCTTAGAATTCCAATACTAAATCAAAAAAACTCTAAGCTGCTTATTCCTAATCATTTTTATTATTTCATTGAAAGTAGCCCAGTTAACTACATCACGCAAATCTAAGCCACTTGAAGTTTAAAGCTCTGTACATTTTAACCTTAACATTAAATTATCAAAGAAAAACACATAAGCATAACATTCATTTGAAAATAAAAGAAATCAAGAACCACAATATACAAAAAATTCAAAGAAACTAAATTTCGAAAATAGTTATTATTTCCTTTAAAAACATCCAAAATAATGACAAAAAGTCATTATAATTAAAAAATAAGAGAAATAAAAACAAAATAATCAATAAAAAAAACAACATGCACAAAATAAATATTTATATTTACGACATCTAATTATATAAATAAATTTCAAAAATGAGAAAAATTTTATTTTCAGCTATTTTACTTTCAAGCACTATAGCTTGTAAGAAGGATAACCTCTCTTCTGAGAGCTATCAACAACAAATCGAACAAAATTTATTAGATGCCAAATCTGTCTACAAACAGGAATTTTCCAAAGCTTTTGCTAAGGCTTTAGCCTCCAACTCGGAATTAAGAGCTTTTATAAAAAATGAAGCTCTAAAAAAGTTTGACCAAGATTATGATATTCTTTATCAGATGGTAAAAGATGAAATGATTGGGGATAAAAAATTCAAAGATATTATTGCGGAGCAATATGAAAAGAAAGAAAATTTAAATGAATTAGATCGTCTATATCCAACGCTTACAATTTTTGTTCCTAAGTTACCGATGGATAGTTTTTCGGCTGAAAAATGGAACACTCAAACCGAAATTCCTCAAGTGGCCTATACATTGAATACAACAGCCAATGTCCCCATTGTGAATGAGAAGGGGGAAGAATATATTTTAGAAGCAAAATATACCCCGTCATTCCCAGTTGTCGTTATAAAAGAGAACGAAGTAGTAAAAGTAAGCTCAGGTGCAGCGAATTCAACTAAGGCTTCCGTCTCTAATGGCAACAAAGAGAAAAACTCAGAGAAACATTTATTGAAAAGTAGTTTATATACTTTCGAATTTTTAGACGAAGCATTTAATGGCTTAAATGACAATAATCAAAAATCAACGTCAAAGCTCAGAGCATCAACGATAAATGCATCTGCCATTGATTCCAAAATCAAGACAGCTTATGATACCTATAAGAATGCCGATGGATGGCAACGAGATTATATTTATTACAATATTACTCCCGGGCAGACTAAGGGTAAATTTAGTTATGATTACCAAGAACATATCACATCATTTAGTATGAATGATGCCAATAGCTTAGGAGTTATTTCTGATCAGGATGGAGATCCTGTTAATAATCCAAGAGTATATAGTCCAGGTTGGAAAGGAAATCCTCCGACAACTCCGTGGACTGGAAATGCGTTTAGATTTAAAGTAAATGTGTTGATTAATGCAAAAAATGGCGCAGGTGCTAGTACTGATAGGTATTTTAATGTTGAGGCCGCAGACTTATACGATGCTAAATATAAAAGTGAGAGAGGTGGTATCCTTCTATCCCAGAGAATTTTAGTACTAGAATCCATTACTCCTAAAAAAGTATCTCTAAATATTCCTTTATTCAATTGGGATTTGAATGAATATGCTTCAACTATAAAAATAATGGTAGAAGAAGTAGACAATACAGAGGAAGAAAATAGATCTGAAACTCGTACGGTTAAATTCGCGACAAATTTTGGGATTGAGCCTACATTCGGTGGTTTAGCTAAATTAGGTCTAAAGTTCGGTGCAAGTTTAGCAAAAGACCAATCTTCTACAGTATCTTACAAAGTCACGAAACAAAGCGACCAATTAGGAGATGTGCTTATTAATTTCGCTGATAACGTCGTTACAGGTTTTGATGGATCCTCTTATACAACTAGAGAATACAATTCGGGAATGTATACAATTGGTATTGAACCACGAAGAGTTCAGTAAACAGAGAGGAATTTTTACTGCAATTGAGCCTACTCTGTGGCTTGCAGCAGATGGGAGATACTTTTAGGTATCTCCCATTTGTTATAAAATATTACAACTCTATAATATCCTACATTTAATTATATACAGGAATATGACTTTTAGAGCAACAAAATTAATAGAAGAAAATTTCAAAAAAGCATAACAACAAATATAATCGGGGCAGTGATCGAATGAAACTACTCCTTCGCCTCATTCTCAATAATTTTCTTCTCAACAGGGTTTAATGAATCAAATAGATCTTGATATACCTCATCCTTACTATCTTCCTCACCCAACAAAAAACCCCAAGGTTTAAGCTCTTTGATGCGATCCATCACAATTTTGACAATAGCCAATATCGGAATGGCTAAAAACATTCCTGAAATACCCCAGACCATCTCGCCAATAATAATGGAAAGCATGGCAAATAAGGAGTTAACTTTTACTTTGGATCCGACAATTTTAGGAACAATAAAGTTACTGTCAATCATATGTACAATAATCAATGCCAAGATCACCAACACGACATGCGTCAACGACGACGTAGCAAAGGTAAGAATGGAAATGATCAGCATGGACGAGAAAATACCCACATAAGGCAGTACATTGAATACGCCTGTGATTAAAGCCAAGAGCAGACTGTACTTCACACCAATTAAGGAGAGGCAAATAAAAACCAAAAGCGAAACCAAACTCATTTGGATCAGTAGACCAATCAAATATTTCTTAACTACATATTGAATCTGCCGAACAACATCCACAACAATTGGCCTGTCTTCAACACGATTGACAAATAAAAGGAACTTGACAATATGCCCCCTATAAATCAGTAGGAAGAAAGTATAAAGAAATGTAAAAACAAATAAAATAAACAGGGAGGAAAGGGAAACCAATGCCGTGCCTAAAAACAGGGTACCGGAATCAACCGACTTTGAAGCCGTCTTATTGATGAATTCCATCTGTTCTTTGTGCTGTATTCCAAATTGATCGCTGACCCAACTTTGCAGTTTACCTGCGCCGTCCATAATCTGCTCTTTAAATGCCGGAAAATCCTCTTTAAGCAGGGTGAGTTGCGAGGCTAATAAGAAGAGACCGTAACCCAGTACCCCGAAAAATAGAATCACGCTGAGTATCCCGGCTAATGTCCTCGGAAAGCGTAGTTTCCGTTCCATAAAATTGCTCAGTGGAATCAACAGCAAGGAAAATAGCAAACCCAAAATCATTGGAATCAATATCGTATCGCCGATCTTCGCTAGATATCCCAAAAGCAGGATACTAATGAGTACGCAGGCTAACTTCACATAAAATGGTAAAGAGACAAATCTTTTCATTGAATATTCTTTTGAATAAAAATAACAATTTCGGACGACTTAAGTTTATGGAAATAAAAAAGTCCCCACAAATGCAGGGACTTCTTCCTCATAATAAGTTTAAGTACTTATATTTCTTATAGTCCAAAACCAATACCGACAGACCAAACACGGTTTTTTATTGAACCGCTATTAGGCGCCAAATTTGTTAACCCTAAGCCATAACCCGCATTGATCTGAAAACCATTAGTCAATTGATATCCCGCTAAAAAGTTTACACCAAAATCAGTACGTTTTAGATCTTTGTCAGCACCACTACCGAACTTAAGATCTTCATCCACTTTAACATCGCCAGCGTTTCCCTTATTTTTACCACTTAAACCAAAGCCTACATAAGGGCCTGCACCGATAAAGAAATTACCTGATCCCCCTGTAGGCAATTTAGCCACTAAATTTACAGGAATATCCAAAGACATTACACTTTGTTTGAGCTCTCCATTAGAAGTCTCAACCCATTTAGCACCCTTATTCTGCAAAGACAAACCAGGCTGTACTGATAAATAAGGAGACACAGGCGCATCTAAATAACCCGTTACAAAAAACCCAGTGTTGGATTTAGTATCTCCCAAACTTGTTGAATATTTAGGAATATTTACACCTGCACGGAGTCCATAACCCAATCCACCTTGTGCAAAAGCTCCTAATGAGCCAAATAAAATTGCTGCAGATAATAATAGTTTTTTCATGTTTCCTAATTTAATTTGCTTTGTTCTTTCATTTACTCTCATATATTTCCTGTATGAGATTTATTACAGTCCCATTTGCAATATCTATTCCAAAATGCGTAAGCCGTTCATATCCACATCAAAACAAAAGAAAAAAGTCGTGATCTGATTTTTTTGATTGTCCTTTAAAAGATACAGTTGGTTGCCAAAAATTGCAACTTAATCAACCTACTTACCTGCAATCGAAAAGTTGAGCAGGAAGCTCAATGATAAGTACAGCAAAAAAAAACTACCCCCTTGGTTTTCAAGATAATGCTCAAAAACACAAAACTTTTATCACAAAGATTTTTTAATTCCAATTATAAGTTTTATTTTTGCAGACCTTCAAAAGGAAAAAAATAGGGTCGGATGGCCGAGTGGCTAGGCTGAGGTCTGCAAAACCTCCTACAGCGGTTCGAATCCGCTTCCGACCTCGTTTTATTTAAACAATAAAAATATTATCAAAATGGGAGTTACACGTTTAAAAAGAAAAGATAGAAGAAATAAAACTGTTTCACGTGTTGAAGTTCAGTTCTTGAAATTAGGAACTAACGTTGAGCTAGGTTCTAGATCAAAAATGAAAGCTGACAACCAAATCGTTAAAAACGATGCTATCTTAAATCAATTAGCTGCAGAAGCTAAATAAGCACAAAGAAATTAGTAGCCTTTAAAGTATAACTTTAAAGGCTTTTTAATAAGTCTACCATCTGGTGGACTTTTTCTTTTGAGCTCATCCACTGGGCTTCATCCATCCCCTTAACTTGATCCTGCGAAAATTGCATCTTTGACGGCTGACTTTCTTTTGCTGAACTATGTATAGCAATAGCTCCAGTTTCTGCTAAGATCGTTCTGATATTGGAAGCATCCACTCCAGCACCCGGCATAATTACAATACGTCCGGCAGCCTGTTCAATCAATTGTTTAAGCAATGGTGCACCTGACAAGGCTGAATTCCGCAGACCCGAAGTCAAAATACGATCAATCCCTAGGGCAATAACATCTTCCAATGCAGCAAAGGGATCTTGTACTCGATCAAAAGCACGGTGAAAGGTCACGTGCATAGGACGTGCAACATCCACCAGACGCTTTGTATTGACCTTGTCCACGGTACCATCAGCATTCAATATTCCGAGGACAACACCATCCATACCCAACTCCTTACATAGCTCAATATCCGCGATCATCTCCAGTATCTCTTCCTCCGTATACAGAAAATCTCCACCCCGTGGTCTGATCAAGACATGAATTCCGATATGAACAAGCTCACGCACTAGCTTCAATTGGCCAAAAGAAGGTGTGGTTCCACCATTCTCCAGATTCTGACAAAATTCAATACGTGTCGCACCGCCTTTCTCCGCTTCTATTGCCGAAGCCACTGAATTGGAACATATTTCCAATTGATAACTTCCGATTGTTTTCTCCTTCATCCAATTCTATTTTTAACCTGTTTTTATGCAATGCGAATAACGCAAAAAAAAAGCAAATTACCTATTTTTCAACCGCCGAGGAATTAGGGTAATCGACTCTGTTTTCTGCCAGAAACGCTCAAGATCCAAAAACTATGATGAGGAACTGTGACTATCGCTGGTCAACTATTATTCAAATTAGGAAAAACATTTATTCAAACCATTTGTATATACCTTACATGCTTTTATTTAAAATTCTAATAACCAACATTATATAAAATTTAAGTAAAAATATCATGGCTATTATATCAAAAAACATGGAAATACAGGAAAGGATCATCAGCACTTTTGAGGAACTCCAATCCGCTATACATGGTTTAAAAAGCCAGCTAGTTGAATTTGAAATATTGTTTAACCAGGCATGTGACCGACACATTGCCTCGGATTTCCAAAAGGAATGGCTATTAGACCGTATTTCTTCCCGGCATGTGACAATCGTGTCCAGGCACGAAAGTCTGCAACTTATTCAAGAAACAGTTTCCGCTTACCGTGATTACGACGGTTTCTTCCTGGATCATAAACAGTTATTGCAATCACTGGAGTTATTGATGTTAAATCATGCAGAGAAAGAGGAATATGAAATTGCCGCCATTATAAAAAAATGGTATGAAAAATTCGCCCAGGCTGTTGATTTCATCGCCGACCTCGCCTACTAAGTCGTTGTTTTGTTTTACATTTGCGGCATTGTAATATATTTGAATCATGCGCAAACCACCCGCTATAGTTGATCTACACGCAGATACTTTCCTCGAAGATTGGGAAGACTACTCGGCTGACGAACTTATGCTCGAATCTATTGATTACCTCAGATCCAACCTGGATGCAGCCATTTATTGGGAGATGAACGAAATCAAATTTATACACGGAAAAGGAAAAGGTACCTTAAAAAAAATGATATTTAAGGAACTACAGGACTACAAAGATAGTGGTTCAATTGATCGGTACTATACTTCTTACCAGAACGAAGACGTGGTGGTCGTTGTAATCGGAATCTAAAAGAGACTACCAAAAACACACAGCCCCCGAAATCGTGTTTAACTTTTTGGGGGCTGTGTAAAAGATAGTCTCTCCTAAAATAAATATATATCTACTATTATTTAATGGCAGGTGTAATAATTACTTTACGGAATTCAACCGGTCCATGATCGCCCTGGAAATAGATCGGACCAGGTTCAGCCTCTTTACTATCCAGTGCTCCTCCGGTAATGCCCGGAATCTCCTGATTGCTGATCACTGTTTTACCATTGGCTACAACCGTCACCAGACGTCCTACCAATGTAATATCATAGGTCTGCCATTCCCCGGCTCCTTTGTTCACCATCTCATTTGCCGCAAGGAAGCCGTAGACTCCTGCAAAAAGGACGGCATTGGGATGTGCATCTTTTGGACTATCCTCAATCTGCACCTCATAGCGCCCTCTAAGATAAACCCCACTATTGCTGCCCGAAGGAATTTTAAATTCAACGTGTAACTTAAAATCCTCAAATTTTTGTTCCGAAACTAGGTTAGAACCCGATTGCGGGCTGGTTAAAATACCGTTTTTCACAACCCACTGATTGGTTTTTCCAGTAGCTTTCCATCCCGACAGATCCTTTCCATTAAAAAGCTGGATCGGCTTACCCCATTTTACGGCAGCCGTTCTTTTTAATTCAGGTGCACGTACACCTTTAAAACGATGTGTTTTTCCATCTGGTTCGGTTATGGTTCCTTGCAATGTGCCATTTAGGATCTCCCCTTCTACACTTAAATTCATCTTTCCGCCTTCCCATTGCGGTGGAATTGCGAATTTGAACTTCCCGTTTTCATAAAAAACCTGTGAAACAGGCCGTGCACTCCCCGAAGTACTCACATAATGGCCTACTAAAGTCTTGTAACCTGACAACTTCACTTCAAGCCAGGAAGGCGCAGGGGTGCCATTGACGTCAACTTCTATATCCCATCGCCCGATCAGCTCTTTTCCCTCAATTTCTTGGTTTTGAACAATTGACTCCTTTATCGAATCTTTAGCGAAAGTTGCTTGCGGTAGCGCAGCGGAAGCCAAAAGCCCTAAAAGAAATGCCGCTTTTCTTTTCATATTGTTTATGTTTATATTCTAATTGACAATAAATTTCCAGCAATTTAACTGTTTCGCCTCTGGTATCCAAGGAGTATCGTGTTAAAAAACGCTAAGAATACGATGGCTTGCAAATTAACCTGATTTTAAATCCGATCCATAAAAACGCGATGGGCTGCTCGCCATGGGATCAATGAACTGATAAGTATTACCGTAGCAATTCCACCAACTAATGGAGAACGGTCGGCAAAGAAAAAGCACAGTACATAAAGCAACAGCGCAATAAAGGTGAGCGAAAATGCAATCATCTTCAATCCAAATTTATTCTGATTTTTCAGTGCCATCTCTTCTTCTTTATCAATCTGTTGTACAGCTTCCTTACGTGCTGCTTTAGTTTGTTTGAGTGCAAGGTATTCTGCACTTATCTTCCCGCATGATTTCGCATACAGTTCGACACAAACCAACAAAACGAAGGGAAGTACAACACCAAGCAGCATCTCGTTGGCGCGGCTAAGTTTATAGTTTATCAACAAAGGAAAAATAATCTTAAACAGCAGATTGACGCTTAAACTGACAGCAGTTATATAAACAGTGGCCTTTCCTGTCAATCGCTTTGAAAACAATGCCCATATCGGTGGCGCCAATAATGGCCCGCCTGTAATGGCGCCTATACTCAGGGTGAACTCGACTATCCCACCAATCAATGGTACGATAAGCGCAACAATAATCATAAAAAACCCAAAAAACCAAGATGATGCGCGAGCGATAAACATCAGCTTTTTTTCTGACGCTTGCGGGTTTAAGGTTCCCTTATAGATATCGTTTGTAAAAACAGCTGATACAACATTTAAGGCCGTATTTGCGGATGCGGATGTAGAGAAATACATTCCTGTGAGCATCAATCCAAGCAATCCTGCAGGGAGTACCTGCTTACAAACCATAATGTAAGCCGTCTCTGTCGCCAAGCCGGTCAAATCTGGATTGATCACTTTGTAAACCATTGGTGGGATCATCCACAAAATCGGGCTAGCAATATACAACGCAGCAAATAAATAAGCAACTTTGGACGCCGATCGTGGTGTATCAACACTGGTATACCGCTGTACAAACGTCCAGTTGCCTCCGATATAAAAAATATGATACAATGCAAAAGCTAAAATAAAACCCCAGGTATACTCACCGTTTACAACGTTGAAGAAATCATCTGGCACTTTGTCCAAGAAGGACTGTACACCACCAACTTCGTCAAAAACCAATGGAATGACAATTACAATCGCCGCTGTCAGGACGACAAACTGTAGAATATCCGTCACCATTACGGCCCACAAACCGCCGATGGCGGTATAGGCAATCATTAGGATTCCCAGCACAATGGTAACTGGAATCAAGGGATAGTCCAATGATTCGGAAACAAGTTTGGCTACAGAATACAATACTGAGCCCTTGAGAAATACCGAAACAATCATGAAGACATAGATGTAACACTTCTGCACCGTACTCCCCAAGCGATCCTTGATAAACTCGGCCGCAGTAAGATTCCCTGTGGCCTTCCATTTGGGCGCCAGATAAAGACCTGTAATCAGCCCACCTATACACATAGTCCACTGAATGGTAATCGCTACCCAGCCATGACTATACGCTATTGAACCCCATGCGACAAAAGTACCCGCTGAAAAAAAGCTCATAAACAGGGACATCCCCCCTATAAACCAGGGCACGGATTCTCCTCCAGCGAAAAAGGACTTCAAATTTCTTCCGGTTCGTGAAAAGCTTATTCCAACCAGCATGATGAACACCGAAAAAACGATTATGACTATTGTATCTATCATCTTGTATCAACTATTAAATTACTGAATATTATCATTTATAAGACTATGCATAACACCTGATAGCGAAAACGGCAGCTGATACATTTGGAGAAGGGTGCTCAAGAGATATCATCAGCTGGTCTGTACTACAAGGTTCCGAAAGTTCTATCACGTTTCTGGTCTGAAAGTTGCCCCGCTGCGTATAAATAGTCTTCCCATTTCCATCTTCAATGCTATAATTCCGCACACAGAAGGGCATAACGGTCTCAGGATGGGTCATTAATACGGACTCCATCGCATGATCCCAGTCGGTATCAAAATTAATTTCGATCCTTCTTATGGTCTGTTTCTGCGTCCATTTAATTGAAATTATAGGCTTATTATCGTCTGTTGCAGCAACCCAGGCGTTGGGACGAATTGTCGGCCGATCAATACCATTACGCACATTTTCGATCCCAAAGACGGACAGTCCCGATGATAGCTGAATGGCGAGATTATGTCCTTCGGGCCGGCGTTGTGGCGTCCAAAATTCAAATGAATCCACTCCAGATCCTGACAGGGCGACCTGTTTTCCATTATTTGAAACCGCTTTATTCACTCCATTAAAAACAGAAAGCAATCCAGATATTCGCTGAGAGGTATAGGCCAATCGCACATGTTCGTTTTGGAGAAATGTAAGGAAAACATATTGATCCTCATGTATCTTCAATCCAAAATCCAACGTTACTGTTTGAGCACCAGATTTTACATTAATTTTAATTTTTCCCAGCTCGTGATCTGGCGTAAAACCACCTTTCCTTTCACTGCTTCTCAGCGCTACTTCCAATATTGTTGGCTGCATAGCTTCAATCTCCAAAAGAAAGATAGGCAAGGTACCCGCAACGACAGGAAGAAGTTGTGCGGCGGAAATGTCCAGATTTTTCCACAAAATATTTTCTTTGGAGAACCCTTTAAAGTCCAAATTGCTTGAAGAAGTGAGTTCTGCCTGCTGTACAAGATCGCTGTTATCAGACAAATGAAAACCTGGTATATACTGACCGGCTCGTTGAAGCTCTTTTTGCAATTCGGTCATATAATAAGGTTGACCAACTTCCCGTGGTACAAGTTGATGTTGAACACATAGTTTTGCAGCAATCCCTACAGCCTGTGCGACATACGCACATGTCGCCATTACCCGAGTTGCACCAAATGCAACATGGGATACACTGATCAGGCGACCCGCCAAAAAGAGGTTTTGAATATTACGACTATATAAACAGCGATAAGGGATATGGAAAACACCTTTACTATGCCATTGGTTGCAGGGCTGACGTTCGCTAAAGACACCATCCGCAGGATGCAGATCGATGGACCAGCCACCATAGGCTACGGCATCTTGATGTTGACGCTGCTCGACCACATCTTTTTGTGTCAGGATATAATCGCCTTCAAACCGACGGCTTTCTCGCTTTCCGGGAACCATTCCAACCCACTCCAACGTCAGCGTGTCAGCTTCAGGAAATTGTCCTGAATTTTTGATATAATCCCACACACCATAGATGATTTTCCAAAGTTCCCATTTGATCTCTTCGGTATCGTGCACGGTATCTAGACGTCCACCATACTCCACCCACCATAACTTACAGCCATGCTCTTTGGCATTGAAATTTTTGAACCGTGGTATTTCTTTGGTAACATCCATGGCAAAAGCAGGGGCAGTATAAGACACTGATTTTCCGACATCTTTGGTATAGAAATAGAGTGTATGCCCCAAAAGCTCTCCATAGGAAATATCTGGTGCCATAGCCTCATCAAATTCTTCCCTTGTTTCAGCGCCCATGCGGAAAGCCGCTCCAGAGAGAAAACCGATTATACCATCTCCAGAAGCATCGCAAAATAAAGATGATTCAAGGGTATATTGTGTGGAATTCTGGCTGCAAAAAGCACTTAATGATTTGATCCGTTCATCAGCTTCTTTGTGGACTTCATAGACACTGGTATTAAGCAACAATCGGATGTTGGGTTCTTGTTTTACCTTGTCAAGTAAAATCATATCCAATATAACGGCATTACCCTCGGGGTTGCGATACACATTTTCAACCAATATTTCGTCAATAACCCCACCTTCTCGACTCCAACGATTGTTGTTTCCCATATGGGAAGTGGCACCCAATATCCACAATCTAACCTCACTGGAGGCATTCCCCCCAAGTACAGACCGATCCTGTACCAATACCACACGCAAACCTTGCCGAGCTGCTGTAATCGCAGCACACACGCCAGACATACCACCACCCACAACCGCTAAATCGGCGGTAACAACTTCATTCTTTAATGTTCTGGAGATTCCTCCCTTGCTATAAATCATATATACTTTCTTTTTTATCTAGTTTATCATCTTATTCACCCCCTTATACTGGGGTAAATTTGTCTATTTTATAAATTCGGAAATTACATCTTTCCAAATAGTGTACCCCTCGGCGGTTAGGTGCAGACCATCCTCCCGATAGTATGCCGGAACTAAATCACCGTGAACATCCAGCATTTTAGAATATACATCCGCGTAGGCAGTCCCAGATTGTTGTTTTAAAAACTGTTTAATACGCCCATTAACCTCTTCGATCTGTATTTTATCTTTCAATCGGCGCGGTGAAGGTTTGATGGAGATATAAATTATCTCAGCATACGGTTTGGTTTTTCGTATTTCACTAAACAAGGCAGCAAACTGCTCTACAATACGATCTGTAGACCAATGCAGCCCAATGTCGTTGTCGCCTTCATAAATAAAAATTTGCTTTGCATTATATGGTGTAATCAATCGGTCTCTATAGGTATACAGATCTATTGTCTTGGTTCCGGAGACCCCTCTATTCAGTACAGCCTGACCGACGAAATCGTCCTTGAGCGTTTTCCAATTTTCAATGGTCGAACTACCAACAAATAAGATGACATTGTCGGGTGGTGGATTTTGCTTATCCAGACGTTCATAGCGCTGTATCTTTTCCTCCCATTTCTGCTGCTGTGTCAATACAGCTTGGGCGTAGGTAAAAGATATACTCAAACTGAGTAGTAGACAGCCGAATAGCTTTATTAATTGAATTGCTTTCATCTAGTTATTTTTTTATTCATTACTCGATTTTCCCCTTTAAGACATTCATAAGTATTTATTTTCAATAGCATTCATGAGCTCAATCGTTCGGTTCACTCGGTTCACGCTGCTTTCAAATCACGATGATTTCATACTTCTTATTTTCTAGCAGTATTTAAAATTGGTTTCCCGCGTAACAGTATCCGTCCTAAATAAATTACAGATGCGTCATATTTCTCGGGGTATTGAACAATATCTTCTTGTTGAGATGGTCCCAAAATCATCCTTTTATCGGCTTTCAATGGCGATATACGAAAACTGATTTCATGCCTCCCTTTTGGCAATTTGATCAAATCATATTGACCTCGATATCGATTATTACAGTAGGCATTAAAACGATTCAACAGAGTATCACCCTTATCCCCTATTGTCATTTCATACGGCTGAAAACTATCTGACTGTAATTTCTGTAGTTTTACCTGACGGCCATCTACCCATACCTCAAGCTGCCCCACCTCGGGTCCGCCAATATCAAACAGACCAAATATATCGCCTTCAAAAGTGAATGAACATCGCGCTCCCTCTTCCCCAGCTACCATCACCGTGTCAAACCATCCATTGAACGCCTTTAATTTGGATTCTTTTGTAGGAAGGACGGCCCATTTAGTATCAAAATCAGCAATATCAGTAGGCATGTACATCCCTGCGATATCCCATTCATCAGATATCAGCGGATGAGGCAATGGATGTATATCCATTTGTGAACGTCCTTTCATCTTCTCAATCCCACGGGCAATGGCTGCAGCGTAAAGATCACCACCTGCTTTCAGCGGGTGGATTCCGTCTGTAGAAAATAAAATACGTTCTCCTGCTGAACCTGCATTTCCCTTCCACAACAACTTGTCCTGAGATTCCAAGCGCGCAATCTCCATTCCCAAATGTATTGTAGGAATACTATAATGATCGGCCAATGCTTCCAAAGCTTCAATATGTGGCGGTATCTTTCCATTATTATATACCTTGGTTTGTGCAGCCAAGATGGCATAAATTAAACAGATATCGGTATGCTGATCGTGTTGGATAATCTGCCTGACCATACCTTCCATGCCTGCTGCATAGGCGCCATTGACTGCAAAGTCTATGATAACCAGATCGGGGTGCTGTGTTAATACCTGCTCCTGAACTCTAAAGGCCCCCAAATCCGTACCTGTTCCAGATACGCCAGCATTGACCCAATTAAATCGGGTGGATGGATAACGTGCCTGCAAATAGGTGGAAATCTGCATCCGGTAACAATAATTTGCTTGTGTCAGGCTACCACCAATAAATGCGACGGTCACATCTTGACCATTGGTAATTTTAGCAAGAAAATTAGGAATACCACCGCGAACTATACACTCGTCATCTCGCTCAAAATCACTTGGATGAATAAGCTCCTCTTTATGGAGATCCACAGAAAATAATAGCTGCGAGGCGGTACCTTGTGAAGCTGCAATCTTATCGAGCTCCCTGGTATTCTGCGCACTCAAATCAGTCATTGTAAAAAAAAACAATAGGATCGTTATGATTAATTGATAGCTACGCATACCATTTGAATACAAGTTCTCGTAAAATATTTTTAACATCAATCTACAACAGTGATATTCGAAGTAAAGGAATTCGCGACGATATCAGATTGCAACATATTCCTGCCCCCGACCTTTACGTTTTTGAAGGTCACATCTTTAATCATGTGCTCCGCATCATAACCCTCGAAGGTTGCCGCTGTGGCACTGCTGACACAATCAATAAATCGAATATTAGAAATGGTTCCAGGTCTATAGACTGGATTTGAATTCGAGTTCTGCTTAATATACATCAGCACGAATCGTGTATTTCCGATGGTCTCATCACGGATCCCTTCGAAGGTGATATTCCTCACATCAGCCCAATCCGAATGTGGTATCGCCACAGAATGACCTCCCCAAGTCATTTTGGCTATATCAATATCTTTGAATGTGAGCTGTTCGACACTACTGGTTTCTAAGGAAGAACCTATACGAATACCTACGCCCACCTGGTTTTTCCAGATCATACAGTCGTGGGCGCTACAATTTAAAAGTGGTGTTTCACCATCTGCAGCCGCATTTGTTGCGTGCCAACCAAAACCATCATCCCCCGATCCAATAAAACAGTGGGAGAAATGCACATCTTGGCATCCTGAACCCAAATCCAAACCATCATTGTTCTGCCCGAAGCTCAATAGATTGAGATGGGAAACGTTGACATTCGACGAATTGACCATGTCCACTTGCCACCCTAAAGCGGCATGCCGAACGCCAAATCCCCGGAGTTCCACATTTTGACTACGGTAGACTTTGACAAAGTTTCCAGCGACAGGAGCAGTACGATCATCAATATAACCTCGACCGATCAATTTGACATTAGACACATTTTCGATCAATACCTTTCCTCTTAAAATTGCTCCCTCTTCTAAATAATAGGTTTTATTAGACTCAAGTTTAAAAACTCCGTTTACGCCATAATGTATTCCCTTGGCAAAAACAACCGCCCCAGGTTTATAGGCACTGTAATCGGGCGATCCAAATAATAGCAAGGGTGCTCGACCAGGGATAGCTAACGCATAATTGTAATATTCCGGAATGCTAAATGTCAATTCATTTCCATTCTTCACAACCGGAATATTCAATCTTTTAGGCGAAAGCGTAAAATTTGAGAATGCGCTATTACAAATAATCTTGACCTGTGTACCTGGCACATACTTAAACAATGCGGTATGTACATCCGTCTGTCCACCATTTTGGTCCAGATCATAACAGGTTTCTTGCCATACGTCCAAGGTATCATTGTTGACGATAACCTGATAAGCCAGACTTTTCACCATCGGTGAATCCAATTGCCCGGCAGCGGAAGCCATTCGTGCAAGTTTATGCTCTACTTGTTGTTGATTTTGCTGTTCATTTTGCTGTAAGCTCTTTTCGATCCCTGTACAACTTAAAACCGTAAACATTAGTCCAAAGAATCCGGGTAAAATCCAACAGTTTTTTAAGTGTTTAATGTTGCTATTCATACTATTAGTTGATTTTAAATGGTTATTGATAGTTGATTTTCATTACTTTTAGTCCCGTTGCCGGCAGGGTGATTTTCCACTCCGGAGATGCTGGCATTTCTATTTCATGTTCGCCATTGGCGTTGAGAAGATAGGCCTCCAGCTGACCTGATCCAAACAGACGCTGGGATTGCCCTTTATCCACCCTGAGCTGAATCTCCTGCTGATCCACACTATTGTTCAGCAAAACAATATAGAGCTGCTTATCATCGCTGTTCGTTGCCAGGATATAATCTATTTGTGCATTATCAAGGTTGATAAGTTCCTTTTTCATTTTCAAATCGACGGGCGTTCCAAATATCCTCCCTTTATCAAAACCGTAGCTGCGATGTGGCCCAACTTTAGGTGTTATAAATCCACTGGGAAAGGAGATTTTACCATTGGAACGAACCGCTGCTTCGGAGATTAGATAATCGGTAATCCATCCCAATTGCCACCAGGCATGATGTGGAAATGGCCCTGCCCCTTTATTCATCGCATCCCAGTAATAAGAGGCGACTCCGGTATTGGCATCCACAAAAGCATCCCGTCCCCAAGCTGCTGCTCTTGCCATATCCAGCAATAGGCTGTCTTTCGTTTGCGCATAAAGTCTTACAAACAACCCCGCATGACTCGATAGCAGAATAGGACCATGATGATTTGCAGAGCCCATAATACCTCCATGTTCAAATCCCAGCCCCGCTTGACTGATTTCCCAATCTTGACGAGCAGTCCCATTCACGCGCTTGAGCTCCCGAGATGGGATGGGATGCGTATAGATCGATGTTGTATAATATCTGGCGACCTGATAAGCCGCTGTTTGATAGCGTGAATCCTTGGTCAATGTATACATGTCGAGGAGGGCCTGTATAGACTGTGCCGTCGCAAAATCAGGTGCAAATCGCGTATCACCACAAACACCAAGGAACCATCCTTTTTTTGCTGCATGTTCGACAAACCAGTTTGCGGCCTTAATTGCGCCAACTCGATATTTTTCGTCCTTTAACAACTGATGCGCAACCAATAGTCCATAAAATGTTGGTCGGAGATCGGATATGTCCTCAAACATAGCACGCCCTGACTTATTATCATAGGCAACCTCCCAATGCCCATCGGGATGCATTTTTGACAGCAACCAATCTGCGGCTTTACGCAAGGCTTGTTTAAGATCAGATCGATCTGGTTCAAAAAGTAATATATTGCCGATATCCATCAACATGTAATAGCTGGTGCCAATGGGCTCGCTATACGGCCCCCATTCTTCGGTAAACTGTTGACTGCGATATAGGTAATACTGCCCGGCAGCTGATCCATAAAAGAACCCAGGTTTCCGCTGTTGTTGCTGCAACTTGAAGTTTAGGGCTGCAGGGAGTCGTTGCTGTTTGAGTGTGGTATCTCCAGTCAGTCTAGCCAGCATCCACATCGCACCATAATCGGAATTTTTCATGGCATCTTTTGCAGATCCATACACACCTCCCAGATAATCCTGAGCACCAATCATCGTATTCTTATCATTCACGGTCCGCCACTTGGAAGTACTATCTGCGAGGACATAATCATACATCGCGTAAAGACGATCCGTTAAGGAACGATTCGTCTCTTTCAATTTTAAAAAATCACTAAACTTATAAACATCTTTTATCACATGCCCTAGGACATTGTACCACGAAGTTTGCTGAATTGTATAGCGAAAAGAAAATGTTATCTCTTGTCCTTCGTTCAAGTAAGACCCTGCCTCACCCAGTACTGGATGATAGAGTGTCGGTGTAAGCTCGTTATTTCGATTCATCAATGACAATCCAAGTTTCCAGTCCGCATGAGTCTTTGTGTCTTTCAACCAGGGATCCCTCGCAGTTCCGGGTTCAGCTACGGTCGCTAAAGTCACTCCAGATTGTGTTGTTAATAGCGCCGCTAATGTAGAGGCCGTACGTTCACGGACAATGACTGGGCGATCAGGAATACCATGTCCGTAAGCGTAGGCATCCACAAAGTCAGGATTGAGCGCTGCTCCTTGGAATAATCCCGGAATCATCGCCCATTGAAACTGCTTGCGATCACCAATCGCCAGTGATGGCGATGACAAGGAATAATAACCGCTTTGTTTCGCTTTTAAAGTCATCTGTACACGGATATCATGCGTATGATCTGGATCAAGTTTCCATTCTTCTGACAGGGCAATTTTTTCGTTTTCGTATTGAAATCTCAACCCCGAGTGTAAAGTTGAAGTCACTGCAGTCGGTTGATAGTGCAATACTTCTCCTGCAGTATTCAGGCTCACAGGCGATAAACTTTGTGACCAGATTGGAATTACATAGCGATATTGAGAGTCTGGAAAATGAATGAGCTTCCCATCATGATCATAAACAGTTGCAGATTTATCTAGCGGCTTATTTTTGGCGTAAAGGATCGTTCGCTGCTGTGTCGCCATCGTTAGCTGCTTTTTTCCTCCCGCTCCATCTTTCAAGGCGAGGGATTGAAGCTGATAGCCATTTTTACCCTCACGCCAGATCAGTTGCATCACACTATTTTCTAGGCGTACATCAGCCTCGCTTTGTGCGAAAACACTTGCGAAGCATAAAAATGGCAGTATCATCATCGTCCTCCATACCCCAGCGCAATGACTGTATCCTCTACTATTTAACCGTTGCATATCGATCATGGTGTAATGGTTATTGTCACTTCGGCGTACCCTGCTTTACGACCACTGTACCAGTCGGAGGAGGTTTCAAACACAGCTTTATAGACACCTGGGGTCTTGTATACATATTTGTATTCCCGCAGGTTTGAGCTGATGTTTTTTAGTGCTATTCCTTTGTCCGCAATGGACTCCTTTACTTTAAAACCTTTGGTAATCACCCAATCATCATTGTCGGTATCGGATGCAACACCACCATACATCAATAGCTGCGTTGCGGAAATCGTCCATACCTTACTGTCATTTAGAAAACTTACGGCATTCCAGCCCGCATTGGATATCGTAGCAACATTAGTCTGCACGCCTTCTGGCGATACCTTTACCGCATTAAAAGTGCGAATGACCCATCTGTTCTGTTGCGGCTTTTGGAAGTCAGTGTACCGGAATGCCAAATATGTTGATCCCGTGTCAACCGGATTGAGATACGATTTTAGACTTACGGTTCCGGAAGGCGTATTATCTTGCCCTGTGGAGAAAACGGCTTTGTCTGAAATATCGGTCCAAGTGGCTTTGTCAACCTCTTCTCTAGTGTATATTCCGCTAAAATTATTGGAAACGAATAGTTTTAGATTGTCATAAATAACACCCCATTGTACGAGTGTTTTGAAATCTACCTGTAAATCGTTATCCGCATAAAGGCGATCTTTCAAGTCATAGTTGTGTCCGTTCTCTCCAGAATAGAATACAATATTGTCAGGGGTTCCTTCAAATCGGAATACAACGGTATCACCTACCTTGTAACTTGAGGCATTCGTCCTGACCTCCATATCGGCACTGGCAATATCCTCTTTCATACAACTGGCACACAATACGGCCAGCATGAGATACATCATCGATATTTTCATCTGTGTCTATTTATTTTTTGATCCACTAGATTTACCAACCTGGATTTTGGACAATCTGTTTATTAATGGTTATCTCTGTATTTGGTATGGGAAACAGCACATTTCTCTCCGTCGTGTTCAGGCCAGCATTACCACCATACCGGTGTGCTGCGGGCGCATTGACTGAAATATCGCGTCCCAAGGCATTCATCGTAGGTATATAAATTCCCCAACGAATGAGATCATGTCTCCGGATACCCTCGAAACAAAATTCGCGCAGGCGCTCGTCTTTTATATAGTCCAGAAAGGCTATTTTATCCATTCCGCCAGGCGCATCACTATCTCCATTAACCTCATTTAACGCCTTACCAAAAGCTCTCCTACGCACTTGATTGATTGCTTGGTAGGCGGCAGTAGTTGGGGATTCGTTGACCTCATTTTCTGCCTCAGCTTTCATCAGTAATACATCGCTATACCTTATAATTGGAAAATTGGTTGAATTGGCACTTCTTACTTTGGTACCAGTCTCATATTCCCGTCTCCATTTTCCAGGGTTTCGATCATAAAGTTGAGCTCCACTATAATATTGTTTTTGCGTAACTCCCGCAGTAGTCACAAATCGGTAGGGGCTAATACTCCAATCGCGCCGCATCGTATCTTTCTGACCAAACAAATCGTATAATTTGGCTGTAATCCGCATTGCTCCGCCCGAATATCCAATACGTTCATCGGGACATTCTATACCGTTCTCAATACCAACCATACCAGCCTGATCGATGTTGCCGATCTTATTTCCAAACATGCCAACTTCCCAAAGACATTCTTTCGGTTCATTGATATCTTGTGAATGGTTGATAAATATTTGCTTATAATTGGGATTCAGCTGATGCTTTCCTGAAGCAATCACTTTATCCGTATATTCGATAACATTTTGATAGCGAGCGTGGTCATTGAGAGGCTGTCCTGCCATTTTTAAAAACACACGGGCCAGTACGGCCTGGACGGCTGTTTTGCTCACTCTTTCATTAGCCACTACTCCACTTTCGTGAACCAGGTTTTCGGCTTCCTGCATATCTTTCACAATTTGCGTATACAAAGCCGCCAGTGTTGCCTGAGCTGGGTAAGGGTCGTTGGGAGACTGCGTAGAGGACAGTTTTAAAGGTACTTTTCCAAAGAAATCGGTCAATATATAATAGTAATATCCGCGCATAAAGAGTGCTTCGCCCTTGATGGCGTTTCTTTTGGTGATATCCATCTCCACACGATCAACATTTTCCAATAATAGATTTGCCCTATTTATCCCTTCGTATAAGGTTTCCCATAGTCTAGTAATGTCCAAATCGGCAGCGTCCATGACCATCACTCGAATATTGTTTATTGATATATTTTTGAAATAGGCCTCATCACTAACGACAAGATAACTGAAAAGTCCACGACTGTACATCCGCCCATAGGTATCGATCAGTCTGTTATAGACCCCATTGAGGCTGTTCATTAATTCGCTTTCATTTCGAAAATATTTTTCAGTGGTCACAAAGTCAGGTTCTTTATCCAGCAATTTGGAACATGAACTGGTTAGACAAGCGATACATATGGAAAAAATAAAAATGCGTTTCATCTTGATCAAAGGTTAGGTTAAAAATTAAGGTCAATTCCTACAGTCATCGTACGAGGGCGCGGATAAGCAGACCAATCAAACGAAGGGGTCAATGCTCCAGGACGGGTGCTCACTTCGGGATCAAGCCCTGAATATTTTGTCCATGTAACTAGATTTTGTGCAGCCACATAGAGTCGTATGGATTTCATTCGTAATTTTCGGAGCTGATCAGTACTGAATGTATATCCTAAAGACAAGGTCTTTAGTCGCAAATATGATCCATCCTCAATCGTTCTGGAAGAATAAACTGCTGGCCCCTGACCGCCGACACGATATAGTGCGTTGGTCTGGTTTTCTGGCGTCCAGCGATCAGCGAAAGAAGCAAACATATTCAGAAAACCACGGGCGACAGGATCTCCGCCTTCAAACTCAATGCGATTGGCATTTAAGATATCCCCACCATAGCTCCATTGTAAAAAAACATTCAGATCGAAGTTTTTATAATTGAAGTTATTATTAAATCCGCCGATATGTTTTGGATTTGGATTGCCTATTATTGTCAGGTCATAATTGTCAACCTGCCCATCGCCATTGATATCCTTAAAGCGAATATCACCTGGTTTAATGCTTGCTCTGGGGACTCCGTTATTGGGTTGCCCCGCTTTTAGTAGGTAGTTTCCGTTGACGAGATCAAAATCTGCGTACTGATAGACACCATCAAAAAGATACCCATAAAATAAGGCTATTGGCTGTCCGGGTATTGCGATATAGGGATATGCATTATTGAAATTTCCCCAGGTGACACGTGTTGCCAAACTCGGCTCTCCTTCATTGAGTTCAAGGACTTTATTTTTATTAAATGCAATATTAAAACTTGAACTCCATGAGAAATTTGGAGTCTGCACGTTTTTGGTCTCCAATGTAAATTCGATTCCGCTGTTAGATACCCGACCGATATTTTTGAAGCCTGTCAGGAATCCCATACTGGGAGCCAAGGTTGCATTCAATAATAGGTCACGTGTCTCCTTGTGATAATAATCTGTTGTAAGGGACACTCTATTCTTGAGTATGGAGAGGTCGAGACCAACATTGGTTTGCACGGTGGTCTCCCATTTTAAGTTTGGATTTCCAAGATTCGTCGGCACCATTCCCTGACCGGCACTGTTACCTACACTGTAGCCTGAAGCGGGATTCATCTGTAAGGCCGTTAGTGATGCATACTCTGATACACGATTATTTCCGGTAGAACCTATGCCAACGCGCAATTTCGCATCACTGATAATCTTGATCGGTTTCAAAAAGTTTTCCTCTTTCAATCGCCATGCAAAAGACCCCGAAGGGAAATAGGCCCATCTATTCGATTTCGGGAATTTGGAGGAACCGTCACTTCTGAAAGACAATGTCAACAAATACTTTGATCGATAATTATAATCAACTCGCCCCAGGTAGGATATCAGTCCATTGGATGCGTCAGTCACTGGCGCCATCGTAATCTGTCCTTCGTCCAGGCCTTTAATACCTAATGATTCATTGGGTACCAAGATGGACGTAAATCCGTTGGTATAATTTCGGACATCTTGCACAGTGAACCCGACGACCGCCTTTAGCCGATGCCCCCCATTAAATTTCTTATCATAGGACAGCGTATTCTCATTTAATAGATTAGTAACTTCATTATTCCAAATAGAACCATTTACTTTATTGTTTGAAAAGGGATGTCCTGCTCTGGATTTTGAGTTAAAGAATACTTCCCGTCGTTGGTTTATACGGGTATAGCCACCAGTTGCCCTAAACGTCAACTCCGATCCCAATTTATATTCCAGATAACCATTAGCAACAAGATTTGTACTGAACAGGGGATTATACTCATTCTGCACAGCTAGATAAGGATTGATCCGTAAATCGGTACCTAAGCTTGGGTCCATATCCGGATCAAAAAGATCGTCTATCAAAGAAGCATCTGTCAACGCATTTCCAGTGATTGGCCGAAACCCCCAGAGCCCATACATCAGGCTCGCAGTCGGGCTAGGCTGAGATTCTGACACCACGGTACCATACCGTTTAAAGGCCGTATAGTTTAGATTCAAGCCTACTTTCAATTTGTTATTTATAGTCTGATCCAGCACTATTCTTCCTTGATATTTATTAAATCCACTGTTTAGGATTATCCCATCCTGATCCAATAATGATCCAGAGATTGCATATCGTGTACGATCGGTCCCCCCACGTATCGCTATAGAATGATTGTGGGTAACAGCTTTTCTAAAAACTTTGTCCTGCCAATTGATTCCCTCCATATTGCGATAATCTTCAAGAGTTTTACCATCCTTTAGGTATATATTTGTATACAGGGTGGGATTCTGTTCCAATTGATATTTCACAAATTCGTATGGATTTAGCAGTTCTTGCGTTTTTAGGATCTGATTGAGTCCTACCCAACCGTTGTAGTTAATGACCGGGGTTCCAACTTTACCTTTTTTGGTTGTAATAAGAATCACCCCGTTGGCTCCTCTAGCGCCGTAAATCGCTGTTGCCGAAGCGTCCTTCAACACCTCCAAAGATTCAATCTCTTCGGGATTAATGGTATTCCCAACAGATGTTTCGACCGGAAATCCATCAACGACATAGAGTGGAGAGTTATCTTGTGTGACCGAGTTATTACCCCGAATCACGATACTGAGTTCCGCTCCTGGTTGTCCATCATTTGAACTTACCTTAACGCCAGCCACCCGACCGGCTAAGGCTTCCTCGAAATTGGCGACAGGGGCTTTACGCATATCTGTCAAATTAGCTTGACCTACAGCTCCCGTCAGATCGCGTTTGGTTGTTGTCCCATAGCCGATGACAACAACATCATCGAGTATTTGTTCGCTTCGTGAAAGCTGGATATTCTGGGAACGATCCAATCTGGCCGCATGCTTTACAGTAACATAGCCAACCATTGAAAAAAGTAACAATTCACCTTGAGAGATGGGCGATATAGAAAAATTTCCCAATGAGTCTGTGGAAGTTGTTACAGTTTTATACTGATTAGATACTGTAACTCCGACCAAAGGAAGCCCTTCCACATCCATCACTCTTCCTTTGACAGAAGTGGGCTGTTGTCCAAAGGAGGACAACGTTAGAAAAAAAATCCCCAATAAAAGCAGAGCCGCCTTTAGATGAAATAGAGTCATAATAGTATTTATAATTAGTTATCCGCCGCAATCTAGTCTGGTCTAGACTGGTTTGCTTTTATAAAAGTATAAATTATATTTACCCCTGCAAAAAAAAAATTAAAAAAAGATGTAGTTTCTTCTTGAGAATATCTTCAAGGGGGGAGAAAATCATCAAACTTATTCCGTTATCTGAATAATATCAAGACTTGCATATAAAAACAAGTTTATCTAAGTTTGACTCTATTATCGTAAATGACTATTCATCACATGTCCACTACAAACGAAACAGGCAACGGGTCTCGCATGAAGTATCTTCAATTAGTAGATCACATTCATGCATTGATCGAAAAAAATGACCTACATATTGGAGACCGTATTCCCTCTTTAAATCAATTGCAGGACCAACTCGGCATGAGCAAAGAGACAGTCTTGAAAGGTCTTAATTATCTACTCGAAAAAGGGATAATTGAGTCTGTCTATCGCAAAGGATATTATGTAAAGAAAAAACAGGTGGAGCATTCTTATCGCATCCTGTTACTTCTGGATAAAATGAATACCATGCGCGAACAGATTTATCAATCTTTATTAGTTGAGACCAAAGGGACCGCAGCGATCGACGTCTATTTTCATCATCACAACTTTAATGTCTTTCGCAATATTATCACCGAAAACATCAACAACTATACGCATTTTGTTATTGTTACATTCCTGAAAGATGACCCATCTCCGATCATCAATCTCATCCCTCCGAACAAACGGATTATTATCGACTACAATCAATTGGGACTCTCCGGAAATTATACGGCTATCTATCAGGACTATGAATACGATATTTATAATAGCCTTTCCTTATTGCAGAATAATATTCAAAAGTATCAAAGGATTATATTGATTGCACATCCCGAAGCTTTACATGCCGAACATGTCATCAAAGGTTTCGTCCGGTACTGTGAGGAATCAAGCATCAATTATGACATTATTCCAGATGTAAATGAGACAAAGTTTAAGAAGCATACGGCCTTTATCACCTTTAGTCGCTACGATTCGGATGACGTATCCTTAATTAAATTGGCAAAGAAACATGGATTTACATTGGGCGAGGATATAGGCCTTATTTCCTATAATGATACTGACGTTAAAGAGATTCTTGAGGGGGGAATTACGGTAATATCTACTGATTTTCGGGCGATGGGAAAAGCCGCAGCTAAGGCTATACTTCAAAAGAAAACTTTAAACGAACGCAATCCTACCCAAGTTATCATTCGGAAATCTCTTTAACATTGTGTGGCTGAACCTCCTACGGATCGAACCTCATGTCAACTTAAGAGGTCGCAGAATCTCTCCACGGCTAGAAACAAAAAAAGCTCTAACTTTCGTTAGAGCTTCTCAGTCGGGGTGGCAGGATTGGCTCAACCACACAAGGCCCATACACAACCCTGAGCCTCCTTCGGATCGAACACATAGCAACTTAAATGGTCGTAGGCTCTCTTCCTGCCTAAAAACAAAAAAAGCCCTAACTTTCGTTAGAGCTTTTCAGTCGGGGTGGCAGGATTCGAACCTACGACCTCCACATCCCAAATGTGGCGCGATACCGGGCTACGCTACACCCCGAAAAAGGTATCACCTTTGTTTTGTGTGGCACAAAAGTACACTAAAAATATGTTGTTTTCAAAATTATTTTCAACGACACGCTTAACCAACTGATATATTGACAAATAATTTAAAAAAGACCAATAAACAATATATTTACAAACGAAATGTCCTTAAATAAATGGTCAGCAGATTTTAGATTTAGCTACTGACCATCTGACCTCGTCTAGATTACCAGCTTCTTTTAATTACCATGGTGGTTTTAATCGCCCCCTGCTGATTAACCAGTGTGAGCTTCGATACTGTAGAAACAATATTTTCCTGAATTTTATATTCAACACCATCAAAAATCATTGTTTTTGAATCAGGCATACTGTAGTCATAAGCTACCGCAGATTTATCTTTTTTCTTATGCCAGGCGCCATCTTTATCAAAATTAAGTGTCTCGCCCTGCTCCATCATTTCACGGGTCACATTTAACTCAGCAACACTATTTCCTGAAACGGTTTTAGTCCAGCGTTCCCAATTCCCGGTCCGAATTATATTCAGTGCAGCATCCCTTCCAATATTATCAACGGTTTCCTTACTGCAAGAAGTCATTCCCACCGCAATTACTCCAAGCAATAGCAGCATCCAATTCTTAAAACTCATTTTTAATGTGCTCATAATTTATTTTTTGGGGGTACATTTACAAGTATTATACCAAACTCTAACACCCCCTATAGTTACCTCCGATAAATTTGCCTCGCATTAGTCTTGGAGAAATGTTATAAAACTTTGATGAAATTGTACAAATAACCCTTTAAAAGAAAAAATATATTTGCATCACTGATACGTAAAGCCATTGCGATTTGTCTAGCACCCTATGATGCTGGCGATTTTACCGGCAATTCAACAGATAAATTAAAAACAGGTGAAAAAATTACTCGTCATCTTTCTTTCCATGATATACTCGGTATTGGCCTTAGGCCTTACACAGTACCAGCATATTTGCAAAGGAACAGCTGTAAAACTGTACAGCTGGACGAATACCGAAAACCCTGACAACAATAAACCTTGCCCGATCTGTTCTTCAAAGGACAAGAAATTAAACGAAAAAAAGAAAGACTGCTGTAAACATCAGTCCAAACTGGTCAAACTCAACGACAGCATAAAAAAGCAATCTCACTTTGACTTTTCGGTAAAATTTTGGGGTTCGGCCATACCCAACCAACTGTTGGGAGCCTTATTTGATATATCCTTTGTCAATAGCGATAACGACAAACACCTCACTTATCTATCCTTAAAAAGCCCCATCTGGAGCAATCCGCTCTATATCCTTCATTGTACTTATCGAATTTGATAGCATACATCTTGTAAATGCTTGTGGTGCCTAAACAGGTACCACCTTAATTCTTGATGTCTACTAACAAATTTTATTTTCGATGAAATTAAAACTCATTGCATCATTGGGTGTAATCTGTGGAATGAACCTACATGGCTTTTCACAGACCTTAAACCTCGAAGATGCCCTCACACGTGCCGTTGAACAGTACGACCAGATAAAATCAAAGCAATTTGTTGCATCGGCAGCAAAACAGCATACTGCCTTTCAAAAACAACAATATCTTCCGGATCTCACCTTAGCAGCACAACAGAGCTTTGGAACAATAAATGCCCAACATGGTCCTATGTATGCCCATGGCGGTCTTGCATCGGGCGCAACTTCCATGCCCCTAGCGGAGCAAAATTGGAATGCCGCATTTGGATCGCTCTATTTTGCCAATATCAACTGGAATGTATACACCTTTGGAAAGATCAAAAATCAGGTGATCCTCGGCTCAATAAAGGAACAGACAACCGAGGCCGATCTTGTACAGGAAATCTTTCAGCACAAAATAAAAACAAGTGCCGCCTATCTGAATCTACTGGCGAGCCAACGGATAAAATATGTCCAGGAGAAAAATCTGGATCGCGCGCAGGTATTTTATGAAATGACTGCCGCTAGGGCGGAAAGTGGGTTAATCGCCGAAGTGGACGCTCAATTGGCCAAAGCGGAAGTTTCCAATGCAAAATCCCTACAGATCAAATCGTATGACAAGGAGCTGGAGTACTCAAAACAACTCGCCATCTTGTTAAATGATGATTTTAAAACATATCAACTGGATACGACTTATAATACCAGCATCCCGAACAGCACGGTAGCGCCACTTGCAAGTTCCGTAGAAAAACATCCATTCCTGCTATTCCAAAACAGCAAAATCAATGAGAGCATACAAACCGAGGAGATCCTAAAATCCAATCGCATGCCCTCTGTTTCCGCTTTTGGCGTACTACAAGGACGTGGAACCGGTTTCGATTGGAACTATATGCAGGATAACTCGGCATACTCTTCAAATTATTTTAAAGGAGTGGGTATAAACCGAGCAAACTATTTGCTTGGCGTTTCATTAAGCTGGAACTTGACTAATATCTTCCGTTCTGATACCAGGAACAGAGAGCAAAAATTGTATACCCAGGCAATCCAAAGAGAACATGAAAAGCATAAAAAAGATTTTATGGCGCAGTCTCTCCTCGCCGATTCCCAGCTTAAAAATGCCATTGACAACTTCAAAGAGACTGAAATTCAATTGTCTGCCGCCAGTCTGGCTTACAAACAGCATAAGGCACTGTATGAAAATGGTCTGACAACCCTGGTTGATTATACCCAGGCATTGTATAGTTTAAATAGAGCCGAGATCGATTATGAAATTGCACAGAATAATGTTTGGCAGGCCTTACTATTGCTAGCCGCCGCGCAGGGTGATTTCAATATTTTCCTTCATCATTCTTAAATCTATCCTTTATGAACATCATCAAATTTGCCTTGCAAAGACCAATATCCATCATGGTTATTGTCATTGGCCTGTTATTCTTTGGTATCAAAGCGACCAAAGATGTCAAAGTAGATATCCTACCCGAAATGGATCTGCCTGTCGTTTATGTAGCCCACTCTTTCAACGGCTATACCCCACAGCAGATGGAAGGTTATTTCACCAAAATGTACGTCAACATGCTCCTGTTTACCAATGGTATTAAGAGTATAGAATCAAAGAATACCCAGGGATTGACACTCATGAAAATTGTTTTCTATGAGGGTATTGACATGGGGGAAGCAATTGCAACCATCAATGCACTATCCAATCGTTCGCAGGTATTTTTACCTCCAGGCGCACCACCACCGTTCATCATCCGTTTTGATGCTTCCTCCCAACCTGTCGGCCAATTGGTCTTTCGCAGTAATACGAAAACCAACAATCAACTACAGGACATCGCGAACTTCAGTGCCCGACCATTCTTAATAAAGATACCTGGGCTGACAACAGCTCCACCTTTTGGCGGAAGTCCACGGACAATAGAAGTAAACATAGATCCTTACAAACTACGGGCGCACAACCTGTCTCCGGAGCAGGTTGTTGAAGCCATCAGTAGAAATAACATCACCTCTCCTTCCGGAAATGTCTATATCGAAGACAAAAACTATCTGACACCGACAAACAATACGGTAAAGAAAATAGAAGAACTGGGGGAAATTCCAATCTTTAAATACACAGTAGACAATATATACATCCGTGATGTGGCAACCATAAAAGATGGTGCTGATATCGCTACAGGTTATGCCCTGATTGATGGAAAAAGATCGGTTTATATTAATATCGCTAAAGCAGGAAATGCTTCGACCCTGGATGTTGTCAATAAACTTAAAGAACGCTTGCCCGAAATCCAGCGAAATATGCCTGACGATGTTAGCATTTCTTACGAATTTGACCAGTCGGTCTATATCAGCAATGCCCTGAAAAGCCTGGTCATCGAAGGAATTCTGGGCGCTGTCCTCACCGGCCTGATGGTGCTTCTATTTCTGAACGACCGCAGGGCAGCACTGATTGTAATTATGACCATCCCTATTTCGATTATTTCTGGTATTTTATTTTTGAAGCTATTTGGACAGACCCTCAATATCATGTCCTTATCGGGACTAGCATTGGCTATTGGAATATTGGTCGATGAAAGTACGGTAACCATCGAGAATATCCACCAGCATTTTGCCCTTGGGAAAACACGCGCCCAAGCGATCTGGGATGCCTGTAAGGAAATTGCTTTTCCGAAACTTTTGATCATGCTCTGCATTCTGGCCGTATTTGCCCCTGCCTTTATGATGACCGGTATTCCCGGCGCATTGTTTATGCCTCTTGCGCTGGCAATCGGGTTTTCAATGATTGTTTCGTTTTTATTGTCCCAGACTTTTGTACCCGTGATGGCCAATTGGATGATGAAACATGATCCCGAAACATGCCATAATCCTGCACACAAGAAAAACTGGTTTGATCGTTTTCGCGAGCGCTTCCTGCATCTATTGTCAAATCTGGTCGCCCGACACAAGATAATCGTAAGCTTAAGTTTGATTTTTGCATTGGTAGCATGCTTTTTCTTATATCAAGGAATTGGTAAAGATGTATTGCCTGCGGTCAATTCCCGTCAGTTTCAGGTACGGATAAAAGCCCCTGAAGGTACGCGTATCGAAGTAACCGAAGGGAAAGTAAAACAGTTTCTAACCCTTTTAAAAGATAAAGTCGGTCCTGATAATATTGCCATATCATCGGTTTTTATCGGTCAGCACCCTTCCACTTTCGCCGTTAGCCCAATTTATTTATACAATGCCGGGCCACACGAGGCCCTGATGCAGGTGGCATTGAAGAAACTCAAGGGTAATTCGGATGAACTAAAGGATGAACTCAGAAAGTACTTTCATGAAAAGATGCCGGAGATACAGCTCTCTTTCGAACCCATTGAACTTACCGAGAAAATACTGAGTCAGGGCACCAATACACCTATCGAGATCCGGATCTCAGGGATGATGAAAAAGATGAATCGCATGTATGCGCAGAAACTTCTCGGAAAGTTAAAGGAGATCGACTACCTGCGCGACCAACAAATCCCCCAGTCCATGGATTATCCGGCCCTACAGATTAATATCGACCGGACAAGAGCGGCACAACTGGGACTCGATGCACAGGATATCGCAAAGTCACTGATTATTGCTACCGCATCCACACGTTATACCAATAAGAATTTTTGGGTTGGTGGAATGATGGGAATTGCCTACGATGTGCAGGTTCAAACGCCACAAAATATATTAAACAGTAAAGAAGAACTGGAGAATTTAACACTTTCTAAGAATGCAGACCGTCCTGTTCTGGGCGATGTCGCAACAATCACAGCAACCAAAGAACTTGGTGAAAGCTATAATTTGGGGACAATGGGTTACACCACGGTTGCCGCAAATCTGCATAAAAAAGATCTGGGACAGGCTTCGCAGGACATTCAAACTGCTATTGCATCTTTGGGCGAGCTACCAAAAGGTATCAATATTGAAGTCGCGGGGATGGCACCTGTATTGAATGAGACGATGAGTAATCTCGCTACAGGTCTATTGGTTGCCGTTGTGGTTATCTTTTTGATGCTTACAGCAACTTTTCAGTCCTTTCGGATATCACTCGTTATTCTCTCTACGGTTCCTTTTGTGATCTTAGGAGCTTTGGTACTATTAAAATTAACCGGTTCGACACTCAACTTACAGTCTTATATGGGACTCATTATGTCTGTCGGTGTTTCGATTGCCAATGCAGTTTTATTAATCAATAATGCAGAATCGCTACGACTGAAAAACCAGAATGCATTAACCTCTGCCATGGAGGCAGCCAAGCTTCGGATCCGTCCCATTATCATGACAACTATTGCCATGGTTGCAGGGATGTTACCGATGGCTATCGGTTTTGGTGAAGGTGGAGACCAGGTCTCACCATTGGGCCGCGCTGTTATCGGAGGTCTTCTTTTTTCAACCTTCTCCGTACTGATCGTCCTCCCGCTGGTATTTGTATGGATACAGCACAAAGCAACAACAACCTCGCCTTCTTTGGATCCTGAAGATGAGGAAAGCATTCATTTTGTTAAAACAAAAATCTAATTCTTTATGAAATTTAAGTCAATCATATTACCAGCAATTGCGCTATTATTTAGCGCATGCGACCAAGATACAAAAGAGAACAACGGCGCCACAAAGGAAACCCCAAAAGCCGCCAAAATAGGATCCATGCCTTTGATGACCATCCCGATTGCCAAAATGAATCCTACTGTTCCGTTACAACTGGCGGGCGAACTAAAACCTGATCAGGAGACAGCATTATTTGCGAAGGTGCAGAGTTATGTCAAGACGATCCATGTAGATATTGGTTCGAAGGTCAGCAAAGGGCAGATACTTATGGTGCTGGAAGCACCCGAGTTGCAGGCTCAAATAGCCAATGCAAAGGCCAAAATACTTTCGCAAGAGGCAATTTACACTGCAACAAGAGCCAATTACGATCGTATGTTTCGGGCAAACCAGACTAAGGGTGCTATTGCCCGCGATGCTCTGGATCAGATTACCGCACAAAAACTTTCGGACGAAGCCAGTGTAAAAGCCGCTCGGGCCGCCTATACAGAAATACAGGATATCAATCAGTATTTAATTATCCGTGCGCCCTTCAACGGCATCATTACATCCCGAAACACAGATATTGGCGCATATGTAGGCCCCATGAGTGGAACACCTTTGCTTGTCATCCAAAATTCGTCTAAGCTCCGTTTAAATCTATCGGTTCCGGAAGCACATGTTCCCTATGTAGCCATAGGGGATACAGTCAACTTCACTGTAAGGGCACTTCCTGAGAAGAACTTCCAAGCAACAATAACCCGAAAAAGCGGCACACTGGATCTGAAGTTACGATCCGAAAAGTTTGAAGCGGACTTTATCAATAACGATCCGGATCTTAAACCTTTTATGGTCGCTGAAGCAAAAGTTCAGCTTAAAAACAGCAAAGTAACTTTCTTTATTCCACGTTCGGCATTGGTCGAAGGCAACATGGGAATCTATGTCATCAAAAATACTGCTGGAAGCGCAAAGTTTATCCCGGTAAAAAAGGGAAGAATATTCAATGATAAAATTGAAGTTTTCGGCGAACTCATGGAGGGCGACCAACTGATAAAAATGGCCACCGAAGAAATCACAGAAGGAACAAGTATTAAATAGAAAATATATGGAAATTTTAAGATCAATGCTATTTTCAGCTTTATTAATTACGCTGACAATAAGCTGTGGCAGTCCTGAAAATACAACCAACAATCCGGTTTTGCCATCTGTAACGCAAAAGCAATTTGGTTATGAAAAAGGACAACAGGTGCCGCAGGATATGGTCTGTATGGTCAATGACGAATTTATGGGCAAAAAGCAAATGGCGGTACCTTTGGATGGAAAGATCTATTACGGCTGTTGCGAAAATTGCAAAGAGAGAATCCCAAAAGATGAAAACGTACGATATGCCATAGATCCACAGACTGGATCAAAAGTAGATAAAGCAAAGGCCTACATTGTCCTTATCGGAAATGAAGGTCAGGTTGCCTATTTCGAACATCAGGACAACTATAAGTTGTTTCTGAAGCAGAATAAGGTATTATAGCCATACAGTAAAGAAGATCAAATCGATGGGGCTGCCCAAGTGCAGCCCCATTATTAAAGATCGCACAACGGTCTATTTTATATCAGCTTTAATCGCTATTCCTCGGCTTCCAACAGTTGAATAAACCGCTCACTCAAAGGTGAAATCTCGTAATCTAGGGTGTGGATTATGTATTGTTCAACAAGATGGAAAATTATATTGGTTGTTGACTATGAAAAAAAAGTTATGTACATCACACTTTTTCAGTCAGATGGCAGTATTGGCTCAGCCCCCCTTGCCCAAAGACTACTCTGAACCCTTTGGGTCGAACCTCGTAGCTCCTTAAGAAGTCGCAGGATCTCGTCCTGCCTGGAAACAAAAAAAGCCCTAACTTTCGTTAGAGCTTTTCAGTCGGGGTGGCAGGATTGGCTCAGCCACCCAATGCCCAAACACGACCCTGAGCCTCCTCCGGATCGAACCTTATAGTCCCTAAGAGGTCGTAGGTTCTCATCCTTCCTAGAAACAAAAAAGCCCTAACTTTTGTTAGAGCTTTTCAGTCGGGGTGGCAGGATTCGAACCTACGACCTCCACATCCCAAATGTGGCGCGATACCGGGCTACGCTACACCCCGAAAAGGTATCACCTTTGTTTTGTGTGGCACAAATATACGCTTATTAGGCATTCTTTGCAAGCATAAATGTAAAATAAAAGTAATCAGCTGATCTATTGAAAGATATTAACGATTATTTATATTTAACTTTTAAGTTAAATATAAAACCAATATGCGAAGCAGGATAATTACATTCCAAAAAGCTTTATTCGCTTTACGGAGGCCTAAAAAGGATCGTGCATAACATAATGTAAAAATCAAAAATGACAACCTATTGTTATAAAACACAACTCAAAAAGCTTTATGAGATAAAATTATCCCTTTAGTTATTCAAACATAAAATAAATATTTATTTTTCTCAAAACACAGCACAAAAAAGCGACCTCAGGTTGAATTTCAATAAATTTGTAGCCTTTTGGTTAATAATACTCAAGCATTTACTACTTTTTTGTTAAAAAATCATTATCAAATTACCTTTATTATTAAAAATATAATAGAAATTAACTACTTTTATTCTACCATAACAACCCTCCTATCAAAACCACTAAGATTTTGATATTTGTTATGGGATCTCCTGCTATTATATTTTCAAGATCATCAATGCATGAAAAATTTAACCATTATTGGATTAACGCCTTTTGAAAAGCCTGACGTCAATCTCATACCCAAACTCCATCAAGCGGGTGCATTTCCCGTATTAAGTTTGGGCCACGACTTAGCCTACGCTCAGGAAGCACTGAATCAACTTGATCAGACTGCTATATTTGCTTATGGAATTTATTTTCCCAATGACAAACTTCTGTCCCTCCAGATTCCGGAAAAAGTAAGTGTCGTGATTCTTCCTTTTGGAACTCCGGCCCCCAAAATCCCGCACCTATCCATTGTGTATCAGGTCTGCAGTCTTGAAGAGGCCATACAAGCCCAAAAACTTGATGCAAAAGGAATTATTGTCAAAGGGAATGAAGCCGGAGGTCTCGTTGGATACGAATCCACGTTTGTACTCTTCCAACGGATTATCAAAGAAATCCAGTCCATACCTGTATGGGTACAGGGCGGCATAGGTCTGCATATCGCTGCTGCCGCAAAATCCCTCGGTGCCACTGGAATAGTGTTGGACAGCCAACTTGCACTGTTTCCGGAATGTTCGGTTCCCCAGGACTTCAAAACGCTCTGTGGAAAATTAAACGGGACGGAAACCAAGATCATTGCCAACCATCGCGTGCTGGTGCGACCAAACTCGCCGACGTTATCGGATGAAGTTGACACGGCCGAACTCAGAACGTATTTTACCGACCTGAATCCTGCTACGAGTTATATTCCGATGGGGCAAGACATTTCCTTGGCCATTGATCTTTATGAAGATTTCAGAACACTGAAAAAGCTTATTTTTGGATTTAAGGAAGCCATGTACGGCCATTTAAAACAGGCAAAAGCATTACAGCCGATTGACTGTGACAATGTATTAGCGAAACAACTAGGCCTACGTTATCCGATCGCACAGGGTCCCATGACCCGTGTCAGCGATGTCCCTGCTTTTGCCAATGCCGTAGCGGAAGCTGGGGCACTTCCCTTTGTTGCCTTATCCCTGCTCCGTGGTGAACAGGCCAAAACCTTGGTTATAGAAACCAAACAACTCGCTGGAAACAAAACCTGGGGAGTGGGTATCTTAGGCTTTGCACCACAGGAATTGCGTGAAGAACAGACAGCCTATATCCTGGAAGCCAAACCTCCCGTTGTACTGATTGCCGGTGGTCGACCTGCACAGGCTAAGGTATTTGAAAAAGCAGGCATAACAACGTTTCTACACGTACCATCTCCTGCCCTGCTCGACATGTTTCTAAAGGAGGGTGCAAAAAATTTCATTTTCGAAGGTCGCGAATGCGGTGGCCACGTTGGACCTCTTTCGAGCACTGTGCTCTGGGAAAAACAGATCGAACGCATCTTAAAAGAGGATCATCCAGAACAGATCAGTGTTTTCTTTGCCGGTGGCATACACAATGCTTTCTCAACAGCATTTGTTTCTATCATGGCAGCTCCCTTAGCGGCCCGAGGCGTAAAAGTCGGTGTATTGATGGGAACAGCATATCTTTATACGCAAGAGGCTGTAAGTACAGGTGCAATTCAGGAAGAATTTCAGCTGCAAGCCATGCAAGCCAGGGATACTGTCCTGCTGGAGACAGCACCAGGGCATGAAACCCGTTGCTTAAATACGGCTTTTGCACAACACTTCAATCGAGAAAAGTCCAAGCTATTGACTGCAGGTGTGGATAAGAAAGAAGTCTGGGAAAAACTCGAAAAATTAAACGTCGGCCGTCTGCGCATTGCAGCTAAAGGTGTAGACCGCCAAGGAGATCAACTGGTCAATATCCCTAAAAACGAACAACTGGACCTGGGCATGTATATGATCGGCCAGATTGCAACCATGCAGAACAAGGTGATCTCCCTGGATGCTCTGCATCAACATGTCGGCATCGACAATCAGCAGTATATCCATGAAGCAATATTACCGGAAGAACCACTTTCCAACGAAAAACCGTTGGATGTCGCCATTGTTGGAATGGAGTGTATTTTTCCGGGAGCCAAAAATCTGGAAGAATTTTGGCGCAATATTATCCTTGGAAAAGATAGCGTTACCGAAGTTCCTGAAGAACGCTGGAACAAGGCTATTTACTACAAACCCGACGCAGATGGGCCAGACGTATCGCACTCAAAATGGGGTGGCTTTATTCCGAAAATTGATTTTGATCCCTTAGCTTTCGGTATTCCACCGCAATCGCTCGCAGCCATTGAACCAACACAATTACTGACGCTATTGGTAGCGAAGCGTGCCATGGAAGATGCTGGTTATGGCGAAAAACAAATCAACCGCGAAAACATTTCCGTTATTATTGGTGCAGAAGGTGGCAACGACCTTGCCAACAGCTATAGCTTTAGAGGATATTACAAACAGGTATTCGGAGAACTTCATGAAGAAGTGAAGGAAGCATTGCCTCATACCACAGAAGATTCCTTTCCTGGTATTTTGGCAAATGTTATCGCTGGTCGGATCACAAACAGACTGGATCTTGGTGGCCGAAATTTCACAGTGGATGCTGCTTGCGCCTCATCCCTTGCAGCGATTGATCTAGCCTGTCAGGAACTTATTCTCGGTAAATCGGATATGGTACTTGCGGGTGGAGTGGATCTCCATAATGGGATCAACGATTACCTGATGTTTTCCAGCACACATGCACTCTCACGTAAAGGACGATGTGCCACATTTGACAGTGACGCGGATGGGATTGCCCTTGGCGAGGGGGTAGCAATATTGGTACTCAAACGCTACGAAGATGCTGTAGGCGATGGCGACCGCATCTACTCAGTTATCAAAGGCGTTGGTGGATCCAGTGATGGTAAAGCCCTAGGCCTCACCGCTCCCCGAAAAATCGGTCAGGTACGCGCACTGGAACGTGCCTATAACCAAGCGGGTATCAGCGCAGCATCCGTTGGTCTGGTTGAAGCGCATGGCACAGGAACAGTTGTTGGTGATAAAACAGAACTGAGTGCGTTGACTAATTTATTCAGCCGTTCAGGTGCCTTACCAGCACAAACGCATTTAGGGTCGGTCAAAACCCAGATCGGCCACACAAAATGTGCTGCAGGATTGGCGGGTCTGATCAAAGCTTCCCTGGCTGTATTTCATGGTGTAAAACCACCAACACTTCACCTCCAACAGCCAAATGCATATTATAATGCGCAAACAAGTCCTTTTGCTTTCCATGCTGAAACTGGTTTATGGGGAGAAAAAAGACGTTATGCTGGTATCAGCGCCTTTGGTTTTGGCGGAACAAATTTCCATGCTGTTATTGCAAATCATCCACAGGAAGATAGCACAATCGCATTGCAATCCTGGCCATCAGAACTGTTCGTTTTCCGTGGCGAAAGCTACGACGAAGCTAAGGGTCAATTGGGTCAGGTAAAAGCACTGTTAGATATCAACGATAGCCTCCCGCTAAAAGATATCGCCTACAGCTTAGCTGTTGCTTCTGAAAAAGAAATCCAGCTCAGCATTGTTGCCGATACAGCCGAAGACCTGATGATGAAAATCGAATTGGTGTTATCTGGCATTGAAAGCAAAGACACCTTTATAGTCAATAAACGCGAAGGTAAAACAGCATTCTTATTTCCGGGACAAGGTAGTCAACGTATCAATATGGCCCGTGATCTCTTTGTGGTATTCCCTGCAATGCGAAAGCTGATCGCCCAGTATCCTGAACTGGAAAAAGTGGTCTTTCCTTCAACGACGTTTGATGCCGATTCTTTGAAAAAACAAAAGGAAACCATCAAAGATACTCGTCTGGCCCAACCGCTTTTGGGGATCGTCGATTTAGCCTTAGCTAAATTCCTCCAGTCATTGGGTATCGTCCCTGATATGCTGGCAGGCCATAGTTATGGTGAATTACCGGCATTGTGTTTCGCTGGTGTATTTGACGAAGAACAATTAGTTGAACTGAGCAGCAAGCGTGCCCAATCTATCCTGGATTCGGTAGAAAATGACGATCCAGGCACCATGGTTGCTGTTAACGCAAATGCAGAACAGCTGAAGGCACTCCTCAATCGTGTGGAAGGCTGTTATCCGGTGAATTACAATTCACCGACACAATGTGTTGTTGCAGGTAGCACAGTAGCTATCGGAAAACTCATGGAACTGTTAAAACAGGAACGTGTCTCTGCTAAAAAGCTAGAGGTTGCCTGTGCTTTTCATAGTCCTTTAGTTGCTAGATCAAAAGAGCTTTATGCGAATGTATTGAAGGATGTTCCATTCCAAGAAATGAGACTACCGGTCTGGTCAAACACAACAACAAGCTTATATCCTACTTCGGTATCCGAAATAAAAGCAAGACTGACTGATCATCTGGTTCAACCTGTCCGCTTTGTTGAGGAGCTTCAGGCTATGTATGCAGATGGCGCACGGATATTTATTGAGGTAGGTCCAGGTAAAGTGTTGACGGGCCTGACCAAAGCCTGTCTGGAGCACGATCAATTGACCTTATATGTGGAGGATAACAACCGCAACAAACTAACGCACCTCCTCTGTATGCTTGCGCAATATTTGGGAACCGGCCGCAATTTCACTATCCGTAAACTTTTTGAAGACCGTCAGGTTCAGCCTATCCAGCTAGATCAACCAAACTTATATAAGAAAAACCCTGCTATCTGGCGTGTTAATGGACAGGCTGCACATCCAACGACGGGACCTTTACCTGCCAATGGCGCATTGCCAATAGTAAGCCCCATTAAAATGAGTAACCTTAGCAATCCCATAACCGCAACAACAGCTGCACAACCTGCTGCTGAACGTATGCTGCAAGAATATTTAAACAGCATGAAAATGCTGATCCAGGCGCAACGTGATGTCATGCTTTCCTTTTTGGGGCAAAACCCACAAGTAGCACCTATGCCGGTCTATTCAAGTCCTACACCAAATGTGACTGCAGATCGTTCAACCCCGATAGTCGTTCAACCCACACTCAGCGAAAATTCCGCTGTCGCAACAGCCGTACAAACAGCAACTAAAGACATTAAAACTTTATTGTTACAGGTGGTAAGCGACAAGACGGGCTATCCGCATGAAATGTTGGGTATGGAAATGGATCTGGAAGCAGACCTCAGTATTGATTCGATCAAACGGGTCGAAATTATCGGAACACTGCGTACGGAACTTGGAACACTAAAGTTCGATCATGCAAATGAAGACACGATCATGGAACAATTGGCCGCCATAAAAACCTTAAATGGCCTGGTTTCCTGGTTGACGGAATTCAGCGATGCAACTGGGGCACCAGCAGGGGCAGCAGGCGTTCCAAAGGGAGTACCAACAACTGCAATCAGGTCTTCATTCTCCCTTTCGGAACTACAGACAGCGATCCTGGATATTGTCAGTGAAAAAACCGGTTATCCCAAAGAGATGTTGGGGCTGGATCTGGACCTGGAAGCTGACCTGAGCATAGACTCGATCAAACGCGTGGAAATCATTGCCGAACTGAAAGCCAAGATCGGTTTTGGTGAGGATCTCGAACATGCCGAAGATCTGATGGAAACCCTGGCAGCTATTAAGACCCTTAACGGTCTCGCTTCCTGGATCAGTGAAGTCAGTGACACCACCCCTGAACAGAACCTCTTGTCCAGACTTCGTTTTGATCTGACACCTGCAGACGCCGTTTCAGCACAGAATATCGAAATTCTGCAAGGCAAACGTTTTGCCATTGCTCCAGATCATGGACAACAGACACTGGCCATCAAAACCATGCTCGAAAAACATGGTGCTATCGCGGAATTGGTCAATCCGGAAAATGATCTTGCCGTCTTCGATGGACTGATTATCTCCGATATATTTTCAGCGACAGTACAACATAATATTATAGATCAAGTTGATCTAATCAAAAAAATGGACCTGGACCGGGCCAAATGGGTGTATTTAATCTCCGATATTCCGGCACATGTAGCAAAAACAAATGATACACATGCCTTACGCCATTACCAGGGTTACCCTGGACTATTTAAAAGTCTAGCTCGTGAATTTGAACAGACCAGCTGTCGATTGATCAGTTTAAGCACACCACAGGAAACAGATCAGATCGCTGAAATCGCATTAAAAGAAATCTTGACAACCGATAAAACCGTAGAGGTTATCTACAAGAATGATCAACGTCATACAGTCGATATCATCCCTTCACCACTGTCGACAGGCAACGAAGAAGTGCAAATCCAACTGGATCAAAAATCTGTTGTACTTGTCCTTGGCGGTGGACAGGGTATCACCTCTGAATTGGTAAAACACATGTCGGCCTCCTACCCTTGTACTTACATCCTTGTGGGCAGGTCTGCAGATCCAAGAAAAGACATCCCGATTTCGAAAGAATTGGAAACAATGACCTCCAAGGAACAGGTCAGAGCTCATCTTATTCAATCAGGACTATTCCATGCACCAGCACAAATTGAGAAAGAGACCCTCCGTATTTATAAGAACAATCAGATCCTACGGACTATCCGCGATATGGAACGCTTAGGAAATACTGTCGTTTATGAATCATTGGATCTCTGTGATGAGGCTGGATTAACGGCCTTGCTCCACCAGATTTATGAACAATATGGACAGCTCGATGGTGTTATCCATGGTGCAGGTTTGTTGGAAGATAAACTGTTCAAACAAAAAACGACCAGTTCTTTTGGACGTGTCTTTGATACCAAAGTAAAACCATTACGCGTATTGGCGGAACAACTACGTTCAGACTGCCAGTTCGTTGTCTTATTTTCAAGTATAGCTTCTGTTTATGGCAACAAAGGTCAGACAGATTATGCAGCAGCAAACAGTGTATTGGATGACTATGCCAATGTACTGAATAAACGCTTGAAAGGAAAGGTTATTTCGATCAACTGGGGACCTTGGAAAGGTGCTGGCATGGTTTCACAGACGTTGGAAACAGAATATGAACGCCGTGGCATCTCTCTTATTCCTTTGGATGAAGGGAAAGAAATTTTCCTTAACGAGATCAGGTATGGTACGGAAAGCCAAGTGTTAATTATGTCAGGCAACAATTGGTAAACCCTCATATCCATTGATTATGAAGAAAACAGATGTTGCCATCGTTGGTTTATCTTGTGTCTTTCCGGGGGCAGAGGATGCCAATATGTTCTGGCAAAATATCATCAATAAGGTCGATTCCACTGAATTTGCTCCAGCTGATCGCATTGATCCGATCCATTTTAGTGATGGTCCGGGGACTGTAGATCGCTTTTATTGCAGACGTGGCGGTTTTATTTCGGACTATACTTTTGATCCGACAGCATTTGGCATATTGCCCCTTGCCGTTGAGGGTACCGAACCTGACCACCTGCTTACACTCGACCTGGTACAAAAAGCATTGGAAGATGCTGGCGTATTCCAAAAACAGGTATCCCTGGAAAAGGCGGGAATTGTGATCGGGAAAGGAAATTATACTGGCCCGGGGGCTACCCGTGCCATAGAAATTGTACGTACAGGCGAACAGATTTCCTCCCTTTTACAGGAACTTTTACCGCAGGTGCCAGCTGCTGATATCGAAAAGGTAAAACAAGCATTCCAGGAACGCAAGGGACGCTTTGCCGCTGATACGGCTATGGGCTTAATCCCTAATCTTGTGGCTTCGCTTGTTGCCAACCGCTTCAACCTTGGCGGTGTGGCTTTTACTGTAGATGCTGCTTGTGCCAGCGCCCTGATCGCTGTAGATCATGCTGTACAGGAACTGCAGCGTGGCCGTAGTGATATCATGATTGCTGGCGGTGTACATACGGGACAAAATGCTGCTTTCTGGAGCATCTTTGCACAATTGGGTGCCCTTTCTCACAACCAGCAGATCAAACCTTTCAGCATGGATGCCGATGGCTTACTCATCGGTGAAGGCTGTGGTTTTGTTGTATTAAAGCGACTCGAAGATGCTGTACGTGACCAGGATAAAATCTATGCTGTCATCAAAGGTGTAGGCGTGAGCAGCGATGGTCATGGCACAAGCGTCATGAGTCCATCGGTGAAAGGACAATTAAAAGCTTTACAACAGGCTTGGATCAATGCTGAACTGGACGAAAAACAGATCGGCTATCTGGAAGCACACGGTACAGGGACACCTCTTGGAGATAAAACTGAACTACAGACACTGTCGCAGTTTTTTGGTAAAGAAAACGCTGCTCCAGTCGCTGGAATCGGTTCGGTCAAATCCAATATTGGTCATGCCATGCCTGCGGCAGGAATCGCGGGCCTGATAAAAACCTGTTTGGCGCTACACCATGATACACTACCACCAACCCTTTATTGCGAAAACCCGACCGCTGATATGCAGACAACGCGATTTGCTCCGGTGCAGGAAGCAAAAAGCTGGTCAAAGACAGGTCTACCCAAGGTGGCCGCGGTAAATGCTTTTGGTTTCGGCGGTATTAACGCACACGTGGTCTTAACAGGCTATGATATGCCTAAAAAAGATCCCGTATTGTTACTTGCCCGACCAACACATGCGGAATTACTTGCTGCTTTACAACATAACGATACAACAGTGGGTGAAGGCCATTATCGCCTCGCCCTATTTGATCCCACTCCAGAGCGGGTTGAAAAGGCAATCAAAATCGTTTCTAAAGATAAAGCCTGGCGCAACAAGCAGGATATCTGGTATACCTCCACCCCATTATTACAAGAGGGTGGCAAGGTTGCCTTCGTCTTCCCTGGTTTAGATGGCTTAGCGAAGGGAGAGATTGACTCGGTCAGTCGCTATTTTGGACTGACAACACCTATACAAACCGAAGGTGAAGGACTACTGAATGATGCGTTGGCTATTTTCAATTCTTGCAGCATTTTGGACAATTCCCTAAAAAAACTGGGAATATATCCGGACATGAATGCTGGGCATAGCTTAGGTGAATGGCTGGCTGGCTATTCTTCGGAACTAGCTGAAGCAAGTTCGGTCAAGGATCTTATTGATGTCCTGAACCCGAAGACTTTTGAACTCAAGGACTCCAAATTTATTGCCATCGGAACGGGGCTAAAGGAAATTACAACTTTGATTACTGGAATTCCCAATATTTATGTTTCCAATGACAACTGTCCACATCAGGTCATTCTATGCGGCAGCAATACCGCTTTAGAAGAACTTGTACCTCAGTTGAAAGCGAAACAGATATTCCATCAGATCCTGCCATTCCAGTCGGGGTTTCACTCTCCTTTTGTAGCAGACAAGCTCGATCTGATCCTAGCAGGTATGGAAAAAGTACAATTTCAGCCAACCAAAATCCCTTTGTGGTCGGCCACCACACTGATGCCATATCCATCGGATCAACAGGCCATCCGCCAATTGAGTGCCGAACACCTTGTACAACCGGTCCGTTTCCGCGAGCTAACGGAAAAGCTTTATGACGAGGGAGTCCGGTTCTTTATCCAGGTGGGTACTGGTGGACTGATCGGCTTTATTGACGATACCTTAAAGGGAAAAGCTTTTAGCACCCTAGCGTCAAGTGTGGTAACACGTTCGGCGCTTGCTCAGCTACAACGTGTTGTTGCGGCTTTATTTGTAGAAGGGAAAACGGTGGCGCTGGATTTTCTGGCGGTACAAAACCATATTAAAAAGGCGACAAACAAAGGCATGAAGTTGCAGCTCGGTTCGCCTATCGTCCGTAATTTTGATGCGGTCAAGAGCTTAGCAAAGTCTTTTGATACTGTACAGCCACAACTGGCTGCGGGAACAGCTGTAAGGGGCAATCATCCATTGGTACAGGCATTTCAGGAGAATATCGCCGATATGATCCGGATGCAGGAAGAAGTATTGACACTTTTTCAGAACCGGCCAGCGCCTAGCGTTGTGGCAACTGTCACCAAGCCCCTTGTCGTCGAAAAACCTGTAGACAGACATTTTTCAAAAATGCTCCATGTCAATTTGGACAGTCATCCCTACCTGATCGATCATAGTCTGCTGCGGCAACCGCAGGGATGGTCAGAAGTAGCGGACATGGAACCGGTGATCCCGATGACCATGATTTTTGAATTGCTGGCCGAAATCGCTCAGGCGGAAAAACCTGCTACCAAGATCCATAAGATCATGCACGTAAGCGTGTTCCAATGGATGAATGTAGCCAAACCTTTTGAGAAAACGGTGAAGGGCGAATGGCGGTCGGCTCAGCTTGCCTATCTGGATATCGAGAATTTTGCAAATGCAGAAGTAGCACTGTCTACAGCATATCCCGTCGCACCACAGTTTGATCTTTCCATAGGTGGGCCCCTGCCTATCACACGTACTTCCGAAGAAATCTATGACAAGCATATGTTCCATGGAACAGCCTATCAAGGGATTATGGCGGTAACTGCCGTAGGTAAAAAGGGAATCATTGGCAAGATCAAGGGTAATGGGGGAAAGGGCTCGCTATTGGATAATGCGGGACAATTATTCGGTTTGTGGCTTCAGCTTACACTGACAAAAGATCGCATTGCATTCCCTGTTAAAATCAAAGAAATCGAGTTTTTCGACGACATGCATGACCAAGATGGCCTATTCGAGTGCACCTGTATGTTGACTGATCTGAATGATGAGTTTGCTATCGCAAATATAACGCTCCAACGAAACGGGAAAGTATGGTGCTCGATCAGGGGCTGGCAAAATCGACGATTGGAAATCGACGAAGCATTATGGAATGTTTCCATGTCGCCATTGCACAACCGTCTCTCAGTGGAAATTGCACCAAGCATTTTCTTTTTCCACCAAGCCTATACCCGTGTCGCTTCCTGGGACTTTATCCTGAAACGCTATTTCAACCAAACGGAAAAACAGCACTACCAACAATTGTTGCCCAACCGCAGAAAAAGTTGGATGGTGAGCCGTGTTGCGGTAAAAGATGCTGTACGACAGCTGTTGAACCGTCAGAAAAACCTCCCCTGCTATCCCATTACGTTTGAGATCCGCTCGGATGAAGTCGGTAAACCTTATCTACTGGGCGATGCGACTAAAGATATTCATGTATCACTGGCCCACAAGGGAAAAGATGCCGTGGCTATCGCCCGCCAAGGCCACCCTGTAGGCATTGACATGGAACTCATCGAGGAGCGCAGTGCAGGTTTTTACCCACTGGTCTTTACCGATGCTGAAATGGAATTGCTAAAAGACAGGAAACAGACCGAATGGACAACCCGCTTTTGGGTAGCGAAAGAAGCTTACGGAAAATTTCTGGGGACTGGCCTACAGGGCAACCCAAAAAGATATGAAGTAGAACGCATCCAGGGAGATCATCTCTGGATCAATCAAATAGAAATAAAAACGATCAAACACCAAAATTATATTATCGGATGGACACTGTAAACACGACATCAAAATTGAATCACGAAGAATTATTCTCTTTATTAAAAGGCTTTATAACAGAAGTTATCGGCGAAGAATTTGTAGAAGAGATGGATATCACACCAGAAAGTTCCTTTACAAAGGATCTTGAAATGGACAGCATAGAAATTGTTTCTTTTTCAGAGAAAATCAAAGCACATTTTGGTGACCAGATTGATTTCACAGGCTGGTTATCTTCGATGGACCTGGATCAACTGATCAATCTTGACCTCCGTATGATCATCAATTATATCTACGAATGCCAATAATTACGGTCAACAACAGAAAGGTTCACATACAAGAACTAAATAAAGGTGCTGAACATACCGTGGTACTGATCCACGGCATGTTCAGCAACCTCTCTATTTACTATTTTAATATTGCTCCGATCCTAGCGCAGCATTTCCACGTGGTCATGTATGATCTCAAAAGTCATGGCATGAGTGAACGTGTATCGGAAGGCTATGATCTTGAGAATATGTCATCCGATCTGATTGCTTTGTTGGATAGTCTACAACTTCAAAACGTCCATCTGCTGGGTTACAGTTTTGGTGGACTAATTGCGCTTAAAACGGCATTGCGGATTCCCACCCGTGTGGAACGACTCGTCGTTATGGAGGCTCCGGATCCACAGGATGAAAAAGCACGCAACATCATCGATGAGTATAGTAAGGAATTTCTGGAACATTATATCGCCAACTTTACCGATACAACAAAAATGAAAATGGGTAAGCGACAATTTGAAAAAAATCATCGCCTTTACGAGTTTTTATTCAACCAGACGAGCATCAAAGCTGATATGATCAAGGAAAAATATTTCCTCCATGAAATGGATACTGCAACATTACCGCCATCCACCTTACTGTTGTATGGAGATACATCAAACTGTAAACCAACGGGAGAATGGCTGCAAACAAAAATATCTGGCGCTCAACTTGAACTCATTCCGGGAGATCACAATATCCCCATACAAGAACCTACACAGATAGCTGAAACTATCGTTGATTTTTTATCTAACCCTTTATTACAAAACCATGGCTAAATTTGTGTTTGTTGTCCCCCCACTGACAGGTCATGTCAATCCGACGTTGAGCATTGGTGCTGAACTATTGGAAAGAGGACATGAGGTGGCCTGGATCAGTCTTGACAAAAACTTAACTGATAAACTTCCAGCTGGCGGAAAGCTTTTGCTTATTCAATATGACCAGACGGATGAAGAAAAAAAAGAAAGTGAACAGTACCTCGATATCATTTCAAAAAAGATCGTCTATGGTATTGATAGCATCAAGTTTCTTTATGAAGATGTACTTATCCCTTTAAATAGACATTGCTATAAAGGTATCCTTACCTTATTAGAAACATTTGCACCGGATCTGGTGATTGGTGACCATCAATTATTTGCGGCATCCATCGCTGCAAAAAAACTGGGACTCCGCTATGCGACCACTGTCACGGCTCCAGCAGCAATTAAAATTGTCAGTGAACTTCCAAAGGTACACGAATGGGAAGAAAAGCAGATCATTGCTTTGCAACAGGAACTCGGGGTAACGGGAAATAAATCTTTGGATTGCTCGGATTTGCTTACGCTTGTCTTAACATCCCGTTATTTCTTTGGTGAGATGGATCTCAGCTCAAACTATCAGTTCACAGGACCTGTCCTGGCTGAACGTCGGGTATCGGCTGCATTTGACTGGGATAAACTACATGCTAGTAATCGAAAAAAAATCCTGGTCAGTATTGGTACTACCTTTGATCACGACCATAAGAAAGCATTTTTCCAAAAGGTTATCGATGCATTTGCGGGAGAAGAGCTGACTGTCGTCGTTGTTTCAGATCCGCAGCTATTTGATGCCTGGCCTGAAAATTTCATGGTTTATCAACAGATCCCACAATTGGATCTGCTACCACACCTGGATGCTGTTGTATGCCATGGTGGCCATAATACGGTTTCCGAAACTCTTTCACAGGGTCTGCCACTTGTGGTCATCCCGATCGCTTACGATCAGTCACATGTCGCGGGTCGCGTAGTGCGTACCGGTGCCGGTGAACGACTGAATTTCAATCGCTTTAAAGCACATCATTTAAAAGATAGTGTCCATACCATCTTGAATAATCCAACCTATCGTGAAGCTGCACATACCGTCCGTCAATCTTTTGTCGATGCGGGTGGCACGAAAACCGCTGCAGACCTCTTGGAACAAACTACCGCTCCTATCGCTTCAAGAGCGGATGTACCGGCTAAGTTCCTCTTTGTTGTTCCACCATTTTTTGGACACATCAGCCCAACATTAAGTGTCGGTGCAAGCCTCCTTGCCCGTGGGCATGAAGTCCGGTGGTTTGGCATAACGCCATTAGCTGATCATCATATCCCCGCAGGTGGAAGTTATATCTATCCTGAAGCGGATCTGGCACCTTTTCAGGAGGAACTCCAACAGCTATTGAAACGTCAGGATGATGGCCCCTCCTGTTCGGGCCCCGAAGTCATGAAACTGGCGCTGGAAGAAACCTATGTCCCGATCGCGAAAATGATGATGCCGGGATTGGAACGTCTTCTCGGCCAATGGCAACCTGATGTGATCGTAAACGACTGCATCACCTTTGGAGGTGCACTATTTGCACATAAACATCAGATCCCTTGTGTGACAACGACTCCCGTTCCACCGGATGTCATGGGCGACACGGAGAAGAGTGCTCCTAAGATATTTGAGTGGCAGCAAAATCTGATCAAAGACCTTCAAAAGGCTGTGGGAATTTATGATGAAGGAATCTTTATACACTCCCATCAGCTCAACATGATATTTACGTCACAAGCTTTTGCCGGTTTTGAAACGGTACCGCCACACATGAAATTTGTCGGACCGGTCAAAGGTCGTCCAAACAATACCCCTTTTGACTGGGAGCGTTTGGCGGCCAGCACTACTCCAAAAGTATTTGTATCCTTAGGTACACTGCTCGTGGATATTCGAAAAGCATTTTTCGGTAAACTGATCGAGGCTTTTGCCGATCAGCCGGTGACAATTATTGCCGCTACACCACCGGAAATATTTGAAGAATGGCCTTCCAATTTTATTGTGAGTGGCTTTGTTCCCCAATCCGCTTTGATGCCACACATGGACATGGTTATTTGCCATGGGGGCTTCAATACGGTGAACGACACCTTTACCAATGGTTTACCCATGCTGATCACACCAATCGCCTATGATCATTTTCATACAGCCAAACTGATTGAGCAGGCAGGTTGCGGGCTTAGCATCCGATACAAACGTATGCGTATAGATGCGCTGCGGGACACCGTGTTTGAATTGTTGGAAAACCCGATCTATCGAAATGCCGCGAAGGAGGTACAGAAGACCTTTCTAACCGCTGGCGGTAACGACCAGGCGGTAGCGCTATTGGAAGATTTTGTGAAACAAGAATGTTTGACATTGGCACAGGTGTAGGCGATGAAAAGAAAACTATTATTTGGTGAGCGCATGCTGTTGGGGGATGGAACTGAACCCTTCAACGCCGTCATTCCCTTTCGGCTACGTGGTGTTTTCAGCGAAGAAGATATCAAATACGCCTTGAGCCGATTACAGGAAAAACATCCCTGGCTGCGGGCACTTATCCAACATGATGACAAAAATACACCTTGGTTTCAGGTTCCGGAACTAACCGTATCGATTCCGATACGGTTAGTAAACCGAAAAAGTGAAGACGACTGGCAAGAGGAATCCAAAAAGGAATGGCATTCGACCTTCGATTATCAGACGAAACCTTTAATCCGATTTGTCTGGATTAAGGGCGAAGAAGTGTCAGATATGCTATTTGTTTTCCATCATTGCTTATGTGATGGGGGCTCGGCCATGGCATTATTGTATGAATTTCTAAAAGTACTGGACAATCCGGCCGCAGAAATCGGACTGGAAAATCCGATCCTTGGTATTGAAGATGTCGTACCCGAACATATCTTAAAGAGTGGTAAGAAGCGATTTAAGGCAAAAACAATTGGCCGATTAGCAGCTTTAGCTATTAAATGTATTCCGGTCGGCAGAAAAGCGGTCGATCGGCAGACGGACTATTTAATTCATTGGAAGTTTGACCAAGCCACCAGCAAGCAACTTATTTCTCATTGCAAGTCATTGGATGTCACCGTCAATACATTTCTGGGGGCAACGGTATTGGCGGCATTCCGGAAAGTACGTGGCTCGTCGGCATTCAATAAAGTTTCCTGTCCAGTAGATATCAGGCGTTTTGCACCACAGATAAAAGATGACCATATTTTTGCTTTCGGATTAATGATTGTCATGTCTTCAAACCAGAAAATGAGCTTTTTGGATAACCTCCGGTTGATGCAGGATGAAGTGGAACGCAAAACAGCGAAGCTCAATCCTTATATCACCATGATGGTCATGGAATCGGCCCATGATGCGTTAAAAAACTTCACCAAACTCTTAAAACGAGGCAAATCATCCAATGACTGCATGTTTTCCAATTTGGGGCGCATACAAATACCCAAACAATATCGCACATTCAATCTGGAAACAATCTTCAGTCCTTCGGTCATTGGTCCTTTGGGCAATACAACAACAATGGTCACCTCTACCTTTCGTGGACAAATGGATTTCTCCTTTATGGGAAGTGAGGGTTATTTACCACAGGCGGAAGCATTGGCCATCCGCGATGAGATCATCCATCAGATCAAACAACAATTAGATTACCAGGTAGCATCATGATCGAGAGAAAACTAATGATGGTGGAACGGATCATGTATGTTGATACCGAAACACCCTTAAACTGTGTATTTGCTGCAAAGATCAACGGGGAGATCGCCGAAGAACATCTTCGGAATGCCCTCACCAAAATTCAGCAAAAACATCCATTGCTCCGATCGGCTATCTGCATAGAGGATGCGCAACAGCCCCGGTTTGCTGTCAAAGAGGATATGGAATCTATTCCACTCCATATTATCCAACGTCAAACGGATATGGATTGGCTGACGGAGTCGGAACAGGAATGGTATCGCCCTTTTAAAGCGGATAATAAGCCGCTAGCCCAATTGGTATGGATCAAAGGTAATTCCGTTTCGGAACTGCTTTGGGTATTGCCACATTGTGTCTGTGATGGAACCAGTATTGTCACATTGATGCGGGAGCTACTTTGCCTATTGGATAACCCCGATAGGGAACTCGAGCCCTACCAGCTCTTTGAATCGGTTAATAAATTCCTGCCGCAGGGCTTTGAGCTTCAAAAAAAATCACGCAAAGCCAAGTTCTATTTGCTATTGGCAAGATTTTTCTTTTTCCTGCAACGAAAGAGCAGAAAAAGAAATTTAGGAAAAAACTATGCGATACACTGGAAACTGGATGCAGAAACAACGGCTGCCATAACCCAGAGCTGTAAAGACCAAAGCATTTCTGTTCATGCACTCCTATGCACGGCATTTATGCAAGCTTTTCGGGAGATGCAAGGTAAAGCTGCAAAAAATAAAGTGATCAGTCCTGTTGATATCCGGCACTTTATTCCAGAAATCAAACAAGACCACATGTTTGCTTTTGCACCAACGGTGGAGCTTTCTCTAAAAAAGGGGAATGATAATGTCGTGGATACTGCAAAAGATATCAAAACGGCGCTCACACAAAAAATAGAAAAGATGCAAGCCCGTGAGCTACTCTGGATGGGGGAACAGATGCACCCGCTAGTGGAGCGCATGATTTCTATGTTAAAATCGAGCCCAGGAGGACATGACATCACGCTATCCAATATGGGTAAGCTCCAGATTCCAAACGAGTACAACAACTTCGCTCTGGAGACCATATACAGCCCAACAGTGGCTTTCCCCTGGTTGAATTCAAATACCTTGGTTGCAACGACGTTCAATCAACAAATGGATTTTACGTTTATGTCCAATGAAGATTTTTTACCAAAAGAAGAAGCGATTAAAATAAAAGATAAGGCGATCGCAATCATGACCTTGTCCCTATAGCACTCCACATGACGAAGTTTACGGAATCAAAGAAAATAAAAAAAACAACGCTCAAGCGCTTTTTAAGGAAGCGCGCAATTTATTATATCCTGCCAAATGTATTCTTCAATTTCCTGGTTGCCTACGCCAGCTTTCAGGAGCTGGGATATACGCACTTTTTTGCTGGCCCACAAAGTTTGGCTCGACTGACACTACCGATGGCAATATTTTTGCCTGTTGTTCTTACAATGGATATTATCAAGCGGGTGATCGCAGCCATAGAACAGGAGTCGATCGCATTAACAGTAGACAGTGAACTGAACAGGAATAAATTTATTACGAAGTTGTGTATTATCCATGGCTTCACAACGGGTTTATTTGTATTCCTCTGTCTCCTGCTGGCACAACATAATCTGTCTACGCACTATAGGTTAAATGCAACCGCAATGGCTATTTTGGATGCGCTGCTCGCAGGTGTACTATCAATTTTATTTACTTACCTACCGATCCAGAAATTAAGAAAGCATTTATCGGAGCCATCATTAACAGTACAGCAAATAGAACAGAATTAACGTCTTGAAGTGAGAAGTTCACCTTTATAATATTACTAACTAAAAACTATGGGCTTCTTTTTTAGAATCGTAACTATTAACGTCAAGTTTTTTTTGTCTTATCAACTATTATTTTAGGATTAAACAAAAAGCGCCAACTTTCGTTAGCGCTTTTTCAATCGTCAAAAAATTGCTGTTACTTATTGTTTAATTTTTGTAAACGTTCTTTTGCTGAAGGTACAATATCATCATCTTTTTCATAATTTTCAATCACACTTTTCAACGTACTCTTGGCCTGGGAAGAATTGCCTTTACGCGCATAGGTATCTGCAAGCAATACGAAGCTCTTTGCCACCCAATATTCATGTGCCTCCCTATTATTAATCACGTCGAAGGCTGTTTCTTGCGCTTTATCGTATTCCTTATTATCATATTGCAATTGAGCCACACGGTACCGTGCCTCTGCACCTACCGCCGTTTGGCTCTTCAAAGCGGCCAGATTGAGCTCTTTCATGGCTGACGTTATATTCTTTTCCTTCAGAAAGGCCCTGCCAGTGTATAAGTGTGCCTTAGCAATTTCTTCCTCGGTTGCTCCATCGTAATCCTTTATAAACTGTACATATTTGGCCATCTGCTCCATATCGCCGAGTTCGAAATAACAGATCATCAGGTTAGTTATTGCATAGCCATAGTTCTTTTTGTATTCGGAATTTAGCTCCAATTTTTTGAGGTGCACAATAGCCTCATTGTATTCCTTTAAGTCCAGATAAAGTGCAGCCACCGTTAGCAAGGTATTCTCCGTATACTTACTTGTCCAGTCGTTCAGGATGATATTCAGATCGTGCAACGCTTCCTGCGGATGCCCGGTCTTGTACGAACTTACCCCACGAATGTAACGGGCATATTTTTCTTGTTTGGGTTTCGGAAATTTATCAAAATAGGCGTTGATTGCTTCGACAGCTGCTCCGTATTCTCCTCTAGCAAAGAGAGATTGCGCTGCTTGGAAAGCTTGGTTGTCCTGCTCTGCAGGTGTCAAATTACCAACATTGGTCCCTATCGCATAGCGGATATAGCTTGTGGCATCGCCCTGGTCGAGGTAGATGTTTTCAATGAAACGCATCGCCTGTTCGGCCTCAGCAGTCCGGGCATATTTTTCCACCACCTGTTGGAAGGTGGCTTTCGCCGCTTCGGGTTCATCGTTATTGTACTGCACGAGTCCGATGGTCATCAGCGCACGCGGCACATAGCTGCTCCGTGGATACTTCTCGATCATCCCTTGCAGCCCTGTGAGCGCGTTTTCATAATCCCCCATCGTGAAATAGGTGTAAGGGATCTCAAAGGCTGCGTCATCGGCATAGTTGGAAGATGGAAATTGTTTCAGGACGGACCGCAGGGTGCTGAGCTTGGTTTCATTGTCGCCCTGTAGGCCAAAGATAACACCGCGCTGGAAGTAGGCATAGTCCTGATTGGGCGCCTTGCCGTCGACCAGCTTGTCATAGTAGCTATTGGCCCGACCGTAATCGCGCAGGCACAGATACGAATCACCCAAACGTGCGACTACGTCATGCCTTATATTTTCATCCACCGTACTTCCTCCGGCCTTCAGAAAGCGCTCAAAATAATCGGCCGCCAGCGCAAAACGGTTATTTCGGTAGGCCGCATAAGCCAACCCATAATTGGCATAATTATAGACCTCGTTGTTTCGAGCCACAGGCAAGCTCAGAAACCGGGAGAAATTTTCCACGGCCTCCCCGAATTTACGCACTTCGTACATCGCCTCCGCTTTCCAGTAGGTTGCCAAGGCCCCCATTTCCGCATTGATCGGGAATTTTTCCGAACGCATAAACATGGATATGCTATTTTCGAAAGCACGCTCGTTATAAAATTCCAGTCCACGGTAGTAAGTTACCTTTTGATAGATCGCATCGACCTCCCGGCCTCGCTCCTTCAGCGACTCCAGCAGGCTGACCCCAGCATGGAAGTTGGTCGTCCCTCGCAGGATTTCAGCTGAGAGTGATTCGGGGCTTTCTTGTTTTTTTGCCCCCGGATCAGCCGGTTTCTCTTCCTGGGCGATATATTTCTCGAGGACTTTTTGTGCGGCTTGGGTGGAGTCCATCGCAAGAAGGACTTTGGCGTAGTTAAATAAAGCGTCGGCTTTCACTTGCCGGTCGAGATCCAGTTTCGTTGCTTTGACAAAGGCATTGCGCGCCGCCTGCTTGTCGCCCGTTTCCAGGGCAATATGACCCAAGGTCATGATCGCTCCCTGATAAAAGGCATCCGAAGGTTTTATCGATTCCAACATACCGCTCGCCCTTTTATATTCACCGGCCCCATAGGCCAGATAGCTGATCCGGTAATTGTCGATATTGTTTTGCGAAGCGTCCGGATGTCGTTTCATCAACTCATGGTAATATGCCTGTTTGTATTTTTGTCGTGCCAGATAGGTGTTGGTCGCGATCTGGCGCAGCTCCGTCTCGATTGCGTCGCGGTTGATAAGTTGCATATTCGGGCTCCGGCGCACCTTGACGGCATCAGCCAGCATCGGCCGGTAGTCGCGTACGACATCGATGGAATCCATCGTTTGAACCTGCCCTTGATCCAGTTGTTTCTTGTCTTTCTGCTGTTTCTCCACTTCCTGCGCATACCCTGTAACCAGCAAAGCCGAAAGTATCCCGGTAAACAGGCTTTTCAGGTAATTGTCGCCGATTCTCTTTTTTAATATCATTGTTCGTCCGTATTTCTGATTTTTTTCCAAACGTTCCTTTGCCGAGGAGGCAATAGTGTAATCTCCCTTAGCTAATAGAGCCAAAACTAAAGAATTCCACGCACATTGGGTAAATCGTCATGAAAAAATTGGATCCTAAAACGCAATTTATAGGTCATATCCATCTCGTTTCCGCGATCCCCTATTCCTTTGCTTGCTATCGGCAACCGAATTGACACAATAATGGAGCCAAGAAAACACTCCCCTTGAGCCTTCGGTTCGAACCTGATAGCTTGTTAAGAAGGTAGCAGGTTCTTCTCTTGTCTAGAAACAAAAAAAGCCCTAACTTTCGTTAGAGCTTTTAGTCGGGGTGGCAGGATTCGAACCTACGACCTCCACATCCCAAATGTGGCGCGATACCGGGCTACGCTACACCCCGAAAAGGTATCACCTTTGTTTTGTGTGGCACAAATATCGAATCAATTTTTGAATTTGTCAATACCTCAATGCATTTTTTATACTAAATCACTGATTGATTGACCAATATTTTTATTGATAACATCTATAATAACCATTCGCATGCCTGAAAACGTGGTCAAAGAACCTTATAAAGGATTATTAAAAATAACTTTAGATTATCCATTTCATTTTCATATCTTTGCATCCGATTTGAATAACAGTCGATAGTTTTTTCAAAAAGTATTTTCATATTCAAAAAATAAGTCGTAATATTGCATTCCGATTTTTACAGGATATAAATCGTTAATAATTACTCGAAATCATGGATTTAGTAAAATTTGTAGAAGAACAAGCGGTAGTAAGAAATGAAATTCCCGCTTTCAAAGCCGGAGATACCATCAGCGTTCATTATAAAATTCGCGAAGGAAATAAAGAGCGTGTTCAGGTGTACCAAGGTGTAGTAATCCAATTAAACAGCGAAGGTGCTAACGCTACTTTTACCGTTCGTAAAATCTCAAACGGTGTAGGTGTTGAACGTATTTTCCCTGTAAACTCACCAAACATTGAAAAAATTGTAGTAAACAGCTACGGTAAAGTTCGTCGCGCTAAATTATTCTATTTACGTGGCCTTACTGGTAAAGCTGCTCGTATTAAATCAAAAAGAATCTAATTACGACTACCACGGCATAAAAAAAGGCTTTGATGAAATTCAAAGCCTTTTTTTATTTCCCCCCACACCAACCATTTTCCTACTTAGGACAAATCTACTCCACTCCCCTTACTACTTAATGAGCAATACGGGAACCCGTGTAATAAAATTAAGACAATCGAATCTGATATCTTAAAAAGAATCACCCCCCTTTGTCTAGCTAAAACATTTTACTTACTTTTAGCGCGGCCGATCTTCCATACATAAAAATCAATGGAAATTTTAAGATTTATATAAACAGCACCACAAAGTGCGCTTACATAGATTTCTTGGTGACTAATAGACATACAATATCTTGATGAAAACTGTTTTTTTTATACTAGCTCTTACCTTACAGACGATAACCATTTTTGCACAGCGAAATATAGGTGATTTTCTCCAATTACAGTCTAAGCCAGAGACTTATTATGTCCAAAAAACTCAAAGTCCTATTGAAATTGACGGTAAAGATGACGAAATCTCCTGGGCAAAGGCAGCATGGACAAATACATTCAAAGACATAGAAGGGAGCAGCAAACCAAATCCCGCTCTCGAAACGCGTGTCAAAATGCTCTGGGATAATGAAAATCTCTATCTGTTTGCCAAATTGGAAGAACCTCATATCAATGGCTACCTCAGACAGAAAGACACCATCATCTATCATGACAATGACTTTGAGGTGTTTCTGAAACCCAACCTGCAATCTCCTGAATATATTGAAATTGAAGTCAATGCACTGAACACGATCATGGACCTCCTCATGACCAAACCTTATCGTTTTGGTGGAAAAGCGAATCTAAACTGGGACACTAAAGATATCGAAAGCGCTGTTTATCACGTTGGAACAATAAATAATCCAACCGATATCGATAATTTTTGGACTGTCGAAATGAAAATTCCGGTCAAAAGCCTAAAGTACTTTGGCGAGGGTAATCAAATCAAGGCGAATGAAGTGTGGAAGATAAATTTCTCCCGCGTACAATGGCACTATGATATCCATGAGAAAGGTTACACCAAAAGAAAAGACAATACAGGTAGGCCGCTTGCGGAAGAAAACTGGGTATGGTCACCCATTGGTCTGATCAACATGCATTATCCCGAACGATGGGGACATATCAAATTTGTGGATCAGGATAACCAACAATTCGTAGATGAACAATTTTTGGCATTAGAAAAAACCGTCTGGAATATTTTTTACCTGCAACAGATTTATGGGAATGCCAATAAGCGCTATGCAACATCTCTTGGTGAATTGAGTAAATTATACCCTGAAATTATTAATATTAGTAAGCATTATCAACTTGTCTTTTTCAATGCCAATAAGTTCTATCGCATTGAGATTAAGTCGAAATCGAAGCCCGATTTAAAGGCCACAATCGATAATAAGGGCAACATCTATTTCTAATTTATTTATTCAGTCGATCTTCAATTATAATATTGAATAAAAATTTGCTATCTTTGTATCCCGTACATAGAGCAACTATTATTGGTCGTTTTGACCACATAAAATTGAAAATCCTTTAATTGTTATGACTAAATATATTTTTGTTACGGGCGGCGTTACTTCGTCGTTAGGGAAAGGTATTATTGCAGCCTCCCTTGCTAAACTTCTCCAGGCACGTGGCTACAAAGTGACCATTCAAAAATTCGATCCTTACATTAACATTGACCCGGGAACATTGAATCCTTATGAGCATGGCGAATGTTATGTTACTGAAGATGGAGCCGAAACTGACCTTGACCTTGGCCACTATGAGCGTTTCTTAAACGTCCCTACCTCACAAGCGAATAATGTAACAACAGGTCGTATCTATCAACACGTCATCCAACAAGAGCGTGAAGGGGCATATTTAGGAAAAACCGTTCAAGTCATCCCACATATCACTGATGAGATCAAACGCCGCATGCAGCTTTTGGGTGAATCCGGTGAGTATGATATCATTATTACTGAACTTGGTGGAACTGTAGGCGATATAGAATCCCTTCCATTCGTTGAAGCTGTAAGACAGTTACGCTGGGAACTGGGGGCGAATAATTCTTTGGTTATTCACCTCACTTTGGTCCCTTATTTAGCTGCAGCCGGCGAACTTAAAACCAAGCCAACACAGCACTCGGTCAAAACATTATTGGAATATGGTGTACAACCAGATATCCTGGTATGCCGTACAGAGCATAAATTATCTCAAGAAATCCGCAAAAAATTAGCACAGTTCTGTAATGTTAACATTAATGCTGTCGTGGAATCTATCGATGCTTCGACCATCTATGATGTTCCATTATTAATGTTAAAAGAAAACCTGGATAAAACAGCCCTAACAAAGCTAAAACTTTCCAATAAAAATGAACCGGATCTAGAAAATTGGAAAAACTTCCTGGGTAAGCTCAAAAATCCAACAAGCGAGGTTTGCATTGCTCTAGTAGGAAAATATGTCGAACTTCCAGACGCTTATAAATCCATTACTGAAGGATTTATCCATGCGGGTGCAACAAATGAATGCAAAGTAAAGGTGAGTTATATCGCTGCCGAAAGTGTTACAAAAGAAAACGTCGCCGAAAAGCTAAAAGGTATGGACGGCGTATTGGTTGCCCCGGGTTTTGGTGAACGTGGTCTGGATGGTAAATTAAATGCGATCCAGTATGTACGTGAAAACAATATTCCATTCTTTGGTATTTGCCTGGGTATGCAATGCTCGGTCATTGAGTTTGGCAGAAATGTATTGGGATTAAAAGATGCCAATAGCTTTGAAATGGATGCGGACACCAGCAATCCTGTCATCAACCTGATGGAAGAGCAAAAAAACATCACCAATATGGGTGGCACAATGCGTTTAGGCGCTTACGACTGCGAAATTAAAAAAGGAACCAAGGCCTTTGCCATTTATGGAAAAACAAAAATTTCCGAAAGACATCGTCACCGTTATGAATTTAACAATGACTATTTAAAACAATATGAAGCAGCAGGAATGATCGCTTCGGGCTTCAATCCGGAGACTGGATTAGTTGAAATTGTCGAATTGAAAAACCATCCTTTTTTCGTTGCCGGACAATTTCATCCAGAATTAAAGTCAACAGTTGCAAATCCTCACCCACTTTTTGTTAGCTTTGTAGCCGCTGCTTTGGCCAACAAGAAATCAAAGTAGTATTAGAAGGATAAAATTAATTAAGTTTAATAATTAAAGATGGATAGAAATACCCTAATTGGTTTGGTCCTGATGTTTGCCATCATCACTGGTTCATTTTACCTGATGAAGCCTTCAGAATCAGAAATCAAACAAGAACAAGCGCGACAAGAGGCTAAAGCTCAGGCTGCAAAAGGACAACCTGCAACAAGTGACTCTACCGCAAAAGCTAAAACAGCGCAAACAGCAGTGATTGCAGATTCAGCTGAACTGAAAAAACCTTTTGGCGCATCAAAATTTGGAACTGAAAAAATCATTACACTTGAAAATGATGCCATCATTGCCAAAATCAGCACAAAAGGTGGTAAAGTGAAGTCAGTCGAACTCAAAGGTGAAAAGAATTTCAACGGAAAACCTTTGATACTATTTGAGGGTGAAGATAATAAGTTTGGTTTCCTCTTCAATGCAGCAGGGCAGAACGTCTCAACAAACGATTTATTCTTTAATACCGAATCTTCGGATATTCAGGTTTCCGGCCAAGGAAAACAATCAGTAAAATTCAAACTGAATTACAGTGCCGATCAATATATTGAATATGTATATTCTATTGCCGGAAAAGGTTACAATGTAGCCCTTGATGTCAATACAAAAGGTATTCAAAACCTGATCCCACAGAGTCAAAAAACATTGACATTGAACTGGAGTACAGTTCTAAGACAAAAAGAACAGAATATTGAATCTGAAAGACAAAAATCCACCCTTTATTACCAAGAAGACAGTAAAGTAGACCATTTATCAGAATCGAAAGATGATGATGAAGCACTGGAAAAGAAAGTACAATGGATTGCTTTTAAGCAACATTATTTCTCCAATATCCTAAATGCCAAAGATGGATTTGTTAACGCGAAAGTTGATGTAAAACATGCTACGGAAAGTGATGTCGTAAAATTTTACAACACCAATGCTGAGCTGGCTTTTGACAACCATAAAGACAACAATTATTCATTGAATTTCTTTTTTGGACCAAACCAATACAATGTATTGAAAGCAGAAGGCAACGATTATCAATCCATCATCAATATGGGTTGGGGACCTATGCGCTGGATCAATCAATGGATTACAGTACCGGTATTCAATTTCTTGGATGGCTTCCACATGAGCTATGGTATCGTGATTCTATTGTTGACCCTGATGTTGAAACTGATCCTTTCTCCGATGACCTACAAGTCATATGTCTCTATGGCAAAAATGCGGGTGTTAAAGCCGCAGCTGGATGAGATCAAAGCCAAAGTCGGTGAAGACAATCAGATGTTGATGCAACAGGAGCAAATGAAATTGTATAAACAGGTTGGTGTGAATCCACTCGGAGGCTGCCTACCTCTTGTGCTACAAATGCCATTTACAATTGCTTTCTTCTATTTCTTTCCAAATTTATTTGAACTGAGAGGACAGAGCTTCCTGTTTATGAAGGATATGTCAACCTATGATACCTTGTTTACATTTGCACCTATTTTTGGATCATTCAACCACATCTCTTTGATGTGTATCTTGATGACCTTAACAACACTATTGACCACTTGGTATAATAATGCGACTTCGGGCGCAACTGGTCAAATGAAATACATGGGTTATATCATGCCTTTGATTTTCTTCTTTGTCCTAAACAGCTTCCCTGCTGGTTTGAACTATTACTATTTCTTAAGTGCGTTATTTACGTTCTTAACACAGTTGGTAATCCGTTCGATGGTAAATGATGATAAAATCTTAGCCAAACTGGAGGAAAATAAAAAGAATCCAAAAGCTGAAAAAAAATCTAGTTTCCAAGCTAAAATGGAAGAGATGATGCGTGCGCAGCAACAAGCTCAACAAAACAAAAATAAATAATACAGTTTATATAGCTGATAAATAAGGCTTCCCAATGGGAAGCCTTATTTTGTTAATAGGCTTTTGTAGCGCTTTGCCAAACCAAACGTTAGAAATAATGTTTTATATAAAAATTTAAAAGATGAGATTTAGAAACGTTGTGGTATTGATGATGGCTGTTCTTGCGCTGACAGGTTGTGCAGTATTGAAAAAGAATTCAGACAAACAGGACACAGACAATACATCTGCCGCCCTTATTGGAAAAAAATGGCAATTAATAGAAATCGGAGGAAAAGCCGTTGCTGAACAGGTCAATGGCAAAGTTCCTTTTCTCAAACTGGAAGAAAAAAATTACAGTGGCAATGGTGGTTGTAACGGCATCGGAGGTGAACTTACTTTTTCTGCCAATGGAAAAATTAAGTTTGCACAGGGGATGTCGACTATGATGGCTTGCCCGGACATGTCCATTGAACAAGCGTTGTCTAAGGCATTGATCACGGCAGATAACTATACGCTTAGCAATGGTATCCTAAGTTTAAACAAAGCAAAGATGGCTCCTTTGGCAAAATTCAAACTACTTGAGGAAAAGCAAAATTTAAGCGGAACCTGGGAACTTGATTTCATCTCCGGTCCACGTATCGCTTTTGAGGGATTATATCCAAATCGTAAACCAACAATGACATTCAACAGTGTAGATGGAAAGATAAATGGAAATAGCAGTTGCAACAATTACAATGCGACATTTAAGACAGAAGGTAATCATATCAGCTTTGGGCCTATCATGTCTACGAAAATGGCTTGTGAAGGCAATGGTGAAGCGACTTTCTTTTCCACATTGGAAAAAGTAAACAGCTATGATATCAATGAAAATACACTGACTTTCATCATGGGTGATATTGCCATCATGAGGTTTCAGCGCAAATAAAAATAATTAAAAAAGATAAGGCTCTAATCATTCTGGAGCCTTATCTTTTTATTATTCGTTATACTGTTCCCTTCTCTCAAGATTGTGCAAATGCTTTAGACAAAGGCACTAAATCCCGTAATACTTCTTCCGACAATCAATGAATTGATCTCCTTAGTGCCTTCATAAGAATAAATGGCCTCTGCATCGGCAAGGAATCTAGCGACATTATATTCCAATAGGATACCATTTCCACCCATAACTTCCCGCGCTTTAGATACGATATCCCTTGTACGCAATGAACAGAAGACTTTTGCCAGTGAAGCATGTTCATCCCGTAACTGTCCCCTATCCTGAAGTTCAGACAGCCGAAAGACCAAAGTCTGCATCGCAGTTAGATTGGACAACATTTCGACCAAATGATTTTGGATCAGCTGGAAAGAAGCAATAGGTTTACCAAACTGTTTTCGTTTGCGCGTATAATCCAGTGCATTTTCATAGGCACCCCGCGCACAGCCTACAGCCATCCACGCCACTCCGGCCCGCGTCATCTGAAGGACTTTACCTGTATCTTTAAAAGAATTGGCATTTTGCAAACGATCATCTTCAGGAACAATGCAATTGTCGAGCGTAATCAGTCCGTTTTGAACGATCCGCAAGGCCATCTTATCCTTGATTTTTTCGACCGAGAACCCGGGATTATCTTTGCGGACAATGAAGCCTTTTACTTCACCATCATCCAGATCTCTAGCCCAGACAATTGTAATATCCGAAAAAGTCGAATTGCCAATCCATTTTTTCTGACCATTTAAAACCCAGCCCCCATCAGTTTTCTTACAGGTCGTTGTCAATCCACCTGCTACTCCCGACCCCACTTCGGGCTCGGTCAGGCCAAAAGCGCCGATTACTTCCATCTTTTGCATTCTCGGCAACCATTCCTGTTTTTGCGCTTCCGAACCACAGATATAGATCGATCCCATGGCCAAGCCGCTCTGTACACCAAAAAAAGTAGCAACAGAAGCATCTACACGGGCTATCTCCGCCGCTATGATACCTTCCATCAATGAACTACCGCCCATGCAGCCATACCCTTCATAGGTATATCCACAAATATTTAAAGCGGCCAGCTTTGGTACTATTTCGAAAGGGAATTCGTCTCTTAACCAATACTTATTGACAATTGGTTTTACCTCAGCTTCCATAAAATCACGCACTTTCAATTGAAGTTCACGGTCTGCCCCATTTAGCTTGCTGTCCATATCGTAGAAATCGCCATTTATAGGCGGCAATTCCTTTTTCTGCTTTCCGGCACTCAGCATTTTCATTAAACCATGAAGCTGTTTATCGTCCATTTTGGAAACCGCATCCATGACAGCGCCCAGATCTACCTTTTTCGAGATTTCCTCCAATTTGCCAAAGTCAATTGATTTTGCCAAATCCATTATATTCTTAACTTTATCAAACATAATCGCAATTTCTTTTTTAATGGTTTCCCCTTAAAATAATAAAAATAATTGAAAATTGTTTGAACCAGCAGCTAGCACAGTATGCCTTCTCCCCGTTCTTACATTATCCTATAGCCGTCCAAACAATTTCGCTGATTAAATCGTTTGCACTTATTTTCTAAGTCCCTCTTTTCAAAGTTGCAAATCATCTGTATCAAAAAGCGATAACATAATTTAAAACAGCTGACTACAAGCGTTTTAAATATTTTTAAAAAAAAGATATTTTTTTTGGGTTACCTTTTTGGGTTCCGTGTATTAAGAGATGAAAAAGAAAATATTTCAATTTAAATTAGAAAATTAGAAAATGAAAAACGCATTCAAATTAGGTTTCTTAGGTTTAGCTTTAACTGTAGCTTTCGCATCTTGTAACAACACTGAGAAAAAAGCTGAAGGTGCTGCTGATTCAGCATCTGCTTTAGTTGATTCTGCTGCTAACACTTTGGATTCAGCTGCTAATAAAGTTGACTCAGCTGCTCAAAAAGTTGATTCTGCTGCTGCTAAAGTTGATTCAGCTGCTGCTAAAAAATAATTTTAGAAACTGAATAACGTATTTGGAGAGGCTTTTCTTGCGAAAAGCCTCTCTTTTTTTTAAAATATTTAGAAACAGGGTTACCTTTTTCATTTACGTGTATTAAGTCTTAAATAACAAGATTTAGAAATTACTTTTAATTTTAATAAAATGAAAAACGCATTCAAATTAGGTTTCTTAGGATTGGCTTTAACTGTAGCCTTCGCTTCATGTGGTGAAACTGGTAAAAAATCTGACGCTGCTACTGATTCAGCTAACACTGCTTTAGATTCAGCTAATACTGCTTTAGACTCAGCTAACACTAAACTTGATTCAGCAAAAACTGCTGTTGACTCAGCTAAAACTGCTGTAGACTCAACTAAAGCTGCTCACTAATTCTCTGAAACAGAATTTCAAACAGTATAAAAAGCCTCCCGTTAACGGAGGCTTTTATTTTTATCTACCCCAATTAAATTGCTAAGCTCCAAGCATTTTTTTACCTTTGCCAAAAAATCATTCAATCTATGGCTTTATCATCCTTAACAGCAGTTACGCCTATTGACGGACGCTATTACAATAACACCAATGAACTTTCGGCTTTTTTTTCTGAATTTGCCTTAATAAAATATCGGGTACGTGTCGAAGTCGAATATTTTATTGCATTAAGTGAATCAGGAATCGCTCAACTGCAACATTTTGACAGTACACTGAACGAAAAATTAAGAGATATCTATCGCAATTTTTCGGAAGAAGATGCGATCTGGATCAAAGACACGGAAAAAGTGACCAATCATGATGTTAAAGCCGTTGAATACTTTTTAAAAGATCAATTTGAAAAATTAGGGCTACAGGATCATCTTGAATTTATTCATTTTGGTTTAACGTCTCAAGATATCAACAACACAGCCATTCCGCTTTCCTGGAAAGAGGCAATCAAAGAAAGTTATACGCCGGTCATTGATGAATTGCTCCATGAATTAAGGTCGTTGGCAACCTCGTGGTCTGACATTCCCATGCTCGCCCGCACCCACGGACAGCCTGCATCTCCGACTCGCTTAGGTAAAGAACTTTATGTTTTTATCGAACGTATTGAGCGTCAGCTCCAACTTTTACATACAGTACCTTACTCAGCAAAGTTTGGCGGGGCGACGGGTAATTTCAATGCCCACCATGTGGCCTATCCAGACACCAACTGGATTGCTTTTGGTAATAACTTTGTCAACAATATCTTAGGATTGGATCGCTCACAAACGACGACCCAAATTGAACACTATGACAACTTTGCCGCAAGCTGTGACGCCTTAAAACGAATCAATAATATTATCATTGACCTATGCCGTGATATATGGACCTATATCTCCATGGAATACTTTAAGCAAAAAATCACAGCAGGTCAGATCGGATCATCTGCAATGCCACACAAAGTCAATCCTATTGATTTTGAAAACGCAGAGGGAAATTTAGGAATTGCCAATGCAATATTGGAGCATTTGGCGGCTAAATTACCTATTTCACGTCTTCAAAGGGATCTAACGGATTCAACAGTACTACGTAATATCGGAGTTCCATTTGCACATACTTTAATTGCGGTAAAATCAACACTGAGAGGTTTGCGTAAATTGATCTTAAATGAACAAGCGCTTGCCAATGATCTTGAAAATAATTGGGCCGTTGTTGCTGAAGCGTTACAAACGATCTTGCGCAGAGAAGGCTATCCAAAACCTTACGAAGCACTGAAAGATCTAACACGTACCAATACACAGGTAACCAAAGAGACCATTGCAACGTTTGTGGACAATCTTAATGTATCTGAAGAGGTAAAAGCGGAATTAAAAGCAATCAGCCCTTCTAATTACACTGGTGTCACGTTATAAGCTTTGACTTATAGATGACCTTAACAACGCTTCTTTTGATTTATCTTTGTTTGGAATAAAAATAAAATTTAAATGGCTACTATCAACGTATATACAGAATCTACTCCCAATCCTTCAACCATGAAGTTTTTGGTCAATAAGTTATTGATCAACGGTAGTGTGGATTTTCCAAATAAAGAAGCTGCACAAGATTCACCTTTCGCACAGGAGTTGTTCAAATTCAATTTTGTAAACGGTGTCTTCTTCGCAAGCAATTTTGTGACCATTACCAAAACAGAAGATGCGGAATGGGAAGATATTGAAGCCTTATTGAAAGACTTTGTAAAAGGTGCTGTAGAATCGGAGCTTGCAGTAAAAGCTGTACATCATGATTCAGAAGTAAACTTTGAAGGCACAGATACAGAAGTAAAAATACAACAGGTACTACATGATTATGTACGGCCAGCCGTTGAACAGGATGGCGGTGCCATTCATTACAAATCCTTCAACGAAGGTATCGTAACCGTTGAATTAAAAGGATCCTGTAGTGGTTGCCCTTCATCAACGATTACGTTAAAAGCTGGTATCGAAGGTTTATTAAAACGTATGGTTCCAGGTGTGACGGAAGTTGTTGCAGAAGCAATGTAAGAACTCATACGAACCAATAGTAAAAAGAGAAAGGATTCAGCACATGTGCTGGATCCTTTCTCTTTTTACAGCGATTTGATATCTCTATTGATGCAACACAATTACATCACTAATTGACGACATCAAAAGAATCTTTCAAAGGCAGGTGAGCGGATGAATTTCCGATAAAGATTTCGAATCTCCCAGGCTCTACAGTCCATTTGTTGTATTGATCCAACAATTCGAGATGTGCTGGCAAAATTGAAAATTGAACAGACTTCTTCTCACCGGGATTTAATTCGATTTTTTCGAAACCGCGCAGATCCATTTCATAGGTTGTAACAGAGGAAACAACATCCTTGATATAAAGTTGAACAACTTCAGCACCCTTTCTTTTTCCGATATTTTGCACATCCATCGTAACAGTCAACGAGTCTGTTGGTCGCATCTGTTTTTTATTCAACCGTAAATTTGAAAATTGAAAATCGGTATAACTTAAGCCATAACCGAAAGGATAAAGGAATCCAACAACCCGACTATTTCCCCAGCCATTGGGGCCAACACCGGGTTGTCCCGCCTGTGCTGCTGGCTTTGTCGGAAAATTCATTTCGATCTGTCCAACAGATTTAGGAAAAGAAATTGGAAGCTTTCCGCTCGGATTATACTCACCAAATAGCATATCTGCCACAACATGTCCAGATTGACCACTGAGAAACCAGCTCTCCACAATGGCTGGCAGGTATTTATTTTCCCAATTGATGGACAAAGGTCGTCCATTTACGAGTACTAGAATAATAGGCTTTCCGGTTTCTTTTAACTTCATCAAATAATCACGCTGTTTACCAGGTAGATTGAGATCGGAGCGAGATCGGCTTTCACCAACTTCACGTTCTGATTCGCCCATGACGGCGATAATTAGATCTGACTCCTGCCCAAGTCGAACACCTGTGGCCATGTTTTCGACTTCCTCCCGGGACAGATCAGTTGGGATGATTTCACTTTCAGGCCAGTTTTTATCGACAACATCCACTCCTTTCGTATAGTTTACATGCAGTGCTTTGTCCTTAGCGTATGCTATAATACCATCCTTAATGGTTGTTATTGGATTATTTGATGGACCATAGCGACTTGTCGTGTAATTTGTTGCCTCGGCCATGGGTCCTGTGACCAAAATCCGTTTGTATTTATTGATATCAATAGGAAGGAGATCCTGTTCATTTTTTAGCAAAACAATGGATTCCCTGTTCACCTGCAGAGAAATATTTTCGTCGGCTTGGGTATGGACTTTCTGATCCGCTAAGTTGATCTTATCGACAAGCGGATGATCAAATAGTCCCAGTTTAAACTTGACCGTCAGTACTTCTCGAACACGTTGATTCAATACATTCATATCGAGCCCGCCTTCGTTGATAAGTTCCATCAGGGGAATCAGATAAGTATTCGGCGGATCGAAATTCGTCCGGACATTAAGTCCACCTTCCAATGCTTGGCGTATCGCGTCTTTATAATCTGGGGCAACATGATGTTTATTGCTAATAAATTCGAGCGCTTCGCTATCGGAAACGATATAACCTTCAAATCCATAATCCTTTCGCAACAAATCTTGCAGGAAATATTTACTTGAGGATACTGGAACACCATCATAGTCGTTGTAACTGCTCATGATCCCCAGCGGCTTGGCCTCTTTAACTACTCTCTTAAAAGGATATAAATGGAGTTCATGCATTTCACGAAAACCAACATGCGGATCTGTCCGCGCGTTTCCATCCCGCCCGCCTTTAGGTACGGAATAAACGGCATAATGTTTTAGGGTTGAAGCAATGCCGTTTTGCTGGATACCCAATACCGCCTGTTTCCCCATTTCTGCAATATGAAAGGGATTTTCACCATAAGTTTCCACTACCCGCCCCCATCGCGGATCTCGAGAAACATCGAGGATAGGTGCGTAAACATTGGTATATCCTAAGTATTTCGCTTCTCTTCCGACGATCTCACCAGCCGTTCTAACCAATCTTGTATTCCAGGTACTTCCGATATTGATTGGGGCCGGTAAAGGTGTTGCCCGATCGTGGTTTAGACCATGTATACCTTCATTCGTAAAATCAACAGGGATGCCCAGGCGAGTATGTTCAATAAACCACTTTTGCACATTATTCAAAGCGACAGCATGACGACTGAAGGGATAAGAAAAGGAACTTTTTGCGGACTTATTATAGGCTAAGCTGTTTAACATTTCATCAATATTGGCCAATCCATGTTTCCATATTTCATTGTCCCAAGCTGCAGTAGGCTGTTCATCCTTCAAAACTCGTCCATACCCATATAGGGTAACGGTTTGATTGGCTTTTTCCTGGGTTGTCATCTGGCTCAATAAATCATTGACACGACTCGCTATAGATTGTTTGGAATCCTCATAGACATCCTTTTTACCGTTTTTATTAAAGTCGATCCAATCTTTATGATAAATGGATTTATCCTGAGCGAAAGAATAGAATTGTAATGTGGACAATACAGCAACAAGCAAGATGTGTTTGGAATGATTGGGCATTATCTTGAAAATTGTGGGTTTTATAATTAAAAGCAAGATACAAAAAAAGTCAACATTAAAAAGTTAAAAGTTGAAATGGGGAGAGTTCACAGGTTGGAGGCTTATCAAAATAAAGAAATTCACTTTTTAACAAGCATCTAGCTTAAAAATAGTTAACTTTACGACCAATTGTGAAACCAACAAAAAAAATGAGTGCAGATATTAACAAACTAGAACAAATTGCATCACAAGTAAGACGTGATATCGTCCGTATGGTACACGCTTGTCAATCAGGACACCCAGGTGGTTCATTAGGTTGTACAGATTACTTTGTGGCGCTTTATTTCAATGCAATGAAACGTAATCCTTCCTTTGATATGGACGGAAAAGGTGAAGATCTATTCTTCTTGTCAAACGGACACATTTCACCTGTATTTTACAGTACATTGGCACATGCGGGGTATTTTGAAGTAAGCGAACTGGCAACATTCAGAAAAATCAATTCTAGACTACAAGGTCACCCAACGACACACGAAGGCCTTCCGGGCATCCGTATTGCGTCAGGATCTTTGGGTCAGGGATTATCCGTTGCTATTGGAGCCGCACAGGCAAAAAGATTGAATAAAGACAATAATCTAGTTTATGTATTAATGGGTGATGGTGAATTGCAGGAAGGCCAAGTTTGGGAAGCCGCAATGTATGCGCCGCACAACAAAATTGACAACTTGATTGCTACAGTTGATTACAATAATGCACAGATCGATGGGTCTACAGATCAGGTACTGTCATTAGGTGATCTTCGTGCTAAATGGGAAGCTTTTGGCTGGGATGTGATGGAAGTGACTAAAGGAAACGATATGGCTTCAGTAGTTGCTGGATTAGAAGAAGCAAAATCGCGTACCGGAAAAGGTAAACCAGTGGTTATCTTATTGCACACAGAGATGGGAAAAGGTGTTGATTTCATGATGGGTTCTCATAAATGGCACGGTGTTGCTCCAAATGACGAACAATTGGCGTCGGCATTGAATCAACTTACTGAAACTTTAGGAGATTACTAGAAATGAAAAAATATACTTACACAGAGTCAAAAGATACACGTTCAGGTTTTGGAGCTGGCTTATTGGAAGCTGGAAAACAAAACGAAAATGTGGTAGCATTATGTGCTGATTTGATCGGATCATTGAAAATGAACGATTTTATCAAAGAATTCCCAGAGCGCTTTTTCCAAATCGGTATTGCTGAGGCAAACATGATGGGTATCGCTGCTGGACTTACTATCGGTGGTAAAGTTCCTTTCACAGGTACATTTGCCAACTTCTCTACGGGCCGTGTTTATGACCAAATCCGTCAATCTATTGCATATTCAGATAAGAATGTGAAAATTGCCGCTTCTCATGCTGGATTAACCTTAGGTGAAGATGGTGCAACACACCAGATTTTGGAAGACATTGGATTGATGAAGATGCTACCTGGAATGACTGTAATTAATCCTTGTGACTTCAACCAAACAAAAGCGGCTACAATTGCGGCAGCAAAATTTGAAGGTCCGGTTTATTTACGTTTTGGCCGTCCGGTAGTTCCTAACTTCACACCTGCGGATCAGGAATTTGTCATAGGAAAAGCGATCCTATTAAATGAAGGTACAGATGTAACCATCATCGCTACAGGTCACTTGGTATGGGAAGCCATTCAAGCAGGTGAAAAATTAGCTGAATTGGGCATCAGTGCCGAGATCATCAATATCCATACCATCAAACCGTTGGATGAGGAAGCGATTTTGAAATCTGTTGCAAAAACAAAATGTGTTGTGACTGCTGAAGAACACAATCGTTTAGGCGGATTGGGCGACAGCGTTGCACAGGTATTGGCAAAAGAATTACCTAGCCCACAAGAATATGTAGCCGTAAATGACAGCTTTGGAGAATCAGGTACTCCAGCACAACTTATGGAGAAATATGGTTTGAACGCAGACGCTATTGTTGCTGCTGCTCAAAAGGTAATCAAAAGAAAATAAGAAAACTACACAGGTCAATATATGGATGACGCTTTAATTATAGCAAAATTCGCCGAAGAAAGTACGCGAGAAGAAGCTTTCCGTTTATTGTTGAAAAAATATCAACAAAAGATTTATTGGCATGTGCGAAGAATGGTAATTGATCATGATGATGCAGATGATGTCGTACAGGATATTTTTGTCAAAGTATGGAAGAACCTCGGTAACTTCCGTGAAGATTCACAATTGTATACCTGGCTATATCGGATCGCAACAAATGAATGTATTACATTCTTAAATAAAAAAAAGCAAAAGCAGAACGTGTCGTTGGACGACGACACGACTGCTTATTTAGCAGAAACACTTGCTGATGGCAATTACTTTAATGGCGACAAAGCGCAAATGAAATTGCAACAGGCTTTATTGACATTGCCCGAGAAACAGAAATTGGTTTTCAATATGAAATATTTTGAAGATATGAAGTATGAAGAGATTTCTGAAGTACTGGGTACAAGTGTTGGAGCATTAAAAGCCTCCTATCATTTGGCCGTAAAAAAAATAGAGTCTTTTTTTAATAATCACGATTAAACCTTTTAGCGGAATTAGGCTCTAATAGATACTATGAAGGAAAATAGCACATATCATGATGGGCTGGAGTTTAATCATCTTCCAGAATCATTGCGTAAAAATCCTTTTGCCGTGCCTGAAAATTATTTCAGTGATTTAGAATCTAAAATAATAGGGCAAGTCAAATGGATGGAATGCAAGGATGAGTCTCTATTTGAGGTTCCGGAAGGATACTTTGATTCACTCCCTGATCTTGTGCTGAGCAAAATAGCGGAGGATTCCCTCAAAAACAAGGTTACTTTGGAGGGATTTACTATTCCTGAACAGTATGCTGCGATATTAACAGAAGATATCTTTCATCGCATTTCAGAAGAAAACTTAAAAGAAAAAATCCAATCGGATGGCTTGATAGTGCCAGCAGGTTATTTTCAAACACTTGAACAAAATATCACTACAGACATTGCGGCAACAGAATTAAAGGATATCGTTTCAACTGACGGCTTTGCTGTTCCTATAAATTACCATCTAGATCTTGAAGAAACTATTTTTTCTCGTATTGCTGAAACAGCATTGAAGGAAACTGTTCCAACGGATGGTTTTGCTCTTCCCGTAGATTATCAAGCAGATCTTGAAGCAACTATTTTTTCTCGTATTACCGAAGAGAAATTAAAAGCTACAGTTCCTACAACAGAATTTGACGTACCGCCGCATTATTTTGACACACTTTCAGACAAAATTATCGACGCTATTCAGGAAACTAACGAAGAAAGCAATTCAACTCCTGTCCGTCGCTTGGGAAAACAAAAAAAATGGTACTCCCGATATGCGGTCGCTGCATCTTTTACAGCAATGTTAGGCCTTGGTGGATATTGGGGATATCAATATCAACAGCAAGATACGATCCCAGAAGATAACTTAGCAGAAGAACAGTTAAGTCAGCATTTATCTGAAATACCCAAACAGGAAATTATCAATTACCTTTCCGCATCGGCTTCAGGTGATGACATTATATATATGTCCCAATATACAGATGAAACAAATCTTCCGACAAAAGGATTTGGCACTAATATATCTAAACAAGAGATAGAAGATTATCTAAACTATACCTTATAATGATGTTCAACAAAAAAAACATATGGATAACATTGTTCTTTAGTATATTTTCTATTGCCTTGGGCTTTGCGCAAGACAAAAATCGTTTCCAAGCTATTGAAAATGAAAAGATAGCTTACATTACTAAAGAACTAGATTTGACTCCCAAAGAAGCACAGCAATTTTTTCCGCTCTATAATGAATATAGCCAAACATTATGGGATATCCGGAAAGAAAAATTAAATGGTGCCCCTAAAAACAGTTTTAGAAGTGGATCAAGGGATGTATTACAGTACGATGCCAAAGAGGTACAGATAAAGAAAGAGTACCGTGCAAAATTTGCCAAAGTAATAGGCAATGCCCGGGCTTCACAATTCTTTGAAGTAGAGCAGGAGTTCAGGGAACATCTCTACAAATCTTTACAAAATAGGGGTAGATAATCCCGAAAATAAAAAAGAAGTCTTGAAGACTTCTTTTTTATTTTCGGACATTTGTAAAATCATGTTAAGCAATAGAGAATTATTTTTAATGAACACCGCTCAGACCTCTAGCTCACCTAGATTGGTTGAAGTGGTTAAGGCCGAAGGTGTTTACCTATACGGGCCTAATGGAGAAGAGTATATGGATCTTGTCTCCGGATTTAATGTGAGCAATATTGGGCATCGTCACCCCCAGGTGCTCGAAGCCATAAAGACTCAACTTGATCAGTATTTGCATGTCACTGTCTATGGTGAATTTGTACAGGCGCCGCAAGTCCTGTTTGCAACAGAATTATTAGCAGAATTGCCTTCAAATTTTCAATCGGTATACCTGACCAACAGTGGAGCAGAAGCTGTAGAAGGGTCTATGAAAATAGCTAAGAAATATACTGGACGAAGACAGATTATCGCAGCCAAGAAAGCTTATCATGGTAGTACACAAGGTGCTCTTAGCCTTATCGGGAACGATGAATACCGTCAGGCTTATGCCCCACTCCTTCCGGAAATAGACTTTATTACATTTAACGATCCGCGGGACTTAGCGAATATTACAGATAAAACTGCTGCCGTTATCCTAGAAGCCATTCAAGGGGAAGCTGGTGTCAGAGTTCCTGATATAGCCTATATGCAAGCTGTAAGAAAACGTTGTGATGAGACAGGTACACTGCTCATCTTTGATGAAATCCAGACTGGTTTTGGCCGATCGGGCAAGTTATTTGCGTTTGAGCATTTTGGTATTGTACCCGATATCCTCATGTTGGCCAAAGGCATTGGAGGTGGCATGCCTTTGGGTGCTTTTGTTGCCGCCAAAGAAGTGATGGATGTCATCAAAGACAACCCCATGCTAGGCCATATCACGACCTTCGGAGGCCATCCTGTAAGTTGCGCCGCAGCACGTGCGTCGCTTGCTGTCATTAAATCGGAGAAGCTGGTAGAACAGGTAGCTTATAAGGCTAATTTATTTCGTGAAAAACTCAGCCATCCGGCAATCAGAGAAATCCGTGGACTAGGGCTTATGATGTGCTTACAATTGGACAGCTTTGAGCAAGTATATAGTGTCAGTAAGTATTGTGCTGAACAGGGGGTGATGATCGACTGGTACCTGCATTGTGAAACGGCACTTCGTATAGCTCCACCGTTAACCATTACCGAAGCTGAAATAGAAAAAGCCTGTAACATCATTATAAAAGGTTTGGAAAAATATGCTAAAAGTATGTAACTTTAAAGCATAACAAAAACCTAATAATGAGCACAAACCGCAGATCATTTATCAAAAAAAGCATAATTGGTGCCGGCCTTTTGACTGGCGCTAATTTATTGGGCAACGAAGCTTACGCCTATGAAGACAGCTTCAAATCTTCAAAAATAAGTTTGAATGATGGAGACGTTATCCTATTTCAGGGCGACTCCATTACGGATGTGGGCCGCGATAGGGATAACAGGAATGCCAATGACACTAACGCTTTGGGTCGTGGTTACGCTTTATTGGCCGCAAGCGAACTATTGAATAAATATGCCGCAAAGAATCTAAAAATCTACAATACCGGAATCAGTGGCAATCGTGTTCCCGACCTTCAAAAACGCTGGGCAGAGGATACTTTGGCAATCAAACCAACCGTGTTAAGCATCTTGATCGGTGTAAATGATTTTTGGAGAACCATAGACCGAGGAGCTAAAACAACTGTTGAAGAATATAAATCCCAATACCAACAATTGTTGCAGGAGACCTTGCAGAAACTTCCGAATGTTAAACTGATTATTGGAGAACCTTTTGCAGTAAAAGGTGTAGGGCATATCACAGATGCCTGGTATCCCAAATTTTTAGCCTATCAGGAGACTGCACGTGAAATCGCAAAAGAATTCAATGCGATACTCCTTCCTTATCAGAAAGTCTTTGATAACGCACAAAAGACAGCCCCGGGAGCCTATTGGGCAGCGGATGGTGTACACCCGACGCTAGCGGGAGCACAAATGATGGCTACAGCCTGGATGGATTGCATCAAATAATACAAACAAGAGGGCGGATATTTTGACAATGTCCGCCCTCTTGTTTATTAATAAATCTTATGCTAAATCTCTTTGTAAGGCGTCTTTTGTAAATCAGGAAGGAAATAAGCGACGATACCGATCAAGGGTAAATATGAACATAGGTGATAAATAAATTCGATGGAGGTATGATCCGCCTGCCAACCGAGAACGGCAGATCCTATCCCGCCCATGCCGAATGCAAAACCATAAAATAGCCCCGAAACCATTCCTAGCTTTTTAGGCAGTAATTCCTGAGCATAGACAATTATGGCAGGAAAGGCCGAAGATAATATCAATCCGATAATGACAATCAGTATTCCAGTCATGGTGAGACCAACATAAGGTAACGCCAATGCGAAAGGCGCCACGCCTAAAACCGAAAACCAAATCACATATTTACGGCCAAAACGATCCCCGAACGCTCCACCGAGTAATGTACCGACCGCAACAGCTATCAGAAAATAAAATAGGTACACCTGTGCTTCAACTTCATTGATCCCAAATTTTTTCATGGTATAAAACTGAAAATAGTTCGTAATACTGGCGATATAGAAATATTTAGATACAATCAACAACAATAGAATAACAACGGTAGTCACAATACGTGAATTGGGTAGATCCGGTACACGAATAACTCTTTTTTTGGTTCTGGAAACATTTGCAAGCCGACGCTTATACCAAGTGCCAATATAATAGGAGATAAACTGACCAACGATTGTAAATAAACACATCCAGGCAATGGCCTGCTGACCGCGAGGTAAAACCAGAAAAGCAACGATAATAGGTGCCAAAGCTGTACCCGCATTTCCGCCGATCTGAAATATAGATTGAGCCATGCTCCGTCTGCCACCCGAAGCCATATAGGCTACGCGCGAAGATTCAGGGTGAAAGATCGAGGAACCAATACCTACCAGGAAAACGGAAAATAAGATCCATGCATAGGTATGTGCCTGGGAAAACAGCAACATGCCCACAAGGGAAAAGGACATACCGATAATCTGTGAATATGGCACAGGGCGCTTATCGGTAAAAGAGCCTACAACAGGCTGAAAAATTGACGCAGCAATCTGATACACCAATGTAATCATTCCTACCTGTGAAAAACTCAGGTGGTGCTCTTCTTTTAATAAAGGATAGGTAGCAGGAATGACAGCCTGAATAAGATCATTCAGCAGGTGCACCATACTCACGGCAAACAAAATAGAAAAAATAGGTCTGGTTTCTTTTTCTCTAATCATGACTTCGCTTAAATTAAAAAGGTCGATTCATTTCGAATCAACCTGTATATCTGCATTTATCTATATTACACGTACCAACAATCCTTTGAGGTATTCACCTTCAGGAAATGAGGCCCGTACAGGATGGTCCTCTGGTTGATGGAATTGTCGAATAAATTGTATTTCTTTGCCTGCATCCAATGCCGCCCACGCTAGCACTTGCTTAAATGTATCCATATCCATTGCGCCGGAACAAGAAAAGGTCGCTAATAATCCCCCGCTATTCAACAGCATTAAACCTCGACGATTTAAATCTTTATAAGCCCGTGAGGCACGCTCCAAAGCTGATCTGGAAGGCGCATATTTAGGTGGATCCAGAACGATCAAATCAAATTTTTCCCCTTCATCTATAAACTTGCGCAATTGCTTATTGACGTCGGACAATATTGCTTTATGCCGATTTGGCTCAAAGCCATTTTCGGCTACATTTTTTTCCAGTGTTTCAATCGCCAATGCCGAACTATCCACCGACACAACTTCACTTGCTCCAGCTTTTAAGCTGTTCAATGTAAATCCACCAGAATAGCAGAAACAATCCAATACACGTTTATCGGCAACATATTGTGCGGTCAACAATCTATTTTCCCGCTGGTCACAGTAAAATCCGGACTTTTGTCCATCAATAATATTTACTTTATAATGAAGACCATTTTCGATAACGTCTACAAATTCAGGTGGTACCTCTCCGGACAAAAGACCATTTGTATCAGGTAAGCCCTCATGTTCCCGCGACTTCAGGTCACTCCGTTCGTAGATCCCAGTAGGATTGAGCAAGGTATTTAATTCAGCAATAATAATGTCTTTGACCTTTTCTACACCTACAGCATGAACCTGGATAGAGATAAAATCTGCGTACTTATCGACGATCAATCCAGGCAAAAAATCCGCTTCTGCAAAAATGAGACGAACGGTATTCGTCATACCATCCTGCAACAAATGTTGCCTCGCAGCTACCGCCTTTTGAATACGGGTACGCCACCAATTCGCGTCAATCTGAGCTTGCGGATTCCATTCCAATAAACGAACGGCTACCCGGGAGCTATTGTGAAACAATCCGTATGCAATAAACTCACGCTCGGCATTGTATACACCGACAACTTCGCCATCTTCTATCTTATCCGACAATGATTTAATTGCTCCAGAAAATACCCAAGGATGCAATTGCCAGGCAGCTTTATCCTTACCCTTATTCAAATAAACTGATTTCATTACTGCAAAATTAACTTATTATTTGTAAAATTTTGATTCTTTATTTGCAATAAAAAAAAATAATGAAAGAAATATTCTTGTATATTTACAAAATGAATTTAAAACATCTTTTATTAACTACAGCAATTATTATTACTACATTTTCTTGCAAAAAATCAGATCCTGAACCCGCAATTAAAAATGAGGAAGATCTTGAGGTTGTTAATTCGACTACATTTGAGAAAATAGAAATGAAAGTCAGTCAAGAAATTAAAGCAGAACCTTATTTTATGGTTGGCTATGGCTATGATGCTAAAGAGAACCTGCTGTTTATCAATAAAGGTCTCCGTGGCAAAATCCTTAACACAGAAAAATTAAGGCAATCTTCTTCTATTTTCAGAACAACAAGCACTTCAGGCGGGGGAAGCGTACTCGAAGATATCACAAAGGAGCAGTTGTTAAGAAATTTGGAATTAAAATTCGATTTTGACGGGGAGCAACTTGCCACAACTGAAACAGATGCCTTAACAAATATTCCGTCTGATCAGAAAATCCAACTGACAAACTATTATACCGTAGGCTTTCAATACAATACCCACGAGTTTGCCGCAGAAGATCCAAAATTTCAAAATCAGGAATTTATCAATTTTGTCAAGAATAATACCCCTGATCAGATTCTAAAAAAATACGGTACACACCTTATATTGAGCTGCTCAAAAGGAGCATCAGTAAATCTTGTAAAATACCTAGACAAAAAAAACATTCTTGAAGAGAAGGTCTTAAAAAATTGGAAAATTGTTGCATTTGTTTCAGGCGCTGATTTCAGATTATTTGATTTTCATCCGATAAAGAATACTATTGATATCACCGCATGGTTAACGTCTTTGACAGAAGAAAATGGGGAATTTGTGGATTTTGACAGATATAGACCAATACCTATTTATGATTTAATTTCCGATAAAAGCAAAAAGCTCGAATTAAAGAATTATATAGATAACTATCTTGGTATAAAAAAGGGCTCCTAATGGAGCCCTCCGCGTTTAGTTATGGTTGATTAGATATCTTTTGAACGCTTCGAAGTTGACCGCCAAAGGTTCCGCTAATTTTTCTTTTCCCTGCAACGTTTCTGCACCGTCCGGCAATGCAATTTTTGCGAACACATCAGCATCTATCGCATCCGGAAACTTACAAGGATGTGCAGTTGATAAAAATACCGAAGCATAATTTCCGGGATATTCGCTCGCATATGCCTTCGCGCCTAGCCAAGCAATAGCTGTATGTGGGCAGGCAATATAATTTGCTTCCTGAACGAGCTTATCCATCCCAACTTTTGTTTCTTCGTCAGTAAAAGTATAGGAAGAAAGTATTGCTTTTAGTTCTGCAAGATTACCTGCAAAAAGATCCTGAATCCGCACCCAATTGCTTGGGTCTCCTACATCCATGGCATTACTCAATGTCTGGACAGAAGGTTTAGGTTCGTATTGTCCCGAAGAAAGGAATCGTGGCACAGTATCGTTTACATTTGTCGCTGCTACAAAATGTTTGACAGGAAGCCCCATTTTATAAGCGAGCAAACCCGCACCAATATTACCGAAATTACCGCTGGGCACGGTAAATACAACTTCATTGATCCCTTGGGTTTTCAGTTGGGCGTAAGCATAAAAATAGTAAAAGGTTTGTGGGATCAGTCGAGCAATATTAATTGAATTGGCAGATGTCAATCGTAAAGTTTGATTGAGTTCAGCATCATTGAAAGCCTGCTTCACGAGTGCTTGACAGTCGTCAAATGTACCATCTACCTCTAATGCACGTATATTTTGGCCGTTTGTGGTCAACTGAAGTTCCTGCACCTCGGAAACTTTACCTTTGGGATACAATATTGTCACACGGGTTCCCTCCACCCCCAGAAAGCCCAAGGCCACAGCCCCACCTGTGTCACCCGAAGTGGCGACGAGTACATCGAGCAATTTATCGTCGGCTTTGGAAAAATAGCCCATGATACGGCTCATAAAACGGGCGCCAAAATCCTTAAATGCATAAGAAGGGCCATGAAATAACTCCAATACAGCTGTACTGTCAGTTAGGAATTTTACTGGTGCTTCAAAATTAATCGCTTCATCTATGATCTTCTTTAAATCAGATTTGGGAATATCATTGCCCAAAAGTGTTGATGCGACTTCCAACGCAATTTCCTGTAGGGAGTATTGTTGTATATTTTTGATAAACAAGGGATCCAATTGTGGAATCTGTTCGGGCATATATAACCCTTTATCTGCTGGTAGTGAATTAAATACGGCATCTTTGAAAGAGACAGCCAATGCTTTATTATTTGTACTGTAAAACTTCATCTTTTAATATTTACTTTAACATACATCTATACTGAATAGGGTATCCCTGTATATTATACAGTGTCATACGATTAGTCAGACGCCACCTTCCATGTACTATTTTCATAAACACGGTATGGCAAAATTTTTAATTTAATACTCTCGGCCCTTCTATATTTACTTTTGATACATAGCCAAAGCTCTCAATTTCATTTTTCTTAAGATGAGCCTGGATGCTATCAGCAATCTTTTTAGCGATCTGCTCATCCCGTGTCATAGCAACGACCGAGGGACCTGAACCTGAAATACCGAAGCTCAGGGCGCCATGCTGTAGGGCGATTTCCTTCATTTCATAAAACTGCGGAATCAGTATCGCACGCGTGGGCTCTATAAGAATATCCTTCATGCTCCGGGCAATCAGCTCATAATCTTCTTTAAATAAAGCCGCTACCAATCCGGCAATATTACCCCATTGTGTCACAGCATCTTTTAATAGAACTTTATCTTTGATTAATTGTCGTGCATCCCGCGTAGGGACATCGACCTGTGGAAACACCACTGCCGCCACTAATTCCTTCGGTGAAGGAATAGAAACTACATCCAAAGGCTCATTACCCCTGATTAGTGTTATACCACCATAAAGTGCAGGCGCAACATTATCGGCATGACCTGTGCCACAGGCTAATCGTTCCCCCTCGACACAGAACGGCAACAATTCTTCTTTCGTTAATGGGTTGCCAAGCATAACATTGATTGCAAAAAGCCCTGCCACTGTACTCGCCGCACTGGAGCCCAAGCCCGATCCGATTGGCATGTGTTTGTGCAATTCAATTTCAACACCGACTTTCGACGCAATATTTAGCGCTTGCAACAGATACTGAACACAAGCCGACACCGTATTTTTACTTGGGTCAAGCGGGAGCCTACCATCATCTCCTGTGATCTCTTTTATGGTCACTCCGGGTTGCTGCTTGCGCCGCATGATGACCTCATCCCCGGGTTGCTCTACAGCAAAACCCAGTATATCAAAACCACAGATCATATTCGCAACAGTTGCAGGAGCAAATACCCTAACTTCCGGCAACATCTTGTCCAAATCGATGACTTTACCTTTTAGATATTCTACATTTAAATTATTAGCCATTACTTCAATCGTTATTTACTTCAAAATAGTCTTATGCTCCCACGTTAACCAAATCTGCGAATACGCCTGCTGCCGTCACTTCGGCCCCGGCCCCCGGTCCCTTGACAACCAAAGGGCGTTCTTTGTATCTTTCTGTGGTAAAGGAAATAATGTTATCACTACCCGATAGCGCGTAAAAAGGGTGGTTTTCATCAACAAATTGGATCGCGATAGAAACTTTTCCATTTTCAAGCTTGCCAATATAGCGTATTACCTTCTTCTCACGAGCAGCTCTTGCTTTCATATCTTCAAAATAAGCATTCTCATTTTGTAATTCCGCATAGAAGGAATTCACGGTATCGGCACTCAAACAGGCTTCCGGAAGAATCGGTCCCAGATCTACATCTTCCGCTTCCACGGCATAGCCAGCGTCTCTCGCCAAAATCAACATTTTACGCATAAAGTCTATTCCCCCCAAATCATCCCTTGGATCTGGTTCGGTATAGCCCAACTCTTGCGCTTGTTTTACAACATTGAAAAAAGCAGCATCATCTTTGAAATTATTGAAGATGTAAGATATAGTACCTGAAAGAATGGCCTCAATCTTTAAGATACGGTCACCACTCAACATCAAGTCTTTAAGAACCCTTACGATAGGTAGCCCGGCACCGACATTCGTCTCATAGAAAAAGTCCACCCCATGTTTATGGGCGGTATCGCGAAGCGTCTTATATTGTGCATACTTTCCAGAATTCGCGATTTTGTTACAGGTTACGATGGAGATATTGGATTTAAAGATATCTTCATAATACGTGGCCGGCAACTTACTTGCTGTATTATCAATAAACACACAGTTTGGTAGGTTTAGGGCTTTCATTTTTTCAATAAATAAAGCCAGATCAGCCTCGGAACCATTTTTTTCGAGCTCGGCCGACCAATTATTTAGTTCCACACCTTCTGTATTGAATAACATTTTGCGGCTATTGGAAATTCCAACCACTTTGATCTCTATATCATTTTTATCAAGCAGAAAATCATGCTGATCCTCCAATTGTTTAAATAGCGTTGCACCGATGTTACCTGTACCAATATTAAACACATGCAATGTTTTTTTCAATTCCGCAAAAAAAGCATCGTGAACAGCATTGAGCGCTTTGGCCAGGTCTTCTTTACCGATGATGACGGAGATATTGTATTCAGATGACCCTTGTGCTATAGCTCTTACATTGATACCATTTCGTCCAAGTGCAGCAAATAATCTACCGGACATTCCCGGCGTTCTTTTCATATTTTCACCGACAATGGCCAATACAGAAAGATTGTCCTCTATAGCGGGAATGACTAGCTTATTTGCCTGGATTTCCAGTTCAAATTCTATTTCAATCAACTGGATCGCACGTTTTGCTTCCGATGGATTGACCGCGAAAGTGATGCTGTGTTCCGACGACGATTGTGTGATCAATACAACATTAATCTGTTCCCTTGCCAACAATGTAAAAAGTCGCCCGCTAAACCCAGATTTGCCGATCATTCCTGATCCACTTAAATTGATCACAGAAATATCCGAGATAGAAGAAATCCCCTTGATCGGCAACGCTGTTTTTCCGCTATCAAATTGGATCACTGTACCCGAGAAATCAGGCTCAAACGTATTGCGGATGACAATTGGTATTTTCCTCAAAAATGCTGGTATCATGGTTGGCGGGTAGATCACCTTAGCACCGAAATAAGAAAGCTCCATTGCTTCAGTATAAGAAAGCACGGGGAGTGAAAAGGCTTTTTTCACGATCCGGGGATCAGCAGTCAACATACCGTTAACGTCAGTCCAGATTTCAATCGCTGTCGCATCAAGTATCGACCCAAAAATGGCGGCAGTATAGTCCGATCCGCCCCTTCCCAAGGTGGTGATGCGGCCATTCTCATTGCTACCGATAAAACCCGTCACAAAAAGCAATTTGTCGCTATGTGTGATATACATTGATTTCACAAGCTGCTCTGTCAGCGCTTCATTTAAATGGGCATTACCAAAGTTGGAATCTGTCTTTACATAATGTGAAGCATCTATAAATAAAGCTTCTGGTATGTACTGCTCCATTACTTTAGACACCATATAATTGGAGCAGCGTTCACCATAACTGAGAATCAAATCTTTACTCTGATTGCTCAATTCTTTCAGTGCAAAAATTCCCTGGAGCAGATCCTCGATCTCATTGAAAAATAACTTAAGCTTGGTGAAAACCGGATTTTGGAACTTAACTGCAAGGAGCTCTTTCACAACTGCAAAATGTTTATCCTCCAAAGATTTAAGTCCATCAGAAAAGGACTTTCCTTCTGCCGCGTCCTCTGCCAACTGGGTTAGTAAATTTGTTACTCCTGACATCGCAGATAATACCACCAGCGGCTTTTCCTTAGCATCGTAGGATTTCTTAACAATACTTAAGACTGCTTTGAGACTTTCTACTGTTCCAACTGAAGTTCCTCCAAATTTTAAAACTTTCATACTGATTTATACTGTTTGTTTAGTTTGATTTATGTGACAAAAAAGAAGCGCTTTCCTTTTTGAGGAAAGCGCTTCGAAATATTGTGTCTACAATTATATACAATGAAACTACTTCCTCCTAAGTTTTATCCCGGTGGTAATAATAATCGTTGTAATAATTGTGTTTGTGTTCATTGTTATTGCTTATGTGTGGTAAATATAGAACAAATATTATCACATTCCTAAAGAAAATTAATATTTTTTTTCAGATTCACAAAAACAAGGCTTAAAGAATAATATTCTAACATAAGCCGGTTATTTTATATGAACCGAGACCATACTTGGTTGTAGTAAAAGCTCGACAGACCGATTAAATTTCAATCTGTCCAAAAAGCGTTAAGAAAGATGTTAAAATTGTTAAAATTTCGTTAAATAGCTTTAAAAAAATTTGACCTTAAACTGATATTGTATTATATTCGCAACAGTGCTGTCCAAAATAGATGACAGTATTGAATTTTTAAAAGTTAAATGTTGTACAAAAAAGCGATTTAATGAAAACAAAGAAATTTATAGCGTCAATGCTATTTATCGGCTTATGTCTAGTGTCGCAGGCACAAACCAACAGAAACTCCAAACCAGAATCAGATCCTGATAACCTCGCCAAAGAATACTTCTCGCAAATCATGGGTGTTGCAGTCTCCGCAACCACCAATACAAAACTTTATCAATTTGTATACGAATGGCTAGGTACTCCATACCGTTTGGGCGGAGATTCAAAACGAGGCATTGATTGTTCTAAATTTTCTTACGAATTATATGACAAGGTATTTAATACTTCTTTAGGTTACAACAGCCGTAATCAATATTCGCAAGTAAAGACTGTAGAAAAGAATGAATTGAAAGCAGGTGATTTGGTATTCTTCAAAATCAGAAGCAGAAGCATCACTCATGTGGGCGTATATATTGGTGATAATAAGTTTGCTCATGCTTCGTCTAGCAAGGGTGTTATGATCAGCAACTTGGACGAGCCTTATTGGAGACGCTACTATTATAATGGCGGCCGTTTACCAGAAGATCATAAATCGCTCACTGCCGAAATATTGAAAGCAGAAAAAGATAATAAACTGAATTAAGGATTCGGTTATCGAGATACAAAAGTCCAAAGCTTTAAACGGCTTTGGGCTTTTTTTATACAATTTAATATCCTATTTTTACCCTATAATCATTGAAATACTATTATGTCTTCAAAGAAAACGCTCATCTTAAATAAAGAACAAATAAAACAGAAGTCTATCCGTATTGCCTATCAGATTTTAGAAGACAATTTTGAAGACGAAACACTTGTTTTGGTTGGGATCGCCGATCGGGGTTATGTATTTGCACAGCGCCTTCAGGCGATATTAAAAGATATTTCAGACAAGGAAATTCTTTTGATTAAAGTTACCATGAAGAAAACAAGCCGGTCATTGAGTGCGGGCACGGATTTACCTGTTGACATGGCAAAAGACAAAACGATCATCCTGGTTGATGATGTATTAAATAGTGGCAGAGCGCTGGCTTATGGTTTGGGCGTATTTCTGAATGTTCCATTGAAGAAGATGAGAACAGCTGTACTGATTGATAGGAGCCACCACAAGTTCCCGATCTTTAGTGACTATTATGGCACTAAATTATCTACGATCCTAAAAGAACATGTGACAGTTACCCTCGAAGAATTTGATAACGAAGAAGATGCAGCATGGTTGGTATAACCATGTTGCTATTTCTTTGACACTTTCAATTTCATTCCCGGCTTAATCCGGCTCCCGTTCAGATCATTATCACTTTTCAAGCGGCTAACAGATAAACCATTCTTATCAGCAATCTGAGATAAGGTGTCCCCTTTTTTTACAACATAATATGCTGTACGCGTAGAAGCACGTTGTTGACTCTTCTTAACTGATTTCTCAGCATTGTGTGCTAATTTTGTATTGATATAATTATCTTCTTTCTTGATTGTTAGATTTTGCCCCGGTACAATTTGATTTCCACGTAGGTTATTCCATGATTTTATATCCTGAACAGTAACTTCAAACTTTTCAGCGATCGATGCAAATGTCTCCCCTACTTTCACGCGATATTTTCCATCTTTTAAAAGCTCCGCAGATTCGTTAACACTGGTATTAGCCGTTACCGCAGCCGGGATAGGCGTATTAAGCGCAGCGTAAAGCTCCTCAGTTGCTATTTTCTTATCCACGACAGGTAGAATCAGTCTTAAGGGTGCTTCTTCTGTACCATTTAAAATATTCTTTTTGAAACTGGGATTTAGTGCGCGGAGCGTTTCTTTGGATACATGCAGAGCCTCTGCTACCTGGCTTAAAGAAATCCGCTTGTTGACGTCAAGTGCCTGGGTTCGCAAAGAAAGCTCGGTGTCAGCGGCATCTATATTATTTTCTTCCGCATATTTCATCGCATACGTCATCGCGATAAATTTGGGAATATAGTTTTGAGTTTGTTGAGTAAGATAGGGTGCGATATCCCAAAAGGTAGGCTTTTCTTTTCCAGAACGTTGAATGGCCCTCCCAACAGCACCTTTACCACCATTGTATGACGCGATCGCCAAAAGCCAGTCACCATATTCGTCATAAGCTTCCTTTAAGATTTTCGCGATGGCATAACTGGATGCAATAGGATCCATTCGCTGGTCTGTATAGCTATCCACAGTCAGGTTGTAGGTCTTTGCTTCATAATACATCAGCTGCCACAACCCTGTAGCACCAGCACTCGAAATATCCCGAGGGTTCAACGATGATTCGACCACACTTAGGTATTTCAGTTCTCGTGGTACACCAACTTCATCCAGAATACGATCAAACATCGGAAAGTAATACTGCCCAAGTCCCATCATTCTACACATATATGGATTGTAATTATCAGAGGTGTATTTAGAGATCAGATCTTTTACCCTGGGGGAGTAATTTAAAGGGACCTCTCGTTCAATTGCCTTAAGTTTCCGGACAAGCTGTATTTCTTCGTCAGTAATCACAGAATCATCATTCCGGCTATTCCCTGAAGATTTAACACTGTCTAAGTATTGGTAAATCTCCTGTTTTTCTTTTTCAATCCTTCCTTGGATGATTTGATGCGTGGCTTCTCTCATGCCTTCCACAGCGCTTTCTTGAGCCATGAGTGGTAGCACATAGCATACCCCTCCTAGTATTGAAATTAACGTCTGTTTTCCGATCATAAATTTACTGTTAAATCCAGGTTTGATTTCTCTTCTTAAAAAATCAACAATAATCTAAACGTCTAGAAATGGATTTTAGTATAAAAATGGTTTGGCCTATTCAGCTATAGGTCCGAGGTAAAACAAAATACGATTTTGTTCAGCACAAAATCGTATCTCTGTTATATGGAAGAACAATCTTCCTTATTTATTATCTTCTACTTCAGATTTCTTTTCTGGGGAAGACTCATCTTTCTGGCCTTCTTTAAATTCCTTCACTCCTTTGCCCAATCCGCGCATCAATTCAGGAATCTTCTTACCACCAAATAATAGTAACAATATTACTACAATGACAATTAACTCCTGCCCCCCGATTCCCATGATTAATAATGATGTTGACATAACTATAATTTCTTGTTTTTCAATTCTTTTAAACTAAATCTGTTCTCTCTCCTTACAAATGTAATGATAATTATTAAATATAGTAATTATTTCTTATCTCGCCAACCAGGACATCGGATTCAACGGCGTTGATCCCTGATAAACAGAGAAGTCCACCATAGGCACGCCTGTATCTGAATCCACATCCGCTGTACCGATCGTTTGACCTGTACTGACCTTTTGCCCCTTCGAAACGCTTACACTACCTAAGTTATTATATACGGTAAAGTATTCACCGTGTTTGATCATCACAATACGTTGTCCATACATTGTCAACACGCTACTTACCTCACCTGCAAAAACAGCTTTTACGGCAGCTCCGCTGGATGTTTGAATTTTCACGGACTCGTGATCCCAGTTCACATTTCTACCCACGCTTTCCCCACCAAAGCCTTGCATAACTTTCGCATTGGAAACCGGCCACGGCAAGCTACCACGATTGGATCTAAAATCATTGGAAAGTTTGATTGCTTCCGGTGTACTACGTAAGACTTCAGAATCTGATTTTCGTGCAGTATTACTACTTTTCGTGTTCGTATTGTTTTTACCTTTCGATGCATTTGCAGACTCATTTGCTTTGCGATTACGTTCAGCTGCGGCTTCTGCTGCGCGACGAGCGGCTTCTGCACGTCTTCGCTCAGCTTCAATTTCCCTACGGATGATTTCCTTAATTGCGGCATTGATACGACGTTCTTCTTTCTGTTTCTGCGTAATATCTTTCTTCACCCCTCGCTCTGTAACAATTAGCTCACTCAATTGCCCTGAATAAACAGAACGCTGCTCAGAAATTGTCCTCTTCTCACTTTCCTGTTCTTTCATCAGTGCCACCTGTTTATTTCGGTCAGCCTGCAATTGCGCAATTTTTTGTTCGATCTGTTTCTTGGTATTCTCGATGTCAGCAGCTTTTAATTTTCTTGAATCGTTAAATTGCTGCAAATATTTTACACGTCTAAATCCTTGATTAAAATCCTTCGAAGCAAAAATAAACATCAACTTATTATAAGCATTGCGGTTACGAAAAGCAAACATGATCATCTTTTCATAATCACGTTTCATTTTTTCCAGTTCAGCCTTCAATTTGTTGACTGCGGCAGTATTCGCATTGATGTGTTTATTGATGACAGCAACTTCAGAAGTAATTGTATTTATCTTTTGTTCACGTAGGTTGATCTGTTTACTCAAGGCCGTCACTTGCTGTTGTGTCAATGACTTCTCCTTGGCTATTTCTTTAACGGTATTCTGCAATTCAGCAATTTCACGATTGAGTTTTTCCCGTTGCTTTTCCAGTTCGGCTCTCGTCTGCGCAGCAGAAATACCAATCATCAAAATGAATGCTATTATACCAAATATCGTCTTCTTAAAGTTCATTTACAGTACTATTTATTTCGTATTTGCTCCCTTCCCAACCCCATTATATTCATCTACACTAGCAAACTAAATGCGAAAGTAATAAATCTAATGGAAATAGATAACTTCTTATCGGATTACTTTATATCGCGATGACACTGAAAAAGGCATTTCAACAGGTTCATTAAACGTCACCTTATTAAAATTAATTTCTGTTTTTATCTCCTGCCGGCCATCTGAAATAATCATTTTTAACAGCATCGGAAATTCCTGACCGGAGGCCATTGCATAATCACCATAGTTTGCTTCGAGCAACTGTTTCTTCGACAACTGTGACAGCCGGAACTGGTAAGGTCGATTATTGTTGTTCAGTTTATATAGAAAATCAAGCTCATTCAATTTTCCGTCTAATTGTACAGAATTCGGATCCTGCTGAAAGTTCACCGCATCAATATCTGACAAGAGGTTAACTGAAAGATTAGCCAATAATAAATCCTGTAGATTAGCAAAAGTAAGATCTGGACTGGCGAAACGATATAAGTAGTCAAATGGTTTGACCATATATTCGCTCTGAAACTTATTCAGGATCTGCACACTATCTGGTGTTATTAACACACGGGCGACTTCGATCCCAAGAGTTGCTGATATAGAAATCCAGATTTTTTTGTCCTTTTCAATCCGGATATTAGAGGTGACATCGAAGTTATCCTTGCCAAGGTCGAGACGCATTTTTGCTTTTCCTGAAAAGGTCGAGTAATTTAAATTGGTCAAAAAGAGATTACGCAAAGTTGTTTTCTTTGCCTCGCGTGTATTGTCTTTGATGACCAGCTCATTCTCTGATTTGAGATCCGCTTCTTTCAGCAGTTTCTTTTTCGAGCTACAGGAAGAAAGCAGCAGTACCAGAATACCTACCCAAACAATTTTATTCCACATAACTTTTAGTCTCAATCTTCTTTTTTAGTTTCTGTTTACTTTCTTCAGAATCCGATCCCTTTTCCAGTGCCAGATTCCATTGCTTGACCGCTTCTGTTGTCTTACCGAGCTTAACCAGAATATCTCCATAATGTTCCAGTAAAACCGCAGTCTGCGGATTTGTATTTTTCAGTGCCTTTTGAATCCAGACTAACGCATCCTCATATTTACCGTCGACAAATAAGACCCAGGCATAAGTATCCTCAAATGTCCCGTTATTGGGCTGCATTGCGGTAGCCATAGCAGCGTACTTTGTCGCTTCATCAAGCCGTTCTTTTCTTAACGATAAATAGTACGCTAAATTGTTCATGACAGTCACATTTGTGCTATCCAATCGAATCGCTTCCATATAAGCTGCATCCGATTCTTTATACATTTTCAATGTATTGTAGATATCCCCCAGTCCACCATAGATATTGGCTTGTAAAAAAGGGGTTTCATCCTGGGCATTATTTAATGCAGCCTCCATAAACTTGCGGCTATTCTCTGTATCTTTTTTCATCAGATAGGCCATGCTGGTGAAATAGAGTATGGTTGGATTGTTAGCCACATAATGTAGAGCTTCTCCGCCATGAGCGATGGCTTGGTCAAATTCGCCCTTATCCATATCCAGGCTCATTAACATCCGCCAAGCGTCGATCTGATAAGGATTCATACTTACAGCAACAGCCAACGAACTTTGTGCTGCCGTCTTATCTTCATTTAGCCACAATACCTGTCCTTTGGCCATATGACTTTCAGCTATTCGCGGATGGACCTCAACTAAGATATTAGCCAGTTCCAAAAGTTGCGCGTTTGTATACGGGCTTTTGGGCCCCAACAAAGTCATGATGATTCTATTTTTATCACCAAAATCAATCTTTTTAGATTGAAAACCTTTTTTTAAGGCATCGAATGATAATTTGATTTTTTTATCAAAGCGGTACAGATTCGCTAAATCAAAATAAAGAAAATCTTCCTGTGAAGTCTCAATTCCTTTATTGATATACGCTAAGGCAAGTTTTGAATTTTTGGAAAGATTATAAGCCTGTGCCAATTGCCCATAGACTTGAGCCAGTTTCGTTCCATTGTCAGCCCAGGGTTTTAAAAGACCGATCACAGCCTTATAGTCACCAGCATCATTCAACAGGACACTGCCGACCATATCCAATGTATCAGAAGCAACTTCAATTTCTTTTGTTTTATAAAAGTACTCCAATGCGACGTCTTTATAGCCACCGTTAAAAAGGAGCATAATACGTTCGCGTTTCAATGAAGCTGTATTATTATCATCCAGGTCGATCAGTTTATCTAAATAGATCAATGCGCTATCTGCATCATTTTTGCTTTTAAAGGCATCCACGGCAAAGCTCAGGTACTCGGGTTTCGGTTGAATTTCTAACGCGGCTTTTATTGCATCGATCGCACCATCCTGATTTCTCATTTGGGCAAAAAGGATCGCTTTTGTAAAATAGATATCATCTGCTTGGGGATAATCTGCGAGTATAGCATCCAATGAATCCACACCGGGACCGATTTTCCCTTGCTTTAATATCTCCTGTACATTTTTGAGTCGTGCATCATAAGGCCTACTTTTTTTCTCCAATGATTGCGCTTGCAATAAACTGAAGGTACCAAAGAGAAATCCAACAAAACCTAAAACAACGCGTTTATCTAAAAAATTCAATCTCATCTACTTCCACTAAATAATTAAAAATTCTTCCTGCAATATACTAACTAATGTAACAATATTCATTCGCGTAAGTTGTAAAAATATTGAGATTAGCCCAGTCCACAAGAAACTTGGCTCGTTTTCAACAAAATAAGTAAAATAGATTTTAAAATATAGAATAATAGATGTACCTTTGCAGACCCTTGTGATAAGGGGAAGATAAATAAAATTTTACAAATTATTTAAACAAAAGCAAGTGAATACGTTAAGTTACAAAACTGTCTCTGCCAACAAGAACACCGTTAACAAAGAGTGGATCGTTGTTGACGCTGAAGGAGAGATTTTGGGGCGTTTGGCGAGCAACATCGCGAAGGTAATTCGTGGTAAGCACAAGCCTACATTCACCCCACACGTAGACTGTGGAGATAACGTTATTGTTATCAATGCAGACAAAATTAGATTGACAGGAAACAAATTAGGCGACAAAGTTTACGTACGCTACACTGGATACCCAGGTGGTCAACGTTTCGTTTCTCCTAAAGAGTTAATGGCTAAATTCCCAGAGCGCATCATTGAAAAAGCTGTTCGCGGTATGCTTCCTAAAAACCGTTTAGGTCGTCAATTGTTTAAGAACCTTTACGTTTATGCTGGTACTGAGCACAAGCATGAAGCACAAAATCCAAAACCAGTTAAATTTTAAGGAGAATCGACATGTCAACAACTAACACTTCAGGAAGAAGAAAAACTGCTGTTGCCCGCATTTACTTAACTGCTGGTAGCGGAAACATTGTTATAAACGGTAAAGACTACAAAGAGTATTTCCCAACATTACCTTTGCAATACATCGCAACACAATCTTTGAACGTAGCTGGTGAATTAGCAAACTTTGATGTAAAAGTAAACGTTAACGGAGGTGGTATTAAAGGTCAAGCAGAAGCTGTTCGCCTAGCGATCTCAAAAGCTTTGGTTGAGCTTAACCCAGAAGTTAAACCTGCATTACGCGCTAAAGGTTTAGTAACACGTGATGACCGTATGGTTGAGCGTAAGAAACCAGGACGTCGTAAAGCTCGTAGAAGATTCCAATTCAGTAAACGTTAATCAAAGGAGGATCAAAAAATGGCAAGAACTACTTATCAAGATTTATTGGATGCAGGTGTGCACTTTGGTCACCTTACACGTAAATGGGATCCGAAAATGGCTAAGTACATTTTCATGGAGCGCAACGGTATCCACATCATTGACTTGAACAAAACTCTTACGAAATTAGAAGAAGCTGCTTCAGCTATCAAACAAATCGTAAAATCAGGTCGTAAAGTTTTATTCGTAGCAACGAAAAAACAAGCAAAAGAAATCATCGCACAACAAGCTAAAGAGGTTAACATGCCTTTCGTTACTGAGCGTTGGTTAGGTGGTATGCTTACAAACTTCGCTACAGTTCGTAAGTCTATCAAAAAAATGTCTAACATTGACAAAATGCAAAAAGACGGTACTTATGATGTATTGTCTAAAAAAGAAAAGTTAATGATTCAACGTGAGCGTATCAAATTAGAAAACCTTTTAGGAGGTATCGCTGATTTGAACCGTTTGCCAGCTGCTTTATTCATCATCGATGTGAAAAAAGAACACATCGCTGTTTCTGAAGCAATGAAATTGAACATCCCTACTTTCGCGATGGTAGATACAAACTCTGATCCTTCAAACATTGATTTCCCAATCCCTGCAAATGATGACGCTAGTAAATCTATTAGCTTAATCGCAAGCATTATTGGTCAAGCAATCCAAGAAGGTTTGGACGAGCGCAAACGCGATAAAGAAGAAGAAGCTGAAAAAGATGCTGCTGCTGCTAAAGCAAAAGTTGACAATAGTGAAGCTTCAGAAGCTAAACGTCCTCGCAAAGCGAAAGACGGAGAATAATATTTTTATTCCAAACCGGATAGCGTAGCGTTAGTTTCTGGAAAAGATTACTTTTCTTGAACTAGCCTATCTGTCCGGTTTTTTGGTTTAACAGCACTGGATTATCAAGGAATGTTAAACTTCATATTAGCTTAACATGTTTTAAGTTAATATTGTACAAAATTTTCAGTAGTAAACAATAATAAAAAAGAAATAAACATGTCAGTACAAATTTCTGCATCAGATGTAAACAAATTGCGTCAACAAACTGGCGCTGGTATGATGGATTGTAAAAAAGCTTTGGTTGAGTCTAATGGTGACTTCGAAGCTGCTGTAGATTACTTGCGTAAAAAAGGTGCTAAAGTAGCTGCTAGCCGTCAGGATCGCGACTCTAACGAAGGCGTTATCATCGCTAAAGCAACTGCTGATGGTAAATCAGGTATCGTAGTTGAAGTAAACTGTGAAACTGACTTCGTAGCGAAAAACTCAGATTTCGTAGCTTTCGCAGAAAAAATCGCAGACCTAGCGTTAAACAACAAACCAGCTTCTTTAGAAGAACTAAAAGGTTTGGAACTTGATGGCAAGAAAATCGCTGATGCTTTGATCGAGCAAACTGGTGTAATCGGAGAGAAAATTGATGTTTCTAAATATGAAACAGTCTCTGCAGAGAAAGTAATCGCTTATATCCACGGTAACTACCGCTTAGGTGTATTGGTAGGTCTTTCTGCTGATGCAGCTGGTGCTGAAGAAGCTGGTAAAGATGTTGCAATGCAAATTGCAGCGATGAACCCTATTGCAATTGATAAAGATGGTGTTGATCAAAACACAATCGAGCGTGAAATCGCTATCGCGAAAGAACAAATCATTGCAGAAGGAAAACCAGCAGATATGGCTGAGAAAATCGCTCAAGGTAAATTGAACAAATTCTTCAAAGACACGACTTTGTTGAACCAAGAATTTGTAAAAGATTCTTCTAAAAATATCGCTCAATTCTTAGATTCAGTTTCTAAAGGATTGACTGTAACTGCTTTCAAACGCGTACAATTAGGCGCATAAGCCAGTTCCCTTTCTAGCAATAGATCGGAAAAATAAAAACAGGGATTATTCACATAATAGTCCCTGTTTTTATATATAAATCCCCCCTTATTACCCATCTCCTTATCATTTGTTATCAGCCTTTCGTGTTTCCCTGTCTTTTAGCTACCGCTTTTTTTTTCATTCAAATTTATGTAACTTAAATTATATAAAAATGAAATAAGATATGGGCATGCTAAAAGAAGATTCACTAAAAGGCAAACGCATTTTAATTACCGGCGGCGGTACCGGGCTAGGAAAAGCGATGACTGATTATTTCTTGGAATTAGGCGCTTCCTGCCTGATAAGCAGTCGAAAGGATGATGTGATTCAACATACAGCAAGGGAATTGTCAAACAAACATCAAGGCAAATGCCTCGCTATAGCCGGCGATGTACGGAATTATGAGGATGTTGAACGTGTAGTTGCTTATGGATATGAACAACTGGGCGGTATAGACATCTTAATCAACAACGCTGCAGGAAACTTTATATCCCCCACCGAACGCCTGAGTCATCGTGCCTTTGAGTCCGTCATTGGAATCGTTCTTCAGGGAAGTATAAATTATACATTGGCGCTGGGCAAACGCTGGATCGAAAATAAGGATCAAAACAAAACTGTGCTCAGTATTGTGACCACCTATGCCTGGACGGGTTCAGGGTACGTTGTTCCTTCGGCTACAGCCAAAGCTGGTGTATTAGCCATGACAAGATCTCTTGCTGTCGAATGGGGTAAAAAAGGAATACGTTTAAACGCTATTGCACCAGGCCCATTTCAAACTTCCGGCGCCATGGAACGCCTACTTCCGGGAGAGTTGGGTGAACTCTTATCGCCGACTAAACGGATACCCCTCGGTCGTGTAGGTCAATTAGACGAGCTGGCAAATCTCGCAGCTTATCTTGTGTCCGACTATTCAAGCTACATCAATGGTGATGTCATAACAATAGATGGTGGAGAATGGTTAAAAGGCGCAGGAGAATTTAATGGTCTGGATATTATTCCCGAAGAACAATGGGACAACATTGAGCAAATGACGCGAAACGCAAAAAGTACCTAGTGATTCCCCTGTTTGAAAAATCCATTGTTTTTCTGTAAAATTAACGGAAGTAAAGCCAAAATAACGATATTTGGCTATTCGATTCAGCTGGATATACAGAATATATTGGCATACTTTAGACAGCTAATCCCCTTCGCGGACCCTGTTTAGCAATAAAGCTGTTCGCGCGATAATTGCCAGCTATTCCAACAAAAGAATATCACGGCATTCTGATTCATCAACAATTATAAAATAAAATTTACCTACGTCTAATGAGTTTATCCTTCTTACCCGAAAAAATCAAAAATAAACAAAAGATCAATCTGGACGACCTAGGTTTTGATTTTGCCTTGGTCTATATCTCGGAAGGCGTTTTGGTATCGAAAAATACTGGGGCTAAATTTCTTAAAGAAAATTTACTTTTCCTGAATACTGGTTCAGAAATGCTTGAAAGCAAAAAAGATTCAAGTGTATTTATTTTATATTTTTCAAACCACTATTTTAAAGACCTGCACCATATACAGCAAAATTTTTGTCTGTCTCACAATCCGCAGCATATTTTCAATTCGGAGACATTACTAAATAAAAGCCTCTCCCTAAAAAAAGAAAATCGCAAGTTAATTGAAAAAGTCTTGTCGCTGATTTATCAGCAGGCAGAATCTGAAGATGCTGCAACTTCTACATTTATCTTTCATCAAGTGATGTCACTGTTTGCATTCATTGAAAATATATTAAAGGAACTGAACCTACTGATCAATGAGTCCCGCGAAATGTCTGAGGAAATAGAGGCCTATATTCAACAGAATATCTATTTCCCAGACAAACTTCAAATTAAAAATATAGCAGATCATTTTCAGATTTCAGCCAATTATTTCGGTGCTTTTTTTAAGAAAAGACGGCAGAAAAGTTACAAATTATACATTGATGATATCCGTATCCAACTTATTGAAGACCGGTTAGCGTCCAGCCAATACACGATGAAACAGATTGTAGATGAATTGGGCTTTAATGACGAAAGCCACCTCACTAACTTTTATAAGAAAAAACGAAATACAACCCCAAGCGCTTATAAAAGATTGAAGAAAGGGTCTGGCTAATGATCAAGCTGAATGATCCCATTGAGGTCATTGTTCAATGATCGTTGTATTGCCTCGTCTAAAATCAATATCTTCTGGCCTTGAACTGTATGCCCTTCCCCGCTATTGGTATTTGCCTGCGCAGAATTGAACGACTCCAATTTCATGGGAAAATAAATTGGGTTCTCATCTTCCGAACGCCCGATAGTCAACAGGATATTATACCCCTGTAGACGCAAACTCTGTAATGTCTGATAATTTAAACGCTTGAAAATCATAGTGGCCAAGATTTACTGTTTTTAATAAAACATTATTGTTCTCAATTTGTTTGCATTACCAAGATAAATATTATGCTTTTATGGCAGTTACTTCAACGATATTCACAGAGGTAAAAAAACAACACATTTCCCCAATTATCAGCAATAATTTTTAAAACTTTTTATCTTCCAACCTGTTTTATTACTGTAGATAAATCAGAGGATTATGGCTGGCACAGAACACAAAAAAACAAAGGGAAAAGTCGAATCAGATTACCCGGATTCAGAGCAAAACTTAGCTTATAACGAAGAGCTGGAAAGTTATGAACTGGATGTAGATGATAATGATCCAGATTATGACCATCCTGCCAATTATGATACACTATCCGAAGGAGCGATAGACGATGATTCCAGTTATGACGATTCCAACCCTTTTGTAGGCGATGAGTATGCAGATCGCGAAGATTTGGAAGAAGAGGATCTCGAGGATGCACATATGCGTATAGATACCTTCAAACATGACCGATTATCCCCTTTGGATAAAAAATTGGCCGAGAACGAAGAAGATATGCGAGAGGACCTTGATGAAGAGGGATATCCAAAAAATGACAGGTAGTTTTCCGATTATAAAGTAGTTTTGAAAGGAGTCTTAGGACTCCTTTTTTTGTAGATTACATTTTTGCAAAGAAATATGGAATTCAACATCCAAATAAGCGCGTAACTCTGTATTTTTTATGTAAGTTTATGTTGAAAGATTTAAATACATGGAAAGTACTTTACCGCTCATCCGTATTATTGACCTAAAAAAATCATACGGAACTAAAGAAATTTTAAAAGGAATCAATCTGGATATATTCCCGGGCCAGGTCATCGGCTATATAGGTCCCAATGGTGCTGGAAAATCCACGACAGTCAAGATCTTGACAGGCTTGATCGAAGACTTCACCGGCCAAGTCGAGATCAATGGTATCGATATTCAAAAAGATCCTCTTTCGATAAAATCCCAGCTCGGATACGTCCCCGAAAATGCAGAACTGTACGAAGTATTGACTCCGATGGAATACCTTGATTTTGTCGGAAAATTGTATGGTATGGAAGACGATATAATTCAAGAACGTTCCTTAAAATTATTAAGTGCATTTGGCCTGGCCGCAAATGCTATGAGTAGAATGGATACCTTTTCTAAAGGCATGCGGCAAAAAGTGCTTTTGATATCTGGCATTATTCATAACCCACAGATCATCATCCTGGATGAGCCCCTGTCCGGACTCGATGCCAACGCGGTGATCTTTGTAAAAGAACTCATATCACTGCTGGCCAAAGAAGGTAAAACTATTTTTTACTGCTCCCACATGATGGACGTCGTTGAAAAAGTTTCCGATAGAATCCTGTTGATCAATCAGGGAAGTATCATTGCCGATGGTACTATTAATGAACTGAAGTCGGATCCCAATGAATCACTTGAACACATATTCGCAAAATTAACCAATACCGACAACGATGCACTGGATGCATCTAACATCATTAGCGCTATTCAATAATATGGAAAAATTTATCTTACGATTTATTCTTCTGTTTAAGGGTATCTGGGAAAGCCTGGGTGTAAACTATACGCAGTTTAAAATTATTCTAGAAACAAAAGTTACCTTAGATAATAGAAAACCGATTACATTTAAGAAACGGAATGCCGGGAAATCCTCATCGTCCACCTCCATTATACAATTTATTATGTATATGATCATTGGCTTGATGTTCATGGTTATTCTCATCCTCATTCCAGATCGTTACTTAGCACTTTCCATTATGTTACTCTGTTTTACCAGCATGCTCAGCATTACATTGGTATCAGACTTTTCACCTATACTTTTAGACACTCGGGACCAGTACATTATTATGCCCAAGCCTGTTAGCGATAGGACAGTGGCCTTATCGCGAATAACATTTATCGCCATTAAGCTTTTCAATCAGATTATTGCATTATGCCTGCCAGTAGTGGTTTATGTCTCATTTAACTGGGATATAACAGGCATTTTTCTATTGATTCTACAACTCCTATTGAGTACACTGATTGCCCTGGTTTTCGTTAACGGGTTCTATATGATCAGCATCAAATATCTCCCCATCCAAAAATTTAAGGATATTATTGCCTATATACAGATTGGACTTTCATTGATCATTTTTCTAGCCTATTATCTTGGTCCCAATCTGATTCAAACAATCGTTGAGTCACAGCTGACAATTGAACAACTTAAATTTCTATGGATATTTCCCAGTACTTGGATCGCCTCTTTTCAGTCCTTGCTTCAGGGCAATCATAGCCTACAGTCCATTATATTTTCCCTTTTGGGCTTAGTTGTTCCTTTCTTTGGAGTCTATGCTTGTACAAAATTATTTTCCAGAGGTTTTAATGCCAAAATAGCCGCTCTAGCAAGTGGTGATACACCTTTATCTGAAACCGATCAGGCAATTTCACACACCAATACAGGACGACCATTCTATAAAAAATTGGGAGCCGGCGTATGCTCATCTCCGCTCGAAGAGGCTGGATTTAGTATTGTATGGCTTATTAGTTCAAAAACAAGAGAATTTAAACAGCAACTCTATCCCTCTTTAGCTTATCTTCCCATCTATTTTATATTCCTGTTTTTACGGACCGGCGAGGGGCTGCCATTCGCGGAGAAACTGGTCAAGTTGAGAGAATCCGGTTTATATATTATCATGTTTTATCTGTCACTGTTGACCATATTAACAGTATTTCAGCTGATCACGCAGAGCAATAAATATAAAGCAGCCTGGATTTATTATGTTGTTCCAATGGACCGTCCGGGACAATTTATGACGGGAGTACTTAAAGCCTGCCTCATTAAATATGTATTGCCATTTAACATTTTGTTTTTCTGTATTTGTGTTCCTTTATTTGGTATCAGCTCGATAAATGATCTATTGCTTTCCTCAGCAGTCGGCGGGATAGAAAGTATCCTAATCATGCTTTTTCTGGTCAAAAATTATCCTTTTTCCAAAGCGAGTCAATCCAGTTCCAAAGCGGTGGTCAATTTATTGATTTTAGGTTTGCTGGGACTTTTAGGTTATCTTCATAAAGTGATTTTTCAATACGAACTATTGGTTTGGGCTTTAGCGGCGCTTGGCTGGCTATTATTTTTTATCATGCTCAAATACCTGCAAAAAGACGATTGGAAAAGTCTCGCCTTTGACGACAACTAAGAAATTATAAGGAATACACAAGTTCCAATAAATGGAACCTGTGTATTTCACTATTACTTTTTATTGATCCGCCCTTTAAACCGGCTGATACCATCCATAAAAGCTTCCACAATTATCCTTCCTTTAGGAAGATGATTAAGATCGTAGTTGAACACAGCATTTTTAACAGCTTTATATTCGTGCATCTGCCACTGTACACCATCAACGGTTATCCGCACGGTCATATCGCTCAGCTTATTCGACACCACATTTAATTGCGTTTGGTCAACCACCGATCTTGGATACAGGGAAAATGCATATCGAGCCTTTGTTGTATCCATTTCAAAACCCGAAACAGCCTTAAAGCTAAACATTTCTCCTATTCCACAATCACTTTCAAATGCATGAATAAGATTTCCCTTCAGGTCAAAAATGCGCAGATAACCGTCTCCATTTTCGGGTTGTGCCCAAAACTGTAGTCCATTTCCAGCCGTATCTATCAGGCGAAGGGAGTAGTTGCCTTCGGCGACCCGTATCGTATCAGTATACAGTGTGAGTGCTGTCAATTGTGCTTCCTTTTTTTGAAAAATTGTATCCTGTTGAGCATTTATTAAAAAAATACGGTTGTCTTGAGGTGTTTTATTTGTAAGAAATTTCACAACAAATTCATTGGGAAATTTCTCTGGCGCTGTAAAAACAGCTTTCATTTCATTGTCCTCTGACCATGCATCTTTCTTACCGTTCGGTTTGACAAGTTCTACATGGAAGACATTTTCACCATCTTTTTCTTGAATTTCCCCCGGTAGCAGCACGTCTGCCACTTGATTAAACGAAAGATTTCCCCTCCAATGAAATGTTTTTGAAGGATAGCCCTTAGTTCCGTACACTATTATAAGAGAATGCAGTGGATCCGCCCCGAGATTTCTAAAGGATATCCGTGGGCCCGAACTAGCTGGATTTAATCTCGAAAAACGTTGCTCGTCGTTTGGTACCATAATAGATTCGACGGCCACATCTATTTTTTGCTTGGGCTTCGAATAATGAAACAAATAAGCTGAGATATTTTCAACCGCCTGTATATTATCAGAGGCAGTATAAGGTTCCATACGCAATGCTGCAGTATGGCGTCCGGGCTTTGTAAACACATCAATTACATCGGGTTGCTGCAGATCACCGGGACACCAATACGCCCGATCAAAGATCCAGGTCCCGCCTTGTGGGTACAAAGGGTTATCGCTACACTTTTTCCACATATCCCGCAGGTCGACAACCTTTCCGTCGAGCATGAGTTCACGCCATCGCGTACAAAACTCGCTGCAACCACGAGGTTTGTCCATACCATGTCCTGTATGTTGAATTCGTATCCGGCTTAGAGCCGCATGCCCTAGCGATTCGTAAGTTACCGGCGTTAAATTCTCTTCTATTTTCTCGTTGGGATCGCCGTATTTATAGGCCTTATTCCACAAAGGTGTTATGCCCAAAGGTGTAACAACTGGAGGACCCGATAAAATTTCGAAATCTATGTTAAGTGCCCAACCTACTGTTTTATCTTCAAAACCCGAGTGTACATATACAATCTCAACACTATCCCGCAAAAAAGGGGCAAAGTCAGTCACATCTACCTGCCACTTCCAGCTCCACCCCTTATTGTAAATGCTCCCATAGGGCGTAAGCATCCGGCCCAATTCATAGTTGAGCTCCTGTCCTTTCGCTCCCCCTTTGCGTCTCAATACGATATGATCCAGATAATCCCAATGTGCCGTGTTCAAGCTATCAGGGCTTCCCAAAGTGACATGCATAGTTATTTTTCTTACAGGGGAATCGGCATTAGGAAATACCCCCCACGCAGGATAAGGATTTGCACCTTTAGCAGCATCACAAATAATAGTCGTACGGTTGTGCGTGACAACGTGGTTTATTGCTTGCTTTTGTGCAATAGCATGATAACCGATCATAAGCCACACTAGAATAAGAATAGGTCTGAAGTTCATTATAGAATAAAAAATAATAGGTAAGAAACCGTGCAAATATACATGAATTTAACGTCACAACCTATCAGCAGCAGCAGGCAGGCATAGCTAACACAGAAACGGTATTACACAATCGCGCATGAGCACTAGCAGACGGCTGTCGATAGGCAGCCATGAGATGAAACCGAGCCAATAATATAAGATCGCCGGTGCGCAGGACACAATGAATATCAGCCAGTAGATCTTCTAAAGTTCAAGCAACTGCCCCACTAACTCAAAGATACTTTTCCAATTAAATGATATCGAAAAAACGCTTGTTAATCAAAGGGTTATTCCAAAAAACTATTCCAAAAAAAAAGGAAAGTCTGTAATGAGACTTTCCTTTTTAAAGTAGCGGGGAGCAGGATCGAACTGCCGACCTCAGGGTTATGAATCCTGCGCTCTAACCATCTGAGCTACCCCGCCGTTTCGGTATGCAAATATACCACTTCACCTGTCAATTCAAAAGATTTTTTTATTTTTTTTAAGGATTTATTACGATCAAAAACCTATATCCCACACAACAAACTCATTCTTAACGAACTAAAATAACGGCTTAGTCTAAAAAAAATCGGTATAAGATGGTGGAGATTTTAAATACAGAAAATTGTGAAAAAGCCTTCAACTTTTCACAAAAAAACTTGCAATAACAAAATAAATATGTATTATTACAAATAATAAGTTTATGCGATAGAAAGCAAAATGGAAAGAGATTTGTAGCGGGGAGCAGAATCGAACTGCCGACCTTTGGGTTATGAATCCAACGCTCTAACCATCTGAGCTACCCCGCCATTTTGGGAATGCAAATATAGCTTATTTTTGATTTAAACAAACTAATATTTAAAAAAACATTTATATGGCAGATAAAATAAAATTCCAACTAGAATATATCATCAACTCTTCACCTAGAATTTTATTTCCGTATTTGCAAGAACCAAACGAACTGGCACAGTGGTTTGCAGATGATGTAAACTATAAAGACACTATTTATACCTTCATTTGGGACGACGAACCGCATCGCGCAAAAATCGTAGCTTCCAAAGAAAACAAATCAGTGCGTTTTAAGTGGCTCGATGATGATCCTTACTATTTCGATCTAGAGATAGATCAAGATGAGCTGACAAACGATGTTGCACTTAAAATAATAGATTTTGCTAAAGAAGAGGACTTGGAAAATAGAAAATTAATCTGGAAAAATTCAATCGTCTATCTTCAGAGTGTTATAGGTGCGTAAAAAAACCTATCTTTGCAATATATTTTCTCCAAGGGCTCTAAAAGAGCTCCTTGGCTGGAAGATGCTTTAATGTAAAGGCATCAATTTGCTTAGCGTCACGGATGAAAAAGGTTCATTTACTTATTCTTCAAGCTTTCATTAAACCATTCATTGTCACATTTTTTATTGTGATGTTTGTGTTATTGATGCTTTTCCTATTCAAATACATTGATGATCTGATCGGAAAAGGATTTGAATGGTATACCATTATGGAGCTCATTGGGTATCAATGCATTGTTCAAATTCAAATGGCAATGCCCTTATCCATGCTATTGTCTTCCATTATGACCTTCGGTAACCTAGGGGAAAGCTATGAGCTTGTGGCGATCAAAGCGGCAGGCGTATCACTACGCAAGGCCATGACTCCCCTATTTGTACTTGTTGCAATTTTTGCCACAAGTTCTTTTCTATTTTCCGATTTCATCCTGCCGGTCGTCAACCTGAAAATGGGGACCCTATTGACAGATGTGCGAAATAAAAAAGCAGATTTTCTAATCAAACCGGGTATTTTTAACAATACAATTCCAGGGTATTCCATTCGTGCAAGAGGAAAAAATAAGGGGGGCACGATTCTCTATGATCTGATGATCTATGATCATCGTGGCGGCAATACGGCCAACAATGTTTTGATGGCTAAAGAGGGATACATTTATAATTCGCCTGACAATAGCTATATGATCCTCAAATTGAAGGATGGGATACGCTATGAAGAGTCGCGCACAAAAAACTCAAAAACATACGATCCACGCCAGCAATTCACACGTTTTAAGTTTAAAGAAACGGAACAGAAGTTTGACATGGGGAGTTTTCAACAGGGCAAAACAGATGAAAGTCTTTTCAAAAGTCACCATGCCATGTTGAATCTCAAGCAACTTGATATGTATATTGACTCGAACCATATTAAAATTGACAGTATGGGAAAAGCAATTACAAGGACCTTGGATACCCGTTATAATATCTATTCAAAGTATTTTAATGCCAGTCAACCGGGTCAACCTAAAGTAAAGGAAGCGAAAGTAAAGCCTTATAACGATTTAATAGCCGATCTAGTACCGCCTGAACAACGGACACAGGTCACCATGAATGCCCTGAGCCAGCTAAACTATTTGAAAGAAGACCTTAATAGCCGTACACTTGAATTTAAGGACTATAAGACAAAAGATATTCGATATCGGATCGAATGGCATAGAAAATTTACATTAGCGGTATCCTGTCTACTTTTATTTGCTATTGGAGCACCTTTAGGCGCTATTATTAGAAAAGGCGGTCTCGGTCTTCCGGTCGTTATGGCCATCATCTTCTTCCTAATCTATCATATCATCTCTACAGTTGCCGAAAAAACAGCCAAAGATGGTGCGATATCGTCGGCAGTAGGTATGTGGATGGCGATCATCGTATTGACGCCACTGGCGGCATTTTTAACCTATAAGTCAACCACAGATTCAGCACTCTTTGATATCGATCAATATAAAATAAAAGCTGAAGCGGCCTGGAAGTGGATCAAAGAGAAATTTGGTAAAAAGGATAAATTAAAAGAATCACATTAGATTTTTGACAGCCTTATTATAAATAAAATTAGATTCTATACTAACTTTGTATCTATACAATATAACAATAAATGGAATTCAAATTAAACACGATCGAAGAAGCGATCGCTGATATACAAGCAGGAAAAGTAGTTATCGTCGTAGATGACGAAGATCGTGAAAATGAAGGTGATTTCATCACCGCCGCCCGCAACGCAACTCCCGAGATTATCAATTTTATGGCAACCCATGGCCGGGGTTTAGTATGTGCTCCTATTACCAAAGAAAGAGCTGATGCTTTACATCTTGACCTCATGGTAGGGCAAAATACAGCCGTTTACGAGACTAATTTTACGGTTTCTATTGACTTACAGGGATACGGCTGTACAACGGGAATCTCAGCATCTGATCGTTCAAAGACCATCAAGGCTATGATCGACCCAAATATTCACTACGAGGAGTTGGGCAGACCAGGACATATCTTTCCATTGATTGCTAAAGACGGTGGTGTACTGCGTCGTACAGGACATACTGAAGCAACTGTTGACCTTGCTCGTTTGGCAGGTTTTGAACCAGCAGGTGTATTGGTCGAAATCTTAAAAGAAGATGGCGAAATGGCAAGACTACCAGAATTAATGGAAGTTGCCAAAAAATTTGATTTAAAAATTATCAGTATTGAAGACCTTATTGAATACCGCTTAAAACACGATTCGTTGATCAATGAAGAAGTAACGGTCAATATGCCTACACAATATGGTGATTTTCAAATGAAAGCCTTTACACAAAAAGATACCGGCGAACAACATCTTGCCCTTTATAAAGGAGAATGGAACGAAGATGAACCTATTCTTGTCCGTGTACATAGCTCTTGTGTGACCGGCGATATTTTTGGCTCCTGCCGTTGTGACTGTGGACCTCAACTTCACAAGGCAATGGAAATGATCCAAAATGAAGGAAAAGGGGTGATTGTCTATATGAATCAGGAAGGCCGCGGTATTGGACTGATCAATAAATTGCATGCTTACAAATTGCAAGAGAATGGATTGGATACTGTTGATGCCAATACACAACTTGGATTTAAAGCTGACTTGAGAGACTATGGGGTAGGAGCACAAATCCTGCGAAACCTTGGGGTAACAAAAATGCGCCTAATGTCCAATAACCCAACAAAACGTGCCGGATTGGTCGGTTATGGTTTAGAAATTGTAGAAAACGTTCCAATTGAAATAACAGCTAATCCTTACAACGAGGAATATCTGAAAACAAAACGGGATCGTATGGGTCATACCATTATGAAAAACTTATAATAAAAATCGAAAAGAATATTTCAAAAGCGGTTTTTTTATACGGAAAAAAACCGCTTTTTTTATAAAAGATGTGATGTTATCATGGCAGTTCGTTCGGGAAATAGAAGTAACTTTATACTAATGGATAAGCAAGGGAAACATATCATCTTTTTTGACGGTGATTGCTTAGTTTGTAATCGTTTTGTTCAAATCCTATTGAAAATAGATACCAATAATAGGTTTCTGTTTAGTTCCTTACAGTCTGACTTCGCTAAAGATAATTTAAATGTTATTCCAAAAAATATAGATTCCATCGTTTATTTATCATCAACAGGTTGTTATATCAAAAGCGAGGCGATATTGAATATCTGCAAAACGTTAGGTCTTCCCTATTCAATTTTCTATTTTATAAAAATACTGCCGAAAAAATGGCGGGACGCAGGCTATGAGTACTTTGCAAAAAATCGCTACAAATGGTTTGGCACCAATACGTATTGTACGCTTCCCAATGAGCAGCAACGGAAAAAATTCGTCTAAGTAAATCGTCCCATAAAATCGTTTGTTTGCAAACAATAGGCTGAAGAATATTGTTCCAAAAGCAGCTGTTATACCAAACAGTCCAAGAGGATCTATCCACAAGAATACATAAGGAAAGGGCCCAAGCAATAAAATTCCTTGTAAAAAACAAAAACTAATGAGTCCAATGAAAAATCCACTCTTAATTGACAAAGCCTATATCAACGGAAAATTCATCACATCAAAAAATAGGTTTGATGTCGTCAATCCCGCCACTGGGAAAACGATTGCATCCTTACCTGATTTAAAGGTTGCAGATTGCACAAAAGCCATACAGGCTGCTGACAAAGCCTGGAAAAGCTGGAAAAATATAACAACTTCGGAACGATGTGCCATTGTGCGCAATTGGTACAATCTCATTCAACAGAATAAAGATTTACTTGCTGAAATTATGACACTTGAGAGCGGAAAGCCGCTCAATGAATCAAAAGTAGAAGTAGATTACGGAAATTCATTTGTTGAGTGGTATGCCGAAGAAGGTAAGAGAGCCTATGGTGAAACTATCCCAGTCCAGAAAAAAGGAACACGAATGATGACAATCCGACAAGGAGTTGGTGTTGTTGCCGCGATTACACCCTGGAATTTCCCTTTGGCCATGATCACCCGAAAGGTCGCTCCCGCACTCGTTGCAGGCTGTACAGTTATACTCAAACCCGCATCCCAAACACCTTTATCTGCAATCGCATTAGTCAAACTAGCCGAAGAAGCAGGCCTGCCAAAAGGTGTCTTTAACGTGATTACCGGAAGGGACAGCGCTGGTATCGGAAAGGAACTTGCCACTAACAATCTGGTGCGAAAACTTTCTTTTACGGGATCTACTGAAGTTGGCAGGACATTAATCGAACAATCAGCTTCAAACATTAAGAAGGTCTCTATGGAACTCGGTGGAAATGCACCTTTTCTTGTGTTTAATGACGCAGATATTGATGCCGCCGTGGAAGGTGCTATTGCCGGTAAATTCCGTAATTCTGGGCAAACCTGCGTGTCAATCAACCGTTTTCTGATCCAGGAAGATGTATACGATGCCTTTGCCACAAAACTCATTCAAGCTGTACGTCAACTAAAGGTGGGCAACGGCTTAGACAAGGGGGTTCAAGTTGGACCTTTGATCAATGCCAAAGGTTTGGAAAAAGTACAGCATCATGTCCAAGATGCTTTAAAGCATGGAGCAGAACTGGCAACAGGAGGCACTGTGATCAAAGACCTATTCTTCCAGCCAACTGTACTGACCAATATCCCTAAAGAGGCACTGATATTTCACGAGGAAACTTTCGGCCCAGTCTGTGCATTATTCAGTTTCAAAACAGAGGAAGACGGTATTGCCATGGCCAATCAGACTGAATTTGGTCTTGCCTCCTATTTCTACAGCACCAATATCAATCGTTGCTTCCGTGTTGCCGAACAATTGGAGGCGGGTATGGTCGGTGTTAATACGGGATTAATATCAAATGCAGCAGCCCCATTTGGTGGCGTAAAAGAATCTGGCGTCGGCCGTGAGGGATCAAAACATGGACTCGATGAGTACATGGAATTGAAGTACATCTGTTTCGGCGAATAATTACGATATAGCTTAACTGAAAGGGACTGTTTGCCAAAGAATCCATTGTTGTTTTGAAATCTGACGCAAATAGCCCCCTTGTTCATACAGCCAATTCTCGTTTAATTTCATTCATAGGCAATTGCAGTTGAAAAGACCCAATTCAATCCGAACCTCCCGCAGCTAATGCTGAGTTTTAATAAATGCTGCCAATTTCTCCCGAGTTGAACTAAATGACAGTGCCGCGCCTACTTTATCATAGTTCTCTTTGTCAAGACAGCTTGTATAGGCATATTTAGCAAAAGCCAATTTATTGTCGTCTCTTATAAATAATTCCATGAGGTCTATGATTTCAGAACTGCGCAACCGCCTATTTTTCAATTCCTGGGTAGCGACCTGCAAGCGATCCTGATCATTTTCTTTTTGGTTGAGTAGATCATTCAACTGGTTCGCATCATTTTTATCCTGATAACCAGTATTGTCGATCGGATCTTCCTGATATTGTTGATTATTACTTCTACCACCCTCAGACTGGCCATATCCCTCGTTTTGTTGTTGATCCCGATCGTATCTATTCTCATTATTAGTGCCGTCATTATAGTTATCCCTGTTCCGATAATTATCATTATACCGATCTACAGGATTCATCGATTCCAGTACAATCCCCCGATTCCCCCCACGGCTGCTTACTGAAAATACAACATCCATATATTGACCATTTCCGTTGACGAGCTGCACACCTCTTCCGTTTAAAGTTCTCTGCTGTCTGTTTGCAAAGACAATACGGAGATTATATCTCGGGTTTTGCAAATTCGGCACACAAAGGTCAATCGACGGTCTATTATTGTACAAAACATTATTGATATAAAGAAAGAAGGGAACATCGGTCGAATAAATATTTAGTGTTCCGCCATAAGGTCTATAACGTTGGGCGAATCCTCCAGTTGCAATAGCAAGCAACATGATCACGGTCAAAAGTCTCTTGTACATATTCCTTTTCAATTTATAATCGTTCGACTAACGAGAATAGAAAAGGATTAAGAAAACTAAGAATTTAACGTTTTGTTCGAATTACTTTTATTTCTGAACTTTTTGTAGAGCTTCACAGCCATCATTAAGGAGATCGACAATATTAAAAGTCCAAGGACACCAAATATCCAATTGAGGGCAGACTTTAATACAACGGTAAATACGATTGCAAATAATAAGACGGTCGCCAGCTCATTCCAAAGACGCAATTTGGTCGAGGACCAAGCCGATGATTCCCCTTTTAACTGAAACATAATACGTTGGCAAGCGAAATGATAAAGGATCAACCCTAATACAAAAGTGAGCTTAACATGCATCCAGCCCATGGTCAATAATCCCGGATTGATATACAGCATAACGAGGGCAGCCACAATGGTGAGATACATGGCGGGTGTCGTGATGATCCACCACAATTTACTCTCCATCAGTATAAACTGTTTATGCAAAACCCCATACTCTTCTGCAGATTTGGATTTAGCTTCGGTATGGTAAATGAATAAGCGAACGATATAAAATAATCCAGCCATCCAACAAACCACAAAGATAATATGAACTGCTTTTGCGTATAAATAGACCATGGATACAAAAATAAGAAAAGTTAGGGGCAATCAATAAAGCTAGGCTTTAATTAGATAAATCTTACATATAGTATACAAAAAGACAAAAGTCCATCTCTATTACATAACTATAGTTTTCAGTAATGCATATTAAATAATAAACGCTTCAAATCCGGCATAGATTGTACAACTACCAGATCCGAAGTGTTGTTATCTCTCCGATTTTCAACTCATCTAATTTTTTCTACTGAGAAGTTTTCAGTTCCTTATATAACAAAAATAAGTGTGCAGCAGACCAACTAAAATGGGGTGCTTTGAGTCTTTTACCCGTGCGTGCCTCATAGTTTTCATGAATTGGCCCATTATCGGATAATCCCTCCAGTCGCTCAAAGACCTGTTTGGTATACAGATCGGCCTCCTTTTGATAATTATATTTCCTTAAACCAGAAATTGCGAAATAGACCTGATCCAACCAAATAGGCCCGCGCCAGTATCCCCTATCCATGAATTTAGCGTTGTCTAGGGCAGCAGTAGGAAATGGTACAAAGGAGGCAAATTTACTGGTATCCTGCATTACACGAACCACAGCCTCAGCTTGCCGCAAAGTAGCTAAACCTGTCCACAATGGCGACCAACCTTCGGGACCAAAACATGGGATAAGCGCTCCATCCAGTTTGCGGTCAAAATAATACCCCCGCTCTTGATCGAAGAAGTAATCCATGGCAAGGTAGGATTCTGTTTTCCCCCGAAATGGTACACCGAGCAATTCTGCAAATTGCATCAGATATTTTCGTTCCAACTCGAGATAAGCACTGAGCTCCACAGACTCTTGATTCATACTCCAGGCCCCTTCTTCATTCCATAACATCTGGGTACTGTCGTACCGAATAGCGTTGTCCATACCACTTTCCCACTTAGCGGCTTCCAATGTTCCATCTGTAGCACCGTACTCACAGATACCATTTTTATTGTGATCCCGGTAGCGAAACCACCATTCATGGTACAAGACTAGTTTATCATACATTTCCCGTACAAACGATAGGTCATGATCAGCTTCATAGATCGCATTGACCGCCCAGGCAGCTAATGGCGGCTTGGAATCACGATAATTATTCTCTCGATGGTCCGTATAGATACAATCGGCAATCATCCCGACACTATCCTGAAAGTCAAACATAGCGCGGACTTGATCTTTCGCCAAAGCGGGATCTATTTGCGCCAATGCAACGGCATGCTTCCATGAATCCCAGGCCCAAAATCCAACAAAGTAGTCGGCCACATGCGAAGGGACAACACCATCGTGTTTTAATTCTTTTTTTGCACTCCGCCAATTGCTCATCAGCGTCATCATGCTTTTCACCATAATGCGATGTTCCTGCATGGACAGTTCCCGACGAGTATTTGAGCTGATATAATTCGCCCAGCGTGCTGTATGCTGTATGCTCAAAGCCCTGCTTTGCTCAAGCGCGGCTTCTGCCGCTAAAAGTGCTTTTTCTAAAGTGATTGGGTTGGCATAATGGGTCAGGACAATCTCCGTATCGGCTTTTTCTAAATGAGCCTCATATTTCCCTTGATCACAGTTTAGCTTCACACCAGCCTTAAAAGACAGAAAAAGAAGTTCTCCATTTGGAAGTTTCGACCACAGGGTATTGCCTGCCAGTGTCCATTCCCCTTGATTGAGATTGCCATATATCCATAGTACCTTTGATGCTTTGTTTTTAATATGCAATATGGCTGTTGTTGACGAGACCATTTTTAAGGTCTGTTCTACTTCCATATCCTTTCCCCGCAAACGCATCCACAAGCGATCTGGATAATAACAGCTGCTGTCACGGTTCAGTAGATTTTTTTCTCCTGTCGGAGCTGTCCCAATCTGCAGCAATGCACTACTTAACCAGGTACGCCCATCTAGATCATAAGGTCCACAAAAACCGGTCGCGGTCTTATTTTCATGAATGCCAAATCCGATCCAAGCCCCACGATCAGTATAAAAGGGATTTGTTCGGCGAGTGACACCTTCTGGTTGTTGCTCGACCCTTAACAATCCACCATAGCCATCCATTTTAGGGGCCTTGACCGTATTGCATCCTATCAAAATCAAACAAAAACTAATTGTAACCCATAAGGTTTCGATCTTATTTCTCATAAATAACAAAAAAAAGTAACTAAAAAGGGTACACTGAGGTCAATCAAAATACCATGAATGATCGCAACGAGAACATATTGTTTGCCGGAATATTGTGTGATAATCGGTAATGCAGTATCCATACTTGTGGCTCCGGCAACAGAAATCGGCGCCAATGGGCCAAACCATTTTCGAGCTAATGGAGCAATCAATAGCGCCAACAGTTCACGCATCAAATTCGACATCAATGCTATAGTTCCTAATGTGACACCCTTATATTGTGTAATAAAAATACTTGATAAAGAGTAGTAACCAAATCCAGATCCTACAGCCATGCTTTCAGCAGTATTCCAGTCCCGGATAAAGAAGCTGATGACTAAGGTACCGAACAATGTCCCAGTGATAGTTGCCAAGGGAGAAAGTACGATGCTTAAATTAACTTTTCGTAGAGATACCAAGAGTTCCCTATCATACCCAATGGTAATCCCGACCAAAAACATCAATGCATAGAGGACATAAGTATTCCATTCTTCCTTCAACAGTTCGGTGGGAATAATCCCTTTGAGACCAACAAAAACACCTACGATAAAAAATGCGAGAATGATTAAACTACCTTTCATGCCTGCTAAAGAAAAAACGATAAACGAACCACGAGAAAAGAACACTTCCAGCTACTCCGGCCAATGTGATCAGAATAGCTTGCAACCCCAATGTATCCAAATTGTCTACTATTTTTGGATTTTGCCCGACCTCGCGTCCCAAGAAAAACAATAGGGCAAATACGACCAGTCGGACAAGAATACCTGTATGTTTAAGAATAGGAAAGGACCGAAGTCCTATCCCTATTCCTACACCTAAAAGCATGATAAAAAAAACAGTAAACATGCTCCTTAATTAATTTTATCATTTGATTTGATCTCCAATAATGGGACAGGATAAAAGTTGTGCTTAGCCGGATCAAAACTATTCCGCCCGATAGCTTGTAATGCTTCTTTCGCTTTCCCCCATCTTCTCATATCGTAGAATCGGGTATTTTCCAACGCAAACTCCACGATACGCTCATGTTCAATTCGTTTTTTGACTTCGGTAACAGACAAATTCAACGCAAGTGCTGGCATATCTGCCCGCTGGCGTACCTGATTGATTAAAGGGATAGCATCTGCAGGACGATTACGTTCATTTAAGGTTTCAGCCAATAATAATAAAACATCAGCATAACGCATTAATGGAAGATTAACAGCTGTGCGGGACTTATCTAAATCCGCAGCTGTTCGTGGTAAATACTTTCTGAAGCTTGCCCGGTCAGATCCAGCCCCAAATATTTCATCGTAGGTAAAGCCATAAACTCCCCCATTCTTCAAATCATTAAAATAAGGATCATTACAGAATACCGTCTGGTACATTCGTGAGTCATAACGTCCTGTTGTCGCGATCTTCCCCTCCTTTTTAAATTCATTTAAGAGCATCTTGCTCGGTAAGATTTCATCCCAACCGCCCAGTTCCCCTACAGCGATCCACTTATGCAGTGCAGTACGGTAACTTGCGCCATTAGCGGTATTATCGGTAAATTGAAGTTCAAAAATAGATTCTGCACTATTTTTATTGGTACCGTCAAACATGGATAGGAAATCCTTTTCTAGGCTGTATCCAGATACCGCTTTAAAAGCCTGTTCTGCTTTTCCGAGAAGCTCGTTCTTTTTGGCTGTATTTTCATATGCTGAGGTTAAATAACTGTAGCCGAGGTAGGCATTCGCCGCTCCTCTGGTTGCTCGACCAACATTGCCCGCCCCCTGTTTCACAGGCAAATTGCCAACCGCAGTCTCCAGATCCCCGATAATAAAAGCCCACGCTTCATCACGTGTAGACAAAGCCTTATTAATCTTTTCTTCACTGGTAATATATTGGTCTCGAATGACGATCTTCTCCCAGTTGAGCAAGAGTTTTAAATGATAATAGGCACGTAAGAACTTCGCTTCGGCAATAATCTGATTTTTCTTATTTGCGTCCATTTCAATTGGCGAAGTCTTCTCGATCACTTGATTTGCATAAGAAATACCGCGATAGGCTTTACTCCAATAGGCCGTAAACTGACTATTACCATTTGTATAACTAAAATTATAGAGTTCCACCCAGGTTTGGTAGTTCAATGCATCACTACCGATTTCACAAGCATCCTCACGATAGGCCTCGACGGGAAATTTTACCTCTGCAAATTCCCATACATCAGTAGCGGCTTCCAACTGCGAATAGGCAGCAGAAAGTCCAGACTCAGCATCCTCGGCATTACGCCAGAAGTTATCTGAAGTAAGTTTGTCCGGCGATGTTAAATCCAATTTATCGCTGCAGGACAATGTTGTGCTTAGTGCACAAGCGATACAAAGAATCCACTTATAATTTATTCTATTCTTTTTCATCTTCTAGTTTCTTTAATTATGATACAATAGATAACCTAGTCTTAAAATGTAAATTGAACTCCAAAGGAATAGGACTTGGTAAATGGAAAAATATAACGATCTACCCCCGTATTCAACACACTGGATTTATTGTTAACTCCAGATGGTGCAAACTCGGGATCAATCCCCTTGTATTTTGTCCAGGTATATATATTCTGTCCACTGATATAAAACCGTAGATTTTCTGAACGGATCGCATGCAATAAATTTTTCGGCAAAGTATACCCAATCTGCAGCTGACGTAGTCTAATAAAATTACCTGATTCTAAAAAGCGTGTGGACTCGCGACTATTTCCATTTGGATCTTGTAATACAGCACGCGGAACATCAGTATTACGGTTGTTTTCTGTCCATGCATTTAATGTACTGCTCAAAAAGTTTGATCCAGAACTCATGGCTTCAAAAAAGTACCTATTCCCGTTATAGAGTTTATGTCCCCAACCGCTTCCGATCAATGCCGAAAAATCAAATCCTTTATAAGAGGCGCCAAGGTTCAGTCCCACCTCCAATTTGGGAATCCCCGTACCACTATATTTTTTGTCTTCATCATCAATGATACCATTGCCATCAACATCGATAAAACGGATATCGCCCGGTTTGGCATTCTCTTGTAGTAATTTACCTTCCTGGTTGACATGTTTATCCACCTCTTCTATGCTCTGAAAGATACCATCGCTTTGGTAAAGGAAGAACCCTCCGATAGGGTAACCTACACGGGTCTGATTCGGAAAATGTTCCGTATCGAATTTTAAACCATTCCCCAAAAGAATCTGATCCTCGTTAGCGAGACTCACCACTTTATTTTTTAAAGTTGACAAGTTTAATCCGATATCGTATTGAAACGCATTCTTTCGATTTGCATATTTGAGTTCAAGCTCAAAACCTGAGTTTCGGATCTTTCCGACATTTAATGTCGGATCCTCCAACCCCGCGGATGGCGCCACTTTCTTGGTGATCAAAAGATCATTGGTAGTCTTTATAAAGTAATTTACCGAACCTTTCAACAAATTGTTGAACAGACCAAAGTCTGCGCCTATATTTTTTGACTCCGTTGTCTCCCAGCTCAACAGTCGATTCTCAAGCCCCATTGCGGTACTACCGGGCCAAGGATTTCCACTTCCGCGCACATATCCCATGTACAAATTATTGTAAGTACTGATCAGCGCCTGGTGGTCGTAATACCCTAATGCCACCTCATTTCCGAGTTTCCCCCAGCTTGCTCTTAATTTCAGATTAGATACGAAGGATTCTTTCGGGAAGAATGATTCCTCATCGATCTTCCAGCCCAATGCAATTGAAGGAAAACTTCCATATCGGCTATCTTTTCCAAATTTGGATGAGCCGTCACGACGTAAGGTTAACTGTAAAAGGTAACGATCGGCATACGAATAATTGACACGTCCAAAGATTGACATGCGATTATAGTCATATTTCGAACCATCCGCAGAAAACGTTCCGCCTTGGCCTGAACTAATCGTCATAAAATTTGGATCTAGAAACCCTTCTGCGCTTTCTTTAGTCACTAGTCCTCCATTTTCAACAGAATAGACAATCTTTTTGCCTTCTACCCCTACATTATTCCAATTGGATTCCTGCATATTCAACGAACTACCCAAAAGCGCGTTTAAACTATGTTTTCCAAATTCTGTTTTATAGTTCAGGAGATTATCAAAGACCTGCTCCTGCCAATAGCTACGCCCTTCGGAATAAAAAGGGAATTCATAGGGGTTCTTTTCATCAGAAGCAAATGGTGGATAATGGAAATAGTTCTGTGTATTAATCGCGTTAAAGGCATAACTTGTTTTAAAGGTTAAACCTTTCATAATATCTATACTAACAAAAGCATTTCCGGCGAAATCCTGTTTTTTTGTCCAACTCGTTTTATAATGCTCATCGGCAACCACATTGACATTATTGGGAATACCACCCCAATTTGTCAAACCAAAACCACCTTTTTCCGCGGAGTCATACACTGGTACCAAAGGCGAAATCATATAGGCTTCTTTTAGACTAAAGTTGGGACCATGATATTTCGAATTCGTGTAGGCCATACTCCCTTCCACGGTAAAGATATTTTTCTTGGTCGCCAATTTCATACGGACATTTTCCTTTTTGAAATCGTTCGCGATAACGACACCTTTGTCATTACTTAAATTCGCGGACAGGGAATAGCGGGTATTGTCTTGCCCGCCCCTGATGGCGACACTATTCGCTGTAGAAAGTCCGGTACGGAACACCTCCTCTTGCCAATCCGTATTATTCATACCCGTTTTGTTGATATAGTCGGGGAGTTTGACCGGCGTCGTAGCATACTTATTGTATTCTTCATACATTTGACGGTGCACTTTTACATAACCGTCAGCATCGAGTACTTTTAGTCGATTGGACGTTTCTGTTACATTCGTAAAGCTATTGATGTCTACCAGAATTTTTCCGGCTTTACCGGCTTTCGTTGTGACGATAACAACACCATTGGCAGCCACAGAACCATATATTGCGGCAGCGGCACCATCTTTGAGTACCTCCATGCTCTCAATATCATTGGGGTTGACATTACTGATTGTACCTGGGAAACCATCTATGATATACAAGGGTTCATTACTGCCGAAGGTATTGACCCCACGAATCTTGACCTGTACTCCCGCTCCGGCAATACCGCTATTTTTCTGCACATTGACACCGGCAGCCACCCCTTGTAACGCCTCAGCCGGGTTTGTCGTCGCGCGTTTTGCCAGATCTTTTGTGCTAATACTTGTTATTGCACCCGTGACATCAGACTTCTTTAAAGTACCGTATCCGATCACAACGACTTCGTCAAGTTCTCTATTTCCACTATTTAAAGTAATATCGATATCTTTTCCCGCCTGTACGTTAATCTGTTGGTTTTGGTAGCCCACATAGCTCACTTGGAGTAAGTCTCTCGCTTTGACTTCTAGGGAAAAAGCGCCGGATAGATCTGTCGCGACAGTCTTTCCGCTACCCGACGCATGTATACTCACTCCCGCTAGTGGCTCCCTCTTTTCATTTACTACAGTCCCTTTTACTTGCCCCGTTTGTTGTTTGTTTGTAGCCTTACGTTTTAATAAAATCCTTTTCCCCGTAATATCATATGTAATCGAGCTCTCTTGTAGCGCATCCTTCAACAGAGCTTCCAAGCTGCTTGCCTGACTGTCATAAAAAAGTGGTGTCTTAACATCTACATCCGAATTACTGAACATAAATGAATAGCCATATTTCTTTTCGACAATCTCGATAAGTGACTTAAGATTTGAAGACTCCTTTTTGCCTGATATCTGCTGTGCGTTTACAGCAAAGAAAGTCTGGCTGAGGAGCAAAAGACTCATCAGAATAGGTTTCTTTTTCATAATTTATGGTATATTTTGTTTTAAGTTGTTTACATCATCATTTTGGTTATTGTGTTTTTGAAACTATAGCAACAGATTTGCCTTCTATGGTATAATGGATTGGTGTAATGACATTGATCAATTCCAAAATTTCACGTAGACTTTCAGTTTTCACTTTGAAAGTATAATGTCTATCGGACTCTGCCCCCTTCCAATTGATATTGACACCATACCAACGTTCCAATTTCTTGAGCACGCTATCCAAAGATTCGTTCTCAAAAACAAGTTCCTCAGATTTCCAGGTGCTGTATTGTACCGCATCCAATTGACGTATCTGTGTATACTGACCAGTCCGTTTATCCAATTGGATCCAATCATTAGGTCTTAACTCACCGATCAGTTTTCCATGTTTATCTTTTATCGCTATTTTTCCACGCAGCAAGGATACCTCTATCTTGGCATCATCCGCATAGGCTGAAACATCAAAAGCAGTTCCTTTCACCACAACATCCAAATGCGAAGTCTGTACGGTAAAGGGCATATTTTCCTTTTTCACCACATCAAAAAATGCCTCGCCTTCGAGCGTAATCTTGCGATCATGTTGGTTGAAAGCATGCGAATAGATCATTTTTGTACCCGCATTTAACCAAGCTTTTGATCCATCAGGTAATATAACCTGTGACTTTTGCCCCAAAGCCGTATAAACAACTGTCTGCTCCTGCGAAGATGTATGCATCGAAATATTACGCTGAATAAAATATGTGCCCAATGTCCCTGACAGAAAAATAAGAATTGCAGCAGCACTGACCAACCACCAAAAACGGTTACGGTCAAAAACAATAGTTTTAACAACAGGTTGAATACGATCCTGGATTTTGTTCCATATCCGTGGACGATCCGCTAGATCAATGATCAACGGCGGTTCTTTGAGATGTATCCATTCGTTTTCCAACTGCAAAAGATCATGACGATTTTGTTCACTTGAATCGAGCCAAGCTACAATCACTTCATTTTCCTTTACATCACTTTCTTTTTTTAGATATCGAACTAATTGCTCCAGTGACGGCTTATAACTGCTATTCATTATTTTGGGTTTACGACAAATAGACACCTAGAGCGGAGAAAACCCCTAAAAGATTTTGTATTTTTTTAAAAAAATATTTAAACGAGTGTAGAAAGGCCTGCACCACACATCGTTAAAACCAATAAAATCGAATCTGGATACAGTATTTGATAGCGTTCAAGTATATGTGCCCGTATTTTTTTAGAGGCAATGGACATCTGATTTTCGACTGTTTTGATGGATATTTGTAGTTCTTGTGCGGCCTGCTGGTAAGTTTTCTGTTTTTCTTTACAGTATTGATAGACGATTTTACATTTTTCCGGTAATTTGCCGACAGCTTCCTGATAAACAATGGAAAACTCTTCCATATTGATACACTCCTCTGCTTCCTGACGGATCATTTCTTCTTTAAACCAACGTTCCAAATGAGCAGTACGCGCACTTTCATTGCGTAGGGCATTGAGCACACGGTTACGAGCAGCCCGATAAAGGTAAGTCTTGACATGGAAAATATGGATCTGATCCCGATCTTCCCACAATTTAACAAACACATCCTGCAAACAGTCCTCCACTAACTGCACGTCACGTGTATAATACCCCAAGAAACGGCAAAGCTCGTCAAAATAGTGATGAAACACTTCTTCCAGTGCTTCTTCATTAATCAGCAGTCCATCCAGCAAGGTATTTTTACTCATTTATTAGGTTTTGCGACTAAGCTATAAAATAAAACAAGATTTACAAAAAAAGTAAGTGTGCTCATTTTAACATATTTTGCACGAATTTTCGCCATACCTGCTATAATCCCAATTTTTACGCATTATTAAACAATAAAAATCTTAGTTTTAACGATTTACAGCTGCCATCTCCTGTTCAAAAAAAAGACCTGCTAGTTGTAGCAAGTCTTCTTTCTTCTCGATCGGATATTTATCTAAAATCTTATTTCGTTTTTAGAATTCAATACAATCAAAAGTTTAATAGCTAAATTCTTTCACAACCTCGATTGCGTATTTTACATTATCGAAAGGAATATCAGGCATGATACCATGTCCCAAGTTGAATATAAAACCATTCTCTCCGCGCATGCGCTCAAATAATTCTATAATCTTCTTTTTGATAACAGGTTTTTCGGCATATAATACAAAAGGATCTAAATTTCCCTGAACTGCAATTCCCTGAGGCAAAGATTGCTTCATATTTTTAAGATCGGCATTCCAGTCGATCGAAACAACATCTGGCTGCGCCTCTACCATCATCGGAGCAAAGACAGATGATCCTTTACAGAAGGATATGACAGGAATATCCTTGCGGTTCAATTTGGAGATGATCTGTTTGTTGTAGTAATGTGAAAAATCACGGTAGTCATTCCATGATAAGGCCAACGCCCAACTATCAAATAATTGGATCGCATTTACGCCTGCGGCGATCTGCATGTTAAGATATTCTACTGTTACATCAGCAATCTTTTGAAGGATTGTATGCGCCAATTCAGGTTGATTGTTTAACATCAACTTCGTCAATTTAAAGTCTTTTGACGAACCGCCTTCAACCAAATAACTTAAAATAGTAAAAGGTGCTCCCGCAAAACCGATCAATGGGATACGATTATCAAGACGTTGTTGAATTACTTTTATGGCATCCGCAACATACTGCAATTTATCCAGACAATCGGTTGATAATGCATCAGCATCTTTGACAGAACGAATCGGATTAGAAAAACGAGGGCCTACTCCTTGTTCAAATGACAGATCTCCACCCATTGCCTCAGCTGTAACCAAAATATCCGAAAACAAGATCGCCGCATCTATTCCCAACAAATCCACTGGCAGCATCGTTACGTCTGCTGCAATCTCTGGGGTTTTGCACATTTCGAGAAAAGAATACTTGTTTTTGATATCCCAGTATTCTTTCATAAAGCGTCCAGCCTGACGCATCATCCACACCGGAGGTCTCTCCGTTTGCTGCGAGAACGCAGCCCTAATCAATAAGTCGTTTTGTAAAGTAGTACTCACTATAAATGTTTTGAAATTTCGTTTTCTATTTTTGTAATAATACTGACCTGTCTTGCAGTTAAATGCAATTTGCTAGCCACATCTGTATATGCCCTTGCTCTTTCATAATCAGTCTTTCGCAGTGCAATATTGGCCAAATTGATCATTACCATACCTTTTTCATTATCTTTTTTCCAAGGTAAACGGGAGGCCAGCTGAAAATGGTATTCAGCCGCATCGATATGTCCCTCTTTTAGGGCTATATTTCCCATCATGAATTCATAAAAATTACGACGGCCCTTACGAAGGGTATCCGGATTTTTTATTTCGGATAACAAGCTTTTTGTCTTTTCATAGTCCTGTCTATGAAAAGCTTGTGTTGCCAAGAAAACTGATCCCTCCCGGAAATGGCTCCAAATTAGATAACCAATTCCACCAGCCAGCAAGACAGCTGTTTGATAATGCCCTTGGTATAAACCATAGCCCAAAAGTAACGCAGCAATAAAAATAACGGCTATTCTAGCCTTAATTGTCATCATCTTTTATTTGCTATGCATTATTGTCGGTAAATTTATAACCAACACCTCGGATAGAGTGAAAAAAGATCGGATGTTTTTGATCAGGCTCAAAATATTTCCGAAACGTCAAAATGAAATTGTCAATGGTACGCGTCGAAGGATAAACATCATAATTCCATACAGTTTCTAAAATCTGCTCACGGGAAACGGCTTCATTACGACGTTCGATCAACAGCTTCAATAGCATAGTCTCTTTTTTCGTTAATGACGTAATCGTTCCATCTGCATGATGCAATTCGTAAGAATTAAAATAGATGGTCTTGTCACCGATTTGATAAGAATTCAATTCTTTTAGATCATCAGGTTTCATGCCGCGACGAACCAAATTTCCTACACGGAGAATCAACTCTTCTAGATTGAACGGTTTTACCAAATAATCATCGGCACCTTTTTTTAGTCCAGTGATACGGTCTTCGCTACTGTTCTTGGCAGTCAAAAACATGATAGGAACCTCTGTATTCTGTAGTCGGATTGTTTCTGCAACTTGAAATCCGTCAATTTCAGGGATCATAACGTCCAATATCACGAGATTGAAACGTTCCTCTTTAAAAACTTTCAATGCTTTTTTTCCGTCAGTAGCCGTAGTGACACGGTAACCTTCCATTTCGAGATTCAACTTGATTGCTTCTAACAAGTGTTCTTCATCTTCGACAAGTAATATTCTTTGTTTACTTTGCATTTCTTTCAAATGTTACTTCAAAAATACTCCCTTTAGGAGTGTTATCTTTAACTTTAATGGTCGCATCGTGCTTCTGCAACACAGTTTTCACGATATATAACCCCAAACCAGTGCCTTTGGTTTTCCGTGTTGCTTCACTTCCCACGCGATAAAACTTATTAAAGATAAGTTTTTTCTCTTCATCACTGATACCGATACCATGGTCAGCAACAGAAAAAATTATTTTATTACTCTCCGTATATAGTTTGACATCCACCATGGCGCAAGCCGGTGAATATTTAATAGCATTCTCAATGAGGTTTGTCACGACATTACTGATCGCAAATTTATCACCATGGATAATAATGTCCGATTCCAAGTAAGGTTTCAATACCTGTGAACTACATGAATTTTTTTGAAGCCGATCGACAATTTGCTCCACCAAAGAAGTAAAGTTAAAATCCTCCTTGGGCATGCTGTAATTGCGGCTGTCCAGTTTGGTTGTCATCAAGACATTCTCTACCAGATCATCCAATCGCTCAATATCTTTTAGGGAATTTCTTAAAAAAGTCTGCTGTTGCTCTTTATCCAGATCCCGTCGCAAAATGGTCTGAATATAGAGTTTGACTGAAGCCAAAGGAGATTTCAACTCATGCGTAATAGCCAAAAGGAAATTTTGCTGCTGTTGCAACAATTTCTGTTCTCGCTCTACCAAGCGCTTTAACCGCCACGCACCCCATAAAAAAATGATCAAGAAGAAAATGCCCTCGCCTATAATCATATTTTTTTTGCTTGGATCAAACCGGATGAACATCACCCCCCACCATATCAACTGCATGATCGCGTAAAACAAAAGGAAATAAAAGAGTAAAAGCGCTTTCTTCATGTAGCAAAAATAGCTATTCATCAAGGCATTCGGAAATATCCTAAAGATTATGACACAAAGAAGAAAATTAGCCGATTCACAATAATATAAAATCGCTGCGTAGGTGGTATATTTGTATATGTTTAATCGTGAAAAAAAGGATATTTTCTTTGATTTGGATCATACCATCTGGGATTTTGACAAAAATGCCGAAGAAAGTCTCCACGAATTATATTTTAAATACAAGTTTGACAGCTTGTTTGACAAGGAGTCCCCAAACCGTTTCATTGAAACTTATACGATCAACAATCATCGACTTTGGGGCTTATACCACCATGGAAAAATCTCCAAACCTGAGTTAAGAAAAGCTCGCTTCGCTGATACATTTACCGAATTGGGTGTAGACCCCGAATTATTTCCGGAAGAATTTGAACTGGAATACCTCGCAATCTGTCCCCAAAAGACAAATCTATTCCCACATGCACACGAAACCCTGTCTTATCTGGACGAAAAATACAACCTGCATTTGATTTCCAATGGTTTTAAAGAGGCTTGTGAGACCAAATTGGAAAAAAGCAATTTGAACAGATATTTCAAAAATATTTTTATTTCTGAAGTCGTCGGGGTGAACAAACCCGATCCGAAGATCTTTCAATTCGCACTGGAAACGACAGGAGCACAAGCGCAACAATCATTGATGATCGGTGATAATCTGGATGCGGATGTACGTGGAGCCATGAATGTCGGAATGGACGCAATTTTCTTTAATCCGAATAGTGCCGAACAACCTGAAGACGTACCGCATATGATCCTCGATCTGAAAGAATTACAATCTATATTATAACAAAAAAGCAGCTTTAAAAGCTGCTTTTTTTATTTTAAAACTTTTACGGTTATATTCTTAAACCAAACATCATTTCCATGATCTTGAAGACCGATTAGTCCTGATTTGCTGTCTCCACCTACATGGCTCAGCAACTCAAAAGCCAACGGCCATTTTTCTTCACTGAATTTACTTTTTTGCAATAGGTCAATCCATGATTTATCCCACAAGGTATATTCAACTACTTTTACACCATTTTGGAAATGCTCCACTTTACCATTGTTCACACGGATCTTCACTTTATTCCATTCGCCATAAGGTTTGCCATTTTGTGGTTTTGCGGGAATCATATCATACAAAGATGTAGATTTCCGGTTTCCATCAACACCCATTTTAGCATCCGGATGGTTTTCGTTGTCAAGAACCTGACATTCCGGAGATGAAATATAAATCGGTTGACCTTCTACCTCTTTAGCCAAGAAGAAAATCCCTGAATTTGCGCCTTTGGCAACCTTCCACTCCATTTCCAATTCAAAATTTTTAAAATCATGGGCAAAAATCAGATCTCCACCTTCATCTTTACCTACATTTGCCTGGCTATCAAATTTAATTGCACCTTCGTTGATAACCCATCTTTTGGGCACTACAGTTTTATCATATCCTCTCCAGCCTTCCATCGAAGTACCATCGAAAATAACATATGCTCCAGCTTTATTCTTTTTGAATTTCTTGATATCCACACGGGGTAAATCCAAAATTTTGTACGCTGGGATCTCTTTTTTTGCTTGCGCTACGGCAGTATTTAGATGTGCTGAAAATGCCATCACCGATACTGCAAGAACTGTTTTTAATAACTTCATTCTTTTTAGTTTTAGGTTTGTTTCAAAATTAAAATTACATATTTGGGCTTAAAAAGAGGAATATTTTTTAATATTCCTCACCGCCCCCACTTATTTCATTCGTATTTGTTTCCTTCTTCTTCAACTTATTTAGATCCTGACTACCAAAGCGGTATGAGAGCGATAAAGTCACCATTCTCTTCATCCAACGGTGTTCAAAATTAGATACAAGTTGAGATGTCTCTGTCACACCATTCATTTTTCGTGAATTAAATACATCTCTGACATTTAACATAATTGACGCTTTCTTCTTAAATACATCCTTTTTCAACGCCACATCCACGCCTTTCATCGCATTCATCCGACCTTGAGCCATGACCCGTGACGAATTATACTCTCCCCTCATCTGAGCAGAAAAAGTAGGTGTAAAACGATAATTCGCGGTTAAATTTGTATTATAAGCGAAGTCCTTTCTTTCTTTTATCTCATAGTCTGGATTTGCATTATATTTAATATGGATCAAATTGAGATTAAATGTAAAGTCAAAATCTTTCGTTGCACTCACCTTTGAAATAAACTCAAATCCCGAAAGATTACGGCTCGTCATATTCTCCCATCGACTATATGTTCGGCCATCTTCTATCTTGTAGACAAAAGGCTGAATAACCTCACTCGCATGATTAAAGTAAGCCGAAGATATTAAATTGACCTTTCCAAAAGTTTTCGCAAAACTCATCTCTAAACTATGTACATCTTCTGGCTTCAGATTCGGATTTCCCTGACGGTAATTCAAATCATCGGATACATTTAGAAATGGGTTGACCTGCCAGCCACGTGCGCGTTGCACACGACGCGAATAGCTAAACTGAACTTTATCACCGTTATCATCTACATCATAGGTCAAAAACAATGTCGGGTATAATCTGAAAAAATTTTGCTTTGCATTGGACTCTTTTTCCGCGGCGTCTGGGTCCTTTGAGAAATAAGTGGATTTGAGTTCAAATTGTTCACCCCGTAATCCAATTTGATAGCCAATTTTATCCGTCAGCTTATTTTGATAATTGGCATAGACCGCATGGACAGCACTGGTAAAATCAAAATCATTGCTAACTCTATAGTCTCGTCCATAAATTTCATCGACGATCAAAGTATCGGATACTTGTGTATCAAAAGATTTTCTAATCTGGGAACGGTAGCCGGCCTCAAATTTGCTTGATTCAGAGAAAGGCAGTACATAATCCAATTGTAGATTGATATTCTTCCCATCTTCAGACGTCACATTATTTCGTTGGGTATTTCTCCGTCCATCGGTATAATTTTGCCAAAAGCCGTTCGTGCCATCCTCCTTGTCTCTTCCATAACTCGCATTCGCCGTCAATTCCTCCCCCTGTCGCTTAAATTGATGTCTAAAATCGGCGTTGAACTCATACCCTAAGTCATCTTCAAATTGAGTCGAATTACGAACGCTCGTTCCCGTTTCGTCTGCTCCTTTATAAAAGCGATAATTTAAGTCCTCTATCCGTTTATTATCCCGAATACTCAAATTACCCGAAAAGCTCAATGAAGTACGATCAGACATATTGTAGTCAAATCCGGCTTTTACCGTATGGCTGTTGCCCTTTCTTGAGGATTCGGATTCGCTATAATTGCGTGTCGTATCACCCAAAAAGATATTGTCCGTTTTCCCACTCCCCACCATATGACGTTTATTGAAGTTATAGGATCCGAAATAATTGAATTTCCGATCCCTATAATTCAACGTTAGACCAGCCATATAATTATCATAGGAACCTGCAGATGTATTTATCGATCCGTTCAACCCTGTGCGAATATTTTTCTTTAAGACAATATTAATAATCCCCGTCTGCCCCTCTGCATCATATTTAGACGAGGGATTTGTAATGACCTCAACTTTTTCAATGGAATTGGCCGGAAGGCTCTGAAGCAAAGATGTGACGTCATTTCCTGCTAATGCAGACTCACGGCCATCTATTAGAATTTTGACACTACTGGATCCGCGCAGGCTCACCGAGCCGTCTTGGTCCACCTGAAGCGTGGGTACATTCGCTAGAACATCTGTTGCTGTTCCGCCCGCGCTGACCAAGCTCTCGCCTACATTAAAGGTCTTACGGTCAATACCAATCTGCATCGCAGGCACTTTCCCTTCAACAACAACTTCATCTAGTAGCTCACCGGTTGAGTTTAAACCAATCCTTCCGAGGTCCCTGCTTTTCGATGCGGCCACATCCACCCCCTCGATGGTCTGCGTTTCGTAGCCTACATAACTAATACGGACATTATATTTACCGGGTTTGATATCTGTAAATAAAAGAAAGCCTTGGTCTACTGACTGTGCACCTTTGACATAATTGTTATTGCTCGCATCTAAAAGCGCAGCACTGGCAGATGAAATAGGTTTGGAAGTTTTGCTATCGATCAAGATAGCTTTGATTTGACCAGTTTGTCCAAAAACGATAACCGGTAGAAAGAATACAAATAATAATAAAAATTTAAACGATTTAGCGTTAAATGACATGAGAGCTTCAGCTTAGTTTATAGTTTAGTGCAAATAAAACTAAAACTTAGAGACAAACTTAAAGCGTAACCACATTATTACCGTAACAAAAAGGATAGTAAGTTTATTCTACAGAGACCGTCAATCCCTCAGCTTTCAAAATCTTGCGGTAGATTTCCATCTCAGTGAAAGTCCCTTCCAAAACAGCACACTTTCCTTCCGTATGAACTTTCCATGCGATTTTCTCCGCTTGTTTCTCGGTATATTGGAGGTGGTACATTAAACAATGGATCACATGGTCGAATGTATTCGTTTCATCATTCCACAAAATCAGTCGATTAGAGTCCTTAACAGACGCTAATATCTCTTCTAATGTAAAGGTTTCTTCAGCAGTTTGGGTACCCATGCTGCAAAAATAGAATATTTTTTTCTAAATTAACGACAATATAAAAGGGAAGAATACAATCAATTAGAGGAATTTATTATGTTTCAGTCGAAAATCGCAGGAATTGGCTATTACGTTCCGAAAAACGTATATACCAACAATGACTTAACACGTTTCATGGATACCAGCGATGAATGGATTCAGGAAAGAACGGGGATCAAAGAGCGCCGCTATGCCGACCGTATCGGAGAAACAACCACCACAATGGGTGTTGAAGCAGCGAAAATAGCAATTGAACGCGCAAACATCAGCAAGGAAGATGTCGACTTTATTATTTTTGCAACCTTATCTCCCGACTATTATTTCCCCGGCTGTGCGGTATTACTGCAACGGGAAATGGGGATGAATGAAGTGGGCGCATTAGATATTAGGAACCAATGTTCGGGTTTCATTTATGCGCTGTCTATAGCAGATCAATTTGTCAAAACAGGAATGTATAAAAATGTGCTTGTAGTAGGTTCGGAGAAGCATTCGTTTGCACTTGATTTTTCAACCAGAGGACGTGCTGTCTCCGTTATTTTCGGTGATGGTGCCGGAGCAGTAGTTGTACAGCCTACCACCGAAGCTGGCCAAGGCATTTTGAGTACGCATTTACATTCAGATGGCGCTGAGGCAGAAAAGCTCGCTATGTATTACCCTGGGGCATCGAGCGGAATCTGGTTGGATAAAATGCCCGACTGGCCTGAACAGGAATTGGGCGGATTATTGATGACCAAAGAAATGTTGGAAGATGGAACGGCGTTCCCAAATATGGACGGACAGGCTGTGTTCAAAAAGGCAGTTGTAAAATTTCCCGAAGTAATTCATGAGGCTTTGACCAAAAACAATCTAAAAACTTCAGACATTGATTTATTGATCCCACATCAAGCGAATCTTCGGATCTCACAATTTGTACAGAAAACATTAGGATTAACTGAGGATCAGGTATTCAATAATATCCAAAAATATGGAAATACCACAGCAGCCTCCATACCGATAGCGCTATGCGAGGCATGGGAAGCTGGAAAAATCAAAGCGGGTGATCTCATTTGTTTAGCCGCTTTTGGTGCAGGTTTTACCTGGGGATCAGCCTTAATCAGGTGGTAGCACGGGGTACTAAGATAAAGAAGGCGATAACCTTTCGATTATCGCCTTCTTTATGCATTTTTGAATAACGAATTATCCGTTTGACAAAGCTGCTGCTCCGGAAACGATTTCCGTCAACTCTGTCGTAATTGCTGCCTGACGCGCTTGGTTGTAAGACAACTTAAGTGATTTTAATAAATCACCAGCGTTTTCAGTCGCTTTATCCATGGCTGTCATACGTGCTCCATGCTCCGAAGCATTGGAATCCAAAACAGCTTTGTATAATTGAATCTTGATGGCTTTAGGAATTAATTCCTCGATAATCTTCTCTTTGGAAGGCTCGATGATATAATCCACTTCGGCTTCTATTTTTGCTTTATGCGTATGTGGTGTGTTTTCCTCTGCAGGTGGTAATAAAGGCAAAATCTGCTCTGCTGTCAATTCTTGAACCGCAGCATTTTTGAATTGGTTATAAACCACTTCTACACGATCAAAATTACCTTCTTTAAATTGTTCCATGATAAATTCTGTCACTACTGAAACAGACCCAAAATTCAAATCAGAAAACAAGTCTGAGTGGTTTGCTATTACATTAAAATTACGTTTCGAATAGAAATCATAACCTTTTTTACCAATACCAATGATACTTAAATTACCTTTTGCATGTTGCTCCGCATATTTGTTAAGGATCAAATTATTGGTCATCTTGATAACATTCGCATTGAATGCTCCAGCCAAACCTCTATTAGAAGAAACAACAACGATCAACACCTTATTTGGCTCACGATCTACTGTAAAAGGAGAATTACTCCCTTCCACACTTGCAGAAACATCAGCCAAAATATCTCTTAGTTTATTCGCATATGGGCGCAATTGTAAGATAGCGTTAGTAGCGCGCTTCAATTTAGCAGCCGATACCATTTTCATGGCTTTCGTGATCTGCTGTGTTGATGATACCGAGGTAATCCGGTTTCTTACTTCTTTTAAATTTGCCATATCTGAGATTGGAGATAGGAGATCTGAGACGTGAGATTTAAGAAATCTATTAAAGACATCTCAAATCTCAAATCTATCATCTCACATCTATTTAATATTTTGATGCTAAATCCTTAGCTACTGTTTCTAATACTGCAGTCAACTCATCAGAGAATTTACCAGCTTTGAACGCGGACAAAACTTCTGGATGACGTTGTTCCAACTGTGTTAAGAATTCTTCTTCAAACTCTCTTACTTTATTTACTGGAACATTACGTAATAAACCTTTTGTACCAATATAAATAATCGCAACTTGTTTCTCTACAGAAACTGGAGAGTATTGACCTTGTTTCAAGATTTCCACGTTACGAACACCTTTATCCAATACGGCTTTAGTTGCAGCATCTAGATCGGAACCGAACTTCGCGAAAGCTTCCAATTCACGGTACTGTGCTTGATCTAACTTTAAAGTACCGGATACCTTTTTCATCGGTTTGATCTGTGCGTTACCACCCACACGAGATACCGAAATACCCACGTTGATCGCTGGACGAATACCGGCGTTGAATAAGTTAGACTCCAAGAAGATCTGACCATCTGTAATAGAGATCACGTTGGTAGGGATATACGCTGACACGTCACCCGCCTGTGTTTCGATGATCGGAAGAGCTGTCAATGAACCTCCACCTTTAACCAAATGCTTGATAGATTCAGGAAGGTCATTCATGTTACGGGCGATATCATCTGAAGAGTTAATTTTCGCTGCACGCTCCAACAAACGGCTGTGTAGGTAAAACACGTCACCTGGATATGCTTCACGACCTGGAGGACGACGTAACAATAAAGAAACCTCACGGTAAGCCACAGCTTGTTTAGATAAATCATCATAAACGATCAATGCTGGACGACCTGTATCACGGAAGAACTCACCGATAGCAGCACCTGCCATTGGCGCGTAGAATTGAAGTGGAGCAGGGTCAGCAGCAGAAGCAGCGACTACAACAGTATAAGCCATTGCACCTCTTTCCTCCAATGTACGAACGATATTTGCTACCGTAGAATTCTTTTGACCTACGGCAACGTAGATACAAAATACAGGTTGACCTGCATCATAAAATTCCTTTTGGTTCAAGATCGTATCGATACACACCGCAGTTTTACCTGTTTGACGGTCACCGATGACCAACTCACGTTGACCACGACCTACTGGAATCATCGCATCGATTGCCTTGATACCTGTTTGTAATGGCTCTGTTACCGGTTGGCGGTAGATAACACCCGGAGCTTTACGTTCGATAGGCATTTCGTACAATTCACCTTGGATAGGTCCTTTACCATCAATTGGTTGACCCAATGTATTTACTACACGTCCCAACAAACCTTCTCCAACTTTGATGGATGCAATACGGTTGGTACGTTTAATCGTATCTCCTTCTTTGATTTCGTCAGAAGGACCTAAAAGTACAACACCGACGTTGTCTTCTTCTAAGTTTAATACAATACCTTGTAATCCGTTATCAAATTCAACCAACTCACCGGACTGAACTTTAGTTAAGCCGTAAATACGAGCAATACCGTCGCCTACAGCAAGTACGGTACCCACTTCCTCTAGTTCGGCTTCTGATTTAAAGCCCGACAATTGTTCTCTTAGAATCGCCGAAACTTCATCTGGTCTTACCTCTATCATTTTAATTATTATAAGGGGTTTTTTGATTTATTTTACTTCAAGTACCAGAATAACTTAGTTACCCTGATTCAAATATCTTTCTAATTTGTTCAACTTACCAGCAATACTTGCATCAATCTGACGGTCACCAATATTGACTACAAATCCACCGATCAGCTTGCTATCGACTTTATTGACCAATATCACCTGAGCGTTGGTTTCTTTTGCAAGCACATCTTTCATCGCTGCCAAATTAGCTTCAGAAAGTGGTGTTGCGGAGGTAACTGTAGCTTTAACAATACCTTTTACCTCGTTATACTCGCGGATAAATTCCTGAGCAGTAGCATATACGATCATCCCACGACCTTTATTGATCATGATCTTAAAGAATGCCAAGATATTTGGGTTGATCTTATCTTTAAATAAAGCATCCAATATGTTTTTCTTCTTGTCCAATGGAACAATAGGATTGGCAAAAACAGCCTGCAATTCTGAACTGGATTTTAAAACAGTAATGAACGAATCCATATCTGTTTTGATGGTCTCCAGTGAGCCTTGCTCGCTAGCCAAGTCAATCAATGACTTTGCATATCTCGATGCTACTTTAAATACTGACATAATTCTATTTCGTAATTTGAGTGACCGGATTAGTTCAATTTAACATCTTTAAGCAAATCTGCTACTAAAGCTTCTTGCTTACCTTGGTCCTCAAATTCCTTGTTTAACACTTTACGGGCGATATCCAAAGACAAAGAAGAAACTTGTGATTTTACCTCAGCCAAAGCTTTATTCTTTTGTTCGTCGATCTCCTCTTTCGCTTGAGCAATCATTTTAGCGCCTTCATATTGCGCCTGTGTTCTTGCTTCAGCAACGATTTTTTCTTTTAGCTCTTTTGCTTCTTTAAGGATAACATCACGTTCCGCACGAGCCTCTTTAAGCAATTGTTCGTTTTCATTTGTCAAACGAGCCATTTCTAATTTAGCTTTCTCAGCAGCTTCCAATGCATTCGCAATTCCTTGCTCACGTTCATCCAAAGCGTTGACGATAGGTTTCCAGGCAAACTTGCCCAATAAAAAGATCACAACCAATAAGATGATTAGTTGCCAAAAGAACAAACCGTACGAGAACTGATTAATTAATGCTTCCATTTATATACAATTGTAAATTATAATTTTCTTTTGTTTGTATTTTTTTGTTTAAATACAGTTTGCAACCAACCGTTGCAAACTGTATTTAGTAAACTTTTAATCAGCTTGGATTATTTACCTAAGATTAAAGCACCGAATGCTAAACCTTCAACTAAGGCACCAATGATGATCATCGCAGTTTGAATTTTAGATGCTGCTTCTGGTTGACGAGCGATAGCTTCCATTGCTGAACCACCGATTTTACCTAAACCTAAACCTGCACCGATTACGATTAAACCTGCTCCAATTAAGTTGTACATAATAATTATTTTATAAAATTTAACAAAAAAATTCGATTAATGATGTGCGTGTTCTTCAACTGCCATTCCGATAAATAGGGATGACAACATCGTAAAGATAAAAGCTTGCAAAAACGCAACCAATAACTCCAAGAAAAACAACACTAGAGTTAACAACATAGACACCCCGATACTACCACCGACGGTCAATTGTTGTTGAAATAAATAGACGATTGCGATCAACCCCATCACAACAGAGTGACCTGCAGTGATATTCGCAAACAAACGCAACATTAAGGAAAAGGGTTTAGTAAACATACCCAACACCTCAATTGGTGCTAAAATAAATTTAAAAGGAACTGGAACACCCGGCATCCAAAAAATGTGTTTCCAATAATCTTTATTCGCTTTAAAGTTGGTAATAAAGAAAGTGAATAAAGCCAAACACAAAGTTACCGTAATATTTCCTGTCACGTTAAAACCTAGTGGAGTCATACCCAATAAGTTCAAAACAAAGATCAAGAAAAACACAGATAATAGATAAGGCATAAATTCTTTATAACGGTGGCCGATATTAGGAACAGCCATTTCATCGCGTACATATAAAACCAAGGGCTCCAGAACACGACCGACTCCTTTAGGAAGGTTATTAACACCTTTCTTATAAGTTTTAGCTAAACAGATAAAACCCCAGAACAATAAGAACGCCGCTAATAATAACCCCACCACATTTTTTGTAATCGAGAAATCGAGCGGTTTTGCATTTGTAGGGTGATGTGCTTCATCAAAGTTTAAGGTACCTGTAGCATCTGTTTTATAGATCTTACCGTGGTAAAGGGTATAGTATTGACCATTTTTCTCCACAACAGACTCGCCGTGATGAAACTCACCAGAAGAAAAAACAACCAATCCATTATCAATAAGAATTACTGGCAATGGAAAACCATAATGTTTTCCTGCTTTTTGATCGGAAAACAAAGAAAAATAATGATCATCTTGTAAGTGATGTTGACTATACGCTTTGATTTCCTCAGCTTGGGTTTTAGGCGCATCCCCATGCGCTTCTTCAGCTGCTTTTAAGGTAAAAGGATTGACAGCAAGAAAAATTACTGCAAATAATAAAAGTGCTCTCTTAAGATTCACCATTTCAGATTACTATTGAATAATAAAAAATTTTGCGCAAAAATACAATTTTATTTGGCATAAATCACCATTTGTTTAAACTTTTTCCAAAAATAGTTTAAACCTTTTTATCTGCTTGATTTAAAGCGCTGAAAGCGATGTATACATCGACAAACAAAGCGACAAAAAATACAACCAAAAAGTTATATTCGATGAAGTTGTTTTCAACGGTCTTTAACCCGTCTTTAACATAAATATACCCTGCAACACCCTTCAAGAGCACCAGCGCCAAAAATATGACACCTAATTTCTCAGGCATGGACCAGTTTGCAAAAAAGACCAACACCGCAACCAGCAACGAAGAACAGCATCCAAATGCATACATACCAACGAGGCTGTAGGTAGTCTGTGACCAGTACTGCCCCATGTTCATACCAGATATCACTAAATAATGTGCAGCAAAACTTGCCACAAAGACGATAAGCAGTACAAGGACGCTTTTCAAATAACTATTCATTCTTATTAATTTGATTTGCTTGCCTAATAAACTGATACAAAGACACAACCACTCCTAACAATGTCAATCCCTTCATCCCCCATTCACCCGCAATCGCATATTTATTGTCTAACCAACTTCCGACCCAGTAAAATAAATATATTGTCACACCCATTTGAATCGGCATGGAAGTAAAAACAATCCATTTGTTAATTTTCTTATTGGTTTTTTCCTCTTTCAATTAGCTTAAATAAAAGGTTGACAAATATACATCATAAATCCTTACCGACTACAATCCTAAAACTTTTTGTCCAATTTTAATATCCGGATAGTCTATATCTGCGCCCAAAATCATCTTAAGTTCCGAAGATGATTTTTCTGGATTTGCTCGAATGACATCTAGGATACGGTCGAGCTTCTCTTGATCAATTAATTCAGTTGCTTCGACCTCCGTGCCTACAAAATTAATCAAATGCCCGTAAATTGTACCGGCTACCATCCCGCGCTTACCTGCTATATCAGCGATACTCATCCCTTCTTTAAACATTTCCAATGAAATATCTTTTGTATCCAACTTCTTCGCGCCTTCCTCATCAGCAATTTGAGCTGCCAGTACCTCCTTTTCTTTCGTTTTAACCTGAGCGGCTACATCAAGCATGGCTGTTTGAAAATCCTCTCTTTTGGACAGCGTTTCAGCAATAATTAAACAGTGCTGCAGTTGTTCACGTTTTCTTTTATAATCCAGCAATACCGCCTTTAGCTCATCGATATATTTTTTTGTTCGCTTACGGATCTGGTATTCTTCAATGTGCCTTGTCAACGCTTCGATAAGGTCCTTATCCATTCGAGGCAAAAACCAATTGACAGCGGCAGTGGAACGTTCACAGATCAGATCATAATCAATCGCATCCTTATCCCGGAGAAGATCATAAAGGACAACAATAAATTTATGTGCTACTTTCTCCTGCGTCTGGAGTTGTTTAACCACATCCTGAAAAAACTGAATGGCCTTTTCCTTCCCATCAATATTGCGTTCTTCCATTGATTTAAGCAGTTCTGAAGTCTCCGCCAAGAGTCCATCCCATCGAAAACCATTCATCAGAATCTGTCCAAGATAATTTCGTTGGCACTGTTCCAATATTTCATTGATATTGGACTGGGAATGTGCCCGTTGTGCAAAATCAACCACCTGGTAATCCGTACGGATGGCATAAGATGGAATAATAGATTTAAGCACCAATCCATCCAGACTTGTCAGACGGCTCAAGGCAACGTAGACCTGTCCTGCAGCAAAAGAAGTACCCGCATCTATAATCGCCTTCTGGAAGGTCAATCCCTGGCTTTTATGAATGGTGATCGCCCAAGCTAATCGTAGCGGAAATTGAGAAAATGTACCTAGAATTTCTTCTTTGATCTGATCCTGTCCTTTATCATAGTTATAACGGATATTCTCCCAGGTTTCTCTTTTAACAGTCACCTCATCAGAACCATCTGGGAAAGTAACCGATACAGTACCATGTGCTGTATCTATATCCTTTACGGTACCTATTTTACCATTGTAATACTTTCGCTCCTCACCAGAATCATTTCGGATAAACATCACCTGTGCACCTATTTTTAATGATAGCGTTTCCTCAGCGGGGTAAGATCCTTGTGCGAAGTCATCTTTTACGACGGCTTTTAAGTTGAGCATTTTCCCAGATAACGAGGCCAACTTTGCACTATTGATCTCGTCGGCATTTCGATTATGGGATGTCAATGTGATATATTGTTCCTCCTCTCTTGGCACGAAATCTTGCTGATAGTAGCCATTTAAGGTCGCCAGCATCTCACTGGTACATTGATTATTCCGTATCGCATTCAAAATCGAAATAAAGCCCTCGTCCTGCTGACGATAGATTTTATTAAGTTCTAACATGACCAAAGGGCTATCCCGTAAGATTTTTGCATTGAAGAAAAACACCGAAGAATAATGATCGCGAAGGATGTTCCATTCCGCATCTTTGACCACGGGCGGTAATTGATATAAATCTCCGATAAACAATACCTGTAATCCACCGAAAGGCCGCATATCCCGGCGAACAGACTGTAATATCACATTGATCGCATCTAATGTATCTGCCCGTACCATGGAAACCTCATCAATAATCAATAGCTCCAGTTCCTGCAAAATCGCCCGTCTTTGTTTCGTTAGTTTTATTGTGCTGAATAAACGGGATTTATTATAGATATGACTATCCTGCTCATCCCAACGCAACTCATAGTCCTCCACAAAAGTTCCAAAAGGAAGCCAAAATAAAGAGTGTAAAGTTGTACCACCTGCGTTCATGGCTGCTACACCCGTGGGCGCAGTAATTGCCATCTTTTTATAGCTATGCTCACGGATATACTTCAGGAAAGTCGTCTTACCTGTACCTGCCTTTCCCGTAATAAATACATTCTGATTGGTTTGGTTAACAAATGCAACAGCCTGCATAAATGCTGTGTTTTCCCGATCGACTTGAAAATTTGACATATCCTGAAATTAGATTGACCACAAAACTAAGGATTTCATTTTGAAAACATATCCTATCCCTGCATTGTATACTTTATAAAAAAACGTGTTTTACTGATGATTTTATCAAAGCTAAAACGGTTAACTAAAAACATTAATGATTTTTTTCTATATTTAGCTGCTGAATTAAGGATCAATAAATTTTTAGAAATTTTATAACATGGCTATAGATAAAACCGCATTATTTGAAAAAGTGCAAGAAATGTTGACATCCAAAGGGTTCAACATTGAGAAATCGGATGCAGCACGCCCTTGGGGTGGCTTTTTTGTTATCGACGAGTCGCAGGCACAGGAGTTTGCCAATGAGTATTTCGGAGGATTGGATGTTCAGGAATTACGAATTTCTGGAAAATTAAGTCCAAAAATTCTGATCGTTGCACCAGACAAGAGACTTTCTTGGCAGTATCACCATCGTCGGGCCGAAATCTGGCGTGTCATTCAAGGCAACGTGGGTGTTATGGTTTCTGATACAGATGAAGAATCTGTTGTCTCTACCTTAAAAGAAGGCGAAACGATCAGATTACGCCAGGGGCAACGTCACCGCTTAATCGGTTTGGACGGCTTTGGTATTTTAGCTGAAATTTGGCAACATACAGATGCCAATAACCCATCTGATGAGGACGATATCGTACGCGTTCAAGACGATTTTGGAAGATAGAAAGATCCCAAGCTATTTTTTACAAAGATTTCCAATTCAGCATTGGAAATCTTTGTTCTCCCTCTTTATTTCCCTTAGGTAATCTCCCCCCAGTTGCGCACCATATTCCTATTTCACACAGCTTATTGATTTAATAATTCGTTAAATGTCAAGTCATTTATCGTATTCCCCTTTGCTATCCAGACTGGAATCACCTCTATTCATCCCATTTTGACCATTAATTAACCTGATGATGATTTCATCCAATAAATTTAGCTGCCACAATCCTAATTTTTACTATTTTAGTATACGTATAATAAAATGTCACATTATGAGCAACGATGAAAACAAAAGAAGTTCCGGGATATTAAATAGTCTTAAAAAATTAATTTTCGAGGATGATCAGACAAGCTCCGCTACACCATCGCCGGCTCCGGTTCCACCTGCTCCGACTACAGAAAAATTAAGTACTCCTGCACCAACATATAGGTCGGTACCGCCTCCCGTGCCCACCGGTAAAACTCCGCCTCCTATCCCCATAACAGCTAATGACGGTTCCACGGATCTCAAAGAAATGAAACTAAAAGTATACGCTATCCTGGAAAAACTCAATGAACAGGGAGTTGATTTTTTTGAAGTATGGAATGCTGCTGCTGCAATGGGAAAAGTAGAGGAAAATACCTTAAAAGCCGCATATACCTCCCTGAAGTTTGTCGATAGTTCATTATCGAAGGAAAAGCTTGTGGCAACTGGCACAAATTATGCTAATAAGCTTAAAGAAACCATTGCCAAAGAATCAGAACAGAAACAGGATGAAAAGAGAAGGACGGAACAGGACCGCACCATGGAGATCGCCAATTTGAACAGTGAAATTAAAACCATAACAGAAAACATCAGCAAATTGCAGGATGATCTACAGAAAAAGCAAATCGCACTGGGACAAATTAATGAAAAGTACGAACCAAAAATTAAAGAAATCGAACAAAAAATAGCCATAGGCAACGCAGCCGTCGGTGAGGTTATTACCGAAATAAACAGCGCACTGCATATGATTAATCAATCAATTACATAACTATAAATCAATGGAAAGAAAAGACCAATACATTAATATTCCTGCTGAAATAAAGACACAGCTCCCGATATTTCAAGTTTTGGGAGACCATTTGCCCGCTCAATTAAAATCTCCGGAAGCAAAAAAGACGGTCTCTGCAATTTTCTTTTGGGCACTGATACTGGGGGGCGCATTTGCTTTTTTCAAATACCTGCCCATTATGCTTGAATATGCCGGAAAGAGTATTTTATTTGTGATCTTCAGCATTATCCTGATCACCTTATTACTTCTAGCACCTAAGATTATTGCTCTACTACATCGCTTGGGTACCGTATTGCTTTTCAAAGGTGAGAAATCCATTATCAGAAACAATCCGATAGAGACCTTACAACTGTTGTCCCGTGATGCGAAAGACACCCTAAAACGTGTGAAGGAGAAGATCAGCAATGTGGATGGTGTGCGCATCGATATGATTCAAAGTGGTGAAACGGCACAAAAAACCGCCGAAGAAAAGTATACCTATGCAAAAAGGTTTACAGCAGAAGCTGCTAACCTTGACGAAAAATCAAAGGAGGAAGCGAGCAGGAATAATGCGGAAAAAGCCAACGCATATGCAAGAGATGCTAAGGAAACACGTACCAAAGCTTTTCTGCTAGGTAAGGAAGGGGAATCAGAAGAACAAAATGCCCGTAGTTATGTGCAATACGCCAATCAGTTTGCGAAAGTATTGGAAGTCCTCAAAGACAATGAAAGTGCGGCCCGTATTTATGTAAGTACGCTGGATAGCAGCATCTCCATCATTTCGAAGAAGCTCGAAGCAACGCAAAAAATGAAAAATGCGACGGATGGGCTTGCCGATGTATTTAATATTAAAGATGGCTGGGCTTTTCAGGAGGCAATGAATGCTGCTACAGGTGCCATTAGCCAAAACATAGCATCCATTCGTTCCAACCTGGACTTCCTGGATCAAAACAACAACATCACCGTAGGCGGCGCTCCTTCACAGGGAGAATTGGAAGAATTTATCCGTAAGGTTGACGAACGTAATTTAAAGGTGCTCAACGTCACACAAATGTCCGACGCAAGCTATGAACTCAAACCGGAGGAGAAAGTCGACAAGGGTTTTACATTACTGGATTAATTAACAAAACAATATCATATTATTCAAAATTATGGAAGAGAAATCGACATGGGCTAGGTTAAGATGGCCTATTAAAGCAATTATTATCGCAGTACCTATTCTTGCTATTGGCTACTGGGCTATGCAATCCGGCAAGTTTGACACCACGCTTGCAGTTAAACCAGACTCAACTAACATCAATGCTACCGGCCCTGCAACCTCAGGATCAGAAAACATCCGCTCATTCAACTATCAACCTGAAAAGCCTGTTGACGGCGAGTATAAGGGTGTTGTTGAAGTAGGTGCTTCAGGCTTCAATTCTTTTGTTGTCAATATGGATAAAGAAAACCGTTGGGAAATCATTTCCAAAGATTTTGGTAAATCTTTTGCATATGAGGGCTTAGCCAACACCGAAGATATCCGCAAAGGGCTAAAGGATTATATTGGTATGATGCTCGATAAAGGTGTGAAGTCCAAAAACATTCACTTTGTGATCAGTTCCGGCGCCCAAAAAGAACCAAAAACAACCGTCATCAGTTCAGAACTTAGAAAGATGGGCTTCGTCGTGAATTTAGTGACAGCCGAACAAGAGGGGAAATTAGCGCTTAAATCTGTGCTCCCTAAATCTTACGAAGACAACTCGTTCGTTGTGGATATCGGTTCCGGTAACACCAAAATCTCCTGGATTGAAGGCGACACTAAATCTGTGGAAGCTCCAGGGGCAAAGTATTATGAAAAAGATCTAAAGGATGATGCTGTTTATGCGGAAGTAAAAAAATTAGGTGAGAAAATACCGGCTTCAAAAAGAGAAGTCTGCTTTATCATTGGTGGAGTTCCTTTCGAACTGGCATCTCAAACACGTCAAGGAGAAGAACGATTTACGGTATTGAACGATCCTGCTTCCTATAAAACTGACAAAATAAAAACTAAAAGCGGGGTCAACATCTACAAAGCGCTTAAAGATGCGACCAACTGCGATACCTTTGTATTTGATTGGGATGCAAACTTTACGATTGGCTTCTTGCTTTCTTTAAATAAATAATTACATTTTACAGCAGCAACAAAAAGAGCTATACTTTTCGAAATATAGCTCTTTTTGTTGCTTTTATTGCGCCTATTATCCCATAAAGCGCAATAGATAACATATAATAAGAATTAGTAATACCAAGAAAGCAATTTTCCAAAAGCTGTAGGGCCTTTGTCCATATACCTTACCGTTGAACGCATTAACCATGATCTGATAACTCTTGCCCTTGTACTGATAAGCTGAAAGCCATACGGGCAACAGAATATATTTCAATTGGATCGACTTAAAATCGCTATCAATGGAATCAATGTCCTGGGTATCCCCTCCAATATCGTTTTCGACCTGCCGTTCAATTTCGCGATCCATAATAGTTCGGGCGGTTCGGGCCGCCACAACGTGGTCGACACTAAAAGTCTCTGCAATAAAACCACTCAGATACTGTTCGTTAAATGGCTTCAGGTAACTCAAGTTCCAGGGGCCAATTTTATCCGAAAATTTTTCGGGCAGCGAGGTCGATCCAGAGACAACGATATCTCTAAATTGGCTATAAATCGTTCCTGAAGCAGGATACCAGTTCGTGCGGCGCTCTTCATATTCCTCCGTTTCACCGTCAGAATTACGTCGTGTCCGTGTGATATAATAATATTCCCCACGGGATCCTTCATAAGAAGAATGTACATCCGAATCGTATGACCAAAATGGGATGTATACGCCTTTCAACCGATCATTCCGCGTATTGAAAATCCGCTTGAAATCATTTGGAGCAAACCAGACTTTCCCTGCCCATTGCGTTAATAAACCAAAGGCTTGTTTATAGTCCACTGAGAAAGGTACAAGTCCATGGGGTTTAACGATACGTTTTTGCTGATGATCAATAACCAACGGCGATGCGCAAAAGGCACACACATCTGCTGTAACATGCGGATTCAACCTCGAATTAGCCCCACAGTTGCTACAATGAACGACTTCCGCCAGATAGCTGTATCGCTCATCCGCGACACCTTCCATCGCTTTTCCAAAAACTTTATAATCCGTTGCTTCAATCTCCCCACCTTCCGGCATGTTATCCGCAATTTCATTTTTAGTCCCACAATACGAACATTCCAGGTAGGAAGTTCCCGGTTGATAAGTCAAAACAGCACCACAACCTTGGCATTTTAACCCCCGCTCTATTTCAGAGGTCTTCTCTTCAAAACTCATACGCGTGATAGCACTTAGATCTCTAAACTCCAGGAATTGGTGGTGGGGTTTGCGAAAACAAATCCTTCAATTCAACAAATTTGTCAGCTTCTGTCCAATTATCAAGCCCTTCTTTCCAAACTAGAGTCGAAGCCGTGAGTGTACCCTCCCCAAGCAGTCCACGTAATTGTTCCTGATCGAATGGTCCTTCTTGTTTCCCTTTTATAGCCAAGTAATAAGCCACGGCCTTCGGTAGTGGCGGCGGTCCAACCGACCCTGCTGCTGCACCTGCCCCAGCCGCAACGGTAGGATTGTTACCATCAAAATTATTTTGCTGAAACACGTTACCCATCTGCCCAACCATTCCTGCTCCCAGACCAGCGCCAAAACCAGCACCAACAATGCCACCGCTATTTGGGTTTTCAGCAGCTTTTTCCATGGAGTTTGCCGCCTGGAATTGCGCATAGGCGCCGAGGTTTCCAACCACTCCCATACTACTTCGTTTATCCAGTGCTTTTTCAACCTCCTCTGGAAATGAGATATTTTCTATCAAAAATTTGGTCAGGCTTAATCCGATCTCTTCAAAGTCTCCGCCAATTTTCTGTTGGATCATTGCAGAAACTTCATCGTAATTCGAAGCTAGATCTAAAGCTGGAATTTTTGATTCCGCAATGGCATCCATGCCTCTGGAAACGGCAATATTGCGCAATTGCTCCGTAATATCATCTACGGTGAACACCGGAGTCGTCGCAACCAACTGTTTCATAAAAACAGAGATATCCCTTACCTGAAAGGAAAAATTTCCAAAGGCTCGAAGTCGTATCGGTCCAAATTCAGGATCACGTAACATGATCGGATTTTTTGTTCCCCAACGTTGATTAACAAACTGGCGTAGGTTGACAAAATAAACATCAGCCTTAAACGGGCTGTTAAAACCATACTTCCAACCTCTAATAGTTGTCATTAAGGGCATGTTCTGCGTTGTCAATTCATATCTGCCGGGGTGAAATACATCGGCCACAACTCCCTCATTCAAAAATACAGCTGCCTGCCCCTCCCGTACAGTAAGTTGAGCACCCATCTTTATTTCATTCTGATACCGCGGAAATTTCCACACAATCGTATCTGTACTATTATCGACCCACTCGATAATATCTATAAATTCATTTCTGATTTTATCAAATAACCCCATAAATTTTTCTCTTTACAATTACTTACACTAAATGTAAACATTTCCTTGGAAACCGCCAATTTTACCATTCCTATCGGAAACCATAGATATCTAAAAAATTTAGTCTTTTATACTACATATCGTGGTTTATTTTTTATACTTTTGTTAGCTAAGTTCTACATAAATTTATGAGTACATATAACGAAGACAGTATTAGGTCCCTGGATTGGAAAGAGCATATCCGCCTTCGTCCGGGAATGTACATAGGAAAATTGGGGGACGGTTCGGCCTATGATGATGGCATCTATGTTTTATTGAAGGAAGTCGTCGACAACTCGATTGATGAATTTGTGATGGGTGCCGGTAGAACCATTGATATCACGGTAAACGAAAACAAAGTTTCGGTACGTGACTATGGTCGGGGAATTCCAATTGGCTCCGTCGTAGATGTAGTTTCCAAAATTAATACCGGTGGTAAATATGACAGCAAGGCCTTCCAAAAATCCGTTGGTTTAAATGGTGTGGGTACAAAAGCTGTCAATGCACTATCCAGTCAGTTTACCGTACAGTCATACCGACAAAATATAACACGTATTGCGCAGTTCTCTAAAGGCGAATTGGTGAATGACGAACAGAAAGACACGACCCAACGCAATGGTACATCAGTAACATTCTATCCAGACGATTCTATTTTTAGAAACTACAAATATCGTTCGGAATTTGTGGAAAATATGATCTGGAACTATGTTTTTCTAAACTCAGGTCTTACCATCAACTTTAACGGACAGAAGTTTATTTCTGAAAATGGATTAAAAGACTTATTAGAAAGAAATATAGATTCCGAATCCATGCGCTATCCAATCATTCATCTCCGTGGTGATGATATTGAGATCGCAATGACCCACGGTCAACAGTATGGAGAAGAATACTATTCTTTTGTAAACGGTCAACATACAACACAGGGCGGAACACACCAAGCAGCCTTTCGTGAAGCAATAGTCAAAACAATCCGCGAGTTCTACAAAAAAGAATTTGACGCATCGGATATTCGATCCTCGATTATTGGCGCCATTGCCATCAAAGTACAGGAACCAGTTTTCGAATCCCAAACAAAAACAAAATTAGGTTCTCAGAGTGTCGGTCCAGAAGGCCCTACAGTGAGAGGCTTCATCAATGACTTTGTCAAAAAAGCGTTGGATGACTATCTCCATAAAAATCCAAGTACAGCGGATGCACTGCAAAAACGTATTCTTCAATCTGAAAGAGAGCGTAAAGATATTGCCGGGATCAAAAAGCTGGCCAATGAAAGGGCTAAAAAAGCATCTTTACACAACCGCAAATTGCGTGACTGTAAAGTCCACTTCAGCGATAAAAACGAGCGCAACCAAGAGACTACTCTTTTTATAACAGAGGGAGACTCCGCATCAGGCTCAATTACCAAGTCACGTGATGTACAGACGCAAGCAGTTTTCAGTTTAAAAGGAAAACCATTGAACTCTTATGGCATGTCCAAAAAAATTGTTTATGAAAATGAAGAGTTCAATCTCTTGCAACATGCACTCAATATCGAAGATGGACTAGATGGACTACGGTACAACAATATTGTCATTGCTACTGATGCCGATGTCGATGGAATGCACATCCGTCTCTTGTTATTGACATTTTTCTTACAGTTTTTCCCAGATTTAGTCAAAGCAGGTCATGTATCTATCCTCCAAACACCATTATTCAGGGTTCGGAACAAAAAGGAAACAATCTATTGTTACTCCGATGAAGAACGTCAAAAAGCAATTGCAAAACTAGGAGCCAAGCCTGAGATCACGCGGTTTAAAGGTTTAGGTGAAATATCACCTTCTGAGTTTGGCCTATTCATCGGAAAAGACATCCGTCTTGATCCTGTTATTTTATCAAAAGACAATAAAATTCAACAATTATTAGAATACTACATGGGCAAAAATACACCGGACCGACAAAAACATATCGTCGAGAATTTGCGTGTAGAAGTAGACCTTGAAGAAGAACTAACAAAAAAAGCGGGTTAAATTAACCCGCTTTTTTGCGACCTACGACCTATATTTCATGCACAACCAAACCTTAATTCTGATCCAATGTCAAGATGCTGTTGGATTGGTAGCCAATATTTCCAATACATTGGCCAAATATCAGCTTAATATCATTACCATGAGGGAATATGTTGATGAAGAAGCGAATAAATTTTTTGTCCGTGTCGTCTGTAACGGTTTATTTCCCGATCAGATGCAGCTTGCCAATTCGCTTGCCGAAGTGCTTCCGCCTTCCGCCCAGATTCAAGTCAACCCCAGCAATCGGAAAAAAATTATTGTCCTTGTCACAAAAGAACATCATTGCCTGGCAGATATTCTGGTGCGACAACATTTCGAAACCTGGGGAGCAGAAGTACAGGCGGTCATTGGTAACTATGATACCTTACGTTCGTTTACGGATAAATTTGATATTCCATTCCATTGTATCTCGCACGAAGGTTTATCAAAAGAAGATTTTGAAAATCAACTGATTGCGCAAATCAAAAATTACAATTTTGATTATATTATTCTGGCGAAATTTATGCGCATCCTCTCCTCCTTATTTGTTGCTACATTCGAAAATAGGTTGATCAATATACATCACTCATTTCTTCCTGCATTCATTGGCGCAAATCCCTACAAACAAGCGCATTCCCGAGGAGTAAAGATTATTGGTGCTACTGCGCATTTTGTCACCGACCAGCTTGACGAAGGTCCTATCATCGTTCAAGATATACGCCACGTCAATCATACGTATACCGTTAAAGACATGGTAACTGCAGGGAAAGAAATTGAGAAAGCCGTTTTAAGCAGAGCAATACGCCTATTGAGCGAAGACCGGGTGATGCTCAACGACTATAAAACCATCGTATTTGAATAGTGATCACAATCACCATTTTAGACGTGTAGTCATTATTTTTTTATCGCGTTATTCTTGATTATTTCGTAAAAGAAATATTTAAAAATGACACACACTTTCCATATCCCTGTATTGGGACTAGCTTTTTCAATAGATTCAGCTATTAAAGTCGCACAATACGGAATTTCATCCGTGATGTCTATTGTTGATGATGAGCTCATCGAGCGCATACGCTGTTATTACTGCGGACAATATCAAATTCCTTATCATCCGATCCGCACAACTGATGACGATTACCGTGCAAATAGAATCACCGCCTATCTCAATCTCGTACAGCAGATTGTCAATAGGCAGATAGATTCCTTGAAACATCAATCCTTTACTGAAAACTCGGAACTAACCAAATACTTCCAGCTTTTACCGGATTCACATCCCTCAAAACCGATCTTTCACGCGATGGAAATTGAAACAAATCGCGCGATCAAAACAGCGCTTCAAGATCTTTTGATCAATTATCTGAAACCCGGAGACATCGATGTTAATATTATGTCCAAAGTGGACAAAATAAATTATAAAAAAGATATTCCTCTAGCGCAGCGCTACTCGGATGCCTTAGCCGCCTTACGCGGATTCGCTAATTCCATATTACACTCCTCAGTCATTCTCTCCGCAGGAATGAACCCGCATCTATATGCCTATCTTGCCGAATTACCGGCATTCTTCCCAAAGGCTGACAGCAGCTTTGACAAGAAGGTCGTTTTAAAAGTCAGCGACTTTAGATCATCGCTTATCCAGGCAAAATATCTCGCAAAAAGAGGAGTCTGGGTTTCTGAATTTCGGGTAGAGTCTGGATTAAATTGCGGTGGACATGCTTTTGCAACAGATGGTTTTCTATTGGGGCCCATTTTGGAAGAATTCAAGGCGAAAAAACAAAGTTTACAAGCTGAACTCTTCACAATTTATCAGGACTATTGGCTAGGGCAGGGATTACAGTTAAGCGATTCACCTCAGATCAAATATACCGTACAAGGTGGAATAGGCACCGCTATGGAACATCAATTTTTATTGGATTACTATGAATTTGATGCTGTAGGCTGGGGATCGCCATTTTTAATGGTTCCAGAAGCTACTACTGTGGACAATGAAACATTGAAAGCACTGGCAGAAGCTAAGAAGACAGATTTCTATTGTAGTGGGGCCTCACCTTTAGGCGTACCATTTAATAATTTTAGACCAAGTAGCGCCGAAAAGCTGCGACTGGATCGTATCCAAAAAGGAAGGCCCGGAAGCCCTTGCAAAAAGGAATATCTGATCGCCAATCGGGAGTTTGGAGAAAAACCAATTTGTACCGCTTCGCGCGCATATCAACATCAAAAAATCCTGGAATTGCAGAAACAGCAACTTACGAATGAAGAATATAACAAGGCATTCGATACCATCACCGAAAAAACCTGTCTCTGTGAAGGACTGGCTACCCCTGCTTATCTCAAATATAATATCCAACGAAATAAGGAGCAAACAGCTGTGTCCATTTGCCCGGGACCAAATCTGTACTGGTTCAAAAAACAATATTCTTTACAACAGATGATTGATCATATTTACGGCCGCGTATCGATACTGGAGCATTCAGATCGGCCATTTGTGCTGATCAATGAATTAAACCTTTATATCGATCATATCCAAAAATATATTGGCGACAATAAAGATAAATTCAATGACAAAAAAATAAATTATGTTGCCAAATTCAAAGCACAATTACAGGCAGGAATAGATTATTATCATAAACTACAAGATCAGCTCTCACACCTTCCCAAAAGCACCCTGGAAGCCATACCCTTACAGCTGGAGCTTGCAACCATCCGTTTAAAAGATCTTCAGATATAGGTATTTGGATACTAAAATAAACGCGACAGGCCTTGTGGGCCTGTCGCGTTTATAGGACTGATAAATATTCCTGTTTATTCAACGGCAAAATTATCGTGCAATTTTACGAAATTTCCCAAAAACTCCCAGTGGCAGTTTTGGTCCTGCAGTAGCTTGCAGAAAAAGCTCGCCAATTTCTAAATTTTCTACTTTTGGAAAAGCAGTTTTTATTAAATTTTCCACAATGACCGAAGAAAAACCCAATGAATAGGTATTTAAGATCAAAAAATGCTCTTTAGGATCCAATAATTGCACAACTTCAGTCATCATTTCCATAATATGGTCTTCGAGCTTCCACTTTTCTCCTTTTGGTCCATGTCCGTATGCTGGTGGATCCAAAATAATACCATTGTATGTATTTCCACGTTTTAGCTCACGCTTGACAAACTTCAATGCATCCTCAACTACCCAACGAATATTATCCAGATTGGAAATCTCCATATTTTCATTGGCCCAAGTCACCACTTGCTTAATAGAGTCGACATGTGTTGTGTCCGCTCCTGCAGCCTTCGCTATTAATGAAGCGCCTCCCGTATAGGCAAAAAGATTTAAAACTTTGGGTTTCTCTGTCTTAAATGAACGGACAGATTCCGAAATATAATCCCAATTGACTGCTTGTTCAGGAAATATCCCCACATGCTTAAACGATGTCAGTCCCAATCTAAATTTGATCGCGACATCATTGTTTTTATATTGGATATGCCAACGGTCTTGGATTTTTGGATTTTTTTTCAACCACTCTCCGGAAGTTGCTGAACGCCCTTTGAATTTGATATGATAACGTTTGTTCCATTCTGCATCGCTCAAAGCCTTGGGCCATACCGCCTGTGGCTCCGGTCTAATTAATATCAGGTCGCCAAAGCGTTCTAATTTCTCAAAATCACCACAGTCTATAAGCTCATAGTCTTTCCAATGTTGTGGGGTCAATAGTTGTATATTCGTTGTTGCCAAAATCAAAATTTTCCGACAAAACTAAGCTAAATTTCTTTTATATTGAAATTTAGCCTCGGTCCATGTTATTTAAAAATGGATTTCATACGCTGAAAACATATAAAAAATCCATGTAAACCAGTATTGTCACAATTCATACAAAGAAAAGAGACTATTGATTTCAAAGGTTTTATTTTCAGCAATTATTGTCCCATAGAAGCTTTGGCGCTTTTCATCAACGGGCTTGCAAATACAAAATTATTTAACTCCTCAACATCTGATCGCATCATATCTTTATTTGATCCTTCCCAAAATTTCTGTCCTTTAAACAAAAACAGGATATATTCGCCGATGCCCATAACGGAATTCATATCGTGAGTCACAACAACCGTCGTACACTTTAATTCTTGGGTAATTTTAAGCACCAACTCATCAATTACAATAGAGGTTTCGGGGTCTAAACCCGAATTGGGTTCATCACAAAAAAGATATTTGGGATTCATACTGATTGCACGTGCAATACCAACACGTTTTTTCATCCCCCCAGATAATTCTGCGGGGAATAACTTGTTTCGTCCTTCCAGGTTAACCTGTTCCAAACAATGATTCGCACGGTCTACCTTCTCCGATTTGGACATATCTGTAAACATGTCCAGGGAAAACATGATGTTTTGCTCCACTGTCATTGAATCAAACAAGGCCGAATTCTGGAATAACATCCCGATTTCTTTTCGAATCGGTACCCGTTCTTCAAAATTCATGCGGGTGAAATCGGTGTGGTCAAACAGTACTTTACCCTTTTCAGGATGATGCAATCCAACGATACATTTTAATAAGGTACTTTTCCCCGAACCTGATCCACCAATGATCAAACTCACTTTTCCAGGTTCGAAAGTTGCACTGATACCTTTTAAAACATGGTTATCACCAAAGGATTTGTTAATATTATCAATTTCAATCATAGAATCTTTTTAAAGCATTAATGCTGTAATCACATAATCTGCTGCCAGAATGGTAATACAGCCCACCACAACAGCTTCCGTACTTGCCTGACCCACCTCGAGGGCTCCGCCTTTCACTTTGTAACCTTTATATGCGGATACAGAAGTGATGATAAAGCCAAATACGAACGCTTTTACAAGTGCTACAGTCACAGTAAAACCATTAAAATTATCTTGAATACCCAAAATATAATCTGCTGGTGTCACCGCTCCAGAAAGGGAACCGCCCAATAGTCCACCCACCAATGCACAGACAATGGCAATAATAACCAACATCGGAATCATCGTCACGCCGGCCAATATTTTAGGCAATATGAGATAGCCAGGGGCATTGATCCCCATAATCTCCAAGGCATCAATCTGCTCGGTTACGCGCATAGAACCTATTTGGGAAGAAATCGATGAGCCTATTTTCCCCATTAATACCAATCCCGAAATCGTAGGTCCCAACTCCAAAATATTAGAATCCCTATTAATGGACCCTATAATCGAATTGGGAATAAGGTCGGAAACCATCTGAAATGCAATCTGCATGGTCATTACCGCTCCGATAAAAGTCGAAATGATCACAATAAGTCCCAAAGACCCTATCCCGATATCTGTCATGGCCAATAAGGTTTCCTTCCAATAAATTCGTCCTTTCTCAGGTTTTTTAAAGACTGATTTCAGGAGTATAAGATATGCACCAATGTGATGAAAAATCATATTATCAATTTAAATTCCATGTATTATACATTCCAAACACGATGTTTAGCCCATGTATCCATTAAAGGTAATTAATTCCAACAAATATATAAACAAGCAGAAACCGAAAAAGTGGGAGAAAAACGAAATTACTTACCGACCAATTAGTCACATTTACCGAATTTTTATGTATAATAGCCTAATCTTTCATACAGTGTCCAATAAAGCGATTTACTTTTGGGGTATATAACAAACGGAATTAGTCATGAACACACAACGTATAACAACTGGAATCACAATTCTTTTCATAGGGATTGTCTTATTATTATCCCAACTGAATAGCATTTCCTTTAATTGGGTTGGAATTTTCAGGTATTGGCCCTTATTCATTGTCCTCGCAGGAATCCGAATGCTCGTTCCTAAAGATCAACAAATAGGACAGTTTATTGCTATCGGCGCCACTGTAATCATCTTGGGATTCCTTACTTATATCGGTTTATCCACCCCAAAAGAGCCCCTATTAACACAATTGCTAAAAAATAAGGGTGTACAAATCGATATGGACGATCCAAATGATAAGACTAATTATACAACGCAAAAACTGCAAATCCCTTTGGATGATAAAATCAAAAGCGCAACGTTAAGCGTCGATCTAGGTGCTACTTCGTTGAAAAACGATAGTATAACAACATCATCCATCTTCACTGCCTATAATACCTCCAGTGACTATCTTTTGGGTATGACTACTCATGGGGAATCCCCAGATAAAATAAACATTAACTTAAAAGGTAAAGTTAAAGACAAAGATTTTAATAGTAAAAATAACAATACTTACATTGCGCTTAATCCAAATATCCTATGGAAGCTGAACTTTGATATCGGTGCAATTGATGCCAAATTAGATCTTTCACCTTATAAAATTGAGGTATTGGATATTGATGCCGGAGCGACAAGTCTAAAATTAAAACTTGGACAACCTCTCGCAACGACAAAAATATCCATGGATGCCGGTGCATCTTCGATCGAAATTGCAATCCCAAAAAATGCTGCATGTCGTATCACCAGCGATAATGCCTTATCATCTACTTCTTATGAAGGCGATTTCTTAAAAACAGATGGTATGGTTAAATCAACAAATTACGATGCTGCAACCGAAAAATTTGATTTTGATATCAATGGTGGAATCGCATCAATAAAAATTAGAAGATATTAATTGACAGCGAATTTTTAGTCAAGAAAAGCTAACTTTGTGTTATATATGAACACAAGTAATATGTTGACTTTACCAGGAATCTATTGCAATTCCAAGGTAGAATATTCGAGATGGAAGACCAGGGAAATTCAGATCGGTGATATCCCCATGGGTGGAGACAACCCGATCCGTATTCAAAGTATGACTACGGTAGATACCATGGATACCCTGGGCTCTGTAGAACAAACCATTCGTATGGTGGAAGCAGGATGTGAATATGTCCGTATCACTGCACCTAGTATAAAAGAAGCTCAGAATCTAGCAAATATAAAAAGTGAACTTCGAAAAAGAGGCTACCATGTCCCCTTAGTCGCGGATATACACTTTACACCCAATGCGGCTGAAGTTGCAGCACGCATTGTTGAGAAGGTTCGGGTTAACCCCGGCAATTATGCCGACAAGAAGAAGTTTGACCAGTTATCCTATACTGCGCATGAATATAAATTGGAGCTAGAACGTATCTACACGAAGTTTGCTCCTTTGGTAAAGATCTGCAAGGAGTATGGTACTGCCATGCGCATCGGTACTAATCATGGTTCACTTTCAGATCGGATCATGAGCCACTATGGGGATACCCCTGAGGGAATGGTCGAATCTGCGATGGAATTTATCCGCATGTGTGAAGATCTTAGTTTCCATAACCTTTGTATTTCAATGAAATCCTCCAACCCGCAAGTCATGGTCAAAGCCTACCGTCTGCTCGTTGAAAAGATGGTTGCTGAAAACATGAATTATCCTTTACACCTTGGGGTGACCGAGGCTGGTGATGGAGAAGATGGTCGTGTAAAATCCGCAGTAGGGATAGGTACACTGCTGGAAGATGGACTTGGAGATACGGTAAGGGTTTCCTTGACCGAGGAGCCTGAGCGAGAAGCTCCGGTAGCGATTGCCTTAGTCAATAGGTATAGCAAGCGAAAAGCCACCTTGGCCCGTCAGTCAGAAGAAATCATACAACTCTCCCCAGATAGTCCGGCTATCCCCTATCAGAGTCAAGAGGTCAATACCTTCATCGGTGGTTCGCTGGTGCCGCGGATTGTGGTGGATATTTCAAATGAGAATCTCAAGGATGCGCAAATTCTGGCAAAAGTAGGTTACCGATATGATATGATTTTGGATAAATATCATATGGGGGAACAATCCGTAGATTTTGTCTATCTAGGAGATCAATTGCCTTCCTTTAATATGCCTGCCAATTTAAAACAGGTATATAACATTATGACCTGGTCGAAACTTCAGGACAAAACAAATATCCATCCGCTCTATACATTGGAAGAATTTGTCCAAACGGACAATAGGGATCGTGTTTTGAACATGGTGAAAATACGTAATACGGATTTAACGAGTCCATTATTTGAGTCACTGCTTTTAGACAAGACGGTTGTATTTATCTTAGAAACTGATCATACACATGGAATGGCTGACCAGCGTCAGTTTTTTCGAAATTTACAGGAAATAGGTATTGAGAATCCTGTTATTATCAAAAGGTCATATCGTAAAGCGGATTTTTCAGGGCCTATGGCCGAATTCATGAATCCAGAGGAGCCTATCTCAAAAATACAGTTATATGCTGCCACCGATATGGGAGCTTTATTAATTGATGGTCTAGGCTCGGGGATATGGATTGATTCTCCAGCCACGCCATTAGCAAATATAGCATCACTTTCATTCGGTATATTACAGGCCACGCGTTCGAGAATATCCAAAACAGAATATATTTCTTGTCCAAGCTGCGGAAGGACCTTGTTCGATCTTCAGGAAACCACGCAAATGATTCGGAGTCGTACCAATCACCTCAAAGGCTTGAAAATTGGCATTATGGGTTGTATCGTGAATGGCCCCGGTGAAATGGCCGATGCAGATTATGGTTACGTGGGTGCTGGCCCCGATAAAGTAACTTTGTACAGAGGTCAGCAAGTCGTCAAGAAGAACGTAAGCTCCGCGCAGGCATTGGACGAACTGATCAAGATCATTAAAGATGATGGGCGCTGGATTGATGAGGCTCAAGAATAAATAAAAAAACAAGGGGGATCAAATGATCCCCCTTGTTTTTTTATTTTAACGATGTTGATTATCAATCAAATCTTTTCTTTCAATTAACGGACAGAAAATCTTTTTACAACAGTCTCCGATCCGGCAACTACACGCACAAAATAAAATCCAGTTGTCAATTTCCCTCCATGTTCAAACGAAAGATTTTGAATACCAGCATCAAGATTTCCATTCATCAACTGTAGAATCTCGTTTCCTAAAGCATCCATGACCTTAATAGATACACTCGATGACTTTGCCAATTTAAATGAAAGATTAACCTGTTCGGCAATAGGATTATAGAATACTTTAACGTTATTAATCAGTTTTTCTGTATCCTTGATCGTGTTATCGCCAAATCCCTCATTACCGTTCCAAGTAGCTTGCAAATAAGTATGGTCATCAGGAGATTTCGCATACACCTGAGCTACCCCGCTGCACAAAGTCAGTGCGGTAATAAGTGTTAAATAAGCTGCTTTAAGTAGATTTCTCCCCATAGTGTTAAATTAGACTTCAAATATTGGTTACGGTTTAATCAAATATAACGCTAACTATTTGAATTATCAACAACAAAGTTACTATTTTGTTTAAAAGTTTTTTAGTGAATCGAGGGATCAAAAGATTCTTTTAACAAATTTTAACAGCTATTGTGCATGTCAAATGAAATGCTAAAATTTGGCGCAGAAAATGTACCTGCTTAGAGTACAAGTAAAAAGTATATTTTTGCATTATATTTTGAAATAAAATAATAATTAAATGACAGATAACAGTCATCACAACAGCATCAATAAGGTGAGCTTCGCCGGATTATTGATCAGTTTAGGAATCGTGTTCGGAGATATCGGAACCTCCCCGCTATATGTCTTCAAAGCAATCATGGGACAGGGTGCCATTCAAAAAGATCTCGTTCTGGGCGGTCTCTCCTGCGTCTTTTGGACACTTACCTTACAAACCACCATTAAATACGTCTGGATCACGTTGCGCGCGGACAACAAAGGCGAGGGCGGAATCCTTTCACTTTACTCGTTGGTCCGCAAACGGGCACCTTGGTTAATTTTTCCCGCGATGATCGGTGCAGCAACGTTACTTGCCGATGGGATGATCACACCAGCCATCACCATATCCTCAGCGATAGAAGGATTGGACATCAAATTTCCGGGCTTGCCAACCGTACCAATTGTCGTAACGATTATTTCCTTGCTTTTTATTATTCAACGGTTTGGTACTTCTGTCGTCGGAAAGGTGTTTGGCCCATTAATGACGATCTGGTTCACTATTATTGGTGTCCTTGGTCTATCTCATATCCATTTGGCGCCGGAAGTAATGAAAGCAATCAATCCATATTACGCTTTTCATATTTTAATAACCTACCCACACTCGCTACTCCTCATCGGCGCAGTATTCCTCTGTACTACAGGTGCTGAAGCCTTGTATTCAGATATGGGCCACTGTGGTAAGGCAAATATTCGCATCAGCTGGATCTATGTCAAAATTACCTTGATATTAAACTATTTTGGTCAAGGAGCTTGGTTATTGACACAAGAAGGAAGGGTCTTAGGTGGGGCAAATCCATTTTACTCGATTATGCCGGATTGGTTTATCGGCTATGGTATTGCTATTGCGACCATTGCTGCCGTAATCGCCAGCCAGGCGATGATTTCTGGATCTTATACCTTAATCTCGGAAGCCGTACGTTTAAATATCTGGCCCAAAGTTGCTATACGCTATCCGAGCGAGCATAAAGGACAATTATATGTCCCATCGATCAACCTCATTCTCTGGATTGGCTGTATGATCGTTATCTGGGTTTTTGAAGAATCAAGCAAAATGGATGCAGCCTATGGTCTTGCCATCAACCTAACGGTATTAATGACAACAGTTCTAATGGGCTATTTCCTTGCCATGAAAAAAGTCAATCGCGTGCTCATCGGCATTTTCCTAGTCGCCTATTTTGTGATTGAATTGACCTTCCTGATTGGTAACGGTGTAAAAATTGCTCACGGTGGTTGGTTGACATTGCTATTAGCGATTGCCCTGTTCGGTACAATGTACTGCTGGTATACAGCGCGTAAGATTAAAAATCGTTTTGTCAATTTTATCAATATCAATAAATATTATCCGATTATATCGGAATTGAGTGAAGACAAATCCGTCCCGCCTTTTGCCTCACATTTGGTATACTTGACCAGCGCGAATTTCAAATCTGAAATCGAAGCTAAGATTATTTATTCCATCATCAATAAAAAACCGAAGCGCGCCGACGTTTATTGGCTGGTCCACGTCGATGTCATGGATCACCCACACACAAGAGAATACTCCATTGATCAACTTATCCCTGGAAAACTGATTCGCATCGACTTTAAATTAGGTTTTAGAGAAGAGCAGCGTATCAGTCTACTTTTCCGAAAAGTCGTTGAAGACATGGTTAAAAAAGGCGAAATAGACATTACAAGCCAATACGATACCCTACGTAAACATAATATTCCAGGAGATTTCAAATTTGTTGTGCTGGAGAAAGTATTATCCAAAACCAATCAGATGTCGTGGATCGAAAAAGTGATTATGGACATTTATGGTTACCTGAAAAAAATGAGTTTATCCGAAGAAAAAGGATTTGGTTTAGATTCTAGTTTTGTCACAGTTGAGCGAGTTCCGCTGAATTTTCCGCAGACATCGGAGGTTCATCTCATACGAAAAGATTAAGTCTTTAAAGGTGGTGCAAAAGCATCACCTTTTTTATTCAATAGAATTGCATTACTTTTGTTGCAAATATTATAACATGGCAGACGCTAATCCAACAAAGAAATTACACCCTCGAAATAGACATCTCGATAATTACAATTTTGACGAACTTTGCAAAGTCGAACCTTCCTTAAAAGAATTTGTCACGCTAAATGCCTATAAAATCAAAACAATTGATTTTAATAACCCTGAAGCTGTGAAAGTCTTAAACCAAGCGCTTCTAAAAAAATACTACCACATTCAACATTGGGATATTCCAAAGGAAAATCTATGCCCCCCAATTCCGGGTAGAGCAGATTATATTCATTATGTTGCTGACGTGCTTGCCAGGGATAATAATGGCGAAATTCCAAAAGGAGGAAAAGTAAAGGTGCTGGATATTGGTGTGGGTGCAAGTTGTATCTATCCCATTATTGGTCATCAGGAATACGGCTGGAGTTTTGTTGGTTCAGAAATCATAAAAAGAGCTTATAAAAACGCTATTGAAATTACGCGCACCAATATGAGCCTCAAAAAGAACATCCAAATACGGTTACAAAACAATCCAAAAGCGATTTTCAAAGATATCATTCTGCCGGGCGAAAAATTCGATATGATTATCTGCAATCCACCTTTCTTTAGTTCACAAACGGAAGCATTACAACAATCTGTACGTAAAACTACTGGCATAAAAGATGCTAAAATAGAGGAGACGACCGTTGTCCAAACCTTTTCAGGACAAGGAAGTGAGCTCTGGTGCGACGGCGGGGAGAAGGCTTTCTTGACGCGCATGATATTTGAGAGCCAGTTCTATAAAGATCAGGTCAAATGGTTTTCCTCTCTGGTTGCCCACCGTGAGGATGTTCGTTTTCTCCAGCATAAGCTAAAGAAAATCAATGTAAAAGAATCGGAAGTTATCCGTATGGAACAAGGGAACAAAGTGAGTCGAATCCTGTTGTGGAGATTTTAAATAAAAAAGGAGCTATTGATAGCTCCTTTTTTATTTAAAAATAGAATTCCAGATTTAAACAGTTACCGATTTATTTAACTTAGAGTGTTTATAGCCATACATAAAATACACGCCTAGACCAATAACCAACCAAATGACAAAAATAATCCAATTACTGGCGCCAAGTTCGGTCATCAGGTATAGATTGATCAATATCCCGATAACAGGCAAAAGTGAAAAATTCATTTTAAAACTATAGATAGTCAAGCCCAGCCATGTCAGCCAAAAAATAATCACCAACATTTTATGTTCCACAATTTCCAGAAGGGAAAGTTTTTTCCACTCGTCCAAGGTATCCTGTCCATATATTGTGATCAAGACGATAGCGATGAATAGTCCTGCACCCACCACATATTTGCCATTAATGTAGGGAACTTTAAATTTAGATTTCGCGGACAGTCCCGAATAATCCATATAAAGTACCCCTGCACAAACTAAGATAAAAGCGAAGAATGTACCTACACTTGTCAAGTCGACAAAGAAGTCCATTTTGAAGAATAATGAGGGAACAGCTACGACCAGCCCTGTTACAATTGTTGCAAAAGAAGGTGTTTTATATTTGGGGTGAATCGTCGCAAATTTCTTCCATAACAATCCATCCCTGCTCATTGTCATCCAGATCCTTGGCTGTGCCAATTGATAGACCAATAGTGCACTAGTAATCGCAATTACCGATGTCACGGATATAATTCCGGCCATATGGTCAAATCCAACATACTTGAATACGAAAGCTAAAGGATCTTTCACATTAAGTTCAGTATAATTTACCATTCCCGTCAATACTAAAGTAATAGCAACATATAATACCGTACAGATCAGCAAGCAATAAATCATGGCTTTAGGTAGATCGCGTTGCGGATTTTTACATTCCTCAGCAGTTGTGGAGATCGAGTCAAATCCGATAAAAGCAAAGAATACAGCAGCAACACTTCCGAGTACACCCTCTAGTCCATTCGGTGCAAAAGGCGTCCAGTTTTCGGGTTTTACATAAAATATTCCCCCAAAAATAACCGCTAGGATTATCCCCACTTTGATCATCACCATAATCATGCTCGCTTTTTGGGACTCCTTAATGCCAATATAGACAAGCCAAGTGACCAAAAAAGTAATTACTCCGGCGGGCAAGTCAAATATAATGGGCATTCCAGCGAGCCGTGGCGCACTATTAAATGCGGCAAGTCCGTGCTGATCGATAGCAGTAAGGCTAGCCATACCATGTTGATTCATTTTATCCACGGCATCATAAGCATAGCCCGGGGCCATGGAAAGCCAAGCAGGTATGTGTAAACCAAAACCTTCTAGCATGGAAACAAAATACTGTGACCAGGAAATAGCGATAACGGTATTTGAAACTGCGTACTCTAACACCAGTGCCCAGCCTATAATCCAGGCAAACAGTTCGCCAAACGCCACATAAGCGTACGTATAAGCTGATCCTGAAACAGGTACAGTACTCGCAAACTGTGCATAGGCCAGAGCCGTAAACACGCAGGCAAAAGCAGTAAAGATAAATAGCAGGGAAACAGCAGGCCCACCTTCATAACTCGCCAATCCGATGGTGCTAAAGATTCCAGCGCCCACAATAGCAGCTATACCCAATGAAACGAGATCGGTTACTCCCAACACTTTTGCGAGGCCAGTTCCACCCTCCTTTTGGGTATCCAGTAGGATCTGATCAACACTTTTCTTCCGAAAAAGTCTATGTGACATGTAAAATTAGTTTTATACGTAAAATTATGCGAAAATAAATATTTTCAAGGTCTTATACTATTGGTATTTTTCGGGCAGACTATTTAAAGTCGACCAGCTCATAATGAATATAATGGTAAATCTCTTGGTAATCCGTCATATGATGCTGTAAATAAGAAATCAATTGTTCCGTCAGTAATTGGCGATGATGCTCCTGAACGTCAAATTGCCAGAGGCGTTTACAGATATTGAAAAGTGCACCGGCAATTTTTTCAATATGTGCATAGTCATAGAGATATTTCCAGTCAATAAATTGATGGTAAAATTTCTCAAATTTAGGAATATCACTCAATTGGTTTATTTTCAGAAATTTTCGTAAAGCATCTTCACTCACCTGCGACATTGCCACATAAAATTTATCAATGGAAACCGCCTTCTGCTGTGTTAGAATATGATCCAACAACAATTCCAAGGCAATATGGGCCATAAAGGAAGGCCGAATGGGCAATCCTTGCAAACTTGGCTGTATCTGTAACTTTAACTGATGTGTATGATGAAAAAAATACGTTGAATTATGAAAAAGGCGATCGACCTCAATATGACGGTTCCAGCCAATATAAAGCTGTTCCAGCAATGGATTATCCAGCAATTCATCTTCATATTGCCTAGGCTTAAGGACAAAAGTTTTATCTGCATTTTTTAATAGATCCGGCAACAACCCACCGACAATTCGCTCGGGATTGGTCGCAAACCGCTCAAAATAAAAATGTGATAAAAAATTCATATTAGCTTATTAGCGTGTGCTTTTATCTGGAATTATTCGCTCAATATACGCTTAATCTCCTATCTTTGCATCTTGTAAATTAAAAAATTAAATCCATTTAACAATGAGCTTTGTAGAAGAATTACGTTGGAGAGGCATGTTGCAAGATATTATGCCTGGAACTGAAGACTTACTGAATAAAGAGAAAGTCGCTGGCTATATTGGCTTTGATCCCACAGGAGACTCTCTACACGTAGGACACTTAACTCAAATCATGACCTTAATCCATTTTCAAAACGCGGGCCACAAACCCGTAGCTTTAGTGGGTGGCGCAACAGGAATGATCGGAGACCCTTCTTTCAAATCTGCAGAGCGTAACTTACTTGATGAAGCAACCTTACAACATAATGTTGCTTGTCTGAAAAAACAGTTAGGCAAATTTCTTGAATTTGGAGAAGGTGAAAATGATGCCCAAATGGTTAATAATTACGACTGGTTCAAAGATTTTACTTTTTTGGACTTCATTCGTGATATCGGTAAAATGATTACCGTCAACTATATGATGGCAAAAGATTCTGTAAAAAAACGTTTAGAAGGTGACAATGGTCTATCCTTTACAGAATTCACCTATCAATTGATTCAAGGTTATGACTTTTATTACCTGTGGAAACACCACAATTGTAAAATACAAATGGGTGGATCTGATCAATGGGGTAATATTGTCACTGGGAGTGAAATGATCCGTCGTCAGGATCAGGGAACAGCTTACGCCATTACTACACAATTGATAAAAAAAGCAGATGGTCAAAAATTCGGAAAAACAGAATCTGGAGCTGTATGGTTGGATCCTAAGAAAACTTCGCCTTATAAATATTACCAATTCTGGTTAAACACCTCCGACGACGATGCGAAAAGCTGGATTAAGATCTTTACACTTAAACCACAGGCAGAAATAGAAGCGATCATTGCAGAGCATGATGCAGCGCCGCATTTACGTATTGTCCAAAAAGCATTAGCGAAAGATATCACCATTCGCACACACTCCGAAGAAGCTTACGAGACTGCAATCAAAACCTCTGAGTTTCTTTTTGGCAATGGCACATTGGAATTTTTAGAAAACTTAGATCACGAAACCGTATTGGATGTATTTGAAGGTATTCCACAATTTCAGATAACAAGAGAAGATCTAAAAGCAGGAATCAATATCCTTGATCTTTTGGCTGTCAGTACGCAAGTTTTCCCTTCAAAAGGCGAAGCACGTAAAATGCTGCAAGGTGGTGGTGTTTCTATCAACCGCGAAAAAGCAACGGATATTGAACAAGTGATCACCGAAAGCAATTTGGTGAACAATAAATACATCATTGCACAGAGAGGCAAGAAAAACTATTATTTGATTATTGCGTAAGTATAGGTTTATTCATCAAAAAAATCCCTTTTAACAGTGTTAGAAGGGATTTTTTATTTTATATAAATTGCATTAAATAGGCCATTAAACCGACCAACTTTTAACTCGTTTTCGCCCCATTTTGTTACTATAATCACTTATTTAGTAGTTTTTCAAAAGCACGACGGGCAGCACCCCGAAAATGTACTTCTCCGCAATATTGATACCCCAATTTATCAAATACATGCAGCATACCTGCATTGTCAAAGTTTGTATCCACTTTGATGCTATAAACGCCGTTAAGAACAGCGATTTCCTCCACCCCTTGCATAATGGCTGTACCAACACCTTTTACGTGTGGATCCTGAGCTGAGGCCAGGCGGTGAATGCCCACATATTCGCCATCACTAAGCCATTTGCCCTCGATAACATTATAAGCAGGTTCGATATCGAAAATAATAGCGACATAACCGATAATTTTGCCGTCAGCCTCCACCACATGCCCATATCCTTTATCGATATCCGACTGTACGACATCTTCATTCGGATAACCATCCTGCCACTGCCTGCTGCCCTGCTCCCTGCGCAGCGCTATTGCCTGTTGTATAATTTCCCAAATCCTTCCCTTATCTGCCTGTTCCGCTTTCCGTATCTGAAACTTATTCATAATGCCTTAATTTGATCAGTAAAACTACATAATTTACTTTAACTGTAAAAGACAGACAAACCAGTCTATTCTTTCCGATTTACTCCAATCTTTACAGCAAACCTCTTCGCAGGGCATAGTATTTGCTAGTTGTACATTGCTATTATTCATTTAATAGCCGATCGAGAATTATTCGTTTATGAAAAAAATACAAACTTAAAATAATAGTCTTCATGATCTTCAAAATACTATCAAAATAACTAAGTTTGTAAGCAGTATAATTGTGAGCTTTTCAATGTCAAATAAAGGAAATACATTTAGGCAGGCAGGAAATTCAGTTTCTGGCAAGCGTGCCCCATCAAAAGAATCGGCAACATTTAAAAAAGAAAAAAGTCAAAAAACCAGTGTCCCCAGAGATTACTCAGATGCACAGCAGAAGACTGTCAAAATTCTAGGGATTTTATTGATTGTGCTTTCGTTGGCTTTTGCCACCGCTTTTGTTTCCTATCTTTTTACATGGGAAGATGACCAAAGTTATATCGCCAAAACAAATGGCGGTTGGGGGACACTTTTTAGTTCTTCCGAAGAAATTCACGATGAGACTGTCGAACTACCTGTCGTCGACAATAAATTAGGAAAATTCGGCGCATTACTTGCCAACCAGTTTATGTATGAATGGTTTGGAGTTGCCGCTTTCCTCTTTATCCCGGTATTGTTCATTTTAGGCTATCGCCTATTATTCAAAAAATCACTGCTTCCATTATACCGCACTGTAGTTTACTCATTTGTAGCGATTGTCTTTATTTCGGTCACATTGGGATTCCTACATGGGTTTATGGCGGATACACCGCACATGTTGGAAGGTAAATTTGGTTTTTGGACCAATAAATTACTGGAAGCACAGGTTGGTGTTGTCGGCGTTGGTTGTATTTTAGCCTTTGCCTATCTGACAACATTGATACTACTGTATAACTTAGATTTTAAATTTGTATTATTTAGCAATCGAAAATCCAAATCTTTAACTGAGGATCTGGAGGATGAAGACGACGAAGATTCTTACACAGCGAATAGTTTGAGGACCAAGGTCCATGTAGAGGACGATTCCATTCAATCTGTTAGGGAATCTTTCCAACGACCGACCTCTATAAATGAAAGGTTTCAGTCCAGTCGGGAGAAAGATTTACAGCAAGAACTCGAACGTCCTGCATTTACACATCATCCTATAACGGAGGTACAGATAGATCCAAAGGACAAGGTTGTGCTCACCTTCGATGATAGTCCTTTGGAACGTACGGAAAGTACACCCTCCATTAGTTTTACTATTGATCAACCGGATGAAGATGCTGCAGAACAAGTGCGTCCAAGTATACAGGAAAACCACAACCCGACCATCACAATTGCTCCACAAGAGGAACCAGAACCTCCGATTGAAGTTGCTGTAGTCCCAGGATTGGTTGTCGAAGACATTAAAGAGGAAAAAGAAATAACAGCCAGCGATCTTGTTGCCCAGTTTGGTCAATATGATCCTAAATTAGATTTATCAGGCTATCAGCACCCTACGCTTGATCTGTTGCGAGACTATGGAACAGGGAAAATAACCATCAATCAGCATGAGCTTGAAGCAAACAAAAACAAGATTGTTGATACCCTTCGGAATTATAGCATTGAGATTGAAAGTATAAAAGCAACAATCGGTCCTACAGTTACCCTATATGAGATTATTCCGAAACCAGGTGTACGGATTTCAAAAATCAAAAACCTGGAAGACGATATTGCTTTAAGTCTCGCGGCACTGGGAATCCGGATTATTGCACCAATGCCAGGTAAGGGAACCATCGGGATCGAGGTGCCAAACTCGAGTCCGGAGATGGTATCCATGCGCTCCGTTTTGGCGACCGAAAAGTTCCAAAAAACGGATATGGATCTACCTATCGCGTTAGGAAAAACCATTTCTAATGAAGTTTATATCGCTGATTTAGCAAAGATGCCCCACCTTTTGGTTGCGGGGGCCACAGGTCAGGGTAAATCAGTTGGTATCAATGCTATTTTAACATCCTTATTATATAAAAAACACCCGGCAGAGCTTAAATTTGTTCTTGTCGATCCTAAAAAAGTTGAACTTTCCCTATTCAAAAAGGTTGAACGTCATTTCCTGGCCAAACTACCCGATGAGGAGGAAGCGATCATTACAGATACAAAAAAGGTGATCAATACCCTAAACTCGCTTTGTATCGAAATGGATCAGCGTTATGACCTTTTGAAAAATGCACAGGTTCGTAATTTAAAGGAATATAATGCAAAATTTATCAATCGCAGATTAAACCCTGAGGAGGGTCATCGATTCTTACCATATATCGTTCTTATTGTTGATGAGTTTGCCGATTTGATGATGACTGCCGGAAAAGAAGTAGAAACACCTATTGCGCGATTGGCCCAATTGGCCCGCGCTGTAGGAATTCACTTGGTCATTGCGACCCAACGTCCTTCAGTCAATATCATTACAGGTACAATCAAGGCCAACTTCCCAGCACGTCTTGCCTTCCGTGTGTTATCTAAAGTGGATTCGCGAACGATCTTAGATACAGGCGGAGCAGACCAGTTAATAGGTCGCGGGGACATGCTTCTGGCTACTGGAAGTGATTTGATACGTATTCAGTGTGCATTTGTCGATACACCAGAAGTTGAACAGATTTCCGATTATATCGGAGCACAACGTGGTTATCCATCGGCATTTATGCTTCCGGAATATGTAGATGAAAACGGAGAGGGTTCAGGTAGTGTAGATTTTGATCCTAAAGATCGCGATCAATTGTTTGAAGAAGCTGCTCGTTTGATTGTCATGCATCAACAAGGTTCTACATCATTAATCCAACGTAAATTGAAATTGGGTTATAACAGAGCTGGACGAATCATCGATCAATTGGAAGCCGCTGGAATTGTCGGCCCATTTGAAGGAAGTAAAGCACGTGAAGTACTTTATCCAGATGAATATTCATTAGAACAGTATTTGGAGACGCTAAGAAACAATTAACATGAAAAAACAAATCGGGTTCCTGCTGAGCTTTTTGCTACTTATAGCAAGTCAATACAGCTATGCACAAAATGACGCAAAAGCGTTACTTAATAAAGTCAGTCAAAAATATAATGGATATAAGACCATACAGGCTGACTTCTCTTTAGACATCAGACAAGCAAACGGAAGTTCACATCGTGATGCAGGCACTTTATATCTTGACAATGCAAATAATAAATACCATATCAATACTAAAAATCAAATTCTAATTTCAGATTCCAAAACACAATGGAATATCATGAAAGCAGAGAAAGAAGTCGAGATATCGGAGGCAAGCAACTCAACAAATGAGATCAACCCAACTAATATTTTTACATTCTATACCTCAGGCTTTAAATATGCGTTAGCAAACGCAGAGAAAGCAAAAGGAATAAATTTAAGTGTTGTAGAATTGACGCCAGTTGATAGCAAAAAGAATTATTCCAAAATCAAGTTACGGATCAATAAAGCGAATAATTTGATCTATGATACGACTATTTTTGATAAAAGTGGTAATCGTTATACCTATACCTTGAATGCACAGGAAGGAAACAAAACCATTGCATCTAGCTTTTTTACTTTTAATAAAAGCAACTACAGCGGATTTGATATCGTCGACCTAAGATAAGGCCTATGTTCGGATGGATCAACTCTCCGTCCGAATAAGACTACAAAAAAAAGGATTTCTCAATGGGAAATCCTTTTTTTGTTTTGTTTGTTCTTGTTCTAAAGCATATTAGGCTCTCTATCCAATGTCTCGGTCTCCTTGTCCGCATAACGTGAATACCCGTGTTTCTGCGGATGCTCGATAATTTCCTTCATCGATACCAGTTTATACACATAAGATCCAGTTTCATTGTTCAATTTCAAAGCAAAGTAATCATCCTTCTTTTGCCTTCTCATCGAACCCTTTAAACTACCGTCACCTACATTGTAAGCCGCTGCCACCAAAGTCCAGTTACCGAATTGAGCATAAAGATATTTCAAGTAGCGTGCTGCTGCATGTGTGGATTTCACAAGATCTTTTCGATCATCCACTGTACCATTGACGCGCAGGCCATATAAGCGCGCCGTTGCTGGCATAAATTGCCAATAACCACCAGCCCCTTTCGATGAAACGACAGCCTTGCTTAGGCCACTTTCCACTAATGGGATGTACTTAAAATCTTCTGGAATGCCATGTGACTTCAGGATTTTTGCAATCATAGGCAGATAGGTTTCCGCCTTTTTATGCATATCATAGGATCCTGTTTTTTTAAATGAAAACCTACTGAAGAACTTGCGCAATTTGCTTTCCACTAATGGACGATCCATTGGCAATGAATCTTCAGCAAACGTCAATGAACTCAGGTAAGATTCAAAAGAATTGCTTTTTTCTTTTTTCTCTTCATCGCCTCCAAGATGAGCTGGAGTTTCGACTAACTTCGCTGCAACGATCTTATCGCCACCAGAAGTGTTGTTGTGTGGGGTTGAGTATAATTTTGACAGCAATAACGCAAACAAAATTAAACTACTACATAATACTTTCTTTCTTATCATTCACTCCCTTAATGCTATCCTATCCACGAGTCAAATCGATCAAAAAATAGCTTGGTTCAAATTCAAGGGTACAAAGATAAATAGTATTTATTTAAAAAACAAATAGTTACGTTGCAGCCCTTTTAAAGGGCTTTTTTTATGCCTAAATCATCAAAATGCAAGAAAAGACAAAAAGATAAGGATTTTTTCGCAAAACCCAAAATTATACCTAACTTTGCAGTTCACATTTTAGCAAAACACAATGCCATTCAGCAATAAAAGGAACAGTCGTGATGACAACTCCAGAAAGTCACGGGGCAACTCAGATAGCTTCAAATCTAGAGGCGACAAGAACAATAGTTTCGGTAAAAAATCATCCTTTGGCTCAAAGGATCAATCTGAAAGAGGTTCTTTCAGAAAAGATGATAACCGTGAAAATAGATCATTCGGATCTAATAAATACGCAGACAAACCTTCCTATAGAGGAGAAAGTAATTCCTTCCGTTCAAAAGATAATTCAGACAAACCTTTCAACAAAGGGGGCAGGTCATTTGATAAAAATGATTCATCAAGATCTTTTGACAAAAGAGATTCCTTCAACAAATTTGATAAATCTGAACGTTCTTTCGACAAGAAAGACAATTTCAAACGCACCGACAGAAATGATTCATCAAGATCATTTGACAGAAGAGAAGGTTCATTTGATAAACGAGATAGCTTCAAACGTACTGACAGAAATGATTCATCCCGCTCTTTTGACAGAAGAGAAGGTTCATTCGATAAAAGAGATGGTTTCAAACGTACTGACAGAAATGATTCATCCCGCTCTTTTGATAAAAAAGACACTTTCAATAAATTTGATAAATCTGAGCGTTCTTTCGACAAGAAAGATGGCGCACGATCTTTTGACCGAAAAGAAGGTTCATTCGAAAAAAGAGATTCGTACAAACGTTTTGATAAAGATGAACGCTCTTCAAACGGTCGCAACAAAAGTTTCGACAGACCTTATAAACCATCCAATAGAAAATTTGATGGCGATAGAAGCAGAAACTTTGATGAAAACAAAAATTTTGACGAGAAACAATATATTAAGCGTCCTAAAAAGAAAGCTGAAACTTCAACAGAAGATGATGGCCTAATTCGCTTAAACCGTTATATCGCCAATGCTGGTATCTGCTCGAGACGTAAAGCGGACGAATTGATCGCTGCCGGAGTAATTTGGGTAAATGGAGAACCTGTTTCCGAATTAGGGACGAAAGTTGATCCGGCGATAGACGAAATCCGTTACAACAACGAACGTCTAAAACGTGAGAAAATGGTTTATGTTTTACTCAATAAACCAAAAGACTATATCACCACAACGGATGATCCACAAGAGCGTCATACTGTAATGGAACTTGTCTCTAAAGCAACGAAAGAAAGAATTTATCCAGTTGGTCGTCTTGACAGAAATACAACCGGACTACTTTTGATGACAAACGATGGTAACCTAGCGGAAAAACTTTCCCATCCACGTAACAGCATCAGCAAAATATACAATGTCGAACTTAATAAGAGTCTGACTCAAGGAGATTTTAACAAAATTAATTTTGGTATTGAATTGGAAGATGGTGTTATCAAACCTGATGATTTAAGCTATGTACAAGGAGGTTCAAAAAGAGAAATAGGTATTCAGATCCACTCTGGTAAAAATCGTATTGTACGCCGTATTTTTGAATCTCTAGGTTATGAAGTTGTGAAGTTAGATCGTGTGGTTTATGCTAACCTGACGAAAAAAGACTTACCACGCGGACGCTGGAGATATCTAGAAGAAAGAGAGATTGTTCAATTGAAACATTTGATCTAATCAAATCTCATTTGAAAAATAAAATAAAGGACGGTCATTCAGTTAACCGTCCTTTATTTTTTATATTTGCACCTGATAAGAAGAGAGTATAAAAAATTAAAGAATATGACTGATCCAAAAACACTTTCATCCGTAGCGGAATTCCATAAAACATTCCAACATCCGATCTTGGATACACCAACGATTCCTTCTGAACAAAGATGTGCCCTACGGGTTTCTTTGATAGCTGAGGAATTAAAAGAACTAGAGGAAGCTATCCAAGATAAAGATCTTGTCGAAATTGCAGACGCTTTATGTGACATTCAGTATGTCCTCGCTGGAGCTGTTCTTGAATTTGGTTTAAAAGACAAATTTTCGGCGCTTTTTGATGAAGTACAACGCTCCAATATGAGTAAAGCATGTAAAGATGAAGCTGAAGCTCTCGCTACGCAAGCGCATTACAAACTTAAAGGAGTAGAATCATACTACAAAGAAGTTGACGGGAAATTTTTAGTCTTTAGAACAGCTGACAATAAAACACTCAAGTCGATTAATTATTCCCCGGCAGATCTAAAGACTATTGTCGAAGGATAGTTTGACTTACGTATACCATAAAATAAATAGGGCTTCCCTGGGGAAGCCCTATTTATTTTATGCATGATCAACAATTGTATTGCTCTTATTGAATTGTTTACATAAAGTATCCCTTTCGCAATTGAAACTCTATCATTGATTAAAATAGGCTACCTTGCACTACTTTCCGAGCTTCAAGACCTTTGTCAATATAAGTCTGAATCCCCGACTTAGGTAATCCCCAATTTGGTGCAATCAACAATTCCTTGTCAGCAATGCCGAAAATACGTTGAATAATCAAATCAGACCGCAAGCGTGGGATAAATTTGGACAAAAAGTCCGTATAACTCTCCATAGAGAATAACTCAAAAGGCTCACGCTTATATTTTACGCCCATAATGGAGCCTTCCACGATATGTAAATGATGCAATTTCACGAATTTAATTTGCGGGAAGCGATTAATTTCATCGGCATATTTCAACATCATTTCCTCGGTTTCCCATGGAAAACCAAAAATAGTATGTACACAGAGCTCCAGAGGCGTATCCTTTAGCATATCCATCGTCTTAATAAATTCATCGTGTGAACAACCTCTGTTGATCTTTTCTAAAGTATCATTATAAATAGACTCCATACCCATTTCCAAGTCTACATCATAACGATCGGTATAAGATTCCAATAAGGCAATTTTTTCAAAGTCCAAACAATCTGGACGTGTACCCACAGAAAGACCTAGTGTATTTTCAGGATCGATGTTTAACGCTTCGTCGTACATCATTTTCAGCAAATGTGTTGGTGCATACGTATTGGTATTGGGTTGGAAGTAAATAATAAATTTTTCTGCACCATAGCTGTTACGTGCGCGTTCAATTCCAGACTCCACCTGTTCACGTATAGAAGGAATTTTTCTTGCCGTATCAGGTGTAAAAGAATCTACATTACAGTAAGTACAGCCACCATAACCTTTGCTGCCATCTCTATTAGGACAAGTGAAATTGCCATCGACAATCACTTTAAATACTTTCTGTCCGTTATATTTTTGCTTTAAATAAGCGCCGTAATGATTATACGGTTTAATTCCGTTATCCAATAATGTACCCATTGCGCCGCAAAGTTACTCAATAAAAACCATAAATAGATTACTACTCAGGAACAAACCGTTATAACATCGTCCATTCTTCTGTCATTTTCCTCTTGACATAGCCTGTAATCGCAGGGAAATATATAAACAAGATAATTGTGCAGTACTTTAGATCGATATCCGGCAGAAGCATATTTAATGATACCTTTTCGGGAGCGACGCAACTGTTTTTGGAAAGTATCTAAATGGAATCTTCCGGAAAGGATATAAACGAAAGAAGCCCTTGACTGTTTCCAGCAAGGGCTTCCGTGTAAAAAAAGGCACCGACCTACTCTCCCACCTG
>NZ_BEYR01000009.1:0-74064 GCF_002933815.1 Sphingobacterium sp. HMA12
GTTCCCTCTTTCGAAGTAACCCTGCCTCCCTTGCGGAGTGGTGCAAAGATAGGGAGTTTACTAACAAACTTCCAAGCCTTTTGTTCTTATTTATTTCAATATGTCTGTAACTCACTGGAAACTTGACCGATTGTTTTTCCCCGCAACTGGCCGGAGGGCTGTAGAAAAGGCTTCCGGGCAGCTTTCGCTTATTCTTTTGATTGGGGTACTGACTCCCTAATAGTTGTTAGCCCAAAAGCACAGCACTGGCTAATAGAAAACATTAGGGATACCCCGAACCCGGGATGGAAAGATCGAATGACATGGACACAGCAGAAAAACCGTAACCGGAAACAGACCGTAAAAAGCAGAAAAAAATCCGATGGGCCGGATCTCCCGGATCAGAAGATATGGAACGGTAGACAGGCATAAAAACCGCAGCCACAAACCGAGGAGACCGCAGAAAAGCAAGGCAAAAGCGTGTCATCAAAGGTCAGCAGAAATTCGTAGTTTAGTTAGGGTTTGTTTAGGTTTAGTTTAGGTATTGGTTAGGTTTAGTTTAGGGAAAAGCTAAACTAAACCTAACTTTACCCTAACCTAATAGTAGACTATTACTAATTTAATATTGGACTCATCCCTAAAAAATACCAAACCTGGGATCCATATGGGCAAAAGCATCTTTCTTCCGGGGTTTGTTTGCACATTCTTGCCATCCCCTTCGGCTTTTGCCTACTTTTTACCTATCCATTCTACTTTTCCCCTTTTGATTGCCTGTTCTTTGGATAGGTAAACAATAAAGAAACATTAAGGAATGGACAGGGATATTCCTAACAGGGGGCGAATAAGGTATGACCAAAACTCTATTCAAAGATCGCAAGTTGCCCAGCAGAAGCAAAAGAACTTCACTCCTTCTCTGGAATTGGACAAAAATACACCATACATGCGGGCTCACTATCGGAATCGCTGTTTTCGGAAAAGGGAATCGCTGTTTTTCGGAAAAGCAATTGAAAAAAAATACAAATTAAGCCGTACATTAGTAAGGATACTTGATCATTAACATGAATATTTAATACCTGCATCATTTTGAACGCACTTTTCAAAATATATCAAATCGATGCCAAAGAAGCACTGCGCATCCAAGAGTCGAAAAATGAAATACACAAACATGATTTCGAAGAACTGATTGTTGGTGTAAAGGGACAGTTAGAACATTTCATTGATTTTAAAGCGAAAACATATACTGCTCCTTTCGTCAGTTTTATCGCACAGGGTAAAAATCACCGGGTAACACCTCTCCTGCTGAATCAAGAGATCGACTTTTGGGTTATCCGATTTAAAAGCGAATTCATCCCCGAAACTACCTTCCAGCTCTATGCACATTTTCATGAAAATGCAACATTGACTTTTTTTCAACCCCTTTGTTTTTCCAGGTTGGTTATCCTGTGCCAAATGATTCAACAGGAAACACAACAAACCGTAGTTGACTATGCGGTGATCAAGCAGCTGTTAAGTACTATATTTATTATGATCGAGTCTGAGCGAAAAAAACAATTCCCCGCCACACAGCAGCAATTAAAAAACCAAAGTACAACATTCACCAGTTTTCTATCCATACTGGAAGAGAATTATCGCCGACCGGAAGGCGTAAACTATTACGCTGAAAAACTTTTTATGTCTGCGCGTAATTTAAACCTGATCTGCCAAAGTATATTACAACAAAGTGTGTCGGAAATCATCGAAACAAGAAAACTGATCGAAGCCAAAAATCTGCTGCTAACAACAAATAAGACCATTTCAGAAATAGGCTTTGAATTAGGCTATCAGGAAAAGGCTTATTTCACCAATGTTTTTAAAAAGAAAGCTGGAATGACCCCATCTGAATTTAGAAATGAGATTCAGAAGCTGATTTCCGAATAATACAACAATTTGGCAAAAAAACAATACCTAGTACCGCCCCAGACTGCCTAATTTTGTGCTAATAATTAACGCTATTCGTATCATTCAAATGCGTAGAAAGGATTTTATCAAAATTATGGCAACACTCCCCCTATCAGGCATAGCAAGCCCCGCAAGTTCATTACGTAAATTGTCTACTGACCTTGCTGCTACAGACAAATTTCCGGTTCTCTTTTTAGGACACGGAAGCCCCATGAATGCCATTGAGGACAATGAGTTTGTCCAAGGGTTCAGAAAAATAGGACAGACATTCGAAAAACCGAAAGCAATTTTAGTGATCTCGGCGCACTGGGAGACACGTGGAACATTTGTTACCGCCATGGAGCATCCGGCTACAATCCATGATTTTGGCGGTTTCCCGCAAGCTTTGTTTAACGTACAATACCCTGCTCCCGGAAGCCCCGCGTTAGCTCATGAGACACAGCGCATCGTCACAAAAACAGAAGTTCATCTCGACGATAAATGGGGACTGGACCACGGCTCCTGGTCTGTTGTCAAACACTTATATCCCAATGCTGATGTTCCTATTATTCAGATGAGTATAGACTATTCTCAACCTGCTTCCTATCACTATGAAATTGCACAACAGCTGGCTGAACTGCGAAAAAAAGGTGTCTTGATTATTGGAAGTGGAAATATGGTCCACAATCTCAGCATGGTTGCCTGGGATAAACTCAATACAACAGGATATGCTTACGAGTGGGCTACCCTTGCCAATGATAAGATGAAAAAGTTTATTCTGGATGGTAATCATCAGGCTTTAATCGATTTCAGGCAGCAGGGGAAAGAGTTTGACCTGGCAATCCCTACGCCGGAGCACTATCTTCCTCTAATCTATAGTCTAGCTTTACAGGAAAAAAATGAAGATTTATTTTTGTTTAATGACAATTCTGTAGCAGGTTCCCTCACTATGACCTCATTAAAAATCGGTTAATAGAAAAAAACATTTCTCCATAAGGTTAACGGATTTCCTACCATGCTGTTTTGATGGCAACAGGGAGATAGCTACATTTGTCTTATAGATAGAATGTATAATCGCTTAATTTAAATCATGGCAACAAAACCTGTTATCGAAATCGAATACTGTCCAAAATGCAATTGGATGTTGCGTGCGGCCTATATGTCCCAAGAGATCCTGAGCTCATTCACCGAAGATATCCACGGGGTCCTGCTTATTCCGAGTGAAATTTCAGGACGCTATACTATACGCATAGACAGCAAAGAAATCTTCGATCGAAAGAGAGCCGGCCGATTTCCGGAAATAAAGGAGCTAAAACAATTGATTCGGGATATTGTTGCTCCTGAAAAATCATTGGGACATTCGGATAAAACTTCCTAGCATTCGTTCAATATAGCATAAATCGGATTTTATAAGCTTCTTCTTCTTAGCACCTTTGTATACACTAAATGGACAATCATGACTATTCAACAAGAAGTAGATTTTCAACGTATCGCTAAGGCCATACATTTCTTACAGGAAAATTTTAGAACTCAACCCACATTAGGGCAGATCGCTTCTCATGTCTACATGAGTGAAGCTCATTTTCAACGGATGTTTACCTCCTGGGCAGGCACAAGCCCAAAGAAGTTCTTGCAATATATCAGTTTAAATCACGCCAAATCACTATTGAAGGAAAACAATATTGCAGAAACCACCTTTCAGCTCGGACTCTCTAGTAGCAGCAGGCTACACGAACTGTTTATCAATATCGAAGGAATGACACCTGCTGAGTACAAGAATGAAGGCGCCAACTTGCTCATTTCTTATCATTATTATGAAACGCTTTTTGGTCCTATCATTATCGCTTCTACCTCAAAGGGCATTTGCCATATTGCATACGAAGAAGATAAAGACTCTGCGCTCAAGACACTCCAAAACCGTTTTCAAAATGCCAAATTTATACAGCAAGGAGACATCATGCACGAGAATGCACTGAAAGCATTAAATCCACAGAATAATGACATTGGTCAGGTGAAATTGCATCTCAAGGGGACGGAATTTCAACTGAAAGTATGGGAAGCATTGTTAAAAATCCCCATGGGCAACTTAAGTACTTACGGTTCAATCGCGTCTCAGATTGGAAACCCCAAGGCTTCACGTGCTGTGGGTACCGCCGTCGGCAGCAATCCGATTGCTTATCTGATCCCCTGCCATCGGGTTATTCAAAACAGTGGAATATTTGGCGGTTATCGTTGGGATCCGATGCGAAAAACAGCGATGATTGGTTGGGAAAGCCTCCACGCAGCGATATGAGAAAACAAAACAGCAAGGATATCATGGAACTCTTCGACAATCTTTTTGATGGAAATAAAAACATATTGCCCTATGACGGGACAGTCAATTACTACGGTAAAATACTAGATCAAACGCAAGCGGATCACTATTTTGACCGGCTAATGGATTCCATCGAATGGGTAAATGATCGCGCTATTATTTTTGGAAATGAAATTATCACCAAACGCAAAGTTGCTTGGTACGGCGAGCAGGCCTTTGAATATAGCTATTCTAATACCACAAAAAGGGCTCTCCCTTGGACAAAAGAACTACTCGAACTAAAAGCACTTGCAGAATTAAAAACCCAAGAAACTTATAATTCTTGTTTATTGAATCTATATCACAATGGTGATGAAGGTATGGCCTGGCATAGTGACGGAGAAAAAGACCTGAAGAAAAATGGCGCAATTGCTTCATTAAGTTTTGGAGCCGAAAGAAAGTTTGCATTCAAGCACAAGACAACAAAAGAAAAGATAGATCTTATTTTGGGAAATGGTAGCCTCTTGGTCATGAAAGATCTCACACAGACTTATTGGTTGCACCGCCTCCCCCCTACAAAAAAGGTATTTATGCCGCGCGTGAATCTGACCTTCAGAACTATTGACAATTTTCAATAAAACAGACAATTGATTCGTCAAGTTGATTATTTTAAAGTTTTCCATCCATATAGTAAAGGATATTCCGCGCTGAAATCATCAGCAACAAAAACATCGACTTTATATTTGGGGGCTGACCTAACCGTACAACAATTTCATTATCAGAGCATGTTCAGCTATAAATTTAGCAGGAATTGTGTCAATCTCCATCTTATTACGAGATTGACACAAATAACGTTGTTATTTTACAACTTCCCATTCATTATCTTTGGCGGTGTAATCCATAAAAACACCACCATCCAACGTAATTTTCTTCACTTTCTTTGAAGATGACCAACTGACTATTGCCTGTCTTTCATTGTGTTGCCAAATTACAGGTGTTTGATGTTTTGTTTCCAAAGTGCCGTCTGTATAGGTGATCAAGACATCAAAAGGAATCGCAAATCCCCCTGCGTTTGTGATCAACAAGGTGTTTTTATTCCCAGACTGCTTAAAGTTATCCACCTTTAAATCAATATAATTATTGGTAAAATACCAGTTCTTCCAAAACCAATTTAAATTCTGACCAGCTCCGGCATTGATACTATAAAAGAAATCCCATGGTGTTGGATGTTTACCATGCCAAAGATCCATATAATGATGTAGCGCTTTTTTGAACTGCGTATCACCAAGATAATCCCGTAGCGCGATATACGATAAAGCGGCTTTGATATAAGCATTATTTCCATAACCCAGACCATTCAGTTGTGAAGTCATGGTAATCAATGGTTGATCCTCCTCGGTCGATGGATCAAAGATATATCGTTTCACACGCGAATCTTTAAACAGCTCCTTATTTTTTTCGGCGCCAATCTCCGCATTACCGATCCAAAATTCGAGAGCCGTAGCCCAGCCTTCATCCATATACCCATATCGGGTCTCATTGATTCCCATATAAAAAGGGAAATAGGTATGGGCGATCTCATGATCTGCTGTTTGTCGAGCATCAACAAAATTATCGGGCACACTTGAATCATTGATCATCATTGGGTATTCCATATCCGCAAATCCCTGTACTGCTGTCATCGTTGGATAGGGATAGGTCACTCCGGGCCAGTTTTTCGAAAACCATTCAATACAGTATTGCTGCCAGCCAATGTATTGTTCAAAATCGGGTGTACCAGCAACATAGCTGGATTGTATACTGACGCGCTTCGTTCCCAAGTCTACACTGGCCGCGTCCCAAATATAATTGTCACTCACGCTGAAACAAAAGTCAGGAACATAGGTTGCTTTAAACTTCCACTTATTCCATTCTTGTTGTGCAGTTACCCTGCCCTCCTTCATCTCGGAGGCTGTAGCAACATGGATAGGCTCATCACGCTGTTTCGATTGGTCAAAGCGTTCTAAAATAGGCTTCTGTAATACTTCCGCCGCATTCTGAAGCTCTCCAGTGGCCCATACAACAAAATTCTTAGGTACAGCAATTTCAAACTGATAATCATTGAAACCATTATAGAACTCCTGCCTACCGTTATGCTCCAAAACGTCCCAACCATTATAATCATCATAGACAGATACACGAGGATAGGAATAAGCACAATAGAAAGTAGACGCATTGAGCATGCCATCGCGGTCGCTCTCAACCGATAAGGGGTATTCCCAGCTGATCGCTAGGGTCGCCACTGCTCCCGGAAGAATTTTCTGCCCAAAATCACCAAGTTTGACCGTGCCCCAGTCTGCACTATTTACCTCATAAACCTGTCCATTGAGCGTGAATGATTTTATTTTCAACCCCGAGGTCAAATAATTATCCGAGGCATAGTTAGCACGAACGGCATTAGGCTTGTGTACGTTATTCACAAACCGGATAGCCAACTGCTTCAATGTATCGGGGCTGTTGTTGGTATATAAAATTGTCTCATTTCCACGAACAGTCCTCGTCGTCGGATCCAATTGTACCTTTACATCGTATTTTCCAAAGTTTTGCCAGTAATTTTTACCGGGCTCTCCCGTGGTGGTCCGTGTACCTTTTTCAATGGCTTGTTTAATATTTCTGGGTGTATAGAGTTCCTGCGCATGTGCTAAGCTTGTCATCAATAGTAAAGCCAAACCGCAGCGATAGATATTTTGTCTGATCATATCTCCGAATTAAATAATCAAAACTAAGATAAATTTGCGCTTACTTCCAAGTTTAATTATCTGATTCTGTCCTATCGCTAGGAATTGCTCCAGTCGCACTCTTCTTCGGCAGCATCTGAGCAATACAAGCATACAGCTCCACCGCTATTAGCTAACACCAATCAATGCTTTATGGAATTGGCTTTATCCTTTTAGAAAACATTTTAATATTTTTGACGTTTAGATCTAAGATAAACCCGAAGGCATGCAGCAACGTTTACGTCATCACTATTTATTCACTTTCTGTCTTTTCCTATCGTGCTTCCTGCTGGTATCCAATACCCTTGTAGCTCAATCTGAAATAGATTCCACTTCATTCTATAAAAAACAACGCGATTCGATTCTGGCGAGTCAATATGATATCTCCGATTTGATCGGCCGGATTATTCACCCCAAACGTAAAAAGGAACGATCCAGCAAACGTTCGCCGATCACTCTGATGCCAAATATTGCTTATAACCCGACGATTGGTGGACAAATAGGTGTAAAGGCCGTTGCCGGAAAAGTATTGGGCGATCCGAAAACGACAACCATGTCAATCGCCGCAACATCGGCATCCATTACTACAAAAAACATCATGGTTTTCTACATTAGCCACAATATATTTACCCCTAACAATAAACTGAATTTTCAGGGGGCCTTTGCCTTGGTTAAAATGGTGGCTTTGGATGCGGGCCTGGGTATGACGCCACATGGCAAATGGAACAATGAAGAGGAGGAAATACTTGCGAATCCCGAACATACAAAATATGGGGCTAAATACAATGCCTTTACTTTCAACGAGAAGGTTTATAAAAAGGTTGCCGATGGTTTGTTTTTAGGAGCTGGGCTAGCATTCGATCTTCGTCGAAAAATAACGAGTAGTGGTCCAAATGGAAATATTACGCCAAACACCATTTATACGGAAAAACACGGTTTCGCTCCGGATAGCTACAATTCAAACGGGCTGTTGCTGAATATGCAGTATACCACGCGTGATAATCCCAACAGACCTTATAAAGGAATCTATTCAGACATTGGCCTGCGATGGAACACGACCTTACTGGGCAGTAGCAAAAGTGCCGTCCAACTTACGACTGACTTTCGTAAATATTTTAGTTTATCGCAATCAGATCCGGCACATGTACTTGCATTCTGGTATTGGGGTTCCTATAAACTCGGGGGAGTCCTCCCCTACTTCGATCTGCCGGGAACAGGAAGGGATGCCGCGGTAAGAACAGGCCGTGGTTATACCATTGGTTATTTCAAAGGGCTGTCTTTTGCTTATGCCGAAACGGAATACCGCTTTCCAATTCTAAAAAATCGCTTTTTAAGCGGTGCGGCTTTTTTTAATCTTCAAAGTGCAAGTGATGAATTAGGGACAAAACTTTTTGAAAGATGGCAACCGGGAGGAGGCGCGGGATTACGCGTCCTATTTAACAAAGCCACCCGAACAAATCTCTGTTTGGACTACGCCATAGGAAAATATGGATCCCGTGGATTCTTCCTTGGATTGAATGAAGCATTTTAATTTAATGGAAACTGGCTAGACTTCTTTTCTATAAAATCATTAAATTAGCCGATATTGTGACTTCGTCTAAAATCCAATAGACGGAGTTCCCCATTGAAGATAAATACGCATGAATTTACAAACAATTTTTCTCTACTTTTTACTTTTTGGGTTTGCTTCCTGTCAGCAGACAATTCAATCTAATCCTCAAAATATCCCAACAAAAGATAGTGCGGTCAACAATCAAAATCAGCAGGTAGCTGAAAGTCCCATTACAGTGGAACCTCTACTTGATACATCCACCTATGCTAATCCAAGAACCGAAGAGACAGCTAAACAGCAACGACAAGAGCTCGTCAAATTGGCTGATGAGGGGCTCTTTGGAAAATTACATCTAAAACTGCAAGCAGGCCTAGCTGAGAGTCAAAAAAATTATTTCGAGGGTCATACAAATCTTAATATACTCGCTCAAACAAATGGGGATATTTTTGGCAACAAGGAAAATGATTATGCTTATGTCGTCTATGATAAAGAAAAATATCAAATTGAAATTCTTCTTTTTGACCAGCAGGACAAACGGTTTAAAACATTGTATCGGGATGTACATGTATCCAATTTATTGCAGCAATCCGATTGTTACTACACCAATGGCACAATAGATTATAGCATTGCAGCCGAATTGATCTATCAGGAAGACTATATCCGTTCAAGTCAATCAAATTACTTGATCGATGACAAGGCATTCTCCGTTGATGATATCTCAAAAAATAACAACTTCGATCTGCAACAGGGATGCCTAAGCAAAGATTTTTCGAAAAATACCATGGCTAATACCCTGTGTATACCGACAAGTTCAGTCTATGCGAATTACCAATGCTTAAAATACAATAAGACCAAAGAAGTTTTTGAAATTTACTTTAGCCAAGAATTTGCGGACTAGCCGATCGAACCATTAGCCATGAAAAGAAATTACATACTAGCCGCCCTTTGTCTATGCGGTAAATTATATGCACAAACGACTGACAGCACCAACAATAGGCTTGAACAAGTGGAAATTAAAGCTTATTTTAATAAACAGCCTTTATTAAAACTAACCTCATCCGCGGCTGTGTTAAGTCAGCAACGGCTGCAATCGCAGCAATCGCCCACGTTTGTCTCGGTAATGAATACGGTACCCGGACTACGTATGGAAGAGCGTTCCCCTGGGAGCTACCGACTGGCGCTGCGTGGCAGTATGCTGCGTTCTCCATTCGGTGTACGTAATGTAAAGATCTATCTGGATGACTTTCCGCTCACGGATGCAGGTGGAAACACTTACCTAAACTTGATCGACCCTTACACGATAGACCAGATCAATGTGTTGAAAGGTCCTGATGGTTCCATTTATGGTGCAAATGCCGGTGGTGTAATTTCACTCTATAGCAAAGGTTATAATACCTTGACCGAGCCCGAAGTCAACCTACAGCTAACAGGAGGTTCGTATGGGTTATTTCAACAGCAGCTCAATGCCATACTGCCCTTAAACCAGACACAACAGTTGGCCATCAATCAAAGTTGGACGCGTAGTGACGGGTATCGACAGCATTCAGCTCTGAATAAGAAGAACATTCAGCTAAACTACAATTGGCAATATGCCAAACATTCTGAACTAAAATTTACTGGATTCTACACTGACCTGGGCTATCAGACTCCCGGTGGCCTGACTGCCGCACAAATGGATGACGACCGACGGCAGTCCCGTCCCAAGGCCGGTCCCAACCCGGGTGCTGCAGAACAAAAAGCAGCAATTTACGATAAAACATTTTTCGGGGGTCTGAGTAACCAAACGAATATCAGTTCTAAATTAACCCTGTTTGCCAATGTATTCGGTTCATCCAACCAAATTAAAAATCCTTTTATCACAAATTATGAAAAAAGGGATGAGAAGAATCTGGGTACACGACTATATCTATCCTATGTCGACCGGGTCAGCAAAAACGTAAAATATGAACTGCAATTTGGTTTAGAAGCCCAAAAAGGATGGTACGATATTGACAATTACGATAATAATCAGGGCAATATCGGTAATCCCCAAGCGAAAGATAAATTGGAAAACAGCCAACAATCTTTTTTTGCCCGCACCCAGTTGGCTTGGCTGGAACGCCTTCAGGTCGAATTATCCGTCGGACTCAATGAGAATAAAATTGCTTATCAACAGCGCTATCCTGTAGCCCAGGCGGATAAAGCGCACATCAATTTTGGGAATACCTGGATGCCACGCGCAGCAGTCTCCTACCTAGCCACAGCCACGCTCGCCCTTCGGGCCTCAATCTCAAAAGGATTTTCTGCGCCAACAATTGCAGAAGTACGCTCATCTGACAATGTAATTAATAACAACCTCAAGCCGGAGACCGGTACCAACCATGAATTTGGCGTTCGATGGCATTTATGGAATCGTCGAATTATTTTTGATGCCTCAGCATACAGTTATCAAATGAATGATGCTATTATTCGACAAGTACGTGAAACGGGCGCAGAATATTTTCAGAATGCAGGAAAGATAGACCAAAAGGGAATTGAAGCCGCTATATTGACTTACTTGATGACCCCAAAGTCTTCGGGACTTATCCGTAGTTTACAGGTCGGAAGCAATTTTTCGTTAAATAATTATGCTTTCAAAAACTATAAGGTGGGAGAGAAAGATTATAGTGGCAACAAACTAACAGCGGTACCGAAAACAGTTTGGGTCAATACCTTAAATGCTCTTTTCCCCTATCAAATTCGATTGGATCTTCTTTCGAATTTAACCGCTGCAATACCCTTGGATGATGCCAATACAGTCTATGCTAAGCGCTATCATCTCTTACAGGGAAAAATATCCTGGAGTAAAGCGATAGGTCAAGGATATCAACTCAATTTTTTTGTTGGTGCCGACAATTTGCTAAACCAAAAATATAGTCTCGGCAATGATATCAATGCTTTTGGTGGGCGGTATTTCAATCCTGCGCCATTGCGAAATTATTATGGTGGCATGAGTTTTCATTTTTAACATCGTGCTATATGGAGTTCCATCAATATACATTGACAACAATAAATTTCGGTACAGTAGGCCGTTATTCTTATTTTCCCTGGATGGATACCGCCTTGGCGAATATCCAAATCAGTGTCGTAGAGATGGAATTCAACCAGGCGACTTTTCAAGTTCTTGAAAATTACACAAATTTCCAGGTGATGCTTGTTCATAGATCACCTGTAACTTCGCTTTTCTGCAATTGTACGGAGCCAGGTTTCTGTAATCACCAGAAAGCGACATTGACAAGGCTATTCGGACAAGAAAACTGGTTGTGTTTTTTTGACTTTAACCGGTATCGCAATCTTTTAAAAAAGATTGCGGTACAATATGGTTTGGAACATGAACCCTTGTTAGAAAACTATTTTTCGGCACATGTTATAGATGCAGAGCTGCAATTTGTTCTCAAAGATAAACACCTTACATCCCTAGACGATTTTGATCTCTTGGAGCCACAAACAAGGCCCTCTAAAATTCACAGTGAACAACTGCATAGCTTCATTGTACTGACACGTAATCGCTATTATAAACAATTACAGATCCTGCTATGTCAGGCACCCTTATCGAAATCGGGTATGCCGAAAAACCCCATTTCTACAGTGGAGAGCCAATCACGTATCTGGCAAACGGACACCATTGACGAAACCCAGTTTTTTGCGGCGCTCAGCCAATTAGCTCAACCATTACAACAGACAGATACGCCCGCTGGCCGAAGTCTGCGGGCCATTGCTAAAAATCCTTTGGGACTGGATTTTTTCCTTCATGATTATGAAAAAGCAGAAAATATAACAGCCACTTCCTTATCTCCGATTCAAATCGCTCTGAATAAAGGCGAAATCAAATTGCTGATCGAACAGAGCGGTTTCTTCTATTGCATTAGAGGAGAATTATCCATTCACGGAATCACTTACGAGCTACAGGATCTAACTATTCTTTTTGATCACTTTATCGCCTTAAAAAAACATCTTTATCTCGTTGAGAATAAGCTTCATCTCAAACTGATTCGTTTATTTGGAAACAAAGGAAATGAGTTGCGCATACACCGCAACAAATTTAAAGAGTTTAACGAATTATTTCTGGCTCCTCTGGCCAATTCGGTAGCGTTAAATTTTAAGGATGTCCCCAAGGCGAATAAACCGCAACTGAAGGAAAACCTCTACTATCAGGATATGCAAGCACTTATTTTCCTGGAAGAATCGGAAGATTTTGTAAACATCATTCCTGTCATGCGTTACGGTGATGTTGAGGTTCCTATCCTAAGTAAAAGAAACATATTTGGAACCGATGCGAAAGGATCCCAATTTTTGGTGGAACGAAAAAAAGAGGCTGAAACAAAAGTCATCTCACTGCTTCTCAAGCAGCATACTTATTTTCAGGAGCAATTGGATGATGATAGTTTTCAACACCTTTATTTACACCGTAAATATTTTCTCGATAAAGACTGGTTTTTGAATGCATTTGAAGAGTGGCATCAGCACGGAATTCAAATCATTGGATTCAATACCATACGGGGCAACAAATTGAGTAGGTTCAAAGGCAAAATACAGATAGAGGTATTAAGTGGACAAAATTGGTTTAATGCAAATATCCAGGTCAAATTTGGCCCCAAAAGTGTCTCGCTTAAGAAGCTGGAAAAAGCGGTTCGCAATCGTTCTCAATTTATTACTCTAGACGATGGCACACTTGGTGTCCTACCTCAGGAATGGTTGGAAAAATTTGAGGCCTATTTTAACGCCGCGGAAATCATAGAAGACGAACTTATTCAGATTCCCAAATATAAGTTTAATGAAATCGACCAGCTCTTTTCCAACGAGGATATCGATCATGACGTATCCGTCGAGATCGACTATTTAAGAAATCAGCTCTCGACACTATCAACCTACCCGCCAGTGCAATTACCGGACATTTTTGTCGGCAATTTACGTCACTATCAGCAGCAAGGGTTACAATGGCTCAACTTCTTGGACAAATTAAATTTTGGTGCCTGCCTGGCAGATGATATGGGGCTGGGAAAAACAGTTCAAATCCTTGCCTTTCTGGCCACTCAAAAAGAAAAAGGCATTACCACGCCAACATTGCTGGTTCTGCCTACGACGCTGATTTTTAATTGGAAGCGCGAAATTGAGCAATTCTTGCCCTCTTTTAATACACTGGTCCTAGAGGGTCCAAACCGACGCGACATAAGCGACCAGTTTGAAGAACTCGATATCGTACTTATTTCTTACCACAATCTACTGACCGACATCAATAGGTTAAAGAAGCTGACCTTCAATTATGTTATACTCGATGAGTCTCAACACATAAAAAATCCGGATTCACAGCGGTACAAAGCGGTAAATTTACTGCGCTCACGAAATCGTATCATACTAACAGGAACACCTATTGAGAATAATACCATGGATTTGTTTGCGCAGCTTTCTTTCGCCATTCCGGGTTTATTGGGGAATAAAAAATACTTTAAGGACGTCTATACGACACCAATTGATGCTTTTCATGATCGCAAAAGAAAGAAGATGCTAAAGGAAAAAATAAAACCCTTTATCCTTCGAAGAACAAAACGGGATGTATTGGATGATCTTCCTGCAAAAAATGAATTGGTACTCTATTGCGAAATGAAAACCGCACAACGACGGATATATGATCTCTATGAAAAAGAATTTCGGGAGTTTATCTCTGCTAAAGATGGGGATGAAATCAAGAAAAGTCCGATGCATGTTCTGAAAGGTCTGACCAAATTACGACAGATTTGCAATTCCAGTAAATTGCTCCAGAGCGAAGATTTAACTTCTGCCGAAGATTCAGCAAAGATTGAAATGCTGATCGAGCAAATCCAGCATAAAAAAGATCAGCACAAAATCATCGTGTTCTCCCAGTTTGTCAGCATGTTACACCTGATTAAAGAAGCGTTGGATAAAAATGGGATACCATCGCTGACCCTCACCGGTCAGTCGCGAAACCGGGGACAGCTTGTCGATGATTTCCAATCGAATGAAGATAGCCGGGTTTTTCTCATTAGCCTGAAGGCCGGAGGAACAGGACTTAATCTCACTGCCGCAGATGTGGTCTATCTCGTCGATCCCTGGTGGAATCCGGCTGTGGAACAACAGGCGATTGATCGGATCTACCGTATCGGCCAACAAAAAAATGTCACCGCGGTCCGCCTGATCAGTCCAAATACGGTTGAAGATAAAATTCAGGCACTTCAGCAGCATAAAAAGGAAATCAGCAGCACTATCCTTGAAGATGGGGGAAGCTTAGACGCTTTTTACCTTGATAAGGATTATTTACTCAAGATTTTACGCTAGGGATCATTTCTTGACTATATACAAAACAAAAGCTGCACCCATGGATGCAGCTTTTGTTTTGTATATAATGCGTTTTCGTTATTATTTTTTATCAGAAATATAGGTTTTATTACCATTTCCATTGATGTAATATTTACCTCCTTTTGGACCTACATATACGATATGTCCATTATATTTTTCACTTGTGGCTTTGTCAGCTGTTGTAACGGCATCTTTTTTGACGGCAGCGGCCTGTTTCTGAGTCTTTGTTGCTTCTTTCTTGACGGCTTTTTCTTTTGCCTCTACCTGAGCGGCCTTGGTTTCAGCGGCTTTTTTAGTTTGCGTAGATTTTTCCTTAGCCATTGCGTCTTTCTTCTCCATCGTCTTAGCTGGAGCAGCTTTCGTTTCGGTCTCGTTCGCCTTTGTCTTTACTTGTTTTGCTTTTTGTTCTGTCTTTTTGGCTTCTTTCTCCATTTTTTTAGGAGCTGTTTGCGCATAGGATTGTCCCAATCCAAATGTAGCGATCAGAGCTAATGCAGCTGTGATTTTTTTGAAACGATTTAATGTTTTCATAACGCAATTGTTATTTAAATAATTGTAAGTGAAAGTACAATACAAATGCCAAATTTTCCTTACAATATTTTTTTTAACAGACTTTTAACTTAGCAATCCAATTATTTGACAATTTGCTTTCTATATTTCGAGTCAATTATATATTTTACCCCCTTAGCATCGACAAAAACAGGCTTCCCGTCATACCGTTCGTCGGTCTGCTTATCCAATGCAACGCGATATAATGCCCCCGAACGCGAAGAAGAATACTTGATATTTCCTTGATGTCTACTACGCGCAACAGTCCCATGAGAAAGATCAACAGACTCCACATCAACTTTATCCATCGTTTCCTCCTTGGCGATAGCTTTCTTACCTTTATCACCCGTTAGTTCTAAATTAACGACATTAGACTGTATGTTTAAAGGGAAAAAAGGATCTATCCAGCGATTTACAATAGGGAAATTTTCCTCCCAATTATTAAAGGAAGTAAGCTGCTGACCATCTACTCTACTTGCAAATACAAAAATTGGCAGTAAAAATAAGCAGCGTCTAAAGAATATCAATTCAACTCTCAGCATATCTTTTTTACTTGTGCCTAAATCACTTCCAAATAAAATGCCATACACCTGTTCACGTCATATCTTTAACATATTTTTAACGATCGCCCCATATTAGTTTGATATTTAACTGTTTCATATTTAACTTTGTTGCATGGAAAATGAATTGCCCAACCCGGTAAAACCGTTAGTGGATAGTATCATCGCTTTAAGAACCAGCTTAAAACAATATTATATCCAAAAAATCAAGGAGCAACAATTGGATATCACCTATGAGATGTTGCAGGTATTGGCGGCTCTTTGGAAAAAGGAACGGATGAATCAACAGGATATCGCTGTTGCAATTCAAAAAAACAAAGCGAGTGTGACTCCACTGATAGACAACCTCTGCAAACGAGACCTAGTTAAACGTGTGAGTGACCCCAATGACCGTCGGAACAACCTGATTGAGCTCACCTTAAAAGGGGACGCCTATAGGGAATTATTGAATCCTGTACAGCAAGATCTTTATCATGCAATCCTAAAAGAAATCACGGAGCACAAGGTATCGGAGATCACGGAATTTTTAGAAAAATTGACTGTTATTATTGATAAGCAGTAAACAAACATAACGTACGAGATACTTTTCCGTACGAGACGAATAGTAAAAACGAGCCATGAATAGTTCAACATTAAGTGAAAAAGAAGTTAAACGAAGAAGAAGAATATGGACAATCAATAGTGTATCGGCCTTAGTCATTGTCACAACGATTGTATGGGGGATTATGATTTTCTTTCACATCAATGAATCTGTTTATACAGATGATGCCCAAGTAGATGCCCATATCACACCGATCAATTCAAGAATCAGTGGCTATATTAAGGACATACGTTTTGATGAACACCAAAAAGTACACAAAGGCGACACACTTGTGATCATAGACGACTCAGAGTATCGCATCTTGCTACAGAATGCAAAAGCCAGCTTAGCCGATGCAAAAGCCAACAAGACCATAACACAGTCCGGAATCGCCATTGCAAATACTGGTACGGTTATCGCCAATGCCAATATTGAGGAGATGAAGGCCAGGCTGGACAACATGGAAGCCAATTACAACAGGTATGCGAGTCTGGTAAAAGACGAGGCAGTAACCCGTTATCAATTCGATCAGGTAAAATCGGAGTATGAAGCAATGTCTGCCAAATACAAAGCACTGCTTGCTCAACAACAAACATCCAAACTCAACAGCCATGAATCCGAACAAAAAGTATCCGTTAATGACGCTGCATTGCTAAAGGCCAAATCTGCGATAGGCTTAGCCGAATTGAATTTATCATATACCGTAATAACCGCTCCTTATGATGGGGTATTGGGCAGACGGAATATCGAAGAGGGACAACTGGTACAAAATGGTACACCGCTGGTCAATATCATCCGTGATGAACAGAAATGGGTAACAGCAAACTACACCGAAAGCCAAATGAAAAACATCACAATGGATAAAAAAGTCAACATAGAAATTGATGCTTTGCCAGGGAAAACCTTTGAAGGTAAAGTGGTTGCAATATCTGAAGCGACGGGATCTAAGTATTCGGCTGTTCCTGTTGACAACGCCACAGGAAACTTTGTGAAGGTTCAGCAACGGATCCCTGTCCGTATCAATTTCACAGCATCCAACTCCAAACGAGATATGGATCTTCTCCGGGTGGGCATGAATGCTATCATACGTGTAAAGTAATTCAATCATGAAAGATCGTATTTTCAGAGATTGGCTGAGCCCAGCATGGGAACTATTCCTTTTGTTTGTGCTCAACATTATATTTTCCTTTAATAATGGAATTCCATCGTCAGTCAATACCTATGTGATGAACGGTTACGCGGGCATAAGCGCCGATCTCAATATGGCAACATATTGTTATTATGCAGGCATGGTCTGTGCAATTCCCTTAGTGTTTCGATTGATTAAGCTCTTCCCAAAAAAAACGATATTGATTGTTTCTACCATCATCATCCTTTTTTCAAATGCAATTTTGGAACATGCAAGCAATGGCATCAATATCTGTATGGCTACGTTTTTTATTGGAAGTGCCAAAATTATCGTCACCATGGCCATTATCGGGGAAATGATTCCTTTTTTAATGCCGCGTGGAGAACGTTACCAGCTTTATGCGGTTTACTACCCGATGACAATGGTCATCCCGGCAATAGCAAATTATATAGCCACCATTTTTGCGGCAACATTCTACTGGGAGACTGTATTCCTGTTCCAGAATATATTATTAGCAATCGGTTTGTTGCTATGCATTATTTTCATGAAATCGTCCACCTTTAAAAAAGTACCTCTTTATCAGTATGACTGGTTTGGGAGCATATTGTTTTGCATTTCCCTGCTCAATTTAGCCTATTTTAGTACTTATGGATTAACACAAAACTGGTTTCATTCCAAATTGATTATACTGACGGGAACAGCAGCAATTTTATTCCTTGTTCTCTTTGTAAATAGAAGTGTTATCATCCGAAAGTCGCTGATGAACTTTGACGCTTTTTCAACGCGAACTTTACCCATATCCGTCGGAACGATCTTTGTATTCGGAATCTTCTATAGTTCCACATCCTTATATACCTCCCTATTGGGAATTACATTCGGTACAAACCCTTTGGAAATCGCTAAGGTAAACACCTACGTCATTCCCGGATATCTTATCGGTGCACTGATTTCGTATGCATACTTTAAGTTTACCAAAAAATGTAAATTCATCTTAGCTTTTTCCGCCATTTGCTATGCATTATCATCCTTTTTCTTTGCACAGATTGCCGGCCTACAGATACATACCAGCCTATTTTACCTGCCTATGATTTTAAGAGGGATCGCTGTCATAACATCGTATATTGGCATAGGTGTATATATGGCGGGTAATATTCCAAACAAATATTACCTATCTGGATTGGTTTTTCTGATCCTGACCCGTTCCTTCTTGGTACCCGTTGTGTGGACCAATACGATTGCCAATTGGTATTACCAACAACAGGTCATCAAGACAAGCCATCTGGCCAACATCATAGATAACACGAATAGCCTGGTTTTACAATCAGCCAATATTGGCAAATCAGTACAGATACAAGCCTCTTTGCTCGCCATTCGGGACAGTTATAACGGATTGTTTATTGTAGGACTGATCCTCGTATTCCTCATTTTGGTGTTTCCCTATCATTCTTCCCCAACCAGACGCATTTTCAACTGGAAAAGAAAAAATACAACAAAAGAAGCCCTACAGATTCCGGTCGCTTAATCTCAACTGATATAAATCTCTGTAATATATCGAAACACGATACGTTGAGAGATCGCATATTTTTCAAACAACGCGCGAAGGTCATCGTATAAATTTTTATTCTCCGGCGCCTCTTTAGGAAAATAAGAGGATGATCTTACCCTTCCCAAAAAGGATTTCAGGTCAAATACTTGTTGGTTGGGCAAGGATACCTTCGTCATTGGTCTATCGGCAAAAAAATTACGGAGGTCCTCATCGGTTATATTTTTATGACTGACAGATTGATAGCTGGGAATATGATTGCGTAAAAACTGCTCGTATTCCTGCTGGAAAGCATCTTCTGGATCACGTTGATTCCAGACCAGTACAATATGACCGGTTTTGGTAAGAATACGATTAAATTCTTTGGAACAGGCGCTCCGATTGAACCAATGAAAAGATTGTCCGGCGAAAATTAAATCTACGCAACCGGACTCGATCGCCGTATCCTCAGCCGTGGCGTTCAATGCAATTAAGTTCCGGTATGTTTTAAAATGGTGCACCAAAGATTCACGCATCTCCCGGTTGGGTTCCACAGCGAAGACATCATTTCCATTTTCTAAAAATAATTGAGTGGATAAGCCGGTACCGCTGCCGATATCTGCCACCAGCCAGCTTTTATTCAGACCTATCTTTTCTTGAAGAATCTGAATAATTTCTTTAGGATAATTGGGTCTGAATTTTTCATAATCCACAACCCTGTCGGTGAATCGCTCAATACTATTTTTGCTCATATCAGATTTGCTATAGCTAATCGATTATATCTTCATCTCTGAAGCTATAATATCCATTGTCTGTAAAGATCAGGTGATCGTTTACCCTAATATCCATAATTTTTGATGCTTCGACAATTTTTTGCGTCAGAATTCTGTCAGCATTACTAGGCTGCAAAGTCCCTGAAGGATGGTTGTGAACCAGCACAATAGCATGTGCTTTTATTGCGAGGGCATTTCTCAGAATAATTCGGACATCGACTGGTGTAAAATCATTTCCACCACGGCCAATAAGCTGTTGATCCAACAATTTGCATCCCGTGTTCAGATAGAGTGTCCAAAATTCCTCATGGGGTAAGTCCTGCAGGATTGGTTTCATAAAATCATACACCCGCTTGCTGCTATTCAAAATCTTCCTTTCCTCTGCTGGAGATTCTTTCTTACGCCGCGCCAGCTCCAAGGCTGCAATAATCGATATGGCTTTGGCCTCACCAATGCCTTTATATCGACTCAATTCATTGACTTCCATCTTGGAAAGTGTATCCAGGCTATTGTTGGCATCGGCTAAAATACGCCGGCAAAGTCCTACGGCACTTTCATCCATTGAACCAGATCCGATCAGAATCGCCAGTAGCTCCGCATCGGAAAGGGCCCTTCGTCCCTGATTCAATAATTTCTCGCGGGGACGGTCCGCCTCGGACCATTCCCTGATAACTAATTTATACAGATTTGACATTGTTTACACGATAACCGGCTAGCTAACATAAATATATAAAATATTTCGCATTATTTTTCAGGTGATATTACGACAAATAACGCGATTTTAAAAAAATGCAGATTGGGATTTACTTCGCATTTCACTCTGAAACATTATCTTTGTATTTCATAAAAATTTTTGAACATGAGTAAAGCGATTATTAAAACAGAAAAAGGCGACATGACTGTGCAATTCTACACAGCTGATGCTCCAAATACAGTAGCAAATTTTATTAAACTTGCTAAATCAGGTTATTACGACGGATTGGCTTTCCACCGTGTTATTCCTGATTTTGTTATTCAAGGTGGTTGCCCAAATTCACGTGAAGGCGCAGCAGGTATCCCTGGAACAGGTGGTCCCGGTTATAAAATCGATTGTGAATTAACTGGTGAAAACCAATACCATGATAGGGGCGTATTGTCAATGGCTCACGCTGGTCGCAATACAGGAGGTTCTCAATTTTTCATTTGCCACAGCCGCAATAATACAGCTCACTTAGACCGTAACCATACCTGTTTCGGAAAGGTAATCGAGAATGTTGATGTGGTAGACGATATCAGACAAGGAGACCGTATTTTATCAATTGAAGTAATCGAAGATTAATTCTTGGAGATTTAAAAAAATTTAAGATGAATTTAAGAGCATTAGTATCTGTAACTGGTAAACCAGGATTGTTCAAATTGGTTGGACAAAACAAAGGTGGTTTTATTTTAGAAACCCTTGATCAAGCAAAAATTAAGACCGTGGTAAGTTTATCTTCGACAAAAATGGCAACATTGGAGGATATCACCATTTATGGTGACGAAGAGGAGATCCGTCTATTGGATATATTCGAAACCATTAAAGAAAAAGGTTTAACATTACCTGACACGAAATCAGATGGTGCTACATTGCGGGATTTCTTCCGTGAAGTTGCTCCTGGCCATGATGAATCCCGTGTATATACATCAGATATCAAGAAGGTAATCACTTGGTACAACATTATCAAGGAATTTCCTTTATTTGAAGAAGAAGCACCAGCTCCTTTGGTATAATCCGGATAGCTGGATAAAAAAAGCCCCGGAAACGAGTTTCGGGGCTTTTTTAGTTTTTCGCAATAATCTTTTACGATGCTATATGCAAATACTTTGACTAGTGACCTTTTGGTTCCACGTCCACACGTTTGATATCTGCACCTAGTTTGCGTAAGCGTTCCTCGATATCTTGATATCCACGCTCAATCTGTTCGATATTGTGGATTACGGATTTTCCTTTTGCAGATAAAGCGGCGATCAATAAGGATACCCCCGCACGAATATCAGGAGATGTCATTTCGATACCTCTCAAAGAATGGGATTTATTCATTCCGATTACTGTCGCGCGGTGCGGATCACACAAAATAATCTGTGCGCCCATATCTATTAATTTGTCGACGAAGAACAATCTGCTTTCAAACATCTTTTGGTGAATTAATACATTCCCTTTCGCCTGCGTGGCGACCACAAGAATAATGCTCAGGAGATCCGGTGTAAATCCGGGCCATGGTGCATCCGAGATGGTCAGAATGGAACCATCTATAAAAGTATCAATTTCGTAAGAATCCTGTGCCGGAATAAAGATATCATCCCCTCTCAATTCAAATTGTATTCCCAAACGTGAGAACACAGATGGTATCACACCCAATTCCTGAAAACAAACATCTTTAATGGTGATTTCAGATCCCGTCATTGCGGCCAAACCGATAAAGGAGCCGATCTCAATCATATCAGGCAACATCCGGTGTGATGTTCCATCGAGGCGTTCTACCCCCTCAATGGTTAATAAATTAGATCCAATACCCGATATCTTAGCGCCCATACGATTTAACATTTTGCATAACTGCTGCAAATAAGGCTCACAGGCCGCATTGTAAATCGTTGTTGTTCCTTTGGCCAATACGGCAGCCATAACTATATTTGCGGTACCGGTTACGGACGCTTCGTCCAATAAAATATAATTACCTTTTAGTTCGGTAGCATCTACATTAAAGAAGTGTGTGGATGCGTCGTAGACAAATTTGGCCCCTAGTTTTTCAAAACCCAGAAAGTGTGTATCGAGACGTCTACGCCCGATTTTATCACCTCCCGGTTTTGGAATGGCAGCTTTGCCAAAGCGAGCCAATAATGGTCCTACAATCATAATCGAACCACGTAAGCCCCCACCCTTCTCCTTAAACTCAGACGATTGGAAATAATCTATATTAATGTCTTTCGCTTCAAAAACGTAAGTATCCTTATCTATACGATCAATTTTAACACCCAATGCGGCCAACAGATCGATTAACTTATTGACATCTTTAATATCTGGAATATTACTGATGGTCATAGGTTCTTCAGTCAGTAAAACTGCTGACAGTATCTGTAAAGCTTCGTTTTTTGCTCCCTGTGGAATAATCTCTCCCTTTAACGGTTTTCCACCGATTATTTCAAATGCATTCATTTATATAACTGATATCTTCTTATTACAACAAAACCCGGTGTATAATTTAGTTTTCTGATGTCGCTAAATGACAGTTCGGGCCCCTTAAAATCAATAAAATTGTATTGAAAAAAGTTTATGGAATTTTCCAATGCTCAGATTTAGATCAGTCAGCTCCCATTGGTAGGAACTGATAAACAAATCTATTCCATAAATAAAGAAGGCAATTGTAAAGAAATATATGAATCACTTCGCAATTGCCTGCTTCTTATAAATTAAAAACTTAAAGAACTAGCCTCTTTTATTATTATTGTAATTATTCTGAGGTTTTCTATTTCTATTGTTGTTGTTATTGTTATTGCTGCCACCAAAATTATTCCGCTTCATGTTGTTATTGTTATTTGACATACGAGGCTTGCCACTACCACCGCCGCCTTTCGACTGATAACCTGAAGAGTTGTTATTGTTGCTGTTGCTATTATTGTTGTTTCCACTTGAATTGCCTGTTGTAGGACCTTTGACACGGTTTCCTGGAGGCGGAGTTTTAAAATCAAGTTTAGTCAATACCGTACCTTCGGGTAAAGTCAATTGGTAACCAGACAATTCCTTCAAATCCTGGATAATCAATTCATCGGATACGGAATCTTTGTTCCAGGTGACATAGGCCATTTTCATAAAATTGGCGATACCAATAACCATCTGCTCGCGTTTAGGCTCATCGGTCACTTTCAAGGCCTTATCAATCATTTTCTCCACTGTAAATCCATAGTGTTTGAATTTGATAGAATGCTGCGGATAGCCCAAGTGTTCAACCTCATGTTTCACACTTTTTGCAGTGGCGATTGGATATGGTGAGTCAATATCAAGCTTAAAATCCGAGATAATCTGTAGGTGATCCCAAAGTTTATGCTTAAAATCTGAAACGTCTCTTAAGTGTGGATTCAACACCCCCATCATGTCGATCACGATTTGGGCATGTTTATTTCTTTCTTCCTTTGTGGGTAAAGTACAGATGTAATCTACCATATTTTGCACATTGCGGCCATATTCTGCAAGGATCAATTTTGGCCTGGTGCTGTTGTAGTCAAAGTTCATATAGCTAATATAAGTACCTATTAAACGGTTAAGATCTCGTTTTGGTATTTTATTATTGAATTATTCTAAGTTTTGCAAATTTAAGCAACAATTGTTTCTGTCCCAACTCTTTAAAGAAAATAGTTGCTTTTATATCTCCTTTATTTCCTTCTAGATTGACAACTTTGCCAAATCCAAAGCGTTCATGTTCAACTTCCATGCCGACCTGAAGATTTGATGTGTCAGAAGGAGCAAAACCCGCAGTAGGTTTGTGGGCTTTGGGCAGTATAGACGTTGTTTTAACCATTGCTTTAGGCTTGGGTTTAGAAAACGTATCATCACTGTCCTTTTGTTGCCATGCAATTCGTTCGCCTTGAAAACTCCCGGCTGAGGCGGAAGTTTGTCGTGGTTTAAAATCCAATGCAAGACAAGCAGGATTCAATTCATCCAAAAAACGACTGGGTTCGCAATTATTCAACGTTCCCCAACGATATCGCGAAGTAGCATACGAAAGTAGTAATTTTTTTTCAGCTCTGGTAACAGCAACGTAAAAAAGTCTTCGTTCTTCTTCCAATTCCGTCCTGGAATTCAATGACAACTGAGACGGAAACAGGTTTTCTTCCAAGCCTACAATAAAAACAACAGGAAATTCAAGTCCTTTAGAAGAGTGTATAGTCATCAAAGAAACAGTATCTGCATTCGGATCTTTATCGTTGTCATCGTTAGTCAATAAAGCGATGTCCTGCATGTATATATCAAGACCACGGTCTTCAATATCTTCCCGTTCCGAAAACTCTTTGATACCATTGAGTAGCTCCTGAATGTTTTCATAACGCGCTAACCCCTCTACCGACTTATCCTCATAAAGTTCTTTCAAGATACCACAGTGCTGTGCAATATGCATCGCAGTATCAAACGCATTGTTATTTTTAGCCAAGGCCTGAAAACTTTGTACCATTTGCGCGAAACCACCCACAGAAGTCGCGCTACGACCATCCAAGAAATGTGCGGCATTAGCCACCACATCCCAAATGCGATATTGGTTCTGATCGGCAGCGATCATAATCTTCTCAATCGTTGTATCTCCTATTCCCCGACGAGGGTAGTTAATAACACGTTTCAATGCTTCCTCATCATTGGGATTGAAGGTAAGACGGAAATAAGCGATCAGATCTTTAATTTCTTTCCGTTGGTAGAAAGACGTGCCGCCATAGATTTTATAAGGTATATTGATCTTGCGCAAGGCCTCCTCCATCGCCCTTGATTGGGCATTAGTCCGATAAAGAATAGCAAAATCTTTGTAATTAAGTCCTTTCAGCGATTTCTCTTCAATAATCTGATCTGCAACAATTTTCCCCTCTTCATTATCAGAGAAAGCACGTGAAACCTTAATTTTCTCACCTTCTTCATTATCCGAAAAAACATTCTTTTCCAGCTGGTTCTGGTTATTGGCGATCACCGAATTTGCCGCATTGACAATCATTTTGGTGGATCTATAATTCTGCTCCAGTTTAAAGATCTTGACATCCGGATAATCTTTCTGGAAATTCAAAATATTCTGGATATTGGCACCCCGGAAGGCATATATTGACTGCGCGTCATCACCAACAACACAGATGTTTTCATTGACGGCGGCTAATCGTTTGACGATTAGGTACTGCGAAAAGTTGGTATCCTGGTACTCATCGACCATCAAATAACGAAATTGATGCTGGTATTTGTGCAATACCTCCGGATGTTTATTCAATAAAACATTAGTTTTGAACAGGAGATCATCAAAATCCATGGCACCCGCGCGATAACAGCGCTGTGCATAGGTCATGTAAATCTGTCCCAATTGCCCGCGTCCATTCGAAATATCTTCGGCTAATATGGCCTCATTTTTATTGTATTCCTGTGGCGATATCAAATTATTCTTGGCTTGCGATATCCGGCCATAGACATGATTGACATTGTATAATTTGTCATCCAGGTTCATCTCCTTTAGAATAGCACGCAGCAAACTTTTGGTATCGTCCGTATCGTAGATGGTAAAATTTCGGGGATATCCGATCAGTTCAGCTTCTACCCGAAGTATTTTTGCGAATACGGAGTGAAATGTTCCCATCCAAATATTTTTCGCTTCGCTTCCTACGACAGAAACGATACGCGCGCGCATCTCTTTGGCCGCCTTATTCGTAAATGTCAATACCAAGATATTGAATGGATCGACGCCTTTTTGAATCAAATGTGCGACACGATACGTAATCACCCGTGTTTTTCCTGAACCAGCTCCTGCAACAATCATGACAGGGCCTTCTGTTTGCTCTACGGCTCCTCGTTGTGAAGGGTTTAAACCCGCTAAATAATCCAAATTAACTCCTTAAATTTTAAAACCTGAGAATAGGGTATAAAAGTACAAATTTCCTATCGATCACTAAGGCAATCAAGCCAATATTTTTGCACAAAAAAATCCGACAATTTAAAATCGCCGGATTTTTATAGCATCACTTATGTTTAACCTCTGCTGTTATAGTTTGGCGCTTCTTTCGTAATAGAGATATTATGTGGATGAGACTCTCTCAAGCCAGCACCTGTAATACGAACAAACTGCGCCTGTTGTAGCTTCTCGATCGTTGCAGCACCACAATAGCCCATGGAAGCACGCAAGCCACCGATATACTGATAGACGACTTCTGCCAATGTACCTTTGTAAGGAACGCGTCCGACGATACCTTCCGGAACCAACTTTTTGATATCATCCTCTACATCCTGAAAATAACGGTCTTTAGAACCTTTTTCCATTGCTTCGATAGATCCCATACCACGGTATGATTTAAATTTACGGCCTTCGTAAATAATTGTTTCTCCGGGAGCTTCTTCTACTCCGGCAAATAGAGAACCAGCCATAATTGTACTTGCTCCGGCAGCGATAGCTTTCGCGATATCGCCTGTTTGTTTGATACCACCATCGGCGATCAAAGGCACACCTGTTCCTTTAAGCGCTTTAGCAACTTCATACACAGCGTAAAGCTGAGGGACGCCGACACCTGCGATAATACGTGTTGTACAGATTGAACCGGGCCCGATACCTACTTTTACGGCATCTGCACCAGCCTCAGCTAATGCTGTTGCGGCTGCGCCTGTTGCGATATTCCCAACGATCACCTGTAGTTCCGGAAATTTGGATTTCACCAATTTCAATTTATCAATTACACCTTTTGAATGGCCATGCGCAGTATCAATGGTCACTACATCCACGCCAGCTTTTACCAAAGCTTCAACCCTGTCCAAAGTATCTGGCGTAACACCTACTGCAGCACCTACTAGTAGGCGACCGTGGCTATCTTTAGCAGCATTGGGATAATGCTTATATTTCTGTATATCCTTAAAAGTGATCAAACCCTTCAAGATGCCTTCATTGTTGACAACCGGAAGCTTCTCGATTTTTTCGTTCTGAAGAATTTCCTCGGCTTTCACCAAATCCGTTCCTTCGGGAGCAACGACAAGATTATCTTTCGTCATCAGCTCATTGATCGGACGGGTCATATCTTTCTGAAAACGAAGGTCACGATTGGTTACGATACCCACCAATTGGCCTTTTTCATTCACCACTGGAATTCCCCCGATCTTATGTTCCTTCATAATATTAAAGGCATCCCCAACAGTAGCTGTAGCCAATAGTGTTACTGGATCTTGGATCATACCACTCTCAGAACGCTTGACTTTGCGCACTTCAGCGGCTTGTTCTGCAATCGTCATGTTCTTATGTAACATACCAATACCGCCCGCTTGTGCGATCGCAATTGCTAAATCAGCACCCGTTACCGTATCCATTGCTGCAGAAACCAATGGAATATTTAATTTGATTTTTTTTGTCAGGGAGGTACTCGTATCGACGTCACGTGGTAAAATTTCAGAATAAGCTGGAATTAATAAGACGTCATCGTAAGTGAGACCTTCTGCTACGAATTTTTGTGGATCTAATTGCATGGCAAATATGTATTGGGTTTTCTATTTGCCAGGCAAATTTAAGAAAAATAAGCAATATTAAAAAATAAAATATACAAATTACAATCCTAAGACAAATTAGAACGATTATGAATTGACACAATTCTCCCTTCCAACGGATTGCTTCTTTTTTTTGGCAAGCTATTTGCTTTCGGTAACACGAAAAGTAATTTTAATTAATGAAAATATAAAGTAAAGATAATTATGAAAAAGACATTACTCTCATTAGCTGCTGTTGCAGCATTAGCATTTGGAGCACAAGAAGCGAAAGCTCAATCTCCACAACGTGCCGCTATCGGTGTTGTTTTTGACGGAACGGGTGGTGACCTTTGGGGTGTTCAATACAAGCAATCTTTTGGCGGAACAAACAATGGTCAAGCACAGGTGATGTTTGATGACCATGTAGTTGCTGTAGGTGCGGATTATCAATATGCTAGACCATTCCGTGGTGTAAACGGACTAGGATGGTATGCGGGTGTTGGTGCTCAATTGACATTCATCGACGCTGGTGATAATATGACTCTTGTAGGTTTGAGACCACAATTAGGTTTGGAATTTAAGATCCCTGCCGCTCCTATCGGATTTCACGCAGACTGGAAACCAGACTGGAGATTGAATCACGGTAATGATTTTGACGCTTCAACTTTCACTTTCGGTATTAAATATACGTTGAGATAGTATTAAGAAAAGATAAAAAAGGCCCTGTTCAGTTTGAAACAGGGCCTTTTTTTTGTAAAATAATTCCATTAAATATTTCTTTTTTTCAGCAATTCTTCTAATTTTATGCCTTTGACCTAAATGGCATAAATAAAGCTTTTCATTCTACAAAAATTTTATACCTTTGCCATTCTTGGTAAAGTGTGATTAAACAAGAACTAATTATCAATTACATAAACAGTATTTAACATTAAAATTAATACAATTAATAACAGACGATGCAAGGTAAAGGGCTGATTAAACTTTTAGTGATAGTGGTGTCATTAGCGTGTCTATACTCCCTATCATTTACTTGGGTGACCCGCAAGGTGGAGCAAGATGCTGAGAAGTTTGCCAAAGGAGATTTGGCGAAAGAGAAGAGCTATCTAGACTCCATGGCAGGTGAAGTAGTGTACAATTTAGGTTTTGCGAAATACACCTATAGGGAAGCAAAAGCAAATGAACTGGCTTTAGGATTGGATTTGAAAGGTGGTATGAACGTTACCATGGAAATCTCATTGGATGAGTTGATCCGTAATCTAGCGAATAATCCAAAAGATGAAAAATTCAACAAGGCGTTGGAGCAAGCGGTAGTAAAGAGTAAAACTAGTCCGAAAACGGTCGTAGCATTGTTTATGGAAGAATACAAATCCATCGGTGCTTCTACCCCGCTTTCGACATTCTTTTCGACAAAAGACAACGCTTCTTTAATTAAACCGGGTGATTCTGATTCAAAAGTTGAATCATTCCTCCAAAAAGAAGCAGACAATGCCATTCAAAATTCGTACAAAGTACTGCGCACCCGTATTGATAAATTCGGTGTTGCTTCACCAAATATCCAAATTCAGCAAGGTACAAACCGTATCTTGGTCGAATTACCGGGTGTAAAAGACGAAAGCCGTGTTCGTAACTTACTTCAAGGTTCGGCTAAATTGGAATTCTATGAAACTTACACCAATCAAGAAGTTTACCCTGTATTAGAAAATATTGACAGAACATTAGCGACTACTTTAAAAGCTGCGCCCACTACGCCAAACAGTGCTGTTGCTGACACAACGAAAAAGTCAGACGATTTATTGTCTAACTTAACTGGCGGTCAAAAAGACAACAAAGCTAAAAAAGATAGTGCAGCGCTTAATCTAGGTCAGAAAAATCCATTATTTGAGGCTTTACGTCCAGCAGTTTACATGGGCGAAAATCAACAAATGGCGCTTATGCCTGGTGCTATGGTCGGTATCGCTTCATTGAAAGATACCGCTAAAGTAAACGCTTATCTGCAACGTCCGGAAGTAAAATCAATTCTTCCAGGCAACTTAAAGCTTTTATGGGCTGTAAAACCAGAGCAAAAAACACCGGAGCAACTTTCCTTGTATGCCATCAAAGCAGTAGGACCGGATAATGGTGCTGTATTGACCGGTGATGTCATCACCGATGCGAATGCCAACTTTGATGAGAAAAACCAACCTGTTGTTGGAATGCAAATGAATAGTGAGGGCGCGCGTGAATGGAAAAAAATTACGGCGAAAGCGGCTCAAAATAGAGATGCAATCGCTATTGTATTGGACAATGTCGTTTATTCTGCTCCTTCTGTTAATGGTGAAATTCCAAACGGTAGTTCATCAATCTCCGGCTCATTTACGGTAGAGGATACAAAAGATTTGGCAAACGTATTGAAAGCTGGCCGTCTTCCGACTACAGCGAAAATCGTTGAAGAAGCGATCGTAGGTCCTACATTGGGACAAGCAGCAATTGATGCAGGTATTAACTCAGCGGTCATCGGTATTATCGTGGTAATGATCTTCATGATTGCGTATTACAACACTGCAGGTATTGTGGCTAACATTGCTGTATTGTTGAATGTATTCATTATCATGGGGGTATTAGCCTCACTCAATGCTGTACTGACCTTACCTGGTATTGCCGGTATCGTATTGACAATGGGTACCGCCGTCGATGCAAACGTACTGATCTATGAACGTATCCGTGAGGAGCTCGGTTTAGGAAAATCGATCCGTCAGGCGGTTGCCGATGGATACAAACACGCTTTACCATCTATCTTAGATTCACAGATTACGACCTTCTTGATCGGTATCATCCTATTCTTGTTTGGTAGTGGCCCAATTTTAGGTTTCGCAACAACATTGATGGTTGGTATTATTACATCATTGTTTACCGCAATACTTGTAACACGTGTTATTTTTGAATGGATGCTGGAAAAAGATATCAAAATTAAAGTATCTTTCCCTTGGTCTGCAAACACCTTGCATAATGCAAACTTCAAATTCGTTCAAAAACGTAAAGTATTCTATGCGATCTCTATTGTAGCGGTCTTAATTTCTGCTGCTTCAATTTTCACAAAAGGTTTCAGTTTAGGTGTAGATTTCCAAGGTGGACGTACTTATACCGTTCGTTACGATAAACCGGTTGATCCGGAAGCTGTACGTACCAGTTTGGACGATATCTTCCAAAAAACAACTGAAGTAAAAGTATTTGGCGCATCAAACCAACTTCGTGTGACAACAACATATCATATCGAAGAAACTTCCGATGCGGCCGATAAAGAAGTATTGGATAAATTGAACCAGGGACTATCTAAAGTAGATGCGTCCAACAAACATGAAATCCTGTCCTCACAAAAAGTAGGACCGAGTATCGCGTCTGACATCAAATCAAGAGCAACTAGCTCGGCAATCTTCTCCATTATTATTGTAGCGGCATATATCTTAATCCGTTTCCGCAAATGGGAGTATTCTGTGGGTGCAGCTATTGCAACCATCCACGATGCCATTATTCTATTAGGTTTATTCTCTTTATTGGATGGTATTGTACCATTCTCATTGGATATTGACCAACACTTTGTGGCGGCCATCTTAACAGTAATCGCATACTCGGTGAATGATACGGTGGTTGTATTTGACCGCTTGAGAGAGTTCGTATCCAAACCGAATGCACATAACGAAGATCTTGGCGATGTTGTCAATCACGCAATCAACTCTACCCTAAGCAGAACAATTATTACTTCATTGACGATCGTTTTCGTTCTTGCGGTCTTGTTCATCTTTGGTGGTGAGGTTATCCGTGGATTCTCTTTCGCGATCTTAATCGGTGTTATTGTGGGTACCTATTCTTCCATTATCCTAGCTGCGCCTTCTGTATACGATTTACGTAAAGGAAAGCACTTAGCTGAAGGTAATGCTGCAAAAAAAGCTGAAGTAGTAAGACCATAATAAGATTAAAAATACCAAAGAGAGGCGTTCAAGTTTTTGAACGCCTTTTTTATTGCATTCAAATTACTTGTTACACTAAATATTTTAAATATATTTGTCATACTAAATATTTGTATGCTAAACGAAAAATTCGACCGCTATTCTTTCATCTTGGATCAAACCGCCAAGAAGGTAAAACATTTTGCACAATCGTCTTTTACGGAAAAGGGATTTGACATTACAGTAGATCAATGGTCTGTCTTAAAGGCACTCTACGAAACCGAACAGTTATCGCAGAAAGAATTGGCCAAACGATGCGGCAAAGACCAGCCCACATTGACCCGCATCGTAGATATTCTGCTGAAGAAAGGTTTGGCCGAACGTGTGATTGATGAGACAGACCGCCGGAGCCTCTATCTTCATTTGACGAAAGAGGGGAAACTTAAGGTTGCATCCCTATCTCCTATCGTTGCAGAAATCCGGATGAAAGCCTGGGAGAAACTGACCGAAAAAGATTTCGAGGATTTTACAAGAATATTAAACACGATTTACAACAATTTAAATGTACAATAGCTATGATAAATACTGACATCTGTATCATCGGTGCTGGACCAGTAGGATTGTTTGCTGTATTTGAAGCTGGACTTCTAAAAATGAGATGCCACCTGATTGATGTTTTACCTCAGGTTGGCGGTCAGTTATCCGAAATATATCCACATAAACCAATTTATGATATACCGGGCTACCCGAGCATCACAGCACAGCAGCTTATTGATAATCAACTTGAACAAATAAAACCATTTGCCCCTAGCTTTACACTAGGGGAACGTGTCGAGCATATCGAACGGCAGGATGATGGTTCCTTTATCCTCTCCACGAGCGACCATACAAAAGTTCATGCGCAAGTAATCGTCATTGCAGGTGGATTGGGCTGCTTTGAACCCCGTAAGCCTGACATTCAAAATCTACATCTCTATGAGGGCAAGGGTGTGGATTATATGGTAAAAGATCCTGCAAAATACAAGGACAAACGGATCGTTATTGCTGGTGGAGGTGATTCTGCACTGGATTGGACGTACCATTTAGCCGATATTGCCCAACAGATTACGCTCATTCATCGCAGCGATTCCTTTCGCGGTGCACCCGATTCCGCAGAAAAAGTCTTTAAATTGGCGCAAGAAGGTAAAATCAATTTACTTTTATCCCATAATTTAAGTAATCTACAGGGTAACGGGAGCCTTACGGCTATTGAAACCGTAAGTAAAGAGAAAGAAACAATTGCGGTCGAAGCCGATTATTTTATCCCATTATATGGCCTGACGCCCAAGCTTGGTCCAATTGCCGACTGGGGACTAAATATTGATAAAAATGCGATTGAAGTCAATACCTTTGATTACTCGACAAACGTCGAACGGATCTATGCCATTGGTGACATTAACACTTATCCCGGCAAGCTCAAACTCATCCTATGCGGATACCATGAGGCGGCCTTAATGTGTCAAAGTGCTTTTAAGTTTGTTTATCCCGATCAAAAATTGACCTTTAAATATACAACCGTTAATGGTATAAATACATTTTAGCGATGGAAGATAATTTGATTCAAGTAACCGTTGTCGATCGTGACGGTACAGAAAATACAATAGAGGTTCCGACCGATATCAACCTGTCTTTAATGGAAATTCTGAAAGCATCTGAATATGACATCCTGGCCACCTGCGGCGGCATGGCGCTATGTGCCACATGCCATATCCAGATCATTGAGGGACTGAATAATCTTCCGGAAGCCAGCGATCAGGAATTGGATATGCTAGACACCTTACCCGATGCTGACGGACAAAGCCGGCTTGCCTGTCAGCTTCATCTCCATCCGAGTAACAACGGCATGAAAATCAAGCTGAAAGGTTCGTTGCAATAACAAAGTCATTGTGTATAAAATACACAATGACTTTGTTAGCTGTGCAAGTTTTTTTTGGAGCCTTTCTAAGGTATAAAAGACTTAAAACCAAAACACTACAAAATATTTTATTAAAAGAATTGACCTTGTAACGATAAATTTCACAACGTATTGCCATAATAAATAAATATTTTTTAGCTTTTTGGTTCAAAATTTAAGATATTTGCAGCTTAATTCGATTGTACGAATTTTTACAACAAACTATTAAAAATATGCCAAGCAATAGTTCAAATAGAAAATTCCCAAGAGTAATCATTATTGGTGCTGGATTTGGAGGAATTGAAGTTGCTAAAAAGCTTAAAAATAAGGAGGTTGAAGTTCTCTTATTAGATAGAAACAACTTTCACACTTTTCAACCATTAATGTACCAAGTTGCTACGGGTACTCTTTCGGCAGACTCTATCTCCTTCCCTGTGCGTAAAATGTTCAAAAATCAGGATAACTTCCATTTTAGACTTGCCGACGTCAAAAGCATCGATAACGAGGCTAAAGTTGTTAAGACTGATATTGGAGATTTCGACTACGATTATTTGGTTGTTGCCACTGGTGCAACGACAAATTTTTTCGGCAATCAGCAGATCACCAAATATGCTTTGCCGATGAAAAATATCCAGGAAGCACTTAATATTCGGAGCTACGTTCTTCAAAATCTTGAAGAAGCAGTAATGATCCCTAATCCTGAAGACCGTAAGCCTAATTTGAACTTTGTGATCGTGGGCGGAGGTCCTACCGGGGTAGAGCTTTCTGGCGCTATTGCGGAAATTAAGAATAATGTGCTCGAAAAAGACTATCCAGAATTGAAGAAATCGGAGATGTCTGTTTACCTGGTGGAAGGTCTACCGAAAGTTTTGGCCAATCTCTCAGAGAAAGCATCAAAAAATTCGGAGAAATATTTAAAAGATCTCGGTGTTGAAGTGCTATTGAATGTACAGGTAACCGGATACGACGGTAACTCCATTACCTTCGCAGATGGCAGAAGCATTGAAACAAAAACAGTAATCTGGGGTGCGGGTGTTGCAGGTCAATATCCAGATGGATTCAAAAAGGAAGTTATCCAACGCGGTAACCGTATACAAACAGATGATCAATGTCGTGTCATTGATATGCCGGGGGTTTATGCCATTGGTGACGTATCTGCATTTATTACAGAAGATCTGCCTCGTGGTTTACCTGGTGTTGCTCCAGTAGCACAACAACAGGGAGGATATGTAGCCAAACACATCCTTCAGACCATGTCTAATCAACCTACGGAAAAATTCAGCTATTTTGACAAGGGATCAATGGCTACAGTCGGACGGAATAAAGCTGTCGTTGACATGGGCAAAATTCATTTCAGCGGCTTCTTTGGATGGATGACCTGGATGTTTGTCCACTTAATGTCCATTTATGGATTTAGAAATAAGTTGATCACATTTGTAAACTGGTCAGTGAAGTTTTTCACGAAAAACAGTGGTGTCCGCTTAATCTTCCATAAATATGATGAGCCTACACCGGAAGAACAAGCTAAAACGATACAATAAATCCGATGACCAAATCGCTATAAAAAAATAGCATAGCCTTGTTTTTCAATCAAAGAAGAATGCCATTATTTTCAATAAGAATAATGGCATTCTTCTTTTTTCTCCTCCTTTAAAAACGATCGAAAGCTGATCAAAAAAAAATATCCAACATTCAAATTGGCGGTCACTTCCTATATAGTTGTCAAAGCCACTATCTAGAGAGTCTCAGCACTTATACCGTTGGCAAATATTTAAAAAACACATTGTTTAATTCACGTTTCGTATTGTATTCAATAAAAAATAAGTTGGCACAAGACGTAACAATTGTAGATTATATTCGTTAAATTTAAAGACAGTTTTTTCCAGATAGAATTTACTTGCAGAATATAGTTTTTTTTGATGTATAACCTCAAAAAGATTAATTTTTTTTGTGTAGGTTTGCATATTATTTTAAAATAGCTTAAGGATTAGCAAATGGGCTTATTTAATTGGTTTACGCAAGAAGTTGCGATTGACTTGGGTACTGCGAACACCCTAATAATTCATAATGACAAAGTAGTAGTGGATGAGCCTTCTATTGTTGCATTTGACCGCACCACAAACAAAGTGATTGCCATTGGTCGGCAGGCCATGCAAATGGAAGGTAAAACACACGATAATATAAAAACGGTACGACCTTTACGTGATGGCGTAATTGCTGATTTTACGGCTGCTGAACATTTGATCAGAGGGATGGTAAAGTTGGTCAACAATGGTAAGAGTTGGTTTTTCCCATCTTTACGTATGGTAGTATGTATTCCATCAGGTATCACTGAGGTGGAGAAAAGGGCTGTACGTGATTCTGCGGAGATCGCCGGCGCCAAAGAAGTTTATTTAATCCACGAACCAATGGCTGCTGCTGTAGGTATTGGTATTGACGTAGAGGAACCGATGGGTAACATGATCATCGATATTGGTGGTGGTACCACAGAAATTGCTGTCATCGCACTATCCGGTATCGTCTGTGATCAGTCCATCCGTGTGGCAGGAGACAACTTTGACTCCGACATTGTTCAATACATCCGTAGACAGCACAATATCATGATCGGTGAACGTACTGCAGAGAAGATTAAGATTGAAGTTGGGGCGGCACTTCCTGAGCTACAGGAGCCACCTGCAGATTTTGCTGTTCAAGGTCGTGACCTGATGACTGGTGTCCCTAAACAAATTACGGTTTCTTATACAGAAATTGCCCATTGCTTGGATAAATCAATTTCTAAAATTGAAGAAGCCATCTTAAAAGCTCTTGAAATTACACCGCCTGAGCTATCTGCGGATATTTATCAAACAGGTATCTACCTGACTGGTGGCGGTGCATTATTACGTGGTCTAGATCGTCGTATTCAAGCGAAAACAAAACTTCCAGTGCATATTGCCGAAGATCCTCTTCGTGCTGTTGTCAGAGGCACTGGTATTGCGCTTAAAAATATCGGTCGATTCAAATTCTTGATGCAATAATTAACGTTCGATAATTAACAAGATTTTATTAAAGAGCGATATAATATGCAAAACTATTATATCGCTTGCTTATTAAATACCCACAATAAAAAATGAGAAACCTTTGGTTATTCCTGAGACGATATAATGCATTCTTTTGGTTTATCCTATTTTTTGGATTCTCATTATTTTTGATTATTACCAACAATTCGTTTCAACGCAATTCTGTGTTAAACTCTTCCAACCATGTAATCGGCAGCCTATATGCTAAAGTAAACTCCTGGAAAAGCTATTTACATCTGGGGGAGACAAATGATGCATTAGCAAAAGAAAACGCTCAATTACGAAAAGACCTCCAAGCATACAAATCGACTGACAGTATCAAAATTGGTCCTGTACCGGTTATGGATAGCAGCGAATTTGGCCGTTACCAATTTGTTATTGCGAATGTAATCAACAATAGTATCCATCAAAAAGCGAATACAATTACCTTGGATAAGGGCAGTAAAGATGGGATAGAAAAAGGAATGGGTGTCATCGCACCTAATGGTGTTGTTGGTATCGTATTAAACGTTTCGCCGAATTTTTCTACGGTACAGTCCCTCCTACATCCTGATACCCGCATATCAGTAACCTTGGGCCACAGTGAGGTCTTTGGTTCTCTAGTTTGGGGTAACAATATAGATTATCGTGCCGCAACAGTGAAGGAAATCCCTAATCACATCAAAGTAAACAAAGGCGATAAAGTCTATACCTCAGGATATTCAGGACACTTCCCCAAGGGCATTTTTGTAGGAACAGTTATTCAAACGGGTATTTCATCCGGAGATGCATTCTTGGATCTTCGCATTCTTTTAAGCACCAACTTCTCCAATCTACAGCATGTATATGTCGTAAAGGATTTATTAAGTAATGAGTTAAAAACATTGGAGGAATCGACTAAGGACAATGGCTAGGATTTTAATATTTAACATTATTCGATTTATCGTCCTGATTGGAATGCAGGTATTTTTATTCCAAAATATCGGTTATTACAACTTGGTTGCTGCGTTTCCTTATATTTTGTTTGTCTTCTTGCTACCAACGGGAACACCTAATTTTCTGGTGTACCTGATCGCGTTTCTAACGGGACTAACGGTAGATTCTTTCTACGATACGCTGGGGGTCAATACTGCCGCATGTGTAGCCTTGGCTGCCTTTCGCATTTTCTTTATGAAGATCACGCTTGAAGTGGAGGAACGAGATTCTTTTCTTACTCCAATGTTGGGATTGATGAATGTGAGATGGTTTTTTTCCTATATCTTTTTCGGTACATTGATTCACCATACTTTCCTGTATCTACTGGAATCTTTCTCCTTTCAACATATACAATACACACTGCTCAGTATTGTTTTAAGTTGTATATTTACAGTAATTATCATGCTATTATTTAGCATATTATTCTACAAAAAGAAAGATCGGTTGTAGTAGATCGATGGATAGAAATTTATTTCTATGAATAGTTTTTTTGCTCGCAAGTACGTCGTTTCCGGAATCTTTGTTGCCATCGCGCTGACTTTGGTCGCCCGCCTATTTTATTTACAGATCATCGACGATTCCTATATACATTCGGCCAATAGCAATGTCATGCGCAAGGTCATTGTTTACCCTGCAAGGGGTGTAATTTTAGACCGCAAGGGGAAGGTATTGGTACAAAATGAACCTGTCTATGATTTGATGGTAACCCCACGCGAGGTAAAAGAAATTGATACCGCTTTGTTTTGCAAATTAATTGAGATTGACAAAGAAGGCTTTATTAAACGGATGGATAAAGCTAGGGCACACTCCCCGTACAGGGCATCAATTTTTGAAAAACAGCTATCTGTCCGGACTTGGGCACAGTATCAGGAATATCAATATCAATTTCGCGGATTTTATGTACAAAAGAGAACGATCCGGAGTTATCCCGATAGTATTGCTGCTCAATTTTTAGGCTACGTCAGCGAGGTAAATGAAAAAGATATTGAACGATCGAATGGATTTTACCGTAGTGGTGACTATATCGGCAGAAGTGGTGTTGAACGTTCGTATGAAGATCTGATCCGAGGGAAAAGAGGTGTTAACAATTTAATGGTGGATGCCTTGAATCGTCCTAAAGGTATATTTATGGAGGGAAAATATGACACCCTGGCCGTTGCCGGTGAAGGTTTGGTTTCTTCCTTAGACAAGGATCTTCAAATATTAGGTGAAAACCTCATGAAAAATAAGTTAGGTTCCATTGTTGCCATTGAACCGGCAACAGGAGAAATCCTGGCTTATGTGAGTAGCCCAAGTTACAATCCGAATCTGATGGTCGGCCGTCAAGTTGGCAACAATTACATGAAATTGTTGAACGATGAGACCAAACCTCTTTTTAACCGTCCTATTCAAGCATCGTATCCTCCAGGTTCTGTTTTTAAAGTCGTTTCGGCCTTAACGGCACAACAAGCTGGAGTAATTGACCGTAATACGGTATTTTTCTGTCCGCATGGTTATAGCTATGGCGGTGGACGTGGCTGGATGGGCTGTACCCACTATCATGGTTCAACCTCCTTACAACGCTCTGTCGCAGTGTCCTGTAACACCTACTATGGATTTACTTATGCAAAGATGATCGATAGCCGTGGTCTTTCCGGTCCGAAAGCCTACGATCTCTGGCGAAATGCAGTGACACAGTTTGGAATCGGACACAAATTAGGGATAGATCTACCCGGGGAGAAAGCTGGTTTATTGCCTACATCGGAATTTTATACAAAACGTTACGGCAATGACAAGTGGCGTTCGAGCTTCAATATCTCTTTATCCATCGGACAAGGTGAAATGGGTATCACGCCATTACAAATGGCCAATATCATGGCTATTGTAGCGAATAAAGGCTTTTATTATAGACCCCACCTCATTAAGGGTATCGGTGCGCAAAAAATCGCAAAGAAGGAATTCACAGAGAAGATAAGCGCTGGTGTAGATGAGCGATATTATCCTGTCGTGATCCAAGGAATGAGCGATGCTGTAAACACACCTGAAGGCACAGCTTGGTCAAATCGTATTCCCGGGATTGAAATGTGCGGAAAAACAGGTACGGCACAAAATCCACATGGTGAAAATCACGCCGTATTTTTCGCATTTGCCCCAAGGGAAAATCCTAAAATTGCTATAGCGGTATTTGTTGAAAACGCTGGTTATGGCGGTACTTGGGCTGGCCCGATCGCCAGTATGATGGTGGAGAAATACCTAAAAGATACCATCACAGCACCAAAATATATTCAGGACCGGATCTATAAAGCAAACTTTCTCCCTGCGCCAAAGAAAGTAGTAGATCCCAAAAGTAAAGATGTTAAGAAAGCGGATTCGATCAAATCAAAAACAGATACTGTTAAAGCAAAACGTCAAGTGGCGGCCCTGGTAAAGCCAAAGGAAACAATTGTTCACCATAGCGAGGTAAAGAGAAGATATGAATAATCAAAAAAATAGTTTCTTTGGAAAAATTGACTGGCTGACAATCGTGCTTTGGCTTTCGTTGTGTCTGATCGGTTTATTCAATATCCGTGCAGCTGTTTTTAATCCAGATATGCCCGGTTTTTTCACCTTGGGCACCAACTATGGAAAACAGTCTTTGTATCTTGTTTCGGCGATTATATTAGGGATATCCATTTTGATTATAGATGCCAAATTTTTCAGTTCAGCCTCACCGATATTCTACGGAATAACGGCGATCTTACTTGTCATTGTTTTGGTTGTCGGCCGAAATGTAGGGGGAAATCAAGCCTGGATTGATTTAGGCTTCTTTCGGTTGCAACCATCCGAGTTTGCCAAGCTCTCCACCTGTCTGTTGCTGGCCAACTTTTTAAGTGCTCAGAGCAATAAAGCGCCCACTATGCAAACCTTGGCCATGGGTGCAGGCATTGTACTATTTCCTGTATTCCTGGTTATGCTACAGCCCGACACCGGATCTGCATTGGCGTTCTTTTCCTTAATTTTTGTTTTTTACCGCGAAGGTTATGTGAACAATGAATTACTGATCTTCGGTGGCCTGTGCATCTTACTTTTCGTTTTAGCGTTGTTATTCAATCCATGGATTCTTATTTTAGTCTTGGCGGCTATCATTGGATTTTTTATGTGGAGCTTCCGAAAAAAGAGAAAATACATTATTAATCTAAGCATTCTTTTCGCGGCCTGTACGGCATTTATACTATGTGTGGATCTGGTTTACGACCACGTATTACAACCGCATCAACGCGATCGGATCGACATTATTCTAGGTAAAACGGAAGACCTCAGAGGAAAGGGTTATAATTTGAACCAGTCTAAAATTGCCATTGGTTCAGGCCAATTTTGGGGCAAGGGATATTTACAGGGTACACAAACCAAGTATAATTTTGTTCCCGAACAGAGTACAGATTTCATCTTCTGTACGGTAGGGGAAGAATGGGGTTTTGTCGGTTCAGTAACACTGATTACAATCTATCTCACCCTACTCTTGCGTATCATTCATATTGCGGAGCGACAGCGCTCGGCCTTTGCCCGAATCTACGCTTACGGTGTGGCCTCCATTTTATTTTTTCACCTGTTTATCAATATCGGCATGACCATAGGAATCATCCCTGTCATCGGCATTCCATTGCCTTTTGTCAGCTATGGAGGATCTTCACTATGGAGTTTCACGATACTGCTTTTTATCATGCTCAAATTTGACTCCAATAGAAAAGGAGTCGTATAATTTGCATTTGGTACTGGGAGAGATTTTTCTAAATCCTTTCCAGTACCAGTTGAATAGCTTTTTCCACTACCGCTTCAGGATTCGCTGAAAATTCTCCTGCTACCCTACTCGCCAAAATAGCATTAATGGATAAGGCCTGATGACCAAACATATTCGCCAGCGCATAGATACCAGCAGTTTCCATTTCCAGATTGGTCAAACGGAAATCGTTATGCTTAAATGAATTTACCAAAGGAATCAGATCTGGAATCGTATTGTCTGACCGCAGACAACGCCCCTGTGGTGCATAGAATCCCGGCGCTGTCAATGTCATCCCCTGGGGCAGATCAAAAGCGATTCGGTCTAATAGACGCTCTCCGGCCCTTGCTACATAAGGTTTTAAACTCAATTGTGGAAAATACCGAATTAGAGCTTGCTGGATATTCAATTCAATCTCATCGTAAGGCTTTTGATAGAACTGCATCAATGCATCAAAGCCAACTCCATATTCCGAAGCCAGTATACTTCCCATTTCAATATCCATCTGCACAGCACCAGAAGTACCAATACGCACAATATCCAAAGAGGTTAGCTTACTTTTCACAATCTTATGCTGAAAATCGATGTTTACCAAAGCATCTAGTTCATTCAATACAATATCAATATTATCTGTACCTATCCCTGTAGAGATTACGCTCAGCCGTTTAGTACCAATATATCCGGTATGGGTGATAAACTCACGCTTCCCCTTTTTGAGCTCGATACGGTCAAAATATTTCGACACCTTGGTCACTCGGTCCGGATCTCCTACCGTAATGACCGTATCGGCTAAATCCTCCGGCAATAAATTCAAGTGGTAAATACTCCCATCTGAATTTAAAATGAGTTCTGAATTGTTTATCATATCGTTTTTAAATAATTCAATTGACAACCTTCTATTTTGGAAAAACGTTCAATGACGCGATTCACCTGCATTTTACGTACCTCAAATTCCAGATAGCAATTATTGTCAAATTCCTGCTTTTCGATTTCCAGTCCTTCCTCTTTAATAATACGCATGATATCATTCATATTCAGATAATCGAAGGTCAGCCCATAGCTATCGTTAACTGTACGCTCGATTATCTGAGCTTGATCCAAGGCATCCTGTGTGGCCGATTTATAAGCATTAATCAAGCCTGGTACGCCCAAAAGGGTTCCACCGAAATAGCGGACAACAACGACGATTATATTTGTAATATCTGCCGAGAGCAAAGCATTTAAAATAGGACGCCCCGCGGTGCCAGAAGGCTCACCGTCATCGTTTACCCGAAATACATTCCGATCCGGAGTCAGCCGATAAGCCCAGCAGTGGTGTCTTGCTTTTGGATGTAGGGATTTCACCTCCTGTAGCAGATCTTTTAATTTCTCCTCAGATTTAAAAGGAAATGCGTAGGCAATAAATTTGCTTCCTTTATCTCTAAAAATTCCCTCATAATTTGCATCGATCGTTCGATAAGTATCTTCAAATAAACTCACTGATATGCGATAATTAAAACTGAAATAATGGAAAGAGCTATCCCCAGGTAATTCAACCATGAGAGTCTTTCTTTAAAAAATAATACACCCACCAAAGCACCCAGCGAGATAACACCAATATTCATTCCAGTAAATACGATGGAAGGATTCTCAGGTAATGCCCGATGAGCTTTCATATAAAATAAAATATTACAAAAATTGAAAGCGCCTAAAATCAGGCCGTAGACAACAGCTTTACCTGAAAAGTTCTGCTTTTCAACAAAGATAAAATAGCCTAATAAACCAAATGCAATCAGCATGGCCATGACAAAGATAATAAACATCGAACTGACGTACGGTATTGTCACATGCAATGCAACCTGTTTAAAAAGAACATCAATAATCCCCATACCAATAAAAACAAGCAATGGGTAGAGACTATTTTTATATCCTGTATTTGACAGGGCTACTGTAGGGAGAGATTTTCGCCAACCGATAGAACATATTACCGCCAATAGACCTCCCCCTATCCCCAATAGTTTATTTCCCTGTAGCTTTTCGTGAAATAAAAAAAATGCCGCCAATAAGGGAATAAATAAAGACAGTCGTTGGGCTACCTCCGTTTTTACCAAACCGCTATAACGGATAGATAACGCAATAAATACAAACATCCCCGGTAACAGCACAGCCAGTGCGGCATATAACGGGAATGGTAAGGCATCCCAGCTAATTTCTTTTATTTCAGGTCGTAATATAAAGTAGGTCAAAGCAACCGCCATAGGATAATTCCAGACAATCACTTGTTTTGTTTCTACGCCATACTGTTTTGCCAATTTTAATAATACGGCTACAGTGACGCTGCAGATAACACTTATGAGGACAAAAATCATTGTTCTGTTACTAAATTATTTCCAAAGCCCGCGCTTAGCCTGACGGGCCTCCCGTTCTAATTTTACAAAAAAATCGGCATACTGAACATTCGGCGTCAGGGTGTAGGTCACAGCATAGCCTTGCTCTACCAACTCCGCGTTAACAAATTTCTCCCTAAGATACACATAAGCTAGAAGTCTTCCATAACGATCCTTTTTACCGACATCAAACACCAGTTTCACATTCTTTCCGGTCAACATAGTTTTTAGATATTCTTTTGCCTCCACGCCATAGTAACCAACTTCCTTTCGCGCCGATCTCCTTGTTTCGGGTGCATCAATCCCGATCAACCGGACCCGCTCACCTTTTTTACTACCATTTTCAATCACAAAGGTATCACCATCAATTACCCGTCGCACCTTCACATACCGCTCCTCCCCTTTATAAGAAAAACCTAAAAACAAGAAACAGATGATCGTGGCACTTACCAAAAAATTAAATCGCGCTAGCATAAAAATTACATTTGAACAAAGGTAATAAAATACTTTTTCAGCAGACAACGGATAAAATATGTCATATTTAAACAAAAAAATCACTGTTTTTAAATAAAAAATACACATAAAAACAACTCATTTTATATACGTTTTTTGTGTTAAAAAATCATATAAAAAAAACAACAATAAAACAGCTTTTAAAATACCAACAATATGAAAATAAGAATTTTACAATTTAACAACTCTAAAAAAACACATAAAAATATAGCCATTTTTACCTTCAAAAAACAAGTAAAAAACAGCTATAAATGATGCATTTTTTATTAAAAAAATTATTTTTTCTTTGATATTTCAAAAACATTCGTACATTTGAAATGTCAAACAACACAAGGATGAACAGATCATATACATATTTCTATTTTAACTTCTTTTATTTTAAAAATAAGAGCCGGGATTAGATTGTGTATACATTAAAATATAACAAGAAAGAGTCCCGGTTTAGATCATCGGGACTCTTTCTTGTTTAAGGGCAAAATAGCAACAAAAAAAAATGAGTTTAAAAATTGCGATACAAGGAGCAAAAGCTTCATTTCACGAGGAAGCAGCATTTAAATATTTTGGACGCGAAGTCGAGATTGTTGAATGTGATTCGTTCAAAAAAACCTGTGAATTGCTTAAGCAAAGAAAAGTAGATTACATTGTTATGGCGATTGAAAATTCGATTGCGGGTAGCCTGCTACCAAACTACAATCTGCTTCGAGACTATAAATTTCATATCACAGGTGAAGTCTATCTCAACATTCAGCAGAATCTGATGGTATTGCCGGGTGTTAAATTGAAAGATATAAAACACATCGAATCACATCCGATCGCCATCCGTCAATGCGAAGAATTCCTTTCGGAACTGGAGGGTGTACGTATTACCGAAGGATCAGACACGGCGGCCACAGCAAAGATGATCGCTGAACGAAAATTAACTGATACAGCTGCAATTGCGGGTACTTTGGCTGCTGAGATCTATGGTCTTGAGATTCTGGAGAAAAGAATCGAAACCAATAAAAAGAATGCAACACGTTTTTTGGTTCTATCGAATGAGGTGGTTGAACACAAAAATGCCAATAAAGCATCTTTATCTTTTCAAACTGGAAATACCGTAGGCTCCTTGGCGACAATTTTACAGTGTTTCGCTGAGCAAAATATCAACCTGAGCAAGATTCAGTCCATGCCTGTTATCGGAAAACGCAACGAATATGACTTTTTTGTTGATGTTGAATGGAAAAAACAATCAGACTATGAAGCTGCGATCCGAAAAGTACTCAAACATAGTATCAATTTCAATATTATGGGCGAATACATCAAAAACGAAAAATTATAATCAACAATTTAATACTTATAAAAAAATCAACTTACCTGAATCTGTTGGAGCGATAAAAGCTTACAAAACAAGCAGAAGAGCTTAACAGACTCAGATACCTTTAAAAAATTTATTCCGATGAAAAATACATTAGAAATCGCTCCTTTGAAATCATGGTTGGATACTGGAGACAAACCTTTAATTATCGCAGGTCCTTGTAGTGCAGAGACAGAAGAACAATTGGTATCTACAGCACATTTATTGGCAAATACTGGAAAAGTAAATATCTTACGTGCTGGAATCTGGAAGCCCCGCACTCGTCCAGGTGAATTTGAAGGTATCGGTTCCATTGGTTTGGAGTGGTTGAAGAGAGCGAAAGAAGAAACCGGTTTATTGACAGCTACAGAGGTTGCGACAGCAAAACACGTCGAAGAAGCTTTGGCAGCTGGTGTTGATGTACTTTGGGTAGGCGCACGTTCAACTGCAAATCCGTTCACAGTACAAGAAATTGCTGATGCACTACAGGGAGTAGATGTACCAGTTTTCGTAAAAAACCCTGTTAATCCAGATTTATCGTTGTGGATCGGTGCTTTGGAGCGTATCAACCGTGCTGGCATCAAAAAATTAGGTGCTATCCACCGCGGATTCTCATCTTACGAGAAAACAGCATTCCGCAACGAGCCGATGTGGGATTTAGCAATCCAATTAAAAACTGCTTGCCCTAATTTGCCGATCATCAATGATCCTAGCCACATCTGTGGTAACCGCGAATTGTTACCGTACATCGCACAAAAAGCAATGGATATGGATATGCAAGGTTTGATCATCGAATCACATATTGATCCTTCTGTTGCATGGACAGATGCCAAACAACAAGTTACGCCGGCAGCCTTAGCAGAGTTGATCAATCATTTGACATTACGTAAAGCTGATTCTGACAACCCATCATTTGAGGACAAATTAGCCGAATTGCGTAGCAACATTGATAAATTGGATGATTTAATTATTCAGAAAATCGGCGAGCGTATGAAAATTGCGGAGAAAATCGGTGAATACAAACGCGATAACAATGTGACAATTTTACAGGTAAACCGTTGGGATGAGATTGTTCAAAAACGCACAAAACTTGCTGAAGCACTATCTTTGGGCAGTGAATTTGCAACAAAATTCCTAGAATTAATTCACAATGAATCTATCCGTAAACAAAACGCGGTAATGAATTCACAGGAACAACCAACAGCCGAAGCATAATGAATCAACAAGTCATCAAGCTGACGCACCCATCAAAAAAAATAAAAGGCACGGTTCAACTGACAGGATCAAAATCCGAGAGCAACCGTGCTCTTATTATTCACTCGTTGAGCAAGGGAAAGGTTGATATAGCGAATCTTTCCGAGGCTGCCGATACGGTTACGTTAAACCGTGTATTGCAGATCGCATCAGATCCCCAACCCGGCTACAACACGATTGACATCGGCCCTGCAGGTACAGCAATGCGCTTTTTAACGGCTTACCTGAACCTCGTTCCAGGAAACTTTATCCTTACCGGGACCGAACGCATGCAACAAAGGCCAATCGGCATATTGGTTGACGCCATGAAGGAAATCGGCGCTGACATTCATTATGAAAAAAAAGCGGGCTATCCGCCCCTAAAAATAGAAGGAGGTTTATTTCAAGGAAAGGACCGCGTACGGATAAAAGGAAACATCAGTAGTCAATACATCTCGGCGCTGCTTTTAATTGCTCCCGCATTGAAAAAAGGGCTTACATTGGAAATCGAGGGCGAACTGACTTCCAGACCCTATGTATCCATGACCCTCGATATGCTGAAAAGTGTCGGTATACAGCATCAGTGGACAGCGAATGAAATACATATTGCCCCACAGGCTTTTTCAAAAAGCACGATTTATGTGGAGCCAGATTGGAGCGCAGCCTCTTACTGGTACGCTATTGTAGCGTTGGCTGAAGACGGTGCATCTATTGTGTTACCGGGACTTAAAAAAGACAGTTTACAGGGAGATATTGCAATTGTTGATATCATGACCCATTTTGGCGTGCAATCCAGTTTTGAAGCCGATGGCTTACATCTTCATAAAACAGCAATAGATTCGGAAAAAACGTTATTTGATTTCAAAGAATGCCCAGATCTAGCGCAGACTGTCGTCGTTGTCGCTGCAGCTTTAGGTCGTGACGTTTCATTTGCAGGTCTTGAAACATTAAAGATCAAAGAAACGGACCGAATTACCGCTTTACAGACTGAGATAGCAAAATTTGGCGCTGAATTGATAGCAGATAACGAAACCTATCATCTTAAAACAGCACAGGTATTCCAACCAAAAGAGGTGACATTTGACACCTATGAGGACCACCGTATGGCAATGGCGTTTGCCCCCCTTGCATTGGTTTTTGACCAGATCAAGATTGCCGAGCCAATGGTTGTAGAAAAATCGTATCCTGATTTCTGGAAACATCTACAGGCCCAATCTTTTATCATTGACTAATATTTAAAAACCTGGGAGAATACAGTTATATACTTCCAGGTTTTATAACCTATATACACGCTATTAATAGCTTTAATGGCAACGGAAGGACACTATCCGGTAAACAGACTCAGACGTGATTTAAAATCATCAAAATTGATAAAGTTAGGTTTTACAGTAGTGTTTTCATTGCATTTAAAGGCAAATTTATCTAAGTTTATTGAAATTTAATTCTTATGGCAGGAAACTCATTTGGCGATTTATTCAGAATCAGCACTTTTGGCGAATCACACGGTAAAGCGATCGGTGTAATTATTGATGGTTGCCCCTCAAATATAACGATAGACGAAGAGTTTATACAGTCTGAACTAGATAAACGGAAACCGGGACAGTCCAGGATTACGACACAACGAAAAGAAAGTGATACCGCTCAGATATTATCGGGCGTATTCGAAGGCAAGTCGACCGGAACACCGATTGCCATTGTTATACCAAATGAAGATCAGCGTTCTAAGGACTATACCCACATTAAAGATATCTTTAGACCTTCCCATGCGGACTTCACCTACCAAATGAAATATGGTATCCGTGATTACCGTGGCGGTGGCCGCTCTTCAGCCCGTGAAACAGCCGCCCGCGTTGCTGCAGGTGCTGTTGCAAAGAGCTTTTTACAACAATTTGGCATCGAAATCTTCGCGCATGTTTCGGGTGTAGGTAGGATCGAAGCGCCCAATTTGGACACCAAAGATCTTAAAGCCCTGCTTGAGCTGCGCGAATCCAATATCGCACGCTGTGCTGATCCGGCCACCGCCAATGAAATGGTCGAATTTATAGATTCAGTAAGAAAAGCAGGTGATACAGTAGGTGGACGCATTTCGACAGTGATAAGACATGTTCCTATTGGACTTGGAGAACCCGTATTTGACAAACTCCATGCTGACCTTGCAAAAGCGATGATGAGCATCAATGCCGTACACGGATTTGAATATGGATCAGGTTTTGCAGGTTCGGAGTTGCGAGGTTCCGAACATAATGATATATTTGTAGCAGATGACCATGATTTAAATCAAGTGCATACACATACCAATTTCTCCGGGGGAATACAAGGTGGTATATCAAACGGCATGGATATTACTTTTAAAGTAGCATTTAAGCCTGTTGCCACCATCATGAGAGATCAAGAAACAGTCGACATCCATGGCAATCCGGCCATCGCAAGTGGCAAGGGAAGACATGATCCTTGTGTTGTTTCGAGAGCGGTAATTATTGTGGAAGCCATGGCAGCACTTGTGATTGCGGATCATCTACTTAAACATCAAAGTTACAAACATGCTGCAAGATAATTATGTCGTAGGTGTTGACATTGGAGGCACTCATATTTCCGCCTGTATCATTGACACCAAACAATGGAATATACATTTAGAGAACGTGGTCAGAAACCACGTTTTTTCTCAAGGAGATGCTAAAACGATTTTACACACTTGGGCTTCCACAATACAGGAAAGTATTACCACCTCACCCACTGCTATTCAATTCATTGGCATAGCAATGCCGGGGCCTTTTGACTATGAAAATGGTATCTCTAAAATGTTAGGACAAAGCAAGTACGACAACTTGTACGATCAAGACATTAAAAGCCTTTTATCCGCTGAGTTGGGTTTACCTCCTACCGCCATTCACTTTATCAATGATGCCGCGGCTTTCTTACAGGGGGAAATATTTGTACAGAACCTTCAGACCAATCCGAGAATACTCGGGATTACATTGGGCACAGGCTTAGGATCTGCAGTATGGAATAAAGGCGAGAAGGCCTTCGATGCAGACCTTTGGAATACACCTTATCAAGAAAGTATCTTTGAAGAATATCTTGTGACAAGATGGTTTGTCAAACGATTCAAAGAAATCACTGGGAAAGATGTCACTGGTTTAAAGGAAATCTTGGACAATCATAGAGAAACGGCTGCATTCGCTACAATCAAAGATGAATACGCAACACATTTATTTGATTTTATGCAGTTTTTTGAAGAAAAATATCAGACTAACCTCTTTATTATTGGTGGTAATATTGCGAAAGCACTTCCTATCTTTATTGCAGATCGGGAAGAATTCAATAGATTCACCATCCATACAGCGATATTGGGTGAGAAGGCAGCCATGATCGGCGCAGCAAGTATTTTCAGTTAGTTCAGGACTTAAAACACAAAATAGCGTTTCCCCTAAAAAAGAATGCTATTCAAGGAGCGTCCCACAAGAAGCTCCTTGAATAGCATCGTTAAAATAACAGATCCAAAAAGATATCCATCTATTCAAACATAGATGGATATTTTTCTGGATTGGCCTCATGCATGATTGCATACACAGTTTCTACAACATCATCCGAAGATGGCTTCGAAAAATAGTCACCATCCGAACCATAAGGGGGTCGGTGCGCTTTTGCTGTCAATGTCCGAGGCTGGCTATCAAGTAAATAATAGCCATTTTGATTTTCAAGTATTTCCTGTAATATAAATGCGGCAGCACCCCCGGGTACATCCTCATCCACAACCAACAACTTATTTGTTTTTTTCAGAGACTCCGCACATAAATGCCCTTTGTCAAAAGGTAACAAGGTCTGAGCATCAATAATTTCGATAAATATTCCCAGACGTTCCAATTCTACCGAAGCCTCTTCTACAACGCGCAAAGTTGAGCCATAGGAGACAACCGTGATATCCTGTCCTTCTTTAATACGTTCTGCGTAACCGATCGGCACCGTAAATTCACCAACATTCTCCGGCAAACGTTCTTTGAGGCGATAACCGTTCAGACATTCAACGACAATAGCCGGTTCATCAGAGCGGAAAAGTGTATTATACATTCCAGCAGCTTGCGTCATATTACGTGGCACACAAACGTGCAAGCCTCTTAAAGAGCCCAATATTACAGACATCGGTGATCCGGAATGCCATATACCTTCCAGACGGTGTCCGCGGGTACGGATAATGACCGGTGCTTTTTGACCTCCGAAAGTACGATAACTTAAGCTTGCCAGATCATCACTGGCAACAGTGATTCCATAGATCAAATAATCTAAGTATTGAATTTCAGCAATTGGTTTTAACCCGCGAATCGCCAACCCGATTCCCTTACCGATAATTGAATTTTCACGGATTCCGGTATCAAACACGCGATGCGCGCCGAGCTTTTCCTGTAGGCCCGCAAATCCTTGGTTGACATCCCCGATCTTTCCAACATCTTCTCCGAATGCCAGTAAACGCTCATCGCGTTGAAAATTTTGTTCAAAACAAAGATTCAAGACTTCCCGACCATCCACGATTTTAGCATCTTCTGTATAATTTGCAGCGACCACAGGTACATTGAACGGAGAATCGATACCATCAGTAAATAGTTTGGAATTGTACCGTTTTTCGTTATTTTCCTGTTTAACTTTATACCAATCCAACAATTCCCGACGACCTCCGGTCTGGCTTCCTTTAAGCTCATGGAGTACCTTACGAACCTGTCCATAGACCTCTTTCAAAGAAGGTTCTACCATTGATTGCAGTTTTTTTGCGGCAAAGTCGGCTTTTTCATTTGGAATTCGTGACAATAACTCGATGGCTTCTTTTGCTTCAAGCGTCAAAGTTCTGATATAATCAGTCCAAGCCCTTTTTTGTTCCCGACGAACAAAATCTTTGGCATCACGATCCAATTGATCCAACTCTTCATCCGTAGCAATACCCGAACTTTGAATCCACTCCTTCATTTTGGCGATACAGTCGAAGTCCGTTTCCCATTGTAGGCGTTCCTGAGATTTATAACGTTCGTGAGATCCCGAAGAGGAATGCCCTTGAGGCTGTGTCAATTCGGTTACATGGATCAAACAGGGGATATGTTTTTCTCTTGCAATGCTGGCCGCCCGTTCATACGTTTCGCATAAGCCTGCATAGTCCCAGCCCCTGACCTTGAAAATTTCGATTCCATTGGTCAGCTCCTCTTTTTGGAAACCCTTCAGTATTTCAGAAATATCACCTTTCGTAGTCTGTATTTCATTTGATACTGAAATTCCGTAACCATCATCCCAAATAGAAATAACTGTAGGTATCTGATGCACCCCGGCGGCATTGATAACTTCAAAAAACACCCCTTCTGAAGTTGCAGCGTTCCCTATGGTACAAAAGGTAACTTCGTTTCCTTTATTCGAGAAATAGGACAAATAATCCAAATTTCTATTTTGTTTATATAATTTAGAGGCCAATCCGAGTCCCAGTACCCGTGCCATCTGCCCACCTGTGGTAGAGATATCCGAAAAAGAATTCTTCTGCACCATCTGATCGAGCCAATTACCTTCATCGTCCAATACCCGTGTAGAAAAATGACAGTTCATTTGCCGGCCGGCAGAAGAAGGATCTGCCTCAACATCCGGATGCGCATATAATTGAGAAAAAAAACGATAGACATCACTGATGCCCGAAGCAAATATAAATGTTTGGTCACGGTAATATCCCGACCGCCAATCGCCATTTCTGAAGACCTTAGCCATCGCAATTTGTGCCAATTCTTTTCCATCGCCAAAAATACCGAACTTCGCCTTACCGGTAAGCACCTCTTTACGCCCCAATAAACTCACGTAACGACTCTCCAAGGCAGTTCGATAATCATTCACAATAATCTTTTTGAACTCATCAAAGCTCAAAGCGGAAATAGATTCATTGTTTTGGTCAAATGCAGTATCAAGCATATTCTTTTTTGTTTCAACAAATTTAACAAAAATATTATTCTATATAATTGGTGTTTGTCAAATAAATTGACAATCAATAGTTCGATTTTGAAATAGAATATTCTAATTTCTCAAATTAGTACTTTTTGAGAAAAATTCCTAATTTTTGCAAATTTTTAATTATTATAGATAGGGATTAATTTTATTTTTTTACTGTGAATTTTTCAACACTACAACTCAATAAGTTCCTTTTTTCCAACCTTGAAAAACAGAAGCTTTCGGTACTAACAGCCGTACAGGAACAGGTTATCGCTGCCCTATTGGATGGCAAAGATTGTCTGGCGATTGCCCCTACGGGAACCGGAAAAACCGAAGCTTTCGCCATCCCGCTCGTACAACATTTATTAGAAAAAGATCAAAAGGAACATGCCTCCGTGCTTATTCTGCTTCCAACACGTGAACTCTGCATCCAAACGAAAGATAGAATCGCTAAGCTGATCGAGGGTACAGGCCTCAATATGGCCTGCTTTTATGGCGGCGGAACTTACGAAAGCCAACTCGCAACCTATCCAAAAGCTCAGCTGATCGTGGCTACTCCAGGTAGACTACTTGACTTTCTGGAGCAACAGATTATTGACCTGAAATCGATACACACCCTAGTCATTGATGAATTTGACCAACTGCTTGATTTGGGTTTTGCACTAGAAATCAATAAAATTATGCAGGTACTTCCTACGGAAAGACAGTCTATTTTCGTATCGGCAACACGCACGGCAGAAATGGATAAAATAATTCAGAAAAGGCTCAATAATCCAATCGAAATCGTCGTAGACAATCAACTTAAAAAAGGAAAAATAAGCGAATATGTGTTGTATGTTGATAAAAATGATAAAAAAAATCTCATCCGATACTTGCTTGAAAACAGGTTAAAATCGCAAGTGCTTATTTTCACACGTACTATTCATGCTGCCGAACGGATTGAAGTAGACCTTCAGCGAAATGGTATTTCGGCTCTCGCCCTATATGGTGATAAGTCACAACAACAACGGGAGGATATCGTCAATAAATTTAGAAACAAAGAAAATAGAGTATTAATCGCAACGGATTTATTGGCAAGAGGCATAGATTTCCCAAATCTTGAGGCTATGATTAATTATGAAGTGCCAGACTCCCCAGAAACATATACACATCGCATCGGAAGAACGGGCCGTTCTCAGGCTGACGGCATAGCTATTACACTTTGTGACGCCGAAGATAATCAGAAATGGATCAAACTACAATTGTCACTAAATAAACAGATACAGATTGACGATCAACATCCATTTTTATTGAGTTGGGAAAAAATGCTGTCCAGCAGTCAAAACAATACCCGAAAAGGCCAATCAAAATCGAAAAAACGTCGTTAGTTTATAATTATTCTTTTACTTTTACCTGCAATTAACAAAATCACAGTCCAAGATGAGTACAATACATTTATTTGACGATAGTAATAATGCGAACGACAATCGCCTAGGAGATCTGGAAAAAACCATCATCATGAATAACCTGATGGAGGTTCCTTTTGGCGAGCGGGATGAATTATGGCGCGACACCTTCTTAAACAACATAGCAGAATGTACCCTAAAGCTTGCTGAAACTGAGGTTGTGATCGGCCCGGACGGATTTCCTTATTTTCAGCTGGAAAGTGTGCCTAAGGACCAAAATTTCCAGGCTTTTGTTATCAAAAATCGGTTGAAGGATTTTGTATTGCCGAAAGGTTTTGGTATTGCTATCAATACTCAAAATGAAAACCCGGATTGGATCTTTACTTATGGAGACTTGGTTAATTATTTCTTGAACGAAGAGTTTTACACGAACCAGAGCATTTTTTCACAAAAAAATGAACAGACCACCATTGGTAAAGATGAAGAAATATTAGTCGGTCAACCGTCGGAAACGATCCTACCGCATCAAGTCCGTACACAACTTCGTGAGTTTTTGGATTATTATGGCGTAAAGAACGCCAAAATTATGCTTATTGCACGTAATTATAAAGACGAAGAAAACGTTTCTCAAGATCTAGTCTTTAATATCGTTGCCAATCAATTTAGGACAGAAAAAGAATTCACGAATATCATGGAAGCAATCGGTTGGTTCTTGCCAAGACATTATTCCTATATCGGATTGGATGAGTTTGCGATTGAAAATGGCTTTATGCCGTTGTAAAAGAAAAAATTTGATTATATAAATAGAGAATAGAGAATGTTTCCATTTAACGTAAGAGTATACGGAATATTGATCAACGAGAAAGAAGAAGTACTGATCAGTGACGAGAGGACGGAAAATGTTTCATTTACCAAATTTCCGGGCGGAGGATTAGAATATGGAGAGGGGCTATTAGAAGCTCTAGTCAGAGAATACCAAGAGGAGTGTGCATTCGATATTGACGTCGTTAAGCATATCTATACAACTGATTTTTACGAAAAATCAAGTTTCAATGATAGTCAGATTATATCAATTTATTATCAGGTCAAAAATACCTCAGCCATTCAGATCAGAACAACCACCAAGGCATTTGACTTTGATCCGAATGAGAAAGTTGAAGATAATAAGCGTCAGTCTTTCCGGTGGGTTCCTGTCCATACACTTGCGATAGCGGATCTAACATTTAAAACGGATCAAGTTGCCTGGGCAGAGTTTTTGAAAACGTTGAAATAATAATAAATTTTTAATTTTCGTCAATTTTATTTGTATTTAAAAAATAAACATATATCTTTACGTAAACCAATGGAAATACTTTGTTTTTTTAAAGTATTGACCTTAATAATTACATTTTATTATTTTTTTGATATCTCGCAAGACGAGATGAGTGAAGGGAAAAGCGATATCAAACAGACATTGGTTTATTGAATTTGTAAATTCCTAGTCCTATAGGTTTTTTAATAGTTAGTGTGATTTTATGGCGATACTCCCCGTATCGCCTTATTTTTTGTCTTATTTTTGTGCTGCCCCCCTGACACCTTATTTAGAGCCTTTTACACATCCCGGGAGTACGTTAGATACTCATGCTTCATTTCTTTTTTAGCAATCTCTAACGTTGCTCAATTCCATCAACGATTATAATGGCGGATCCTATTTGAATGCGACGAAAGAGGCAAAACACAAATTTTTATGCAATACATCGATATCTTTAAATCCGACTTTTGCCAATAACTCAAGCTGATAAACCAACGGTCTCGGTGTATCCTCATGTTCGATATAGGCAAAGACATGATCGCGATATGCTTCATTCTGCAAATTCGTCAAGTAGGCTCCATATTTTTCGCGATAGATCAACTGTTGAAGAGACGCACTATTTTGTTCAATTAAATCGAAAATCCATACACTACCACCACTTTTGAGTAATCTAAAAAGCTTCCGGAATGCAGTCTCCCAATCCAGATCGTCCCGCAAATGGTGTAATACCGCCGTCGCGATTATTACATCATATTTTCCCTCGGATAGATCGGCCTGCCGAAAATCGCTTTTGACCTGATGCACCCGCCCACTGGTAATTGCTCCTACACGTTCTTTAGCCCGTTCTAACATCGGTAAACTCAGATCAACTAAGGTAACATCTGGATTGGAACTTACTTTCTGCAATAATTTGACATCATAGTTACCTGCACCGCAGCCAATGTCCAACACCTGCTGGAGATTAGGGTAAAGTGATGAAATCGCATCCGTTATAAGTTCCATATTCCACACCGCATCCAATGTAGTCGCCTGTCCCGTTTCTAAATTAGCAAACCGTTCGACATCTTTGTCAAATCGCGTTTCAATTTCCTGTAATGTTGCTTTATTCATAGTAATATATTATTTACGAGCTACCCATGCTCTTTGTCTTTTAATGAATACATCGCATCCAGGTCGTTTTGAAAAGCATTCTAGGCTTTTTCCGATAGGATTGGATATATAAATTTTAATTATTTAAAGGTAGGGTTAACTCGAATTCATTAAAAATATTTATTTTGTCATCGATTCATACCAAAAAAGTATCAATGGAAATCCGACATCTTATTTATTTCAAAACAGTAGCTGAGGAGCTTCACTTCGGAAGAGCCGCCGAGCGTTTATTTATGTCTCAACCACCGCTAAGTAGACAGATCAAAGATCTTGAAGATGAGCTTGGTGTTATACTCTTCTTCAGAACAAACAAAAGGGTGGAACTGACCGAGGCCGGCAAATACTTTTTGGAAGAGGTAGGCGAGCTGCTCCAGAACTTAGAGCATAGCAAAACAATCACCAAACAGATTCATAACAATATTTCCGGAGAATTTAAATTAGGTTACATCAGCTCCACTCCCAAGCAGATGTTGGCGACGGTATTGAAACAGATTCAGCAAAAATTCCCCTATCTAAGGGTGAGCCTATTTGAGACATCCACACAAAAACAAAAAGCAGCGCTAGAAAACGGAAAATTGGATCTCGGAATTATGCGTGCGCCTATATACGCGAGCGAGCTCTTGATCACACCGCTGTTCGAAGACCCAATGGTCATTGCGGGATCCACAGCAGTAGACTTCAAGGATATCAACTTTTTCAACGAAAATTTCATATCATTTAATCAAAAATATGCCTCTGAATACCATCGCTTAACAATCAATACCTGTAATCGCATGGGATTTGAGCCCAAGATTGTGCACCAGAGCAATTCCATGTCTTCCATCCTCGAATTGGTATCCCAAGGTTTAGGATTAGCTGTTGTTCCTGCATCAACGATAAAACAGTATCCTCATCTGAAATTAAAGATCATGAAACTCGATGATATAGATAGCAAAACAGAAGTTATTTTGGTTTCCAATATAAAAAGTAAGAACAGCGCACTCGGAGAGTTCATTCAATGTATTCAAAAGGAATACCTTAAATTTAATAAAGCATAATAAAAAAACCGGACTGGTTTGTCCTGATTCAAACAATGAAAAAGACCATCATTTCCCTTCTACAATTAATGCTGTTGCTCCCCATACTATTATTCGGACAGCAGGCATCAGAAATTGACCAGAAATTACAGGCCATCATGCAGCACTATCAAGCGATAGGATTGAGTGTCGTACTCGTCAAAAACAACCAGATTGACTTTCATAAAAACTATGGCTACAAAAATATAAAAAACAAAACCCCATTACAGGACAATGACGTCTTCCGGATAGCTTCCATATCAAAGTCATTTACCGCCAGCTCTTTTATGCAACTCTTGAAACAGGGCCACTGTTCTTTAGATGATGATTTCGGCGATCTAATCGGTTTCCCGATTAGAAATCCAAAATACCCCGAGGTAAAAATTACCCTGCGAATGGTACTTTCCCACACTTCCAGCATCAATGATAAAAACGGCTATTTTAATCTGGATGTGATCAATCCATCCAAAAATCCGAACTGGAAGGATTCATACAACAGTTATGCCCCGGGCAGCCAATATCAGTATTGTAATCTAAATTTTAATATGGCGGGAGCCGTATTGGAGAAACTGACGCAGATGCGTTTTGACCACTATATCTCCAAAAACATCCTCAAGCCATTGCAACTTTATGGTGGATATTGTGTTGACTCGCTGGATCATTCGAGATTAGTCCCTTTATACTCATTCGATGATAAAGCTAATTTTATTGAAGAAGCAAATGCCTACGCTCCAAGACGCGATGAACTTGCAACTTATCAACTGGGTTATACGACTCCTGCACTCTCACCCACTGGTGGTATGAAAATATCAGCACTCGATCTTGCAAAATACATGCTCATGCACATGAACTATGGCACGGCTAACGGGAAGAAAATAATGGATAAAAAATATGCAAAGATCATGCAAACGGCGGTCAATAAGCAATCGGGCTATGGTCTTGCCGTCATGAACGAAAGCAGCATTATTCCCGGCATTACTTTAACAGGACATACGGGATCTGCCTATGGTTTATACAGTGCACTATTTTTTAATCCCGCAAAAAAATATGGATTCGTAGTGATCACCAATGGCTGCAACTTACCAGATAGCGAAAATTTCAATCCTTTGCTTAAAGATTGCATCCAAGCCCTATATGATAACTTTATAAAATAGACTGAAGTCTAGGGACAAAGTCTTACTCTACGCTTCAAGCTGTAAAGAAAAAAATTAAAAGAATAGCAGCTTCCACAAGAACTCATAAAAATACCCCCAAAAAGTATTCGACTTTTTGGGGGCATGGTATCGTTGAGTGTCTGGATTGATTTATTTTTTATTCTCAACCCAGTTTACAATTGCCGGATCCAATGGATTGGTTGCTGATCGAAAGCGGTGCACCAATTGACCATTTTCATCAATCAGGAATTTTTCAAAGTTCCATTTGATATCGCCGGTAAAATCCGGGTTATTTTGTGTAATCAAGTATTTAAATAATGGCGAAATCTGTTCACCTTTCACATCTACCTTTTCCGCCATTAAAAAATCTACACCATAATTCTGCTCACAAAATTCTTGAATCTCGGTGTTGGAACCTGGCTCCTGCTGTCCAAAGTTATTCGCCGGAAAACCAATGATCACCAATTTATCGCCAAAGGTCTTATGTAATTCTTCCAGGTCCTTATACTGTTTCGTAAAACCGCATTTAGAGGCCGTATTGACGATCAAAATCTTCTTGCCTTTGAAATCAGACATTTTCACATCCTGCCCTTCCAGGGTCTTAAAAGTGAAATTATAAATTTCGGGATTGCCAAATAACATTGACATATACACCATAATAGTTGCTATAATCATATTTTTTAATTTAAAGACTCAACAATGAGTTACTCTCTCTTTCCAATACTGCATTGAACAGTTCATTAATAGGGGACTTGAGGATTGTTCCAACCTTAATCTGATGCGCTTCACACACTTCACGTAATAATAAATCAAAACTGTAAGCAATTGACCCCACAAAGTGGCATTCATACTGATTGTAATCAGCATAAGTTAAAATAGATGCCTGCACGAACTCTTCAAAACCACCTTTTACCAGATCTATGATAAATGGATGGGTAATATTATCAGACATAAAAGGTGCAAAAGATGCTAAAAAAGCATTTGGCCGTTCTTTCTGATACACGTTTTTTATAACAATCTCTTTATTTATACGGTATTTGACCGCAAATTTTTCGTTCAGATCTTTCGGCATACGCCCATAAAGAAATAAACGCAGAAGCTTTTTCCCAAAATAGGCCCCAGAGCCTTCATCTCCTAACACATAACCGTTGCCGTTGTGTGAAGGCATCAACTCTTCGCCATCAAAAAAGCTCAGGTCTGATCCTGTACCAAGCGTTGCAACATATCCTTTTTTATTGCCACAGGTTGCCAGCGCGCATCCAAAAAGATCATTCTCAACAGCGATATAGGCATTTTCGAACAAGGGGGTCAACGCATTTGAAACCATTTCACGACGATCCGGGGTAATGCAGCCTGCTCCAAAAAAATAAAGTTCCGTAACCTCATCCGCATAGGGTATTATTTCGGGTATCTCTTTAATAACCCGTGTAATTTCTTTTTCGTTAACGAAAAAGGGATTGAGTCCATTTGTACTGAACGAAATAGGTGCACTGTCGGGCAATTCCAATTTCCAATCTGACTTTGACGAGCCACTATCAACAACTAAGATCATACAAATTCTTGATTATTTTCCCCTGATAAACTAGTGTATCAAATATACGAAAATTACGTCCAAACTGAAACGACGATTCTTAAAGAAAATGCGTATCTTGGATTTCTTATGTGACATCTTTACAATCCAATGAAACTTTTTAAATCAACCAAAGTCCAACGGATTTAATGAACTATTGAAGAACCAATAAAACATTTTTTTGTTTGATTTAAGCATAAGATACTTTTAATTTTGTAAGCACATACTAAAATCATCTTTCATGGATAGTGACCATTTAAATATACCCATAATAAACTTTGAGGTATCTTTTCCAGAAGTACAGGCTCATTACATTAACGTAAAAATGAGCATAAAAAAACTCAATCAACCTTATGTTGATCTCAAAATGCCAGTTTGGTCGCCAGGTTCCTATTTAATTCGTGAATATGCAAAAAATGTAGAGCGGTTTAAACCTGTTGATACCGACGGAAATCCCATTCCTTTCCGCAAAATTTCAAAAAATACCTGGCGCATTGCAACAGATGCACTGGATCAGCTGGATATCAGCTATGCCGTATATGGCTTTGAAGTTTCTGTCCGCACGAACTTTTTCGACAGCGACCACGCATTTATAGTTCCAACAGCCACATTTCTACATATTGACGGTTATATTAACATCCCTTCGCGAATTGTTATCGTTCCAAAAGAGACTTGGAAAAGTATATCAACCGGACTGGAACGACTGACACAACATACTTTTCATGCGCCTAATTTTGATGTTTTATATGATAGCCCGATTGAAGTAGGAAATCAGGATATCTGGAAGTTTCAAGCTGCGGGAGTAGAACACGAGTGTGCCATGGTGGGCGGTGGATCCTATGATAAAGAACGCCTTACAAAAGACATTACACGTATTGTGGAAGAAGAAACCCGTATCTGGGGATCAAATCCCAATAAACGTTACGTCATCATCACACACAATTATCAATCCGGTGGCGGGGGGCTTGAACACTTTAACTCCACGGTATTGGGTGCTTCGAGAAATGCCTATCGAAATGAAAATAGTTACAAAACATACCTGAGCCTCGTTGCCCATGAATATTTTCATTTATGGAATGTAAAGCGACTTCGCCCTAAAGCACTGGGACCGTTTGACTATGATGGGGAGAACTATACCACGGGATTATGGATCATGGAAGGCTTTACTTCATATTACGACAATTTAATCATTAAACGCTGCGGATTCTACGATGAGAAGGAATACCTCACCTTATTGGCAAATGACTTCAATATTGTCCTGAACCGTCCGGGGCATGAAATACAATCCGCTGCAGCATCGAGCTTTGACACTTGGATTAAATATTATAGGCCAGATGAAAATGCAATCAATTCATCCATCTCCTATTATAATAAAGGAGCAATGCTTACAGCGTTGCTGGACATCAAAATCATCGCAGCCACAGATGGAAAAATAAAATTAGATGATATCATCCGGGCGGCTTACAAAGAGTTTTTCTTAAACCTCGACCGTGGATTTGAAGAAAACGAATTCCAGAGTCTTGCAGAACGTATTTCGGGCACTTCACTAGAAGATATATTCCAGGCAGCCCATCAAGATGGTGAACTCGATTACAATGCATATTTCAATTTGGTCGGCTATGAAATTGTAAATTGCAACCAAGATAACGATGCCCTAACCCTTGGTATCACGACCAACAAAATAGATGGACTGATCAGCATTGCGACGGTTGAAAAAGGAACTGGCGCTTATGATGCAGGATTGAGCGTGAAAGATGAATTGATCGCAATAAATAATGTCAGATTAGATATAAAAGACAAGGAAATCGATTTCATTACCCAACATGCCGCAGAAGGGGACGTATTGAATTTTCTTATCGCACGAGACGGCATCGTACGGGAAATACCGGTGGAAATCAGAAGGAACAACAAAAAGATCTATGAGATCCGTCCACTGAAAGACCAAACATTCTTGCAGGAGCTGCTGGGAAAAATCTGGATGGCCTGATCTGAATATTCTGGAGGCTATTGTACATTGAACTGTTAGCCAATAGGTTCCCTATAAATAATGCGAGCCGAAATATAGTATTCTGCTCGCATTATTTATATCAGAACTTGTATCTTACCGAAAATCCAATAGGATCAAGCAACTTGATGCTGGACTCGTTCAAGAAGTCGAAATAAGGTTTTACATCCAAGGAAATCTGAAATGGAGCTTGAGGAATATTATATTCAATCCCCACGATACCGTCTATACTTAAATTAAGATGTGAGTCAAACGAATGGCGCTGACCATCTATGATTTTATCCTTTTCTTTGTAAGACCCAATACTTCCTCCAAAACCATAGTACCAATTCAGACCAGCTGTTAAAGGTTTGTAAATCTCATATAATCCAACCACACGAAATCGACGATAATCGGAATTGCTCTGAATACTCATAATACCTTCCAAAGCATGATTCGAATTAAGTGTATGACGATAAGTAATCCCTTGGGCAGAACCAAACCGCCCACCAATAGCGCCTCTATTATCCAACTGAGCTACAGCTTTATTGGACAATGCACCAAACATCAGCATTCCACCGACAGCCAAAAATATTTTTCTCATAAAAATTGAACGCGTTATATGCTCTTTTATATATATCAAAAGTAACAATTACAGCTATAACGACACAATGTTTAATTTGTTATGACATTAATCCCAATAACAACAACTTTATTTCTGATATTTTTTTTATATTTAAGTCAATAGTGGTAACCAAATAAACTCAAGTGATATGGGCAGAATTTTTGACTTTATAACCTTATATAAAGAAAAATACGCAAAGGACATTATGGTGGCAGGACGGGATGCCAGTGGCAGCTGGAAAACGTATTCTACCAAGGAATATACAGAAGCAATAGATACCTTGAGCAGGGCCTTACTAAAATTGGACCTTAAAAAAGGGGATCGCGTGGGAATAATGTCCGGAAATAGACCAGAATGGAATTTGGTTGATTTTGCCTGCAATCAGATAGGACTTGCAACAGTCCCCCTATACCCCACTTTGTCGCCTCAGGATCTGTCATTCATCGTCAACGATTCGGATGTCAAAGTACTATTTGTAAGCAATAAAGAATTGACAGAACGTATTGAGCAGGCGATTAAAGAACATGGTATACAGCCACAGGTATATACTTTTGACCAGATAGAAAATCACACCCATTTAACCGAATTAATAACAAGTGCAACAGATGACACAACCGATCTATCCACCCATCGCGATAGCGTTACGGAAGACGATCTATTAACCTTGATTTATACTTCTGGAACCACAGGACGCCCGAAGGGGGTATACCTCTCCCATAAAAACGTATATAGCAATGTCACCGCCTGTAATTATTTAATTCGGGAGGATTTTAAAACCGCGCTCAGCTTTCTCCCGCTATGTCATATTTTTGAACGCATGGTGGTATATATGTACTACTCAAAAGGTATCCAAATTTATTTTTCAGAAACCTTGGATAATGTAGTCGCCGATATCAATGATGTAAAACCAGACGTCTTTACCACAGTACCGCGCGTACTTGAAAAAGTCTATGACAAGATTATTGAAAAAGGTAAGGCGCTTACCGGAATTAAAAAGAAGTTGTTCTTTTGGGCCGTAGACCTGGGATTAAAATTTCAGGAACCGGGCAAAAATGGACTATTCTACAACTTCAAGCTGGGTATTGCGCGCAAACTCATTTTTTCTAAATGGCAGGAAGCATTAGGGGGCAATATTAAGATTATCGTATCTGGTGGAGCAGCGCTCCAAGAGCGCTTAGCACGTATATTTTGGGCAGCTGACCTGAAAGTCCTTGAAGGCTATGGTTTAACGGAAACCTCACCGGTTATTGCCGTAAATTCTTATCTGCACAATGGGTTGAAATTTGGGACCGTCGGAAAACCACTTAAAAATCTTGAAGTAAAAATCGCCCCAGATGGTGAAATTCTTGTGAAAGGCCCCAGTATCACAACCGGCTATTATCAAAACGAAGAGGCTACCAAAGAAGCTTTCGATGAAAATGGCTTTTTCAAAACCGGAGATATTGGCGAAATTACCGGGGACGGTTTCCTAAAGATTACAGACCGGAAAAAAGAAATGTTTAAAACTGCTGGCGGAAAATACATTGCTCCCCAGTCTATCGAAAATAAATTAATGGAATCCACGCTGATCGGCCAAGTAATGGTGATCGGCGAAAACAGAAAATTCCCAAGCGCACTGATCGTTCCCGCCTTTGATGTCCTTTCAAAATGGGCCGCTCAAAAAGGGATATCCACCGGTTCTAATGAAGAAATCATTAAAAATCCAGAAGTTATTCAAAAATATCAAGAGGAAATAAACCAATTATCAAGTAACTTTGGTCATTGGGAGGTTGTCAAGAAATTTATTCTTTTGCCAAAAGAATGGTCAATAAATGAAGGTCAGTTGACACCCAAATTGAGTTTGAAACGAAAAGTAATTTTAAAAGAGAATGAAGCTGCGATCGACAAATTGTATGTGGAACAGAATCAAGAATAACAATTTGCACGATTATTGGAACGGATAATCTTATTATGAAGCACGTTACACTAAAAGATCTATTTACATTCGGATACTGGAAAAATATTTGGCAAGTCATGATTGACGCCTTCAATGGATTCAATGATGACAAGTGCATGAAGAAAAGTGCATCACTGGCATATTACACGATCTTTTCCATAGGTCCGTTGCTCATGATCGTCATTTGGTGTATCGGTTTCTTTTATGGAGAGCATCTTCAAAGCGGTTCATCTGCACAAGATGAAGTGCTCGAAGAAGTCATGGTACTTTTTGGGCAGGATGTGACCACGCAGATTCAGTCCTATCTCCAGAAAATTACTTTTGAAAATAAATCCAATATGGGGATCACAATTGGTATTGTCACGTTGGTCATTTCCTCCACGACTTTATTTGTCGATATTCAGGATTCCATAAACAACATCTGGAAAGTGAAACCCAAACCCAAGAAAGGTTGGTTAAAATTGATTGTCAATAGACTCATTTCCTTTTCCATCGTGATTGCTTTGGGCTTTTTGTTAATTGCTTCATTGATGATAAATGGAGTTATTGTCGCGGTGACAAATTTGGTTATGACTTATTTCCCGATCATCCCAATTGCCCTGATATCTTGGGTAAATACAGGCATCACATTTTCTGTCATTGTTATACTTTTTGGATTTATCTTTTCGTTTCTGCCGGATGCTAAGGTCAAGTTTCGTGATATGCTCGGCGGGGCGGTTTTCACCGGGCTTCTTTTTATGCTGGGCCGCTACGGGATCTCACTTTACCTCAATCTTTCTTCCACGGCTAGTTTTTACGGCGCAGCTGGTTCGATCATCATCATGTTATTGTGGATTTATTATTCGGCCGCGATACTTTACTTCGGAGCAGAGTTTACGAAGTTTTATGCAATCAAATTTGGTGCAGGTATTGTCCCTTCCGCATTTGCCGTTGCTATTGAACAAACAGAAAAAGTCAAGAAAATGGGCGCCGATGCTGAAGCCCATATCGGCGATACGATTCAGGTATTAAAGTAACTGCACTATTTTTTCTCTTTTTTCCCACTAATAGAACCATCGATACCAATTACATCAATGACTCTGTCACCAATTTGCGTGATATCCGATTTCAGGCCAATCATTACGGTAAAAATATTGACCGGCGTATCCTGTATCTTTCTAAAATTATGCAAATACCCCAATTCCAATCCAAGAAAAAAACCATTGAATTTGTAGTCTGCTCCAGCCCCCAGTTTACTGGACAGATTAAAATGATTTTTATTTTCCATCTTAACGAGCTTCTCATCGATCAGTACATTTGCGCGGGGCTCACTGGTCAATCCGATCCCCGGACCAATAAAACCATAAACATTCAATCGGCGCATCTGTTTGCGGATACCACCAGAAAATGCAAAGGTATAAAAGTTGGTGTTTGCATCTTCGATGCGATAAGCAAAATCAGGATCAGGCAGACGTTGCTTGTATTTGAATGACAAAGTATACAATGTCGGTGAGACAAAAAACATGGAGTTTTTGAGGGAGATATCCAAACCGATACTACCCGAAAATTTGGGGGAAAGTATATCTTTGGTCTTCCCTATGGGAAAGCCCATTCCAGTTGTTCCCCAATAATAAACTTTCCGGTAATGAATCGTGTCAACACCACCCTGAGCATAGGTATTCGTGCTCAACAGGGAAAGAAGAATGAAAGCAAAAAGAAATCTTTTCATTTAAAAGCGTTTAATACTGAATAAGAACAATATTAAACGCATAATGTTCAAGCTCTCAAAAATATTTTAAAGATAACTTTTGGATTGCGGTCCTTGATTAAACAAAAGGTCTATAATACTTAAATCCGGGTAAAAACCATTCTTGTCCAGGAAAACCTGATAATATTCTTTGGGGGCAACTAAAATGCTTTCCTTTTTTGGATGTATTATTTCTCGATAATCAGGGAGAGCCGAATCATTGACCGTATATTCCTCGGTAAAAGAAACTATTCTTTTGAGCTTAATTGACTTAAGTATAAGCTCCAGCTGCGCGATATTAAAGTCTAACAGGTAATCAAATTTTTCGTGATAAAAGCGACTAAAATCATCTTCATAATATTCAAAATACGCCGAACTTCTGTAAGCGGTCTGAATACTCAACCAATGCAGGCGTTGCCAGTCAAATTCATAACTGATCCGGATATCTTTCATCGGAACCCGATCTTTATTGCCATGTTGGATCGGCACGATTAGATCCTGTACCCCATTGGCAGAAGCAATACGCGCCCGTGTACGATAGCTTTGTTTTTGAAAATGTTCGTATTTTTCGATGACAAGCGGAAGATTATGCTCTTGTATGGTATGAAAATAAGATATCGGCGGAAGATAACATGCTGGAAGTAATAACTGCGATTCCATAAAAACTGATGATTTTTGTTATAAGTGACGCAAAAATAACTTAAATTAAGGATATTTGTAAAATACTACTGGGAATTTTAGCTATAGCATGAAACAAAAAGCGTTAAGCGCATTAATCTATATCATCTCTCTTCTCCCCTATTGGTTTCTATATTTGATTTCCGATGGGCTTTATTATATTCTTTATTACGTCATTGGATATAGAAAGAATATCGTATTTCAGAATTTAGAGAATGCTTTTCCTGAAAAAACCGAGGCTGAAAGGCTGGTAATCGCCAAAAAATTCTATCGCTTTTTCCCGGATTTACTTGTCGAATCCATTAAGCTAAAAACGATTACTGCTGATGAAGTCAGAAAAAAAATAACGTTGGAGGATGAGGAGGAATTGACCCGCCACCTTGCTGCCGGAAAAAATGTGATCGGGGTGACCTCGCACTATGCCAATTGGGAACTCGGGATACACCGTTTAAGTCTGATTACCAATTTTCCAACATTGATTGTATATAAACCACTAAACAATAAGGACATTGATACGGTATACAATACCATGCGTAGTCGCTTTGGCGCTGAAATGGTTCCAATGAAACAGATTCTCAGACATATCGTGAAATTAAAAGGGCAGCCCAATGTCAGCATGTTAGTCGCTGATCAGACCCCGCTATATTCAGACTCTGATTATTTTATCAATTGGTTGAATCAAGAAACATTGGTCTATACTGGAGCTGAGCGACTATCAAGAATAAGCAAAGCCCCCGTAGTATTTTGTTATATTGGCCGGAAGGAAAAAAGAGGAGAATACTTCTGTAAGTTTGTTACTTTGGTAGAAGATCCTTCCGATTATGCTGAACATGAAATAACCGATTTACACAACCGATTTGCGGAGCAACTAATTCGAGAAAATCCCGAATATTGGCTATGGTCGCATAATCGCTGGAAAAGGAAACGCAGAAAATGAGTAAATTACCAAAAGTAGCTGTTGTCATACTCAACTGGAACGGTCGTTTCTTCCTGGAGAAATTTCTGCCTTCCGTCTACAACAGTTCTTATCCAAATATTGAGTTCGTCATCGGTGACAATGCATCCGATGATGATTCTATACTGTTTGTCAAACAGTATTATCCAACCATTACCATTCTTGAAAACGACAAGAATTATGGCTTTGCCGGAGGCTATAACAAGGTCTTGGAACGTGTAGATGCAGATTATTATGTCTTGTTGAATTCGGATGTGGAAGTATCCCAAAACTGGATAGAGCCCGTTGTTGCTTATATGGAGAGCAACCCGAATATTGCTGCCGCCCAGCCCAAGATTCTTTCCTTTCATAGTAAAGATAAATTCGAACATGCCGGTGCTGCCGGAGGTTATATGGACTATTTTGGTTTCCCTTTCTGCAGAGGAAGAATTCTGCATGAAGTCGAGGAAGATCATGGTCAATATGATCAGGAATCCGAAATTTTCTGGGCCTCAGGAGCTGCACTTTTTATTCGGGAAAAAGCCTGGAAGGAAGCAAACGGTTTAGATGAGGATTTTTTTGCCCATATGGAGGAAATCGATCTATGCTGGCGGTTAAAAAAAATGGGCTATGCTATCGGTTATTGCCCGACATCTGTGGTTTACCATGTCGGTGGTGGCACCTTAAATGCCAGCAACCCCAAAAAAACCTATTTGAATTTTAGGAATAATCTGGTTATGCTGCAAAAGAACCTACCTCTGGGTAAAGCAATTTGGATTATTTTCTTGCGTCTCTGGTTCGATTTAGCCGCTTTGATGAAATTTCTAATCGACCGAAAACCGAAAGATGCTTGGGCAGTCAGTCGTGCACATCAGTATTTCTTCCTGAACATTTTCAAAAATGCTAAAAAACGAAAGAAATACTTGGCTACTGAAAATCAGAAAGGGCAGTATAATAAATCTGTCATTATTGATTTTTACACGAATAATAAACATAAATTTTCGCAATTGAATCCAAAGGATTTCAAATAAAGTATTGAAACCCTTAAACCTAAAATGCATAAAAACGCATTTTAAAAATAAGGCAGTCTTAACAACAAGATTCTTTATTTATTTTATTTAAACGTACTTTTTATTTGTAATTTTGCAACATGTCGGTGATGGATATTGAAAAAAAGATAAAAGACTTAACAGCGGAACTCAACCATTATAATTATCAATACTATGTATTGGCCAATAGTCTTATTTCAGATTATGACTTCGATCTTAAATTAAAAGAACTCGAAGCACTCGAACGTCAATATCCAGAATTTGCCGACCCAAACTCGCCTACACAGCGCGTAGGTGGGGATATCACCTCCAAATTCAAAACAGAAAGACACCGTTGGCCCATGCTTTCGTTGGGCAATACCTACAGCCAGGAGGAACTGTTTGATTTTGATCAACGAATCCGAAAGATCATTGGTGACCAATTTGAATATGTATGCGAATTAAAATTCGACGGCCTTTCCATTAGCCTAACTTATGAAAACGGCATACTAAGCAAAGCAGTTACCCGCGGCGATGGAACACAAGGTGATGTGGTGACAAATAATGTCAAAACGATTCGCTCCATTCCGATCAGACTCAAAGAAGGAGACTATCCAGATCAGTTTGAAATTCGGGGCGAGATATTTATGCATAAATCCGCCTTTTTACGCCTGAACAGAGAACGGGAAGAAAATGAAGAGCAGACTTATGCCAATCCACGCAATTTTGCTTCGGGCACAATAAAACTTCAAGATTCAGCAGAGGTTGCCAAAAGACCTTTGGATTGCTTTCTGTACTTTTTATATTGCGACAATAGAACCAACCTATTTCACGATCACTGGAACAGCTTAGAACATGTAAAAAGCTGGGGATTTCATGTCTGTGAACACACAAGAAAATGCAGTACCCTGGCAGATGTCTTTGAATTCATCGACTATTGGGACACCGAACGACATAATCTCGGCTATGAAATCGACGGTATCGTCATCAAAGTGAATGATTATGCCCAACAGGAAGATTTAGGTTTTACGGCGAAAAACCCAAGATGGGCGATATCCTATAAATTCAAGGCGGAACGTGTTGAGACAACACTCAATACCATTAGCTACCAAGTAGGGCGTACCGGTGCAGTCACACCCGTTGCAAATCTCCAGCCTGTTTTGTTGGCAGGAACGACGGTCAAACGCGCCTCTTTGCATAATGCCAATGAAATTGCCCGTTTGGATTTACATCAGGGTGACACCGTCTATGTAGAAAAAGGAGGCGAAATTATTCCAAAAATTATTGGCGTCAACCTTGAAAAAAGATTACCGGATACAACAGCTTTCATCTATCCGGAAAGCTGTCCGGAATGTGGCACTACATTAATTAGACAAGAGGGCGAAGCCGTGCATTACTGTCCCAATGAAACGGGATGTCCACCACAGATCGTTGGTAAAATGCAACATTTTATCGGACGTAAAATGATGGATATCGAGGGGATGGGCGACGAGACCGTAGAGACTTTCTTCAAAAAAGGATTATTGCATAACATTATTGACATCTACGGCCTAAAGGACCATCAAGAAGACTTACAACAATTGGAGCGCTTTGGCCAGAAGTCAATCGACAATATGCTGGCAGGCATTGAAAAATCAAAAGAAAAACCTTTTGAGAAAGTATTATTCTCGTTGGGAATACGTCATGTCGGCGAGACAATCGCAAAAAAACTAGCACAGCATTTTAAAAATATTGATGCCCTTGCACAGGCATCTACAGAGGAAATTGAGGGTGTTCAGGATATCGGACGCCGCATTGCTGAAAGTGTCAAAGAATATTTGGACAACCCCATTCATCAACAACAGCTCATGAGCTTAAGAAATTATGGCTTAAAGTTGGAAATTGAAGAAAGGGAGATTATTCTGGCCAGTGAAAATCTCAGCGGAAAAACGTTCTTGATTTCAGGCGTATTTGCAGATTATTCCAGAGAACAGCTAGCGGAATTAATCGAGAGCAATGGGGGGAAAATGCTCTCCTCCATTTCTGCAAAATTGAATTATCTGGTTGCAGGAGATAAAATGGGCCCTTCCAAATTAGCGAAGGCAGAGAAACTGGGCATCCCGATGATTAATGAGCAAGATCTATTAGACCTTATTCATTCCAAATAGGATTTTTTAATTAAATTTATATAAATACAAAAACAAGATGAACGAGCTTCACGGCGCAGGAGTAGCATTGGTCACTCCTTTTAACTCAGATGAATCTGTTGATTTCGAGGCATTGGGTCAACTCATTGACTTGCAAATTAACGAGGGTATGGATTATTTGGTTTCTTTAGGTACAACTGGAGAAGTTGCCACATTGACTAAAGAAGAACGAAAGCGTATCTGGGATTTCACTGTCAAGCGCGTGAACGGTAGACTTCCTTTGGTGGCTGGTATAGGCGGCAACAATACTGCGGAGATTGTAGAACAGATCAAAGCGTTTGATCCGACCGGTTTCTGTGCTATTTTATCTGTATCACCTTATTATAATAAACCAACACAGGAGGGAATTTATCAACATTATAAGGCTATCGCACAAGTTTCTCCATTGCCTGTTATATTATATAATGTACCGGGCCGTACGGGCAGTAATATGACCGCACAGACAACATTGCGCCTGGCCAATGATTTTTCAAATATTGTTGCGATAAAAGAAGCTTCCGGCAATTTTGCCCAATTCAGCGAAATCTTACGGGACAAACCGGCAGATTTTCTACTGATCTCTGGCGACGATCCGGTCACCTTACCGATGATGGCGCTCGGTGCGGCGGGTATTATTTCTGTTGTTGGAAATGCATTTCCGAAGCGTGTTGCTACACTGGCAAAATTATGTGCAGAAGGTAATTATGCTAGCGCAAGGGCAATACATAACGATTTACTGCAGATAACAGATCTTTGTTTTGTGGAAGGAAATCCTGCTGGTGTTAAATACATCCTTAAAAAATTGGGTATCGGTAACGATATTTTACGCCTACCATTGGTAAGTGTCAGTGAAAAAACACAGGCCGCCATAAAAGAAGAAATGAGCAAATTAAACTAATCGGTTAATTTGTCGTCACAGAAAAAGTTTAGATCTCCGTGTAGATCTAAACTTTTTTATTTTAAGGCGTTGCAATATAACAATATAATACCTACCTTTGCACTTCCACAAATGTGGAATTTTAAATAACAAAATTAATTAACAAAATGCAACAGTACGAATCTGTAATCGTTCTTACCCCGTTGCTTTCTGAAGATGCTGCGAAAGAAGTAATCGCAAAATTCAAAAACATCTTAACAGAAGGCGGAGCCGAGATTGTCGCTGAAGACAATTGGGGTTTGAAAAAATTAGCGTATCCAATCCAGAAAAAATCTACTGGATTTTATCACTTAACTGAATTCAAGGCTCCAGGTGAATTAATCAACAAATTAGAGGTTGAATACAAACGTGATGAGCGCATTATGCGTTTCTTGACTGTAAGTTTAGACAAACATGCTAGAGCTTACAACGAGAAAAAACGTAGCGGTGCATTCAACAAAAAAGCTGAAACTAAAACTGAGGAGGGCGCAAACTAATGGCTAACGAAAATATCCAATACGTAACTGCTCCTAAAGTAGAGGACAACCGTAAAAAATACTGTCGTTTCAAAAAGAATGGTATCAAATATATCGATTATAAAGATGCTAACTTCTTGATGAAATTTGTAAATGATCAAGGTAAAATCTTACCTCGTCGTTTAACTGGTACATCTTTGAAATTTCAACGTAAAGTAGCTCAAGCTGTTAAACGTGCTCGTCACATCGGTTTGTTACCTTACTTAGCTGATGCAATTAAATAAGGAGGACGATAGAAAATGGAAGTAATTTTAAAACAAGATATCAAAGGCTTAGGTGAGCAAAACGATATCGTTAATGTAAAACCAGGTTTCGGTCGTAACTACTTAATCCCCCAAGGATTTGCTATTCAAGCGACTGAATCTGCAAAAAAAGTTTTAGCTGAGAACATCAAACAAGCTCAGTTCAAACAAGATAAAATTAAAAAAGACGCTACTGAATTAGCTGGTAAATTGGAAGCTGTAAAACTTTCAATCGGTGCCAAAGCAGGTGAATCTGGTAAAATCTTCGGTAAAGTAAATAGCATCCAGATTGCTGATGCATTGAAAGCAAAAGGTTTTGACGTAGATCGTCGTCGTATTACATTCGAAGTTGAACCTAAAGAAATTGGTGAATACATCGCTAACTTAAACTTACACAAAGAAGTTAAAGTTCAAGTTCCTTTCGAAGTAGTAGCTGAATAAGCTTATTATTTAGTATAAGATAAAGAAGCGGCTATCCCAATGGATAGCCGCTTTTATTTGTACCTTACCTTACCTTACCTTACCTTACCTTACCTTACCTTACCTTACCTTAC
>NZ_BEYR01000009.1:74272-166283 GCF_002933815.1 Sphingobacterium sp. HMA12
CCTTACCTTACCTTACCTTACCTTACCTTACCTTAAAAAATAAAAAACTCGCGCTGCTGAGAACAACGCGAGGCATAATCTAGGGTATTTGAAAGGGAAAATCTTTATTTATATCAAAATATCAATAAAAAACATAAAATAAAACAAAAAACTCAATAAAACATTTGTTTTTTCTCTGTTTTCATATTCAAAAGAAGTAAAAAATATCCATTTATCAAAATAAAATCTATTTTATTTTGATAAAATAGATTTTAAACCATAAAAACATATAAAAAACAATAAATAATACAATATAAACGAATATTAAATCAAAAACACATTAATATCATCAACAATAACAATAGAAAAACATTAAAATAATGATGAAAAAAAAAAAAAAAAGACCTGAAATAAAAATATTTCAGGTCTTTTTGTATTAAAAAACGAATTATTACGCTAATTGTTTCTCTAATTTTTCATTTAAAACTGATTTTGGAACCGCTCCTATTTGTTTATCTACGATTTCTCCATTTTTGAAGAACAATAAAGCAGGAATATTACGGATACCGTAACGAACTGAAATTTCTGGATTTTCATCCACGTTTACTTTTCCTATCACAGCCTTACCTTCATAGTCTTTCGCTAATTCTTCAACAACAGGACCTACCATACGACATGGACCACACCATTCTGCCCAAAAATCAATTAATACGGGTTTGTCCGCTTTCAAAACAACTTCTTCGAAGTTGCTATCTGTAATTTCTAATGCCATAATCTTTTTAATTTTATAAACCGAAGTTATATTTATGATACTACTTAATTGCTAAAATCAATAAACAAAGATAGTAACAACTGTCAATGTAATTGTAATCTTAATTACACAAAATCTAATCCAAACTAATTCAATCGGTAATTAATACCTTCAAACTTATCTATACAGTCCAAAAACTCATTTGTAAGGTTTATTTTCAGACTTTTAGCTGGCATTTCGACAGAGATTTCATCTTGGGGATCCCAGATTTTAAATTTCAATTGACAATTTGGCACAATACCTTCAATCTCATTTTGCGCTAAGATATCTTTAATCCCATCCAAGAATTCTTCATTCAACTTTGGCAAAGGAATATTAATTGTAAAACTCTTTGCCATTTTTTCACGAAGTTCCGAAAGCAGCTGCACACTTCTCAATTCAAAGCCCCAATTTCCGACCTGCCTAAAACGCTCCTGAACCAATCCGCGTAATTGAACAAAATACCCCTCCTGTAAATACCCTTTTAACTTCACATACTCCTCGCCAAACACCGCCATATCATAGGAGTCACTATAATCCTCAATAATAAATGAAGCAAAGGGTTTACCGTTTTTGGTCAACCGATGATTTGCCGAGGCTATAATCCCACCGATAACCAATTCTTTATTTTTAATACGATTAAACTCCAGCAAGGTTTCCTCATCCACCTCAGCAGCTTTAGCCTTATTGATCAACGACAGATCAGACACCGGATTATGGCAGAAATGTTCGATCTCAAACCGATAAGTATCCAATGGGTGACTTGTCAGGTAAATACCGATGACATCTTTTTCGTATTTAAGCTTTTCGATCAACCCCCATTGTGGGCAAGGTGCCAGCACAGGCTCGGGTAGCTCCGCGGCCTCACCTGCACCAAACAAACTTGCCTGTGCCGAGTTTTCATTTTCTTTATAACGCTGCCCAAACCGGATCGCCTTTTCCATCCCCGTCGAATTATCCTCGGCATGGAAATACTGTGCACGATGTGTACTTTCAAAACTATCAAAACCGCCGGCATACGCCAAACTCTCAAAAGCCTTTTTATTGACCGCACGAAGATCTATACGCTTAGCCATATCGAAAACAGACTTATACAACCCTGATTGTCTCGTTTGCACAATAGCATCTACTGCGCCAGCACCGACTCCCTTGACAGCACCGATACCAAAGCGAATCGCTCCACGTTCGTTGACCGTAAATTTGTAGTAAGATTCATTTACATCAGGTCCCAATACCTCCAAACCCATACGCTTACATTCCTCCATAAAGAATGTCACCTGCTTGATATCATTCATATTATTGGAAAGCACCGCAGCCATATATTCAGCAGGGAAATGTGCTTTCAAATAAGCTGTTTGATAAGCAACCCAAGCATAACAGGTAGAGTGGGATTTATTGAAGGCATAACTCGCAAAAGCTTCCCAGTCGGTCCAGATTTTTTCCAGCACTTTCGCATTATGCCCTTTCTCTTCTGCCTGTGAAACAAACTTCGGCTTCATTTTATCAAGTACAGCTTTCTGCTTCTTACCCATCGCCTTACGCAAAACGTCGGCATCACCTTTGGAAAAACCCGCAAGCTTTTGGGATAAAAGCATTACCTGCTCCTGATACACCGTAATCCCGTAGGTTTCTTTTAAATATTCCTCACAGGCATCCAAATCATAAACAATAGGGTCTATCCCATGTTTACGCTTGATAAAACTTGGAATATATTCAATTGGCCCCGGACGATACAGGGCATTCATCGCAATCAAATCGGCGAATACCGTTGGTTTGAGATCACGCATATATTTTTGCATCCCGGGAGATTCATATTGGAAGACACCGATTGTTTCACCACGCTGGAAAAGTTCGTAAGTCAATACATCGTCTATCGGAAATTTATCCGGATCCAAAATAATACCATGACTTAATTTGACATTCTCCACTGTATCCTTGATAAGCGTCAGGGTCTTCAATCCCAAAAAGTCCATTTTCAATAGTCCGGCACTTTCAACGACGTGGTTATCAAACTGCGTCACATACAGATCGGAATCCTTGGCCAGAGAAACAGGAACGAAATTCGTAATATCATCCGGTGTAATGATCACACCACAGGCATGAATACCTGTATTTCGAACAGAACCTTCCAATACACGTGCCTGACGGATCGTCTCAGCTTCGAGTCCGGCACCGTCAGCGATTGACTTTAACCGGTTGACAGCCTCGATCTCTTCTGTTCGCAGTTTCTCTTTTAAACCAGCTTCATCCAGCGTAAAGATTTTGGAAAGCTTCAGATTGGGAATCAATTTGGCTATTTCATTCGCATCGCCCAAAGGCAGATCGAGTACACGTGCTGTATCTTTAATCGAAGACTTCGCAGCCATCGTACCATAAGTAATAATCTGAGCCACCTGACTGGCGCCGTATTTATTGATCACATACTGCATCACCCGGCCACGCCCCTCATCATCAAAGTCGATATCAATATCAGGCATGGATACACGGTCGGGATTTAAAAAACGCTCAAATAGCAAATCGTATTTTATCGGGTCAATATTTGTAATTCCGAGACAGTACGCCACGGCAGACCCTGCTGCAGACCCCCGTCCGGGCCCCACAGAAACACCCATAGCACGTGCTGCGGCAATAAAATCCTGCACAATCAAAAAATATCCGGGATATCCCGTTTTTTCGATCGTTGCCAATTCAAAATCCAGACGCTCACGAATATCATCCGTTATTTCCTCATAACGTTTCTCGGCACCTACATAACATAAGTGGGCGAGATATTTATTTTCCCCTCTTTTCCCCCCGTCCTCATTATCTTCTGCAACTTGAAATTCCTCTGGTATATCAAATTTAGGCAAGAGGACATCCCTGTTCAATTTAAAGACCTCTACCTTATCCACAATCTCCTGTATATTAAGAATTGCTTCAGGCAAATCTTTGAACAGCATCTTCATCTCTTCAGAAGATTTAAAATAATACTCCTGATTTGGCAAACCGAATCGGAAGCCCCTTCCTCTGCCTTTCGGCGTGGAAAGCTTCTCACCATCTTTCACGCACAACAGGATATCGTGGGCGTGTGCATCTCCTTTCTTTTCGTAATAGGTATTATTGGTCGCTATAACTTTAATAGCATATTTACGGGCAAACTTCAATAAGGTTTGGTTGACCCTATCCTCATCTTCTTGTCCATGGCGCATTAACTCCAGATAGAAATCATCTCCAAAGTGTTCCTTCCACCATTGCAAAGCTTCTTCAGCTTGATTTTCACCAATATTTAACACCTTGCTAGGCACCTCTCCCTGGAGGTTTCCCGAAAGTACGATCACATCTTCTTTATATTGTAGAATAAGATTTTTGTCTATGCGGGGTACATAATAGAATCCGGCGGTATAAGCAAAAGAAGCTAACTTGGCTAAGTTATGATAACCACGTTTATTCTTTGCCAACAGCACAACCTGGTAACCGTTATCCTTTCTGGTTTTATCTTTATGGTCTTCACAAACAAAAAATTCACAACCTACAATAGGTTTTAGAATCTGACCAGTGGGCTCCTGCCCATTTTCGATCGCTTCGGCATTTTGAGCCTCCACCTCTTTATTATGGCTGATGACCCTAGAAACAAATTCAAATGCCCCCATCATATTTCCATGATCGGTAAGAGCAACAGCAGGCATATTGTCTTTGACCGCAGCCGAGACCAACTTATCATACGACATGGTCGACTGTAGAATAGAAAACTGTGAATGGTTATGTAAGTGTGCAAATTTTGCTTCCTTAAGAGCGGATAAGGTATCGGCATCTACAACAACACTGACTTCATCTGGCGTAGCGCGTTTTCTGATCTCGTCAGAGGCCGCTTTAAGATTAATATGTTTAAGTCCGACAGTAGGAATAGGACCGGGATTACTCGTTTTGAAATCCACAAAATACCCCGTATCGACCTGAAGTTCCTCGGCAGTAAACACTTCTCTTCTGACCAACTCCAGGAAACAACGCGTTGTTGCTTCAACGTCGGCCGTTGCATTATGGGCCTCAGCAAATGGAACTCCAAACAAATAGGAATGTAATTCGGTCAGATTAGGCAGTTTATACCGACCACCACGTCCACCAGGAATTTTCAACAGATCCGCAGTCACTTCGGTACAGGTATCCAAAACAGGCATGCTCGCCATTTTAGAATCCACACCATAACGATAAAACTCACAGCCCATGATATTGAGGTCAAAACCGATATTCTGTCCCACAACAAATTTCGCTTTATTTAACGCTGTATTGAATTTTTCCAGGGCAATCTGTAATGGCACCCCCTGTTCTTCAGCCAATGCGGTAGATATACCGTGTATTTTTTCAGAGTCATAGGGTATATCAAATCCATCAGGTTTAATCAAAAAATCCTGATGTTCGACCAAATTTCCCATCTCATCGTGAATCTGCCATGCCAGCTGGATACAACGCGGCCAATTATCCGTGTCCGTAATTGGCGCGTCCCAACGCTTCGGCAAACCCGTTGTCTCTGTATCGAAAATAATATACATAAATTTCTAAACCTCTTTAATACAATACGTTAAATGTAATCAAATTTACATTTATTTGAACTTGAAATTTACGAAATTCTTAGGGAACATTCTGTCAGATTTTTGCGAAAAATAACAGCATAAAATCGGGCTTTTATCGACCACCGCAGATGTCCGGCATCACCAAATTTGCCAATCCAAAAAATTAATTTACACAAATGGTCTACAACTCTTATCGGTGGCTCCCACAGCTATTTGAGCAGACCATTTGATAACCTTTCGGAATGACTGTTTTTAAGCATCTTCACAGGTCTAGGAAAAAGGAGAGTACTTCAAAAAAAACTAGCTGGCAAAAAAGCATTCAATCCCACACAATCGTAACAGCTATTTAATATTGTACCTACTACACTATCCCAGTTATTTATTATATTTGAATTTGACTCCAATTTCTATGATTAAAGCGATTTTTTTTGATATAGATGGGACACTGTTAAGTTTCAAAACACATCAAGTCCCCGACTCCACACAGCAGGCATTTCAATTATTAAAAGAAAAAAATATAAAAGTTTTCGTCTCTACCGGCCGTTCCTTTAACCAATTGGGACATATCCGCTATCTTGACTTTGACGGTTTTATCACGTTCAATGGCGGATACTGCGTTACCAAAGATGAACAGGTTATTTATAAAAACAATATTATTCAAGAAGACATCCGTTCATTACTTGATTACGCGAAGCATCATCCCGAACTCACGTTTTCATTTATGTCAGACAAAGAGATCTCCTTAAATCAGGTTACGCCCGAAGTGCTGAAGATGTATCAGCAAGTTAACGTAAAAACCCCGCCGACACGCAACTATGAAGACAACTTTGATCTGGAATCCGTCATGCAGATCAATGTATTTATTAACCCAGAACAAGAGGCTGAGTTCATGGAAAATGTTATGCCCAACTCTGTTGCTTCCCGATGGACGCCCATTTTTGCCGATGTTAACCCGATGGGCCAAAGTAAAAAAGTAGGTATAGATGTTTTTCTAAAACATTTCGGCATTAAGCTTTCCGAAACTATGTCTTTTGGCGATGGAGGAAACGACATTACCATGCTTGCCCACACAAAGATTGGTATCGCTATGGGAAATGCGAACCCCGAAGTAAAGGAAATCGCTGACTATATCACCGACGATGTGGACAGCAACGGCATCTGGAATGCCTTAAAGCACTTTGGGGTTATCTAGAAATAAATTGTAAGTGTAGCGCGGCAGGTATTACTGTTGCTGTTCAATAGCAAACTATGTCGGTCTGGAAAAAGAAACTCTAGCCTATTTCGAAAATCTTCCATCAAGGTGTGCTTAAATTGGTCCTGCAGATAATGGTTTGCACGATGGCTGACTTCGAATAGCAGAACTTTTGAAGATCCGGAGAGACGAACCCGGATGGGATGGGAAGACATACTATTATATCCGTTTGTTACGGCATGTTGCACCATAGGAAATAAGATCAGCGGGGGCAGCATCAGCTCGTTTTCCGACGGAAAACGATTTTCCCATTGGAGTAAAAAACCAGCAGGCATCAACATCTTGACCACCGCGATATATTGCGACAGCAAGTCCAGCTCAGCTTCAATAGCCTGTTGTTTATCCAATTCCAAAAGCAATAGCTTTTTTTGAAGCAGTATATATTCCTTTCCAAAGCCCCTATCTTCCGTTAGGACCTTTGCCAGCAGAAAACGGTCGCATTGACTGTTCTCAAATGACACTCTATGGGACAGCGCTATTGCCACCTCATTTCTTACAGACTTTTTACCTAAAATACGATCGATTATACCTGACATTTCTTAAATTGCTTTATAATAGACACACAAAAATAAGGAAACATTATGTCAAATATTGCAATAGTGATTGAAGAAAGAGCCGCAGATATAGGCAATTTCTTGGTAGGTAGACTACTTCCTTTCAGGCAAAAACGTATGGTTGGTCCGTTTATATTTATTGACCATATGGGACCTGACACCATCTCCGAACCTCACTTCATGGATATTGCTCCACATCCTCATATCGGATTATCCACGTTGACTTACCTCTTCGAGGGAAGTATCATGCACCGCGACAGTTTAGGCAATGCCGTTGAAATAAAACCCGGAGCGGTAAACTGGATGACAGCCGGAAAAGGAGTAACCCATTCCGAGCGTACTCCGGATTACCTCCGATCTACGCAACACGACCTCCATGGTCTACAGATATGGGTTGCTTTGCCAAAGGATCTCGAACAGATGGAGCCCAACTTTGTTCATATCGAAGAACCACAGCTTCCGCATTGGACTGAAGACGGTGTAAGTTATCGCCTGATTGCTGGCGAGATCAACAACCATCGCTCGGAAGTACCGGTTTACAGCCCCTTATATCTTATTGAAATTAAAGCAGAAAAAGACTCCCGCATTAAATTGGGCGAACATCTCTATGGTGAAAGCGGCTTGTATATTCTTCATGGTTCGGTACAGGCCGAAGGCCAGGAATTTGGTCCAAAGCAAATTTTGGTAGCAAAGGATGCCAAATTATGTGAGTTCGAAATGAGGGCAGACACTTCGGTATACATCTTTGGTGGTGAGCCCTTCCCCGAACAACGCTATATCGATTGGAATTTTGTCGCTTCCGACATCGAAACCTTAAAAATCGCCAGGGCTAAATGGGAACAACACGAATTTCCAAAAGTTCCGGGAGATGATGGCTATATCCCCATTCCTCCTGTAAATCCAACTTTAGGCCAAAGAAAGCCCTAATAAAGCAACAGTTGACCACAAATAAAAAAGGGCAGTAAATAAATTTAAATTTCCAGCCCTTTTTTACCATCAGTATTTAGTCTACGAATGTTCAATACCGCTGACTCCCCCGGAGACAACAAGTTTCATTGCATCGGTAGGCGACATGTTTAATTTTTTAACCTTATCTGCACTAATAATAACAACCTGACCGGCAAAAGAGTAAGAATATGGAAAATAAACCATAACCTCATCTTCAAGACCTAAACTCTTTAAATCATGCTGTGTCAGGAAACCGATCTTTTTGAGCCCAAATTCATTGACGGTAACCAGCACAGGTTCATTGAATTTCTTAGCATCCCCAACAAAGGCTTCGGTGAAATCCTTAATTGACGTGTACAAGGTGTTTAAGAGTGGTATTCGCTTGATCTGATGGTTGATCCATACTTTGATCGGGTCCGTCACAAAATTCGTAAATATCACGCCAGCCAGAACAAGGATGAGGATCACGGTTAAGATACCGATTCCGGGAATATATAAGGGATGCCCTTTTTCATCCTGCAAAAAATGCTCTGTCAGGTTCAGCGCAGAGTCAATCGATGCGAAAATCCAAACGATCAGAAAAACAGCGCCGGCCAACGGCACGACAACGAGAATACCTCGAATTAAATAATTAATAAATCCCCTGAATAGTTTACCGAGCATGAGTTAGAAAATCAAATATATTTATACAAAAATGCAGAATATCCTTTATTATTCATAAAAATATACTCTTTTTACCCGCTGCGAGATACTCGTCAAGAGTTCGTAAGGGATAGTACCGATAGCTTTCGCCGCGAGCTTAATGTCCGGGTAAACAATCACTTCATCTTCTTCTGCCACTTCGATATCTGTCACGTCAAGCATACACATATCCATGCAGATATCGCCTACTGTCGGTACGAGCTGACCATTGACCATCATCTTGCCTACACCATTCCCAAAACGCCTGTCATATCCATCCGCATAACCAATTTTTATCGTTGCCGTTTTGCTATCCCGATGCAATACCCCGTGCCGGTTGTAACCAACGGTCTCTCCCGCTACCAAGTGCTTTATTTGAGTCACATTCGTCTTCAGGCTGCTGACCTCCCGAAGCGGAAGGTCATGTCGCTCGACGTCAATCCCGTACAGTCCGATCCCCAGCCGAACCATATCAAAATAGGCTTGCGGCCATAGTTCGATACCCGAAGTAGCAGCAATGTGGCGTAGAAAGGAATACCCTAACCCCTCTTCAAGGCGCCTTGTAAACTGATCGAGAAGATCAATCTGCTGTTGGGTAAAAACATTGTCTTCTTTATTTCCGGCCGAAGCCAAATGGGAAAACACCGACTTTACCTGCAGTATGGCGCTAGTGTTTAATTCAGTAATCAGTTTATCCACCTCATCCGGCATAAAACCAAGGCGATGCATACCCGTATCCACTTTGATATGCACCGGAAAGGATGAAATCCCTCTTCCCTTCAGGTAATTCAAAAATGAAGAAAGCACTCTAAAGCTGTAAATTTCAGGTTCAAGATTATATTGAACGATAGATTCAAAGGTATTTTCATCAGGGCTCATCACAACAATAGGCAATGAGATTCCAGCCCCCCTGAGATCGACACCTTCATCTGCAAATGCCACAGTAAGGTAATCCACCCTATTGAACTGTAACAGGTTCGCAATCTCAAAACTTCCGCTTCCGTAGGAAAATGCTTTGACCATAGACATCAATTTCACATGTTTTGGCAACAGCTGACGATAGACATTCAGATTACTCTCCATTGCATTGAGGTTGATCTCGAGCACCGTATCATGTGATTTTGCCACCAATAAGCGGCTGATCCGTTCAAAATGAAATTCCCGTCCACCCTTTAATAAAACAGTAGAATCTTCAAATTGAAGAGACCTTATATCGTCCAAAAATGCTGTGGTACTGGCATACGAAACCGATGGAACAGCAAATTGATCAGCAACTTGTGTCAAGATCTCCCCGATCAAGATCAACCGATCCAAACGGTACTCCGAAAGTAACCGTTTCAGTTTTGACAAACTTTTCTCATCCGTTAAACTTACACCGGGTAAATCCGAAAGAATCAGGATTTTTCGCGGATGCTGTCCCTGTTGATTTAAAAATTCAAGCGCAATTTGGAGGGCATCTAAATCGTTACTATAGGAATCATCAATAATAGAGCTGTTTTTTTTGCCTTTCTTCAGTTCAAGCCGCATGGCGACAGGCTGCAGCTCTTTAATTCTTGATGCGATCACCTCTCTTTCATAACCAAAACGCAACATTACCGCAACACAGTTGATGGCATTTTCTATATTCCCTTTGTCAACAAAAGGTACCTCAACAGCAAATGTCCGTCCACCATAGAACAGTGTGGCTACCGTAAATTTATCGTCCACCTGTTTGAGTGAATAGACCTCCAATGAAAGCCCCTCATCGTATCCCCACGAAAATTTTCGAGGCCGATAAGGTAGTTGAATATCCTCTACATAACGGTTGGGAAAGATCATCGTCTCGACATCCTTAAACAGGTTTATCTTTTCGTAGATCTTTTCCTGCTTTGATTCAAAACCAGCTTTATGAGCCACCCCCACGTTTGTTAGCAGACCAATTGTCGGTTTTATCATATTTTCGAGCTTAACCATTTCGCCCTTTTCCGAAATGCCCGCTTCGATAATCGCAAGATTATACTGATCGGATAAGCCCCATAAAGAAAGCGCTACCCCCAATTGTGAGTTGTAGCTTTTGGGACTACGATAGATCTTATATTCCGGGGACATCAGTTGATATAACCATTCCTTGACTATTGTCTTACCATTGCTCCCGGTGATCCCAATGACAGGGAAGCTAAACTTCTGCCGATGATAGGCCGCCAATACCTGCATGGATTCGAGGCTTTCGGTGACCCATATCAGATTTGCATCCGGAAATAACTGTTCTTGTTCTTCGTCAATTTGTAGGACAAAGGTTCTTACCCCCTTATCATAGGCCTCTTTGATATAGTGATGACCATCCCTACTCTTCTGTAGCGCAAAAAACACACCGTTATCCGCCTGAACAATCTTGCGACTATCATAGAATAGATGTTGAACTAAAGAATTGGGATCCGTGATAAACGTGCGATTAGGATGTAAAATCTGGACGATTTCCGTTATTTTGTACATTCTCCTGTATTTTGATTGGATCAAAACTGAACATTTTTTTAGTTATTTCATATTATTTTTGAAATTTTGACAATATGTTTGAGGAAGATAGAAAAAACAAAAAGATACTGACCCCCGGTCAGGCCAAGTTAAAAGCGGAAAGCTATTGTGCTTATCAGGAAAGATCCCAGCAGGAAGTACGGGACAAACTCTACAGTTGGGGGCTACACGAGGCAGATGTCGAAAATAGTATAGCGAATTTAATTGCAGAAAACTTTCTGAACGAAGAACGTTTTGCAATAGCCTATTGCAATGGTAAACTACGCATGAAAGGCTGGGGAAAAATTAAAATCAAACAAGCTTTAAAAGGAAAGCGTGTTTCAGAACAGCTGATAAAAATCGCCTTCAAACAGATCGACCCGGATGAATATGAGAACATCCTTGAAAATATTATTGATAAGAAAATTCGGGAGATTAAAGGCAAAGATTCGTTCATTGTTAGGAACAAAGTCTATCAATTTGCTTTGTCCAGAGGATTTGAAAGCGATTTAATTTTTTCTATACTGAATTCAAAGGAGTTATAGAAAACAACAAAATAAAGTAAACAAATATTTTGCAATATTAATTTTTCGCTCTATATTTGCATCACCAAAAAGGAACACGAGGTTCTTTTTAAAGTTGAAATAAAAATTCCATGCGAAAATAGCTCAGTTGGTAGAGCACAACCTTGCCAAGGTTGGGGTCGCGAGTTCGAATCTCGTTTTTCGCTCACCTGCCTAGGTGGTGGAACTGGTAGACACGCAGGACTTAAAATCCTGTTCCCGTTAAGGGAGTGCGGGTTCGATTCCCGCCCTAGGTACAAGAAAGCTCATCGTTCGATGAGCTTTTCTTGTTTACGGCAACAGGTACAGTAAAAATCCATAAATCAGGCTTAAAAGGATAAGCTGTAGCATTCCAATCCGATATCTAAATAAGAGGAGAATTGAAACAGCGACCCAGAGTAATGCTTTCCAGTCCAAATCTGCCAAACCGAATGTTTTTGGAAACAAAATCCCCTGCCCCAGGTAAAAAGCTAAATTGACAATCACTCCTACTACCGAAGCGGTGACCAAGGAGAGAACATACTGGATAGCTTTATTTTTTTGAGAGCGTTCAATAAGCGGTGCACCGATAAAAATCAATGCAAAATTCGGCAAAAAAGTAAAGTAAGCTGTGGCTGCCAGACCTATCGTAGCCATTGCGTAAGAGTGCTCAAAATGATTAAATCCAGCCATAAAACCCACATATGCCAACACGATCACCAATGGCCCCGGCGTTGTTTCGGCTAATGCAAAACCGTCTATCATCTGCGTCTTTGTCAGCCAGAGAAATTTTTCCGTAACCAAATTTGCGACATAGGGAATAACAGTATAGGATCCCCCGATTGTAAAGTACGCCGATTTTGTAAACAAGAAAGATAGATCTTTCCAAAATGTAGCATCGGGCATAAACAGGTATAGCGCCATGAATGGGCCCAACCACAATAGAAAAAATGCAAGAAACTGAACACAAATCTTACGTACGGAAATTGACGGTACTGTCTCCAGGGAATTGACGTGATAAAACCGCTCTTTATCTAACTCCTCTTCCTGTTCAGATTTAGCCCTATCCTTTTTGGGTTTTAAGAAATAAAGTAAGAATCCCAAAACAATAACCCCCAAAATAATCCAGGGCATTGGAACTTTAGCAAAATAAGAAAGTAGAAAAGCAAGCAAAGCGGCGATATAATGCCATGTACCCAATAAGGACTTCTGCCCCACTTTGTAAGTCGCGAAAAGTATAATCGCCAGCACTGCGGGTTTTAAGCCTGAGAATAATGCAAATAGAAATGCAGAATTGCCAAAGTATACATACACCAGACTAAGTCCCAATATGATACACAGAGAAGGCAATATAAAAAACAGTCCCGCCAGTACCCCACCCTTTAGGCCATGTAATTTCCAACCAAGATAAATGGTCAATTGATGTGCTTCAGGTCCCGGCAGTAGCATGCAGGCATTCAGCGCCCGAAAAAATTTTTTGCTGCTTACCCATTTTTTTTTGTCCACCAGAAAATCATGCATAATTGTTATATGCCCTGTCGTCCCACCAAAACTTATCCAGCCCAGGATAAACCAAAACCGGAGTGCCTCCCGAAAATTAGGTTTAAACACTTCATTTCTCTCAATAGCAGTATCTCGTTCCAAATTTGATTTATATTTATATTCTGATCATTATAATTGTAAAGATAAGGGGATGAGCTACCCAATTAAGCCCACTAAAGGAGCTAGGGATCTTCCAGTTAAGGCATAAAAAAAGCGATATATTTATAAAATATCTCGCTTTTCATCCAGGAGAAAGATCCTGATAATTTTATTTTTTATCCAAGATGGTTACCTCTACTCTTCGATTTTTTTGACGTCCTTCCGGTGTCTTGTTATCACCAACAGGATTTGACTGGCCAAAACCTTTTGCTGTAATACGAGACTCCTGTACACCCGAATCTACCAAGAATTTCTTTACTGACGCAGCACGTTTATCAGAAAGCCATTGGTTATACTCGACCGTACCGGTAGCATCGGTATAGCCGTCAACTTTAATTTTATTGTTGTTCTCTTTAAGGATTACAGCCAGCTTACTTACTTCGGTCTTTGCCTTTTCAGATAAATAGGAAGAATTTGTTGGGAACAATAGGTCCGACGAAATACTGAATTTAATTCCCTCGTCAGTCCTTTTCGCATCATTAAAGTCCTTTTTCACATTTTTCAAACCATCATCAGTTCCATCTTTTGTGACAACAGCTCCAGGATTTACTACAATAGCCTGTTGTTTACAAGAAAATAATGACAAACCTGCGCATACGGCCAATAGTCCCAAATTAATTTTTCTAAGCATCGTTTTTAACGTATTTATTGTCGATTTAAGCAGGGTAAATATAAGGAAAAAAGTCCAAAAAAGGAGCTCCTTTCCATTCATCAGATCGTAACAAATCTATTTCTTCAAATATACCATATCCAATGTCTTTTTAATTTCAGGAATCTGCTCGTATAGCTTCCAGATCATCCCTGAATTGGCATTTTCAATCATTACAGCTATCGTAGCCTGATTTCTTGCCCGGTAACTTTCAGAAACATCATTATTTTTAAGATCGATCCAGGCTCTGAATCCATATTGTGTGAACAGGACATCTGCATACTCCTCATAAAATTTACGCAAAGCTTTCAAACCGATTTCCTTTTCGAATGGATAGGAAGCTATTGAGATGGCCGGATTGACAAAATATCCCTGGTTAGCGTTACCGGTTTGCTCAACACCCCAGATGTCCGTAAATCTTGTTCCGATATTCAACTCATTATCTCTCCGTTTATAGGCCAGTATGTAGTCTGAGAGGTACTTTTTATAGTCCACAAAATTATCCACCTTCCCTTTCGGATTCATGATCAAAAATGGTCTATAAACAGACATCAATGATTCTGTCAGATTACCTCCAGCAATACTTTTAGCAAAAATAACCTTATCGTCAGAATAAATGGAAACAGGCGAATTCCCCGTATTACCGATCAGGGGATTGTTACTTATTGCTTGCGCAAGAGAATCATTCAACCTTGTCTTTATCTCTGGTACCAAAGCACTTAATTCATCACTAAAGTCTATTCCATCCGAATGTTTGGTTGCAAATCCATTTGTATAAGCCGAAGCCGCCAAAGGATGCGTTGGAGACGACATAGCCAGCACATAAGTACTTAGGCTCTCATTGAATCCACCCAATGAACGGGATCTTGCCGTACTATCTATAGGTGACCATTTGTTCCAAAGAACATCCGCATTACTTCGATCCGTAAAATATTTCCAGTTTATCCTTTCCCATAATTTGGTGATTGATTTCCGCAAGGATTGCTCCTCCGAGTCATCTTTGCTGAAGTATTCACGGGCGATCAATAACGACTCCATCAAATGTGAAGTTCCCCTTACATCATAAGTCGGTACAGAATCACGGTAGTAAGGCACCCCCAGTCTCCCATCATAGAAAGCAGTAAATACACCCTGATGATTTTGAGCTGCGCTCAAAAATTTCACCATCCGTGTCATCCGTGCCAACAAAGCCTGTCTGGACATTATTTGGTTTTCGGCAGCAACAAGCAAACCCAGGATGGCATAGCCCGTTTCATTTGTTGAGACAATAGCCTGACGATTTCCACGATCAGGAAGATACATCCCACTGTTTACATCATAGTTATCAATAAAATAATTGACGTGCGCATTGCGAATAAAACTTAACATTTCGGCATCAGTTCCCTTTTTCGTCTGTATTTCCTTTACATCTGAAAATGGAGATTCTACGTAGTTGTAATCCACCCAGGCTATTTTATAATAATAACTCTTATTATATTCGTTCACCCGGTCGAGACATTTCTGCACATAGATCGGTAAGACTGCTATTGGCTGATAATTCAGCTTATCTTCAGATCTATAAATTTTCACGTAGCGAATACTCGGAGTTAATGGCAGTTGCCATACAAGTTCAACCTGTTTGTCCACAGCACCTATTTTAGACAAAATAGCAGCCGATGATAGCTTAACTTTTGGGTAGTTTTTTGGGAGGAACTCGATTTGATCTATAAAAAGCTGATGCGTAATTGTACCGGTACCATTTTGTTCCAGTAACAATGAAGACACAGCCTTTCCAGTGGCAATTCCTTCAAATTTTGACAGGGGTATAGAAACATTGAGCCAGGTATCATACGCAAAGTCATCTATGTAATGACTAATGTCCAATGCACTACTACGCACATCATTTTGTTGCAGGGCAACTTTAGGTAGCTGTTCCTTTTCAGTATTACTTTGGATGAACAATTTAAAGGTCAAATGATCATCCTTGGCAATCATATACTGAAATTTCTGTTTATCATTTAATATACAGGCTTCCCATTTTCCATTTGGCGAAGAAACGTAACGTAGGGAAAGTGAATTCCCCGGAGTAAAAAACAAGCTATCTGAAACCGGAAGGCTGTGATTCACATTTTGTATCCAGGACTCACCAGTATAATGTGCCATGCTTTTCGCATAACTTCCATTGATTATACTATTATCAAACAGTACCTCCGGATAGCTTTCCGATTTGGCAAGTATAGGCGAAATCAACAGAAAAAGAAAGTAAAAGTATTTTTTCAGCATAAGTCAACATTTTTCACAGGCTTACAATCAAAAACTAAGCCACCACAATGATTATAACGCAAATGTAACAAAGGATTTCCAATGATATTGTATGCTCAAATTTTAATTTCGGAAAAAATGCGCTAAATTAGCCCCCTGAATATTTTCATAAAATAGATATATGAAAACCACTTTTGATTTTGAAAAGCCAATTGCAGATTTGCAATTGCAGATTGAAAAGGTAACACAAGTTGCCGAAAAAACTCAAGTTGATATGAGCGCAACCGTTCGTGAACTTGAGGAAAAACTTGCTTCTACGGAAAAAGAAATATACAGCAATTTAACAGGATGGCAGAATGTTCAAATGTCACGTCATCCGGATCGTCCACAGACCTATGATTATATCGAAGCAATCTGCGATGAGTTTATCGAATTGCATGGTGATCGTACGGTAAAAGATGACAAGGCGATTGTAGGCGGCATGGCCTCCATCGATGGCAATCCTGTTATGATCATTGGCCATCAAAAAGGTAAAAACACCAAAGAGCGTCAATACCATAATTTTGGTATGGCCAATCCGGAAGGTTACCGTAAAGCATTGCGCTTGATGAAAATGGCTGAAAAGTTCAATAAGCCAGTCATTACATTAATCGACACTATGGGTGCTTACCCAGGTTTAGAAGCTGAAGAGCGTGGACAAGGTGAAGCTATTGCGCGCAACCTTATGGAAATGGCAGTACTTAAAGTTCCTATCATCTGTGTGGTCATAGGTGAAGGTGCTTCGGGTGGGGCCTTGGGTATCGGAGTAGGTAATCGTGTATATATGATGGAACATACCTGGTATTCCGTTATTTCGCCAGAATCTTGCTCTTCGATTTTATGGAGAAGCTGGGATCACAAGGAAAAAGCAGCGGAAGCTTTAAAATTAACTTCCAGTGATATGTTAGGTAATGGATTAATAGATGGTATTATCCCTGAGCCATTGGGCGGTGCTCATCAGGATCCAGCACAGGCAGCGGCTAATCTGAAACAGCAATTATTGAAAGATCTAGCTGAATTGACAGCAAAAGACAGCGATACATTGATCAAAGAACGCATTGACAAATTCAGCAATATGGGCGTTGTGACAGAATAATGTGACTTGCTCTATTTCTCAAAATAAAAAAAGTCGGCAGCAGTTGCCGACTTTTTTTATTTTTACCGCCCTTGTTTTTCAAAAAAAAAAGAATAATACCAACACAAAATCGCTCGATTTACAATCAAATTCCATTCAATTCAATCAAAAAACCGTCCGTTATAGAAAAATAAAGGCGTAATTTATAAACTGTTACAAAATATTCAAATAAAAAGAACAAAAACATTTGGACACAATCACATCTTTTTATACCTTTGCATCACTTTCAAAAACAGAAAGGATTCCGTAGCTCAGCTGGTAGAGCAATACACTTTTAATGTATGGGTCCTGGGTTCGAATCCCAGCGGGATCACAAACAAAAAGCTAATCGCAAGATTAGCTTTTTTTGTTTAGGGATTAGGATCCCCTCCCTCATGAACTGTTTTTAATCATGTGTCAAAACCACCTCCAAAAACTTAATGGCCTCCGCCCCTACAATATTTTTCACATGAAGTTCCACCGATTGCTTTCCGACGGGCAGATCTATTTGTCCGAGCATAAGGGAGTTTCCGTAGCCACTTTTAGGTGATGCTGGATCAATCGTGAAGTTGATTTCTTTTCCGGCTATTTTTAAAACCATCTCCCCGCCTGTATTTTCCACATCCTTGACATAGCGTACCGAGACTTTAAACCGTGCCGACTTCAACACATTGATATTCCATCCAAGATACTGATTGCTATTTTTCCATCCGGACACATAGTAACGGTCCCGTTTTCCATCTCCAAATTTCATCGGATCCCCATATTGTTTTGCATAGAAAGACAGTAAACGATTTTCAGTGACACGTGCATCAACATAAATCAGATCATTGGATTCAGGCGCGTTTATATCCTGCTTTAACTGGACAACAAGAACTTCATCCGCCGGATCATCCCCTATTTGATCCAATGGGATATGGAGTCCGGTGGCATCTGAAATATAGTCTTTGATCCTTCTTTTTGAAGACAGCAGAGAAATGGATTTAACCGCCATTGTAAGTCCGCCAACAGTCAATTTCTCTCCTTTCGGCTTTTTAAAGACATGCAAATACAGCGTACTGTTTCTTTTTGTGATCACTCCCCATTGTTGGCGCGGTAAGGGCGAAGGTGCTACATCGATGACACTTTCCTTATTCTTTGCCATCCATTTGGCTATTCCTTTCAAAATAGTCATATCAGGCGCATCAATGCTACCAACACCATTCGGGCCAATATTCATTAGGATATTTCCGCCCATAGCGGTCGCTTTGGCCAACAATTGTATAAAATGTGCTGCTGGTTTGTAGTTTTTATCCGTCGAGGAATAGCCATACGAATCATTCGTCGTGGGAATAGCCTCCCAATAAGCTCCCGCAGGGACGGGATAAAACTCTTCCGGTCGATCAGCAGTATTCAAATAATCGCCATAATTCCGGTCACCTGTACGCGCTAACCGTCCATTGACAACGATAGCGGGGTCAGTATCCCGGATTGCTTGCAGAATTCTTAAATTTTCGGACAAAGGCAGCTTATGTGGTGTATCGAACCAGAGCACATCGGGGTGGTACCTATGGATCAGCTCTTTTATTTGTGGAATCGCCTTTTCATCGACATAGCGTTTTGCTTTAAGCAACCATTCCGGATGACCGTCAAACCAATTTGCTCCCCCCAGCAGTTTATCCCCACCAGGATTATTATAATCCCAGTCATTTCCCGGTGCATCGGGATGCTCCCAGTCAAATGCATGTGAATAATAAAATCCGAATAACAAACCATGTTTATGACAAGCTTGCGCTAGTTGCATCAATGGATCCTCTTTTAATGCAGTACTCTTTATCGAATAAGCACTAGCATATTGTGATGGATACATTGCAAAGCCATCATGATGTTTCGCTGTGATTATAAAATACTTCATACCGGCATTTTTCGCCAAGATTATCCATTCTTCAGCATTAAACTTTTCGGGATTAAATCTGGCGGCAGAATCCAGGTATTCCTGACGGGGAATTTGCATGACACGCATGAGATGCTCGGCATATCCCCCTCCTTTTTTCCCCTTCCACACATTACCATATTGCGAATAAACACCCCAGTGCACAAACATACCAAAGGTTGCCTTTTTCCATTTCTGAACACGCCGTTTTTGTCCTTTTGCAGATTGCTTCCACCAGCCTGTCTCCGCAGCCGATATCGCAAGACTGTCCCTTGCCGTAGGATCATTAAACATTGCTGCGGCTTCGTTTCCCCTATTGGCATTTTTAACCTGCCCTACGGCCGCTATTGCAGCCGCTGAAAGCACTAAAACAAGGCAATATCTGGTATTGATCATAAGTTTCGATATCATAATTGTTTCTTTAAGCCGAACGCAAGCACGAAGGGGCACATGGTCCAACTGTAAATAATGTATACTATTTTCAAAAATAGCTTAAAACGAAAGGAATAAGGTGTAATTTTTGTTCATTTTAGGGTAATGGTGCGGAAGTCAAAAAAAAATAAAACCTATCCAGCCATGCACTGTTTATCTTATATTATAAACTTAAGGACACATGAGCAATTCATCAGATTATTGGCATGTTCAAATAGGATCAACAGTCAATACCAGTGAAATCTATATCGAAGTCACCAAAGACGGTCCGTATATTTTACACGGGCAAGTACCCTTTCATCTGCAATACATCATTCCGGATCGTGGGGGTGTCTCCAGATCCTATGAAAATGGTGAATCTTTCAAACTTGACCCCGAGACCTATCTATGCCGTTGTGGACTGTCTAAAAACAAACCCTATTGTGATAACTCCCACATGCAGGCGAGATCCTCTGGCGTCGATCTGACGGACAGGGCCACCCTACACGATTCACTGCAGACGGCGGAGATTATAGAAGGACCAGTATTCTCCCTCAGTGACGACGAAAAATTATGTGCCTTTGCACGTTTCTGTGATCAGGGAAGAAGAATCTGGAATGACATAAATTATAGCGATGAACAATCGCTAACAGGCGCCGTCAATATGGCACATTCCTGCCCCAGTGGACGGTTGCTTGTGTGGAACCAGAACAATACGCCCGTCGAAGAAAATACGGGAGCTGAGATAGGACTCATTGAAGATGTATTGAATCAGTGCAGCGGCCCCATAGCGCTTTGGGGAGGAATTCCGGTCAAAAGCAGTAATGGCAAGTATTACGAAGTACGAAACCGTCAGACCCTTTGCCGTTGTGGACAATCGGCCAACAAGCCATTTTGCGATGGTACACATGCTTCCATGGAATTTCAGGATGGGCTCAGCAAATACACACAAAAATAGTATCTTAACGTTTACTGTTCCCAAAATGCCCCCCTCTTTGGCGTATTTTTATTCCAAGGAAATACAAGCAATCGGTATTTATACAATATTTGTCTAAAATTTATTTTAAAATCATGGAAAAGCTAACTGCAAAAGCAAGTATTCAGATTCAAAAACCTATCCATGAAGTTTTTGAAGCCATCATTGATCCGAATAAAATAAATCATTATTTTATTAAGTCCGCAACTGGACGATTGGAGGCCGGAAAAACCGTAGAATGGACTTTCCCCGAATTCCCTGACAGTTTTCCCGTAACCGGAAAAACAATTCACCCGAACAGCTATATTTCGTTTGACTGGAGCGGTGGAATCACCAACCAGCTGGTTGAAATCAACCTGTCTTCATTCGGGGAAGATTCTACCGTCGTCAAAATTACAGAACACGAAATGAACAACGATCAAGATGGCATTTTGATCATGATGCGACAAACGGAAGGATGGGCAAACTTTTTGGCTTGCATGAAGGCTTATCTCGAATATAATATCAACCTTCGGAAAAATGCATTTGATTTTATGTTTTAACAGCAATTAGGAAATGGCAGTAAATAAAACTTCCTATATCAAAAAAAAAGTCAATGACTTTATACAGGAAATACCGGATGTACAAAAAAGAGAAGACAGCATCCAGCTTATCCATCTGATGCATACCGTCTCACATGAAGTCCCAAAGATGTTTGGAGAATCCATCATTGGCTTCGGACAGTACCATTATAAATACGCGAGCGGGCACGAAGGTTATGCCCCTTTGATAGGCTTCAGCCCCCGAAAAGCGGCAATCTCGCTTTATGTGTATACCGGACTCGACGAACATAGGCCACTGGTGGAAAAATTAGGTAAATTCAAACAAGGAAAAGCCTGTATTTACATTAAAAAACTAAGTGACATCAATACGGATCATCTGACTACACTAATGCAGCAGACTATCCAATTTTTATCAACAAAATACACCCGGATCAAGGATAAGGAATAATAGTATGACAAGCAGCATTTCAACAATTGACGCGTATATAAACCAATTCGAGGGGGATAAGAAAGCATATCTCATCCAAGTCTACAAACTTATTGCCGGGATGGTGCCCACCGCGGCCACGGAAACCATATCCTACCAGATGCCTACCTTCCGGTTGAATGGCAATTTGATTCATTTTGCCATGAATAAGCAGCATCTCGGAATATACCCCGGGCCGGACGCCATTGAGCATTTTGCTTCTCGACTCAAGGCTTTCAAAACAACAAAAGGAGCCATTCAGATCCCGATAGACCAACCCGTACCCGAAAAAATCATCCGGGATATCGTTGCATTTAATATCGAAAAACTCAAAGATAAACAAGGCCCCAACTGGCATAAAAACCGTGGAAATTGGCTGGAAGCAGAAGAGATGATGCAACAGATCATGTTAAAAACCACACTGAAAAAAGAATTCAAATGGGGAAGTGACGTTTATACACACAAGGGAAAGAACGTTATCGGATGGGGAGGTTTCAAAAACTTTTTCTCCCTCTGGTTCTATAACGGCGTATTTTTAGAAGATAAGGAAAACGTTCTTATCAGTGCTTCAGAAGGAAAAACAAAAGCACTTCGCCAATGGCGTTTCAATGATGTCAGCGAGATGGACAGCACCAAAATTGAAGCTTACATCAAAGAATCTATTCGAACTGTTGACGAAGGAAAAGAGATTAAACCAGCTAAAAGCGAAGTTATCCCCCCATCTGGTCTGTTACTGGAAGCTCTTCGTTCAGACGAGGCATTTTATGATCATTTCAATGCTTTAACTCCCGGAAAGCAAAAAGAATATATCCAATATATTGACGAAGCTAAACAGGAAAAAACCAAATTATCCCGCCTGGAAAAAATCAGACCGATGATTATTGCCAACAAAGGATTAAATGATAAATATAAATAATGAATTTCAACCAAAAATAGACGCTCATGGAAAATTCAGTTATACCGTCGATCTGGTTTGATCAAAATGCGAAAGAGGCTTTTGATCTATACTGTCAGACCTTTCCAAACAGCCGTGTAACCGGCAACTCCCCGATCGTTGTCGAGGCTCAGCTCAATGGCATAAAATTTATCGGGATCAACGGCGGTCCGATGTTTAAACCCAACCCATCCATTTCATTTATGGTGATCTGCGAATCAAAAGAAGAGGTTGATCGCATCTGGAATGTATTTTCAGCAGGCGGAACCACATTAATGCCCTTAGACAACTACCCCTGGAGTCCTTACTATGGCTGGATAGCGGACAAATATGGTGTAAACTGGCAATTATACCAAGGCAAGGTCAGCGATACGAATCAGCAAGCGATTGTCCCGACCCTGATGTATTGTGGGCCCCAACAGGGTAAATGTGAAGCCGCGTTAAAGTTTTATGGAGATCTGTTCAAAGACTTTCGTAGCAACGGTATCATGCGTTATGCAGCAGGTGAATACGAGGGTTTGATTCAGCATACACAATTCCTCGTCAATGGATTCACACTAATGGCAATGGATAGTGGCGTCACGCAGAATTTTACTTTTAATGAAGGAATTTCTCTTACCGTCTTATGCAAAGATCAGACAGAAATTGACTATTATTGGAATAACATTACAGCAAGGGGGCAGGAAAGCATGTGTGGTTGGTGTAAGGATGAATTTGGTGTAAGCTGGCAAATTGTACCTGCCCAGATTGTCACATATCTTCAAAATCCCGGAGCCGGAGAAGCGCTGATGAAGATGAAAAAAATCATTATAAAAGATTTAATAGGATAAGCTTGTCAGCCGATAACCAATCGCTTATGCTTATAAGGTGCATAAAAAAAGGGGATAACAATCATCCCCTTTTCGATATCAGCTAAGCATTGACCTGCAATGCCAGTGCATATAATTTCATTTGTTTGATCATCGACAATAAACCGTTAGCACGGGTCGGCGACAAATGCTCTTTTAAGCCTATTTCATCAACGAAATACAGGTCTGCATCAACAATTTCTTTTGCCGTATGTCCCGATAGCACTTTGACCATCAGACTCACTAAACCTTTGGTGATAATTGCATCACTATCCGCCGTGAAATATACTTTTCCGTCTTTAACCTCAGGATACAGCCATACTTTGGACTGGCAGCCTTTAATAATATATTCATCTGTCTTATATTGCTCATCAATTAAAGGAACCTCTTTCCCAAGCTGAATGATGTACTCGTATTTTTCCATCCAATCGGTAAAGAAAGCAAAATCCTCAATTAATTCATTTTGTATTTCATTAATTGTCATAACCATTTTTATTACACCAACATATTGACCGCACGCTGAATGCCCGCCACCAAGATATCTATTTCTTCTTTTGTATTGTAAAGTGCCAATGAAGCCCGGATTGTGCCCGGAATACCAAAACGGTCCATCACAGGCTGTGCACAGTGGTGACCGGTTCGCACCGCTATTCCCAATTTATCCAAAATTACACCTACATCATAGGGGTGTGTACCTTCGATAATGAATGAAATGACGGAACATTTTTGGTCGGCGGTGCCAATAAATTTCATCCCGGGAATCTGGGCCAATTTTTCCAAGGTATAATCCAACAGCTCATGCTCATAAGCTTCGATATTCTTTAAGCCGATTGAATTGATATAGTCAATAGCTTCATTTAAACAGATTCCAGCTTCAATATTAGGTGTTCCAGCTTCAAATTTAAAAGGCAATTCATTATAAGTAGTCTTTTCAAAAGTCACCTCTTTAATCATATCACCACCACCCTGATAAGGAGGCATTGCATTCAATAACTCTTCCTTACCATACAACACGCCGACACCTGTCGGTCCGTACATTTTATGTCCAGAAAACGCCAAAAAATCAACATCAAGATCCTGAACATCCACTTGAATATGCTGGACAGCTTGTGCCGCGTCAACCAGGACAACCACTCCTTTGTCATGTGCGATCGAGATCATCTCCTTCACCGGGTTGATCGTTCCCAATGCATTGGAGACGTAGGTTACGGCAACTAGCTTGGTCTTTTCATTGAATAAATTTTGGTAAGCTTCCATATCAAGCTCCCCTTTGTCATTCATAGGAATAACACGGATTTTACATCCTTTCTCATCGCAGAGCATCTGCCAGGGAACAATATTGGAATGGTGTTCCATCGCAGAAATGATGATCTCATCCCCCGCATGGATAAATGCCCTTCCATAACAAGTCGCTACCAGATTGATACTATCAGTCGTACCCTTGGTAATGATCACTTGTTTATCTTCGGGGGCATTGATAAAAGATTGAAGCTTTTTACGGGTAACCTCAAAAGCATCCGTTGATATCTGGCTCAGGTAGTGAACACCCCGGTGCACATTACTGTTCATATCCGTATAATAATGTGCAATGGCATCGATTACTGCCGTGGGCTTTTGTGTCGTCGCACCGTTATCCAGATAAACCAAAGGTTTGCCATTCACCTCTCTTTTTAGAATAGGAAAATCTGCACGTATTTTATCTATATTATATGTTTCCAAAGTCGTCTCCATAATTCATACAAAGTTAATAGTATTTTATCGAATACGGGCTGAGCAATCTGTTTTTTATGTCATTATCAACTACCCATGCTGCCTGTCCACCGCTATATAACGTGGCTCAATCCGGTTAAAGAAGCAACTTTTATTCCCTTTTACCATTTTAAACAATTCTATCTTGCTTTTATAATTTATTGACGCTATTTATTTACCTTTGTAATGATATGCAAGAATTACCTCTAAATTTACCAGAAGGCTCACGTAAAGAAGTGATGGCCTACTTGGAGCCTTTCATGTTAAATGAAATGAGCGAATACCTGAAGCCTGTAGAAGAAATGTGGCAACCCGCTGATTTCCTTCCAGACGCTTCTAGGGATACGTTTTTTGAGGAAATAAGAGATTTACAGGAAAGTGCCAAAGAACTCTCCTATGATTTAGTTGCTGTATTGATTGGTGATACAATTACCGAAGAAGCCCTTCCGACCTACGAATCCTGGTTGACTATGGTCGAAGATGTCGATAAAAATGAACAAGGTGGATGGATGAAATGGGTGCGTGCCTGGACTGCCGAAGAAAACCGCCATGGGGATTTATTGAATAAGTATCTTTACTTATCTGGCAGAATAGATATGCGTCAGTTTGAGATGTCTACACAATATCTAATACAAGATGGTTTTGATATCGGGACAGGTGCTGATCCTTACCGTAACTTTATCTATACCTCATTCCAGGAACTTGCCACCAATGTATCCCACCGTCGGGTATCGGGGCTTTCCAAAAAAAGTGGTGATAAGCTTCTAGCGAAGATGTGTGGTGTCATTGCATCGGATGAAGCACGTCACGCCAAGGCCTATATGTCGTTCATATCAAAAGCCCTGACGGTAGACCCTAGCGAAGTGATGATAGCTTTTGAAGATATGATGCGTAAGAAAATCGTGATGCCGGCACAGTTTTTAAGAGAAGCAGGCGAACCTCAGGGTGATGCCTTTGCCCATTTTTCAGATGCTGCACAGCGATTAGGCGTATATACCGCTTTAGATTATGTTGATATCTTGAAAGAACTTAATAATGAATGGCAGATTGATCAAGTCTCAGGACTAAATGATCAGGGAGAAAAAGCAAGAGACTATCTCCTAAAATTACCTGACCGTCTGGCAAGATTAGCAGATCGCATGAAGGTTCCCGAAAAAGAATATAAATTCAAATGGATATACGGATAAACAGAAAAGCTTGATTAGGAATAATCAGGCTTTTTGTTTACTACTTCCTTCCAAAATTTCTGCAATAACCTTATTCTTCTATACCTAAGGTCTTATATATACGCTAAGAAAATTAGAAATCTTAATACAGAATCAGTAGACTTCCCCTAATGTCCACACTATTTTGAAATTTCTATTTGCACATAGACCCTATACCATTATACAACAAAATATAAATAATAAAATTTATTACTTATAAATCTGTTACGAATAAGCTGATATAAGACACATACATTAATTTCTTGAACTGAGTCCGAGTACCACGCATGATTCGACTATACTTCGGGACATATTCGGCCCTCCTCCAACCCTGAGAGCAGGTAAGAGCGACTTGTTACTGCTGTCTTTGGGTGGTGAATCCGTGTTATACTCGGACTCACCACGGACTCACCACGCTCTCATCACTGTAACACCTCAAAGCTGATACGACTATGTCCCGAAGCAGATACGAATCACCACCGTAGGAATGGCGGACTTTAAAGAATCAGAAATTATTTCACATTTCCCATTAATTTTCGCACAAGAGGCGACAATGCGATGAGTATCACACCCGCGATTAAAGAATACAGGCCCAATTGCTTATAACTTTCGGTGTATGTCACTAGGTTATCTGCTAAGGAATTTCCCTCTTTTGCTTCAGCCATACTTGCGCCGATCAGTCCAGCAACATATTGTCCATAGGCGCTCGCCAGAAACCACATCCCCATCATAATGCCCTGCAACCTTGCGGGAGATAGTTTCGTCATAATAGACAGTCCGATTGGTGAGAGACATAGCTCCCCGACAGTAATCACTAACAGTGCAAGCGTGAAGATATCCAATGAGGTCATACCATCATGGGCAAAAAGACGCGTAGCAAAAAGCACGTAGTATCCTAGCCCCAAGAAAACAAAGCCCAATCCAAACTTGATAATGGTATTCGGTTCAAGTTTACGTTTTCCCAACCAGATCCAGAATAGACCAAACAATGGTGCCAGGGCAATAATAAATAAAGCTCCACCAGAATTATTAACCCCATTTGGGTCAAGTGTTACAGCTCCAAGTAAAGAGTCGTTCAGGTGCTTAGCAGCGAATATGCTCAGTGAACCGCCACTCTGTTCATATATCCCCCAAAAGATAATGGAAAACAGAATAAATACCAGCGCAGCAATTAATTTGTTTCGTTCTTCTTTCGTTACTTTTGACATTTCATAGAACAGATACAACAACGTCAGTGGTCCGATGGTATACATAAAATAGTCGGTATACTGCGTTTTTGATACCATGATCTGAATAACGGGTATAAAGATCAAGGTTAGGGCATATACTGCATATTCCACCCATTTTGGCAGAGCTTTGGTCTTAACGATTGCCTCAGGATCCCCCGGTTGAAGGCCGATAGGCCCCAAATGCCTTTTGGTAAAGTGAAAATTAATTAAACTCGCCAACATCCCCACTGCAGCTAAACCAAAAGCGACATTCCAACGGTGGCCTTCAGAGATTAGGGAGGTCAGCATATATCCTTTACCAATAGCGACACAAACATAGCCCCCCAAAAATGCGCCTAAATTTATTCCGGCATAGAACAGCGAGAAACCACCATCACGACGACTATCCCCATCCCGATAGAGCTCTCCCACCATAGTAGAAATATTAGGTTTAAAGAAACCGGTCCCAATAATAATAAATGAAAGTCCAAAAAAGAAATATTGATGTGGATCTGCTGCAAGGAAAAGACTCCCTACGATCATCAATAAACCGCCCCAAAATAATGATTTTCTAAAACCTAAGATCTTATCGGCAAAAAGACCACCGATAAATGTAAAAGCATAGACAAATGCCTGGGTAGCCCCATACTGTAAATTCGCCTCTTTCTCCGCAAAGTTTAGTTGTGTAATCATAAAGAATACCAACATGCCCCGCATACCATAAAAGCAAAACCTCTCCCACATTTCCGAAAAGAACAGGCTCCAGATCTGTCTTGGGTACTTCCCTTTAAAATTTTGAATCTCCTCTAACGACTCGCGTTTACTCGCCTCCATACTGTAATTTATTATTAATCAAAAAAGCTTCTTTCGCAAAAGAAGCTTATGTAGTTATTATTTAATTCCGTGCATCAACCTTTTGATCAAAGGATTGAATAGCATGACTAGCAATCCGGCAAAAGCGGGAATAGCAGTAAATAAAAAGAAAAAGTGACTTAATGAGTATTCTTGTTGAATTGTTTCTACCTGTCCACCCAATACCGCAGCAACCTTTTGAGCGATCGCAATAGCAAGATACCAGATACCAAACATAAAAGCCAACATCCGTGCCGGAACCAGCTTAGAAACATAAGACAAACCTACTGGTGAAATAAACAATTCACCCAAAGTATGGAAAAGGTAAGTCAGGACAAGAAATACCATTGAGATTTTCACCCCCGGCGCTATCCCCCATGATCCCAATCCGATAATCAAGAACCCGATTGCAACCAGGATCAAACCGAATCCATATTTAAATGCTGCAGAAGGATTATATTTCGATTCCCAAATCTTGGAAACTGTAGATGCTAATGCAATAATAAAAAAGGAGTTAAGAATTGAAAACCAGGATACTTTGATTTCTGAAGCTTCTTTGTTAAACTCCTGATAAAGCATCCAGATCGCCGCACCCCAAATTAGTCCAAAACAGACAAACAAAACGATATTGGATATTGCGATCTTATCCCATGTAACCTTGGCCAATTTTATTAAGACCCAACTGATAATTGATAGCGGTACAATTGTTAATAAACCATTGACCACATTAAATGTCGTCAATGCAGTGCCTGTAAGCGCTCTGTCGATATTATCTCTTGCGACAATGACCAGTGAGGTTGCTCCCTGTTCAAAGCTCATGAAAAAGAAAATAAGGAAAAATGCTAAAAGTACCACGGCATACATCCTGTCTCGGACAGTTTTGTCATAGCGCAAAATCCGGGAAACAATCAAATAAATAAAAAGGATCAATGCGACAATGACCATGATATACTGTCCCCTCAGAAAAGAGGTATCCAGTCCGGCGAAAACATCAACAATACCATTTTTCGACAATGGGTCATTAAAAGCATATACAAAACCTATAATAGATACGATAGCAATCAGGACATAATCTCTTCGTGTAAACGGATTTTTAGTATCCGTATCACTAACGCTGACTTCTTTCTTTTCACCGGTCACAGACTTGTCCAAAATACCGAGGTTACCCATGAGCGGTTTTGCGAAAACAAACTGAAGAGTACCTAAGAGCATAAAAATACCAGCCAATCCAAAACCCCAATGCCATCCATACGTTTCAGCGATATAACCGCAGAGCATCATCCCAAAGAAAGCGCCAGCATTGACGCCCATATAGAATATGGTGTATGCGCCGTCCTTCTTTTCAGGTAGGTCTTTATACATCTCGCCGAGGATTGAAGGCATATTCGGCTTGAAAAAGCCCGTTCCGATCACCAGACAGATCAACCCCAAGAAAAACATAATGGCGGTATCAAAAGCCATTGCCGCATGCCCTAATGTCATGATCGCCGAACCTATAATAACGGCCTTCCGGGATCCGATATATTTATCAGCAATGATTCCTCCGAGGATGGGTGTCAAATAAAGCATCATGGCATAAGTCCCATACAATGCACCTGCCTGTTGAGCAGTCCAGGCCCAGCCAGAGAATGGACTCCCCTGGATAACCGCAGCAGTTAAAAATTGCATCAATAGGACACGCATTCCATAGAACGAGAATCGTTCCCACATTTCTGTAAAGAAAAGTACAAACAGCCCTGAGCGCTGTCCTAGTACATTCGATTTAAAAAAATCATTCGACGGGCTCGTAGTGATTCCCCCGTTTAGTCTCCCCATAAGTAATCAACCTTTATTTTTATAAAATACTTACAAAGAAACAAAAACAAAATCACTTTTGACCAAAATAAAGTTGCATAAACAAAAAAAGACAACCCATTTGGATTGCCTTTTCAGTAACATTTTTAATATGCCCTATCTTTTGTGCAATTGTTCGTAAAGATCAATGACCTTTTTCTGAAGTTCGATAACTTCGCCATCGCGTTGTTGCAACTTTTGCGTTAGCGCGTTGACCTCATTGACATACTCTTTATCCTCTTCTGAATCAGAAGTAGATAATAATTGAACAACTGTCAAATTGAATAATTTTGAGATTTGATTCAGGCGAGACAAATTCACATCTGTAATTCCTGTTTCAATTTTTGAAAATGCCGGGATTGAGATATCCAATCGCTTTGCAACATCCTCTTGACTCCACCCTTTTTGGTGTCTAAGTAATCTAATTTTTTTTCCTAATGCATTCATCTGGTAGATATTTTAAAACAAAAATAGCAAATAAAAATTAATTTACATTAAATTATAATTTTTTCTTTAAAAATCCCTGAAAAAACGATCAGCAAGGACGGACAGATTAACCCCGTTATAATTATTTAAACTCATAAGTAGTAAATTATAACCTCTTGATTTTACTCCGTCTAAAAAAGAATACAAGCCATCCAAACTCACAACAACCTCTAAATCAGTATTATTAAAACTCTTCTTGATATTCTCAGGAACACTTTCAATATCCTTATTCATTTCCTTACAGGAGTTGATATTCACGTAGACAACAGAGAGATCCGACTCGCGCATGGAGTCAGCATATTGTAACAAAAAGCTCGAATCCAAACTATCATACGAGTTTAATTCGATAATTGTGACCAATTTCTGATTAGGAAATTGTTCTTTTACGGCGTGAATACTCGATTTAACTTTATCAGCATTACAGGCATAATCTTGGTAAACGACAGATCCCTCATAACTCGCTACAAATTCCAGGTAACGGATGGAGGTATTGAAACTCTTTATCGCATCAAAGAACTCTTTCTTTTTGATACCGAGCCATTCGCATACGGTATAAGCGCCGGCAATATTAGACAGATTATGCTTTCCGAATATTTGTAAAGGGACATCTCCGTCTGCCGTATTCAGATAGGTAACCCCCTTGTTAATGGTATAATCAGGAATTTTATAACCATGTCTATTGATCTTACAGTCTTTGGTATCCTGCAAAACTCCCTGAAGAACAGCATCTTCTTTATTATAGATCAGCGTTCCTTTAGGTGGTATGGAATCAATAAAATCTTCAAATTGTTTAATATATTCTTCTTTGGATATTTTGGAATTAAATTCATTCCATACAATACCCGAAATTAAGGCGATATTGGGCTTATAATACAAAAACTTGGACTTAGGATCAATTTTGGACGAAACATATTCATCTCCCTCGATAATAATAATCTTATTATTTTTTGTAATATCTACTAGTTTATCAAAGCCTCTCAATTGAGCCCCTACTAAATAGTCAAAATCTTTACCTAAGAAGCGCATCACATGCATGACCATGCTCGTGATCGTTGTTTTCCCATAGCTACCTGCGATAACTACACGGATCTTATCCTGCGAGAGTTCTTGTATAAACTCAGGAAAAGAATAGATCTTTAAACCTAGTTCCTGTGCCTTTTTTAATTCGGGATTATTTGCTTCCGCATGTGCTCCCAAAATAACAGCATCAATATCATCCGTCACCTTGTCGGAAAACCATCCCAATTGATCTGGCAATAAGCCAGCTTCGATAAGATGGGAACGGGAAGGTTCCACAATCTGATCATCAGATCCAGTAATCTGATGCCCTTGCTTTGCTAATGAAATGGCAAGGTTATGCATCACACTACCACCTATCGCTATAAAATGAATACGCATCGCTCTATTACCGTTTCACAAACTTGGCTGCACACCAATTATTTAAAACTTTTTTGGAGATAAATTCAAAACCTAAAGACTCAGCGGTATCACGCAACATCGTCAAATCTTCCTGTTCATAAAATCCACTTAAGTACAACTCTCCATTTTTATTGATACTTAATGCATATTGGGGTAACTGCTCCAACAGGATATTTCGATTAATATTTGCTAATATCGTATCGAAAAGACGATCTTTTAACACCTCAAAGGAACCACATACAGCCTCGATATTGTCAACATGGTTAAGCCCGCTATTTTCAGCGACACTTTCTACACAAATTTCGTCATAGTCCACTGCCAATACGGCCTTAGCTCCTTTTTTCGATGCCAGAATCGCCAAGATACCTGTACCACAGCCCATATCCAATACGTACTTGCCCTCAAAATCATTTTCCAGAATATATTGAAGCATCATTGATGTAGTCTGATGGTGCCCTGTCCCGAAAGACATTTTAGGATCAATGATGATTTCATAAGGGAAATCAGGTTTTGACTCATGAAATGTAGCCCGTACATAACACTGTCCACCGACTTCTATGGGGTTAAAGTTACTTTCCCAAAGTTTATTCCAGTTCTGGTTTTCTATTTCCTGAACCTTATAGTCCACTTCAAGTCCAGCATCCAGATTTAGCATTAATGTTTCTAATGCTTGCAAATCAAGATTTGCAGCCGGTATATAAGCTGCAAATCCGGATTCGGTATCTTCAAAAGTATCAAAACCAATGTCTGCCAAATCAGATACCAAAAGATCCTTTTGCCACTCCTCTCCTGATAGCATTTGAAAGATAACCTCTATGTATTTCATTTCTAAAAATTAGCCGTTAAACACTTTGGCAATATCAATAAAATCTCTCGATTTCAAAGAAGCTCCTCCGATCAAACCACCGTCAATATCCGCTTGCGCAAATAAATCCTTTGCATTGCCCGGATTACAAGATCCACCATAAAGGATACTTGTATTTTCGGCTGTTTCCTGTCCATATTTCTCAGCCACAACCTGACGGATAAATTGATGAACCTCCTGCGCTTGCTCCGGACTGGCAGTAAGCCCTGTACCGATCGCCCAAACTGGCTCATAAGCCAATACCACGGCTGCAAAAGCTTCATTGGAAAGATGGAACAATCCAGCAGTCAATTGTGTTTTAATTATTTCAAAGAAATCACCGGACTCGCGTTCTTCTTTCGTTTCTCCAATACAAAATATCGGTGTCAAGCCATGTTTCAAAGCGATATCTACCTTCGCAGCCAACAAAGCATCTGTTTCACCAAAATAAGCACGTCTCTCTGAGTGCCCCAAAATAACATGTGAAGCTCCGACCGATTTTACCTGAGCTGCTGAAATCTCACCTGTATATGCTCCAGATTCTGCCTGATGGATATTTTGTGCACCAATATTCACATTTGCCACATTCTTGGATAGTTGTCCAAGACTTGACAAATGGATAAAAGGGCTACAAACAACCAATTCTTGATTTCCGATTACCTCATCTTTGGCCATATTGATAATTTCGGAGAACAAACTTAATCCCGATTGATAGTCTAAATTCATTTTCCAATTACCAGCTACGATTTTCTTACGCATGATTTTTACGATTTAATTATATTTTTTTGTTAAGTTGATTCAATTCCCTCTTATGCCATTCCGGCAGTTCTTCATTTTTTGACATATATAGCGTTTCCAGATACTCCATAAACTTATCAAAGTTATAGGGCTGCGTATCTCCGTTGAACACCCAGGCAAACGACGGTACAAATTTAGCATAAAAACTTGTATCTGCCAGCATACTTGCAATTCCAATTACCGTTCCGGTATTTAAAGACGAATTAATCCCCGTTCGTGTATAATCTCCCATGAAAACGCCGCATTTTAATAAACCGGTATCTCTAAACCCTTCCAGTTTATAATCATAAATTGAGACTGTTTTCAGATTATTTTTAAGATTCGAATTAGATGTTCCAGCACCGAGGTTACACCAATTGCCAATAACTGAACAGCCCAGATACCCGTGATGGCCTTTTGCCGAAAAATCACCGATGACCGTATTGCCCACCTCGCCACCTACAACACTCTGCCTGCCAACAGATACATTCCCGTAGATGGTTGCTCCCATTTTTACGACAGCCCCTTTTCCTAAGTATAAAGGTCCGCGTAAATGTGCTCCCTCCATAATGGTGACACCTTCATCAATGTAAATAGGCCCGCAGGTCGAATTGAGCGTAGCGCATTCCATGGTGACCTGCTCCGCAATATAAAACGCATTCCCTAACAGTTGATTTGTATGAGAAACATTGGTAATAGACGTCTTAGTTACCAAGAGCTTGAAATCACGCTCAATTTCCGCCCCTGTCAATAAAAATAAGTCCTCCACCCCTTTCAACAGCGCAATCCCTTCGGTTATATCCTTCGGTTTAAGCGCACAGCTCCTGTTGTACCGCAAGGCAATGATCATCCCGCCGCACCGCAGGACGTCCCCTTCCTCCATAGCCAAAATAGCACGTAAAAGCACCTCAGAAGGGACAACATGCTTTGTCACCCAAACAGCACCATCCTCCAGCCCATCGCCTTCAGCAAGTTCCAAATCGAATGCTGAGGTCAACCTATGCCATTTCTCTCTCAACGTCAGAATACCGACACGTAGGTCAAGACAGGATTTATTAAAGGTAAAAGGATATAAACTCTTTTTATCAAAAGAAGTCAATGGGAAAGCAAGCTTATCCAAGGGTCGGACAGCATCAAAACAATCTACAAAAAAGATTTTCACAAAATAAAAATAACAAAAAAAACCCGACAAATAATATTTATCGAGTTCTTAATATTGTAATATACAGATCTGCTACAATTATTTTTTGTTGTAACGGCTACGGAATTTGTCGATACGTCCAGCAGTATCAACCAATTTCATTTTACCTGTATAGAAAGGGTGTGATGTATGAGAAATCTCTAATTTTACAACTGGATACTCATTACCATCTTCCCACTGAATAGTCTCTTTCGTGTCAACACAAGATTTAGTAATAAAAGCATAGTCGTTTGACATATCTTTAAATACAACTAATCTGTAATTTGAAGGATGCAAATCTTTTTTCATTATTATTATGATTACGTATATTCAATTATTGAGGTGCAAAGATAATTTATAAAAATGTAATTTGCAACAATTGCAAAGAATAATTCTATTAATTTTTGCACACTTTAAGTTACCGGCACTTAAACGATTACAAATGTAACAATCTTTATTTATCCCCCAAGAATTATTTTGTTTTCCAACTTTTTTCTCTTAACTTAACTTGCTACAATTAAATCATTTACATAATTATGAGCAAATTAGATGAAAAAATTGCTGCATATACTGCAGAATCAAAAAAACTAGGTCTGTCACTGGATGATGCATTTATTGCCAAAGTGACCAAAGGAATGGGGCCTTCCATTTACAATGCAGATTCAGAAACTATTGCAGCATCAGATCCCGAGGAGCTTAAACGTGTCAAGCAAAATTTCCTGATCAAAAAATTAGGGCTTAAAGACGGTCCTGATTTAGACAAGGCATTAGAAGAAGTCATTACTGCTATTGGCAAATCCAATAAAAATAAATACCGTGTATTGGTGTATGCTTTATTGGCAAAAAAATTCAAAAAAGAATCCGTTTACCAATAAGCATCAACATTTTATAATCCAACTTCTACCCAAAGACTAATTCTCCAAAGAATTGAGGCAAATGGAAATTAGGAGTTGGATTATCTATTTTATTCCATGACAGAAAATGCGGATTTTTCAGGTTATCCCCACACTTGTAGAAGTTTCCGTGTATTGTTTTCCCCTTCAGATCACTTGTATCATCAAATTTAAATACAGCTAGCGGAATAACCTGTATCATGCTCCACCGCTTGTCAGTGCCGCTATGGCGCTCAATCATGGAAAATGCCTGTACCGTCTCTATTTCAGCTACACTAAGTCTGTTTCTCGTTGATTTATCGGGTGATCCATAACCGATCAAACCAGTTCCTATTAAATTAAATTCGATGTTATAATAATGTTTTCGATCGTCAAACGAAATGAAAAATTCCACACAACTATCCTCCCAAACATTTTGATTGACATCCGAGTAATTTCCGCGCAATTGCTCCTCTGAGACATCAAACCGCAACAACAGTTCATTTTGTGTATAACCGATCTTAAATTTTACCTGTGGCTTATAAGGATACGACTCGCTCCAATTACTATGGTCTAGTGTATGCCATTCGAAATCGCCGACAAGATCCGAAAGCTGATTAAAATTGAGACTGCCTGTTAAATTTGATGCGATAGGCAGCATGGTTAGTTTCTTCATATCCAATAAAGTTAAGAAAAAGAAGCTTCATCGTACGATGGAAGCTTCTCAAAATATTAAAGGTATAAAATCGTTAAATACAATCAAAAATTACCTTTCTCATAAATTCCTCATTCTTTTCCATCTCCTCTACCAATTTCAATTGCGTATTTGTGCGCACCAAATTATGACCGTCATATTTGGTCTTATAATAATGATCACCTTCGATGTAATCGGTCAGGAAACGTACACCTTGCATATAGGGCAATAAAAAGGCGCCGTCGACCAAGGTTTCTTTTTCCAAGGTCGTGAGAAATTCATTTGCCTCTTCCAAATAGCCCTCTGCATACGCTTTATACAACGAAAGATTCAGCACGATCTTCGACACATCTTTCTCATCCTCGGCAACAGGATTAATAATGGTACGTATAGCATCCCCAAAATCATAGGCAACATATCCCGGCATTACTGTATCCAGATCAATCACACATTGCATTTTATCGTGGACATCCAGCAGCACATTATTAAATTTTGTATCGTTATGTGTAATGCGTAAGGGCAATGCAGCTTTATTTCCTAGTTCCAGAATCGTTTTCATACGATCTTCACGGCTAAATATAAAATCCAGTTTATCTTTAACCAGACCAACACGTTGGCAGACGTCCAGTGCGATAGCCTTCCTAAGGTTATCAAGCCGGAATTCTATATTATGAAAATTAGGAAGTACTTCAACAATCCGGGAAGCATCGAGGTCTGAAAGCTGCTTCTGAAACAGTCCAAAGGCACGTCCGCCTTCGGCCGCCTGAACCTCCGTCTCCACGATATCATAGCTCTTTGTATCCTCGATCAGGATAAACATACGCCAGTAATTCCCCTGACTGTCCTTCGTATATAACTTGCCCTCCTGTGTAGGAATGATTGTCAGGACATGATCGCTGACCCGTTTTCCTTCAGCAACTTTTACTTTCTTACTAAGATGTTTTGTTACAATTTCTATGTTGTGCATTAAACCGTCGACATTTGGAAAAACGTGATGGTTAATGCGTTGCAATAAATGCGATATCCCACTATTTACGGAAGTAATTACACGGTAAGTATCATTGATATGACCAGAACCAAAAGGCTGCACTGAAATGATATCTCCTTCTAATGTGAATTGTTTTGCTGCGTTCTCTACTACTAATTGGTTAAAATCAGACATTAAACTATGTTTTTTAAATCATCAATGTGCTTGCAATATCACAAATTGAATTAATAAATGATAATTTTTATTTCAATCAAACGATTGCATGAAATTTAATAAATTTAAACAATCGTTTGCACTTTCATTTATAGCAAATGAAATAATATATTTGTTGATAAGAGCCAGTCTCATAGATGGTTCTTATCAAAGATAAATAACTAATATACAAACTCCTCATATCTCAAAACAATGGATAGAAGAAATTTCATCAAATCAACGGCCATCACTACCGCTGGAATCGGCGTTCTTTCAAGCACTGACTTATTCGCCCAAACCAATGGAAAAATAAAAATCGGCTTTATCGGAGTCGGCCTACGCGGACGTAACCATGTTCAGATTGCCTTAAACAGAGACGATTTAGAAATTGTGGCTGTATGTGATACACAAGAAGAATCTCTTGCACAATGCCGCAAACAGTTCAATGCCAAAGGTACCAAACTTCCAAAAGAGTATACAGGAGACGTAGATGCTTACAAAAAAATGCTAAGCAGTGAAAAATTAGATGCTGTAATCATCGCAACACCTTGGCAATTTCACAAAGACCAAGCTATTGATGCCATGAAAGCAGGTTTATATGTCGGCTGTGAAGTTATCGCTGGCCTAACCGTACAAGACCACTGGGATGTCGTAAAAGCATCCGAAGAAACTGGCAAACCGTACATGACATTGGAAAATGTTGCTTTCCGTCGCGATGTACTTGCTGTTTTAAATATGCACAGACAGGGCTTGTTCGGGGAATTGTTACATCTTGAAGGCGGTTATCAACATGATTTACGTGAAGTTCTATTCAATGACGGAAAGAATTATTACGGACATGGTGTTGAGTACGGAACGAAGGCAATTTCGGAAGCACAGTGGCGTACGCAGTTCAACATTGACCAAGATGGCGACCTTTACCCGACACACGGTTTAGGTCCGATCATGCAATTTGTTGACATCAACAAAGGCAATAGATTTACCCACATTACATCATACTCAAGTAAAGCGCGTGGCTTGGCGGCTTATGTCAATAAAGTATCTCCGGGACATCCAAATAGTAAACTAAACTATAAAAACGGAGACATTACACAAACCATGTTGCAATGTGCAAACGGGGAAACGATGTTATTGACACACGATACGCATTTACCAAGACCTTATTCTATCGGTTTCCGTGTGCAGGGTACTGATGGTATCTGGATGGACGTCGCTAAAGGCATCCACATTGAAGGTAAATCCAAACCGCATACTTGGGATTCAGCAGACGAATGGGTTAAAAAATATGACCACCCGATCTGGAAAAAATATGAAGAATTAGCGAATGGTTCAGGTCATGGGGGCATGGACTGGTTTGTGTTCAACGCTTTTATCCAAGCGGTAAAGCAAAAAGTTCAGACGCCGATCGACGTTTATGATTCCGTGACCATGAGTGCAGTATTCCCACTTTCTACTGAGTCCATCAAAAAAGGAAATAAAACATTAGAGTTCCCAGATTTCACAAAAGGAAAATGGAGAACAAAGAAAAATACCTTTATGCTCGATGATAGCGGTATGTAAAATCAAAAAATAATATAAACGAAAGAAGCTGTATCCCGGAAAGATACAGCTTCTTTCGTTGTACCATTTAATATAATCCCGATAGTACTACCATTTAGCCTACCTTTTTCTTAAATTAGCCTTCACAAACAATTTTTCGATAACATTATGCTCACTGAAGCAATTATAATCTTAGTACTAATCATCTTAAATGGAATCCTGTCTGCCTCTGAGATTTCAATCGTATCCAGCAGAAAAGCGCGTTTACAGGCCGAGAGCGACAAAGATAATCCTGCCGCCAAGATTGCACTTCATCTCAAGGAATCCCCCAACAGCTTCCTGTCAACAGTGCAAATAGGGATCACTTTGATCGGTATTTTAACGGGTTTCTTTTCTGGGGGCAGCATCTCTGCGTACCTGATCGAAGTTTTTAATAAATCGAGCATACTCGCCCCCTACAGTCAACAGCTGGCGGTTATTCTGGTGGTACTGATCATTACCTATTTTTCATTGGTTCTTGGTGAACTGGTGCCAAAGCGTATCGGGATGGCTATTCCTGAAAAATATGCTATGCTCATTGCCTACCCTATGAATTTGCTCAGCAAGATTGTAAAGCCTTTTGTCTGGTTATTGAGTGCCTCTACTGAATTTATTGTCAAGATACTCAATATCAAGAGTACGGGAAACAGTGTTACCGAAGAAGAGATCAAAGCATTGGTGGATGAGGGGGTCGATAGTGGCGTGATTGAAGGTATTGAGCATGATATTGTGGATCGCCTCCTAAGTTTAGGCGACAAAAAGGCCATCAATCTGATGACTCACCGTAAGCACATTGTATTTTTGGATCTAGAGGACAGCTTTGAGGAAAATAGACAGATTATCCTTGATAGTGACCATTCCATCTATCCCGTCTGCGAAGGTGGACTTGACAATATCAAAGGAGTGGTCCATGTCAAATCCCTGCTTAGGCAATGTTTTCAAAATAAGCCTTTTAATCTCCGGGAGCTCCTGCTTCCGATCAAATTTGTCAATGAATTCAGCTCTTCCTACAGCATCATGAATACATTGCGAACATCTCGCGTGCACCAGGCTGTTGTTATCGACGAATACGGCTCACCACAGGGTATCATAACACTACGCGATATCGTAGGTGATCTCGTTGGTAATATCACCGAAAGCGATATCAGTGTACGCCCGACAATCCGTCAACTGGATAGCGGCGATTATGTCGTGGATGGGCAATACCAGATTGAGGACCTGCTGGATGAATTTGAAATAGGACTTTCCGAAGAAGATGAAGATGACATTAATAACGTCACTACAGTCGGCGGGTTGGTTTTTCTGTTGCTAGATCACGTCCCCGAAGAAGGCGAACGCGTACGTTTCAAAAACATGATTTTTGAAGTATTGGATATGGATGGCAATCGTATAGATAAACTATTGTTAAAAATCGAGGAATAAAAAGGAACTTATCCTTTTCACTAACGACAAAGGGCCGATCAGTTATGATCAGCCCTTTGTCGTTACTATATTATGACAGTATTAGTTAATGCCGTGCATCATCTTTTTCAAGATCGGATTCAACACGATCAAAATCAATGCAGCAATACAGGGTACAATTGTAAAAATTCCGAAGAAATAAGACATTGAATGAGTCTCTGTAATTTTGTCGATATATGCACCTAGAAATCCACCAATAAGATTTGCGATGGCAGATGCACAAAACCAGAAGCCAAATAGCAGTCCCAAAAACTTCTTAGGAGACAATTTACTCACATAAGAAAGTCCCACAGGCGACAGGCACAATTCGCCGCTGGTATGGAAGAAATACGCCAATATCAACCAAATCATACTTACGGAAGCAGTCTTAGCTCCCTGAGGGATAGAGAGGCTACCGTAAGATAGTGCCGCAAAACCAATACCGACCAAGATCAATCCCAAAGCAAATTTAATCGGTCCAGATGGGTTCCACACTTTTTCCCAGAACTTACTAAAGCTTGATGCAAGGGTAATGATAAAGAATGAATTTAAAATTTGGAACCAAGAAACGGTCACCTCAGTGTTTACGGCTGTAAATTCACGGTGTACTTTCCAGATACAAAGGACCCAGATAATAGCAAATGAAATTCCTGTAAAAATTATTGTCGAGGGATATTTCGAATAAATTTTTCGCGCCAACGAAACGAGTACTCCCGTAATCACCACAATAGGAAATATAGTCAGGGCAGCATCCAGCCAGCGAAAACCCGAAGCCATACTGCCGCTCAGCAGCCGTTGTGTATAATCCTTGGCAAAGATTGTCATGGATCCTCCGGCCTGCTCAAAAGCCAAGAAAAACACGATACTAGCGATCATTAGAACTGCCACAACGATCAGACGATCACGGACGATATGCGCCGGCGTCTCTTCTTCACTTTCTTCGTGCGCATGTACTTTCTTGTCATGATCCGCCTGAATTACTTTAGGTGATTCACCTATAATTCCAAAAATACGCTGGCCAAAATAGAACTGAATCATTCCAAAAAACATAAATACACCCGCGAGTCCAAAGCCATAATGCCAACCGATTTTCTCACCGATATAACCACAAAGAAGCATCCCCAGAAATGCTCCACCATTGATCCCCATGTAGAAGATCGTATAGCCTGCATCCTTCTTCGGACTTGTATCAGGGTATAGTTTACCTACCATCGATGATATATTCGGTTTAAACATACCGTTACCTAAAATCATCAAAATAAGACCAAGAAAAAAGAAACCCTTCGAAGCGCCTTCCAGCGCCATGGATGCATGCCCTAGGGTCATGATCAAAGCGCCTATTAAAATCGCCTTTTTATATCCTGTCAACCGGTCCGCAATCATTCCGCCAAAAAGGGGTGTGAGATAAACAGCAAATGTATACAATCCGTATAGTTTCATCGCCTCTGCATTCGTCCATTGCCATCCATGTTGTGCGATGGTCGAGATGAGAAAATTAACCAACAGCGCACGCATACCATAATAGCTAAAACGCTCCCACATCTCGGTAAAGAATAGCACAAATAGTCCGGCAGGATGCCCATTTACCATCTTGTCATCTATCCCCTGCTTGGCCAGATGTGCTACAAGAACTTGATCTTTTTCTTGATTCATATAATTTCAATAATTGTTTTATAACTCAGGTTTTGTTTTTAATTTGATAAAAATCGCATGAAGATACACTATTTTTCTATGAATTAGTCAATTCCATGCATCATCTTTTTTATTTTTTTATTACCAAGCAGCAGAAATACAGCCGCTATCATGGGTATGACCGTAAACACCGCAAAGAAAAATGACATGGAATGTGATTCGGTTATTTTATCAATGTAAGAACCGATAAACCCACCGATAAAATTAGCGATGGCATTGGCACAAAACCAAAAGCCAAATAGCAGTCCCAGGAATTTCTTTGGTGACAATTTACTTACATAAGACAAGCCCACAGGGCCAATGCACAGCTCACCAACGGTATGGAAAAAGTAGGCCAGCACCAACCAGATCATACTGACCGAAGCTGTCTTCGCTCCTGTTGGAATCTCAGCGCTCCCCATGGACAAGGCAGCAAATCCAATGCCCACCAAAGTCAAGCCCATGGCAAACTTAATCGGTCCGGAAGGATTCCAGACGCGTTCCCAAATCTTGCTAAAAGAAGTCGCCAGTGTAATGATAAAGAAAGAATTGAGCATAGGAAACCAGGACACGGTCACTTCCGAATTCATACCATAGTATTCGCGATAGATTTTCCATAGGCACAAAGACCAGATAATCACAAATGAAATGCTGGAGAAGAGTATAATTAAAGGATATTTACGAATTATTTTCTTAGCCAGTACCAACAGTACTCCAGTAATGACAACAATAGGCACGATTGTTAAGGCAAAATCTGCCCACTTAAAAATGGTAGCAGCCCCGCCGCTCAATACACGCTGGGTGTAGTTTTTGGCAAATATGGTCATTGAGCCCCCAGCTTGTTCAAAAGCCAAATGGAATACAATACTTGAAAACATAAAAATAGCAATGACCAACAGCCGGTCACGTACAATATGTTTTGGATGTTCATCCTCAGGATTTATCTCCTCCGAAACAGTATTTTCTTTCTCCGGTGTATCACCTATTTTTCCAAAAATTCGTTGTGCAAAGTAAAACTGCAACATCCCCAAAAACATAAATATTCCAGCAAGTCCAAAACCATAATGCCAGCCTATTTTTTCCCCAATATAACCGCACAGCATCATTCCCAGGAAAGCACCACCGTTGATCCCCATGTAGAAGATCGTATATCCGGCATCTTTTTTCCCACCCCTATCGGGATAAAGTTTACCCACCATCGACGAAATATTGGGTTTGAACAGACCATTTCCCAGAACGATAAGTACCAATCCCGCGAGAAAGAAATTTTTGTTGAATCCCTCCATAGCCATCGAAATATGGCCGAGGGTCATGATGATCGCGCCTACCATAATGGACTTTTTATAGCCGGTCAACCGATCCGCAATAATTCCACCAAACAAAGGCGTTAAAAATACCATACCTGTGTATAGGCCATACAGTTTCATTGCTTCCGAATTTGTCCAGCCCCAGCCATGTTGAGCAATGGTGGAAACCAAAAAATTCACCAATAGTGCACGCATGCCGTAATAACTAAAACGTTCCCACATTTCAGTAAAAAACAAGACAAATAATCCTGCAGGATGCCCTTTCACCAACACTTGTTCAGCGCCCACTTTATTTAAATGAGATTCCAGAACAGCATCTTTTTCAAAATTCATGTTTTCTAATCGTTATTTTTCAATATCAGGTAGTGCGATTTCAGCGTATCCATTTTTAGCCAACCAAGTTACACCATATTCACTGGGCTGTTACAACACATCCGACAAGCGAATCAGTTTGCAAGTTAAATATGGACAAAAATCTATATTCAATTTAAAACGATCTATCCGTTTGAGGGAAAGACCCTTGTTAAAAGCAAAGTTCTTTTCAATCGCATGAAAAGAACTTTGTGTATGTCTTGTTATATTAGATCAATGGACGCAAGCGCTCCAATAATTTTTTAGTTGCGAAGATTCCTTCCTCTTCACTTAATTTGCTTCCTTCATATTCAATGCCTACATATCCTTTGAATTTTGCCTTTTTCACGATCTTCAGCATGCGTTCATAATCAATTTGGGTTTCATTACCATTGGCATCAAAATCATGTGTTTTGGCACTTACCCCATGCGCATAAGGCATCAAGTCAGTCACACCCTGGTAACGATCGTATTCATAGAAATTACCCAAATCAGGTAAGCTTCCGCAATATTTACTTCCTACGGCTTTTAAAGTTTTGGCCAACCAATCACCATGTGAAGAAATACCACCATGATTTTCCACGATGATACTAATACCTGCTTTCTTTCCGATATCAGACAACGCTGTCAAGCTTTCCACCACACGTTTGCTGACCTCATCGGGAGTTCCCTTGCCGGCAGCATTTACACGAATGGCGTGACAGCCCAAGAAGTTAGCTGCTGAAATCCATTTGTAATGGTTTTGTACGGCTTGTTTTCTTTTGGTCTCATCTTCATCACCTAAATTTCCCTCACCATCAACCATGATCAAGACGTTTCGCACGCCATTATCTTTTGCACGCATATTCAGTTCAGTTAGGTAATTGTTATCATTAGCCTTGTCTTTAAAGAATTGATTGACGTACTCTACCCCATAGATACCATATTTTTTTGCTGCTACAACCGGAAAATCTAAATTATTCAGATCACCTTTAAACAAGGTTTTATGCAGTGACCATTGCGCCAGGGAAATGTCAAACCAATCTTTCTTTGCTGCGGCAAAACTCTCCAGCGATGGCGCCAATGCTATACCGGCAGAGGCTAATGCAAGGTTTTTAAGAAAATCTCTTCTAGAATTCATGTGTTTAGATTTAAAGTGTGTTATTTATATATTTCCCCAGCCAGTGGTCAGTACATCCACAAGGTGCATGGTCTGGATAGGTAATTTATGTTTATCAATATAAGCTTGTAACTGCAACAAGCAGGACGAATCCGTCGAAATAATATAGTCAGCATTCAATGCCATGGCATTCCTGACTTTTTGTTCCGCCATGGCGGCCGATATCCCTTCAAACTTAACAGCAAAACTTCCACCAAAACCGCAACAGGTTTCACTGTCCTTTACCTCCAGCATTTCCAATCCCAGAACCTTGCTCAGCAACTTCCGGGGTTCATCCTTGATCTTGCATTCACGCAGGGCCGAACAAGAGTCATGATATACCCCAATCCCCTCCAACTCAGCTCCAAAATAATCCTTTTTCAGCACATTGACCAAAAAATCGGAAATCTCCATGACCTGTTGTTGTATTTTATGACATTGGTGAGAATCGGCCGAATTCGCGAACAGGTCGCTATAACTATTTCTGACCATACCGGTACAGGAAGCCGAAGGGGAAATAATGACATGATCGCCCGAAAAATCTTCTAAAAACTTCTTTCCTACCTGCTTTGCATCATCCCAAAAACCAGCATTGTAGGCCGGCTGCCCACAGCAGGTCTGATCGGGGTTATAATGCACCTCACAGCCTACTTTTTCCAATAAACGGATCGTATTAAAAGCGGTCTCCGGATATAGCTGATCTATAAAACAAGGAACAAAAAGTTCTACTTTCATATTTAATTCAATCAATAAAATTAAGATTTATTGGATATTAATATCCGCACCAAAAGTAACAATCCAATTACAAAAAATAAAGAAAGTACCAGTGCAGAATAACGAATATTGTGTGTGATCTGTTCAATCAGGCCAAAGGAGAACAGACCGATGACGATTGCCACTTTTTCTGTAACGTCATAAAATGAGAAAAAGGCCGTCGTGTCCTTAATATCCGTTGGAATCAGTTTAGAATACGTTGATCTCGATAAGGACTGTATCCCACCCATAACCAGACCGACCAATGCGGCAATAATATAAAATTGCATCGGAGTAGACAGATAAAATGCGGCAATACAGATTGCGATCCAGATCATAACAACAACGATCAGCACCTTAATATTTCCAAAAAGCTTCGATAAATAGGACATCAAAAATGCCCCTAAAATTGCAACAAGCTGGATTAAAAGAATTGTTGCAATGAGCCGCTCAGCACCAAGGTGAAGAATTTTTTCACCAAATGATGAAGCGACAATCATCAGCGTCTGCACCCCGATCGCATAGAAGAAAAAAGCGGGCAAAAACTGTTTAATTTCAGGGATACCTTTAATTTTTTGGATCACGTGGCTAAATTCGTCCCGTACGTTCTGTACAAAGCTTTTCCCAATATTATTGCCCGTCGCATCAATTTTAGGCAAATATTTAAATGGGATCATAGAGAATCCCAACCACCACAGTCCCACCATCAGAAAAGATATCCGGGCTGGCAGCGATGGATCGGTAATCCCAAACCATTCCGGTTTCAGGACCACAATAAAACAAAGAATCTGTAAAGTCACACATCCGATATAGCCAAAAGCAAAACCCTGTGCGCTCACACGGTCCTGTTGATCTACCGTCGCTAACAGTGGCAGGTATGAATTATTAAACAAAACACCACCAATATAGCCCATTGCGGCCAAAGCGAAACAGATAATTCCGATCTCCAAGGTTTCCAGTTTAAAGAAAAACAGACACATACATGCGATTGCACCAACGTAGGTAAAGAACTTCATGATCTGTTTCTTTAACCCCTTCGCATCAGCATAAGATGATATAAAAGGCAAAGAAAAGGACATCAGCAAGTAAGCCGCAGCCAGTGCAAAATTGGAAAGTGCCGTATTGACAATCTCAACACCAAAAAATTTAACGACATCACCATGTTCTTTTGTCGTTGTTATTGCCGTATAGTATACAGGAAAAATGGTTGAGGTAATCACGAGGTTGTAAGCGGAATTGGCCCAATCAAACATCGCCCAAGAACGAATCAGTTTTTTATTGTTTTTTGCAATTGCTTCCATTTAAATTGGCTTAATAAGTTTGACGAATATAAGTAATTATTTTAGCCATTTCCTTACGAATTACAGTTGCGCGATCATCAATATAATTATTGTTCATAAAAGAAAAAGCAAGCCGTCTACCGGACCGAGTGATCAGATAACCGCTCTGATTATACACTGAGGTGATTGTTCCGGTTTTCGCGAAAACAAATGGTTCCCCTTGATCCTTACTATAGGTCCGTTTCAATGTACCATCCACCCCGCCAGCAGGAAACAACCGAAAACGTACCTGCTCATCTGGGATCTTATTTTTCAAAAGCACCAGCAGATCCACATTATTCTGGGGGGTGACTTTATTATAAGAAGACAGGCCCGAACCATCGAAAATCGCGACTTCATTTGAAAAAAAAGAATAGACCTTATTTTTCATCCAATCCCGTACAAGATAGGTATCGAACTGGCCAAATTGTTTCCAGGAGCACATCATTAAAAATTGTTCAGCGATAAAATTATCACTTGGCAGCATCATTTCACGTATGAGATTTTTGGTTTCTCCTGAATACAATATTTTTGTATTATTCGGCTTTTTATAAGCTATGAGATTTACTTTTCTTCCCAGTGTATCCGACAGCAATTTCACAAATAAACTATCGGAATAGATAAAAGGCACCTCATTGACGTAATCATTTGGAACGGGCCGCTTTGACATCCAGAAGATATTGCTCCGAAACGAGCGTGAAAGTTCAAAGTCACCCGGTTTAGGTTCAGGCAAAACATCCAGATCCTTTTGAAAACTTCCCGGAGAAGTATTTAAACGATTGTATCCCTTTTGACGAAAGGTAACCACATTTCCAAAGATCGGAAAGGTACTTATCTCAGGCTGATAGTAGGCTTCAAAATCCTCCATTGCCCAACCGTGGGCGTAGAACTTATTCTTCATTGTACCGGGCACGACATAGATGGTCTTATTTGTTCTTTTCAAAAAATTATAGACCACCCGTGTATCCAACCGATTATGCAAAAAAGTCGGATCTCCTGTTCCCCAGATCAGTAAAGAATCGCCGCGTTCGACATACTCCAAACCGGGTATGGAGTCTCCCAAAAGTTCCAGTGCGGCATAGGTCGTATACATTTTAGTATTCGAAGCCGGTGTAAAATGCTTATTGCCATTGACGTCCATGACAAACTTATTTGCCGTTAAATCATACAATGAAAATCCATAAAAATGGTCATTCAATATTTTGGATTCCTGAAGCATCCGGTAGACGTCTTCAAAATTCTGGGACTTTACAATAAGGGTAGAGAATGGGACAAGCCAAAGCAGCAATATCGTGCGCAAGAATTTTTTCATTGGTTCAAACATACAAAAAAGAGCAACAACTCCTTTTCTCCTATTGCCAAAATTCAGATACAAATCATTTAAAACGGCAAAAGGAGGAAATTCACTCCTCCTTTTGCATTTCTTACATCAGTTATTAGTAGCCCTGATTTTGTGTGAGGCTACCATTGCTTTTATTGATTTCCTCCTGTGGAATTGGGAAATAAGCGTTTTTATCCGCGTAAGCTTTGCTCTTAAAGACAGGGAGTATGCCACCTTCAAATTTTGCGTAATTTGCAATAACGTCTTTTGCTATACCCCAGCGTACCAAGTCAAAGAAACGATGACCTTCCATGGCAAGTTCCAGTCTTCTTTCAAATCGGACAGCTTTACGCGCCTGGTCAGGGCTTGTGAATGCTAGATAGGGCTTAACCTCATATTTCGCTGCTGCGACTCCGCCTCCGGTAGTCTTTATGGGCAATTTTGCTGCGCGTAGCCGAATAGAATTAACATATTTTAAAGCATTTGGGAGATTTCCTAGTTCAACCTCACATTCCGCAGCCATCAGAATTACATCGGCCAAACGCATGATATTTACATCCAAATCGGTCACATAAGCCGCACCTGCTTGTGTATGGGCAGCATGTTGACTTTTTGGAATCATTGTTTTAATACCCGTAAACGGACCACCATGCGGGCGGCTACCTTCTTCAGGGCGCAACCATGCGTCGCCAGGAAACTCGCCATAATCCAGGAAGTTCACACCCCGGCGGCCAACGGTATAATCAAGACGTGGATCAAATCTTAAATTCACATCCAATTTATAATTCGCTATCGCGGCTTTGTCTGTCAAGAGGATATCAGATGTATAAGGATTTGTACGATAGGAGTCATCCAACATCGGAAGCCCATTTGCATCTACCTTATAAGCGTTAACAAGATCAATTGAAGGCTGATAGAAACCACAGCAACCAACAGGATTAGTTCCATTCAATCCGCTCAGCATATCGCCCACATTGGCATTATCGCCACCTCCATCAGGATTTATGGCGTGCTTGGCCACCAAAAGCGCTTCCGGTCCATTTTCCTTATTCACATCATAATTATCCTGAAAAGGCATTGTTGTGATGTCCCGACTGCCAATGACCTCCTTAAATAAAACCAAAGCCTCAGCATACTTTTTCTGATAAAGGTATAATTTTCCCAGATATGCTTTTGCGGTGCGTTGATCCATTCGTCCACCTTCCCCATTGATCTTGCTATCTGGTAGGTTCGCCACGGCAGCCTTTAGATCGCTTTCGATCATCGGTTGCACATCCTTATCATTTTTGATCACTTTCGCATCTTCGATGTTTGTATTTTCATCTACATAAGGAATATTTTTAAAAACCCGCCACAAGAAAAAGTAATAGTGAGCACGCAACAATTTCGCTTCACCTTCGATTTCCTTCGCACGTTCGGCTTTAATCGTTTTGCTGCCACTTTGATCTTGCGTCAACAAGCGAAGAGTCGTGTTTGCACGAAGTACACCTTCATAATACACCTGCCACATGGTGCTCAAGTTGTCGTTTGAGGAAATGGTGGTAAAAGATTCGATCATGTTCATATTCGGCTGATCGGTGATTACCGATCCCTTGTGGGCATTGTCGGAAGTTATTTCGCCGAAAATCCACTGACTTGGCGCCGAACCATAGTTCCCCCAGGTCCCATTTATATTACCGTTCATAATTGCATAGGCACCAATCAAGGTCGCTTCCACCCCTTTCTTTCCCTCGATCTGCTCTTCAATCAATTCCCCTTGGGGATTCTTTTCCAAAAACCCTTTACCGCATCCAAACATGCCTAAAGTTGTCAGTCCTAACAAACTGTATAATAGAATAGTTCTCTTTTTCATTTTAATTGCTTTATAATTTCGTTAAAAACCTAAACTTACGCCCAACATATATTGCCTAGCCTGCGGATAAACCCCGAAATCAACGCCCAATGCTGGATAATCCGATGGTGTTGCCGATACTTCCGGATCAAGACCTTCGTATTTTGTGATGGTGAATAGATTTGTTACTCCGACATAAGCCCTTAATCTTTTCACACCTGTATTTGCGCCAAAGAGTTTATCTGTAGAGAAATTATAACCGATCTGTAAGTTTTTCATTTTAAAGAAGCTCGCATCCTGTACGAAATAGCTAGAAGATGCATACTCATTGGCCGACACCTCTTCTTTCGTTTGCGATGGAATTAGACTTGATGTATTGCTTGGACTCCAAGCATCCAATACGCGTACGCTCTTTTGACCATCAAACACGCCAAAATCCGTAAAGTAACGTGTTGCTTCATAGTTCTCATTTCCCTTAGAGCCATAGAAATACATCATGATATCGAAGTTTTTGTAATTGGCATTGAAATTAAGCGAATACGTGAAATCCGGATGTGGGCTTCCGATAACGGTATTATCTTTTGCGTCAATGATACCATCACCATTCACATCTTCAAATCTAAAACCTCCAACACGGGCTTTTTCGTAAGAAGGGTATTGTGTCAGTTCAGCTTCGTTTTGATAAATTCCTGCTACTTTGAATCCATAGAATGCTCCAAAAGGTTGCCCTGTTCTCAAAACCGAGGTTTCCATACTTCGGAAAGCACCGTATACCACATCATTGATACCTGGTGCCAAACCAACAATTGTATTTTTGTTTCTGGAGATGTTTGCTCCAATATCGAAGTTGAATTTGTTCGGGTCAGTTTGTTTATGGTGATAATTCAACGAGAACTCCACCCCTTTATTTTGCATATCGCCAATATTCACATAAGGCGAGGCCGCCCGGCCAACAGCTGTTGCAGGCAATGGCAATGCAAATAACATGTCTGAAGTTTTCTTATTATACCAGTCAAAAGCACCATCAATTTTACCTCCCAAAATCGAGAAGTCCAATCCTAGGTTTAAGGAAGCAACCTGTTCCCATTTTACATTCTCGTTTTGATAATCACTGACCCACAGACCGCTTACTAATTCATTATTTATTGGATAAGAAGCCGAATTAATAGAAGTCGCATAACGCTTTAAATATTGGTAAGATGGAATGCGCTGGTTACCTGTAATACCGTAACCTGCTCTCAGTTTCAAGTCATTTAACCAACTTACATTTTTCATAAATTCCTCTTGGGATATCCGCCAAGCCCCACTTACCCCAGGAAAAGTACCATACTTATTCTTAGAACCAAAGTTTGACGAGCCGTCCCTTCTGACTGTTCCACTTAAGATATAGCGATCTTTATAGGAATAATCTACTTTTCCAAAAATGGAGAACAACGATCCTAAAGCACCTTCACTTGCTGCCGAATTTTTGGAAGCCTGGCTCACATAAAAGAAATCTGTAGTATTTGTAATGAAGTAGCCATTTCCATTTCCTTGAACCTGACGATAAGTATTATCAATAGCTTCCGTTCCCAATAACACATTTAAGCTATGGGCGTCATTAAAGTTAGCCTTATAGTTCAAGGTATTTGTCCAGGTCCATTCCGTATTATAACCAGAGGTTTCTGATGATGCACTGTTTGCGCTACCCTCGGTAAACTCCAGATTTGGATAGGTATAACTTAAATTGTAATAATTCTCATATTTGATACCAAAGCTTGTTCTAAATGTTAATCCTTTTAATACGTCATACTCTCCAAAAGCGTTCCCGAAGAAGAAATTGCTTTTGTTCACATTATCTTTCGCGCGGTAAGCAATAGCTACAGGATTCTCGCCATTTCCCCAGCCGCCTCTAGAACCCGCGAAATTACCGCCTTCATCATATACCGGAATAATATTTTTGATCCGATAGGCAAATCCGATCGCACTACCTTCACCAATATAATCGCCAGCCGTATTTGTATTCACACCGATACCATGCCCTTTAGTCATACTATATTGCATATTTTCACCGAAACGCAATTTTTTATTAAAAGCGGAAAAATTCGTATTTGAACGTACATTAAAGCGTTCGAATCCTGTATGGATTACGGTTCCTTTTTGGCCCAAATATCCCCCGGAAACCGCATAAGAAGCATTTTCGCCACCGCCTACAGTATTTAATTGATAAGACTGTGTGGGCGCGTTCTGGCTCAATTCTTTAAACCAGTCTGTTCCGGCTTTATTTGCTTTGGTAATTTGATAAAATTCTTCTTTGTTGTCCGCATAGTTATATTTGGACATATCGGCATCCGCAGGTGTCACTTTGTTGCCTGATACTGCGCCAGCCAACAAATAATCTGGTAGCGGATCTTTATTACCATTTAAGTCATAAATCTGCTGTGGACTTAACATTTTTGGGAAACGGCCACTATTAGGCACCTGAACGCCGTAATAAGCATCAAAATTGATCTGAGGTTTGCCAGATTTGCCAGATTTTGTTGTAATGATAACGACACCGTTATTTGCACGCGAACCGTAGATTGAAGCCGCCGAAGCATCTTTCAGCACCTGCATCGTTTCAATATCATTCTGATTCAGCCAGCTTAATTTTCCTTCAAATGGAACCCCATCGATCACATAAAGCGGTTCGTTATTATTAATGGTACTATAACCCCGGATTTTAATCTGCGGTGTAGAACCCGGAGCACCATCAGTCACTACTTGAACCCCCGTGGCACGACCTTGCAGAGACTCCACGGCACTCGCTGCCGGCGTAGTTTTCAATTGGTCGGTATTGACGACTGCAACAGATCCCGTCAGATCCTTCTTGCGTTGCGTCGAATAACCTGTCACAACGACTTCTTCTAATGCATCCTCTGAAGAATTTAAGGAAATTGTCAAATCAGCCTTTCCCGTGACTGTAATTTCGGAGCTCGAGTAACCGATGTAGCTTACGACCAATACGTCTCCGACCTTTCCCTGGATCGTAAATACACCGTCTGCATCTGTTGATGTCCCTTTGTTGGTGCCCTTGACCTTAACGGAAACACCCGTGATAGCTTGGCCTGTAGTGGCATCCTTCACCACACCTTTAATGGGGATTTCTTGTAACCCTTTGGGTTTCGTTAACGAAACGACTTCAATTCTGCCATGGGCAACTACTCCATTGGCTGAAACCTGAGCGGTCATTCCTCCTGCTATGAGAAGAGAACTCATCAGCAGAAAACTCTTATTGAACTTTTGGCCCAATATGAGATCAAAACAGCGTTTTTGGTCCGTTTTTTTCATCATAATTTTATAAATAGGTGGTTTAAAAAAATTTATGTTTATTTCTATGTTTGTTTTTAGTTGATATTGGTTGTTAAGTTGTTGGTCATTCTACTCCAGCGGAAACAATATGCATTGCTACCGGCAGCGAGCCCTTTGGTTATCATTTTTTTCTTTAGTTTGGTTATTCGCAGAAATGTTAAAATCTGTTAAATAAATGTAAAGAATAATAAATGTAAAAAAAAAGAAAAATCTTAATTAAATTACAAATCACTATAAATCAAGTTACTGTAATTAATACACTAAGTCTTAGTGTTATACTTTTGTTACAAAAAAATCCCACGGGTTTCCTTTGATCCGGTTTCTCCTCAATATCAAGCCTGAATGTCAAATATTCGCCAAATGCATTTAAATACGCTAAAAGGTACTTATATTTGTTTTGATGAATGTAAGTAGTTTATTAGAACGGGCGCTCCGATTTGAGTTCCTTTCCAAGGAAGAAGGTGTTTTTTTATATAAAAATGCACCGACAGCTGATTTGACTTTCGTAGCCAATGAATTGCGTAAGATACAAGTACCACACGGCAAGGTAACCTGGCAGATCGACAGGAATGTCAATACGACCAACGTCTGTGTTGCAAACTGCAAATTTTGCAACTTTTTCCGTCGTCCGGGTCACGAAGACAGTTACATCACCGATATCGAGAGCTACAAACAAAAGATCGAAGAGACCTTTAAATATGGCGGAGATCAACTCCTGTTACAGGGCGGTCACCATCCTGATTTGGGGATTGAATTTTACAAAAATTTATATAGACAATTAAAGGAGCTTTACCCTAACCTAAAACTACATTCACTCGGTCCCCCAGAAATCGCACATATTTCCAAGTTAGAGAATATGAGTCATATCGACGTCTTGACGCAGTTGAAAGAGGCCGGGTTAGATTCGTTGCCCGGAGCTGGAGCAGAGATTCTCAATGACCGGGTCCGGCGTTTGATATCCAAAGGAAAATGTGGTGGTAAAGAATGGCTTGATGTGATGCGTGCAGCGCATAAGATCAATTTGCCTACTTCTGCGACAATGATGTTTGGCCATATCGAAACCATTGAAGAGCGATTTGAGCATTTGGTCTGGATCAGAGAAGTACAAGATGAAAAACCGCAGGATTCGTATGGCTTTATTGCTTTTATTCCCTGGCCTTTTCAAGATGACGGTACGCTATTGAAAAGACTACGTGGCATTACCAATGATGTGACGGGAGAAGAATATATCCGCATGATTGCCTTGAGCCGAATTATGCTGCCCAATATTAAAAATATTCAGGCTTCTTGGCTCACAGTTGGAAAACGTACAGCGCAGTTGTGCCTGCATGCCGGAGCCAATGATTTTGGATCCATCATGATTGAAGAAAATGTTGTTTCGGCAGCTGGTGCTCCCCATCGATTCACTTCTAAATCTATACAGGAAGCGATTTTAGAAGCAGGCTTTGCCCCACAGCTGAGAACACAGAAATATGATTTCAGAGAACTGCCTGCCCACATGGTCGAGCAAGTCATTAACTATTAATACCCTACATTGAAAGACGTTATCAGAAATATTGAAGCAATTATTTTTGCTTCTGCGGAAGGAATAGATCTTGCGGATATCAAACAAATCTTGCAGGAGGCCCTGGCCATTGAATTATCCAAAGAGGAACTGCGTGAACTGATTAAAAAGATCGAAGATAAATATCAGGATGAAGAGCATGTTCTCGAATTGCGGTATATCAATAATGCTTACCAGTTTTTGACCAAAGCAGTTTATCATGAGGCAATACAGCAATTGCAAAATCACAACAACAAACGTAAGCTCAGTCAGTCGGCGCTGGAAACACTTGCCATCATCGCCTACAGACAGCCGATTACAAAGCTCGAGATCGAACAGATCAGAGGGGTAAGCTGTGATTATTCTATTCAGAGACTTTTAGAAAAGAAACTGATCAAAATAGCCGGAAAAGCCGATACAATTGGTAAACCATTGTTGTATGCAACCAGCCAACAATTTATGGATCATTTCGGAATCAATGGCGTTCGCGATCTTCCGCAGCTAAAAGATATCGTCACAGAAGACAATGCAATTGGCGAAACAAATGAGTAAATAAAATAAAATAAATTTTTATTTTTAAAAAACAATTCAACATACTGATTAACAGAAAAATAAAGGTCAATATTTTTTTAAAAAAAAGTTTTAAAAAATAGTTTTCTTCTCTAATTTTACAACATTGAATAAGAAACAATAAAGTATTATTTTATGAACACGGCAATATTAGCTACCGAAGATCTTGAAGAAGTAAAATTCGCATCTTTCAATGGACCTGATGACGATGATGATGATTTCGATAACGATGATTTCGAAATTCCTGAAATTGAAGGATTGGATGACTTCGATGATGATGATGAATTTTAATATTTAGTGCGATATAACACTACCTATTAAAACCAGAGAATCATTAAAAAAAATAAGGCGTTCAATTTGATTGAACGCCTTATTTTTTTTAAGCCCACCAATTTACTTCGCCTGGTCTATCAGCTTATGCAATTCCATTTTGGGGATCATCCCGCTTTGGCGCCACAGTTGTTGACCATTTTTAAATAAGATAAATGTAGGCACACCACTTACTTTATAAATGGAAGCGATTTTCGGATTTTTATCCACATCTATCTTTATGATGGAAAGATCCTCCTGATAAAATTCTTTTACATCCTGTAATACCGGCGCCATCGTCTGGCATGGACCGCACCACGTCGCAAAAAAATCCACTAAAACCAGCGAATTTGATTGAATAATCTGGTCAAAAGTTGCCATTATTAATTCTCCTTTATTTCATCTTTCAATGCTTTATATCCACCCTGAATATTGCACACATTTTTAAATCCTTTTGCACGCAAGATAGACACGGCGACCGCACTGCGATAGCCCGATTGACAATGCACATACAATTGTGTACCATCTTTTTCCAGCGTTTCCCCAAAATTAGCGAAATCCGACAACGGAATGTTCATTGCATTGTCAATATGTCCTTTATCAAATTCTTTCTCCGTACGTACGTCCACAATATGACCTGGATCTGATCTTTCTCCAAATTTCTGTGCTGTAAAGTTAACAACCGAATCTACTGATTCTCGCGCTTTCCATCGCTTCATGCCTCCCTCCAATACACCAATCGCCGCAGTATACCCCAGTTGTACCAGACGTTCCCCCACTGCCGTAAGATCCTGCGGTTCTACCACAAGCAAAAGCTTTTGATTTCTATCCGGAATGACTTCTGCCAAAAAGGTATCAAATGGACCTTTAAAACCAATGTTGATCGCTCCGGGAATAAATTCTTTTAAGAACTCATCAGCAGATCGCGTATCCAAAACAACCACATCAGCCTGAGCACGTAATTTTTTAAATTGCTTCAGGGAAAGTACAGGTAAGCCTGTTACAGTGTATTGGAGTTCCCCCTGTCCCGAATGTGATTTTGTTTGAGCGGGCAGAGTACTATTGCATGTCAAGATACCCCATATAAGCGTGGTTATTAAAACTCTGTTGTTCATCTTATTTATTATTTAAAGGGAATAAGCAATTTTTCCAATTCCGTTATTTTTCCGTTGTAGATATTCAGATCGACATTTCCACGGATACCGTTTACTGTTCCTTTTTCCGAAAATTGCCAAAATGCCCAATGCTCTTTTGGATTTTCGATCCAAAAATTATAGTTCGCGATCCATAGGGTATAGTTCGCGAATTCTTTCTCTAAAAAATCACTGTAGAATTTATCTCCGGAATACAGGATGGGCTTGACTTTATAATGCACTTCCACCTCTTCGAGCCAACGTTTCAATCCTACTTTAAGGCTATCCATGGACTGTTGCTTCGGATGTTCCTCGATATCCAGTACCGGCGGAAGATCCCCCGGATGAAGCTTTACCTTACGGATGAAATTTTTGGCTTGCTTTACCGAATTTTCATTTGGTCGAAAGTAATGATATGCCCCCCTTAAGATTGCACGATTTTGTATTTTGGACCAATTCCGGCTAAATTTATCGTCTATCCCCTTCTCCCCCATTGTCGCACGGATAAATACGAAATCTATTGGAAATTGATCGTTTATCGTATTCACTTTCTGCCAATCTATATCTTCCTGATAAGTCGAAACATCAATGCCAAACACCTTATCATCATGCTTACTCATGATTTCGATATTACGGATATCATATTTAGCTTCCTTCGTTAACGCCTTATTTTTTGATGTCGCCACGCGGAAGTAATACATAATCCCAGCTTTATAGTGCCATGCAACAAGACATAAGAGAAACATAAGCATCCCTGCGATCATCCAGATCCATCTGTTCTCTCGAGGCTCCCGCTTCTTTCTGCTGGTTTTTGTTTGTTTTGATTGCTGTTGCGCCATATGATGATGAAGTTACGGGAATCACAATTAACTCGCAAAGTTTTCGTAACAATTTATATTTTTGTATATGATCGTATACAACCCTAAAGATTGGCTGTCAGCAACTTTCAAATTACATAAATCAGACACCTTCAAGAAGCTGCTACCCTTTCTTATTTTAATCGCTGTCTACTCTTGGGCCATCGCTTACCTTGAATTGGAATATCTCAAATTAAGCGAAAGGAGTTGGGTCAAAAATATTACCATTGTCCATAATCTCTTAGGTTTCGTTATCTCCTTATTGTTGGTATTTAGAACCAACACCGCTTATGACCGTTGGTGGGAGGCGCGCAAACAATGGGGTACATTGACTAATGTCAGCCGGGCTTTTGCCTATAAGCTCAATGCAATTCTTGATGAAGACGACAAGGTCAATCGCAGCTTCTTCCGAAAAAGTATCCCGCTTTTTGCTGAGACCTTATATGACTTTTTACGGTCTGACTATACCAAGTTTATGCTGGATGAAAATGAACATCCTGAGCTGAAATCATTGGATAGCAAAAAGCATGGTCCAAATCAGGTTTCCAATATGATTTTTCAGAAGATAAACCAGCTCTATAAGGAGCGTATAGTCAGCGGAGATCAATTGATTATACTCAACGAGGAGATTGTGTCGATGACCAATGTCTGTGGCGCATGTGAGCGGATTAAAAATACACCAATTCCCTTAGCCTACAGTGCATTTATTAAGAAGTTCATTATCTTTTATACGATGACACTACCTGTAGGCTACGTTTTCTCGATCGGATACTTTGTGGTTATTGCCGTTCCGTTCATCCTATATGTACTCGCTTCACTGGAATTAATCGGGGAGTCCATCGAGGAGCCTTTTGGCATAGACCAGGACGACCTACCGATTGACAAAATCGCGGCTAATATAAAAAAACACTGCCACGAGATTATTCCGGCGTAGTATTTTGAAAATAATCTAGCTCATTTTCAAACCATAAGACATCATTGCAAAAATAAGTTTTGCAAATCTATACAGAATTTCTACTTTTGTCGCGGAGAGTTGGCAGAGTGGTCGAATGCGGCGGTCTTGAAAACCGTTAACTGTCACAGGTTCGGGGGTTCGAATCCCTCACTCTCCGCATAAAAAGCCTTTCAGCAATGAAAGGCTTTTTCCGTTCTATATGGATTCGAACCAGAAGGGCTTGCCGGGGGGTCGAAAAATGAGCCACATTCTTTATCATAAATAAATCCCAACAGGAATTTCATCCACTATTTTTTATCGTTGATATTATCCGGCTGGAAAGTACTGATTTATGTAAAAAAAAGTTTTGATGATCTAAATAAGCTATTAAAAATAACAACCTGATATACAATCATATTCCCATAACAAACCAACCATATAGCATATTAAACAAAGAAAAATGCAAAATAAGTTTTGTAAATCTGCTCAGAATTTCTACTTTTGTCGCGGAGAGTTGGCAGAGTGGTCGAATGCGGCGGTCTTGAAAACCGTTAACTGTCACAGGTTCGGGGGTTCGAATCCCTCACTCTCCGCATAAAAAGCCTTTCAGCAATGAAAGGCTTTTTCCGTTCTGTAAGTATTGGAACTAGACGGGCTGGCCGGAGTTGAAACAAATATGTATTCAGCACATTTCGACTAATTGAATATTTGTTCCACAGGTGGAATAGAGCAATGTTCTGATGCTTGATATTTCATTTGAATAAAATATCAATTTCCCTTTCTTAGCTAATTTATCGATATCCCTGTTCGTTTCCTAACGTTTTTTACCAAACAACAGAACTTAAGAAAATATCAGAAAGAGTTTTTATAGCGAAACATAATTCCCCAATAGGACAGGCACCGTAAGCTACAAATCAAAGAGTTTCGGAGTCCGATCTTTCATTTCCAGATCAATAAGAATAGATTTATTTTTTAGTCCACCAGCGAAACCAACGAGTTTACCCGATCCACCTATGATCCGATGACAGGGCACAATAATAGATACTGGATTCCTGTTCAATGCGCCACCGACAGCCCTTACGGCTTTTATATCACCCAGCTGACGCGCCAGATCTCCATAGCTTTTTGTGTGACCATAGGGAATGGTCAACAAAGCATCCCACACTTTGCGTTGAAAGGGAGTTCCCTGCATATCCAGCGGCAGGTCAAAAATAGTACGTTTGCGATCAAAATACTCTAAAAGCTGTCGCTGAGCGAGCAAAAGTAATGGCGCATGGTCATCTCTATCCGGCTTAGATAATCTTGTCCGAGTATAATTTTCAGCTTCCCACAATACAGCAGTAAGACCACGCATGGTTGCCACAAGCCTTATGTTGCCTACAGGCGATGCAATATCGGTATAGACAAGTCTATTATCCTGATCCATATTTTTTTATTGGTAAGTTACTAATCTTTTTTATATCATTTCCCGCAATAGCAATCCCATAATATAAATATCGCATTCTACACCTTGACAAACATGATTCTGTAATCAACCTCAGCCATCAAACCACGTTCACCACTAAGAATGGCATGAAGCTTGGACTTTGCTGGATGCAGGATCAGGAAAAAAATGGTTTACCCTTTATTATGCATACAGGTTGTGACGGAGCAGGATTCACAGCATTATGTTATATTTATCCGACCAAGCAAACTGGTATTGTACTTTTGGTAAATAACGGAAACGGAGAAGATAAATTATCGACCCTAAAAGATAATATCATTACAAAATTGCTCGCAAATCCGGCACCATCGAATTATAACCCATTGTAATCAAACACAATAAAGAAAGTCGTATGGAAAAACAGCTTATTTTGTCAAAAAAACTATGGAATAGTTCCCTCTTGGGCATCATATTCATGAGTATGAACGAGAGTTATAACCTAAAGACCAAGCATCATGGCAGAATTAAACCAAAAAACACAGGAAAGCGGAAAGAAAAAAATTAGAAGCCGGAAAATGGCTCCAAAGGTGGATCTGACAGCGATGGTAGATCTTGCCTTCCTTCTGATTACCTTTTTCATGCTGACGACAACCCTAAATAAGCCTGCGGCAATGGATATTGCCATGCCGGACAAAACAAAAGACGATGTGGATAGTCCGGTCTTTATTGATGAAAACCGGACAGCAACCCTGATCCTTGGCGATGGAAAATTTATGTGGTATCACGGTGACTTTAAGAAACCCATTGCTTCATCTGAAAAACCAGCCGATATAGAAAAAACATTGGCACAGGTCGTCGCACAGCTCAAAGGGAAGATCAGTACCATACCCAATACGAAAGATATGATTGTCCTGATCAAACCGAGCAAAGAAGCACGGACGAAAGACGTCATCCGAACGATTGACGAGCTCAAACATCAGAACATTACCCGTTATGTCATCGGTAAAACTCAAGACGAAGAGGAAAAGCAATTATTGGCATCCATACAATAAAGACTCCCAGCGATCAAAAGTTTATTTACTACAATAACCAGTCTGAGCAGTCTTTATCTTTTGAAGCGAGATGGCAAGCATATGGACTATGCAATAAAACAGGGCTATCAAAAAAATGGACAGCCCTGTTCGATATAATTCCAACAATACTAAATTATCTTTTGTCCAGGTTTTGCCAGTAACGTTCCGCATTTTCTTTCACTTCCGCGGGCAAAGAAGCATAATTATCCGAATACGTGGTTTTCTCGTACCCGTCCTCCGCCTCTGCTCGCATACGGTAAAATTGTCCTTTGTATAAAATCAGGGCAATACAGCTCAGCTGCTTTTCGACATTATCCTTCGGATGTCTGGAATAAATAAACACCGCATCCAGTTTTCCGTCTTTGTCTGCATCAAAAAAAGCTTTTCGGGATTCCCAGACGGAAGTAATAATACCATCTTCCTGAATAACCTCTTCTACTATTGGCACCCACATGCCATCGATTCGTTGAAATTGCTGCGCGTATAGTTTATCCGGATCTGCTCCGCGTTCCTCTTTTGAAAAAATAATATAATTATCTTCCTTTTCGGTCTGAATATGCTCAACCTGCAACACCCGTTTGCCTTTAAACGGAAAGCCCGACGATTGAAAGTTTTCTTTATTGACCGTAATATCGGTGATCTGTGCCTGCGCGACGGAGCATCCCAGCAGCAGCAGGACAAAAAAAGTGTATTTTCCCATCTGTTTTTCCCTAAATGTGCATTCAAATTACTGACAATAAAAGAAAAATCCAATATTTTTAACAGGCTTCTTTACATCAGCCTGATTCTTTTCTCCATTATTCTGTTTAAATTTAACCTATTATACCGTGGGGCAGCTACAGTTAAGGTATCCGCTTCACAAAGCTATACACGTATTCCCATGAAGCAGGATATCCAGACCATTGCCGACATCAAAATATTAGTCGATCAGTTTTACGGCACTGTCCGTCAGGACAGTCTTCTTGGACCAATTTTTCAGGAACGCATCCAGGACAGATGGGCCCAACATCTGGAAAAGATGTATCGCTTTTGGCAGACCATCCTTCTGGATGAACATACCTACTTTGGTAGCCCATTTCCACCTCATATTCCCTTACCGATCGAAGCAAAGCATTTCGACCAATGGCTTCTGTTATTTGAAGCGACTGTAGATCGCCTGTACAAAGGCGAAAAAGCCGAAGAAGCGAAATGGCGTGCACAAAAAATGGCACAGATGTTCCAGTTCAAAAAAGAATATTTCAATACCAATCCTAAAAAGAAGCCTTTATTATAAAAAAGCCTTCGCGATATTTAGGTCCTCTCCCGCCAATTTTTTGCCATTAAAAAAGGCTGCCCACGGCAAACAACACAAATAAAATACTCAAAATCAACAAAATAAACAATAAAATAGATTTTTAACACTTTTTAATTCTACACAATGTAGAATATATTCTATATTTGTAGTATGAATAAATTATCAGCGACTGAGGAACAATTAATGGGGTATATCTGGGACATGAAAAAAGCCTTTATGAAGGATCTTATGGAAGCCTATCCTGAACCCAAACCTGCTCCGACAACTATTGCGACGTTATTAAAACGAATGACTGAAAAAGGCGCCATATCTTATGTGCTATACGGCAATTCAAGAGAGTACTACCCTTTGTTTGACAAGGATAGTTATTATCTCGCTCACGTCAATGATATCGTTGAAACGTATTTTGATAATTCGGCTTTAAAATTTGCTTCTTTTTTCACCAAACAATCGCAGTTGAACAGGGAGCAACTGGAAGAGCTGAAAAAAATAATTGATTCGGAAATTAAAAACAAAGCGACATGATTATCTATTTGGGAAAATTGATCGCCTGTTCGGGCTTACTGTATCTTGTATATATCTTTCTTTTGCAACGGCAAAAACTCCTGGTGTTTAATCGGTTTTATCTGCTTGCCGTTATACCGGTTGCCCTTTTTGCTCCGCTGGTACAAACTGCCCTGCCATCTTTTATTCCTGATTTCTTTCATTTTGGTACCGATCAGGCTTCTGTGCTGCCTGAAACTATGGAGCCAGCCGGCGCACCGGCGCTAGTAGATCGACAAGAACCGATAATGGACACGAATACATCCATTGTTCTGATCTATCTGTTGATTGCGACGCTGCTACTGGTCAAACATGTCCTGAATTATAGAAAATTCTGCTCTTACATTGGTCGCGGATCTGTTATGGCGATTCCCTCTATTTATACTATTCAAGGCCTCAAAACGCCTTTCTCATTCTTCAGACGTATATATGTTCCCCATGAAGCCTATATACGAGGAGAGATTGACGCTTCCATTATTGCACATGAACAGGCACATGTAAATCAACGGCATTCCATCGACGTGATGGCCATGCAGTTTATCCGGGTCATATTATGGTTCAACCCCTTCGTCTATCTGATCGATAGAGCCATTCGACAAAACCACGAGTACTTGGCAGATGATGCTGTTGTACAGGTTTATGGACGCACGAATTACCAACATCTGATCATCCAATGGAGCATGTCTTCACCCGATATAAACGCATTACCGGCCAGTAATTTTAATTTTTTAACAACAAAAAAACGATTAATTATGTTACAGAAAAGAACAACCGGCAGTAAGCTCCTGCTGATGCCTGCGCTTACCCTATTGCTGACAACAGCAATTAGTCTACTGTTCTCGACACATGTCGAAGCACAGAAAACAACTCCGGTCAAAACAGAAAAGACCGAGCCCGCCAAACCAGCCGTAGCACCCCCTGCAGCTAAACAGCCCGGTGCTCCGAAAGCCGAAGAAATGCGGCCTAGACCTCCTAAAAAAGAAATGGCACCGCCAATGAAGCCAAAGAAAAACGCTGCCGCCAAAAAAGAAGAATCAGCATACGCTCCAGCTAAAATAGAAGAAGTATATGTAGAAAGCAACAATACAAACGGAAATGCAAAGTTTCAGGAACCTAAGCGGATCAAGTTAATCGGAACTGCGGATGTGAGCGCCACTACTTCATTGAATTCAAATGTTCAAGTGAATGATCCCAATGCCGTAGTAACGGTAAAAACAGGAACTGCACCTTCTGGATCAGCAAAGGTAACAGAAATAAGGTCGGCAGAACCAAATACGATAACAAAAGTAAACGTGCGTTCCACTAACACCATCGTCTCAGAAGCTAAAGAAAACAACGGAACGCAAGCCGCGAGAATTGTACTTAAAGGCCAACCTGCAAAGGAGACTGCCATGGAGTCCGATAAAAAAAATGCGCCGGTTTTCCAAGAGGTCAAAATCCAGTACCGCGGTGAAATACCTAAAAACCCACCCTTGCGCAAGTAATCAAAACTTAGGTCAGGCGGTATAAAACTTTCGTTTCAAAAGACAAAAAATAACCGGAGGAACGATCTTTCCTCCGGTTTTCCAATGAACAGGACATACAGCCTTTTGAAAGCAATGGATCAGCTTTATTAATAGCCTCAATCAGTTCAACATCATCTTTGTTCATTTTAGCTTTTTAGTTAAAGGTATCGGATTAGAATTTGTAATTTCCAAGTATAAAAAAATTTTAGAAAGCAATCTTCAACGCCTCATTTAAATGGGCTACTTATCAAAACAATGTACTCTCTAAACCAGCACACCTAAATAAAACAACTGATTTGATTAAATACATTAAAGCAAAATACAACAACCTATCCAAACCAATAAATTAAGTGCAAAAGTATAGCAAGAAGACAAATTGTTTGTTTAAAATAGAGTTAATATACAGCTAATATCCCCAGAATACCTTTGGTGTATGAGAAGAAACCAAATTACAATCCTAAGTTTACTATTGTCGATGGCAATAGCCGGCTGTAAAGACAACAACAAAATCGAAGATGGTGAAGAGAAGCCACCAGTGGCAGCTTTGGCAAACTATTCAAAAGAACCTGCTTTTGTCTTCGGCATGCCTGGCTTCGAAAATTTAAATATTACCACGCTGATTTCAAGTTCGGATAAATTATCAGAAACACCTAATTTTGTATTTGCGGGACAGCCTGATGGTGCAGGTTTTATAAAAAACCCTAATTCCGATGGTTTTTTAATGATCAGCAATCACGAAATTACACAATCGGTATCCCGTGTTTATCTCGATAAAAATTTCAAACCGATCAAAGGCGAGTATTTAATGGATGGCACCGGCGGGAGTACCAGACTTTGTTCCGCCACGCTTGCTACAACTGAGGAGCATGGTTTTTCTGCTTTCCTTACGGCCGGTGAATCAGGTGAAGAGAGCATGGTCCATGCCTTAGACCCATTGGGATCAGTAGCGCAGCGTTCGGACAAAATGCGTGTTAAACCTGCTTTGGGAAAGGCTTCGATGGAAAATGCAGTGCCACTGCCAAAAGATGTATCCAATGGTAAGACTTATATCCTAATCGGGGAGGACCAATCTTATGGTTCAAGCCATCAGTCTGCCGGACAGTTGATCCTCTATGTGGCAGAAAAACAAGGTGACTTGGATAATGGCAAGTTATATGCCCTTAAGCGTAGCGATAATGAGGTAGTCGAAACAAAAATGAAAAAGGGTGATTCTTACAATGTCGAGTTTGTTGAGATTCCGAACGCCAAAAATTTGACTGGTAAACAAATCAACCAAGCGAATATAGACAATAAAGCCATCCGCTTCTCCAGGGTAGAGGATGTAGATTACAGGAAAGGGGCCGGTAATGGACGCGAAGTTTATTTTACCGCGACAGGTCAATCAGGTGATGGTACTACTCCAACCGAAGGATTTACGATGTGGGGCAGAGTCTACAAATTGAATATGGATTCCAAAGATATGTTAAAGGGTAAGCTCGAAGTAATTGCCGAAGGAGACTCGGATCCCGGAAATAATCTAATCAATCCTGACAATTTATGTGTTACAGAAAACTTCGTTTATATACAGGAAGACGGTGATTCCTACTATACTGCTGCCAAACACGATTCTTATATCTGGCAATACAATATGGCTACAAAGACCTATAAGCCTTGGTTGAATATGAAACATGAGCGTAACAACGTAGATTGGCAAAAAAATTACAACCAAAGTGGCAACTTGAGTAAATTTGGTTCATGGGAATTCGGAGCGATGACAGATGTTTCCAAGCTGGTTGGCATTCCAAATACTTTTGCGGTCAATATTCACTCCCACACTTGGCAGAGCGATAAATTCGTCAATGCAGATGGATCGGGTGCAATCATGAACAAAGAAGGTGGACAAGTAGTCCTTATCCGCAACGTACAAAAATAATACGCAAAGTATACTAAAAACGCAAAAGGGTATCCTTTCACAGCAGAAGGATACCCTTGTTGTTATTTTATTCAAACAAAAAATAGATGAAATATTGGCTTGTAATAGGTTTGATAGCCGTTGTATTATTGGCTATTATGTGCAAGGGAAATCATGCTACTGATCCCCAGGATCTTCAAAATATTAGGCAACTGGTATTAAAGATCAATATCGCTTTCGATAAACAGATTGACCAGGAAATTGCCAATGTACAAAATAACATAAGTGCAGAGAAACTGCAAAAAGGTTTCAGTCGTTTGAGATCTACTTACAAATCTATGGAATGGGCGGTTGCTTATTTTATGCCCGAGACTGCCCGTTTTCTAAATGGTCCCAACCTGGATGAAATCGAACTGGAAGAAAATACCGTCATTGAAGCCGAAGGCTTACAGACATTGGAAGAATATTTCTATCCGAGCTATCAGGTAGCGGAAAAACAAGCGATAATTCGGTTTTTAAAGAAGTTAAAAAACAAATCCATGGCGATCGACACGTATTTTGAGGTCAATACCTTATCGCTACCACAGTTAATGGAGTCACTACGCAACCAGGTATTTCGGATTACCGCATTAGGCATTACAGGTTTTGACACCCCCATCTCAGGTCAAGGTCTGATCGAATCTATCGACGGTCTCAACGGTGTAGCCAATGTACTGGCTATGATAAAAAATCAGGTTGATCATCCAGGGGAAATTGACAAGATCTTGAGTTTAATCAAAATAGCCAATACGGTATTAGCTAAAAGTGGAAACAAAGATCAATTTGATTATCTGAGCTTTACGGATCAACATTTGAATAAAATTTCCGATGCACTACATCAATTTCGTAAGTTGGAAAACATCCCATCCCTGAATGTCAATCACCCCATATCACCCGAGGCCTCAAACCTTTTTAGTCAAGATGCTTTTAATCCCGATTTCTTTGTTGCCTCGGATCGACAAAAGATAAGCCCCGAAAAGGTCGCTTTGGGAGCCAAGCTATTCCGGGACAATATCCTGTCCGGGGATCAGACCCGTTCTTGCATTTCCTGCCATCATCCGGACAAAGCCTTTGCAGATGGACTCCGCGTGCCCAGTACTTTATCCGGTACAAAGATGGATCGTAATACCCCTTCAATTTCCTATAGTAATTACCAACATGGGCAGTTTTGGGATATGCGTCGCGAAGATCTTGAAGGACAGAGTGTAGATGTTATCACCAATAAGGATGAGATGCACGGTTCTATGATAGAAATTGCCAAACGTCTAAATCAACATAAAACATATACAAAAGAATTTAACAACATTTATAAGACCGACACAATAGAAAATTGGCAGGTACAGAATGTATTAGCCAGTTATGTGCGTTCATTGGGTAAATTCAACTCCCGCTTTGACCGTTATATGCGTGGTCAGTCGCAATTACTGTCAGCCGATGAAAAAGCAGGTTTCAACCTTTTCGTAGGCAAAGCAAAATGTGCAACCTGTCATTTTGTTCCAATGTTCAACGGGACAGTGCCGCCCGAATATGCCAAGACTGAATCTGAAGTCTTGGGTGTGGCGACAGACTACAGTAACCGGCAACTGGATCCAGACCGTGGTCGAGGTCGTTATCATGAGACTGTAGCCCAATTGCAGTACGCTTTTAAAACGCCCACAGTACGCAATAGCAGCAAGACAGCTCCTTACATGCACAACGGAGGTTATGTCACCTTAGAACAGGTCATGGATTTTTACAACAAAGGCGGTGGTCAGCAGTTTGGATTTAAGCTGGACTACCAGACATTACCCACCGATACATTAGGTTTAACAGCGGAAGAAACAGCCAAGATTATTGCTTTTCTAAAAGCCCTCGAAGACTGAACTATAAACTTGGGTCCCAGACCGTAAAAAATTTCGTCCGGAGCTGATCAGAAAGAGATTGCCGATAATCGGATATCATAAAAAGCCGCATAAACGAGGAGTTTATGCGGCTCAAGTATATAGATTATCAGGAATATAAATGACGCTTGAAACTAGTGAGTGTCCCGATAAAAAATAAAAACTTTTTTACTACCTTAGATTGATAAAATAAACAAGTAAAACCAGCTTGTTTCATTAACTATAAATACAGATATGAAATCGTATGCACTTGTTTTAGCGGCAGGCCTGCTTCCCTTTGTAGCATTAAGCCAAAAGATGGTCGCACCCGGAAGCCCCGATATCAATACCAAATATATAAAACCTGAGAAATCGCTTTATACCGTATATTATGTCAAAGATAATAATTGGGATAAGCAGGGATCATTGATCTATGATATCACATCTACAGGGAATCAATTGACCTTAAAAAATTCCTACACACCCAAGGACAGTTCCTGGGTCAATGTCAGGACTAGTGTTGTGGATCCCCAAACATTAAAATCCATCAGCTATGCCAGTGACGGCAAGAAAACAAAATTAAATCTCAGCTTTGGTGAGACCATCACCGGTAATTATTATTCCAAGGAAACTAAAAAAGATAAAAAACTGAATTTACGTCCTACCGAGCCTTTTATTGACTTCAATTGGACAGATCTAATGATAGGGACACTTCCACTGGATGTAGGATATAAAGCTCGGATCCCACAATTCTATTATAATGACGAATCCAATATACAGGTTGAATACTATACGATCAAGGAAGTCAAAAGTTATAGCTATGGTTCGCCGAAAACCGGCAAGCATGATACCTGGCTGATTACCTTATTGGAAGAAAACACGGGTGCAATCTACAATTATGTAGTGGACAAGAAAGACCGACGGCTATGGCAACGAGAAATGTCCATGGGCAATGGTAAGTGGGAAATTACAGTCAACGAAGAGCTCGATTACCAGCCGATCAAAAATCGGTTCAACAAGGAATTGGCTATCCGACAGATCTCCAACGGCAATAGCGTCATCATCGGGACCGCTTATGCGCGCTCAAGTTCGGGTAAAAGATTAGGCGGGCTCGTCAATACAGCGAAAAAACAATATGCGCCAAAAGGAACTGAGATTATGCTTTTTCCAAATTCAGCATACTACGAAGAATGGCTTGAGGTCAATAAGAAAATCCGTAAACAGAAGAAAGTCGCTGAGGTTCCACTGGATCCAGATTTTGGACACGCTGTCAAGCGCACCAAGGTTTATGATGACGAGGGACACTTTGAATTTGCAGAGCTAATGCCGGGCAACTACATTATTATGACCAGCTTCGACTTTACCAATTCGTACAATTATTCGTATGTATCCGGTTATACCAATTATTACAATTATTGGGGTTATACCGGTTCCACGACAAATTATGGCACTGGTAGATCTTCTTATACAGATAAGGCCACTATCGAAAAACGGATCAGTATTGATAAAGACGGTGAAAAGAAAGAAGTGAATTTAAAGGAAATGTAGGAGAAATAGAAAAACATATGCTTTTGTAAAAAGTGGTCATATATAAGACGGTTGACTGCTACAATTGTCTCTGGAAAAATAAAGACATATTTATTTCTTTTGATTTTTCTTCATCAGTCGATCAAAGCTAAATGGAAAATCCCGATAGCTCCCTAAGAGAAAACAGGCACTTGCCCCTACCCAAACTGAATAGTTAAACGTCACTTTGATACCAAAAGACAGTGTCATCGTCAACGCGAAAACGGTTAATAGAATCCCTGAAAACAATGCTGCCAAACGTGTCCGATAACCGATCAGCAGCAACAGGGCCAAAACGACCTCGAGTATGGTCGCTCCTAGAGCGAGCAGTTTTCCTGTTGACGCCGGCACAAAAAAATTGAGCTGATTGGAATAAGTGACAAAATTTTCCCAATTTCCCCAAGAGGCGTTTGTGGTACCAGGGGCTCCCCAAAAACCAAGACGATCGGCCACTGCAGATAAAAAGGCTGTTGCCACAGCTACGCGCACGAAAAGTTGACTATACATCATTCTAAATTTTTAAAATCAAATATAAGGCATCAATATCCATATTAACTTAAACCAGTTTAAGAAATCAATTGACCAACAACAATAAGACCGCCAGCACTTTAAATACTGAACGGCCTTATAACATCAATTAATACGAATAAGAATTTATATGGTGTATCCCTCCATTAAACTGCGATACACTATTTAAACGACAACTGAATTGGCGAATAGTCCCAATAAAAAGTGCGAATATATATATTCGCTAAGTCAAAACAGCTGTTTTAACCATACAGGCTTTCATCCGTTGGTAAGTACGTTCAATATCATGATCTAAGCCGATAGAAAAACGGATCAGTCCGTCGGAGATTCCCATGCGCACCCGGTCCTCTTCGGGAATTTCAGACGACGTCGAACTGCCCGAACAGGAAAATAAAGTTTTATAGAAACCAAGACTTACAGCCAAATAACCAAGGTTTTCCTTTTGCATCAACTCCATGAGCGCGTTCGCCTGATCTGTCGTCACGGCATCCAAAGTCAATATCCCTCCAAAACCGTACTCTGCATGCATCATACTTTTCATCAGCTCATGATTTTTATGCGAGAGCAATCCGGGATAGGAAACTTTCAGCCCATCCTTTTCAAAGCGTTCGGCCAGGTATTGCGCATTATAACTATGTTGTTTCATGCGGATATGAAGTGTACGGAGATTTTTCAGGATACTGGCTGAGCGGAGACTATCCATCGTGGGACCAAGCAGCATGCAGGCACCGGAATTAACATTTTTTGTATCGTTGATAAACTCTTGTGTGCCACAATAGACACCACCGACGGTATCACTACTACCATTGATAAATTTTGTCAGACTATGGATCACAACATCTGCGCCTAATAGGCCAGGTGAGACGGATAATGGCGAAAATGTATTGTCTACGACAAGTTTGAGCTTATATTTCTTACAGATGGCAGAAAGTCTTCTTAGGTCAGCTACTTCAAGTAAGGGATTACTGACGCTCTCACAATAAATTACTTTTGTCGTGGGACGTATCGCAGCTTCGATTACTTCAAAATTTCCAATATCAACAAAACTTGTTTCAATATGGAATGGCGGTAAAAAATTTTTCATGAAAGCGTAGGTACCGCCGTAGATGGTTCGACTGGAAATAATATGGTCACCGCTTTTACAAAGCTGCAAAAGCACAGTTGCTATTGCTCCCATCCCTGAAGCCGTTACATTGGCAGCAGCTGTATTTTCCAACTTGGCCAGCGCCTGCGCAAGGTATAGATTCATCGGAGATGAATGCCGCGAATATAGGTAACAGCCATCCGCATTGCCCTCGAAGGTATCAAACATGGTTTTGGCGGACAGAAAGGTATAGGTCGAACTATCCGAAATCGAAGGATTTACACCGCCGAACTCTCCAAAATATTGCAAATCCTGTATTTCATTTGCTGCATTAAAATCTTTCATCTGTATATAATTTAATTTTTTAATCTTCCTATTTTTTCATATAAAATTGGACTATTTTACCTTTTATTACAACACTTTATCAGTATATTAGATTATAAATCTGATATATAAAGAAATTTTAGAAAATATATCTACAGCAACTAAATACATTGGCTTTAGACCAAAAAATAATCTATGCACTTCGACGGAACTGATAAAAAATTACTGCAATTTCTGCAGGAAGACGCCAAACAGACCACCAAGGAGCTTGCTCATAAGCTTGGATTATCTGTAACGGCAGTCTATGAGCGTGTACGTAAACTTGAAAACAATGGGGTGATCTCTAAATATGTCGCACTACTCGATAAGCAAAAGATCGCAAAAGATTTTATGGTGCTCTGTCATGTCAAGCTCACACAGCATAAAAAAGAATATATACAGCAATTTGAAAGGGAAGTCATGAATTTACAGGAAGTCACCGAGTGCTTCCATGTTAGTGGTGACTACGATTATATTTTAAAGATCTGTGTTCAGGATATGGAAGATTATCGGCATTTTATGTTGGCCAAGCTGACCTCCCTACAGCACATTGCGAGCACCCATAGTTCTTTTATGATCGCAGAAGTAAAGAATACCTTGACTATTCTTATTTAGCCCCTGCCAAACAAGATTAGCTTATTAGACCAGAACACCATTTTTCGGAGCAATCGGATCAGGCAGATTTTCCTCACCTGTCATCTGCAATAAATCGATCTCTATCGTTCGGCAGATAGACAACATCGGAATATCAAACATCAGTCCGCCAAAAGGATTTTCAGTATAATCCCCCACCAGTTCCATCACAATATAAATCCAGCCAATGACCACACAAAAAGGAATACTAGTCCAGATGCCCCAGTGGCCCAGTTTAGCAAATTCATTGACTAGACCCAAAGGCAGTAACATGATCAGAATAACATTAAAAACAAATGCCGTGCTGGCAAACTGCCTTGGCGAGGGAAACTTTTTGATCCGTTCGGCCTGTCCCTGAAAATCATAAAACTGATTGAGACAGGTCTGCAATTGCATCTGATTAAAATCCGAGATAAGCCCATCGTTTTTTAAATCATTGACATCCTTTGCCTGTTGGGAATTCAGATAAGTTGCAAAGTTTTTATAGATCGACTGCAGCGCATATTCTTCTCTCGAAAGATATTTATTCAAGAATATAGGCGTCCGACTATAATCCGGAAAACCGGCTTTGATCAGCCGATGTCGCTTGACATTCAGTGCACCGATATGCCTCTTCAGACTGATGTGTTCCCATTCAGTCGGCACGAGCAGCTGCTCGCGAAATTGATATAACCAGGCAATATGCCGGTAGGTTAATTTCTTTCTGATTTCTTCCAGATACTGCTGATCGCCTTGTCCGGTGTTAAAGGCATAAAGCATGGATGCAAATGAGCGGCTGGAGTTGACAATCCCGCCCCATATCTTTCGGGCCTCCCACAACCTATCATAAGCCTGGTTATTTTTAAACCCCACATAAAATGCTTCTGCTGTACCAATCAGTGCCAAGGGAACCCAAGGAATAATCATCCATTCCCACTGAAAGAAATAATAGACGAGGGCAACAAGAGAACACCAACCCGTCAACCAGATTAAATGGACACCAGCAAGATTAAAGATCTGTTTGTAATTAAAATACTTTGTTGTAATCATAAAAGCATCTGTTTTTAACGTTCCCGCCCAAGCAATATCTGGTAATAGAAACAAATTTATCCACAGCTGAATGTACAATTTAAATTTTTACAGTCCAATATCACCTATCATTTTATTTCAAAATCAATCTATTCTAAAACATTAATCTATTACAGTTATTATTTTGTTAGCAAAACGCGTAAAAAATCCCCCTCTGTCTATTATACCTATCTTCGAAAAATGAATAAACCGAAGTATTAAAATCGTCAGTGCTAGAAAAAAATTGACATCTGACATCCCTGGATAATAGCCTTCTAAAACTAACTGGCACCTAAAATTATCGGCGCATCAGCTAGATCAAAAAACCTTGATTTTCAAATTGTTTCACCAATATTTCAGCATCCTTTTCAGCTACACTTTCTTCTACCTCGTAATTATCTAATAAAACCGCAGTTACACTTTCAACATTAAATTCCTTCCCTTGTAGTTCTAGCCAGATCTGCACAGCCGTCTCGTTAAAAGTATAAACCTTGGATGCATCCAATTGATCTTGCCCCGGATAGACTAAGATATGGTCATCGCCCAATTTGCGTAATTGTAAATCTCCTCTAAGTTTCATCTGGCTATTATTCTGTTTATTTCTATGACATTCAAACCATTCATTTGGTTTGTCCTATTACGAAAAAAATTATACACATTATACAATAGGTCCGAACGGCAGCCTCTTCTCTACTGTGGCTTGTTATCAAAAATACAAAACACACCGGAAAAAATAACTAAAAAACTCAACTGAGATAAAGAAAAATAATCAAGGAGTTGAAAAAAAAAGGCGTATAACAGAGGATATGATTACGAATGGCTTTACCAAACAATACAAATACAGCAGCTTTTTATCATCCTAACTCCCCTGCATCTGCTCGTAAGTAAATAGCTGCGGATAGTTTTTGGGCAGTTCATAACGCCAGTTATGCATCGGAAAATTGTCATTCCGGATCTTGCCGTCGGGATCCATTAAAATATACCGGGGTATGCCGTTAAATTTAAATAACTCCCGCAGCGCTAGATACTCATCCGGCGAAACGATATAGCTTTCGAACATATGATTTTTGACCACATAATCGTTGTAGAAATTCATATCAGGAGTACCGCTGCTATCCGTCACAAAAACAAATACCAGGTTAGGATTATCCTTTAGTTTTAAGCGCTTTTCTTTCAACGCTTCAATCCCGGCACGGCAGGGCCCGCAGGATTCTGCCCAAAAGTCAACAAGAACGACCTTACCACGATATTTATCGGTCAGTTTTTTAAATACAGCCGCAGATGTCGTCTGTGACAAAACGTAACCTCCCATGGATTTTTTTACTCTTTCGTTCAACGCCAGGGCTTCTTTTTTCAAGTCCTTATTAGTCATAACCTTCAAAAGGTCATTTGAAATCTCCGCCATCTGTGCCGTGTCTTTTGCATTTGATATCCTGAATTTCAATGTCCGGAGTTTTGCTGCTTCAGTAACCAGCGTACCGGCTATCGGCCCATTCACTTTTCGATTTAAGGAGTCCAATACCTGATAGAAGTTTAATGTCCGCTGGCTATTCATTAACCTATAAAGGGCGGTGGTAGGAAATAACGGTGAGTACTCAAAGCGGTTGATAAGTGTCGAAAACTCCCGCGGGACAAATAACGCGGGATCATTTAGGTCCAGGCGTGTTATAAAATCAAAGTAATCTTCCGGAAGGGGGGATTTTAGGTAGGGATTTAGGCTGTCACTTTTTGAAATCCCTTCGCGATACATCTGGAGATTTAGCAGCTGCGTGGCGTAATTGACATCCACATCACTTTGGATCAAATGCTTTATCTTAGGAGTATAGGAAGCTCTCTTCAAACGGCCATTTACATCCTGCCGGACGGAATCCCATGTAGCGATAACTCCCTCTTTGGCCTGCTGCGTCGGTCTTTCCTTCAACAGCTGTTCAACATGATCATAAAATTTCCTCCGGTTGCTTTCCCATTTAAAATCCGCAAGCTGTTGATTTTCCGAAGCAAGCGGTCCGTCGTACCGCAACAGTTCCAATTGGCTGTTCACCGAAGCGGTCAATGTCATGGCCAAGGTATGGCCGGGTTCAATATAATAATAGTAGTTACGCTCATTGATGGATAGATAAGACATCTCCGGATTGGTCGCCAGATAACTGGTCTCAAAACGACCATCGGGATATATCCGGATTGTAGCCGGATAGTCCTCTATGGTCAATTGGTTGCCACAATAGATAATGCCGCTATTAAAACCGAGCTTTGGGCTATAGCCTTCAATATAACCGATGATACGGACAGAATCTGGTCCAAAAAAATTTTTATCATAGTTTTTAAGCACGGTTTTGACCTTCGCTTTGGCAAGTTTCTGTTTTATCCAACGGTCAGGGTCAACAGTGCCTGTTTGTTTTGATCCATTTTGAGCTGAAGCAAACGAAAAACTCAGAAAAACAAAAAAGGCAATAATTGGCAACTTCATAACTTTTAGCTTTTAATCCACTTAAGTTAAGTATTTTACCTCAAATAAAGTATAGATTTCGAAAAACTAATCCCAATGTTTAGTTAAGAATGATCGCACATCTTTAGGCAAAAACAACTTTACCCGGCCCAAAATCGACTTAAACAGCAAAAAAGGCTGTCTCAAATGAAGCGCACCTCAAAAGTTAGACACTATTAGGGGCGTACTTCATAAAAGGGCAGCCTTTTTATTTCTATTTAACTACTTATATTCCAGTATTATATATTATAATTGCAAAGTCAATTTCTGCTGTTGCTGGTTTCTAAAAACAACGACTTTGGGCTGATCCTCATGGACCAGCTTTTTAATAGCCTGCTGTAAATCGGTTAATTCATCAATTTTTTCGCCCTTGTAATCCAGGATCACATCGTTTACCCGTAATCCGCTTTTATAAAGGGTGCTATTTTCATCCAGTTGGAGGACCAATACGCCAGCAATGGATGGCAGTCCAGCCGCAGACTGTTCGCCCAAAGTTTCAACAGATTTAAACTGCCCGCCTTTCCATCCCCATTTCTGCCCCTGTTCTTTCGCTCCTGACTGGATCAACTGTGGTATCTCAGGGCTGACAGCGAGGGATTTCAGCCTTTTGTCCGTGACGCCAAAATGTAGCATGTCAAAATTTTTGAAGCCCTGCCCTTTCCAACCTTTCAACCGAAAATCGCTCCGAATCGGGTCAACAAAATTCAACGGAACAGCGCGCCCTTGTTTTTCCACTCCCTTGGCTTGATCTTTTAGTAAATCTTCTTTTCGTGCGTAAATATTATGGTCCACCCGGTCCCCCCAGTACTTCACCTGAATATCCTGATGGCTATGCATCACAATATTATCACGAAAAACATCATGGCTATCCTTAAACCACACATGTGGATGAAAACCATTGTTGAGCATGATATTGTTATATACTTTGCGGTAGAAGCCTTCCCGCAATTTCAGCCCACCGCTTAGACAGAGGTTATTATAGATTTCGTAGTTGGAAGATCCATCATCTAGGTCAATATCCCAGCCGTGGTCACAACGAAAGCGGTTGTCGTGAATTTTTGTTGTTTTGACTGCATCCAGTAAAATCAGGTTTGGTTGGGCTGCTGTTATCTGATCCATTTCTTTACGGTCGGGATGCCAAAAACGGTCACGTCCCCAAGAATTAAAGGCGCCATGATCACTGGTCTCCAACACGGTATTGAAGACGTCGTTGTAAGCGATCTCATGCCCGCCCCAGGTACCGTCACCGACATTGATACCTGCACGGGGCACATCGTAAATCGTGTTGTGCAGAATCCGCAAGGACGCTGCCATGGAAACTTGTACACCGGCAACCTGCTTCTCAATAAGGCCAATTGTATGAATCAGGTTATCACTGGCTTCACAGTCCATCGGGTAGTTATTGGTTTTAGGCCCCTTGATAGTGTCCATCTGACTGAGCGGAACAAATTTTTCATAACGGAATGCAGGTGAGCGTACAGCTTCAGGGTCACCTACGAAATTGATGGCTCCAGCTCCTATCTGTTCAATGCGGTTGCCACTGATCTTTACGCCACGGTTGTAGTTGCTCACAAAGACGGCATTACCGCCCAATTCGATAAAATCATTGGCACGAAGGGTGCAATTTTCAGCGCCCTCAATCTTAACAGCGCCCTGCCGGTAGATTGTCCAGTCGCTGCGCAACAGTGGCTCTGCCGTCTTCATAAAGGTAGGTGCTGTATGCGTAAAACGCAGGCCACTGACTTCAATATCATGTGCACGACCGGAAGCGGAACCCGAAATAGTAATTAAATTTTCCAGCTGGGGGGCCACAAACTTGAGCTGATTGGGATCTGTTCCTTTTGAAGGAATATAGTACAAGGTTGCGGTCTGCTCATCCAGATACCATTCCTGGGCAGTGTCAAGTTCTTCAAAAATATTCTCGACGAAGCGATAGGTTTCGTGCATTTTGCTGGGGCGGTTATTTTGCTCTCCGCCTTCAAGCATAACTTTTGATGAGCCATCTTTTCCTGTAATACGGTAGTGGAACCCACCCCAACGGCCTGCGTGTAGCGCATGCACAATACCTCCGGTCGGATTTTTCCATGTTGCTATACGCTCTGGGCTCAGTGCATCTGCCGCATAACCCTGAAAGGGCAATATGGAGGCATCATAATTGGGATACCGTGCCCGCACCAAATGTTTTTCATTGGCATAAAGGCTCTGGAAACTCACTCCAGCGGGAACTTTAGCCTTCCAGATCCCTTTATCACCCTTTTGCCATTTTAGATCAAGGGTTCTGCCCCCACTGAGGGTAACCTGCTTTCCATCAGCGGCTTTAATCTTTAGGGGCTGTTTCTTGCTACCGGAATGATTTGCCGAGACCTGTATCGGCTTGTCGAGGTAATACGTTCCGGCATCAAAAATAATTTCGATGCCGGAACCGTCCTCTCCCTTTTTATATTTTTCTGTAGCGCGAAGGGCTGCGTCGGCTGTGGCAAAGGGCTGTGCCGATGTTCCCGCATTCTGGTCGCTACCTCTTGGACTGATATAAATACGCTTGACAATATTGGACTGCTGTGCCTGCGCGGCAGGCATAGCCAGGCAGCTCATTCCAATAAAAAATAGCCCCACAACTTGGCTCGATTGTATCTTCGTCATATTAGTATTTCATGCTGGTTATTTTCTGATCAATTTAGTTTTTAGCATTCGGTTCCCTCGTATTAAAAACGATTAATAAACGAATTTATAGGGACAAATTCCTTTATTTTGTCGGTTTGTTTTACCAAGTCGTCCAAAAAAGCCGCCCATCCTCTAGCATGCATCTGCTGAGCACTTATTTCCGCTATAATCTCACGCCAAGTATCCGATTCGGTGCGAGTGGATTCTATTTTTACGGTCTCTGCTTTTTTGACGATATGCCCTAGCTCGCCTGGACAATTACCCGTCTCCAGAGCCAGGACAAGTCCACTTATTTATACAAAGAATTCTGCGAAATATTATTGTTGGGCATTTCAATCGTTGGAATCAGCCAAATCTGATTGTAAGCTCACCGAAACTTTCAGCGACGTACCGCATTGTTTCTGAATACGGTCAAAAGCATTCGCCCATTTCATGATGGCCAAAAATTTCCGCACTTCATGCAAGTCCCAATCGACTCATTACGGACCTCATGCTGAAATTGCTCTTTGAGTAATTCATTCAAATCGGGCACCTGTGTCTGATCATTTTTATCCATACGCGCTCTTTTACGGATCGTGTTAATAATAGGTATATACATTGGGGTTGCTTTTTTATCTTGTTTTAATCTTTACCCCATTATCCTCTTCCAATTCGCAAAGCAGTTCGAGTTCTGGGACCAATCGGTTGTTCAGATCTGTTTTTAGCTTGATGGTCTCCGCCAATGCATAGGCTGTTGCTCAACGGCAGGATTCTTCTTAGTAGCATATTCTATCGCTCCTAGACAGGTCGCTTTCTCGACAGTATTTTGCATCCGCATACCTGAGCTTTTCCCTATTTTATCTGTCGATACCTTATCGCCGATTTTATTCCGCTTAAATAAAATCATCCCTAAAATAAAGATAAAAATAAAAGTCGTTTGCTATACACAAACGACTTACTCCAGGTCATATTTTTAAATAAATCACGATTATTTCGTTTTAAAACAATGGTGTATATCCGACAGAATGAATAGCAACTATTCCACGACTTCATTAATCTGGACTTCGGGCTTGACATTGGTATATTTCGGAAAATCCTCGGCAAACCTACTTCCATTTTCTTTCATTGGCTCCTCGTAAGCCGCAACGGAATCAAAATACAAATGACAAATGGCCAAATATTTCGGTTCAGCTTGCGCTCCTTTCCCGGAAAGCCCTTTGTCGATCGCTACAGCTTTTAAATTTTTGCCGAAGACCTGTTTCACCAAAGCCATGTGCTTTTGGAGATAATAATCCCAGTCAAATGTTTTTCCTGGACCATTTGGATAAAAGACAGTTAATTTGATCATCCCTTTTTTCTGAAAAGGGGGGTCGGCCGCGGCACTTTCTTGAAAGCCGAAAAGCATGGTAACCATGGAAAGCAACAAAATGATTTTTGTTTTCATGTTTGTTTGAAATTAAGTTTATCTTGGTTGTAATGTTTTATCTACTATAAATATACTGATCAAGCAGTTAAGTCGATTATTTTTTTTATCTATTCTTAGAAGAAGTTAGAAAAAATATGGATAATCTCTGGTATTGACCTTCTTTCTATCAGGACAGAAATGATACAAGATCTAAAAGCACAATAACCGGAAACGGATCAAACCTAAAACTTAAGAATTTAAAATGTATACCAAATTTATGAACAAAAGAGTCGTTTTCGTTACGATCTTTCTTGGCCTATCCACTTGCTGCCATACACAGGTCCAACACCCCAGAAACAAGGCCAATCAAGCCCAGAAAAAAATAATCAATAGTGGTTATGGCATGTTTATGCATTTTGGCGTCAATACCTTCACCGGTATGAAATGGTCCGATGGAAGCATTCCCGCATCAAAATATAATCCGATCCTACACAGCTAGATCCTGATCAGTGGCTGTGTACGCCAAGGGATATGGGATTGCGGTATGTCTTGTTCATTACCAACATCACAACGGTTTCTACCTCTGGGACAGCCAATTTACGGACTATGACGGCGCTGCCTCACCCGTAAAAATAGATATCGTCAAAGCGGTATCTGATGCCTGTAAACCAACCGTATAATTCAGTTTCAGAACGGGGATTAAAATTTCGAAAGAACCAGGTTCACGAAGAATCTAGTTTTTTTTGACTATCGCATTGCTGATCATTTTATTTTTTACTGCGCTTTTTTGCGTTCGGTCGCGGCTTTCAACAGAATGGATTTGCTGATGGCTGGCACATCACCATTTCCATCAGGCCCTATATTCAGTAATAAATTACCGCCCTGTGTATTTATCTCTGTTAACTTTTTATTGACGTCTTCGGGACTCTTCCAGCTACTGTCTGAACGTTTATATCCCCATGAATTGTTCAGCGTATAACAAGCTTCCCAATCATAGTCTACTTTCGTGCTGAGGTGTTCCTGTTCTGGTGTACCGAAATCACGTTTGAACTGGTCACGTTTGGCTACACGGTTATTGATAATAAGCGAAGGCTTTAATTCACGGAGGTATTGATAGAGTTCCTCACCGGCAGCCATGTCCCACCAATTGACCCAGTCCCCATCAAACCATAAGATATCAGTATCGTATTTTACGATCAATTCCTTCAATTGGTTTTTCATATACTGGATATAGGCCGCTTTCTGTTTGGGCTTCATGGCCACCTGTCCCCATCTATCCCAACCACTTTTTCCTTCCGTATTTCGGTACTGTGAATCATGGTGCCAATCTATGATACTATAGTAAGTGCCAAATCGAATGCCATTTTTTTTACAGGCCGTGGCCAATTCCTTCACAAGATCCCGCCCTTTCATCGGTGTCGATGCAATATCATAGTTCGTATACTCGCTATCCCAGAGACAGAACCCCTCATGATGCTTGGTGGTCAGAACAATATATTTCATGCCGGAATCTTTGGCCAGTTGCGCGATTTGATCTGCGTTAAAATGTGCAGGATTCCAAGTGTGGATCAATTTTGCATATTCTTCTTTTGGAACATCGGCCCCTGCCTGAATCCATTCGGCATAGCCTTCCACCGGCTTTCCCTTATAGTCTCCACCCAATTGGCTATAAAGTCCAAAATGAATAAACATACCATATTTAGCTTCCCTAAACCATTGCATATGTTTGTCAAAATCTGTCTTGGATTCTTTTAAATAATTTACTTGGGCCTGCACAGTACTACTCAACAGCAGGGCAAGAAGAGCAAATGCTACACCTGTTATTTTTTTCATTATTCTTTAATTTATAATCGGTGAAATGAATTGTTAAAGCTGATACAACAAAAGTCTAATGGATTTTAATCATCGATCAAGATACGCTATCAATCCATAAATAATAATTTGTATGAACTATTCCATACTTGATCTAAATATCGTAAATCTGTTTGGAAAGATATTTATATTTACCTAAAAGATTTAAAAAATCATCAACCAATAATTATGAGCTTAAAAACATTAATCAGCAAAAGCGTACAGTACAACAACTGGGTCATTAATAAGTATATTGATTGGCTAAGTACCAAGTCGGAAGAACAGCTTAACCAAGAAGTCCCCTCCAGCTTTCCAACGATCTTAAAAACATTGAACCATATCTGGCAGACACAGGAGTATTGGTGGAGTCATATTTCAGAACGTAATGATTTTGATTTTGAAAAAACATTCAGTAAAAAAGAAGATATTTTCAGCGCTATTAGAGAGAGCTCAAAAAAGCTTCAGGGTTATGTAGAAGGTCTTTCGGAAAAGGATTTAGAAAAAAATGTAAAAGTTGAATCGCCTTGGTTCCAATGTAATTTTTCAGTGTATGAATATATTCAGCATCTGATTATCCACGGAACTTATCATCGCGGACAGATCGTCACCATAGGCCGAAATATCGGACTAACAGATGCGCCAATGACGGATTACAATTTTTGGAATATCTATAAAGACCAAAAATAAAGAAAGAGGTTACCGCGATGGAAAAAATCACAAGTAAGGTCCGCGTCAGAGAAATTCTAGCGCAGGCTAAGCTGGGCTGGAAACAGCAGGGACTGAATACACTTCTTATAGGTATACAGGAGGGACTTTTGAAAAAGAAAGTCAGTTTTCCACTTCTGGAATATGCCGCAAAGGAAATTGTAACTTGGATACCCGAAAATGACCAGACAATTTTTATCGATGCCCTGGTCGCTACCGATGAAATGGGAAGTTATGTCATGGCGGGGATGGTCCTGCAGCTGCAGCTCCCCTTAATGCTGGAGCAGTCGATCCTGAAGGCATGTGGGTATATGGTAATAGGAGGCCAATGGCATATCTGTGACATCGTAGGTGAACGCGTACTTGGACATGCTCTCCTTACTTTTCCGGAAAAAACAACCTCATTATTGGAGCAGCTTGCTAGACATCCGGATAAATGGGTTGTGCGCTCGGTCGGTGTCGCCATACATTATGCGGTAAAAAAAGGCCTTGCACCGGAATTTGCTGAAACTATGTTCAAACTGCTGCTTTCACTATCCGGCGCAACGGATTTCCATATCAAAAAGGGAATCGGTTGGGGCGCTAAAACCATCGCCAAGTTCCACCCTACAATCATAGCTCGTCATATGGATTCGATTGAATCGTCAGAAACCAGGCAGTGGTTTCGAACAAAAGTTACCAGAGGTCTGAATCGGAACAGGATAGCTAAGTCATTATAGATAGCGCTGAGAAAGTCCAAGAAATAGACAAACGAATATAACTCTTTAAAAGACCCATACAGATTAGAGAGAAGATCTTAACATGTAAAAACAGCCACAGGTTTAAAAATTGTAGGCTTAAAATGAGACAGTGAGAGGAATAACTGTATTTTTAAATGCGGTCTAATAGGTAACGTTGCCGCTAGGAATAGAATATTTGAAATGATACCGCGGAAAGATAGGTACGGAATTATAAAAGCATACGGCTAACCGACTTTGCTCAGTAGCCCTATGCTTTTATAGGCTAGAAATGATATGTGCAGCTAGTCTTTTTTCATGGTTCCTGTTTCTCGCAAATTGATATGCCAGCTGAAAGCCTCCTCTAATAAATGTGGGGTATGGCCTCCTCTTTCGCAGGCACGATTGTAATAATCCAACAGTTGTGCTTTGTAATCCGGATGTACACAATTTTCAATAATAACTTTCGCACGTTCACGGGGGGCCAACCCGCGTAGATCAGCCAAACCGTAATCTGTCACCAAAATATCAACATCATGTTCCGTATGATCTACATGGGATACCATCGGAACTATATGGGAAATTGCATCGCCCTTGGAAGCCGCCTGTGTGACGAAAATACTTAAGTAGGCATTCCGGGCAAAATCTCCAGATCCACCTATACCGTTCATAATGTTGGTGCCTGAAGTATGCGTGGAGTTTACATTGCCGTATATATCAAATTCTATCGCTGTATTGATCGCAATGATACCCAAACGTTTGATCAATCCCGGTGTGTTGGAGATGTTCTGAGGGCGTAAAACTATCTTGTCCCGATATTTGTCCAAATGATCAAATACACGGGAGTAACATTCTTCTGATACGGTAATGGAAGAGGCTGACGCAAAATCCAATTTACCCGCATCAATTAAATCAAATGTGCTATCTTGCAATACCTCTGAAAACATCGTTAAATTATGGAATTTACTATGGATAAAGCCAGTAAGTACCGCATTGGCTACTTTTCCGATCCCCGCCTGCAATGGCATCAAACTCTCGGATAGATGCCCTAATTCAACCTCATTTTCAAAAAATGCTAATATATGTTTCGCTATTGCTGTTGTTTTGGCATCTGGTTCGGCAATATCAGCCGGACTATCAAGTTCATTTGTAAAAACAATACCCACAATCTTGCCGGGATCCAATGGGATTGTCTTTCGACCGATTTTATTTTCAGGCGCTACAATAGGGATAACATTACGACGTGGATAGTCTTCGGCCTGGTAGATATCATGTATTCCTTTGATAGTAGTCGGAATAGCCGTATTAACTTCTAGAATAACCTGTTTAGCCAATGCAGCAAAGGTTGCTGAATTGCCTACTGAGGTTGTTGGAACGATACTGCCATCTGATTCGATCGCTGCGACTTCCAAAACGGCGATATCGACTTGCGGCAGATTCTTATTGTGCAACAGTTCAGCAGTCTCGCTTAAATGCTGGTCAATAAAAAGTACATCCCCAGCATTGATCTTATTGCGGAGGGTACGATCTACCTGAAATGGCATCCGTTTGGACAGGGCTCCGGCCTCCGCCAATTTACCATCTGTACCATGACCTAAGGAAGCACCTGTAATCAACGTTATTTTCAAAGGATCCTCTTTGGCCCTTTCCGCCAAAGCCGGTAATACGGCTTTACTATCGCCAGCTTTGGTAAAACCGCTTGACCCAACGACCATACCGTCCTGAAATAATTTCGCAGCTTCGGCAGCTGTAATAACCTTATCGTGTAAGCTCTGAATTTTTATCCTTTCGTAAGCCATATCCTTATGATTTTATTTATGTACGCTATTTATGTAAACTTAAGAAATTGAAACCTATTTACATTCGCTATTGTAAAAGATATTAGACCCGGTGTACATTTCTCAAACAGACAATTTTAGCGTTTTTTTCTACAGTGAATTTATTACCATTCGACACAAAATTATTCAATGGAGACGAAACAACAATAAACAACTGTATATCAGTAAAATAAACGAAAATATAGTTTTAATTATTTTCTAAAAATAAGAGACTAAATTTATATCAAACTGATTTTCAATAAATTAAAAACAATAAATTTAAATTATAGTAAGTAAACACTAACTCGCCAGTGTTTTATTTGCAATTTTATTGTAAGCATACACTCACTTTACACGCAAAAAGGTCAGGTCTAGTAAAAAAGTCTTACCTTTGCAACGTAGTTTTATAGGAAAAAATGAACACAAAAGATACAACGAGCGATGCAAAATATGTCAACCGCTATTACATGACCGAGGTTGACTCATTTGAAGATAGCATTTATTGTCACCATGCCATCATAGCGGAGAACCATATCACTGAGCACTGTCATGATAAGGATCAATTTTTATACACTGAGGGCGGTGTCGTTTTTATAAAAACGGATGAAAAATCATATTTTTTGCCAGCTCGGCACTATCTTTGGATTCCTGCCGGTGTAAAACATAGTATCCATCCGAGTACCCCGGAAGTTGTGATGCGTAATCTATATTTTCCAAAGACGAACAGTGATACTGCATTCTACAGTAAAATGGGAATCTATCCGGTAAACGATCTGCTGATTGAATTGATTATGTTTACCAACCGTTGGAATGGCAATATATTTCCCGTCGAAGAACCAAAATATAGTTTAGCGACTGCATTTAAGCTTATCCTGCCTGAGTTGTCCTTGCACGAACTTCCGCTGGCATTGCCCTATCCAAGCCACCAAAAATTAAAAGATATCGTTACTTACCTGGAGGAAAATATTGAAGAAAATGTGAGTTTCAAAAAGCTTGCAAGCCTATTTAATATCAGCGAACGTACATTGGCCAGATTGTTTCAGAAGGAACTAAACATGTCTTTTATTCAATATTATACGATCCTCAGAATGTTAACTGCTCTTAAATTGTTACTGGATGAAAAACTAAGTGTCAACGAGGTGGCGTTGAAAGTCGGTTATAACAGTTTACCTACATTTAGCAATACATTCAATAAGGTCGTAGGTATTCGTCCCAGCGAGTATGTCAAACAAAAAGAATTGCTTATTTAAAAATGTTTACCTAAATTAGGTCAATAAACCTAATTCAGGATGAAATTCAAACATATTATCTATGGTGCTGGAATTTTATTACTCAGTACTTCCGTATTTGGCAATTCTCAAGACAAAAAACCCAAACCCATTCAATTGTTCAATGGGAAAGATTTAAAAAACTGGACTCCTAAAATCCGAAACCATAAGGTCGGAGATAACTATAAAAATACATTCCGTGTCGAAGATGGTTTGTTGAAAGTCAGATATGATGGCTACGATAGCTTCAATTTTCAATACGGCCATTTATTCTACAATAAAGAATTTTCAGCTTATTTATTACGTGTCACTTATCGTTTTGTGGGCGAACAGGCCCCCGGTGGTGAAGGCTGGGCCTGGCGCAATAGCGGCGCCATGCTACATGGACAAGATCCCAAAACGATGGGTGTGGACCAGGATTTTCCGATATCTATCGAAGGTCAGCTCTTGGGTGGTAATGGCAAGGACGAACGCACAACAAGCAATCTGTGTACACCAGGGACCAATGTCGTCATCGATAACAAACTCTTTACGCCGCACTGTATCAGCTCGACATCAAAAACTTATGCTGGCGATCAATGGGTAACAGCGGATTTCCTAGTATTAGGAGATTCACTTGTACAACATATCATTGAAGATAAGGTAGTATTACAATATACCAAGCCTCAAATAGGAGGTGGCAATGTAACAGATTTTGACCCTGGCGTAAAAAAAGATGGACAACTATTAAAAAAAGGAAGCATCTCACTTCAGAGTGAAAGTCATCCGATCGATTTCAAAAAGGTGGAACTATATGATCTGGAACCTTATATGAAAGACCCCAATAAACTGAAAAAAGTCATCGCTGAATTGTTGCCCAATTTAAAACAATAATTCAGTGAGAATAACATAAAATAAAAAAAGCATCAGTACTCTGATGCTTTTTTTATTACTATTCGCCTGGAAAGAGAAATCCAAAGTATATAACATAAAGAAAAGGGATACAGCGAGCTGCACCCCTCAATATCTATACATAAAGCTTATGCTAAACCGTTAACGAATTTAGTTAACTTAGATTTATTGTTAGAAGCTTTTTTCTTGTGGATCACATTTTTCTTTGCCAAACGATCAAGCATAGAAATTACGCGTGGTAACAATGTTTTTGCTTCCTCTGCAGAAGTTGTATGACGTAATTTTTTGATTGCGTTACGCGTAGTTTTTGCTTGGTAACGGTTTCTTAAACGTTTAGTAGCGTTTGCTCTAATTCTTTTGATCGCTGATTTATGATTTGCCATTTTTTTTAGCTAATTTTTATTCAATTTTTTCTTGTAATTCGGACTGCAAAAATAACACCTTATTTTCAATATTCAAAATCTATTTTGTTTTTTAGGTTTAGTATATTTGCGGCATGCAAAAATTATCGATGGATGAACTTCAACGTACAGATGTTGAATCGTTTAAAAAACAAGAAAAAACGCCTATCGCAATCGTTTTGGACAATGTTCGCAGTATGCACAATGTAGGCTCTGCCTTCCGCACAGCGGACGGATTTGCTATTGAAAAAATATATTTATGTGGCATTACCGGAACGCCGCCGCACCGAGAAATCGAAAAAACTGCTTTGGGAGCAACACAATCTGTCTCTTGGGAATACCATAAAGAAACGACCGAAATCGTAGCACAGCTAAAAATGGAAGGTTATACAATCATTGCTATTGAACAAGCCGATGATAGTGTCATGTTACATCAATTTGAACCAAGGTCCGATAAAAAATATGCTTTAATTTTTGGAAATGAGGTCAATGGTGTCGATGAAGAGGTCATGGAAAAGATCGATACTTGTATCGAAATCCCTCAATATGGGACCAAGCATTCACTTAACGTATCTGTCGCAATTGGCATTATCCTTTGGGATTTTATCCAAAAACGCAATCTGAACTAAAAATTTATCAATAAAGGTCATATTCCTATCCACATTGCTTCCATTTTAGAAAGCAAAATAGTAGATTTGTGTGCAAAATTTAAAGAAGAAATGAGTGTATTAGTTAATAAAGATTCAAAAGTAATCGTTCAAGGTTTCACTGGAAACGAAGGTACTTACCATGCTACTCAAATGATTGAGTACGGAACAAATGTAGTTGGTGGTGTGACTCCTGGTAAAGGTGGTCAACAACACTTAGACCGTCCTGTATTCAACACTGTTCAAGATGCAGTAGACGCTACAGGAGCTAATGTTTCTATTATCTTTGTACCTCCAGCATTTGCTGCAGATGCAATCATGGAAGCTGCCGCTGCGGGTATCGAAGTGATTGTATGTATTACTGAGGGTATCCCTACGAAAGACATGATCCAGGTAAAATCTTACTTGAGCGACAAAAAATCTCGTTTGATCGGTCCAAACTGCCCTGGTATCATCACTGCAGGTGAAGCTAAAATCGGTATTATGCCAGGATTTATCTTCAAAAAAGGTAACGTGGGTGTTGTTTCTAAATCAGGAACTTTAACTTATGAAGCAGTAGATCAAACTGTAAAAGCTGGATTAGGAATCACGACAGCTATCGGAATCGGTGGTGACCCTATCATCGGTACAACAACTAAAGAAGCTGTTGAATTATTAATGAACGACCCAGAAACTGAAGCTATCATCATGATCGGTGAGATCGGTGGTGGAATGGAAGCTGAAGCTGCACGTTGGATCAAAGAACATGGCACTAAACCTGTTGTAGGCTTTATCGCTGGTCAAACAGCGCCTCCGGGACGCCGTATGGGCCACGCTGGTGCAATCGTTGGTGGTGCGGATGATACTGCTGCTGCAAAAATGAAAATCATGCGTGAGTGTGGTATCCGTGTAGTTGAATCTCCAGCTGAAATTGGAAAAGCAATAGCAGAAGAGTTGGCTAAATAATTAGTCAGTTAAACATATAAAAATAAAGGGGATCAATTTTGATCCCCTTTATTTTTATATGTTGTATCCAAATGACACTATAGGCTGGGCATCGGTTCATCTGCGGAAGGCCCATATATACCGGGCACTGCAATACCAAGTAATCGTAAATATACAGTCAGCTGACCGCGATGGTGAACGATATGGTTGTTAACAATAAAACGTATAGCACCAGCGCGCGGTAAACGTGCTATTTCATACTCTCCAGCTTTCAATACCCAATCCTTCATCCAATCTTCTTCAGCTATATTCTCTATGGCGGATTTGTTCGTTTCCAATCCTTCTGAAAGAATCAATTTCAGTTCTTCTACGGAAGATACCTTAAGTGGATGATAATCTACCTTAAAATCAAATACATTCTTCGGTATCGCTTTGGACACCCAACCATGCAACTCCACAACATGGGCTGCGAGCTCCCCTAGGCTCATAGATTTTTCATGCGGTCGCCAATCCAGTTGTTCATCTGGTATCCGATCTAAAATACGTCTGGTATTTTTTGTTTCGTGATCCAGTTCGATCAAATAGCTTTTTTTGATACTCATATAAATATATTATTTCATTAATTGAAAATCCTCCAATACTGTGATTCCATAAGGAGATTCCACTGCTTGATGCGCGGCCTCTCGTGCTATCTGCCCTTCAATAGAGGTTACTTTAAGCGGTAAAAATGTATTATTGATAACGTTTTCTTTAAATAGTGCCTCATACCAGGTACAAGCCGCCACAAAGCGTCCATAATCTAAGTTGAGATGATAACCATCCCTTGTGAATTGATCGCCTAAATAACTTGACCTTGCATTTTGTATAGCTGTTCCCGAAGGCACCAATACATCAAAATTACCCCAATTAAAGACTTCCTGAGAAGTTTTGGCGATTGCCGTATACATCACATTCTGATTACGGTTATAGCGGACAAAGCCTTCATGCGTCGAACCATTTTGATAAGCCCAGGTTTGATGCAATATATAGCCTGTTTGCTGATACTTCACATGCTTTGTGACATAATCATACAAAAGTGGTAGATCCTTTGCATAGGAGTCATAATCGCCCGACAGCGGGCTTGCTTGCTGGAAACTGATATAATCCCAAGCTTCGTCAACTAAAGCCGCTGAAAGTCGTTCGTTTGTCTTCTCCGACATTTGACCATCCAGATTGATCTTCCGGTAACGATAGGCAGGTTTATCCTCTTTTGCATTGTTTACATGTAGGCTTAATGGTGCGCCACCAATATAGAGGTTACCAATTACGATTTTTTTCTTTCCGGCTTTGGCTAATTCATAAAGGTTCTGCTCGATCGCATCCTCTGAAAAACTGTTTCCAATGGCCAATATCCGTAAAACACCATCATCCAACGATTGTTCTTGTGCATTTAATCTGTTGCTGCTAAGAAAAAATAGTAATAAAATACTAAGTAAGGATATCTGTCTCGCTTTCATTATAAATTACATTGCTATAACGACTAAATTAGAGAATATCTCGTAGAAATGCAATGATAACGCGAGAAAGGCAAATTTTCAGAGTCCGTTAAGCCGCTGGACTTAGGGAAGTCCGATCAATTCTGTAAAAGTCAGCCTATGACCTACAGCTCGCCGCACCACTCTGAAGCGAGGATGATTATCAACAGGATTTAGGCTACAGCTTGCTTCGCTCCCGAGTGTATATAGCAACGTTCCGACTGGTTTCTAGGCCTGCTGTTCCGGGCCGGTATCCCCGGACTTCCCCCGGAGCCGATAGCCCTGTTGAACCAGAAGACCTGTAAAAAGCATATAAACGAAAGAAGCCCTTGACTGTTTCCAGCAAGGGCTTCCGTGTAAAAAAAGGCACCGACCTACTCTCCCACCTGTTACGGCAATACCATCGGCTCTGGCGGGCTTGACTGCTCTGTTCGGAATGGGAAGAGGTAGACACCGCCGATATAGGCACCTAAAGATCTTTTATAGATTTAAAGTAGTTAGATGTTAGTAGTTAGATCCCTTTTTATGGGCAATTAACCATCTTATACCTGTCTCTATATTGACATATATATTGAAAGAGTTGCGTTTCTGTTTGTTAT
>NZ_BEYR01000010.1 GCF_002933815.1 Sphingobacterium sp. HMA12
AATTCTATCTTTTTCACGTTGTATACCTTCAACCTTGGGCAATGCATCCAGCACCACGTTAACCTGATAAACAGGCACGTACATCAACGCCCAATCATCCGGATAATTGTACGGAAAACCTATCCAAGTGTAAAACCCTCGGGACTGATCATCCACCGCATTAAACTCCTTTTCAGTAAAGAAATAGTCATCCGAATGAATATCACCAAATACCGGAACATTCATGTTCATATCAATTGAATTATCCAGTATTCCTTGTAAACTTTCAAGTGTATTTGGACTTTGAAGCGAGAAATTTGATTTTTCTTCCAAAAACTTACTACATGAAGTTAAAGAGAACAAGAGTGGCAAAACTACCAACATCTTAATTAAGCAATCGTTTATATTCATGATTTATTTATTTAAAAATTGACATTAAGCCCTATGGCATAAGTAGGATTAGGTGTTAACCGCCCAGGAAAATCAGGATCTACGCCTTCTTTATTTTTTTTCCAGATCAGCCCTAAATTACTGCCATTGAAAAACAAACGGGTATTTAACTTTTTGCTACCCAACTGCCACAGGTTCCTCCAAGAGAGATTGATATATTCCACACGGACATGATCCCCTTTCAACACATTAACCGAACTTTCCTGATAAAAAGCATCGCGATTTGCATCAATAGGATATTTTACGCGGGGTACTTGCGTATAGTTTTCGTCTCCTGGGGACTGCCATCTCCTATCAAAATCTGAATAAGCTTTACCATATAAATAAAAATTACCACTAGTAGTTGCTTGCTTACTGAAATAGTAATCCGCTTTAAAGGAAAGGTTAAATGATAGCTCAAAATTCCTATAGGAAAACGTATTGATCAAGTTTCCAAATAATTGTGGGACAGAAGACCCTACAAATACAATTGTCTGATTATCGTCTGTTTCCCCCACTGTTGAATTTCTGATTTTTTGATAATCGTTCGATAGCTCACCATTTAAGAATCCTTGCGGATCACCGTGTTCGTCCAGGCCGCCCCAATTAAAGGCAGCGATGGAATTGAGCGGTCTACCGACTATTGGTATAGTACTAGAACCATTTCCAACTAAATTGATGAGACCAAACTGGGTATTGTAATATTCCAGCACTTTATTTTTGTTCAAGCTTAAAAGCACGGCAGGCCGCCAGCTAAAGCTCGGAGTCCTTACAGCTTCGGCAGTCAAATTCAACTCAGCTCCCTGACTTCTTATCGAAGCATTATTTTTTATCGTGGTGTTGGCCTTTCCAAATACTGTATAATCTATCAATGAATTGCCATACAGATCTGTGCTCTTTTTCACATAATAATCAAAGCTTGCTGTGATTCTACTTTTGAACAGTCCAAATTGCAGTCCCAAATTTAATGTCCGCACCTTTTCCCATCTTAAAGATGGATCATTCAGGGTGCTGATCACAAAAGCAGGATAATTGGTATACCGTCCGCTGGTCGTTTCAGCAACCGGAAGAGGCGTGCGCGAGGGATCAATGTTGCCGCTATAGCCATAGGTGGCTCTCAGCTGCAGCGCATCTACCGCTTTCCAGTCAGCGAACTTTTCCTTTCTGATCTGCCAGCTCGCGCCTACCGACCAAAATGGATTAAATTTATCGTTGGTATTTATGCCGAACACGTTAGCCCCATCCTTACGTATACTGGCCGAAAGACCGTAACGTTGCTTGAATAAATACGCGACATTTGCATAGTGAGACACAAAACGATTCAGGGATTTCATTAGCGAAATATTTCCCTGAATGGAGGAAAATCCGCCTGCAGGCAGTGTCGGGTAAAAGCCTGCGTAATCCACCACTTTCGTGCGTATCGGATCAGCGCTATAACCATAGGAACTACTTGTTGAACCCTTTGATAATACTTCTCTTATTTCTGCACCTAAAATCCCATTGATATGGTGAACTCCGAACGATCGGTTAAAATTCAGTTGCCCTCTCCATGTATTCGAACTAATATCCCCATTGTTAAGATCATAAATTCCTCCAATGGGAATCGGACGTGCTACCAAACCAGATTGCGGGTCAATACTGGAAAACATGTTGATCAAATTCCGAGCATAATAACTTTCCGCTTGTGCGATCCTTTCCGTTACTTTTCGCTGTATCTGATATTGATAAGATACAGCTGCTGTTAAGTAAGGTTTGATATTATATTTGGCCTGTACAATGGCATACAATTCATTTTTACGTGTTGTCGCGCGATCTAGCTCATAATCATGCAATGGATAATAATTCCAATCCAACAGTTTATCTCCATACAGTTCATTGAGATAATTGCCTCGGTAGCTTCTATTAAAAGGCAATACTTCACCCTCCGCATTCATAAATTCGAAGAAAGGCACATATTTACCACCATATTTAAACTGATCAAGTACGGATGTACCACTACGTTGTTTCTGCGTGAGAAAATTCACATTGAGATTCAACTCAAATTTGTCCTTCCAGTGAAATGAATTGTTGAGGTAGAGATTTATCTTATTGTCTTTAGCCCTATTTTCGGAAAGATCCATGGTATTACCAACCCCAAAGTTATATCTTATCACCGTTGAAGCGCCCGAGATATTGGCAAAAGACTGCTGTAAGAATGGGGCCTTTAAAAAAGCATCTCTATAAGCCGCTTTACCATCCATTGCCAGTAATTCGGCAATCCTATCTGTTGAGTCCTGCGCCGAAATCAATCCCCTGCGCCGAGCCAGGAAAACTTCGACTGTAGGCGTCAAGGCAAGGTATGGACTCTGCTCAAGTTTCCCATCATAGTAGCCCGCATTAAAAAGCTCCTGTTCGGCCAAGATATAATCCAAATTAGCTGGCTGATACAACCTATTATAATCCGTGATGCGTTTGGTCGTGGTGGTATGGGAAATATTGACAATTGTCTTTTGCGATTTATTGGCAGTATTAATACTGTTCATTACAATAACACCATTGCCCGCTCTCGCTCCCCATATCGAAGTAGCGGCAGCATCCTTGAGCACAGTAACAGATGCGATGCTAGTAGGATCGATGTTATCGATATCTCCTTCATAAATAAAACCATCCAACACGATTAAGGGGTCTTTAGAAGCCTCAATGGTACTAAGGCCCCGAATCGAAATATTAAGCTTTTCATTGCGATTAGGCTTAAATTCGAAAGTCCCCTTTCGGAATCCCGGTGTCAGATTATTCAGGCGGTCCAGAATGTTAGTACCCACCTGCTGGTCAAGGATCTTTTTATCCAATACCTGAAAAGAACCTGTCATCTCGTTGGGACGGAGCTGCTGATATCCCGAACTAACGATCACTTCATTCAATACATTAGCCACAGGCACTAGCATAATTGTCAGGCTTGAAGTTCCAGTTTTATATAAAATGGTTTCACTATGATAGCCAATATGGCTAACTAATACACTGTCACCATGATTTGCTCTTATCACAAACCGGCCTTCCTGATCGGACTTTGTTGTGCTCTTCCCACGCGATATGCTAATAGAGGCACCCTGAATAGGCTTCTTATTGTCACTACTGATTACTTTGCCTTCTATCTTAGCCATCAGGTTCTGTCCAATAGCGAAGTTTGCTATCCCTGAAATGAACAGGAATAACACCATTAATATGAATGTTTTCATGCTTATATCCCCCTATCTGCTGAGAAATAAACATACTCCACTTCCTGCTGCACAAGGGTTATCTTGGCACCGAGCCGCCTTAACAACTGCAAAAGCTGTGCATCGGTATAACCCAGTAAATCCGCAGGCAGATCGAAGTCGACATTTATATTTTCAATATCGCCAAGCATGACAGGTTTATTTAGAAACCATGACAATACATTAAAACTATTGCGGAGCGGCAAGTTTC
>NZ_BEYR01000011.1 GCF_002933815.1 Sphingobacterium sp. HMA12
GATAGGGATGGGCTCGCGTGACATTAGCTAGTTGGTAGGGTAACGGCTTACCAAGGCGACGATGTCTAGGGGCTCTGAGAGGAGAATCCCCCACACTGGTACTGAGACACGGACCAGACTCCTACGGGAGGCAGCAGTAAGGAATATTGGTCAATGGGCGGAAGCCTGAACCAGCCATGCCGCGTGCAGGATGACTGCCCTATGGGTTGTAAACTGCTTTTGTCCAGGAATAAACCCAGGTACGTGTACCTGGCTGAATGTACTGGAAGAATAAGGATCGGCTAACTCCGTGCCAGCAGCCGCGGTAATACGGAGGATCCGAGCGTTATCCGGATTTATTGGGTTTAAAGGGTGCGTAGGCGGCCTATTAAGTCAGGGGTGAAATACGGTGGCTCAACCATCGCAGTGCCTTTGATACTGATGGGCTTGAATCCATTTGAAGTGGGCGGAATAAGACAAGTAGCGGTGAAATGCATAGATATGTCTTAGAACTCCGATTGCGAAGGCAGCTCACTAAGCTGGTATTGACGCTGATGCACGAAAGCGTGGGGATCGAACAGGATTAGATACCCTGGTAGTCCACGCCCTAAACGATGATAACTCGATGTTGGCGATAGACAGCCAGCGTCCCAGCGAAAGCGTTAAGTTATCCACCTGGGGAGTACGCCCGCAAGGGTGAAACTCAAAGGAATTGACGGGGGCCCGCACAAGCGGAGGAGCATGTGGTTTAATTCGATGATACGCGAGGAACCTTACCCGGGCTTGAAAGTTAGTGAAGGGAGCAGAGACGCTTCCGTCCTTCGG
>NZ_BEYR01000012.1 GCF_002933815.1 Sphingobacterium sp. HMA12
GAGTCTTAATAGGGCGCATAGTCAGATGAGGTAGACGCGAAACCTTGTGATCTACCCTTGGGCAGGTTGAAGTTGCAGTAACATGTAATGGAGGACCGAACCGATAAACGTTGAAAAGTTTCCGGATGACCTGAGGGTAGGGGTGAAAGGCCAATCAAACTGGGAAATAGCTCGTACTCCCCGAAATGTTTTTAGGAACAGCGTCGGCGTAGAGTTTGATAGAGGTAGAGCTACCGATTGGGTGCGGGGGAGTCAAATCCTACCAAATCCAGACGAACTCCGAATGCTATCAAATATAGCCGGCAGTGAGGCTTTGGGTGCTAAGGTCCAAGGCCGAGAGGGAAAGAACCCAGACCATCAGCTAAGGTCCCCAAATTCGTTCTAAGTTGAACTAACGAGGTCCGGTTGCCCAGACAGCTAGGATGTTGGCTTGGAAGCAGCCATTCATTTAAAGAGTGCGTAACAGCTCACTAGTCGAGCGGCCGGGCGTGGATAATAAACGGGCATCAAGAACGGTACCGAAGCTATGGATTTGCATTGAGATATATGCATCTGGTAGGGGAGCATTCCATATGGGGCGAAGATATCTGGTAATGGGTGTTGGACCGTATGGAAAAGCAAATGTAGGCATAAGTAACGATAAGGCGGGTGAGAAACCCGCCCACCGAAAGACCAAGGTTTCCTGATCAACGT
>NZ_BEYR01000013.1 GCF_002933815.1 Sphingobacterium sp. HMA12
TCTAAAAGCCATTCACAGTTCGGATTGGGGTCTGCAACTCGACCCCATGAAGTTGGATTCGCTAGTAATCGCGTATCAGCAATGACGCGGTGAATACGTTCCCGGGCCTTGTACACACCGCCCGTCAAGCCATGAAAGTTGGGGGTACCTAAAGCATGTGACCGCAAGGAGCGTGTTA
>NZ_BEYR01000014.1 GCF_002933815.1 Sphingobacterium sp. HMA12
ACGAGCGCAACCCCTATGTTTAGTTGCCAGCATTTAAGGTGGGGACTCTAAACAGACTGCCTGTGCAAACAGTGAGGAAGGTGGGGACGACGTCAAGTCATCATGGCCCTTACGTCCGGGGCTACACACGTGCTACAATGGATGGTACAGCGGGCAGC